>NZ_RCIZ01000001.1 GCF_003666685.1 Mesorhizobium sp. YM1C-6-2
GTGGCCGCGCGACGGCGTGCCGGCAAAGCCGGAGGCCTGGCTGCTGTCGGTGGCGCGCCGGCGCGGCATCGACGCGGTGCGGCGGCGGCGGACCGGCGAGGAGGCGCGGCCGCATCTCGCGCTGATCGCCGAGGAGGCGGAAGCCATGCAGGCCAGGCAAAATGACATTCCCGACGAGCGTCTCCGGCTGATGTTCGCCTGCGCGCATCCCGACATCGAGCCGGGCATACGCGCGCCGCTGATCCTGCAGACGCTGCTCGGCCTCGACGCGGCCGCGATCGCCTCGGCCTTCCTGGTGCAGCCCTCGGCGATGGCGCAGCGGCTGGTGCGGGCGAAGGCGCGCATCCGCGAGGCAGGCATCCCGTTCCGCCTGCCCGAGCGCGAGGACCTGGCCGAGCGGCTGGACGCCGTGCTGGCGGCGATCTACGCGGCCTATTCGGAAGGCTGGAGCGATCCCGCCGGCATGGACGCGCGGCGCAGCAACCTTGCCGGCGAGGCGATCTGGCTCGGCCGGCTGGCGGCGGCGCTGATGCCGGACGAGGCGGAGGCGGAAAGCCTGGTCGCGCTGATGCTGTTCGCCGAGGCGCGGCGGCCGGCGCGCCGCGACGCGGCAGGACGCTACGTGCCGCTCGGCGAGCAGAGTTTCTTGCTGTGGGATTCCGGCATGATCGAGGAGGCGGAGGCGCGGTTGCGCCGGGCGGCAAAACTGTCCGCAGGCGAGGAGCGGATCGGCCGCTACCAACTCGAGGCAGCGGTGCAGGCCGTGCACGCGGCGCGCCGGCTGACCGGGCGCACGGACTGGGCCGCGCTGGTGACGCTCTACGACGCGCTGGCGCTATCGGGGGGATCGCCCGTGGTGGCGCTGAACCGCGCCGCGGCGGTCGCCGAGACGGTCGGGCCCGAAGCGGCGCTCGCCGGGCTCGACGCGCTGGCCGAGGACCGGACCTGGTCCGGGCGGCTGGCGGACTACCAGCCCTACTGGGCGGCGCGGGCGGGGCTGCTGGCGAAGCTGGGCGATGTGCCCGCGGCGGCCCGCGCCTACGAGCGCGCGATCGGACTGGAGCGCGACCCGGCCGTGCGCGCCTTCCTGCAGGAGAAGAAGAAGGCGCTGATGCAGTGAGGCCGCTCACCCGCCGGCTGCTTCCGCCTTCTCCCGCGCCGCGTCCTTCTCCGCCGCGTGGTCGAACCAGGCGGGATAATAGTGCTTGAAGACGGCCAGGAGGCCGCTGAGAACGACGCCCGCCCGGTCGATGGAGGACATCTTTATGCCGCCCTGGCAGACGCCGGCTTCGTCCTCGTCGATATACATGTGGCAGCGGCCGCTGCGGCACTCCCGTTTGCGGCAGCGCGCCGGGGCGCCGTCGACCTCCTGCACATGGCGGAGGATGGCGAGCAGCAGCTCGGCCAGCTCCATGCCGGCATAGAGCCGGCCGTCCTCGTCATAGGCGTAGGCGCTGCCCCAATCGTCATGGCCCGCCAGCGTGCGGCGGATGTACTCGCGCTCCTCCTCCTCGAGTTCGTCAAAACGCAGGCGGGGCTGTCTGCCGACGGGCGGCGGCGGGGCGGGTTTCGGTCTTCTCCTGGTCATGCGCGTGCTCCTTTTTCTAGGGTTGGGATTTGCCGGGGGCCGCCGGGCTTCCGGCGTGCGCGGTCGTCGCCACGCTCGCCGAAGCGCCTGGCCGTTGTCCCGATCGGCCGGCGGCCTTTCGGGGAGGATGATGAAGTCGGGAAGCGACGCCCGGGCCCGCACCATCTGTTTTAGTTTGCGGCGCGGTTTCCCAAGCGTCGCCGGCGTTCTTGCCCTACCTGGAGGGGACGCAGAATCGTTTCACCGCGCGACCTCGGTCAGGGCCCGGACCTCGGGGCTCATCACCCAGCCGCGCCACCTCCGCGCGACCGATCCGGCGCCGCCGCCCTCCCCGTCATCCGGTTCATGACCCGGGTTCCCGCGAGGGCGGTGACGTCGATTATGGGGGAGGTTTTGGGGGGGTGGAGAAAGCTGGGTGAAAATTTTTTGAGGGGCGCGGCCCTTATCTCTCCCTTTGCGGGAGAGAAAGCGATTTCAACATCTTAGCTGGAGCGTGAGCGGAGGCTAAGTGTTGGAAATCGCAAGAGAGGGGATTTGTTTCGTCCACGCCGCGGACCCCCTCTCTTGCAAATTCCAAGGACTTGGCTGCGCCAAGCCCAGGAATTTGCTTCCTCCCCCGCAAGGGGGGAGATAGGGCGCTGCGTCGCCGCAGCGGTTAATCGCCGAGGTCGGGATTTGCATCGAACTCGCCCTGGAACCTCTGCGGAAACCGTGCCCATCAGAGGGAACCCGCGCCCGCGTATCAGTGGTGCAACTCATGCGGCGCTGGCGATTTGAGCGGCGACGGCGACGCGCGTTATCTCCCCCCGTGCGGGGGAGAAAGGATTTTCTCGATCTTGGCGAAGCCAAGTCGTTAGAAAATCCAAGAGAGGGGAACCCTCGTAAAGCGCCTACCCCTCGCCCTGCCTGCCCCGCGCTTCCTGCAGGATCGCCAGGCACACGCCGTCGATATTCTTCAGCACCTCGTCGTTCCAGAGCCGCAGCACGCGAAACCCCGCCGCCTCGAAATGGCGGTCGCGGACGGCGTCGCGCGCCGACTCCGCATGCCGGCCGCCGTCGACCTCGACGATCAGCCGCGCCTCGAAGCAGACGAAATCGATTATGTAGCCGTCGAGCGGAACCTGCCGCTTGAACTTCAGCCCGCCGAGCTGTTTGCCGCGCAGCGCCTGCCACAGCACGTTCTCGGCATTGGTCGAATCGGCCCGCATCGCGCGGGCGAAGGCGCGGTGGGACGGCGGGACGGGCTGGCGCAAAATGGATCCTCACAAACTCATACGTTTCGATCCGAAACGCCTACGCAAACGCGTACCGACAACCCCTAGGTTCACATTTTGTTCGACCGGCCTTGCGTAAACAGGATAAGCTTACGAACGAATCGGTTTGCTAGGGGCTACTATTGAAACTTGTTGATATATTCACGGACTTTCTGCGCGATACCGTCAACCTAAATCAAACCCGCATCGATCGTTTGGAGGAAAATATCCAAGCTTTGCAATCTTTCATTCGGAAGTCCAATTGGACTCCCAGGATTAAAGGGTTTGAAGAGCAAGGCTCCTGGGCGCATGACACAATCATTAAGCCGGTAGACGGAGGTGAGTTTGATGCCGACTTGTTGGTTATGGTTGATCCGGTAGAGGGCTGGAGCGCTAGTGATTACGTTAAAACTTTGGGGCAGCAATTTAGTCAAAGTGAGCTGTATGCCGATAAATGCAAGGTCTGGGACTATTGCGTCACTATAACTTACGCTGGGGATCGAAAGGTCGATATAGCTCCGTGCGTCGCTAGCCGCGTCTCAGAAATATCTTTAGAAGTCTGCAACAAAAAAGAAAACACTTTTGAGAGGAGCGAGCCAGTTGAATACACGAAATGGCTGAAGGAGAGAAACGACTATTCGGGATTGAATTCGTTTAGGAAGGCCACAAGGTTAATTAAATATTTGAGAGATATTAAGACGAGATTTACGTGCTCTTCAGTCCTGCTAACAACTTTACTTGGAAAACAAATTGAGTGGTTTGACAAAGGAACAAGTGATTTTTCTGATACCCCGACCACTCTGAGAACGATCTTTGCTCGACTGGATGACTGGTTACAGGAACGACCATACAAACCTCGCGTAGAGAACCCAAAACTTTCGACGGAGGACTTCGCAGGTAGCTGGACGGAAGACCAATACCGTAATTTCCGTAGCTTCATCCATAAGTATCGAGGATGGATCGACGACGCTTACCAAATGGAAGGGCGGTCAGAGAGCATAGCTGCCTGGCGTAAAGTGTTTGGTGACGATTTCGCGAAGGGGGAAGAGATCAAAGCTGTTAAATCGACTTTGGAGGAGGCTTCAGGGGTAAAGTCTCTGTTGCTCGCATCCGCAGCGCATCTCGACGGCTTGGTCGATGTGGTTCAAAAGTTTGGCCTTTCAATACTTCCTGGCAATTTTAATCGGCCTTCTCACATGCAATCGCCGCCGTGGAAGCAACTCGCGTCTCCGTCGAGCAATGTAACCGTCATTGCAGTATGGCATCGTGGACAACATAGCTCCTACGGTAGAGCGGTTCTCCCCGGCGATGTTCTTCCACGAAACGGCGGGCTTTGGTTCGACGCTAAAGTTAACGCAGGTCAGACAGTACCTTCGGGTTATCGAGTTCAGTGGAGGATAACCAACACCGGAGCTATGGCATTTGCGCGGCGTCAGTTGCGAGGTGGATTCTATCCGCCGACAATTGGGAGTCGACTCTGGGAGTCTCTCGAATATCGGGGCGTACACATCGCCGAGGCGTTTATTATACGCATGTCGGACGATGTTCTTGTGGCGCAAAGCGCGCCCTTCAATGTGGTTATCGAGTGAGCGGGGGCGACACGAATGCGAAGCGATCCCATTGCCGAGAATTACTATAAACCTTTGATCCAAGCGGAAGTCTGGTCGGATTTTCTTTTTTATCTGGCCGCAGCCACTTCCATTGCCGCAATGCTGGTTAGCGGAGAAATCTACCCAACATTCAACGGCCTCATTCAGATCGTTTTTGTAATATCTGTAATTTTTATATTCGTAATTGGAGTGGTCAACCGCCTCTATCTCAGCCCTCGTGCAGAGGAAAAGAGGCGGGAAGACTTATTGTCAAATTCATTTGACGTAAATCTTACTCATGAGAATACGGTTGGTTATTTCAACAACGATCAGAAGAACCCTATTAAGAGATTAGCAGCTTCAGTCATGGAGAGCAGCTACTTTACAGCCAAAATAACGAAGGAAATGCTATTTAGGGAGCGGCTGCGAGTTGGTATTTACTCGATCATCTGGTTGGTGTCCGCCCTGCTGCGTACCACCGACCTAAGCATAATCGCTGTAGGTGCACAGGTGCTGTTCGGAGAGCAAATCCTATTTAGATGGTTCCGACTTGAGTGGCTCAGACACAGAAGTGAGCAAACTTACAAGGCGATTCAAAGACTGCTCACAACTGCAAGAACCTTAAACAAACCGAGTTCACACGCGCAGGTTTTGGAATGGTTCGCGATCTATGAGACATCAAAATCGAATGCGTCGATGACGCTATCTAATCGGATATTCCAAAAACGAAACGAGGCGCTTTCGCAGGACTGGGAGAAGATTCGCCGAGGATTGGGCTTGTAGTGCCTCACACCCCCGCTGAGTACGCCGCGATCGCGGCCATGTTGACGATGTCGCTGTCCTTGGCTGACAGCGACACGATCTGCACCGGCTTGTTGAGGCCGACGAGCAGCGGGCCGATGACGGTGGAGCCGCCGAGTTCCTGCAGCATTTTTGTCGAGATGCTTGCCGAGTGGAAGGCCGGCATGACCAGCACGTTGGCCGGGCCCGACAGGCGGCAGAAGGGGTAGCGCTTCATCACCTCGGGGTTGAGCGCGACGTCGGCGGCCATCTCGCCGTCATACTCGAAATCGACGCGGCGCTTGTCGAGGATCTTGACCGCCTCCTGCACGCGCTCGGAGCGCTCGCCGGCCGGGTGGCCGAAGGTGGAATAGGCGAGCATGGCCACGCGCGGCTCATAACCCATCCTGCGCGCGAAGCCGGCGGCTTCCTCGGCGATGTCGGCGATCTCGACGGCGTTGGGCATGTCGTGCACGGCGGTGTCGGCGACCAGCACCGTGCGTCCCCGGCAGAGCGCGATCGACACGCCGATGACCGAGTGGCCGGGGCGGTCGTCGATGACGCGCCTGATATCTTCGAGCGCGGTCGAATAGTTGCGGGTGATGCCCGTCACCATCGCGTCGGCGTCGCCCAGCGCCACCATGCAGGCGGCGAAATGGTTGCGGTCGTTGTTGATCAGCCGCTGCGCGTCGCGAAAGAGAAAGCCCTTCCGCTGCACGCGCTCGTAGAGGTAGTCGGTGTAGACGGCGTTGCGGCGGGAGAGCCGCGCATTGATGATCTCGATGCCGGGCTTCTGGAGGTCGACGCCGGCGAGGCGCGCATTCTCGCGCACGATCTCCTCGCGGCCGACCAGGATGGCGGTGCCGAGGCGCTGGCTGACATAGGAGACGGCGGCGCGCATCACCTGCTCCTCCTCGCCCTCGGCGAAGACGACGCGCTGCGGCTTCCTGCGCACGCGGTCGTAGATGCGGCTGAGCGTCGAGGCGATCGGGTCGCGCCGCGCGTTGAGCTCCTGCGCGTATTTCTCCATGTCGACGATAGGTTTCCTGGCGACGCCGGATTCCATCGCGGCCTTCGCCACCGCCATCGGCACCGCCGAGATCAGCCTGGGGTCGAAGGGCACCGGGATGATGTAGTTGGGACCGAATTTCGGCCGGTTGCCCTGGTAGGCGGCGGCGACGTCGTCGGGCACGTCCTGGCGGGCGAGCTCGGCGAGCGCTTCCGCCGCGGCGACCTTCATGGCGTCGTTGATGGTGGTCGCGCGGACGTCGAGTGCGCCGCGAAAAATGTAGGGGAAGCCGAGGACGTTGTTGACCTGGTTGGGATAGTCCGAGCGGCCGGTCGCCATGATGGCGTCGTCGCGGATCTGCGCCAGTTCCTCGGGCGTGATCTCGGGATCGGGATTGGCCATGGCGAAGATGATCGGGTTCTTCGCCATGGAGCGGATCATCTCCGGCGTGAAGGCGCCCTTGGCGGAGAGGCCGAAGACGATGTCGGCGCCGTCGAGCGCGTCGGCCAGCGTGCGCGCGTCGGTCTTGGCCGCATGCGCCGACTTCCACTGGTTCATGCCTTCGGTGCGGCCCTGCCAGACCACGCCCTTGGTGTCGCACAGGATGATGTTCTCGGGCGAAAAACCCATCGACTTGACGAGCTCGATGCAGGCGATGCCGGCCGAGCCGGCGCCGTTGCAGACGAGTTTTGCGCTCTTCATGTCGCGGCCGGTGAGGTGCAGCGCGTTGATCAGGCCGGCCGCCGCGATGATGGCGGTGCCGTGCTGGTCGTCGTGGAAGACGGGGATGTCCATCAGCTCGCGCAGCCGCTGCTCGATGATGAAGCAGTCGGGCGCCTTGATGTCCTCGAGGTTGATGCCGCCGAAGGAGGGGCCGAGATAGCGCACGCAGTTGATGAAGGCTTCCGGGTCCTCGGTGTCGACCTCGAGGTCGATCGAGTCGACGTCGGCGAAGCGCTTGAAGAGCACGGCCTTGCCCTCCATCACGGGCTTCGAGGCCAGCGCGCCGAGATTGCCGAGGCCGAGGATGGCGGTGCCGTTGGAGATGACGGCGACCATGTTGCCCTTGGTGGTGTAGTCGAAGGCCCTGGAGGGCTCCTCGGCGATCGCCTTCACCGGCACGGCGACGCCGGGCGAATAGGCGAGGCTGAGGTCGCGCTGGGTCGCCATCGGCTTGGTCGGGACGACCTCCAGCTTGCCGGGGCGGCCCATGGCGTGGAAGTGCAGCGCTTCCTCCGCGCTCACCGACGGGCCCGCGTTCTCCGGTTTCTTGGCCATGCGAAATATCCCCTCCCAGGGAATGCTGTCTGTGGGAAGCAGCTTTGTTTTTGTGGAGCGTTCGGGATTAAGGCTACACTTCGCCACTGTAAACCGCCAACAAGGCGGGGGCAGCGGATTTTGCCGCAAACGGAAGCAACAGGTGAACGACGAGACGCCGATCAAGCGCGAGACTGCCCAGCCGGCGGCGACGCCGATGATGGAGCAGTATGTGGAGATCAAGGCGGCGAACCCGGATTCGCTGCTGTTCTACCGCATGGGCGATTTCTACGAGCTGTTCTTCGGCGATGCCGAGGAGGCGAGCCGCGCGCTCGGCATCGTGCTCACCAAGCGCGGCAAGCATCTCGGGCAGGACATTCCGATGTGCGGCGTGCCGGTGCATGCCGCCGACGACTATCTGCAGAAGCTGATCGCGCTGGGGTTCCGCGTCGCGGTGTGCGAGCAGGTCGAGGACCCGGCCGAGGCGAAGAAGCGCGGCTCGAAGTCGGTGGTGAAGCGCGACGTGGTCAGGCTGGTGACGCCCGGCACGATCACCGAGGAGAAGCTGCTTTCGCCCGCCGAGTCGAGTTTCCTGATGGCGCTCGGCCGCGTGAAGGGCGCCGGCGACAATTCATATGCGCTCGCCTGGACGGAGATCTCGACCGGCGCGTTCCGGGTGGCCGAGACCAGTGCCGAGCGCCTGCTGTCCGACGTGCTGCGCGTCGACCCCCGTGAGCTGATCGTCGCCGACAGCGTGTTTTACGACGAGGAACTCAAAGCGACCTTCGACGTGCTCGGCCGGGTGGCGAACCCGCAGCCGGCGCAGCTCTTCGACAGTTCCGCCGCGGCAAGCCGCGTCGCGCGCTTCTACGGCATCGCGACGCCCGACAGTTTCGGCAGCTTCAGCCGCGCGGAACTGTCGGCCATCTCGGCGACAATAGCCTATGTCGAGAAGACGCAGATCGCCGAGCGGCCGCCGCTCGATTTCCCCGAGCGCGAGGAGAACGGCGCGACGCTCTTCATCGACCCGGCGACGCGCGCCAACCTCGAACTGATGCGCACGCTGTCGGGCAGCCGCGACGGCTCGCTGTTCCGCGCCATCGACCGCACGGTGACCGGCGGCGGCGCGAGGCTTCTGGCGGACCGGCTGACCGCGCCGCTGACCGACCCCGCCGCGATCAACCGGCGGCTGGATTCGGTTTCCTTCTTCCTCGCCGAGACGAGATTGTGCGAGGCGCTGCGGCTCTCGCTGAAGGGCGTTGCCGACATGCCGCGCGCGCTGACCCGGCTGGCGCTCAACCGAGGCGGCCCGCGCGACCTCGGCGCGCTGCGCGCCGGCTTCGCCGCGGCCGGCGAGATCGCGACGCTGTTCGCGAATGCGCCGCTGACCGATGAGTTGATGCAGGCAATGCGGGCGATCGCGGCGCTGCCGAAAGAATTCGCTGGGCATCTGGAGGAGGCGCTCGCCGAAGAGCTGCCGCTGCTGAAGCGCGACGGCGGTTTCCTGCGCGAAGGCTATGACGGCGACCTCGACGAGGCGCGCGGACTGGCGACGGAGTCGCGGCGCGTGATCCTCGGCATGGAGCGCGACCTCCAGGAGGAGACCGGCATCCGCTCGCTGAAGATCCGGCACAACAATGTGCTTGGCTATTACATCGAGGTGACGGCCAATCATCAGGCCGCGATGAACGGCACCGACGAATTGAAGGGCCGCTTCATCCATCGCCAGACGATGGCGAACGCGATGCGCTTCACCACGACCGGGCTTGCAGGGCTGGAAAGCAAGATCGCCAATGCCGCCGATCGCGCGCTGACCATCGAGCTCGCTGCCTTCGAGCGGCTGGTGACGGAGGCGGTCGCAGCGGCGGAAGAAATCCGCGCGGGGGCGCAGGCGCTCAGCGTGCTCGACGTGTCGGCTGCGCTCGCCTGTCTCGCGCTGGCCGAGGACTATGCGCGTCCCCTCGTGGACGACAGCCTCGCCTTCGCCATCGAAGCCGGGCGGCACCCTGTCGTGGAGCAGGCGCTGCGCCGGCAGGCCGAGGCGCCCTTCGTCGCCAATGACTGCGACCTCTCGCCGGAGGACGGCGGCAGGAACGGCGCGATCTGGCTGCTGACCGGCCCGAACATGGGCGGTAAATCCACCTTCCTGCGCCAGAACGCGCTGATCGCCATCCTGGCGCAGATGGGTTCCTACGTGCCCGCGCGGTCGGCCCATATCGGCGTAGTCGACCGGCTGTTCAGCCGCGTCGGCGCGTCGGACGACCTGGCGCGGGGGCGCTCGACCTTCATGGTCGAGATGGTGGAGACGGCGGCGATCCTCAACCAGGCCGGCGAGAGGAGCCTCGTCATCCTCGACGAGATCGGGCGCGGCACCGCGACCTTCGACGGCCTGTCGATCGCCTGGGCGGCGGTGGAATATCTGCACGAGAAGAACAAGGCGCGTGCGATCTTCGCCACGCATTTCCACGAGATGACGGCGCTCGCCGGAAAATTGAGCCGGCTTCACAATGTGACGATGCGCGTGAAGGAATGGGAAGGCGACGTGGTCTTCCTGCACGAGGTGGCAAAGGGCGCGGCCGACCGCAGCTACGGCGTGCAGGTGGCCAGGCTTGCCGGCCTGCCGGCGGCGGTTGTTGCGCGCGCGAAGGACGTTCTGGCGCAGCTCGAAAGCGGCGAGACCGCCAACAAGGCGGAAAAACTGATCGACGACCTGCCGCTGTTTTCGGCCGCGCTCCGCCGCGAGGCGCCGGCGGCTGCGAAGAGCGATCCGGTGGCGGAGGCGCTGGCCGGCATCAACCCGGACGAGATGTCGCCGAAGGAGGCGCTGGAAGCGCTTTATCGGCTGAAGGGGCTGGGGAAGTAGGTGGAGCGAGAGTGTCCGTAATCAAGTGCGGCGCGTAAACTGAACCAACGAAACCCTTGCGGCAATGTGTTTTACGGTCGCGTAGACGATAGTCCCCTCAGCGTCTTCAAGTTCGATAGGTTCATTGACTACAAATGTTGCAGGCTGCTCTTTCCGCCGTCGATCGCAATGTTTCCGCGTAGAGATAGGTCCGTCGCGACGTGTCCAAATCAGATTGAGCCTTCCCTTCAGTCCCGGAATGTACCCGGTGCTATGCATGCTGACCGAGCCGACGTTGTCGATGCGCGGAGGGCGATCTCAATGCCTTCGGATGGATCAACCTTTTCAATTATGGTGGCAGGGAAAGCCGAATGAGCTGCCAAGAGACGGAACAGACGCCTTGTTTTTATCTCAAGCGAGCACTTACCTTCCTTATCGGTCTTGACGTCAAGCGTAGTGCCATTGTCGGCTGGCAGCTTCGCTGACAATGGCGCGGCTGCCAACAGCCACATCGACGGCGGCCGTGAGGGCCGCCGAAAGACCTCAATAGACTCCAAAGCCCTCACCTCAATGCCGGGCGACGCCGGCCTGCTCGTCTCGCTCGGAGGCGGTTGCCGTCTTGAGCCCGATCGCGGCTGCCACGAGCAGCAGCAGCACGATGGCGGCGACGATCACGCCGAAGAAGGCCTGGTCGAAGGCGGCGCGGGCAAGCGCGGCAAGGCTGGCGGACTGGTCGGCGGCGAGGCCATTCGCGAGGATCAGCGCCTCGTCGAGGCTGTCGCGCGCCTGTGGCGCCACCGACATCCCTTCCGGCACGATCATGGCGTAGGTGTAGAGCGCCGACATCAGGCTGCCGAGCAGGGCGACGCCGAGCGCTCCGCCCAGCTCGAAGGAAACCTCCTCGATCGACGCCGCCATTCCCGCCCGCTCGGCGGGCGCCGACAGCATGATGGTGCTGGAGGCGGCGGTCATCGCCGCGCCGACGCCGAAACCCATCACCGCCAGCGGGGTGAGCCAGACGAAGGTGGCCTGCTGGTGCACGAGAAGAAACATTGCGAGCGCAAGTCCGGTCAGGAGGAGGGCTCCCCACAGGATCCTGGTCGGCAGCATCCGGGACAGCGCGATCCCGGTTAGGGGTCCGGCGACGAACGCGGCGATAGGGATCGGCAGGATCAGCAGGCCCGCCTCCAGCGGCGAGTAGCCGAGCACGAGCTGGAGCCGCTGGCTGAACACCAGCT
The DNA here is from genome assembly GCF_003666685.1 of Mesorhizobium sp. YM1C-6-2. GTDB lineage: Bacteria > Pseudomonadota > Alphaproteobacteria > Rhizobiales > Rhizobiaceae > Mesorhizobium_K. The sequence goes on from NZ_RCIZ01000001.1 coordinate 11,557, forward strand.
CGACGCCGATCAGCGCGCCGGACGCCACCAGCGCCGTCGCCACGCCCGCCGAGAAGCGAGGGTTGGTGAACAGCGAAAAATCGATCAGCGGATGCGTGCTGCGGCGCTGGCGGCGTACGAAGATGGCAATGCCAAGGAGGCCGATCGCCAAGGCGAGCGCCGCGACCCCCCATGAGGGATCGCGCTTGCTGACTTCCTTGATGGCATAGATGAGGCCGACGAGGCCGAACATGATCTGCACGGATCCGATCAGGTCCCAAGGCCGGTCGGCGTCGCCGGGGCGGTTGGCGAGCAGCAGGGCGCTCGCCGCAAGGGCGACGACCACGACAGGCACGTTGATCAGGAAGACCGAGCCCCACCAGTAATATTCGAGCAGCAGCCCGCCGACGACCGGACCGAGCGCCGCTCCGCCGGAGGCGACGGCGGCCCAGATGCCGATCGCCAGCGAGCGCTCCTTCTCGTCGGTGAAGGTCAGCCGGATCAGGGAGAGCGTGGCGGGCATCATCATCGCCGCGCCCGCCGCCAGAAGCACCCGCGCGGCGATGAGCGCCGCCGGCGAAGGCGCGAAGGCGGCGCACAGCGAGGCGGTGCCGAACACCGCCAGTCCGGTCATGAACATCAGCTTGTGCCCGAGCCTGTCGCCGAGCGTGCCGAGCCCCGGCAGCAGTCCGGCCACGACGAGCGGATAGGCGTTGACGATCCAGAGTTTTTCGGTCGCCGTCGCGGCGAGCTCGAGCGTCAGGGTGGGCAGCGCCGTGTAGAGCACCGTCATGTCGATGACGATCAGGAAGAGCGCGCTTGAGACGACCGCCAGGACGAGCCAACGGTTTCGATGCGACATCGGAAGATTCCTCTATGCTCCGCCACTTGGCAGAGCGAGATCGCGCATATAAATACGATCGTATTGAAATGGAAGAGGAAAAATGGTTGGACGTCCGCGCAGCATCGATCGCGACAAGGTTCTCGACGCCGCCGAGGCGCTGGTCATCGAGAAGGGCGCGGCCGAACTCAGCTTCGAATCCGTCGCCCGCGCCGCCGGCATCACCAAGAGCGGCGTGCAGTACTGCTTCGGCACCAAGGAGAACCTCATCCGCTCGATGATCGAGCGCTGGGGCGCTTCCTTCGAGACGGAGGTGATGGAGCGGGCCGGCCCGGACCGCTCGCCCCGCTCCGTCATCCGGGCGCATCTGGAATCGACGCGCGACAGCGACGCCGCCGAATATTCGCGCTCGGCGGCGATGATGACGGCGCTGCTGCAGCGGCCCGAGCAGGTGGCCGCGAGCCGCGACTGGTACACCGGGCGCCTCGCCTCGCTGGACATGACGAAGAAGGCCGACCGGGACGCCGCGCTGGCGTTCCTGGCCGGCGAGGGCGTGTTCATGCTGAGGACCTTCGGGCTGATCGAACTCGGCGAGGAACAGTGGGCCGCCCTCTTCGCCGACATGATTTCGATGGCCGATCCGAAACGGCCCGAGCAGCGAGAGCCCTGAACAGGCCTCCGATGCCACGGAACGATGCGCGGGCCCTGCCGTTGGGATGGTTCAACCAGCGAAGGAGGCGAAGATGCCCCGCGGCGACAAATCGAAATACACCGACAAGCAGGAGCGCAAGGCCGACCACATAGCCGAAGGCTACGAGAAGCGCGGCGTGTCCGAGAAGGAAGCCGAGCGGCGGGCCTGGGCGACCGTCAACAAGGACGACGCCGGCGGCAAGAAGCCGGGCGGCTCCGGGCGCGGCAAGCACACCGGCAACCCGGCCGCGCACAAGGGTGGCGAGATGGGCGGCAAGGCGTCGGCCTCGCGTTCGGCGGCGGCGCGTTCCGCATCGGCCAGGAAGGCGGCTGCCACCCGCAAGCGTAGCGCCGAACACCGCGCGCATTCCTGAGGGCGGCCGGATGAAATCGAAGCTGCTGAGCGAATCCGACGGCGTCAGGCTTTTCGCACTGGTGCTCGATCCCGGCGAGGAGGCGTTTGCGGCGATCCGCGATTTCGCCGCGCGCCAGGGCATCAAGGGCGCCTCGGTCTCCGCCATCGGCGCCTTCGAGCGGGCGACCGTCGGCTGGTTCGATTTCGGCTCGCGCGACTACCGCAGGATCCCGGTCGACGAGCAATGCGAGGTGCTGAGCATGCTCGGCGACATCGGCCAGGATGCGGACGGCGCAGCGAGCGTGCATCTCCACGCCGTGCTCGGCCTCAGCGACGGCTCGACGCGCGGCGGCCATTTCCTCGACGGCGTCGTGCATCCGACGCTCGAGGTGATGGTGACCGAGACGCCGAGACATCTCTGCCGCAGGAAACGGCCGGAGCTCGGCATCGCGCTGCTCGATCTGGCTGCGCCCTAGCCGGCGGCCGGCGGGAGAAGCGTCGCGAGGCTTCTGTGCGGCGAGGCCTCTTTCCGGGGGAGAGAAAAACGGGCGCTATCGTTCGGGCTGGGTGAAGCCGGCGAAGACGACGTGGTGCTCGACGAAGTCGGGGCGGTCGACGAGATAGATGTCGTCGACCGTGTAGTAGCGGGCGCGGCCGGGCTCGTCGCCGGCGAAGGCTTTTACCGCGTCCATGCTGACCCACCAGGAGAGCGCGGTGATCTCGGTGGTGCCGTCGCCGAGGTCGCGCAGCGTGATCTGGTGGCCGAGATTGCCGTCGGTGGTCTCCACCTCCTCGATGCCGGTCTCGGCCATGTATTTCGCATATTCGGCCGCGCGCTCGGTCGCCACCTTGCCGGTCCAGCGGCGGAGGATGACTTCATCGGGCATGGGCGCGCTCCGTTAGCGGGAGCTTATGGTGGCATGGAGAGGGGTGGGGTGTCGATTGGGGTGTGAGGCACGCTTTCACTGCGGTCGGCTTCGCCTTAGGATGACGAAGAAAGGGGCGTTAAAATCATCTGGTGACCGAGGGGCGACCCGAGGGCCGCCCCTGGCTTTCTCTAGGCCGCCATTTCCATTGGGAAGTCGGCGGGAAGTTCCAACGCTGCTGGGATGTCGGGGCCGATGCGTCCCTTCATTACATCAGCGATACGGCCTTGATTGATCTGGAAATACGACGCGATGAGCGCGTAGTTGTAACCCAGATCGCGGGCCAGTTTTATCACCGGAACCATCTCCGGTGTGACCTTGCGGTCGCGCATTGCCTTTCCTTTCTAGAAAGGTGCGACCGAATGACGGTTGACGCCGAGTCAGAGATGAATCAATGTCGCCCACGCTTGAGTGATCCGTTGTTCGGTCGCTTGTTCTGACCCGGAACTATTTCCGGGCCAGTGGGTGTCGGGGCATTTGGCCTCGACGTACCGCCCTGCTGGCGGCTGCTGAACTGACTAGGTGTTCGAGACCTCGTCAGATCAGGAAGCGGTCGTCAGATGGGTCCTATGGCTTTCTCCGTTGCTCGGTGATGGTTCGAAACCCCATCGCGGTAAGGCGATGGTAGCCTTGTCCATCGACGGGATTCTTTTCGTAGGTCGCAAGGCCCTGGCGGGCGAGTCGCCGATGACTCACTAGATTTCGTATCGTTTGGCTAAGGCGATCATCTTTCCTGCCTTCCAGAATTTTCAGGTCATCTTCGGTCGCAACGAGGCGGTCACGTAGTGCTTTCGCCAATTCGGCAGTGGTTAACCCACGCCCCGGATTCGCGGATTCCGCGAGAATCTGAAGTGCGGGCAAGACCAAATCGGCTTCCGTAGTTCGTCCTGGTATTGTCAAAATGTAGCGCGAATCCATGGCGAATCTCTATATAGTGATTCGAATCCATGGATTCAACCGAATCTTAACCAAACTTTTTTACCAAAATTTCGCAGCCCTTCTTGCGCAGGACACAACCAGTTGGTTGCGGGTGGGTTGAGAGAGGGTTGGGAGAGGTTGCCATATTTGCCCTTCGTGCGAATCAGGATTATGTTCACTGTATGTTCTAAGGAGGTTGTTATGGCTAGAAACACAGGTGATGACTATCGCAAGGGTGCAGTGACAGGCAGGACCCAGTTCCAGCACGAGAACGGGGACTGGCAGAAGCGCAACGAGCGCAATGGCCAGTTCATGGAGCGCAAAGCCAGTGAAGGGCCGTTCAAGGGCGTGGCGAAAGAGCCCGACGGGCGGGATACCGAGAACTCGTAGTCGAGCGCAGCGTCCGCCTTGACCCCCCCAAGGGGGTTGGTCTCTTAATCCGGCCCGAACCCCGATGACGTCGGGGCGCCGTCGTCGTGTTTCGCCAGCCATTCCACCACCGTCGGGCGGTAACGCGTCAGGCCCTTGTAGGTCGCGAGTTCCTCGGGCAGGTCGCGCAGCACGCGATGGAGGCGCCGCGCCCATTTCTTCGAGGTGGCGAGCTCGTCCATCTTGATCAAATAGCAGCGGATCGGGAAGACCATCGCGTTGGAGCGCGGCAGGCGCCAGAAGCTCTGCAGCTCGACGCGCAGATGCACCTTCTGACCGACATTTTCGGGCGTGACGGTGGTGCGGTCCGGGCCCCATTTGTGGAAATTCTCAGGGGAAGTGTCGAGGCGCGGGTTGATGGTCATCGTCCAGTTGAGCCGCCGCGCCGGCTGGCCCTGCTGGATGTTGAGCAGGAATTTCAGCGCCCGCGTGAAGACGCCTTTTTCGTGGGCCAGCGGCACCGGCGCGTGCCACTCGAAAAAGTTCATGCCGATGTCGAAGTCGAGTGACCAGTCGGCCTGGGTGGTGACGATGCCGGCGTCCATCCAGAGATTGCCGTCGCGCTGGTCGAGGATGCAGAAGTCGCCCTGGCTCTGGCGCGTTATGTATTCCATCGGCCCATAGGGCAGGGTCGAGAGGTCGCCGAACACGAATTTCTGGTCGATGCCGAGCGGCCGGTTGATCCAGTGCCAGTTGTCGCCGTCGCGCGTCAGTGTGAAATGCTCGGGATAGCCCTTGGCCTGCTCGGTCATCAGGAGCTCGAGCAGGTCCCAGCCGGCGAGCGTCATGTGCGGCAGCGACTGGCAGCGCAGCGGGTCTTCCGCCAGCACCAGCGCGCGGTCGGCCATCTCCGAGACATAGTGCTCGTCGACGTCGATCAGGTTTTCGAGAACGCTGCCCTTGGGACCCGGCACATGCGGCTCGATGTTGACCGCGTACATGTAGCTGTCTTCGTGGAACGGGAAGGGGAAGCGGCGGATATGCTCCGGCGAGTTCCTGAAGGTGAAGTCGTCTCGGAAGGTTTCGGTGCGGAACTGGATGCCCATATGCAAGTGCCTCCCTACCGTTCAAGGACGAGCGAGCGGCCCTCGAAGCGCGACACGCAGGGCATGATCTTCTTGCCCGAGCGGTGCTCCTCCTCCGAGAGCCAGTGGTCGTTGTGCAGGAATTTTCCGTCCGACGAGATGACGTTGGTCTCGCACTGGCCGCAGACGCCGCCGCGGCAGAGATAGGGCGGGTCGACGCCGGCCGCCTCGATGGCCTCCAGCAGGCTCTGCTGCTCGCCGACGCGGATTTTCTTGTCGCTGACGGCGAGCGTGACGTCGAAGGGCAGGCCGGGCTTCGGCGCCGAGAAATGCTCGTAGTGCACGGTCTCCGACGGCCAGCCCGAGGCGGCGGCGGTGTTGCGCACCCAGTCGATCATCGGCGCCGGGCCACAGATGTAGAGATGCGTGCCGAGCGGCTGCGAGGCGAGCAGGCGGGCGAGTTCGATCTTCTCACCGCGATCGTCGTGATAGAGATGGATGCGCTTGCCGTAACGCTCGGCGAGCACGTCGCCATAGGTGAACAGCGAGGCGGTACGGCAGGCATAATGCAACTCGAAATTGCCGCTGGAGCTTGCCAACTGCGCGGTCTGCGCCATGAACGGCGTGATGCCGATGCCGCCGGCGATCATCAGGTGTTTTTTTGCCCTGAGGTCGAGCGAGAAGAGGTTGACCGGATAGGAGATGACCATGCGGTCGCCGGGCTTGACCTGGCGGTGCATGAACAGCGAGCCGCCGCGCCCGACATCGTCGCGGCGCACCGAGATCGTGTACTCGGCCGTGTTCAGCGGCGAGGACATCAGCGAATAGGGGTTGAGGCGCGGCGTCGCCCCTTCGTGCTCGCGCATCTCGACGACGACATGCGCGCCGCCGGAGAAGGTGGGGAGATGGCCGCCATTGGTCGGCCGGAAGTGGAAGCGCGTCACCAGTTCGTTGACCGGGACGACGTCGGCGACGGTGACGTCGAGTTTTGTCGTGCCGGCGCTCATCGGAAGACCTCCTCGACGGGCACTTTCTCGCTCTGGTCCTCGGCGTTGATGCAGACGCCCTGGAAGGCGGCGAGGCGGCGCGAATAGTGGTCGCGTACCAAAAGAAGAAGGCCGCAATGCGAGCAGGTGACCGGCTGCGTGGTCACGTCCTCGGTGACGCCCTTGCAGTGGACGCACTGGACGCGCCGCGCCAGCGAGCCGCGATGCTCGGTCTGGATGGAGGAATGGTCGATGCCGGCGTCGAGCGCCGCCTGCATGGCCTGGCCGATCAGCCCCTCGGTGCCCGAGAGATAGAGGCGCAGCCCCATATGCGCGGTGGCGAAGGTCTGTTTCAGCCGCGGCAGCGCGGCACCGATCGAAGGCCCTTCGTAGAAGCGGGCGGGCTTCAGCGCGTGCAGGGCGGCGAGATATCCGTCGCCTGACGCGCGCGGGATGAAGACGATCTCGGCGGCGTCGAAGAAACCCGGTGGCGCCGACTTCGCGAGATCGAGGATCGCCTCCGCCCCTTCGGCGTCGGCGATGAAGAGATGGTCGGTGCCCGGCTGGGGCGAGAGCGTCCCGTAGACGGGCCTGCTCTTGATCGTCGGTTCAATCGGCAATGCAGCCTTTCCCTATTGTCGCTTCGGTCCCTCCGGTTGCGGTCAACCTTTCGCGGTGCGCTTCAGCTTCTTCGGATCGTCGAAGGGCAGCGGCTGCGCGGTCGCCTTGATGACGCCGCTCCTGTTGTGGATCTCGAGCGGCGTGTCCTTCACGGCGGTGTCGACCGAGAGGCGGGCGATGCCCATCGATTTCTTGGCCAGCGGCGAATACATGGCGCAAGTGACGACGCCGACCTGCTTGCCCTTGTGATAGACCGGCGCGCCCTCGTCGGCCGGCTCCTTGCCCTTCAAGAGCACGCCGTAGATCTTGAAGCGCTCCTTGCCCTTCAGGCGGTAGTGCTCCTCGGCGCCACGGAAACCGGTCTTGCCGGGGCTGACGGTGAAGTCGAGGCCGAGCTCCCACAGCGTGTCGCCGGGGCCTTCGTCTGCGAACGGGTATTTCTGAGAATTGTCGTAGGGATAGAAGAGCAGGTAGCTCTCGACGCGCAGCATGTCGAGCGTGGTGAAGCGGCAGGGGATGATGCCCATCTTCTTGCCCTCGGCCAGGATGCGGTCCCAGATGACGCCGGCGTCCTGTCCGCGGCAGAAGATCTCGTAGCCGCGCTCGCCGGTATAGCCGGTGCGCGAGATCATCACCGGCAGGCCGAAGAGCTGCGTCTGCATGTGATGGAAGTAGGGCAGGTCGCGGATCCCGGGCACGTGCTTGGCGAGGTAGTCGACGGCGAGCGGACCCTGCAGCGAGAGGTCGTGCAGATTGTCGTCGAAGCGGATCGAGACGTCCTTGCCCATCGCCGCGCGGGTGAGCTCCTCATGGCCGGTGCCGGAGCCGTGCACCACCATCCACGAGTTCGGCCCGGTGCGATAGAGAATGCAGTCGTCGGTGAATTTCCCCGCCTCGTTCAGCATGCAGGCATAGGCCGACTTGCCGGGATAGATCTTTTCGGGGTCGCGCGTGGTGGCGATGTCGATGAGGTGGGCTGCATGCGGCCCGGTGATGTGGACCTTCTTCAGGCCCGACACGTCCATCAGGCCGGCCTTGGTGCGGATCGCCAGATATTCCTTGTCGGGGTCGCCGGAATAGCTCCAGGCGGTGCCCATGCCGCTCCAATCCTCGAGGTTTGAGCCGAGCGCCTTATGGCGGTCGATCAGCGTCGAAAATCTCCAGGAACGGGTCATGTCGGCTCACTCCCTCATCGTCTTTTGTTTCGGCGGCGGAGCCGTTCCCCGGGCTCTCTTCCACGCGACGATACTGAACCGATTTCGCAAGGCAGCGCAATACTGGCGTGCAAAATGTTTTCCTGTGAGGCAAGTGATTCTCGGTGGCTCGGCGAGACTTCTTCGGGCGGCACTACGGAGAGCCGACCGGAACCTCGGCGCTGCGGCCGATACGTCGGAGTCGGGCCGACCTCACCGCTTGCGGACGGACCGCCCTGACGGGCATCGAGTGGACGCCCCCGTCACAAACCCTTGAGATTCAAGGATTTCTCCGACTCGTGCACATCTGGACCGAATTGATGCGGTGCAGCACACGCGACAGCTTGACGCAGGGGCGGAATGGGCAGAAATTCCTGTGAGGCAAGTTGTTTTCATAACAATCAAAACTGCCTGGGGAGGAAAGATGGAAGCGAGATTAGCCGAAATGGCCGACGCGCGTTCGCTCGACGCGCGTATCGACCGCATGCACCAGAGAGACCGCACGGGGGCGCTGGCCTTCGTCATCGGGCTCTGGGTCACCATACTTTTCGCACTGTTCACCATGTGGCCGCTGATCGGCGAGGGCACCATACGCCTCGTGCTGGCGATCGCCGCCATCCTCGTGCTGGCCTTCAACACCGCGGCCATCGTCGCGATGCTGCGTCACTACAGCGACGACAAGTCGTTCATCTACGGTCTCGACATCAAGCATCTCGACGAGATGCGCAGCCGCAAGCGCTAGGGAGGCCGTCGTCATGGCTTATCAGCCTCCGAAACAGAGCCTGGCCGGGCAGATCGTCGATGTGGTGGTGCTGCTGGTGATGACTGTCGGCGCGCTTTACGTGCCGCTCTACATGGGACTGGCCGGCGCCGCCAAGACCCCCGCCCCGATCGAGAACCCGACCTGGGAAGCGCTCGGCCAGAACGAGGCCGAGCAGTCGCAATGGGCAGCCCTCGGCTTCCCTGACGCGGCATCGGCCAATGACATCATCACCGCCCGCTTCGACTACACCTTCAGCTGGGCGGCGCTGATCGTGATGGTGGTCGCGGTCGTCGGCTACTTCATCCTCGTCGTCCGGCTTTCCGACAAGGAATACCGCGAGGTGATCGAAGAGCGCTTCGGCAAGAACGGCAAGGGCTGAGGGGGCGCGTCATGGATATCTGGAATTATCTCGAGATCGCGGCGTGGGTGATATCGGCGATCATCGCGGGGATCATGCTCCTCGACATGATCAAGGTCGACACGACCTACGACAACGAACTGCTGACTTCATCGCGAGAGGGTGAGCTGGAGCTGACGCAAGAGCGTCACGAGCTTTGACGATGCACGGTGAACCGTCGTCCGCCGGACATCGTCCAGCTCTCTTTCATTACGCAATTCCGGACGCAAAACCGCTGCACGCTTTTGCCGGGATTGCTTTAGCTCTTAGGGGACATTCATGAGCAACGTTTCCGCTACTGCAGCGCCGGAGAGGCTTGGCCTCCTGCGCGTGCTCGGGCCCGGCCACGTCTGGGCGCTCGGCGTCGGCATCGTTCTGGTCGGCGAATACATGGGATGGAATTTCTCGGTCGGCAAAGGCGGCATGATCGCCGGCCTCGTCGCCTGCTGGGTCGCCGGGCTGCTCTACACCTGCGTGGCGATGATCGACTCCGAGGTGACCTCGACGGTCGCCGCGGCCGGCGGCCAGTATGCGCAGGCCAAGCACATCGTCGGCCCGCTGATGGCCTTCAATGTCGGCCTCTTCCTGGTCATGGCCTACACCATGCTGGAGGCGGCCAACGCCATCACCATCGGCTTCCTGCTCGATACGGTTGCGGGCATGCTCGGCCACACAGGGCTGAACCAGCAGCCTTTCATCATCATGACCATCCTGGCGCTGGCTTACCTCAACTATCGCGGCGTGCTGGCGTCGCTGAGCTTCAACCTGGTGATCACCGCCTTCGCCTTCGTGGCGATCATCCTGCTCTTCCTCGCCGTGCAGTTCGGCGCGTCGGCGGTGCCGCTCGACTTCTCGGCGGTGAGCAACGAGCCGCTGCCCTATGGCTGGCTCGGCATCGTCGCCGCGCTGCATTTCGGGCTGTGGTACTATCTCGGCATCGAGGGCACCTGCCAGGCGGCCGAAGAGGTCCGCTCGCCGGCGCGCTCGCTGCCCTTCGGCACGATGGCCGGCATCATGACGCTGGTGATTGCCGCGACGCTGACCTGGTATGTCTGCTCGGGCCTGATCCCGTGGGAGTATCTCGGCCAGGCCGGCACGCCGCTGTTCGACGCCGCCCGCGTGACCGGCAGCTCCAGCCTGATGGTCCTGCTCTTCATCGGAACGGTGTTCGCGACGACGGCGTCGGCCAACGGGTGCATCAACGATGCGTCCCGCGCCTGGTTCTCGATGGGCCGCGACCGCTATCTGCCGAGCTGGTTCGGCGCCGTGCATCCGCGCTATCGGACGCCCTACCGTTCGATCGTCTTCCTGATCCCGATCGCGCTGATCTTCGCGCTCGGCGCGCCGCTCGACCAGGTGGTGACGTTCTCGATCCTGTCGGGCCTGCTGGGCTACACCTTCATGACCTTCAACATGGTCATGTTCCGCAAGAAGTGGCCGCTCGGCACGATCAAGCGTGGTTACGTCCATCCGTGGCACCCGCTGCCGGCCTTCGTGCTGCTGGTGCTCTGCGCGGCGACCTACTTCGCGGTGTTCCTCGGCTACGGAACGCAGCTCATCGCGATGCTCTGCTTCTACATCCTCGCGTCGCTGTGGTTCCATTTCTGGCGCTACCGCTTCGTCAAGCGCGGCGACCAGTTCACCATGCCGTGGCCGCGGCCGCAGGGCTACTGAGGCTGAGATCCCCATGCTCTCGGCGCTCGAACGGATCGATCTGCCGCTCTCGCTGGGGAGCATGGGGCTGCCCTTGTTCTGTCTCCTGGGCGTCGCGGTGATCGCGGCGCTCGCCAGGAAGGAACTGCGCGACGACCTCAGGCAGCGCCGGTCGCTGCTCGACGCCGCCGCCGGGCTGCTCGACGATGCCCGCGTGACGGTCGGCAGCGACGGCTATCCGCGGCTCGCCGGGACATATGGAGGTGACAGCAGGATCAGCCTCGAAGTCGTGCCCGACAGCCTGGTGCCGCGCCGCTTGCCGCAGCTCTGGCTGAGGCTGACGCTGCTCGCGCCTGAGGCCGCCCCGCGTCCCTCGATCGGGGTGCTGGCGCGGCCGATCGGCACCGAGTTCTATTCGCGCGTGCTCGGCCTGCCCGAATCCATCGCTCCAAGTTTCACGACGGACTTCCCGCTCCTGATGCGCGGTCGCGGCGTCACCGAGGCGGCGATCGAGCGCACCAGCGGCCTGTTCCGCACGCTGTTCGCCGACCCCGCCCTGAAGGAGATCGTCATCACGCCGCGCGGCGCCGGCAGCGTAAGGCGGATCGCCGAGGGCGATCGCGGCGCGCATGTCCTCTACCGGCAGATGCGTTTTCCGGTGAGCCAGGTCTCGCCCGAATTCGTGCGCAACGCGCTGGCCGAGCTCAGGCTGCTCAACGACGCCCTCGAACCCGAACCCGCATCGTGAGGGTATCCCATGAGCCGGCCCATCAATCCCCGCCTCGTCCTCGCCCTGGCGATCCTGTTTCCGGGCGCCGGCCATGTCGCGGCGGGGCAGGCGACGCGCGGGCTCTGCTTCGCGCTCTTCGCGATCCTGTTCATGGTGCTGTCCTACGTGACCACGACTCCCGAGCATTCTTTCATCGGGCGGCACGCCGGCGGCCTCTTCGTCTGGGCGCTTTCGATCACCGATGCCTACCGTTTGGCGAAGATCCGCTACGAGGCAGTCCGCCGCGCGGCGGGATCGGGTGCCTGACATGCTGGAAAGCGGTTTTCCGACGCATCAATACATTAAATCAGAGGAATATTTTTTTCATCCCAGTTGAAAGCATCTCGCGCCTTCGCTAGTAATCGGCGAGGCTCTTTTTTTGAAAGGACAAGGCCATGTGCGGCATTGTTGGGCTGTTTCTGAAGGACAAGTCGCTGGAGCCGAAGCTCGGCGAATTGCTGTCCGAAATGCTGGTGTCCCTGTCGGATCGAGGTCCGGACAGCGCGGGCATCGCCATCTACGGATCGGGCGGCGGAAAGAAGAGCAAGATCACCATCCAGTCGGCCGATCCGAAGGGCGACTTCGCCGGCCTCGACAAGGAAGTCGAGAAGGCCATCGGCGCCAAGGTCGACGTGATCGTGAAATCGACGCACGCCGTCATCGAAGTGCCCACCGACAAGGTCGAGGCGGCGCGCGACGCGATCCTCGCGGCGCGCCCTTCCGTGCGCATCATGGGCGTCGGCGAGGTCATCGAGATCTTCAAGGAAGTAGGCCTGCCGGCCGACGTGGTGAAGCGTTTCGACCTCACCAAGATGTCCGGCACGCACGGCATCGGCCATACCCGCATGGCGACGGAATCGGCCGTCACCACCATGGGTGCGCATCCCTTCTCGACCGGTCCCGACCAGTGCCTGGTGCACAACGGCTCGCTGTCCAACCACAACAATGTCAGGCGCGAGCTGAAGCATGACGGCATGACGTTCGAGACCGAGAACGACACCGAGGTCGCCGCCGCCTTCATCTCCAACAAGATGGCGCATGGCGACAATCTCGGCCAGGCGCTGGAGAAGACGCTGACCGACCTCGACGGCTTCTTCACCTTCGTCGTCGGCACCAAGAACGGCTTCGGCGTGGTGCGCGACCCGATTGCCTGCAAGCCCGCCGTCATGGCCGAGACCGACCAGTACGTCGCCTTCGGTTCCGAATACCGCGCGCTCGCCAACCTGCCCGGCATCGAGGATGCACGGGTGTGGGAGCCCGAGCCGGCAAAAGTCTATTTCTGGGAGCATTGATGCCGACCGTCGATCTAGCCAAAACCTCGTTGCGTGAGCTCAACCACGCGCTTCATCAACTCAAGAACGGTTCGAACGAAACCGCCTGGGAGGTGATCAATCCCAAGGGCAGCCACGCGGTTGCGGCCGGCGTCGACCAGCCCGTGCAGATCGATGTGCGCGGCTCCGTCGGCTATTATTGCGGCGGCATGAACGACGGCGGCGCGATCACCGTGCACGGCTCGGCCGGCCCCGGCGTCGGCGAGAACATGATGTCGGGCACCATCGTCGTGAAGGGCGACGCCAGCCAGTATGCCGGCGCCACCGCCCGCGGCGGCCTGCTGGTCATCGAGGGCAACGCCTCGTCGCGCTGCGGCATCTCGATGAAGGGCATCGACATCGTGGTGCATGGCGATATCGGCCACATGTCGGCCTTCATGGCGCAGACCGGCACGCTGGTCGTGCTCGGCGACGCCGGCGACGCGCTCGGCGATTCCATCTACGAGGCGAAGCTGTTCGTGCGCGGCAAGGTGAAGAGCCTCGGCGCCGACTGCGTGAAGAAGAAGATGCACCCCAAGCATATCGACCGCCTGCAGAAGCTGCTCGACGCGGCCGGCGTGAAGGGCGTGAAGCCGGAGGAGTTCACCCGCTACGGCTCGGCCCGCACGCTCTACAATTTCAACATCGACAACGCCGACGCGTATTGAGCGGACCGGGGGCACAAGAATGACCTACAAGAACCCACCGACCACGCCGCGCAAGTCGGCCACGTTCGACGACTACACGCTGTCGGAAATCCGCCGCGCCGCGGCGACCGGCATCTACGACATCCGCGGCTCCGGTGCGAAGCGCAAGCTGCCGCATTTCGACGACCTCCTGTTCCTCGGCGCGTCGATCTCGCGCTATCCGCTCGAAGGCTACCGTGAGCGCTGCGACACCTCGGTCGTGCTCGGCGCGCGCCATGCGAAGAAGCCGATCGAGCTGAAGATCCCGATCACCGTCGCCGGCATGAGCTTCGGCTCGCTGTCGGGCCCGGCCAAGGAGGCGCTCGGGCGCGGCGCGACGCTCGCCGGCACCTCGACCACCACCGGCGACGGCGGCATGACCGAAGAGGAACGCGGCCATTCGAAGACGCTGGTCTACCAGTACCTGCCGTCGCGCTACGGCATGAACCCACGCGACCTCAGGCGCGCCGACGCGATCGAGATCGTCGTCGGCCAGGGCGCCAAACCCGGCGGCGGCGGCATGCTGCTCGGCCAGAAGATTTCCGACCGCGTCGCCGCGATGCGCGACCTGCCGCAGGGCATCGACCAGCGCTCGGCCTGCCGCCATCCCGACTGGACCGGCCCCGACGACCTTGAGATCAAGATCCTCGAAATCCGAGAGATCACCGACTGGGAGAAGCCGATCTACATCAAGGTCGGCGGCGCCAGGCCCTATTACGACACCGCGCTGGCGGTGAAGGCGGGCGCCGACGTGGTCGTGCTCGACGGCATGCAGGGCGGCACGGCGGCGACGCAGGAGGTGTTCATCGAGAATGTCGGCCAGCCGACGCTCGCCTGCATAAGGCCGGCGGTCCAGGCGCTGCAGGACCTCAACATGCATCGCAAGGTGCAGCTTATCGTCTCGGGCGGCATCCGGAACGGCGCCGACGTGGCGAAGGCGCTGGCGCTCGGAGCCGACGCTGTGTCGATCGGCACAGCGGCACTTGTGGCGCTGGGCGACAACGACCCGCGCTGGGAGGCCGAGTACAATGCGCTAGGCACCACGGCGGGAGCCTATGACGACTGGCACGAGGGCAAGGACCCCGCCGGCATCACCACGCAGGACCCGGAACTGATGAAGCGGCTCGACCCGGTCGCGGCCGGCCGTCGCCTCGCCAACTATCTCAAGGTGATGACGCTGGAGACGCAGACCATCGCCCGCGCCTGTGGCAAGAACGACGTGCACAATCTGGAGCCCGAGGACTTGTGTGCGCTGACCGTCGAGGCGGCGGCGATGGCGCAGGTGCCGCTTGCTGGCACGAACTGGATACCTGGAAAGGGCTTCTGATCCAATCGACTGCTGGCGACAACAATACTAAAAACAGCCAGGGGAACATTCAAAAATCAAATGGGGAATTCCATTGGCAACTGATCTCGCGCAATTTGCAAGGAAGAACGGCGTCAAATATTTCATGATCTCCTACACTGACCTGTTCTCGGGTCAGCGCGCCAAGCTGGTGCCGGCGGCGGCGATAGGGGACATGCAGAAAGAGGGTGCGGGCTTTGCCGGCTTCGCCACCTGGCTCGACCTGACGCCGGCACATCCCGACATGCTGGCGGTGCCTGATCCGGATTCGGTGATCCAGTTGCCGTGGAAGCCGGAGGTCGCCTGGGTGGCGGCCAACTGCGTCATGGAGGACAAGTCGGTGGCGCAGGCGCCGCGCGACACGCTGAGGCGGCTGGTCGCGGAAGCGGCATCCGAAGGCATGCGGGTGAAGACCGGCGTCGAGGCCGAGTTCTTCCTGATCTCGGCAGACGGCACGGCGATCTCCGACGCGGCGGATACGGCCTCGAAACCCTGCTACGACCAGCAGGCGATCATGCGCCGCTACGACGTGATCGCCGAGATCTGCGACCACATGCTGGCGCTCGGCTGGGGCCCCTACCAGAACGACCATGAGGACGCCAACGGCCAGTTCGAGATGAACTGGGCCTTCGACGACGTGCTGGCGACGGCCGACAAGCATTCCTTCTTCAAGTTCATGGTGCGCTCGATCGCGGAGAAACATGGGCTGCGCGCGACCTTCATGCCGAAGCCCTTCCAGGGCCTCACCGGCAATGGCTGTCACGCCCATATCTCGGTGTGGGACAAGGCCGGTAAGGTCAACGTCTTCGCCGACCCGAAGATGGAGCTCGGCCTGTCTCAGAAGGGCAGGCATTTCCTCGGCGGCATCATGAAACATGCCTCCGCGCTCGCTGCGATCACCAACCCGACGGTCAACTCCTACAAGCGCATCAATGCGCCGCGCACCGTCTCGGGCGCGACCTGGGCGCCGAACAGCGTGACCTGGACCGGCAACAACCGCACCCACATGGTGCGTGTGCCGGGGCCGGGCCGCTTCGAGCTGCGCCTGCCCGACGGCGCGGCGAACCCGTACCTGATGCAGGCGGTCATCATCGCCGCCGGCCTCGACGGTATCCGCTCGAAGGCCGATCCCGGCAAGCGCTACGACATCGACATGTACCAGAACGGCCACAAGGTGAAGGGCGCGCCCAAGCTGCCGCTCAACCTTCTCGACGCGCTCCGGGAGTTCGACAAGGACAAGTCGCTGAAAGCGGCGCTGGGAGAGGAATTCTCGTCGGCATATCTAAAGCTCAAGCACCAGGAATGGAATTCCTATGCTTCCCACTTCACCCAGTGGGAGCGCGACCATACGCTCGACATCTAGGGCGGGGCATGATCCCGGACCGAAGTCCCGCGCCGGCTAAAAGCGGGAACCGGTTTTCGGATAGGATCATGCTCCGGGAAACCAGGCAGGCGGCGAGTCAGAAGCACGGACTATGAAATATTCGATCTTCTCGCTCGCCCGCGCCGCTTTGTCGGGCCACAAGAAATGGCCGCGCACCTGGCGCGACGCCGAACCGAAGCCCCGCTACGACGTGGTGATCATCGGCGGCGGCGGCCACGGCCTCGCCACCGCCTATCACCTCGCCGCCGAATACGGCATCAGGAACGTCGCGGTGCTGGAGAAGGGCTGGATCGGTTCCGGCAATGCCGGCCGCAACACCACCATCATCCGCTCCAACTACCTGCTTCCCGGCAATATCGGCTTCTACGAGCTGTCGATGAAGCTCTGGGAGACGATGGAGCGCGATCTCAACTACAACACCATGGTCAGCCAGCGCGGCGTGCTGAACCTCTACCATTCCGACGCGCAGCGCGACGCCTATGCGAGGCGCGGCAATGCGATGCGCATCAACGGCATCGACGCCGAACTGCTCGACCGCACTGCGGTGCGCAAGATGGTGCCGTTCCTCAACTTCGACAATGCGCGCTTTCCCATCGAAGGCGGCCTGCTGCAGCGGCGCGGCGGCACCGCACGCCATGACGCCGTCGTCTGGGGTTACGCCCATGCGGCCGACCGGCTCGGCGTCGACATCATCCAGAACTGCGAGGTCACCGGTTTCGTCCGCGACGCCGGCGGCCGCGTGACCGGCGTGGAAACGTCGCGCGGAAAAATCGGCGCCGGCAAGGTCGGCATGGCGGTCGCCGGAAGCTCGTCGCGCGTCGCGGCGATGGCCGACCTCAGGCTGCCGATCGAGAGCCATGTGCTGCAGGCCTTCGTCTCGGAGGGCATCAAGCCGCTGATCCCCAATGTGATCACCTTCGGCGCCGGGCATTTCTACGTCAGCCAGTCGGACAAGGGCGGGCTGGTCTTCGGCGGCGACATAGACGGCTACAATTCCTACGCCCAGCGCGGCAACCTGCCGGTCGTGGAGGACGTCTGCGAAGGCGGCATGGCGCTGATGCCGATCATCGGGCGCGTGCGGCTGCTGCGCCAGTGGGGCGGCATCATGGACATGTCGATGGACGGCTCGCCGATCATCGACAGGACGCCGGTCGATGGGCTCTATCTCAACGCCGGCTGGTGTTATGGCGGCTTCAAGGCGACGCCCGCGTCGGGTCTGGTCTTCGCCCATCTGCTGGCGCGCGACGAGCCGCACAAGGAGGCGACGCGCTTCCGGCTGGACCGCTTCCGCCGCGGCGCGATGATCGACGAAAAGGGCCAGGGCGCCCAACCCAACCTGCATTGAGGACGGCAAGGACGAGATGCGCATAGCCTGTCCATTCTGCGGCCCGCGCGAGAACGGCGAGTTCTCCTATCTGGGCGACGCAAAGCCGAAGCGCCCCGGCCCCGATGCCGGCGAGGAGGCCGTCTACGACTACGTCTATCTGCGCGACAACGTCGCCGGCGAGATGGAGGAGTTTTGGTACCACGGCGGCGGCTGCCGCTCCTGGCTGAAGGTGCGCCGCAACACGGTCACGCATGAGATATTCTCGGTCGAAGCGGCTGCCGGCGCGGGCGCCGCGAAGGCGGCGTCATGAGCGCGGGTGGGCAGACGCACCGCCTCGCTTCGGGCGGACTGATCGACCGCGGCAAGCCGCTGGGCTTCAGCTTCGACGGCCAGACGATGTCAGGCTATGCCGGCGACACGCTGGCCTCGGCGCTCATCGCCAACGGCGTAAAACTGGTAGGCCGCTCGTTCAAGTACCATCGCCCGCGCGGCATATTGACGGCAGGCTCGGAGGAGCCGAACGCGCTGGTCGAGCTGCGCAGCGGCGCGCGCCGCGAGCCCAACACGCGCGCCACCACGGTCGAGCTCTATGACGGTCTGGTCGCCGCCAGCCAGAACCGCTGGCCGTCGCTTTCCTTCGACCTGTTGTCGGTCAACCAGTTGGCGGCGCCGATCTTCGTCGCCGGCTTCTACTACAAGACCTTCATGTGGCCCGGCGCGCTCTGGGAAAAGTTCTACGAGCCGCTGATCCGCCGCGCCGCCGGCCTTGGCCGAGCGGCGCCGGAGAGCGACCCGGACCATTATGAAAAAGCCTGGGCCCACTGCGACGTGCTCGTCGCAGGCGGCGGGCCGGCCGGACTGGCGGCCGCGCTTGCGGCGGGGCGCGCCGGCGCACGCGTCATCCTCTGCGAGGAAGACGCCACGCTTGGCGGACGACTGCTGTCGGACGGCGGCACGATCGACAGCATGCCTGCTGCCGACTGGGTCGCGCGTGCGGTGGAAGAACTCGGCGCCATGCCCGATGTCCGCATCATGACGCGCACCACGGTGACCAGCGCCTTCGACCACGGCACGCATGCCGCCCTCGAGCGCGTCAACGACCATGTGCCCGTGCCGCCCGAGCACCAGCCGCGCCAGCGCCTCTGGCGCATCGTGGCGAAGCGCACTGTGGTGGCGGCGGGCGCGCTGGAGCGGCCGGTCGTCTTCGGCGGCAACGACGTGCCCGGCGTGATGCTGGCGTCGGCGGTGCGCACCTACATCAATCGCTATGCGGCGGCGCCGGCGAAGCGGCTGGCGCTCTTCACCAACAATGACGACGGCTGGAAGACGGTGGACGCCGCGCTCGCCTCCGGACTGACCATCGCCGGCGTGGTCGACGCGCGCGCCGAGGTCTCGGCCGGGCAGCGCGCGCTTGCATCGAAGCACGGCTTCGCGGTGCTGAACGGCGTGGTCGACCATGTCGACGGCGGCAAGGCGGGCACCGGCAAGATCGCCGTGGCGCTTGCAGGCGGCGCGACTGCGACGCTCGAAGCCGACGGGCTCGCCGTCTCCGGCGGCTGGAACCCATCGGTGGGGCTCACCTCGCAGCATCGCGGCCGGCCGAAATGGCGCGACGACATCGCCGCCTTCGTGCCTGATGGCGGCCCTGTCGGCATGGTTGCGGCGGGCTCGGCCAACGGCGTCTTCTCGCTGGCGGGATGCCTGAAGGAAGGTCATGCGGCCGGCGCGGCGGCCGCGGCCGATCTCGGCTTCGGCAACAGTGCGGGTGCCGCGCCTTCCTCCGACGACGATGCCACCTATGCGCTGAAGCCCGTCTGGCACGTGAAGGGTAAGAAAAAAGCCTTCGTCGATTTCCAGAACGACGTGACGGCGTCCGACGTGGCGCTCGCGGCGCTCGAGGGTTTCCAGTCGGTCGAGCACCTGAAGCGCTACACGACGCTCGGCATGGCGACCGACCAGGGCAAGACGTCGAACACCCAGGGCCTCGCCATCATGGCGGAGCTGACCGGCCGCTCGATACCCGAGACCGGCACCACCATCTACCGGCCGCCCTATGTGCCGGTCGCCATCGGCGCGCTCGCCGGCCATCACCGCGACGAGAATTTCCACAGCGTCCGGTTGACGCCCTCGCATCACTGGGCGGCCGAGCAGGGCGCCGTCTTCGTCGACACCGGCCTGTGGAAGCGCGCGCAGTGGTATCCGAAAAAGGGCGAGAAGGACTGGCTGGAATCGGTGACGCGCGAGGTCAAGGCGGTCAGGAGCGGCGTCGGCTTCTGCGACGTCTCCACCCTCGGCAAGATTGACGTGCATGGTCCCGACGCCGGCGCCTTCCTCGACCGCGTCTACATCAACACCTTCTCCAGCCTCGCCGTCGGCAAGGCGCGCTACGGGTTGATGCTGCGCGAGGACGGCATCGTCTATGACGACGGCACCACCTCGCGGCTTGCCGAGGACCACTATTTCCTGACCACCACCACGGCCAAGGCCGGGCCGGTGATGCAGCATCTCGAATTCTGCCGTCAAATCCTGTTCCCCGAGCTCGACGTGCAGCTCGCCTCGGTCTCCGACCAGTGGGCGCAGTTCTCGATCGCCGGGCCGAAGGTGCGGGACCTGCTGAAGGAGATCGTCGATCCCTCCGAGGACCTCTCCAACGAGGGCTTCCCGTTCATGGCCGTGCGCGAGGTGCTCTTGCGCGGCGGCGTCAAGGCGCGGCTCTTCCGCATCTCCTTCTCGGGCGAGATGGCGTTCGAGATCTCGGTGCCGGCCCGCTTCGGCGACGCGCTGGTGCGCAAGCTGATGACCGCCGGAGAAAAATTCGGCGTGACCCCCTACGGCACCGAGGCGCTCGGCGTCATGCGCGTCGAGAAAGGCCATGTCGCGGGGCCCGAGCTCAACGGCATGACGACGGCGGCCGATCTCGGGCTCGGCAAGATGATGTCGACCAAGAAGGATTTCATCGGCCGCGTCATGGCCGGCCGCGAGGCGCTCGTCGCGCCCGACCGCATGGTCGTGGTGGGCATCAAACCGGTCGATCAGTCGCGGCGGCTGCGCTCCGGCGCGCATATCATCAAGAAGGGTGAGGTGCCGTCCCCCGACACCGATGGCGGCTACGTCACCTCGGTCTGCTTCTCGCCGACCTTCGACCAGTGGCTGGGGCTGGGCCTCGTGACGCATGGCCGCGAGCGCATCGGCGAGATCGCCGTCGCGCACGATCCGCTGCGCGGCGAGGATTACGAGGTCGAGCTCTGCAACCCTGTCTTCTACGATCCGGAAGGAGGACGCCAGCGTGGTTGAGCTCGACTGGACCGCAACCACGCCGCTGTCGCGCATCCATGTCGCCGGCCGCCACGGCGCGGCGCAAGGCGCCGCCGGCGTTACCCTGGCGGAACTGAGCGATTTCGAGCTGGTGCAGGTGATGGCGCGGCGCGGCCAGTGGGGCGCCGTCGCGCAGGCCTGCGCGGAAGCCTATGGCAAGGCAGCTCCCGCCAGGCCGCAGGCGGTGACTGCCCAGGGCGCGCTTTTGGTCTGGTCGGGGCCTGACCAGTTTCTCATCCTGTCGCCGCGTGGCGCGGCGGTGGAAAAGGCGCGGACGTCCTTCTCCGGCATGGCTTCGCTGTCGGAACAGTCGGACGGACGCTCGCTTATACGCATCTCAGGATTCCAGGCGCGCGACCTGCTGGCAAAGGTCTGCTCGCTCGACCTGCATCCGGCGGTGTTCCCCGTGGACGCGGCGGCTGCGACCTCGATCGACCACACCGCGGTCAATCTATGGCGCGGCGAGGACTCTTCCGGCGAAGCTGTGTTCTTCCTCCTCGTCTTTGCGACATTCGCCGAGAGCCTGTGGCGCACGATGCTCGATTCCGGCGCGGAATACGGCATCGCCATTGATGCCTCCGGGGCATGGCAGCCATGACCGGTGGGCGCTTCACCTGGCGCTTGGACGGTTCTAGATAGAAGCCCGAGGACGACCTCGGGCGTTTTGCCTCAACATGAAGGGACGACCCTTCCTAGCTCCGGGCGCAGAGGAGTTCTTTCATGAGCTGGGTCTATCTTTTCGTCGCCGGCCTGTTCGAGGTCGGTTGGGCAATCGGCCTCAAATATACTGACGGCTTCACGCGCCTGGTGCCGACCGTGCTGACCGCGGCCAGCATGGTGATCAGCCTCTTTCTTCTGGGTATCGCGCTGAAGACGCTGCCGGTCGGCACCGCCTATGCGGTCTGGACCGGCATCGGCGCGGTCGGCACCGCGATCCTCGGCGTCTACCTGCTCGGCGAACCCGCGACCGTCGGCAGGCTCGTCTGCATCGGGCTGATCGTGTCCGGCATCGTCGGGCTGAAGCTGGTTTCGTAGCCGAACACACCGGCAGTCCCGGCCTTCTTGCAGACCCCAGCACACGGTCATCCCACCTTGTGCTGGGACCTCCCGACACGCCGTCATCCTCGGGCTTGTCCCGAGGATCTATTGCGTTTCGCGATTTGCCTCGGAACATTCACCCGCGCCGGCAGATCCTCGGGACAAGCCCGAGGATGACGAAACAGGAGAGGTCGTCGCTCGTCACGGATATGCGACGTGACTGCGCATGACGGCCAGATGTGCGAGGCGGCGGAGCTCAACGATAGCCCGCCGCCTGCAGCTCGAAGAGGTCGGCATAGACGCCGCGCTTTGCGATCAGCTCGTCATGCGAGCCGCTCTCGATGATGCGGCCGCCTGACAGCACCAGGATGCGGTCGGCCATGCGCACGGTCGAGAAGCGGTGCGAGATCAGCACCGCCGTCTTGCCCTTCGCCAGCCCCTTGAAGCGCTGGAAGACTTCCGCCTCGGCCTTGGCGTCGAGGGCTGCGGTCGGCTCGTCGAGGATGATCAGCTCGGCGTCGCGCATATAGGCGCGGGCGATCGCCACCTTCTGCCACTCGCCGCCGGAGAGGTCGCGTCCGCTAGCGAAGAGTTTGCCGAGCGGCTGGTCGTAGCCGAGCGGCAGCCTGTCGATGACCTCGGCCGCGAGGCTTTGCTCCGCCGCTTCCCTGATGCGCTCGCGGTCGACGCCAGCCTCGACGCGGCCGACGCCGATGTTCTCGGCCGCCGTGAAGGAATAGCGGATGAAGTCCTGGAAGATGACGCCGATATGCGTCCTGAGGTCGACGATGTCGATGTCCCTGAGATCGACGCCGTCGACTAGGATGCGGCCTTCGTCGGGGTCGTAGAGGCGGGTCAAGAGCTTGACGATGGTGGTCTTGCCGGCGCCGTTCTCGCCGACCAGCGCCAGCGCCTCGCCGGCCTTGAGCGAAAAATTCAGGCCGCGCACGGCCCAGCGCTCGGTGTCCGGATAGCGGAAGCCGACATTCTCGAAGACGATGCCCTGGCGGATCGGCTGCGGAAACGGCTTTGGGTTCGGCGACAACGAGATGGTCGGCTTGATGTCGAAGAAGGAGAACAGGTCGTCGAGATAGAGCGACTGTCCGGCGATGTTGGTGACGCCGATCAGCATCTGGCCGAACAGGCCGTTGAGCCTCAGGAAAGAGCCGGACAGGAAGGCGAGGTCGCCGAGCGAGAACTGGCCTTCGACCGTGCGCCATACGATGTAGGCGTAGGCGCCGTAATAGGCCATGCTGGAGAGCGCCGCGAACAGGCCGCCCCAGATGGCGCGCTGGGTGGCGAGCCGCCGGTTGTCCTGCATGATGGTGTCGGCCAGCCGCTTGAAGCGGCCGACGAGGAAGGCGCCGAGTCCGAAGAGCTTTATCTCCTTGGCCGTCTCCGCACTTGCCCCGATATAGCGCAGATATTCGAGTTCGCGCCGCTCGGGCGAGCGCATGCGGTTCAGATAGTAGGAGCGCGTGTTGAACTTCGCCTCGCTGATCACCGAGGGCGCGAAGGAGACGAGGAGCAGCAGGATCAGCCAGGGCGCGTAGACCAGCAGGCCGACCGCCAGCGAGACGATGGTGACGATCGACTGGCCCTGTCCGAAGATCTGCGCGAGCAGCGCGTTGCGGCCGGCGGCCTGGCGGCGGGCGCGCTCCAGCCGGTCCTGGTATTCGCTGGATTCGAAATGGCGGAGGTCGAGGCTCGCCGCATGGCGCATCAGCTCCATGCTGACCGTGTTGGAATGCAGCTCGGAGAGCACGCTGTCGACCAGCGCGATCGCGCGCGTCAGCAGGTCCGCCGCCACGACCAGCGCGAATTCGAGCGCCAGCAGTTCGGCGACAGGCACCAGCCGGCCGCTGGCTAGCCAGTCGGAAAAGGTTGGGCCAGGCGCCGGCATGCCGGTCTGCCTGACCACCTCGTCGATGATCAGCTTGCCGATATAGAGGAGGAGCAGCGGCTGTAGGGCGCTGAACAGGCGCAGCACGATGCTCGCCACCATCAGCGGCGGACTGGTCCGCCAGACCTGCGCGAAGAAACGTTTCAGGTGCCGCAAAGTCGCCAGTTGCACGCCGAGCGGCGGCTGGTCGGCGGTGGAGCTGCGGAACGCTAGCCGGGCGGCGAAATTTTCACTGGAACTCATTCTGCGCCGAAAATGGTGATTTGCGGCCGCTTGCGCAATCCGGCATGCCGATGAAGGTTGCGCTTGCGCAACGTCAGCTATCCCTGCAATTGACATAAGTGACTGCCGTCACGCAGTTTGACCGCCCGGCATGCGTGCGCCGGCTGGAAGTGGGTGCTTGGATGACCTCTGTCGCGATCGCGCTGTTTGCCCTGTTGCTGGTCAAGCATTTCGTCTGCGATTTCGTGCTGCAGACCAAATGGCAGGTGCACCAGAAAGGCATCTACGGTGCGCCCGGAGGGCTCGTCCATTCGGGCATCCACGTGGCGGGAACGCTCATCGCGCTGGTCGCCGTGGCGACGCCCGTCTCGCTGATCGTGCCGGTGCTGATCGCCGAATATATCGTCCACTACCATATAGACTGGGGCAAGGAGAAAACGGTCCGCTATTTCGGCTGGCTGGACGGCGCCCGCTTCTGGAACGCGATCGGCTTCGACCAGCTCCTGCACGGACTGACCTACCTCGCCATCGTCGCCTATGTCGCGGGCGTGGTGGCACGTTAGACAGCAGGCGCTTGCAACGTCAGTTGATTTTTTCGACGGGAGGCGGCGTCCACGAGCCGTCCATGACCGCCGGCTTCGGCCAGTAGGCGCGTACATAAAGCGAAAAGTCGCCCTTCGGGGCCGGCAACCAGTTGGCGCGCTGAACCGCGTCCGCAGGCTCATCGGCCTGGACATAAATCGTCAGCGAGCCGTCGGCGGAAAGCTTGAGCCCCTTGTTCTTCGTGCCGACCGAGAAGCGGTTGATCGCGTTGGCGACGAAGAAATGGTGCTCGTTGTAGATCGAGAGCGACCAGAAGCCGTTGACGGGAGGCGTTCCGTCTTTGGCGAAGGTCACGGTATAGCGGTTGGCGTCGTTCAGCCGCGCGCCCGAGGCGTCGAGGTCCTGATAAAAATACTTCGTCTCGTCAGGCGAGTTGACGAGGATGTTCGACTTCGCGACCGCCGTGCGGGTGAAATAGTCCGTCCCGAAGGCGGACTCGTTGGAGATCGTGCTCCAGTGGTGCGGCAGTTGCTGGCCGTAGTTGCGGAACTGGAACAGCGGGTTCACGAGGTTCTCTTCCGCATCCCTGGCGGCCTCGATCATCGCCTGCTTCAGTTCGCGATTATCCTTTGCGGCCGCCAGCACCGCGAGCACCTGAGCATAGCGCGCTTCCTCGCCGGGCAGCGGCGGCGCATCGGCAAGCACTATTGGAAGCTCGTCGAAGAATTTTTCCGGAAACACCCATCGCGTTTCCTCTTCGCCGTGCGAAGCACCGGGAACCTTCGGCAGCTTGCTCCACTCGATGCTCTTCATGCGTCCGTCGTATTCCGCGAGCGGATACATCGCGATGCCGGTCAGCACGCTCTGGATCGCGCTCTTGTCTTCCGATGTGTCGTCCTGGGCGATACGTGGCGCAACGAGGCCGGTACTGCTGGATGACCGGAAGACGCGTGTGATGCCCTTCGGCACCTCGTCATCCCAATCGGGCCCGACGAGGAGGTAGAAGCCGGGAGTGCTGCCATGCATCTTGCCAAGCTGGACGAAGCTGTCCGTGCGCAGATCGACAATCTGATAGACCCAGAAGCGGTCGCCGAAATCCGGCACCTGAACCACCACCGGCGAAACATCCAGCGCAAGCAGGCCCAAGCCGTAGACGACGTCCTGGTTGGGGCAGGCGACGTTACGCTCTTCCGGATCGACATAGTCCGTGAGCATGGTGAGCTCGTTGAGCGGCGCTTCGAGCAGAGGGCCGACATATCTGTGTTCTTTCATCGTCGAGAACGCCAGCCGGCGGTTGTACATGTTGACCAGCGGCCAGGCCCAGAAGAAGGCGTCGCGCGCCACGTGCGCGGCATAGGCCTCGGTGATTTTCACGCTCGCATCCGGACCGGAAGGCAGCGCCTGGTCCCAACCCGGCGACGGCGGCAAGGGCTGCGGGTTGAGTTCGGCTGCGTGGGCTCCGGACGCCGACGGTGATATTCCAGCGCCGGCTGCCAGCGCGACACTCGTAAGCAGCAGGTTGCGCCTGTCGATCGATAGACTGTCGGTTGCCATCGTCATATCTCCGTGGAGTCAATTCGCGCGTGGGAACGCCTGTCCTACTGCGCCGCGACCTTCTCGACGTCGGGCATCGTCCACGCCTTGGCGAAGAACTCCTTCTTCGGCCCGTAGAGGCGGAACATCAGCTCGAACCCGCGCGCGGGATCGGTAGCCACCCAGTTGGTCTCTTTTCCGGCCGGCGCCTTCGGGCCGAAGAAGATGTCAACCGAGCCGTCGGCGTTCTTCTGCAGTTCGGCGGCGTTCGAGGCGCGACTGGCGCGGTCCATATTCTTGATCAGCGCATGCGTCTCGCGGTCATAGGCCGTCACCGACCAGTACTGCTCGACCGGCACGTTCGGCGGGACGGTCAGGCGATATGTCTTGGCCCCGTCGTAACCATCGCCGTCCTTGTCGCGGATCGAGACGAGATAGAACTGTGCCGTCCCCGGACGCTTTATTGAGATATAGCCGTAGGTGTAGAGCAGGGCACGAGCGTCGATGGCGTAGCGATCGGGATCTGCATAGGTGGTGCCTTGCCCGTCCATCGCCTCCTGGAGCGTCGGCAGCATCCAGCGGCTGTCCGGGAAGAACGGGGGAAAGCCGGCATCGTAGCGCGTTTCGAGCAGCGTCTTTGCTTCTTTGATCGCGGAATTCAGGATCGCCGTGGTCGCCTTGTCCGGGGCGAAAGTCTTACCTTTCTCGATGCCGATTGTTCGCAACTGGTCGATCATCGCGCGGTCACGCTCGAGCCAAGGCTCGCCCTGCACAACCCTGTCGAGATTTTCGTAGAAGCTCGCATCGTAACGGATGGTGCTGTCGTAATCCACGTCCTGCACGTCGGTGAAAATCGTTGCAGGAGGGTTGCCCGCGGCCGAAAGCGGGTAGAACTTGATGCCTTTGCCGTATGCGACGGCTTTCGCCACATCGGCATCGCCGTGGCTCTTCAGGCTGGAGCGTATCAGCGCATAGCCGCTGTACGTGTCCGATTGCAGAGCGATGAAGCCGTCGGGCACCTGGTCCTTGTAGCCAGGAGGAAGTATGGCGAATTTCCCGCCGGCGCCCTCGTCGACGCCCAGCAATCCGACGTCTTCAATCGCCGTCTGCCAGACTGTGACGATATTGCCCGTGACCGAGGCACGAGCATCGCCGGGTGGGATCTCGAGTACGACGGGACCGACCTCCTTGGTGTCATAGAACGCCATGAAATAGATGGCGTCGGGATTGGGGGTAAGCGTCTGGTTGTGCCAGTCGAGCGGCCGGCCCCAGTAAATGATCTGGTTCACCTTGCCTGCTGTCTTGGTCAGCATCTCCTGGCGCATCAGGTCGGTATTGACCGCCGGCATGCCCCAGATCGCCGCTTCGACGGCGCGGCGCTCGATGGCGCGCTTCTGCAGTTCAGTTGGGGAAAGATCCTGCGCCTGCGCCAGGGTTGGAGCCAGTCCGACGGTCAGAGCCAACGCCGCCATTGCCGAGAACAAACGGTTCATTCGTGCTCTCCTGCCACTGCTCGTCGAAGCGAGTATAGCTGAGAAGTACGGCGTGGCGCCAGTACTTAACCATTACTTGGCGATTGCTTGCGCGGTCGGTCTTATGGACGAGATAGCGGAAGTAGTGAAAACCCCTCCCGCCTGCGGGAGGGGTTTTCTTTGAAAGCGATTTCCGAGCCTAGGCCCTCTTCGCCAGCAGCGCCTTCGCCTCTTTCGGGCCGAGCGCGGCGGGGCGTTCGCAGGTGGTCTGCATGGCGACGAACTTTCCTGTTTCGGCCGATTTCAGGATCGCCGTCATCACGTCGACCACGTGCAGCGCCAGTTCCAGCGAGCAGCGGTGCGGGCGGTCGCCCTGGATGGCGAGCGCCATGTCGGCCAGCCCGGCGGTGCGGTAGTTCGCCATCATGCCATGGCTGTGCTTCTGGTTGGGCACGCCGAAGGGATGTTGCCAGGCCGGGGTCCTCTTCACCTCGCTGGAGCCGGTCGTGTAGCGCACATTGCCGCCGAAGAAGTTCGGGTCGGGGACGTAGACGGTGCCTTCCTCGCCGTAGAGCTCCATCGGCGCGTGGCCGTGCGCCCAGACGTCCCAGCTCGCGTTCAGCGTCACCAGCGCGCCGTTGTCGAATTCGAGCACCGAATGGATGGTGGTCGGCGTGTCGACCGGCACCTTCTGGCCGTTGCGCGGACCGTTGGCGATGGTGCGGAATTTCTGCGGCGTCGCGGCGAGCGCCGTCACCCGCCTCACCGGGCCGATGAGCTGCACCAGGTTGGTGATGTAGTAGGGGCCGATGTCGAGCACCGGCCCGGCGCCGGGCTGGAAGAAGAAGTCGGGATTGGGGTGCCAGTGCTCCATGCCGTGGCTCATCACATGACAGGTACCGCCGGTGATCCTACCGAGCTTGCCCTTGTCGATCAGGTCGCGCACGAGCTGGTGGGCGCCGCCGAGGAAAGTGTCAGGAGCCGAGCCGACGCGAAGCCCCTTCTTCGCCGCGCGCTTCTTCAGGTCCAGCCCCTCCTTGACCGACAGCACGAAGGGTTTTTCCGAATAGACGTGGCTGCCGGCGTCGAGCGCCTGCCGCGAGATCTCGTAATGCACCGCCGGTATCGTCAGGTTGACGACGATGTCGACATCGTCGGCCGCGAGCAGATCGGCGACGCTTTCCGCGCGCACGCCGTACTCCTTGGCCTTGGCCTTCGCCACCGCCGGATTGATGTCGGCGCAGGATCTGACCTCGATGCCCTTGAACAGCGGCGAGAGTGAAAAATAGGTGGTCGATATGTTGCCGCATCCAACGATGCCGACCCCGAGCTTGCGTGCCATTGTAACTCGCTCCTGAAAATGGCTGTCCGTGTTGACGATCAGTACTTGTTCACCGACTCGATCGAGCGTCGCGCGAAGCGCTCGAAGTCGTTCGGGTTGTCCTGTTCCATGATGAAATATTTCGCCGCCGACTTTTCGCGCAGTGCCGCGAGCAGGCCCTTCCAGTCGATCGTGCCGTGGCCGACATCCGACCAGCCGTCCTCGTCCTTGCCTTCGCCCGGCCTGGCGATGTCCTTGACGTGGACGGCGACGATGCGCTTGCCGTGCCTGTCGATCCAGGGCAGCGGGTCATCGCCGCCGCGCACCACCCAGGCGACGTCGATCTCCCAGCCGATGTCGGGCGCGACGGACAGGATGTGCTCCTGCGGCACGGAGCCGTCGGCGAGCTTCTTGAACTCGAAATCGTGGTTGTGCCAGGCGAAGCCGTAGCCGTCCTTCTTCGCGCGCGCGCCCACCTTCGCCAGCCGCTCGCCGAAGCCGCGCCAGCCGGCGGCCGTGGCTTCCGGCCGCGCGTCCGGGTTGAGGTAGGGGCAGATCATCGTCGTAATGCCGAGCGCATCGGCGATCTTCCGGGCGCCGTCGAAGTCGGTCTCCAGCATGTCGATCGAGAAATGGCCGGTCGGCATGGAAAGCCCGTTCCGGTCGAGTTCCTTGCGCAGGCTCGCGGGGTCGTCATAGACGCCGCCGAAACCCTCGACCTGCCTGTAGCCGGCTTCGCCGAGCAGCTTCAGCACCTTGTCCCAGGGCTGGAAGTTGCGCGCGCTGTAGAGCTGCATTGACCAGTTCATTTTTTTCCCTTTCTAAATGCCGGGCGCTTGGGGCCACCCGGTTAACTGCGATCAAAGACGTTCTCCCGAGGTCGCGTCGAAGAGCGACGCGTTCATCGGATCGAAGCCGATGGCGACGGTGTCGCCTACGTCTGGCGCGCGCTCGGAGGAGACGCGCACGGTGAGGTTCTGCTTGCCGAGCCGCGTCCAGACCAGCGTGTCGGAGCCCATCGGCTCGACCACCTCGACCGGCACCCTGGCCGAAAAGGGCCAGTCCTCGCCCGAATTGATGCCGACATGTTCGGGGCGGATACCGAGCGCGGCGGCCCCCGGCCTGGCGCCGGCGGCGTCGAAGCCGTAACTGGCGAGCGGTATGTCCAGCCCGTCGGCGACGAAGCGCGCCGCGCCGTCCCGCACGGCGACGTCGCCGTCGAGGAAATTCATGCCCGGCGAGCCGATGAAGCCGGCGACGAAGCGGTTGACCGGCCGCTTGTAGATCTCCTGCGGGGCGCCGAGCTGCTGGATGAGGCCGCCCTTCATCACGGCGATGCGGTCGGCGAGCGTCATCGCCTCGATCTGGTCGTGCGTCACGTAGATCATCGTGTTGGCGAGCTTCTGGTGCAGCCGCTTGATCTCGACGCGCAGCTCCGAGCGCAGCTTGGCGTCGAGGTTCGACAGCGGCTCGTCGAACAGGAAGACGTCGACGTCGCGCACCAGCGCGCGGCCGATGGCGACGCGCTGGCGCTGGCCGCCGGAAAGCTGCGAGGGCTTGCGCTGGAGCAGCGGCTCGATCTGCAGGATCTCGGCGGTGCGCGCGATGCGCCGCTCGATCTCGTCCCGGGGCACGCCGGCATTCTTCAGGCCGAAGGAGAGGTTCCCCTTCACCGACATCTGCGGGTAGAGCGCGTAGGACTGGAACACCATGCCGATGCCGCGGTCCTTGGGCTCCTCCCAGGTGACGTTCTTGCCCTTGATGAAGATCTGCCCGTCCGAGACGTCGAGCAGGCCGGCGATGCAGTTGAGCAAGGTCGACTTGCCGCAGCCCGACGGTCCGAGCAGCACCAGGAACTCGCCCTCCTCGATGTCCAGGTTGAGGTCCTTCAGCACCGACACGGCGCCGAAGTTCAGCGACAAATCCTTGATCGCGACGCTGGTCATGCAAGTGCTCCGGCGGCGATGGTTGTGCTTGTACCGCCCCCTCCACCACTACGTGGTCCCCCTCCCCCGTAAACGGGGGAGGATCCGAGCGACGACGCTTCCGGTTCCTCCCCTGCGAAGCGGGGGAGGGGGACCATGCGAAGCATGGTGGAGGGGGCGGAAATCATCGGCATGCTCACCCTTTGACCGCGCCGGCGGCGATGCCGCGCACGAAGAGTTTTCCGGAGATGAAGTAGATGGCGAGCGGCACCAGCCCGGTGATGAGGGTCGCCGCCATGTTGACGTTGTATTCCTTCACGCCCTGCGTGGAGTTGACGATGTTGTTGAGCTGCACCGTCATCGGATAGGTGTCGGGCCGGGTGTAGACGACGCCGAACAGAAAATCGTTCCAGATGCCGGTGACCTGCAGGATGATGGCGACTACGAAGATCGGCAGGCTCATCGGCAGCATGATGCGGAAATAGATGCCCCAGAATCCCGCGCCGTCGACGCGCGCGGCCTTGAACAGCTCCTCCGGCAGCGACGCGAAATAGTTGCGGAAGAGCAGCGTCAGGATGGGCATGCCGAAGATCGAATGCACCAGGACGAGGCCGGTCAGTGTGCCGTAGAGGCCGATCTCGCGCAGCAGGATGACGATCGGATAGAGCATGACCTGATAGGGGATGAAGGCCCCGAAGATCAGGATGATGAAGAAGGTCTCCGCTCCCTTGAAGCGCCAGTTGGCGAGCGCGTAGCCGTTCACCGAGGCGATGGCGATCGACAGGAACACCGACGGCACGGTGATCCGCACCGAGTTCCAGAAGCCCCTGGAGAGCCCGTCGCAGTTCAGCCCGGTGCAGGCGGTCGCCCAGGCCTTTACCCAGGGCTCGAAGGTGATTTCCATCGGCGGCGAGAAGATGTTGCCGAGACGGATCTCCGGCATCCCCTTCAGCGAGGTCACGACCATCACGTAGAGCGGCAGCAGATAATAGAGCGCCACCATGATGAGCGTGCCGTAGAGGATGATGTTGCGGCGCGAGAAGGCGGCGCGCGGTTTTGGGCCGCGCGGGCCGGCGAGATCCTTCGCGATGGCCGAAGCGCCGGCGACGGCGGCGGCGAGCGTGGCGGGATTCGACATCTCAGCGCCTCCGCCCGAATTCGAGATAGGCCCAGGGCACGAGGATGATCGCGACGGTCAGGAGCATCATCGTCGAGGCGGCAAAGCCCTGGCCGAGATTCTGCGCCCGGAACATGAATTCGTAGACGTATTTGGCCGGCACTTCCGAAGCGTTGCCGGGGCCGCCGCCGGTCTGCGCCACGACGAGGTCGTAGAGCTTGACGATGCCCGACGTGATGATCACCAGCGTGGTGATGAACACCGGGCGCATCATCGGGATGACGATGAAGAGATAGGTCTTCCACATCGGGATGCCGTCGACGCGGGCAGCCTTCCAGATGTCCTCGTCTATGCCGCGCAGGCCCGCCAGCATCAGGCACATGACCAGCCCCGTGCCCTGCCAGAGCCCGGCGAAGAGTATGCCGTAGATGACGATCTCCTTGGTGTAGAGCGGATCGAAGACGAAGCTCTCCCAGCCGAGGCTGCGCACCACGTGCTGCACGCCGAAATCCGGATTGAGGATCCACTGCCAGACCAGCCCGGTGACGATGAAGGAGAGCGCGAAGGGGTAGAGGTAGATGGTGCGGAACGTGTCCTCGAAGCGGATCTTCTGGTCGAGCAGGGCGGCGAGCACGAAGCCGATGAGGAGCGAGAAGACGAGCGACAGCACGCCGTAGATCGCCAGGTTCTCGATCGAGACGAGCCAGCGCTGCGACGACCACAGCCGCTCGTACTGTTCGAGGCCGACGAAGCGCAGGCGCGGCAGGAGCTTCGAGTCGGTGAAGGAATAGACGACGGTCCAGGCGGTGCCGCCAACAAAGACGCAGAGCGCCGTCAGGATCATCGGGATCGAGGCGATCTTGGCGTTGAGGTTCTTGAAGAGCGTGTTGGGCCGACGGCCATGCTCTCCTTTCCCTTGCGGGGAGCGGCGGGGGGTGGAGGTATCGGACATCACCACGACGCTGGCCTGTTCGTTGAACGTTGGGGTTGAGCGATGCGCCCCGACCTCACCCTCCCCGCAAGGGGGAGGGTGTCGCCGGCGTTTACGTTTCGCTGGACCTCAGTCGGCGTTGGCGATGATCTCGGCGAAGCGCTTCTGCGCGTCCTCGGGCGTGAGGCTCGGCGTCGAGAAGAACTGCGCCATCAGGTCGTTCATCTGCTGCGTGGTGTCCGGGCTGATCAGCTCGTCCGTCCACTGCATGGTCTTGCCGGCGGCGAGGATTTCGAGGCCCTTCTTCATGCAGTCGTTGGCGGCGGCGAGGTCGACGTCGCCGCGCACCGGCAGCGAGCCTTTCTTGAGGTTGAAGGCGACCTGGGTCGCCGGCGACATCATGACGGAGGCGAGCGTCTCCTGGGCGGCGCTGATCTCGGGATCGTCGACCTTCGGGAAATAGAAGGCGTCGCCGCCGGTCGCGATGACGGCGTTGAGGCCGAGGCCCGGCAGGCAGGTGTAGTCCTTGCCGGCGACCTGCCCGGCGACCTGGAACTCGCCCTGCGCCCAGTCGCCCATGATCTGGCCGCCGGCCTGGCCGTTGATGACCATGGCGGTCGCCTCATTCCAGTTCTGGACGTTCGACTTCTCCGCCATCTTGCGGGCGTCGTCGGCCGCCTTGAACACTTTCGCGATGTCGGGACCGCCGGCTACCGTCTCGTCCTTGTCCTTGTAGACCTTGAGGAAGGTCTCGGGCCCGACGATCGCCGCCATCAGCACGTTGAAGGCGCCCGATTCCTGCCAGGACTGCTTGCCGAGCGCGAGCGGCACCTTGCCGGCCTTCTCCAGCGCGGGACCGGCGGCGACGAACTCGTCCCAGGTCTTCGGCACCGGCACGCCGGCGTCTTCGAAGGCCTTGTTGGAGAGCCATATCCACTGCCAGGAGTGGATGTTGACCGGCACGCAGTAGATCTTGCCGTCGAGCGTGCAGTTCTCGAGCAGCGTCGGCGGATTGACCAGCTTCGCCCAGCCTTCCTTGTTGGCGAGGTCGGTGAGGTCGCGCATCAGGCCTTCCTGCACCAGCTCCTCGGCCTGGCGGCCGTGATTGAACTGGGTGGCGCCCATCGGGTCGCCGCCGGTGATGCGGCTGATCATGATGGGCCGCGCGGTGTCGCCGGAGCCGGCGATGGCGCCGTCGACCCATTTGTTGCCGGTGGCGTCGAAGGCCTTGGCGAACTCGGCGACCGCCGCGGCTTCGCCGCCGGACGTCCACCAATGCGTGACCTCGAGGTCGGTGGCGACCGCCGGAGCCGCGAAGGGCAGCGCGACCGTCGCAGCGAAGGCAGCGCTCAAGAGCTTATGACGCATAGAATTCCTCCCGAAATCTGAAACGTTACAGGTGACGAGGATAGGGGAGGCTTCAGCAATGCGCAATGCTTCTTATGGCGGATGATTTGAGGCCTGATTGCAGGTCCCGGGTGGGAGCGGCCCGATCAGATCGCAATCTTTGCAACGTTACAGCTTGCAGCGGACAACACTCGCGCCTTAAAATGACGGCGGTTGCCGTTGCGTGGGATATGCGCGATCTGTAGGCGGGGGCCATGGACAAATCGAACGACAGCAAGCCGAACGCCAGGCGGCCGGGCGACGCAGAGCCGGGCGACGCCCGGCAGCACGGCCGGAAGCAGGCGGACGCGCCGGCCGAGGCCGGCGGCCGTCCGACGCTGAAGACGATCGCCTTCATGACCGGGCTCGGCGTCACCACCGTCTCGCGCGCGCTGAAGGATGCGCCGGAGATCGGCGAGGAGACGCGACGCCGGGTGCAACTCGTCGCCCGCCAGGTCGGCTACCGGCCGAACCGCGCCGGCGTCAGGCTGCGCACCGGCAAGACCAACGTCATCAGCCTCGTGCTCAACACGGAGGAGCAGATCGGCGGCTTCGTTTCCGACATGATCTACGGCATCTCCGAGCATCTGGCGCAGACGCCCTACCACCTGATCGTCACGCCCTATTCGCGCAACAACGACCCGCTGGAGCCGGTGCGCTACGTGGTCGAGACGGGCTCGGCCGACGGCATCATCATCTCGCGCACCGAGCCGGACGACAAGCGCGTGCGGTATATGCTGGAGCGCGGCTTCCCCTTCGCCACGCACGGACGCACCGAAGTCGGCACCGAGCACGCCTATCACGACTTCGACAACTACGCCTTCGCGCAGGAGGCGGTGAAGAAGCTGCTCGGGCTCGGGCGGAAGCACCTGGCGCTGCTGGCGCCGCCCTCCTCGCTCTCCTACTACCACCACATGCGCAACGGCTTCGTCGATGCGATGGCCGAGGCCGGCCTTGCCGAGGTTCCGTTCAACACGGTGACGGTCGACCATTCGATCGAGCAGATCCGCGACCGCACCCTGCAACTGATGCAGCGCGGCAACCGGCCGGACGGTATCGTCAGCGGCGCCGGCGGCGCCACCTTCGCCATGGTGGCTGGCATCGAGGATGCCGGACTGAAGGTGGGCGCCGACATCGACATCGTGTCGAAGCAGTCGGCGAAGCTGCTGCATCTTTTCAGGCCAGAGCTGCACGTCGTCAACGAGGACGTCAGGCTCGCCGGACGCGAGTTGGCCCGCTCGGTGATCGGCTGCATCGACGGCGAGCCGGCCGAGGCGCTGCAGAGCCTGAGTTCGCCAGGGCCGGTTCTGGCGCGGGGGGAATAGCGACAAGGCCGTCGCCTGCCGGCTTGACTCCTGTCGGCTTGACTCGGGGCCGGGCTCTGGCCGAGATGTTGCCCATGGTCGAACAGAACACCCACATTGTCGCCCGGCTGGCCGGCATCCCAAAGGCGGGATGCCGGGGTGTCGATTACGCGACCTGAATACGCGCAACGCCGACCTCGGCCTCGCCCCTCGCGGACGAGGTCCTACCGGCTTGGAACGTGCCTCGTCCTCCCTTGATGAGGAGATGAACATGGCACAGAATATCTACGACAATCCCGACTTCTTCACCGGCTACAGCCGGTTGCCCCGCCAGGTGCATGGGCTGCGCGGCGCGCCCGAATGGCCGGCGATCCGTTCCATGCTGCCGCCGCTCGCAGGCAAGCGCGTCGTTGACCTCGGTTGCGGCTTCGGCTGGGCTTCGCGCTGGATGCGCGAACAGGGCGCGGCCTCCGTGCTCGGCATCGACCTGTCGCGGAACATGATCGCCCGCGCCAGAGCCGACACCGCCGACCCGGCGATCGACTATCGGATCGCCGATCTGGAGACGCTGGAATTGCCTGAGGGCGCCTTCGACCTTGCCTACAGCGCCCTGACCTTTCACTACGTGAAGGATTTCCGGCGCCTTATAGGCATGATCCACAAGGCGTTGGCGGCGGATGGCGATCTCGTCTTCACCATCGAGCATCCGGTCTTCATGGCGGCGTCGCACCCGCACTGGATCGCGGATGACGAAGGACGCAAGAGTTGGCCGGTGAACGGCTACTCGATCGAAGGCGAGCGCCGGACCGACTGGTTCGCCAAGGGCGTGCTGAAATATCACCGGACGCTCGGCACGACGCTCAACGCAATGATCGATGAGGGTTTCGAGATTCGTCGCGTCGAAGAATTCGCGCCGACGCGCGAGCAGGTCGCAGAGATGCCCGAACTGGCCGAGGAGCTGGAGCGGCCGATGCTGCTGCTGGTCTCGGCGTCGAAGCCGGCGCCGTAGGGGCGCGCGGTCGCCCGCGCGAGCTGTCGCCCGGCAGGAGCACGATCTCCGGCCAGGCGACGGGCAGTTTCACGCCGGACCGACGATGCCCCAGGTGACGCCGAAGGGGTCCTTCAGCTGGCCGTATTTGTCGCCCCAGAACGCGACTTCCAGCGGCAGGGTCACCTCGGCGCCGGCATCGACCGCGCGCTTCCACCACGCATCCGCGTCGTCGACGACCAGATGCAGGCCGATGTTTCGCGGCGGCTCGTCGGGAGTGCCGTGCTCGGGGAACGGGTCGTTGAACATCATCGACCCGCCGTTGATCTTCACATGCACATGCATGGAGCGGCCGTCGGGCGTCTCGCGCCGGTCGATGAGCTTTGCGCCGAAGGCCTTCTCGTAGAAGGCGGTCGCCGCCTTGCTTTCGCTGACGGTGAAATAGGCGATCACGCCCGGGATGGACGGGCTCTTTTCTTCGGCCATGGTCTTTTCCTTTCCTGCGGATTTGTGTCCTGTCAGATCGTCTTCAGCAGCTCGGCGAGCTGGTCGGCGCACTGGCCCCAGCCCTCGTGGAAGCCCATCTTCTCGTGGGCCTCGCGGTCCTCGACGGTCCAGTGGCGCGCGCGCGCCGTATAGCGGGTCCGGCCGTCGCCGAGATCGTCGAAGGTGACGATCGCCGTCATGAACGGCTTTTCCGAAGGCTGCCACGCCTCGGTGAAGGCGTCGGTCATGACAAGCCTTTCGTTCTCGACGACTTCCAGGAAGACGCCGGGATTCGGGTAATCCTTGCCCTCGGGGTCGCGCATCACGACGAGGCTGGAGCCGCCTGGCCTGACATCCAGCGACACGCCGGAGATCGTCCAGGGGCGCGGCACGAACCACTGCTTCAAGAGTTTTGGCTCGGTCCAGGCGCGATAGACCTTCTCGGGCGGGGCGTCGAAGATGCGTTCCAGGACGAGTTCGCGATCGGCGGGGAATTCGGCGTCGACCTTGGCTTGGACGTTCATCATTTCCTCCTGACAACAGCCCCCGTTTGGAGGCTCCATGTCCCTATGACGATTGGCCCGCACCCGTTTCGACACAGGCTGACCAAGAATCTTGGATTTTTTCAGGAGGGCTGTCAGGAGGCCTTGCCGGAAGCCTTCGACGTTTCCGCGGCCAGCCGGTCGAGATGCATGCGGATATGGGCCGCCTCGGCGGCGGAATTGGCGAGCGAGATGGCGCGGTCGAAGGCGGCGCGAGCCTCGGCATGGCGGCCGAGCTGCATCAGGAGCCCGCCCTTGACGCCGAAGAAGTGGAAATAGCCGGAGAGTTTTTGCGCCAGCGGCTCGATCATGTCGAGCGCCGCCTGCGCGCCACGCGACTTCGATACGGCGACGGCGCGGTTCAGCGTGACGACAGGCGACGGCTGGATCGCTTCCAGTCCCTGGTAGAGCAGGTCGATCTGCGCCCAGTCGGTATCCTCCGGCCGCCTGGCGCGGGCGTGCAAAGCCGCGATCGCCGCCTGTATCTGGTAGGCGCCGGGACGGCGGTGGCGCATAGCCTTGTCGATCAGCGCCAGCCCTTCGGCGATCATCTTGGCGTTCCATTTCGTGCGGTCCTGGTCGTCTAGCAGCACGACCATGCCGTCGGCGTCGAAGCGCGCCGCAACGCGCGCGTGCTGGAGAAGCAGCAGCGCGGTCAACCCCATGATCTCTGGTTCGGACGGGAACAGGCGCAGGAGCAGGCGGGCCAGCCGGATAGCCTCGTCGCAGAGCGGCGCGCGCATCGGCACGTCGCCGCCGCTCGCCGAATAACCCTCGTTGAAGACGAGGTAGACCATGGCCGCGACCGACGCGAGCCGTTCGGAGCGCTCGACCGGCCCCGGCGCCTCGAACGGCACCGACGCATCGGCTATTCGTCCCTTGGCGCGGGTGATGCGCTGCTCCATGGCGCTCTCGCCGACCAGGAAGGCGCGCGCGATCTGCCTGACCGAGAGGCCCGACACGATGCGCAGCGCTACTGCGATCTGCTGCGTCGCCGGGAGATCCGGATGGCAGCAGATGAACAGGAGCCGCAGGATGTCGTCGCGGTAGTCGGCGCCGTCGAGCCGCTCGGCGATCTCCGCCTCTGCGTCGCCGAGATCGGACAGCACCCGCTCGTCGGGCAGCGGGTCGTTCTTCGCGCGCCGCCGCACCGCGTCGATCGCCGTGTTGCGGCCGACGAAGATCAGCCAGGCGGTGGGGTCGCGCGGCGGCCCGTTCTCGGGCCAGTTCCTCAGCGCGCGCAGGCAGGCTTCCTGGAATGCCTCCTCGGCCGTGTCGAGGTCGCGGAAGTAGCGCAGCAATGCCGCCACCGCCTGCGGCCTCGCCGAGGTGAGAAGGGGGTCTATCCAGGCAATGTCGGTCATATCGTTGGGGCAACCGGGCTGAACACCCCGACGGGGCGTATTTCGTAGGAGCCGCCGCTGGGGTTGGCGTCGGAGAGTTCCTTGGCGAAGGCGACGGCCTCCTCGAGATCGGCGACGTCGATCGTGTAGAAACCGAGCAGCTGCTCCTTGGTCTCGGCGAAGGGGCCGTCGAGCACCAGCGGCTCGCCCTTCACCTTGCGCAGCGTGGTGGCGGCGGTGGTCGGCAGAAGCCGCGCCACCGGGCCGAGCTTGCCGGCCTTGGCGTATTTCTCCTGGACGACGAAGAGGTTCCGCATGACCTCCTCGTCCTGTTCCTTCGTCCAGGAGCAGATGGCGTCTTCGGAGGCGTAGCAGAGCACGGCATAAAGCATTGTCGGTTCTCCTTCATCGAGGACGAAAGAGTTAGGGCAAGCCCGACATGGCGTCGACAATAAATCGACCCCCGGCAATGGCGGCCGGTGCCTGCTGGGGCTAGTCGGTCGCGGTCCCGACGGAGGCTTCCGCCCTGCAACAATGGATTGCCCCGCCAATGCCGCGCCTGCTAATGCGCGCGGCATGCCGCCGCTCCCGAAACTCCCGGTCACCGACATCCTGCCTGCGCTGGCGCAGGCGCTCGATGCCGGCCGCAACGCGGTGCTGGTCGCGCCGCCCGGCGCCGGCAAGACGACGCTGGTGCCGTTGGCGCTGCTCGACGCGTCGTGGGGGAAGAGCGGCCGCATCGTTCTGCTGGAGCCGCGCCGGCTCGCCGCCCGCGCCGCGGCCCGCCGCATGGCCCAGCTGCTCGGCGAGGAACCGGGGGCAACGGTCGGCTACGCGATGCGCATGGAAAGCCGCATGTCGGCGAAGACGCGCATCATGGTGGTCACCGAGGGCGTTCTGGCGCGCATGATCCTCGACGATCCCGAACTGCCCGGCGTCTCGGCGGTGCTGTTCGACGA
Organism: Mesorhizobium sp. YM1C-6-2; assembly: GCF_003666685.1. GTDB lineage: Bacteria > Pseudomonadota > Alphaproteobacteria > Rhizobiales > Rhizobiaceae > Mesorhizobium_K. The sequence goes on from NZ_RCIZ01000001.1 coordinate 51,482, forward strand.
ATTCCACGAGCGTTCGCTGGACGGGGATTTCGGGCTGGCGCTGGCGCTCGACGTGCAGGGCGCGCTGCGCCCCGACCTCCGCCTTGTGGTGATGTCGGCGACGCTCGACGGCGCACGTGTCGCGAAGCTGCTCGACGGCGCGCCGGTGATCGAGAGCGAAGGGCGCAGCTTTCCGGTCGAGATCCGCCATGACGAGCGCCCGGGCGGCGTGCCCGTCGAGGACGCCATGGCGAAGGCGATCCGCGAGGCGATCGCCGCCGAGCCGGGCAGCGTGCTCGCCTTCCTGCCTGGCCAGCGCGAAATCGAGCGCACGGCCGAGCGGCTGCAAGGCCGGCTGCCGGACAATTGCGACGTCGTCCCGCTCTACGGCCAGCTCGACGGCAAGGCGCAGGACGCGGCGATCAGGCCGCCGCCCGAGGGACGCCGCAAGGTGGTGCTCGCCACCTCCATCGCCGAGACGTCGATCACCATCGACGGCGTCAGGGTGGTGATCGATTCTGGCCTGTCGCGGCTGCCGCGCTACGAGCCCTCGACGGGGCTGACCCGCCTTGAAACCGTCCGCGCCAGCCGCGCCTCCGCCGACCAGCGCGCCGGCCGCGCGGGCCGCACCGAGCCCGGCGTCGCCATCCGCCTGTGGCGCGCCGAGCAGACGGCGGCGCTGCCCGCCTTCACCCCGCCCGAAATCCTGCAGGCCGATCTGTCCGGCCTGCTGCTCGACTGCGCGGCCTTCGGCGTCGCCGACCCGACGACGCTGCGCTTCCTCGACCCGCCACCCGGCCCGGCGCTTGCCGAGGCGCGGGCGCTTCTGCTGGGCCTCGACGCGATCGACGAGGCAGGCCGGCTGACCGAGGCTGGCGAGGCGATGCGCAAACTGGCGCTGCCGGCGCGGCTGGCGCACATGGTCGCCGAGGCGGCAAGGAACGGGCAGGCCGGGATCGCTGCCGAACTCGCGGTGCTCATCACCGAGCGTGGCCTCGGCGGCGACAGCGTCGACCTCGAGCGGCGACTGATGCGGTTTCGCAGCGAGCGCGGACCGCGCGCGCAGGCGGCAAGGGGGCTGGCGGAAAGGCTGGCGCGGAATGTTCCCTCCCCCTTGAGGGGAGGGTGGACGGACGCCGAAGGCGTCCGGACGGGTGGGGTCCGTGCGGCCGGGCGCAACGCCAAGGCGGTGCCTCCTGAGGCAACCCCCACCGCCGCCTTCGGCGGCACCTCCCCCTCAAGGGGGGAGGAAAAGGCCGGCGCGCTCCTCCTTCACGCCTGGCCGGACCGCGTCGCCAAGGCGCGCGGCGAGCGCGGCCGCTTCGTGCTCGCCAATGGCAGCGGTGCGCAGCTCGACGCCGCCGACCCGCTCGCCGGCGAGGCCTTCCTCGTCGTCGCCGACCTGCAGGGCAAGGCGCAGAGCGCGCGCATCGCTTCGGCGGCGGCCGTGTCGGAGGAGGATATCCGCGCGACCCTCGGCCACCGCATCGAGACGCGTACGGAAAGCGCCTTCGATCCGCAAAAACGCTCGGTGCGCGTCAGGGAAACCGCGCGCCTCGGTGCGATAACGCTCTCCGAGCGCATGCTTCCTGCTCCGACAGGGGCCGAAGCCGACCGGGCGATGCTTGCCGCCATCCGCGAGCACGGCCTGCCGCTGCTCGACTGGAGCAAGGAGGCCGAGGCGCTGCGCCAGCGCCTGTCATGGCTCCATCGCGGGCTCGGCGCGCCTTGGCCTGACGTTTCCGACGAGGCGCTCGTCGCATCACTCGACGACTGGCTGCTGCCCTTCCTTCACGGCGAGGCATCCTTCGCGCGCATCGACGCGAGCGCTCTCCACGCCGGGCTGATGTCGCTGGTGCCGCACGATCTGCAGCGGAAAATCGGCGCTCTTGCCCCCACTCATTTCGACGCGCCGTCGGGCAGTCGCGTGCCGATCCGATATGACGGCGAATGGCCGGTGCTGGCGATCCGCGTGCAGGAGCTGTTCGGCCTCGGCGCGCATCCTTCGATCGCCGACGGCAAGGTGCCGTTGACGCTGGAGCTGCTGTCGCCGGCGCACCGGCCGATCCAGACGACGCGCGACCTGCCCGGTTTCTGGCGCGGCTCCTGGGCCGACGTGCGCAGCGACATGCGCGGCCGCTATCCGAAACATGTCTGGCCCGACGATCCGCTCGCGGCGACTGCGACGGCCCGCGCCAAGCCGCGCTCGAGATAGACGAAATCCGCACAGTACGAGGCGGGATTCGCGTCCGGGAAGTCGCTCGAAATAATCCGCGCGGACGCCATGCCGACAGGCTATACAGGCGGCCATGCCGCTCAACACGCCCCATCCCGGCCAGAGCCAGAGGCTGCGCCTCAACACGCTGGTTCGGCTTCGCTGGCTCGCCATCGTCGGCCAGAGCATCACCGTCGTCATCGTCGCCTATGGCCTCGGCTTTCCGTTTCCCGTCATTCCCTGCTTCGCGCTGATCGCCTGCTCGGCGGCGCTCAACGTCTATCTGGCGCTGCATTACCCCTCGACGCACCGGCTGCCGCCGCAGGAGGCGTTCGTCATCCTCACCTTCGACGCGCTGCAGCTCGCCGGCCTGCTCTACATGACGGGCGGGCTCACCAACCCGTTCTCGCTGCTGATGGCGGTGCCGGTCGTCGTCTCGGCGACCTCGCTGCCGCTCGCCATGACGGCGCTGCTCGGGGGCATGGTCGTCGCCATGGCGACGCTGCTCGCCTTCTTCCATCTGCCGCTGCCCTGGTATGACGGCGCCGAACTCGCAATGCCCTTCATCTATGTCGCGGGCACCTGGGTGGCGCTTTCCTCGTCGATCGCCTTCACCGGCATCTACGCCTTCCGTGTCGCCGAGGAAGCGCGGCTGCTTGCCAACGCGCTGTCGGCCACCGAGCTCGTGCTGCAGCGAGAGCAGCATCTTTCCGCGCTGGACGGGCTCGCCGCCGCCGCCGCGCATGAGCTTGGCACGCCGCTCGCCACGATCGCGCTGGTCGCCCGCGAGATGGAGCGCTCCCTCGGCTCCGACCATATCCATGCCGACGACGTGAAGCTGCTGCGGTCGCAGAGCGAGCGCTGCCGCGAGATCCTGAAGCAGCTCACCAGCCTGTCGTCGGAAGGCGAGGCGCATCTGGCGCGGCTGCCGCTGACCTCGCTGGTCGAGGAGGTTACCGCCCCGCATCGCGATTTCGGCATCGCTATAAAACTGGAGCCCGGCGAACGGCACGGCCCCGAACCGGTCGGCCGCCGCAATCCCGGCGTCATCTATGGGCTCGGCAATCTGGTCGAGAACGCCGTCGACTTCGCCAAAAAGCGCGTCACCATCGGCTGGCGCTGGAACGACGAGGAGATCGCCTTCAGCATCGTCGACGACGGCCCCGGCTTCCCGCCCGAAATCGTCAGCCGCATCGGCGAGCCCTACATGTCGACCCGCCAGGGCGTCGAGCGCGGCGGCGGGCTGGGGCTGGGCCTTTTCATCGCCAAGACCCTGCTCGAACGCTCGGGCGCGACGCTGTCCTTCCGCAACTCCAACACGCCGGGCGAGGGCGCTCTGGTGGAGATCGTCTGGCCGCGCGCCGCCTTCCTTGCGCCGATGCAGGCGGCCGAACCGATGTTCGACACGGCGTGAAACGGCCGGAATCGCGGCGAAAATTGGACAAGCCGGCTGACCGGACTTATTTGAGGCCCATATTTAAGAGCGGAAGACCACGATGACCCCGGACGACACCACCGACATTGCCATGATCGAGGGCGACGCCTCGCTGCTGATCGTCGACGACGACAAGCCCTTCCTGACCCGGCTGGCGCGCGCCATGGAAGGCCGAGGCTTCGCCGTCGAGACCGCGGAGAGCGTCGAGGAGGCGGTCGCCAAGGCGCGCGCCAACCCGCCGGCCTACGCGGTGGTCGACATGCGGCTCGGCGACGGCAACGGGCTCGACGTGGTGGCGGCGATCCGCGAGGGCCGCGAAGACTCCCGCGCCGTCATCCTCACCGGCTACGGCAACATCGCTACCGCGGTCACCGCGGTGAAACTCGGCGCGGTCGACTATCTGTCGAAGCCCGCCGACGCCGACGACATCTACGCCGCGCTGACCCGCACCACGGGCGAGCGCGCAGCGCCGCCGGAAAACCCGATGTCGGCCGACCGCGTCCGCTGGGAACACATCCAGCGGGTCTACGAGATGTGCGACCGCAACGTCTCCGAAACCGCAAGGCGGCTCAACATGCACCGCAGGACGCTGCAGCGGATACTGGCGAAGCGGGCGCCGCGGTGAAAAAGAGCGAATAGGAAATAGCGAATAGCGAATAGTCGCTGCCGCATTTTCTTCCTGTTCGCTACTCGCTACTCGCTATTCGCTTCACTCACTCTCCCCATCCAGCGCCGGCACCGCCACGCCGGCGAGTTCCGCCGCGAGCAGCCTTGCCGCGCCGGCGCGCGCGATCCTCAGCATCAGCGCCTTGCGGGTGGCGGCGGCCATCCGGTGCTCGGGCGCGTCGCGCATGATCTCGGCGCCGTAGCCGTCGGAGAGGATGAAGCCGCATTCCTCGGGAAAGATCCCGGCCGGCACTTCCGGGTGCGTGGCGAAGAAGAAGCGGTCGGAGTGCAGCCGGTATTCCGGCCATTTGCGATCGACGCGGAAATCCTCGATCGAGGATTTGATCTCGATGATCCAGATGTCGCCCTGCCGGGTCAGCGCGACGAGGTCGGCCCGCCGGCCGGTCGCCAGGCTGAGCTCGGGCAGCACATGCGCGCCCATCTCGGCGAGAAGCCGCTGCACGCCGCGGCGCACGATCATGGCGCGCTCGGACTGGCGGCCGTCGACGAGGGGATTTTGCAGAATCGGCGAAACGATGGGCATGGCTCCACCATGCCAGCTTTTGTTCACGATTTGAACTCGTTTCGGAGTGGCGGTTGCAGATTACCAGATCGAAACGGAAGAGAGTGGCATCTATGGCGCCTTGATGGGGGGTCGGCTGGTGCTCGTTATGTGGCTGGTTTAGGCGGCGTAAAAGAATAGCGCGCCGCCTGCACAGGCAAGACTCAGAAACAAACCAAGATACGCGGCGGCGATCTTGCGGTCGGACACACTCCGCCAGCTTCCGTCATAAAGATCGTATCGGTGGACCAGGAAGATCGCTAATCCGAACCCGGCGATTATCATGAAAGCCAGCATGGTCGATCATATCCACGAGCGTCTGTTTCGAAGCTGGCCTGTCAAATACATAATCACCTTCGCTGGAGCCATCACAGATTTGCTGAAGGGCTCGGCTGAAAATCCGGCCGGATCTGCTGACGGATCACTGGTAGATTGGCAGGGTGGAGGTCCAGATGGCCAGGCCGATCACCGCCACGATGATCCAGAACAAAGAGTTGATGAGCATCCGCACGAGGTCGCGGTTCTGGTCCTGCGTCACGCCCAACCGATCCGACACCCAGTCGCCCGGCGCGATGAAGATCCAGAGGATCGCATCCAGAATCCTGCGCATCCGCCTGAATAGCACGGTTTCACGGATGTGAGAGGGGTCTCGGGACCGGCGCGCAAGCGGCGCGACCGCCACGGCCGCGCGTGCCGGACAGCGGCCGCGGGCCGGTTTTCGCCGTGCCGGTTCTCTCGCGCCCGAACACTCAAAAGTTATTGCGGGGTCTCGGCAATGCGCTAGCTTGGTCCTCGGGCGGGGTCATTCGGGAGGAATGGCCATGAAGTTCGGATCGACGGCCAATCCGCAGCAGGTCGCGGCGATGGGGCATGTCGTCGACGCCTATTGCAAACATCTGGGCATAGGCCACGGGACGCCGGAAGAAGAGCATATCGCGTCGCTGGTGCTTGCGCTCCACGAGGTCGGCATCAGGGGCGAGAGCGAGCTGCTGCGTGCCTTGATCGTGCCCGACCACAGGCTGCCCTCGGCATCCCGGGAACATTGAGGGCGAGCCGCGCGGGTTGCCCGGTCCAGCCGAAGTCGACCCGCTCAAAAAATCGCGCCGCAATGTCATTTGTTGCTGCGGCCGCCGCTGGCAGTCCCTACGGTGATCTCATCGTCGGACACTGACCAGGGCGCCGGCGGCAGAAAGAGCCCACAGATGCTTTCGCCCCAGAAGAGGCCGAAGCGCATGGTTGTCCCAGAAAATCTTTTCGAAGGACGCGCCGGCGTCGAACTGTTCGAAGCGGGCGACGAATGGTGCGTCAGGATCGTCGAGAACGGCGACGAGCAGGTCTCGTCATTCGTGATCGAATCCTTCGCCATGGCCTTCGCAGAAGGCCAGCGCATCCGCCTCGGCCTCGACGGCGTCGTCCGGCGTTAGCGCAATTCCAGCAAAAGTGCGGTTTTGCGTCGGCAATCGCGTAACGACAATAGGCAGAGCGGTTCCGCGATCCGGAGAAAGACGGAACACTCCAGGTCGCAGGGATCGTGCCGCCGACCGTCAGTTCCTGACGGCTTGGCCTGCCATGTCGTCGAGGATCGGGCAGTCGGGCCGCTCGTCGCCGTGGCAGGCGTGGATCAGCGTTTGCAGCGTCGCGCGCGTGGACTGCAGCTCGCGCACCTTCTCCTCGATCGCCGCGACATGGTTTTTGGCGAGCTCGCGCACGTCGTGGCTGGCGCGGCTCTTGTCGCGGTAGAGCGCCATCAGCTGCCGGCAATCCTCGATCGAGAAGCCGAGCCCGCGGGCGCGGCGCAGGAAGGCGAGCCGATGGACGTCGTCGCTCGAATAGTCGCGGTAGCCGTTGCCGGCGCGGGCCGGGCTGATCAGGCCGATGTCCTCATAGTAGCGGATGGTCCTTGCGGGGAGGCCCGAGCGGCGGGCGGCAGCGCCGACATTCATGCTCAACAATCCTGGGTCAGGGCGGCGATTCTGCAGGGTCTGCGAAAACGGGCCATTGATTTTGCTTCACATTCTCGTGAACCGTGTTGCCAAAATGCCATAGCAGGCGGCTTACTTGGCGTCATATGGAGCATATAAGAAATCTGCCCTTGGCAGACAAAGCCGCGTCAACCTAAGAATGGCGAAAATGCGGCTCGAATCGGGCCTCTACTGGCTGATCGGGGACTGAGACCAAGCATGCAGACCAAGTCACTGCTCGTTGCTGCCGGACTTGCCTTCGCCACGGCGCTGGCCGGCTGCTCGACGGACGGCACGGGCGGGTTCTCGTCGATCGCCTCCTACAACGCCCGCACCGACGCAGGCTACCGCATCCCGGCCATCCCGATCACCAAGGTGCCGGCCAAGTATCGTCGCCAGACGGTCAACTACCAGACCAGCGAGAAGCCGGGCACGATCATCGTCGACACCGGCGAGAAGCATCTCTATTTCGTGGAGGGCGGCGGCAAGGCCGTCCGCTACGGCATCGGCGTCGGCCGCGAAGGCTTCGAGTGGAAGGGCACGGCGAAGGTCGCCGCCAAGCGCGAATGGCCGGTGTGGACGCCGCCGCCGGAGATGATCCGCCGCCAGCCCGAACTGGCGAAGTGGCGCGGCGGCATGCCGGGTGGCCCGCAGAACGCACTCGGCGCGCGCGCCCTCTACCTCCACAACAAGAGCGGCGACACCGGCTACCGCCTGCACGGCACGCCGGAATGGTGGTCGATCGGCAAGGCGATGTCGTCCGGCTGCATCCGCATGATGAACCAGGACGTGGTCGATCTTTACGACCGCTCCAGCGTAGGGGCGAAAGTCATCGTCAAATAGACGAAAGCGAATATCCGCGGACCGTCTCGGCAACACGAGCGTCCAAGACAGAAAACCGGGTCGGGGGGCCCGGTTTTTTGTTGTCTGACTTTACGTCAAGCCGTAAACCATAGGCAGACGCGTTGCCGTGCCCGGTCGGGTAGAGGAGCGGCATCGCGCGGGCAAAGGCGGCATTCGGGAAAGCGCGCTGGTCGGAATGACCGCGACGACAAATGGTCGTCGCCGACCGGCAGGCCTTTCCGGAAAGAAGGCGAAGGGGTTGGCATGAACATGAGCGAGCGTTTCGAGACGCGCGGCGAGATCGGGCATTCCATTTCAGGAGTCAGAGACCAGCTGGCGCTGCAGGCGAGGGTCTTCACCGTGGCGGTGGGCATTTCGGTGATCGTGCTCGGGTTCCTCTACTACCAGTATATGGGCTTGGCGGAAAAATACGCCGACCTGCAGGCGGCCCACGTCAGGATCGAAGGCCAGCTCGAGGCGGCGATCGCCAATGTCGCCAAGGTCAAGCTGGACACCGAGCAGAGCCGCGTCGACGCGCGCGAGGTCAAGAGCCTGCTGGAGGCGGCTCTGAAGCCGCCGGGAGCGCCCACCAGCGCCTCTTTCCCGGGATGGCTGGGCATCAAGGCGGACGGGCCGAAGGAGGCCAAGGGCCTCATCGACCAGTACAAGACGCCGGTCTGGATCTACGCGACCAGCCCGACGGAGTAGGGGATGCCGGTCAGGCGACCTGCTCGACCTGCTGCACCTCGGGCACGAAGTGGCGGAGCAGGTTCTGGATGCCGTGCTTAAGCGTCGCCGTCGATGACGGGCAGCCCGCGCAGGCGCCCTTCATGTTGAGGAACACGACGCCGTTCTCGTAGCCGCGGAAAGTGATGTCGCCGCCGTCCTGGGCGACGGCCGGCCGCACGCGCGTGTCGAGCAACTCCTTGATCGTGACCACGATCTCCTCGTCGGCCTTGTCGTAGAACTCGCCTTCCTGGTCGGCGCGGTCGGCGCGCGCCTGACCGTCGCTCGCCATGACCGGCGCGCCCGACATGAAATGCTCCATGATGGCGCCGAGGATGGCCGGCTTCAGATGCTGCCATTCCGGCCCTTCGTCCTTGGTGACGGTGACGAAATCGTAGCCGAAGAAGACGCCGGTCACGCCGGGGATGGCAAAAAGCTTGCCGGCCAGCGGCGAAGCCTCGGCGGCGCTCTCGGCGTCGCGGAAATCGGCGGTGCCGTCGGCAAGCACTTCCTTGCCGGGCAGGAACTTCAGGGTCGCCGGATTGGGGGTCGCCTCGGTCTGGATGAACATGGTGTCTCCTGGCCAATCTGGGGCCGCTCGGGACATGGGTGCGCTCGAGCAATCGGCCGTTTCTTTGGAATAATTCTAAATAGGCCTGTTTCCGGGCACATTCAAGCGAAAGCGGATACAGCTTCGGGCCGGCGCGGGGAACAGTTTTTCGCTCAGGAGATGCTGTCTATGTCGTCGTCCGACAGATTTTGCGGCACCACCGTGACCGGAACCGGGAAGGCCGCGCCCTTGCCGGCGATCGAGGCGACCAGCGGGCCCGGTCCCTCCTTGGCGGCGCCGGCCGCCAGCACCAGGATCGCTATGTCCTGGTCCTCCTCGATCAGCTTGTGGATCTCCTCCACCGCCTTGCCTTCGCGGACCACCAGTTCCGGCTCGATGCCGACCTGGTCGCGCACCTTGGTGGCGTAGACGTCGAGGGCGGCGCCTGCGGTCTGCATCGCCTCCTCGCGCATGATCTTCTCGACGCCCAGCCAGTGCTGGAAGTCGCCGGGCTCGATGACATAGAGAAGCACCAGCACGCCGCCCGTGCTCTTCGCCCGCTTTGACGCATAGGCGACGGCGCGCTCGCATTCCGGCGTCTCGTCGACGACCGCCAGGAACTTGCGCCGATGCCCGGCCTCGCGACTCAGACGTTTGGAGACCATGTCCTACTCCCTCCCCACGCGGCACGCGGGTCGATCCTCCTCGGCCCCCTTCCGGTTGCGCGCAATTTGCCACCCGCCCGGGCGGGCGGCAAGATCGCAGCGATTGACGTAGCGTCCGGCCAGCGCGTGCTCCTGCCGCCAACCCTTAATTGTCAAGCAGTCCGATGATCTCGCGCACGGTCTTCATCGTGGCTTCGGCCTTGGCGCCGGCCCGCTCGCCGCCGTCGCGCAGCACCGAATCGACATAGGCGCGGTCGGCCGAGATGCGCCGCATCTCGCCGGCCACCGGGGCGAGCTTCTCCACCGCGAGATCGGCCAGCGCTGGCTTGAATTCGGAGAACTGCCTGCCGCCGAACTCCTTCAGGACCGCTTCCGCCGACGTATCGGCAAGCCCCGCATAGATGCCGACGAGGTTTTCCGCCTCAGGCCTTCCCTCGAGGCCGTCGACTTCGCTCGGCAGCGCGTCCGGATCGGTCTTCGCCTTCCTGATCTTCTTCGAGATCGTCTCGGCGTCGTCGGTGAGGTTGATGCGCGAGAGGTCGGAAGGGTCCGACTTCGACATCTTCTTGGAGCCGTCGCGCAGGCTCATGATGCGCGCGGCCGGGCCGCCGATGACAGGCTCGGTGATCGGGAAGAAGCCGTTCACCGTCTCCTCGCCGACCTTCATCTCGACGCCGACGCCGAGATCGGCGATGCGCGCCGAAAAATCATTGTTGAACTTCTGCGCGATGTCGCGCGTCAGCTCGAGGTGCTGCTTCTGGTCGTCGCCGACCGGCACGTGGGTGGCGCGGTAGACCAGGATGTCGGCGGCCATCAGGCTCGGATAGGCGAGCAGGCCGAGCGAGGCGTTCTCGCGGTCCTTGCCGGCCTTGTCCTTGAACTGCGTCATGCGGTTCATCCAGCCGATGCGCGCCACGCAGTTGAAGATCCAGGCGAGCTCTGCATGCTGCAGCACGCGGCTCTGGTTGAAGACGATGTGCTTCTTCGGGTCGATGCCGGAGGCGAGGAAGGCGGCGGTGATCGAGCGGGTCTGCTCGACGAGGTCCTGATGGACGAGTTGCGCGGTCAGCGAATGCAGGTCGACGACGCAGTAGATGCAGTCATTGGTGTCCTGCAGCGCCACGAACTTCTTGATCGCGCCGAGATAGTTGCCGAGGTGGAGGTTGCCTGTCGGCTGGACGCCGGAGAAGACGAGTTGCTTGAAGCCGGACATTTCTTTTTCCTATGGCTTGTGGACGGCCGTCTCGCGCGCGGCGAGAGTCCTTGCGGACGGCGCGCTTATGAACGAGCCGGCGTTCCGGATCAAGCCTCGTGAAAGCTTACGCCCGTGCGCTGGCTGGCTTGGCCGCTGCCGATCGGGACGGCTTGTCGGAGAGCCCGACCAGCGGCTTCAGCGACGACGGCAGCAGGTCGGCGAGTATGGCGAAGAGAAGCGAGCCCGCCGCGGTAGCGGCGGCGACCAGCAGATATTCCGTCCATACGCCGAGCCCCAGCGGCAGCACGTAGAACAGGGCCGCGACCACCACGGTCTGGTGCACGATGTAGAGCGGGAAGATCTTCCGGTTGAGCCAGGAAAGCGCGCGGCTGCCCTTGTTGAGATGCGCCGCCGCATAGCCGACCGCGGCGAGGATGGTCGACCAGGCGAGCGCGAAGAGCAGCACCTTGAAGAGCGGCGTCATCTCATTGTAGTCGCCGATGGAATAGCCGCCGGCGCCGGTCCAGGAAAAGACATAGAGGCAGGCGGCGATGGTCAGCGACAGGGCGAGGCTGGCATGCCGGCGCGAGATGATCGCGCCGATCACCGCCGCATGATGTTTCGCAATCAGGAAGCCCAGCCCGAACCAGCTCGCCCAGGCGGCGAACCAGGCGCCGTCATTGTAGAGCGCGTTGGTCTGGCGCGGGAAGAAGGGCGACAGCGCGAGGTTGAGCACCAGCGGCAGCAGGAAGAAGAGATAGATGGCGTTGCTGCGAGCCTGCCTCTCGAACCAGTCCATCACCGGCCGCATGACCGGTTGGGTGACCAGGCGGAACACCGGGTAGCAGACGAAGCACATGACGATCAGGTAGCCGACGAACCACATGTGTGCCCAGGTGAAGTTGCCGTCGGGATATTTGCCCTCGGTGAAATAGCGGGTCAGCCAGAAGGTGAGCAGCGAGCCCCGGTAGCCGTCCTCCCACATGCGCTCGTACCAGACCTGCGGCACCACGATCACGCACATGGCGAAGATCAGCGGCACGAAGAGGCGCAGGAAACGTTCTTTCAGGAAATCGAGCCCGGTCGAGGAGCGGAACACGAACCAGGTGCCCATGCCTGAAACGAAGAAAAGCAGCGCCAACCGCCAGGCGCGCGGATACATCATCACCAGCGACAGCGTCTCGCTGCCCTGGGGGCTCGAGATCAGCCATTTCATGTCGGGGAAAAAGGCGACCGACGAATGGTAGGCGATCAGGATCGCGAAGGCGATGACGCGCAGCCAGTCGACATAATAGAGCCGTGTCGTCGGCTGCATGTCTGACACCCCAACCACAATATTCTACCGTTTTGCTTTAGCGCCCGAATGCTTCATCCGCGTTAACCGGGAAATGCGAATTGAATCGGAAGGGGAATGTTCCCAAGCCTGCTTGTGTCGGCCACGCCAATTGCTACATATAACGTCATGCGTTATAGACATATATGATCCGAAGCTTCGCCGATGCGGAAACCGAAAAGATCTGGAACGGCGTCAAAAGCCGCAAGCTGCCGCCGGACATTCAGAACAAGGCACTGGTGAAACTTCGTATGCTGAACAGGGCCTTGATGCTCGACGATCTTAGAAATCCACCGGGCAATCGTCTTGAGAAGCTCAAAGGAGACTACCGGGACAGATATTCGATCAGGATCAACGAGCAGTGGCGGGTTGTTTTTGCCTGGGAAGAAGGCGGAGCCGGGAATGTCCAAATCATCGACTATCATTGAAGAGCCCCTCCACAACCCGCATGCGGGTGAAATCCTGCTGGAGGAGTTCCTCGTTCCTTTGGGATTGAGCCAGAATGCGCTTGCCCGCGCCATCGGCGTGCCTCCGCGGCGTATCAACGAGATCGTGCTCGGCAAAAGGGCGGTGACGGCGGACACAGATCTGCGCCTCGCTCGGTATTTCAGGATGTCCGAAGGCTTCTTTCTTGGGCTTCAGAACGACTTCGAGATCAGGGAGCGGAAGCGTCAGCTTGGCGATGCGCTGGATAAGATCGCGCCGCGCGCCGCCTGATCATTCCGAATCTGCCGGCGCCCGGTTTATCCCGCGCCCGCGCCGGACGTTCCTGCGGATCATGCTGAGATCGGCGCCGCCGAGCCCGAAGGCCGCCACGAAATAGATCGCCATCGCTGCAAGGATGATCGCCCCGAGCGCCAGTGCCTGGGTGTAGATCGGCGTCGCCGGATCGAAATGCTGCGCCAGCCAGGACACGGCCAGGTGGATGGCGACGGCCATCAGCGCGCAGGCGAGGATGAGCCGGGGCGTACGCTTCAGGAGGCCGGCATCGCTCCTCCAGTGGCCGCGCGCGATCAGCACGCCAAGCAGCATGGAGGCGTTGACCCAGCCGGCCACCGCCGCGGCGGTGGCTATCCCCGGCGCTCCCATCGACGGGAACAGCCATAGCGCCGTCGATATGTTCACCGCCACGGAGATTGCGGCGAAGATCATCGGCGTCCGCGTGTCCTCGCGCGCGAAATAGCCCGGCGTGAAGGCCTTGATCAGCACGAAGGCCGGCAGGCCGAGCCCGAAGATGGCGAGCACTTCGGCGACCACCGCCGTATCCTCCGGCGAGAAGGCGCCGCGCTCGTAGAGCACGCGCACGATCGGTTCAGACATGGTGAGCAGCGCGGCCGCGGCTGGCAGCGTCAGGAACAGCGTGAACTCGACCGAACGATTCTGCAGGTTCCCGGCATCGACGAGATGGCCGGACCGCAGCGCGCGCGCCAGTTCGGGCAGGAGCACGACGCCGACCGCGACGCCGACGACGCCGAGCGGCAGTTGGTAGACTCGGTCGGCGAGGTTGAGCGCGGGGACCGCGCCCGCCTGTCCCGAGGCGATCGCCGTGCCGACCAGCGTGTTGATCTGGGTGATGCCGCCGGTGATGGCGGCGGGCAGGGCGAGCCACAGCAGCCGCCTCACATTGGGCGTCAGCCGCGGCCGGCGGAAGCCGATCGACACGCCGGCGCGCCTGACCGCGAAGAAGACGATGCCGAGTTGCACCAGGCCGGCGGCCAGCACGCCCCAGCCGAGCGCCAGGCCGACCTCCCGTCCGTCGAAGCCGCCGTACCAGGCGGCGACCAGGATGGCGACCAGGATGATGTTGAGGAAGACCGGCGCGATCGCCGCCGCGAAATAGCGGTGCAGCGAGTTCAGCATTCCCGCCATCATGGCGCCGAGCGACATGCAGATGAGGTAGGGGAACATGATCGCCGCCAGCTCGGTGGTCAGCAGCAGTTTGGCCGGGTCCTCGGCGAAGCCGGGCGCGATGGCGTAGCGGATGACCAGCGGCATCGCCAGTTCCATGGCGATCGTCAGCAGCAGGAGCACGCTGAACAGAACGCCAAAAACCTCTTCGGAGAACTTCTTCGCGCCGGCGACGCCGCCGGCCTCGATCTCCCTGGCGAAGAGCGGCACGAAGGCGGCGTTGAAGGCGCCTTCGGCGAACAGCCGGCGGAACGTGTTGGGGAACTGGAATGCCGCGTAGAAGGCTTCCGCCACCGGCCCGGTGCCGAGTGCGGCCGCCATCATCATCTCGCGCGCGAAGCCGAAGATGCGGCTCAGCATCGTGCCCGACCCGACGGTCGCGAATTTTTTTACCAGGCTCATGGGACAGGCTTACTCCGCCGCGACCTTCGACTTGCCGGCGCGCTCGGCCGCCGCGCCTTCCAGCGTGGCGATCAGGCGCTTCTTCACCGTCTCCTGCCTGGTCGGGTTCTCGATCTTCGCGCCGGTCAGGTCGGTCACGTAGAAAGTGTCGATCACCTTCTCGCCGAAGGTGGTGATGTGGGCCGAGGCGATGTCGAGCGAGAGGTCGGACAGCGCACCGGTGATCTCCGACAGCAGGCCGGGCCGGTCGAGCCCCTCCACCTCGATGACGGAGAAGCGGTTCGACAGCGTGTTTCCGATGTCGACGCGCGGCTTGATCTTGAAGGCCTTGGCGCCGCGGCGCGGCCGCGACCGCTTCTCGATCATCTCGGGCAGCCACACCTTGCCGGACAGCACGTCCTCGATCAGCCTGCCGACCCGCTCGGCGCGCCGCCGCTCGTCCTCGTCGCGGTCGAACTCCCGGGAGATCAGGATGGTGTCGAGTGCCCGCCCGTCGGAGGTGGTGAAGATCTGCGCGTCGACGATATTGCCGCCAGCGGCGGCGCACGCGCCGGCGATCACCGACAGGAGACGCGGATGGTCCGGGGCCAGCACGGTGATCTCCGTCACCGCCTCGAAGGCGTGGGTCTTCACCATGGTGGCGAGTTTCTTCTTCGCCGCATCCGCCTCGCGGATGAATTCGGCATGGCGCAACTGGTCGTCCAGGTCGACGGTGAGCAGGTAGTTCTCGTAGTGCAGCCCGACATATTTGCGGCGCGTCTTCTCCGGCCATTCGGCAAGCGCGGCGGCAAGCGTCTCGCGCGCCTCGGCGGCGCGGTCGGCGCGCTTCACCTCCGAGAAGCCGCCGGTCAGCAGCAGTTCGGTCTCGTAGTAGAGGTTGCGCAGGAGCTGGCCCTTCCAGCCGTTCCAGACGCCCGGCCCGACGCCTCTGATATCGCAGACTGTCAGCACCAGCAGCAGCTTCAGCCGCTCGACCGACTGTACGACCGAGGCGAAATCGTCGATCGTCTTCCTGTCGTTGAGGTCGCGCGTCTGCGCCGTCA
The DNA here is from genome assembly GCF_003666685.1 of Mesorhizobium sp. YM1C-6-2. Lineage (GTDB taxonomy): Bacteria > Pseudomonadota > Alphaproteobacteria > Rhizobiales > Rhizobiaceae > Mesorhizobium_K. The sequence continues at coordinate 66,965 of NZ_RCIZ01000001.1, forward strand.
TCGACATGTCGAGATGGTGCCGGACCAGCCAGGCCACCGTCTCGGTGTCCGCCGCCGACAGGCCGATATGCGGGCAGATTCGCTTGGCGATCCTGGCTCCGGCCTCGGAATGGTCCTCAGGCCGGCCCTTGGCGATGTCGTGCAGCAGCAGGGCGACGTAGAGCACCTCGCGATGCTTGCGCAGTCCCGGCATCAGCGAGTGCGACAGCGGGTGTACCTTCTCGCCGTCGCCGCGTTCGATCTCGTGCAGCACGCCGATGCAGCGGATGAGATGTTCGTCAACCGTGTAGTGGTGGTACATCGAGAACTGCATCATGGCGACGATCTTGCCGAAGTCGGGGATCAGCCGGCCGAGCAATCCCGCCTCGTTCATGCGACGGACATTGAGGTCGGGATTGCGGTCCGACGTCAGCAGATCGAGGAACAGCCGGTTTGCCTCGGCGTTGCGGCGCAGGTTCCTGTCGACCAGGCCGAGCGAACGGGTGAGCAGCTTGAGCGCGTCGGGATGGTATTCAAGCCCGTGCTTGTCGGCGAGCCAGAAGAGCCGGATCATGTTCACCGGATCGCGTTCGAAGACGTGCTCGTCGGCGATGTTGATGCGGTGGTTGTCAACGATGAAGTCGCTGGTGCCGGCAAGCTTGCGCTTGCGCCGCTGGAAGGTCAGGAAGATGCGGTTGAAGCCCGGGACGTGCTTGGCCTGCTCCTCCTCCAGCGCCGCGCAGAAGATGCGGGTCAGGTCGCCGACGTCCTTGGCGATCAGGAAGTAGTGCTTCATGAAGCGCTCGACCGCCGACAGGCCGGGATGGGTGGTGTAGCCGAGCCGCTCGGCAATGTCGCGCTGGATGTCGAAATGCAGCCGCTCCTCCGCCTTTCCGGTCAGGAAATGCATGTGGCAGCGCACCGCCCAGAGGAAGTCCTCGGCCTTGCTGAACTGGTCGTATTCGGCCTGGGTGAACACGCCCTTGTCGACCAGCTCGCCTGCCTTGCGCACGCGATAGAAATATTTGCCGATCCAGAACAGCGTCTGCAGGTCGCGCAGGCCGCCCTTGCCGTCCTTGACGTTAGGCTCCACCAGGTAGCGGGTGTCGCCGGCCTTGGCGTGGCGGGAATCGCGCTCGGTGAGCTTGGCATGGACGTATTCGGCGCCGGTACCCTTCACCACCTCGTTGTCGAAGCGGGCCATCAGCTCGTCGTAGAGCGCCTCCTCCGCCCACAGGAAGCGCGCCTCCAGGATCGAGGTGCGGATGGTGATGTCGGAGCGCGACTGCCGGATGCACTCGTCGATGTCGCGGGTGGCGTGGCCGACCTTCAGCCCCATGTCCCACAGCATGTAGAGCATGTATTCGACGACCGCTTCGCCCTGCGGCGTCTGTCCGGCGGGCAGCAGGAAGAGCAGGTCGATGTCGGAGCCCGGCGCCAGCGTGCCGCGGCCATAGCCGCCGGTCGCCACCACCGCCATGCGCGGCGCGGCCGCCTTGCCCCGGGGTTGCGGCACCTGCGTCATGGCGAAGTCGTGCAGCGCGCGGATGATCTCGTCCATCAGATGGGAGAGCCGCTTGGCGCAGGCGGTGCCGCTGCCGTCTTCGACGAGCAGCCTCTCGCCGGCCTGCCGTCCGGCGGCCAGCGTTTCCTTGAGGATCGCGAGCGCCTTGGCCCTGGTGTCGGCCGATTTCGCCCCGCCCTTGTCGGTCAGCGTGCCGAGCTTTTCGCGCAGCGTGCCGCTGTCGATCACATCCTCGAGCTTCAGGGGGATCTTCGCCATTGGCCCTCGCCGTCACGGCGGCGTCTATAGAGCAATTCCGGGAAAAGTGGAAATCCGGTTTTCCGTCCGGAATTGCGGCGAAGAAACGGCCATTCCGAGAAAAGTGGAGATCGGCTTTTCGTCATGCCGGAACGCGGGCACCGCGGCGGCTCGACGAAACGGCGCCGTGATCTAGGACGCCCTGCGCAGCAGCCGGCGGCGGGCGAAGGCCTTGAAGTCGGCGGCGCTCATCGCCCGCGCGAAGGCGTGGCCCTGCAGCGCGTTGCAGCCGAGCATCTGGAGCACGCGCGCGTGCTCCATCGTCTCCACGCCCTCCGCCAGCACCTCGATGCCGAGCGACTTGCCGATCTCGATGATCGAGCCGACGAGATGCCGCTGGGCCGGCGATTCGACGATCGGCGTGACCAGCTCCCGGTCGATCTTCAGCCGCCGCGGCTTCAGCCTGAGCAGGCTGACGATCGAGGCATGGCCGGAGCCGAAGTCGTCGATCTCGATGTCGATGCCGAACGCCTTGATCTGCTCGACGTTCCAGGTGAACAGCTCGTCGTTCTCGTCCAGGAAGATGGATTCCACCAGCTCGAAGGAGAGGCTGCCGGGCTTGATCGAGAGCTCGCCGAGGTTGCGGATCAGCTCCTCGTCGTGCAGGCGGCGCGCCGAGACGTTGACGGACACCTTCGGCACCTTGAGCCCGTTCGCCGCCCAGTCCTCGAAGTCGGCGAGCGCCTGCTCGAGGATCATGCGGTCTATGGTGGCGACCGCGTTCAACTCCTCGGCGGTCCTCATGAAATCGTTCGGGGTCAGCAGCCCCGAGGTCGGGTGTTTCCAGCGCGCCAGCGCCTCGACGCCGACGATGGCGTGGGTCGTCGCGTCGAACTGCGGCTGGTACCAGGCGACGAACTCGTTGCGCTCCAGGCCCGACAATATGTCGTCGGCGATGCGCTTGGTGGTGACGATCTCCGCCTGCAGCGCGTCATTGAAGAACTGGTAGCGGTTGCGGCCGCGGCCCTTCGCCCGGTAGAGCGCCAGGTCGGCATTGACCAGCAGCCGGCGCGGATCGGCGACCTGGTCGAGGTCGCAGGCGATGCCGATCGACACGCCGAAGCGGCACTCATGGCCGTGATAGGGCACCGGCTGGTACATCTGATCGATGACGCGGTCGGCAAGCTTGGCCAACAGCTCGTTCCATCGCGGCTTGTCGGCCTCGGCGATCTTGCACAGCACCACGAATTCGTCGCCGCCGACACGGGCGACGAAATCGCCCGCCCTGAGGTTCGCCCTGAGCACCCGCGCCGCATGCACCAGCATGGCGTCGCCGGCGGCGTGGCCGAGCGTGTCGTTGATCTGCTTGAAGCGGTCGAGGTCGAGATGCAGCAGTCCTGCGCGCTCGCCCTCGTCGAACTTCTCGACATGGGCGGCCAGCACCTCGTCGAGAAAGCGCCGGTTCGGCAGACCGGTCAGCGAATCGTGCAGCGCGTTGAACTCGATGCGCTCCTTGGCCGACTCCAGTTCGGCGTTGCGCGCTTCGCTGAGCGTGTTGGCGCGCTTCAGCTCTTCGTTGAGCAGGACATCGTCGGTGACGTCCCAGTTGACGCCGGCCATCCGGCGCGGGGCGCCGGGGTCCCTGTAGGCGCTGGCGGCCTCGCGGATGTGGCGGACCGTGCCGTCGGGAAGCCTCAGCCGGTACTGTGTGTGGTAGCTTCCCATTTCCGCGACCGCCTGGCGGAACTCCGCGCGCGCGCGCTCGACGTCATCAGGATGAACGGCGCTCTCCCAATGCATGTAGTTGCGCGGGCCGCCGTCGGCGGGCTGGCCGAACATCTGGTTCGTGCGGTCGTCCCAGAACAGCTCGTCGGTATCGAGGTTGATTTCCCAGACGCCGATCTTCGATGTGTCGAGCGCCAGCTCCAGGCGCCGCGACAGCCGCTCCATCTCGACCTCGCGCCTGCTGAGCTCGTCGACATTCTTCAGCCGCTCGTCGATCAGGCGTCCTGTCAGCGCGGTCGGGATCAGGATCAGCGCGCCGGCAGCGAAGATCGCCAGCCTAAGCATCCAGGCGTTCGGCGGCGTCTGCCCCCAGCCCTCCTTCGGCGTTGCCGCGATCTGCCAGGAGCCGGACGGCAGGATCACGTCGGCGGTGACCGGCTCGTTGGCCATGACTGCCTGGCTGCCGAAGAAGCGCTCGCCGCGCACGCCCATGCCGTCGCGGCCGGAAATCGCGATGTCGAGGCGCAGGTTCGGATCGAGCAGGCCGCTGTCGCGGTAGAGCTGCTCGAGCTCGACCACCGCCGAGACGATGCCCCAGAACCGCTTGCCGGCAACCGCGTCGTCGACGAAGACGGGGAAACGGCCGATCAAGCCGCGCCCGCCCTGCACCAGGTCGACGGGTCCGGCGAGGACGAGTTCGCCCGTGGCGCGGGCGCGAAACGCGGCCTCGCGCTGCGCCGGATTCTCGTTGTAGTCCAGTCCCAGCACCGCCTCGTTGCCGTCCAGCGGATGGACGAGCGTGGCGACCAGCCCCGGCGCCCCGACTATGTTGCGGATATGCGAGGTCCTGGCGAGCAGCTTGCCGGCCAGTTCCGAGAAGCGCGCCTGGTTCATCCGCGGCTCGGTCGCGATGGTGGCGACCAGCCCCCGCACCAGCTGGATGTTGCTGTTGACGTTGCCCTCCAGCTTCGCCCGGATCAGGCTGACCTGATCCAGAACGTGCGAGCGCAGCCGCTCCTCGTTGAGGCGGCGGTTCTGGTACTCGGCGAACAGGCCGGCGACCACGATGACAAGCAGCGCGAGCGCGACAGGCACGTTCGTCGGTCTACATATCAGGCGCAGCATGTTGCGCAGGGCGTAGAGCATGGCTCCCAAGATTACACCGCGAGCGGCCGTTCGGCGCAAAAAACCGTTGGACGCTAAAACAGACTCGTTAAACAGGGCCTTAAGAAAATGACGGGAATGCAGCAAGCCGCAATAAAGCTGTGCTGCTTTAGTGTAATGGCTCGCGTCCCTTTGGAAGAAAGCCCGATATTCCAGGCTTTCTTTATATGTAAAGATTGCCGCGGCTGCGATCGGCGGAGACCCTTGACCATTTGTTATCTCAGGTCAGCTCCCGCTGATCCGCCCGATCACGCCACCGGGCCGAAACGCTTTGGCGGCCTAAGCGACGGACACGCGCGCCTTGGCTGGCAAAAAGTCCGATCCGGGCAGAGCTTCGTCCGCTTCGATAGAAGTCAGCCGGTCACTTTGAAGGTGATCCGGAAATCGCATGTCTCGCCGCGGCGGGCGGCATTGCGCATCAGATAGACGCGAACCACATAGTCGCCGCTTGCCGGCAGCATGCCCGCATACTCGTTGCCGCTTTCCGAACCGAAGAAGAGCGCGGTTTCGGAGCCGGGCGCCGTTACGTTGAAATAACAGCTCAAATTGCTCGGCGAAAAGCTCACCGTCATCGCCTGGCTGGCGTTGGCGCCGATGCCGTAGACGACCGCGTCGTAGCCTTTCAGCGAGCCCGATAGCGTTGCCGAATTTTTGCCGGCGCCGAATTTGACCGTCTCGTGCTTGTCCGCCGCGATTGCCGGCAAAGCGAAAGCAAGGCAGGCGGCAAACGCGCCTGTCGTCAGTACGCAGTTTAGCGGCATCTTCGTTCCCCTGGATCTCCGAGGATCGGTCCTTAGGGTATTACGACATGATGACGAAGTCTTTGCCCGACTTGCTGTCGGGCGACAGCGGCGCGTCGGTCAGGATCATCACCATGCCTGGATGCATCTTCGCCTTGAGCTGCTCGACGAAAGCCGCCTCGGCCGTCAGGCGGCCAAGCGCGCGCTCCTCCGGCTGGAAGAGGCCGCCCTCATCCGTATGATGGGTGACGGCGACCCAGCTCATCCCCTGCGCGCCCTGGTCGGCGCCCTGCAGCACGAAGACATGGTCGCCGAGCGGCTCCGGCCCCTTAATGGCGAGGGCGGCCGTCGCAATCACGTCGGAATCCTGGATGAGCTCGATCTTCTTGTCGGCCGACGAGGCGATGACGGAAATGACCGGATTGGCTTCCGCCTCCGTCCAGTCGGCGGGATGCTTCTTTCCGGAGAGGCCGGCCTCGACCTCGGTGAACTCGTTCTCCGCATAGCCCGACAGCACCATGCCCGGATGCGTCAGCTCCCACGGATCGGAATGGCTGCCGGCGATGATGACGGGTGTGCCGAGATGGGTGATCCCGAAAAGTTTCGCCGAAAAATCGAGCGGCAGCCGCACGCAGCCATGCGACGCCGGATAGCCGGGCAGATTGCCGGCATGCAGCGCGATGCCCGACCATGTCAGGCGGTTCATGTTCGGCATCGGCGCATCGTTGTAGGTAGAGGAATGATGGTTCTTGTCCTTCTGCAGGACGACGAACACGCCGGTCGGCGTCGCGTGCCCGGGCTTGCCGGTCGAGCAGGTAGAGACCGCGACCCGTACGCCGTTGCGGTAGACATGCACCAACTGCTCCGGCAGCGACACCACCACCGCGACCGGCCCGGTCGGCTGGCGGTCGGGATGCCAGGTGAACTCGCCAGGTTTCAGGTCGCCGATATCCTTCAGCACCTCCTGCCCGACCGTCTCGGCGGCGATCAGGCTGACGCCCAAGATCAGCCCGCCGCGCAGAAGCTCGCGCCTGTCCATCCTTGCCAACCGTCTCATGACCATCCGACCCTCCTGCCGTGGCGTCGCCATCCTCAACGGCTTAGCGGATTCCGCCGCGCTTAGGAATCCTCCTCGCGCCGGATCGGCGCACAGTCTCTCACAGCTCCTTTTCCGCCAGCTCGCGGAAGGCGTCCGGCACCGAGCTCGATGGCATCAGCGCAACCGAGGCGTAGCCGACCGCCTCCCAGCCGAAACGGTCGCGGATCTTGTCGATGGCGCGGTCGGCGGTGAAGCGCGCCAGCCCGCGCCCGCTGCCCGGGCGTCGCCGCTCGTCGGCGAGCCCCAGCGGCAGGTCGAGCTGCAGGCCCTCGCGCTCCTCGAGATGTGATACCGATATCGCCAGCAGCGAGATCGTCCGCTCTTCCGGATGGTCGGCGAGCGCTGCCCGCACCAACTCCTCGGCGATCTCGGCCAGCATCGTCGTCGCCGAGATCGGCTGGTCGAGCGTGATCGAGCGGGTCACCGCGCGCATATCGGCGAAGCGCACGCGCACCGTCACCGTCCGCCCCGGGCGCGACTTTGCCCTGAGCCGCGTCGCGACGCGGTCGGCGAGGTGGAGCAGGGTGGGCCGGAACACGCTCTCCTTTGCCGGCTTGATGCCGATCGCCGATTGCGCACCCGCTGAATGCGCGCGCCTGCGGGTGACGATCGCACGCGGGTCGCGGTTCCAGGCGAGCGCGCCAAGCTTTGCACCCGCCGCCTGCCCGAGCAGGCGCTCCAGCGACCAACCCGGCGTCTTCGCCAGTTGTCCGATCGTGAAGACGCCGCTCTTCGCAAGCTTCGCCTCCGTCACCGGCCCGACGCCCCACATCAGCCCGACCGGCAGATCGTGCAGGAAGGCGAGTTCAGTCGCCGGGTCGACCACCACCAGCCCGTCGGGCTTGGCCACCTGCGAGGCGATCTTGGCGAGATGCTTCGTCCGGGCGACGCCGATCGAGATCGGCAGGCCGATCTCCTCGCGCACGCGCCGCCTTATCGTCGTTGCGATCTCGTCCGGCGGCCCGAACAGATGCGTGCAACCGGCGACGTCGGCAAACGCCTCGTCGATCGAGATGCGCTCGACCAGCGGCGTGAAGTCGCCGAGCACGCGAATGGCGGCGTCGCCAAGCCGCTGGTATTCCTCGAAATGTCCGCCGGTGAAGATCAGGCCGGGGCAGAGTTCCCTGGCGCGCCGGCCCGGCATGCCGCCATGCACGCCGAACGCCTTCGCCTCATAGGACGCCGCCAGCACCACGCCGCCGCCGACCGCGACCGGCTTGCCGCGAAGCGACGGGTCGAGCAACTGCTCCACCGACGCGTAGAAGGCGTCGAGGTCCGCATGCAGGATTGTCGCCGCGCTTTCCATACGATCGCAAGAGATTCTGGTTTCGAACAAAAAGAGAACATAGAGTGGCGCGTGTCAAGCGGTCGCTGCCGGCCGGGCCTGCTCGCGAAACCGTGCACTCGGCGTGATCAAAAACATCGGAAGGATGGTGTTAGTCTCGATTTGTAAACGAGGGAAACATCCCCGTTAGGGGGAGAAAGGACAAGAAATGACCGGGAACGATACGCTCTCGCAGCGTTGGGACAATTTTCAGCCATCCAAGACGCTGTGGTTCTGGAGCATCGTCGGCGCCGCGTTGGTGACCATGATCCTCGGCTTCACCGCCGGAGGCTGGACGACCGGCGGGAGCGCCGCAGCCATGGCCGAGAAGTCGGCACGCGATGCGCGCGCCGAACTGGTCGCGTCGGTCTGCATCGAGAAATTCGTCACCCAGTCGGACGCTACGGCACAGTTCGCCGCCTTGAAGGAAGCCTCTTCCTGGCAGCGTGACGAATTCATCGAGAAGGGCGGATGGGCCACGCTGATGGGCATGGAGAAGGCCGTTCCCGGCGCGGCAAGCGCCTGCGCCGACCAGTTGGCGGCGATGGACGACCTGCCCCCGCGCGAGGTGACGACCGCGCCGACCTCCACGGATAGCTGACGATCCCTGATCGAACTTGACGCCGGAGGCCATTCTCCGGCGTCACCGCACCGGCAGAAGGCATGGCGACCATGTCCAGCTTCAATTCGACGCCGCGCTTGCTGGTGCTGGCCACCGTCGCCTGCGGCCTGCTGGCTCCCGCGGCAGCGCAGGAGCGCATGGTGGTCCGGGCGGACGACGCCAAAAGAAGGACCTGCCCTTCCGAGCAATGCGGCATCGTCGGACGCTTCTTCTCCGGCGAGTCGGTCCCCGTCTTCGAACGCGCGGACGGCTGGTCCCGCGTTTCGCTCTATTACACGGCCGGATGTCATGACGGCCGCTCGTCCTTTGTCGAGGTCGGGCACGACGAATGCACGAAGGCCAATGGCATCGTGCAAGGCGAATTCGCCGAATGGGTGAAATCCGCCTTCCTCGCGGCGGAAGCCGGCAGCTAGGCCGGTTCTCACGCGGGGAGGCAGGCGGGGCTCCGGGGGGCGCCTCGCCTGCATCCGCACCGCAAGCCGCGCAAATGAGCCTCGGGCGCCATCGCGGCGAGCCGGCTCCGTAAGCCCGCCGCCCTTCCGCCGGCCCGCCACATGGGTTAAGTCAAAAATCCGAAGTTTCCGGTGAACCTTTCGCCGCCCAGCCGCGACCGAGCCTGCAGGAGCCTCATGGTAAGCCCCGTGGCCGCCACGTCCGCAGCACAGCAGACCGACCGCGAACTCGTGGAACGGGTCGCCGGCGGGGATCGCGCCGCCGTCAGGCTCCTGTTCATGCGCCACCACGCCCGGGTCTACCGGTTCGCGGCGCGCCAGACGGGATCGGAATTGATGGCCGACGACATCACCAACGAAGTCTTCCTCGAATTGTGGCGCCAGGCCCCGGCCTTCCAGGGCCGTTCGGAAGTGTCCACCTGGCTGCTCGGCATCGCCCGTTTCAAGGCGCTGTCGGCGCTGCGCAAGCGCAAGGAAGAGGCGATCGACGAGGACGAGGCCGCGGCGATCCCCGACACCGGCGATACGCCCGAAGTGGCGGTCATGAAGGACGACAAGGCGACTGCGCTGAAGCGCATGGTCAATGCGCTGCCGGAAGAACACCGCACAGTGATCGACCTCGCCTACTATCATGCCAAATCGGTTGTCGAGATCGCCGAGGTCCTGCAGATCCCGGTCGCCACCGTGAAGACCCGCATGTTCTACGCCCGCAAGAAGCTCGGCGAGGCGTTGCAGGCCGCCGGCTTCGAAAGGGGATGGCCATGAGCCCGGACGAGAACCCCGAAAACATGTCCCGCCGCGACGAGATGGAGGCGCTGCTGCCCTTCTATCTGAACGGCACGCTGGAAGCCGCCGACCTCGCCGCGGTCGAGGACTGGCTGGCGACGGACCCCGCAGCACTTGCCGCGCTCGAGGAAGCGGAGGCCGAGTTCTCCGGCACGAGCGCGGCCAACCAGGCGATCCGCCCGCCCGCCGATGCGCTGTCGCGCTTCTCCGCCGCGCTCGACGCCGAGGCAGGGGTGGAGCGCGTCGCCTCGCCCTCTCTGCTTTCGCGCCTGTGGGCCGGCTTCATGGCGATCCCGGCGGGCGTCGCCTGGGCGGCGGCCACCGCCGCGGTGGTGCTCGTGCTGGTGCAGGCGGTGATGGAGCCCGGCGGTCGCGGCGGGCCGATCGAGATCGCCGGCACGGAGGCTGCGAACATGCCCTTCGCGCTGGTCACCTTCAAGCCGGACGCCCGCATCGCCGATATTTCCGCCGTGCTGTCGGGGCAGGGCGCGGTGATCCTTGCCGGCCCTGCTGCGGGCGGCGTCTTCAAGATCGGCATCCCGGCAAAGACCGCCGCCGACTACGAGCGGATCGTCGGCCTTATTGCTGCCCAGCCCTTTGCCGAGACTGTTTCGGCAGGGAGGAAGCCAGCCAATGGCGGATAAAGCAGTTCCAGGAAAAGTGGGAAGCGGTTTTCCGTCCGGAATTGCGTCAAGACATCTGATACGCACGGCGCGGCGTCTTTCGATTCCGGCCTCTGTCCTGGCGGCGGTGTTGCTCGCAGCCTTTCCCGCTTCCGCGCAGACCAACGATCCGAACCTCACCGAGCAGGACCTCGACTGCTTCCGCAAGCAGGCGGAGGGCGGCCCCGACTGCGTGCCGGGACAGGCGCCCGAGGAGTCCGCGCCCGACCAGACCGAGCCTGAAAAGGCGGAGCCAGAGCCGCAGCAGCCGACCAGGGAGAGCGGGGCCGAACCGGACGCGGAGCAGACGACCGGGGAAGATGCGAAACCTGAGGCCGCACCGGCGAGCGAAGAAAGTGCTGCCGAGCCCGGTTCGGGGCAGGCCGGCGAAGCTGCGCCGCAGCCCGACGAATTCACCGTGCAGGGCCAGCCTTCGAAGCCGGATTCCGGTGCGGCTGTGTCCGAGCCTGCCGCGGCAGCCGAACCCGATGCTGCCGGACCTGGCCGCGACGCCGGCTCGGATACCGCTACCGACTCTACTGGCGCGAGTACCGGCAGTGCCGAAAATGCCGATCCCAACGCGGTGTTGCTGCCGGGCTTGATCGTGGACCTTTTCCCCAATCCGCCGCCCGCCGCTGCGCCGGAGCCCGCCGTGCCCGCACAGGCCGACGCCGCGATCCCCGCAGCTCCGCCGCCAGCCGATCCGCCTGCGCCTCCAGCGATCGCTCCCGGCGCGCTCGCCGCCGTTCCGCCCGTCGCCGCGCCGGTCGCGGTACAGGGTGAATTCGTGCCCGACGAGGTGCTGGTCACCGTGGACGGCGACGCTGCGGTCGCCGCCGCCGTCGCCCAGGATTTCGGCCTCGAAGTCCGCTCGCAGCGAACCTCGACCCTGCTCGATTCCACGATCGTGCGTTACGGCATTCCCGATGGAAGGCCGGTCGGCGTCGTGCTGGCGCAGCTTGCCGGCGACGGCCGCACCACCCGCCGCGTGCCGAACCATGTCTACGACCTGCAGCAGGCGGCGGGCATCGTGAACTACGCCTTCCAGCGCATCGCGCTGGCGCCCGACACGGCCAATGGCGAGAATGTCGGCGTCGCCGTCATTGACACCGCGCTCGACGAGACGCACCCCGCGATCAAGGACGCCATAGCTGGGGAATTCGACGCCATGCCCGGCGTCGAGGTCACCACGCGCGACCATGCGACCTCCGTCGCTGGGCTGATCGCCGGCACCGGCGAGTTCCGCGGCATGGCGCCCGGCGCCAGGATTTTCCACGCGCGCGCCTTCGAGGGCGGCAAGTCGACGATGGACGTCATCCTCTCCGCGCTCGACTGGGCGGCCGGCGAGGAGGTGCGCATCGTCAATATGAGCTTCGTCGGCCCGAAGAACGATCTTCTTGAGGAAGCCTGCGCGGCCGCCCGCGAGCGCGATATCGTGCTGGTCGCGGCTGCCGGCAACAACGGGCCGAACGCGCCCTACGGCTACCCGGCCGCCTATCCCGGCGTCATTGCCGTCACCGCGACCGACGACAAGGACGAGCTGATGGCAGAGGCCAACCGCGGGCCCTACGTCTTCGTCTCCGCGCCCGGCGTCAACGTCATCGCCCCGGTCGGCGGCGGACAGGACCTCGTCACCGGTACGTCCTTCGCCGCCGCCGTCGTGTCGGGGGCCATCGCCAATCTGATCCACGCAGCCCCCGACCGCTCGGCCGACTGGATCGAGGCGGCGCTCTCCTCCACCGCCAAGGATCTCGGCGAGGCCGGCCGCGATTCCGATTTCGGCTTCGGCCTTATCGACGCCAAGGCTGCCGGCGAGATGCAGGACGACTGAGGAAAATAGCCGGCTAAGATTTGGCGCCGGCAATAGAGCCGCGCACCACCAGATCGACCGGCCAGACCTCGCCGCGCGGGTCGCTCTCCAGGCCGGAGATCTTCGCTGCCAGCCTTTCGGCGATGCGCTGTCCGGCGGCGCGGATCGACGAGCGCGTCGTCGTCAGCGGCACGGAAAAATTCTCCGGCTTCAGCCAGGGGAACACGTCGTCATGGGCGATCACCGAGACGTCACCGGGGATCGACAGGCCGAGGTCGCGGATGGCGCGCACGACGCCGAGCGCCATGATCAGGCTGGAGCAGAGGATGGCCGTCGGCGGCGCGTCGCCCTGGAGCAGGCTTGTTGCCGCGCGAAACCCGTTCTCCTCCGTCATCGCCGCCGAGCGCATCCGCTCCGGCGCCAGCGCCAGCCCGCTTGCGGCAAGCGCGCGCCGCGCGCCGCGCTCGCGCAGGATCGCGAAGGTCTCGCCGAGATCGCCGTTGATCAGCGCCACCCTCGTATGGCCGAGCTGCACCAGCAGCCGCGCCGCGTCGTGGAACGCCGCCTCGTTGTCGATGTCGAGAAAGGCATAGTCGAAATCGAGCCCTTCGCTCCTGCCATGCACGATGAACGGGATGCCGAGCTGGTTGAGCAGGGAGACGCGGCGGTCTGCCGGCCGCGGCGAGGAGACGTAGACGGCGTCGACCTGCTTGTTGGCGACGACGCGGCGGTAGGTCGTCTCCTCCTCGTCGGCGTCGGCCGGCGACAGCACGAGATCGAGCTCGTGGCCGCGCGCATAGTCGCCGAGCCCCGACAGGAATTCGACGAAATGCGGGTCGATGTCGACGGCCGCACCCGTCGGCATGACGTAGCCGATCATGCCGGCCTTGCCGGTCGCGAGCCGCCGCGCGCTGGGGTTGGGCCTGTAGCCGTGCCGCTTGGCCGCGTCGGCGACGCGCCGGCGCGTCTCCTCGCTGACCTCGGGATAGCCGTTCAGCGCGCGGCTCACCGTGGTCTGCGAGAGGGCCAGCATGTCGGAGAGCTGCTTGAGGTTCACCGGAGCCTCCAAATTTGTCAAAGCGCTTTCAAATTTCCTCGCGCAGCCGCGCCGAGTGTGAAGAGCGCAACGCCACCATCCTTATCGGGAAATTGAGGCATGAGAAGCAAAAACTTGCCATCAAACGGCTTAAAAACGCGCTGTGGCGCCAACGTGGGTCACATTCGGCTTGACTCCCACGCTGATCGGTGGCGATATCACTGTCAGCCAAAGCGCTTTGAAGACCTCTTTTCAAACGATTGCGGTTGGTTTGATCCTGAGGCAAGCTTCAAGGCGGGGTCGGCAGGGCGGAATTGGAGGTTCCGTCCCATGTCATCAGATCCACAGGGAGGAATGCCAATGAAGAAGACCCTTTTGCTGGGCGCGGCACTTGCAGCCCTCGCCTTCGCGGCGCCGGCATCCGCCGAGTTGAAATTCCCGCCGGGCGAAGACGCGCGATTCCACTGGGACAATTTCGAGGCGCTCAAGCAGGTCGACCTGAAGGGCGAGACGCTGTCCATCTTCGGGCCCTGGCGCGGCGAGGACGAGGCGCTGGTGCGCTCGGTGCTCGACTATTTCATCGAGGCGACCGGCGTCACCATCAACTATTCGTCGTCTGAGAACTACGAGCAGCAGATCGTCATCGACACGCAGGCGGGCAGCCCGCCCAATATCGCCATCCTGCCGCAGCCCGGCCTGATCCAGGACCTCGCCTCCAAGGGCTTGCTGACGCCGCTCGGCGACGATGTCGCCGCCTTCGTGCGCGACAATTACGGCGCCGGCCAGTCCTGGGTCGATCTCGGCACCTACAAGGACAAGGACGGCACCGAGAAATTCTTCGCCTTCCCCTACAAGGCCGACCTGAAGTCCCTGGTCTGGTACGTGCCGGAGAATTTCGAGGAGGCCGGCTACGAGGTCCCCGCCACATGGGAGGATTTGCAGGCCCTGTCCGAGCAGATCGTCGAGGACGGCGGCGTGCCGTGGTGCATCGGGCTGGGCTCCGGCGGCGCTACCGGCTGGCCGGCGACCGACTGGGTCGAGGACATCATGCTGCGCACCGCGCCGCCCGAGACCTATGATAAGTGGACGAGCAACGAGATACCGTTCAACGATCCGGCGGTCGTCAACGCGCTGCAGATATTCGCCGACATCGCCACCAACGACAAGATGGTCGACGGCGGCAAGGCGGCTGTCGCGGCGACCGACTTCCGCGACAGCCCGAAGGGTCTCTTCGGCCTGCCGCCCAAGTGCTATCTGCATCGCCAGGCTTCGTTCATCTCGTCCTTCTTCCCAGAGGGTACGAAGCTCGGCGAGGACGCCGACTTCTTCTACCTGCCGCCGATGGCCGCCAAGCCGGAACTCGGCAAGCCGGTGCTCGGCGCCGGCACCTTCGCCATGATCACCAAGGACTCCAAGGCGGCGCGCGAGTTCATCAAGTTCCTGGAAATGCCGCTGGCGCATGAGATCTGGATGGCGCAGTCGGGCCTGCTGACGCCGCTGAAGACGGCCAACCAGGAGGCCTACGCCAACGACCAGCTGAAGAAGCAGGGCGACATCCTCGTCAACGCCTCTACCTTCCGCTTCGACGGCTCCGACCTGATGCCCGGCAAGATCGGCGCCGGCGCCTTCTGGACCGGCATGATCGACCTCGTCGGCGGCAAGCCGGCGCCGGACGTGGCTGGTGACATCCAGAAGAGCTGGGACGCGATCAAGTAAGTTGCGACGGAGACAGGCCGCCGGCCTGTCTCCAGCAATCGGCGGTCGGCAATCGCCTGGACAGGCGCTGCCGGCGCCCGAACTGCTATCGGTCAAATCGCGTATCGGACTGCCCATTGCCGACTGCCTTAAGCACCGGAGGGACCCGTGGCTGCTCAGATCCTTTCTGCCATCATCACGATCATCGTCGGCGTCGGCGGCGCGATCGCCTATTTCTGGGGCGCCAACAGGCTGCTCGACCTGATCTTCCCGTCGCGCGGCGTGGCCGGCATGGCCGCCGTCGACAATCTCCGGCGGCAGGGCTTCATCCGCCCGTGGCTCTTCATCGGCCCGGCGCTGATCATCCTCGTCGTCTACCTGATCTATCCCGTCATCCAGACGCTCTACCTCTCCTTCCACGATCGCAGCGGCGAGAACTTCGTCGGCGTCGCCAACTATGCCTGGGCGTTTGGCGACCGCGAGTTCCAGAACTCGATCCTCAACAACCTGCTGTGGCTGGCCGTCGTGCCCGCCGCCTGCACCTTCCTCGGCCTGGTGATCGCGGTGCTGACCGACAGGATCTGGTGGGGCACGATCGCCAAGAGCCTGATCTTCCTGCCGCTCGCCATCTCCTTCGTCGGCGCCAGCGTCATCTGGAAGTTCATCTACGAATACCGCGGCGACGGGCAGGTGCAGATCGGCCTCTTGAACGCCATCGTGCAGTTCTTCGGCGGCAATCCTCAGGTGTGGATCTCGCTGCCCTTCTGGAACAGCTTCTTCCTGATGGTCATCCTGATCTGGATCCAGACCGGCTTCGCCATGGTCATCCTGTCGGCGGCGCTGCGCGGCATTCCCGAGGAGACGATCGAGGCCGCCGTCATCGATGGCGCCAACCCGTTCCAGATTTTCTGGAAGATCATGATCCCGCAGATCTGGGGCACCATCGCCGTCGTCTGGACGACGATCACCATCCTGGTGCTCAAGGTCTTCGACATCGTGCTGACAATGACCAACGGCCAGTGGAACAGCCAGGTTCTGGCCAACCTGATGTTCGACTGGATGTTCCGCGGCGGCGGCGATTTCGGCCGAGGCGCCACCATCGCCATCATCATCATGCTCGCCGTGCTGCCCATCATGATCTGGAACATCCGCCAGGCCAACAAAGAGGGAGGGCTCTGAGATGGCGCAGGCAAGCGGCAAGTCGGCCGGAAAATCCTTCTTCGGCAAATTCGGCGTCCATCTCGCGGTATTGGTCTTCGTCGTCATCTGGACGGTGCCGACGCTCGGCATCCTCGTGTCGTCGCTGCGCGACAAGGACCAGATCATCGCGTCCGGCTGGTGGAACTCCTTCGCCAGCTCGACGCAGACCGAGGCCGGCCGCCTGCCGCCGCCGGAGAACCAGGTCGAGAAGGACGGCAGGTTCGTCATCGAGGGCAACATCTTCGGCGACGACCCGCCGCGCACGATCAGCGCCTTCGGCACCCGCGCCGCCGCGCCGACCCAGTATGCGGCGGGCGAGACGGCCGATCTCGGCGACGGCGTCACGCTGCAGCTCAACGAGGACGGCACGTTCGTGCTTTCGTCGCCCGTCGCCCTCGAAGGCAGCCGCGGCCAGCGCGTCTATTTCGCCTCCTCGGCGCCGCCACGCTTCACGACGGAGAACTACGAGACCGTGCTGTTCTCGGAAGGCATCGGCCGCTCCTTCATCAACTCGCTGACGGTGACGGTGCCGGCCACCGTCATCCCGATCATGATCGCAGCCTTCGCCGCCTACGCACTTGCCTGGATGCGCTTTCCCGGCCGTGCGCTGATCATCGCCACCATCATCGGTCTGCTGGTCGTGCCGCTGCAGATGGCGCTGATCCCGCTCTTGCAACTCTACAACGGCGTCGGGCTGTTCTTCGGCGTGCCGTCCAAGACCTATCTCGGCATCTGGCTGGCGCACACCGGCTTCGGCCTGCCCTTCGCCATCTATTTGCTCAGGAGCTACATGGCCGGGCTGCCGCGCGAGCTGATGGAGTCGGCGCGCATCGACGGCGCCAGCGACTTCGAGATATTCCTCAAGATCGTGCTGCCGCTCTCCTTCCCGGTACTCGCCTCCTTCGCCATCTTCCAGTTCCTCTGGGTATGGAACGATCTTCTGGTGGCGATGGTTTTCCTGGGGTCGGGAGCCAACCAGCTCGTGCTCACCGGCAAGCTCAACGCGCTGCTGGGTTCGCGCGGCGGCGACTGGGAGATCCTCACGACCTCGGCTTTCGTCACCATCATCGTGCCGCTGCTCGTGTTCTTCTCCCTGCAGCGCTATTTCGTGCGCGGCCTGCTCGCAGGCTCGGTGAAAGGAGGCTGACAATGCAGGCGTCGCAGCGCCGCCAGGTGCAACCCGAACCCGCTCCCGATCGCGACTGGTGGCGCGGCGCGGTGATCTATCAGATTTATCCGCGCAGCTATCAGGATTCGAACGGCGACGGCGTCGGCGATCTCAAGGGCATCATCGCCAGGCTTCCCTACATCGCCTCGCTTGGCGTCGACGCGATCTGGATATCGCCTTTCTTCAAGTCGCCGATGAAGGATTTCGGCTACGACGTCTCCGACTATTGCGACGTCGATCCGATGTTCGGCACGCTCGCCGATTTCGACGCGCTGGTCGCCGAGGCGCACCGCCTCGGCCTGCGCGTGATGATCGACGAGGTGATCTCGCACACGGCCGACATCCACCCCTGGTTCCAGGAGAGCCGGTCGAGCCGCAATAACCCCAAGGCCGACTGGTATGTCTGGGCGGACGCCCGGCCGGACGGCACGCCGCCCAACAACTGGCTGTCGATCTTCGGCGGCTCGGCCTGGCAGTGGGACACGCGCCGCCAGCAATATTACCTGCACAATTTCCTGGCCGAGCAGCCCGACCTGAACTTCCATAACAGCGAAGTGCAGGACGCGTTGCTCGACGTGACGCGCTTCTGGCTGGAGCGCGGCGTTGACGGCTTCCGGCTCGACACGATCAACTTCTATTTCCACTCCGAAGGGCTGGAGGACAATCCGCCTTTGCCGCCCGAGGAGCGCAACGACCAGACCGCGCCGGCGGTGAACCCCTACAACTACCAGGACCACATCTACGACAAGAGCCGGCCGGAAAATCTCGGCTTCCTCGAACGCTTCCGCACGCTGCTCGACGAATATCCGGTAGCCGCCGCCGTCGGCGAAGTTGGCGACTCGCAGCGCGGGCTGGAGGTCGTCGCCGCCTATACCGCTGGCGATCACAGAGTCCAGATGTGCTACGCCTTCGATTTCCTGGCGCCGGAAAAGATCAGCGCCGGCAAGGTACGCTCTGTGCTCGAAGCGTTCGGCCGCGTTGCCAGCGACGGCTGGTCCTGCTGGGCCTTCTCCAACCACGACGTCATGCGGCATGCCTCGCGCTGGGCGGCGAGCGAGCCCGACCGGCTCGCCTATCTGAAAGTCGTCTCCGCGCTGCTGATGTCTCTGCGCGGCTCGGTCTGCCTCTACCAGGGCGAGGAGCTCGGCCTGCCCGAAGCGGAGCTTGCCTTCGAGGATCTGCAGGACCCCTACGGCATCCGCTTCTGGCCGGAGTTCAAGGGCCGCGACGGCTGCCGCACGCCGATGGCATGGGATGATGCCAGGCCGAACGCCGGCTTCTCGACGGCCAAGCCGTGGCTGCCGGTGGCGAGGGAGCATCTCCCGCTGGCGGTCAGCCGGCAGCAGGGCGATCCGAATTCGCTGCTCGAGCATTACCGCCGCTTCCTCGCCTTCCGCGCCGGCCACCCGGCGCTGGTCAAGGGCGACATCGAGTTCCTCGCCGTCGAGGGAGACGCCATCGCCTTCGCCCGCAGCGAGGGCAACGAGCGCATCGTCTGCGCCTTCAATCTCGGAGCCAAGCCGGCGACGCTGGCGCTCGGGGACGGCAAAAAAGGACAGGAGACAGGCGGCCACGGACTTCACGGGACGCTTGAAGACGGGAAAATAACATTCCACGGCTACGGAGCATGGTTCGGCCGGCTGGACTAGCCGACGCGACCCTAACGGCGACTGAAACGGAGCGGACCATGGCAGATCTGACCCTCAGGCAAATCAAGAAGGCCTATGGCAGCCTGAACATCCTTCACGGCATCGACCTCGACATAGAATCGGGCGAGTTCATCGTCTTCGTCGGGCCGTCCGGCTGCGGCAAGTCGACACTTCTCAGGACCATCGCCGGGCTGGAGGAGATCACCTCCGGCGAGTTGAAGATCGCCGGCGAGGTGGTCAACGACGTGCCGCCGTCCAAGCGCGGCATCGCCATGGTGTTCCAGTCCTATGCGCTCTACCCGCATATGACGGTCTACGACAACATGGCCTTCGGCATGAAGATCGCGCGCGAGAACAAGGCCGAGATCGACCGCCGCGTGAAGCAGGCCGCCGAGATACTGCAACTGACCAAATATCTCGACCGCCTGCCCAAGGCGATGTCGGGCGGCCAGCGCCAGCGCGTCGCCATCGGCCGCGCCATCGTGCGCAACCCGAAGGTATTTTTGTTCGACGAGCCGCTGTCCAACCTCGACGCCGCGCTGCGCGTCGCCACCCGCATCGAGATCGCCAAGCTGAAGGAATCGATGCCGGCGACGACGATGATCTACGTCACCCACGACCAGGTCGAGGCGATGACGCTCGCCGACCGCATCGTGGTGCTGAAGGACGGTCGCGTCGAGCAGGTCGGCACGCCGATGGAGCTCTATCACCATCCGGGCAATCTGTTCGTGGCCCAGTTCATCGGCTCGCCGGCGATGAACATCGTCTCGGCGACCGTCGAGAAGGCAGGCCTGGTGACGGCGATCGCCATCGACGGCGGACTCAAGGCCGAGGTGCCGGTCGCCACGCCTGACGACGCCGGGGGTGCGAAAATCAGCTTCGGTGTGCGTCCGGAGGATCTCAGGATCGCCAACGGCGGCAACGTCCTGTTCGAAGGCCGCGTCGACTATATCGAGCAGCTCGGCGAGGTGCAGCTCGTCTATCTCGACATCGGCCGCGCCGACGTGCCGCTCGTCGTCAAGCTGCCCGGCAACTCTGTGCTGAAGCGCGGCGAAAGCCTGAAGGTCGACGCCGATCCTGGGACGCTGCACATCTTCAACGCGGACGGCCGCTCCTACGCGCGCGAGCAGACCGCAGCAAAAGCCGCCTGACGCATCCTCCCGTCTGGCGCGTTGCGGGCGGGCTTCCGGAAGGGAGCCCGCCCGTTGCCATCAGGAGCCTTGTCGTCAGCGTGACGCGCTTCAGGCGGCGCCCTGCTGGGGCTCGGCGATCGTCTGGACGCCAGCGTCGAGCACTTCGCCGATCAGGAACACCTCGATCGGCTCGCCCCTGCCTCGCAGCCGGTGCTGGCCGGCGGGTTTGATTTCGAAGCGCTTGTCGAGGCGCGACGCCGTCTCGGCCGAAACGGCGATCGTCGTCGCAGCCTCGGGTTCGAGTTCCTTGCCCAACCCCTGCAGCCTCTGGCTGACATTCACCGTATCGCCGATGATCGTGTAGTTCACGCGGTCGGACGCGCCGATATTGCCGACGATGACCGGACCCGTATGGATGCCGATGCGCACCCGCAGCTCGGGCAGGCCTTCCCGCCTCGCCGCCAGATTGTCGGCCGCCAGATCCTCGCGGATCGCCGCGGCTGCGCGCACCGCCGCTGCGGCGTGGCCCTTCAGCCGGTCGGGTGCGCCGAAGAAGGCCATCATGCCGTCGCCGAGGAACTTGTCGACCGTGCCGCCATAGGCGTCGACGGCGGCGCACAATATCGCGAAGTGACGGTTCAGCAGCCTCGATACCGCCGCCGCGTCCATCTGCTCCGACAGCGCCGTGAAGTCGGCGATGTCGGTGAACATGACCGTGACGATCGTCTCACGCGGTTCGGCGATGCCGATCTCGCCGGTGCGCACCAGCTTGGCGACCAGCGAGCGCGGGATATAGGTGGAGAAGGCGCGCAGCCCGATCAGCATGGCGTTGAAGGCGGAGGCCTGGTCGTCCAGTTCCTTGATGCGGCTGCGCGGCAGCGGCGCCACGCCGTCGAGGTCGAAATCGGCGACGCGCGTCGCCTGCCCGGCGATCGTCTGGATGGGCCGCGAAAGCCGCCGGCCGAGCAGGATCGCGACGACGATCGCCGCGGCCATGGCGGCAAGCCCGAGCAGGGCGGACCCGACCACGCGCTCGATCTCGCCGCCGATCTGGCTGCCCCTGAAATATGCCCCGATCGTCCAGGGCTGATCGTCATAGCCCGTGATCTTGCGGGTGATGGCGACATAGGTCTTGTCGTTCCACCAGCTGTTGTTTTCGCCGTCCATGCTTATTTCAGCGAGTTCGACGTTGCGGGTGCGCGTGGCGCCGAACTGGTCCTCCACCTTGCGGGTGGAATAGGCGGCCAGCACCGGGTCGCCGAAGGCGCTGAGCGGCATCAGCGGCGCCAGGCCGTTCTTGCGCGCATCGGGTTCGGCCAGCCGCTCGTCGGCGATGACGCGGTCCTCGCCGTCCAGGATGAAGGCATGCGTGCCGAAGCGCGCGGAGAGTTCCTGCGTGATCTCGGACAGCCTCTGCAGCTCGACCGCCGCGATCACCCAGCCCTGCGGCGCAGCGCCTCGCGAGAGCGGCGCCGACACATTGGCGTAGAGGCCATGCTCGTTGGCCACGAAAGAGCCCCACATCAGCCCGTTTGACTGGCGGCGTTCCTCCAGCGCCGCCAGCACCTGCGGCGACTTCTCGGCCGAGCGCGGCAGTATTCCGACCTTTCCGTCTGCGTTGCGCGAGACGCCCCTGCAGACCATGTCCGGCGTGCAGATCAGCATGGCGGTCGTCTGCCGGGCGGTCGACAGCGCGCCGGCCAGGACCGCCGACATGGCCTCGTCGTCGTCGATCAGGAACTCGCCCTGCGCGTAGAGCCTGGAGACGCCGGTCACGGCGCTTTCCGCCTGCTGCATCTCGGTGCGCAGCGAATCCTCCATCGCATCGACGAGCAGGGTCGATTGCGCGCCGAGCAGGTCGAGCGTGTTGCGGATGTTGGCGCCGACGGTCAGCGCCAGCACCCCGCCGATCGACAGGAAAACCAGCGCGCCGAAGCTGAGCGCCATGATGGCGGCGACGGGAATGCGCCGCCGATTTTCGGCAGCACGGACGAAGCGCACGGGTTCTGTCGACGAATTCATAGCGTCAAATGCCGTGACAGGCGGGTCAAATGCAAGTCCGCAGCAGGCGACGTTCAGGCAGGGCGGGCAATCCGCTCCGCGCGAGCGGCGCGCAGCCGCGAGACCAGGAAGGCGATGGCGAAGCCGCCGCTGAGCAGCAGCACGATGGTCGGCGCCGGCGCGCTGTCGAGGAAGAAGCTGAGATAGACGCCGGCAAAAGAGGCCGCCGCCGCGACGATCACCGAGACGGCGAGCATGCGCTCGAAGCGCGTCGTCAGCAGGAAGGCGATGGCGCCCGGCGAGATCAGCAGCGCTATGGCGAGGATGATGCCGACCGCCTTCAGCGCGCCCACGATGGTAAGCGACAGCACCGACAGCAGCCCGTAATGCACCAGCCTGACCGGCAGGCCGATCGCCCGCGCATGCTGGGCGTCGAAGGCATGCAGCAGGAGGTCGCGGCGGAAGATGGCGATGGCGGCGACGCAGAAGACGGCGATCGCGCCCGTCTCGGCCACGTCGCGCCACGACACGCCGAGCATGTCGCCGAACAATATGTGGTCGAGATGCACCTCGGTCTGGATCTTGGTGTAGAGCACGATGCCGAGCCCGAACATGCCGGAGAAGACGACGCCCATCACCGTGTCCTCCTTGATGCGGCTGTTCTCCTTGAGATAGCCGGTCGCCAGCGCGCAGAACATGCCGGCGGCGAAGGCGCCGATGGCGAGCGGGATGCCGGCGATGTAGGCGAGCACGATCCCCGGCAGCACCGCGTGGCTGACGGCGTCGCCCATCAGCGACCAGCCTTTCAGCACCAGGAAGCAGGAGAGCAGCGCCGACGGCACGGCGACCAGCAGCGCGATGGCGAAGGCCTGCTGCATGAAGGGAAACTGGAACGGCAGGAGCAGCGTCTCGATCATGCCACGTTCTCCGGCGCTTGCCCTTCCAACAGGCCAGCCTCCAGCGCTTCCCGGGCGCGCCTGCGCGCCGCCAGCAGCCCGTGCTTCGGCGCGAAGACGAAGGCGGCGAGGAAGATCAGCGTCTGCGCCACCACGATGATGCCGCCGGTCGCGCCGTCGAGGAAATAGCTGGCATAGGCGCCGACGAAGCTGGTCACGGTGCCGATGATCACCGAGATGACGATGAGGCGCGGAAAGCGGTCGGTCAGCAGATAGGCGGTGGCGCCGGGTGTCACCACCATGGCGATGACCAGGAAGGCGCCGACCGTCTGCAGCGCCGCCACCGTCGACGCCGCCAGCAGCGTGAAGAACAGCACCTTCAGCCGGTCCGGGTTCAAGCCCACCGAGCGTGCATGGTTCTCGTCGAAGAAGGCGACCATCAGGTCCTTCCATTTGACCAGCAGGATGGCGAGCGAGACGCCGCCGATGATGACGAGCTGCAGCGTGTCGCCCGGCGACACCGCCAGGATGTTGCCGAGCACGATGGTCTGCACGTTCACCGACGCTGGCGACAGCGAGATCATGAACAGGCCGAGGCCGAAGAAGGAGGTGAAGATCAGGCCGATGATGGCGTCTTCGCGCAATTTCGTGCGCTGGTTGAGGAAGAGCATCGCACCCGCCGCCAGCCCGCCCGACAGGAAGGCGCCGAAGGCGAAGGGCAGGCCGAGCATGTAGGCGCCGGCGACGCCCGGCACGATCGAATGCGAGAGCGCGTCGCCGATCAGCGACCAGCCCTTCAGCATCAGATAGGCCGACAGGAAGGCGCAGACTCCGCCGACCAGCGCCGACACCCACATGGCGTTGACCATGTAGCCATAGGTGAAGGGCTCGGCGAGCAGCGTCGTCATTTCTCGCTCTCGTCGATGGCGCCGTTCCGGCCCGCGCCGGTGTCGTAGATGACGAAGGGCCGCTCGTCGTCGGTCAGCACCGTCACGCGGCGCTTGTCGTCATCCTCGTGCAGGTCGTGGCCGCCCAGCGTGAACTGCCGGAGCACGCCGCCGAAGGCCTTCTCGAGATTGGCCTGGGTGAAGACTTCCGCCGTCGGCCCGTGACAGAGCACGGTGCGGTTGATCAGCACGGCGCGGTCGCAGAAGCGCGGCACGCTGCCGAGATTGTGGGTGGAGACCAGCATCACCCGGCCTTCCTCGCGCAGCGACTGCAGCAGCGCGATGATCGCCTCCTCGGTGCGCACGTCGACGCCGGTGAACGGCTCGTCGAGCAGGATCACCCTGCCGTCCTGCGCCAGCGCACGGGCCAGGAAGACGCGCTTCTTCTGGCCGCCGGAGAGCTCGCCGATCTGCCTTTTGCGGTAGGCCGACATGCCGACGCGCTCCAGCGCGCGATCTACCGCCTCGCGGTCCTCCCGGCGCGCCATGCGCAGGAAATTCATGTGGCCGTAGCGGCCCATCATCACCACGTCCTCGACCAGCACCGGAAAGTTCCAGTCGACGTCCTCGCTCTGCGGCACATAGGCCACGGCGTTCTTCCTGAGCGCGTCCGCCGCCGGCATGCCGAGGATCGTCACCTTGCCGGCCGCCAGCGGCACGAAGCCCATGATCGCCTTGAACAGCGTCGACTTGCCGGAGCCGTTGACGCCGACCAGCGCGGTGATCGTGCCTTTCGGAATGGCGAAGGAAGCGTCCTTCAGCGCGGTGTGGCCGTTGCGGTAGGTCACGGTCACATGTTCGACGTCCAGGCCGCCGCCTGCCACGGCTTCGGTGGCGAAGGGCGCGTTCATCCCTGCAGGCCCTTGGCGATGGTGTCGGCGGTGACTTTCAGGAGGTCGAGATAGGTCGGCACCGGTCCGTTCGGGTCGCTGAGCGAATCGACGTAGAGGACGCCGCCATATCTGGCGCCGGTCTCGCGCGCGATCTGCTGGGCGGGGTTCGGCGACACCGTGCTCTCGCTGAACACGACCGGTATGTTGTTTGCCCGCACCGCGTCGATCACCTTGCGCACCTGCCTCGGCGTACCCTGCTGGTCGGCATTGATCGGCCAGATATAGAGTTCCTTCAGGCCGAAGTCGCGGGCGAGGTAGCTGAAGGCGCCCTCGCTGGAGACCAGCCAGCGCCGCTCCTCCGGTATCGCGGCCAGTTCCTGCCGGATCGGCTCGACCTCCGCCTTGATCTTCTCCGAATAGGCGGCGGCGTTGCGGTTGTAGGCCTCGGCATTCTCGGGATCGTGCTCGACGAACGCCTTGCGGATGTTCTCGACATAGATCAACGCGGCTTCGGGCGACATCCACGCATGCGGGTTGGGCTTTCCGGTGTAGGGGCCTTCGGCGATGCCCATCGGCTCGACGCCGTCCGAAACCACGACGCTCGGCACGTCGCTCAGATTGTTGAAGAAGCGCTCGAACCAAAGTTCCAGGTTCAGCCCGTTCCAGAGGATCAGCTGCGCGTCCTGGGCGCGCAATATGTCGCCCGGCGTCGGCTGGTAGTTGTGGATCTCGGCGTTCGGCTTGGTGATCGATTCCACGATCGCCGCGTCGCCCGCCACGTTCTGGGCGATGTCGGCAATGACGGTGAAGGTGGTCACTGCCTTGAACTTCTCCTGCGCCGCCGCCGGTCCCGCCGGCATCAGTCCGGCGATAAGCACAAGGGCGGCCGTCAGCAGTCTCATGACATCCTCATTGTCGGGGTGAAGGCTAGGATCGAGGCTTAGATAGCGCGGCTCCGGCTCTTCGTCAATGCAATTGCAAATCGTTTGCAACTGGTGATCGCGGAAAGTGCCTCTCGCGGCCTTATGTTTTTGCAACTGGGTGTCATCTGGCGCATAATGGCCGGATGAAGAAACGGGCGGCGAAACGGTTGGACTACGAGAAGGAACTGCGCCGGCAGGGCGTGCGGATCACGCGCCAGCGCAGCGCCATCCTCGGCATACTTTCGGAAACGGAAGACCACCCCGACGCGCTCGAGATCTTCCGGCGCGCGGTGGCCGTCGATCCGTCGATCTCGCTCTCCACCGTCTACCGCACGATGAAGCTGCTCGGCGACATCGGCGCCATCCACCGACACGCCTTCGAGGGCGGCCCGTCGCGCTTCGAGCACGCCACCGATCACCATGACCATCTCATCGACATTGAGACCGGTGACGTGATCGAGTTCAAGTCGGACAAGATCGAGCAGCTGCAGGACGAGATCGCCAAGTCGCTCGGCTACGACATCGTTCATCACCGCCTGGAGCTCTACGGACGCAAGCGCCGCACGGGCTAATCGATTGAAGCGATGCCCATGAATCGCCTGCCGACGTGTTGACGAAGGTTGGCTCGCGCGTCAAACATCGCCCCGCTGCGGGTCCCGGCCCGTCGCGAAGACAGGAATACAGCAAGGAATGCAACGATGGCGGATGCCGAGATCGGACTGATTGGCCTTGGCGTGATGGGGTCGAACCTCGCGCTCAACATCGCCGAGAAGGGCAACAAGATAGCGGTGTTCAACCGCACCGTCGCCAAGACACACCAGTTCCACCAGGAAGCCGGCGCGCTCAAGGACATGATCGTGCCCTGCGACACGATCGAGGCGCTGGCGGCGGCCATCCGTCCGCCGCGGCCGGTCATCATCATGGTGCAGGCGGGTGCGGCGGTCGACGAGCAGATCGCCCATCTGCGCGGCGTGCTGTCGGCCAACGACATCGTCATCGACGCCGGAAACGCCAATTTCCGCGATACCATGCGCCGCTTCAAGGAGCTGGAAGGCTCGGGCCTGACCTTCATCGGCATGGGCGTGTCGGGCGGCGAGGAAGGCGCGCGCCACGGCCCCTCGATCATGGTCGGCGGCACGGAGGCCTCCTGGAAGCGCGTCGAGAAGGTGCTTACCGCCATCTCCGCCAAATATGAGGGAGAACCCTGCGCTGCCTGGCTCGGCACCGACGGCGCCGGCCACTTCGTCAAGACGATCCACAACGGCATCGAATATGCCGACATGCAGATGATCGCCGAGATCTACGGCATATTGCGCGACGGGCTCGGCATGGCTCCCAAGGAGATCGGGCAGGTCTTCGCCGAATGGAACAAGGGCAGGCTCGATTCCTATCTCATCGAGATCACCGCCAAGGTGCTCGCTGCCGACGATCCCAAGACCGGCAAGCCGATGGTCGACATGATCCTCGACCGTGCCGGCCAGAAGGGCACCGGCAAGTGGTCGGTGATCGAGGCACAGCAACTCGGCATTCCCGCGACCGCGATCGAGGCTGCCGTCGCCGCCCGCGTGCTTTCCTCGCTGAAGGACGAACGCGTCGCTGCCGAAAAGGTCTACGGCGCGGACGGCGTCGCCAAGTTCTCGGGCGGCAAGGACGAGGTGCTCGCCGACCTCGAGCTTGCGCTCTTCGCCGGCAAGATCGCCGCCTACGCGCAAGGGTTCGCCGTGATGGCTGGCGCGTCGAAGGAGTTCGGCTGGGACCTGCCGCTGCCGACGATTGCAAAAATCTGGCGCGCCGGCTGCATCATCCGCTCGCAGTTCCTGGGCACGCTGGCCAAAGCCTTCTCCGGCGGTCCGGTCGCCAATCTCCTGATGACGCCGGCCTTCGTCGAGATGATGAAGGAGGCGCATCCGGCGCTTCGCCGCATTGTCGCGCGCGCGGCTGAAGCCGGCCTGCCGACGCCGGCGCTGTCCTCCGCGCTCGGCTATTTCGACAGCTACCGACTGGGGCGCGGCACGTCGAACCTGATCCAGGCGCAGCGCGATTTCTTCGGCGCCCATGGCTTCGAGCGCATCGACGAGCCGGGCGCGCATCACGGCCCCTGGGGCAGCGGCGCCGCCTGACGTCAGCCCCCCGGGATTCCTGCAGCCGAAAAAGGATCGAGACATGGACTGGCAACCCGCCGACAACCGCTACGAGGCGATGGTCTACAACCGCTGCGGCCGTTCCGGCCTCAAGCTGCCGGCCATCTCGCTCGGCCTCTGGCACAATTTCGGTGACGACACGCCGCACCAGCTCAAGCAGGCCATCTGCCGCAAGGCCTTCGACCTCGGCATCACCCATTTCGACCTCGCCAACAATTACGGCCCGCCGGGCGGCACCGCCGAGATCGCCTTCGGCGATATACTGCGCACCGATTTCGCCGGCTATCGCGACGAACTGATCGTCTCGACCAAGGCCGGCTACAACATGTGGCCCGGACCCTACGGCGAATGGGGCAGCCGCAAATATCTGCTCGCCAGCCTCGACCAGAGCCTGAAGCGGCTCGGCGTCGACTATGTCGACATCTTCTATTCGCACCGCTACGACCCCGACACGCCGCTCGAGGAGACGATGGGCGCGCTGGATTCGGCGGTGCGGGCCGGCAAGGCGCTTTATGTCGGCATCTCGTCCTACAACTCGCAACGCACCCGCGAGGCGGCCGACATGTTGCGCCAGATGGGCACGCCCTTCATCATCCACCAGCCCAGCTATTCGATGATCAACCGCTGGGTCGAGGATGACGGGCTGCTCGACACGCTGGACGGGCTCGGCGTCGGCTCGATCGTGTTCTCGCCGCTGGCGCAGGGCATGCTGACGTCGAAATATCTCGGCGGTATTCCGGAAGACAGCCGCGCCGCCCAGGGCAAGTCGCTGAGGCAGAGCTTCCTCAACGAGCAAACCATCGCCAACATCCGCGCGCTGAACGCGATCGCCGAAAAACGCGGCCAGACGCTGGCGCAGATGGCGCTCGCCTGGGTGCTGCGCGGCGGGCGCGTCACCTCCGCGCTGATCGGCGCCAGCCGTCCGGGCCAGGTCGAGGACTGCGTCGGCGCGCTGAAGAACCTCGAGTTCAGCGACACCGAACTCGCCGAGATCGACCGCTACGCGACCGAGGCCAACATCAATCTCTGGGCGAAATCAGCGGAGCGGGACGGCCCGCAGCGAAACTAGCGGCGACAGGCGCGATCCGGAACCCGGATTCGGCTCCGGGCCTCAGGGGCTTCGGTCCGGGTCGACTGGTGTTGGTCATGGCAATCGAGGGGGCTTGGCAACTGACAGGCAACTGACATCCTGCCGCGACGTTGGACATTGCGCCAAGCCGCATTAGTCTGCCGGACCCCGCCACCTGCGCCTCGCCGGCCCGCTCGGCGAAGGCGGCCAAGGAAGCCTCATGGATATCATCGTCGATCTCCTGCTTGCCATCCTCCACCACTTCCTGGTCTTCACGCTCGCCGGCCTGCTGGCTGCCGAGTTCGCGCTGGTGCGGCCGGGTCTCTCCGGCGCCAGCCTGGACCTGCTCGGGCGCATAGACCGCGCCTATGGCGGCGTCGCCATGGCGATCATCGTCGTCGGCATCTGCCGCGTCCTGTTCGGCGTGAGGGGCTGGGAGTTCTATGTCGCCAACCACGCGTTCTGGGGCAAGATGGTGGCCTTCGTCATCGTCGGGGCGCTGTCCTCCCGCCCGACCATGCGCATCATCGCCTGGCGCCGCAGCGGCACCGGCGTCGTGCCGGAAGGCGAGATCGGCGCCGTCCGCTCCTGGATCAAGGGCGAGATCTTCTTCCTGGCGCTGGTGCTGGTGTTCGCCGCGGCGATGGCGCGCGGCGTTGGAAGCTAGTGCAATTCCAGCAAAAGTGCGCAGCGGTTTCGCGTCCGGAATTGCGTAAAAACAAGTAGATAGAGCGATTCCGCGATTCGGAGAAAGACGGAAACGCTCTAGGCGGGTTCGGCCTCCGGCGACAGCGCGACCAGCGGCGCCGGGATGCTGCTAGTCTTCTCCGCCGACTTGCAGATGTCGGCGATCACGCAGCGCTCGCATTCGGGCCGGCGCGCCTTGCACACATAGCGCCCGTGCAGGATCAGCCAGTGATGGGCGTGACGCATATATTCCGGCGGGATGACGCGGATCAGCCCTTCCTCGACCTGTTCGGGCGTCTTGCCCGGCGCCAGCCCGATCCGGTTGCCGATCCGGAATATGTGCGTGTCGACCGCCATGGTCGGCTGGCCGAAGGCCATGTTGAGCACGACGTTCGCCGTCTTGCGCCCCACCCCCGGCAGCTTGGTCAGTTCGTCGCGGTCTCCCGGAACCTCGCCGCCATGGTCGCGGATCAGCGCTTCCGACAGCGCGATCACGTTCTTCGCCTTGTTGCGCCAGAGCCCGATCGTCTTGATGTATTCGCCGACCTTCGCCTCGCCGAGCGTCAGCATTTTCTGCGGCGTGTCGGCGACCTTGAACAGCGGTCGCGTCGCCTTGTTGACGCCGGCGTCGGTCGCCTGCGCCGACAGCACGACCGCCACCAGCAGCGTGAAGGCGTTGACGTGTTCGAGCTCGCCCTTCGGCTCGGGCCGCTGGATGGCGAAACGGCGGAAGATCTCGTGCACCTCGTCAGGCGTGTAGCGGCAACGTGGGCGGGCGGGACGCGCCTTGCGTTTGGTTGTCGTGACGGTTGCGACGGAGGCTGCGGCGGTTTTTCTCTTGGGCTTTTCCATGAGCCCTCTATAATTATCACTCATGAGCGAGACAAACGCCGCAAAGGCCGACGAACCGTTCTTCCAGGCCCTGCTCACCCCGCACCGGTCGCTCGGGCGCACCGGCTTCGCCGTGCTGATGGGCGCGCTGCTGTTCGGCTGGGCCGTCACCGGCGCCATCTTCCTGTCGAACGGCGCCTGGCCGGTCTTCGGCTTCTTCGGACTGGACGTGCTGCTGGTCTATGTCTGCTTCAAGCTGAACTACCGCGCCGCCCGCGCACGCGAAGAAGTCTCGGTGTCGCGCACCAGCCTCGACATCAGGAAGGTCGCGCCGTCCGGCCGTTCCGAGGCGCACCATTTCAATCCGTTCTGGGCGAAGTTCGCGATAGCCCGCCACGACGAGATCGGCATCACCCGCATGGCGGTCGAGGGGCAGGGCCGCTCCGTGCCGATCGGCGGCTTCCTCAACCCCGATGACCGCGAGAGCTTCGCCGCCGCCTTTTCCCGCGCGCTGGCCACCGCGAAGGGGCGGTAGGCGCGAAATCTTCTTCTTGAGCGCAGGAATCGGGTGGAGGACGTCCATCCGAGGTCTCATATCAGGGCCAAGGAGAACATTGCCATGAACGCCCTGATGCCTATGAATGCCCATATGCCGATAACCCCTGTTCTTCAGCACGACATCACGCCCGATGGCAGCGACTACGAGACGGTCTGCCGCGTCATCGAGAAGATCAGCCTCGACTACCGCAACCAGCCCTCGCTGGAGGAACTCGCGGACGAGGTCGGCTCGACGCCGACCGCGCTGCAGAAGCTTTTCACGCGCTGGGCCGGCCTGTCGCCGAAGGCTTTCCTGCAGGCGGTCACCCTCGACCATGCGCGCCGCCTGCTCGACGGTGGCATGCCGCTCCTGGAAACCTCCTTCGAGCTCGGCATGTCCGGTCCCGGCCGCCTGCACGACTTGTTCGTCACCCATGAGGCGATGTCGCCCGGCGACTACAAGACGCGCGGCGCCGGCCTCACCATCCGCTACGGCTACCACATCTCGCCCTTCGGGCTTGCGCTGGTGATGGTGACCGACCGCGGCCTTGCCGGCCTCGCCTTCTGCGACCCGGGCAAGGAGCGCGACGCCTTCGCCGACATGTCCGGCCGCTGGCCGAACGCGACCTATGTCGAGGACATGGGCGCGACCGGATCCTATGCGCAGCGTGTCTTCGATCCGTCGCGCTGGCGCGCCGACCAGCCACTGCACGTCGTCATGATAGGCAGCGACTTCCAGGTCCGCGTGTGGAGGGCGCTACTCCGGATACCGATGGGCAAGGTGCGCAGCTACAGCGCCATCGCCGAGGAGATCGGCTCGCCTTCCGCCAGCCGCGCGGTCGGCGCCGCCAACGGCGCCAACCCGATCTCCTTCGTGGTGCCCTGCCACAGGGCGCTCGGCAAGTCGGGCGCGCTCACCGGCTATCACTGGGGTCTGACGCGCAAGCGCGCCATCCTCGGCTGGGAGGCCGGTCAGCTCAACGGCCCCGCGAGTTGAACAGTCGCGGGCCGAACAGGTTGAGGCCGAGGCCGGCCACGACCAGGCCCGAAGCAGCGAGCTTCCAGCCTTGCAACGGCTCGCCCAGCAGAACGGCCGAGCCGAGGAAGCCGAAAACCGGCACCAGCAGGGTGAACGGAGCCACGGTCGAGACCGGGTAGCGGCCGAGCAGCGTGCTCCAGGCGGCGAAGCCGAACAGCGTCGACAGATAGACGATATAGGCGATCGAGCCGAGCGAGACCCAGTCAAGGCCGGTGAAGCTCTGCAGGAAAGCCTCGCGGTCGACGATCAACGCGACAATCGTCAGGGGCGGCAGGGCGACCAGGCTGCCCCAGACGACAAGGCCGAGCATGCTCACGGCCGCCGCCTGCTGCGAAATCAGCTTCGACACGACATTGCCGCCGCCCCAGGAGGCCGCTGCCGCGACCAGTAGCGCAAGCCCGGCGAGCGTCACGTCCCCGCCGACATGCATCGCAACGACACCAACGCCGGCGAAGGCGAGGACCGCGCCGGCAAGCTGCCAAAAGGCCGGGCGTTCGCCCAGCAGCAGGACCGACAGCCCGATGGTGAAGAAGACCTGCAATTGCAGGACGAGGGAGGAGAGCCCGGCGCTCATGCCGACCTTCATGCCGGTGAACATGAAACCGAACTGCATTGCGAAGATGAGCAATCCGTAGAGGACGATCAGCCGGACTGGCGCCTCGGGCCGCTTCACGAAGAATATCCAGGGGAAGACGGCGAGCGCGAAGCGCCATACCCCGAGCGCCAGCGGCGACACCTCGCGCAGGCCGAGCTTGATGATGGCGAAGTTGACGCCCCAGATGGCGACGACGACAAGCGCTAGAAGCAGGTGAGGCAGGCGCATCGACAGGCTCCTTCGCCGTCCCGCACCCTTCGTGCGAATCGGACGCGACCCTATAGACCAGAAGTCCCGGCTCGGATCGGTCCAGCATGGCGCAAACGGAATGCCTGCGGGATTGACGCCGCTATTTTCCTCGCCTTCCAAAACGGCTAGCTTCCCCGCAAATTCGGGAGGCTTTCTTGATCACCGTCGTCGGCTCCATCAATCTCGATCTCATCGCCGCCGTGGAGCGCCTGCCCGCGCCCGGCGAAACGCTGCGCAGCGGCGGCTTCAGCACGGCGCCGGGCGGCAAGGGCGCCAACCAGGCGCTGGCGGCGGCGCGCGCCGGCGGCGAGGTCCGCATGATCGGCGCCGTTGGCCGCGACGGCTTCGCGACGGAGGCGCTCGCCTGCCTGAAGGAGGGCAAGGTGCAGCTCTCCGGCGTCCGGGAAGCGGCGGCGGCGACCGGCATCGCGCTGATCTTCGTCGATGGTAAGGGCGAGAACGTCATCGTCATTGCGCCCGGCGCCAACGACACGGTGCTGTCGGGCGACCTCGCCCGGGCGAATTTCAGGAAAGGCGAAATCGTGCTGCTGCAGCACGAGATCCCGCTCGACACGGTCGAGGCGACGCTCTCGGCAGTCCGGCAGGCCGGCGGCGTGAGCGTGCTCAACACCGCGCCCTTCCGCGCCGAGGCGGCGAAGCTCCTGGCGATGGCCGATTTCGTCGTCGCCAACGAGACCGAGTTCGACCTCTACGTCGACGCGCTGAAGCTCGAAGGCGCGGACCGCAAGGCGCGCATGGCGGATTTCTCGCGCAAGACCGGCCGCACGGTCATCGTGACGCTCGGTGCCGAGGGCGTGATCGCGGCTTCGCCCGAAGGGGACCTCGCAGTGCCTGCGCTGAAGATCACCCCGGTCGACACCGTCGGCGCTGGCGACACCTTCTGCGGCTATCTCGGCGCCGGCCTTGACGTCGGCCTGCCGCTCGAAGAGACGCTGCGCCGGGCCGCCGCCGCCGGCTCGCTCGCCTGCCTGAAGCCCGGCGCGC
Source organism: Mesorhizobium sp. YM1C-6-2 (assembly GCF_003666685.1). Lineage (GTDB taxonomy): Bacteria > Pseudomonadota > Alphaproteobacteria > Rhizobiales > Rhizobiaceae > Mesorhizobium_K. The sequence continues at coordinate 100,724 of NZ_RCIZ01000001.1, forward strand.
AGCCTGCCATCCCGCACGCGAAGGAGGTCGACGAGGCGCTGGCGTCGCGCTGATCGCAGCCGGGGTCTGGACACGCGGCCGCCGCAATGCATCATGCGCCTCCTTTCCGGAGGCAGGAAAATGTCGCTCGAACTCTATGCCGCCTATCTCGTCGCCTGCATCGTCATCATCATGGTGCCGGGGCCGACCGTCACTCTGATCATCGCGTCGAGCATGCGCCACGGCGTGCGCGCCGGCCTCGCCAATGTCGCGGGCACCCAGGCCGGCATCGCACTGATGATCGTGATCGCCGGCATCGGCCTCACCACCGTCATCGAGGCGATGGGCCACTGGTTCGAGCTGCTGCGCCTGCTCGGCGCCGCCTATCTCATCTGGATGGGCTGGCAGATGCTGCGCTCCAGCGGCCGCCTCGATCCGGGCCAGGCGCCGGCGCGTCCGCGCGGCGGCTTCTTCCTGCAGGGTTTCCTCGTCGCGGTCAGCAATCCGAAGACGCTGGTGTTCTTCGGCGCCTTCTTCCCGCAGTTCATCGATCCTGCCGGCGACTATGCGCTGCAGATCGCCGTGATGGGCGTCACGGCGCTGGTCTTCGCCGTCGCCTCCGATTCGGCCTATGCGGTGGTCGCGGCCCGCGCCGGGCGCCTGCTCTCGGCCAAGCGCGTAAAGCTGCTGTCGCGCATCAGTGGCGGCTTTCTCATCGGCGGCGGTCTGTGGCTCGCCTTCTCGCGGACGAGATAAGGTGGCCTTTCGGATGCGGTCCTGCCTGTTCGCGGCCGGCCTGGCCGCGCTTCCCGCTGTCGCCCATGCGGAATGGAAGCCGGTCGAGAAGGAAGTACCCTATGCCATAACGGGCAAGACCGGCCCCGAACTCTACGCCTCGATCGGCGAGCGCAAGCCCGAGGCCGGGTTCGCCTACACCATTTTCAAGCTGACCTGGCAGCGCGACTACCAGCCCCAGCCGGACGGCGGCTGCATCCTGGTCACGGCGCGGCCCAAGCTGATCATCAGCTATCATCTGCCGGAACCCTCAGAGGACCTGCCGGAACCCGTCGCGACGAACTGGAAGGTCTTCATCGACGGCGTGCGCAAGCACGAGGCGGTGCATGGCGAGATGATCGTCGACATGGTCAAGCAGATCGAGGCCTACAGCATCGGCCTTTCGGCCGCCGACGATCCCGACTGCAACAAGGTGAGGGCAAAGCTGCAGGAGCGCCTGCCGTCCATCTCTCAGGCGCGGCAGCAGAAGAGCCGCGAGTTCGACCGCGTCGAGATGAGCGAGGGCGGCAACGTCCACCAGCTCATCCTCGCCTTCGTCAACGGCGGATAGAGCGCCCGACGCCGCGCCACCCTGCGAAACGTGAATACGGAACCTGATATGGCAGACGCATCCCATTTCGATCATGACGGCACCGCGATCGCCTATAGGCGCATCGAGGGTGGCGCCCCCGGCGTCGTCTGGCTGGGCGGCTACCGCTCCGATATGCTCGGCACCAAGGCCGAGACGCTGTCCGCCTGGGCGGAGCGCGCCGGCCGCGCCTTCCTGCGCTTCGACTATTCCGGCCATGGCGAATCCGGCGGCGCCTTCGCCGAGGGCACCATCTCGAAATGGCTGGGCGAGAGCCTCGCCGCCTTCCGCAGCCTCACCGAAGGCCCGCAGGTCCTGGTCGGCTCCTCGATGGGCGCCTGGGTCGCGCTACGCCTGGCCCAGGAGCTGCAAAAGGCGGGCGAGGGCGGCCGCATCGCCGGCATGGTGCTGCTCGCGCCGGCTCCCGACTTCACCGCCGAGCTGATCGAGCCGGCGCTGACTAAAAAGCAGAAGCGCGAACTGGCCGAGAAGGGTTATTTCGAGGAGAAATCCGAATATTCACCCGACCCCAACATCTATACAAGCGCCCTCATCGAGGACGGACGGGCGAACCTCGTCATGACCGGGCCGATCGACACCCATTGCCCGATCCACATCCTGCAGGGCATGGCCGATCCCGACGTGCCGCACACCCATGCGCTCAAGCTGGTCAGCCTGCTGCCCGCCGACGACGTGACGCTCTCGCTCATCCCCGGTGGCGACCATCGCCTGTCGCGGCCGCAGGATCTCGAGCTTCTGGTCCGCGCGGTGGAAGGCGTGATCGCCCAGTCCGGGGAGGCGCGCCCGTAGCCGTCCCCGCTTGCCTGACGCCCGATCCTGCCGCAAGAAGGCGGCGCCCCTTCCGCTTCCGGTTCCCGACCATGCGCCTTTCCATCCCCGCTTCGGCCTTCGTGGCCGCGATCGTCGGCTTCGGCGGCACTCTGGTGCTGATCATCGCGGCGTCCGACGCCGTCGGCGCCACCCAGGCCCAGACCGCAAGCGCGGTGACCGCGCTCTGCCTCGCCATGGCGGTGGAGAGCCTCTATCTGTCGTGGCGCACCAAAATGCCGGTCATCAGCGCATGGTCGACGCCGGGCGCGGCGCTCATCGGAGCCTCCAGCGGCTTCACTGTCGAGGAGGCGGTCGCCGCCTTCATCATCACCGCGCTGATGCTGATCGTCACCGGCCTGTTCCGGCCGCTGACCAGGCTGATCGCCAAAATTCCGGCCTCGGTGGCGTCGGGCATGCTCGCTGGCATCGTCGTCACCTTCGCCATAAATGCGGTGAAGACGATTCCGTCCGATCCCTGGCTCATCCTGCCGCTGATCGCCGCCTTCTTCGTCTTCCGCCTGCTCAATCCGGCGCTCTCGGTGCTCGCGGTGCTGGTCGGCGGCGGGCTGGCAGCCTTCCTCACCGGCCGCGTCGGCGGCCTGCCGGCGCCGGAACTGTCGACGCTGACCCTGATCGCGCCCGACTTCTCGCTGTCGTCCGCGGTCAGCCTGGCGCTTCCGCTCTATCTGGTCACCATGGCGTCGCAGAACCTTTCCGGCCTCGCCGTGCTGCGCGCCGCCGGCTATCACCCGGAACCCGGTCCGCTGATCACGGTCACCGGCTTGGTGTCGCTGCTCACCGCCCCTTTCGGCGCGCTCACATCCAACCTCGCCGCCATCTCGGCCGCCATCTGCACCGGGCCGGACGTCCATCCCGATCCTGCCGAGCGCTGGAAGACCGGCCCCTTCTACGCGCTGTTCTATCTGATCTTCGCCATTTTCGGCGCTTCGCTGGTCGCCATCTTCGCAGTACTGCCGCAGAGCCTCATATTGCTCGTCGCCGGCCTCGGGCTGATGGGGCCGCTCGCCAATGCGCTGGCCATCGCTTTGAAGGACGAATCCGAGCGCATGGCCGCCACCACGGCCTTTGCCGTCACCGCGTCGGGCCTCACACTCCTCGGCATCGGTTCGGCCTTCTGGGGGCTCCTGGCCGGATTGGCCGTCCTGGCGCTCGATTCCCTCAAAAAACGCCAATGATATCAAGCCGTTGTCTGGTTTTGCCTGATGCGTTCTTGAATCGCCGCTTTCATCCCCCCATTTCGATTTGAGCAGTCACGGATGACTGCCTCCAACCGAAGGAACGGGAGTGAAATGAACACGACTGCACTGATCCGTCCGGCCTGGACGCCGGCAACCATCGCGTTGATGGTGATCGGCTTCATGGTGTTCTGGCCGCTCGGCCTCGCCATGCTTGCCTACATCATCTGGGGCGACCGGCTTGACGGCTTCAAGCGCGACGTCAACCGCGCCACGGATGGCGTCTTCGCCGGCTGCCGCCGCGGCGCCAACAAGGCGCATCGCTGGGGCCACGGCCCTTCACGTACCGGCAACGTCGCCTTCGACGACTGGCGCGACAAGGAACTGGAGCGCCTCGCCGAGGAGCGCCGCAAGCTCGACGAGATGCTCGCCGAGTTCGACGAATACGCCCGCGAGCTGCGCCGTGCCAAGGACCAGGAGGAGTTCGATCGCTTCATGGCGAATCGCAAATCCAACCCGCCGGCCCCCAGGAACGGCGACAACGGTGAAAATGGCGGCAGGAACGGCCCGAATCTGCTCGACGATTGAGCAGTTCAGGCGCCCGATCCCGGGAACTATCGCCGAAATTTGATCCAGCCGAACGGCGCCGCTGACACAGCGGCGCCGTTTTTCATTTCTGCTGTCAGCCTCCCCTATTCAACAAAAAAGAATCTTGTATCGTCACGCCATGCCAATCGCGCTGCTCAAACGGACGACCGTCGGAAAAAAGACCAGTCGCTCACTGGTCAAGGAGTGTCTGCACGAGGTCGCCGGGCGAACATTGCCGCTCCGAATCGTCGAAAACGACCGCGCCAGGCAGTTGACCCTGAGGATCGACGCCGGCGGCCGCGGCCTGCGCGTCACCATCCCCCCGGGGCTGGCGCCCGGCGAGGTCAACCGCTTCCTGCGGCGCCAGCAGGACTGGCTCGAGGAGCGGCTGGCCAAGCTGCCCAAGCGTCCGCTGGTGCGCCCCGGTATCCGGATACCGCTGCGCGGCGTGCCGCATGTCATCGTCCACCTGCCCGAACGGCGCGGCACCGTGTCGGTCGGCCGCAAGGAGGACGGCACGCCCGCCCTTTTCGTGCATGGCGAGCGCGAGCACCTGCCCCGGCGGCTGGCCGATTTCCTGAAGAAGCAGGCCAAGCGGGACATCGAGGCGCTGGTGCTGAAGCACACGGGCGCCATCAACAAGCGCGCCAAATCGATACGCTTCCGCGACACGTCGAGCCGCTGGGGCTCGTGCACCTCGGACGGCAAGCTTTCCTTCTCCTGGCGCATCATGATGGCGCCGAAGCCGATCATCAACTACCTCGTCGCGCACGAGGTCGCGCATCTCAAGCAGATGAACCACGGGCCGAAGTTCTGGAAGCTCTGCGAGGAGCTCTGCCCCGACACCGAGCGCTGCAAGGACTGGCTGAAGCGCAACGGCAACGCCTTGCAGGCGATCCAGTTCGAATAAACCCTAAAAGGGCTACTGCGACGGAAGCCGGCGCCAGGAGTATTTGCCTGCCGTGGCCGAGGCCCTGGCGGCCGGCTGGTAGTAGACGCCGATGCCGCCGACCTCACCGCTCTCCAGCCGCTTGATCAGCACCGGATGCGTCACTTCGAACTCGTCGAAGCCGACCCTCAGCATGTGCGGCAGCTGGTCGATCAGCACCTGGCCGGTGGCGCGCACCCGCCCTTCGAAATTATGGCGCGAGCGCAGCAGCTCCGCCTTGGAGAAGGAACGCCCGTCGTTGAAGGCCGGGAAGGCCAGCGCCACCAGCGACAGATCGCCGAGCAGATCGGCGAGGGCGTCGAGCTTGTCGCCGGGCTGCAGCAGCACGCCCAGCCGCTCCCTGGCCGATTTGCGCTGCTCGGGGTCGAGGTCGAGGAAAGCCTGCAGCGGCAGGATGATGCGGCCGTTGCCCACCAGCGCCTCGGCGCTCTCGGCATGCGTCCATTCGTCCTCGCGGAAGCCTGCCGGGGTCCACAGGCGCGGCTGGGGCTGCTCCGGCGGGGCGCCGGCTTCGGGCTTGGTCTCGGTCATGGTGGCGAGCATATCAGCTTTTCTTCTTCCTGTTTCCAGTGCCGCCGATGGAAAGGGCACGATCGTGGACATGGGCTAGAGCGAGGCGTCGGTCAGCGAGGCGTCGAGCCCGGAGAGGTGGATGCCGCACTCGACCTTGGCCTGGCCGGCCCAGCGGCCGCTGCGGGCGTCCTCGCCGGGCTTCACCGGCTGGGTGCAGGGAAAGCAGCCGATGGAAAGATAGCCGTAGGCGACCAGCGGGTTCTCGCGCAGCCGGTGCGCCCGCATGTAGTCGGCCTGGTCCGAGGTCGTCCAGCGCGCCAGCGGATTGATGCGCACGCGCGGGCCGACCGCCTCGAACACCGGCAGCGCCGACCGTGACGCCGCCTGATGGCGCTTGCGGCCCGTGAACCAGGCGCGGAAAGGCTTGACCCCGCGTGCCAGCGGCTCGACCTTGCGAATGTCGCAGCAGGCGTCCGTATCGCTCTGATGCAGCCGGCCATCGGGGTCACGCCGTTCGAGCGCGGCCTCCTCGGGCGTCAGCACCCTGATGTCGGTCAGGCCGAAATCGGCGACCAGCGCGTCGCGATAGGTCAGCGTCTCCTCGAAATGCTTGCCGGTGTCGAGGAACAGCACCGGCAGGGTGCGGTCGACGCGCGCGATGATGTCGAGCAGGACCGCCGAATCCGCGCCGAAGGAGGATACCGCCGCGATGCCGCCGGAAAATTCCTCGCGTATCGACAGCTCTACAATCCTTTCGGCCGGCAGGTGGCCGTAGAGCGCCTCCAGGCTCGCGGCGTGGCCGAGAGCCTCAGCCTCCCCGTCACGCGGCCTTGGCTTCGCCAGCATAGAGCGCCTCCTTGAACGGCGCCGGTCCGAGCCTGCGATAGGCGTCGATGAATCTTTCGCCGGCGTCGCTGCGGATCGCGAGATAAGTCTCGACGATCGTCTCGATCGCGTCGACGATCTCGTCCGGGCCGAAGCCGCGGCCGATGATGTCGCCGATGGAGGCATTCTCGTCGGCCGAGCCTCCAAGCGTGACCTGATAGAGTTCGGCACCCTTCTTCTCCACGCCCAGTATGCCGATATGGCCGACATGGTGATGGCCGCAGGCGTTGATGCAGCCGGAGATGTTGAGCTTCAACTCGCCGATGTCGCGCTGCCGCTCCAGCGAGGCGAAGCGTGTGGCGATCTGCTGCGCCACCGGGATCGACCGTGCGTTGGCCAGGGTGCAGTAGTCGAGGCCGGGGCAGGCGATGATGTCGCTGATCAGGTCGATATTGGCGGTGGCGAGGCCGATCTCGACCAGCGCGTCATAGACCGTCTTCAGGTCGGCGCGCGCGACATGCGGCAGGACCAGGTTCTGCTCGTGGCTGACCCGCGCCTCGTCGAATGCGTATTTCTCGGCGATGTCGGCCACCGCGTCCATCTGGCTGTCCGAGATGTCGCCGGGCGTCTCGCCTATGTTCTTCAGCGAGATCGTCACCGCCGCGTAGTCGGGATGCCGATGGGTCGTGACGTTCTGGTTCAGCCAGTCGGCGAAGCTCTTCGAATCCAGCCGCGCAAGCCGCACGGCCTCGTCGCCCTCAGGCCGCTCGGGCAGGGACGGCGGCGCGAAATAGGCGTTGATCGCATCGATGTCGGCCTGGGGCAGCTTCAGTTCGCTGTCCTTCAGCGCTTCCCATTCGGCTTCGACCTGGCGGGCGAATTCTTCCGCGCCGGTTTCGTGGACGAGGATCTTGATGCGCGCCTTCCACTTGTTGTCGCGGCGGCCGGAGAGATTGTACACGCGAATGATCGCGGTGATGTAGGACAAGAGGTGCTGCTGCGGCAGGAAGTCCCTGATCTTCTTGGCGAGTATCGGCGTGCGGCCCTGGCCGCCGCCGACCCATACGGCGAAGCCCAGTTCGCCCGCCGCGTCCTTCTTCAGGTGCAGCCCGATGTCATAGGTCTGGATGGCCGCCCTGTCGCGCTCCGAGCCGGTGAACGCGATCTTGAACTTGCGCGGCAGATAGGTGAATTCCGGATGCACCGAGGACCACTGCCTGAGGATCTCGGCATAGGGCCTGGGATCGGCCGCCTCGTCCGCCGCGGCGCCGGCGAAATGATCGGCGCTGATGTTGCGGATGCAGTTGCCGCTGGTCTGCAGCGCATGCATCTCGGCCGAGGCGAGATCGGCGAGCGCGGCTGGAATGTCCGACAGCGCCGGCCAATGGAACTGGATGTTCTGCCGGGTGGTGAAATGGCCGTAGCCCCTGTCGTAGGTTCGCGCGATGTGGGCGAGCATCCTGAGCTGCCGCGACGACAGCGTGCCATAGGGAATGGCGACCCTGAGCATGTAGGCATGGAGCTGCAGGTAGACGCCGTTCATCAGCCTGAGCGGACGGAACTGGTCCTCGGTGATGTCGCCGGCCAGCCGGCGCTCGATCTGGTCCCTGAACTGCGCGACACGGGCCTGGACAAACTCGTGATCGAACTCATCGTAACGGTACATCTTCGTCTCTCGCCGTTTTATGCAGCCAGGCTGCGCGCCTGCTTGCCGAGGTCGTTGCGGACGGTGGGGCCGGCGGCGCGGATGCGTTCGCGCAGCCGCGTCGGGCGGATCACGCCGTCGACCAGCTCGATGTCGACCATCGCCACGTCGAGCACGAAGTTCGCGGCGAAGGCGGCCTTGCCGATGTCCTCGAGCCGCGCTTCCGCTTCCTTGTCGGCGGCGATCTCCGCATCGTCGATCGTCTCCGCCCAGCCGCCCCTGGCGTACCAGAGGCATTCACCGTCGGTCAGGCGATTGGCGGTGAGGATCTTCATATGCGGGCTCCCTGGGGCTCGGCCTTGGCCGCCTGCTTCCTGTGTGCGGCAAGCGGCTCGGAATGTTCAAAGTTCGCGCCGGCCACCGCGTCGCCGATGACGGTCATCACCGGTCCGTTTAGATCGGTACGGCTTTCCAGCGAGGGCAGGTCGGCAAGCGTTCCGTGGAACCGCCTGCGGCTCGCCAGGCTGGCGTTCTCGACAACGGCCACCGCCGTGTCGGGCGACAGGCCGGCCTCGATCAGCCGCGAGGCGACATCCGCCGCTACCGAGCGGCCCATATAGACGGCGACCGTCGCGCCCGAGATGGCGAGCTTCGCCCAGTCGGGCAGCGTACCACCCTTGAGGTCGTGACCGGTGGTGAAGACCATCGAGGAAGAGACGCCGCGCAGCGTCAGCGGCAGCTCGAAATCGGCGGCGGCGGCGAAGGCGGCCGTCACGCCGGGTACCACCTCGTATGAAACCCCCGCGTCGCGCAACGCGGCCATCTCCTCGCCGGCGCGTCCGAAGACCAGCGGATCGCCGGATTTCAGCCGCACCACGCGCTTGCCGTCGCGGCCTAGCTCGACCAGCAGCGCATTGATCTCGGCCTGGCTCTTCGAGTGGCAGCCCTTGCGCTTGCCGACCGACAGACGCTCGGCGTCGCGCCGGCCCATGGCGATCACGGCCTCCGGCACCAGCGCGTCGTGGACGATCACGTCTGCTTCCATCAGCAGCCGTTGCGCGCGCAGCGTCAGCAGGTCCTCGGCCCCGGGTCCGGCGCCGACCAGCGCGATATGGCCGCGCGGCGCGGTGGAGCGCGACAGCAGTTCCGAAGCGGCACGGCGGGCGCCGGCCAGGTCGCCGGCCTCGAGCGCGCGTTCTGGCGCGCCGGAGAAAAAGGCGCGCCAGAACGCGCGGCGCTCGCTTCCCTTGGCCAGCAGGTGCTCGGCGGCGACACGGAAGGAAGCGGCGAGCGCAGCGAGCGGCCCGAGCGAGGGCGACAGCAGCCTGTCGATCCTGGCGCGCACGATCTGCGCAAGCACCGGCCCGGCGCCTTCCGTGCCGATCGCCACGGCAAGCGGTGCGCGGTTGACGATGGCCGGCGTGAAGAAATCGCAGAGCTCGGGCCGGTCGACGGCGTTGACCGGGATGCCGGCGGCGCGGGCGTCTTCGACGATGCGGCGGTCGAGGCTTTCATCGCCGGATGCGGCGAAGACCAGGACGGCCCCATCGAGATGCGCCGGCGCGTATTCGGCCTCGACAAGTTCGGCGCCATTGACCGCGAGCCATTCCCGCAAGGCGGGGTCCGCATCGGCCGCCACCACGCGCAGCCTCGCGCTGGACTGCCCGAGCAGGCGCGCCTTGGCGAGCGCTTCCTCGCCGCCGCCGACGATGACCACGGCTTCGCCCTCGACCCGCATGAAAATGGGGAAGGCGTTCAGCTTGGGTACATCCTCGGTCATCGGCAGGGTCCGGCAAAATTAGCCTGCTTTTTTACCGGCAAGCGCCTGAAACCCAAAGAAACGCAGTCGCTTGGCGTCGACAGCCGCGCAATCGGTTTTGCGCGAAGCTTCCGGCGAAGGGAAAAAATTTCCGGCGGCGGTTTCGAGCCCAATTCCGAGGGCCGGAGTCACTGCCGGGAACATCGGCAGGCGGACAGCGTTCAAACTTTGCACCCCGCAACAGGAGACGCATCATGGATCGCATCGCCCTCAAGACTGGACTTTGGCTTATGGTGGCGGACGGGGAGAAGGCGTTGTTCCTGAAGAACGAGGGCGACACGGCTTATCCGAACTTCCAGGTCGTGCGCGAGATCGAGCAGGACAATCCGCCGACGCGCGAGCAGGGCACTGACCGGCCCGGCCGCCTCAGCGACGGCCCCTCGGCGCATCGCAGCGCCGTCGCCGACACCGACTGGCACAAGGTCGGCAAGGTTCGTTTCGCCGACGAAATCGCGGAGCGGCTTTACGAGATGGCACATCGCGGCGACTTCAAGGAGATCGTGCTGATCGCGCCGCCGCTGGTTCTCGGCGAACTGCGCAAGAAGGTGCATCAGGAAGTATCGAACAGAATCGTCGGCGAAATCCCCAAGACGCTCACCAACCACGCCGTCTTCGACATCGAAAAGCTTCTGCTCGCCGCCTGAGGAAGCCTGTCCGGTTTCGCCGTACTCCGGCGACACCGCTCCCGGCAGGCCATCGGCAAGGCACAGGCGTGGACGCGCCCCCGTCGGCGGCAAAATCCTCCGCCACCAGCCCGGCACTCGAAGAAATTGCGTTCGTGCCGGTTGCGCAGCGCCCCCGGCGTCACTCATAGTGATCCGGCGGGCTCCGGGTCGCTTCATTTTCCTTTCGGACGTTTTTTGAAGGTCGTTCCCAGACGATGCCTCACGCCACCCCTTTGATCGCCACCATAGTCGCCGGCCTCGGACTGGCCTTCATCTTCGGCGCGCTGGCGAACCGCTTCCGCATCCCGCCGCTTGTGGGCTATCTGATCGCCGGCGTGCTCGTCGGGCCGAACACGCCGGGCTTCGTGGCCGATCAGTCGCTGGCGGTGGAACTCGCCGAAATCGGCGTCATCCTGCTGATGTTCGGCGTCGGTCTGCACTTCTCCCTGAAGGATTTGCTGTCGGTCCGCGCGATCGCGGTGCCAGGCGCGGTGGTGCAGATCGCCTTCGCCACCGTGCTCGGCGTCGCGCTGTCATGGGCGCTCGGCTGGGAGCTCGGCGCCGGCCTCGTCTTCGGCCTGGCGCTCTCGGTCGCGTCGACCGTCGTGCTGCTCAGGGCGCTGCAGGAGCGCCGGCTGATCGAGACCGAGCGCGGACGCATCGCGGTCGGCTGGCTCATCGTCGAGGATCTCGCCATGGTGCTGGCGCTGGTCCTGCTGCCGGCACTGGCCGGCGCGCTCGGCGGCGTGAGCGAGGATGCGACGGCCAGCGGCGTCGCCGTCTTCGCCCTGCCCGCCAATCTCGGCGTCTGGGGCGTGCTTGGCGTCACGCTGGCCAAGGTGGCGGCGTTCGTCGCCCTGATGCTGGTCGTCGGGCGGCGCATCATCCCCTGGATCCTGCACTACGTCGCGCATACCGGCTCGCGCGAGCTGTTCCGCCTGTCCGTGCTCGCCATCGCGCTCGGCGTCGCCTTCGGCGCATCGCATCTCTTTGGCGTATCGCTGGCGCTCGGCGCCTTCTTCGCCGGCATGATCATGAGCGAGTCCGAACTCAGCCATCGCGCCGCGGAGGAATCGCTGCCGCTGCGCGACGCCTTCTCGGTGCTGTTCTTCGTTTCGGTCGGCATGCTGTTCGACCCGGCCAGCCTGGCCGAACATCCTTGGTCGACCCTCGCCACGCTCTTCATCATCCTGGTCGGCAAATCGGTCGCCGCCTTCCTGATCGTCATCGCGTTCCGTCACCCGGTGGGGACCGCGCTGACGATCTCCGCGAGCCTCGCGCAGATCGGCGAATTCTCCTTCATCCTCGCCGAGCTCGGCGTAGGGCTCAATCTCCTGCCGGAAGAAGGCCGCGACCTGATCCTCGCCGGCGCGATATTGTCGATCGTGTTCAACCCGCTGGTCTTCGCCGGCGTCGACAGGCTGAGGCCGTGGCTTGAAAAGCGCCTCGGCGCGGCCGTACAGCCCACCGAGCCAAAGCCGCTCGGGCCGGCCACGGAAATCGGCGCCGTCGCCGCGGCTCCCGCCCCCGCCGAAGCCAGCCCGCAGGAGGACGGCCCGCCGCCGCCGACCAAGCTCAGCGGCCACACGATCCTCATCGGCTATGGCAGGGTCGGCAACCTCGTCGGCCAGGCGCTCAAGCAGCACGGCCTGCCCTTCCTGGTCATCGAGGACGCCCTGAAGACGATCGCCAAGCTGCGCGAGGACGACATCGAGACCGTCACCGGCAACGCCGCCAATGCCGAAGTCTTCGCCGCCGCCAATGCAGCCGGCGCGCGCCGGCTGATCATCGCCATCCCCAACGCCTTCGAGGCCGGCCAGATCATCCTGCGCGCACGCGCCGCCAATCCAGCGATCGACATCGTCGCGCGCGCGCAATCCGAGGCGGAAGGCGACCACCTGACCGGGCTCGGCGCCAACACCGTGATCCTGAGCGAGCGGGAGATCGCGCGCGGCATCGTCGAGGAAGTGCTTGGCGGCAGGCCGAAGCCGGCCCTGCCGGACGAGCAGCCGGACATGCCGGGAGCGCCGGAGCCCTCAGCCGCCTGAGCGGCGACTCAGCCGCCGGTCAGGATATCGAGGATCGAGTTCGTCCGGCGCGGCGCCGGCGCGCCGACATCGCCGGGCGGCACGATGCGGCGGATCGAGGAGGTCGGCGGCTCCTCGAACTGCGGCTCGGCCTCATAGCCTGCGCTTTCGATCCGCTGCGAGGCGGGCGCTCTTTGCACCGGCTCCTGCGCCAGCGGCACGTCCGGTGTCGCCACGATCTCGCCGCCGTCCCCAGAACGCCAGTTCCCCGGCAGTTGCGCCACCGGCACGCCTTCATGGGCAGCCACCATGAACTCGTGCCAGGCCTGCGCCGGCAGGGCGCCGCCGGTCACCTTCTTCATCGGCGCGCCGTCGTCATTGCCGAACCAGACGCCGGTGGTCAGGTTCGCCGTGTAGCCTATGAACCACGCATCGCGCGATTTCTGGCTGGTGCCGGTCTTGCCCGCCGACGGCCAGGCGAAGGCAGCCTTCCTCGCGGTGCCGGTCTCCACCGTGCCGGTCATCATGGCGTTCATCATGCCGACCACCTCGGAGCGCACGACGCGCGGATTGTTGCCGCCGGTGAACTCGTAGAGGACCTCACCCTCGGTGGTGGTGATGCGTCGCACGAAATGCACGTCCGGCCGGTAGCCGCCATTGGCGAAGGGCACATAGGCCGCCGTCAACTCGAGCGGGGTCACCTCCGAGGTGCCGAGCGCGATCGAGGTGTTGGCCTGCAGCGTGGACTCGATGCCCATGCGGTGCGCCGCCTCGACCACGGCCTCCGGCCCGACCTCCATGGTGAGTTGCGCCGCCACCGAGTTCAGCGATTTCGCCAGCGCGGTCGCCAGCGTCACCTTGCCGAAATACTTGCCGTTGTAGTTCTCCGGCGTCCACTTGCCGATCCGGATCGGCGCGTCGTTCCGGACGCTGTCCGGCGTCCGGCCCTGCTCCAGCGCGGCCATGAAGACGAAAGGCTTGAAGGCCGAGCCCGGCTGCCGGCGCGCTTCCGAGGCGCGGTCGAACTGGCTGTTGGCGTAATCGTAGCCGCCGACCATCGCGCGCACGGCGCCCGAATTGTCGATCGAGACCAGAGCGCCTTGGCTGACATTCAGCGTCTTGCTGTTCTCGTCGACCAGCCGCCGGATCGATTTTTCGGCCAGTTCCTGCAGGTCGAGATCGACGGTCGTGTCGACGATGATGTCTGTCCTGACCTCGCCCATCAGGCCGGGCAGCTCTTCCATGACGCGGTCGGCGACATAGTTCTCGGAGCCGGTCCAGTACGCGGGCGCGCGCGTCGCCGGCGCGCTCATCGCGGTGGTCAGCTCCTTGTCGCCGATCATCTTCTCGTCGCGCATGGCGGCGAGCACGAGCTGCGCGCGCTCCTCGGCCGCCTTCGGATCGCGTGCCGGCGAAAGCCTGGACGGCGCCTTCAGGAGGCCGGCGAGCAGCGCCGCCTCCGACAGCGTCACGTCGCGCGCGGACTTTCCGAAATAGCGCCGCGACGCCGCCTCGACGCCATAGGCGCCCGAGCCGAAATAGACCCGGTTGAGGTACATTTCGAGGATCTGGTCCTTGGAGTGCTCGTGCTCCAGCCAGAAGGCGAGCAGCACTTCCTGCACCTTGCGCTCGATGGTCCGGTCCGGCTTCAGGAAGAGGTTCTTCGCCAGCTGCTGCGTCAGCGTCGAGCCGCCCTGCGAGAAGTGCCCGCTGGTCAGGTTGGTGACCATAGCGCGCGCGAACCCGATCGGGTCGACGCCGAAATGCGAATAGAAACGGCGGTCCTCGATCGCCATCACCGCTTGCGGGATGTAGGGCGACATCTCGTGCAGCCCGATCGCCTCGCCGCCGGTCATGCCGCGGTTGGCGAGCAGCCTGCCGTCGACCGAGACGATCTTGATGTTGGGCGAGCGGTCCGGAATGGACCATGTCGTCGCCGCCGGCATCTTGGCGCCGTAATAGACGACGACGCCGGCAGCCGCGATGCCGCCCCAGATCATCAGAACAAAGGCCCAGTAGAAAAGCCTGCCGAAGCGGCCGAGAAGGCTGCCGCGCCGCGGCTTGGCCTTGCTGCCGCGCGAGCGCGAGCCGCTTGCCGTCTTCCTGGCTGTTTTTTTCGAGCGCTGGGCCGGCACGACGCGGTCCTCCTCGCTGACGGACAGACCGCGTGCGGTCTTGCCTTTCGCCGGCCCGTCGAATGTCGGCTCGATGCGCCGGTCGGTTCTTTTCGCCATGAAGTATGCTGGTCCAATCCCGAAGCTGGCTTCGGTTGGAAGCTAAATGCGGCAATTTAAGGTGGGGTTAAGTGCGGCCTGACCGCACGGCCGCCGCAGGCCTGCCCGGATCTCAGTTCTCTTCGACTGAAATGCCGGATTCGTCGATCCTCAGCTCGACGCCGGAAGGCTTGGATTCCTCGCGCCAGACATAGATGCCGAGCGCGACCACCACCACGATGAGCGCGCCGATGATCAGATAAAGCGAATTCGTTCTCATCGGCGCCGCCCTTGTTGTTGTCAGTGTCAGCCTCGGCTGAGGTCAGGCCCGCTTCACGAGCCGGATGATCAAGAGAAGGATGACCGCGCCGATGACCGCATTGATGATGTCGGCAATGATGCCGCCGCCGATGACGAGACCGATGCGCGGCAGCAGCCAGCCGGCGATCAAGGCGCCGACGATACCGACGACGATGTTGCCGAGCAGTCCGAATCCAAAGCCTTTGACGATCAGGCCGGCGAGCCAGCCGGCGATCGCGCCGACGATGAGGAAGACGATAAGACTTTCAATGCCCATGACAATTCCCCTCCAGTTGGGAGCGCAACGTCGAAACGGCACGGCGCGCGAATCGGTCACGCATGCGAATCACCATACCCGGAAAACGCGAATCCGACGAGACAAGGGTTGTGGACGCCGCCCTATCCCGTTCGACGAACCAGGCTCTATTCGTCCTCGTCGCCGCTGTCGGCCGGTTTCCAGCCATGCGGCTCGATGCGCTTCTGGGTATCGCTGTCGACATAGGCCCACCAGCCGGCGTCGCTTTCGTCCCAGTCGCCGCCCGCCTGCTTCAGGCGCTCGGGTGCGCGGTACTGCGCGATGCTCTCGTTTTCCTGCCCGTCGCGGTCGGTCCACAGCACCGTGATCTTGCGCCCGTCGCGGGGCGCGGTTTCCATCGGTTTCGGCTCGGCCATCAAGTCCTCCTGCTCGGCCCAACATAGGCCAGCCGCTCTAAATGTCCCAGCGGCGAATTGGTTTCGCCTTCTGCGGAACGATCCGCGCCGACGCGGATTGTGGCCGCAGACGCTCGAATCCGGGGAACCCCAATGAAACGCATACTGCTCCTCCTCGCCGGCTACGCCCTCTATCGCTGGTGGACCAGAGAGCCGCCGGAACAGCCGGAGGGACCGCCTATCGCGCTGCCGCCGCCGCAAAAGCGCAAGCCGGCGGAGCGACGGGCCGCGAACTGAGCGCCGATCGAGCCGCTGGGCCCGCGCTCAGCTATGGGCGAAGATGTCTTCTTCCGGCCAGCCCATCAGGTCGAGCTTCGCCCGCGTCGGCAGGAAGCGGAAGCACGCCTCCGCCTCGCTCGTGCGGTTTTCCCGCGCCAGCCGTGCCGAGAGCGCCTCGCGCAGCCGGTGCAGATAGAGCACGTCGGATGCCGCATATTCGAGCTGTTCGGGCGTCAGCGTCTCGGCCGCCCAGTCGGACGACTGCTGCTGCTTGGACAGGGTGACGCCGAGCAGTTCGGAGCAGATGTCCTTCAGCCCATGCCGGTCCGTATAGGTACGCGTCAGCCGCGACGCGATCTTGGTGCAGAACACCGGCTCCGCCATGGCGCCGAGCGCATGGTAGAGCACCGCGATGTCGAAGCGCCCGTAGTGGAAGATCTTGGTGATCGAGCTGTCTCTGAGCAGACGGACGAGGTTCGGCGCCTCCCGCTGTCCGGGCGCGATCTGGATGACGTCCGCCGTTCCATCGCCCGGCGAGATCTGCACCACGCAGAGCCGGTCGCGGTGCGGGTTGAGGCCCAGCGTCTCGGTGTCGATGGCGACCGCCGGAACGGCGTATCGGGAGAGGTCGGGAAGGTCGTGCTTGTGGAAGCGGATGTCGGTCATCTGGTTAACCCTGGAGTGAAGCTAGCGGGACAGGGCGTCGAGAATGCGCGCCCAGGAGCGCTGCCCCCGGTGGAAGGAGTTGAGGTCGTATTTCTCGTTCGGCGAGTGGATGCGGTCGTCGGAGAGTGCGAAGCCGACCAATAGCGATTCCATGCCGAGATAGGTGCGGAAGTCGCCGACGATCGGGATCGAGCCGCCGCTGCCCACCATCACCGCCGGCTTCGGCCACTCGTCGGAGAGCGCCGCCTTCGCCTTGGCGAGGAAAGGCGAGTCGTAGGAAAGCTGGATCGCCGGCGAGCCGCCATGCGGGTGGAACTCGACCGTGCAATCCTTGGGCAGCCGCTCGCGCACGAACTTGCGGAACGCCTCGCGGATCTTCGCGGGGTCCTGCTTGTGCACCAGGCGGAACGACACCTTTGCCTGGGCTTCCGCCGCGATCACCGTCTTGAAGCCCTTGCCGGTGTAGCCGCCGGAAATGCCGTTGAACTCGGCGGTCGGCCGCGCCCACACCATCTCCAACACGGAGCGGCCTTCCTCGCCTGCCGGCTCTGAGAGGCCTATCGGGCCGAGGAAGTTTTCCGCGGTCGTGCCGAGCGTCTCCCACGACTTCAGCACCTGGCTCGGCGTCTCCTCGACGCCGTCGTAGAAGCCCGGGATGGTGACGCGGCCGTTCTCGTCGTGCACGTCCGCCAGTATGGCGGCGAGAACCCGGATCGGATTGGCTGCCGGCCCGCCATACATGCCCGAATGCAGGTCGCGGTTCGCCGCCTTGATGGTGATCTCCTCGCCGACCAGCCCGCGCAGCGAGGCGCAGATCGAAGGCGTCTCGGGGTCGAACATGTCGGTGTCGCACACCAGCGCGAAATCGGCCGTGAGTTCTTCCTTGTTGGCCTCGAGGAAAGGCTTCAGCGAAGGCGATCCGCTCTCCTCCTCGCCCTCGAACAGGATGCTGACGCGGCAGGGCAGTTGCCCGTGCTCGGCCTTCCATGCCCGGCAGGCCTCGACGAACAGCATCAGCTGTCCCTTGTCGTCGGAGGAGCCGCGGCCGGTGATCACCTTGCGGCCCGGCTCGATCTCCTTGACCTCGGGCAGGAACGGCGCGGTTTCCCAGAGCTCGACCGGATCGACCGGCTGCACGTCGTAGTGGCCGTAGAAGAGGACATGCGGGCTGTCGGGACGCGGGCCGGGGTGATGCGCAACCACCATCGGGTGGCCCGGCGTCTGCCGCACGCTGGCCTCGAAGCCGATCGTGGCGAGGTCGTTGACCAGCCATTCGGCGGCCTTGCGGCACTCCACGGCATAGGCCGGGTCGGTCGAGATCGACTGGATCCGGAGCAGCGAGAACAGGCGCTCCAGGCTGTCGTCGAGATGCTTGTCGATATGGTCGAGAACGGGGGAAAGCACGGGCATTCGGGGTTCCTGTACGGGCTGCCAGCCGTCCTACAACAAGCCCGCCGGGAAGGAAACCGCGCCCGGCGACGCGTTCAGGCGGCTGCCCTGACCGCCTGCGGCTGGTCGACGCGCGATGCCGGCGGCGCAAGCACCGTTATCGCCTCGGGATGGACCAGGAACTTCGCCGGCGTCGAGGTGACGATCTCGCCGTCGGTGTTGATCGGCATCGGCCGCTTGGTCTCGATCTCGAACTCGTCGCTCTTGGCGGTGCGCACCTCCTTCCACGCGCCATGCGTGCCGCTCCGGAAGGAACGCAGCATGCCGGCGAGCTTCCACACCCGGTTCATTTCCAGGCTGTAGAGGTCGAGATGGCCGTCATCGATCTCGGCGTTCGCCTCGATCACGTTGCCGCCGCCATAGTGGCGGCCGTTGCCGACGGCGATCTGGAACGTCTTCACCGTGCTGACGCTCCCCTTCTCCCGTATCGTCGCGGTGAACGGACGCGCTTTCGTCAGCACCTTCGCCGCGGCGAGCGCGTAGCCGAAGCGGCCGAAACGCTTCTTCAGCGTCGGGTCCAGGCCCTGCGCCAGTTCGGCGCTGAGCCCGATGCTCGCCACGTTGAAGAAGGCGTAGCCGTTGACGGAGCCGAGGTCGATCTTGCGGGTGTTGCCGGCCAGGATCACGTCCGCGGCCTGGCTGAGATCCATCGGGATGCCGAGCGTGCGGGCAAGGTCGTTGGCGGTGCCCATCGGGATGATGCCGAGCGGCAGGCCGCATTCCTCGACCGCCAGCGCGCCCGATGCGATGGTGCCGTCGCCGCCGCACAGGATGATGAGATCGGCGCTCTCGCGCAGCCTGACGATGTCGCGGGCGATCTCGGGAAGCGCCTCGAACGGCTCGATGGTGACGTCGAGGCCGCCCCTGTGCAGCCGCCCGACGACCGCATCGATTGCCTCGCCGCCCCGGCGCGCCTTCGGATTGACGAGAAGCAGCGCTCTTTTCTTGACCCTTTTCAAGGCTCGCCTTTCTTCGGATTGCTTCTGGACAGGGATATGGGGCGAAATGAGCGCTTGAATAAGGCCGTCGGACCCCAGACATAAAAATGCCGCCGTGGCGGAGGGGACAACCACGGCGGCCTTACTACAAATCGCAGCAGCCCGGAGAGGGGGATGAGGCTGCCGCATTGTGTCCGGTCTAGGCGGGGGACGGGCCATACTCCGGACTTCGGCAAAAACGCCGATGCACCGTATTTGGAGAGGGGAACGTGGCGATTCAAGGGCACGAACATTACAGTTGCGTAACAAACCCGTGAGGCCTTGCCCCGCTTGGGTTTGACCGTCAGGAGAGATTCCCGCGCCGCGCCTTTGCGGTGGACACTGTGATGAGCCCGCGCTACGGCTTCGCCCATGAAAAATGGCGACCATCTCTTCCTCGTCGACGGTTCCGGCTACATCTTCCGCGCCTACCACGCGCTGCCGCCCCTCAACCGCAAATCGGACGGGCTGCCGACCAGCGCGGTGCTCGGCTTCTGCAACATGGTGTGGAAGCTGATGCAGGACGCCCGCAACACCGATGTCGGGGTGACGCCGACCCATTTCGCGGTCATTTTCGACTATTCGTCGAAAACCTTCCGCAACGAACTCTACGCCGACTACAAGGCCAACCGCTCGGCGCCGCCCGACGACCTGATCCCGCAGTTCGGACTCATCCGCGAGGCGACGCGGGCGTTCAACCTGCCCTGCATCGAGATGGAGGGCTTCGAGGCCGACGACATCATCGCCACCTATGCCAGGCTCGCCAATGAGGCCGGCGCCGACACCACCATCATCTCCTCCGACAAGGACCTGATGCAGCTCGTCGGTCCCACCGTCTCGATGTACGACCCGATGAAGGACCGCCAGATCGGCGTTCCCGAGGTCATCGAGAAATGGGGCGTGCCGCCCGAGAAGATGATCGACCTACAGGCGATGATGGGCGATTCCGTCGACAACGTGCCCGGCGTCCCCGGCATCGGCCAGAAGACCGCCGCGCAGCTTCTCGAACAGTTCGGCGATCTCGACACGCTGCTCGCCCGCGCCGGAGAGATCAAGCAGGAGAAGCGCCGGCAGACGATCATCGACAATGCCGACAAGGCGCGCATCTCGCGCGAGCTGGTCAGGCTGAAGAACGACGTGCCGATGACCGAAGGGCTCGACGAGCTGGTGCTGCAGCAGCCGGACGGCCCCAAGCTGATCGCCTTCCTGAAGACGATGGAGTTCTCGACGCTGACGCGGCGCGTCGCCGAGGCGACCGGCACCGATGCGGCCGAGGTCGCGCCGGCCCCTGTCGTCGTCGACCTGACCGATGTGCACGGCCCCGACGTCGGCGCCGGGGCGCCGCGGGCGGAAGCGGCTGCCGAGGATGCGGACGCCGCGCCGGCCAGCGCGCCCGTCACCAACGGCAAGGTCAGCACGCCGACCCAGCTCGCCGGCGCGCGGGCACAGGCCGCGGCGGGCGTCAAGATCGACCACAAGCGTTATGCCTGCATCCGCCATCGCGCCGAGCTCGAAGCCTGGATCGCCGAGGCACGCGAAACGGGCATCGTCGCCTTCCGCACCGAGACCACCTCGCTCGATCCCATGCAGGCCGAGCCGGTCGGCTTCGCGCTTGCCGTCAAGCCCGGAAAGGCGGCCTACATCCCGGTCGGCCACCGCTCCAGCGCGGAGGACCTCCTGGGTGGCGGGCGCGCCGACGACCAGATGTCGGTCGACGAGGCGCTCACAGCGCTTGAGCCGCTGCTTGCCGACCGCTCCGTCCTCAAGATCGGCCACAACATCAAATATGACTGGCTGACCATGCACCGGAAGGGCATCGACGTCGCTCCCTTCGACGACACGATGCTGATCTCCTACGCGATCGGCGCCAACACCGGCTCGCAGGACATCAATGCGCTGGCCGAGCGCTGGCTCGGCCATGCGATGATCCCCTTCAAGGATGTCGTCGGATCGGGCAGGAACCTGATCCCCTTCGACCTCGTCGAGATCGAGCGTGCGACCACCTACGCCACCGAGGGCGCCGACATCGCGCTGCGCCTCTGGCAGATATTGAAGCCGAAGCTCG
Organism: Mesorhizobium sp. YM1C-6-2; assembly: GCF_003666685.1. Classification (GTDB taxonomy): domain Bacteria; phylum Pseudomonadota; class Alphaproteobacteria; order Rhizobiales; family Rhizobiaceae; genus Mesorhizobium_K. Next base: position 121,724 of record NZ_RCIZ01000001.1, read on the forward strand.
TCGCCGACGGGCTGGTCTCCGTCTACGAGCGGCTGGAGCGGCCGCTGGTGCCGGTGCTGGCCCGCATGGAGGAACGCGGCATCTCGGTCGACCGGCAGATGCTCAGCCGGCTGTCGGGCGAGTTCGCGCAACGCGCCGCCGCGCTCGAGGAAGACGTCTACGCCGCCGCCGGCGAACGCTTCACCATCGGCTCGCCGAAACAGCTCGGCGACATATTGTTCGGCAAGATGGGGGTGCCGGGCGGCGCCAAGACCAAATCCGGCCAGTGGTCGACCACCGCGCAGCGTCTCGAGGAACTCGCCGCCGAAGGCTACGAGCTGCCGCGCCGCATCGTCGACTGGCGCCAGCTCACCAAGCTGAAGTCGACCTATACCGACGCGCTGCCGGAATACATCAATCCGGAGACGAAGCGCCTGCACACGTCCTATGCGCTGGCCTCGACGCCGACCGGCCGCATCTCGTCGTCCGAACCCAACCTGCAGAACATTCCGATCCGCACCGCCGAGGGCCGGCGCATCCGCACCGCCTTCATCGCCGACCCCGGCAACAAGCTGGTCTCGGCCGACTACAGCCAGATCGAGCTGCGCGTGCTCGCCCACATCGCCGACATACCGCAGCTCCGCCAGGCCTTCGAGGACGGCGTCGACATCCACGCCATGACCGCATCCGAGATGTTCGGCGTGCCGGTCGAGGGCATGCCATCGGAGGTGCGCCGGCGCGCCAAGGCGATCAATTTCGGCATCATCTACGGCATCTCGGCCTTCGGCCTCGCCAACCAGCTCTCCATCGAGCGCTCGGAGGCCGGCGACTACATCAAGAAATATTTCGAGCGCTTCCCCGGCATCCGCGATTACATGGACAGCCGCAAGCAGATGGCGCGCGACAAGGGTTATGTGGAGACCATCTTCGGCCGCCGCATCCACTATCCGGAGATCCGCGCTTCCAATCCGTCGATCCGCTCCTTCAACGAGCGCGCCTCGATCAACGCGCCGATCCAGGGTTCCGCGGCCGACATCATCCGCCGGGCCATGATCCGCATGGAAGATGCGCTCGCCAAGGAGAAGCTGTCGGCGCGCATGCTCCTGCAGGTGCATGACGAACTGATCTTCGAAGTCGCCGAGGAAGAGGTCGCCGCAACGCTGCCCGTCATCAAGACGGTCATGGAGGGGTCGGCCATGCCGGCGGTGGCGCTGAAGGTGCCGCTAGCCGTCGACGCCCGCGCCGCCGACAATTGGGACGAGGCGCACTAACCGCAACGGGTGAAAGCCGAATGGAAATTCTCGCATCGGCTGCTGCCTCGTCGAGCCTGCTCTCCTTCGCGCTCACCTCTGTGATCATCGAGCTGACGCCCGGCCCGAACATGACCTATCTGGCGCTGGTTTCGGCGCAGGACGGCAGGCGCGCAGGCTTCGCCACCGTCGCCGGCGTGGCGCTCGGGCTCGCTGTCATCGGCGTCATCGCCGCCTTCGGCGTCGCCGAGCTCGTCCAGTCGTCACACCTGCTCTATGACGGCCTGCGCTGGGCCGGTGTGCTCTTCCTGCTCTTCCTTGCCTGGGAAGGCTGGACTGGCGGCACCGACGTCGTCGCCAGCGAGGCACAGTCGCGCAGTCGCTATTTCATGCGCGGCCTCGTCACCAACCTGCTCAATCCCAAGGCCGCCGTCTTCTATATCGCGGTGCTGCCGACCTTCATCGACACGGCGCGGCCGGTGCTGCCGCAGACCGTCTCGCTCACCGTCATCTATGTGCTGGTCGCGACGCTCATCCACGCGGCGATCGTCGTGCTTGCCGGCGCGCTGGAGCCGTTCCTCAACGATCCCCGCCGCGAGAAGATCGCGCGTCGCCTGCTCTCGGCGCTGCTTGCCTGCGTCGCGATCTGGTTCGGCTGGTCGACCGCTCGATAGCAGGGACGGTTTCGGCTACGCGGCCTCCGCCAGGCACCTGGCGCAGGTGCCGCGGAACTCGATCACCGCCTTCTTCGCGGCAAAGCCGGTCGACCGCACCCAGTGGTCGAGCTGCTCGCCGACCTCGTGGTCGGACATCTCCACCACCTGCCCGCAGCGGTCGCAGATGGCGAAGGCGGTCATGTCGTGACTGTGGTCATGCGGCTCGGCGCAGGCGACGAAGGCGTTGAGGCTCTCCAGCCTGTGCACGAAGCCGCCCTTGATCAGCGTGTCGAGCGCCCGGTAGACCTGCAGCGGCGCGCGGAACCCTTGCTCGCGCAACTGATCGAGCAGCGTGTAGGCGCTGAGCGGGCCGGCCGAAGCCTCCAGCCTTTCGAGAACGCAGATCTGGTTCCGGGTCAGCGCTTCGCGGGCAGCCATGGGTCCACTTCCATCGTCCGATGATCGTCAGCCTGGAAAATGGTGACGATCCAGCCCCGTTGCTACCGGTTCCCGCCCGCAAAGACAATCTTGCCCACTTTCGGGCTCGACCCGTCCTCGAGGAGCGCGCCCCTCAATCGCCCTGGTGGCGCTGCGGATAGGAGATGATGGACAGGTAGCGGATGGGCAGTTTCGTCAGTTCCTCCGGCCCGTGCGGGGCGTCGGCGTCGAAGAACAGGCTGTCGCCCGGCAGCATGCGGAAGAGGTGCGAGCCGTGGCGATAAACCACCTCGCCCTCCAGCATGTAGAGGAACTCCATGCCCTCGTGCTGGAAAGTCGGGAACACGTCGGAGTTCTGCGACAAGGTGATGAGATAGGGCTCGACCACGACGCCCGACGTGTTGGCGTCGACATGGCCGAGCAGATTGTACTGGTGGCCGGCGCGGGTGCCGCGCCGCTCGATCTCCAGCCCCTCGCCGGCCTTGACGAAGACCGCGCTGCGCTCCTCCTCGAAGCGGCGGAAGAAGGCCGTCACCGGCACGCCGAGCGCCCTGGACAACGCCTGCAGCGTGGTCAGCGAAGGCGAGGTGATGCCATTCTCGATCTTCGACAGCATGCCGAGCGACAGGCTCGTCGCCTGGGCGAGGTCGGCGACCGTGATGCCGAGCTTCTTGCGGAAGGCGCGCACCTCGCGGCCGATCGCGACTTCCAGCACCTTCTCCTTGGAGTCGCGCACCGCGTGCGGGTTCTGCGTCAGCGGCGGGCGTATGGCGTGGATCTCGGCGACCGCCTGGCGGAACGATTTCACGCCTTCGGCCGCAGCCGCTTTCTCACGCGGCTTCTTGCCCTTGCCGATTACCCCGGTGCTCGCCATCGCCCCTCGCTCCCTACAGGGCTGATTTCACCCCGATGAATGATTTATCCCTTTCATATGCACTGACAGGAATCGATCTGCAACAATGCCGCACGAGCGGCTCGCCACTGCACTCAGCCGGCGGGCGCCGCGTTAGCACCCGCATTGACAGGCTTACAGGAGAAATTATTGTCCTCACAGTGAAATTTGTTTCCAATAAAGACAACGGGGAATTCATACCAATGGGAGCATCCAAGAAGCGCGTCGCCGTCATCGGTGCAGGCCCCTCGGGGCTCGCCCAGCTCAGGGCGTTCAAGTCGGCGGCCGACAAGGGGGCCGAGATCCCCGAAATCGTCTGCTTCGAGAAGCAGACCGACTGGGGCGGGCTGTGGAACTACACATGGCGCACCGGGCTCGACGAGCACGGCGACCCGGTGCACGGCTCGATGTACCGCTACCTCTGGTCGAACGGGCCGAAGGAATGCCTGGAATTCGCCGACTACACGTTCGAGGAGCATTTCGGCCGGCCGATCGGCTCCTACCCGCCGCGCGCCGTGCTGTGGGACTACATCAAGGGCCGCGTCGAGAAATCAGGCGTGCGCAAATGGGTGCGCTTCAACTCGCCGGTGCGCATGGTGACCTGGTCGGACGAGACCAGGAAATTCACCGTCACCGCGCATGACCGCACCGAGGACCGCACCTATTCGGAGGAATTCGATTACGTCGTTGTGGCGTCGGGCCATTTCTCGACGCCGAACGTGCCGTGGTTCGAGGGTTTCGACACGTTCCAGGGCCGCGTGCTGCACAGCCACGATTTCCGCGACGCCACCGAGTTCCAGGGCAGGAACGTGCTGGTCGTCGGCCGTTCCTACTCGGCCGAGGACATCGGCTCGCAGTGCTACAAGTACGGCGCGAAGTCGATCACGGTCAGCTACCGCTCGGCCCCGATGGCCTTCAACTTCCCCGAAGGCTGGGAACAGAAGCCGCTCCTGCAGAAGGTCGTCGGCAAGACCGCGCATTTCAAGGACGGCTCGACCAAGGAGGTCGACGCGATCATCCTCTGCACCGGCTACCTGCACCACTTCCCCTTTCTCACCGACGACCTCAAGCTGAAGACCAACAACCGCATGTGGCCTTCAGGCATCTACAAGGGCGTCGTATGGGAGAAGAACCCGGCGCTGTTCTACATCGGCATGCAGGACCAGTTCTACACGTTCAACATGTTCGACGCGCAGGCATGGTACGCGCGCGACGTGATGCTCGGCCGCATCGAACTGCCATCGCCGGCCGAGATGGCCGCCGACAGCCAGAAATGGCGCGACCGCGAGGAGACGCTCGCCGACGCCGAGCAGATGATCTGGTTCCAGGGCGACTACACCAAGGAACTGATCGAGGCGACCGACTATCCGTCCTTCGACATCGAGGAGACCAACAAGACCTTCATGGAGTGGGAGCACCACAAGATGGAGAACATCATGGGTTTCCGCGACAACGCCTACCGCTCGCTGATGACCGGCACCATGGCGCCCAAGCACCACACCAAGTGGATGGAGGCGATGGACGACTCGCTGGAGAGCTATCTGCAGACGAAGTGAGACGGCTAACCGCTAGAGCACGGCTCTAGCGGTCCACCGCCGCCATCGCCCTTTCGCTGTAGCGCGGCCCGGCCGTCCTGCCGGGGGCTAGGGCATCATCGAGGGTCGCCATCTGCGCGGCATCGAGCTTCAGCGACGCGGCAGCGATATTCTCCTCCAGATATTTGCGCCGCTTCGTGCCGGGGATCGGCACGAAGGTCTCGCTCTTGTGCAGGATCCAGGCCAGCGCGACCTGTCCCGGCCTGGCGCCGACCTCGGCAGCCACGTCGCGGACGGCCTGAGCGGCGCTGACGTTGGCGTCGTAGTTGGCGCCCTGGTAGCGCGGGTCGTTGCGGCGGTAATCGCCTTCCGAATATTCTTCCGCGCGCTTGACCTCGCCGGTCAGGAAACCGCGGCCGAGAGGCGAGAAGGGGACGAGCCCGATCCCGAGATCGCCGAGCGCCGGAATGACGTCGGCTTCGAGGTTGCGCTCCCAGAGTGAATATTCGCTCTGCACTGCCGACACGGGATGCACCGCATGGGCGCGTCGGATGTTGGCGACGCCCGCCTCGGACAGGCCGAAGAAGCGGACCTTGCCCTGCTTCACGAGATCGCCGACGGTGCCCGCGACGTCCTCCATCGGGACGGCCGGGTCGACGCGGTGCTGATAGAGCAGGTCGATATGGTCGGTCGCGAGGCGGAGGAGCGAGGCTTCGACCACCTCCCTGATATGCTCCGGCCGGCTGTCGAGGTCCATGCCGACCTGCTTGCCGTTCTCGATGCGGAAGCCGAACTTCGTCGCGAGGACGACCTGGTCGCGGCGGCCCTTGAGCGCCCGCCCCAGCAGGTCTTCGTTGGTGAACGGCCCGTAGACTTCCGCCGTGTCCAGGAAGTTGCAGCCGAGCTCGATGGCGCGATGCAACGTGGCGATCGACTCCGTCTCGTCGGCAGGCCCGTAGGACTGGCTCATGCCCATGCAGCCGAGACCGACGGCCGAGACTTCAAGCCCCTGGCTTCCGAGTTTGCGCTTACCCAGGCTCATGACGTGACCTCCGTTCGCCGCTCCGTTCACGACGTTAGATAGAGCCGCCCGATGACATTCAAAAGAGGCTTTGGGCCCGGAGCGTGATGCGGTTTCTCAGAATCGTCACCACGCTCCAGCCTTTTTGTTTCAGCATGATCTCTTCCGAAAACCGGTTCCCACTTTTCGGGATCATGCCCTAGTCGCCGAATCTCGGCGAACCGTGGTGCTGGGCGATCTTCCAGTTGCCGTCCTTCTTCACCAGCACCCATGTCATGCGGTAGGGGCTCGGCGTATCGCCGTCGGCGAAGTCGACATGACCGCCGGTTATGGCGAGATCGGGCGCGATCTCGCGCACCTCGGGCATCGGGTACGACCTGACCCGAACGCCGGCAGGGCGTCCGCCGAAATAGGCCCTGATTTTCTCGCGCCCCTTCTGCAACTCGTCGACCGAGCCGAACAGCATCGCGTCCTCGGTGTAGAGCTTCATGTGGCGGTCGAGGTCATGGGCGTTGAAGGCCGCGATCCATTCGGCGAGCAGCGCCTCGACGGTCGGCGTAGCGGTCATGTCGTTCCTCCCTGACGATTTTCCCGGGAAGCTGGTTACCATGCCATGCGGCGCGGCTCCACGATGAACGCTTAGCCCAGTTTCGACCCGGGCGGTACTATCCCGCCAATGTCAGCCGAGCCGCGCCCTTGCCCTTGCGCTCCAGGCGTTGAACAGGCGATCGGCGATGATGCCGATGAAGGCGATCGCCAGGCCGGCGACGATGCCGCGGCCGGCATCGGCCTTGGACAGCGCGATGAACACTTCCTGGCCGAGGTCGCGTGTACCGATCATCGCGCAGATGATGATCATGGCGAGCGCCATCAGGATCGTCTGGTTGATGCCGAGCATGATCTCCGGCAGCGCCAGCGGAAGCTGCACCTTCCAGAAGGTCTGCCGCCTGGTGCAGCCCGACACGACGGCCGCCTCGATCAGCGCCGGTGGCACCTGACGGATGCCGTGGTTGGTGTAGCGGATCGCCGGCACCACGGCGAAGGCGACGGTGGCGATCATGGCGGTGACGTCGCCGACGCGGAAGAGCATCACCACCGGGATGATGAAGCAGAAGGAGGGCAGCACCTGCAGCGTGTCGATGAACGGGGTGATGATCTTCTCGAAGCGGTCGCTGCGCGAGGCGGCAAGCCCCAGCGGTATGCCGATCAGGCAGGCGACGACGACGGATATGCCGGTCAGGTAGACGGTGGCCATCGTCTTCTCCCACAGGCCCACCATCGCGCAGAACGCCGTTAGCGCCGCCACGAGCAGGGCAAGCCTGGCGCCGCCGAACTGCCAGCCGGCAAGCCCGAGCAGGAACACCGCGCCGAGCCACGGAAAGCCTTCGCAGAAGGCGCGCACGGGATTGAGGACGTAGAGGATAAGGAAGACGCGGAACGCCTCGATCACGTCGAAGAAATTGACGGTGATCCAGTTGAGCGCGATGCGCCACGCCGGCGCGGTGGTGAAGGTGATCGCCTTCGGCACGTCGGCGAAGAAGGATATGGCAAGGCTCGCCAGCGTCGTGCCGATGAGCAGGATGGCGGCAAGCGTCAGGTTGGGATGGCGCACCCAGAAGCTCTGCCCGTCGGTGAGTTCGCCGTGATATTCCGACTGTCGGCGCGCCGCCGCCTGGCTCAGCCGGTCGAGCGCGATGGCGAGCGCGACGATGGCAAGGCCCGCCTCCATCGCCTCGCCGACCTTCAGCGCGCGCAGCGCGAGCAGCACGTCGTAGCCGAGCCCGCCGGCGCCGATCATCGAGGCGATGATCACCATGTTCAGCGCCAGCATGATGACCTGGTTGACGCCGACCATCAGCGTCGGCCGCGCCGAGGGCAGCAGCACCCGCCAGAGCTTCTGCCGGGGCGTGCAGCCGGCCATCTCGCCGAACTCGCTGATCTCGGTAGGCACGCGGGCGAGGCCAAGCATGGTGGCGCGCACCATCGGCGGCGTCGCGAAGATGGCGGTCGCGATCATCGCCGAGACCGGGCTGTTGCCGAAGAGCAGCAGCATCGGGATCAGATAGGCGAAGGTCGGGATCGTCTGCATCAGGTCAAGCGCCGGCAGGACGAGGTACTTTTCCACCCACGGCCGCTTCCACGCCCATATGCCGACGAAGAGCCCGGTGGCGATGCAGAACGGTACGGCGATGGCGATGAGGCCGAGCGTCAGCATGGCGCTCGTCCATTTGCCGAACAGCGCGATGTAGAGGAAGAGGCCGCCGGAAAGCAGGGCGAGCCGCATGCCGCCGAAGGCGCGGCCGGCGAGGAAGGCCGCCGCGACGATGCCGACCCAGGAGAGGCGCGGCAGCGTGAAGGCGTCGGCGCCGGTGCCGATCTTGAAGTTCTTGGCGAGCAGGTCGAGCGCGAAATCGAGCGGCACGCCAAACACCGCGGTGATCGAGCGGGTCAGCCAGCTCAGATTGACCTTGAGCCAGTTCATCAGCCAGCTGATCCAGTCGTCGACTGGCACCACCGCCCAGGCCGGATAGTTCACAGTCCACGGCACGACACTGCGGGCAAGGAACATGGCAAGCACGATCGCCAGCGCCGCGGCCCAGATGGCCAGCCATGTCTGGACGGGCCGCGCCCTGACGGTTCCGGCGTCGGCGGCGATCGTCACGCAGGCGCTCCGCGGTTGTCGAGGCCAGCGAGGAGATTGATGACCGCCTCGGGCGTCACCTCGCCGATCGGCTTGCCGGCGCCGCTGGCAACCGCGAACGGCTTCTTTGCGGCGATGATCTCGGCCGAGAAGCTCGCCACCCGCGCGTCGGGCGATACCGTGCCCGCGTGCTGCCCCTTGCCTGCTGGCCGCATGATGCTCCTGGCGGAGATCACCTTGGCGCGCTGCACGTCGCGCGTGAACTCGGCGACGTAGTCGGTCGCCGGCTTCACCACCAGTTCCTCCGGCGTGCCGATCTGGATGACCTCGCCGTCCTTCATGATGGCGATGCGGTCGGCGAGGCGTATCGCCTCATCGAAATCATGGGTGATGAAGACGATCGTCTTCTTCAGCACCGACTGCAGCCGCATCAGCTCATCCTGCATCTCGCGGCGGATCAGCGGGTCGAGCGCCGAGAAGGGCTCGTCGAGGAACCAGATCTCCGGCTTGGTCGCCAGGCTGCGGGCGATGCCGACGCGCTGCTGCTGGCCGCCGGAAAGCTCGCGCGGATAGAAATGCTCGCGGCCGCGCAGGCCGACCAGATCGATCACATCGCGGGCGCGTGCCTCCCGCTCGGCGCGGCCGATGCCCTGGACCGACAGCGGGAAGGCGATGTTCTCCAGCACGTTCAGATGCGGCAGCAGCGCGAAATTCTGGAACACCATGCCCATGCGGTGGCGGCGCAGCTCGATCAGCTCGGCGTCGGAGATGGACAGCAGGTCCTTCCCCTCGAACTCGACCTTTCCGTAGGTCGGCTCGACCAGCCGCGACATGCAGCGCACCAGCGTCGACTTGCCGGACCCCGACAGGCCCATGATGATGAATATCTCGCCCTGTCGGATCTCGAGGTCGATCGCGCGGGCCGCACCGACCAGCCCCGCCTCGACAAGCTCCGCCGAGCTGGCCTTGCCGTCGCGGCGCCGGATGAAGTCCTGGGCACCGGAGCCGAACAGCTTCCAGACATTGCGGCAGGCAAGCTTGATCGGACGCGAATCCTTGCTCTTGCCCGCGACGACAGGAGTTTCCTGCGAGGCGATCGTCATGCTCTGCCTTCTCGATAATACGGAAGAATTGAGCGGCCCCGATCGTCGCCCGAACGGGACCGCTTGTCCACGACGAACTGCGTTACTCGGCCCAGGCCTTCCAGGTCGCCTCGTTCTCGGCGATCCAGCCGGCCGCCACATCCTCAGGCGACTTGCCGTCGAGATCGACCTGGCCGCTCAGCGCGTTCAGCACGTCGGTGTCGATCTTGTAGTTCTTCGCCACCTTGTAGGCGATCGGCCATTTGTCCTTCATGCCTTTCCAGGCATATTTGTAGATCTCGCCGGTCGGCTTGCCGCAGTCATAGGCAGCGCTGGTGTTGGAGCCCCAGGCCGGGTCCTCGTAGCACTCCTTGGTATAGGGCGGGAACTCGACCCACTCGCCCTTGTATTTCGCCGGGGCCCAGTGGGGCGAATAGATCCACAGCATGATCGGCGCCTGCCGCTGATAGGCGGAGTCGAGCTCGGCGAACATCGCCGCGTCGGTGCCGGCGTGGATGACCGTGAAGGGCAGGCCGAGCGAGACGACGCGCTCGTCGTCAAAACCTTCCCAGGTCACCGGCCCGCCGAGATAGCGGCCGTTCGGCGCCGTCTCCGGCGTCGAGAACGCCTCGGCGCATTTCGGGTCCTTCAGCGCCTCCCAGTTGGGCAGGCCCGGGCACTTCTCCTTCATGTAGGCCGGGTACCACCATTCTTCCTTGGCCTGCGGACCGAGCGGGCCGAGATTCTCGGTCTGGCCGGTGGCGTCGGATGCCACCATCGCCTCGCCGGCGGTGGTCTGCCAGTATTCCATGGCGAGCGTCAGGTCGCCATTGGTGAGGCCGGTGGTGAGGCTGGAGAGATAGTCGGCGGTCGGGTACTCGACCGTGTAGCCGAGCTTCTCGAGTACGCCGCCCATGATCTTGGCGTTGAGGTTGACGCTGGTCCAGTCGAACAGCGCGATCTTGATAGGGTCGCTCGATTCAGGCGCCTGCGCATAGGCGGAAGGCGTGCAGAAGCTAGCGGCGATGAGTGCGGCCGCCCCCATTCCCAGAAACTTGACGTTCATGCTGTGCTCCCATTGTACGAACTTTCGATACCTGTTCCCCGTCGCGCGCCTTGGCGGCGCGTCGTTCGCGGCTGTACCGCGTTTTTCATGTTATGAAAATTTATATACCAACGTTCAGCCCACGCAATGGCTGAAGTGTCCGACGCAACGAGTTTGGCTGGAGCGCGGGGCCGGATCGGCTGGCAAAATTCCGGCGGGAAACCTGTTCCGGCTTTTACGGGATTCTCTCAGTGGAAGCCTTGGCCGCCGCCGGCCGCACGCTTCAACGCGCCGTTCTCCATCCGGAGCGGCGCGGGGTGCCCGAACAGGAAACCCTGGAACACCTCGCAGCCGGCGGCGCGCAGCAGCGTCGCCTGGCTCTCCGTCTCGACGCCCTCGGCGATGGCATGGACGCCGAGCGCCCGCGACAGGCCGACGATGGTGGAGACCACCGCGCCCGAGTTGGGGTCGGTGTCGAGGCGGCTGACGAAGGAACGGTCGATCTTCAGCTTGTGGAAGGAGAAGTCGATCAGGTAGCTGAGGTTGGAATAGCCCGTGCCGAAATCGTCGACGGCCACCGAGATGCCCATCTCGGTCAGCTGCTTCAGGATGGCGGCGGCGCGCTCGCGATCCTGCATCATCGCCGTCTCGGTCAGCTCGAGCTCCAGCCGCTCGGGCTTGATGCCGGTCTCGCGGATCACGTCGCCGACCAGCCCGACGAAGTCCTTGGTCATGAACTGGACGGCCGAGATGTTCACCGCCACGAAGCAGTCGTCGGGCAGGTGGCGGGCGTCGGCGCAGGCCTTGCGCAGCACCCATTCGCCGATCGGCCCGATCATGCCGGTCTCCTCGGCGATCGGAATGAACTCCATCGGCGGGATCATGCCGCGCTCGGGGTGCTTCCAGCGGATCAGCGCCTCGTAGCCGACCGTCCTGCCCTTCAGCAGGTCGATCTGCGGCTGGTAGTGCAGGTCGAAATCGCCGCGTTCGAAGGCGACGTTGAGTTCCGCCTCGACCCACTGCCGGTAGTCGGCGACCTTGCCGATCTCGGGATGGAACACGGCCCAGTTGCCGATGCCGGCGGCGCGTGCGTTCTGCAGCGCCAGGTTGGAGCGCCTCAGCAGGAGCACGGGGTCGTCGCCATCCTTCGGCATGGCGACGACGCCGATCGACACGTTGACCGACTGCTGGTGGGCCGTCAGGTCGTAGGGCTCCATCAGCTCGGCGATCAGCCGCTCGGCGATGACGTCCATCGACATGTTGAAATAGGCGTCCGGGTAGAGCACGGCGAACTCGCCGGCGCCGATGCGGCCGATGACGACCTTGTCCGGCAGGGCCGCCTTCAGCCGCTGGGCGAAGGCGCGAACCAGTTCGTCGCCCTTGGCGTAGCCTATCGATTCGTTGATCTGCTTGAAGCGTCCGATATCGATGTCGATCAGGAAGACCGGCTCGCCGGTCCTTTTCGTTTCCTGCGCCGCCTCGGCGATCTTGCCGATCATGGCCGGTCGCGACAGAAACCCGGTCAGCTTGTCGAAATGCGTCTCCTTGACCACGTAGTCCACCGACTCGTCGACGCCCGCGAAGAAGGACATCGCAGCGCCGCCGGCCGCCAGCGCGCATAGCCCAGCGATGACGGCGCCGACCACTTCGGCCGGCAGGCCGACGACGCCGTCGCCGAAGCCGAACTGCAGCCCCCACAGGCCGAGTATGAAGCTGCCGAGCCCGGAACTGGCGATCGTGATCAGCCGGAACACCGGACTGCGGCTGGGGTGGCTGACTGCGGGCATGCACAAATTTCCCGATTCTGCGGGAACCTCTAGCACTTGCCCCTTAAGACGGGTTTCCCTGGGCAACTCGCATTTTAGCGAATGGCATCAAAGCTTCGGCAGCCGCCCGTTTCCGCCTGCGGCCGGCCACCGCGGACGCGATGGCGATGCGATTTGCCGCCGGCTGTTGCAGAAAGGGAATGGCAACGGCTTCCGGCATAGGTTAGTCGGATAGCCCATCATGTCGCCATCGGATACGTTATGAACGACGCATATGCCGCGACCGCATCGGCCGCCGCCGGATGGCATGGCCTGCTCCGCAGGATGCTTGCCCTGGTCGCCGTGCTCGTGCTGGCCGCCGGCTGCGCGACGAGCGAAGCGACACTCGACGTGGTTTCGCCGCCGCCGGGTCCGGAAACGAAATATTCGGCACTGGTGATCGACACGGCAAGCGGCGCCACGCTCTATCAGGCCAACGCCACGGCGGCGCGCTATCCGGCGTCGCTGACCAAGATGATGACGCTCTATCTGCTGTTCGAGGCGATCGAGCAGGGACGCGTGTCGAAAACCTCGGAAATCCCCGTGTCGTCGTTCGCGGCCCGCCAGCCGCCGTCGAAGATCGGCATCCGGACAGGCCAGACGATCGACGTGGAGAGCGCCATCCTGGCGCTCGCCGTCAAGTCCGGCAACGACTGCGCGGTGGCCGTCGCCGAATATCTCGGCGGCACGGAGGAGCAGTTCGCCCAGCAGATGACGGCGCGGGCGCGCCAGCTCGGCATGACCGGCACCGTGTTCCGCAACGCGTCGGGCCTGCCCGATCCCGAGCAGCGCACGACGGCGCGCGACATGGCGATCCTCGGCATGGCGCTCAAGTCGCGCTTTCCGCAGCACTTCCACTATTTCTCCGAGCGCGACTTTGTCTTCCGCGGCAAGACCATTCGCGGCCACAACGACCTGATCGGCCGCGTCGACGGCGTCAACGGCATCAAGACTGGCTATATCAAGGCGTCCGGCTACAACATCGTGACGTCGGTGGACCGGGGCTCGCGGCGGCTGATGATCGTGGTGATGGGCGCCGACAGCGCCCGCGCCCGCAATGCGCATGTCGAGGAGCTGATCGACAAGTATATGCGCCCGCCCGCTCCAAAAAGCATGCTGAGCTCGCTTTCTCCCTTCGATTGACCGGAACCCGCGTCGGGCAAGACGCGTTTATCTCCGCTGAAACGACTGAGCGGAGACCCAGTCATGGAACAAACGGCCAGCCTTGAGAAAGAAGACCGCATGCCGTTCGGCAGTTCGGTCTGCGTGCAAATCAGCGACAGTACGAAACGCGAGGTCAAATCCGTGCGCGGCGCGTGCGAGATCCTGATCGATTGGCCTCATTCGCGCCGTGGACCTGTCTACCAGGTCACGATGGCGGCCCTGCAGTCGGCGCTCGCCGGAAAGGTGACGGCCGAGGAGGCGCATGATGCTTTCGTGGCCTTCGCCAAGCATGCAGGGGTGCTGGCGACATGATGGAGGCGACGATGAACGATGCAGCCGGGCAGACCGGACGACCCAGTCCGGCGCCCGAACCTTTCCCAGGCCCCCCGTCCGAGCCCATTCCGCCGGAGCCCGCGCCGCCGCCGGGGCCGATCCCGGTGCCGCCGGTGAGGTGACGTGATGAGCGACGCGCCGAAGGCCGACAGATCGAAGAACGGGCCGAAGACCCCGCCGCCGGACGGCGAGCCGAAGGAGCCGACCAGGGACCGCGACAGCACGTCGAAGAGCAAGGTCGCGGAGGTGCAGGATCCGCTGATTTCGGGCGATGCCGGCAAGCCGGGCGGGCGCGTCGAGACCAACGAGGCCAATGTCGACGAGGCCGGCCAGATCCGCCGCAAGAAGCGCGTAGTCGATCTTCTTCATTAGCGTCGTCCGGGCCGGAACGCTTTTTCGGTATCGCCGTTTGTCCTCAGCCCGAGAGGAGACACCAATGAGCTACAAGGACAAGACGGACCTGACCCCGGAAGAAGCGCGCGACCGCGTCTGGGAACTCGCCGAAGACATCAATATCTGCATGTTCGTGACCTGGGATGGAGAGCGTCAGCGTGCAAGGCCGCTGGCGGCCAATGTCGATCGCGACGCGCACGCGATCTATTTCCTGACCGACGTCACCGGCATGAAGGACGACCAGATCGAACGGTTTCCGATCGTGACGCTCGCCTTCGCCGATACCGGCGGCAACAAATATGTGAGCCTCACCGGCGAGGCGACGGTCAGCAACGACCGCGCCAAGATCGGCGAGCTGTGGACTCCCGATAACAAAGCCTTCTGGGATTCCAAGGACGATCCTGACATCCGCCTCATCACGGTCCGGCCGGAAGACGCCGAGGTGTGGGATAGTCCCGGCATGATCGTCGCCACGGTGAAGATGCTGACCGCCGCCGTCACCGGCGCCAAAGTGGAACTCGGAAACAACCGCAAGGTCACGATGTAACGGAGCAGAAGTCGAGATCGTCAGGTGCCGGCGCCCGGCTCGGGCGTCGGCTTTTTGACGGGAGGGCAGCAATTGATGGAACGGCTCTTCACCAAAATCGCCAACGCTGTCGCCCACGCTGCCGGCAAGCCCGAAACCTTCATCGGCTGCTGCGTGGTCATCGTCGTCTGGGCCGTCTCCGGTCCGTTCTTCGGCTTCTCCGACACCTGGCAGCTCATCATCAACACCGGCACGACCATCATCACCTTCCTGATGGTGTTCCTGATCCAGAACACGCAGAACCGCGACGGCGCCGCGCTTCAGGCCAAGCTCGACGAACTGATCCGCGTCGGCGAGGCCGAGAACAGGTTCATCGGCATCGAGCACCTCTCCGAAAGCGAGGTCGAGGAATTCAGGCGGCTTTGCGAGAAGGCCGCGAAGGCGCACGGCGAGAAACAGAAGCACAATGCCAGGCGGCGCGGCGCGGCCTGACGCCAGCACCTGTCTGCCGGTTGCCGCCGAGAATCGAAATACGTCTCGCTCCAGCCTAGTAGCCGCCGATGATCGGCAGGATCTCGCCGGTGATATAGCTGGAGCAGTGCGGCGACGCCAGGAACACATAGGCCGGCGCGATCTCCTCGGGCTGGGCCGGACGCTTCATCGGCGTCTTGGCGCCGAATTGCGAGATGTCTCCCGCTTCCTTGTCCGACGGGTTGAGCGGCGTCCAGACGGGACCGGGCGCTACCGCGTTCACGCGGATGCCGCGCGCGAGCAGGTTGCCGGACAGCGCGCGCGTGAAGGCGTGGATGCCGCCCTTGGTCATCGAATAGTCGACCAGTTCCTTCGAACCGTCGATGCCCGTGACAGAACCGGTGTTGATGATCGACGAGCCCGGCTCCATGTGCGGGATCGCCGCCTGCGCCATGTGGAAATAGCCGTAGAGATTGGTCTTCAGGGTGGTGTCGAAATGCTCCGGCGTCAGGTCCTCGAACTTTTCCGAATGGATCTGGAAGGCGGCGTTGTTCACCAGAACGTCGATGCGGCCGAACTCCTTCACGGTCCGCGCCACCGCCTTCATGCAATTGGTACGCTTCGACACGTCGCCGGCGATCGTGATGCAGCGGCGGCCTTCCGACTCGACCGCCTTTTTGGTGGTTTCGGCGTCCCTCCGCTCGGTGAGGTAGCTGATGGCGATATCGGCGCCCTCGCGCGCGAAAAGTACGGCCACCGCGCGTCCTATGCCTGAATCGCCGCCGGTGACCAGCGCGACCTTGCCGTCCAGCTTCTTCGAGCCGAGGTAGAACGGCGCGTCATAGAGCGGGACAGGCTCGATCCGATCTTCTATGCCGGGCTTCGGATGGTGCTGTTTGGGAAAGGGCGGTTCCGGATATTTGCGCGCGCCGAGCTGAGCCGGCTTGGGTTTTTCTTCCGGCGATGCCTTGTCCCTGGCGTCGACGCCCGCCTGTATCCTGCGCTGCTTCGAGGCGGCCGCACTGGCGTCATCCTTGGCGCCTTTCTCCGTGGCGGCCCCGTCCTTCGCGCTTTTTCTGGTCTTGTCGAGCATGGCTCTCTCCCGGTTCGATGCCCGCTAACGCGCGACCGGGAGGAAAGTTGTGGGGAGCCGGGGTTTTTCGTCAGTTGGACGCGCTCTCGGCGAAGACGCGGGCGCGGTGGATGCGCACGAAACCTTGATCGCCCGCGCGCGCCACGGTTTCCGGCGGGACGTCGAGCTCGACCTGCTCGCCCCCGGCCGTCCTCGCCAGGATGCGGCGGCCGTCCGGCTTGTCGATCACGCGGGTGACGGTGGCAGCAATGCCCGGCTCGGTCGCCGACCAGTCGAGGTCGCGCGGGCGCAGGTAGACGCTCGCCGCCCCGTCCCCGAAGCCGGCCGCCTCCAGCGATGCGCCGCCGATCTCGGCCTTGCCGTTCGCCACCGTCGCGCCGAGGCGGTTGGCGTCCCCGAGGAAATTCATCACGAAGGCCGAATTCGGATTGCGGCAGACCGCCTCCGGCGTGCCTTCCTGCACAATTTTGCCTTCGTTGAGGATGACGACGCGGTCGGCAAGGTCGAGCGCCTCCTCTTGATCATGCGTGACGAAGAGCGTGGTGATGCCGAGTTCCTCGTGGATCTCGCGCAGCCAGCGCCTGAGATCGCGCCTGACATTGGCGTCGAGCGCGCCGAAAGGCTCGTCGAGCAGCAGTACCTTCGGGTCGACGGCGAGCGCGCGGGCGAGCGCCACGCGCTGCCGCTGGCCGCCGGAAATCTGGCTCGGGAAGCGTCCGCCAAGATTGTCGAGCTTGACCAGCCGCAGCAGTTCGGCGACCCGCGCCTCCATCTGCTGTTTGCTTCGCTTCACCTTCGACACCTTCATGCCGAAGGCGATGTTCTCGCCCACCGTCATGTGCGGGAAGAGCGCATAATGCTGGAAGACGAAGCCGACGCCGCGGTCGCGCACCGGAATGTCGGTGGCGTCCTGCTCGCCGAAATAGATGTGGCCGCCATCGGCATATTCGAGGCCGGCGACCATGCGCAGGATGGTCGTCTTGCCGGAGCCCGAAGGACCGAGCAGGGCGACCAGTTCGCCGCTCGCGATATCGAGCGAGACGCCGTGCACGGCGCGGAAGGTGTCGAAGGTCTTCACGACATTGTCGAGGCGGATCTTCATGGCGTCTTTCCTTGCGCAGCGGGCGCCGGGGAGGCGAGGGCCGGCCTTCCGGCGCGCCCGGCGCCCTGCCGTTCGAGCAGAACCTTGGCGATGATGGTGACGATGGCGAGCACGGTGAGGATCGATGCGGCCGCGAAGGCGCCCACCGTCTGGTAGTCGTGGTAGAGCAGCTCGATATGCAAAGGCAGCGTGTTGGTCTGGCCGCGTATGTTGCCCGACACGACCGACACCGCGCCGAACTCGCCCATGACGCGGGCGTTGCAGAGCACCACGCCGTAGAGCAGCGCCCAGCGTATGTTGGGCAGCGTCACCGAGAAGAAGGTGCGCCAGCCGCTGGCGCCGAGCGAGGTCGCGGCCTCCTCCAGGTCGCGGCCCTGCGCCTGCATCAGCGGGATCAGCTCGCGCGCTACGAAGGGGGCGGTGACGAACATCGATGCGAGCACGATGCCCGGCAGCGCGAACATGACCTTGATGCCGGCGGCGTCGAGCGCCGGGCCGAAGACACCCTGCAGGCCGTAGACGAAGAGGTAAGCGACGCCGGCGACGATCGGCGAGACCGAGAAGGGGATCTCGATGACGACGATGAGGAAGCGCCTGCCCCAGAAATCGAACTTGGTGATCGCCCAGGCCGCGGCGACGCCGAAGGCGGTGTTGAGCGGCACCGCGATCAGCGCGGTGAGGACCGTCAGCCAGATGGCATGGCGGGTGTCGGGATGCGCGATCGTGTCGGCAAAGACGCCAACGCCGAGCGAGAAGGCCTGGTAGAGGATGACGAGCAGCGGCGCGAGGATGAGGAACGCACCGACGATGAGCACGAAACCGAGCAGCGTGCGGCGGACGGCCGGCGTGTCGCCGACGCGCGGCGGCTTCTTGCGGAGAGGCGCGCTCATGCCCGCGTCTTCTCGGTATAGCGCAGCGCGCGCGCCTGCATCAGGTTGGTTATGGCGAGCATGACGAAGGCGGTGATCAGGAGCACCGAAGCGATGGCGGCCGCCGCCTGGTAGTCGTATTCCTCGAGCCGGATGAAGGTGAGCAGCGCGGTGATTTCCGTCTCCATCGGCTGGTTGCCGGCGATGAAGATGATGGCGCCGAACTCGCCGAGGCTCCTGGCGAAGGACAAAGAGACGCCGGCGAGCAGCGCCGGGGTGAGCAATGGCAGGATGACGCGCATGAAGATCGCGCCGTCACTTCCGCCGAGCGTCTGGGCCGCTTCCTCAAGCGCGGGGTCGAGGTCCTCCAGCACCGGCTGCACGGTGCGCACGATGAACGGCAGGCTGGTGAAGGACATCGCCACCATGATGCCGAGCGGCGTGTAGGCGACCTTGATGCCGGCCTCGGCGAGCACCGAGCCGAACCAGCCGTTCTGGGCGAACAGCGTGGTGAGCGCGATGCCGGCGACCGCGGTCGGCAGCGCGAAAGGCAGGTCGACGATGGCGTCGATCAAGCGGCGTCCCGGAAAGCGGTAGCGCACCAGCACCCAGGCGAGCGCCATGCCGAAAACCAGGTTGAAGGCGGTGGCGGCGAGCGCCGAGAGCACGGTCACGCGGTAGCTGGCGACGGCGCGCGCCGACGACACGATGCGCCAGTAGTCCTCCGGCCCGAGGCTTGCCGCCTTGAACACCAGTGCGCCGAGCGGCAGCACGACGATCAGCCCGACATAGAAGAGAGTGATCCCGAGCGACAGGGTGAGCCCGGGCAGGACGCGTCTTCTCACACGTGGACCTCTGCGTCTGGAGCGGTTGCGAAAAACGATATGCGGCCGGCGGGCAATGCCCGCCGGCCATCAAGACCAAACAGACCGTCAGGTCAACGGTCGCCGTAGATCTGGTCGAGCAGCGCGCCGGAGGCGAAATGCTCTTCCTGGGCCTTGTCCCAGCCGCCGAACACGTCCTCGACGGTCACCAGGCGGACCTCGGGGAACTCGCCCTTGAACGCCTCGGCGACCGCCTCGTCATTGACGCGGTTGCCGTTCTCGGCTGCGATCTTCTGGCCTTCCGGGCTGTACAGGAATTCCAGATAGGCCTTGGCGGCTTCGCGCGTGCCCTTCTTGTCCACCACCTTGTCGACGATGGCGACCGGGAACTCGGCGAGCAGACTGACCGACGGCGTGACGCGCTCGAACTTGTCCTCGCCGAATTCCTTGGCGATGCCGCGCGTCTCCGATTCGAAGGTGATCAGCACGTCGCCGACCTCGCGCTCGACGAAGGTGGTCGTCGAGGCGCGGCCGCCGGTGTCGAAGACCGGCACGTTGGCGAAGATCTTGGCGACGAACTCCTTCACCTTCGCCTCGTCATTGTCGAAGGCCTCCCGCGCATAGGCCGTCGCCGCGAGGTAGGTGTAGCGCGCATTGCCCGATGTCTTCGGGTTCGGGAAGATCACCTTCACGTCGTCGCGGACGAGATCGTTCCAGTCCTTGATGCCCTTCGGGTTGCCGGCGCGCACCAGGAAGGACGGCAGCGAGTACCAGGGCGACGAGTTGTTGGGGAAATCGTTCTTCCAGTCGTCGGAGACGAAGCCGTTCTTGACCAGGAAGTCGATGTCGATGACCTGGTTGAAGGTCACGACGTCCGCCTCGAGGCCCTCGACGACGGCGCGCGCCTGCTTGGAGGTGCCGGCATGCGACTGGTCGACGGAGATGTCCTTGCCGGTGTCGGCCTTGTATTGCGGCACGAAGGCGGCGTTCTCCTGGACGAAGAGCTCGCGCGCAACGTCGTAGGACGCGTTGAGGATCTTGTCCTGCGCGCTGGCCGGCCCGGCGAGTATGGCGGCGAGCGCCGCGCCGGCGAGAATGAGGCGGTTCATGATGGCTCCCTGACGGATGGATGGATTTTGCCGGAAACTAGCCGACGCGGCAGTCTTGCGAGAGGTACGCAAGACTGCGGCCGGCATAGTCGGGAGAATATTTTTCTACGCCGGGCGCAATTACGGGCTGTTCGTTTGCGCCGAGGCCGCCTGGCCGGGCGTCACGGGAAAAAGATCAGGAAGACATAGGCGCCGAAGACGACCAGATGCACGAGGCCGGTGAGCATGGTCGTGCGCCCCGTGCCGAAGCTGATGATGCTTATGCCCAGCCCGAGCAGGAGCAGCACCGTGTCGCCCGGATCCAGCCCGAGCGTCAGCTCACGGCCGGTGAGGAGGCTCGCGGCGGCGACGGCCGGTATCGTCAGACCGATGGTGGCGCAGGCGGAGCCGAGCGCGATGTTCAGGCTACGCTGCAGCTCGTTCCTGAGCGACGCCCGGATCGCCGCCAGCGATTCCGGCAGCAGCACCAGCGTCGCGATGAAGGCGCCGACGATCGCGTCGGCCCGGTCGACCTGCAGCGCGACCAGCGCGTCCTCGACGCCCGCTGCGATATCCTCCGCCAGCAGCACGACGCCGGCCAGCCCGACGAAGAGCAGGACGACGTTGAGGGCGATCCCGTCCCTAGCGATGTGCCTGCCCTGGTCGGCCTTCACGAGCTCCTCGACGAAGTCCTCCTTGCGCGATCCCATCTGCGCATAGACGAAGCTGCCGTAGAGCAGGATCGAGAGCACGCTGACGAAGGCGAGCTGCTTGGGCGAGAACGTGCCGTGGCCGACCGACAGCGTGAAGTCCGGCAGCACGAGCGTCAGCACCGCGAGCGCCGTCAGCAGCGACAGATAGGCATTGGTGCCCTGCCTCTTCAGATCCTGATGCTTGTGGCGCAGCCCGCCGAAAGTGAGGCAGATGCCGATGACGCCCCCGCAGACGATCATGACCGTGGAGAACACGGATTCTCGCGCCAGCGTCGGGTTGTTCTCGCCGTGCAGCATCATCGAGACGATCACCGAGACTTCGATGGTGGTAACCGCGAAGGTGAGAACCAGCGTGCCATAGGGTTCGCCGATGCGGTG
The DNA here is from genome assembly GCF_003666685.1 of Mesorhizobium sp. YM1C-6-2. GTDB lineage: Bacteria > Pseudomonadota > Alphaproteobacteria > Rhizobiales > Rhizobiaceae > Mesorhizobium_K. Next base: position 143,022 of record NZ_RCIZ01000001.1, read on the forward strand.
CGCGATCGCCTCGGCGTGGTGCAGGGCCGCGAAAACCGCCGCGAACACCAGCCCGATCGCCAGCAGCGAGAGAACGAGCCGGACCGGAACCGCCGCATGCTGCGCCGAGACGATGCCGAGCTGCAGGGTCACCGCTAGCAGCAGGGTGGCCACGGGAAGCGCATTGAACGCAACCTTCTGCCGTCCGGTCATGCTTTTCCCCGCAGTACCTGCCCTAGGCCTACCACTACACCAAGGCCGGCCGGGCCGCGACGGGAAAGACCGCGCTTACTGGGGCGGGATCCTGGTGGCGCGGCGGCTGAGGCGATGGGCGACGTACCAGCCGCCGACACCGGCGACGACGCCGATGCCGAGCCCGATCAGCAGGCGCTGGTGCCGGTGCAGCGTATCGCCGACGATATGCTCCGCGCCGAGGCCGAAGACATAGCCGATGCCGCCGAACAGGGTCGTCCAGATGAGCGCGGACAAGGCATTGAGGACCACGAATTTCGGCGCTGCGATGCCCGACAGGCCAGCCGCCACGCCGCCGACCAGCCGGAAGCCGTAGACGTAGCGGTTGCCGAGTACATAGAGCGTCGGATAGCGCTGCATCAGGTCGAAGGCGCGATCGAAACCTGGCTTCGCCCGCAGCCGCTGCACGAACGGCCTGTCTGCGAAGCGGCGGCCGCACAGGAAGAAGGCCGCGTCACCGCCGAATGCGCCGAGGAAGACGGCCATGAAGGCCTGCCACGGCACGAACACGCCCTGATGCGCGAAGAAGCCGGCGACGATCGCCGCCGTCTCGCCTTCCGCCAGGCAGCCGGCGAAGACGGCGATCAGCCCGTATTGCTCGATCAGGCTATGGAGGGTGTCAGACATTGCCGACCATCGCGCGACCGGTGGAGCGAATGGAAGATCGGGCGGGGCGGGTCACGGAACCGACCCCGCCGGCCGATCTCAGTAGGTCTTTGCGCCGTTGACCATCAGGCGGACCATGTAGAGCGAGGTCGTGCCTGCAATGTAGAGGTCGTTGCGCTTGGAGCCGCCGAAGCAGACATTGGCGACCACCTCCGGCACCTTCACCTTGCCGATCAGCGTCCCGTCCGGCGCGTAGCAATGGACGCCGTCGGCGGCGCTCGTCCAGACATTGCCTTCCTCGTCCAGCCGGAAGCCGTCGAAGAGGCCGGCCGTGCACTCGGCGAAGACCTTGCCGCCGCGCACCTTCTTGCCGCCGGCCGCGACGTTGAAGACGAGCATGTGGGCCGGATGGTCCGGCACATGGGTGCGGCCCGTATCCGCGACGTAGAGCTTCGATTCGTCGAGGGAGAAGGCCAGCCCGTTCGGCCGCACCATGTCGGTGATGACGGCGTCGACCTTTCCCGTCCCCGGATCGACCCGGTAGACATGGCAGGCGCCGATCTCGCTCTCGGCCTTGTCGCCCTCATAGTCCGTGTCGATGCCGTAGGCCGGGTCGGTGAACCAGATCGATCCGTCCGACTTGACGACTGCGTCGTTGGGCGAATTGAGGCGCTTGCCCTGCCAGCTGTCGGCGATGGTCGTTATCGAGCCGTCGAACTCGGTGCGGCTCACCCGGCGGCCGGAATGCTCGCAGGAGACGAGCCTGCCCTGCCGGTCGACCGTGTGGCCGTTGGTGTTGCCGCAGGGTTGGCGGAACACGCTGACGCCGCCGTCCGTCTCGTCGTAGCGCAGGATGCGGTTGTTGGGGATGTCCGACCAGAGAAGATAGCGGCCGGCGGCGAACCAGACCGGGCCTTCCGCCCACTGGCATCCCGTATAGAGCTGGCGGACGCCGGCGTTTCCGTTGACCAGTTTCCCGAAACGCGCGTCCAGAATCTCGTAGTCGCTTGCCGGCATGAAGTCCCTCCCAATGCGCTGGCCCGGACCGGGCTCATATCATCACGGCGATGACGCCAGACAATCGCGCCGCTCGCCGCATCCCGCTGAATGCGGCGAGATAAGAGGAACATTCACGCGCTTTGACAAGCCCGTCCGCAACGAAAGTGCATCGCCGGCGGGATCGGCCGGCAAGCCGACGTGTATTGTCCGCGAGCGGCGCGGCGCAGGAAACACCCTGCGCCCCTGCCGTCATTGATCCGGCCGCCAGTCGGGCAGCGGCACGGCGACGCCCTCGGCCGGCAGGTAGGCGCTGGCGCCGATCGACACGCCCGGCCGCGGCACGATTTCCCCGGCGGACTCGATGACCGACGCAATCGACGCGCCGCCATCGACGCCACTACCACCACTGCCGCCGCCTCCGAAGGTAGCAGCCATCTCGGATGCCGGCGCCGGCGCATTGAGCACCATGCGGCATTCCTTCGGCAGCGCCGACATCTTCATCACGTCGCGCGCCTTGGGCGCATCCGGGTTCTTGTTCGGCCGCCACGGCTCCTCGGTGAACCACCAGGCGAGCGACTTGTCGCAGCCGTCGCCGGGCGCGGTCGCCGGTTGCGACTTGCAGCCGGTGGAGCCCGGCTGGCAGCCGATGCGGATGTGGAAATGGTAGTCATGGCCCCAGAACGGACGCACCTTGCGCAGCCAGGAGCGGTCGCCCGTCACCGTGTCGCAGAGCTTCTTCTTGATACCGGGGTGGACGAGGATGCGCTCGACTTCCGGGTAGCTCGCAGCGCGCCTGAGCAGCCGGGCATGCGCCGGCGTCCAGACCTTCTCGTTGACGGTCAGCCCGCCCTTCTTGATCATCGAGACGGCGCTGATGTTCTCGCGCTCGCTCACCGACAATGTGCGGCCCGGCATCGGGTTGAGCCAGATATCCGCGTCAAGGCCGATCTGGTGCGAGGCGTGACCGGTCAGCATCGGGCCGCCGCGCGGCTGCGAGATGTCGCCGATGAGCAGCCCCGGCCAGCCGTCCTTCTCGGCGGCGTCGCGCGACAGCTTCTCGATCAGCGCGATCATCGTCGGATGGCCCCAGCGGCGGTTGCGCGAGAGGCGCATGGCCTGCCAGGTCGGCCCGTCCGTCGGGATGGCGACGCCGCCCGAGAAACAGCCCTTCGAATAGAAGCCATAGGATTTAGCCGGGATGGCGGCCGGCAGCGGTTGGTGGCCGAACAGGTTTTTCGCAAGCTCCTCGGCGCCGGCCTGCGGCGCCTCGATGCCGGACATGGCGAAAGCGGCGACCGCGACGGCCGCAAGCTTCAGCACGGATGTCAGAAGTGTCTTCATGGGCTGTCCCAGCCTTTCTCCGGCCCCGACCCTGGACCCCGATGGTTACCCAACCGTAAACGCCCCACGCCACCGTCGATCGCGCGCTTTCGCGATCCTCGAAGCCCATCTCGCGTCCGTCTAGCGCTTCATCGGGCTCCTTGCGTCGCTCTCGCCTTCGCCCTTCCAATCGCCCGTCGCCCACATGGCATCGAAGGCCGAGCGGTAGTCGGGATGACGAAATCGATAGCCGGTCCCCTTGAGCGCCGCGTTCGAGACGCGCTTGTTCTCGCCATAGAAAGACCGCGCCATGGGCGAAAGTTGGGCAGAGGCGAAAGGAATCTCCGGCGGCGGCTCGACCCCCATCAATCCGGCGGCGTAAGTCACCACGTCCTGCGGGGGCCCCGGCTCGTCGTCGGTGACGTTGAAGACCCCGCCGAGGTCGCGCTCCGCCAGATGCCAGAGCGCGCCGGCTATGTCGGCGGCATGGATGCGGTTGAACACCTGGCCGGGTTTTATCAGGCGCTTGGCCGTGCCGCTCCGGAGATTGACTAACGCATTGCGGCCCGGCCCGTAGATGCCGGACAGCCTGAGCACTGCGACGGGCACGCCGGCCTTTTCGCCCAGCGCCAGCCACTGGTTTTCGGCTTCGAGGCGCAGCTGGGAGCGTTTCGACACCGGCCGGCATTGGCCGGTTTCGTCGACCCAGCCCCCATCGTAGTTGCCGTAGACTCCCACGGTGGAGAGGTAGCCGATCCAGCGAAGCTGTGGCGTCAGTCTCGCCAGATCGCCTCCAACCATTTCGACCACCGGATCGCCGCCTTCTTCGGGCGAGATCGAGACAATGAGATGCGTCGCCTCGCCCAGCGACTTCAGCAGATCGGGCGAAAACTCTTCCCCGTCGAAAAGGATCGGTTCGATCCCCACGCGTCTGAGCGCATCGAACTTTTCGGTCGAGCGCGTCGTGCCGGCGATGTCGATCGTTGGATCGCTGCGTGTGGCCGCAAAAGCTTTCGCTGAATAGCCGGCGCCGAGGATGAAGAAGCGTGATGTCATGCGTTGACCAGTCGTGGGATGGGAGTGAAGCAGCCAGCCATTCGGGTAGTGTCTCAGTTTGAATTCCCATGTCCGAATGCGAACTCGATCCGATTCGGGCGGGGGCCTGGCCGACCAGTTGCCCGAAAACCCGCCTTGGTCAGTAGTCCAATGGAGGCTGAATTATCTGGATGTGTTTCAGCGATGATCGGCCTTGAAGCAAGCGACGGTCTAGTGGCGATCTGCTCAAGCAAACCTTGAAGAGCCTCGTATGCGTATCCCTTTTTCTGATGGTCCACACCTAGCCAGTAGCCAATCTCGATGGTTTGGTCAGGATGATCGATTACGCCTACAGCACCGATCATTGGGCCATTCGCGAGCCGAACAGCGAAGAAGAACTCCTTGGTTTCCTCTTGGGCGGCAATGAGCGCCGCCGCTTTCGCGGTGGGTAACCCGCCTTCCATAAAGGCCATCCACTGATAAACTTCAGGCACGTTGCTGATTGCAGCTAGCTCCTCAGCGTCGTCTGGTGTGAGCCGCTGTATCCGGAGCCGGTCCGTCGTGAACGCATCAAGCATGGGAACGGCCTCATTTTCAAACTGAGACACTACCGCCATTCGGCACGGACGGATTCGTCGGATTCCTGAGCGCTCGCTGCAAGTTTCGCCAGTTCAGCCGGTTCAAGAAGCCGTGACAGCGCCCACACCGCCGCGCCGCGCACCAGTGGCGAGGGATCTTCAAGCAGTTCGCGGCAACGGGCGGCGAGCGCGGCGTCGCCCGAGTTTCCCGCAGCGATCAGCACGTTACGCAAAAAACGGTCGCGTCCGATGCGCTTTACCGGCGATCCCGAGAACAGCGAGCGGAACGCCGCGTCGTCGAGCGCCAGAAGCTCGGCGAGTTTCGGTTCGCGCAGGTCGTCTCGCGCCGCGAGCTTCGCTTCGGACGCCTGGCGGGCAAACTTGTTCCAGGGGCAGGCGGCGAGGCAGTCGTCGCAGCCATAGATGCGGTTGCCGATGGCCTCGCGGAATTCGTGCGGGATCGGCCCCTTGTTCTCGATCGTGAGGTAGGAGATGCAGCGCCGCGCATCGAGCCGGTAGGGCGCCGGGAAGGCGTCTGTCGGGCAGGCGTCCAGGCAGGCGCGGCAGGAGCCGCAATGGTCTTCCTCTGCGGTGTCAGGCTCGATCTCGGCCGTGGTGAAGATCGAGCCGAGGAACAGCCACGATCCGAATTCGCGGCTGACGAGGTTCGAATGCTTGCCCTGCCAGCCGACGCCGGCGGCTTCGGCGAGCGGCTTCTCCATCACCGGCGCGGTGTCCACGAACACCTTCACGTCGCCGCCGGCCCTGGCGACGATGCGCCCGGCGATCTCCTTCAGCCTGCCCTTGATGATGTCGTGATAGTCGCGGTTCTGCGCATAGACCGAGATCGCGCCGCGGTCGCGCTTTTCCAGAACCTCGCGCGGATCGTGGTCGGGGCCGTAGTTCATGGCGAGCACGATGATCGAGCGCACCTCCGGCCAGAGCGTCCTGGGATCGGCGCGCCGCTCCAGCGTCTCGGCGATCCAGCCCATCGAACCGTGGAAACCGTCGGCGACGAACTCCTTCAGCCTTGCCGGCGCGAGCGGAATGGCGTCGGGTGACGTCACGGCAACAGCGTCGAAGCCGGCCAGCCTCGCCTGCCGGCCGATCATCTGCCGCAGCGTCTCGCCTTTTGCGGCCCTGCTAGAAGTCGAGGTCCGCATAATGCGATACCGGGGACAGGCCCCGGACCCGATCGGCGAGCAGCGGCCGGAAGGACGGCCGCGACTTCATGCGCGTGTACCATTCGCGCGCCGCGCTGTGGCCGCTCCAGTCGATTTCCCCGAGGTAATCGAGGATCGACAGCGACGCGGCGGCGGCGAGGTCGGCATAGGTGATGCGCGGGCCGGCGAGCCAGTGGCGCGTGCCGGCCAGCCAGTTGGTGTATTTCATGTGCTGGCGCACATTGGCGCGCGCCGCGCGGATAGCCGCCGAATCGGGCGAGCCGCCGCCGAGCGCTTCCGGCATCAACGGCTTCAGCACGCGCTCGCGCACCAGGTGGCGCGTCACCTCGGCCTCGGTCTTGACCAGATACCAGTCGGCCAGGCGGCGGATCTCGGCGCGGTCCATCGGGTCTTCGGCCAGCAACCTCCGGTCGCGCTTCAATACGCCGCGTGTCTCATCGAGATATTCGGCAATAACATGCGCGCCGATGATCGGCACGTCACCTTCCGCGAGCAGCACCGGCAGCGTACCGGCGGCGTTCAGCGCCAAGAATTCCTTGCGCCGCGTCCACGGCTTCTCCTCGATCAGCGCCAGTTCCTCGTTGAACTCGCCGAACGCCAGGCGGACGAAACGGCAGGTCGCGAACATCGGATGATGAAAAAGCGTCAGCATGATCCCGCGTTATAAAACTGAAAATGCGTCTGGCCTCGCGGAGGCTGCGCCGCTAAATCTTGCGCGCCCGATTCCGGGATCGCCGCGGCCGATCGACCTATAGGGCCGGTTCCGCGCCGTGACAAGCAATTGCACCCGTTCCCGTAGATAAGGGAAATCATGGAAAATCAGTCTCTCATCGATGCCCTGGTGCTCGGCCTGCTCGAAGGTCTGACCGAATTCATCCCGGTGTCGTCGACCGGCCACATATTGCTGGCCGGGCATTTCCTCGGCTTCGAATCGACCGGCAAGGCCTTCGAGATCCTGATCCAGCTCGGCGCGATCCTGGCGATCCTGACCGTCTATTCCGGCCGCCTGATCAAGCTGCTGGTCGATTTCCCCAGCGACGGCCGCACGCGCCGCTTCGTGTTCGGCATCCTGCTCGCCTTCCTTCCCGCGGCCTTCCTCGGCGTCATCGGCCACAGCTTCATCAAGACGGTGCTGTTCGAGACGCCGAAGCTGATCTGCGTCATGCTTCTGCTCGGCGGGCTCGTGCTCCTGTGGGTCGACAGGCTGGAACTCAAGCCGAAATACCACGACGTGATGGAGTTCCCGCTGTCGCTCTGCCTGAAGATCGGGCTGTTCCAGTGCCTGGCGCTCATTCCCGGCACCTCGCGGTCCGGCTCGACCATCGTCGGCGCGCTGCTGATGGGCACGGACAAGCGCTCGGCGGCGGAGTTCTCCTTCTTCCTCGCCATGCCGACCATGGCCGGCGCCTTCGCCTATGACCTCTACAAGAACCGCGACGTGCTGTCGGCCGCCGACCTGCCGGTGATCGGCGTCGGCTTCGTTGCCGCCTTCGTCATGGCGGTGATCGTCGTGCGTTATCTGCTCGACTATGTGTCGCGGCACGGTTTTGCGCTGTTCGCCTGGTGGCGGCTGATCGTCGGCGCGGTCGGCCTCGCCGCCCTCTACATCTGGGGATAGCAGGCGCTAGAGCGTTTCCAGCTTTCCCAGAATCGCGGAACCGCTCTATCTATTTGTTTTTACGCAGTTCCGGACGCAAAACCGCTGCGCACTTTTGCTGGAATTGCTCTAGAGCGCCATGAGCCCGCGCCGCAGCAGGTCGAGCGCCAGCAGCGTGATGCCGATCTTGAACCACACGCGGAACGTCTTTTCCGGCATGCGCTCGAGCAGCGACGTTCCGTAGACGGTCCCGACGAAGCCGGACAGGATCATGGCGGCGATCAGCGGCAGCCATTCCCAGAAGGCGAATCCGGCAATGCCGAAGACGACGATCTTCAGGAGATGCTGGGTGGTCAGGCTGACCGCGCTGGTGGCGATCAGCGCCTTGCGGTCGTTGTGGAAAAACTGCGCGAACAGCACCGCGACCAGCGGGCCGGTCACCCCGACCAGCATCGAGAGCATGGCAAGCGCGACGCTCGCCAGAGCAAGCCCGACCTTGGTCAGCCGGTCGATGCCCGGGATTCTGGCCCAGGTGAGCAGCAGGATGAAGCCGCCGAGCACGAGCTTCAGCAGCGCGTCCGGAAGCTGCACGACCAGGAACACGCCGAGGACCGCGCCGACGACGGTGCCGGCGATGAACGGCTTCGCCACGTCCATCCGCACGAAGGCGCGCTGGTGCCAGGCGCGGCCGCTGTTGGAGCCGAGCTGGACGGCGCCGTGAACGGGGATCAGCGAGGCGACGGGCACGAACAAGCCCATCAGCGCCAGCATGGCCATGCCGCCGCCTATGCCGAAGGCGGCGGTGATGGCCGAAGTGAAGCTACTGGCGACGATGAGCAGCGCCGCGACCCATGGCTCCATGCCTGATGGCAGGAGGGCGGCGAGCGTCTCCACCTTGGCAGGGCGCCCTTACGCCTCGCTTTTGCGGGTGAACTGGCCGGCGGTGCGGTAGCGCCAGAGATAGCTCGGCAGCACCGATGCGGTCGACTGCGGATGGATGCCGAGGCCGGCAAAGGTGCGCCGTCCCTCCTCCGCCTGCCGCGACACGACATTGTCGGTCTTAAGCAGCGTCACCTGGTCGCGCGTCAGCAGCGGCTTGGGCAGGAGGCCGAGCACCGCGCCCTGGATCTCGGCCAGCCACCACGGCATCGGCACGAGCAGGCGCTTGCGTTCGATGACCTCGAGCATCTCCTCCATGCACTGGCGGAACGTCATCACGTTGGGGCCGCCGAGCTCATAGACCCTGCCGCCCTCGACTGCGCCGTCGACCGAGCGCGCGACCGCCTCGGCGACGTCGCCGACGAAGACCGGCTGGAATTTCGTCGTGCCGCCGCCGATCAGCGGCAGCACGGGCGAATACCGCGCCATGTCGGCGAAGCGGTTGAAGAACTGGTCCTCGGGGCCGAAGACGATGGAGGGGCGGAACACCACCGCGTCCTTCACCGTCTCGAAGACGGCCTTCTCGCCCGCAGCCTTGGTGCGGGCATAGACGGATGGCGAATCGGCGTCCGCGCCGATCGCCGAACCATGCGTCAGCCCGGCGCCGGCGGCCTTGGCCGCCTCGGCGACGTTGCGGGCGCCGTCGACCTGCACGGCCGAAAAGGTCTGCGCGCCGGAGCTGTAGAGGATGCCGACGAGGTTGATGACATGGTCGGCGCCCTCGACCGCCCGGTCGACCGACCAGCGCATCCTGAGATTGGCCTGCACCGGCTGGATCTGCCCGACATTGCCGAGCGGCTGCACGTGGCCGGCGAGTTCCGGCCGCCGGGTGGCCACGCGGATGCGGTAGCCGCGCTTGGCCAGCGCGCGCACCACATGCCGGCCGATGAAGCCCGAACCTCCGAAAACGGTGACGAGTTTCGGGGTCTCGAGGATTTCGGTCATGGCTGGCTCCGGTAACGCCACAAGGTCTTCTGGCGACGCTTGGCTTCGAGCCCGTCTCTTAGTCGGTTTTGCGGGAAAGGCAAAGATGCCGGCAGGTCAAAGGCGCCCGCCGGCCAGGCCGCAACCGACGCCCTAGAATTCCTTGCCGAGCTTCGCGTCGACCGAATGCCGGTTTGCGCCGCGGATGGCGAAAAAGGAGAAGATCGCCGCCCAGAGGATCGACTTCTCCGCACCGGCATAGCCTTCGCTGCGCACGATCCAGTGGAAATAGACGGTGACGAGCAGCACGAACATCGCCGCGAAGGAAGCCGGCCGGGTCAGCAAGCCTATGGCGATCAGCATGCCGCCGAAGAATTCGGTGAGCGCCAGCATCAGCGACCAGAACGCGCCCGGATAGAAGCCGAGGCTTTCGACCATGCCAGCCGCACCGAACGGGTTGGCGATCTTGCCCCAGCCATGGGTGACCAGCGCCAGGCCGGCGACGACGCGCAGGACGGTCTCGGCGGTGTCGCCAAGCGCGGCATAGAGCCGGCCGAGCGGCGGAATGACGAGGCGGGGGCTGGCATTGCGGTCGACGATGTCGGTCATGCGGATCTCCTGATTGTGCACTGCACAACCACCCATCATGACGAGCACGGTCAAGTAACGAAGGCTTGAGGCAGAGGACCCCACCGTTGACAGTCCGTTCAACGATCACGCCGGTCGGCGAAACCTATGTCCGCTCGGCGACTGCTGTGATGCGCCTGACGATGTCTGCCGGAACGTCGATCCCGAGCGCCTTGGCGAGCATTTTTGCCTTGCCGCGCGACACGCCCGGCAGGTGAACCCGGTAGTCGGATGCCAGCCGATCAAGCTGCGCCTTGAGCCGCGCCGAAAAATCCGGATCGATCAGCTTGGGATCGATGGCCAGCACGAAGAGGCCGGTCCCCGGGCTTTCGCGGCCTTCCGAGAAGGAGGGCGCGTCGAGCGACCAGTTGGCGCCGGAGAGGCCGGCGGCCAGCACCTCGACCATAAGAGCGATGTTGGCGCCGCGGTTTCCCCCGAAGGCGAGCAGCGCTCCCTTCATCGCCGCGGCCGGATCGGTGGTCGGCCTGCCCTGGGCATCGAGCGCCCAGCCAGCAGGTATCTCGCGGCCTTCCTCAGCCGCCTTGCGGATGCTGACGAAGGCGGTCGCGCTCGACGACTGGTCGATGACCAGCGGGGCGCTGTTCTCCACCGGCGCGGCGAACGACATCGGGTTGGTGCAATAGACCGGTTTGGTGGCGCCGGCGCCGGCCAGCAGGGCCGGGCCGTTGGTTGCGGCGAAGGAGACGAGCCCCTCGCCGGCCAGCCGGGCGGTGAAATAGCCGAGCTCGCCGCAGGTGAAGGCGTTCCTTTGCGAAAAGATCGCCACGCCGAACAGCCGCGCCGCCTTGGCGAGATCGCCGAAGGCGCGGTCGAAGCCGGTGTGGGCGGCGCCTCCATTGGCGTCCGAGACGAAGACGGCAAGCGACGGCCTTGTAATGACAGGCTCGGCGCGGCCGTCGATGCGCCCGGCGTCCAGCGCGTCGAGATAGTCGAGGAAATGCGACAGGCCCACCGCCTCGACGCCCTTGGCTTCGGCGACAACCACCGATTTCGCCAGCGCGGCCGCGGTTTCCTCGCTGGCGCCGGCCGCCATGGCCGCCCGCGTGCAGAGCGAAACCGCGTCATCCAGGTTCAGGCGGACCGTATCTGCCATGTCCCTATCCCAATCGTGCAGGAATCCGGGCCTCGAGCTTGCGGAATGCAAACACCAGGATGCCGGTGATGCAGAGGTAGACGACCGCCAGCAGAAGCAGCGGTTCGTAGACGATGAAGGTCGATTGCCTGACGCGCGAGGCGACGGCGTATATGTCGACGACGGTGATGGTGGCGACCAGCGGCGTCGCCTTGAGCTGCAGCACCGTCTCGCCGGTGAGCGTCGGCAGGGCGCGGTAGATCGCCTGCGGCAGCCAGATGCGGCGGAACACCTTCCACCGGCTCATGCCGAAGGCGCGCGCGGCTTCGAGCTGCCCGCGCGCCACGCCGGCGAAGGCGCCGCGCATCACCTCGCCCTCATAGGCGGCGTAGGAGAGGGTCAGCGACAGCACGGCGTAGGGCCAGGCCTGCCGGAGATACGGCCACAGGAAGGATTCGCGGATCCAGGGATATTGCGGGAAGAGCGAACCCAGCCCGTAATAGAGGAACCAGAGCTGCAGGAGCAGCGGCGTTCCGCGGATGACCGTGCAGAACCAGTAGGCCGGCACTGACAGCCACCGGGGCCCGGTCACCTGCACCAGCCCGATCGGGACGGCCAGCATGAAGCCGAGCACGCAGGTCACGACCAGGATCCAGAGCGTCCGCCAGATGCCTTCGAGCGCCAGCCCGTAATAGTTGGGCAGCCAGTCCCAGCGCATGAACAGCGCTGCGCACACGACCAGCACGACGCCCACCGCGATCAGGCCTATGCGGTGCGGCTGCAGCCAGAGCGAAGCGCGGGCGCCGGCGTCGACCAGCCTGGCGGTGGCGGGCTCGGCCATCAGTGCGACTCCACATGCATGCCGCGCCGCGCCCATTTCTCGACGCGCGCGATGATGACGTTGGAGAAGAGCGTGAGGAGCAGGTAGAGCGCGCCGGCGACCAGGAAGAAGGTGAAATAGGCCTTAGTGGTGCTGGCGGCGGTGCGCGTCTCCTGCGTGAGTTCGTTGAAGCCGACGATGGCGAGCAGCGCCGTATCCTTGGTGGCGATCAGCCAGAGATTGGCGAGGCCGGGAATGGCGAAGGGCAGCATGGCCGGCAGGGTGATGCGCCTCAAGAGCAGGCCGGGCGACATGCCGTAGGCGCGCGCCGCCTCGATCTGCCCCTGCGGGATCGCCAGGATGGCGCCGCGGATCACCTCGGTCGAATAGGCGCCCTGCACGATGCCGAGCACGCAGATGCCGGCGACGAGCCCGTTGATGTCGATGCGCTGGTAGCCGAAGGCTTCGAGCAGCCGATTGATCAGGTCGGTGCCGGCAAAATAGAGAAGCAGGATCAGCACCAGCTCCGGCACGGCCCGCACGATGGTCGTGTAGAGTTCGAGCAGGTCGCGCAGCACCGGCCCGCCATAGAGCTTGCCGAACGCCCCGGCGATGCCGACCATTATGCCGATGCTGTAGGCGCCGGCGGCGATCAGCACGGAGTTGAAGAGACCGCGCAGGAGATTGCCGCCCCACCCGGGCGGGCTCAAGGCAAGCAGGTCGAGGATGTTTCCCTGCGACAGCTGGAGGATGAGAGCTTCGATCTGCCCGTTCCCGCTATGCGCGGCGACGCTCCTGCACAGGAGGCAGCGCGCCGGCTACCCGTTGAATGCGCGATGGCGGCCGCGCCTAATTAGGCGCGGCCGGACGGAAGCGAGTATCAGCCGCCGTACACGTCGAAGCTGAAATACTTCTTGGTGATCTCTTCGTATTTGCCGTTGTCGCGGATGCCCTTGATGGCCGCGTTGATCCGCTCCTTGGTGGCGGTGTCTTCCTTGCGCAGGCCGACGCCGACGCCCGGCCCGAGGATTTCGAGGTCCTCGGCGACGTAGCCCTTGAGGTCGCAGCAGGCCTTGCCCTGATCCGACTGCAGGAAGGCGTCGAGCGCGATGTAGTCGGCCTGCGTGGCGTCGATGCGCCCGGCGGCGAGGTCCTGGTTCGCCTCGTCCTGCGTCTGGTATTCCTTGATCTCGGCCGCGTCGGGGAAGTGCTTCTTCACGTAGTTGGCGTGGACGGTCGAAACCTGCACGCCGATGATCTTGCCCTTCAGGGCCTCGGGCGAGGCGTCGAATGTCTCGCTTTTCGGGCCGACGATGGCGGTCGGCGTGTTGTAATACTTGTCCGAGAAGTCGATCGACTGCTTGCGCTCCTCGGTGATCGACATCGAATTCATGATCGCGTCGATCTTCTTGGTCGTCAGCGCCGGGATCAGGCCGTCCCAGGGGATCGGCACCAGCTCGCATTCGAACTTCGCCTCGGCGCAGATCGCGTTGGCGATCTCGACTTCCCAGCCGGTCCAGTTGCCGGCGGCGTCGGCGACGTAGAAGGGCGGATAGGCCTCGGGCGAGAAGCCGACCTTCAGCGGCTCGGCCTGCGCCATTGCAGCGCCCGATGCGGCAAGCAGCAGCGCCGCCGCGGCGATTTTCAGAGTTTTCAGCATTACGTTTTCTCCCAGTTTTGTTTTTGGTTGTTCCCGTATTCCCCGCTTCGCCACGCTAGTGGACGTTGTGCAGGAACTTCTTCAGCCGGTCGGAGCGCGGGGCGCCGAATATCGCCTCCGGCGGCCCTTCCTCCTCGACCAGCCCGTTGTAGAGATAGACGACATGGGTCGCGACCTTGCGAGCGAACTTCATCTCGTGGGTGACCAGGATCATGGTGCGGCCCTCCTGCGCGAGGTCGCCGATGACCTTCAGCACCTCGCCGACCAGCTCCGGATCGAGCGCCGAGGTGGGCTCGTCGAAGAGCATGACCCTCGGCTCGATGGCGAGAGCGCGCGCGATCGCGCCGCGCTGCTGCTGGCCGCCCGACAGGAAGGCCGGATAGACGTCGCGCTTCTCCGAAAGGCCGACGCGCGCGAGCAGCCGCTCGGCGTTCGCGACCGCCTCGTCGCGCTGCACGCCGAGCACATGGATCGGAACCTCGATGACGTTCTCGATCAGCGTCATGTGGCTCCACAGGTTGAAGCTCTGGAACACCATGCCGAGCCTCGAGCGGATGCGCTCGATCTGCCGGCGGTCGGCAGGCACGGTGTGGCCGTGGCTGTCGGCCTTCAGCTTGATCTCCTCGCCGTTGACGCGGATGAGCCCGCTGGTCGGATTCTCCAGGCAGTTGATGCAGCGCAGCAGCGTCGACTTGCCGGAGCCCGAGCCGCCGATGATGGCGACCACGTCGCCGTCGCGCGCCGAGAGCGACACGCCCTTCAGCACATGCAGCTCGCCGAACTTCTTGTGCAGGTTTTCGATATGGATGGCTTCGGCCGCTGCCTCGGGCGCGTATTTCACGGCAGATCGTGCAGGAGCACCCGAAGTCACGTCAGCCTGCGTCACGATCGCTGACCCACGCTTTTGCTTTGCCGCCTTGGCAATCTCGCACCCATAACCCTGCCACGAACGTCTGCCCGCAGGCAGGATGGACCGTCCGGCTTGCCGCCGTCAACCCGCCTTGACATGCCGCAAGGGAGGCCCAGGCGGCCGCGGCTCCCGGCCCCCTATTGATCGGGCCCGGCTGTTGGTGCAGTCTCGCACCATCCTCCAGGGAGAACGGACTGACCATGAGATTCGTCGACATGGCCGTCGCCGCGGCTTTCACGGCAACGTCCCTCTACACAACGCTTCCAGCGCAGGCTCATCACCACGACAATGCCGGTGCCTTCGTCGGCGGGCTGGTGGCAGGGGCGGTCCTCGGCGGCGCGGCGGTCGCCGCGACCCAGCCGCCGCCGTATTATTATTACGGCCACCATCACCGGCCGTATTATCCCCCGCCCTATCCGCCACCGCCGCCTTACGGTTATGCCTATCCGCCCTATTGCGGCTATGCGCCCTATCCGCCCTGCTATTGAAGATAGCGAGCGGCAGAGTCGGGATCGGTCCCTGTCCGGGCCACAGAAACGAGTGATGACATGCGCAACCTGCTGAAATCTTCTTTTGCGGCCGTCTGCCTGACGGCCCTTTCCAGCTACGCGCAGGCGCAGGAGACGCCTGCGCAGGCTCCCGCCGAGCCGCAGCATCTGCCTCCCTACGATTGCACGCTGAAAGAGGCCGTGCTCTGCAAGGCGGGCGCGACCTGCACGCCGGCCAAGACGCTCGGCGAACTGCCGCTTCCGGCCCGCGTCCTGCTCAATTTCGACAAGCAGGTGCTTGCCGGCGTCAGCGCCGACGGCCTGCCGCATGTCAGCACGATCGGCAGTCTCTCCCGCTCCGGCGACATCGTCGTCGCGCAGGGCGTGGACGGCGGCACCGGCTGGATGGTGCATTCGACGAGCAATGACGACGAGGTGACCTTCGTCGCCGCCTCGGACGATTTCATCATCAACGCCTTCGGCACCTGCAAGCCGCTCGGACTGGCCCAGTAGCCCGGCATGACAGCGCCGAGCCCAAGCCGTCCTCCACGCGGCCCGATCGTCGCCGGGGGCAGATCATGAACGTCATGGTCAAGCAGCGCCATGGCGCGCAATCCATGGCGGCGCCGATCCGGCGCGTGCTGATGCGCTCGGCGGCAAGCGCCATGCGCCATGCCAAGCCGGCCGAATGGCACTATGGGCCGGGCTTCGACGCGGCCCGCGCCGCCCGCCAGCACGGCACCTTCGCCGAACTGGTCGCCGCTTCCGGCGCCGAGATCGAATGGCTGACCGAGGAAGACGACGGGCTCGCCGATTCCGTCTTCACGCATGACCCGTCGCTGTCGACCGACCACGGCGCGATCATCCTCTCCATGGGCAAGGCGCTGAGGCGCCCGGAGCCCGCCCTGCACGAAAAGGCGTACCGCCGGATGGGCGTGCCGATCCTCGGACGCATCGAGGCGCCGGGAACGGTCGAGGGCGGCGACTGCGTCTGGGTCGACACGAAGACGCTGGCGATCGGACGCGGCGTGCGCACCAACGAGGCGGGCATCCGCCAGATGGCCGCGCTGCTTGCGCCTTATGGCGTCGAGGTGCTCGGCTACGACCTGCCGCTCTGGCACGGCGAGGAGGCCTGCCTGCACCTGATGTCGGTGATCAGCCCGCTGGCCGACGATCTGGCGCTGGTCCATTCGCCGCTTCTGCCGGCCGCCTTCTACCAGTTGCTCAAGGCGCGCGGCATCCGACTCGTCGAGGGGGACCCCCGGGAATTCCACGACAGTTTCGGCCTCAGCCTCAACGTGCTGCCGACCGCGCCGCGCGAAGTGATCGCCGTCGCCGGCTTCCCGAAGACGGCGGCCGCGATGGAAGCCGCAGGCTGCCGGGTGCAGACCTTCGAGGCTGATGCGCTCTGCATCGCCTGCGAGGGCGGGCCGACCTGCCTGACCAGACCGGTGTGGCGCGCATGACCACGCTCGGCGAAGCTCTCATCCATCTGCTCGAAGCCCATGGCGTCGACACGGTGTTCGGCATTCCGGGCGTCCATACGGTCGAGCTCTATCGCGGGCTGGCGCGCTCGAAAATCCGCCATGTCACGCCGCGCCACGAACAGGGCGCCGGCTTCATGGCCGACGGTTATGCCCGCGCCTCGGGCAAGCCTGGCGTCGCCTTCGTCATCACCGGTCCGGGCCTCACCAACACGCTGACCGCCATGGGGCAGGCGCGCGCCGATTCCGTGCCGATGCTGGTGATATCCGGCGTCAATGCGACCGACACGCTCGGCAAGGGCCTCGGCCATCTGCACGAGCTCCCCGACCAGCGCGGCATGATGGCGAAGGTGGCGCTGTCGTCGCGCCGCATCGACAAGGCCGACGAGCTGCCCGGCGCGCTCGCCGACGCCTTCGCGCTCTTCGCCAGCGCGCGGCCGGGACCGGTCCACATCGAGATCCCGACCGACGTCATGGTCGTGCCGGCGGACGGCCTGTCGCCAAAATTCGCCAACGCCGCCCCGCCAGCGCCCGACGGCGCGCTGATCGCGAAGGCGGCGGCGCTTGCGGCCAAGGCGACGCGCCCGGTGATCTTCGCGGGCGGCGGCACCAGGGCCGCCGAAGCCGCGCTGAAGCGGCTTGCCGAGGCGCTCGACGCGCCGGTCGTGCTCACCACCAATGCGCGCGGCCTGCTGCACGCCCATCCGCTCGCAGTGCCGGCCAGCCCGAGCTTCAAATCCGTCCGCAAGATGGTGGAAGAGGCCGATCTGGCGATCGCCGTCGGCACCGAGCTCGGGCCGACCGACTATGACATGTATGGCGACGACGGCTTCCGCCTGCCCGAAAATTTCGTGCGCATCGACATCGATGCAGAGCAACTGGCGCGCCACCCCACCACGGTCGCCGTCCAGGCCGACGCCCGCGCCGGGCTCGACGCATTGCTTGCGGCGCTCGCCGGAAAAACCCTGCAGGCAGACGGGGCCGGCCGCGCTGCTGCCGCCCGGACGGCGGCGAGGGCGGAACTGTCACCCGCGATGCAGGCGCAGCTCGACGCCGTCGAGACGATCCGCGACACGCTGCCCGGCGCGATCATCGTCGGCGATTCCACCCAGCCGGTCTATGCCGGCAACCTTTGCTACGACCACGACCGGCCGGGCGGCTGGTTCAACGCCGCGACCGGCTTCGGCGCGCTCGGCTACGGACCGCCGGCGGCGATCGGGGCGGCGCTCGCCGTGCCGGACGCGACGGTCGTCTGCCTGACCGGCGACGGCGGCTTCCAGTTCTCGCTGCCCGAGCTCGCGGCGGCGGTCGAGGCGGATGCGCGTGTCATCTTCGTCGTCTGGAACAATTCCGGCTACCGCGAGATCGAGACCTCGATGCGCGACGTCGGCGTCGAACCGGTCGGCGTCTCGCCCGCCCCACCGGATTTCGCCAAGATCGCCGAGGCCTACGGGATTCCGGCCGAGCGCCTCGCCGCGCGATCCGGCCTGCCGGACGCGCTGCGGCGGGCCCGGGCCGCGAAAAAGCCCTATCTCATCGAGATCGCGGTGGACTGAATCCATGGCAGGCGAGCTCGCGGGCAGGGTCGTGGTGGTGACGGGCGGCACCGGCGCGCTCGGCAGCGCAGTGCTCGACAGGCTTCTCGACGAGGGCTCGGTCTGCCATGTGCCGACCAGCCATGCGGCGGCACCAAAGGGATTTGCCTTTGCCAGGCACGGGCGCGTGACGCTCGCGCCCAATGTCGATCTCGGCGATCCGGTATCCACCGAGGCCTTTTACGCAACCATCCCGGACCTCTGGGCCTCGATCCACTGCGCAGGCGGCTTCGCCATGTCGCCGGTCGGCGAGGCCGGGGCGGACGTCTTCGCCGCCATGATCGACGCCAATGCCCTGACAGCCTTCCTCTGCTGCCATGCAGCGGCGCGGACGATGCGCGCCACCGGGACGGCGGGCCGCATCGTCAACGTGTCCGCCAGGCCCGGGCTCGATCCGCGCAAGGGCGCCGCGATGTCCGCCTATGCGGCGAGCAAGGCGGCAGTTGCCGCGATCACCGTCGCGCTCGCCGAGGAACTGAAGGGCGACGGCATCCTGGTCAACGCCGTGGCGCCCTCGACGCTCGACACGCCGGCCAACCGCAAGGCCATGCCGAAAGCGGATTTCTCGAAATGGGTGAGCCTGGAGGCGGCCGCGAAGGCGATCGTGCAGCTCGCCTCGCCGGAAAACGCAACGATCAGCGGCGCGCTGGCGCCGATCTACGGCCGCGCCTGATCCTGCCTGTCGCCCGGCTATGACGAGCCGTGGATGTCCACCATCGGCTTGAGCTGGTCCTGCGAGGCTGCCCAATCGGTCGGCCGCTCGATCATGCGGCGCACCTTGGGCGGCTCGGCGCCGCTGTGCAGCGCCACCAGCTTGTCCCGCACCACCGCATCGGCATGGGTCATGCGAAGATTGTGGCGGACATATTCGTGCCAGGTCGGCGTATGGTAGCTCTCGACCCAGATTTCGGGGTTCTCGAGGTCGCGCGCCAGCGTCCATTGCCGCGCGCCGTCGCGCCTGCGGATGCGCCGCCGCTCCACCATCACGTCGAGGAAATCATGCAGGTCGGCCTCGCGGATTACGTATTCGATCGAGATCACGATCGGGCCCGAGCGGGCCTTCAGGTCGAGCGCGACGCTCGGCTCGCGCCAGCGGTTCAACGGATCGAGGTTGAGGTCGGCCTGTTCCGGCAGCCGGATGACGAAGCCTATCGCCGCGCCGACCAGCATGAGCGCGGCCGAGGCCATCAGCGCCTCTGCCGGGCCGTAATTCTCGGCGACCACGCCCCAGATCCAGCTGCCCAGCGCCATGCCGCCGAAGGTCGCCATCTGGTAGAGCGACATGGCGCGGCCGACCACCCAGCGCGGCGTCGAGAGCTGCACCGTCACGTTGAACATGGCGAGCGTCAACACCCAGCTCGCGCCGCCGATCATCAGCCCGATGCAGCTCAGCCAGGCGGTGGTCGAGAGCGCCTGGACGATCGCCGAGACGGCGAAGGCGACGAAACCGATGCGCGCGATCCACTCGTTGGAGATGACGCCGCGCAGCCGGCCGCCGAGGAAGGCGCCGCCGATCGCGCCGACGCCATAGGCGCCGAGCAGGACGCCGTAGAGCAGCGGGCCGCCATGGATGATGTCGCGCGCCACCAGCGGCAGCAGCGCCAGCGTCGAGATCGCGGTCAGGCCGAAGACGAAGCCGCGCAGCAGCACCTTCTCGATGTTGGGCGACATGGCGACGTAGCGAAGGCCGGCCGAGATGGCGAGCCCGAGCGACTCGCGCGGCAGGGTCGAGGCCGGCGTCTCGAGCTTCCAGCGGAACAGGACGAAGATCAGCGCGATGTAGCTGACCGCATTGGCGGCGAAGGCGGCTGCCGCCCCCGCCGCGGCGACAATGGCGCCGCCGATCGCAGGGCCGACGCTGCGCGTCAGGTTGAAGCTCATCGAGTTCAGCGCCACCGCCGCCGGTACCTGGTCGCGGGTCACCATGTCGCCGACCGCCGCCTGCCATGACGGGTTGTGCAGCGCTGTGCCGCAGCCGATCAGGAAGGTGAAGGCAAGCAGCAGCCATGGCGTCATCACGTCGGCATAGGCGGCCAGCGCCAGCCCTACCGAGACGACGAGCATGAAGCACTGCGCGACCAGCATCACCGAGCGGCGGTTGAAATTGTCGGCCAGCGCGCCGGACACCAGCGAGAACAGCATGATCGGCAGCGTCGTCGAGGCCTGGACCAGCGCGACGAGATCGGCCGAGTCGGAGATCGACGTCATCATCCAGGCCGCGCCGACGCCCTGGATCAAAGAGCCCAGGTTCGAGGCGAGCGTGGCGAACCAGACATTGCGGAAGACGCCGGATTCGAAGGGCGCCAGGGCGCCGGGGCGGGCGGGAATGGGCTGATCAGGCATGCCGTTGTGACCGGCGTCGGACTCTTGGCTTGAAGAACGAAAACTTCGGTTGGCCGGCGGCGCCGCCGGCCGGTTCGGGATCCGAAACCCTTATTCCAGTTACCGAGGCATCCTGCAATGTCTCACGATCGGACTTGCCAGCGTCCGCATCCTACCCTGCCGTCCCGGGTGACGTCGGACAGGGGGCATCGCCATAGCCGTAGAGCCGCAGTCCGGACCCGGCATCCGCCGGACATTTGCGCAGCCATGGCGGCGGTACACCCTTCATCAACGATGCGGCAAAGGGATAACGGGCCTCAATCGGCTGCGGAAACGAAGCCTGCCAAGCACAGACTGCGACCATGTTGGCCCGCGACTGGTCAAGGAAGACGCGAGGGTCATCCTTGCCAGGATCGAGGAAGCGGGCGACGCGCTCTATGCCGCGCGCTGCAGGATGATGCGGCGTCGCCACCACGGCCGGATGTTGCTCCGCCGCCAGCAACCGGACACCTAGGACCGGCGGCGCCAGCACAACCGCGCCCTGCGGCCAGTCATAGGACGGCATGGGCGCCAGTGGCCCGCAACCGGCGTCGGCGACGGTGATTACCGTGGAGGCCGCCGTCACCGGTGGAACGGCGAGGTGATAGGCTGCGAGGAGCATTGCAAGCGCCGCGCCTGGCGCCGAAAGCACGAGCCTTTGCCACGGCGCATCGGGAAGCGCGCACTCCAGTCGCAAGCGGTTGGCCAGGCTCG
Source organism: Mesorhizobium sp. YM1C-6-2 (assembly GCF_003666685.1). Lineage (GTDB taxonomy): Bacteria > Pseudomonadota > Alphaproteobacteria > Rhizobiales > Rhizobiaceae > Mesorhizobium_K. The sequence continues at coordinate 164,187 of NZ_RCIZ01000001.1, forward strand.
GCGGCAGGAGCGCAGCCACGACCAGCGGCAGGCCCAGTCCGGAAAAGAACGGCACGTAGCGCAGATAGCGGAAGTAGAACAGCGCCTGCACGACGGCGAGCACGGAAAACAGTGCTATCGCCACCGTCGCGCGGTCGCGGCGTCCCGTCAGGCAAAGCGCCGCCGGCGCGAGCGCGCCGATGAACAGCACGGCCAGTGAGGGCAGGCTGCCCGAGAGGACGAGATCGCCGCGTTCGAGAAAACTCTTCTCCTGGCCTATCGCGGCCAGGAAATAGTCCCTGTAGTGCGCTTCGAGCACGGCGTAGGGCCCGCCGAGGCATTGCGGGAAAAGCGAGATCGTGACGCCGAGCGCTGCGGCGGTCAGAAGGCCGAGCGCGACGGCCTGCGCGGCCCATCCCCTCAGTGGCGCAAGCGCGGGCAGCGCCGCAAACACCGCGCCGGCCAGCCCGAGCGCAAGGGCGAAGGGCGCCGAATAGGTGTCGCAGCGGGCGATCCCGTAATTTTCCGGCGGCACGATAGCGACGAACAGCACGGCGGCGGCGCCCAGCATGCCGCCGCCGAACCACGCCATGTTCTCGGTCCCGCCCGCGCGGCCCGCTATATAGTCGAAAGCATAGAAACTCATCAGCAAAGCGTGAAAGGCAGCGAATTCGGGACTGATCGCGGTCGCAAGCGCAACGGCAACGCCATTGCCGAAGGCCGCTCCACGCCCGCCTTTCAGCAACAGCACGAGCCCCGCGAGCAGTAGCAGGACCTGCAGATTATGGTAGTCGATCCTGCCCGGCGCGAACTCAGCAAAACCCGGCAGGGCGACGAGAACCGCAAATGGCAGCGCACTGGTCCGGTCACGAAAGCCGACCGCGCCGACCAGTCGGGCGTAACAGAAGAAGGCCGGAACGAGCAGCAGCAGCGGCACCGCGAAGACGGCGGCCGAAAGCGCCCGCTCCGGCCCTAAGAAAACGCCCAGGAGCGCGGCGACCAGCGCATAGGGAAGGTCGACGATCCAGGGCCAGTGGCTGACATAGGGCTCGGGCTGGAGAATGTCGGGGAGCGACCGGTCGAAGATCGCACCCGTGGCAAGGAAGCTGCGTATCTCGTGCAGCTTCAGGAGATCGTCGGCGTCGCCGTTCATGGGGCGGCCCAGCCAATGGCCGTAGGCCAGGTAGAACGCCAGCGCCAACAGGGTGAGCACAGGCACGATGTGCCGCGACGCTGACGCATGGGCGTCCGTCACGGGCAGTTCGCCGTACCGTCCCGCCGCGTCCTGCACCATGTACCAAGCATAACCGGACAAGTTTGCATCATCGTAAACGAGCTGCCCCCCAACGCGCCGCAACCCAAAAATAAAAAAGACCCGCTGGATCGCTCAAGGAAGTCTTCGACGGAGTCGGGAATCGCTGTCGCCGAACGTCTTCATCATAGCGGCGGCAATCGCCGCCGGAACGTTGCCGGACGCCGGCGCATTGGAACGGCGGCAGGAAACCAACCCCAAGCGAAAGGACAGGACATGACCATTGCCAAGAACACGATCTGCCTGTGGTACGACAAGGATGCCGAGGACGCCGCGCGCTTCTATGCGGAGACCTTTCCCGACAGCGAGGTGAAGGCCGTCCACCGGGCGCCCGGCGACTATCCGAGCGGCAAGCAGGGCGACGTGCTGACCGTGGACTTCACCGTCTGCGGCATTCCCTGCATCGGCCTCAATGGCGGCACGATGTTCAAGCACTCGGAAGCCTTTTCCTTCCAGATCGCCACCGACGACCAGGCGGAAACCGACCGCTACTGGAACGCCATCGTCGGCAATGGCGGCAAGGAAAGCGAGTGCGGCTGGTGCAAGGACAAATGGGGTCTCTCCTGGCAGATCACGCCGCGCACCCTGACCGACGCGATGGCGGCCGGCGGCGCCGAAGCCAAACGCGCCTTCGACGCCATGATGAAGATGCAGAAGATCGACGTCGCCAAGATAGACGCGGCGCGGCGGGGCTGAGCCTCGCCCGCTGACGCGGGGCCCTGGAATGCAAAACCCCGCCGGCGAGATTGCCGGCGGGGTTTTTTCATGTCTGGCTGTATGCGGACAGGCAGGCCCGTCCGCACGGAGCGGCTTAGTTGCCGCCCTGCTTCTTCAGCGCGGCGCCGAGGATGTCGCCGAGCGAAGCGCCGGAGTCGGTCGAGCCGTACTGGGCGACCGCTTCCTTTTCTTCGGCGATTTCCAGCGCCTTGATCGACACCGTGAGCTTGCGCGTCTTCTTGTCGAAGGCGATGACGCGGGCATCGACCTTCTGGCCGACGGTGAAGCGCTCGGGGCGCTGCTCGTCACGGTCGCGGCTGAGATCGGACCGCTTGATGAAGGTCTCGATGCCGTGATCGACCAGCCGCACTTCAAGACCGCCGTCCTTGATGCCGATGACCTCGCAGGTCACGACCGCGTTCTTGCGCAGCTCGCCGGAACCGGCAGCCTCGCCGACGGAATCGCGCGCCATCTGCTTGATGCCGAGCGAGATGCGCTCTTTCTCGACGTCGACGTCGAGAACCTGCGCCTTGACCATGTCGCCGCGGTTGTACTCCTCGATGACCTGCTCGCCCGGACGGTTCCAGTCGAGGTCGGAGAGGTGCACCATGCCGTCGACATCGCCTTCCAGGCCGATGAACAGGCCGAACTCGGTCTTGTTCTTGACCTCGCCCTCGACCACCGCGCCGACCGGATGGTTGCGCTTGAAGGCTTCCCACGGGTTTTCAAGCGTCTGCTTGAGGCCCAGCGAGATACGACGCTTGGCCGGATCGACCTCGAGCACGACCACGTCGACCTGCTGCGTGGTCGACAGGATCTTGCCGGGGTGCACGTTCTTCTTCGTCCACGACATTTCCGAAACGTGGATGAGGCCCTCGATGCCCGGCTCCAGCTCGACGAACGCGCCGTAGTCGGTGATGTTGGTGACCGTGCCGGTGATCTTCTTGCCGATCGGGAACTTGGTGCCGATGTCGCCCCAAGGATCCGCCTCGAGCTGCTTCATGCCGAGCGAGATGCGGTGCGTCTCCTGGTTGATGCGGATGATCTGCACCTTGACCGTCTGGCCGATGTTGAGGATCTCGGTCGGATGGTTGACGCGACGCCATGCCATGTCGGTGACATGGAGCAGGCCGTCGATGCCGCCGAGGTCGACGAACGCACCGTAGTCGGTGATGTTCTTGACCACGCCCTCGACCACCTGACCCTCTTCGAGGTTCTGGACGATCTCCGAGCGCTGCTCGGCACGCGACTCTTCGAGCACGGTGCGGCGCGACACGACGATGTTGCCGCGGCGGCGATCCATCTTGAGGATCTCGAAGGGCTGCGGGTTGTGCATGAGCGGGGTGACGTCGCGGATCGGACGGATGTCGACCTGTGAGCGCGGCAGGAAGGCCACGGCGCCGTCGAGATCGACGGTGAAGCCGCCCTTGACCTGGTTGAAGATGACGCCTTCGACGCGCTCACCCTTGGAGAACTTCTCCTCGAGCTTGACCCAGCTCTCTTCGCGGCGGGCCTTGTCGCGCGACAGCATGGCTTCGCCAAGCGCGTTCTCGATGCGCTCGACATAGACCTCGACGGTGTCGCCGACCTTGAGGGTGGAGTCCTTGCCCTTGGCGCCGAATTCCTTGAGCGGGACGCGGCCTTCGACCTTGAGGCCGACGTCGATGATGGCCATGTCCTTTTCGATGGCCGTGACCGTACCCCTGACGACCTGGCCTTCTCCCGAATGACCGTCCGAGAAGGACTCTTCGAGAAGCGACGCGAAATCGTCGCGGGTTGGATTTGCTGCAGACATATTTTCTCCTGGAGGCCCCGCATTGCGGAGCAGGCGCCGTGGTTAGCGTTGCGATGGCCTGCCGGCGTTCCGGGCTAGGAGCCCTCTGCCGCTTTCGCGGCGGTATCGGCGCAAGAGAATGCTGACAGGCTGGTTCGGTATTTTCTCGGCCCGATATGGGTATCTTCACCGCTTCCGGCAACCGGAAGCCAATTCCCGTCTCAGGCTTCGTTCCGCTTGGCGAGGACTTCATCTACGATGGTCCGCGCCGCCTGGAACGCGGCTTCTATAGACATTTCCGAGGTATCGAGCAAGTGCGCGTCGGCGGCCGGCCGGAGCGGCGAGTCGGCGCGGCCCATGTCGCGCTCGTCGCGCCTGACGATGTCGGCGAGGATCTCGGCAAGGTCGGCGTGGCCGCCCCGCCCCTCGATGTCGCGCAGGCGGCGGCCTGCGCGCACCTCGGCGCTCGCGGTCACGTAGAGCTTCACATCGGCCTCCGGGCAGACCACCGTGCCGATGTCGCGGCCGTCGAGCACGGCGCCGCCGGGCTGGGTTGCGAAGGCGCGCTGCTTGTCGACCAGTATCTTGCGCACCGTCGGGAACACCGCGACCTTGGAGGCGGCTTCGCCGACCTCATGCGCCGACAGCGCCTCGCGGTCGAGGTTCCTGAGGTCGACCTGGCGCGCGGCGGTCTCGGCGGCCGAGACGTTGTCGAGCGGCAGGCCGTGGATGAGCAGCGCGCGGCCGACCGCCCGGTAGGTCAGCCCGGTATCGAGATGCGGCAGGTGGTAATAATCCGCCAGGCGGCGCGCCAGCGTGCCTTTTCCGGAGGCTGCGGGACCGTCGATGGCGATGCTGAGGGAATGGGTCATGCGGCTCGTTCAAATGGATCGGCGCGGCCCGCGCAAGGGGGTTCGACGCGGTTGCTCACGAAATGCCCGGACTATCGCGCCCGCACGGACACGCCTCGCGCCCATGCAGATCTCCTGCGGGCGCGAATCCATCCTAGGCGATTTCGTCCAGCGCCCGCCGCTGGCGGTGCATTTCCAGGAAGATGCGGTAGTCGCGGTCGAAGCGCGCCCGGGCCGCCGGGTTCGGCCGCCGCTCGCGCACCGGCTGGCGCATGCCGGCGCAGGCGCCGGCGAGGTCCGGGTAAAGGCCGGCGCCGGTCGCCGCGAGCGCCGCAGTCCCAGTCAGCACCGCCTCGTCGGCCAGCGGCTCGACCACCATGCAGCCGACGGCATCGGCGTAGAGTTCCATCAGCAGCGGGTTCTTGGTGTGGCCGCCGGTCACATGCAGCGTGTCGATGACGAAACCGCCGGCGTTGAGGGTGTCGAGTATGTGGCGGACGCCGAGCGCAATGCCCACGGCGGTGCGCCAGTAGAGGCGGCACAGGCTGTCGAAGGAGGCGTCGAGGGTGAGCCCGCTGACGACGCCGAGCGCATGCGGGTCGGCGAGCGGCGAGCGGTTGCCGTGGAAATCGGGCAGGACATGCAGCCGCCCGGCGAGGTCGAGCCCTTCCTCGGCCCTCAGCGCCATGATCCGTTCGGCGATCTCGCGGTGGCGGTCCGGCGTCGGCTCGCCGCCGGCGCCATGCAGGCGGATCACGTGATCGAGCAGCGCGCCGGTCGCCGACTGGCCGCCCTCGGCTATCCAGCAGCCCGGCAAGGCCGCGCCGTAATAAGGTCCCCAGCCGCCGGCGAACGGCCGCTCGTCGGGCGACATCGCCATCACGCAGCTCGACGTCCCGGCGATCAGCGCGAGGTGCCGGTTGAGTTCGGCCGGCTCGCCGGCGAAGCCGCCCAGCGTGCCCAGCGCCCCGGCATAGGCGTCGATGACGCCGGTCGCCACTCGGCATTGTTCGGTCAGTCCAAGCTCCGCCGCGGCTTGGCGGGTCAGCGGGCCGAGATCGGAGCCGACCGCGTTCGCCTTGGACGGCAGGCCGCCGCGCTCGATGATGTCCTCAAGCCCGACCCTGGCGAAGAAATCGCCCTGCCAGCCTGGGCTCTCATGCGCCAGATATGTCCATTTGCAGGTCAGCGTGCATTGCGAGCGGGCCGTCGAGCCCGACGCGCGGTAGGTCAGGTAATCGGCGAGGTCGAACATGTAGCCAGCTTTGTTCCAGCTTTCCGGCAGGCGGCGCTTCAGCCACATCAGCTTCGGCGTCGCCATCTCGGGCGACATCACGCCGCCGAGATAATCGAGCACGCGGTGGCCGCTTTCAGTGCATTCGTCGGCCTCGGCCAGCGCCCGGTGGTCGAGCCAGACGATCGTGTCCCAGCGCGTCTCGCCGGTCGACGAGACGCTGACCTGGCCGCCGTCCGTGCCGCGCACCACGATCGAGCAGGTGGCGTCGAAGCTGATGCCGGCGACGCTGTCCTTGGCGACGCCCGCCTTCGCCAGCGCGTTCCTCACGGCATGGCAGGCGGCCTGCCAGATATCCTCCGAATCGTGCTCGGCGTGGTCGGCCTTCGGCCTGTGCATCAGGATCGGGTGTTCGGCCCGCCCGAACACCTTGCCCGACCGGTCGAAGATCCCGGCGCGCGCGCTTCCCGTCCCGACATCGACGGCGCAGACATATTTTTCCATCAGTCGGCTCGCCGGCCCGTCCGGATCGGTCGCTCGCCAAGCAGCTCGGGCAGGCGCGCCATGTCTGAGAAGATCAGCTCGGGCCGCAACCGCGCGAGCGCCGTTTCCAGCCCCGCCGCCTCGGCATGCGCGCCGCCGGTGAAGGCGAAGGCGCGCATGCCCGCGCGCCTCGCCGCATCGATCCCTGCCGGACTGTCCTCCACGACGACGCAATCCTCCGCTCGGACGCCCATCTCCTCGGCGGCATGCAGGAAGAGGTCGGGCGCCGGCTTGCCTCTCGCCACCATCGAGGCACTGTATATATGCGGCTCCAGCATTTCCAGCAGGCCGGTGAGCGACAGCGAAAGCCGTATCCGTTCCGGGCTGCTCGACGACGCCACGCAGCGCCCGGTCTTCAGCCGTGACAGCGCCTCGGCCACGCCGGGCATGGGTTTCAGCTCGGCGCGGAAGCGCCGGAATGTCTCGGCCCTGATGCCGTCGAGCTCCGTCATGGAAAGCGCGAGCGCATAATCCTTGCGCAGCAGCTTCTCCACCGCCGCCATGCTGCGGCCGAGGAAGAGCCTGTAGCCGTCGCCGTCGGCGATCTCGGCGCCGGCCTGGCGCACCAGCTCGGTCAGCACGCCGACCGAGATGACCTCGCTGTCGACCAGCACGCCGTCGCAATCGAAGATGACGAGTTTTGGCGCACGCGGCATCGTTTTCTGCTCGCCGCCGCTCCCTCGCGTTCAGGCGGCCACGTACCGCTCCAGCGTGGCGCGCGCACCGCCCTGCCAGAGCGATTTGAGATGCCGGCCGAAGGCCTCGGCGAAAACGGCGCTCTTGCCGACCGCGCCATAGATGTCGGCCATGCCGAGCCAGGCCGCGGGATCGTCCTTCGCGGCCTTCGCCGTCGCCGTCATGCGTTCCCAGTTCGGGTCGTTCGGCTCGATCGCCGCGCCGCTGTCGGTCGTTCCGAAGCAGTAGCGGCACCACAGCGCCGACTCCAGCGCCAGCCCCTCGATCCCCTTGCCCGCCTTCAGCCGGTCGGCAATGGTCGGGATGATGAATTTCGGCTGCCGGTTGGAGCCGTCGAGGCAGAGCCTGCGGATGGTGTCACCGATCTTCGGGTTCAGGCAGCGCTCCTCCACCTTGCGGAAATAGGCATCGAGATCGGTGCCGGGGACCGGCGGGACGACGGGGATGATCTCGTCGCGCTCGACCTTCTGCAGGAAGGCGCGCACCAGCGGATTCTCCATGCCCTCATGGACAAAATGGATGTCCATGAGCCCCGACGGATAGGCGATGATGGCATGGCCGCCGTTGAGGATGCGGATCTTCATCATCTCCCACGGCGTAACGTCGGCGACGAATTCCGCGCCGACCTCCTCGAAGGCTGGCCGTCCCGCAGGGAAATTGTCCTCGACGACCCACTGGATGAAGTCCTCGCAGAACACCGGCCAGGCGTCTTCGATCCCGAACGTGTCGCGCGTGATCGCGCGCTCGCGGTCGGAGGTCGCCGTGGCGATGCGGTCGACCATCGCGTTCGGGAAGGCGACGTTGCCGCGCACCCACTGTGCGAAACCGGGGTCCTGCGCCTCGGCCAGCCCCGCGACCGCGTCGCGGCAGACCTTGCCGTTATGGGGGACATTGTCGCACGACATGACGGTGAACGGCTGGATGCCGGCGGCCCGGCGTGCCTTCAGCCCGGCGAGCATCAGCCCGAACACGGTCTTGGGATCGTCGGGATTGCTGGCGTCGGCGAGGATGGCCGGATGCTCCGGATCGAAGCTGCCGGTCGCCGGGTTCACGAAATAACCGCCCTCGGTGACAGTGAGCGAGACGATGCGTATGGCCGGATCGGCGAGCGCTTCGACGATCGCGCGCCCGTCCATCGGCGGCAGGAAATCTGCCATGACGCCGGTGACGCGCGCCTCGGATTTTTCCGCCGACTGCTCGACCACCGTCGACAGCCAGTCCTGTCCCGCCAGCGCGTCGCGCATCTTGATGTCGTAAGGCGTGACGCCGGCGCCCAGGATCGCGAAATCGCGATCCCTGCCGGCGTTCATCAGCCTGTCGAGATAGACTTGGAGATGCGCGCGGTGGAAATTGCCGACGCCGAAATGCAGGATGCCGGCGCGCAGGTCGCGGCGGCCGTAGCGCGGCACGGCGACATTCGTCTGCAGCTTGCCCAGATCGGCGAGGGAGAGTTTTACGGTCATCGCACTTGTGTCCTCTCAACTCATCCAGTTGCCGCCGTCGACATTGTAGGTCTGCGCCACCACGTAGTCGGCCTCGGCGCTGGCGAGGAAAACCGCCATGCCGGTAAGATCCTCGGGCGTTCCCATCCGCCCGTAGGGCACGGCGGCGCCGACCTGCCGTTTCTTCTCGCCGGGCTGCAGCCCTTCATATCTGGCGAACAGCGCGTCGACGCCGTCCCAGTGCTCGCCATCGACGACGCCGGGTGCGATGGCGTTGACGTTGATGCGGTGCTTGATGAGGTCGAGGCCGGCCGACTGGGTGAGCGAGATGACGGCGGCCTTGGTGGAGCAGTAGACCGCCACCAGGGCCTCGCCCCGACGCCCGGCCTGGCTCGCCATGTTGATGATCTTGCCTCCCTTGCCCCCGGAGATCATCGACCTGGCCGCGGCCTGCAGCGTGAAGAGACAGCCCGCGACGTTGACGGAAAACAGCTTCTCGTAGCTCGCGCGCGTGATCTCGACGATGGGCGCCGCATCGAACAGCGCTGCGTTGTTCACGAGTATGTCGAGCCCGCCGGCCTTCGCCTCGACAGTCTTCATCGCGGCGTCGATCGATGCCTGCTCGGTGACGTCGAGCTTGACCGCATAGGCGGCCGCGCCGATCCCGCTTGCCGTCTTTTCGGCGGCTTCGAGATTGATGTCGCCGATAGCGACCGTCGCGCCCTCGCGGACATAGGCTTCGGCGAAGGCCTTGCCGATGCCGCGCGCGGCCCCGGTGATCAGCGCCGATTTCCCCGCAAGTCTCATTTCAGCGCCTGCCCGTCCGGCCCGAAGCGATGGACCTTCGTCGCGTCCGGCGTCAGGAAGATGGTGTCGCCGTGATGCGCGCCGATGTCGCCGCCGGCGCGCACCGTCAGCGGCCCGACCCCGTCCGAATGCACATGCAGGAACGTGTCGGACCCCAGATGTTCGGCAACCCCGACCGTCGCTTTCCATTCTCCTGCCGTCGTGGACGCGGAAAGATGCTCCGGCCGGATGCCGATCGTCTTCGCGCCGTGCCTGGCGGCGGTCTCGCCTTCGATCAGGTTCATCCTGGGCGAGCCGATGAAGCCCGCCACGAAGAGGTTCCGCGGCGAACGGTACAGCTCCAGCGGCGAGCCGACCTGCTCGATGTTGCCGGCATTGAGCACGACGATCTTGTCGGCCATGGTCATCGCCTCGACCTGGTCGTGCGTGACGTAGATCATCGTGGTCTTGAGCTGGTTGTGCAGTTCGGAAATCTCCAGCCGCATGGTGCCGCGCAGCGCCGCGTCGAGGTTCGAGAGCGGTTCGTCGAACAGGAAGGCCGAGGGCTGGCGCACGATGGCGCGGCCGATGGCGACGCGCTGGCGCTGGCCGCCCGAGAGCTGGCCCGGCCGCCGCTCCAGGTAGTTGGTGAGGTTCAGCACGCGCGCCGCCTCGGCGACCTTCCTGTCGATCGTCTCCTTGCTCTCGCCCGCCATTTTCAGCGGAAAGGCGATGTTCTTCGCCACCGTCATGTGCGGATAGAGCGCGTAGGACTGGAACACCATCGCCAGCTTGCGCCTGGCCGGCGCCTCGCCGGTGACGTCGCGCCCGTCGATCGAGATGGTGCCGCCGCTGGTGTCCTCCAGGCCCGCGATCAGCCTCAGCAGCGTGGACTTGCCGCAGCCCGACGGGCCGACGAAGACGACGAACTCGCCATCCTCGATCTCGAGGTCGATATCGGGGATGATCGTCGTCGCCCCGAATGATTTCGACACGTTCCTGAGCGTTATCTGGCCCATCTTTGCCTCCCGGTGTTCCTGTCGCCGCTCACTTGACCGCGCCGAACGTCAATCCGCGCACCAGCTGCTTCTGCGAGAACCAGCCCATGATCAGGATCGGCGCGATGGCGAGCGTCGAGGCTGCCGACAGCTTCGCCCAGAAAAGCCCCTGCGGGCTCGAGAACGAGCTGATGAAGGCGGTCAGCGGCGCGGCTTCCGTCGTCGTCAGGCGGATCGTCCAGAACGCCTCGTTCCAGGCGAGGATGATGTTGAGCAGCATCGTCGAGGCGATGCCCGGCACCGCCATCGGGGTGAGCACGTACCAGATCTCGCCCCACAGCGAGGCGCCGTCCATGCGCGCGGCTTCGAGGATCTCGCCCGGGATTTCGCGGAAATAGGTGTAGAGCATCCACACCACGATAGGCAGATTGATCAGCATCAGCATGATCGTGAGGCCGATGCGGCTGTCGAGCAGCCCGGTGTCGCGGAAGATCAGGTAGATCGGGAACAGCACCGCCACCGCGGGCATCATCTTGGTGGAGAGCATCCACATCAGGATGTCCTTCGTCCTGCGCGTCGGCGAGAACGCCATCGACCACGCGGCAGGGATCGCCACGGCGAGGGCGAGGATGGTCGAGCCGACCGACAGGATCACCGAGTTCAGGAAGAACTTGAAATAGTTGCTCTGCGCCTGGACCTCGACGTAGCTCTCCAGCGTGCCCGACGGGATCAGGTTGAAGCCGGCGATCGCCTCCGTCTCCGACTTGAACGAGGTGATGATCGTGTAGAGGATCGGGAAGAAGATCAGGAAGGCGACAACCCAGGCGGCGATGGTTGCGACCGCCTTGTGCTGCGTGGTGACTGCGCGGGCCATGGCGTCCTCCTACTTGTCCAAGTTCTTGCCGACCGCGCGCATCACGAAGAAGGCGACGATGTTGGCGAGGATGACGGCGATGATGCCGCCGGCGGAGGCCTGGCCGATTTTGAATTCGAGCAGGGCTTTCTGGTAGACGAGGAACGGCAGGTTGGTCGACGCGAAGCCGGGGCCGCCATTGGTGGTGACCAGGATCTCGGCATAGACCGCGAGCAGGAAGATCGTCTGGATCAGGATGACGACGGTGATGGCGCGCGACATGTGCGGCAGCGTCAGGTACCAGAAGCGCGCGAGGAAACCGGCGCCGTCCATTTCGGCGGCCTCCTTCTGCTCGCCATCGAGCGACTGCAGCGACGTCAGCAGGATCAGCGTCGCAAAAGGCAGCCATTGCCAGGCGACGATGAGGATGATCGAAAACAGCGGGTAGTGCGCGAACCAGTCGACCGGCTGCACGCCAAGGAAACGGGCGATGTCGGCGAAGACGCCGTAGCCCGGATGCATGATCATGTTCTTCCACACCAGCGCCGCCACCGGCGGCATGACGAAGAAGGGCGAAATGACGAGGATGCGGACGATGCCCTGGCCCCAGATCGGCTGGTCGAGCAGCAGCGCGAGCAGGATGCCGAGGATCACGGTGATCGCCAGCACGCAGACCACGATCAGCAGCGTGTTGATGATCGACTGGATGAAGGCAGGGTTCGACCAGAACAGCGCGTAGTTGGCGAAACCGACGAAGCCGTCGCGGATCGGGTTGAGCGGATTGTACTGCTGGAACGAGAACCAGAGGGTGAAGGCCAGCGGAACGATCATCCAGACGAGCAGCAGGATCACGGACGGGGCCATCATCATGCGCGCCAGCGATCGGGTCTGTTGAGTAGCCATCGTTTCCTCTCCGGTTTCTGTGAACCGCTGAACGTGGTCTCATCTGCGCCTGCGGCGCAACGGTTCCCGGCAGCACCGGGCAAGGCGGCGGCCTCCCGAACGTGGCGGACGGGCGGGCCTGGCTGATTGAAGACGTTTCGCTATCCCGGGTCAGGCCGGCGAGATATCGGGCCTGGAAGGTGGCCGCCCGGCAGGGACACCGGACGGCCAAGGCACCGGGAGGATGCCTTTTACTGTATGTAGCCGCCCTCGGTCATTGCCGCGGTCGCGGCGTCCTGCGCCTGCTTCAGTGCGTCATCCACGGAGGACTGGCCGGCGAGCGCCGCCGAGAAGAGCTGCCCAACCGTCGTGCCGAGCCCCTGGAATTCGGGGATCGCCACGAACTGCACGCCGACATAGGGCACCGGCTTGACGGTCGGCTTGGTCGGATCGGCCGAATTGATCGAGTCCAGCGTCATCTTCGCGAAGGGCGCCGCCTTCTGGTACTCGGGATTGTTGTAGAGCGAGGTACGGGTTCCCGGAGGAACGTTGGCCCAGCCTTCCTTCGAGGCGACGAGGTCCAGATAGGCCTTGCTGGTCGCCCAGGAAACGAACTTCTGCGCGGCGTCCGCCTTCTGCGTGCCTGCCGGAATGGCCAGCGACCAGGCCCACAGCCAGTTGCCGCGCTTGCCGAGGCCGGTATCGGGAGCGAGCGCATAGGCGACCTTGTCGGCGACGGTGCTATCCTTCGGGTTCGACACGAAGGACGCCGCCACGGTTGCGTCGATCCACATGCCGCACTTGCCCTGCTGGAACAGCGCCAGATTCTCGTTGAAGCCGTTGGAGGAAGCACCGGACGGGCCGGCATCCTTCATCAGGTCGACGTAGAATTGCAGCGTGTTCTTCCACTCGGGCTGGTCGAACTGCGGCTTCCAGTTCTCGTCGAACCAGCGCGCGCCGAAGGAGTTCGACATGGCGGTCAGGAAGGCCATGTTCTCGCCCCAGCCGGCCTTGCCGCGCAGGCAGATGCCGTTGACGTCGGGGTTGTCCGCCTTGATCTTGCGGGCGGCCTCGGCGACGAAGTCCCAGGTCGGCGCGTCGGGCATGGTCAGGCCCGATTTCTCGAACAGGTCCTTGCGGTACATGATGAAGGAAGACTCGCCGTAGAACGGCGCGGCATAGAGCTTGCCGTCGACCGACAGGCCGCCGGCGATCGCCGGGATGATGTCGGCGGCGTCGTAGTCGGCGCCGAGATTGTCGAGCGGCAGGAGCCACTGCTGCTTTGCCCAGATCGGCACTTCGTAGGTGCCGATCGTCATCACGTCGTACTGGCCGCCCTTGGTGGCGATGTCGGTCGTGACGCGCTCGCGCAGCACGTTCTCCTCGAGCGTCACCCAGTTGAGCTCGATATCCGGATTCTTGGTGGTGAAATCATCCGTCAGCTTCTGCATGCGGATCATGTCGCCGTTGTTGACGGTGGCGATGGTGATGGTCTCGGCGTGCGCGGCGAAGGCAAGCGCGCTGGCGGAGCACAGGCTCAGAACGAGCGTTTTGAGTTTCATCCAGAATTCCTCCCTTGGAACCAAGTGAGCATTTGCCTTGGTCATGAGCAATTATTCGATTACGGAGAGAATGTGTCAAGACGGATTCCATGCTGCGCTGCAGCAGCAAGGGTTCCGGCTGGCAGTTGCGAGGCGAGGGACCGGCATGCGAGGCAGCCGCGTTAAGGCTAGGCTCAAATCTTCCAAAACACACCGGAAGTCGCCGGAGCAGGCGGGGTTTCCAGCAAAGGCGTCGGTTTTCCGGCACCGCGCCCTCGTTGTGAACAAATTCCGGGGTTTCCCAGGCAGCTTTCCCGGCAAGCCCTTGTTCCGGCTCGGTAGTTCCCGGTGCGAATACGGGCCTCGCGAAAATCTATCCACCTGTGACGCACTGCGGTGCAGGCTATGCCGTCGACCACCCGGGTCGCGTGGTCCTGCTTCGGTGGACACAGCGTTTCGCTGCCGCCCATTGAAGCCGGCCCGCCGGACTGCCAATTTGCATCAGGATCGAAAAAGGGCGCGCGCGCCGCATGACCTCAGTTTCCCCGCCCGCCCCCACCAGCCCCATCCCGGACGGCCCTATCCCGGCCAGCCCCGCTGTCGCTCCGGGCCGCAGCCAGGCGCGAGAACGGCATTTCCGGACCGCGCGCCTCGTCTCCGGCCTGGTGCTGATGCTCTTCGTGGCCATGCACCTCGCCAATGTGGCGCTGAACCTGGTCTCGATCGACACGGCGGATGCCGGCCTCGAATGGCTGACCGAGCCATGGCGGATCCTTCCGGCGAAGATCCTCCTCTATGGCGCGGCAACGGTGCATATCGTGCTGGTGCTGCGCACGCTCTACCTCAGGCGCACGCTGAAGATGCCGGGCAAGGAAGCGGCGCAGGTGCTGCTCGGCCTTCTGATCCCTCTCCTGATCGCCGAGCACGTCATCGGCGTCCACGTCTACAGGGCGATCACCGGCCTGGATGTCGACTACGAATTCGTGGCCCGCGCGCTCTGGATCGATTCTCCCGCGACCGGCGTGAAGCAGGTCTTCGCGCTGCTGGTGATCTGGGCGCATGGCTGCCTCGGCCTGCATTTCTGGCTGCGCTACCGCGATTGGTACCCGACTGCTGCGCCTTTCCTATTGATCGGCGCGGTGCTCGTCCCGGTCCTCGGGCTTCTCGGTTTCGCCGAAGCCGGCAAGGTCGTGCTGGCGCAGCCGACACCGCCGACGCCGGACGCCATCATGGCCGAGCGGCTTGCCACCGTGTACCTCACCAAGACCGCCTTCCTGAACCTCGCCTACGCCGTTGCAATCGGCGCCGTCGCGGCGACCCTTGCCCTGCGCGGCCTGCGGCAGGCGATCGCGCGGCGCAACCTGATCGAGGTCCGCTACGAAAGCGGCCAAGTCGTGCGTGTGCCCAGGGGCTCCAGCGTGCTCGAGGCGAGCCGAATCGGCGGGATTCCGCATTATGCTGTCTGCGGCGGCCGCGGCCGCTGCTCGACCTGCCGCGTCAGGGTGACGGCGGGCAGCGAGGCGCTGCCGCCACCGGCCCCGCTGGAGCGCGCAACGCTTTCGCGCATTCATGCCGATCCGAGCGTACGGCTGGCCTGCCAGCTCCGGCCGACCGCGCCGCTCACCGTGCTGCCGCTGCTCGTCGCCGACCGCGAACGTCTGCTGCCGGCAGGCGCCGGGCGGGCGAGGCCGGGCCGCGAGCAGGACATCGCGGTGCTTTTCTGCGATATCCGCGGTTTCACCGCGCTCGCCGATCATCGCCTGCCCTACGACATCGTCTTCCTGCTCAACCGCTATTTCGCCATCGTCGGCACCGCGGTGGAGAAGTCGGGCGGACGGCTCGACAAGTTCATCGGCGACGGCGCCATGGCGCTGTTCGGGCTGGACACGTCGACGGCCGAGGCCTGCCGCCAGGCGCTTGCCGCCTCGGCGGCGATCCTGGCCGAACTCGACCGGCTGAGCGAGGAACTCGCCGCCGAACTTCCCGCACCGCTCAAGGTCGCGATCGGCATCCATGCCGGGCCGACGATCGTCGGCGCCATGGGCTATGGCGACACAATGCATGTGACCGCCATTGGCGACACGGTGAATGTCGCCAGCCGGCTGGAATCGGCGGCCAAGGAATTCAACGCGGCGATCGTGGTGTCCGACACCGTGGTGGCGCTCTCCGGCCTCGACCTCAGCGACTACGAGGCGCGCGAGATCGCCATCCGCGGCAGCGCCAGGCCGCTGCATGTGCGCGTCGTACCGCAGGACGCGGCCCTCGGCTCGGGCTTCGCCGAGGCGGCCACGCAGTCCGCGGCGTAAGCCAACTGGATCGCCGGGCCAAAGGCACATAAGCTTCGCCGCGAGAGAGCGACGCGGAGAGGCCATTGTTTCGCAACATCGATTTCACTTCATGGCAAAGCCTGCTGGTGACGTTGATCGGCCTTGCTCTCTTCACGCTGATCAGCATCGGCATCCGCCTGCTGATGATGGTCACCATCCAGCAGCGGCGCGAGCGGGCAAACCGCCAGATCAACGAACGCCTGAAGACGCTGATCGCGGCCTACAAGGTGCTGGGTGGCTCGTTCACCGGCAATCTCACCGTCGATCCCAGGCATCTCAGCCAGATGCGACGCCCGCCGGCGGACGCGGAGGAAGGCGCCCAACCCGACGATGAAGACGCCGGGAACCTGACCGGCTTCGACCGCCCGCGGCGCATCCGCGACGCGGTCGAGGCGGCACTGTCGGACATCATCCTGCTCGGCACGGAGGAGCAGGTCCGGCTTGCCGAGCGCGCCGTGACCGAACTGGTCGCCGGACGTCCCGTGCACACGCACGAGCTTGTCGTCTCGCTGCGCGGCTTCATCCGCGAGGCGCTCGATCTGGCGCCGATCCCGCCTGACCTGGCGATCCCGATGCAGGGGCCGGCGCGCCCGTCCGGCTCGGGCGGCCGTGGCAAGAGCGAGCGCGGCGGGCAGGGCGGGGGCCGCGGCGGAGGAGGCGGCGGCGGGATGGGAGGTGGAATGGGCGGCGGAATGGGAATGGGGAGCGGCGCGGCCGACCAGTCGTCTGCCGATCAAAACCCGTGACGCGGCCGCTCAGGCCACCATGCCCGTCGACGCGCCGATCTCCTTCAGCAGCCAGTCCCGAAACGCCCTGATCTTCGGCACGTTGCGGCGCGCCTGCTGATAGACCAGCCAATAGGCGTGGCCGTCATTGCCGACGATGTCGAAAGGCTGGATCAGGCTGCCATTGTCGAGTTCCGCGGTGAACAGCTCCCGGGTCAGGATGCCGACGCCGACGCCGGCGACGGCAGCGCGCCCCTCGAAGGCCTGCGAGTTGAGCTGGCTGCGCGTCCTCGCCGCGAGGTTCTCGCGCGCGTCGATGCCGGCGAGGTCGAACCACATCGCCCACCAGGGATCGCCGGCATCGACGATCGGCAGCCTCAGCAGATCGGCCGGTTCCCTGACGCCGCCGATCGTGGCGGCCAGCGAGGGGCTGAGCATCGGCGTGAAATCGGCCATGAACAGGCGGTGCGAGGCGAGCCCCGGCCACTCGCCCTTGCCTCCCGTCCTGATGCCGACATCGATGTTGTCCTGCGCGAGGTCGACCACGCGGTCCGACGTTTCCAGCCTGACGGCGATCGCCGGATGGGCGATCTGGAAGGAACCCAGACGCAACGCCAGCCAGTTGGCGGCGAAGGTCGGGATCGTGCTGATCGACAGCGTCCCCTGGCCGCCGGTGCGCGCCTGCTCATAGCTCTCGGCGAGGATGCGCAGCGCTTCCGAGGCGCCGGCGGCGAGCGCGCGGCCGGTTTCGGTGAGTTCGACCTGACGCGCCTTGCGGGTGAAGAGCGGCTGGCCGACGCGGTCCTCCAGCACCTTGATCTGGTAGCTGACCGCGGCCTGGGTCATCGCCAACTCCTCGGCGGCACGGGTGAAGGAGGACAGCCGCGCGGCAGCCTCGAAGGCACGGATGGCGGCGAGCGGCGGCAGGTTCATGCATAAGTCCTCCTTATGCATCCTATGCAAGGTTCGATTGGCCGGCAAGGCCGCGCCGGCTCATATGTAACGCAACGAGATCGACCCCTTCGAGGATGACGACCATGCGTTACCTTCGCGCCGGAAAGACCATTCGCTCCATCGCCAACGTCTTGCACCGCAAGCGTTTCCATCTCGACGAGATGTCCGACTATATGCGCCGCGACATCGGCTTGGCAGACGGCGGCCTGGCGGAGGCCGACGCCCGCCTGCGCCGCCTCGACCTGCTCACGCTGACGCCGCGCGCGTCATAAGCCTGCTTAGGCAGCGGCTCCGAGCAACGCCGCGGCGGTCCGCTCGTCGGTGATGAGCCCGTTGACCAGCCGGCGGGTGACGGCGGCGAGAATGCCGGGCAGCTTGTTCTCGCCCATGGCGAGCGCGATCACCAGTGAGCGCTCGCGCGACGGCAGCGGCGCCGAAGCCACCCGGTCGTTGGTGACGCCCTCGATCTGCCGGCCGTCGCGGTCGAACACCCAGCCGACGATCTCGGCGACACCGCCCGCCTTCTGCAGCGCCTTGAGTTCGGCCTCGGTGACGAAGCCGTCCTCGTAGAGCGGCGCTTTCGGGCCGAGATCGCCTATGCCGACGAAGGTGACGTCGGCCTGTGCTGCGAGCGCCAGCGTCGGCTGGATCATCGGCTGGCTGAGCAGCATGGCGCGCTCCTCCGCCGAGGACGAGATGACCGGCAGCGGCATCGGAAAGGCGCGCGCCTTGATACGGTCGGCCATGGTGAAGATGACGTTGTAGAAGGCGGCCGAGCCGTCCGGCGCGATGTTGCCGGTGAGCGAGACGATCTTGTGCTGCGGGCAGTCCATCGGCGGCAGTTGCTCGATCGCCGCCTTCAGCGTGCGGCCGGTGCCGATCGCCATCACTATGGGCGTTTCGGAGCGGAGCCGGCGTTCGATCTCTGCCGCGGCCGCTTCGGCGATGCCGATCGTGGTGGAGGTCGAAGTCGGGTCGGTCGGCACCACCTCGACCAGGTCCAGCGCGAATCGCGACCTGAGCTTCGCCGCCAGCTCGAGGCAATTGGCGATCGGATGGTCGACGCGGACCTTGATCAGCCCCTCCGACACGGCAAGCGACACCAGCCGCTGCGCCGTCTGCCTGGAGATGCCGAGCTTCGCTGCGATCTGGTCTTGCGTGTTGCCGGCGACGTAATAGAGCCAGCCGGCGCGCGCCGCGTCGTCGAGCCTCGGATTCGTGGCGGTTTCCTGCCGAATGTTCATTTGCCTGTCCCAAGCTCCGGCCTCGGCCGAAGGCGCGGCACTGTCGCAGGGAATGACGCATTGTGCAATTGTCGACTTGGCTGGGCGAATATTCGCTGGCGGCGCCAAATGCGCTTGAGGCAATTGCCGAAGCCGCGCGCCCGCATTTTTCGAGAATCGCGGCGAAAACGCCGGAAAGGTGGATAGATTTCATTGACTGCCCAAATGTGCTCCGAAATCCGCCTGCGATCCCAATGGCTTGGCGGCATCGGCCTTCGCCAGCACCCAGAATTTGTTCACAAGGATCGCCAGGCAGGCGGATCGGGACGGATTTCTTCGCCAAATCGCCAAAAGATCCGGAAAACTGGCCTGACCGGACTGGAAGCCCAAGGCGGCGGGCTGCGCCAAAATTGAGATTCGATTTTCCGGCGGGAATGGCGCAGTAAGGGGCGCACAGAAGGAAGACGCAATGACGCCGAAGGCAGTCTACTGGGACATGGATGGCACGCTGATCGACAGCGAGCCGCTGCACGACGAGGCGCTGGTCTCGGCGATGAAGAGCGTCGGCATCTCGCCGCCGCCGGACCTGCATGAGCGCGTGCTCGGCATAGCGGCTTGGCCGGTCTACGAGATGATGCGCGACGAGTTCGGCCTCAAGCTGCCCTTCGACGACTGGATCCGGCGGAAATACGACCACTACCTGAAGCACGCGCCGGCTCTGAAGCCGCGCGAGGGGGCGATGGAGATCTTCCGCGACCTGCAGCGCATGGGCGTGGTGCAGGCGGTGGTGTCGAACTCGGACCGGCTGGTGGTCGACGCCAATCTGAGGGCGGTCGGCCTCGTCGAGCCGGGCTTCAGGTCGGTGTCGCGCAACGACGTCGCCGAGGGCAAGCCGCATCCCGAGCCGTTCCTGCGCGCCGCCTGGCTGACCGGCATAGATCCGGCCGACACGGTGGTGATGGAGGACAGCAATACCGGCTCGCGCGCCGGGCTCGCCGCCGGCATGCGCACCATCTTCTGGCCTGAGCGGCCGATGAAGGGGCCGGAAGGCGCGCTGACGGCGAACACGGCCGAGGACGTCAGGCGGCTGCTGGGGATGCTTTAAGCCAACCGCCGGTCGGAGGCGGTCCGGCTGAGAACCGGTCGGCTTCCGGAGCGGCTGCTCTATCTATTTGTGTTTACGCAATTCCAGCAAAACCGCGGCGCACTTTTGCTGGAATTGTTCTAGCTCCGGTAGACCGGCTCCTCGTCGTCGAGGATCGCCTTCAGTTCCGAGAGGTGGCGGTCGGCCTGGCCGGGATAGTTGTCGAGCTCGGCCGCCGTCTTTTCGGCGATCTCGTCAGAGAGGGTGCGCAGCGGCCGGCCGGTCCACAGCGCCTTGATGTAGGTCTCGGCGGCGCGCTCGAAATAGAACATGCGATTCCAGGCCTCGGCCACCGTGGCGCCGATGACCAGAATGCCGTGATTGCCCATGATCATGACCTGTGCACGCGCGTCGGAAAGCAGCTGCGAGCAGCGCTCGCCCTCCTCCTCGAAGGCCAGCCCGCCGTAATTCTCGTCGATCACCTGGCGCGGGCCGTAGAACATGGCGGAGTTCTGGTCGATGGGCGGCATGCGCGAATCGGCCAGCGAGGCCAGCACGGTGGCGTGGATCGAATGCACATGCATGACGCAGCGCGCATGCGGCACGTTGCGGTGGATGGCGCCGTGCAGGCCCCAGGCGGTTGGGTCGGGCGCGTCGGGGCCGGTGAGCGTCTCGGGGTCGTTGGCGTCGATCAGCAGGAGATCGCTCGCCTTGATGCGCGAGAAATGCACCTGGTTGGGATTCATCAGGAACCTGGTGCCGTCGTCGTTGACGGCGAGGGAGAAATGGTTGGCGACCGCCTCGTGCATGTTCAGCCGTGCCGTCCAGCGGAAGGCGGCGGCGAGGTCGACACGCTCCTCGTAGAAGGGCAGGTTGGTGAGCTTGCCGGTTTTCAGCTGCGTGACGGTCATGGCGCGTTCCTCCGTGTCGAGGGACCATGCCAGAGCGGCGGGCGGTGGGGCAACGGGAAAATCGGCGCGGCGTCTTTCGCCTTGTTCACGCGCAACTGCCGAGCCGCCCGGTGAGCCGGACCGAAAACTCCGTTTCGCCGAATTCCGGCGCCTCAATCGAGAAGAAGCCGATCTTCGGGCCGGCGGTGCGCGTCGTCCAGTCCATGCCCTTGCGCAGCAGGACCGGCCGGCCGTCGCGCAGCAGCCGGCGCCATTCCTCGTGCGAGGGCTTGTTCCACCAGTCGGCAAGGCCGCTGCTCGCCTGCCTGGAAACGTATCGGCCGGCCTTCCAGTCGATATGGCTTTCCTCGTCGTCGATCAGCACGGCGACGAGCGGATCGTCGGCGGGCACGCCGAGTTCGGCATGGCCGTTGAGCAGCTCGGCCACCCATGAACCCCGCTGCTGGCTGGCTCGGTAGATCGCCATCAGCAGCGGCGCTCAGGCATGGTTGTGGCCGTAATGCGGATCGCCGGGCAGGCGGCCGTAGGCGTCGCGCTCGCCGTGCCCGTGGTCATGGTCATGACCATGGTGGTGGTGATGATGATGCTCGTGGCCGTGCTCGTGCGAATGGCCGGAATGGACGCTGTGCACCGGCAGGAACGGCTCGACGACCTCGGTGACGGTGGCGCCGAGCTCTTCGAGCATAGCCCTGATTGCAGGGTCGCGCAGGACGAGGAGACGGTCGGCTTCCATGGCGGCGGCGAGATGCCGCTCGCCGATATGCCAGGCGAGTTCGGCGAGATGCGCCGCGTCACGGGCGCGGACGGTGTGGAGCTGCTCGGGCGCGGCGTCGACCTCGATCTGGCGGCCGTCCTCCAGCACCAGCCGGTCGCCCGCGGCGAGCGTCACCGGCTCGGTGAGGTCGACGAGGACCTTGCCGCCGGGGATTTCGCTCCCTTCGGCGAGGTCGACGGCGCGGCGGCGCAGATGCCGCTCGTCATGCGCAAGCAGCGCCCTGCCGGCGACGGCGCCCGACGCGCTGCCGGCCGGCGCCACGGAGACCGCGCGCGGAAATTTGGTGAAATCGGTGTTGATGGAAAGCTTCATGTGACCGCCGTCGTTGCGGGGCCATCATGCGTCCTGGGATGCGGCTTGCCAAGCGGGCTCAGACGATCCGGTCGAAGAGCCGCACGATCCACGACACCTGGTAGATGAGCGTGAAGGCGACGAAGCCGGCGTGGAAGCGGCGGTTGTCCGTGCGCATGGCCACGAGGCAAAGCCCGACGAAGAGCGGCGTGCGGACGAGATATTCGACGCCGAAACGGGCGAAATGCTCCTCGCCCTTGATCAGCGTGTCGACGACGTCGAGCAGATAGGTCGCCGCGAGCAGGCCGAAGAACCAGCCGCGCCGTGCGTAGAAAAAGTCCTCGTAGCCTTTGTAGTCCTGCATCGAGTCTGGGAACAGGAAGGCGCACAGCAGGAACAGCGAGACGGCATAGACGAGCACGAAGAGCTAGATGCCGAAGGTCCAGTTGGCGATGCCGTAGAGGCCAAACTGCCACCACCAGAAATGCACCAGCATCAAAAGCACCGACGTCACCCAGAGGAGGTGGACGGAATAGAGCGGATATTGCCTGGGATGCTGGACGATGCGGGCCACGCCGGACAGGAGCCGCGTGACACCGAGCCCGATCACCATGCCCATGACGATGCGTATATGGGGGAACACGTCGTGGGCGAGGGGAAGTTGTTCCATGGTGAATCCGCTGCAACCTCAAGGCGAGGCAAGGTAGAGCGGAAAGCACCGCTGCGCCACCGGGCCGGCGCATCATGACGATGGCTAGGGTTGCCGCAATCCGCCTTTGGCGAGCGCTCCGCCATTGGCCTGGGCGCGCGCCCGGGCAGGCCGCGAGAGGACGCGGTCGAGATAGGCGTTGACGCGATCCGACCCGATGGTGAAGCGGCCGCCGCGCGCCCAGGCGCCGATGTCGCCGAGCATCACATCCACCGCCGAAAAGCGGCTTCCGAGGGCATAGTCGCCGTCGCCAAGCCGGCCGTCGAGCGCCTTGACCTCGTTGGCGAAGTCATAGGCGGCGGCCGGGCCGACATCGACGCGCAGCTCCGGCGGCAGCAGGAAGCGGTGGCGCAGCTTGTTCCAGAGCGGCGCTTCGAACTCCGACTGCGCGAAATGCATCCAGCCATCCATCTCGGCGCGCCCAGCGAGCCCCGGATTGGCGCCGAAACCCATGTCCGCGTGCTTGTCGGCCAGATAGACGCAGATCGCCGCCGAATCGGTGATCTTGAGATCGCCGTCGATTAGGATCGGCACCTTGCCCGACGGATTGAGCGCATAAGCCTCGGGGGAACGCCGGCCGATCTCGACGAATTCGTAGGGAACGCCGAGTTCCTCCAACATCCAGAGCACGCGGGAGATGCGCGACCCGCGCGCGCCGACGGCCTGGTACATTTTTCCGAACTCCATTGGCATGAGCCGGAAAGGCTAAAACAGAAAACGGCGCGGCGCCACCGACCGGCGACAACGGCCAGAGGATCGGGCGGGCTCACATTCCGGCCATAGAATAAACAAGGAATGGCCCGCTCGCCGACGGCTTCCGGTCTCATTGGACGTGTGAACTCGACCGCGCACTCCCCCCAAGACCACCGACCGCAAGCATAAGGAAGGGAAACTCATGCGCATGATCACGATTCTGGCGACGGGCGTCACGCTCGCCTTCGCCATGGCGACCGGCGCGCAGGCACAGTCGGAGCAGGCCCCCGCGCAGGCTCCGACCCAAGCCCCTGCCCAGGCCGAACCGCCGGCCGCGGCTCCGGAGGCGCCGAACATCACCAGCGTCAGCGTCATCGACATAGAGGAACTGCCCGAGGACACGCAGAAACAGGTCAACGACGTCGTTTCGCAACGCGGCGAGGCGGACCTCGAAAGGCTGCGCACGTCGATCGACGGCATGCCGCAGCTCAAGTCGGCGCTGGAGGCGAAAGGCATGACCTCCGCCCAGGTGATCGCCGCCAGCATGGGCGCCGACGGCGCGCTGACGCTGATCACCAAGAAGGCCAGCTAAAGCCGACGTAGCCACGCCGGCCTCACGCGCCTGCCGGAACCCGGCAGGCGCGGCGCGACAAATTGCCAACTTTCGGGAACTGCGGTCAAAGGGTTGTCGTTTTGGTCCGTTAACCTGGCGGCAAGCGCCGGGCAGAGACTATCCGCGGAGCATGTGATGACGACCACCCTGGACCCCACCGCCGTTGGCCTGACCCTCCCCGACAAAAGATGGCTGCCGGCCTTCGCCGCCGCAATCATGCTTTCCGTCATGCCGGCCGCCGGCCCGGTGCTGGCGCAGCAGGGCACCGACAACCAGCAGGCCGTCGACGCCATCATCGGCACCGAAGTCCAGGAAGAAGAGACGCAGGCCGCGACCGATGCGGTACGGCTGATCGCGGCGATCGACAAGACCGCCGAGAACACCGCGATCGTGCGCAAGACCTCGAACCTCGCCAAGGTGGATATCGTGTTCCTGCCCGACGCGGCCCGCACGGAAGGCGGGCCGCCGCCGGAGATCGAGGCCAAGGTGAAGGAACGCGAAGCCGAGATCGCCGAGCTGCGCAAGGAGATCGAGGGCAACGCGATGCTCTTCCACGCCATCGATTCCCGCCAGATCCTGCCGCAGGACGTGCTGGCCGTGGAGTTCGACGACGCCAACGGCGTGGTGATCTTCGCGGCGGCCAAGCCCGCCGGATAATAACCTATCCGGGCCTTGCCCACGGCTTCGCGGGGACATCCTGCCGAATCCGGAACGGCCTCCGTATCAGCCTCAACGTCCGGCCGAGCCTGAGCGCACCGCAAGGTCGGCGAGCGAGGCGAAGCGCTCTCACCGGTGGATAAAGGCGGCGTTTGCCGGGCAGGCGATCGCCGCAGTTTCACCTCCCATGCGGTACGCCGAAAGCTCCGCCATACTGCGGAAACGCGGCGTCAGCCGCGTCCAGCAATCCTCCAGCAGCCTGGTTTCTGAACGGGATCACGCGCCGTAAACGGCCGTTTGCGGCAAACTTCCGTTGTTGCTTCCGGCCTTGCGGCTTTCTATAGAGGGCAGGTTCCCGGCGGCAGCAGGGGAGCGGAAGGGGGGCCGAGAGGCCCGGAGGAACGACATATTCGACATCAATGTCGGAGACGCAGGCGCGTTGGGACAACGCACAAATCTGGAAGGGCGCGATGGCTGACCAGCTTGCCGAGGACATCATCTCCAAGATCAAGGAGCATTCCGATCCCGCGATAGGCGAGATCGGCCCGGACACGGAGCTTACCTCGCTCGGCATCCATTCGCTCGAACTGACCGAGATCATCTTCGATCTCGAAGAGGCCTACGGGATCGAGATCGAGATGAACACGGTCGAGGCCTGGAGCAATCTGAAGACCGTCCACGACATGATCGAGGCCGTTCGCGCCCTGATCGCGAAAAAAGCCTAGAGTCCAGGCTGCGACCTTGTCCCCGGCTCGCTGCGGCAGAACGTTTCAACCCGGCCCGGAGAGGCTCTGAATGCGGCAGCGCATCGTCGTCACCGGCATAGGCGGGCTTTGCGGGCTCGGCAACGACGCGGCGTCGATCTGGAGCGCCATGCGCGAGGGCCGCTCGGCGATCGGGCAACTGAGCGGCGAAACGCTGGCCGACATCAAGATCAAGACCGGCTGCGAGATCAAGGAACTGCCCGACCACGGCATCGAGCGCAAGCGGACCGTATCGATGGACCGCTTCAGCCTGTTCGCGGTGATCGCCGCGCGCGAGGCGATGGCGCAGGCCGGCCTCCAGCTCAGCGAGAAAGACAGCTACCGGGCCGGCGTGACAGTCGGCGTCGGCGTCTTCGGCGCCGACACGACCGACGATAATTATCGAAAACTGCTGGTCGAGCAGAAAACGCGCGCCGAGATCTTCGCGGTGCCGAAGATCATGCCGGGCGCGGCGGCCGGCCAGGTCAGCATGAATCTCGGCCTGCGCGGACCGACCTTCGGCGTCACCTCTGCCTGTTCGTCGGCGAACCATGCCTTCGCCAGTGCAATGGACCAGTTGCTGCTCGGCCGCGCCGACGTGATGCTGGCCGGCGGCACCGAAGCGCCGCTCTCCTGGGGCGTGCTGAAGGCCTGGGAGGCGCTCAGGATTATCTCGCCCGACACGTGCCGGCCCTTCTCCGCCGACCGGCAGGGCGTGGTCATGGGCGAGGGCGCCGGGATGGCCGTGCTCGAAACCTACGAACATGCCAGGGCGCGGGGAGCGACCATCCTCGCCGAACTCGCCGGCGTCGGCCTGTCGGCTGATGCCTCCGACATCGTTGCGCCGACCGTCGAGGGGCCGGCGGCGGCGATGCGCGCCTGCCTGGCGGACGCCGGGCTTAACCCCGAGGACGTCGACTACCTCAACGCGCACGGCACCGGCACCAAGGCCAACGACCAGATCGAGACGGTGGCGATCAAGCAGGTGTTCGGCGAGCATGCCGCGAAACTCTCGGTGTCATCGACCAAGTCGATGCATGCCCATTGCCTCGGCGCATCCGGCGCGCTCGAGATGATCGCCTGCGTGATGGCGATGCGCGACGGCGTCATTCCGCCGACGGCGAATTATCGCGAGCCGGATCCCGAATGCGATCTCGACGTGACGCCGAACGTCGCGCGCGAGCGCAAGGTGCGCGTGGCGGTCAGCAACGGCTTCGCCTTCGGCGGCACCAACGCCGTGGTGGCGTTCAAGGCGGCCTGACCGGCGGGCGGCAGCGCGGCCGGCGAGGCACGCGCCATGTTCCGCTGCATCGCTATCCCGCACTCCAGGCACACTGGAACGATTGCACGGCCTGCGAGAATCCCTTCAGCCGGCGCGGCTTGAGCGGCTCAAGGATATCCTGGCAGCCGCACTCCCGGTGGATGTTCGCCGAAACCAGAATCTGGTCGCGCGAAGCCGCCGAGCACAGCCGGGCTGCAAGCTGGACCGTCGAGCCGAAGAGATCGTTGCTGTCCTCGACCGGCTCGCCGCAATCGAGCCCGATCCGGATGTGTAGGGGTTCTGCGTTTCCGCGGTTATAGCGCGCAAAACCCCGCTGGACCGTGATCGCGCAATCGATGGCTTCCGCCGTGGCGGCAAAGGACGCCATGATGCCGTCGCCGGTATGCTTCACCTCGCGTCCACCGGATGCGGTCAGGCATCGACGCACGATGGAATCGTGCGCACGGACCATCTCGGTCGCCATCCGGTCCCCCAGGCGCTCCGTCATCCTGGTAGAGCCGACGATATCGGTGAACATGATCGCCCGGTGTCCGGAGTCGAGGCTGGCATGCGATTGCCCCATGAGAGGCTCAGGATCATGGATGCGGCCGAGAAAAGCCTCCACCGCCGAAAGAGCCACCTCGACGACCTCTCCGGCCACGTGACCGTGCGCCTCGCGGTGGACGCATTGCGCGGTGTGCTTGTCGGGCGCCTCGACGAGGCAGAACGTCGTGCCACGCTGCTCGTCGAACCAGTAGGTGAGGAATTTTACGCCGTATTGGTCCTGGATTTCGAGGTCCTTGCGGTGCGCGTCGGCAATTTCCGCCGCGGTCACCCCTTTCATGTCGTGCCGGTCCAAGAAGATTGCCATGGCCTTCTCCTCCCTGCTCCGCCCGCTGCCCGTCGCTTGACCTCGATACCGCGGGCCAGCGCCAGCAGAGGAGCGTCATCGACAGGCCCCCATTATACACCGATTTGGGCCTATGGATCGTGCGCGATGCCGTTGCTACATGCCTCTATGGCTGACCTGCGCCAAATCTCTCATTCTTCCCCGGAGCCGACATGACCGACCTTTCCGCCTTCCCCATCGCCACGCGCTGGAAGCCCGAGCATCCCGACCGGATACAGCTCTATTCCCTGCCGACGCCGAACGGCGTGAAGGTGTCGATCGCGCTGGAGGAACTGGGGCTCGCCTACGAGCCGCATCTCGTCGACATCATGAAGAACGAGAGCTGGACGCCGGAATTCCTGTCGCTCAACCCGAACGGCAAGATACCGGCGATCGTCGACCCGGATGGGCCTGGAGGCAAGCCGATCGGCCTGTTCGAGTCCGGCGCCATCCTGCTCTACCTGGCCGAGAAGACCGGCAGGCTCATCCCGGCCGATGCGGCGCGCCGCTACGAGACCATCCAGTGGGTGTTCTTCCAGATGGCGTCGGTCGGGCCGATGTTCGGCCAGGTCGGCTTCTTCCACAAATTCGCCGGACGCGAGATCGCCGACAAGCGCCCGCTCAACCGCTATGCCGACGAATCGAAGCGGCTGCTCGGCGTCATGGAGACGCGGCTCACGGGCCGCAAATGGTTCATGGACGACGAATACACGATCGCCGACATCGCGCATGCCGGCTGGGTGCGCAACCTGATCGGCTTCTACGAGGCGCGCGACATCGTCGGCTACGACAATTTTCCGAATGTCGACGCCTGGCTGAAGCGGGTGCTGGAGCGGCCTGCGGTGCAGAAGGGCCTGACGATACCCGCGCGCGGATAATCGCGCGGATAGCCGGCCGGGCTACTTGCCCTTCGGTTTGGCGGCCCCGCCGTCCTTGCCGATGACCGATGCCGCCTTGGCGACGGCGCCGGTCGCGGTCCTGGTCACCTTGCTGATGACCCGGCGCGCCACGGACGGCTTCTCCGCGGCGCTCTTCGGCGCGGCGGCCGGCTTGGCGCTCGACTTGGCCGCCGGCTTCACGGTCTTGGGCGCGGCCTTGCCGAACGTCTTCTTGGCGTCCTTGCTTCGCGCCGCCACCGCCGGGCCTGCCCCGTTCTTCGACTGCGTTGCCTTCGATGACGCAGTCTTCGCTTTCGCGGGAGCTGCCTTCTTTGCCTTTGTTGCCATTGCCCTCTTCCTTCTGGCTGGCGCGGTGCGCCGCTCGCGAACAACGGACCGCGCAGCGGTTGGTTCCCTCAGGCCAACTGCTCGGAATAGCTGACGACGAGATCGGCGTTGCGGCGGCGGGCGAGCACCCGCTCTATGTTGGGCAGGTCGTTCGACGCGATCCAGGCGCGGGCGTCGTCGTCCGACTTGCCGTGGCCGCGCCAGCGCTCCATCAGCCGCCGCTCCAGTTCCGGGCGCTGGACATCGACGAAGACCGAGAAGTCGAACAGGCCGGCCAGCGCCGACCACGGCTCCTCGTCGAGCAGGAGATAGTTGCCCTCGACGAGGACGAACTTCACGTCGGAGCCGACGATGGCCGCGCCGGCGCGCGACAGTTCCATCGAACGGTCGAAGACGGGAATGGCGATCTCGGGCTCGGCGGCGCGGATTCGTTTCAGGAGCGCCGCGAAGCCGGCATAGTCGAACGTCTCCGGCGCTCCCTTGCGCGGGCGCAGGCCGCGATCGTTGAGCACGGCATCGTCGAAATGGAAGCCGTCCATCGGCACGACGACCGATTTCTCCTGGGGCAGGACTTCGTGCAGCCGTTCGGCAAGCGTCGACTTGCCGGAGCCCGGCGGTCCGGCGATGGCGACGATGAAGCGCTGCGTGCCGGCGGCGCGCTTGAAGATGGCGGCGGCGATCGATGCGATCTCGGACATGACCTCTCCATCCTGTTCGGCCCCATCTTGTCGCCGTTGAACACAAAATTCAAATGGCCGTTGCTTAGCTCCGCAGGTATGTCGGTGCTTGTCTTCGCGGTGCGCTTTGCTTACGAAATCCAAGGGCTGCGGTTCGCGGCCGCGGGACCTTCTCGATGATAACGCGCTTACGCAGGGCGGTTCATCTGCAATTGCTGCCGCTGGCGCTGGGCTTCGTCCTGCTCGGCGCGATCGTCGGCGCGCGCTCGCTGCTGATCGAATCGCAGCGCGACAGCAACAACGCCGCGCGGGCCGCCGCCGTGCTGGACAACCAGCTGGTAACGACCCTTTCGCTCGCCCAGGACGCGGAGACCGGCCAGCGCGGGTTCCTGCTGACGGGAGAGGAGCCCTATCTCGCGCCCTACCGCTCCGCCGTGTCGGCGCTGCCCGGCCAGCTGGAGGCGATCAGCGAGGCCGTCGCGTCGAGCCCGGAGCGGCGCGCGCAACTGGCTGCCCTGCGCGATGCGCTCGGCGACCGGATGGCCGAGATCGACGAGACGATAGCCCTCTACCGGGCCGGCAACGCCGCCGAGGCGCTGGCGCTCCTGCGGACCAACCGCGGCAAGGCTTCGATGGACCGCATCCGCGGCGTCATCGGGGAGATGCGCCGCGGCGAGAGCGCCGACCTGCAGCAGCGGCTCGCCGTCTCCGAGCGCATCGACGAGCTGCTGCGCTGGGCCTCGATCCTCACCTTGCTCGGCGTGGTCGCGGTCGGCGCCTACGGCCTCTATGACGCGCGCCGGCGCATGCGCGACGTGGAGACCGCGCATGCCGGGCTGCTCGCCGCGAACGAGGCGCTGCGCAACGAGATCGCCACCCGCGAGGCCGCCGAGCTGCAGGTGCGCCAGATGCAGAAGATGGAGGCGGTCGGCCAGCTCACCGGAGGCATCGCCCACGACTTCAACAACATGCTCGCCGTGATCATGAGCGCCATGAACCTGATCCAGCGCAAGCTGGCGCGCGGCGAGACCGACATCGGCAAGTTCGTCGACGCGGCGACCGATGCGACCGGCCGCGCCGCCGGCCTGACCACCCGGCTGCTCGCCTTCTCGCGCCAGCAGCCGCTGGCGCCGCAGGTGATCGACGCCAACCGCGTGGTGACCGGCATGTCCGACATGCTTCGGCGGACGCTCGGCGAGACGATCTCGGTGGAGACGGTGCTCGCCGGCGGGCTCTGGAAGACCCATGCCGACCCGAGCCAGATCGAGAACGCCATCCTCAACCTCGCGGTGAACGGGCGCGACGCCATGCCCGACGGCGGCAGCCTGACGATCGAGACGGCGAACTGCCATCTCGACGACGGCTACGCGGCAAGCCATGCGGAGGTGGTCGCCGGCCAGTATGTGATGATCGCCGTCACCGACAAGGGCGCCGGCATGACGCCGGATGTGCTGGCGAAGGCGTTCGAGCCGTTCTTCACCACCAAGCCGGTGGACAAGGGGACGGGGCTCGGCTTGTCGCAGGTGTTCGGCTTCGTCAAGCAGTCCGGCGGGCACGTCAAGATCTACTCCGAGCTGGGCGAAGGAACCACGGTCAAGATCTACCTGAAGCGGTATTTCGGCGAAGAGCAGGAGGCGCCGGAGCCGCAAAGCGCCGTCGACGCCGCGCGGCGGCCGACCGAGACCGTGCTGGTGGTCGAGGACGACGAAAGGGTGCGGATCGGCACGGTCGATGCGCTGCGCGAGCTCGGCTATGTGGTGGTCCATGCCGGCAGCGCGGCAGAGGCGCTGAAGAAGCTCGCCGAATATCCTGATGTCGCGCTGCTCTTCACCGACATCGTGATGCCGGCGATGAACGGCAGGAAACTCGCGGAAGAGGCACTGGCGGGACGGCCGGGGCTGAAGGTGCTGTTCACCACCGGCTTTACCCGGAACGCCGTGGTGCACAATGGCGTGCTCGATCCGGGCGTCAACTTCATCGCCAAGCCGTTCACGCTGGACCAGCTTGCCGCAAAACTGCGCGAAGTGCTGGACCGCTCGTAGGTTCCCGGACGGGAAGCGGACCCGGCGCTGCCGGGCCTGCTGCTATCCCAGCGCCCGTTCCGCGGGACGCTGGGTTCGTATGCTGTCTCGTCAGGCCGGCAGGAGCCGATCGTATTCCGTGCGCAGGCGGCTCCAGCGTTCCCAGAACGGCTCAGCCTCCCTGCCCGCGGCGCGCGCGGCAAGGACGTCCAGATGCGTATGCCAGCCGGCCGCCACCTTGGTCAGCGTGCCGCGATCAGGCAGGCGGCGATGGGTGATGGTGAGCAGCACTTCGCCGCCCTGCCGCTCCAGCTCGAAGGTCACGTCACCACTGTCTTCCCAGGTGAAGGAGAGCTTGCGGGGCGGATCGACCTCGGTGATGCGGCTCTTCATGCGCTGTTCCTCGGGGAAACCGGCCGGCCGCCGGGCAGGCCCCGTGGAGAGCTCGTCGTTGCGCCAGACGAATTCGAAGGGCGCGCCGACCTTCAGTTGCATCGGGCCGGCCGCCAGCCATTGGCGGCGCAGGTCGCTGTCGGTCAGATAGTCCCAGACGCGCTCGAGCGGGCCCGGCAGAAGGCGCTGGATCTTCAATGTGGTCGGTTCGATGAGGACGCCATAAGCGTCGATGGCGGAATGTGCGTTCATTGATCGTCTCCTTCTTTCGGGTCGGGTTCTTTGGGGTGGGGGGTGACTGGCGATTTCTCGGGGGTGACCGGCGATTGCCTGCGGGCATCGTCCTGGCGCAACAGGCGCTCCAACTGATCCAGGCGGCCGCTCCAGAAGCGCTCGTAGAAGCTCAGCCATTCATGGGCGCTGGCCAGCGGACCCGGGTCGAGGCGGCAGAAATGCGTGCGCCCGCGCACGTCGCGGCGGATCAGGCCAGCGCTTTCCAGTGTCTTGATGTGCTTGGAGGCTGCGGCAAGCGAGATGGAGAAGGGTTCGGCAAGCTGGCTCACCGTGCGCTCGCCATCCGCAAGCTGGCGCAACATGCGCCGCCGCGTCGGATCGCCGAGGGCGTGGAAAACGGTGTCCAGTTCGGGCGCAAGAAGCTCAACCATGTGGTTGAATATATGCGTACGATTATGAAAGTCAACCTTTCGGTTGAATATTATCGTCGGCTATGGCTGGGAGGCTGCCGGCTTGCCGCTGCGGCGTTCGAGCAGGATGGTCGGCTGCCCGTGATATGCCGTTCTCAGCTTTTCGCGATAGCCGAGCTTGCGCGCGACGGCGAGCGACGGCGCGTTTCCGGGATCGATGATGCAGACCGTCCTGTCGAAGCCGGGCCGGCCCTCCGCCCATGCGTGAATACCGCCGAGGACTTCGGTGGCGAGGCCCTTGCCATGCGTCGTCGGGATGAGCGCCCACCCGGCCTCCGGCGTGCCTTCGATCGATGGAACGAGGTCGCGCTTGAGGTCATGGAAACCGGCCTCGCCGATGAAACGGCCCGTCGCCTTCTCCTCGATCGCCCAGAAGCCGTAGCCGATCAGCGGCCACATGCCGACATAGCGCAGCAACCTGACCCAGGTCTCTTCGCGGCTGCGCGCCTTGCCGCCGATGAAGCGGGTAACGACCGGGTCGGTCCACATCGCGGCATAGGCTTCGAAGTCTCCGAGCCCATGCGCCCTGAGGATCGTACGCTCCGTCTCGATGGTCGGCGCCGTCATGGATTCCACCCTCTGCAAGGGCAGCATCCTGAGCCTTCTTTTCGCGAAGGCTAGTGCCACCGGTGCTTTCGCCTTGGCGGCAACCAGGAAGATCGGACTATTCGGCGGCGGACGTGGTTTCCGCCGACTTGCCGGCGGCCTCCTCGGCGGCTTCCTGCCGCTCACGGGCAAGCCGCTCGGCCTCGCGCTTGCGCTCCACCATGCGCGCCGCCCAGATCGAAACCTCGTAGAGGATGATGGTCGGCACGGCGAGACCGATCTGGCTGACCGGATCGGGCGGGGTGAGCACGGCGGCGACGATGAAGGCGATCACGATCGCCCATTTGCGCTTGTCGGCCAGCGCCGCGGAGGACAGCAGCCCGACACGCGCCATCAGCGTGGTGACGACCGGCAACTGGAAGACCAGGCCGAAGGAGAAGATCAGCGTCATGATGAGGCTGAGATATTCCGACACCTTCGGAAGCAGGGAAATCTGCACCTCGCCGTCGCCGCCGGTCTGCTGCATGGCGAGGAAGAACCACATCACCATCGGGGTGAAGAAGAAATAGACCAGCGCCCCGCCCATCAGGAACAGGATCGGCGAGGCGATGAGGAAGGGCAGGAAGGCGCTACGCTCGTTCTTGTAGAGGCCGGGCGCCACGAATTTGTAGATCTGCGCGGCGATCAGCGGGAAGGCCACGACCAGGCCGCCGAACATGGCGAGCTTGATCTGGGTGAAGAAGAACTCCTGCGGCGCGGTGTAGATGAGCTCGACCTTCTGGTCGGCGAGGCCAGCCCAATGGACCGCCCACTGGAAGGGGATGACCAGGATGTTGAAAAGCTGCTTGGCAAAGAAGAAGCAGACCAGGAAGGCTATGAAGAAGCCGCCGATCGACCACATCAGCCGCGAGCGCAGCTCGATCAGATGCTCGATGAGCGGGGCCGACGATTTGTCGATCTCGTCCTGGTCGGTGTTGCTCACGTCGCGCTGCTTTCGGTTTTCTTCTTGCGGGGCGCGGCCTTGGGCTTGGCCTCACCGGTCGCGACGGCGGTCTTTTTCGGGGCGCGGGGCTTCGCCGCCTTCTTCGGGGCGGCAGCCTTGGCGGCAGGCTGCGCTGCGGCCGTGGAGCCCGTTGCCGCTGCTGCCGCAACAGCGGCAGGCGCCGGCGTAGAGGCAGCCGGCGTGGAAGCAGGCGGCGTCGCGGCTTCGCCGGGCATGGCCGCGGCGCCGTTCTTCAGCGGCTCGCTTGCGGCGGCGACGGGCGAAGCAGGCTCCGGCGGCTTGGGCTTCAGCGTGTCGAGGCCGGCGCGGACATCGGCCGCGGCCTTCTCGAAGGGATTGAGCTGCTTCTTGATCTCTGTCGTCGGATTGAGGCTGCGCAGCGAGTCCACCGACTTCTTGACGTCGTCCAGCTCGGCTTCCTTGAGCGCCTCGTTGAACTGTTTCTGGAAGTCGCCGGCCATGGCGCGCAGTTTCGCCGTCGTCTTGCCGAAGGTGCGCAGCATCTTCGGCAAGTCTTTCGGCCCAACGACCACGATCATGACGACCGCGATCACCAGCATCTCGGTCCAGCCGATATCGAACATTGGCTTCTGTCCGGCTCTATTGGCCCGGGACGTTCCCGGGCGTCAGCTCTTGGAAGCCTTTTCCTTGGCCGAGTTCATCGCCTCGTCGGCGCGATGCTCCACGGTCTTGGGATCGTCGGCGGTGTCGTCGTCGGCCATGCCCTTCTTGAAGCTCTTGATGCCCTTGGCCATGTCGCCCATCAGCTCGGGGATCTTGCCGCGTCCGAAGACCAGCAGCACGACGACCAGCACGATCAGCCAGTGCCAGATTGAAAAGGAACCCATTTGTTACTCTCTTCCCATGTTTCTCTAGCTACGATCTATGCGTTTTCGTCGCCAGTTTCAAACACAAGTACGTCAGACTTGCGCAACGAAAGCCAGATATCTCGCGCGTTAGGAGACAATGCGCCGCAGCGGACCCGCGCCCGGACGGGCGTTTCGGCGCCTGAAACCGCAAATTCGATGAGTTCGACGACGCCGAGATAGCGCCGGGACAGGATGCGCGCCTCCGTCTCGCCCTCGCTCTCGCCGACGTCGAAGCCGGACAGCCTGACGGCGACGGTGGCCGCCGCGCCGTCGGCCAGCCCGGGGGCTAAGACCTTGCCGACCGGCGTATCGGCCATGCCGTCCCTGACCCTTGCCGGGAACAGGTTGAGCTCGGAGAAGAAGCCGGCGACGAAAAGATCGACCGGATTGAGATAAAGCTCTTCGGCGCGGCCTGCCTGGACCAGCCTGCCCGACTTCATGAGCGCGATGCGGTCGCCGAGCCGCATCGCCTCCTCCGCGTCGTGGGTGACGACGATGGCGGTGGCGCGACTTTCGCGCAGGATGGCCAGCGTCTCGGCGCGCACGCTGTCCTTGAGACGCGAATCGAGGCCGGAGAACGGTTCGTCCATCAGAAGCACGGCCGGCCGGGGCGCCAGCGCGCGGGCAAGTGCGACGCGCTGCTGCTCGCCGCCGGAAAGCACATGCGGGAAGGAGTTCGCATGATGCTCCAGGCCGACGCGGGAAAGCGCGATATGCGCCTCGCGTCGCGCCTCTTCGCGCGACAAAGCGGTGAGGCCGAAGCGGACATTGTCGAGGATGGTGAGGTGCGGAAAGAGCGCGAAATCCTGGAACACCAGCCCGATCGAGCGCTGCTCCGGCGGCAGGAAGACCGCGGGGCCGGCGATCTCGCGGTCGTTGAGCAGGACGCGGCCTGAGCTCTGCGGCTCGATGCCGGCGGCGATCCTGAGCAAGGTCGTCTTGCCCGAGCCCGAGGGACCGAGCAGGCAAAGCACCTCGCCGGGCTCGGCCGCGAAGGAGATGTCGGCCAGCGTCTCGCGATCCGAATTGAACGAATGCCTGATGTGCTCGAAGGCGAGTTTCGCCGCAAACGTGACGCCCGCCGTCACCCGCGAGGAAGCGGCCGGGGTTTCGGACTTGCTACGCTGGACGTTCAACCGGCAGGCTCCAGTGCGGGGCGGGCGACGTGGACTTATCGCCCGGCACCCTGCTTTCCCGGCAGCCGGTCAATCATCTGTCGCCTTGGGTGTCAACAGACCGAGTTCCTCGAGGTCGACGTCAGTCAGCGGATCCTCGTCCTCGGTAAGCTCGTCGGGATCGGCCGGCGGCGTCGGCATCGAGAAGTTCGCCGGCATGCGGGCCGCGAGCAGTCCGGCGCCCTTCAGCTCCTCCATGCCGGGCAGGTCGCGGATCTCCTCCAGCGCGAAATGGTCGAGGAAGGTATCGGTGGTGCCGTAGGTGACGGGACGGCCGGGAGTACGGCGGCGGCCGCGCATGCGGATCCATTCCGTCTCCATCAGCGTGTCTATGGTGCCCTTGGAGGTCTCGACGCCGCGGATATCCTCGATCTCGGCGCGGGTGACCGGCTGGTGATAGGCGATGATGGCGAGCACTTCGAGTGCCGCGCGGGAAAGCTTCTTCTGCTGAACGCTGTCGCGGCTCATCAGGAAGGCGAGGTCGCCGGCGGTACGGAAGGCCCAGCCGTCGCCGACCTTCACCAGGTTGACGCCACGACGCGCATAAATCTGCTGCAGCTCGGCCATGGCGGCGGGCACGTCGACGCCTTCGGGCAGGCGCTGGCCGATCTGCTTCTCGCTGACGGGCTCGGCACTGGCGAAGACGATGGCTTCCGCCATGCGCACGGCTTCGGCGAGGTGCAGGCGCTCGGCGGGATTGAGAACCGGAGCCGCTTCTTCCTCGACCTCGTCGGCGACAGTGTCGGCGATCGGAAAAGGTACGACGGAGCCGCTGCCTTCAGTCATGGTACCACCTCAAGGGACTTTCTGGCCTGCTGCTGCCGGCCGCGCAGATAGAGCGGCGCGAAGGCAACCTCCTGGCGCGCCTCCAGCGTGCCCTCGCGGATGAGCTCGAGGCTCGCGGCGAAGGAACTGGCGATCGCGGTCGCGCGATCCTCCGGCGTCGTCAGATAGTCGATCAGGAACTGGTCGAGCGCGGTCCAGTCGCGCATTTCGCCGACGATGCGCGAGAGGATGTCGCGCGCCTCCTTGAGCGACCAGACGCCGCGCCGGGCGATCTTCACCCGGTCGATGGCCTGGCGCTGGCGCTGCACCGCATAGGCGGTCAAGAGGTCGTAGAGCGTCGCCGACCACTCGTTGCGCTTCTCGACGATGACGAGTTCGGGCATGCCGCGGGCGAAGACGTCGCGGCCGAGCCGATTGCGGTTGACGAGCCGGGAGGCCGCATCGCGCATCGCTTCGAGGCGCTTCAGGCGGAACTGCAGCACGGCGGCCATTTCCTCGCCCGATTCGCCCTCGTCGCCGGGCTGCTTAGGGATCAGCAGCTTCGACTTCAGGAAGGCCAGCCAGGCGGCCATGACGAGATAGTCGGCGGCGAGTTCGAGGCGCAGCTTGCGGGCGGTCTCGATGAAGACGAGATATTGCTCGGCGAGCGCCAGCACCGAGATGCGCGCCAGATCGACCTTCTGGTTGCGGGCGAGATGCAGCAGGAGGTCGAGCGGGCCCTCGAAGCCGGCGACGTCGACGACCAGCGACGGATCGTCGGAGGTGCGCGTCTCGTCGTTGTCCGCCCACAGCTTTTCCATGGGGCGGTCCGTCGGGACGGCTTTCCCAGCCTTGCTGTCCGAGGTCTCCGCCAACTTCGTCCGGTCTCCTAGGCCACCATCGTGTCAAAATAGGTCGCGAATTCCGCGCGAAGCTCGGCCTCGTCGGCGGCGTCGCGATCCTTGATGTAGGAGAGTGCGCGCTTCGCCCGGTCCAGCGAGGCGCCTTCCAGCCCCTTGGTCCGGGAGGCGATGCCCGCCATCTCCTCCATCTCGCCGTTGCAGTGAAGGACGATATCGCAGCCGGCCGCAAGGATGGCGGCGGCTTTGGACGGGAAATCCCCAGAAAGCGCCTTCATCGAGGTGTCGTCGCTCATCAGCAGGCCCTCGAAGCCGATCTCGCCGCGGACGATCTCCTCGATGACCTTGCCGGAGGTGGTGGCCGGATTGTCGGGGTCGATGGCGCTGAAGATGACGTGGGCGGTCATCGCCATGGGCAGGTGCGCCAGCTCGCGGAACGGCGCGAAATCGTGGCGCTGCAGCTCGGCGAGCGTGGCGTCCACGGTCGGCAGCTCGAAATGGGTGTCGGAGAAGGCGCGGCCGTGGCCGGGAATGTGCTTCATGACGGGAAGCACGCCGCCCGACATCAGGCCGTCGGCGGCGGCGCGGCCCATGGCGGTGACGATTTCCGGCTTCTTGCCGTAGGCGCGCGAACCGATGACGTCGCTGGCGCCTTCGATCGGCACGTCGAGCACCGGCAGGCAGTCGGCGGTGATGCCGTAGCGCGAGAGGTCGAAGGCGTGCAGCCTGGCCAGCAGCCACACGGCGCGCTCGCCCGCCTCGTGATCCTGCTGCCAGAGCGCCCCGAGCGCGGCGCCGGCGGGATAGTTGGGGGCCAGCGGCGGGCGTATGCGCTGCACGCGGCCGCCCTCCTGGTCGATGAAGACAGGCGCGTCGGGACGGCCGACGCTGTCGCGCATCTCGGCGACGAGATCCTTGATCTGCTCGGCCTCGGAGATGTTGCGGGCGAAGAGGATGAAACCCCAGGGAGCCTCGCCGCGGTAGAATCGGACTTCCTCGCGGCTGAGCGACTTTCCGTAACAGCCGAGGATCATGGCTTTTGATTCGGTCATGCGGTCATTTTACCTCAACTGCGGGCGACTGCACCACCGGCCGGCCCGTCCAGGCTTTGGAATCAAAGGAAAACGGCGCGGCCAAGGCCGCGCCGTTTCTATTTTTCTTTCGGCCCGAAGGCGGAAAGCTATCGCGACACGAAGCAGTTGCCGCCGGCCGCCTTGTAGTTCTCGCAGAGGCTGATCGCCTCGTTGCGGGTCGCGGCAGGCACGCGGACGCGCCAGAACGTGCCCTTGCCGGCGATTTCGGCCTTGACGATGTTGACCTCGCGTCCCTGCAGCACGTTGCCGTAGCGGCGGGCGAGATCCTGGTAGGAGGACTGCGCCGCGGCTTCGCTCGGCTGCGAGGCGATCTGCATGGCCCAGTTGCCGTTGGCTGCCGCCGTGGTCGCCGCGGCGACCTGGTCGGGCTTCACTTCGCCGACGACGTCGATCGGCTGGTCGGCGGGACGCAGAGGCGCGATCGGCGCGGTGTCAGGCATGGCGGCCCTGGCGCCCGAAGCGGGCTCGACGGCCGCGTCCTCCTGCGCCGCAAGCGGCTCGGCGGCGGCAGTCTCCTGCGGAGCCTCGGTGGCGGCCTGCAGCGCACCGGTCGATTCCGGGATCGCCGGAGCAGGCGCCGCGTCAGGCACGGCGGCGGCGATCGTATCGGTCTGCTCGTTGGACGGGGCGGCGTCGGGCTCGTCCTCGCGCGGCATCAGCGTGCCGTCGGGCTTCACCACCAGCGTGCGCACCTTGCGCGGCGCCACGGCGACGATCTGGTCGTCGGTCTTGCCTTCCGTCTCCTGGAGAATCTGCTCGATGCGGTCCTCGCTCTTGCCGGAGGGAGCGGCGACAACGTCCTCTTCCATGGCCGGCGGAGGCGGCGTCACGTCCACGGGCTCTTCGGCGGTGGTGACCAGCGTTTCCTGCTGGGGAGCATCGGCCGTCCCTTCGCCAGCAACCGTCTGGTAGACCTTGTTGTCCTGGTTGGGCACCGTCGTGCCGCCCGGATTTTCCGGCTTCACCTTGACCGGACCGTCCTCGGCCCTGACCAGCGCCGGCGCATCGCCATCGGAACCGCCGCCGAAGGAGAAGGCGAAGGCGCCGATGGCACCGAGCAGCGCGACGCCGCCGACCAGGGCGCCGATCAGCACGGCGCGCGATTTCGGCTGGCGGGCATCGTCGGCGCCAAGATGCTGCGCGATCTCCTGATCCATGTCGGGATCGTAGTCGTAATCGTCAGGCGAATACTGGTCGACCGGACGGCTTCCCGGCAGGTCATCGTCATCCAGCGCGAAGGCAGGCTGCTCCGGATGATCGGCATAGGCCGGGGCCGGGGCCTGGCGCGGGCCGACCGCCGAGGTAGCCATGGCGGCCATCTGGCTTACATAGGGCCGCGCCTCGAAGCTGGCATAGGTGCCGTTCTCGCTGGACGAGGACGCAGCAACAAGCGGCTCGGCATTCATCTCGCTGAGCAGGCTGGAGAACTCGGCGTCGAGGTCGTCATAGGCCGAAACCGGCGGCAGTTCCTCTTCCTCGACGAGTTCGGGTATGTCGAGATCGTCGGCGAGCGCGATCGCCTTGTCGGCCACCTCAATGGTCTCCACATCGGGCTGCTCCTCGAAAGCCGAGGAGATGTCGATGTCGTCATCCTCGACCGATTCGCCGGCGAAAGGCGCGGAACCCCTGGCCACGCCCATGGCATGGCCATACGGCGTCTCCGGCTCCTTCTTCGAATATTTCGCCGCCAGCGCGGTGATGACGTCGAGCGGGTCTTCCTTCAGGGGATTGCCGCGCACGACGGGATCGCGATGCGTGCTGAAGAGCTCTGGTCCGCCCGAAGCGGCTGCCTGCGCCTGTCCGCCGAAACGCTGGCCGGCTGGCGTCCTCGGCAGATCGGACAGCCGCACCGGCGCGTCCGTTTCGAACGGGCGGGATCCAAAGGCCGAACCGAAATGCGCAGCGGCGGCGCCCAAACCCGCGCCGGCGGCCATGGCGCCGTAATGCGTCGAGGGCTGCTCTTCGGTCATCGGGTCGAACGACAGGTCGTCGACGTCGAGCGATGCCAGATCGTCTTCGGCCTCGAGCGCCTGGTCGTCTTCTGCTGCATATGCATAGGCGTCGGGCTGCCCGGGCTCGGCATAGGTTTCGTACTGCCGGTCTTCAGCATAGACGTCTTCCGCATAGGCCTGCGGCTGGTCGTCCTCGACCGGCTCGGGCGCTGCGTCGACAGCGAAACTCTCGTCGATATCCCAGTTCAGATTGTCGTCGATATCGGCCGGATGCTCGGGCGCATCGAAGCTGACCGGTTCGGCCGGACGGAAGTCGGCCGGCTCGTAGGCGGCATGGCTCGGCTGGTAGGCTTCCGGTGCGGCGGGCTCTTCCGCTTTCGCCGGTTCGGCGGGCGCACTGACCGGCTCCGAGGTTGCCGCCGAAGCGCCGGCCTGGCCGGACCTGATGTTGCCGAGCAGGGCGTTCAGCTCGTCCTCGAGATTGAACTCGGGCGCGGCAGGCCCCTGAGCGGCCTCGCGCTGACGGAACTCCTCCGCAGCGACGTCCATCGGCGACGTCGGCAGCTTGCGCGGCTCGTAGCGCGGCACCGAGAATTCGAAAAGCGGCGGCTCGCCCTGGCTGGAGGGTTCAGGCGCTGCAACGGCTTCGGGCTCGGCGTCGACAGGTTCGGCGGCCACGGGCTCGTCCGCAACGGGCTCATAGGCCACGAACTCGGGAGCGGAAGCTTCGGCCTCGAACTCCGCCGTTTCAGGCTCCATCGCCTCGGGCTCGGCGGAGAAATCCTCGGCCGTGAGGTCGATATCGTCGAACGCGAAATCGTCGGCCGCCGGCGCGGCAGCCGTTTCATGGATAGCGTGGGCCTCGACAGGATGCGAATCGTCCAGGCGCAGTTCGTCCTCGTCGAAGCTGAAGGCGCTTTCGTAGATCGTCGGCTGCGGCTCCGGTTCGGCCGCGACCGGGGCTGCGGGCTCGTCCGCGGCATGGTCGTCCAGGCGGAAGTCGGCTTCGTCGAACAGGTGCAGGTCGTCGGACTCGACCGTCTCGTCCTGCGCCGTTGCCGCCACCGCATCCTCGGCGGGCAGCTCGGCCTCCGACGCGAAGGCGTCGCCGAAATCCATGTCTATGTCGGCCATCGCGGCGTCGAAATCGGCATCGGTGGCGGCCATCGCCTCGACCGGCGCTGCCGGCTGCGCGGCTTCGACATCGAGCGCGCGGACATCGTCGTCCGTCAGGCCGAGATCGAAATCCCCGTCGTCGGCCTGGAAGGTTTCGGCGGCAGCGGGCTGCGGCGCTTCGGCATCCAGCGCCTGGACATCGTCATCGGTGAGACCGAGATCGAATTCCGCGTCGTCTTCAGCAGCGCCGCCCTCCTGACCGGAGGTGGCCAGAGCGGCCTCGAAATCGGCCGCGAAGTCGAAATCTACCTCGGGGATATCAGAGCGAACATCGCCGGCCTGGGCCGGGGCTTCCAAGGCGGGCGCCTCGACGGCGAAATCGGCGGCTTCCACCGCGAAATCATGCGCGGGCTCCTCATCGTCGAGCGAGAATTCGCCAAGCAGTTCCTTTTCCAGATCCAGACTGAAATCGTCTTCCTCGACGGCCTGTTCGACCGGAGCAGCCTGCTGAGCGGGCGCTTCCTGAGGCTGCGCCGCGGGCCTCGCCGGCTGGCGCGGGTCGAAACCCATGATTCTGGTCAGTTCCGCAAAGGGATCGTCGTCCGCCAGGTCGACATGATCGGCGATTTTTAGCTGGTTCTTGTCTGCCATTTTTCCCGAACTCGCACACATTCGGACGCCTTGGACGTCGCGCAGGGTTGGTCCCTACCAGCGCAATGTGGGCAAAAGGTGACAGGTGTTAGACGGCAAAACCTAGCGCATTTCAGTGGGCGCATCGGCCCCGATCAACGCTAGGCCAGACGTCAATACGTCGGAGACGGCCTGCACCAGCCCTAGTCTGGCATAGGTCGATTGTGGATCGTTAACCTTAACAAAACGTAAGTCCGGGTTCTCGGTGCCGCGGTTCCAATGGCCGTGGAAGGCGCTGGCGAGATCGTAGAGATAGAACGCCATGCGGTGCGGCTCGTGCGCCAGCGCCGCGGATTCGATCATGCGCGGATATTCGGCAAGCTTGCGGATGAGGCCGAGCTCACCGTCGTCGGCAAGCAGGCCGCTCGACGCGGCAAGCGCCCCGCGGGCGAACTCCTCGCCCGGGAACTGCTCGCGCGCCTGGCGGAACACCGAATGGCAGCGCGCCGAGGCGTATTGCACGTAGAAGACCGGATTGTCCTTAGACTGCTCGGTGACCTTGGCGAAATCGAAGTCGAGCGGCGCGTCGTTCTTGCGGTAGAGCATCATGAAGCGGATCGGGTCGCGACCGACCTCCTCCACCACCTCGCGCAGCGTGATGAAGTCGCCGGAGCGCTTCGACATCCTGACCGGCTCGCCGTCGCGGAAAAGTTTCACGAGCTGGCAGAGCAGGACCTTGAGGTCGACTTTGCCGTCCGACACGGCCCTCGCCAGCGCCTCCAGCCGCTTGACGTAGCCGCCATGGTCGGCGCCGAGCACGAAGATCAGTTCCTCGAAGCCACGGCCGATCTTGTCGTAGATGTAGCCGACATCGGCGGCGAAATAGGTGAAGGAGCCGTCCGACTTGACCAGCGGCCGGTCCATATCGTCGCCGACCTCGGTCGAGCGGAACAGCGTCTGCTCGCGATCCTCCCAGTCGTCCGACTTCTCGCCCTTGGGCGGCGGCAGCTTGCCCTTGTAGATGTGGCCCTTGAGGGTGAGGTCGCTGATCGCAGCACGGATCTTCCTGGCATTGTCGGCATGCAGCGAGCGTTCTGAGAAGAACACCTCGTGATGCACGTTGAGCAGCGCGAGGTCCTCCTTGATCATCACCATCATGGCGTCGATCGTGCGGTCCTTGACGATGGCGAGAGCCTCGTCCTCGGGCTTCTGCAGCAGGCCGCGGCCGAATTCGGCGGCGAGCGCCTGGCCGACCGGGACGAGATAGTCTCCGGGGTAGAGGCCGGCGGGGATTTCGCCGATCTCGTCGCCGAGCGCCTCGCGATAGCGCAGCATGACCGAACGGCCGAGCACGTCGATCTGCGCGCCGGCGTCGTTGATCAGATATTCCTTGGTGACGTCGTAGCCGGCGAAGGCAAGCAGGTTGGCGAGCGCATCGCCCACCACCGCGCCGCGGCAATGGCCGACATGCATGGGACCGGTCGGGTTGGCGGAGACATATTCGACATTCGTCTTCTTGCCGCCGCCGATCCTCGAGCGGCCGTAATCCGTGCCGGCGGCGAGGACG
Source organism: Mesorhizobium sp. YM1C-6-2 (assembly GCF_003666685.1). Classification (GTDB taxonomy): domain Bacteria; phylum Pseudomonadota; class Alphaproteobacteria; order Rhizobiales; family Rhizobiaceae; genus Mesorhizobium_K. The sequence continues at coordinate 208,248 of NZ_RCIZ01000001.1, forward strand.
ACCGACAGGTGCTTCTGCCAGAAAGCGTCGGCGAGCCTGATGTTGACGAAGCCGGGACCGGCGACATCGACGCTGACGATATCCTTGTCGGAGCGCAGCGCGGCGGCGATGGTCTCGGCGAGCGCGCGCGGATTCTGGCCGGCGGGCTTCGCCAGCACCATGGCGGCGTTGGTGGCGAGGTCGCCGTGGCTGGCATCGCGCGGCGGCTCGACCGCGACGCGCGACAGGTCGAGCGCACGCCCGTCCCTGTCCTTCAGGTCCAGCGCTTGAACGGCGTTGACGATCCGCTCGTTGAAATCGGCGAAGATGTTCATTGTTGGCTTTCGTCAAAGACTGAATTCAACCGAGTGGGCGACATTCCACACAAGTGTTGAATTTATGGGCGCGCCCTAGCTCAAATCCGGCGTATGGTCAAACAGACGCCGGTGTTCCTTCAGCGCATAGGTGTCGGTCATGCCGGCGAGGAAATCGGCGACGTCGCGCGCCTTGACGCGGTCGCTGGCGCGGTCGAGCCCCTCGCGCCAGCCCTCGGGCATCAGGCGCGGATCGGCGAAATAGGCGTCGAAGAGCTCGTTCACCACCCGCTCGGCGTCGGCGCGCACGCGCAGCACCTCGTCGGCCCGGTACATGTTCTTGTAGAGGAAGCTCTTCAGCTCCTTCTCCTCGGCGGCGAGCGTCTCGGAGAAGGTGACCATCGTTTCGCCGGCGGTACGGATGTCGTCCGGCGACCGAGGCTCCAGGCAGGCTAGCCTGGCGCCGGTGGCCGAGATCACGTCCTCGACCATGATGGTGATCTGGCGGCGCATCAGTTCATGGCCGGTGCGCACGGCGTCGAGATGCGGATAGCGCCCGCGCACGGTTTTCAGGATGCCGGCCGGCAACGCCACTGTTTCCAGCATGTCGAGGGTGAGCAGGCCGGCGCGCAGCCCGTCGTCTATGTCATGCGTGTTGTAGGCGATGTCGTCGGCGATCGCCGCGCACTGCGCTTCCAGGCTCGCATATCTGTCGAGTTCGAGGTCGAAGAGCTCGGAAAAGTCGCGGATCGCCTGCGGCACCGGACCCTTCAACCCGTTTCCCGCGGCGTCCGTCAGCGGGCCGTTGTGCTTGACCAGGCCCTCCAGCGTCTCCCAGGTGAGGTTCAGCCCGTCGAACTCGGCGTAGCGGCGCTCCAGCCGGGTGACGACGCGCAGCGACTGGGCGTTGTGGTCGAAGCCGCCCCATTGCGCCATCCTGACGTTCAGCGCGTCCTCGCCGGTATGGCCGAACGGCGTGTGGCCGAAATCGTGGACCAGCGCGATCGCCTCGGCGAGGTCCTCGTCGCAGCGCAATGCACGGGCGAGCGCGCGGGCGATCTGCGCGACCTCGATCGTATGGGTGAGCCGGGTGCGGTAGTGATCGCTCTCATGCGCGACGAAGACCTGCGTCTTGTGCTTCAGCCGGCGGAAGGCGGTGGAATGGATGATGCGGTCGCGGTCGCGCTGGAAGGGCGTGCGGGTCGGGCTTTCCGGCTCGGCCTTGAAGCGGCCCCGGGATTTTGCCGGATCGCAGGCATAGGGCGCGCGCGGACGATAGCCGAAGCCGATATCGCCAAGCTCTCCAGCGCCTTTGCCTGCTTCGTCCATGCCCCGTTCCCAGGGTAGCCGTGACCCGGATGCCCGTTGACTTGCCCCTCGCCCGTTCATACCTATGATGGGAACGCGAAAGCAAGGTGACGCCGCCATGGGCGCTGACGCAAAGACCACGATGAAAGTCGACGTGACGGACGCGGCCGCGGCGCGCGTGGCCAAGATCGTCGCCGGCGAGCCCGGCAAGATCGCGCTGCGGGTTGCGGTCGAGGGCGGCGGCTGTTCGGGTTTCTCCTACAAGTTCGACCTCGTCGATTCTAGGAACGACGACGACGTCGCCATCGAGAAGAACGGCGCCACCGTGCTGATCGACGATCTCTCGCTGGTCTATATGGGCGGCTCGGTGATCGACTTCGTCGACGACCTGATGGGCCAGTCCTTCCAGATCAGGAACCCGAACGCAGTCGCTTCCTGCGGCTGCGGGACCAGCTTCTCCATATAATCATGCCGACGATCGGGGCGGTCAGGCAGGTGGCTTTGTCCGCCGGCCGCGATCTCGACAGGACGCTCGCCTTCTGGCGCGACGTGCTCGGCCTAGCGGTGCACGCCCGCTACGACCCGCCGGGCATCGCCTTCCTGCTGGCCGGCGACGTCAGGCTGTTCTTCAGCGACGGCGTGCCGGCTGGCACGGTTTATCTCGACATGGCCGGACTGGACGACTTCTACGCGACGGCCAAGGCAGCCGGCGTACCGTTCACCGCACCACCGGCGCTCGTTCACCACGACCGCGAGGGGCAGTTCGGCACGGCCGGCGAGGAGGAATGGATGGCTTTCCTGAAGGATCCGGGCGGCAATACGGTCGGACTGGTCGAGCGGAAGCCGGCCGAGGCAGGCTAGCCTTGTCCGTCACACCGGCGGCGTGCCGTTCTCCGCGAGCACCTCGCCGGCCAGATAGAGCGAGCCACCGATCAGGATGCGCGGCGGGGTCTCGTCCTCGCTCCAGGTGTCGCGCAGGAGCATCAGCGCGTTGGCGACCGACGCGACGGGCTCGGCCGACAGGCCGGCAGCCTGGGCGCGGAGCGCAAGCTCGCTGTTCGGGACGCTGGCCTCCGAAAGGCTCACCGGCACCGTATAGACATGGCGGGCCATGCCTTCGAAGGCGCGGAAATAGCCGGTCTGGTCCTTGGTATTGAGCATGCCCGAGATGAGGAAGAGCGGTCGCGGCTGCTTTTCCTCCTGCTCGACCAACGCCTCGGCCACAACCAGCCCAGCGCCCGGATTGTGGCCGCCGTCGACCCAGATCTCGGCGCCTTCCGGCGCGAGTTGGGTCAGCCTGCCTGTCGGCAGCCGCTGCATGCGGCCCGGCCAATAGACCCCTTTCATCGCCCGTTCGACGGCGGAATGGCCGACATCGAAACCGGCGGCCCGGACGGCGGCGATCGCCGCCGCGGCATTGGCGTATTGATGGCGGCCGGGCAGCAGCGGCGACGGCAGGTCCATCAGCCCGTGCTCGTCCTGGTAGACCATGCGGCCGTTCTCCTCATAGGCGAGGAAATCCTGGCCATAGACGGTGACCGGGCATCCCAGGCGTTCGGCAGTCTCCACCAGCACCGCCTGCGCCGCCTCGGTCTCCTGCGCGCCGACGACCACCGGGCAGCCCGGCTTGATGATGCCGGCCTTCTCGGCGGCGATCAGCTCCACGCGGTCGCCGAGATAGGCCTCGTGGTCGAGCGACACCGGCATGATCAGCGAGACGGCGGGATTGGCGATGACATTGGTGGCGTCGAAGCGGCCGCCGAGGCCGACCTCGATGATCGCGGCGTCGGCCGGATGTTCGGAGAAGAGGAGGAAGGTGACGGCGGTCAGGATCTCGAAGACGGTGATCGTCTCGCCGTGATTGGCGTCGGCGACGCGGGCTATGGTGTCGGCGAGCAGCCGGTCATCGACGAACCTGCCGCCGCCCTCGGCGGCCAGGCGGTAGCGTTCATGCCAGTTCACCAGATGCGGCGAGGTGTGGACATGCACGCGGTAGCCCGCCTCTTCCAGCACTGCGCGCGAAAAGGCGGCGGCCGAGCCCTTGCCGTTGGTGCCGGCGATGTGGATCACCGGCGGCAGCTTCTCCTGCGGATTGCCGAGCCGGTCGAGCAGCCGCGCGATGCGGTCCAGCGAAAGGTCGTAGCCTTTCGGGTGCAGCGCCATCAGGCGCTCGATTTCGCGGTCTGCGAGGAGAGTTGTCATCCAAGGTTCCAGGGCTGGGACCGGCCGGATATCCGGGTCCTGGGCCGGGTCAAGGATAGTCCCGGCAGGCCGATGCACACAATCGAGCGATGCGGCGCGCGATGTCGCGCACCGTATCAGACGTGCGGACGGGTTTCGGGCGCCACCGGCACCGGCGGCAATATCTCGGGCTCGGCGGCCTCCTGCGGAAGCGGCGTCTTCAGCAGGATCTTCAGCAGCCGTGCGACGGTCGATTTCATCTCGAGGCGGGAGACGACCATGTCGACCATGCCGTGCTCCATCAGATATTCGGCGCGCTGGAAGCCGTCTGGGAGTTTTTCGCGGATGGTCTGCTCGATGACGCGCGGGCCGGCGAAGCCGATCAGCGCGCCGGGCTCGGCGATGTGCACGTCGCCCAGCATGGCATAGGACGCCGTGACGCCGCCGGTGGTCGGGTTGGTCAGCACGACGATATAGGGTAGGCCGGCCTCCTTCAGCCGGTCGACCCCGACCGTGGTGCGCGGCAGCTGCATCAACGACAGGATGCCTTCCTGCATGCGCGCCCCGCCGGAAGCGGCGAACAGCACCATCGGCCGCTTGCGGGCGAGCGCCGTCTCGAAGGCCTTGACGATCGCCTCGCCGGCCGCCATGCCGAGCGAGCCGCCCATGAAGGCGAAGTCCTGCACGGTGGCGACGATGGGCAGGCCCTCGATCGTGCCGGTAGCGCTGAGGATGGCGTCCTCGAGCTGGGTCTTGGCCTTGGCTTCCTTCAGCCGGTCCGTGTAGCGCTTCTCGTCGCGGAACTTCAGCGGGTCCAGGACGACCTTGGGGTTCTCCAGGGCCTCATACTCGCCATTGTCGAAGAAGAATTTCAGCCGCTCCTTGGCCGAAATCTTCATGTGATGGCCGGAGGAGGGGATCACCCACTGATTGCTCTCCAGGTCCTTGTGGAACACCATCTCGCCGCTGTCCGGATCCTTGATCCAGAGGTTCTCGGGGATGTCGCGGCGCCCGAGCATCGAGTTGATCCGGGGACGGACGAAATTGGTGATCCAGTTCATGGCAGAGGTTCCCGTTTCGGGGGAAGATGGGGAAACTATTCGGCGGGAGCAAGGCGGGCGGAACGTACGCCCTGCGCGAGCCCGCTGACCAGGGTCGCCACCGCTTCGGCGGGATCGGCGGTGACGCCGCCCTTCGGGTCGATGACGTTGGCGACAGCATTGACGATGGCCGTGCCGACGACGACGCCGTCGGCCGATGCGCCGATGGTGCGCGCCTGCTCGGCCGTCTTGACGCCGAAGCCGACGCAGACCGGCAGATCCGTGTGCGCCTTGATGCGCGTCACCGCCTCGGCGACCTTGGCGGTGTCGGCCAGCGCCGAGCCGGTGATGCCGGTCATGGAGACATAATAGACGAAGCCCGACGTGTTCTGCAGCACCTTGGGCAGGCGCCGGTCGTCGGTGGTGGGGGTGGCGAGGCGGATGAAGTTGACGCCGGCCTTGAGCGCCGGGATGCACAATTCCTCGTCCATCTCCGGCGGCAGGTCGACGACGATCAGCCCGTCTATGCCGGCGGCCTTCGCATCGGCGAGGAAGCGCTCGACGCCGTAGATGTAGATCGGGTTGTAGTAGCCCATTAGAACGATGGGCGTCTCGTCGTCGCCGGCGCGGAAGTCACGCGCCATGTCGAGCGTCCTGTGCAGCGTCTGGCCGGCCTTCAGAGCGCGCAGCCCCGCCGCCTGGATCGCCGGGCCGTCGGCCATCGGATCCGAAAAGGGCATGCCGAGCTCGATGATGTCGCTGCCGGCCCCGGGCAGCGACTTCATGATCGCGAGTGAGGTCGCGTAGTCGGGATCGCCACCCATGAAATAGGTGACGAGCGCCGGCCGGCCCTCGGTCTTCAGCTTCGCCATGCGACGATCGATGCGGGTGGTCATATCAGATCTCCATGCCCATCATCTTGGCGACCGTATGCACGTCCTTGTCGCCACGGCCGGACAGGTTGACGATGACGATCTGGTCCTTGGGAAGCGTCGGCGCGAGCTTCACCGCATGCGCGACCGCGTGGGCGGACTCCAGCGCCGGGATGATGCCCTCGACCTTGGTGGTGAGCTGGAAGGCTTCCAGCGCCTCGTCGTCTAGGATGGGGACATATTCGACGCGGCCGGAATCCCTCAGCCAGCTATGCTCGGGTCCGACGCCCGGATAGTCGAGGCCGGCCGAGATGGAATGGCCGTCGAGGATCTGGCCGTCGTCGTTCTGCAGGAGATAGGTACGGTTGCCGTGCAGGACGCCGGGCTTGCCGGCGTTCATCGAGGCGCAGTGCTCGATGCCCTGAAGCCCACGTCCACCGGCTTCGATGCCGATGATCCTGACGGAGCGGTCGTCGAGGAAGGGGTGGAACATGCCGATGGCGTTGGAGCCGCCGCCGACCGCGGCGATGATGACGTCGGGCAGCCGGCCTTCCTGCTCGAGGATCTGGGCGCGCGCCTCCGAGCCGATCACCGACTGGAAGTCGCGCACCAGCTCCGGATAGGGGTGCGGGCCGGCCGCCGTGCCGATCAGGTAATAGGTGTCCTCGACATTGGTGACCCAATCCCTCAAGGCTTCGTTCATGGCGTCCTTCAGCGTGCCGTGGCCGGCGCTGACCGGGCGGACCTCGGCGCCCAAGAGCTTCATGCGGAAGACGTTGGGCTTCTGCCGCTCGACGTCGGTGGCGCCCATATAGACGATGCAGGGATAGCCGAAGCGGGCGGCGACGGTGGCCGAGGCGACGCCGTGCTGGCCGGCGCCGGTCTCGGCGATGATGCGCTTCTTGCCCATGCGCTTGGCGAGCAGGATCTGGCCGAGGCAGTTGTTGATCTTGTGCGACCCGGTGTGGTTCAGATCCTCGCGCTTGAAATAGATTTTTGCGCCGCCGAGGTGTTTCGTCAGGCCTTCTGCGAAATAGAGTTTTGACGGCCGGCCGGCATAATGCGTCGAGAGCCCCGTCAGCTCCGCCCTGAAGGCCGGATCGTGCTTGGCCGCGTTCCACTCGCGCTCGAGGTCGAGGATGAGCGGCATCAGCGTCTCGGCGACGAAACGGCCGCCGAACATGCCGAACATGCCCTGCTCGTCGGGTCCGGTGCGGAAGGAATTAGGCAAGGAGTTGGGCTCGATCGGCTTGTTCATTGTGGTTCCCGGTGAGCGGCTTGCGATTGGTATGCTTGGTTTCGGCCGCTGTCGGTTTCGCTTAGCCCTTTAAGCGGCAGGAAGGCAACAGGCTCGGAGTGCTCCTCAGGCGGCGCTTTTCTTGCCCGCAGCGCGGACGGCCTCGAAAAAGCCCTCGATCAGCGCGACGTCCTTGACGCCGGGCGCGCTTTCGACCCCCGACGAGACGTCGATGCCGGACGGGCGCACCAGCCGCAGCGCCTCGCCGATATTTGCGGCATTCAGTCCGCCCGAGAGCATGTAGTCGATGCCGGGATTCAGCGCGGCGAGCACGGTCCAGTCGAACGGAACGCCGTTGCCGCCCGGAAGCTCGGCGCCCCGGGGCGGCTTGGCATCGAAGAGAAAGCGGTCGGCGACGCCGCGATAGGGCTCTATCGCATCGAGGTCGGCTGCCTCGCGGACGGAAAAGGCCTTCATCGCGGGCAGGCCGTAGCGCGCCTTCACCGAAGCGACGCGCTCCGGCGTCTCCCGGCCGTGAAGCTGCAGCATGTCGGGGCGCATCCCGGCGACGATGGCGTCGAGCGTCGCATCGTCGGCATCGACGGTCACCGCGACGGCCTTCGCCCGGCCGACCGCGGCCCTGCGCAGCAGGCCGGCGTCGGCAGGCAGGATGTTGCGCGGGCTTTTCTGGAAAAAGATGAAGCCGACATGCGACGCGCCGCCGGACAGCGCCGCTGCCAGCGCGTCCTCGGTCTTCAGGCCGCATATCTTTATATCGAGCGTCATGGCGCGGGAGTTGCCACGAAACGGAGGAAAAGTCGAGAAAAGGAAGGGCAGACCTGCCTTCCGAAGTCTAGGCTGACTTTCTCCGATCTGGTCGGACCACATTGACGATTCCGGCTTTCGTTTTCCCTGGGCTCGCCTTAGGATGCCCGACATTATTTCGTTAGTCGAAATAAATGGCTTCCAGGGAGGAACAGCGATGCCAGGCAAGAAGATCCTGATGCTGGTCGGAGAATTCAGCGAGGAATACGAGATCTTCGTCTTCGAGCAGGCCATGCATGCGGTCGGACACACGGTCCATGTGGTCTGTCCAGGCAAGAAGGCGGGCGAGGCGATCAAGACCTCGCTGCACGATTTCGAGGGCCACCAGACCTACACGGAAAAGCTCGGCCACGACTATTACGTCAACAAGACCTTCGCCGACGTGAACCCGGCCGACTACGACGCCGTCTATTGCGCGGGCGGCCGTGGGCCGGAATACATCCGCATCGACAAGGGCGTGCAGGCGATCGTCCGCCACTTCCACGAGACCGGCAAGCCGATCTTCACGATCTGCCATGGCGTGCAGATCCTGATCGCCGTCGACGGCGTGGTGCGCGGACGCGAGGTCGCCGCGCTGCAATATTGCGAACCTGAGGTGACGCTGGCCGGCGGCATCTACATCGACGTGCCGCCGACGGGCGCGCATGTCGACGGCAACCTCGTTTCGGCCAAGGGCTGGCCCGGCCTTTCCAACTTCATGCGCGAATGCCTGAAGGTCTTGGGCACGGAGATCCGCTACGGCGAAATCCTGATGCGCGACGAGCGCAAGGCGGCCTGAGCGAAGGGACGCCGCTTCAAGGCAAAAGGCCGTCGGCTTGCAAGCCGACGGCCTTCCGGTGCGGCCAAGATGGCCGCTTAGCCTCCGCCGCCTGTTCCGAAGCTCGGCTGGTCGGATTCCGCCCGGTCGAGTTCCGAAAGAAGATTGTTGAACCGTTCCGGAATACCGTGCTCGACCTGAAAAGCAGGCAAAGTATGCAGGAAGCGCACCGTCCCGGTCGAACCGAATTGCCGGCGGATTTCCTCCTGCAATATCTTCGAGCTGTCCTGTCTGTTGCGGGTCATGGTTCTTCCAAACTTTTGCTGGTTGGAAAACTTCCTCGCTTTTGAATGGTTCCAGCCGAGCCCGCCCGACGCAAGCAACACCGGCGGATAGGGTAAAGTTTGACTTAATTGCTAATGGCTCCCGACGGCTCGTCGAGGCAGCTGGACGGCGGTGGGGGCCTTGCGTGCGCCGCTGCACTTGATTTTTCGACCCCGAACATCGATATGCGGCGCAACTTCCAATACTGACGGACCACGTTATGAGCGACCACGCAAAAGAAGAACGCGCGCCCGACGAGAACCAGGCCGCCGAGGCCCCGAGCGAAAAGACCGAAGGCGCGATCGACGGCGATTACGAAGCCGTCGTCCGACTGCTCAAGGAAAACGAGGAATTGAAGGACCGCGCGCTGCGCGTTGCGGCGGACATGGAGAATCTGCGCCGCCGTACGGCGCGCGACGTGCACGATGCGCGCTCCTATGCCATCGCCAACTTCGCTCGCGACATGCTGTCGGTCTCGGACAATCTGGGCCGCGCGCTCGATGCCATTCCGGCCGAGGTGAAGGCTTCCGGCGATGCCGGCTTCAAGGCGCTGATCGAGGGTGTCGAACTCACCGAGCGCGCCATGCTCGCCGCGCTCGAGCGCCACGGCGTCAAGAAACTGCAGCCCGAGGGCGAGAAGTTCGACCCGAATTTCCATCAGGCGATGTTCGAGGTGCCCAATCCCGACGTGCCGGCCAATACGGTCGTGCAGGTCGTGCAGTCGGGCTATTCGATCGGCGACCGGGTGCTGCGTCCCGCCATGGTGGGTGTCGCCAAGGGCGGTCCGAAGCCTGCAAACGATGCGAAGCCGGAACCCGGCCCGGTCGACGGCCAGGCCGAGACGGACGCCTGACCTCTGGCGCGGAAACGGCGCGCAAATAGGGAGTAGCGATTAAGGAATTGAGGGCTAATCTGCCCCCAGGCAGGAGGCCCCATGTTTCCCTTCCAGTCGCTGCTTTCTTTTCCCTTGGGCTCCCTGCAGTTGCTCGATTATGCGGGGGTGGCCGTCTTCGCCGCCACCGGCGCGCTGGCCGCATCGCGAAAGCAGCTCGACATCGTCGGTTTCCTCTTCCTGGCGAGCGTGACCGGCATCGGCGGCGGCACGTTCCGCGATCTGATCCTCGACGTTCCGGTCTTCTGGGTGCTGGACCACGCCTATGTGCTGGTCTGCGCGGCGATCGGCATGCTTGTCTTCTTCGCCGCCCACAGGCTCGAATCCCGCTACAAGCTTCTCCTGTGGCTCGATGCGATCGGCATGTCGGCATATTCGGCGCTCGGCGCCGCCAAGGGCATGGCCGCCACCGGATCGCCGGTGGTCGCCATCGTCATGGGTACGTTGACGGCGACCTTCGGCGGCATCCTTCGCGATCTTTTGGCGGGTGAACCGTCGGTGCTGCTGAAACCCGAAATCTATGTGACCGCCGCCATGGCGGGCGCCGCCGTCTTCACGGCCGCGGATCTCGGCGGCCTGCCGGACCCGGCCTCGGCGCTGCTCGCCTTCGCCACTGCCTTCGCCATACGCGGCGGAGCGCTGAAATTCGGCTGGTGTTTCCCGACCTACAGGAGCCGTCCCGGCAGGCATCCGGACGACATTCCCTGACTATTCCCCGTTTTCCGCCAGCAATTGCTTGGCGAGACGCTTTGGCGCCTGCGCCAGCCATGCCTTGCGCAGCCGATGGCGCAGCTCGTCCGGCGCGATCTCCTTGAGACGGACGAGCACCGCCGGCCAGCCCTTGTAGTGGTCGGTCTCGAAATAGATGCCGGGCGCTGCCGCCATCAGCATCTCTTTCTCCTCCAGCGGGCAGATGACCACGAGGATGTCGGCGTCCCTGATGCGGCAGAGGAATTTCTTGCCGACCTTGAAGGCGGGTTCGCCATAGGAAGTGGCTTCGACGATGTCGGGCAGGCCGTCGAGCGCGGCGAGCAGCTTGCGGCGCGCCGCCGGGTCTTCCTGCATGGCCCGGTCTCGGGGCATGGCCCGTCAGGCCGCGAAGCGCTCCGCCTCTCCGCTGTAATAGCTGACATAGCGGGCGGCGATCTGTTGGACCGGCATGACGATGAAGACGTCGACGGTGCCGAACTGATGGTCGATCACGCAGCCGTCGCCGACCTTCGCGCCGACGCGAAGATAGCCCTTGATCAGCGGCGGCATGGCGGCCAGCGCCGACCTCATGCCGATCGCCTCGACGGGCATCAGGTCCATCGGGCAGTAGCGGCCGGACACGGCGCGGACGTCCCACTCCAGGCTGGCGCGGCAATTGTGCGCCAGATAGGACAGCGCCTCGGCATGCGCCGCCGGCACCGTGCCGTGGAAGGATGCGCAGCCCGTCATCACGCCGATGCGGTAGTGGTTGATGTAGGCCCAGATGCCCTGCCAGAGGATTTCGATCGTCCGCTTGGACCGGTATTGCGGCAGCACGCAGGAGCGTCCGAGCTCGAGGAAACGCTGGCCCGGATGGCGTGCGACCAGCCTCTTCAGTTCGAACTCGCCTTCCGAATAGAAGCCGCCGGCCTCGGTGGCGATCTCCTGTCGCAGCAGCCGGTAGGTGCCGACGATGCGCCGGTGGTCCGGGCCGGGAAGCGAGGTGTCGAACACCAGGAGGTGATCGCAGACCTCGTCGAAGCGATCGACGTCGCGCCCTGTAGCGGCCTCGATGCCGGCCTGCGTGGCGCCGAGTTCTTCATAGAAGACGCGGTAACGGACTTCCTGCGCGGCGGCGACCTCGGCGGCATCGCGGGCAAGGCGTACTTCCAGCGCGCCTATGCGCCCGAGCGTGTCCGCGGAAAGGGCATCGTCTGCGAAGCGTTCGGCGAGCATCGCCGTCACGGCGGCTGGATGGACCTCACGGTTCGGCAAAGCCTGCACGAGTGATTCTCCTTCGAGCCATCCTCTCCTGGCGCGGGATACGCACGCTTTGCAACAACACTGTGACAGTACCGTGATCAAGCCGTTGGGGCAATAGTTCGCCGGCCCCGGAAAAAGCCAAGCCGGCTCAGGACGGCGGTAAAAATCAGGCCGCGGCGCGCTCTTCCACGGTGCGCACGAGCGCCGCCGGATCGATGGGCTTGGTGACGAAGCCGCTCGCCCCATGCGCGAGAACCGCGTGCCTCGTCTTCTCCTGGCTGTCGGCCGACAGCACCATGATCGGCACCGGCGGCACGCCGACCTCCTCCTCGTAGCGGCGGATGGCGGCGATGGCGTCGAGCCCGTCCATGACTGGCATGTGGAGATCCATGAGGACGACGTCATAGCGGCGCTTGCGTCCGCCGCCGGTGACCGCCTCGACGGCCGCCTTGCCGTTGCCGACGATGTCCACGCGGTGTCCCGCCTTGAGAAGGGTGGCGCGCGCCAGCATTGCGTTGATGTCGTTGTCCTCGGCGACCAGCACGGCGAGCCCGGGCAGCCTGTTGTTGGCGCGAGGCGCCGTGGCTGTGGTGTGCGGCGCCGCCGCATGGACCGGCGGCTGCGGCGTCGAGATGCTGGCGAGCAGCACGCGCAGCAGCGTCTCGCCCCGCACCGGCCTGGCGAGGAACGTCGAATAGCCGCTGGCGCGGAATTCGCCGAGCAGGCCCCGGTCCGTCGGCGCAATCATGGTGATGGCGTCGGCCGTCGGGAAGCCGCCCTGGCGCAGGCGCTTGAGCACCCTGCCGTCTGCCCTTTCGATCGCCGCGTCGACGAGCAGCGCGTTGCAGCCCTCGGCCAGCGCGGACGCCTGGGCGACGGTCGCCGCGACCTCGACCGTCCCGCCATGTGCACGGACGGTCATCGCGATCGCCTCGGCCTCGACGGCATTCGTCGACAGCACGACGGCCTTGCGTCCCTTGAGCACTGCGCCGCGCATCTGGTTCCCGTCCTGCGGCGCGGCTGCGGGAATCTCGAAGGCGAACTCGGAACCTTTCCCGGGCTGGCTGGCGACCGAGATCGTGCCGTCCATGGAATCGACGAGACGTTTCGAGATGGCGAGGCCGAGACCGGCGCCGCCATGCGTCCGGGTTGAGCTCCCGTCGGCCTGCTCGAACTCCTCGAAGATGCGGTCGGTGTCTTCGGGCTGCAGTCCCGGCCCCGTATCCGAGACGGCGAAGCGGATCAGGTCGCCCTTCTCGGTCTTCGTCCGGGTGACGGTCAGCAGAACGCCGCCGGCGTCGGTGAACTTGACTGCGTTGCCGAGCAGGTTGAGCAGCACCTGGCGCACGCGGCCGGGGTCTGCCGTGATCATCTGCGGCACGTCGGGCGCGACATGGCAGCCAAGCCCGATATCCTTGGCGAAGGCCTTCGCCGCGAGCAGCTCGACCACATTGTCGGCGATCTCGCGCGGCGACATCGGCTGCGGCTCGGCGTCGAAGCGGCCGGCCTCGATCTTGGAATAGTCGAGCAGGTCCTCGATCAGCGCGAGTAGCGCGGCCGCCGAGGTCGAGACCGCGCCGACATAGGTGCGCTGCTCCGGCGACAGCTCGGTGTCGGCGAGCAGGGTCGCCATGCCCATGATGCCGTTCATCGGAGTGCGGATTTCATGGCTCACCGTGGCGAGGAACCGCGACTTCGCCTGGCTGGCGTATTCGGCGCGCTCCCGCGCATTGATCAGCGCCGTCTCCGCCCGCTTGCGCGAGGTGATGTCGCGGGCGATGGCGCGGTGCGAGACATGGTCGGTGGCCTTGTCGCGCACCGACAGCTCGATCCACGAGAACCAGCGGATGCCGCCCGCCGAGCGGATCGCGACGTCGGTCGAGCTGAGGCACTCGCCGGCGGCAAAAGCCGCATCCGGCACGATGCCGACGTCTACGCCGATCTGGGCGAGGGTCTGGCCGACGAGGTCGCGCTGGTCGACGCCGATCAGTTCGGCAAAAACCTTGTTGGCGTAGACGATGCAGCCCTCGCGGTCGCGATGGACGACGAGATCGCCGAGCGCGTCGATCAGGCCGCGAAAGCGCTCCTCGCTTTCCTGCAGCTCCCACATGCGGTCGGCGAGCGTCTCGATCTCCGCCCGGTTGCGCGCCGTGCTCGCCGACATGATGGACCTGGCGCGGTTTTCGCCGCGGATCGCCCGCGCCAGGACGACGAGGCAGATGACGCCGATCGTCGCCAGTGCGATGACGAGGAAGTTCGGCGCGCCGGTCAGCCGCGCCACGCCGGCGAGCACGATGATGGCGACGGCGGTCGCATAGGACAGCGGGCGCGAGGTGCGCTTCGGCATGTCCGGCGCCAGCGGCGGCGCTGCCACGAGGCGGCGCGTCTCCGCCTCGGCGCTGGCGGCGGCCGTTTCCGCCGACAGTTTGTAGTCCTGCCCCAAACCTGTGGTCATGCCGCATTCTTGGCAGAGACAGATTAGGGAAGTTTTTGGCCGATCGTTCGAATTTTAGCGGTCGCCGGAATCGCCGCAAACCGGGCTTTCCGGGCGCGATTCTTACATTTCGACGACGATCCGGCCCCTGATCTTGCCTTCGACGATGTCCTTCGCCGCCTCGATGATGTCGTCGAAGCCGATCGCCCGGGTCAGCGCCTCGAGCTTGCCGCGGTCGAGATCGGTGGCGACGCGCCGCCAGGCCTCGAGCCGGAGCTCCTTCGGCGCCATCACCGAATCGATGCCGACGAGCGACACGCCGCGCAGGATGAAGGGCGCCACTGTCGTCGGCAGGTCCATGCCGCCGGCGAGGCCGCAGGCGGCGACCGCTCCGCCATAGGAGGTCATCGACAGCACATTGGCGAGCGTATGACTGCCGACCGTGTCGACGCCGCCCGCCCAGCGCTCCTTGCCGAGCGGCTTGCCCGGCGCGGCAAGCTCCTCGCGCGCGACGATTTCGGTAACGCCGAGGTCCTTGAGGTAGTCCGCCTCGGCCGGTCGGCCGGTCGAGGCGATGACCGTGTAGCCGAGCCTGGAAAGGATCGCGATCGCGACCGAGCCGACGCCGCCGGCCGCACCGGTCACGATTACCGGGCCGCGCGCCGGCGAGATGCCGTGCCGCTCGAGGGCCATGACGCAGAGCATCGCCGTATAGCCGGCCGTGCCGACGGCCATCGCATCCCTGGCGCTCAGCCCGGCAGGCAGCGGCACCAGCCAGTCGCCCTTGACCCGGGCCTTCCCGGCATAGGCGCCGTAATGCACCTCGCCGACGCCCCAGCCGTTGAGGATGACCTTGTCGCCGGCCTTCCAGTCGGGATGGCTGGAGACGGTGACCGTGCCGGCGAAATCGACGCCCGGCACCATCGGGAAGCGGCGGACGACCGGCGCCTTGCCGGTGATCGCCAGCCCGTCCTTGTAGTTCACCGTCGTCGCCTCGACCCGGACGGTGACGTCGCCCTCCATCAGCTCCGTCTCGGCGAGTTCGGCTATGGCGACCGACTGCCTCTTCTCTTCATCGCGGGTGATCAGGATCGCCTTGAATTTTTCCGACATGTTTTCTCCCGCAGGTTTGACGGTCGCGGCGGCTTCAGTCGGCCGGCCCGGCGTTCCCTTGCTGGCGGCGCCAGCCCAGGAACTCGTCCAGCAGAACGGTCACGGCGCCGACCGTGATGAAGACGTCGGCGAGGTTGAAGACGGCGAAGGACCAGACCGGCGTGTGGAACAGGATGTAGTCGATGACATGCCCGTAGACCGCGCGGTCGATGAGATTGCCGATGGCGCCGCCGATGATGAGGGCGAAGCCGAGTCGGGCGATCCACTGGTCGTCGGTGGAGCGGCTGGCAAGGTAGAGCACGAAGGCGACGACGGCGAGCGAGACGACGATCAGCCCGGTGTCGCCGAAGGAGGACAGCATCGAGAAGGCTATGCCGGTGTTGTAGGTGCGGTAGAGAGCCAGGAACGGCACGACCTCGACCATCTGATGCATGACGAGGCGCGTCTCGACCAGATATTTGATCCATTGGTCGAGCGCGACCGCCACGGCCGCCAGTCCGGCATAGGCTGCAAGCCGTTTCACGAAAGCACGTCTCCGTCGAGCTTCAGCGCCGAGCGCCGGATTTCAAAAAGCATGACACCGGTGGCGACCGCCAGGTTGAGCGAATCGGCGCGGCCGGCCTGAGGAATCCTGAGCAGCCGGTCGCAGCTCTGGGCGAGATCGTCGGTCAGGCCCTGCTGCTCGTTGCCCATGACGAGCAGCACCGGGCGGCCGCCGAAGTCGACCGAACGGTAGTCGACCGCGCCCTTGAGATGGGTGCCGGCGACCAGACCGGAAAAACCCTTCCGCCATGCCAGGAACGCGTCCTGCGAAGCCTTCGCCACCGGCACGGCGAAGATCGAGCCCATGGTGGCGCGCACGGTCTCCAGCGAGAAGGGATCGGTGGCATCGCCGATCAGGATGACGCCCTTGGCGCCGACGGCGTCGACCGTGCGGATGACCGTGCCGAGATTGCCGGGGTCGCGGACCCGGTCCAGCGCCACCCAGACGTCGCCCGCAGCCGGGCGGATATCTTTCAGCGGCAGCAACCGCTGCGAGAAGACGCCGACGACCGCCTGCGGATTGTCGCGCCGGGTGATGGCGGTGAGCACCTTCTCCGACACTTCGAGCACGGTGCCGCCGGCAGCGACGGTGCGGGCGGCCGCCTTCTCCGCCGCCTGGTTGCCGCGCGCCGACTTGGCGAAGACCAGCGTCCTGATCGACCAGCCGAGGTCGAGCGCGTCGATGATGAGCTTCAGCCCCTCGGCCATGAAGGCGTGCTGCTCGTCGCGGAATTTCTTCAGCGCCAGCGCCTTGATTTCCTTGACCAGGGGATTGGCGAGGCTGGTGACCTCCTTGACTTGGCCCGGGGCGCCGCCGGCGCGATGCGTATTCATGCCGCGACCCACCGCGAGAACAGCGAGGTCGACAGAGCGCGGCCCGCCGACTTCTCCCGGATGATCAGTTCGCCGGATTCCACCGTCCCGCCCATTCCGGCGAAGGTATCGCGCATCAGCGCATGGATGGCGAAGAAGGAGGCGCGGATGGAATACGCCGTCAGCACCACGGCGAGCGGCTTCGGCGTCAGGATCTGCCGGCAGAGGTCGGTGAGCATCGGCAGGTCCTCGAAGAGCTGCCAGACCTCGCCCTTCGGTCCGCGGCCATAGGCGGGCGGGTCGAACAGCACGATGTCGTAGAGGTTGCCGCGGCGCGCCTCGCGCTCGGCGAATTTCATGGCGTCCTCGCAGATCCAGCGGATCGGCTTCTGCGTCAGGCCGGCGACTTCCTGGTTCTCCCGCGCCCAGCCGATCGCCTTCTTCGAGGCGTCGACATGGGTGACTTCGGCGCCCGTCCGCGCTGCCACGAGCGACGCAAGCCCGGTGTAGCCGAAGAGGTTCAGCACCTTCACCGGCCGCCTGGCTTTCTCGATCAGCCCGGCCATGTGGTCCCAGTGCGACGCCTGTTCCGGAAACACGCCGACATGGCGGAAGGAGGTGAAGCGGCCGAGATAGTGCACGCCGTCATGCTTCATCGGCCAGGTCTCGCCGAGCGGCGTCTTCGGAAAACGCCAGCGACCCATGCCTTCCTCGTCCGTGTCGCCGGTGAAGATGGCGTCGGCGCGGTTCCATTCGCCTTCCGGCAGCGCGCGCCGCCAGATCGCCTGTCCTTCGGGCCGGACGATGCGGTAGGGGCCGTATTGCTCCAGCTTCTCGCCGTCGCCGCTGTCGAGCAGCGCATAGTCCGCGTTCGGCGAGACTTCGAGGATGAGCGGCAGCTTTTCGGCCGGCAGCGCTCCGGTACGGCGCGGCGGAAGCTGGCGTGGCGCGGGCTCGGGCGTTTTCCGGCGCGCATCCTCGCCGGCTTGCCGCTGTTGCGGCCGCCGCTGGTGTTCGCCGCGATTGTGCCGCGCTGGCTTCAAGGGAGGTCCTCGGGCTTCGACGTGCCGCTTTTGGCACAGGCGAGGGTGCGGCGCAACGAAGAGGCGATCAGGCGGGCCGGTGCATCGTCACGAGGGCACAGGCGAGCAGGACGAAGCCGACGAGCTTCAGCCCCGCCACCGCCATGTGGCCGACCTCCCATTGCCAGCGGATGGCGTCGAAACCGTCCGGAACCGGTCCTGGCGTCCAGGTCGCGAGAACGGCGTTGGCCGGCGAGACGATCAGGAACCAGGCGGCCAGCGCCAGGACGAAGAACGCGGTGGCGCCCAGGGCGAAGCCGAAGGCGGGAGCGTCGCCGCGCAGCATCAACGTCAGCACGGAAGGCACCAGGATGGCGGCGATATCAAGCGGCGCGCCGACGATCAGGAAGAATTTGAATTGCTGGTTGAAGACCGTCGCCTCGCGCCAGAGTTGCGGCGACCAGACCTGCAGGCGCGGCCCCGATTCCAGAAGATGGGCGAAGGACGGTCCGAGGCTCAGCGCCGCGACGGTCGCCGCGAGCACGGACGAGGACAGCATGAAGGCGCCGCTTTGCATGATCGGGCCCAACGCGGCATCCGGCATCGGGTTCCTCCGGGCTGGGTTCAGCGTCCGGAGGCGCCGAACACCGCGACGGCAGCGGCGAGATCCTCGAGCGCGGCGCCAACCGACTTGAACAGGGTGATCTCGTCGGCGCTTTCGCGGCCCTTCTTCTCGCCGCGCGCCAGTTCGTGCAGGTCGGCAACGATCGCTTCCGGCGTGAGCACGCCCGAGGCGAGGGCCTGCACGATGTCGCCGGCCTCCTTGGTCGCGCCGGCACGCGTGTCGACATAGACACGGGCGCGGCGGATCGCCTCGTCGTCGCTCTCGCGCATGGTCGGCGTGAAGGCGCCGACGAGGTCGACATGCGTGCCTGGCTTCAGCAGCGCGCCCTTGACGAGGGGGATTGTCGTGATGGTCGCGGCCGAGACGATGTCGGCCCAGCCGAGCGCCGCGTCGAGATCCTCGGCCACCGTCGCGGAAAGGCCGAGGCCCGCAAGTTTCGCGACGGCCTTCTCGGCGTTGGCGGCCGTCCGGTTCCAGATGCGGATCTCACGGATCGGCCGGACCGCCGAATGCGCGCGCGCCAGGAACGGCGACAATGCGCCGGCGCCGACGATCAGAAGCTTGGACGCATCCTTGCGCGCAAGATAGTCGGCGGCAAGCGCGGAAGCCGAGGCCGTCCGCCACAGGGTCAGCCGCTGTCCGTCGATCAAAGCCTTGGTTTCGCCGGTCCTGCCGTCGAGCAGCAGGTAGACGCCCATCACCGCCGGCTTGCCGACCGCATTGTTGTCGGGCGAGACGGTGACGACCTTGACCCCGATATAGCCACCGTCCGACGTGCCCGCCGCGTCGAGATCGGTCCAGGCCGGCATCAGGAGCAGCGTCGAGGCGGCGCCGTCCGGCCGCGCTATCGTGTGATGGTGGCGGACCGGCTGGATCGCGCCCGCCTTGAACGCTGCCCGCAGCGTCTCGACCAGGCTCGGAAAGGTCAGTGCGCGGTCGACGTCGTCGGCCGACAGAATCAGCATCGTCGGGCTCCCAGGCTCGGCGGAAGGGTCACGGCCGCGGCAGTTGCGGTGCGGATTGGGCCGGCGTGCGGGCGGCTGCCTGCCGCAGCGTCTCGGCCTCCTGGCCGCGCTGGCGCGCCAGCTTGCGGTAGCGGCCCTGCCTCACCCATGTCGCCAGGCTGCCGACGATCATGCCGACGGCGATTGCCGCGAAGAGGAGTACGAAGAGCGGCATCTGCCAGGTGAGGCCCGGATTGCCCGGGTTGAAGGGATCGAGCGTGAAGGGGGTTGCACCGCGATTGGCAACGGCGAGCGCCACCAGAACGATGGCGAGCGGCACGAAGACCGCGATGAGAAGCAAGCGATTGACCATCGGCGGTACCTTGCGCGGCGGCTTACTTGCCGCCGTTCAGCCTTTCACGCAACTCCTTGCCGGTCTTGAAGAACGGCACCCATTTCTCCTCGACTTCCACCGATTCGCCCGTCCTGGGGTTGCGGCCCGTTCTTGCCGGGCGATTCTTCACGGAGAACGCGCCGAACCCCCGAAGTTCGACCCGGTTCCCTTCGGCGAGCGCGTCGGTGATCTCCTCGAAAATGGCGCTGACGATGTTCTCGACGTCCCTGAGAAACAGATGCGGATTGCGTGACGCGATAAGCTGCACGAGTTCGGATTTGATCATGAGCGCGGTCCCCGCCAATATCGTTCTATCGGAATATGCGGATGATTTTATTGTCTTTTTCAGTCGCCCAAAATGGCCTTTTCAGGTTGCCAGACTGACAGGAGACCGTCAAGAAACAAGCGCTCGCCGCCGATTTCCTTAAGGAGAGCCATTCCCTGGTCGGGCAGTCCGACGAGCCTGGCCAGTGTCCCGGCCAGCGCTTCGGAGGACAGGAACCAGCCGCCGTTCTTGGACTTCCATTCGACGACTTCGAGGCTGCCGTCTACCCCCTTCGTGGCGAGCCAGCCGATCGCTTCGTCCTCGCCGCCGAGTTCGTCGACCAGTTTCTTCTGCAGCGCCTGGCGGCCGGTGAAGACGGATCCGTCGGCGACCGCGACGACCTCGCTCCTGGTCAGCGGCCGGCGCTCGTCGACGAGGCCGATGAACCAGTCGTAGCTGTCGAGGATCATCGAGCGGATCATCGCGCGTTCCTCGTCCGTGGTCGGATTGAACGGCGAGGGCTCCGCTTTCAGCGGCGATGATTTGACTTCCTCGAGCTTGATGCCGAGCTTGTCCATCAGCCCGGTGACATCGGGAAACTGCACCAGCACGCCGATCGAGCCGACGATGGAGGACTGGCGCGCGACGATGTGGTCGCTGGCGCTGGCGATCATGTAGCCCGCCGAAGCGGCAAGCGTGCCGACTTGGGCGACGACGGGTTTTTCGGCTGCGAGCTTCCTCACCCCGTTGAAGATCGCCTCGCCGCCCGCCGTGGTGCCGCCGGGCGAATCGATGGCGAGGATGACGCCCTTCACCGCGCTTGACTTGCGGATCTTCTCCAGCCGCTCGAGCAGTTCCTCGTCTTCGGTGATCGTTCCCTCGATGCGGACCTTGGCGATGTGGTTGGCGGCCGTCCCGCCGAAATCCCCCCGCAGCATCCAGCTGGCGGCGGAGACCAGCGCGACGGCTGCAATCACAAGTGCGGCGACCCGCCAGAAGGTGAGCTTTCGCCGCAGGCGGCGTCGGTCGATCAGGTCGTCGGCGCGCATGGCCATGGGATAATTCTCCTGTGCCGGCGGGGAAAAAGTGTTTTTAGAACAACGCGGCCCCTGCCGCTACCCGGTTTCTCCGTCCCTGCGACGTTCGGACCGCGCGCGGTTGGACTGGTCAAACTTCCCAAAATAACCATATTGGGGTGCAAATCGCGATCGTGTAAGATTTCGTGATGATATTGGGTTCGCGTCCGGCCCTCACCCTGCCGCGACGACCGGCTACGACGTGAAATCGGCCGACTGGGATCGGTCGGGCCGGAATGGTGGATTTATTCGGAGTAATCCGGCCCGGCCGGACATTCCAGGATTGATGAACGGAAGGCGGGCGCGTTGGCGCGATCGATCGGACCAACCGACACTTACGCGGATTTTGCGATCTCCCCCGCGGGAGATACCGCGAATGCGCGCGCCGAAGCCTTCAGCCGCGCGGAACGCCATTCGCGCCGGGTGCGCCGCCTGAAGGTGGTGCTGCCGCTGCTTGCCGTGGCGCTCGCTGCCGGCTTCGCCGGCTATTCCTTCATGTCGACGCCGGCGGCCGTTGCCATCCAGACGGAAGGCACGGCCTTTGCCGAAGGCAAGCTGGTGATGAACAGCCCCAAGCTCGAAGGCTTCACCAAGGACGGCAGGCCCTATTCGGTGAACGCCACCCGCGCCATCCAGGATTTCGACAAGCAGGACATCGTCAACCTGGACGGCATCGACGCCAAGATGCCGGTCGAGGCGGCGAACTGGGCGAGGGTCGAGGCCGTCAGCGGCGTCTACGACCGGAAGGCCAACACGCTGGACGTGCCGACCGACATCCTCGTCACCACCACCGACGGTCTGGTCGCCAAGCTGAAGTCCGCCTTTCTCGACATCAACAACGGCAGCTTGAAAAGCGCCGCACCGGTCGATATCCAGGCGCATGGGTCGCGGATAACCGCGGATTCCATGGCGGTGCTCGACAACGGCAAGCGGGTGGTTTTCGAGACGCGTGTGCGCGTGCATATTGACCCGGTTCAGATGAAGGCCGCCCAGGCGGCCAGGGGAGGCACTAATGCGTCGAACTAGGCCTTTCGCGGCGCTGGCGGCCCTCGCCGCGCTGTATCTCGGATGCGGCGCGGCCTTTGCGCAAACCGCGGTGGAGAACCGCCTGACCGGGCTGCGCCTCAACGGCAACGAGCCGATCGAGATCGAGAGCGACAAGCTCGAGGTCCGCGAAAGCGAGAACAAGGCGATCTTCACCGGCAATGTCAGCGTCACCCAGGGGCCGACGCTTCTGAAATCCGGCACGATGACCGTCTTTTACGCCAAGGATGGCGGCTCGGCGGCCACCGGCTCGTCGAACATCGAGCGGCTGGAGGTCGACGGCAAGGTCTACGTCAAGTCGGACCGCCAGGTCGCCACCGGCGACAGGGGCACGTTCGACATGAAGACCGAGGTGCTGGTGCTCTCCGGGAGCGAGGTCGTGCTGTCGGAAGGCAACAACGTGCTGCGCGGCTGTAAGCTGACCGTGCAGATGAAGTCGGGCCAGGCCCAGGTCGACGGTTGCTCGAAGGCCGGCGGTCGGGTGCAGATGAAGCTCGATCCTTCATCCAGGCAGTAATGACTGAGCAGCCTTCTTTTCTGTCGCGCCTGTTTGGCCGGCGCAAGCCTGCCGCGCCTGCCGTGAAGCGCAGCGAGATCGCTGCCTTCAAGGGGACCCTGATCGCCAAGGGCCTGACCAAGAGCTACAAGAGCCGGCGCGTGGTGAACGGCGTCTCGCTGGGCGTCAGGGCCGGCGAGGCGGTCGGGTTGCTCGGGCCGAACGGGGCCGGCAAGACCACTTGCTTCTACATGGTCACCGGGCTGGTGCCCGTCGACCACGGCACCATCGAGATCGACGGCTTCGACGTCACCTCGATGCCGATGTACCGCCGCGCCAGGCTCGGCATCGGCTATCTGCCGCAGGAATCCTCGATCTTCCGCGGCCTGACGGTCGAGCAGAACATCCGCGCGGTGCTGGAGGTTGTCGAGAAGAGCCGCAAGAAGCGCGAGCACGACCTCGACGCCCTGCTCGAGGAATTCCACATCTCGCATCTGAGGAAAGCCGCCTCGCTGTCGCTTTCGGGCGGCGAACGGCGGCGGCTCGAGATCGCCCGGGCGCTGGCCAGCCGGCCGAACTACATGCTGCTCGACGAACCCTTCGCCGGCATCGATCCGATCGCGGTCGCCGATATCCAGCAACTGGTCCGGCATCTGACCGCGCGCGGCATCGGCGTGCTCATCACCGACCACAATGTGCGTGAGACGCTCGGCCTCATCGACCGCGCCTACATCATCCACGCCGGCGAGGTGCTGACGCATGGCCAGGCGGACGAGATCGTCGCCAATCCCGACGTCAGGCGGCTCTATCTCGGCGAGAGCTTCACGCTCTGACGGATTACTCCGTCTCCTGTATTAGAGCGCCGCACCGCCTGGAAACCCGCTCCGGCGCCCTTTGACCCACGCTTTAAACGCTCCGGTAAGGCCGGCGTGTTACCCAGTCTCCCTTGACAAGCAAAAGCCGGGCCATTTCTTATGGCTGGCAGATCCGCCGATGAGGGCGAGCGGACGAGCAGGCGGGAGAACCGAGCAAGCGGGGACAGGGCGTTCGCATCATGGGACTGACGGCCAAACTTCAGTTGAGGCAGTCACAGTCGCTTGTGATGACCCCGCAGCTGATGCAGTCCATCAAGCTGCTGCAGCTCACCCATATGGAGCTCGACCGTTTCGTCGACGAGGAGATCGAGCGCAATCCCCTGCTCGACCGCGCCGAGCCGCGCGATGACGCCGTAAGCGACCAGTTGCAGAAGCATGAAGGGAGCGCGGAGACGGCATCGGAGGGCGACTGGACCGAAACCGAGCATGGCTGGACCGCAGAGGCGATGTCCGAAAAGCTCGACAGTTCGCTGGAAAACATCTTTCCCGACGATCCCGGCACCTCCGAGAGGCTTGGGCCGGATCTTGCAGCGCAATGGAAGTCGGCTGGCGGCGGCGCCGGCAGCCGCTCCGAGGCCGGTTTCGACATGGACGACATGGCGGCCGCTTCCGTCACGCTGCGCGACCATGTCGGCGAGCAGATCGCCTTCGCCTTCACCGATCCTGCGGCGCGGCTGATCGCCCGCGAACTGGCGGAGAACCTCGACGACGACGGCTACATGCGGGCCGACATCGCCGAGATCGCCGGACGGCTGGGCGCCAGCGTCGACGACATCGCCGCGGTGCTGTCCGTCTGCCAGACCTTCGAGCCGGCCGGGCTTTTCGCGCGCAACCTTGCCGAATGCCTGTCGCTGCAGCTTGCGCAGCGCGACCGGCTCGACCCGGCTATGCGGGCCATGCTCGGACATCTCGACCTTCTGGCGCGCCGCGACTTCGCTTCCCTGAAGCGCATCTGCGGCGTCGACGAGGACGACCTGCTCGACATGCTGGCGGAGATACGCGGGCTCGACCCGAACCCGGGCACGCGATTCGCCGGCGGCAACACGGATGCGATCGTGGCCGATGTCGAGGTGCGCGCGGCGGGCGACGGCAGTTGGACGGTCGAGCTCAACCCCGAGACGCTGCCGAGGGTGCTCGTCGACCACATCTATTTCGCCGAGGTCTCCCGCCGCGCCCGGAACCAGGCCGAGAAGGAATTCCTGTCCGAGTGCCTGCAGAACGCCAACTGGCTGACCAGGAGCCTGGACCAGCGGGCCAGGACCATCCTCAAGGTCGCCTCCGAGATCGTGCGCCAGCAGGACGCGTTCCTAGCGCACGGGGTGCGGCATCTCAGGCCCCTCAACCTGCGCACGGTCGCCGACGCCATCGGCATGCACGAATCGACGGTCAGCCGGGTGACCGCAAATAAATATATGCTGACCCCGCGCGGCGTGTTCGAGCTGCGCTATTTCTTCACCGCTTCGATCGCCGCCTCCGGCGGTGGCGAGGCGCATTCCTCCGAGGCGGTTCGCGACCGCATCCGGGAGATGATCGACGGCGAGAAGCCGGCCGACGTGCTGTCGGACGACGCCATTGTGGATATGTTGAGGAAAAGCGGCGTCGACATCGCCCGCCGGACCGTAGCCAAGTATCGGGAAAGCATGAGCATTCCGTCGTCGGTGCAGCGCCGGCGCGAGAAGCGGGCGAAGGCCACGGCCGGACGCTGAGAATTGCCCGAAAAGATCGCTTTCCGCAGCTTCATTGACATTCTCTAATGAAGTGACTAGAAGCCCGCCCGCATGGAACGAGCCATAGGCCCGGCCGTTTAAGTACCGTCTGGAGACGGCGTGTGATCAACCGGAAAAGTTCGGACTACAAATCGGCCTAGGCCGCTGCGAAGCTTGTGCCTGTCGGCAACGGGTATAAACTCCCGCCATCCAGAGTCTGAACAGGGAAGGTCCATAAAAAAATGAGCCTGCGGATATCGGGAAAGCATATGGAGATCGGCGACGCGTTCCGGTCTCGCATCGAAGACCGGATCGGGGAGACAATCGAAAAATATTTCGACGGCGGATTCTCCGGCCATGTGACGGTCGAGAAATCGGGCCCGCGTTTCTCGGCCGACTGCGTCATCTTCCTCGATACCGGCATGGGCCTGCAGGCGGCTGGCCAGGCCTACGACCCCCAGGCGGCCTTCGAGGCGGCTTCCGACCGCATCGAGACCAGGCTGCGCCGCTACAAGCGCAAGCTGCGCTCCTATGACGGCGCCGGCAACGGCCGCGACGAGGACATCGCCTACCGCGTGATGGCCCCCGCGGCGGAGGAGGACGAGGAGGTGCCGGAGGACTACGCCCCGGCGGTCGTCGCCGAATCCACCGTGTCGCTGAAGACCATGTCGGTCGCCCGCGCCATCATCGAGCTCGACACCAAGGACAGCCCGGTCTTCGTGTTCCGCAATGCCGGCAACGACCAGGTCAACATCGTCTACCGCCGGGCCGACGGCAATATCGGCTGGATCGACCCGTCCACCGCCATGACAGCCTAGAGACAAACAGCGTCGCCCGGCCCGCCCGCGAAAAGCAGCGGGGTGGAGCAAGGGCGGAGCACAAGGAATTATTGGAATGGATCTCAGCGATCTTATCGATGTGCCGGCAATCATGCCGGGGCTCAAGGCCAACTCGAAGAAACAGCTGCTGCAGCTGCTGGCGGAGCGGGCCGCATCGATCACCGGCATCCCCGAGCGCGAAATCTTCGACACCGTCCTGCAGCGCGAGCGGCTGGGCTCCACCGGGGTCGGCAACGGCATCGCCATCCCGCATGGCAAGCTGGCCGGGGTGAAGCACATCACCGGCGTTTTCGCGCGGCTGGAGACGCCGGTCGATTTCGAGGCGCTGGACGACGAGCCGGTGGACCTGGTCTTCCTGCTGCTCGCCCCGGAGGGGGCCGGCGCGGACCATCTCAAGGCGCTGTCCAAGATCGCTCGCGTGCTGCGCGACAGCGATACGGTCGCCAAGGTGCGCGGCACCAGCGACGCCGCCGCCATTCACACGCTTTTGTCCGACACGCAGGGCTCGAAGGCCGCCTGAGCGGCAATCAAATCCCCGTTAAGAAAAGGGCGGCTCAAGGCCGCCCTTTTCTTTGAATTCAGTGGATGCTGACGGGAACGAGCTCGTTCTCGAAGGCGCCCGCGATGGCGCGCTCGCGCGCGTCGGCAAGCAGGATCGGCTGGCCGTTGGCCGCGAACAGGGCCCATAGCTTGGTGTCACCGGGAATCTCGGGAAGGCCGGGGAATTTCCCCTTCAACTCCTCACCGTCCATCTCGCGCAGATAGGCGACATGACCCTCGCCGAGATGGGCGAGATCGGCCTGGGTGATGGTAGAGGTTTCGTTTCTAGTCATGCGAGCCTCCTGATTGCGGGGCGTCCCATCGGACCAACCCGCCTTAGAGCCAAAAGTTCCGGTTCATCGCCGGGGGCATTTCGGGGCGGGACAGGGAGTCAGTCTTTCACCGAAATGTTTATTTTCCGTACCAGCCTTTCGGGCTCGGGACGGTCGAGATCGATCGCGAGCAGACCGTTCTTGAGTTCGGCTGCCGTCACGCGCATGCCGTCGGCAAGCACGAAACAGCGCTGAAACTGCCTGGCGGCGATGCCGCGATGCAGATATTCCCGTTCCGTCTCGTCGGTCTGGCGACCGCGCACCAGGAGCTGGTTCTCTTCCGTGGTGACCTCGAGATCGTTCTCCGCGAAACCGGCGACGGCAAGCGTGATGCGCAGCCTTTCGGCGGCGCCGTCGGCGCCGCGAAGACGCTCGATATTGTAGGGCGGATAGGAATCGCCGGTCTTCGCCAGACGCTCCAGCGTCTTTTCCATGGCGTCGAACCCGAGCAGAAGCGGGCTCGAAAACGGCGTCATACGGCTCATGTAACAGCGTCCTCTACGAGCGACATATTGGGGAAAAACCCGAATGGCATTTCTCCCGCTGGTGCTGATATGGTCCGCGCCGCGTTCGAGTTCAAGAGTTGCAGCGTGCTGCACGTCCAAGGAAAAGAGATGCCCGAAACCAGGAAGATCATCATCGACACCGACCCCGGCCAGGACGACGCGGTCGCCATACTTCTGGCCCTCGCCAGCCCAGAACTCGATGTATTGGGAATTACGGCGGTCGCCGGCAACGTGCCGCTCGCCCTGACCGAGAAGAACGCGCGCAAGATCTGCGAACTGGCCGGAAAACCTGGGATAAAGGTGTTCGCCGGCGCCGTGCGGCCGATGGTGCGGCATCTGGTGACAGCCGAGAACGTGCACGGCAAGACCGGTCTCGACGGCCCGGAACTACCGGAGCCGGAAATGCCGCTGCAAAAGCAGCATGCGGTCGATTTCATCGTCGAGACGCTGATGCGCGAGGAGCCCGGCTCCGTCACGCTGTGCCCGCTCGGGCCGCTGACCAACATTGCGCTGGCCATGGTGCGCGAGCCGAGGATCGTGCCGCGCATCCGCGAGATCGTGCTGATGGGCGGCGGCTTCTTCGAGGGCGGCAACGTGACGCCGGCCGCCGAGTTCAACATCTATGTCGACCCGCATGCGGCCGATGTCGTGCTGAAGTCCGGCATCCCTGTCGTCATGGTGCCGCTCGACGTCACTCACAAGGCGCTGACGTCGGCGAAGCGCGTGGCCGCCTTCCGCGAACTCGGCACCAGGCCCGGCCTCGCGATCGCCGAGATGCTCGAGTTCTTCGAGCGCTTCGACGAGAGCAAGTACGGCACCGACGGCGGGCCGCTGCACGATCCCTGCGTCATCGCCTATCTGCTCCAGCCCGAGCTGTTTTCCGGCCGCTACATCAACGTGACGGTCGAGACCGCGTCCGAGCTGACGATGGGCATGACCGTCGCCGACTGGTGGGGCGTCACCGGGCGCGAGAAGAACGTCACCTACCTGCGCGATGTCGACCACGAACAGTTCTTCCGGCTGCTGGTCGAGCGGATCGGCAGGCTGTAGGCGTATTCTCAGCCCTTTCGGGGTTGGTTGCGGTTGTCGGAAACAGGGGAAGGCGATGCGCACGACGAAGACGATCCATGTGGTGAGCTGCCATGCCGGCGGCGAGGTCGGCGACGTCATCGTCGGAGGCTTGGCGCCGCCGCCCGGCGACACGCTCTGGGAGCAGAGCCGCTTCATCGCCAGCGACCAGTCGCTGCGCCGCTTCATGCTCAACGAGCCGCGCGGCGGCGTCTTCCGCCATGTGAATCTGCTCGTCCCGCCCAAGAATCCGAAAGCCGCGATGGGCTTCATCATCATGGAGCCGGAGGACACGCCGCCGATGTCGGGTTCGAACTCGATCTGCGTGTCG
Source organism: Mesorhizobium sp. YM1C-6-2 (assembly GCF_003666685.1). Classification (GTDB taxonomy): domain Bacteria; phylum Pseudomonadota; class Alphaproteobacteria; order Rhizobiales; family Rhizobiaceae; genus Mesorhizobium_K. Next base: position 236,896 of record NZ_RCIZ01000001.1, read on the forward strand.
ACCGTGCTCCTCGACAGCGGCATCGTGCCGATGACGGAGCCGGAGACCCGCCTGACGCTGGAGGCGCCGGGCGGGCTGGTCGAGGTGGTGGCCGAATGCCGGAACGGCAAGGCCGAGCGCATCACAGTCGCCAACGTCCCGTCCTTCGCCGACAGGCTGGACGCCAGGCTCGAAGTGGCGGGGCTGGGCACGCTAACCGTCGACACCGCCTATGGCGGCGACAGTTTTGTCATTGTCGATGCCGAGAAGCTCGGCTTCTCGCTGGTCGAGGGCGAGGCGCGCGAGCTTGCCGAAACCGGCATGAAGATCACCGCCGCCGCCAACGAGCAGCTCGGTTTCTCCCATCCCGAGAATGCCGGCTGGGATCACATCTCCTTCTGCGCCTTCGCCGGGCCGATCTTCGAGGAGAACGGCGAACGCCTGTCGCGCTCGGCGGTCGCCATCCGGCCGGGCAAGATCGACCGTTCGCCGACCGGCACGGCGGTTTCGGCGCGCATGGCGGTGATGGCCGCGCGTGGCCAGCTCAAGGTCGGCGAAGGCATCACGCTGGTCTCCATCATAGGTTCGCGTTTCGTCGGCAGGATCTTGCGCGACGCCACGGTCGCCGGCCGTCCGGCGATCGTCCCGTCCATTTCCGGCCAGGCATGGATCACCGGCACGCATCAGCACATGCTCGACCCCGACGACCCCTGGCCTGAGGGATACCGCCTCACCGACACCTGGCCGGCGCTGCGCTAGAATATCTCGTGAACCTTTCCTTTCGGCGCTGCGACTGACGCACAGGCCGCAATGGTGCGGCTCGTTGGAAAGGAAAGGTCCATGGCCAGACACACACCGTGCAGGCCAACGGAATCGACCGGACCCCGCCGCATCCAGGACGATAAGCCTGGTGCGCCGGATGCCGAAGCGATTCCGTTGACCCTGCGTAAGACCCGGCCTACTATTTTCGGCAGGAGGGACTCCGAACAGATTTTTGCGGGGGAAAGTGCCGGAATTGCGCGCTTTGCTTCTTGCGCGCGTCTCCGGGCGGCTTCTCCCAATGACAGCGGGAGGAGTAGCATCATGCCACGCAGACGCGGCGGACTGCGTTTTCTTGCTTGCGACCCGATATCCCCAGCCCGGCAGGCCGGCCTTCGCGAGAAGCTTGCGGCAGGCAGCGCGCTGATCGTGCTTGCGCTCGGCGCGAGCCTTGCCGCGTCGCCTGCGCGCGCGCAGGAAGGCCAGATCATCAATCCCGGCGCCATGGCCGTCACCGGTTTCTCCGGCACGGTCATCCCCGGCATCGAGGAAGGGCTGCCGCCCGGCGTCGACCCGGTCGACGAGACTTTCATCGATACGGAACGCGCGACCCTGCGCGTCTTCGACGTTTCGGCGCTCGGCGGTTCGCCGTCCGGCCAGCTCGTCTATACGCCGCAGCCATTCGAGGTGCTGGCCGGCCAGATCGGCCAGGTTTTCGCCCTCACCTATGACGACGGTGTCCGTGACGGCACGCCGTCGGGCGTCCCGAACCTCTATGCCGGCGCGACCTCGCTGCACGGCATCCGCATCGTGACCCCGGATGCCGACGCTGACGGGCGACCCGAGCGCGAGCGGCGCGGTAAGGCCGGCGCCACCTTCATGGAAGGCCAGTTCGCCGAGGAGAACGGCGGCTCGCCCGGCGCGATCTGGAAGATCGACGGCCTGACCGGCGCCGTCAGCCTGTTCACCACCATCGAGGGCAACAGCGGGCCGGGCATCGGCGACGTCAGCTTCGACAAGGCCCACCGCCAGTTCTTCGCCTCCGACCTCGACAGCGGGCTGATCCACCGCATCGACGCCAGCGGCGCGGTGATCGACAGCTTCGATCACGGCGTTGCCGGCCGTCCGGCGCGCGGTCTCGCCGCCGTCGCCGACGACGGCGCGGTGATGGATATCCAGGGCGCTGCCTTCGACAGCGAGGACCCCGGCACATGGGGCTTCACCCAGGACGAGCGCCGCGTCTGGGGCGTCGCCGTGCATGGCGGCCGCGTCTATTACGCGGTCGGCGACAAGGCCGAGATCTGGTCCGTGGGCATTTCGCAGGACGGCAACTTCGGCGGCGATCCGCGCTGGGAGCTGACGGTCGAGGCGGAGGAGGACCTTCCGGTCACCGACATCGCCTTCGACAACAGAGGCTTCCTGTATCTCGCCCAGCGCGGCGAGATCGAGAACCGCTATGACTATTCGCAGTTCGCCGATTCCGGCGACGGCGAGGTGCTGCGCTACTGGCGCGAGAGCCCGGACGATCCGGCGACGGAATCGATCTGGGTGCCGGCGCCACAGGAATACGCCATAGGATTCCCCGAGGGGCATCGCCAGTCGGCCGGCGGCATCGACCTGCAATATGGCTATGACAGCCAGGGCAACTTCAATCGCAACGCCTGTTCCGACACGCTGGTCGCGACCGGCGACAGGCTGCGCGACAATCCTGCGCTGGCCGAACAGCTTGGCGCCGGCGGCCCACTCGCGGTCCACGGCGTGCAGATCAATTCGACGGCGCTGGTGAGGCCCAAGAACGAGCCGCCCTTCGGCTCCTGGTTCGTCGACTTCGACGGCTTCTTCGAGGACCCCGAGGTCGAGGGCCATGTCGGCGACGTGGAGGTCTGGCGTCCCTGCGAGGGCCGCGCCGGCTACTATGAGCAGATCCCCTATCCCGGCGACTATCCGGACCCGTACTGGCCGCCGGAATTTCCGCCTCCGGGCACTTATCCACCCTGCATCGACGTCGATGCGGTCGAGTACTACTGCACCCCGGCCGGGCTCGAGGCCGATATCTATGTCCGTGACGTTGCGGGCATCGGCGGCGATTCAGTCAAGGCCGATTCCAGGACGCCGGGCGTATTCGTTTCCCCGCTTCAGCAGACCCAGGTTCCGGGCGCTCCATTCACCATCGGAATGAGCGGTTTCTTCCCGGGCGAGAGGGTCGATGTCGGCCTCTGCTTCTACAGGCAGTCCGACGCCGATGCGGGCGGCTACTATCCTTGCTGCAAGGTGGTGGTCCCGCTCGATACGCCCCCAGTCAGCTGCGAACCGTGAGGGAGGATGAGATGAACGCTCTTCACCATTCCCCGCTCGGCGTCAGCACCAACCCAACGTTCATGGAGACGATCATGCAACCCCTGTCATTCGCCAGGCGCTCGGCGCGCTGGCTGATGGCGGCCGGGCTCGCGCTCGCCGCCATGCAAGCGCCTGCCCTGGCGCAGCCGACGGACGAAGCCGGCGTCGGTGATCCCGGCCCGACCGTCCACCCAGAGCCCGGCGAGGCTCCGCCCTTCTTCGAGAAGATCGGCGAGCAGGTAAACTGCGACTATGTCCGCTACCGGCTGCGCTTCGGCGCCAAGGGCGATCCGGCGAAGTTCCTCGATCCGGAGTTCATCGCCGAGATGCAGGACGTCAGGATAGATATCCGCGACACCCTGCCGGCCGGCTTGGAGATCGTCGACGTCGGTATTTCCGGCGACGGCACCGACGCCACCGGCTTGCTGAAGCCCATCGCCACGGTCTCGACCACGACCAATCCCAACGACACGGTCAAGCTCGAGGACATCCGCCTGTCGACCAGCGACCTCGACGGCTCGGGCGAAATCGATCGCCGCTACATCGACGTCTTCATCACGGCAAAGATCGACCATGCGGCCTTCCCGGCGCCGGCGGTCGTCGCCAACCAGGCCTTCGCCACGATTACCCGCGTCGAAGGCATCGTCGTCGAGGTTCCCTCGCACGATCCCGCGCTGCCTGACGACGGCGACATCTCGACCGGCGAGCCGACCGAGATTTCGATCGACGTCACCCGCTGCGAGCCTCCGCCTCCGCCGCCCCCTCCGGGCGACGAGGCCTGCTTCGAGGTGGATCGCGGCGAGGTCGACTGCGTGCCCGGTGGCGGCGCCTTCATCTACCACATGCCGGTCGGCCCCGAGCTCGGCGGCAAGTGGGTGCAGCTCCGCACCACCACGCCCGGCGTGATCGTCGCGCCGCTGTCACAGCTCGCCCCGATAGGCGGCGGCGTCCTCAACTGGACCATCACCGGCGCTCTGCCCGGCGATGTCGTGCACCTCATCGTCTCCGGCATCGAGACCTATGCCGGGCCGGAAGAGGGCGTCGGCCTCTGCTGCTCGCAGGTGATCGACATCGTCATCCCGGAGGATATCGAATGCCCGCCCGACGAGGGCGAGCCGGACATCAAGGTCGAGAAGCGGGCCGACGACGCGCGCTGCACGCCGGAAGGTCCCTGCGACTTCACCATCCGCGTCACCAATGTCGGCGACGAGCCCTACAATGGCCCGATCGTGCTCGAGGAGGTGACCGGCCCCGGCGCCGCGCCCGTCGTCTCGGGACCGAACGCGCCCTGGGCCTGTCCGCCGATGGTCAGCCCGATGGTCTGCACGCATCCGGCGACCACGCTGGACCCCGGCGAATGGGTCGAGCTGAAGCTCGGCTTCGCGCCCGGCCCCGGCTGGAACTCAGACGCGATCCGCAACTGCGCCGAGTACGACTACACGGCGAGCGGCTTCCCGGATGTCTTCGGCTCGACCGCCGACGACAAGGCCTGCGCTTCGATCCCGATCTGCCGTCGCGGCGATCCGAGATGCGATCCGCCGGTCGAGAAGAAGGCTGACCTGCGCATCACCAAGGATCCGCGTTCGCTGGTCTGCAGTCCCGATGGCGTCTGCACCTTCAACATCCGGGTGTTCAACAACGGCACCGACAACTATGTCGGCCCGCTGACCGTCGTCGACGAGTATCCTACCGGCGTACCTGCCTCGTCGACCTTCGCGCCTATCCCGCCATGGGCCTGCGGGCCGATCGGCGGCGGCCAGTTCCAGTGCGACCATCCCGGCGTCGCCCTGGTGCCCGGCGCCTTCGTCTCGCTCAGCGTAAGGGCGGTCGTCGGCGAGGACTATGGCGATCTCATCCGCAACTGCGCGGAGGTGAAGGCCATAGCGGACGAGACCGACCTGACCAACAACCGGGACTGCGCCGAAATGCGCGTTCCCGGACGTGACCCCGGCCAGCCGGCGTTGCGCATCCTCAAGACCTGCGAGCAGGATACGGCTCCGGGGGCCGCGGTGTCGTGCCGCATCACCGTCGTCAATGCCGGCAATGCGGCGCCCAACGGCCCGGTTCGCGTCAACGACGCAGCCGAAGTCATCGGTTCCGGCGCGCCGGTCCAGATCCTCACCGTCACGCCGGACGGCGCGGAATGGGCCTGCGGTCCGGTGCCGGCAAATGCGCTGGCATGCCAGATCCCCGGCGCGCTCATGACATCAGGAACCAGCCGTCACTTCGACGTGACGGTCCAGGCTCCGACCCATGCCCGCTTCGAGAACTGCGCGCGCGGCAACTGGGGCCCGGCTCCCGGCAACGACATCGTCTATCCGTTCGGCGAAGCCTGTGCCGAGGGCGGCAACGTGCCGCCTCCGATCAACGTCGAGAAGACGGGCGACAAGGACTGCCGCGTCGGCGAGCCCTGCACCTTCGAGATCACGATCACCAATGGCGGCACGGCGCCCTTCTCCGGGCCGGTCCGCATCGGTGACGCGATCGGCGTCGATGGCACCAGGCTGGAAGGCGTGGAGATCACCGAGATCTCGCCGCCCTTCGGCTGCTCGCCCGAACCGGCCGCGCTTCCCATGTCCTGCGTCGCGACGCTGACGCTCGGACCCGGCGAATCGCGTGTCCACCAGGTGACCGTGGTCATCCCGGAGGGCGGGCCGCTCGCCAATATCCGCGAGCCGCTGTCGGCCGAGAACTGCGTCGGCGTGGTGCCGCCGGACACGCCGGTCGCCGCTGCCGAGCGGATGATGTCGACGGCGCCGCAAACCACCGGCCAACCCGGGACGCAGCCCTATGCCTGCCACGCCTTCACCATAGCCGACCAGGTGCGGGAGTGCTCGCCGGGCTTCGTCATGAACGATGCGGGCCGCTGCGTCTGCCCGGAGGGCACCACCTTCCGCAATGGGCAGTGCAGGCCGGTGGGCGGCGAGCCGCCTCCGTTGCCACCGCCTCCTCCGCCCCCGCCGGTGGAAGAGTGCCGACTGCTGCCGGGCCAGATCCGCACCGAAAGCGGACGCTGTGTCTGTCCGCGCGGAACGGAGCTCCGGAACGGCCGTTGCGTCAAGGACGAGCCTCCGGTGGTCGAGTGCCGGCTGCTGCCTGGCCAGATCAGGCTGAAGGACGGGCGTTGCGCCTGCCCGCGCGGTACCAGCTTGGTGCGCGGCGAGTGCCGCAAGGATCCGCCGCCGCAGTGCAAGCTGCTGCCGGGTCAGATCCGCACCCAGGACGGGCGTTGCGTCTGCCCGCGTGGCACCAGCCTTGTCAGGGGCCAGTGCCGCAAGGACGCACCGCCGCAGTGCAAGCTGCTGCCGGGCCAGATTCGCACCCAGGACGGTCGCTGCGTCTGTCCGCGCGGAACCAGCCTGGTGCGTGGCAAATGCGTCGAGCGGGTGCGCGAATGTCCGCGCGGCACGGTGCTGCGCAACGGCCGCTGCGTGGTCGTCGAGCCGGAGCGTTGCCCGCGCGGCACGGTCGGCACGCCGCCCAACTGCCGCAAGCTGCGCATCAGCCCGGACCTGCAGCGGCTGATCGATCCGACCCAGAAGCAGCGGCAGCAGGTCCAGTAGGACGGTCGCCCTGAACAAAAAAGCCCCGCCGGTTCGCCGGCGGGGCTTTTGCTTTCGAACAATGTTTGAGCGTCGGCGCCGTTCGCGGAAAACTTGCGATGGCTCAGGCCTGAAAGACCCGCTCGCCGCCGATCCAGACGCCTGATACGTCGAGCTTCTCCGACAGCGCGACGATGTCGGCCGCCGCGCCCCTGGTGAAGCTGCCCAGCCGATCCGTCTTGCCGATCGCCTGCGCGGGATAGAGCGAGGCCATGCGCAGCGCCTCGCCGAGGTCGAGGCCGATCGTGCGGTGCATGAAGCGAACCGCCGAGATCATGTCGAGATCTGCGCCGGCCAGCGTTCCGTCCTCCAGCGTCAGCCGGCCGTCCTTCCGATAGATGGTGCGGCCGTTCAGCTCGAATGTGGTCATGTCGGTGCCGATCGTCGCCATGGCGTCGGTGACCAGGCAGATGCGGCCGGGCCCCGCCTTGGCCCGCACGGCGTTTGCGATGTTCGCCGGATGCACATGGACGCCGTCGGCGATCAGCCCCGCATGGATGGTGCCGATGGCGAGTGCGGCGCCCACCATGCCCGGCTCGCGGTTGCCGATCTGGCTCATCGCGTTGAAAAGATGCGTCACCTTGGTGGCGCCGGCCTCGGCATAGGCGCGCGCCGTCGCATAGGTCGCATCGGTGTGGCCGAGACTGACGACGATGCCGGCCCCTGCCAGTGCGGCGACCTGCTGCGGCGTCACCGATTCCGGCGCGACGGTGGTCAGCAGTGTCGGCAGTTCCTTCTTCGCCGCCATCAGCAACGCAAGGTCCATGTCCGTCATCGGCCGGATCAGCCTGGGGTCATGCGCCCCCTTTCGCGCGATGGAGAGGTGCGGCCCTTCCAGATGCAGGCCGGCAAAGCCCGGCACTTTGCTGCGCGCAGCCGCGATTCCGGCCGCGACCACGGCAGCGGTCACATCTGGCATGTCGGTGATCAGCGTCGGCAGGAGCGCTGTGGTGCCGAAGGGCGCATGCGCCCGGCAGATCGTCTCGATGCCCTCTACATCATGATGGTCGTTGAGCATGACGCCGCCGCCGCCATTGACCTGCAGGTCGACGAAGCCGGGCGCCAGCATGTCGCCAGCTTCGACAATGTCCGCACCGGCGGGAATTTCGTGTCGGGCAACGATCCCTTCCACCGCGCCGCCGCGAACGACCAGCGCGGCGTCCTCGTGCCAGGACTCGCCATCGAAGATGCGTCTGGCGGAAAGGGCCAGCATATCGCTCATATCGTCTCCGTCACCTTGCGCAGGTTCGGCGGCTGGTCCGGGTTCAGCCCGCGATGCCGCGCGAAGGCCTCGACGAAGGCGTAGAACGACACGATCAGCGTCAGCGGGTCGGTGATCGGATGGCCGGTCGCTGCGTGCGGCAGCTTCGTCGCCTTTTCAGCCAGCGCCGATGTGACGAACACCGATGCGCCCTTGCCCGACATCAGGTCGGCGGTCTGCGCCATCGACGGCTCGGAGGCGTCGCGCGCGGCGAGCGCCACGACAGGGAAGCCCGGTCCGACCAATGCCAGCGGCCCGTGCATCACCTCGGCCGCGCTGTAGGCCTCGGCGTGCATGGCGCATGTCTCCTTGAATTTTAGCGCCGCCTCGTTGGCGATCGCCACCGAAGGCCCGCGGCCGAGGATGAACAGCGAGTTCTCACCGGTCAGGGCGGAGGCGATCGGCATCCAGTCGCAGTCGATCGCCTTGCTGAAATGCTCGGGCAGGCGGCGCAACGCCGCGAGCAGGTCGTCGTCGCCCGTCCAGTGCGCCATGAGCAGCAGCCCGGCCACCGCCGAGTTGACGAAGCTCTTCGTCGCCGCGACGCTTTTCTCGACGCCGGCCAATATGTCGATCGAATGGTCCGACGCCAGCGCCAGCGGCGAGCCGGCCGTGTTGTTGATGGCGATGGTGAGCGCGCCGCCGGCGCGCGCCGCCTCGGCCATGGCGACGATGTCTGGGCTCTTGCCCGACTGCGAAATGGTCAGGCAGGCCGCGTTGGCAAGTTTCAGCCTGGCGCCGTAGATCGATGCGATGGAAGGACCGAGCGACGCCACCGGCACGCCGGCGGTGATCTCGATGGCGTATTTCAGGAAGGAGGCGGCATGGTCCGATGAGCCGCGCGCGACCGTGGCGACGACCGGCGGCGAAAGCTCGCGCAACTGCCGTCCTGCGGCGGCCAGCGCCCCGTCCGATGCGTCGAGCAGCCTTGCTGCGGCTTCCGGTATCTCGGCGATTTCCCGCCGCATATGGGTTTCGGTCACGTCTTGCTCTGTCCTTCGTCGGTCTTGTCGCCGAGCCTCAGCTCGACGACGAAGTCATAGGCGTCGCCCCGATAGACGGAGCGGGTGAACTCGATGACCTTGCCGCTGGCAAGGTAGGAGATGCGTTCGATGTTGAGGCTGGCCGAGCCCGGCGCGGCGCCCAGCAGCGCGGCCTCCGCCTCGTTCAAATTCTTCGCCGAAAGGCGCTGTATCGCGCGCACCGGGCGATGACCGGTCTTGTCCAGCGCTGCATAGAGCGATTCGCCGATCATGCCCGGATCGGGCAGGATCGTCGCGGCGAGCGAAGCCCGCTCTATGGCGAGCGGGGTGTCGTCGGCGACGCGCAGGCGCGCCACCCGCGCCACCTGCTCGCTGGGCGACAGGCCGAGCGTCATCATCTCCTCGGGTGAGGGCGGATAGAGTCCGCGGTCGAGCCATTGCGAGCGCACCTTCATGCCGCGCCGCGCCATGTCCTCGGTGAAGGAGGTGAGCCTCGACAGCGGCTGCTCCACCCTGGAGACGCGCGGCGCCACGAAGGTGCCCGAGCCGTGCCGCTGTATCAGTATGCCGCCGCGCACCAGATCCTGCACCGCCTTGCGCACGGTGACCCGCGACACGTCGGCCTTGACCGCTATGTCGCGCTCGGAAGGCAGCGCGTCGCCCGGCCCGATGACGCCGGCGTTCACCGCTTCCTCGATGCTCCTCCTGAGCTGCAGGTAGAGCGGCGCGCCCTTCTGCGGCGCGTCGCGCACTGCCTGGAAGATCCGTTCGGCGGCGTCAGCCACGTGCCGCCTCCGTTTTGCCGAACATGCGAGCGGCCATCGCCACCGCGCCGCCCAGCGCGTCGCGCAGCGGCTCCTTCAGCATCGCCCTGTAGGGAGCGGAAAGCCGCGGCGCGTAGAGCGGCGCCAGCCCGCCGAGCAGGCAGAGCGGCGCCTTGCCGTCGAGGTCGAGCGCGGCGAGCGACGCCTCGATCGCCGCGACCGCGCGCGCAACGATCGCCTCCGCCGCGATGTCGCCCCTGGCGGCGAAGTCGAAGACTTTCGGCGCAAAACCGCCATAGTCGCCGGGTTTCGCGTTGATGGTGAACTCGACGACGTCCTCCGGATTGTTGCGGAAGACGGCGAGGATTTCCTTCGTCAGCGGCGAGGCGGGCCTGATCCCGTCATGCGCGAGCAGCGTCTCTTCGAGCAGCTCGCGGCCGATGCGGCTGCCGCCGCCCTGATCGCCGACCTGGAAGCCCCAGCCGCCGATCGCCCGCGCCGCGCCGCCCTTGCGCACCATATAGGCCGTGCCGGTGCCGAGGATCGCCATTGCGCCGTCGCCCTCGCCCACGGCGCCCTCAAGCGCGATCAGCGCATCGGTCTCGACGCGGCTTTCCGCGAAGGGCAGGATCGTCGCGAGCTGCTGGGCGTAGGTGCCGACATTGCTGCCGGCGAGGCCGAGCACGGCAAACGCCTCGGGGATCAGCGCCGGGTCCTTGCCGGCATCGGCGAAGGCCTGCCTGGCGGCGTCCACGATGTTTTCGCGCGCGCCGGTGAGATCCGTGCGGATGTTGGCCGGGCCGCTTTTGCCGCGCCCGATTATGTCGCCCGAGGCGGTCGCGAGCGCCGCCCTGCAACTGGTTCCGCCGCCGTCGATGCCAAGCATGAAAGCCACGTCGATCCTCCTTAAGTGGATGATACCAATAAAATACCAATAGCCAAGCATTAAATTACGTTGCAAAATGCTTAAGATGCATCTTATTGATTATGCTATCTTTTCACGAAGTCAGCAAAACGACGAGATTCAAATCGTTAACGGCGCTGGACAAGTGGTATTTTTTTGGTATTGTCGATGAAGGAGGTACCGCAATGGCGCAGAAGCGCACGGAGGCATTGCATGAACATGCCGTGGGGCTGGACGAGCAGCCCTCCGCGGCCATTCTCCGTTTTCTTGCCGACGCGCAGGTCGAGGCCGCCAAAGCCGTCGGCGACGCCATTTCCCAGATAGAGGACGCCGCCACGGTCGTCGCCGAAACGCTCGCCTCGGGCGGCTGTCTCGCCTATGCGGCGGCCGGCAGCTCCGGCCTGATGGCGCTGGCCGATGCGCTCGAACTTCCCGGCACCTACGGCATACCGCGCGAACGCATAGTCATCCTCTTCGCCGGCGGCGCGGCCGCCCTGCAGGACATGGCCGGCGCGCCCGAGGACGACGCGGCTGAGGCCGCGCGCGAGGTGGCCGACGCCGGCCTCGGCAAGGGCGACTGCCTGATCGCGGTCTCGGCCAGCGGCTCGACGCCTTATGCCGTCGGCGCGCTGGAGGCGGCGTCGGCGCGCGGCGCCAGAACCATCGCCATCGCCAACAATGCCGGCTCGCCGCTGCTTGGCCTTGCCGACACCTCCATCCTGCTTGCCACGCCGCCCGAGGTGATCGCCGGCTCGACCCGCATGGGCGCCGGCACCGCGCAGAAGATCGCGCTCAACATGCTCTCCACGCTGTCGGCGATCCATCTCGGCCATGTGCACGACGGCTACATGGTCAATCTCTTCGCCGACAACATCAAGCTGCGCGGCCGCGCCGCGCGCATCGTCGCCGCGGTCGCCGGCTGCGACGAACGGGCGGCGCTTCAAGCGCTTGAGAAGACGGGCGGCCAGGTCAAGCCGGCCATCCTTTTGGCCGCCGGCGCGGCCGACGTGAAAGCTGCCGAAGAACTGCTCGACACGAACGGACGCAGGCTGCGCCCGGCGCTGTCGAAGCTCGGAGCTCTAGAGGGGAGCGGGCGCTAGGATCAGCCGATCGCCCGCAACCATCAGAAGGAACCTGGAACGGGTCAAACAGGGAGACTGTGAAATGACACGCACGACGCTTACCGCTCTGCTCCTCGGCACGAGCATTCTGGGAACGGCCGGTTCGGCTTTCGCCCAGGACAAGACGATCACCATCGAGAGCTGGCGCAACGACGACCTGCCGATCTGGCAGGAGAAGCTGATCCCGGCCTTTGAGGCGAAGAACCCCGGCATTAAGGTCGTGTTCGCGCCTTCCGCGCCGACCGAATACAACGCAGCGCTCAACGCCAAGCTCGACGCCGGTTCGGCGGGCGACCTCATCACCTGCCGTCCGTTCGACGCCTCGCTCGAGCTCTTCAACAAGGGCCAGCTCGCCAGCCTGAACGACCTGCCCGGCATGGAGAACTTCTCCGACGTCGCCAAGTCGGCGTGGCAGACCGACGACGGCGCGACGACCTTCTGCGTGCCGATGGCCTCAGTCATCCACGGCTTCATCTACAACAAGGACGCCTTCGACCAGCTCGGCATCGCCGTGCCGGCCACCGAGGCCGAGTTCTTCGCCGCCCTCGACAAGATCAAGGAAGACGGCACCTACATCCCGATGGCGATGGGCACCAAAGACCTCTGGGAAGCCGCGACCATGGGCTACCAGAACATCGGCCCGAACTACTGGAAGGGCGAGGAAGGCCGCCTGGCGCTGCTCAAGGGCGAGCAGAAGCTGACCGACCCGCAGTGGGTCGAGCCCTTCGCCGCGCTCGCCAAGTGGAAGCCCTATCTCGGCGACGGCTTCGAGGCGCAGTCCTATCCGGACAGCCAGAACCTCTTCACGCTCGGCCGCGCCGCCATCTTCCCGGCCGGCTCGTGGGAGATCTCGGTGTTCAACCCGCAGGCGCAGTTCAAGATGGGCGCCTTCCCGCCGCCGGTGAAGAATGCCGGCGACACCTGCTACATCTCCGACCACAACGACATCGGCATCGGCCTGAACGCCAAGAGCGCCAATGCGGATGCGGCCAAGACCTTCCTGACCTGGGTCGCCTCGCCGGAGTTCGCCACCATCTACGCCAACGCGCTGCCGGGCTTCTTCAGCCTGTCCAACACGCCGGTGCAGATGGAGGACCCGCTGGCGCAGGAGTTCGTGTCCTGGCGCGAGAAGTGCAAGTCGACGATCCGCTCGACCTACCAGATCCTGTCGCGCGGCACCCCGAACCTCGAGAACGAGACCTGGGTCAAGTCGGCCAACGTGATCAATGGCACCGAGACGCCGGAAGCCGCCGCGGCCGAGCTGCAGAAGGGCCTCGACAGCTGGTTCAAGCCGGCTAAGTAAGCTCGAGCAGGAATCCGGGCCGCGCGGCGATGCGCGGCCCGGATTTTCATATAGACTGGAGCCTGTCCTGCAGGGGCCGCACAGACCGGACGGGGAGATCATGGCCGGCGAATTTGCGCAGCAGAAAAAGCCGATCCGCTGGCATATCGCGGTTTTCCTCGCGCCGGCGGTGCTCGTCTACACGGCGGTGATGATCATCCCGCTGTTCGGCACGCTGCAGCTCTCGCTCTTCAACGCGGAGAACCAGCAGCGCTTCTTCGTCGGCCTCGACAATTTCCGAAAACTGTTCGGCGACCCGCGCTGGTCGGCCTCGTTCTGGAACGCGCTCTGGAACAACACCTGGTTCTTTATCATCCACATGCTGGTGCAGAACCCGATCGGCATCGGCCTCGCCGCGCTGCTGTCCAGCCCGAAGCTGCGCTTCTCGGCCTTCTACCGCACCGCGATCTTCATCCCGACGATCCTCTCCTTCGTCATCGTCGGCTTCGCCTGGAAGCTCATCCTGTCGCCGCTGTGGGGCGTCGCGCCCAACCTGCTCGACCTCGTCGGCCTGAAGAGCCTGTTCACGCCCTGGCTCGGCAAGGAGGAATACGCACTCACCACGCTCGGCCTGATCTCGGTGTGGCAGTTCGTCGGCATCCCGATGATGCTGATCTATGCTGCGCTGCTCTCCATCCCCGACGAGGTGATCGAGGCCGCCGAGATGGACGGCATCACCGGCATGGCGCAGTTCTGGAAGATCAAGCTGCCGCTGATCCTGCCTTCGATCGGCATCATCTCGATCCTCACCTTCGTCGGCAACTTCAACGCCTTCGACCTGATCTATTCGGCGCAAGGGGCGCTCGCCGGGCCGAACTACTCGACCGACATCCTCGGCACCTTCCTCTACCGCACCTTCTTCGGTTTCCAGCTGCAGACCGGCGACCCGTATATGGGCTCGGCCATCGCCTCGATGATGTTCCTCATCATCCTGACCGGCGTCTGCATCTATCTCTTCACCATCCAGACTCGCCTGCGTCGGTATCAGTTCTGAGGGGGATGGTATGAGCCGCGCAACCGCCTCGCTTCCCCGCACCGTCGGCGCGCATGCCGCGCTGCTCGCCTACACGGCGATCGCGCTGTTTCCGGTCGTCGTCATCGTCATCAACTCGTTCAAGTCGCGAAACGCCATCTTCCGCACGCCGCTCTCGCCGCCGACATCAGAGACCTTCGACCTGATCGGCTACACGATGGTGCTCAACCAGGGCGACTTCTTCCTCTATTTCCAGAACAGCCTGATCGTCACCGTCGCCTCGCTCTTCCTTGTGCTGCTGTTCGGCGCGATGGCGGCCTTCGCGCTTTCGGAATACCGCTTCCGCGGCAACACGCTGATGGGTCTCTACCTGGCGCTCGGCATCATGATCCCGATCAGGCTCGGCACCGTCGCCATCCTGCAATTGATGGTGGCGAGCGGTCTGGTCAACACGCTGACCGCGCTCGTGCTCGTCTACACCGCGCAGGGATTGCCGCTCGCGGTCTTCATCCTTTCGGAATTCATGAAGCAGGTGTCGGACGATCTGAAGAATGCCGGCCGCATCGACGGCCTCTCGGAATACCGCATCTTCTTCCGCCTCGTCCTGCCGCTGGTCCGGCCCTCGATGGCCACCGTCGCGGTCTTCACCATGATCCCGATCTGGAACGACCTCTGGTTCCCGCTGATCCTGGCGCCGTCGGAGGCGACGAAGACGATCACGCTCGGGGCGCAGCTCTTCATCGGGCAGTATGTCACCAACTGGAACGCGGTGCTGGCGGCGCTGTCGCTCGCCATTCTGCCGGTGCTCGTCCTCTATCTCATCTTCTCGCGGCAGCTGATCCGCGGCATCACCTCGGGAGCGGTGAAGTGATCGCCATTTCCTACAACGAGCGGAGGCCGGTTTGGGCTCGCTGACCATCGACAAAGTGAAAAAAAGCTTCGGCAGGGTCGACGTGCTGAAGGGCATCGACCTCGCGGTGAACGACGGCGAGTTCGTTGTCTTCGTCGGCCCGTCGGGCTGCGGCAAGTCCACGCTGCTCAGGATCATCGCCGGGCTGGAGGATTCGACGTCCGGCCGCGTGCTGATCGACGGTGCCGACGTCACCGTGACCCCGCCGGCCAATCGCGGCATCGCCATGGTGTTCCAGACCTATGCGCTCTATCCGCACCTCACCGTCCGCAGCAATATGAGCCTCGGACTGAAGCAGATCGGCACGCCGGCGGCCGAGATCGACCGCCGCGTGACGGCAGCTTCGACGATGCTGTCGCTCGAACCCTATCTCGAGCGCCGGCCGGCGGAATTGTCGGGCGGCCAGCGCCAGCGCGTCGCCATCGGCCGCGCCGTGGTGCGCGAGCCGAAACTCTTCCTGTTCGACGAGCCGCTCTCCAATCTCGACGCCGCGCTGCGCGTGAACACGCGGCTCGAGATCGCGCAGCTCCACCGCCGCCTGAAGGCGACCATGATCTACGTCACCCACGACCAGGTCGAGGCGATGACGCTGGCCGACAAGATCGTGGTTCTGAACGCCGGCCGCATCGAGCAGGTCGGCGCGCCGATGGATCTCTACAACAAGCCGGCCAACGAATTCGTCGCCGGCTTCATCGGCTCGCCCCGGATGAACTTCATCGATGCCGCGAAGCTCGGCGAGGGGCAGGCGAAGACGATAGGCGTGCGGCCTGAGCATCTGACCGTCGACACCGGTTCCGGCGCCTGGAAGGGTACCGTCGTCCATGCGGAGCATCTCGGCGCCGACACCAACCTCTATGTCGAGACGGAGAAGGCCGGGCTTCTCACTGTCAGGATATTCGGCGTCTACGGTGCCGAGGCCGGTTCGACGCTCTACGTCACCCCGGATCCGCAGCGAACCTACCGCTTCGATGCGGATGGCAAGGCACTGGCTTGAACGCAGGCCTCGTTCGTCGCATCGTTCCGGTTGCATGACGCGAGGACGAGCATGGACGAGGCTGAGATCGCCGGCATAGCGGACTGGGTCGTCCGGCGTGGACTGTCCGGCGACGACGAGGTCGCGTTGCTGCACGGCTTCTGCGAGCGCTGTGTCGGCGCCGGCCTGGCGATTTCACGCGGCATAGCAATCATCGACACCCTGCACCCGGTCTATGAGGGCCGCGTCTTCTACTGGAGCGGCGACAAGCCGCTGGAGACGGTGATGTCGCAATACGAGCCGACGACCGGCGGCCAGGAAACGGCGACCTGGCTGAGCAGCCCGTTCTATCACTTGCTGCAGAGCCGCGAGGGCGAGATGCGCCGGCGGCTCCATCTCGGCGAAACGGCGGTCTTTCCTGTGCTGGAGGAATTGCGGCAGGAAGGCCAGACCGACTGGCTCGCCTTGGTGCAGCATTTCGACAAGGAAGCGGCGATCGGCGAGATGGACTGCTTCATGTCGCGCTGGACGACGACGCGGGAAGGCGGCTTTTCGGATGCCGAGATAGCGGCCCTGAGGCGTCTCGTTCCGATGCTCGGGCTCGCCATCAAGTCGGTGTCGCTCACCCGTGTCGCGCAGTCGCTGGTGGAGGCCTATCTCGGCCGCGATGCGGGCCGGCGCGTGCTGAAAGGACTGGTCACGCGCGGTGCTGTCGAAAGGCTGAACGCCGTCGTCTGGTTCTCCGACATGCAGGGCTATACGTCGCTGTCGGAACGCATTTCCTCCGACGAACTCATCCCGCTGCTGAACGATTATGCCGAGGTCGCGATCATGGCCGTCCACGGCGCCGGCGGCGACGTGCTGAAGCTGATGGCCGACGGCGTGCTGGCGATCTTCACCGCCGACGATCCGGCCGAGGCCTGCGCGGCGGCGCTCGCCGCCGAAGCCGGCCTGCGGCTCAAGCTCGCCTCGCTCAACGAGCGCCGCACGGCCGCCGGCCAGCCGGTGTCGTCCATCTATCTCGGGCTACACATCGGCGACGTCTTCTACGGCAACATCGGCAGCAAGGAGCGGCTCGACTTCACCGTCGTCGGCCAGGCCGTCAACGAGGCGAGCCGCATCGCCTCGATGTGCCGCTCGGCCGATCGCGATGTGCTTTTCTCTTCGGACTTCAGGGCCTCGTTGCCCGAGGCGGAGCGGGATAGGCTGGTGTCGGTGGGACGTTACGCGCTTCGCGGCGTCAGCCGCCCGCAGGAATTGTTCACGCTCGATCCGGAGGCGGCGGAAATCCTGTAGAGCAGGGTGCGGGCTCCATGGCCTTGTCATGCCGCCAGCAAAAAAAGTCTGTTCCATGCCTTCAAAACAAAGGAGCGCCTGCCGTGGACACCTGTCCCGTTCCAACTCCGGAAGAAGCCAGATATGCCGCAATCCTGTCGCGCGCCGAAGATGTGATGCACGACGAGATCGCAAAAGCCATTGCCAGGGCTTTCGAGACGGCGGCGTCCGAACTTGGCGCCATAGGTTTGGCACAAGACATGCCCGCGCCACCTGAAGACTACTTCGTCGCGGTCGCGCACCAGGGCCTGTTCTGCGATCTATGCGGCGCGGAAAGAGCCACCCTTGAAGGCGGTGACGTGTCCGTCGCCACAGCCATCATCAACAACTATCAGGGCCTGAAGGATTCCTGGGCGCAGGCCGGGCAGTGACACTCCGGCGGTCGGAGAATGGCCTGGCGCCGCCATCTTGGCCTGGAGCAGCCCGCAAGGTGAGGGTGTCGGCGCTGCCCTGAAACATGAAGCCGCCGGTCATGACCGGCGGCTTCGTTTGATGGATCACTTTTCCTGGACGAAGGTCTGCTTCTGCGTGCCGAGGCCTTCGATGCCGAGCTCGACCACGTCGCCATTCTTCAGGAACTTCGGCGGCTTCATGCCGAGACCGACGCCGGGCGGCGTGCCGGTCGAGATGATGTCGCCGGGCAGCAGCGACATGAACTGGCTGAGATAGGAAACCAGGTAGGCGACGCCGTAGACCATGGTCTTGGTCGAGCCGTTCTGCCTCTTCTTGCCGTTCACCGTCAGCCACATCTTGAGGTTCTGCGGGTCGGCAACCTCGTCCTTGGTCACCAGCCACGGACCGGTCGGGCCGAACGTGTCGCAGCTCTTGCCCTTGGTCCATTGGCCCTGGCGCTCCGCCTGGAAAGCGCGCTCCGACACGTCGTTGATGGTGCAGTAGCCGGCGACATAGTCCAGCGCCTCGGCCTCGGTGACATACTTGGCCTTCTTGCCGATGATGACGCCGAGCTCGACTTCCCAGTCGGTCTTCTTGGAGCCGCGCGGGATCAGCACGTCGTCGTCGGGACCGACGATCGCCGAGTTGGCCTTCATGAAGATGATCGGCTCCGGCGGAACGGTGGCGCCGGTCTCGGCGGCGTGGTCGGAATAGTTGAGGCCGATGCAGATGAACTTGCTGGTGCCGGCGACGCACGGGCCGAGGCGCGGCTTGCCGCGCACCAGGGGCAGGCTGGCCGGGTCGATCTTCGCGAGCTTCTTCAGGGCATTGGGAGCCAGCGCGGCGCCGGCTATGTCGGACACATGTTCCGACAGGTCGCGGATCTTGCCGTCCGCATCGAGTACGCCCGGACGCTCTTTGCCCGGCTTTCCATAACGCAGCAGTTTCAAGGAAATTCCCTCCTAAGCGCCGCCGGCGCGGCATGCTCCGGCCGGCATGAAACAAGATCGGCGGGGATGAAGTCGGAAAAGTCCGACAAATGGTCACGGCCGCCGGCGGTCACCGTACCGGCGGGTACGGCGATCCGCTCGTCTTGTTGCAGGTGTGGGCTTCGCCGACAAGTCCTAATCGCCTGTCGGCTGGCGTCGGCGGGCCGAAATCGGCCCTGCTGTGTCGGAAAGGCCGAAAAATTCAGCCGACGAAGGCGCGTTCGACGACGAAATCGGCAGGGGCGCTGAGCGAGCCTTCCTTGAAGCCGAGGCCTTCGACCAGTTCCTTGACGTCCTTCAGCATGTGCATCGAGCCGCAAATCATGACCCGGTCGGTCTCGGGCGACAGCGGCGCGATGCCGAGGTCGGCGTAGAAACGGCCGTTCTCGATCAGCCGCGTGATGCGGCCCATGCGCGGCGTGATCTCGCGCGTCGTCGTCGAATAGAGCGTGACGCGGCCCTCGGTCAGCTCGCCGATCAGCGGGTCGGCCGAGAGCTGCTCGAACAGCTCGACGCCGTAGGCGAGTTCGGCATGGTCGCGGCAGGTGTGGGTGAGGATGATCTCGTCGAATTTCTCGTAAGTGTCGGGGTCGCGCACCAGGCTCGCGAAAGGCGCGATGCCGGTGCCGGTCGAGATCATAAACAGGCGTTTCGCCGGCGTCAGCGCGTCGACCACCAGCGTGCCGGTCGCCTTCTGGCGCAAGAGCACCGTGTCGCCCGGCTGGATCTTCTGCAGATGCTGGGTCAGCGGACCGTCCGGCACCTTGATCGAGAAGAATTCGAGCTCGTCGTCCCAGGCCGGGCTGGCGATCGAATAGGCGCGGAAGACGGGCTTCTCGGCATTCGGCAGGCCGATCATGACGAACTCGCCCGAGCGGAAGCGGAACGCCTGCGGCCGCGTCACGCGGAACGAGAACAGCCTGTCGGTATAGTGCCTGACCGATACCACCGTCTCGGCGTAGACATTGGCGGGGATCGGGTAGGTGACGCGCTCGGCGACGTCGTCCTTCCGGACTGCTGAAACCTGCTGCATGCCTGGCCTTTCGAACGACACTTGACCTTCCCGCGCTGGATGCGAGCATCCGGCGCGTCTGGCAAAGCGGCTGGAAACGGTGATGCCTTGTCTGGCAAAATTATTAGTATACAAACGATTATCGGGTCAAGATAACGGCGTGGAACAGGCTTCCAACTTGCCGCCCGTCCTTAAGTCCGGCGTTTCGGATTTCATGCATGGCTGAGAAAAATCAGGCAGGGCTGCAGGCATCCGTCCACGGTGGGGTGGTCGCCGGCATCGACGTCGGCGGCACGTTCACCGACCTCATCCTGATCGATGCCAGGGAAGGCGGCGGCGTACGCGTCGCCAAGGTGCCGACAACGCCTGACAACCAAGCTTTCGGCGTGGTTGACGCGCTTGGCGAGGCCAGGATCGACCCGTCCGAGGTCGACCTCATCGTCCACGGCACCACCACCACCACCAATGCGGTGCTGGAGCGCCGGCTGGCGAAGACCGGCATGATCACCACGCGCGGTTTTCGCGACATCATCGAGCTTGGCCGCCGCACCCGTCCGCAGGCCTATGGGATGACCGGCGCCTTCGTGCCGGTCATCCCGCGCAACCTGCGTCTCGAAGTCGCAGAGCGCGTCGAGGCGTCGGGAAAGGTGCGCGAGCCGCTCGACGAGGCGGAGGTGACGGCGGCGGTAGAGCAGCTTCTCGCGGCAGGCTGCGAGTCGCTGGTCATCCACTTCCTGCATGCCTACGCCAATCCCTCGCATGAGCGCCGCGCTGCCGAGATCGCGCAGACACTCTGGCCGAACGAATACATCACCACCGGCCACTCCCTGCTGTCGGAGGCACGCGAGTTCGAGCGCGGCGTGACGGCATCTGTGAACGCGTCCGTGCAGCCGATCCTGGAGCGCTATGTCCACCGCCTGCGCGGCGAGCTGGAGCGCCTCGGCTACAGCCGGGACTTCCTGATCATGAACGGCAATGGCGGCATGATCTCGGCGCGCTTCGTCGCGCAGGACGCGGCCAAGACCGTGATGTCCGGCCCCGCCTCCGGCGTCATCGCCGCCGCCTACACGGGCCGGCGCGCCGGCCACCGGAATCTCGTCACCTACGACATGGGCGGCACCTCGACGGACGTGGCGCTGATCCTCGACGCCGAGCCCGCCGTCTCCAACGAGACCGAGATCGAATATGCGATGCCGATCCATGTGCCGATGGTCGCGGTGCATACCGTCGGCGCCGGCGGCGGCTCGATCGCGCGCGTCGATGCGTCGGGCCTGATCCAGGTCGGGCCGGAAAGCGCCGGCGCCAATCCCGGTCCCATCTGCTACGGCCGCGGCGGCACGGAGCCGACCATCACCGACGCGAACCTCTTGCTCGGCCGGCTCGATCCGAAGCGCCTGCTCGCCGTCGACGCGCCGGTGACGGTCGAGCAGGTGAAGGAAATCTTCGAGGAGAAGATCGGCCGCGCCTCGGGCCTCGACGCCATCGCCGCAGCGGGCGCGGTGCTCAGGCTCGGTAACCTCAAGATGGCCGGCGCGATCCGCATGGTCTCGGTGTCGCGCGGCTACGACCCCAGGGATTTTGCGCTTTTCGCCTTCGGCGGCGCCGGCCCTCTGCACGCCACCGCGCTCGCGCGTGAGCTCGGCCTGCCCAGCGTTCTGGTGCCCGCGCGTCCGGGCATCACCAATGCGCTCGGCTGCGTGGTCGCCGATCTCAGGCACGATTTCGTCAACACGATCAACCAGCCGGTGCCGCTGCTCGACGAGGCCCGCGTCAAGGCGGTGCTCGAACGCCACCGCGAGGAGGGCAGGGCATTGATCGCCAAGGAGGCGGTCGAACCCGAGACGATCCGCACCATCCATTCGGCCGACATGCAGTTCGTCGGGCAGACGCATATCCTCAACGTGCCGCTGCCGTCGGCCGCCGTTTCCCGCGCCATGCTGCAGGAGCTGTTCGAGAAGGCCTATTTCGCGCGTTTCAAGGTCGAGCTTCCGGAAATCCGCGCCAACCTCGTCAATCTGAACACCTCGGTCATCGGGGTCAGGCCAACAGTCGATCTCAGCCGCCTGATCGACCCGGCCGGGCGGGCGGCGACGCTCGGAGAGGCGCGCCGCGAGACGCGCCCCGTCTGGTATGACGGTGAATGGCTGGAAACGCCTGTTTATGTCAGGGAAAGACTGCCGCTCGACGTCACCATTGCCGGCCCGGCGATCATCGAGCAGATGGACGCGACGACCGTGCTGGAACCTGGCGACGTGGCGCGCAGCGACGCCGACGGGAACATCCTGATCGAGGTGGGAAGATGACCCTCGACGCCATCACCCTCTCCGTCATCCAGGCCGCTCTGCAGCAGACCTGCGACGAGATGGACCTCGCCTTCAGCCGAGCCGCTTTCTCGCCGGTCATCGCGGAAGCCAACGACCGCTCCGACGGCATCTATTCGGCCGTCGACGGCTCGCTGATTGCGCAAGGGTCCCAGGGCCTGCCGGTCTTCGTCGGCGTCATGCAATATTCGACGAAGACGATCATCGGGATGATCGCCGACGGAAGCTGCCTGTCGCCGGAAGAGGGCGACATCTACATCGTCAACGATCCCTATCTCGGCGGCACCCATCTGATGGATGTGCGCTTCGCCATGCCGGTCTGGCGCAACGGCAAGATATTCTGCTGGCTCTCCAACACGGGACACTGGCCCGACATCGGCGGTGCGGTGCCCGGTGGTTTTTCCGCATCGGCGACGGCGGTCGAGCAGGAAGGTCTCAGGCTGCCGCCAGTGAAGCTCTTCAAGCGCGGCAAGCTCGATCCCGAGATCTACGCCATCATCACCTCGAACATCCGTGTCGCCGACCAGCGCATCGGCGACATCCGCGCCCAGGCTGCCGCGCTCAGGGTCGGCCAGGAGCGGCTTTTCGCCATCCTCGACCGCTACGGCGACGACACGGTGACGGAAGCGATTGCGGAGTTGCGCAGCAGGGCCGCGGAGCAGATGCGCGCCAACATCGCCGCCATCCCCGACGGCGTGTACCGCTCGAAAGCTTTCGTCGATTCTGACGGCGTGGTGGACGAGCCGCTGACCATCGCGCTGGCGATCGAGAAGAAGGGCGACGGCCTCACCTTCGATTTCGCCGGCTCGTCGAAACCCTGTGCTGGGCCGATGAACAGCGTGCTCGCAACCACGCTGTCGTCTGTCTATCTCGCCATGCGCCACATCTTTCCCGATGTGCCGATCAGCGCCGGCGCCTTCGAGCCGCTGACCGTGCTCAAGCCCGAGGGCACCTTCCTCGACGCGAAATATCCGCGGCCTGTCTCGGGCTGCGCGGCCGAGGTGTCGCAGCGCATCGCCGAAGCCGTCTTCGCCGCAATGGTGCAGGCGCTGCCCGACAAGGTGACGGCCGCGCCGGCGGGCTCCAGCGGCAATTTCGCGCTCGGCGGCCACGACCCGGTACGCGGGCGCGACTTCGTCATGTACCAGATCTCCGGCGGCGGTTATGGCGGCAACGCCGGGCAGGATGGCCTCTCCAATGGCTGCTCCACCATCGGCATCTCGAAATCGCCGCCGGTCGAGATCATGGAGCAGGCCTATCCGGTGCTCTATCGCCACTATGCGCTGCGCGAGGGCTCGGGCGGCGCCGGAAAGCATCGTGGCGGTTTCGGGCTTGCCTATGAGGTCGAGCTTCTACGCGGCGATGCCCGCGCTTCCTTCGTCATGGACCACGGACGCGTCGGGCCGCAGGGCGTGCTCGGCGGCAAGGACGGCGCGGTCAACAAAGTCACCGTTTTCCGCAACGGCGAGGCGCATGTCCCGAAACATCTCTCCAAGGAGCAGGACATTCCGCTGCAGGCCGGTGACCGCGTCCGCGTCGAAACCCCCGGCGGCGGCGGCTATGGCGATCCCGGCGAACGCGCCCCGGCGCTCGTCGGGCAGGATATCGCGATGGGCTATTACACGCTCGAACAGGCGGAGCATCTCTTTGGCAGGACCCGCTGACCTAAGCCGCAATTAACAATTATCCCGTAACACTTTCGCCAACGGAATTGGGCGAAAGGGCTCATGGAAAGGACAGGAGCAGGTGTCCGGTCAGCCGTGGCGGAGTTCGACTTGCGTCGTCTGGGCGCTGGCCGCACGCTTGTTTTCTGCGCGCTGATCTATTCCGCGGCGGCCTTCGCGGTCGCACCTTGGGACTATCTCGCCCTTGCGAAGGTCTATCTGCATCATTTCGGCTTCTTCGTGCCGGCGCTGGCCCTCCCCCTTCTTGTAGCCGCGCCCTTCCTGGATCGTCGCCGCCCCTTTTCCGGCATGGTCGAGCTCATGCGACGAAGCGCCGGCCCGCTGGCGACTTTCATAGTGCTGTCGATCCTCTTCCTGGCAGGTTTCACGACCTTCAAGCTCAACATTCCCCATCTCGTGCCATTCTATGCCGACCCGATGTTGGCAACCCTCGACGAATGGATCCACGCCGGGCCGCCTTGGGCGCGCTTGCATGCGATCGATCCGGGTTGGTTCACGACCCTGACGGAGCTGGTCTATATGACGCTCTGGTTCTTCCAATGGTTCGCCGTCGCCCTGTTCGCGGCTTTCAACTGGCACGACCGGCGACACCAGCGTTATTTGTGGGCGCTGGCCCTCACCATCATCATTGTCGGTACGGTGTTGGCTACCGCCTTTTCGTCGGTGGGGCCCGTCTTCTACGGTGATTTCTTTGACGATGGTCGGTTCGCCGGGCTGACGAGCCTGCTCGACCAGAAGAACAGCCTCGTCCCATATTATTCCGGCTATCTGCTGGAGAACTTCCGGAACGGCACGCCGGCGCTAGGCACCGGAATCTCGGCCATGCCCAGCGTGCATGTCGCCGTCGCCACCCTGAACGCGCTCTACCTGTCGAGCTTCGGCCGGTGGCAGGGTGTCGTCGGCTGGACCTTCGCCCTGCTGATCCTGCTCTGCTCCGTCTATACGGGCTGGCACTATGCGCTGGACGGTTATCTGTCGATGCTGGTGGTTGGCGTGATCTGGCGGCGGACGCGCTTCCTGGCCGGTAGGCCAGTTCAGGCTCTTTCCTCCATCTCCCAGAGTTCGGGATAGACCCGGGCAAAGCCGCTGGCGTCGATTTCCAGCATGGCTGCGTAGCTCGCGGTCGGCGACTCGTACCAGTAATGCGTTTGGTCGCGGCGTTCGTAGATCTGCGGCAGGTCGACGAGCTTCTTCTTGCCGATGTCGAACCAGGCGACGGAGAACTCGGCCTTCTCGCCGACCTGAAGCGCCGCTCGCCGCAACTGCTGCAGGTTGGTCGCCGGCGTGAAGCCGAAATCGAGGTCGGTAAGGGTGGCGAGCCCGTTGGGTTTTCCGTCGAGCGTCCAGCCGTCCTCCTTGCGCTCGATGGAGTGGAAGAAGCGCCGGCCGCCCGCAAAGCCGCGCACGCTGCCGCGCCGCGTAAGCCATGCATCGTCGATCTCGACCGTATAGGTGACGGCTATCGGACCGTCGTCGCTCCGGAAGACGGCCATGCCGTTCAGGTGCCAGCCGGTCAGCGCCGGCGCCAGCACGGCGCAATCGTGGCCTTCGGTGTAAAGGCATCGCCAGAAGGCGGTTTGGGGTCCGTTCATCGGACTCTAGTTAGCGCGCGAAATGTCCGGAGCAATCCCCGGCAGGCAGAAGCCGCCTAGGCGATCCGCGCAAGCAGCCGGAGCAGCGTGGCGGCTTCCTTCGACGACAGCGGCTGCAGCGTCTCCACGGTGATCTGTTCGGCGAGAGGGACCAGCCGATCGACCGTTTCGCGGCCTTCAGCCGTCAGGCTGACCAGCAGCCGGCGCTTGTCGGCGTCATGCCTGGTGAGCTCCACCAGCCCGCGCGCCTTCAGCCGGTCGATGACGCCCTTCACGGTCGCCGCGTCCATGGCGATCAGCGTGCCGAGCTGGTTCTGCGAGGTTTCGCCGACATCGGCGAGCTTTGCCAGCGCGGCGAATTGCGGCGGGGTGAGGTCGCCGATCCGCGCGGCGAAGATCGCGACGTGGCGCTGATGCGCCTTGCGCAGCACGAAGCCGACCTGGTCCTGCAGCCGGTAGCCGTCCTCCGGCTCGGCCTCGACCAGCTTCAGCAGGTTGCTTTCCCCCGTCATCTTCCTGAACCCGTCATCGCAGCCCGTCCCATGCCTTGATCTCGTCGGCCGCCAGCCCGCCCATGCGGTTGTGCACGCGCGGGCCGATCGACATGGCGAGGATGAAGAGGATTTCGTCCGGACGCGGACCGTCGGCGATGCCCACCTCCATCGCATCGAAATGGCTGCGCACATAGGCGGCGTTGGTGTGGCCGAGCGGCACGTCGAGCCGCGAGCCGAAGGCGCCGACCTTGGTGGCGGACGGCACGATCGCCTTGGCGCCGCCCAGCCGGTCGCGCATCGCATAGCCGCCCGGCACATGCCACAGCGCGCAATGTTCGAGCTCGCCGGCGGTGCCTGCTATCGCACCCTTGCCGTAGCCGTCGATCCGCGACGGGACGCCGCCGAGTGCATCGATGAGCTTGTCGGAAAGCAGCAGGCCGAGCGGCTTCAGATCCTCCATCGCCGATTGCAGCCGCTCGACATAGCGTCCGGCGAAGGGGTTCTTCACCAGCGCCATCGCCGCGGCGCGCAGGCGCGGCTCTTCGGGCGCAGGTCCGCCCTCGTGAAAGATCTCCTCGGTGATCACCTGAATCTTGCGCACCGGAAATTCAGCCATGTCTTGCCTCTTGAACTGTTTTCGAAAATTCGCGCTCGCCCGGCCTCCGCTTTGAGGGATCGGCCTGAGCTTGTCGAAGGGGTGGCCTGACGAAGGAGCCGAATTCCTGAGCCGCCGACAATGCCCCGCAAATCCTCGCCTTGCCGTTCAGGAACAGCGCCGCCGCCTCGATCAGCCCGCGTCGCTGCAATGTCTGCGCGGCTGCTAGCCCGGCGTCCAGCGCCGTCGCCACGTCAAGCTCGGAAAGAGCGCCGACGTTTGTCGTCACCAGCCTCTCGCCGAGGTCGCTGTCGGGCACCAGCGCGCGGGCAGGCTCGCGCCTCACCGCCGGATGGCCGGGCAGGTCGACGGCATTGGCGATGATGGTCGCCGCTGCGTCCGCCGCAGCACCCGTCCGCGCCAGCACGGTCACCGCATCGGCGATCCCCAGCGAAAAGCTGCGCCCGCGCCAGCCGCTGGTCGCCACGCCGCGCACCGGGTCTTCGGCGCGGATCAGGATGCGGTCGGCAAAACCCTTGCCGGTGCCGGCGATCGCCAGCCGCATCGACTCGCCGGGCGCAAGGTGCAGCGCGCTGTCGCCGCCATTGTTGACATAGGCTTTGTCCAGCCTTCGCCCGGCCAGCATCGCGGCAAGCATTTCGTCGGCTACCGAACCGGCGACCGCCGCCATCGGCGTGATGAAATTGTTGCCGGCAAGCGGCGCGACCGCCGCCTCCATGCGCCGCGCCGTCATGCCCTGGAACACACGCGGCCTCATCGTCGCCGCACTCCGCAACGCCGGCAATTCCTCGACCAGTTCGGCAAGGATCGTTCGGAAACGCACCGTCGCCTGTCCGTACGCCGCGCGCACCTCCGCGGCCTCGCCGAACGCCTCGATGATCAGGTCGATCGGTCCGTGGTTGAGGTGCAGCCGCCGCCCGTCCGGAAGCATCTTCGCCTGCGGCCCGGTCATGTGGAGCGGCCTCCGGCGTCCCGATGCAATTGCGCCAGCGGCGGCCACGGATTTGCCCCGGACGCCGCCGTCTCCCGGCGCGGGTTGAAATATTCGCCGCCCTTCTCGATGACGTCCTCGACGCTGCGGATTGCATCGGCGTGGCCGCCGAGCGCCACATAGTCGTCGCGACTCAGCGTGAATTCGATCGGCGCCACCAGCGCCGGCGTCGGCACGTAGCCGAAGGCGTTGTCGGGTACGCGCGACACGTCGACCATCAGCGTGATGCCGCCGCCCGGCCAGACATAGACGGGCGCGCCGCCGACCGTCACATAGGTCCTCAGGCCCTGCACCGAGCGCGTCAGCCGCACCGGATTCTCGACCACGCCGGCCCTGAGCGAGCCGCCGGCGCCGCCGACGAAAAGCACGGTGCAGAGCGCCGGCTCGCAATTCTCCTCGATCAGCTCGACCGATTTCCTGAGCCGCTCCGGGAACGGTCTTTCGACCGGCTTCAGCGCCTCGTCGAGCTCGTAATAAGCGAACTGTTCGCCAGTGGTGGACACCATCAGCAGCGACATGCCCGGACGTGCGCCCTTCTTCGGGTTCCACTCGCCGAGGATCGACAGCGGGTCGGAGATCGTCGTGCCGCCCCAGCCGAGCCCCGGTTCCGACACCTTGAAATAGCGGCCGGGCGTCGAGCGCCTGCCGATGATTTTTATCCCGGTGTCCTCCCATCCCAGCACCTTGCCGGCCTGGTGCTCGGACACCACGCCGGTGATGTGGTCGTCCACCACCACCACCTCGTCGACCAAGCCGCGCCACTGCGCCGCGAACATGCCGATCGTCGCCGAGCCGCAGCCGACGCGCATGCGGTTTTCCAGCTTGCCGTCGATGACCGGCGGCTTGCCCGCCTGCACCACCACGCTGGCGCCGCCGTCGATGGAGAGCTCCACCGCCTGCTTGTTGCAGAGGTTGAGCAGCGCGTCGCAGGTGGCGCGCCCCTCCTGTTTCGAGCCGCCGGTCAGATGATGCACGCCGCCGAGCGACAGCATCTGCGAGCCGTATTCGCCCGTCGTCACATGGCCGACCGCCTCGCCTTGCGCCCGCACCGTCGCCGCCTCCGGACCGAGATGGCGGTCGGTGTCGATCTTCACCTTGACGCCGCAATAGGAGAAGATGCCCTCCGTCACCACCGTCACCAGATCGACGCCCTCGACCTCCTGGGAAACGATGAAGGGCGCCGGCTTGTAGTCGGGATAGGTGGTGCCGGCGCCGATCGCCGTGACGAAGCGTTGTCCCGTGTTGACCAGTTCGCCGCCGCCCGCCTCTCCGGCGTCGAAAGCCACCGCCTCGCCGCCGGTTCCGGCGCGCTGTTCGAGGATGGTCAGCGGATCGAGCCTGACGATCCTGCCGCCGACATTGCCGTAGCGGTCGCAGGCGCCGGAGCGGCCGTCTGCGATGTAGCACATGACAGGACAGGCATCGCAGCGGATCTTCTCCGCCACCTGCTTCTCGCCAGCCTCATGCGTCTCGAAACGTTCGGAGAGCTCGCTCACGGCCGCGCCTCCCTGATCGCCGCCAGCACCCGCGTCGGCGTCGCCGGCACTTTGGTCACCAGCACGCCGGTCGCATGGCGGATGGCGTTGAGGATCGCCGGCGCGGTGGGGATCAGCACATGTTCGCCGAGCCCCTTCGCCCCATACGGCCCTTCGGGATCGGGCACCTCGACGAGGATCGACTCGATCGGCGGCACGTCGCCGATCGTCGGGATCAGATAGTCGTGCAGGTTCTCGGTGCGGCCGGGGATGTATTCCTCCATCAGCGCCATGCCGATGCCCTGCGCGATGCCGCCCTCGATCTGTCCCTCGACCAGCAGCGGGTTGATCGCCCGGCCGACATCATGCGCCGCCGTGATCTTGATCAGCTTCACCGTGCCGAGCTTCATGTCGACCTCGAGTTCGGCGACCTGCGCGCCCCAGCCATAGACCGCATAGGGTTTTCCCTGCCCCTTCTCGTCGAGCGGCAGGGTCGGCGGGTCGTAGGTCTCCACCGCCGAGAACACATAACCCTCGCCGTCCGCAGGCAGGCTGGCGAGATCGATCCGCCTGACGGCCTCATCCTCGCGGACCACCACCACGCCCGGCTCGAAGGCGAGCGCCGCCTCGGGCGAGACATTGGCGAAGCGCAGGATCTTTTCGCGCAGCGCCTTAGCCGCCTTCTCGGCCGCCTTGCCTGAGATGAAGGTCTGGCGCGAGGCCGAGGTCTTGCCGGCGTCTGGCGTGATTGCCGTATCTGCGCCGACCAGCTTTATCTCCGCCAGAGGCACGCCGAGCGCGTCGGCGAAGATCTGCGCGATGACCGTGTTGGAACCCTGGCCGATGTCGACCGCGCCCTGGTGCAGCATCGCGCCGCCGTCGCGCGAGATGCCAGCCTTGATGGTCGAGGGGTTGGCGATCGAGGTGTTGCCGCAGCCATACCAGCATGACGCCACGCCGACGCCGCGCTTCCTACTTTCATGCGCGGCGTTGAAGGCCTCCGCCTCGGCCAGCGCGCGCGTCCAGTGTGGTTGCAGCGCTTCAAGGCAGGCGAGGATTCCGACGCTCTCCAGTCTCTGTCCGGTCACCGTCTCGTCGCCGTCGGTGAGCGCATTCTTCAGCCGGAAGGCCAGCCGGTCCATGCCGAGCTTTCCGGCGAGCTCGTCATAGAGCGTTTCCTGGATGATCGTCGCCTGCGGCACGCCAAAACCGCGGAAGGCGCCCGACACCGGCCCGTTGGTATGGATGGCGCGGCCCTCGGCGCGATAGTTCGGCGTCAGGTATGGGCCCGACGCATGCACGGGGACGCGGTTCGCCACCGTCGGCCCGAAACTCGCATAGGCTCCCGTGTTGAAGTCGCCCGAAAAGACCATGCCCAGGACCTTGCCGTCCGTGTCCGCGCCGATCGCCGCCGTCATCGAGGCCGGATGCCGCTTGGTGGTCGACATCATCGATTCCTGCCGCGTATAGGCGAGCGCGGCCGGCCGCCCGGTCTTCAGCGCCACCAGGCCGATCAGCGGCTGCAGCGAGACGTCGATCTTGGAGCCGAAGCCGCCGCCGGTCGCCGCCGGCACGATGCGCACCTTCTCGACCGGCAGTCCGAGCACCAGCGCGGTGTCGTCGCGGTCCATATGCGGCGCCTGCGTGCAGGCCGACACCACCAGCGTGTCGCCGTCCATATGCGCGAAGCCGGCCTCGGGCTCGATATAGGCATGCTCGACATAGGCGGTCTCGATCGCGCCGGAGACGACATGCGCCGCGCCTTTCAGCGCCGCGTCGGGGTCGCCGCGCTCGACCATTCCCTTGGTCAGCACATTGCCCGGCCGGCCGTCATGCAGCAGGGCCGCATCTTCCTTCGCCGCCTCGCACGGGTCGAGCGTGTGCGGCTCCTCGCTCCATTCGATGGGGAATTTTGCCAGGTCGAGGCTTGCGATAGCCGTCCGCTCGCCGGCGATCAGCGCCACCGCCTCGCCGCGGAAGCGCACGGAATTTTCCGCCAGCGCCGGCTGGTCGGCAAAGGACGGGATTGCGCCGAAACAGTTCTTCCCCGGAATGTCCGCCGCCGTGAACACCGCGACGATGCCGGGCCGCTTCTGCACGAAACCATCGAGATCGCCCAAGCGGAAGCGGGCCTTGTAGTGCGGCGAGCGCACCACCAGCACCGACAGCGCATTTTCCGGAAAACCGTCGGCGCCGAATTTTTCGGCGCCGGTCACTTTCGGCACGCCGTCCAATCGCACGGCCGCCGCGCCGACCGCCTTGCCGGACTCCGGCAGGCGTCGGTCGAGGGCGCCGTCATGCCGCCACGCTTCCATCACCGCGGCGATGATCTTGCGATAGCCGGTGCAGCGGCAGAGCACGCCGCCGAGCGCATCCTTGACCGCGTCCTCCGACGGCCGCGCATTCTTCTCCAGCAGCGCCGTCGCCGTCACCAGCAGGCCGGGCGTGCAGATGCCGCATTGCGCCGCGCCATGCTCGAGGAACGAAGCCTGCAGCGCCGACAGCCGGCCGTTGGCGAGGCCCTCGACGGTACGCACCGACCGTCCCTCGGCCGAGGCGGCGGGCACCAGGCAGGCGCAGGCCGGCTCGCCGTCCAGCAGCACGGTGCAGGCCCCGCAGTCGCCCGCGTCGCATCCGACCTTTGTGCCGGTGAGCCCGAGCTCGTCGCGCAACAGGGACGACAGCCGGGTGACGGGATGCGCCCGCACCGAGACGGGCTCGCCGTTCACCTCGAATGTGATGGCCTGTCCGACGATAGGATCGTGCGCGTTCATGCGGCGATCTCCGCATCGGCTTCGCCAAGCGCGCCTCTCAATGCGCGCAGCACGATCTCCCGCGCCGCCCCGCGGCGATAGTCGGCGCTGCCGCGCACATCGTCTATGGGCGAAAGTTCGGCGAACAAGACCGCCGCGACCGCTTGCTCGGCTTCGCGGCCGGGCCGCGACCCGACCAGTGCCGCCTCCAGCTCTGGCAGTCTCTGCGCCACCGCCGAGCAGGCGCCGACTGCGATTACTGCGCGCTCGATCCGTCCATCTGTGCCAATGACCATCCGTGCCGCCGCCATGGCGATCGAGATGACGAGATAGCGCCGGGCTCCGAGCTTCTGGAATGATGAGGAGCCGGCGATGGATGCCTTCGGAATCCGGATCGCCGTGACGATCTCGCCGGGCTCGATCGCCGTGCGGCGATTGCCAAGGATGAAGTCTTGCAGCGGCAGCATGCGCGAGCCGGCGCGCGAGCGCAGTTCCACCTCGGCGTCGAGTACCAGCAGCGCCGGCGCTCCGTCGGCGGCGGGCGACGCGTTGCAGAGATTGCCGGCGACTGAAGCGACGTTCTGGATCTGCACCGAGCCGACTTCGCGCGCCGCCTGCTTCAGCGCGTCGAAGGCCGCCGGCAGCGGATGGCGGATGAGATCTGTCCAGGTCGTCCGCGCGCCGATGACGACATGCGATGCGGTTTCCGAGACGCCGCGCAGCTCGTCGAGACCGTTGATGTCGAGCACATTGTCCGAAAGCGGGCGATTGCCGAGCGCCGGATAGAAATCGGTGCCGCCGGCGAGGATTTTCCAGCGCGCTTCGCCCAGCAGCGCCAGTGCTTCATCGAGTGTGCTTGGTTTCGCGTAACGGATCACGCAATGCCTCGCGGCGCTGGATCGGTAAACCTTGGGCCTGCAAAATCGTTCGTATGCAAATGATATCAGCGCCCCTTCGAAAGTCAAAGCACGACCTTGACGCCAGCGCTCTTACAGCCGAACTTCGCGCCGCGGACTTTCCGCTGTGGGGCAAGGAGAAACTGATGGCTTCCGAGGCATTGATCGTTGTCGACCTGCAGAATGATTTCTGCCCGGGCGGTGCGCTCGGGGTGGCGGGCGGCGACGAGATCGTGCCCATCATCAACAGGCTCGTGCACGACTTCGAGCATGTCATCCTGACCCAGGACTGGCATCCCGCGCATCATTCGAGCTTTGCGTCGAGCCATCCCGGCAAGAACCCTTTCGAGACGGTCCAGATGGCCTACGGCCCGCAGACGCTCTGGCCGGATCACTGCGTGCAGGGCACGCGCGGCGCCGAGTTCCATCCGGGCTTCGTGCACGACAAGGCCGAGCTCATCATCCGCAAGGGTTTTCGTCCGGCGATCGACAGCTACTCTGCCTTCTTCGAAAACGATCACAAGACGCAAACCGGCCTTGCCGGCTATCTGCGCGAGCGCGGCATCCGCACCGTCACCATCGCCGGCCTGGCAACCGACTACTGCGTCGCCTATTCGGCGCTGGATTCGGTGGGACGCGGCTTCACCACCAACATCAGGCTCGATGCCTGCCGCGGCATCGACCTCGGCGGATCGGTCGCCACGATGGTGTCGGAAATGAAGGCCGCGGGCGTGAAGCTGCTCGACGGCTGACCCCGGCCACCGCGACGTGAACAGATTTCCGGCGCCGGAAGAATTTTAAAGGCGTGAAATCAATCGCTTGTCCGATTTCTGCCCGCTCGCGCCGGGCCAGTTCATTCACAATCCTTTCGCCTCCCCCATACTTCGCCTCAGCAGCTTGCTTGTGGGAACGGGTGTGCACGACCTCCATCCAGGCAAGTGTGGCGCTGGATCGCGTCCCGTGTTGGTCGCACGGGCGGCTCCGGTCCCGATGCTGGCCTGCGCGCCCGCTCCTCCAGCCTATCGGAAGGGGATGGGCCGGGCACGGCAGCGGGAAAAACGCCGGCGGCGCATGGCTGCGCGTCGAATAACAAAAATAGAAGACGTCGCAGCCATGCGCCGCCTCCCACAATGGCCAGACTGCGAAAGCAGGGCGTGGCAACGACGAAACGCGCGGTTGAGAAAGAAATCGGTGAGGAAACAGTCAGCTCACGCCGACATAGCGTTTCACCAGCTCCGGCTCGTCGCGCAGCCGGTCGACTTCGACCGTTTCGCGGACGCGCCCGTTCTCGATGAAGGAGACGCGGTCGGCGACCGGCAGCACGGCGTCGACGCGCTGCTCGACCAGGATGGTCGAGACGCCGCGCGCGCGGAGCCGAGTCACCGTCTCGCGGATTTTCGCGATCATCGAGGGCATCAGCCCCTCGGTCGGCTCGTCGAGCAGAAGCACCTGCGGCTCCAGGCAGAGCGCGCGCGCCATGGCGAGCATCTGCTGCTCGCCGCCCGACAGCGTACCCGACCGCTGTTTCAGCCGCTCGCGCAGGATGGGGAACAGGTCGAGCACCGCGTCGCGAACGGCAGCGCCCTTGTTCCTCGCCATCAGGCCGATCTCGATGTTCTCCGCCACCGTCATCTCGGCGAAGAGCCGCCTGCCCTGCGGCACATAGGCGACGCCGGCCTTGGGCACCTCGTGCGGCGGCAGTTCCGTCAGTTCCACCCCGTCCAGCCGGATCGAGCCTGCGCGCGCCGGCACCAGCCCCATGATCGCCTTCAGCGCCGTCGTCTTGCCGGCGCCGTTGCGCCCGAGCAGGCAATGCACCTCGCCCTGCCGGAGCGAGAAACCGAGCCCGTAGAGGATCTGCGTATCCTCGTAGAAGCAGTCGAGACCCGTGATGACCAGCGCGTCAGCCATCGGCATCGGCCTCCTCGGGCGTGCCCAGATAGGCATGCTGCACGTCGGCATTGGCGCGGATCTGCTCCGGCGTTCCTTCGGCGAGGATCTTGCCGGCGTTCATCACCGTGATGCGGTCGGCAAGCTCCATCACGACAGGCATGTTGTGCTCGATGAGCAGCACGGTGGCGTCGCGCGCGATCTCGCGCACCAGCGAGATGAAGTTCTCGATCTCGCCGTCCGAAAGCCCTTGCGTCGGTTCGTCGAGGATGAGCAGGCGCGGCTTCAGCGCCAGGCCCATCGCGACCTCCAGCAGCCGCTGGTGCCCGTATGAGAGCGTCCCGGCAATGCTGTGTTCGCGCCCGGCGAGCCCGACACGCGACAGCGCCGACATCACGCCGGCATGCACCGCGCCGTGCCGCCTGCCGTCGGCAAGCGTGCGCTGCACCGGCAGCGCGACATTGTCATAGGCGGTGAGATGGGCGAACACGCTGGTGATCTGGAACGTATAGGCGATGCCCTGCCTCACCCGCCGGTGCGGCGGCATGTTGGTGATGTCCTGGCCGTCGAAGACGATGATGCCGGAGGTCGGCTCGACCCTGCCGCAGATCAGGCTGACGAAGGTCGTCTTGCCGGCGCCGTTCGGTCCGATGATCGCGCGGATCTCGCCAGGCACCACGGCGAAGTCGACGCCGTCCACCGCCTTCAGTCCGCCAAAATGGCGGCTGAGGCCTCTGGTCGTCAGCAGCGGCGTCATGGCAGCCACCTCGCGAAGCGGTCGCGGACCGTGCCGAGAAGACCTTTCGGGAAAAACAGGACGAGGAGGATCAGCGCCACGCCGACGATGCCGAGATAGCTGACGTTCCATCCGGGCAGGTAGGCCTTGAGCAGGTCGCTCGAGCCGTCGATGAGATAGTACATCAGCACCGTGCCGACGAGCGGCCCGAGTGTGGTCGCAGCGCCGCCGAGCAGCACCCAGAGCAATGGCAGGATCGAATATTGCACCGAGGCGAGCGTCGAGCCGACATAGCCGAACAGGATGACATAGGCTGCGCCCGCCGCCGCGCAGATGGCGCCCGAGGCGACCATCGCGGCGAGCTTGTTGGCGAAGGTGTCGTAGCCCAGCATCTTCGTCCGCTCCTCGTTCTCGCGGATGGCGACGAGTACGCGTCCGAAGGAGGAGCGGACGACGATCAGCGTGATGACGAGCACGACCGAGAAGAGGAGAAGCGCCGCCATGTAGCGCGTCGTCGGATCGGTGAGGTCGAGCCGCGTCGCGCCAAACTCGATCGCCCGCGCCTGCTGCTGGATGACCAGCCCTTCGTCGCCGCGCGTCCACGTGCCGAAATAGTAGACGAGCAGATAGGCAACCTGCGCGAACATCATCGTCACGATCATGAAGGCGACGCCTTTCGTGCGCAGCGCCAGGACGCCGATGACGAGCGACAGGAGCACGCCGGCGACGAGGCCCGCGATGAAGGCCGAGGGTACGCCCCAGTTCAAATGGTACATGGTCAGTCCCGCGCCATAGAGGCCGGCGGCGAAGAACATGGCGTGGCCGAGGCTGAGCAGGCCGGCATAGCCGAACAGCAAATTGTAGCCCATCGCGTAGACCGCGAGCACCAGCACGCGCGCCATCACGCCGTGATGATAGTCCGGCAGCACGAAGTTCAGCGCGACGAGCACCGCGATGACGCCGGCATGCAGCGTGATCGCCTTGCCGGCTCCGTCGTCATTCTTCATCGCGCAGCCGTTCCGAACAGGCCC
The DNA here is from genome assembly GCF_003666685.1 of Mesorhizobium sp. YM1C-6-2. Taxonomy (GTDB): domain Bacteria; phylum Pseudomonadota; class Alphaproteobacteria; order Rhizobiales; family Rhizobiaceae; genus Mesorhizobium_K. Next base: position 273,013 of record NZ_RCIZ01000001.1, read on the forward strand.
TGCGGGCGGAAGACGAGCACCATGGCGACCGCGAGCGTGGCGATGATCTTGGCGAGCGTCGGCGAGAAGAACACCGAGATGATGCCGTCCGAAACGCCGATCAGCAGCGCCGCCACCACCGTGCCGCGCAGACTGCCGAGCCCGCCGATGATGACGACGATGAAGGAGAGGAGCAGCGGGTCGCGCCCCATCAGGTAGTGCGCCTGGCTGGTCGGCACGATGAGCACGGCGGCGACGGCCGCGAGCATCGCGCCGACGGCGAAGACGCCCGCATAGACCCGGTCGACCGGGATGCCGAAGGCCTGCGCCGTCTCGCTGTCATATTGGGTGGCGCGCATCACCATGCCGATCCTGGTGCGCGCCAGCACGAACCAGGTGGCCAGCAGAAGCAGGATCGAGGCTCCGATCACGGCCAGCTTGTAGCCGGAGTAGCCGAACCAGGGCAGCAGCACGCGGTAGCTGAACGGCGCCTCGACCGGCCGCGCCTCGGGTCCGTAGAAGCTGAGCGCGGCCTGCTGGATGATGTAGAGCAGGCCGATCGTGGCGACGATGGTGGCTTCCGGATTGTAGTTCAGGCGTTTCAGCACCAGGAGGTCGGCCACGAGCGCCAGCGCGCCGACGATCAGCGGCGCGACGACGAGCGCGGCGACGAAACCGACCGCGGGATGGCCGCCGAAAGCCGAGGCGACCGCCCAGGCGAGCACCGCGCCCAGCATGAAGAACTCGCCATGCGCCACGTTGACGACGCGCATCACGCCGAACACCAGCGACAGCCCCAGCGCCGTCAGCGCCAGCACTGCCGCGGTAACCAGGCCCTCCAGAGTGGCGAGCAGAAGATGCGGTCCGAAGGCCATTCAGTCAGTTGTGGTCGCTTGTGTGCTCTCGTGCAAACAATCCTTCACGACTGGATATCACAGCGCCTGGGTCGTGTAGTCGCCTTCGGGCTCGTAGAGTCCGTCCTCGATCGAGGTCTTGTGCACGACCTTGAGCTTGCCGTCCTCGACCTTGGAGATGTTCTGGATGCCGAAGCACTGGTGGATCTTGCCGTTGAAGGTCTTCTTGCCTTGCGGGTGCTCCGGCCCCTCGGCGAATTCGGTCAGCGCCTCGGTCGCCTCGACGAGCTTGGCGCGGTCCTCCGGACCCTTGTAGCCGGCATCCTCCATCGCCTTCTTGATGACGTAGAGCGTCTCCCAGCAGCCGAACATGTGCGCGGCGGTCGAGACGTCCTTCGGATCGTCCACGGACGCGCCGTTGTCGTCGATGCCGACCGCTGCGCGATAGGCCTTCATGGCATCGCTGTCGTCGGCCTGCGCATAGCGCGGCGCGCCTTCCCAGAAATGGCTGCCGTCCAGGAATTCGAGGCCGGGGCTGTTGATGTCCACCGCCTCCAGGCTGTCGATGAAGCCGAAGAGTTGCGGCCGGTTGGAGCCGTAGAACTCGCCGAGTTCCTTGACGAAGGTCAGCACTGCCGGCCCGACCATCACGTGATAGATGACGTCGGTGTCGGAGGGAATCTGCGGGAAGTATTTGGTGAAACTGCTTTCCGTCGGCGGAATGGCGATCTGTGCCACCACGTCCGCCCCTTGCGCCTTGAGCGCCGGCGGCAGGTAGTCGCGGTGGTCATAGCCGAAGGCGAAGTCGGGGAAGATCTGGCAGACCTTCTTGCCGGCATTGGCGGCGATCCACGGCGCCATCGCCTGGATCTGGCTCTTCACGTCGGTGATGCCGGGCTGGAAGACGTAGCGATTGAGCTTGGTCGACGCGACGTGGTGGCCTTCCGACACGACGAAGTAGGGCAGCTTGAATTCGCCGGCCACCGGGGCGGAGCCGATGACGACGTGGGAGAACAGAGTGCCGTAGGCGACGTCCACCTTGTGCTGGGTCGCGAACTTGCCGACCACTTCCGCGCCGCGGCCGGGATCGGTGCCGTCGTCCTCGACGATTATCTCGACCGGCCGTCCAGTAATGCCGCCGGCGTCGTTGATCGCCTTGATCGCGGCGTTGGTGGTCTTCTCGTACCAGCGGCCGTAGGCGGCGCCGATGCCGGTGCGGTGCGCCTGGAAGCCGATCTTGATCGGCGCCGAGGACTGGGCCTGCGCGTAGCGCACGAAGCCGGGCCCGGCGACAATCGGGCCGGCGACCAGTCCCGCGGCTGTCGCGCCGAGCCCCTTCAGCGTGCTGCGGCGGGAAATCTTCTTGCGGAAAATGGAGCTCGAATCGCGATTGTCGGTCATGCGGGGTCCCCTGGTTTCGCGTTGTCCTGAACTGTGGAAGACAGCCGTCCGTCTGCCCTTGGCGGCGGCGAGGAAATCGTGTGTCGCTGAAAACTATCCATCAATCCGGATGCTGGCAACATCGTTGCCGCAAGGGCATGTCAGGCAGCCGTCGGGGTGGAAAGCAGCCACAGTCCGAGCACCGTATAGGCGATCATCAGCACGGTCAGCGGCAACTGGCTGAGAAAAGCGGCGCGGGCCGTTCCGTGCAGACGGAAAGCCAGGCGGTGCGCGGCGAGAACCGCGATTATGTGGCCGAGGACGATCGCCGCGGCTTGCGCGTTCCAGATCGTCCAGGCCGCGTCGGAGCCGGCCGCGATCGCCGCCATCACCGGCATATGCGCTGTGCCGAACAGGTTCCAGCCGAGCGAAAAGGGATCGGACAGCGCCACCAGCGCGTACTGGCCGTTGACCAGCAGAGCTGCGAGATAGTGCGAGAAGTGATAGGCAAGCGCGATCGGCACGATCGACCACACGAAGGTGCCGGCAACTCCGGCCAGAGCATGCCGGCTCCCGACCAGCCGTTCGCCGGCGAGGACGCAGAGAAGGAAAACGGCGGCGAGCGCCGCGCATGCGGCGATCAGTCCGACCGAGTTGGTTCCGATCAACGCGGTGCGGCCGGGATATTCGAGCGGGTTGAGGCCGTTCAGGCCGAACCAGAAGAAGGTTCTCGACAGCCCGTCGAAGGAAACCGAAGCGAGAGCGAAAAGCAGGAAGAGCGTGCCGCTCAACGGCAGCGCCCGCGTGCCGGCGAGTTTCGCCCCCGGCAGGCAGAGGAACAGTTCGCCGTTTCCGTCCTTGGATCGGGTTCTCACCAAAATCCCGAACCGTGCAACCATGCCGAAGAACACAGAGAGGAATTCGCCGCGCCGGCTCCATCCTTCGAAGCCGAAGATGAGCATCATGACGAAGCTGAACGTCCAGTAGATCGTCACCGCCCAGGCGAGCCGCCCGGGATCGTCGGGCGCCGGATAGATGAGCTCGAACCATGCGAAGTCGAGGAAAAGCGCCATTGCAGGCCACATGCCGATCAGCGCAGGGAGCCGCAGAAGCGACGCTCTGCCGAGCACCGCCGACACGATCCTCCACGGGCCGTACCAGGGGTTGATCCATGCCCAGAAGTTTCCGAACAGGCCTTGGATCAACGTCAGCCCGACCCACAGGAGCGTCCAAATGGTCAGGGGCAAGGGGTTTGAGAGCGGGTCGCGACTGCCGAACAGCCCGGCGGCGACCAGCACGGCGAGGACGACGAAGGAGATCAGGCTGAGCGGAAGCCGCAGCGCCTCTCCCGAGATGCCGCCAAGCCTCAGCCTTGCAGCCCAGACCTTTTCCAGCGCCTCCGCCCAAACGAAGAACAGCACGAAAAAGCTCGCCGCCACCGCCAGCGCCCCGCCGACGATATAGTGTCCGGTCGGCAGCAGCAGCACGTGACCCCGGTCGGAGGCATGGGCAAAGGCATGGCCGGGGAGGAGAGGTGCGAGCAAGCACGACAAGGCGAAACCTTGCCGGAGCAGGCGCCCGATGTTGCCGGAGGGGAGTTTGATGGGCGGCGCGCCGCGCGAGGCTTTCGCTTCAGACGGGCCCACGCCAGACCCTCACACCTTCACGAGCTGCTCGACGCGGTCTTCCTCGCCGAAGACACGCAGATAACGCTTGATCTCCCGCAGGTCGCCGGTCGCCTTTGCGGGGTTGTCGGAAAGCTTGACCGCGGGCCGCCCGTTCGCCTCGGTCACCTTGCAGACCAGCGAGATGGCGTTCAGCCCGTCGGTCTCCTGCGGTGCGCAATCCTCGAAATCATTGGTCAGGTTGGTGCCCCAGCCGAACGACATGCGCACCTTGCCGCGGAAATGCTTGTAGGTTTCGACGATCGTGTCGACGTCCAGCCCGTCGGAGAAGATGAGCAGCTTCTTCCTGGGGTCGACGCCCTTCTCGCGCCACCACGAAATGATCTTCTCGCCGCCCTCGATCGGCGGCGCGCTGTCGGGGCGGAAGCCGGTCCAGCCGGCGACCCAGTCCGGCGCGTCGCGCAGGAACGCAGTTGTGCCGAAGGCGTCCGGCAGCACGATCAGCAGATTGCCGCCATAGTAGCGCTGCCAGTCCTGCAGAACCTTGTAGGGGGAGGCGCGCAGCTCATCCTCGTTGTCCGCGAGCGCGGCGAGCACCATCGGCAACTCATGCGCGTTGGTGCCGAGCGCCTCGAGGTCGGTGTCCATGGCGAGCTTCACATTGGAGGTGCCGGTGAAGGCTTCGCCGATGCCTTCCTTCAGCGCCTCGACGCACCAGCGCTGCCAGAGGAAGGAGTGCCGCCGCCGCGTACCGAAATCCGATATCGTGATACCCGGCAGCGCGCGCAGCCGCTCGGTCTTGTCCCACATCTTGGCCTTGGCGCGCGCATAGAGCACGTCGAGCGCGAAGGGTCCGAAATCCTTCATCGCCGTGCGCGAACGCAACTCGTTGATGATGGCGAGCGCCGGGATCTCCCACATCGTGGTGTACATCCAAGGGCCCGGGAATTCGAGTTCGTATTGCCCGTCGCGCTTCCGGAGCTCGTACTCCGGCAGCCGGAAGTCCTCCAGCCACGCCAGGAATTCGGGCTCGAATATCTGCTTGCGGCCGTAGAAAGTATTGCCGCCCAGCCAGATCATCTCCTTCTTGGTGAAACGCAGCGTACGCGCATGGTCGAGCTGCTCGCGCAGCTCCTGCTCGTCGATCTCGTCGGCGAGCCGGACGGAGGTCTTGCGGTTGATCAGCGAGAAGGTGGCGTCGACCTTGGGATACATGCCCCAGATCATCTGCAGCATCAGCAGCTTGTAGAAGTCCGTGTCGAGCAGGCTGCGCGCGATCGGATCCAGCTTCCAGGTGTGGTTGTACACACGTGTCGCGATATCGGTTCTTGTCGCCATGCGCAGTTCCTCTTCCGCCGGCGCTTCTTCCGGCAGCGAACGCCTATAGCATCGATTTTTCAGCCGCGCGCCCTTCTTGCGGCGCTGGCACGATGGAAAGGACCGCTGGCGCGACTCGTTGCTAGGGGGGGCGGAAAGGACGCGTTGCCAGGACTAGCTTCAGTCCGGAACGGCCGTCAGGATGCCTCTCAGTCCCGGCGAGGGCTCCTGATGGTTCAGGCTGTTCATCCTGTAGATTTGCGGCCGTTTACGCATTTTCTTGTGCCAGTCCCGGCCATCCCAATCGTCCCAGCGATCGCGATTCCAGCGGCGGTTGCTGTCATGGACACGGAGGCTGCCATCCGCGTCGTAGGCGAATTTCGGCGTCGCCTTCGGCCGGTAGAGGTTGGCGCGGCTGTCGCGGTCGCGTGCTTCCCGCCCCTCGCGATGATGGTGCCGCTTCTTCCAGGCGCCGCCGTCGCGGTGAAACCTGTCGCGTCGGACTACCTTTGCGTCGACCTGTGCCCGCACGACATCCGACAGGACGCTCGCCGGTGCCGGCACGAAACCGGGCGCTGCTTGCGTCGAAGCGACGCCGGCAACCGCGAGACCCGCCGCCAGAGTGATGGCCGACAAGTTGAAGAAAGGATTCGCCATGGTCCCGCTCCCGCAAGGTCGGCTGCAAACATAGAGCGGACCGCGTCCCGAAGCCATATGGCGGCCAATGTTAGGGTTACCGCGTGGCTCGGGCGGGGGCGGAAGGGTCAGCCCTGGCGGGTGAGCCCCAGCCGGTCGCGGCGCAGCCAGCGGACTAGCAGCAGCACTGCGACGACGGCCAGTCCCGCCGACAGGCCCATCCAGATGCCGCGGCCTTCGAGCCCGACGGGAAAGGCGAGCAGCGCGCCAAGCGGCAGGCCGACGCCCCAGTAGCCGATCAGCGCATAGATCATCGGCACGGTGGTGTCGCGCAGGCCGCGCAGCATGCCGCCGCCCACGGCCTGAGCGCCGTCGACGATCTGGAACAGGCCGGCGAAGGCGAGGAAGATGGCCGCGAGCCGCACCACTTCGGCATTCTCGGGCGCGTCGAGGTCGAGGAAGGCGGCGATCAACATCTGCGGGAACAGGATCATTACGGAAGCCGTCACCGCCATGAAGCCGACACCCATCGCATAGGCAGTCCAGCCCGCACGCGTCACCGCCTCGTGGTCACCGGCGCCATGCGCGCGGCCGACCCGCACGGTCACCGCCTGGCCGAGGCCCAGCGGCACCATGAAGGCCAGCGAGGCGACCTGGATTGCGATCGCATAGGCGGCGATCGAAGCCGCGCTGATCAGCCCCATCAGGAAGGATGAGGCATTGAAGATCGAGACTTCGAAAAGCAGCAGCGCGGCGATAGGCAAGCCAAGCTTCAGGAACGCCTTCAGGCGCGGCCAGTCAGCCCGCCAGAAGCGGCCGAACAGTCGGTAGCGCCGGAAGCGGCGCTCGAAGCTCACCACCCAGGCCATGCCCGCGAACATCAGCGCCGAGGACAGCGCCGTCGCTATGCCGGACCCCGGCAGGCCGAGCGCCGGGAAGCCCAGATTCCCGAACATGAGGCACCAGTTGGCGAGCACGTTGAAGGCGACCGCCGCGAACACGATGACCAGCGCCCAGCGCGGCCGCTCCAGCGCCGAGATGAAGGAGCGCAGCACCAGGTAGCCGTAGAATGGCAGATTCGCCCACATCAGCGTGTGCACATAGGAGCCGGCCATGGCGGCCAGCCGCGGCTCCTGCCCCATGGCCTTCAGGATCGTCTCGGCCTGCCACAGGAAGAACCAGATCGGGATCGACACCATGATGGAGAGCCACAGGCCCTGCCGCACGGTGCGGCGCACGTCACGCACCGAATGGCGCTTGCGGCCGAGTTCGATGGCGATCATCGGCGAGGCCGCCGTCATCAGGCCGAGCCCGAAGATCATCGGCATGAAATAGAGGTTGGCGCCGAGCGAACCGGCGGCAAGCGCGTCGGGCCCGAGCCGTCCCATCATCAGGACGTCGGTCGCCGTCATCGCCGTCTGGCCGAGATTCGTCAGGATCATCGGCCAGGAAAGCTGCAGCATGGCGCGCATTTCCTCGCGCCACGGATTTCCCGGGGCTCGCACCCCGGCGTCGATCGAAGACATGGCCTTGCCTGTCGGTTGGGTGTCGGCGACTTCAGTCGATCGTCGCGCCGAGTTCCTTCATCAGCCCCATGAATTCCGGGAAGCTGGTCGCGATCATATTGGCGTCGTCGATGGTGACCGGCTTTTCGGTCGCGAGTCCGAGCACCAGGAAGCTCATGGCGATGCGGTGGTCGAGATGCGTCGCCACGGTGCCGCCGCCCAGCCCCTTGCCGCCGGGCCGGCCACGCACGGAGAGCGTGGTCTCGCCCTCGGTGCAGTCGACGCCATTGGCCTCGAGCCCGCGCGCGACGGCGGCCAGCCGGTCGCTCTCCTTGACGCGCAGCTCCTCGAGGCCCTGCATCAGCGTCTCGCCTTCGGCGAAGGCGGCGGCGGCCGCGAGCACCGGATACTCGTCGATCATCGACGGCGCGCGGGCGGCCGGCACGACGACGCCCCTGAGTTCGGACGAGCGCACGCGCAGGTCGGCGACATCTTCGCCGCCGGCGTCTCGCGGGTTCAGGATCTCGATATTGCCGCCCATCTCCTGCAGGGTGAGCAGAAGGCCCGTGCGGGTCGGGTTCATCAGCACGTTCTCGATCGTTATGTCGGAATCCGGCACGATGAGCGCGGCGACCAGCGGGAAGCCGGCCGAGGACGGATCGCCGGGTACGGCGATGGTCTGGCCGGTGAGCTTGCCCTGGCCCTCGATGAAGATGTGGCGCACGCCTTGCTCGTCCGTCTCGACGTCGAGGTTCGCGCCAAAGCCCTGCAGCATCTTCTCGGTGTGGTCGCGCGTCATCGTCGGCTCGATGACGGTGGTGACGCCGGGCGTGTTCAGGCCCGCCAGCAGCACCGCCGACTTCACCTGGGCCGACGCCATCGGCACGCGATAGGTTATGGGCGCGGCATGCTTCGGTCCGCGCAGCGTGATCGGCATGCGGTCGCCGGGCGCTGCCTTCACCACCTGCACGCCCATCTGGCGCAGCGGCTCCAGCACGCGGCCCATCGGCCGGCCGGACAGCGAGGCGTCGCCGATGAAGGTGGTTTCCATGTCGTAGGTGCCGACCAGGCCCATGGTCAGGCGCGAGCCGGTGCCGGCATTGCCGAAGTCAAGCGGCGCCTGCGGTTCGAGCAGGCAGCCATTGCCGACGCCGTTGATGATCCACTCGTTGCCGTTTTTCTCGATGCGCGCGCCCATCGCCTTCATCGCCTCGCCGGTGCGCATCACGTCCTCGCCCTCGAGCAGGCCGGTGATGCGGGTCTCGCCGGAGGCGAGGCCGCCGAACATGAAGGAGCGGTGCGAAATCGACTTGTCGCCGGGCACGCGCGCCTTGCCCCTCAAGGCCTCCGATTGCCGGGCAACTGCCGGGCGCGGTTCTGCGTTGTGTGTCATGACGGTTCCTCGGGCAGGCGCCCGCGGCCGGGCAGGCTGAATTTCGCCGGTCTCCTATCATGGCTTCGGGCGACGGTCATCCCCTCCGAAACCGCCCTACAGGGCTGTCCGGCCTGATTGAAAAAGGCCTCGTTTTAGCTTTGACAGGGCACACGATCTGTGGCTATGGGGACCCGAAATCACGGACGAGGATTGGCAGTGGCGAAATCCGAACTTGGCACCAAACGCATAGACCCCGAGACGGGTCGCAAATTCTACGACCTCAACAAGGACCCGGTCGTTTCTCCCTACACGGGCAAGAGCTACCCGCGGACCTACTTCGAATCCGGCAACGAGAAGCCGGTAGAGGAAGAAGAGGTAGAGGAGAAGGAACTCGACGCCGAGGACGATGCTCCCGAGGTGATCTCGCTCGAGGACGCGGACGACGAGGCGAAGAGTGGCGACGACATCCCTGACATGGACGATGACGAGGATGTCGATCTTGGCGACGATGAGGACGACACCTTCCTCGAGGACGAGGAAGAGGAAGACGACGACGTCACCGACATCATCGGCGTCGGCGAGGACGAGGACGACGCCTGACGTTTTCGCGCGCCCGCAGGCCGGGCGCTGGCAGGATTCAAGGGCTTCGGCGGGCCATTCGAAATAAGCGCGCCGGAAGGCTTGATCTTGCAGTGAGGCGGCGCTAGAAGCCGCCTCCTGATCTCTTCGCCGGAAACGGCGCCGGCCGCAGGCCGGGTGTGGGGCCATAGCTCAGTTGGGAGAGCGCTTGAATGGCATTCAAGAGGTCGTCGGTTCGATTCCGATTGGCTCCACCAAATTCTCTTTAGAGTTCCGCAACCATTAGCCCGCCTCTGGAAGGCGTCGCATTTTCCGCGGCTCGCGAAGATTAGCTAGCCACCTGGTATTGGGCGATCTGGAGCTTCCGCAGAGACCCTTATTTTAACGTTCGGTCTCTACTGGTCGAGTTCTATAATCCGATGTTTGGATCAATGCGGGCCCTACGCGGCAGGTAGCCTATTCAATCGGCAACCCGCATCCGACTTGCCAGCCTTACGCATTCCCGACAGGCTCCCCGCCATTCCTTCCATCCACCGTTCGATGTCTGCGTTTGCGACGCACGATTGACATCGGTGCGAAGGTCGGCCTAGGTTGCTATTCACAAATGTGAGAATTTTGCACATTTGCTGTCATCAACGAGCCGATGGGAGGAATACCATGCTCGACCGCCGTACCATTCTGACACGCATTGCATTCGCCGTTTCCACTCTTTCGCTTGCCGCCGGTCTCGGTCTTTCGACCGCGCAGGCCGAGGGCCTCAAGATCGGCTTCAGCCAGGTGACGCTCCAGTCGCCCTTCTATGTCCAGCTCCGCAACGGCGCCGAGGCGGCCGCCAAGGCCGGCGGCGACACGCTGATCTTCCTCGACGCCAATGGCGACGTCTCCAAGCAGAACAACGACATCCAGGATCTGATCACCCAGGGCGTGAACGCGCTGATCATCAATCCGGTCAATCCGGACGCAGTCGTGCCCTCGCTCGAGGCCGCCAAGGCCGCCGGCATACCGGTCATCACCGTCGACCGTTCGATCAACGGCGAAGGCGTGACCGCGCATATCGGCCGTGACAACAAGGCGATGGGCAAGCTGGTCGGCGAAGCCGTGGTGAAGAAGCTCGCGGATGCCGGCGTCCAGGGCGCCAAGATCATCGAGATCCAGGGCGATGCCGGCGGCGCCGTCATGATGGACCGCCGCGACGGCTTCCACGCAGCCATCGAAGGCTCCGGCCACACGATCGTCGAAGGCCCTTACGCCGAATACATCCGTTCGAATGCGGTGACTGCGATGCAGGATCTGCTGCAGGCCAATACGGACGTCAAGGTCGTCTACGCGCACAATGACGACATGGCGCTCGGCGCGCTGCAGGTGCTGACCGAGAACAACCGCAGCGACGTGCTCGTCTCGGGCGTCGACGGCCTGTCGGAAGCGCTGCAGCTCATGGAAAGCGGCGGCAACTACGTCGCCACGGCGCTGAACGATCCGCAATATCTCGGCGACGTGACCATCCAGGTCGCGCGCGAAGCCGCTGCCGGCCGCGAGGTTCCCGACTTCGTCGACGCCGGCACGAAGCTCGTCACGCCCGAGAATGTCAGCGAATTCCCGCATGATGGGCTGTTCGCGGAGTACCGGCCGAAAGTGATCGGCCAGTAAGAGGCTCGGGAACGAGCATCCTCCCAGCTTCGCGGGGCCTGTTTCATTGGCCTCGCGAAGCAAGGGTCAGCGCCGCGGTCGCTGCCGCGGCTGAATGAAACCAGACCATCCAGCGGAACATTCCCATCATGCGCGCAGCAGTCCTCCACACGCCCGGCGACATCCGTATCGAGACAGTGCCGGAGCCGGTCGTTTCCGACGGCCACGTCATCGTCAGGGTGGCGTCGGTCGGCGTCTGCGGCTCGGATCTGCCGCGCATGCTCGTCAAGGGCGCGCACAAGATGCCGCTGATCTGCGGCCATGAATTTTCCGGCCATATCACCGAGATCGGCGAAGGCGTGAACGGCTTCGCCAAGGGCGAACTCGTGGCGGTCGCCCCCATGCTGCCCTGCTTCGAATGCGACCAGTGCCTGCAGGGGCAATTCTCGCGCTGCCGCAACTACGATTATTTCGGCTCGCGCCGGGACGGCGCCTATGCCGAGTTCGTCGCCGTTCCGGTGAGCAATCTCATCAAGACGCCCGATGGGATCGACCCGCGCGCGGCCGCCATGACCGACCCCGCCTCGATCGCGCTGCACGCGATCTGGAAAGCGGGCGGCGTGCGGATGGGCCAGCGCGGCGGCGTCATCGGCTGCGGGCCGATCGGCCTCTTCGCCATACAGTGGATGAAGCTGATGGGGGCGAGCGAGGTCGTCGCCATCGACGTTTCCGAGGAGAAGCTGGAACTCGCCCGCCAGGCCGGCGCGACGCACACCTTCCTTGCCGGCGCCGAGCCCGGGAAGGAGCTGCTCTGCGACATCATCATCGAAGCTGCCGGCCATCCCTCGTCGATCAACCAGGCGGCGCGGCTCGCCGCGCCGAGCGGCCACGTTGCTTTCATCGGCATCCCCGTCGGGGACGTCACGCTGGACAACAAGACCTTCCAGCATTTCCTGCGCCAGGAAGTTTCGCTGCATGGATCCTGGAATTCGTTCGGCGCGCCTTTCCCCGGCCCGCAATGGACGGTTTCGCTGGAAAAGCTGGGTTCAGGCGAGCTGAAGTGGGAATTCATGATCACCCACGACCTTGATCTTTCCGAACTCCCTGCAATGTTCGCACGCTTCAGGGACGACCGGAGCCTGTTCTTCTCCAAAGTTCTGTTCCGACCCTGACGCTGGGAAGCATCGGGAGCCGACCATATATGACGAAGGTTTTGAGCATCGATCTCGGCACCGGGGGGGCGCGAGCAGGCGTCTACGATGTCGAGCGCAGGAAGATGTTCCCGCTGCGCGAGGCGGCGTACGAGACGCGCTATCCGAAGCCGGGCTGGGCCGAGCAGGACGCCGAGCAGTGGTGGAGCGCGCTGCTCAGCGCCGGCGCCCAGGCGGTGGCGGTAGCCGGAACCGGCGAAATCGCCGCTGTCTGCGTAGCGACCACTGCGTCCTCCGTCGTGGTCTGCGACCGGGACGGCGCGCCGCTGCGTCCCGCGCTCCTCTGGATGGACGCCCGCGCCACGAAGGAAGCGCGCGACACGGCGCGCATCGACCATCCGGTGATGGCCTATAGCGGAGGCGAGGACGCCTCCGAATGGCTGGTGCCGAAGGCGATGTGGCTCGCCGCCAACGAGCGGCCGCTCTACGATCGCGCGGCGGTCATCTGCGAGGCGCTCGATTTCGTCAACCATCGCCTCACCGGCGAATGGGCGGCATCGCGCATGAACGCGGCGTGCAAGTGGAATTACGATTCGCTCAACGCCAGCTTCGTCCCCGAAATCTACGCGGCGCTGGGCGTGCCCGACCTCGCCGAGAAACTTCCGCGCCGTGTCATCCCCGTGGGCGGCACGGTAGCCCCGCTCCGCGCCGACGTGGCGGCCAAGCTCGGGATCACTTCGCCGGCGATCGTCGCGCAGGGCGGCATCGACGCCCATATCGGCATTCTCGGCGCCGGTACCGTTGCGCCGCAGGGCATGCTCCTGATCGGCGGCACCTCCAACGTCCACCTCACGCACCTGCCGCGACAGGATGACGTTTCCGGTTTCTGGGGCCCTTACCCCAATGCGCTGGTCGACGGCCTGTGGCTGGTCGAGGCCGGCCAGGTGTCGGCAGGCTCGATCCTCAACTGGCTGAGCCGCACGCTCTTCGGCCTCGACGAAACCGGCCAGGCCGCGCTCATCGCCGAGTCGGCCAGCCGTGTCGCAGGCGGTTCCGGACTGCTGACGCTCGACTACTGGATGGGCAATCGCACGCCCTATCGCGACGCGAATCTGCGCGGCGCGATCCTCGGCCTCTCGCTTGGCCACGGCCGCGCGGACATCTACGCCTCGGCCGTGGATTCGATCGCGCTCGGGTCGGCAAACGTCGTCGAGGTGCTGAAGGAACGCGGCGTCTCGATCGAGCGGCTCGTGGTGGCCGGCGGCATCTGCAAGAACCCGCTCTGGCTGCAATCGACGGTCGATGCGCTTGGGCTGGCCGTGCAGGTCGCGCGCGAGGACAATCTCTCGCTCGTCGGCACGGCGGTCTGTTCCGCCAGCGCACTCGGCCTGTTCCCGGATCTCCAGGCCGCGTCCGACGCCCTTGCCGTCTCGACCCAGACGCTGGAGCCGGACATGGCCCGCGCACAATGGTATCGTGACGCCATGTCGAGCTATCGCGAAACCACAGAGGTTCTCACTCCGCTGTTCCACGCATTGTCGGCCCGCCAGATGACGGGAGCGAACCGATGAGTGAAACAAGCCAGACGCAGACCGTCCGGCTGCCGTTCGACGAGCAGCGCGAGCACCTGATGGTGCGCGTCGCCAAGCTTTTCTACGATCTCGAGCGCACGCAGAGCGAAATCGCCGCCGAGCTCGGCCTGACGCGCTGGCAGGTGAAGCGCCTGCTCACCGAGGCGCGCGAGCTTGGCGTGGTGCGCATCGAGATCACGCCGCGCACACGCCGGCGCACCGATCTGGAAGTCATGCTGCAGCAGGCCTATGGCCTGCACGACGCCGTCGTGGTGCCGCATGGCGAGGCAGTGGACAATGCACTGCTCATCGAGTCAGTGGCGCTGGCCGCCGCCAACTACCTCGTCGGGCTCAATCCCAAGCCTGAACTGCTCGGCGTCTCTTGGGGGCGCACCATGTCGGCGGTGGCGCGCCGGCTGCCGGCAAACTGGAGTCCTGACCTGCACGTCGTGCTCCTGAACGGCGCGATCAACCTTCGCTCGACCGCAACGCAGACCAGCGCGGTCGCCGAGGAGATCGCGAAGTCCGCCAACGGCGTGGCGACCCTGCTGCCGGTTCCGGCAATCGTCGGCAAGAGCTCCACGCGCCGCGCGCTGGAGGAAGACCCCATCGTCGAGCGCGTGCTCGACCTCGCCGAGCAGGCCGAGGTCGTCTGCTTCTCGCTCGGTCCGATGAGCAACGAGTCGGTGCTGTTCGGCTCCGGCTATCTGGAGGAGAGCGACCTCGACCGGCTGAAGGCGGCGGGCGCCGTCGGCGACCTGCTCGGCCGCTTCATCGACGCGCGAGGCGAGATCGCCGACGCAGTCCTGAACGACCGCACGATCGGCCTGCGCATCGACCGCCTGCGGACCAAGCGACGCTCGATCGGCGTCGTCGCCGGCGCCGACAAGACGCATATCGCGCTCGCCGCACTGAAGGGCGGCTACGTCTCGGTGATCATCACCGACGAGACGATCGCCCGCTTTGTACTGGAGAACGCGGATGGAAGGTGAGATCCTCGCGGTCAGGAATCTGTCGAAACGCTTTCCGCCGAACATCGTGGCGCTGGAGGCGGCGAGCCTCAGCGTGCGCCGCGGTGAAGTCCATTGTCTGCTGGGCGCCAACGGTGCCGGCAAGTCCACCTTGCTGAAGATCATCGCGGGCGCCTACCGGCAGACCGACGGTGCGCTTCTTCTGGACGGGCGCGAGGTGCATCCGCGCTCCCCGGCCGAGGCCGCGCGGCTCGGCATCTCGATGATCTATCAGGAGCTGGACCTCGTGCCCCAGCTCACCGTGGAGCAGAACCTCTTCCTCGGCCACGCGCCGGCCCGGATGGGATTCATCGACCGTCGTACGCGGCGAAAGCGCGCGCAGCAGGCGCTGTCGCGCGTCGGCGCAACCTTCCCGCTCGACGCGCGCGTCGAGACGCTGTCGGTCGCCAACCAGCAGCTTACGGCCATCGCGCGCTCGCTGACCATGGACGCCAAGATCATCATCATGGACGAGCCTTCGGCCTCGCTGAACGAGACCGAGCTCGGAGCCGTGTTCGAGGTGATCCGCGAGCTCGTGAGGCAGGGCGTGGCAATTCTCTACGTCAGCCACCGTCTCGGCGAATTGCGCGAGATCGGCGACCGCGTCACCGTGTTGCGCAGCGGGCGCACGATCGACACATTCGAGGTCAAGTCCACCCCGGACAGCGTTCTGGTCGAGGCGATCATCGGCAAGGAGCGCTCGCTGGTCGAGCGCGCCGCGCGCCCGCCGGTCACCGGCGAGACGGCGCTCCGGGTCAACCGGCTGAGCGGGGCGCACGGGCTGGAGATCAGCGGGCTCGAAGTGCGCTGGGGCGAAGTCGTCGGGCTGGCCGGCCTCAACGGATCGGGCCGCACCTCGTTCCTCAAGGCGCTGTTCGGCGCACACGCCTTCCAGGGCGACATTGTGCTCGACGGCAAGCCTTTCCACCCCCGCAGCCCCGCAGCCGCGATCCGCAGGGGCGTAGGCCTGGTGCCGGAAAGCCGCAAGACCGAGGGGCTGATCCTGCACGCGCCGATCTACAGCAACGCCACCTTGCCCTCGCTGCGCGGTAACTGGCTGGCGCGGCACGGCCTCCAGAAGCAGAAAGCGACACCGGTCCTCAACAGCCTGTCGACGAAATACGGCAGGCCCGAGCAGGCGGTCGTCCAGCTCTCGGGCGGCAACCAGCAGAAGGTGGTGCTGTCCAAGTGGATCATCAACGGCGCGCGCGTGCTGCTGCTCGACGAGCCCAGCCGCGGCCTCGACATCGGCGCCAAGGCGGACCTCTACAATCTCGTCGACAAGCTCGCCGACGAGGGTGCGGCCGTCATCGTCGCCAGCAGCGAGCTCGACGAGATCTACGCCGCCTGCGACGTGATCTGGGTTTTCCACGAGGGGCGCAACATCGGCAAGTTCAATCCATCGACGACGGATCGCGATACGATCCTGAAGGCGACAATCCTGGGTGAAGATCATGTCCAGCACTGAAACGGCCAGGATGTCGGCCAGCGCGCCGCAGCCCGGTCTCGGGCGCAAGCTCGTCGACATCGCCATCGAGTACAATTTCGTCCTGATCTTCCTGGTGGTGGTCGCCATCGCCGCGTCGCTGTCCGACAGTTTCCTGACTTTCGGCAACGTCGCCAACCTGTTCCAGCAGGCGGCGGTCGTCGGCGTCGTGGCCGTCGGCATGACCTTCGTCATCCTTACCGGCAACATCGACCTGTCGGTAGGCTCGGTGGTGGCGCTGTGCGGCATGCTGGTCGCCGTGCTGCTGTCGGCCGGCTATCCGCCGTTCGTCGCCGTGGCGCTTACCGCGCTTGTCGGCCTTTCTTGCGGCGCCGCCATGGGCGCCATCTCGGCGCTGGCGCAGGTGCCGAGCTTCATCGTCACGCTTGCCGGCCTCGTCTCCTTCCGCGGCATCACCTACCTGCTGACGGACGGCGTCCCGGTCAGCGGCCTGCCGCAGGGCTTTGCCGCGATCAGCTCCACGATGGTGCCGATCCTGCCGGGCTTTGCGCTGACTTCGATGGCGCTGATCTTCATCGTGCTCTGCATCGTCGCCGGCATCGTGCTGCGCTTCACCGTGTTCGGCGAATATGTCTATGCGACCGGCGGCAATCCGGAGGCGGCGCGGCTATCCGGCCTGCCTACGCGGCTGATCGTCACCAGCGTCTTCGCGATCTCCGGCCTGATGGCGGCGCTGGGAGGCATTCTGCTCACGTCGCGCCTGCGCATCGGCCAGCCGACCGCCGCCCAGGGCCTCGAACTCGACGCGATCGCGGCGGTGGTGCTCGGCGGCACCAGCCTCTTCGGCGGACGCGGCAGCGTGCTCGGCACCTTCTTCGCCGTCATGCTGCTGCAGGTGCTGCGCAACATCTTCAACCTTCTCGGGCTGGGTTCCTTCTACCAGATGACGATCACCGGCCTGATCATCATCGCGGCCATCCTGCTCAATCGGTTCATCGATCACCGGAAGGGGAGAGGGTAGGGCTGTAATCGCAGGCTGGATCGGGCTGCGGTAATTCCGTCGCGTCCAAAACGTGTCTGTCGCGTCAAGGCCTAACGATAGAAGATGTAAGGATCCCATTATTCCATCTGGCGATCCTTCACAGCCACGCCGGTGTCGAGGAAGCGCTGCAGTCGCGGCACGACGAAATCGAGGAAGACGCGTACGCGTTGAGGCATGCGCGGGGCTCCCAGAAAGACGGCGTGAATCTCTTCTTCATCGGGCTCGACCACATCGGCGAGCACTTCCACGAGACGGCCGGCGGCCAGATCGGCCCGCACATGATAGTCACCCATGCGGGCAAGCCCAACGCCGGCGAGCGCCATACGCCGTACCGTCTCGCCATTGTTGGCGAGTAACGAGCCGTTGACCGCGCGGTCGACGATCCGCCCGCTTTCCTTGAGCGGCCAGACAGGCGCGATGCGGCGGAAATTGAAGCCCAGGCAATTGTGCCGAGAGAGGTCTTCGACCTTGCGCGGCGTCCCGCAGCGGCCGAGATAGGAGGGAGACGCCACAATCTTGCGCCGGGCCACGCCGATGCGGCGCGCGATCATGCCGGAATCGGGAAGCGTTCCCACCCGGAAAGCGATGTCGGTGCGGTCGAGATAGAGATCGACGATCTCATCGGACAAGGACAGGTCGACGACGATATTGGGATAGGAGCGCCAGAATTCGGGCAGGAGCGGCTCCAGGCCCAGCACCCCCAATGCGACGGATACGTTGACCCGCACCTTGCCCCCGGTTGCCGCGGCCCCGTGTGACAGTTCCTGCTCGATCAGATCGAGATCCTGCAACAATGCCTGGCTGCGCTCATAATAGATCTGCCCCTCGGTGGTCAGCGACAAACGCCTGGTGGAGCGCTCGACCAGGCGGACGCCAAGCCGCTCTTCGACGCGCGAGATCAGCTTGCTGACCGTCGATGGCGTCATCCGCAGGAGGCGCGCGGCTTCTGAAAAATTGCCTGTTTCCACCACGCGCAGGAAGACCTGCATCTCTCCGGTACGATTATCCATCGCTGTCGCCATCTATGATTTGGTTTCATAGATGATGTGGAGATCGAGCTGATTATCAAGCCCGGGCTGCCATTTTATGTGACGGCGCATGACAGATGCACTCGGCCAAGGCCCGCCTGAACAATCCCGAGGAGTTTGCAATGCAAACCGTCACCGCTCACGGCGCAACGATCCCTGCTCTCGGCTTCGGCGTGTTCCGCATGACCGACGCGGAAGTGGAGCGCATCGTCCCGACTGCGCTCGAAGCAGGCTTCCGCCACTTCGACACCGCTCAAATCTATCAGAACGAAGCCGCGCTCGGCCGGGCTATCGAGGCCGCTGGCGCCCGCCGCGGAGACCTGTTCCTGACGACCAAGGTCTGGGTCGACAACTACAGCGTGGATCGGTTCGCGGCCTCGGTGGACGAAAGTCTCGACAAGTTGAAGGTCGACCAGGTCGATCTGCTTCTCCTGCACTGGCCGGCCAACAAGGTTCCGGTTGCAGCCCAGATCGAGATGCTGGATGCCGTGCAGGCTGCGGGCAAGACCCGGTTCGTGGGCGTCTCCAATCAGAACATCGCGCAGGTGCGGGAATCCGTCGGGCGGTCCAAGGCGCCGATCGTGACCAACCAGGTCGAGCTGCATCCCTACCTGCCCCAGCACGCGCTTGTCGCAGCCGCCAAGGAAAACGGCATTGCCGTCACGGCATACTACGGCATGGCCGACGGAGCGGTGCCGAAGGACAAGGTGCTGCAGCAAATCGGCGCCAAGTACGGCAAAAGCGCCGCGCAGGTCGGCCTGCGCTGGCTCGTGCAGCAGGGTCACATCGCTCTTTCCAAAACGGTGAACCCGGCGCGCGTCGGTGAAAACATTGCGATCTTCGACTTCGCGCTCGATGAAGCCGACATGGCCGCCATCGGCAAGCTCGCTCGCCCCGCGGGCCGGCTCGTCAACCCTCCGGGTCTTGCGCCGGCATGGGACGCTTAAGGAAGCCAATCATGAACGCCAATGTCTCGACGACCGCTCCACTGGCGGAAACCACCTCATCCGCCCGCTGGGTGCTTCTCGCCCTCGCGATCGGCGCCTTCGGCATAGGCACGACGGAATTCTCCCCGATGGGGCTTCTTCCTGTCATCGCCAACGGCGTCGACGTTTCGATCCCAACGGCCGGCCTGCTCATCAGCGCCTATGCCATCGGCGTCATGATTGGAGCGCCAGTCATGACGCTGGCCTTCAGCCGCTTCGGCAAGCGCACGGCGCTGATACTGCTGATGGCGATCTTCACCCTCGGCAATCTGATGTCGGCCATGGCGCCGGGCTATTTTACATTGCTCGCGGCGCGGTTGGTCACCAGTCTCAATCACGGCGCGTTCTTCGGTCTGGGAGCGGTGGTCGCCGCGAGCGTCGTGCCGAAGGAGAAGCAGGCAAGCGCGGTCGCCGCCATGTTCATGGGGCTTACCATCGCCAATATCGGTGGCGTGCCAGCCGCGACATGGATCGGCCAGCAGATCGGCTGGCGCATGGCCTTCGCCGGAACAGCCTTGATCGGCGTTGCCGCGATTGCGGCTCTCTGGTCGGCCCTGCCGAAGGGCGAGCTCGGCGCGATGCCCGACGTCAGGCGCGAACTGCGTGTGCTCACCCGGCCCGCGGTCCTGCTGTCGATGGCGACCACCGTCATGGGAGCCGGCGCGATGTTCACGCTCTACACCTATGTCGCCCCGACCCTGGAGACGCTCACCGGCGCATCCGACAGTTTCGTCACCCTGGGGCTGGCTCTGATCGGCATTGGCTTCACGATAGGCAACTGGCTGGGCGGACGGCTTGCCGACTGGTCGCTCGATGGCGCCACCAAGATCTTCCTCGGCGCGCTCGCGGTCATCATGCTGATCCTGCCGCTGGCGTTCGCCAGCCATGCGGGGGCGGCCATCGGTCTCCTCGTCTGGGGCGCTGCGGCATTCGCCATCGTTCCGCCGGTGCAGATGCGGGTGATGGAGGCCGCGTCGGAAGCGCCGGGCCTGGCGTCCTCCATCAATGTCGGAGCCTTCAATCTCGGCAACGCGTTGGGCGCCGCCATCGGCGCTGGGATTATCGGCCTTGGCCTCGGCTATGCATCCGTCCCGATCGCCGGCGGGCTGCTGGCAGCCGCCGGGCTTGCCCTGGTGCTCGCTGGCGCGCGCGAAAGATCCAGCCGACTTGCCACATGCGATGTCTGAAGCCGGGAGAGCGTTTGTACTATCTCTTCGCCGTTACAGGATTACGGTCATCGGCGTACACGGTGCTCTCGAGAGGGTCGTCGCGTCAGTCGATCAACTCCGAACTTTCCGCCTAGTCTCGTTAAAGCCGTGGCGACCCAGCATGTAGGGGCAAAAACTCGATTCTAATCTGTTGCGCACAACTTCAGCATCGCTGGCACAATGCCCCGGATCGGGTAGCCCGGTATCATCGGTCGACCAGAGGGTTCGGTGCTAGTGTAGCTGACGGAACAGCTTGTATAGTTCAGCCTTGTTCTCGAAGCCTACGCCAGGCGTATCAGGCAAGCTGACGTAACCGTCTTCGACGGCTATGTCGTCCGCGAAGCCGCCGAAAGGCTGGAACACGTCGGGGTAGGATTCATTGCCGCCCAGATGCAGCCCGGCAGCGATGTTGAGCGACATCTGGTGACCCCCGTGAGGCACGACCTGGCGCGAGGACCAACCCATCGATTTCATGACGTCCAGCGTTCGCAGATATTCCACAAGGCCATATGAGAGGGCGCAGTCGAACTGCAGGTAGTCCCGGTCGGGTCGCATCCCGCCATAGCGCAACAGGTTGCGCGCATCCTGATGCGAGAAGAGATTCTCGCCTGTCGCCATTGGCCCGTCATAATGGGCGGCGAGCTCCGCCTGCAACGCGTAGTCCAGCGGGTCGCCGGCTTCTTCGTACCAGAACAGACCGTAAGGGCGCATCGCCTTGGCATAGGCGATGGCGGTCTCGAGATCGAAGCGGCCGTTGGCGTCCACCGCCAGGTACTTGCCGTCGCCTACGACCTTCAGGACGGCTTCGATACGCTGCAGGTCTTCCTCGAGCGGTGCCCCGCCGATCTTCATCTTCACGACCCTGTAGCCTCGGTCGAGATAGCCGCGCATCTCCGCCTGCAGCTTGGAATGGTCCTTGCCGGGATAGTAGTAGCCACCAGCCGCGTAGACCCAGACCTTCTCGTCGGCGATGCCGTTCCTGTAGCGGTCGGCCAGAAGCCGCCACAGCGGCACGCCAGCGATCTTGGCGACCGCATCCCAGACCGCCATGTCGATGGTCCCCACCGCCACGGACCGCTCACCGTGACCGCCGGGCTTCTCGTTGGTCATCAACGTTTTCCAGATGGCGAAGGGATCGAGATTGTCGTTCTCGTGGTCGATCAGTGTTTTCGGGTCGGCTTCCAGGACGCGCGCCAGAAAGCGGTCACGCATCAGCGCGCCTTGGCCGTAGCGTCCGTTCGAGTTGAAGCCGTAGCCTATGACCGGCTTGCCGTCGCGCAGGACGTCGGTCACCACCGCGACCGCCGAGCAGGTCATCTTGGAGAAGTCGATATATGCGTTGGCAATCGGCGAGGCGATTGAGACCGTCTTTTCCCTGATGTCGACGATACGCATGCGTAAACCGCTATGTCTCGAGCGCGGCCGCCACGGCCTTGCCGCAGGTGATGGTATCGGCAGTGCCGCCGAGGTCACGGGTGCGGGTGGCCTCGTTCTTCAGCGTGTCCTCTATGGCCTTTACGATCGCAAGGCTGGCCTCTTCGTGGCCGAGGTGATCGAGCATCATGGCCGCGGCCCAGATCTGGCCGACGGGATTGGCGACACCCTTGCCGGCAATATCGGGAGCCGAGCCGTGCACAGGCTCGAACAGGGACGGGAACCGGCCCTCGGGATTGATGTTTGCCGAAGGCGCTATGCCGATCGTGCCCGTGCAGGCAGGTCCCAGATCGGAGAGAATGTCGCCGAAGAGGTTGGACGCGACGACGACGTCGAACCGGTCGGGATTGAGCACGAAATGGGCCGTCAGAATGTCGATGTGATATTTGTCCCAGGACACGTCAGGATAGTTCGGGGCCATGGCCTCCACGCGCTCATCCCAATACGGCATGGTGATCGAAATGCCGTTGGACTTTGTGGCGGAGGTCAGGTGCTTGCGCGGGCGCTTTCGCGCCAGGTCGAACGCATAGCGCAGGATGCGGTCCACGCCCACGCGCGACATGACGGTTTCCTGGATCACGATCTCGCGCTCGGTGCCTGCGTACATCTTGCCGCCGATCGAGGAATACTCGCCCTCGGTGTTTTCGCGCACGATGTAGAAATCGATGTCGCCCGGCTTGCGGTTGGCAAGCGGCGAGGGCACCGCCGGCATGAGCCGGACGGGACGGAGATTGACGTACTGGTCGAACTCGCGGCGGAACTGCAGAAGAGATCCCCACAGCGAAACATGATCGGGAACCGTCGCCGGCCAGCCGACCGCGCCGAAGAAGATCGCATCGTGGGTTTCGATCTGGGACTTCCAGTCCTCCGGCATCATGCGGCCATGCTTGGCGTAGTAGTCGCAGGAAGCGAAGTCGAAGTGGTCGAGCTGCAAGTCGAGGCCGAAGCGCTTCGCTGCAACCTCCAGGACCCGCAGCGCCTCGGGGACGACTTCTAGGCCGATTCCGTCGCCGGGAATGACCGCTATTCTGTGCTTCTTGGCTGGCATGGTGTTTTCCTGAATTGGTGTGGCCGACCGGAGCTTATCCGGCGAAATACTCGATCTCTTCGCGCAGACGTTTGCCGTCCAGTCCAAGTCCCAGCAACACTGAAACCAGCACCCGGGCCTTCTGTCCGCTCAGGTCTCCGGCGAAGATCACGCCGCCGTCCGACAGCGTCTTGCCGCCGCCATTGCCGTAGATCGCCTTGACGCGACCCCGCTGGCAGCGGCTGGTCATGATGATCGGCAACCCCTGTTTCACGAGTTCCGTTACGGCAGCCGCTACCGGCGGCGGGGCGTTGCCGCGACCGAAGCCTTCCAGAACGATGGCCTTGGCGCCATTGTCGGCCGCAAAGCGCAGGTAGCGGTCGCTGCTGCCCATCGCCATTTTGATGAGTTCGATGTCGGCCACGATTTCGCTTGCTTCGTAGTTGCGCCTCAGAACCGGCCTGCGGTGAAGCACGATGCGGTCGCCGTCCACTTCGCCGAGCTTGCCGTGTTCATAGGAAACGAACGTGTCGGTGCGCGAGGCATGGGACTTCGTGACGTCCCGTGCGGCATGGAATTCCTGTTCGAAGCAGATCACCGCGCCCACACCGCGGGCCGTGTCCGATGCTGCGAGCCGGATCGAGTCGGTCAGGTTGCGCGGGCCATCGGGATTGGGCTCGTCAGCCTGGCGCTGGGCGCCGGTGAAGACGATCGGCTTGTCGGAGCGGACGAGCAGGTCCGCCATGAAGGCGGTCTCTTCCATCGTGTCGGTTCCGTGGGTCACCACGACCCCGTCGAATCCCTCGCCGAGGCGCTGCGAGATGCGCTGCGACAGCGCAAAAGCCAATGGCAGGTCGATGGCGTAGCTGCCGACATTGCAAAATTCATCGATGCTGATGTCGATGCCCTCAAGCGGATCGTGCAGCGTCGCCTTCAACTCTGGTCCGGTGATGCTTGCCGTCACGTGTCCGGTCTCGGGATCCAGCTTGGATGCGATGGTGCCCCCCGTCGTTATCAGACAGATTTTCGGCATCTGGTTCCCTCACTTGCTCTTTCCAGGGTTGACTATGTTGGTCTGACCGAAAAATCAAGGAGCCTTCACTCGCCTGTGAATGATGCGCAAAATTGTGCATTTTTGGGAATTGACGGTCAGGCCAATTTACCCATTAATGCAATTATCGACCGGTTTGGTCTGTCCAATATGCTTGGACGGCCGCGTGAAGTCGTGCGATCTAAAGGGGAAGAGAGATGGCAGATAAATTTACCAGAATTCAGTTGGCGCCGACGCGCCGGCAGTTCCTTAAAACGACCGCAGCGGTTGGCGGGGCGGCGGTTCTTTCGTCCACGGGTCGCTTTGGAGAGGCGCTTGCCCAGGACGCCAACAGCACCCTGGTCATCGCTGCACCGGCGACGCCCCAGGGCCTGGATATTGAGTTCGACGTCAGCCTGGGCTCCATCGACTCGCTCGGCGCGCTCTACGAATACATGCTCGGCTATGAAAAGATGGAGGATCCCAACGCGCCGGGCGTGCTGCGCGAAGACACCGGTGTCCACACCGACAAGCCGAATAATCTCGCCCTGCGCGGTCGCCTCGCCGAGAGCTGGGAAGTGGCGCCCGACGGCCGCAAGGCGACGTTCAAGCTGCGTGAGGGGGTTGTCTCCAACTGGGGCAACAAGTTCTCGTCGAAAGACGTCAAGTGGACCTGGGACCGCAAGTTCAATCTCAAGGGGCAGGGCCTCTTCCAGACCGCCGTGCTCGGCCTGACGTCGCCCGACCAGATCAAGGTCGAGGGCGACTACGCCATTTCCTTCAATCTCGATAAGCCGAACCCGCTCCTGTTGAAGCAGCAGTGCAATCTGGCCAACCCGATTTATGACGCCACCAAGTGCGCCGAGGTTGGCGGGACCGACGACCCGTGGGCGGTCAACTTCCTCAAGAACGACAGCGCGGGCTTCGGGCCCTACCGCATTGCCCAGCTCGTGCGCGGCCAGCAGGCCGTGTTCGAGGCGCGGGACGACTATTGGGACGAGAAGCCTTTCATGAAGCGCGTCATCATGCGCGAGGTGCCGCAATCGTCCAGCCGTTTCTCGCTCTTGCAGGGCGGCGCGGTCGATATCGCGCAGTTCCTCCAGCCGCGCGAACTCGAGGCGCTGAAGACGCAGCCGGCTGCGGCCGTTGATGCCGTGAACGCTTCCTACATGATCTGGCTGGAGCTCAACGCCAAGATGGCGCCGTTCGACAACGTCGACGTGCGCCGCGCAGTTAACCTTGCCATCCCGCGCGACGAGATCATCCGCACGATCTACTACGGTTACGCCGACGAGCAGAAGGCGCCCATGCCGTACATCTACCCGATGGCGGATGAGAGCTTCTTCAACTACGGCTACGACCTGGCCAAGGCCAAGGAGCTGCTGGACAAGGCCGGCGCCAAGAATCTTGCGACCAGCCTGTCCTACAACGCTGGCGACCCCACGCAGGAGCCGATCGCGCTGCTCATCCAGACCGCGCTGAAGCAGATCGGCATCGAGCTGACCCTGGAGAAGCTGCCGGCCGGAGTGTTCTACGAGAACGTCACCAAGCGTGCCAAGCCGATGATCTTCTACCTCGACTCGCCGTGGACGCCGGATCCGGGTTACTCGACCTATCTCTACTTCAACTCGGAAAGCTACGTGAACTACTCCAACTACGATAACAAGAACGTCGACCAGATGATCAAGGACGGTCTTGCGACGCTGGACGACAATGTCCGCAAGGAGAAGTACACCGAGGTGCAGAAGACCTTGATGGATGAGGCGCCATGGGGCTTCATCGCCTATCCGAAATACACGCTCGCGCGGAAGGCCAACCTCAAGGGCTTCACCTACTACACGTCCAACAATCTGCGGTTCCAGGACTTCACCCGGGGCTGATAGCTGCTTCCTCCGGAGGCCTCCCGGCCTCCGGAGACCGTTCGAGCATTGGAAAGAGCGTAGATGACTTCGAAGCTCGGCCTTCTCCTGAGGCTAGCAGTAATACGGCCGAGATTTGCAATCGGCTATCTGATCGTCATCACGATGACGCTGCTGGCCATTTTTGCGCCGGTCATCGCGCCATATTCGCCGACCGAGGCGGACTCCGCGAGCTTCCTCCAGCCGCCGAGCGCGGCTCATCTTTTCGGCACCGACAATGTCGGCATGGACATCTTCAGCCGCTCCATCTACGCGCCCCGCATCGACCTGACGATTGCCATCCTGGGAACGCTCCTGTCGGCCGTGGTCGGCAGCTCGATCGGTGCAGTTGTCGGCTTCTACAGCAGTGGGCGCGGCATACGCGTGTGGCTGTCCTTTGCGATCATGCGGGCGGCCGACGTGCTGCAGGCCTTTCCCGTTTTCGTCTTCGCTATCGCGCTGGTCGCGAGTCTCGGGCAGAGCATCCAGACGGTGGTTCTGGCGATCGCCTTCGTCAACGCACCGATTTACCTGCGCCTGATGCGTTCGCAGGTGCTCACCATCCGCTCCATGCGTTACGTCGAGGCCTCGCAAGTCAATGGTCTGTCGGACATGCAGACCATCATGCGCCATGTCATCCCGAACGCGATGGCGCCTGTGCTGGCGCAACTCTCGGTCAATATTGGCTGGGGCATCCTGCTCACGGCGGCTCTTTCCTTTGTCGGCGCCGGCGTTCGCGCGCCGACACCGGAATGGGGGAGCATGATCGCTATGGGCTTCCAGAACGTGGTGACCGGCCAGTGGTGGCCCTCCATGTTCCCCGGCGCGATGCTTGCAATCACCGTGTTCGGCTTTTCCCTGGTCGGCGCATCGATCGAGGTCGTCGCCGATCCGGCCAAGCGCCGGCAGCTCCTGAGCGAAGCGCGCGAGCGGACCGCGCGCACTGCGGACGCTCCGGTGAGGGAAGGCTGATGCGTATCCTCGCCTATCTGGCCAAGCGGCTTGTCTTCGTCATCCCGCAACTTCTCGGAATCGTGCTCGTCTCGTTCCTGCTGGTGAAGAGCATTCCAGGCGATCCGGCAGTGCTGATGCTCGGCCCGACAGCAACCCCATCCGCCATCGCAGCCCTGCGAGAGCAACTGGGTCTCGATCAGCCGCTGTACATGCAGTTTCTGATTTATGTTCGCAATCTGCTGCATGGCGACCTCGGCACCTCCTGGCAGACCACGCGGCCGGTGCTTGAGGACCTGCTCCAGCGTTTTCCGGCCACCCTCGAGCTTGTGACGTTCTCGCTGCTTCTCGCCATCCTCGTCGGCGTGACTCTCGGCGTCTACGCCGCGCGCAACCCCCGTGGCTGGGTTGCCCGTGTTTCCGATCTCTACGGCCTGAGCGCCGGCGCTCTGCCGGACTTCTGGTTCGCACTGGTCCTGATCTTTGTCTTCTACACCGTGCTGGGCTGGGCGCCGGCTCCGCTCGGACGAATCGACATGATCGTCATTCCGCCTATCCCGGTGACCGGCATCTTGACCATCGATGCACTGCTTGCCGGCGACCCGGAGGCGTTCTGGTCTGCCTGCTCACACCTGGCGCTGCCGGTGCTGACGCTGGGTCTGCTCAACGCCGGCCCCATCCTGAAGATAACCCAGTCGACGATGGAGACGATGCTGGAATCCGATTTCAGCCGGTACGAGGTGCTTTGCGGAGTGCCGCAGAATCTCGTTGTGCGCCATGCCTTGCGTAATGCGTTGCCGTCCATCGTCACCATCATCAGCGTGCTTTACGGCTTTCTGATCGGCGGAGCAGTTCTGGTCGAGATCGTTTTTTCATGGGGCGGAGCGGGTCAGTACGCTGTGCAGGGCGTGCTCAACTCGGACATCTATCCGGTTCTGGGTTTCGTGCTGTTCTCCGCTATCTTCTCCCTCATCGTCTATATCGCGGTCGATCTCGTCTACTTTCTGCTCGACCCGCGTATCAGCAACTAGTGCGAGAAACAGCGTTGGGTGCAGCGGAAGTCATAAGCAAGACGGAAAACGTCTCCGGCGACGCGGGCAAGGCGCCTCTGATCGACATCAGAAACTTGCGTATCACGTTCCCGTCCGGCGGTGCCGAGCCGAAGACTGTATTGAAGGGGATCAACCTCTCCGTGCAGCCTGGAGAAATCGTAGGTCTGGTCGGCGAGAGCGGGGCAGGCAAGACGACGCTTGCCCGTTCGATCCTCGGCGTGCCCCCGGCGCCCGGCCGGATCGCGGCAGGCGAAGTCCATTTCGAGGGACGTCAGATCCTTAGCCTCTCCGAAGCCGAGCTCAGACGCCTGCGTGGCCGTAGGCTTTCCGTGGTGGTGCCCAATCCCCGCGCCGAACTAAACCCCTTGCGCAAGGTCGGAGACCAGATCGCCTCGATGGCGAAAATCCACCTCAATGTCAGCCGCAAGGAGGCGCGCCGGATGGCGCTGCAAATGCTGCGGGACGTGCAGATACCTGATCCTGAAAGGCGCATGGATGCCTATCCGCATGAACTCTCCGGCGGCATGGCGCAGCGTGTCGTCATCGCCATGGCGCTGATCTGCAATCCGGCTTTCGTCATTTCCGATGATGCCACCAGCGGCCTCGACGTTACGGTTCAGGCGCAGATCCTGGCACTGCTCGCGAAGCTTGCTGCCGAGCATGGCAGCGCGATGCTTTTCATCACACGCGACGTCGGCATCACCGCCCACTTCTGCGATCGCATCGCGGTGCTGTTCTCCGGCGAGATCGTTGAAATCGCCCCGCGCGAAGCATTGTTCCTCGAGCCGGCCCACCCCTATACGCTGATGTTGCTCGCGGCCTTCTCCCACAGCCCGAAGCTCAGGGACAGCTGGAGCGTACCGGAGACAGCAAGGCGGCGCGAGTTGGCCGCCGGCTGTCAGTATGCCGATCGTTGCCCCATCGCGCAGGCGGTCTGCCGCACGCATCGCCCTCCTTTCGCAGAGGTCAGCCCAGGTCATTTTGCCCGCTGCCATTTTCCGGTGAGGCACGCATGAGCGCAGTTCTGACCATCGACAATCTCTACAAGCGCTTCCCCATCGCCGGCTCGAAGCAGGTGGTGCAGGCGATCAACGGCGTCAGCCTGACGATCGAGCCGGGCGAAACCCTGGGCCTGGTAGGCGAGAGCGGCTCGGGCAAGACGACCGTCGGTCGCTGCATCGTCGGCCTGATCGAACCGACGGCCGGAACCATACGGTTCCGCGGCAAGGACCTTGCGCAACGCCACCAGCACAAGAGCGAGCTGGGGGGCAAGATTCAGTTCGTCTTCCAGGAGCCGAACGAATCCCTCGACCCGCGCATGAAGATCGGCGACACGATCAGCGAGCCGCTTCTGCCGCTCAAATACGATCGCGAGACCAGGCGGCGCCGTACGGCCGATGCGTTGAGGCTGGTGCGCCTGGATCCCGATCTGCTTGACGCCTACCCCTCTGAACTTTCGTCGGGTCAGCAGCAGCGCGTCGGCATTGCCCGGGCCATGGTCACCGAACCGGAACTGGTCGTCCTTGACGAGCCAACTTCGGCGCTCGATCCGACCGCGCGTGCCGAGATCATCGATCTGTTGCGGCGCATTCAACGCGAGCGCAATACCGCCTATCTGTTCATATCCCACGATCTCTCGACGGTGCGCTTCATCAGCCATCGCGTCGCGGTGATGTATCTTGGCATGATCGTCGAGCAAGGTAGCGCCGAAACAGTATTCAACCGCCCGCAGCATCCCTATTCCAGCGGCTTGCTGTCGTCGGTGATGCTGCCGCATCCACATCTCAAGATCGAAAGCACCGTAAGCCTGAAGGGCGAG
The DNA here is from genome assembly GCF_003666685.1 of Mesorhizobium sp. YM1C-6-2. GTDB lineage: Bacteria > Pseudomonadota > Alphaproteobacteria > Rhizobiales > Rhizobiaceae > Mesorhizobium_K. The sequence continues at coordinate 302,543 of NZ_RCIZ01000001.1, forward strand.
ATTCCGAGCCCGATCAATCTGCCCAAGGGCTGCTTCCTCGCCTCACGCTGCCCCTTCGTCATCGACAGGTGCCGCCACGAGATGCCGCCTGCGGAAACGGTCGGCGAACGGCACACAGTGCACTGTTTCCGTCACAGCGACGTTGCCGCGACGGTGCCGGCCTCCGACACCTTCAACGTCTTCATGAAGGAAGCGGAGCGCATCCTCGGGCGGGCGAAGCCTGGCGGCCTCGCGTCATCGCTCCAATAGTCTCAAGCAAACCATAGGATCAGGAACCCAATCATGGCAGGACGTCTCGCAGGAAAGAAAGCACTGGTCACCGGCGGCGCACGCGGCATCGGCGGCGCAATCGCAACGGCCTTCGCGCGGGAGGGCGCGGACGTGGCCGTCCTCGACCTGAAGATCGAGGCGGCCGAAGCGCGTACCGCAGCACTCGCACAGTTCGGCACGACGACGTTTGCGGTTGCGGCCGACGTGAGCGACGAGGCTCAGGTCGAGGCTGCCGTCAAGAAGGTGGAAGGCGCACTCGGCCGGATCGACATACTGGTGAACAATGCCGGCATCGACACCACGTCTGTCGTGGCTGATATGAGCACACCCATGTGGGACCAGATGATGGCCGTGAACCTGCGCAGCGTCTTCCTCTGCACGCGCGCGGTGCTGAAGCCCATGATCGCCCGTAAGTTCGGGCGCATCATCAACATCGCCTCGCAGCTCGGCCACAAGGGCGCACCCGAAATGGCGCACTACGCCGCGGCGAAGGCCGGTGTCATCGGCTTTACCCGCTCGCTCGCCTACGAGGTGGCGCGCGACGGCGTCACCGTGAATGCGATCTGTCCCGGCCCGATCCAGACGGAACTGTTCAATGCGCTGCCGGAAGAGTGGAAGAAGCGCAAGCTCGGCGAACTGCCGATCGGCCGCGCGGGCCAGGTCGACGAAATTGCGCCGACGGCCGTGCTCCTGGCGTCCGAGGAGGGCGCCTACTACATCGGAGCAACCATGAACCCCAATGGTGGTGACGTCATGGTGTGACGCTCCACCGCGCGGATGTTTTCTCCTGACGTTTCTTGCTCTAGCTACATGCGGCAACTTGGCGGAGCTAGAGGGAACTATGACGAAATTCGACCTCAGAGGAGACGATAAAGAGGCTGCAGCACCGCCTGCTGAGGTGCCGCGCGACCGCCGGGAACCCGGTGGCAGCGTGGCCCAGGCGACGGTGGCCACCCTGCAGTCGATGATCCGGGATGGCCGGTTGCAGCCGGGTGATCGGCTGCCTCCGCAACGCGATCTTGCCCGTGATCTTAACGTTAGCCGTGCCACGTTGCGCGAAGCCCTATCTATCTTGGCCACGATTGGAGAAATCGTGGCACGCCAAGGGGGAAGGGGGTTCGTCTGTGCTGACCCGTCAGGCCCACCGGCCACGCCCTCCTGGCGCTTCGCCACGCGCTACTCGCTGAGCGAGGTCTATCAGTTCCGCTATATCGTGGAGAGCTATGCTGCGGAGCTGGCGGCGCTGACTCACACTGAACAGGAGATCGCCGACCTTAAAGTGTGCACGACAGCCTTCCGTCAGGCGGCCCGTGACAACGATCTTGCAGCCTACGCGCAGGCGGACTTCGACTTCCATAATCTCATCATGCGCATTTCGCGAAACAAGCTCCTGGTCGACATGCACCAGACCTTCGCAAGTGTGCTTCTGGAGAGCCAGCGTCTGCCCACCGAGCGCCGGGGAAATCTGTTGATCGCAGTGCAGGAGCATGACCGTATCGTCGAAGCGGTCGCCATGGGAGATCCGGATGGCGCCAAATACTACATGCGAAAGCATATCAGCATGGCGGGAAGTCGGGCCGGTCTTCCACCCTCACAGCTGCCATAAGGATTGACAGCCCGCTCCAAGGTGCGCGTCCAGGGTGGGAAATCGGTGTTGACCTTCCAGCGGCTGGAAGGTGTACGGATCGTGTCCGTAAGGAGACGTCCATGCAACATGATCACGCAACGCATCACGGTCACGCAAGCCACGAGAAGCCGCACCCCGGCGCGAGTTCGGACGATGTGATCCGGGATCCCGTCTGCGGCATGACCGTCGATCCGCAGGCGGGCAAACCGAAGGCCGAGCACGCCGGGCACGTCTATCATTTCTGCAGCCAGTCCTGCCGCGACAAGTTCGTTAAGGAGCCGGAGACCTATCTGGAGGGCACCGATCCGGTCTGCGGCATGAAGGTCGACCGCTCGACCGCGCGGCACTTCACCCGCCATGAAGGCAAGGGGGTCTACTTCTGCTCGGCGGGCTGCAAGGGCAAGTTCGAGGCTGGCCCGGAGCGCTATCTCGGCCCGCGCCCGGCAGCCGAGCCGATGGCCACCGGCACCCAATACACCTGCCCGATGCATCCGGAAATCGTCCGCGACAAGCCCGGCTCGTGCCCGATCTGCGGCATGGCGCTCGAGCCGATGGGCGTTCCGACCGGCGACGAAGGCCCGAACCCCGAACTGGTCGACTTCACGCGCCGCTTCTGGGTGAGCGCCGTCCTGTCGGTCCCGCTGCTCATCCTGGCGATGGGACCCATGCTCGGTCTGCCGTTCAGGGAATGGATCGGAGAGCGGCCCGCGGTCTGGATCGAACTCGTGCTGGCCACGCCCGTCGTGCTATGGGCGGCGATCCCGTTCTTCCATCGCGGCTACGAGTCCATCGTGAACCGCAGCCCCAACATGTGGACGCTGATCTCGATCGGCGTCGGGGCGGCCTATGCCTACAGCGTGGTCGCGACGCTCTTTCCCGACATCTTCCCGCATGAGTTCCGCGGCCATGGCGGCGCCGTGCCGGTCTATTTCGAGGCGGCCGCCGTGATCGTCGCCCTGGTCTTTCTGGGTCAGGTGCTGGAGTTGCGGGCGCGCGAGCGGACGGGTTCGGCCATCCGCGCACTGCTCGACCTCGCGCCGAAGACGGCTCGGCGGATCGCCGAAGATGGCAGCGAGGCAGACGTGTCTCTGGAGGACGTCCAGGGGGGCGACCGGCTGCGCGTGCGGCCGGGCGACAGCGTGCCTGTCGACGGCGTGGTGCTGGAAGGCCGCTCGTCGGTCGACGAATCCATGATCACGGGCGAGCCGGTCCCGGTCGAGAAGACAGAAGGAGACGCGCTGACCGGCGGCACGCTCAACAAGAACGGCTCGCTGATCATGCGCGCCGAAAAGGTCGGCAAGGACACGATGCTCTCGCAGATCGTCGAGATGGTCGCCAAGGCGCAGCGCTCGCGGGCGCCGATCCAGGGGCTGGCCGACCGTGTCTCCTATTATTTCGTGCCTGCGGTGGTGCTCGTCGCCATCGTTGCCTTCTTCGTCTGGGCGGTCTTCGGACCCGAACCGAGCATGACCTTCGCCATCGTGTCGGCGGTCTCGGTCCTGATCATCGCCTGTCCCTGCGCGCTCGGACTGGCGACGCCGATGTCGATCATGACGGCGACGGGAAGAGGGGCGCAGGCAGGCGTGCTCATCAAGGACGCCGAGGCGCTCGAGCGCTTCGCCAAGGTCGACACGCTGATCGTCGACAAAACCGGAACGCTGACGGAAGGAAGGCCGAAGCTGACCGACGTCGTGGCCTCGGAGGGTTTCGGCGACGACGAACTGCTGGGGCTTGCCGCCAGCCTTGAACGCGGTTCCGAGCATCCATTGGCCGAGGCGATTGTCGAGGGCGCGCAGGCGAAAGGAGCAGCCATTGCCGACGCCGAGGATTTCGAGGCCGTCACCGGCAAGGGTGTTCAGGGCAAGGTGTCTGGCCGTTCCGTCGCGCTGGGGAATGCCGCGATGATGGGCGACCTCGGGGTCGCCACCGATACGCTGAAGCCGCGTGCCGACGAGCTGAGGTCGGATGGCAAGACGGCGATGTTCGTCGCTGTCGATGGAAAGCTGGCCGGCATCGTGGCGGTCGCAGATCCGATCAAGGCGACGACCGCCGCCGCGATCCGGGCGCTCCACGACAGCGGCTTGAGGATCATCATGGCGACCGGCGACAACGAGCGCACCGCCAAGGCGGTCGCGGCGCGGCTGGGCATCGACGAGGTGCGCGCCGACATGATGCCCGAAAGCAAGAAGGCGCTGATCGACGAACTCCACGCGAAGGGCGCCAGCGTTGCGATGGCGGGCGACGGCGTCAACGATGCGCCGGCGCTTGCCGCCGCCGATGTCGGCATCGCGATGGGAACCGGCGCGGACGTGGCGGTGGAAAGCGCCGGCATCACGCTGGTGAAGGGCGACCTGAATGGCATCGTCAGGGCGCGGACGCTGGCCAGGGCGACGATCCGCAACATCAAGCAGAACCTGTTCTTCGCCTTCCTCTACAATGCCCTCGGCGTACCCGTGGCGGCCGGCGTGCTCTATCCGGTTTTCGGGATGCTGCTGTCGCCCATGGTCGCCGCCGCTGCGATGAGCCTGTCGTCCGTATCAGTGATCGGCAACTCGCTCAGGCTGCGCGGCCTGCGGCTCGACCTCCCGCGCAACTAACGGGTCGCTGAACCCACGACATCCGCGCAGGTTTCAAAGGAACGAGAGCCCGATGCCCTGCCCGAAAGTTGGCAGGGCATCGAGCGCTTGTTTGTTCTGCAACAACGATCGCGCCTGGAGGGTCTGACAAATAAGGTGGGGTCATCGCATTCGATGGCCAGCGGATTCCGGCTGCAGCGTGATGCGCCAGCAGCCACCAGCCGCCTGAGACAGCCTGCAACAGGCCGTGCCGGAACCTGCCCGCGCGGTTTGACAAGGAGCCACCCGGTGATCGGCGTTTCGCTTTCCCGCTGGACCATGTCCTTCTTCGCCGCGGCGCTCATTGCGCTTCTCCTTGCCCTTGGGCTGATGGCGGCCGGCTACGGCTACCCGTCGGCGCCTGTCGAGGCGGCGCCGACCCTCATCGTCGTGCACCTGGTGGCGATCGGCTGGCTCAGCCTGCTCATGTGCGGCGCGCTGCTGCAGTTCGTGCCGGTGCTGGTCAACCGGCCGCTGTTCAGCGATTCCCTGGCGATGCCGGCGCTTCTTTGCCTGATTGGCGGCTTTGGCGCGTTGCTGCTCGGCTTCCTCTGGCTCGACGGGCAGATTGAAGCCGTGCTGCCGTATTTTGCCGTCGCCAGCCTCCTCCTGGGCCTCGGCTTCGGCCTTGTCGTGTGGAATCTCGCCGGTACGCTGATGGCTTGCCGGCCCCTGCCGCTACCCGCGCGCTTCGTCGCCGTCGGACTGGCGAGCGTGGTGCTGACGGCAATGCTGGGCATGGTCTTTGCTCTGGTGCGCGGCGGCATCGTCGACGATCCCCGCCTGCTTGACCTTGCGGCGCAAGGCATACCGCTCCATGCGATCGCCGGCCTCGGCGGCTGGCTCACCTTTTGCGCGATGGGCGTCAGCTACCGGCTGTTCGCCATGTTCATGCTGGCACCGGAACTGGAGCGGCGCGGCACCCGTGCGGCTCTGCATCTCGGAGCTTGCGCCCTCGTCATCGCCGTTCCGGGCGGCATCGTGGCGATCTGGACGGGCCGCAGCCTCGACGCGGTTCTGATCGCCTCGGCCATCGCCGGGCTCGGCGCCCTCAGCCTCTATGGCCGCGACATGCTGCACCTTTATCGCGTGCGCAAACGGCGGGCGATCGAACTGAACACGCGGATGGCCGTGCTGGCCTTCGCCTCGCTGGGGCTCGCCGTCCTGGTTGCGATCGTCCTTGCCGCGTTCGGGGTGCTGCAGCGGCACATTGCCGTCGTCGTCTTCCTGGCGGCTTTCGGATGGCTCTCGGGTCTCGGCCTGGCGAAGCTCTACAAGATCGTCCCGTTCATGACATGGCTCGAATGCTACGGTCCCGTCCTCGGCAAGAAGGCGACGCCGCGCGTTCAGGACCTCGTCGTGGAAAAACGCGCTGAAAAGTGGTTCCTGCTCTATTTCATATCGGTGTGGTCGGGCGCCGGCGCCCTCCTCTACGGTTATCCGCCGGCGTTCCGGGTGGCCGCCGCGGCCATGTTCGTCGCGGTGGCGGGAATAGGCTGGCAGCTTCTGCGCGCCCGGCGGCTTGCCGATGTCGAGACCGGCGGCCGCTTTCCGGAAGGGGTGCGCCAGCCGAGCCTCCTCCACTCTTTCGTCCAAAGGACATGACACAGACAAGGATGATGCGATCATGACGACATTCGTGGACCTGGACGTCCGCCCGATCCTCGCCGCCGGCGGGGAGCCGTTCGGCAAGATCCTGGAGACGGTCGCCGCGCTCGGGCCGGACGAAGGGCTCCGGCTGCTGGCTCCGTTCAGGCCGGTCCCGCTGTTCCAGGCTCTCGGCTCGAAAGGCTTCTCCTACGAGGACCGGGCGATGGGCGATGGCGACTGGGAGGTCTTCTTCTACCGCACCGGCCCTGTTGAATTCGAGAACGGGGCCGCGAAATCCGTCGGCGAAGCGGAATGGCCGGAGCCGCTCATGCATCTCGACAACCGCGACCTCGACCCGCCTGAGCCGATGGTGCGCATTCTGGCGGCGACGGAAGCGATGCAGACGGGCGAGGTGCTGTCAGCGCTGCTCTGCCGCGAGCCGATCTTCCTGCTGCCCGAGCTGGAGAAGCGGGGTCACCGCTGGCGCGGCGGGTTCGATGGTGAGGGAACCACCTACCGCCTGCTCGTCCGCATCGGCGCCGTGAACGAGGCCGCCAAATGACCGTCGAAGTCACCGATGCGTTGGCCGCGCAGGTCCGCGAGGCGCTTCGCCTGGTGATCGACCCCGAACTCGGCGACAACATCGTCGACCTGGGCCTCGTTTACTATGTATCCGTAGGGGAGGGCGGCGTCGCCCATATCGTGATGACAACGACGACGCGCGGCTGTCCGGCGACCGCCTACCTCAAGGACGGCGCGCGCGACAGCGCCTGGAGCGTGCCGGGCATCGAATTCGTCGAGGTCGGCCTTACCTACGAGCCGCCATGGACGCCCGAGATGATGACGCCGGATGCCCGGTCGAGGCTCGGCATCGCCGACAAAGGGCGATGGTGAGCTTGGCCTGAACACTGCGGAGGCGATGAAATGGCTGTGGTTCGCTGGACGAATGGGGAGCCCGAAATCGACGCGGCCGTGGCGGCGCGCTCGATGAAGTTCGCCGTTGAGTATTTTCTGAGGCAGATGCAGCGCGGCGCTATCCGCGGACGCGTCGAGCGCGGGTCCGGCGACGACGACGGCAGGTATCGCCTGTCGTTTCGCCATCACGATCGCGAATTGACGATGATCGTGGATGACGATGGCCGAATCATCAGCGAAGAACTGGTCATGACGGCTCCAAAACCGCGTTGGAAGCAGCCATAAACGTCGCCGTTGTTTCGCGCGGCGCTTCAGCTGCCCAAGAAGATTGACGGGCGCTCGCCTCGCCGCTACCAAAGCAATCGGAACTGGTTCTGCCCGAAAAGCGGATGAAAAGGGAATACGGCAGATTTCATCAGAAATCGAAGCCGCGACTGCCCCCGCAACTGTAGCCGGCGAGCTTTTCTTTCATCGAGCCACTAGTCGCGAATGCGACCGGGAAGGCGAAAGACAGGCAGCGACCCGGAAGTCAGGAGACCTGCCTGTTCCAGTCACCCATGTTCGGACACGGGGTGTGTTCGGACGCGGTCGCACGTAGCGGTGACATTGAAAAGTGTTGCCGCGGCGAGGCGTCCGGGTCCGACCTGTTCACAGTCACCGGTTTGTCTGCCTGCGGTTGTCGAAAACCGGGCGATTCGTTCGCCTGCCGAGAGGTGAAGGACAGACATGCGGAAGTGGTTTTATTGCGTCGGCGCGATTGCGCTGGCGATTGGGACGAACGCGCGGGCTCAGGACGCTGGCGGTGCCGACGACGAAGACGGCGTCACGGAACTCGAGCGGATCGTTGTGACGGCGAACCGGACGCCGACCGAGAAAAGCCAGGTAGGCTCGACGGTCGAGCAGGTGACGAGGGAGGAGATCGAGGAGAAGTCGCTGCCTTCGATCAGCGATTACCTGAACCTGCTGCCGGGCATAGCGATAAGCTCCGGTGGCGGCATCGGCTCGGAAGGAGGCCTTGCGGTGCGAGGCATGCCGCGGCGCTACGTCAAGACGCTCTACAACGGGATCGACATCGCCGATCCCACCCAGACTCAGGTCCAGACATCGTATCAGTATCTGCTGACCGGCGGCGCCGACAGCATCGAGGTGCTGAAAGGCTCGCAAAGCACGCTCTACGGCTCCGATGCGATAGCAGGCGTGATCAGCGTTTCGACGCTCGGCAGCATCGATCCGGGCGTGCGACACTTCCTCGACACAGAGGTCGGGTCCTTCGGCATGGTGCGCGGCCGTTATGGCCTGCAGGCGGCAAGCGAGGCGTCGGCTCTCGCGCTGAATGTCACCGGCCTTAGAACCGATGGCATATCCGCGGCTGACGAGAATGACGGCAACACCGAACGCGACGGCTTCGAGGACGTGTTGCTGGACGTCAATGTCGAGCATCGCTTCAGCGACGCCTTTTCGGTGTTCGGGTCGGCGCTCTATATCGACGCCCGCGCGGAATATGACGACGACTTCCCCGTGGTGCAGGACAACTGGTTCAATCACAATCTCACCGAACAACTGGCCGGCAGGACAGGCTTCAACCTGGATCTCATGGACGGACGCCTGAAGAACACGTTTTCCGTGCAGGGGTTCAAGATCGATCGCGGCATCCGCTCGGTTTCGACTTTCGGCCCGTACGACGCCGACTTCGAGGGCACGCGCGTGAAAACCGACTACCAGGGATCGTTCGAAGCGACGGAGCGTATCCTGTTCCAGTACGGACTGGATCACGAACGCCAGAATGCGCGGACCAGCGATGATTTTGCCGAGACAGATGATTCATTCTCGATCACCGGGGTCTGGGCGCAGTCGGTTGTCGAACCCGTCGACAACCTCATCCTGACCGGCGGCCTGCGCCACGACGAACACTCGGAATTCGGCGGCCACACGACCTATCGGGGCACCGCGGCCTATCTGTTCGATGCGACCGCAACCCGCTTGCATTCGTCTTTCGGCACCGGCTTCCGGGCCCCCAGCCTCTACGAGCTCTATGCGCCGTTCTATGGCGATTCGTCCTTGCGGCCCGAGACGAGCGTCAGCTTCGATTTCGGCGTCGGCCAGGAATTCCTTGACGGCCGGCTGGTGACGGACCTCACTTACTTCATGATCGACGTCGACGATCTCATCGAGTTCGATACCGCGGCGAGCCGCTACCGCCAGGTGCCCGGCACCACGCGATCGCGCGGCGTCGAGGCGTCGCTCGACTTTGCGGTGACGGACGGACTCCGCCTCGGCGGTTCCTACACCTACACCGATTCGAAGACGGAAGGCGGCGAGCGCATGGTCCAGATTCCCCGTCACGCCATCGTGCTTTCGGCGGCATGGCTGCCGGACGAGCAATGGACGGTCTCGGGCGACGTCAAGTTCGCCGTCGATACGGTGGATACTGGCGATGTCGAACTCGACGATTACGCGCTCGTCAACGCGAAGGTCGCCTACCGCTACAATGAGAATGTAGAGGTCTACGTCCGCGGCGAAAACCTTTTCGACCAGCAATACCAGACGGTCGCCGGCTATGGCACGCCGGGCCTGTCCGTCTTCTCCGGTATAGAGGCACGCTTCTGATGGCGCGCGGCTTCCTTTCGGCAATGGCGCGCCTTGCCGGCATCGCCGTCGGAAGCCGTGTTCCCCAAGGCGCGGCGCTCGCGGTCCTGGCCTGCCTCGCCGCCGCCGATGCGACCGCCGCGCCGCGCCGCGTCGTCTCGATGAATGTCTGCACCGATCAACTCGCCATGCTGATCGCTGGCGAAGGACAGCTTTATTCGGTTTCCAACCTTGCGGGCGACGAGAGGACCTCGGTCCTCGCATCGCAGGCGGGACGCTACGCCGTCAATAATGGCTTCGCCGAGGAAATCTTCATGATGAAGCCGGACCTCGTCCTTGCCGGGACCTTTACCAGCCAGGCGACGGTTGACCTCCTGAAACGCCTCGGTTTTCGCGTGGAACAGTTCGCCCCTGCGTCCTCCTTTGACGATATCAGGGCCGATCTGATCAGGATGGGCAGCTTGCTCGGCCGCGAGGACAGGGCCGCGAGCCTGGTGTCGAAGATGGACCAGGACCTAGAGGCGTTGCGCGCCCGGTCCGTCGACGCCAAATCCGTCGCGATCTACTACGCCAACAGTTACGCCGCCGGGACGGGCACGCTCGCCGACGCTGTCATTCGCGCTGCGGGGTTGCGCAATGTCGGTGAAACGCTCGGTGCAGTGGGGGTGGTCAGGCTGCCGCTCGAACTGCTCGTGCTCGCCAATCCCGATCTCGTGGTGGCCGGCGACGCCAACTATCGCGCGCCCGCGCTTGCCATGGAGGCATATGCCCACCCCGCGTTCCGGGCGCTTGGCTCGGAGGCCGTGGCTTCGCAGGGACAATACTGGATCTGCGGCGCGCCGTTCACGGTCGAGGCAGCGCGTCTGCTTCAGGATGCAGCCATAGCCTCCGGGCGTGACAGCCGGTGATCGGCGCCTCGCGCTACCGCATCGTCCTGGCGCTGCTTTCGGCGGTGACCGCCGCCCTGTTCGTGCTGTCGCTCGTCACCGGCCCGGCCGGGATAGGTTTTTCGGATGCCCTGGCTTCGCTCTATTCGGGCGGCGATCAGGGAGCGGGCCTGATCATGCGCGAGATCCGCCTGCCGCGCGCCATCCTCGGCCTGATGATCGGCATCACGCTTGGGCTCTCCGGCGCGGCCCTGCAGGGCTATCTGCGCAATCCTTTGGCTGAACCCGGGCTGCTCGGCATCAGCGCCTCGGCGTCCCTTGGCGCGGTGATCGCGATCTATACGGGGTTTTCCGCTGTCTTTCCGCTCGGCCTGCCGCTCGCCGCGCTGGCGGGCTCAGTCGTCGCTGTTCTGGTCGTGCAGGCGATGGCCGGCGCGAGAGGCGGCGCCTTGACCGTCATCCTTGCAGGGGTAGCCGTGTCGAGCTTCGCCGCCGCCATGACGTCGCTGGCGCTGAACCTTTCGCCGAACCCGTTCGCAGCCCTTGAGATAATGTTCTGGATGTTGGGCTCGCTGACCGATCGCTCCATGACCCATGTCTGGCTTGCAGGTCCGTTCATGGTGTTGGGCTGGGCGATGCTGGCAGCGCTGGGGCGCCCGCTCGATGCGCTGACGCTGGGCGAGGACGCCGCCGCCAGTATGGGCGTCAATCTGCGGCTCGTGCAGTTTCTGGCCGTCTTCGGAGCCGCCGCTTCCGTCGGTGCGGCGACGGCGGTCGCCGGAGCCATCGGCTTCATCGGCTTGGTCGCGCCGCATCTGCTGCGGCCTCTGGTAGGTTCGCTTCCGTCGCGGCTGCTGCCGGCGAGCGCCCTGGGCGGCGCCTGCCTGTTGCTGTCGGCCGACATCCTCACCCGCATCATTGCGCCGGACAAGGATTTGAAGATCGGCGTGCTGACGGCGATCATCGGCGCGCCCTTCTTCGTCTGGCTCGTCTACCGCATGCGGAGGAAGCTGCTGTGACGCTGCTTTCCGTGAGCGACCTCCGCGTTTCGCTCGGCGGCAAGCCCGTCCTGCACGGGCTGTCCTTCGTGCTGCGCGAAGGCGAGTTCGTGGGCCTGATCGGCCCGAACGGCGCCGGCAAATCGACGCTCCTGCGAGCCTCCCTCGGTCTTCTCCCGTCGGAAGGCGCCGTGACGATCGCCGGGCGGCCTTCTACCGCTATCTCGGCCAGGCAGAGGGCGCTGCATGTCGCCTATCTGCCGCAGGAGCGCGAGATCGGTTGGCCGGTGTCGGTCGAAACGCTGGTTTCGCTCGGCCGCACAGCCCGCAAGCGCGGCTTTGCCGGCCTCGATGCCACCGATCGCGCCAGGATCGGCGAGGCGATGGCGCGCATGGAGATCACGGATTTTCGCCGGCGCGCCGCGTCGGAGCTTTCGGGCGGCGAGAAGGCGCGGGTGCTGATCGCCCGGGCGTTGGCGCAGGATGCGCCGCTGTTGCTCGCCGACGAGCCGACCGCGGGCCTTGATCCGGCGCACCAGATCGCGCTGATGTCGCTGTTCAGCGAACTGGCCGCGGAGGGACGCGGCGTCGTCGCGTCGCTGCACGACCTCGGTCTTGCGGCGCGCTGGTGCTCCCGCCTCATCCTTGTCGATCGCGGCGTGATCGTCGCCGACGGGGCGCCGAAGGACGTGCTGACCGCCGAACGGCTTCGCACCGTCTACGGAATCGACGCGCATCTCGGCGAGACCGAGGACGGCGGCATGCTCGTCGTCCCCCTGGATGTGGTCAGACGGTGACGGTGCAAATCCGTCGCGGCCGGCCCTGACCGTTGCCGTACTAGGCAGGCGATCCAACGCAACGTGGTCGATCGCCTTTCGCAGGCAATGATTTGTCCGGGCGGATCAGGAGCCGCAGCAGCACTCGCAGCTCGACCCCTCGCGGCCGATCTTGACGCGCCAGACTTCCGGTCCGAATTCCACATACTCCCAGACGAATTCGTCCGGATAGCGGGTCTCGATATGGAACTGCAGTGGGCGGGGCTCGTGATCGGCGACCACCATGAAGTGCTCGCTGGGGCGCAGGGTCCGCAGCATGTCGAAGATGATCTGGTGGCGCTGGTGGTGCGGGATGGTGCGGACGTCGATAACCGGCGCCGGGGTGGCTTCTGTGTCAGTCATGCGTTTCTTCCCTTGTCCCGCCTGGCCTCAAGGCCGGGCAGGGCGGGCACTGCGCCGGCAGCCTTCCACCTAGCGGGTCTGGCGGATAGCGAAGTTGCGGAAGCGCAAACTGGGCGAAGAAGGCCTGGATGCTGCGGTTCGATCACGTCACCGCGTCGCGGCCCGCAGGAGCGAGCGGCATTCGACGGCGCCTGAGGCGAACTGCTGCGAGCGCCGCCGTTCCTCCTCGCTGCGCAGGCTGCCGCCGAAATCGAGATAGCAGTCGAGGAGCAGCTCGCAGAGCGGCACCGGGCGTCCGGAGATGTCGGATGCGACGCCGTTTTTCAGCAGCGGAGATTGGCCGAAAGGCCGCCGCCTGAGATCGTTCGCGCGTCCGCGCGCCGCACGTGCGGCAGCCCGCAGACTGGAGACGATGTCGGTCTGGGCCCGCGCAGCCATGGCCTCGAGGTGATCGGCGAGCTTCAGCTCCAGTTCCGGCAGATCGAGCACCTGCGCTTGCTCGCCCGTTCCGGTCCCCGCATGGAACGCGGACCGCCTCTCCTGGCGCAGCGTGGAGAGGTGCCCGAGCTCTTCCCGAGCCATCTGCTCCGCGGCCTCGCGCAACCGGTCCCGGTCGGCCTGCGCTGCGACATAGGTCCAGAACAGGAAGGCGCGCTCCTCGTTGCGCACGGCCATCGAGAACGCGCGATAGGCGCTCAGCAACTCTGGCGCGACGGTGCCTGCGCCTTCGTCGTCGAACATTTCGGCCGGTTGCCACTTCAGCTTGGTCAGGTCCGGCTTCCGGCTGCAGATCCGCTCGGACCAGTGCACGACATTGCCGAGATGCTCGCTCTCCTCGCCGATCAGCCGCTCGAAGACCGGTACCATGTCCGGCCTGCCCTCCCGGCGCATCCGTTCAGCCAGTTCCGAATAGCCGGCGATCGCCTCCTGTTCCATCGCGTAGGCGATGGCCAGCAGCTCGTCCATCGACTCCACCGCGGCGAATGGTTCGAACTTCAGCAGCGACATGGGACCTCTCCGAGTTGTCTGCGGCATATTGATACATCCGCGCTCGAATTTACTTGCGCCAGATCAAAGACGACCGGTGTGAAAGCGCCGATGACGGTCCGGCATCAAGCACGCCGCTCCGGATCAGCCGGACGGCCGCATCATCGGCTTCGAGCCTGGAAAAAGCACGGTCGGAATGCCTTCGAACTGCAGAGCTGCCGCCGCCCTCGGCTCCTTTTACAGCGCGCCCATGGTCTTGTTGCGATTCCTCGTGCCGGCGCTGCTCCTGATCGCCGCGACCATCGTCGAAGCGAACGCCGCCGGGCGTCTCGAGCAGTTCCTGGCGAAGGCGCAGCCGGGCGAACTGTTCGAGGGAGCCGACCGGTTCGGCGAGATCGAAGGCGACCCGCCGATCGCGCCTGTCTATCGCGGCAGCGAGCTGGCCGGCTACGTCTATCTGAATTCCGATTTCACCAGTTCCGTCGGCTATTCCGGCAAGCCCATCCACATCCTGGTCGGCATCGAACCGACGGGCATCGTCCGTGGGTTCAAGCTGGTCGAGCACCACGAGCCGATTGTCCTGATAGGCATTCCCGAAGAGAAGGTCATCGCCTCGCTGAACTCGCTGATCGGCGAGGACCTCGGGCGCGTCGCGGCCCGGGCGGCCAAGCCGCCGCAGGTCGACATCGTCAGCGGCGCAACGGTGACGGTCCTGGTCATGGGCGACAGCATCGTCCGCTCCGCCGTGCGCCTCATTCGCAGCAACCGGCTCGGCGCCGCGCCCGCAGGGACGCCGGCGGCAGCCGCCGAAATCAGAGAGCTGGACCTTTCGAAGAGCGAGGTGCGCGACTGGCAGAGCCTGATCGGCGACGGCTCGGTGCGCAGCCTGCGCCTGACCGTCGGCGAGGTCAGCGAGGCGTTCCGGCAGGCGGGCGAGGCGAAAGCCGCCGGACGGCCGGAAACGCCAAATTCGGAAGACGATTTCATCGAGCTCTACATCGCCCCCGTCAGCGTGCCGACGATTGGCCGCAGTCTGCTCGGAGACGCGCAGTACGAAAGATTGCGGGGGAAGCTGAAGCCGGGCCAGCACGCCATCGTGGTGGCGGGCGACGGCGCCTATTCCTTCAAGGGTTCGGGCTATGTGCGCGGCGGCATCTTCGACCGCGTCGAACTCCTGCAGGACGGTCAGGGCATCCGCTTCCGCGACCGCAATCACACGCGGCTCGGCGACCTCGCCGCCGAGGGCGCGCCGCGGCTGCGCGAGATCGCTCTCTTCGTCGTCCCCGAAGAGTTCGATTTCGACGTGACCGCGCCGTGGGAGCTGCAGTTGCTCGTGCAGCGCAGCATCGGCGCGCGCGACAAGGCAACCCTGCCTTACGAGCTCGGCTACACGCTTCCCGACCAGTATGTGACCACCAGGGTGGCGGCGCCGCAACCTGCGCCCGAGCCAACAGCCAAGGCGGAAGAAGCGCCGGCCGCCGCGTCCACCGCGCAACCCGCAACCAATGCCGCCGCCGAAGAGGCATTTCCCGACGAGGAGGAACTCTGGGTCCGCATGTGGAAGATGAACACGGTGGAGATTGCCATCACCGTGGCCGGGCTGCTGGTGCTGACGGCGATCTTCTTCTTCCAGGATTGGCTCCTGCGCCGCCCGAAGCTCTTCGGCTGGGTCCGGCGCGGCTTCCTCGTCTTCGCGCTGGTCTGGCTGGGTTGGTACGCCAACGCGCAGCTCTCTGTCGTCAACGTGCTGACCTTCACCAATTCGCTGATCACTGATTTCAGCTGGGAGTTCTTCCTCTCCGCGCCGCTCGTCTTCGTCCTGTGGGCCGCGGTGGCGGCCGGCCTCCTGTTCTGGGGCCGTGGTCCGTTCTGCGGCTGGCTCTGTCCGTTCGGCGCGCTGCAGGAACTCACAAACAACATAGCGCAGTGGCTGAAGGTGCCGCAGATCAAGCTGCCTTTCGGCCTGCACGAGCGGCTCTGGCCGATAAAATACATCATCTTCCTCGGCCTGTTCGGGCTGTCCTTCTATTCGATGGCGATGGCCGAGGTCGCCGCCGAGGTGGAGCCGTTCAAGACGGCGATCATCCTGAAGTTCGTGCGCGACTGGCCCTTCGTGGTGTTCGCGGTTGCGCTGCTGGTCGCCGGGCTGTTCATCGAGCGTTTCTACTGCCGCTATCTTTGCCCGCTCGGCGCCGCGCTCGCCATTCCGGGGCGCATCCGCATGTTCGAATGGCTGAAGCGGTGGCCCGAATGCGGCTCGCCCTGCCATCGCTGCGCCAAGGAATGTCCCGTCCAGGCAATCCATCCCGAGGGACAGATCAACGTCAATGAATGCATCTACTGCATGCATTGCCAAGAGCTCTACCACGACGATCACCGCTGCCCGCACATGATCCAGGTGCGGTTGAAGCGCGAGAAGTTCGAGGCCCTTTCCTCGCCCTCGATGAAGGGCAAGGGGCCTGCGAAGCCGGTCATTTCACACAAGGGAATTCCGGTCGAGACACCGGATGCCGTGACGCGACCGACAACCTGAACCAGAAGGAGAGAAGCCATGCAATCGGAAGAGACAAGGAAGGGGTTGAGCCGGCGTCAGCTGCTTGGCAGCACGGCCGCGGTTGCGGCGGCAGGCGCAGCCGGAGTGGGCGGTGCGCTGACGGTGACCGGTGGTGCAGTAACGCCGGCTGCTGCGCAGACGGCGGCATCGGGCGCCGGAAATTTTGAGGTCAAGCCGGGTGAGCTCGACGAATACTACGTGTTCTTTTCGAGCGGCCAGACCGGCGAGGTGCGCATCGTGGGCTGTCCGTCGATGCGCGAAATGATGCGCATCCCGGTGTTCAACCGGTGCAGCGCGACCGGCTGGGGCCAGACCAACGAGAGCCGCAAGGTGCTGACGGAAGGCCTGCTGCCGGAGAACGTCGAATTCCTGAAGGACAAGGGCGGCGTCTACCTCAACGGCGACCTTCACCACCCGCACCCGTCGCAGACCGACGGCACCTATGACGGCCGGTATCTCTACGCCAACGACAAGGCCAACACGCGCGTCTGCCGCATCCGTCTCGACGTGATGAAGTGCGACAAGATCATCCAGCTTCCAAACCAGCACACGGTGCACGGCCTGCGGGTGCAGAAATATCCGAAGACCGGCTACGTGTTCTGCAACGGCGAGGATCGCGTGCCGCTCGTCAACGACGGCAAGACCATGGGCGACAAGAGCACCTATCATGCGATCTTCACCGCCGTCGACGGCGAGACGATGAAGGTCGCCTGGCAGGTCATGGTCGACGGCAACCTCGACAATGTCGATGCCGACTACCAAGGCAAGTACTGCTTCGCCACCTGCTACAACTCGGAAGAGGGCGTCAACCTCGCCGAGATGATGGCCAACGAGCAGGACTGGATCGTCATCTTCAACCTGAAGCGCATCGAGGAAGCCGTCGCCAAGGGCGACTACGAGGAGATCAACGGCGTGCCGGTGATCGACGGCCGCAAGGGCTCGCCCTACACGCGCTACGTGCCGGTGCCCAACAGCCCGCACGGGATCAATACCGCGCCGGACGGTATCCATGTCGTCGCCAACGGCAAGCTGTCGCCGACCGTCACCGTCTTCGACGTGCGCAAGTTCGACGACCTCTTCGACGACAAGATCCAGCCGCGCGACACCGTCGTTGCCGAGCCGGAACTGGGCCTGGGACCGTTGCACACGGCGTATGACGGCAAGGGCAATGCCTACACGACGCTGTTCATCGACAGCCAGATCTGCAAGTGGAACATCGAGGACGCGAAGCGGGCCTATGCCGGCGAGCAGGTCGATCCGATCCGCCAGAAGCTCGACGTGCACTACCAGCCCGGTCACAACCACACCTCCATGGGTCAGACCAAGGAGGCGGACGGCCAGTGGCTGATCTCGCTGAACAAGTTCTCCAAGGACCGCTACCTGAATGTCGGCCCGCTGAAGCCGGAGAACGACCAGCTGATCGACATTTCGGGCGACCAGATGGTGCTCGTGCACGACAATCCGACCTTCGCCGAGCCGCATGACGCGACCATCGTGCACCGCTCCAAGATCAACCCGGTACACGTCTGGAACCGCGACGATCCCTTCTTCGCCGATGCCGTCAAGCAGGCGCAGGCGGACGGGATCGACCTCATGTCCGACTCGCAGGTCATCCGCGACGGCAACAAGGTGCGCGTCTACATGACGTCGGTGGCGCCTGCCTTCGGCCTCGAGGAGTTCACGGTCAGGCAGGGCGACGAGGTCACCGTCTACATAACGAACATCGACGAGGTCGAGGATCTGACCCACGGCTTCTCGATCATCAACTACGGCATCAACATGGAGGTAGCGCCTCAGGCCACCGCCTCCGTGACGTTCACGGCCAGCAAGCCGGGCGTCTGGTGGTACTACTGCTCGTGGTTCTGCCACGCCATGCATATGGAAATGAAGGGCCGCATGTTCGTCGAGCCGCAGGGCGTCTGACGATGGCGTCCGGCTCCCGATCGGCAGGAGTCCTGATGGTGGCGGCCCTGGCCGCCGCCATCCTGGCCTCGTCGGTGCATGCTGCGGTGATCGAGCACCGTGCAGGCGCCGGCGATCTGCAGGCCGTCATCGACGCTGTCCAGCCGGGAGACGTGGTCCGTCTCAAGGCGGGCGAGCACAACGGACCGATCCGGCTCGACAAGCCGCTGGCGCTCGAAGGCGAACCGGGGGCCGTGATCGTCGGCGACGGCGCCGGCAGCGTGATCACCGTCACGGCGCCGCAGTCGATCGTGCGCGGGCTGGAGATCAGAGGCTCGGGCAAGGATCTCTACAACATGGATTCAGGCGTCTTCGTCGCGCAGACCGCGACGGGAGCGCGCATCGAGGACAACGCGATCATCGGCAATCTCGTCGGCATCTATCTGCACGGTGCCGTGGATTCGCTCGCCAGGGGCAACAGGATCGTCGGCTTGCGCGAGGGCCGCACCAGCGAGGCCGGCGACGGCATATCGTTGTGGAACGCACCGGGCGCCAGGATCGTCGACAACGACATCAGCTACGGCCGCGACGGCATCTTCACCAAGACGAGCAAGCAGAACGTCTTCAGCGGCAACCAACTCCGCAACGTCCGTTTCGGCATCCACTACATGTACACCAACGACAGCGAGATCAGCGGCAACACCTCCGTCGGCAACAATGTCGGCTATGCGATCATGTTTTCGGACAAGCTGCGCATTCTCGGCAATGTCTCGGACGGCGATCGCGACCACGGGCTGCTGCTGAACTACGCCAACGGCTCCGAGATCGCCGGCAATGTGGTGCGCGGGCGGCTACAGCCGGCCGAGAGATGGACGGGCGCCGGGCGCGCCGGCGGTGTACACGGCGTGCCGGCGGAGCAGGGCGTCTCCGATTCGGTTCCGGGCACGGCCAGGCTCGGCCCCGAAAAATGCGTGTTCATCTATAACGCCAACCGCAACCGGTTCACTGACAACCGGTTCGAGGGCTGCGCCATCGGCATCCATTTCACCGCCGGCTCCGAAGGCAACGCGATGGCCGGCAATGCCTTCATCGGCAACCGCAACCAGGTGAAATATGTCGGCACGCGCCATCTTGACTGGTCGTTCGAGGGGCGCGGCAACTACTGGAGCGACAACCCGGCCTTCGACCTCGACGGCGACGGCATCGCAGACAACCCCTACCGGCCGAACGATCTCATCGACAGGGTCCTGTGGACTGCCCCGCAGGCCAAGGTTCTCGTGAACAGCCCCGCGGTCCAGGTGATCCGCTGGGCGCAGTCGCAATTCCCGGCGCTGCTGCCCGGCGGCGTCATCGACAGCCGCCCGCTGATGGCGCCGCTGGGCGGGGAGCAGACGGAGCAATGATGTCCGAAACGGTTCAAGTGTCCGGCGTGACCAAGTCCTATGGCAAGGTGCGGGCCGTTACCGATATCTCATGTGTCCTCCGCGAGGGCGAGACGATTGCCCTGGTCGGCCACAACGGCGCCGGCAAGACGACGTTGATCAAGCTGATGCTCGGCCTCATCCGGCCGAGCTCCGGCACGGTCCGCGTTCTGGGCGAGGATCCGGCGGCCGGCCAGTTCGAAGCGCGGCGCAGGCTCGGCTATCTGCCGGAAAACGTCTCCTTCAACATGGCCCTGACCGGCCGCGAGACGCTGGCTTTCTACGCGCGGCTGAAGCGCGTGCCGGTGGCAACGACCGGCGGGCTGCTGGAGCGGGTAGGGCTAGGCGCGGCGGCGGACCGGCGCGTCGGCACTTATTCGAAGGGCATGCGCCAGAGGCTCGGCCTCGCCCAGGCGCTGCTCGGCCGGCCGCGCGTATTACTGCTCGACGAGCCGACCACCGGCCTCGATCCGGCGCTGCGCCGCAGCTTCTACGACATCGTCGCCGAATTGCGGGCGGACGGCGCCACCGTGCTGCTTTCCTCGCATGCGCTGACCGAGCTCGAAGGCAAGGCCGACCGTGTCGTCATCGTCAACCGCGGCGTCAAGATTGCGGATGGCACTCTCGATGAATTGCGGCGCATCGCGCAACTGCCGACGCGGATTCGCATCACGCTGGCGGACGCGACAGCCGGGCAGGTGGATGAATGGATGGCGCGGTCGAAAGGCTGGCGGCGTGTCAACGTCCATCTGCTGGAGATCGACGCCGGGCCGGGCGAGAAGATCGAGCTCCTGAGGAGCGCCGCGGCTCCCGGCGCACCGGTCGCCGACCTCGACGTCACGCCGCCCACGCTCGACGAGCTTTACGCCCATTTCCTCAGTGCGCGGGAGAATGCAGAATGATGAATATCCTGATCATCGCCCGCAAGGAGATCCAGGAAGGGCTGCGCAACCGCTGGGTGCTGGCGACCACGCTGCTCTTGGCCGCGCTTGCGCTGACACTCACCTTTCTCGGCAGCGCGCCGACCGGGAATGTCGGCGCCAGCGCGCTCGACGTGGTGATCGTCAGCCTGTCCAGCCTGACGATCTTCCTGGTGCCGCTGATCGCGCTGCTGATCTCACACGACGCCATCGTCGGCGAAATGGAGCGCGGCACCATGCTCCTGCTGCTCAGCTACCCGATCGGGCGCTGGCAGGTGATCGCTGGCAAGTTCATCGGCCATCTCGCCATCCTCGCCTTCGCCGCACTGCTCGGCTACGGCGCCGCCGCGGTTGCGCTGGCGGCCACCGGCGCGGCCATCGGCACGGCAAGCTGGCTTGCCTTCGCCTCGATGATCCTGTCCTCGGTCCTGCTCGGCGCGGTGTTCATCGCTCTCGGCTATCTGATCAGCGCGATGGCCGGCGAACGCGGCACCGCCGGCGGCATCGCCATCGGCGTGTGGCTTGTCTGCGTGCTCATCTACGACATGGCGCTGCTCGGCCTGCTGGTCGTCGATCAGGGGCAGGTCATCGGCAGCGGCGTGCTCAACGCATTGCTGCTCGCCAACCCGACCGACGCCTACCGGCTGCTCAATCTCGGTTCGGGAAACGCCGGTGCGCTGTCGGGCATGGGCGGCGTGGCCGAGAATGCGGCGCTCGCACCGGGCGTCCTCGTTGCGGCGCTGCTCGCCTGGGTGCTGGCACCGCTTGCCGCCGCCGCCCTCATATTTTCAAGGAGAGAGCTATGAGACGGGGTCTGCTTTTCCTGGCCGCGGCATTTGCGCTCGCCGTCGCCGGCTGCAGCGACGAGAGCCCGGCGGAGCCGCCGAAACCCTTTGCACTGACGATGGATGCGATCGGTCGTTATTGCGGCATGAACGTCCTGGAGCATCCCGGTCCGAAAGGCCAGATCATGCTCGGCGAGATCCCGGAGCCGATCTGGTTTTCCTCGGCGCGCGATGCGGTCGCCTTCACAATGTTGCCCGAGGAGCCCAAGAACATCGCAGCGATCTACGTTTCCGACATGGCGAAGGCCGAGAGCTGGGAGCAGCCGGGCGCCGAGAACTGGATCGAGGCGCGCCAGGCCTATTATGTGATCGGCAGTTCCGTGCGCGGCGGTATGGGTGCGGAAGAGGCGGTGCCCTTCTCGAGCGAGACCGCCGCCGCTCGTTTCGCTGAGGAAAATGGCGGGCAGGTCGTCCGCTTCGCCGACATTCCTTCCGAATATGTGCTCGGCAGCACGGATGCCGGCGCGGACGAGTCCCTCGCCCATCCCGGCGGCAACGTTACCCATTAGGAGCCGCGCCATGGCTGCACCCCTGAACCGCCGCCGTTTCATCGGGATCTCGGCCGCCAGCGCCGGGCTCTCGCTGTTGCCGTTCGGGCGTACCGGCTTTGCCGAAGCGCATCCCGTGACCTGGAACGGGCAGGCGCTGGGCGCGAGCGCGACCCTGGTGATCCACCACCACGACCGGTCCGTCGCCGAACGGCTTGTCGAACGGGCGGTCGCGGAAGTCGCCCGCCTGGAGCGCATATTCAGCCTCTACCGGGAAGACTCGGCGCTGGTGGAATTGAACCGGGTGGGCGCCCTTGCCGCGCCGTCCGCCGATCTGGTGGAGCTCCTGAAAATCTCGCAGCAGGTCTGGGCTGCGACAGGCGGCGCCTTCGATCCGACCGTGCAGCCTCTGTGGATGCTCTATGCGCGTCATTTTTCCGCCGCCGGTGCGGACCCGGCCGGTCCTTCACATGAACAGCATCATGAAGCTCTGGCCCTTGTCGGATTCGACAAGATCAGATTCAGCCGGGACCGTGTTTCGTTCTCCCGCGCTGGCATGGCGCTGACCTTCAACGGCATAGCGCAAGGCTACATCACTGACCGTGTCGTTGACCTGCTGCGCGACGGCGGCATTGTGAGCAGCCTCGTCGACATGGGTGAGATACGCACCCTCGGCATCAAGCCGGACAACACACCATGGAAGGTTGCGGTGGACGGCGCGCCGATGGGCGATGACCTGTCAGCTACGCTCGAGGTCGTCGACAAGGCGGTCGCGACCTCAAGCATCGAGGGTTTTCACTTCGACGCAGCAGGCCGGTTCAACCATCTGCTCGATCCGCGCAGCGGAGCCACGGCCCGGCAATGGAAAAGCATGACGGTCATCGCCCCGGACGCGGCCGCCGCCGACGCATTGTCCACCGCGTTCAATCTGATGGACGCCGACGCCATCACCGCGATCGTCCGGGCACGCAGCGGGATCGAGGTTCTCGCCGCAGGCCGGGAAAAATCCCTGCGCCTCTAGTTCGACGCGTCGCCGGCCACTTCCGTGAGAGCAGCCTCAAGGGCGGCAAGATCGATCGGCGCGCGAAGGCTCGGGAGATGATCGATCACCGACATCGTCTCGCGGAAGCCGGAGCCGGTCATGACCGCCACGACCTTCATGCCGGTGGTGATCGCCCCCTCGGCGCGCAGCTGCTGCAACGCAGGCCAGACCACCGCCGATGAAGGCTCGACATAGAGCCCGTCTTTCCCGCCGATCGCACTGACGGCGGATATGGCCTCTTCCTCGGTTGCGACCTTCACGTCGCCCTTGGTCGCCCACTCAGAACACGAGGCGCCGACGGCAACGAATATGAACTTGCGTCATCGAAGTTCGTCAATTCGGCAGGGCTTGGAGCCCAAGCCCTTGCAAACGCTATCGAAGGATTTCCCAAGACGCATGTACCGGAGCTCCACTATGCGCGCGGCAGCTATTTCGCTGCGAACTGCAAGTCGCCTTTTACGCATCTGATCTATCCACTGCCAGAGCCTGGCGGGCTCGGCGTACACCTGACTCTGGATCTCGCCGGGTCGATGCGTTTTGGTCCGGACGTCGAATGGATCGATCGCGTCGTCTACGAAGTCGATGAAGCGAAGGCGGACCAGTTCTATGATGCCATCCGGAAATTCTGGCCCGCCCTTCCGGAAGGTTCCCTCCATGCGGACTATTCGGGCATCAGGCCAAAACTGGCGGGACCGGGGCAGCCAAGCCGTGACTTCCTCATAGAAGGAGAAGAGGATCATGGCGTGAAGGGAGTAGTCAATCTGTTCGGCATCGAAAGCCCTGGCCTGACCTCCTGCCTTGCCATCGCTGATCATGTTGCCGACCTGCTCGGCAAATATTCTGCGTAGCCGCTGCGGCACGAGTGTGTGCCGCGGCTTTTCCGAGCCGAAGGAGCAAGGGAACGGGTCGACGGGGGGACCAAACTGGTTTGGTCACCGCCCCTGGACAGATGATCCCGGCCGACGGGCGGCCATCAATTACGACGGCTTCATCGGCCTACCGGCGGTTGCCCGCCAAGTGAGCGACTTGCGCACCGGCTTCATAATAGAGTTCCTTCACACCACGTAGCGGCACCGGCTTCATGCCGCTCACAGGCAGCGGGAAATCTTCTTCGTTCTTCTCGCCAAGTATCAGCATCGCCAGTTCACGACCGAACACCGTGCCGGGCGAGATGCCGCGGCCATTGTAACCGAACACGCCCAACGCCTCGGGGCCGAAACCATGCAGGCGCGGCACCGCGTCGTCGGTCATGCCGATCTGGCCGTACCATTCATGTTCGAAGTCGATTCCAGCGAGTTGCTGAAACAGGCTCGCCAGGGCGCGTCGCGCCCAGGCCTTGTGCACATGCGTGCCGCCGTTACGCAGCGCGCCCACCGAGCCGAATACCAGCCGCCCGGCGCGATCGAGGCGGAACGACGAGAGGATCGTTTTTGTATCCCACACGCCCTCCTTGCCGGGCAGTATGGCGGCGAGCGCCGCGGCATCGAGAGGTGGTGTGGCGAGATTGAAATAGGGAAGGCGCACTTGCGCCTGCTGCGTGCCCTGCCATGGTCCGCTGCCGTAGGCATCAGTGGCCACCACCAGCCATCGCGCCTCGACGCTGCCTCGGGCGGTTCGGATGTTCCAATGGGCGCCGCAGCGTTCTGCGGCGATGACCGGACTCTGCGTGTAAAGCCGTGCGCCGGCAACAAGTGCTGCGCGGGCAAGTCCTCGCGCATAGGCCAGCGGCTGAAGCGTGCCGGCCCGCTGGTCGAGCAGGGCACCGGCATAGGCGCGGCTGCCGACCCGGTCGGCTGTCTCGCGGGCGTCGAGCAGGCTCACCGGCGCGCCGCGCCTGAGCCACTGCACTTCGCGCTGCCTCAACTCTTGCAGGCCAGCCTCGCCGACGGCGCAGTGCAAGGTTCCGTTGCGCTCCAATTCGCAATCGATGCCGTGACGGTCGATGAGCGACATGACCAGTGCGGGGCCGTCACCCAGCGCCTCCAGCAAACGCTCGCCATGGGTCTGGCCGACGGCCGCCGGGACGTCGTCCGGCATCAGCCACAGTCCGGCATTGATCAGGCCGACATTGCGGCCGGCACCGCCAAAGCCGAAGTCATGCGCTTCGAGGAGAACCGCGGACATGCCAGCCTCTGCGAGATGGAGTGCGCAGGACAGGCCGGTATAGCCGCCGCCGACGATGACGACATGGGCTTCGGCCCTGCCGTCCAGCGGCAGCGTCGCCGGCGCTGCCGGGGCCGATGCTTCCCACAAGCCGTGAGTGCGCGGGTCGTTCAGCATCTTGTTTTCATTTCCTGGAGGTGAACGCGCCGCAAGCCTTGGCGATGCGTGCCAGCGCCTCGCGCAGTTCCTGTTGCGAGGTGGCATAGGAGATGCGGAAAAAAGGCGAGGCCCCGAACGCCGAGCCCGGCACCACCGCGACCCTGGCTTCGTCCAGCAGATAGGCGCAGAAGTCGCGGTCGCTTTCGATCTTCCGGCCCTGGGGAGTGGCGCGTCCGAGCATCCCCGCGCAACTGGCGAAGGTGTAGAAAGCGCCCTGCGGACGAGGGCAGTCGAGGCCGTCGATGGCGTTCAGCCCCTCCACGACCAGGTCACGCCGGATGCGGAAGTCGCCGCGGCGTTCTGCCAGATAATCCTGCGGCCCGGTCAACGCCTCGATCGCCGCTGCCTGGGAAACAGATGACGGGTTGGAGGTGGATTGGCTCTGGACCACGGCCATGGCCTTGATCAACGCCGCCGGGCCTGCCCCGTAGCCTATGCGCCAGCCGGTCATGGCGTAGGCCTTGGAAACGCCGTTGACGGTCAGGATGCGGTCGCGCAGAGCAGGCTCCAGCGCCGCGGGCGTGACGAAGCGGAAATCGTCATAGACGATGTGCTCGTAGATGTCGTCGGCAAGCAGCCAGACATGCGGATGCTTCGACAACACGTCGAGTAGCGGACGATAGTCGGCTTCCGAATAGGCCGCGCCGGTCGGGTTGGATGGTGAGTTCAGCATCAGCCAGCGGGTGGCGGGCGTGATGGCGCGCTCGAGCTGGTCGGCCGTCAGCCGGAACCCGTTGCCCGCGTCACAGGCGACCAGCACTGGCACACCGCCGGCAATGCGGATGATGTCGGCATAGGAGGTCCAGTAGGGCGCCGGCACGATGACCTCGTTGCCCGGACCGAGCGTGGCCATGAAGGCGTTGAAGATAACCTGCTTGGCCCCCGAGGCGACGCTGATTTCGGCGGCGG
Source organism: Mesorhizobium sp. YM1C-6-2 (assembly GCF_003666685.1). Classification (GTDB taxonomy): domain Bacteria; phylum Pseudomonadota; class Alphaproteobacteria; order Rhizobiales; family Rhizobiaceae; genus Mesorhizobium_K. The sequence goes on from NZ_RCIZ01000001.1 coordinate 328,599, forward strand.
TGAAATCGAGACCGTTGTCACGCCGGAACTTTTCGCGCACCGCCTCCTTCATGGCGGGCGAGCCGTCGAGCGCGGTGTATTTGGTCTCGCCGCGCTGCATGGCTCTGAAAGCCGCTTCCTTTACTGCATCGGGCGTGTCGAAATCCGGCTCGCCCGCGCCGAGAATGATGACGTCCTGGCCCTCGCGGCGCATCGCGGCGGCTCGCGCGCCGATCTCAAGGATTTCTGAAACGCCGATATCCGCAATGCGGGCTGCCGGCCTGAAGGGCGCGGCAGCTTCATTTGGTCTGGTGAGCATTTCGGTTCTCACTCGATATCGAATGACACGCCTTGTGCGAGGGGGAGCGCTTTTGAGTAGTTGATGGTGTTGGTGGCGCGGCGCATATAGGCCTTCCATGCGTCCGAGCCGCTCTCGCGCCCGCCGCCGGTCTCCTTCTCGCCGCCGAACGCCCCGCCGATCTCTGCGCCGGAGGTGCCGATATTGACGTTGGCGATGCCGCAGTCTGAACCTTCAGCCGACAGGAAACGCTCCGCCTCCTGAAGGTCACGCGTGAAGATCGACGACGACAGCCCCGCGCCCACCGCATTGTGCAGGCCGAGTGCATCGTCGAAGTCGGAATATTTCATCACATAGAGGATCGGCGCGAAGGTCTCTTCCAGCACCGGGCCCGCCTGGGCCGGCATCTCCACGATGGCCGGGCGCACGTAGTAGGCGTCCTTGTGATCGGTCTCGACGCGCACACCACCCGTCACCTTGCCGCCCGCCGCCTTCGCCGCCTCCAGCGCCTTCTCCATATTGTCGAAGGCTGGCTTGTCGATCAGCGGGCCGACCAGCGCCTTGCCCTCCAGCGGGTTGCCGACCGAAACGCTCTCATAAGCCTTCTTCAGGCGCGGCACGATCTGGTCGTAGACGCTCTCATGCACGAACAGGCGGCGCAGCGTCGTGCAGCGCTGGCCCGCCGTGCCCATGGCGCCGAAGGCAATGGCGCGCAGCGCCATGTCGAGATCGGCCGACGGGCACACAATGCCGGCATTGTTGCCGCCGAGTTCCAGGATGGCGCGGGCGAAGCGTCCCGCCAGGCGCGGGCCGACCGCGCGGCCCATGCGCGTCGAGCCGGTCGCCGACACCAGCGGCACCTTTGCATGGTCGACCAGCGCCTCGCCGACCTCGGCGGCCCCGATCAGCACCTTCAGCAGCCCCCCAGGCGCATCGTCGCCGAAGCGCTTGACGGCGCGCGCGAAGATTGCCGCGCAGGCAAGAGCCGTCAGCGGCGTCTTCTCCGACGGCTTCCACACGACACTGTCGCCGCACACCAGCGCCAGCGTCGCATTCCACGACCATACCGCCACGGGGAAGTTGAAAGCGGAGATCACGCCGACCACGCCCAGCGGATGCCATGTTTCCATCATGCGGTGGCCGGGGCGCTCGGTGGCGATGGTGAGACCATAGAGCTGGCGCGACAGGCCCACCGCGAAGTCGCAGATGTCGATCATCTCCTGAACTTCGCCCGAGCCCTCGGACGGGATCTTGCCGACCTCGATCGACACCAGGCGGCCCAGGTCTTCCTTGTGGGCGCGCAGTTCTTCGCCCAGCAATCGCACCAGTTCGCCGCGGCGCGGGGCCGGCACCATGCGCCACTTCAGGAACGCAGCATGAGCTTCGTCGATTGCCTTGCCCGCTTCGGCGACGGACACCTGCCCGACAGAGCCGATCGTCTCGCCCGTGACCGGGCTGCGCACAGCAAGATCGCCACCCGCAAGGGCGGCAGAATCAACACCGAGTTTCGTGAGAAGACCCGCAGTTTCCTGGGAGAGCGTCATGACATTCACCTTTCCGTTTCATTTGTGGGGCGTGCCCCGATCTTCAAAACCGGACCCCGCCGATAGGGCCGGGCGAGGTCGCCTGCTTGAGTTGTGTCGCCATCTGTTTCAGCTTTTCCGGCGTGTAGCGGTCATAGAAATGCTGGTTGCGTCGGCCTAGCCCATGTTCGGCGCTGAAGCTGCCGCCATGTTCCTCCACCGCGATTTCCGTCAGGAGGCTCCGCAGCCGCGCGACAAGTTTTGCGTCGACGCTCCCGTCCGGATTATGTGGAACCACCAGATTGAAATGCACGCCGCCATCGCCGAGATGGCCGAAGTCACAAATCCCGACCTGCGGAAATGCCGCCTTTAGCCACCCGCTGGCGCGCTCGCGGAACCGCATCACCTCACCGCGCCGGAACGAGAGGTCGAGCCCGACTACATAGCCGGCGGATTTCGCGCCTTCGGACAAAGCGTGCCGTAGCGCCCACATTTCGGCGGGCGCGCCGATTAAGGCATCGAGCAGCGGCGCATCCGGCAGGTCCCAGATCTCGGCCAGCATTTCCTCCAATACGGCATCGAGCGCCTGCTCGTTCCCGCGCCGCGCCCAGGAGCGGGAAAGCTCGACGAGAATGACATAGCCCGGAATTTCGCCCGCCGGAAACGGATTGCGCAACGACGGCACATGGGTCAGCGCGTGGCGGATCGCCAGTCCGGACATGCCCTCGAAGGCGCTGAGATAGGTGCCGGCACGCTCCTCGAGCTCATTGAGCAAGCAAAGCGCGGCCTCGCCGCTGCGCGGAACGAGATAGGCCGTGGCCGCCTGCCTCGGTAGCCGCTCCAGATTGAAGACGCATTCGGTGACGACCCCGAAAACGCCGCCCGTGCCGATGAAAAGCTGCTTCCAGTCGGGACCTGTATTGTCCTTGCGCAGCTCTTTTCCGCAGTCAATGACGGTGCCGTTTTCGTCGGCCAGAACCAGCTTCAGGCCTAGCGTATTGCGGCGCACGTCGCCGAAGCGAAGGAAGCGCGCCCCGCCGGTATTGGCGGCGGCCATGCCGCCCGCCATGGGATCGGCCCCTAGATCGATGGGGAAGAACAGGCCGTGCGGTTCGAGCCGCGCGTTGATTTCTGAAAGCCGGAAGCCTGCATCCACGCGCAGGCTGCGATTGTAGGTGTCGAACGTGAAGGTCGAGCGCAGGCGATCGAGGCTGACAACGCCTTGCGTGCCGCTGTCGTCCGGCGTCGAACCGCCGACGAGACCGGTGTTGCCCGATTGCGGCACCAACGCGATGGCGTTGCGGACGCAGTAGGCCACGAGCTGCGATACGGCTTCGGTCGAGGCCGGTCGTGCAACGAAGGCGGCGCGGCCCCCCTCATAGCGCGCGGCGCTCTCGTAGGGAACCATGTCGGCCGGCAGGGTCAGCAGCCCCTGCGGGCCGAGAATGGCGCCGAGCCGGTCGATATGATCGGCCGCCAGCACCATCAGGCGGCCGCCGATACTGCTCTGGCGGCGGCAAGGCACTGTTCGATGGAGGTGCGCTCGATCCTGGCGTAGTGGTCGAATTCGTTGAGTACGAAAGTCCCCAGCGCCTTCTCGAACAACCGCTGGTTCGGGCTTGCCACGAAATCCTGTACCACGGCGTCGCCCAGATTGGACTGGAAGATGCCGGCGGCGGAAACGGGCAGGAAATCCTCATAGATGATGGGGTCGAAACGCACTACGCCAGCTTCGACAAGAGCTTCGATCTCGTCTCCCCCAAGCGTCGAGAAATCCGCGCCCGGCACGATGGAATAGAGAAAATAGCCAAGCCCCGCCATGCGAATAGCGTTCCAGTCGTCGGGGAAGGTGACGAAACTTTCCTTCAGCGCGGCGCCATAGGCCTGCGCATTCGAGCCATCGGCGGCCGGGCGTACCTTGGCGCGCGTCTCGTTCAGCAGGCGGTCATAGAGGCTGCGCCCCTTCGGCGTCAGCGCCACGCCTCGTTGCTCGATCTCACCGAAGCGGGCAGTGTGCGAGCCGCCGACGAGATTGCCTTCGGCGTCAGGGAAGGAGACGCGCTCCTCGATCGCCTTGAACGAGGTCTGGCGCAGCAGGATCGGGCAAGCGCGGCTGGGCGGCCCCTCGACCACTGCCTTGGGCACGATGCCGCGCTTCGGCATTTCATCCTGCACCGCATCGATATCCAGTGTCCGCGGCGTGAGATGGTTGATGTGCGGACCCTTGAAGGAGACCACATCGGCGACTAGGCGGTGCGTGGCGTGGAGACGGTCGTAGAGCGCACGCTCGACACTGGCCTCTTCGTGCCAGCGGAATGTGTTGAGAACCTCGGCTACGAAGCGCTCGCCGTCGGCCCGCGAAAGGCCGCCGTCGCGTTCGGCCTTCTCCACCAGCGCGATGGCGTCGTCTGAGAAGATACGCCGTGCGCCCAGGGTCTTTTGCGCTGCGACGCGCAACTGCGGGTCGGCGATCAGGTCGAGCCTGAGCAGCGAGGTGAACACCCGGAACGGATTGATCCTCAGCGAAGCCTCGTCGACCGGGCGAAAGGCAGTGGAATGGACGGGAACGCCGGCCTCGCTCAGATCGTAATAGCCGACCGGGAACATGCCCATCACCGCAAACACCCTGCGCATCATGGCCAGTTCGGCCTCGGTGCCGAGACGGATTGCGCCATGTCGCTCTTCGCTGATGCGATCCAGTGTCTCCGTGGCCTCGAGGCTTGCCCGTAGCGCGGGCTGCTTTTGGAGCGTGGCTGCATTGATGTCGCTGACTAGCTCCATCAAGGTGCCATAAGCCGGCACTTCCTGCCGATACATGACCGACATGGCCGCCGAGAAGGCGGCGCGAATAGCATCGCTGGACATGAAGGTGCTGGCTGGCATGTTGCTTTCCAATTTGTCCCGCAGGCTGGCGACTTGATGCGCTGTCGCCGATATACTTCCAATTAAAGGCCCTGAATTATAATTAATCCCTCTAACTTGATGCGGAATTTGCATGACCTTGTCCCGTGCACTGATCCCCGACCTTGGCAGGCTGCGATCTTTCGAGAGTGCCGCCCGCCACGGCAGCGTTACCCAGGCGGGGCGTGAGCTGAACCTCACCCAGAGCACCGTCAGCCGCCAGATCAGGGAACTGGAAGCGCAGCTTGGCGTACCGCTGTTCGAGCGGGTGCGCCAGCGGGTTGTGCTTTCGGAGGCCGGCCGCAAGTTCCTGCCCGACGCCCGCAAGCTGCTGGAGCAGGGCGAGGCGGTGATGCTGCGCGCGATGGCCGGCTCGAAGGCTTCGCTGCTGCGCCTCGCCACTCTGCCCACTTTCGGCGCTCGCTGGCTGATCCCGCATCTGCCGGGCTTCTTGCGCGCGCATCCAGAGATCGCGCTGGACATAGCCTCGCGCTCGGCGCCGTTCGATCTCGAGGAGCAGGGTTTCGATGCGGCGATCCATTACGGGCAGCCGGTCTGGGCCAACGCAGCCTGCCGCTATATCTGCCAGGAGGTGATCGTCCCGGTGGCAAGCCCGGCGCTGATCGAGGGGCGGTCGTTGCGGAAGCCGGAAGATCTGGCAAAGCTTCCGCTGTTGCATCTTGCCACAAGGCCCAAGGCATGGGCCGACTGGTTTCGCCTGGCCGACGTGGAGACGACGGCGTCTTTTCAGGGGCACCGTTTCGACCAGTTCACCATGATGATACAGGCGGCGGGCGCAGGCCTCGGCATGGCCCTGCTGCCTCTCTATCTCATTGGACAGGAATTGAATGCCGGGCATCTGCGGGTGGTGATCGACGTGCCGCTGCCGACTGAAAACAGCTACCATTTCGTCATGCCAAACGGGAAACTCGACCACCCCGCAGCCAATCAACTCTATAGCTGGATCGTCGCGCAGGTCGTCAGAACATGACGGGGAACGGCGACCGCGATTCAGCTCTTGTTCAAACGCCAAGGGATCTAGCTTTGTGGTGTAGCGATGATCCAAACATACGATCGGCGCGTTCAGCCTCCTTGCTCCGTACTGAAGGGGCGCATCCGCAGGATTCGAGCCGGTGACCTCTGCCTTCGCACATTGTCCGACCTGTTCATCAAGCAGGTGATGTCGTTAGTAGTCATCGGCCGCTGAATGCTCGCTGCCGTATGGGCCGCCCTGGTTCATCGGATGCAGACCTACCCTCCAGGCAGGGGCGCCATGAAGAGGCGTCGGTGACGAGTTGCACCGTCTTTCGACTTAATCGTCCAGCCGCCGCTCCCGGTTTCAGGACGGAGGCTTCGAAAGCTCGATCTAGGAAGTTTTGCCTGCAAATGTGAAGGCTCTTGGCGAACATCATGGTGACAGCGCCCGCCCCTTCGTTTACGGCATACTGCCTGGTGGCCAGCAGGTGAAGGGGACTGAGTGGCCGTCGATCTGAGGATTCCTGGGCACGAGATGCACGTCGAAATGGAAGGTGATTTTATAGATCGTCACCGTCGGTGGCTCGATCAGGCGGGCTTGTTGCACCGGCCTTGGCTGTTTCTGGGCTCTGCCCCCCGGCCCACTTTGCCGGAAATCCTTCCCGCTGACACCGCTCATGTCTACATCAAGTACTCCGGACAGGCGGGGAAACGACTAGGTTTGCCGGAGCCGGATCTGATCTACGTTCATGACATTCGCCTGGAGGAACAGGTCAAGGGCCTTGATTGTCACCGCATCCTGGCCATGACGAACAGCGAGAGGCGTGCCCGGATAGATCGGCTCTGGAGCCGGATACCGTTCGTCAAGCGAACGACCATGCTAATGAGCAACCTGGAACGTGATTGGCTTTTCGACACCTTGCTCGGCGACATCTTCCATGGCGTCGGGCAGAAAAAGCATCCGTCGAACGGCATTGCGTTGATCGCCTATGCGGTCCTGCTCGGGGTGCCCCAAATCATCGTCGCCGGGATGTCTTTGACGGACGATGGCCATTCAAATCCCGCACACAAGAAGAAGATACGTTATCACAAGGAGGAGGATCATGCTTCCTTTGTGCATTTCGCCGCGCATTGTCCGACGGTGATGACCTCGGAACCCGAACTCGCGGAGTTGACGGGCCTGCCCCTCTTTTGCGCCGCGAAGGGGACCGTGGCGAGCTTCCGGTAGGACCGTTCGTCCGGCTTGGATGGGCTTCTTGTTCAAAACCAATGCTTGAGCGCTGGTCTCCGTCCCGGCTCCCCTTTCCGCCCTTCGAAAGGCTGTGTTGAATGAAGTACTTGAAATTTATCTTGCTGGCGGCTGTCTTGAGTGGCCGGTTCGGCGTAGGCGCCGTAAACTGGAAGGCGCGCCAGAGCATCGCGACTTACCCAAGCCTGGGACTGACCTACAACCGCATCAAGAAGAACGCCAACACCACGGTCGTCACCATGCTTCGCGAGATGACGACCGGTCGTGTCGAGGGCCGCAAGGAAGCAAAAAAGCTTTCTCAACGGTATTCCGACCTGACGTTCGCGCAAATCTGGGCGCTGCGGCAGACGTTCTTCTTTGTGGTCGTTCGCAACCCGTATTCTCGGGTCCTGTCAGCCTTTCTGGAGAAGTTCCAGCATGACAGCTACCACAAGAAATTCGGGGCCTTCGACCGCTCGCCCGCAGGGTTCGCCGCGTTTCTGGAATGGCTGGGGAGCGACGGCCTCGACAAGAACTATCATTGGGACCTTCAGACAAAGCTGCTGCTGCTGCCACTCGACAAATACGACCGTGTCATACGCTTTGAGAGTCTGAAGGAAGACATGACGTCGATGTTCGCCAGCCTCGGAATGTCTGCCCCGCTACACCGTTTGGATGGTTTGTACCCGACGGACGTCAACAAGAAGACGTCCGCCAGCAGCCGTCTTCATGAATTCTATACGCCACGTTTGGCGGGCATAGTTGCCCGTCTCTATGCGACGGACTTCGAACGCCTGGGCTACAGCCCCGACTTCCCCCGGCAGGATTCAGGGGAAGGGGGCTGACCGGCAGTCAAATCGGCTTGTAGTCGGGATCGATGCGTTCGGCGATCGACTTCCACTCGGCCGCATAGTCGACATTCTGCCAATCTTTGAACCAGGGCCCGCCATTGGTGAAATGGACGGCGTCAGGCTTGCCGTGTGACGGCTTTTCATTCCAGCCCTCAAGCCAATTCCAGGAAACCGGTATTTCGCCGATCTCCTCGTCTTTCGCCCATTGCATGCGGTGGAGGTAAGCTCCTGACTCCCGGTTTATCCGCTCCGGCGTCAGCTGGCGGGTCGACGGATGCTCGCAATTGAACAGCATGAACGAGGACCAGTTCTTGCGCGGATAGGTAGTTTGCACCTTTCCGTCCATCTTGAGACCCTCCTTCGGGGTGTAGTCATGATGGACGCACGCGACCGCCTTGCTGGGGTCCCGATATTTGAGCAGGCCGGCAACGTCGCCAAAGAACAGGAAATCACAATCGCAGAAAAGCGCCCATCCCTTGAACCCCGCGAGCCAGGGAGTGAAGAACCTGGAATAGGTGAATTCCGTCGATGCAAGCGGGTCGATCTCTCGAGTATAGGCTTGCTGCGCCACCAGATCCTGAAGCTTTATGGGAATGATGCGGGTGGGGATGGACGTGTGTTCTTCGATCGAGGCTTTGGCGACGTCGTACGCGATAGGCTCGCGCGAATCCCAGCCGATGTAGATGTCCAAGGAATTTTCTCTCAATGTTCTTGCTCCGCTGTAGGGGCCTTCCAGAAGGGTATTCCAATGCGATGCCCTACCTCGGCATCAGCCGTGTAGACAGGATACCCGCGCTCAACGAGACTTCGCAGTGTTTTCGCGTCGGTATCGCCGTGGCTACGTTGCAAATTGGCATCATTGTAGACGTGACCAGAGGAAAGAGGGCTAATTCCGCTTATGATAACTGCCGGTGCACCGCTAGCCAATGCGAACAGGACACCTGTTATACCATTTGAAAATCGATCGTTTGAAGTCAGTTCGAGGTTCAGTTTTCCGAGCACGGTGTGGTGCAGCGCCATGCGCTCCATTCTGGTCAGGATCTTCAAGTCGTCGTAGCCGTACTCCAGCTCGCGGAGTGCTGACGTCAACTCCTCCAGCGGACTGGCCCAGTGGACCATGACCAGAAGCCCTGTGGAGCCACCACGCACGGCACCTCTGACCGACATCGCATTCGTATTTTGACCTTGCAACTGGTTTCTGGTCATGAATGTGACATCGGGCTTCTCCCGGCCCCACTCGCGGCTTACGACTTGCGAACCGTTGATCGTGATGACGTGGTAGCCCGGATTGAACCCCAGCGGAACAGAGGATATGGGCGCCGATCCCACCACGACGACTGGACGTTCGAACCCACCATCATAACGAGGGGCGGTTGGCTTCTCCCAATAAAATCTGAGCGTCCGAAAAACGTGCTCTCTGATTTTCATAGATCCTCCCAGAGCACTTATTGACCGGGTTTCCCACGCTGCTCATGCGCATCTCGACATCCCCGATCCATTTGTTGAAGACGCGACGGAGTTGATTCCTTCCGGGACATCGAATTGGTCCGATGGCGCGCCGTCTCAGGTGAAGATGCGAACGATGTCTACTCCATAGTCCTCTAAGGCCCTCTTTTGCTACATGCTGGAGGTCGGCCCGTTCTGCATCACGTGGGTGAAGCTCTCCATAAGATCGAGAAGAATCGTGTGCGGCAGGCGCAGCAATCTGTTGCGGCCTCGCGCTGAGGCAGGTCGCCGAAGGCGCACGATATGAAACTACTGCCTGTCTATTGCCGGATTTTCAAGGGGTGGCTGATGCGCCGGCCAACAAGCACCATCCACATCTGCCACCCGCTTGAAGCGTCTCAATCGGCTGATCGCCAGCCAGCGCTTGGCCGTCGAAGAACCTTACGGGGCTGAGTGCCGTCAGCTATCGCGGCTGGCCACGGCGACCATCCAGATCCTCGTCGCCGTGATGGCATTCAATATGCGCTGCTGGTGACGCTCGCGGCCTAGTCGACGAGCGAAGTGCGCCGGAAATCCTGAAACGAAACCAGCTTCCAGCCCGCAAAACCGAAATCTGCTGCAACGACCGCAACGTTGCGAGTTGAGCCGGAGGCTTCCGGCAGGCCGGAATAACGCAACAGGCCCAATTGGGAGACTGGAAGCCGATCGGCAATGAGACGCCAGGCTGCCATTGGGACAGAGCTTGTTGACGATCGGAAGGTCCCCAACCATGGCGAGTTCTGAGCGGGCGGCGTCATGATGGTTCTTGCAATACGAACAGATCAGATTCCCGCGCCCGCTTCGCCTTGGCGAACGAATTTCGTGTTGATGTTCCTCTCGATGTCGGACAGCCGGCAAATCTAGACGCGGCTGACGACACGCACTGCGTCATTTGCCTTGAAGCGTTCCTCGTTTAGCGCCGTGCCGAGGCCTGGTCCTTGCATAGGCAGCGCAAAACCCTTCTCGAATACCGGCATGGTGTCGAGGATCTCCTTGTACCAGCCGGTGTAGAAAGCGCGCACTGTCTCCTGCACAAGCGCGTTCGGCGCATTCAGCGAGAGATGGATCGATGCGACCAGGGTCACCGGGCCGACGCAGTCATGCGGCGCGACCGGCAGGTCGAAGGCTTCTGCCATGGTCGCGATTTTCTTCGCCTCGCTGATACCGCCGACCCACGACAGGTCGAGCATGACGATGTCGGTGGCCCTCCGCTCCATCAGGTCGCGAAAGATCGGACGCGTGGCGAGCGTTTCGGATGCGCAGACCGGGCTTCTCACCTTGGAACGTATGTCAGCCAGCCCGGCGGGGTTGTTCATCTTGATAAGGTCTTCGAGCCAGAACGGTTCGTAGTCGGCGATCGCATGGGCGATCTTGATTGCCGTCGGAACGTTCCAGAGCGAATGGAACTCGGCCATGATGTCGATCTTGTCGCCGACGGCTCGCCGCACCTTCTCGTAGGGCTCCAGCGCCTTCTTCATGTCGGCGGCTGAAATATAGAGGCCACCCGTCTTCTCCGCGGGAATATCGAACGGCCATATCTTCATCGCCGTTATGTCCTGCTCCAGCAGGCTGTGGGCCAGTTCGTCGGCGTTGTTGAGGAAGGCGTCCAGGTCCTCATAGGGTCCCTCTTGCGCGGGGTTCGCCAAACCCCAGTTTGCCGTGCTTTGACTGATGCGCGACCCGCGTACGTACTTGTAGCCGGCGCAGGTGTTGTAGATGCGCACCTTGTCGCGTGAGAGCCCTCCAAGCAGTTGGTGGATGGGCTGGCTCGTCGCCTTCCCGAAAATATCCCACAATGCGAAGTCGATCGCCGAGGTGCCGCGCATCTCGACGCCGGTTCCGGAAAAACCGACGAAGGAGTTGAGGAGGAAGCGGCTGTGACGGTCGATCTCCAACGGATTCTTGCCGAGCAGGTATGGCGCCGCCGTCTCGTGGATGTAGCTCTCGACGGCACGCGCGCCGAAAAACGTTTCGCCGAGGCCGACAATCCCGTCGTCGGTGACGACCTGAACCCAGAGCAGGTTCGGAAACTCCTCGAGCCGGAGCGTTTCAATGGCGTCAATCTTCACCGGTATTTCCTTTCTGGAGTGATCGGCTGCGCCGCGTTGCGGCCGTACCTTTGGTCGCGAGCCGTTGCAGAGCTTCGCGCATATCGTTCTGTGCCGTTTCGATGATCGATCGCGCGGCCGTATCGGCGGCTTCGGCGTTCCCTTCGGAGATCGCCTCTGCCAGGGCAGCATGCAGCGGCAGGGACGCGCTTTCGATGTGTTTGGAGTCCCAGCCACCTTCTGAATAGAGGTCGAGAGTGGTCTGGATGAGGATGTCTACCAGGGGCGCAAGCCGGGACAGGAAAGTGTTATGGCACGCGCCGAGGATCAAGGTGTGGAATTCGATGTCGGCCCTGGAGAATGCCTGCGACCGTCCTTCCGCTGCTGCCATGTGCTGGTAGGCTTCGCGGATTGAGCGCTTCTCGCTATAGCTAGCTCGGGTCGCCGCAAAGCGGGCAGCCGCCGGCTCGAACAGCAAGCGCAGTTCCGTGAGATCCTCGGCAACGACGCCTGCCTCGCGAAAGCTCAATCGCCAGCCGAGCACCTGGGGATCGAACATGTTCCACAGGCTTTCCGGAAGAACGCGGCTGCCCAGCTTGGGCGCTACCTCCACCATTCCCTTGGCGGCGAGCGTCTTCACGGCTTCACGTACGATGGTGCGGCTGACGCCGAGTTGCTCGCAGAGTTTCTGCTCGATGGGCAAAGCCGCGCCGACCGGGAAGCGTTCGCTGACGATCCACTCGGCAATGCGGTCGACCGCGAAGGCGTGCATGTTTCCCTGTTTCATCGTGGGTCCCTATTTCAGAGCCATGGGCAGCCAGGTCGACAATGCCGGCACCAGCACAATCACCGCCAGCGCCGCCAGCACCGCCACAAAAAACGGCATCATCCGCGTGACGACGCGTCCCGACGGAATTTCCAGAAGCTGCGCCACGACGAACACGCACAGGCCGACCGGCGGCGTCACCAGGCCGATGGTCAGTGCGAAGATCATCACGATGCCGAAATGGAGCGGGTCGATACCGAGATGGGTCACGATCGGCTGGAAGATCGGCACCAGCAGGACGATTGCCGGTCCGGGTTCTAGTGCTAACCCCGCGACCAGCAGCACACCCACGGCGACGAAGAGGAACAACAGCGGCGTCTCGGAGAACAGCGCGATGACGTCGGCCATGAAGCCGGCCAACCCGCCGATGGCCAGAACCTGCGATAGGATGTTGGACGCACCGAGGATGATGTAGATCGACGCCGACAGGCGGGCCGTGGTCACCAGCGAGGCCAGGAGTTGTCGCGCGTCGAGCGTCCGGTAGACGACCATGCCGAGCAGGAGCGCATAGGCGACTGCGATGCCGCCGGCCTCCGTCACCGTGAACACGCCGGCGACGGCGCCGCGGAACAGGGCGATGGGCATGAGCAGGACGAGCAAGGTGTCGAGGAGCGTCTGACTAGCCGAGCGTTCGCGCATCGCGCTGGCAGGGCGCGGAAAGTCTTGCTGGAGCGTTCGACCCGAACATTCCCGCGATCGAGATGATGTCGAACATGCTCGCATTTCAGTACGCGAAGCTTCAGGGCGCTGACCGTCTCAGCAACGAGATGTTGCGCACCGCGCGCGCCGCGCTCGGCCTTGAGGGCATGACTTCCAACCAGGCGTCCTCAGTCGCCCGGCTCAACCAGGCGATCGAAATGATTGAGCGCCAGGAGACCATCCTGAGCGGCGCTCGACGCGGCGGCGTGAACGCGGTTGGCGTGACGGCGCCGCCGGCTCCCACTCCCATGCCAGTCTCGAATGGCGGCATCGACGATCTCGTGAATAAGTACAGGTCAAAGTGAATGGCTTCGCTCGCGGAACTGGAGGACGCGCTCCGCAACGCCGACGCCGCTGGCGACGCTGACGCGGCGCGGCAGTTGGCTGACGAAATCGTGCGGATGCGAGGTGCACAGCCCGCCGCACCCGCGGCGGACTCGCCGGCTGCTGCCACTGCCGCGCCCGCGGCGGCGCAGCAGGACGATTCGTCGTGGCTGACGAGCCTGCTCGGCGCGGCCGACTACGCCGACAACACCGCCGCGCACATGCTGGATCAGGGCCGCGGCGGCGTCGCGTCCGTTCTAGGCTTCCCGGTCGACATGGTGAACGCCGGCCTGGGCCTGGCCGGAATGGGCAGTGAACACCCCTTCCTCGGCTCTGAGATGATCGACGACATCATCGGCGCTCCGGCGACTGCTGCGCGCGCCGTCACGGGCCGCGAAGAAGTCGTCCCGCAAGACGCTTTCCAGCGCATCGCCGGCCGTGTTGGGCGCGAGATCGGCGCGACAGCCGTTCCGCTCGGCGGCTCTTTGCTGGCAGCCGAGCGAATGGGCGCGGATGCCGTTCGGCGCTCCGGCCCGTTGACGCGGTTTTTCGTCGAACCCGCAGTAGCCAATCCGGCTGGTCTGGTCGGACGGGAGGCCAAGTATGCCGTCGGCTCCGGGCTCGGCGCCGGCATCGCAAACGAAGCCGCCGGCAACCCGCAGGTCGGCGACAACTTCTGGTCCGATTTTCTCGGTTCGCTCGGCGGCGTCGGCCTGACGGCCGCCGGCGACAACATCCTGTCGGCGTTCCGCAATGCCTACGCCACCGCGACCAACAAGCCGGCGCTGATGGACGAAGTGGCCGGGCAGGAAGTCGTCGATCGCATCATCAACAACTCGACCGATCTCGGCGCGCAATACGCCGACACGGGCGCGGTCGACACGCGAACGCTGGCCGACCAGTTGCGCCAGCCGTCGCCGGTGGAGCGCGCCGTGCCGGGCTACACCGCCAATATCGGCGATCGCGCGCAAGACCCGCTCCTGATGACTATGGTCCAGAACCAGGACATGCTAACGCCCGGCGCCGCCAACACGCGCCGCGTCGGCAATGAAACGGCCGTGTCCGATGTCATGCAGGCCATCTCGCCGGACGGCGACCCCGCGCAATTCCGCGCCGCGCTGTCGGCCAACCGAGACGCGCAGCTTGCCGAAGCGGCAGACGCCGAGGAAGTGGCGCGGCTGATCTTCGGTGAAGCGCAGCAGGCGGCGCAGCCGCAACTGGCCGACGCTACCGCACGGGGCTCGACCCTGCGCGCCGGCCTTCAGGATTCCTACGACGCTGCCAATCGACAGGTGCAGGAGGCGTTCGCCCCGATCAACGAGGCCGACGCCCAGGTTCCGATCCAGCCGCTCGCCGAGCGCTTCGGCCGAACGACCGGCAACCTGCCGCTGAACGACCGCCAGCGCTTCCTGCCGCAGGAAGCCGGTGTTCCGAACCAGCTTCTGCCGGTCGACGACGCCGGCGAAGTCATCGCAGACGCCACGGTGCCGCTGCGCGAGATCACCAGCACGCGCTCCGGCCTGTCGGACGACATCCGCACCGCCGAGGCCGCCGGCAACCGCCAGCAGGCCCGCGTCGCCCGCCAGTTCCGCGACCAGACCGACACGTTCCTGGACGAAGCGATGCCGCCTGAACTGCGCGAGCAGTACGACACGGCCCGGGCGACCCGCCGCGATGTCGGCGACCGCTTCGAGCGTCCCGGCACGGGCATCGCAGGAGCTTTGCAGCGCCGCGAGGGCGGAGGCTACCGCATTGACGATAAAGCCGTCGCCAGCCGGTTCGCGCAGCCCGACCAGGGCAATCTCAATGACCTGAACGCGCTGCTGCGCGAAGCGGGCACCGATCCGCGCGTGCGCGGCGCGCTGGCCGACGAAGTGCTGTCGGACATCCAGACGCGCGGTCTGGCTGAGAAGCCCGAGCAGTTGGCCCGTTACATGGAGCAGCGCGGCGTCCTGCTCGAGCAGTTCCCCGAACTGCGCGACCGCCTGACGCGGCTGCGCGCCGCCGGCGACTATCGCGGCGGCGTCGAAGCCGCCAGCGCCGAGACGCAGCGCCGACTGACCACGCCGGGCCGCTCCGCGCAGGCCAGCTATCTGCGCTACGGCGACGAAGCGACGGTCGACGCGGTGCGCAACCTGACGGCGGGGCCGAGCCCGCGCCAGGCAACCCGCGAACTTCTGGAGGCCGCCGGCAACTCGCCGGAAGCCCGCACCAATGCGCGCGCCGCGCTGTGGGAAGTCGTGAAGACCAAGAAGTTCTCCGCGCCGAACTCGGCTGGTGAAACGCGGTGGGATTACAAGAACCTGCGCAACTTCTTCGACGACCCGAAGGTGGCCGCCGTCGCCGACGAACTGTGGGCCGACGATCCCGAGGGCTTGGCGAACATCAAGGAACTGTTCGGCGCGCTCGCCGGCGCCGAAGGCAGCATCCGCACGCGGGCGCCGAACTCATCCGGCACCGCCCAGGCGCTGTCCGGCAAGCTGGACCCATCCCTGACGACCACGGGCATCGCATCGCGCGCCCGCAGCGTGAGCCGCCACCAACTGTCGCCGACGATCGCCGTGGTCGACGTGGTGTCGACCTGGCTGCGCAACAAGTCGAAGAAGGTCCAGTCGCGCGCCATCGACGAGCTTGCCAGCGCCGCGTTCAACAACCCGGAACTGGCGGCCGATCTGCTGGAGAAATTCAATCCGGCCGACTATGCCACCAAGCGCCAGATGATCACGCAGAAATACGGCCTGCGCGGCACGCAGCTCTTCAACTGGCTGGACGACGATGACGAGTTGATGGACGTGATCAACGAGGGCGGAAGCGCGGACGAAAAGCGCCCGCTTGAGATTACCGTCGGACGCCCGAGTACTGAATTCATGAACCTGCTCGGGGTACGGTGATGGCACGTGGTGTCGAAACAAAACGCGGCAAGGTCCGCAGCTACGAAGGTCAACGATACGAATGCATCCGCATCGAGCCCTACCTACGTCGCGATGGGCTTATGAGTTCGGTCGCGGTGTGGCGTTCGCGCTGCGCGCAATGCGGAAGCCCGTTCGACTTCAGATCCCCGCTTCGCGTCGCACGCTTCCAACCCAACCGCCGATGTGTGCGGCATCGCCGGCCCGGGACGCGGGTTCGGCAAGCAAGATGATTAGCACTAGGGGGCGCAAGTGGTTCGAAACGTCATTCTGTCCCGGCCTTTAGCTCGATTTCAAAATGGCGATTCCAAATTTCATTAAGTTGTTTTGCAACGGACGGGTCCGACACTCCCGCGGAAAGTAGACCATTTACCAAGGCATCCAGTCGGCCATCTGACCGGAAGTATACTTTCTCTGCGCCCGGCCCAAATTGTTCGATGCCCACCTGGTTCATGACCATGCCAAAGAGGTCAAGGACGCGGCAATACTGGACGCGATCGAGCGTCGGCTTTTCGCCGACGACTCGCCAGCATGCCACCGAACTTGACTCCAGACCACTAATCCCAACTTCCCGATAGCGGGTGATCGCGTTTCTCGTCGCTCTGCCGACATTCGCCTGATCGATGCCGGGTATCGCAGGCAAAGGTGGTTCCGCAGGTGCCGTTGCCTGGTGATTTTCTTCAGTACTCGGTCCGAGCGATACGACGGGGATTCCCAAGAGTTCGGCGTCACGGAACGAAAGCCATTGCATGCCTTCTGGCGGCGCCGAAGTCACGTATCGAACAACGTTTTGACCCAACCCCAGTTCGCCTAGGTACAGGCCCACGAGCGCATTACCCAAGCCCGATTCCTTGCGGACATCCGTTCCAACGTATGCAACATGAAATCCAATCCGCGCCTCATCCGAAGCGAACTTTTTCCTACCCGCTATCCAAGCGAGAGCACAGGCAGAAGCGCACACGTCGGTGGCGGCCGTCGAAAGGCCTCGAGAAAATATCTCTCGGCCAATAGCTATCCCAGCTTCCAAATCTCCTCCTTCCGAATTGAGATATACAGCAACTGTCCCATCAGGGACTTTCCTGACAATGTTATTAAACTTGGTCAGGTCAGGGGCTGTAATATCTCCAACTACTGATATTATCGTCAGCACGTCGCCACCTGCACCGACTTCCGATTCGACCGAAATCTCTGCGGCTCGCGATTGACCGAATCCCAACGCCGCCAAGACGGCTAAGGCCATTATAGAATGTTGCATCAGTGGAACCCACCGCCCGACGCTAGATGGTCGACAATGCTGCATTTACAAACGCCTCGAAATGCGTGTCGGTAAGTTCACGACCTCTCGCAAAGATAATGGTACGCCATGCTCGCCCCTGCCGGAGAACTATCGTGACTTGAACGCGGTGGTTGCGGTCGGATGCGAGTGAGCCCGACTTTCGGAGTGCGTGTGAACCTTGTACCTCCAGTGAAGACCACTGGCCGACCAATGTGATGTCGTCCGATAGCGCACGCTCAAGCGCTTCTGCGTAGTCTAGAGGAGCCAGGCTTGAGTTGATCTCTTCGACCCCGAAAAGAGCTTCGGCCATCAAATAGTCTGAGACAAAATAGAAAAGGTCGTCTCCGCTTTCGGCCTCGATTGGAGTAGAAGCCCACGTGCGAGAGAAGGACGTGCTGCCACCTGTGATGGGGTTAGTCCAAGACTGAACGAGATCAACTTGTCGGGTGTCCTCTTCTGCGGCTACAATAAGGGCCACCACCCCTACAAACATCCCGGCCGCGAGCGTCAGAGTGGCAAGCCAACGCAGCGCCGAAATTCTTCCACATTCTACCCTTGCGCGACCTTCGTCGTAACTAGCGGGAGAGTGGGCGACTACGCGCTTGTGCTGAAAGAACAGGGTCACGAGAGCAATCAGCGGAAAGCCGAAAGCGTATCCCTGTACCCAAACGCCCATTTCTCGCGATATGTGAAATTTCAGCGCGCTCGCGCCAGTCAGATTTTTTACTCGAATCCCCAGCAACGCTTTGCCGACTGTCGTTCCAAAGACTGACATGCAAAGAGCGAGTATGAGCAACGTGACAGGAAGCGCGGCAAGACCCAGAGCCGTTTCGTTGGCGTTTTCAATTCGCACCAATAGCTCTGGTGCGTAGTGGCTCGCATACAGGCCGACTGCCATAAATAGAAGCACGGTGATGAGCCATACATCCAGTGTTCGGGCGAGGAACCTAGCCCACGGGCCGGCCAGAGGCTCCTCCACAAGTACCTGCGAAGATTGAATGTCATCGGAAACCTCGGCGGGGCCCACCAACGGTATGTGAGGGACCATTGTGCCCGGCGCAGGTGGTGGAAGTTCAGCGAGTACTACCGCCAACTCCTCCAGCGCGTCTAGGCGCTTCCAGTCGTCAAAGCTTTGACGCCACACGAGTGTGGACGGGCCTAATTTTTCGGATCGTATCAGTTCGACCAGTTCGTCTTGAGAAACAGGTCCAAAGCGTGTTTCGCCAGAAATGTAGTACCACATCCTCCAAGCCCCCCGACGAGTATCGCTCAAAGACCAGGTGCTAGCAACAATCACTGTGATCGGTAGAGTCCGCGAGCGATCGACCTTGTCATCTTTTCGCTCGTCGCCAACCGGCCGCTCGCGCCTCATCTTCCGAGCAGAACATGCGTTCGCCCTTGGACGTGGTGATCACCGTCTCGTTGTAAAAGCGCTGGCCGGGAACGTGGTAGATGCGCTCACCTTTTTTGCTGATGTTCCCCTTGATGTCGCAGGATCCAGATAGCAGTCGGACTGGTGCACTCGTCGCTTCCGACTTCGGTGCCTGCTTCGCGGCGCGCCACTCCCAAGGCGGCTGGAATTCCCCTTGCCAGATGCCCTGCTTTGCTGCTCGCGCTTCAGCTTGATCGTTCGCATAGGCGCCGCCGGAATGCCGCGGCCAATCCATTGCGTGACCGGCACGGACGAGCCATGCGGATATCCCCTCCCCGTCAGCCCGATAGCAGTCACCGACAAAGCGACCGTAACGATCCCATTCGACGAACATACATGTGACGGGTCGTGATTTCGCCAACCAGGCGGCTAACGCTTTGGCTGCCGCCTGGCCGCAGCGGTAATTCTTGCCTTTGGCGTCCCGGCAAAGTTGCGCACTCTCGGGGGCATCTACGCCATTGAAGCGTACTCGCGTTCCGGCGATCTCGATCGTGTCCCCGTCGATCACCGATGCCCGCCCGGAGATCGTATCGCCCTCTTGCTGCGCCTTTGCAGCAGTTACCACTTTGACAGGCGCGGCGGCCTGCACCGGTAAATCCATGGTCCCAGCTGTATCCGGCGCACCGCCTGCCAGGGAGAATCCGACCACGCCGGCGAAGGCAGTAGCTACCAGGATCGATCGCACGCTGACGGGCCGTCGCCGACGTCTGTACGGGACCGCATTTCGTTCGCGCTTATGTGAGAACCGCCTGTCCATCTCCCCCTAGCCGTGGAGAAGATGCACGCGATCCTCGCGCAAGTCCAGCAAGACGGGACGTGATGATTGACCACAGGTTTAGACGCTCGCAGTATTTTGCGTGCGTCAACGTCTCTTGCGGTCTGCAGCCGATGCCATAGTAGCTACCAGAGCGCTTACAAATGCTATGGCCGCGATCGCGCCGGCGGTTTTATATGCATGGCCGTCCACCAAATCGGAACCCGGTGCGCCGCGTTTTACGCGGTCGCTGTCCGGCTCCACTGCAGGCGACAGGATGTCTTGGCGCGTTCCGAAGGATGTGGCGTATGCACGCGTGACTTCGGCCCCGAAGAGGAACGTCGCGGACGAATAGAAGACCCACAACAGCAGCACGATCAGGCTCCCTGCCGCGCCATATGAGGATGCCACCGCGCTTGTCCCAAGATACCAGCCGATCAGCGACTTGCCGATCGTGAACAGAATAGCAGTCGTCACCGCTCCAAAACGAACGTCCCGCCACGCAAGGGACCTGTCCGGCAGCAGCTTGTAAATCGCGGCGAATAGGATCGCCAGCAGTGCTATCGAAACGACGGCGTTTATTATTGCGGCCAGCACTGTCCCGAATGGCACATAGCGATTGATCGTATCACTGAGTGCGGAGATGGCAGAGCTTGCGGCAAGCGATACCAGGAGAAGGAAGCCAAGCGAGGCGACCAAACCCAGGCTTGCTATCCGTGCTTTGACGAGTGCCGAGAGCTCGGTATCGGTCTGGTGGACTCGCCAAATCTGATTGAGGGTGGAGCGCATTTCGCCGAAGACGCCAGAGGCGCTTACGACGAGCGTTATAAAAGCGAATGAACCCGCAAGCAGGCCGCTTGTCGTATCGGCCGCACCTTGCACAACGGCCTCCAGGAGATCCGCGCCCGTTGGCCCGATTAATCCGGACAGTTGGGCCGACAGAGCGAGCTGGGCTGCATCTCGACCAACCGCTAGGCCAGCTACAGCGATAACGATAAGCAGGATTGGAGCCAGCGATGTCGCGGCGTAGAATGCCATCGCGGCTGAATGGCTAAGTGCATCATCTTCGAAGAAGCCGCGGACTGCGGACCTCACTATGCCAAATGCATTGCCAAGGGCTGCTCGTAAGGGCATGTGCGCACTACCTGCTTTGTCGCAGGTAATCGCTACCCGACGGGGATTGTTCCGGCGGAAGTTCTCCACCGAAAGCACATTCGTGCCCGGCGGGCTATCGCCACATCCCGCGCATCCGGGCACCGAGGTCAACACGCGTGCGGGGAGCACGTTGACTCACCCCCGTCGCACCGGCCACCGGCCACGCCGTCTGTTCAAAATGCTGCAGGATGTTCGACGGTATGAACCGCGTTCTGGAAGCGTAGACGTGCCGATCGCCGCGGGAGGCCTGGCCACTGGTGAAGAAGCGCTGCGGTGTGATCAGGTGCAGTCCGTCTCTGGCGCGTGTCATCGCCACGTAAAGCAGGCGCCGCTCTTCCTCGATCTCGTTGTCGCTGCCGGCTCTCAGATCGATCGGAATGCATCCGTCAACCGTGTTGAGCACGAAGACCTTCGTCCACTCTTGGCCCTTGGCCGAGTGGATGGTCGATAGGATGAGATAGTCCTCATCGAGATTTGGCGGACCTGCCTGGTCGCTTGTCGAGTCTGGCGGATCGAGCGTGAGCTCGGTGAGAAATCGTTCGCGAGACGGATATGTCGAGGCGATCTGCTCGAGCTGCAGAAGGTCAGCGCGACGCACGACTGCGTCTTCGTGCATGCGTTCGAGATGCGGTTCGTACCAGAGCCGGACCCGCTCCAGGTCGGCAGGCCACTTGCTGCCGGCACGCAATCCAGAAAACGTTTCGACGAACAAGGGCCAGTCATCAGCGGTACGAACTGGAGGCCGATACCGTGCCAACCCCATCGTCTCATCGAGTGCCGTTGCCATGGTGTCGATGATTTCCGCGGCGGCAGAGGGGCCGATACCCGGTAGCAACTGCAGCACGCGAAAGCCGGCAACACGATCCCGAGGATTTTCGGCAAAGCGCAGAACGGCCAGCACGTCCTTCACATGCGCCGCATCCAGAAACTTGAGGCCACCGAATTTCACAAAGGGGATGTTGCGCCGCGTCAGTTCGATTTCGAGCGGTCCGCTGTGGTGTGAGGCCCTGAACAAGACCGCCTGCTTCTTAAGTGCGATGCCTTCCTCGCGCGCTTCCAGCACCTGCTCACAGACATAGTTGGCCTGGTCGGTTTCATCGCGCAGCGTGACCAGCTTCGGTCGTTCGGCCGATTTGCGATCGGTCCAGAGGTTCTTGGTGAAGCGCTCCGATGCTTCCCCAATGACCGCATTGGCAGCGCTCAGGATGGCGTCCGTCGACCGATAGTTCTGCTCCAGCATGATCGTTTCGGCCGGCACGACAAACTGCGTCGGGAAATCCAGAATGTTGCGTACTTCCGCCGCGCGGAATGAATAGATCGACTGAGCATCGTCGCCGACAACGGTTAGTCCGGCACCTTCAGGCTTCAGCGCAAGCAGGATCGATGCCTGCAGTCGATTGGTGTCCTGGTATTCGTCGACCAGAACATGATCGAAGCGACTGGCAATCTCGGCTGCAAGTCCCGGCTCCGTTGTCATCTGCGCCCACCAGAGGAGCAGATCGTCGTAATCAAGCACGTTCTGCGCCTGCTTTGCCTGGACATACGACGCGAAGAGCACCTTGAGATCCGCTTCCCATCCCTCGCACCACGGGAAGGCATTGCCAAGGACTTCGCCGAGCGGCGCCTGGGCATTGACCGCACGAGAGTAGATTGCCAGGCAAGTGCCTTTCGCCGGAAAGCGGCTTTCGGTTTTGGAATATCCAAGCTCATGCCGGACCAGGTTCATAAGGTCGGCGCTGTCCTCGCGGTCGTGGATGGTGAATGCGGGATCCAGGCCGATTTCATGCGCGTGCTCGCGCAGGAGCCGTGCTCCGATCCCGTGAAAGGTGCCGGCCCAAGTCAGTGCATCGGCAACGACCCGAGCATCGCGCCCAAGCACCTCGCCGGCGATGCGCTCAACCCGTTTTGTCATCTCGGATGCGGCTCGCCGCGAGAAGGTCATTAGCAGAACCCGCCGGGGATCGGCGCCATTGACGATCAGATGCGCGACGCGATGCGCGAGCGTATTGGTCTTGCCCGAACCGGCGCCAGCTATGATCAGAAGCGGACCTGAGACTCGCCCCCCACCGTACTCGACTGCGCGGCGCTGATCCGCATTCAGTTTGTCGAGATAGTTGCGTGGAAGCGTCGAATCACGGGCGGCAATGTTCATCGCGGCATCAAGCATCGTTTCTGCTTTGTTCGCAATGCCGGCAAGCGGCAGCGGTCACGAGGATCGGACCGGATTGATCGGAGCGGCGTGAATAGATTTGTCAGCGTTCGGCGTGTAAGCCGTTGGAGTCCGGGCCTTAGGTCAACGAGCACACGGATCTTTATCCACGCCTGATCCGGCGGGTCGATAATCCTCCAATCAACCAAGTTGGAGGTCCCTCAATGCCCACCTTTCAGATCGTTTTTCTCGTCGTCGTAGCCCTGACCGTAGCGAGTGGTCTGGCGGCCGGCGGCATCGTCATGTTCGGCGACACCCGCAGGAATGTCGGGCAGCGGAACGTGGCGGAGAGGTTCGCCCAGATCGCACTGCTGGGCGCCGCTGCGATCATCTCGCTTCTTGCGCTTCCGTGATCGTGAACGGAAGTCGATTGCCCATGAACCAAGAACTTTGTAAGCGGCAGATGTCTTAAGGGAAGCGAGATGTTGTCAAATTCAGAACATGCCGAGAACTTCACTGAGCTCACCGCGCATATTGTCTCGGCGTATGTTGCAAACAACTCTGTGCCAGCCGCCGACCTGCCTGACTTGATTGCGACCGTGCATCAAGCGGTCTCGGGTCTGTCGCAGACCAAAACGCCCGCTGCCGAGCCCCAGGTACCTGCGGTGAATCCAAAACGATCCGTCTATCCAGACTACCTCATCTCCCTGGAGGACGGGAAGCGCTTCAAATCGCTCAAGCGCCATCTCATGACCCACTACGGGATGTCCCCGGAAGAGTATCGCTCGAAATGGAATTTGCCGACGGACTATCCGATGGTGGCTCCCAATTATGCCGCGGCTCGCTCCGAGTTGGCCAAGAAGATGGGGTTGGGTCGCAAGCGCAGCGTGAAGGTCAAGCCTAAGCGAAGTCGCCGCAAGTAGCGCCCGCGAGGAATATTTTCACATTTCCGCTGGCGTAGAAGCCGCGTTTCCTGTATAGTTTTGTTGCTGGAAAATGGCGGAAGGCGAGCAGCCGCACGAACGGTCGAACACCATTTCGACCACGATTGTCGTTCGTGCTTCGAAAGCTGCTCCCATGTCGGATCCTCAAAAGCCAAACCTGACCTACAGCTACGTCGCCTTCCAACAGGAACAAGGCGACAATAGCTTCCCGGGCTCACAGCTCCAGGCCGATCTCAACGAACTCACGCGAGCCTCGAACGACACGATCGACGCTCTGAAAGATGTTCGTCGCTCTGACGGAAAACTCAAAAACCAGATAGTAACGCCGGATTCGCTGACGCCCGCGACCCGCGCTCTGATGGCGGGTGTTGGCGCCACGGGCCCGACTGGACCCGAAGGTCCAACTGGGCCTGAAGGCCCCTCCGGAGCCACAGGTGCGTCGGGTGCGGATTCGCTAGTGCCCGGCCCTACAGGACCTTCTGGAGCGACCGGACCAGCCGGTTCGACTGGCGCCACGGGTCCTACCGGGCCCGTCGGTGCGACGGGTCCGACCGGCCCCACCCCGACGGCGCGCGAAGTTCTGACCGCCAACCGAACATATTACGTCCGCACCGATGGTAGCGACAGCAACAATGGTCTGGCGAACACGGCAGGCGGCGCGTTTTTGACGATCCAGAAGGCTGTCAATGTGGTTGCCGCCATCGATATGGCGGGCTTCACTGCGACGGTCCAGGTGGGCGCCGGAACCTACGCCGAGGCGGTTCAGCTAAAGTCCCTGGTTGGTGGGTTCTGCATCATCGTCGGCGACGAAAGCACGCCGAGCAACGTGCTGATAAACGCGTCGGGGTCGTGTTTCACCGGCGATGGTGTGGTCGGCACCTGGCACCTGCGTGGTATGAAATTGCAGGCCACGACGCACGGCATCGGCGTTACCGATGGAACGCTGGTCAAATTCCAGAACCTCGATTTTGGCGCGACCACGTTCTACCACGTGCTCGCTACAGGCGGCCGGTTGGTGGCGACCGGCAACTACACGATCTCAGGCTCGGCCAGCCGACACGTCTATCTGTTCGCCGGCGCTTCGTTCCAATGTCAGGCGCGCACGGTCACGTTGTCTGGCTCTCTCGCTTTCGCCGTCTTCCTCCAGGCGACAACCGCATCAATGGCCACGGTCAGCGGTAACACCTATTCCGGATCTGCCACAGGTCAGCGCCATAACGCGCAGATGAACGCCGTCATTCAGTCGGCTGGGGGCGGAGCTAACTACTTCCCGGGAGACGCGGCCGGCGCCGTTGCTACGGGTGGGCAATATGCGTGACACCACGCCACCAACTGGTTCTGGGTTGTCGCTGGAGACGAGGGAAGGATCTGGTCGTGCGGGGCAAAGGAAGGGAAAATCCAACGCGAGAGGTGGCTTAGCCGGGCTCCTCGCGAATTGTGCCGTCGAGCTTATGGAAGACAGCTCGCCCGAGCCGCCGCTCATTGTTGGCCCTTTCGCCGCAGGCTCGGCGTCGTCCTAAGTTTCGTATTTCGACACCCACCTTGCTTATTGTCCTTCTTGGTGAGGATGGAGTGGAAAACCTGCCTCTCAATCTTCGCCACCTGCTTTTCCACCTCTGGTCGGGTATCGGTGTGTGCCGTCGTTGGGGTTAGGAGTTGGCGCGTCCCGGCAGTCCCGAGGAGCATAGTCGACGCCGGATGTGTCAGGCTTCGGACTGCTTTTCTCGCGTCGGCCCTTCTCAGCCAACCACAGGACCCAGTCAGTGTACGATTTGAGACGCATCAGTCCCGACCGCTGGGGCGCCGCTCGCTCGTCTGGGCGCGGTTGGTTTCGACGGTGTTTGCTGATCTTAAGGCGCGCTGTAGCGAGACAAGCTTACCCCTCTTGGCGTCCGCGGCTTTTGACTGTTTGAGAAGCCGCCGCTCGTGCCACGAGGGGAATAACTCGGCTGCCAGACTACGGAACCATCTCATCACGCGCACCTCTTCCGAGCGAACTCGTAGTCAATACCTAAGTGCCAACTAAAGAAGAGGACGATGCAGGTCGGACGGGACGAGGTGCTCGTCTGCCCTTTCGTTGGCCAGGAAGAGAAACCGGGAAAAAGACTTCCTGTTCACCGTACCGCCACGCGCGGTTGACACGACTCGCAGCAAGACATGAACGTGTCATGATCAAAATGGTTCAGGAGTGCTAGTTCAGCCTCCGACCGTTATTTCCGGGCCGAACATCAGAACCGGGCCGTCTTCGACTGCCGGGTTGGCGAAGTTGAGGGCGCTGGACAGCTTGGCTTTCGTATACTGCGGATGCTCGGTTACGTCGTTGGAAGTCTCGAATATGTATGGCCGCTGGCGAAGGTTATCGCCTTCGTCAATGACGGTCACAACCGGTCCGATGCTCTCGCGAGAATAGCCCGTGCTTGCAACCGCTTTCTCTCGGGCTCGTTCTTCGGTGACTGCCATCACGGAAATGTAGTTCATCTGGTTGTCCAAGAGGTGGAGGCGGTGGCTCCACTTCGGTCATGAAGCCGCCAGTCTGTCAGTCCTTGTGCTCCGGCATGTCCTTGAGTTGGTCCTTCGTCCAGCTCGTCACGGCGTGAACGTCACCGTCCTCGTCGCGCATGAACTCCAACTCGCTCAAGGGGACAGCAACCGGCTTGGCGCCAATGCCGAGGAATCCGCCGACATCGATAACAACCTGGGTGCCGTGAACGTGGTCAACCGAGCCGATCTTCTCGTCGCCGGGACCGTATATCGCGGCGTCTTCGAGGATACCGGGGGTCAGCTCGGCCTGGCTCAGGCGCACGTGGTTCGAATGGTCCATGGGGTGTCTTCTCTCATGTGGGACCGTGGCTAATCGCTGAACCGCCGTTGCGTTCCGAAGAAAGCGAGACAGATGGGAAACGGGATCGCGCTGTTTTCGTGGACGGCCCGACCAATCTGGTCCTCGGACGACAACGGGCCGGAGACCTTTTGGCCGCCTCGGAGCCTACAAGCAGGCTCCTGACGAGGTGCTGGGCGCCAAGGGCATCACCGAGACCAAGGAGGCCAAGGAGGGCGCCGGCATCGCCATTACGGGCGGCGCGATCGGGGTTGCTCGCCAGCAGGTCCAGCAAGTCGCCGATCAGGTTGCAGGAATCCCCGGTCTCGAATGGCTGTCGACAATCCTTGCGGTGGTCGTGGCGATGCTGGTGATCGGCGGCCTCGCATGGGCGGCGTGGGGTTGGTGGAAGGCGCGCCAGACCGATGAGGGCGATGTTCAACCGGTTGAGCTCGATCCTACCGATGAAGCCGATCTGGTGCTGGCATGAAGGCTCTATCTCATGCTCGGCGCGGGCGCCGCGGCCCTCGTGCTGCTCGCCTGGAGCCATACCGCTGCCTACCGGGCCGGCCGGACCTACGAGCAGGCGGCCTTCGCGGCGAAAATCACCAAGGAGAACGACAATGCGGGCAACGCGGCTGAGAAATGGCGCACTGATCTTCGCCGCTGCTCTGATGCTGGCGGCGTGTTCGACTTCGAGACCGGCGCCTGTGAGCGTGACGGCCTGCGCATGGTTGTCGGCACGCCCTGATTGGCGCCAGAGGTAAGACGCCCTCTGATCAGTTGAAGATCGACAGCACGGCGGCAGGTCTCTGCGGTGGCGGGATCTGGACGCGCAGCGAGTGCGCGCAACACGGCCGGGAGAGCCGGCAGTGAACGGGGACAAGATCGCAAAGCAGTTTGCCGAGCTTCCCGAGCCGACGCGGAAGTTCCTGACTGATCTGACCGTGGAGGATGCCAAGGCGCTTGAGGCCGGCATGCCGCTCGTCCGGGCGTTGATCGGCTTCGCCAAGGTATCGAAGTGGATCATCATCACGATCCTCGGCATACTCGGCGGCGTGGTGCTGTTTGGAGAGTCTGTGATGAAGATTGCAGCCTGGTTCAAGCCGCCGCCGACATGAATCACTTCCGACGACATGGCTTCGTTGGCATTAGCTTGTGCGGCTGAAGATCAAGAACGTTGGACCGTTGGGGCGATCTGTATCCCGGTGAAAACGAATATCAGCTTCATCCCTATGAAAACGAATATCGGCTTCCACGCTCTTTATCGCGCTATCAAGAACTTTGCGCTCTCTGTCCGCGAACGCATCTAACTCCACAGGGAAGGCATCGAGAGTCCAAACGGCACCTATCAGCGCTTCACGGTAGATCGACAGGCTTGTAATCACGTCCATGTATGTCTCCGCTAAGCATATAAAACGCTAGGAGCGCGCGGGCTCGCGCAGTCCTTTCTGCACAGCCCAGATCGCCGCCTGAGTTCTGTTGTCCACGCCGGCCTTTCTCAGGATTGCCTTGACGTGAACCTTCACCGTGGCTTCTGCGATCGACATCTTTCCCGCGATTACCTTGTTCGGGGTGCCAAGTATCAACCAGTTGACTACTTCCAATTCCCGACCGGACAGCAGGCCATCATATGGCGCATAGGTGTTTTTTGAGCTTCTGTTTGCCCAGCCCGACGCAACCATCAGTGCGACGATCTGGCTTGGAAACACCTTCTCGCCAAGGGCGACCAGTTTTAGCGAGTTGACAAGCGCCTGCGGGGAAATTTCCTCAAGAAGGAATCCGTCTACTCCGCACGCGAAACTGTCCGCGATTTCATCGGCGTCGAGCGTTTTTGCCAAAAATACCACCCATGGCGGAATAAGGCGCGCCTTCAGCATTTCTATCTGCCCGGAAAGCTCCGACCGGTTGTCAGGCTTCTGGACCAGCAAAACCACCTGATCTCGTCTGTACGGACCATTCATCTTCGAAACTTCGTCAAGCGAGTCGGCGCCTGTCGCGACAGTGAATACAGTGTCTTCAAGCAGTAGCGTCAGCGCCGCTCGGAACAGCTTGCTCTGCCCCACAACACACGTATGCATCGTGACCACTCCCTTAGATGGGGCATGACCGACTCCACTCCGGGCGCCCTCACCGAGCGGGGCTGCGGACCCCGATCAGGTTTGACAGGCGTTCCAGGATGAGCTTTCCGACCCCTGGCGCGACCTATGCTCGTCTTAAGGTAAGCTATGCAATTGTACCTACGTCCAGCGGAATAGAGCGTAGGGCCGGCACGACGCAGCTACCAAGTCATTCCATCGCCGAGCAGGTACAAAAAGTAGCCAACGATAGCCGCCGTCCCGAACAGGAGCACCCAAGACGAGGGCTGCTCGTTCATGCGCTGAATGAATTTCATCAGTACTTTCTGCGCTGCTAAGCGCGTCCGAGCCCCGTAAGCGCGGAATGGCGAATGGTATCGCCCCGTCGGTAACACTAGCGCCCACTAAAGGTTCCAGGTCAAGCTGGTCTGCAAAAAGAAAGTTTACGGTCGTTTCCCGTATTCATGGCGGTATGCGTCGTTGTGACGGCGTTTTCGCAGCTTTCTAAGAAGGACGCCGCCGATAAAGGCCACTGCTCCTGCGCCGATCAGGAGCACAGGATAGGACAGAAAGTTGAGGCCATAAAATAAGCCGACGATCCAACAAGCGATCCCAAGAACAACAATGGCGATAAGGCCATAGAGTATCGACGATCCTTCTGGCTGTGGTGCGTATAGCTCGGCGGCATTCCGCGATTCCTTGCTACGCTTCTTTTCCGCCAAAGAGCCGTTTCTTTCGTCGCGATGTGTGGCCCATCTTATTGAGAACATGCTGTCCTCCTTCGCCTACACAGATGGGGATTGTCGGCGTTATACGCCATAAATGAGTTTAGCGGCTCTACCCGTTCAACTCCATTGCGCCGGATCTTGCGAGAATTAATTCCGATCGCTAGGAACCTGAGCTTC
This sequence comes from Mesorhizobium sp. YM1C-6-2, assembly GCF_003666685.1. GTDB lineage: Bacteria > Pseudomonadota > Alphaproteobacteria > Rhizobiales > Rhizobiaceae > Mesorhizobium_K. The sequence continues at coordinate 358,156 of NZ_RCIZ01000001.1, forward strand.
CGAATGCTGTTGGGGTAGCGGTCGATGACGTCGACCATGGGTTAAGCCAAATCAGGACCGCTGCTTATAACCCCCCTCAATATCCAGGCGGCCTTTTAATCTCCCTTCTCATAACATTGTGTATAGCGCTGCCTCCTAAAAGGTTTAGGTTGTCATGTCGCCCCTCCTCAACGGCACGGGGGCGCTTGGAAGAGGTCAACACGCTTTCGCCCCGAACAGGAGAAACGCGCATGTCTTCCAACATTCACAATTATCCTCGAAGATCTATGATTATGTCAGCGGCGGTTGAGCAGTACTGCGATGACTGCGGTATCGTTGAGATACAGGAGCGCGGCTATGTCACCGAAATAGTAAATTCGTTGTTTGATCTAGGGACCATACGTCCGGAGGCTCTGCGGCAGGGCCTGGAGGACGTTATGGGCAAAGCACACCCATTCAGGCTGACGCTGTCATAGGCGTGGCCGGTTGAATTTCTGGCGGCCCACTAGGCGTTTCGCGCACTCATGTAAGCGTCGAGTTTCGCGCGTGAAGGACCGTATCTCTTGATGATGGTTTTTGCCTCGCTCGGCGCGACGCCGTACTTTTTCGCGAAGTCGGCAACCCCGTAGGTCTGATCTCGGGCGACAAGCTTACGATCTTCCTTGGTCTTCGATTTGTTGTCAGCCATTTTGCTCTCCCATGCGGCCTTGCCGGTTTTCTAGGGTCCTGGCGCCCTGAACGCCCAGAGGGCTAGATCAACTGATTGCGGTCCTTCGTCGCCTTGGCTCGACGCCGCGTCCCGGCTGTGTCGTTGTCGATACGTCGCTGGGATTCGGTGCGTGGCCCGGTTGCGATTGCGCCGCCTTCGTTCTCCCAGCGATCGAGTGCTTTCCGCTTCACCTTGGCATGCCCTTTGTGCGAGTCGTGATCGATATCGAATCCCGCCGTGGCGGCTTCGCTCGATATCGCCTCTTCCAGATCGGAATCAGAGATATCCAGATCGGGAAAGATGTTGCGGACCGCGCCCAAGGCTTCCGCGGTTGCAAACGGCCGCGCTTCGTTTTGACATTCGTTCAGAAACGCGGCGATCGCAGCGCGGACTTCCGGTGAAATGGAGCGCTTTGTTGGCATGGCCTGCTTACCAGGTCAGTCCGTTGCCGACGAGATAGAGAAGGTACCCAACGATAGCCACGGTCCCGAACAGCAGAAACCACGACGTTGGCTGGTCGTTCATACGCCGGAAGAATTCCATGTGAGTATCTTTCTGCGCCGCTTAAGCGCGTCCGGTCAGATTGGCGGCCGGAGAAGCGAAAGATATCGCTGCAGCGATAATGCAGGGAACGAGTTAACGTTCCTCCGCCGGGCCCTGCTTTCAAGCTTTCTTTTGTACGGGCCGGAACCTTGTTGGCCGGCGTCTCTTGTCTGGATGGGATCGCGAGGCGGTCCTAGATGTCAAAAGCGACGAAAGCCCGTCATCGCTGGGATGGCGGGCTTTTTTCAGACAAGGATACAACATGCGCCCCAACGCTCGACGGTTCGCCGAGCAGTGGCTAGACGAGCACGCCGCTGAAACGGGAGTCGAAAACGTGTCGGTGAAGGACTTGGCCGATCGGCTCACCGCGATGGGTGAAGCGCGGGGAATTGCGGCCGAGGATTTCGGCGACGATGGTGGGCGTCTACTAGAAATGATCCTCTCGGCTGTTGACCGGAGTAGATAGCTTATAGACCGAGTTATTTAGGTCACTGATCCAAGTCATCACTCTCTAGCGGGAGTAAATTCCCTCGCGGGAGTAAATTGTCGCCATCTCGGTAGCTGTATACGATGCAGCGCCATAAACGCCCAGGCACGGATCAGGAGGGCGAATGGGCGGCGCCGAATGAAATACGATGGTTTGACAGTTACCGGGACCGTCGCGATTTTGCTCGGTGTTGCGCTGGCGATCTATTTGCTCGCTGGACTGGCGGGTTGGCTACCCTGAAGGGGGGCCTGGTTAAAAGCGCGCGCAACCGCCTCGTATGTGTTAGGGTGTGGGTTGAAAACACCATCCGACCTGCCTTTCTGGCTAGGCATCGCTTGTAGCGTTGGGATGATCGCTTTGGGTGTAACATGGATCACATTGCTTTTTTTGGGCTTCGCCTAAACGTAAGATAGACAAGGTGTGGCGAGCGGGATTAACCGGTCTTGCCCCCAGTCTGGGTATGGCTTCTTGGGGCCCTTCTCCGGTCGTCGCTAAATCCTCATATTCATCGAGCGCTCCCTTTGCCTCTTCATAGGCCTTAGCGAAGCTGCGCTTCGATGATCTCCCGAGCCGCTTCGTAGATAGGCTGTACTTCAGGCTCCCCGCCTTGGTGAGTTTCCAGCAAGAACAGGGCCTGTTCGTACATCTCACGAACCTCTCGGTCCGACAGAGTGCCTTTCGCGCCCAGCATCCCGATCAGGGCGGCCAGGATAGCCGCCGATGAAAGGTCGCTCGCGGCAAGGGCATCGATACGGGGATCGCGGTTCATGTGTTCGCGTCCGGCCTAACAATGACGATGCTGCCCGGCTCGATCTTGGCATCCACGTAGCCAATGGCGACCAGAATTTCCAAAGCAGTTTCCGGGTCAACGGTGATATTGAACCTTACCTTACAATTGTCCTTCTTCAGGCGCTCCACCGTCGATGCATTATAAAGCTGCGGGAAGGGAACAACTTCACCCACGGTCGAACTCCAGCCTTAGGCGCGGGACAGCATGTAGAGAGCCACGGCTGCAATAACTACGCATCCTGCAAGCAGGCCCATCGCCGTCGTATTGGTCATGATTGGGGTACCTTGGTGGACGACCACCCAACGGGCGCTGCGCACCCTGGGTGTAGGTTTCTTAGCACTTCTTAGAAACGAATGGCAGGCGCGTCATTGAGCTACGACGGGCTTTTCGTTTGCGCGCAATTCTCTGTATGGTGCGCGTTTTTGAACGGGATTTCGTGAAATATGGAAGACAAGCGTTTTGACAATCCGGTGCATGTCATGATCGGCGGCGCGGGAAATGTCAGGATTGTATCATCCACCAGAGAGGCCTCGGAATGCCTGCTCAAATACCGTTGGCCTAAGGGCACCGGCCCGAAACACCGTAGCGCTCGTAAAGCTTGTCTCGACGTGTTGGCAGGCCTGAAAAAGACCACTGCCGCCCGCCGGGCGTTCGAGGCCGCAGCTAAGGAAAGCGGGTTATTGGTGTCCTACTCCAAATCTGGAACGTCGCCCGCCTGAAACAATACAGTCGGCTCCCCGTACTCTCCGAGCGCGGGATTGGCCTCGCGGTTCCAGGCAATGACGCCGGCATGCTTGGTCGCCAGCGATTTGGCCGTCCGGATCGCACGCTCCTCGTTCTGCTGCTCGGCAGGTCCGAAGACCGTTTGCAGGTCGCCATTCTCGTCACGGTCGAAGGCCATCACCACGATCAGTTTCGGTTACTTCTGTTGGGGCAAAAGGCTCGCCACGTCAGTTGATCCGCTTCGTGGGGTCAATGAACTGGAACTCCAGGAACACATGGAAATCCGTCAATGCCCCGAATTCCATCTTGGCGGCAATCTCGCCGGGTGCCGGGATCGTCTTCAGCGCCGGTAGAACGACGAAACGTCCGGACCCGGATTTGTGGCTCTCATGAATTTGCCACGTGTAGTCTGGAAAGCGCGCGATCAGCGCGGACAGCACCGCCTTGTGCAGTTCTGGGTCTTCGAACTTTGGCCCGGCCGGCAACACGACCACATAGTCCTTGCAGACTTCCATGCAGGATCGTCGTTCAGCGGCCGAGCTAAGTCAAGGCGGCAGCTTTTCGGTGGGACAGCCGCGCCGTCTTGGCGTGACGACAATTCAACGCGGTCGTCGCAGGGAACCAAGCAACTCTCAGACTGTTAGGTTTTGGGCACCTCACAGTGATAATGAAAATCACCCGGACTTTGCTACTAGCAGCATCGCTTTCGCTCGGCGCTGGCACCGCCATGGCAGCTTGCCCGGATACTTCGGCCGGCAAAGATGTAAACAAGACCGCCGGCATCGCCAAAGACGGCTCTCATGCACCGCTGGAAGGCGCCGAGCCAAGTGGGAACAAAACAGCTGCTAAGGATGGCGGGACTATGCCTCTCGCAACCGAAGAGGGCGGCGGCAACAAGGACTTGGCAACTTCGCAGCAAGACGTTGAGGCTCAGCAGGACGGTGAGAAGACTGCGGCGGCTAAGGCGGATGACGATAACTGCAAATGACGAGCCGTTGACCGCGCCGGAGGCAGTCCTTGTCCTCGCGCCGCCTTGACCACAGCTAGACTTCTTGAAGGCCGGCCGATTAAACTCCACTCGCAAACCCCTGCTCCTCCTGCCTTGTTGGCATCCCGGCTAGCGGGGCTCTTTTTTTATGTCGTGGGTACAAAAGGCGCCGAGCAGCCATGCCGCAACGACCAGGCTGAAGCCGATCACTGCGGCGCCCGCCAAAAGCAGTTTGTCTCGCTTCACCGGTTATCTCTAGGCAATTCCTCGCCGACCTCTTCGTCGATTACGAAGCCATCAGACAGTCGCGGCCTGCCTGGCGCGGCGTTGCGGATCGGGCATGGCTTGCCGGGGGCGCCAACTGGCGCGCCTGCTCTGCCGTGACGCCCGTTTCCTTGGCAAGATGCTGCACCTCATAGTCCTGGCCGCCTGCAACGCGGTCGTCCCATTAGAAACTTCTACAACGACCGATGAGGCTGCGCAGTTCCGGGCAACAGGATCGCCCGACCTGGGTTTGATCGCGTCTGTCGGTATCCAGTATATGCGTGCCCAGTTCCTGCTTGCATCCCCCGTCGAGCAGCCATCTGACGGCGACAGATGGATTCACGAGATCAAAGCACGATGGCTACCAACCGCTTCTCTCCTTGAAGAACGGCAGGCATGCGTTCATGCGACGCGACCGTCGGCTGGCGGTTCGTGAGGCTGCCGATGTGCATGCTCGGAACGTTTGTCTTCATCGACCGCGAGCCGGCGCCGGCGGAGTTGTTCGGGCTCGTACCCGCACCGGCTCCAGGTAGCCATGTCGGACCACCGGAGCGAGGGTAAACACGGGAGAAGTCAGCCAGCAATAACATACGACAGTAAGGCATCTTGCACCTTCTGCTTTGATCTCTTCCAGCCGTCCTGCCGCTCCACAGCTCAGCTTTCCCGAGATCCGGTCAACCGACGAACTCAGAGCGCTCCGCGATCGGCGGCGCCTTTGTGAGGTTGGCTTGGGCTCTTGTCAGGCTTAGCGGGTGGTGTCGGTGTCTCAGGAGGCGGCTTTCGCGTGCCTTCCTCCCCGTCGGGGTTGGGCGCGGGGTTTCCTCGTACATCCCGCGCTGGTTTCTGTTTGTCAGGTTTGTCCTGCATGTGAACCTCCGTTCCTAGGCGTGTCACATGTTAGAGGCGTTAGCAGTGGCCCGAGATATTCGAGGGAAGCGCGCCGTTCACCGCCAGGGCTTGTACCACCCTTCCACCGAAACTTGCTTGTCGCGATGGTTGCCGCCGAGCACCGCCCCGAAATAGGCACCGACGCCGCCGATCAGCAGAGACGCAGCCGTCATGAAGGCTGCAATCACAGCAATCTTTCGCGCGCGATCTGCGGCCGCGCGAGTTTCGGACTCGAGTTCCTGCGCTTGGGTGTAAATCTCGTCGACACGCTGCTGAGCTTCCTCTGGAGGAATGCCTGCGCGCGCCGCCACCACATTCACCAGATACTGCCGGTCAGCCGGATCGAGTGCCCCGCTGGCAACTGAAGACAACAGGATGCGACTGACTTCAGATCGCTGATCAGCTGCCGATCCTGTGTCGGAAGCCGGCGTTCCGCCACGCAGCAGCCGATCCACCATCAAGGCGCCACTGTCGGCTATGTCATCGGCTGACCCCACAGCAGCAGCCGTTGCCCCCGCCGCCATATTGCTCGCGGCTGTTGTCGCTGTAGAGACAGCGGCTGTCAGACCGGAGAACGCTATCAGCGCACCGATCAGAACGCCTAGTCCCCATACTGCCAAGCCATGGGACCCGTCGCGAATATCGGATTCCTCCTCGGTGGCATCGTAGTGGCGGCGCCGCATGCGGCCCGTCAGGTAGCCACCTGCGAAGAAACCAGACACTTGAACCCACACCAGCCACAGCGCCGCGGCGATGGCGAAGCCGGCAAGCGAGATGCCGGTTCCTTCATAGGCAGAGGTCAACGACAGCCCGATCGCTGAACCGAAAGTCAGTAGCACAAGCGAAATCGCAGATGCCACCACGGTGCCGGCGATGATCGCTGGCCAATCGACATAAGACCGTTCTTCGGAACTGACGGCCGCCGGGGCCGAAACGATCACATCACTCATTGCCTTCTCCTCTTGAATTCTTTGCTGTGCGCTCGCTCTGCAATTAGCGAAGGCCGAAAAGCGAGAGGACGGCGAGGATGACGACGACCAGGCCGACCAGATAGATTAAGCCGTGCATAGAACGCTCCCTTGTTGTGTGTTGCTGATCTTCCAAAGCGCCGGCCACAAAGAAAAGTTCCACGCGGCTTCAATATTGCGGAACCCGGTTGTTTCTCTGCTGTTGTTAGGCGTCTTCGAACGAAGGCAAGGCACTAACAAAAGTTAAGGAGACGCGACGTGGCTACGACAAAACCGAAGGCCTCGACCAAGGGGCTTGAAGACCTGTTTCTCGATGGCGTGAAGGACATCTACTACGCCGAAAAGAAGATCACGAAGGCGCTGCCGAAAATGGCCAAGGCAGCCGAGTCCGACAAGCTTGTAGCCGGATTCAAAAAGCACCTGGCCGAGACGGAAGCGCAGGTTGAACGGCTCGAACAGGTGTTCAAGCTGCTCGGCAAGCCGGCTCGCGGCAAGACCTGCCCTGCGATTGACGGCATCCTCGAGGAGGGTGAGGAGATCATGGACGACTATAAGGGCGCCCCTGCGCTCGACGCAGGCCTTGTGGCGGCAGCGCAAGCCGTGGAACATTATGAAATCGCCCGCTACGGCACGCTGATTGCCTGGGCCGAGCAGCTTGGCATGACGGACGCCGTCAACCTCCTCAAAGCAACCCTTGCCGAGGAGGAAGCGACGGACGAAGCGCTGACCCAACTGGGTGAGGGCGGGGTCAATCAGCGGGCCATGCAAGAAGCTGCCTGACGTTCGGGGCAGCAGCTATGAACAAGCTTCTGTTTGCCGTCGCAGATTTTCTGTCCAAGCCGCCGGGGTTCTACATCACCCTGGCGGCAATGATTGTCTGCACCGCGCTTGTGCCGCTCGGCCTCACTGACGTCGTCACCTACGCGTTGTCCGTCATGGCGATCGTCATCACCGGCGTTGTGCTCATCCAAGGCTACAGAGATACAGCCGCGCTGCATGCCAAGCTGGACGAACTGATCGTCGCGCTCAAGGAAACGCGCAACGATGTGGTTGGGCTGGAGCACAAGGACCCGGCGGAGATCAGCGAGGAGATTAAGCGGATCGAGGAAGAGGCGGAGAAGACCCCTGCATAAGAGGCAGGTGCCCAGCCATCCCTTAATGGGCTTGGTGTGGTCGCGTGTTCGCTGGGTGGAGGTGAGCGGCGACCCGCTGCAGCGCGATGACGATCTCCTCCGCCTCAAGCATGGGGTCGAGACCGGAGCTCGTCTCTATGGACGGAGGCAATTCGGCAATAGGCCCGAAAAGCTCTTCGATAGCGTCGCGTATCGTCTGCATCGCCGTAGCATGTGGAGCTGTCGCCTTTTGCCATAGGCGGGCCTCGGCAATCGTCATTCCGCCTGTTCTCATCAGCCAGATTCCTCGCGCAGCTTACCAGGTTCATTGCATAGGGAAGACGAGCCCCGGCGAACCGGGGCTCATGGCAATTAGGACTGCCCGCCTTTCCGGCCGGCTTCCGAAGCCCTTTCAGGGTCCTCGGCAAAATTGCCGGTGCCGCCGCGCCGAGCTTCTTCGTCGCGCTGGCCTCCTTGCTGCTCGGTTTCGAAGTCTTCGGCGCGCTGCTGACCGCTGCGTTCGCCGCCGCCCTGCTGGCCACGGTTCATGTCGTCATTCTTGTGGCTCTGTTGTCCAGCGCGTTCGTGCTGCTCGCGGCTTCCACCTTGATTAGCCATTTTGTTTTTCTCCAAGGGTTGCGCCTCCCGCTTCGATCGCAACGGCGCTTCGGTGGGTTGGTTCCAAACCCCTGAAAAGATTACGTTTAGCTTATCAAATGTTAGTGTGGGACGCTGCAGTTTCACCGGTGGGCCTGCGCTTTAGGGCGAGGCCGTGCCAGAACCTCGCGCTCGTCAGCTTAGCTTGTGCCGGGATAGGTCTTTTCCTTGAGCTGCGCGGCGAGATGGGCAGCGTTGGATGCGGCCATTTCGATCATCTCGACCACCACCGGTGGTGTGCCAGGAAGGTCAACATAGTTCACATCGCCCATGGCTTCCCCCACCCAGTAAACGCCGCCATTGGCGGGAATGGTAAACCCGACATCGTTTAGCGGCTGGAAGCAGGAGGCATGGCAGTGATGTGCGCCATCTTCGTTGCCGACGATCGCCACCAGAGCCACCTTGCCGGTGGCCGGCATCCTGCCCTTGCTGTCGGTTTCGTCGAGGAAGGCGTCGAGCCGCTCGAGCACGCGTTTCGCGACGCTTGACGGCTGGCCCATCCAGATCGGCGTACCGAGGATGAATATATCGGCCGCGACAATCTTTTGACGCAACGCAGGCCATTCATCACCGTCACCCTCGTCGGAGAGCACACCAGGCTTGATGTCGTGATCGACGGCCCTGACCACCTCGCCGGTGACGTCATGCTTTTCCAAGGCTGCCAACAAGTCGGAGAGCATCCTATCGGTAGAGGACGGCTCCTTGTCGGAGGTTTTGAGAGAACAATTGAGGACAAAAGCTGAGAGTGCGGGCATGGCAAGGCTCCGTGGAAGGGCGCGATGCCAACCGAACGGGCCTTTCACTTACTTGTTCCAGCCTCCACCGCCCGGCGCCGAACCGAAACGCGATCAGGAGATACCGCCTCACGGTTTCTTCCAACAGGCTAAACCGAGCATACTGCGAAACGTGCCCGTCCCTTCAGGGGGACGGGCCTCGGTGAGCTGCTGCTCACGACTGACTGATGTGTTCCTTCGGCGCCTTCGCCGCGAGATACATCAAAGTGTAGGCTGCCGTGGTACGGTCCCATCCAGCCTGCACTGCTTGATCGATGATTGCATAAAGGTGGGGGCGCAGCGCTTCCCGACATTCATTGTCGTACGGCGCGCGCCCAGCCGGAGTTGTTGGTCCGGCGACCACAGGCTCTTTGGTCAGCATCGCAGAGACCCTACGCCGGCACGCCACCACGGCCGGTTTTTGCCGCAATCATTGGGAAGGGAAGAAGTGTGTCGACCTTCTCATGGATTCCCGCTGATCTTGCGAACCCGACGAAGGCGCTCCTGGCGACATCCAGCGGCACGTCGTGGCTGTAGGCCCTGTGACAAGCACGCAATGCAGTTTCATAAATCGGCCCACGTCGATTGCGGGGCCACTCTTCGAGAAAATCGAGTGCCTCGTCGAGGCTGGTTATCTCCTGGATGAAATGCTCGCTGCCTTTTACGAAAACAGGCGCGTCGAAAACACGATCGTTCACTGTTACCTCCATCTGAACGACTGTTGCGGTCGGCCGGAGATCCGGCGCCAAGATGAGATGTGAATTCGGATTTTGGACGTCAAGAGCGACGCCAGCCAGTCCCCGGCTTGTGCCTACCGGAGAGCGGCGAGGAGTAGGACTAGCCGCATACAGAGGATTACATGTCGCAGACGTTGATGATGCCTGCTTCCCCATGAAGCGTGCGATCGGTGTTCCGTTTGCGTCGCAGGGGTCTCAGGGCGTCTCCAGCGAAAGCAGCCAGCATGTCGGGGTCCCGCAGGCCGGCACGAAACATTCTGATGAGACGTCGTCCAACTTCATCGTGAAGCGTCGGGTTAACGTTCACGCTTGCTTTGGTAAACACGGCCAAGAGCGCGTCGAGATCGGTCCCGTTAAAGCCTGCAGCCCGTGCATCGTTATCAAATGACATTTTAGCCTACCTCAGATAGCCGAAGCCCGCTGCCTGCGAGGGACAGACAGCGGGCTTATTTGGGCAGGAGCCCACTGCCGGCGTGATGCCGACGACGAGCAACTGCGATCGTGCGAAAAAGTTCCGTGCCTGGCGACTAGGCACTTCGGGGTTATGGAACCGGAAGGGCCGGGTGAAGGGAACAAGCAGGCCCTTTGCCGGTTACGCCCATCAAGGAATTGGTCCTGAGCCCCCTAGCGACTGCGCCATGACCGGCTAGCGACAATCCCCGCTCCGAGATTCGGATGAACCGGAAAAAGAAGCTCATGCGTCGAGCCCGTCAAGGAAAGCCGATCAACCAGGTCGCTGCGCTGCCATACCGTATTTCGGCCACCGGCGAACTTGAGGTGCTGATACTGACCTCACGCGGAACGGGACGGTTCATTGTCCCCAAGGGCTGCCGTGCGTGAGGCGGTGGAAGAGGCTGGAGTGACGGGTGTCCTAGGAAGGACACCGATGGGAAATTTCAATTACTGGAAGCGGCTGAAGGACACTTTTGTCCAGGTGAACGTCAGCGTCTACCCTCTGCACGTCGAACGACAGCTCAAAAAATGGAAGAAGCGCGGCGAGCGGAAGCGAGCATGGCTCAAGCCTCAGCAAGCCGCTGTCCTTGTCGACGAGCCGGCGCTTGTGTCGTTGCTCGACTCGATTGCCGTATAACTTTGCGAGCCGAATGATGATCCCCGCTGATTGCTTGGCGCCGAGGCGGCGGAACCCTCCGTCGCCATAGATACGGCCATGCTCAGCCTAAACCACTTCACGCCGCATGGAGCGCCGCGGGTGAGCTGCGCAAGCCATTGGCGGAGACCGAGAATAAATACCGCGTGACCAGTCGCGGGAATTTTCAGCGCTGAACCATTGCCTAGGGCAGAGTGTGTGATGCAACCGTAATCGCGACGGGACGTTCAACATCTATCGTCGGCCATAGGATGGGCGCCGACGGCTGGAAGTGACCACACATGCTTTCGCCCGATTAGGGAGGAAAGCGTCATGCGCTTCAAATCATCTCCGGAACAATTGCAGATCTTGACGCAGGCGGTGGAAGAATATTGCCACGACTGCGGCATCACCGACACCGATGAACAGGCATACGTGGCGGAACTGGTAAGTGCACTGGTCCAGTTGGGTGCGTTGGACTTAGCCTGTCTGCGGCAAGGCTTGGATGATGCGATAGGGCCCTGCCTCAAGCCGACACACCACTAGATGTCGGGTAATTAACGTTGCCGCCGGGCGCCTTAATCGCCCTGAAGTGGGCCGGGCGTGCTCGTGTTGCCGTGGTGACATAAGATGCTCAACCGGATGTCCGCTCAACAACAAATAGTCGGCGACGATTCTGCGGTGGCACCGCCACCAAACTGCCTCCGGGCACATCAACGTCACCCGACCATGGCGGTCGAGTTCGACGACCTTCGCCAGGTCGTCGCCGAAAGCGTCGCTCAGGCATAATCGGCGTAAGTGTGAAAGCTCTGAACTCGCCATTGGGCATTGACGCTTTTGTCCACTTAGGGCTGCTTTTTTCGTCGACCTCCCAACGCGGGGCAGTGCCGGTAGCCGATCTGCACCTTCGCAAGCTCTGCCGGAAGTCGGTCTATGTTGAAAGCCGGATTTGTACGAGATCGCGGGAAAGAGCGGACGTCGATCAGCAGTCTTACCCGCGCCTCGCGCAGCATGCCGATGAATTCTTCGAGCGATCGATTAGAATGCCCAATGGTCAGAAATGCCGCCATTGCCTTGATCAATGAAACACGAGGCTTCAGCTGTTGCTGTCTTCGCCTCGGTCTGCCGTGTGAGGGAAGGTGGCGTCCGTTTGCCGTTATTGCTGTCGCCGGCATGCTTCTTCTCAGATTGACCTTGCGCGTCGGTCTCCGGATTGCCCCGATCCCCCATCTCGCAAGTCGGATTTATCGTTTTCGCTGCGTTCATTAGTGGTTTCGGTCAAGCCTATGCCCAGCGGCGGCTTCTTGTTTTTCGGAGCCTTTTGGGAAAAGTCGTCGCTGGGATCTGGGCCCTTGCGTGGTTTAAGTCCGCGCGCGCCGTGTTCGTAAGCGGTCTTTTCGATCATGGCTGATCCTCCAATTCGTTATCAAACCGAAGGCAGCTCTATTAGTTCCGCGAGGCTCGGGCAGCCAAAGTAGGGCTCGAGTCCGAGCGCGTTTGGAACAAAAAGCCTTTCAAATCGTATGAGGTACTCCCTTACAGGAATGGGTCGACTTCATGCAAAATCGGGATGTCCTATATTCACCCCGCTGGTCCACGAGCCAAGTTTACCGATCCCTTATAGCGTTCCCGATAGCCACCTTTTCACTCACCGTCATCACGGACCTCACCTATCTTCAGACATCCAACCTGCTCTGGCTGCACTTCTCGGAATGGCTGCTGTTTGCCGGCTTGGTCGGCGGCATTTTCGCTGCAGTTTATCTAGGCATCATCTGTCTCGCCCGACGCAAGAGGCCGCCGCCGCTTCACGCGCTGTTCGGCGTAGTCGCGCTGGTCCTTGCAGCGCTCAACAGCTTCATCCACACGGCCGACGGCTGGACGGCGGTGATGCCGTACGGACTGGCGACATCGATCGCGACCGTTGTCGCGATGCTGCTGGCCGGTTGGTTCGGTGGACGGGGGAACGCTTATGACTAAAGCTCTCGCCTACCGCGTCTCCGCGCTAGCACTCGTCGGCGCCCTTGCCGCAGGCTGCAGCGATCAGGGCGATTTCGATGTCTCGCAGCAGATCGGCCCCGAGCCGTTCCTCCCCGAGCCGTCCTTGAGTCTCATCCCAGATCTCAAGGTCGCGGAAGTCGTCGGCTGGTCGGAAGGCCAGAAGCCGACCGTGCCTGACGGACTGGAGATCACAGCCTACGCCACCGATCTCGCCAATCCCCGCACGGTGCATACCTTGCCCAACGGCGATGTTCTCGTCGTCCAGTCCAAGGCACCGCCTGACAAGCCGCTCAACCGGCCGAAGGACATCATCCGAGGCTTTATCATGTCCATGGCTGCGGGCGACTCCGGCGGTGGCAAGGAGACAAACGTCATCACTCTGTTGCAGGACATCAACCGCGACGGAACGGTCGATGAACGCAGCGATTTGCTAACGGGGCTGACATCGCCCTTCGGGGTCGCGTGGCATGCGGATACCCTTTACGTAGCCGCGGCGGACGCGATTCTCGCCTATCCATATCAGCTTGGTCAGCGGGAGATTACGGAACAGCCGAGAATATTGACGCCGTTGCCTGGCGGTCCAATCAACCACCACTGGACGAAAGACCTGGCGCTGAGCCAGGATGGTCGATTCCTATACGCCTCAGTCGGATCGAACTCCAATGTCGGCGAGCGCGGCATGGAGGCCGAAAAGGGACGCGCTGCCATCTGGCAAGTGGACCGTGACACGGGCGCCTCCCGGATCTTCGCTTCAGGCCTGCGCAATCCTAACGGCCTGAACATTCATCCCGAAACAGGTGAACTATGGACTGTCGTCAACGAAAGAGACGAACTCGGGCCCAACCTTGTTCCTGACTATATGACTTCGGTCAGCGATGGCGGCTTCTACGGCTGGCCTTGGAGCTATTACGGCGCACATGTCGATGAGCGCGTCCATCCACCGCGGCCCGATTTGGTAGAGAAGGCACTTTCCCCTGACTATGCGCTGTCGAGCCATGTCGCGGCGTTGGGGCTCGCCTTCACCAATAACTCGGCGCTGCCGGAGGCTTATCGCAACGGTGCTTTTGTCGGCAATCGCGGCAGTTGGAACCGCAACGCCTTCAACGGCTACAAGGTGATCTACGTGCCGTTCACAGATGGCAAGCCGTCAGGTCAGGCCCAAGACATCGTCACCGGATTCCTGGATGGCGACAAGGCGCGCGGTCGTCCCGTCGGGCTCGGTATAGACGGAACCGGCGCTCTCCTGATCGCCGATGACGCGGGCAACACTGTGTGGCGGGTTTCGTCGGCCGACGGCACTGTCATCTCAGAGCCGATCTCGTCCGACCGGGTCACCGCTGTGCCGGGTCAAGCCGTGGGCACCACGCAGCCGGAATCGGGCGACGCGGCGCCGTCGCAGACTGATGTCGCACCGGCGGTGTCGCCGGAAGACGGGACTCCCACTCCTCAGGTGGAATGAGGCGGCAAACAAGACTGAGCCCGGGGCTACTGGTACTCAGTCTGCGACACCGCCGCAGGATCATCCGGCTTCGGCCGCAGCATCCGCATCAGGACGTCGGACCGTCGCACGAAATGCTGAAATAGCGCGCCGGCCACATGCAGCACTATCGCCACGAGCAGCGCATTAGTCATGAGGACATGGATCGAGCCGGCGCTCGGGACGGCGAGGAACCAGGCGATTAGGCCGCTCAGAGGAAGAAGGAGCAGCAATGCGTAAATCGCTACGTGAACCACCTCTGCGAAGAGCTGCAACAGCCGCGGTTCGTCCGACGGCGGCGGCGGTGCGCCGCGCGTCATGCGCAGACCGATGCGCGTCAGCGCCAGCAGAAGGACTAGCATACCTGAGGCAATGTGAAGATTGGTCAGCGCAGCCCCTTCGGCTGGCGGAAGTTCGTCGCGCTCCAGGGCGCGCCAGGCCGCCTCGATGCCGTTATGCGCGACATACTGAAAGGCAACGAGCACCACGACCGCCCAATGAAGGCCGATCTGGATCGACGAATAACCGGTCATTGTCTTCGGCATGGCAACACTCCCTGGTTTCCACGCAACGCGAACGCTGCCGTCGCGTTCCGCATCGCAAGATACGCGGCCATCAAGGCGCGGTCGCAACGGCCCTTCAACGTGCATGGTGAGCAAGGTTCGGTTGGCTGGGGCACAGTGAGGGAGGGGATGATCAGGCCGGACGCGAGGCGACAAGGAACAGCAATGCGGGAAAGCTCCGCGCGTCGCGCCACGGTTTTGGCGGTGTCAAGTCTGTCGCTTGCATCGTGCAGCGGAGTACAGTCTGCGCTGGATCCCGCGGGCGAGGAAGCGGTCCAAGTCGCTGCGCTGTTTTGGGTCATGACCATAGGCGGCTTGCTCATCTGGTCACTTGTTGTCGTCCTGTCTCTCTATGCGTCACGCTGGAAAGGCCGTCCGACCTCCGAAACATCCGCGGGCAAGTTGATTTTCTGGGGTGGCGTTGTCTTTCCGGTGGCGGTGCTGACGGCTCTCCTCTCCTATGCGCTATGGCTGATGCCTTCGCTTCGCCCATTCGCCGGCGGCGAGCAAGCAAGCCTGCGGGTCGAAGTCGTAGGCCATCAGTTCTGGTGGCGGGTCGTCTATCATCTGCCGGACAGAACTGCGGTCGTCTCCGCCAACGAAATCCGACTGCCCGTCGGCCAGCGCGTCGAATTCGAGTTGACCAGCGCCGACATGATCCACTCGTTCTGGATCCCAGTCCTCGGTGGCAAGATGGACCTCATCCCTGGCCGCACCAACCGCGTGTCGCTGAGCGCGACGAAGGTCGGCACCTACAGGGGCCAGTGCGCGGAGTTCTGCGGAACGTCGCATGCAAGGATGGCTTTCCCTGCCGTCGTGATGAAACAAGCCGACTTCGACGCTTGGCTCGACTCTCGCAGTCGCGTTTCGGTCGGGCTGGCGATGAACCCTGACGGCAGAGCCCTGTTCAAGCGAGCAGGCTGCGGCGACTGCCATGGCGTCGACGCCAGAGAGACAACCTCCGGCAAGGGCCCGGATCTGTCTCATGTCGGCTCGCGGCTCACGATAGGGGCCGGGTTTCTACCAAACGAGATCGACGCGTTGGCGCGGTTCATAGCCCATCCGGGTTCGGTGAAACCGGGCGCACTGATGCCAGCGTCGACGGATCTGTCTGCCGATGAAATCGACCAGATCGCGACCTGGCTGAAGGGGCTCCAATGAGCGACGCGCCCACTCTGACCCCTGAGAAGAGAGCCGAAGAGGAGCAACTCCGCGCTGTCTGGGCCAACCCATCCGGCTGGCGCTACTGGACCTCTGTCAACAACAGCCAGGTCGGCCTCTGGTACGGCTCGACAGCCTTCGCGTTTATGCTGTTTGCGGGACTGCTCGCACTGCTGGTCCGCGCCCAGCTCGCGGTACCAGAGAACGACCTGATCTCCGCCGAGCTCTACAACCAGGCCTATACGCTGCACGGCACGGTGATGATGTTCCTCTTCGCCGTGCCGATCTTTGAGGCAGTCGCAATCTTCTTGCTACCGCCAATGCTGGGCGCACGCGATATGCCGTTCCCGCGGCTGGGAGCTTTCGGGTTCTGGAGTTTCCTCATCGGCGGCGTCTTCGTCTGCGGCTCGATCTTTTTTGGAGCCGCGCCCAATAGCGGCTGGTTCATGTATCCGCCGCTGGCGACCTCGGAACAGGCGGGCATCGGGGCGGACATTTGGCTGCTCGGCCTGTCCTTCATCGAGGTCGCCTCGCTCGCCGCCGCCGTCGAACTGATCGTCGGTATCATGAAGTGCCGCGCGCCCGGCATGCGGGTCAACCTCATGCCGCTGTTCGCCTGGTATCTGCTGATCGTCGCCGGCATGATCGTCTTCGCCTTCCCGCCGCTGATCGCGGGCGACCTTCTGTTCGAAATGCAGCGCATGTTCGACTGGCCATTCTTCGATCCGGAGCGCGGTGGCGACCCGCTTCTATGGCAGCACCTGTTCTGGATCTTCGGCCATCCGGAGGTCTACATCATCTTCCTGCCCGCCATCGCGCTGCTGGCCATGATCATCCCGACTTTCTCCGGCCGGCCGATCATCGGCTATTCCTGGATCGTCCTCGCCGCCGTCGGCACCGGCTTCCTGTCTTTCGGCCTGTGGGTTCACCACATGTTCGCGACCGGTCTCCCGCAGATATCGCTGGCATTCTTCTCCGCTGCCTCCGAGGCGGTGGCGATCCCGACAGCGGTGCAGATCTTCGTATTCATCGCGACGATGCTCGCCGGACGGGTGATCTTCTCGACGCCGATGCTATTCGCTATGGGCGGCATCGCCATTTTCGTGATGGGAGGGCTAACCGGCGTGATGGTGGCGCTGGCCCCGTTCGACTGGCAAGCACACGACACCTATTTCATTGTGGCGCACCTGCACTACGTGCTGATCGGTGGCATGCTGTTCCCGGTCTTCGCCGGGCTCTACTACTACTACCCGCTGATCGACGGAAGGCACATGTCCGACAAGGTCGGCCGATTTGCCTTCTGGATGATGTTCTGCGGCTTCAACATTACCTTCTTTCCGATGCACCTGGCGGGCCTGCGTGGAATGCCGCGCCGGGTCTACACGTACCCCGCCGACATCGGATGGGACTGGTTCAATCTGATCTCGACCATGGGCGCCGTGGTTCTCGGCATCGGCATGTTCGCGGTCGTTGTCGACGTAACGTTACACCGGCGTCGACAGCCTAAGGGCGAGGTCAACCCCTGGAAGGCCGGCACGCTCGAATGGATCAGCGAGCCCGAGGAAAACTGGGGCGTTCGTTCGATCCCGCACATCGAGAGCCGTTACCCGCTGTGGGATCACGCGAGCCTCGCGCGCGAGGTGAAGGCTGGCGAGTGGTATCTTGCCGACGCCAGCGAAGGGCGGCGTGAGACGCTGGTGACGTCCGTCCTCGACGCTGAGCCGGAACAGGTGCTGCGTGTCAGCGGCACGTCCTATATGACTATTGTCAGCGCCGTGACGCTGGGTACCGTATTCGTGGCGCTTACCTTCAAATGGTGGATCGTTTCGCTTCTATCCGGCCTCGCCTTCATTGCAGCGGTCCTCTACTGGCTGTGGACCGGCACCGGAGAAATCCCGGAGAAGGATGAGAAGGACATTGGTCGCGGCATTCGTCTGCCGCTCTACTCGTCAGGTGTGAAATCGGCTGGCTGGTGGGCAATGTTCATCACCATGACCGGAGACGGCACAGCCTGCGCCAGCCTCGTCTTTGGCTACTTCTTTTTCTGGACGATCCATGAGGATTTCACCGGTGGACTGACCGGGCCAGGCGTCCTCTGGCCGATGATGGCGTTGGCGCTATTCGTGCTCGCCTGGGCGGCGACTGTCGTCGCGCGCGAGGTGAACCGCCGCGGCGGCAAGACCGCCGCCAGGATGCTGCTCGGCCTCGGGGGGGTGCTCTCCGCCGCTGGCTGTGCCGCCGCGCTTGCGGGGCCATGGACAACCGGAATGTATCCAACCGCCCACGTCTACCCGGCGATCGTCTGGATTCTCGTCATCTGGGCCGCGGTCCATGGCGCCCTGGGCATCATCATGCAACTCTATTGCCTTGCCCGCAGTTACGCTGGCCGCCTTACGCCGCGCTACGACATGGAACTGCACAATGTCGTTCTCTACTGGCACTTCATGCTGGTGACGGCACTGATCACCTTTTCGGTCGTCGGCCTGTTTCCGGAGGCCATCTGATGTGGCGAGTCCTGCCGAAAGAGATCGAATCCCTCTGGACTCTGTTCACCGCACCGGTGGTCTGGGCGCTGCATTTCCTCGCCTGCTATGTCGGCGCTGCGATCTTCTGCGAAAAGCCCAGCTTTCTTGGCAGCGACTTCGATAACCTGCGGATTGCCGTCGCCTCCATCACCGTGGTGGCTCTCGCGATGATTGTCGTGTCTGCCCTGCTTGCGTACCGACAATGGGGCTTTGGTACCGGCGACCCGCCGCATGACGAACCGACGCACCGCGACCGCGCGCTTTTCCAGGGTTATGCGACGCTGCTGCTTTCGGGTCTCAGTTTTGTGGCTGTCATCTTCACCGCTCTGCCGGCCCTGTTCGTGACCGAGTGCCTCCGGTGAGGTGGCTGGCGCTACCGACCGGGATCGCCGTGCTGGCGATGGTCTGGCTCGGACCGTTGCTGTCAGCGTGGCGCGAATCCTTCGCGTCCGGCATGGTTGCGCACATGGCGGTCGTGGCCGTTGCCTCGCCATTGATCGCGATCGGCCTTCCTGACCGCTGGCGTCCCGGACCCGGCATGCCGGCCGCGCTCCCGGTACTTGCTTCGCTGTTCGAACTGCTTGCGGTCTGGGGCTGGCACGCGCCGTCGCTGCGTGGAGTCGCGGAGACGTCTGTGGCGGGCACAATAGCGGAGCAGGCAACCTTCCTGCTCGCCGGAATATTCCTATGGACTACCAGCTTCGCCGTGCCCGGCGATCGCCTTCACGCGGCGATCGGCGCTGGGGCTCTGCTCCTCACGTCGATCCACATGACATTGCTCGGCGCGCTGCTCGCTCTCAGCCCGCGCCCTCTCTACGGTGTGGGCGAGGTGACTTGCTTTGGTCTCGTGCTCAATGCCGGCCAGGACCAGCAACTTGGAGGAGTGATCATGCTGGCAGTTGGAGCGGTCGTGTACCTCGCTGGCGGCCTTAGCCTTGTTGGTCGATTGCTGACCTCGACGCGAGGCGGTGTAAACGTCGTCTGATTTGGGACAGAAAGCAGTCAGACAGCTTTCGGTGTCAGTTTATGTGGTACGTTTATGTGGGATGAAGATGGCTACAGAACGAATATGGGATAAAATTCAGTTAGTTGGTTGGCGCACCCGACAGGATTCGAACCTGTGACCTCTGCCTTCGGAGGGCAGCACTCTATCCAGCTGAGCTACGGGTGCAGGCCGGTTTGATTCCGGCGATGCTGGTGGTGTGCGTCTCATAGCGGAACTCGCTCGCCGCTTCAACGGGCGTCGGTCGTTTTGGTGCGGGAGGCCAGATCCGTCGGTGGCGCCGCCTGGGCGCCGCTCGCTGGGCGATCGGGTTCGCCCTACAGATGGCAGCCGGGCTTGCGCTTCAGCGCCAGATATTCGTCGATGAGCTGGCGGTAGCGGGTTGGTCCGAAACTCGGGAAATGGCCGCCGTGCACGACCGAGACCGCAAGCCCGCGCATCCTCTCCAGTGTCTGCAGATAGTCATCCGCGTCGGAATGGTAGGCGTAGTCGATCAGCGGTCCGTCATAGACGATGTCGCCCGAAAGCAGCACGCCGGTGGCGCGTTCGAAAAGCGCGATGCCGCCCGGCGAATGGCCCGGCGTGTGGATCACCTCGAAGGCGCGGTCGCCGAGATCGACCACGTCGCCGGCTTCCAGGATGCGTCCGGCGGGCGCTGCCTCGACGCGGTAGCGCGCCGCGTCCCAGCCCTCCGGCGGGACGATGAACATCTCGTCGGTGGCGTAGCGGTCGGCGAGCGTCCAGTCGTTGCGCGGATCGGCGAGGATCGCCGCCTCCGCCCTGTGCACGCAGCGGTCCGGAAATTCGTGGTGGCAGCCTATGTGGTCGAAATGCGTGTGGCTGGCGACGCAGGCGAGCTCTCGCTCGCCGACCAGCGGTACGTGTCGCCGCAGGCTGAAATGGCCGAGCCCGCTGTCGAAGAGCAGGTCGCGGTCGCGCCCGCGCACATGCCAGATGTTGCAGCGGAAGAAGGGCTTTATCCACGGCTCGTGGATCAGCGTCACGCCGTCGCCCAGGCGTATGGTCTCGTACCACCGCGCCGCCTCGATCGCCTCGGTCATCGCGCTGGCCCGGCGTCAGCGCGACAGGATGATCATGTCGCCCGGCACCGCATGCAGTTCGACCGTGTCGCCGACGGCGACGGGCTGATTGGAGCGGACCTTGGCGATGAAGCTCACATCCGGGCTCTTGATGGAGACGGCCGAGACGCGCTTGAAGCTGCCCTGGAAGACGACGTCGACCACCTTCGCCTCGCCGAGGGAGATGGAGCCAGCCTGCGGCGCCAGCGTGATATGCTCGGGACGGATCGCCAGCGACACGTCGAAGCCCGGTTCGCCGGCCGCCTGCACCGAAACCGGGCCGACCTGCGTGTCAATCCTGATCTCGTCCATGCCGAGATCCAGAACCTTGCCCGACAGCAGGGTCGATTCGCCCATGAAGGTGGCGCTGAAGCGCGAGGCCGGCCGGGAATAGACGCGCTCGGGCGGTCCCTGGTCCTCGATGCGGCCGTTGTTCATGACGACGCAGTGGTCGGCCAGCGCCATCGCCTCCTCCTGGTCGTGGGTGACGTGGATGAAGGCGGTGCCGACGCGTTTCTGCAGCGCCTTCAGCTCGTCCTGCATCTGGCGGCGCAGCTTCAGGTCGAGCGCGCCGAGCGGCTCGTCGAGGAGGAGGACGGCTGGTTCGACGACCAGCGCACGGGCCAGCGCCACGCGCTGCCGCTGCCCGCCGGAAAGCTGGTGCGGCATCTTGCCGAAGGCATCGGCGAGGCCGACCATCGCCAGGATGTCGCGCGCCCGTCCGATGCGCTTGGCGCGCGGCGCCCCGCGCATCCTGAGGCCGAAGCCGACATTGTTGCCGACGCTGAGGTGCGGGAACAGCGCATAATCCTGGAAGACGGTGGCGGTCGGGCGGCGCGCCGGCGGCATGCGCGTGAAATCGTTGCCGCGGATGACGACGCCGCCTTCGCTCGGATGGACGAAGCCGCCGATGATCGACAGCAGCGTCGTCTTGCCGGAGCCCGACGGCCCGAGCAGCACCGTATAGCTGCCGGATTCCACGTTGAGCGACACGTCGTCGAGCGCCTTGTGGCTGCCGAAGCTGTGCGAGACCTTTCGGATTTCAACCAGTGGGCCGGTCATTGGCGGCGTCTCCGGAGGAAGGCGAGTTCGAGCAGCAGGGCAAGGACGATCGAGACGGCGAACACCATCGAGCCGACTGCGTTGGTTCTCGGGTTCAGGCCGGACCGCAGCATGTTCCAGATCTCGACCGGCAGCGTGGTGTCGAAGCGCGTCAGCAGGAAGGCGATGACGAACTCGTCCCAGGAGAAGGTCATCGACAGGAAGAAGGCGGCGAAGATCGCCGGCCACATAACAGGCACGCTGACCAGGAACAGCACTTTCCATTCAGGCGCGCCGAGGTCGCGCGCGGCGCGCTCGATGTTCACCTGGTGGTCGCCCATCTGGCTGTAGATGATGGCGAAGCAGAGCGGCAGGTTGATCACCACATGGCCGATGCCGGCAGCAATCAGCGATTTCGGCACGCCCGCCCAGTTGAACAGGATCAGCAACCCCATCCCGATGATGAGGTAGCTCACCGTCAGCGGCAGCGTGATCAGCCCGCGCAGCAGCCCGGAGCGGGGCAGATGGTAGCGGGCAAAGCCCCAGGCGGCGAGAAAGCCGAGCGTGACGGCGGCGAGCGACGAAAGTAGCGCGACGAGCACGGAGTTGATCAGTGCCGAGGTCAGCCGCTGGTCGGCGAGCACCGCCTCGTACCAGCGCAGCGACGGGCCGGTGAAGGGCGGGATGGGGAAGGAGGTCGCCTGCAGCGAGAAGAGGACGAGCACGATGACGGGCAGGAAGATGAAGCCGTAGACGGCCAGCGCGTAGGCCGAGACGAGGAGCTTTGCCAGGACGCGCATCAGGCCCGCTCGATCTTCAGCCAGCGGGCGCAGAACAGGTAGGCGAGCGTCACCACCGCCATCAGGACGATGGCGAGCGCGGAAGCCAGCGGGAAGTCGCCGCGCCGGCCGATCTGCATCATGATGAGCTGCGGCATCAGCAGTTCGTTGTTGCCGCCGAGGATCTGCGGCGTGATGTAGTCGCCGATGGCGAGCACGAAGGTGAGGAACGCCCCCACCACGATGCCGGGCAGCGTCAGCGGCAGGATGACATGCAGGAAGGTGCGCACCGGCCCGGCGCCGAGATCGGCGGCCGCGCGGCGATAGGAGGGGCTGAGCTGCTTGAGGTTGGCGAAGATGGTCAGCGTCAGGAGCATGACGAAGAAATGCACGAAGCCGATGACGGTGGCGGCGCGCGTGTTGGCGAGCTGCATCGGCTCCGAGAGCAGCCCGGAGCCGGTCAGCGCGCGGTTGACGACGCCGTTTTCCGACAGCACCAGGAGCCAGCTGTAGGAGCGCACCACATAGGAGGTCCAGAAAGGCAGCACGGCCAGCACCAGCGCCAGCCGCTGCAGGCGCAGCGGCACCACCTCGGCCAGGATCCAGGCGAAGGGATAGGCGAGGAGCACCGAGATGACGGTCACCGTCAGCGTCACCTCGAGCGAGTTGACCAGCGCGCGCCAGTAGCTCGGATTGCCGAAGAACTGCCGGTAGTTCGCCAGCGTCGCCGCGCCGCCGTCATGTTCGAGCAGGCTGAGCACGACCATGGCGATGAAAGGCAGGACGAAGAACACAAGCGTCCACAACAGCGCTGGGGTGACCAGCGCCCAGGGCAAGAGCCGGCCGGGCGTCGTTGCGTTCACACGTTCTGTTTATTGCGCCTGGAGCATCTCTGTCCAGACATCCTGCATCTTCTTGTCGAGTGCCGCGTCGGGCGCCGGATAGGCCTGCGCGCGTGCCAGGAATTCCGGCTGCTCGTCGAAACGCAGCGTCTTCTTCTCCTCCTCGGTCAGCGCTGCCTTGGAATTCGCCGGCATGCCCCAGTAGCAGGAGGAGGTGGCGAGCCGCGCCTGGCCCTCCGGCGAGAGGATGTACTGGATGAATTTCAGCGCCAGGTCCTTGTTCTTGGAATCCTTGAACATGGCGAGCGCCTGCGACCACAGCACCGCGCCCTCTTTCGGAATGGAGAAGTCGAGCGCCGGGTTCTCCTTGGCCAGCCCTGCCGTCACGAACTCGCCGCCGCCGACGAGGATATCGACCTCGCCGGTGCCGAGCGCAGTCTGGCTGGCGACGATCTCGCCGACCAGCTTGGCGTTGCCTTTCATCTTCATCAGCACGTCGCGGATGGCCGGCAGGTCGGCCTCAGTCAGCTCGGCCGTCTTCTTGCCGATGGACAGCGCCGCCATGCCGATGACCGGCAGGTAGTAATCGTAGATGGCGATGCGGCCCTTGTATTTCGGGTCGATGAGCGACGCCAGCGACTGCATGTCGGCCGGGTCGACCTTCTCCTTGTTGTAGGCGATCGTGTTGTAGCCGAACTTTTCCGTGATGCCGTAGCGTTTGCCGTCGATCACGGTGTAGTTGTCGAGCTTCACCTCGGGGAACAGATCGGCGAAGGGAAGCTGGTCCTCCGGCAGCGGCTCGAACAGGCCCTTTTCGACGCCGCGCCGGACGTCGATCGAATCGATCACCATCACGTCCCAGTCGCCAGGCTGCGATTGCTCGACCAGCGCCAGGCCGGCGCCGGTGCCCTCGAATTCCTTGACGTTGACCTTGACGCCGTTGGCTTCCTCGAATGGCTGCAGCAGCGCCGGATCGGCATGGTCGCACCAGATCAGCGCGTTGAGTTCCTGGCTGGACGCCGGCGAGGCGGCGAGGATGGCAAGCGCTGCTGCGGCGAGCGCGGAGGCGCGGATATGCTTCGCGAGGACGGATTTCATCGGAGTTCTCCCATTGCCGTTCGGCTTGTTTGAGGAAAAACTGAACCAATTCCAAACTTGAGTCAATTCCAGATTCAGGGCAGTCTGGCGCCGCATGAGCGGCTTGCGCGAAAGACAAAGGGCGGACAGGCATCGGCGCATCCTCGAGGCGGCGGCGGCGCTGTTCCGCGAATCCGGCTATGAGGGCGCGAAGATCGAGGCGATAGCGACTGAGGCCGAGGTCTCGGTCGGCACCATCTACAACTACTACCGCAATAAGGGCGACATCCTCGTCGCCATCGTCTCGATGGAGGTGAACGAGGTGCTGAACGCCGGTCGCGGCGTCGTCGCATCGCCGCCCCGAAACGTCGCTGATGCCATCGACGTGCTGATCGGCGGCTATATCGACCATTCCCTGATCTATCTCTCGAAGGCGATGTGGCGGCAGGCGATGGCAACGTCGACGCAGCAGCCCGACAGTCCGTTCGGCAAGACCTATGCGGCGCTCGACCACGGGCTCGCCGACCAGACCTGCGAACTGGTCGAGCGGCTGAAGGGCCTCGGCCTGGTCAGGCCGGAGACGGATGTCCGCTCGGCGGGCGAGATCATCTTCAACAACATGAACATGATGTTCATTGAGTTCGTGAAGCAGGAGGCGATGCCGCTCGAGCAGTTGCGCGCCGCGATCCGGCGCCAGAACGACGTGCTTGTCGGCGCCATCGCGGGATGAAGGACGCGGCGGTCTGGCCGCTGGCTCGGCGAAGATCCTGCCGCAGCGCCGTGGAACGCTCGCCGCTATTCGGCGTCGCGGCCTTCCTCGAAGCGCTTCAGCTCCTCCAGCACCGGCATCGAGACGATGTGGTAGCCGGAATCGACGTAGTGGATCTCGCCGGTGACGCCTGACGACAGCTCGGAAAGCAGATAGAGCGCCGAGCCGCCGACCTCGTCGATGGTGACGGTGCGGCGGAGCGGCGAGTTGCGCTGCTGGTAGGACAGCATCTGGCGCGAATCGGCGATGCCGGCGCCGGCCAGCGTGCGGATCGGGCCGGCCGAGATCGCGTTCACGCGGATGTTCTTCGGCCCGTAGTCGCTGGCGAGGTAGCGGACACTGGCCTCCAGGCCGGCCTTGGCCACGCCCATGACGTTGTAGTTTGGCATGATGCGCACCGAGCCTGCATAGGTCAGTGTGATCATCGCGCCGCCGTCCGCCATCAGGGGCGCCGCGTGCCGGGCGCATTCGGTGAAGGAATAGCAGGAGATCACCATGGTGCGCACGAAGTTCTCGCGGCTGGTGTCTGCGTAGAGGCCCTTGAGCTCGTTCTTGTCGGAGAAGCCGATGGCGTGGACGAGGAAGTCGAGCCGGCCCCATTCGGCGCGCAGCGTCTCGAACACCGATGCGATCGAGGCGCTGTCCTCGACGTCGCACGGCAGCAGCAGCGACGAGCCGAGCTTCTCGGCCAGCGGTTTCACGCGGCGGCCGAACGCCTCGCCCTGGTAGGTGAAGGCGAGCTCGGCGCCCGCTTCGGAAAGTTTTTTTGCGATGCCCCAGGCGATCGAATGGTCGTTCGCGACGCCCATGATGAGCCCGCGCTTGCCGTTCATCAGCTGACCCATCCGGTTGGCTCCTATGCGCTGTAGCGCTGGAAGACCAGCGTCGCGTTGGTGCCGCCGAAGCCGAAGGAGTTGGACAGCACCGTGTCGATCTTGGCGTCGTCGATGCGCTTCCTGACGATCGGCATACCCTCGAATTCGGGATCGAGTTCAGTGATATGCGCGCTTTCGCCGATGAACCGGCCCTGCATCATCAGGATCGAATAGATGGATTCCTGCACGCCGGCCGCGCCCAGAGAATGGCCGGTGAGGGACTTGGTCGAGGTGATGTGGGGGATCCTGTCGCCGAACACCTCGCCGATCGCCCCCATCTCCTTGGAGTCGCCAACCGGCGTCGAGGTGCCGTGGGTGTTGATGTAGTCGATCGGCTGCTTCACCGTTGCGATCGCCTGGCGCATGCAGCGGATCGCTCCCTCGCCAGACGGCGCGACCATGTCGTAGCCGTCTGAAGTGGCGCCGTAGCCGACCAGTTCGCAATAGATCTTGGCACCGCGCGCCTTGGCGTGCTCGAGTTCCTCGAGTACCAGCACGCCGGCGCCGCCGGCGATGACGAAGCCGTCGCGGGTCACGTCATAGGCGCGAGACGCGCTCGACGGCGTGTCGTTGTGCTTGGAAGACATCGCGCCCATCGCGTCGAACAGGTTCGACATAGTCCAGTCCAGGTCCTCGTGGCCGCCGGCGAACATGACGTCCTGCTTGCCCCACTGGATCATCTCGGCGGCGTTGCCGATGCAGTGCGCCGAGGTCGAGCAGGCCGACGAGATCGAATAGTTGACGCCGTGGATCTTGAACCAGGTGGCGAGCGTGGCCGAAGCCGTCGACGACATCGCCTTCGGCACCGCGAACGGTCCGATGCGCTTCGGGCTGTTGTTCTTCAGCGTGGTTTCGGCGGCTTCCACAATGGTGCGGGTGGAGGGACCGCCCGAACCCATGATGATGCCGGTGCGCTCGTTGCCGGACACGTCGCCTTCCTCGAGGCCGCTGTCGGCGATCGCCTGCTTCATGGCGACGTGGTTCCACATGCCGCCCTGCGACAGGAACCGGGCGGCGCGGCGGTCCACCAGTTCGGTCGGGTCGAGCTTCGGCGCGCCCCACACCTGGCAGCGGAAGCCGTGCTCGGCGAAGCTCTCCGAGAAGCTGATGCCGGATTTCGCATCGCGCAGCGACGCCGTGACTTCATCCGCATCGCTGCCGATGGACGACACGATGCCAAGGCCGGTGACGACCACTCGTCTCATCAAAAAACTCCTCGTCGTCGGGACCGGCTCATCGCTTCACGTCGATGAACTGATCCAACCTCTTGTTGTCGCAATTCCGGACGGAAGACGCTTCCTGCCCCTGGAATTGCCTCGGGACCACTCCGGCGCGGCCCTCAGGCTGCCGGCTGTTTCGACAGGCCGACCTTGAGGTCGGTGGCGGAGTATATGGGTTCGCCGTCCGCCTTGAGCCAGCCGTCGGCGATGCCGAGAACGAGGCGGCCGCGCATCACGCGCTTGAAGTCGATGCCGTATTCCACCAGCTTGACCGACGGCGTCACCATGCCCTTGAACTTCACCTCGCCGGTCGAAAGGGCCATGCCCTTGCCGGGTTCGCCCAGCCAGCCGAGGAAGAAGCCGGTCAACTGCCACATGGCGTCGAGGCCGAGGCAGCCCGGCATGATCGGGTTGTCGATGAAATGGCAGGGGAAGAACCATTTGTCGCGGGTGATGGCGAAGTCGGCGCGGATGAAACCCTTGTCGAAGGCGCCGCCGGTCTCGCTGATCTCGGTGATGCGGTCGAACATCAGCATCGGCGGGTAGGGCAGTTGCGCATTGCCGGGACCGAACAGTTCTCCCTTGGCGCACGCCAGCAGATCCTCGTAACTGTAGCTGGACTTCGAACCCGCCATCAAAACCGCCTTCCCGTTGCATCCGGCGCAAAGCGCCCTTTTCGTTGCGTAGCTAACACAGCCATACACAGGCGGAAAGCGAAGTCAGCGATTATCGTGGCCTCTCGCCGGGGTCAATCCGCGCCGCATAAGGGTCCGCGCCCCGCTATTGATCGGATTTGCCCGACGGAATATATCTCAATGTCATGGATTTGTCGGAATGGCGGCTGCGAAACGGCCGCCATTCCGGTAATGATGCCCTGGGGCTGGTTGGATCACGGTGGAATGGATCAGAAGGTCCGCAAAGATACGCTGGCGATAGACAAGCGCGTTCGCGACGCCGGCCTGAGGCCGACGCGGCAACGCGTCGCGCTTGCGCATCTCTTGTTCGCCAAGGGCGACCGGCATCTTTCCGCCGAGGAACTGCACGAGGAGGCGCTGGCCGTCGGCGTGCCGGTGTCGCTGGCGACCGTCTACAACGCGCTGCACCAGTTCACCGATGCCGGGCTGCTGCGCATCCTCGCGGTGGAAGGCGCCAAGACCTATTTCGACACCAACACGTCCGACCACCACCACTTCTTCATCGAGGGCGAGAACAAGGTGTTCGACATCGCCCCCGGGCCGGTGCGCGTGGTCAACCTGCCGGAGCCGCCCGACGGCATGGAAATCGCCAATGTCGACATCGTGGTGAGGCTGCGGCCGAAACGCGGCGCCTGATCCCGCAGGATCCGGACGTGGGCGTGAACTCCCGGACTGTGGATTTTCTGCTGCGGCTCGAATGGGCCGCCGTGCTGGCGGCCGCCATAGCCGGCTACCTCTTCCTCGACGGCTCCTGGCAGCTTTTCGTCCTGCTGATTCTCGCGCCGGATCTTGCGATGCTGGGTTATCTCGCCGGCCCGGCGGCGGGCGCGATCGTCTACAACGCCTTCCATATCCTCGTCTGGCCGGCGATCCTGTTTCTTGCCGGCCTTTATACGGAAAGTGCCTTCGCCATGCAGGTCGCGGCGATCTGGACCGCCCATATCGCCATGGACCGGGCGCTCGGCTACGGCCTCAAGCTGTCGACCGGCTTCACCGACACCCATCTCGGCAGGATCGGCCGGGGCCGGTAGTAATCCGGCTGGAGTACCCCCGGGCGGGCCTGCGACGCCGACCTGGATCAGTCCTTGACCAGCTCGCCCGGATAGGCGCCCCACACCAGGGACTGGCTGATCCAGCCGGTATAGCTGCCGAAGGTCATCTGGCACCATTCGCCGTTGCAGCTGCGGATGGAGCCGATGGCGCCGGGCTCGATGACGGCCAGCGTCCGCGCCTTGGAGTTGGGGTCGGAGCGCAGGTCCAGGCGAGCTTCCTTCCCCTTCTGCCAGGGCGCGGCGATAGCGGTGCGCCGTCCGGAAAGCAGCGACTGGTTGACCCAGCCTTCCGCGCCGTCGGGGTCGCGCACGCGCCGCCAGTTGTCGTATTCCTGGATGATCTCCATCGGCAGGCCGGATTTCAGGTAGAGCCAGTCCACCGCGTAGTTGACGCCGGGACCGATGCGCGAATTGACGCGGCCGGACTTGAGGCTGACGAAGCGCGGCAGCGGCAGGCCGCTCGGGCCAATGCGTGTGCCCTCGGCGCTCTGCTCGGCGGGAGCGGCCGATGCGTCGAATGCGGGGAAAGTCAGGGAGAGAAGCGCAAGACCGGCCAACACGGCGCCCACGGCCGGGCGAAGAGACGAAAACCGAAACACCTTCGTTCCTTTGCAGTTAGGCGCCCCGCGGAGGCACCGTGCGGGACGCCCTTTTTCTTTGTCATCGGTGGCGGCGCTTGTTACACAGGCAGCCGTGCCGGGGCCTGTTTCCAGTTTCGCCTGTCTTGGTTAAAGAGGTCTGAAGCGGGAGCGGATCAGGGGCCCCGAAACTGAGGGAAGAATGGCCGGCAAGAAGAAGCCTCTCGTCGTCATCACGCGCAAGCTTCCGGACCCCGTCGAGACGCGCATGCGCGAACTTTTCGACGCGCGCCTGAACATCGACGACAAGCCGATGAGCCGGGACGAGCTCAAGGCGGCGATGCAGGAGGCCGACGTGCTGGTTCCGACCATCACCGACAGGATCGATGACAAGCTGATCGCCGCCGCCGGCGAGAACCTCAAGCTGATCGCCAATTTCGGCAACGGCGTCGACCACATCGACATCGCCGCAGCCGGCAAGAAGGGCATCGCCGTCACCAACACGCCCAACGTGCTGACCGAAGACACGGCCGACATGACGATGGGCCTGATTCTCACCGTGCCGCGCCGGCTGATCGAGGGCGCCAGCCTGCTGGTCGACAACGGTAAGTGGGCCGGCTGGTCGCCGACCTGGATGCTCGGCCGCCGCATCTGGGGCAAACGGCTCGGCATCGTCGGCATGGGCCGCATCGGCACGGCCGTGGCGCGCCGCGCCAAGGCCTTCGGCCTGTCGATCCATTATCACAACCGCAAGCGCGTGCTGCCGACCGTCGAGGACGAGCTGGAGGCGACCTACTGGGAGAGCCTCGACCAGATGCTCGCCCGCATGGACATCATCTCGGTCAACTGCCCGTCGACGCCGGCGACCTTCCACCTGCTGTCGGGACGCCGGCTCGCGCTGATGCAGCCGACCGCCTACATCGTCAACACGGCGCGCGGCGACATCATCGACGAGGACGGGCTGATCAAGCTCATCCAGGACGGCAAGATCGCTGGCGCCGGGCTCGACGTCTTCGAGCACGAGCCGGCGATCAACCCGAAGCTCCTGAAGCTCGCCGCCAGGGGCAAGGTGGTGCTGCTGCCGCATATGGGCTCGGCCACCATCGAGGGCCGCATCGACATGGGCGAGAAGGTGATCATCAACATCCGCGCTCACCAGGACGGCCACCGCCCGCCGGACCGCGTTCTGCCCAACAGGAATTAGGGCCGATACGAACCTGTCGCCTGCGGAAGCCATCCTCGTAGATCGAGGTGAATTCTCCGTCCAGTTCAAGCTTTCCGGCTTCCACGAGATGGAGGAGACGCGAGAAGATCACCACGTCGCCCGGTGGGTTCAGTGGGTCTGCGTGCCCCATCGTATACCCGACGATCATGACGACCCTCTGCCACTCGAAGGAGCAATATCCGATAATCGTGTCGTCGTAGAACGTCAGGTCGTGATAGGTCAGCGTACCATCCTCGTTTGCTCTCCTTAGCATGTGCGGATCGGCCGCCATTGCCTCGAACTCGGCATTGTATCTGCCCGTCGTTTCGGCATCGATTTCCTCTGCCTGGGGCAGGAACGAGATCAGCTTGTCGCCGGGCAGCGCTCCGACGGAGCAGAAATAATCTCCTGTTTCGACTTGAACGCGCCAAAGCGGTCTGTCGAACATGTGGAGAAAGTGTGCCGCCATTCGCAGAAAGACGGAGTCGGCGGCACTTCTGGATGTCCAGACGACGATCCGAGCCGGGACCATCTCCGCAACCGCCCGTTTGACCGCATCCCACTCGATAAAGGCGTCGGCAGGGAGGCGATCCTCGCCCATCTCTTCAACTGACGACCCGACGGACGCGTAGAGCTCTCGAAAGAAGGTTCCACGCCGCCGCCCATCATCCAACGGGCCGAGGTCCGGTGAATAGTCGGCGCGTACGACGTTTCGTTTTTGCCGCAAGGCAGCCCGCAAACTGCCTTGCGCACTCCACGACCACAACAGATGCAGATCGGTCATGGCGTGTTCGCCTCGTGATTTCAGTGTTGCCGTATGCCTAGACATACAGCGTTTCGCATCATTCCGGAAATCGGCCCGCACGACGACCAGGCGTTCTGCCGCATCGACATGGGCGAGAAGGTGATCATCAACATCCGGACGGCCACCGCCCGGGGACCGTGTGCTGCCCAACAGGGCCTGACATCGGCTTGCAATAGGCGCAGGATATAGGCACTTTCAGTTGGCTTTCCGCACGAGGCGCTGGCGAAGCCCTGATGCCGCAGGAAGGAAGCTGATGAAACCGCTGATTGGCCGCCTCGTCGCCCTGACCTGTCTTTCGATTGCATCTTCCGCGCAGGCTGGTCCCGGCTTCGACGTGGTCGCGCTCGGCGCGCGCGGCGGCATCGAGGACGGCAATCTCAGCGCCTTCATGATCTCGCCGGCCGGCGACGGACGCGCAGTGACCTGCGACGCCGGCTCGCTGGTCAACGGCCTGCGTGTCGCCGACGGCAAGGGCGTCTTCGACGCGGTCGAGGTGCCCCAGGATTCGCCCTATACGCGGGTCGGCTACATGCTCACCGAGCGTATCAAGGGCTATCTGGTCACCCATGCTCATATGGACCACATCGCCGGGCTGGTGATCGCCTCGCCGGACGATGCGAAAAAACCGATCTACGGCCTCGCCTCGGTCATGGAAACGGTTCAGGGTACCTATTTCAACTGGGACGCCTGGCCGAATTTCGGCACTGGCGGCAAGGAGCCGCAGTTGAAGAAATACGAGCTGACCTCGCTCGTATCAGGTGAGCGCCGTGATCTCGAGGGAACCGCGATGCAGGTGACGGCCTATCCGCTGTCCCATGGCGGCGTGGAATCGACCGCTTTCCTGATCGAGAGCGGCGACGACGCGCTGCTCTGTTTCGGCGACACCGGACCGGACGAGGTGGAGAAGTCGACCGCCATCGCCGATGTCTGGACGGCGGTCGTCGGTCTGGTGAAGGAGAAGCGGCTGAAAGCCGTCATTATCGAGGTGTCCTACGACAATACGCAGCCCGACAAGCAGCTCTTCGGCCATCTGACGCCGGCCTGGCTGCAGAAGTCGTTGGCCGGCCTCGAAACGGCTGCCGGCGCGGGCTCGCTCAAGGACCTCCCGGTGGTGATCAGCCACATCAAATATTCGCTGAAGAAGGGCGAGCCGCCGCAGGAGCGCATCCTGGCGGAGCTGGAATCCGGAAACACGCTCGGCGTGCGCTACATCATCCCGGAACAGGGAGAGGCCTGGCGCTTTTGACGGTCAGACAGCGCTGATCTCAAGCAGGCCTTCAGTCGAAACAGAAACGTCTTTGCCGGCGAAGCTTTGAAAGCCGTTTCGATCCAGCCGCACCGCGACCGGCGTCCTCCAGCCCATCTCCCTGGCGACGATCAGGCCAAGCAGCAGGATGGCATCCGGTTCGTGGAGAACGAGCGCGGCCGGCGCATGGCCGTTATGGACGAGTTCCAGCAGCACGGCAGAGGCCGACGACGAGCCGATCGTGCCCGGCAGGAACAGCACACTCCCCGCGACCGAGCGGCCGTGTTCTGGATGGCGCACATCGGCGATGGTTCCGCTCTTTGGATCGACGCCGCCCCAAAAACTGATCGGCGCTGAGAGCACCAGCGCCGGACCGGAGCCGGGTTCGCCGGCGACAAGGATCTCGCCTTGCGCGGTATCGGCAACCTTGCTCATGCCAGATCCGTGAACACCGGTCTGCCGCTCGCCGCGCTTTCCACGCAGTCGCGAAGCGAGCCGTAAAGCACGGCATAGCCGGTATTGCCCGGTGCGTAATGCGCGAACTTGCCGGAATTGGTCATCAGCACGGCACCCAGCCGTTCGGGCAGGATCGGCGTGACCACGACGCAGGTGTCGGCGACGATGGTGATGCCCGACGTCTCCAGCGCCCTGCGCCGCCCCGCGCGGTCCAGTTCCGCCAGCGCATGGCGGCCGGTGCAGGCATAGATCGGCACCGCGAGCCTGCGTCCGGCAACCAGCCGCTCCAGCGCGTCGAATTCGGCGAGCGACAGATGCGGGCTGCCGATGGCGACGGCGTCGAGCCGGTCGGATGCGGCAGCCGTCGAAAGCGACGCCCGGGCTTTCGCCGCCATCTCCTTGGTGACCCGGATGACTGCCTCCGGCTCCCGTCCGCCGAGTGCTGCGGCCAGCGTCGTCGCCTCGGGCGTCACGCCGGCGATATGGAACAGGCCGACCGCGCCTGAGGAGGCCGCAGCCGCGCCGAACGCCTTCAGCGCATCCTCGCCAGGATGGGTGTCTACGCCGACGACCACACCGACCGCATTGCCGACCTCGCGGCCATAGAGGCTGCCCAGTACCGGCCAGGCGATCTCGGAAGCGAGGAAAGTGGTGGGCAGGGCGGAAACGTCGAAGACGAGCGTCGCGCGCCGGTTCTCTGGCCTGTGCAGTCCGTAGTCCGGTGCGCGGCCGGTGATCGCGGACGCGATATCCAGAAAATCGCCGTAGCGATTCGTCCGCGCCCCGAGCACTGAATTGCAGAAGACCACTGCGTTGGACTCGCCCCAGGCGACATCAGTGCCGAAATCCGGCCGGTGCCCAGCCTGGTAGGGCGCGCAGGTCCAGCTCTGCTCGCAGCCGAGCCTGCGATACGCTTCCGTCATGCGCCGGGCCATGCCCCGCGCCGGCTCCTCCAGCCTGACGCGCGAGCAGCCCATGAGGTCGAGCGCCCCGACATTGAGCGTCGAGCGGACGGCGACGCGCGCGCCACCCTCGACGAGTTTTTCCGCAAAGAGCGTGCCGGAATCCCCGTGATAGAGCGCGCCGTCTATATGCGCCGAGGCGATCGGGATGAGCCGCGGCGCGCCGAGCAGTCTCGCGCTTTCGGCGACGATGCGCATCGCCATCGCCGCCCCCGCGCCGAACATACCGTCCGCGACGGCGCGCTCCTCGGCGGTCAGCGTCAGTCCCACGCGAGTCACTTCCGGAAGGCCGCCGTCATCCGCGCGCCTTGTAGCGGATCGTGTCGAAGCGGGCGGCGAGCGCGTCGTAGAGCAGCAGCCGGCCGACCAGCGGCTCGCCGATGTCGGTGATGAGCTTGATCGCTTCCAGCGCCTGCATTGTCCCGACAACGCCGGTCAACGCGCCCAGTATGCCGGCTTCCGAGCAGGAGGGGACGAGGCCCGCCGGCGGAGGCTCCGGGTAAAGGTCGCGGTAGGATGGATTGGGCCTGCCGTCGGCTCCGGTCTCATACGGTTTCAGCACGGTAATCTGGCCGTCGAAGCGGCCGACCGTGGCATGCACAAGCGGGCGACTTTCCGCTGCGCAGGCGTCCGCGATGGCATAGCGGGTCTCGAAATTGTCCGAGCCGTCGGCGACGAGGTCATATTGCGCGACGAGCGCGGCGGCGTTGCCGTTGTCGATATGCATAGCGTGCAGTTCGACGCCCACATTCGGATTGATGCGTTCGATGGCGGCCCTGGCGCTGTCGAGCTTCGGTTTGCCGACCGAGGTCGTGTCGTGGATCACCTGCCGCTGCAGGTTGGAAAGGGACACGGTGTCGTCGTCCACGATGCCGAGCGTACCGACGCCGGCCGCTGCGAGATATTGCAGCATCGGCGCCCCGAGGCCGCCCGCGCCGATCACCAGCACGCGGGCGCGTTTCAGCCTCTGCTGGCCGGCGCCGCCGATCTCGGGCAGCACGATGTGGCGCGCATAGCGCTCGAGTTCTTCCGGTGAAAGTGGGGCGGCGGCATCCATGGCCGGACCATACCGCTGCCGCGAAGGCTTGTCAGTGCCCCTCGGTCGCGCGCACGCTGCCGTGGTCGACGGTGAGGAACTGCGCCCGGCCGACGATGCTGGAGAAGAGCGTCGCCTCCGTGCCGGTCATGAAGGTCTGGCAGCCGAGTTCTTCGAGGATCGAGAACAGCGCCGCCCGCCGGCCGGCGTCGAGATGCGCGGCGATCTCGTCGAGCAGCAGGATCGGCACGCCGCCCGACATCTCACCCGAGAGCCGCGCATGCGACAGCACGATGCCGACAAGCAGCGCCTTCTGCTCGCCGGTGGAGCAGAGTTCGGCCGGCATGGATTTCGGGCGGTGGCGGACGATGAGGTCGGAGCGGTGCGGCCCGTCGAGCGTACGCCCCGCCGCGCGGTCGCGCTCGCGGCCGGAAGCCAGCGTCCGGCGGAAGCTCTCCTCGATCTCCACCGCTGGCGCGTGGCCGACCATGGCTTCGAGCGAGCCGGACACGGCAAGGTCGGCCTGCGGGAACGGCCCTTGCGGCAGCCGGTCGATCATCGCCGCAAGCAGCCGCACCATCTCGGCGCGCGCGGCCGCGATGGCGGTGCCGGCTTCCACCATCTGCATCTCGATCGCGTCGAAATAGGCCCAGTCGCGCGAACCCTCCGACAGCAGCCGATTGCGGCCGCGCATCGCCTTCTCGTAATCCTGAGCGCGGCGGCCATGGCCCGGGTCGATCGCCAGCACCAGCCGGTCGAGGAAGCGGCGTCGGTCGCCGGCAGGTCCGGTGAAGAGCGCGTCCATCGCCGGCGTCAGCCACAGCACCCGCAGCCATTCCAGGAGGTCGTCGGCCGCCGCCTGCGCCGAATTGATGCGCACGCGCCGGCCGCCTTCGCCGCCCGGCTCCAGCCCGGCCGTCCCGGTGCCGATCTCGAACGGACCTTGCGGGCCGTCGAGGCTGGCATGCACGGCAAAACCGGCAGCGCCACCCTCGCGCGTGACCTCTGCATAGGGTGCGCGGCGCAGCCCGCGTCCCGGCGAAAGCAGCGAGATCGCTTCGAGCAGGTTGGTCTTGCCGGCGCCGTTCTCTCCCGAGAACACGACCATGCCCGGCCCGAGGTCGAGCGAAAGCGAGGCGTAGTTGCGGAAATCCGTAAGCGTCAGCCTGCGGATGAACACCGAACCGGCGCCGGTCTTTTCTGGCGTCGGCGTCATGTCACAGGGTCAACTTCGTTCGTGGCGGCCTACACCCGCATCGGCATCAGCACGTAGAGCGCGTTTTCGTCCGCCGTGTCCTGGATCAGCGTCGGCGAGCCGGCGTCGGCCAGCATGAAGCGCGCGTCGCCGCCGGAAAGCTGCGCCGCGACGTCGAGCAGGTAGCGCGCGTTGAAGCCGATCTCGATCGGGTCGGAGGAATAGTCGGCCGCGAGTTCTTCGGTCGCGCTGCCGGAATCGGGATTGTTGACTGCAAGCGTCACCTGGCCGTCGGAGATCGACAGCTTCACCGCGCGGCCGCGCTCCGACGAGATGGTCGATACGCGGTCGACCGCGGCGGCGAATGTCTGGCGGTCGATGACGAGCGCCTTGTCGTTGCCGGTCGGGATGACGCGCTGGTAGTCGGGGAAGGTGCCGTCGATCAGCTTCGAGGTCAGCACCACGCTGCCGATCGTGAAGCGGATCTTGGTGTCGGAAAGCTCGGTGGCGACCGCGACGTCGGGCACATCGACGAGCTTCTGCAGTTCGCTCACCGTCTTGCGCGGGATGATGATGCCCGGCATGCCTTCTGAGCCCGCTGGCGCCTCCATTTCGGCCCGCGCGAGGCGGTGGCCGTCGGTTGCGACCGAGCGCAGCTTCAGCTTGCCGCCCGTCTCGATGGCGTGGAAGTAGATGCCGTTGAGGTAGTAGCGCGTCTCCTCAGTCGAGATCGCGAACTGCGTCTTGTCGATCAGCGCCTTCAGCGCCGCCGAATCGATGCGGAAGATGTGCGAGAAGGAGCCTGCCGAGAGTTCGGGGAAGTCGGACTGGGGCAGGCACTGCAGGCGGAAGCTCGAGCGGCCCGAGATCACCGACATGGCGTTGCCGTCCTCGTCGGTCCTCAGCATCACCTCGGCGCCCTCGGGCAGCTTGCGCACGATGTCGTAGAGGAGATGCGCGGGCACGGTCGTCGCGCCGGCGCGCTCGACATTGGCCGGGGTCGCCTCGGTGACCTCGAGGTCGAGGTCTGTCGCCTTCATCTCGAGGATCGCGCCGGATGCGTTGAGCAGCACGTTGGAGAGGATCGGGATCGTGTTGCGGCGCTCGACCACGCGGTGGACGTGGTTCAGCGACTTGAGGAGGTTCGACCGTTCGAGGATGACACGCATGACCAAACGAGCTCGCTTGTAAGTAAGAGCCGGAGTTCCGGGTCCGGAATTCCGCTACAGGCCTGAAAACAGCTTCGGAATCGCCGCAAAATGACAGGAAAAGAGGCCGGAGCGCAAGCCCGCCGGGCCATGCCGGGCGGCTTCCCGAGGCTTTCCGGGGGATAAACGGTAAAGCTCCCGGCCGGACGACGAGAACCGGCCGGGAGCTGGCGCTCCGGTCGCCCGGAGCGTGATCTTCTTCCGCGGGAGCCCGGCAGGGCTCCGGAAGCGCCTCAGGCCTGGTCGTTGATCAGGCGGCGCAGCAATTCCAGCTCCTGCGCCAGCGTGTTGTCGTTGCCCGACAGGTCCTCGATCTTGCGCACGGCGTGGAGGACCGTGGTGTGGTCCCTTCCGCCGAAGCGGCGCCCGATCTCCGGCAGCGAGCGCGGCGTCATCACCTTGGCGAGATACATGGCGATCTGCCTGGGCTTGACGATGGTGCGCGTGCGCCGGTTGGACAGCAGCTCGGTCTTGGACACGTTGTAGTGGCGGGCCACGATGCGCTGGATGTCC
Organism: Mesorhizobium sp. YM1C-6-2; assembly: GCF_003666685.1. Classification (GTDB taxonomy): domain Bacteria; phylum Pseudomonadota; class Alphaproteobacteria; order Rhizobiales; family Rhizobiaceae; genus Mesorhizobium_K. The sequence continues at coordinate 396,220 of NZ_RCIZ01000001.1, forward strand.
TCGATGCGCACGCGCTTCGGCTCGCCGGAGCGGTAGATATGGCCGAGGATTTCGTCGATGCGCTCGAGCGTCAACTGCGGCTCGAAGCTCTGGCGGAACAGGAGCTGGTTGAACGCGCCTTCCAGCTCGCGGCCGCTGCCCGTGACGGTGCGCGCGATGTGGGCGAGGATTTCCTCCGAGATGTCGATCGACGCATCTTCGGTCTTGGCCACCGTATGGCGCATCTTCAGCATGCCGAGGCGCATCGTGTAGTCCGGCGCCGACATCTCCAGCGCCACGCCGCCGTTGAGGCGCGAGCGCACGCGCGGCTCGAGCGATTCGAGCTCCGCTGGCGGCCGGTCGGCCGCCACCACGACCTGCTTGGCGCTGTCGAGCAGCATGTTGATCAGGTGGCAGAACTCGTGCTGGATCGACTTGCCCTGCAGGAACTGCATGTCGTCGATGATCAGGAGATCGATGTCGCGCAGTTGCTCCTTGAGCGTCAGCGCATTGTTGTCGCGGATGGCGGTGGCGAAGCGCCACATGAAATATTCGGCCGTCAGGTAGACGACGCGCGACTTCGGGTTCTGCCGGAGCGACTCGGCGGCGATCGCCTGGAGCAGATGCGTCTTGCCGAGCCCGACCGTCGCATGAAGGAAGAGCGGGTTGAAGCGTGACGCGGATTCGGCGACGGCGCGCGCCGCCGCCAGCGCCACGCGGTTCGACGGACCCTCGACGAAGGACTGGAAGGTGTAGCGCTGGTCGAGCGGCGACCCGAGCACGCCCTGGCGGAACTCGGTCGCCGGAGCGGCGCCGGTGCGGGGCGAGGGCTGCGGCTCGGCCTTGCCGATCGTGCCCGAGCCGAGCGCGGTCTGCGCCGGGCGAACCGGCTTGCGGGCCGGCTCCGGCTCGCTCTCGATCGCCGGGCGGACCTGTCGCGTGGCGCTGCGCACGACGATCTCGACGCGCAGCAGGTCGGGCTGTTCCTCCCGCCAGAGACCGGCGATGAGATCGAGATAGTGGCCGTTGATCCAGGATTTCAGGAAGGCCGTCGGGACCGACAGCCGCACGACGCCCTTGGAGGCCTCGGCGAGCTTCATGCGCCCGAACCAGCTCGAGTAGACTTCGCTGCCCAACCGAGCCTTCAACTGCGTCCGCGTGCGTTCGAAAATCTTCTCCGCCTCGTTCGCAGCCGCCATGTCGTTGCCCCCGGTCAAGTTTACAGGAAAGAGAAGTCCGCCGTGGGCTTCTCTTTCTATGCCGCTTTGCATCTTAATCCCCGCTTCCTCGTATCCGCCGTCGCTGCCCGCCTGACAGCGACTGCCTCAGTTTCGTGCGACTAGCACCCACGATGCCGCTAGTGCGCCATCGCTGGACAAAAGGGTGCTCGGTCCGGCAAACGGCCAGAGCCGAATTTCCCCGCGCTGTTGCTAACCCCACTCGCTTTCGAATGGACAAAACCTTCCCCCACCGCGGAATCATCCGTGGTCGCAAACTTCGCCGGATTTGGCTGGTTTGTCGGGTTTGGGGCCCGTCCTTTTCGATGGTCGGACTTTACAAAAAGCGGCGCGGATTGGGCAAGTGCGAGACTAACCAAATTTTAATGAATCGGGCGGTGCGCAGGGTCGATTCAGGCGGCTTTCCGGAGGCCGAAAACACCAAAGCCTTTGTGATTCAAAACCTTTTCCGACGGACAGAAAAATCCCGGCTCCCGTAGGAAATTTTTTTAAATTATTCGCTTGACACCGACTTGTCCCCCAAGCGGTGGGCGGCCTTTGTGGAACCTGTGGATAACCCTTTGCAAACATCTGAAAACAAAGGGAAATTTTTGTGCGGGTTTACCCCCTGAAAAAGCGGCGGCAGGCCCTGCGCAGTTAAGAAACAGCGCATATGCCGGCAAAGCAACAGGGTGGTTGGAAAGACAGCGGAAAACGTCCCGGAAGGCTCTTCGCAAGCCATTGTCCGGCAAACAAAAACCCGGCGCGTGGCGCCGGGTTCGATAGAGCTGCAGAACTGCAGAAAGGGGTCAGGCGGAGAGCGACTTCACCCGCTGGGCGAGACGCGAAACCTTCCGCGAAGCCGTGTTGGAATGCAGCACGCCCTTGCTCGCGGCGCGCATCAGTTCCGGCTGCGCTGCCTTGAAGGCGGCTTCGGCTGCAGCCTTGTCGCCGGCGACCAGGGCCTCTTCGACCTTGCGCACATAGGTGCGAACGCGCGAACGGCGGTTCTTGTTGATGGCAGCCTTGCGCTCCATCTTGCGCGCCGCCTTTTTGGCCGAGGATGTATTGGCCATGATGCCTCTCTTCGTGTTTATCGGTGAGCGCCATGCGATAGACGGCAGCGCGCAAAAACAAAGGGGCAGCCGCAAGGCCGCCTCGATTGGGCGGGCTTATAGTTCAGCTTTTCCGGCGCGTCAACGAGAGTTTCCGGGATTCGCGTTCAACGGTTCCTGAATGCGGGCGGACGTTTCTCGACAAACGCCGCCATGCCCTCCTTCTGGTCTTCCAGCGCGAACATCGAATGGAAGAGGCGCCGCTCGAAGCGGAGCCCCTCGGCGAGCGTCGTCTCATAGGACCGGTTGACCGCCTCCTTGGCCATCATCACGGATGGCAGCGAGAAGCCGGCGATCTTGTCCGCGGCCTTCAGCGCCTCCGCGATCAGTTCGGCGGCCGGCACGACGCGCGAGACGAGCCCGCAGCGCTCGGCCTCGGCCGCATCCATCATGCGCCCCGTCAGCACCATGTCCATCGCCTTCGACTTGCCGACGAAGCGGGTCAGCCGCTGCGAGCCGCCCATGCCGGGCATGACGCCCAGCGTTATCTCCGGCTGGCCGAACTTCGCGGTATCGGCAGCGATGATGAAGTCGCACATCATGGCGAGTTCGCAGCCGCCGCCCAGCGCATAACCGGCGACTGCGGCGATCACCGGCTTGCGGGTGAGGGCGAAGTCCTCCCAGCCGGAAAACGTATCGGCGACATAGGCGTCGACATAGTTCATCGACGCCATCTCCTTGATGTCGGCGCCGGCCGCGAAGGCCTTTTCCGAACCGGTGATGACGCAGGCCGCGATGCCGGGATCGGCATCGAACGCCTTTAGCACGGCGAGCAGGTCCGCCAGCACTTGGGCGTTCAGCGCGTTGAGCGCCTTGGGACGGTTCAGCGTGACAAGCCCGACCTTGCCCCGCGTCTCCACCAGGATCGTTTCGTAGTTCATGGTCTTCGCTCCTCTTGGCCCATGCCGCATCAGCGCTGGCAGACCGGGCAATAGAATGTCGAACGGCCGCTCTGGACGATGCGCGCGATCGTGCCGGTGCAGCCGGACTTGCGGCAGGGCTCGCCCTCGCGGTCGTATACCGAGAAGGAATGCTGGAAATAGCCGAGCGAGCCGTCGGCGTGCACATAGTCGCGCAGCGACGAGCCGCCCGCCTCGATGGCGTCGGCAATGACCGAGCGGATGGCGTAGGCTAGCTTCTCGGCTCGTTCGCTGGTCCTGCCGTTGGCCGGCACGATCGTGCCGGCGCCGCGGCGCGGCGACAGTCCGGCGCGCCACAGCGCTTCCGATACATAGATATTGCCGAGGCCGGCGATCAGCGTCTGGTCGAGGAGGGCCGCCTTGAGCGGAGCTTTCCGGCCGCGCAGCAGGTCGGAAAGCAGCCTGCCGTCGAGCGCGTTGCCGGTCGGCTCGACGCCGAGATCGGCGAGCATCGGATGCTCGTTCCTCTCGTCGGCGAACAGCATGAAGCCGAAGCGGCGCGGATCGTTGAAGACGACCTTCGATTTTCTGCCGCGCGTCGAGGCGAGGTGGAAGACGACATGGTCATGCGCGGCCGCCTTGGAGCGCTCGTAATGAAATTCGCCGGGCGTCGAGGCGCCGCTTTCTTCCTCGATGCGGAAGGATCCCGACATGCCGAGATGGCAGATCAGCATCGGCCCGCTCTCGATCTCGGCGGTCAGGTATTTTGCGCGCCTGCCGAGCGAGACGATCTTCTTTCCGGAAAGGCGTTCTGCGAAATTGGGCGGGAAAGGGAAGCGCAGGTCCGGCCGCCGCGTCTCGACCGAGACGATGTGCGCGCCTTCCATGACCGGCTGCAGGCCGCGCCGGACGGTCTCGACTTCGGGAAGCTCAGGCATATCAGGAAATGACCTTGAGGAATGACGCACCGTGACGGCCAGGCGGCAGGCCGAGATGCTCGGCGACCGTCTCGCCGATATCGGCATAGGTTGTGCGCAGCCCGGCGTCGCCGCCGGCAAGGCCGGGCGCGACGCCGAAGACCGGTACGCGCTCGCGCGTGTGGTCGGTGCCGCTCCAGGTCGGGTCGCAGCCGTGGTCGGCTGTGAGCAGAAGCAGGTCACCGGGCCGTAGCTGCGCCAGCGCCTCCGGCAGGCGCCGGTCGAAGGCTTCGAGCGCTGCGGCATAGCCGGCGGCGTCGCGGCGGTGGCCGTACAGCGTGTCGAAGTCGACGAAATTGGCGAAGACGAGATCGCCATCCTGCGCGTCGGCCATCGCTTCGAGCGCCACGTCGAACATCGCCATATTGCCGACGCCCTTGCGCACCTCGGAGACGCCGCGGTGAGCGAAGATATCGCCGATCTTGCCGACGCCGACGACCTGCGAGCCGCGCGCGACCAGCCGGTCGAGCAGGGTCGGCTCCGGCGGCGGGACAGCATAGTCGCGGCGATTGGCGGTGCGCTCGAAAGTGGCCGCGGTTTCGCCGACGAAGGGCCGCGCGATGACGCGGCCGATGTTCAGCGGATCGGCAAGCCTGCGGACGAGTCCGCAGAGTTCGTAGAGCCGTTCCAGCCCGAAATGCTCCTCGTGCGCGGCGATCTGGATGACGGAGTCGGCGGAAGTATAGAAGATCGGCTTGCCGGTCCGGATATGCTCTTCGCCGAACCTTTCGATGATCTCGGTACCGGACGCATGGCAATCGCCGAGTATGCCCGGCAGCCCTCCCTCGCGGATGATCGCTTCGGTGAGTTCGGCCGGGAAGGTCGGAACGGTCTTCGAGAAATAGCCCCATTCGAACGGCACCGGCAGGCCGGCGATCTCCCAGTGGCCGGACGGTGTGTCCTTGCCCGACGAGACTTCCTGCGCGGCGCCGTGGAAGGCGGAAGGGCGCAGCGCGTCCCCGGCCTTCGGATAGCCCGAGGCCGTTCCGGCGGCGCGCCCGAGGCCGAGCGACATCATGTTGGGAAGGTCGAGCGGGCCGTGCCGCAATCCTTCCCGGTCGGCCTTGCCGGCGGCGCATGCATCCGCGATGTGACCGAACGTGTCCGAGCCCGTGTCGCCGAAACGCGCGGCGTCATCGGCACCGCCGATGCCGAAGGAATCGAGGACGAACAGGAACGCACGCGACATTGGATAAGTGTTGGCTCCTGTTGCCGGAGGAGGATAGGCCAGACATAGGTTTTGCCACGGACATTGGCAATTCGGAAAGAGAGGCGGCAGCCCATTGCTGACACCAGCGAAACTGATGGGCGCGGCATTCTGCGCCATGGCCGCGTGCCTGGCGGCCCCGGCCTCGGCCGACTGGCGTGAGGAGATCGGCACCTTCAGGGTAGGCGTCGTCGGCGAGCCCGGCGCCGGCGACACGATCGCCGGGCTTGCCGAGCTCAACGACGCCTTCACCAAGGCTCTCGGGCTGAAGGTCGAGTTCTTCGTCGCGCGCAGCTATGCGGCGCTGATCGACGCGCAGGCCTCTTCGCGCATCGAATACGCCATCTACAGCGCCTCGGCCTACGCCTCTGCTTACCGGCGCTGCGAATGCGTGGAGCCTCTGGTGGCGCCGACGGGCGTGGACGGGTCGATCGGCATCCGCTCGGTGCTGATCGCTAAGGACGGCCGCCTGTCCTCGCCGGAAAATCTCGCCGGACGCCGCATCGCGCTACTGCCAGCCGACAGCGTCGCTGGCCACCTTCTGCCGTTGGCGGCGTTCCGTCCCGATGGCAGGCCGCTCAGCGGCAATGAGGACTTTTTCGTGCAGGCGGATTCCGCCGAGACGGCCGAGGCGATGCTTGTCCGTGGCGACGTCGACGCGATCTTCGGCTGGGTGCCGGCGGTGCCTGCCGGGGCGCCGGAGATCGAAGGCGGTACGCTGTCACGATTGGAAGCGGCGGGCGCCGATCGGGCCACGCTCGCCGTCGTCTGGCGCTCGGATGTGCTGCGCTACGGGCCCCATGCCGTGTCGAGCGATCTCGATCCCGAGCCCAAGCGGCGGCTGACGGCTTTCCTGACCGGGCTGAAGGAAGCCGACCCGGACATGTACGAGCGGCTGGAGCTGCACTATCTGGGCGGCTTCACCGCCGCTTCGCGAACGGACTACGGACCCGCTCTCGACATGATGCGGATGCTGGCGGAGCGGCCGCCACGGACCGAATGAAGCCCATCCGTCAGTAACAGTCGGAGCAGGGGATCTTCATGCTCATGCGCGGCCTGAGATAATAGAGCTCTCCCATCGCGATGCCGTCGAAGGCCGATGCCAGCCCGAGCGTGGTCTTGGAGGACGCCGCCCAGGTGATGACCGGCGCGTAGGCCAGCGAGCTTTCCGCGCGGATCAGGAAGCTGCCCTTGATGCGCAGCGCCGGCGGGATGGTGACTACGGTGTCCTTCGCCTCCCCCACGCTGAAAGTCCCGTCGACCAGCTTGCGCGACCAGACAACCTTGGTCTGCGGCGTGGCCTCGTCGGTGACTTCGATCGCCGTGATGGTGATGCTCGCCCGGCTGCGGTTGTAGGGCTGCAGGGTCGACTCGCCGATGCGCATGATGCCTTCGAGTTCGGATTTGCTGACTTCCTGCAACTGGGCGACGAGGTCGCCCGACATCGAGGCGATGCGGCCGACCTTCTTGTTGGTCTCTATCGCCTGGGCGACCTCCATCGTCACGAAATAGAGACAGAGCAGCAGCGGCACGATGAGCGCGAATTCGAGCGCCGCCACGCCGCTTCGGTCGCGAAACAATCGCCTCGCCCACTCCAGAAACTGTGCCCCCGCACGTTTAGACATTCCCTGTCCCTTTCAGGCTTCGCCCCACCGAAGCGTATCTCAGTCGTCGAACGGCTCGTTCTTCCAGGTGACGGTCGCGAAATGCAGCGTCTTTCCGTCCTTCAGGTTCGAGATCAGCTTGGACATGAAGTCGGTGATGACCGGCCATCTGTAGAAGACGCGCAGCATGTTTATCGACATCGATTTTCCGGGAGTCGGCGGATAGAAATTCGTCGTGTCTATGTCCCCGTCGACGAGCTTGATGCGGACTGTCGCGGCGGCCGCGAAGGTCGGGAACTCGCGCAGGTCGACCTCCAGTCCCGGGCAGCCTTCGGCGACGATGATGTCCAGCCTGTCGCAGATTTTCTGCTTCAGGGCGGCCTCGGTGAGTTGCGGACCGGGCTTGAGCTGTCCGGTGCGAATCTCTCGGGCGATATCGTCGGTGATGTTCGCCATGACCTGCTGGCTGGCGAAAGAGATGCAGGTTTCGAGTATGGCGAAGACCAGCATCGCGAAGGGGATCGAAAGCAGCGTGAATTCGATCGCCGTGCTGCCGCTGCGATTGCGCAGGAATAGCGCAAGCAAGCCCCGCCGGCGCCCTTTCTTCCTGGATTCGGATTGCATGCTCATCTCGGGCCCCTGCCGATCCTGATGCGTCATCGGCGGGACTCTAGCGCGTGCCGGTTGAGGTCGCGTTTTGTTAATAGCCGCAATTGTCTCGACGGTTTTTACTCGGCGTTAACGGTTGCGGGAGGCGTCCTCGCCGGCGCGGGACTACTCGCCGCTCATGTCCTGTTCGGACTGGCGCTCGGCGTCTGTCTTGTAGGAGCTTTCGCAATAGGGCGTGCAGGATAGCGTCTGCACTGACGCGCGCCTGTATATGCGCAGCGTTGCGGCCGTCGAGCGGCTCACCGTCACCTGCTCGTCGATGATCGGCGCCCCGGTCTCGTCGAGGATGACGAGGTTGGTCACCCCGAAACCCCTGCCTGTCAGCACCACGGTCGAGGCGTCCTGGACCGAGGCGTCGGCGATCTCCGGATTACCGATGACTATGGTGTCCGCCGGACGCGACAGCTTGACGATCTTAGCCTGGTTCATCGTCACGGCGATGCCTTCCGCCAGGGCGGGCATTGCCGCCGCGGCGACCAGGAATGCGAGTCCAAGGGACAGACCGTGCTTCGCCATGCGGCTCTCTCCGGGAGTCAGTAGGTTCAACGGAAGATGAACGATATTGGTGAACCAACGGTTAAGTGGGCCAGGTGTGACCGCCGGCGTCGGGCTCCAGCCTCCCGTCGACATCCTGTTATGCCTGCCGAAAACCGTGCGGCTTGTGCCCTTGCACAGGGCTTCTCCGCGCCGGATGACCGTTGATCTGCCGTTAACCACCCGAAGCGCTATCGGCCGAAAGGATTTGGTAATGCTGTTCTTTAAGCCGTTTGAAAGAGCTTCCTCCTACAGTGCGGTCATCCGATCAACCGGTCACAGAAGTTGACGGAAGTGCTGTAACACGGAGTAGGAGCTCTAGCATGTCCAACATCTTTGCACGTTTCGTGAAGGACGAATCGGGCGCGACCGCCATCGAATACGGTCTGATCGCTGCCCTCATCGCTCTGGCCATCATGGTCGGCGCCGGCGCCGTCGGCAACGCGATCGGCACCAAGTTCAACAACATCGCCACCGCGCTGAAGTAATATCGGCCGATCCATCGGTTGATCTGGAAAGGCCGTCCCAACGGGGCGGCCTTTTCGTATGCGACGTCCGCTTCTTCCCGGAGAATCCGCAGCACTCTTTTCACCCGCGGTTAAGGGCGCATGTCGTATGGAGTGCGGAGATGCATCCTGGCGGAACCCGGTCATGCTTGAAGCGCTGATCTTTGTCGTTTTCCCGTTCTGCATGGTTTTCGCGGCCGTGTCCGACACGGTTTCGATGACGATCGCGAACCGGGTGCCGTTGCTCCTCCTTGTGGTCTTCATGGTCGTCGCGCCGCTGACCGGCATGGGCTGGGCAGCCTATGGCTGGCATCTGGCCGCCGGCGGCCTGGTGCTGGCGGTGACCTTCAGCCTGTTCGCGCTCGGCGGCATGGGCGGCGGCGACGCCAAGCTCCTGGCGGCTACGGCGGTGTGGATGGGCTTCAGCCTGCAGCTTGTCGAATATCTGGTCGCCTCGGCTTTCCTCGGCGGCATGCTCACTTTGGCGATCCTTGCTTATCGCGGCTCCGCGCTCGCCGTGTACACGGGCCACAACATGTTCCTGAGGAACTTCGCCGATCCCAAGGGCGGCATTCCTTATGGCATCGCGCTCGGCATCGGAGGGCTCGTCACCTATCCCGGCTCGCCCCTGGTGGTGTGGGCGCTGGAGAGCTTGGGCACCCGGTGAAGCGTCGGGACCGTACAGCCAGCGCATCGATCGCGACCATTCGCGTAAACTTTTAATTAAGCACGATCGTAAGCAATGCATTAACCTTAATTTGACGATTGGGACTGCATTATCCGCCTCGGCTTGAGGGTTTTGCCCAGTACGAGGGTTTGGACAATGGCGGCATCCCGACTGATCATTTTGGGTGTAGCAGTCGCTGCGGCGGGCGGTGCCGGTTACGTCGCGAAGAACATGATGGCCGCGCCGCCTCCGGAGGTCATCGTGGAGCAGGCGGCTCCGGCGATCGATCTGACCGAGGTGCTGGTGCTCGAAGGCGACGTGCCCATGGGCGGCGCGGTCGGTGAGCAGCTCGGCTGGCAGTCCTGGCCGTCTGACGGCGTCAACGAGAACTTCATCACCCGCGACAGTGATCCCGAGGCGCTCGAGAAGTACAGCGGCTCGATCGCCCGCGTGGCCATGTATTCCGGCGAGCCGCTGCGCAAGTCGAAGCTCATCGGCGAGGGCCAGAGCTTCATGTCCTCCATCCTGCCGACCGGCTACAGGGCGGTGGCGACCCAGATCGCGGCCGACACATCGGCCGGCGGCTTCATCCTTCCCAACGACTACGTCGACGTGATCATGACGCGGCGTTCCGACACGGCCGGCACGACCGGCGGCTTCGTCACCGAGACCATCCTCAAGAACATCCGCGTGCTGGCGATCGACCAGGCGATCCAGGAGGACGAGGAAGGCCGTCGCGTCAAGGTCGGCGAGACGGCGACGCTCGAGCTGACGCCGCAGCAGGCGGAGATCATCACCGTCGCCCAGCAGATGGCCGACCGGCTGACGCTGTCGCTGCGTTCGCTCGTCGACACGCGCGAGCAAGTGACCGGCGAGGCGGACTATCTCGTCTCGGGCAACGGCAAGAAGGGCACGATCCGGCTGATCAAATCCGGCGAAGTTTCCGAAGTGGGGGCAAGGAAATGACTTCAAGGGTAGCTTTGCCCGTGTCGGGAGGCGGACGTGCCGCCGCGGCAGTTGCCGTGCTCGGCCTGCTGCTGGCCGGGGCCGGCCTGCTGCCGGCCGCTCATGCCGGCGGTCAGCTCAATTCCGGAGCGATCGACGGCGGTTTCGTGCAGGCGGGAGTCAGCGCAACGACGGCCGTCCAGAAGGTCAAGCTCGGGCTGAACAAGTCCGTCGTCGTCGACCTGCCGGCCGACGCCTACGACATACTCGTCGCCAACCCGGCTGTCGCCGACGCGGTGACGCGCACGGCGCGCCGCATCTATCTGTTCGGCAAGTCGGTCGGCGAGACCAACATCTTCGTCTTCGGTCCCGGCGGCGAGCAGATCGTCAGCCTCGACTTGGCTGTGGAGCGCGACACGACCGGCGTCGAGGAATACATCAAGCGCTTCATCCCGACCTCCGACGTGAAGGTCGAGCTGATCAATGACAACGTGGTGCTGACCGGTACGGTCGAGACGCCGCTCGACGCCTCCCGCGCCGCGCAGATCGCCAACATGCTGGTGCGCGGCGGTGAAGCGACCACCGGTCAGTATTCGCAGACGGCGGCGGCGAGCAGCGACGGCGGCGGCGTCGACATCAACAACCCGGATTCCTCGCGCCAGATCAGCGGCATCGTCAACCTGATCCAGATCATCGGCGAAGACCAGGTGATGCTGAAGGTCACGGTCGCCGAGATCAGCCGCAACGTGATGAAGGCTCTCAATGTCGGCCTGATGGCGGAGGGATCTTCCGACGGGATAAGCTGGGGTGCGATCAGCGAGAACGCGCTCGGATTGGGCAGTGTCGTTCCCAACAAAGCGTCGATAGGCGCCGCGGTCGGCAACACGCTGATCGATGCCTATATGCAGGCGATGGAGCAGGCCGGCGTCATGAAGACGCTGGCGGAGCCGACCTTGACCGCGGTGTCGGGCGAGCAGGCGACGTTCCGGGTCGGCGGTGAATTCAACGTTCTCAACAGCGTCAGCAGCGCGCGCAGCGACGACAACCGGGATGGCGACGTCCAGCTCTCATACGAGAAGATCGAATATGGCATCGGCCTCGAGTTCAGGCCTGTGGTCCTCTCGCCGGGACGCATCAGCCTGAAGGTCCGCACGGCCGTCTCGGAGCCGACCAACGAGTCTCCCGGCTTTGCCAGCGGCGGCAGGGGCGTGACGGTGAACATGCTGTCGATCCGCAGGCGCCTCGCCGACACCACGGTGGAACTTCCCTCCGGCGGCTCGATGATGATCGCCGGCCTGGTGCGCGACGATGTCAGGCAGGCCGTGAACGGGTTGCCCGGCCTGTCGAAGCTGCCGGTGCTCGGCACGCTCTTCCGCAGCCGCGACTTCGTGCGCAACGAAACCGAGCTGGTCATCATCGTGACGCCCTACATCGCCCGGCCGACGGCGCGTAACCAGCTCGCCAAGCCGGACGACAATTTTAATGCCGCAAGCGACGGCGCCGCCATGTTCCTCGGCCGCGTCAACCGCGTCTACGGCACGATGCAGACCGATCTGCCCAACGGCCGCTATCACGGCGTCGTCGGCTTTATCTACAAATGAGCGGGGTCCAGGGCATGTCCGTTGCGTTCAAGGGGAAGGCAGCCATCGTGCTGGCGGCGGCGGCCGTCGCGCTTCTGTCGGGCTGTGCGAAGCGCGATTCGATCACGGTCGGCGCGGTTCCGGACGACTACCGCACCAACCATCCGATCATCATCGCCGAGAAGGAGGAGACGCTCGACCTGCCCGTCGGCGCGAGCGACCGCGGCGCCACCGCCTCGCAGCGCGCCTCGCTGGAAGGCTTCCTCGCCGGCTATGACAAGTCGGCCGCGCCGGCTTTGACGATCATCGCGCCGTCCGGCTCCGCCAATGCGCGCGCCGCGGCGGATGTCGCCCGCGACTTCGCCCATATCGCCAAGAAGAACGGGGTGCCGGCGAGCCGCATCATGATCGCCTCCTATCAGGCCTCGCCCGAAGAGGTGTCGGCCCCGGTGCGGGTGTCGTTCGCCGCCATGCGGGCGCAGACCGACAAATGCGGCCGCTGGCCGGAGGACCTCCTCCAGACCAGCGAGAACAAGCACTACGCGAATTTCGGCTGCTCCTACCAGAACAACGTGGCCGCACAGATCGCCAATCCGTCCGACCTGCTCGGCCCGCGCAAGCAGTCGCCCATCGACGCTGCCAACCGCGAGGGCGTCATAGCCGACTACCAGGCCAATGGCGCGCTTCTCAACGAGAACATCGGCTTCTGATGTGCACGGAATTGGGGTGAGGGCAATATGACGAATCTGGCTTACGACAGCCCTGAGGACAACGAGGCGGCGACGCCGGAGATGGCCGCCTTGCAGGCGCTGCGCCCGGTGCCGCGCATCTCCATTCAGGCGTTTTGCGAAACGGAAGGTGTCGCCCAGCCGATCGAGCGGGCCGGCGAGGACCGCCGCATGTCCAGGGCGCACCTCAAGGTTCATATGGGCGGGGTTGCGACGGCGATCGAGCTTTATCAGACGGCGCCGACCCCGAACCTGATCATTCTGGAGTCGCGCAAGGAGCCGAGGGAGATGCTGCAATCCCTCAACGAGCTCGCCGAACATTGCGACCCCAGCACCAAGGTGGTCGTCATCGGGCACTACAACGATGTCGGCCTCTACCGCGAGCTGATCCGTTCCGGCATCTCCGAATATGTCGTTGCGCCGATCTCCATGGCCGATGTGGTGAGCGTCGTCTCCACCATCTTCGTCGACCCCGAAGCGGAGCCGATCGGCCGCTCGATCGCCTTCATCGGCGCCAAGGGCGGAACCGGCTCCTCGACCATCGCGCACAACGTCGCCTGGGCGATGTCGTCGCTGTTCAAGTCCGAAGTGGTGGTCGCCGACCTCGACCTCGCCTTCGGCACGGCGAACATCAATTTCGACCAGGATCCGGCGCAGGGCATCGCGGAAGCAGTCTTCTCGCCCGAGCGCATCGACGAAGTCTATCTCGACCGTCTGCTGGCCCAGTGCTCCGAGCATCTTTCGCTGCTCGCCGCGCCCTCGACGCTGGAGCGCGTCTACGACTTCGACCACGACGCCTTCACGCAGATCATCGACACCGCGCAGCGCAGCGCGCCGCTGCTCGTGCTCGACATGCCGCATGTCTGGACCGGCTGGTCGAGGGCGACCCTCACCAAGGCGGACGAGGTCGTCGTCACGGCGACGCCGGAGCTCGCCAACCTGCGCAACACCAAGAACCTCATCGACATGCTGAAGCGGCTCCGGCCCAATGACCCGCCGCCGAAGCTGATCATCAATCAGGCCGGCGTGCCCAAGCGTCCCGAGATCAAGCCCAATGACTTCTCCGAACCGCTGGGCATCACGCCGATCGCCGTCATTCCGTTCGAGCCGCTGCTGTTCGGCAACGCCGCCAATAATGGGCGCATGCTCGGCGAGATGGATGCCGCCCACCCGGTGACAGCAGTCATGAACGACATCGCGCATGTGCTGACGGGGCGCAGCGAGGTCAAGGCGAAGAAGAAGGCCGCGCTGGGCGGCCTGCTCGGAAAGCTCGCACTGAAGAAGAAGAAATAGGTTGAGAAGAACAGACTGGGCGGATCGGTAGAAGATGTTCGGCAGAAGAGGCAACGACGAAGGCACGAGAGTGATGCCGGAATTCCGGCCACCCGTGCAGCCAGCGGTAGAGCCGCCGGCGCCCGCGCCCCAAGCGCCGGAGCTCAAGCCGGTGGCAGCATCGGCCGCGCCGCCCGTCGTGCGCCGTCCGATCGAGGCGCCGCCGACGGTGCCTGAACCGCGTCGGCTCCAGCGCGAGCGCAGCGAGAGCTATTACGACACCAAGAGCCAGGTCTTCTCGGCGCTGATCGACACGATCGACCTGTCGCAGCTCGCCAAGCTCGATCCCGACAGCGCGCGCGAGGAAATCCGCGACATCGTCAACGACATTATCGCGATCAAGAATTTCGCGATGTCGATCGCCGAGCAGGAAGAGCTGCTCGAGGATATCTGCAACGACGTGCTGGGCTACGGCCCGCTCGAGCCGCTGCTCGCCCGCGACGACATCGCCGACATCATGGTCAACGGCTCGAAGAACGTCTACATCGAGGTCAACGGCAAGGTCGAGCAGACCGGTATCCGCTTCCGCGACAACCAGCAGCTGCTCAACATCTGCCAGCGCATCGTCAGCCAGGTCGGACGCCGCGTCGACGAATCCTCCCCGATCTGCGACGCCCGCCTTCCCGACGGGTCGCGCGTCAACGTGATCGCGCCGCCGCTCGCCATCGACGGCACCGCGCTCACCATCCGCAAGTTCAAGAAGGACAAGCTGACGCTCGACCAGATCATGAAGTTCGGCGCCATCTCGCCGGCCGGCGCCGAGGTGCTGAAGATCATCGGGCGCGTGCGCTGCAACGTCATCATCTCGGGCGGCACCGGCTCGGGCAAGACGACGCTCCTCAACTGCCTGACCAATTACGTCGACCGCGAGGAGCGCGTCATCACCTGCGAGGACTCGGCCGAGCTGCAACTGCAGCAGCCGCATGTGGTGCGTCTCGAGACGCGCCCGCCCAACCTCGAAGGCGAGGGCGAGGTGACCATGCGCGACCTGGTCAAGAACTGCCTGCGCATGCGCCCCGAGCGCATCATCGTCGGCGAGGTGCGCGGCCCCGAGGTCTTCGACCTGCTCCAGGCGATGAACACCGGCCATGACGGCTCGATGGGCACTATCCACTCCAACAGCCCGCGCGAATGCCTGAACCGCATGGAATCGATGATCGCCATGGGTGGCTACACCCTGCCACAGAGGACGGTACGCGAGATCATCGTCGGCTCTGTCGACGTCATCATCCAGGCGGCGCGCCTGCGCGACGGCTCCCGCCGCATCACCCACATCACCGAGGTGATCGGCATGGAAGGCGACGTCATCATCACGCAGGATCTCGTCCTCTACAACATCAAGGGCGAGGACGCCGGCGGCAGGCTGATCGGCGAGCATGTTTCGACCGGCGTCGGCCGGCCGCATTTCTGGGAGCGCGCGCGCTACTATGGCGAGGAACAGCGGCTGGCCTCGGCGCTGGACTCGATGGAGAAGCGTGCAAGCTGATGCGCGGATCGGGAAAAAGCTGAGGCAATGTTCGGCGTCGACACCACCGTACTGGTCTTCATCGTGCTCGCCGGCTTCAGCGCCGGTGCGGTCGCCTACGCGTTTCTGTTCAACACCATCGCCGAGGAAAAGACTACCGAGCGGCGGCTCGACACTGTCAAGAAGGCGGAGACCGACCGGTCGGTCGTAAAGGCGAATCGCGATCGAGTCGCGGAAGCCGCGAAGCGCAGGAAGTCGGTGCAGGATTCGCTGAAGGAGCTCGACGCCAAGCATCTCGCCACTGACAAGAATGTCCGCAAGCCGCCCCTGAGGGTTCAGCTCAAGCAGGCCGGTCTGCAGGTCTCCGTCGAGCGCTTCTACATCTATTCGGCCGTCTGCGGCATCGTGCTGACGGTGCTTGCCTATTTCGCCGGTGCGCCACTGCTCATCCTGCCGGGTGCGCTCCTCGCCGGCGCGCTCGGCCTGCCGCGCTGGTTCGTTTCGTTTCTCCGCGCCCGGCGGGTGAAGGCGTTCCTCAACGAGTTTCCCAACGCGCTCGACGTCATCGTGCGCGCGGTGAAGTCCGGCCTGCCGCTGAACGACGGCATCAGGCTGATCGCCTCGGAGGCGCAGGAGCCGGTGAAGACGGAGTTCCGCCGCATCGTCGAGGCGCAGCAGGTCGGCATATCGATCCCGGACGCAGCGCTGCGCATGCAGGAGACGATGCCCTGCCCCGAGGCGGGCTTCTTCGGCATCGTCATCCAGATCCAGCAGCAGGCCGGCGGCAATTTGTCGGAAGCACTGGGCAACCTGTCGCGCGTCCTGCGCGACCGCAAGAAGATGAAGGCGAAGGTCCAAGCGCTGTCGATGGAGGCCAAGGCCTCTGCCGCCATCATCGGCGCGCTGCCCTTCATCGTCGCCTTCCTGGTCTACATGTCCAGCCCGAACTACATCATGCCGCTGTTCACGACCAGCACCGGTCACCTCATCCTCGGCGTGTCCGGACTCTGGATGTCGATCGGCATCTTCGTGATGCGCAAGATGATGAACTTCGAAGTGTAGGGGGCGCACCATGACCGCTCAAGTCGTCAAGGGCCTCACCGATCCGGTCTTCCTGATCGCCCTGCTCGTCGGCATCGCCGTCTTCGCCACCTTCTTCACGCTGATGCCGTCGCTCGCCGGCAACACGTTGAAGTCGCGAATGAAATCGGTGGCGCTGGAGCGCGACGAGCTGCGCATCAAGCAGCGCGCCCGGCTCGCCGCCGAGGCTGACCGCCGCCGCAAGGGCCTGCGCGAGGAGCAGTCGCTCGGCATGCGCGCCATCGTCGACCGGCTCGACCTCCGGCGCGCGCTCGCCGACGAGAACACCGTCGCCAAGCTGAAGGTCGCCGGCTTCCGCGGCCAGAATCCGCTCACGCGTTTCCTGTTCTTCCGGCTTGTGCTGCCGTTCGTCTTCTTCTTCGCTGCCGCCGCTTACGTGTTCCTGCTCGGCGGCCTGCCGGAGCAGCCGCTCATCATCAAGGGTTTCGTCTGCATCCTCGCTGCCTATGGCGGCTTCTACGCGCCGGTTCTCTACGTCAACAACCGCGCCACCAAGCGCAAGCAGTCGATCCAGCTCGCATGGCCCGACGCGCTCGACCTGATGCTGATCTGCGTGGAGTCGGGCATGTCGATCGAGGCCGCGATCAGGAAGGTGGCCGACGAGATCGGCGGCCAGTCGGTCGGGCTGGCCGAGGAACTGATACTGACCAATGCCGAGCTCTCCTATCTTCCCGAACGCCGGCAGGCCTACGAGAACCTGAATGCCCGCACCGGGCTGGAATCGGTGAAATCGGTGACCCAGGCGCTGATCCAGGCCGAGCGTTATGGCACGCCGGTCGCCCACGCGCTGCGCGTGCTCGCCAATGAGAGTCGCGACATGCGCATGAACGCCGCGGAGAAGAAGGCCGCCGCGCTGCCGCCCAAGCTCACCGTGCCGATGATCCTGTTCTTCCTGCCGGTGCTTTTTGCGATCATCCTCGGTCCCGCCGCCATCCAGGTCAGCGCGCGTGGCGGCCTGTTCGGCGACAGCCAGAAGGTCGACCATCAGTAGACGCGCATAGGGGCGTCTGCCCGGATCGACGACCGGCGTTCCCGCTCGCGCGTCGCGATGCCCGGATTTGTCCTCGGGCATCTGTCAGCGTGAGTTAAGCAATTGAAATAGTTCGACCTTCCAGCTGCTTTGGCGCTGGACGATGCTCGGGAAAATCATGCCGAAGATCGTGGCGCCGCGCGCCTTGTCGTCAGGCTGAAACGTGCCGGTCGACGGTCGCCGATGGGAAGCCGCTCAGTTGACCTTGGACTTCTTCTTGTCGTCGTCCTTGAGCTGGCTCCAGGCGTTCTGCTGGGCCAGCATGCCGCGCAGATAGGTGACGTTGGCCTTCGCCTGTTCGGGTGAGAGTTCGGCGCTGGCAATCTTCTCCGCTTCCTCGAAGCGACCCTGCAGGCCGACGACGAGCGCCAGGTTCTGGCGAACGCGGCTGTCGGCGTTGGGCTGGCTGGAGGCCGAGCGCATATAGGTCTCAGCGGTCCTCAGATCGCCCTCCAGCACGTAGGACATGCCAAGGTTGGAGAGGATCGAGGGATCGTTCGGCTTGAGGTCGAGCGCGCGGCGGTAGAGCTTGCGCGCCTCGCCGGACTTGCCCAACTGGTCGAGGATCGCCGCTTCCGCCGACACCAGCTTCCAGTCCGGATATTCTGGCGTCTGCGCGCGGCGCACCGCGTCGAGCGCAGGCTCCAGTTCGCCGGCGCTGGCGAGCGCCTTGCCGTAGGCGGCGAGCACTTCGCGATCCTTGGGATAGGCGATGGCCAGCTTGCGCACGACGGCCAGCGACTGGTCGGTGCGGCCGTTCATCTGCAGCACCTGCGCATAGCGCATTGCCGTCGACTTGTCGGAAGGATCGGCGGCGTAGGATTTGCCGAGCGAGGCGCCCGTGTTGGCGAGTTCGCTGGCGGACATCTGTTCGACGGGCTTGCCGCCGTCCCTTGAAATGGAGCCGGTGGTCAGCTTGCTCGTGCCGCAACCCGCGACCGTTGCTGCCAACGTGATCGCGACTGTCGCCCGAAGCAATCTTTTTCTCGTTGCGTTCATCGAGCGGCTGGTCAACATCTGCCCCCGGGTCTCCCATTCGTCCGCGCGGCCCACCCGCAGGGGCCAAGCGTCGACCAGAAGCAATATTCCGTTAACCCTAACGGATCGTTAAAATGAGCAGTCGTGGCCTGAGGGCGTGGGCAATTTGGTCAAGATTGGCGAGGTGACACAGCCGCCCCAGTCCGCTACGGAAAGCGCTTCGATGATCCAACCTGCATTTCCGCTTGAGCGGGAGTCTGGCGAAAAGCGCATTTGGGAAGGTTGAAGGATATGGACTTGTCCTCGCGTTATCCCGAGGTTCTATTTTACAACATGCACCTGACCGAGGTGCAGGAGGACGTCAGGATTGGAGCTGGCACGCGCATTGGGTCGTTTTCGCTGCTTCATGCTGGCGCTGTCATAGGCACAAACTGCTTGATCGGATCACATTGCAACATCTGTAGCTGTGAGATCGGCAACAACGTCTCCATCCAGACTGCATGTCACATTACGCGTGGGGTCACGATAGAGGATGACGTCTTCATCGGTCCGGGCGTTGTCACGCTCAATGACCCGTTGAATGGCGATGCGCTTCGCTATCCGGTGATAATGAGGGGCGCGCGTATAGGAGGCGGGAGCTTGATTCTGCCTGGCGTGACGATTGGGGAGAACGCATTCGTGGGCGCCGGCAGCGTGGTCACGCGCGACATTGACAGCGGAGGAACTTCATTTGGAAACCCTGCGCGGGCGCGCGCCTTCGGCGGCCAGTCATGATTGTTGAAGGCTCGGGCATGGCTGGACCGCTCGTCGTTGTGCTGCGGGCAGGATCGCAGGCACATGCCTTCTGATCGACCAACGCGACCGCTGCGGATTCTTATCACCAACAACACGCTGCACGAGAGGGCTGGTTCAGAGTTGGTCGTTCGCGATCTGGCCCTCGAGCTTGTCCGAAAAGGGCACAATCCGATCGCCTACAGCACCGTGCTCGGAACGGTCGCCGAAGAAATGCAAGCGGCAACCATCCCCGTTGTCGATGATCTCGCCAAGATTGCCGAAGCCCCAGATATAATCCACGGGCATCACCATCACGAGACAATGACGGCAGCCCTGCATTTTCCAGAAACGCCCGCCATCTTTGTGTGTCACGGCTGGATACCATGGGAGGAGAGCCCCCCACGATTTCCGTCCATCCGCAAATATGTCGCCGTGGACGATTTGTGCCGGGAACGCCTCTTGACGGCTGACGGCATCAGCCCGGATCAGATCTCCACCATATACAATTTTGTGGACCTCGACCGTTTCGCGCCGCGGCAGCCGCTTCCGCCAAAACCTCGCAGCGCCCTCGTATTCAGCAACTACGCCTCCGGGGTCCACGACGCCATACGCGACGCGTGTCGTTCCCTTGGCATCGAGCGGCTCGACGTTGTCGGTGTCGGTTCGGGCCGGCCCACGGCCACGCCGGAAGAAGTCCTACTCCAGTATGATGTTGTGTTCGCGAAGGCGCGAGCGGCGATGGAAGCCCTCGCGACCGGATGCGCGGTCGTCGTTTCGGACTACTCCCGAATCGCCGGGCTCGTCACGTCTGCCAATCTTGACGAGCTTCGCCGCCTCAACTTCGGAGTGCGCACATTGCAGAAGCCGCTGTCGCAGCAAGTGGTGCAACAGGCCCTTGCGGCTTATGATCCCGCCGACGCCTCAAAGGTTGCCGCAACGATGCGGGCCACCGCATCGTTGACTGGTGCCGCCGAGCAGTATCTGGCGCTCTACGGCGAGGTCATACATGCCTGGCATGGCCGTTCGGATCCCGCTTCGTCCAAGGAGTCTCTTGCTCTTGCTTCTCGATATCTCCGCTGGCTCTCACCTGTCGTTAAGGACCGGAATCGCATCCGCCATAGAGCAGAGCAGCTCAGTGTCGACCTGGCCACTATGCGATCCGGGCAGTTGAAAGCCGGCACGGAAGCTCGGGAAAGAGTCGAAAAACTGGAGACGGAGTTGGCCCGTGCACAATCTGAAGCCTTGAAGCTGGGTGAGCAGGTTGCGCGCCTGGAGAACGAGTTGTCGACCATGAAGGCCTCGCGAGCCTGGCGGGCCGTACAGGCTTACAGTCGAATCAAGCACAGCGTCTGGAAATCATAGTGTGCGCGGGCCGGATCGAACCCAGCCTCCCGCCATTCCCGGTGATCGTTGGCGTGCCGCGGTCCGGGACGACGTTGTTGCGAATGATGTTGGACTCGCATTCGGATCTGGCCATTCCGCCGGAGACGGGATTCTTGCTTGGTCCTCGTATTCGCGCCGCAAGCGACAACCCAAGCCAGGCGGCGTCCGCAATCACGGGATTCCCGGACGGTTCACCGGCATGGGCGGATTTTGGCCTGGATGAAGCCGTGTTCCTGCAGCAGGCGCGCAGTCTGCCGGTCGGCGCACAACTCGAAGATGTTCTGAGGCTGTTCTACCAACTCTACGCACAGGCACACGGTAAAACGAGGGCGGGAGACAAGACGCCGTCGTATCTTCTGAGCATGCCGGACGTGGCGCGGGTGCTGCCCGAGGCTCGCTTTATCCATATTATCCGCGACGGGCGTGACGTTGCTGTCTCATGGAGGCAGAGATGGTTCGCCCCGACAAAGGACCGGGCAGAACTCGTGAATATCTGGGCTGAGCAGATCGGTAGAGCCAGAAGATTGGCTGCAGGGTTGGCCTATCGAGAGGTGAGATTCGCTGATTTGATCCGTGAACCAGCGGCTGCGTTGCAAGATTTGTGCGAATTTGTCGGTTTGAACTATCAGCCGCAAATGCTGCGGTACTTCGAGCGTGCGCCCTTGCGACTGGCCGAGCATCGCGCCAGGTATCGCATTGACGGGTCGCTTGTGGTTAGCAAAGAGGACAGGCTCCTGCAGCAGGCCGGCGTCAGATCGCCGCCTCGTCTGGAACGCATTGGCGTCTGGCGTCGTGAAATGGCAGCAGATGAATTGTCTCGAATTGGCCCGGCCGCAAGGATGCTTCTTGAGGAGATCTCTGAAGGTGCGTGAGCGCCGGTTTATTGTGTGGCCTCATAGGGCCATCGCTGGTCAAGGAATGTCCGCATGCCTGTCGAACTGATCGAGAAGAAGCCGCGCGGCTCGCGCCCCATCCATCTGGTCGAGAAGGACGGCCTGAGGCAGTCCGGGCTCGACGCGGAGACCTTGGCCTGGGCAAAGGCCACCGGCTTCAATGGCGAGGCGGGTCGGTCCCTGCTCGTCCCCGGTCGCGGCGGCAAGGTGGCCGCGGCCCTGTTCGGCATCGGCAGGCCCGATGACACGGCGGCGCTGGGCGCCGGCGCGCTGGCGAAGGCCCTGCCCGAAGGCGACTGGCATTTCGCCGCGGCGCCTGCCGACCCGGCGCTGTCGACGCTTGGCATCGTGCTCGGCGGCTACGTGTTCACCCGCTACGGCAAGAAGCCCGGCAAGGATATCCGGCTGGCCGTGCCGGCCGGCGCCGACGCCGCCTGGCTGCAGCGGACGGCAGAAGCGGTTTCGCTGACGCGCGACCTCGTCAACACGCCGACCAACGACATGGGTCCCGACGAGCTCGAGCAGGCGGCCCGCGTGCTTGCCCGCAGGCACAAGGCAAAGGTAGCGGTCGTCAAGGGCGACGATCTTCTGGCCGGGAATTTTCCCATGATCCATGCCGTGGGCCGTGCCTCTGACAAGGCGCCGCGGCTGATCGACATGGTCTGGGGTGAAAAATCCGCGCCGAAGGTGACGCTGGTCGGCAAGGGCGTCTGCTTCGACACCGGCGGGCTCGACATCAAGCCGTCCTCCGGCATGCTCCTCATGAAGAAGGACATGGGCGGCGCGGCCAATGTCCTCGGTCTCGCCTCGATGATCATGGCCGCGCGGCTGAAGGTGCGGCTGCGCGTGCTGATACCGGCGGTCGAGAACGCCATTTCCGGCAACGCATTCCGGCCGGGTGACGTGCTGGCGAGCCGCAAGGGATTCAGCGTCGAGATCGGCAATACGGACGCCGAAGGCAGGCTGGTGCTGGCCGATGCGCTGGCGCTGGCCGACGAGGAGGAGCCGCAAATGCTGGTCGACATGGCGACGCTGACGGGCGCCGCCCGCGTCGCGCTTGGCCCCGACCTGCCGCCCTTCTACACCGACGACGACCGCCTCGCCGCCGATCTGGCCGCCGCCGCCGGGGCACAGGAGGATCCGCTGTGGCGCATGCCGCTCTGGCGGCCCTACGGCGTGAAACTGTCGTCCAAGGTCGCCGACATGAACAACGTCACATCGGACGGCTTTGCCGGCTCGATCACCGCGGCGCTGTTCCTGAAGCGCTTCGTCGAGAAGGCCGGCAGTTGGGCGCATTTCGACATCTTCGCCTGGAACCCGTCCGACCGGCCGCACGGCCCGGCCGGCGGCGAGGCGCAGGGGATTCGTGCGCTGGAGCAGGTGATTTCGCAGCGCTACGGTTGATCGCCGTCGGATGTGCTGAGCCCGAATCGGTAGATCCGAATGAAACGGATACGAAACGATTTCCGCCCATCATGGCGCCATGATCGTTCTGCGTCCGATACAAGCCTTGCGGCTCTGGCAACAGGTCACCTTGTCGGACGTGCGCGACGATGCGCCTGACCTGACCATGCGCCAGATGGCGATCCTCCTCACCATCTATCTCGATCCGCCGCCTCACACCGTCCGGGGGCTGGCCGCCAGACTTGAGGTGACCAAGCCGGTGATCACGCGTGCGCTGGACACGATGGGGGCGCTGAAGCTCGTGTCGCGTCACCGCGACGAGAAGGACAGGCGCAACGTGCTGATAAGGCGGACCGTCGAGGGTGCGCTCTATGTCGAGCGTTTTGGCGATGCTATCATCGCCAAAGCACAGGAGCTCCCCCTTTGACTGCCTATGACAGAAGACTGCACGCCTTCCGGCCCGACCTCGCCGACGCTAGGTTGAGGGGCGAGGTGGCGGCCGAGCGTTTTGTCGCCGGAACGCCGGCCCGGATCGTCGCTGAGGTGGCCGACATGCTGGGCGAGCCGCGCCCGGACGCCGGGCTGAACACGCAGTTGCTGCGCGGCGACGACGTCATTGTCTTCGAGGAAACCGAGGGCTGGGCCTGGGTCCAGGCCATGCGCGACGGTTATGTCGGTTATGTCTCGGGCGGCTCACTCGGCCCGCGTGCGGCCGAGCCGACCCATCTCGTCTCCGCGCCGCGCAGTTTTCTCTATCCCGGTCCGGACCTGAAGCTGCCCCGCCACGGCGAACTGTCGCTCGGCTCCTCCGTGACGGTGACGAATTTTACCGAGACGCGCGGCACGCTTTATGCGCTGCTGACGACCGGCGAGGCGATGATAGCAGGGCATCTCAGGCCGGCCGGCGAGCTATCCGACGACTATGTCGCCGTTGCCGAGGCGCTACTGATGACGCCCTATCTCTGGGGCGGCTCGACCTCCTTCGGCATCGACTGCTCCGGCCTGGTGCAGCTTGCCATGCGCATGGCCGGACGCGACGTGCTGCGCGATTCCGACATGCAGGCAGCGACGCTCGGCGAGCCGGTCGAGCCCGGCCATGACCATTCAGGCCTCAGGCGCGGCGACCTCGTGTTCTGGAAGGGGCACGTCGCCATCATGACCGACGAGCGGACCATGATCCATGCCAACGGCCACACCATGCTCGTATCGCGTGAGGGCCTGGCCGATGCGATCGACCGCATCGGCTATCTCTATGGCGGCCCGACCGGCTTCAGGCGGCCCTAAGCCGCCTCAATACCCGGCCTTGCGGTCGACGAGGTTCTTCAGCTTTTCGCCGCGCTCGAAGGCGTCCATCTGCTCCAGCATGGGCGGCGCCAGATAGGTCGCGTCGGATGTCGCCCCCGAATGCGGTGTCACGAACACCCGCGGATGGTTCCACAGCGGGCTGGTCTTCGGCAGCGGCTCGACCTCGAACACGTCGAGGCTTGCTTCCTTCAGGATTCCGTCGTCGAGCGCCTTTATGATGTCGGCGTCCTTCTGCAGCTTGCCGCGGCCGGCATTGATCAGCACGGCGCCGCCGAGCCCGTTGCGTTTCCGGAGCTGTTTCAGGAGCCTGTAGTTGATGATGCCGGTGGTGTCTGGCGTCAGCGGCAACAGCACGACGAGGATGTCGGTCGCGTTGAGAAAGGGCGTCAGTCCCTTCTCTCCGTGGAAGGTGGCGACATCGGTCATCGAATGCTCGCTGCGGCTCCAGCCGTTCACCCGGAAGCCGGCGGCGAGAAGCGGCCCCGCCGCGGCGCGGCCGAGCTCGCCAAACCCCATGATGCCGACCGACACGTCGTTCGCCGGCCTTTGCGGCGGCTCGCGCCAGACCCTGCGCTTCTGCTGGGCGCGGTAGAGCATGCCCTGGCGGTGGTGGTCGAGCACTCGCCACAGCACATAGTCGGTCATGTGCTGGGTGAGGTTGTCGGCGACCACGCGGACGATAGGCACGTCGGGAAGGGTAGGGTCGCTGAGGATGTGATCGACGCCGGCGCCGACGGAGAAGATGACGCGCAGGTTGGGCAGCTTCGACAAAAGGTTGGGCTGCTGCTTCCACACCACCGCATAGGTGATGGACGGGTCGGCGGCCCCGGACGGCTCGGTCACCACCTCGCGCTCCTGAGAAAGAATCTCATACCATTGCCGGGAGTTGTACCCGGTCATGGCGAGCAGGATGCGGCCCTTTTGCGTTTCAGGCATGATTCCTCCGAGAGTCCTTATTGTTGCAAGCACGGTCTTGCCCGAAAAGTCTGCAGCTTTCAGGAGCCATGCCCGGTCTATTCGCTGACCACGCTGGCCGGGGCGGCCTCGATCCGGAACGCCGCCGAGATCAGCGCCCTTGTGTAGTCGGTCTGCGGCCGTTCGAATATCTGCTCCGACGGCCCGTATTCCACGATCTTGCCGTTGCGCATGACGATCACGTCGTTAGCGAGCGCTCGGATCACCTTGAGGTCGTGGCTGATGAACAGATAGGCGAGGTCGTGCTTGGCTTGCAGGTTGCGCAGGAGATCGACGACCTGCGCCTGCACGCTCATGTCGAGCGCCGAGGTCGGTTCGTCCAGCATGACGAATTTCGGCTTCAGCACCATGGCGCGCGCGATCGCGATGCGCTGGCGCTGGCCGCCGGAGAATTCATGCGGATAGCGGAAGCGGGTTTCCGGATCGAGGCCGACTTCCTCGAGCACGGCGACGACGCGGCCGTCCCGTTCGTCGGCCGACAGCGCCGGCTCGTGGATGGCGAGCCCTTCCTCGATGATCTCCGACACCGACATGCGGGGGCTGAGCGAGCCGAACGGGTCCTGGAAGACGATCTGCAGTTCGCGGCGCAGCGGCCGCATGGCGCTGAAGGAAAGCTTGTCGATGTCGTGCCCGTCGAAATGGATGCGGCCCTCCGACGAGATCATGCGCGCGAGCGCCAGGCCGAGCGTCGTCTTGCCGGAGCCGGATTCGCCGACCACGCCGAGCGTCTGCCCCGCGCGCACGGTGACGTCGATGCCGTCGACCGCCTTCACATGGTCGACCACCTTGCGGAAGAAACCCTGCTTGATCGGGAACCAGACCTTCACGTCGGTCCCCGACATCACCGTCTTCGCCGAGGCGTCTGCGGCGGGCGGCTTGCCCTTCGGCTCGGCGGCAAGCAGATGGCGGGTATATTCGTGCTGCGGGTTGGCGAAGATGTCCTTCGTCGGCCCGGTCTCCACGATCTTGCCCTTGGTCATCACGCAGACGCGGTCGGCGATCTTCCTGACGATGCCGAGATCGTGGGTGATGAAGAGCATCGACATGCCCTTCTTCGCCTTCAGTTTCGCCAGCAGCTCGAGGATCTGCGCCTGCACGGTGACGTCGAGCGCGGTGGTCGGCTCGTCGGCGATCAAAAGGTCGGGCTCGTTGGCGAGCGCCATGGCGATCATGACGCGCTGACGCTGGCCGCCCGAGAGCTGGTGCGGATAGGCGCCGAGCCGCTTCTCGGGATCGCGGATACCGACTTCCTTCAGCAGTTCGAGCGTGCGTTCCCTGGCGGGCCGATCGCGCATCCCCTGGTGAAGCGAAAGGATTTCCATGATCTGCTGCTCGATCGTATGCAGCGGGTTGAGCGAGGTCATCGGCTCCTGGAAGATCATGGTGATCTTGTTGCCGCGCACCCGGCGCAACTCGTTCTCGCCGAGCGCCAGCAGGTCCTTGCCTTCGAACAGGATCTGCCCGGACGGATGGCTGGCGGGCGGATAGGGCAGGAGCTTCAGCACGGAGAGCGCCGAGACCGACTTGCCGGAGCCGGATTCGCCGACCAGCGCCAGCGTCTCGCCCTTCGCGATGTCGAACGACACATGGTCGACCGCGGTGGAGGTCTTGCCGCCCTGCTCGAAGGCAACGGAAAGATCGCGGACGGAGAGGAGGGGGGAGGTCAAATGGCGACCTCTACATCGGTCAGGCGAAAGTCGTCGCCCTTGAAGAGGAGCGGCTCGCCGCGCGCCTTGGCGAGCGCATAGGCGAAGCAGTCGCCGAGGTTCAGCTTGGCGGCGTGCTTGCCTTTGCCATAGCGCTGGAAGGCTTCGCGGGCGAGATGTGCCTGTTCGGGACCGACCGTCGCGATGGTCAGGTCGAGCCGGCCGAGAAGCGGTTCCAGTGCATCCGCCATGTCGGGCGTGGCGCCACGATCGATACGCAAACAGACCTCCAGATAGTTGACCGGCGAAATCTGGGCGCTGCCGGATCGGGCGATGAGCGCACGGAATTGCCGACGCTCAGGCTCGCCCATCAAGATCGCCAGCAGTGCCGAGGCATCGACGATCAAGCCGGCAGCCCCCATTCGTCGTAGAGATCGGAATGATCGCTGGTGACGCCGGGCGGCGGTGGCGGAATGCTCGCCAGAAGCTCGTCGATGCGGCGGATTTTTTCCTCGACGTCGCGCTCGCGCCGCAAGCGCTGCAGCTTTTCTTCCAGCGCGCCCTGTATGGCCGACGTCATGGTCTCGCCGGTCTCGTTGGCGAGTTCCTTGGCAAGGCGCTCGACGACCGGGTTCTTTATGTTCATGCCCATGAACGCCTCCATGGTAGAAAATTGGAGGAATTATACCATGACCTCTCGCTCACCGGAAGGTCTTCCTGGGGTCGAAGGCGTCGCGGGTCGCCTCGCCGACGAAGATCAGCAGCGACAGCATCAGCGAGATGACGACGAAGCCGGAGATACCGAGCCACGGCGCGTTGAGGTTGCGCTGGCCCTGGCGCAGCAGTTCGCCGAGCGAGGCCGATCCCGGCGGCAGGCCGAAGCCGAGGAAGTCGAGCGAGGTCAGCGTGGTGATCGAGCCGTTGAGGATGAACGGCAGGAAGGTCAGCGTCGCCACCATTGCGTTGGGCAGCAGGTGCCGGCGCATGATCGTGGCGTTGGAGACGCCGAGCGCGCGCGCCGCGTTGACATATTCGAAGTTGCGGGCGCGCAGGAACTCGGCGCGTACCACGCCGACGAAGGCGGTCCAGGAGAACAGGAGCATCAGGCCGAGCAGGATGAAGAAGCCGGGCGGCAGCACTGCGGCCACGATGAGCAGGAGATAGAGGACGGGTATCGCTGTCCAGATCTCGATGAAGCGCTGGAAGAGAAGATCGGTCAGTCCGCCGAAATAACCCTGCACCGCTCCGGCCGACACGCCGATGACGGCCGAGCCGAGCGTCAGGATCAGCCCGAACAGCACGGAGACGCGAAAGCCGTAGATGACGCGGGCGAGCACGTCGCGCGCCTGGTCGTCGGTGCCGAGCCAGTTCCAGTTGCCGATCGTGCAGTTGGGGTCGTCGACGCCCAGCGGATAGGCCTTGCAGCGCGTCTCCCTGTCGTAGAGCCAGGACGGCTTTGCCGGCGCAGCCGAAGGAATCTGGTTGTTCACCGTCCGGTAGGAATAGCGGACCGGCGGCCAGATCAGCCAGCCATTGGCCTGGATCTCGTCCTGGATCACCGGGTCGCGATAGTCGGTGATGGCGTAGAAGCCGCCGAATTTCTCCTCCGGATAGTCGATCGCCACCGGAAACAGCAGCTCGCCCTTGTAGAAGGCGAGGATCGGCCGGTCGTTGGCGATCAGTTCGGAGAACAGCGATAGGACGAAGAGCACGAGGAATATCCAGAGCGACCAGTAGCCGCGCCGGTTTGCCTTGAAGTTCGCCCAGCGCCGCCGGTTGAGCGGCGACAGCCACGGCCGCTTCGGCGCGTGGGCGGGCATCGTATCGGCGGCGGCCGTCATACGTCCCTCCGCTCGAAGTCGATGCGCGGATCGATCCAGGTGTACATCAGATCGGAGATCAGGCTGACGAACAGGCCGATCAGCGAGAAGATGTAGAGGTTGGCGAAGACGACGGGATAGTCGCGGTCGATCACCGAGCGGAAGCCGAGCAGGCCGAGGCCGTCGAGCGAGAAGATGTTCTCGATGAGCAGCGATCCCGTGAAGAAGGCCGAGATGAAGGCGCCGGGAAAGCCGGCGATGATGATCAGCATCGCGTTGCGGAAGACGTGGCCGTAGAGCACCTGCCGCTCGGACAGGCCCTTGGCGCGCGCCGTCACCACATATTGCTTGCGGATCTCGTCGAGGAAGGAGTTCTTGGTCAGCAGCGTGGTCGTGGCGAAGGCCGACAGCACCATTGCCGTCAGCGGCAGGGCGAGGTGCCAGAAATAGTCGACGATCTTCTGCCACCAGTTGAGCTGGTCGAAATTGTCGGAGGTCAGTCCGCGCAGCGGGAACCAGTCGAAGAACGAGCCGCCGGCGAAGAACACCATCAGCATGATGGCGAAGAGGAAGCCGGGAATGGCGTAGCCGACGATGACGATGGCGCTCGTCCACACGTCGAAGGCCGAGCCGTCCTTGACCGCCTTGCGGATGCCGAGCGGGATCGAGATCAGATAGGAGATCAGCGTGATCCAGAGGCCGATCGAGATCGACACCGGCATCTTCTCCAGGATCAGCTGCACGACCGAGATGTCACGGAAATAGCTGTCGCCGAAGTCGAAGCGCGCATAATTCCAGATCATGAGGCCGAAGCGTTCGAGCGGCGGCTTGTCGAAGCCGAACTGTTTCTCCAGCTTGGCGATGAATTCGGGATCGAGCCCCTGCGCTCCGCGATATTTCGACGAGGTCTCGCCGCCGGAGCCGAGATTGTCCTGGCCGCCGAGCGCGTCGCCCGCGCCGCCGGAAAGCGGATCGCCTCCGCTCTGGCCGGTCAGCTTGGCGATCACCTGCTCGACCGGGCCGCCGGGCGCGAACTGGATGACGGCAAAGGAGATCGCCATGATGCCGAGCAGCGTCGGGATCATCAGCAGGATGCGCCGTAGGATATAGGCGGCCATCAGAGGGAAGCTCCCGCGGCGCCATAAGCCTTCGGCCTGGCGACAGAGCGACAGGCATGCTGTTGCGCCGCTTCGCCGGATAGTGCCTCAGGCTTTACCAATCGCCGCCGCCTTGTCCTTGTCGAACCACCACATCGTCTCAACCGGAAAGCCGTAGTCCGGCTTCGGCTCGACGAAACCGAACATGTCCCAGAATGCGGCCCGGTGATTCGCCGAATACCAATTTGGAATCCAGTCCATGCGTGCGCGCAAGACCCGGTCGAGCGCGCGCATCGCAACCGTCAGCTCCTCGCGGCGCCCGGCGCCGCCGGCAATCGCGACAAGCTTGTCGACGGCCGGGCTCGCCGTGCCGGGCAGGTTGCGCGAGCCAGGCGTCGCCGCCGAGCGCGAATGGAAGATGTTCTCCAGCGTGCTCTGGGTCGGCGTCGCCGGAAGCTGCAGGGCAAGGCCGACCATGTCAAAATCGAAATCGTTCTGCCGGACCGCGTATTGCGCGGGGTCAACCTGGCGGATCGACGCGTCGACGCCCACCGCCCTGAGGTTCTCCACGAAGGGCGAATCGATGCGGACGAAGACCTCGTCGTTGACGAGGATCTCGAGCTTGAGGCGCTCGCCCTTGTCGTTCTGGACGAATGAGCCCTGCCGCTTCCAGCCGGCCTCGGCAAGCAGCCGGGACGCTTCACCCAGAAGCTTCCGGTCGCGGCCGGACGCATTTGAGACCGGCTGCACGACGGCCTCGCCGAAAACCTCTTCCGGTATCTCGGTGCGCAGCGGCTCGAGTAGGGCGAGTTCCTCCGCCGACGGCATGCCCTCGGCGACGAACTCCGACTGCTGGAAACAGGACTGCGAGCGTTCATAGAGGCCGTAGAAAAGGCTCCGGTTGGTCCACTCGAAGTCGAAGCAGAGCGCGATCGCGCGGCGTACGCGGTGGTCGCGCAGGTGCGGGCGGCGCTGGTTGATCGCCCAGCCCTGCAGCTTCGGGCGCCTTTCCTCGGGAAATTCTCGCCTCACCACCTTGCCTTCGTTAAGCGCCGGGAAGTCGTACCCGGTCGCCCACACCCGCGAGGTGAATTCCTGGCGATAGGTCACGTCGCCTTTCTTGAAGGCTTCGAAACCCGCCTGCCGGTCGCGGTAGACGTCGATGCGGATCGTGTCGAAATTGTTGAGGCCGCGGTTGACCGGCAGGTCGGCACCCCAATAGTTGGCGACGCGCTCGTAGACGATCGTCTGGCCGGCGGAAACGCGCTGGACCTTGTAGGGACCGGAGCCGAGCGGCGCGACGAGTTGGGAGCTGTCGAACGGATGCGCGGAGAACCACGCCTTCGAGAGGATCGGGTAGGCGGCGACCGTGAGGATCGTGCTCGACGATTGTTTGCCGGAGAAGGCCAGGCGCACCGTCGCCGGATCGATGGCCTCGGCCGCGGTCATTTCGACGAGCGGCAGCGAAAACTGCGGATGGCCCTTCTCCTTCAGGATCGTGTAGGTGAAGGCGACGTCCTCGGCGGTGAGCGGCGTCCCGTCATGCCAGCGTGCCTCGGGGCGAAGCCTGAAGGTGAAGCTGTTGCGGTCGGCCGAGATCGTCACCGTTTCGGCAAGCAGCCCGTAGAGGGCATCGGGTTCATCGAGCGCCGACGCCATCAGCGTGTCGTGGCAGAGCTCCATGCGTGGCGGCGCGTCGCCGGTCAGCACGAAGCTGTTCAGCGTGTTGAAGGTCGTGACGTTCTGGTTGTAGAGCCAGTTGGGTGGCGAAAAATTGATGGCGCCGCCCTTCGGCGCGTCGGGATTGAGATAGTCGAAATGCGCGAAGTCCGGCGGATACTTCAGCGCGCCGAATGCCGAAAGCCCGTGCAGCGGCGTGTCCGTCGCACTGGCCGCGAAAGCACGGCCGGGCAGGAGCGGCGCCGCCGCCGCGCTCGCCGCCAGCGCCAGGAAATCACGTCGTCGAAGCACTTGCGCCTGCCCCCGCCTGCGCATCAGTTGGAATTTCTGTATTTGGACGCCAATGCGCTCTCCTTGGCGGGATCGATCCACCAGGAATCTAAGTCAGGCCCGACATAGTCCGGCTGCTTGTCGGGAATGCCGAACTTGTTCCAGTAGGCCAGCCAGACGACGTCGCGCGTCAGCTGCGGGACGACGTAGTAGTTCCACAGCAGCACCCGGTCCAGCGCGTGCGTTGCCGCCAGCAGATCCTCGCGATCCGTGGCGAAGACGACGCGCTCCACGAGCTTGTCGACTACCGGATTCTTGATGCCCGAATAGTTGCGCGAGCCGGGCGTGTCGGCAGCCTTCGACGACCAGAACTCGCGCTGCTCGTTGCCCGGCGATTCCGACTGCGCGAGTGACGCCAGGATCATGTCGAAGTCGTAGTCGTTGATGCGGTTTGTATATTGCGATGTATCGACGAGGCGCATGCGCACCGTGATGCCGATCTTGCGCAGCGTATTGGCGTATGAGTTGATTGCCGTTTCCAGAGAGTCGCTGTTGCTCAGGATCTCGAACTCGAAGGGCTGGCCGTTCTTGTCCACCAGCCGGCCGTCCTTCAGGGTCCATCCGGCATCGCGCAGGAGCCCCAGCGCCTCGCGCAGATGCGTGCGCTCGTCCTGCGGCGTGTTGTAGACCGGCAGCTTGAACTCCTGGGTGAACAGTTCGGGCGGCAGTTCGCTGCGGAACTGCTCGAGGATTTCGAGTTCCTTGCCCTGCGGAATGCCGGACGAGGCGAGTTCGCTGCCCATGAAATAGCTGTCGACACGCTTGTTGAGGCCGAAGGATACGGTGCGGTTCAGCGTCTCGAAGTCGTAAGCCAGCGTCAGTGCCTCGCGGACCCGCCGGTCGGCGAAGAGCGGCCGCCTCGTATTCATCGCAAAGCCCTGGAACTTGGCGCTGCTGGTCGCCTTGAACTCCTTCTGGATGACGTCGCCTCTTTCCAGCGCCGGGAAGTTGTACTTGGTCTTCCAGTCGCGCGCGCTCGGTTCGGGGTTGATGTCTTCCATCCCGCCCTTGGTGAAGGCCTGCCAGGCTGCGTTGCTGTCGAGGATGTAGATGTATTTGCGCTTGTCGAAGTTTTCGCGCCCGATCTTCACCGGCAGCTTGGCGCCCCAATAGTCCGGAACACGCGCCCAGACGATCTCCTGGCCGGGCTTCACGCTCTCGATTTTGTAGGCGGCCGAGCCGAGCGGCGGCTCCAGCGTCGGCTGCGTGATGTCGCGCTTCTTGCCCTTCGCATCCGTGCCTTCCCACCAGTGCTTCGGCAGCACGGCGAGGTCGCCGATGATCTTCGGCAGTTCGCGGTTGCCCTTCTGGTCGAAGCGGAATTCGATCTCCCGTTCGCCGACTGCCACGGCCTCCTTCACGTTCTCGTAGTAGCGCCGATACCAGGGGCTGTGCTCCTTGAGCACGTTGAAGGACCAGATCACGTCGTCGACAGTCACCGGCTGGCCGTCGTGCCATTTGGCGCGCGGATCCAGGCGGTAGGTCGCAGAGGAATAGTCGGCGGGGTAGCTGAACGCTTCCGCCAGCAGGGGATGGCTGACGCTCGCCTCGTCGATCGACTGCTCCATCAACGTGTCGTAGAGCAGGCCACCGCCGAAGGGCGCCAGGCCGGCAGCCGGCGTGCCGCGCACGACATAGGGGTTCAGGCTGTCGAAGGAGCCGTTTGCGACGGAGTTCAGCGTGCCGCCCTTGGGGGCGTCCGGGTTCACATAGTCGTACTGCTTGAAATCCTCGCCATATTTCGATTCGCCCATCAGCGAGGAGGTGGTGTGCCATTCCTGCGCGCCGGCGGCGGTGCCGAAAAGAACGAGCGCTGGGACCAGGGCTTTGGCGAACAGGACGGCCGGTGATGTCATGCAATCCTCGATGTTGCGGACAACGAACTAACTGCGCCAGAGGCGCCGGCGATCAAGCCTTGTAACAAAAAAGCCGGGCTGAACCCGGCTTTTTCGTGATTTCGAGCATTACAATTTTGTCATTCGGCGGGCGCCGGTGCAGGTTCTGCCGGTGCGGGCTCCGCCGGAGCCGGGGCAGCCTCGGCGGGCGCTGCTTCTGCAGGCGCCGCGGGTTCGGCTGCGGGCGCTTCGCTGGCAGGAGCGGAAGCCGGCTCGGCCGCCGGGGCAGTCGCCTCGGGCAGCGCCGCCGGCGTGTCGGCGAGCGTGCGCAGATAGGCGATCAGGTTGGCGCGCTCGGTCGGGTTCTTGATGCCGGCAAAGCCCATCGCGGTTCCCTTGACCAGGCCTTTCGGCGAGGTCAGGAAATGATCCAGGTGCTCGTAGTCCCAGACGACGCTGCCGCCCTGGGAGAATTCCTTCATCGCGCCGGAATAGGCGAAGCCCTCATGCGAGGCGATCGGGCGGTTGACGATGTTCCAGAGGTTGGGGCCGACCTTGTTGGCGCCGCCGCTGTCGATCGTGTGGCAGGCCGAGCACTTCTTCTCGACGGTCTGGCCGGCAGCGATGTCGGCGGAGGCGAGCCTGACGGCGATCGGCTCCTCGGCGGGAGCGGCCTCGGCGGCGCCGCCGGCTTCGGCCTCGGCGGCCTCGATGATGAAGCCTTCTTTCTCAGGGTGGGGAGAGGCGAAGATCGCATCCGAGATGATGCCAACGGAAAAAACAACAAACACGGTTCCCAGGAAGGCGCCGATCAGCTTGTTGTATTCGAAAGAGTCCATTCGCCCCTGGCTCCCTTGTCCCCCAGCCGGCAGAGATCACGCGGCCAGGCGGAGTGTTGCTTTAACCGACCGGGCCGGCCGATTTGGGCGGAAACTAGGTCTTTTGCTTGGTCGTTGCAACACCTATAAGGGCGGTTTCCATGAGACGTTTTGCCACTTTCGATACCGCTCTTTCCGGCTCCTTCATCCAGATGTCCATCATAGTCCTGATCCCGGCCCGAATGGCCTCCACGAGGCTTCCCGGCAAGCCTCTCGCCGACATCGCCGGCAGGCCGATGATCGCGCATGTCGCGCAAAGGGCGCATGAGGCGGGGCTCGGCCGCGTCGTCGTGGCGACCGACGTCGAGGAGGTCGCCGCAGCCGTGCGCGGCCAGGGTTTCGAGGCGGTGATGACGCGAAGCGACCATCAGTCGGGGTCGGACCGCATCTACGAGGCGCTTCAGGCCCTCGATCCCGAGCGGGCGGTGGACATCGTGGTCAACGTCCAGGGTGATTTGCCGACCATCGATCCGGCGTCCATCCGGGCCGTCTTCACGCCGCTGAAAGACGACGCCGTCGATATCGCCACGCTCGGTGTCGAGATCGTGCGCGAGGAGGAGAAATCCAATCCTAACGTCGTGAAGATCGTCGGCTCGCAGCTCTCGCCGGCCAGGCTCCGCGCGCTCTATTTCACCCGTGCCACCGCGCCCTGGGGCGACGGGCCGCTCTACCACCATGTCGGGCTCTATGCCTACCGCCGCGCCGCGCTCGAACGCTTCGTGTCGATGCCGCCTTCTGCGCTGGAGCAGCGCGAGCGGCTTGAACAGCTGCGCGCCCTCGAAGCCGGCATGCGCATCGATGCCGAGATCGTCAACTCGGTGCCGCTCGGCGTCGATACGCCCGAGGATCTCGAACGCGCCCGCGAAATTCTTTCAAGCGACAAGGCCTGATCATGGCACCCGAAAAGACCAACCGCATCTCCTTCCAGGGCGAGCCCGGCGCCAATTCCGACACAGCCTGCCGCAACGTCTATCCCGGCATGGAGCCGTTACCCTGCCCGACCTTCGAGGACGCCTTCAACGCGGTCGAGACCGGCAAGGCCGACCTCGCCATGATCCCGATCG
This sequence comes from Mesorhizobium sp. YM1C-6-2, assembly GCF_003666685.1. Lineage (GTDB taxonomy): Bacteria > Pseudomonadota > Alphaproteobacteria > Rhizobiales > Rhizobiaceae > Mesorhizobium_K. The sequence goes on from NZ_RCIZ01000001.1 coordinate 431,798, forward strand.
AGAACACCATCGCCGGCCGCGTGGCGGACATCCATCACCTCTTGCCGGAATCCAAGCTCCACATCATCGGCGAATATTTCCTGCCCATCCATTTCCAGCTCATGGTCCTGCCGGGTGTCGAGCGCAAGGAGATCAAGAGCGTCCACAGCCATATTCACGCGCTCGGCCAGTGCCGCAAATACATCCGCAAGAACGGCTGGAAGCCGATGGTCGCCGGCGACACGGCGGGCGCGGCCAAGCTGGTCGGCGAGGCGCAGGACCGCACCATGGCGGCGCTGGCGCCGCAGCTGGCAGCCAGTCTCTACGGCCTCGACATATTGGAGGAGAACGTCGAGGACACCGACTCCAACGTTACTCGCTTCGTCGTGCTGACGAAGTCGAAGCAGTGGGTCGAACGGCCTACGCCCGACGCCAAGATGATGACGACCTTCATCTTCCGCGTGCGCAACGTGCCGGCCGCGCTCTACAAGGCGATGGGCGGCTTCGCCACCAACGGCGTCAACATGACGAAGCTGGAAAGCTACCAGCTCGGCGCCTTCACCGCGACGCTGTTCTACGCCGACATCGAGGGCCATCCGGACGACGCGAACGTGAAGCTGGCGCTGGAGGAGCTGAAGTTCTTCTCCCGCGAGGTCCGCATTCTCGGCGTCTACCCGCGCAGCGAATCGCGCGAGGAGTGGAAGGTCGCCGACTGAGCGACGGGTTCAGTCGAGCGGCGCGTAGTCGATCTCCAGGAACGCCTCGACCTCTGGAATCCAGCGATCGCGCACATAGGCGACATGGACCGGATGGTCGTTGTAGCCCTGGTAGGCCTTCTGGTCGGCGAACTCCATCGAATAGCCGAAGTGGAAATCGTTCTTCGGGCTGACCTGGGCAAGCTGCTCGAACCGTTCGACCCCGGGTATGCCGGCCAGCGCCATGCCGGCCGCGAGGAAGGATTGTTCCTCGGCCGAGCCGCGCGGATGTTTCAGGCGGAAGGCGACTGTGTGGCGGATCATTCAAAAGTCCCCGTATGCTGGCTTGCGGAGTTTAGCAGCTCTGCCGCCCGTGGCGACCGTTTCAGCTTGGCACTCGGAAAACCGGTTGCAATACAAGATCGGTTGAGTTAAACCAAACCAGTTGCAAATCGCAATCAGATGGAGGAACGACATGGCAAAGCTCATCGGCTGGAACCTCATAACGGTCGACGGTTGTTTCGAAGGCGCGAAGAAGTGGGATCTGGATTTCCACACCCTCGCCTGGGGGCCGGAACTCGAACGGCTGAGCGAGGAGTTCGGCGACAAGGCCGCGTCGCTGGTCTTCGGCCGCGTCACCTATGAAGGCATGGCCGCCTATTGGAAGAGCGCGGAACCGGGCAGGATAACCACCTACATGAACGCGCTGCCGAAGCTCGTCGCGTCACGCACGCTCAAATCCGCCGACTGGAACAACAGCCGCGTCACCGCCGACATCGTGCCGGAGCTGAAGCGCCTGAAGGAGACGGAAACCAAGACGCTCTACGTCTTCGGCAGCGCCGACCTCACCCATTCACTATTGGAGGCTGGGCTCGTCGACGAGCTGATGTTCTGCACGGTGCCGGTGGTCCTCGGCCAGGGCACGCGGTTCCTCAAGCCCGGGCGGCGGATCGGCCTGGAACTCAAGGACACCCGCCCGCTCGCATCCGGCTCGATACTCAGCACCTATAGCGTCACGCCTGCCGCGTAGGGCCCGCCGCGGCGGCCGGCATTAGCCGACCTCGGCCCAGGCGCGGATCAGGTGATGCGCAATCGCGCCCGGCGGCGGCACGAACAGGCTGGGATGCGACTTGTCGAGCATGGCGAGCACCTCGCCGCGCTCGAACCAGCGGCAGTCCTCCAGCTCCGCCAGGTCGGGATCGATGTCCTCGTTCAGCGCCTCGCCGAAGCAGCCGATCATCAGCGAATAGGGGAACGGCCAGGGCTGGCTGGCGTGATAGACGACCCGGCCGAGCCTGATGCCCGATTCCTCCAGGGTCTCGCGGCGGACCGCGTTCTCGATCGTCTCGCCGGGCTCAATGAAGCCGGCGAGCGCCGAATACATGCCCGGCGCGAAATGCCGGCCGCGGCCGAGCACGCATCTGTCCCTGGAAACGGTGAGCATGATGGCGACCGGGTCGGTGCGTGGGAAATGTTCGGTGCCGCAGGCGGGGCAGAACCGTTTGTAGCCGCCGGCGCGCATCTCGGTCGGCTGGCCGCATTTGCCGCAGAAGCGATGGTTGGCGTGCCAGGCGAGCAGGCTGGCGCCCTGCGCCAGCGCGCCGAGCGCCGCCGGGTCGACCAGCCCCTGCATGTAGACGGACCGGTAGTCGATCGCCTTGATGGTCTGCGGCAGCGTTTCCGGCTCGGCCGCGACGGGAATGGCGACGACCGGTCCGCCGGGCGAAAAGCCGAGCAGCACGGCATTGCCGGTTTCGGAGCCGAGCGCGGCTGCCTCGGCCGAGGTGAAGTAGCCCTGCGCCTGTCCCTCGGGATCGAATTTGAGCAGGATGCGCCCGCCTCCCATCAGGAGCAGCCGCGTCGCCGGGTCGGCCAATGCCTTTTCGGTGGCATCGTCGGCTCGGTTCTCGGACTGGCGGTCGATGATGTTTCCGGCGAAGCCGACGAACTGGCTTGGCTCGGCTTGCGGCGCGTCGAACAGGCGAAATGTCATGCGGGACTCTGGGCGGGCGGCTTTGAACGGCAGCTTATAACGCCGCCTTTATCCTTTCGGCAAACTCGTGGAGCTTGCCGCGCGGATAGGGTTCGCGCAGGCCGTGGCCCCACACCGGGCCTGGCCAGCCCGGATCGCCTTCGTTGCGGGCGACGACATGCACATGCAGTTGCCGGACGATGTTGCCGAGCGCGCCGGTGTTGATCTTGGTGCAGCCGGTGACCCGCTTCAGCGCCTGCGCGACCATGTTGGTCTCGAAGGTGAGCATCGCCTGGTCGAGCGGCGTCAGGTCGTGGATTTCCTCGACGTCCGGCCGTTGCGGCACGAGGATCAGCCACGGCCAGCGTCGGTCGTTCATGACGCGCAGTTCGCAGAGCCCGAGCCACATCAGCTGGTCGCTGTCGGCTTCGAGCCTCGCATCCAGCGCAAATCCGGCCTTGAGGCCCGGCAGCATGGGCGTTTCCCTCGTGTTCCGCCGAAGCTAGAGCGGCGACAGGCGGCCTGCAAGAGAATCATGCGGTGGCGCGGCTCTTAAAGCCCGGCTCATAAATCGTGCGCGCTCTTGCAATCGGCGGCCGAATTGCCGATATGGAACCTGGGAGGTTGGTGGTGGACGCGCCACTCGCCAACCGGGTCAGGTCCGGAAGGAAGCAGCCCTAACGAGCACGGAACGGGTCATTGTTCCAGCCTCCCGCCTCTCCGCCGATCGTCTATTCGCCGCCGCGTCATTGACGCCGCGATGCCGCACGGGCGAAACTCGGCGGGCGGAATCGGCCTGACGGCGTCAGGCTCAAGGAGTATCGAACGGGCGAATGAGCGAAGCCGGCACCGACATCCAGGACAAGGCCGCCGGCGGCTATAGGGTCCTCGCGCGGAAATACCGCCCCGCCGACTTTTCCTCCCTCATCGGCCAGGAGCCGATGGTGCGCACCCTCACCAACGCCTTCTCCACCGGCCGCATCGCGCAGGCCTGGATGCTGACTGGCGTCCGCGGCGTCGGCAAGACCACGACAGCCCGCATCCTCGCGCGCGCGTTGAACTACAAGACGGCCGAAATCGACCGCCCCTCCGTCGACCTCACCGTCCCCGGCGAGCACTGCAAGGCGATCATGGAAGGCCGCCATGTCGACGTCATCGAGATGGACGCCGCCTCGCACACTGGCATTGACGACATCAGGGAGATCATCGAACAGGTGCGCTACGCGCCGGTCTCGGCCCGCTACAAGGTCTACATCATCGACGAGGTGCACATGCTCTCCACGCAGGCCTTCAACGGCCTGCTGAAGACGCTCGAGGAGCCGCCTCCGCACGTCAAGTTCATCTTCGCCACCACCGAGATCCGCAAGGTGCCGATCACGGTGCTGTCGCGCTGCCAGCGTTTTGATCTCCGGCGGGTCGACGCCGGCATGCTGACCAAGCACCTCAACCGCATCGCCGGACTGGAAAGCATTTCCGTCGAGGACGAGGCGGTGGCGATGGTCGCCCGCGCCGCCGAGGGTTCGGTGCGCGACGCGCTGTCGATCTTCGACCAGGCGATCGCCCACGGCGCCGGCACCGTCACCGCCGAGCAGGTCCGCTCCATGCTCGGCCTTGCCGACCGGGCGCGCATCGTCGATCTCTTCGAGCATCTGATGAAGGGCGACGCCGCGGCGGCGCTGACAGAGTTCCGCGCGCAATACGACGTCGGCGCCGATCCGGCCGCCGTGCTCACCGATCTCGCCGAATTCAACCATCTGGTGACGCGGCTGCGCTTCGTGCCGTCGGCCGCCAACGACGTGTCGCTGTCGGAAGAGGAGCGTCGCCGCGGCGGCGAGTTCGCGAAACAGCTTTCCGTGCGCGTCCTGTCGCGCACATGGCAGATGCTGCTCAAGGGTATTCCGGAAGTGCAGTCCTCCAACCGTCCGGCGAGTGCGGCCGAGATGGTGCTGATCCGTATCGCCCACGCCGCCGACCTGCCGACGCTCGACGAGGCGCTGAAGTCGCTCGCCGATGCGCCGCAGCCGTCGGGTGCCCCCGCGCCAAGGCCGTCCGCGCCGCCGCCGGCATCGCCGGGCAATGGTGGCGCGAGCGCCGTCGCCGCCAGCTTCGCGCCGGTGACCTCCGGCGGCGGCCAGACCATGCGGCTGGTCGAGACCCAGGCGTCGCCGACCGAGTTTGTCGCGCCGCCGCAGCCGGTCGAGGAACAGCCCACCGTTCCGGTGAAGTCGCTGGAGGACATCGCGGCACTCGCAGAGACCCACCGCGACAGGCTCTTCAAGATATCGCTCAAGCAATATGTCCGGCTGGTGCGGCTGGAGCCCGGCCGGCTCGACGTCGGCCTCACCGGCGACGCGCCGAAGACGCTGCTCGGCGATCTCAAGAGCCGGCTGGAGACGTGGACCGGCCGGCGCTGGATGGTCGCCCTGTCGCGCGAGGAAGGCGGGCAGACGCTTGCCGAGGCCGAGGCCGCGAAGCGGAACGATGCGATCCTCGACGCCAAGAGCGATCCGGCCGTCGCCGCGATCCTGGCGCGCTTCCCGGGCGCGAAGATCATCGACGTGCGCATTCCCAACGTGCCGGAGACCGAGGCCGGCGATGCCGACCTGCCGGTCGAAGCGGCGGACGACGACGAAACCGATTTCTGACGGAGACGAAATATGAAGGACCTTCTCGGCCTGATGGGCAAGGCGAAGGAGATGCAGGCGAAATTCCAGGCCATGCAGGAGGAGATCGCCTCGCTGGAGGCGACCGGCCAGGCCGGCGGCGGTCTGGTCAGCGTCACGCTGACCGGCAAGTTCGAGATGAAGTCGCTGAAGATCGACCCCTCGCTCTTCAAGGAAGACGAGGTGGAGATCCTGGAGGATCTGCTGCTCGCCGCCCATAACGACGCCAAGGCCAAGGTCGAGGCGGTGATGCAGGAGAAGACCAAGGCGCTGACCGCCGGCCTGCCGATCCCGCCCGGCATGAAGCTGCCGTTCTGACGGAAAGAGCGAACAGGTAGTAGCGAATAGCGAATAGAAACGCGCCGCGAAGTGCCCCCTATTCGCTATTCGCACTCCCTATTCGCTATATTTAGCCCATGTCGACCAAACGAATCGCCGGCCCCGAGATTGAGCGCCTGATCCAGCTTCTGGCCAAGGTGCCGGGGCTTGGGCCGCGTTCGGCGCGCCGGGCGGCGCTGCACCTCATCAAGAAGAAGGAGCAGCTTCTTGCGCCGCTCGCCGACGCCATGAGCGAGGCGGTCGACAAGGTGCGCATCTGCTCGGTCTGCGGCAATGTCGACACGACCGACCCCTGCATGATCTGCACCGACGCGCGGCGCGACCCTTCCACCATCATCGTGGTCGAGGACGTCGCCGACCTCTGGGCGCTGGAGCGCGCCGGCTCGATGAACGCGCGCTTCCATGTGCTTGGCGGCACGCTGTCGCCGCTCGACGGCATCGGCCCGGACCAGCTCAACATAAGGACGCTGATCGACAGGGTGGCCGGCGGCGAGGTGACCGAGATCATCCTTGCGGTGAATGCCACCGTCGAGGGCCAGACCACCGCGCATTATCTCACCGACCAGCTCTCCGGCTTCGACGTCAAGGTCACGCGGCTGGCGCATGGCGTGCCGGTAGGCGGCGAGCTCGACTATCTCGACGAGGGCACGCTGTCGGCGGCGCTGAAGTCGCGGACCGCGTTTTAGCCGACTCATTTATTGGGTATTCTCGGCCCATTCACGGAAAACACCGATGACGGAGGTCAGGTCACGCGCGCCGCAGGCGGCGTGAAAGGCGTTGTCCCTGAGATAGCAAGTCCACCACGATACATCATCATCGTAATTGTGCCGGATCTCGGCGAACGGCATGGATTCGAGCTTGGTGCCGGTCAGGTCGATCGTGAGCTGCCATCCGGGGTTGTCGAGCGTGCCGATCTTTACCCCGCAAAAGTGTTCCCAGTCCCCGTCACAATGGCGGGCGTACCATTTGATGAGCCAGTCCAGATTGTCTTCCGCCATATTTGCGCTCCCAAACATGATACTGAACCTTCTAGGATAGGTGCGAATCGGAACGGAAATGAGAAGGCTTGGACTCGCGACTCTTTTCCTTGGTGCAATCCTCGCGGTTGCAGGAATTGTATCGCCGGTTGCCGCTGCAGGGATAACCGACCAGTTCCGCACCTGGCTGGAGCAGGACCTCTGGCCCGAAGCCAAAGCCAACGGCGTGTCGAAGGCGACGTTTGACGCGGCCTTTTCCGGCGTGACGCCCAACCTCAAGCTGCCCGACCTCGTGCTGCCCGGGCAGAAGCCCGAGACGCCGAAGAAGCAGCACCAGGCCGAATTCGGCTCGCCCGGCAATTATTTCGCCGAGAAGACCATCGGCGCGGTGACGTCGGGCGGCCGCGCCCGCGCCGCCAGATACGGCAAGGCGCTCGCCGCCATCGAGAAGCGCTATGGCGTGCCGGGAGGCGTGGTGCTTGCGATCTGGGGCCGCGAGTCCGGCTTCGGCGCGGCAAAAATCCCTTACGACGCCTTCGAGGTGCTCGGCACCAAGGCCTTTCTCGCCACCCGCAAGGAGATGTTCCGTACCGAGGTGATCGGCGCGCTGGTCATGCTCGAAAAGGGGCTCGCCCGCAAAAGCGCGATGAAGTCCTCCTGGGCGGGCGCGCTCGGCCAGCCGCAATTCCTGCCGACGTCCTTCCTGAAGCATGCCGTCGATTTCGACGGCGACGGCGTCGCCGACATCTGGAACTCGACGCCCGACACGCTGGCTTCGATCGCCAACTACCTTGCCCACTATGGCTGGGTGAAAGGCCGCGACTGGGGCTTTGAGGTGACCGTGCCGGAAAGCGTGTCCTGCGCGCTGGAGGGGCCGGACCGGGGCAAGAAGATTTCCGAATGGGCGGCACTCGGCATAGAGCGCGTCAGCGGAAAACCCTTCCCGAAAAACGAGCTGAGGGCCGAGGGTTTTCTCCTGATGCCAGCCGGCCGCAGCGGGCCGGCCTTCATCGTCACCCCGAATTTCTACGTGCTCAAGGAATACAATGAGAGCGACCTCTACGCGCTCTTCATCGGCCATGGCGCCGACCGCATTGCCGGCGGCGATCGGAAGTTTGCTGGCACATGGGGGAAGGTCGGCGGGCTCTACCGCTCAGACGTCGCCGCCATGCAGCGCGGACTGGAGGCGCAGGGTTACGACGTCGGCGGCGCCGACGGCCTGCCGGGCTTCAAGACGCGCCGCTCGATCGGCGACTGGCAGGCCAGGAACGGCCGCGCGCCGACCTGCTTTCCCGATGCGGGCATCGTCAAGGCGTTGCGGTGACGTTCAGGCCACCCGTCTAGGCTGCCCGCGACAGCTCGCGATGCGCCTCGGCCAGGATCTCGAAGGAGCGCAGCCGCGCCTTGTGGTCGAAGACCTGCGCGGTGACCATGATTTCGTCGGCGCCGGTGCGGCGCACGAACTCGTCGAGGCCGCTTCTCACTGTCTCCGGCGCGCCGACGATCGAGCAGGAGAGGGCATGGTCGAGCATGCCCTTCGCTGAGGGATCGAGCGTCGCCTCGTAGTTCTCCACCGGCGTCGGCAGCTTGCCCGGCCGGCCGGTGCGCAGGTTGACGAAGGCCTGCTGCAGCGAGCTGAACAGCAATTTTGCCTTGGCGTCGGTGTCCGCCGCGAAGACGTTGAGGCCGAGCATCAGGCGCGGTTTCGCCAGTCTTTCCGACGGCTGGAAGCGCGAGCGGTAAATGTCGATCGCGTGTTCCATCTCCGCCGGCGCGAAATGCGAGGCGAAGGCATAGGGCAGGCCGAGCATGGCGGCGAGCTGCGCGCCGTAGGTGGAAGACCCCAGCACCCAGACCTCGACCTCCTCGCCTTCGCCGGGCACCGCGCGCACGCGCTGGCCGGGCTCGGCCGGGGCGAAATAATTGATCAGCTCGACCACGTCCTGCGGGAAATTGTCGACGCCGGCGTCGAGATTGCGGCGCAGCGCCCGCGCCGTCAGCATGTCGGTGCCGGGCGCGCGTCCGAGCCCGAGGTCGATGCGGCCGGGATGGAGGGCGGCCAGCGTGCCGAACTGCTCGGCGATCACCAGCGGCGCGTGGTTGGGCAGCATGATGCCGCCCGCACCGACGCGGATGGTCGATGTGCCGGCCGCGACATGGCCGATGACGACGGAGGTGGCAGCACTTGCGATGCCCGGCATGTTGTGATGCTCGGCCAGCCAATAGCGGTTGTAGCCGAGCCGCTCGGCATGGCGGGCGAGGTCGAGCGTGTTCTTCAGCGACTGGCCGGGAGTGCTGCCTTCTGGCACCGGCGAGAGATCGAGGACGGAAAGCACAGCCATTGGCGATCTCCCGGGTGACAGCGAGACGAGCGAGCCAACGATATAGGGGCGTCTTCTCCGGCTCGCAACGAACTGGCCGGCTGCGCCTCTATTGCTGGCCCAACCGGTGGCCTAGCCGGCGGCCTTGGCCTGCGAGACTTCCGTCGCGGCGTCGGCCTCTGCCTGGTCCTGGCCCTGATGGGCGGACAGGAAGTTGCCGACGCTGTGCCAGCTCTCGAAATGGTCGCAGAATACCTTGAAGATGACGAGCAGCGGCACCGCGATCAGCGCGCCGACGAAACCCCAGAGCCACGACCAGAAGGCGACCGCGATGAAGATTGCCACCGCGTTGATCTCCAGCCGCCGCCCGACGATCAGCGGTGTGATCAGCTGGCCTTCGACGACGTTGCACAGGACGACGAACAGCGGCGGCAGCACGGCGTAGGAAAGCGTGTCGAAGGTGATCAGCGAGATGCAGGCGACAAGCAGGATGGTGGCGAGAGCGCCGATATAGGGCAGGAAGTTGAGCGCCGCGGCCGCGACGCCCCAGACCGCCGGATTGGGCATGCCGAGCGCCCACAGTCCGAGGCCGATCGCGGTGCCGAGCCCGGCATTGATCAGCGCCACCGTCAGCAGATAGCGCGAGATCTCCCGCTCGACGTCGTAGACGACGCGCAGCGCCCGCTTCTTTTCGCTGAGCCGGGTGAAGGACTGGATGATCTTCTCGTAGAACATGGTGCCGGAGGCGAGCAGGAACAGCGACAGCACGAAGGTGATCGCAGCGGTCGTGCTTGCCGACAGCAGGTTGCCCGCCGCCTGCGACACGATGCCGGGCTGGGCGATCACCACCCTCTGCACGCCGGGCTCCCTAGCCGTTTCGGTGACCTTCTCCACCTCCTGCGAGACAGCCATGAACTTCTCGAACGGATGGCGGAATTCCGAGAGCCGCTCGGTGACGCGGCGGCCGATGTCGGGCGCCTCGTTGGCGAGTTGCACCACCGGTCCGGAAAGGAAATAGCCGGCACTGGCCAGCGCCAGCACCGACATCAGCACGAGCAGCGTCGCTGACAGCGCCTCCGGCACGCCGCGCTTCTTCAGGAAGCGGACGATCGGCGTCAGCATCAGCGCCAGCAGGAAGGCGAGCACCACCGGCATGACGAAATCGCGCGCGAAATAGAGCGCGTATATCAGCGCCAGGATGAAGATGCCGGTCAGCAGGCGGATGAGCCGCGTCTCGGACCGGGTCGGCGCTGTCTTCGCGCCAGCGTCGGCGGCGCCCGGCGAAGCATCGCCGGAAACGTCTGGTACGGTAGTCATGGATACGCCCTCAAATCCGCCCGTGCAGGCTGGAACAGGAAATGCGCAACCGTGCCCCGAAGTTCCGCGAATCGGACCCGAGCAGCCCGTTTTTCCGGCTGGACCATCGATTTTTCATGGGAGCGTTGCCCGAAAGCGGCTTGAACTCTCGCGCGTCATGCGTATGTAAGCACCGCTGACATACTTCAGGGACTAAAATTGGCTGTATATAGGGAAAAGGACATCTTCGAACGCCGTAATGCGGCCAACGAAGCGAAGAAGGCTTTGCTTGCGCGTTTCAACGCCCGGCCTGCGGACGACGATCCGGAGGTGCTGGCACGCAAGGCTGAACGTCAGGCCATTCTCGAGGCGCGCGCCATACGCGACGCCGAGAGGGAAAGGCTGAGGCAGGAGCGGCTGGCCCGCGAGGCCGAGGAACGCGCGGCGCGAGAGGCGGCCGAAGAGGCTGCCCGGCTCGAGGCCGAGGAACGCGCCCAGGCCGAGGCGAAAGCCAAGGAAGCCGAAGAGAACGAGCGCATCGCCCGTCTTCTGTCGGACGAGGCCGAACGCAAGGCGAAGCGCGATGCGCGCTATGCCGCACGCAAGGCACGTGCTGGCCGGCACTGAGCCGGCCTCATGAATGATGAATCGGAAAGTGACCGGCTGTGGCCGGTCACTTTTCCTTTTGCCGCGACGCCATGACCGGCGCGGCCTTTAGCGCCGGTGCCGCTGCGGGCTTCTTGGCGTCCTTCTTCGGTTTTCGCACTTCCTTCTTGGCTTTCATCTGACCCTTGGCCATGATTCGCTTTCTCCGTTGATCGTTGACGGATTGAACCAACACTTGTTCGCGGCGGCAAGTGGTAGTCGGTGCTCCCGCCGCACATGGCAGTGCGTCTTCCATCAGCGCCGCTGATGCGACGATCTACGGAATTCGTGGGAGCCGCGTTTCGATATCTGCTAGATGCGATGCGACTGCGACCCGGAACAGGCCCATGACCCTCGCCGGCTTCATTGCCTATAGCGGCGCGCTCGCGCTGGCCGCGGCCATCCCCGGCCCTGGCATCACCGCGCTGGTCGCCCGCGCGCTCGGCTCCGGCTTCCGCTCGTCGCTCTTCATGTCGCTCGGCCTGATCCTCGGCGACCTCATCTATCTCACTGCCGTCATGCTTGGGCTCGCCATCGTCGCGCAGACCTTCGGCATGGTCTTCCTGGTCGTCAAATGGGCCGGCGTCGCCTATCTCGCCTGGCTTGCGTGGACCTTCTGGACGAGCGGCATCACCGCCGAGAACGTCGAGGCCAGGAAGGGCAAGGACGGCTTCGTCGCCAGCGTGCTTGCCGGACTGACCCTGACGCTAGGCAATCCGAAGACGATGATCTTCTATCTCGCCATCACGCCGACCATCGTCGATCTCCGCACCGTGACGCTCGCCGAATACGGCATCCTGGCGCTGCTGACGATCGTCACGCTGCTCGTCGTGCTCGTGCCCTACTTGGCGCTGGCGGCCAAGGCGCGCTGGTTCCTGAAGACGCCGCGGGCGCTGAAGCTGCTCAACCGTACCGCTGCCGGCTTCATGGTCGGCGCGGCGGCGGCCATCGCTGCCCGCCAGTAGCCGCCGCGCCGGCGGCTCCTGGCGACAATCCATTCCCGATTCGCCCGCTTCAACGGAATTTGATTCCGGCAAAACCCACTTTTCGGTATTCGGCCCACTCGGCTTCCGGCCTCCGGCGCACTATCTTCGCGTCCGAACAGGAGTTTTCCATGACCAAGCCCGTTACCCACACACCCGGCCGCGGACGCATCTACAATTCCATCACCGATACGATCGGCGACACGCCGCTGGTGCGCCTCGACAAGTATGCGAAGGAGAAGGGCATCGTCGCCAACCTCCTGGCCAAGCTCGAATTCTTCAATCCGGTCGCCAGCGTCAAGGACCGCATCGGCGTCGCCATGATCGAGGCGCTCGAAGCCGCCGGCAAGATCTCGCCCGGCAACAACACGCTGATCGAGCCGACCTCCGGCAACACCGGTATCGCGCTCGCCTTCGCGGCCGCCGCCAAGGGCTACAAGCTCATCCTTACCATGCCCGAGACCATGTCGGTCGAGCGCCGCAAGATGCTGGCGCTGCTCGGCGCCGAACTGGTGCTGACCGAGGGGCCGAAGGGCATGAAGGGCGCCATCGCCAAGGCCGACGAGCTCGCCGCCACCATCCCCGGCGCCATCATCCCGCAGCAGTTCGAGAACCCGGCCAACCCGGAGATCCACCGCACCACCACCGCCGAGGAGATCTGGAACGACACCCAGGGCAACATCGACATCTTCGTCGCCGGCATCGGCACCGGCGGCACCATCACCGGCGTCGGCCAGGTGCTGAAGAAGCGCAAGCCCTCGCTCCATGTCGTCGCCGTCGAGCCGGAGGCTTCGCCGGTGCTGTCGGGCGGCCAGCCCGGCCCGCACAAGATCCAGGGCATCGGTGCCGGCTTCGCCCCGAAGATCCTCGACACCAAGGTCTATGACGAGATCGTCACCGTCTCCAACGACGATTCCATCGCCAACGCCCGCCTCGTCGCGCGCCTCGAGGGCGTGCCGGTCGGCATTTCGTCGGGCGCCGCTCTCCAGGCCGCGGCCGTCGTCGGCTCGCGCAAGGAAAACGCCGGCAAGAACCTCGTCGTCGTCATCCCCTCCTTCGCCGAGCGCTATCTCTCGACGGTTCTCTTCGAAGGGCTGGGCGGCTGACTTCAGCCGCCGCCCCCTCCTCCTAAGAGGGGAGGGGTTGGCGGACGCTCCGTGAGCAGAAGCGTCCGCTTTCGAACTGGCCTGCGCTCAGTTCACCATCTCGATCTCGCTCGGCCGCCACGATTTGTCGAAGAACGGCTCCAGCGGGCTGTAGAGGCGCAGGATCGTGAACCAGCCCTTCTTCGGGTCCGTCTGGATCCAGTTGCCGCGCGCGACGCCCTCCGGCTGCTCGGGCGCGAACCAGATGGTGGTCGAGCCGTCGGCGTCTGCTTCGGCGGCGGGCGACGGGAAGCTCTGGCTGCCGGCGCGCGGATAACGCTGCGGCGTATCGAGCATCGAGCGGCTCATGTTGTCGTAGACGGTGAACGACCAGAAATTCGCCTCCGGTATGCCCTTGGGCAGCGTCACCTTGTAGGTCTTGGCGCCGTCGAAGTGCTTCTTCTCGGCGTCGGTGACCGCCAGCAGGTACTGCGAGCCGATGCCCGGAAGCCGCATCGCCATTGCCGGTGAGATGCCTGTGACGCCGTAGAAGAAGTTGGTGCGCGCATCCATCGTCCGGTAGCCGGTCGGCGGGAAGGGCTTGACGCCCTCGGCGGTGATCTCCGGGATCGGCGTCTCGAACTCGTAGCCGGTCTGGAACAGGAAGTTGAACCAGGATGAGCCGGGATAATAGAACCAGCTCTCGTCCCGTGGGTTCATGAACAGGGTGCGCGAGGTCGCGTTGGCGACCGCCAGCGCCTCCGTCATGATCTTCTTCATCCGCTCGTCGGGCGCGAAAGGCTTGCCCTTGACGATGCCGAGCGCGGCCACCGGGCCCATCAGTTCCGGATCGAGCGAGGTGGCGGGCTCGGCCTGCACGATCTCGTTCAGCATCTCGTAGAAGGTCCAGTCGCTCGGCGGGATGGTGTTCATCACCTTGCCGCTGCCCTCGTGGAACACCGTTGCGGGCGGCGGGGCGACGCGGCCGAGCCGCGCCTTGCCGGCCAGGAACTCGGCGATCGGGGTGCCCACGCCGCCGACCTCATAGGGATATACTTTGGTGTGCTGCTTGATCGTCTCGACGGCCGGCTTGGGATCGTTGTGGTTTGCCAGGAACGACCGGCCGAACCAGAGGATGGCGTCGGTCTCGGCCTTGGCGACGTAGAAACCGCCTTGCGGCAGCGGCCCGTCATAGCCGGGCGGCACGATCAGGTACTTGCCGCCGACGCCGCGGTCGGGTCCGGGCGCGCCGAGGTCGATCACCCAGCGGAACCAGGCATCCTGCACGATGCCGAGGAAATCGGGCGGCGTCTCGATGACCACCGGACCCTTGCTGAGATCGAGATAGCCCATCACGTAGATGGTGTCGGCATTGGCGGTGAGGAACAGCGATTTCGCGTCCATCAGTTCGGAGAAGACGAGCACCTCGTTCTCCTTCATGCCGATGTCCTGCATGCTCTTCTTCAGCGCGTGGATGCTGACGCCGCGCAGATTGTCCATATAGGCGCGGAAGGCGTAGGTGGCGTCGAGGTTGTCGTAGAGTTTTTGCGCGGTCGCGTCGCTCGCCACACCGCCCTTGAACTCGAGCGCGCCAAGCGTCGTTTCGACCTTGTCCGGCGTCGAGATGGATTCGGGGATCGCCGGCGCCTGCGCTAGTGCGACGCTCGCCTGGGCCGCCAGCAACAGGGCGCCGGCGGAAATGCAGTACCTTTTCATCGTGATCCCTCCTCGTCGAAATTCGCTGGCGCCGCGATTGCGCCGGCAGTCTTTTTCCGGCCTACATCAGCCCATTCCGTTGCGTCCTGTCATTTCGCGACAGCGCCTTGCTCGCGCAGTCTGCGGAAATCGGACGGTGACACTCCGGTCCATTGACGGAAGGCGCGGGTGAAATTGGCCGAATCGGAGTAGCCGAGCTCGCCGGCGACATCGATGATCTTGACGTTCGGATCGGAGATCAGCCGCAAAGCCCGCTCGAAGCGGACCTCGGCCAGCAGATCGGAATACTCCTCACCGGTCTCGAAGAGTCGCCGCTGCAGCGCTCGGGGATGCATCCCTGCGGCTCTCGCGGTCTGGCCGAGATGGCACTGCCCCTGCTTCATCAGCGCCGAGATCACCTGTTTGACCGATCCGGTGAAATCGTCGGCGGGGGCGCTGGATTCGAAGGCGGTGTCCTCGCGCTCGCCGCTGCCGAGGCTCAGGATTCGGGGCCAGTTCCAGGGCAGGCTCAGGAAACGGGCCGGAAAGACGACGCCCACGAATTCGGACTGTCGGACATCGGCCCCCTGGAACGCCTTCCGCATCGCCTCGGCGTCGAGGGCAGCGTCCGGCGAAAGAATCTGGTCCGGTTGCCATGCAGGCCCGGCCGCCAGCCTGACCAGGTCCCGCAACAGCAGCAGCACGCATTGCCGTGCGACCCGGCTGCCTGGTCCGGTCTGGCTGGCATAGGCATGGAAGAGATAGACGTTCTGCCCCCTGTGCGACCACCAGACGCGTTCCGCCGAACTGTAGAGCGAGAATTTCGCCCGGATCTTTCCGAGCGCATCGTGCAAGGTCAGCGACTTGAGCAGGCTTCGGCCGAACGTGCCCAGGCTGTCGACATGCATATGCTGGCCGACGACAAAGCCGAGGTCGGCCATGCCGGCGGCCCTGGCGCTCCTGTCCAGGAAGCCGTGCGCCAGATGGATGGGAATGAGTGCTTCCGGGTCCTGGCGGACCATCGCAGGCAGCAGCGCTTCCGCGGACGCGCCCCCGATCGAGGCTCCGATATCGTCCATGAACAGAACAAAGGGAAGATACGCGCTGCCGCGAACCTGTAGAACGGCGGACATGGTCGTCGGATACTTCCCCCCAGAAGTGCTTCAGGCGAACAATGCCCACCTGATCGTCACAAGATCATGACGTTGCGTTACTTTACTCCTGGCGACTGGCAATGTCATCGCAGGAATGATGTATCGGTTGAGCCAGGACCTGCGCCTGGCCACCGCGAAAACCGGATCTGCTCAAAATTACGCCGGCTCATTAACCGAATATGGTTGATTCTGCGGTCTTCTGTGTCGATGCACCCAGGGGTGGGGGGACAGACACTTGTTTGAATGGCTTGATACGAATTTCGACTATCCGTTGATCGCGCTGATCAACGGGTTTGCTCAAACGTCTCCGATACTGGACAGAGCCGTCGTCGACTTCATGATGCTCGACACGGTCAAGATCCTGCCGATCGTCACCGCCGTCCTGGTGGCGGCGCTGATGCAGAGATCCAACGACGACGTCAACCGCACCTTCGTTACCTCGCTGGGCGGCGCGTTTCTCGCCCTCGTCGTTGCGCGCATCGCACAGAACATTTCCGAACGCCCCCGGCCGATCTTCGCCGACATTCCAGGCTTCCGGATACCGCTGGGCACCGAAGTCGACATCCCGGCCGACTGGAGCTCGTTCCCGAGCGACACGGCCGCGCTGGGATTCGCGCTGGCCGCGGCGGTCTTCCTGACATCGCGGCCGCTGGGTGTCGTCTGCCTGTTCTGGGCGCTGGTGGTCACCAGCCTGCCCCGCGTCTATGCAGGCTACCACTATCCCAGCGATATGCTGGCCGGCGGCTTGATCGGAGTGGTTTCCGTCCTGGCGGTGGCGTATTTCCCGCCGCGTCGCGTGATTGCGCTCACACGCGGGGCGATGGACCGCAGCCAGCCGGTCTATTACGGAGCCGTCTTCGTCATCCTCTATGCCACCGCGACCATGTTCTTCGACGTGCGGCAGACCCTGAGCGCGATCGCCGAGATCGCGCAGGGCTAGGCACGAGGTGGATACAGGAAGAGCTTCCCTGATATCCAAATGCCCACTTTTGAAGGGGTTGGGCCATTAGCCCAGTCTCCGCCCGGTGCCCGACCAGCTCCCGGCCGGCCTAGGCCGCCGGCCGCCGTGCGGTTTCGCTTGGCAATTCGGCGAACAGCGTCCGGTATTTCGTTGCGAACCTGGACAGATGGGTGATGCCCGTCTCCATGACGATCTCGGTCACCGACTGACCAGTCCTGCGCGCCGAAAGCAGCTTGCGCCGGCTCTCGTTCAGCCTCGTCAGTTGGATGTATTGCGCGGGACCGACGCCGAAGGCGGTCCCGAATGCATATTCGAGCTGCCTGCGGCTCACCCGCAACTCCCTGCAAAGCCGCATGACCGACAGGGCCTCGCCCAGATGGGCTCTGACGTATTCGTCCGCTTTCCACGCCTGTTGGAGACGGTGCCGTAGCGAACGGTCGAGTTGCCGTTCGGCCAGCGCCTGATCCGTAGACGCCTCGGCGATGGCGCTGAGATATTCCGAGACGGCGGCCGGCATGCGCCAAGCGTCGTTTCTCGCGCCGCTGCTGTCGAGATGGCTCGGAAGCGCTGCGAAACGCTTGCCGACATGTCTCGACCCCTGGGCTGAAAGCCTGATGGCCGTCGGTGCTTTTGGCATGCCGCCGGCCTGCATGCGCGTTGTGGTTTCCTGGATGTCCAACCAGGTATCGGCCGGCAGGACCGCAGCCGCATAGCCGGCGCCCGGCTTGATGCTGGCGAAGATGTCCTGCCCGCCGGGTATGGTGAGCACGACGCCGGGCTCGAGCGGGGTGTTGCAGATTGTCGCCTCGGCCGGGCGTGTAACCATCAGCACGACGACGGAGCCGCTCTGAAAGCCGCCCCGCGCGCGGACATGGCAGTTCAGGTAGGACGTGTCGAGCGACCAGCCGTCGGGCGACTGCAGCTGGCGTATCCTCGAAGGCGATCCGCCAGCCGAGAGGATGTCCACGCCCAAGGGGACGTTCGATGCCGCGCGGGACAATTGGTCGGGCGAGAAATCGACGAAACCGTCCCAACCCGGAAGGGACTGACCGTGCACAAGCCACCCATTTTTGCGCAAAACGGATAGAAATATTAGCACGGCTGTATATGCCTGCAAGCGGGCGATGCAGACGTTCGGTACGCGACGGGCCGCTATCGCCGCGGAGGGGCTTATGGGCGACGATACAAAAATGACGGCGTCAGCGGGCGGCAGATTCCGCATTTCGCGGCGGCAACTCCTCGCCGGTACGGCAATCGCACTCGCCGCGGGCAACCTTGTCGGCCCCGCGGGGACGCGCGCCGCCTCGGCGCAGGATGCTCCACCCAACATCGTCTACATCGTCGCCGACGACATGGGTTGGGGCGACGCGGGTTTTCATGGCTCCGACATCGCCACACCCAACCTCGACGCGTTGGCGAAGGATGGCGCACGGCTGGAGCAGTTCTATGTTCAGCCGATGTGCACGCCGACGCGCGCCGCGCTGATGACGGGGCGCTATCCGCTGCGTTACGGCCTGCAGATCGGCGTCATACCTGCCGCCGGGACATACGCCGTTCCCACCGACGAGTATTTGCTGCCGCAAGCCCTGCAGGACGCCGGTTATTCGACGGCCCTGGTCGGCAAATGGCATCTCGGCCATGCGAAGCCCGAGTTCTGGCCTAGGCAGCGCGGTTTCGACCGGTTCTACGGCGCACTGGTCGGCGAGATCGACCATTTCAAGCATTCGTCCCACGGCGTCGCCGACTGGTATCGCGACAACACGCCGATCGAGGAGGACGGCTTCGACAACAGCCTGTTCGGCGACGAGGCGGCCCGGGTCGTCAGGGACCATGACGGCGCCAAGCCGCTGTTTCTCTACCTGGCCTTCACGGCGCCGCACACGCCGTTCCAGGCGCCGCAGGACTATCTCGACAGGTTCGGGCACATCGAGGACGAGAACCGCCGCGCCTATGCGGCCATGATCTCGGTGCTGGACGACGGCGTCGGCAAGGTTGTCGCCGAACTCGAAAAACGCGGCATGCGCGACAACACGCTGATCGTTTTCCACAGCGACAATGGCGGTGTCACCAGCTCGCTCTTCGCCGGAGACACCAAGGTGGCCGGCAGCCTGCCCGCCAGCAACGGACCATACCGCGACGGCAAGGGCACGCTCTACGAAGGCGGGACGAGGGTCGTGGCGCTCGCCAATTGGCCGGGCCGGATCAAGCCCGCCGTGGTGGAGGAGATGATCCACGTCGTCGACATGTATCCGACGATCGCCGGGTTGGCCGGGGCTGCGATGAAGAAGAACAAGCCGCTCGACGGTATTGATGTCTGGGCCGCGTTGGCGGAAGGCAAGCCGTCGCCGCGCAGCGAGATCGTCTACAACATCGATCCGATGACCGGCGCCGTCCGCCAGGACGACTGGAAGCTCGTGTGGAAAGCCGCCCTGCCGCAGCGGATTGAGCTTTTCAACCTCCGCGACGACAAGTCCGAAACGAAGGACCTCGCCGCGCGGCATCCCGAGAAGGTCGCCGCGCTGAAGGCGCGTATCGAGGAGCTGGCGGCCGACATGGCGCCACCGCTTCTCCTAACGGAAGCGGTGCGGCTGACTTTTTACGCGCCGCCCGTGACGGCCGACCCGTCCCTGCTGTTCAGCCTTGGAGACTGAAAGGATCGCGCGACACGTCGGGCCGGCTGTGCCAGCCTTGCCTTACTTCCACTTGATCGAACAGCCGATCGAGGCGATCTGCTCGCGCGGCCCTTCGCCGGTGCGGGCGATCTCCCTCATCGCCTCGTAGAGGTCGCGGCGCAATCCTGGCTGGTCGGCCTCCTTGCGCGAGGCGTCCAGCCGGCCGCGATATTGCAGCTCGAGTTCCGCGTTGAAGCCGAAGAAGTCCGGCGTGCAGGCGGCGCCATAGCTGCGCGCCACCGTCTGGTCCTCATCGTAGAGATAAGGGAACCCGAAACCGTTGCGCGTCGCGAACAATTTCATCTCCGGAAAGGAATCCGCCGGATAGGCGTCGGCGTCGTTCGAACTGATCGCCACGAAGCCGACGCCATGTTCCTTGAGATCGGCGGCGTCGCGCACGATGCGGCCGATCACCGCCTTCACATAGGGGCAATGGTTGCAGATGAAGGCCACCACCAGGCCGTTCGGCCTGGCCTGGTCCAGTATGCGGTGGCTGTTGCCGTCGACGCCGGGCAGGGCGGCATCCACCGCCTTCCAACCGAAATCGCAGACCGGCGGTGCTGTGGCCATGGCGTCTCTCCTTCATGTCGCGCGGCAGTCCTGGTGCACCTTACAGCGAGGCACCCGGCGCGGCCATCATGCGCCCCGAACCTGCGCCGAACCGGCAGGCGCCCTGTCGCAGCGTCCTCAGGCCGCCACGCCGCGCGGCTTCCTGAGTTCCTTGACGCCGGCCATCTCGACGAAGTTCGTCGCCGATTCCCACAGATGGTCGCCATAGAGGAACGGCGCGAAATCGTCGCCGCCGGCGATCGGTAGCGGCGCGATCACGGCGTCGGCGCGCGGCTCGTAGAAGAAGGGGATGGAAAACCGCTCGCGCTTCGGCGCGACGACGCGGTGGCGTGTCGCCCGCACGACGCCGCCGGTCCAGCGTTCCAGCAACTGGCCGTAATTCACGGCGAGCGTGCCGTCGGCCGGCGGCACGTCGATCCAGTCGCCCTCGTGGTTCTTCGCCTGCAGCCCCTCCACGCCGTCCTGCGCCAAGAGCGTCACGAAGCCGGAATCGGCATGCTCGCGGCCGATGATCAGCCGCTTCTCGCCCTTGTCCATCACCCAGTAATCCGGGTTCGACAGGTCGACGCCGGCATTTTCCTCGCGTAGCGGATAGCGGATCAGCCTGAGCGTCGAGATGCCGCCCTTGAAATGGTCGTCGAAGGTCGTCTCGGCGAGCTTCATGCTGCGCGCGATCGAGGCCATGAGGGCCGCGCCGACTCTCTCCATTGTCCTGTAGTAATGCGCGGCGGCCTCGCGCCAGCCCGGCGAGGCGGCTTCGGCCGGCAGCGGCGTGCGCTCCAGAAGCGGATCTTCAGGATCGTGCGCGGCGTCTGTGTGCGCGACGTCAGGCCCCATGTCGATCCCTTCCTTGTAGGAGATCGCGGTGGGCTGCAGCGGAAACCAGCCGCGATAATAGTTCGGCTTCGACGGATCGAAGTTCCAGCGCAGCATCTTCGCCTTCTCCTCGTCGTCGAGGCCGAAGATCTTCAGCAGTCCCGCACGCTCCGCGCCGGTCAGGAGTTCAGCGCCGGGAAAGCCGCGCACGGTCATGAAACCGATGCCCGACGCCGCCGCGAAGATCTGCCGGTCCGCCTCGTCGCGCGCCGGAGACGACGGTCCGAACAATGCCGAGATGTCGATGGCGGGGATGTGATCGGCTTTGCCTTGCATGCTTTGACCTCGAATGAAAATGGTTGCTCGGACGGGTGGATCTCTCGGTTGGGGGGAGGTTCGTCCGCCTCGTCCGCGGGTGCCTGATCGCTTCATAGCGTCGCTGGTTTCAGGCTACGTCCAGCTGGTCCCCAGAAGCTTACGCACACGGCGCGCCAGTGCAAGCGCACGCGAGCGCTTGAGTGTTTCGAGCTCGTTCGCCAGTTCACGGTTTTCGGCCGTGAGCCGCGCCAGTTCGGCCTGCAGCGGGCGCGCGTCCGGCGCCAGGCTGTCGAACAAATGAAGATTGCCCTCCGTCGCCAGCCGCTGGATGCATTCGAGCATGACCACGCCCGTCTCATGCGGCGACGCTGCCGCATAGTGGTAGCTGAAGCCTGGTCTGTGCACCGCGATCCGGTCGAGGATGAACTGCTGGAAGAACACGCGCTCTTCCGCGGTCCTGCAGACCGGCATGGTCGCCTCCAGCCAGCCGGTGAACAGCGTCGTCCACGCGGCGCGCTTCTTCTCGTCGGGCCAGTCGAACCAGTGCTTGTGGTAGTTCTCCGCATGATCGAGGCGGTTGTAGAGCGGCTCCGGCACGCGGATGAAGCTGCCCCAGCGCAGCACCTTCGCAAGCCATACGAAGACCTCCGACAGACCACGAAACTCGTCTGCCCGGATCTGTCCGGCCTGCGCGATCGCCTCGCGCCGGAAGATGCCGCGCACCGCCACCGGCTGCCTCTGCTCGATATATTGCCGCATGCGGTCCAGCACGTCGCCCTCGATGGACGGTGCCGTTTCGAGGTCACTGCGCCCGCCATGCCACTGGCAGTCGGCATAAACGCCCGCCGCATCCGGCCTTGCCTCGGCCGCGGCGAGCAGCACTTCGAAGAACTCAGGCGCCGTCGTATCGTCGTGTTGCCGGTAGCAGAAGAATTCGCCCATCGGCTGGGCGAGGAGCCAGTTGAAGTTGCCGAACCAGTCGAGCCGTTCCGGCTGCACCACCATGCGGAAGCGTTCGTCGGCGAGAAAGGGCCGGCAGGCTTCGGCGGTCTCCTGGTCGTTGCCGTCGACCGAGATGATCACCTCGAAGTCGCGGAACGTCTGTCGCTGCAGGGATCTCAGCGCGTCCCCGACCTGGTCGACACCCTTGTAGACCGGCATTCCGACCGTTATGCGCGCCACTTTGCCCCCTCGCCTCCGTTTTAGAACTCTCCGCAGATTCGGGACGCGCATGCCTCGGCGAAATAGGGCGCCATTGTCAGCTTGCCCGGATCGATCGAATGATAGCGCCCGCTCGACATCACTCCGATCTGATAGCGTTGATGCAGTTCGCTTTCCGGATCGTAGATGTCGGTCTTGCCCCACGCGACGATGACGCCGCCCTTGACGCGCGCGTCGGGCAGCGTCTCCGGATCGATCGTCCCGAGACTGGGCACGATCTCTGAAAGCGCTGCGAAAGTGTCGCGCACGATCTCTCCATGCAGCGGTTCGTCCGGGTGTGTCTGCCAGTTCGGGGGGACGAGGTCCGACGAATAGCCGCGCAGGCAGGATGGATACCAGGTGAGATAGGTCAGCCGGTCCGGATAGCTCACCACCTCGCCGAAAGGACCGGATATGAAGGTTGCGCTCTGTGGGCGCTCGACCCCGTCAGGCAGCGTGAAGCTCACCCCGTATTTCAGCCGGTGTATCCACGGCCGGCTCGGCCGAAGCCCCAATTTCTCGTCGAGGGCGAGTCGGCCGTCCCATAGCGCGTTGACCGCGTGGTCGAAGCCTTCCCGCGAGGGACCGTCTAGCCCATCCCATTCGACGGTCGCTCTGTCGCCATCCATGCAGGCGGAGCGTATCGTGGCGCCCAATCGCACTTCGATCAGCGGATGGCCGGCGATCCGCTCGCGCACGGCGCCCGCCAGGGCGACGGGATTGATGGCGACCTCGGGCGTCTCGAACACGGCGACCGCTGCATCAGCGTCGAAGCTGGCGTCCCGCTCGCTGCAGCTCCATCGCCGCAGCGGCGTTATATCCAAACCGAAATAGTCGTCGCGGCGCCCCTCGGCGGCCTCACGGATCAGGCCGTGCACCGTCGCGAGATAGGCCGAGGCTTCGTCGACGTCGTGCTGGCTGTCGCGGTGGACGACATAGGCAGCCGGCATCGAGGTCGCGTGCGCATCGACGGCTATGCCAAGATGCCGCTCGAAGAACGGTGCGAAGGCAAGCGCCCCCGCCATCATCGTCTTCGCGGTCGCCAGCGTCGGGTCGGCGGCGTACATGTAGCCGAGATGTATCTTGCCTTCGTTGGCTATCGCGGTGCGGCTGAGCAAAGCCTCATTGCGGTCGAACAACACGACTTCGACGCCACGGTCAGCCAGCGCCAGCGCTGTCGTGCAACCCTGCAGTCCGCCACCCAGGACCGCAACTCTCATTTTCTTATGCACTGCAGACCCACTGATATGCCGGCCTCGCCGAGCCTGAATTGCCTCTATGACGACCGCGCCTTGTCGGCGGCAGCCCTGATCGCCTCGATGTTCCTGGCGTAGGCTTCCGCGCCTTCGCCCTTGAACACCGCCGCCCCTGCCACCAGCACGTCGGCTCCGGCAGCCGTCACCAGCGGAGCGGTCTCCGGCGAAACGCCGCCATCGATCTCGATCCTGATCGGCCGCTCCCCGATCAGCGCCTTCACGCGCTTCACCTTGTCGACCATCGCAGGGATGAACGCCTGTCCGCCGAAGCCGGGGTTCACCGTCATCAACAGCACGAGGTCGAGCCGGTCGAGCACATATTCGATGACGTTTTCGGGCGTCGACGGGTTGAGTGACACGCCGGCCTGCTTGCCGAGCGCCTTGATCGCCTGCAGCGAACGGTCGAGATGCGGCCCGGCCTCGGCGTGCACGGTGATGCTGTCGCAGCCGGCATCGGCGAAGGCCGCCAGGTACGGATCGGCCGGCGCGATCATCAGATGGCAGTCGAAGAACTTGCTTGTGCGGTTGCGGATCGCCTTGATGACCGGCGGGCCGAAGGTGATGTTGGGCACGAAATGCCCGTCCATCACGTCGAGATGAATCCAGTCGGCACCCGCCTTGTCGACGGCCTCGACCTCCTCGCCGAGTTTCGAGAAATCGGCCGATAGGACGGACGGTGCGATCAGCGTTCCGCCGCTTGTGGTTTTGGTCATGTCGCGTCAAGGCTCCCCGTCCGGCCGGAATCGCCGGCTACAGGATTTGCCTTAGCGCAACTGCGCCGTCGGGCCTAGGGGTTGGCGGTCCGGGCTGCTGGCTGTCCCGGCCTCGGCAAGAGGTCGAAATCCGATGCACCCGGAAGGCACGCCGGATTTCTCCCCAGGCTAGGTCAGCCGCTGCCACGCGCGCCTGACGCGCACACGGTCACAATTCAGCACTGTCCGATGTTCGGCACGCAGATACCGGCGCAGCCGCCGCCGAACGGCAGGCAGGCGCCGACGCAGCATTTTCCCGCGCCGCAGCAGTCGGACGGCGCCAGCGTCGCACTCCGGTCGAGCGCCTTGCTCGACTGACGGGAGACAGGCGCGGCTTGGCTTGCAAACTTCATGGCATTTCTCCTCTCGCTCGGCTGGCTCGGGACGCCAGCCAGAATTGTCTCTCACGAGACGACAGCGCCATCGGCCCCGCATCGATGCGCGATCGGTTCAGATGCAGTCGATGCAGCCCGAGGCTCCGAGGGCGGCAAGGCACTGGACGCAGGCCGTGCCCGCGCTGCCGACGCAGACCGTCCCGCAGGCCGCCAGCGCCACCGCGCAGGCGGCTGCCTTGAACACATTGCAGCCGGACGGCTCGACGCCGGCCCCGGCAATCCTGACGCCCGTCCTGCGATGGACCGGCGGGCTTTGACTGGGCAGTCTCATTTTCGTTCTCCTCTCTGTTGAACTCGTCCCGTGGATCGGCAGTCGCCTTCGATCTGCCCGTTCAGCCTCGCCCCTGGCAGATCGACCTGCAGACGGTTGCGCAGGTCGCCCGCAGCGGCGGCGGCAGGCCGGCGCAAGCGCTCAGGCAGGCGGCGCAGTCATGCTCGGCGGCGGCGACGCCGATGCGGAAGGGCGAGGTCGACAGGCCTCTTGCCACCGGGCCGGCCTGACGCGGCAGCCGCAGCAGCGAAACCGCCGCCGCCCGCGCTCGTCTGGTTGCGGTCCGCTTGACCTTTTTCCTCGGCTTCATCGTCACGCCCTCCTCGCCCAGCTGCGCACCGTGCCGATGGTCACCGGCACCACGTCGCTGACGTCGACGGTGAAGCGGTGGACGCGGTCGGCGATGTTGGTGTTGTTCGGATTGAAGAAGGAAAGCTCGACGTCGTAGCACTCGGAGTCCGGCCGGCAGACCGGGCTGCGCTTCACCGAGATCGTGTCGAGCTCCAGTTCCTCAGTCGTCGTGCGCTGGATGACCGCCGCGATCTGGATCGCGTTGGTCGCCGCATAGTTCAGCGCGCGCTCCTCACCCGCGACGCCGAGATTGCGCAGGTCGTAGTAGACGCGGCCGAGGAAGTTGGTCAGCCCCGCCGTCACCCGGTCGTAGGTCGCCTGCGCCGCCGCGGCGTTCGGGCGTGCGCCGAGCACATGCGTGACCAGTGGCTCGGTCGCCCAGAAATGGACGCCGCGGATCGCCGGCATGATCAGCGGCACCACCTGCCCGGATTCCAGCGTCGAGGTGCCGGCGATGATGCCCGGCACCGAGACGATGTCCGCGCCTTCGTTCAACTGCGCCGCAAGCGCGTCGCGCAGGATCTTGTAGCCGGCCTCGGCGAAGGCTCCTGCCGGGTGGACCGCATAGATCGGCGTGGCGTCGAGATTGAGCGTCCAGATCACCGACGCCGCATCCCAGGGATTGGCCTCCAGATGGGCAAGGAAATCCGCCGGCGAGAGCGGGTTGCCGCCCGCCATCGACTGGGCGATTGAATCGCGGCGCGCCTCCGAGCCGAAATCATAGGCGAGCGTGCCGAGCGCATAGACCAGTTGCGGTTTCTTGGGCGGCGCGCCGCCGGATTTGGCGCCGCCGCACCCGCAGCCGCAATCGGCGCCCGCCGGCTTTTCCTTGCCCTTGCCGCCGCATCCGCAGCCGCAGTCCGAGGCGACCACCGGCCCCGATGCGGCCAGCATGCCCGCTTCGCCCGCGGCCTCGTCGGAGGCGTGCACGGCAGTCCCCATGCCGGGGAGCCCCGCACTGGGGAATGCGGCCGTCGCTGCCGGCCATCCGGCCGGGGCCGGTTGCGCGTCCTGCGGCTGCAATTCCGCTGCATGGGCGCGCGCATCCAACTGAGTAGCAATGCCTTCCGTCATGACAATTCCCCCTTCGATCGATCTGGTCGCTGCGTTCATGTCTATTCGCCCGGCGAGAAACCTCCGGCACTCG
Organism: Mesorhizobium sp. YM1C-6-2; assembly: GCF_003666685.1. Taxonomy (GTDB): domain Bacteria; phylum Pseudomonadota; class Alphaproteobacteria; order Rhizobiales; family Rhizobiaceae; genus Mesorhizobium_K. The sequence goes on from NZ_RCIZ01000001.1 coordinate 458,311, forward strand.
CCGTCGTCGGGATCCGGGCAGGGCGTCGCGCTGGCGAGCAGTGCTGCGCGGATGGCGAGCGGATCGGGCGGCCGCCCTGCGGCGAGCTGCCGGCTGGCGAGCAGCGCCGCCTGGCCGGTGACGTGGGGTGCGGCGTAACTCGTCCCGCGTCTCGCCTCGGCGCCGCCGCCCGGCGTCGCGCCGAGGATGCCGTCGCCCGGCGCGAGCAGGCCCTGCGTGCGGTAGGCCGCGCCGTAATTGCTGAGCGCAAGCGGCGCGCCTTCCGCGTCCATCGCGCCGACCGCCAGCACGTTTCGCGCCGCCGCCGGCACATGCAGGCAGTCGCAGCCGTCATTGCCCGCCGCAGCTATGATCAGCACGTTGCGCCTCGCGCAGCGCTCGATCGCCTGCGCCAGCATCGGCTCCGGCGCGCCCGACGGCGACAGCTGTCCGCCCGAGATGTTGATGAAATGCGCGCCGTTCTCCAGCGCTGTCACGATCGCCCGCGCCAGGTCGAGCTGCGAGCAGGCGAGGCCCCCACCCCCACCCTTGCCGCCGCCGCGCTCGACGAAGATCGGGATGATCAGCCCGCGGCAGCGCGGCGCGATGCCCTCGACGCCGCTGCCGGGCTGGCCGAAGATGATGCTGGCGACGTGGGTGCCGTGCCGCGCCGCCGCGTCGCGCGGGTCGAAGGCCGGCTGGCCGGCCGGCAGTTCCAGCGCCGCGCCCTCGAAACACGGATGGGCGAGATCGACCGGACCGTCCAGCACCGCAACCGTGATGCGCGGATCGCCTCCGCCTTGGCCAGGAATTCGCGACATGGATTGGAAACCCTCGGGAATATCCTCCTATTCCATCCCGGATTTGTCAACTGGAAATTGCATTAACGGTTGCTGATGCAACTTTTGATGACTTCGGCCCGGCCGCCACGCCAGCGCGGCGGCCGCCAAGCCACCGTCCTTCCCTTTCATCCGCAATCCCGCGCCTTCTTGTGGTGGGATTGGCCGCCTGCTAAAGCGCGCCCCATGTCCACACCCATCAAGAACATCCGCAACTTCTCCATCGTTGCCCATATCGACCACGGCAAGTCGACGCTCGCCGACCGGCTCATCCAGCTCACCGGCGGCCTCGACGCGCGCGAGATGGCCGGCAAGGAGCAGGTGCTCGACAACATGGACATCGAGAAGGAGCGCGGCATCACCATCAAGGCGCAGACCGTGCGCCTGAACTACCGCGCCCTGGACGGCCAGGATTACGTCCTCAACCTCATCGACACCCCCGGCCACGTCGACTTCGCCTACGAGGTGTCGCGCTCGCTTGCCGCCTGCGAGGGTTCTCTCCTCGTCGTCGACGCATCCCAGGGCGTCGAGGCGCAGACGCTCGCCAACGTCTACCAGGCGATCGACAACAACCACGAGATCGTCGTCGTCCTCAACAAGGTCGACCTCCCCGCCGCCGAGCCCGAGCGCATCCGTGAGCAGGTCGAGGAGGTCATCGGCATCGACGCCAGCCAGGCCGTCATGATCTCGGCCAAGACCGGCATGGGCGTGCCCGACGTGCTCGAGGCCATCGTCAAGCAGCTGCCGCCGCCGCGCGAGGGCGACGCCAAGGCGCCGCTGAAGGCGATGCTGGTCGACTCGTGGTACGACGCCTATCTCGGCGTCATCGTGCTGGTGCGCGTCATCGACGGCGTGCTGAAAAAGGGCCAGACCATCCGCATGATGGGCACCGGCGCGAAGTATCCCGTCGAGCGCACCGGCTACTTCACGCCGAAGATGCTTCCTGCGGAAGAAATCGGCCCCGGCGAGTTCGGCTTCATCACCGCCTCGATCAAGGAAGTGGCCGACACCCGCGTCGGCGACACCATCACCGAGGACCGCCGCCCGACCGCCTCGATGCTGCCCGGCTTCAAGCCGGCGCAACCGGTCGTCTTCTGCGGCCTCTTCCCGGTCGACGCGGCCGACTTCGAGGATCTGCGCGCCGCCATGGGCAAGCTGCGCCTCAACGACGCCAGCTTCTCCTACGAGATGGAGACCTCGGCCGCGCTCGGCTTCGGCTTCCGCTGCGGCTTCCTCGGCCTGCTCCACCTCGAGATCATCCAGGAGCGGCTGGAGCGCGAGTTCGACCTCGACCTCATCGCCACCGCGCCCTCGGTCGTCTACCGCATGAACCTCATCGACGGCACCCAGAAGGAACTGCACAACCCGGCCGACATGCCTGAGGTGATGAAGATCGCCTCGATCGAGGAGCCGTGGATCCGCGCCACCATCCTCACCCCCGACGACTATCTCGGCGCGATCCTGAAACTCTGTCAGGACCGGCGCGGCATCCAGGCCGACCTCTCCTATGTGGGCAAACGCGCCATGCTGGTCTACGACCTGCCGCTCAACGAGGTCGTCTTCGACTTCTACGACCGGCTGAAGTCGATCTCCAAGGGCTACGCCTCCTTCGACTACCACCTGACCGACTACCGCGAGGGCGACCTCGTCAAGATGTCGATCCTGGTCAATGACGAGCCGGTCGACGCGCTCTCCATGCTGGTCCACCGCACGGCGGCGGAAAAGCGCGGCCGCGTCATGGTCGAGAAGCTGAAGGAGCTGATCCCGCAGCACATGTTCAAGATCCCGATCCAGGCGGCGATCGGCGGCAAGATCATCGCCCGCGAGACCATCTCGGCGCTGCGCAAGGACGTGACGGCGAAATGCTACGGCGGCGACGTCACCCGCAAGCGCAAGCTTCTGGAGAAGCAGAAGGAAGGTAAGAAGCGCATGCGCCAGTTCGGCAAGGTCGACATCCCGCAGGAAGCGTTCATCCAGGCGCTGAAGATGGGCGACTAGGATTCCTCCTCCGTTCACGGGGGAGGGGGACCACGCGCAGCGTGGTGGAGGGGGCGGGTGCCCCGCCCGTTCCCCCGTGGTGCAGGAACCCAGCTTAACCGCCCTCGCGCTCAGCCGCCCCGGCAATCATCACCAGCATTCCGTCAAGCGCCCTCTCATCCAGGATATCGGTCGCTGCGATCCTGATCACGCGGATGCCCTGTGCGCCGAGCCAGCTATCGCGTCGCTGATCATGGCTCATCTGCTCCGGCAAATCGTGATGCGCCCCATCGACCTCGACGGCCAGCCTTGGTTTCGCGCAATAGAAATCCAGCACATACGGCCCGACCGGATGCTGACGCCGGAAGCGTAGCCCGCCCAGCCGTCTGCCGCGAAGGCACTCCCACAGAACGACTTCCGGCAAACTCAGGTCGCGCCTGAGCGCCTTCGCCCGATCGAAAGTCTTCCGCTCCGCCCGCATGGCTCGGCCCTTGCCCCCTCCACCATGCTACGCATGGTCCCCCTCCCCCGTAAACGGGGGAGGATCAGGCCGCGCCGACGTCACCCGTAAAGCTTCTGGAGAAGCAGAAGGAAGGCAAGAAGCGCATGCGCCAGTTCGGCAAGGTCGACATCCCCCAGGAAGCCTTCATCCAGGCGCTGAAGATGGGCGACCAGGGTTCCTCCCCTGCGAAGCGGGGGAGGGGGACCACGCGCAGCGTGGTGGAGGGGGCGTTCTCCTCATCCTGAGCCGGTCCAAGGATCGCGCAACGGCCAAGCAAGGGGCAGCCACCCGTGGCTTGGCCTGTCAACCTTGTGCATTATAGCCATGGCTCGAAAGAGCTCGCCGACTACGGCGTCTATCCGAGTCATCGCTACGACTCATCCAGGACACGCCTGAATATCGCTTCTTCGGGATTTCTTATCGCAGAAAGAATATTCTCGGCGACCTTGTCGATCAATTTCGTACCCCAGAACGGATCGTTAACATCGTAATAAATTACGCGAATATGTTTTAGGTCGAACGGCACATCTTCGCCATTGGAGGAAATTAAAACAACGGGCTTATCGAGAGCATGCGCTAATCCAAGTTCATAAAAGACGTTTGGATTTCGGGTGGTTAGCTCTGCCACCAGAACTTTTGCAGAATTTATCCCAGACCATATCTGATCAATTATTTTACCAGTGCCAAATATATCTGTGTCTGCCCTAATGGGCCGTAGTCCAGCCTTTTTGATTGCCGGTTCATAGATGTGTTGAAAGTACCCGCCAATCGGATGCGCAAATGGCATGACAACGAAGCAGGTATCAGTTGCTTCGATTTTCACATTTTGGCCGGCCGTCCTCCGCGGTTCCTGTCCTCTGTTAGCTGCAGCAGGCTCGGCAGTTATATCCAAGATGCGCAGCTTGTCCCCACGCTGCTCTATTAGTTTTGCCGATGTCAAAGAATTAATAAATATATCGCTGAATTCAGAAATTTTGTCTGCAGGAATCCCAAATTTATCTGTCAGTGCATTTGAAAAGAACGTACCGTCAGGTAAATTTTCTCCTCGATAGTGCTTGTATACCGACGATATATCAGGCGCATCCATGACCGCCTGGCGAAGTGCTTCAATCTCATCTCCCGGATTTTGCGGTCTAAGTGCTTGGCGGGCACGGTCGGTGACACGAACGTGCCCAGGCTTCGGCCGCTCCAAGAAACCGTACTTGATCGCGGAACTGAGTTCCACAGCGAACGGACCACCAAATCCCACAGCAGCAAACGCAGCCGCCTCGCGATCCGAACATTCTCGCCCAGCATTTTGGTCTATAATAGCACGCGGAACCCTCAAGGCCTTCTCTACAGAATGGCGTGGATATTTAGCTAAATTTCCGCCGTTTGCTTTTTTCTTTGCTGGCGATTTTTTCGAAGCTGAGGTTTTTGAGGATTTGGCCGATTTTCTAACTGCACGTGTCTTGCCAGTTTTCCGTTTATCACCCAACCCTGATTGGGTTGCTTGCGTAGGCTCCTGAGCCGTGGGATCCGTCTCTGCCAGCGGCTTCGGGGTTGGAGCAGCGCTAGGCGTATTCTCTCCGTTCGGATTTTTTATTTCAACATCGTCGACCATGAGTAATCCCCCAGCCCTAGCAAGCTTAACCGAGCATGCCCCTGCAGAACAATAAGAGAACGGGAAAGCTTTGAAAAGAGCTTTGATGCCCGTTTGGTTTTTTATTGACAAGCGCCTCTCGTTGAGTGAAGCACACTGGATAGCGCTTTCATCTATCACCCGGCACCTGGGACAGCCTGCTTCCCTTAATACGGCTGCGGCGGCCTCAACGCGTCGGCAGTCATATCAATCGTTGCCATCATCACCACCCCGACCGCCATCATCGCCAGCCCGATAAACGCCGGCCGCAGCGAGTGGCCCGCCGGCTGGCCGGTGCGCTTGGCCAGTCGCTCGGCATGGTCCTTGTTGCGGTAGGCGAGCCCGTAATGCACCGCCCGCCTCAGGCCGCCGAGCAGGAGCCCGGCCCCGATCCCAAGTTGCGCGACGATGACGAGCATCTGCCAGGCCATGGCGGCATTCTGGCACGGGACGAGGCGCGGCGGGAGAGGCGGCCTTATCTCCCCCCTTGCGGGGGTGAGCAGCCGGTTCGCGGAACGCGAATTCGTCATGCCGGTGGCATGACGAAAGGCCGGCGAACGCCGGGACGCTGCGTCAGCAGCGGGACCCGGCCGGGTAAATTCCTGGGCTTGGCGCAGCCAAGTCCTTGGAATTTGCAAGAGAGGGGGTCGTCCGCGTTAGAAGAAATCCCCTCTCTTGCGATTTCTAACACTTAGCCTCCGCATTCGCTCCGGCTAAGATGTTGAAACCGCTTTCTCTCCCGCAAGGGGAGAGAAAAGGCGCCGCCCCTCAAAAAAATTTCCCATCTTTTTCCACACCCCCAAAACCTCCCGCATAATCCTGGCATCGCTCTCGCGGGAACCTGGTGCGCACCGGGTATCAGGGAGGGCGGCGGTGACCTCCCACCGTGGTACGAGCGCCACGGTCCAGAGGGCGCCCGACAGGCCGGCATGCCCGGCGGAGGCGGCCAGACGATCGGTCGGCTCTGCGACGGAGGCAGACGGAGCACCGTACGTCCCGGACCACTGGAGTATCTCGTGGCCGACAGGACGTGTGCCCGGCCGAAGGCGGCGACAGACACCGGACGGGGGCGGAGGCCCAAGGCCTTCCGTCGCCTGACGCCAAGGGGTCAGGCTGGGTCGACAAGACCACCCATTACAAATTTAGACTGGTGGTCACGACCCTCCCGTCTTCCCGACTTTCTTTCAACGGCCAGATGCTTCGGCAGGCGTGGCAACGGCCACGCATGCCGCAAGCCCGACCGGGCGTCGCGACTTGTGTCGCGCCCCCCGCGGAGGGCCAGCCGCCAGCGGCGGCGATGCGGCCCGTGAGCGAAGGAGACCCAGGCGTGGCGACGACGAAACGCGCCGGTGGAGCGCTTCGCCTCTCCCCGTTCACGGGGAGAGGATGCCGGCAGGCAGGTGAGGGGCAGCACAAACTTGTCAGAACGAAGCGCCGCCCCTCATCCGTCGCCTCCGGCGACACCTTCTCCCCGTGAACGGGGAGAAGGAAAGGTGCTCAACGCTGCCCTCCGCCGATCCCGCCCAACGCGCCGTGGGCGACCGGGTCCGTCGTTCCTGGTCCATCCCCCGCCGCGCTTTATCCTCTATGTCGGGCCGACATTTCCTGCGGACAGCATGACCCAGCCCTCTTCCCCCCATTCCTCCGGCCCCCTCTTCCTCGGCATCGACACCGGCGGCACCTACACCGACGCGGTGCTGTGGGCCGAAGGCTCCGCCGCGAACCCGGCCGGAACCGTCGTCGCCAAGGCCAAGGCGCTGACCACCCGCCACGACCTCGCGGTCGGCATATCGGGCGCGGTGGACCGGGTGCTGGCGGAAGCCGGCGTCGACCCGGCGGCCATAAAACTCGCCTCGATGTCGACCACGCTCGCCACCAACGCGCTGGTCGAAGGGCAGGGCGGCCGCGTGGCGCTGGTCATGATCGGCTTCGACGAGGCCGACCTCGCCCGCGACGGGCTGAAGGCCGCGCTCGGCTCCGATCCCGTCCTGTTCTGCCCCGGCGGCCACGACGTGCACGGCCGCGACGCCGGGCTCGACCTGTCCGCGCTGGCGGCCGCGCTCCCCGAGCTCGGCGGCACCGTCTCCGGCTTCGCCGTCTGCGCCTATTTCGCCACCCGCAATCCCGCCCACGAAATTGCCGCTCGCGACATGATCCGCGAGAAGACCAAGCTTCCCGTCACCACCAGCCACGAACTGTCCTCGAAACTCGGCGGCCCGCGCCGGGCGCTGACCACGCTGCTCAATGCGCGCCTCATCTCGATGATCGACCGGCTGGTCGCCGCCACCGAGGGTTTCCTTGCGCGGCGCGACATCGCCTGTCCGCTGATGGTGGTGCGCGGCGACGGCGCGCTGGTCTCGGCCGCCTTCGCCCGCCAGCGCCCGATCGAGACCATTCTGTCCGGTCCCGCCGCCTCGCTCGTCGGCGCTCGCCACATGACGGGCCTCGACAATGCCGTCGTATCCGACATCGGCGGCACCACCACCGACGTCGCCGTGCTCGACCGCGGCCGTCCGCGCCTCGACCCCGAGGGCGCCACCGTCGGCGGCTACCGCACCATGGTCGAGGCCGTCGCCATGCGCACCTTCGGCCTCGGCGGCGATTCCGAGGTTGCCCTCGAATCCGGCGCGCTCGACCCGAAGATCCTGCTCGGGCCGCGCCGCCTGCTGCCGCTGTCGCTCGCCGGCATGGCGCATGGCGTAGCCGTCACCGACGCGCTCGAACGCCAGCTCCGCGCCCCCAATCCCGGCCGGCTCGACGGCCGCTTCGCGGTGCGCACCGGCGTGCCGGAGCGGCTTGCCGCGGGCCTCTCCGCGCCTGAAGCCAGGCTCTACGCGGCCGTCGGCGCGGTCCCGCTGCCGCTCGACGCGCTGCTCACCTCCACCGCGCAGATCGCCACCGTAAACCGCCTCGTCGCGCGCGGGCTGATCCACGTCGCCGGCTTCACGCCCTCCGACGCCGCCCATGTGCTCGGCCGCCAGTCCAACTGGGACCCGGCCGCCGCGCGTCTCGGCGCCGAGCTGTTCGCGCGCCGCCGCGACGGTCGCGGCCAGTTCATCGCCGCCTCGCCGGAAGCCTTTTCGGAGCGCGTGCTTGTAGCGCTCACCCGCCAGTCGGCCGAGGTCATCCTGGAGACCGCCTTCGCCGAGGACGGTTTCGACGGCGCCGCCACCGTCGCCCATGCGCTCGTCCAGCGCGCCGTCGACGGCAATCACGGCATCGCGCGCCTGTCGGTGGCGCTCGACCGTCCCGTCATCGGCCTCGGCGCCTCCGCGCCGCTCCACTATGCCGGACTGCCGGCGCTGGTCGGCAATGATTGCGCCGTGCCCGCCGACGCCGACGTGGCGAATGCGCTCGGCGCCGTCGTCGGCCAGGTGCGCGTCTCCGCCGAAGCCACGGTCAGCCAGCCCTCGGAAGGCATCTTCCGCTTTTCCGTCGGCGACGACGCCCCGCGCGACTTTCCCGCCGAGGATGAGGCGCTGGCAGAGGCCGAGGCGCGCGTCCGCGCCATCGTCTCCGAGCGCGCGCTCGCCGCCGGCACCGACGCCGCCGAGATATCCGTGGCGCGGGACGTGAAGGCTTCGACCGTCGAAGGCCGGCGCATGTTCGTCGAGGCGAGGCTCACCGCCACCGCCTCCGGCCGGCCAAGGATCGCCGAATAGGATCCTCCCCTGCGAAGCGGGGGAGGGGGACCACCGAAGGTGGTGGAGGGGGTGGTCGGAGGATTAAAGCAGCCCCGCCGCCTGTGCTTCCTGGCGCAGGTTCTGGCGCGGGCGCGGGCCGATCTGCTGGATCACCAGCCCTGCCGCCAGCGAGCCGAGGTCGCCGCAGCGCTTGAGGTCGAGGCCGGCCGTGTAGCCGTAGAGGAAGCCGGCGGCGTAGAGGTCGCCGGCGCCGGTCGTGTCGACCAGTTCCTCGATCGGCATCGCCTCGATCCACACCGTCTCGTCGCCGCGTACAATGACCGAACCCTTTTCGGAGCGCGTCACTGCCGCGATCTTGCAGTCCTTCCTGATCGCATCGAGCGCCGCCTCGAAGGACGATGTCTGGTAGAGCGACTTGATCTCGTGGTCGTTGGCGAAGACGATGTTCACCGTGCCCGACCGCATCAGATCGAGGAACTCGTCGCGGTATCTGTCGACGCAGAAACTGTCCGACAACGTCATCGACACTTCGCGGCCGGCCTTGTGGGCATGCTCGGCGGTCAGGCGGATCGCCTCCTTGGCGCGCGGCGGATCCCACAGATAGCCCTCGAAATAGGTGACCTTGGCGCCCGCCGCCTTGTCGGCCTCGACGTCTTCGGGTCCCAACTCCACGCAGGCGCCGAGATAGGTATTCATCGAGCGTTCGCCGTCCGGCGTCACGAAGATCATCGAACGCGCGGTCGGCGGCGTTCCGTTCAGCGGCGCGGTGTCGAACGCCACGCCCTGCGCGTGGATGTCGTGCGCATAGATACGGCCGAGCTCGTCATCGGCGACCTTGCCGAAGAAAGCCGTCCGTCCGCCGAGGCTGGCGATGCCGGCTGCCGTGTTTCCTGCACAGCCGCCGGAAGCCTCCGTCGCTGGGCCCATGCGGCTGTAGAGCAGATTGGCGCGTTCGGCGTCGATCAGGTTCATCGCGCCCTTGATGATGCCGTTCTCGGTCAGGAACGCATCGTCGCATTGGGCAATGATATCAACGATGGCGTTGCCGATACAAAGAACGTCGTACTGGCTCATGAAAGTCTCCAGGTAGGGCGCCGCTGTTGTGGCATGTGCGACGCGCGCGGGTCTACCCGCTGGCGCCGGATTTGCAAACCCGGCAGGCAGGGCATCCTTGTCGCATCGGGAAGCTTCGCCTATCTGCCAGCGGGAAACGGAACCTCGCCCATGATCCTCGATGCCGCCCGCGCCGCCGCCGGCCAGATCTTCACCGCCGAATTCCGCTCGGTCTTCTTGAAGACGCTCGGCCTGACGCTGCTTGCGCTGGTCGCTCTTTGGTTCGGCTTGAAGGGACTCTTCGACTGGGCGGCCCTGCCGTGGATCGATGCGCTGTTGCCCGGCCTGCCCGGCTGGGCGGGGTGGCTGAGCTTCATCGCCGCCATTGTCGCAGGCATCGGGCTGGCGCTTGGCCTCGCCCTGCTGATCGCGCCGGTGACCGCGATCGTCGCCGGCCTCTTCCTCGACGATATCGCCGAGACGGTCGAGCGCACCGACTATCCGCTCGATCCACCCGGGCAGGCCGTGCCTGTCCTTCAGTCGATCATGCTCGCGCTGAAGTTCTTCGCCGTAGTGGTCCTGGGCAATCTGGTCGCGCTGCTGCTGCTCCTTGTTCCGGGCATCAACATCGGGGCGTTTTTTCTGGTCAATGGCTACCTGCTCGGCCGCGAGTTCTTCGAATTCGCCGCGATGCGCTTCCGCCCCGAACCGGAAGCCAAGGCGCTACGCAGCAAACATGCCGGCACGGTATTCCTCGCCGGCCTCGTGATCGCAGGCTTCCTGGCGATCCCGCTGCTCAATCTTCTGACGCCGCTTTTCGCTGCCGCGATGATGGTGCATCTGCACAAGGCGATCACCGTTCAGGAAAGAAGCCGGGAGAGACGGGCGGCGGGCGTTTAACCGTCTTCCTGCTTGGAAAACAGCGCCTGCGCCCGCGAAAAGGCCATGGCGGCACGCGCGAAGCCGAAAGTCCCTTCGCGCAGCATCTCGCGCGAGGCGTTCTCGATCATGCCGTAGGCGAAGGTCGCGAGTTTCGAGCCGAGCGAAATGCGCCGTGCGCCCGCTTCCGTAAGGGCCTCCACCGTCAGTGTCGGCACAGCCAGCACATTGACCGGCTTCGACAAAGACGAGCAGATCGTCCGCACGGTTTCCACGTCGGTGATGCCAGGCGCATAGAGCACGTCCGCGCCCGCTACTTCGAAGGCCTGCAAGCGCCGGATCGTGTCGTCGAGATCCGGGCGGTCCCACAAGAAATTCTCGGCACGGGCAGTCAGGACGAAATCGCGCTTCAGCGCGCGGGAGGCTTCGGTGGCCGCGGCGATCCGCTCGACCGCCAGCTTGAAATCGTAGATGGGCTTGCGCGAATCCCCGGTGTGATCCTCGATCGAGCAGCCGGCGAGCCCGGCGGCTTCTGCCGCGAAGATCGTCTCGGCGGCGCTTTCGGGACTCTCACCCTTGCCGCGTTCGAGGTCGGCCGACACCGGCAGATCGGTCGCCGCAACGATCTCCCGGCAATGCTGGATCATGACGTCGAAACTTATGCTGCCGTCCGGCAGGCCTCGCGAGAAGGCGAAGCCTGCGCTCGTCGTCGCCAGCGCCTTGAAACCGCAGCTTGCGAGGAGTTTGGCCGTACCGATATCCCACGGGTTGGCGATTATGAAGGGCGCATCGCCATAATGGAGATCGCGAAAGATCTTGCCCTTGTCCATATCGATTGCTCAACGATGCTTGACGCGTCGGGCATGCTCCCGTCCCGCCGCACACCGATCCTATCGGCTCGAAAGGGCCACTGCAATTGCATCGCAAAAGAGGGTGAATAATGGATTGTTCAGCCGGTGCCGGTCGAGCCGAACCCGCCGGAGCCACGCACGGTCGCGCCGGACAGGCTGCGCTCCTCGACGTCTGCACGGGTCACCTGCGCAAACACGATCTGTGCGATGCGCATGCCGCGCGTGACCGCGAAATCCTCCTCGCCGAGATTGACGAGCAGCACCTTCACCTCGCCACGATAGTCGCTGTCGATGGTGCCGGGCGTGTTGAGGCAGGTGATGCCGTGCTTCAGCGCAAGGCCTGAACGCGGTCGGACCTGACCCTCGAAGCCGTCCGGAATCTCGAGCAGCAGTCCGCTCGGCACCAGCGCACGCTTGCCGGGCAAGATGATCAGTGGGCGATCTTCCGGCACAGCAGCACGCAGGTCCATGCCGGCGGCGCCGGCCGTCTCGTAGGACGGCAGCGCGAGGCCTTCCGCGTGTGGCAAGCGGACGATGCCGATGACGGGAGGTTTGTCGGAGACGGACGGCATGGGCCGAAAGATTCCTGTGAGACGGCGGTTCCGTATCGGGCGCTGCCGCCTCGGGTCAATTCCGCCGCGGCGCTTTCAACGACATTCTTTCCCGTCGGCGGCGCAATTATCCCATTCGAAATCGCTCGCTGGTTCCGTCAAGGCCGCAGTTCCACGGGAACGACGGTCGTTTCCTTGATCTCCTCCATGACGAAGGAGGCCGAGACGTCCGACAGAGGCACCTTGGCGATCAGCCGTTGGTAGAGCCGGTCATACGCTTTCACATCCGAAACCCGCGCGCGCAAAACATAGTCCAGGTCGCCCGACATCCGATAGACGCCGGTGATCTCCGGGAACGAAACCACGGCGCCGCGGAACTTTGCCAGCCAGTCCGGATCGTGGTGGGACGTGCGGATGATGATGAACACCGAGAGACCGAGCCCCAGCTTCTCCGCATCGACGAGCGCGACCCGCCCGGTGATGAAACCGTCGTCCTCAAGACGCTTGACGCGTCGCCAGCAGGCATTGCGCGACAGGCTTATGCGCTCCGAGAGCTGGTCTACGGACAGAGTCGCGTCCCGCTGCAGCGCAGCCAGGATTTTCCGATCGAGTTCATCGATTTCATATCCCATGTTGGGATGAATGTCCCAAGTATTGTTAATTTTCAAGGACAAATTGGGACCGATCGACCTGTGATATGCCGCATCATGGTTGAATTCGGCACAGAGGAACGCTGCCATGACCCTCTCAAAACTCTTTACCGAGCATCCGGCTTCAGTCGACGAAACCTATTTCGGCCACATGGCTTTCGCGGCCTGGTTCGCCTCCCGGCTGTTCATGGCTGGCGGCGCGGCGCTCGTTCACGCTATCCTGCCCTTCCTGTTCGAGACCACGGCGAGCAGGATCGTGCGCGAACTCTACGAGCGCACCAGCAAACGCACGCCAGCGCATGCTGGCGGCGTGGCGGAGAAGGTGGCGGCTTAGCCACATCCTGCTCGTTACGTTCCTCTCCTGACAGGCTTTGGCAGCAGGAGTGTGTAGCTTCGTCCTGAAAGTACGAGGCTACGATGGCTGATTCGACGGAAGGCGCTCCGGCGCTCAAGGAAATCTTCAACCGCGAGCGGTTCAGGCATTTCGCGCGCGAGGCAGAAGCAGTCTGGCCGGGCTTCGACGGCAAGCGCTTCATGAAACTGGCAACAGCCGGGCTCGACGACCTCGGCATCATGCAGCGCATGCGTCAGACGGCCGTCAGCCTGCACGAGACGTTGCCGGCAGATTACCGCAAGGCGCTGCCGATCCTGAAGGAACTTGCGCCGCGCATCGGGCACAATTTCGCGGCGATCACGCTTTCGGAATTCGTCGCGCTGTACGGCCGGAATGATTTCTACCTGTCGCTCGATGCATTGAAATTCTTCACCCGATTCGGCTCGTCGGAATTCGCTGTCCGGCATTTCCTCACGGCTGATTTCGACCGTGCGATCGTCGTCATGCGCAAATGGGCAGAGGATGAGAACGAACATGTGCGCCGGCTGGCAAGCGAAGGTTCACGCCCACGCCTGCCCTGGTCGTTCCAGTTGAAGAACCTGGTCGCCGATCCCTCGCCAACCGGTCCGATCCTCGAAACGCTGAAGGCCGATCCCAGCCTCTATGTGCGCAAATCGGTCGCCAATCATCTGAACGATGTCGGCAAGGACCATCCCGACCTGCTGGTCGAGCGTGTGTCCGGCTGGGATCTTTCTGGCAAGCACACGGCCTGGATCGCACGCCATGCCTTGAGGACGCTGATCAAGAAGGGCGACGCCCGCGCCCTGGCCTTGATCGGCACGACTGGCAAGGCCGAGGTCAAGGTCGAAGCCTTCGCGGTGGAGCCCGCGAGGATAAGGCTTGGCGAACGCATCACGACAAGGGCGGAGCTGGCTTCGACGGCCAAGTCCGCGCAGCGTCTCGTCATTGACTACGCCGTGCACTACCCGAAGAAGAACGGCATCTCGCGAAAGGTGTTCAAGTTCAAGGAGACCGAGCTGCTGCCGGACGCCGTCTGCGACCTTGCGATCAGCCAGACGGTGAAGGACTTCACCACGCGCAAGCACAATGCCGGTTTCCACCGCGTCGAACTGGTGGTGAATGGCGAGGTGGTTGCCGAAAGTGGCTTTGATCTGTCGATCTGAAACCGGCGCGGGCGGACTCAGTGGCCAAACAAGCCGGTGTAACGCAGCAGGTACAGCGGCCAACCCTGATCGCCGGCAACGCCATCGCGCACGCTTTCCCAGCCGAGGCCGTGACGCTCCAGCTTCCGATGCTCGAGTTCGACGCGGGTCCTGTTCGCCGTCTCGGCAATGAACCGCACTTCCCATTCGCTGGTCTTGTCCGGATCGGTCTCGACCTGCCAGCGCGGGCTGATGTCCCAGCTGAGCAGCACCCGGCCGGGTGGTTCGTAGGCCAGCACGCGCGCCCAGCGGCATTCGCTGCCGTCGACGCCACGGTCGTAGATGTGGCCTCCGACCCTGGGCTCGAACACCGTCTCCGCGATCGGAACACCGAGCATGTTGTGCTCTCTGGGTTTGAAGCTGCCGAAGTCTTCGGTGAATACCTTGAAGGCGCGCTCGATGGGTGCCTCGACCACGACGGACTGCTTCACTGATGTGATTGGTATACGCGTGTTCATTGCGACTCCTCTGGCGGTTGTTCGACGGCCAGCTTGTAGGCCGCCAGGGTCTTGCTCCAGAATTGATCGAGCCAAGCCCGCATCATGCCGAGGCCGGCCGGATCGATGTGATAGATGTTGCGGGCGCCCTTCGGCTCGATGCGCACCAGGCTCGTCTCCTTCAGCACTTTCAGATGCTGCGACACCGCCGACTGCGACACCGGCATGGCGCGTGTCAGCTCGGCGACCGAGCGCGGACGCTCCGCAATCAGCTCGAAAATCTGCCTGCGTGTCGTGTCACCGAGTGCGGCAATCTGCGCCGAATTATCAGTCATGACTTATGATAAGTATAGACTGATATATAAGTCAACCGCGAGCTTGGCTTTTCTCGACAGGACCGATCCGCATAGCTATATACCCGGCCATCCAACCGGACTCCTGACATGGCCGAAGACATCAAGCAGGCGGTCGCCCGCCGCCGCACCTTTGCGATCATCGCGCATCCCGACGCCGGCAAGACGACGCTCACCGAAAAGCTGCTCCTGTTCGGCGGCGCGATCCAGCTCGCCGGCGAGGTGAAGGCGAAGAAGGACCGAATCCAGACGCGCTCCGACTGGATGAAGATCGAGCGCGAGCGCGGCATCTCTGTCGTCACCTCGGTGATGACCTTCGAATATGGCGACAATGTCTTCAACCTGCTCGACACGCCCGGCCACGAGGACTTCGCGGACGATACCTACCGTACGCTGTCGGCAGTCGACTCGGCCGTCATGGTCATCGACGCCGCCAAGGGCATCGAACCGCGCACGCTGAAGCTGTTCGAGGTGTGCCGCCTGCGCGACATCCCGATCGTCACCTTCGTCAACAAGATGGATCGTGACGCGCGCAACACCTTCGAGATACTCGACGAGATCGAAGCCAAGCTTGCGCTGGACACCGCGCCGATCACCTGGCCGATCGGCCAGGGCAAGACCTTTTCCGGCACCTACCACCTCGCCCAGAACGCCGTGCGCCACGGCGATGCGGAAAAGGAGCGCACGCCGGTCAACGGTCCTGACTCCAATCGCGTCGCCGGCCTGCTGCCCGACAATGACCGCCCCGCCTTCATCGAGGAACTGGAACTCGCGCGGGAAGCCTGCCGGCCCTTCGACTTGAAGGCTTTCCGCGAAGGGCATCTCACGCCCGTCTATTTCGGTTCGGCGCTCCGGAACTTCGGCGTGCGCGACCTCATCGAGGGGCTCGGCGACTACGCGCCGCCGCCGCGCGACCAGGAAGCCGACACGCGCACGGTCCATGCCACGGAACCGAAGATGACCAGCTTCGTCTTCAAGATCCAGGCGAACATGGATCCCAATCATCGCGACCGCATTGCTTTCGTCCGAGTCTGCTCGGGCACGCTGGAGCGCGGCATGAAGGCGAAGCTCGTGCGCACCGGCAAGCCGATGAGCCTGTCCGCCCCGCAATTCTTCTTTGCGCGCAGCCGCATCACCGCCGACGAGGCCTATGCCGGCGACGTGGTCGGCATTCCCAACCACGGGACGCTTCGCATAGGCGACACCCTGACCGAGGGCGAGGAAATCCTGTTCCGCGGCGTGCCGAATTTCGCGCCGGAGATCCTGCGCCGCGTGCGCCTCGGCGACGCGATGAAGGCGAAGAAGCTGAAGGAGGCGCTGCAGCAGATGGCGGAGGAGGGCGTCGTCCAGTTGTTCCAGCCCGAGGACGGCTCGCCGGCGATTATCGGCGTGGTTGGCGCGCTGCAGATAGACGTGCTCAGGGAACGCCTCAACGTCGAATACACGCTGCCCGTCGATTTCGAGATGTCGCGCTTCTCGGTTTGCCGCTGGATCGAGGCAGATGACAAAAGCGATGTCGAACGCTTCATCGAGGCGCACCGCGGCGACATAGCGCGCGACCTCGACGGCGACCCTGTCTTTCTCGCCCCGCACGAATTCGGCCTGAACTACGAGGCCGAGCGCTGGAAGGCGATCCGCTTCGCGGCCATCAAGGATTACCAGGTCCGCGACAAGGCGGCCTAGAGCATCGAGCGCGCGTCTCCTATGCTACGGTTCGGCCGCAAGGATGGCTCCGGAGCGCGCATGATCGACGGCGAAGCAATCGACGAGCTGGTCGACTGGATGATCGACGGGGCAAGGCCGGGCAGCAGTGCCCAGCAGTCGTTCGACGCTCTCGGACGCCGCCTGGTCGGCGCCGGCGTGCCTATCGGCAGGTTCGCGCTCTTCGTGGAGACCCTGCATCCCAATATCGCGGGACGCCGCATGCTGTGGACGCCCGAGGAGGGCACGAAACTCACGGAGGGCGGGATCGGCCTCTATTCGCGCGACGAATATGTGAAGAACCCCTTGCCGACAGTCACGTCCAGGCAAGTGACAATACGTCGCCGCCTCACCAATCCCAACATGATCTCCGACTACCCGATCCTCGGCGAACTAGTCGCTGAGGGTTTCACCGACTACCTCGCGCAGCCGCTGATCTTCACCACCGGCGAGACCCACGCGGTCACCTGGTCGACGAAGCATGAGGATGGCTGGAGCGATGGCGCGATCGCCGTCCTCGAGCGCATCAGGCGTCCGCTCGCACGGCTTGTGGAGGCACATCTTCTCAGGCTCAACGCGGCATCGATCATCTCTGCCTATGTCGGCCGAAACAGCGGCGAGCAGATTCTGTCGGGCCGCGTGCATCGCGGCGACGGCGAGGAAATCGACGCGGCGATCCTCTTCAGCGACCTGATCGGCTTCGCCTCGCTGTCCAGCACCCGCACCGGCCCGGAGATCGTCGCGGTGCTCAACGAGGCGTTCGACATCATGGTGCCCCCGGTCGAGGCGCGTGGCGGGGAGATCCTGAAATTCCTCGGCGACGGCTTCTTCGCGATCTTTCCCTATGGCGAGAAGACGTCGCTGTCGGACGCCGTGAAGGCCGCAAGCGAAGCCGTCATGGAAGGCGAGCAAAAACTGGCGGAAGCCGTAGTAGGCAAGCTTCTCGGCTTCCGCTCGGCGGTCCATGCCGGCCGCTTCCACTACGGCAATATCGGCGGGGCGAACCGGCTCGACTTCACCGCCATCGGCCAGCCGGTAAACTACGCCGCGCGCCTGCTTGCCGCCGCCTCCGACCTGTCGCTGACGCGGGTCGCCTCGGCGACGACGGCCGGGCATCTCTGCCTGCCGTCGCAGCCGGTCGGCGAGGTCCTCTTCAAGGGTTTCGAGGGACCGCAGCCCATCTATGCCTATTGAGGCACGCCGGTCGTTCGTTTGCACTATCCCGGCCGGCTGGCGAGATATCGACGAATCCTAGGCTGCGGCGGAGATGCCGTCGTCGAAGATCGCCAGGTTGCGGCC
Organism: Mesorhizobium sp. YM1C-6-2; assembly: GCF_003666685.1. Classification (GTDB taxonomy): domain Bacteria; phylum Pseudomonadota; class Alphaproteobacteria; order Rhizobiales; family Rhizobiaceae; genus Mesorhizobium_K. The sequence goes on from NZ_RCIZ01000001.1 coordinate 476,204, forward strand.
TCGGTTCTTCGCTTCGTACAAATGTTTGTCGGCGGCGCGCATGAGGTCAGAAACATTGGCGCCCGATGCGCACGGCGTGCCGCCGATCGACACCGTCAGCGGCACGACGTCCCCGTCCGCCGGATGGAAACGGATCGCTTCGACCTCGCAGCGGATACGTTCGGCGACACGCATCGCTTCCTCGTCGCTCGCCCCGGTCAGGAAGGCGCCGAATTCCTCGCCGCCAATGCGACCGAGCACATCGCCGGCGCGCACCGCGCGCCGCACCGCCGCCGCGATCTCTAGCAGCGCCTTATCGCCTGTCAGATGGCCGAAATTGTCGTTGATCTTCTTGAAGTGATCGGCGTCGATGATCAGCAGCGCGCCGCGATCGGTCTTGCGGCGCGAGCGGTCGAGCGCCGCGAAGAAGCTTTCGCGGTTGAACATACCCGTCATGGTGTCGCGGCTCGCCTTCTCTTCCAACCGCCGATGCGCGGCGGCGAGTTCGGCATGCGCCCGAGCGAGCTGGCGATGGGCGTTGCGCAGCCTCTCGCTTTGCCAGAAAGTGAAGGCACTCGCCGGCCAGGCGATCGCCAGCGGGCAGATCGTGAGCATCAGCCATGCATTGCCGTCGATCGTACCACCCAGAGCCGACACCACGATCGTCGCAAGCAAGATCGACGCGAGGATCGATGCTATCGCGACCCCCGCGGATTTCAGAATTATTCGGTTCATGCAGCTATCCCTTACCCCATGTGGGCATGCCAGCACCTGCATGAAAGTCGGCTTTCCAGCTTAGCTAAGATTTTAGGGACCCGGTATTTTATGGCCTCTGGCACAACGGAAAAATTCCGTTGTGGACATGTCCCCGCTCTGATCCTTTTGTGACATAAGTCTCCTCATGACCGACCTGCCTGATCCCGACCGCTTCTCCCACGTCACCGACTGGGTGTTCGATCTCGACAATACGCTCTATCCGCATCACTCGAACCTGTTCTCGCAGATCGACGTGAGGATGACAGCCTATGTGTCGGAACTGCTCAGCCTTCCGCGCGAGGAGGCCCGCCAGCTGCAGAAGGAGCTCTATCGCGAATACGGCACGACGCTGGCGGGTCTGATGCAGCGGCACGGCATCGACCCGGACGATTTTCTGCAGAAGGTGCATGACATCGACTATTCCTGGCTGGTGCCCGATCCGGCGCTCGGCACGGCAATCCGGCAGTTGCCGGGTCGCAAATTCATCTTCACCAATGGCGATCGCGGCCACGCGGAGCGAGCCGCGCGGCAGCTCGGCATACTCGACCACTTCGACGATATCTTCGACATCGTCGCTGCCGGGTTGACGCCGAAACCGGCACGGCAGACCTATGAGCGCTTTGCCGAGCTTTTCGCCGTCATAGGCCCCAAAGCCGTGATGTTCGAGGATCTCGCGCGCAATCTCTCCGTACCGAAGGCGCTTGGCATGACCACCGTGCTCATCGTGCCAAGGAATTTCGAGCCGACCTTTGCCGAGATCTGGGAGAAGGACAAGGAATACGAGGACGACGTCGACTTCGTCACCGACGATCTGCCTGGGTTTCTCGACGCCATCGTCCAGGCCGCCGTTTGAAGCGGTTCACATCCGTAGAACAAAGTATCGACCGAGCCGCGCATGGCGTGCTCGACCGCATGCCGGCGCACGGCCTCTCTGGCGCGCTGGTCGAATTCCTGGTGTTCGGCCTCAAGCAGGGCTGGGCGTGCCTGTTCGGCGGCGCCATGCTCTTCCTCATCATTGCGACGAAATATGCGCCGCCTGAAGCGCTCGGCATCGCGCGCTACGATTTCCTGTTCCTCGCCGCGCTGGCGATCCAGGTCGCTATGCTCGCCTTCAAGCTGGAGAAGCCATCGGAAGCAGCGGTCATCCTGATCTTCCATGTCGTGGGAACCGCCATGGAGATATTCAAGACTTCGGCCGGCTCGTGGATCTATCCGGAGGACTGCTTCTTCCGCATTGCCGGCGTGCCACTTTTCTCCGGCTTCATGTACGCCTCGGTCGGCTCCTACATCGCGCGCATCTCGCGCATCTTCGACATGCGCTACACCAGCTATCCGCCGCTCTGGACAACCCTGCTTCTGGCCGCCGCCATCTACATAAACTTCTTCGCCCATCATTTCGTCCTCGACCTGCGCTATGCGCTCTTCGCGGCGACGGCGCTCCTTTATCTGCGCACGGTCGTCCATTACCGCGTTTTCCGCTTCCGCCACCGCATGCCGCTGCTTGTCGGCTTCCTGCTGGTGGCCCTGTTCATCTGGTTTGCCGAGAACATCGGCACCTGGTCGCGGGCCTGGATCTATCCCGGCCAGGCGGACGCCTGGACACCGGTCTCCATCCAGAAGCTCGGCGCCTGGTATCTCCTGATGATCATCTCCTTCGTGCTGGTGACGCTGGTGCACCGCCCGCAGCCGCTCGATCGCTCGGCAGAAGAAAATGGGTCGCGTTAGAGATTGTAGAACCGGCTGATGATCGCCCAGGCCTCATCGGCCGAATCGACGAAGTCGATGATGTCCTGGTCGCCGGGCGAGATGGTGCCCTGCTCGGCGAGGTAGTCGAGGTCGATCGCCCGATGCCAGAATTCCTTGCCGAAAAGGACGATCGGCACCCGCTCCATGCGGCCGGTCTGGATCAGCGTCAGCGTCTCGAAGAACTCGTCCATGGTGCCGAAGCCGCCGGGGAACACCGCAACCGCCTTGGCGCGCATGACGAAGTGCATCTTGCGGATAGCGAAATAGTGGAAATTGAAGCAGAGTTCCGGCGTGACGTAGAGGTTGGGCGCCTGTTCGTGCGGCAGCACGATGTTAAGCCCGATCGATGGCGCGCCGACATCGTTGGCGCCGCGATTGCCGGCCTCCATGACGCCCGGTCCGCCGCCTGTGACGACCACGAACTCGCGGTAGTAGGACGATGCCGAATGCTGCGAGCAGAGCCTGGCGAAGCTGCGCGCCTCCTCGTAGTAGCGGCTGTTCGCCTCCAGGTTTTTCTTCTGCTCCTCATTCTTGGCCGCCCAGGCATCGCCGCCCGGTTCCGGGATACGTGCGCCGCCAAACAGGATGACCGTCGAGCGTATGCCGCGTTCGGCGAGGATCATCTCGGGTTTCAGCAGTTCGAGCTGCAGCCTCACCGGCCGCAACTCGCGCTGGGTCATGAACTCCTCGTCGTTCCAGGCCAGCCGGTAGGTCGACGACCGCGTCTGCGGCGTCTCCGGCACGCTTCTGGCGCGTTCCAGATCCTCGTCTGAATGCGGTAGCGGCGTCCATCCCGCCTTCTCGGTCGGCTCCATCTATTCCTGCCCGTCCTTTAAGCGCTGTCCCGTAGCGCAGGCGCGATTGACCCTCTCCAAGCCTTGACATAGGGTCCGCGCGATTTCGCCGCCAGCTTAGTGGCGGCAGACTTAACAGCAGGTTGTAATAGGGGATTCCATGGCGAAGCAGAACCTTTCGCAGCTCGAAAGCGTCGTCGAGAAGGCGTTCGAGGCGCGCGACACCGTTTCGACGGGCACGCGCGGCGAGGTCCGCGATGCCGTCGACACGGCGCTTTCGCTGCTCGACAAGGGCGAAGTCAGGGTTGCCGAACGGCAGGACGATGGAAGCTGGACGGTCAACCAGTGGCTTAAGAAGGCTGTCCTGCTGTCATTCCGGCTCAATCCCATGGAGATCATCAAGGGCGGGCCGGGCGCCTCCGTCTGGTGGGACAAGGTCCCGTCGAAATTCGACGGCTGGAGCGGGATCGATTTCGAGCAGGCCGGCTTCCGTGCCGTGCCCTCGGCGGTCGTACGTCGCTCGGCCTACATAGCCCCCGGGGCCGTTCTGATGCCCTCCTTCGTTAATCTCGGCGCCTATGTCGGCGAGAACACCATGGTCGACACCTGGGCGACCGTCGGCTCCTGCGCCCAGATCGGCAGGAACGTTCATCTGTCGGGCGGCGTCGGCATTGGCGGCGTGCTGGAGCCGATGCAGGCCGGCCCGACCATCATCGAGGACGACTGCTTCATCGGCGCCCGTTCGGAAGTCGTCGAAGGCTGCATCGTGCGCGAGGGTTCCGTCCTCGGCATGGGCGTCTTCATCGGCAAGTCGACCAAGATCGTCGACCGCGCTACCGGCAAGATCAGCTATGGCGAGGTGCCACCCTTCTCCGTCGTCGTGGCGGGCGCTTTGCCCGGCAAGCCGATGGGCAATGGCGAGCCTGGCCCAAGCCTCTATTGCGCCGTCATCGTCAAGAAGGTCGACGCGCAGACCCGTTCCAAGACCTCGATCAACGAGCTTCTGCGGGATTGATTGGTGGAACCGCAACGGCTCCTCTGGCTGTTCTTCAGTTTCTCGGGGCGTATCGACCGCCGGGTCTTCGCGCTGGCGGGGGTGCTCCTCTACCTGATACGGGCCTATCCGATCTACCGGATGGTAATGGCGAACGACGATGAGGCGACAATCGCCTTCTGGTTCGGAATTTTCGCCCTGATTTTTGGTGTACTCATCCTGTCGCATCTCGCGCTTTGCGCGAAGCGGCTGCATGATTGCGGCTATTCAGGCTGGTGGGGGCTGCTCTTCCTGGTCGCCGACATCTTCTTCTTCCTGCTGCTGTGCCTGCCGAAGGGGATGCCCGGACCGAACCAATACGGGCCACGCACCAATTCGCCCGGAACGCGGGAATGAAGCCGCGATCCACCGGATCGATCCCTGGTTGATCTTCGACATCGCCGACACGCTTCGGGGAAAGTAGCGCAGGCGTTTCATTGTTTGAGGCGAATTGAAGCTGCTTCGCCTCTCGGTGCCTGGCCTAGCCCCCGGCAGCAGTCGGGTCATGACAGAGGGCTCGCATTGAGTTATCCCGGCTCCATGACCCTGCCCATCGATCCCGCCGCGAATCTCGCCGCGCTCATCCGCTGCCCGTCGGTCACGCCGGCCGAAGGCGGTGCTCTCTCGGCACTGGAGGCGATGTTGAAACCGCTGGGTTTCTCGATCGAACGGCCGGTGTTCCACGAGGACGGCACGCCGGACATCGAAAATCTCTACGCCCGCCGCTCGGGCAATGGGCCGCATCTGATGTTTGCCGGCCATACCGACGTCGTCCCGGTTGGCGACGCCGCCGCATGGACGCATCCGCCATTTTCGGCCGACGTTCGCAATGGCGAGATGTACGGTCGCGGCGCGGTCGATATGAAGGGTGGCATCGCCTGTTTCGTTGCAGCCGTGGCAAGGCACGTCGCGACCAAGGGCGAGTTCAAGGGCTCGGTTTCGCTGCTCATCACCGGCGACGAGGAGGGACCGGCGATCAACGGCACGGTGAAGCTGCTCGACTGGGCGGCCGGCAAGGGTGAGAATTGGGATGCGGCGCTGGTCGGCGAGCCGACCAACCCCGACCAACTCGGCGACATGATCAAGATCGGTCGCCGCGGCTCGATCTCGGGTACGGTCACCGTTCACGGACGGCAGGGCCATGTCGGCTATCCGCACCTGGCTGACAATCCGGTGCGCGGGCTCATGACGCTGGCCGATGCACTGCTCGACCCAGTGCTGGATACCGGCACCAAGGATTTCCAGCCGAGCAATCTCGAGATCACCTCGGTCGATGTCGGCAACCCCGCCGTCAACGTCATCCCGGCCAAGGCTACGGCGACGTTCAATATCCGTTTCAACGATACATGGACGGTCGACACCTTGCAGGCGGAGATCCACAACCGGCTCGACCGCGCCAGCCGCCGCAGGAAGTATCGCGCCGGATATGAGGAGCCGGTCGCCTTCGACCTTGCCTGGCGCGATCCTCCGAGCGAGGTCTTCCTCACGCGTGACGACAAGCTGGTCGCCGCGCTTTCGGGCTCCATCCGGGCGGTCACCGGCCGCATGCCGGGCCTGTCGACCTCCGGTGGCACGTCGGACGCCCGTTTCATCAAGGACTACTGCCCGGTGGTGGAGTTCGGGCTGGTCGGCAAGACCATGCACATGGTCGACGAGCGCGTCGCGCTGGCCGACCTCGAGACGTTGACCGATATCTACAGCCGCTTCCTCGAGGACTGGTTCGGTTAGGTTTGCCATGCCCTCCGCCGAGAACATCCAGCTTTACCTGACCGGTGCCTGGCGCATGATGATGGGCAAGGCCGATGGCCTGCGTCTGCTCGACCTCTCCGCCGACGGGTTCTGGAATTCGTTCTTCGCGATCGTCATCGCCCTGCCCGCCCTGATCGTGGGTTGGGTCGGCGTCGCCAACGAGTTGAATCAGCTGCCAGGAATATTCGGCAGCAAATTGTCGATCGTCGCCCGCCTGGCGGTTATCGACTTCTCGACATGGGTCCTGCCACTCGTGGCGCTGGCCGTGATCGCTCCGCTGGCAGGCATCGCCGACCGCTTCGTCCATGTCGTCGTGGCGAGCAACTGGGCGTCGGCGCTGATCGTCTGGATCATGCTGCCGCCGTCGCTGCTCGGCCTGTTCTGGCCCGGCGCTTCCGATGCGGGCGCGTTCCTGTCGTTCGTCCTCTTCGTCCTGACCATGGCGCTCTCCTGGCGGATGACCAATGTCGCGCTCGGCAAGGGACCGGCCGTCGCCACCGCCGTATTCGCCGGCATGTTCCTGGTCTCGCTCATGGTGCTGTTCATGCTGCAGGGCCTCTTCGGGCTGGCAGCGACACCTCAGGTGCCGGTCGAATAGCCGACCTCGTCAAATAGCCGAGTAGTCGACCTTGGTCAGATAGAGACCTTCCGGCGGCGCGATCCCGGCGCAGGCTGCGCGATCCCTGGCGTCGAGCGCGGCTTTCACGTCTGCAGCAGTCCAGCCGCCCTCGCCGACGCGCTTCAGTGTGCCGACCATGGAGCGGACCTGGTTGTGCAGGAAGGACCGTGCCGAGGTTTTTACCTCGATCAGGTCGCCGCTCCTCGTCACCTCCAACTTGTCGAGCGTGCGCAGCGGGCTGTTCGCCTGGCATTGGCTTGAGCGGAAGGTGGTGAAGTCGTGCCTCCCGACAAGCTGTTGCGCCGCCTCGTGCATGGCCTCGGCATCGAGTCGCGCCGGCACCCACCATGCGCGGTCTTTCTCCAGCGCCGGGTGTGCCCGCCTGTTGAGGATTCGGTAGAGATAGTAGCGCTTCGTCGCCGAAAAACGCGCGTCGAAATCGTCTGCAATCTTTGCCGCTGCGGTCACCGCGACCGATTCGCCCGCGAGCCTCAGATGTGCGTTGATCGCATCGCGCACCGTGTCGTCCGGCCAGTGCTTCGCCAGGTCGAGATGCGCGACCTGACCGGTGGCGTGGACGCCGGAATCGGTTCGGCCGGCGCCGCGCAGCGAGATCGTCTCGCCCGAAAATTTCAGGATTGCCTGCTCAAGCGCCGCCTGCACCGAATGCTGTCCGGCCTGCCGCTGCCATCCGGCATAGGGTGTGCCGTCATATTCGATGTCGAGGCGATAGCGCGGCAACGAGACCGCCTACGCCGCGAGTTCGGTGCCGAAGGCTGGCGCGTAGAGCAGCTTCCCGCTCTCCGGCGCTTCGTCCCAGGCAACGGCCTGCAGCGCCTCGCACTGGTAGTCGCTGTCGAAATTGGCCGCGCGCTCATGCGCATAGCCGAAACGGCCGTAATAGGCAGGCTCGCCGAGCACGATTGCGAGTTTCTCGCCGGCCTGCTTCAGCCTGACATGGGCTTCGCGGATCAGCGCGCCGCCGATGCCGGTGCCGTGGAAGGAAGGCTCCACCGCCAGCGGCGCCAGCGCCACGGCAGGAAAGCGGCTGCGGCCATGCTCGACGTAGAGCCGCGAGAACAGGATGTGGCCGACGACATGTCCGTCTTCCTCGGCGACCAGTTCCAGCACCGTGTCTCCGCTATCGACCAGCGCGTCGACCAGCCCGGCCTCCATTTTCTGGCCGAACGCGTGTTCCTCGACGAGACGGATCGCTTCGCGGTCCTTCGCCGTGGCGGTCCTGATCGACATCATACTCATGACAGTTTCGTTCCTTTTTCTATCTTCGTGCCGCGAAGGAATTCCTCCACGGCTACGGCCCGGCCACCGGCCCGCTGCAATTCCGTCAGCCTCACCGCGCCGCTTGCACAGGCGATAGTCAACTGCTCGTCGATCACCTCGCCCGGAGCGCCAGCCCCTTCCGCAAGCGTCGAGCGCAGCAGCTTCAGCCGTTCCGGCTTGCCGCCGAGCATGATCTCGCACCATGCTCCGGGAAAAGGCGACAGGCCGCGAATGTGGTTGTGGACGTCGCTTGCTGCAAGCCGCCAATCGACCCGCGTTTCCAACTTGTCGATCTTTTTGGCGTAAATCGCGCCTTCTGTCGGCTGTGGCGTCAGGTCTAGCGTCCCGGCCTCGAGTTGTTCCAGCGCCTCGACCATCAGGCTCGCCCCCACCTGCATCAGCCGGTCGTGCAACTCGCCCGCGGTTTCGTTAGGTCCGATTTTCACTCGCGCGGTCAGCGCGACCGGTCCCGTATCGAGGCCTTCGTCCATCTTCATCACCATCATGCCGGTCTCGTGGTCGCCGGCCATGATTGCCCGCTGGATGGGAGCAGCGCCGCGCCAACGCGGCAGCAGCGAGGCATGTCCGTTCCAGGCGCCGAGCCGTGTTCCCTGAAGAATCGGCTTCGGCAGCAGCAATCCATAGGCGACGACGACCGCCGCATCGGCGCCCAACGCCGCGAATGTCTCCTGTTCGGCCGCGCCTTTCAACGAAACCGGCGTCCTGACTTCGATGCCCAGCCGCTCAGCCTCGCGCTGCACGGGCGAGGGGGTCAATTCCAACCCGCGCCGCCCGGCCGGGCGAGGCGGCTGCGTATAGCACGCCACGACCTCGTGCCCCGCCTCGGCGATTGAGCGGAGCGTCGGCACGGAAAAATCCGGCGTGCCCATGAAGATGATGCGGAGCGGCATTGCTGGTGCGCTGTCCAAACCTGTGAGGTCTGCGTTCAACCGGCAATGCAGGCCGAGGTCAACCCTGACGCAGGGAAAGCCTCAGCCGACCATTTTGGTCGGTTGCCGGTCCTTGGCGAGCTTCTTGAACTTCTTCACCACCATGTCCCGCTTCAGCTTGGAGATGTGGTCGATGAAGAGCACGCCGTTCAGGTGGTCGATCTCGTGCTGCAGGCAGGTGGCGAGCAGTCCTTCCGCCTCGACCTCCTGCTCTTTCCCCTCGCGATCGAGATGGCGGACGCGCACCTTTGCCGGCCGCTCGACCTCCGCATAATAGTCCGGGATCGACAGGCAGCCTTCCTCGTAGACAGAGCGCTCGTCGCTCTTTTCGAGGATTTCCGGGTTGATGAAGACCTGAGGTGCCGGCTCCTCGCCTTCCTTGGCGAGATCGATCACCAGCATGCGCAACGGCTCGCCGATCTGGATCGCCGCAAGTCCGATGCCCGGCGCGTCATACATGGTTTCGAACATGTCGTCGGCGAGCTTCAAAAGCGGGGCGTCGACGCGCTCGACCGGCTTGGACACCAGGCGCAAGACGGGATCGGGAAGGATGACAAGCGGCTTGATCGACATGGGCATCACCTAAGACCTCGAAATAGACGCGTCAACATCCGTCATTTGTTCTTGTTTTGATCTGGAATGCCTTGCCGAATCGGGTATGCTTTGGGGATGGATCAGTTGACGACCATCCTCTCCGAGCCCGTTGCAAGGCTGGGAGCGACCGCGATCACGCTTGGCCAGGTTCTCGTTGCCGGTGCGGGGTTGCTCGGCCTGCTCCTTGTTATCCTGATCGTCGCGCTCTGGCGCTCGTCGCGGGCACGCGCCGCAGCCGCGGCCGAAGTGGCCGAGCGCGCGCGAGAGGCAGAGACGCAGATGGCCGCGCTCGCGCAGGCACAGGCCGAGATGCAGGGTCGGCTCGGCGCGGTAGCGGAAGTATTCGGCGCGCGCCAGGCCGAACTCACCCAGTCGATCAGCCAGCGGCTCGACGCCATGACCGGCCGCATCGGCCAGACCATGACCGAGCAGACGAAATCGACGCATGAGTCGCTTGCCAAGCTGCAGGAGCGACTGGCGGTCATAGACAGTGCGCAGAACAACATCCAGTCGCTCGCCGGCCAGGTGGTGCAGTTGCAGGCGATCCTCTCCAACAAGCAGACACGCGGCGCCTTCGGCCAGTCGCGCATGGAGGCGATCGTGGCGGATGGCCTGCCGCATGGGGGCTACGAGTTCCAGGCGACGCTGTCGAACAACAACCGGCCGGACTGCCTGATCCGCATGCCGAACGATGCGCCCTCGCTGGTGATCGATGCGAAATTCCCGCTGGAAGCGTGGAACGCCGTCCGCGCCGCGGCCGAAGCCGACAATCCCGGCGAGGCCCAGAAATACGCGGCACAGGCATTCCGGCGCGACATCGAGGTCCATATCAGGGCGATTTCGGAGAAATACCTGATATCAGGCGAGACGCAGGATACGGCCTTCATGTTCGTGCCCTCGGAATCGATCTTCGCCGAGATCCACGAGAATTTCGAGGCGGTGGTGCAGAAGGCGCATCGCGCTCGTGTCGTCATCGTTTCGCCGTCGCTCTTGATGTTGTCGATCCAGGTCGTCCAGGCGATTCTCAAGGACGCCCGAATGCGCGAACAGGCGCATCTGATCCAGGGTGAGGTTGTCAGGCTGATGGAGGACGTCTCACGCCTCGACGATCGGGTGCGCAAGCTTCAGGTGCATTTCGGTCAGGCGAACAGGGACATAGATGACATCCTCGTCTCGTCCTCCAAGGTGGTGAAACGCGGCCAGAAGATCGAGGCGCTCGAACTCGGTTCGGAAACCGCCGGCGAGGGCGATAGTGGCTGCCCCGTGCAGGCAACCAAAGAGAACGCTGCAGTCGGCACCAAGAGCGGACAGCTTCGCCTGCGCGTCGTCGATGAAGGCGCCTGACGGGCGATCACGGCAACGGCTACGGGCCAGCTGCTCCGGCCATATGTTCACGCACGAACCCTGCAATCCGCGTGGCCATGAAGGCATGGAAGGGATTCCAGCGCTGGCGGGTCATCATGGTGGGCGGGATCGAAAGCGTTCCATTCTCGCCGTGAAGCGCCAGGCGGCCGAGTCTGATGCCGGGATTTTCGGAGCGCGGATCGTCGCCGTACAGCGGATCGTCCGGCGCGAAGGGCAGTGCGATGTGCGACAGCGAATAGACATCGTCCGGCCAGGACAGGCCGAGCCCGGTGGTCGTCACGGCGTCGCTGTCAGCTGGGCGACTGCGCAGCACGGCGTCGAAGGTCGTGCTGTCGCGGTTGGTGACGATGCCGATCGCGTAGGCCGCGCGTGGCCCGGAGATCAGCCTTTCGAGGTCGATCGGCTTGGTGATGAGTCCCTGCGCCTCGTAGTAGCGGTTGACGTCGAAGATGACGAGTTCGTGGTCGCCGGATGGCAGGCGGCCGAACAGGCCGGAAACGACGGCGTTGGCGAGCACGGTGGCGTCGACCGCCGACTGGAAGGCGAGGATTGGCGCAACCTCGCCCAGTCGGCCTTCCTTCGCCAGCCGGTCGAGTCCGGTGCGGACCTTCTCGGTCATCCGCCAGGCCTGCTCGCCGGCGTTGACGGCAAAGGAGTTGTATTTGAACGGGTCGAACTCCGGCAGCACCGAACTCCAGGCGAGCTTGTCGAGGCCGAGGAAATCGCCGACCCGCGCCTGCCAGTTCGCGTAGGCGGCGGCGCGCGATAGGCCGATCTCGGGTGACATCACCACCACGCCGGCCGGTACCGGGAGCGTTGCATCCTCGACGGCTTCGAGGTCGTAATTCAGGGCGAGCGCGGCACCGTTGGAATAGCCGATGATGAAAATCGGCCGCTCGCCCATCGCCGATTTTAGATAGCTCATTGCCAGACGGACGGCGGCGGTCATGTCCTCGGCAGTGGTGTATTTCAGGGCGCTCGGCGCGGTGCCGTGGCCGGGAATGCGCAGGCCGAGCACGTGCGCGCCGGCATCGCGCATCATCTGGCCGAAACCGCGCAGGCTGTAGGGGCTGTCTGAATAGCCGTGCAGCAGAAGTACGCCGAAGGCGGCGTCGGTATTGCCGTATTCGAAGGTGCGGTTCCAGTTCGGCGTCCAGATACCGGGATCGGACTTGCTACCTGTTGTGTAGCGGTTGTAGGCGGAGCGCTCGCTGTCCCCTATCTCGTCATAGACTTCGCTTTTCAGCTCGGCGAAGAGCGCTTCCTCGAGTTCCAGGTATTCGCGAAAATCCTTAAGTCCGGAGCGGGCGGTGAACTCGCCGTCGAGATCGGCGGTGTGCCAGATGGAGAGGTCAGGCTTCGAATTGACGTAAAGAATAGCCGCGCCGGCGATCGCGACAAATGCGCCGGAAGCGAAGAGCGCGATGGCGTAGGAGGACAGGACGAGGTAGCGCCAGAGGCGGCGGTTCGGAGGAGCGCGCCCCGTGTCGCGTCGAGCATCCATAGGTCAAAAGCCTGGATGTACAGGGAAAATGTGGGGAGAAGGAAGCGGCGGCCGGGTCATGGGATGCCACATCATTCGAAACTTTCGGGGCTTTCAGGAAACCGTTCGTCGAGCTGCTTCTCCAGCGCTACCAGGTCGGCCGGCAGCGGCATGCCCAAGGCACGCAACTCGTTGAATTTCTCGCGCAACTGCTCACGCACCTGGTGCTCATCCTCCGGCTGGTTGACCATCTCTTCCAGCAGGAGACTGATCCGAGCCTTTATCTCTTCCAGCGCCATGACAGGTCCCTCACCTAGCTTAGCATATACCTGCCGCCAGCAGGCCGTCACCCGCGAAGAATCGTGCCCTTCGGAAATACCTTGGTTTTAGGGATCGACATTTGGCCCGGCCCTGTGTACCGGACCGCTCCGCCTGCGGGAAAGCGTCAACACAAATCCAGGACGAAAGATGCAACCGACATTCGGCGGCATAGATTTTGGCACTTCGAACTCGACGGTCGGGGTGATCGAGGACGGGCAGCCCCGCCTTGTGCCGCTCGAAGGGGAACAGGTCACGCTGCCGAGCGCTGTGTTCTTCAACTTCGACGATGACCGGACCTATGTCGGCCGCCGCGCCATCGCCGACTATACGGATGGCGTCGAGGGCCGGCTGATGCGGGCGCTGAAAAGCGTTCTTGGCAGTTCCCTGGTGCACGAGAAGACGCGCATCAAGAAGCGGCAGATGGCCTTCACCGACATCATCGGGCTGTTCATCGCACAACTGAAGACGCGCATGGAGGCCCATACCGGGCAGGCCGTCGGGCCTGTCGTGCTCGGTCGTCCCGTGCAGTTCGTCGACGACGATGCCGAAGCCAACCGGAACGCGCAGAATGAACTGGAAAGGGCGGCGCAGGCGCAGGGCTTTCGCGACATCGCCTTCCAGTACGAGCCGATCGCCGCCGCACTCGACTACGAGCGCACGGTGCAGCGCGAGGAACTGGCGCTGATCGTAGACATGGGCGGTGGCACCTCTGACTTTTCCGTGGTGCGCGTGTCGCCGGAGCGCGCCGTCGCAGCCGACCGCAGCGGCGACATCCTCGCCAACCGGGGCGTCCACATCGGCGGTACCGATTTCGACCGGTTGCTCAGCATCGACAGCGTCATGCGGGAACTCGGCTATTTGACCCAGACGAAGGACGGCAAGCGCAACCTGCCGGCCGCCTATTTCGTCGATCTCGCAACCTGGCAGCGCATCAATCTGCTTTACACGCCGAAGGCTAGGATCGAGCTTAGCCAGCTTCGTTACGAGGCGGCGCGCCCGGACCTAGTGGATCGACTGATCACGATCGTCGAGCACCGCTGGGGTCATGCGCTGGCGGGGCGGGTCGAGCGGGCCAGGATCGCGATGACTAACGCGCCGGCCGCGCATGTCGATGTCGACCTGACCGGCGCGCATTTCGGCGTCGACATGATGCGCGAAAGATTCGAGGCGACGATTCTGCAGGCGGTCGAACGAGTCACCGACACGGTGGCAAAGACGCTCGCCGACGCGCGTGTAGGGGCGGCCGACATTGCGACGGTGTTCCTGACCGGTGGCTCGACGGCGACGCCGCTGGCACGGCGCAGCATCCTCGGACTGGTTCCGCAGGCACGGATTGTGGAGGGCGACATGTTCGGCAGCGTCGGGCTCGGCCTGGCGATGGATGCCAAGCGCAAGTTCGGCTGACAGCCCGTCGGATCCTACCGCAGCAATCGCGAGATGATCTGGGCTGTGTAGTCGACCATCGGCACGATGCGGGCGTAGTTGAGCCTGGTCGGGCCGATGACGCCGAGCGCGCCGATGACGCGGGAATCCTTGTCGCGATAGGGCGCAACGACGAGCGAGGAGCCTGAAAGCGAGAAGAGCTTGTTCTCCGAGCCGATGAAGATGCGCACGCCCGAGCCCTCCTCGGCGAGGCCGAGGAGCTGGATCAGCCCGTCCTGCGTCTCCAGATCCTCGAAGAGGTGCTTCAGGAGTTCGATGTCGGCCTGGGCGGTGACGTTTTCGAGAAGATTGGCCCGGCCGCGCACGATGAGCCGCGCCGGCAGGCCGCCCTCGTTGCCGGCCCAGACCGCAAGGCCCTTTTCCACCAGATCCTGGGACAGCGTGTCGAGCGCGACGCGCGTTTCTTCCTGGATGCGGGCGATCTCGGTCTTGGCTTCGGCCAGCGTACGGCCGCGAATGTGGGCGCTGAGGAAGTTCGAGGCCTCGTGCAGTTGTGAGGCTGTGATGCCGATAGGCAGCTCGATGACGCGGTTCTCGACGTCGCCATTCTGCGAGACGAGCACGACAAGCGCGCGTGTGGGCTCGAGCTGGATGAACTCGATATGCTTCAACGCCACTTCGTTGTTGGCGGTGACGACGAGGCCCGCGCCACGCGACATGCCTGACAGCATCTGGCTGGCCTCGGTCAACATCTGCTCCAGCGTCGCGCCATTGCCGGAGGCCCTGACCTGTGCGTCGATCACGCGGCGCTCGTCTTCGGACAAGTCACCGAGTTCCATGAAGGCGTCTACGAAGAAGCGCAGGCCCTTCTGAGTCGGCAGCCGGCCGGCGGAAATGTGCGGCGCGTAGATGAGACCGAGTTGTTCAAGGTCGCTCATCACGTTGCGGACTGTTGCAGGAGAGAGCGAGGAGGGCAGCATGCGCGCCAGGCTGCGCGAACCGACCGGCTCGCCATCGCGCAGATAGGTGTCGACGATGCGCCGGAAGATGTCACGCGAGCGCATGTCCAGGGATTGCAGGGTGGGATCGTGCACGGCTTTCGTCATCGTCGCCTCCGGCCACAAGATATAGACAGGCTGCGCAAGAACGCAAAGACCGTTAGGAAGTCGATGGGCAGAGTGGAAAGAACCCGTTTTTCTTTGCGCTGCCCGCAAGCGGCGGCTAAAAGCCGCCCAGACAACCAGTCCGAACAGAAAGAGCCTGAATGCGCCCCTCCAAACGCCAGTTCGACGAAATGCGCGCCGTTTCCTTCGAACGCAACGTGTCGAAACATGCCGAGGGCTCGTGCCTGGTGAAGTTTGGGGACACGCATGTGCTGTGCACGGCGAGCCTGGAGGAGAAGGTGCCGGGCTGGATGCGGAATTCGGGGAAAGGCTGGGTGACGGCCGAATACGGCATGCTGCCGCGTTCGACCGGCGAGCGCATGCGCCGCGAGGCCTCCGCAGGAAAGCAGGGCGGGCGCACGCTGGAGATCCAGCGGCTGATCGGGCGATCCCTGCGGGCCGTGGTGGACCTCGGCGCGCTCGGCGAGCAGCAGATCACCGTCGACTGTGATGTGATCCAGGCAGACGGCGGCACGCGCACCGCCTCGATCACCGGCGGCTGGGTGGCGCTTCACGACTGCCTGCGCTGGATGGAAGCGCGCCAGATGGTGAGCGTGCAAAAGGTGCTGCGCGACCATGTCGCTGCAATTTCATGCGGCATCCATGACGGGCAGGCCGTGCTCGATCTCGACTATGTCGAGGATTCGGCGGCCGGCACCGATGCCAATTTTGTGATGACCGGCAAGGGCGGCATCGTCGAGATACAGGGCACGGCCGAAGGCATTCCATTCAGCGAGGAGGAGTTCGCCACGTTGATGGGGCTCGCCAAGAAGGGCATTTCGCGGCTGGTCAGCCTTCAGCAGATGGCGGTGGCGTGAGGCAGCCATGCAGCCGTCCGCCATCCTCGAATCCGCGCTTTATGTGACCGATCTCGACGCGGCGGAAGCCTTCTATCGCGACGTGCTCGGACTGGAGCGGATCGCCAAGGTGGACGGCCGGCATGTCTTCTTCCGCTGCGGGCAGGGCGTGCTGCTGCTCTTCAATGCAGAGGCGACCAGGCATGCGCCGCCGCCGGACGCCAAGCTGCCGGTACCCCCGCACGGCACTGCCGGCCAAGGACATTTATGCTTTGGCGCGACAGCGGACGAAATCGAGCAGTGGACGACCGCGCTGACACGGCGCGGCATCGAGATCGAGGCGGATTTCGAATGGCCGAACGGTGGCCGGTCCATCTATTTTCGCGACCCGTCGGGCAATTCGATCGAGTTTGCCGAACCAAGGATCTGGGGTTTTTGATGCATCTGCCCGAGGGAACGAAGATCGTTGTCGCCAGCCACAATGACGGCAAGCTGAGGGAGTTTGCCGACCTGATGGGGCCGTTCGGGCTGGAGGCGAAGTCGGCCAGGGAGTTCGGCCTGCCGGAGCCTGACGAAACAGGTACGACCTTCGAGGAGAATGCCTATATCAAGGCGCATGCGGCGGCGAAAGCGACCGGGCTGCCGGCGCTGTCGGACGATTCCGGGCTGATGATCGACGCACTTCAGGGCGCACCGGGCGTCTACACGGCGAACTGGGCGGAGACGCCGGACGGCACGCGCGACTTCGGCGTCGCCATGCAGCGGGCCGAGGTGGCGATGCAGGAGGTCGGCGCGGTGGAACCCAGGCAGCGCAAGGGTCGCTTCGTGGCGGTGATCTGCCTAGCATCGCCGGATGGCGAGGCGGAATATTTCCGCGGCGAGGCCGAAGGCACGCTGGTCTGGCCGCCGCGCGGCGAGAAGGGTTTCGGCTACGACCCGGTCTTCGTTCCTGACGGCCACACACGTACTTTCGGCGAGATGACTGCCGAGGAGAAGCATGGCTGGAAGCCCGGACAGGAGGAGGCGCTATCGCACCGCGCCAAAGCCTTCCAGAAGTTCGCGCGGGCGAAGCTGGGGTCGGCATGACCAACGGTATCCAGTCGAGACTGGATACGGCCCGCGATCCGGGCTTCGGTGTCTATGTGCACTGGCCGTTCTGCGCGGCCAAGTGCCCCTATTGCGACTTCAACAGCCACGTCCGCCACCAGCCGGTCGATCAGGAGCGTTTTGCGCGCGCCTTCGAAACGGAACTGGCGACGATGCGCGAAAGGACCGGCCCGCGCGAGGTGACCAGCATCTTCCTCGGGGGCGGCACGCCGTCGCTGATGAAACCGGAGACGGTGGGCGCGGTGCTTGACGCGGTGGCGCGGAGCTGGACTGTTCCTGGCGGCATAGAGGTGACGCTGGAGGCGAACCCGTCGTCGGTCGAGGCTGAACGTTTCCTGGGTTACCGCGCGGCGGGCGTCAACCGCGTCTCGCTCGGCGTGCAGGCGTTGAACGACCGGGATTTGCGCTTCCTTGGCCGGCTGCACAATGTCGAGGAGGCGCTGGTCGCGATCGATCTGGCGCGAAAGACATTTCCGCGGCTTTCCTTCGACCTGATCTATGCGCGGCCAGGCCAGACGCCAGACGCCTGGGAGGCGGAGCTGGAGGAAGCAATCGGTTATGCCGCCGACCACCTGTCACTCTACCAGCTCACCATCGAGGAGGGTACGCGCTTCCATTCGCTGCATGCGGCGGGGAAGTTCGAGATACCAGGCGGTGACGAGGCGGCCGAACTCTATGCGGTGACGCAAGAGGTGACGGCGGCGCGCGGCCTGCCGGCCTACGAGATCTCCAATCATGCCAAGCCGGGTGCAGAAAGCCGGCACAACCTGACCTATTGGCGCTACGGCGAATATATCGGCGTAGGACCGGGCGCGCACGGACGCTTCCTCGAGAACGGAAGGCGCGTGGTGACGGTGGCGGAAAAAATGCCGGAGACCTGGGCGAACCTCGTCGAGGCGAAAGGTCACGGCGTCACCGGCGGCGAAATCCTGACGCGCTCGGAAGAAGCGGACGAGTTCCTGCTGATGGGGCTGAGGCTCGCCGAGGGGATCGACCTTGCGCGCTATGAGCAGCTGTCGGGGAAGGGTTTCTCGCCGGCGAGGCTGTCCGTATTGCAGGAAGAGGGGCTGGTCGCGCCGATCGGCAATTCCAGGCTGCGCGCGACGCCATCGGGCATGATCGTGCTCGACGCTGTGGTGGCGGACTTGGCGCGGTAGGCCATGAAGAACGTGTTGTTCGTTTGCAGTCAGAACCGCTTGCGGAGCCCGACTGCCGAACAGATCTTTTCTCGACGAGAAAACATCGAAGTCGAATCGGCCGGGACCAACCACGATGCCGATAACCCGCTGACAGAGGAACTCGTCACATGGGCCGACATCATCTTCGTGATGGAGAAGGCCCATCGCGCCAAGCTGCAACGGAGATTCAGGGCCGCGCTCAAGAAGGCTCGGGTGATATGTCTCGATATTCCCGACGACTATGAATTGATGGATCCTGAACTGATCCGCCTTCTCGAAGTTCGGGTTTCACGCTATCTCGATTGATGGAAACAGCGCGAGGCCGGCCATGAATTCCACATTCGCTTCCTGGCAATTCTGGGCGGTGCTGTCTGCGGTGTTCGCGGCGCTGACCGCGATCTTCGCCAAGGTCGGCGTCGAGAACGTCAATTCCGACTTCGCGACGTTGATCCGGACCGTGGTGATCCTGCTGGTTTTGGCCGGTATAGTCGCCGCGACCGGACAGGCGCAGCCGCTCGGCGCCATTTCCGGCAAGACCTACGCGTTCCTGGTGTTGTCCGGATTGGCGACCGGCGCGTCGTGGCTCTGCTATTTCAGGGCCCTGAAGCTCGGGAACGCGGCGCAGGTGGCGCCGGTTGACAAGCTAAGCGTCGTGCTGGTCGCGGTGTTCGGCGCTGTTTTCCTTGGCGAGCGGCTTGGCTCGACGAACTGGCTGGGCGTCGTTCTGATTGCCGTCGGCGCGGTGCTGGTCGCCTACAAGATTTGAGCGGCGCGACTTCCGGCGATCACCCGTTGCTAGCCGCGCCAGACAGATATCGAAGCGATTGGACAAGATAACGCCGAAGCCGTTCAGTGAGAGACCGGGCGACGGTCGCGGCGGGTTACGCCTTCCGGTGCCGGCGCCGCTTCGGGAAGAATGATCTCGCCATCCGCCTGGCGTGCATTCTGCTTCTTGTTTTGCGGGCGCGGCTTGGTGCCACGCTCGGCTTCGTCTTCGCGGCCGGAGTAATAAGGATCGAACGTATCCGGCATGATCAGGTTGGCCATCGTGTCCTCCCAAGACCCGAGTTCTTTCTTGCCCGCTTAACCCGCCAGAGCCGGTTTCGTTCCGGACTGTGGCGAAGCGATGGCGGGCGCTTTGCAAGTGAGAGGGGGGCATGGCATTGATCAGCGGCGATAGCGGGAATGGAGCAGGGTGACTGAAGCGCACAAGACCTATCTCGTCGGCCAGGCCGAGATTCCTGCACGGCGGCTGGAGCCGGCGCTTTACCTGGTAGCGACGCCGATCGGCAATCTCGGCGATATCACGCTGCGCGCGCTGGAGACGCTTGCCGCAGCGGATGTGCTCGCCTGCGAGGACACGCGGGTAACGCGCGTGCTCCTTGATCGCTATGGAATAAGGCAACGGCCGGTCGCCTATCACGAGCACAACGCCGCGGAGGCAGGACCGAAGCTGATCGCTGCGCTGCAGGGGGGGAAAAGCGTCGCGCTGGTGTCTGATGCCGGTACGCCGCTGGTTTCCGATCCGGGATTCCGGCTGGTGGAGCAGGCGCAGGCGGCGGGAATCCGCGTGGTGCCGATCCCCGGACCGTCAGCCGTGCTGGCGGCGCTGACCGCGTCAGGGCTGCCGTCCGACGCTTTTTTGTTTGCCGGCTTCCTGCCGGCGAAGGAGGGGCAACGCAAGACGCGGCTGGCGGAGTTCGGAGCGGCGCCGGCTACGCTGATCTTTTTCGAGTCGCCCCGGCGCGTGGCTGAGACGCTGGCTGCCATGGCCGAGGTTTATGGCGACCGACGGGCGGCGATCGGGCGCGAGCTGACAAAAACCTTCGAGGAGATGCGGACCGGGACGCTGGCAACGCTGGCGGCGCATTATGCTGGGGCGCCGACGCCGAAGGGCGAGATCGTGATCTGCGTCGGCCCGCCGGAAGGGAAGGTGGATGCTCCGGAAGACGTCGATAGACTGCTCACCTCGCTGGCGGCGGAAATGCCGGCCTCGAAGGCGGCGGCCGAGGCCGCGCGCATGACCGGCCAGTCGAAACAGGTGCTTTACCGCCGGTTGCTGGAGCTAAAGGACGGCTGAGTTGGGGGCTGGACGGGGACCGAACGCCGATGCCGCGCTGAAATTGCGCCGCAAGGCCTATCGACGCGGCCATTCGAGCGAATGGCTGGCGGCGGCAGCGCTGGTGCTGAAGGGCTTCCGCATCGTCGCTCGGCGCTATCGGACCAAGCTCGGCGAGATCGACTTGATCGCCAGGCGGGGCAATCTCGTATTGATCGTCGAGGTCAAGGCGCGGAAGAGCCTCATGGAGGCGATGGAGGCGATCGCCTATGAGTCGGAGCGGCGGATAGAAGGCGCTGCGGACCTATGGCTTTCGCGCCAGCGTGATCATGCGAAGATTTCCATGCGCTTCGATATGGTGGCGGTGTTGCCCTGGCGCTGGCCGGTGCATGTTGAAAACATCTTTCACGGCCGCAACTAGGCTTTGGGGAAAGTGGTCCTGAAATGAGGGCGCTCCGTGGGCTTGAAACACGGCCCGCAGCCAGCTATCGCAGCCCGCCGCGAAAAATGCGGTACGGAGACCGAAGATGACGACTTTTCCAGACCGATTGAGCAACGATGAGCGCAGCCCTTTCTACAACGCGGAATTGCTGGAGCGCGGCGTCGGCATCAAGTTCAACGGCAAGGAGCGCACGGACGTCAGCGAATACTGCGTCAGTGAAGGTTGGATCCGCGTGCCAGCGGGCAATTCCAAGGACCGTTTCGGGCAGCCCATGACCATCAAGCTGAAGGGCAAGGTCGAGCCGTTCTTGCCGGAATGAGCTTCGGAGAGAGGCGTTAGCGCCTTGTCACCCGCATTGGCAGCCCGCCCTGCGGCTGGGTGGTGAGCTTTTGCACCGGCCAGGGTTTCGTCTCCGGCGTCGTCTCGAAGCGGAAGCGTGACAAAAGCACGGCGAGCGCAATGATCGCTTCCTGCATGGCGAAGCTGGCTCCGATGCAGACGCGCGGGCCGGCGCCGAAGGGCAGATATTGATAGCGGTCAATCTTTGCACGGTTCTCCGGATGGAAGCGCGACGGCATGAAGGCGTCGGGCTTCTCCCAATGCTTGCGGTGGCGATGGATCGTCCAGGGCATCATCAGCACGGCGGCCTTGGGCGGTATGTAGAGATCGCGCCAGGTCTCCGGCTCGATCGGCTCGCGATTGATCGAGGGGGCGGGGGGATAAAGTCGAAGCGCCTCTTCGAAGGCGGCGCGGGTGAGCGGCATTGCGTCGAGCCATCTTGTCGGGTCGGGCTCGCGTGAAAGCACCGCGTCGATTTCCTTCTCGATAGGCTCCCGCTCCCAGGGCGCCTCGGCAAGGCAGTAGATCGCCCAGCCGAGCGCGCGGGCGGTGGTCTCGTGGCCGGCACCGATGAAGGTGATTATATTGTCCTCGATTTCGCCGCGCGTGAGGCCGTCCGGCCCCTCAGCCTCGAGCAGCAGGGTGAGAAAATCCTCCGGGACGGTGTCGGGGGAGCGTTTTAGCCGCTCGCTTCGCATGACGATGGTGTCGGCGACGATGCTGCGGAAATAGGCCATGGTTCGACGGCCACGCAGGCGTGTGACGCGCGGCAGCCATTCTGGCGCGCGCAACAGGTCGAGCGGATCGACACGACCCATCGTCTCGAACAGATGGTCGATCTGGCTGGCGAAGGCGCCCGGTTCGCCGGCGATCTCACCCGAGAACAGCGTTTCTGCGAGGATGTCGTAGGTCAGGTTGGTCATGTCTACGGCGATGTCGAAGACGCCGCCTTCCTCGTAGCGCTCGGCGAAAGCCTGCGTGCGCTTCAGCATGGGCTGGGCGAAGCCGAAAATGTGGCGTGGCGTAAAGACCGGCGCCATCGCCTTGCGCGAGCGCTTCCAGACGTCGCCTTCCGCGGTGAGCAGGCCGTCGCGCAGGATCGGGCGCAGGATCATCTGGCGCACAGTCGCCATCTTGTAGTTTTTCGCGTTGTCGACCAGCACGTGACGGATCAGCGCCGGATCGTTGGCAATGACCAGCGGGCCGCCGATGCCGGTTACGGAAATATATGGCTCGTTGTAGGAAGGCTCACCCCACAACTCCAGCGGATTGCGGTAGACGATGCGCATCATCTCCAGCGTGGAGGGTGGATGCGTGCGCGGCGCAGGCGCTGGGGGGACGAAAGGGGCAGGTGTGCTGTCCATGGACGATTCCGAGGTTCAGACCTTGATGTAGGACGCAGGTCAGGCGGGAGCCATAACTATGTCGTCTGTCCCGCTTTCAGGCCTGTTGCAGCACCGGAATTCCGGTTCCACCGGGAAGTGGCGCTATCCCGCCGCCAAATGCCTGCAAACCTTGGAAAAACCACCTTTAAGCCCTATATCCTAGGCATGTCGAAGCGCGCGATTCGGGGCAGGAAATCGCCGCTTTTTTTGCAGCAGTCAGACGAAAGCACTTCATGAGCGACCAGACCGAGACTATCTCCGGTGCAAGCGCCGAGTATGGCGCCGAATCCATCAAGGTTTTGAAGGGGTTGGATGCCGTCCGCAAGCGCCCGGGCATGTATATCGGCGACACCGACGACGGTTCCGGCCTGCACCACATGGTCTACGAGGTCGTCGACAATGCGATCGACGAGGCGCTCGCCGGGCATGCCGACCTCGTGACGGTGACGCTCAATCCCGACGGGTCCTGCACCGTGATCGACAACGGGCGCGGGATTCCGACTGCCATTCATCCTTCCGAAGGGGTTTCCGCTGCGGAAGTCATCATGACGCAGCTGCATGCCGGCGGCAAGTTCGACCAGAATTCCTACAAGGTGTCGGGCGGCCTGCATGGCGTCGGCGTCTCGGTGGTGAACGCGCTGTCCACTTGGCTGAAGCTCAAGATCCGTCGCGACGGCAAGATACACGAGATGCGCTTCTCGCATGGCGACGCCGATGCGCCGCTGGCGGTCACTGGCAGCTATGTGCAGGACAAGCAGCCCGGCACCTATGAAGGCCGCTCGGGCAGCGAAATCACCTTTTTGCCGTCGAGCGAGACGTTCACCCTGGTCGAGTTCGACTATGGCACGCTGGAGCACCGGCTGCGCGAGATGGCGTTCCTGAATTCTGGCGTGCGGATCGTCCTGACTGATGCCCGCCACTCCGACGTGAAGACCCAGGAGCTGCTCTACGAGGGCGGGCTGGTCGAGTTCGTCAAATATCTCGACCGTGCCAAGAAGCCGCTGATCGCCCAGCCGATCGCCATTCGGGCGGAGCGCGACGGCATCACCGTCGAGGTCGCGATGTGGTGGAACGACAGCTATCACGAGAACGTGCTCTGCTTCACGAACAACATCTCTCAGCGTGACGGCGGAACCCATCTGGCCGGCTTCCGCGGTGCGTTGACACGGCAGGTCACAGGCTATGGCGAGTCCTCGGGGCTCACCAAGAAGGAGAAGGTTTCCCTCACTGGAGACGACTGTCGAGAAGGGTTGACCGCGGTGCTGTCGGTCAAGGTGCCCGATCCGAAATTCTCCTCGCAGACCAAGGACAAGCTAGTGTCCTCCGAAGTACGGCCGGTGGTCGAGAGCCTGGTCAATGAGGCGCTGGGCACCTGGCTGGAAGAACACCCTTCCGAGGGCAAGATCGTTGTCGAGAAGGTGATTCAGGCAGCTGCCGCCCGCGAGGCGGCGCGCAAGGCGCGCGACATCACCCGCAAGACGACGCTCGGGGTCACCTCGCTGCCCGGCAAGCTTGCTGACTGCCAGGAGCGCGACCCGGCAAAGTCGGAGCTCTTCATCGTCGAGGGTGACTCGGCCGGCGGCTCTGCCAAGGGCGGTCGCTCGCGGCAGAACCAGGCGATCCTGCCGCTGCGCGGCAAGATCCTGAACGTTGAGCGCGTGCGCTTCGACCGCATGCTGTCGTCGGATATGATCGGCACGATGATCACCGCGCTGGGCACGGGCATCGGCAGCGACGAGTTCAACGCGGACAAGCTGCGCTACCACAAGATCATCATCATGACCGACGCCGACGTGGACGGCGCGCACATCAGGACGTTGCTCCTGACCTTCTTCTTCCGGCAGATGCCGGAGCTGATCGAGCGCGGCCACCTCTACATAGCGCAGCCGCCTCTCTACAAGGTGAGCCGCGGCAAGAGCTCGCAATACCTCAAGGACGAGCAGGCTTTCGAGGAGTTCCTGATCGGCTCGGGACTTGACGAGGCGTCGTTGACGCTGGCTACCGGCGAAGTGCGGACCGGGCAGGATCTCCGCGCCGCGGTCGAGGATGCGCTCGCCGTGCGCTCGCTGATCAACGGGCTGCACACACGCTACAGCCGCGCCGTGGTGGAACAGGCGGCGATCGCTGGCGCGCTCAACCCGGCGGTGCTCGCAGACCTCGGCGCTGCAACCGAGATGGCGGAGGCGGTGGCGAAGCGGCTCGACGCCGTCGCCGAGGACACCGAGCGCGGCTGGACCGGGCGGCTGTCGACCTCCAACGAAGGACAGGGCGGCTATATTTTCGAACGGACGGTGCGCGGCGTGAAGGAATTCGCCCAGCTCGACATTGGGCTGATCAATTCCGCCGACGCGCGTGCGCTTGATCGCTATGCGGGCAAGCTTGGCGAGGTCTATGCTCAATCGCCGGTGCTGAAGCGCAAGGAGTCTTCGGAGGTCATTTCCGGACCGCTGGCGCTGCTCGATGCGGTTTTCGCGGCCGGCCGGAAGGGCCTGACCATGCAGCGCTACAAGGGGCTGGGCGAGATGAACGCCGAGCAGCTCTGGGAGACGACGCTCGATCCCAACGTGCGCTCGCTGCTGCAGGTGAAGGTGACCGAAGGCATGGACGCCGACTCGCTTTTCTCGCGGCTGATGGGCGACGAAGTCGAGCCAAGGCGCGAGTTCATCCAGGAAAACGCGCTGAACGTGGCAAACCTGGACGTCTGACCGCGTTGCCGGCAAGATGAGGCGCGGCCGGCTGGCCGCGTCCCCAGTTTCAGCGCTTACTTTTCTTTGGAGAGACGACAATGGTGGATGCAGCCTCGTCCGCCATCCGCATATGTCTGCCGCGCAGAACAAATCAGGGGGCCGTTCGATGAATGCTACCGAGCAGAAGATCTTTGCCGTCATCGCGGGGGAGATAGGCGCGGCCGTCGGTCAGGTAGCCGCCGCAGTTGGCCTCCTCGACGAAGGCGCGACGGTCCCGTTCGTCGCCCGCTACCGCAAGGAAGTCACCGGCGGGCTCGATGACACCCAGCTGCGCAACCTTGCCGACAGGCTGACCTATCTGCGCGATTTCGAGGCGCGGCGGGCGGCGATCTTCCAGGAGATCACCAGCCAGGGCAAGATGACGGACGAACTGGCGGGCAAGCTGGCGGGCGCCGCCACGAAGGCGGAAATCGAGGACATCTACGCGCCGTACAAGCCCAAGCGTCGCACCAAGGCGGAGATCGCGCGCGAGCGCGGCCTCCAGCCGCTCGCCGACCTGATCTTCGATGACCGCAGCACCGATCCGCAGAAGGTGGCGGAGGCGTTCGTCGCGGGCGAGGTGGCAGACGTCAAGGCGGCGCTCGACGGTGCCCGCGACATTCTGGCGGAGCGCTTCTCGGAGGAGGCAGACCTCGTCGGCAGGCTGCGCACCTACATGAAAGACAATGCGGTCGTTGTGTCGAAGCTGATCGACGGCAAGGCGGATGCCGGCGCCAAGTTCTCCGATTATTTCGACTACAGGGAGAAGTGGTCCACCGTCCCCAGCCACCGCGCACTCGCCATTTTCCGCGGCCGGAACGAGGACGTCCTCTCGGTCGAGATCACCGTCGACGCGGGCGACCCAGCTCCGGTCAAGCCGGTGGAGCGGATGATCGCCCATGCGTTCTCGATCGGCGGCTCGTCCGCCGCGGACAGCTGGCTGATGCAGGTGGTCGGCTGGACATGGCGGGTGAAGCTGTCGCTGCAGATGTCCCTCGACCTGACGCGCGACTTGCGGGAGCGGGCCGAGGAAGAGGCCATCCGCGTGTTCGCGCGCAACCTGAAGGACCTGATGCTGGCGGCGCCAGCCGGCACGCGTCCAACGCTCGGCCTCGACCCTGGCATTCGGACTGGCGTCAAGGTCGCCGCGCTGGATGCGACCGGGAAGGTGCTCGAAACCGCGACAATCTATCCGTTCCAGCCGAAGAACGACGTGCGCGGCGCGCAGGCCGAACTCGCCCGCCTGATCGTCAAGCACAGAATAGAGCTGATCGCGATCGGCAATGGCACGGCCAGCCGCGAGACGGAGAAGCTGGTGGGCGACCTCCTGGCCGATATGCCGGCGCCCAAACCCACCAAGGTGATCGTGTCGGAAGCCGGCGCTTCGGTCTATTCGGCCTCCGAACTGGCAGCCACCGAGTTCCCGGGCCTTGACGTCTCGCTGCGTGGCGCCGTCTCCATCGGACGCCGCCTGCAGGACCCGCTCGCCGAACTCGTAAAGGTGGAGCCGAAGGCGATCGGCGTTGGCCAGTACCAGCACGACGTCGACCAGTACCGCCTTGCAAAGGCGCTGGACGCGGTGGTCGAGGATGCGGTGAACGGCGTCGGCGTCGACCTCAACACTGCGTCGGCGCCGCTGCTGGCGCGCGTGTCCGGCCTTGGCCAGTCGGTCGCCGAGGCGATAGTGCTGCGCCGCGACACGCAGGGGCCATTCAGGAGCCGCAGCGAGCTCCTGTCGGTGCCGCGGCTTGGCGCGCGCACCTTCGAGCAGTGCGCGGGCTTCCTGCGCATCAGGGATGGCGAGGAGGCGCTCGATGCGTCGTCGGTGCACCCGGAAGCCTATCCGGTCGCGAGGAAGATCGTCGAAGCCTGCGGCCGTGATATCCGTTCGCTGATGGGTGACGGGACGGCACTGCGCAAGCTCAACCCGCAGGTCTTCGTCGATGAGCGCTTCGGCCTGCCGACAGTGAAGGACATTCTCGCGGAATTGGAGAAGCCCGGCCGCGACCCGCGCCCGAGCTTCAAGACGGCGACCTTCGCCGACGGCATCGACGACATCAAGGACCTGAAGCCCGGCATGAGCCTGGAAGGCACGGTGACAAACGTCGCCGCGTTCGGCGCGTTCGTGGATGTCGGCGTCCACCAGGACGGACTGGTCCACATCTCCCAGATCGCCGACCGCTTCGTGAAGGATCCCAACGAAGTGGTGAAGGTCGGTCAGGTCGTCAGGGTGAAGGTCGTCGAGGTCGATGTCGCCCGCAAGCGGATCGGCCTGTCGATGCGCAAGGATGCGGGGGCTGGTGCGACCGGCAGTCCGGCAAGCGGCGCCGACCGCGGCCCGCGCAACGACGGCCGGTCAGGCGGAGCCGGCAAGGGCGGCAACAACCGTCAGTCCGCGCTCGAACCGAAGTCGCTGGGCGGGCTCGGCGAGGCGCTTTTGAGGGCTCAGAAGCGCTGAGTGCCGGTAATGCCTGACGTCGCCCCGGGCGAGCCCGGGGCGAGCACCTGATCAGGCAAGGCCCTCGGCGCGCAGGGCTTGCTGGACGGCCGGGCGGGCGCCGACAGTCCCAAGAAAACGCTGGATGTTGGCGAAGGACGACAGGTCGATGCCGACCAGCCTGGCCCAGCCGAGGATGGTCCAGAGATAGGCGTCGGCGGCGGTGAAGACATCGCCCGTCAGGTAGGAGCGGCCCTCAAGCTTGCCGTCGACATAGGCGAGACGCTTGCCGAGCAGTTCGCGGTTGATCTCTTTGGTGGCCTCGGGCGTGTTGGGCTTGAAGAAAGATCCGAAAACCTTGTGCAGTTCGGTGGCGACGAAGGCCAGCCACTGCTGCACGCGATAGCGTTCCATGACCCCGGCTGCCGGCATGAGGCCGCTCTCCGGCTTCTGGTCGGCGAGATATTGCACAAGCACCGAGGCTTCGGTCATCAATTCGCCGTCCGGCAGAACCAGCGCCGGCACGTAGCCGTTCGGGTTGGTGGCAAGAAAATCCTGGGCCGTTTCGGTGGTCTTGGTCTTGCCGTCGACCTTGACCAGCTCGAGGTCGATGCCGGCTTCCTTGGCGACGATGTGCGGCGCGAGCGAGCAGGCGCCGGGCATGTAGAAAAGCTTCATGTCTTGCAAAACTCATGTTGCGGGAGCACCGACTTCGCACGCGCGTGTCCGCGCGCAAAGGGTCGAAATGATGAACACTATGTCGCATTTGGCCGCCGCACAGGGATGCGACGTGCGTCCGCTAGCTGCCAGGACGGTTGGCGACGAGGTTCGCCGGTTGCGCCGCGACCGCGACGTTGTCGATCAGCCGGACCTCGCCGAGCCAGACGGCGGCGAGCAGCCTTGCGGGCTCCGATGCCCTGGTCAGCGACGCGAGCGACGCCTCTGAGCGCAGTTCGATATATTCGACCTTGCCGAAACCGGCTCGACCAAGCGCGTCCTTCGAAGCGGCAAGCAAGGGCCCTGCCTCAGCGCCTGCGGCGAGTTTTTCCGCGGCGCCGAACAGAATAGCGGCGAGGCGCGGCGCCAGTGCCCGCTCGGCCGGTGTCAGGTACACATTGCGCGAGGACATGGCGAGGCCGTCCGCCTCGCGGACGGTCGGGCAGGCGACCACTTCGATAGGGATATCCAGATCGCGGGCCATGCGGCGCACGACCTGCAGCTGCTGGAAATCCTTCTCGCCGAAAAAGGCAAAACCGGCGCCCGACTGCAGGAAGAGTTTCGCGACGACCGTGGCCACGCCCTCGAAATGGCCGGGACGGAAGCTCCCTTCCATGCCTTCGCTGGCTCCAGCGACAGAGACGGTCGTCGAAAACCCTTCCGGATAGATCTCCTCCGCATTCGGCGCGTAGAGCAGATGGGCGCCAGCGACGGCGAGCTTGGTCGCGTCGCTGCCCTCTGTGCGCGGATAGGCGGCAAGGTCTTCGGGATTGTTGAATTGTTTTGGATTGACGAAGAGGGTGACGATTACCCGGTCGGTTCGCGCCAGCCCGGCGCGAATGAGGCTGAGGTGCCCCTCGTGTAGCGCGCCCATGGTTGGCACGAGGCCGACTGTGAAACCCTCGGTGCGCCAGCCGGCGACCGTCTTGCGTAGGTCCGAGACAGTACGAACGATCGGCACGGCCATCAGGATTTCTTCCCCGGCAGCTTCTCGGCGAAGACGTGTTCGGGCCCGGGGAATCGGCGCTGGCGCACATCCTCGGCATAGGCGACGACGGCTTCGGTTGTTGCGTGTCCGAGTTCGGCGTAGCGCTTGACGAATTTCGGCCGGAAATCGGTGAACAGACCGAGCATGTCGTCGACGACGAGGATCTGGCCGTCGCAAGCGGGTGATGCGCCTATGCCGATGGTTGGGATGTCTATCTCTGCAGTGATCGCGCGGGCGAGCGTTTCAGGCACTTTTTCGAGCACGACGCTGAAGGCGCCGGCGTAGGCGACGGCGCGGGCGTCAGCGATTACCCCGCCGGCGTCCTCGCCTCGGCCTTGCACAGTATAGCCGCCGAAGGCGTTGACGCCCTGCGGGGTGAGGCCGACATGCGCCATGACGGGAATACCACGCGCGACCAGGAAGCTGATCGTCTCGGCCATGCTGACGCCGCCTTCGAGCTTGACCGCCGCGCAGCCGGTTTCGGCCATGATGCGGGACGCGTTGCGGAACGCCTGGGCGGGACTTTCCTCGTAGGAGCCGAATGGCATGTCGACGACGAGCAGCGCGTTTTCGATACCACGTCGCACCGCTTGGCCGTGCAGGATCATCATGTCTAGCGTCACGCCGACTGTGGACGGCAGCCCATGCAGAACCATGCCGACGCTGTCACCGACAAGAACGAGGTCGCAATGGGGATCGACGAGACGCGCGACCGGTGTCGTATATGCGGTCAGGCAGACGAGGGGGATACCACCCTTGCGAGCCCGGATCGACAGCGGATTCGAGCCTTTTGCGTGCGTGGTCGCACTCAAACCATGTTCCTCCCAGGACCAAGGCAATTGGCGCCGGTTTGGCACAAAATTGTGCAAGTGCGAAGGAAAAAATGCGCCGCAACATACGACAGCAGCCCGGAGCCGGTCGGGTGAGGCTCAGACGGCGGTTGTCTTCAACCGCTCGGCGATGAGGTCGGCGAGGCGCACCGCCACCTCATCCTTGTCCATTTCGGGCCATTCCTCGACGCTTTTCCTCGAGACGATCTTCACCCGGTTGCGGTCGCCGCCCATGGCACCTCCGGAACTCGTACCCGACGGGCTGACGTCATTGGCGACGATGAAGTCGGCGCCCTTCTTTTTGAGCTTCGCCTCGGCATTCTTCAACACGTCCTGGGTTTCGGCTGCGAAGCCGATGACGAGATAGGGGCGCTTCTTGTGATGACCGACACCGGCCAGAATGTCGGGGTTCTCGACCATCGTTAGCGAAGGCGGTCCCTTGCCGGCTACTTTCTTGATCTTCTGGCCGGCGGCGCCGGCGGTGCGCCAGTCAGCGACCGCAGCGACGAAGATGGCAGCGTCCGCGGGCAGAAGCTTTTCGACCGCGTCACGCATCTCCTCGGCACGCTCGACATGGATGGTTTTCACGCCCGCCGGATCGGGGATCGTCACGGGACCGGAGACGAGGCGGACATCTGCACCAAGCTTGGCAAGTGCGGCGGCGATGGCGTGGCCCTGCTTGCCCGACGAGCGGTTGGCGATGTAGCGTACCGGGTCGATCGGCTCATGCGTCGGACCTGACGTCACGATGATCTTCTTGCCGGCCAGCGGCTTAGGGCGAGTGTCGAGCAGTGCCTCGACGACGGCTACGATTTCCAGCGGTTCGGCCATGCGGCCGGCGCCCGCCTCGCCGCTCTCGGCCATCTCGCCACTGTTCGGCCCGATGAAAAGCACGCCGTCCTTCTCGATCTGGACGCGGTTGCGGCGAGTGGCGGGATGGGCCCACATCTTCGGGTTCATGGCGGGCGCCAGCAGCACCTTCTTGTCGGTTGCGAGCAGCACGGCGGAGGCGAGGTCGTCGGCATGGCCGCCGGCGAGCTTCGCCATCAGGTCGGCGGTGGCGGGTGCGACGACGATGAGGTCGGCTTCACGCGACAGGCGGATATGGCCGACATCTTGCTCGTCCTGGCGGTCGAAGAGATCGGTGAAGACGTGATCGGCGGTGAGCGCGCCGACCGAAAGCGGGGTGATGAATTCCTGCGCGGCCGATGTCAGAACGCAGCGCACGGCGGCGCCGCGCTCGCGAAGGCGGCGGATCAGGTCGAGCGACTTGTAGGCCGCGATGCCGCCACCGATGATGAGCAGGATGCGATTGCCGAAGAGAGTGGAGCCACCATGTGCTCGGCCGGTCGTGCTGGCAATCTGAACGTCGGTTGATACCGTCAAGCCGTCGGATGTCGTGGAAACCCTGGCACGCGCGGATGAGTTCTCCGCGCTTCCGATCTGGGTCGCAGCCTGCACGAGGTCGCGCAGGTGCTGTTCCATCGAAACTCCTCGCGCTGCCGCCTGCTTGCGCAATTCAAGCTTGGCCTCATCGGAGAGGTTCCTGATCGTAACGGCTCGCATGTAAAGTCACCGCATTGCTATCATTGACAGCAATGCTATCAATTGCAGTGCTGTCAGACAAGCTGCCACGCGATCCAAACCAGCGCCAGCGCGATAACCCAGAGCGCGACCCGGCCCCAGCGCGTAGCGCGGGCCTCGGCCTTGCCGATCGCTCGCGCGGTTTCCTCGTCGAAGCGGAGACCGTTCTCTGCCATGGCGTCGATCTCGCGGGAGAGGCGTTCCGTACGATGTGCGAGTTCGGGCGCCTGCCGAGCGAGCGAAACGAGCGCGTGGATGCCGTCGCGCGCGTCGTCCAGCATACCGCGCGGACCGAGATTCTGGCGGATCCAGTCACCGACGACAGGCTCGGAGGTCTTCCACATGTTGAAATGCGGATCGAGCGTGCGCGCCACGCCCTCCACCACGACCATCGTCTTCTGCAGAAGCACGAGTTCGGTCCGGGTCTGCATGTCGAAAAGGTCGGTCACCTCGAAGAGGAGCGTCAGCAGGCGTGCCATCGAGATGGTCTCGGCCGGCTGGCCATGGATAGGCTCGCCGATGGCGCGGATCGCCTGGGCGAAGGCGTCGACATTGTGGGTGCGCGGCACGTAGCCGGCTTCGAAATGCACTTCGGCGACGCGGTGATAGTCACGCGTGATGAAGCCGTAGAGGATCTCGGCGAGGAAGCGGCGCTCCTTCTTGCCCAGCCGTCCGGTGATGCCGAAATCGACGCCGACTATTGTGCTGTCGGGTTCCACGAAAAGATTGCCCGGGTGCATGTCGGCGTGGAAGAAGCCGTCACGCAGCGTATGGCGCAGGAAGGACTGGACGAGCGTCGCGGCAAGCGCCTTGAGGTCATGGCCGGCCGCGGCGAGCGCTGTCACATTGGACAGCTTGGTGCCTTCGATCCATTCCATCGTCAGCACGTCGCGGCCAGTGCGGACCCAGTCGACTGCCGGCACGCGGAAGCCTGGATCGTCCTTGGTGTTCTCGCCGAGTTCGGAAAGCGCCGCGGCCTCGAGCCGCAAGTCCATTTCGACCTTGGTGGTCTGGGCGAGCGTCTTGGTCACCTCGACAGGGCGCAACCGGCGCGTGGCCGGGATGTAACGTTCTTGCAGGCGGGCGGCCAGGAAATAGGATTCGAGATCGCGCAGGAAGGCGCGGCGAACCCCTGGCCGGATCACCTTGACGGCTACCTTGACAGGGACCCCGTCGCGCTCGACGTCCGCTGCATGCACCTGAGCGATAGAGGCGGCGGCGACCGGCTCGCCGAAGTTGAGGAAGAGCTTGTGGACCGGCAGGCCGAGCGAACCTTCGATGGCCGCGACGGCTTCGGCCATCGGGAAAGTCTCCATCCGATCTTGCAGCAGGGCGAGGTCGAGGGCGATGTCATTGCCGACGACGTCGGGTCGGGTAGCCAGGAACTGGCCGAGCTTGACGTAGGATGGCCCGAGCCTCGCGATAGCCGCCGCAAGCCGGTCGCTGCGGCCCCGGCGTAGCGCCTTGCGCTTTGTAAAGAGGCGCGCCACACGCCAGCCGAGCTTGGGCAGGCCGGAAAGCTGGTCGCCCGGCATTGCCGCGACCACGCCCTCGCGCACCATGATCCAGCCGGCCCTGGCGAGCCGGAACGCCGCTGCGAGATCGCTCATGCGAACGCGCCCGTCAAAGCTTCCAGCCCGAATGGAGCGCTGCGATTCCACCGGAATAGTTGCGGTAGGTCACCCGGTCGAAACCGGCGCGCCGGATCATAGCAGCGAAATTCTCCTGGTTCGGGAATTTGCGGATCGATTCGACGAGGTAGGAATAGGGTTCGCTTTCGCCGGCGACGAACTTGCCGATGCGTGGAATGGCGTTGAATGACCACGCCTCGTAGGCGCGGTCGAGCAGCGGCATATCCACTTCGGAGAATTCAAGGCAAAGCAAGCGACCGCCCGGCTTCAATACGCGATAAGCTTCTGCGAGCGCGACCTCGATGCGCGGCACGTTGCGGATGCCGAAAGCGATAGTATAGGCGTCGAAGGTCTCGTCGGCGAAGGGCAGTTCCTCGGCATTCGCCTCGACGAAATCGACCTTCTCTACATAACCCTTTTTTTCGGCGCGCTCGCGGCCGACCGCCAGCATCGAGCCGTTGATGTCGAGAACGGTCGCATGCGCATGGCCGTGCGAGGCGTCGATGATGCGAAATGCTATGTCGCCTGTGCCGCCAGCCACGTCAAGCATCCGCCAACCGTCGCGCTTGGGGGGATTGAGCCATGCGACCATGGCGTCTTTCCACAGCCGGTGGAGGCCTCCCGACATCAGGTCATTCATCAGGTCGTAGCGGCCGGCGACCTTGTGGAAGACGTCGTTGACCAAAGGCTGCTTCTCGCCCGCGTCGACGCTTCTGAAACCGTATGAGGTTTCCATATCGGAGGCGACCGTGGAGCGTTGTTCTGACATTTTCGTGTACCAGTGGAAGGCGGCGCGACCATAGCCCATCGTATGCGGCGGCGCTATGGTCGCAGGCGCGGCGTGATTTCACAGTCAATCGGCCGCGCCGGGGCTTGCCAACCGGACGTCAGGACATCTCGCATGCCACTAAAAGCGGAACTGCACTGTCACATAGAAGGGGCGGCGTCGCCAGAACTCGTGGTCGGACAGGCCCGGAAATACGGCAAGGACGTTTCCCCGTTCATCAAGGACGGCTCTTTCGTCTGGCACGATTTCAGCTCCTTTCTCGCCGCCTACGATTTCGCCTCAGACCTCTTCCGCACCGAGGAAGACTATGCACGGCTGTCCGAAGACTACCTGACCAGTCTCGCCCGCGACGGGGCTATCTATTCGGAGTTCTTCACGTCGCCGGACCACGCCATCAAGGCTGGGCTTTCCCCGCAGGCCTATACGGATGCGCTGGGAGAGGGGATTTTGCGCGCCAGGGCCAAGACCGGCATCGAGGGGCGCATGATCGTGACCGGCGTGCGGCATGTCGGCGTCGAGGCGATCGAACAGGCGGCGCGCTTTGCGGCGAAATGCGGGCACCCGCTGGTGACGGGCTTCGGTGTCGCGGGCGACGAACGCATCGGCGACTTTGAGGACTATGTGCGCGCGTTCGAGATCGCGCGCGAAGCAGGGCTCGGGATTACCGTACACGCCGGCGAACTGACCGGGTGGGAAACGGTTGAGGCAGCCCTTGACCACATCAGGCCGTCACGCATCGGCCACGGCGTGCGCGCCATCGAGAATCCGGAGTTGGTCAAGCGCATCGCCGACGAGGGCATCGTGCTCGAATGCTGCCCGGGTTCCAATGTGGCGCTCAACGTCTTTCCGAGCTTTGCCGCCCATCCGTTCCCGGCGCTGAAGGAGGCCGGCTGTAAGGTGACGCTGAACTCCGACGATCCCCCCTATTTCTGGACGTCGTTGAAGCGCGAATACGACATCGCCGCGGAACATTTCGGGATGGGTGAAAAGGAATTGCTGAAGGTCACCAGGACAGCCATCGAGGCCGCCTTCGTGGACCGCAAGACCAAGCAGGCGCTGCTCGCGAGGCTTGACGAAAAGAGAGCGACGACGGGCAGGGCCTGATTCCGGCCCCACCCGTTGCATTCCCACAGCTCAATAGCGACCGCGGTAATAGCGATCGTCGCAGCGCGCTACATAAACCCTGCCGTCATAGTCCCGGTAGCGGCACATTTCTTCGCCTCGACGCGGGGCTGCGGCAGTGCCGACCGCCGCACCCAGCAGCGCGCCGCCGGCCGCGCCGACCAGGGTGCTCTTGGTGTCGCGCCCCAAGGCCTGTCCGACCAATGCTCCGCCCGCCGCGCCGACAAGCGCGCCCGTCCCGGCGCTGCGCTCCTGAGGACTGGTCGTCTCGGAGCAGCCGGCGAGTGTGGCCGCAAGCAGGGCCGCCCCGATTGCCGCAAATCTGGCGATGTTCATGATCTTTTCTCCATTGTGCCCCACACGGGCCCGCTACCTGTCTTGCATAGCCCTGATGAACGCAATCTGACCGATAGCGTTCCAGTCCCGTAATTGCCTGGTGCTTAAAACTGTGATCTGGCGGCTGTAGGCCTTTTCCTTGGCGGGGCAGAATGGCTAGGTTACGCAGTTCCAAGCGTTCCGGAGAGCACCCATGAAAGGCGTGACCGTCGTCGACCATCCGCTCGTGCAGCACAAGCTGACGATCATGCGCGACAAGGAGACCTCGACGGCAGGTTTTCGGAGGCTTTTGCGCGAGATCTCGCTGCTTCTCGGCTACGAAGTGACGCGCGACCTGGAACTGACCACCAAGACGATCGAGACGCCGATGCAGACGATGCAGGCGCCGACGCTGGAGGGCAAGAAACTGGTCTTCGCCTCGGTGCTCAGGGCCGGCAACGGCCTGCTCGAGGGGCTTCTCGACCTGGTGCCGGCGGCGCGCGTTGCGCATATCGGCCTCTATAGGGATCACGAGACGCTGGAAGCCGTCGAATATTTCTTCAAGGCGCCAAGCGACCTCGGCGACCGGCTGGTGATCGTCGTCGACCCGATGCTGGCGACCGCGAATTCCGCGATCGCGGCAATCGACAAGCTGAAGGAGCGTGGCGCCACCAACATGCGCTATCTGTGCCTGCTCGCCGCTCCTGAAGGCATCGAGCGCTTCACCAAGGCACATCCCGATGTGCCGGTCTTCACCGCGTCGATCGATGAGCGGCTGAACGAGAAGGGGTATATCGTGCCGGGCCTCGGCGACGCCGGCGACCGCATGTACGGGACGAAATAGGCGTTTACCCTCCGTTAACACAGTCGCCGAAATCCGATGCTTGCCGACCGGTAGGCTGGCGATCTTAAGCCTGCGATGATCTTGACCGGTTATGGTCCAGCAACCGCAACCCGGGCCGTGCGATGCTTCGCAAGCTTGCAATCCTGATCATCTGCGCTGTCGCTTCCGCGTCGGTGCCGATGCTCTATGAACGGAATCCGGAGCTTTTCCACGGTCTGTTCAAGCCTGGGGATGAACCTCGGCTTGCACCGCAGATGGTCGCCAAAGCCGAAATCAGAGCCTCTGAGCCCGAAACCGAGATTCTGCTCGGGCGAAAGGTGCGTATCGCTGCGGATCCGAACGGGCATTTCAATGCGGAGTTCCGGCTGAACGGACGCGGCGTCGACGCCTTGGTGGATACCGGCGCGACGCTGGTCGCGATGAACCGTTCGACCGCTCGCCGGGTGGGTATCAAGATAATGCCTGCCGATTTCAAATATACGGTCAAGACCGCGAACGGCGAGACGCGAGCAGCCGGCGCGATCATCGATCGGCTGCAGATCGGCCGGATCGCCGTCGAGAATGTCGAGGCCGTGGTGCTCGATGACGACGCGCTCGAGGGTACGCTGATCGGCGTCAGCTTCCTAAAACGGCTGGCGAAGTACCAGGTGGAAAACGGTGCGCTGCTGCTTGTGCAGTAACGGTGTTGCCGCAGGTGCAGACGGCAATCTGGAAATTGCTCAGCTGCCTGGTGCTATTCGCCGGATGATCGCTTTCTGTCGCGTCGGGCGCGTGGGGCCGATCGTGTAGGCTGCGCGGATTTCCCGCTCGGCCTTCTCCGCTGATGTCCGTGAACGGGCATGGATGATGGCGAGGGGCTCTCCCCTGACCACCTCTGCTCCGACCGGTAGCAGGCCGGTGATGCCGACGGCATGATCGATCACGTCGTCAGGTTTCGTCCGTCCTCCACCCAGCGCCACGACTCCCAGCCCGACGTCCCGGGTCTCGATCGCGGTCGCGTAGCCGTTCTTGTCTGCTTCGACCGCATGCTCGATGGGCGCACGGGGCAGATAGGTGAGCGGCCGCTCCATGAAGTCGGCCGGTCCGCCGAGCGTGGCGACCATGAGGCCGAAGGCCTCGGCGGCGCGGCCACTGTCCAGCGCCTCGGTCGCTCGCGAGAGGCCCTCCTTGTTGGAGCCGGCGATGCCGGCCGCGACGAGCATCTCGGCGGCGAGCGCCATGATGACTTCAGCAAGGCGGCGGTCGCGGCGGCGACCGGACAGGAAGTCCACCGCGTTTAGGACTTCAACCGCGTTGCCGGCGGCTGACGCCAGCGGCTCGTTCATTCCGGTGATCAGCGCCGAAGTGCGCGTGCCCGCACCGTTGGCCACCTCGACCAGGCTCGTCGCAAGCTCGGTGGCGTCACGGCTTTTCTGCATGAATGCGCCATTGCCGACCTTCACGTCGAGCACCAGCGACTGCAAGCCTGCAGCGAGCTTCTTCGACAGGATCGAGGCAGTGATGAGTGGCACGGATTCCACTGTCGCCGTCACGTCACGGATGGCATAGAAGCGCTTGTCGGCGGGCGCGAGCGCCGCGGTCTGGCCGATGATGGCACAGCCTGCCGCGAGCACCGTCCTGCGGAAAAGTGCGTTGTCCGGCTGGCTGACATAGCCGGGGATGGCGTCCATCTTGTCGAGGGTGCCGCCGGTATGGCCAAGCCCACGGCCCGAGATCATCGGCACATAGGCGCCGCAGGCGGCGACGATGGGCGCGAGCATCAACGAGACATTGTCGCCGACGCCGCCGGTCGAATGCTTGTCGGTGACCGGTCCGGGCAGGTCTGACCAGTCGAGCGTATCGCCGGAATCGCGCATGGCTGTTGTCAGCGCCACCGCTTCGTCGCGGCTCATGCCGTTGAAGAAGACGGCCATGGCAAGCGCAGCGACCTGGCCTTCCGATACCTTGCCCGATGTCATACCCGCGACGAAGGCGGCGATTTCGTCCGACGACAGCGGCTTGCCGTCCCGCTTCTGTCGGATGATTTCCTGTGGGAGCACGGTTCAAAGTCCTTCGCGAAGCGCGTGCTTCAGGATCGTCGCCAGGCGTGCACCACCGATCGGCGCCATGTCTTTGGTTTCCTGATGCGAAAGCTCGCTGCCAGTCATGCCGGCCGCGAGATTGGTGATGACCGAACAGGCGGCGACACGCAGGCCGAGGAAGCGCGCCAGGATCACTTCGGGAACGGTCGACATGCCGACCGCGTCGGCGCCCATGACGCGCGCCATGCGGATTTCCGCCGGCGTCTCGAATGAAGGGCCGGAGAACCACATGTAGACGCCCTTGTGGAGCGGCGTGCCTGTCGCTTCGGCCGCGCGTTCGAGTGCCGAGCGGATGCCGGCGTCGTAGGCCTCGGTGAGCCCGACGAAGCGGCCGTCAGTCGGTTCGCCGAAGAGCGGGTTGGAGCCGGAGAAGTTGATGTGGTCGGTAATGAGCATCACTGAGCCGGGCGGCATGTCCTGTTGCAGCGAACCGGCGGCATTGGTGAGGAGAAGCTTTTCGATGCCGATGCCTGCGAGCGCCTCGAGCGCCGGCCGCATGACGGCAGCGTCGCCGTGCTCGTAATAATGGGCACGGCCTGCGAGCAGCAGTACCGGATGCCCGGCGAAATCGCCGGCGACGACCTCGCCGGCATGCCCGCTGACGCCACTTTTCGGGAAGCCAGGCAGGTCGGAATAGGGGATGCGAATGGCATTTTCGACTTCGTCAGCGAGCGGCCCGAGACCGGAGCCGAGTACGATGGCGACGTCGGGTTTCAAACTGCCGAGACGGTCGATGAGGATATCGGTGGCAGTGGTCATTTCAGTATGTCGCCCGCAAAGCCGTAGGGCAGCATCTCGCCCATGGTGACGGTCTCGACGACGCCGTTTTCGTCGCAGAGATGCAGCTTGGTGTCGGGTCGCGCGAATTCGGCGAGGCGCTGGCGGCAACCGCCGCAGGGCGTGACCTTCGGCATGCGCTCGGCGATGACCGCGATCTCGGTGATCTTGCCGCCGCCACCCATGATGTAATGGCCAAGTGCGGTGGTCTCGGCGCACCAGCCTTCCGGATAGGACGCAACCTCGATGTTGGCGCCGGAAAAGACGCGGCCGTCATCGCAGCGCAGCGCGGCGCCCACGGGGAATTTCGAGTAGGGCGCGTAGGCCTTGGCCATGGCGGTCTTCGCCGCGAGGAAGAGGTCGTGGGACATGTTCAGTTCTTTCGTCGATTACGGCCGCCTACCGCTCTTTCACATAGGGCACGCCGCCGGCGCGGGGCGGAATGGCCTTGCCGATGAAACCGGCAAGCAGGATGACGGTAAGGATGTAAGGCAGGGCTTGCATCAGTTGTACCGGCACGCGGATAGGCGCTCCGAGCACCGAGTTCTGGAAAGCCGCAGTCAGACCTCCATAGAAGACGCTGACCAACCAGGCCGCAGCGATCCCGACGAGAACGGCGGCTATGATCGACCTCAGGGGCTTCCACCGTGCAATGGTCATCAGGCCGGCGAGAACCAGGACGGCCACCACGACTGGCAGCCATTCAAAGACTGCGAGAGGCCGCCCCTGCAGGCGGATCGACAGCGCGTCGAGGAAACCGAAGAGCAGACAGGCGAACATGGCCGGCACAGGCTTCCATTTGGCGAAGATCAAAGCCGCAAGCGCGATATAGCCGCGGCCCGCTGTCATGTCCTTGACGAAGCCGGCGTTCTGCGACAGCGCCATGTAGCAGCCGGCGAGTCCGGTCAGCACGCCGGTGCAGATGACGGCGCGATAGCGCAGCCAGGAGACGGAGATTCCGGCGGTGTCGACCGCAGCCGGATTTTCACCGACGGCGCGCAGTCTCAGTCCGAAGCGGGTGCGGAAGAGGACCCACCAGGTGAAGGGTACGGCGAGAAAGGCGAGATAGGCGAGCAAGGTGTGGCCGGAGAGCAGGCCGGAATAGAGTTGACCTATGATTGGCACGTCGCGGAGCGCGTCGGCGAAGGGAAGCACGATGGCGCCGAAGCGGTCTTCTGCCGGCAGGGAGGGGGTGCGGCCGCCCTGCTGGAACCAGGCCTGGCCTAGGATAATGGTCGAGCCGGCGGCGATGAAATTGATGGCGACGCCCGACACGATCTGGTTGCCCCGATGGGTGATCGAGGCAAAGCCGTGGACGAGCGCCAGTCCCACCGAGACAAACACTGCCATGATGAGACCGATCCAGGCGGAGCCAAAGACGGCCGCAGCTGCCCCGGCGGCGAAAGCGCCGGCGAGCATCTTGCCCTCCAGGCCGATGTCGAAGACGCCGGCGCGCTCCGAATAAAGGCCGGCGAGACAGGCAAGCAACAGCGGCACCGAGACGCGGATGGTCGAGTTCAGAATGTTGATGAGGGCGTCGACGAATTCCATCTCAGGCGCGCTCCCCTTTCGGCTGCGCCACGCCGACCGTCCGGGGGCTGAGACTCGCGAAGGCCGCCTGCACCCAAGGCCTGAACATGTGTTCCAGCGCACCGGCGAAAAGGATGACCAGGCCCTGGATGATGACGATCATGTCTCGGCTGATATTGGGCATCTCGAAGGCGAGTTCGGCGCCGCCCTGATAAAGCATGCCGAAGAGGATGGCCGCCGGTACGATGCCTGCGGGATGCGAGCGGCCCATCAAGGCCACGGCGATGCCGACGAAGCCGGCGCCCGAGACGAAGTCGAGCGAGACGTTGTGCTGGTCGCCCATGATCGGGTTCAGCGCCATCATCCCGGCGAGCGCGCCTGAGATCAGCATGGTGACGATGATAATGCGCGTCTCCGAGATGCCGGCATAGCGCGCGGCCTTCGGGCTGAAGCCCATGGTGCGGATTTCGTAGCCGAGCCGGGTGCGCCAGATGAGCAGCCAGACGAAGAAAGCCATCAGGAGGGCAAGCAGGAAGGACAGGTTGAGCGGCGCGGACGGCCGCACCGTGAGGCCGAATTCGGAGAGGAACCAGCCCAGCTTCGGCAACTGCGCGCCTTCAACGAATTGGCGCGTCTGCGGCGCCATCGAGCCGCGGGGTTTGAGAACGTCGACCAACATGTAGACCATTGCCGAGGCGGCGATGAAATTGAACATGATGGTGGTGATGACGATGTGTGAACCGCGCTTCGCCTGCAGATAGGCCGGGATAAGTGCCCACAGCGCGCCGACCGCGGCGGCGCCCAGGATGGCGATCGGGAAAGTCAGCCACCAGGGCAGCACGTGGTCGAACGCGAGGCACACCACGCCGACGCCAAGGCCCGCAATATAAGCTTGGCCTTCGCCGCCGATGTTGAACAGGCCGCCATGGAAAGCGACGGCGACCGCAAGACCGGTAAAGATGAAGTTGGTCGCGTAATAGAGCGTGTAGGCTAGACCGGTGCCGCTGCCAAATGCGCCTTCGACCAGGATGACCGCGGCGCGGAAGGGGTTCTCGCCGACCAGGAGCACGACCAGCCCGGCGACGATGAAGGCGACGATCAGATTGATCAGCGGGATGAGGCCGTAGTCCGCCCAGGCAGGCAGTTTTGCGTAGGGATTGCTCACTCCGCGGCCTCCTGCCGTTCGACGCCAGCCATGAGCAGGCCGAGTTCGCCTTCGGTCGCGTCGGGGCCACGCTCGCCGACGATGCGGCCATCGAACATGACGAGGATGCGGTCGGAGAGCGAGCGGATCTCGTCGAGCTCGACGGAAACGAGCAGCACCGCCTTGCCGCGGTCGCGCATGGCGATGAGCTGCTTGTGGATGAACTCGATGGCGCCGACGTCGACGCCGCGTGTCGGCTGGCCGACGACGAGCACACCGGGATTCTGCTCCAGCTCGCGCGCCAGCACGATCTTCTGCTGGTTGCCGCCCGAGAAATTGGCGGTCTTCAGCCGGTCGTTGGCCGGCCTGATGTCGAATTTCTCGATCTTCTGCTTCGCATCCGCGCGGATGGCGTCTATGTCGAGGAACGGGCCCTTCAGATACTCCGTCTTGTCGTGGTAGCCGAGAATGGAATTCTCATTTTCCTCGAA
The DNA here is from genome assembly GCF_003666685.1 of Mesorhizobium sp. YM1C-6-2. Lineage (GTDB taxonomy): Bacteria > Pseudomonadota > Alphaproteobacteria > Rhizobiales > Rhizobiaceae > Mesorhizobium_K. The sequence continues at coordinate 518,731 of NZ_RCIZ01000001.1, forward strand.
GGCAAGAACGAGACCGACATAATGGCGGTCCTCCGGCACATGGGCGAGCCCGCGGTCGCGCAATTCGCCGGGGTCGGCCTGGCCGGTGACCTCGATCGGCTTGCCGTCGAGCAGAACCGTACCCGACACCGCCTTGCGGATGCCGGAGATAGCCTCGATAAGTTCCGACTGGCCGTTGCCGGCGACACCGGCAATGCCGACGATCTCGCCCCCGCGCACGTCGAAGGACACATCGTCGACCATGGTGACGCCGCGCGAATCCCTGACGGTCAGATTGTCGACGGCAAGCTTGACCTCGCCGGGTTTCGCTTCGCCCTTCTCGACTCGCAAAAGAACACGGCGGCCGACCATGAGTTCGGCGAGTTCTTCGACCGTGGTCTTCGCCGTCTCGCGGGTCGCGACAACGGTGCCTTGGCGCATGACAGAGACGGTATCGGTGATCGCCATGATCTCGCGCAGCTTGTGCGTGATCAGCACGATCGTCTTGCCCTGGTCTTTCAACTGCTTGAGGATACGGAAGAGATGGTCGGCCTCGGCCGGTGTCAGCACGCCTGTCGGTTCGTCGAGGATCAGGATTTCCGCGCCGCGATAAAGCGCCTTCAGGATCTCCACGCGCTGCTGCAGGCCGACGGGTAGCTCCTCGATGACGGCATCGGGGTCGACCTCTAGCCCGTATTCGCGCTCCAGCCGCTCAAGCTCGGAGCGGGCATTGGCGATGCTCCGCTTCAGCAGTGCTTCATCCTCGGCGCCGAGGATGATATTTTCGATGACGGTGAAGTTTTGAACCAGCATGAAATGCTGGTGGACCATGCCGATGCCGAGCGCGATGGCGTCGTTTGGGGTTTTGATCGAGACGGGCTTGCCGCCGACTTTGATCTCGCCGCTGTCGGCTTGGTAGAAGCCGTACAGGATCGACATCAGCGTCGACTTCCCGGCGCCGTTCTCGCCGACGATGCCGCGGATGGTGCCGCGCTCTATCACGAGATTGATGTCGCGATTGGCCCTGACGGTGCCGAAGCTCTTGTCGATCCCGATAAGCTCGATAGCAGCTTCAGCCATGCGGCCGGTTCCCACCTGATTTTTTCTTTTTATCACCCGGTCAAAAGCTAGCATGCCGTCCGACGCCTGCCAATCGCACGCGTCCGCCGGCTCGACAAATCCACCGCCACTTGCGAATTTCGGCGGGGGATCGCAAAGGGGTCGCGGGGCCAATCAAGAGGATGACGCATGGGCAACGCTGACGAGCGCTTGACGATACTCGAGATACGAGCGGCGGAGCAGGAGAAGACGATCGAGGAACTGTCGGGCGTGATCGCTGAACAGTGGAAGACGATCGAGAATCTGCGCAAGAAGCTGGATGCGCTGACGGACCGGTTCCTGGTGCTGGAGGAGCAAACAGCGCCCGACGTGCCGGTGACGAAGCCGCCGCATTGGTGAGACGGGTGGTAGGGGGATATGGCCATGGGCGAGACGGGCGATCGCATGGACAGGGCCGGGCGCTACGTGCTCGGCCTAATGAACGACGAGGAACGCGAGCGTGCCGAGCGTGATCTGGAGATCGACTCCGCCTTTCGCGACGCCATGGTTGAGATCGCCGAGCGCATGCATCTCTTCGACCGCATGCCGGCGGCCGACGAAACGCCGCAGGATCATTGGCGGCTTATCAAGGAAAAGATCGATGCCATGCCGCAGATGCGGCCTGTCGCCGTGACGAAACCTCGGGTGCCCGAGCCTGAACCGGCTACGCCGAATGTGAGCTTCGGCAGACGAAGGTCCGACAGGCCGCGCGCCGGCCTTGCCCCGGAGACTGCGCCAGCCGCCATCGGCGTGGGCATTCATGCCGTCCCGGGCCGTCGCGCGCTTGTGCTGGCGCTTTGCCTGATCCTGGCTTTCGCGTTGGGTTACGTCGCGGGCAGATTGTGAAGTCCGCGTGACATAAGCATCGTGGTTTCGCCGTCCTGTTCGAAAGTCTCCACCGGCTTCCAGCCCAGTGCGGCGTAAAACGCACGTGCCTCCCATGTATAGAGATAGAGCGTTCCGACGTCCTGGGCTGCAGCGCGCCTCTCCAGTGCCCTGACCAGCGCCGTGCCGACACCTTTCCGACGATGCCCATCGGCGACAACCAGTCCGGCAAGCCAGGGCGACAGGTCATGCGCAGGCTCCAGCTCGCGCTGGACCAGGAGGACGGAGGCGACCGGCAGGTCGTCGATGCGGGCGACCAACGCCGTCTCCGGACTGCCTTTGGCCACAAGACCTCGGAGCCCGGCGGCGTCCTCCTCCAACGTCCTGTCGCTTCCCTGGAAAAATGCCTCGAAGCGCAGCTGTGCGATTGCCTCGATATCGCCGGGGCGCATTGCCTCGATCAGCATCCGTCATCCTCTAAACGGCAAACCGCCGGGCTAGGGCCCGGCGGTCCGCACGCGTCCGATCCGTATCAGTACGGGCAGCTGTCGTCCGACATATAGTCGTGGACGGTGATCGTGCCGGCGATGATGTCGGCTTTGGCCTTCTCGACCGCAGCCTTCATCTCTTCCGTTACGAGGTCCTTGTTGTTCTCGTCCATCGCATAGTCGACGCCGCCTTCCTTAAGGCCGAGATTGTTGATGCCCGCCTCGAACGTGCCGTTCTTGCCGTCCATGAAGGCGTTGTAGACGGCGGTATCGACGCGCTTCAGCATGGAGGTCAGCACCTTGCCGGGCTGCAGCCCGTTCTGGTTCGAATCGACGCCGATGCCGAGCTTGCCGGCATCTGCAGCGGCCTGCAGCACGCCGACGCCGGTGCCGCCAGCGGCTGCATAAATTACGTCGGCACCCTGGTCGATCTGCGTCTTGGCGATCTCGCCTCCCTTGGTCGGGTCGTTCCATGCGGCCGGCGTATCGCCGGTCATGTTCTGGATGACCTCAGTCGCGCCGGCAGCCTTGGCGCCGCCGACATAGCCGCAGCCGAACTTGCGGATCAGCGGAATGTCCATGCCGCCGATGAAGCCTACCTTCTTGGTCTGCGAGGCCATGGCGGCCATGATGCCGACGAGGTAGGAGCCCTCATGCTCCTTGAAGACAAGCGAGCGCACATTCGGCTTGTCGACGACCATGTCGATGATGGCGAACTTCAGGTCCGGGAAGTCGGTCGCCACCTTTTCCAGCGACTCCGCCCAGGAAAAGCCGGCCATGACGATCGGGTTGCGGCCGTCCTCGGCAAAGCGGCGCAGCGCCTGCTCGCGCTGGGAGGCGTTGGAGACCTCGAACTCGACATATTCGATGCCGGTCTCGGCCTTGAACTTCTCGGCGCCGTTGAAGGAGGCTTCGTTGAAGGATTTGTCGAACTTGCCGCCGAGATCGTAGAGCAGCGCCGGCTTCACCTCCTGGGCATAGGCCGAGAAGGACAACGCAGTTGCGGCCAGGAGGCCGAGGAAAATACGTTTCATGTGATCCACACCCTGTCGGTTGTTTTTACTGGGTGCCTCGACACAGGTCGGCCTGCCGGCCCGCCTCGGCACATGGCAGGGGTGATGTTATCCCCCGCTCATGCGCCAATCTTGCACGGCCAAAAACAAAACTCACGCGGAATTTTGAGTGTCCGGGAAGCCCGCCTCACAGGCGGAAACAGGCGGCGGCCGCGCTGGGCGGCCGGGGCCCGCGCCGCTATTCGGCGGCGACCGAGGGTTGAGCGGAGGCCTGCGGGATGGCGCAAGCGACGCCGGTTCCCTTCAGCCCGCAATAACCGTAGGGGTTCTTCGCCAGATACTGCTGGTGCTCCTCCTCGGCGAAATAGAAAGGAGGCGCGGGGGCGATCTCCGTGGTGATCGCGGCACGGCCTGCAGCCTTCAGCGACGCCTGATAGACATCGCGCGAGGCGAGAGCCGCCTGGTGCTGCGCCTCCCCGAACGTATAGATCGCGGAGCGGTAGGTCGTACCGATGTCGTTGCCCTGGCGCATTCCCTGTGTCGGGTCGTGTGCCTCCCAGAAGGTCTTCAGGAGATCGGCGTAGGAGACGACCTTCGGGTCGAACACGACCAGCACGACTTCTGCGTGGCCGGTCAGGCCGGTGCAGGTTTCCTGATAGGTGGGATTGGGCGTGATGCCGCCGGCGTAGCCCGCTGCCGTCACCCAGACGCCTTCGGTCTGCCAGAAAAGGCGTTCCGCGCCCCAGAAGCAGCCGAGGCCGAACATCGCAGTCTCGAGTCCCTCGGGGTAGGGGCCTTGCAGGCGGCGTTTGGAGACGAAATGCTCCTTCGCAGTCGGTATGGGCCTATCGCGGCCGGGCAGCGCCTGGCCTGGCTTCGGCATCTCAAGCTTCTTGTTCAATTGGTCGCCGAGGAAAAACATGCATTTCTCCTTCTGTTGTTGAAGCACGGCCATTTCCAATGGCCGGTTGCCGCCGTGCGGTGGTCGGATCTTGCCTGGCTGTATGCTCTTCCGGACACCGTAAGGTCAGCGTTCCACGGCAAAGCGGCCGATCCGCCGCTCCGGCCGGTGGCCGATCGCATAGAGCAGGAAGGCGAGCACGCCGAAGACCAGGAAGCCGGGCAGATCGAGAATGAAGGTCATGACCGGGTTCCAGATCAGCGGATGCGCTTTCTCCATGACGAAGGATTGCACCTGTTCGAGGGTCGCGGGCGAAACGCCACGCCAGCTTGCGCCGAGCGGGGTGATCACCAGCCGCGAAGCGGCAATGGTGCGTGTTACGTCGAGCACCGCCATGATGACGGCCACCGCCAGCGCGAACGTAGCCATCAGCCGGAACAGGAAGCGGAACATAGCGATCCTTCGCTTCGTCGATTCTGACTGACAGATATGGCCGCGGGGCGTTTTCTGCAATCGCCTTCGGCTATTTTGCTGGCATTGGGACGGTCGACGTCGTCTTCGACGAGCGTGTCGGCATGAAACGCGGACAATAGCACTTTGTGGCCTTGGCATTCGAGGCCGGATCGACTAGATGAGCCGCGCCGGCAAAATTCTAGGGTCGGCAATACGGAGAGGTGGCCGAGTGGTCGAAGGCGCACGCCTGGAAAGTGTGTAGGCGGGAAACCGTCTCGCGGGTTCGAATCCCGCTCTCTCCGCCACAGAAACGACGCAACGATATAAGAATCGAAATCAGGTTGCGACAGTAGCAGGCAACAACCGGCATCTCAGGACGGTGGTATCGGAGGTGCTACAGCTCCTCACGTCGATGGAAGGCCGTCCATGCCGATTCTGCAAGGATGTGCCGCAGTCGCTTCGTTGCCGCGCGTCCCAGGGCAACCGGCTTGACGCTCCGCCCGAAAGCCACGAGCGAACGTCCGCCTCCATCCGATCTGACGCGCTCGACTCGATCCAGATTGACCACCAGCGAGCGGCTAACGCGGAAGAATGGCGGGGTTGGGAGCTCCGCCTCGAACTGGCCGAGCAGTCGGCACACCAAATAGTCGTGCCCATCCGTCGTGATGATGCGCGTGAAGTCCGCTTCGGCGCTCAGCATGACGATCATGTCCGTTGGGATGACCGCCAATTGCCCTGCGGTCCTTACATGGATTCGCTGCTCGGCTTGTTTTGCGACCGGCGGTGCTGCCACTCCATTGGAGCGCCGGGCATCGGCATCCGCGAGGATGAGCTGGCGATGTCGCAATCGTTCGAGGGTCAACGCAACACGCTGCCGAGAGGCCGGCTTTTGCAGGAAATCGAGCGCCGCGACGTCGAATGCCCGGGGTGCGTAGCTGCTATGCGCGGTCACGAAGATGATGGCCGGCACCGGATCCAGCCGTCCGATCAAGTCGAAGCCCTTCTCGGAGCCGAGTTCGACGTCGAGGAAAATAGCATCCGGCGTGAGAGCGCGAGTCAGCTCGCCAGCCTCATCCAGCGTAGAGGCTTCACCGACAACCTCGACATCCTCGTTGCCCTGCAGGAGTCGCCGTAAACCGCGCCGGGCCGGCGGCTCGTCATCGACCACGATCACGCGAAGCATGCTGTTCCCCATAGTCTCAAGCGGGCGACGACGGTGTTGCCGGCCTCGACAAGGGACAGTTCATGGCGGAGCGGATAGTGCAACTCCAGCCGCCGGCGAACATTATTTAGTCCGACCCCCGGGCGGTCGCGCTCAAGCATGGTCAGCCGGCCCGGATTGCTTATCTCGATCAAAAGCCCGTCGTTCCTGTTCTCAGCGACAATGCCGACTGTGAAACGCTCGGCCGGCGAGGACAGGCCGTACTTCACGGCATTCTCGACCAAGGGTTGTAGTATGAGATGCGGAACTGGAACCGGTCCAGCGTCCGGTTCCAGTTCGACCACGCAATCGAGGCGGCCTTCGAACCGCAGCTCGTGGATGCGTACGTAGTCGCACATGGCTTCTATCTCGTTGGCCAGGGGGCAGACCCGTTGATCTTGATGAGCCAATGAATAACGCAGGTAGTCGGCGATGCGATGCGTCATCTCGAGTGCCGTGTCCGGCTCCTCGGGAATCTCCATTGCAACGGTATTCAGCGCGTTGAACAGGAGATGTGAATCGAGCTGCAGGCGCAGCCGGTGCAGCTCGGTCTGTAGGGCCGCCTGCTGTGCCCGGCTGCGCTCGATCCGCTCTCCCTGTGCATTGGCTTCAGCCCTGATCCAGAGATAGGCGAGCGACCATCCCAGGAAGATCAAAGTGTAGTAGACCGCTGGTATCGCCCCAACACGCGCCGCAATGTCGGGTTCGGCCCGCCAGGGCAGAACGTCCTTGATGGCGTTTACCGTCAGCATCTGCAGTAGCCCGCCCGCGATCGAAAGAACCACGGCAACCACGACCACCTTCAGTGTGATGTCTCGCCCGATCTTGTTCCGAAACATTTGGTGAGCAAGGGCAGTAAGCGCAAAACCAAGCGGTTCGACGATCGAGGTCAGCGTCAACGCAAATGCAAGGTCTCCGAAAACAACCGTACGACTGACGACGCCAAACACCGCCCAGAAGAGCCAACCGGTAATTTGCGCCCGCCAGAACAACCCGGACGCTCGCATCGGCGAGACGTCCGCTCCGCCGAATTCCATCGGCGTCTGATGCCTTCGATCGCTTGCGTCCACGACTCAAGTCAGCCCGTCATGACGGGCAGGGTCGTGATCACCATCAACGTTGCCTTGCTCCTCGCGGCCTGGAACGGTCGTTTCATCGACTAGATCGACCTGTTCATCGAATAAGACGTGCCCTTTTGCTGACGTCAGGTCAAGGTTTTCTGCCGCTCTTGTGCACATGGCGGCGCCAAATCGGCATATCCCGGTACACTTTTCTTAGGATCTTCTGATGAAGCATGCCGTTCGCACCGAGAAGGTCTGGCGGGGATCATTGCTTCGGCGAGGCACGCCTTGCCTCCTGTCCGTGGAATCCAATGGCTGCGATCTCGGCTTCGAGGCTGAACCGTCCAAGACAGCCGATAAGCTGCGCGGCGATACGGAGCCATTGGACTACCAGCGAGTCGCGTCCGGCCTGATCGTCCTCAAGCAAAAAGCCAAGCCCGCCGAACGTTTCGCCACGGAAGGCCCGGACGAACACCCAGCGGACAACGTGTTCTGGGTACCGAAGAAGGTGCACTGGTTGCCATGCTCAACATCCTGACCGAGGTCCTCACGCAAGAGGAACTGCAGCAGATCCGCGCGCTCGTCACTGAAGCGGAGTTCGAGGATGGCAAGTCCACGGCCGGTTACCGCGCCAAGCTCTTCAAGCATAACGAGCAGCTGAAGCGCGGCGAGAAATCTGCCGAGACCTTGAAGCAGATGGTCGTCGACGCATTGTTCCGCCACCAGGGTTTTCGCAGCGTCACATTCGTGCGCAGGGTGCGCCCGCCGCTGATCAGCCGTTACAAGCCCGGCATGGAATACGGCCTGCACGTCGACGATCCACTGATGGGCGGCGAGCGCCGGGAGCGCACCGACATCGCGCTCACCCTCTTCATCAGCGAGCCCGCGGACTATGATGGCGGCGAACTCTACTTCGAGAGTCCGTGGGGCGCGCAAAAAGTCAAGCTGCCGGCTGGCTCGGCGGTGGTCTATCCGGCGCGCACGCTGCATCGCGTCATGCCGGTGACCAGAGGCGAACGGCTGGCCGCCGTTACCTGGGCGCAAAGCTACGTGCGCGACGAGCAGCATCGCGAACTGTTGTTCGAACTCGATCGGGTGCGCGCCTTCCTGCACAAGCAGGCGCCACAGGCGCCGGAGACTCATCTCGCCTTCAAATGCAGTGCCAATCTTTTGCGTCTCTGGGCCGAACCCTGAGGTGAAGTCACCTGTCTCGATGAACGACCGCCGCGAGGACATCACCATGTCGACCCCATCCAAAGCTGAACGCGCTCGCCGGGCGCGCCTCCTGGGATCCGTGACCTTCATCGTCGGCCTGTGGCCGTTCGTCCCGGCGGCAGGACAGACGATCAGTCCGACGACCTGTCCCAGCGGTGTTCAAGCGGACAACTGCTATCAGGGTAACTACACTGACACCGTCATCAATGATCAGCGATACGGTGGTTCCATCGGCGAGGGCGGCGAGGCAGGCGAGGGCGGCGAGGCAGGCGGCGTTGGCCCCGACCTGAACGACTACAATGGGGCGAATATCACCGTCCAGAACGATGCGTGGCTAAACCAGCTGATCACGATGACATCCGACGGCGGCACCGGCTCCAACGAAGTCGGCGAAAGCGGCAGCAGCGGCAATGGCGGTAACGGGGGCAACATCACGCTGGACAACGAGGGCGCGCTGACCTGGCAGGCCGGTGAGGCAAGTGACCAAGTAATCGTCATCTCGATCGTGTCCGGCGGCGCCTCGGCTCTAACGCCCGACGAGCACGGCGATGGTGGCGAAGGCGGCAACGGAGGCACGATCACAGTCACCAACAATGGCTGGATCGAGGTCAACGGCATAGTGAACTATGGCGTCATCGGTCTCGATGCCGATGCGTCGGGCGGTAATGGTGCCGACAGGAACGAAGGCTCGGAGAACCAGGAGGGCGGTAACGGTGGGCACGGCGGCGTCGTCACCGTCACGAATAACAACGGCATTTTTCTGGGTTCTCCGAGTTCACAAGGCGGCGGCGCCCTCCAAGGCTCTGAAAGAGCTCGCGGCATCAGCGCCACCAGCAACGGCGGCAACGGCGGCTGGGGCGGTTACGGCAACAATGACGACACCGCCAGGCAGGGCAATGGCGGTAACGGCAACAATGTGACGGTGACAAACACGGGTGAGATCTACATCTACTGGGTCCCCAACGACGATGGCACGTCCGACGAGTTGATCGGCATCAAAGCCGACTCGCTGGGTGGCAACGGCGCCGACTCGGATCATGATGAGGAAAGCGGCGGCAACGGCGGCGCGGCCGGCGACGTGACGGTGCAGAACAGCGCCGACATCACGGTGTTTTCCCAAGACCCCTCGCAGCCGGTGAGCGGCGGCGGCATCGTCGCGCGGAGCCTGGGCGGCTATGGCGGCGTAGGCAATCAGCAAGGCGATGACGATACCGACGGCCGCGGCGGCGTCGGCGGCAATGCAGGCGGCGGCGACGGCCTCGGCACCATCTCGGTCACCCACAGTGGGACTGCCGCGATCGTCACCACAGGGAACGAGTTGTCGGGTATCCTGGCCGAATCGCGCGGTGGTGCCGGCGGCAGCGGTGGCAGCGGCTTTTCCGAGAACAACTCGAGCGGTGGGCCGGGGGGACTGGGCAGCATCATCATTGTCGACCTGAAGGACCAGGCCAGCATCTCGACCGACGGCAGCGAGGCTTCCGGCATCCTGGCGCAGAGCGTCGGCGGCACTGGCGGGGACGGCGGCAACGACGGTGGCCTGGTCGGCGAGGCTGGCGGCGCCGGCTATGGCGGCAACAGCAACACGGTCACCATCACCACCGAAGCTGGGAACAGCGTCACCACGCAAGGCAACTTCTCTGTCGGTATCGGCGGACAGTCGCTCGGCGGCGGCGGCGGCACAGGTGGCGATTTTTACGGCGTACTGGGCGGCTCCGGCGGCGATGGCGGGCGTGGCGGCGACTCCGAAGCTGTCACCATCACGGCAGCCGGCACCGTGACGACGGGCGGCGAGCATTCTTACGGCCTGATGGGCCAGTCGGTTGCGGGTGGCGGCGGCGCCGGCGGCATCTCCACTGGAACCGTCTCCCTGGGCGGCGACGGCGCGGCCGGCGGGACCGCTGGCATCGTGACGATCAGCAATTCAGGCACGGTCAACACCACCGGCTACGCCTCGTACGGCATCCTGGCGCAGTCGATCGCCGGGGGCGGTGGGGCCGGCGGGGTGTCGGGGGGCGTTCTCTCGATCGGCGGTAACGCGGCCGCAAACAATACTGCGAACGGGAATAGCGTTACGGTAACGCAGACGGGTACGGTCAAGACCACGGGCGCCGCGGCCACCGGCGTGCGGGCGCAATCGATCGGCGGTGGCGGTGGCAGCGGCGCCGGCTCGGTCGGCATCGCCAGTGTCGGTGGCCAGGGCGGCAGCGGCGGCGATGGCGGCACGGTCGATCTTCACCTCGATGCCGGTAGCATCGGTACCAGCGGCAATTTCGCCGCCGCCGTGGTGGCGCAGTCGGCCGGCGGCGGCGGCGGTAGCGGCGGTGATGCGTTCGATGCGTCCCTCGGCGTGAATCTGGGTGTGGGTGGCAGCGGTGAGGTCGGCGGTGACGGCCAAGCAGTGACGGTGGACGTCGGCAACTTCGTCTCCCTTTCCACATTGGGTGACAATGCCCACGGCATCCTTGCTCATTCGATCGGCGGCGGCGGTGGCGATGGCGGCAATGCCACTTCCCTAGGCATCTCGTTCGTCGACCTGTCGATCGGCGGCAGCGGCGATGGTGGTGGCGATGGCGGCACGGTCATCGTGAATGCCAATCCGGAGAGCACGTTGTCGACCCAAGGCTCCCACAGCATCGGGGTCCTTGCTCAGTCGATCGGCGGCGGCGGCGGCAATGGCGGCAATGCCTTTGGCTTCGACGTCAGCCTCAACATCGCCGCTTCGGTCGCCGTCGGCGGCAAGGCTGGTGGTGGCGGTGCGGGCGAGGCTGTCACGGTAAACTGGCAAGACAGCAGCATTACGACCGGGAGCAACCTCCTCGCGGCGGTCCTTGCCGCCGAAGATGGACAACCTATCGCAATCACCGACCAGGCAACCAATGCCTATGGCATCGTGGCGCAGTCGATCGGCGGTGGTGGCGGCAATGGCGGCTCCGCCGCCGTAGATCAGATCGTCCTCTCCATTCCGGATCCGGATCCTGAGACGCCGATCCCGACCATCAACCTGACCTCGGCCGTCGGCGGCGCCGGTGGCGCCGGCGGCAAGGGCGGCGAGGTCGACGTCACTGTCGCCGCCGGCGAGGTCGTCACCTATGGCGCGGGTTCGCATTCCATTCTTGCGCAGTCGGTCGGCGGCGGCGGCGGCACCGGCGGTGATGGCACCGCGCTGGGCGTCTCGGCAGCGATCCCGTTCACCGAAACCACCTCACCCACCATCGATCTGAGTTTTAGCCTGGGCGGCAGCGGCGGTGCCGCCGGCGATGCCGAGGCCGTCAACGTCAAGGTGGGCGATACAGCGACCTCGCCGACGACGGTTGCCACCTTCGGCGACAATGCCAACGCGGTGGTTGCGCAGTCGATCGGCGGTGGCGGTGGTGATGCCGGCGCGGGCAGCAGCTCGACCTACAATCTAGGCGAAGCCAAGAGCGCCACACTGACCCTGGGCCTCGGCGGCAAGGGCAGCGGCGGCGGCACCGGCGGCACCGTGGATGTAGCGGTCGCCGAACTCGCCCAGATCCAGACAGTCGGCTCCGGCTCGCGGGGCATTGTGGCTCAGTCGATCAGCGGCGGCGGCGGCACCTCGCAGGGCGGTACCGGCGCGCTTTCCGCCGGCCCCTTCATAGCCACGGTACAGGTCGGCCGGCCTGGTGGCGGTGGTGGCGATGGCAACACGGTGACCGTCGACAACGCTGGCACCATCCAGACCTTCGGTGGCGACGGCGACGGCATCCTCGCGCAGTCGATCGGCGGCGGCGGCGGCCTGGGTGGCAGCTTCGGCGCCGATGGCTCGCTCGACGATCCGAACTGGATCGATTTCGTCAAGGATATACAGCATGTGATCAAGGGCATCGACGACGGTGCGGCCTCCTACACCACGTCCGTCGCGGTTGGTGGCCAGGGCGGCACGGGCGGCGCCGGCGGCGAGGTCAATATCACCAACACCGGCACCGTCAACACGGTCGGCGACTGGGCCGATGGCATCGTCGCGCAGTCGATCGGCGGTGGTGGCGGTGTCGGCGGCACGGCCGTCGCCGACGGCAGCCAGCAAACCGTCTCGGCCAATGTCGGCGTCGGCGGCCAGGGCGGCGGCGGCGGCGCCGGCGGTGCGGTCAACATCGATGGCATCGGCACAATCAGCACTCAGGGCTACGCCGCCTATGGTCTCCTGGCGCAGTCGATCGGCGGCGGCGGCGGCCAGGGCGGCGACGGTTCCAACAAGGCGACAGGCAGGATCACGGTGGGCAGCGGCGCCGGTGGTGGTGGAGGCAACGCCGGTGACGGTGGCGCCGTGCAGTTGGGCGTCGGGCAGCAGGTCACCGGCATGGTCACGACGCATGGTGTCGACGCGCACGCGGTGGTGGTGCAATCGATCGGCGGCGGCGGCGGTGTCGGCGGAGCCGGCAACAGCCAGTCGGCGGAGGTGTTTCCGAACGGCGCCTTCGAAATCGTAGTCGGCGGCGGAGGCGGCTCCAGCGGCAGCGGTGGTTCCGTCACGGTCGGCGATCCCTATGCTGGCTCGAACCTCGACATCACCACCTACGGCGCGCGTGCCTTTGGCCTGGTAGCACAGTCGATCGGTGGCGGCGGCGGGATCGGCGGCGTCGCCGGCGGCAATGCGGACGTCATCTCGTCCCTCGTCCTGGGCGGGCAGGGCGGCGGCGTCCTTAACGGCGGCACGGTCACCGTCAATTTCCTCGACGGCGACGTCACGACTCATGGCAGCGGAGCGCATGCCGTGGTGTTGCAATCGATCGGCGGTGGCGGCGGCATCGGTGGCCACATGGGGACTTCGCCGATCTCCCTCGGCGGTAACAGCCCTGGCAGTTACGGCGATGGTGAAGACGTCACGATCTCGGCCAACTACGGAAACATCACCACGACAGGTGACGACGCCTTCGGCATCCTGGCCCAGTCGATCGGCGGCGGCGGCGGTTTCGGCGGTGATAGCGGCGGCGGCTTTGCCGGCTCCAACGGTAACCTCGATGCGGCGGCTGCTCAAAGCGGTAATGTAACCATTTCCAAAGAGGGTGGCAGTGTCTCTGCCACCGGTCAGAACTCGATCGCCATCTTTGCCCAGAGCGATTCCGGCGGCCAGGGCAGCGGCACGATTGCCATCACGGTCTCGGACGCCATCGTTACCGGCGGCTCGAGCACCCAGGGTGCCGGCGTCTGGGTCGACGAGGGAAGCTCTTCGAACTCGCTACACGTCTCGGACGGCAGCATTTCGGCGTATTCCGGCAACGCGATTGTCTACACCGGCAGCGCCACGCTCAACGTCAAACTGACCGATGGCGGCACGATCCAAGGCAACGTCGACCTGCGCGGCGACGCGGAGGAGTCGGCTCGCCTGGAAAGTGCCGATGGCGTCCTTCAGGTCGGCGAACTAGGCCTTCTGGAAAACGCTGGCGGGGTCCTCCTGGCCGGCGAGTTGCTCGACGCGAATGTGATGAACGGCGGCCTCCTGCAAGTAGGCGGTGTCGGTGGCGTGCCGCTTGGTCCGACCGTGGCGAGCAACGACGTCGAGAAGGTCGCTTCTGCCGCCGGAGTGCTGGAGGCGACACGGGTCGGTGGTGATTTAACGCAGGAGGCGAACGGCGTTCTGGCGTTCGATGCCGACTTTGTCGGCTCCCGCATGGACCACCTGACCATCGCCGGCGACGCCATGCTGGACGGCAAGCTCGCGGTGAACGCCATTAGCGTCCTACCCGGCCTCACACTGTCTTTCCTCACCGCCGAGGGCGCGCTGGACCATTCCTTGGACGCGGAATCGGCGCTCTATGACTACGTCATCAGCCAGGCCGGAAACGAGCTGTCGGTCTCGGCTGCCGGTGCCCACTTCGCCGAGCCGGACTTCTCGCTGAATGACGACCAGGACAAGATCGCCGATCATCTGCAGAAGATATGGGATGCCGGAGGCGGTCCCTTCGGCACGCTGTTCGGCACGCTCGGCACCCTCGCCGACGACGACGGGGACAGCTACGCATCCGCCCTGTCCGACATGTCACCCGGCGTTTCGGGCGCTGCCGCGGCCGGCAGTATCGCCATGACACAGCAGCGTCTCGATCTGCTGTTGAGCTGTCCGATGTTTGCCGGCAGCACCTCGATGCTGGTCGAGACGGAGTGCGCCTGGGCCCAGGCCGATGTACAAGCGCTCGACCAGAAGGCCAGCGGCGGCATATCGGGCTTCGATGCGACGACCTACGCTCTTCGGGCCGGGACCCAGTTCGAGGTGGCGCCGAACTGGTTCGTCGGTTTCGCCGGCGGCTATGACCGCAGCGACATTCGCGGCGACGACGGCCGGGTCAACGCCGATGGCGACACCCTCTATGCCGGCGTCTCGCTGAAGCATGAGATCGGCCCATGGCTGCTGTCGGGCGCCGTCGCCGGCAGCTACGGCTGGTACGACAACACGCGCCTGATCCGGATTCCGGGCTTCGAGGCTCGGGCCGAGGGCGATCCGGACGTCTACAATCTAAGCGCCCGGGTGCGCGCCGCCTACACCTTCGCGCAGGACCCTTATTACGTGCGGCCGCTGGTAGATTTTGACCTGATCTACTCGCATGCCAGCGGCTATCGCGAGTCGGGCGCCGGCATGCTCGACCTGCAGGTCGACGATGCCGGCCAATGGAGCTTCCATGCGACGCCGGCGGTCGAGGTCGGCACACGCGTGGAGGTGAACGAGACGACGGTGATGCGGGCGTTTGCCGGTGCCGGAGTGAGCTTCAGCAGCATCGACAGCTGGGATACATCCGCGCGGCTGGCCAGTGCACCCGCCGGGATCGGCACGTTCGACAGCGAGGTGCCGTTGGCGGACGTCGTGGGACGGCTGACTGCAGGCGTCGATCTCGCCAACGACAATGGCTTCAGTGTGCGCGCACAATATTCGGGTTCGTTCTCAGACACGTACACCAGCCATGGCGGCTCGCTGCGCTTGAGTCATAAGTTTTGAAGAAGCCCCGGAGACGGTTGATACGCCTGCCTGGCAAACAATCTGCCCGGCAATGCTGCCCCACTTGCCGGCCGCTTCGGCGCTTCGACACAGGCAGAGCCTGCCAGCTCTAGGGCAATCAGAAGGACAAGGAACGCTATGAAGATGTCTAGGAAACTCTGGATCAGCCTCTCGTCGGCCGTCTTCATGGCGTCGAGCGCACCGGTAGGGGCCCAGGACCAGGGCCAACCCAATATCGTGGTCATCATGGGTGATGATATCGGGATGTGGAATATCGGCGCCTATCACCGCGGCATGATGGCGGGCAAGACACCAAATCTCGATCGGCTCGCGAACGAAGGCATGATGTTCACTGACTATTATGCCGAGGCAAGCTGTACTGCCGGCCGCGCGGCATTCATCACCGGCGAACTACCTGTCCGTACCGGCATGACAACCGTCGGACAGGCTGGCGCGCCGATCGGACTTCCGGCGCAGGCGGTGACAATTGCGACGGCGCTCAAAGACATGGGTTATGCCACCGGGCAGTTCGGCAAGAATCATCTCGGAGACAAGAACGAATTCCTGCCTACGGTGCATGGCTTCGATGAGTTCTTCGGCTACCTCTACCATCTGGACGCGATGGAAGATCCTTGCCAGCCGAACTACCCGCAGGAATTGAGGCCGCAGCTCGGACCACGGAACATGATTCACAGCTGGGCTGCCGACGTCGACGACAGTGCCGTGGATCCCCGCTGGGGGAAGGTCGGAAAACAACGGATCGAAGATGCAGGCGAATTGTGTCCGGATCGCATGGAGACCGTCGACGACGAGATTCTCGAGCGGACGCTCAGCTTCATCGACAAGGCGGAGGCGGACGACAAGCCGTTCTTCCTTTGGCTCAATCCCACGCGCATGCATATCGTGACGCATCTGTCGGCGAAGTACGAAGGCTTGCGCAATTCGGACAATGGGTGGTCGATCCAGGAAGCCGGGATGGCGCAACTAGACGACATCGTCGGTTCGGTCATGCAGAAGCTGGAAGCCATCGGTGAAGAGGACAATACGATCCTGGTCTTCACCACTGACAACGGCACCGAGCTCTTTACCTGGCCCGATGGCGGAATGACGCCGTTCGCCCAGAGCAAGGGCACGGTCATGGAGGGCGGCTTCCGCGTGCCGACAATCGTCCGCTGGCCGGGCAAGACGCCGGACGGCAAGGTCGAAAACGGGATCATGTCCGGCCTTGACTGGTTCCCGACTTTCCTCGCGGCCGCCGGCAATACCAACATTGTCGAAGAGTTGAAGTCGGGCAAGAAGATCGGGGAAAATACCTATAAGGTTCATCTCGACGGTTACAATCAGCTGGACATGCTTACGGGGAAGGGCCCGTCGAACAGGAACGAGGTCTGGTACTTCGGCGAAAGTCAGCTTGGCGCCGTCCGCATAGGCGACTACAAATTCCGCTTTATCGACCAGCCGCAGGGTTGGCTGGGCGGCAAGACGAGTGTCTCCGCGCGCCCTACCTCACGAACTTGCGCCTTGATCCGTTCGAGCGGGCCGGCTGGCCAGACAGCGGGACCAAGGATGGGTCGCTGCAATATTTCGATTGGTTCAAATACGAGTTCTGGCGCTTCGTATTTGTCCAGCACCAGGTGGAGCAGCTTGCCAAGTCTGCCGTCGAATTCCCGCCAATGCAGAAGGGCGCAAGCTTCAACCTGGACGCTGTGAAAGCCAAGATTGCCGAGGCTCAAGCGGCTATGGGCAAGTAGCCTCGGGACAATGGCGATATGGCAGGCGGCGGCTCTTTGTCGCCTGTCTCTCGAAGGTGCCAGGTTGTCGGCAACGCCGCCTCTCCGCTGCCCCGCGAATACGAGGTGAAAACATGAGCCTCATGAACGATTTCGTTTCCAGGACTCTCAAACCGTTTCTGATCGTGTTCGGCTTGGCGACGTGCGGGACGTTGCCCTTTGCGATCGACATCAAATTGATCACGCCGTTGCTTGGCGGGCTCGTGGACTACACGCCTTCAAGCGTACCATGATCCAATGCGCGGAGCAGGCGATCGACTGACTATCTGCGGATTGCGGGCATACCACAGCAAGGTAAACTAGAAATTGCCTAGCTAAGAACCGCTTCGGCGCATCAACTCTCCCGGAAAGCCCTCTGAATTTGGTCCGAGAGTGGCTTAACGATATACGACAATATTGTCCGGCTCCCAGTGGAAAAGAATACCTCAGTTGGCATACCAGGACCCAACGACAAACCTTTTAGCTTAGCTAATTCATCCCCTGGAAGTCGGATGTTTGCCTTGTAGTAGCTAAGGCCAGTGCGCTCATCGGTCATAAGATCAGGTGAAATATTGGAGAGAATGCCAGTCAGCTCTGGTGTGGTTTGCTGATTGAAAGCGGAAAGTCGCACCACGGCATTTTGCCCCGGTGAGACTTGATCGATGTCTTGCGGCGCAACGCGCGCCTCGACCGTTAGATCGTCGGCAGTCGGGACGACGAGCATGATCTGCTCTCCAGGCGCTATGACGCCTCCGATGGTATGTGCAGCAAGCTGGTAAACGATCCCGTCCTGCGGGCTGCGAATGTCGATGCGTTTAAGTTGATCCTCCGCGGTCGTCCTTCGTTCCACGAACTCGGATATCTGGCCCTGGACCTCACGTAATTCGGTAGCGACCTCTTTACGCAAATCCTGATCGATCTGCATGATCTGCAGTTCAATTTCCGTCAAACGACCCTTGGCCTGGGCTATCGAGGAGGTGAGTTGTCCGTGTTCACCTTCGAGCTTCACGGCATCGCGTTCGAGCGCGGTCATTCGCTGGATCGAGACCATTTTTTTCTGCCAGAGCTTTCTGACGCCTTCGAGTTCGATTTTGACCAGTTCTATCTCTCGGCGTTTAGCGTCGCGTTGCTGCGTCAGCCCAGAGACCTCGTCGGCAAGTTGGCCGATCCGCTCATTGAGCTGCGATTTCTGTCCGGCGCGGGCGTCTCGGCGAAATTCGAACAGCGATTTTTCTCCGGACATACTGCGGGCAACTATTGGATCCGCGATCCTTTGTTCCAGCGCGTCAGGAAAAGTGATCTCGTCGTTGCCGTCGCGTTCGGCCACGAGACGCGCGAGACGCGCTTCGAATTCGTCCAACCCCTTCGCTACGATTGCCAAGTTGGCGCGGGGGACCGTGTCGTCGAGGTGAATGAGAATATCCCCGGCCTTCACCGCGTCTCCTTCCCGGACCTTGATTTCACCTACAACACCTCCGGTTGGGTGCTGGACCTTCTTCACGCTTGAATTGACCACCAGCGTTCCAGAAGCGATGACAGCGCCCGAAAATTTGATGCCTGCAGCAAGACCTCCCACGCCGCCGATCAAAAGGACGCATGATGCTACGCCAATGGTCAGGTACCGACGTATCGTCTTCTTGTTGGCGAGTGTTCCATCATCGGACATTACGAGCGCCTCCTTCTGTCGCGGGGACAACTTTCAGCGGAACAGCGTTCGTCAGCGAGCGGGTAGCCTTGTCCAACACTTCATGCTTTGGACCGAAAGCCCGAACCTGGCCGTTCGCCATGGCAAGCACTTGATCCAGGCTGGCAAGCGCGCTTGGCCTATGGGCTACTACGATGGCTATGCCATTACGGTCGCGGATAGCTTGGATAGCCGCGGTCAAACCGGCCTCTCCTTCCGCATCCAGGTTGGAATTCGGCTCATCGAGAACGACAAGAAACGGATCGCCATAGAGCGCGCGGGCGAGTGCAATTCGTTGCCTTTGGCCGGCCGAGAGGGCAGAGCCTGCCTCTCCAATGCGGGTCTCATAGCCATCCGGGAGACGCACGATGAGATCATGGACCCCCGCAGTCCGTGCGGCACTAAGAATTTTCTCGGAAGGTGCATCAGGCTGAAAGCGAGCGATGTTCTCGGCAATGGTGCCGTCGAACAATTGCACGTCCTGGGGAAGGTATCCTATATGCTGGCCCAGCTCCTCCTCCTCCCACTGGTTCAACGTGGCACCATCAAGTCTGACGGTTCCGGATACCGGTGACCATACTCCGGCGAGGGTACGTGCAAGGGACGACTTTCCTGATGCGCTCGGTCCTATGATGCCGAGGCCGCTTCCTGCCGCCAGGGCGAAGGTGGCATCTCGCACGACGGTCTTCGGCACCCCGGGCGGCGCGATGCTCAGGCCCTTTACTGCCAGTAACCGGGTAGGAGGTGGCAGGACAACGCTGGTTCGGTCTTCCGGCAGGAGTTCAAGCAACCGCGTCAGGCGGCTCCAACCCTGTCTCGCCGCTACAAAACCCTTCCAATGGGCAATGGCTAGCTCGATAGGGGCCAAGGCTCGACTCATCATGATCGAGCTTGCGATCATGATGCCGCCAGTTGCCTGCTGGTGAATGACCAGGTAGGCGCCGATTGCCAGCACGCCCGATTGCAGCACCATGCGCAGGATCTTCGAGATCGTTCCAAGGGTTCCCGCGACATCGCTCGCCTTGGTGTGAGCATCGAGGTATTCTGCGTTTGTAGCCGACCAGCGTTTTGCAACGCGCTGACCAAAACCCATGGCTTGCAAGACCTCGGCATTACGCCGAGTGGCTTCAGCCAAGGAACTGCGAATTGCGGCATGCCCGCCTGCAATCTGCGTAGGGCCCTTCGTGCGGGCTTCCGCCAGGAGCGTCAGCCCAAAAAGCAGGGCCGCCCCGCCAAGCGCAGTGACGCCGATCCAAAAATGAAAGACAAAGCAGATGCCGATATAGAGTGGCACCCATGGCAGATCGAAGAGCGCGGTCGGACCTGCCCCGGACAGGAACGAACGAAGCTGATCCAGATCACGCAGCGACTGAAGACCGTCACCGGGAAGCTTGGTACGAAGAGGCAAACGCATCAACGCTGCGTAGACCTGCGAGGAGACCATGCCATCGAGTCCCCTTCCAACTCGAACAAGCAGCCGCGATCGAACGAGTTCGAGAATTCCCTGAAACGTGTACAGCGTCCCCGCAAGCACGGCCAAACCCAAAAGGGTAGGCATGCTCCGGCCGGGAATGACCCGGTCGTAGACCTGGAGCATGAAAAACGAGCCGGTAAGTGCAAGAACGTTGATGACGCCGCTCATGACGCCAATGCCCATGAGGGCAGAGCGGAATGAAGCCAGAGCCGTCACGATGCTAAGTCGCGGCGACCCGGATTGTTGAGAGGAATTGCGCAAACTCATACCTTGTGCTGGTAGATCGTGAAGGCTGGCCATAGCGATGTCCTTCAACAGGATGTTGTGGACATCGTATGATATCAGGGCGTCGCTTCCGGTTGACTTGCCGACGATAGAACGAAAGCAAAGTCGTCGTATGTATATCAGCCACAGTATCGATTACGTCAGCCGACCCAAGCTCAGCAATCCTGCCCGAAATCGGATGCAGGGATGAAGGCGTCATAGTGTCGCTGCGAACCATAACTTCCATAAACGATTCTAAAACCGAAGAAGATTCTTCAACCTCAGATCGCATTGCAAATTCTACTTGCAATGAACTTCCGTAACGTCATAGCATGATTTGTGGGAATGGCTACGGAGCTTGTGATCGACGCCCTGCTAGCGTGCGTCGCCGTCAACATGTCAGTCATGTTGTGACCTCTAAAAATAAATAGCCCCTGAAATCTCTCCCGGCAAAAGCTCTAGCACCCAAATTGGTATCGAAATGCGGCACGCAGCCACGATATCAAAGGCTTTGTCAGATTAACGCGACCGATCTCAGCGCTCTGGAGAGGAGAGAATTTTCAGTTCGCGTCCGGGCTACGCGGCTTGCCCGGGGTGAGCAATCCGGCCGGAAACACGAGCAACCCCAGGAGTATGAAGAATGTCGGATGGGCATCCATGCCGCCGCCCTTCGACCATGAAGCGAAGTAACCTACGGACACACCTAGCAGTAGAGGAAAATAGCCTGCGATCATTGCATCGCGAGTATACAATCTGCGGCGGTACCAAAAGAACTGCCACACGGCGAGAATTATGGCGCTAGCGTAGAGGAAGATACCGAGCAGGCCTGTCTCTACTGCTACCTCGAGTAGAGGACTATGACTCGGCACATCCGGACGATGAGCGTAGGTGCTCGTCAGGGAAGCGATATATCGATGGAGTTCGGATGGGCCGTTGCCGATTCCCACCCCGGTCCACAAGTTGTCCCGTATAAGCAGCAAACTGGCATGCCACAGCAAAACGCGTCCTCCCAGGTCTCCGCCCTCATGTTCCTGGAAGCGTTGGACGAGGACATCCGTGATGCCGGGTGCAACGGCAAGCAAGCCAGCCACCAGTATTACTCCCACGATACCGAACGGCCTCATGGGCTTGTGGAAGAAGAACGCGAGCAGCACGAGCAGGAGCGAGATGGAACTTCCCCGGGACCCGCTGAGAGCCACGAGGCCCAGGGTGCAAAGGATGAAGAAAATGCTGAGCACCAAGTGGAATGTGTGTCTCGGGCCGGACGAGCGCAACACCGGCCAAATCTGACCGGGAAGCGTCAGGACTAGGGCCACACCGAAGAGGTTCTCATTCATGCCCAGGACCTGCAACCTCTCGCCAGGCTGCAAAGCGCCCGTGAAAGCTGCGTGCAGTCCGCCCAGGACTAGGATCCAGCCCATCACCTTCAGGACGCGCATTAGTCCGTCTATGGCTGCGATCGATCTGACCTGTTCAGATATGAGCAGCAGCAGAATGAACCCGCTGACATAAGCGACGAGTTCCTTGCGGGCCAGGACGAGATCTGGAGCCCAAAGCAGCGTGACGATCGCCCAGACAAGATAGAGGGTCAGCAGAACGCATACGGCGTTCCAGTGAATGTGCTGTCGCTGAACGACGACCTTCAGCAGCCACGCTCCCAACGCTAGAGCGAGAGCCGAATTGACAGCGAGAGTGTAGACAATCTCGAACCGAAGCTCCATCGGCATCAGCGCAAGGAAGATCGCGACATTCAGTGCGATCAGGGGCCGTTGGATCAGATAGAGACCGATAGCGGCAGCGCCGGCTCCACCAACGGCCAGGATCGGAGCCCGAGGATCGCCCCACAGGATCAGTACGGAAGACATCAGGAGCGCAAGCAGGACGGCCGAGGCACCATACAGCAGGCTCATCGGCGGCGATAATATGCGAAGAAGATTCAGCACCGCCCGTCACCCATCTTCGACGGTAACATGACGCTCCTGCCCCGGTGCGAAGCCCGATCGTAATCCGGGAAGAGCCCCTTCCAGGGCCTGGCACACCGCCTTGAGGCTATGCTGCCGACGAACATAGGACAGCGCGACTTCTCCGTACTTCTGATTGAGCGCCTTCGTTCGAGCAAGCGCATCTACATCATGGACCAATTGGGTCACGGTTCCGCTGACGAAACCCATTCCCTCCTGCTCGATCACTCCTCCCGGATCCACCGACAACGACACCACCGGAACCCCCACGCTCCACGCCTCAAGCATAGTGTTGGGAAAGCCCTCATCGCAGGATGTATTTACCAGTATTTTGCTTTCAGAAAGCAGAGAGAGCACCTTGTCGTCGCGCTGCGGGCCGTAGAAAATCAGGTTTTCCAGGCTGGACATCCGCTGCTCGAGCGCTGCCTGTATGGTGCTGCCTACCGTGGGATCGAATCCGCCTACTACTGCAAAGCGCAGGCGGGGCAGAGCTTCCGCCAAATCCACGAACAGATGGAGCTGTTTGCTCGTTCGGATCTTCGCAATCCAGATCGCATCAATGGTGGTCGTGTCGTAGACGCGAGGGTATTCGCGAACCGAGCGCACCAGATTTGGCACGTGCGCCGCGCGCTCCCGCAAATGCGGATTGAGGCTAGCCGATTGCTGGCAGTGCTGAACCGCAATCACGTCGGCACTTCGCAAGGCAAGGCTGAATAGCGGAGCGTGAAGCCATTTCTTGTGATCGTACGCGGTCCAAGGCGAGCAATGAAGATCATGGGCCAAGGCATACATGAAGCGCGTATCCCGGTGGCATTTGGCAAAAAGGCCCATGAGGCAAAGAAAATCGGTTGGAAGGCGCGCATAGAGAACATCCGGGCGCAACATGTCCATGGCGCGCCAGAATGCCGGGAGACTTGCAGGAGATCGCCACGCTGGTGCCGCCTCGATGCAGGTGACCCCCGAAATCTTGATGAGAGACCCTGATTGCCCGTCGCCATATATGAGGCCCACCTCGTGCCCAAGGCCCGCAAGAGCCGTGGCGAGATGGGCTATCTGTGCTTCAGCGCCACCTGAAGAGCGAGTATCGCCGCCGAGGACCTGCGTCGATCTGTATCCAGGGGAAACAAAGCACCACCGCAAAGTTCGGCTCCTGCTTAGGCGGTAACGCATAGAGAGCTGATCGCCATCCGTGAGCGGTAGACAATGAGCTCGGTCAACTCCAAAGCCCGGAGCGTGAATACTGTCTTTGATGCCTATCCAGGAATTCACCCATGTCCCCGAGCCGATACCGTGCATGCTGTTTCAGATGGACGCGCGTCAGCACCGCGTAAACATTGCTCAGACTCTCGAATCGATTGGAGTGCCGCAGTTGCTGCAGGGCATTGTCGGCGACCTCGCGTCTGGTGCTTCCCCAGCGCACCGCGAAGATCACCTTGTCGGCCACAGTCGAAAGGACGCGGGCTTCCGCGGTGAAGGTCGGCAGGCCATCGATGATGACGCAATCGTAGCTTTCACGCAGCCGCTGACAAATCTCCACGATTTTCTGCGCTGCAGCAACCGAAGGCTGATCGGCGCCTGTCCGGCGCACTGGAAGATAGTCGCATTCCAAATCTGGGATTCGGCCAATCGGCCCGGCACTTGTATGTCCCAGTGGGGGATGGGTGGATGCATTTTCGTTCACGACCATTTTGAATGCCTCTGCGCCATCGGGATCCTGGAGGTCGCGGTCGATCAGGAGCACGCGGCGGCCAAGGCGCGCCGCGCAGGCTGCGAAGCCAGTGGCGAGCGTCGTCTTGCCCTCGCCTGGTACACTGGACGTCACGAGGATAACCATCGGCTCGGCCCTCGGACCAGCCGACTGGAGCGTTGCGGCCACGATGGAGTAGATGGCCTGGCCATAAGCCGACGAGACTCCATCGAACAGATAACGAGCGCTTCGGCGGCGGTAAGCCCGGGGAATATCCGGGACGAGGCCTATGCAGGAGACCCCTAGGGCCTCGACCACATCGCGTTCGCTCCGCAGCGTACGGTCCATACGCTCGAGAAAAACTGCGATAGCCACTCCAAACGCCGAGAAGGCGATCAGTCCTGCCGGAATGAAGAGGATCGGGTTGATCGAGCTCGGGCGGGAAGGCGCTCGGGCAGATGCGAGGACATGCGCTGCCACTGTCGAGTTATCTTGCTCCTCGGTTATTTCCTGCTTGCGTCGAAGAAGACTGTCGTAATGTTCTGCGGCGGAGGCTGCTTGGCGCTCGAGGAAGCGAAGTTCGGTTTCAGAGCCGAGGCGGTCGGCGGCGCCGCTCTGCAGTGATTTCAGATATTCCTCCAGCATCGACGATTGTGCGCGAACAACCTCCGTCTCATTGTCCAGCCGCGCCTGCGGAGGCTCATTTTCCAGGTTGCCGGGCGAAGCTGGTTCTGGAGTCGGCATCCCGCTGCCTTCGGCCTTCTCTTGCCCTGTGACCCCGGCATCATGAGAAGCATCGACGGCAGCCTCTCTTACCGCTATCTCGGATTTCGCACGTGCAAGCTGCCGCCTTGTTTGGGCGATTAGTTCAGCGTCCACCTCGGAGCTATTCGTCCCATGGACAATGCGGAACGATTGCACCCTCTCTTCCGCTTGGCGAACCTCAGCTTTGACCGCCACTAGGCGCCGGTCCAGCCAACCGAGCAACCGTTCAGCCTCCCGCCGGTTCTGATCCTTCAGTTCTTCGATATGAAGATCGACGAACTGGTTCGCGATGACGGCCGCCTTTTGGGGATTCTTGTCGGTGTAGCTGACGGAGATGATGCGGGAGCGCCGTTCTTGGCTGACCGTTGTGTGGGCCCTGAGTTCCCCGACGCTGGGAATGCCTGGCCGTACGTCACCAGCTTCCGGCGCATCCGGTGTAGAAAAAATGCTTTTGATAGAGCCGATGAACGCACGAAGCCCTGCCCGTAGTTTTCCGATGGAACTCCTCAGTGCCGACGTCTTTTCCGGCGTGTCCGATTGAAAGACCGGGTGATCGGCCAAGCTGGCTTGCACAGAACGGAAATGATCCTCGGCAGTTAGAATAGCGATAGCCGTGTCGATCACGGTCGGATCGACGGTTTCGAAAATGGTTGTACGTGTTGAGCTCGGATCGCGCGGGCCAGCGTCCATCACGATCTGAGCTGTTGCCGTGTACGAGGGCGGGACGGCTAAGGCGGCAATGACAGTTACGAAAGTACCGAGTACCGCGATGGCGCCGATTAAAATCCTGTGCCGTTTTATAACGTCGACGATTTCGGAGAATTGACCTCCGGAATCACGTCGTGAATCAGAAAGCTCCTGACCGTCCATTCGAGAGTATTTTCCGCCGGGGACTTTAACGCGTTCCATATTTTGCGGCCTTGTAACCTACCCCGAGATGCTGATGGCCCCCTTGGCCTTGGACGACATAATTCGGACGCTGCCCTGCATTTTGCAGTCAATTGAAAGTCAAACCTAAGAAGCCCGCTGACAGGCGTCTTCATTCGTTCGGATGATGCCGACAAGCGGGAAGGAGTTGCGACCCCGAGGCGGGCTCCGAGATATTTGGGCTCCGTCCTACCGGCCTTCCTCTCCTGCAATCGAATGAAGACACTGGAAACCCTGTTGCTACTGTTCGCCATGTTCGAAGCGGATCGACGGACTCACGAGCAAAAAAAGCGTCGGTGATGCCATGAAGATCACAAGGTCAGGCGAATGGCGCCGCGCGCTAACCGTTGGCTGGCTTCCACTTGTGTTCGCGCTTGTGTGCAATGCAGCCGCAACGGAATACAAGCTCGCGCCAGGAGATGTGGTGGAGGTCACCATCGCCGGGTTGCCGGAGTGGCGTAACCGTGTCGCCGTCCAGCTCGATGGAACGATATCTCTGCCGACCCTTGGGGTCATCGAAATCGCAGGTCTGACGGCGTCAGAAATGCGGAATCGGATCGCTGCCGTCTTGCCGACACGACTCTTCCGGCAGTGGACGCCCGAGGGGCGCGAATATACGGTCCTGGTTCTCCCAACCGATATCGCCGCAACCGTTGTCGAATACCGGCCGATCTACGTCGATGGCGACGTCCTCACGCCAGGCCAATACGCGTTCCGTCCCCTGATGTCGGTCCGTCAGGCTGTGGCCCTCTCCGGGGGCTACAGCACGGTCCGGGCGAGTCCCGCGGGATTCAGTCCCGACCGAACGATGGACTTGCGCGAAGCCTACAATCTTCAAGCGTTGGAATATGCGAGAGAAACCGTGCACCTGCTGCGTCTGCAGGCCGAATTGAGCGACGCGGACACATTCGAAAAGGAAATCCCGGCAGACTTGCCGGTTCCGGCTGCTACTCTCGCGAACCTCATTCAGTCCGAACGGGAATCGCTGAAAATCGCACTGGAGAACCACGGCCAAGAGATTGGCTCTATTCGTGCAGCGATGAAACAAGCGGATGAGCAGATCGCAATCCTTGCTCAACAGGAAAAGAAGGAAGAAAGCGGAGCACAGGCTGATGCGAAAGAGCTTGAAGATCTCACCGCGTATTTCAAGGCCGGCAACACGTCCAGTGCGCGCGTAACGGAGGCACGCCGCGCGGTGCTGCTGTCCTCCACGCGCCAGCTTCAGACCACTGTCAACATGATGGAGCTCCAAAGGGGACGGCAGGGCTTGGCGCGGAGTCTCGACGGGACGATAAATTTGCGTCGGATCGAACTTCTTGGAAACATTCGAGAGACGAGTGGGAGATTGGCTGAAGCGGAATTGCGATTGAAGGCCGCCAGCGAGAAGCTTCGGTCCGGCGGGATCAATTCATCCCCTCAGATGCTCGGAACGGCTGCGCAACCCGAAATCACGATCATGCGCAAACTCGGTCAGGACTGGCGCCGCAGTCCGGCTGATGAGCAGACCGAGCTACTCCCGGGCGATGTCGTCGAAGTCTTGCTCCGTTCCACTCAGATGCCAGGGAGTGTGGCGACGATCGGGGAGAGATAAAGGAATGTCGCGAAGCCGGCAGCCTACGCAACGGCCAGTTTCGAGCCAAGGGTCGACAACAGAGCTGGAACTCACGTCCGAGAGGGAGTTTGACTGATGCAACACGGTCCGACGCGGGCGACGCAGCCGGAGGCCGTCGCCGTGGTCGTCGGCCAACTCGGGCAAGGCGGAACCGAGAGGCAACTCTATCATTTTCTCGCGCATTGTGATTTCGCCCGATGGGTCCCTACCGTCTACGTGTCTGGCGAACTCGGGTTCTGGGAAATTCCAATCCGAGAGCTCGGCATTCCTGTCGTGCTGCTGAAGGGCCGGCCTCTGGATAAGATGCGGCAATTGCGTGCAGCATGCATCGCCCGGAAAACGCGATGCCTCTTCTCGTGGTCGTCCTACACCAACGTCTTCGCGCTCGCCTTGGCCGGGCTCGGTGTCCGAAGCATCGGATCGTTCCGTAACGCATTGTTTGCTGACCTGCCGACAGGACTGCGCGGATTATGGTCGTGGATGAGCTTGGCCGGCATCTCTGTCGCGGTCTGCAATTCGCGCGAGACCCAGGAGCAACTTACGCACCGCCTCGGCGCGAAAAGACGCGTTGTCTATGTGCCCAACGCGGTCGAGATTTTCCCGCCTGATCGGATGGCTCGGTGGCGCACCGAGTGGCGTCGACGGCTTGATCTGCGCGATGACGCGGTGTTGGTGCTTGGAGTGGGTCGGCTGGCGCCTCAGAAGCGCTTCGACCGCTTCATCGACACGATCGCGAGGGTTGGTCGGCACAGCAGGGTGCAGGCCGCGATCGCCGGAAAAGATCTCGGCTGCCTTGACGAGTTGAAGCGCCAGGTGGCGCGCCTGGGGCTCGACGACAGGGTGCGCTTTCTCGGCAGTGTGCCAGATGCTCGAGAACTCATCTGCGCGGCCGACATTTTCCTGCTGTCTTCCGATCACGAGGGCATGCCCAACGTTGTGTTGGAAGCCATGGCAGCGAGTGTGCCCTGTGTCGCAACGCGAGTGAACGGCGTCGGCGACATTATCCAGAACGGCGTGACCGGGGTCATAGCCGAATCCGATCCGGAAGAGTTGTCGCGCCATGTCCTTCGTCTTGCGAAAAACGCTGGCTTACGGCGCAAGATCGGTGCCCTTGCGCGCGCCTGGGTCGAGCAGAAGTTCCAGCCGAAATCGGTCACCAGCCAACTCTGGACGTTATGCGCGGCGGCAAGCGACGCCGATACAAAGGAGTGGATTGGGCATGCGACTCGCAATCTTCGTCGACCAGGTTTTCCGACGCGAGGGCGACACTCTTTCGACGGATGAGCCTTACATCCTTTTTCCGGCCAGTTTCATCGAGTCCGTCGACGAGATCGTCTTCATCGGGCGTGAGGCAAGGCAAGCTGGGCGCGGGCCCTATGTGCTTGACCATCCGGCGATCACGCTATGCCCTCTTCCATACTATCCGAATCTGTATCAACTCTGGCGCCTCAGCCCCCGCACATTCCTCGAAATCCGCCGCCGAATTTCCGAGCAAGCACGAAGCTGGGATGCGATCCTGATTGGCGGTCCGCATCCAATCGGGCAGATGATCGCGAAGGAGTGTATCGCCCTCGGCGTGCCAGTTGGCCTGGTGGTGCGCCAGAACCTGGTCCAGCAGATGGGCGCGCATCGGGGTTTGAAACGCCTTGCTGCCATGGCGGCCGCAAGAGCACTTGATTGGCATTTCAAACGGCTTGCGCGTGACCGGACGGTTTTCACCGTCGGCGGAGACCTCACCCGGGAATACCGCCGCTTCAGCAACCGGGTGCACGAACATATGCCCTGTCTGATGAGGGACGCACAGCTCAGGACCTTTGCAGAAATGTGCTCCGGGTCCGATCCAACAAGGTTGATCTGCGTCGGCCGTCTCGCTCC
Organism: Mesorhizobium sp. YM1C-6-2; assembly: GCF_003666685.1. Classification (GTDB taxonomy): domain Bacteria; phylum Pseudomonadota; class Alphaproteobacteria; order Rhizobiales; family Rhizobiaceae; genus Mesorhizobium_K. Next base: position 547,929 of record NZ_RCIZ01000001.1, read on the forward strand.
CGAAAAGGGACATCAGGTTCTTCTCGAAGCACTCGCACACCTTAAGCAGCGCGGCGTGCGATGCCACCTCGAGGTCGTTGGAACAGGCCCGCTTGAGCCGGAGCTCAAGGCTCGGTCAATGACTCTTGGACTCAGCGATACCGTCACATTCCACGGTTTCGTGTCTTACGGGCCGGCTTTGTTCGAACTTTACCGACAAGCTGGAGCGCTCGTGCTCCCATCCTTCACGGAGGGCTTTCCGCAGGTCATCAATGAGTCGTTATGCATTGGCCTACCGACGATCGCGACTGCCGTGGGCGGCATCCCGCTTTTCCTGACCGACGAAGAAACGGCCATGCTTGTTCCGCCAGGCGACGTCGCAGCGCTTGCAGGTGCGATTGAGCAAGTGGTGCGCCGTCCGGAATTACGGGAACGTTTGCGCAGCAATGGGCGCAAGCTGATGGTCGACAATACCTTGGAAGCAAATCGCGAACGGATGATTGGAGTGCTTCATGCCGAAGTCTTCAAGACCGCCTGAATATCGGTCTGCGCTCGCCGATTACCCGGAACCACCAGTCCCCGAGCAGCCGACCGTTGGCATAGTCATCCCGATCTGCGACGAGATCGCGCATATCGAGGCACTCGCTGCAGATGTTTTCAACCAGGATTACCCCTCGATTGCCGAAATCTGGTTCGTTGATGCCGGGTCAACCGATGGAACGCTCAAGGTGCTGCAAAAGATGCAGACGGTCGACCCGCGTGTGCGCGTCCTCGACAATCCGCGTCGCAGCCCCGCCGCAGCCATCAATTTGGCGCTTCCCCACATCCGGACCAACATCGTCCTGCGTCTTGACGCCCACGCCCGCTACCAACCGGACGTCGTCCGGCAAAGCGTCGCGGCACTGCACGCGACCGGCGCAGGGGGGGTAGGAGCGATCGCGCGTCCATTGCCTGCACGATCGATCGTTGGTCGCGCAATCGTTGCGGCGCACAGAAGCCCTTTCGGCATCGGAGTTGCCAAGTTCCGAAGAGAAGGAGCCTCAGGATGGACCGATACGATCTGGAACGGCTGCTACTGGAAGTATATCGTCGATCGAGTCGGCCCACTACGCGAAGATCTGTGGCGCGCCGAGGATAACGACTTCAACCAGAGAATCCGGCGGCTTGGCTATGGCCTCTATCTTTCGCCGGAAATCCGGGCCTTCTATCAGCCTCGCCAGTCCTTGCCTGCGCTCTGCAAGCAATATTTTTGCAATGGACTCGGCGGCGCGCTCGCCTTGGCCGAGAATTGGCGTGCATTGCGGCTTCGTCATCTCGCTCCGCTCGCCTTGGTAGCAAGCTTGTCAATTCCGTTGGCGGCATCCCTATTCTGGCCTCCCGCGCTGCTCGCCTCAGCAGGGATGCTGTTGCTTTATGGGACTGCTTTGTTGTCCGCCACCTTGCTGGCCGCTTGCACAGCGCCCGGCATGCATCTGCTCCTCTTTCCCATGGTACTGGTGACGGTCCACCTGAGCTATGGATGCGGCTCACTTTGCGGACTCGCTTCGCGGTCCCGCTCCCTTGTGACTCGCCTTTCAGATTCGACTGCTCGTTCCAGCAGACCCCGCCGAAAGTCTGATTGGCTCCGCCCTGTGATGGTCTTCGGGCTTGCGCCGGGCGTCTTCTATTTCTTGCTGGCTTCCAGTGCTGTGTCGACAGAACCAGCCGTATGGCCTGCGCCGAGTTTGGAACGCATTGGCCGCGGCGCTGCTCCTGGCGATGGGATGACGATCGAGCTTGATGCCGCTCGCGGTGAAACCGAGACGTTCCAGATTGGATTCGCGCGTCGGTCTCCCGTCTATGTGGCGCGGTCCAGTTCCGACCTGCGCGGATCGAACCGGCCACTCGGCCCCGGACGGTACGCCGATGCGTTGATCCGGCTGGTACAGGAACGATCACTTTGGTGGCAGGCGGCCACCAGGGAGGGCTTCAGTGAGCGGCGATGAAATCAACAGGCTTCGAGAAATCTACACCGAAGCTCTGCGGGACAGGCGGTGGGATGTCGACAACCCCGGCCGTCAGCAGATGGCCAAGGAACGGAGTAAGGCAATCGAAACTTTGTTAGGTGCTCGGCTCGCCCGTCCTCTCCACGAATGCCGGGTTCTGGACGTTGGATGCGGCTACGGCAATCAGCTCGGCTGGTTTAACGAGCGTGGAGTGCAGCCCGAAAATCTTTTTGGGGTAGATCTCTTGGCTGCTCATATCGAGAGTGCACGCAAACGCTATCCGACTTTCAACTTCATGCAATCGAATGCTGAGCAGCTGAACTTCCCAAGTGACTCTTTCGACATAATTGTCGCTTTCACCATTTTCTCATCTCTGATCGACAGCAGAATGGCAGAAAACGTTGCAGCCGAAATGCTCAGGGTGCTCAAGAAATCAGGAGCCATCTTGTGGTATGATCTACGCTATCCCAACCCGAGGAACTCTTCGGTCAGGGCAATGACAAGAAGACGGATCAACTGCCTGTTTCCGGGGATGGCCATACAGCTCAAGTCGATTTCCCTGCTTCCTCAACTGGCAGATGGCCTAGGGGCGACGGCAGCCACGACCTATCCGCTCCTGGCTGGCATTCCACTCTTGCGACCTCATTACATTGGACTGTTGTCCGCAACCCCAAGTGCCCCCGGTTCCTAAAACGCCATCGACCGGCACGAGAACCAAGGAACTTTCGCAGCTGACTAGGGCCGCGAACAACGCCGGCAGTGTCGCCTTGCGACAGTTTGGCGAACCCGGTGGCGTCACGGCAATGAAGGCCAGCGCGGACGGAGTCCGCGCTGGCCGATCCGTCAGACCAAGAAGTAGGAGGCGTTAATCGCCGCAACATCGGTATCGAGCAAACCGATGTTGCCATGGTCGGTGATCGTGAACACGTCGTCTTTGTAGCCGTCGCCATCGACGTCGGCCTTGACGAATTCCAGATCGTCAAATTTCAGACCGGATTGGCGGAGGTCGAGTCGATCGGCGCCATTTCCCCAGTCCAGTATGACATCCGTGCCCCAGTTGGCTTCACTGAAAACGAAGACGTCGGCGCCCGCCCCGCCTTCAAGGAAGTCATTGCCTGCTCCACCTCTCAAATGGTCAGCACCGTTGCCGCCCTCAAGGATATCGTTGCCGGCCCCGCCAGACAGATTGTCCCTGCCGCCTTTGCCGTCGATCAAGTCGTTACCCGAGGTTCCGACGATTGTGTCTGCGCGACCGTTGCCGTCGATGCTCTTCTTGTACGCGCTGTAGTCGGGTTGGCCGACAGGACCCGGTACAGGCACAGACACGTTTCCTGAGCCGGAGCCAGTGCCGGAACCAGTGCCAGAACCAGTGCCAGTGTCGGGCTGGGACGGATTGGTTGGCAGCTCGATCGAGCCACTCCCCCCAGACGACTTGCCCGCCTCGAAAGCGCCCAGATCCGGAGCGGAACCTACATATGAGCCTCCACGATCGGACCCTTTGTCCATAAGGTCGCTTCCATTCGCGAGATGAAGGAACTGGGTGGTCGGGAGTGAGCCATCGGCCGCACGATCCCCCCGCGCCGTGCTGTCATTCAACGACAGGAAATCGCTGGCATCCACCTTTACGGGCATCGTCCAGGAATTGCCTTCGCTCGATCCGGACGCCGCGACTTTTCCGGTTCCGGCCGAAAGATTGTTGCGGAAGGTGTGGTTCCCTTCCCAAAATCCATAGTTGTACAGGCCGTTGTTGTAGGCGGTGTTGTTCTCGAGCGTTAGCGGATTCGACGCGGAATTCTCGTCGAAACCAATCGAACGATTCCCCCAGGCGACATTGTTGGTCACGGTGTGGCCGCCCGAGGTGGTGCTCGTCCCGGCACGACCGCCGCCCAGCTTGAAGCCCATCCCATCACCGCCTGCACCGCCGTTGGTGGCGTAGCCATTGCCGAAGGCCCAGTTGCCATCCAGGACGACGGGCGCGCCCTTCGTGTTGTTCATGATGTTGAAGAGATCAAAGCCATCGTCCGAGTTAGCCCAGGCGCGATTGCCGCGCAGGACATTGCCCGCGCCGGTGGTGGCGATCTGGAAACCGTCCGCGTTGTCGCGATTCAGATCCTGGTTGTGATGAGAGTCGTTGTTCAGCAGCAGGTTGTTCGAACTGGCGCCGTACAACACGATGCCCTTGCCCTCCCACTGCGAATTCCATCCATTGTGGTGAACGTCCAACTGCTCGATCTTGTTGTAATGCGAGCTGCCCTCGATCATGAGGCCACCCTCAGGGCCGTTCTTGATCTCGAGGCCCTTGATGTGGTTCCACGATACACTCGACATGTCGACGACATAGCCGCCCTTCATCGAGGATCCGTCTAGAATAGGAACCTCGTTCTTGTAGTTTGTCACCGTGATCGGGTTGCCGCTCGTGCCATCTTTCGTTAGTTGCACGCCAGACGCGAGCTTGTAGACGCCTCCACGCATATAAATTGTATCGCCGGGTTTTGCGATATCATGCGCATACTGAAGCGAAGCGAACGGACTCTCTAACTGACCAGAATTGTTATTCGATCCAGTCGGAGACACGTAATAAATCGCCATTCTATTTTTCCCTCATAACGAGTTAGATCTAGTTGATTTCAACTAGAAGTTTGGTCTTTATTCCTCAAAAACGATTGGTTATCGATCTGATTCTTCGAGGTACCAGGGTTAACTGCCCTCGTAATGCGACGAGACTTTGTCAGAGCCTCGAAAAAATTCACAGGAAAATTCGGATAGGACAGATCGCGGGCGGCTGAGAGTTCGCCCAGAGCCGCGGCCGAGGCCGCAGCCGACAGTCTCCAAAAATCGGCAAGTCCGTGCCGAACATCGATCGCGGGTTTGTCCGGATTCCTTGCGGCGCCAAGGCATCCTGCAGGTAGGCGGGACCATTTTCCCTTGGGTTAGACCGGAGCAACAAGAAACCGAGGCGCCCGGCTCTCCGTCCGCGGATGGCCCGATCAAGCCGGCCGCATCGATTGAAGGAAGGGACGATCTGTCACAGCCAGACTAAAGGTCGCCACGCGACGGTCCGACCTCGAGCATAATTCCTAGTCTGCAGACCAGCCTAGGCTCTTCTCGCGACGACATAGACCCTGTCGATGAGGACTCTTTCAATTTTGTCGACGATCGGAATCCCAGAAGCAAGCTTGTGCCACGACTCTGCCCAAGCGCTCAGGACCGCGGGAAACACGAGATTATTCTTCACCGGGCTGTAAAAACTTAAGGGTAACACCGCCCGTATCCTGGAGAATCCCACGCCCTTCAATTTCGACGAAAGGTCATCGTACGTCGTCTCATTGAGATGAAATCCTAAGGGCTCCCTAGCGTCCGGGAAGAGGTCTCGAGTCATGTCGTGCGGGCCGGTATGCCGGTTTGGGGTTACGATGATTGCCTCCCCGCCAGGCCTCAAGACCGCACGAACCTGTTCAAGATGTCTACGAACATCGTCGGGATGGAGGTGCTCATAGACGTCTATGCTGACTATCTTGTCGAACGACTGCTCGGGGAAATTGCTCGTTAGCTCGTCCGCGAAGCCCTTGGCTATTTTCGCGTTCGTTATCCCTCTGTTTTCCAAGAGGGCTCGGGCTTCATCGAGAACCGGGGCGGAGACGTCAATTCCAGTTATGGAGTTAACATGCGAAGCTAGCCCGGCACAGGTGTAGCCTCGCCCGCAACCAATCTCCAGAACATCATCCTGAGGCTGGCAGAATCGCAACAGCGATTTCACCAATGCGTCTGATGTTCCTGCCGCGCGGCACTCGGGCTCATCGGGCATTGTGGCCATCCGAGCGGCAGAAACGGCAGTGTATGCTTCCTCGAAGAGTCTCCTTCTGTCCCTCGGAACGCTGCTCTTCAATATCTTTGCATAGTGCAATTCCAATTCCCGCCACTCGGTCATGCTGAGCCTCCGCGAGATCGCACCTAACCCAGTGAAGAACTGGTTGAGGTGGCCTGTTACGATACTCCGCCAGTCCGGATCTTGTGCTTGATCCACTGGCGCTCCATCCTGGCGCGCTCCGTAGCGTCTATGACCTGCTCACCTCTCTGTTGCCGAACATAGTCGAGGAACGTCGCGACCGGCACGAACCAGCCATTCTTCGAGGCAAGTCGTTTTACAAGGTCCTTGAACCGCCGATTGAGGTCTCCATTCGTATCCTGGAAACCAGCTGCGAAATGCGTATACATGATGCAGGCTCCGCCCTCGGCCTCCAGGCGGTCCTGGTTTTCTTCTGAAATAGTTCGAGTAAATGAATGAAGATCTGGCCCCTCGGATGAAGAAAACCATTGTTTCACAAAGGGACGCTCTGGATCATAGTATGGCATGCAAGGATAAGATTTCAGAGTATTTAAGTCTCCTGTAATGAAATTCCGTACGTAATCTATATGATCACGGCAGAGATCTCCCCAAAAATAAGGGCTTTCTTCGCGGTGTCCGTGGAAACAGAGCCCTCTAAAATTGAGGAGCTTATATGCACGTCTCCTGTTTCCGCTCAGCCGGGCATCTCCCCAATAAATATTCTCCGCCAAGCTTGCATGATTTGCCATGGTTCTAGGGTAGCTGCCGAACAAATCGCGGAAATATTCAAGACCACGCGCGATAGTGGCTCGCTCTGAGCTGTGATAGGTTGCGCCGTGAAAACCTATCTCAAATCCATCGCCGCGAAGTTCACGGATATATGCCAAATACTCCGGGTCCTCACAGGTAGCTCCGCCTACCTTGTGATTTGGGGATCCGCGAATTGGCCACACAGACTTCGTCGTGCGCATGCCATTATCGCGCAGGCAGTCATAGACCCTCTCAAAGTTCCCGGGCGTTGCACGGTCAGTGTCGTCGAACACGGTGAACGCGAAGGTCTTTCCCTCTGGCCAGGATATCTTCTCCATAGAGGCCTCCTCACGCCCTCGAAGTCATCGTCCACTAATATTCACTCGTCCCCATAGGCACCGCGATACAAAGCGATCGAAGGGTCAACCCGATCTCAACCTCGAGATCCGGCTGTTCCAATCACGCGGTGCATAGTACAATTTTTGGCCAACATCTCGAAGCATCGACACAACAATTCCCGACGAAATTCTAAATTGCGGGTAGGTTATCGGGTCGCCGCCATATTTTTTCTTGTAAGCGCCATCGCCGCCCCAGTAGTGCCAATGCATGCCACGACGCTTCCAGTACTTCATCGCATACCAAAGCAAGGGCTCATTCGGCCGCAGGATCTGGTGTTCGCGAAGGCTGGCGTTTCCCCAGAAATAGGAAATATCGTTAAACCCAGCAAATATGCCCGTGGCGATGCTCTGCCCATTTGGATCGCGTGCGCGCAATAGAAGCAAGTCTCCGGTCGGGTATACGTGCCTAATAAGAGCCTCAACGCGATTCATGTCATATGTCGGTCGGATATTCTGCTTGGCGAAAACGTCTTCCAACTGGCCGAAATACTCTGCCGCAAATCCATCAGGCGCAGCCTCCTCGATGACGACTCCGGACCTGGCCGCTTTCCTGATGCAGCTCCTGCATGCTCCTCCGTCCATACGGGCGAAAAGCTCGTCCTCTGTCATCAGAAGATTTGATCGAAAGGTACGGACGAGTTGCGCTTTGACTCTGACGTCCCTGACGTGCTCGCCAACCAGATAGGGATCCGAAATCTCCAAATGGTGGCAGCCGAGTTCAGAAAAAGCGAAGGAAATTAGCGCGTCTACCGCATCGGTTCTGGACGCGTCGCACCGCAGATTGAATCCCATATACGGGGTCGTCCAGCCTGGGAATGGGCTTCCCAATATCCGGAGGCCCATCCACCGAACGATGACGCCTACAAAAAAACCGACGGTCAGCCCGGCATTGTCAATTCGGGCGACAACCGGTTCCCCGTCTTGAGTTTCGCAAACGAAATCGATCCACGCCTTTCGCTGAGAAAAAGTCCGGTCGCTGAACGAATCGAGGAGTGACCAATTTACGCGGTCATAAACCTCCCTCTCCAGTTTCATCTGACCCATCCACGACCGTCCGCCGACTACCCGCAGGCCGAACAATCGGCGCTCAAAAATGACGCAACAGCAACGTCCGGCGTGTCTCCGTGTTCACGGCAAGACGGCGATGCGGTCCAGCAATGCGACGAGTTCCGCCTGACGTTTTGTCTCCGTTTTTGCGAAGATCGAAGCCAGTTGGGAGCGGATTGTCGTCCGGCTGAGGCGGAGGATTCGAGCAATGTCCAAAGGAGCGCCGCCTCGCGCGATCTCGATCGCCAGGCGGGTCTCTGCGCTTGTCAAACCAAAGATTTCCTGCAGCGTCTGCGGATTGGGCTCCGGTCGGACGGTCCGATCGAGCAGCGCGATAATACTCACCCCTTGTGAAACGATCTCCGCTCGCTCGTTGAACACCACGGGCCGACCTTCACGGTAGGGCATGAACACCCACGAGATGGAGCCGGGTACAATGTTCTCCCAGCCGCCAATCAGTCGCCGAAGGCCCGCAGAAATCTGATCCGGAGTGTCGGCAATCACGGTTGCGTTGCTTAGAACCGCGCGCGCGCCAGCATCCCAGTCTATCACTTTTTTATTTCGGTCCAGAGTGACGTAGCCGCAACCGATACGCTTCAGTATCCTTTGAACCGCATGCGGGATGGCTCCCGCTGTGCCGTTCAATCGCTGGTTTGCTGCGGCTGTATCCATATCACGCTGACTGAACGACAGACGTGGTCTTGGGGTCCAACTGCCAAGACTATGACTGGAAACTTCCATTTCCCCACTCCCGATCCACCATCTTTATAGTAATAGCAGATCGATTTACGGAAATTGTCTCTTGTTTGGGGGATAAGCTAGCTCTTAGGAGCTACCTAAAGGTGAGGGTGCTCGCCTAGCCCTTAAGTATATTCGTGCTTGTTGCTTCTCTCTTATGGTGCCGCCGCTGGCGTATTCACATCGTGCCGCGCGCTATTCAATCTCTGGGTGCCGACCTCAGCAGACGTACCGGCCCGTCTACCAAAGGAGCCGGGACTCTGATCGGATCGCCCACGAGATGCGCCATGGCGTCCGGGCCTAGACATAGTGCCCTGCTTCTTCTGAGTTTCACTCAATCGGGGCGAGCTGGAAAACATGCATCGTTCGAACAGACGAAGACATCACTCCTTCCATTTCCATATGCTTCGGACTTCATGGTCGGGAACAAGGGGTCCAGAGGGCGAAAGTCGTCGAAACCGAAGCCGCACGAATAAGATTGTCCCGTGCTTTCAAAGTGGGGGCTTCATCTTTGCGTCAAGCGGCAAGGCTCGAGGGAACAGGGAGAACGAGATGAAGGCTGTGATCCAATGCGGCGGAAAGGGTACGAGATTACTCCCTTTTACGTCCATCCTGCCCAAGCCACTTATGCCGATTGGGTCGAGACCGGTCCTGGAACTTCTCTTAAAATGGCTCAGGCGGAACGGCGTGCAGGATGTCTACGTCACCACTGGCTATCTCGGGCATCTCATACGCAGTGTCTGCGGCGACGGCACCCAGTGGAACATGAAGATCCGGTACACGCAGGAAACGGAGCCACTGGGAACCATCGGCCCGCTTTCCCTTATCCGGGACGATCTCACCGAACCATTTCTGGTGTTGAACGGTGACGTGCTGACTGACTTGAGCTTGAACCAGTTCGTCAGCTTTCACCATCGGCACGGCGGTCCTCTGACGATCGCTACCACTGTTCGTTCACTCAAGATGGATTTCGGCGTGATCGACGAGCAGGATGGGTCCGTGAAGCGGTTCCGCGAAAAACCGACGCTGTCGCACCTTGTCAGTATGGGCCTCTATTGCATGAATCCGGCCGTTTTCCAGTTTATTCCGACAGGCGTTCCGTTCGGCTTCGATGATTTAATCCTACAGATGCTTGAGAGCGACAAGGAAGTGCATGTCTTCCGACACCAAGGCCTTTGGCTGGATATCGGACGTGTAGAGGACTTCCAGAGAGCTCAGGAGATCGCTTGGGATGAACAGTCGGCCTCAATAGAGGCTGTGGCCGCAGCCTGACGCACAGGCGCGCCAGTTGGATTTGCGGGAACACCCTCCCGTCGTCTCACGAGCCGAAAGAAGTTCCTATGCTGCTGGTTTCCGCACCCATTGTGGGATCCGAAGAGAAGGCCGTACTTGCTGAGGTCATCGACAGCGGATGGCTAACGATGGGAGATCGCGTGCGCGCCTTCGAGGAGGCGTTTGCCACGATGCATGGAGCCGAGGACGCCGTCGCTGTCAGCTCCTGTACGGCGGCACTGCACCTGATCCTGCAGGCGCTTGGCTTGGGGCGAGGAGACGAAGTGCTCGTGCCGAGCCTCACCTTCGTCGCTACCGCCAACGCCGTTTGCTATGTGGGGGCTACGCCCGTCTTCGTCGACATCGAGTCGATGGATGTGCCACTCATGTCCTTGACCGAGGCGGAGGCGCGGTGCACCTCGCGCACGAAAGCCGTCATCCTGGTTCATTTCGCCGGATATCTGCCGGACCGTGAGGCGTGGCGCGCATTCGCGCGACGAAGAGGGTTGCTGCTTATCGAAGACGCGGCGCATGCACCTGGCCTGAAGGAAGCCGGCACGTTTGGCGATGCAGCCGCATTCAGCTTCTATGGCAACAAGAACATGACGACGGCCGAGGGCGGTGCCGTTCTGGCGCGGGACCGTACCGTGCGCGAGACGATTCGGCGAGCGCGCGCCCATGGGATGACCACCACCACCCATCAGAGGCTGGATAGCCGAACCCCGCAATACGACGTCACAATGCTGGGCTTCAACTATCGTATGGACGAATTGCGCGCAGCAATCGGCCTGGTGCAACTGAAGCAACTCCAGAGCTGGAACGGCATCAGGCTGGCATTGACCTCAAGCTATCGCCGCCTGATTGCGCAGGACTGCCCCTCGGTCCAAGTCCCGTTTTCTGGATACCATCTGTCTACGTATCACATCATGCCGGTTCTCCTGCCGGCCTTTGTGAACCGACAGAACGCGATCGATTACCTTCGCGCTGCAGGTGTCCAGACCACCATCCATTATCCCCCGGTTCACCTCTTGTCGCTCTACCGGCAGCTCTATCCCAACCTTCACCTGCCCCGAACGGAAATCTTCGCGGAACGCGAGCTGACGCTCCCGCTACATCCTCGGATCAGTACGTCCATGGTGGAAGCGATCGCCGCGCGTCTTGCCGAAGTGGTTCGCGAGGAGGCCAATAGAGGAGTCGCAGCATGACAATACAGCCAGTCATGTCGCAGAGACCGCAGGCGCTAGGTGCTGCCGGCCTGCACGCGCAGCGGACGTTCGATATCCTCGTCGCCGGCGCTGCCATTGTGCTCCTGGCCCCGCTAATGGCTCTGGTGGCGGTGGCGCTCCTGCTGGAAGACGGCCCGCCGATCCTCTTCGCCCAGACACGGGTCGGCGCCAAAGGACGGCCATTCCGGATGTACAAGTTCCGCAAGTTCCGGCCAGATTGCGGTTCGGACGGCTGCCCGCTCACGTTGGACGGCGACAGTCGCCTCACGAGAATTGGACGGTTCCTCACTGCGACCAAAATCGACGAACTGCCGCAGTTGTGGAATGTGCTGCGCGGCGAGATGTCGATCGTTGGGCCGCGCCCGGAGAGTCTGGACTTCGCCAGCTGCTTTTGCGGTGGCTTCGAGGAAATCCTGCAGTACAAGCCAGGGCTGATCGGTCCGAGCCAGGTAGCCTTCCGCAACGAACGTCAGTTCTACCCGCGGGATCAGGATCCAACGCAGTTTTATCGCGATATCCTGTTTCCAGCCAAGGCCAGGCTCGATCTTGCCTATTTCTCACGCCGCACGGTCGCTGCCGATATTGCCTGGATGATCCGGGGGGCGTTGGCCGTCCTGGGCTGGATACCGCCGATTGGCGCCGATCTGGCAAAGAGTGATCGCCACCAGTCCGGGTGGGGTAGCCGCACGGCATAACAGGAAAGCGCCTCGAGGGAATTGTTGAATGCGGTATGACAAGACTAGGGTGCTCGTAACCGGAGCGGATGGGTTCATTGGATCGCACCTGACCGAAAGCCTGGTCCGGAACGGGAGCGAGGTCACGGCCCTTGCTCTTTATAACTCCTTCGACAGTCATGGCTGGCTCGATGACCTGCCCGAAGCCGTAAAAGGCAAGGTCAATCTCATCCGGGGCGACGTGCGGGATGCCGCCTTCGTCAATAGCATCGTGCGTGATCATCAACTGATATTTCATCTCGCTGCCCTCATCGCAATTCCACATTCCTATGCAGCGGCCCAGTCTTATGTGGAGACTAATATCCTCGGCACGCTCAACATCCTTGAGGCCGCCCGACAGTCGGGGACAGAGCGCGTGGTCGTCACCTCGACCAGCGAAGTCTATGGAACTGCGATCACCATGCCGATCAGTGAATCGCACCCTCTGCAGGGACAATCTCCCTACTCGGCGTCGAAGATCGGGGCAGATGCAATGGCGGAAGCATTCGCCCGTTCGTTCGGGCTTTCCGTTGTCATCCTGCGACCGTTCAATACGTTTGGGCCACGTCAGAGCGAGCGGGCCATCATCCCGACAATCATTCGGCAGGCGCTCGACCCATCTTGCTCAGCGATATTCGTGGGCGATACGACTCCTATCCGCGACCTCACCTTTGTGGGAGACACCGCTGCCGCGTTTGTTGCGGCAGGAAGCGCAGCCGGAATCGAATTCGGCAGCCCCTACAATGCCGGCAGCCAGCGGGCGGCGACCGTAGCCGACATCATCGACCTGGTCCTCGATATGACAAAGTGCAACAAGCCCGTTCGCAGAGATGAAAGCCGCCTGCGACCGGTGAATTCCGAAGTTCGAGCCCTCCTGGCCGACTCCTCCCGCTTCCAGCGAGAAACCGGCTGGCGCCCCGTCACCTCTCTCCGGGAGGGTCTCGATCGGACCATAAAATGGTGGCGACACCGTTTTGAGCAAGGCCGGGTGCGGCAGGAGAAGGGGTATATCACGTGACCGCAAGAGCGCGGCAGGCTTACGAGCCCCACTCCCCCCGGCCACGCTTGTCCGGTCCGGCACCCTGCTGAAGCAGGAAGTTCTCGCGTTGTGACGGCGCGGCGTCCTTAGGTTTCACAGCATCGCCGCCACTATCGACGAGAGACGAATGATCCCGCCAGTCAGTCCTGCTCCAGAGCTGGAAGGCAATCATCCTCGGTTCGGATAGTGGCCTCTTTGGAGATGCTCCCACCTTCGCTTTACGGCGTCATAGAGGCCGAGAGAAACGAGATACCGTTTGAGCGCCGTCCGGAGCGGCCCGGGAAGGGACGATAAAGGGGGTAGCAGACCTGCCCGCCGCTTCTTCGCCAGTGAGACAGACCAGTCATATTCCACACGCCTCACCTTGATGGCATGGCGTGAGGTATCGAGAACCAGGTACGTGGCACGTGGATCGGAGGTCCGCGATTCTCCGACCGATCCGGGGTTGATATGGTAGTAGGCCTCCGCCCGGAGGTCGATTTCATTGCCGAGAAGTTGCCGCGGCGAGGAATCCTGCCAATCGAAGACACCAAGGTGGTGTGTGTGCCCGAAGGCGCAAATCCGAATGCCCGAGGGGTGGTTCATGAGCGCCTCGAAGCTTTCCCGGCGACGTTCGTCATTGTCTAGACGAACGGTTTCGCAACCTTCCTCCGGATGCAGCGCGCCATGAACCGCGATCACCTCATTGCCAATCTTAGTCTTGAGGGGCAGCCCGGCCAGAAATGACAAGGCTCCCGGGTCGAGTTGCCGGCGTGTCCAGAGGATCGCGCGGCTACCGACAAAACCGAAATCGTCGGTGGGGATCTGTCCGCAGACAGCCCTGTCATGATTTCCTGCCACGCATACAGCTCCGCATTCCTGGAGCAGCGCTATGCACTCCGCCGGGTCAGTATTGTAGCCGACGATATCGCCAAGGCATAGGATACGGTCTGCCTCTTGCGTAGAGATGTCGTCGAGAGTCGCCCGAAGTGCCTCGAGATTGGAATGAACATCAGAGATGATCGCCAACCTCATGCTTCCCTCCGTTTTACGGACTGCATAAGGCGAGAAAGGCTTTTGCGAACGTTAGAGCTGCCCCTATGCCATACCGCCTGGACCAGTACCGGATCATCCCAATTGATATGCGAGGTCACCTCGCAACGGATCACCCAGGGCAACCACGACCACATGGGTAACCCGATGGCACGGGCAGCAAACAAATCGCTGGGGAGAGTGCACCACCGGACGCCCGGACGGGCTTTCGCTGAAGGCGGCCGGGATTGACCGGTCAGGTCTGCGTAGACAATCGCCGGTATGTTGACGCCTGCCCGAGCGCCCAGGACATGCCAAAGATTGAAACGCGGGTTGACCTCCAGGAGGTGAAGGACGCCATCGGGGTCCCGTTTGAAATCGAACTTGGCGACGCCGTGTAGATCCAGCTTCCGGACCAGCGCGCGGCCGAGTGCCGCCACGTCCTCCGCATCCGTGGTCTGCAGGGCGGTGCTGTGACCACAAGACGGCGGATAAGTGCGTATTTTTCGCCCCGTAAACTCGCCGGCAATTTCCCCCTGATGATCAACATAGACATGATAACTTTCGATGCAGCTTTCTGGCCCCGGTATCATCTCCTGGACGAGGAGATCCATTTCGTTGCTGGCCAAACGGGGCCACAGTTCTCGGAACGCCTTTTCGGTGGCGAGTTCGATTGCCTTGCTATTGCCCGCGATCAGATCCCAAGGTGACCGCCGCCTGAGCGGCTTGATGACGACCGGAAAGCGCAGATCAATGGAAACCGGTGCTGAGCCTGGACATGGACGGATCCTTCGCGATGCCGGAATAGGAAGACCCAGACGTTCGGCCAGGGGTTGAAAACGGGTCTTGTCGACCAGGTCTTCCACCAACGCCACTTCGGGCAGGATGAAACGAAAGGCCTCTCCCAGTCGTTCGCGGTACCGCGACACGAACAGCAGATGGGAATCCTCTTCGAAGAAAAGGACCGGGGGTTCTTCCTGCGCTGCGCCGAAGCGCAGTAACCTATCCGCCAACCCGTCCAGATTCTTGGAGAAGCTCTCCCAGGGGAGGACCACCCGGACGAACCGCGAATAGGTGGTCGGGTCGCCAAGCGGCGCGACAACCGCGCAGGAAACGCCGGCGAGGCCCAGAGGCCGAACTAGGTTCATATCGCCCATGACACAAGCCATGGACCTGAAGTCCGACCTGCGATTCACGGAAGTTCTTCCTGTCGCCTCTGGAAGGCGAGCGCGATGCATTCGAATCCTGTTTGCGCAGCGCAATGAGAGCCACGGTAGCCAGGCATCGATATCGAGCGAAAAGGCATTGGCATCCCGCTGCGATCCCTCCAACTCTTCTGCCACTTAGGCGCGCTAGAGCACCTCCGGTAACTGTATAATCGTGCCGGCGCTTATCTCCTTCATTCACTTGGACCATGACTGTCGTCTTTGTGACGGCGAAGGTGGCTGTCGTAGAGGAGGGGAAAGAAGGCCTCAGTGACCGCGGCACGAACAGGAACGGAAAACCCTGCCGATCGAGGCATGCCCCTCGGGGCGCGTCTGATCGCCATGTACTCCAGCGGCATCCCCGGCTCCTGCAAGGCATCAGGCTCCGCTGCGGGCTGCGGAGCTATCGTCGGCCAAATGATCCAGCACCGCTGCTGGCATGCCAGGGAAGACCCAAGCATTGTCCATGGGGCTCAACAGCTGAAGAGATAGGTTAGCCAGAGATGATTAGAATTAATGTACTCGGCGATCTCGTGCTGACGGATCCCATCAACGAAATTGCAGGGCAGGCCGGCCCGTCGGCGCTCTTTTCATGCTCGATGAAAAGGTTTCTGGGCGAGGCAGACCTGAACGTCTTCAATCTCGAGTCTCCGCTAACTTCTCGGGAGAGAAGCGAGAAGAAAGTGGGCCCGGCGCTTAGGGGAACCAAGGAGCTCCTCCCAGCTCTGGCTGGGAGTGGACTGGGAATAGCAACGCTCGCAAACAATCACATGATGGATTTCGGCGTCTCCGGACTCGAGGACACGCTGGATGCCCTTGATGAAAACGATATCAGGCATCTGGGTGCAGGCACGAAAAGGGTGGGAGCACCTCACCGTCTTCGCTGTGCCACGCAAGGGACGTCTGTTTCGTTTATCAATGTCGCGGAGCAGGAATTTGGTGTCGTGGCGGCGGGACGCGCGGGTGTTGTAAGAGAGGATATTGCGTCGCTCTATTACTGGATCCGTGAGGAGAAGGCAGTTTCAGACTTCGTCATCGCCATCGTCCATGGAGGTAACGAGTATTTTCCGCTGCCTTCTCCTCAACGGCTCCAAAGAGCCCGCCTCTACGCCGATTTTGGTGCAGACGCTGTCATATATCACCATACGCATGTGATAAGCGCGTATGAGAACTACAAAAGCAAACCGATATTCTATGGGATAGGAAATTTCCTTTTCCATTGGCCCGGCAAGGGGGCCGACTGGAATACGGGAATGGTTGCGTCGCTTCTTCTGGACGTAGAAAGCAAACGGATCACAACTGAGCCGCGTGTCCACCGGTATTCGCCGGATGAGGGTGTTAGCATTCTCTCGGGGCGAGAATCTCAGCTTGAAATCTCGGATCTGGAAGACCTCAACACGGCTCTGTCCGATCCAGATCATCTGAGCAAGCTTTGGGAGGAGTTCTGCCTCCGGCAACGACACAGTTACTTGCGGCTGAACAACCTGGTCTCCAGATTTCAAGAGGAACTGGCTCAGCGTAGCGTTTGGCCTCTTCCCATTTTCCCAAACAGATCGCTGCTAAACGGACTAAACGCGCTCAGATGCATTTCGCATCGCGAAGCTTCGGTGACGGTACTTGAAGCCGAAGCCAAACAGCGCTTCGACAAATTCATCACTTGAAGGTTTGAGACCTGAAATGGCTTGCGGGCGTTGGTTCTGGGCGTCAAACTCAAGTAGAGGGCCATCGAGATCTTGGCGCCTCTCACCAACCGGGTTGCCATATTGTGGATGTGTCCGCCTGCGATCCGAGGGGGCAGCATGATGGGGAATGCCTCATCGAGTGCCGGCATCACCGTAGCGCCGATGGCTGACATAGCGAGAGCCCGATTTGTCAGCAATGTGGCGTCCAACGCGAGCTATATCGTTCTGAGTACAGCTCTCATGCTGTGGTATATTCCGTTTCTGGTGAACCACCTCGGCGTAGCAGCATACGGGATGGTTGCGCTGGCGAACTCTCTCGTCATGTACGGAGCATTGGTTGGAACCAGCCTGAACGTTTCGATTACCCGTTTTCTGGCGATAGACCTCAACCAAGGCGACGACACCAGCGCCGACCGCACTTTCAATACCGCCCTTGCGCTTTCAATATTTGCTTGCAGCGCCCTGTTGGTTCCGGTCGGCATTTTGACCTATTTCCTTCCGGCTCTGTTCAATGTTCCGGTCGAGTTGGAGCGTGCGACTCAATTTCTGTTTGCGAGCGTCTGCGTTGCGTTCCTCGTGACAATTCTGAGCAGCAATTTCGCCGTTGCAAGCGTGATCAAGCATCGCTTCGACCTGCGGAATATAGTGCGCTCGCTTGCGCTGCTGACTCGGGCGGGCATCATAGCGATCTGTTTCATGGTCTGGCCGGCAACCCTATGGCAGGTCGCGGCGGCTTTCCTCATCTCCGCCATGATCGAGCTCGCAGGCGATGTCGTGGTATGGAGGCGCTTGACACCGCAACTCCATCTCAGCCACCGCAACATCGACCGCCGTCACTTTCGTGCGCTTTCGAATTTAGGCGGTTGGTCGGCAGTCAACCAGACGGGTGCACTCCTGCTGATGCAGGTGGACCTCGTGATCGTGAATGCCATGTTCGGCGCCGAGATGACCGGGCAATACGGCGCCGTGTTGCTGTTTCCTGCCATGATACACACGCTCACGGAGGCCGTCGCCACGGTGTTGAGCCCCGCAATCATGGCGCGTTACGCCGTAGGCGACATCGACGGAATGCGGCGGATCGCCAGTCATTCCGTCAAGCTCCTCGGGGTTGCACTAGCCCTGCCGGTTGGCCTGCTGTGCGGTTTTGGCGGGCCCTTGCTATATCTGTGGCTAGGCCCCGAGTTTGCTCACCTTAACGTGCTGCTGATCCTTCTCGTTGGTCATCTGGCTGTAAACTTGGCGATCAGGCCGCTCTTCTACGTGGTGACAGCATACAACCAGGTCAAAGTGCAGGGGCTGCTCACGCTCCTCCTCGGCCTTGTCAATATCGGCCTGGCGATAGCGCTTGCAGGCTGGAGCGGATGGGGAATAGCCGGGGTCGCGGCCGCCGCAGCCATCGTGTGGACGATCAAGAACTGTCTGTTCTTGTCCAGCTATTGTGCGAGCTTGTTACGTCTCCCCTGGTGGTCGTTCTATGCGCCCCTGACGGCCGGGGCGCTCGGAACGCTGGCTATCGGCTCCGCCGGCATGCTCGTTTCAAAGCTTTGGCAGCCAACTGACTGGCTAACTCTTGGCGCAATGGCCGTGACAATATCTGTACTGTACAGTATAATTGCTTACTTCTTGAGTTTGAGCCGATCAGATCGTGAACTGCTTTGGAGCATTCTAGATCGGAGGCCCCGTGCTTAATTGGCGTGCACCGGTCTTGAAGGTCTACGACGCACGGATTTCCCGCAATCCGATCCCCGGTTACTGTTCATTCCTGCATGAATTCCACAATTGGCCGATCTCACGGCAGCGCGAAGCGCAGCAAAAGCGGCTTTCGCAACTTTTGCGACACGCTGCACACAACGTACCGCATTATCGCGATGTGCTGGCCGCCGCCGGCGTGGTGCACGGCGATCGCGTGAATCTCGAACGTTTTCGGCAAGCGCCGGAGCTTACGCGGGAGATGTTGCGCACGAAATTCGAGCTTCTGAAGAGCGATGATCTAGCCGCGCGAGCGTGGCACAAGAACAGTTCAGGCGGCAGCAGTGGCGAGCCGGTGACGTTACTTCAGGATCGATACTACAACGACATGAGCCAGGCCTTGACCGAGATGCACTATTCCTGGGCTGGTCGAGCCGTGGGTGAGCCTTTCGTCAAGCTCTGGGGGTCGGACCGCGATATTCTGTTTGGCACGGTGGGATGGCGCAACAAGCTCAGCAACTTCATCCGGAATCGGAGGTTGCTCAACTCCTTCGATCTAAGCAGACAACACATGCAGAAATATGTGAAAATCATTCGGCGTGCGCGCCCAGTCATCATCGAAGCTTACGCCGAAAGCGTCTATGAATTTGCGCGCTACATCAATGCCGCGCAGATCGAGCTGCCCCCGGTCAGAAGCGTCGTCTCGAGCGCCGGAACGCTCTATCCCTTCATCCGCGAAGAAGTCACGCGTGCCTTCAACTGTCCCGTGCTTAACCGTTACGGCTCGCGCGAGGTCGGCGACCTGGCTGGTGAGCGGACAGCCGGAGCAGGGATGGAGGTTTTTACCTTTACCCACTTCGTTGAGGTCGTTGATGAAGCAGGTGAGCCCTGCGCCCCAGGCGAAGAAGGTGACGTGTTGGTCACGTGCCTGACCAACTATGCCATGCCTATTATTCGCTACCGGATCGGCGACCGCGCTGTGGTCGGCGCGATGATCACCGCGCCGACGCCCTCGGTCGAAAGATTGGCAACGATAACCGGACGCGTAACGGACGCCTTTGTGCGCGAGGACGGTTCAACCATCCCTGGAAACTTCTTCATACACTTCGTTGGAGTCGTGCATAATTCCGGCTGGCTGAAGAAGACCCAGATCGTCCAGCAGGACTACGACTCGATTCTGATCAAAATGGTAACCGTGGCGCCGCCGCCGGAAGGTGCCTTGGAGGAGATTCGCGGTTCGCTACAGCTTGTCATGGGACCGGCATGCCAAGTGACCTTCGAGTTCGTCGAAGCCATTCCGAAGCTGCCTTCAGGCAAATACCGCTATACGGTGTCGCTCGTTTCCCGGCCACCACCCAGCGCACCTACTCTACAGTAAGCGTCTGAGGTTCGCGTTGACCGCTCGTCGGAGGAAGCCGCCTTCGCTGCGCGCAACTCGTGATGACGGTCCTTCACGTCATATCGATGCTGGTTGGTACTGGACACGTTGCGACAGCGTCTTGCTCATTCAGCCTGGAGCGGGCTGCGTTGCCGAGGGCGGCCCTTGTAAAAAGGCGTCACTGTCCGCATAGGTGCGCGACCACGCATCCAGAAAGAGGAACCGCCACAACAGCGGCCCGAAGTCCCGCCCATCCGCCGAGGCGTGGGCCGCGATGATGCGTTCCATGCACATCACATCCCAGAAACCGCGCGCCTTCGCCTCCTGGGAAAGCAGCCGTTCGCGCAGGAATATCTGCCCGCTTCGCTGCCGGAACCAGGCGTGAAGCGGAACGCCAAAGCCGCGCTTGCTGCCGCGCTGCACCTGCGTCGGCAACAGCCGCTCCGCCAGCTTTCGCAGGGGGAGCTTGCCCTCGCGGGAGTTGAGGAGTGCCGAACGGGGCAACTTCGCGGCCCATTCGACGACGCGGTAATCCAGGAATGGCGAACGCACCTCGATAGAGTGCGCCATCGAGGCTCGGTCCATCTTCACAAGGATGTCATCCGGCAGATATAGCGCGTAATCCAGCGCTTGTTGACGCGCCTGAATCGTTTGCCCGCGCGTGGCGCGCCACCGGTCCCAGAGCGGCGCGCCTGCCGCCGCGAAATGGTCGCGCACAATGGGGCCGATGGCGAGTTGCAGTGCCGGATCGGCGGGGACGCCATCAAAGGCGGCGGCGTAGCCCCCGTCCCGCAGACCACTTTTCAGCAGACGATAACGGCGCGATGAAAGAGCCGGCAACATTTGCGACAGCCCGCGCATCGCCCAACCAATCGGGGCGGGTAACGTTGCAAGCCAACGGTACCGTTGCGCCTCCACGTAACGACGGTAGCCGCCAAACGCCTCGTCGCCGCCATCCCCTGCCAGAAAGACTGTCGCATGCTCTGCAGCCGCCTCGCAGAGGGCAAAGGTAGGCAGCGCAGATGCGTCGCCGAACGGCTCGTCGTAGAACCAGGCGAGGCGGTCTATATTGGAGAGGCTGGCGGGCTGTTGCATGATGAGGCGGTGCTCCAACCCGGCACGCTCGGCCGTGGCGCGGGCAAAGTCGCTCTCGTCGTAATCACGCTCTGAAAAGCCTACGGTGAGTGCAAGTGGGCGCCTTCCCTCCGCGGCCCCACCCGCCAGGGCAGCCACCAGCCCGCTATCAATGCCGCCGGATAGGAAAATGCCGACGGGAACGTCACTTCGAAGACGAATCCGGGTGGCGTCGGTCAGGAGGGCCAGCAGGTCGTCCAGTTGGGCAGACGACAGCGCATCCGTGCCAGCCTCGTCCGCCGCCACCTGCCAGTATTGGCCCAATCGGGCGCGGTGCGGCTCGTCCAGTCTCCCAGTCAGATAGTGTGCGGGCGGCAGCTTTTGATAGCCTTTGAAGATGCATCGCTCGGTAGAGAGATAGTTCAGCGCCAGATACTCGGCGACTGCGGCAGGATCCACTTCACGCGGAGCGTCAGACCATGCGAGCAGCGCCTTCAGCTCCGAGGCGAAGCGCAAACTTCCTTGCCCCAGATGATAGTACAGCGGCTTCACGCCCAAACGGTCTCTTGCAATGATGAAGGTCCGCGCGTGGGTATCCACGAAGGCGAATCCAAACATGCCATTGAGGCGGTGCAGTGCCTGCGCACCCTCCTGCGCCAGAAGACGAACCAGCACTTCAGTGTCTGAGCCGCTTTGGAACCGTTCGCCCTCGCGCTCCAGCGTTTGCCGCAGCTCGATATAGTTATAAATTTCGCCGTTGAAGATGAGCCAGTAACGACCCTCAGGCGACACCATTGGCTGATGGCCAAGCGGGCTCAGGTCGAGGATGCTGAGGCGACGGAAGCCCAGCCCCCAATCCGCCCCGCTTTCGTAGCCCGCATCATCCGGCCCGCGATGCTGAAGCAGCCTTGATAGGACCCCGATCCTTTCGTCGCCGCCACAAGGTTTCTTGCCGAACCAGCCGAATAATCCACACATGTGCTTACCCGCTTATTCTGCCACGATTACCGCCGCTGAATGTCGGCGTATGGTTCCGCGAGGCTAGTGACCTAGGCTGCCGTCTGGACGCGAACGAGGAGCGTGATCGAACGGAGTCTGCTGGGTAGCATGGTTCTTGACGTCGCCTCCGCGAGGCCAAATCGTTGCGCGATGATCTTGTTCGCACTGCCAAGGCTGAGGTGCCTCAGCGCTTGTTACCTTAGCCCAAGCGAGAACATATGAACGGGATAGGTTTACCGGACAAAAGTCCGGCGCGACGTGTGATGCACGTGAGCTTATGAAGGACGGCATGGCACCCTACCGCCGTTAGCTGCCACCTAACAGCTATGAATAAGCTGTCTCGTCCCACATAGGACTAAAGCTCCCACAGCCAGCTATTTGTTAACAGGCTCTTCCACAGCGGTCGAGGTTTATCTCGCTGAAGAGGCAGTGAAACGGTGCGCCAGGTTAGCACAATTGCATATGCGCCGCCTTTTACGTGTGGAGCACAACTACGCTGCCGCTACCACTGGACGGAACGTCGGCATCTCGAAGAATCCGGTTAGCCGTAAGTCCCCATCGATCAAGGAGGTCCGCTGGTATCGTCGCAGCTTTACCGTTGGCGGCCGCGGCGTTGCGTCACCGATTGGCGGGTCACTCGAATGGTGCCGGCCGGAGACGACACCTAAGCGCTAGGCAGCGGCTGATTCATTTCTGAAGTTACAAAGCCGGTATCATGCATAGCCGCGCCGATGATTTCGACCATGCGCGGAATCGCTCGCGCGCCGCTACCCCGAGGATAGGCGATCATGATCTCCTGGAGCGGCAGAGGCGGATGGATTGCCAACTCGACCAGCTCGCCGGAGACGAGGTAGTCCTGGACCACGCAGGTGGGCAAGACACAGACGCTTCCGCCTGAAACGGCCACGTTTGTTATAGCGGCGATGGAATTGCAGGTGCTGACCTTGGCCGGGATCAGGCCATGACTCGCGAACCAGTCCATCAGGATGGAGAAGGTAGGGGAAGGCGATGGATTGGTCAGGATTGGCAACTGCTTGATGTCATCCGGCGAAAGTGCTCGGGCTGGTAGCCCGATGGCGGGGCTCGCTACCCACAGGATCGACTGCTGGCCCAGGGTCTCGAACCGGAACGCCCTGGTCAATTCTGGCTGGGCGAGGATGGCGAGGTCCAGCAAGCCCTCCTCCAGCCGCTGGGCGAGCACCCGGCTGTTGTCCACCGTCATGGCGAGATTGAGCTCAGGATGCAGGCTTTCCAGAGCCGCCATGAAGCGCGGCAGACAACAAAGGGCGAAGCTGTCGGGTACGCCAAAGCGCATGAGGCCTCGAAGCGGACCGACATCACGCACGTGCCCGTCCAGGTCGCCAAGCAGCGAAATCACCCGCTCGACATGGTCGAACATGGCTCTCCCCTTGTCGGTCATGCGGACACCGCGACTGCTTCTTGCAAACAGCGCTCCGCCCGCTTCCGCTTCGAGTTCACGGATGCGGATCGAGATCGAGGGTTATCCGCGCCCGCGGTGTCATGAATCCCGATCTCGTCACCATCGGCATGTTGATCGAGAGCAGCGGGGAAGTGATGCAATGGGACTACGATGTTGTGCCCGGTGACATCGTGGTATTTCCCAAAGGAGTGGAGCAGGAGGGGCGTTTCACGGGCCGTTCGCGCTATGTCACTGTCACGCTCGGCGAAGAGGAACTCGCAGCGTATTCCACCGGCGAAAGGGCGCTGCAGGACCCGGAATTCTGGACGAGAATCCATCGATGCCGCCCCTCGCCGTCCGGTCGCGACTTCACCCAGCGCGAGATCGTCAGCAAAGTCGCGCAGCTGCGCGATGGCGACATACCGGCTTCTCCCGACGCTGTGGACTATTTCCGGCGCTCGCTTCTCGAAGCTTTCGTCGCTGGCATTTTGGATGGGCAGGCCAGCCTGGACTCGGAACGTACTTCGCACATCGCTTCAAGGATCGTGCGCGCGGTCGAGGACTATGTGGACCGGACGAAGCCGGATCGGCCGATCCACATATCAGAACTTTGCCTGGCGCTTCACGTGCCGCGGCGCACTCTCCACCGGGCGTTTCATGAAACGCTCGGTGTCGGCCCCATGGAGTATATCCGCTTGCGGCGGCTCGCTGCAGTACACCGTTCGTTATCCAATCCCTATTCCGCGCCGATGAGCGTGACGCAGGCGGCATTGAGCGCGGGCTTCACCGATCTCGGCCGGTTCTCCACATATTATCGCAGGATCTACGGTGAATCGCCGTCTCTGACGCGCAGACGGACAGCCGAACTGAACTAGGCGAGAAATTCCATACAAAGATCGTGTCGGCATTGGCGAAATCCTGGACGGCTCATGCCTTGGTATGTTGGGCAAACCTTCTACTGATGCAGTGCTTGAAAAATCCGAGGATTGTCACTTGCGAGAAGCGCTCAACCGGACTGGTGCATGCATGCTGGAGGCGCGCCAGCGGCCGTCAGCCACCGCCTCTCAGCCCAACTCGCCAGGGCGCAGCGTCAGGATCGACACGCCGGAAGCCGTGACGGCGACGGTGTGCTCGAACTGTGCCGAAAGCGATCCGTCCTTCGTCACGACGGTCCAGCCGTCGGCCTCGGTTCTCACGCTTCGCCGACCGGAATTGAGCATCGGCTCGATCGTGAAAACCATGCCTTCACGGAGCACGATCCCCGTTCCCGGCTTTCCGAAGTGCAGCACCTGCGGTTCCTCATGCATCTTCCGGCCGATGCCGTGGCCGCAATATTCATGCACCACCGAATAGCCGTTTCGCTTGGCATGTCGCTCGATCGCAAAGCCGATGTCGCCGAGCCGCGCACCCGGGCGAACCGCCCGGATGCCCTTCCACATGGCTTCTTGCGTGGTCTGGACCAGTTTCCTGGCGGCTGGGCTCACCTCGCCCACGAGGTAGGTTTTGCTGGAATCCGCGATATAGCCGTTCTTTTCGAGCGTGATGTCGAAATTGACGATATCGCCGCTCCGAAGCACCTCCGATTGCGATGGGACGCCATGGCAGACCACATCGTTCACCGAAGAATTCAACACGAAACCGTAGCCGTACTGGCCCTTGCTCGCGGGCCTTGCCCGGAGATCGTGGACGATGAAGCGCTCGACCATCTCGTTGACCTGGAGCGTCGACATGCCGGCTAGCGCGGTTCGGTCGAGCAGTCCGAACACGGATGCCAGCAGCCGGCCGGACTCGGCCAGCAGGGCCAGTTCCCGAGGCTGCTTCGTCATGCCTCGGTCACGCCAAGTGATTGGGTCGAAACGCCCGCGGAGCTCAGTTCGCGCTCGATGATCTCGGTGAAGCTCAACGACGGATTGGTCTCGCACAGCATGCCGATCTTGATCCAGTAGACGGCCTGCGCGTTGATCGAGCGACACGATACCTTGCTCGCCCTGCGCAGCTGGTCGTGCAGATCGTCATCTATGTTCACGATGCCCATTTCGGCTCCAATATACGATTCGTATACGAAATGTATATTGATTGCACGGCGATGCCAACGGGCTCGCCGGTTTGGGGAAAATTCCGGTAATCTGGACTATTGTCTGGAGAATCGGACTCGATTAGCTTGCGCCGGATCGACATTGCAACCGATGAGTATCGCATGCCTGGATTTCCTTCGCCTTACACAGTTGCCGTTGTTGGCGCGGCAAGCGGGATCGGACGATCTGCGGCTATGCTGCTGGGTGGGCGAGGGGTCACGGTCGTCTGCCTCGATCGCGACATCAGCGGTGCAGCGGGTACGGCCGACGAAATCACGGCGGCGGGCGGAAGTGCCAAGGCTCATGCCATCGATATCGTTGACGCGGCCGCTCAATCCATCGTCTGGGAAAAGGTCGTCAGCGAAAGCGGGCAGCTTCACGCTGTGGTCAATTGCGCCGGCGTCACCGGCAAGGCGAATCTCAAGGCGCATCAGGTCGATCCGGACGATTTCGACTTCGTCTACCGCATCAATCTCCTCGGGCCGCTGCTCGTCTCTCAGGCTGTGCTGCCCCATATGCTCGAAAAGAACTATGGGCGGATACTTCACATCGCTTCCATCGCCGGCAAGGAGGGCAACGCCGGCATGACAGCCTATTCGGCGACCAAGGCCGGCGTGATCGGTCTCGTTAAGTCGATGGGCAAGGACTATGCGGAGACCGGCATAACCGTCAACGCGCTGGCGCCCGCCGTCATCCGCACGCCGATGGTGGCGGCGCTGCCCGAAGCGCAGGTGAAGTACATGACTGACAAGATCCCGATGAAGCGTTGCGGCGAACTCGACGAGGCGGCGGAGATGATCGCCTGGATCGTGTCGCCGGCGTGCAGCTTCACCACCGGCTTCACCTTCGATCTTTCCGGCGGACGCGCCGTTTACTGAGGGTGAATATGAGCAGGATTGCCCGCATCTGATGCGCCAGACCGACCGGTAGTTCGAGAACTCGCTGGCGTCCGGTTTCCGGGCGGCAACCGTAACGTTTCCGAATGCTGGATGTGGTCTGTGATCCTGGAAAGCAAGAATATGCGCACTCCTTTGAAATCGAAAGCCAAGACCCAACCCGAGACGGTTGCCGAGGATGAAAACATCGGCTCGCGCAGCGTCCGCCGAGCTCTCGACATCCTGGAGCTGATGCTGCAGCGCGGCGAGCCGATCACCGTGGCGCAGATCGTCACCGAGCTTTCGATCCCGAAGTCGACTGCCTACGAGCTTGTCCGCACGCTGTCCGAGAGTGATTATCTGGCGCCTTCCGGCCGCGGCAGCGGGCTGTTTCTCGGGCGCAAGCTCTTCGAGCTCGGCATGGCCTACCGCGGCCATGTCGATCTGTTGAGGGACGGCTCCCGGATCGCCGAGCAGTTGCGGGACGAGACCGGCGAGACCGTCCAGCTGTCGGTTCTCGACAACGACCTGATGATGGTGCTGCTGAAGGAAGAAGGGGTGCGGCCCCTGCGCATTATCAGCAAGGTCGGCTCCCGTGTTCCGGTCAACTGGGCGGCGGCGGGCCGGCTGCTGGTGTCGGACATGGATGACAAGGCGCTGGCCAAGCTGCTCAGCTCGACCGTTCAGCCTTCGCCGACCGGCCGCGCCGCCACGGACGTGAAGAAGCTCATCACCCAGATCAGGAAGTTTCGCAAGCAAGGCTACGCCACCGAGCTCAACGAGACCAACGAGCATGCCGGCTGTGTCGCGGCGCCGGTCATCGATGTCTCGGGACACTGCATCGCGGCGCTGTCGGTGGTTGCGCCCGAGCAGCGGCTGACACGGCCGAACCGCGACTACCTGATCGAGCGGGTCATGAACGCCGCGGAAAATCTGTCGCGCCGGCTCGCCTGATCGTTCATCGCCCGGCGTGCAGGCGATCGAGCGCTGTCCAGAGCCGGCTCAGGCTGCACGTCTTCAAGCCCTCTGGATCGATCGACGGTATCGATCGCGACGGCAGATCCGCCGCCTAGCGACGCCCCGATCGGCTTCGAACAGGTACGGAGCGAATCGAATCAGGCCGGCGCTCGGGCGAAGCGGGACAGTGGCTCGCGGAACCAGGAAAATGCGGTGATGAGCTGGCGGCCGCCGCTGTGCGGTCGGTATCGCTTGTCTTGCCTGGAAAACAGCCTAGCAAAGCACTCCTGCCGGGTGTTGGCGGCCCATTCTGCCTGACCATCCGCCCAAACTACATCGCAAAAAAATCCGCGACGCGCTTAACCGGTGCAAACCCGTGTCGAGAAGCCCGAAAGGCGGACCTGACCCCGGCTGCGCAGGCGCTGACGGGCCGGGCATTTACTTTCTGTTAACCATTTTCTCCGTAGATCGAGTCAACGGAAAATTTACCAAAGTGACCAACGTGTTAACGCAACCCCGGCCCATCCGCCTCAAGGGGCGATCCTTCCTTGCCCTGGCACTGAGCCCGGAGCTGCCCTTCGAAGACTGGCTGGCACGGCTCGACGATCTTGCATCCCGTTCCGCCGGATTCTTCCTGAGGCGCCCGGTGGTGCTCGATGTCGACGGCCTCGACATAAACCGCGCCGAGCTGCGCGACCTCGTCAGCCAGCTCGGCACGCGAAATGTGCGGATCATGGGCATCGAAGGCGCGCGCCCGTCACTGCTCGGAACCGACCTGCCGCCGGCGATGACCGATGGCCGTCCGGCCTCGGATTTCGAGCCTCCGGCCGAGGAAACGACCGAGCCGGATGCCGACGAGGAAACCGTCGCGATACCGGTCTCCGTGGCGCCGGCGGTCAAGGCGACACCTTCCATGATCGTGACCGAGCCGGTGCGCTCGGGCCAGTCGCTTTTCTTCCCCGAGGGGGATGTCACGGTCGTCGGTTCGGTCGCATCGGGCGCGGAGATCGTCGCCGGCGGCTCGATCCACATCTACGGCACGCTCAGGGGACGGGCGCTGGCCGGCACCACCGGGGACGCGTCGGCCAGGATTTTCTGCAGCAAGCTCGAGGCGGAGCTGATCGCCATCGACGGTTTCTACAAGACGGCCGAGGACATGGAGCCGGATCTCCGCGGACGGGCGGTCCAGATCTGGCTGGAAGGCGGAACCGTCAGGACGGAAACACTCGGCTGAGCCGAAAGCGGGCGACGAGAACAAGGAGAGGTCAATGGGAAAGGTAGTTGTTATCACATCTGGCAAAGGCGGCGTCGGCAAGACGACGACCTCTGCCGCACTGGGCGCCGCGCTTGCACAGAACGGCGAGAAGGTCGTCGTCGTGGATTTCGACGTCGGACTGCGCAACCTCGACTTGGTGATGGGCGCCGAGCGGCGCGTGGTCTATGACCTCGTCAACGTCATCCAGGGCGAAGCCAAGCTGGCGCAGGCGCTGATCCGCGACAAAAGGCTGGAGACGCTCTATTTGCTGCCGGCCTCGCAGACCCGCGACAAGGACAACCTCACGCCGGAGGGCGTCGAGAAGGTGGTCACCGCCCTGAGAAGCGCCTTCGACTGGGTGATATGCGACAGCCCGGCCGGCATCGAGCGCGGCGCCACGCTCGCCATGCGCCATGCCGACGTCGCCATCGTCGTGACCAATCCGGAAGTCTCCTCGGTGCGCGATTCCGACCGCATCATCGGCCTCCTCGATTCCAAGACGCTGAAGGCCGAGAACGGCGAGCGCATGGAGAAGCACCTGCTTCTCACCCGCTACGACCCCGTACGTGCGGAGCGCGGCGACATGCTGAAGGTCGACGACGTGCTCGAGATACTCTCGATCCCGCTGCTAGGCATCATCCCGGAAAGCATGGACGTGCTCAAGGCGTCCAATGTCGGCTCGCCGGTCACTCTGGCGGAAAGCGCCAGCGCCCCGGCGCGCGCCTATTTCGACGCGGCCCGCAGGCTCAAGGGTGAGGCCGTTCCGGTCACCGTTCCGGGCGAAAAGCGTGGCTTCTTCGGCAAGATATTCGGAAGGAAGGCGGCATGAACCTGCTTCGTTTCTTTTCCCGTTCCCCGCAGTCCGCGCCCGCGGCGCGCGAGCGCCTGCAGGTGCTGCTTGCCCATGAGCGGGCATCTACCGGCGATTCCGAGCTGGTCACCAAGCTGCGCGACGAAATCCTCCGCGTCATCGCCAAGCACGTCAAGATCGACGACGACAAGGTCAGCGTGAAGATGGAGCGCGGCGACCAAGTCTCGACGCTCGAAGTCGACATCGAGATCCCATTGGACGCGGCCAAGAAGAAGCCCGTCAATTCAGGTAAAAAGGCGGCCTGACAGTTAACAACCACGCCGTTTAGCAAAGGAGCGACATCATGACCCGACTCGCACTACTGGAGCGACTGAAGGAGGTCCAGCAGATGCCCCGATATCAGGGCCGCGACATCATGACGATCAGCGCGGTCCTGTCGAACCAGGCGCTGGCAAAGCATCTGGAGCTTTGCGAGGAAGCCGCAGGGGCGACGCCGCGCTTCGCGGGACCGGTTGCCGGCGAGACCGGGCAGGCTCAGGTCGGCAGGGCCTGAGGAAAGACTCCTCCTTTCAGACCGGCGCGAAAAGACCGCGCCGGTCACCCAACGCAAATACCCAGGGCGCGACGGAAACAGGATAACCACCGGTCGCCCCCGTCGTCCGGCACATCCGAGGCTGCCTTGCAGCCGTCATTGCGTTTCGAACGTGAACGCATAGGCCGGAAGGCCCGACTGGCGCCACGACCTCTCCCGACTTGGCCGAACGGCCGCCGCGTCCTGCCCGTCCTCCTCCATCTGCCGGGCGGCCCGCCGAAAAATCTTTATAAGATTCATATTTCTTCGGCCGCTGTTCCGTCTCGAACCTTTATGCGGTTGCCCCCCATATAGCCGGCGAAGTTCCCGTTCCTGATCGCACCGCATCGGCTGCGAGGGCGGGAATTGTCGTCGGGTCGCATGGGGCGGACCTCCCGTGCGCATCGCGATCCGCAGTCCCAGGAGCTGACTGAATGGACGCCTTCGTGCTGGCAATCGCCTTCGGGTTCTTCGCGCTGACGTTTGGCTACATCAAGGTCTGCGAAAGAATCTGAGTAAGGAAAAACGGAAATGGTCGTCGAATACATCCTCGGCGCAGGCGTGGCGGCATTGATCTGCGCCTATCTGATCTACGCCCTCGCTCGCCCCGAGCGGTTCTGACCACGGTTCGTCGCCCAGAAAGAAGCAGCCAATGACAATCAACGGTTGGATCCAGATCCTGGTCTTTTGCGGGATCATCATTCTCCTCGTGAAGCCGCTCGGCGGCTACATGACGCGCGTCTTCAATGGCGAGCGCACCCTCCTCTCCGTCGTCTTCGGGCCTGTCGAGCGCGGGCTCTACCGGCTTGCCGGCACCAGCGACACCGAGGAGCAGCACTGGACGACCTACACCGCCGCGCTGCTGTTCTTCAGCATCACAAGCCTGGTCCTGCTGTATCTCATGCAGCGCTTCCAGGGCGTCCTGCCTTTCAATCCCGCAGGCATGACCGCCGTTCCGCCGGAGCTGGCGTTCAACACCGCGGTCAGCTTCGTCACCAACACGAACTGGCAGAACTACGGCGGCGAAAGCACCATGTCGTATTTCACCCAGATGGCGGGCCTGGCGGTGCAGAACTTCGTGTCCGCCGCTGCCGGCATCGCTATCGCCGTCGCGCTGATCCGCGCCTTTTCGCGGAAGTCGATGCGGACGCTGGGCAATTTCTGGGTCGACCTGACCCGCGCCACCCTCTACGTGCTGCTGCCGATCTGCGTCGTCGGCACGCTGGTGCTGGTCTGGCAGGGCGTTCCGCAGAACCTCGATCCCTATACGGTGGCGACGACGCTCGAAGGCGCGCAGCAGACGATCGCCCAGGGGCCGGTCGCCTCGCAGATGATGATCAAGCATCTCGGCACCAATGGCGGCGGCTTCTTCAACGCCAACGCGGCGCATCCATTCGAGAACCCGACCGCGCTGACCAACCTCATCCACATGGTCTCGATCTTCGCGATCGGCGCGGCGCTGACCAACGTCTTCGGCCGCATGGTCGGCAACGAGCGCCAGGGCTGGGCGATCTTCGCAGCCATGGGCGTCCTGTTCGTCGCCGGCGTCGCCGTCTGCTACTGGGCCGAGGCCGCCGGCAATCCGCTCGTCCATGCGCTCGGCATCGAGGGCGGCAACATGGAAGGCAAGGAGACCCGCTTCGGCGTCGCGCTCTCGGCCCTCTTCGCAGTCGTCACCACCGCCGCCTCCTGCGGCGCGGTCAACGCCATGCACGGCAGCTTCATGGCGCTCGGCGGCATGATCCCGCTCATCAACATGATGCTCGGCGAGGTCGTCATCGGCGGCGTCGGCGCCGGCCTCTACGGCATGCTGCTCTTCGTCGTGATGTCGATCTTCGTGGCGGGCCTGATGGTCGGCCGCACGCCGGAATATCTCGGCAAGAAGATCGAGGCCAAGGAGGTCAAGATGGCCATGCTCGCCCTCCTGATCCTGCCGCTGTCGATGCTGGGCTTCACGGCGATCGCGGTGGTGCTGGAGACGGGCGTCGCCTCGATGGGCAATGCCGGCCCGCACGGCTTCTCTGAGGCGCTCTACGCCTATGTCTCCGGAACCGCCAACAACGGTTCCGCCTTCGGCGGCCTGTCCGGCAACACGCCCTGGTACAACGTCACCATCGGCCTCGCCATGCTGGTCGGCCGGTTCCTCATGATCGTCCCCTTGATGGCGATGGCCGGTTCGCTGGTCGTGAAGAAGGCCGCGCCGGAATCGGCGGGCACCTTCCCGACGACCGGGCCGCTCTTCATCGGCCTGCTGGTAGGCGTGGTGCTGATCATGGGCGGCCTGGAATTCTTCCCCGCTTTGGCGCTCGGGCCGATCGTCGAACATCTCGCCATCGTCCAGGGACAGGCCTTCTGATCCGGTGCAGCCATGCCAGTTTTTCCGAACAAACCCGGTTCCGCGCGTCGGCGCGACGGCAGAGCGAGACGACCCAGACAATTTTCTGCCGGCGCCGCCTACCTGCTGATGGCAGCGGCCTTTATCGCCCTCTGGCTGCTGGCGACCGGGCTTCCCGAATTCCTTCAAATCCAGTCCGAGCAACACTCCCGGACCAGCATGGATGCTGGAGACCAAAAATGACCCAGACCCGCTCAACGAGCCTTCTCGACTCCCGTATCCTCGCCCCTGCCATCGGCGGCGCGTTCCGCAAGCTCGATCCGCGCAGCCTTGCCAGGAATCCGGTCATGTTCGTCGTCGCGGTGGTCGCGGCGCTGACGACGGTCCTGCTGCTGAAGGATTTCGCGACAGGGTCCGAAAACCTCGGCTTCTCGTTCCAGATCGTGCTGTGGCTCTGGTTCACGGTGCTGTTCGCCAACTTCGCCGAGGCGGTGGCCGAGGGGCGCGGCAAGGCGCAGGCGGATTCGCTGCGCCGCACCCGCACCGAAACGCAGGCCAAGCTGCTCGCCAATGGCGGCAGCGACTACAAGATGGTGCCCGGCGCCGGCCTGAAGGTCGGCGACCTTGTCCTGGTCGAGGCGGGCGACATCATCCCGTCCGACGGCGAGGTGGTCGAAGGCGTCGCCTCGGTCAACGAGGCAGCTATCACCGGTGAATCGGCGCCGGTCATCCGCGAGTCCGGCGGCGACCGCTCGGCGGTCACCGGAGGCACGCAGGTGCTCTCCGACTGGATTCGCGTGCGCATCACGGCGGCGGCCGGGTCCACCTTCATCGACCGCATGATCGCCCTGGTCGAAGGCGCGGAACGCCAGAAGACGCCGAACGAGATCGCGCTTAACATCCTGCTCGCCGGCATGACGCTGATCTTCACCTTCGCAGTCGTCACCATCCCGAGCTTCGCGGCATATGCCGGCGGCTATGTTCCGGTGATCGTTCTGGTCGCGCTGTTCGTGACGCTGATCCCGACCACCATCGGCGCGCTCCTGTCGGCCATCGGCATCGCCGGCATGGACCGGCTGGTGCGCTTCAACGTGCTGGCCATGTCAGGCCGGGCGGTGGAGGCGGCCGGCGACGTCGACACGCTGCTGCTCGACAAGACCGGGACCATCACCCTCGGCAACCGCCAGGCGAGCGAGTTCCGGCCGGTTCGCGGCGTGAGCGAGCAGGAACTGGCCGACGCCGCCCAGCTCGCCTCGCTGGCCGACGAGACGCCGGAGGGGCGGTCGATCGTCGTGCTCGCCAAGGAGAAATACGGCATCCGCGCCCGCGACATGCAGAGCCTGCACGCCACCTTCGTGCCGTTCACCGCGCAGAGCCGCATGAGTGGCGTCGATTTCGACGGCTCCACCATCCGCAAGGGCGCTGTCGACGCCGTCCTGAGAGAGGTCGAGCGGCAGGGTGCGGAGCGCATCACGCCCGAGATCGTCCGTCAGGTGCAGATCATCGCCGACGAGATCGCGACGGCAGGCGGCACTCCGCTCGCCGTGGTCAAGGACGGCAGGCTGCTCGGCGTTGTCTACCTCAAGGATATCGTCAAGGGCGGCATCCGCGAGCGCTTCGCGGAATTGCGCAAGATGGGCATCCGCACGGTGATGATCACCGGCGACAACCCGATGACGGCGGCGGCCATCGCCGCGGAGGCCGGCGTCGACGATTTCCTCGCCCAGGCGACGCCGGAGAACAAGCTGGCGCTGATCCGCGAGGAGCAGGCGAAGGGCAAGCTGGTCGCCATGTGCGGCGACGGCACGAACGACGCTCCGGCGCTCGCCCAGGCCGACGTCGGCGTCGCCATGAACACGGGCACGGTCGCGGCGCGCGAGGCCGGCAACATGGTCGACCTCGATTCCGACCCGACCAAGCTCATCGAGATCGTCGGCATCGGCAAGCAGCTCTTGATGACGCGCGGTGCCCTGACCACCTTCTCGATCGCCAACGACATCGCCAAGTATTTCGCCATCATCCCGGCGATGTTCCTGGCGTTCTATCCGCAGCTCGGCGCGCTGAACGTCATGGGCCTCGCCACGCCTCAGAGCGCCATCCTGTCGGCGATCATCTTCAATGCGCTGATCATCGTGGCGCTGATCCCGCTGTCGCTGAGGGGCGTGAAGTACAAGGCGGTCGGCGCCGGCGCGCTGCTGTCCCGCAACCTGCTCATCTACGGCCTGGGCGGCATCATCGTGCCGTTCGCCGGCATCAAGGCCATCGATATGGCCGTCACCGCCCTTGGCCTGGCGTAAAAGGAAGACTTCCATGCTGAAGCAACTCAGACCGGCGATCGCCATGATCGTCGCACTCACGGTCATCACCGGGTTCATCTATCCCCTCGGCATGACCGGCATCGCGCAGGCGATCTTCCCGCATCAGGCCAACGGCAGCCTGATCGAGCGGGACGGCCAGGTCGTCGGCTCCGAAATCATCGGCCAGGCCTTCACCAGCGACCGCTATTTCCACGGCCGCCCCTCCGCCGCCGGCGACGACTACAATGCCGCCGGCTCGAGCGGTTCCAACCTTGCCCCATCCAGCGCGAAGCTGATCGAGCGGATCAGGACGGATGCCGACGCGTTGAAGGCCGAGAACCCCAACGCCGCGATCCCGATAGACCTGGTGACGACCTCCGGCAGCGGCCTGGACCCGCACATCTCGCCGGAGGCGGCCTATTTCCAGGCGCCGAGGGTGGCGCGCGCCCGTGGCGTCGACGAAGCGGGGGTGCGCGCCTTGGTCGACGCCGAGGTCGAAGGGCGCCAGTTTGGCTTCATGGGCGAGCCGGTCGTCAACGTGCTGGCCCTCAATATGGCGTTGGATGCGACGGCGCGGTAAAGCTTCTGCCCGCGCCGTGTCGGAAACGCGCCGGTGATACTTGCGACATGAAGCAGAGCCGATGAAGGACGACGACCGCAAGGACGCAGGCAGACCTTCCCCGGACGCGCTTCTGGAGAGCGCGAATCGCGAGGGCCGGGGTCGGCTGAAGATCTTTCTCGGCGCCGCTCCCGGCGTCGGCAAGACCTACGAAATGCTGATGTCGGGCAGGGCGCGCAGGACCGACGGCGTCGATGTCGTGATCGGCGTCGTCGAGACGCACCGACGCCGGGAGACAGAGGCCCTGCTCGACGGTTTCGAGGTCATTCCGCGCGCCAGGATTCCCTACAAGGGCCAGGCGCTCGAGGAGATGGACCTCGACGCCATCCTCGCCCGCAGGCCGGCGCTGGTGCTGGTCGACGAGCTGGCGCACACCAATGCGGCGGGAAGCCGCCACCCCAAGCGCTATCTCGACGTGCAGGAACTCCTCGACCGGGGGATCGATGTCTACACCACCCTCAACATCCAGCATGTCGAGAGCCTCAACGACATCGTCGCGCAGATCACGCGCGTCCGGGTGCGCGAGACCGTGCCGGATTCCATCATCGACCGCGCCGACGACATCGAGATCATCGACCTCACGCCGGAAGATCTGATCAAGCGCCTCCACGAAGGCAAGGTCTATCTCCCGACAACCGCGGCGCGCGCCATCGAGAACTACTTCTCGCCCGGCAACCTGACCGCGCTCAGGGAACTCGCGCTTCGTCGCACCGCCCAGCGCGTCGACGACCAGCTCCTGCGCCACATGCAGTCCCACGCCATTCCCGGTCCGTGGGCAGCCGGAGACCGCGTTCTCGTATGTATCGACGAGCAGGCGCACGGCCCCTCGCTCGTCCGCTACGCCAAGCGCCAGGCGGACCGGCTTCGTGCGCCCTGGGCGGCGCTCTATGTCGAAGCGCCGCGCGCCACCAATCTCTCCGAGGCCGAGAGGGACCGGCTGGCCGCCACGCTTCGCCTCGCCGAGCAGCTCGGCGGCGACGCGGTCACCCTGCCCGGACAGGATATTTCGCGCGAGATCCTGCGCTATGCGGCTGCCAACAACTTCAGCCATCTCGTCATCGGCAGGTCCGACAAACCGCGATGGCGCGAGTTTCTGGAGGGCTCGATCACCCACGAGCTGATCAGATATGCCGGCGACATCAGCGTCAATGTGATTTCCGGAAAGGAGCGCGACGCCGCGCCTGCGCGCGGCTTGAGCATAGTCGAACCGAGCGGCTTTCGTTTTCAGCCCTACGCATTCGCGACCCTCTATGTCGGCGTGGCGGTCGTCTTCGGCACGCTGTTGTCCCGCGTACTCGACGTGCGCAACATCGCGCTCGTCTTTCTCATGGCCGTGCTGATGTCGGCGGTTACGGCCGGCCTGTGGCCCGCATTGTTCACGTCGGTCGTCGGCGCGCTCGCATTCAACTTCTTCTTCCTGCAGCCGCTCTACACGCTCGACATCAGCGATCCAGAGAGCGTGATCGCCTTCGGCTTTTTCCTCGGCGTGGCGGTCATCGCCAGCAACCTGACGGCCCGTGTCCAGCGCCAGGCCGCCGCGTCGCGCCAGCGCGCTCGCATGACGGAAGACCTCTATCTCTTCTCGAAGAAGCTAGCCGGCACCGGTACGCTGGACGACGTGCTGTGGGCCACCGCGCACCAGATCGCGGCCATGCTCAAGGTCCGCGTGGTGATCCTGCTGCCGGAGGGAGAGACGATCGCGGTCAAGGCCGGCTATCCCCCTGACGACACGCTTGTCGACGCCGACATCGCGGCGGCGCGATGGGCCTGGGAGCACGACCGCCCTGCCGGCCGTGGCGCCGATACGCTGCCGGGCGCCAGGCGGCTCTACCTGCCGCTGCGCACCGGCCGCACCGCAATCGGCGTGATCGGGCTGGACAATGACAGGCAAGGCCCGCTGCTGACGCCGGAACAGCAGCGCCTTTTCGACGCCCTCGCGGACCAGGCCGCCGTGGCCATCGAGCGTATCCAGCTCGTCGCCGACGTCGACAGCGCAAGGCTTGCCGCCGAGGCGGACAAGCTGCGCTCGGCCCTGCTGACTTCGATCTCGCACGACCTCAAGACGCCGCTGGCGGCGATCATGGGGGCGGGGGGAGCGCTCAAGGAATATTCCGGCGCCCTGTCGGAGGCTGACCGCAGCGAGCTCCTGGCGACGGTCGTCGAGGAATCGGAACGCCTGAACCGCTTCATCGCCAACCTGCTCGACATGACGCGTATCGAGAGCGGGGCCACCGAACCGAACCTCGCTTTCCAGTATCTGGGCGACGTCGTCGGAAGCGCGCTCAGGCGCGCTCAGAAGATCATGGCGAGGCACAGGACGGAGATCGATATCCCGGCCGATCTGCCAATGCTGAAGCTCGATCCGGTCCTGTTCGAGCAGGTCCTGTTCAACCTGCTCGATAATGCGGCGAAATACGCTCCAGCCGGCTCGACCGTCCGAATACGCGCGCGGAAAGAGGAGGGTTCCGTCATGCTCCAGCTCATCGACGAGGGACCAGGCATCCCTACGGGCGACCTCGAACGCATCTTCGACAGCTTCTACCGGGTCCGCAAGGCGGACCATGTGCGCGCCGGAACAGGCCTGGGCCTCACCATCTGTCGCGGCTTCGTCGAAGCCATGGGCGGCACGATCGTCGCGGGCAACCGGACGGACGGATCCGGGGCGGTGTTCACCATACGCATGCCCGTGCCGGCGGAAACGCCAACTCTGGACATCTGACATGACCAATTCGAGCGTGAAGATACTGATCGTCGACGACGAGCCACCGATCCGCAAGCTGCTGCGCGTCGGCCTGACGACGGAGGGATACAGCGTCGTCGAAACGGGAAACGCCCGCGATGCAGTCGACCGCATCAGGGACGAGCGCCCCGACCTCGTGCTGCTGGACCTCGGCCTGCCGGATATGCCGGGCCACGACCTCCTGGAGAAATGGCGTGGCGAACTTCTCGAGCAGCCGATCATCATCCTTTCCAGCCGCACCGACGAGGCGGGCATAGTCAGGGCGCTGGAACTGGGGGCCGACGACTATGTGACCAAGCCGTTCGGGATGAAGGAGCTGGTCGCCCGCATCCGCGTCGCCTTGCGGCACAAGCTCCAGCAGCAGGGGGAACGGCCGGTGTTCCAGACGGGCGACCTCTCGGTCGACCTGGTCAAGCGCATCGTCAGGGTCGCTGGCAAGGAGGTGAAGCTGTCACCCAGGGAATACGACATCTTGCGCATCCTGGTGCAGCACGCGGGTAAGGTCATCACCCACCAGCATCTGCTGAAGCAGGTCTGGGGAAGTTCGGCCGACGTCCAGTACCTGCGCGTCTATGTCCGGCAGCTTCGCCAGAAGATCGAGCGCAGTCCGGACGATCCGCAATACATTACGACCGAGACCGGGGTCGGCTACCGGCTGCGGGAAGCCGACCTGGAAAACCAGTAGTTGAAGTGAGCATGCAATGAAACTTTCCGATGTCCTCGCCCCGGAGAATGTCGTCCTCGACCTGAACGCCTCCTCGAAGGGCAGCCTCCTGCGCACGCTCTCCGCCATCGCCGCAAGGCAGCTCGGCATCGGCGAGGCTGCGATATTTTCGGCGCTCGACAACCGGGAGAAGCTTGGATCGACGGGCATAGGGGAGGGGATTGCTATCCCTCACGCAGCCATTCCGGATATGAAAAAGCCGTTCGCCTTATTCGTTAGACTGTCGAAGCCGATCGACTTCGAGGCGATCGACGAGAGCCCCGTCGACATAATCGCCGTTCTGCTCGTTCCCGTCGAGAAATCCTCGACGAAGCTGAACCTGCTGGCCGGCCTGGCGAGGATATTGCGTTCGGAAAAGATAAAACGAATCCGGTCTCTCGCCGCTGCGAGCGACGTCCATGAGACGATCACGGAGGCAGAGGCTTAGGCAACGGCCGCTCATGTTCGCCGGCACGTTGCATCCTGGCCCGTCGAAAGTACATTGACGGGGATTGGCCGGATCACTGCCCCGTGGACATTCGCAACATTCCTTCGCCCGACGCTGCCGAGCGGCCGTTCATCAAGATGCACGGCCTGCGCAACCATTTCGTCATCTTCGACAGGCGCTCCGACCGCCGCGCCTTCCGGAAAGACGACATAATCAGGATCTGCGACGTCCAGGTCGGAGTCGGTGGCGAGCAACTGCTCACCATCGAGCCGCCGTCGCCGGCAGCGGCCGCCCGCGGCGCCAAGGCGGGGATGCGCATCTTCAACATAGACGGCCGCGAGGTTTCGGCTTGCGGCAACGCCACCCGCTGCGTCGCCCATCTGTTGTTTGAGGAGGGCGGCGATGGCGAGCTTCTACTGGAGACGCGTGCGGGGCTGCTGAAATGCCGCCGTTCGGGCCCGATGCAGGTCAGCGTGGAGCTCGGGCCCATCGGCTGGAACTGGCGCGATTTCCCGCTCTCGCACGAGGTCGACATGTTCGACCTGCCCGTCCGCAACGGCCCGCTCGATCACGGCATCGGCCTCTGGATCGGCAATCCGCACGCCGTCTTCTTCGTCGACAGTCTTGCGGGGATCGACCTTGCCCGCGACGCCGCTCCGATCCACGACGACCCGCTGTTTCCGGAAGGCATCAATGTCGGCGTGGCTCAGCTGATGGACGACAGGACGATCCGGCTGGCGGTATGGGAGCGCCCGGGCATCGCCACCCAGGCCTGCGGAACCGGGGCGTGCGTGGCCGCCTTCGCGGCGCGCCAGCGGGGTCTCAGCGACAGCGACCGCTTCACCGTGCATCTCCCGGCCGGTCCGCTGACGATCGATATCCGGGGCGACATGGCCGTCATGTCCGGTCCGGTCGCCTATTGCTGCAAGGGTGTGGTCGCGGCCGAGGCCGTCGACGATTTCGAGCAGTAGCCGGCCGGGTTGTGCCGGAGTCTGAACCTTATGCTATGCGCGATCCGTTCTCGTCCAGCAGCACGCAGTCGGCGGGACCGAAGCCGACGTCGATCGCCTCACCCTCGCGCGCGATCTTGCCGCTGATCGGCGTGTTGGCACGGATCGTCGTCCTGCCGCCGATGTCGACTTCGTAGATCGCGCTGGAGCCGAGATAGGAGGTCGAGACCACCCGGCCCGCGAGCCGGTTGGACGTCGCCGCGGGACCGACCGCCAGCTTCTGCGGGCGCACCACGACCGTGACGGCGGCGCCCGGCGCAAGGGCTCTGGGAGAGGCGACTGTGACCGTCTGCCCGGCTGCGAGCGACACCGTCGCGGTCTGCTGATCGGCGGCGCTCACGGTTCCGGCAAGCATGTTGGCCTTGCCGAGGAAATCGGCGACGAACGCGGTGGCGGGCGTCTCGTAGACCTCCTCGGGCGTGCCGATCTGTTCCACGGCGCCGGCGTTCATGACGACGATCCGGTCCGACATCGACAGGGCCTCTTCCTGGTCGTGCGTCACGAAAATGGCGGTGATGCCGGTCTCTTTCTGGATCTTCTTGATCTCGACGCGCATCTCCTCGCGCATGTTGGCGTCGAGCGCCGAAAGCGGCTCGTCGAGGAGCAGCACTTCCGGCTCGAAGACGATGGCACGTGCCAGC
Organism: Mesorhizobium sp. YM1C-6-2; assembly: GCF_003666685.1. Classification (GTDB taxonomy): domain Bacteria; phylum Pseudomonadota; class Alphaproteobacteria; order Rhizobiales; family Rhizobiaceae; genus Mesorhizobium_K. The sequence continues at coordinate 588,697 of NZ_RCIZ01000001.1, forward strand.
GCGATGCGCTGCTGCTGGCCGCCCGACAGTTGCGACGGCAATTTCTTCTCGCTGCCCGGCAGCCGCACCATTTCGAGGGCCTGCCGCACCTTGCGCTGGATATCGGCCTTCGGCACGTTGCGGTATTTCAGCCCGAAGGCGACGTTGTCGAAGACGTTCTTGTGCGGAAACAGCGCATAGCTCTGGAACACCAGGCCGATGTTGCGCTTGTAGATCGGGACATCGTCGACCCGCCTTCCGCCGATCGAGATCTGGCCGCCCGAGATGTCCACAAGCCCGGCAATGGAGCGCAGGATGGTGGTCTTGCCGCAGCCGGACGGGCCCAGCAGGGTGACGAAGCTGCCGCGCCGGATGGCCAGCGAGAAATCGCGCACCGCGACGAACTTCCCGTAGGCGATGTCGATGTCTCGGAACTCGACCGCCGGAGTGCCGCCCTCGGCGCCCGGGCGGGCAGCAGCAGAACCGGCGACGGCCTGGGAAGCCCCGGCCGGCGACGGCCGGGGCTTTGAGGTCTGATCCGTCAGCTTGTCAGGCACCCTTGGAAATCCTGTCCCACTGCTTGGTCCAGGCATCCTCGTTGTCCGCCCAGTAGACCGGATCGGCAAAGGTCAGCGACTTCATCGCGCCGGTCGGATCGAAGGCCGGCAGGGCCTTGATCTTGTCGGTGAGCTCGACCTTGGTCGGATCGAGGGACGGCGGATAGTTCTGGCCTTCCGCCACCGCGATCGACGTGTCGGTCTCGAGCATGAAGTTGATCAGCTCCTCGCATTCGGCCATCGGCGAACCCTTGAGGATCAGCATGTCCTCCATCCAGGCATAGGAGCCGGTCGGATCGAGATAGCCGATCGGGTGGCCCTGCTGCTGCAGCGCCGCGATGCGGCCGGACCAGCCATCCGTGACCACGATCTCGCCCTTGGACAGAAGATCCATCAGCTCCGCGCCGGAGCTCCAGAACTTCTTCGCCAGGTCGCGCGTTTCGCGCACCTTGGCCCAGATCGCTTCCATGTCCTTGATGTTGTTGGGGTCCTGTCCGGTATCCAGCGCCGCGTACCAGACGCGGGTCGTCATGTCGGCATAGCCGCCGATCTTGCCGGCATATTTCTTGTCGGAGAGCAGGGCTGCGCCCTTCTCCTTGGCCTCCTCGGGCGAGATCACCGTCGTGTTGTAGGCGAGGCCCGTCGTTCCGTAGTCGTAGGGCACTGCCGAGAGCTTCGGCGTCAGCTTGCGGAAGGGTTCGATCATCGGCTGCAGCACATTCGCAAGGTTCGGAATGTTTGCCTCGTTGATCTCCGAGTTCACGCCCGCGTTGACATATTTGATGTAGTAGTTGACGCCCGACGAGTGGACGATCTGGAAGTCTCCCGGCTTCGACGTCTTGATTTTGGTGATGATCTCGTTCTCGTCGCCGAACGTGCCCTGCACCACGCCGACCCCGGTCTTGGCCGTGTAGGGCTGGAAGGCGTATTTGTCGATCGCCTCCTGCACCACGCCGCCCCATCCGTCGAAGCGGACTTCCTTGGCAGCCGCGAGCGCGCGGCCCATCCACGGCGTCGACAGGCCTGCGGAAGCCGCGGCTGCGGCCGTCAGCGTCAGGAAGGTGCGGCGGCTGAGATCGCCGTTCGTATACCGGTCGTGCAGTCTTTCGAGCCGTTTCGTAGTTGACAGCTTCATCATGTCTTCTCCTCTGGGTTGCCGCGTCTTCTCAATCTGGTGAGGCCCTGCAGCAGGAGCCCGCCGATCAGCGGAATGCCGACGGTCACCAGGATCATCACCGTGCCGAGCGCGTTGATCTCCGGACTGATCGAGATCTTCAGCATCGACAGGATCTGGGTGGGCATCGTCTCGACGCCGGCCGGCCGCCAGAACAGGCTGGCCGAGGTGTTGTCGAACGAAATGGTGAATGCGAGGAGTGCGCCTGCGACCACCGCCGGGACCAGCAGCGGAAGCGTGATTTCCCGGAACGACGCCAGCCGCGAGGCCCCGAGCGAAAGTGCCGCCTCCTCGTAGACGCGCCGGATGCCGACCATCCGGGCCTGGGCTATGAGCACGACATAAGGCACGGCGAGCAGGATGTGGCCCAGCACCAGGAGCAGCGACGTCCTCGGCTGGTCGACCGCCTTGATCGCCACCAGAAGGCCGACGCCGAGGATGGTTTCGGGAACCAGCGCGGGCAGGATAACCAGAGTGTTCAGCATCTGCTTGCCGCGGAACTCGAAGCGGATCAGCGTGTAGGCGGTGACCACGCCCACCGCCGTCGTGATCACGGCGGTGACCAGCGCGATCCACATCGACGTTCGGAACGCCGCCAGGACCTGCTCGTTGCCGAGCAGCTTGCCGTACCATTGCAGGCTGAAGCCGGTCATCGGAAAGCCGCCGAACATCGACGCGTTGAACGACAACACGACCGTGGCGATGATCGGCGCGAACAGGAAGATGTAGACGCAGAGCGTGACGAAGCCGGTCAGCCGCCAGGCCCATCTCCCCTCTCGGTTCCCGCGTGCCGCAGCGCTCATCCGCCCAGTCCTTTGACGATCTGGGACATGCCCATGTAGCGGGTGTACAGGGCGGCGAAGCAGCCGAGCACGACGAAGAGCACGATCGACAGCGTGGCGCCCATCGGCCAGTTCAACTGCCCCATGATGGTGTCGTAGATCAGGTTTCCGAACAGCGCGTCACGGCCGGAGCCGAGCAGTTGCGGCGTCACGTAGCTGCCGGCCGCCAGCACGAAGCAGAGCAGCAGGCCCGCGGCGAGACCCGGCAGCGAAAGCGGCAGCGTGACCTCGCGGAATGCCTGCGCGCTGGTGCAGCCCATCGAGCGGGCGGCGGCGATCAGCGTCCGGTCGATGCCCTCGAGGCTGACATAGACGTTGAGGATCATGTAGGGCAGCAGGAAGTGCAGCAGCCCCATGATCACGGCGCCTTCCGTGTAGAGCATCTGCATCGGCTGGTCGATCAGTCCGAGCTTGAGCAACGTGACGTTTATCAGCCCCTGCTCGCCCAATATGTGGATCCACGAGAAGGTGCGGATGGTGAAGCTGATCCAGAACGGCACGATGAGCAGCAGCAGGAGCAGCCACTTGTGCTTGAACGTCGTCGCCCAGATGAAATAGGCGGGAAAATAGCCGAGCACGCCGCAGATGAGCGCCGTCACCGCGCCGACCCGCAGCGTCTTGATGAGGAAGCCGTGATAATAGGCGTCGGTCAGGAACTCGTGCCAGTTCGCCAGCGTCAGCGCGCTCGTCTCGACACCCGCGGTGACGAAGGTGAAGAAGGTGTAGACCGCCATCACGGCGATCGGCAGCAGCAGGAAAAAGATCAGGAGCAGCAGTACGGGCGCTACCAGAATCCACGCCAGCCGTGGATCGTACAGGGTCCATCCTCTTGTCATACGCACTCGATGCCCGAGGCGCCTTTGCGGCGCTTTTGTTCCCGCGATCCAGATTGGGTGATTAAGGCGGTGATGTCTACAGGTGACGTGCAGAATTCCGTTGGACGGAGGCTATCGCTACATCCCATCGGGGGAACAGAAGGGGAAGCCGGCTGCGAAGCGCGCACTTCCGGCATGTCGTCGTCCTCAAGCTTATTGGGCGACCAGGTGCCCCCCACCTGCGTCATGCAGGTGCAGCAAGGGGGGCGGATCGCCCACCTGTCTCACGGCGCTCGGAATCTCGCGATCCAGCCGGGCGAAATGCGTCCGCCGCAGCTTGGGGTCGGGTACCGGGACGGCTTCGATCAAGCGTCTTGTGTAGGGGTGGCGGGGATTGGAGAAGACCTGGTCGCGCGTGCCCATTTCGACGATCTGCCCGAGATACATCACGGCGACGCGGTCGGAGATGTTCTCGACCACGGCCATGTCGTGCGAGATGAACAGATAGGCGACCCCGAATTCGCGCTGCAGGTCTTTCAGAAGCTTGAGCACGCGTGCCTGGACGGAGACGTCGAGTGCCGAGACGCTCTCGTCGGCGATGATCAGCTTGGGTTTCAGCGCGAGCGCGCGGGCGATGCAGATGCGCTGCCGCTGGCCGCCGGAAAACTCATGCGGATAGCGGTCCATCTGATCGGCCGAAAGTCCGACGCGCTCGAACAGCGACGCGACCTGGTTGCGGCGCTCCTCCCTGGAGCCGATGCGGTGTATCAGCAGCGGTTCGGCGACGAGGTCGCCGACGCGCATGCGCGGATCGAGCGAGGCGTAGGGATCCTGGAAGATCATCTGCACGTCGCGGCGGACGGCGTTGCGCTCGGCGGCGGAGAGGCCATGCAGGCTGCGCCCGTCTATGGCGATGTCGCCGGAATAAGGGACCAGGCCAGCGATCGCTTTCGCGGTCGTCGATTTGCCGCAGCCGGATTCTCCGACGAGGGAGAGGGTCTCGTCGCGTGCGATCGAAAAGCTCACGCTCTCGACGGCGTGGACGCGCCGGTCGACCCGGCCGAAAAAGCCTCCGTGCAGGTCGAAGCGCACCTGAAGGCCGCGCACCGTGGCGACGGGGGCGGGGACGCCGGCGGACGCCTGCGGATCTTCCGGCGCTTGCCGTGCTTCGGCGCCGACCCGCATCCGCGGCACGGCGGCCAGGAGTTCGCGCGTGTAGTCGGTCTGCGGAGAAGCGAATATATCGACGGCCTTGCCCTCTTCGACCATGCGGCCGTTGCGCATGATGATCACGCGGTCGGCCATCTCGGCGACGACGCCCATGTCGTGGGTGATGAGGATCAGGCTGGTGCCGGTTTCGCGCTGCAGGTCGCGCAGCAGCTCCAGCACCTCGCCCTGCACGGTGACGTCGAGCGCCGTGGTGGGCTCGTCGGCGATCAGTATGTCGGGCTTCAGCGCCAGCGCCATCGCGATCATGACGCGCTGCCGCATGCCTCCCGAAAGCTCGTGGGGGTAGTTGTCCAGCCTGCGCTCGGCATCCGGTATCCGCACCGACTTCAGGGCGTCGATGGCGCGCCGGCGTGCCTCGCGGCGCGACATCGGCGTATGAACCTCGATCGCCTCCATGATCTGGCGTCCGATCGACAGGACTGGATTGAGCGATGTCATCGGCTCCTGGAAGATCATCGCGATGCGGTCGCCGCGGATGCGGCGCATCTGGCTTTCAGGCAGGTTGGACAGATCGAGGTTGCCAAACCGGATGGAGCCTTTTGAAAGGTGCGCGGCCGGTTGCGGAAGCAGGCCCATGATGGCGAGCGACGTCATCGACTTGCCGGAACCCGACTCGCCGGCGATGCAAAGCGTTTCTCCGCGCGCCAGGGAGAAGGAGAGATCGGAGACGACCTCGCGCTCGCCCTCTTCCCCGCGCACGGAGATGGTCAGGCCTATAGCTTCGAGGACCGGCGCCGATGCTTCGGCGGCCGGTTTCGTCGATGCGGTGGTCTGACCTGCTGCGCTCACTCGAACACGACCCGCGGGAAGTAGAACGACACGACCCAGTTCGGCATGTCGACGATCTCGCTGATCCTGAGATCGCCGCAGACCGAGCACAGCATGTAGGCGTCCACCGGATCGAGGCCGTGCTCGCCCGCGATCAGGTCGACCATCTGCGCCACCGCGACCTTGGCGCCGGTCATCAGGTCAGGCCCGACCCCGGTGGTCACTTCGTAGCCCTTGGCGTCGAGATGCCGGGTGACCGGCCCCGGCGTCGTGAAGCGGGGCATCTTCAGCCGCGCATCCTTGACGAGGTCGATCGTCAGCACGGTGTTCATCTGACTCTCGATGGCGGTGCCGCAAACCTCGCCGTCACCCTGGGCGGCATGGGTGTCGCCGACGGAGAACAGCGCGCCAGCAACCTCGACCGGCAGATAGAGGACGGTGCCGGCGGCAAGATCGCGGATATCGAGATTTCCGCCCATGCGGCGCGGCGGCACTACCGAATGCAGCCCCGCCTCGGCCGGCGCGTTGCCGATCGTGCCGGCGAACGGCTTCAGCGGCACGCGTGCGTTCTTTCCGTAGAGCGCCGGCTCGAGCGAGCTTGCGTCGTACTTCCAGAGATTGAGCGCGGGTTCCTTGAAGTCGTCGGCAAGCAGGCCGAACCCGGGAATGTTCGCCGTCCAGCCGAAGCCGGACGGCTTGAAGGCCTCGATCGTGATCTTCAGCGCGTCTCCCGGCTCGGCCCCATCCACATGGATGGGACCGGTCACCGGATTGACCTTGCCGAAGTCGAGCGTCGAGACGTCGGCGACCGTGCTGTCAGGCTTCAGCTGGCCGCCGGACGAGTCCAGGCATTCGAACTCGATGGTGGAGCCGGGCGCCACCCGTTCGACCGGGGCAAAACTGTTGTCCCAGCCGAAGTGATGGTGGCGTCCGTGGATGGTGTAGTCGCACTTATTGCACATCGTTCACATACACGTAGTCGTAGTTGATCGGGATATGGACGGGATCGACATAGAGGTTGTCGGCGCCCGCCATGCGCGGCGACCGCATGGTGAAGCGCTGCTCGTTGAAGACCGGCACCCAGGGCGCATCCTCCATGATCTTCTCATAGATGGTGCCCCACATCTTGTAACGCTCCTCGGCCTTCGCCGGGTCGGTGATCGAGTCGGCTTCCGAGGCCATCTTGTCGAGGTCCTCGTTGCAATACCAGGACCAGTTCCAGCCGCCGGGAACCGCGCCGCCGCAACCGAGGATCGGGCCGTAGAAGTTCGACGGATCGGGGAAGTCGGCGATCCATCCCATGCCGCCCGACCAGATCATCGGGGCGCCGGCCTTGTCGCCGCCGGCGGCGATCACGTTGGCCTGCGCCAGCGACTGGATGTTGGCCTTGATGCCGATCGCCGCGAGGTCCTGCTGGATCGCCTGGGCGATGCGCGGGTTCGGATCGGTGTTCATGACGTAGAGCTCGGTCTCGAACCCGTCGGCGTGGCCGGCTTCGGCCAGCAGCGCCTTCGCCTTCTCGGCGTCGTAGGCGTAGCCCTTGTAGTCCTTAGAGTAGCCGGGCATCGACGGCGGCAGCGGCTGGTTCGCCGGCACCGCGCGGTTGTTGATCAGCTGGACGATGCGGTCCTTGTTGATCGCCATGTTCACCGCCTGGCGCACCTTGACGTTGTCGAAGGGAGCCATCGTCGTGTTCATCGTGATGTAGCCGGTGTGAAGCTGGCCGCCCTCGACGACACGCTCCTTCTGGGCGGGGTCGCTCATCACTTCCTGGAACTTGGCGGGCGGGATGCCGTCGCCGGGGACGTCGACCTCGCCCTTCTGCAGGCGCAGCAGCGCGACGATCGGCTCCTGGCCGACCTCGAAGGTGATCTTGTCGAGATAGGGCAGGCCCTTGTTCCAGTAGTCGGCGTTCTTCTCGAACACCAGGCGCTGGCCGAGCGTCCACTCGGCGAGCTTGTAAGCGCCGGTGCCGACCGGGTTCTTGCCGAAGTCGGGCCCGTATTTCTCGACCTCTTCCTTGGGCACGACATGCGAGAAGTTGAGCGCCATGACATGCAGGAAGGTCGCATCCGGACGCGACAGCTCGATCTTGATCGTCGACGGATCGACCACCGTCACGCCCGACAGGGTTTCCGCGCTGCCGCCGGCTACCTCGTCGAAACCCTTGATCGAGGCGAAGAAGCCGGCGCCGGGGCTCTGGGTCTTCGGATTGGTGACGCGGTCGAGTGTGTATTTGACGTCTTCGGCGGTGAGATCGCGGCCGTTGTGGAATTTCACGCCCGGGCGCAGCTTGAAGGTGAAGACGGTGCCGTCGGATGAGATCTCGTAGCTTTCGGCGAGTTCGGGCCTCAGCGTCGTCGTCCCCGGCTCGTAGTCCATCAGGCCGTCGAACAGGCTCTTGATCATCGACCAGTTCTGCCAGTCGTAGCCGATCGCGGGGTCGAGCGTGGAGACGTCGTCCTTGTAGGTGATGACGATGTCGCCACCCGGCTTGGCATTGGGATCGCGCTGTTCCTGCGCTGTCGCCGGCATCAGGCCGAGCATCAGCGCCAGCGCCGAGGCGGCTACCGTTGTCGTCAGAAATTGCTTCATGTCAGTGTTCCCTTCTTCTTTGGTTTGCGTTGCAGATGCTCTTGTTCAGCGCAGCTTGATGCGCGGATCGATGAATGGGGCGACGATGTCGGCGAGCAGGTTGCCGAGCACGATCGCGCATGCCGAGACCAGCGTGACGCCCATGATGATCGGGATGTCGACGCGCTGGATCGCCTGCCAGGCGAGCTGGCCGATGCCGGGCCAGCCGAAGACGCTTTCCACCACCACGATGCCGCCCATGAAGATGCCGATGTCGATGCCGATCATGGCGACGACCGGCAGGATCGCATTGGGCAGCGCATGGCGCACCAGGATCGTGCCGCGCCTCAGGCCCTTGGCCCGCGCGGTGCGGATATAGTCCTGCCGCAGAACGTCGATCATCGAGGAGCGCATCATGCGGGCGTACCAGCCGGCACCCAGGACCCCGAGCGTGAGGGAGGGCAGGACCAGATGTTTCCAGGTGCCGTAGCCGCCGATCGGAAACCAGCCGAGCCGCACGGCGAAAACATAGAGGAGCAGGAGGCCGACGACGAACTGCGGCGCCGAGACGCCGACGAAGGAGGTCAGCATCAGCGTCTGGTCGGTCGCGCTGCCGCGTTTGGTAGCCGCGACCAGTCCCATGGTGAGGCCGATCGCCAGCTCGCAGAATATGGCGCCGAGCATGAGAAGCAGGCTGGCGGGAAGGCGCGAAACGATGAGCTCGCTGACTTCCGACCGCTGGATGTACGAGCGGCCGAGATCGCCGGTCAGGAGGTTCGTCAGGTAGCGCCAGTACTGCACGAAGAAAGGCTGGTCGAGACCGAGCTGCTGGCGGATGTTCTCGACTGTCTGCGGCGTCGCGCTGCGCCCGGCGATCTGGCGCACGGGGTCCGCCGGAAGCAGATAGAGCAGCGCGAAGGTGATGATCGAGACGCCGAGCAGGATCAGCGCGGACTGGATCAGGCGGCGGCCGATATACGCGATCATGCCCGGCCTCTCTGCGTGGGATCGAGGATGTCGCGCAGCGCGTCGCCGACGAGGTTGAAGGCGAGTGCCAGCGCCAGGATCGCCGCTCCCGGGAAGAAGACCAGCCAGGGCGCGACCTGGAAATAGGTCTGGTTCTCGAAGATGATGTTGCCCCAGGAAGCCGTCGGCGGCTGCACCCCGATGCCGAGATAGGACAGCGTCGCCTCCAGGAGGACCGTGGTCGAGATCCCCAGCGTGCCCCAGACGATCAGCGTCGGCAGCAGATGCGGCAGTATGTGGCGGAAGAGGATGCGCGGCGTACTGGCGCCGATCGTACGCTCGGCGTCGATGAACTCCCGCTCGGCTAGCGAGCTCGTCTCCGTGTAGATGACGCGGGCGGTCTGTACCCAGTTCACCAGCGCGATCACCAGCGCGACGATCCAGAGGCTCGGCTGCAGGATGGCGGCAAGGCAGATCGCCAGCAGCAGCGCGGGAAACGCCATCATGAGATCGGTGAAGCGCATCAGTGCGTTGCCGATCCAGCCGCGGAAATAGCCCGCCGTGATGCCCACCAGGGCGCCGATCAGCAATGCGGCCCCGTTGGCCACGATGCCGATGATCAGCGATGTGCGGGCCCCGTAGAGGATGCGGGTGGCGAGGTCGCGTCCGAGCAGGTCGGTGCCGAGCCAGAATTTTTCGCTGGGCGGCAGCGGCGCTCCTTCGAGGGTCAGTCCGTCGAACATCTGCTCGTTCGGATCGTACGGCGTCAGCAGCGGCGCGAGGATGGCGCCGGCCACGGCGATGGCGATGAGCGCGAGGCCGAGAATCGCCAGGCGGCGCTTCAGGAGCTGCCGCCAGATTCCGCTGCGCGGCTTGGCCGGCAGCAGGGGCGTCGACATGTCAGGCGATATTGGAGTGGTCATCGCCTTCCTCGCTCATGGCCACGATGCGCCGGGCCGCCTGCTCGACGCTCACCTGCCAGCTCATCGCCAGCGAACGAAGCTGCGCATAGGCACGGCCGTCGTCCACGCCCTGCGCCGCAAGGGCTGCGACCGCGCGCACGATCGTCTGGCGCTCGGCAAGCCGGGTTTCCAGCGCCGCGATCTGGTCGGCGAGCCGCCTGCGCGCGTCGAAGGACTGCCGTGCGATCAGCAGCGCGCTGTAGACCCCGGCCGTGCCGATCGGCTTCAGCAGCTGTGCGTCGGCCTTCTGCGACAGCGCCCATTCGATGCGGCCGGGCGCTTCCGAGCCGATCAGCGCGACAAGCGGCATGGGCGCCTCGCCGGGTTTCCAGGGGAACTGTTCGTCGAAGCCGAGATCGACGTCGAAGAACACGAAGTCGGCGGCCAGCGCGTCCGGTGGCAATTCGGGCCAGCATTCGCGCACGTCGAGCCCGATGGCGCCGAGCTGGCGGGCCAGCGCGTTCACTGTGGTGTGCGGGCGATGCAGGATGTAGGCCTTCGCCCCGCCCAGGTTGGGGATGCGCGAGGCCCGGGTCACGACACCACCTTCAGTCGCGGGCGGCCGAAGATCTCGGCGCGGTCGTAGCGGGAGAGGTATGGGTCGGGCGCGACGCTGTCGGTCCGGCTTACCGTCTCGAAGCAGTCGTTGCCGATCTGCCCGATAACCACGGGCAGTGTCGCATGCTGAGTCTGCGGGTCGATGACCGTGTCGCCGAAGGGGGTCTGGAAGGTGGCCTTGGCGAAGACGGAGGGCAGGTCCGCGAATGTCGCATCTGCGTTGCCGGCCAGCACCTTGGCCAGCACGCGCACGGAAGCATAGGCCGCGGCCTCGAATGAAGAGGCCGGCTGGGGAAGGTCGGCTTTGGCAGGTGTCCTGCCGTTACCGGTCGGCGACGCGAAATACGGCCCGGCGCAGAGGTTGCCTTTCGCCGTGTTGCCGATCGCGGGAAGTTCGCATTCGGTGAGATTGCACGAAAGCAGTGGGCAGCGGTCGAGCCGGAAATGCGGATCGTGCCGGCCGAGCTCGGCATAGGCGGCGATGAAGGCATAGGACGAGGTGCCGATGAGGTTGTTGAGGATGAAATCCGGCCTAGTCGCCTTGATCTCCGCGATCAGCCGCGACACGTCGGTCTCGCCGATGGGCAGGTACCGCTCGGCGAGGACGCTGCCCCCTGCGTCGGCGATCAGGTCGCGCGCGACCCGGTTGGTCTCCCAGCCCCATATGTAGTTGGACCCGAGCAGTAGCCCGTTGGCGCCGAAGCGCGGTATGACATAGGCGAGCAGCGGCACCAGATGCTGGTTGGGGCAGGCATGCATGTAGACGACATGCTCGTTGGCCTCGAAACCCTCATAGGGGCAGGCGTACCAGAGCGTGGCGCCGGATTTCTCGAGGACCGGGATGACTTCCTTGCGGCTCCAGGACGTGATGCAGCCGATGACGTGCCTGACGCCGTGCTCGCGGATCATCTCTTCGCAGAGCGGCGCATAGCGGTCGATGTTCCCTTGCGGATCGCGCTCGACCGGAACCAGTTCGATGGGGCTCGCGGCATTGGCGTTCACGTCGGCGACGGCCCGAAACACGCCCTGCCGACAGGCATCCGAGATCAGGCTGTACGTGCCCGAACGCGAATAGAGGACGCCGATCTGGATCGAACGCTTCAAAGATCAAGCCCCAAAAAGACAATGCCCCGCTGCCTGCACCGGCGAGGCGAGGCATGCGAGGCACATTTGCCGCCCGGCACGCGAGGCCGGTATTTTTCCCTAGCCTAGCGACCGGTCGTACTGAGTCAAGCAGGAAGGTGCCGCCCGGCGCATTGCCTAACGGCATGGCTGAGATCGGCGATCGTGTTCACGAAACCGTGCCTTCCGCCCCCGCGCCGCAGATCAGGGCGCATATCCGCTTGCTGTCGGCGAACACCGGATGGCCGCTCTGCAGCGCGGCGATCGACGCGGCGCCGGAAAGATCGGCCGCTATGCCGAATTCGAACCACAGCCACCGGGAGGCGGCCAGCATGGCGTCGTCGGAGACCAGCACCACCTCGGCGATGTTGCGGCGCGCCAGTTCGAACACACGCTCGTCGGTGCGTCGGCAGGACATGGTAGCGACGCGGCTGGTCACTTTCGGCAAGGTGACGACCTCCCCGGCGTCGAGGCTGGCCTTCATCGTCGGGGAGCCGGTCGGCTCGACCGCGACCACCCGTACGTCGGGACGTTGGGCCTTGATGGCCGTCGAGAGCCCGGAAATGAGTCCGCCTCCGCCGACCGCCACCACGATCGTGTCGAAATCCCATGTCTGGTCGAGTATCTCCAGGCCGAGCGTTCCCTGCCCGGCAACGACCAGCGGATCGGCGAAGGGGTGGAAGTAGGACGCGCCGCTGGTGCGGGCATATTCAAGCGCCGCTTCGTTCGAAGCGCTCCAGTCGGCGCCCGCGGTGCGAACGTCCGCCCCCCACTCGCGCATCTTGGCGACCTTGGCGGGCGACACGTTGCCCGGAACGTAGATCACGGCGGGAACCCCGGCGACCTTCGCCGTGCGCGCGACGGCCAGGCCGTGATTGCCGCCCGACGCCGTGACGATGCCGGCTTCTATCTCCAGCGGCGGAGTGCCGAGCAGCCGGTTCATGGCGCCCCGCGCCTTGAACGATCCGGTGACCTGGTGAAGCTCCAGCTTCATCGTCACGCTGGCGGACACCGGCAGGGGATCGCGCGTCCTCGAAGCGCCGATGATGGGCGTCCGCCGGACATAGGGCGATATACGGTCCTGGGCTGCTTCAATGTCGGCTATGGTGATCATTGGCTTCGTCCGTGCGCCGCCTCTCGATGAAGGCATAGATTTCGCCGACTATGCCACGGCGGAAGATCAGCACACAGACCATGAAGATCGCTCCCGTGGCGATCGTAACCGGAAAAAAGGAGGTAGCCAGCATGTTCTGTAGGGCCACGACGAAGCTGGCGCCGACGACCGGCCCCACCAGCGTGCCGATGCCGCCGAGCAGCGTCATCAGGATGACCTCGCCGGACATCTGCCAGGCGACGTCGGTCAGCGTCGCGAACTGGAACACCAGCGCCTTGATCGCCCCCGCCAGCCCTGACAGCGCCGCCGACATCACGAAGGCTGCCAGCTTGTAGTTCTGCACCGAGTAGCCGAGCGACACGGCGCGGTTCTCGTTCTCCCGGATCGACCGGAGAACCATGCCGAAAGGGGAGTTGACGACGCGCCATACGCAGAACAGGCCGAGCACGAAATTGGCCATTACGAAATAGTACATCGCATGGGGATCCTGCAGGTCGACCAGCCCGAGGAAGGTGCCGCGCGGCACGCCCTGGATGCCGTCCTCGCCGCCCGTGAAATCCGCCTGCACGCAGAAGAAGAAGAACATCTGCGACAGCGCCAGCGTGATCATTGCGAAGTAGATTCCCTGCCGGCGGATGGCGAAGAAGCCGATCACGAGGCCGAGCAGGGCCGCGCCGACCACGCCGATCAGTATGCCGATCTCCGGCCCGACGCCCCACACCTTGACGGCATGGGCCGTGAAGTAGGCGGCGCCGCCGAAAAAGGCCGCATGGCCGAAGGACAGGAGCCCGGTATAGCCCAGGAGCAGATTGAAGGCGCAGGCAAAGAGCGCGAAGCACATCATCTTCATCACGAAGATCGGATAAACGAAGAAGGGCAACGCGACGAGCGCGGCAACTCCCAGCGCCAGCAGGATAGTCTCCGTGCGCGAGGCGCGGCCGGTTGCCGATTCGGTGGAGGTCACGCTCGCCATCACGCATCCCTCCCGAACAGCCCGGCGGGCCGCAGCAGGAGCACGATCGCCATGATGACGAAAATGACGATGTTGGACGCTTCCGGATAAAACACCTTGGTCAGGCCCTCGGCAAGGCCGAGCATGTAGCCGGTGACGATGGCGCCGAGGATCGAGCCCATGCCGCCGACCACCACGACGGCGAAGACCACGATGATGAGGTTGGATCCCATCAGCGGACTGACCTGGTAGATCGGCGCGGCCAGCATGCCGGCCAGACCCGCCAGGGCAGCGCCGAGCCCGTATGTGAGGGTCAGAAGCAACGGCACGTTGACGCCGAAAGCCTGCACCAGCTTGGGGTTTTCCGTGGCGGCGCGCAGATAGGCCCCGAACTTGGTCCGCTCGATCAGCAGCCACGTGCCGAGGCAGACGACGAGCGAAGCCACGACCACCCAGCCGCGATAGATGGGCAGGAACATGAAGCCCAGATTGGTTCCGCCGGCCAGCAGCGGCGGCACCGGATACGGGTTACCGGAGACGCCGAAATAGTAGCGGAACACGCCTTCGATCACGAGCGCCAGGCCGAAGGTGAACAGCAGCCCGTAGAGCGGATCGATGTCGAAGAGACGCGACAGCGCCAGCCGTTCCACCACGATGCCGAACAATCCGACGACCAGCGGGGCAAGGATCAGCGCCGGCCAGTAGCCGATGCCGAAATTGGCGAGCATCAGGTAGCCGATGAACGCTCCCAGCATGTATTGGGCGCCGTGTGCGAAGTTGATGACGCGCAGCAGGCCGAAGATGATGGCGAGGCCGAGCGACAGCATCGCGTAGAACGACCCGTTGATCAGCCCGATCAGCAATTGACCGGCGAAGGCCTGGATGGGAATGCCGAAGATCATTGGTCAAACCCCCAGCACGTCATGCAGATCGTCCATCCGGCGTTCGAGGTCGCCGACGGGGAACTGCGACAGCACCCTGCCATGCTCCATGAGGTAGAAACGGTCGGCGACGCGGCTGGCGAAGCGGAAGTTCTGCTCGACGATCAGGATGGTCATGCCGCGTTTCTTCAGCGTGGCGAGCAGGTCGCCGATGCGCTGCACGATCACAGGCGCCAACCCCTCCGTCGGTTCGTCGAGCAGCAGGACCTTGACGCCGGTGCGCAGCACGCGCGCGATCGCCAGCATCTGCTGTTCGCCGCCTGACAGTTTGGTGCCGGGGCTTGCCCGCCGCTCCTGGAGATTTGGGAACAGCCTGTAGATTTCCTCGACGCTCATGCCGCCCGGCGCCACGATCGGCGGCAGCAGCAGGTTCTCGTCGACGGTCAGCGTGGCGAAGATACCGCGCTCCTCCGGCACATAGCCGATCCCGGCGCGCGCCGTGTGGTGCAGCGGCATCCGCATCAGATCCCTGCCGGCGAAGCTTATCGTGCCGGTGCGCTTGCGGATCAGCCCCATGATGGCGCGCAGCGTGGTGGTCTTGCCGACGCCGTTGCGGCCGAGCAGCGTCACCGTCTCGCCTTCGTTGATGTCGAGGTCGACGCCGTGCAGCGCGTGGCTTTCGCCGTACCAGGCATTGAGGCCGCGGACCGAAAGCAGGGGCGTATCAGGCATGCTCGACCCCCATATAGGCCACGCGCACATCGGCATCGTTGCTCACGGTGTCGTAGTCGCCGGCGGCAATCACCTGGCCACGCTGCAGCACGCTGACCCAGTCGGCGATGTCGGCGACGACCGAAAGATTGTGCTCGACCATCAGGACGGCGCGGTTCGCGGCGATCGACTTGACCAGCTTGGAGATGGCGCCGACGTCCTCATGGCCCATGCCGGCCATGGGTTCGTCGAGCAGCAGCACCTTGGGGTCGAGCGCCAGCGTGGTGGCGATTTCCAGCACACGCTTGCGGCCGTAGGAAAGATCCGCCGCCAGGCGGTGTTTCGCGTCATCCAGGCCGACGGCGCCCAGCAGTTCCTCGGCACGCGGGGTGAGCCGGTCGAGCGCCGACAGGGAGCGCCAGAACTTGCGGGCCAGCCCGTCCGGCCGCTGCAGCGCGACCCGCACATTGTCGAGCACGCTCAGATGCGGAAATGTCGCCGATATCTGGAACGAGCGCACCATGCCCATTTGCGCCACCTTCGCCGGCGGCGCCCTGGTGATGTCGTGGCCGTCGAGCGTGATCGTGCCGGCCGTCGGCTGCAGGAACTTCGTCAGCAGGTTGAAGACGGTGGTCTTGCCGGCGCCGTTGGGCCCGATCAGGGCGTGTATCTTGCCGTGGTGGACGTCGAGGTCGACGTCCCTGACCGCCACGAAGCCCGAAAAGTCGCGCCGCAGACCGCGTGCCGAAAGCACGGCCTGGGGCGCGTTTTCAGGTGAAGAAGTCGCCACCGGCGGCGCTCACTTCACCAGCGGGCAGCCCGACTCCTCCGGCTTGATATAGGCTTCATCGCCGGGGATCGTGGCCAGCACCTTGTAGTAGTCCCAGGGCTGCGTGCTCTCCGACGGCTTCTTCACCTCCATCAGGTACATGTCGTAGATCATGCGCCCGTTCGCGCCGACCTTGCCGCCGCGGGCGAAGACGTCCTCGACGGGCATCTCGTGGAGGTTCTTGGCGACCGCCTCCGTTTCGTCGGTGCCGGCCTTGTCGATCGCCTTCAGATATTGGGTGACTGCCGAATAGGTGCCGGCCTGGATCATGTTCGGCATGCGGCCGGTGCGTTCCATGAACCGTTTCGCCCATTCGCGCGACTGGTCGTCCCGGTCCCAGTAGAAACCCTCGGTCAGGGTCAGCCCCTGTGCGGCCTCGAGCCCGAGGCCGTGCACTTCCGCGAGCGTGAAGAGCAGCGCCGCGAGACGCTGGCCGCCGGCCACGATGCCGAACTCGGCCGCCTGCTTGATCGAGTTGGCGGTGTCGAGGCCGGCATTCGCTAGGCCGATCACCTTGGCGCCCGACGACTGGGCCTGCAGCAGGAACGACGAATAGTCGGTCGTCGCCAGCGGGTGGCGGACCGCGCCAACCACCGTGCCGCCCTTGGATTTGACGAAATTGGACGTCTGCTCCTCCAGCGAATAGCCGAAGGCATAGTCGGCGGTCAGGAAGTACCAGGTGTCTCCGCCCTGGCCGACCAGCGCGCCGCCGGTGCCGACGGCCAGCGAATGCGTGTCGTAGGCCCAGTGGAACCCGTAGGGGGAACATGCCTTGCCGGTCAGGTCGGAACTCGCGGCGCCGGTGACGATGTCGATCTTCTTCTTCTCGGCCGAGATGCCCTGTACGGCGAGCGCCACCGACGAGGTGGTCAGTTCCATGATCGCGTCGACCTGTTCGGTGTCGTACCACTGGCGCGCGATGTTGGAGGCGATGTCGGGCTTGTTCTGGTGATCGGCGGTCACCACCTCGATCGGCATGTCCTTCACCTTGCCGCCGAAATCCTCCACCGCCATCCTGGCGGCCTCGTAAGACCACTTTCCTCCGAAATCGGCATAGACGCCGGACTGGTCGTTCAGGATCCCGATCTTGACCTTGTCGTCAGAAAACTGCTGGGCGCCGGCAGAATAGGTAGCCCCGGCAAGCAGTGCGAGTGAAAGAATGCTCAGTCGAAACGTCATCAATTCCTCCCTGATGCGAACTGCAACTGGCGGGATAATTGCATCGGCCGGGCCGGACGGCAAATGAGTACATGGTAGCAGGCCCGGCTGCCGCGGATGTTCCTGTGCCGCCGGCCGGCATGACATTCGCGATGGCGTCGTCGAGAGCTTTTTAGGGGATTTGTCGGGTATAGAAACACGCTTGCCGGCACCCGCGTCAACGGGCGCCGGCAAGCGTGCGGCGGGCGGCTTGGAGCCGCGTCAGGCTTGTTCGAGCCAGACCTTCTGCAGGTCCATCTGGAAGGTCTGGTGGACGCCGTAGTTCTTCACCTTGGCGCTGGTATGGCTGAAGAGCTTCTGCCAGAACGGCTGGATGATCACGCCGGAGTCCTGCAGGATCGTCTCGAGGTCCTTCATCACCTCGCGGCGCTTCTCGGGGTCATTGATCGACAGCGCTTCCTGCAGCTTGGCGTCGAAGGCCGGATCGGAATAGGCGCTCTCGTTCCACGCCTCGCCGGTGCGGTAGCCCAGTGCCAGGATCTGCACGCCGAGCGGGCGCATGTACCAGATCGTCATCGAGTAGGGATATTTCGTCCAGTCGTTCCAGAAGGTCGAGCCCGGCAGCACCGTGCGCTTGACCTTGATGCCGGCCTCGCGCAACTGGGCGGCGATGGCGTCGCCGGTGTTCTTCTGCCAGTCGTCCTCGATCGTGATCAACTCGTGCTCGAAGTCGGCCTGGCCGGCTTCCTCCATCAGCTTCTTGGCGCCAGCCGCGTCCCGGGTCTTCTTCGGCAGTGGGTAGTATTCCGGATGGATCGGCGCGACATGGTGGTTCTCGCCGACGTCGCCGCGTCCGTTGTAGCCGAGGTCCAGAACGACCTTGTTGTCCACCGCCATCTGCAGGGCGTTGCGCACCCGCTTGTCGTCATACGGCTTATGCGTGACGTTGGTGCGCGCCACCAGCGTCGTCGCCGTCGCCACCTCGGACTTGGTCAGTCCTATGTTGTCTAGGATGTCGATGAAGTCGGCCGGGGTCTCGAAATTGATGTCGATCTCATCGGATTCGAAGGCGTTGACCGTTGCCGAGAAATCCGTGCCGTAGTCGATGAACTCGACGGAATCGAGCAGTGCTTCCCCGCCCCACCAGGCGCCGTTCTCGCGCCGCTTGACGACGGCTTTCGAGCCGACCTCGTAGGAGACGAGTTCGAACGCCCCGGTCCCGATCGGATTGCTGACGGGATCGTCGCCCGAGAAGCTGCGATGCACGACCAGCGCCGGATAGTCGGTAAGGTTGGGGATCAGCGAGATATCAGGCGCGTTGAGCTTCAGCTTGACTGTGTGGTCGTCGACCTTGGTGATCGCGCCATCCTTCGCCTTGCCGGTCGCCTCGTCGATCAACTCGCCGACGCGGGCCGCCATCGAGTTGCCCGAGACGCCCTTCTCGCACCAGCGGTTTAGGTTGTGGACGACGTCGTCGGCGTTGAAGGCGTCGCCATTCGTCCAGGTGACGCCCTGGCGAACGTGAAGGACGTACTCCGTCGCGTCGTCGTTCACCTCCCAGCTTTCGAGCAGGACCGGCTCGAAGGTGAATTCGCGGGTGTAGCTGACCAGCGGCTCGAGCCATGTGCGCGAGATGTTGGCAAGCTCCACCCAGTCATAGTTGCGCGGGTCCTTCTGGCCTTTCACCGCCATGGCGACCCTCAGCGTGCCGCCCTTCGTGCCTTCCTGCGCCAGCGCTTTCGACGGCGCCGCCAAGCCGATCATGCCATAGGCCAATGCCGTCGACGCGCCCATGGCGCTGGCGATCGCCAGAAATTCGCGGCGGTCGAGATGGCCGTCGCGGACCTGTTCGGCCATCTTCTCGACCGATTTCGGGACGTGGTTACCGTTGCTTCTGAAAAAACGCATTCCTTCCTCCCTTTTTTCCTGCGTTGTTCCTACCGATGGCCTGTCTGTTCCATCGAACCTAGAGCTGCTGCGTGTAGCGAAGCCCGTCATAGACGGCGGCGTGGATGTTCCGGGCGGCGACGGCGTCGCCGATCCGGAACATGAAGAAGGACGCTTCGGGCTGCCGTTCGGGGAACGGATAGCCTCCGCTTACCAGTGCCTCGTAGTCGACCGCGCCGCTGTTTTTCGAGAGAGGCTTCAAGGCCAGATAGAGGTCGTCGAGCGGCAGCGTGCCGTGCTCGACCACGACTTGGTCGACCCGCCGCTCGCCGCGCCAGCCGTCGGCGAAGTCTGATGACAGCATCGCGATGAGCTGGTTTCCCTCGCGGCGCACGGCCTGCAGCCGCGTGTTGATTGTGATGGTGACGCCCTTCTCGTGGAAGGCGCGCATATAGGGCACATGGTTCATGCCGCCCATTTCGGGCGCGAAGAACCGTTCGGGGGACAACAGCTCCAGCTTCGAGCCGGCATTGGCGATCAGCTCGGCCGCCGTCATGCCCTGGTGGCCGCCATTGTCGTCGTAGAGCAGCACGTTTTCCGCCGGCTTAACCGCGCCGGCGACGATGTCCCAGCTCGACGTGACCAGGTCGTCCCCGGCATCCAATGGCGGGTTTTGCGGCAGGCCCCCGGTCGCGACAATCACCACGTCGGGCGTCAGCGCCAGCACGTCGTCCTTCTCCGCCCAGGTGTCGTAGCGGATCTCGACGCCGAGCCGCTCCAGCTCCGCCAGCCGCCAGTCGACGATGCCGATGAGCTCGCGCCGGCGCTGGTTCTGCGCCGCCAGCCTGACTTGGCCACCGGCCTGTACGGAGGCCTCAAGCACGGTGACCTTGTGCCCGCGCTCGGCGGCGACGCGCGCCGCTTCCAGGCCGGCGACGCCGGCGCCGACCACGACGACCGACTTCGCCGGCTCTCCGGACCGGGCGATCACATGCGGCATGGTCGCCTCGCGGCCGGTCGCGGCGTTGTGGATGCAGAGCGCCTCGCCGCCCTCGTAGATGCGGTCGAGGCAGTAGGTCGCGCCGACGCAAGGCCGGATCTCGTGCTCGCGTCCTTCCATGATCTTCTTCACGATGTGCGGATCGGCGATGTGCGCCCGCGTCATGCCGACCATGTCGAGCTTGCCTTCCGCGATCGCGTGCCTGGCCGTCGCCACATCGGCGATGCGCGCCGCATGGAAGACCGGGAACTTCGTGGCCGCACGCACCTCTCCGGCGAAATCGAGATGCGGTGAGGAGCGCATGCCGGCGATCGGGATCACCTTGGTCAGCGCCGCGTCCGTCTCGATCGAGCCGCGTATGATGTTGAGGAAGTCGAATTTTCCAGACGCCGCAAGCCGCCGCGCGATCTCGACACCTTCCTCCTTCGACAGGCCTGCCGAGAAATCCTCGTCGGCGACCATGCGGATGCCGACGATGAAGTCGTCGCCCACCGCCTTGCGCACCGCATCGATCACCCGCCAGGTGAAGCGCAGCCTGTTGTCCAGCGAACCGCCATATTCGTCGTCGCGATGGTTGGTCGCCGGCGACCAGAAGCCGTCCATCAGGTGGCCGTAGGATTCGAACTCGACCCCGTCGAGCCCCGCTTCCTTCATGCGCTGCGCCGCGCTCGCATAGTCGGCGACGATGCGCTCGATGTCCCAGTCCTCGGCGGTCTTCGGAAACGACCGGTGCGCCGGCTCGCGCACCGGCGAGGCGCTGAGCACCGGCAGCCAGTCCGCCTTGTTCCAGCCGGTGCGCCGCCCCAGATGGGTGAGCTGGATCATCACCTTGCAGTCGTGTTCGTGGCAGGCTTCGGTGAGTTCGCGCATCCAGGGCACGATCTCGTCGCGATATGCCTGCAGATTGCCGAAGGCCGCCGGGCTGTCCCTGCTGACGAGCGCCGAGCCGGCGGTCATGGTCAGCGCCATGCCGCCCTTCGCCTTCTCGGCATGGTAGAGCCGGTAGCGCTCCTTCGGCATGCCGTCCTCCGAATAGGCCGGCTCGTGGCTGCTCGACATGACGCGGTTCTTCAGCGTCAGATGTTTCAGCCGGTAGGGCTGGAGAAGCGGGTCCCTGGCGAGTTCGACGTTCATTCGATCACCCGCTTCGGTTCGAGCCGGAGCTGCATCCGGATCGTCGGGCCTTGTGTGCTGTTCGTCGTCACTGGGTCGATCGCTCTCAGTTCACCGTATCCGGCAGCTTCTCCTCGCGCAGGGCGACAAAGTCTCGAAGTCCTTCGGCGACGCCCTCGTCGAGCCTGGGCTCCTCGTAGTCCTTCAGCATGTTGCGCGCCTTCTCGCGCCCGCGCATGTCATGGTCCTTCGCGCCTTCCGCGTTCCACTGCTCGTACGAGTTGAAGTCCATCAGCGTCGGCATGAAGAAGGCTGACTCGAAATGCTCGAGCGTATGCTGGGTTCCGAGGAAGTGGCCTTGGGGGCCGACCTCGCGCACGGCGGCCATCGCGTCCTTGAAGTCGTCGAACGACAGGCCGCCCGCATATTTGTACCACCCCACGAGCTGTTCGCAATCGGTTGCGAACTTGGAATATCCGCAAGTCAGGCCGGCTTCGAGCCACCCGGCCGAATGCCAGATATAGTTGGCGCCGGCCAGGATAGCTGCATGCATCAGCATGTTCGCCTCGTAGCCGGCCTGGGCGTCGTTCAGCTTCGAACCGACATGGAAGCCGGACGTGCGCCAGGGCAGCCGGTACTTCCTGGCGAGCGCGCCCATCAGATACATCATCTGCGCGGCCTCCGGCGTGCCGCCCATGGGGGCGCCGGTCTTCATGTCGACAGTCACCATGAACTGCCCGTAGATCTGCGGCGAGCCCGGCCGGATAAGCTGCGTGAACGCCAGACCCGCGAGAGCTTCGGCATTGACCTGCGCAACGGCGCCGACCGCCGACGCCGATGTCGATGCGCCGCAGAGTGCGAACGGCGCAAGGATCAGCGGCTGGTTGTGGCGCGCATAGACCTTCATCGCGTCCAGCATGGTGGCGTCCCACACCAGCGGCGAGTTGCAGTTGGTGATGGAGACGAGGACCGGGTTGTCCTTGACGTAGTCGTCGCCGAACACGATGCCGGCCATCGCCATCGTGTCCTCGGCACGGTCCTTCGACGTGACAATGCCCATGAACGGCTTGTCGGAATGTTTCAGCGCCGAGTGGATGATGTGCAGGTGGCGCTTCGGGACGGCGATCTCCATCGGCTCGCAGATGATCGAACTCGACGAATGCAGCGCCGGAGCCATGTAGGCGAGCTTGTGGAAATTGTTGAGGTCTTCCAGCGAGCCATAACGGCGATTACCGTCGAGGTCGCGCACATACGGCGCACCGTACATCGGGATGAAGATCGAGTTCCTGCCGCCGACCTGCACCGACCGCTCCGGATTCCGCGCGTTCAGCGTGAACTCTGACGGGATCTTCGAGACCAGATCCATCAGCAGCGCGCGGTCGATGCGAACGCGAGTGTCCTTCACGTCCGCGCCGGCCTGCTTCCACATGACGATCGCCTCGTCGTCGCGGAACTCGCAGCCGACCTCCTCGAGGATTTTCAGCGATTCATCGTGGATCAGCTCGACCGCCTCGTCAGGAACCATCTCGTAGACGGGGATCTTGCGGACAAGCGTTGGAAACGAGGCGACCGGCGCGCCGCGCAGCGCCTTGCGCCCGACGCGGCCGCCGCCACGACGATGAGCGGACGCCGGTTCCGGTGTAGCGATGATGTCCGTCATGCTCATGCTGGCTCTCCCTTGGCTTTAGGAGAACGCCTGCGCGTCGGCTGTTCAAGCGAAATAGGAAGCCGGCTCGCTTGAGTTGAACTCAACGATCCGAGCGAGAGCAGCCAGTCCTTCAACTGCACCGCCTGCGGGCTCAGCGGCCGCCGTGCGCTCCATGTCACGAAATAGGATTGCGGCGCCGAAATCTCGAAGTCGGTCACCCTCACCAGATTGCCGGCCTCTATCAGAGGCTCCACCAGGCTGGCCCAGCCGAGCGCCACTCCCTGTCCGCTGCGCGCCGCCTGCATCGCGATGACGTAGCTGTTGAAGCGTCGCACATTGATGTGCCGATCCGGGTGGCCCACCTCGCGCAGGAATTCCGACCACGTCGTCCAGGTCCAGTCGATTCCTTCCACCGACAGCAGTTGCAGTTGCGCCAGGTCCTTCACCGACGCTGCCGGATACGCTTTCGCGAAGGCTGGACTGGCCACCGGGAAGATGCGGTCGTCATAGAGCTTGGCGGACAGTTCGTCAGGCCATTCCCCGTCGCCGTAACGCAGGCGCAGGTCGACATCCGGGCGATCCAGGCCGTGCGGGTGGTCGGAGATGACATGATCGACGACGATGTCGTGATGCCTGTTCCAGAAGGCGCCCATGCGGGGCATGAGCCATAGATGCGCCATTGCCATCGTGCTGCCGACGGTGACGCTGGCCTGGCCGCCGAAAGACTTTATCTGGCGGAAGGTCGCCGCCATCCGTTCGAAGCTCTCGTGCAGCGCCGCGGCCAGCGTCTCGCCCTCGCGGGTGAGCTCGACCGCCCGATGCCTGCGCAGGAACAGGGGATTGCCGAGTTCGTCCTCGAGCGCACGGACTGAGCGCGAGACGGCGCCGGGCGTCACGTTGAGCTCTTCCGCCGCCTTCGTCAGGCTGAGATGGCGCGCCGCCGCTTCGAAGGCGGCGAGGGCGCTCAACGACGGCAGGCTGTAATATCTGCGAACCATACCACCGCTTTCCGCGCCGCAGACCGGATCTCCTTCCGGCGGCGCCCGTTGCACTCTTCGGTTGCCCCTGACTCAACCACAGAGGAATTTCGTTCGTCTTGACTATTAGCGCCGCATGTCGGTCGATGTGCAACCGCCATCTGCCGCAAGACGGATGGTCGCCGCAGGTACCGGAACGCGCTCGCCGCCGATGAGGCATAGCGCTTGAGGGGAGGGAGCATTTGTCGGAGGGGGCCTTCAAGCGATTGTTCACGCCGGTCGCACTGCGCGGCAAGACGCTCCGCAACCGGATCGTCTTCGGAGCGCACACGGCCAACATGGCGGTGGAAGGGCTGCCGACCGGACGGCATGTCGGCTACTATGCCGAGCGCGCCATCGGCGGCGCTGCGATGATCGTGGTGGAGCCGATGCCGGTGCATCAGGCCGCCGTGCTGACCAGAGGCAATTTCAGGCCGGCCGATGACAGCGTCATTCCGCATTTCCGCAAGGTGACGGACGCGATCCGCAGCAATGGCGCGGTCGCGATCCAGCAGCTCTATCATGTCGGCCAGCACGCCGACGCCGACAACTCGTTTCATGCAGGATGGTCGCCTTCGGGCCTGCCGAGCTACCACGACAGCGACGGCTCGCACCGGATGACCGAAGCCGAGATCGAGGAGACGATAGACGGCTTCGTCCAGGCGGCGCGGCGCTGCCGCGAGGCCGGCTTCGACGGCGTCGAGGTGTGGGCGGCCTACCACTCGATGCTCGACCAGTTCTGGACGCCTTGGTCAAACCGGCGCGACGACCGCTGGGGCGGCAGCCTGGAAAACCGCACCCGGATGAGCCGCGAGGTGATGCGCCGCATACGCCGGGAATGCGGCGACGACTTCATCGTCGGCCTCGCCGTCAATGATGAGCCCGGGGTCGAAGTGGCGCTGAAGCGCGAGGCGCTGGCCGAGATCGTCGAGCTGCACGATCGCGACGCCCTGATGGACTACGTGACCTGCGGGTCGGGCAGCTATTTCGACTTCTACAAGATCATGCCGACCTTCCTCTATCCGGAGAAGCTCGGCGCCGATCTCGCGGCCGTCCTGAAATCCACCGTGCGTCATGCGCTGGTCACCGCCGAAAGCCACATACGCACGCCCGAAAATGCCGAAGCCGTGCTGAGCGAAGGGCGCGCCGATCTGGTGTCCATCGTGCGCGGGCAGATCGCCGACCCGCATCTTGCCGCCAAGGCCGCCGCCGGACGCCCGGAAGACATCCGCGGCTGCCTGTCCTGCAACCAGATGTGCTGGGGACGCCGCTCGCGCGACTATTGGATAAGCTGCGTCATCAATCCCTCGGCGGGTCGCGAATGGGAATGGGGCGGCGACCGCTTCGCGCCGGCTGAGCGGCCGAAACGCGTGCTGGTCGTCGGTGGCGGCCCGGCGGGTCTCGAAGCCGCGCGCGTCGCTGCCGAGCGCGGCCACCGCGTCGCGCTAGCCGAAGCCTCGGATCGACTTGGCGGACAGTTCCGCCTTGCCGGCATGCAGCCGCGCCGCGCGCAGATCCTCGACCTGATCGAGTGGTACGAGCGGCAACTCGGCCGGCTGCAGGTCGATGTGCGCTACGGGCAGTATGTCGAGGCGGAGGACGTCGAACGCGAGGGCGCCGACCATGTCATCATCGCCACCGGCTCCCTGCCTCCCGATGGCGCCTTCCAGAGGGCGCTGCCCCAGTTCGATAACATCCCGGGCGCCGGCCCGGTCCTGTCGGCCGAAGCCGTGATGGCGCGGGAGGCACGGCCTGGAAAGCGCGTTGTCCTGCTCGACGACGGCGGCAACTGGAAGGGCTGCGGCACCGCCTGGAGGCTTGCCGAAGACGGGCACGATGTGACGCTGGTGACGCCGGACGCGCTGGTCGGCAAGGAGCTTCAGCGGATGGCGGCGGACGCGCCGCTGCGCCGCGCGCTTGCCCGGCTGGGCGTCCGCTTCATGACAGAAAGCGCCGTCGTCCACTGGGACGGCAGGTCGGCGAGGATCGCCTCACTGCTGGACGATAGCGAGCAGGAGGTCGAGGCCGATGCGCTGGTCTTCGCCGCCACCAACATGGCGGAGAGCAGCCTGTCCTTCGAACTAGAAAGCCGCGGCATCTCCTACGACGCGATCGGCGATTGCACCGCGTCCCGGCAGGCGGCGTTTGCCATTCACGACGGGCGCAAGGTCGCGCTCGCCCTGTGATTGCCGGCAACGCCCGATAGTCGGGGGTAAGCGCCTTGCGTTGGGGGTAGGGCGGGCCTACTGCCAGATGTTGATCGTCGCCAGCGTGCGCATGAGATGATCCGACACCAGTTCCTCGGCGAGCTTGGCGTTGCGCGCGGCGATCGCGTCGACGATCGCCTTGAGGTCCTTGTGCGTCTGCTGTCGGACCGCCGGGGGTGCCGGCTTGTCGGTGTCGCGTCCGTCGAACAGCACCGCGCGGCGGTCGTCCAGGATGCTCGCCATGATCTGCATCAGGAACTTGTTCCGGGTGCTGGCGAACATCTGACGGTGCAGGGCGTAGATCTGCTCCTTGAAATCCTCCCAGGTCGGCGCGGCGAGGATCTGTTCGAGGGTGCGCCGCATGTCGAGGATCTCCTCCTCCTGCACGCGGCTGACCACCAGATGCATCATTGCCGGCTCGAACAGCAGCCTGCCCTCGACGATTTCGGCGAAGGAGGGAACGGCCTCGTGGTTGCCGACGCTGGTCTGGTCCATGCGGTCGAAGACGAGATCGGCGTCGTCGGTGAGATAGGTGCCGCTACCGACGCGCCTGAGCACAAGCCCCTGCCGCTCCATCATCGCCAGCGCGCTGCGGACCGCGGTGCGGCTGGTGTTCAACTGCTGGGCAAGCTCCCGTTCGTTGGGCAGCTTGGCACCCGGCACCATCTGTCCGTCGCGGATGCTCCTCAGGAGGGCGCGATAGACCAGCGAGGGGGTGGCGCGGTCGTTGGTGGCAATGACGGCGAGCTGCGCGAGCGCAGTATCCGAAGGCATTTGCGATTATCCCGGCGAGAAGCCGCCTATGAGCAGAGTCGCGTTTCTGTTGTCAACCATTCCGGAGCAATGTGGATCGATCAACGCACCACCTCAACTGGAACGCCGGTTTGCGCCGATCGCGCCAGCGCATCGAGCACCGGTATCGCGTCGAGCGCTTCGCGATAGTGCTGGACATAGGGCTTGCCGGAGAGGGTGGCCTTGACGAAATGGTCCAGCTCGTCGGCCAGGTCGCCCGCGATGCGACCGTTTATTTCCGGCCACAGATGCGTGTCGCCGCCACTGGTCCCGTCCTCCTCCACGACATAGAAGCCCTGATCCGTGCAATCCAGATAGGCGGCCGACTTCGTGCCGACGATTTCAAGCGTCGACCGGAAACCGTTCATCAGCCCGTCCGGCCAGGCCCAGCTGTAGTCGATGTTGCCGATCGCGCCGTTCTCGAAATTGACGACGGCGTAGAGCGCGTCCTCGTTGCCGGTGCCGAGCAGCTCGACCTTCTGGGCGTAGACGCGGCTGATCCTCGAACGGGCGATCCATTGCATGGCGTCGATGTCGTGCACGCCCATGTAGAACAGGATCGAACTCGACGCGCCGAGACGCTTCGCGGTCGCGCGGATGCCGTTGCGCTTGGCGCGCAGATGGACCGGCGTGCCGAGCTTTTCGGGCGCCGCGGCATGGAAGGTCTGCACATAGCGCGGATCGAACCGGAGGATATGCCCGACCATGAAGCGCACGCCATTCTTCTCCACCGCCTTGACAATGCGAAGTGCGGTTGCGGCGTCGTGGGCCAGCGGCTTTTCGAGAAGGATCGTCTTGCCGGCCGCCGCCGCGGCGAGTGCCGCCTCTTCATGAAGCCGGTCCGGCAGGCAGATGCTGACGGCCTCGAGTTCCGGCAGGGCCAGCAGCGCATGCAGGTCGTCGAAGCCTCGCGCGCCCGTTTCGCCGGCGACGAGCGCAGCGCGCCCGGGATCGGAATCGCAGACAGCGATCAGTTCCGCGGCCGGATGATCCGTGTAGATGCGGGCGTGGCGGCTGCCGAAGAAGCCGAGGCCGATGACGCCTGTCTTGAGGGTCCTGCTCATTTCGGCTGCTCCGCAATCGCCCAGCCGCGAAAATCCTCGATGAAGGCGGCAAGTTCGCCGACCACGGCTTCGAAGAATTTTCCGCCGGCGTCCGGCGTCGCCAGCGCGGGATCGCCCAGCGTTCCGGTCGGCGAGAGATCGGCGAAATCGAGATAGGTTTTGATCGCCGAGCCGCCGAGCAGGTCGGTCGTGAGGTAAGAGGAGCCCGGATCCGGATAGGTCGCCACGGCGCGCTCCATCTTCACGAGCTCGGGCCGGATGTGCTGGATCATCGCGGTCTCGAACTCGCAGGCATGGCCCATGCCGCCCGCTTCCGACCGGCGCAGCGCGGCAATCGCCTCGCGCGCAAGCTGGAAATAGGTGAGCGCGGCGATCCGCGCCTTGCCGTAGTGCCTGTGCCCGAGCTTCGACGCCAGGAGATCGATGACACCGCCATTGCCGCCGTGGCCGTTGACGATCAGGATGCGGCGGAAGCCGTGCGACACCAGCGAGCCGACGATGTCCTCGGCCACCGCCATCAATGTCTCGGCCTTGAGGGTGACGCTGCCCGGAAAACGCATGTGATGGGCCGAGAACCCGTACCAGGGCGGCGGTAGGACGGCGGTCTTCCCCGGCGACCGCTCCGCGGCCGCCAGCGATACGGCATGGGCGAGCAGCGTGTCGGTGCCGAGCGGCATGTGGTTGCCGTGCTGCTCGACCGAGCCGAGCGGCAGGATGAACACTGTCCTGTCGCGGTCGAGGCTCGCGACTTCCGGCGAGGTGAGTTCTTCGAAGCGCATCATTTCACCGAGAAGGTCGCGGTCTTGAGATCGCACATCGCCGCCAGCGCGTGCCGGCCGCCCACCCTGCCGGTGCCGCTGTCCTTGCCTGACATGCCGCCGAAGGGAATGTGCAGCTCCCAGTAGTTCGAGGTGTCGTTGATGTTGACGATGCCGGTCGGCATTTCCTCGATGTAGCGGAAGGCCCGGTCGATATCCTGGGTGAAGACACTGGAGACCAGCCCGTAGCGGTTGTCGGCCGCGATCTCGAAAGCCTCCTCGTCGCTGTCGATCACCAGCAGCGGCGCCACCGGGCCGAACGTCTCCTCGGTGTTGATCAGCGCGTCGCGCGACACCCCGGTGAGCACGGTGGGCTCGAAATAAAGCGGGCTCGGATGGTCGGCGGCCGCCTTGCCGCCGGTGACCGCCGTTGCGCCGCGCTCCAGCGCGTCGGTCACATGGCTCGCGACCTTCGCCGCCACGCCGGAATTGTTGAGCGGCCCCATGGTGACCTCGTCCTTGCG
The DNA here is from genome assembly GCF_003666685.1 of Mesorhizobium sp. YM1C-6-2. Lineage (GTDB taxonomy): Bacteria > Pseudomonadota > Alphaproteobacteria > Rhizobiales > Rhizobiaceae > Mesorhizobium_K. Next base: position 617,898 of record NZ_RCIZ01000001.1, read on the forward strand.
CGGGTCGCCAAGCACCACCGCGCGCGCCGCCGCCGCCAGGCGCTCGGCGAACGCATCATGGATGTTGCGATGCACGAGGATGCGCTCCGACGACGAGCAGACCTGGCCGGCGTTGACGAAGCAGCCGGAGGCCGTCGCTGCCACCGCCCGGTCGAGATCGGCGTCGTCGAGGATCACCACCGGTCCGTTGCCGCCGAGTTCCATCAGTTGCGGCTTGCCCGCGGCACGAACGCTGATCTGCTTGCCGGTCGCCGCACTTCCCGTGAAGCCGACGGCGTCGGTGCCCGGATTGGAGACGATCTCGTCGCCGACGACGGCTCCCGCTCCGGTGACCAGGTTGAGGACGCCGGCGGGAAGATCGGCCTCTTCGACGGCGCGCATCAGCGCGACAGCCACCAGGGAGGTCGTCGGGGCAGGCGTCCAGACGATGGTGTTGCCGGCGGCGAGCCCCGGCGCGATATATTCGACCGGGATGTTCACCGGGAAGTTCCACGGCGTCACCACGGCATAGACGCCGCGCGGCCGGTAGAAGGTCATCACCCGCTTGCTGGGGTCTTCGGTCGGTATGGTGTCGCCTTCGAGGTATTTGACGAGATCGGCGGCGAGGTTGAAGCCGTCCACCGATTTGCCGACTTCGAAGAAGGCTTCCGCATAGGGCTTGCCCTGCTCGAGCGTCAGCAGCGCCGCCAGTTCGGCGCGGCGCGCTGCGATCGCCTCGCCGATACGGCGCATCATCCGGGCGCGGTCCCAGATCGACACCTTGCGCCATGCCGGCTGCGCCTGGCGCGCGGCGGAGATCGCCTCGATGGCCGCCTGGCGGGAACTCCAGCTCATCGTCCCAATCGCCGAGCCGTCGATCGGCGAGCGCACCGGCTTGATCTCGCCTGCCGCATCGGCCCGCCATGTGCCGCCGATAAAGTTCGAAATTCCGTCACTTCCCATCGATTGGTTCGTCCGTAAGAAAAGCGGTTGCAATTGATCCATATTGGTTTTTATAGTCCGATCCAGGACGCCCAATGTCAACGAACAAATTGGACGCCACGGGCCGAATGGGGCGCTCAGGCGTAGGCCCAAGACAGAGGATGGAACACATGAAAACCAGAACCCTATTCGCCGCCGGCATGCTGGCTTGCGGCATCCTTGCGGCTCAGCCCAGCGTGGCCCAGGACGATCTCACGCTTGAATTCGTTGTCTGGAACTATTCGCTGGAGACCATCCAGGACAATGTGAAGCAGTTCGAGGCGGCAAATCCGGGCATCAAGGTGAAGGTCACTGACTACACCTGGCCCGACTATCAGGACAGCCTGGTCCTGCGTTTTCGCGGCGATACGCCGACCGACGTGATCTATGGCGGTCAGGATTGGTTGCCGGCATGGGGCGCGGCAGGTTTCATCGCGCAGCTGGATTCGGTGGCGCCTGCGGGCGCGGTCGACGAGCTGAAGAAGGACATCGCCGGCTTCGCACTCACCGACGTGACCTACAAGGACAAGGTCTACGGCCTGCCCTACTACGCCGACACCATCTCCTTCATCTACAACAAGAAGATACTCGCCGACGCCGGCATCGCCGTGCCGACCACATGGGAAGAGGTGACCGCCGCCGCCGAGAAGCTCAAGGCGGGCGGCATGGAGCACCCGATCGTCTACGAGTACAATCAGGAGCTCCCCAACTTCTACGACGCCTTCGTCGCCCAGGCCTATGGCCGCGGCGCTGAACTCTTCGACAAGGACCTGAACCCGCTCTTCGCCGATCCGAACAACGAGGCGTTCAAGCAGCTGCAGTGGATCGCGGACGCCTATTCCAAGGGCCTGGTACAGTCGGAGACGCATGAATCGAAGATCATCCCGGCGATGAACACCGGCGCGCACGCCTTCACCATTGTCTACACCTACGTTCTCGCCGCCCTCAACAACACGGCCGACCAGCCGCGGGCCGGCGAGTTCGCGCTTGCCCCGATGCCCGGCTCCACCCATTCGACGCTCGGCTTCGCCAAGTCCTATGTGGTGACGGCGAAGGCCGCCGCCGATCCGGCGCGCGGCGAAGCTGCCTGGAAGTTCGTGAACTTCATGGCCGGCAAGCCCTACACGGTGGCCAAGCGCTGGGCGGTGGAGAAGGGGCTCGGCTTCGGCCAGTTGCCGCTGTTCCAGGACAAGGACGTGATCGACGCCTGGGGCAAGTGGGCCGACGTCAAGGCGCTGGGCGACCAGGCGGCTATCGCCAAGGCCGGCACCTATACAGAGTACAGCTCGGTCTGGTCGGCCTATTTCCGCCCGCTGCTGGCCAAGGCGATGGTCGGCGAGGCGAGCGTCGAGCAGACCATGAAGGACGGCGCGGACCGCTGGAACCAGCTCAAGGAGCAGTTCGCCAACCGCTAGGCTCCAACAGCGGCGGCGGATGGCGTCGAGGCGCCGTCCGCCGCTTCCTGCGAATTTCGAGTTCGGCTGATCCTCTATGTGGACCATCAAACGCTTTCCGGCGCTCTGGCTGCTGCCCGCACTTCTGCCGGTGGCGCTGATGACCCTCTACCCGGTCGCCTACGCGTTCTGGACCAGCCTGCATTCGGTGATGCTGCTGTTCCCCGGCGAGCCTTTCGTCGGCCTCGACAACTACAAGCGGGTGGTCAGCAGCAACTATTTCCACGACGCACTCCGCAACTCGCTCGTCTTCACGCTGCTCGCAGCCCCCCTCGTCGTCATCATCGGCACGCTGATCGCGCTTTTCCTGCAGCGGCGCTTCTTCGGCTCGCAGGTCGTGCGCTCCATCGTCCTGCTGCCGTGGGTCCTGCCGGGCGCCATCAGCGCGGTCCTGTGGATCTGGGTGTTCCATCCAAGCTTCGGGGTCCTCAACGGTGTGCTGCGCGACCTGCACCTGATCGACAGCTCAATCCCCTGGCTGACCTCGCCGAGGCTGGCGCTCGTCTCGGTCGTGATCGCCCATGTCTGGACGCAGATTCCGTTCGCCGTCGTGCTGCTCATGGCGGCGCTTTCGGGGATCAACTCGGAGACGTTGGAAGCCGCTGCCATCGATTGTCGCAGCGCGCTGAAGCGCTTCCGCTACATCGTCTTTCCCGAGATCAAGGCGATGATCGTCGTGCTGATCGTCTACAACGCGCTCACCGCCTTCACCAGCTACGACCTTGTCTATGCCATGACCGGCGGCGGGCCGGGCACGGCCACCACGCTGCTGTCCTTCCAGATCTGGCGGGAAAGCTTCTCGATGTATGATTTCGGCAGCGGCTCGGCGGTCGCCTTTATCGTCGTCGCCATTTCGGCGGTCCTGATCGTCGCCATCACCCGCGCCCTTCCTTCGGACCTGTTCGGGGAGTAGCGGGATGCAGCGCGGCCTCAACCCCTTCCTGACTTTCCTGTTCGCCACACTGATCGTGCTGTTCACGGGCGGTCCGGTCATCCTCTCGCTGATCGGCAGCGTCGTGCCGGACCGCATCCTGCTCGACAGCAGCAAGGCGCTGTTCAGCGAGGGCCTGAATTTCGAGACCTATCGTTATGTCTTCACCGGCCAACTGCCGGATTCCTACCTCGCCGAGACCGCCAACCGGGCGATGATCTCGGATGCCGCGCGGCAGGTTCCGCAAAGCCTGCTCAACAGCGGCATCATCGCCTTCTCGTCGATGGTGCTGAACCTGCTGATCGGCGCGCCGGCCGCCTATGTCTTCGCCCGCTACGTCTTCCCGGGCAAGAAACTCACCTTCATGTTCCTCATCCTCTCGCCGCTGGTGCCGGCGGTCGCGCTGGTGACGCCGGTCTACATCATGCTGCAGACGCTCGGCCTGGTCGGCACGCAGGCCGGCATCATCCTCGTTCACACGGCCAAGGCGCTGCCCTTCACGGTGCTCATCCTGTCGGTCTTCTTCCGCAAGATGCCGGCCGAGATATTCGAGGCGGCGGTGCTCGATCACTGCAGCCGCTTCCAGACCTTCTGGCGCATTGCGCTGCCGCTGGCGTTGCCTTCGATAGGCGCCACCGGCCTCTTCGCCTTCATGCTCTCCTACTCGGAATACATGTTCTCGATGGTGCTTTCGGGCGACGCGGCGACGCGCCCGGTCTCGGTCGTGATGGCGGCGCTTGCGCGCAACACCGACGTCTCGTGGAGCCTGCTCAACACGGCGATCTTCATCGCCATCGTGCCGACGCTGGTGCTGGTCGTCTTCGTCTGGCGTTTCGTGGTCGAGGGCCTGCTCAGCGGCGCAGTCAAGGGATAGGACATGGCAGACATCCATCATCCGCTGAAGGCGCGCCCGAAAGGCGCCAGGCAGCACGCCACCGCCGGGCCCTATTCGCCGGTGCTCGAGGTTGACGCCACGCGGCTCGTCGTGATCTCGGGCCAGGTCGCGGTCGACATGAGCGGCGCGGTCGTCGGCAGCACGATCGAGGAGCAGACGCGCGCCACGCTCGAAAATTGCGCCGCGCAAATGGCCAGCGCCGATTGCACGCTGGGCGACGTCTTCAAGGTCAACATCTATCTCACCGATCTCGCCCAATGGACCCGCTTCAACACGGTCTATGAGGAGATGATGCCTGAACCGCTGCCGGTCCGCACGGCAGTGCAGGCGGTGCTGCTGCCGGGCTTCCTGGTCGAGATCGAGATGTGGGCCGTCAAGTCGAAGGATTGAGGAATTGGCATCCGTAGAACTCAAGAACGTCGCCAAGTCCTTCGGTCGGGTGGAGGCCGTCCGCGACGTCTCGCTGACCGTCGAGGATCGCGAGCTGGTCGTTTTCGTCGGCCCCTCCGGCTGCGGCAAGTCCACCCTGCTGCGCATGATCGCGGGACTGGAGGAGATCACCTCCGGCGAACTCATGATCGGCGGCAAGCCGATGAATGCGGTGGCCGCGGCCGACCGCGGCATCGCCATGGTGTTCCAGTCCTACGCGCTCTATCCGCATATGACGGTCGCCGAGAACATGGGCTTTGCGCTCAAGATGCTGGGCACCGAAAAGGCCGAGATCGACCGCAAGGTCGCGGAAGCCGCCGGCGTGCTGCAGATCGAGGAACTGCTCGGCCGCAAGCCTAGGGAGCTATCCGGCGGCCAGCGCCAGCGCGTCGCCATCGGTCGCGCCATCGTGCGCCAGCCGGACGTCTTCCTGTTCGACGAGCCGCTCTCGAACCTCGATGCCGGCCTCAGGGCACAGATGCGCGTCGAGATCGCCCGGCTTCACGAGCGGCTCCGGACCACCATGATCTACGTGACCCACGACCAGGTCGAGGCGATGACGCTCGCCGACCGCATCGTCATCCTCAACCGGGGCAGGATCGAACAGCAGGGATCGCCGCTCGAACTCTACGAAAAACCGGCCAACCGTTTCGTCGCCGGCTTCCTCGGGCAGCCCAAGATGAACTTCATCCCGACGATCGCCGGGCGCTCGCAGGCGGGCACCACCCTGGCGATCGCCGTGTCCGGCAGGACGGTGCTGAAGCTCGGCGAGGGCGTGCCGGTCACGGACGGCTCGGAAATCGAACTGGGCGTTCGTCCGGACACTATCTCGATCGCGGGGCCGCTGGCCGATCTCGCCGTTCCCGGACGGATCGTCGTCGTCGAGCATCTCGGCGGCTCCAGCCTGCTTTACGTTCAGGTCGACGGGCTGGATCAGCTGCTGACCGTGGAGCAGCGCGGCAAGGCCGACTTCGCCAAGGGACAGGAGATAAACCTTCTCTTCGATACCGGGCAGTCACATCTGTTCGACGGCGGCGGCAGCCGGATCGGAAGCGGCTGATGGCAGCGGCGCACCCGGCAGAGCTACAGAATGCCGCCGAGTTCGCGCGAGAGGTTAGAGGCGTGCCGCTGGGCGACGTCGCGCAGCGCGACGAGCTTGTCGAGATCGAAGCGGCTGGCCGGGCCGGAGATGGCGATGCCGCCCCGCACCTCGCCGCCGTTTTCGAAGACGGGCAGCGCCACGCACCGCATGTCGGGCGCAAATTCGAGATCGTCGAAGGCGTAGCCGTCGGCGCGGATGCGGGCCAGCGACCGGCGCAATTCGTCCGGGTCGGTGATGGTGTTCGGCGCCACCTTGGCGAGCCCGCCGGCAATCACCGTCTCGGTGGCGCGCACGTCCTGGAAGGCGAGCAGCACCTTGCCGATCGAGCTGCAATGGAGCGGCGAGCGGTCGCCGATCTGGAAGTCGACCGCGACACGCTGCGTACCCTTGGCGCGGAAGACGAGGACCGCCGCGTCGCGCTCCAGCACCGAATAATGCACGGTCTCGCCGGTCTCCTCGGAGATGGCGCGCAGGCAGGCGAGGATGCGGCTCGCCCGCTCGTCCTCACCGACCAGATGGCGGGCGAGCGACAGCACCTTGAAGGTGAGGCGGTAGTGCTTGGCGTCGGCGGCTTTCTGCACATAGCCGGACTGAACCAGCGTCATCAGCATGCGATAGGCGGTCGCGCGATCGGCCCCGATGCCGGTGGCGACCTCGGCGACGGTGACCGGGCGGCGCTGCTCGCCGACGAAGTCGAGCACCGCGAGCGCCTTGAGGGCGGTGGCGCTGATATTGCTGTCGAGATCGCTCATGGGGACATCCAGAATTCAATATTCGTATAGCGAAAGGAAGAACCGCTAACAAGTTCAAATATCGTTGACGCATTTTAGATTTTGAACTAGGCCTGCTGCAACAACGATACGCGGCATGGCTGCGCATCGACGGGAGGACGTGCGATGGACATGCTGATCGACGGTGGTTGGACGGGCGCTTCCGACGGGAAGGTCGATTCCGTGCTCAATCCGGCGACCGGCGAGCAGGTCGACACCGTACCGCGCGCGACCTTGGCCGACGTGGAACGCGCCGTCGCCGCCGCGCAGCGCGGCAAGGCTGCAATGGCGGCCATGCCCGCCTGGCGGCGCTACGAAATCCTGGAGGCCGCCGCCCGGCGCATCGAGGAAAACCAGATCGAGCTGGGAAGGCTGCTTTGCCGCGAGAACGGCAAGCGGATCGGCGAGTCGACCAGCGAGGTCGGCGTCGCGGCGCGCATCTTCCGCGGCTATGCGGAGGAGGCGAAACGCATCTTCGGCCGCTCCGTGCCGCTGGATTCGATCCCCGGCCGCGAGAAGTCTTTGGCGATCACGACGCGCGAGCCGCTCGGCGTCGTCGCCGCGATCGTGCCCTTCAACTATCCGGTCGAGCTCTGGAGCCACAAGGTGGCGGGTGGGCTCGCGGCCGGCAACGCCGTCATCACCAAGACGCCCGAGGACTGTCCGCTCGCCATCATCGAGGTCAGCCGCTACCTGGAGGAGGCCGGTCTTCCGCCGGGAGCGCATCAGTTGCTGACCGGCGGCCGCGACGTCGGCGAGGCACTGGTCCGCGCCGAGGGCGTCGATATGATCGCCATGACCGGCTCGACGGCGGCCGGTAAGCGCATCCTCGAAGTGGCGGCTGCGACGCTGAAGAAGGTACATCTGGAACTCGGCGGCAACGACGCGACCATCGTCTGCGGCGATGCAGATGTCGAGGCGACTGCCGATGCGCTGGTCGCCGGGCGCTTCACCTCCGGCAACGGCCAGATCTGCTGTGCGGTCAAGCGCGTGCTGGTCGAGCGGCCGATCTACGCCAAGCTGCTCGACGCGGTCGCGGCGAGGACAAGGACGCTGAAGGTCGGCGATCCCTCGGACCCGGCGACCGATGTCGGACCGCTGATCAACCGGCGCGGCGCCGAGCGCGTCGACGCGCAGGTGCGGCAGGCGCTGGCGGACGGCGCGAAGATCGTTGCCGGCGGCAAGCGGCAGGACAATTTCTTCGAGCCGACAATTCTGACCGGCGTCACGCCGGGCACGCCGGCCTTCGCCGAGGAGACGTTCGGTCCCGTGCTGCCGCTGATTGCCTATGACGGTTTCGAGGAAGCTCTGGCGCTCGCCAACGACAGTCCGTTCGGGCTGCAGGCAGCAATCTTCACGCATGATTTGCGCAAGGTGATGCGGGCCTACCAGGCGCTCGACGTCGGCACTGTGGTCGTCAATCACACGACGGCAGTGCGTGTCGAGACGCTGCCCTTCGGCGGCAACAAGGGCAGCGGCAACGGCCGCGAGGGCATCCACGATACGCTGCACGAGATGAGCAAGGAAAAGACGCTGTTGCTGCACGAAGTGTTCGGAGCAGTGGTCTGATGCCCCATCTCGCTGTCAGCCATATCGCCAAGAGCTATGACGGCAACCCGGCCGTGCGCGACATCTCGTTCGAGGTTGCCGGGGGCAGGGTGCTGGCGCTCTGTGGCGAGAACGGCGCGGGCAAGTCGACGCTGATGAAGATGCTGTCCGGCGCGACAACGCCGGACGCTGGCGAGATCCTGCTCGACGGCAAGCCGGTGGCGATCGCCGGCCCGTCCGATGCGATGGCGCTCGGCATCCGCACCGTCTACCAGGAACTCTCGCTGCTGCCGCATCTCTCCGTCGCCGAGAACATGCTGCTCGGCCGCATGCCGACGCGGGGCTTCTCCTTCGTGGTGGACTGGCCGGAAGCGAACCGGATCGCGGCGCGCGTGCTCGCTGATTTCGGCTTTCCGGAAATCGATCCCGCCGCGCTGGTCAGTTCGCTCAGCGTCGCGCGCCAGCAGATCGTCGAGATCGCCAAGGCGCTGGTTGCCGAACCGAAGATACTCATCCTCGACGAGCCGACCGCCGTGATCTCGGCCGCCGAGGCGGCAAAGCTGTTCGACAAGGTGCGCGACCTCGCCGCCAACGGCACGACGGTCCTCTACATTTCGCACCGATTGGAGGAGGTCTATGCGATCGCCGACGAGATCGTGGTGCTGAAGGACGGCCGCAGCGTGCTTTCCGGTGAGGTCGCCGAACTTTCCCAGGAGCGCCTGATCAACGCCATGGTCGGACGCCCGCTCTCGGCGATCTTCCCGGAACGGCGCGGGACCGCTGGCAGACCGGTACTGGAAGTCGAGAAGCTGTCGCTCGGCGAGGTCTTCCAGGACATCAGCTTCGAGGTGCGTGCCGGCGAGATCGTGGGCATGTTCGGGCTTGTCGGCAGCGGGCGCACCGAGATCGCCAAGGCGATCTTCGGGGCGACGCCCGCCGAAGACGGCTCCATACGCCTGAACGGGGCGGCCGCCGATTTCGCGTCGCCCTCGCAGGCGGTGCGCGGCCATGTCGCCATGCTGACCGAGGACCGCAAGGGCGACGGGCTGGCGCTCGACGTCAGCGTGATCGACAATGCCGGTCTTGCCAGTTTTGCGCGCTACGCGCCGAAAGGCGTCATCGACGGCGCCAAACGGAGGCAACTCGTCGGCGAGAAGATACGCGAACTGGCGATCAAGCTCGCCGATCCGGCGCAGCCGGTGCGCCAGCTTTCCGGCGGCAACCAGCAGAAGGTCGTGCTCGCCAAGTGGCTGCTGGTCGAGGGCATCCAGCTCTTCATCTTCGACGAGCCGACGCGCGGCGTCGACATCGCCACCAAGGTCGAGATCTACCAGATGATCCGCGACCTCGCCGACAGCGGCGTGGCTGTGCTGATGATCTCGTCCGAAATGCCGGAGGTGCTCGGCATGGCCGACAGGCTGCTCGTCGTGCGCGGTGGGCGGATCGTCGCTGAACTTCTGCCCAGGAATTTCCGGCCCGAGACCGTCTTTGCGCATGCCGCCGGTCTGGAAGCCGGCGCGGAACCAGGGGAGCGGCTCCATTGACCGAGACGACAGCGGCGACCTCTCATGCGCAGCCCGCCTTGCTGCAGCGCTTCAGCCGCGCCGACCTGCTCTTCGTCGCGGCGATCCTGCTCCTGGTGGTGTTCGCGTCGCTGGCCTCCGATGCGTTCCTGACCCAGCGCAACCTCGTCAACGTTTCACGGCAGCTGGTCACCAACGGCTTCCTCAGCCTCGGCATGCTGATGGTGATCCGTACCGGCGGCATCGACCTTTCGGTCGGATCGGTGCTGGCGCTCGCCGGCCTGCTCGCAACCGGGCTGCAGGAGCAGATGCATTTCACGGCGGCAATCGGCGTGGCGCTGGCGATGGGCGCGGCGGTCGGTTTCCTCAACGGCTGGCTGACGGCGCGCTTCAACCTGCAGTCCTTCATCGTCACGCTGGCAACGATGGGAAGCTTGCGCGGCCTGACCTATGTCTATGCCGATACGCCGCGCTATCCGGTCGACGAGATGTTCCGGGCGTTGATAGGCGGTGCCTTCGTCGGGCCGATACCCGTCAACTTCATCATTTTCCTGCTCGCGGTGCCCTGCGTGTGGTTCTACCTGAACCACACCGTCTCGGGCCGCGCCGCTTTCGCGCTCGGCGTCAACAAGGAAGCCGTGCGGCTCGCCGGAGTCGACGTCAACAAGCACCTGATCTTCGCCTATGTCGCCTGCGGGCTCTTCGCGGCAATCGCCGGCGTGCTGCTCGCTTCGCGGCTCGGCATCGCGCAGCCGAGCGTCGGCATCGGCTATGAGCTCGACGCGATCGCGGCGGTCGTCATCGGCGGCGGACTGCTTGGCGGCGGCGGGGGGACCACGGTCGGCGTGCTCGGCGGCGTGGTGGCGCTGGCCGTCGTCGACAACGTGCTCAACCTCTTCAATGTCGACTCCTATTACCAGCAGTTGCTGAAGGGCTTGATCATCCTGGTGGCAGTGCTCGCCAGGCGCAAGAAGGCATGAAACCGCCGGCGCGGGCCGGCTCATCAAGGGAGGATGGAATGACACTTTTCGGAAAACTGAGAAACGCTGCTGCGGCAGGCCTTGCACTGTCGGCGCTCGGCGCGATGCCGGCGTCCGCCCAGGACGAGGACATCAAGATCGGCATGGTGAACCTGTCGCTGTGCTGCGCCTATTTCGTCGGCATGGACGCCGCCGTGAAGGATGAGGCGAGCCACTTTTCCAACGTCAAGGTGCTGTCGACCGACGCCAAGGGCGACGTCGCCAAGCTGACCTCCGACGTCGAGGACCTGCTCAACCAGGACGTAGACGTGTTCATCATCTCCGGCGCCTGGATCGAGGCGGCTCCGGCCGCGCTGGAATCGATCAACCAGGCCGGCACGCCGATCGTCATGGTCGACCGCCTGCTCAAGGGCGGCGATTTCACCGCCTGGGTCGGCCCCGACAACCGCGTCATCGGCGAGGGCATCGGCGACTACATCGTCAAGCGCCTCGACGGCAAGGGCAAGGTGGCGGTCATCCGCGGCGGCCCGGCCGACAACACGATCGGCTCCAACCGCTCGGAAGGCGTGCAGTCCAAGTTCCAGGGCACCGGCATCGAGGCGGTCGTGGCGCCGGGCTGGGGTGAGTGGAGCGCCGACGGCGGGTTCACCCAGATGGAGGACCTGCTCTCCAAGAACGACGACCTCAACGCCGTGTTCTGCGAAAACGACTCCATGTGTCTCGGCGCGCAGAAGGCGATCGGCGACGCCGGCAAGGCCGAGCAGATCTTCATCACCTCGGTCGACGGCGAGATGGGCACGCTGAAGGAGATCATGCGCGAGGGCTCGAACTACGGCGCCACCGGCCGCAACTCCTCCGACCAGATCGGCCGCGCCGGCTTCAACCGCGCCATGGCGATCGTCGCCGGTGGCTCGCCCGAAAAAGAGACCGCGCTGCCGTCGCCGATCATCACCAAGGACAACGCGATCAAGTTCTACGACGAAAATAGCAAGTTCTAGCAACCGGCGGAGCCCGGGCCCGCTTTCTCGGCGGGCCCGGGCTCCGTTTCTGCCCGTCGGGCTTCGCACGGCCTGAAACGGGCATCTTCCGAATCCGGGCGCTGCTTGACTTTCCGTCTCCCAGCCCCCACCTTCGTCGCATGTCGACCAAGCGCCTCACTCTTCTGCTCAATCGGGTGTGCCCTATCGCGGGACACTAGCCCCCGGCCTGGTCGTGTCGCGCCCCGGCCGCGGGGTAGCGGCTTAAGTTTCCCGCCCCGCGGGATGACCCGCAAGCTGCACAGGGCGACATCAATTCCACAAACGAAATAGTCATGCCTGAGGCGCTGCTGCGCCTTCGGGGGACATCATAACGAGGAGGCCCGCAATGGCTCCCCCCACCAAGAAACTACGCAAGCCCGCAATCACGATGACCCGCTCCGATCAGGAGCGGCTGTCGCGCCTCGCGGAATCCTATTCCGAAAGAAACCCGGCCGTGGCGGAGCAACTCCTCGCGGAGCTCGACCGCGCCCGCGTCGTCGATGACGGGCGGATCGCCGCCGACGTTGTCCGCATGGGTTCGAGCCTGCGCTTCAAGACCGACGCCGGCGAGGATCGGAGCGTGACGCTCGTCTTCCCGGGCGAGGCCGATATCGCCGAAGGCAAGATCTCGATCCTCACGCCGATCGGGGCTGCTTTGATCGGCCTGTCGGCCGGCCAGTCGATCGACTGGACTGCGCGCGACGGCCGCACCCACCAGCTTACGGTGGAAAGCGTCGGGCCGGTCGCCGCGGCGGTTCCTGATTCCGCGCAGACCGAACTGCGGACGGCGTGACCATGAGCATGCCGCGTTGCCGCCTGTCGCTTTACGGAGGCTGTCTCCTCACAGGATCGTAGCCCCTGCGCCGCTTCGTGCGGCCAGGGGATTCTCCATTCCGTTTCACTGCAACCGCTCCGGGCGAGCGATGGAGAACTGCGATGCCGACCGAAACCTGCATACTGACGACCAAGGACTTCACCATTCTCGAAGTCATGCGCGACCGCTGCCTCGGCACCGGCGACCCGCTGGCGCCCATCCTGAAGCGAAAGATCGAATCCGCCCTGGTGGTCTTTCGCGACGACGTTCCCGAGAACGTCGCGACCTTGAGCAGCCGCGTGACCTTCAGCGTCGATGGACGCAAGTCTGACACGCGCGTGCTCTCGCACGACCAGATGAGCTCGGCTGTCGGGCTGTTCCTGTCGATCAACACGCCGCGCGGGCTCGGATTGCTCGGTCTCGCTGAAGGCCAGGAGTTCGCGCTGGTCAACGGCGATGGCATCGAGGAGCGAATGCTGCTCGAAAAGGTGCACTACCAGCCGGAAGCCGCCAAGCGCCAGAAGGATGCCATCGCCGCCGAGCAGTCCGCGTCGGTGAAGCTCAAGCCCGCGCTGAAGCTGATCCATGGTGCCCTCAACGACCGGCCCAAGCCGGTTTCTGCCAGCCCCGTTCCCGCCGATACCGACGGCTTCGACGATCCCGGTCCCTCGGCCGCGTGAGCCCGCGTCGGCGCTTCTCGGCGAACTCGGTCCGGCGGGCCTTCCCGAACCGGACGAGTTCGCGAGCGACACCCTGTCCCTTGACCGGTTCGTCACCTACGGAATAGACGGGACGGGGCAGCCCCGAACGTCGTCTTGCGGTTCTTCAAGGCGAGGGGACATGGCCGCCCGCCGAGCTTTCGATGGCCTTCCGCCGGGATCACGCTTCTCGGGCTGAGAGTCGGCGATGGGATGGGGCATGCCCGGTTCCAGCCTGCCGGCGCCTCTATGGGTGAAAGCCGAGGGTGCGGGTCGGCCGCAACGCGCGGGAAACGTGCGCTGCCTGGGCTTCCGCGCGTGAGGAATTCGCTTCTCCCGTTGGCGGATCATCATCGATAGCTTAAGGAATCGTTGACGCGTCGCAGCCACAAGGAGAGTGATGGAGCTTTCGCCGCTATTTCTGATCCTCGCTTTGCCTTTCGTGGCCGGTCTCGCGGTGGTCCTGCTTCCGTCCGATTCGCGCGATCCCGCAACCTGGCTCGCCGGCATCACCACGCTGGCCTGCCTCGTGCTGACGGCCATCCTCTATCCATCCGTCGCCGACGGCGAGAGCGTCCGCTACCAGGTCGAATGGGTACCCTCGCTGGGTCTCGACTTCACGCTCAGGATGGACGGCTTCGCGTGGATTTTCTCCATGCTGGTGAGCGGCATCGGCTTTCTGGTCGTCATCTACACCCGCTACTACATCTCGCCCGAAGATCCCGTCCGCCGCTTCTACCTTTTCTTCCTGGCGTTTACCGGGTCGATGCTCGGCGTGATCCTCTCGGGCAACCTCATCCTTCTGGTGGTGTTCTGGGAACTCACCAGCATCTTCTCCTTCCTGCTGATCGGCTACTGGCACCATAACCAGGCGGCGCGCGATGGCGCCCGTATGGCCCTGACCGTCACCGCGATTGGGGGCTTCGCGCTGCTGGCGGGGGTGCTTCTCGTCGGCCATATCGTCGGCAGCTACGATCTCGAGGAGGTGCTGAAGTCGGGCGACCTTATCCGTTCGCATGAACTCTATGTGCCGACGCTGGTCCTGATCCTGCTCGGCGCGCTGACCAAGAGCGCGCAGTTCCCGTTCCACTTCTGGCTGCCCAACGCGATGGCCGCGCCGACGCCGGTCTCGGCGTTCCTGCATTCCGCCACCATGGTGAAAGCCGGTGTCTTCCTCATGGCGCGGCTGTGGCCGGTGCTATCGGGCACGCCCGAATGGTTCATCATAGTGGGCCTCGCGGGAATGGCCTCGCTGGTGCTCGGCGCCTATCTCGCGATGTTCCAGCAGGACCTGAAGGGGCTGCTGGCCTATTCCACGATCAGCCATCTGGGACTGATCACGCTGCTGCTCAGCCTCGGCAGCCCGCTCGGCGCGGTGGCCGCCATCTTCCACATGCTCAACCACGCGACCTTCAAGGCCTCCTTGTTCATGGCTGCGGGCATCATCGACCACGAGGCCGGCACGCGGGACCTGCGGCGGCTGAGCGGGCTTTTCCGCTACATGCCGATCACCGGCACGCTGGCGACGGTCGCCAGCGCCGCCATGGCCGGCGTTCCGCTGCTGAACGGCTTCCTTTCCAAGGAGATGTTCTTCGCCGAGGCGGTCGAGACCCATGCCGACTCCTGGCTCGACACCGCCGCGCCCTATGCGGCCGTGCTCGGCAGCGCGCTCGCGGTGACCTACTCCATCCGCCTCATCCATTCGATCTTCCTGGGTGCCCCGCCTGAGAGCTTCCCGCGCGAGCCGCACGAGCCGCCGTTCTGGATGCGCTTCCCGGTCATGTTCCTGGTGATCGCCTGTCTGGTCGTCGGTATCATACCGGGCCTGACCATCGGTCCCTTCCTGCACACGGCCGTGTCGTCTGTGCTCGGCGCCGAGACGCCCCAGTACAGCCTGGCGATCTGGCACGGCTTCAACCTTCCGCTGGTGATGAGCATCGTTGCGCTGGCGAGCGGCGCGCTCCTCTATCTCGTGGCGGGCGATTATCTCGAACGTTCCGAACGGCCCCTGCTTATTGGCCGGATCGACGGCTACCGTATCTTCGAACTCGTCATGGTCGCCATGTCCTGGCGGTGGGCGCGTCTCGTCGAGGGCATATTCGGCACGAGGCGCCTGCAGCCGCAGCTGCGCCTGGTCGTGGCGACGGCGATAATCGCTGCCGCCGTCCCGCTTTTTTATGCTGGCCTCGGCTTCGGCCAATACGGGATCGGGGTGACCGACCCCGCCTTTGTCGGGCTGTGGGTCGTCGGCATGATCTGCGCCGTCGCCGCCGCCTATCAGGCGAAATTCCATCGCCTCGCGGCTCTCGTCCTGATGGGAGGGACGGGCCTCGTCACCTGCATGACCTTCGTCTGGCTGTCGGCGCCGGACCTGGCGGCGACGCAGCTCGTCGTCGAGATCGTCACCACCGTTCTCATCCTCTTGGGATTGCGGTGGCTGCCCAAGCGCACGCAGACCCTGGCCGAGCCGGATGGCGGTCTTGCCCGCCTGCGCCGCTTCCGCGACCTGGCGCTTGCGGTGATGGCCGGCGCCGGCATGGCGACGATCGCCTACGCCGTGCTGACCCGCGCGCCGCCTGAATCGATCGCCAGCTTCTTCGTCGAGAAATCCTATGCCGAGGGTGGCGGGCGCAACATCGTCAACGTGATCCTCGTCGACTTCCGCGGTTTCGACACGCTGGGCGAGATCACGGTGCTAGGCATCGTCGCGCTGACGGTCTTCGCCCTCCTGCGCCGGTTCCGTCCGGCCCCCGACACCATCGAACGGCCTGAGCAGCAGCGCATCCAGCGCTCCTATGACGAAGCGGAGCCGGACCGGGAACCCGGCGCGACGGCGACCGACTATCTGTTCGTGCCCTCGGTGATCATGCAGTGGATGTTCCCCGTGATCATCGTGCTGGCGGCGTATCTTCTGCTGCGCGGCCACGACGCCCCCGGCGGCGGCTTCGCAGCGGGCGTGGCGATGGCCGCCGGATTCATCCTCCAGTACATGGCGGCGGGAACCGTCTGGGTGGAAGACCGGCTGCGCATTCTCCCCGTCGTCTGGATCGGCGGCGGCCTGCTGCTGGCGGCCTTGACCGGCACTGCTTCGATGCTGTTCGGCGATCCGTTCCTCACCTCGTATTTCCGCTACGCGGAGCTGCCCTTGGTCGGCAAGGTGCCGTTGGCGAGCGCTGCCCTTTTCGATCTCGGCGTGTTCGGTCTCGTGGTCGGCGCCACGGTGCTGATGCTCATCGCTCTCGCCCACCAGTCGATCCGCCGGCTGCGGGCCGCCCGCATCGAGGAGAACCCGTGATGGAACTCACGCTTTCCATCGCGATCGGCGTTCTCACCGGTTCGGGCGTCTGGCTGCTGCTGCGTCCGCGCACCTACCAGGTGATCATCGGGCTTTCGCTGCTGTCCTATGCGGTCAACCTGTTCATCTTCAGCATGGGCCGCCTGCGCGTCGGCGCAGCACCCGTGCTCGGACCGGACGGCCTCGCCGATCCCGCGGGCTTCGCGGACCCGGTCCCGCAGGCGCTGGTCCTGACCGCCATCGTGATCGGCTTCGCGACGACTGCGCTGTTCCTGGTGGTGCTGCTCGCAGCGCGCGGGCTCACCGGCAGCGATCATGTCGACGGACGGGAATCTCGCTGATGGATTGGTCCCGACACCTGCTCATCGTGCCGATCCTGCTGCCGCTGGTGACCGGAGCGGCGCTTCTCCTCATCGACGAGCTGCGGCATTCGCTGAAGGCGCTGATCAACCTGGCGTCGACCCTGATGCTCCTGGTCGTCGCGCTGGTGCTGATGCGCATCGCCGATGGCGTTCCCGATGGGAGCGAGGCGCTGTCCCTGTCCTACGCGATGGGGAACTGGCCGGCGCCTTTCGCCATCGTCCTCGTGCTCGATCGTCTGGCGGCGCTGATGCTCGTGCTCGCCGCGGTGGTGGCCGCCGCTGCGCTGGTCTTCTCGCTGGCCCGCTGGCACCGGGCCGGGCCGCATTTCCACACGCTCTTCCAGTTCCTGCTGATGGGGCTCGGCGGCGCGTTCCTGACCGGCGATCTGTTCAACCTCTTCGTCTTCTTCGAGGTCACGCTTGCGGCTTCCTACGGGCTGCTGCTGCATGGCTCCGGCGCGTTCCGCGTGCGCTCCGGCCTGCACTACATCGCGATCAATCTCGCCGCCTCGCTGCTCTTCCTTGTCGGCGTCAGCCTGATCTACGGCGTCGCCGGCACCCTCAACATGGCCGATCTCGCGGTACGACTGCCCGAGGTGGCCCCCCAGGACCGGATGCTGCTGCAGGCGGGCGCCGCGATCCTCGGCGTCGCGTTCCTGGTCAAGGCCGGCATGTGGCCGCTCTGCTTCTGGCTGCCTTCCGCCTACATGGCGGCCAGTGCCCCCGTCGCCGCGGTCTTCGTCCTGCTTACCAAGGTCGGCGTATACGTGCTCCTTCGCCTGACGCTCCTCCTCTTTGGCAGCGCGGCGGGCGAGCTGACCGGCTTCGGAGGCATGGTCCTGCTCTGGGGAGGGATGGCGACTGTCGCCTTCGCCACGGCCGGCGTGCTCGCCTCGCAGGCGATGGGCCGTCTCGCCGGCTACAGCGTGCTCATCTCGTCGGGCACCTTTCTAGCGGCCGTCGGCATGGGCGACACGGCGGTTGTGTCCGGCGCTCTGTTCTATCTGGTCAGCTCCACCCTCACCACCGCTGCGCTGTTCATGCTGATCGAGCTCGTCGAGCGCGCGCGCGAACCCGGCGCCGACCTGCTCACCGTCACTATGGAAGCCTATGGCGACGAGGTCGACGCGGAGGAAGACGACGAGGAGGAGGTCGGCGTGATCATGCCGGGCGCGCTCGCCGTCCTCGGCGTCTGCTTCGGCTGTCTCGCCCTGCTGCTCGCCGGCCTGCCGCCTTTGTCCGGATTCATCGCCAAGTTTGCCCTGCTGACGGCGATGATGAACCTGGACGGGCTGGGGAGCCCGACGGACATTCCGGCCCGCACCTGGGTGCTGGTCGCACTCATCATCCTGTCGGGACTGGCTGCGCTGGTCGCCATGATGCGCACCGGCATCCGCACATTCTGGGCGCCGCTTGAGGTGATCGTCCCGCGCGTCCTGGTGGTCGAGGTGGCGCCGGTCATGCTGCTGATCGGGCTCTGCCTCGCCTTGACCGTGCAGGGCGGGCCGATGATCCGCTACACAGAGGCGGCCGCGCGCTCCCTGCATGCTCCCGCGAGCTATATCGGCGGCGTCCTGCAGCCGGTTGCAGGACCGGCCGAAGCCGGGGCGGTCGCCAGATGAGCCGGGTGCTACCCTATCCGCTGCTGACGGCATCCCTCATCGTGATGTGGATGATGCTCAACGCATTCTCGCTCGGCCATTTCCTGCTCGGGGCGGTGGTCGCCATCCTGGCGGGCCGCGCGATGGCCGCCCTGCAGCCCTCCAAGCCGAAGCTCAGGCGCTGGCAGCTCATCCCGTTCCTGATCGGCATCGTCCTGCTCGACATCCTGCGCTCCAACATCGCGGTGGCGAGCATCATCCTGCAGGGCCGCCGGCGCGAACGGGTTGCTGGGTTCGTCGCCATACCGCTCGACCTGCGCGACAGGACCGGGCTGGCGGTGCTGGCCTGCATCGTGACCAGCACGCCAGGCACCGCCTGGATCGAATACGGGGCGGATTCCGGCGTCCTGCTGATCCATGTGCTCGACCTGGTCGACGAGGAGGCATGGGTCACCCTCATCAAGACACGTTATGAGGCGATGCTGATGGAGATCTTCGAATGAGCGCCGCCATCCTCGTATGGTCGATCACCATCGCTCAGGCGATGCTGGTGATCGCCATGGCATGCTACACGTACCGGCTCGCCCGCGGGCCGCGCGCGCAGGACCGGGTCCTGTGCCTCGACGCCATGTATGTCTGCGCCATGCTGCTGGTGCTCACGATGGGCATCCGCACCGGCAGCTCGCTCTATTTCGAGGCGGCGCTGGCGATCGCGACCATCGGCTTCGTATCGAGCATCGCGCTCGCCAAGTTCCTCATGCGCGGAGAGGTCATCGAATGATGCACGCCGAGATGCTCCCCGCATGGGCTGCGCTGCTGACCGCGCTCCTGGTGCTGATCGGCGCCGGGCTTACGCTGTTCGGCGCTATCGGAACCCTGCGCTTCGCAACCTTCTTCGAGCGCGTCCACGCGCCGACGCTGGGCACGAGCTGGGGAACCGGCGCCATCGTGCTGGGATCGATCGTCTGCTTCTCGGTGCTGGGCTCGCGCCTCGTCGTGCACGAGATTCTGATCGGCGTGTTCATTACGGTCACCACGCCGGTCACGCTGATGCTGCTCGCCCGGGCCGTGCTCTATCGGGACCGCACCGAGGGCAACGCGGGTGTTCCCGCCCGGCTCGCCTCGCGAAGGGAACAGCAGGGCCGGACGGAAGCGGAAGACGGGGACGGCGACGCCCGGTGACCGGAGCGCCGCCGCCCGTTGGATGCCGTCGTCCGAAAAGCGCCTAGCGCCGCTTCGCCGGAGCGCCGGCCTGCGCGCTGAGCCCGGAGATGGTGGTAGCGGCCTGGACCTTACCCTCCTTGCTCTGCTTCGGCTTGCGCGCTTCTCGATTGCCTTTTCGCTTGGACATTTCCGGTTTTCCTTCTTGCATGGTCGAGCAGCGCCCCGGCTGCCGACGCGCAGCCGCTGAGGACGCTCAAGACCGTTGAGTTCGATTAGGAAAGCTTCCCTGGTCCGGCGGAGCCTCGTCCGCCAAACCAGGGCTAGCGGCCCGTCTTGGGCCGCCCCCGGAAGAAAAGTCTATGGACTGAAGTCTTGTTCACGGGCGGCATCATGGACAGGCCGGCCGGAAAGTCAAACGCATGACTTCGCCGATCCGGTTCCGAGCGTCCAAAGGCCGCATCCGGCCGCAACCGATTGAAACGGCGGCGCGAAGCGATCACATTGAGGGCATGATGTTCTCCGGTCGCCATAAGTACCTGCTTGTTTCGGCGTCTCTGCTGAACCGGTCCTAGCCCCGGGCGGCAAGGACGCAGACGTCCGCCGGCTCGGGGAAATTCGTTCCTGGCGAGACACGCTCAGGCAACCCGCTGGCTCGGCGATCCTTCTGCCGCAGCCGAACGATCGCGCCCCCTTCGCGATGGACCGCCGAAACCTTCGACACGGCTGATCACGCAACCCCGCCATCGCTGCTGGTCGTGCGGATCGCTCGCGATCGATCCGTTCCATGGAGAATGACATGTCCGACCACTTGATCGTCCAGCCCTCGCCCCCGAAGCGTGGCGGTACGCGGCGCGGGCCGCGGGTGACAATCGTGCAGCTCCTTTTCCGCGCGATGCAACGCTGGCAGCGGCGCCGGGCGACGGCCAATCTGCAAGGCCTCACCGACGGGCAGCTCGCCGACATCGGACTGTCGAGAAACGACATCCCGCGCGTGGTGGAGGGGCTCATCTGGCCGAAGGGCGAGGCAGCGCCGGTCCCCACGCAGGCGCCAGCAGAGCAGCCTTCCGACGAGCTTCGAAAGGCTGCCTGAAGATAGTTGCATGTGGCGATCTGCTCAGGCTCGGACGCCACCCGGATCGGGAAAGGGGCGCGGTGCTTTGCCGTCGCGTCCGGCAGTCGGAGACATCCAGTTGGACAGGACCACGAAAACGATCATCGCGATCGGCATGTTCGGATTGATGCTCGTCGCGTTTGCGATGATCTGATCGCCGGACGGCGTCTTGCAGGTGACATTGCGTCGCCTTGAAGTAGCCGGCACAAGCGACTAGGTTAGGGGCATGTGCATGGAGACGTTCATCAGGGTTTCGAGGCTTGCCGGAGAAGGACGTGTCCTTTCCCGGAGCAGGCTCTCCGCCTCTGAATTCCGCACCTAACTACTGCTCCGGGATTTTCAGAAAAATTATGCGGTTCATTCCTGCGGCGCCGTGCGTCGCACCAATGGAGCGTAACATGAGAATTTCCCGTTTAAGGCGCATTTGTCTTTCCTGCAGCCGCCTCTTGCCGAGAGCGGCTTCCCGGTGTCCCTGGTGCATCGTTTCGGCCGTCGTGCCGTCGTCCTGGGCCGATCAGCCGGAACCCCACCGCCGTCCGGCCGCGCACCCGCCTGTTCTGTCGCAGGTGCTGCTATGAAGGCGCGCAATCGGCAGGCCCTTGCGACCGGACAGCCTGACGTCGCAAGGCAGTACGCAGCCGTGCCCTGGCGCATGAGGGGCGGCTTCCTCGAGGTGATGCTGGTGACGTCGCGTCGCCGCGGCCGGTGGATCGTGCCGAAGGGATGGCGTGTGAAGGGCCGCTCGCCTTCGGAGTCGGCCGAACGCGAAGCCTTCGAGGAGGCGGGCGTGATCGGCCATGTCGGCACCGAGCCGATCGGAAGCTACCACTACTCCTGGCCGGGCGAGGACGGCTCACGCGAGCTACGCTACGTGACCGTGTTCGGTCTGCACGTCCTGGGCACCCTGGTCGACTGGCCGGAAAAGGGTCAGCGCAAGCGGATGTGGTGGCCGCTCGATGCGGCCTGCGAGGCGGTCGCGGAACCGGGGCTGGCTGAGCTACTCAGGTCCCTGAGCTCGCATTCCGGCAGCGCCGGGCGATCGGTCCTGACAGGCCCCTCCGCGCGACAGGTGAAGTCCTATCATTTCCGGCAGGCGACGGCATGAGTATGTCGGCTGATCCGGTACTGCTGGTCGCTTGGCACACGGGAGCGCTGATGGAGGGCGACCTTGCCTCGGCGCTCATGTGCGATGCGAATGACATACGCGTGCTGCTCGACGTTCTCGATGGCGAGGCAGGCCGCGGGGCAAGTCCGCTGCCGTTCTCGCTGCCGCCGCGCGCGCGTGTCGGGGCAGCGATTTCCTACGCCCTGCACGACCGGGCCGGCCTGTCGCTGGCGAGTGCCGCGGACGTCGTCGCCAAGTCGATGAAGATCTGCGATTCGATCCTGGCGACGCTGGATTTCTTTCCGTCCGCGAAACGGCTTTTTACCGAGCGTGCCGGAAAGCGCGACTGGCGCGACGAGCGCGATCCGCTCGTCCTCTTCGCGCCGCATGCGAGCGAGGAACTGCCGGTTCCGGCGATCGACGAATACATCGACGTCATCGATGGACGGCGTATCGTCTGGAGGAAGCCCCGCCGCGACGCATACGAGCTCGCCTGTGAGCTGCATCGTCTTTCCGATGCCACGATGCGGCAGAATACGCCCGAGCTGCAGCAGGAACTCCTTGCGATCCTCGGCCGTCTGCGCGAACCTGCGGACCACACCGCCGAGTGGATCGGGATCGTCGACGACCGCGGCTTCCGCCCGCGCCCGGACCGCTTCGCGGATTTCACCCCGTTCCTGCGCAGGGGCGTCGAACTTTCCGGCGACGCCTCGCGCTTCACGGAGGCCTGCCGGACGCGGATTTCGGTGAACGTTTCACTGGCCGCAAGATCGATGAAACGGCGCCTCCTCGGACTTCCCGTCAACGATCCGCTGGAGCTTTCCGCTCCCCGACAACGCTCAGAAGAACCGATGCCATGCACCTGATCCAGACGCCGCATTATCTGATCGACAAATCCAGGCTGCTCCGCAACCTGGAGCGCATCGCCTATCTGCGCGAGAAGTCCGGCGCCAAGGCACTGCTTGCTCTCAAATGTTTCGCCACTTGGTCGGTGTTCGATTTCATGCGTCCCTACATGGACGGCACCACGTCGTCGTCCCTGAACGAGGTGCGGCTCGGGCGGACGCGGTTCGGCGGCGAGACCCATGCCTACAGCGTCGCCTGGGCCGACCACGAGATCGACGAGGCGATCACCCACGCCGACAAGATCATCTTCAACTCGATCGGCCAGCTCGACCGCTTCAGCGCCCGCGCCGGCGGCATCGCATGCGGGCTGCGGCTCAACCCCGGCGTCAGTTCGTCCAGCTTCGACCTTGCCGACCCGGCGCGGCCCTTCAGCCGGCTCGGCGAGTGGGAGCCCGGCAAGGTGGAGGCCGTGCTCGACCGCATCAACGGCTTCATGATCCACAACAATTGCGAGAACGAGGATTTCGGCCTGTTCTCCAGGATGCTGGATCAGATCGAGGAGCGGTTCGGGGAACTGCTGCGCTATGCCGACTGGGTGAGCCTCGGCGGCGGCATCCACTTCACGGGCGAAGACTATCCGCTCGACGCGCTCTGCGACCGTCTGCGTGCGTTTTCCGACCGCTTCGGCGTGCAGGTCTATCTCGAGCCTGGCGAGGCGGCGGTGACGGAAAGCACCACGCTCGAGGTCACCGTGCTCGACACGCTCTACAACGGCAAGCATCTCGCTGTGGTCGATTCCTCGATCGAGGCGCACATGCTCGACCTGCTGATCTACCGCGAGGAAGCGACGATCGAGCCCAACGAAGGCGCTCATGAATACATGGTCTGCGGCAAGTCGTGCCTGGCAGGCGACGTGTTCGGCACCTTCCGTTTCGAGCACCCCCTGAAGGTCGGTGACCGCATCTCGGTCCAGGATGCCGCCGGCTACACGATGGTAAAGAAGAACTGGTTCAACGGCGTGCGGATGCCCTCCATTGCCATCCGCGAGCTCGATGGAACGGTCCGGACCGTCCGCGAATTCGGCTACGCCGATTACGAAGCGAGCCTTTCCTGAGGCTCCGCAATCCCAGCAAGAAGGAAAACCTCCCCCGAAATGAAGAAACACGTCCTTATCATCGGCGCCGGCGGCGTCGCCCAGGTCGTCGCGCACAAATGCGCGCAGAACAACGATGTGCTCGGCGACATCCACATTGCTTCGCGCACGCTCGCCAAGTGCGAAGCGATCGTCGCGTCCATCCATGAGAAGAAGGCTCTCAAGGTCGATGGCAAGCTGGAGGCGCACGCGCTCGATGCTATGGACGTGGAGGCGACCAAAAAGCTGATCGAAAGTACGGGCGCGCGGATCGTCATCAACGTCGGCTCGGCATTCCTGAACATGTCGGTGCTGTCGGCCTGCATAGGTACCGGCGCTGCTTATATCGACACCGCCATCCATGAAGATCCCAGGAAGGTGTGCGAGGCGCCGCCCTGGTACGCCAACTACGAGTGGAAGCGTCGCGAGGAATGCGAGAAGGCGGGCGTCACGGCGGTTCTCGGCGCCGGCTTCGACCCGGGCGTGGTGAACGCCTACGCGCGGCTTGCCAGGGACGAGTATTTCGACCGGATCGATTCCATCGACATCATCGACATCAACGCCGGAAGCCATGGACGGTACTTCGCTACGAACTTCGATCCGGAGATCAACTTCCGCGAGTTCACCGGCCAGGTGTGGTCATGGCAGGACGGCAAGTGGACCTCCAACAAGATGTTCGAGGTCGGCAAGGAGTGGGACCTGCCGGTTGTCGGCAAGCAGAAGGCCTATCTGACCGGCCATGACGAAGTGCATTCGCTGTCGCAGATCCTCGGCGTGCCGAACGTGCGCTTCTGGATGGGCTTCGGGGACCACTACATCAACGTCTTCAACGTGCTGAACAATCTCGGCCTGCTTTCCGAGCGGCCGGTGACGACGGCCGAAGGCGTCGAGGTTGTCCCGCTCAAGGTGGTGAAGGCAGTGCTGCCCGACCCGTCGTCCCTGGCTCCCGGCTACACCGGCAAGACCTGCATCGGCGATCTCGTCAAGGGCGTGAAGGACGGCAAGGAGCGCGAGATATTCATCTACAACGTCGCCGACCACAAGGAAGCGTTCGAAGAGGTAGGCAGCCAGGGCATCTCCTATACGGCCGGCGTGCCGGCGGTCGCGGCCGCCATGCTGATCGCGACCGGCGAATGGGATGCCGGGAAGATGGTGAACGTGGAGGATCTGCCGGCGCGGCCGTTCCTCGAGCTGCTCGGCCGGATCGGGCTGCCGAGCCACGTCCGCGAGGCGGACAGCGACACGCCGATCGGCTGACCTTTCGCCCGGCGCACTCGCCGCGCTCGACCGGCTATCGCCGGAACGGTGCGGCGGGGCTCCGGCCGAGCCACGGCGATCCCCAGCGCCGGCTCAGGCCTTCTGCGCGTCGACTTCGGCGAAGGCTTCGCGCGCGATACGGGCCGTTCCTCGAGCTGCTCGGCCGGATCGGGCTGCCGAGCCACGTCCGCGAGGGTGACAGCGACACGCCGATCGGCTGAGCTTCGCCCGGCGCACCCGCCGCGCTGGACCGGCTATTGCCGGAACGGCGCGGCGGGGCTCCGGCCGAGCCCCGGCGATCCCCAGCGCCGGCTCAGGCCTTCTGCGCGTCGACTTCGGCGAAGGCTTCGCGCGCGATGCGGAAGGAATCGACGCCAGCCGGCACGCCGGCATAGATCGCGACCTGCAGCAGGACCTCGCGGATCTCGTCCCTGCTGACGCCGTTCTTCAGCGCGCCCTTTACATGCAGCTTCAGTTCGTGCGGGCGGTTGAGGCAGCTCAGCATCGCGAGGTTCAGCATCGAGCGCGTCTTGCGCGGCAGTTCTTCGCGGCCCCACACCGCGCCCCAGCAATATTCGGTCACGAGCTCCTGCATCGGCCGGTTGAAGTCGTCAGCGGCGGCGAAGGATTTCTCGACATAGTCCTTGCCGAGCACTTCCTTGCGGATGGCGAAGCCGCGTTCGAAAACGTCGTTGGTCATGAGGTCACTCCTGTTTGGCAGATGATTGAGGTTGTCTGGCGCCGCCGGGATTTCTGTCCAGGCGTGGCCCTTCGGGATTGATCCGCCGCGGTTGTCACCGCGTTCAGGCGCGGATTTCCACGCCGGCCCATTCCTCGACGATCTTCACCATCGAGGTGAAATCGGAATCCGGGCCGAAGCGCGCATTGGTCGCCGCCAGCATCTGCCGCACGAGCGAGCCCGCCACCATCGGCACGCCGAGCGTCTCCGCCTCGTCCACGCAGAGGCGGACATCCTTGTAGGCGAGGGCGGTCGAGAAGCCGAAGTCGAAGGTGCCGGGCAGCACCGCGCGGGGGAACTTGTCCTGCGTGGCGCTGTTGCGGCCGCTCGACGCGTTGATGATGTCGCACATCACCTTCGGGTCGAGTCCTGCCTTGACGCCCATCGCCAGCGCTTCGGCCGAAAGCAGGATGACGGCCGCGCCGATCATGTTGTTGCCGAGCTTGGCGACCTGGGCGGTCCCGGCGGTTTCCCCGCAGAAGAACTGCCGTCCGAAATTGGCGAGGATCGGCTCGATTTCCCGGTAAATGGCTTCGCCGCCCGAGATCATCACCGCCAGCGTGCCGTTGGTGGCCCCGGCTATGCCGCCGGACACCGGCGCATCGACCCAGGCGATTCCTTTGCCGGAGAGTTCCTTCGCGATCGTGGCGGCCATGCTCGGCCCCGTGGTCGAGAGATCGACGACGACGCGCACCTTGGAGCCCTGCGCAATTCCCTTTGCCCCCAGCACCACCTCGCGGACGATCGCCGGGGTCGGCAGGCTGCAGAACACGATCTCGGCCTGCGACGCGACCTCTTCCGGCGACGAGAGTGGGATCACGGAATCGCGGCCGATGTCGGCGGCGGCGCCGGCGCGCGCATCGTGCACGAACACGCGATGGCCGGCGTCGGCAAGCCGTCGCGCCATTGGACCGCCCATCCGCCCGAGCCCGATGAAACCAAGCGTCTCGTGTTGCACCGGCATGTCTCCTAGGCACTGTCCTTTGCCCCTGGACGGGGATCGCCGGCCAGCTTAGTCGTCCAGACGGGCTTGGATAAGCGTCAAACACGGCATAACAGCTTTGCAGCCGGAGCCGGTGCAGGCTCCACCCGGAGAATGTCGCGGAAAGCCTATCGATGTTTGACCTCAGACAGCTCCAGCTCTTCAACGCGGTCGCCGAATTCGGGAGCTTCTCGCGTGCCGCTGTCGCCCTTTCGGTCAGCCAGTCGGTCATCAGCCGCCAGATAAAGGCGCTCGAGGAGGAACTCGGCGTCTCGCTCCTCTACCGCAACGGCCGCGGCATCGTGCTGACCGAGGCGGGCAAGCTGCTCGAGAACTATGCGTCGGCCATACTGGAACAGGCTTCCCGCGCGACGACCGAGCTTGCGGCCCTGCGCTCCAACCCCAGGGGCACCATCGTGATCGGCATGCCGCCTTCGGTCGGCGTCGTGCTGACGCCGCCGCTTGTGCGCAATTTTCGCGAGGCGTTTCCACAGATCAGCATGCGTCTGGTCGAAGGCTTCAGCGGCCATCTGCTGGAGTGGCTGGTGATGGGCAAGATCGACGTCGCTGTCCTCTACAATGCTCCCCGCATGAACAATCTCCTGGCCGAGCCGCTCCTGCGCGACGAGCTTTTCCTGCTCGGCGCGAAGGACGATCCCTGCGCCCTGGGAGAGGGGCCGGTCGAAGCCTCGATGCTGGCAGAGCTGCCGATGATCCTGCCGGCGCGCCCGCACGGGCTGCGACTGCTTCTCGACCAGGTCCTGGGCGCGGCCGGGATAGAACCGAGGATCGACCTCGAGGTCGAGGCGATGCCCTCCACGCTGCGCCTCGTCGAAAGCGGCATCGGCTACACGATCCTGTCCTATTCCAGCGTGCATCACCTGGTGGCGGAGGGACGCATCAACTACTGGCGCATCCGCAATCCCTCCATCGAGCGGGAACTTCTGCTGGCGACATCGAGCCAGCGGCCGACGACCATCGCGATCCACGCCCTGACGGCGCAGATCAGGGAAGAGGTGAAGACCCTGCGCAAGCTGGGCGTCTGGGAGCCGGCGGCGGAGTGACTGCATCGCGCCGGCGGCCTGTCCGGCTTGAACCTTGGCCCCGAAATGTCTACGCCAGAACAGGCAGCGGTTCGAAGGTGAAGGCATGGTGCAGGTCAAGAAGGCGGAGGTGCGCGATGCGATCCTCGAGGCCGCGACACAGCTCTTTTTTGAAAAGGGCTATGTCGGCACGTCGACCAACGAGATCGGCCAGCGCGCCGGCGTCGCCCCTTCCGCGATCTACACCTATTTCGACACCAAGCTCGACCTGTTCTACCAGGTGTACAGCCCGTGGCTGAAGTCGCGCCTCGACCGGCTGGAAGGCGAGCTGAAGGCGGTCGACGGGCATCGCGCCAAGGTTCGCCGCATCGTCGAGACGATCTGGCGCGACATCCCCAACGAGCAGAATTTCTTCGCCAACAATCTGATGCAGGCCGTCTCCACGGCGACGCCCGCCGACCATTACAGCGGCGAGTTGCTCGAGTGGTGCGAGCAGCATGTTGCCCGCATGCTGAAGGCCGCCGAGCCGAAGCCGCTGCATGGGCTGACGCATTATGTCAGCCTGGCGCATGTGCTCTTCATGTCGTTCAACGGCTTCGTCACCGGCGCCTATCTGGGCGTACGGGGCGACAAGACCGTGCCGGCCATCGACGCGATGACCGATCTCATCGTCAGCGCACCGTCGCCCGACCTGAAGCAGGTGAAGGGCTGACCGGCCGCGCTGCCGTCAGAACGTCATCTCGTCGAGATTCCTGACGTCGGCCAGCATCGCCATGGCCGCGAAGGAGGCTTCGGCCGCCGCGGCGTTCGCCGTTGCGCAGCAGTCCCGCACCATGGTGACGGCATAGCCGAGGTCGGCCGCGTGCCTGACCGTATGCTCGACCGAATATTGCGTGGCGAGCCCGGCGACGGCGACGTCGGAGACGCCGCGCCCGCGAAGGATGTCCTCCAGCCCGGTGCCGTGGAAGGCGTTGTTGCAGATGTGGATCAGCGCCACGTCATCAGGCGCGGGCTCGAAGCCCTGCAGGGGCGCTGCGCCCCATGATCCCCGTTTCAGCGCACCGAGTTCCCCCGCTGCCCTGAACAGCCTCGCATTGCGCGGCAGGTCGGAATAGTCCGGCTGGAAGGCGATGTGCACATGCGCGATCAGCCAGCCCGCCTCGCGCGCTCGCGCGATCAGCGTCCTCGCCCGGTCGAGGAAGAGGGCGGGCGCCGCCGCCGACCGGTCGACCGCGAAAGGGATCAGCCCGTCGGGGTGGCAGATGTCGTTCTGGAAGTGCAGCGCGATCAGCGCCTTCGTCATTCTGGCCTCACGGCGTTCGGGCAGGATTCAGGATTTGTCGGCGAAATAGCGTATGGCGAAATCGATCCATTCGGGCGCTTCCCAGTCCGGATGCTCGGCGCGCACCTTCGGCCCCAGCGTGGCGACGATATCGTCTTTACCCTTGCCGGATTTCAACTCTGCCGCCACCCTCGGCCCGAGGTCGAGCATGTAGCCGCGCACGGCGGCAAGAATTTCAACGCCGCCGATCGACCCGTGGCCCGGCACGACGATCCTTGGTTTCGCCGCCTCTATCGAAGCGAGGACGCGCATCCAGTTGTCGGCGTCGATGTCGGCGTCATCGGGCGGAAACCAGGGGAAGATCGGGAAGATGCGTTCCTCGGCGAGGTCGCCGACGAAGACGACGCCCGCGTCGGGAACGCTGACCACCTGGTCGCCTTTGGTGTGAGCAAGGCCGTAGGTGCTGAATTCCACCGTACGGCCGCCGAGGTCGATCGTCTTCGTCGCGCCGTCATAGACTTCGTCCGGCATGACGATCTCGGTGCCTTCGAGCGCGCCGGCGACGCCAGGGCCGAAGGTGCGGAACATGCCGAGATAGGCCGCGCCCTTGGCGGCGAGTTCGTCGCGCTGGGCGGCGTTGTAGACGATCTCGGCCTCGCCCTTGAAGGCCTGGGCGCCGAAACCGTGCTCTGGGTGGAAATGGGTCAGCGTCAGGATCAGCTTGCGGCCGCCGGCCAGGCGCTTCGCCGCCGCCAGCACCTTGCGCCCGTTCTCCGGCCCCATGCCGGTGTCGACGACGAGTGCCGCATCCTTGCCGAGCACGATGCCGATATTGGGCACCAGCGGCACGCGGCGGTCGCCGATGACATGGACGCCCGGCGCGACCTCTGTCAGCGCTTCGGGATCGACCTTGGGCGGCGGCGGCAGATTGTCGGTCATTGCGGTTTCCTCGGCTGGGTTTCAGTCGTTGGTGTTGCAGGCCCGAAGGGCCAGGAGATCTCGCGCCCGCCGGCAATGCCGTTCGGGCGGAAGAGGATGATGAGGAGCATCAGCAGAGCGAGCAGCGCGTCGCCGAGTCCGCCCGGCGCGGCGATGGTCATGTCGCCCACGGTGACGCCGATCTCGGCGAGGCGCATCAGTTCGGTCAGCAGCGTGATCACGATCGCGCCGGCGACCGCGCCGGTTAGGCTGCGCATGCCGCCGATCACCAGCATGGCGATGATGAGGAAGGTGAGGTCGAGATAAAAGGTCTCGACCCTGACCGTGCCGAGGAAATGCGCGAGCAGCACGCCGGCGATGCCCGAGACGAAGGCGCTGATGACGAAGGCGGCGAGCCGGTGCGAGACCATGTGGACGCCGGACGCCGCCGCCGCCACCTCGTCCTCTCGCGAGGCCCTGAGCAGCAGGCCCGAGCGCGATTCCTGGTGCAGGAAGGCAACGACGATGGCCGCGACCGCCCAGCCGGCGGCCGTCCACAGGCCGACATAGATCGGCAGGCCCATCAGCGAGTTCTGCCCGCCGGTGACCGAGGTCCAGTTGCCGAGCACGACATAGCTGACGACGAGGATCGCGAAGGTCGCGATGCTCGCGGAGATGCCGGAGAGCCGCATCAGCGGAAAGCCGGCGACCAGCGCGACCAGCGCCGCCGCCGCGCCGCCTGCGAGCGCGCCTGCGAGCCCCGGCCATTCGGTTGCGGCGAGAAAGGCTGGCAAGTCGGGCAGGAAGACGCCCTTGGCCGCCGCCGGCATGGTGAGCAGGGCGGAAACATAGGCGCCGATCGCCATGAAGGCGACGTTGCCGAAGGAAAGCACGCCGGAATTGCCGACGAAGACATAGAGGCCGACCACGGCGACGAGATTGATCAGCCCCTGCGTGATGCGCCTCTGGACGACGGTCGGCGCGAATTCGGCAGCACCCGCGAGCGCGAGAACGACCGCGATCAGGATGAGCAGCGGCACGATGCGGCCGCCGTCGAAGATGGCGCTTCCGCGCGTGCTCATATCCGCTCCTTGAGGCCGCGCGCCGGGATCAGCCCCTGAGGCCGGACGACGAGCACGACGGCTACCGCCAGGAACAGGAACGCTTCGCGAAACACGCGAAGCTCCGGCGGCAGCAGCGCCTGCAGCAGTATGGTCGCGACGCCGACCAGGAAGCCGCCGAAGGCAGCGCCCGGCAGGCTGCCGAGCCCGCCGATGACGGTGCCGACGAAGGCGATGATGACGAGCTGCAGCCCCATGCGCGGCTGCACCAGCCCGGTCTGCGCGACGAAGAGGCAGGCGACCGCCGCCGCGAGCAGGCCGCTGATCGCGAAAGCGGTTGCGATGACGCGGTTGGCGCGGATGCCGAGCACCTCCGCCATGCGGAAATTCTCCGCCGCGGCGCGCATTTCGAGACCGAGCCGTGTCGACTTGAGGAACCAGGTCGTCGCCACCAGAAGCACGACGCTGACCAGGATGGTGACGAGCTGGAGAAGCTGCAGCCTGACGCCGGCGATCTCCACCTGTCGCGCCAGCGCCGACAGGAAGTCGACGCCCTTCGGCCGCGAGCCGACCAGCATGATCATCGTCTTCTCGATGAAGAAGCTCACCGCGAAGGAGGCGATCAGCAGCGTCGCCGGATCGGCGCCGCGCAGCGGGCGGAAGGCGGTGCGTTCGATGAGCAGGGCGAGCAGTACGGCGCCGACAACCGCACCCAGCACCGCGAGCGCTGCCGACTGCGCGAAGAAGAGAAGCACGGCGTAGCCGGCGATCATGATGAGCTGCGCATGGGCGAAGTTGATCAGCCGCATGACGCCGAAGATCAGCCCGATGCCGAGCGCGGTGAGCGCATAGAGGCCACCCACGCTGACGGCGTCGACCAGCACCTGGATCGCCTGCCCCATCATGCCGCGCCCGCTGTCGGAGTCATGGCGACGCCGAAATAGGCGGCGTCGAACGCTTCGTGCCGCCCGATCTCTTCCGGCGTGCCGGTCAGCGTGAAGACGCCGCGGCTCATCACGCAGGCGCGGTCGGCAAGCGCGAAGGCGCGCGCCGCGTTCTGTTCGACGACCAGCAGCGCGACGCCCTGGGCGCGTATCTGCCCGAGCAGCTCGTAGACCTTGTCGACGATGGTCGGCGCGAGGCCGAGCGACGGTTCGTCGAGCATCAGCAGACGCGGCTTCGACAGCATCGCCCGCGCGATTGCCAGCATCTGCTGTTCGCCGCCGGAGAGTTGCCCGGCCGGCTGGTCGCGCCGCTCGCCGAGGATGGGGAAATCAGCGAAGACGCGGTCGATGTCGGCCGCGACCGAAGCGTCTCGCCTCGGCGTCGCACCGAGCCGCAGATTCTCCATCACGGTCAGGCTGCCGAAGATGTTGCGTCCCTCCGGCACCAGCGCGATGCCCTGGCGGACGACGTCGGAAAGGGCCAGCCCGGCAAGCGGCCTGCCGCTCACCTCGACGGTCCCCGCCGACGGACGCACGATGCCGGCGATCGCCGAAAGCAGCGAGGTCTTGCCGGCGCCGTTCGGCCCGACGATGGCGACGGCTTCGCCGGCACCGATGCGGAGGTCGACGCCCTGCACGGCGGCGATGCCGCCATAGCGGACGACGAGGCCGCAGACTTCGACCAGGCTGTCGCCGGAAGGCTTGTCGGAATGGTCCGTCATGCCGCGGTGCTTCCGAGATAGGCGGTGCGCACCGCCGGGTCGGCCCTGATCTCGTCGGGCCGCCCGGATGCGATGGTCCTGCCGCCGCCGAGCACGTGGATGCGGTCGCAGAGGCTCATCACCAGCGCCATGTTGTGCTCGATGACGAGTATGCCGCAGCCGTGGCGTTCGCGGATCGACAGGATGGCGCGCTTCAGTTCCTCGGCCTCAGCCGCCGCCAGGCCGGCCGCCGGCTCGTCGAGCAGCAGGAAGCGCGGCTCGAGCGCCAATGCCCGTGCCAGGCCGGCGCGGCGCTCCTCGCCGTAGCTCAGCGCGCTCGCCGGCTGCGCCGCGCGGTGGAGAAGGTCGAAATCGGCGAGCAGGGCAAGCGCCCGCCGCCTCGCCTCGGCGCGGCCGAGGCCCCGTCCGACCAGCCCGACCTCGACATTCTCGGAAACGGTGAGGCCGCGAAACAGCCGCACGGCCTGGAAGCTGCGCACGATGCCCGCTCGCGCGAAGGCGCCGGGCTTGCGGCCCGTCATCTCGGTCCCGGCAAGCCGGATCGCGCCGGCATGCGGGCGCTGGAAGCCCGACAGTATGTTGACCAGCGTGGTCTTGCCGGCGCCGTTCGGCCCGATCAGGCCGAGCACCTCGCCGGGTGCGATGGCGAGCGACACGTCGTCGTTCGCCACCAGCCCGCCGAAGCGGACGGATACACGCTCGGCCGCAAGCTCCAAGGCGCCGCCTCCCACGTCTGCAGGCGATACTGTCAGAACTGCGGGAACTTCTCGACCGAGAAACGCCCTTCCGCCGCGAATTTCCCGTCCTGTACGCCGATGATCGACATCGGCCGCGTCGTCGCGATGTGGAGGTCTTCGGTCCAGGTCGTCGGCCCGACAACCAGCGGTTCCTTGTCGAATGTGTTCAGCACCGCCGCGACCTTGTCGCCGTCGAGCGAACCGGCCTTGTTGGCCGCCTTCGCCCAGGCCTGGACGGCGGAGTAGCCGCGCAGGCCGTAGGAGACGTCGGCCTTCTTGCCGTATTTCTTCTCGAAGCGCTCGAAGAAGGCGTTCACCTCGGGGTCCGGGTCGTCGCCATATTTGGAGCCGTAGTTGACGACGTAGAAATTGCTGAGGTCGGGCACGCTGCCGATCCAGTAGTCGCCGTCCATGGACTCACCGGTGAGGATCGCCGCCTCTATGCCGGCGGCGCGCATCTGGCGGATGGCGCTCGGGCCGCCCGGCGCGTAGGAGCAGAGGAACACGACGTCCGGCTTCTCGGCCAGGCTGGTGATGCGGGTCACCTGCGCGGCGACCGAGGCGTCGCCGTTGAGGAACGTGTCCTCGCCGAGCAGGCCTTCGGCGCCGGCCACTTCCTTCCAGCGCTCGGCGAAGCTGCCGCACAGCGACTTGGTGTAGGAGATGGTGTTGTCGAGCAGGACGTAGGCCTTCTTCCAGCCCTTGGTGTTGTAAGCCCATTCGGCCATCAGCGCACCCTGCGCCTGGCCGGCGTTGGAGAGCGAATAGGCGAGCGGTCCGACGCCCTGGACGCCGAATTTCGGATCGGAGGCCGCCGAGAACGCGATGACGTTCTTCTGCTGCGCGACGAAGGCGCCCGGTGCGCCGAAGTCGAAGTCGGACGGGAAGAGGATCGCTTTGGCCCCCTTGTCGATGACGTCGATCGCGCCGTCCGCCCCGAGCGGCGGTTCGGACTTGTTGTCGAACTCGACGATCTCGATCGGCTGGCCGAGCACGCCGCCCGCCGCATTGATGTCGTCAACGGCGAGCTTGGCGCCGGCGATCGTGTCGGCGTCGATCGGCTGGAACCAGCCGCTGAAGGACATGACCAGACCGAAGACCGGCTTGTCCTGCGCCTGGGCGGACGATGTAACGAAAGAAGCGGCGGCCATCATGCAGCCGGCCGCCAGCAAACCATGCTTCTTCATGTTGAAGCTCCCATGTTCCCCTGTTTGGACCCGGAAGGATTATCGTTCCCTCCTGGGCTCAAAACAGAATGGTATTCACTTTTGAGCCGACTGCAAGAGGCAGTGTCGCGGCAACGGGCCTGCGATTGACAAAAATCCGCTTGATTGTGACTTGCTGAATGGTGCCCGATCGCGCAAGCACGTCGACACCAACAGCATCCGCAGGACGAAACACATGACCACTCATGCCCCGAACGTCACGGCCCAGATCGATCCAGCGAAGCTCGACCGGCTGGCGGAGGTGGCCGTCAGGGTCG
This sequence comes from Mesorhizobium sp. YM1C-6-2, assembly GCF_003666685.1. Classification (GTDB taxonomy): domain Bacteria; phylum Pseudomonadota; class Alphaproteobacteria; order Rhizobiales; family Rhizobiaceae; genus Mesorhizobium_K. Next base: position 652,805 of record NZ_RCIZ01000001.1, read on the forward strand.
GCCTGAACCTGCAGCCGGGCCAGGATCTGCTCCTCACCGCGCCCGCCGCCGCCCTGCCCCTGGTGCGGCGGATCGCCAGGCACGCCTACGAGGCCGGCGCCGGTATTGTTACCCCGATCCTGTCCGACGAGGAGATCACGCTCAACCGCTACCGCTTCGCGCCGGACGCCAGCTTCGACCGCGCGCCGTCCTGGCTCTTCGAGGGAATGGCGAAGGCGTTCTCGGCCAACACCGCCCGCCTCGCCATCGTCGGCGACAATCCGATGCTCCTCTCGGGCGAAGACCCGGAAAAGGTCGCGCGCGCCAACAAGGCAAACTCGATCGCCTACCAGCCCGCCCTGGAGAAGATCGCCGGCTTCGACATCAACTGGAACATCGTCGCCTATCCCGGTGTCTCGTGGGCGAAGCAGGTCTTCGCGGACGACGAGGAGAGTGTGGCGGTGGCGAAGCTGGCCGAGGCGATCTTCTCCGCCTCGCGGGTCGACGTCGCCGACCCGGTCTCGGCATGGCAGGACCACAACAAGGCGCTGCAGGGCCGCACTGGATGGCTGAACGGCGAGCGGTTTGCCGCGCTCCACTATACCGGCCCAGGCACCGACCTGACGATCGGCCTCGCCGACGGCCATGAGTGGCAGGGCGGCGCCTCGGTCGCCAAGAACGGCATCGTCTGCAACCCCAACATCCCGACCGAGGAGGTCTTCACCACCCCGCATGCGCTGAGGGTCGAGGGCCATGTGTCGAGCACCAAGCCTCTGTCCTACCAGGGCACGCTGATCGACGAGATCTCGGTGCGTTTCGAGGCGGGCCGCATCGTCGAGGCGAAAGCCGCGCGCGGCGAGGCCGTACTGAACAAGGTGCTGGACACCGACGACGGCGCGCGTCGCCTCGGCGAAGTGGCGCTGGTGCCGCATTCGTCGCCGATCTCGAAGAGCGGCATCCTCTTCTTCAACACGCTGTTCGACGAGAACGCCTCGTGCCACATCGCACTCGGCCAGTGCTATTCGAAGTGCTTCGTCGGCGGCGACAGGCTGACGCCGGAGCAGATCGCCGCGCAGGGCGGAAACAAGAGCCTCATCCACATCGACTGGATGATCGGCTCGAACCGGATCGACATCGATGGGGTCCGCGCGGACGGCAGCCGGGTGCCGGTCTTCCGGCAGGGCGAGTGGGCCTGAGCGATCGGCCGTCGAAGCGTCGCCTAGGAACGGACACGATGCTGTGACTTGGTGGGCGCGGTCGGCGTGATACCTTTCTGCCGTCGCCTCCAACGGAAGCCGTGATGCCGTCCATCGTGAGAAACGTCGCCCTCGCCCTCCTGCTGCTTGCCGGCGGCCTTGCGCCCGTACATGCGGATCCGCGGGAAAGGCCGGCGCCGACCGGCGGCGTCCTCTCGCTGCTCCCGGCCCCCAAGACCACCGACCATTCGCTGACGCTTGCCGGCCAGACGATGCGCTACCAGGCGACCGCCGGCACGCTGTCGCTGCTGGCGGGCGATGGCGCCGTCACCGCGGAAATCTTCTACGTCTCTTATGAGATGCCCTCCCGGGAAACCCCTGCCGACGCAGCGCAGCGTCCGGTCACCTTCGTCTTCAACGGCGGTCCGGGAGCGGCTTCCGCCTATCTCCATCTCGGCGCCCTCGGTCCGCGCATCATAGCGACGGCCCCGGACGGAGCCTTCCTGCCGTCACCGCAGAAACTCGTCGACAATGCGGACACCTGGCTCGACATGACCGACCTGGTCTTCGTCGACCCGGTCGGCACGGGTTACAGCCGCATGGCTCCCGGCCAGGAAAACCGCGATTTCTGGGGCGTCGACAAGGATGCTTCGTCGATGGGCGCCTTCATCCGCCTCTATCTCGCCAAGACCGGCCGCACCGGATCGCCGGTGTTCCTGGCCGGCGAAAGCTACGGCGGCTTCCGTGCCGCGCTGCTTGCCCGCACGCTGCAGGAGGATGTCGGCATCAGCCCGGCCGGCATCGTGCTGATCTCGCCGGCGCTCGAATTCATGCTGGTGCGCCCCGACCAGTTCGATCCGCTCCACTGGGCGCTCGAACTGCCCTCCCTCGCGGCTGTCCGCCTGGGCAGCGAAGGCGTCTCCGGTCGGGCCTTGCGGGAGCGGCTGCGGGAGGTCGAGGACTATGCGCTCGGCGACTACCTCTCGGCGCTCGCCGGAGGCCTCGAGCAGGGCGGTCGGCTGGCGAGCCAGCGCGTTGCCGACATCACCGGCCTGCCGCTCGACCTCGTCCAGCGGAACTTCGCGCGCATTCCGACATCGCTCTTCGCCAGGGAGTTTGCGCGCAGCAAGGGCAACGTGCTCAGCCCCTATGACGGCATGATTGCCACGGCCGACATCGCGCCGGAGAGCGCCCGCCTCTCCGGCCCCGACCCGGTTCTCGACCGCAGCGTGCCGGTGCTCACCTCCGCCTTCACCGACTATGTCCGCGACGAGCTGAATTTCCGCACCGACATCTCCTATCGGCTGCTCAACGGCGAGATCAGCGGCAACTGGGACTATGGGACCAGCCCCTCCCGTCAGGGCTATGCCGGCGTCATGAACGATCTCCAGCGCGCGCGTTCGCTCAACCCTTCGCTACGGGTGCTGATCGTCCACGGCTACACAGATCTGGTCACGCCCTACATGTCGTCGCGCTATCTCGTCAGCCAGCTTCCCACGCTTCCCGGTGCCCGGCCGATCCGTCTCGACACGGTCGAGGGCGGGCACATGATGTATTTCAGGCACGACGGCCGCGAGGCGCTGAAGGAAGCGGCGTCGGAGCTCTATCTGTCGACCCAGTAGGTCCGCGCCACAACTTGTGGGAACCCCCACGCAACTTTGACTTGGCATTGCCGAGATCACCGCTAAGATGGATGGTGGGGGTATCGGCGAATGACGCATGGAGGGATGCGGCTTGGTTCTTCGACGGATGCTCCTCGCGGCAGGCACGGTCCTGTCGCTCACCGGGTCGTCATTTGCGGCCGATATGGTGATCGCGATGCCGAACTGGCCATCGGGCCAGGCTGCGGCCAATATCCTGAAACTGGCGATCGCCGAGAAATTCCATCTTGACGCCGAGGTGCGCGAACTCGGCACGATGCTCGCCTTCGCCGGCATGGAGACCGGCGAGGTCGATGTCGTCCCGGAAGTGTGGCGTCCCAATTTCGACGATCTCGTCAAGCGCTACGGCCAGGATGGCAGCAAGACCGTCGTGCTCGGCGAGCGCGCGGTGCCGGCATGGCAGGGCCTGTGCGCGACGCAGGACGCCGCGGCCGCCGGCATCAAGGATGTCGCCGACCTGAGCGATCCGGCCAAGACCGCCGTGCTGGATACCGATGGCGACGGTCAGGGCGAGGTATGGATCGGCGCCACGACCTGGAAGTCGACCGGCATCGAGCGGGTGCGCGCCAACAGCTACGGCTATGCAAAGACCGTTACCTTGGTCGAGGCCGAGGAAGACGTCGCCATGGCCGCGGTGGACGCCGCCGTGGCGACCGGCCGGCCGATGGTGTTCTACTGCTACGAGCCCCACCATGTCTTCAAGCTGCACGACGTGGTGCGCCTCACCGAACCCGCCTACGACCCGGCCAAATGGAACATCGTCGCCCAGTCCGACGACCCGCTCTGGATATCGAAGTCCAGCGCGCCGGTCGCCTGGGGTCCCGTCGAGTTCCACGTCGCCTGGTCTTCCGGTTTCGCCAAGAAGCATGCCGATGTGGCGGCATTCCTCGAGAAGGTGGATTTCAAGCCGGACGAGATATCGGCGATGAGCTACGCGCTGCAGGTCGACCGGCAGCCGGCGGCTGATTACGCCAAGGCCTGGGTCGAGCAGAACAAGGGCCGCATCGAGGAATGGGGGCAGTGATGGCTGGGATCAACAGACGCCGGCTGCTCTTTGGCGCAACCCTGCTCTCGGCCTTCGGCTTGAGCACGGTCGCCTCGGTCGCCGATACGGAAATCTATGACGCCAAGACGCGCAAATGGGTCAAGTACGACCGCGCGACAGCGCGCAAGATGTTTGCCCGCAACGGGCAGCCGCCCGAGGCGTTCCGCATGCAGATGGTGAAGTTCCGCACCGCTGAAAAGCCGGGCACCATCATCATCGACGGCAACCAGCATTTCCTCTACCTCGTCCAGCCCGGCCACCAGGCCATCCGCTACGGCATCGGCGTCGGGCGGGAAGGTTTTGGCTGGGCCGGCATCGTCAGGGTCGGCCGCACGGCAGAATGGCCGACATGGACGCCGCCGGCCGAGATGGTGGCGCGTGATCCGAACGCAGCCAAATGGGCAGGCGGCCAGCCCGGCGGACCGGACAATCCGCTCGGCGCCCGCGCGCTCTATCTCTACGAGGGCGACCGGGACACGATCTACCGCATCCACGGCACGCCGGAGCCATGGACCATTGGCCTCGACGTCTCGTCCGGCTGCATCCGCATGAACAATGACGACATCGTCGATCTGCATTCGCGCATCAACGTCGGCGCAAAGGTGATCGTGCTGATGCAAGGCGCGGCGCTCTACAAAGGCGTCTAGCTCAAATTCCCGGAGGAGGGGAAACGATGCCTGCACTGGAAACATCGATTGTCTTGAAAGCGCTGGCGGCCGCGGCGCTGCTGGCGGCGGCCGGATGCCAGTCCTCGTCGCCGGAGCCGCAGCAGATGGCGCGAACCACCTTGCAGACCGCTCCTGCCGACCTGCAGCTGCTCTGCGCCAATGCGGTCGCGACCCAGACCGGCGCCGCATCGGACAAGGTGCTGCCCGTCAATTCGCGCCAACTCGACGCCACCTCCTTCCAGGTGGAACTGGACGCGGCCGGCAAGCGACATTCCTGCGTTGTCGACAATGACGGCAACGTGAAGTCGGTCACCTGACGGCTGGATTCCGCTCCGCGCGGGCTGCACCGGCATCCCCGTCATCGGAGAGGCCGCGCAGCCTGCCGCAGATTTCTGAAATCCATTTGACTAAATGATCATGCGGTGTAACCTTACCTTGGGAGAGGGCAGCACGCGTGGTACTCAGAGGCACAAACCAGGAGTTCACACGGCCGTATAACCGGCGCATCGTGCTGGAGTCCGTGCGCCTGCACAGCCCGACGACGCGCAGCGAGATCGCCGCCCGAGTGGGGCTGACGGTGCAGACCGTGTCCACCATCGTCCGCGAGCTGGAAGAGCAGAAATACGTCGTCTCCTTCCGCGAGGACCCGAAGGGGCGCGGGCTGCCGCCCTCGCTTCTGCGCATCAATCCCGAAGGCGGTTTCGCGATCGGCGTCCACATGACCCCGATCGGCCTCCACGCGGCCCTCGTCGACCTGAGCGGGAACGTCGTCGCCAGCCGGCACCACCCGGTGGCGAATGCCTCGCCGGCTGCGGCCTTCGAGATCATAGGCGGGATGGTTCCGGAACTGATCGCGCTCAGGCCGCAGGGACGCATGCTCGGCATCGGCATGGCGCTGCCCGGTCCGTTCGGGGTCGAGTCGATGAGCTTCGTCGGGCCGACGACGATGACCGGCTGGGAAGGTGTTTCGATCACCGAGAGCCTGGTCGAGCTGACCGGCCTGCCGGCCTTCCTGGAGACCGACATGGCGGCCGCCGCGCTCGGCGAGCAGCTCTACGGCCTCGGCCAGCACTATCAGGAATATTATTACCTCTTTTTCAGCGTCGGGCTCGGTGGCGCGGTGGTCCATGAGGGCCGCGTGATGCGCGGCGCCTGGGGCAATGCCGGCGAGATCGGCCACATTCCGGTCGTGCCGGCGGGAGAGGCCTGTCCTTGCGGCAATCACGGCTGTCTCGAGCGCTATCTTTCGCTCGATGCGCTCAGGCGTTCGGGGCTTAGTCAGGCGGGCTGGATCGAGGCCGTGGCGCCGGTCTTCCGCAGCGCCATCACGACCATCGAGAACCTATTCGACCCGGAGACCGTCGTGCTTGGCGGGATGGCGTCGGCGGAGCTGCTCGACGGGCTGGCGGCGCTGGCCGCCGAATTGCCCAACTCGATCGCCGCGCGGCGCGATCGCAAGACGCCGCGCGTCGTCGTCGGCCGCGGCGGCGAGCACGCGGTGCTGCGCGGAGCGGCGGCGCTTGCCGTGTCAGGCGTGCTTTCGCCCCGCTTCGGCCAGATGTTCGCCGGCGAACGCGATCGGCACGTCCTCGATGCGGGTTCTGATGGGGGAGAGGTCGCTGCATGACGACGCCATTGCTCGTGCTCGAGGACATCCGCAAGAATTTCGGCGCCATCGAAGCGCTGAAGGGCATCAGCTTCACGATCGGCAAGGGCGAGGTCGTCGCGCTGCTCGGCGACAACGGCGCCGGCAAGTCGACGCTGGTCAAGATCATCTCGGGCGGCCTCGAGCCGACGTCGGGCAGGATGCTCTTCGAGGGCGAGGAGTTCCTGGCCAGGTCGCCTGCCGAAGCCAAGGCGGCCGGCATCGAGACCGTCTACCAGGACCTCTCGCTCTGCACCAATGTGGACGTGGTCGCGAACTTCTTCATGGGCCGCGAGATCACGCGCAAAAGGCTCGGCATTCCGATCCTGGACGAGCGCGCCATGGAGCGCGAGACGGCCAAGGCGCTGTCCAATGCCGGCACGCGCATCCCCTCGCTACGCACCAATGTCGAACACTTGTCCGGCGGCCAGCGGCAGGCGATTGAGCTCAACCGCTTCGTGCACTGGGGCGGCAAGCTGGTGCTGCTCGATGAACCTTTCGCTGCGCTCGGCGTCGAGCAGACACGGCGCGGCCTCGACATGATCCGCCAGGTCGCCGCGCAGGGCATCGGCGTCGTCATCATCACGCACATCATGCAGCAGGCGTTCCAGGTCGCCGACCGCATCGTCGTGATCCGCCAGGGCGTCGTCGCGGGCGACGTGGCGCGTTCGAAAACCAGTCCCGACGCGGTGGTCTCCATGATCACCGGGGAGGCCCTTGCCGGCGCCGGACCGGCAGGCTGAGGGACAAAAAGGGGAACCGGTACAACAGGAGGAAGAAGAACATGAAGCGAATACTCTTATCCATGTTCGGCGTTCTGGCATTGGCGGCTGCCATGCTGACGCCGGCCTTTGCCCAGTCCAAGGGCGTCGTTTACTACCTCGTCCCGACCTTGCTCGATGAGTTTCAGACCGGCTCGGTGAGCGCGCTGGAGATGTTCCTGAAGCAGGTCGGCTACGAGACGAAGACGTTGAACGCCGACAACAAGACCGACGCGCAGCAGTCGCAGATGAACGACGTGATCGCTCTGAAGCCTGCCGCCATCGTCCTTGCGGCGGTCGACTTCAATGCCCTCAAGCCGTCGATCGAGGCGGCGCGCGCCGCCGGCATCCCGGTCGTCGAGTTCGATCGCCAGATCACCTCGACGCCCTCCGACTTCACTTCGGTGGCGGGCACGATCGAGATCGGCCATGTCGCGGCCGAGCAGGCGCAGAAGCTGCTGACCGCCAAGAACGGCTCGGTGAAGGGCAAGATCCTGCAGGTGCTCGGCGATCCCGGCGATCCCTACACGCTCGACATCCAGAAGGGTTTCGAGGAGAAGATGAAGGCCTTCGCGGAGGTCACCATCGTCTCGCATCCCGCGATGCAGTGGGAAGCCAGCAACGCCGGCACGATCGTCGCCGACCAGCTCGTCGCCAATCCCGACATCGACCTGATCTTCAACCACGCGGCGCATCTCTCCGTGGCTGCCGTCGCCTCGCTCGAGGCGGCCGGCAAGAAGCCTGGCGACATCATGATGATGAGCTCCAACGGAGCGCCTGTCGGTCTCGACCTGATCCGCAAGGGCTGGCTGAACGTCGAGGTGGAGCAGCCGCTCTATGCGCAGGCGGCGGCCGTCGCCATGTTCATGGACAAGGTGGTCAACAAGCAGGAGATCAAGGCCGGCGACTACGACGTGCTCGGCCTGCCGTCGGTCGTGACCATCGAAGCCTGGGGTCCGAACATCAAGATCCCGGGCGCCGCCATCGACAAGGACAACGTCGACAACCCGGCCTTCTGGGGCAACATGAAGCCGCCTTCCGACACGGTGAAGTCGGTGGAGTGAGGCGTGCGCTCCGGGCGGTTCTCGCCGCCCGGAGCATCCCTCGTTTCTTCGTGATCCTGCTCATGCCGCGCGGCTTCCGCGCTGCCTCCGTCCAGTACTCGTCGCCGGATAGAACATGAACCCTCGCACCCGTCGCATCCTCGAGCTGATCCTCGACAACCTCGTCTGGTTCATGCTGCTGTTCGTGCTGGCGATCTTCTCGATCTTCATCCCGAACTATTTCCAGCTCGGCATCTTCGCCAACATCATCGAGGCGTCGAGCGTGCTGGGTGTCATGTCCATCGGCCTGGCGCTGGTGATCATAACCGGCCACATGGATCTGTCGGTCGAATCGGTGACGGCGCTCGGCGCCATGGCGGTCGGCATCCTGTTCTGCTCCGCCGGCATCGGCCTCGGCATCCAGCTGCATCCGGAATGGCTGATGGTGCCGGTCTCGCTGCTGGTCGCCATCTCCGTCGGCGCCCTGATCGGCGCGCTGAACGGCGTGCTCGTCGTCAAGCTGAACATGAGCGCCTTCATCATCACGCTGGCCTCCTACATCTGGGTGCGCGGCCTCGTGGTCGCGGTGTCCGGCGGCCGCTCGGCGCAGGATCTCGCCCCGGCGATTCGCTGGTTCGGCATCCAGCGGCTGTTTGGGCTGCCGCTCACCGCCTGGATCGCGATCAGCTGCTTTGTCATCTTCTCCCTGATCATGGCGAAGACGCCGTTCGGCCGGCATCTCGTGATGATCGGCGGCAACCAGCAGGCGACCTACCGCGCCGGCATAAGGGTGACGCGCAACCTGATCATCGCCTTCGTGCTCGCCGGCGCCATCGCCGGGCTGGCCGGGTGGCTGCTGACCATCCGCACCTCGGGCGCTACGGCAAACCTCGGCGTCGGGCTCCTGTTCAACGCATTCGCGGCGGTCGTCATCGGCGGCGTCAGCCTAAAGGGCGGCGTCGGCTCGCTGCCCGGCGTCTATGCCGGAGTGCTGCTGCTTTCCTCGATCAACACCGCTATCAACCTCATGGGGCTTCCGGCCAACTTCACGCAGGTCATCCACGGACTGCTGGTGCTGGCCGCTGTCCTGCTGGACACGCTGAAGCAGACCATTCGGCAAAGGCTCGCATAGGAACGGACATGACTGGAAGACTGGAAGGCAAGGTTGCCCTGGTGATCGGTGCCGCGCGCGGCATCGGCAAGGGGGTGGCGAAGCGTTTCGCCGAGGAAGGCGCCAAGCTGGTGCTGGCCGACGCCGACACGAAATACGGTCCCGCGACCGCTGACGAGCTAGGCGCCGTTTTCGTCCGTATCGACATCTCCAGGATGGAGGATGCCGAAACCGCGGTCGCGGTCGCGCTCGAGCATCACGGCCGGCTCGACATCATGGTGCAGAACGCCGGCATCTATCCCTGGCAGCTGATCGAGAACACGACGTCAGAGGACTGGGACCGCGTCATGGGCGTCAACCTGCGCGGCTCCTTCAACGCCGCGCGCGCCGCACTCGCTCCGATGAAGCGCCAGCGTTCCGGCCGCATGCTGTTCACCTCGTCGATCACCGGGCCGCATGTGACCAGCCCCGGTCACGGCCACTATTCGGCGACCAAGGCCGGCATCAACGGCTTTATCCGCGCCGCGGCGCTGGAGTTCTCCGGCTATGGCGTCACCGTCAACGGCGTCGAGCCGGGCAACATCCTGACCGAGGGCGTCCAGGAGCAGCGCGACGCCGCCTTCATCAGGAGCATGGAGGACGCCATCCCGCTCGGCCGCCTCGGCACCCCCCAGGACGTCGCCAACGCCTTCCTGTTCCTCGCCTCGGAGGAGGCGAGCTACATCACCGGCACCACGATCATCGTTGACGGCGGGCAGCTCCTGCCCGAGGGAGCCGACTTCCGCATCCTGCCGCCATGATCCTCGATTTCGGCGGCGGCTTCTTCCTGCGCCGGGCGACAAACGCCGACCATCCCGCCTTTTGCGCGGTGTGCGTGCGAACCGGCGACGCCGGCAAGGACGCCACGTCGAGGGAGGACGATCCGGAGCTGATGGGGCAGATCTACGCCGTACCCTATCAGGTGCTGGAGCCGGATCTGGCCTTCGCGATCGACAGCCCGGACGGCGTGGCGGGCTATCTTTTCGGCGCGCTCGACACCGCGTCCTTCAATGCGCGCCTCGCCTCCGACTGGTATCCGGCGCTGCGCCGGCGCGTCTCCGACCCCGGCTCCGACCGGTCGGCCTGGCGGGGCAGCGACTGGGTGCGGCACACCATCCATCATGCGGACCTCGGCATTCCGGAAGCGCTCGCCGCATATCCTTCGCACGGCCATATCGACCTGCTGCCGAAGGCGCGCGGGCGAGGCATCGGCCGCCGCTGCATGGGCTTCCTCGAGGAGCGGCTTGCCGCCGCCGGCTCGACCGGCCTCTTCCTCGACGTGCATCCGCGCAACGTCGAGGCCCAGCGTTTCTACGCGGCGCTCGGTTATGCGCCGGTGCCCATGCAGACCGCTTCGCCGATGTCGATTTTCATGGCGAAGAGCCTGCCGGCATGAAGGGCAGGGACTATAGCGGCGTCCGGTAGACGGGCGTCTCTAGCCCCTCGTACCGGGCCTTGAGCTGCAGTGCCAGGAACTTCGAGAAGAAGCGCGACAGCGCCAGATTGCCGCCGTGGAACCATAGTGCTTCCTGCGCAGTCGGCTTGTACATGTTGCGCAGCTCGCCGTGCCACGGACCCGGGTCGTTGCGCACGCCCGAGCCAAGGCCCCAGCAGGGACCGACCGCATCCGCCGTCTCGCGGTCGACGATCGCCGCCACCGTCTCGTGCATCGAATGGAAGCCGGTCGACTGGATGATGGCGTCGACCGGCACCTCGGCGCCGTCGGCGAAACGGATGCCGGTCGGCGTCAGCCGCTCGATGGGAACGCCGGCCTTCACCTTGATCTCGCCGGTTATGACGAGTTCCGAGCCGCCGACGTCGAGATAGTAGCCCGATCCGGTGCGGTAGGCCTTCATCATCTGGCCGCTTTCGTCTTCGCCGAAATCGATCAGGAAGCCGGAATCTTCGAGCCGCTTGTAGAAATCCGCGTCCCGCGCCCGGATCTTCTCGTAAAGCGCGCGCTGCGCCGGCGGCTGCAGGGCGAAGGGCGTCGCCGCCGCCATCATGTCAGCCTTGTCGACGTCGATGCCGGCGGCGTTGGCCGCCTCCGAATAGGTGTCGAAGGCAAGCTCCATGAGCGTCTCGGACCGCACCACTGTCGTCGGCGAGCGCTGCACCATGGTGACGTCGGCGCCGGCTTCCCACAGGTCGACCGAGACGTCGTGCCCGGAGCTTGCCGCGCCGATGACGGCGACCTTCTTGCCCTTGTATTTGCTGCCGTCGGAATACTGGCTCGAATGGAGGATCTCGCCCTTGAAGTCGGCGGCGCCGGGCAGTTCCAGGTAGCGGGGCGGGCCGTAGGCGCCGGTGGCGAAGACGATCTGCGCGGGCTGCAGCGTGACCGGCTTGCCGTCGCGCAGCAACTCCACCGTCCACAGCTTGGCGGCCGGATCGTAGCTTGCGCTCTTCACCTCGGTGGAGCCCCAGTAGTTGAGCTCCATCACCTTCACATACATCTCCAGCCAGTCGCCCATCTTGTCCTTGGGCGTGAACACCGGCCAGTGCTGCGGGAAGGGAATATAGGGCAGATGGTCGTACCAGACCGGGTCGTGCAGGACGAGCGAGCGATAGCGCTTGCGCCAGGAGTCGCCGGCCTTGGCATTCTTTTCCGCGATGACGAAGGGAACGCCAAGCTGCTTCAGCCGGGCGCCCAGCATGATGCCGCCCTGTCCGCCGCCGATGATCAGGCAGTAGGGCTGGCGGCTGGCGCCGAGTTCGGCCTCCTCGACGGCGCGACGCTCGGACCATGTCTGCCGGTTGCGGTCGGCGCCGTGGCGAACGCCCTTCGACCGGGATGGGCCGAGCGCCTCTTCAAATCCCTTGAGTTCCTGCAGCGTGGTCAGGATGGTGCGGCACTTGCCACCTTCCAGCCGGAATATGCCCTGGCCGCGTCCGACCGCCGTCTCGAAGTCGAACCAGCCTTCGATATTGCCGGGCTGGCCCGTCGCGCTGCTCAGCACGAAGCCGGTCGGCGCGGTCGCCGCCAGCGTGGCGTCCAGCATGGCCCTGATGGCGGGCTTGCCCTCCATCGTCTTCACGTTCCAGGTGAAGGCGACGAAGTCGCGCCAGTAGCAGTCCTCGGCGAACAGCTCCAGGATTGCGTCGGCGTCGCCGCCGGCAAGCTGGCGGGAGAAGCTGGCAAGCCATTCGGAGGCCTCGGGCGCAGGGGCGGTCTGGAGCATGGTCTGTCCTTATGTGATGAGGGCGGACGGTCCATAGCGACACGATCCGCAAGAAATGATTGACGTTCCGGACTCCGCGCTCAGTCGCCCAGCGGCTCGAGTTCCTTGCCCTTCCTGTGGGTCAATACGTTGTACTTGATACGGCGAAGCGTCTCCAGTGCGGTCGCGCCGAGCCGATAGCCGGCCGCGACCGAGACGAGATCGATGATGGCGAGAAAGGCGAAGCGGGACGCCGTAGGTTTCATCGTATCCGGGAATTCGGGGATGTCGACGGTCAAGCAGACGTCGCAGATCCGGGCGAGGTCGCTGTCGGGCGCGGTGACGCAGATGGTCTTGGCCCGGTAGTGCTTGGCGAGCGCCACCGCCTCGATGACCTCTCTCGTGCGGCCCGTGGCGGAGATGGCGATGACGAGATCGTTGGGTTTCAGCGTCGAGGCCGTCATGCGCATGACATAGGGGTCGGAATAGGCAGACACTACGACGCCGTAGCGGAACAGGCGGTATTGCGTCTCCTGCGCCAGAGCCGCCGAACTGCCGCCGAGGCCGAACACGGCGACCTGATGCGCGCTGGCGACGAGGTCCGCGGCCTTGACCACTTCTGCGGCGTCTAGCTGGCGTTCAACCGCGTTCAGCGCGCTGCGCGCCTCGGCGAAAACCGTGTTCCAGAGCGGCGAGGCGTCTTCGGTCGGCACCACGGGCTGGCCGGCGGTCAGGTACATGCGGCCGACGACCACGGACTGGGCGAGCTTCAGCTTGAAATCGCGCACGCCCTCGCAGCCGATGGCGCGGCAGAAGCGGGTGACGGTGGGCTCGCTGACGTCGGCGCGGCGGGCGATCTCCGCATTGGAGGCGTCGACACAAAAGGCGACGTCGGCCAGCACCGCGTCGGCGACGCGCCGCTCCGCCGGTCGCAGCTCGCTGTAGGAATCCTTGATCTGCGAAAGGATGTCGGGAATGGGCTTTCCGTAACCGGCGCCTGGCGCGCGTTCGTCGCCTTCGTCCGTCACGCTTCTCCCCAAACCATGGGCCGAATGGATTTCTACCATGCTCTATCCGCCCGCTTCGCCGCAGGAGAGCGCCCCAGCCTTCGATTTGCTCGTCCGGCCATCATTCGCGGCAGAATGTAGGAAACTTACACACTTGGCAAGTGGCAGAATTCGGCGTTTTGCAGACATTTAGAGCTGGGTAACGTAACTTTCGAAAAGCCTTCTTGACTCGGCAAGTAGGATAGTTACAAACTCGATGAGAGGCCGGAAAGAGCCTTCGCCAGACGAATTCAACCAGCGCGAGGGGCGATGGACGGTCAGAACAATCCGAAGCTCAGCGTGCGCGGCGCGACCAAGGTCTATTCGACCAGGTCCGGCGACCTTGTCGCCATCGACCGCTGCAGCCTGGACGTCAAGGCCGGCGAGATCGTCTCGATCGTTGGTCCGTCTGGCTGCGGAAAGACGACGCTGCTCTGGTCGATGTCGGGGCTCCATCCCCTGAGCTCGGGCGAGGTGCTGCTCGACGGCAAGCCGGTGAAGGGGCCGAATCCCGAAATCGGCATGGTCTTCCAGGAAGCCACCCTGCTGCCCTGGCGCAACCTCGATTCGAACATCCGCTTCCCCTTCGAGATCAAGGGCAACCGGCCCGACGAGGCGTGGATAGGCGAGCTTCTGCACAAGGTCGGCTTGGAAGGATTCGGTTCGCGCTTCCCGCGGGAGCTCTCCGGTGGCATGCAGCAGCGCGCGGCGCTCGTGCGCGCTCTCTCCTTCAAGCCCTCCGTGCTCCTTATGGATGAGCCGTTCGGCGCGCTCGACAGCTTCACCCGCGAGGAGATGAACCGGCTGGTCGAGCAGATCTGGCTCGAAACCCAGACGACCATCGTGCTCATCACCCACTCGATCGAGGAGGCGATCTTCCTCTCCGACCGCGTCATCGTCATGAGCGCGCGTCCCGGCCGCGTCGCCAAGGAATACAAAGTGCCGTTCCCGCGTCCGCGCTCCTTCGAGATCATGTCGACCAAGGAGGTCTTCGATCTCACCAACGCCATCAAGCTCGAGATCGTCGGCGACCAGAAGAGCCGCTTTGCGCAGCAGGCCTCCGACACGATCCAGCCGGCAGCCGAGTGAGGATATCGTGAGCGACGCCGACGCAATCCCCGAATACAAGTCCAAGCCTGGTGCCAGCGACGATGTCGGCATCACCAACCTGTCCGCCTTCTCCTCCGGCCCTGGCATCAAGTCGATGGCCGAGGTGCTGGCGATCGTCGCCGTCGCGGTCGTCCTGATAGGCGGCGCCGAGTTCCTGCTCGGCTTCTTCGAGGTGCCGCAATACGTGCTGCCCAAGCCGAGCGAGATCGCCATGGCGCTGGTCGGCGACTTCCACCTGATCCTGCCGCATCTGGGCTATACGCTGGTCGAGCTGCTTTCGGGCTTCGCCATCGGCGCCGCCGTCGGGCTGGTGATGGCCGCGGTGATCACGCAGTTCCCCTTCGTCGAGAAGGTGGTGACGCCCTACATCCTGCTGCTCGTCACCACGCCCATGCTGGCGCTGGTGCCGCTGCTCATCCTGCGCTTCGGCTTCGGCTTCACGCCGCGCATCATCGCGGTCGCGCTCGCCGCCGGGCCGATGGTGATGATCAACGCCGCCACCGGCTTCCGGCGCGTCGACCGCGCCAAGATCGCGCTGGCGCGCTCCTACGGCGCCTCGACCCTGCAGATATTCTGGAAGATCCGCGCGCCGATGGCGCTGCCGATGATCCTCGTCGGCCTGATGATAGGCTCCATCTTCGGCCTGCTCACCGCGGTCGGCGCCGAGATGGTCGGCGGCGGCTTCGGGCTCGGCAACAGGCTGACGTCCTATTCCTCGATGATCCAGATGCCGCAGTTCTTCGCGGTCGTCTTGATCCTCTCCATATTGGGCATCCTCATCTACGTCCTCTTCTTCTTCATCGGGAAGAAGTGGGCGAGCTGGGAGGCCTGACGACCGCCGCCGGTCGGAGGAAATGACCGACGGCACCTAGGGAACCAGAACAACTCAATGGGGTGATTCCATGACCACGATTTCCCGGCCAGGCGGCATCAGCCGCCGTACCTTCCTGCAGGTCTCCGCCGCTGGCGTCGTGACCGCCACGGCGCTCGGTCGCCCGAGCGTCGCGAGCGCCGAGGCCTATTCCAAGTTCACCTGGATTTCGCCGCGCGGCACGCTGGAAGTGCTCGACGACTATCCCTACTGGATCGGCAAGAAGATGGGCTACTTCTCGGATCTCGGCATCGAGACCGACATGCAGCCCGGTCCGTCCGACGGCACCGCGACGGTCAAGTTCGTCGATGTCGGCCAGGCCGACATGGGCTTCCCGTCGCCGGGCGTCTTCTCCTTCGCGCTCGAAAACGACATGAAGCTGAAGTCCGCCTTCCACATGGGCGCCAAGGACACGTTCAGCCTGGCATTCCGCAAGGGCGAGGGCACCAACGACCTCAAGACGCTGGAAGGCAAGACCATCCTGCTCGGCTCGGCCGCCTGGCAGTCGATCGTCGACCCGATGCTGGCCGTCCAGGGTGTCGACGTCACCAAGGTGAAATATGTCGAGGCCGGCTGGCCGACCTGGGGCACCGCGCTGGCCGCCGGCCAGGGCGACGCCGCGCTGTCGTGGGAAGGCCTGCGCGCCGAGTGGATCGGCAGCAAGCTGGAGTTCGAATACTGGCTCGGCGTGCAGCACTCGCCGCTCTTCGCCAACACCTTCGTCGTGCGCGCCGCCGATCTCGAGGATCCCGACAAGAAGGCCTTCCTCGACAAGTATCTTCGCGCCTGGGCGATGGGCCTCGAGTTCGGCTACCAGAATCCGCGCGCGGCCGTGGAGGCGGTGTTCGAGCAGTTCCCGACGCTCGCCACCAATATCGGCCCGGAGCTGGGCACGACCTCGATCCTGCAGCAGATCGCCGTCTTCCGCGGCGACATGGACAAGCGCAAGGGCTGGGGCGACCACGACATGACGGCGTGGCAGACCTTCTTCGACAAGATCCACGAGCTCAAGCAGATCTCGAAGCCGGTCAAGGCCGAGGACGTCTGCAGCAACGACTGCGTTGCGGCCGCCAACGACTTCGACCATGCCAAGGTCAAGGCCGACGCCGACGGCTACAAGCTCAGCGACGCCTTCGCGGCGATCGATGTCGAGAACGTCAAGGCGCATCTCTACGATCAGGCCGTGCCCGGCTGAGGCGAAGCTCATAATCCCGGCGCGGACGGGGCCTAATATCCGTCCGCGCCGACTGAAACACTGCAAGTCGGGAGGGCTCGATGCCTGATAAAGTCAAAGTGCTGGTGGTGGGTCTCGGCAATATGGGCGCCTCTCACGCCAGCGCCTACCACCGCAATCCGGGGTTCGAGATCGTCGGGCTGATGAGCCGCTCGATCAAGTCGAAGAAGATCCCCGACGAGCTCGCCGGGTACCCGCTCTTCGAGGATTACGACGAGGCGCTGAAGGTCGCCAAACCCGACGCCGTGTCCATCAATTCCTGGCCGAACACCCATGCCGAATATGCGATCAAGGCGATCAATGCCGGCGCGCATGTGTTCATGGAAAAGCCGCTGGCGACGAACATCGCTGACGCCGAAGCGGTGGTGAAGCTCGCACGCGAAAAGAACAAGAAGCTGGTGCTCGGCTACATCCTGCGCGTCCATCCGTCCTGGGTGAAGTTCATCGAGCTCGGCAAGACGCTCGGCAAGCCGCTGGTCATGCGGCTGAACCTGAACCAGCAGAGCAACGGCCCGGCCTGGAGCTGGCACAAGAACCTGATCGACAGCCTGATCCCGATCGTCGACTGCGGCGTGCACTACGTCGACGTGATGTGCCAGCTCACCGAAGCCAAGCCGGTGCGGGTGCACGGCATCGGCGCCAAGCTGTGGGCGGAAGCCGACAAGCCGAACTACGGCCATCTGCACGTCACCTTCGACGACGGTTCCGTCGGCTGGTACGAGGCCGGCTGGGGTCCGATGATGAGCGAGGAAGCGTTCTTCGTGAAGGACGTGGTCGGCCCGAAGGGCGCCGTCTCCATCGTGCCCGGCCATTCGGAAGGCAAGGACCAGCTCGCCGACGTCTCCGATTCCGCCGACATCGACCGCCACACCAAGACCGACGCGATCCGCTATCACCATGCCGAGGTCGGGCCGGACAAGAACTTCGTCAAGAAGGACGAGATGTTCAACATGACGGACGAGCCCGGCCACCAGGAGCTTTGCGACCGCGAGCAGGCCTTCTTCCTGAAGGCGATCCGCGAGGATCTCGACCTCACCGAGTCGATGGATGCGGCGGTGAACAGCCTGCGCATCGTGCTGGCGGCCGAGCAGTCGATCAACGAGCAGCGCGTCGTCGAGCTGGCCTGAACCGTGGTTAGGGCAATTCCAGCAAAAGCGCGCCGCGCTTTTTGCGTCTGGAATTGCGTGAGAACTGAAGAACTGGAGATGCCCGGTGATCCGTTTCGCCGGGCATCTTTGAAAGCGACATGCGGCGTGGGCATCAGGCCCGCCTCGATGCCGGGTGACCAACCGGAGAATCCCGATGAGTGAAGCGGCAGAAGCGCGGGGCTACGATCTCGTCCTGAAGGGCGGGCGCGTGCTCGACGAGCGCAACGGCGTCGACGGCGTCTTCGACGTCGCCGTCAAGGCCGGCAGGATCGCCGCCATCGGCAAGGATCTCGCGGCCGGCGCGCGCCGGGTCGAGGATGTCGGCGGTGCGATCGTCGCGCCGGGCCTCATCGACATACACACGCATGTCTACCACAAGGCCACGTCGCTCAGCGTCGATCCAGGCTTCATCTCGCGCCGTTCGGCCACGACGACCCTGGTCGACGCCGGCAGCGCCGGCGCCGGCAACTACGACGGCTTTCGCGACTATGTGATGGCGCAGTCGCCCTACCGCATATTCGCCTTCCTCAACATCTCGTTCCCCGGAATCTTCGGCTTCGACAAGGACGTGATGATCGGCGAGGCGACGCTGCGCGAGATGCTTCCGGTCCATCGCTGCGTCGCCAAGATCGAGGAGAACCGCGACCGCATCGTCGGGGTCAAGGTGCGCATCGGCGGGCCGGTGACGGGCGAACTCAGCCTCGGCGCGCTGGAACTCGCTTTGGAGGCCGCGAACGCGGTCGGCCTGCCGCTGATGACGCATATCGGTACGGCGCCGCCGAGCTACGCCGACGTCGTCTCGATGCTGCGGCCGGGCGATATCCTCACCCACTGCTTCCGGCCGGCGCCCAACTCGGCCCTGAACGCCGATGGGACGGTGCTGAAGGCGGTGCGCGACGCGCGCGAGCGTGGCGTCCTGTTCGACATCGCCCATGGCATGGGCGCCTTCGGCTATGAGACGACGGAAGGCGCGCTCGGCCAGAACTTCCTCCCCGACCTGATCTCCTCGGACGTGCATGTGATCGCGGTCGAGGGGCCGGGCTACGATCTCCTCCACACGATGAGCAAGCTCCTGAACTGCGGCCTGACCCTGCCGCAGGTGATCGGCATGTCGACGAGCCGGCCGGCGCTCGCCATCCGCAGGCCGGAGCTAGGCCATCTCGGCGTCGGCGCGCCGGCCGACATCACCGTGCTGAAGCAGGTCGACAGCGACTACGTGTTCGAGGATGTGACCGGTGCGAAAAGGCAGGGCACGACCCTGCTGCAGCCCGTCGCGGTCTATCTTGAAGGCAGGCAGATGGAGCTGGCGCGGCGACCCTTCGAAGAGCCCTTCATCGGCTCCTGCGGGCACGACCACCGGCACTAGAGCATTCCAGAAAAAGTGCGCAGCGGGTTTGCGTCCGGAATTGCGTAAAAACAAATAGATAGAGCGGTTCCGCGATTCGGAGATAGGCGGAAACGCTCTAGCCGGGGTCGCGCCGCTGCGGCGTCGAGCGGCGGCCAGCGCCGCCGCCCTTCGGACAGTCAGCCGATCTTCACCACATTGCCGGTGCGTGCCGATTCCTCGGCGGCGAGCGTTGCTTCGAGCGCGGCGGCCGCATCGTCTGGCTTGCCGATCTCCGGCTTGCGGCCGGCCAGCGCGCAATTGGTGAAGTAGGTGAATTCGTCGCGCAGCGCGCCGCCGCGAACGCCCTCGAACATCGGCCAGTAGGTCGTGTCGGGGCTGTGCAGCCTGCTGGCGTCGACGATGCCGAGATTGGGGAACGTGTCCTGTACGTGGATGATCCCCTCGGTGCCGATGATCGACATGCGCTCGTCGATGTCGAACGGCGTCTTCTCAGGCATGCACCAGACCGTCTCCAGCGTCGCTGAGGCGCCGCTCGCGAAGCGGTACATGGTCTGGCCGATGTCGGGGTGCTTCAGCCCGCGCACGTCCACCGTCTGCGCATAGGCCGAGACGATGCGCTCGCCGGTGAACCACAGCATGATGTCGGTGTCGTGGATGGCGTCGCCGACGATCGGGCCGATCTTGTTGAGGATCTCCGGCGTCCAGGCCGCCGGAATGTTGCGCCGCGAGCTCAGCGCCACGATCTTGCCGATGCGCCCGGCGTCGATCGCCTCCTTGGCCATGCGGTAGCGCGGGTTGAAGCGCACGATGTGGCCGATGAAGAGGATGCCCTTCGCGTTCTTCGACGCGGCGACGATCTTCTGCGCATCCGCGACAGTCGAGGCAATCGGCTTTTCGAGGAAGACGTGCTTGCCGGCCTCGAGGGCGGCGATCGCCGGCTCGGTGTGCTGATCCCACATCGTGCAGATGGAGACGGCGTCGATCTCGGGATCGGCGAGCAGTTCGCGGTAGTCGCGGTAGAGCTTCTTCACGCCGAACTTCTTGCCCTGCTCGGCGAGCCGGCTTTCGGTGCGCGTGCAGAGCGCCGCGAGTTCGAGATTGGGTATGCCCTTGATGGTCTCGGCATGGATTTCGCCGAACCAGCCGAGGCCGATGACGCCGATGCGCAGTCTGTCCAATGTCGCCTCCCTCAGAAGTCCTCGAGCGTCAGCTCGCGTGCCATGACGATGTTGCCGGCGGTCAGCCCGCAATCGACCGGGATCGCCGCGCCGGTGACGGCGCTGGCCGCATCCGACGCCAGGAACGCGATGACGCGCGCCACCTCGTCCGGCTCGACAATGCGGCCGAGCGGATACCAGCGCTCCAGCGTCTTCAGCACCTCAGGGTCCTTCGCCTTGCGCTCGTCCCAGATCGGCGTGCGCACGGTGCCGGGCAGCACGATGTTGGCGCGGATGCCGTAGCGGCCATATTCGAGCGCCAGCGCCTTGGTCATGGCGATCATGCCGGCCTTGGCGGCGCTGTAGGCGGGGTCACCCAGCGCGTGCAGTCCGTTCACCGAGCCGACATTGACGATCGAGCCCGACCGCCGCTCGACCATCTGCGGCAGCACCGCATGGGCGCAGGCATAGGCGCCGTTGAGATTGGCGTTGACGTCCGCTTCCCAGCCCTTCGGGTCGGTGACGGAAAGGGTGGGATAGCGCGACACGCCGGCATTGTTGATCAGCACATGCACGTCGCCGAAGCCGGCGAACGCCTGTTTCACCTCGTCGGGCGAGCCGATGTCGGCCAGCGCGGCCTTGACCGTGATCCCGTCCTTGCCGAGCGACTGCTTCAGCTCCAGCACCTTGTCGTTGCGGTCGACGGCGGCGATCGTCGCGCCTTCCGCGCCGAAGAAGCGGCAGAGCCACTGGCCGATACCGCCGGCCGCTCCGGTGATGGCGACGGTCTTTCCTGCGAATGCGCCGGTCATTTTCCGTCCCTCAATGCATCGCCTATCCAGGCCAGGTTGGCGCGCCTCAGATGCCCCCAATTGTAGAAGGCGAGTTCGCTGACGCCGCCAGCCCGCAATGCCTCGATGGCGGCCAGGAATTCTCCCTTGCTCGCCAGATCGGGATAGGCCGGCCGCAATATGCCGCGCAGCTTGGCTTTGTCGCCGAGCCGCCGCCTGAGATCGAAGAGATCGGCTTTCACCCGCGCCGCGCCCGGCTCGTAGAAACAGGCTTCGATGCGGTCGGCAATCCCGGCCAGCGCCTTGAGGTCGGTCCCTTCATACCAGGCACCGCCGGTCGGCCGCGCGACCGACGGAATGACCGAGACCGTCACCTCCCTGCGCACCGCCGCGCGGATTTCGGCGATCAGCGAGGTGACGGTCGCCGAGCGGTAGTCCAGATAGCGGCGCATCTCGCCGTTTTCGACCACATCGGCGGTCCAGAAAGCGTCGGCCATGTCGTCGGGAAGGTCGACATCGCTGTCGAGATAGGCGGTGATTTCCTCCGCGACCTTGGTCTTCAGCCGCTTCGCGTCGATGCCCACCTTCTCCGCTCCGGCGACGCAATGCTCGCAGAAGCAGAGGCCGAGCTTACCGTCCAGCCAGCGGTTCGGCTTGTTGAGCGCGAATTCGTGGTGATAGCCGTGCGCATAGGGCGTGAAGCCCGGCGCTTCCAGCGACAGGCCCGAGACCTGGTAGCTTTCCGTCACATCCTTCGCCAGCCCGACCGCATAGGCGCGCGCGGCCGGCGCCGACGGACAGAGATTGTAGTAGTAGGGATCGCCGAAGGCGTTGCGGACGACAGCGTCGGGATGCGCCATGCCGAGCAGCGTGTTGTGCAGCAGCACCAGCCAGACATTGACCTGCATGCCGCCGGCGTCGGTCAGCTCGCGCAGCACGTCCTGCTTTTTGAGCAGGCTGTTGGCGACCGGCTTGATCGCGCCGTAGCGGGACGGGTCGGCGTTGAAATAGACCGTGCCGTCCTCGGGGAAATAGACCTTGCCACTCTTGCCATGCGGCCGCAGGAACTTGCCGGCATGATAGCTGCCGGCGATGGTGACGGTGTCGAGCCCTAGCGCGCGGAACTCGTCTAGCGCGGACGCGACGCCTGTCTCCGCGATGTCCCAGGCATAGGTGTAGATCGCCTTGTAGCTCATGTCGTGCTGCTCATGATTTCCGCGATTCAGTTCTCGAACCAGCCGTCCTTCAGGTAGCGCATGTACTCGAACACCATGCCGTGCTTCTTGACGAACACGACTTCGAGGAAATCGCCGACGATGAAGGGCGGGATCAGGATTTCGACGCCGGGGGCGGCCAGATGCGGCGAGAGGTCGTCGACCCTGTAGGCCACATGCGGATTGTCGCGCACGAAAGCCGGCACGGTGCTGTCGGGCTCATAGCGCAGGAATTCGATGTGCTCGGGATGGTTGCGCGGATTGGTTACCCAGATGCGGCTCTGCTCGACCCAATCCTCCTGCGGCTGCGGCTCGGTCGTGGTGATTCCGACGTGATCGAACACAAACGTGGACATGACTGGCATACCCCTCCCGGCAGCGCGATGGTGGCTGCTCTTTCAGCCATTTTCTGAAACTATGTTACAGAATTGACGGGCTGGCAACAGCAAATTTGTCTCTGCCGGATTAGCCACAATTGTTGAATTGTTTGGATTTTGGTCCGGCATTGTATCTCTGTATGCCGCCTTGGCTGGGTCAAAGAGCCTTCTTGCCAGTCTCGAAAAATCCTGTAATTAAATTTCAGTCGTCTCAAGCATCAGGCGGACGGCGGAAGGTTCTCCATGGCAGGTCCAAGATCTCCGCGCAGGGAAATCGACGAGCCGCCGATCGATCTCGTCTCGCGGATCGAGCGGGTCGAGGCACGGCTGTCGCCGGCGGAGCGTCTGGTCGCCGCCGCCGTTCAGCAGGATTATGAGGCGGCGACGCGGCTGACCATTGCCGAACTCGCCGAAAAGGCCGGCGTCAGCCAGCCTTCCGTCACCCGTTTCTGCCGCTCGGTCGGCTGCGCTTCCTTCGGCGATTTCAAGATCCGCCTCGCCACCACGCTGACCGTCGCCGCCGCCTATCTGAAGACGGACAGGGTTTTCGCCGACGATATCGGCCAGCTCGCGCAGTCGGTCATGATGCGCGCGGCCAATGCCGTGCGCGCCGCGCTTGACCAGCTTGACACCGCCGCCCTCGGCAAGGCGATCGACGCTGTCGCCGGCAGCCGGCGCGTCGACATATATGGCCAGGGCGGCGGCTCGGCGGCCATGGCCGAGGACGCCAAGCTGCGCCTCTTCCGGCTCGGCCTACCGGTCGCCGCCTATGTCGACGGCCACCAGCAGCGCATGTCGGCCGCCACGCTGCAGCCGGGCGATGCAGTGCTCGCCATCTCCAACAGCGGCAGTTCGCGCACCGTCGTCGAGGCGGTGAAGATCGCCACCTCCTTCGGCGCCACCGCGATCGTGCTCACCCGGCCGGGCACGCCGCTCGCCGATGCCGGCACCATCGTCATCCCGATGACCATCGCGGAAGACGACAACGTGCTCGTGCCGACGCCGTCCCGCTACGCCCACATGGCGGTCGTCGACACGCTCGCTACCGGCGTCGCGGAACGCCTCGGCGCGCGTGGCCGCGAGGCGCTGCGGCGGGTGCGCTACACGGTCGCCAGCATCGGCATCGCCATCCCGACGCCGAGCACCGATCCCAGCGCCGTCATGCAGGGCAGGGACACGCATGAGTGACGGCCCGGCCACCGCACATTCGCATCTTCATTTTGCCGCGTCGTCCGTGCGGCAGGCTTGACATCGTCCTCCGACAGGGCTGGAGACGGGAATGGACAGGAGGAATGACGCCATGCAGCTAGCCGCCGATCTCGACACGCCCGCCGTGACCATTGACCTTAGCAAGCTCCAGAAGAACATCGCGCGCGCCCAGCGCCTGGTGTCCGAGGCCGGCAAGCTCAACCGCCCGCACATCAAGACCCACAAGATACCCGACATCGCCGCCATGCAGGTGAAGGCCGGCGCGACCGGCATCACCTGCCAGAAGCTCGGCGAGGCCGAGGTCTTCATCGACGCCGGCGTCACCGACGACATCCTGATCACCTTCAACATCGTCGGCGCCGCCAAGACCCGCCGGCTCGTGGACTTGGCCCGGCGCGTGAAGCGGCTCGCCGTGGTGGCCGACAACGAGACCGTGCTGCAGGGCCTCTCCGAGGCTGCGCGCGGCAGCGGCGTCGACCTGCCGGTGCTGATCGAATGCGATGGCGGCTTCGGCCGCAACGGCGTGCAGACGCCCGACGCCGCACTCGATCTCGCCCGCCTCGCCGACAGGCTGCCCGGTCTCGTCTTCGAGGGGCTGGCGGTCTATCCGAACAATGCGCTCAACACCAAGCCGTTCTTCAGCCGCGCCATCGAGCTGTTCAAGGGCGCCGGCGTCCCGTTGCCGGTGCTGTCGGGTGGCGGCACTGCCGCTCTCCTGACGCTCGCCGACTATCCCATGATGACCGAGCACCGCGCCGGCACCTACGCCTACAACGATGTGATGACGGTCGAGTCCGGCGCCGCCACCTGGGACGACTGCGCCATGCATGTGCGCGCCACCGTGGTCAGCCGCCCGACCGAGGACCGGGCGATCATCGACGCCGGCTCCAAGGTGCTGACCCGCGAACAGTATTTCGTGAAAGGGTTCGGCCGCATCGTCGAATATCCGGAGGCCGCCATCGCCAACCTCTCTGAGGAGCACGGCATGGTCGACCTCTCCGCCTCGCCGCGGAAGCCGGAAGTGGGCGAGGTGATCAGCATCATTCCCAACCACTGCTGCGTCGTCTCCAACATGGTCGACGAGGTCTACGGCCTGCGTAACGGCGCGGTCGAGGTGGTCTGGCCCGTCGCCGCCCGCGGCAAGGTCAGGTAGAAAAGTCAACAACGGAGAACATCAGATGACGATCGAGCGTTTCGGGCCACCCACCACCGGACCTGGCGGCCGCGCCGTGCCTTTCACCAAGGCGGTCCGCGCCGGCGATTTCGTGTTCGTGTCCGGCCAGGTTGCGATGGGGCCGGAGGGCGAGATCGTGCATGGCTCGATCGTCGAGCAGACCCACCAGACGATGGCCAACGTCAAGGCGATCCTCGCCGATCTCGGCCTTGGCCTGGAGCATGTCGTTAAGGCGACCGTGTGGCTCGCCGACACACGCGACTTCTGGCCCTTCAACAAGATCTACAACGAATATTTCGGCGCCGCCCTGCCGGCGCGTTCCTGCGTGCGGGCCGACATGATGGTCGACTGCAAGGTCGAGATCGAGGTGATCGCTTACGACCCGAAATAGGCTGCCGTTCCGGCAGCGACGGTCGCGCGCTCAGACGCGCGACTGCACCTCCACCATCTTCCCGTCGCGCTCGGAATCGTACATGGCGCTGAGGATGGTGATCACGCCTTCCGCTTCTCGGATCGACTGCGCATTGTCCGTATCCCAGCGGCGCACCCGCGCCAGCATGTTGTGGACCTCGCTGCTGTAATTCTCGTCGACCTCCAGCGAGTTGCCGACCACGCTCGCGCTGAGTCCGCTCCATTCGTGCCAGCCGGGCTGGTAGCCGGCTTTTGCGTTGCGGACGTAGAGCCTGTAGGCCGGCGGCGTCAGCGCCACGTGCAGCGTGCCGTTGGCCCCGTAGATCTCGATGCGCCAGGCCTCGACCCAGGGGTGCGCCTCCCAGCCGGTCATGTCGAGCGTGACGATCTTGTCCGCGTAGCGCAGGATCGCCGCGCCCGCATCCTCGTGCACGAGCCCGCCGATCGGCATCTCGACCGTCACGTCGAGCTGCGACAGCGTATCCTTCTTGAAGCCGTGCGCGGTGACGCTCTCGCCTTCGGGCAGCTTCAGCATCAGGCTGTTGACGTGCTTCGGGATGCCGAACAGCGAGACGATCATGTCGACCGCGTGGCAAGCGTCCGTGTACATCAGCCCGCCGAGGTCGTCGGGCTGGCTCTGCCAGATCTCGCGCGAGCCGCCGACCGGCGTCGCCGCATGCACGCGCGCCAGCGTCACCGGCCCGAGCACGCCTTCCGCGAGGATGCGGCGCGCATGCCGGATCGCGGAATTGTCGTGCATCATGTAGCCGACCTGGAAGGGCACCGGCTTCGCCCGCACGCCGTCGATCAGCGCCCGCATGGCCGGCAGGTTCGCCGCGCCCGGCTTTTCCAGCATGATCGCTTGGCCGCGCTCCAGCGCCTTGGCGACGTAACCGGGATTATCCTTCTCCCAGCCCTCGATGACGGCGAAGTTCACGCCGGGCTGATCGAGCAGTTCGTCCGCGCTGCCAAACGATTTGAGGCCGCAGCGCTCCTCAATGCCGGCGGCAATGGCCGGATCGGGATCGTAGCAGCCGACCAGTGTGACGTCGGGCTCGCCGCGCAGGATGTCCACGCGCGGAAAGATATGCGGATGCGTGCACCCAACGAATGCGACCCCGATCCTGTCGACCATCTTGAACGATCCTCCCGATATTTTCAGTGGCGAATTCCGGCGGGTGCTTTCCTCCGCTCAGGAGAGCGGATCGAAGGCGAAGAGCCGCCGCGGATTGTCGCGCAGCATGCTCCGGTAGACGTCGGGCCCGATCCCTTGCTCCGCGAACTTCCTGGGCAGTTCCGAAAGGAAATAGCGGTAGCCCGGTCCGCCCTCCCAGGCGGTGAGATAGGAGCGCCGGGCGAGGTCGCCGCTCACCATGATCTGGCCGCCATGGCCGTCGGCGATGAGCCGTGCGATCAGCTCGATACGAGCGGAATCGGCGAGGTACTTGGCCTTGGAGAACTGGTCGAAGCCCATGAACACGCCGCTCGCGGCGAGCTCGCGCAGATAGGCGAGGTCGGGTTTGAGGTCGAGATGGCCGACCAGGATGCGGCCGGCCGGCACGCCGAGCCCGGTGAGCAGCGCGATCTGGCCGTCAGCCCAGGTGCCTTTTTCGGTATGGGTGCTGATCGGCGCGCCGGTCGCCGCATGCGCCTCGGCCGCCGCCTCGAACACGCGCCGCTCATTGGCGTTCGGCCCGTCGAGGCTCGAGGAAGCCTTGATCAGTCCCGCGCGGACCCCGGTGCCGGCTATGCCTTCGCGCACCTCGGAAGTCATCCAGGCCGCGATCCCAGCGGTCGTCATCTCCGCGCTCAGCCGGTCGGCAAACTTGCCCTTGTTGAAGCCGGTCGCGGCTATCACGTGGACGCCGGCGGCCTTCGAGATGCGGGCGAGTGCGGCCGCATCGTTGCCGTAGTCGCGCGTCGTCATGTCGACCACCGCGCCGCCGCCCGCCTCGCGGAAGGAGATCAGCTCGGCGGCCGACTTTTCCTCGTCGTCGAGGCGCAGGTCGGGATCGGTGACGTCCTCGGGCGGCCGCGCGAAGACATGCTCGTGGCCAAGCGTGAGGCCGAGCTCTTCGGGTGCGATGTCGCCGAGGACGGTGCGGACGATCACAGGATCGCTCCCGCCTTTCTGAGGTCGGCGCGCAGCGCCTCGGCCGGCACGGCGACGGGAGGAACGCCGTGTTCGACCGAGAGCGCTGCGGCCGTTCCGGCCGCTTGCCCCATTGCGAGGCATTGGCCGATGGAACGCACGCTCGCATGCGCGTCGTGCGATGCGCTGAGGCAGCGCCCGGCAACCAGCAGATTGTCGACGCCGACCGGCACCAGCGCGCGATAGGGAATTTCGTAGGTCTCGCCGTCGGGAAGGTATTCCCAGCGCGTGTCGCCGCTGGCGTGGTGCTCCTCGATAGGCGCGCCGCATTGCGCGATGGCGTCGGGGAATTTCCGCGCCGACAGCACGTCCTCGCGCGTCAGCCAGTATTGGCCCTTGATGCGGCGCGTCTCGCGCACGCCGATCTGGATCGACAGCCCGCCGAGGTCGGCCTTCTCGTAGCCGGGTATCTTGTCCCTCAGGAAGCGCACATATTCGAGCGCCTGCGAGCGGCCCTCGCGCTCGGCCGCGGTCAGCGCCTCGACATCGGTTCCGTCGACGCCGGCGACGCGCGTCATGTTGGTCACCATGACGCCGGGCAGCGGCGTGATGTGCGCGCTGCCTTCCTTGCGCGGCAGCCTGTAGTTGCCGCTCTCGCGCTGCATCAGCGCCCACATCTCGGTCTTCGGGAAGGCGGTGGCGCGACCCACGTCGACATTGATCATCTTGAAGGTGGTGGTCAGCGACTGCGCGATGCCGAGCGCGCCGGCATCCTCGAAGGGTGCCCCGGCGCGGAAGGCGACATGCGCGTCGCCCGACGCGTCGACGACGCATTTAGCCCGGATGGCGCGCGGCCCCTTCGGGCTGCCGACGACCACCGTGGCGACGCTCTCGCCATCCATCGCCAGGTCGATGAAATGGGTGTGCAGGAAGAGGCGGACGCCGGCATCCGCCACCAGCCCGTCCCAGACCACCTTCAGCACTTCCGGATCGTAGGTGTAGCCGGCGCCGGCGCCATAGGTGTTCGGGCGCTTCATCAGCATGCCATGCCGGTCGAGGCCCTCGATCACCAGGTCGGGTATGCCGCCGACCACCTTGCGCTCGGTCGTGCCCGGCGTGAAGAAGCCGTAGAACGTGTCGAGCACCATCGCCCCGGTGCCGCCGAGGAAGCCGTATTTTTCGACCAGCACCACGTCCGCGCCCTTGCGCGCCGCAGCGATGGCCGCCGCCGAGCCGGCGCTGCCGCCGCCCACCACAAGCACGTCGCACTCCGCGACGAGAGGAACATCGATCTCATAGCGAAAACTGGTCATGCTCATACTCAGGTGAATGCGAATGCTTTTTGCGGGTTCTTGACGAAGAAGAGGTCGAGCAGCGCCTCGCCGTCGAGGCCTGCCTCGTCAGCTTCCTCGACGAAGCGCGAGCGCCATTTCTCCAGGATGAAGGCCATGCCGAGGCCGCCCTTGCCGTAATGGCGGAACATCGACTTTCGGGCGATGTCGCCGCCGATCATGACCTGTCCGGCATGGCCGCGGCGGCAGAGGTCGATGATCAGTTCGCTGCGCACCGATTCCGGGTAATATTTCACCCGCGTGATGCCGTCGAAGCTCATGAAGGCGCCGCTGTCGGCGACCTTGCGGATCATCCAGGGATCGGGATTGCGGTCGAGATGCGCGATCGTCAGCCGCGTCGGGTCGACGCCTTCGCGTCGGACGATGTCGAGCTGCTCCAGCGCCATCGTGCCAAGCTCGGTGTGCGAGTGGACGGGCGCGCCGGTTTCCTTGTGGGCGGCGAGCACGCCGACCATCACCTTCTCCTCGAGCGGCGAGATGGTGTTGTAGCCGGTGCCGAACTTGACGACGCCGCAGCGTATGCCGTCCTCGCCCGTCTCGACATCGGCGGCCGTCATGGCGCGTATCTCGTCGACCGACATGCCGTCCAGCCATGCCCCGAAGGTCTTGTCCTTGCCCGGCATCTTGCCCGGCCACATGATCTCCTTGTTGAGGCCGGCGGTGCCGATGATGTGCACGCCGGTCGCTTCGGAGATGCGGCGCACGGCGGCGAGGTCGCGCCCGTAATCGATGGCGGTCGCGTCGTAGATCGCCTGTCCGCCGGCGGCGCGGAACGACTTCACCTCGGCCAGCGACGCGTCGAAATCGTCGAGCAGCAGGTCGTCGTCCTTCTTCTCCTTCCACAGCGGCGGCGTGCAGAAGATGTGGTCGTGGCAATAGGTGACACCGAGCTCCTCGGGCGCGATGTCCCCCAGAAGCGTTCTCACGAACGGCATTTCCGCCGACTCCTCGTTGGTCCGATTCTCCAGTCGAAAAGTAGCATAACACCTATTGACTATTTGACTAGTCATTAGTTCAATCAAGCCAGCTGGTGCCGACGGTTGGTCGGTTGGGTCAGCGCAAGTGGAGAGAGAAAAGGGATGGGCATGCGTACCAACAACACGATGAAGGCTGCCGTCTCGGCGGCCTTGTTCGCCTCGCTGATGTCGAGCGCGTTCGCGCCGCCGGCGTTTTCACAGGAGCCGGCGCCGATGCGCCCGGCCAAGTGGTCCGACGAGAAGACCGATTGCAGCGCTTTCAAGAAGGAGCCGCCGTGGACGATCGGCGTTTCCAACTACAGCCTCGGCAATTCCTTCCGCGTGCAGATGTTCGAGGAGCTGAAATTCGCAGCCGCCAAGGACAGCCGCATCAAGGAAGTGGTGATCACCAATTCGGACGGCAGCGTGCCGAAGCAGCTTTCGGACATCGAGGATCTCTTGACGCGCGGCGTCGACGGTCTGCTGGTCACGCCGCTGTCGTCGGAGGCGGTGGCGCCTTCGGTGGAAGAGGCCGTGGACGATGGCGTGCCGACCGTCATCTTCAACAACGAGATCGCGACCGACAAGTTCACCTCGATCGTCTGGGCCGACGAATATCGCTTCGGCTGGCTCGGCGGCAACTGGCTGAAGGAGAAGCTCGGCGGCAAGGGCAACGTCGTCGTGCTCGAAGGCATGGCCGGCACCTCGACCAGCGACCTGCGCACGCGCGGCGCGCTCGAAGCGCTGGGCGACGGCGTCACCATCCTCGCCCGCCAGCCGGCCGACTGGGCCTACGACAAGGGCAAGGCGGCGATGCAGGACTTCATCTCCGCCTATCCTGAGATCGACGGCGTCTATTCGCAGGGCGGCGCTATGTCCCAGGCGGCTATCGATGCACTGACCACGGCCGGTAAGCCGCTCGTCCCGGTTACGGGCGAAGGCTATAACGGCTTCCTCAAGACCTGGGCCGCCAACAAGGACAAGGGCTTCGCCTCGATCGGCCCGGACGAGCCGACCTGGCAGAGCGTCGAGGCGCTCAACCAGCTCGTCGCCTGCCTCGCCGGCGAGACCATCGAGAAGTGGCACGAGATCCCGATCTCGCTGATCACCGAGGAGAACCTCGGCGACTTCGTGAAGCCGTCCTGCCCTGACGACGTCTGGGCCAACACCAAGATGGACTACGAGACGATCAAGACCCTATACAAGTGCACCGACTAAGGCACTGAGGGCCTCTGTCGAAAGCGGGGCGGACCGTTGAGGTTCGCCCCGCCTCGTCCCGGGTGACATCCATGTCCGACAACTTCCTCGAGTTCCGCAACGTTTCGAAATCCTACGGCGGCGTCCACGCGCTGGAGGACGTCTCGTTTTCCGTGCCGGCCGGTCATGTCCGCGCGCTGCTGGGCGAGAACGGCGCCGGCAAGTCGACGCTGATCCGCGTGCTCGCCGGCACCATAGGCGCGGACCGCGGCACGATCGCGCTCGACGGGGTCGAGCGCGCCTTCGCCACGCCGCTTGAGGCGCTCGAGGCCGGCGTCGTCACCATCTACCAGGAATTCAATCTCGTCCCCCAGCTCACCGTCGCCGAGAACATCTTCCTCGGCTGGCTGCCGACCACCGCCGGCTGGATCGACCGCGGCAGCATCCGCGCCCGCGCCTCCGAGATTTTGAAGCGGATCGGCGCGACATTCTCGCCGGACGCCCGTGTCGGCGACCTCAACGTCGCCGGCCAGCAGATGGTCGAGATCGCCAAGGCGCTGTCGCGCGACGTCAAGGTTCTGCTGATGGACGAGCCCACGGCAGCGCTGAACGACGCCGAGATCGAAGCGCTGTTCCGCATCATCCGCCAGCTCAGGGCCGACGGCGTATCGATCCTCTACGTCTCCCATCGCATGGCCGAGATTTTTGCCATCGCCGACAGCGTCACCGTGCTGAAGGACGGCCGCCATGTCGGCACCGAGCCGATCTCCGAGGTGACCACCGAAAGTCTGGTCCGCATGATGATCGGCCGCACGCTCGGCGAGTTCTATCCGCCCAAGGCGACGGATTTCGGCGCGCCGGTGCTGGAGATCGGCGGCTTGTCGGTCGGCAAGGCGCTTCAGGTCGAAAAACTCGTCCTGCGCAAGGGCGAGGTGCTCGGCATTGCCGGCCTCGAGGGGCAGGGACAGCGCGAGCTCGTCCAGGCGATATCAGGCGCGCGGTCCTTCGAGGCGGACACGTTCCTCATCGAAGGCGCGCCCGTCCGCATTCGTTCCATCCGCGACGCGATCGCCGCCGGCATCGGCTACATCCCCGACGACCGCAAGCGCGACGGGCTGGCGCTCATCCGCACTAGCGCCGAGAACCTCGCTATCGGCAGCCTCGCCAGGCGGCTGCGTTTCGGCGCGGTCGTCTCGGGTTCGGCCGAGCGGCGTTTCGTCGACGATCTGGTCGCGGCGCTGCGCGTAAAGCTTTCGGGGCCAGACCAGCGCGCCGGCGACCTTTCGGGCGGCAACCAGCAGAAGCTCGTCTTCGGCAAGGTGCTCGGCGCCAAGCCGAAGATCCTGGTCATGGCCGAGCCGACGCGCGGCGTCGACGTCGGCGCCAAGCGGGAAATCTACGAGATCATCCGCGAGCTGACCCGCTCGGGCGTCGGTGTCGTCCTTCTATCTGGCGAGCTGCCTGAAATACTGGGCATGAGCGATCGCGTGCTGGTCATGGCGAACGGGCGCATCGTCGCCGAGATGACGGATCCTGAGATGAGCGAGGAAGCGATCATGACCGCCGCCACTGCCGAGGCGCCCGAGGCCGGCGTCATGGATGACGCGGCATGACGGCTGCGCTGCGCAATATCCGTCTGCGCGACGTCGTCGGGGCGCCGCTCTTCCTGCTCGTCGTCCTGCTCCTCATCGGCGTCGCGATCGAACCTGCGATCACCGGCGAGCGCGCCATCCGCAACATCCTGACCACGGCGACGCCACTGATCCTCGCCGGCATCGCGCAATCGCTGGTCATCCTCGTCGGCGGCATCGACCTCTCGATCGGCGCGATTATCAGCGTCGCCAATGTGGTGGCCGCGGCGCTGATGACCGCCTATCCCGACATGACAGTGGCGATCGTCTTCGGCGTGCTCGCGCTCGGCGCAGGCATCGGTCTCGTCAACGGCGTGCTCTGCGCCTTCTCCGGCGCCAGCCCCTTCATCATCACGCTGGCTATGGGCATCGCCCTGCAGGGTGTCGCGCTGCAGATCATGTACCAGCCCGGCGGCACGGTCGCCTCGGGCTTCCGCCAGATCGCCCGCGCCAACTGGGGCGCGCTGCCGGTCACCACGGTGATCGTCGTCGCGCTGGCGCTGCTGCTTGCCGTTGCGATCCGGCGCACCTCCTGGGGCGTCTCGCTGATCGCCATCGGCGGCAACGAGGCTTCCGCGCGGCTATCCGGCATTTCGGTGAAACGCCAGACCGTGCTGCTCTACGTGATCTCGGGCTTCCTCGCCGCCTGCGCCGGGCTCTTCCTGGCGTCGCGCATCAGCTCGGGCGACCCGCTGGTCGGCGAGCCGGTGACGCTCGATTCGATCACCGTCGCCGTGCTCGGCGGCTCCAGCTTCCTTGGCGGCTCGATCAGCGTCGTCGGCACCACTGTCGCGGCGATCGTGCTCGCCATGATCAACACCGTGCTGAACCTGAAGGATGTCTCTCCCTTCTACCAATGGATGCTGAAGGGCGCGATCCTGATCCTGGCGCTCTCGCTCGATCTCTTGCGGCGCAGGAAAGGCTGACCATGGCGCTCGTCTCCCCTGCGGCATCCACCAGCGCGCCGATGAAGATGCTGCGTTTCTTCATCACGCCGAGCGGCGCGGTCTGGATCGCTATCGCCATCTTGCTTGCGGTGGCAGCGCTTGCTTCCGACAATTTCGTCAGCGGCGATCACCTGCTCAACGTCGCCCGCCATGCCGCCGCGCTCTGCATCGCCACTGTAGGCCAGGTTTTCGTCATCATGACGGGCGGCCTCGACCTCTCCAACGGCGCGGTGATCACGCTGGTCAGCGTCGTCGCCTCGCAATTGCTCGGCGGCAGCGATCAGTATCTGGTACCGGTCGTCCTGCTTTGCCTCGCCATGGGCGCCGCTGTCGGCCTGTTCAACGGGCTGATCGTGGCGAAGCTCGGCATTCCGCCGCTGATCGGCACGCTCGGCACCTTCGGCATCCTCAAGGGCGCCGCCTATGTGCTTACCGGCGGCGCGCCGAAGGGCGGCATCCCCGAGTCCATCCGTTACGTCGGCAACGGCACCATCGCCGGTTTCCCGATCTCGACGCTCTGCGCGCTCGCCTTCGTCGCCTTCGGCGCCTTCCTGCTCAGCCGCACCATCTTCGGACGCCAGCTCGTCTTTCTCGGCGCCAATCCGAGCGCTGCTCGTCTGTCGGGCGTGCCGGTCGCGCGCATAATCATCCTCGCCTATGTCTTCTCCGGCGTCTCGGCCGCTTTCGCGGGCCTGCTCGCGGTCGGCTACACCGGCGTCGGCAGCCTGTCGCTGGGCGAGGGCTACAATCTCGATTCGATCACCGCGGCGGTCATCGGCGGCACCGCCCTGACGGGCGGCTCGGGCTCGGTGGTCGGCGGCGCGGCCGGCGTCTTCTTCCTCGCTCTGCTGACCAGCTTCCTGCGCTTCCTGGGCCTCTCCTACAGCGGGCAGCTCATCGTGCAGGGCGCAATTCTCGCCGCGGCCGTGATACTGCAAGCGCGCGTATTCCGCCGCTAAGGGAGATTTGATGGAGCCGCTACTTCTCGGCATCGACGTCGGCACCTCGGTCGTCAAGGCCGTGATCTTCGACCGCGCCGGCCGGTTGGTCG
Source organism: Mesorhizobium sp. YM1C-6-2 (assembly GCF_003666685.1). Taxonomy (GTDB): domain Bacteria; phylum Pseudomonadota; class Alphaproteobacteria; order Rhizobiales; family Rhizobiaceae; genus Mesorhizobium_K. The sequence goes on from NZ_RCIZ01000001.1 coordinate 687,430, forward strand.
CCGCGGCGCATCGTATCCCGCGCCTCATCCATCCCGAGGTCGGCTGGTCCGAGGCCGACATGGAGGAGCTCTGGCAGGATGTCGTAACCGTCGTCCGCGAAGCGGTCGCCAAGCCCGGTGTGGAGCCTTCGGCGGTGCTCGGGCTCGGCGTCAGCGGCACATGCTGCTCGAGCTGGCTGCTCGACGAGGAGGGAAAACCCGTCCGCAACGCCATATTGTGGAACGACGGCCGCGCTGCCGGCATCGTCCGCGAATGGCATGACTCCGGCCTGATGGACGAGCTCTTCGCCGTCTCCGGCAATGTGGTGTTCCCCGGCTACACGGTCGCCGTGCTGCGCTGGCTGAAGGAGAACGAGCCTGAGACGCTGCAGCGCGCCCGCCATTCGGTCTTCTGCAAGGACTGGATACGTTATCGCCTGACCGGCGAGATCGCCTCCGAGCACACCGATGCCGGCTCCGTGCCTTACGACATCCGCGAGGGGCGTTTCTCCGAGGATGTGTTCACCGCCTGCGGCGTCCCCGAGGCGCTGTCGCTTCTGTCGCCGCCGAAAGACCCCGGCGACGTGGTCGGCCATCTGCTGCCTGAGATCGCGCAACTTGTCGGCCTGCCGTCCGGCCTTCCCGTCATCGCCGGCATGATGGATGTCGCCGCCACCACGCTCGGCACCGGCGCGATCCGCGCCGGCCAGGCCTGCTCGATCGTCGGCACCAGCTTCCTCAACTGCTTCCTGCTCGACAAGCCCGGCTTCGAGCCTCCCGGCGTCGGCGTGCAGATGCGCACCACCGGCAATGTCTGGCTGCGCGCCATGGTCAACACCGCCGGCACCATCAATCTGGACTGGTTCCTCGACCATCTCTGCCCGGCCGAACGCGCCGATCCGAAGCTCGCCGGCGCCGGCATCTATCGCTGGGCGGAGGCGCAGGCCGCCTCGGTGCCGCTCGGCGCCAGCGGCCTCATCTACCATCCCTATCTCAGCAATGCCGGCGTGGTGTCGCCCTTTTTCCATCCGGCCGCGCGGGCGCAGTTCTTCGGCCTTTCCGTCGACCACACCCGCGCCCATATGCTGCGCGCGGTCTATGAGGGCGTCGCCCTTTCGATGCGCGATTGCGTCACCGCCATCCCCGACGCTGTCGACGAATGGTTCATGGCCGGCGGCGGCAGTCGCAGCGACTTCTGGTGTCAGATGTTCGCCGACTGCACCGGCAAGGCGATCCTGGTTCCCGAAGGCGAGGAGTTCGGCGCGCGCGGCGTCGCCATGCTTGCCGGCATCGCCACCGGCGTCTATGCCGACGTCGCCGACGCGGCGAAATCCGTCAGCCGGGTCCGCCGCCGGTTCGAGCCCGATCCCCGCTTGACGGAACGCTATGCCCGCCTCCATGACATATACAAAGGCGTGCACCGGCACCTCAGGGAGGATTGGTGGGACCGCTTCAATATGCTGAACGAGTTCGACAAGGCTGCAGCGAAGTCCGCCTGACATGACGCATCCGAAACCATCATTCCTGGAAAAGGCGGACGATCCCAGGCCGCTCTACATCCAGATCAAGGAGGCGCTGCGCCGGCAGGTGCTGTCCGGCCAGATACGCGAGAAGCTGACCAGCGAGATCGAGCTCGCGCAGCAGCTCGGAACCAGCCGCGGCACGGTCCAGCAGGCGATCGCCGGTCTCGTCCAGGAGGGCCTGCTGCATCGCCACCGGGGCCTCGGCACCTTCGTCAATCTCGACCGTGTCGAAAGCTACTACCGCGAGATCTCCAGCTTCACCGGCACGATGAAGGCGCAGGGCCTGTCGCCATCCGTCCACCTCGTCCATTTCGGCCGCCAGGCCCCGACGCCCGAGCAGACGAAGCTCCTCCAGCTCGGGCCCGGCGAGGAGATATTCTGGTACGCGCGCACGGTCTTGCTCGACGGCGCGCCGATCGTGTTCACCGATTCGTACATACCGGCGAGCCGCTTCCCCGGCCTCGAGATCACCTCGCCGGGCGAAAGCCTCTACAAGATCCTGCGCCAGGAATTCGGCGCCACGCCGTTTAAGGCGAAGGACACCTACACACCCGAACTCGCCAGGGGAATGGTGGCCGAGGCGCTTGCCATCGCCGAAGGCACGCCGGTCTTCCGTGTCGAACGCGTGGCCCTCGACCAGGGCGGGCTGCCCATCGAACTCGCAGTCTCCTGGTTCAACAAGGGCCGGGTGACGGTCGAGATCTCGCCGATGTCGCTCTTCCTGGAAGAGCAGTTCTTCTCCGGCAGCGCCCATGCCAGCCAATGGCACCACCAGCTGCTGACGGAATATTAGGGCCAACGGGAAACCGCGCTGCGCCATTGACCTCGATCAAGGCGATGCGCATCCTGCGTGCTATCTGAAATTCCATCATATGCAGATGATCGGACAGGCCCCACCATGTACAAGCACATACTGATTTCCACCGACGGTTCCGATGTCGCGCAGAAGGGCGTCGACCACGGGCTCTCGCTCGCGAAGGCGCTCGGCGCCAAGGTCACCATCATCACGGTCACCGAGCGCTTCCCCATCCGCGCCGACGTCGTCGGCATGGGTTGGGTTCCCGGTCCAACCGAGATGGCGGACTATGCCGCCGGTCAGCAGAAGTGGGCCGAAGGCGTGCTGGCGCGCGCCAAGGAGGGCGCCGACAAGCTCGGCGTTCAGGCCGACACGCTGCACGTTCCCGATTCGCTTCCCGCCGAAGCGATCATCGAGACGGCAAAGGCGCGCGACTGCAGCCTGATCGCCATGTCGTCCCATGGCCGCCGCGGCCTCGGCCGCCTGCTGCTCGGCAGCCAGACGTCGGAAGTGCTTGCCCACAGCCCGGTACCGGTGCTCGTCGTCAGGTAGTCACGCCGCATTGGCGCCTGCAGAAAGAACTGCCCTTTCCAGGGCAGTTCCGGAACCTAGCGCCCGTAATAGAGCGTGACCGTATGCTTCGCCTCGGCGAAGAAGAGCCAGCGCTCGACCAGCATGCCGGCGAGCTGGGACAGCGCCGCCGCGACCGACAGCACGACTGCCAGTCCGCCGATGTCGGAAAAGCTGAACGCTGTCGCAAGCATGAAGAGCGGAGCCGCGAAGGCGAGCGCCTGGGCGATGACGCGCAGCTTCATCGCGTGCTTGCGCGCCACGGCGAAGCCCATTTCCTTCAGCAGGTAGTTTTCTTCCGTGTGGGGCCATTCGATCGAGCGCACGGTGCCGCCCGCCAGCCCCGTCGCGCTGTTCAGCGTGGTTGTCGCAACGAGACTGTCATTGTGCTGCCACGTCGCGCTTTTCCAGCCCCAGCCGACCATGCCTGAGACGATCGCGAAAAGCATCGCCGGCGTCCTCGGTTCGTCCAGCAGCGCCAGCAGCGCGTTGAACAGCACGCTTCCGGTCATCGCGGCGAAGATCAGGTAGCCCGGCAGCGTGAACTTGCTTGACCATTGGGCGATGGGCTTCAGCGAGGCGTAGATCATCGCGGTGGTGCACACTGTCACTGCCGCTGCTATGGCCGACAGCAGTCCGGTTGCCGCCACCCAGCCGCCCTGCTTGCCGAGCAGCACCCAGCCTATGCCGAACAGGCCGGCGGGCACGAAGGTCGCGACCGAGGCGACGCCCTCGCGCGACAGCCAGGAACTGCGCCATTGCGAGAAGGCGCGCCAGGCGCGCTCCGGCCGGCCGAGATGGGCGGTCGACGAAAGCAAACCGGCCGAGATCAGCGCCAGCGCAAGGCCGAGCGAGACCAGCCGGAACCAGAAGCCGCCTTCGATCAGGCCGAACCCGCCAGCCACGCCGAGAAACGCGAGCAGGCCGTAGCCGGCGCCGGTCGCGGTGGTGAAGAATATGACGGAATAGGCGGGATGCATGGTTCAGGCCGACAGCATGCGATCGACCCAGCCGAGGAAGCCGCCCTCGACCTTCACCGCTTCGAGAGCAGGCGCCGGCACGGTGGCGGCGCGCTCGGTACGGGCCCGCGGCGGCAGGTATTTGTTGGTCGGACGGTAGCCGAGTTCCGGCATCAGGTCGACGCCGCCACGCTCGGCGACGAGTTGCGAGATCGCAGAGTCTGGATCGCCGAGGTCGCCGAAATGGCGCGCGCTGGTCGGGCAGGCCGCGACGCAGGCCGGCACGCGGTCCTCCGGCGCGATGTTGTCGTTGTAGATGCGGTCGACGCAGAGCGTGCATTTCTTCATCACGCCGACATCGGTGTCGAACTCGCGCGCGCCATAGGGGCAGGCCCAGCTGCACAGCTTGCAGCCGATGCACTTGTCCTCGTCGACCAGCACGATGCCGTCGGACGTCCGCTTGTATGAGGCGCCGGTCGGGCAGACGGTGACGCAGGCCGGCGTCTCGCAATGCAGGCAGGAACGCGGAAAGTGCACCGTGCGCCCGCCGGCCTCCGTGGTGTGCTCGTAGGCGTGCACCCGGTTGAACCAGACGCCGTCGACTTGGCCGCCATAGGGGTCGATGTCGGTGAGCGGAGCCATGTGGCCGCCCGTGTTCCATTCCTTGCACGACGTCACGCAGGCCTGGCAGCCGACGCAGGTGTCGAGATCGATGACGAGGCCGAGTTTTTTCTCGGTGCTGGCAGGAAGACAGGTCATTCCGCCGCCTCCCTTTTCTTGCGGAATTCCGCGCCGAACGAAAGCTTGTCTGGCGCGGCCGGGAGATGCGGGGGCTGCGCGAGACGCTGGAACTGCGGCTCGGTGAAGCCGGCCTCTCCAGGCGCGCATTTCTCGATGCGGACCTTGAGGTCGAACCAGGCCGCCTGTCCCGTCACCGGATCGGAGTTGGAATAGCGATCAGCGCCGGCGGGAAGCCGGTCGCCGATGATGTGGTTGAGCAGGAAGCCGCGGCTGGATTCGCCGGCGTCGTCCTTCAGCCCCCACGCGCCCCGCCGCTTGCCGATCGCGTTCCAGGTCCAGACCGTCTGCCGGTTGACGCCGTCGACCAGCCTGACCTGTCCCTTCACGCGCCCGTTCACACTTACGATCCACACCCAGTCGTCGTCGGCGATGCCGAGTTCGGCGGCGGTCTGCCGATGCACGAAGAGGCGGTTCTGGCTGGTGATCTGTCTCAGCCACGCATTCTGCGACCCCCAGGAATGGTACATGTGCATCGGCCGTTGGGTGAGCGCGTTGAGCGGATAGCGCGTTTTGTCGACGGCGGCGTGCTCGAACGGCTCGTACCAGAAGGGCAGGGGGTCCATATGGGCTTCGAGGCGCGCCCGCTCTGCCTCTGGCGGGACCGCCGGTCCATGCCCGCGCGCGGCGAGCCGGAACTTCTGCAGCGGTTCCGAATAGAGCTGGAAGTGGACCGGCCCCATCCTCTCCTTGAAGCCCATGCGCACCGCGAATTCGAGATAGGAGCGGTTCGCCATCTTGTAGAAGCGCTGGTTGTCGGCGAGCTCGTGGTGCCAGAAGCCGCCATTGTCGATGTAGCGCTGCAGCTGGTCGGGATTCGGCTTGCCGGTGCCGAAGGTTTCCCCCTCCTCGCCGCGCCAGCCGGCGAGCGGCCCGATCCCCGGCAGACGCTCGTGGTTGACGATGTAATCGGCATAGTCGCGGTAGACAGGCGAGCCGTCCTCCTTGACGAAGCCAGGCAGGCCAAGCCGTGCGCCGAGTTCGATCAGCACCGTCTGGAACGGCCTGACGTCGCGGTCGGGCTCGACCACCGGATGGCGGATCGCATCGCCCGGCCCGTCTGCATGGCTGATCGGCCGGTCGAGCAGGCTGATGCAGTCGTGCCGCTCGAGATAGGTGGTGTCGGGGAGCACGAGGTCGGCATAGGGAACCGTTTCGGAATAATAGGCGTCGGAATAGATGATGAACGGGATCTTGTATTCGCCCTGCTCATCCTTGTCGGTCAGCATGGTGAGCGTCTCGACGGTATTCATCGAGGAGTTCCACGCCATGTTGGCCATGTAGAGGAACAGCGTGTCGATCCTGTACGGGTCGCCGGCCCAGGCGTTGCGGATCACCGTGTGCATCAGCCCGTGCGCGGCGAGCGGCGCTTCCCAGGAATAGGCCTTGTCGATGCGGACCGGCTTGCCGCTCTCGTCGACCAGCAGATCCTCCGGCCCGGTCACGAAACCGAGCGGCATGCCGGCAAGTGGCGTCATCGGCTTGCCGCCGTCCTTGCCGGCTGGCTTGGGTCCCGGCGGCGCGAGTTTCGGGAAGGGCGGCTTGAAGCGGAAGCCGCCGGGCACGTCGACCGTGCCGAGCAACACCTGCAGCAGGTGGATCGCCCGGCAGGTGTGGAAGCCGTTGCTGTGGGCCGAGATGCCGCGCATCGCATGCATGGCGATCGGCCGCCCGCGCATCGTCTCGTGGCGCCGCCCCGCCCAGTCCGTCCACGCGACGGGCAGTTCGATCGCCTGCTCGAAGGCGACATGGGCGAGCTCGGCCGCGATCCGCCTGATGGTCGCCGCATCGACGCCGCAGCGCTCGGCCACGGCGTCGGGGGAATAGGCCTCGTCCAGATAGCGTTCGGCGATGAGCTGGAAGACCGGCACGCAGCGGCGGCCGTTGACATGATGGACGCCGGTCAGCGCCGGCTTGATGTACGGGTCGAGCGCGCTTACCGCCGCGCCTGCTTCCCGGTCCCAGGCAAGCGGCCTGTCGTCATTGCTGCGCAGGAACAGCCCGTCGTCGGCCGCGCCGGGTTCCTGGATCACCAGCACCGGCGCGTTGGTGTAGGCCATCAGATAGTCGAGATCGACCTTGCCGGCCTTCAGCAGTTCGTGCGCCAGCGCCAGCACGAACAGCCCGTCCGTGCCTGGCCGGATGCCGATCCAGTCGTCGGCGATGGCGTTGTAGCCGGTGCGGCAGGGATTGACCGAGACGACCTTGGCGCCGCGCGCCTTGAGCTTGCCGAGCCCGATCTTGATCGGGTTGGAATCGTGGTCCTCGGCGACGCCGAAAAGCATGAAGAATTTCGTGCGTTCCCAGTCCGGCTCGCCGAACTCCCAGAACGAGCCGCCGATCGTGTAGAGCCCGCCGGCCGCCATGTTGACCGAGCAGAAGCCGCCATGGGCGGCGAAGTTCGGCGTCCCGAATTTTGCCGCCCACCAGCCGGTCAGCGATTGCGACTGGTCGCGTCCGGTGAAGAAGGCGAGCTTCTTCGGATCGGTCTGGCGGATGTGCGACAATCGCTCGGTCGCGATCCGCATCGCCTCGTCCCACTCGATCTCGCGGAATTCGCCGGAACCGCGCGGCCCGGTCCTCAGCAGCGGCTTCTTCAGCCGCGCCGGGCTGTAATGTTGCATGATGCCGGCGCTGCCCTTGCCGCAGAGCACGCCGCGATTGACCGGATGGTCCTTGTTGCCGTTGATGTAGCGGACCTTGCCGTCCTTGATGTGCACGTCGATGCCGCACCGGCAGGCGCACATGTAGCAGGTCGTCTTGGCGACCCGGTCGGCCACCTCAGGCGAAGTCTCGACGCCATCGCCTTCCGCGGGCGCGGCGACACCGAGCGGCCGCTGCGAAGGAGCGGAATTGGCGGCGCGTGACGCTGCGCTCATCGGCTTCCGTCCTCAGGCATCCCGCTCCTCGGCTGCATTGGTTTCGTGCGTCGTTGGAATATCAGGCAATCCACGACCGGATGATTTCCAGAAACAGGAACATTATTCCCCAATCAATCGTCTATATGGAAAAATCGGTCAAGCAGATTGTTCTTGTAAGTTTGATCGATATTGTTTCTTAATTGCCGCATGACCCCGGAGCAGCTCCGCATCTTCGTCGCCGTGGCCGAGCGCGGTCACGTCACGCGCGCCGCCGCCTTCCTCGGCATGTCGCAATCGGCCGCTTCGGCCGCCATCAAGGCGCTGGAACTTGGCAGCGGCGTCCAGCTTTTCAACCGGGTCGGCCGCGCCGTCGAGCTTTCTCCCGCCGGCCGCCGTTTCCTGCCCGAGGCCAAGGCCGTGCTGGAGCGCATCGCCGAGGCGCGCAACGTGCTCGAGAACGCCTCCCAGGCGATGGCCGGGTCGATCGCCATCGCGGCCAGCCAGACCATCGCCAGCTACTGGCTGCCGCGCCGGCTTGCCGCTTTTCAGGACAGCCACCCGGCTGTCAGGCTGGATGTGACCATCGGCAACACCAGGCAGGTCGAGAACAAGGTGCTCGACGGCACCGCCGACATGGGCCTCGTCGAGGGTCGCACCGGGTCGGATATCCTCCGCCGCGCCAGGGTCGACGTCGACCGGCTGATGCTGGTCGTCGCGAGATCCCATTCCGAGGTCGCGGAGCTGGCGCCCGGCCTGCCGGACATCTCCAGCCTTCGCTGGATCGTCCGCGAGGCGGGTTCGGGCACGCGCGAGGTGCTGCAGGACCTGGCGCGCCGCATGGGCATCCCCTTCGATTCACTCAGCATCTTTCTGGTCCTGCCGAGCAACGAGGCCATCGTGCAGGCGGTCGAGGCGGGAGCCGGCGCCGCCATCGTCTCCGAACTGGTGGCCGGCAAGGCCGTGGCCGAGGGGGAGTTGCGTCGCCTGCCGCTGGCGCTGCCGCCGCGCGATTTCGCCGTCATCTCGCATCGCGACCGCCAGCCGACCCTGTCGCAGACCGCCCTCAAGTCATTTTTGCAGACCGAGACGAATCCTGGCGCCTGATCAGCGTCATCCAGGGTTTTCCGCTGCAAAAGCGAGGTTAAATCGGTTGCAGCGGAGCGTCTGCCGTCCTCTTCACCCTGCCGAACGGCTGTATTTACCGGTCCACTCGCGGATTTTTGTTGTGAAGGCGAAGGATAGACATTGAGCCAAGCAACTTTCCGGACTAGACACGGCGGCGGGATTGGGTTTGGGGAGAATGACATTGTCCGACATTGAAGAGACTGCTTTGATCGCGCTGACGGCTGAGATCGTCTCGGCCTACGTCACCAAGAACCGGTTGCCGCCGACGGGATTGCCCGAACTGATCGCGAGCGTCAGCGGTTCCATCCGCAAGCTCGGGGAGCCCGCACCGGAGCCCGAACCGGTGGCGGTGCCGGCCGTGAACCCGAAAAGATCGGTTCACCCCGACTACATCGTCTGCCTCGAGGACGGCAAGAAATTCAAGTCGATGAAGCGCCATTTGACGGCGCACGGCCTGACGCCGCAGCAATATCGCGCCAAATGGGGACTACCCCCGGACTACCCGATGACGGCGCCGAACTATTCGGCGACCCGCTCCGCCATGGCCAAGGACATCGGCCTCGGGCAGAAGCCGGTAGCGCGCAAGCCGCGCCTCAGGAAGGCGTCGTAACCGGATATGCCGGTCGGGCCTTGCCCGGCCGGCACGCCAAGGCTGGCGTTCGCGGGTCGAACTGGGGCATGTAGCCCGGTATGATCCCGTGGATAGTGCTCGATTCGGCCAGGATTCCCGACGGACGCGAGGAGTTGCGGCTCAAGCGCCGCGGCGACGAGTTCTCCATCATGCTCGGCGCCAACGAGCTTATGAACAGCCGGCTAAGCGGTTCCGAGGAGGCGCTGGCCAGGCTCGCTTGTGCGAAGACCGTCGGCAGGCCCCGGCCCGGCGTCCTGATCGGTGGGCTCGGCATGGGCTTTACGCTCCGCGCGGCGCTAGCCGACCTGCCCCCCGATGCGAAGGTGACCGTCGCCGAGCTCGTGCCGGCTGTCGTCGCCTGGGCGCGCGGTCCGATGGCCGAACTTTTCGCCGGCTGCCTCGACGACGCCCGCGTGGACGTCGGCGAGGCCGACGTCGCCGATCTCATCGGCTCGGCCAGGGCCGCGTATGACGCGATCCTGCTCGACGTCGACAACGGACCGGACGGCCTGTCGCGCAGCGCCAATGATCGCCTCTACAGCCTCGCCGGCCTGGCCGGTGCCCGCGCCGCGCTGAAGCCCGGCGGCGTGCTCGCCGTATGGTCCGCGCATCCCGATGCAGGCTTCGCCGCACGGCTCAGGAAAGCTGGTTTCGAGGTGGAGGAAGTGCACGCGCGCGCCCGCGGCAAGCGCGGCGCTCGGCACGTCATCTGGCTGGCGACCCGGAAGGCCTAGCGGCCGCGGTCGGTGGACCGCCGGCAAATCCGCCTTGGCCTGTTCGCATCGCGACGGTTCGTGCTAACGCATGTCTCCCGAAAGGGGGGACCGGTTTCGGGACCAAAGACATGCGCAGCAACAAGGCCCTGAAGCGCGCAAAGCGAATCTGAAAGATCGCGACGCGCTTAGGGCACGCTCGCGAAAGGTCTCGCCGGAACAAGGCGATATCAGTATTCCCGGAAAGCCTGCATGGAACTCTGGATTCCCATAACCATCGGCGCCGCGTTCCTGCAGAACCTGCGCTCGGCGACCCAGAAACATCTGAAAACCGTGATGGGTACGACGGGCGCCACCTTCGTGCGCTTCGGCTTCGGCTTTCCCTTCGCGCTCGCCTTCGTGGCGTTGCTTCACTGGTCGGCCGGTTATCCCCTGCCTTCGCTGAACGGGACGTTCTTCGCCTGGGCCGGGCTCGGCGCGCTCGGCCAGATCGCCGCGACCTTCCTGCTCATTCACCTCTTCTCGTTCCGCAACTTCGCCGTCGGCACCGCCTATTCGCGCACCGAGCCGGCGCAGGCGGCGATATTCGCGCTCGTCTTCTTCGGCGAGCGGGCGAGCCTCGGCACGGTCGCAGCCATCGCCATCAGCGTCCTTGGCGTCATGCTGATCTCCGTCGCGCATGTCGCCGTCAGCCTGCGCTCGATGGTCATGTCGACCTTCAGCCGCAACGCGCTGATCGGGCTTGCCTCGGGCACCGCCTTCGGCGTCTCGGCGGTCTCCTACCGCGCCGCCTCGCTCTCGCTCGGCGGCCCCAACTTCGTCATGCAGGCGGCGGTCACGTTGGCCTTCGTCATCACCTTCCAGACGGCGATCATGCTTGTCTGGATGCTGTGGAAGGACCGCGCCGAGATCGGCCGCATCGCCAGGGCGTGGAAGCCGTCGCTCTTCACCGGCTTCGTCGGCGCGACGGCGTCCTTCGGCTGGTTCGCCGCGATGACGCTGCAGCAGGCGGCGGTGGTAAAATCGCTCGCCCAGATCGAGATGCTGTTCACCTTCGCGGCGACTGTGTTCTTCTTCAAGGAGAAGATCACTCGGCTGGAGATCGCCGGCTGCGTTCTGATCGTCGGTGGAATCCTGGTGCTGCTCGCCGTCAGCTAGGCCGGCATCGGCTCACGGCACGATCAGCGTGCCGGCGCCGTGCTCGGTGAAAAGCTCCAGCAGCACCGCATGCGGGGTCTTGCCGTTCAGGATGACGACGCCCTCGACGCCGCGCTCGATCGCCTCGATGCAGGTCTCGACCTTGGGGATCATGCCGCCCGAGATGGTGCCGTCGGCGATCAGCGCCCTGGCCTGGGAGACTGTCAGCTCGTCGATCAGCTTCTTGTCCTTGTCGAGCACGCCGGGCACGTCGGTGAGGAACAGCAGGCGCGACGCCCGCACCGCGCCGGCGATGGCGCCGGCAAAGGTGTCGGCGTTGATGTTGTAGGTATGGCCGTCGCGCCCTGGCGCCACCGGCGCCAGCACGGGGATCATCTCCGAACGGGCCAAGAGGTCGAGCAGCGTGCGGTCGACCTCGACCGGTTCGCCGACGAAGCCGAGATCGAGCACCCGCTCGATGTTGGAGTCGGGATCGCGGACCTTCTTCTGCGCCTTTTCGGCGAAGACCATGTTGCCGTCCTTGCCGCAGAGCCCGATCGCCCACTCGCCCTCGGCATTTATCAGCGCCACGATCTCCTTGTTGATCGAGCCGGCGAGGACCATCTCGACGATCTCGACCGTCTTCTGGTCGGTGACGCGCAGGCCGCCTTCGAATTTGGACTCGATGCCCATGCGGTTCAGCATCGAGCCGATCTGCGGGCCGCCGCCATGCACGACGATCGGGTTGACGCCCGATTGCTTGAGCAGCGCTATGTCGCGGGCGAAGGCGCGGCCGAGCTCGATGTCGCCCATCGCATGGCCGCCATATTTAACGACGACCGTCTTGTTCTCGTAGCGCTGCATGTAAGGGAGCGCGCGCGAAAGCAGGGCGGCCTGCATCTCTGCGGTGGCGGCGATGTCCGTCGTCATCGGGATCCTCGGGCAGGATGGAAATGGTTGCGGCGTCTTAGCGGGAAACGCCAGCGCGGGCAAATGGTTCGGCGTGCGCGAACCCGCGATTTTGATCGCCCGCGAGACCGTCGCGCTGGCTACTTCTCAAGTGGCCCCAAACCACATAGTCTCGCGGCCGATGACGCCGCAGGACATCACCAAGCTGATTGTCCGAGTCTCGATGAAGGATCGGGCGGCCTTCGATGCGCTCTACCGCGAGACCAGCTCGAAACTTTTCGGCGTCTGCCTGCGTGTCTTGAGGGACAGGGGGGAGGCCGAGGAGGCGTTGCAGGAGGTCTACGTCAAGATCTGGACGAAGGCCGATCGTTTCGCCGTTTCGGACTTGAGCCCGATTTCCTGGCTTGTCGCGGTTGCCCGCAATCATGCAATCGACGTCATTCGCGCGCGGCGGCCCGCACCGGCCGACATCGATGCCGCGGTTGACGTGTCCGATCCGGCTCCCGGACCGGAAGCGCTGGCGGTGGCAGGCAGCGAAGGCGAGCGGATCAACAACTGCCTCGACGAGCTTGAGAAGGATCGGGCAGCGGCGGTTCGCGGCGCCTATCTCAACGGTGACAGCTACGCCGAGTTGGCAGAGCGCTTCAGCGTGCCGTTGAACACGATGAGAACCTGGCTGCGCCGCAGCCTGCTGAAACTGAGGGAATGCCTCGAGCGATGAGCCTCGCGGACGACATTGGCCCGGACGGCGGAGGCGACGACCTCGTCGCGGCCGAATACGTTCTGGGCGTACTGCCGTCCGACGAAAGGCGGCAGGCGGCGTTGCGCATCGACGCCGAGCAGGCTTTCGCGCGTCTCGTCGATCGCTGGGAGGTCTATTTCGCGCCGCTCGGCCTGGGCTATGCCGATGTCGAGGCGCCAGCCGGCGTCAAGGCTGCGATAGACCGTCGACTGTTCTCAGGCGCCGCTCCCGGTCAGGCGGCGCCGTCCGCTCCGAGCCTCCTCTCCAGCCTCGCCTTCTGGCGCACGCTTGCCGTGGTGGCGCTTGCCGCGCTCGCCCTCTACATCGCGCTGCCCTTCTTCGGCCCGCCGGCGGAGACACCTCGGGAGAGGCTGGTCGCCTCGCTCGCCGCCGATGGCAGCGATGTGCGCTATCTTGCTGTCTATGACGGGCGCACCGACGATATCGGCCTGTCGCATGTCTCCGGTGCCGCGCCTCAAGGCAGCGATTTCGAGCTTTGGGTGATCGAGGGCCAGCAGCCGCCGGTTTCGCTCGGCGTCATCCCGCAGGGCGCGAGCGTCCGGATGCCGGTCACCGAGGTCCTGCGCGCAAAAATAGCGTCGGGCGCGGTGTTTGCGATCAGTGTGGAGCCGGCCGGCGGCTCGACCACCGGCGCGCCGACAGGCCCGGTCGTCGCTGCCGGCGACCTGAAGGCGATCTGATAGCCGCCCTCCCAAATGCCGCCATCCCCGGCTTGCCCTGACCGCCGCTCACGCGGGCCTGCGCACCGCATTGCGAACGCGCCGCGCGCATACGTCTAAGCGGATGAAAAGTTTCAGAAAAAACATAAGACTTATGTGACCGGCGAGGTGAAACTAGCCGCTGCGCAAGCCGTGACTCCGCTGTCCTTCCAGCAGGGAAGACCAAGCCCAAGGAGTGAGAATATGCGAACTGTAACCTCGACCCTTTTTGCCGCCGCTTTCACCGCTCTCGCCGGCGCTGCCTACGCCGAGAATCCGATGGTCGGCGGCGCGGCGATGTATCCGGACAAGACCATCGTCGAGAACGCGGTGAATTCAAAGGATCACACGACGCTCGTCGCCGCGGTCAAGGCCGCCGGTCTGGTCGAGACGCTTTCCGGTCCCGGCCCGTTCACCGTCTTCGCGCCGACCAACGAGGCCTTCGCCGCGTTGCCGGCCGGCACCGTCGACAATCTGTTGAAGCCGGAGAACAAGGACCAGCTTACCAGGATACTGACCTGCCATGTGGTCGGGGCAAAGGCGATGTCGGCCGACATCATGAAGATGGTCGACGACGACGAGGGCGAGCATCCGGTGAAGACCGTCGGCGGCTGCACCTGGACCGCCAAATATGAAGGCGACAAGATCACCGTCACCGACGAGAACGGCACGGTCGCCAACGTCACCATTGCCAATGTCGAGCAATCCAACGGCGTCATCCACGTCATCGATGCAGTGCTCTTGCCGAAGATGTAATTCCGAACCGCTCAGGCCGATCCTTGCGCCGGCCGCACCCCTGTCGGCCGGCGCAACCAGTCTTATGTTCCGTCGCGAAAATACTCCCTTGACCTCAACTTTGGTTGAGGTTCGATGAATGGCCGCTCAACCGTCCGCCAGGGCGAAAGGAGCGTGACAATGAGCCAAGCCCTAGACAATGACGCGATCGGTCCGATCGTGCTGATCAACCTGTTCACAGTGAAGCCAGGCAGGATGGACGAGTTCATCGAATTGCAGAAACGCAATCTCGATCGCTCGCCCGGCAATGTTCCCGGTTGGCGCGGCAGCCGCCTGCACCGTTCGACAGATGGCAGGACGGCGGTGATGATGAGCATGTTCGACACGATCGCCGACCACAAGCGCCTCCACGAAAGCAGCCGGATCGCCGAGCACGTCCAGAAGATCAAGCCGCTGATCGAGAGCGCGGAGCCGACCTATTACGAAGTCGTCCACGAGGTCTCTGGACCCTGACGTGCCTTTCCGTCAGCCGCCGTTGACCGCCAGCACGATCGCCTCGCGCAGCTCGTCCAGCCCCTGGCTCTTCTCGGACGAGGTCGCGATCACGCCGGGAAACGCCGCCGGCCGTCTCTTGATCTTGGCAAGCGTCTCCTCGATCAGTCGCGGCACGCCGGCAGCCTTGATCTTGTCGGTCTTGGTCAGCACGATCTGGTAGGAGACCGCCGCCTTGTCGAGCAGCGACAGGATCTCGTCGTCGTTCTTCTTGATGCCGTGGCGGGAGTCGATCAGCACATAGACGCGCTTCAGCGTCACCCGTCCCTGCAGATAGTCGAAGACCAGCTTCGTCCACTGGTCGACCTTCTCCTTCGGGGCGCTGGCGTAGCCGTAGCCCGGCATGTCGACCAGCGCCATCGGCGGCAGGTCGCCCTTCTCGCCCGAATAGCCGTCCGGCACGAAATAGTTCAGCTCCTGCGTGCGGCCGGGCGTGTTCGACGTGCGCGCCAGCCCGCTGCGCCCGACCAGCGCATTGATCAGCGAGGATTTTCCCACGTTCGACCGGCCCGCGAAGGCGATCTCCGGCGGTCCCTCCGGCGGCAGGAATTTCATCGCCGGCACGCCGCGGATGAAGATCCACGGCGATGCGAAGATGTCGACGCCGACTTTTGAATCCGTCTTGTCTTTCAAGCAGCAGCCTCCAGCGCCCCGATGTCGGCGCCGCGTATGGCATTCAGGTTGCGGCTGATCTTGTCAACCGGCCAATCCCACCATGCCACGGAAATCAGCCGCGAAACCGTGCGCTGGTCGAAGCGCATCTTCACCACCTTGGCCGGGTTGCCGGCGACGATGGCGTAGGGCGGCACGTCATGCGTGACCACCGCCTTGGCCGCGACGATGGCGCCGTCGCCGATCGTCACGCCGGGCAGGATCACCGCCTCCATGCCGATCCAGACGTCGTTGCCGAGCACCGTGTCGCCGCGCAGTTCGCGCTTCCATGCCGACTCATCGAAACCTTCCTCCCAGCCCTGGCCGAATATGTTGAACGGATAGGTGGAAAAACCCGACATCGCGTGGTTGGCGCCGTTCATGATGAAGCGTGCGCCCTCGGCGATCGCGCAGAATTTGCCCACGATCAGCCTGTCGCCGATGAACGGGTAGTGGTGCAGCACGCATTTTTCCTGGAACTTGTCCGGCCCGTTCGGGTCGTCGTAATAGGTGAAGTCGCCGATCTCGATATTGTCGGCCGTCACCAGCGGCTTCAGGAAGCCGACCCTGGGATGCATCGGAATCGGGTGCTTGAGCTCGGGGTGGGGTCCGTGTCTGGGTCCCTGCATGGTGCTCCCTCCGTCCTGTCGTCTGACGGAACTATAGCGCCCCAGGCCCGCGCAGGAAGCTTTTCGCGACGAAATAGCTGGAAGGTCAGCGCACCGCCTGGCCGGTCAACCGCTTGCGCAGGAAGTTCGAGACATTGTCGAACACGAACACCACCGCGAGGATCAGCAGCACCATATAGGCGACGTTCTCCCAGTCCGAATTGGTGCGCATCGCTTCCCACAGCTTCAGGCCGATGCCGCCGGCGCCGACCGCGCCGATGATGGTCGCCGAGCGTGTGTTCGATTCCCAGAAATAGAGCGATTGCGAGATGAAGATCGGCAGCACCTGCGGCACGACGCCGTAGCGCTGCACCAGCACCGGTGCGGCGCCGACCGACTTGATGCCCTCGCGCTGGCGGTCGTCGATGTTCTCCAGCGCTTCCGAATAGAGCTTTCCGAAGGTGCCGGTGTCGGTGAAGAAGATCGCCGAGATGCCGGCGAGCGGTCCGGGTCCGAAGGCGCGCGTGAAGAACAGCGCCCAGATCAGCATGTCGACCGAGCGCAGGAAGTCGAACAGCCGCTTGGCGACCTGGTTGACCACCACGTTGCGCGTGATGTTGCGCGCCGCGGCGAAGGCGAGCGGAAAGGCGAGCAGGCTCGCGAACACCGTGCCCACGAAAGCCATCACGATCGTCTGGCCGAGCTTCAGCCACACGTCGCCATGCTGCCACTCGGCATTGTTGAGGATGTTGTTCCAGGCGAGCGCGGCGTTGGACATTTCCGGCTTGATCCGCTCGTCGGAGAAGACCAGCGATACCACCTCGCCGAAACTCTTGCCCCAGAAGGGCGAGTTGGCGTCGAAGACGAAGTTCTCCCAGCCCCAGAAGCGCTGCCGGACCTTCACCTCGTCGGCCTCGACCTCGACCGAGCCGCGGAACCCGAAGCTGATGGTGATGGAGCCGTCACGCGCGTCCTGCTCGGCCCAGGAAGGCAGCGGGCCGGCGGCGCTCACCGTCTCTTCCGGGGAGATGGCGATGGTCACGGTTTCGGAGCCGCGCCGCGCGATGACCTCGCCGGGGGCGATGTCGACCGAGCCGTCGCCGATTGTCATCGCTATCCGTCCCGCCACGCCGGGCGAGCGGACGTCCTCCAGTTCGACCCAGTCCGGATGCCGGTCCCGGTTATAGGCCGAGAAGCGCGGATAGCGGATTTCCAGGCCTTCGTCGCCGAATTCGATCCGCGGCCGCGTCTCGTAGGACACCCAGTCGGCGAGATAGACGCCGGCGATGCCCCAGTTGCCGTTGGCGAGCACGCTGCCTATGGCAAAGAACCACCAGGCGAAGCAGAGATAGGCGACGACGCCGAGGCCGACCAGCCAGCCTGTCATCTGCTTGCGGCGGGAGCCGGCGAACACCGCCGGATGCCTGGCCGCGATGGCGTCCACGTCGGCTTGGGCAAGCGTCGTCATCTCAATCTCCGCGGCCGAAGGCGAAAGCCTGATCACCGACCAGCTTTCGGCGCAGCCAGGCGGAAAACTGGTCGACGCCGACGATGGTCAGGAAAAGCAGCAGGATGATCGCCAGCGTCTTGGCTTCATGCGTCTGGCTGATCGACAGGCGCAGCACTTCGCCGATGCCGCCGCCGCCGACCGCGCCGATGATGGTCGACGCCCGCACGTTGATCTCGAGCCTGAGCAGCGCATAGCTCAGGAAATTGGGCATCACCTGCGGCACGATGCCGAACCAGACGCGCTCCGGCCAGTTGGCGCCGGCCGCGCGCAGCCCCTCGTCGGGGCGCATGTCGGCGTTCTCCACCACCTCGAAGAACATCTTGCCCAGCGCGCCGACCGTGTGGATCGAGACGGCGAGGATCGCCGGGATCGCGCCGAGCGACAACACCGCCAGGAAGAAGCCGGCGATCACGATCTCGGGGAAGGCGCGCAGCACTTCCATGAAGCGGCGCACGAAGAAGCGCAGCCAGCGCTGCGTGACGAGATTGGAGGCGGCGAGGAAGCAGAGGCAGAAGCCGAGCGCAAAACCGACCAGCGTCGAGACCAGCGCGATGTTGAGCGTCTCGATCATCTTGTAGACGTATTCGGGGACGTAGAGAGACTGCGTCAGGTACATCCGCCCTTCCGGATAGTCGTATTTCAGGCTGCCGTCGTCATAGGGCGAGGGCAGGTCGAACAGCGCGCGCCAGACTTCCCAGCCGTCGCGCGGCAGGAGCTGATCGACGAAGTCGAAGAGATGCGGCAGCCGGTCCCAGAATTTCCCGGCATTGCTCTCATTGGCGAACCACAGCGAACCGGCGAGCGCCAGCACCATGAAGGCCAGTCCGCCGATCGTGTAGAGCCGCCTGCGGCTGGCGAGTTCCTGCCAGTGGCGCTCCACGGAAAGCGCGGTGTCGGAAGTGGTTATGCTCATGGCGTTGCCGCAAACAAAGCGCGCCGCGGTTGCCCGCGACGCGCTCCGTTGCCTGAGACCTTACGAGCCGATCTGCGCTTTGCGCGCGTCGATGATCGGCTGGTAGAATTCCGGCGTCACTTCGGTGAAGCCGGTGAAGTCGCCGCCCTGGATCGCCGAGAAGCATTCCTTGTCGGTGGTGGGCAGGTCGATCATGAACTGCTTGAACTTCGTCTTGATGTCGGCGTCGAGCGAGGTGCGCACGACGATCGGGCCGTTCGGGATCAGCGGCGACTTCCAGACCTCGACCAGGTCGTCCATGTCGAGGATGCCCTTCTCGACCATCTTGGCGAGGTTGCCGGAGGTGTAGCCGTCCTTCCAGTCGCCGACGCCCGAGCCGAAGGTCGTGCCGGCGTCGAACGTGCCCTTGATGACTTCCAGCACCAGGTTCTCGTGGCCGCCGCCGAAGCCGGTCTCGGCGAAATAGTCCTTCACCGTGGCGCCATCGAGGTCCTTCGGCAGCGAGGTTACCGGAACCAGGTAGCCGGAGGTCGAGTCGGGGTCGGCGAAGCCGAGCTTCTTGCCCTTGAGGTCGGCAAGCGTCTTGATGCCGGAATCGGCCTTGGCGACCATGATCGAATAGTAGCCGGTCGAGCCGTCGGTCTGCACCGTGGTCAGGATCGGCTCCACCGCGTCCTTGTTCTCGAGATAGATCTTGGCGTAACCCGAGGCGCCGAGCTCGGCATAGTCGAGCGTG
Organism: Mesorhizobium sp. YM1C-6-2; assembly: GCF_003666685.1. Classification (GTDB taxonomy): domain Bacteria; phylum Pseudomonadota; class Alphaproteobacteria; order Rhizobiales; family Rhizobiaceae; genus Mesorhizobium_K. The sequence continues at coordinate 706,597 of NZ_RCIZ01000001.1, forward strand.
CCGCCGAGCAGGCCCTGGATGGTGCCGTCATAGTCGGCCGCCGGGAACAGCGACACTTTTTCGACGCCGAGCACGGAAGGCAGCTTGTCGACCAGGCACTGGAAGTTGCGCAGGCGGTCGGCTTCGTTCTCGCCGCCGATCAGGCCGATGCGGAATTCCTTGAGGTTCTCGGCATGCGCCGCATTGGCGAAAAGTGCGGTGAGCGCGACGGCTCCCAGAAGTGCTTTCCTGAACATATCTAGTCTCTCCTGTTGTGACCCGGCTTCCTGCGCCGGACGCTTGGTGAATGTCTGGAGGATGCGGGTCGCCCGGGCGGCTTCAGTGCGCCGCGAAAGCCGGCGCCAGCGCCGGCGCCGGCTTGCGTGGCCGGGCGCCCATGCCGGTGCCCGCGCTCGTCGAGGTGATCGCCTCGGAGATCTCGTCGCCGTCGGCCTCGGCGCCATAGACCATGCGCACGGCCTCGCGCGTCAGCTCTTCCGGCGCGCCGTCGAAGACGACCTTGCCGGCCGCCATGCCGATGATGCGGTTGCAGTAGGCACGGGCGGTGTCCAGCGTATGCAGATTGGTGATGACGGTGATGCCGTCGCGCAGATTGATGTCCTGCAGCGAATCCATCACCACCTTGGCGTTCAGCGGGTCGAGCGAGGCGATCGGCTCGTCGGCGAGGATGACTTTCGGCTGCTGCATCAGCGCCCGGGCGATCGCCACGCGCTGCTGCTGGCCGCCGGACAACGTCCCGGCCGGCTGCAGCGCCGCCTGCGCGATGCCCAGCCGCTCCAGTGAGGCGATGGCATGCGCCCGCTCCTCGCGCGAAAACATGCCGAGCAGGTTGAGCGCGGTCGAACGGTGGTTCAGCCGGCCGAGCAGCACGTTGGTCAGCACGTCGAGGCGCGGCACCAGGTTGAACTGCTGGAAAATCATCGCGCAGTCGCGCTGCCAGCGGCGCAGGGCCGGCCCGGCCAGCGTCGACACCTCGGTGCGGTCAAAAAAAATAGACCCCTGGCTCGGGTCTATCAGGCGGTTGATCATGCGAAGCAGCGTCGACTTGCCGGCGCCGGAGCGGCCGATGATCCCGACCATCTGTCCGTGCGGGATTTCGAGCGCCACCTGGTCGACGGCAGTGTTCTTGCCGAAGCGGCGCGTCACGTCGCGAATGTGCAGCATGGCGGCTTCCCTGTCCGGTTTCCGTCCGATCTCGGGAATGCGTTAGCCTGATCACATGAAGGCGGCGTGTCGGGAGCATGTCAGTTTTGTTACGTTCCACAGAGCGGCCCACAGAGCGGCGTCGTTCGGCTGCCGCATCACAATCGCGCCATCGCCTCGCGTCGCGGCTTGCCCTCCCGTGCGCTCGTCCATAATTCAGGCCGAGGCGGGCAGGCTGCCCGAACCGCTCAAAAGAGGGACGTCATGAGACCTTTACTTCTCACACTCGCCGCCGCCGCGGCGCTGCTTGCCTCGCCGGCCCTTGCCGACCGTGCGCCGACGCCGGAGGAGCGCGCCGCCATCGAGGCCAAGCTCAGGGCCGAGGGTTTCACCCGCTGGGAAAGCATCGAGCTGGAGGACGACGAGTCGGTATGGGAAGTGGATGACGCGGTCGCCGCGGATGGCCGCGAATACGATCTCGACCTGGAACCCGGAACGCTCGAGATCCTCAAGCGCGACCCGGACTGAGCCGCGCCTCTCCCGGCAGCGCGCCGGAAACGCCATGCGCGCCGCGTCCCCGTTCGGCAAACCGGCCCGAAGCGGCGCCGCCGCTGATCCGGCCCATCGAAAAAACTTGCCCGAAAACCCCTGAACTCCGTTCGGCCGTCACTATATAGGGCCGACATCGCTTACCGAGGAACCGCGAATGAAACTGTCCCGAACGACCCGCATCGCCACGCTTTTCGCGGGCCTGTTCCTTGCCTTCTCGATGGTCGCCGTCGACCATGCCGACGCACGCCGCGGCGGCAGCTTCGGTAGCCGTGGCGCGCGCACCTTCCAGCAGGCCCCCGCGACCAGGACCGCGCCCCAGCCGGCTGCACCGGTCGAACGCTCGATGACCCCGAACACCGGGCCGGCGGCCACGCAGAACAGTGCTGCCCGCCCCGGCGCGGCGGCACAGCAGCGTCCTGGCTTCATGAACGGCTTCGGCGGCTCGATGCTGCGCGGTCTGATGCTCGGCGGCCTGATCGGCCTGCTGCTCGGCCAGGGTTTCGGCGGCCTCGCCGGCATGTTCGGCCTGCTGTTGCAGGTGCTCTTGATCGGTGGCGCGATCTGGCTGGTTGTCCGGCTGCTTCGCGCGCGGCCGGCGCATTCCTCCGAGCCGGCAATGGCCGGGGCGGGTTCCGGCGGCGGCAATCTCTCCTATCGCGACGCGGCGCCGCGGGCGGAAGGCAAGCGCGCCTTCAGCATACCCAGCATCGGCGGCGGGCTGGGTTCGGCCCCGCAGCAGCCGGCAACCAGGGAGATCGAGCTCGACCAGGGCGATCTCGACACCTTCCAGCGGCTGCTGACCGACGTGCAGGAGGCCTTCGGCCGCGAGGACCACAAGGCGCTGCGCCGTCTGGTGACGCCGGAGATGGTTTCGTATCTTTCGGAAGAGCTCGCCGACAACGCCCAGCAGGGCGTACGCAACGACGTGACCGACGTGCATCTCCTGCAGGCCGATATTGCCGAGGCGTGGAACGAGGGCGACCGCGACTACGCGACCGCCGCGCTCAACTACTCGTCGATCGACGTGACCCGCAATCGCACGACCGGCGAGGTCGTCGATGGCGACGCCGGTGAACCGACCGAGACGACAGAGCTCTGGACCTTCGTGCGCCAGAACGGCGGCGACTGGCAGCTCTCGGCGATCCAGCAGGCCTGATCGTCTGCTTCCCATCCGGAAAGGGAAAGGCCGCGCAAAGCGCGGCCTTTTTGTTCGCGTCCAGTTGATTGCACGTTTCCCGAAAATTGCCGGGTATTGCCCGCAATCCGCGTGAAAAGATTTGCCTTGTCATTCGCAACTGGCGGCTTTTTCGTTTCGGCGACGCCAAGGCTCAACACGTTGGAACCGCTAGGTTCTGCCGTTGAGCAACGGCAATAAGCGTGCGCTTTCCGCAAAAACTTTTTGCAACTGCACTCACGTCCCCAAAACCTCCCGCATAATCATCCCAGCAGCTTGCTTGTGGGAACGGGTGTGCACGACCGGCATCCAGGCAAGTGTGGCGCTGGATCGCGTCCCGTGTTGGTCACGCGGGCGGCTCCGGTCCCGATGCTGGCCTGCGCGCCCGCTCCTCCAGACTATCGGAAGGGGATGGGCCGGGCACGGCAACGGGAGAAAACGCCGGCGGCGCATGGCTGCGCGTCAAATAACAAAAAATAGAAGACGTCGCTGCCATGCGCCGCCTCCCACACTTTCAGCAATGGCCAGATCGGAAACGAGGCGTGGCGATGATGAAATGCGCGGATACCTACCCGCCATACTTCTCCAGAAACGCTTCGGCCGGCAGGAAGCGGAAATCGTCCAGCGTCGCGCGCAGCCGCTGATGGTCCCAGTCCCACCAGGCGAGCGCCTGGTATCGCTCGGCGGTCTTGCGGTCGAAGCGCTCGCGGATCGGCTTGGCCGGCACGCCCGCGACGATCGTGTAGGGCGCGACATCCTTCGTCACCACGGCGCCCGCGCCCACCGCGGCGCCGTCGCCGACCGTGATGCCCGGCAGCACCGTCGAACCATGGCCGAGCCATGTGTCGTGTCCGATCTTCACTCGTTTCGCCCGCCGCGCCGCGAAGAAATCCGCCTCGTGTTCGGCGTCGTCGAAATAGTCCGAGGCGCGGTAGGTGAAGTGATGCAGCGTCGGCCTTTCGACCGGATGGTTGGTCGCGTTGAGGCGCACCGAGGCCGCGATGTTGGAGAACTTGCCGATGTCGGCGCACCAGATCGCGCAGTCCTGCATCATGTAGGAATAGTCACCGACGACCGACTCCGCGACACGGCAGCGCTCGGAGATCTCCGTCCAGCGGCCAAGCGTCGAGTTCTCGATCTCCGCCGTCTCGTGGACATAAGGCGTTTCCGACAGTTTTCGGCTCATGCTGCGATCTTCCCGGGCGCGAACTGCGTCACGTCGATGATGCGGTCGGCGACCGCCTCGCGCACGTCGGCGTCGTGGAAGATGCCGAGCAGCGCCGCGCCGTCGCGTTTCTTGGCCGCGATCATCTCGATCACCACCTCGCGGTTTTTCGCGTCGAGCGAGGCGGTCGGCTCGTCGAGCAGGAGAACCGGATGAGGCGTGATGAAGCCGCGCGCGATGTTGACCCGCTGCTGTTCGCCACCCGAAAAGGTCGCCGGCGGCAGGCTCCACAGCCGTTCGGGCAGGTTGAGCCGGGCAAGCAGCTCCTGGGCGCGGGCTCTCGCGGCCTCGCGCCCTTCGCCGAGCGATACCAGCGGCTCGGCAACCACGTCGAGCGCAGAGACCCGCGGCACCGTGCGCAGGAATTGGCTGACATAGCCGATCGTGTCGCGCCTGACCGAAAGCACGGTGCGCGGGCTGGCTTTGGCGAGGTCGATCAACTGGCCGCGATGATCGACGACGATCTGGCCGGCATCGACGGAATAGTTGCCGTAGAGCATTTTCAGGATCGAGCTTTTGCCGGCGCCCGAGGGACCGCCGAGCACCGCGCATTCGCCGGCCTTCATGGCGAAGGACACGCCGTCCACGACCGGCAGGCGGATGCCGTCGCGCAGATGCATGGTGAAGCTTTTCGAGACTTCCGAAACGACGACCGGGGTAGCCATGGGTCACACCTGCAGAATCGAGGAAACGAGGAGCTGCGTGTAGGGCGCGCGCGGATCGTCCAGCACGCGGTCGGTGAGGCCGGTCTCGACGACATGGCCGTCCTTCATCACCATCATGCGGTGCGACAGCAGCCTGGCGACCGCGAGGTCGTGGGTGACGACGACGGCGGCCAGGCCGAGATCGTTGACCAGCCCGCGCAGGAGGTCGAGCAGGCGCGCCTGCACCGACACGTCGAGCCCGCCGGTCGGCTCATCCATGAACACCAGCCGCGGTCCGGTGACGAGGTTGCGCGCGATCTGCAGGCGCTGGCGCATGCCGCCGGAGAAGGCGCGCGGCTCGTCGTCGACCCTGTCCTCGCCGATCTCGACGCGGCCGAGCCAGTCGACCGCCGTCTCGCGAATCCTGCCGTAGTGGCGGTCGCCGACCGCCATCAGCCGCTCGCCGACATTGGCGCCCGCCGACACCGTCATGCGCAGCCCGTCGGCCGGGTTCTGGTGCACGAAACCCCAGTCGGTGCGCATCAGGAAGCGGCGCTCGGCCTCGCTCATGCGGTAGAGGTCGCGGAAGGCGCCGTCGCGCATGCGGTAGGAGACGGAGCCCGAGGTCGGCGTCAGCCGTGTCGAGATGCAGTTGAGCAGCGTCGTCTTGCCGGAGCCGGATTCGCCGACCACCGCCAGAACCTCGCCCGGCCAGAGCTCGAACGAGACGTCCTCGCAGCCGACCCGCGATCCGTAGAATTTCGACAGCGCCGAAACGCGCAGGAGCGGTTCGTCGGTCATTCTGCTGCCTCCTTCACGCCCAACTCGCCGACATGCCCCTCGGCCCGCCTGGTCTCGCAATGATCGGTGTCCGAGCACACGAACATCCGCCCGCCGCGGTCGTCGAGGACGACCTCATCGAGATAGACCTGCTCGGCGCCGCAGAGCGCGCAGGGCTTGTCGAATTTCTGCACCTCGAAAGGATGGTCCTCGAAATCGAGGCTGACCACATCGGTGAAGGGCGGGATCGCATAGATGCGCTTCTCGCGGCCCGCCCCGAAAAGCTGCAGCGCCGGCGACATGTGCATCTTCGGATTGTCGAATTTCGGCGTCGGCGAGGGATCCATCACATAGCGGCCCTCGACCTTCACCGGATAGGCGTATGTGGTCGCGATATGCCCGTGCCGGGCGATGTCCTCGTAGAGCTTGACGTGCATCAGCCCGTATTCCTCGAGCGCGTGCATCTTGCGCGTCTCGGTCTCGCGCGGCGCAAGGAAGCGCAGAGGCTCGGGGATCGGCACCTGGTAGACCAGTGTCTGCCCCTCGGTCAGCGGCAACTCGGGAATCCGGTGGCGCGTCTGGATGATGGTCGCCTTCGCCGTCTCCGTCGTCGTCTCGACGTCCGCCACCTTGCGGAAGAAGTTGCGGATCGACACAGCATTGGTGGTGTCGTCGGCGCCCTGGTCTATGACCTTCAGCACGTCGTCCGGTCCGATGATCGAGGCCGTCACCTGCACGCCGCCGGTGCCCCAGCCATAGGGCATCGGCATTTCTCTGGACGCGAACGGCACCTGGTAGCCGGGGATCGCGATGCCCTTGAGGATCGCGCGGCGGATCATGCGCTTCGTCTGCTCGTCGAGATAGGCGAAGTTGTAGGTGGCGATGTTCTGGTCCTGCGTGCTCATTCCGCGGCCTCCCTGTGCGTCTCGTCAGCCGATTTCGCCTCGTGCTCGGCGCGCATGCGGCGGACGAGGTCGAGTTCGGCCTGGAAGTCGACGTAATGCGGCAGCTTCAGATGCTCGACGAAACCGGTCGCCTGCACGTTGTCCGAATGCGAGATGACGAATTCCTCGTCCTGCGCGGCCGCGGTGATGTCCTCGCCGAGCTCGCTCGCCCTCAGCGCCCGGTCGCAGAGCGACATCGCCATCGCCTTGCGCTCGCTCTGGCCGAACACCAGCCCGTAGCCGCGCGTGAACTGCGGCGGCGCCTTGGCCGAACCCTTGAACTGGTTGACCATCTGGCATTCGGTGACGCGGATGCGCCCGAGCGTGACTGGGAAGTCCAACTCCGGCACGTCGAGTTCCAGCTCCACCTCGCCGATGCGGACCTCGCCCACGAAGGGATGGCTGCGGGCGTAGCCGCGTTGTGTCGAATATGCGAGCGCCAGCAGAAAACCCTCGTCGCCGCGCGACAGCGCCTGCAGCCGCGTATCGCGGTCCATCGGGAATTCCATCGGTTCGCGCGTGATGTCGCCGGTGACATGACCGGCCGGCAGCGGCCCGTCCGCTTCGATCAGCCCTTCATGGCCGAGGATGTCGGAAACGCGCGGCATGGGTTCGGCGTCCGCGTCTTCGCGGCGATCAGGCTGCGCGACCTCGGCGCCCGTGGCGAGCTCCGGGTCGAGCAGGCGGTGCGTGTAGTCGAAGGTCGGGCCGAGCACCTGGCCGCCCGGAAGGTCCTTGTAGGTCGCCGAGACGCGGCGTTCCGCCAGCATGGCTGCGGTGTCGATGGGGCGCGTGTAGCCGAAGCGAGGCAGGGTGGTGCGATAGGCGCGCACGAGGAAGATGGCCTCGATGAGATCGCCGCGCGCCTGGACGATCGCCAGCGCGGCAAGCTCCCTGTCGTAGAGCGAGCCTTCGCTCATCACCCGGTCGACGCCGAGGCCGAGCTGCTCGACGATCTGGTCGAGCCGGAGCGCCGGCACGCTGCGGTCGCCGCGCCTGCGGTCGGCGAGCAGGCGGTGGGCATTGCGGATGGCGGCTTCACCGCCCTTGACGGCAACATACATGGGTCAGCCCTCCATGGCGCGAATGCGCGTGGTGCGCGGCAGGCAGGCGATGCCTTCTGGCGCGGCAAAGATAAGATCGACGCCGCGCGGAAAACGCGCCCGGTTCTGCTTCCATTGCTCGACGAAATGGCGCGGCAGCGGCGTCGGCGCGAAGGCCGCGCGTCCGTCGATGCCCGGTCCTTCGAGGACCAGCTGCGCGCCGGACGAAAGGCTCGTCACCTGCAGGATCAGCGTGGTCGAACGATCGGGGTATTCCTGTGTGCCCTGCGCGAAATTCTCGAACGCGATCAGGCCGGCCGGATCGGCGACGAGGGCGAAGTGCGCGTCGGCCGGCGTGTCGGCCGACGGCGCTCCGGTGTGGAAGCCGAGCCAGCTTGCCACCGCAGCCGACTGCCTCAGCGCCGGATCGAGCCAGAGCGGCGTGTCGTTGTCGCAAAGCGCCAGTGTGATTGCGGCAGCCACAGGCGAGAGTGGCCGCGGCGGTTGCGTTTCTGCCTTCGTCGGCTGGATCGTGCCGGGCCGCGCCATGGCGTCCATGACGGCCCGGAAGATCGCCTGCGCGTCGAAGACGGGCTTGGCGAAGCCGCCGGTGATGTGGTCGGCTGTCTGGACGGCGCTGCTATCGGTCCTCGGCATCAGTCTTCTCCCCGAACCATGGTGAAGAAATCGACCTTCGTGGCCGCGGCCTCGGCGCGCCGCCTGGCGTCCGCCTCGGCCTGCAGCCTTTGCAGCGGCGCCACGATCTTGTCCTCGACCGTCGCGCGGGTTTCTTCCGCGCACCAGGTCGCGTCGAGGATTGCGGCGAGCCGCACCTTCTCCTTGTCGCGCCCGAGCGCATACGCATGTCCGACCTGTCCGGAAGGAAGCTGGACCGTGGCGCGGGTCACCGTCGCCTCGCCGGTGTTGAAGGAGGCGCCGCCGCCGCCGATCCGGCCACGCACCGTCACCAGCCCGGTTTCCGGACCGCGCAGCGGCTTTGCCTCGGTGGACAGGCCGGCGGCCTGGATGAGTTCGCGCAACTGGTCGCGCGACGCTTGCGCAAAGGCCGCCATGGCGGCCTTCCTCGCGGCATTCGGCTCGCGTTCCTGTCCTCGTCGCATGGGTACTCCATCGGTAGATTTGTCTATTGATATAGACGACTATACAAATTATACTCTTTGGCTACCGCGTGTCGATGACGGCAGCATGACAGGGCGCTGGAAAAGATGGCGAAAGCGGCGAGCAAGGTGGAACGGCGGAGCGGGATCGCGCTTTGGCGGCAGATCGCCGACCGGATCCGCCTGGCGATAAGCTCGGGCGAGTTTTCGGAGAGGCTGCCGCCGGAGATGGAGCTTGCCGAGCGGTTCGGCGTCAACAGGCACACCGTGCGCGGCGCGATCGCCGCCCTTACCCAGGAAGGCGTGCTGCGCGCCGAGCAGGGACGGGGCACCTTCGTGAAGCGGAGACGCAGCCTCTCCTATCCTGTCGGAGCGAGGACCCGGTTTTCGGAGGGGCCGAAGGGACAAGCGCGCGAACGCCGCGGCATCCTGCTCGATCATGCCGTCGAGCCCGCCGACCCGCGCACGGCCGCGGCACTCGAGATCGAGCCCGGCGCCAAGGTCGTCCGGCTGGAGACGCTTTCCGAGGCGGACGGACGCGCCGTGTCGCGTGCGACGAGCTTTTTCGACGCGACGAGGTTCGCGTCGATAGATGACATCTATGCCGAAAGCGGTTCGATCACCGTCGCTTTGAAAAGCTTTGGCATTTCGGACTACTTCCGGCACTCGACTCAGATTTCGGCCCGCCACGCCGGCGATACGGACCTCGCCGACCTCAAGCTTTCACCTGGCGCGATCGTGCTGGTGACGGTCTACGTCAATGTCGATCCGGACGGACGCCCGGTGCAATTTGCCGAGACGCGCTTCGCCGCCGACCTCGTCGAACTGTCCGTCAGCTGATCGTCGGACGAGCCGACGTCACAGCGCCGCGAAAACCGTATCTACCGCCTCTGCGGTCTTCGCGACGACGATGTCGGCTTCCTCGCGCGTGAGGCAGAGCGGCGGCGCGAAGCCGAGTATGTCGCCCTGCGGCATGGCGCGACCGATGACGCCGCTTGCCGCCAGCGCCGTGGCCACCTGCGGACCGATCTTCAGCGCGGGGTCGAAGAAGACACGGTCGTCGCGGTCGGCGACGAACTCGATAGCCGCCAGCATGCCGTCGCCGCGCACCTCGCCGACGTTCTTGTGGCCGCCGACAGCCTTATTCAACTCGTCGCGGAAATAGGCGCCCGTCTCGCCCGCGTTGCGCACGAGGTCGAGTTCATCGATGAGTTCGAGGTTGGCGACGCCGGCGGCGGCACAGATCGGATGCGCCGAATAGGTCCAGCCATGGCCGAGGCTGCCGAGCTTGTCCGAGCCGGCGACGAGAACCTGCCAGACCTTGTCGGAGACGATGACGCCCGACAGCGGCGCATAGGCCGACGTCAGCCCCTTGGCGATCGTGATGAGGTCCGGCTTGATGCCGTAATGGTCCGAGCCGAACATGGTGCCCAGCCGCCCGAAGCCGGTCACGACCTCGTCGGCGACCAGCAGCACGTCGTATTTCGACAATACCGCCTGGATCTTCTGCCAGTAGCCGGCCGGCGGCGGCACGATGCCGCCGGTGCCGAGGATCGGCTCGCCGATGAAGGCGGCGACCGTGTCCGGCCCCTCGGCCAGGATCATTTCCTCCAGCTGGTCGGCGCAGAACTGGGAAAACTGCTCTTCGCTCATCGAGCGGTCCGCGCGACGGAAATAATAGGGAGCCTCGGTGTGGAGCACGGGCGCGCGCGGCAGGTCGAAGGCGTTGTGGAAGAGCTCGAGGCCGGTCAGCGAGCCCGTCATCACGCCCGAGCCGTGATAGCCGCGCCAGCGCGAGATGATCTTCTTCTTCTCCGGCCGGCCGAGCACATTGTTGTAGTACCAGATGAGCTTGATGTTGGTCTCATTGGCATCCGAGCCCGACAGGCCGAAATAGACACGGCTCATGCCTTCCGGCGCACGGTCGATGATCATCTTGGACAGCGTGATCGACGCGTCGGTGCCGTGGCCGACATAGGCGTGGTAATAGGCAAGATTGGTCGCCTGCGCGGCGATGGCGTCGGCGATCTTCTGGCGGCCGTAACCGACATTCACGCAGTAGAGCCCTGCGAAGGCGTCGATGCTCTTCTTGCCGTCAACGTCCCAGACGGTCACGCCTTCGCCCCCGGCCATGACGCGCGTCGGGGATTCGCCGCGTGCATGTGTTCCCATATGGGTCGAGGGATGGAAGAAGTGATCGCGGTCCCAGGCGGTGAGTTCGTTCGAGCGGTCGAGCATGGATCTTCCTTTTCTGTCGGGCTGCCTCATGCCAGGTCGAGGCAGAGGTATTTGAGTTCGGTGAAAGCTTCAATGCCGTGGCGCGAGCCCTCGCGGCCGAGGCCGGACTGTTTGGTGCCGCCGAAGGGGATCGGCGCGCCCGTGATCTTCACCCGGTTCACGGCGACCATGCCGTAGTCGAGCGCGCGGCCGAGGCGCAGTTGTCGCGCCCCGCTTTCGGTGACGACATAGGCGACGAGCCCGTATTCGGTGGCGTTGGCGCGGGCGACGACTTCCTCCTCCGTCTCGAAGGAGGTCACGGCTGCCACCGGTCCGAACGTTTCCTCGCGCATGATCAGCGCATCGTCGGGCACGTCGGCCAGCAGCGTCGGCTCATGGAACAGCGGTCCGGCCGCATGGCGCCTGCCGCCGGCGAGGCAACGCGCGCCGCGACCGATCGCGTCGGCGACATGCTCCTCGACCTTCCGCACGGCACGCTCGTGCATCAGTGGGCCGATCTCCGCGTTGTCGGCCAGGCCGTGCGCGACGCTCAACGCCTGGACGCGCGCGGCAAAGGCTTCGCAGAAGCGGTCATATATGCCGCTCTGGACATAGATGCGGTTGGCCGCGAGGCAGTCCTGGCCCGAGGTGGCGAACTTGGCGTCCACGGCGATCGATACGGCGCGCTCGATATCGGCGTCGTCGAACACGATCAGCGGCGCATGGCCGCCGAGTTCCATCACCAGGCGCTTCATCGTCGGCGCGCATTTTTCGGCGATCAGGCGGCCGATCTCGGTGGAGCCGGTGAAGCTCATGGCGCGCACGCGCGCATCCTCACAAAGCCTGCCGACGATCGTCGCGGCATCGCCGGTCACGACATTGAACACGCCTGCCGGAAGGCCGGCGCGCTCGCCGAGTTCCGCCAAAGCCAGGGCGGAAAGCGGGGTCTCGGAGGATGGGTGCGCGACGACGGTGCAGCCGGCGGCAAGCGCTGCCGCGGCCTTTCGCGTCAGCATGGCAGACGGAAAATTCCACGGCGTCGCGATGCCGACGACGCCCAGTGCCTCGCGCCGGACGACCATCTCGGCGTTCGGCAGATGGCTGGTCACGCTTTCGGCGTTGAGCCTTTTCGCCTCTTCCGCATACCATTCGACAAAGGACGCTGCATAGTCGATCTCGCCCAGCGCCTCCTTCAGCGGCTTGCCCTGCTCGAGCGTCATCAGCAGCGCCAGATCATCCTTCGCGGCGAGAATAAGCGCGTGCCACTCCCGCAAGATGCGCGACCGTTCCTGCGGCAGGGCCGCCCGCCATGCCGTAAAGGCGCGCGCGGCCGAGTCGATCGCCATGCCTGCCTGCTCGGCATCGAGCGAGGCTACCCAGGCGACGTCTGCGCCGCTGCCGGGATCGGTGACTTCGAAGCTCTTTCCCGTAGCGCCGGCGACCCAGTGGCCGTCGATATAGGCGAGTTCGCGATGGAGCCGGCGATCGACGAGCCGGCCGAGCGCTTCATGACGCGTATGGCGGACGAAATGCGCTGACATGTTGGCTTTCCGGTTGAGGATGCCGCAACCATAGCCAGTCGATCAGGATGGAGAGGCTGTCTGACAGCCTCTGGCGAGAGAGATTGTCTATTCCCGGGGGACCGAGGCGGAGAAACGGTCTAGGGCTTCTCCTGGGCTTCGACGGCCAGCAGAGTCTCCAGGGGAAGAAGGCTATCCTCCTTCACCGTCTTGGTGACGATGTAGGTAAAGTAGCGGTCGATGCCGACCTCACGCTCCAGCAAGCCGTCGACCAGGCGCTGATAGGCATCGATGTCGCGTGTGATCACCTTGAGCAGGTAGTCTACCCCGCCGCCGACCGCCCAGCAGCCGACGATTTCCGGATAGTCGTTCATCGCCCGCTCGAAACGGTCGAAGTCGGCCTGGCGGTGGGTGCGCAGCGTCACTTCCATCAGCACCAGGGCAAACCGCGCTACCGCACGCATCGAGATTCTCGCGTGATAGCCGCTGACGATGCCGGCTTTCTCCAGCTTCCGTAGCCGCATCCAGCATGGCGTCGGCGAAAGCCCTACCTTTTCGGCGAGCTTGAGCTTGGTGATGCGTCCTTCGCGCTGGATGGCGTCGAGGATCTTCAGGTCTATCGCATCCAGTCTAACGCCTGCCATCGTGTTTCCTATTTGGCTTCGCCTCGCCGGAGACGTACACAACTAACCTAGACAATCCATGGGCGATACCGTAAGAATCCTTGCCTTGGGTCCGCTGCGGCTTGAAAGTGACCAATTGCATGCTGGTGTTGTGCACAAGTGAAGAGCGTGTAGCGCCGATCGGCACGCGAATCGGTGTCGCGGCCGCCGCGCTGCCATCCATACCTTTTGTGCAGGGCTGAGGCGATGCTCGTCACGCTCGACGACATCAGGCGCGCACGCCACCGCATCGCCGGTCGGATTCTTGAGACATCGACGGTGCTTTCGCCGACGCTGTCGCAACGCCTTGGCTCTCCGGTGCATCTCAAGCTGGAACACCGTCAGGCCACCGGCAGCTTCAAGCTGCGCGGGGCGTCGAACGCCGTTGCCTCGCTGTCGGTGGAGGAGAGGAAGCGCGGCGTGGTGGCAGCCTCGACCGGTAATCATGGTCGCGCGCTCGCCCATGCCGCCAGGCTCGAGGGGATGCGTGCCGTCATCTGCATGTCGACGCTGGTTCCCGCCAACAAGGTCGAGGAGATCGGCCGGCTAGGCGCCGAGACCCGCATCGTGGGCAGCAGCCAGGACGATGCGCAGGTCGAGGCCGAACGGCTGGCCGGGGAGGAGGGCTTGGTCATGGTGCCGCCTTTCGACCATCCCGCGGTGATCGCCGGGCAGGGGACGCTGGGATTGGAGATGATGGAAGCGGTGCCGGACGCCGCGACGGTGCTGGTCCAGCTTTCGGGAGGCGGTCTTGCCTCCGGAATAGCGGCGGTCGTGAAGGGCGTCAGTCCCGGGACGAAGGTGGTGGGCGTTTCCATGGCGAGAGGCGCTGCGATGAAGGCGAGCCTCGATGCCGGACGGCCGGTGCCGGTCGAGGAACTGCCGACGCTCGCCGATTCGCTCGGGGGTGGCATCGGCCTCGACAATCAACTGACCTTTGCCATGTGCCGCGATCTCCTGGACGATGTGCTTGTGCTGTCGGAAGACGAGATCGCAGCCGGAATCCGCTATGCCTACGAGACGGAGCGCGAGGTGGTTGAGGGCGCAGGCGCAGTCGGCATCGCCGCGATGCTGGCTGGCAAGGTGCGGGCTGCGGGACCGGTCGTGGCGCTGGTCTCGGGACGCAACATCGACATGGCTCTGCACCGGCGGATCGTATGCGGGGACGTTGGCGCCGCCGCACAAGGGAGCGGGGCATGGGCCGCATAACGATCCTTACCGAGCGCGATCTCAGGCAGATCGTGAAGCTAGATCTCGACGCGGTCGCCTGTGTCGAGCAGGCATTTCGCGCGCTGGCGACGCAGCCCGTCGCCATGCCCCCCATCATGCGGCTCGACATCCCCGAGCATCGCGGCGAAGTCGACGTGAAGACCGCCTACGTGCCGGGACTGGATGGCTTTGCGATCAAGGTCAGCCCCGGCTTCTTCGACAACCCGAAGCTCGGTCTGCCGAGCACCAACGGGCTGATGGTGTTGCTCTCGGCGAAGACCGGACTGGTCGAGGCGCTGCTGCTCGACAACGGCTACCTCACCGATGTGCGCACCGCTGCCGCAGGCGCGGTGGCGGCGAAACATCTGGCGAGGGAGGATGCGGCAGTCGCGGCAATCTACGGCGCCGGTGCGCAAGCGAAATTGCAGCTGGAAGCGCTGACGCTGGTGCGGCCCATCCGCGAGGCGCGGATCTGGGCGCGCGACCATGGCAAGGCGGAAAAAGCTGCAGCCGAACTCGGCGGCAGGCTGGGCATTTCCGTGCGCGCGGAGAAGGACGCAGCGAACGCGGCGGCTGGCGCCGACATCATCGCCACCACCACGCCGGCCAGCGAACCCTTGCTGATGCCGGGCTTCGTCTCGGCAGGGCAGCATGTCACCGCGATGGGTTCGGACGCCGAGCACAAGAACGAAGTGGCGCCGGCGATCCTCAAGATGGCGGATCTCTACGTCGCCGACAGCGCGAAACAGACGCGCAGGCTCGGCGAGTTGCACCACGCGATCGAGGCGGGGCTGTTCGGCGCGGAGACGGATGTGACCGAGCTTGGCGAAATCATTGCCGGCAGCAAGCCCGGCCGCCGCTCGCCGCAAGACGTCACCCTCGCCGACCTGACCGGCACGGGCGTGCAGGATACGGCGATCGCCACGCTGGCTCGCGACAGGGCGCGGGCGCTCGGGGCCGGAACCGTGTTCGAAAGCTGATTTCACCTCGATGGCCGTGATCGACAAGGAATTCGCATGCAGCCGAATCTGAAGTTCCAACGCGCTGAATATGCCGACCGCCTGGCCAAGACGAGGAAGGCGATGGACGCGAAGGGCGTCGACCTCCTGATCGTCAGCGATCCGTCCAACATGGCATGGCTGACCGGCTACGACGGCTGGTCTTTCTACGTGCATCAGGCGGTCATCGTGCCGCCGGTCGGCGAGCCCGTATGGTATGGCCGCGCGCAGGACGCGAACGGGGCCAGGCGAACCACCTATCTCGGTGGCGACAGCATCGTCGGCTACGCCGACAACTACGTGCAGTCCACCGAACGGCATCCGATGGACTATCTGGCCGAGGTCCTGGCCGCGCGCGGCTGGGACAGGTTCGTCGTCGGCGTCGAGATGGACAATTACTGGTTCTCCGCCGCCGCTTTCGCGTCGCTGCACAAGCACCTGCCCAACGCGCGGTTCGTCGACGCCACGGCGCTGGTCAACTGGCAGCGGGCGGTGAAGAGCCCGACCGAGATCGACTATATGCGAAAGGCCGCACGCATCGTCGAGGCCATGCACCGGCGCATCGTCGACAAGGTCGAGGTGGGCATGCGCAAATGCGATCTTGTCGCCGAGATCTACGACGCCGGCACGCGCGGCGTCGATGGCATCGGCGGCGACTATCCTGCCATCGTGCCGCTGCTGCCTTCGGGGCCGGATGCCTCAGCCCCGCATCTGACCTGGGACGATCGGCCGATGAAGGCGGGCGAAGGGACGTTCTTCGAGATTGCCGGCTGCTACAACCGCTACCACTGCCCGCTATCGAGGACGGTGTTCCTCGGCAAGCCGACCCAGGAGTTTCTCGATGCCGAGAAGGCGACCCTGGAAGGCATGGAGGCGGGGCTGGAAGCGGCGAAGCCGGGCAACCGCTGCGAAGACATCGCCAATGCCTTCTTCGCAGTCTTGAGGAAATACGGCATCGTCAAGGACAACCGCACCGGATATTCGATCGGCCTTTCCTACCCGCCGGACTGGGGCGAGCGCACGATGAGCCTGCGTCCGGGCGACCGCACCGAACTGAAGCCCGGCATGACCTTCCATTTCATGACTGGCCTGTGGCTGGAAACGATGGGGCTTGAGATCACCGAGTCCATCCTGATCACCGACAACGGCGTCGAGTGTCTGGCGAATGTGCCGCGCAAGCTGGTGGTCAAACAGTAGGGCAGGGGGAGGCAGCAGGGCAGCGGGGAGGATCGAGGTCCGAACTGCTGTCCTGCTGCCATAATGCCGCGGAGAGACGGACGAATGACAAAACCCTCAGCCATAACGCCGACCGTCGATCTTGAGGGCGGCGGCGTACAGCATGGCTTCCTCAGGGTGCCTTACAGCCGCGACGATTCCGCCTGGGGGTCGGTAATGATCCCGCTCGCGGTGATCCGGAACGGCAGCGGCCCGACTGCGCTCTTCACCGGGGGCAATCACGGCGACGAGTATGAAGGGCCGCTGGCGCTCTACGAACTGGCGCGCACGCTCGATCCCAAGGCCGTATCGGGAACCGTGATCATCGTGCCGGCGATGAACTACCCGGCGTTCCGGGCTGGGACCCGCACCTCGCCGATCGACAAGGGCAATATGAACCGCATCTTTCCGGGCCGCCCGGACGGAACCGTGACCGAGAAGATCGCAGATTTTTTTCAACGCGAGTTGCTCCCTCGCGCCGACATCGTGCTCGACTTCCATTCGGGTGGCAGGACCCTCGACTTCGTGCCTTTCGCGGCGGCGCATGTGCTGCCCGACAAGGCATTGGAGAGGAAAGCCTTCGCGGCGGTGGAGGCGTTCTCTGCTCCCTGGTCGATGAAGATGATCGAGATCGACGCAGTCGGCATGTACGACACGGCGGCCGAGGAGATGGGAAAGCTGTTTGTGACGACCGAGCTTGGCGGCGGCGGCACCTCGCGTGCGGAGACGGTGCGGATCGCAAGGCGCGGCGCCATGAATCTCCTGTGCCACGCCGGCATCGTTTCTGGCGCGATCGATAAGTCGGAAACCCGCTGGCTCGATATGCCCTCCAGCGACTGCTTCTCCTTCGCCGAGGAGGACGGCATGATCGAGACGATGGTCGATCTTGGCTCACCGGTGGAGGCGGGCCAGGTGATCGCGCGCATCCATTCGACCGGCCGCACCGGCATCGCGCCCCACGAAATACGGGCGAAGCTCACCGGCATGCTGGCGGCCCGTCATTTTCCCGGCCTGGTGAAGCCGGGAGACTGCGTGTCGGTTGTCGCGACGGTGGATGGCTAGCCATCTGGAGTCATCGATTGCCGGCGGTGGGCCGAGCATGCATGCAGCAAATGAGCCGATAGTGACGCCGCAGAAACGCGGCCGAAATCCATGACCTTGACCTTTCCGCTGACGGGACGCGGCACGCACGCCGACATAGATGGCGCCTACGCCTGGGTGCGGCTGGCGATCGGCACCCTGCTTGCCACGATCGGCGGCGTCGGCATGTGGGCGGTCATCGTCGTGCTGCCGGCCGTGCAGGCCGAATTCGGCGCCGGCCGTGCCGAGGCGTCGTTGCCCTATACGGCGACGATGATAGGCTTCGCGCTTGGCAATGTTTTCGTCGGGCGGGCGGTCGACCGCGTCGGTTACTGGCTGCCGGCGCTGATCGCCTCAGTGGTGCTGGCGGCAGGATTTGCGCTGGCCGCGACGGCGACGTCGATTGTCCAGTTCACGCTGGTGCAGGCGGTGATCGGGGTGGGGTCGTCGGTGATCTTCGGCCCCCTGATGGCCGACATATCGCACTGGTTTGCGCGCAATCGCGGCATCGCGGTGTCGATCGCCGCGGCCGGCAACTACATCGCCGGCACGCTGTGGCCGGTGGTCATGCCCTACATGATGGCACATGGGGGCTGGCGCTTCGTCTATCTTGCGAGCGGCGTGATCTGCCTGGTCACCATGGTGCCGCTGGCGCTGATGCTGAGACGACAGAGGCCGTCTGGGGAGGAGCATGTAACGAACCTGGCGCGGCCGGCCCAGTCTATCTCGCTGTCGCCGGGCGCGCTGCAGGCTCTGTTGGTGGTGGCGGGACTCGGTTGCTGCGTCGCCATGTCGATGCCGCAGGTGCACATCGTCGCCTACTGCGTCGACCTCGGCTACGGCGTGCCGCGTGGCGGCGAGATGCTGTCGATCATGCTGGCGGCGGGAGTGGTGAGCAGGCTGGCCTCCGGCTACCTCGCCGATCGCATCGGCGGCTTGAGAACGCTGCTGGTAGGCTCGACGCTGCAATGCTTGGCGCTGTTCCTCTACATCCCCTTCGACGGGCTTGCATCGCTCTATGTCGTGTCGCTGGTGTTCGGCCTGTCGCAGGGGGGCATCGTGCCCAGCTACGCGATCATCGTGCGCGAATACATGCCGGCGGCCGAGGCCGGCCAGCGCATCGGCATTGTCATCCTGGCGACGATCGCCGGCATGGCGCTGGGCGGCTGGATGTCGGGCTGGATCTACGACCTGACCGGCTCCTATGCTGCCGCGTTTCTCAACGGCATCGCCTGGAACCTGCTCAACATGGCGATCGCTTTCCTGCTGCTCTGGAAGTCGGGGATGGCGAGACCCCAGCCGGCGTAGCATCAGTTCCGAGCGGGTGCGACGACCTGCCCTTGCAGAGGCTCGCCGCGTGCGACGGGCCTTCCGTCGCCGACGTAGCCTTCGAAGAAGGCAGGCAGGCCTTCGCCCTGATGAAGTATGGGCGTTGTCTGCAGATGGAAGTGGAGATGCGGTTCGGTGGTGTTGCCGCTGTTGCCGCAACGGCCAAGCTCGGTTCCTTGTTGGATCCGCTCGCCGGGCTTTACGGCAACGCTGCCGCGCCTGAGATGCGCCAGAAAGGCGTACTCGCCGTTGCCGAGGTCGAGCACGACATGATTGCCCGCGGCGTTCTCCGCATCGGTGTGGCCGATCGCCTGATCCGGCTGGCCGTCGGCTACGGCGGCGACGATGGCCTCGGCCGGAGCGAGGATAGGCCGGTCCCAGCAAAAATAGTTCTCGAGCTTTGACGGGTCGCCGGTGTGGCTGGCGCCGTCGCGGCGGATAAGGAAGTCGTAGGCGAAGCGCTGTGCCTTGTCGGCGGCATGATAGTTCTGCTCGATCGTGCGGCCACCCCAGAACACGAACCACTCGCCCTCGAACGGCAGGCTGAGCCGCGCCTTCGTCCGGTAGTCAAGGAACCGGCTTTCGGCCGCCTGGGGCGCCTGCCGAACGAAGAAGCCGGCAATGCGGCGCTCTTCATCGAAGGTCCACTGCATGAGGACGGGCGCGCCCGACTTCGCCCAGCGCGCGGTGCGGATGTAGATGTCGTAGCCCTCATGCCTCAGCGTCTTTTCCTCGGGCGGTCCTGTTTCTGCGCCGAAACCGGTTTCGAGGTCGTCCCGGAATTTCTTCAGCGCCTCGATCGTGCCGAAGCCGGATTGCATTTCCGGCGTCATGGCGGTCCAGAGGCTTTCGAAATCGCGATTGAAGAAGGCCTGCGATCGCTGTCGGCCCTCGGCGAGCACGGAATCGTCTGCAAGAAGAGGCGAGACAGGGAGAAGAAGCATGGCGGCAAGAAGCAGCGTACGGATCATCGCGCCGTCAGTATGGCTTGCGGGAACATGTGTCGAGAACCGGTTAGATCGGCGATGGTTCCGAAGACGAAACGAAGTATCCGGCCGTCGCGACTGCGTTTCGGTCAAGAATGTGTGGAGGGCACAGTTGATATCGCCGACCGTGCTTGACCCGAGGTCAGATAGGGATAGACACGATTGGAGCTTCCCTCAAGTCAGTTGCAGTGCATGCCATGTTGATCAGAGAACCAGTCGTCGAAAAACCCAAGAATGCCATTAGGCATTCGAGCTACGAAACGGAATGCCGCGAGGCCCTGAGGCCGCATCTCGAGGCGGTCCTCGATCTGGCGGTGAAGGCCGGCTGGGACCGCAACATGGCAAGCTACAGCCTGATGTACCTCGCCGCGAAAACCACGCGTCCGGCCGAAAGAAGCGCTGCCTGATACCTTTTCCAGGACTGTTGGCTGGATGACTTGGCCGCCCTTTCCTAAGCAGGGCGACTTGCCTATGAAGGGATGCGCAGTGCGTCCGCGCTGCGGCGAAACCTCTTCGACCGGCAGTGGGACCCGATGACCAGCCACAGCGAACGCCTCACCTTCGCCCGCGAGCTAGCCGAGCGCGCGGGAAAGCTCGGCATGGAGTTCTTCCGGAAGCTCGATTCGCTGACGATCGAGAACAAGGGGCATCAGGATCTGGTCTCCGAGGCCGACCGCGAGGTCGAGCTGTTCGTGCGGCGCGAGATCGCCAAGACCTATCCTGACGACGGCGTCATCGGCGAGGAGCATGCGCCGACAAAGGGCTCGACTGGCTATGACTGGGTGATCGACCCGATCGACGGCACGGCGAATTTCGTGCGCGGCATTCCCGCCTGGTGCGTGGTGATCGCCTGCGCCAAGGATGGCGTGACCGTTACCGGCGTCATCCACGAGCCGTCGACCGGCGAGACCTTCTATGGCGAGAAGGGTGGTGGCGCGTTTCTCAACGGCCGGCCGATCAAGACGACCATGTCGAACAGCCTCGGCGACGGCTCGCTCGGCATCGGCTTCTCGAACCGCCGCGAGACGACGGCCGTACCGGCTTTGATCAAGGATCTTCTGGCGCGGGGCGGAGTCTTCTACCGCAATGCCTCCGGCGCGCTGATGCTGGCCTATGTCGCGTCGGGCCGACTGCTCGGCTACATCGAGAACCACATGAATGCCTGGGACTGCATCGCCGGCATACTGCTTGTCGAGGAGGCCGGCGGCCGCGTCATCACGCCCGATCCGGCGACAGTGCTTGAGCGGGGCACGGTCGTGGTCGTTGGCGGGGCCGAGATTTTCGACGACATATTTGCGCTCTGCGCCGAGACATTCGGGCTCACGCCGAAATAAGCACCGGCCCGCGCGCCGGAAAGCCTAAGCCGACCGGCTGGCCTGCTTCGAAAGGCGCATCCACGTCCGGCGATATGACGAATGCGTCGCCCAGCTCCGTCGACAGGATGAATTCGAGGTGACTGCCGACATAGGTCGCCTTTTCGATCGTGCCGGGCAGCGTGTCCGGCGTGTCCTTCGGATGGAGCACGATGCGGTTCGGCCGCGCGGCAAGCTTGGCCGGACCGGGGCCGAAGCCGCGCGCCGGCAGGGATAGAGTGAGGCCGCCGAGGCGGACGGACGCGATGCCGTTCTCGACGGCGCTTATCTCGCAGTGAAAGATGTTGGCCTCGCCGATGAAATCGGCGACGAAAGCGTTGGCGGGCGCATCGTAGAGTTCGCGCGGCGTGCCGTCCTGCGCGATCGTCGCATTGTTCATGACGATGATGCGGTCGGATACGGCAAGCGCCTCCTCCTGGTCGTGCGTGACATAGACGACGGTGAGGCCGAGCTTTTGCTGGATCTCGCGGATTTCCTCGCGCACATGGCGGCGCAGCTTGGCGTCGAGGTTGGACAGCGGCTCGTCGAAGAGCAGCACCTGCGGTTCCAGCACCAGCGCGCGTGCCACGGCGACGCGCTGCTGCTGACCGCCGGAGAGCTGGCTTGGCAGGCGCTCGCCGTAGCCCGACAGGCCGACGAGTTCGAGGCCGGCGCGGGCGCGCTCGGCGACCTCCTTCTTGGCGAAGCCGGAGAAGCGCAGACCGTACTGGACGTTCTCGTCGACGGTCATATGCGGGAACAGCGCATAGGACTGGAAGACCATCGAGACGTCGCGGTCGGTCGCCGGCAGCTTCGTCACGTCGACCCCGCCGATGAGGATACGCCCCTCGGTCGCCATCTCCAGCCCGGCGATCATCCTCAGCGTCGTCGTCTTGCCGCAGCCGGAGGGGCCGAGCAGCGTCACCAGCTTGCCGGCCTCGATCGCCAGCGAGATGCCGTCGACGGCGGGCGTCTTCGCCTTGCCGTATATCTTGGTGACGTCGTTGAACTCGACCGAAGCGGCGTTGCTCTTGATCTCGGCCATCAGCCGCCTCCCGTGAATGCCGGCTGAACGCGGTTCGGCAGGCTGACATTGGTGCGCGACTGCGAGAGGTCGCCCTCGTCGGCGCGCCGGCCGATGTTGCGGCTGCCGACCAGCAACTGCATGACGCCGATGACCGCGAGCATGACCAGGATGAGCACTGCCGAGTAGGCGATGGCGATGCCGTATTCATTGTTCTCGACACGGCCGACGATGTAGCTCGTCGACATGTCGTATTGCGCGCTGACCAGGAAGATGACGGCGCTGATCGCGGTCATGGCGCGCACGAAGGAATAGACAAGCGCCGCCAGGATGGCGGGCCTGAGCAGTGGCAGGACCACCTTGCGGAAGGTCTGCCAGGAATTGGCGCCAAGCGTCAGCGAGCTCTCGTCGAGGCTGCGGTCGATCTGCGACATCGAGGCGACGCCGGCGCGCACGCCGACCGGCATGTTCCGGAAGATGAAGGAGAGCACCAGGATGATGCCGGTGCCGGTGATCTCGATCGGCGGCACGTTGAAGGCGATGACGTAGGAGACGCCGATCACCGTGCCGGGAATGGCGAAGGAGAGCATGGTGCCGAACTCGAAGGCGTCCTTTCCGGCGAAGTTCTGCCGCACCAGCAGATAGGCGGTGAGCAGGCCGATCGCCGCGGTGAGCGGGGCCGAGATCAGCGCGATCTGCATCGTCGTCCAGAACGAGCTCCACGCGGCCCCCCGCCAATGCAGGCCGAACTCCGTCCAGCCGATGGCGAAGCTCTTCACGTAGTGGTCGAAGGTGAGCGAGAAATCGACGCCCCACAGCTTGACGAAGCTGCCGTAGAAGATGGTCACGTAGATGAACAGCGTGAACAGCGTCCAGAAGCCGGCGATCCCGTAGACGGTCCAGCGCAGGCCGCCGGGAAGCTGCGGATGCACGCCGGAGTCTCCTTTGCCTGAGACGGTCGTGTAGGACTTGCGGCCGAGCCAGAAGCGTTGCGCGTAGAAGGCGCCGAGCGTGAAGAAGAGCAGCACGATGGCAAGGATCGCCGCCTGCGCCTGGTCGTATTGCGCGCCGACGATGGCGAAGAAGATCTCGGTCGACAGCACGTCGAAATTACCGCCGAGCACCAGCGGATTGCCGAAATCGGCCATCGATTCGATGAAGCCGAGCAGGAAGGCGTTGGCCAGCCCCGGGCGCATCAGCGGCAGCGACACGGTGACGAAGGTCTGCCAGCGGTTGGCGCGCAACGTCTGCGCGGCTTCCTCCATTGACGGGCTGACGCCCTCGACGACGCCGATCATGACGAGGAAGGCGATCGGCGTGAAGGCGAGCACCTGGGCGATCAGCAGGCCCGGCAGGCCGTACACCCAGCGGGTCGGCTGCACGTCGAAGATTTCGGCGAAGCCCTGGGTGACGACGCCGGAGAGGCCGAAGAGCAGGATGATGGCGAGCCCGATGACGAAGGGTGGCGTGATGATGGGCAGCACGGTGAGCGCACGCAGCAGCGTGCCGTGCCGGAAGCCGGTGCGCGTCACCATCAGTGCGAAGACGAGGCCGAGCGCGGTGGTCACGACGCCAACCAGTATGGCGAGGAACAGCGAGTTCCACGCGACGCCGCAGCGCGGTCCCCCGGACAGGCAGCCGAGGCCCCAGAGCCGATCGCTGAACATCTTCTGCAGGAAGACGGCGAGCGAGTAGTCGCCATCCTGCGTGACCAGCGCGCTGGCGAACATCTGGAGGATTGGCATGAAGATGAACAGCGCCACCGCCGCGATGACGAAGCCGATCGAGCCGACGACGAATTCGTCGCCGCCGACCGCGCCGCGCGCGGCAAGGCCGAGCGTGAACAGGAACAGGAAGGCGCTGCCGACGAGCACCGCGCCCCAGCCCATGCCGAACTGCCTGATGTCGAGTTCGCCGAAGAGCGCGGTCAGCCACTGCCACTGGAAGCCGCGCAGGCCGATGCCGAAGCCCTGCAGCATGAACCAGGTGAAGCCGGTCGCGCCGACGAGGATCAGCAAAGCGCCGAAGAGCGGCTCCTGCTTCCTGCGCTTCCACAGGAGCAAGGGCGCGAGCAGGAGAAGGCCCATCGGCGCCAGCCAGAGCTTCTCGCCTTGCAGCACCAGGAAGAGGGCCGGCGCGACGTCGCCGGACAGCGGCCAGCCGTCGAGCAGCCAGGAGAAGGTGAAGAAGTTGTCGCGTAGCCCGTACCAGGGGAGCAGGCAGTAGCCAGCCAGACCGACCGCCGTCCAAAGGGCGACGGTCGGATGCAGGGGCGGAACGCTGCGTTTGGCGCGCAAGGCCGCCGGGCTACTGCGGCAGGCTAGACACCTCGGTGTCCCACTTCTGCAGCAGGCGCTTGCGCTCGTCGCTGGAGCCGTATTTCTTGAAGTCGTAGTCGATCAGCTTGATCGTC
This sequence comes from Mesorhizobium sp. YM1C-6-2, assembly GCF_003666685.1. GTDB lineage: Bacteria > Pseudomonadota > Alphaproteobacteria > Rhizobiales > Rhizobiaceae > Mesorhizobium_K. The sequence continues at coordinate 731,225 of NZ_RCIZ01000001.1, forward strand.
GACAGGTCCGGCGACAGCGGCGAGGGCGTGGCGTTCTTGTTGGACGGGAGCTGGAAGGACTTCACGTCCTTGGCCTTGTTCTGCATGTCGGCCGTAAGCGCCCAGTCGTAGAACTTCTTCGCCTGGTCCGGATTGCGTGCGCCCTTGATCAGCGACATCGAACCGATCTCGTAGCCGGTGCCTTCGCAGGGCGCCACGGTGACGATCGGGAAGCCAGCCGCCGTCTGAGCCACCGCGTCGTGCATGAAGACGATGCCTACGGTGGTCTCGCCCAGCCCCGCCGCCTTGATCGGCGCGGAGCCGGACTTGGTGTACTGATTGATGTTCTTGTGCAGCGCCTTCATGTATTCGAAGCCCTCGTCCTCGCCCATCAGCTGCACCATCGTGGCGAGCATCGTATAGGCGGTGCCCGACGAGTTCGGGTTGGCGATCTGCACCTGCCCCTTGAACTCGGGCTTGATCAGGTCGGCCCAGCATTTGGGTTCGGGCAGGCCGTTCTTGGCGAGCAGATCCTTGTTGTAGCCGAAGCCGAGCGCGCCCGAATAGACGCCGATCGTCTTGTTGTCGGCGGCTTCCGCCTGCTTGATCGCCCAGTCATGGAGCTCGGCGCGCATGGGGGACTCGTAGGCTTCCGTCAGATCCTCCTCGGCCGCCTGCAGATGCGGGTCGCCGGTGCCGCCCCACCACACGTCGCCCTTTGGATTGGAAGCCTCGGCGCGCACCTGCGCATAGGTTTCGCCGGAGCTTTTGCGCGTCATGTCGACGGTGATGCCGGTCTCGGCTTCGAAGCCGGTCTTGATCTGCTGGCACCAGGCCTCGTCGGCGGAGCAGTAGAGGGTGAGGCTCTCGGCGTTGGCGGAGATGGTTCCGGAAGCAAGGAGCGCCGCAACGGCGGCCGAGTAAAGATGGATCGATTTCATGCGTTTCGTTCCTCCCTTTATTCGCCGACTAATCAAAGTCGCCATTGCAGGCAGATTGGGTGTTTTCCGCTGCAATTGCAACACAAGCGCCGATCAGCTCCACCGAACCGGGGTGACGGCCCGGTGCTCGGTGGCTGCGCGGTAGGCGGCGTCGACAAGCGCAAAGGTGCGGAGATTATCTTCGCCGCGCGTCTCTGCCGGAACCCCGCGCTGCAGGCAGTCGAGGAAATGGCGGCAGGCGCCCATCGCGCCCTCCTGGCTGACGTGCCAGGGATGCGAGGTCCAGGAGAGCAGCGGTGCGCCGATGTCGTGCTCCGTGGCCTCGCCGTCGCTGGTCAGCTTCATCCGGCAGCCTGCCGTGACGACGATCGAGCCGCGTGGCCCCTCGATCTCCATCAGCGTCTCGGGAAACGCGTCGTCGGCGCGGCGCGCCTCGTAGGTGACCTCGACGGTGCTGACCGCGCCGCTCTCGTGGCGCAGCAGCATGGTCGCGGTGTCCTCGGCCCTGACCTTCGGATTGCGGCGCTGCGTTTCGCAGGAGATGCGCTGCACGTCGCCGAGCAGGAAGCGCGCGACGTCGAGCACGTGGACGCCGACATCGGCGATGACGAAGCGCTCCTCATCGTAGAAATAGGGCTGCGTACGGTAGACGTCGAAGCCGGTGCGGAAGGCGATGCGCGCCCAGCTAGGCTCACCGATCGCGCCGCTGTCGATGACCTTGCGGATCGCGCGCAGCGGCGCCTGGTAACGGAAGTTCTCGTGCACGGCGAGCCAGACGCCGGCCTTTTTCGCGGCCTCGACGATTGCTGTCGCGTCCTCCCATGTCGGGGCGAAGGGTTTTTGCACGATGGCGGCGACGCGGTGCGCGATCGCGGTCTCGGCGAGTTCGCGGTGGGTGTCCTGCCTCGTCACGATGTCGACCGCATCGAGCTTTTCCGCGGCGAGCATCTTCCTGACATCCGTGTACCAGGGCGCGGCGAATGTCTCACCCGCGGCCCGGGCCTTGTCGGGATCGACGTCGCAGACGGCGGCGAGCACCGCGCCGTCCGTGGCGAGATCGCGCCAGGCGTTGAGATGATTCTGCGCATAAAAACCGCAGCCGACGACACCGATGCGGATGGTCTTGCCTGTCATGTTATCTCCCTGGCGGTGACGATTGGCATCCGGGGATGCCGTAGCCCTCGTCTCGATCTTTACCAACGTTGCCGGTGTTCATGAAGCGGGAGCAGCGCCCACCTTCCCTCAAAGGAAGGGGTACCCGCGCGTTTCATCGATGCCACGCCTGCTTTCGCATCTGGCCATTGTCTGAATAGGTGGGAAGCGGGGCACGGGGCCGAGCCTCTCAAATTGTAATACGTGGCCGGTTTCCCGCACCCCGCCGGCATGCTTGCCCTACCTGGAGGGGACGCAGATTCGTTTCACCGCGCGACCTCGGTCAGGGCCCGGTCCTCGGGGCTCATCACCCAGCCGCGCCACCTCCGCGCGACCGAACCGGTACCGTCCCTGCCACGCTCGCCCGGTTCGCGACCCGCGTTCCCGTGCAGGAGATGCCAGAAGTATCGCTCAACCGGGAGCGGCGTGGATAAACAGCCGCTGAATTTTCTTGCGATCGTGGGAAATCAATGGCTTGGCGGGAAAACCCGTCCACGCGATCCGCCTATTCCGGACTGTTCCCGTGCGGACGCATAGCCGGCGTCGCGTCTGGCCGCCAGGATCGGCACGGTCCGCTGGAACAGCGACGCGACGTCGCGCGAAAACATCGATATCGCGCTCTCGTCGTCGAGCCCACTCACCATGAATTCGCAAATGCCGAGAGCGGCGTAGCCGAGCAGCGTCTGCGCGACCCGCGCCGGCGGGCCGCTGACGGCGACCGCGCCGGAAGGGGTCGGGTGACCGGCCTGTCCGGCGGGTGTGAACAGAACTGGAAGCGCGAAGCGGATCTTGCCCGTCCTGCCGTAGCGGGCGGCGGCGGTTTCCACCCGCCGCATCAGGTCGCGGATTTCCCCGACCGTGCCCGGCGTGAGTTCGAACACCGTCGCATGCCGGCCGGCGACATTGAGCGCTATGCCGGAGACGCCGCCCATGCGGATCGGGATGTCGGCGCCCTGCGGTCCCTTCCGTTCGACGAAGCCGCCGCTGACGCTGTAGTTCGGGCCCTCGTGATCGAATGGCAGGTCGTTCGACCAGAGCCGCTTGAGCAGGACCAGATATTCGTCGGTCTGTCTCAGCGCCTCGGCATGGTCGATTTGTTCGGCCTCTTCGCCGGCATGGCCGTCCGGCCCGAACAGGAAGCGCAGCGACAACCTGCCGTCGGCGAGCCGGTCGAGTGCCGCAATCTGCCTGGAGGCGACGACCGGATCGATGACGCCCGACCAGTGGGTGAGCGCGATGCCGGGGATCGAGGTCGTACGGGCCGCTTCGGCGGCTATGTCCATGTTGGTGAGGATGCCGGCGGGACCGTCGATGACGATCGTGCCGAACACGCTTTCAAGCACCGGGCGAAGGGCTCGCGCATCGCGGCCGCTCGACAGGTATTGCCAGGGATAACTGTTTCCGGACGGTACGTGGGTGAACTCGACTGACATGCAATCTCCTCCATCGCACTAGAGTTCGCGGACTGTTTCGATTGGGTCGGGGAAGCCCCGTCGTCCTCCTGTTGGGCGCAAGCCAGGTCCCACTCGTGGGAGATAGCCTTGCCCGGGTCATTGACGCCTTGTTGCGCGGGATCAGTTCAGAATGCCGAAAACCACGGCCAGGGTGAATCCGACCGACGACGCGAAAGCGAGATAGATGCAGGCCGAACGGAGGTTCCCGAAAAGCTGGCCGGGGTCCGCCAAGGGCGGCGGCCGGGAAATGTCTTCGGCAGGCACTGTAAGAGCGATGTCGTTCATCTGGAATCCCGTTTGGGGGCCTCCTGTAACGACACTAGTCTACTAAATTGGTAGAAATTGTCGATTGCTTTTATGCAGCGGCTTCAGGAACGGCTTTTCGGTCCATTCCGCCCGGTTGGATTTTCATTCCGGACGCGAGGGGAATGAGACAACGACGCCGGCTGCGCGAGCTACCGCTCGCTTCTGACGTAGAGCCAGAGCGTCACCGGCGCGAGGACCGCGGTGAGCAGAACCGGGGCGATCAGCGCAAGCCCGACCTGTGCGGCGGTGGCGTCGCCGCTCATCAGCCCGCGCAGCGCGGTCGTCATCAGCGAGACGGGATTGACCTCGACGAAGGCACGCAGCCAGCCGGGCATGGTCGCCGGATCGACCATGATGTTGGAGGCGAAGACGAGCGGGAAGATCGCGGTGAAGCCGATGGTCATCACCGTCATCGGGGTGCGGATCAGCAGGCCGAGCACCATGAATATCCAGCCGACGCCGAAGCCGATGGCCAGCAGGAGCACGAAGGCGGCGACGACGCCGACGATGCCGGCTTCCGGCCGGTAGCCGAGGATGAGACCGATGGTGAGGATGATCAGCCCGGCGATCAGGTGGCGCAGTATGTCGCCCACCATCAGCCCGGCGAAGGGCGCCAGCGACCAGATCGGCAGGGAGCGGAAGCGGTCGAACAGACCCTTGCCGAGGTCGGTCGACAGCCCCATGCCGGAATAGACCGAATTGAACACGACGGTCTGCACCAGGATGCCCGGCAGGAAGAACTGGAGATATTCGCGGGGCGAACCGGCCAGCGCGCCGCCGAACACGAAGGTGAAGAGCAGCGTGAACATGATCGGCGTCATCACCAGATCGAAAAGCTGCTCCGGCACGTGCTTGAACTTCAGTATCGCGCGCCAGCCGAAGACCAGCGCGTTCGACAGCGCCGAGGGTGCGGCCGGCCGGTCGACCCGCTGCAGGAGTTGCGTGGTCGCCGTCCGGTTCATGCCGCATCCTCCTTCTTGTTCTCGTCCGAGGCCGGCTGGCCCGTCAGCGCGAAGAACACCTCGTCGAGGCTGGGCTGCCCCATGGAGAAGTCCGAGAGTTCGATGCCGCCGGCAATGAGCTCGGCGAGCGCCTCGTTGGCCGCCGCGGCCGTGCTGCCGAGCACCGAAAGCCCGGTGCCCTCGGCGCTGCGCTGAACGGTTTTGCCGAGCCGGCGCTCGAGCAGCGCCGCCGCCTCGTCCGCCCTGGCGGGATCGGCGAGGGCGACGTGCAGGAAGCCGGAGCCAGTCGCAGCCTTCAGCTCGCGGCTGGTGCCCTCGGCGATCTTCTTGCCGTGGTCGATGACGGCGATGCGCGCGGCGAGCTGGTCGGCCTCTTCGAGATACTGCGTGGTGAGCAGGATGGTGACGCCGGAATCGGCGAGGCCGCGGATCATCCGCCACACATCCTTGCGGGCCTTCGGGTCGAGGCCGGTGGTCGGCTCGTCGAGGAAGAGCACGCCGGGCGTGATGACGAGCGAAGCGGCGATATCGAGCCTGCGCCGCATGCCGCCGGAATAAGCCTTCACCTGCTTGTTGGCGGCGTCCGACAGGTCGAAGGCCGCAAGCAGCTCGTCGGCGCGGCTCTTGGCGGCGCGGCCGCGAAAGCCCCAGAGACGCGCGAGCAGGATCAGGTTCTCGCGGCCGGTCAGGTCCTCGTCGAGAGAGGCGAACTGTCCGGTCATGGCGATCGATGCGCGGATCTCGTGCGGCGCGGCGAGCAGATCGTGCCCCATCACGGTCGCGGAGCCGGCGTCGGGCCGCGACAGGGTCGCAAGCATGCGCATCAGCGTCGTCTTGCCGGCGCCGTTCGGGCCCAATATCGCGAAGATCATGCCTCTGGGCACGACGAGGTCGATGCCGTCGACGGCGCGCAAGTCGCCGAACGACTTGACCATCCCATGCGCGGAGATCGCCGGTTCGACGGCGAGGACGGACAGATGTCCGGTCGAGGAAAGATCATTCATCGGCGGTCGATCCGGCGGTTTTCGGAAGTTCGTTTGACGCGAAGGCTGCGGCAAGCGGTCGCATATATAGGTTCAGGCGCGATTTTGGAACCGCGGGATGCCTCCCCGAGGCCTTCTCCTGACAGATAGCGACATGGCGGCCGGCGAACCATGTCGTCGGGAAGAGGGTCGCGGCCCGCCTGAGTGGGCAGTCGAGGAGGCTAAAGCGCGCCCTGGATCGACGCTGTCGTCACGCCGGTAAAACGATTGCTGGCGTCGAGGCGGCAATCGAACGTCTTGGCGCCCTCGCCGTCCTTGGCGACGGTGACCTCGATCGTCGTCGAGCCGTCTGCCGCGACCACGGGCGGGTGCGCCGTGGCGAATTGCGGCTCGACGCTTTGCATGAAGGCGACCTGATCCTGGCAGAAGGCGGCCTGTATTTCGGGTTTGATCGGGCTGGTCCCGGCCGCTGTCGCGCGCGGGATGCCTTCGTTGGCATCGGCGCTTTCCGGGCCTACCGACGCTGCTGGCCTCTGCGACGCGGCACCCTCGGCAACGGCGTCAAGCGATGCTCCGGAGTTTCCCGATGTGCTGCAGGCCGCGAGCAGGACAGCGGCGAACGCCAAGCCGGTTGCAGTCTTCATCGGCCGCTCCAGACCACCACACAGGTTTCGATGCCCAGCGGGCTAGCATTGACAAATCCAGCCCTCGTTCAAGCCTCCCGGCGATCAAGGCATTTTTACCGACGCATCAAGAAGTTTGATGTTTTCAGGCCGCCTGCACCTGCAGGGGCTGGACTTCGCCGATCCTGCCAAGGTGTTCCGCCAGCCGGAAGGTCAGCGCCAGCAGGGTGAGCGTCGGGTTCGCCTGTCCCGAGGTCGGAAACACCGACGCGCTGGCAACGAAGAGATTGCCGACGCCGTGCACGCGGCAGTCTGCGTCGACGACGCCGTCCTTCGGATCGGTCGACATGCGCGTCGTGCCGATATGGTGGCCGCCGACGATGCCGTGCCGCTTCGCCTTGAAGACCAGCCTGTCGCGGTCGAAGTCCAGCCTGCCGGCGCCACGCAGGGCGAGTTCGCGGGACAGCAGGCCGTAGCTCTTCTCCAGGCTGACGAGGTCGAGCTCGGTGACGCGCCAGTCGATCTTGAGGCGCGGCACCCCGAGGGAGTCGCGTTGCGTGGAAAGCGTCAGCCGGCTGTCGGGGTTGGGCGCCTGCTCGGCGTGGAATTCGAGCTCATAGCGGTTGTCGCGCGAGCCGAGCACGACCGACGGCAGCTTGCGTTCGGCGAAGGTGCGCTGCCGCAGCCAGTTGGTGCCGAAGCTCGCGAGGCGGAAGGGCTGGCTCACGATGTTGCCGACATGGCGCAGCCGCCCGCCCCAGCTCACGGGGTTCTCGACGAACTTCCGGCTGTATTCGTAGAGCACCATGTCCTTGACCAGGAACATCGCCGACAGGATGGCGTCGCCATGCGAGGGGTCGGCGGGCTCGGGCAGATGGGTGCGGAAGGTGGTGTTGAGCAGGGAGAAATCGCGTTGCGCCTTCTCCGTCAGCCAGAGGCGCCGGCGCACATAGATGCCTTCGTCGTCGCGCGCATAGTCATAGGCGACGCCGTCGGGCGAGCCGGCGAAGGAGATGGTGCCGGCGGTGGCGCAGAGATGGCTCATATAGTTGCGGCCGAGATGGTCGCTGTCGTTGCCGATGCCGGCGGGGCGCACGTCGTTGGAGGCGAGCAGCAGGCGCGTCGTCTCCAGTCCGCCGAGCGCCAGCACATAGGAGCGGCCTCGCACCTTGATCCGGCTGCCGTCGGGGGCCGCGACCTCGATCCAGTCGACCGAATTGCCGTTCGCGGCGAGCTGGATGTGGAGGGCGGGAGCGTCCTTGACGATTTTGACGCGATCGGAGCGCGTCAGCTCCTCGCCGTAGCGACGCCAGAAATTGGTGGGCTTGCTGAAGCGCTCGATCGTGGTCCGGACGAGTTCGCCGTCAAGACCGGGCGCGAGTTCCTTCTGCGCTCCGGGCAGGGCGTCCTCGGGGAAAAACTCGGGCCTTCCGGCCTCGGACGCCTCCATCGCCTGCGTGTAGTGGCTGGAAAGCCTGTCCTCGCCGAACGGCCAGCCGGAGCCGGGCACCCAAGGGCGCTTCTCGAAGTCGATCGGGTCGAAGGGGATGGCGCGCCCGCCCCAGATGGTGCTGGTGCCGCCGATGGCGCGGACGCGGTAGTTGTGCGTCGGCGGATGCACGACCTCGTCCGTCAGCTCGCCGCGATAGAATTCCTGCGAGGCTTTCGTCCGCTTGTCGCCGCCCGCTTCGAGCAGGAGGATCGACTTTCCGGCCGCGCCGAGCGCGTGGGCAAGCGTCAGGCCGGCTGCGCCGCCGCCGACGATGACGACGTCGTGTTCTTCATTGGAATTCTTGAGGTCGGCCAGGCTTCCGAGCACGAAAGACAACTCCTCGCAGCCATGCTGCTGATCGTTTCGCCCCGTCGCCTGATGATTTTTATTCCATCTCGTGTTAGCGATTGCAACAAGAATGGGGCGGTTTTTGTTTGCAGTGCAACATGGAGGTCGATCGGCTGGTATGTCGATCGGCCGCGATGCTGCCGGATTGGAGACCGACCTATGATGCAACGCGAGTTCGGACAGAATGGGGCAGCCTTGCCGGTTCTCGGGCTCGGCTGCAGCCGGATAGGCTCGCTCGGCAACCGGGTGCCGATGCGTGAGATCAGGGCGCTGCTGGAGCGGGCCCTCGACCTCGGCGTCAATTTGTTGGACACGGCTAACATCTATGGCCAGGGCGACAGCGAGCGCGAGATCGGCAGGCTGCTCGCCGGCCGGCGGGATCGTGCTTTCGTGGTCACCAAGGTCGGCAAGCGCTTCTCGCGGAAGATGCGGCTGATGCGCCCGCTGAAACCGCTGCTGAAGCCGCTTCTGGCGACGAAGTCGGCGAAGAGCGCCGTCGTTGGCCAGCGCGACGCCAACCTCGCCACCGATTTCTCGCCCGAGCATATAACTGCCGCGGCGGAAGACAGCCTGCGCCGGTTGAATTTCGATTCGGTCGACGCGCTGCTGCTCCACAGTCCGTCGGCGACGGAGATCACGCCGGCCGCCGGCGACGCGCTGGCGGCGCTGAAGAAAGCCGGCAAGGTCCGCCATTTCGGCATTTCCTGCGACGATTTGCCGGCGCTGAAGGCGGCGCTGGAGATTCCCGGCGTCGAGCTTCTCGAACTGCCGCTCGATGTCATCGACGCGGCGATCGAGATGCGGCTCTCTGACGTGATCCGCAAGCGCTCGATCGGTGTGCTGGCGCGCGAGGTGATCCGCCTGCAGCCTGGCGTTCCGGCGTCGAGGGCGCTGCAGCAGGCGGCGTCGCGCGCCCCGGTGACCTCGGTCATCCTGGGCACGTCGAGCGTGGGGCATCTGGAGGAGGCCGTGTCGGTTCTGGCGGGGACCGGCCGCGCCGGTCAGGGCAGCTCGATGTCAGCCACCACCGGCAGGTGATCCGAGCCGTAGTGGGGCCCGGTGAAGAGCGCGGCGACCCCGACGCCCCTCGACACGGCGATGTGGTCGATCGGCGTGCCGAAATTGACCCCTCCGAGGCTGGCGAACAGACGCGTTGCCGGCGGCCAGGCTGACCGTTCCGTCGCTTCCAGCCCCGACAGGAAGAGCGTGCGGGCATAGGTCGGCGACCAGACCGGCGTGTTCCAGTCGCCTGCCAGCACGACCTCAGTTCCCTCCGGCTCGGCAGCGATTTTTTGTGCGAGCGCATCCAGATAGCGGTTGCGCGCCTTCCAGGCTGCCAGCGACCGTGGTGTCGGCGAGTGGATGGCGTAGACGATCAGCGGGCGGTCACGTTGCGGCAGGTCGACCTCGACGCGCAGCGCCGGGCCGCCGCCCAGCCAGTTGCCGGAAGGCGGCATGTCGGCGACGAGGCTGGCGCGCATCGGGTAGCGGCTGAGCACGAGGTTGCTGTTCCACTTCAGGACCTCCTGGCCGACCAGATGGTAGCCCGGCAGGCTTCTGAGCACGTCCGGCCAGTCGTACCTGGCTTCCTGTGTGACGATGATGTCGGGAGAAAGCTCTGCGACGATCTCGCCGAAGCGCTCGGGCGTCGAATTGTTGAACAGCACGTTGGCCGTGACGATGCGCAGGTTGTGGGTGCCGGCCGAGGCTGCCGTCGGCACGCCGATGACGAAGAGCGGCAGGCTGTTGATCATGAGCATCGCCGCCAGCGCGGCCGTCGCTATCCACCGGCGCAGTAGAAAAGCGGCGACGAACAGAAGCAGGATGGCCAGCGCGAGCTGCGGCCGGAAGAAGGCGATCATGTCGCCGGGCCAGAGACGGTCGGCCGCGGAGACGAGCGCAGTCACCAGCGCCGCGGCGAGGACGGCGAGCCAGGTCAGCGCCGTGGCGGCGCGTGAGCGGGGAGCGCCGGAGGCGGTGGAAGGATGGGAGATGCTTACCATGGCCGATTCGGATCGGCCGGAAGCTTCCCGACCGATGCTCCTTCTATCCTCGGATATCGGCCTGGCGATGGCATCTTCTCGCGACATACGGTCTCAGCTTTCGCGCATCGCATGGGAGAGCTGATCCGTCAGCGGGCTCAGCAGGTATTGAAGCGCGGTGCGTCTGCCTGTGGTGGCGAGGAATACCTCGACAGGCATGCCCGAGACAAGCGACCGCTCCTTGCGCAGGCGCCCCTCGTCGGTGATCGATATGCGCGCCAGGTAGTACGATTCCCGCGTTGCCGGCTGCACGATGACGTCGGCCGACAGCGACGTGACCGTGCCGGCGAAGGGCTCCAGCATGCGGGCGTCGGCCGTCTGCAACTGGATCTCCGCGCGCTGCCCGATCGTCGCCTGGTCGATGTCGGTCGGGCGGATGCGCACCTCGACGACGAGCTGGTCCCCGTCCGGCACGATCAGCGCGACGGTGGCGCCTGCCGCGATCACGCCGCCGATCGTGTGGATGGCGAGCTGGCTGACGAGCCCTGCCTGCGGCGCCCGCACGATCAGCCGGTCGAGCTGCTCGCGCGCGGCGCTCCGCCGCTCCATCAGCTCGGAGATGCTCGCATCGACGTCGCGCAGGTCGCGCTCCGCCTGCTCGCGCTGGACGAGGTCGATCTGCGATATCTCGAGCTCGCTGCGCGAGATCGCGATGTTGGACTGCGCGATCTCTGTTTCGAGCTGGCCGATCGTGCCGGTGAGCTCGGCGCGCGCGCGCTGCAGGGCCAGGAGCTGGCGCTGCGTGGTCAGTCCCTGCGCCATCAGCGCCTCGACGCTCTGGAGTTCCTGTCCGATCAGCCGCACCTGGTCCCTGGTCGCTGCCAGCCGCGCGTCGAGCCCGCGGACGCCGGCCTTCAACTGGCGGGTCTGCTCGGTGATGCCGGCCTTCTGTCCGGCGGTCGCCGTGCGGCGCGCCGTGAATAAGGCGCTCTCGGCGGCAAGCGCCTTCGCCAGTTCTTCCTCCATATTGTCGAAGCCGGGCAGCGGTTCGATGCCGGCCATGTCGGTCTCCCCGAGCTGCTCCGCCCGAAGCCTTTGCCGTTTGGCGATGAGGTCGACGAGCTGGGCTTCGACGATCGCGTAATTGCCGCGCAGGGCGGTGTCGTCGAGCCTCAGCATCTCCTCGCCTGCCTCGACCCGCATGCCGTCGCGCACCAGGATACGATCGACGATGCCGCCGTCGCGGTGCTGGATCTGCTTGACGTTTCCGCTGACGGCAAGCTGGCCGCGCGCGACGATGGCGCCGTCCAGATGCGTCGTCGCCGCCCAGCCTCCCAGTCCGCCGAGGAGAAGCAGGCAGATGAGCGCGCCCGCGAAGAGTTCGTGGTGGACGCTGCGGCGGCTGCCCTCGGAAACCGGAAGTCGATCCGGCTGGCTGGGAAGGCGCGTGGTCATGACGAAGCCACCCTGACCGGCCGCTGGCCGTTCTCGCGCAGGATCAGCTCGCGTGGACCGAACGCGGCCTGCTTTCCGCTGGAGATCACCAGGACATGGTCGCATGTGGCGATCGCGCTCGGGCGGTGCGCGATGACGATGACGATCGAATGCGCCTGCTTCGCCGTTTCGACGGCCTTGCGCAGCGCCTCGTCGCCCTCGACGTCGAGGGCGGAGGTCGGCTCGTCGAGCACGAGCAGGAAGGGCGATCCGAACAGCGCCCGCGCAAGGCCGATGCGTTGCCGCTGGCCGGCCGAAAGCATCATGCCGCCTTGCCCGATCAGCGTGTCGTAGCCGTCCGGCAGGCTGGTGACCAGCCCATGCGCACCGGCGCGCCGCGCGGCGGCGATCACCGCGGCGGAATCGGGATGCTGGGCGAGCCGGGCGATGTTCTCGGCGACGGTGCCGTCGAAGAGCTCGACATCCTGCGGCAGGTAGCCGACATGCCTGCCGAGCTGGTCGGACTGCCACTGCGAAAGTTCCGCGCCGTCGAGCCGCACGCTGCCCGAAAGCGGCTGCAGGATGCCGACGAGGGCGCGCGCCAGCGTGGATTTGCCTGCTCCGCTGGGGCCGATGATGCCGAGCGACGAACCGGCCCGGAGCGAAAAATTGACGCCGGTGAGCAGGGCGCGTTCGGAGCCCGGTCCTGTTACCGAGAGGTCGGCGACCTCGATCGACACCTTCGGCCTGGGCAGCTTCGTTTTCGGTTCGCCCGCATCGGCGTCACCGATCTGGTCGCGCAACCTGAGCCAGCTCTGGCGCGCGGCGACGAAGCCGCGCCAATGACCGATCGCCTGCTCCACCGGGGCCAGCGCACGCGCGGTGATGATCGAGACGGCGATGATCATGCCGGGCGTGATCTCGTTCTTCAGCGCCAGATAGGCGCCAAGCGCAAGCGAGGCCGACTGGAGCAGCAGCCTGACGCCGCGCGAGGCGCCGATGAAGAAGGCCATCCGGTCCGATGCCTTGCGTCCCGCCGTCCGGAGTTCGTCGTCCATGCTGCCATAGCGGCGGATATAGGCGCCGCGCATGCCGAGGCCGGCAATGGTTTCGGTGGCGCGCCCCGCGGTATCGATCAATCGTGCCCGGCGCGCGGTCGCGGCATTGGCCTGGCGGACGGGCTCCTGTGCGGCGCGGTCCCCGAGCGCCGCCAGGCCGAACAGCACGGCGACGCCGCCGAGCGCCAGCATGCCAAGGTCCGGGTGGAAGGCGAACGCCACCGCGAGATAAAGCGGCAGCCATGGCAGATCACAAAGCGCGATGGCGGCCGGCGAGCCGATGAAGGCACGCAGGCGGTCGAAATCCTGCATGGGATTCGACTGCTCGGCCTGCCGGTTGGCAGGGGACGCGCCGTACCAGGGCCGTGCGATCGCCAGCCGCGCGACCGCCGGGCCGACCTCGTCGCCGAACCAGTCGGCGATGCGGGTCGAGGCGCGCAGCCTGACGATGTCGAGCGCTGCGAGGCAGAGGTAGATTCCGGCGACGAGAAGGAGAAGCGCCACCAGGGTCGGCACGCTGCGGCTCGTCAAAACCCGGTCATAAACTTGCAGCATGAAGAGGGGGCCGGCGAGGAGAAACAGGTTGAAGACAGCGGAGAGACCGATGAGCCCACCGAAGCCGCGGCGAAGCGCAGCGATGGCCTTCTCCACCCGGTTGGCGGGTTTCGGGCCCGGTCGTCCCGGAAGAGAGAATTTCATGCTCATTTGGCCCTCGGCCGATCGGCGGCGCAGCCGTCATCTGGAAAGGGGCGGACATTGCGTCGGTTCCCGCCAGACCGCGGGAGAGACGACGCTCGATGGAGCGGCGCAACTTTGATGTTGCAGTGCAACCTGATTGGAAGAGTTACAGAATGTTAGCTATTCGTAAAGGGACAAATGATGAGGTGACGGCATCCGTCACAATACAGGCAATCGGATCGAGACAGGCTGAGAATGTGAGGTCCGAGCATGAACGTCAATTTATATTATAAATCGATAATGATTTTGATTTGGCCCGGAAGGACTGCGGTTCTACGGTTTTTCTTCATGCCTGGTGCCGACAGGGAGCTTGTTCGGAGCGCATCATTGTTGTGTGATCGATCGGCAACACCAATTTTTGAATTAGCCGCCATACGCATTTGATGGAGATTCAGGACTCCGCAATTGTGCGGTGCACATATAGGCTTCAGCGGGGGCTGAGGAGACGCAAGTTTGTACCAGTCCATTTCGATCCCCGCATCGATCCTGTTCGTTTGTTCGCTTGTCGTGTCGGGGTGCACCGCTCTCCCGTCAGCAGGCCCTGAGGTCGGAAGCAGCAGCTACGCAGCCGTCAATAAGCCGTCGAGTGCACCGCACGCGGTCGTCAACGTAACGCCCGAGACCATCCGTGTCGTCGAGAAGTGGGAGCCCAGCTCCGGCTTGGGCAGCTTCCGCGGCCCCGGCGCCCAGAGCATCCGCATCGGCGTCGGCGATGTCGTCGGCGTGACCATCTTCGAAGCCAGCCCCGGCGGTCTGTTCATTCCGCTGGAATCGACCAACAGCGCCGGCAATTTCGTCAACCTGCCCGACCAGAAGGTCGACAGCGCGGGCAACATTTCCGTGCCTTACGCCGGGTCGATCAAGGCGGCCGGCCAGGAGCCGGCTGCCGTCCAGCGCGTCATCGAGCAGCGGCTGGCGAGCCGCGCCATCGAGCCGCAGGCGGTGGTGGCGGTGAAATCGCAGACCTCCTCCGAGGTCAGCGTGCTCGGCGACGTCAACGCGCCGTCGAAATTCGCGGTCAACGCGGACGGCGAGCGCATCCTCGACGTCATCGCCAAGGCCGGCGGACCCAAGCAGCCGGGCTACGAGACCTACGTCACGCTGCAGCGCGGCAAGAAGAAGGCGACCATCTATTTCCAGAAACTCGTCCGCGAGCCCTCGAACAACATCTACGTGCTGCCCAACGACACCATCTACGTCTATCGCGAGCCGCACGCCTTCATGGCCTTCGGTGCTTCCGGCGAGAACGGGCGCTTCGATTTCGCCGACGAGACGATCAGCCTGTCGGACGCGCTGGGCAAGGCCGGCGGCCTGCTCGATACCCGCGCGAATCCGGGCGCCGTGCTGGTTTACCGCACCGAGGACCGCAAGACCGCGGCCAAGCTCGGCGTGCCGGTCGAAAAATTCCCGGATGACCACATTCCTGTCATCTATCGATTCGACCTTCGCGACCCAGGCGGCTTCTTCCTCGCCTCGTCCTTCCCGGTTCGCAACAAGGACGTGATCTATATCGGCAACGCCGCGATCGTGAAGTTCATGAAGTTCATCACCGTCGTTGGGGCAACGACATCAGCGGCATCTGCCGGGCGTAACGTCATAGAGTAGGGAGAGGGCAAGGGAGCTTGAAAGAGAGGTAGCCGAGCGGATGATTTTTGAAATGCCTGGCAAGGGGATGACGATCGCATCCGCCCTGGCTGCAGGAGCAATACGGACAGGTTCCTTCCCGAACGGGGAGGAACCGAGGCCATGATCTTCCTGATCGCGGTTTTCCTGATCTGCGTACTGCTCGTGCTGCATCCCTACGTCACCTATCCACTGTCGCTGATGGTGGTCAGGCGCTTCTGGCCGAAGCCGTTGAACCCGACCCTGCCGGAGCCGACCAGCTTCGCCGTGGTGTGCTGCGTCTACAACGAGCGCGAGGTGATCGATCAGAAGATCGAGAACATGCGCGCCGTGCGTGATTCGCTCGGCGACTGCCAGCTCCTGATCCACAGCGACGCGTCGTCCGACGGCACCAACGAGGTGCTGCAATCGGTCGCGGGCGAGTTCACCCTGTCGCTGGCGGAGGGCCGCAGCGGCAAGAGCGCAGGCATGAACCGCCTGCTGTCGATGACCAAGGCCGAGGTCGTCATCTACACCGACGCCAACGTGATGATCGACCCGGTCGCGGTGCGCAACCTGCCGCGCTACTTCCGCGACAGGGACGTCGGCTGTGTCACCGGGCACCTGGTCTACGAGAATGCCGACGAAAGCCAGACGGCCAAGGTCGGCACGCTCTACTGGAAGCACGAGGAATGGGTGAAGCAGCTCGAAAGCGACACCGGTTCGGTGATGGGCGCCGACGGCTCGCTCTTCGCGATCCGCCGGGAACTGCACCGGCCGACGCCGGCTGACATCATCGACGATTTCTTCACCTCCATGTCGATCCTCTGCTCGGGGTACCGGCTGGTGCGCGGCGACGATTTTGTCGCCTATGAGCGGGCGGCGACCGTTCGCGGCGACGAATTCCGCCGCAAGGTGCGCATCGCCTGCCGTGCCTTCAACTGCCATCGCCTGCTGTGGCCGAAGATCGCCAGGCTGGACGGGTTGTCGGTCTACAAATATTTGTCGCACAAATATCTGCGCTGGCTCGCCGGCTACTTCCTCGTCGTCGGCGCGGCGGCGTCCGCCATGATCGTGCTTGGCGCGTTCGGAGTGCTGCCTTTCGTCGTCTACCTGCTGGTCCTTGCGGCTGCGGCTTTCGCGGCGGACCGCTTCGATCTGCCGGTGATGACCAGCCTGTGGGAGATCATGGTCGCGATGTGGGCGACCGCGATCGGCGTCTACAAGTCGCTGCGCGGCGAGCGCTTCCAGACATGGACGATCGCATCTTCGACGCGCAAGTAGACGCAGCGGGAGGTCGGGAGGCTGACGGTTGGATCGCATGTCCGCTCGGGCATGCGATCTGAATTCTGATTGAGCATCGGATGATCCGAAAACCGATTTCGATTTTTCGGTCAGATGTACTGACGGGCGCGAGGCCTTCGCGATGATATCCGCTTGAACGAGATCGTGGTGAAAAGCCGCGCGCAACGGCTGGTCGGGCTGGCGACCGGCTTCGGCGCGCTGCATGTCGCGCATACCGGGCTGAACCTCGCCTTCACGCTGGTGCAGCTGCTGGTGCTGGCGCGCGGGCTCGACCAATCCCGCTATGCCGAGATCGTCTTCCTGACGGCGGTCGGCTTCTACGTGCAGCCGATCGACCAGGCGATCGGGCGGGCGAACTACATGGCGCTTCGCCCGCGCTCGCTCGGGGTCGCCGGCGGCGGTCCTGGCGGCGAGGTATTTCGCTTTCTCGGCGCGCAGGCGGCGCTGCTGACCGTTCTGTCCTTCCTGATACCGGCATGGTTCGGTCTCGACGACCCGGTCCGCTATCTCGGCAACGCCCTCTATCTGTTCGGCTGCCTGTTCACCGCCTACTGGTCGTTCGACCTGCAGTCGACCGTGTGGTCGGCCGATCTCGGCCGCCAGTTCGCCTTCATCTCGATCATCCGACGGCTGCTCTTCATCGCCGCCCTCGGCCTGTTCTGGACGACCGACAGCTTCCTGCTGTTCGGCGTGGCGACGACCGTCATCGTCATCGCGTTCATGGCCGTGCTCGCCAGCATGCTGAGGGGGTCGGCCATCTGGGGCCTGCGTTCAGCGCCGGTGACGCGCGGCGGCATCGTCGCCCACTGGAAACGGTTCTGGGCGTCGCTGGTCTTCGCCCTCTCGGAACTCTTCGTCCTGAACTCGCCATATGCGGTGGTCACGGTGCTGCTCGGCGTCGGGCCGGCGCTGGTGATGTTCGACAGCGTCATGAAGGTCTGCCGGTTGGCGATGGCGGGAACGCGCACGCTGGCCGAGATTTTCCTGCCCCGCATCAGCCGGCAGCTTCTCGGCGGCGAGATGCCGCAGGCGCGGCGCGGGCTTTTCCTGGTGATAGCGCTCTGCGTCGCGGCGAGCGCGGTGCCCGCCCTCGCCGTCCTGCTGTTCGGACAGGAGATATTCGACCTGCTGCTCGGGCAGAACAACGTCGTCCCGGCGGCGGCGACGCCGGTTGCGGCGCTGATCGTGCTGATCAGCGGCTTCTACCAGCCGGCGACGCTCTTCCTGAGCTATCTCAATGCCGCCAGGCTTATCCGTCGCGTCGCGCAATTCGCTTTCGCGGGCGCTGCCGTCTACGTGCTTCTGGTGTGGGCGAGCGGCGCCGATCCCGTTGCGCTGCTCTGGATCTACGCCGTGTTCTTCGCCTCCGTCTCTCTGATTTCGATCATCTGCTCGGCGAGGATAGAGCCATGGGATTCAGGCCGGGATGGATAAGGGTGACGGGTATGCGTCTTCTCGCCACTTTTCTGTTGCATCATCGATATGTTGCAGTGCAATATAGATCAACGTGGTGGGGCAAACCGCGGGCGAGAGCCCGAGCGGACCACAGTCAAATCCTACCGGCACGTTCGAGGCCGGCCCATTGTTTGGGACGATTTGTCTTTGGGCCGCCCAAAGAGGTAGGTTGTGCCGAAATTCACCGCTATTCTTCCGCTCTACAATAAAGCCGATACGATCAACCGCGCCATATCTTCGGTGCTGGCGCAGACTATCGGCGAGTGCGAGATCATAATCGTCGACGACGGCAGCACCGACGGCAGCGTCGAAAGGATCGACAAGACATATCTTCCCTCGATCAGGCTGGTGCAGCAGCCCAATGCGGGGCCGGGGAAGGCGCGTAACGTCGGGGCAGCACTGGCGACGGGCGAATTCCTGACCTTTCTGGACGCCGACGACGCCTGGGAGCCGGGTTTTCTCGAAGCGGCCGGGGCCGCGCTCGAAGCGCATCCTGACTGCGCCGCCTATGTCGCTGCCTATTCGTCGACGCAGAAGCAGATTCACGAGGACATCCTGCTCAGGGTGATTCCCGAGACGGGACCGCGCACCATCGACGGGTTCAACAAGCCCGCGGACATGAAGGCCTATGTCGACTGTTTCCACTCGAGCTCGTCGGTCGTGCGGCGCGAGACGTTCGAGCGCTATGGCGGCTACTATGACCAGGACCGCTGCGTGTATGGCGAGGATTCCTATTTCTGGCTGCAGGTCGCGCTCGGCGAACATGTCTATTTCGACCGCACCGTGCTGACGCACTTTCACGTCGAGGATTCCAGCCTTGGCGTGAAGCAGAAGGGCCGGCATCCGCGCCGGCCGGCGCTCGTTCATCCACAGCCGCTGCGGGAGAGCTGCCCGCCGGAGCGGCGCGCGCAACTTGAGACATTGCTCGCCTTCCTGCGCCTGATCGAAACGCAGAAGCTCGTCGCGCAAGGCAAGTTCCACGACATCGGCTGGCTGCGTCGCGCCTTTCCCTGGCCGGCCGGCGTGCCCAGCCCGGTGATTGCGCTGCGCGAGGTGCGCGTGAGCGCGCTGCGCCTCGTGAACCGCGGCAGGTCTCTCTTCACACCGCCCGGCGACAACTCGGCGGTGCCCAACGGATGAACTGCCTGGGACGGAATCGGGCGGCACATCCGGGGCAGGGGACGTTTGCAGGTTCGGTGGCATGACCCTGACAGCGGACGCCTTTCGACCATTGCCCGCTGCCGACGCGGCGCCGCAAGCGCGCGCGGCAGACATGGATTTCGTCGTCAAGGTCTTCACGATCGAGATGGTGATCGTGGTCGTAACGCAGAAAATCGCGGTGCCGATCGGCGGCGCCGAGACGAGCCAGGTCGCGCTGGCGCTGCTCGTCCATGCCGGGGCGCTGACGCTGCTGGCCCTTCGCGGTCTGCTGAGGATCAGCAAGCATTCGCTCGTGCTGTTCTGCGGCTTCACCTTCGTGGCGGGCTTCTCGGCAGTCGTGCTCGCCAGTCCGAGCTACTCGGTGATGTCGCTGCTGCTGCTGATCATCATCTCGGCGTTCTACCTGTTCCGCGTCCAGCTCGATTGGGAGCACTACCTGAAGTGGCTCGCCAATTTCCAGCTGATCGCGGTGGCCGCCGCCGGGCTGCTGTTCTTCAACTGGGCGACCCAGTTCATCGGCCTCGGTATCGTCGACCTCAATTCCCTGATACCGAGAAGGCTCCTCTACCTGCACTACAACTACATCCAGCCGATCCACTGGGGATCGCCCTGGATGAAGCCGAATGCCGTCTTCTTCCTGGAGACGTCGCACATCTCGCAATTCATCGCGATGGCGATCGTCATCGAGCTGACCTGCTTCTTCCGCATAAGATACCTCGCCTTTCTCGGCGCGGCGCTGCTGTCGAGCTTCGGCGGAACCGGCATGATGACACTGGCGCTCACCGTGCCGTTCCTGCTCGGCCGGGTGCCGAGGGGTCTCATATTCGCGGGCATCCTGGCGTTGCCGATCGCCTATATCGGCGCCAGTTCGATCGGGCTGACCAGCAATATCGAAAGCCGCATCGGCGAGTTCGGGGCGCGGGGCACCAGCGGCGAGATGCGGTTCTCGCGGCCGGCCGAGGCGGTGGTCGACGCCATGTTCGGCGACGAGACCGATCTCTTCATCGGCAAGGGCGCCGGTTCCATGCCGAAGGGACAGTCGCAGCTCGGCGCGAACTTCGCCTGGGCGCCCTATTCGAAGGTCTTCGTCGAATACGGCATCGTGGCGTTCGCTTTCTGGGCGCTTCTCATCATCACCGCGATGTTCGGCCACGGGGTGCCGTTCGCCATCTCTTGGGTGGTCTTCCTGCAGTACCAGTTCATGAACGGCTCGCTGAACGTCCCCCTGCACACGATCTACGCGATGCTCCTGGCCGGCGGCGTCATGGTGGCGCGCAACGCGTCCCGCACGGCCGGTCCGGCAGGCGGGTTCGGGCAGTTGCGCCTTCCGCTTGCCGGTGGGCCGGCGACGGCGCGCGCATAGGCGATTGGCTGGTCGAACGATGGCGCTGAAGCAACAGGTTTTCATAGGCTCGGTGTGGAGCCTTGCCGGCACGGCCGGCCAGCAGACGGTGAACTTCATCCTGTTCGTCATGTTGGCGCGGCTGCTGTCGCCGAGCGACTTCGGCGTGATGGCGATCGCGGCGGTGGTGATCGATCTGCTGGCGCTGATCGGCTGCCTGGGCCAGGTGCAGGCGCTGGTGCAGCGCGAAGAACTCGACGACACGGCCGCCAGCACCAGCTTCTGGATGCTCCAGGCATTCGGGCTGGCGATGACGGCGATCGTGTTCTTCAGCGCGCCGCTGGTGGCGTCCGTCTTCGCGATGCCCTCGCTGACGCCGGTCCTGCAACTGCTGTCGCCGATCTGCCTGCTGCAGACGCTGAGCGCCGTGCATGAGGCGTGGCTGCGACGGTCGTTCGGCTTCAAGTGGCTGGCCGCCCGCATGGTGACGGCGTCGATACTGGGCGGCATCGCCTCCGTCGGCATGGCGCTCTACGGCTTCGGCATCTACGCGATGGTCGGCCAGCGTCTGCTCATCGCCTTCGTGCTCGCCGTGATGGTGTGGTGGAGCCTGCCGTGGCGGCCGAAGTGGCGCTGGGCAACGGCGGATGCGCTGTCGCTCGCCCGCGTCGGCACCGATGTCAGCCTGGTCACCTTCCTGCAGATCGCCAACGTCCGCATCATCGACGTCGCCGTCGGTTATCTGTTCGGCCCCCACGTACTCGGCCAGTTGCGCATCGCCTGGAAGCTCTTCGACTTCGTCATGGCGATCGCGGTGCAGCCTGTCGTCAACGTCTCGCTGACGGCGCTGAGCCGGCTGCAGCACAACACGGCGGCGATGGCCAGCGCCACGGTGCGCCTGATCGGCGTGTCGGGTACTGCGCTCTACCCGCTGTTCTTCGGCATCGCCATCGTCGCGCCGGATGTCGTTCCGAGCCTTTTCGGTGACGAATGGGGCGACGCGATCCTGTTCATCCAGATCCTCGCGCCGATCTCCGTGGCCGCAACGATCAACTACTTCCTGAGCTCGGCGCTGACTGCTGCCGGCCGCACGCGCTGGATTCTCTGGCAGGCGCTCGGACAGGTGGTGCTCGCCATCGCCCTGACCGTCGTGTCGGCGCCGTTCGGCGTCGTGCCGGTGCTCATTGCCAACGTCATCCGCGCCAGCGTCATCGCGCTGGTCAATGTCTGGCTGCTGAAGGTCGCGATCGGGGCGGCGCCCGCCATGCTCGGCCGCGCCCTGATGCCGCCGCTGGTCGCTGCCCTCGCGATGACGGCGGTGCTCGTCGTTGCGCGTCCGCTCTTCCTCGAGCTTTCCGACATCGCGCTGCTGCGCGCCATTGCAACCGCAATCACCGGCGCGGTGCTTTTCGTTTCGTTGCTCTGGTTCGGCTTCCCGTCGTGGCGCCGCAACATGCACATGGAACTGAAGCCCCTGTTCGCCGGAAAAAGAGCGAGTTCCTGATGAAGCTGCACTATTTCCGTTCGCCCCACGGCAATTTCGGCGACGACCTCAATGCGTGGCTGTGGCCCGAACTGCTGCCCGGCATGTGGGATGAGGGCGCCGACGGCATCACCTTCGTCGGCGTCGGCACCATCCTCAACAGGCTGGTGCCGCAGACCCGTCTGAAGATCGTGCTGGGGTCGGGGGTCGGCTATTCGCCGCTGCCGGAAAACCTCCATGACGGATCGTGGAGCGTGCTCGGCATACGCGGTCCGCTCTCGGCGCGCGCCGCCGGCCTGCCGGCCAGGGCCGTGATCACCGACGGGGCGATCCTGCTTGGAACGATGGACGGGCTGGTGAAGCCGGACGAAGCGCGCACCGGCGGCGTCGTGTTCGTGCCGCATGTCTCCTCGACGGAAACGGGAGCCTGGGAGGAGGTCTGCGCCGAACTCGGCATCACCTACATCGACCCCAGATGGAATTTTCACGAGGTTTTCGAGCTGATCGGCAAGGCGAGGCTGGTTCTCACCGAAGCCATGCACGGGGCGATCGTCGCCGATACGCTGCGCGTGCCCTTCGTGCCGCTGGTCTCGTCGCGCGAGATCAGCTCGTTCAAATGGATGGACTGGACGCTGTCGATGGGCCTGCCCTATCGGCCGATCCGGCTTCCGCCGAGCACGCTGCTCGATGCGGCGCGCGACCGGCTGGTGACCTTCATGGGACATGGGCATCTGAACCCAGCGGTATTCGATGCGTCGGCGCCTGCCGATGACGGCATGGCCGACGAGTTGCTGCGCCATCTCGACCAGGCTTCGGAGCGCGAGGAATCTCCGGCCTGGCGGCGCGTCAACAAGAACACCAAGCGTTTGTGGCGCAGGGCGGTGAAGCCGGCGACCGAAACGGCGTCGAGAGGCATGCTGCGCAGCGTCGACCGGCGGCTCTTCGACAGGGCCG
The DNA here is from genome assembly GCF_003666685.1 of Mesorhizobium sp. YM1C-6-2. Classification (GTDB taxonomy): domain Bacteria; phylum Pseudomonadota; class Alphaproteobacteria; order Rhizobiales; family Rhizobiaceae; genus Mesorhizobium_K. The sequence goes on from NZ_RCIZ01000001.1 coordinate 753,979, forward strand.
CGGACACCATGCACAAGGCGATGCACGCGACGAGCTATCTGAGCGACGACCGCACCTACGAAAGCAAGCGGTCGCAGCTCATGGACCAGGTGGAGATGACGCGGCGGCTGGCCGCATGAAGCACGACAGGATCTCCATGCGCGGATCATCGGAAGTCGCGATGCTCGGTGACCTCGACCTCGCCATCATCGGTTGCGGGGCGATCGCCGACTCCTACTATTTCCCCGTGCTGTCGGCCGACGCCGCGGCGCGCGAGAAAGTGTGGCTGGTCGAGCCGTCGGTCGAGCGGCGCGAGAAGGCGGCGGCGGCGTTCGGCTTCCGCCGCGGGCAGCTTGTCGGCGACGTCGCCGAACTGCCGGCGAAGGTCACCGCCGCGGTCAACGCAACGCCGAGCCACCTGCATGTCGCGACCACGCTTCCGCTGATCGAGCGCGGCGTGAGCGTCATCGTCGAGAAGCCGCTCGCCGAGACGGCGGACGATGCCAGGCGGCTGTTGACGGAAGCCGGCGGCCGTTCGCTGCTCACGGCAAACCAGTATCGACGCTTCTGCCCGTCCTACCGGCTGGCGCGCGAAATCATCGCGGCCGGCGAGATCGGCGATGTCTGCAGCATCAACTGGGCGGAGGGCCAGAAGTTCGAATGGCCGACACAGTCCGGCTTCTATTTCCGGCGGCCGTGGAAGACCGGACGCCCGCGCGGCGTGCTGCTCGACATCGGCGTGCATGTGCTCGACGTCGTCTGCTGGTGGCTGAATGAAGAGCCGCGCGTGGTGTCCGCCGCGATGGACGGGTTCGGCGGGCCGGAGTGTTTCACCCGTGCGCAACTGGCGTTCGGCGATGTCGAAATGGATCTCGCCGTCAGCTTCCATTCGAAGCTCGCCAACGGCTTCGTCGTCGAGGGCACCAAGGGTGCGATCCGCGGCTCGGTGACGGATTTCTCGACCATCGAGATCCGCACCGGCTCCGGCGGCTGGCAGTCGAAGCGAGGGCCGGGGCCGGCAGGCTGGACCGATTTCGCCGAAATCTTGCTCAGGAATTTTGCCGCGGCGGTCGAGGGCCGCGAGGCGCTGCTGGTCGATGCGGCCAGCGTCGTCGCGCCGCTGGCTGCGGTCGATGCGATCTACGACGCCGCCGACAGCCCCTTGCCGAGCTATTACAGGGAGTGGGCGTCATGACGACGAAACCCGTCGTTCTCGTCACCGGCGCCGGCGGCTTCATCGGCGGCTGGGTCGCCGAGGCGCTTCACCTTGCGGGGTGGGATGTCAGGGCCGGCATCAGCCGCTGGATGAGTGCGGCGCGCATCGCGCGTTTCCCGCTGGAGATCGTCCAGTGCAACGTGATGGACCAGGCCTCGCTCGACGATGCGCTGAAGGGCGTCGACGTCGTCGTGCATTGCGCGCGTGGGCCGGACGAGGACGACGAAGTCGCCAAATCAGGTACGCGCCTGCTCATCGAACGGGCGAAGGTCGCAGGCGCGACGAAGATGGTCTTCACCAGCTCGGTCGCCGTCTATGGCGACGCGACGGGGCTGATCGGGGAGGACACGGCACCGGTCGGCGACATGTCGGCCTACGGCAACAGCAAACTCGTCGCCGAGGCCGTCTGCGACGAGCTGGCGACCGACGATTTCCCTGTTGTCGGGATCAGGCCGACGCTGGTCTACGGGCCGTTCTCGCAGCAGTGGAGCGCGCCCTACGTCGCGCGTTTCGCTTCGGGTCGCTGGACGGCGCTCGGCGCGAGGGGCGAGGGCAAGTGCAACCTCGTCTATGTGGGCGACCTCGTCCGCATGATCCGCTTCATGATCGAGAACGACACCGGCCGCTTCGCGGTCTTCAACGGCAACGGCCCCGAAGTGCCGAGCTGGAACTCCTATCTCGAGCGCTTCAACGACGCTCTCGGCTTTCCGCGGCTTGCCGCCCCCGATCCGTCGCTCGGGCTCAAGGTCGCGCTACGCCGGCCCGTCCGCAAGGTCGGCAAATACCTGCTCGCCAATCACAGGGACCTGCTGGTCGCCGTGGCCTCGCGCAGCTCGAAGATCAAGTCGGCAATGAAGAAGGCGGAGGAGGATCTGCGCCTGCGGCCGAACGACGACGAGATGAACCGCTTTGCCACCGATGTCACCTATTCGATGGACCGCGCTGCGAAGATCGGCTTCGTGCCGCGGACCAGCGTCGACGAAGGCATCGCCATGACCGCCGATTGGGCGCGCGACATCGGGCTGGTAGCCTGAGGTATGGTTCTGGCCGCGCCTCTTTTTGGCGTGCCAGCGTTGACGCAGGCAGGCAACAAATGCCTTAATCAGGGTGTCTGAATAAGACCTGCGCGGGGGAGTGGAGGCCAAGCATGGCTGCGCGCGTGGACCCCATGATCCGCCTTTTCCCCGAAAGGCGTGTCGTTCGCTTCCTTCACCGCCAGGACCGGTTCCTGTTCTTCTCCATGGTCAACGAACTCGTTCGTCCGACGGATATCGTCCTCGATCTTGGCGCGGGACGAAACCGCTTTCCGGAGTTCGGGCCGCATCTCAATGCGATCTCGACGCTCAAGGGACGCTGCAACAGGGTCATCGGCGTCGATGTCGATCCCGAGGTCGCCACCAACGACGCTATGGACGAGACGCATGTGATCGAGGCAGACGGGCGGCTGCCGCTGGACGCCGAAAGCGTCGACCTGATCTACAGCTACGCCGTGCTGGAACATGTCGAAGACCCCGCCGCCTTCGTTTCGGAATGCGACCGCGTGCTGAAGCCAGGCGGCTGGTTCTGCGCGTGGACGCCCAACAAATGGGGCTATGTCGGCCTCGGCGCGCGGCTCGTTCCGAATTCGCTGCATGCAAAGGTGCTGAGACGGGCGCAGCCGGCGGGACGCGACGACAAGGACGTCTTCCCGACGGTCTACCGGATGAACACGCTGGGCGACATCGGCCGCTCTTTCCGGAGTTCGCGCTTCGATGATTACAGTTTTGGCTACAACGCCCAGCCGTCCTACAATTTCGGCAGCACGGTGGTCGCCCGCATGTGGCTCGCCTACATGGCGCTGACGCCGCGCTGGCTGGCGCAATCGCTGTTCGTCTTCCTGCGCAAGCGCGAAGCGGAGCAGATGTAGACTAGCCGCCGCTGTCGGCTCCGAAACGGCGCTTGAACATCTCGGCGGCGCGGGGAAACTGCGCATTGGACATGCGGGCGTTGTAGTCGACGGCCTGGACGTCCCAGTAGCTCTGATAAAGCGGCTTCGTCTCCTCGAACCAGTCCGCCATGCCGGCGATGAACACGGGATCGTCGCCGACGCCCCCGCCGCCGGGTTTGTCGCCGACGCCCCATTCCGGATAGGACATCAGCTTGCCGTGCTCCCTGGCGAAGTCGCGGTGCCATTTCAGCCCGAACGGCTGGTCGACGAAATGCTGGAAACGGTCGTGCGGATCGGCGGTCGAGGCGTCCCAGGTCTCGGCGTAGATATCCATGCCGATGATGTCGACGACGTCGTCGCCGGGATAGGCTTCGGTCGGGTCCATGTCGTGGCGGCCGTGATTGGGGCACCACTCGAACTTGAAGCGCTGTCCGGGCGCCCGGCGCATGATCTCGACGATGCGGCGGAAATAACGCTTGTAGCTCTCCGGGTCCTTCGAGGCGGCCCACGGCATCCAGTTGCCGTTGAACTCCCAGCCGATCCGTATGACCGTGTCGTTCAGCCCGTACCTGACCAGCGCATTGGCGGTCTGGGTGAAAATGGCGTCATAGGCGCCGTCGGCGCCTTCGCTCAGCGTGCCCGCATTGCCCCGTGGCAGCATCGGCACGGAAAGGGTCAGCTTGATTCCGGAATCGGCCCAGCATTTGACGATCCAGGGGATGCTGCGGCGCATCTCGACCCAGCTTTCCTGGTTCAGCGCGTCGACGGTGCGCTCGATCTTGCGTCCGAGGAAGGTCTCGAGTTCCGCCATCGCGGCGCGGCCGTCGCATCCCGGGCCGCGATAGGCGCCGACTTCGGTCGCCTGGGCGGGCGTCACCGCCGAGACCAAGGCAGCGGCCGCCGCGCAGCGGACAAGACGTCGGGAAAGCCGCGCGGCGAGAGTCCTCATTTCCACACTGCTCCGCCGCAGCTTTCGATATAGGCGATTGCAGGCTGTCCCAGCGGCTTGCGGCGGCCGGGATGCTCGCGCGCCCATTTCAGGAAATTGCCGAAGGAGCGGAAGACGTTGATCTGGCCGCGGTTGAGATAGAAGACGTAGGCCGAGAACAGCACGAAATTGAGCGGCAGATAGATTGCCGGCAGGTATTTGAAGGAGATGATCAGTTTGTTGGTCAGCCGCATCTCCTCGACCTCCTTCTTCGGCTTGCGGCCGCCCGGATCATTGTGCTCGACCACCCAGCAGGCCGGCTCGTAGTAGATCTCGTAGCCGGCATCGACGACGCGGTAGGCGTAGTCGATCTCCTCCAGCCCGTAGAAGAATTCCTCCGACATCGGCCCGATCCGGTCGAAGGCGCTGCGGCGCATGGCGAAGCCGTTGCCCTGGAAGCGGAAGGTCTTGAACGGGCGGTCCTGCGGCAGCGACTTGTCGGTGTGGGGGAAAGAGGCGCGGGGAGTGACGCCGGTCGCATGATCGATATGACGGGCCGTCACGATGGCGACGTTCGGATTGGCCTGGAATGCCGCCTCGTAGCGGTCGAGCACGCCCTCCGGATTGAGGAAGGCATCGTCGTCGACGAAGATCGTGTAGGAGCCGCGCGCGGCGTTCGCCCCGTCGTTGCGGGCCGAGACCCCCTTGTTGTAGCCGAGCTTGACATATTGCCAGCGGCTGAACGGGGCGAGAAAGGCCGAGCGATCCGTCTCGTCGACATTGTTGTCCACAAGAATGAATTCGACCTCGTCGAGCCGCGGTCCGGCCACCTTGGCCGCCTGCGCGATGGTCTCCGGGACCAGGTGGTCGCGCGCGTAAGTAACCATGACGATTGAAAACAAAGGTTCCGTGGAACTGTCTTCAGCCGACGTCCGTATTATCATTGATCGTTCCCTTTGATGCGGTCGCGCAACACTTGATCGGCGAGGTAGATTTGATGGGTGCCATGCATCGACTAATTTGTTGGCTTTTCTTCCCTCGGCTGCTACCAAGTTAGGCAGCGCATTGGTTTTGACTGGTTTGTTTCAGCGAAACTTAACTGCGGGCCAGTAGCGCACGGTTCAACGGAAGGGGCACCGATGACCGGAACTGTAGTCCTATTGTATCTTGCCATCGGCGTCGGTTGCGGAGTGATACGGCTTTCCGCCGTCGCCGTAGGCTTGATCGCGCTGGTTCCTGCCGTGCTCGGCGCATATGCCGTGAGCGCGCAAGGTGTGCTGCCCATGCTGGCCGCGGCGCTCATCGCCCTGCTCGTGATCGAGTGCGCATACTTCATCACCATGCTGCTTGTCGCCAAGCCCTGGAGCAGGAAGCCGGGAGCCGAAGCGACCGAAACCCGGAAGCCGGTACCCAGCGACATGCACCTTCCAAAGAAGGTCGGCGAAGAGCCGTAAGGCGCAGCTTCAGTAGCTGCCCTTGCGGCCGAACACGACGATCACCGTCTTGGCGATGATCCACACGTCCCGCAGAAGCGACCAGTTCTCCACATAGGCCACGTCCAGCGACACGCGCTCCTCATAGGTGCAGTCGCTGCGTCCGGTCACCTGCCAGAGGCCGGTGATGCCGGGCTTGGTGGCGGCGTAGGCGGGAAAGTGGTTGCCGTAGCGGCGCACCTCGGCCGAGACGATCGGCCTTGGGCCGACGATGCTCATCTCGCCCTTGAGCACGTTCCAGAGCTGCGGCAGTTCGTCCAGGCTGGTTTCCCGGAGCATTTTGCCGAGCTTGGTGATGCGCGGGTCGTTTTTCAGCTTCTGCGACTGCGCCCATTCGGCAGCGGCGGTGGGATCACGATCCAGAAGATCGCGCAGCGCGGCATCCGAATTGATGATCATCGACCGGAACTTCAGGCATTTGAAGCGACGGCCGTTCAGGCCGATCCGCTCGTGGCCGAAGATGGCCGGTCCAGGATCGGTGTAACGGATGGCCAGCGCCACCATCAGCATGAGAGGCCACAGCACGACCATGCCGGTCGTCGCTATGGCTATATCGAGCACTCGCTTGAGCGTACCGCCAGGCGTGTATCGAGCCGACCCGGCGCCGACGATCTCGACTGTCGAGCCGGCGGCATTATCCAGGGAACTTTCGGCTTTTAGCATCAGACGTCTCCATCAACGCTATCCGCACGCGACCCGCCCCTGATGCGCCCCTTCGCGAACGATAAACTTAAACCATCGATCTTGAGCCCGATCAAGAGGGCATTTTTGTGTCTATCCGTACCGCTATTCCGTAATATCGGTATCAAGAACAAAAGATAGGAAAGCTATACTGATTTTTAAACTGCTATGTTGCGATGCAAAAATCACGATGTATTTGTAAATATTTCTCCAAGGTTGCCAAGTTTCACATTATGATTGCTTTGGATATAAAAGTTTATGTCGTCACGCTCTGGATATTGCGTCGCAGCATTATCTTTGCCGCGCTTGCACAGGGTCGGAAGATGCTCTGCATCATGGGCGGTCGGCCGCTTTCTTGTTGCCGGCGGCAAGCCTCGAGCGCGCGCTCCTGCATCATCGGGCATGAGGTAACGCATCATGGGACGGCACCCTGGTAACGCGAATCGCACGGACGGGTATCAGGCGAAGACGTAGTCGGTCTGCGAAAGCGACGTGACCCCGGACAGGTGGAAGCTCTCCTCCCCTCCGGAATAGTGAATCGTCCAGTTATCCTCCACATTTGTCAGATACGCGTCGGGGCCGTAGCCCACGAAACGCAACGTATCTCCTTCCTCCGTCGCGCTGCCGCTGAAATCGGCGACCGTGTCGGAGCCGTTTCCACGTTCGAACACGAATACGTCGGCGCCGCGGCCGCCGACCAGATAGTCGTCGCCGCCGAGCCCATTGAGGACGTCGCTGCCCTCCGAGCCCGTGATTCGGTTGGCGAGGTCGTTTCCGGTTCCGCTCGTTCCCGGATTGAGCAGCTTGAGGTTCTCGACATTGTCCGGCAGCGCGTAGGAGATGTAGGCCTCCACGGTGTCGATGCCTTCGCGCGGCCGCTCGACGACCTGCTGCTCGGCATTGTCGACGAGATAGGTGTCGTCTCCCATGCCGCCGGAATAGGTGTCGGCATTGCCCTTGCCCTCGAACCGCTCGTTGGACGCGCTGCCGAGCATAGTGTCGGCCCCTTCGGTGCCGATGTTGGCCCTGATCCAGGCCAGGCTCTCCGGCGGGATGTCCGGCAGCAGGAAGTCGTCTGCCGCGAAGTCGGAAATCTGCCTGCCTCGGAACACCAGCGTCTCGAAGCCGTCGAGCGCCAGGTGGATGTCGTCGCCGGACTGCGTCATCGCGGCCTGGACTTCCTCGAAGGTGGAGAAGCCGTAGTCGACGAGCTTGACCACGTCGGTGCGGCCAGGCCCGGCCTGGAAGTCGGTGATGATGTCGGAGCCGTCGCCGCGGCTGAAGACGAAGGTGTCGGGACCGGCGCCGCCCGTCAGTATGTCGTTGCCGCGTCCGCCGGTGATGGTGTTGCCGCCGCCATTGCCGACGATGATGTTGGGCAGGTCGTTGCCCTTGGCGCCGTTCCAGCCGTCATTGCCGACCAGGTACAGGTTCTCGACATTGGCAGGCAGAGCGTAGCTCACCGAGGCCCGTATCGTGTCGATGCCGCCGTCGAAATTCTCGTACACCTTCGCCGTCCTGTCATTGACGTTGTAGGTGTCGTCGCCGGCTCCGCCGATCAGCGAATCGGCGCCGGCGCGTCCGTTGAGGAAGTCGTTGCCCGACGTCCCCTGCAGGGTCTCAGGGCCGTAGGTTCCCTCGATGTAGCGCGTATGGGCGCCGCTCTGGCGCAGCGTGTACTGATCGAGCGTATATTCCGGCAGCTGGTAGGCCGCGATGTTGTCGATGCTGAACTGCGCGACCAGCGCGGGATCCGGGTTTCCGGCCAGCCCCCCGATCGCCAGGTTGGCCATCATGTACATCGGATCGTGCAGTTCGGTCGGAGTGGCCACGGAGGAGGTCTTCACCCCGTCGACGTAGAAGGTGATCTCATAGGGCGTCCACATCATGCCGTAGCTGTGGGACCCCTCCGAGGTGTCCACCTGCGCCCAGGTGTCCGTCGTGCCGCCGGTGCCGATGACCGCCGTGTGAACCTGGTTGGAGATGTCGCCATAGGCTTCGAGGATGTCGATCTCCGGCGGCCAGCCATTGTCGACGGGCAGCATCCAGAAGGCCGGCCATGTGCCCGGCTCCTTGGGGAGTTCCGCCGTGATCTCGAAATAGCCGTAGGTCTGCGAGAAGGACGAATGTGTCGAGATCATGCCCGAGGTGTAGTCGAAATGTTTGGTCGCGGCGCTCGGATCGGCGATCGGCTCGGCCGTGATGACGAGCTTGCCGTCCTCTATCGAGAACGGATTGTAGCCGAGGGGGCTCTCCTGCTCGGTGTTCGTCAGGCCGCGGAAGTCGGTGTCGACATAGATCTGTCGCTCGCCGTTCTGCGCCAGCGTGAAGGCGCCGTCGCCCCACCATTCGAAGCGGGTGCGCCAGGTGCCGTCGCCGTCCGAAAAACGGTCGAGCTCGTTGAAGTCGTCGTTGAATGTCTGGACGAGGGAGGCGGTGTCGACGGCGAGCGAAAAGTTGTTTGCGGAGAAGTCGGCGGTCTGGCTGTTGCGGAAGGTCAGGATGGAGCCGTCGCCGAGATCGAGGATGGCGTCCGAGCCGACCTGGTGCAGGGCGGATTTGACGGCGGCGAAATTCTCGAACCCGAAATCGGCGAGCGCCACGGTGTCGCCGCGCTGGCCGGCTTCGAAATCCATGATGGTATCGGAACCCTCGCCCTGGCGGATGACGAATGTGTCGCGCCCGCCGCCGCCGATGAGCACGTCGTCGGCGCCGCCGCCGTCGATCAGGTTGCTGGCGCTGTTGCCGGTGATGATGTTGGCGAGACTGTTGCCGCGGGCGGAAGAGGTTTCTCCGCCGAGCAGGGTGAGGTTTTCGACATTGGGCGCGGAGGCCAGCGAGTAGCCGTGCACGCCGTAGGTGGAGATCGTGTCGATGCCGGCGTCGGCCTCTTCGACCACCGTGTTGGTGTGGTCCCAGACGATGTAGGTGTCGTCGCCCATGCCGCCGACCAGCGTGATGTCGGGATTGCTGCCGGCAAGCTGGTCGTTCTCCGCCGTGCCTTCGAGCGTGCTGCCCGGTTCGTAGGTCGAGTTCCAGGCCGTCGGCGCGCCCGAAACCGGAAGCGGCTGGTCGAGCTTGAGGTTCTCGGGCAGCAGGGCTTCGCCATCGACATTGGTCAGGGTCAGCGTCTCGCCGTTGGGCAGCGTTACCGACAGATCCGCGCCGGACTGGACCGATGCCGCCTTGAAAGCCGCGAAGTCTGAAAGTCCGTAGTTCTGGAGGCGAAGGATGTCGCCGCCGGATCCGGCCTGGAAATCGGTTATCGTGTCGGAGCCTTCACCGCGGCGCACCACGAACATGTCGGCTTCGGCGTCGCCCGAAAGAACGTCGCTTCCCGCGCGGCCATAGATGATGTCGGCGCCGGCAGTGCCGGCGATGGTGTCCGCGCCGCTTGTTCCGAAGATAAAACTGCGAGAGGTGGAAAGAGTGGATGCCTGAGAGACGTCGGTCGCCATGGGCTCGCTTCTGTGGCCTGAACGGCGAGGCGCCGCTCCGGTTGACGGTTGGCGCAGGCACACAATTTAGCCGCGCGGCGATCCACCCCGCCCAAGTGCAAAGTCCAGCGCGGAAAGAATAGCGAACGTATTGCGTCGGAGAAATGACGGGAGTTGGGTTTTTTTGTGTTTCGTCCAAAATGTCGCAGCCGGATCGGTTCTGTCCCGGAGTTTCCGCGGCGCGTATCAGGACCTTGGTCCGGCAAGATTTTTCAGGCTTTGACGAAAGTTGATCGAGGGAAAGACCGTTTTATGTTGTCCGGCTGTGCTTGATTGAGCCACAAGCCTCGTGACGATGAGCGTTGACAACACGCCGGTTTCGCGGCCCATTAGCCATGCGGTATCCCGCCTGCACGGGTTTGGCAGGTCTTGCACGGGTTGGCGCGCGGCGCTTCGAGTGGAGTGTGACGTGTCCCTGTTGGCGCAGTCACCTGTCCATGCGGCAGGGCCGTTTTTCTGCTGGGGACGACATATATTGCAGCCGGACCAGGCATCCGGCGGCGCGGGGCGGGATCGGAGGGTGGTTTTTGTGAGGGTGCCCGCACCGTGACGTTTGCCATATGCATCGGCCTGTCTGTCTTTTTCCTGCTGCTCAGCATCCATCCGTTCGTGACCTATCCGCTGTCGCTGATGCTTGTCCGTCGCCGGCCGTCGCCGCCGGTTGCCCCTTCATCCCTGCCGACCTTTGCGATCTGCGTCTGCGCCTACAATGAGGAGCGGACCATCGCGGAAAAGGCCCGCAACATGATCGCGGTCGCCGAGGCGGTGCCGAACTGCGAGCTCTTCATCTATGTCGACGGCGCGTCGGACCGCACGCTGGAGCGGCTGGAGCCGTTCAGGGACAGGATCAATGTGGTCGCCGCGGAAGTCAGGCGCGGCAAGTCGCACGGCATGAACGTGCTGGTCGACAGATGCACGGCCGACATCGTGGTGTTCACCGACGCCAATGTCGAGCTCGACCTCATCGTGCTGCCGGAAATCGCGCCGTGGTTCTCCGACCCCGCGGTCGGCTGCGTGTGCGGCCATCTCGTCTATTCGAATCCGGACGAGAGCGCGATGAGCAGCTCCGGCTCGCTCTACTGGCGCATCGAGGAGGCGATCAAGCAGCTGGAAAGCGATGCGTACAGCGTCGTCGGCGCCGACGGATCGCTGTTCGCCATAAGGCGCACCGCCCACCATGTCGTGCCAGACGACATCATCGACGACTTCTACATCTCCATGAAGATCCTGATCGACGGCATGCGGGTCGTGCGGGCTCCAAATGCGCTCGCCTTCGAGAAATCGGCGACGAGTACCTATGACGAGTTCCGCCGCAAAATCCGCATCGCCTGCCAGGCCTTCAACGTGCACCGCCTCATCTGGCCCGAGATCTGGCCGCGGCCGGCGCTTGCCTATTGCTACGTGTCGCATCGGCTCCTGAAGTGGGTGATCGGCTACAATCTCCTGCTTGCCGGGCTGTTCTTCCTGCTCGCCATGCTCGCCGTGTTTCCGCCGGCGCCGGTGCTCGGCGCAGTGCTCATCGTGATTGCCGCTTTCGCGCTCCTGGTCGCGGCGAAATTCGGACCTGCCCTGAAGACGCTCGCCATGCTCCTCTCTTTTGCCGGAACCGCATGGGGCGTGTGGCGTTCGGTGCGCGGCGACAGGTTCCAGACCTGGACGCCCACGCCAAGCGCGAGGGCGAGCGGCCACAGATAGCTGCGGCAGAGCGCCCCATCAGCGGGCGGCCTTCAAACTTCGGCCTCAAAACCATGTTCTGTTGGGATATTCTCTTGCACTGCAACAAAACTCTGATAACTTGCATTCCACGGGCTTGGGCAATGAAAGGTGTTTGGATAATCTTTTGAATACAGATACTTATGTTCGAATAATCGGCGCTGATGACTGATCGTTCGAGCCACTGAATTCAAGAGATTTGTGCATCGCAACACAGGGACCCGCCCGATGCTCGTGCAGCTCCAGAAGAACTGGCCAGCCGAATCGCCTCGGCCGCAGCCGTCCGCCGAGACGGCGGCGGACTTGCTCAGCATTGCCAACCTGCTCGCCATCCTGCGGCGCCGCGCCCTGCTGATCGGTGCCGCGGTCGCGGTGATGCTGGTGGTCGGCGTGATCTACCTGATCACCACCAAGCCGATGTTCAATTCGACCGCCCTGGTCTATCTCGACATCGAGAACGCCCAGACCTTCGACGGCCGCAATCCGAACCCTCCGGGCATGCAGCCGGCCCTCACCGATGTCGACGTCAACAGCCAGCTGCAGATCATCCGCTCCGAGAAGATCGCGCTGAAGGTGATCAAGCAGCTCGGCCTCGTCGAGGCCGAGGAACTCACCCGCTCGCAGAACTCCATCGCCCAGCTTGCCTCGCGCGGCCTGAGCGTCATCCGCTCGATGATCAGGCTCGGGCCGCCTCCGCCCGCCGTGCAGGAGGACGGTGTCCCGCGCGGCATCATCGAGGCATTCGCGGGGCGGTTGTCCGTCGAGCGCCTGGATGAGACCTTCGTGCTGGCCATAAACTTCAGGTCGGAGGACGCCCAGCGTGCGTCCGACGCGGCCAATGCGGTCGCCAACGCCTATCTCGAGGAGAAGCTGGACGCCCGCTACGAATCGGTGAACCGCGCATCGGCATGGCTGGAAGTGCGCCTCACCGAACTTCGCGACAAGGCGGTCGCTTCCGACCAGCTCGTCCAGAGCTACAAGCGCGAGAACGGCATCATCGACACCAATGCAGGCAGCGGCCAGTTGCTGTCCGACACGCAGTTGACGGATCTTTCGACCAAGCTGGTCGAGGTGCAGAGGGAGACGGCCGAGCGCCGCGCGCGCTACGACCAGATCGCCCAGATGATAGCGTCCGGCAATCCCGAAGCGTCCGTGGTGGACGCGCTGGACAACCAGGTGATCAGCCAGTTGCGCCAGCAAAGCTCGAAGCTGGCGCAGCAGGAGGCGGACGTGTCGCGCCGGTATGGGGCAGAGCACGAGGCCGCCCAGCGGGCGCGCCGCCAGATCGAGGACATCAACACGCTGATCCTGAAGGAGCTCGGACGGATCGAGCAGGTCTACAAGAGCGATCTCGAGGTCGCCCTCAAGCAGGAGGCCGACCTTTCGAAGTCGCTCGCCGACTACACCGCGCGTTCCGGCGACATCGCCCAGGCCCAGGTTCGGCTGCGTGAACTGGAGCGCAATGCGCAGGCCGACCAGAACCTCTATGAGAGCTTCCTCGACCGCTACAAGACCGCGCTCCAGCAGGAATCCTTCCCGATCACGGATGCGCGCGTGCTGACCGAAGCCTCGCCGGCGCGCAAGAAGTCGTCGCCCAAGACGATCATCACCTTCGCCTTTTCCGGCATAGCCGGTCTTGCGCTCGGCCTGATGCTGGCGCTCGGCCGCGAACTGGCCGACCGCACGTTCCGCACACCCATCCAGATTGAGCGGGTGCTCGGCCACCCATGCGTCGGCGTGCTGCCGAAGCTCGCCCGGACGCGCCGGCCCTTGCGCAGCGCGCGAAAGGACGCCGGCAACGGAAGAGTACTCGCCCGCGACCTTGGCGTGTTCCAGCATGTGATGAAGGCGCCGCTTTCGCGGTTCGCCGAGGCGCTGCGGTCGGTGAAGCTGGCGATCGACTTCGCCCCGATCGATGGCGGCGTGCGCGTCATCGGCGTCGTCTCGTCGATGCCGGGGGAGGGCAAGTCGACGGTGGCGATGAACATCGCCGAGCTCGTCGCCTCGTCCGGCAACACGGTTCTGGTCATCGATGCAGACCTCCGCAGCCCGACGCTGACCCGCGAGATCACGCCGAACGCCAGCGGCGGCCTGTTCGAGTTCCTCGTCAACGACGCTCCGATCAACGACCTCATCTATTCGGACGAGGCCAAGCGGCTGAAATTCCTGCCGGCGGCGGGCAAGGGCGGCGCCGCCCAGAAGACCGACCTGATCGGCTCGACGAACATGGCGCAACTGCTGACCGCCGCGCGCCAGACCTACGACTACGTCATCATCGACCTGCCGCCGCTGGCGCCCGTCATCGACGCCAAGGCGATCGCCGGCTCGGTCGACGGCTTCGTCTTCGTGGTCGAATGGGGCAAGACCTCCACCGCAACGGTGTCCGACGCGCTTCACAATGCGCCGCTGGTCAGCCAGAAGATCATCGGATGCCTGCTCAACAAAGCCGACGAAGACGGCCTGCGCCTCTACACCTCCAGCGTCGGAAACAGCGAATATTATTCCCATGAGAAGTTCGGCTCTTACGTTTCGCAGAGCTGAGGCGTCAGCCTTCGCGCCCGGCTGGGGAGCCGGAATGCTCGAATGGGTTTCGCGTCTTGCCGGCGGGAAGCGCGGTGAGCCGGTCTATCCGGCCATCGACGCGGAGACGGTGCTCTATGTCATCGGCGACATCCACGGCCGCGCCGATCTCCTGCGGCGGGTGCACGAGGCGATCGAACGGGACTGGGAGGCAGGCACTGCCGAACGGCGTCTCGAAATCTATCTGGGCGATTATGTCGACCGGGGCCCGGAAAGCGCCGGCGTGATCGCCATGCTCCGCGCCCGGATCGAGCGGGGCGGCGTGCTGGCCCTGTCGGGAAACCACGAGGCCGTGCTCCTCCATTTTCTCGAGGGGCGCATCTCCGACCGGGAGTGGCTCGATTGGGGCGGTGCCGCGACTGCGCTCTCCTACGGCGTCAACCCGTCGAGGGAAGCGATATTGAGCGCGGCGCTCGCACGTGCCGTTCCGCTCGAGGATATCCGCTTCCTGAGGTCGCTGCGGTCGAGTTACCGCTACGGCCCGTATTTCTTCGCCCATGCCGGGGTCCTGCCCAGCCGCACGCTGGAGGAGCAGGTGCCTGACGATCTCCTGTGGATACGCAAACCCTTCCTCGAGCATACCGGACCGTTCGGAGCCATAGTCGTGCACGGGCACACGCCGAACGCGGAGCCTCAGTTCCGGCCGAACAGGATCAATCTCGACACCGGCGCCTACGCCACGCATCGCCTGAGCTGCCTGCGCATCGATTCGACCGGCGTGGCGCTGATCGGCGATTGAGAGCGATGGAACGCGACCTCCAAACCGGATACAAAGGGGCGCTCGGTAGCCCGCCCACCAACGGCTTGCCCGCACCGGCAGCCACTCTGAAAGTTGAAAGGATCTGAACATGCGGATCACGATGATAGGCAGCGGCTATGTCGGCCTCGTCTCGGGCGCATGCCTGGCGGATTTCGGCCATGACGTCGTCTGCGTCGACAAGGACGAAGCCAAGGTCGCCGCGCTGAGGAGCGGGCAGATCCCGATCTTCGAGCCCGGCCTCGAGGACCTCGTTGAGAGCAACGTCGAGGCAGGCCGTCTGTCCTTCACGACCGACCTCGCCACGGGCGTCGAGGATGCCGAGGTCATCTTCATCGCCGTCGGCACCCCGGCTCGCCGCGGCGACGGTCATGCCGACCTCTCCTTCGTTTATGAGGCGGCGCGCTCGATCGCCCCGCTGCTGAAGAACTTCACTGTGGTCGTGACCAAGTCCACCGTGCCGGTCGGTACCGGAGACGAGATCGAGAAGATCATCAGGAAGGCGAACGCCGACGCCGATATCGCCGTCGTCTCCAATCCGGAGTTCCTGCGCGAGGGCGCCGCGATCGATGACTTCCGCCGGCCTGACCGCATCGTCGTCGGCCTGTCGGACGAGCGCGCCGAGGCGGTGATGACCGAGGTCTACCGTCCGCTCTACCTCAACCAGGCGCCGATGCTCTTCACCGGCCGCCGCACCGCCGAGCTGATCAAATATGCAGGCAATGCGTTCCTCGCGATGAAGATCACCTTCATCAACGAGATCGCCGACCTGTGCGAGCAGACCGGCGCCAATGTGCAGCAGGTCGCGCAGGGCATCGGCCTCGACAAGCGCATCGGCTCGAAGTTCCTGCATGCCGGCCCCGGCTATGGCGGCTCCTGCTTCCCGAAGGACACAGTGGCGCTGGCCAAGACCGCGCAGGACTATGGCAGTCCGCTGAGGCTGGTCGAGACGACGGTGGCAGTGAACACGGCGCGCAAGCGCTCCATCGCCCGCAAGATCGTCGCTGCCTGCGGCGGCGACGTCAGCGAGAAGAAGATCGCCATCCTCGGCCTCACCTTCAAGCCGAACACCGACGACATGCGCGAGTCGCCCTCGCTCACCATCATCCAAGCGCTGCAGGATGGTGGCGCCGAGATTTCGGCATACGACCCCGAAGGCATGCCGCAGGCGAAGTCGATGGTGGACAACGTCACCTTCGCCAAGGATCCCTACGATGCGGCGAAGGATGCCGACGCGCTGGTGATCGTCACCGAATGGAACGCTTTCCGCGCCATGGATTTCAAGCGCCTGCGGCAGGTGATGAAGACGCCGCTGCTGGTCGATCTCAGGAACATCTACCGCAAGGACGAGGTCAAGGGCCACGGCTTCGGCTATGTCGGCGTCGGGCGTCCGGCCGAAGACTATCTGAGCCCGGTGCGGCTCAGCGTGAAGGCCAACGCGTCGTAAGCTTCGGCGGTCGGCCAACGGTGTGATCGGCATGTGTCATGCTTGACCCATGCTGCAGACACCATAGCTTTTAGGAACTGGGTGGGCGGTGTTCAACAGGCGAGATGGAGCCTCATGAAAAGAGTCCGCAAGGCAGTATTTCCGGTAGCAGGGTTGGGGACGCGGTTTCTGCCGGCGACGAAGGCGGTGCCGAAGGAGATGCTGACGGTCGTCGACCGTCCTGTCATCCAGTATGTGGTCGATGAGGCGCGCGAGGCGGGCATCGAGCACTTCATCTTCGTGACCGGCCGCAACAAGGCGGTCATCGAGGATCATTTCGACATGCAGTTCGAGCTGAACCACACGCTGGCGCAGCGCGGCAAGGACGACCAGCTGGCCAAGCTGCAGCGGCTGCAGCCGCTGGCCGGGCAGACCAGCTTCACCCGCCAGCAGGAGCCGCTGGGTCTCGGCCACGCGGTCTGGTGCGCGCGCGAGCTGGTCGGCGACGAGCCGTTCGCGCTGCTTCTGCCCGACATGATCATGCAGTCCAGGAAGAGCTGCATGGCCGAGATGGTGGAGCTTTACGAAAACACCGGCGGCAACATCGTCGCGGTGCAGGAGTGCGATCCTGAAGAGGCGCACAAATACGGCATCGTCGGCAAGGGCGAGGCGGCGCATAACGGTTTCCGGATCACCGGGATGGTGGAGAAGCCGAAGCAGGGCACGGCGCCGTCGAACCTGTTCATCAACGGCCGCTACATCCTGCAGCCGGAGATCTTCTCGATCCTGGAGAACCAGGAACGGGGCGCCGGCAACGAGATCCAGCTCACCGACGGCATGCTGAAGCTTGAGAAGCAGCAGGGCTTCTACGGCTACCACTACCGCGGCCGCACCTTCGACTGCGGCTCGCCGGAAGGTTTTGTCGAGGCCAATGTGGCGTTTGCGCTGGCAAGGCCGGACCTCGCCCGCTCCATGGCCGACGTGATCGGCGATCTCCTGGAGGAGGCGGCCGTGCCGCCGCTCAAACAGGTCGGCTAGGATGGCAATCTTCGGATTCCGGACAAGGAATCCCGAACGGGACGACGCGACCGATGCGCGTCGTTTCGATCGCCTGGCGCGATTGCTCGACGAGATCTCGGACGAGATAGCGGTGGAGAGGTCCGGACTGGAGCGCCGCTACCGCTCGGCAACGACGGACGCGGCCTTCCTGGTCGAGGCGATGGAGAATGACGGCGCGGCCGACCGTTCCAACGACAGGGTGGAGGAACTGACGGCCTCGATCATCAATTGCGAGCGCCGGCTCGACGTCCTGTCGCGCCAGGTCTCGATCCTCGACGAGTTCCGCACGACTCTTTCCCAGCTTGCCAGGAAAGCGCCCTCCGATCCGGAGAAGTCGGCGCGCTAGCTCCGTTTGCGGCCGCGAGCCGGCGCCCGGCGGGCGTCTCGGCGGTTTCCGCATGGGTTGTTCCGTTCCGAGGTAGCCCCGTCCCGTCTTCCGGCCTACATCCAACGCACGGATTCCGACGGCCGGCGGGATTCGTTGTCAAATTTCGCTCTTTATGAACATTTCGCTTGATCGAAAGACATATGTTCACTAGGGATTGCTGGCCGCAGCTAGGAGGAGTTTAGCGGATGAGCATCAACATTTCCCCGACCGGCCTCGCGCGCGACCTCAGGGAACGCGGCAAATCGGGCAAGCCGATTCGCATCGGGCTCATCGGATCGGGCGAGATGGGCACCGACATCGTCACCCGCGTGGCGCATATGGACGGCATCGAGATCGGCGCCATCGCCGAACTCAACCTCCCGAACGCGGTGAAGGCGGTCGACATCGCCTACCAGGAAAAGGGCCATTCGGCCGAGGCCGGCAATGCCGGCGACCTGACCAGGGCGATGGAGTCAGGCAAGATCGCCGTCACCGGCGACGCCAGCCTCGTCATCGGCAACGATCTGATCGACGTGGTGATCGACGCGACCGGCGTGCCGGCGGTCGGCGCCGAGATAGGCCTGCGGGCCATGGAGCACGGCAAGCATCTCGTCATGATGAACGTCGAGGCCGACGTCACCATCGGTGCCTATCTGAAGAGCGAGGCCGACCGTCTCGGCGTCACCTATTCGCTGGGGGCCGGCGACGAGCCTTCCTCCTGCATGGAGCTGATCGAGTTCGTCTCCGCCATGGGCCATCCGATCGTGGCGGCCGGCAAGGGCAAGAACAATCCGCTCAACGTCGACGCCACGCCGCCCGCCTATGAGGAAGAGGCGGCGCGCCGGCACATGAACGTGCGCATGCTGGTCGAGTTCGTCGACGGCTCCAAGACCATGGTCGAGATGGCGGCGATCGCCAACGCCACCGGCCTGGTGCCCGACAAACCCGGCATGCACGGCCCTGCCGCGACGCTCGGCGAGCTGAACAAGACGCTGGTGCCCGAGAAGGATGGCGGCGTGCTGTCGAAGGTCGGCGTGGTCGACTATTCGATCGGCAAGGGCGTTGCGCCCGGCGTCTTCGTCATCGCCGACATGTCGCATCCGCGCGTCACCGAGCGCATGGAAGACCTGAAGATGGGCAAGGGTCCCTACTTCACCTTCCACCGGCCCTATCACCTCACCTCGCTCGAGGTGCCGCTCACCTGCGCCCGCGTGGTGCTCTACGGCAAGGCCGACATGGTGCCGCTGGCAAAGCCGGTCGCGGAAGTCTGCGCCGTTGCCAAGAAGGATCTGCAGCCCGGCGACACGCTCGATGCCATCGGCGAGTACTGCTACCGCGCCTGGATCATGACCGCGCCCGAGGCGCGCGCGGCGAAGGCCATTCCCTGCGGCCTGCTGCAGGGCGGCTCGGTGACCGCGCCGATCAGGAAGGGCGAACTCATCACCTACCAGAATGCGGCCCCCGCACCCGGTTCCAAGATCGCCGAGCTGCGCGCGCGCCAGGACAAGCTTGTCTACGGAGCATGAGCATGGCCACCGCGAGGAAGCTCGCCGACGAAACGCACTCCAACCTGCCCTTCGCCTACAGGCACTACGGTCCTGACGAGCTGAAGGAGGTGCTGCGCAAGATGTACCTCATCCGCCGCTTCGAGGAGGGCGCCGAGGACAGCTACATGCGCGGCCTCATCCACGGCACGATGCACCTCTCCATCGGCCAGGAAGCGAGCGCCATGGGCATCTGCATGCCGCTGACGGCGGAGGACCAGATCACCTCGACGCATCGCGGCCACGGCCACTGCATCGCCAAGGGCGCCGACGTGAAGCGGATGTTCGCCGAGTTCTTCGGCAAGACGACCGGCTATTGCAAGGGCCGCGGCGGCTCGATGCACATCGCCGACGTTTCGATGGGCAATCTCGGCGCCAACGGCATTGTCGCCGGCGGCATCCCGATCGCGGTCGGGGCTGCGCTTTCGGCCAAGAAGCTGAAGAACGGCAAGGTGGTCGTCTCCTTCTTCGGCGACGGCGCCAACAATGAAGGCGCCTTCCACGAGGCGCTCAACATGGCCTCCATCTGGAAGCTGCCGGTGATCTTCGTCTGCGAGAACAACGGCTACGGTATGTCGACCTCGACGGCGCGCTCGACCGCGGTGAAGAACATCGCCGACCGCGCCGCCGCCTATTCGATGCCCGGCGTCATCGTCAACGGCAACATCTTCTCCGAGGTCGCGGAGGCGTCGCATGCGGCGGTCGAGCGCGCCCGTGCGGGCGAAGGGCCGACGCTGATCGAGTCGAAGACCTATCGCTACCGCGGCCATTCCAAGAGCGACCGCAACCGCTATCGGAGCAAGGAGGAGATCGAGGACTGGATCTCCAACCGCGACCCGATCATGCTGTTCGAGGCCGATCTCAAGGAGTTCGGCATCATCGACGACAAGGGCATCGAGGCGATCCGCGAGGCGGTGCGCGCCGAGATCGAGGCCGGCATCGAGTTCGCCAAGGCGAGCCCGTCTCCCGACACCGCGGACCTGCAAGAATTCGTCTACACGGAGCCGGCCTGACCATGGACGCGATGCCGCGCGAGCTCAGCTATTCGCAGGCCATTCAGGAGGCCATGGCGATCGCCATGGAGGCCGACGAACGCGTCTTCCTGATGGGCGAGGACATCGGCGTCTATGGCGGCGCCTTCCAGGTGACCGGCGATCTCGTCGAGCGCTTCGGGGCCGACCGTGTGATGGACACGCCGATCTCCGAGCTCGGCGGCGCGGGTGTGGCGGTCGGCGCGGCGCTGACCGGCATGCGGCCGATCTTCGAGTTCCAGTTCTCCGACTTCGCCACGCTCGCCATGGAGCAGATCGTCAACCAGGCCGCCAAGATGCGCTTCATGCTGGGTGGCGAAGTCTCGGTGCCGGTGGTCATGCGCTTTCCGGCAGGCTCCGGCACGGGCGCTGCCGCGCAGCACAGCCAGAGCCTCGAAGCCTGGCTCGGCCACGTTCCGGGCCTGAAGGTCATCCAGCCGGCAACGCCGCACGACGCCAAGGGCATGCTGCTGGCGGCCGTCGCCGATCCCGACCCGGTGATGATCTTCGAGCACAAGCTGCTCTACAAGATGAAGGGCCATGTACCCGAGGGACACTACACCGTGCCGATCGGCAAGGCCGAGATCCGCCGCGAGGGCAGCGACCTCACCATCGTCGCGACCTCGATCATGGTGCACAAGGCGCTGGAAGCCGCCGAGACTCTTTCCGGCGAAGGCATCGACATCGAGGTGGTGGACCTGCGAACCATCCGGCCGATGGACAAGGCCACCATCATCGAGAGCGTGAAGAAGACCTCGCGCCTGCTCTGCGTCTACGAGGCGGTGAAGACGCTGGGCATCGGCGCCGAGGTGAGCGCCACCATCGCCGAGAGCGATGCCTTCGATTATCTGGATGCCCCGATCGTGCGGCTGGGCGGCGCCGAGACGCCGGTTCCCTACAATCCCGAGCTCGAGAAGGCGACGGTGCCGCAGGTTCCGGACATCGTGACCGCCGCACGCGACCTGGTGCGCGGAAAACGCTGATGCCCGTCGAAGTCATCCTGCCCAAGGTCGACATGGACATGGCGACCGGCCAGATCTCGCGCTGGTTCGTCGCCGAAGGCGCGACGGTGAAGCAGGGCGACCTGCTGTTCGAGATCGAGACCGACAAGGCGGCGATGGAGATCGATTCGCCGGCATCCGGCACCCTCCGCGACATCGTCGGCAAGGAAGGCGTGGATATTCCCGTGGGATCGCCGGTGGCGTGGATCTATGCCGAGGGCGAAACCGTGCAGGACATGGCTCCCACCTCCCCCTCTGCGGGGGGAGGTCGCGCCGAAGGCGCGGGTGGGGATGATACGCCCTCTACGCCGAATGCAAAGCCTGAGACGGCAACCCCCACCCCGGCGCTGCGCGCCGCCCCTCTCCTCAAGGGGGAGGGTGGAACCCGCGCCACGCCGCTTGCCCGCCGTATCGCGCGCGAAAACAATATTGCTTTGGCCGATATCGCCGGCTCCGGCCCGTATGGCCGCATTGTGCGCGCGGATGTCGAAGCCGCGGTCGCCGGCCTTTCCTCCCCCCTCCAGGGGGAGGTGGCGGCGAAGCGGACGGAGGGGATTGCCCCGGAAGGAACCGCCGTCGCGCCGAGCACCGGCTTTGCGACCCCACCCGACCGGCCTGCGCCGGCCGTCAAGCCGATGTCGGACGACGCGGTACTGAAGCTCTTCGAGGAAGGCTCCTACGAGCTCGTCCCGCACGACAACATGCGCAAGACCATCGCAAGGCGGCTGGTCGAGGCGAAGTCGACCATCCCGCACTTTTACCTGACGCTGGACTGCGAGATCGACGCGCTCCTGGCGCTGCGGACGCAGATCAACGCGGCCGCTCCGGTGAAGAAGACCGAGAAGGGCGAGGTTCCCGCCTACAAGGTCTCGGTCAACGACATGGTCATCAAGGCGATGGCGCTGGCGCTGCGAGACGTGCCGACCGCCAACGTGTCGTGGACCGAAACCGCCATGGTGCAGCACAAGCATGCCGATGTCGGCGTCGCCGTCTCCATCCCCGGCGGCCTAATCACGCCGATCATCCGCAAAGCGGACGAGAAGACGCTGTCGGTGATCGCCAACGAGATGAAGGACCTCGCCGCGCGTGCGCGCACCAAGAAGCTGAAGCCGGAGGAATACCAGGGCGGCACCACGGCGGTGTCCAATCTCGGCATGTTCGGCATCAAGGACTTTTCCGCGGTCATCAACCTGCCGCACGCGACGATCCTGGCGGTCGGCGCTGGCGAGGAACGGGCGGTGGTGAAGAACGGCGAGATCAAGATCGCCACCATCATGTCGGTGACGCTGTCGACCGATCATCGCGCCGTGGACGGCGCGCTCGGCGCCGAGCTTCTCGTCGCCTTCAAGCGCCACATCGAAAATCCGCTCGGGATACTGGTGTAGCTCCAGCCTCCTGCAAGGGGGGAGAGGCAGCGTCAGCCCAGGAAGCCGCGCGCCGTCAGCTCATCCCGCACGGCATCCCAGCTTGCGCAGGCGGTCACTGCGCCGCGTGACACCAGCCTGCTGCCATGGCCGTCATAGGTATGGCCGCCGCCGGTATAGCCGATGACCATCATTCCTGCGGCGACCGCGCCTTCGACGCCGAGCGGCGAATCCTCGATGACGGCGCAGTGCGACGGATCGGCTCCCATCTTCTCCGCCGCATAGAGGAAGATGTCGGGCGCCGGCTTGCCGTGTTTCACCATCGTCGAGCTGAACAGCGAATCTCCGAAATAGCCGGCGAGGCGGGTGATTTCGAGGCTGTGCCGTATCCGTTCGGGGGACGAGCCGGATGCCACGCATTTCCGGACCGACAGCCCGTCGAGAAAGCGTTTCAAGCCTTCCGTCTCGACAAGCTTCTCGGTGAACAGTCGTTTTGTCTCCGCCCAGATGTCCCCATGCGCATATTCGGGAATCTCGTGGCCGGTGAGTTCCTTGATCTTGACGATGATGTCGGCCTGCTTGAGCCCGATGCATTGTGCGATGATGTCGGCGCCGACGCCGTTCATGCCATGCCTGCCATAGACCCGCTCATAGGCTTCCGCCGCCAGCGGCTCGCTGTCGACGAGCACGCCGTCGCAATCGAAAATGACCAGTTTGTCTGCCACGAGAACGCGCCCCGATTTTATGCTTGAGTTGGGATGGATGGATTAGACGCGGCCCTGTCAGCGATGCGTCAGCCGGGGCTCGGCGAGCGACCCCAGCGCTTCCACGATCGCCGGGCGTGAGCGCGGATCGTCGGGAAGCAGCCAGTTGGGCTCGGCGCCGAGGAAGCGGTCGAGAAAGGCGACGGCATAGGCTGGCATTTCCGATGCGTTCTCGCGGTAGGACCACCATGTCCTGAGGTCGTCGGCGCATTTGTCGACCGCCGGCGCCTCGCCGAACTCCTGCTCATAGACTGCCGCGATCGCCGATACGCAGAAGTTCGTGTAGAGAAAACCTTCCGGCCAGAAGTCGACGATGTCGGCCATCTCGGGGTTGTTCGCGACCGCCGGCGCGCTAAGGCCCCGTTCCACGACCGTCGCCGGCTCCTGCCGGATCAGTTCGCGCAGCACCAGGCCGGCCGCGAAGATGACGAAGTCGGCGCGGTCGACCTTGGCGAAATCCTTCTTCGTCTCCATCGTCTCGACCCAGTCGAGGAAGGCCCGCGTCAGCTTCGCGTCGTCGATTTCGAAGCGCAGGCCGTAGGTCGAGGCGACGAGGCGGGCATGGCTGCGGAACGTCATGCGGAACCAGCGCAGACGGCGCAGCCGATGCCTGAGGTCAGGCATCAGCGCCAATTCGTCCTTGAAGCGCAGGTCCATCAGCATTCTCCCGTGGAGAGTCTTATCACCACCGGCCCAAACGATCCAAATCTGGTGATATGGTGCGGGCGACGGCGCTCGAAGAATTATACACATTGACATTCCGGAAAACAAATGTTCTGACATTAACGTGTTTCGCAGGCTGCCTGCCGGCGCTGCGAAACCGGCTTGGGAGGAAGCCTGATGGCCATCTGGCAATGGGGATTGCTGGCACTTTTCTGCGTGTGGGCGCTGCAGTCGCTCGGCGTCTGGCTTCAGATGCGGCACTACACCGACGTCTTCAAGGGCGTCACCAACCAGTTCAATGACGGGTTCGTCGGCGCCGGAAATTTCCGCGGCCGTTTTTCCAAGGGCACCATCGTCGTCATCGTGGTGACGCCCGACCTGATCGTGCGCCGCCTGCTCATCATGAGCGGCCGCACGGTGTTCACCAAGTTCCGCAGGCATGAAGAATTCGAGGGGATGACCCTCGATCAACTCCGGTCCAATCCCGCGGTGCTGGGAGAGGGGGAAACCGGTGTGGCCGAGGCCGTGAAACGTGCGATCGAGCAGATCGACCGCGCGCGGTCGGAGCCAGGGAGGCAGCCGGGCTTGTCCGGCTTGAACGTAGCTCGCGCATAGCGCAACCCCTTGCCGACAGGGACAGAGAGGCAAGGCGGCTGAAGGAGGAGAGATGTCAGTCTTTACAATGTTGGCACAGCACGCCGACATGGCCGTCCAGCACCTGCATGTGGCAGGCGCGATGGTCACGGACGCTGCTATACATCACGGCGCGGTCGGCATCGACCATGCGCGCGACAACCTCGTCGTGCTCGCACAGGCGAGCACGGATGCCCCGGCGGCGGCGGCTCCGTCTGCCAGTGACGGCATCTCCGTCGAGGAGTTCAAGAACAGGCTGCAGAACGTCCAGCAGGAAGAGCAGCTCGGCTGGCTGACCGCCGCCGGCAAATATTTCATCGGCATCTTCCAGAAGGGCGGCGAGGTGTTCGCCGGTTTCGTCACCGGCATCATCCCGACGCTGGTCGTGCTGATGACGGCCTTCTACGCAGTCACCGAACTGGTCGGCGAGCAGCGAGTGCACGGCATCGCCCGCGGCGCCGGCAAGATCGCGCTGACCCGCTACACCGTGCTGCCGGTCATCTCGGTCTTCTTCCTGACCAACCCGATGGCCTACACCTTCGGCTCGTTCCTGGAAGAAAAGCACAAGCCCGCCTTCTACGACGCCGCGGTGTCATATGTGCACCCGCCGCTCGGTCTCTTCCCGCACGTCAATCCCGGCGAATATTTCGTCTGGGGCGGCGTGCTCGTCGCGCTGCTCGAGCTCGAGCGTCAGGGCGCGGTCGCATCCGGCTACCATATCCAGGTCGCCATCTGGTACGCGATTGTCGGCCTGATCGTCATCCTGCTCAAGGGCATGCTCACCGAGCGGATCACGGCCATCATGGCCCGCCGCCAGGGCGTTGAACTGTAGTTCGGGGCCCGGGAGGACATCATGGCAAAGAAGTACAAGGCCGTAAAAATCACCCGCGGCTCGACCGGCTGGGGCGGTCCGCTGGTGATCGAACCCACGGAGCAGCGCAGCAAGGTCGTGTCGGTGACCGGCGGCGGCATCCATCCGCTCGCCGCGAGGATCGCCGAACTGACTGGTGCGGAAGCCGTCGACGGCTTCAAGGCGCCGCCGATCGAAAGCGAGATGGCGGTGGTCGTCGTCGACTGCGGCGGCACCGCGCGCTGCGGCGTCTATCCGCGCAAGCGCATCCCGACCGTCAACCTGACGCCGGTCGGTCAGGCTGGGCCGCTTGCCCAGTTCATCACCGAGGACATCTACGTGTCCGGCGTGAAGCCCGAAAACATAACGATGGCTGACGGGTCCGAAACCGTCACGGCTGCAGGGGAGTCAGCTGAGTTGAGCACCGCACCAACCGATTCGCCGGCGGTGAAGGCCGCCAACGCCGCTCCGGAAGTGGAGGGCGGGCTGGTCGGTTTGATCAGCTCGATCGGCCGCGTGATGGGCCGGGTCGTCGGCATCTTCTTCAATGCCGGCCGCCGCACCATCGATCAGGTCGTGCGCAACGTGCTGCCGTTCATGGCGTTCGTGACGATGCTGATCGGCCTGATCCTCTACACCGGCATCGGCGACCTGCTCGCTCAGCCGATGGGTCCGCTCGCCAACAACATCGTCGGTCTCTTGATCATCTCGGCCATCTGCGGCCTGCCGTTCCTGTCGCCGATCCTCGGCCCGGGCGCGGTGATCGCGCAGGTGATCGGCGTCGCCATCATCGGCCCGCAGATCGCCAACGGCACAATCTCGCCGGCGATGGCGCTGCCGGCGCTGTTCGCCTACAACACGCAGGTGGGCTGCGACTTCGTCCCGGTCGGCCTGGCGCTTGGTGAGGCCAAGCCCAAGACGATCGAGATCGGCGTGCCGGCGGTGCTCATCAGCCGCCAGATCATGGGCCCGGTCTCGGTCCTGATCGCCTGGCTGTTCAGCCTCGTCGTACTCTAAGAAAAACAAGAAGGATTCCGCCGCATGTCTGTATTCCTGAAGACACGGGTCACCGAGATCGGACCCGAAGTGGCGGACCTCGCGGAAGGCGGCGTGGTCATCCTGTTCGCGGATGGCTCGCCGCCGGAACTCGCCGAAGTCTCGGTCCTGCACAGGACCGAGAGCGGCCCCAGCGACGACGCACCGAGCAAGGGTGCGTCGATCGCGATCGGCGGTCTCTCCGCCACCATCACCGCCATCGGCCCCAGCGCCTGGGCCAAGGTGCGCGAGATCGGCCATGTGGTGATCAATTTCAACGGCGCGGCGGAAGCCGAGCGGCCGGGCGAAATCTGCGCCTCCGAGGTCGACACGGAAGCGCTTGTCGCCGAATTGAAGGCCGGCGCGGTCATCGTTTTGGCCGCCGCCTGATTTAGACAGCGGTTCGCAGAAGCCAGTAAGGTAATTCGGATGGAACGCTCGACGATCGTCAGAGTGCATGAAGGGCTGCATGCGCGTCCCGCGACGCGCTTCGTCAGGCTCGCCAAGAGCTTCGAGTCCGACGTCGAGATCGTCAAGGAAGGCAAGGCCGTCAGCGCCAAGAGCTCGGTCAAGCTGATGCTGCTTTCGGTCAAGGAGAACCAGGAAGTCACCGTGCGCGCTAACGGCGCCGATGCGGCCGAGGCCGTCGAGGCGCTGATCGGCTATCTTGAGAACCCGCGCTCCGGCCTCGACGAGGAGGACGGGGCCGAGACCGCTCCGGCGGTCGAGGCGGCGGCGCCGGGAAAGGCCACGATCGCGGCGGTGTCGCCTGATGCGGATGACGGACGCCTGCATGGGATCGCGGCAAGCGAAGGAGCCGCCATCGGCCCGGCCTTCGCGCATTTTCCCAAAGAGATCGAGCAACAGCCTCGCACCCTGGCCGCTGAGGAGATCGCGCGCGAGATCGAGCGCCTCGGCACGGCCGTCACAACCGTACGCGCTCGCATGGCGAAGGCGCTTGCCGACGCCTCGCTGGCCGAAAGCGACCGCGCCATCGTCGCCGCGCTGATGGATATAGCCGGCGACGAGGCCCTGATCGGCCACGCCGAGGGCCTCGTCCGGAAGGGCATCGATGCCGTGTCCGCCGTGATCGGCGCGACCGAGGCGACGGCGGCCGAATTCAGCGCCGTCGAGGACGTCTACCTCGCGGCGCGTACTGACGACATAAACGCGGTGGGTCGCCAGATCGCCCTTGCGCTGCTCGGCGAGGAGGAGGCCGACCTGTCCAGCATCCCCTCGGGAGCAGTGCTGATCGCCGACGACATCGGCGCCTGGGACCTTGCCCGCGCGCCGCTGAAGCGGATCGGCGGCATCGTCTGCGGCAAGGGCGGCGCGACCTCGCATATCGCCATCATCGCGCGCTCGCACGGCATTCCCGCGGTGCTTGGCCTCGGCGAGCGCGTCCGCGAAGTCGCCGCAGCGAAGGAGATCGCCATCGACGGCGCCAGGGGCTGGGTGTCCGCCGACCCCGACGATGCCACGCGTTCGGAGATCGTCAGGCTCGCCGAAGACGCCGAGAAGGAGCGTGCGGCCCTTGCGGCGTTCAAGGACACGGTTCCGAGGCGCGCCGACGGAACCGTGATCGAAGTCGCCGCCAATCTCGGCTCGCTGGAAGAAATCGATCCGGCCAGGGAAGCCGGGGCGATGGGCGTCGGCCTGTTCCGTACCGAGCTTCTCTTCATGCGGCATACGCATCTGCCGTCGGAGGATCTGCAGGCCGAGACTTACGGCACGCTCGCCAGGGCCTTCGCGCCCTATCCGGTGATCATCCGCACGCTCGATATCGGCGGCGACAAGCCGGTCGCCGGCATCGAGTTTCCGGAAGAGGAAAATCCGTTCCTCGGCTGGCGCGGCATCCGCATGTGCCTCGACCGTCCCGACATCTTCAAGACGCAGTTGAAGGCGCTGCTGCGCGTCGCCGTCCATGGCAACGTCAAGGTCATGCTGCCGATGGTGTCCGAGATCGCCGAGGTCGAGCGGACCAAGGCGCTGATCGAGGAATGCGCCGCCGAACTGGCGGCCGCCGGCACGCCCTTCGCGCGGTTCGAACTGGGCGTCATGATCGAGACGCCGGCGGCGGTGCTGATCGCGCCCGAGCTCGCCAGGCACGTCGCCTTCTTCTCCATCGGCACCAACGACCTGACGCAGTACATCATGGCGGCCGACAGGCTGCATCCGGCGGTGGCGAGGCTGAACGACGTAACCAATCCGGCGGTGATGACGGCGATCGGGATGACGGCGAAGGCAGCCGTGGAGGCGGGCATCATGGTCGGCATGTGCGGGGAGGCCGCCGGCCGCGCCGACCTCATTCCGCAATTCATCAAGATGGGGCTCACCGAACTGTCGATGAGCCCGTCTTCGATACAGCGCGCCAAGAAGGCGATCGCGGAGCTTTAGTTGAGATGGGTGAGCAGGCTGGCGAAGAGCGGCGTCAGTTGTTTCACCCGGTCGCCGCTGTTGAGCGCGGCGTGAATACGGTCGGCGCGGGCATCCACAGCCAGCACCGCGATCTCCATCAGTTCGGGGCCGGCGGCGCCCTCCATGTCGAGCGTGGCGAGGCCGCAGGCTATCGCAATGGCGGCGAGGCAGTTGATCGCGATCGTGTGGCCGGCGTCGATGGCGTCCGGCTCGGGGGCGGGCAGCTTGATGGGCTCCTGCCGGACGAGTTCGACGAACAGCGAGGCCGACAGGGCCGCCACCAGCGCAACGCGCTCGTCCCGACCGGTCTCGGCATGCAACCGGGCAATCAGGACGGCGTCGCGTTTCTCGAGTGCGCCATGCACCGCGGCGAAATCTGTTTCCCGGATGCGGAAGTCGTTGAGGCTCTTCTGCTCGAGCACCAGCTTGGCCAGCCGGTAGAGGTCGCGGCGGAATGCGCGCTCGCCGTGGAGGGCCGAATCGCCCGTCGCCCGAAAATAGGATTGCAGCGGCTGTGGGCCGGAGACGAGCGGTGCGCCGGGGGCCTTGTGCGGTGCAAGGCTCTCCGCCAGCGACATCACGTCGTCGAAGGCGCTGACGGCATGGCCGAGCAGCCCTTCTATCCCGCGGATCGGGAACGGCTGCTCCTTTGCCGCCGGTGGCACCGGCCTGCCCGAAACATGGTCGTGACGATGCTGGCGGACGATGGTGCGAAGGTCTCGCAGCCCGTCCTTCACCCGGATTCTGACGTCCTCCGAAAGTTCTCGCAGCATGTCGTTTCCTTACCCAACCGAGCCATGGGCTCTGGTCCCCATAATATAGGCATTCGAGTCGCCGCGATACCAGCCAGAGCGTGCTCATGCCGCCGTCGAGCCTCATCCGTTGGGAGCAGCGACGCGAAAACCCCATTGCGCTTTTGCCCCTCCATGCGGTCTAAGCTGTCGGCCCGGCGAACGATCCGGCGCGCAGGTGGTCGTGTGCGGCGGGACAGTGGTCGGACATTGCGGGGAATTCCATGGTGAAACGCGCGAACCACGCCAACGGGCGCATGAAATCCGCCGGCGCCGATGATTCGGGCGCGCCGGTGAGCGACCGGCGTGCCGACAGGCTGCGGATACGTGCCGCCTGGATGTATTTCATCGAGCAGATGACTCAGAACGAGATCGCCGACGTGCTGGGCGTCGGCCGTATCACGGTTGTTCGCATGCTTGCCGAGGCGCGGGCGCGCAACGAGGTGAAGATCGCCATCGAGGGCGACCTGGCCGAGATCGTCAGGCTGGAGCGTGCGCTGGAACATGCGTTCGGCCTGCAGCAGGCGATCGTCGCCCCGCTGTCGCACGCCGATGCGGACCCCATACCGGCGATCAGCGCCAGGACGGGATCCTTCCTTTCCGAGGCCATGCGCCCCGGCATGCGCGTCGGCGTCGGCTGGGGCCGCACCCTGTTCAGCGCGCTGTCCTTCATCAATCCGAAGACGCTGCCCGACTTCAAGGTCATTTCGCTGCTCGGTGGCGTCGGCGTGGCGCGCCAGATCAACCCGGCCGAATTCGCCTGGCGTTTCGCCCAGGCCTTCCAGGGCGAGGGCTATCTGATCCCGGCCCCGGCGGTGGTCGACAGCGTCGAGACCAAGACCGCGCTCGTCGAGCGCTGCGGTCTGCAGGAGCTGTTCCGCATGACGGAAGACCTCGACGCGGTGCTGCTCAGCATCGGCGGCATCGCCTCGGCGACCACCTTCTATCGCGGCGGCTTCCTGAAGGATGCCGAGCGCGAGGCGCTGGTGGCGCGCGGGGCGGTGGGCGACGTGCTCTTCCATTTCTTCGACAGGAACGGCGAGCTTGTCGACCACCCGATCAACAGTCTGGTGATGTCGGTCGATGTCGACCGGCTGCGCAAGGCCCCGATCCGCATCCTGACGTCGGGCGGGCCGGAGAAGACCGAGGCGCTGGTCGGCGCGATGAAGCTGCTGGCGCCGACGGTGCTGATCACGGACGAGGAAAGCGCCAAGCGGATGCTCGACCTCGGCGACTGAGGTCGGCGCGACGCCTTTAGCGCGACTTGCCTGTCTGCCGCTGGCTATCGTTCATCGAACCATTTCGCCGCAATCTCTGCGTCCGCCGCTTCCAGTTGATGCCCGGCATCGACGGTCCTTGCATCGACGGTGGCGCCGCATCGCGCCAGCCATGCATCGAGTTCCGGGCCGCGCTTGCCGAACGGATCGTGTGCGCCGGCGATGGTCAGCACCCAGGCGTTTGTGAGGTCTGCTTCCGGCAGGCTGTCCAGCACCGGGATTGCGCGCAGCAAAATGGCCTGGCGTATCGTGCCGGGCTGCAACGCCATCACGGCGGCCGCGAAATTGGCGCCGTTCGAATAGCCGAGGAAGGTCATTCGGGCCGGATCGAGGCCGTAGCCGGAGACGGCGCCGTCGACGAAGGCCGCGAAGGCTTCCGCCTCGGAGCGGATATCGTCCTGGTCGAAGCTTGTCATGGTCAGGCGGCGGAACCAGCGCATCGAGCCTTCCTCGACGCTGCGTCCGCGTACCCCAAGCAAGGTGGCGCGCGGCGCGATCCTGTGCGCCAGCGGCATCAGGTCGGCCTCGCTGCCGCCGGTGCCGTGAAGCAGGACCAGCGTGCTGCCGTCAGCATCGTCAGGCGTGAAGAAGCGATGGATGAAGGGAAGTTCGCGCCTCGGCATCCTTGCGTCGCCCGGCAGCGCGAACTGCGGCAGCATCACCTCGATGTCGCCCGCGCGGCCGGCATCGCGCGGCGGCGTGAACAACGTCTCGCCGAGCTGCTCGGGTGGCTCGTCGATGGTGAAGCCGGGACCGTCCGTCGCCAGCTCGAACAGTGTGCCGCCTGGTTCGCGCACATAGAGCGACGTGAAATATTTGCGGTCGTGGAAATTGGTGGGCGATGAGTTGAGGCGGGAAAACCCGGCCTCGGCCGCGCGTACGGCCGGAACATCCGCCGCGCGGAAGGCGACATGGTCGGCGGTGCCCGTTCCGGGGATGCCGGGCACGTAGCCGGAGGCGTCGCGTATGTCGACCGCGTCGGTGTCTGAGAGCATCCGCCGGCTGTTGCCGTCGGCGGGACCTGGCCGGTAGCCGAAGCGCTCGACGAAGGCTGCGGTCTCCTCCGGCGTTTCGGTCAGGATGGTCACGCCGCGCAACCGCCGGATGGCCGTGTCGGCGTCGCCCCATGGCTCCGCGGCGGGCAGATCGACGCCGACCAGCTTGACGATGACGCCGTCAGGATCCTTCAGCCGCAGCACGGGTTCGCCGAATTCGCGCGAGGGACCGGTAACGGCAATGCCGTGGCGAAGCGCCCGCGTCATCCAGTCGCCGATGCTTGCCGGCGGCACTGCGAAGGCCACTTCCGAAACCTGGCCGTTGCCCGTGCGTCCGGACGCACCGTCCTCCCAGACCAGGAAGGTGATCAGCGAACCCGGCGATCCCAAGCGGTCGCCGTAGAAAAGGTGGAGTTGCTCGGCGTCCTCGAACCCGCCGGTGCGCTTGACCAGGCGAAGCCCGAGAAAGCCGACATAGAAGTCGACATTCGCCTGCACGCGCTGGGTGATCAGGGTGACGTGATGTATGCCGGTGGAAAAAGCCATAGTCCTGCACTGTCCGAAGCTTGCCGCTTCGGCCAGACTAGCCGCCTTTACCGGCGACTGCGAGCGTCAGACGGCCGCAGAGTGCCGGCTTTGCCGTTGCGCCAGATATCGGTCGAAATTTGCGGCGATCGCGCGCACGACGATCCGGTCGTCATCGTCCACGACGAAATGATCGCCGTCCCGCCTGAGGCCCGTCGAGTTCTGCGCAAGGAGCGAGGCCTCGGCAACCACTTCCGCGCCCGTTGCGCCGAAGCGCCGGATCGCCTCGCTGGCGGAGAAGGCGAGATCGCACATCAGCCGCTCGATCACCCAGCCTCGCGCGCGGTCGTCGTCGGACAGCGCGATGCCGCGGGCAATGGCCAGCAATCCCTTCGATACGCGGCGGCCATATTCGCCCGTCGACGGCTCGTTCTGGGCGTAGCCCTGCATATACTGGCTGATCGACGACGGGCCGAGACCGATGATCGTCCCGCAGCGTTCGTCGGTGTAGCCCTGGAAGTTGCGGCGCAGGCGCCCTTCGCGCGCGGCCTCGGCGAGACTGTCCTCCGGCAGCGCAAAATGATCTATGCCGATCCGCGCATAGCCGCGGGAGGCGATCGATTGCGCGGCGGCCATCGCCTGCGCCAGCCGCGCTGTCGCACCCGGCAGCGTGGCGTCGTCGATCATGGTCTGGTGCTTCTTGAACCATGGCACATGGGCGTAGCCGAAAAGCGCGATCCGGTCCGGCTCCAGCGAGAGCGCCTTGTCGACGGTCGCAATCAATGTCTCCACGCTCTGGAAAGGCAGGCCGTAGAGCAGGTCGAGGTTGACGGAGCCGACGCCTCGCGCGCGCAGCCCGTCGACCACCGCCGCGGTGGTTTCAAAGCTCTGCATCCTGTTGATCGCCCGCTGCACGCGCTCGTCGAAATCCTGGACGCCGAGGCTGGCGCGCGTCAGGCCGATCTCGGCGAGCGCATCCAGCTTCTCGCCGTCCATGTCGTTGGGGTCGATCTCGACGCTCAGGCTTGCGTCGGGCGTCATCTTGAAACAGGCGTCGAGCTTCCGCCGCAAGGCGCGGAGATCGTCGGGCTTCAGCATCGTCGGCGAGCCGCCGCCCAGATGGATCGCCGCCACGCTGTTGCGCCCGGCGATGCGGCGGCCGACCGTCTCGATCTCGCAGTGGAGCGCGGCGAGGTAGTCGGCCACCGGCTCGTAACGCAGCGTCTGCTTGGTGTGGCAGGCGCAGAACCAGCACAGCTTGTCGCAGAAGGGGATGTGCAGGTAGAGCGACACCGCCTCGCCATCGGGCATCGCGTCGAGCCATTGCCCGACGGTGTCGGAGGTGACCTCCGGATGGAAATGCGGCGCCGTCGGATAGCTCGTATAGCGCGGAACGTTCGCTTCGATGAGGCGGTGGCTGGGAACGGTCGACATGATCGGACTGGATAATCTCCGCGTCGGGCAGCGGGTCAGCCCGTCACAAGGTCACGCCTCCGCCTGCCGGTTGGCAGCTTTTCGCACGCGCCTCACCGCAACGGGTTGATCAAGATCAAGTCGCGCGACTTGCAGCGGCTCTACGACAGGTCATTCCGAAAGGTGCTCTGGTGATCGATCTTCTTCGCCCTGCACTTCGGCATGGTCCACCGCCGGCATTCTCGACGCGCTCAGACGCGTACCGTTCGCGTGAGCCTGCCGGAGAACGGCGCTGCTCCAGACACCTTGACGAAAGGAACTGGAGGAAGATGCCATGAACGAAAACAAATCGGCATCGAGATGCGCCCGGATGGACGAATGCGTGGCGAGCGGCGCATGCTCGCCGGCGCGGTTCGTTCCGTGCATCGACATGGCGAGGGCGCATAGGCAGAAGCTGAAACTTTGCGATACGCTGGAGGCGATAGCGGACGATCTTCCGTCCCGGGTCGATCGGCTGCAATGCCTGGCGGTTGCGAACAGTCTCGTGCCGCTGCTCAGGGAATGCCATCGCTTCGAGGAGGAGATCGTCTTTCCGGCCTTCGCGCGAATGCACGGCGCCGACAAGATCGTCGCCAGGCTCATCGCGGAGCATCTCGAGGATGATTGCGCCGCCGAGGACCTCAGCGAGGTCCTGCTGGCGCACGGCCACGGGCAGCCGATCGAGAATCCGGAAGCCTTCGGCTACATGCTGCGCGCGCTTTTCGAATCGATGCGCCGCCACATCGCCTTCGAACGTGACCATGTGCTGCCCGCCGTGAGCAGCGTCGACTGAACGGTTCAGCCGCCGGCGCGCGCGGCTAGCCGTCCGAGGTCGTCGACGATTACGTGGCGGGTGTGCTCGATCCGGATCACGCCGTCGCTGCGCAGCCGCGTGAACTGCCGGCTCACCGTCTCGATCGTCAGCCCGAGGAAGTCGGCGATCTCGGCCCGCGACAGCGGCAGGTCGAATGCGGTGCTGCGCTGTCCGGCTTCGGCGGGGTCGATGTTACGGGCGATCATCAGCAGGAAGCTCGCCACCTTCTCCGCCGCCGTCTTGCGGCCGAGCGTCACCATCCAGTCACGCGCCTCGTCGAGCTCCTTCAGCGTCTGCTGCAGCAGACGGTGCTTGAGGTCGGACTGGTCGGCCATCATCCGTTCCATGACCCCGCGCGGGAAGGAGCACAGCTCGACCCCGGTCGCCGCCTCCGCGGTCACCACACTCTCGGTCTTGAACGGCCGGCCGAGGAAATCCGGCGCGAACTGCAGGCC
Organism: Mesorhizobium sp. YM1C-6-2; assembly: GCF_003666685.1. Lineage (GTDB taxonomy): Bacteria > Pseudomonadota > Alphaproteobacteria > Rhizobiales > Rhizobiaceae > Mesorhizobium_K. The sequence goes on from NZ_RCIZ01000001.1 coordinate 789,214, forward strand.
GACGATCTGCTGGCGGCCGTCGGAGAGGGTCTTGGTCAGCTTCACCACGCCGGACAGGACGTTCGAATAGCTTTCGATGTTTTCGGCGTCGCCGATCAGCTCCTCGCCTTCGCCGGCCCTGTGCTTGGTCGAGGACTTGGCGAGCGAGACCAACTGGTCGGGCGTCAGCGCGCCACAGACTCCCCTATGCCGCGCCTCGCAGGAGGCGCAGAGCACGGGAATCCCTTTTGTGTGAACATCTTCACGCACCATGGTTTTCTTATACCGGGCTTGCCCGCAGCGCACCACGAGGGGTTGCATGCCGCGGTGTCGCAGGGCCTTGAGCGCTCGCCGCCTGCATCCAGGCTTGGGCGAAGGGCGCGTGCATTGCACTGCGTGTGGCATGGCGGGCGCGAGGAACGGCACGGATCTAGCACCGCAGTTTCCGTTCAGCCGATTCGAGAACGGCCTCGAGCGCCGTCGACGGCAATGCGATCGGAAGGCGCTCTGTCGTTCACATAACTGAACGCAACGTTCAATTGCGGCGACTATCCCGAACGCCCGATTCTCCCTAGTCTTCAATTGCCCGGACGTACTTCGGTTAGTCTCCGAAGGTTCCCGGTGCAGAAGTATGAAGTCTCGCAGGTCGAATATGGAAGCCAAGAAGCCACCTTTCGACGTTCGGTCGCGCCGTCTTTCCAGTCGCAGGGCTGGAGTCGCCGGGCCGCTCTCGACGCCATCCGCGATGACGGGCGCAACCGCATCGAGATAGAGGCGAACGGCGTCCGGTAGCCTCCGGATTTGCAACGCCTTCACCCGAAAAACACTAGCCAGCAGCACGAGAAAAATCTGGAGGAAGCAGGTGGACTGCAAGCACAACGGCAATGGGAGGGCCAGAAGCCCAGGCGTATCCGACCGCATCCTGAAGGTCCTCGATCAGATCGAGTCGGGCGTGAAAGACATGCAGAGCGGCTGGAATCTGCCGCGCGAATGCTACGTCGACCAGGAATTCTACGACTTCGAACAGGAAGCCATCTTCATGCGGAGCTGGCTGTGCCTCGGCCGGGTCGACGAGATCAAGAATCCCGGTGATTTCGTCCGCATCGACATGGGCGACGAGCCGCTCGTCATGGTGCGCGACCAGAACATGGAGATCCGCGTCTTCTCGCCGATCTGCGCGCATCGCGGCCATCTGCTTTGCGAGGGCTCCGGCAACACCGGCCGCCTGTTCCGCTGCCCCTTCCACGCCTGGGCCTATGGCCTGGACGGGCACCTGATCGCTGCGCCATCGATGAACGACACGGTCGGATTGAAGGCGCTCAAGGCCGAGGCGCATCTGCCCTCGCACAAGGTCGAGATCTGGAACGGGTTCGTCTTCGCCAATCTCGACCCCAACGCCAAGCCGCTGACGCCGACGCTGCACAAGCTCACCAAGACGCTCGAGCCCTATCATATCGACGAGATGGTCTCGATGCCGGTGGCCGAGATCAAGGGTTGCGACTGGAACTGGAAGCCGCAGCTCGAGAACGGCATCGAGCCGTATCACAGCGCCTATCTGCACGGCATGCTGCACGACTTCGCGCATGTGCGCCTGACCAGCTTCGTCGACTACGACGAAGATGACGGCGCGGTCTACCATCCGACCGGCTTCTACTACCCGGATGCCGGCTTCAATCCGACCGGCAAGGCGTTGATGCCGATCATCCCGACGCTCGGCGAGAAGGAGCGCAACGAGGTCATCTTCGCCAGCATTCCTCCGAACCTCGGCTTCGGCGCGGTGCCGGAAGGCCTGTTCTACTACCTCGTGCTGCCGGCCGGGCCGGGCGCCATCAACCTGCGCATCGGCCATCTCTATCCGGAGTCGAGCACCAAGCTGCCGCTGTTCGAGCATCTCTACAAGATCGCCCAGGATGGCCTCGTGGTCTTCCACAACCAGGACGCCGCCTCGACGGCCTCGGTGCAGCGCGGCAACCGCTCGCGGTTCCGCAAGCCGGGCCGGTATTCCTTCCAGGAGGAATCGCTGCTGCAGTTCTATCAGTGGCTGCAGAAGCGCTACCGCGAATACGCTCAGGAAGCCCGCCAGGAACAGCCTGCATAGGTTCCAAGGGGCCGCGCGTCAGGCGCGGCCCTGCCTTGCCAAAACTTAGGGAGAGAACAAAATGAAGATCATCGTCGATCGCCAGCGTTGCGACGGCAACGGCGTCTGCATGGGCATCGCGCCCGAGGTCTTTGACGTCGATGACGACCTCTATCTGCACGTGGCCGAGAACATCCCCGAGGATCCGGAGCTCCGTGCCCGGGTACGGCAGTCCGTCACCTCCTGTCCGATCCTGGCGCTGAAGCTGGTCGAGGACTGACATATCGACGCCGGCTCGACTGACGCAACGAAGGCAAACTCCATGGGCGGCATGAGGCAACGTATCGTCGTGGCCGGCGGATCGCTGGCCGGCCACTCCGCGGTGACGGAACTGGTCGGTCTCGTCCCCGAGGCGGAGATCGTCTGGGTGACGGGCGAACAGCACCGGACCTACAGCAAGCCGGCGCTGTCCAAGGAGTTCATGCAGGCGCGCAACGAGCTGTCGGAGCTCATGCTGCCTGACATCGGTGGCGATCTTAGCAACCTGAGGATCGTGCGCCGTTCATGTGCGTCGCTCGATACGGCGAACCGGACCGTCACTTTGGACGACGGCGAGAAAATCGCCTTCGACCAACTGCTGATCGCCACCGGCGCGCAGGCAAGGATGCCCGGCATGCTGCGCGGCGTCGGCGGCGTGTTCCCCTTGCGGACGCTCGACGATGCCGTCGCCATCCGCGAGAGTCTCGCCGGCAGACCCAAGGTTCTGGTGGTGGGAGGCGGGCTTATAGGCTGCGAGCTGGCTGCCTCGATGCGTACGCTCGGTCTCGAGGTGACGCTCGTCGAGCGCCTGGATACGCTTCTCGACAGGCCGTTCGGCGGCGCGTTCGGCTCATACTTCCTCGATCTGCACCGCGCCAACGGAGTCGATCTCGTCATGGACGCCATGGTCGAGCGGGTGTCGCTCAACGACGGCCGCGTCGCGGCGGTCGAACTGGCCGACGGAGCGAAGATCGAGACACAGCTTGTGGTCGTTGGTGCAGGCTCGGAGCCATGCACGCAATGGCTGGAGGGATCGGGGCTCATCGTTGCCGACGGCGTCGTGTGCGATTCCTATCTCGCGACATCGATGCCCGGCATCTTCGCAGCCGGCGACGTCGCGCGCTGGACGAACCCCATCTACGACCTTCAGATGCGCGTCGAACACTGGACGAACGCGTCGGCGCAGGGCCGCGCGGCGGCGCGCAACCTGGCCGCATCGGCGACCGGTCGCCAGGAACTGCGCAAGCCGTTCGCCGACGTGCCCTATTTCTGGTCGGATCAGTATGGCCAGAAGATCCAGATGGTGGGGTGGCACCAGGGCCATGATCGAGTCGAACTCGACCGGTCAGCCGATGCGCCCGGCCCGCTTGCGCGTTTCTACCGCGACGGCCGGATGATCGCAGCGGCGGGTGTCAATGTCCCGCGCATCGTCATGCGGTTGCGCAGGCAGATCGAAGAGGAAGCGCGCGCGCAGGAAGCGGCTTAGGCGCCCCATTCCGCGCCGACGGTTCCACACGCAAGTCAGGGAGAGCAAGGATGGCCGATCAGGCGGAGTTCGACGAGAAGGTTCGGGACGACATCTGGACGATCCTCAGCCGGAAGTACAACACCGTGCGCCGCGGCGGCCATCCGGTGGATACCGATGAACATCTGCACGAGCGCAGCTTCTGGCCCGACATGCGCTTCCACAAGGTCGAGACCATCGACGGCCCCAACGGACGTCAGATCCGATTGACTTTCACGCCCAAGGTCGAGCCGTCGGCGACCTACGGCTACAGGGTCGACGTGGACAAGGCGGCAGCCGCCTGGAGCGAGAAGGTTGGCATCCGCGACCCCCACCAGAACCCGTCGATGTTCGCCGCGGAACTGATCTGGTACATGGTCGCCTATATTGGCTCGATGAAAATCGAGACCTGTCCGGAAGACGATACCGGCGTGCGTTGGATCAACACCGGCGCCGACGTTTTCGAGCCGCTTCCGGATGCCGAAGCGCACCACCATCATTGACCGTCGAGCCGGCTGAATTGGCCGGCTATCCCTGGCCGTAGTCGATGCGGACCGCCCGATAGCCCGGCGAACGGACGAATTCGTCGAACTGGCTGCACATCGAATCGACCAGCTTCATGATGCGCGGGTTGCGGTGCCGGTGCTGCGGGTAGACGGCGTAGACCGGCGCGTCGTCGGAGCGCCACTCGGGCAGGATCGGCACCAGCCCGCCCTGCTCGACCTCGTAGCGGACGAAGAAATCAGGCAGATAGCCGATCACCAGGCCTTCGACGGCGAAATATTTGGCCATCCAGTATTCGTTGACGTTGAAGCGCGCGTGCGGGTTGAGATTGACCGATCTCTTGCCGTTGCGGACGTGCCAGCGCTCGGGCAGGCCATTGCGCATGTACACGACGCCGTTGCAGCCGTTCACTTCCTCCAGCGTTGCCGGCATGCCGTTCTGCTCGATGAACAGCGGGCTGGCATAGAGGCCGAACGAGACGTTGCCCATCTTGCGCCTGAGCAGGCTCGAGGTCGGCGGATCGCCGACGAAGATCATGCAGTCGAAGTCGAACTGGCCGGCGATGATCTTGTCGTTGGGATACATCTGCAGGTCGAAGTCGATCTGCGGATTGTGGACGGCGAAATAGTGCGCCGCCGCACCGATCAGCGAGGTGCCGAACGCCGAGCTGGCGACGATGCGGATGCGGCCGCTGATGGTGGAGTGGGCGCGCTGCGCGGCGCTGACGGCGTTCTCGCAGGAATCGAAGATGATCGAGGCGTGGTCGAGGAACTCCTTGCCGGCGTCGGTGAGTTCCAGGCCCTTGGCCTTGCGAACGAAGAGCTCGACATGCAGCGCGTCCTCCAGGCGGCGCAGATGGTGGCTAAGCGTCGCCTTGGGGATGTTGTAGGTCGCGGCAGCCCGCGAAATGCTTCCTGCACGTGCGATCGACAGGAAACAACGGATATCTTTCAGCTCGTATTGGTCGCTCATGATTGTCCAAGAATCGGAACGGTAGGTTCACTACTTCACTCTATCTTGGAACTTACCCGGACCTATAATCCGTATCAACAATGATGAGGCACCTAAAAGGCACCCAGGGGAAAAAATGCGCGCACGCACCACGCGTGCCCATCGCAACATCTTGTTTCAAATCAAGAAAAGCGCCTGTAGCGGCACAGTACGGAGATCGGGATTCCGGTGTCCGGCTGCGGGCGCCGTGACGTCGACCTATCGGACGGACTGGAACCAGCAGGCATGCCCGTGAACGCAGAACTTACCCTCACCACCACCGACGATGCCGCCGCGCAAAAGTCGGTCGCGGCCCTCGATTCGACGAAGGTCAGGCTGGAGCGCGTCTGCACGGCGCGCGAGGTGACGTCCAAGGTCGGGCCCCGCAGTTTCCTGCACGCCGGTCCGCCGATCCGACTGGACCAGATTCCCGGACCCATGCGCGGCGCCATCATCGGCGGGCTGCTGTTCGAGGGTGAGGCGAAGGACGTCGCCGAGGCGGAAGCCATCATCGACGGCGGCGACATCGAGATATCACCGTGCCACGACGCCGGCGGGCTTGGCGCGATGGCGGGGATCATCACGCCGAACATGCCGGTCGCCGTCGCGCGTTCCGACCGGCACACCACTTTCGCGCCGCTGAATGAGGGCACCGATGGGGCGGTGCGCTACGGCTCCTATGACGACAAGACGCTGGCGCGGTTGCGCTGGATGTCGACCGACATGGTGGCTGTCCTCGACGAGGCGGTGCAGGGCGGGGAGCCGATCGACCTGGTCGACCTGATCGCCGAAGGTCTGCGCCGCGGCGACGAATGCCACAACCGGCTGATCGCCACGACCGCAAATCTGATCGTCCGCTTCGCGCCCTCCTTCATCCGGTCGAAGCGCAGCGACGCGGCGGAGAAGGTCGCGGCCTTCATGGCCGGCAACGGTCATTTCGCGCTGCCTTTCGCGATCTCGATGGCGAAGGCGCTGACGCTGGCCGCAGCCGACGTTTCGGGCAGCCCGGTCGTTACCGCCATGTCGGCCAACGGCCGCGAGTTCGGCATCCGCGTCAGCGGCACCGGCGACCGCTGGTTCGTGGCGCCGTCGCCGATCGGCGAGCCGAAGCTCGTGCCCGGCGCCCGCATCGAGGACATCACGCCGACCATGGGCGATTCGATGATTTCTGAGACGGCCGGCTTCGGCGCTTTCGCGATGACCGCGGCGCCGGCGATCATGTCCTTCGTCGGCGGCACGGCCGAGCAGGCGAAGGGTTTTGTCGACGAGATGCGTAGTATCTGCGCCGGCACCAGTTCGCGTTTCCTGATCCCGGTCGAGGAGCATCGCGGCGCGCCTGTCGGCATCGACGTGCACAAGGTGCGCGAGACCGGCATCGCACCGGTGATCAACAACGGCATGGCGCACCGCCTGCCGGGCCATGGCCGCATCGGCGCCGGCATCACACGCGTGCCGATCGAGCCGTTCCTCGCAGCCAGCGAGGCGCTGTCGGCCGGAGCCCGCTCATAATGAGCACGAAGGCAGCCGACCGCGATCGCCTGCTGGCGCGCTGGGGCGTCGACGCCGATGGCATTGATGGGCTCGACGCGCTGCTCGACGGCACGCGCGCGACCTATGCTCGCGTCGAGGCACTGGCGGAAGAGCATGGCCCGGAAAGCCCCGCGACGCCTCCATGGGACGTTGAGAGGGTGGCCGGCGCGGATCCGCTCCATGCCTGGATGCACCGCACGCGCAGCCGCTCACAGAAGGCAGGGCAGGGTCTGCTCGGCGGCATGCGCCTGGCGGTCAAGGATTCCATCGCGGTCGCCGGCGTGCCGATGACCGCCGGCAGCGCGTTCCTGCGCGGGTTCACGCCGAAGCGCAGCGCCGTCGCCGTCGAGCGGGCGCTCGATGCCGGGGCGGAACTCGTCGGCACGGCGGTCTGCGAGGACCTCTGTTATTCCGGCTCGAGTTTCACGAGCGCGACGGGTCCGGTGCTCAACCCCTACGATCCCGAACGCTCGGCCGGCGGCTCGACCAGCGGCTGCGGCGCGCTGCTCGCCACCGACCAGGCGGATATTGCCATGGGCACGGATCTCGGCGGATCGGTGCGCAACCCGGCGGCCTGGTGCGGCGTGACGGCGCTGAAGGCCACCTTCGGCGTCGTGCCCTATGCCGGGGCGATGCCGACAGAGTTCAGCATGGATCACCTCGGGCTGATGGCGCGCACGCCGCTCCAGCTGGCGAAGCTGCTGGACGCGATGGCAGGGCATAGCGCGGAGGACCCGCGCCAGGCAGGCGTCGGCGCCCTGAAAGGTTCGGCGGACGGGATCGAGGGCGACATCTCCGGCTTGCGCATAGGCATCGTGCGCGATGGCTTCGGCTGGCCCGACCGCTCCGATCCGCGCGTCGACGCCGTCGTGAGGGAAGCGGCTGCCGCCCTGGCGCGGCTGTGCGCCGGCGCGGAGGACATGTCGATCGACCTGCACCGGCATGCCCGCGACATCCATGTGCCGATCTCGTGCGAGGGCGGCCTTGCGACCGTGTTCGAGCAGAACATGCAGGGCAGCAACCATGCCGGTTCCTACGATCCCGACCTCGCGCGCGCCTTCGGCGAAGCGCTGGACACGGGCATCGAGAACCTGCCGCTGAACGGGAAGGTCTCGCTGATCGCCGGCACCATGCTCAGGCACGAGACGAAGGGTCGCGTCATGGCGCTGGCGCAGGAGTTGCGGAAAAAACTCCGCGCGCAGTACGACGCCGCGCTGGAGCGCTTCGACCTGCTCGTCATGCCGACCGTGCCGATGCTGCCGCACCGGCTGCCGGCCGGCCCGCTCGCACCGGCGGCGCACCAGAAGCTCGCCTTCGAGATGCATGACAACAACTGCGCCACCAACCTCACCGGCCATCCCGCGCTCAGCGTGCCTTGCGGGATGATCGACGGGCTGCCGGTCGGCATGCTGCTGATCGGGCGCCACCTGGACGACCATAGTCTGATCAAGGTCGCGCACCGGTTCCAGAAGGAAGTCTTCACGCCGCCTCCGCCGCCCCGCTGGCAGGCGGAAAGCCACGACGCCAAACAGGGAGTTCTCGCATGACCGGCAGACGCAACATACTCGGCGGCCCGCTCGATCCGTGCGGTTTCGAGCCGATGACCGGCTATACGCGAAACGGCTGCTGCGATGACGGCCCTGATGATCCCAACCCGCATACGGTCTGCGCGATCGTCACCAAGGAATTCATCGCCTTCCAGGACGGCATCGGCAACAACCTGTCGGTTGCCGAGCCCGACAAGCGTTTTCCCGGCCTGGTGCCCGGCAACCGCTGGTGCGTGCTGACGGCCAAATGGTACGAGGCCTACCAGAACGGTGTCGCCTGTCCGGTCGTGCTGTCGGCGACCAACAAGGCCGCGCTCGACATCATTCCCCTCGAGGTGCTGATGGAACACGCCGTGGACAGGCCGGCCAAGGCCTGACGCCGCCGGAACCATAGTCCGGACGCAGACTGTCGAGGGAGGAAGACATGTCCGTTGTGCTGCTCGAGAACCCCCGTCCGGGGGTGGCGGTGATCAGGTTGAACCGGCCGGAGGTCAGGAACGCGCTGACCACCGAGGTCAGGCGGCTGATCGAGAAGCATGTCAACGAGATCGCCGAGGACGACGCCGTCAAGGTGATCGTGCTTACCGGCAACGATGCGGTCTTCGCCGTCGGCGCCGACCTTAGGGAACAGTCCGGCCGAGACGTGGTCGGCGCGATCAATACCTTCACCACCCATGCTCTCTGGCGCTCGCCAAAGCCGGTGATCGCCGCGGTCAACGGCGACGCCTTCGGCGGCGGCTGCGAGCTTGTCCTGCAATGCGATTTCGTCATCGCCTCCGACCGCGCGCGTTTCGCCCAGCCTGAGGTCAATGTCGGCTTCGTGCCGGGCGGCGGCGCCACCCAGCGCCTGCCGCGGGTGATCGGACGGCAGAACGCCATGTACGCGCTGCTCACCGGCACGCCGATCCCGGCAGCCGACGCGCTACGCATGGGGCTGGTCGCCGAGGTGGTCGAGGGGGATGCGCTTGTCCGCGCGCTCGACATCGCCGAGCAGATCGCCTCGCGGCCGCCGATCGCGGTCAGGCAGATCAAGGAGATTGTGCGCCTAGGTCTCGACGCGCCGGCGGATGTCGGACTCGCGCTTGAGCGGCGCGGCTGGCAGCTCATGTTCGGCACCAGGGACCTGCACGAAGGCATCAATTCCATTCTTGAGAACAGAGCGCCGACAGTCCGCGGCGAATAACGCCGCGCGGGCCTCGCATCGATCGGAGGAAGACACCATGGCTCTCAAGCGCACGCTGCTCGGCATGCTCACACCGTCGTCCAATACCGTGCTGGAGCCCTATATGGGCGCCATCCTGCACGGGCTCCTGCCGGAGGTGACGGTCCATTTCCAGCGCTTCACCGTCCGGGAGATATCGCTCGGCGACAAGGCGATGGCGCAGTTCAAGAACGAGCCGCTGATCGAGGCGGCCAAGACCCTCAGCGACGCCCGCATGGACGTGATCGCCTGGGCAGGCACGGCCGCCGGCTGGCGCGGCTTCGACGTCGACCGGGAACTCTGCGCCGAGATCACCGAGGCCACCGGCGCGCCGTCGACGACCAGCGTGCTCGCCCTGAACGAGATCCTCGACCGCACGAATGTGACGCGCCTCGGCCTGATCACGCCCTATCTCGACGAGGTGCAGAAGCAGATCGTCGCCAACTACGCGGCCGCCGGCCACCCCGTCACGACCGAACGCCATCTCGGCGACAAGGGCAACTTCTCCTTCTCGGAATATGACGAGCCGACCATCGCCGAGATGATCCGCGACGTCGCCAGGGACAAGCCGGAAGCCATCATCGTGCTCTGCACCAACTTCCGTGGCGCGCCTTTGGTCGAGGAACTCGAGAAGGAGATCGGCATCCCGATCTACGATTCCGTCAGCGCGACCGTCTGGAAGGCCCTGTCGATGACCGGCCACGACCCGGCCAGGATCACCGGTTGGGGCAGGCTGTTCCAGGAATTGCGCTGACATATCGGATAGGCAGGTCCGCCCGTGCTGCTGACGGCTGCGGGCGGGATTGAGAATAGAGGGTACGGAATGACACGCCAGAAGATGATCCTTGCCGCGGATGCGCTGCTGACCATGGACGCCGACAACCGCGTCCTGCGCAATGGCGCTGTGTTGGTCGAGGACGGTGTCATCGCCGCGGTGGGCACGGCGGCCGAACTCGGCGCCGCCAATCCCGGCGTCGAGACGAAGGCGCTGCGCAACGCCGTGCTGCTGCCGGGGCTGGTCAACACGCATGTGCATTCCGGCTTCCTGCGCGGGACGGCCGAACACCTGCCCGTGTGGGACTGGCTGACGCAGCACATCAACCCGATGCACCGCGTATTGCAGCCACACGAGGCGGAAGCCGCGTCTTGGCTGTGCTACGCCGAGTCGCTGCTCGGCGGCACGACCACTGTGGTCGACATGTGGCGCTACATGGAAGGCAGCGCCAAGGCGGCCGAAACGATCGGCAACCGCCTCGTCGCCGTGCCCTATGTCGGCGAGCATCCGGACTACAATTATTTCGACACGCTCGACATGAACGAGGCGATGATCGAGGCGTGGCACCGCAAGGCCGACGGGCGCATCAACGTCTGGGTCGGGCTGGAGCATCCCTTCTATTCGGACGACGCCGGTTATCGTCGTGCGATCGAAATGGCCAAGCGCCACCGGACCGGCTTCCACACGCATTGCAGCGAGGCCCGCGTGGAGGTCGACGGTTTCATCAAGCGCTACGGCAAGCGGCCGATGTTCGTTTTCGACGACATCGGCTTCTTCGATACGCCGCTCACCATGATCGCGCACGCCGTCTGGCTCGATCCCGAGGAGATCGCGTTGATCGCCGGCAAGCGCGCATCGGTCGCCCACAATCCCGTCTCCAACATGAAGCTCGCCAGTGGCATCGCCAATGTCCGCGAGATGCTCGACGCGGGCGTCCCGGTCGGCGTCGGCACCGACGGCGAGAAGGAGAACAACAATTTCGACATGTTCGAGGAGATGAAGGTCGCCTCCCTGCTCGGCAAGCTGCGCTACGACACGGTGCAGCCGCTCGACAGTTGGGAAGTGCTGCGCATGGGCACGATCACCGGCGCGAAGGCCATCGGCCTCGATCACGAGATCGGTTCGATCGAGCCGGGCAAGCGCGCCGACATCATCGCGGTGCGCACCGACACGCCGCGCATGACGCCCTTCTTCGCCGAGGGGCCGTATTTCAATCTCCACCACAACATCGTCCACGCTGTGCGCGGAGGCGACGTCACGCTCACCATGGTCGACGGCAAGATCCTGGTCGAGGATGGCGAACTCAGGACGGCGGACATCCAGGCGATCATCGCCGAGGTGCACAAGGTGGCGCCCGGCCTCTTCGAGCGCCGCGCCGCCTTCCTGGCCGCAAACCAGGGCGACATGGTGCAGTGGACGACCAGCAACTGAGCGGCGCGGGCCGACGCCGGAGCGCGACAGGATCGAACAGGTCGAGATGATGGAGGTTCTTCACCCGTCGACCCTTGAGGAGGCGCTGGCGCTCGCGGCGGGCGACGAAGACACCTATTTCGTGGGCGGCGGCACGCTCGTCCAGCTCGACTGGGCGCGGGGTCTGCGGCTGACCGACCGCATCGTGTCGCTCGGCCGTATCGAAGGGTTGCGTGACATCGAGGCCAGGCCGGATCACATCCGCATCGGCGCGCTGACGACGCTGGCCACGCTCGAACGGCACGTGCTCGTGGCGGAGAAGCTGCCGATGCTGCACACGGCGATCAAGGGCATCGCCGCGCCTTCGGTTCGCGGCATGGGTACCATCGGCGGCAATGTCGGCGGCCGCCGCGGATGCCTCGTTCCGGTGCTGCTCGCGCTCGACGCGCAACTGGACGTGGCGCGGACCGGCTTTCGCCAGCGCGTGTCCCTGGTCGACTGGCTTGCCATGCCGCGCGACCCCGACTGCATCATCGAAGCGGTTATTTTGCCGGCCTTGCCTGAGCCGGAGCGCTACGCCTACCGCAAGATAGGTCTTCGCGCCGCTTTCACGCCTGGCGTGATCGGCGTGGCGGGTCGGATATGGGTGTCGGAAGGGCGCGTAACAAACTGCCGCCTGGCCGTCGGTGGCGGCGTCGCCGCCATGCGGCTCTTCGAGGTCGAGGCGCTCCTGACCGGGGAAGTCCTGGACGCGGTAGACTGGCCGCAGGCCCACGACGCGCTGGTCGAGGCCATCAAGGGGCCGGAGGATGCGCACCGCAGCACCCGCTACCGCCGCAAGGTGGCGGCAAATGCATTGGTGCATGGCCTCAGCGGCCGCTTTCCTGGACGGCAGGTGTCGCGTTCGCAGCCGGCCCACGCGCCGGCCGACTGCCTTGCCGACGAGATCCGGCTTGGCCGTGCCGTCTCCGGCGAACGCTGGCATGTCCGTCCCGACGGTCCGGCCAAGATCGCCGGCCGGCTGACCTATCTCACCGACGTCCGCGAAGAAGGCATGCTGGTCGCCCGCATCCTGCGCGCGGGCGTTCCGCACGCCCGCATCATCGACATCGACACGTCCGAAGCGGAGGCGCTGCCGGGGGTCGCGGCGGTCGTCACGCACCGCGACATCAAAGGCAGCAACGGCTTCGGCATCGTCGTCCAGGATCAGCCCGCGATGTGCTCCGACAAGGTGCGCTACGTCGGCGATGCCGTTGCGGCGGTTGCGGCGGTCAACGCAGAGGTCGCGGCGCTGGCGTTGACCCGTATCAAGGTGTGCTACGAACCGCTGCCGGTGGTCACGGATGCAGAGCGGGCCCTCGATCCGGGCACCGAGGCTGTCCACAGTTCCGGCAACCTGCAGAGCGAGCTGCATTTCGAGCGGGGCGATGTCGCCGAAGCGTTCGCCGATGCGGCCCACGTGATCGAGGCCGAATACAATACGCCGCGGCAGATGCATGGTTTCATGGAGACGGAGGGCGGTTACGCCTTCGTCGACGATGCCGGAATGCTCAATGTCTGCGCCGGCGGCCAGCACGGCCGGCGCGATCAGATGCAGTTGTCACGCATCCTGGACCTCCCGCTCGAGAAGATCCGGGTCGTCAGCAGCCCGACCGGCGGCGCCTTCGGCGGCAAGGACGAGCTGACCGTGCAGCCCGCCCTGGCGCTGCTCGCGCTGAAGACGGGCAAACAGGTGCGCATCCAACTCGAACGGGCCGAATCCGTGGCGGCCGGCACCAAGAGCAGCCCGATGCGGATCCGTATGCGCACGGCCTGCGACGCCAAGGGTCGGCTGGTGGCTCAGCAGGTCGATCTGCTTGCCGATGCGGGCGCCTATGCCTCGCTCAGCCCCGCCGTGGTGGAGACGGCGCTGGAGCACGCCTGCGGCCCCTACGACGTTCCGAGCGTTCGCTCCCACGCCCGTCTCGCTTACACCAACAACGGCACCTGCGGCGCTCTGCGCGGCTTCGGTTGCAACCAGATGTCCTATGCGGTGGAGTGCCAGGTGGACCGGCTGGCGGCGGCCTGCGGTCTTGATCCGGTGGAATTCCGCGCCCGCAACCTGCGCAAGGCCGGCACCCGCGGCTATCTCGGCCAGGCCGTCGCTCCAACCGAGCGACTGAACGAGATGCTGGCTGCCGCAGCCGCCGATCCGATCTGGAAGAAGCCGCGCGGGATTTCGGCTGACGGCGCCGAATATATCGGTGTCGGCATGGGTATGAACTATCAGGGAAATGGGCTCGGCACCCTGCCGCCCGATCCGGGCGGCGGCGAACTCAGGCTGGCGCCCGACGGCATGATCGAGGCGGCCTACGGCCTCGACGAGCTCGGCCAGGGCCTTCTGGCTGCGATCCGCAACACCGTCGCCGCCGAACTAGGCTGCGGCTATGCCGACATAAGGCCGCTGGCCGGCGATACGGCCAAGGCGCCGGAATCCGGCTCCACCACGGCGTCGCGCGGAACCTACGTCGTCTGGCGCGTCGCCAGGGAAGCTGCGCCGCGCTTGGCCGAAGAACTCGTGGCCGCCGCCGCCCGCCTTCTCGGCAGGGCTCCGGACTCGCTGGTCGTCGTGCCGGGGGGGGTGGCCGAACGCGCCTCCAACAGCGGCGAATTGCTGATCAGCTTCGGTGATCTCGCGAAGGCGCTCGCCCCGCACGAACTGCCTCGCGCCGAGACGAAGTTCGACTTTCCCACCTCCGATTATTTCCAGGGCAATGCGCGACTGATCTTTGCCTTTGGCGCGACGCTGGCGCGCGTGGCGGTCGACCGCGTCACTGGGCAGGTGCGCGTGCTCGATGTCTCCCAGCATACGGCAGCCGGGCCGGTTCTCGACCATGCGGCCTATCTCGGCCAGATCGAGGGGGCCAGCGTGCAGGGCGTGGGATTCACAACGATGGAGGACGCGGTCCTCCTCGAGGGGGAATACCTCACCTGGAACCTCGACACCTACATGATCCCGAGCATCCGCGATGCGCCTCAGTCGATGGCGGTGTTCGCGCTCGAAGGGCTGGAGGCCGATGACGCGTTCGGCCCGCGGGGCGTCGGCGAACTGGGTATCGGCGCCGTCACGCCGGCGATCGCCAATGCGGTGGCGGACGCGATCGGCTTCTGGCCCGAGCGGGCGCCGATCGAGCCGGAACGGATACTCGATGCGCTGGAGAGGGCGTCATGACCCAGGCAATCCGCTTCAGCCTGAACGGAACGGCGCGCGAGCTGAAGGTTCCAGCCAGCAGCCGCCTGATCGACGTGCTGCGCGACGAGCTCGACGCCACCTCCAGCAAGAAGGCGTGCGGAATCGGCCGCTGCGGCGCCTGCATGGTGCTCAGGAACGGGACGCCGGCAAACGCCTGCCTGCTCATGATGTGGCAGGTCGAAGGGGCCGACATCGTCACGCCCGAAGGGCTGGATGCCGTGCCGGACAGTGTCTTCGTGCGGCAGGGGCTGACGGAAGAGAACGCGTTCCAGTGCGGCTACTGCGCTCCCGGCTTCACCGTCACCCTGACGGCGCTGCTGCGCGACGTTGCCAGTCCGACCGAGGCTGACATCCGTGAAGCGCTGAGCGGCAACCTGTGCCGTTGCACCGGATATCATTCGATCATCCGTGGAGCGCTTCGGGCGGCCGACCTCAAGCAGGCGGATTCGCGTGCCGGAGCGCCGGATTCACTGGCCTGACGGGCGCAAAACCGTTCCAAATCTCACATTCCTGTGAGGGCTCGGAGGCGCTTGCGCGCGCGCCGGGTCCGCCGGCATCGCTTTCGCGCAGTGATTGCGGCCGCGAACGTGCGGGCGGGCGAAAACCGAGGAAATCTGCGGAAAATCGGCGCTGGAAAGCCTATTCATCGTTCAAGAAAACAAACGGTACGTTCAAATCGACGGGCTATTCTGATCGCTCAAAGGCCCATACCGTTTGATAAATCCAAGCGGCCAACCTCCTCCGGCTCCCGCATCGGCGGGCCGGAGACAGCGAGCCGCCTGTCGAGGAACGACCATGGAAGCCATAGAGCCACCTGTCGATGTTCGCTGGACATTTGATCGTAGCGTCGACCTCGGCCGTTTCCTATCCTCGCATGCCGTGGGCTTCCAACAACCCGATTCGACTGCCGCGACGCCGCTGTCGGCTTGCGGCTCGTGGTTGTGATTTTGCCTGATTGAGTGGGCGCGCCGCCTGGCCGGCTGCGACTGGAACGACAAGGACCCCGGGGCCGGGATCCGCCGCAGGAGGTACCGGACTTTTATTTAGAGCCGCACGGGAGGAACGTCGCGTTTGGGGCGCGATGCCGGCGGTAGTCAACGGGCATAAGCCGCGCCAGCTGGACGGCCGATGCCAGACAAACACTGGAGGAGAACAATGATCGACATCCGCAATCTTTCCCGCCGCCGTTTTCTCGAACTGAGCGGCGCCGCCGGCGTCTCGCTGGGCCTGTCCCAGGCCGGCCTGATCGGCACCGCCCGCGCCGCCGATCCGCTGCCGGCCGTGGCCGAGGAGGACGCGGTCATCGCCTTTGGATATGTCGGGCCGACCTCCGACGAAGGCTGGACCTGGACGCACGAACAGGGCCGTCAGGCCGTGCAGGAAGCCTTCCCCAAGGCCAAGACCATCTTCGTGGAGAACATCCCGTATTCCGCCGACGCGTCGCGCACCTTCCGCCAGTTCGTTTCGGAGGGGGCCAACATGGTCATCACCAATTCGAACTACGGCGACTTCATGTACGATATCGCTAAGAACGCGCCGGAGACCGCCTTCCTGCATTGCGACGACCGCACGATGATGGACAATATGGGCGTGTTCTATCCGTCGCACTGGTATCCGAGCTACGTCACCGGCGTCGCCGCGGGCATGATGACCAAGACCAACAAGCTCGGCTACATCGCCTCCTTCCCGGTGCCGACGACCTTCACCGGCAGCAACGCCTTCCTGATGGGTGCCCGTTCGGTGAAGCCGGACGCGACGCTGCAGGTCATCGTCATCAACTCGTGGTTCGACCCCCAGGCCTCCACCCAGGCGGCTCGCGCGCTGCTCGACAACGGCGCCGACGTCCTGTTCGGCATCATGGACGAGCCCGGCTACCTGCAGGTCGCCGAGCAGCGCGGCGCCAAGGCGGTGATGCTGAACACCGACAGCCGCAAATACGGGCCGAACGCATATGTCAGCTCGATCATGTTCGACTTCCGCAAGTTCTACGTGGATCAGGTGAGGGCGCGCCTCGAAGGCAAGTGGACCCCGGGCCAGTATCTGCTGCCGTTCGGTGACGGCACCGATCGCGACGTGTGGGGCGAGACCGTGCCTGCGGATGCGGCAAAGGCCGGCGACGAGGCGCGCGAGAAGATCCTTGGCGGCTGGAAGCCGTTTGTCGGCGAGCTCAAGGACAACAAGGGCGAGGTCAAGATCGCTGCCGGGCAGGAAATGACCGAGACCGATCTCTATAATTGGAACTGGTCGATTGACGGCATCAGCGGTCTCTAGTTCGCTCGAGATCCGATGACGATGAATGTGATGCTGAATGCGGAGGAGACGATCGCGTCTGGATCGCCGATCCAGCCGATCGTCCGCCTCAGGGGAATTGCCAAACACTTCCCCGGAGTCGTGGCCAACCAGGACGTGGATTTCGACCTCCTGCCGGGCGAGATCCATGCCTTGCTGGGCGAGAACGGCGCCGGCAAGTCGACGCTGATGAACATCCTGACCGGTATCTACCGACAGAACGAGGGTGACGTCATCGTCGATGGCCAACTCGTGACCTTCGCGTCGCCGCTGGACGCGATCGCGGCCGGCATCGGCATGGTTCATCAGCATTTCAAGCTGGTGAAGGCATTCACCGTCGCGGAGAACATCCATCTCGGATGGAACGAAACGCCGCGCCGCATCAGCCGGGAACTGCTCGAGGCGAGGACGGCGGAAATCGCCGCCTCGCTGAACCTCGCCGTCAAGCCGGCAGCCCGGATCAGCGATCTCTCGACCGGCGAGCAGCAGCGCGTCGAGATCCTGCGCGTGCTGTCGCGCAAGGCGCGCGTGCTCATCCTCGACGAGCCGACGGCGGTGTTGACGCCGGCCGAGGCCGCCGAACTCTTCAAGGCGCTCCGTCAGTTTGCCGCGCGCGGCAACGCGGTGATCTTCATCAGCCACAAGCTCGACGAGGTGCTGGAGATTTCCGATAGGGTCACGGTGCTGCGCGGCGGCCGCAAGGTCACCACCAGGCCGACCCATGAATGCGACAAGCGCATGCTGGCCCGCCTGATGGTGGGCCAAGAGGTCGTGCTGAGCAACATGCGGGAACGCCGGCCAGACGCGAAGCCGGTTTCCGCCGAGCCGGTGCTCAGCCTGCGGGACGTCTCGGCGCATGACGATCTCGGCAACATGTCGCTGAAACGCATATCGCTCGACCTGAGGGCGGGCGAGATACTCGGCATCGCCGGCGTCGCCGGCAACGGGCAGAAGGAGCTGTCCCAGGTGCTGACCGGCATCCGGCCGCTCGTGTCCGGGCGCCTCCAGGTCTGCGGCAGGGATCTTTCGGCACGCGGAGCGGAGGAGTTCGCAGCCTTCGGCGTCGGACACATTCCCGAAGACCGGCTGCAAAGCGGGCTCGCGCCGGCGCTCAGCATCACCGACAATGCCGTCATCCGCGAATACGGCAAGGCGCCGCTGTCCAGGGGCTGGCTCTACCGTCCTTCGGCGGCCGCCGCCCTGGCGCGCTCCATCGCGGAAGCCGCATCGGTGACGGTGCCCGATTTCGCGATGCCGGTGCGCAACCTTTCCGGCGGCAACCAGCAGCGGCTGGTCGCGCGGCGCGAGATGCGCATCGCCTCGAACGTCCTGATCGCGGCCTATCCCTGCCGGGGTCTCGACGTCGGCGCCATCAATGCGATGATGCGTTATTTCACCGAATTGCGCGACGCTGGCGTCGGCGTGCTGTTCGTCTCGGAAGAACTCGACGAGCTGTTCAAGCTGTCTGACCGCATCGCCGTGATGTTCCATGGCGAGATAATGGGCGTCGTCGATACGTCCGACGTCGACATCGAAACGATCGGTCTGATGATGGGTGGGCAACGCCGTTCCGCGGCGGACCTCGCCGGGGAGAATTGACGATGGCCATCCGCATCCAGCGCGTGCCGTCCGAGAACCTCGGAGGCGGCGTCGCAGCGCGACTGATCGCGATCTTGCTGGCATTGCTCGTCGCCGCGGTGATCTTCTCGCTCAACGGCGCCGACCTCGGCGCGCTCGGCGCGCATGTCCTGAAGTCGACCTTCGGCTCGAGGTTCGGCCTGATGGATATCGGCCTGATCATGACACCGCTGATCCTGACCGGCCTCGCGGTGATGATCGCCATGAAGGTGGGAGCCTGGAACATCGGCGCCGAGGGCCAGTTCTGCGCCGGCGCCTTCGCGGCGACCGCCGTGGCGCTGTTCGTGCCGGGTCCGACCGTAGTGATCGTTCCCCTGATGTTTGTCGCTGGCGCGCTCGGCGGCATGGTCTGGATTCTGATACCCACTCTCGCGCGCGCCTATGCCGACGTCAGCGAGCTCATCACGACGCTGCTGCTGAACTTCGTCGGCGTACTGCTGATCTATTACGTCGCGACCGGACCATGGCTAGACCCGAGCGGTATGTCCTTTGCCGCCACCAAGAGGCTGCCCTACGACATACCGAGCTTCTGGGGCGACGTTCATTGGGGGCTGCCCATCGCCGTTCTGCTTACCGTGCTTGTCGCGGCCGTGCTGAACTATACGCGCTGGGGCTACGAGGTGCGTATCGCCGGCTCCAACCCGAGCGCCGCGCGCTATGCGGCTATCCCCTTTCGCCGCCACCTCATCGTCGTCATGCTGCTGTCCGGCGCCATCGCCGGCCTCGCCGGCATGTTCGAGGCGGTCGGGACGGCGCACCGGCTGCAGGGCGGCATCTCCAACAATTTCGGCTATATCGGCATCATGGTGGCGGTGCTGGCGCGCGGCTCGGCGATCGGCGTGCTGGCGGGCGCTTTGCTGATGGCTGTGATCCTCAAGTCGGGCATCGCCTTGCAGACGCAAGGGGTCAACATCTCCACGGTGCTGGCCCTCACCGGCCTGATCCTGTTCTTCACTGCGATCGGCGACGAGCTGTCGCACTACCGTATCGTCCGTTCCAAGCCGGCGTAATATCGGAGCCCGATGATGGACCTTATCGCTGGTCTGATCCAAACCTCTATCCTCGCCGGCGGCGTGCTGGCGCTGGCGGCTCTCGGCGAGGTGCTTGCCGAGCGTGTCGGCATCGTCAATCTCGGCGTCGAAGGGCTGATCGCGCTCGGTGCAATCACCGGCATCGCCACCGTCGTCGCCATCCCCAGCCCGACGCTCGGTTTCGTCCTGGCGCTGCTTGTCGGCCTCCTAGTGGGCATGGTCTTCGCGACCGCGACGGTGATCGTGCGCGCCAACCAGATTCTCTGCGGCCTTGCGCTTACGCTCATGGGCACCGGCGTCGCGGCGATGATCGGCAAGGCCTATTCGGGCATTCCTGCTCCGGCGACGTTTCCGCCGGTGGCAATCCCGTTCCTCAGCGACCTTCCGCTTGTCGGCAGGGCGCTGTTCACCCAGAACGTTCTGGTCTACCTGATCTATCTCGTTCTTCCCTTTGCGATCCATCATCTTTTGTTCCGGACCCGGCACGGTCTCGATCTCAGGGCGGTTGGCGAAAACCCGGCCGCGGCGGACGCTGCCGGCATTCCGGTCAGGCGCATCCGCTTCTGGTACGTCTCGGCGGGTGCGGCTCTCGCCGCCGGCGCGGGCGCCTATTTGACGCTCGCCTTCGTGCCGTCCTGGTCGGAAGGCGTCGTCGCGGGCCGCGGCTGGATCGCCGTGGCGCTCGTCATCTTCGCCGGCTACCGGCCGTGGACCGCCGTCGGCGCGGCGCTGCTGTTCGGTCTGATCACTTCGCTCGGCTTCGTCGGTCAGGCGCGCAACTGGCCGATCGCCGCGCC
The DNA here is from genome assembly GCF_003666685.1 of Mesorhizobium sp. YM1C-6-2. Taxonomy (GTDB): domain Bacteria; phylum Pseudomonadota; class Alphaproteobacteria; order Rhizobiales; family Rhizobiaceae; genus Mesorhizobium_K. The sequence continues at coordinate 809,757 of NZ_RCIZ01000001.1, forward strand.
GGTCCTGTCGATGCTGCCCTATCTCGGCACGATCGCGCTGATGATCGTTCCTGTGCTCGCCTGGCAAAAGGTGCGCCGCCTGATGGCCGCGCCGGCAGCGCTTGGCCAACCCTATTTCCGAGACGTCCGTTAGGAGGCGGGAGCACGACGAATTAGGAAGTTCCCTGGCCGCCGGAAGCGGCGGCCAACTGCCCGTTCACTCATGATGACGATCCGCGGTCAGCACCTCGCGGGACAGGGCTCACAGCGAAGCAGGCCGGTGCGGTCTGCTTGTCGGCGCAAGGCCTGGAGGTGAATATGACGATCGAACTCGTGGTGCGCGATGCGCATGTCTATGTGAAGCGTGGCCGTGAGCTGCCCGGCGGCTGGGTGGCGATCAAGGACGGGCGGATCCATTCCGTCGGCCATGCCGGCGAGGAGCCGGAAGGCCTGCGGACCATCTCCGCCGGAGGGCGTCTGCTGACACCAGGGCTGATCAACGCCCATCATCACATGTACCAGAACCTGACCCGTGCCTATGCGCCCGTCACCAACGGCACGCTCTTCGAATGGCTGACCGGGCTCTACCCGCTATGGGCGAAGCTCGACGAGGATGCCGTCTACCTCTCGACCTATGTCGCCATGACCGAGCTGCTGATGGGCGGCTGCACGACTTCGATGGATCACATGTACGTCCATCCGAAGCCGTTCCTGATCGACGCGCAGTTCCGCGCCGCCAAGGACATCGGCTTCCGCTTCTACGCCACGCGCGGCTCCATGACGCGCTCGGTGGAGCAGGGCGGCCTGCCGCCTGCGTCGGTGGTCCAGTCCGAGGACGAGATCCTCGCCGACAGCGTGCGGCTGATCGAGACCTATCACGATCCCAGGCCCGGCTCGATGAGCCGCCTAGCGCTGGCGCCGTGCTCGCTGTTCTCGGTGACCGAGCGGATCATGGCGGAGTCGGCGAAGCTTGCCGATACCTACGACCTCAGGCTGCACACGCACCTCGCCGAGGATCCCGAGGAGGACGTCTACTGCAAGGAAGTCTACGGCTGCACGCCGGTCGAATATTTCGAGCGGGTCGGCTGGGCGAGCAAGCGGTCCTGGGTCGCGCATTTCATCTATCCGGGCGACGAGGAAATCGGCCGGCTGGCGCATGCCGGCGTCGGCGTCGCCCAGTGCCCCTGCTCGAACATGCTGATCGGCGGCGGATCGGCCGACCTGATGGGCCTGAGGCGGCGCGGCATGCGCGTTGGCCTCGGCTGCGACGGTTCGGCGTCGACCGACCACGCCTCGATGTGGCTGGAGGCGCGCACGGCGCTGCTTCTCGGCCGCTACCGCAATGGTCCGGCCTCGATGTCCGCGCGCGATGCGCTCGACGCCGCGACCATCGGCGGCGCCGCCTGCCTTGGCTGGGAGGACGAGATCGGCCATCTCGAGCCGGGGGCATGCGCCGACCTGGTGGTCTGGCAGATGTCGGATGTGGCGCTTGCCGGCGCCCATACCGATCCGGTCGAGGCGTGGCTGCGCTGCGGTCCTGCGGTCGCCGGGCTGACCATCGTCAACGGCGTGCCGCTCATCGAGGGCGGCCAGCCGCTGATGGGAGACCTGCCCGATGTGCTTGCCCGCCACGCGAAGCAGTCGCGCCGCATCCAGTGCCTGCCGGCCTGAGGAGACCGGCGGTCCGCCGGCCCGGAGTTTCGGGCCGGAGGGACTGTGACATGGCGGCATCAAAGGTGCACGCCTCGCCCTGATCAGACGTCCTCGTTCTGTGGTAGTATCACGAGATCGCGGATAGTCACGTGGGCTGGCCGAGACAGCATGAATACGACGGCTTCCGCCACGTCCTCGGAGCGAAGGCCTTCGTGCGCCTCGACCTTGTCTGCAATTGCTGCAGGGTCCCTATAGCCCCACAACTCGTTCAGCACGACACCCGGCGAGACCTCGCCGACGCGGATGTTGTAGCGCGCCACTTGCCGACGGAGTCCATGCACGAAGGACTGGATGGCATGCTTGGAAGCCGAATAGATCGGTTCCAGATGAATTGCCTGGTGGCCGGAAATCGACGAGGTGACGATGATGTGTCCCTGTTTGCGCTGTATCATGCCGGGCAAAACGCAACGCACGAGGCGGAATACGCTGCTGACGTTGATGGCGATCAGCTCGTCCCAGGCATCGGGGTCTCCCTCGGCAACTTCCCCAGGAATGTAAAGGCCGGCGTTTGGCAACAATACATCGATGCCGCCGAAGCGAGCTATCGTTTCGGCGACGGCGCGATTGAGATCGTCGGGCCGGGTCAGATCGGCGGGAGCCACCAATGTCTCGCCTTCTATCTCGTCTGCAACGGCCGTCAGTCTGTCCGCGGAGCGGCCGACGAGCGCGACACGCATTCCCTCCGCGGCGACCGCCCTCGCCATTGCGCGACCTATGCCCGAACCGGCGCCTGTGACCAGAGCCACCTTCCCCCTCAAGTCCTGCGACATGGTGCTGTCCTCCACGATGTATTGAAGTGACTATTGAATAGCAGTGGACCCGCTTGGTGAGGCAGTTTGGCGACTTGGCCAGGGTGGATGTGTTTTGTTTCTAAGCCGCCGATTGCTCCGTCGGTTCGGCCATAACATAGACCTTATCGGGCGTCCTGCCGCCGCCGGCCGAGTGTGGGCGCCCGCCGGTTGCAATAGTCGACCCGGGAACCGATGCCCGCCTGTGACACGGCGACATGAAAGGTGCATAGTCCGCCTCGGGTGGGGTCTGTCGCGCATGCGCTCGAAAGGAACCCTCCATGGCAAAATACGAGGTGGGCTATCTCGTCGGCAGCCTTGCTTCCAACTCCATCAACAGGAAGCTGGCGCTCGCCCTTGTCAATCTTTCTCCCCCGGAACTGGACCTCCGGGAAATCCCCATCCGGGACCTGCCGCTCTACTGCTATGACTACGATTCCGACTATCCCGATGTCGCCAAGCGGTTCAAGGACGCGATCGCCAACGTCGACGCGGTGCTGTTCGTCACGCCCGAGTACAACCGTTCCATACCCGGCGCCTTGAAGAATGCGATAGACTGGGCAAGCAGGCCGTACGGCAAGAACGCGTTCACGCGCAAGCCTTCGGCCGTGATCGGAACCTCTCCCGGCTCGATAGGCACCGCCGTCGGCCAGCAGCACCTGCGCAGTATCCTGAGCTTCTGCAATTCGCCGCAGATGAACGCGCCGGAAGCCTACATCCAGTTCACGCCCGACCTGATCAAGGACGACGGCGAGGTGACGCGCGATTCCACGGCCGAGTTCCTGACGAACTACATGGCCGAATTCCGCACCTTCATCGAAAGGGTTCTTACCGTCCTGCCGCGACAGCGCTGACGGGGAGGGCGGTCGCGAGGCTCACTCACGGTTGAGCGAGCCTCGAATGCCCTGAAGCCTCCTCAGCCGGGGCGCGTCATCAGCACGTTGTCCCACCAGCCGTCGGCAATGTGGGGCAGTTCGACCGCGGCTTCCTTGCCCAGCAGATATCCCAGCACGCGCGGCGGCGTCAGCGGGGTCTGCTGGATACGGCACCCGGTCGCGTTGGCGACAGCGCAGGCGATCGCCGCCGGCGGGTTCAGGATGGGAACCTCGCCTGCCCCCTTGACGCCCAGCGGCCCGATCGACGGCGCCCCTTCGTAGAGGTCGATCTCGATCGGCAGGGTGTCCTGCGCGAGCGGCACCCGGTAGGTTTCGAGGCTGTTCTGGCGGATGCTGCCATCCTCGCCGATCGTGTGCTCCTCATGCAGGGCGTAGCCGATCCCCTGCGTGACGCCGCCCTGGATCTGCCCATGGATTGCGCGGGGGTTGAGCGCCCTGCCGACGTCCTGCACGACCCGGTAGCTCAGGATGTCCACATGCCCGGTCTCCGGATCGACGGCGACCTCGCAATCGTGGACGCTGAAGACGGGGATGTCGATCGCGTCGATGAAGTGGCCTGCCGCGCAGCCCGGCATGGCGGCGACGCCGGGATTGGTGAAGGAGCCGCTGCCGACCACCGGCCCCGTCGCCTGATGCGCGTGCTGCACGACCTTCGCGATCGTCATGCCCGAACCTTCGATCCCGGCGATCTCGACGCGTCCATTGCGCAGCACCAGCCTGTCCGGTTGCGTCTGCAGCAGCTCGCTCGCCGTCTTCAGGATAGTCTCGCGGACATTCTGCGCCGCGGCCTTGCTGGCGGCGCCGACGGAGACCGTGGTGCGGCCGCCGCCGACGCCGAGGTCGAAGCCGGCTGCATCCGTGTCGGCGCTGCGCACGATCACATCATCCGGATGGATGCCGAGTTCGTGCGCGACGATCTGCGGTATCGCCTGCACCATCGTTCCCTGTCCGAGCTCGACGCCGGCCGTTATCAGCGTCGCGCTGCCGTCGGCGTTGAGATTGATGGTGGCGGTCGAAGGACCGACGAAGATGAACCAGGTGCCGACGACCGTCGCGCGACCATAGAGACGCTCGCCGGCGAGTTCTTTCTTCGGCGGCGATTTTTCGCGCAGCGCCTCCATGCGGTCGAGCATCGGGCCGAGCACGTCGCCCTCGAACACCTGGCCCGTGGCGCCGATGTCGCCGTCGCCGAGTACGTTGCGCCGCCGGAAGGCGAGCGCGTCCATGCCGATCGCTTCGCAGATCTCGTCGGTGTGCCGTTCCAGAGCGAAGGTGTTGTAGACGCCGTTGCATGCGCGGAAAGCGCCGTTCGGCGGCGTGTTGGTGTAGACGGCCCGGCTCGCAAGATTGACGGCGCCGAGCTTGTAGTTGCCGGTGAGCGTGTGCGCCGTCATCGTGGTGAGGAATATCTGTTCGCCGCCATAGGCGCCGCAATCCATCAGCACCACCGCCTCGCGGCCGACGATCTCGCCGTCACGCGTCACCGCCGAACGGATCTTGATGTCCGCATTCTCGCGGCACAGGCAGGTCAGCATCTCCTCCTGCCGCGAATAGACGAGACGGACCGGCCGGCCGGACTTGCGGGCAAGGATCGCCGCATAGGGCTCCAGCGTGCAGTCGAACTTCTGGCCGAAACCTCCGCCAACCGGCGGCACGGTGACGCGCACCTGCGATGCCGGGACGCCGAGCAGCTTGGCGGTCTGGTTCCGGACGGTCCAGGGCACCTGCGTCGACGTTTCGATATGGTAGCGGCCGTCCTCGAAGCTGGCGATCGCGGCGCGGGGCTCGAGCGAGACATGGTTCTGCCGGCCGACGCGGAAGCAGCTCTCGACAACGACCACGTCGTCGCGTGCGAACGCCGCCGCCGTGTCGCCGCGGACCACGGTCGCTTCCCAGGCCACGTTACCGCCGCGCGCGCCGCCTTCGAACAGCACCTCGTAGCTCTTCCAGTCGGGATGGACGAGCGGTGCGCCCGGCGCCAGCGCATCGGCCATGGTGAGCGCGGCGGGAAGCGGCTCGAGCTCGACCTCGATCGCCTGTGCGGCGGCCAGCGCCTGCTCATAGGTGTCGGCCGCCACCGCGGCGATCTGTTCGCCATGGAAGCGGATGACGCCGGAGGCGAAGAGCGGATGGTCGGCGATGCCGATGCCGTGCATGCCGGGCGCGTCCTCGGCCATCGCGATGGCTCTAACACCCGGCATCTGCCGGGCTCTCGATGCATCGATCTTCACGATGCGCGCCGAGGCGACTTCCGACCGCAGGATCGCGGCATGAAGCATGCCCGGCGCGGCCCGGTCGATCGTATAGCGCGTCCGGCCCAAGAGTTTGTCGCGGGCGTCGCGTCGCGGCAGGTTCATCGTCGCCTGGGAGGGATCGGGGGCAGCCATCGTTCAACCTCGTCTTGCAAGCGCGACCGCCGCGTCGACGACACGCTCGTAACCCGTGCAGCGGCAGATGTTGCCGACCAGCGCAGCCTTTATCTCGTCGCGCCCGGCGCTTGGCCTGTCCCGGAAGAATGCCGTCAGCGCCATAAGGATGCCCGGAAAGCACATGCCGCACTGAACCACGTCGTGCTCTTCCATGACCTCCTGAAGCGGGGAAGGCTTGCCGTCGGCGGCGAGCGCCTCGACGGTCTGGACCTCGCATCCCTCGACCGCGCCGAGCGGCACCAGGCACGAAACGACGGCGCGCCCGTCGATGTGGACGGTGCAGGCGCCGCAGATTCCTTCGCGGCAGACCGGTTTCGCGCCGGTCAGATGGTACTCGTCGCGCAATATGTCGATGAGCGGCGTCATCGGATCGCGGGCCGAGGTCCGGCTTTCGCCGTTGATCACGAAGCTTGTGGTCATGACGTTCCGCCCTCGACTGCTCTCATTCTCAATGGGCCGCGGCCAGCACGGCGCGCGCTGCCCGCCGGACGAGGGCCGGCAGGACCTGCACGCGATACCATGCCGGCGATTCGACGCTGTCGCGCCCGGTAAAGGACGCGGAGGCGGCCGCGGCGAAGTGATGCGCCGTTTCGGGATCGAGCTTGCGACCACCAAGCTGGTCCTCGAGCTGCGTCCATCGCCGTGCCGTGGCTTCCACGGAGCCCACCGCGATCCTGACATCGTCGACCGTATCGTCGGCGCCCAGGGATGCCGCCATGCTGACGATCGCCGCCGGATAGTCGCCTGCCTTGCGCAGCGGCAGCCGAATGTGAGCGGTCGACATCGGCTGGCGCGCTATGACGACGGCTGTCAGCAAGGTGCCGGCGGGAAGCGTGCGGCGGCGTTCCAGGAACGAGCCGATGGCAAGCCGCTGCATGCCGCCGGGTCCGCCGAGCTCGACCGCCGCGTCGAGCGACAGCAGCGCCGGCGCCAGGTCGGATGCCGCGAAATCGGCGGCGCAGAGGTTCCCGCCGACGGTCGCCATCTGTCGTATCGACGGGTTCGCCGCGCTGCCGGCCGCGATCGACAGGCCTTGGCACTGCCGGATGCCGGCCAGCGCCGCCGCCAGCCTTTCATGGGTCACGCATGCGCCGATGCGAATCTCGTCTTCGGTGATGTCGACAGCGTTCAGTTCCGGGATCGCGCCGATGCCGACATAGAAGGGCAGGTGGGTCTCCCCTCTGATCGGCGCCCGCATGATCCATGTCCCGCCGGCAAGCGGCGCGCCCTCGGTTCCCCTCTCGGCCAGGGCGGCCAGCGCGCCCGCCAGGTCGTCGGCGATGACTAGTCTCTCATGGCTTTGGGCTGGCACGCGCTGGCTCCTCTGATATGCCGACAGTGCGGGGAATGATCGAGTTTCAGCCCCGGCCGACCAGCATGCGGTAGCGGAACTGGTCGAGGATGACGGCAAGGATCAGCAGGCCGCCCAGCAGCACCATCTGCAGGTAAGAGCCGATCTGCGCGATGTTCATGCCGTTCTGGACGAGCATGATGAAGAATGCGCCCAGCACCACGCTCTCGACCCGGCCGAGGCCGCCCCTGAGCGAGACGCCCGCGATCACGCAGGCGGCGATGGATTCGAGGGCCACCGAGCCGCCGAGATTGGTCTCGCCCGATTCCACCCGCGCCGTCAGAAGCAGGCCGGCCAGCGAAGCGAGCAGCGCGCACATCACATAGGCGAGGAACAGCACCCGCTTGGTGTCGATGCCGGACAGGTGGGCGGCCTTGGTGTTGCCGCCGACCGCATAGATATAGGCGCCGAGCTTGGTGCGGTTCATGACGATCCAGATCACGATGATCGCAAGGATCGCGATGATCACCGGGACCGGCATGCCGAACAGCCGGCCGAAACCGAAGAAATTGCCGAATTCGTAGGGCAGGCGCGACACCGGCACGCCGCCGGTCAGGAAGAGCGCGGTGCCGGCGCCGACCGACTGCACGCCGAGCGTCATGATGAAGGGCGACACGCCGAACTGGGCGACGCCGATGCCGTTCAGGCATCCGACGACGAGGGCGGCCCCGAAGCCGGCGAGACATCCGAGGAAGATCACCAGCCAGACGTGGTCCGGCATCGCGTTCGCAAGCGCGACCATGGCAAGCGCGCTGACGACCGAGGTCAGCGCGATCGAGGTGCCGACGGCGAGGTCGAAGCCGCCGGTGATCAGCACGATCATCTGGCCGAGCGAGACCAGGATCAGATAGACCGACTGCCGCGCGACATTGGTCAGGTTCTCCATCGACAGGAACTGGCTGGAAACCAGCGAGAAAATGATCAGCGCGGCGACCAGGAAGAACGGCAGCACGCCGACCTTGAGGAAAAGCGTCCTGACCGCATCGAGCGCAAGCCGGCGTGACGCCGTACCGTTTGCGACTGTGTCTGGCGAGGTCATCAGGCGGAAATCCTTGTTTCACTGAAGAAGTGGCGCAAGACGGTCTCTTCGGCGATGTCCTGCCCTTCGAGTTCGGCCGAGATCCTGCCGCGGCAGAAGACGAGAAGCCGATGCGAAAGATGCATGACTTCCGGAAGGTCGGAGGAGACGATGACCACGGCCTTGCCGGCCTCGGCGAGGTCGCGGATAAGGAGATAGAGCTGACTGCGGGTGCCCATGTCGACGCCGACCGTCGGCTCGTCGAAGATGTAGACTTGGCGCCCTTCGCCAAAACCCTTGCCGAACAGCACCTTCTGCTGGTTGCCGCCCGACAGGGTCGCCACCGCTTTCGCCATGGTGCCTGGCGCTAGGTCCACCCGCTTGCCGATGGCGTCCGCCTCGGCATTGCTGCGGGCGGGGGAGGGCAGCCCCAGCGGCCCTGCGAGATCGCGGCGCCCGAGAAGGCTGAGACGAATGTTGTCCCGCGCGGACGCGGCGAGCACCAGTCCTTCCGTCTTGCGGTCGGGCGGCAGATAGAAGATCCCGGACTTCAGGAGCTTGCGTGTGGGCAGGCCGGTGACGTCCTTGCCGTTCAGCGTCACGGTACCTGCCTTCAACGGCTGCAGGCCGAGAATGCTGCGCCAGACGCGTGACTTGCCCGACCCGACAAGTCCTGCAAGCCCGAGGACCTCGCCGGCGCGCACGTCGATGTCGACGCCGTGGACGCCGCCTGCGACGACGCCGCGCAGCGAGAGCAGTGTCTCCCCGTCGGGCCGGCGTTCGATGTGAGGATAGACCTTGTCGATGGCACGGCCGGTCATAAGCTCGACCAGCGCGCTCTCCGACACGGTCCTTGCATCCACGGTTCCGATCAGCTTGCCGTCGCGCAGGACCGTGATCCGGTCCGCGATCTCGGCGAATTCCTGGATCCGGTGCGAAATGTAGATGATGCCGACGCCGCCTTCCTTCGCCTTGCGGATGAAGGAGAAGAGTTTTTCGGTTTCCTTCTCCGTCAGCGACGCGGTCGGTTCGTCGAGGATCAGAACGCGCGCCTTCGCGTGCAACGCCTTGGCGATCTCGACCATCTGCTGCTGCGCACGGGAGAGGCGGGCGACAGGCGAGCGGATGTCGATGTCGAAGCCGAGTTCACGGAACAGGGCTTCGGTGTTCTTCTCCATCGTCTTGCGGTCGACGAAAAGGCCTCGCCGCGGCTCCTGGCCTAGATAGACGTTCTCGAAGACGCTCAGCGTCGGGACGAGCGAGAATTCCTGGAAAACCGTGCCGATACCCGCCTTGCGGGCGTCCTGGACCGAACGGAACGTGACCTCCTCGCCGTCGATGCGCAGCGTCCCGGCCGTCGGGAGATAGACCCCCGACAGGATGGAGATCAGGGTCGACTTGCCCGCCCCGTTCTCGCCGAACAGGACGTGCACCTCCCCGCGCTCGACCTGGAAGTCGATATCCGATAGCGCCTTGACGCCCGGGAACTCCTTGGAGATCCCGGTCATCTCGACCAGCGGCTGTTGGCTCATGCCCCTGCTCCTTGACACACGGCCCCGCCGCTTGGGCGGGACCGTGCGAGGACGATAGCTCAGTTTACGCTGAAGACGGGCTTGTAGTCGTCGGGCGGCAGGATGTTGGTCTGCGGCACGTCGTTGACGTTTTCCGGATCGACCACGAAGATCTTCGGCCCGACATGCTTGATGAAGTCCTTCTTCTCAAGCGCGCGCACGGCCTGGTCTATCGCGATGCGGCCCTGGATGACCATCGAGTCGGCGGGCGAGGCGAGGATGAAGCCGCGCTTGATGCCCTCGTAGACGCCGGGGGTCATGTAGAAGGCAAGCAGGTCGACCTTGCCCTGGAGCCCGCGCTCGCGGATCAGCCCCTGGGCGGCTTCCGCGGTGACAGCGGTGCCGGCGATGTAGCGCACGTTCGGATTGGCCTGCAGCGCGTCCTCGACGAGCTTCAGCTGCACTTCCTTGCCGGTATCGCCGAACTTCGGCTCAAGCACCTTGATGGCGGAGCCTTTGACCGCCTCCATGAAGCCCTTGTGGGCGGCCTCGACCCAGCCGGCGCCGGCCGGTCCGGGGAACCATGCCACCTCGACCTCCTCGGAACCGGCGGGGTGCTTGCCGGCCAGGTATTTGCCGGTCTCGGCACCCATCACCTCGAAGGACACCAGCGACTTCGCGGTGACGTCCGGCGAGGAGATGCCGTTGATGACGTCGATGACCGGAATGCCCTTCTTCGCCACTTCGGAGACCAGGTTGTTGAGGCCGTCCAGCGAGATCGCGCCGATGACGACAGCCTCGGCGCCGCTCGCGACGCAGTCCTCGATCTGCGAGATCTGCTTGGCGAGTTCGGTGTAGCCGCCGGCTTCGGCGATGTTCATCTTCACGCCGAGCCTCGCCGCCTCCTCCGCGACGCCGTAGCCGACGCCGAGCCAGTAGGCGTCTTTCATGTGCGGGAAGGATACGCAGATATTCCAGGGTTTCTCGGCCTTCTCCAGCGGGACGTAGGAAACGTCGACCGACTTGCCGTCGGCGGAGAAGGGCGGCTCGATCTTCGCCGCATCATACGGATACCAGTCCGCGGCGAAGGCATGCGACAGTGCTGCCGTCGAAACGGCAGCGGCAAGCATCAATCCTGACAGTCTTTTCATCGTAGTTCCCCTTGCTATCTTGCCGCCGGGCCTGGTGGCGGCGGTACGCCCAGTAATCAGTCGAGTGATTCCCTTATCTTGCCGATCAGTCCCTCGCGGTCGGCGCGCGCCTTGAGCGCGTCGTCGATGGTGACCCTGACGAAGCGCGTCGGCGTGTTCGGCTGCATCTGGCCGATCAGGTCCATGTCGGCCGAGATCACCGTGCCGATCATGAAGTAGCCGCCGCCAGACACCGCATCGCGGTGCAGGATGATCGGCTCGGTGCCGCCAGGCACCTGGATGGAGCCGTACGGGTAGCAGCTGTCGACGATGTTCGACGGATCGGAGCCCGCCCCGAAAGGCTGCTCGCGCTCCACGAACTGGAGCTTGCGCCCGCCGCGGAAACGGTAGCCCATGCGGTCGGCTTCCGGCGCCACCTTCCAGTCGTCGTCGAAGAAGCCGTCCTGCGATGCTTCGGTGATCCGGTGCCAGTAGAGGCCGGGCAGGACACGAAGCTCCGCCGGCCGTCCCGGTCCTCGCCGCAGTGCTTCCGGCACGCTGCGCCCGTTTTTGGCGTTTGCGGCCGCGCCGAGCGGCAGCTCGTCGCCGGCTGCGATGGCGCGTCCCTTGAAACCGCCGAGCGCACCGATCGGATAGGTCGAGCGGCTTCCGAGAGCCACCGGGACGTCGATGCCGCCTGCAACGGCGATGTAGATGCGTGCGCCGGTCTTGAGGAAGTCGAAGGAGAGAACCTGTCCCTTCTTCACCGCGAAGGCGGTCCAGCCCGGCTTCTCCTCGCCGTCGAGCTTGATCGGCATGTCCGCGCCGGTGACGGCGACCGCGGTGTCGGACGTGAATTCGATTTGCGGGCCGATAAAGACCGCTTCGAGCCCTGCCGCTCCTTCGTCATTGCCGACGAGGAGGTTGGCCGCGCGCATGGCGAGGCGGTCCATCGCGCCTCCGATCGGGATGCCGAGATGGAAATAGCCCGGACGTCCGAGGTCCTGGACCGTCGTCGACAGGCCCGGATTGATGACCCTAGCGCCCATGGATCGCCCCCTCCAGCTTGGCGTTGTAGCCGTCGATGTCTTTCTGGAATTCGGTCAGGTCGAAGGTCACGTCGCTCATCGGCGGGGCGAAACGGCCGGCCTCCACGTCGGCGACCGTCTGGTCGTATTCCTCGCGTCCGATGGACCTGAACTTGACGATGTCTCCCGGCCGGAAGAACACCATGAAGTCGCGCAGGTAGCTTACCTTCTGTTCCGGATCGAAGATCGGTATCGGCGTGATGCCGAACATCTGATAGCCGCCGGCGCCGCGCACCGAATAGATCGCCGTGAAGCAGCCGCCGTAGCCGACCGTCAGCTTCGGCGTGTCCGTCCGCGGCCGCAGATATTTCGGCACCTGAAGCTGCCGCGGCCGGTCGACCATCTGATACATGAACGGCAGGCCGGCGACGAAGCCGACCATCGATACGAACCACGGCGCGCCGGAATGGGCGGCGATGAAGTCGTCGACGGTCGCGTAGTTGTTGACGCGCGCCGCATATTCGAGGTCGGTCGCCTTCGGGTCCTGATGCCGCTCGCGGAAGCGCATCAGCGTCTCGTGCGTCCACGGATCCTGGTAGAAGACCGGGATCTCGATGATGCGGGTGCCGATCGTCGGTTTGGCCTTCTCGGCCGCGCTCTCGATCGCCTGGACTTCCTTCAATATGTCGTCCGGCCGGATCACGTCGGGATCGAACTTGATCTGGAACGATGCGTTGGCAGGGCAAATCTCGGTGATGCCCTTGATGCCGCTGTCCTTGATCGCGCTCGTCATCGAGAGGCTTCTGAAGAACGCCTCCAGCGACATGCTCTCGTCGCATTCGACGAACAGGTGCTCGTCGCCTCCGAAACTGTATCGGTTCTTCATCAGGCCACCTCTTTGTCGCTGTCGGGTCGCGCGAAACGTGTCTCAAGCCATCCTTCGAGGAAACGCGTGTGGATGTCGCCCGCGGCCACGGCCGGGTCGGCGGCCAGCGCGCGGTGCAGCGGCGTCGTCGTCGGAATGCCCCGGATATCGAGGGCTGCAAGGGCGGCGGAGAGCCTGGACAGGCACTGTTCGCGCGTGTCGCCGTGAACGATCAGCTTGCCGAGCAGCGAATCGTAGAACGGCGGGACGACATAGCCCTCGTAGAGCATGGTGTCGAAGCGGACGTGGTCGGCTTCCGGAACGCTCAGCGTCTCGACCGTTCCCGGCCCCGGCTGGAAGTCCTTGAACGGATCTTCCGCATTGATGCGGCACTCGATCGCGTGACCCGAGATGACGATGTCGTCCTGGCGCACCGACAGAGGGGCGCCGCCGGCGATCTTCAGCATCTCCTGGACCAGGTCGATGCCGGTGATCATCTCGGTGACCGGATGCTCGACCTGGATGCGGGTGTTCACCTCGATGAAGTAGAAGGCCTCGGTCTTGTCGTCGTAGAGATATTCGACCGTTCCTGCCCCGACATATCCGACCGAGCGGGCGAGGTCGACGGCGCTGGCACAAAGCCGTTCGCGCACCTTCTGCGGCAGGTGGAATGCCGGCGCCTCTTCCCACACCTTCTGGCGGCGGCGCTGGAGGGAGCATTCGCGCTCGTAGCAATGGACGAAATTGTGGCCGTCGCCGAGAATTTGCACCTCGATGTGCCGGGCGGCCGGGATGACCTTTTCGACATAGAGGCCGCCGTCGCCGAAAGCCGCTTCCGCCTCGGCCGAGGCCTGCAGGAACTGCCGCTCGAACTCCGAAGGTTCCTGGATGATGCGGATGCCGCGGCCGCCGCCGCCCGCCGCGGCCTTGATCATGACGGGAAAACCGATCCTGTCGGCAATGCCGGCAGCCTCTGCCGCGTTAGAAACGCGACCGTCGCTGCCCGGAACGGTCGGCACGCCGGCTTTGTCGGCCTCGCGGCGCGCCGCGACCTTGTCGCCGAGCAGGCGGATCGAATCCCCTGAGGGTCCGACGAAACGCATCCCCGCCGCGACGACCGCGTCGGCGAATTCGGCATTCTCGGCAAGGAAGCCGTAGCCGGGATGGACCGCATCGGCGTTCGTCTTGCGCGCCGCCTCGATCACATTTGCGATGTTCAGGTAGGATTTCCTGGCCGTCGCCGGCCCGATCTCGACCGCTTCGTCTGCCAGGCGCACGGCGAGCGAATCCGCATCGGCCGCGCTGTAGACCTGGATCGTGCGCAGGCCGAGGGCCTTCGCGGCACGATTGATCCGCACCGCGATCTCACCCCGATTTGCGATGAGCACGGAGCGGATGGACATCACTCGACCTCCGCGATGATATCGCCGGCCATGATGGCGTCTTCGTTTTCGGCGACGAAACGGATCGCCTTGCCTGCGACGCCGGCCTTCACCTCGTGGAACGACTTCATCACCTCGACGAGGCCGATCACGTCGTCCTTGGCGACGGCATCGCCGTCTTCCTTGAACGACGGGCTGTCCGGCGTCGGCTTGCGGTAGAATACGCCTGGAAGCGGCGACCTGATTTCCTGCTTGCTCATACGGCTCTCCTCGAAACACTGTCCGGGCTGACGACGATCTCCGAGACCGGGACGATGCGGATCCCGTTGGCGGTGAGCGCATCGCGGATCGCAGTCCCGATCTCGACGGCGCCCGGCGTATCGGAATGAAAGCAGATCGACTCGAAGCCGATGTCGATATCGCCGGCGTCTACGGTGCGAACCTTGCCCTCCAGGCAGGCGCGGACCACCTTGTCGGCGACCGCCTGGGGATCAAGCGCGCCGACCCGCCGCGCGAACACGATCGATCCGCTGCTGTCGTAGTCGCGGTCGGCGTAGAATTCCCTGACGACCGGCTGCCCCATCTCGCGCGCCACCCGATAGGTGAGCGAGGACTCCATGCAGAAGACGTAGGAATCCGGCGCCGCGCGGCGCATGAAGTCGATGAAGCTGCGCGAGAACTCCTCGTTGCGCGCGATCTCCATGTAGAGCGCGCCGTGCGGCTTCACGTGCTGGAGGTTCACCCCGTGGCGGCGTGCGAACTCGCGCAGCGCGCCGACCTGGTAGATGAGGTCGTTGAGGATTTCCTCGTTGCTGCCGCTGATCTTGCGGCGGCCGAAACCCTGGAGGTCGCGATAGCCGGGATGCGCGCCGACGCCCACTCCGTGCTGCGCTGCAAGCCGGACGGTCTCGTCCATCAGCATGGGGTCGCCGGCATGGAAGCCGGTCGCGATGTTGGCCGAACTGATGAGCGCCATGATGCTGGCGTCGTCGGCGTCGGCTATGGTCCAGCGACCAAAACCCTCGCCCATATCGCAATTGAGATCGACCGCAGACAGCCGCATGACGGCCCTTCCTCCTGCGTTTGCGGCGCCGTGACGCGCCGGTTTCCCCTTGTTGATCGTGACGGTAGCAACCAAAGTCAGGATTGAAAAATTCTATTCTTAGATTCTGGATTTCAAAAAATCAGATACATGCGTAAGCTCTCTCGGCCAGAAGCTTTCCTCGAAAGCCAGGGGATTCCAGAAGAGCTGAAATGGGAATGGCGCCCTGGTCAACTCAAGGGTTGGCAAATCATGGAAAAACCAAGGATGATGCGATATCGTTCTGAAAATCAGAATGAGATGATCGTATGCCGATAAGCCTCAAGCAGATCAGATATTTCGTCTCCACGGCGGAGAGCGGCCAAGTCTCGCAGGCGGCGGTCGCGCTTTCCATATCGCAGTCGGCGATCACCACCGCGATCAAGGAGCTCGAGGCGGACGTGGGGGCGAGGCTGTTCACGCGTTCCCAGCAGGGCATGGAACTCACCGCCGCCGGCAAGGAGTTGCTCTTCCACGCATATGAGGTGCTGGCCAAGATCGACGAGATGACCGGCATCAGCGTGCCCGGCAGCGATCTGCAGGACACGCTGAGCGTCGCGGCGTCCTACACGGTGATCGGCTACTACCTGCCGCACCATCTGGAGCGTCTCAGGCGCAATTTCCCCCGGCTCGAGATACAGCTCTTCGAGTTGAACCGCGAGGCGATCGAGGAAGGCCTGCTGGCCAACCGGTACGACATAGCGGTGATGCTCACCGCCAACACCAACAATCCCGACCTTGCGACCGAGACGCATCTGTCGTCGCGGCGACGGCTGTGGCTGCCGGCGCGCCACCGGCTGCTCACGCTCGGATCGGTCGGACTGAAGGAAGTCGCGCAGGAACCCTACATCATGCTGACGGTGGACGAAGCGGCGCATACCTCGCTCAAATATTGGAGCATGACGCCATATCGTCCGTCGGTGCAGTTGCGCACTTCGTCGGTGGAGGCCGTCCGGTCGCTCGTCGCAAACGGGCAGGGCGTCGCCATCCTGTCCGACATGGTGCATCGGCCGTGGTCGCTCGAGGGCAGGCGCATCGAGACGATTTCGCTGAGCGACCGGATACCGGCCATGGATGTTGGGCTGGCCTGGAAACGCGGCGCGGCCTTCACCCCGGCCATGCAGGCGTTCCGCGACTATTTCCGCCAGACCTATCATCTTCCGACGGGACGGTAATACGTCCGCAGCGTCGTCGCGCCGCGAACGCCGGGGATATCGCCGTCAGCTCGGCTTCGGTCCCGTCATTCCGCTGCGGGGCAGCTTGACGAGCTCGCCGAAGCGGGCGCGCAGGCTGTCGTCGACCGATCTCGGTATGTGGCGGGGGAAGCGCTCGGCGAGGATGCGCTTCTTCTCCGCGATGGCGCGGCCGAGGATGTCGGGCTTGCCCTTCTCGTTCCATTCCTTGGGCGAGAAGCGGTCGCCGACCGCGGGATAGAAATATTCGGTCTGCATGAGCCGCAGCGTCTGCTCGTTGCCGAGATAGTGGCCGGGGCCGTTCAGGCAGACTTCGGCGATCGTGTCGATCGACAGCGCGGCGTCGCTCACCTCAATGCCGCGCACGCAGCGCTGGCACATGCCCAGCATGTCGTTGTCGATGATCAGGCTTTCGAGGCAGAAGCCGAGCAGCGAGGCGTGCATGCCGGCAGATTCGTAGACGAGGTTGAGGCCCGACAGGCCGGCCATCACGTTGGTGATGCCCTTTTCGAAACCGGACTGGATGTCGGGGAGCTTCGAATCGGCCATGCCGGCCGCCGAGCCGCCCGGCAGGTCATAGAACTGCGCCATCTGCGCGCAGGCCGACGACAGCAGCGCCTGTTCGGCCGAGCCGCCCGACATGGCGCCGGTCCTGAGATCCGAGACGAAGGGCCAAGTGCCGAAGATCGCGGGATGGCCGGGTTTTATGGCGTTGACGTAGATCAGGCCGACAAGCACTTCCGCCACCGCCTGCACCACCGCGCCGGCGATTGCCGCAGGCGCCGTCGCGCCGGCCTGGCCGGCCGACAGAAGCAGGATCGGGATGCCGCCCTCGACGCAGGCCTCGAGCACGCCGCAGGCATCCTCGGCGAACTTCATCGGCGGCACGACGAAGCAGTTGGAGTTGGAGATGAAGGGCCGTGCCCGGAAATTCTCCTCGCCGCCGGCGATGGCGTAGAGCATCTCCAGCGCCGGCGCGACGTTTTCGCGGACGGTGAAGGACGTGCCGACATGCTTCGACGTGCCCATCACGCAGGCGTAGAGCGTGTTGAAGTCCATATCAAGCGGGTCGGGAATGTCGCGCGGCACCATCGGCCGCTGGAAGAAGTGGATGTTGTCGAGGCCGTCGACGATGCGGGCGGCATCATAGATGTCCTGCAGCAGGGACTCGCGGTATTCGCGTTTCTCGACGTCGACGAGATGGACCGCGGCGCCCGCCGTGCCATAATGCACGCGCTTGCCCTGGATCAACATATCGTGTTTCGGATCCTGGCCATGCAGGGTGAAGTTGCGCGCCGCCCGCTTGATCGTGTCCTCGACCAGTCCGCGCGGGAAACGCAGGCGGCCGTCTGCCCCAAGCGTCGCGCCGACCCGCGTCAGCGCCTCGATGCAGGACGGGATGGCGTTGGCGAAGCCGACGGTTTCGAGCAGCGTCAGCACCGCCTCGTGGATGCGGCCGAGGTCGGATTCAGCGAGCGCCTTGTAGCTGCCGCCTTCAAGGCCGGCGCGGATGGGGCGGATGTCGTCGGCCAGCGGCGCCGATCGGAGCGCGCGTCGCGCCTCGCGTCCGCCTGACCGTCGCGGGCCGCGCTCGGCCGTTGCTTCCTGCTTCCCGGATTCCTGCTTTTCCAATGCGACCGACATCCGAATTCCCCGTTGCCGACCCTGGCGCGCTCTGTTGGTCCAGAGCTTGGCGCTTGATGATCTCGCTTCTCGGGCGACTATGCAACGGCCGTGGACGGCACCTAGGGCCAGCGGATTCCGGCGGATATGCCAGGAAGGCCGCCCGCAGACGGCCTTCCTTAAGGGAATTTCGCATGGTTCAGGCCATCGCAGGACGGCGTCCGATGGCCGTTCAGAGCTTGCGGATTCCCGGTTCGGTATGCCGTGGGGACGGGAAGGGAACCTGGCCGGACGAAACGCCGACTTGCCGAAAGACGCTGGACGAGAATGCCTGGATAGGGTACCCCCCTATCCTATGAGCCACACCACGCGCAAAAAGCGAAGCCTGCTTGCCAGGGTTCGTCGACTGAAGGGACAGATGGAGGCGATCGAGCGCGCGCTCGAGGCGGAGGCCGAATGCGCCGAGATCCTGAACCAGGTTGCTTCGGTGCGCGGCGCCATATCGGGGCTGACCGCAGAGCTCATCGAGGACCACCTGCGGGAGCATGTGCTGGAGGCGACGGAAGACGCGGCCCGCGCCAAGGGTGCTGCCGAACTCATGAATGTAGTGAGGACCTATCTGAAATGACCTCGACGCATGTGCAGCAAGGCGGCCATGACCACGTCTTTCTCGGTGACGATCACGACCGCAACGAACACAGGACATGGCTCGTCATTGCGCTGACCGCCACGATGATGGTGGCCGAGATCGCGGCCGGAACCATATTCGGCTCGATGGCCCTGGTGGCGGACGGCTGGCACATGTCGACCCACGCGGCCGCGATGCTGATCGCCGTTCTCGCTTATGGCTTTGCGCGCAGGAACGCGCACAATCCGCGCTTCACCTTCGGCACCGGCAAGGTCGGCGACCTCGCTGCGTTCGCCAGCGCGATCGTGCTGGCGCTGGTCGCGGTCATGATCGCCTGGGAAAGCGTCCTCCGTCTGCGGACGCCCCTGCCGATCAACGTGACGCAGGCGATGGCCGTTGCGGTGCTGGGGCTGGCCGTCAACCTGATAAGCGCATGGCTCCTGCGCGGCGACCACCACCATCATCATGGTCACGACCACGGACATCATCATGACCATGAAGGGCATGATCACGACCATCACGCTTCCGGTCATCGTGCGCGCGACAACAATTTGCACGCCGCCTACATGCACGTTCTGGCGGACGCGCTGACCTCAGTGCTGGCGATCGTCGCCCTGCTGGCCGCCGGCCTGTATGGCTGGGTGTGGCTCGATCCCGCGATGGGGATCGTCGGCGCGCTGGTGATCGCGCGCTGGTCCTGGGGGCTGATCCGCGACGCCGGCGGCGTGCTTCTGGACTACGGCGCTTCCGACGCCGAACTTTCCCGCGAGATCCGGGAGGCGGTGGAGACGTCCACCGAACGCATCACCGACCTGCACGTCTGGCAGCTCGGCCCCGGACATCACGGCGCGATCATCGCGCTCGCCTCGTCGGAGCCGCAGGCGCCCTCCCACTATCGCGAAAAGCTTGCCGCCATCCACGAGCTGTCGCACGTGACCGTCGAGGTGGAGCCCCTCCGCGCCTAGGCTGCCGCGGGACGGCGTCCTGCGGCGGTCGCGAGCTCGCGGATTCCCGGCTCGATATGCTGCAGCGCGATGGACGAGATGCCGAGCCGCATGAAGCGCGCCGGCTTGTCTGCGCGGTCGAAGAAGCGGTCGCCGGGCTCGATGATGACGCTGCGAGCCGCCGCCTGCGCGGCGAGGTCGCGCGCATCGGTGCCGCGAGGGCCTTCGAGCCAGAGCGAGGTGCCGCCGGCCGAATCCGTGGCGCGCCAGTCGGGCAGGAAGGCCGAGATCGCCTGCACCAGCCGCTTGCGCCGCTCGTCGAAGGCCGACGACAGCCGCCGCACCAGCGCCTCGTGGTGGCCGAGCGACAGGAACAGCGCGACGGCGCGCTGGTTGTTGGCCGGCGGGTGGCGCAGCATGAAGCGGCGCAGCGCGCGAAGCTCCGCGATCAGCCCGGCGGAGGCGACGATGTAGCCAAGCCGCAGGCCCGGCGCCAAAGTCTTCGACATCGAGCCGACATAGATGACGCGGCCCGAGCGGTCGATGCTCTTCAGCGCCTGCTGCGGCGCCTCGTCGAGCAGCTGGCTGTCATAGCCGTCCTCGATGATGATCTGGTTGTTGCGGGCGGCGCGGGCGAGCAGGTCCTGGCGGCGCTCGTTGGAAAGCGGCACCATGGTCGGGCAATGGTGACTGGGCGTCACGAAGACGAAGTCCGCGTCGCTGGCGATGGAGGAGGTGACGATGCCCTCTCCGTCGACCGGCGTCGGCAGCGCGTCGGCGCCGGCGAGCCTGAAGATCGAGCGCGCATCGGGATAGCCCGGATCCTCCATCGCGACCTTGGTGCCCTTGCTCATCAGCAGCGTGGCGAGCATGTAGAGCGCGTTCTGGGCGCCGAGCGTCACGATGATCTCGTCGGGATTGGCGAAGATGCCGCGCCGCGGCAGCAGCCGCGCCTGGATCTGCTCGATCAGCAGCGGATCGTCGCGATCCACCATGTCGGCCGCCCAGTTGCGGATCTCGAGCACGGCGAGCGCCATGCGGTTGCACTCGCGCCATTCGGCGGTCGGGAACAGAGCCGGGTCGAACTGGCCGTAGACGAACGGATAGGACGACTTGATCCAGTTGCCGTGCTTGGCCGGCGGCGGCATCTCGCTAGCCGCGATCTTGCGGCGCGCCTTCCAGTCGATGTCGTTGGAATTGTCATTGGCCTTCTGGGCAGGCCTTGCCGGCGTGGCGAGCACTTCCGGGTTGACGAAGTGGCCGCGCCGCTCGCGGGCGACGAGGAAACC
The DNA here is from genome assembly GCF_003666685.1 of Mesorhizobium sp. YM1C-6-2. Taxonomy (GTDB): domain Bacteria; phylum Pseudomonadota; class Alphaproteobacteria; order Rhizobiales; family Rhizobiaceae; genus Mesorhizobium_K. The sequence goes on from NZ_RCIZ01000001.1 coordinate 830,605, forward strand.
CTGGTCCACCAACTGCTGGAAGGCGAGCACGACGGTGCCGCGGGCGACGCCAAGCTTTTCAGCGAGGATGCGGCAGGAGGGCAGCGGCATTGAGGCGGCGATCTGGCGGTCGAGGATCGCGGCGACGATCGCCTGACGAATCTGCGCCTGAAGTGTCTGCCCGGATTCCGCCGAGATGCGGAACAGCCCGGACCATATCGCTGCGTCGTTTCGCTGTGGCATGGTGTGCTCCTTGCCTAACGCTCCCAGGAATTGGCCCCAGTGATTAGTAGTCGTGGTCCAAACGGTTGCGCCAATGAATTTTTCTAATCGTTACGATTTATGCCAGTGATGCATCCCTCTCTGGCACAGACAAAGTGCCACATGGGATATCGGGACCGCCGCATCCTCGCCGGCGGCCTCGGCAAGGCTGGAGCTCGCCTTTCGCAGTTGCGAAAAGCTCTGCTATGGTGGCGTCGGGCGAAAATCTCGAGGAGTTTCCAGTGGCAGACAGCTCGTTTCAGGCCAGGCTTGCGGCGCTCAAGAACCATCACGTGGATGTGCCGAGCGATATGCGCGCAGCCTTTGCCGCCGATCCCGAGCGATTCGAAAAGTTCTCACTCGCCGACGGCGACCTGCTGCTCGACTGGTCGAAATGCGCGGTGACCGAGAAGACGATGGAGCTGCTCGCCGCGGCGGCCGCGGCCGCCGGTGTCGAGAAGCGGCGCGAGGCGATGTTTTCCGGCGAGAAGATCAATATTACCGAGAATCGCGCCGTGCTGCACACGGCGCTCCGCCAGCCGAAGGGCGCGAAGGTGCTGGTCGACGGGCACGATGTCGTGCCTGATGTCCACGCCGTGCTCGACGCGATGCAGAAATTCTCCGACGCGGTGCGCTCCGGCGAGGCCAAGGGGGCGACCGGCAAAAAGATCACCGACATCGTCAACATCGGCATCGGCGGCTCCGACCTCGGCCCGGTCATGGCGACGCTGGCGCTGGCGCCGTGGCATGACGGGCCGCGCGCCCACTACGTGTCCAACATCGACGGCGCGCATATCCACGACACGCTGAAGGGCCTGTCGCCGGAGACGACGCTTTTCATCATCGCGTCGAAGACCTTCACCACGGTCGAGACGATGACCAACGCCGAGACTGCCAAGCGCTGGATCGTCTCGAAGCTCGGCGAGGGCGCCGTCGCCAACCATTTCGCTGCCGTCTCGACCGCGCTCGACCTCGTCGCGAAATTCGGCATCGCGAAGGACCGAGTCTTCGGCTTCTGGGACTGGGTCGGCGGCCGCTATTCGCTGTGGGGCGCCATCGGCCTGCCGATCATGATTGCCGTGGGCGCGAAAAACTTCCGCGACTTCCTCGCCGGCGCGCATGAGATGGACGAGCATTTCCGCACCGCGCCGCTGTTGAAGAACCTGCCGGTGGTCATGGGACTGGTCGGCTACTGGCACCGGGTGGTCTGCGGCTATCCGGCGCGCGCCGTCATCCCTTACGACCAGCGCCTGTCGCGCTTTCCCGCCTATCTGCAGCAGCTCGACATGGAATCGAACGGCAAGCATGTGACGTTGCAGGGCAGCAAGGCGGCGACGCCGACCGGGCCGCTGGTCTGGGGCGAGCCCGGCACCAACGGCCAGCACGCTTTCTTCCAGCTCCTGCACCAGGGCACCGACGTTATCCCGATCGAGTTCCTGGCCGCTGCCGTCGGCCACGAGCCGGACCTGAAGCACCACCACGACCTCCTGCTCTCCAACGTGCTCGCGCAGTCGGCGGCGCTGATGAAGGGCCGCACGCTGGATGAGGCCAGGAAGCAGATGCTGGCCAAGGGCATGAAGCCGGAAGACGTCGAGAAGATCGCGCCGCATCGGGTGTTCACCGGCAACCGCCCCTCGGTGACGATCCTCTACAAGTCGCTCGACCCGAAAACGCTCGGCCGGCTGATCGCGCTTTACGAGCACCGCGTCTTCGTCGAGGGCACGATGTTCGACATCAACTCCTTCGACCAGTGGGGCGTCGAACTCGGCAAGGAGCTGGCGACCGAACTGCTGCCCGTCGTCGAGGGCAAGGAGGATGTAGCGAGCCACGACGCCTCGACGGCGGGGCTGGTGCAGCATATTAAGCGTCTGAGCTAGGACAGGTGCGGTCGTCGCACCGCATCAATCTCGGGACATTCGAACTTGGCGGAAATAAAAGGCATCCTGTTCGACAAGGACGGGACTTTGGTCGACTTTCAGCAGACCTGGTACGCGCTGGCGGACCTGATGGCGTTGCATGCCGCCGACGGCGACCGCACGCGCGCCGACGCGCTGATGGTCAAGGCCGGCTACGACTATGACAGGCATTGCTTCCGCGCTGATTCCGTCTTCGCCGCCGGCACCAACGCCGACATCGTGGCGCTCTGGTATCCGTCGGCCGACGAGGCCCGCCGCAGGGAGATGACAACCTATTTCGACACCTTCACGGCGGAGCAGGGCGCGCTGCAGTCGGTGCCGCTGCCGGGCAGTCAGGAGGCGATCGCCAGCCTGCATCGCGCCGGCTTCCGGATGGGCGTGGCGACCAACGATTCGACCGGCGGCGCGGAGAAGACGCTCTTGGCGTTGGGCATCGCGCAGATGTTCGACGCGGCCTACGGCTATGACGCGGTCGCCAACCCGAAGCCGGCGCCCGACACGATCCAGGCTTTCAGCGACCTGACCGGACTGAAGCCCGCCGAGATCGCCATGGTCGGCGACAACAGGCACGATCTCGAAATGGCCAAGGCCGGCGGTGCCGGGCTCGCAGTCGGCGTGTTGTCGGGCACCGGCACGCGCGAGTCGCTGGCGCCGCTCGCCGATGTCGTGCTCGACTCGATCGTCGAACTGCCGGGATATCTCAACGGCCGCGGCTGACCTTCCCCGGCCCGCTCACGAGGTGAACCAGTAGCGGGTCACGTGGAAGAAGAGCGGCGCCGCGAAGGTGAGCGAATCGACACGGTCGAGCACGCCGCCATGCCCTTCGATGATGTAGCCCCAGTCCTTCGCCTTGAGGTCGCGCTTGATGGCCGAGAGCACGAAGCCGCCGAAGAAGCCGGCGACCACGATGACGGTGCTGACTGCGGCGGCCTGCAGCGGCGAGAACGGCGTCATCCGGTGGAGCATCGTGCCGACCAGGATGGCCGAGAGGCCGCCGCCGACCAGTCCTTCGATGGTCTTGTTGGGGCTGATGTTGGGCGAGAAGCGGTGCTTGCCGATCAGCTTGCCCCAGACATACTGGAAGACGTCGCTGAGCTGCACCACGATGATCAGGTAGACGATGAGCAGCGCGCTCGGCACGCCGGTGTCGAGCATCAGCAGCGCCGGCGCGTGGCTGATCGCGAAGACCGTCAGCATCAGTCCCCATTGCACCTTGGCGCTGCGCGCCAGGAACTCGTTGGTGTCGCCCATCAGCGTGGCGACCGCCGGCAAAAGCAGGAAGGCGTAGACCGGGATGAAGATGATGAACATGCCGTACCATTCGATGGCGAGCAGATAATAATGGTAGGGCAGCACGACGAAGAAGGAGAGGAAGAGCGCGTAATGGTCGCCGCGCCGCGACGGCGTCAGCGTCCAGAACTCGCGCAGCGCCATGAAGGAGAGGATGGCGAAGAGGACGACGGTGGCTGTGTGCCCGGCGAGGATGGCGCCGCCGACGACCAGCACCATCACCCACCAGGAGCGGGTGCGGGCATTGAGGTTGCGCACGGTGGCGATGGATTCGGGTTTCGTCGCCCGGTGTTCGAGCACGGCGCCGACGAGCGAGGCGAGCGCGAGCAGCACGACGATGCCGGCCAGCACTCCGAACAGGGTTTCCTTCACGGGCGCACCGCCTGGCTGTTGTCCACGGGGGCTGCCGGGACGGGACGCGTCACGTCGAGCGCCAGCACTGCCGCGCGGGCGCGGCCGAGGAAGGCCGCCTTCTCCTCGCCGGGCTGGAGGCGCAGCGGCGCGCCGAAGCGCGCCGTGCAGGTGATGGGCACAGGCAGCATGCTGCCCTTGGGCAATATCCGCCTGAGATTGTCGAGATAGACCGGAACCAGCTCGATGTCGGGGAAGCGCTGGGCGAGGCGGAAGATGCCCGAGCGAAACTCGGCGACCTCGTCGCCCTCCGCGCGTGTGCCTTCCGGGAAGATGAGGATCGACTGGCCGCGTTCGAGCAGGCGTTCCACCGGCTCCAGCGGATTGGTGCCGGGCTCGGGCTTGCGGTCGATCAGCACCGCGCGGACGATCGTCTCGGCGATGAAGCGGTGGACCTTCGTCTTGCCCCAATAGTCGCGCGCGGCGACGGGATGGGTGCGGCGGCGCACCTGCCAGGGCAGGGCGGCCATGACGGCGACGGTGTCGACATGGCTGCCATGGTTGGCGAAATAGATGCGGCGGGTCGGCTTCGGCGTGCAGCCCAGCCATTCGCTGCGCGCGCCGACGGCGATGCGCACCAGCGCGATCAGGAAGCGCCTGAAGAATACGGCCGCTTCGGTTTTTGCGGTCGCGACGTTCATGGCGTCTTCTGCTCGAGCTTGCGGGCGATGGCCACCGTGCGGGTGACGCAGGTGACCAGCGAGCCGGCGGCGATGACAGCGGCAGTGACGGCCAGAGGCCACAGGGACGCGGTGAAGAACGAGAGAACCGCCTGGGCGACGAGGCCTGCCGTGAGCGCCGCCATGCGCCGCTGCTTGGCCATGACGCCGCTGAAATCCTGCGGGAGGCCGAGCGAGCCGCCGAAGACCCGGACATAGGCGGTGAGCGCCGCGAGCAGCGCACAGGCCCAGCCGAGCCAGGGCAGGCCGGCGGCATAGCCCAGCGGCACCAGGAAGAGCGTGTCGGCGATGCGGTCGGGGAACTCGTTGTAGAGCGCGCCGACGGCCGACTTGCGGCCGCCTTCGATCGCCACCATGCCGTCCAGCAGGTTGCAGACGAGGCGAAGCTGGACGCAGAGGGCGGCGCCGAGCAGGGCCAGCCAATGATCGGGATGGAGGATGAGCGCCCCGCCGATCGCGGCAAACAGGACCGACGTCACCGAGATCGCATTGGGCGTCACGCCCGAGCGCGCCAGCCACGCCGAGAGCGCCACCGCCCACCCGGACGACCGCGCCGCGATCGGGCGGCGCGCGGTTTCTTCTTGCAGCGGCATCGACACCCCTCGCCAACGCAGGCTTACTATATTGAAGGGCCGCACCGGAGCAAGCAGGCGAGGCCGCGCCAGTGCCTCACAACATGCCTGGCCGGAACTGCGATCTGCGGTGGATGATCTTGCCCGACACCATGAACACGCCGTCGCCGGTATAGTGCAGCGTCTCAGGGTGCTTCGGCGACTTGGCGACATGCGCCTTCACCACCTCGAAAATGAAGAGATTGTACTTGTCGACCAGCGCGTCGTCGTGGATGCGGCACTCGAAGCTGGCGTGGCACTCGCTGATTAGCGGCGCATCGACCTTGGCGGCCGTCTGTGCGGTCAGGCCGAATTCCTCGAACTTGTCGATCTCGGCGCCCGACGAATTGCCGATGGCGATGACCTCGTCGGTCAGCTTCGTCGTCGGCAGGTTGATGACGCATTCGCCGCTCTTGCGGATCATCTCGTGGCTGTGGTTGCCGCCGGAGATCAGGCAGCCGAGCAGCGAGGGCATGAATTCCATGACCATGTGCCAGCCCATGGTCATGATGTTGTTCCTGCCGCCCCACCGCGATGAGACCAGCACGATCGGGCCGGGCTCCAGATATTGGCGCACGCGCTCGACCGGGAAGTCTTCTTTTCTGGGCATTGCTACTCCGCTGGGCAGGTTCGCTCCCATGAACCTGCCGCGGCGAACCCTCTTTTCAAGCCCGCTATCCCCTCAGCTCCCGACGCAGGATCTTGCCCACCGGCGTCTTCGGCAGTTCGGTGCGGAACTCGATATGCCTGGGGCGCTTGTAGCCGGTGAAGTTCTCGCGGCAGTAGGCCATCAGGTCCTCGCTCGTGAGATTGGGGTCCTTGCGCACCACGAAGATTTTCGGGACCTCTCCGGAATTCTCGTCGGGCACGCCGATTGCCGCCACCTCGAGCACGCCGGGATGCAGCGCCACGACCTCCTCCAGCTCATTCGGATAGACGTTGAAGCCGGAGACCAGGATCATGTCCTTCTTGCGGTCGACGATCTTGGTGTAGCCGCGCTCGTCCATGAAGCCCATGTCGCCGGACTTGAAGAAACCGTCCGCCGTCATGACCTTGGCGGTCTCTTCCGGGCGCTGCCAGTAGCCGACCATCACCTGCGGCCCACGGATGCAGATTTCGCCGACCTCGCCGAGCGGCATCGGGTTGCCATCGTCGTCGCGGATCGAGATGTCGGTCGACGGCAGCGGCAGGCCGATCGTGCCGGTGAACTCGGAGCCGCTCACCCTGTTGGCGGTCGCCACCGGCGATGTCTCGGAGAGCCCGTAGCCTTCCGTGATGTTGTTGCCGGTCAGCTTCCGCCAGCGGTCGGCTACGCCCTTCTGGATCGCCATGCCGCCGCCGAGCGACAGCACCAGATGGCTGAAATCGAGTTTTCTGAAATCCTCGTTGTTGAGCAGCGCGTTGAACAGCGTGTTGAGGCCCGGGAAGATGTTGAACTTGTACTTCGCGAGTTCCTTCACGAATCCCGGAATGTCGCGCGGGTTGGGGATGAGCACGTTGAGCGCGCCCTGCTGCATGCCCATCATCGCGTTCACCGTCAGCGCGAAGATGTGATAGAGCGGCAGCGCGCAGACGAAGACTTGGTTCTCCGGCTTCGGCCTCGCCGTATAGGCATCCTCCACCCAGACGCTGAGCTGCTCGACATTGGCGAGCACGTTGCGGTGGGTGAGCGTCGCCCCTTTCGAGATGCCGGTCGTGCCGCCGGTATATTGCAGGAAGGCCACCGCCTCGGCGTCGACAGGCACCGGGCTGAGTTGGCGCGCCGCGCCGTCCTTCAGCGCCGCGTTGAAGGCGACATGGCCGGGCAGCGACCAGGCCGGCACCAGCTTCTTCACCCGCCTGACCACCAGATTGACGAGCAGGCCCTTGAGGCCGAGCATGTCGCCCATGGTCGCGACGACGACGTGCTTGACCGGGGTCTTGGCGATCACCGTCTGCAGGGTCTTGGCGAAGTTCTCCAGGATGACGATCGCCTCGGCGCCGGAATCCTTGAGCTGGTGCTCCAGTTCGCGCGGCGTGTAGAGCGGATTGACGTTCACCACGGTGTACCCGGCCCGCAGCGTGCCCATCATGACGACGGGATATTGCAGCACGTTGGGCATCATGATCGCCACGCGAGCGCCTTTGGCGAGCCCCTTCGCCTGCAGCCAGGCTCCGAACGCCGCCGAATACCGCTCGAGTTCGCCGAAGCTGATCGATTTGCCCATGCAGGCGAAGGCAGGACGGTCCGCATGCTGCTTGCAGATGCCGGCCAGGAAGTCGCCGATCGAGCCCGCCGGAGGGGTGATCTCGGCCGGTACGTTGGCCGGATAGCTTTTCAGCCAGGGCTTGCCGGGATGGGGGGCTGGCGCGCCCGCCGAAGCCTGCGCCTTGCCAGCCTCGGGCTCGCCTGCGTCCTTGCCGGCGCCCATGCTTGTCGTTTCCGCCAATTGCTCCTCCCTCGCGGTTTCCGCATTGGCCGCCCGGGCGCCGGTTCCCTGTGTTTTCCGGCCAGCTCCGGGAGGATTCCGGAAACGGCTGCTTCCACTATGTATGGCTATGGGCATCGGACAAGCAAGTCTCGCCGGGAAAGGCTTGCGACAAAGGAATGTGATCGGCCTGCGTGCGACGAAAAGCGAATTTCGACCGCGAAACAACGGGTTTAGAGAAAATTTTTCTGTTGACCGTGCGGCATCGGGCGGGGAGTTCCAATAGTGGCGAAAGGATGATTATATGCGCGCTTTCCGGCCTAACGGGGCTTGGAACAAAGATCAGGGAGACCTTAATGTTCAAGAAAACCACTTTTGCGGCCGCGTTGCTGGCCGCAACCGTGATGAGTGGTATGGCGAGCGCAAAAACGTTCGTCTATTGCTCTGAAGCTTCGCCGGAGGGTTTCGACCCCGGCCTTTACACTGGTGGCAACACGTTCGACGCGACCGCCCACCCGATCTTCAACCGTCTTCTGGAATTCAAGAAAGGCACGACCGAAGTCGAGCCCGGCCTGGCTGAAAGCTACGAGGTTTCCGACGACGGTCTGCAGTATACCTTCAAGCTTCGTCCGGGTGTGAAGTTCCACACCACCGAATACTTCACGCCGACCCGCGACCTCAACGCCGACGACGTGATCTTCTCCTACGAGCGCCAGTGGAAGGCGGACAATCCCTGGAACAAATATGTCGAAGGCGGCTCCTGGGAATATTTCGCTGGCATGGGCTTCCCTGACCTGCTGCAGTCGATCGAGAAGGTCGACGACCTGACGGTGAAGTTCACGCTGAAGCGCAAGGAAGCGCCGTTCCTCGCCAACGTCGCGATGCCCTTCGCCTCGATCGTCTCGAAGGAATATGCCGACAAGCTGCAGGCCGACGGCAAGATGAACCAGATGAACCAGCTGCCGGTCGGCACCGGCCCGTTCACCTTCGTCGGCTACCAGCAGGACGCGGTGATCCGCTACAAGAAGAACGCCGAATATTGGGGCGAGGCTCCGAAGATCGACGATCTCGTCTTCGCCATCACCACCGACGCCTCGGTGCGCTACCAGAAGCTCAAGGCCAACGAGTGCCAGCTGATCCCCTATCCGAACGCGGCCGACGTGGCGGCGATCAAGGCGGATCCCAACCTCAAGGTTTCCGAGCAGGAAGGCCTGAACGTCGCCTACCTCGCCTACAACACGCTGACGCCGCCCTTCGACAAGGTCGAGGTGCGCAAGGCGCTGAACCAGGCGATCAACAAGCAGGCGATCGTCGACTCGGTGTTCCAGGGCGCCGCGACGGTGGCCAAGAACCCGATCCCGCCGACTATGTGGTCCTATAACGACGCGGTCGAGGACGATAAGTACGATCCGGAGGCGGCCAAGGCTGCTCTCGAAGCCGCCGGCGTCAAGGATCTCCAGATGAAGATCTGGGCGATGCCGGTCGCGCGCCCCTACATGCTGAACGCCCGCCGCGCGGCGGAGCTGATCCAGTCCGACTTCGAAAAGGTCGGCGTCAAGGTCGAGATCGTCTCCATGGACTGGGGTGAGTATCTCGAGAAGTCGAGCGCCAAGGACCGCGACGGCGCCGTGATCCTCGGCTGGACCGGCGACAACGGCGATCCGGACAACTTCCTCGACACGCTGCTCGGCTGCGACGCCGTCGGCGGCAACAACCGCGCCCAGTGGTGCAACCAGGAGTTCGACGACCTCGTCACCAAGGCGAAGGAAGCGAGCGACCAGGCCGAGCGCACCAAGCTCTACGAAGAGGCGCAGGTCGTCTTCAAGCGCGAGGCGCCGTGGGCCACCCTCGACCATTCGCTGGCGATCGTGCCGATGCGCAAGAACGTCGAGGGCTTCGTGCAGAGCCCGCTCGGCGACTTCACCTTCGCGACCGTCGACATCGTCGAGTGATGGTCGTCGGATAGACGGGAGGGGCGTTCGCTGCGCGAACGCCCCTTTTCGTTATAGTTTCTTGGTCCGGCCGGCGTGACGTCGGCCTCCGCAGATGCGGTTCTGGGGCTCTCTATGTTTCGCTTTTTCCTTGGGCGGCTCGCGGTCCTGATCCCCACCTTCATCGGGGTCTCGATCATCGCCTTCTCCTTCATCCGGCTGCTGCCGGGCGATCCCGTCGCGCTGCTGTCCGGCGAGCGCGTCATGTCGCCGGAGCGTCATGCCGAAATATCGCATCAGCTCGGTTATGACCGGCCGATCGTGATCCAGTATCTCGATTATCTCTGGGGCATCCTGCACGGCGATTTCGGCACTTCTATCACCACCAAGAGCCCCGTACTCGACCAGTTCCTCGACCTGTTCCCGGCAACTCTCGAACTCTCGCTTTGCGCCATCCTCTTCGCCATCCTGCTCGGCATCCCGGCCGGCGTCTTCGCCGCGATCAAGCGCGGCTCGATCTTCGACCAGATGATCATGGGCACGGCGCTGATCGGCTTCTCCATGCCGATCTTCTGGTGGGGCCTGCTGCTGATCATTCTCTTCTCCGGCATCCTCGGATGGACGCCGGTTTCCGGCCGCATCTCGCTGATGTTCTTCTTCCCGTCCGTCACCGGTTTCATGCTGATCGACTCGCTGCTGTCGGGCCAGGAGGGCGCCTTCAAGTCGGCGGTGAGCCACCTCATCCTGCCGACCATCGTGCTCGGCACCATTCCGCTCGCTGTCATCGCTCGCCAGACCCGCTCGGCCATGCTCGAAGTGCTGTCGGAAGACTATGTGCGCACGGCCCGCGCCAAGGGCCTGTCGGCCTTCCGGGTCGTCGGCATGCATGCGCTGCGCAACGCCATGATCCCGGTCGTCACCACGATCGGCCTGCAGGTCGGCGTCATGCTCGCCGGCGCGATCCTCACCGAGTCGATCTTCTCCTGGCCGGGCATCGGCAAGTGGATGGTCGATTCCGTCTTCAAGCGCGACTACCCGGTGATCCAGGGCGGCCTTCTGATCATCGCCGGCATCATCATGCTGGTGAACCTTCTGGTCGACCTGCTCTACGGCCTGATCAACCCGCGCATCAGGCACTGAGAGGACCCATGGCAGACGCTGTAACGAACACTCCCGGTCCCGTCTCGGTCGATCCGTCGCGCCGCGCCCGGCTCGCCGAGTTCTGGTACTATTTCTCCGAGAACCGCGGCGCGGTGATCGGCCTCTTCTTCTTCCTCTTCCTGATCCTGCTGGCGGTCTTCGCGCCGCTGATCGCCCCGCATGCGCCGCAGGCGCAGTACCGCGACGCAACGCTGGTGCCGCCCTTCTGGCAGGAAGGCGGCAGCACCACCTTCCTGCTCGGCACCGATCCGGTCGGCCGCGACATCCTTTCCAGGCTTATCTACGGCACCCGCTTCTCGCTCTTCATCGGCGTCATCGTCACCACGCTCGCGCTGATCGGCGGCATAGTGCTCGGCGTCGTCGCAGGCTATTTCCGCGGCTGGGTCGACACCGTGATCATGCGCCTGATGGATATCATCCTGGCCTTCCCGTCGCTGCTTCTGGCGCTGGTGCTGGTCGCCGTGCTCGGGCCTGGCCTGATCAACGCGATGATCGCCATCGCGCTGGTCTTCCAGCCGCATTTCGTGCGCCTGACGCGCGCCGCGGTGATGACGGAGAAGAACCGCGACTACGTCGTGGCGGCGAAGGTCGCCGGCGCCGGGCCGCTCAGGCTGATGTTCAAGACCATCCTGCCCAACTGCATGGCGCCGCTGATCGTGCAGGCGACGCTCTCCTTCTCCAACGCCATCCTGGACGCTGCCGCACTCGGCTTCCTCGGCATGGGCGCGCAGCCGCCGACGCCGGAATGGGGCACCATGCTTGCCGAGGCGCGCGAGTTCATCCTGCGCGCCTGGTGGGTGGTGACGCTACCCGGCCTAGCCATCCTGGTCACCGTGCTGGCGATCAACCTGATGGGCGACGGGCTGCGCGATGCGCTCGACCCGAAGCTGAAGAGGAGCTGAGCCATGGCGCTTCTCGAGATAGAAAACCTGGTTGTCGAGTTCGAGACGGCGAGCGGCATGTTCCGTGCGGTCGACGGCGTCTCGATCAAGGTCGACCGCCACGAGGTGCTGGCGATCGTCGGCGAATCCGGTTCCGGCAAGTCGGTGTCGATGCTGGCCGTCATGGGCCTGCTGCCATGGACGGCCAAGGTCACCGCCGACAGGATGACGTTCGACGGCGCCGACCTGCTGAAGCTCTCGCCCAGGGAACGGCGCAAGATCGTCGGCAAGGACATGGCGATGATCTTCCAGGAGCCGATGGCGAGCCTGAACCCGTGCTTCACCGTCGGCTTCCAGATCGAGGAAGTGCTGAAGGTGCATATGGGCATGGAGCGCGCGGCGCGGCGTGCCCGCGCCATCGAGTTGCTGACGCTTGTCGGCATCCCCGAGCCTGCGCAGCGCCTGTCGAGCTTCCCGCACCAGATGTCGGGCGGTCAAAGCCAGCGCGTCATGATCGCGATGGCGCTCGCCTGCAATCCGAAGCTGCTGATTGCCGACGAGCCGACGACGGCGCTCGACGTGACGATCCAGAAGCAGATCCTCGACCTGCTGGTGCGTCTGCAGGCCGAATACGGCATGGCGCTGATCATGATCACCCACAATATGGGCGTGGTCGCTGAAACCGCGGATCGGGTCATCGTCCAGTACAAGGGCAAGAAGATGGAGGAGGCCGACGTGCTTTCCCTCTTCGAGAACCCGAAAAGCAACTACACGCGGGCCTTGCTCTCGGCGCTGCCCGAGAATGCGACCGGCGACCGGCTGCCGACCATAGACGGCTTCCTGATGGAGGCCGAGCAGGCGGCCGTGAACACGCCGATGATGGAGCCGCCGCTATGACCGCCACCGTTCTCCAGGCGAAGAACATCGTCCGCGATTATCATGTCGGCGGCGGCATGTTCTCCAAGCCGCGCACCATCCATGCGGTGAAAGGCGTCAGCTTCTCGGTCGAGAAGGGCCGGACGCTCGCCATCGTCGGCGAGTCGGGCTGCGGGAAATCGACGCTGGCCCGCATCATCACCATGATCGATGCGCCGACCGCAGGCGAACTCTTCATCGACGGCCGGCAGGTCGATATCGCCAAGGACGGGCTGACGCCGGAGATGCGCCGCAAGGTTCAGATCGTCTTCCAGAACCCCTACGGCTCGCTCAACCCGCGCCAGAAGATCGGCGACGTTCTCGGCGAGCCGCTGCTGATCAATACCCATGTCGGCGCGGAGGAACGGCGCGAGCGGGCGATGGCGATGCTGAAGAAGGTCGGCCTGCAGCCCGAGCACTATCACCGTTACCCGCACATGTTCTCCGGCGGCCAGCGCCAGCGTATCGCGATCGCACGCGCGCTGATGCTCAATCCGAGCCTGCTCGTGCTCGACGAGCCGGTGTCGGCGCTCGACCTTTCGGTGCAGGCGCAGGTCCTCAACCTGCTCGCCGACCTGCAGGACGAGTTCCAGCTCACCTATGTCTTCATCAGCCACGACCTTTCGGTCGTGCGCTACATCGCCGACGAGGTGATGGTCATGTATTACGGCGAGGCGGTAGAGTACGGCTCCCGCGACGAGGTCTTCTCCGACCCGAAGCACAGCTATACCAAGACGCTGTTCGCGGCGACGCCTCGGGCCGACGTGGAGAGCATCAAGGCGCGGCTGGCCAGGAAGAAGGCGGCGGCCTGAGTTTCGGATAATTCCTTCCGGCCTTTGGAACCCGATCGCCCCTCAGGCATTTACACCCTCGGGTCAGTCGACCGGTCGGGGGGTGCTGTTTGCCGGAACATCATGAAAGACATCCGTTTCTGACAGGAGGCGGTGAGGCGGCGGATATCATCGCGGGGTTTGACTGGGCATCGACTTCGATCGGACCGATCGAAGCCTGGCCGCTCAGCCGCAGATCGGCGATCTCGTTCATCCTCCGCTCGCCGGTGCCGATCGTCACTCTGTGGGGCGAGGACGGCATAATGATCTACAATGACGGCTATTCCGGCTTCGCCGGCGGCCGTCACCCCAGCCTGTTCGGCTCCCGGGTCCGCGAGGGCTGGCCGGAGGTGGCCGACTTCAACGACAACATCATGAAGGTCGTGCTGGGCACGGGCCGGACGCTCGCCTATCGCGATCAGGTGCTGACGCTAGCGCGCCACGACGGCATGCCCGAGCAGGTCTGGCTCAACCTCGACTACTCGCCGCTGCTCGACGAGGAGGGGAAGCCGGCCGCCGTCATGGCGATCGTCGTCGAGATCACCGACAAGATAAAGGCCGAGCGCGAGCTCGAGGCCGAGCGGGAAAGCCTGCGCCGGATGTTCGAGCAGGCTCCCGGCTTCATCGCGGTGACGGCCGGCCCGAAGCACAAGTTCACCATGGTGAACAATGCCTACGACACGCTGGTCGGCCATCGCGACGTGGTCGGCAAGACGGTCGCGGAAGCGCTTCCGGAGGTGACGGCGCAAGGCTTCGTGTCGTTGCTCGACCAGGTCTACCGCACCGGCGAGCCTTTCGTCGGGCGCGCCGCCAGGCTCGAACTTCAAGGGCAGGGCGGCGACATAGACGAGCGCTACCTCGACTTCATCTACCAACCGATCGTCGCCGACGGCGGGCGGATCACCGGCGTCTTCCTCCAGGGCCACGACGTCACCGAGCAGAAGCGCATCGAGACCGCGCTGCGCGAGAGCGAGGAACGCTTCCGGCTCGTCGCCGAGAATGCGCCCGTCATGCTGTGGATGGGCGACCAGCAGGGACGCTGCGTCTATCTCAACAAGGCGCAGCGCGACTTCTGGGGCGTTGCCGCGGACGGGGTCGACGCCTTCGACTGGTTTGCCACGGTGCATCCTGACGACCACAAGCTGATGGCCCCGTTCCAGGATGCCATGCGCACGCATACGCCCTTCACGGTCGAGACCAGGATGCGGCGGGCCGACGGCCGCACGCGCACCGTCCGCACCAATGCCCAGCCGCGCTTCGGGCCGCGCCGCGAGTTCGTTGGCATGATCGGCGTCAATGTCGACGTGACGCGTTCGCGCCGGACTGAGAATGCGATCCGCAGCGAGTCGCGCAAGCTGACGATCCTCAACCGTTCCGGCGCGGAGATCGCGGCCGAGCTCGACATCGACCGCATCGTGCAGATCGTCACCGACGCCTGCACCGAGCTGGTCGGCGCGCAGTTCGGATCGTTCTTCTACAATGTCACCGACGACAAGGGCGAGAGCTACATGCTCTACGCCCTGTCGGGCGTGCCGCGCGAAGCCTTCTCGAAATTTCCGATGCCGCGCAATACGGCGGTCTTCAGCCCGACCTTTAAGGGCGAGGGCGTGGTGCGCTCGGACGACATCCTGCTCGACCCGCGCTATGGCCGGAGCGCGCCTCATTACGGCATGCCGGAAGGCCATCTGCCGGTCAGGAGCTATCTCGCCGTTCCGGTGACCTCGCGCTGGGGCGAGGTGATCGGCGGTCTGTTCTTCGGCCATGCCGAACCCGGCAGGTTCAAGGCCGAGCATGAGGAGATTTTGAGCGGCATCGCCGGCCAGGCGGCGACGGCGATCGACAATGCGCGTCTCTTCCAGGCGGTCGAGCGCGAGCTTGCCGAAAGGAAGCGCGCCGAAGGGGCGCTGCAGACCCTGAACGCGACCCTGGAGCAGCGCGTTCTGGAAGAGGTGCAGGAGCGCTCCAAGGCCGAGGAGCAACTGCGCCAGATGCACAAGATGGAGGCGGTCGGGCAGTTGACCGGCGGCATCGCGCACGATTTCAACAACATGTTGGCCGTCATCATCGGCGGCCTGAACCTGCTGCAGCGCAAGCTTTCCAAGGGCGAGACCGATGTCGAGCGCTTCGTCGAGGGGGCGATCGACGGTGCCCAGCGCGCCGCCGCGCTCACGCAGCGCCTGCTCGCCTTTTCGCGCCAGCAGCCGCTGTCGCCGGAGCCGCTCAGCGCCAACCGCATGGTGTCGGACATGTCGGAGATCCTTGTGCGCACGCTCGGCGAGCCGATCGCCGTTCAGACCGTGCTTGCCGCAGGGCTTTGGCAGATCAAGGCCGACCCCGGCCAGTTGGAGAATGCGATCCTCAACCTGTCCGTCAACGCCCGCGACGCCATGCCGGCGGGCGGCAAGCTGACGATCGAGACCTCGAACGCCTTTGTCGACGACGCCTTCGCGCGCGAATTCGCCATACCGCCCGGCCAATATGTGCTGATCGCGGTCGCCGACAGCGGCGCCGGCATGGCGCCGGACGTGATGGCGAAAGCCTTCGACCCGTTCTACACGACCAAGGGGGTTGGCAAGGGCACCGGGCTGGGATTGAGCCAGGTCTACGGTTTCGTCCGCCAGTCGGGCGGCCATGTGAAGATCTATTCGGAAGTCGGCGTCGGCACCACGGTCAAGATCTACCTGCCGCGCCATTATGGCGAGACGCCCGCCGACGACGCCAGGGAGAGCATGGCCGCAACGCATCGCGGCCTGGCCAGCGAGATCGTCATGGTCGTCGAGGACGAGGACCGCGTGCGCGCCGTTTCGGCCGAGGCGCTGCGCGATCTCGGCTACACGGTGCTCGAAATGTCCGGGCCCTTGGAGGCGCTAAAGATGTTCGATGCGGGCAGGAAGGTCTCGCTTCTGTTCACCGACGTGGTGATGCCCGAGATGTCGGGGCGCGAACTGGCCGACCGGGCCCGCGCCCTGCAGCCGGACCTGAAGGTGCTCTACACGACCGGCTACACGCGCAACGCCATCGTGCACAACGGCATCCTCGATCCCGGCACCAACCTGCTCACCAAGCCGTTCAGCATAGACGAACTGGCGTTGAAGGCGCGGAAGCTGCTCGACGAGTAGCGCCGACGAGCTGTGGTTTGGAAGGGGCCTGAAAAAGGGCGGCGGGAGCCCTCGAGATAACGGTTGGGAGCGTCCGCGGACCACCCGTAGGGACGCTCCCACACCGCCCCTCAACCCCCCGCCGAGTCAGGGAACCGGGATCAGTTTGGTGGCGCGCATATTTGCATCGCCGCTATTCGACCAGCAGCCCCCAAATGGGTTAGGCGGGGCTGATTTTTCGCGGAAAGGCACGTCATTCTTGTGGGGTTGCCGACTCCGGCCTGCCGATCACCGTCCAGAACAGCGGCGGCCCGCCCTCGACCCGCACCTCGATATACTCGGCTCCGATGTCGGGAGGCTTTGTCGTCACGCCGAGCGCACGGGCCAGATACCAGGACCGGATCGTGACCTTCACGGGGTGGTCCTGCGCTCCGGCAGGGCCTTGCGGCGGCAGATTTTTCATGAAGGACAATGCGCCTTCGGCTGCCGGGTTCCATTGGATGCGCCATCGGTCATGCGCCGTCGTCTGCGCAAATGCGCGCCGGTATCTCGGCCTTTCATTCGTCCTTCCCGGATTCCTGCGGCACCAGCTTGATCCTGCTGTAGGGAGGCGGAAGGCCACGTTCGCGGATGGCGGCGTCGGCGGCCACGAGCATCTCGTCCCGGCAATCGATATCGTCGACGAAGCTCGGAACCCAGTACCGGACCGTATAGCGCACGCCGTGGGTGTCGTAGGAAAGCGCGCGCACGTCCGGCTTCAGGGATTTCATCACCGACTTCGTCGAGGCCGCCGCCGTCGCCAGCAGTTCCTTGCCCTGGCTCACGGATATATCGTGGCCGAGCACGATTTCCAGCGTGGCCCGATAGTGCCTCTTCGGGGCGCTGAAATTGGTCATGCGTTGCCGTGAAATCTGGCTGTTGGGAAGGATCATGTAGGTGTCGTTGCGGGTCAGGAGGCGTGTGGTCCTCCACCCGATCTCGATGACCTTGCCGCGAATGGTGCCGTCTATCTCGATCCAGTCCCCGATCCTGAACGGGGCTTCGAGCCCAAGCGCGACCCCCGACAGCACGTCGGCGAGCACGTTGCGGATGGCAAAGCCGAGGATGGCGATTATCAATCCCGAGCTGGCGAGCGCGCCGCCCGCCGACTGGCCGAGCAGCATCGCGATCGTGGCGGCCGTTGCGGCGAGAAAGAGGGCGGCCGTTATCAATTCTCCGAGGAGCTTTGGTACCTTCCGGCTTCCGTTCCTGTTCTTTCGAAGGACGGCCACGATAATTCGCGCCAGCAGCCAGGCGCCGGAAAAATAGAGGAAGGTCATGCTGATGCGGTGCGCCAGCATCCTGTCTGCTTCCGGCGCGAAATGCTGGAACAGCGGCTCCAGGGACGCATATGCGGCGATCGACGCGGCAAACAGCAGGACGGGCCACAGGAAGTAGCGAAACTGGCTCAGGTTCTTCACGCGGCAGTTTCCTTCTCATCAACCGTCCGTCGGAATGGACCGGCTTCCCATGGGCGGCGATGAAAGACAATCACGGAAAGCGACATGGCGGTCGCGGGAAAGCCGTTCGCCAGCTTAGCGGCGTCGACCGTCTTTCAAAACTGCCGGCTGACGAATGGAACGACCCTGAAGCACCGCGTTCCATCGACGATGGTCAACGCACTCTGCGGCGACCGAGGTCAGCCCTGGAACGCCGCTAAGGCATTGGTTTTGTGTGGTGCTTGCCTAGGCGAACCTAGTGAAACGCTGGCTGTTTTTTGGCCGTCGCGGTCGAAGCAGGCTCGGTCAGCGTACCGTCGATGGTGCTGTAAATGCCGATTACGTCCATCAAAAGCGCAAGCGGCAGCGCCATCGGTTCCCCGCCGGCGCGGGCAACCCTGGCCATTGCCAGACGCTCGACCGCGAGAGCATGCAGCCGCAGGATGGCGCACCTGCCACTCTCGAGATTCCGATAGTCGGCAAGCGACAGGCCCAGTTCCTCAGCCATTTCAGTTTGGCTAAGGCCCAGGCTCTTCCGCATGGACAACAAGTGAGCCGGCGTCACGGCGAACAACTCCCGCCAAGATCCTACTATTGCGCAGAGATGTCGGTTACAAAATTGGACTAACGTCGATAGTATTATCGGGCCAAAGTCAGGTACGGCAGACGACGGCGAGGCGCGTTAGGGTCGCGAACGGTAATCCTTCCGCGGCTTGACCAGATTGGCCAGCAGCAGGCCGGCGACGATGAAGCCGGCGCCCGCCAGGTCGAAGCCGTGCGGGTTTTCGCCGAGCAGCAGGTAGGCGAGCAGCACCACGAAGACCGATTGGAGATAGAGCAGCATCGAGGCGCGGCCGGCGCCCAGCGTCTCCACGCTGCGGTTGTAGAGGTAGTACATCAGCGCGCCGCCCGGCCCCGCGACATAGGCGAGCGCGATGAGCCCGTCGGCATGCAGCGCCGAGCGTTCGCCCTGCGCCAGTTCCCAGAGATAAAGCGGCAGCGCCGCCAGCGCGCCGGCGCCCAGCAAGAGCACCACCAGCGGCAGAAGCTCGAGCTGGAACTTCGATCGGCGCAGCATGACCGTGTAGACCGCCCAGCAGAGCGCGCTGCCCGCCACCAGCAACTCACCCCGGTTGAGCTCCATGCGGAACACCGCGGCCGGGTCGCCGCGCGTCACGATCACCAACATCCCAGCGAGCGCCAGCACCGCGCCCACCGCCTGCCACGGGCCTAGCGCCTCGCCCAGAACGATGCGCGCCAGCACCATGGTCATGACGGGCGATAGCGCCATGATGATGCCCGCCGTGGTGGCGCCGGTGTAGTTGAGCCCGGTGAAGATCATGCCCTGGCAGAGCGTCAGGCCCACCGCGCCGATGACGATGATCTCCAGGGCGCGCGTCCTCACCAGGCCGATCATGTCGGCGTGGTGGCGGTGGACGATCGGCAGCAGGATAGCGCAGGCCAAAGCCAGCCGCCAGAAGCAGAGCGCCCAGGGCGGCATTTCGGGGGCCGCCCATTTGGCGGCGATGTAGACACCGGCCGACAGCAACCAGCCCAGCACGGCGGTGGCATAGGCGGACGCCATCCGCGGCGAGGCCGTCATCCCCGGCGCGGCGGGCTGGGCAATCGGAACCGCGTGCATGGCCGTCCCCCTGACGACGACAAACGGCGCCAGTCTATCGCGACTCCGTTCCGCCGACGAGGGGGAGCGGGAGGCCAACGCGCGCAAACGAGTGCGGCCGGTTCAGGATGGTCAGGGCGTATGAAGTGCAGGACAAAAGGGCGTCGACCCTGGATCATCGCGCCGATGTGCGGAACATTGGTTGTCTGGTGCCGCTTGCGTGACTCGAACACGCGACCCCATCATTACGAATGATGTGCTCTACCAACTGAGCTAAAGCGGCCCGCGCACGGCGCGAGGCCGGCGGAGTGCGCGCGTGATAGCCGCATTGCGGCGTGAATTCAAGTCGAGCGCTGCTGCTGTTCGAAAAATCACGTTGACGCTCGATTTCGCCGCTTAACATCTGGCTCGCGTCGATCTATGGAACATCCAAAGCGCTTTGGAGAAGAAGATGACGATCAGGGCGGTGGTCTGGGGCGAGAATGTCCATGAGCAGACGAGCGAAGTGGTGCGCTCGATCTATCCCGACGGCATGCACGGGACGATCGCTTCCGCCCTGCGGCAGGACAAGGCCATAGAGGTCTCCACCGCGACCCTTCAGGAGCCCGAGCACGGGCTTTCAGCCGAACGGCTCGCCGGGACGGACGTGCTGCTCTGGTGGGGACATGCCGCGCATGGCGACGTCGAGGACGAGGTCGTCGAGCGGGTCGCGCGCCGCGTCTGGGAGGGGATGGGGCTGATCGTGCTGCATTCCGGGCATTATTCGAAGATATTCAAGCGGCTGATGGGCACGCCCTGTTCGCTGAAATGGCGCGAGGCCGGCGAGCGCGAGCGCGCCTGGGCGATCAATCGCGGCCACCCGATCGCGCAAGGAGTCGGCGAGTGCATCGAGATCGCCGAGACCGAGATGTATGGCGAGCCCTTCGCCGTGCCGGAGCCGATGGAGACGGTGTTCGTGTCCTGGTACGAAGGCGGCGAGGTTTTCCGCTCGGGCATGACCTGGCAGCGTGGCGCCGGCAGGATCTTCTACTTTTCGCCCGGCCACGAGACCTATCCGATCTATCACAACGAGGGCGTGCGCCAGGTGCTGCGCAATGCCGTGCACTGGGCCTGCAACCCCACTCCGGCCTGGACTGCCATCACCGAGGCGCCGAACGTGCCGGTGGCGAAGGCGAAGGAAAAGATCGTCCAGAAGGGCGCGCGCCTGCATGCCGACGGCGACAAGGGACTGAACTGAGCGCCCCCGGATGAAGCGGCTCCTCCTTCTCGGCACCGGCGGCATCGCCGCCCATCATGTCCAGGAGTTCGCGGCGATTCCCGAATGCGGGATCGTCGCCTGCGTCGATCTCGTGCCGGGCAAGGCTGCCAAATTCGCCGCGGAGAACGGCATAGAGCGTCATTTCGACAGCCTGGAGGAGGCGCTTGGCTGGGGCGGTTTCGACGCCGCCGTCAACTGCACGCCTGATGGCGTGCACAAGGCCACCACGCTGGCGCTGCTGGCGGCGGGAAAGCATGTCTTCTGCGAGAAGCCGCTGGCGCCAAGTCACGCCGACGCTCTCGCCATGACCGAAGCGGCGGAAGCCGCCGGGCTGGTCAACATGGTGAACCTCACCTACCGCAATTCCCCGGCGCTGCAGCAGGCGCGCAGGATGGTCGAGGCAGGCGAGATCGGCACGCTGCGCCATGTCGAGGCGGCCTACCGGCAGAGCTGGCTGGTCTCGAAGGCCTGGGGCGACGCGATGAGCGAGCCGCAATGGCTGTGGCGCCAGTCCACCGCGCACGGCTCGACCGGCGTGCTGGGCGACGTCGGCATCCACATGCTCGACTTCGCGAGTTTTGGCGCGGCAGACGACTTCGCCAGCCTGAAGGCGGAGCTGGTGACCTTCCCGAAGGTCGAAGGCGATCGCATCGGCGACTATGTGCTCGACGCCAACGACAGCGTGGCGATGACGGCGCGGCTGAAGTCCGGTGCGCTGGCGACGGTCCTCGCCACGCGCTTCGCCACCGGCCACCTGAACGACCTGTCGCTTTCGCTGCACGGCACCAGGGGCGCGCTGAAGGTCGAGACGGACGGCGGCGCCTCGCGGCTCTCGGCCTGCCTCGGCGCCGACATCGACAGGAACCGTTGGGTGCAGCTCGAGACGCCGCCGGTCAAGCGCAACGCAAGGCGCTTCGCCGACGCGCTGCTGGCCGGCGTGAACGGCGATCCGTCCTTCCGGCGCGCCGCCGACATCCAGAAGCTGATCGACGCGGCCTTCCAGAGCTCCGCATCGGACCGCACGGTCGTCGTCGCCTGGAGCACTTCCGGGGAAAGCGGGAACCGGTTTCGGCCGGGATTGCGGCCGGCACGGCCTGCCGCGGCGGTAATTTGCGGGGCATAGCGGCCACCAGACGTTGCCTCATCGTCCGGCTGACGCTAACGATCAACGACGCGAACTGCCGCAATGGGAAAACCGTCATTGGATCCGGTCGAAAAAGCGATCCGTAGCGCACTTGAGAAGGGGAATGCCGAGGATCGCGCCTTCCGCGAGAAGGTCTATCGCTCGGCCTTCGCCGCGCTGGATCGTGCGACGGCCTCGCAGCCCCAGTTGACCGTCGAGATGGCGATCAAGCGCCGGCAGAGCCTGCAGGCGAAGATCACCAGCATCGAATCGGAATATCTGCCGGCAGCCCCCGCTCTGCCCGTCCATCCCGGCGAGGTGCCGGTCGTCTCGCTCGACGAGTCGCAGGGCGTGTCCGAGGCTCCGGCCGTGGAAGCGCCCGCCATGGACGCCGGTGGCGAGCCGGAGGCGGCGCCTTCGATTGCGCTGGACCGCGAAGCGGAGCCCACGGCGGCGGCTCCGGAGGTGGATTTCGGTCCCGGCCCTGCGGCCGAGCCGGTGCTTGCCGGTCCCGCCCCCGCGGCGGCGACGGTCGCGCCGGACCGCGACGAGAGGCGGGCGAGGCGGCGCCGCCCGCTGGCCGCGATGTTCGTTACCGTGACGCTGCTCTGCGCGGTCGCGATCGGCGGCTGGTGGGCCTATGAGCTCGGCCTGTTCAAGCTTCCCTCGGGGCCGCCGCCCGCCCCGCCGCAGATCGTCCACGAAGAGGATTTCGATCCCGTCGACGAGGTCCCGCTGCAGCCCGGCGAGCCCGGCGGCACGCAGGAGCTGCGCAACTGGATCACCGTGTTCTCGCCCGACGATCCCTCGGTAGCGAATGCGCCGAGCGGCGCCAGCGCGGAAGTGAGCGAGGATGAATCCGGCCAGTTCATGCGCATCCGGTCCGGCACCACGGGCTCGGCGGTGGTGTTCGACGTCGGGCAGGGCATCCTCGAGCAGATCGTCGGCAAGAAGGCGGTGTTCGACATATCGGCGCGTTCCGAGGACGGCACGCAGACGCAGATCTCGATAAGCTGCGATTTCGGCGAGCTCGGCGACTGTGGCCGCAAGCGCTATGCCGTCGGCTACGAGCGCGGCGAATATCTCTTCGACGTCCAGTTGCCGGCCAACCGGCCAGGCGCCGCCGGCTCGATCGCCATCAATTCCGACTTCTCCAACGAGGGCAAGGCGGTCGACATCTACGAGATCAAGGTCTCGGTGGTAGAGTAGGGGCTCCGGCGCCCTTCAATCCAGCAGCGCCTGCAGCGTCTCGATGTGGTCGGCCTCGGCGGTCGGCTTGTCCCAGCGCAGGCGCGAGATGCGCGGAAAGCGCATGGCGACGCCCGACTTGTGCCTTGTCGAGCGGTTCAGCCCCTCGAAGGCGACCTCCAGCACCAGCCCGTTGTCGCGGTCGGCGCGCACCGAGCGAACCGGCCCGAAACGCTCGATCGTGTTGTCGCGCACATATTTGTCAATCTGCTTCAGTTCCTCGTCGGTGAAGCCGAAATAGGCCTTTCCGACAGGCACAAGCTCTTCCTCGCCCGTCGGGCCCGACCACACCCCGAACGTGTAATCGGAATAGAAGCTGGAGCGCTTGCCGTGGCCGCGCTGCGCATACATCAGAACGGCGTCGACCGTGTGCGGGTCGCGCTTCCACTTGAACCACGGGCCCTTCGGCCGTCCTGCGAGGTAGGGCGAATCCAGCCGCTTCAGCATGACGCCCTCGATGACAGGATGCGGCGGATGGGTGCGCATGTCGTTCAGCGCATCCCATGAGGAGAAGGGCGCCAGCGGCGAAAGGTCGAAGCGGGCCGGGTCGAGCGTCGCGATGAAGGCTTCCAGGCGTTTGCGCCGCTCGGTGAAGGGCAGGGGCCTGAGGTCCTCCTCGCCGAACTGCAAAATGTCGTAGCAGCGCATGAAGGCCGGAAACCTGTCCCGGATCTTCGGCGACACCGTCTTGCGGTTCAGCCGCTGCTGCAGGTCGGAGAAGGTGCCGGTCGCGTGGACCGGATCGCCGACCAGAAGCTCGCCGTCGAGCGCGGCGGAAAAATCCATCGCGTCGACGAGGTCGGGGAAAGCGCCTGACACGTCGTCGCCGGTGCGCGAATAGAGCCGGCGGATGCCGCTTTCCGACACCGCCTGCACGCGGATGCCGTCCCATTTCCACTCGGCGGCGTAGTCGGCGGGATCGAGCTTTTCGAGGTCGCGGTCCTCGACGGGATTGGAGAGCATGACCGGCCGGAACAGCGCCTTTGCCGCTTTCTCGGGCTTCGGCGCCTTGCCTTCCAGCCAGGCGAAGAGCTCGGTGTAGGGGGCCTTGAGCCCGTGCCACAGTTCCTCGATCTCGGACACGTCGACCTTGCCGAAATCGGCGAGCGCCTGCTTCGCCAGCCTTGCCGAGACGCCGATCCTGAGGCCCCCGGTGACCAGCTTGATGATGGCGAAGCGCGCCTCGATGCTGGCGCTGTCCAGCAGTCGCGCCAGCACGGTCGGCCCGTCCGAGCGGCTGGCCGATTGCAGCGCGCTAACCACCTCGCCGAGCGTCGGCTCGTGATTGGGCTTCTGATGCGGCGGCGGATCGGGCCAGACCAGCGACACGGTCTCTGCGAGGTCTCCGACATAGTCGTAGGAATATCCGAACAGCACCGGGTCCATGCGTTCGGTGATGAGCATCCTCAGCATGGCGGGCTTCACCGCGGCGATCGACAGGTCGCCGGTGATGGCCGCCAGCGCATAGCCGCGGTCGGGGTCCTCCACGGTGCGGAAATAGTCGGTGAGCAGCGTCAGCTTGCCGTTGCGCGCCGGCGTCAGCACGAGGCGGTCGAGGAGTTCGGCGAAGCGGTTCATCAATCCGCCTCGTCCTCGTAGCCGACGAGATGCAGCGCCTTGGCCGAGATGCCCTGCAGCTCGCACCAGCGCACCAGCGCCTCCTCGCGGCCATGCGTCACCCAGATCTCGCTCGCGCCCGTCTCGACGATTGTTTCCAGAAGCTCGTCCCAGTCGGCATGGTCGGAGATGATGAGCGGCAGTTCGACGCCGCCCTGCTTGGCGCGCTGGCGGATGCGCATCCAGCCGGAGGCGAAGGAGGAGATCGGGTCGGGGAAGCGCCGCGCCCAGCGGTCGGCGAAGGCGGACGATGGTCCCACGACGATGGCGCCGGCGAAATCGCTTTTCGAGCCGCCCTCGACGGTGGCAGGCCTGAGGTCGCCGAGATCGATCCCCTCCGACTGGTAGTATTCGCAGAGCGTCGCCATTGCGCCGTGGATGTAGATTGGCTTGCCGTAGCCGGAGTCGCGCAGCAGGCGGACGACGCGCTGCGCCTTGCCGAGTGCGTAGGCGCCGACCAGATGCGCGCGCTCGGGAAACTGCTCCGTCGATTTGATGAGTTTGGCGATCTCGTTTGTGTCGGGCGGATGGCGGAAGACTGGCAGGCCGAATGTCGCCTCGGTGATGAAGACATCGCAGCGGATAGGCTCGAAGGGCAGGCAGGTGGCGTCCGGCTGGCGCTTGTAGTCGCCCGACGCGACGATGCGCATCCCCTCATGCTCGACGCAGATCTGCGCCGAGCCCAGCACATGGCCGGCCGGGTGGAAGGTGACGGCGACGCCGTTGACGTTCACCGTCTCGCCGAGCACCGCTTCCTGCGTCGTGCCTGCGAACTCCTCGCCGTAGCGCAGGCCCATGATGTCGAGCGTCTGGCGCGTCGCCAGCACCGACCCGTGGCCCGAGCGGGCATGGTCGGAATGGCCGTGCGTGATCAGCGCGCGCGGCACTGGCCGCACCGGGTCGATATAGAAATCGCCGGGCGCGCAATAGAGGCCGCCGGGTTTGGGACAAAGCAGGTCGCGTGGACGCATGGCGCAAAGATAGGTGTTTTGCACCTGCCGGGAAGATGCGTTTGTCAGCAGTGACGTGCCCTGGAAAAAGCCGCTTGCGCTTTTTTTCGGGACGCAGCATAGACGCGCGTCCTTCCCGAGCGAGCTCCGATGAGCGTGATCTTCAGCCTGTCTTCCGGCGATCCGGCGGCCGACCGCCGCGTGGACTTCGCCCTTATGCTGTTCGCCGAAGGGGACTATCCCGGGGCCGCGGAGACGCTGCTTGCGGCCATGGAGATGGTGCCGGGCTGGGCGCTCGGCTGGTTCCAGCTCGGCGAATTCTACGAGGCGGCGGGCGACACCGCCGCGGCCATCGCCGCCTGGCGGGCCGCGCTGAGGCTCGATCCGGCGGACCACAGTGGCGCCAGCCTGAAGCTCGCTTTGGCGGGGGCCGAGAGCGACGCGGCCGCCATGCCCGGCGCCTTCGTGGAAATGCTGTTCGACCAGTATGCGTCGAAGTTCGACCAGGCGCTGGTCAACGGGCTCGGCTACCGCGCGCCGGTCCTGCTGGAGGCGGCAATTCGCTCGACGGGGCCCGAGCGGTTCCCGCTGGCGCTCGACCTCGGCTGCGGCACCGGGCTGATGGGCGAGCGGCTGCGTTCGATGTGCGACCGGCTGGAAGGCGTAGACATTTCGTCGGAAATGCTGCGCAAGGCGCGCGAGAAAGGCATCTATGACCGGCTGGAAAAGGCCGACCTCCAGAACTTGTCCCATGCCGGGCCGCTGCCGGATCTCGTCACCGCCGCGGATGTTTTCATGTATGTCGGGGCGCTGGACGGAATTTTTCCGACGGTTTCCCGCCTGCTCGCGCCCGACGGGCTGTTCGCCTTTTCGGTCGAGCGGCTGGACACGCAGGACGGCTTCGCCCTGCAGCCTTCGCGGCGCTATGCGCATTCGGAAACCTATCTGCGCCGCATCCTGTCGGACAGCGGCCTGACGCCGGTCTCCGTGAGGACCGAGAGGATCCGCGATGACCGCAAGGAGCCGGTGCAGGGGCTGATCGTGACCGCTTCCCGCGGTTGATGCGCGTTCATTGCTGACAAGCCTTGTCAGCAGCATGTCGCTATAACCTCCCTGCACTGCAGGAGGGACTGATGAGCGGCTTTGGCGATTTCGATTTCCTGATCGGCGGGTGGAATATCACCAACGAGTTCCTGAAAGGCCGGCTGGTCGGCTCGAACGATTGGGAGACGTTTCCGGCCACATCGAAGGTCGAGAAGGTCATGCCGATTACCGACGGCTCGAATGCGGGCGGCCATGGCGGCAATCTCGACACGATGTTCGTGCCGGCGCGCGGCTTCACGGGCATGACGCTGCGCCTGTTCGATCCCAAGACCGGCCTCTGGTCCATCTACTGGTCGGACACCAAGAGCTTCAGGCTGTTCCCGCCGACCGTCGGCCGCTTCGAGAACGGACGCGGCGTGTTCTTCGGCGACGACGTCGAGGGCGGCATGCCGGTACGCGTGCGCTTCGACTGGACGGCGGGCAACAGTCCGGTCTGGGAACAGTCCTTCACGACAGATGGCGAAAAAACCTGGGAGAAGAACTGGATCATGCGTTTCGAGCGCGCCTGACACTCGCGCCTCGATCCCCTTTTGTTCCATTTTTCGCTTGGCTAGGGTTGGCGCGCGCGCTACCTCTGGCGCGTGACGCGACAGTTCAAGCCCAAGGCAGATCCCAAAGCCGCGGCCGCGATCCTGCCGGACCAGTTCATAAAATGGTTCGCGGAGCGCGGCTGGTCGCCGCGCGCCCATCAGATCGAGCTGCTTGCCAAGGCGCAGGCCGGCAAGTCCGTGCTCTTGATCGCGCCGACCGGGGCGGGCAAGACGCTCGCCGGCTTCATGCCGACGCTGACCGATCTCGCCGAACGCCCGAAGCGCAAGCCGGGCGAAGCCAGGCGAGGCATCCACACGCTCTATATCTCGCCGCTGAAGGCGTTGGCCGTCGACATCCAGCGCAATCTCGCCAGGCCGGTCGAGGAGATGGGCCTGCCGCTGACGCTGGAGACGCGCACCGGCGACACGCCGGCGCACAAGCGCCAGCGCCAGAAGCTCGTGCCGCCCGACATACTGCTCACCACGCCCGAGCAGCTCGCACTTTTGATCGCGACGTCGGATGCAAAACGCTTCTTCGAAGATCTGCGCTACGTCGTTTTCGACGAGCTGCATTCGCTGGTGACTTCGAAGCGCGGGCATCTCTTGGCGTTGGGCCTGGCGCGGCTGCGCGCCATCGTGCCCGGCCTGCAGGCGATCGGCCTGTCGGCCACCGTCGCCGATCCGGACGAGCTTCGCCGCTGGCTGGTGCCGCAGGAGCCGCCGGGCGAGATGGCCGAGCTGATCACGGTCGCGGGCGGCGCCAAGCCCGACGTGTCGGTACTGGACTCCCGCGAGCGCGTGCCGTGGCAGGGCCATTCCTCGCGCTATGCGATCCCCGAGATCTACGAGCTGGTGAAACAGCACAAGACCTCGCTGCTTTTCGTCAACACGCGCAGCCAGGCGGAGCTTCTGTTCGCCGAGCTCTGGCGCATCAACGAGGATTCGCTGCCGATCGCCCTGCATCACGGCTCGCTCGACGTCAGCCAGCGCCGCCGCGTCGAGAAGGCGATGGAGACGAACAGCCTGCGCGCCATCGTCGCGACGTCGACGCTCGACCTCGGCATCGACTGGGGCGACGTCGACCTCGTCATCCATGTCGGCGCGCCGAAGGGGGCGAGCCGGCTGGCGCAGCGCATCGGCCGCTCCAACCACCGCATGGACGAGCCGTCCAAGGCTATCCTGGTGCCGTCAAACCGCTTCGAGGTACTGGAATGCCGCGCGGCGCTCGAGGCGTCGACGGTGGGCGCTCAGGACACGCCGCCACTCAACGAAGGCGCGCTCGATGTGCTGGCGCAGCATGTGCTCGGCGTCGCCTGCGGCGCGCCCTTCGACGCCGACGACCTCTACCGCGAGGTGCTTTCCGCCGCGCCCTATGCCGGTCTCGCGCGGGAGACATTCGACCGCGTCGTCGATTTCGTCGCCACCGGCGGCTATGCGCTGAAAAGCTACGAGCGCTACGCCCGCATCCGCAAGACCAAGGAAGGGCTCTGGCGGGTCACCCATCCGCGCATCGCCCAGCAGTACCGGCTGAATGTCGGCACCATCATCGAGGTGCCGGCGCTGAATGTGCGCTACGTCCGCTACGGCAAGGGGCCGGTCGCGCGCGGCGGCCCGGTGCTCGGCAAGATCGAGGAAGCGTTCCTGGAAACCCTGGTCTATGGCGACACCTTCCTGTTCGCGGGAAAGGTGCTGCGCTTCGAGGGCATCCGCGAGAACGAGTGTTTCGTCTCCAACGCGCCCGGCAAGGACGCCAAGGTGCCCTATTACGGCGGCGGAAAATTCCCGCTGTCGACCTATCTCGCCGACCAGGTGCGCGGCATGCTGGCCGATCCCAAGCGCTGGAAGGCGTTGCCCGAGCAGGTGGCCGACTGGCTGCGGCTGCAGGCCGAATTCTCGATCCTGCCAAAACGCGGCGATCTTCTGGTCGAGACCTTTCCGAACGGCAACCGCTTCTACATGGTCGCCTATCCTTTCGAGGGACGGCTGGCGCACCAGACGCTCGGCATGCTGCTCACCCGGCGGCTGGAGCGGATGGGGGCGAAACCTCTTGGCTTCGTCGCCACCGACTATGTGCTCGGCGTCTGGGCGCTGGGCGACATGGGCCACATGTTCAAGTCGGGCAGGATCAGGCTCGGCCAGCTTTTCGACGAGGACATGCTGGGCGACGACCTCGATGCCTGGCTGGCCGATTCATGGATGCTGAAGCGCACCTTCCGCGCCTGCGCGCAGATCTCGGGCCTGATCGAGAAGCGTTTTCCCGGACAGGAGAAGAGCGGCCGCCAGGTGACCGTCTCGGCCGATCTCATTTACGACGTTTTGCGCACGCATGAGCCAGACCACATCCTTTTGCAGGCGACGCGGGCGGACGCGGCGGCCGGGCTCCTCGATGTCAGGAGACTTGCCGGCATGCTGTCGCGTATAAAAGGCCGAATCGTGCACAAGGATCTCGACCGGATCTCGCCTCTCGCCGTGCCGATCATGCTGGAAGTCGGGCGCGAGCGGGTCGACGGGGAGGCGGGCGATTCGCTCCTGTCGGAAGCGGAAGAGTTGATCGCGGAAGCAATAGGCAAGGGAAGCAAGCGCAATTGAGAGGGGCCGAACCGATCTTCCTTCCGGGCGCGGGCAACGCTGCCGAGATCGCGGTGGCGGGCGAGGCCGCGCTCTGCGACCGCCGCGGCGCGCTCTTTTTCCCTGACCTAGGGCTGCTCTGCGTCTCCGACCTGCATCTGGAGAAGGGTTCGTCCTTCGCCCGCCGCGGCATGCTGGTGCCGCCCTATGATACCGCCGCGACGCTGCTTCGGCTCCAGGCCGTCATCGACTACTATAGGCCCAGGATCGTCGTCAGCCTCGGCGACAGTTTCCATGACGACGAGGGCTCGTCGCGGCTGCCGAGCCGGATGCGGCTCGACCTGTCCGCGCTGATGGCGGGACGCGACTGGTTCTGGGTGTCGGGCAACCACGATCCCAGCCCGCCGGCCGGCCTGCCGGGCGACACGGTCGAGGCGCTGGCGGTCGGCGCGCTCACCTTCCGCCATGAGCCGTCGAAGAAATCTCCCCCCGGCGAAATCGCCGGCCACCTGCACCCTTGCGCGCGCATCGTGCAGCGCGGCCGCTCGGTGCGCCGCCGCTGCTTCGCCTCCGATGGCGAGCGCATCGTCATGCCGGCCTTCGGCGCCTATACCGGCTCGCTCAACGTGCTCGACCGCGCCTATGCCGGCCTGTTCCGCCCCGATGGGCTGATCGCCTACATGATCGGGGCGAGCAAGGTGTTCGCCATCGCAGGCGCGATGCTCAGGCCGGGTTAATCCTTCCGGAAAACGATCCGTCCGAGCCATCCCGTCACCACCGCGAGCAGCGTCGCCAGGATGCCGTAGCTCGGTCCGTGGTTGGTGGAGAAGCGGTAGATCGTCTGCTCGAAGCCCGACTTCACGATCGACAGCTGCGCCGAGCTTTCCTTGATGAATACGCCGTTCTTGAACAGGAAGGCGCGCGCCTTGTGCGTCCCGACCGGCACGCTGGGCGACAGCGGCAGCGAGGCCCGGAACAGGCTCTGCGACAGGAACTCGACGCCGCCGACGCGCATGCTGAACAGCCCGGCGGCGGCCTTGCGGTCGCGCAGCGCCTGCCGGAACTGCTCGATCGTCTGCGGGTTGCCGTCGCGGTCGAGCGGCTCGATGTGCAGGTTGTCCGCGCCGAGCGACAGCCGCTTGTAGCTGTCGGTGTCGGTGATGTCCTGCGGCATGCGCGTGGTGGCGACCGAATAGGAGACCGGCACATTGGTGAAGGTTTCCGAATGCAGGTTGATCCACACGCCGAGCACGCGGTCCTTGCGGCGCACCACGATGTCCTGCGCCGGCCCTTCGAGGACGACGATGATGTCGTAGCGGCCCTGCCTTGCGACCAGCGGATCGGAATTGTCGACGGAGCCGAAGATGGTGAGGTCGGCTCCGCTGAAGTCGGCGGTGATCGTCACCCGGTTGGTGGAAAGGCCGATCTGGATCGCTTCCGGGTTGGGGGCAGGCTGCTGCGGCCCCTGTTCCGCGCCCCGGGCCGGCTCGTGCACGACGCCCTCCAGCTCCTCCTGCGCGGCGGCCGGCGCGATCAGGGTGGCCGTGGCGAGAAGCAGCGCGGGAAGGAAGAGCCGCGCCATCTCAAAATCCCGGCGTCGCAAGGGAGTAGATGGATTGCGGCTTCACGAAGAGGTCGAAGCCGAGCCTCAGCGCCACGGCGAGCACCAGCAGCGCAAGCAGTGCGCGAAGCTGCTCGCCGCGCAGCCGCTGCCCGGCCTTGGCGCCGTACTGCGCGCCGGCGACGCCACCGATCATCAGCATGAAGGCGAGCACGATGTCGACGGTGTGGCTGGTCGAGGCGTGCACGATGGTGGTGTAGGCGGCGACGAAGATGATCTGGAACAGCGACGTGCCGACGACGACGTTGGTCGGCACCTTGAGCAGGTAGATCAGCGCCGGCACCATGATGAAGCCGCCGCCGACGCCCATGATCGAGGAGAGGAAGCCGATGCCGGCGCCGAGCCCTATGACGGGAATGACGCTGACGAACAGCTTCGAGGCGCGGAAGCGCATCTTCAGCGGCAGGCGGTGGATCCAGTTGTGCTGGCCGGGCTTCTTGAGCGTCGGCGCGGCGCCGTCGCGGGCGCGGCGGATGGCGCGCACGCTTTCGACCAGCATCAGTCCGCCGACCGTGCCGAGCAGCGCGACATAGAGCAGCGAGACGAACAGGTCGAGCTGGCCGAGGCTGCGCAGCAGCGTGAAGACGTAGATGCCGACCGTCGACCCGACCACGCCTCCTCCGAGCAATACGGTGCCCAGCTTGAAGTCGATCGTCCCCTTCTTCATGTGCGACAAGGCGCCCGAGAAGGAGGAGGCGATGACCTGGTTGGCGCCGGTGGCAACGGCGATGGCGGGCGGAATGTTGTAGAAGATCAGCAGCGGCGTGATGAGGAAGCCGCCGCCGACCCCGAACATACCGGACAGGAACCCGACCGCTGCGCCCATCGCGAGCAGCACGAACAGGTTCACCGACAGTTCAGCGATCGGCAGATAGATGCCCACCCGCACTCATTCCAATAGCTAGAGGCCTCGGCCCTCCTGAAGCAGGATGGCAGAGGCGAGTTAGCCAGCACTTGCGCCGACAATGCGGCGAAGTCAAACCTCACCGAATTTGTAGAAATAAATTATATCTCAATCAGTTAATGCAGACGTTACTGGTCTGCCGAAGGTCGGTCTGCGACCTTTGCGCCCCTATTTGCGGGCAAGCAGCGTGCCGACCAGCGTCTGGTCGATCTCGCCGGTCGGCTCCATGCCATTGTCCTTCTGGAACTGGACGATGGCCGCCCTCGTCTTGCCGCCCATCACGCCGTCGGGATTGCCGACATCGTATCCGTTCTTGTTGAGGACCGCCTGGATGTCCTGCACGGCCTTCTTCATGTCGACGCTGGCGGTCTTCTCGCCGCTCTCCTGCCAGGCAGCCGGGATGTCGGCGGTGTTCGCCGCGGGATCGAGCGACTTCGGCTTCCAGAGCTCGGCGGCGGCGCGGGCGCGTTCGAGCTGCTCGGGGCGCAGCGCGTTGCCGATCTCGTCACGCTTGTTGGCGGCGTCCTTGTCGCCGGTCTTGGCGACCAGCGCGAACCATTTGTAGGATTCCTCCAGGCTCTGGTGCATGCCGACGCCCTTGGCGCTGAGGATGCCGAGGTTGAACTGGCTGTCCTTGACGCCGAGCTCGGCCGCCTGCGTGAACCACTTGGCCGCGGCGTCGTTGTCGGTACCGCCGTCGGCGCCCATCGCATAGAGCACGGCGAGATTGTGCATGGCGCTGGCATTGCCGTTTTCGGCCGCCTTTTCATACCAGCCGCGCGCCTTGTTCAGGTCGCGGGTGACGCCCAGCGCCTTCTCGTACATGTTGCCGATGCGATACTGTGCCGGCGCGAAGCCGGCTTCGGCCGCCTTCTCGTACCACTTGGCGGCCTCGGCCATGTCGGACTGCATGCCGCGGCCTTCGGCGTAGCGGGTAGCGATCTCGTAGAGCGCCTTCGCGTCGCCGGTGGCGGCCGCCTCGCGCAGCGGCAGCGGGCCGGCCTCGTTCGGAACCTCCATCGACGCCACCGGCGCCGGTACGGCAGCGTCGATGATTTCGGTGATGTGCTCGACCGGCGCCACGGCGGCGATCTTCACGCCCATCGGAAAGTCGTCGGCGGGAGCCTCCTCCACCAGCGCGTTCGCGGTGGAGGTCGGGTCCATGTCGGCCGCGCCCATGTCGATCGAGGCAGGCGCCTCGCCTGCCGTGACGTCGATGCTCTCGTCTCCGATCGCATCCATGGGTTGTTCTTCGATTGCATCGGCCGTGCGCACCGCGTCGGCTGCGGGC
Source organism: Mesorhizobium sp. YM1C-6-2 (assembly GCF_003666685.1). Classification (GTDB taxonomy): domain Bacteria; phylum Pseudomonadota; class Alphaproteobacteria; order Rhizobiales; family Rhizobiaceae; genus Mesorhizobium_K. Next base: position 864,290 of record NZ_RCIZ01000001.1, read on the forward strand.
GAAGCCGTCGCCTTGTCGGCGGCTTGCTGCGTGCTGCCGAGCGGCGTGGCGTCGAACCGTGCCGCGACGGGCGCCGACTCGGCAGGCGCCGTTTCGCCAAAGCCCGCGATTTCCCCGCCGTCCTTCATGTAGGATTTGCCGAGCTGCAGCGCGGCGAGCGTAGTCAGTATGGCGGTCGCCGCCATCAGGATCGACTTGCGGCGGGTCTTCAATATGTCGCCGATCCGCAGCGCCTTCACCGGGCTGCCGACATCGGACTTGCGCTTCTTCACGTCGGCCTCGGCAGCGGCGGCCTGGGCGGCGCGCCGCGCCGCGGCGATGAAGTCGGACTTGCCGGCGTCGGTCTCGCTCGCGCGGACCGGCTGGCTGCGTTCGTCGCGCACGCGCCGCATGATCGCGTTGAGGTCGGGTCCGCCCGAACCCGGCTCCAGCGGCCGGTTGACGGCCTTCGGATCGAGCGGCATGTCGAGGTCCACCGTGGGCGCCATGTCGACGGCCGGCTCGGGGGCCGTGGAACCGGCGAGTTCCGGCTCTTCCTTGGCCTGCTTGTTGCCGCCGAAGGCGCGGGTGAGGCCGCCGAGCATGGAGCGGACGCGGCTCGCGCCCTGCTCGGGCTCGGCCGGCTGTTCCGTGCCGAGGGCGGCCAGCGCCGCCGCGGCGGCAGCCTGCGCGGGGGTGCGCTCGACCGAGGCGTGAACGGCGGCCGCTTCCTGGCCGGGATAGGCATCCTGCGCGTCGATCGAAGGCGCGTCCCTGAGCTCCAGCTTGCGCGCGGGTCCCGGAGCGGCATCGCGTTCGAGCGAGCTCATGCGGTCGACGATTTTCAGCAGCGTGTCGTGGATCGCCTCGAAAGTCTTGGAGTTGCGCTCGTCGGAGCGGCGCGTCAGGTCTTCCAGCGCCTTGAGCTCGTCGGCGAGCCCCGAGACGGCGCCCGTTTCCGGCTGGCCGAGGGCGAGCGAGCGCGCCGCGTTCTCGGCGGCGGTGCGCGCCGCCTCGATGACCGACTCGCGGCTGTCCGCGATCGTCTTCTCGATCTCCTTCAGCCGCGGCGAGATGTCGACGAATTCCGGCAGCGGCGCAGTCGGGCGGGCAAGGTGCGACGAGAGCCCGGCGACCTGCGCCTCCAGGCTCCGCACCAGTTCCGGATCGATGCCGGCAAACTGGCTGGCCGACTGGTCGAGGCGCTGCGAGATGCCCTCGAGCCTGGTCTCCAGGCCGCGGATGACCTCGTCGCCGACGCCGTCGCGCCGGCCGCTGTCCAGCGTCTCGGCAAAGGCGGAGAAGCGTGCGTCGATCGCCTTCATGATCGAATGTCCGTCCAGCGCGGCGTCTGCCTGGCGCTGCTCGAACCGTTCGGCGACGTCGTTCAGACGGCGCTCGAGTTCGCGAAACAGCGTGTTGCCCTGTTCGAGGGCGTCTTCCTGGCGGCGCTCGAACAGGTTGGACAGCACGTCGAAGCGCTGTTCGATCCCCGAGAATATCTCGCCGACGTCGGGCACCTTCGGAGCGTGGTCGACTTTGTCGGCGATGACCGAGATCTGGTAGGCGAGCCGCTCGATCGCCTCGTCCGGTATCGCGGTGCGTGCCGCAAGCTCGTCGACCCGCCGTGACAGCGCCTGCAGGTGCTCTGTCACCTCATTGCCGGGACGGTCCTCGGCGACTTCCTCGATCTGCCTGGCAAGTGCGGAGATGCGCGCCTCGATCCGCTCGAACGGCTCGGGATCGGCGTGATGCTGCTGGGCGGCGACGGTGGCGCCGACGATGGCGCGCGAGATCTCGTCCAGCCGCTCTTCTATATGGGCGAAGGTCTGGCTGGCGTGGCCGCCCTGCTGCTCGATGAAATGTTCGAGCGCGCCCGCGAGCGTGCGCACCTTCTCCTCCAGCGAGCGCAGCGACAGCGATTCGGGCAGGTTGCCCACCGCCTGGCTGATCTGTTCGAGGCGGTCGGTCAGCGCCGCCAGCTCGGCATTGTTCGTCCCGTCTCCGGCATTGGCCGAGATGCGGTGCTCGAAATCGTTGAAGCGCTGGTCGAAGGCGGCCCAGCGGCGGTCGACGGAAAGTACGGTCTCTTCCCGCGCCAGCGTGTCGAGCGCCGACTTCATCTGCTCGACCTCAAGCCGGAGCAGGTTGACGCTGCGGTCGTCGGCGCGTTCGCCGAGCGCTTCCATCGCGCCGGACAGGCGCTCGAGGTCGAGGCCGAGCTTGCCGGCCGCATTGCCGCCCGAAGCGGAATTGTGCTGGAAATCCCGGCGCAGCGTGTCGAATTCGCGGCGCAGGCTCGACGCCATCTGGTGGCGCAGCTCCTCGCGCAGGCCTTTCAGTTCGCCGGCGATCTTGCCGAAGGCGGCGACGCCGTCCTCGTCCCGGCGCACGCGCTCGATGTCGCGCGCGATAGACCGGTAGGGGAGGTCCTGGGCGCTGCGGGCTTCCGGCGCGCGCGGCGTTGTCGGCTGATTCTCGAAGCCGCCGGCGTTTCGCTGCGGCTGGCGACTATTGCCGGCCACCTCCTCGCGGTTGCGTTCGATCCGCCGCTCCAGCGTGTCGAGCGAGCGGTTGAGCTGCTCCAGCGATGCGTAGGATCGCCTCTGCCGGCCGGCATTGACTGCGTCGAGGTAGGACCGCTTGCTGTTCATCGAAACGCTCGTTCGCCTCTGGCTGGTCGGGGACCAGTTTCCCGTGATTCTCCCATGTCGGGCCGGAGGCGTGCCGCGAGCAAAGCGGCGGAAGCGGGCTCCCGGGCGTGATGCCCTCGCTCCGGAGAACCGTGAAAAAGTCGCTACGGATAGACACGGCGGTCCGACCCGCGCACAATTCCCCGAACGTGGTAAACAAGGCGTTAATCAGGTTTACGATTTGGCAAGATTCGTAAAGATTTTGGCTGCGGCGAGGGCGTCGGGCCCCTGAAAGCGGACACCCGGACTGGAACAAACTGCCGCAGCCGGCTGCAACCATCGCTTGCTTGCATCATAAAACCGCCAGGATTATAGGGCTGCCCTTAACGTAAGGGCGCTTTGGCGTCTGCTTACGATGCATTTTGTTGAAACCACGGCCGGAAGCCCACCCCGCTGCTTTCCGGTCAGGCGCTCTCCCGGCGCCCCAACGGGGAAAGCACAGTGATGATGACGTTTAATCAGGCCGGCGCAGCCGTGCCCAGCAATGACGATGCCGTTTCCGAGACGCAGGAGGAATATACCCGCATCGGCGAGATGGCGAAGACCTATGGCGTGACGCTGCGTACTCTGCGTTTCTACGAGGACAAGGGCCTGATCAGCCCCCTGCGCGACGGCTCGACCCGTCTCTACTCCCGCCGCGACAAGGCTCGGCTCAAGCTGATCCTGCTCGGCCGCAAGGTCGGCTTCTCGCTGCGCGACGTGAAGCAGATCATGGATCTCTACGATCCGAACGGCGCCAACACCAAGCAGTTGCGCCTGACGATCGACAAGTCCGAGAAGCAGCTCGCCCGTCTGCAGAAGCAGCGCGCCGCGATCGACGAGGCGATCTCCGAGCTTTCCGACACGATGGCGATCGTGCGCAAGCTCCTGGCCGAGCGCACCGCTCCGCCCGCCGCCGCCTGACCTGCACTGACTAAAGCGAACGACCGCCGAAGGTGGTCGCCTGCAATCAAGCCTGTTTGGCCCCAAAGCCAAGCAGGCTTTTTTATTCGGCCCCGAAAGGCTCGATTAGCTGCGGACGCAATATTGACGTTTACGCAAACGTCAATATTTTAGGGTGACGTTCCCCAAACGGCATAGGATAGCCTGATGAAGGCCGTCCGGCCCGCCGCAAGAACTGCCCTGGAGGAAGACATGCCGACCTACGCGGCCCCCGTGCGCGACACGCTCTTTGTGCTCGACGACGTGCTCGGCTACCAGCGCTACTCCAACCTGCCGGGCTTTGCCGACGCTTCGCCGGATGTGCTCGAGGCTATCCTCGCAGAGGCCGCGAAACTTGCCGAGAATGTCATCCAGCCCACCAATCGCGCCGGCGACCTCGAAGGCTGCGTGCGTCACGACGACGGCTCGGTGACGACACCCAAGGGTTTTCGCGAGGCCTTCGACGAATACCGGCAGGGCGGCTGGATGGGGCTCGCGGCTCCCGCCGAGCATGGCGGTCAGGGCCTGCCCTATGCGGTCCACACCGCAGTCTCCGAATACATGATCTCCGGCAACATGGCGCTGATGATGTATGCCGGCCTCACCCAGGGGGCCATCGCCGCGATCGTGACGCACGGCACCGACGAGCAGAAGGCGACCTGGCTGCCGAAGCTGGTCGAGGGCGGCTGGACCGGCACGATGAACCTCACCGAGCCGCATTGCGGCACCGATCTCGGCCTGCTGCGCACCAAGGCAGTCCCCAACGGCGACGGCAGCTACAGGATCTCCGGCCAGAAGATCTTCATCTCGGCCGGCGAGCACGACATGGCCGGCAACATCGTGCATCTGGTGCTCGCCCGCATCGAGGGCGCGCCCGAGGGCACCAAGGGCATCTCGCTCTTCATCGTGCCGAAATTCCTGCTCGACGCTGAAGGCGATCCGGGCGAGCGCAATGCCGTTTCCTGCGGCTCGATCGAGGAGAAGATGGGCATCCACGGCAACGCCACCTGCGTCATGAATTACGACGGCGCGACCGGCTGGCTGCTCGGCGAGGCCAATGGCGGCCTGAAGGCGATGTTCACCATGATGAACGAGGCGCGCCTCGGTGTCGGCCTGCAGGGGCTGGCGATGGGCGAAGCCGCCTATCAGGGCGCGGCAGCCTACGCCAGGGAGCGGCTTCAGGGCCGCTCGCTCTCCGGCCCGAAGGCGCCCGACAGGCCGGCCGACCCGATCATCGTGCACCCCGACATCCGCCGCTCGCTGATGACCATGAGGTCCTACAACGAGGCCGGCCGCGCGCTCGCTTTGTGGACGGCGCTGAAGTCGGACATCGCCCACCGCTCCGCCGACGATGGGGACCGCCAGGCGGCCGATGACGCGCTCGGCCTGCTGACCCCGATCGTCAAGGGCGTGCTCACCGACAAGGGCTTCGAGCATGCGGTGATGGCGCAGCAGGTGTTCGGCGGCCACGGCTATATCGAGGAGCACGGCATGAGCCAGTTCGTGCGCGATGCCCGCATCGCCATGATCTACGAGGGCGCCAACGGCATCCAGGCACTCGACCTCGTCGGCCGCAAGCTGCCGATGCATGGCGGCCGCGCCATCCAGGCCTTCTTCAAGGAGGTCGGCGAGTTCTGCGAGGAGAACCGCGCCGACGAAAACATGGCGCCCTTCACCAAGGCGCTGAAGAAAGGGCTGAACGACCTCCAGGCCGCGACCATGTGGCTGGTGCAGAACGCCATGGCCAAGCCCGACAATGCGGGCGCTGCCTCGACCGACTTCATGCATCTCTTCGGCCTTGTGTCGCTGGGCTATATGTGGGCGCGGATGGTGAAGGCTGCGCAGGCCAAGCTCGCCAACGGCGCGGATGACGCTGCACCCTTCTACGAGAGCAAGGTCGTCACCGGCCGCTATTTCATGGAGCGGGTGATGCCGGAGACCACGGCGCACCTCGCCCGCATCTCGACCGGCGCCGACACCATGATGGCGCTGCCGGCCGAGGCGTTTTGAGATTCCACGAATAAAAGGGGGGAAGAATGGCAACAAAGGGAGATTTGGTTGATTGGGTAGTGGAGGCTCTCAAAGCAGCGGGTGGAGCCGGCACTTTGCTCTATGTTGCAAAGTACATCTGGGAGCACCACGAAAAGGAGCTTCGTTCCACCGACCTGTTTTACACATGGCAGTACGACATGCGTTGGGCGGCGACCGAGTTGAGAAAGCGTGGAACGATGGTGCCTGCTGAAACTGATCGGCGCGGCAAATGGACCTTGAAGTGATTAAATGACCACCCCAGCCGCCATCCTCGACCTGCCGCCCGCCGCCTGGCGAAGCGAGGATGTCGGCATGCTCTACGACATGGCGCATCGCTTCATGTCGGAAGAGATCCTTCCGCGCTACGACGAGTTCGAAGACAACGGTATGGTCGACCGCGCGAGCTGGCGGAAGGCGGGCGCAGCCGGCCTGCTCTGCGCCTCGATGCCGGAGGAGTATGGCGGCGCGGGCGGCAGCTTCGCGCATGACGCCGCGATCATCGAGGCGATCGGCCATGTCGGCGTCGACGGCTTCGGACTTGGGCTGCACAACGCCATCGTCGCGCCCTACATCCTCCGTTACGGCTCCGAGGAGCAGAAACGGAAATGGCTGCCGAGGCTTGCGACCGGCGAACTGATCGGCGCCATCGCCATGACCGAGCCGGGCGCCGGTTCCGATCTGCAGGGCGTCAGGACCCGCGCCGAAAAGGACGGCAACCGCTACCGCATCAACGGCCAGAAGACCTTCATCACCAACGGCCAGCTCGCCAATCTGATCATCGTGGTGACCAAGACCGATCCGGAGAAGGGCGCCAAGGGCACCTCGCTGGTCGTCGTCGAGACCGACGAGGTCGAGGGTTTCGAGCGCGGCCGCAACCTCGACAAGATCGGCATGAAGGCGAACGACACGTCGGAGCTATTCTTCAACGATGTCCGCGTGCCGACCGCCAACCTGCTCGGCAGCGAGGAAGGGCAGGGTTTCGTCCAGCTCATGGAGCAGCTGCCGCAGGAGCGGCTGATGGTCGGCACGTCGGCCGTCGCCATGGTCGAGCGGGCGCTCGCGCTGACCATCGCCTATGTCAAGGAGCGCAAGGCCTTCGGCCAGAGGATCGCCGATTTCCAGAACACCCAGTTCAAGCTCGCCGAGCTGAAGACCGAGGCCACCATCGGCAAGGTCTTCCACGACGACTGCGTGGCGCGCCACCTGAAGAGCGGCCTCGACCCGGCGACCGCCTCGATGGCCAAATACTGGCTGTCGGAATTGCAGGGAAAAGTCGTCGACGAGTGCCTTCAACTCTTCGGCGGCTATGGCTACATGAATGAATATCCGATCGCGCGCATGTATCGCGACGCAAGGGTGCAGCGCATCTATGGCGGCACCAACGAAATCATGAAGCTGCTGATCGCGCGCAGCCTCTGAGGACAGCCATGTCAAACTATGTCGCTGAAATCGAGTGGACGGCCAACCCGGAAGAGGATTTCCGGTCCGGACGTTATTCGCGGGTTCATGAAATCTGCTTCGACAACGGGCTTTCCGTGCGGGCGTCCGCGTCACCGGGCGTCGTGCCGAAGCCCTATGCCGATCCGACCGCTGTCGATCCGGAAGAACTCATGGTGGCAGCACTTTCCTCCTGCCACATGCTCTCGTTCCTCGATCTGGCCCGTCGCGCCGGCGTCACGGTGCTTGCCTATCACGATGCGGCAGAAGGCATTCTGGAGAAGAGCGCGGAAGGCCGCGTCGCGCTGACCAAAGTGACGCTGCGGCCCCGCATTGATTGCGATGCCGACCGCGCCACGCTCGATGAACTGCATCACAAGGCGCATGACGTCTGCTTCATCGCCAATTCCGTCCGGACCGACGTGCGTGTCGAGCCCGTGTTCGAACCTGCAAGAAAGGAAGCACGTCATGGCTGAAGCCTATGTCTATGACGCCGTTCGCACGCCGCGCGGCCGCGGCAAGAAGGATGGCGCGCTGCACGAAGTGCCAGCGGTTCGTCTCGGCGCCAGGGTGCTGGAGTCGCTGCGCGACCGCAACGGGCTGGACACCGGCACCGTCGACGACATCATCTTCGGCTGCGTCGATCCGGTCGGCGAGGCGGGCGCGGTGATCCCGCGCGCCGCCGCCTTCGAGGCCGGTTACGACACCAAGGCGCCGGGCATGCAGATCTCCCGCTTCTGCGCCAGCGGCCTCGACGCCATCAATTTCGGCGCGGCCAAGATCGTCCAGGGTGCCGACGACATCGTGATCGCCGGCGGCGTCGAATCGATGAGCCGCGTCGGCATGGGCATGTCGGGCGGCGCCTGGTTCATGGACCCATCGGTCGGCCTGCCGGCCTGGTTCGTGCCGCAGGGCATCTCGGCCGACCTCATCGCCACCAAATACGGCTTCTCCCGCGACGACGTCGACGCCTATGCGGTGGAGAGCCAGAAGCGTGCCGGCAAAGCGTGGGACGAGGGCCGCTTCAAGAATTCCGTCATCCCGATCAAGGACCAGAACGGGCTGATGATCCTCGACCGCGACGAGCACATGCGACCGACCACGGACATGCAGGCGCTGGCCTCGCTCAATCCCTCCTTCGTCATGCCCGGCGAGATGGGCGGCTTCGATGCGGTCGCCGTGCAGAAGCATCCCGAGATCGAGGAGGTGAACCACGTCCACCATGCCGGCAATTCGTCCGGCATCGTCGACGGCGCCGCCGGCGTGCTGCTCGGATCGAAGAAGGGCGGCAGGATGATGGGCCTGAAGCCGCGCGCCAGAATCCGCGCCTTCGCCAACATCGGCTCCGAGCCGGTGCTGATGCTGACGGGCCCAGTCGACGTGACGGAAAAACTCCTGAAGCGCGCGAAGATGAAGCTGTCGGACATCGACCTCTTCGAGCTCAACGAGGCCTTCGCCTCGGTGGTGCTGCGCTACATGCAGGCTTTCGACATCCCGCACGACAGGATCAACGTGAATGGCGGCGCCATCGCCATGGGCCATCCGCTCGGCGCGACCGGCGCGATGATCTTCGGCACGGTGCTCGATGAGCTGGAACGGCGCGACCTCAACACGGCGCTGGTGACGCTCTGCATCGGCGCCGGCATGGGAACCGCGACCATCATCGAGCGGGTGTAGGAGAAGGCCATGTACATCCCCCAGCAGTTCCGTGAGGAGCGCCGCGACGTGCTGGTTGCGGCGATGCGCGACATCCAGTTCGCAGCGATTGTCACGCCGGGGCCTGACGGGCTCTGTGCCACCCACGCTCCGGTCGTCGTGCGCGAGGAAGGCGACGGGCTGCTGCTCGAGTTCCATGTCGCTCGCGGCAATCCGCACTGGCAGCTTGCCGGCGCGCAGTCGATGGTCATCTTCCAGGGGCCGCAGGCCTATATCCACCCCGGCTGGTATGCCAGCAAGGCCGAGCATGGTCGCGTCGTTCCAACCTGGACCTACGTCATGGTGCATGCGCATGGCAGGCTGGAAACGATCGAGACACCGGCGGAACTGCTCGCCCATCTGGTGGCGCTGACCGACCGGAACGAGGCCGGGCGCACGATGCCCTGGGCCGTCTCGGACGCCCCGGAGAAATACATCGACGGCATGACAAGGGCGATCGTCGGCCTGCGCCTGACGGTCGAGCGGTTGGAAGGCAGCTGGAAGCTCAACCAGCACAAGTCGGACGGCGATCGCCGGGGCGTGCAATCCGGGCTGGCGACCGAGACCGCCGAGAATTCGCAGTCGATCTCGACGTTGATGCGCGACCTCGAACAGGCGAGGGCCGCCGCAGCTGACAAGCAGAAGGTGAATCCGACATGAGCTACAAGAACTTCACGGTCGACACCGACGCCGACGGCATTGCGCTTGTCACCTGGGACATGCCCGACCGTTCGATGAACGTCTTCACCGAGGAGGTGATGGACGAGTTCGAGACGATCATCGAGCGGGTGGCTGCGGACGCGGGCATCAAGGGCGCGGTCTTCACCTCGGGCAAGGAGACCTTCTCCGGCGGCGCCGATCTCGGCATGCTGCAGAAGATGCTGGGCGTCTTCCATGCGGAAAAGGCGAAGGACCCGGAGAAGGCGACGAAGCTGCTCTTCGACGGGGCCGGCCGCATGGGCTGGCTGTGGCGCAAGCTCGAGACATCGGGCAAACCCTGGGTGTCTGCGATCAACGGCACCTGCATGGGCGGCGCCTTCGAACTGTCGCTCGCCTGCCATGGCCGGGTCGCCGCCGACGGCGACAAGGTCCGCATGGCGCTGCCCGAGGTGAAGGTAGGCATCTTCCCCGGGGCCGGCGGATCGCAGCGCGTGCCCAGGCTGACCGACCAGCAGCAGGCGCTGCAGATGCTGACCTCGGGCCAGACGCTCACCCCGCAGAAGGCGAAGGCCATGGGCCTGATCCACGAGATCGCGCCGGCTGACAGACTGGTCGAGACGGCGAAGGCGATGATCAGAAACGGCCTGAAGCCGGTCGCCCCCTGGGACGATAAGGGTTTCAAGCTGCCGGGCGGCCCGATCTATTCGGCGGTCGGCGCCAACCTCTGGCCGCCGGCGATCGCCATCCTGCGCCGCGAGACCTATGGCAACTATCCCGCCGCCGCCGCGATCCTGAAATGCGTCTACGAAGGCCTGCTGGTGCCCTTCGATACCGCGCTCCGCATCGAGCAGCGCTATTTCACCGAGATATTGCAGTCGAAGGAAGCCGCGGCGATGATCCGCTCGCTCTTCGTCTCGCTCCAGGAGCTCAACAAGGGCGCGCGCCGTCCTGCCGACATTCCCGAGACAAGGCTCACCAAGATCGGCGTTATCGGCGCCGGCTTCATGGGCGCGGGCATCGCCTATGTCACCGCCAAGGCCGGCATCCCGGTCGTGCTCATCGACCGCGACATGGCGGCGGCCGAGAAGGGCAAGGCCCATTCGGACGGGCTGATTTCCGACGCGGTGAAGAAGGGCCGCGCCAAGCCTGAGGAAAAGGAAAAACTCCTGTCGCTGATCACGCCGTCGGCCGATTACGCCGATCTCGAAGGCGCCGACCTCGTCATCGAGGCGGTGTTCGAGGATTCCGAGGTGAAGAAGGCGACGACCGAGAAGGCCGAGGCCGTGCTGAAATCAGGCGCGATCTTCGCTTCCAACACATCGACCATCCCGATCACCGCGCTGGCGAAGAACTCCGTTCGGCCGAAGGATTTCGTCGGCATCCATTTCTTCTCACCGGTCGACCGCATGATGCTGGTCGAAATCATCCTCGGCAAGAAGACCGAAAAGAAGGCGCTGGCCGTGGCGATCGATTATGCCCGCGCGATCAAGAAAACGCCGGTGGTCGTCAACGACACGCGCGGCTTCTACGTCAACCGCTGCGTGCTGCGCTACATGTCGGAAGCCTACAAGATGCTGATCGAAGGCGTGCCGGCGCCGATGATCGAGAACGCCGCGCGCGCCGCCGGCATGCCGGTCGGCCCGCTTGCGCTTGCCGACGAGATCGCGGTCGACCTTGCGCAGAAGATCATGAAGCAGACGATCCGCGACCTCGGCGAGAAGGCGGTCGACCCCGAGCAGGTGAAGCTCATCGACACGCTGGTCGACAAGCACGATCGGCGTGGCCGCAAGAACGGCAAGGGATTCTACGACTATCCGGCCAAGCCGGCCAAGAAGAAGCTGTGGCCCGGCCTCAAGGACCTCTATCCGCAGAAGCGGGCCGAGGACGTCGACTATGAGGAGCTGAAGCGGCGCTTCCTCGTCACCATCGCGCTGGAGGCGGCGCGCGTCATGGAGGAGGGCATCGTCACCGATCCGCGGGAAGCCGATGTCGGCTCGATCCTCGCCTTCGGCTTCGCGCCTTTCACCGGTGGCGCGCTCTCCTACATCGACGGCATCGGCGCCAAGGATTTCGTCGCCGTCGCCAAGGCGCTGCAGAAGAAATATGGCGCGGAGTTCAAGCCGCCGAAGCTTCTCATCGACATGGCTGCGAAGGGCGAGACCTTCTACCAGCGCTTCGACCCCTACGCGAAGAACGGCGAACGCAAGGCGGCATAGTTCAGCGTTCCTCTCCCCGTTCACGGGGAGAGGATGCCGGCAGGCAGGTGAGGGGCGGAGCCGCTTTCGAAGGTTCGCGCTGCCCCTCAGCCAACCCTTCAGCCACCTTCTCCCTGTAACGGGGAGGAGGAAAGGAGCTTCCAATGTATGTCTGGCTCCGTTTTGCCCGCATGGCGGCAACGGCAAGCAAGCGCGGTCCCTATCGCCCGGGCGGCGAGAGCCGCCTTTCGTTCCGCTGTCTGCCGACCGACATCGACTTCAACCTGCACCTCAACAATGCACGTTACCTGATGCTCGCCGACCTCGGCCGGGTCGACATCTTCTTCCGCTCCGGCCTGTTCGCGCTGATGCGGCGGCGCAACTGGGCGCCGATGCTCGGCGGCGTGCAGACGGCCTTCGTGCGCGAGGTCAGGCTCTGGCAGCGCTTCGACGTCGTCTCGTCGATCGAGACCTGGGAAGGCACGCAGGTCATCGGCAAGCATCAGTTCGTCCATGAGAACGGCGAGGTCGCCGCCCTCGTGCTCACCACCGCCGGCGTCTACGACCGCACCGCGCGGCGCTTCGTCGACATGGGCGAGGTGATCCGAGAACTGGGCTACGAGGTGACCGCGCGCCCGCCGAACGAGGCGGAGAAAGCTTTCATTACCTCCCATGCCAGCCTGCGCGCGGCGGCGAAGGAAGGGAGGATGCTGAAAGATTGATTCTGCCGGGCGAACTGACGTGGGATAGGCATATTTCGTCTGGACAGGCCCCGGCGGGCGGTCTAGAACGCCAAGGTATTTTTTCCTCTTGAAGGAGACGAGCCATGCTCTCGCATGAGCGCGTCTGGGCTGCGATCGACGCCTTGGCCGCGCGTTATTCGCTTTCGGCTTCCGGTCTCGCCAAGCGCGCCGGCCTCGATTCCACGGCCTTCAACAAGTCGAAGCGGCAGTCGGCCGATGGGCGTCCCCGCTGGCCGTCGACGGAATCGCTCGCCAAGATCATCGAGGCGACGAATTCGTCGCTCGACGAACTTTTCGCGCTGATCGAAGGTAAACCCTCGCGCTCCGCCGCAACGCCGCTGCCGGTGCAGGCTTCGACCGTGCCGTTGATCGGCTTCGCACAGGCGGGCGCCGGCGGCTTCTTCGACGACGCCGGCTTTCCGGCCGGGCAAGGCTGGGACCTGATCGAGCTTCCGGCGGCGGCGGGCGAGGGCTCCTATGCGCTCGAGGTGCAGGGCGATTCCATGCTGCCGCTCTACCGTCACGGCGACATGCTCGTCGTGCAGCCCAACGCCGCCGTGCGCAAGGGCGACCGCGTGGTGGTCAAGACGACCTCCGGCGAGGTGATGGCCAAGGTGCTGGAGAAGCGCACGACGACAACAGTCGATCTCGTCTCGCTGAACCCCGACCATCCGCACCGGCGGCTTGCCGCAAGCGAGGTCGAGTGGCTGGCCCGCATCGTCTGGGCGAGCCAGTAGGCGGCGACCCGGCATGAAGGTACACCGATGCGCGCGCTGATCCTGCCGGCAGTCGCGCTGGCGCTTGCCGGCGGGATTGTGCTCGTGGGTGGCCGCATGGTGGAAGGCCCGCCCGGCGGCGATCCCGTGGCGGTGGAAGCGCCCGACGCCGAGACGATCGCCGCCGCCGAGGCGCCTGTCGCCCCGACCGATGTCGCGCCGCCGCCCGCCGCTTCGTCAGACGTGGGCGAGCCGGCAGCACCGGCGGAAGAAACCCCGCCAGCCGCCGAGGGAACACCCGCATCCGGTGCGCAGGCCTTGCGTGCGCCGCAGGCGTCCGTGGAGCCCGACACGCAGGCGATGGAACTCCAGCCGGCCCTGCCGCCGTCGCGCACGATCGACCCGACCGTCATCGCGCCGCCCGAGCTTGCCGCCGGCGAGGAACTGCTGCGCGAGGCGCCGCGCGAGCCGCTCAGCCAGCTGAGCCTCGCGCTGCCACCGCCACCGCCGCCCAAGAACCCCTGGGCCGGTAAGCCGCTGTTCCGGCCGGTTGCCCTGGAATCGGCCGTGTTCGAATCCGGCGGTCACACGATCGCAATCGACGGGGTGGAGAGCGTCGCCCTCGATGAAAGCTGCACCTATGAGGGCACGTCCTGGCCGTGCGGCGTGAGGGCGCGCACCGCCTTCCGGTTCTGGCTGCGCGGCCGCGCTCTTGTCTGCCAGATCCCCGAGGCGGAGCAGGACAAGGAGGTCATGCGCGCAAGCTGCCGCCTCGCCAAGCAGGACGTCGGCGCCTGGCTGGTGTCGAACGGATGGGCGCTGGCCACGCCCGGCGGCCCCTATGTGCAGGCGGAGGAGACGGCGCGCGCGGCGCGGATGGGCATATTCGGCGCGCCGCCCGACACGTCCTCCATCGCCGACGTGCCCGATGCTCCGGCGAGTGCGCCGACGGACAGCCCGCCGATCATGACGGAGGAGGGGGTCGACCCGCAGCCGTCGCTTGGACTGGAGCAGGCGTTTCCGCCCGCGCCGCAACCCTGATCCGGATTACGCAGCCAACTGGCCGGCGAGCGCCTTGTCGATCAGCGCGCGCGTCTCGCTGACGCCGTAGAGCGCGGCGAAGGAGCCGAAGCGCGGACCCCGCTCCTGCCCGATCAGCACCTGGTAGATCATCTGGAAGAAGGCCACCGACACGCCGGGCCCGCCTTCCGGGCTCTGCTTGGAATGATCCTGGTAGCGCTCGATCTTTCGCGCCACGTTGAGCGCCGCGTTCTGGATCGCCTCGCCGTCGGCGTCGCCGGGCAGATCGCCGAGCGCCTTCTCCAGCGCCGCCAGAGCCTGCTGCTCGACCTCGTCGGGCGCGCGGTAGACCTTGGTCGGCTTCACGAAATCGTCGAAATAGCGGATCGCGTATCCCGTCAGCCGGTCGAGCTCCGGATGCGTCTCCGGCGTCACGCCGGGCGCATGGCGCGAGATGAAGCCCCACAGCACGCCCCGGTCATGCGCGTTCGAGGCGCTGACGAGGTTCAACAGCAGCGCGAAGGAGACGGGCAGTTGGATGTCAGGCGGGTTGCCGTCATGCATGTGCCAGACCGGATTGCCGAGCCGCTCCTTCCACTCCTGCCGCGGATAGGCCGACAGGAAGCTGTAGTACTCGTCCACCGCCTTCGGAATGACGTCGAAATAGAGCTTCTTCGCCTGCCGGGGCCGCTGGTACATATAGAGGCCGAGGCTCTCGGTCGGCGCGTAGGTCAGCCATTCGTCGATGGTCAGCCCGTTGCCCTTCGACTTCGAGATCTTCTGGCCGATCTCGTCGAGGAAGAGTTCGTAGACGAAATGCTCCGGCGCGCGCCCGCCGAGGATGGTGCAGATCTTGTCGTAGATGGCGGCGTTGGTCTGGTGGTCCTTGCCGAACATCTCGAAGTCGACGCCGAGCGCCGCCCAGCGCATGCCGAAGTCGGGCTTCCACTGCAGCTTCACGCGGCCGCCGGTGACTTCGAGCGTCGTCTCCTCGCCGTCTTCGTCGTCGAAGGTGATGGTGCCGGCCTTGGCGTCGACCTTCTTCATCGGCACGTAGAGCACGCGTCCCGACTTCGGCGAGATCGGCAGGAAGGGGCTGTAGGTCGCCTGCCGCTCCTCACCCAGCGTCGGCAGCATGACCTTCATGATCGCGTCGTACTTCTCGGCGGTCTTGAGAAGCATCGCGTCGAAGCGGCCGGACTTGTAGTACTCGGTCGCGCTGGCGAACTCGTAGTCGAAGCCGAACGTGTCGAGGAAGCGCCTGAGCATCGCGTTGTTGTGATGGCCGAAGCTCTCATAGTCGCCGCCGAACGGATTGGGCACGACGGTCAGCGGCATATGCAGGTAGGGCTTCAGCGCCTCCGGGTCCGGCACGTTGTCCGGAATCTTGCGCATCCCGTCCATGTCGTCGGAGAAGCAGAGCAGCTTGGTCTTGACCTTGTCCTCGGTCAGCACGCGGAAGGCGTGGCGCACCATGGTGGTGCGCGCCACCTCGCCGAACGTGCCGATATGCGGCAGGCCCGACGGCCCGTAGCCCGTCTCGAACAGCACCGTCTCCGGATAGTCGCGGCCCTTGTAGCGGGCGATGATCTTTTTCGCTTCCTCGAACGGCCAGGCGCGGCTCTCGGCCGCCGCCGCGAGCATTTGCGGATTGAGATCGATGCTGGCTGGAGCCGCCATGACTGAACTATCCCGAACGATATCGATTTTCTGCCGGCTTCCGCCTGGCTTTGCCGGCATGCTCTATGGAACGCTGCCCCGTGCGTCAACGATTCCGCTGTTTTTTCGTTGCGGACGCGCCGGCGGCTCCCTAGCTAGGCAAGGTCGATTGACGGAGAATGAGATGAAGAAGCCGACCGCCCACGAGGCGCTGATCTATCTGATGGTCGTGACCTCGGCGTCTGACCGCGACATGACCGACGTCGAACTGGCGCGGATCGGCGAGGTGGTGCAGACCTGGCCGATCTTCGAGGATTTCGATGCCGAAAAGCTCGTCAAGATTGCGCAGGATTGCCAGAAGTTGCTCCATCAGGATGGCGGTCTCCAGAAGGTGATATCCCTCGCGCAAGGCGCGATACCGCTGCATCTCCACGAGACGGCCTATGCCGCGGCTTTCGAGGTCGCGGCCGTCGATCTCGAAATGCGCATGGAGGAGTTGCGCGTTCTCCAGCTCCTGCGCAGCGAGCTTGCGGTCGACCCGCTGACCGTTGCGGCGATCGAGCGCGCCAGCAAGGCGCGCCACCGCAGCCTCACCTGAAGGCTGGCCGTCCCGCTGCCCGCGATTACGGTTGGCCTTGACGTCGTTTCCGGCTAGATTCCGCACTTGGTACCGCTGGAAGGATAGGGGACGATGGTGAGCCCTGCTTGTCGCCGTGCCTCCGGAATGCTGGTCGTCCCGCTCGCTGCCGGCATTCACCTGTTCCTGCAATCCGATGCGAGGGCGCAAGCCACTGACGCCTTGCCGGCGGCGGCAGAGCCATGGCTGGCCGAGCCGGGTGACTGGGCCGCTGACTTCAACGAGGCCCAGGTCGCCTGCTACGAGGGTTCCATGACGGCCTGCGACTCGATCTGGATGAGCGATCGGGTGTTGTTCGACACGTTCCTGGGCGACTACGGCCGATCCTGCGGCGGCCGCGTCGACATTCGCGAGATCAGGCGCGCAAACCTGACCTGCGCCGAGGCCTTCCCCGGCTACGAATAGCGGACGCCAGTTCTAGAAGAAGCTGACCGGAAAATAGCGCAGGTAGAGTTCCGCGAAGCGTCCCTTCACGGCGATCTGCTGCAGCGCATAGTCGAAGGCGGCGGCGAGCTGCGGATCGTCGATCTTGGTCGCCAGTGCGAGGCCGACGCCGAGATATTCGGGCGCCATGTAGGGGCCGCCGACGAAGCGGCAGCAGCCGCTCGCTTCCGATCCCGCGAGCCAGAAGGCGAAGCGCATCCCGTCGCCGAAGGCGCCGGCGATCTTGCCGGCCCTGAGATCGGCATAAAGCCACTCCTGGCGGCTATAGGTCACCACCTTCGCGTCGGGGAAGTATTCGCGCAGCATCCGCTCGTGGCCGGAACCGGCGATGACGCCGATCCGCTCGCCGTGGATCTTCTCGTGGATAGGCTCGGTGACGGCGCGCGTCTTCGGCATCATGAAGCGGGCGGGAAACTGCAGATAGGGGCGTGAGAAGGCGTATTTGGCGCGCGTCTCCTCGGTGATCGCTATTCCCGCTATGATCGCCTCGCCGCGGCCGCGCTCCAGTGCGTCGTCGAGCTGCTCCCACGGCATCGCCTGGATCTGGCATTTGTCGGGGATGCCGAGCTCGACGCAGATGGCGCGCAGGAGGTCGATGTGGAAGCCGGAAAGGCGGCCGTCGCGATCGAGATAGTTGAAGGGCGGGAAGTCGGTCGTCGTCAGGAAGCGCAGCCGCGTCCGCGCGCTGAGGTCCGGCTTCGGCAGCCGTTCCTTCATGTCCCAGAACATCGGGGCCGGGGGCTGCTCGGCGGCCTGCGCGCTGCCGTAAAGGAAAGCTGCCGCGGCGAGCGCCATGATTATGGGTCGAAGCTTGATTCGCATATTCGGCTGCACCAATGGCTCGCGCGTTTGCTCCGGGTCGGCCGGAAAAAATTTTTACGCGACCGGAAAGGCGCTTTTGCTATGAAAAGCGCCGGTTCACAACGAAATTCGCGCAACCCGTTCCACCTGGCCCTACCCCGTTCTCGCCTTGCACTGGACCATTAGGTATTCTACCCCAGAGCAACCGAATATGTTATCTTGCAATCCACGGTTAATGGTGTGGGGCAGTTCGCGCGGCTACGATGCCGCATAATGTTCGGCAACATGGGTGGATGTTGCAATGGGTCATTTCGATCGAACGCTGGCATATATCAGCGATCTCCAGCAGGCCGATACGCCGGACGCGATCGCCGAGAAGCTGCTTGGCGTGACGTCGGCCTTCGGTCTGACCGCGCTGATGGCCGGCACCGTGCCGCAGCCGGGAACGCCCACCGGCCGGCAGAAGGATCACGTGCTTCTGTGCGACTGGCCGGTCGAATGGCTGGAGCGTTACGTCGCGCGCAACTACGTCGACCACGATCCGATCGTCAGCCGCATGAAGCAGTTGCAGGCTCCCTTCCAGTGGCGCGACGCTTCCGAGATCAAGGTCGACCATGATGGCGAAGTGGTCATGGGCGACGCCGGCGAGTTCAAGCTCAAGGACGGCCTTGCCTTCCCGCTGGTGACGCTCGACGGCCAGATCGTCATGGTGTCGCTCGGCGGCGAGCAGGTCGAGATGTCCGGCCTGGAGTTCGGCATGATTTCGCTGGTCTCCACCTACGCCATCGGACGCGCCATGCAGCTGCTTACGGCTGAAGGGCGTGTAATCGATCACATCGAGCTTACGCCGCGTGAGCGCGAGTGCCTGAAATGGGCCGCCGAAGGCAAGTCGGAATGGGAGATTTCCCAGATTCTCGGCATATCCGAGCACACCTCGGAGAAGCATTTGCTCAATGCCAAGTTTAAGCTGGGCGCGGTTAACCGTGTTCAGGCCGTCGCCGAAGCGATACGTCGCGGTTATATTTAAATTTGGCGAAATATTCGCAGATCGTTACATTCCTAACCGATCGCGTAATTATCCATAAGGATACGCCTCTCTAGTCTGCCTTGAGTCATCAAGGAGACATATGTGCTTTACGCGCTTACCACCGAAGAGCTGATGCAGCGGCCCGATCTCTGGGAGGCCGTCCACCGGCTTCGTCATCGCATATTCGTCGAGGAGATGGGCTGGCGGGATATCGATCGTGGGGACGGACTGGAGATCGACCAGTTCGACCACGAGGAGGCGGTGCATCACGTCGTCATCCGCAATGGTGAGGTTGCCGGCTACCAGCGCATGCTGCCGACGACGCGTCCGCATCTGCTGACGGAGGTGTTGACCGATCTGTTCGTCGACGAGCCGCCCTCGGGCGAGAACGTCTGGGAGCTCACCCGCTATGCGGTGGCGCCGGGTTTCCGCGACGGCCGCCGCGGCGTCTCCACCGTCGGCACCGAGCTGATCGCCGGCTTCGTCGAATGGGGCCTGCCGCGCGGCGTCAACCAGGTCATCATCGAGTTCGAGCCGATGTGGGTGCTGCGCGCGCTGCAGCTGCATTTCCTCGCGCGTCCGCTCGGCTACCAGCGCACCTACGGCCGCCAGCAGGTCGTGGCGACGCTGCTCACCTTTAACGAGCGCACGCTGGAGGTGGTGCGCGAGCGGCGCGCCCACCATGCGCCCGTGCTTTCGCGCGGCTATCCCGACATAATCGGCCAGCGGCAGGCATCATGACCATAGCGCAGACATTTCCGTCCGATGCGCCTGCGGTGGACCTCCGTCCGCACACGGAGTTCCGCAATCACATACTGACGGTAACCGTCGTCGCCGAGGACGGCAGGCCGCTGCTCGACCGCGGCGCATATGACAGGCTCGCCGCCACGCTTCGCTCTGCGGCGGACGACGAGGAGGTCCGCGTCGTCGTCCTGCGCGGGCTCGACGGCTGCTTCTGCCTTGGCGGCGACCTCTCCGAATTCCTCGATGCGGCCAAGCACCCGGCGCTGATCGAGGCGGTCACCGGCATGTTCCGTGCGCTCGCGACCTTCCCGAAGCCGCTGCTCGCCTGTGTCGACGGCGATGCGGTCGGTGTCGGCTGCACTATCCTCTTCCATTGCGACATGGTGATCGCCTCCAGCCAGAGCACGTTCCGCGTGCCCTTCGTCGATCTCGGCCTCGTGCCCGACGCTGCGACCAGCATCCTTGCGCCGGAGCGCCTGGGCTACGCGGCGGCGTTCCGCTTCTTCTGCCTCGGCGACACGCTGGCGGCGACGGAGGCATGCAATCTCGGGCTGGTGTCGGAGATCGCCCCGGAGAATGCCGAACTCCGGGCATATGCGCGCGCCCGCCAGCTCGCCAAGAAGCCGGTTCAGGCGCTTCGGCAGACCCGCGAGCTGCTGCGCGGCGACGGCCACCATCTGTGTGACCGGATCGACGAGGAGATATCGCTCTTCCACAAGGCGCTGCAGGACGAGACCACGCTGCGCCGGCTGGCCAGGGTCGCCAGGCTCGCCGCCTAGGTGCGGTCCCGAACGTCTTGGCGCGCGAACATGGACCTTTGCGCGGCAGGAATTCCTTTCGTTTGACTGTCGCCTCTTTTCCGATAGGCTGAACCGGCTGCCACCATAGGTAGCAGACATCGTGCTGTGAGCTGATCGGGGGGTCGGCATGAAGCGCAATGCTGTTCGGTGAGCTGCCGCACCGGGACAATGCGGCGGTTCCTCAGGAAAGGCCGTTCGAAGGGACCTCCGCTTCGCTGGAGCAGGAGGCCGAAGACGGCTTTCAATTCGCGCTCTATCTGTTCCCCGAGCTTCAGGACTGGCTGCCGCTGCTCAGGCGTCTTGCCGTCTCGCCCGGCAACGCCGCTTACATCACCCTGGTCGCCCGCGGCAACGGCACGGATTTTCAGACCGAACTGCTGGCGTCCGGCCTGATCGACGAAGCCAATTTTTACCGTGCGCTGGCCGAGGAGATCGGCGTCGGCCACGCCGAAGCCGTCGAGCAGGACCGCCTGTTCATATCGGACGAGGCTGCCGTCTCCTGCCTTCGCCGCCGCGCCCGGCCCCTGACGGTGAAGCTCGCCGGGCGGGACAACACCACCAGCTACCTGCTCGTGCCCGACGGGATTCCGCTCGACCGTCTGCGCCAGATCGCCGACCATCCCAACGTTGCCGGATGGCTGAAGATCGTCTCTCCCGCCGCGCTGCACAGCGCGCTGTTTTCGCGGGTCAGGCTGCTGCTCGCCAGGCGCGCGACATCCGATCTCTTCGACCGCTTTCCCGACCTGTCGGCCCGCCTCGTCGCCAATGGCTGGCAGGGCTCGGTCCTGGGCGGGGGGCTGGTCGCACTGCTGATGGCGCTCTGGCTGAACCCCGCCGGCACCTGGCTGGTGCTGCACATCTTCTTCACGGTGTTCTTCATCGCCTGCGTAGGCCTGCGCTTCGCTGCCTTCCCGTCGACCGGAAGGCCGCAGGCGGAAGCGCTCGCCGCGCCGCCGGCGTCCGAGCTGCCGGTCTATTCGGTGCTTGTCGCCCTCCACCGCGAGGCCGAAATCGTGCCGGAACTCGTGGCTGCGCTGGAACGGATCGAGTGGCCGAAAAGCAAGCTGGAGATCAAGCTCGTCTGCGAGGCCGACGACCTCCAGACGCTCGACGCGCTCCGCTCGCTCGCCCTGCCGCGCAACATGGCGGTGGTCGAGGTGCCGGTATTCGGCCCGCGTACCAAGCCGAAGGCGCTCGCCTATGCGCTGCCGCTGGCGAGCGGCGAATTCGTCGTTCTCTACGACGCCGAGGACCACCCGCATCCGCAGCAGCTCCTCGGCGCCTGGCGGAAGTTCCAGGAATCGCCGCCGGAGGTTGCCTGCGTCCAGGCGCCGCTGGAGGTCTCCAACGGCGATGCCGGCTTCGTCGCGCGCATGTTCGCCTTCGAATATGCCGCGCTCTTCCGCGGCATGCTGCCGTGGCTCGCCTCGCGGCGCATGCTCGTGCCGCTCGGCGGCACCTCGAACCACTTCCGCCGCGCCGTGCTGGAGGAGGTCGGCAGTTGGGATCCCTACAACGTCACCGAGGACGCCGATCTCGGCATGCGGCTCGCCCGCTTCGGCTACCGCACCGAGACGATCGCCTTTCCCACCTACGAATCCGGTCCGGATGCCTTCGCCACCTGGCTGCCGCAGCGTACCCGCTGGTTCAAGGGCTGGATGCACCTTTTTAAGTTTTCAGTTATCTAACTGAAAATAAATAGAAATCGTAAATCAGCGACTATGAAATATCTAACAATAGCAACGCTATAGCAACATTTCGCCGGTCGAAAGGCTGTCGATAGGTTCGCACCGAGTTGCAACTCACGAACCGCTATTCGCGTCGATCAAGGCCGCGTCTCGGTTTCGCCTCCACTCCCAAGGTAGCGCGAACGACCCAGCCCAGATGCCCCCGGGCCACCCTGGCAGTGTTCTGGGCGTCGGCATAACACCCCTTGCTGTACCGAGGCCAATTGAGCGCGTGGCCGTTGCTGACGAGCCATTCGGCGACATCACGGCCGCCAGCGCTGCAAACGGCGATGATCCGCTTGAATCGGTCGCGATTGACCTCAGTGCAGGATGTCGGTCGGTGAGCATCCAAGAAGTCGGCCAGAGCAAGCGCCGCAACTTGGCCACAGCGGTATCTCTTGCCGGCCTCGTCCAGGCACAACTGACGTCCTTCCGGAGCGTCGATGCCGTTGAAGCGAATGCGCTTGCTGTGGATTTCAATGGTGTCTGCGTCGACGACCGATGCCCGGCCAACGATAGGCTCCCCGCTCGCCGGCAGGACGCCGGCAACGAAGCAGATCGAAAGTGCAGCAAGCCTCGTTAGTGGCAATGGACCATCCCCGTGCTGTTGTCCATGTGGCAGCATTGACCGGGTGGTGAACTCTTGCGGTAACCGCCGCCGTGGGCGGATGCCAGATTGGTGGCGAGCAAAAGGGTCGCGAGGGCGGCGGTGATTGGCTTCATTGTCCCCCTCCCAAGGTAACGAACACCAAACCACGGCGTGATCGGCGGAGCAACCTTAAGATGCAACGGCTAGTTAATCGAGAATCCGAAAGTAATACACGTCGACGAAACGACCACGAACATCAGTCTCGACCTTTCCCCTCAATTGGAGAACCGTCGTGCTGGTCACCTCTGGGCCTCGCCAAAATTTACGCTCGATTCGGACGCGAATATCTCCTGTCGCATCTCGGAACAAATACTGCGCTCTCCGCACCTCCTTTTTCAGCGAGCCCGTCAAGGACACGCGGCTGCCAACACGCGCGGTCCTCGCTTGTTCTACTATCGTCACATTGGACTGGACGGAACCCAGAGAACTGTGCAGATGCCGAGCCGTGGAGGGCTACGGTCAAGCAAACAGAAGCCAAAGACAGTTTTCCAAAATGCAATAGGCGAACGTCATTCTAGCGCATCTCATCCCTCCTAAGCCGACTAAGGCCTGTTGCTGACAATGACCTGCGTACCGGAGAATTGGCAAGCGGTTCGCTCGCTTCTGACGCTCAGGAATAGCGATGCTGTGTCCAGCTGCAACTCTTGGGAACCGGCGCTAACCTCCAGGCCGTGGCGGGGGGTCTTTGTCTGTGTCTTTTACGGGTTTATTGTCTTCACTCGGGCCCTGCGGTGGCGGAGCAACGTTTCCGTGTTCATCCCTGGGCACTTTCGTATTTTTCTCGTCGGGCATGGCAACCTCCTATCCAGCACAACCGCGGGCTTCAAACGGAGGTTCCAGCGAAGCGGGATGAATCGTCATTGCCAGCCGCGATAACGCCCTGCCTGCGTGACGGGAAGTAACTTTCAGAAGCATTGAAGATTGTTTCCTCCACCACTGGAGGTATTTGACATGCTGCACAGCCCCATCGATTTCTCCCTCATCGCTGGGTTCCCCTGATCGTCTCGGCGTACCTTGGGCGCTTTGTCGTCAGACATGGGAGCCTGGGCAGCGAAGCAATTCAGAGACTTCTGCAGCATGCCTTGGAGGGAATGAAGCTGCATCGGGTCGGGATCCGGGTGATTTCCTATAATGATCGCGCCATCCGTAGCTATGAGAAGTGCGGGTTCTCGATCGAAGGGCGCGAACGGGAAACGGCTTTCGTCAACGGCGCTTGGCACGATGATGTCATGATGGGAAGAACTTTCCGCTGACGAATCCTAGATCTGTCGGCGGCGCGGCACATTCCCTGCCCGGACTACTGTACTTGCGAGCCTCCACCGATTGGAGCATCCTGCCCTGGGTTGGGAGGAAAACATGCGAATAGCATTGGCTTTGGGCATTCTGATGGGCGCCACGTGCGCCGCGGTAGCCGAGGAATACCGCCTCGTGCACGCGGACAACAACGATGAGACTACCCTTCGAAAGGGGCTCACCGAGGAAGAGTGTCAGCGGCTGAAGGCGAATTTTCTCAAGAGCACAGTTATCGTCGTGCAAGTTTCCGAGAAAGACCCCAACTCGGGAACGCTAGCCTGCTTGCCCGAAGGCGAGCCCTGATGTTGGCAGTGTATTATGACGCGTGACCCTCGTCTCGATGCCCTTGCCGCCAGCGACCTTTCATCGGCAGCGATCCTTGCAGCCCTGATCGGCATGCTGGGCGCAAAAGGCACGCTATCGGACCGAGAGGTCCGTGAGATCTACGAACAGGCCCTGTTTCTGCTGGAAACTCACCAGCGCGGCGAGCCGGAAGTGGAGCCGATCTACGAAGCCGCGCGAGAAATTATAGAAGCGCAGTTGCGCTAGGAAGACGGAACTCCCAAACCCGTTTCTGCATTATAGCCACCCTCCTCCCCGGTACGGAGAGCGATGTGGCAAAATTCACCACGACCAAAGAGCGGCGGGAACGTTTCGAGCAGACCCAAGCGGAGGCCAAGGCTGCGATCGAAGCTGAGCACGCCGCGCGCCTAGCGAAGACCGCGAAGCTTCGCGAGGCTCGGTTGGCGGCCGAGAGGGACAAGAAGCAGAAGCCCAAATGAAAAGCCCGCCCCGGAGGGTTGGGACGGGCAATGCGAGCGGTCGGATTTTTTGGGGGTCGGGGCACCGACCGCTCTTCTATTTTAGCAGGTTGAGATAAAAGAAAAAGCCCGCCGCTTCGAAAGGCCGAAAGCAGCGGGCCTAGGATCGCCGTCTCGGGGGAAGCAAGGTGGTGATCCAACCTTCAAATTTCTAGCCGCGTCGGAAGTTCCACCAGCGGATTATGAAAGACCGAAGACGTACTCTCAGGCTCCATCTTCGCCTTGAGGTAGGCGGCCCGACTCTCGACACTTCCGCTCAAACTCATCGTGCCAAGCGACCTGCTGGGGAGACATGTGGCCGTTGTGGCGGAAATAGTCGGCCGGCCGGTTGTTAAGCAGGTTGACCGCCGTATTCAGATCCTTGCGAAGTTGCATCAGCGCTTGACCGTGAGGGCCTGAGTGGGTCAGCCTCAAATCCGTATCCCGGATGACCCTTTCCAAGGCGGAAACCTGAAACTCGATTTTCTGGAGATCGTATTCGCGGATCGTGTCGTAGTGCTTGCGCCGTGGCATTGGCGTTGCTCCTCAAGCCCCTGAGGTTTCAGCTACGCCCCAATGAGGGAGATGCCTCTCGCGCTGTCTTCCGTCAATGCCCGATTGACTCTTTTGTTCCATTTTTGTTCACCGTGGGGCGGAGGGCAGTTTGGAGTATGCCGCCATGAAGAAGATACAGCTTTTGGTGCGCGTTCCGGGCGCATCCCCTGAGGAAGTTCACAAGGGTGGCCTTGCCGCCGTGGCCGTTTTCAAGGAAGCGGGGGTAACGCCGCTTGAGGCCGTCGAGGCGTCATTCGCCCGCGAGGGTTGGGATTTGTCAGGCTTCGACCCAGACTATGAAGGCTACAGCGCAGAGGAAGCCGAAATTGCCGGCCTCTGGGATGAGGCGGCGGTCAATGCGGCGGAAGTAGCCTGCTCCGACTGGCCTGCTGACAGGAAGAGACCTGAATTCGCGGAACTGGAGATCCTGCACTAATGTGCGGCCGCTTCACCCGCTTCCACTCCTGGGCCGACATTCACGAGATGTATCGCCTACTGCCGGCGACGGAGGTCGGTCGCAACACGGAGGCGCGCTACAACATCGCGCCGACCTAGGACGTCTTTTTTGTCGCCGATGACGGGGAGGGCGGACTGAAGGTTCGCCAAGGCCGCTGGTGGCTGGTACCGTGGTGAGCGAAGGAGATGCCGAAGGGCGCGATGTTCAACGCTCGCATCGAGACGGCCGACACATCCAGCGCCTTTAAGGATGCATGGAAATCGAAGCGCTGCCTGATCCCGGCCGACGGCTTCTACGAGTGGACCCGAAATCAATCGGACGGCGGCCGAGATCCATGGTTCATCCATCTGACCGGGACGCAGCCCTTCAGCTTCGCCGGCCTGTGGGCGCTCAACAGCAAGCTCGACGTCACGAGCTGCACCATCATCACCATGCCGGCCAGCGAGCCCATGACACAGTTGCACGATCGCCAGCCGGCCATCCTGGCGCCGGAGGCTTATGACTCCTGGATGGACCCGGCAACGCCTGCGGCCGATGTGAAGCCGCTGCTTGCCAACAACCTCGACGGGGAACTGCAGTTCCATCGCGTCGACCGCCGCGTGAACGCGTCCAGCAAGACGGACAAGCCGAACGACGAAGCGTCCATGATTGGGCCGATCAACCCGCTATGAGCAACGGCCTGCTACATCAACAGAAGATGCCGAAGCTGATCGTCGCGGCGGCTTTCGACCGCGGCGAAGATGGCGAACTGTTCCCTGTGTACGGTCCCGCCGAGCAGCAGAGCGAAGAGCGTGCGGTGCGGGTTGCCAAATCGCTCGCGACGAAGCATGCCGGCGTTATCGCCTGGAGCCGCGAAGCGAACCCGGCAATCGGTGAATATGGACCGCCCACAACGCTGTTTCAGGCGGGCGAAGTGCCGGAGATGGAATAGATGAGCGACGAACTGCGACAGGGAGAACCAGCGCGGGCGCCGAGCGGCATTTTCGTGCACTATTGCGAGTATCCAGGCTGCACGGAGTGGGGCGGTTGGGGCTATTCCCGCACAAGGCAGTAGACGCGGTGGTTCTGCTATCCGCATAAAGATGCAGGCGAGATGCTACTGGGGCGATGACGTATCACGTTGCCTATGTTCCATGCGGTGCTGATTCAGCGCCTTACGGATTTGAACTTCAGCCTGTTCCCATTCGGCATTGACGTCGTCGAGTGAAAGTCCCGCCGCTACAGCGTCCGTCAGGTATCGGTACTGCATCGTTGACGCATCTCCATCAGGCTCGTGCGAGGCCTGCCGGATGTTTGCGTCTATCCAGTTTTGGAGAAAGTTGAGCACCTGTTCCTGCATCGCTAACTCTGCTCTCGGATGATTTCTTCCACGCTGGCGTGCCGCAAATCCTCCTCGCCGCGCAGATGGCGCACCGTTGCCATGACCCCCGGCTCGAGCCATTTGGCTTCCGGCTTTGCTTTCATCCCTTTCGGCAACGGTAGTCGTTTCGCCCTGACGCGGGCGAGCAATCTCTCCTTGATCCCGCGGTTGGTGATGAACGCGCCGCCCCGGTAGTTGTTTTGTCGATCCACCATCAGGGCCATTGTGGGCTTGCCGCGGCCTTCCAGGACACCAGCTACCTCCAGCTCGGATATCGCGTAGCTCTTGATTTTCAGCCAGGCGCGGGTGCGACCGCCGATATAGGAGGCCTTCGCACGCTTCGACACAATGCCCTCGAGCCCCATCGCGTCAGCGGCCTGATAGAAAGCCTTGCCGCCACCCTGTACAGCCTCCGAAAACTGGATTGCTGTGGGAGGATCATCCAGCACGATCTGGAGCCGCTCTCGCCGCTCGATCGTCGTCTCGCCACGGACGTCTTTGCCGTCGATCATGAGCATATCGAAGGCGATAAAGACCAGCCGACCGGGACTGCTTTTGATCGCCTTCTTGAAGGCCCGGTAATCAGATCTGCCATCCGCGTTCAGGACTGTCATCTCGCCATCGAGGATGGCGGAGCGAACCGGCAATCCCGCGACCTCACGTACCACGGCGCCGTATTTCGCCGTCCAGTCGGCGCCACGGCGAGTGAAGGCCTGGACCTTACCATCCTCCAAGGCGAGCAGCGTCCGGTAGCCGTCGTGCTTGATCTCGTGAATCCATTCCGCACCGTCGGGCGGCTGCTCGACGAGGGAGGCAAGCATAGGCTCTATGAACTGGGCACGCATGAACAGCACTCGACAGACGCGATTCAATCCGACCGAACGGATTCCGTTCCCCGGAACTGCACGACGTTATCTGTGTTGTAGAATTTTCTAATGGGAGGCAGCATCATGGCTGACGATAAGTCGAAAACCGGCCAGCAAGATCGTGACCGTGTTGCGGGCGGCCAGGACTACGAGCTGCAGCATCTGGCTAAGGAAACAGGCGTTACGCTCGAACAGGCTCTTCAACTCATCAGAGCCTATGGCAACGACCGGGAGAAGCTGATGAAGGCGGCCAAGGGGCTTGCAAACAACAAGCCGAGCCCCCGCTCATCGCGCCTGTGATGGTCGGCAAATTGTCGGGCACCTGACCACTGTGCCATCACGCGCTTTGTTTGCGAGGATCATCCGCGCCTGGCGTGGCCTGACGAGTGCAATTGCGGCGCCCCTGGTAAGCCATGCCCGGTTTGCAACGCGGCGCCAGGCAGGCCGCGACTGCCAGACGGCTTCGTAATCGACGAAGAGGCGGACCAGGAACTGCCGGGAGAGAAAGTCACCAATGGTTAACGAGACGATCTCTATGGGCATTCAGGCAAACGCGGTCCGTATTGAACGCGTCGACGGAATGTGGACCGTCTTTATCGTGATCGACGGCGAAACCACCCAACGGACCTTCGAGTCCAAGGAGTACGCGGAGAATTTCGCAGACGGGCAACGGGCACGACTGCTGATGATCAATGATAATGCGCGAAACAAAGGGTCATTGTGACGGCAGTTGCAAGGAGAGGATCGCCACGGGCCACGATACTAACACTTCCTCAATAGCTGACGTGTAGTAGTTGGCGCGCAAGGGGGAGCCACCCCGAGCGCACACCCTTGCAATAACGGCCGGCACCACCCGAAGCCACACACTTCCGGATCGAGCGCCGGCCGTTTCTCACCTCCGGAACCTGCGCCTTTTTGGCTGATTTCCGCCTTTTCGGTCCATGATAGGGTAGTAGCGCGATCATCCGCAGGGGGTGCTCATCGTGAAGCAAGACATGCTATATATAGCCGGCTTCGCGTGCATCGCTTTTAGTATCTTCATAGCGGCTTGTCTTATTGGTGGATTCTTCTTCCCCTCAACGCCGTCGGCAGCCTGGCAACCGAGACGTTCACGCAGCGTTCAGGAACGACATGATAAATCCCGCGCTTCTTCATGGCTTGGGATTTGCAGACGTGTCGCAGGAGATCGACCCGCTTACGAAACGAGCCCAGATTGCTCTCTATGCCAGCCTGGCGATCGGGTCGGCCCTCATGATTGCGCTGATAATCGTCTTGCTCGCCTACGAAGGATAACTTGAGGCGGCTAGGCTCCATTTTTTCGCGGTCAGCCCCGGAGAATATTAATCAAAGGCCCGGCGCGCAGTCGCGACAGGCCCTAGGAACTGCGGTCAACGACCGTCATTTGCAGTTGTCATCATCCGCCTTGGCCGCCGCAGTCTTCTCCCCGTCCTGTTGAGCCTCGACGTCTTGCTGCGAGGTCGCCAAATCCTTGTCGCCACCGCCCTCCTCGGTCGCGAGAGGCATAGTCCCGCCATCCTTGGCAGCCTTGTTCCCACTTGGCTCTGCGCCTTCCAGCGGTGCATGAGAGCCGTCTTTGGAGATGCCGGCAGTCTTGTTTACATCTTTGCCGGCCGAAGTATTCGGGCAAGCTGCTATGGCGGTGCCAGCGCCGAGCAAAAGCGATGCGGCTAGAAGCAATGCACTGGTGATTTTCATCTTATCCTCCTGTGAGGTGCCCGAACCCTAACAGACAGTGGCTTGGTTGGTTCCCGATGCAAAAGACGCGCCGCCGTTGCGCTGAACGCATAAAAAAGCCCGACAGCCATGAGGGCAGCGGGATCAGGGTTTTGCGGGTCGATCCGCCACCTCCGGGACGGCTGTGAGACCCCTTCCATATGGGAACCTGGAACGAGTTCGCGCGTTCCAACCACGTTTTGGGGGATTGCGACCATTCCTATTGACGAAAAGCTTGCCGCCATCTTCCCGGGCACCAGCGAGATGTCGCGGGTGATGAGGGAGTTTGACTGGAGTTCAACTTCCCTAGGAAACCCGGAAGATTGGCCCGAAGGGTTGAAGACTCCGCTGCGGATGCTGCTGACGACCCGCTTCGAGATGTGGCTCGGCTGGGGTCCCGAACTCAACTTCTTCTACAATGACGCTTACATTCCGACCTTGGGCATCAAACACCCTAGCATGCTGGGTCGACCGTTCCGGGAGGTCTGGTCGGAAGTCTATGACGATGTCGCAGATCAGGTTGAGCGCGTTCGGGCCGGAGAGGCGACCTGGAACAAAGCGCTTCTTCTTCGGCTGGAACGCAGCGGCTATCCAGAGGAAACCTATCACAGCTTCTCGTACAGCCCGCTTTTCAAGGCTGACGGCACGGTAGGCGGGCTCCTTTGCGTCGTCAGCGAGGAGACGGGCCGGATTATCAGCGAGCGCCGACTTGAGACCTTGCGCCAGATCGGCAGCGCTCTTACGCCGGTAAAGGATAAGGCTGGCCTTCACGCAGGCGTCCGACAAGCCTTTGCCACGAACCGTCGGGATTTTCCGTTTGTATCCCTCCAGTTCTCCGGCGACGAGCCGGTGGATTACGAAGATACGTTTGACCTGGAGGCTGCCTCTCTCCCGAACCGTGGAGTGGAGGAAGGTTGTATCGTGGACCTCCCCCCCAATGTCAAATGGCCAGTGGGTGATTGGGACCGACCTCCGGTCCGCGCGATCATCATCGGCATTCCAGGTCCCGAGGGGACGTCGACCGTGGGCAGGCTGGTTCTTGGCCTCAACCCACTTCGGCCTGACGATCCCGACATCCTGGATATCGCCCGCCTGATGGCCAGTCAGATCGGCGCGTCGTACGCCACGGTCAAAGCCCTTGAAAACGAGCGTCGCCGAGCCGACCGCATCTGGAGCGTTTCTAGGGACATCATGGTCGTGATCGACGCCACGGGCATGTTCCGCTCGGTGAGTCCTTCTTGGACTCGAATACTCGGGCATCCGATCGATCAGGTCGTCGGGCGTCACTTCGGCGACTTCATGGATCCTGACGATGTTGCAGCGAGTGCGGACGCACTTTCAGAAGCCTTCGCCGGCCAGGATCTATCGAACTACGAGAGCAGGTATCGTGCGCTCGACGGCAGCTTTCGCCTTATCGAGTGGCATACGACCAAGGAAGATGATCTGGTCTACGCTTATGGTCGCGATGTAACGGAACGTCGCCGCGTCGAAGAGGCATTGACCGACAGTCGGGAGCAGTTCCGTCATCTCGTACAGGGTGTCACCGATTACGCGATCTACATGATAGACCAAGAGGGACGGGTCTCCAGCTGGAATGAAGGAGCGCGCCGTATCAAGGGATATGAGCCCGAAGAAATTATCGGCGAACATTTCTCGCGGTTCTACACGGAAGAGGATCGGGCGGCGGGAGCGCCTGCACGCACGCTGGAGACTGCGAAAAAGGAAGGCCGCTTCATCTCGGAGGGCTGGCGGGTCCGTAAGAACGGCGAGCGCTTCCGAGCCAGCGTCGTTATCGACGCGATCCGTGACGACCAGGGTCGACCAATTGGCTTTGCCAAAATTACCCGCGACATTACTGAGAAGGAAGCGGCACAGCGTGATCTGGAGGCTGCCAAGGAGGCGCTGTTCCAATCGCAGAAGATGGAGGCGATCGGGCAACTCACAGGAGGCGTTGCCCACGACTTCAATAACCTGCTGATGGCCATCCTGAGCAGCTTGGAGCTGCTGGGCAAACACCTTCCTGATGATACGGCTTCCCGGCGCCTGCTGAACAATGCGGTAGAGGGCGCTCAACGAGGTGCCACACTCACTCAGCGCATGCTTGCCTTCGCACGCAAGCAAGAACTTACCCTGGAACATATCGAAATTCCCGCACTGCTCGCAGGGATGAGCGATCTCGTGCAGCGTTCGATCGGTCCAGAATGGCCGATCTCCACAAACTTTCCGCTGAAGTTGCCTCCCGTCCTCGTGGACTCGAACCAACTCGAGATGGCGCTGCTCAACCTGATCGTCAACGCTCGCGATGCCACGCCGGCCGGAGGTCCGATCGTCATCTCCGGTACGTGTGTGGATCTCGAAAGCAACGTCGTCCGTGGGCTTTCGCAAGGCAGCTACGTGCGGCTAATAGTTAGGGACCAAG
Source organism: Mesorhizobium sp. YM1C-6-2 (assembly GCF_003666685.1). Taxonomy (GTDB): domain Bacteria; phylum Pseudomonadota; class Alphaproteobacteria; order Rhizobiales; family Rhizobiaceae; genus Mesorhizobium_K. Next base: position 896,352 of record NZ_RCIZ01000001.1, read on the forward strand.
GGGTCGGGATGGATGTCGACACCGCACGTCGCGCGACCGAACCCTTCTTCACGACGAAGGGCATCGGCAAAGGCACTGGATTAGGACTGGCGATGGTGCACGGGATGACACAGCAGATCGGCGGTACCTTCGAGATCATCAGCAAAGCTGGCCAAGGGACGAGCGCGATCCTGTGGTTGCCGATCGCGAAGCAGTCCGCCGTTGTCGAGCCAGCATCTCCTCCGCCAAAAACACCCGGCCCGGAACTCGACAGGTTGACAATCCTAGTTGTGGACGACGACGCCCTTGTCCTGATGAATACTGCGGCCTTGCTCGAGGATATGGGGCATGACGTGATCGAGGCCTATTCCGGCAAGGAGGCACTGGCGCGCTTCCGAGAGCGCGACGATATCGATCTCGTCGTGACCGATCAGGCCATGCCCAACATGACGGGAGTCGAACTGATCGCGGCGATCGAAGGCATCCGTACCGGGGTGCCGAAGATCATCGCCAGCGGCTACGGCGAGGGTGTCGAAGCCCCCGGGAGAAATGTCGTCCGCCTGGGCAAACCGTTCGGACAAGCGCAACTGGCTCGTTCCATCGCTTTGGTAATGGGGGCGGATAGTACGTCTGCCGAGGGCGGACGTAGTGCTAAGCTAAGCTGACCAACGTACGCGGGCTCAACGCCCGAACGCTCCTCAGCATTGCCGGATCAGGCGCGGCCGCTCAAACGGCGGCCGGCAGCCATGCAGCATGCTATTCGAGACGTACAACGACGTAACCGAGCATCCGAATCCGCGTCCGAATTGAATTGACTTCGGACTTATCGGACACTATTCCTGTTTTGTCTTAGACAATACCGGACTGGGACGATGAAGATCGGTTACGCGCGTGTTTCTTCCACAGGGCAGAATGAGGCTCAGGTCGACATCCTGAACAAGCATAACATTGAGGAGCTGTTCGTTGACATAGCGAGCGGAACGACGCGAGACGGGCGCCCCGCATTGGCCGATGCGATTAAGTTCGCTCGCAAGGGAGATGCTATCGTAGTGACCCGCCTCGACCGGCTCGCGCGCTCTGTCCTAGATCTGCATACGATCGCAAAGGAGCTTCAAGCCAAGAAAGTCGATCTCGTCGTTACCGAGCAAAGTATCGACACGAGCACGCCGACGGGCAGGCTGATGTTCAACATGCTCGGAGCGATTGCCGAGTTCGAAACAGACTCACGCCGGGAGCGCCAGTTGGAGGGCATCGCCAAGGCGAAAGCGGAAGGTCGTTACAAGGGCCGGCCGGTCTCGGTCGACGGCGAGGCCATCGTTGCGGCATTGGCTGGTGGCGAGAAACCGTCGGCAGTAGCAAAGCGGTTCAGCGTCGCCAGATCTACCGTCTACAGGGTGGCCGCACAGACTTGATGCTAGCCACGCAGGCAGCTAGCGCTTGCTCCGTTTGCCTGCTTTCGCCTTGACCTTCGTGCCCCGCTTGCGTCCCAGCCCCATCTTCTTGGCAAGCTCAGAACGTGCCGCCGCGTAGTTCGGGGCAACCATCGGATAGTCGGCGGGAAGATTCCACTTCAGGCGGTATTCTTCCGGCGTCATCCCATAGTGTGTCATAAGATGACGCTTCAGCGATTTGAAGCGTTTCCCGTCTTCGAGCGAAATGATGTAATCCGGATGCACCGAACGTCTTGGGTTCACTGCCGGAGTCTGGGGGTCAGCCACAAGTGCCGGCGGTTGCGAAAGACTGGATACAGCTAGATGGATAGTCGCAATCAACTCCGCGAGGTCCCCCGCTGGTACTGAGTTGTTTGCGACGTATGCCGATACGATGTCGGCAGTGAGTTCAGTGTAATTTGCGAAAAGTTCTGAAACGGACATGCGATTTCCCCAACGGCTGTCGCCGCTTACCGATTTTTAGGTCGGTGAGCAATATGTGAGGGGGAGGAAGGGACTTAAGCCGGACCCGAAGGCCCCTTATGCGACTAGGGGCAACTGGCTGCTTTGCGCCCCCATATCCGTCATTCGGCCGTTCCCTGCCGACCTCCAGAAGCAGACATAGCCGTGTCACGAGCGAGGTTGTGCCACAAGCGTCCCGTGGGAGACGCCGTCGAGGGGTACCACTCACCATTACCCGACCCACGGAACATCCTGCATAACTGCTGACCGGCGTTTTACCCGGCTCGCCAGCCATCATCTCCTGACGGCACACCTCGCGTTCCGACCCTTCATCTTCTCAGCACCGTAGGTCTGCGGCGGCACGGGAAGCCCGTTGCCTTGATCGGGGAGCGACGCGGCGCTTCTGGCTGCATTCCCGGAAGTCTACGGCCGATGGCCACCAAAGAGATGATCGGCCACTGCTGTGGAGGAAGTAAGCGCCAAATCGCGCGATTGCTGTTCACGCAACCTGGTCGACTGAGGCGCTCACGATACCGACGCGCGAGCTGCCGTAGGTGAAGTTGGTCGGGAAGCCGCCTCGAGAGGCCGCGTCCCAACCCATCACTATCCCGTCCGGTTAGGGGCCGTCACTGCCTAGAACGTCGTGCTGAAGCCGAGCGTGCCCTTGACGCCGTAGCTGCCTTCGAAGCTGGTGGAAGCGAGCGCTTCCCCGTAAAGCGCGTATTTGCCGCCGGCCCAACGATAAGTGCCGCCGAGGCCAAGCTCCGCACCGAAGGAATCCGGCTCGAACGCGACATTCACGCCAGCCACGTCGACCGCCGTTCCGTCGAGGAAGTCGTAGGTCAGGTTGGCGATGCCGTAGACATGGCTGCGATCCGTGCCGGCTCCCGCGTCGTAGTCCAGCGCAAGGCCGATCCGGCCCTTCAGGCTGTCTCCGTTATCGATTGAGACGGTCGCACCGAAGGGATCGGTGAAATCGTCGAAATCGACTGAGGTGTAGGCGAGTTGCGCCTGCGGCGTGACCGACCAGCTGCCGCCGACGGGCACCTTCCGGCCGGCCTCGATGCTGAAGGCGTAGCCGACGCCGTCATTGCCGTCAGCGAGCTCACCGACGCCATCGGCGGAAAGGTCGCTCGACAGGCGGGCTACCGAGGCCTGTCCGTCGACATAGATCCCGTCGTTACCGTACCAGGTCAGCGTCGCGCCGACGCCGTAGCTGTCGGTCGAGTTGTCGCCGCTGCCGAGGTCGGAAGAGATGTCGGCATCGATCCGTCCATATTGTGCGTTGAAGCCGCCGACCAGCATTCCCGATCCGTTCTCGGCGAGCAGTCCATCGATGCCAGCCTGCAGGAGGAAGCGGTTGCTGTCGTAGGAGGTGCCGGTCGTCGACTGCCCCTCGGCATGGCGGTGCGCGCCTTCGATGCGGGTCCAGAGATTGCGCGGGCCAGCATAACCCGCAGCGTCTTCGCTTCCGCCCGGCCAGTAGCGGTCGCCGACGCGCTGCTGCAGGGTCGGCAGTTCGGTCAGGCCAAGCAGCACGATCGGATAGTTCTCGTAGACCGGTACGGTCGGTGCGAGGCCGTCGGCGCGCAAATACCAGTCGCCATCGTCCAGTGTGCCGGTCAGGTCGTTCTGGAACAGATTGTACGTGTACGCACCCCCGATCGCCGGGCCGCCGAGCGCGAAGGCGCCGGCCGCGGACGCACCCTCCACGTCAACGATCTTGATGCCGTCGCCTGTTGTCTCAGCGCCGGCACCGCCGAGATTGGTGACGAAGACCTGTGTCGCGCCGCTCCCGAGGATCGAATCCCCGGTAATGAACAGGAGATCGGTCAGCGAGGTGTCGTCGCCGAGTTCTGCTTCGATCTGTAGAACGCCGCCATTGCCCGTGTAGTTGCCGTCGATAGTCAGCGTGTCGATGCCGTTGATACCCGGAGCGATAGACCCGCCAGCAAAGTTCTGCGTGTTGCCGACCGAACCGATGCCGGCGAGGATGCCGCCGCGGACATCCATAGCGCCGCCGAGGATGCCGTTCACCTCCAGCATGCCGCCATAGACGCTGGCGAGACCGGTGAAGCCGGTCTGGTCGGCGTTGAAGATGGTGCGCCCGGCGAGCTGGTTGATTTCACCGCCGCCATTGATCGGGAGGTCGAAGACATATCCGGTTTCGGTGTGGTTGAAATTGATCGCGCCACTTGCCGCAAGCGTGACCGCCGACGCTTCGAGAGTGCCGGCAGCTGCCGCCTCGCCAGCCGCCCCGCCAATGTTCAACGTAGCGTCGCTGTCCGCATCCGAGCCGCCCAGGACAAGGGCGGTGCCGCCGCCGCCCACCACCACCTTGCCGTCATCGGCGATGGTCAGGATACCTTTGCCGCCGGTTCCAACGGCGATGGTATCCCCTCTCAACTCCGACCCGGGGCCGGAAATGAGAGCGCTGAACTCGGTGGCACCGCGGCTCGGACGCGCAATGGTTATCCCCGTTCCGGTCATGACCCCGCCGTCGAGGATCGAAAGGGTTCCGCGAGAAAGTTCCAATATTCCGGTGGAGTCCCAACGCGAACCGTCGCCAACCACCTCTACCGTTGACCAGCCGCTTTCATATGTCACGGACGCGCCGGCGGTGCCGAGCCGCAGAGAACCCACGTTGATCTGGCCGCCGTCACGGACGGTGTAATATCCCGTCCCGCTGCCGGAAAAAAAAGACGAGACCGAAAGCGTTGATCCCTGCCCTGTCACAAGAAGGTTGGCTTCAGCATTGCTCAGACTGGTGGAAGTACCAAAAAACCGCAGCCCAGCACTCGCTGCGCCAAAATACCCGCCATCCTCGATGGTGATCGTTCCATAGGATTCACTCCCGGCGCTGACGTCAAGGAAACTGGTGCCGGTCGCTTCAAGTCGGGTTCCCTGCCCGGAAACGGTCAGACTCGCCGTTTCGCCGGTGCCCGCCAATTGCATCTGGCCCGCAGTGGCGTTCGTATTCCCGTACGTGATCTCGCTGCCGCCGGTGACGAGCGTGTGACCGCCGTTGAGATCGATTCTGGTGATGCCGGATCCAGTCACGCCGTCGAACACGAGCTGCCCCCCACCATCCTGGCGCAGTATGCCCGTATTCAACACGCCTGAACCGAGGACATTGCCGGACAGGGTCAACGTGGCATCACCGCCAACATCGAAGGCCTGGCCGGAGGCAAGCGTGAGCGTGTTGACGCCCGTTTCGATGGTGATCGCCTTTCCAGCGATCGAGGGCGGCGGGTTGGTGATCGCAAAGTTGCCCGTAAGCGTGATGGTGGATGCCGCATCGGAGCTTGCCTGGGCTTCCGCAATCGCCTGGTACAGCTCCGTTTCGTTCGAAGCCTCGAAGTTCGCCGCCCGTGCCGTCGAGATTGTAGCTCCCCCCGCGAGGGCCGCTGCGCACACGCCTGCGAGAAGTTGGTATTTTCGGTTGAATGTGGTGTTCGAAGCGCCCCCGCCCGAGCGTGTCTGCATTATTCCGATTCCTTGTATGCACTGCCTGAGATTCGCGACGATATATCTGTTTCAATATTTGACAAGCGACAATTCAGCGTCGTGTGGGCGGCATACTTAACGAATTACCTCCTATTCGACACAATACTGATTAGCCCCAGCTAAATAAGGGTTTGCTAGGAATAGCTTGAAGTATTGCTGCCTATACTCTGGCGTCGCCGCTTCGAGTGCTTGCACCTCCGAACTATTCACGGAACAAAAAGCAGGGCAGCAGCCCCTTGGATGTTTCTCGCCTGGCTCACTGCCTCCCATGGCAGCAAATTTGCATACTGTGCTGGGGTGGGCTGCATAGTTGCGCCGACACGTTCTCGCCAAGTCCTGAAGATTCCCGACTGCAACCAGCACGCTTGTTCGTAGAGTGGTCCTATCGCCCGACTACCTCATTGCCCAAGCTAGCAGCCAACTCATTTTCCCCCATCATCAGCCGGCTCAACCCGAGTTATCAACCAATGTTGCCAAGCGGGGCGACCATCCCTTTGAACAGTCCCATCCTGCTAAATGGGTCGGCGAACTCGACTGCTTCGATACTGCGGCACAGCGCGCGCCGGTGGATCAACTCCGCCTTGAGACCTCAATGCCGACGAAATTGATCGCAGCACGCGATCGGGCTTCTGGATGTTGTACGCGATCGTCGTTGCGAACGGCAGCTTGTCGCAGACTGCGCTCGAAAGCTGCCGGTCGGGTTCCGGCCCCTGACACGGCGTAGCAATGCGTACATAGCACGTGCGGTCGAATTGTGCGTACGCACGGGTTGATTTTGATCACGTACAGGCTAGCTAATGGACAACACTCTTCCGTACAGGAGTTGTCCATGACGAAGACCGTCCTCTATGCCCGCGTCTCTACCGCCGACCAGACGCTCGATCATCAACGCGACCAGGCTGAAGCTGCGGGGTTTAAGATCGACAAAGTGGTCGCTGACGACGGTGTCTCGGGTGTATCGACCAGGTTGGCAGATAGACCGCAGGGAAAACGCCTATACGACCTGCTGGCACCGGGAGACACTTTGGTGGTCCGATGGGTCGATCGGTTAGGCCGCGACTACCGCGACGTCTCCGACAGCATTCGACACTTCATGCGAGACGGCGTGGTGATCAAGACCGTCATAAATGGCATGACCTTCGATGGATCGACCACAGACCCTATTCAGCAGGCAGTGCGTGACGCCCTGATCGCGTTTATGGCTGCGACCGCAGAAGCTCAGGCCATGGCGACGAAGGAGGCTCAGCGGGCCGGTATCGCAGCAGCCAAAGGCGATCCTCGAACATATCGTGGTCGCAAGCCGAGCTATACGCGCGCGCAGTTCAACAAGGTCGTTACGATGCTCAACGCGGGTGAAGGTGCTTCTGTCATCTCAGCGGAAACCGGTCTGACGCGACAATCAATCTTACGCATCAGAACCGACCGTGCCGGTTCGGAAAAGGCTCTCGCGTTGTGGGGCTTGTAGCCGTCGTCGCCATGAACGCCACAAAGGGTCAACGACCGAAATGGGGCCGATTGCGGACCGGCCGGTTCTGGGCGCTCTCGGCGGATAGCTGCCGTTCAGCAAGCGACCTCATTGTCGCCGTTCGGGGTGCTTCCGTCGACGCTCGAAACTTGCCTTCGTTCGTTTCCAACCAACGGCAGAGCCGGGGCGGCTTGCCGACAGTCCGGTGCAAGAGACCGATTTCGATCTGGTTCACGACAATGAGATTCAAATCTTCGAGTAAAGTTTGAAGGCAATCCCTGCCGCTTCTCTCTAGTCGTCCTGAGTTCAAGGAACGCGCCTACTCCGTTTGGGTTAACCAATCATTTAGGATAATTGTTGCCTTGCGGATGTTGAATATTGTAATCTCACCCTGGGGTTTGGGGGAATCCACATGGTGGCAATCAAGAGAACAATTGCGTTACTGAATCACCAACCAATAATGCTCGAAGGCCTCATCCGCATCTTTGGAGGGGCCGATTCGCTGGCGTTGATGGATTTCGGTCTTCTTTCAGCAGAAACAATCGACAAGATCGTCAGAAGACGGCCGGATTTGGTCCTGCTGGATTCGGACGAGCAAGACCGTGGGACCCGCACGATCTCAAGAATCGTTCGGGAAAGTCCGGGTACCAAGGTTGGTGTCTTTGCGTCCGCGCCCAGTGTCGAGCATGCCGTGAGGTCGCTCGAGGCCGGTGCCGCGGGATATGTCTCGACAACCAGCACGGCTGACGAGCTTCGCGAAGCGGTGAAGTCCATATTGGACGGAGAAACCTTCATTACACAGAAGATCGCCACCAAGGTCATCACTTCCCTGAGGGCGGCAGCCATCCATAAGGCGGCGATCCGCTCCAAAGGACTGACCGTCCGTGAAGTCCAGATCGGCAACCTTCTGATGAAGGGAAGAACCAACCGGCAGATAGCGGAAGGGCTGGGCCTGAGCGAGAAGACGGTTAAACACTATTTGACTATCCTCATGCAGAAACTCGAGGCCAGCAACAGGCTTGAACTGGCTCTCGTCATGCGGAACGTCAACCCTGCAGCAGGTCAGCACCTGCTCAATTGAAAGTCATCCCGAAAGTCTGTTGGACTTGGGCTTCTGGTCCGGGGCCCGGCATGTCCGCGTGGTCCTACCACGCCTTGTCGCGCAGAGAGCGGCCGCCCGCTGCGCGACAAGGCGTGGAGGTTCCCGGCTTTTGCAGTGATGTGGGTGTCCGAAAGGTCGAAGCTGGGCGGCTATCGGGGGGAGTGACTGCCGCCCAGCTTCCTACCGCTCCCTGAGGGCTCTGTTGAACTGGTCAGAAAGCGGCTTTGCCAGATACGAGATTGCGGTCCGTTCCTCGGTGGTCACGTAGACCTCGACGGGCATGCCTGGCAGGAGAGTATCGTCGCCAAGCTTCGCCAGCTCTTCCGCGGAAACATGGACGTCGCCGAGATAGTAAGTTTCACCCGTTGCCGGATCGCGTGACGTCGCGGGAGATACGTGAACGACCTTCCCATCCAGCTCCGGCGTCGTGCGCTGGTTGAAGGCCGAGAAGCGGAGCCTGGCGGACTGGCCGACTGCAACCTGGTCAATGCTGGCCGGGGCCAGCCGCACCTCAACCTTGAGCTTGGCATCGGCCGGCACGATCGTGACCAGCACCTCGGCGGGAGTAATCACGCCGCCCACGGTATGGATGTTGAGTTCGTTCACCGTTCCCGAGATCGGCGCACGGATGTCGGTCCGGGCAAGGCGGTCCTCGATCGCCGTGCGGCGGTCGTTGAACTCTGACATCTTCGTTTCAACGAGGCTCAGTTCGCGCTGCGCTTCGGTGCGGGCGTTCTCGTCGATGGAGATGATCTGGAGCCGGATCTCGCTCATGCGGGTTTTCGCGCGGGCAATGGCGGCATCGATCTCGCCGCGTTCGCCCATCAGGCGCGCCTTGTCGCGGTCGGATGTGTAAATCCTGTTGCCCTCTATCAATTTCTTCTCCGCGAGGCCCTTGATCTTCTTGTGCTCGGTTTCGAGCAGTGCGATCTCGTCGTCTTTCGACGTGCGCTGCGCCTCAAGTCCTTTGATCTCTTCGCCGATCTGCTCGATGCCAAGCTCCAGCTGCTGTTTCTGGCTTTCGCGGTTGGTGCGGTTGCCGTCAAAAAGCCTCCTCTCACCGTTGACCGTGAAGGCTGTGTCAGGATGGTCGAGATCCAGCGTTGCCGGAAATTCGATCCCCTCCAGCGCGTCGCGCTCCGCCAGCAGCCGGGCCTTCCTCGCTGCCAATTCGATCAGCTGTGAACGCACGATCGAGAGTTCGGCCTTGGTTTGCGCATCCTCGAGCCGGATAAGAACCTGGCCCGCCTTGACGACATCCCCTTCCCTGACCGCGATGTCGGAGACGATGCCGCCGTCGCGGTGCTGGATCGACTTCAGGTTCTGGTCGACGGTTACCGACCCCTGCGCGATCACCGCTCCCGTCAGTTGCGCGGTCGCGGCCCAACCACCGACGCCGCCTACGAGCAGGAAGCAGAGCGTCACTCCCATGACGACGCGCGGTACGACACTGAATGTTCTCTCCCGCTTCCTGGCGGGCGTTATCGCCAGCTCTGTCTTGTCGTTCTTCATGCCAATGCCCCCCCGTTTCGTCCACACGCTGGCGGTCACGCGTGTTCGACCATGATCAGGATATGGTTTCCGTTCAAAGTGATGGTTGTTTCGTAGATGTCGTCATTGTTGAGGTCGGCTTCGATGATGGTCCGGTCCACCTCGTCGGTGCGGTCATTGCGGTACCTTATGGCGACTTCATCGTCGTCAAAGCCGTCGCCGTAGATGTCCTCGAAACGGTCCTCGAATTCGTCACAGATCTTTTCGAAGATGTCGTATTTGGATATGCGGATGCGGTCGCCTGCCTTGAAGTCCATGATTTCGTGTATGACCGGGCTGGGCGAGGGAGCATCCGCGGGGACGAACTCGAAAGTATTTTCCCCGTCACCGCCGATGAACACCGCAGCTTCTCCTCCGGCCACGAAATGGTCGTCGCCAGACCCTCCTTGCACCGTCTCGAAGCCTGATATTGCGTCGTCGCCGATTTCCAGTCCGCAGGCGGTTCCGGAGACGAGATTGACGGTCACGCCCTCGGACGTCCCCGAATAGTCGAGCGTGTCGCAGCCCTCCCCGCCGTCATAGATATCGTTGTCGCCATCGAGGGCGGCGATCAGATAGTCATCGCCCGAACCACCAGAGACGACATCCTCGCCCGAACCGTCGATCAGGAGGTCGTTCCCGTCTCCGCCGGATATCACATCGTGACCGCATTGTCCGTCGATCCGGTCGTCACCGCCATTCCCGGAGAGGACGTTGTTGCCGCTGTTTCCCGTGATTTCGTCGTCGCCGCTGCCGCCGGACGCGGCCTCGAAACCCGATATCGTGTCGGTTCCCGTTTCTGCGCCGAAGGCGATCCCTTCTTCCAGGTCGATCGAGACGCCTTGCGTGGAGGCGGAATAATCGATGGTGTCGCAACCCTCCCCGCCGTCATAGACGTCGTCGCTTCCGTCGAGAGCCGCGATCAGATGGTCGTCGCCCGAGCCGCCGTAGACGGCATCCTCGCCTGATCCATCGACAAGAACGTCGTTCCCGGTTCCCCCATGCAGTTCGTCATTGCCATCGCCGCCGTCGAGGACGTCATCCCCGGCGTCACCCTTCAAGATGTCCCGCCCTGCGCCGCCCGACAAAAGATCGTCGCCCTCTCCGCCCCTCAGAAGGTCGTCGCCGGCGTCGCCAAAGATGACGTCGTCGCCATCGTCGCCGAAGAGCCTGTCATTGCCCGCGCCGCCGGAGATATGATCATTCCCGGCTCCGCCGAAGACGATGTCGTTGCCCGCGCCGCCGAACACGGTATCGTTGCCCGATCCGGCCACGATATGATCGTCTCCGCGTCCTCCGGCAATGACGTCGTTCCCTGCGCGGCCATCGATGTTGTCGTCTCCGTCGCCGCCGTCGATATCGTCCGCACACATGGTTCCGAGAAGCGTGTCGTCTCCGCCGGTTCCTCCGATGTATGACTTGACGACCGAGAAGTGGGCGGTCTGGGAGACCGTGAATTCGCCGTCGGTTATCTCGTAGGTGATTGTCACCGGACCCAACAGCTGCGGCCCGCCCTGGAAGACCCAACCGTCTCCAGATTGGGTCAGGGTGCCGGAAGACACGGTGAGGTTCCGGACCGAAAGCGTATCGCCATCGGGATCGACGGCATTGCGCAGAAGGTCCGTCAGTCCGATAGCGAGGATTGCGCAACCCGAAACGTCCATAAGATAGACCGGACCCGCCACCCGTGGGGTTCGGTTGCCGGATTGCGGGTCTTCGTCATCGTCACACGGGTCTTCGTCGGGGCATCCGCCGCAAGGTCCATTGCCGCCTGGGTCCGTGTCACCCGGATCGGTATCGCCGGGGCCGTTGCCTCCCGGATCGGTGTCCCCGTCGCCGGGGCCGTCGGTAACGGGCGGGAAATCGCCGCCGGGGATGGTTCCGCCGCCGGGATTGTCGTTGGCCGCCCTCGCAGTCCTCGCCCCAATCGCGGGTGGTGCCTTGAAGCCTGTCCAGTCGACGGTCACTTCCGGTTGGAAGTATCCGACCACCGGGGATTCGATGCGCGTGAATGTGGCGGGGGGCAAAAGTTCGACGTTCCCGCCGCCTGAACCTCGGGGGCTATCTCCCTCCGTCGCCGTGCCGCCGGTGGGTTCAGGGTCGAGGGCGGGACGGTCCAGTGAGGCGGTTTGTGCCATTCCCGGTTCGGGTTCTCCCTCGGGCTCCCCGTCGGCCGGGCGTTTGCCCTCTACCGCTTCAGTCAAGCTGGGGAACACCGACTTCAGGTAAAGCGCCACGCCCAGCAGGAACATGGTCACAATGGCGGGGGTCTTCGACTTCTTCTCCCCGTCCTTCAAGACGTACCGATCGGCGGGATCGGTTTCTTGCGCTTGCGCCTTCGCGCCTCTGATGTCGATCATGCCGATACCCGTGCGGACACCCTGGCGAGCGTCTCCTTCCTGGGTTGAGCTTCGGGGGAATGCGCTTCGCGGCGTGGCGCATTGCCGATGATCTCTTCCTTTGGCCCGAAGGCGGTCATCCGGCCGTTCTGGATCACCGCTATGAGGTCGACCGCCGCAAGCGCACTCGGACGGTGGGCGATCACCACGACGATGCCACCACGGGCCTTGATGGCCTCGATCGCCGATGTCAGTGCGGCTTCGCCCTCACCGTCGAGGTTCGAGTTTGGTTCGTCGAGAACGACCACGAACGGGCTGCCGAAGAGCGCGCGGGCAAGGCCGATGCGCTGCCGCTGGCCGCCCGAAAGCGAAACGCCGAGCGGTCCCAGCTCCGTGCGGTAACCTTCGGGCATCCGCACGATCATCTCGTGAACGCCCGCTGCGCGCGAGGCCTCGACGATCGCTCGCGCATCGGGCCGTTCCTGAAGACGGGAAATGTTTTCCTCGATGGTCGCGTCGAGCAGCGCCACTTCCTGAGGCAGATATCCGACGAACTGGCCAAGGGCCTCGTCGTCCCATTGCGTCAGTTCGGCATCGTCCAGACGGACGCTGCCGCGCAGGACGGACCAGATGCCCGTGAGTGCCCGCACAAGCGTGGTCTTGCCGCCACCGCTCGGGCCGACAATGCCAAGCGCCTGCCCGGCCTTCAGCTCGAAGCTCACTTCGCTGAGCAGCACGCGTCCCGATCCCGGCGCGGCAACGGTGATGTTTTCCACCTTGAGCGATGCCTTCGGCGCGGGAAGTTCCATCGGCTCGTTGCCGTCGGCGAGCGCCATGGCCGTTTCCTTGAGCCTGCCGAAGGCGGTGCGGGCCTGGACGACGTTCTTCCAGTTGCCGATGGCAAGGTCGATCGGGGCGAGCGCCCGGGCCGACGCGACCGACGCGGCGATGATCGCTCCAGCCGTAAGCTCTCCCCGGATCGTCAGGTACGCGCCCATACCGAGCACGGCCGATTGCAGGATCATGCGCAGGACCCGCGAGATCGCGCCGAAGGTGCCGCTGATGTCGTTGGTCCGCGTCTGCAGCTCCAGATGATCCTCGTTGGCTTGACCGAAGCGCGCGACCGCGCGGCCCGCGAAGCCCATGGCCTTGAGGATGTCTGCGTTTCTCGCGTTGGAATCCGCGATCGCGTTCCGGGTGACGGCGGCTTGATGCGTGGCGCTGCTCAGCCGCCTAGTCATCAGTTCGGTGGTGATCGTAATCGCTGTCAGCACGAAGGCACCGCCCAGGGTCAGGGCACCCAGCCATGGATGGAGCACGTAGACGAAGGCCAGGAAGAGCGGCACCCAGGGGAGGTCGAACAGCGCCATCGGGCCCTGGCTGCCGAGAAAGCCCCGAACTGTGTCGACGTCGCGACCACGCTCCAGCGCCTCCGCCGTCGAAAAGCCGAACCGTGGCATGTCGACGGCGACCTGGTGGGCCATCGGCGCAACGTTGCGGTCGAGGCGCGCGCCGATGCGCACCAGTATCTGCGAGCGGATGACGTCGAAGAGCCCTTGGAAGAAATAGAGACCGATCGCCAGCGCCGAGATGGCGAGCAGGGTCGGAATGCTGCCGCTCGACAGGGCGCGGTCGTAGATTTGCAGCATGTAGAACGCGCCCGTGAGCGCAAGGATGTTGATGATTCCCGACATCCCGAACAGGAAGACGAAGATGCTCGTGAAACCTTTTGTCAGCTTCTCCGCGCTCTTGCGCTTTGACGCCGTGACCGGATCCTTTGAACGCATGACGGCTTTCCCCCCGGATAGCCTGTTGAGCACAAAACCGGGGACCGGATTTAAACCGGCCCCCGGGACGGAACGCTCCGTCAGAGGTTGAAGTCGCCTGCAGTCAGGTCGTGCGACCCCTTGATGCTGAGCTTGAAGTCCGCATCGGCTCCGCCGGAGACGTTGCCCTGGACGACCGTGTAGTCCTCGCCTTCACGGATTTCATGGGTGACCATGAGCTGACCCCTGCCCGTGAAGCCGTCCGACACCAGGGTGAAGCTCTGCTTGCCCGTTTCGCACCAGTTCGCGTCCATGCCGCTGAGGTCGATCTTGTCGCCGGGCTGGAACCCGAGGATTGTATCGCCGTCGGCATGTTCGGCGGAGAGGAAACGGAACACATCGTTGCCGTCGCCGCCGTCAATGATGTTGACGGCACCGCTTGCGGTGATTGTGTCGTTGCCTGATCCGGTGATGATGTTTTCGATGCCCCAAATCGTGTCGGAACCAGTCTGAATGCTCGAGACGCTACCCCGGCCCAGGTGCCCTGTGCCGAGATCGGCGGTGATGTTGGCGGTGATCGCCGACATGTCGAGCGTGTCGTTGCCCGATCCGCCCACCATGTCGTCGCCGTAATAGGTGTCATTGCCGTCACCCGCTTCGGCCACGATGATGTCGTCGCCGTTTCCGCCGAAGACCGTGTCGTTGCCCGACCCGCCGTTGATAAAGTCGTTGCCGTTCTCGCCGAGTATGCGGTCGTTGCCGCCGTCCCCGTAGAGCATGTCGGCACCGCCACCGCCGAAGATGTTGTCATCCCCGCCATGGCCGAAGACAACATCGCGTCCACCGAGGCCGTCGATCGTTTCGCCTGCGGCGGTGCCGATCAGGGCATCCGCACCGGACGTCCCGACGATCGCTCCGGCGACCGTCGGTCCCGGGTTGGTATCCCCATCCGATGGCTGGCCGCACGAGCCGTCATCGCCGTCCTCATCATGATCGTCGTCATCATCATCGCCATCATGGCCATGATCATCGTCGTCATCGTGATGGTCATCGTCGCCGTGATGATCATCGTCGTGTTGGCTGTTGTCGTCGTTATCATCGTCGTCATTGCCGAGGACGAGTTCGCCAAGTCCGAACTGCGGCCCGCTGCCCGTGCTGAAGAAGGTAACGGTATGAGTTCCACTGGAGATGGTCGTCGAACCGTCAAGGTTGGAGGTGCGGGTATAGTCGTCGATCGTCTTGCCGTCTTCGAGTTCGACCACGTCCTGCGGACGGAGCGTGCCGATGATGGTGTCGTTCCCGCCCTTGGTCTTGAACACGATCCGGTGGGCCGAAGCGAGTTTGGAAATGTCGACCGTGTCGTCACCGTCCGTGCCGATGATTGTGATCGTGCTCGTGCGGAGGCTGGTCTCCTCGCCCTGCTCGGCGAAGTCGCCGATCAGCTCGAACCTGTCGCCACCCGCTTCGCCGACGCCGCTGGCCGACGTGCCGTTGATGACGATTTCCTCGATCTCCGACAGTTCGGCGATGACTTCCGTTGTCGTCTCCGCCCCGTTCACGACCAGCGTCCGGGTGACCACGATTTCGGTGGCGGCTCCCTTGAGGACCAGGTCGGGGTAAAGGGTCGTGGCGTCTTCGGCAGGATAGAAACGGAAGATTTCGTAGCTGGAGTTTCCGGTGATGACGAATGTATCGCCACCGATGCCTTCCGACCCGCCGTCGACGACATCCCATCCGCCGGTCCCGCCCTCAGGAGCGGTCCAATGGATGGTGTCGTCCCCGGTTCCGCCATTAAGGATATCGTCGCCGGTGCCGCCGTCGATCGTATCGTCCCCGGCCAGGCCGTTGACGGTGTCGTTGCCGCCAAGACCGTTGATGACGTCGTCTCCGGCAGTGCCGTTGAGCGTGTTGTCGCCCGCGTCGCCTTCGATCACGACATCGACGTCGTTGGCCAGGATGAAGTCCGTCCGGTCGATCGCGTTCGATCCCGTGCCGCTGACCCCTGTCAGGATGATGGTGCCACCCGCAACAGTCACATGGGTGTCGCCTCCAACGGTAGTTATCGCAACCGCAGTCCCGAAATTGGCGTCAGTTATGCCAAGGCCGCTGAGGTCGATCTTGTCCTGGCCGCCGCTCGGGTTGGCATCGAAGCTTGCGACGGTGTCCGTGCCGAAGTTGGCTTCGTTGTAGACGATGGTGTTGAAACCCCCGCCGACATTGATGGTGTCGTCGCCGGCACCGCCATGGATGGCATCGTCGCCGTTTCCTCCGTTCAGCGTGTCGTTGCCGTCTCCGCCGAAGAGAGCGTCGTCACCGTCACCACCGACGAGCCTGTCGTCGCCGAGACCGCCATAGAGACTGTCGGCACCAACTCCGCCGGTGATGATGTTGTCGAGCTCGTTGCCTGCCCCGGTGAAGTCGCCTGTTCCGGTATAGGTCAGCCGTTCGACATTTGCGTCCAGCGTGTAGCTCGCAAGCGAGGTCTGCACGGTGTCGGTGCCACCATTGGCAAGCTCCACCACGGTGTCCCCGATGTCGTCGACGATATAGGTGTCGCCCCCGGAGCCACCGACCAGAAGGTCTACGCCCGCGCCGCCGTCGAGGATGTCCGCGCCCGCGCCGCCGAACAGCATGTCGTCACCGCTGTTGCCCAGCAGGGTCGAGGCGACGCTGCCGCTGACATCGGCGAGGATCGTGTCGACATCGGCTTCCGCGGTGATCTGTCCATCGGCATTCGTATCGGTGCTCAGAGCGTAGGTGCCGCGGAAAATCTCGTCACCTTCGTCGTCGGCCAGGTAGAAACCATATCCGCCGTAGCTGCCGCCGTCGAAGCTGACCGTCTCGACCGTCCTTCCGTTGTTGTCGAAATGATCGGTCACGGTGATCCGCTGGCCGTTCAGGTCTATCCGCATGTCGCCGTCGGCTTCACGAACGAAGTTCAGTTCGCTCAGCGCGGCCCCGCCGAGGGCGATGCTGATCTTGTCATTGCCGCTCGCGTCATCGACCGTGTCCTGGCCGTCCGTCAGGCCGAAGACGTAGATGTCGTCGCCGCTGCCGCCGTTCAGCTGGTCGTTCCCGCTGCCGCCGATCAGGACGTCGTCGCCCGAGCCGCCATTCAGCGTGTCGTTGCCTTCGAAGCCCATGATCACGTCATGGATCAGGCCTGTCCCGGCGACGTTGCCGTTGAGGGTCTCGCCAGCGGCGGTGCCGTTGATGACGTTCATGGTTAGGTCGGTGAACTCGAGACGTTCGACGTTGCGGACCGTGTCGCGTCCGTCGAGGACCGGCTTTTCGGTCACTCCCTCGATGTTGTCGCCGAGAACGTCGGTTTCGTCGGCTGCGGGAGGCGTGTGGTCGACGTAGAGGCTGTCATCCGTGTTCACGCCGAAGCTGTAGTTCACCCGCAGGTCCGTGAAGACGGCGGTGTCGATGTCGCCAGCCTGGTTGCCGTCGACGATTTCGCGGACGATCCTGAGCTGGCCCGGATTGAGGGCGCGGCTGAGCATCGCCTGGTCAAGCGTCATTCCGGAGAAATTCGCGACGCCGCCCGGATTGTAAAGGTCGGCCGGATCCTGGGCCGCGAGTCCTTCCGCCGTGTTATAGAGCTTGCCCGTCATGCCGTCGGCGGTTGCGAGCAGCGTGTCGGTCTGGTTGCCGTTCGCGTCCAGCGCGAAGACCGCGATGCGCACGTTGAGCCATTTGTCGCCGTCGATTACGTCATTTCCGGCAAGGCCCATTATCCTGTCGCTGCCGCCGCCGCCCAGGATAATGTCCGAGGCGTCGTTGGTTTCGAAGGCGACAACCTCCTCGGTGCCGTCATTGCCGACCTGGGTGTGGCGGGCGCTGTGCGCAACGATCTGGTCGAGGCCGGAAATCAGCGAGATGTTCTTTTCCAGCAGTGCGTTGGAGTAGGAGTCCAGGATCGAATCCGGACCCGGTATGGCTGCCGTGCCTTCGAGTTCGGCGCGCGTGTTCGTGTTTTCGATGCGGCCGGTGAGCACGTCATCGAATTTCCAGCCGGAGAGGCCTTCGACCAGGTCGAAGCGGTCGCGCAGGATGAAGTCTTCCTGCGTCGCGAAGATCGGAATGCCCAAATCCGAGTTGGCCGCGACCTCGTCGCCCTTGTGGATCGCCCAGTCGAAGCCGGACATGCCGTTGTTGCGCTGGATGCCGACGCCCTGGAGCATGATGTCGTCGCCGGACTCCGCGTCGTAGTCGACGTCGCCCCGCTGGCCGTTCAGCACGTCGTGACCGATGATGGACGAATTGAAGAACAGCTCCGAATTCTCGCCTGCCAGCGTGTCGAAGCGGCCGCCGCCTTCCAGCCAGTCGTTTCCGGCTTCGCCCAAGAGGAAGTCCATGCCGTCGCCGCCAAGGATGAAGTCGTCGTCGGTGCCGCCCATGACCGTCTTGCCGTCAGGTCCGGCGATCAGGAAGTCCTGGCCCTGGTTGCCGAAAATCAACGACAGGCCCGAGCCGCCGTGGATGACGTCGTTGCCCTCTTCGCCGTGAAGGAAGTCGGCGGCTCCGATGTCGGTGCCGGAATTGGTGATGATGTCGTCGCCAGCACCGCCATGGACGTGGTCGACGCCATAACCGCCTTCCAGGCGGTCGTCGCCGTCGCCTCCCCAGAGAGTGTCGTCGCCTTCGCCGCCGATGATCGTGTCGTTGCCGGAGGTGCCCTGCATGACGACATGGTCGCCGCCGTTGTAGCGCAGGTAGTCGGTGACGCCGTCGCCGTCGGTGTCGCGACGGTCGACCATCTTCGAAATGGCTTCAAGCGTGGCATTCTGGTGGACGGGATCGGGAAGCCCCGTCATCGCCGCCTGCCTTGCCTCGTCCATATAGAGCACGAGGTCGGGACGCGAGAAGATGTCGCCGGGGATCGCGGTGCCGTCCGCGCCGAGATCGGTGTTTCTCAGCACCATCTTGGCGAGCGAATTGCCCTCGAGTTCCGAAAGCAAGTTGAGGCCCTGGACGCGCGACAGGTAGTAGAAGCGGTCGCCGTCTTGCAGGTTTTCCATCTGCAGTTCGAAAACGGCAGAGAAGGTCGAACCCAGCATGCCGCCGAAATCCATCTTCTTCTCGGCGAGGCCGCCCATCCAGAAGTCCACGGTGTCGAGTCCGCTGTTGGCGGCTGTCCACGTGCCCGTGCTGTTGAGGAAGTCGAGACGGTCGGTGATACTGGAAGCCAGGATCACCTTGTCCGTGTTGGTTATCCCGTCACGGAACGTCTGGTTGGTCCCGAAGACGATGGCCATGGCCGCGGCGCGCTTGCCCGCGACGCTTTCCTGCGCCTCGATCGCCTCATGCGTTCCATAGGCCGCGATGAAGTTGACGATGGAAGCCGGGTTTTTCAGATTGAGCGCGAAGTCGGCCCAGCTCGTATAGGGGTCGAGCTGGCTGTCGCCGCCTGCGGCCGCCTGAAGCTGGGCGCGTGCCTCGTTGAGCGTCGGCATGTTGGTGTCGCGGCCGCGGGCGATGTTGATGGCCGCCAGATCGAGGGGAATGCCGACCAGCTGGTTGCGCAGCACGTTGGTGACGAACTCGTCGATCTCGTTGCCGACTTGCCCGCTGATGCCGCGCATGACCGCTCCGGCCGCCATATCGTGCGTCATCGTTCCCGAATTGTCGTAGGCAAGCGGATTGAGGAAGGCCTCGAACAGGTCCAGGTGGTCCGTCGTCCCGTCCGTGTGCACGCGGTCGACAGTCTCCCGCAGCATCGAATGGCCGAAGCGGTAGATGACGTTGGCGAACTCGGCGAAGATCGCGGGGTTAATGTCCGGATCGGGTTCGAACAAGAACGCGTCGACGTCCGGCTGCATCTTGCGGGCGAATTCCTCGAAGACGAGGTGCTGGTATTCCATTTCGGTGGTGAAACGCCCGGCCTGGAAGAGGCGTTCGCCGTCCCACAACAAGCCTTCGGCCCATGCAGCGTAGCCGGGGTCGGTGGTCGCCGGAATGCCCGTGACATCGGTCAGCAGCCATTCGTTCAGGAAGTCGACATCGCCCGAGGCTATGATCACTTCCTTGGCGTGCTCGACGACACGGTTGTGCTCGGAATGGAAGATGTGGTGGATCGTCGTGAGGCCGATGTTTTCGTTGGCCCGGCCGTCGCCCGCGATGAAATGTGCGTCGAGCATTTCGTTGTCGTAGGTCAACGGATTGCCGTCGTCGCCGGTGACGGCGTCATCGTCGGCAACCAGTGGCAGCGCTGCGGTAGCCGGATTGTGGTCGTGATCGTATGTGCCGGGTGCCGCGTGGTGCGCGATGTCGAGAAGGAATGCCTGCGGGGTTCTGAAAGCTCCGGCCAAGGTCGGATCAATCGCGCCCGCTCCCGCCGAACCTTCGACGAGGTCGTCGACCCCGAGACCGACGACAAGCTGCGGAAAGCCGTTCTCGCCCGGGATGAAGTTGCCGTATTCGTCGGTTGCCAGAAGCGGGACGCTGCCCACGTCCATGTCGGTTAGCTTGATGCCGAGAATGTCGGCCGCCTGCGCCTTGACGTCGCCCCAGGTGGCCATGCCGCCCTGTTCGCCTTCCAGCAAGTGCCCTGTCGCCACGGGTTTGCCGTCGACGAGCTTGTATTCGCGCAGGAAGACCTGGATCGAAGCGTGCGACCCGTAGGTCTGGTTCTGGTCGACCCATGGGGTCGTCGTGTTCATGGCGTTGTCGCCGGTGCTGGCCCTCGACATCGGCATGAAATTCGTGTGCGAACCCGGCACGTAAAGCGGGTCGTCGGGCGAGAGCGGAATGTAGACGGTGCCATTGTTGCCCTTCGCCACGTGGTCGAGGCCGTGGTCGAAGAACTGCCCGAACAGCGTGAAGACCGAGCTGTAGGGCGCGGAATCGCCGATGTCCGGCGACACGTTCGGCAGGAAGACGGTGGTGCCGTCCATCTCGATGCCATAGGCGGCAACGTCCGCGTGCCAGGCGTCGCGGATCGGGGACAGGGCCGCCTCGTTGTCCCCCAGGGCCTCTGCGATCAGCTTGTACTGGTTGTATCCTTGCTGCAGCGCGGCGACCGCCGCCCCGAAGTCGCCCGTATATTCGGCGTGCTCCAGCGCGGCGATGATGACCGCCGGATTGTCCATGGTCTGGTCGACGATCAGGTTGGAGATCAGCCTGGGATCGGCGTCCGCGACATCTCCCGGAACGCCGTAGTCGGTGTTCGTCAGCACCATCCCCGGCCCGAACGCCATGCTGTCGCCGTCGGCGTCGTTCAGAGGCGCGCCAGGTTCTGTCAGCCGCGGGAACTCGCTGTCGGCAGCGCCCCATTCCACCCGTCCGGGAACAAGGTTGTTGTGGCTGCCGTCAACGGTGCGAAGTCCCCAAGGCGAAAGCGGATTTCCCACCAGTTCGGCAAGGTCTCCGCCCGCCGCATGTGCCTCGGCGATCTTGATCTGCTTCAGGATGAATTCCAGATCGTGTTTGACCAAGCTTACCATAATTACCCTCCCCTGGCGCGCTTCGCGCCCTTGCGTCCCGAGCAATTGCAGCAACCGTTCGGCGGCTGTCTTGCGGTCTTCGGGACCAGCCCAGATCGTGGGAGAAGATGCGAAATGGAAGGGGAGATGTATATTTCGGAAGGTCTGACGAAATTGCTTCCTTGTTCGTCTGAACGAACCTCGGCGATCGAATAGACTTGGGCTAGACCATGGTCGTGGTTTGGATGGGACCAAGTGCCATAGCCGGAATGCTTTTCGTCGGCTATACAGTCATCGCGACACTTGGCTGGGGGCTATTGTGGCGGATACGGCAATTCAGTACGCCGGGTGGCACTCCGCAAACTTGGCCAGGGGGTTCCGCGAATGGAGCCTGTCCAGGCAATTCGCCGTGGCCGGGGGGCTGGTCATGCTGGCGACGGCAGCCCTCGCCGGAATGATCATGTCCGGCATCGTGACCAAAGCTACGGTCGAACATACGGCGGCAAGGACCGCGTTATTCATGGACAGCTTCCTGTCTCCCCATGCGGGGAGCCTGGCTGAAAATGACACCCTGGCCCTTGAGGCCGCTGCTTCGCTCGACCGCCTTCTCGGTTCAGAAGATTTCAAGAAGAGGTTTCCGCATCTCGAAATATGGAAACCCGACGGCTTCGTCGCCTATTCGACTTCGAGCGAACTGATAGGGCAGAAATTTGCTCCGCCCGCTGGGTTGAAGGCGGCCTTGCAGGGCACGATTTCAGCCCAGTACACCGACCTCGAGGCGCAGGAACATGTGGCGAGGCACATCAACAAGAAATTCCTCGAAATCTATGTCCCCGTACGGGAAGACCATTCGGGACGGATCATCGCCGTCGCGGAAATCCATGAACTCCCCGGCCCGCTGGAGGAGAAGCTCATTCAGATCCGGCTCCAGACCTGGTTCGCGACGGCCGGGCTTACCCTGCTGGTCATGATGAGCCTCTACGGCATCGTCTACCGCGGAAGCAGGACTATCGCCGAGCAGCAGGAAAGACTCCGCGAAAATCTCGAGGAAGTCAGGGAATTCTCCGAACAGAACAGGATTCTCAGGGAGCGCTCGCAGCGCGCATCGAGCCGCGTCGCCGAACTGAACGCCAAATACCTGAGGAATGTCGGCGCGGAACTGCATGACGGCCCGGCGCAACTCGTGGGCTTGGCAAACCTGAAAGTCGAACATATCCGCCGCGCCCGGACGGATGCGAAGCGTAACGAAGAACTCGACTTCATGGATGCTGTGCTTACGGAGACTCTCCGTGACATCCGGACGATTTCCAAGGGATTGATGCTGCCGGAAATCGAGGAGATTCCACTTTGCGAAGTCATCGATCTTGTGGCGCGGACACACGAAAAGCGGACTGGGACACAGGTTGAGCTGGACTGCACACTTCGCGGCGAGCCGTTCGCCCATTCGGTAAAAATCTGCGTCTACCGCTTCGTGCAGGAGGGCCTCAACAATGCATTCAAGCACGCAGGCGGGATCGGGCAGTCGGTTTCCTGCCGGCTGGAGAGATCGTTGCTGACTGTCTCCGTGCGGGACGGCGGCGGCGGGCGGACACCGACGATGGCGGAGTTTGGCCTCGGTTTGACAGGGATGCGCGACCGCGTGGAGAGCTTGGGGGGAACAGTGAACATCAGGCAGAACAAAGCGGGAGGCACCGTCGTTGAAATGTGCCTGGAAATTGACAGGGGGAGCGTCAAGTGAGCGGGCGGACATCTGTAGTCATTGTGGACGATCATGCGCTGTTCAGGGTCGGAGTGGCGCAGACACTCAATCTTGATGACGACCTGGAAGTAGTGGGAGAAGGAGGGTCGGCGGCAGAGGCTCTGGAGCTTGTCGTCCGGCATCGTCCCGATGTCGTTCTGCTCGACATAAACATGCCAGGGAACGGCATCGAGGCAGCGAAGGAGCTTCTCGAACTGGACAATGCTCCGAAGGTAATGATGCTCACGGTCTCGGAAGAAGACGACGACATAATGCGTGCGTTGGAGACGGGAGCCGTCGGTTACGTGTTGAAGGGGGTGAAGGCGAACGACCTAATCGATGCGGTCAAGGGCATCGCGGCCGGAGAGTCGTTCGTGTCGCCAAACCTTACGCTGAGAATCCTCGGAAACGTAACTGGCAAGACACCGACAAGCGTATTGTCGTCACTGACAAGACAGGAAGAAAAGACGCTCCGCCTGATGGCTACGGGTTTGAGCAACCGTGAAATCGGAGAACAGTTGGGTATCGTCGAGAAAACTGTCAAATACCATGTCACGAGGATCCTAAAGAAGCTAAACGCCCGCAACAGGGTCGAGGCTTCTCTTGTTGCAGAACGGATTTGGGGGAAGGTTTCCGGGCGATAACCCGTACAGCAATCAAGAGGTACGCCGCCAAGCCCCACCTGCCTTGGTCAACGGTATCCTGGATGTCGGGGAAACAAACGGGCACTACGTCAACCAGATATTCCTGGGCGACGTGGCGGAGCGCTGTCATAGTGTCCCAACCACCGCTGCAGACTGACGGCTGCTTTTGGGATAACCAACTGCTCACCGGAATGGCCGAGATGGGGGCGCAAAACGGACATTGCTGCTCCCTTGCGCGCTACGAGCGAAGGACGTGTATTGCGCAATACAGCGGGATCGTATTGCGCAATACACGTTACTTCCTCGTTGGATCGTGCTCAATCACGCGCGGGCCGGCCAGGCGCTCCAGTTCTTGATGCACTCTCCCAAACTGCAAGACGTTCTTCTTCACCACCTCGGCCTGGCGCTCAGAGGTCGGCGGCGCCGCGGCCGTGTTAGCGCTACGATCGCCTAGCATCTCGTGGGTCAGCGTTGGGAGATCCTTGAAGCCGAAGCATTCCAGAATGAACATCTGGCCCTGCATTGCAGTCTTGATGTCGCCGGCCTCACGAGCGTCTCTGACAAGCGAACGCAACATTTGCATCTCTTCACGTGCGTTAATGGCAGCATGTTCGATGGTGCGGCTGACCTGCTTTTGCTGGATTTCCGCAACGCGGGCTTTGATGCGCTCATTTGCACTCAATCGAGCAGCGTTACCACGGTGCGGTTTGTAGCCCGCCTGCACATACGCTTTGTCAGCACTGAGGCCTTTGGCGAGCCCTTGGGCCATACGTTCGTGTTTGGCGTTCTCCACGACTGGCATCGTGTCACCCGCCATCGTCTGTTGCGCTAGACCTTGCATGCGCTGTCGAGCAGTTCGTTGCCGTCGCTACGCTTTCGATAGAACCCAGGCTCGGCCCTTGTCCGCGGACGGATGTGTCGAACTGCACCGAGATCTTCACAACAGCCCCTCCAAGTCGGTGAACATTTCGAATGCATCCTGCATCGCCAACTCCACCCAGTCGACGCTGGCGGTCGGGCTGCGGTCATAGCGCTTATGCATCATGACCAATGAGCCGGCTAGTAGGGTTGCGATGAGACGTCTGAACTCTTCACAGTTCTGCGTTTGGCTCGCGGCACCGACGATAAGACGCGCGAGCTTGCTATAGTCGGCTGTCATGCTGGGGGACCTTCTGGATTGGCTTTTTCTGCAATTCGGAAACGCGGCCTTGAAGCTCTCTTTGTACCCAAGCAGACAGCCATTCCGCGATGTGGCTGTAGCCAGCCTTCGCAGAGGCTTCATCAGCGCTACGTCCTTCGGCGAGTTCTTGAGCCATACGTTCGTGCTCGGCGTCTTTCAGGGCTGGCATCGTGGTCCTCAAAGGGTCGAGAGCGCGATCTAAGCCGCACGCTGCTTCTTCTGGAGCGTGCGCATCAGAGCATCGGAAACGGGACCGATTGCCTGCATCTCACTCAGCTGTGGACCGCCTCCGCGCGCTTGCTCGTTGGTCGGCTGCGCGCTCGGCGGTCTGCCCGCCTCATGTGGCATACTATATGTGTATGCTTCCGGCGTACCGTCGTTGGACTCAAATTTGTGGCCATCGTGCACTGGCGGCGTACCTGTCGTACGCTTCGAGCGTACCGTTGTGTCGGACTCGGTACCCCGTGGACGTACCTTGCGTGTGCTTTCGGCGTACCGGTTTTTTTTCTTGTCCGACAGAAGGGCCCTGTCATGAGATCCGAGATCAGCCGGTGCCCTCCAACGCATGAACTCTTTGGTTGGCACATCAGCAATGCGGATCGGCTCGTCGATTGCATACTCAGTCAATCGGTAAGTGCTCGCCCGCAGCGACCCATCTATACGGACTTTGTTGTCAAAGCTCCCACGCTGGACCAACTTGATAAAGCCCCGATCAAAAAGTTGCGCGAAAGCCAGAGGTATTGGCTTGTTGCTGCAACCAATCAAGGCGGCCGCTTCGCGACTGGACATCGAGATAGCGCCGTTATTCTGGCCGTTGTATTTGCGCTTGAACTCTATCAGGAGAGCACGTGCGTAGACGTTAAGCGAACGGAAGGCTTCGCTTTTGGTTTCCCACTCGTAGAAGCGGAGATGTTTGTCGCCTATTGACCTGCGTGTCCTCACGCCACCCCCCCTTCGATCCAGTCGGGCAGGCTTTCGAGGATAGCGAGCGCGGTGGCATCCACAGACCCACACAAGTCGTGGACAGAGCGCAAGCGCACCTGCCGGGTCTGGCAGTAGCGCTTGCCCTCCCACCTTGGTTGTCCATGCCTCTTTCCGGCGAGACGCTGTAGGATCCACTGGATGCCATCCCGACCTTCGATGATCCGGCAGACGGCGTTAATGTTGGCGACCACCGTCGGATAGTCGTCAGATTCCTCGCGCTGACGGCTCCTCGGCGGGGCAGCTTGCTCGGGATGGCGGATTTGGATTAGATCGTAGCCGCCGAATCCGCGGCCGAGCGCTTCGATATCCTGAGAGCCCGCCGGTTGCATCTCACGCGGCCTCTTTCGCCTTGTTTTCGATAAAGGCCCGCAGCGAGGCGACGGGGAGCAAGCTCTTGCGGCCGAGCTTGATGAGCGGGATTTCCTTCGCGGCGATCAACTCGTAAAGCTTCGACCGTCCGACCCCAAGCAGATGGCATGCTTCGGTGATCGATACTGCAAGCGGCTCCGTCATTGTCCGTCCTTCCTCGTTTGCGCCAGTCACTACTGGCCGTCGCCGGACAACATCGGACGTTGGGTGAGACTTTGCGCCTGATCGAATCAGATTTTTTTTTGTGCGTTACGGCGAAACCTCAGAAGCCGCAGAATGCGCTGGTCGATGCTGCGCGCCGACGCCTTGATGCCGACAATCTCGGCGGATGCCATAACGAATCTATTCAGAGGTCCACCTGGTTCCCTCGGCGTTCCCGTTGTGCTTCGGCCGGCATAGCGCCCAGTGATCTCCTCGTAGATGGTCATATGGGTCGCTATCCAAGTGTTGAGCGCCACATCTCCGGAATTTCCTTCTCGAACCGTGAGTTTCCTGACCCTTTCCAGTCTGTTCTGACCGCGGCGGGCCCGCTCTGCCAAATCGTCCACAGCCGCCACAGCGGCGCCGAGATCCGCTTGATATCCTTCGATTGCTGCCGCATGACGTCGAAGCGCGCTGTCCTCTAGTTCGTATTTAGCGGCCTCGTCAGAGAGCAACAATGCTAGCTTGCGATCCGGCAGCCTGTCGTCCCATGAGCCTTTGTCGGCGCCGAGTCGGCGCAGGATCGCTTTGACTGCCGTCGAGAGCTTACCGCTCAGATTGTGGGCTGCCGGACGCTGGTCGATGCCGCTGCCAATCTTGATGCTAGCGTGTTTTCTGAATCGCGCGCACGCGCTTGCCAGCGCTTCTATTGCCGACTTCTGTTCCTTGTCCGGGATCAGGCGGCTGCGGTCTAGCGAGGCGAAGTACCAAGACGCGGCATCCCTAAAGCGCTCGCGGAACGGCTTCAGCTTTTCCAGGTCAGAACCGTCTCCGATTGCTAAGGCAATCCGATCTAACTGTTGATCGTCGTAGCGAGGCGCGTGCGAACCGGCGAGCACTTACGTCCCTTCTAGACATGGGCATGCCAGGTCGTCCCTGCTCGACGCCGCTCGTTCGAGTGCGTAGCACGCGCCTGCGTCGTGCTTTCCGTTCGGTCGAGGCTCAGGCATCTCGTCTTCGATCGCAACATTCGCCACAGGGGCCGCAGGAAAATCAGGAGATGCTATCGGCTTGTCGAATGATTGTCCTATCCTGATGTTCGTCATGGCGTCGCGCGCAGGATCACCACGGTGCTTTGTTGTCGCTCAGCTTGACCCCCGATGATCTCCATCAACCGCCTATCCCAGGCGACAAGGGCAGCTTCAACCCGATTGTCCAGTCTCGGCCGGCTGTAGTGCCTGACAAGTGTGCGGGTGTCACGGGATCCACGTTGATGCCCCACAACTGCAGCAATGGTGTCGAGAGAAATTCCCAATTCGTCCATGACGCTGACCACTGTACGCCGAAGGTCATGGGTATTGAACTTCGGGCAGGGTAGGGCGCGTTTCTTGAGCGCATGCCCCACATCCGTGGAAGTGAGGGCGCGATCGGAAAGTGGAGTACGGAACACGTTGCCACGCTTGCGTTGCACCAGCGCCGCCTCAACCAGTTCCCGCGCCTTCCCTACAAGTGGCGTAACTCGCTCCTGTTTGTTTTTTGAACGGGGAGGCGGCAGCGTCCAGATGAGCTTGTCGCCATCAAATCGTAGTTCCGACGCATCGATGCCGGCAATCTCGCCGATACGGGCGCCAGTGCAGAGTTGGAGCCTCAAGGCAGTGACGCAGTCCAGCGGCATGCTTTCAGCGCCAGCATCGAGCCACGACCAGAAGGCCTTGATTTCGTCAGGCGTCAGAACCCGGTCGCGCGGATTGCCGCGCCCATAACCCTCGGTGCCGGCCGTAGGATCGGTTGTCGCATACCCCTTCGCTATGCCCCAGCGATACATCGCGCCGATCACCTGACGGCGCTTCTCCGCCTCGCGAGGATGCTCATCGGCAACCGGGTCGAGGAGACTGCTTATGTCCGCTCGTGAGAGGTCGTCGGCAGCCATCTGCAATTTGGACGCCAGTGCGCGTGTCAGGCGGCGCTCGATCTCGCCGGCGGTGCGCAACTGCCCTCCTCTTCGATTCGGGCTGCTAATAGCCTTCGCATAGCGCTCGATCAATTTCTCGAGGATGATGCGCCCTTCATCGGCTTTTCGGGCCTCGATCTCCTCCGAGAGGAGGTCCCGCCCTTGCCTGGCCGCCTTCACAATTGCGGAGGCTCTGTCACGGGCATTGGCCAGCCCAAGCCCATTGCGGCCATTTGGATCGCATAGGCCCAGCGACACGCTCTTCGTTGAGCCGCCCTTGATCCGATAAGCGACATTCCAGGTCATGACGCCGGAGGGGGCAACCCGAACGCGCAACCCGACCTGCTGGTCATCAGAGACGTAGTAGGCTGCCGCCTTCGGACGAAGGGCCGAGAGTACTGTCGCCGTGAGTCGCCTGTTCAAGGGTTCAGACTACCTCTGATGCCTGGGTCAGCTCCGTAGCAACACTATAGCAACATTTTTGGCGGAAGTCAGCGAACGATGATGGATGATCGCGACCATTATCCACTTGAAATCGTTGAAGCATGGAAACGGTAACGAACAGGCGCAAACAGTGGCGAACGCCGGTTCAAGGGCTGGATGCAGACCTGGTTCGTCCACATGCGCGATCCGATGCTGCTCCTGCGCGAGTTGGGGCCGGGCTCCTTCGTCATCGCGCAGATACTGTTCGCCGGCATGGCGCTCTCGGCGCTGGCTCATCCCTTCCTTCTGGTGACCGGGCTGGTCCTGGCCGTCGACCTGGCGCTCGCCAAGCCGACCGGCACACTGCGGGCCGCGCTGCTCACCATCGACTTCGTCAACATCGCCTGCGGCTATCTCTCCTTCCTGCTGCTCGGCTGGCGAACCCTGGCGCTGCGCGAGAAGCTCGGCTTCTGGAAAATCGTGCTGTTCACGCCGGTCTACTGGACGATGATGTCGCTGGCCGCCTGGCGCGCGGCCTGGCAGCTCTGGCGCACGCCGCATCTCTGGGAGAAGACGCCGCACCGGCCGCTCGGGCGCGCCACCGCCGCCTGACCTATTTCAGCAGCTTCGGCCCGGCGCCGACGATCTTCGGGTCCGGCTTGCCGATCGCCTCGATGTCGCGGCCCGCATAGTCGAGCGCCAGCAGCACGTGGCGGATGACCTCGATGCGCGCCCGCCGCTTGTCGTTCGAACGCACGACGGTCCACGGCGCATGCTCGCTGTGCGTCTCCTCGAACATCTCGTCGCGCGCCTTCGTATAATCGTCCCAGCGCACGATGCCGGCTATGTCCATCGGCGAGAACTTCCAGTTGGTCAGCGGGCTGTGACGGCGGTCATGGAAGCGCTCGAGCTGCATCTCCTGGCTCACGTCGAGCCAGAACTTGAAGAACCAGATGCCTTCGCCGACGATCATCTTCTCGAAGCGCGGCGTCTCCTTCAGGAAATGCCGGTATTGGTCGGGTGTGCAGAAGCCCATCACCGGCTCGACGCCGGCGCGGTTATACCATGAGCGGTCGAAGGTGACGAATTCGCCCTTGGTCGGGAAATGCGCGATGTAGCGCTGATAATACCACTGGCCCTGCTCGGTCTCGGTCGGCTTGGGCAGCGCCACGTTGCGCGCCGTGCGCGGGTTCATGTATTCGCGCACCGCATTGATGGTGCCGCCCTTGCCGGCGGCGTCGCGCCCCTCGAACAGGACCAGCACGCGGTTGCCTGAAGACTGCTGCCAGGCCTGCAGCTTGACCAGTTCGATCTGCAGCCGCTCCAGCGTCTTTTCGTATTCGTCCTCGTCCAGCTTCTTGTCATAGGGAAAACCGCCGGTCGCGACCGTCTTCTTGTCCACCCAGTCGGGCAGAACAGGGTTGTCGATGTCGAAAACCCGCTCCACGCCGGCCACCTTGATCTTCAGCGGCCCTGTTGCCTCGGGCTTGTCGTCCTTCTTCGCGGTTGCCATCCGTGATGCACCCTTTCCTGTGACATCAGTCATGCTATTGGAAGCCGATGGTCGATACCAGACGGGAAGAACGAACGCGCCGGTTCCTGAGCCTCGCCGCGGGCCGGCTGGCGCAGAGCCGCTGGATGCTGGGCGCGGGCTTTGCGGCGGTGCTGGCGGTCGCCATCGCCGGCGGCGCTCCCTGGGCGCTCGTCGCCGCAGCCCTTCTTTTCGTGCTGGTCGTCGCCTTGCTTGCGCCGCGCCGTACGCGCCGGCAGCGCGATGCAGAGCGCGCCGCCGCTGCCGAAAACACCCAGCTCGACGGCCTGTCCGCGCAAAGCCTTGCGGCGGCGGTCAGCGATCCGCTGATCATCTTCGATGCGGCGGGCACGGCGGTGCATGTCAACGACGCTGCCCGTTCCGCTTTCGGCGCCATCGCGCCCGGCCTGTCTCTGCTCATGAAGTTCCGCGCTCCCGAGATCCAGTCCGCGATCGAGCGCGTGCGCAGCGGCGCCGCCGCTTCCGAGGTGGTCGACTATGTCGAGCGCGTGCCCATCGAGCGGGTATTCAGGGTGACGGTCTCGGCGATCGGCCGCGGCACCGGTCTTTTCGTCGTCGTCTTCAAGGACCAGAGCGAGACCCGTCGCATCGATCGCATGCGGGCCGACTTCATCGCCAATGCCAGCCATGAGCTGAGGACGCCGCTCGCCTCGATTTCCGGCTTCGTCGAGACGCTGCGGGGACCGGCCAGGAACGATGCCGGCGCCCGCGATCATTTCCTGCAGATCATGCAGAACCAGACACAGCGCATGGCGCGGCTGATCGACGACCTCCTGTCGCTCTCGCGGCTGGAGATGAAGCCCTATTTGCCGCCCGGCGCCACCGTCGACATCGGCCAGATCGTGCAGAGCGTCATCGACTCGCTGTCGCCGCTGGCGAAGGAGTCCGGCGTCGTCATCGAACGGACCTTCGGCGACGAGCCGGTGGAGGCGAGGGGAGACCGCGACGAGCTGTTCCAGGTGTTCGAGAACTTGATGGAGAACGCCTGCAAATACGGCCAGGCCGGCGGCCGCGTCGTCGTCTCGATCGAGAAGCCCGCCGCGCCCGGTCACGAAGTCGCAGTCACCATCCGCGACTTCGGGCCCGGCATACCCGAGGAGCATATCCCGCGTGTCACCGAGCGCTTCTATCGCGTCGACATCGACAACAGCCGCAAGGGTACGGGGCTCGGCCTTGCCATCGTCAAGCACATCCTGACCCGCCACAACGGGCGGCTGACGATCAAGTCCACCCTCGGCGAGGGCGCGGCCTTCACCGTCCACCTGCCGGTGAAGTGAGCCTCAGTAGGTCGTGCGGCCCCCCGAGAGGTCGAAGGTCGAGGCGGTCGTGAAGCTGTTGTCGCGGCTGACCAGCCAGGCGACCATCGAGGCGGCCTCGTCGACCTCGAGGAAGCGCCCGCGCGGGATGCGCACCAGCATGTAGTCGATGAACTCCTTGGTCAGCGTCTCCAGGATGCGCGTGTTGGCGGTCGCCGGCGTCACCGCGTTCACGGCGATGTCGTATTTGGCGAGTTCCTTGCCGAGCGACTTG
Source organism: Mesorhizobium sp. YM1C-6-2 (assembly GCF_003666685.1). GTDB lineage: Bacteria > Pseudomonadota > Alphaproteobacteria > Rhizobiales > Rhizobiaceae > Mesorhizobium_K. The sequence continues at coordinate 927,871 of NZ_RCIZ01000001.1, forward strand.
GTCAGGCCGAGCACGCCGGCCTTCGCCGCCGAATAGGCGGAGAGGTTCGGGTTGCCTTCCTTGCCGGCGACCGAGGAGATGTTGACGATGCGGCCGTAGTTCCTGGCCTTCATCGACGGGATCACCACCTTGTTCACGTAGAAGGTGCCGTTGAGGTTGATTTCGACGACGCGGCGCCATTCGTCCGGATCGTAGTCTTCGAGTGTGGCGTTGTTGCCGGCCACCCCGGCCGAATTGACCAGGATCGACACCGGCCCGACTTCCGCTTCGGTCTCGGCATGCGCCCGCTTCAGGCCCTCCAGATCGGTGATGTCCACCGTCTTGGCGGACGAACCGTCGCCGAGCGCCGAGACCGCCGCTGCAAGGGCGTCTGCGTTCATGTCCCACAGGCTGACCTTGGCGCCGGACGCCAGCAGGCGGCGGGCAATCGCGAAACCTATGCCCTGCGCGCCGCCGGTGACGACAGCGGTCTGGCCGCTCAGATCGATCTGGTTCATGAAATTCTTTCCTTTCATGTGCTCGGGATCGACTGGCAAAATGTTGTCGCAGTCGTCAAGAGCCAGCCGGGCCGCTTCTTTCGTCTTTCGCGGTCGATTGCCAGCTTAGCGTCTTTTCATTGCCGGGAGCGCGGATGCTTTGCTTTCCGGTTTCTTTTTTCTGTCATCCGGTTAGCCTATCAGCAAGTTTTGACGAACATGTCCTCCTTGAGTCTCCGTCGGCCGCCATGAACACGCATATTGTCCATTCCTATGACGAGGAGCTGAAATACCTCGCCAACCGTCTCGCCGCGATGGGCGGCCATGCCGAGCGCATGGTCGATCAGGCGGTGCTGGCGCTGGTCAACGCCGATCCCGGCCTGGCGCGCAAGGTCATCGCCGACGACGACTTCCTCGACGAGACGCAGCGCGAGATCGACGACAAGGCGATCCTTGTCATCGGCAAGCGCCAGCCCATGGCGTCCGATCTGCGCGAGGTGATCGGCACGATCCGCATCGCGGCCGATCTCGAACGCGTCGGCGATCTCGGCAAGAGCATCGCCAAGCGTGTCGTCGCCGTTACCGAGGGGCGCCAGCCGCTCAGCCTCTTCCGCGGCCTGCAGGCGCTGGCCGAGCTCGCCCTGACCCAGCTCAAGGAAGTTCTCGACGTCTACGCCTCGCGCTCGGTCGATCGCCTCGCCTTCATGCGCGACCGCGACGACCAGATCGACGCCATGTACACGTCGCTGTTCCGCGAGCTTCTCACCTACATGATGGAAGACCCGCGCAACATCACGCCCTGCACGCACCTTCTCTTCTGCGCCAAGAACATCGAGCGCATTGGCGACCATGCCACCAACATCGCCGAGACGATCTTCTACATCGTCACCGGCGAGCAGATGCCGCTGGAACGGCCCAAGGAAGACAAGAGCCACAAGGTGGTTCTGTCGGGCGGGGATGCCGACGGCAGCCAGTAGGCAGTCGGCTGCAGGAACAACAAAAAGAAGCCGCGGTCGCGCTGAGGCGACCGCGGCTTTTTCTATGCCTGATGCCGATTGCCGGCAGCTTACCTGCGGCGCCGTTCCGCCGCCGGCTGGAAAGCGACCTTCGAGTGAAAGGTGCAGTAGGGGCCCGTTTCGGCGGTGTCGTTGCCGCAGAACGAAAAATCCTCGGTCAGCGGGTCGCCGTTCGGCCACTTGCAGGTGCGTTCGGAAAGCTGCACGAGCTGCAGCCGACGCGAGATCGGCACCACCACGTCTTCCGCCGGCCGGTAGCGGACGACCGGCTCGACGTCGAACTGCGCCTGCAGCGCGGTCGCGCCGATCGAGGTGGTGGTCATGCGCGTGACGGTCGAGGCGCGGCTCACGCTCTTCGTTCCGCCGGCCGGCGCTGCGGCCTTCTTCTGCCGCGGGGCTGCGGTGGTGGTGCGGCCGCGGCTGGACAGTTTCAGCCGGTGCACCTTGCCGATCACGGCGTTGCGCGTGACCGAGCCCAGCTGAGCAGCGATCTGGCTGGCGCTCAGGCCCTCCGACCACAGTTTCCTCAGAAGTTCGACGCGTTCGTCCGTCCAGTTCATGGCTAGGGCGCTCCAGTGGACCGTGCGGAATCCGGAATCCATCGGCATCCCGGCGCTGCCGGGTTCGACACCACATATACGCTTAGGATTAGGGTTGCCGCACGAGATATAGTTTTTGTTGGCTTCAAATTACTCTATTGGCTGACTCGGTGACAAGAGTCCGAAATGCAACACGAATCGGTTTTTGCAGTTTTCCCCAACTTGCCCTCCTGTACGGTTGGACTAGCGGGGAAAGGCTTCTGTCACGCCAGCTTCGCGACGTTTCCGTTGACTTCACGATCGAAAGTCACAATATGGCCCCGGTTGGCCGCCGCTTGGGCGGCTTTTTTGATTTTTGGCCGCATCGCGGGCACGAAAGCCGCCTCGGCGGCAGGCCCGGATACCGGTTCCGGAGACGCATATAATGAGCGGTTCGGCGCTTTTCGATACCTTTGCGCGGGCGCCTTTGTCCTTCGAACGGGGCGAGGGCAGTTGGCTGGTCGGCAATGACGGCCAGCGCTATCTCGATTTCGGCGCCGGCATCGCCGTCAATTCGCTTGGCTACAGCCATCCGCATCTGGTCGCCGCGCTGGTCGAGCAGGCCGGCAAGTTCTGGCACCTCTCCAATCTCTACGAGATCCCCGAGCAGACGCGCCTCGCCGAGCGGCTGGTCGCCGCGACCTTCGCCGACAAGGTGTTCTTCACCAACTCCGGCGCCGAGGCGATCGAGGGCGCGATCAAGACCGCCCGCCGCTACCAATACGTCAACGGCCATCCCGAACGCTTCCGCACCATCACCTTCGAGGGCGCCTTCCACGGCCGTACGCTCGCCGCGATCGCCGCCGGCGGCCAGGCGAAATATCTCGAAGGTTTCGGCCCCAAGGCCGAGGGCTTCGACCAGGTGCCGTTCAACGACATCGACGCCGCCGAGAAGCTGATCGGCCCCGAGACCGCCGCGATCCTGCTCGAGCCGATCCAGGGCGAGGGCGGCATCCGCCCGTTCCCGGCGCAGTCGCTGAAGCGCCTGCGCGAACTCTGCGACAAGCACGACCTGCTCCTCATCTTCGACGAGGTGCAGACCGGCGTCGGCCGCACGGGCAAGTTCTTCGCCCATGAATGGTCCGGCGTCACGCCTGACATCATGGCGGTCGCCAAGGGCATTGGCGGCGGCTTCCCGATGGCCGCGGTGCTCGCCACCGCCGAGGCGGCCAAGGGCATGACGACCGGCATCCACGGCACCACCTTCGGCGGCAACCCGCTCGCCATGGCGTGCGGCAACGCCGTGCTCGACGTCGTGCTTTCCGACGGCTTCCTCGACGAGGTGAACCGCAAGGCGCTCCTGATGAAGCAGGGCCTTGCCGCGATCGCCGACGAGTTCCCCGACGTGATCGAGGACATCCGCGGCCAGGGCCTCCTGCTCGGCGTCAAGTGTAAGGTGCCGGCCGCGACCTTGAACGTGGCGCTGCGCGAGCAGAAGCTGCTTGCCGTGCCGGCCGGCGACAACGTGCTGCGCCTGATCCCGGCGCTCACCGTCACCGACGCCGACATCCGCGAGGCGCTCGACCGCATGCGCGCCGGCGCGAAGGCCGTCTCGGCGTCGCTCGCCGTCGCCGCCAAGTGATCCGGAGCGTCTGATGTCCGGTTCCGTGCGTCATTTCACCGACCTCTCAGCCGTTCCGGCGGCCGAACTGCGCGGCATGCTCGACGACGCCGCCGCCCGCAAGGCCAGGCTGAAGGCCGGCGAACGCTCCAGGCCGCTCGACGGCAAGGTGCTGGCGATGATCTTCGACAAGCCCTCGACCCGCACGCGCGTCTCCTTCGACGTCGGCATGCGCCAGCTCGGCGGCGAGACCATCATGCTCACCGGCACCGAGATGCAGCTCGGCCGCTCCGAGACCATCGCCGACACCGCCAAGGTGCTGTCGCGTTATGTCGACGCGATCATGATCCGCACCACCGACCATGCTCGCCTCCTCGAGCTTACCGAGCACGCCACCATTCCGGTCATCAACGGGCTGACCGACGACACGCATCCCTGCCAGCTCATGGCCGACATCATGACCTTCGAGGAGCATCGCGGCCCGGTCGCGGGAAAGACCTTCGCCTGGACCGGCGACGGCAACAACGTGCTGCATTCGCTGCTCGAGGCATCGGCGCGCTTCGCCTTCAAGCTCAACGTGGCGACGCCCGAAGGCAGCGAGCCGCAGCGCAGATATGTCGACTGGGCGCGCCAAAATGGCGGCGACGTGCGCCTGACGCAATCGTCGGAGGAGGCCGTCACCGACGCCGACTGCGTCGTCACCGACACCTGGGTGTCGATGAACCAGGAGCATCGCGCGCGCGGCCACAACGTCTTCGGCCCCTACCAGGTCAACGCCGCGCTGATGGCGAAGGCGCGTCCCGACGCGCTGTTCATGCACTGCCTGCCGGCGCATCGCGGCGAGGAGGTCACCGACGAGGTGATCGACGGGCCGCATTCGGTCGTCTTCGACGAGGCCGAGAACCGGCTGCACGCCCAGAAGGCGGTGCTTGCCTGGTGCCTCGGCGCTTGAAGCGGCGCCCGGTGATGCCTATCTCCCGCGCATCACTGAAAACCTGGGCGTAACCCCCATGCCTCCGCGACGGCGGCATCGCCGTGCGCCGGAGATATGTCATGTTGGAAACCGTGAACGTGCCTGACCACACCAGCAAAGGCGATAACAAGCAGCTCGGCGACTTCGGCTTTGCCGGCGACGACCATGTGATTCCGTTTGAGGTCGGCCCGCTCGACGCGCGCGGCCGCGTGGTGGCGCTCGGGCCGCTGCTCGACGGCATCCTAGGCCGCCACGACTATCCGGAGCCGGTGGCGCGGCTTCTCGCCGAGGCCTGCCTGGTCGCCGTCCTGCTCGGCTCCTCGCTGAAGTTCGAGGGCAAGTTTATCCTGCAGACGCGCACCGACGGCCCCGTCGACATGCTGGTCGCCGACTTCACCACGCCCGGCGCGCTGCGCGCCTATGCGCGTTTCGACGCCGACCGGCTCGAAGCGCTCACCGCCGCCGGCGAGACCGCGCCCGACACGCTGCTCGGGCGGGGCGTGCTGGCGCTCACCATCGACCAGGGCGCCTACACCCAGCGCTACCAGGGCATCGTCGAACTCGACGGCACCACGCTGCAGGAGGCCGCGCATACCTATTTCCGCCAGTCGGAGCAGATCCCGACGGAGATCAGGCTGCAGGTCGCCAAGCTGGTGCGTCCGGGCGAGGGCGAGCACTGGCGGGCCGGCGGGATGATCGCGCAGTTCCTGCCCGAGGCTCCCGAGCGCCTGCGCATGGGCGACCTGCCGGGCGGCGACGGGGCGTCCGAGGTCGAGGTCGAAATCGACAATGCCTGGCGCGAGGTGCAGGCGCTTGCCGGCACCATCGAGCCCGGCGAGCTGATCGACCCGACGATCGAGCCGGAGCGGTTGCTCTATCGCCTGTTCCACGAGCACGGCGTGCGCGTCTTCCCGGGCACGCCGGTCGCCGACGAATGCTCCTGCTCGCGCGAGCGCATCCGCGGCATCCTCGAGGGCTTTTCCGCCGAGGAGATCGTCGAAAGCACCGAGGACGGCCGGATTTCGGTCAATTGCGAGTTCTGCTCGAAGTCCTACGAGTTCGACCCGACCGAGTTCGTCGCCGCGAACTGAAGCGCGGCGACGACTTTCCTCTCCCCCGGGTCGGGGGAGAGGTGGATCGGTCCGGAGGGCAAGACGGAGTTGGGGGGCTTCCAGGCTCCAGCCGGCAGCCTACGCCCGCTCCCACTCCGCATATTCCTTGATCAGCCCCTCATAGGCGTCCATCGGCGGCAGCGCCTCGTAGCTGTGCACGGCGGCCGTGGTCACCCAGGGCAGCTTCTCGCCGGTCCATGTCTCCATGAAAGGCGTCGACCAGCTTGCGTCGTCGAGCATGGTCGGGCGGATGTTGACGAACCAGTCGATGCCTTCCGGCCGCGTGAACATCCAGCTCATGCACCAGCCGCAGAAATAATGTTTCGACGCGCCGTGCAGCCCGCCGATCACCGGCTCGCCCTGCGTGACCTCGAATCCGTCGGCGGGGATCGCGGCGCTCAGCGAGAACGCGCTCGAACTCATCCGCTGGCAGCCCTTGCAGTGGCAGGCCATGGTGAGCAGCGGCCGTTTGGTCACCCTGAACCGCACGCGTTCGCAGCGGCATCCGCCTTCCTTGACGATTGTGTCGGTGCTCATCTTTCCCTCGGTTTCCGCTTCAGTTCACCACCCGCGGCCTGCCCGGCAGGTCGAGCGAGAAGGCGGGAATGTCGACGTCGAACAGCTCGCCCTTGTCGTTCTGCATCGTATAGCGCCCGACCATGATGCCTGACGGCGTCGAGAGCGGACAGCCCGACGTGTACTGGTAGCTGTCGCCGGGATCGAGCTCGGGCTGGTCGCCGACCACGCCCTCGCCGCTCACCTCCTCGATCCGCCCGGCGCCGTCGGTGATGTGCCAGTAGCGTGAAAGCAGCTTCACCGGCTCGTCGGACTGGTTGTCGATGGTGATGCGGTAGGCCCAGACATACCGGTTCTCGGACGGGTCCGAGCGGTCCTCCAGATAGAACGGCACGACGCTGACGGCGATGTTGCGCGTGACGGCGCTGTACATGGGCAGGGACTCCTTGCGCCCGGTCTCATATGTCACGCCGCTGGTCACATTGTGGCAATGCAAGCGCATCTGTCCCGGGCGCGGCTCCTGGCCGCCGGATTCTCTGCCGGGCGTTACTGAGGCGCTGGCTGGTCGGCCGGCTTCACCATCGCGCCGTTGACCGTCACCGCGCCGTCCGGCGTCATCTCGATCACCCATTGCAGGCGCCCGTCGGAAAGGATCTTGGCAAAACCCTTGGCCGCCACCGCGACCATATAGGCCTGCTGCGCCTCGGGCGCCGTCGTCATCGCGTCCTGGATCGTCTGCATGGCCTTGTCGAAACCGGCCGCTTCCACCGTTGCCGTCAGCGTCGGCGCGGCTCCAACGAAAGTCACCGCGCCTTCTGCGGAAATCTCCGTGTCCTTGTTGCGGAGGATGCTGCGGTTGATGACCAGCTTTGGCGGCTCGGCCATGAACTGGGCCATGATCATGTCGCCCACCTCCTTGGAGATCGGCGTATCGCTGTTGAGATCGAGCGCGTCGATCGCCATCGTCGCCGGTCCCTCGAGGTCGAGTTCGGTGCCGGCGAAGTTCAGGTCGATGTCCTCGGGCAGCAGCGGCACGGTCCATCCCGGCAGCACGTCGTCCGGAACCTTCAGGGCGTCGATCTGGAGCTTGTAGGCCACCGAGCCGTCCTTGCGCACGCCGTCCATGGCGACGTCGATCCGTGCGTTGGCGGCGCTGAAGATGCCGATGGGCGTCCCGACCGACAGCTCGCGCCAGCCATAGGAGCCGGTCAGGTGGTTCCAGAGCGGCAACGCGTTGCGCAGCAGCGTCTTCAATTCGGGCTGCGCCGCCTTGAGCTTGGCTTCCTCGGCATTGGCGACGCCGAACGCCAGCAGATCCAGCAGTTGCTGCGACTGGAACCCGGTGGCGCCGGAACTGTAGGACAGTTCGGGTGACCGGATCACGACCGGCAGGTCCATTCCCGCCTCCGGCGCGCTGACCCGCATCGTCTGTGTCATGTCGGACACGGTCTGGAGCGCGGTGAAGTCCACGCCGCGCGTCGCGTTCTTGGTAGACTGGATGTCGAAGCTTCCCGACGCGGCGGTGAATTCGGTGCTCGACGTCGGGTCGGTCGAGGTTGACGACAGCGCCCCAAACTTGCCGCTGGCGGTCGAGAAGCCGGCCAGCGCCGGATCGTAGACGCCGCTGAACTTGTCGTCGGCGACCTGCCACTGCGCGGTGTGCGTGCCTTCCTCGGCCTTCATCTCCAGCTTGCCGTCAGGCGCCACGTCCCCCGACACGTCCCAGGTTCCGTCGGAACGCGGCTTGAGGCTGAGCACGTATGGGTCGACTTCGAGCTTCAGCGCTTCCTGCGCCGGGAAGAGCGCCAGCAGCTTGTCGAAATCGACCTCCAGCCGGTAGGCGTCGTCCTGCACCGTGATCTTCACGACGCCCTTGTCGAAGGCGGTCGTGCCGATATAGCGCGCGAAATTGGCGGTCAGCGTCTCAGCGCCGCTGACGTCCACCGTCTGGGCGAGGGCGGGCGAAGCGGAGAGGGCGAACAGGAACGGCAAGACGTAGCGCAATGGAACTCTCCTGATGGTGAAGCGCGACTATTGGGAATTCGCGCCAGACTGGCAAGACATAACGATTTGGCCGAAACGGCGATAAGATTGCGCTGCCTATACAGGCAGGAGACGGAAAATGCAGCAGGAAGAGTTTCGGGCACTCGCCCTGACATTTCGTGAAGCCGTCGAATCCAGCCATTTCGAGACCGCCGATTTCCGCGTGCGGGGGAAGATCTTCGCCACGCTGCGCCAAGCCGACGGCCGCGCGGTGCTGAAACTGTCGCCGGACGAGCAGCAACTCGTCATGGCGACCTCGCCCGGACTGTTCGAGCCGGTCAAGGGTTCCTGGGGGCTGAAAGGCTGGACGCGTGTCGTGCTCGACCGCGCCGACCCGGAAACCGTGCGCCACGCTATGGGCATGGCCTGGCGTTCGGTCGCGCCGAGAAAACTGGTCGAAGGGCGGTAGGCTGGCGGAACGCGATGCCATGGCCGCGTGAATGAATTTTGTTCGCTCATTCGCAACTGGCGATTTTTTCGCCCCGCCAACCTATGGGGCAAGCCACTGAAGCTGTTTTCTTTTCTGTCCGTCGGCGGCGACATCCCGGTCGACCTTTCCGTAAAAAGTTTTCGCAACTGCACTCACCCGCTCCGGCTCCCGGCGATACTTGGCCCATCGCTCTCGCGGGAACCCGGGTCATGGACCGGATGACGGGGAGGGCGGCGGTGACCTCCCACCCGTGGAAGCGGTTCCACGGTCCCGAGGGCGCCCGACAGGCCGGCATGCCGGGCGGACGAGCGACAGCCTATCGTCGCTGGTCTGCGACGGAGGCAGACGGAGCACCGTACGTCCCGGACCACTGGAGTATCTCGTGGCCGACAGGACGTGTGCCCGGCCGAAAGCGGCGACAGCCACCGGACGGGGGCGGAGGCCCAAAGCCTTCCGTCGCCTGACGCCAAGGGGTCAGGCTGGGTCGACAAGACCACCCATTACAAAATTTAGACTGGTGGTCACGACCCTCCCGTCTTCCCGACTTCTTTCAACGGCCAGATCGGAAACGAGGCGTGGCGATGACGAAACGCGTGGGTGGAGAGCTTTGCCTCTCCCCGTTCACGGGGAGAGGATGCCGGTAGGCAGGTGAGGGGCAGCGCCAACGTGTCAGAACGAAGCGCCGCCCATTCGACCGGAAAACCCCCGGCCTACCCCGCCCGGTCCAGCGCTTCGCCGATGTCGGCGATCAGGTCGTCCGTATCCTCCAGCCCGACCGACAGCCTGAGCGTGCCGCCGCCGATGCCGAGTTCGGCGCGCGCCTCGTCGGTCAGGTTCTTGTGCGTGGTGGTCGCCGGATGCGTGATCAGGCTCTTGGCGTCGCCGAGATTGTTGGAGATCTTGATGACGTCCAGCCCGTTCTGCAGCGCGAAGGCGCTCTTCTTGCCGCCCTTGAGGTCGATGCAGATCAGGGTGGAGCCGCCGCTCATCTGCTTCTTCACCACGGCAGCCTGCGGATGATCGTCGCGCCCGGGGTAGATGATGCGCGAGATTTCCGGCCGGCCGGCCAGGAAATCGGCGATCTTTCCGGCGCTCTCGGTCTGCTGGCGGACCCGGACCGGCAGCGTCTCCAGCCCCTTGAGCAGCGTCCAGGCGTTGAACGGCGACATGCTCGGGCCGGTGTGGCGGAAATAGTCGTGCAAATTCTTGTCGATCCACTCCTTGTCGGAAAGCACGATGCCGCCGAGGCAACGCCCCTGGCCGTCAATGTGCTTTGTCGCCGAATAGACGACGATATGCGCGCCGAGTTCGAGCGGCTTCTGCTGCAATGGCGTGGCGAAGACATTGTCGACGACCAGCCGTGCCCCGATCGAATTGGCAAGCGTCGCCACCGCCGCGATGTCGACCACTTCGAGCGTCGGGTTGGTCGGGCTTTCGAGGAAAAAGAGCTTCGTGTTCGGCTGCACCGCCTTTTCCCAGTTGGCGATGTCGGTTCCGTCGATCAGCGTGGCACCGATGCCGTATTTCGGCGCCAGCGTCTCGATCACCCAGCGGCAGGAGCCGAACAGCGCCCGCGCCGCCACGATATGGTCGCCGGCCTTGAGGCTGCACAGGATCGCGGCCGACACGGCGGCCATGCCCGACGCCATGGCGCGGGCGTCTTCCGCGCCTTCCAGTGCGCACATGCGCCGCTCGAACATGTCGACCGTCGGGTTGGCGTAGCGCGAATAGATGAAGCCCGGCTCCTCGCCCTTGAAGCGCGCTTCGGCGGCTTCCGCGGTCTCGTAGACGTAGCCCTGTGTCAGGTAGATCGCTTCCGACGTCTCGCCGTGCTGGGAGCGCAGCGCGCCCGAATGCACCAGCTGGGTGGCCGGTTTCCAATTGCGCGTCTTGGTCATCGCATGCCTCAAACAACAAAAAACCGGCCGCGAAAGTCGCAACCGGTCCACAAGGCCTTGGCGGGCCGACGGTCCTTTAGCGACTTGTTTAACGTGGCTGCAAGCCGACCGGCCAAATCACCACGGGATAACGGACCCTTTAGACCCGTCTCCGGCTTGCGTCAATCACGCCGATTGCTAAACCACTTGGCCAGCATGGACGTATGCGAAGCCTTCGGGCGAGCCATGCCGCATGGAGACGCATCGCTTGCGCCAGACAGGCATTCTTCCCGACATCGAGATCGCCGCGCTGTTCCAGTCCGGCGCGCTTGCCGCGCCGCGCCCGCTCGACCCCGACCAGATCCAGCCCGCGAGCCTCGATCTGAGGCTCGGCGAAAAGGCATGGCGCGTGCGCGCGAGCTTCCTGCCGGGCCCGACCAGCAAGGTCTCCGACAAGCTCGATCGGCTGAAGCTGCACGAGATCGACCTCGCGGCCGGCGCGGTGCTGGAGACCGGCTGCGTCTACATCGTGCCGCTGCTCGAAGGCCTGAACCTGCCGGCCGGCATCTCGGCCTCGGCCAATCCGAAGAGCTCGACCGGCCGCCTCGACATCTTCACCCGCGTCATGACCGACAATGGCCGCGAGTTCGACAAGATACCGGCCGGCTACTCCGGCCCGCTCTATCTCGAAGTCAGCCCGCGCACCTTTCCGATCGTCGTGCGCACCGGCTCGCGCCTGTCGCAGATACGCTTCCGCACCGGCAACGCCCTTCTCTCCGAAGGCGAGCTCGAGATCCTGCACCGCGCCGAGACGCTCGTCGCCACCGAGCCGCCCAACATCTCAGGCGGCGGCATAGCCCTCTCGATCGATCTCAGTGGCGAGAAGGGCGCTCTCATCGGCTATCGCGGCAAGCACCACACCGGGCTTGTCGATGTCGACCAGCGCAATGCTCACGATGTCCTCGACTTCTGGGAGCCGCTCTACAATCACGGCGCGCCCGAGCTCGTGCTCGACCCGGACGAGTTCTACATCCTGGTCAGCCAGGAGGCGGTGCACGTGCCGCCCCTCTATGCCGCCGAGATGACGCCCTACGATCCGCTGGTCGGCGAGTTCCGCGTCCACTATGCCGGCTTCTTCGATCCGGGCTTCGGCCATTCGGAGGCCGGAGGGACCGGGAGCCGCGCGGTGCTCGAGGTGCGCAGCCACGAGGTGCCCTTCATCCTCGAGCACGGCCAGATCGTCGGCCGCCTGGTCTACGAGCACATGCTGAAGCGGCCGAAGGCCCTTTACGGCACCGACCTCGGTTCCAACTACCAGGCGCAGGGCCTGAAGCTGTCGAAGCATTTTCGCGTTCCGGACTAGGATGGGGGCGTCCGCCGCTGAGTGCCGGCGGATCACGTGCAGGGGATGCGAACCACGAAGGCGGCTCCGGGTTTCGCCGTGTCGGCGCAAGAGATCTGCCCCCCGAACTGCTCGATGATCTGGCGGCTGATGGCGAGGCCGAGGCCCGCCCCGCCCTGGCGCAGCGTCGGCCCACGCGCGAACTTCGAGAAGATGCGTTCGCGCTCGCTCTCCGGAACGCCCGGACCGTTGTCGACCACGCGCGCCTCGTAGACCCCTTTGCGCAGCGAACTGGAAACGGTCACCGTCGGCTTCGGGCTGGTGTTGTATTTGACCGCGTTGGAGACGAGGTTGATGAACACCTGCGCGAAACGATCGCGGTCGCCGACGACGACGGCTCCGCCGATACTTCGCGTACGCGTGAGGGCCACTCCGGCGGCGCGCGCCAGCGCCTCGCAGCTTTCGATCGCCTGGTCGATGGCCGCGTCCGGATCGAACGGGGCGGCCTCCCACGCCGGCTTGCCGCTTTCCATCTGGCTGACGTCGAGAATACCGTCGAGCAGTCGGGTGAGGCGCAGGCTTTCGTTCTGGATGATGCCGAGGAAGCGGAGCTTCTCCTCTTCCCCGATATCCCGGTTGGTGAGCAGGATGTCGCTGAAGGAGCGGATCGACGCCATCGGCGTGCGCACTTCGTGGCTCACCTGGCTCAAGAACTCGTCCTTCTGCGTGTCGACCTCGCGCAGGCGCTGATTCGCCTGCGCCAGTTCGGCGGCGGTGGCCTCCACCTGCCGCGACTTGCGCTCCAGCTCGGCGGAGTAGGCGCGGATCTGCTCCGTCTCGTCGGCAAGCCGTTTCAACTCCTCCACGCCGATCGTCTCGCTGGTGACCACGCGCGACACCAGCGAACGCGCGGAGGCGGCGCCGACATTGGCAGCAAGGCGCTGCTCGACCAGGGAGATGAGTTCGTCGCTGGCGATCACGGCGCGTCCTCGCGCCTCGCCGTCGAAGAGTTGTACCGCCTCGACGGGTCCGAGCACGCGTTCGGCGATGCGGCGCAGGTCGGCAAGCCGCGCGGTGCGGCGGATGACGCGCAGCTCGCTTTCGGTCTGCCGGCGAAATACGTCAATGAACAGCGTCGACTGGAGCCGGGCAAGCGGCGTCGGTTCGGACAGCATGGAAACCACGACGAAAAGCACCGTATTGATGCCGACGCTCCAGAACGTCGCGTGCACGAGCGGGTCGAACTGGTCGAGCCCGAACAGCGCGTATGGTTTCAGCCAGGCCACGCCGAATGGTCCGTTCTCGATGACGCTGGCTGGCATCAGGAGAAAGCCTCCAAAACTCGGCAGGAACAGCGTGTAGGCCCAGATCGCAAAGCCCGCTGCGAGGCCAACGATGGCGCCGCCATGCGTGGCGGAGCGCCAGTAGAGCCCGCCGACGATGCTGGGCAGGAACTGCCCCACGCCGCAGAAGGAGATCAGCCCGATGGCGGCGAGCGCATTCGAGGTGCTGCCGCTCAGGCGGAAATAGAGGAAGCCCAGGAAGACGATGAAGACGATGCTGGCCCGCCGGGCCTTGAGGATGAAGCCGCGTACGTTCTGGGCGCTCGCCGCCGGCAGGATCGAGCGCAGCGCCAGCGGCATCACCAGGTGGTTCGAGATCATCGTGGAAAGCGCGATCGAAGCGACGATGACCATCGACGTCGCAGAAGAAAAGCCGCCGAGGAAGGCGAGGAGCGCGAGCGCGTTCTGGTCGGCGGCCAGCGGCAGCGTGAGCACGTAGAGGTCGGGATCGGATCCGGCCGGCAGCCGGTTCAGGCCGGCGATCGCGATGGGCACCACGAACAGGCAGATGAGGAACAGGTAGAGCGGGAAGAGCCACGAGGCGGTGCGGATCTGTCGCTCGCTCGAATTTTCAACGACGGTGACCTGGAACTGGCGGGGCAGACAGATGACCGCCGCGCCCGCGAGGAAACACAGCGTCACCCAGCGTGCACCGAAGGTGGGCTCCGGATTGAGAAGGCTGACCGGCGCGTTGGCAAAGACATCGGCCGGCACGCCGGAGAGGCTGGCGACCACCCAGATGCCGACGGCGAGCAGCGCGACCAGCTTGACGACGGCTTCCAGCGCAATCGCCGCGATGACGCCGTGATGGCGCTCGTTGACGTCGATGTTGCGGACTCCGAACATGATCGAGAAGACGCAGAGCCCCACCGCAAGCCAGAAGGCGATGGCATAGTCCGGCTCGATCTCGGTCCCTGCGGCAACGACCGCGCCGGCCGGAAAAGTCACCACCTGGAAGCTCGCGGTGAGCGCCTTGAGCTGCAGCGCGATGTAGGGTGCCGCCGCGACCAAGGCTATCAGCGTCACCATCGCGCCGAGTGCCGGGTTCTTGCCGAACCGCGCCGAGATCAGATCGGCGATCGAGGTGATGTTGTGGACCCGCCCGACAGTCACCAGCTTGCGCAGGAACACCCACCAGCCGGCGAAGACGATCGTAGGCCCGAGATAGATGGTGACGAACTCCATGCCGCTCGTCGCCGCCGAACCGACCGCGCCGAAGAAGGTCCAGGAGGTGCAGTAGATCGAGATCGAAAGCGTGTAGATAAGCGGCGAGGACAGCCATCCGCTGGGGTCCCGCCGCGCCCGCCGGTCCCCGGCGAAAGCCACGCCGAAAAGGATCAGAACATAGGCAAGGCAGACGATGACGACGAGGTTGACGTGAAGCATCAGCGTCGGTCAGGCGAAGACCGTGCTTCCGCCTTTTCCTCCATGCCAGCGTCGATCTCTACCGTCGCGAGATTGCGCGCCAGCAGCCAGGCGCAGAGCACGATGGCCGCCCAGACGCCGAAGACGTAGACGACGATGAGCGGTATCCCGGCAATCAGCACAGGCGCGGCAAAGACGACGATGAAGGGCGGCAGCAGCAGGATGGCCGCAGCGACGGGTAGCAGCGAGGCGGCGTCGCGCATCCCCTGCGGATCGGCCGTCCCGCGCCTCATTGGCGCGTCCCGCCCGACGCAAGGCGGGTGACGTGCTGCACCACCTCGGCGTTGGAGAAGGGTTTGGTGACGAAGATGTCGGCGCCGATCGCTTCTGCTGCCCTGCGGTCGCTCGCCTGGCCTTTGGCGGTCAGCACCATGACCGGCAGGATCGTCAGCGCTTGATCGGCGCGGATGGTTTTCAGTACGTCGAGGCCGTTCATGCCGGGCAGCATGATATCGAGGACAAGAGCCGAAAAGGACTGGCGCCGCAAACGGTCCAGCGCCTCGACGCCGTTGGCGACGGTGTCCACGTCGAAGCCGGCCCTCCCAAGGATGAAGCTCAGCGATTCGACGATATTTGGCTCATCCTCCACGATGAGTATGCGGGCCTTGGCCATAGATCGGTTCCCCGGCCATTTTTTGCCTCAACCTATACGGGCTTGGCGTCGCGTCGCCATAATCATTTCGACCTATGGTCGATTGAACTTCAGATCCCCGGGAATGGCAGGTTTCTACGGCTTAGATGCCGTTCTCCGCTCAAATATCGTGCTGGGGTTTCGAACACTCCAAGCGCACGGCGTTACACGATCAGCGGCGCCTCGTGCCGGTGCCTGCAGTCGGCGCGCGGGCACAGCCGGCAGATCGTGCCGACCGGCGCCATCGCGGCCACCCGGTCGATGCCTTCGGCATAGCAGACCCGGTCCGCCTCGGCGACGGAGCAGGCCAGCATGACCGACAGGAGATGGCGGGGCAGCGCGGCGGTTGGCGAATGCTTCTCGACCGCCCGGGCAAAGAACAGGAACTGGTCGCCGGAGGGCAGTTTGCCGAAGCTGCGGACGGTCGTGCCCGGCGTCTGGAAGGCCGAATTTATGACCCATAGAGGGCAGGCGTTGCCGTAGCGCGGCAGCGGCAAGCGCGGCAGGGGCAGGCGCTTGGTGACATAGCCCGAGGCATCGGACCGCATGAAGGCGAAGCGGACGCCCTCGGCGCTGGCACGCCGAAGCGTCGCGAGCCTGTGCGCGGCCTGCTCGTAGGACACATCGAACAGCCGGCACAGCGCGTCGATGTTGTAGCGCCATTTCTCGGCGGCCTCGAGAAATGGCTCGTATGGCATCAGCGCCGCGGCTGCGGCGTAAGCCTCCAAGGCCGCCGACGCCAGGCGCCGGGATTCCTCGGATGCGAGGGCGGGATGGGTGTCGACAAGCTCCCGGGTCGCTTCGGCGACTTCGGGCTGCAACGTTCCCCTGGTCCATGCAAAGCGCCGCGCTTCGACCGTGTCGGGAGCGGTCGGCTCGGAAGGGAGCTTGTTTCCTGCAGGCTGGAGGCGTTTGTCATGGCCGCCGCGCGTGAGGAAGTCCGCGGCGAGAGCTTCCAGATCGGGAAAGTGATTGTCGGTGGCTAGGATGAACGCATCCACATGCTCGGCCGGCGTGGCCGACCGCACGCGAATGCGGGTGCTGTCGAAGAATTCCAGCAGCGATTGCGCGGCTCCCGAGAGCTTTTGGGAGTCAGCGGCGACGATTGCCAGGAAGCGGCGGCGCTCCGCATCGCTCAGCCCGTTCTCCGTGTCCAGAATCTCGGATGCCGACCGGATCGAGGCGGCATGGGTCAGCATGCGATGCACGCTGTCTCCCAGGAACGGATCCCGGTTTAGCCGGTCGGCCAGCGCCGCGGCCGCTTCCTTCTGGTCGTGCCAGGCGCGGTGCAGCGCAAGGACCAGATCTGCCCAGCCGGGATTCCTGCCTATGAGGTCCGCAGCCGGGCCGGGAGGATCGATCGCGTTCGCTATCTCCGGATCGGCTGCGATCTCCTCCAGGTTAGCGACGACCCGCCGCTCCGCCTCGCCGTCGAGTTCGGATCGCTCCACGTCCAGACTGTTGGCGACACGCTCGACGAGCACGTCGGCGATCGCGCGTTTGTTGAGTTCTATGAGGTTCAGATAAGACGCCGAAATCCCAACGCGTCGCGCCAACTCGCCCTGCGTCATGCCGGCCTGCATGCGTCTGGCCCTTATCTTCAGGCCGGCCAGAGTATTTTTGGCGGTCGCTTTTCCCATCAATTGGAAATTATTGACAAATTCATTCATTCGCAAGCACAAGGATTTACAAAAAATGCGTGTTAAACCAATGGCTTATTGCGGTGATGACAAAATGGATCGAAAACGGGATCAGGCGAAATGCCTCGTTTGCATCGGCCGTTGGCCGGCGCGGCATCCACGGGAGGAATCCACATGAAGTTCAAGACCATGAACCGTCGCTTGTTTCTGAGGAACAGTGCAATCGCAGGTGTCGGCCTCGCCGCGCCGATGCATTTTATCCGCGGCGCCTATGCCCAGGATATGTCCTGCAACGTGCCGACGGGGGACACGGTGACGTTTGGCTGGAGCGTGCCGTTGACTGGCGCCTACGCCGACGAGGGCGCCGACGAGCTGAAGGCGTTCCAGTTGGCGGTCAAACATCTGAATGGCGAGGGAGACGGCGGCCTGATCGCGACGATGAAGCCGACCGCTCTTAAGGGCAACGGCATCCTCGGCAAGAAGGTCGCCCAGGTGCACGGCGATTCGCAGACCAAGACCGACGCGGCCCGCGACAACGCCAAGCGCATGATCGAGCGCGACGGTGCGATCATGATCTCGGGCGGCTCTTCGTCCGCCGAAGCGGTCGCGGTGCAGTCGCTGTGCCAGGACATGGGCGTCATCCACATGTCAGGCCTGACCCATTCCAACGACACCACCGGCAAGGACAAGAAGCGCTACGGCTTCCGTCACTTCTTCAATGCCTACCAGTCGGGCGTGGCGCTGGGACCGGTCATCGGCGAAGCCTACGGCAAGGACCGTCGAGCCTATCACCTGACCGCCGACTACACCTGGGGCTGGACCCAGGAGGAGTCGATCAAGGCGGCAACCGAAGCGCTCGGCTGGGAGACGGTAGCCGCGGTGCGCACGCCGCTCGGTTCGGCCGATTTCTCGCAATACATCACGCCGGTGCTCAACTCCGGCGCTGACGTGCTGATCCTCAACCACTACGGCAAGGACATGGTCAACTCGCTGACCCAGGCCGTGCAGTTCGGCTTGCGCGACAAGCAGGTGAACGGCAAGAACTTCGAGATCGTCGTGCCGCTGTTCTCGGAGCTGATGGCGCAAGGTGCAGGCGATGCCGTGAAGGGCATATTCGGCACCAGCAATTGGGATTGGAAGCTGGACGACGAGGCGACCAAGACGATCACCAAGTCCTTTGGCGCGGAGTACGGCACGCCGCCCTCGCAGGCGGCGCACACCTGCTATGTCCAGGCCCTGCTTTATGCCGATGCCTGCGAGCGTGCCGGCACGTTCTATGCACCAGAGGTCATCAAGGCATTGGAAGGCTTCGAGTTCGACGGCATGGGCAACGGAGCGACGCTTTATCGCGCAGAAGACCACCAGTGCATGAAGCCCTGCCTGGTCGTGCGCGGCAAGCAGGAGCCGAAGGACAAGTTCGACCTGATGGAGATCGTCCAGGTCGTGTCGCGGGATGTCACCACCTACGATCCGTCCATCTTCGGTGGCGAGCTTGGCCCTTACGATGCCAAGCAGTGCTGATCTTCTGGCTCCGGCCGCCACGGGCGGCCGGAGCCACTCCCCGTGAGGCATGATCGAACGGACCCGAGCGGACCATGGATGCCATACTGCTGCAAATACTGAACGGGCTCGACAAGGGCGGCGCCTATGCGCTGATCGCGCTCGGGCTGACGCTCGTCTTCGGCACGCTCGGCGTGGTGAATTTCGCGCATGGCGCGCTGTTCATGCTGGGCGCCTTCTGCGCCGTCACCTTCAACAAGCTGCTCAATCTCGAGAGCGTGGTCATCGACCCGGAGCAGACGACCGCCTGGGGCAGCCCGCTTGAAGTGCGCACGCCCTACGTCGAAGCCTGGCTCGGCGATTTCGGCGCGGTGCTCAACGATTATTCGGTTCCGGCCTCGATCGTGCTTGCCATCCCGGTGATGCTTCTCGTCGGCATCGCCATGGAGCGCGGGCTGATCCGCTACTTCTACAAACGGCCGCACGCAGACCAGATCCTGGTGACGTTCGGCCTGGCCATCGTGATCCAGGAGATCATCAAGCATTTCTTCGGTGCCAACCCGATTCCGCAGCCGGCGCCAGACGCCTTCGCCGGCACTGCCTATGTTGGGGAGATTTTCGGCCTGGGGCAGACGCTGGCCTACCCCTGGTGGCGCATCGTCTATCTGCTGTTTTCGCTCGCGGTCATCGGCGCCGTCTTCGCCTTCCTGCAGTTCACCACATACGGCATGGTGGTGCGGGCCGGCATGCATGACCGGCAGACGGTCGGTTTCCTGGGCATCGACATCCAGCGCCGCTTCACTGTCGTGTTCGGACTGGCGGCGGTTGTCGCGGGGCTTGCGGGCGTCATGTACACGCCGATCCTGCCGCCCGACTACCACATGGGCATGGAGTTCCTGGTGCTGTCCTTCGTCGTGGTCGTCGTCGGCGGCATGGGCTCGCTCGGCGGCGCTGTGGCCGCCGGTTTCCTGCTCGGCATCCTGCAGTCCTTCGCCTCGATGAACGAGGTGAAGGCCATCATCCCGGGCATTGACCAGATCATCATCTATCTGGTCGCCGTCGTCATTCTTCTGACCCTGCCGCGCGGGCTGCTCGGCCGCAGGGGCGTGATGGAGGACTAGAAGATGTTTGCTGGCCTCTCGCGCAACGACTGGTTCCTTTTCCTGGCGTTCACCGCCGTCATCCTGCTGATGCCGATCATCCTGCAGCCCATAGGTGCGGCCTATCCGGCGCTGATGCAGAAGATGTGCATCTTCGGCCTCTTCGCCATAGGCTTCAACATCCTGTTCGGCCTGACCGGCTATCTCTCCTTTGGCCACGCGGCCTTCGTCGGCGTCGGCTCCTATGCGGCGGTCTGGTCGTTCAAGCTTCTGACGATGAACATTGTCCCGGCGCTGATGCTGGCGGTGTTCTTCACCGCTATCTTCGCGCTCGTCATCGGCTATGTCAGCCTCAGGCGGTCGGGCATCTACTTCTCGATTCTGACGCTGGCCTTCGCCCAGATGAGCTACAACCTCGCCTATTCGGTGCTGACGCCGCTGACCAATGGCGAGACAGGGCTGCAGCTGTCGCTCAACGATCCGCGCGTCATTGACAGGCTGTTCGACGGAGCGGGTCCCGGTCTGCCGCGCGTGAACTTCTTCGACCTCTATATCAGCGGCGGCGGCTATGCCGGCTTCTACACCTGCGCGCTCGCGCTCATCGCCGGCTTCTTCATTTCGATACGCATCTTCCGCTCGCCTTTCGGCATGATGCTGCGGGCGATCAAGTCGAACCAGAACCGCATGCGCTACACCGGCTTCAACACGCGGCCCTACCTGCTCGCGGCCTTCGTCATCTCCGGCGTCTATGCCGGCCTTGCCGGCGGGCTGATGGCGGCGACCGATCCGCTTGCCGGCGCGGAGCGCATGCAGTGGACCGCGTCGGGCGAAGTGGTGCTGATGACGATACTCGGCGGCGTCGGCACGCTGGTTGGGCCGGTGATCGGCGCCGCGGTGATCAAATATTTCGAGAACATCTTCTCGTCCTTCGGTGATGCCACGCTGCACGACGTGTTTGGCTTCCTGCCCGACGCGATCGAAGACCCACTGGTCGCCTTCCTGTCCCTCTTCGTTGGCGATGGCTGGCATCTGACGCTCGGCGTCGTCTTCATGCTGATCGTCATCTTCCTGCCAGGCGGCATCATGGAGGGACTGCGCCGAATCTGGAATTTGTTCAACCGTCGTCGGCCAGGCGATCGCGAGGCGACGCCTGCCGCCCAACCCCAGCCGGCGGAGTAGCGCAATGCCAAGCAATGCCGTTCTTCACGTAGCCGACGTGCACAAGAGCTTCGGCGGCCTGCGCGCGCTGTCGGATATCGACCTGCAGGTGATGGAAGGCACCACCCACGCCATCATCGGACCGAACGGTGCCGGCAAGTCGACGCTGCTCAACGTCTGCATCGGACGGCTGGCGCCGGACACCGGAGCAGTCGTCTTCGACGGCGAGGTCATCACCGGCAAGCAGCCGTACGAGATCAATCAGATGGGCATCGTCAGGGTGTTCCAGACGCCGGAGATCTTTCCCGACCTCACGCTGCTGCAGAACGTCATGGTGCCGGCTTTCGCCAAGCATGACGGAGCGTTCAAGCTCAACCCGATGCAGGCCATGGCGAAGCGCACCGAAATAATCGACGACGCGATGCACTGCCTGAACGATGTCGGACTTGCGCATCAGAAGGACGCCGTAGCCGCCAGCCTGTCGCGCGGCGACAAGCGACGTCTGGAACTGGCGATGGGCCTGGTGCAGAATCCGCGGCTGCTGCTGCTCGACGAGCCGACCGCCGGCATGTCGCGGCACGACACCAATTCGACGATCGATCTTCTGAAGAAGTTCAAGGGGCGCGGGATGACCAAGGTCATCATCGAGCACGACATGCACGTCGTGTTTTCGCTGGCCGACCGCGTCACCGTGCTCGCCCAAGGCAGGATCATCGCCGACGGTCCGCCCGACCAGGTGAGGGGCAATCCGAAAGTGCAGGAAGCCTATCTCGGAGGCACCCACTGATGAACGCGATGACGATGCCGGACAGTTCCTCCGCGACCGCGGCGCCCGCCTATTTCAGCGTGCGCGACATCCATGCCTATTACGGTGAAAGCTATATCGTCCAGGGCGTCAGCTTCGATGTCGCCGAGGGCGACGTCGTTGCGCTCCTCGGCCGCAACGGGGCCGGCAAGACCTCGACGTTGCGCACGCTGGCGCGCGCCGCTGATCCGGAATTGAAGCGTGGCGAGATCTGGCTCAACGGCCAGGCGATACACAAGCTCAAGGACTTCCAGGCTGCGCGGCACGGCATCCAGCTCGTCCAGGAGGATCGCCGCATTATCCCCGGGCTTACGGTCGAGGAAAATCTCCAGCTGGCCCGGATCGCCGAGCCCAAGGGCTGGCCGCTGGAGCAGATCTACGAGCATTTTCCGCGGCTGGCGGAGCGGCGCAAGCAGGAAGGGGTGACCCTCTCCGGCGGTGAGCAGCAGATGCTGGCCGTCGCCCGCGCGCTGGCGCGCGACATCAAACTGCTCCTTCTCGACGAGCCCTACGAGGGGCTGGCGCCGGTCATCGTCAAGGAGATCGAGCGCATCGTGCACGAGATCAAAGGGCGCGGCATCACCACCATCATCGTCGAGCAGAATGCGGTGGCGGCGTTGGAACTCGCAAACCGCGCGCTCATTCTCGACATGGGCCAGATCGCCTTCGACGGCCCGGCCAATGCCGTTCTGGAGAACGCCGAACTGCGGACCCAGTATCTGGCGATATGAGGCTTTGCTGTCGGTTCCGCCTGCGAGTACGCTTCGCGGCTGAACGGGATACCCGTCGGGCAGAAGTCACGGTGAAGTTCGGGGACCCTGACTTGTCATATCGCGGTCCTGAAGCGGTCGCCATATCAGATAGTCTGAAGGCTGGAGCGGGTAGAGGGAATCGAACCCTCGCGTTCAGCTTGGGAAGCTGACAAGCTACCATTACATCATACCCGCAACGGTCGATTGACTATCATGGCCGGAGGCTGTTGTGCAATCGGCTCGGGCACGCTTTTGACACCAAGCGCGGCTGCTACGGTCGTGAATCTGCGCGCTTTTTGGCGAGCATCGTTCATTTGTTTGCCGCGATGCCGATCGCGGTGAAAGCAGGCAGCCGCCGAATTACTCAACTCGTCGGTACCGCCATTTTGGCCTTCTTATGTTCAATGGTGAGGCGAGTAGGACCGGTCTTCGTAAACTCCGCCTGCAATCACAGCATTTCCGCCCCGACGCTTGCGAAGCTGCCGACGCACCCATGCACGATATGGACACAAGGTTAAGCTAGCATAGTTTGTCCCGCCAGGTCGCCATGATGAGGACGCCGGTGTCGAGTTGGGCCGTCATCTCGGCCTTCATTATCCGGCCTACGGCGCGCGGGGAGAACAGATCGACGACGGCGGCAACGTAGAGCATTCCCACTCACCAGGTCCGTTAAACACCTTAGTCTCGGTGTCCGCGAAACCGGTATCAGCCAATGTGCCCATGATGTTCGGTAGTCAGTCGCTGACGCGGGGGGAGGGCAGCGTCGCGAGAAAGTCCGTGAAGGTATCACCCTGGATGTTCACATGATCATGCATGTGACGGCTTGCTGCTTCATCATCACTGTCCATGATGGCCCGGACGATGGCGCCGTGTTCGGCATAGGAGGCCGCTATGCGGCCCTTGAAGCTTAGCTGGTAGCGCCGGTAGGCAGCGAGCAGCGAGCGCAACCGCAGCGTTTGCTCCTGAAGATAGCCGTTGTGAGCCCCCGCGTAGATTGCTTCGTGGAACGTGACGTTCTTGTGGTAATAGTCATTGAACTCCCCAGCCTGTGCGGCCTCGCCGCAAATTTCATGGTACTGCTGGAGGTTTTCCTTTTCTCGTACGTTCATCCGGCGCGCGGCCAGTCTGGCGCAAAGACTTTCAAGTTGCGCCATCACCTCGAACATTTCGAGAATCTGCGGGATGGTAAAGGATGCGACGACCGCTCCCATGCGTGGCCGGACCTGAACTATGCCTTGCGCCTCTAGATGGCGGATCGCTTCTCGAACCGGCGTGCGCGAAACGTGAAAGCGAGAGGCGAGCTGCTGCTCGTCCAGCTTGTCGCCAGCGGTCAAGCGACCCGTAACAATGTCGTCTTCCAGTGCTGCGCGAATAAGCTGGCTCTGGCTCAGAACCATCATCAGACCTCATCTCCGTCCCGTTGCCAAGCGTCGCCGGCGGCATCTCTCGTGTATACACAGATTGTACCGGTAGCAACTATGCGAGAAAAGTCATTCCACGAAAATTCCGGCCTTTTTTTTCAAAAATGCCTTGATCCTTAGCAATTTCGGCTCGGATGTCGGAAATCAGCTTCCCATAAAAAACTCATGCTTTCATTTTTTGCATACATAACGTTGACATGTGTACACATTAGTAGCAACCATGCATGCGGCATTATGGAAATGCGGCCAACTGGGAGGATGGGAGATGTCGGATATCAATCCGCTAGCGGGCTTGGCCGGAAAAGACATTGTGCTGGACCAAATCGTTCCAGCGCGCATGCCGTGGGGGGGAATTGTACCCAAAGGTAAAACTCTGCGGATCATCGATCTGGAGGGTTCGCAGGCGGTGGATTTCCTCTGCTACAACGCCGCCGACACCGCGGAGCGATACAATGCCCCCAATACCATCAAGGCTGCGGGTACCCTGCTTCTCACTGCGGGACACAAGCTTTATTCCGACAGAGGGCAGGCGCTTTTTTCGATCGTTGCCGATACGTTCGGTGGTCACGACACCATTGGCGGTTGCTGTAGCGCTCCAAGTAACCGGATGCTCTATGGCGTCGAGGACAGCCCTGGTTGCCGCGAGAATTTCCTGAGCGCGCTTGAAGTTCATGGCTTGGGCTGGCGCGATGTCGTGCCGAACGTCAATTTCTTCATGAGCGTCCCGGTTGGTGCCGCTGGAGAGGCGGCAATTGCCGCCGGCAGCTCGCGCGCGGGCGAATACGTCGATCTCAGGGCCGAGATGGATGTGCTTGTAGCAATCTCAAACTGCCCGCAGGTGAACAATCCCTGCAACAACTACAACCCGACGCCCGTCCGCCTGATCGTTTGGTAGGCGGTCGGCAGAGCATTGATTCATTTAAGTTCTTACACGAAGCCAAAGGCCAAATCTGGGAGGAGACCAGCCATGCTTAGAAAGATGATAGCAGCCGCCGCCATGCTGCTTGCAAGTGCATCCTTTAATGCGGCTTCCGCCGAGGACATCGTGCTCGCCAGTGCCAATCCGATGACCGGCAATAGCGCGCAGTTCGGGCAGTACAAGGTCCGCGCGATCCAGCTTGCCATTGAGCAGGCAAACGCCGCAGGCGGGATCGACGGGCGCCAGATCCGCCTCGTCGTGCAGGACGATCAGGGAAACCCGAAGGAGGCGGCGCTGGTCGCCCAACGCATCGTCAGCGACGATAGCGTCATGGCCGTCCTCGGCCACTGGAACTCTTCTTCGACCCTTGCAGCGCTGCCGATCTACGACAAGGCCAACATTCCCGTTGTCACGGACTCCATCAATCGCAAGATCTCCGGCGCCTCGCGATGGAGCTTCCGCGTGGAACCAACCGACCTCCAGCAAGCCGAACAGTTGAGCGGCTATATCGTCGATACGCTGGGCTATAAGAAGATCGCCGTCATCTACGCCAACAATGATTACGGCCAAGGTCTCGCCACCGCCTTCGCAGATGCTCTTTCCAAGCGAGGGATCGAGCTAGCCGCGCAGGACGCGTACCTTGAAGGCGCGACCGACTTCACGCCGCAGATCAGCAACGTCCAGCAGGCCGAGCCGGAAATCCTCTTCATCATCGGCTACTACCGGGAGGGCGCCCTTATCGTGCAGCAGGCACAGCGGCTGGGGCTTGAACTGCCTATCCTCGGCTCTGATGGCTTCACGACGCAGGAACTCATCAAGCTTGGCGGCGCCGCGGTCGAAGGCGTGGTCTTTCCCGGCTTTTTTTTCCCCAACGACGAACGCTTTCCCGGATCGCTGGAGTTTGTCTCCGCCTATGAAGCCAAATACGGCGAGAAGCCTGAAAGCTACGGTGCGCTCGCCTACGACACCACCAACATGATCTTCGCCGCGATGCGCGAAAAGGGCGTCAGCCGCGAAGCTATCCGAGACTATCTCGAGCAGATGGACGGTTTTAGCGGCGTGACCGGGTCGCACAAGTTCAACGCCGACCACGATACCGAGGTGCGGATTATCCTGCTGACCGTCAAGGATGGCGAGATTGTCCTGGCTGGAAAGCAGCTCTGAAATCCAACCTCCAGGGGTGGGTTGGCCCACCCTACTTACGGACAACCAGCGGGGTGGATGGTGGATTACCTTCTCCAGCAATTGCTCAACGGTCTTGTCATAGGCAGCTTCCTTGCCCTCATGACCGTCGGGTTCTCGATGACTTACGGCGTCATTCGCCTGGCGAACTTTGCCCACGGCGACATTGGCTACATGATGGGCGTCTACGTTGCGGTCAGCGCCTACTTCGCCGGCGTACCGATTGCGCTCGCCCTGGTTGTCGGGCTGGGCTTTGCCGCCCTGCTCGGGCTTGTCGTGGTGCGCGTCGCCTACAAGCCCGTGTTCTTCGCACCGCGACTGGTCATGCTCTTAACGACCATCGGCGTTTCGATCTTCCTTGAAAACCTTGCCATGGTCATCTGGGGCGCGCAGGCGCGGCCATTTCCGGTTCCGGTGGACAATCCGTTTATCAAGGTCGGCTCGGTTAGGTTGTTTCTGCTTCAGGGCGTCGTGATCGCCGTCACCGTCCTGCTCGCGATCTCCATGCATGTGCTCGTCCACCATACCCGCCTCGGCAAATCGATGCGGGCGACCGCAGAGGACATGGAAACGGCCAAGATAATGGGCATCAACGTCAATCGTGTCGTCTACGGGACCTTCCTGCTCGGGACCTTTCTTGGTTCCGTGGCAGGCATCCTTGCAGCGGTTTATTACAACAGCATCTCCCCTCTAATGGGCTTCACGCCGACGCTCAAGGCTTTCTGCATCGCCGTTCTAGGCGGTATCGGCAGCCTGCCCGGCGCACTGGTCGGCGGGGTGCTGATGGGAATCGTCGAGGCGCTGGGCGCCGGCTACATCCACTCCGGCTTCCGAGACGGCTTCGCTTACCTGCTGCTGTTTGTCTTCCTCGTATTTCTGCCAAACGGTCTGTTCGGCAAGTCAAGGGAGCGGGCATGATGAACAATCCTGCTTCGGATACAGCCGTATCGCCCCACCAAAGCCGAGCGCTTCCCATTGCCTTGGCCACGGCAGCTCTGCTGGTGCTGCCGTGGCTGGTAACCAACGACTACTACCTGCGCATCATCGTGCTGAGCGGCTTCTATATCGTCCTGGCCGTCAGCCTCAACATCACCACCGGCTTCACGGGACTGCTGTCGGTCGGTCATGCCGCCTTCTTCGGCATAGGCGCCTACATAACGGCGCTGTTGACGGTCGGCGCGGAGTGGTCGTTCTGGCCGGCGTTCCTGCTCAGCGCGGCCGCCTCGGCCGCGGTCGGCGCCGCCCTTGGCTTCGTGTCTATCCGGCTGCGCGGCGACTATCTTGCGATCGCCACCATCTGTTTTGCAGAAGTGCTGCGCCTGCTTGCGCTGAACTGGATCAGCGTGACGCGTGGCCCGATGGGCGTACCGGGCATTCCGGCTCCCCGACTATTCGGGGTTTCGTTGGATAGCCAGCAGGCGTTCTACTACCTTATCGGCGTTGCCGTGGTCCTAGTCATCTATACGGCGCATGTCATCCAGGCTTCGCCATTTGGCCGAGCCTTGTTTGCGCTGCGCGATAATGAAATGGCTGCCGAGGCCATGGGCATCGACACCCGCCTCTACAAGGTCGCGGCCTTTACTACCGGTGCGATGTTCGCTGGGTTGGCGGGGTCGCTCTACGCGCCCTGGCTGACGTTCATCAGCCCGGACAATTTCAGCTATCTGGAATCGGTGATGATCTTGTGCATGCTCATCGTCGGCGGGCTGGGCAATATCTGGGGCGTCGCCTTCGGCGCGGTCCTTCTGACCTTCAGCCTGGAAATCCTACGCCCCTTCGAAACCTTCCGCATGGCCATATACGGCGCATTGCTGGTGGCGCTGATGATTTACCGGCCACAGGGCCTGTTCGGCAATCTGGGCTGGAAGGCCTTGCGCCAGAACATCGGCAGCCGTTTCGGCAAGGGCCGCGGTCCCGCCCGGGAACCGACGCCATGACAGCCTGCGGCATAAAGGGAGGCCCCAGATGACGCTTTTTCAGGTCGGCGGAGTCGGAAAACGTTTTGGCGGACTCGTAGCGGTCGATGGCGTGTCGTTCTCGATCGCGGCCGGAGAAGTGCTGGGCATTATTGGTCCGAACGGTGCAGGTAAGACCACCCTTTTCAACCTGATGACGGGCCTGCTCAAGCCGACACAGGGCGATATCGTTTTCCGTGGCGAGTCGATTGGCGGCCGTCGTCCTTCGCAAATCGCTGCCCGCGGCATGGCCCGTACCTTCCAGAATATCCGCCTGTTCAACTCGTTGACGGTCATGGATAACGTGCTAGTCGGCGGCCATACGCAGTTGGGCGACAAGTTCTGGGGTGCGTTTTTTCACACAAAGGCCTTTCAGCGCCAGCAGGAAAATCTGAGAAAGGAAGCCGAGCGCGTTCTGCGGATAGTTTCCCTCGATGACAAGCGGGACGACTTGGCCGGCAGCCTGCCCTACGGCGCACAGCGCCGCTTGGAGATTGCGCGCGCGCTGATGAGCAAGCCAACCCTGCTGCTGCTGGACGAGCCGGCGGCCGGCATGAACACTGGCGAGCGGGCCGGCCTTATCGAGACTATCCGTACCATCCAGGCAAGCGGGCTAACGCTCGCCCTGATCGAGCACGACATGAAATTCATCATGAGCCTGTGCGAGCGCATCGTTGTCATCGATCACGGGCAAAAGATTTTCGATGGTACACCGGAAGGCGCCAAGGCTGACCGGCGGGTGATCGAAGCCTATCTGGGAGCCGAGGAATGAGCAGCCACATGCTTGAGATCGAGGGCCTGTCCAGTTGGTATGGGTCCATTCGGGCGCTCGAAGACGTTTCGATCAACGTGCCGGCCGGCAAGATCGTGACGCTGCTCGGAGCCAACGGGGCCGGGAAATCGACGACCCTCAAGTCCGTGTTCGGTTTGATTGCCCAGCGCTCGGGGCGTATCCGCTTTGACGGAGAGGACATTACCTCAATGGAACCGGGGGCCATCGTGCGTCGTGGCCTGGCGATGGTGCCTGAAGGGCGACGGATCTTCGGCGATCTGACTGCTCGGGAAAACCTCGAGGTAGGGGCAGTGACCGTGCCCGATCGGCAAGAAGTAGGCCGTCGGCTGGAGCGGGTGTTCACGCTCTTTCCGCGCCTGAAAGAACGCGCCAGCCAGGCTGGCGGGACATTCAGCGGCGGGGAGCAGCAGATGCTCGCCATCGGGCGCGCGCTCATGGCCGGCCCGCGCTTCATTATGTTCGACGAGCCATCCATGGGACTGGCGCCTATCATCGTCAATCAGGTGTTCGACATCATTCGCACGATCGCTGCGCAAGGCACGACGGTCCTCCTGGTCGAGCAGAACGCGCGTAAGGCACTGCAACTGGCCGATTTCGCCTACGTGTTGGAGGTAGGCTGCATTGCCATGCAAGGCCCCGCACGCGAGTTACAAGACGATGATCGCGTCAAGCAGATCTATCTCGGGGGCTAAGGCAGGGATCGCTGCCTATGGCTGGCACGCAAAGGAAGGCAGGATGACATGAGCGGATCGCAGCCGCTATGGAGGCTGGCAGCTACGGATGCCGTCAAACATCTGCTCAGCGGTGAGGTCACGCCGACCGAATTGGTGGAAGCCGCCTACGCCCGTATCGAAGAGGTGGATGGCATCGTCAACGCTTTGCCCACGCGCTGTGTGGAGCGCGCGCAAGCTCGGGCTGCGGAACTGGAAAAGCAGGCGCCGGACGAGCGTGGATTGCTGGCGGGTCTGCCGATCGTCATCAAGGATTCGATGGAAGTGGCAGGGGTGCGGACGACGTTCGGCTCCAGGGCTTTCAGGGAGCATGTCCCGGCGATTTCGGATTACTGCGTCGAACGCCTCGAAGCTAACGGCGGGATCGTGATCGCGAAGTCCAACACGCCTGAATTTGAAGCCGGCGCCAATACCTTTAACGATGTCTTCGGCGCGACGCTAAATCCATGGGACACGCGGTTGACGGCAGGGGGGTCTTCGGGCGGCTCCGCTGTGGCGATCGCCACAGGTATGGCCTGGCTGGCCCAGGGATCGGATTTCGCCTGCTCGTTGCGCTGCCCGGCAAGCTTTTGCGGAGTAGTGGGACTTCGTCCGACGCCTGGCCTGCTTGGCCGCGGGCCTCGCCCGAACCCCTTCGACCCCTTATCGGTCGTCGGACCGATGGCGCGTTCGGTGGAAGATATAGCTCTGGCGATGGAGGCTATGGTGGGCTTCGAGCCGCGCGATCCACTTTCGGCTCCGGGTGCGCAGTCTTTATTCAGCAAGTCCAGTGCTAAGGGTACCCGGCCAGCCAGGATATCCGCTTCCGTGGATCTGGGCATAACACCCGTTAGCCGCTCAGTTCGTGCTTCTTTTGGTGAGGCTGTCGAGCGCATGCGCAGCGCAGACTTTACCATCGAACCTGCGGCGCCTGTTCTGGACGGGCTTCACGAGGCTTTCCGTACGTTGCGCGCCGCGCAGTTCGCGATCGCGTGGGGAGAGACGCTGCCGCGCTGGCAGGATGATCTGCGAGAAGCTGTAAGATGGAACATCGAGGCCGGCTTGAAACTGACCGGAGCGCAGATCGCCGATGCCGAGAGGATACGGGCGCAATTGCGGAAACGAATGCTGTCGTTTCTCGAACACTATGATTTTCTAGTGACGCCCTCGGCGATTGTGCCGCCGTTTCCGATCGACCAACAGTTCGTCACGGAGTGCGACGGGACTGCATTTCCTGACTACATCGGCTGGATGGCGATCGGCTACGCGGTGTCCATTGCCGGCCTGCCGGCGTTGTCGCTGCCGTGCGGCAAAACGAGCGACGGGATGCCGTTTGCGATCCAGATCATTGGGGCTCCCTATAGCGAGCCAACCCTACTGGCTTTTGCCCACGAATTACAAAACGTCTTCCCGCCGAACCTGACACCGATCGATCCGAGGGCCCCGCCTGCCAATTGAAGGGATGCATCCGCGCCGCACATTTTCCATAACCGGGCATCCTTGCCCATGGGAGCAGTGGAATGGCCACGATCTCGTTTTTCACGGACATGATCCAGCAAATCACCGAGCGCGGGCGCACCCTCATCGTTCGCTCTCGGGATGAATTGCGGACCCCTCCCGATCTTGCACAAGGCGCCGAAGATGTTTTGTCGAGCAAGGGAGAGGCTTCTGGTGTGGCGCGGTCGAAGTCCCTGCTCGAAGCCTACGCAGGAGCCGGCGCCGAAAAGCGCCAGATCTTCCTTCAGACTCTGGCGGGGGTATTCGGGCCGGACACAAAATGGATGGAAGAAGCGATCGAAAATTATCGCAGGGAACCCGGGCCGGCGACGGCGCTTGCATTGCATAAGGCAGCGGAGCCGCGCCGGCAGGAACTGTTCCGCCGTCTGAACCGGGTCCAGGGCGGCACTCTCGCGTTGGTGCGCATGCGCGAAGATCTGCTTGAGATTAGCAAGCAGCCGGGCATGGCGGAAGTCGATAACGATTTCTGGCACCTGTTCAATTCATGGTTCAACCGGGGCTTCCTGGTGCTTAGTCGCCTCGACTGGACGGCGCCTGCGCATGTCCTGGAAAAGATCATTCGCTACGAAGCCGTACACCGGATCGGCAATTTCGAGGATCTGCGCTTGCGCCTCGCTCCTCAGGATCGGCGCCTCTATGCGTTTTTCCATCCAGCCCTCGTCGACGAGCCGTTGATTTTCGTCGAAGTGGCGCTCATGCGTGAAATACCCGGCAGTATCGATGCTGTCCTGTCTCCCGAACGACAAGAACTACCAGCCGGAAATGCTACCACGGCCGTCTTCTATTCCATTTCGAACTGCCAGAAGGGGCTGGCCGGCGTTTCCTTCGGCAATTTCCTGATCAAGCAGGTGGTCGAAGAGCTTCGGCGCGACCTTCCGATCTTGTCAACCTTCGTTACCCTGTCGCCAATTCCGGGTTTTCTCGCATGGCTGGCGGCCGAACAGGCCGATGAGCAATCGAGATACCTCACCGCGCGCTATCGGGAACGCCTTGCCGACTTGGGGCCGTTCGACGGCAGGCAACTGCAGCCGGACTCGCACGACCTGTTTTCAGAACTGGTGGCCCTGTATCTTCTCAAGGCCAAGGACAAGCAGGGTCGGCCGCTCGATCCAGTTGCCCGTTTTCACCTAGGCAACGGAGCGCGGCTGGAACGCATTCATCCCCATGCCGACAATTCCCGCAAAGGGCTGCTGCAATCGGCCGGATTCATGGTGAGCTATCTCTACGACCTCGACGCGATCGAGCGTAGCCATGAACTCTTCGTCGAAACCGGACAGATCGTCACCTCCAACGAGGTCCGGCATCTGGCGCAACGCACAGGCGTATCGCACCTAGCTGTTGCTCTCTAGCGTCACGGTTCGACCCGAACTACCTGATTCAAAAAATCGCCAAGGACAGTTTCATGCCAAAGCACCAATTTTCCTCCCTTATCGGGCGAACAGATCGCGAAGGGAAAACCTTCATGCGAATGCTGGACGGCAAGGCCGTAACCTACGAGGATTTACGTGAGGGATCGGCGCGCTATGCGAATGCGCTACGCTTACTCGGAGTCAAAGTGGGCGATCGCGTCGCGGTGCAGGTAGAAAAGAGTGTCGATGCGGTCCTGCTCTATGCTGCCTGCCTGCGCGCCGGGATCGTCTATCTGCCCTTGAACGTAGCATATACTATGGCCGAGCTGGACTACTTCATCGAGGATGCTGAGCCCGCGCTCGTGGTGTGCAGGCCGCAGTCCATCGGAGCGATGCGTACGCTTTGTGCGAAAAGAAGTGTTGCGGCCTGTGAGAGCCTGGACGATCTTGGCGGCGGTTCGCTTGCGGAGCTGGCTGCCTCGCAGGATGTCCGGTTTTCCGACGCCCTCTGCGAGGAGCAGGACCTTGCTGCGATCCTCTACACTTCGGGAACGACGGGGCGTTCGAAAGGCGCTATGCTTTCATACGGCAACCTCGCCTCCAATGCCAAAGTTCTGTCGCAATACTGGGGGTTCCGCGAAGCGGATATTCTTATCCACGCCCTACCCATTTTCCACACCCATGGCCTGTTCGTAGCGATAAACGTCACTCTGTTTGCCGGCAGTTCGATGATTTTCATGCCAAAGTTCGAACTGGATCTTATACTGGCGGCTTTGCCCGAAGCTACGGTGCTGATGGGTGTTCCCACTTTCTATGCCCGCCTTCTGCAGAGTAGTGCTCTTGACCGCGAACGATGCGCGGGAATGCGGCTTTTCGTTTCGGGATCGGCCCCACTTCTGGCAGATACCCACAAGCAATGGCAGGCTCGCACCGGCCATGCCATCCTGGAACGCTATGGCATGACTGAGACGAATATGATCTCCTCCAATCCGCTCGAAGGTGAGCGGATTGCGGGTTCGGTGGGCTTTCCTTTGCCTGGGGTGGAATTGCGGATTGCTGATCCGGCTACCGGAAAGCCGCTGCCGCAGGGGGAGATCGGGGTCATCGAAGTTCGCGGCCCGAACGTGTTCAAGGGGTACTGGCGCAACCCGGAAAAGACCGCGATGGAATTCCGAGACGACGGCTTCTTCATCACGGGTGACCTCGGGACGATCGACAAGAAGGGCTATGTGCAGATCGTTGGCCGGGGCAAGGACCTCATCATCACGGGCGGCTACAATGTCTATCCAAAGGAAATTGAGACAGAAATAGACAATCTGGAAGGA
The DNA here is from genome assembly GCF_003666685.1 of Mesorhizobium sp. YM1C-6-2. GTDB lineage: Bacteria > Pseudomonadota > Alphaproteobacteria > Rhizobiales > Rhizobiaceae > Mesorhizobium_K. The sequence continues at coordinate 961,321 of NZ_RCIZ01000001.1, forward strand.
ATATTCGAATCCGCGGTGGTTGGGGTGCCGCACAGCGATTTCGGGGAGGGCATTGTCGCCGCCGTTGTGATGCAGCCAGGCCATGCGGTAACGGAAGCCGCCATCTTAACAAAGCTGAAAACCACACTTGCGGGTTACAAGATTCCGAAGCGTGTGTTCTTTGTTCCGGAGTTGCCCCGTAACACAATGGGAAAAGTCCGGAAGGAAACACTGCGAAATGACTTTTCTGAAGTTTTTTCGGTTTAGTAGCTGGTATGATTATAGAAGTACGGTGCTGGTTTCTGACACAGGGCCATAAAGTGGATTGCAGCTAAGCGCGGCTGCCAAATCAATTCTAGAAAAGCGAGAGGGCGATCACGCTCGAACTGTCGACGCAGGAATAGGTGTCGTCATAGCTAAGCGATGATGTCACGACGACCGCAAGCATATATAACGACAGCAGCAACATGCTTCTCCTCCCTCAATATTCAACTGAAAATTCGCCCAGTCGCCGGATCAGTTCCGCCTGCCGGATCACGCCCAGCTTGCCGAAGATCGTTTTGAGCCGCGTGCGTGCGGTCTCGTAGGCAATCTTCTCCGCGTCCGCCGCGTCGCGCAGCCGCATTCCCTGATCTAGCCGCAGCGCGAGCCGGATTTCGGAAGGCGTCAGGGCAAAGCGGTCGCGCAGGATTGTCTCGAGCGTCGTCTCGCGCGCCGGCTGGACTTCGATCGACAGCAAGACGTCGGCATAGGCGCGCAGCCCGCAATTCATGGTGCGCATGGGCAGAGCCCTGGCGAAGGCGATGTCGCCTGGCTGGCTGGGGCTATGCAGGGCCACCGTATCGTTGATCCGTTCACCGTTCGCCGCGGCCGAGATCAGTACCTGCAACCGGTAGTCACAGTTGTCGAGCGCATGGACCCGGCCGCTTCGGATGCCGACGAAACGACCGACCAGGGCAAGGAATGCGGGCGAACCATGCTGCAGGCGGCCGTCAACTCCCAGCCATGCATGTGCCGGACCGGCATCGCTGAGTACGTCGACAAGGCCCGTCGCCAGTTGCGCCTGGGCTTTCAGCGCATAGGCAACCGATCTGCGCACCTGCTCGATGTTGCGCGACACCAGATCGAGCTCGGAACCCCAGTATTCCCCTTTCCTGTGTGAACGTTCGAAACTGACGACCAGGAACGACTCCGGCGCGAAAGGGATGAACGTTCCCGCATAGTGCATACAATCGTACCAGCGCGCGAATTCTTGTTCGAAGTGATCGCGCGCGATCTCGACCGGGGTAAAAAGCCGCCAATCCGTCAGCAAGCCGACGGGGCCGGACCGCGCATGTTCGAGGCCCCGTCCCATACGCGGGTTCCGTTCGTGCCAGCCTCCCGCGACGACCTTGGCAAGGACTTCCTCGCTGCCGCGCGAAGCGAACGCATGCGTTCCCCGCGGCGTCACGAGATAGGCAAATCCATGATCGGCGTTAAATTGGCCAGCGATCGAACGCAAGGCATCCGGCCACGATTCAAAGTCCTGCGTGGCATCCAGAAGAATATCGGATGCCGACTCCCCCTGCTGCATGGAGCATTGTCCCCCCACAACGGCTCCAGCATTACATGACCGCCTGTCGAGAGCAACCGCGCTCGAGCCCACCCAACCGGGTCAATGCACGCCCATCTCCCGGCAAGTCCCGTCTTCGGATCGATGGGTGGATCGGAGCGGCCATTCACAAGCGCCGAGGCATCCCAGAATGGTCAGTTCGGGCACGGACCGGTGGCAAATCTGCATTGGTTGCTGTTGTAGGCAGAGGCTTCGCAGACCCACCATGTGATGTCGTCGTCGCCCGCTACGTTGGTTACGTAGATGGCTCCCGGTCCGATCTGGTCGGACAGGTTCCGGTGGGGCCGCCGCGTACCGCAATATTGCATTCTGACGGATGATTCGCAGACATTCACCACATAGATGTAGTCCCTCCGGCGATCCACCTTGATGCAATCGCCCATGCCGCCGGCCTGCGCGCTCTGTACACCTGTCAGCTCGCCGCCCGCGATCTGGCCGGTCAGAGTCAGGCCCGCCACACCGAGAAGCATCAACAACCTCTTCATGTCCCCCTCCGTCGATAATGCCGATTGGCGACATCTAAGGAGAACAGACGATCGCCACAGCTCCCATTTGGGGTGTCGGCGAGCGTGCCAGCCGCGCAATGTGACACCCGGGTTCCGATCAAGTGGAGGGTACTTGAGAAAACTGGCAATGATCGCTGTGTTCACCGCGGCCACACTCGCTGCTGCCGCACCTGCCGTTGCTGCAAGCTTTCGGCCAGAAAGACTGGTCGTTTCGAGTGTCGTCCACCAGGTCATCGTCGGCGGCGAGGCCGAGGACGATCCGGTCATCAAGCGAACTGTGGTGCATCTTCTGCGGAAGATCAGCAAGGGAACCGGCAACTGCACGACAGCTGCAATCGCGCCTCGCGTTTGCTGACGACCGCGCATTGCTTCATAAAGTTGGCGGCAGTCTGAATACGGTCCCGCCTGCGCGCTGCGCGTTGGCTGTCAGCTTCAAATGGAAACCTCGATGGCACGGTGGAACGAGGCTTGCGACAATCTCTACTGAAAGGTCAATCTTCAGGCCATACAATATCCTCACGATTCGTAGTATTCAGGCGTCTCGATCGACCCTTGGATGTGAGGTGTTGGCGCGCGGTGCGGTAAGGATACGCAGCTCGCGAAAATCCTGAAACTTCGTCGCTGACGGTTCGAGGAAAACCATGGTTAGCCCATTGATGACCGTCATTACCTTCGCAGCGACGCTTGGCAGCGGGCTGATGGCCGGCCTGTTCTTCGTCTTCTCAGCCTTCATGATGACGGCGCTGTCCAAGCTCGGCGCTTCCCAGGGCATCGCTGCGATGCAGTCGGTGAACGTCACGATCCTCAATCCGCTTTTCCTGATCGTGTTCATGGGAACGGCAGTGCTCAGTCTCGTGACGGCAGTCGCCGCCATCTGGAACTGGAGCGCGGATGGCTCGGGCTGGCTGCTCGCCGGCAGCCTGCTCTATCTCGTCGGCATCCTGGCAGTGACGATGCTTTTCAACGTACCGCTCAACGACGCGCTTGCCGCCGTCGATCCGGCGAGCGGGGAGGGCGCCGCCCTGTGGGAGCGCTATCTCGACGTGTGGGTGAAATGGAACCATGTGCGCACGGTCTCCGGACTTTGTGCACTGGCGGCATTCATAATGGCGCTGCGCTAGAGACCATCAGTTTTCGGCGGCTCCGACCGCTCGTCGCCCTTGCGGTCTGCATGGCCGAGATCACGCTCTGGATCGATCACGTCGCGCACGAGCTGCTTCAGCTTCGCGGCGTCGGGGAAACCGCCGTCACGCTTGCGGTCCCAGATCGTCCGGCCGTTGCATGTAATGATGAAGACGCCGCCGGTGCCGGGAACGAGCACAACCTCGCCAAGGTCGGTACCGAAGGTGGAGAGAAGCTCCTGGGCCATCCAGCCGGCGCGCAACAGCCACTGGCACTGCGTGCAGTAGGTGATGCGGACGACCGGCAGGGCGCTTTCGTTCATGCCGCGCTGAGCTTGGCCAGCGTCGCGTCGTCGACCTCGAAATTGGCATAGACGTTCTGCACGTCGTCATCGTCCTCGAGCGTAGCGACGAGTTTCATCAGCGATTGCGCGCGCTCCTCGTCGACCGGGACATTGTTCTGCGGCTTCCAGACGACCTTCACCGACTCGGCCTCGCCGAGCGTGTTCTCCAGGGCCTTCGAGACGTCGCCGAGGCTTCCGAAGGCGCAGAGGATCGTGTGGCCGTCTTCATCGGACTGCACGTCGTCGGCGCCGGCCTCGATGGCCGCGTCCATCAGCTTTTCCGCATCGCCCGCCGAAGCCGGGTAGTAGATCTCGCCCACGCGGTCCCACATGAAGGCGACTGAGCCGGTTTCGCCGAGCGCTCCGCCTGCCTTGGTGAAGGCGGCACGGACATTGGAGGCGGACCTGTTGCGATTGTCGGTGAGCACCTCGACGATGAGGGCGACGCCGCCGGGGCCATAACCCTCGTAGCGGACTTCCTCATAGTTCTCGGCGTCACCGCCGGCGGCCTTGTTGATCGCCCGCTGGATGTTGTCCTTGGGCATGGATTCGGCCTTGGCGTTCTGGATCGCCAGCCGGAGGCGTGGGTTCATGTCCGGATCGGGCATGCCCTGCTTGGCTGCGACCGTGATTTCACGCGCCAGCTTGGAGAACATTTTCGACCGCATGGCGTCCTGTCGACCCTTGCGGTGCATGATATTCTTGAACTGTGAATGGCCGGCCATCGAGCCCCCGTCGTCCTGGTGCAGGTTTTTTCGGAATGGCGCGCCTTATGCCAAGTCCGCAAAAAAGTCCAGCCGGAGCGCCGGTTTCGTCCGAACCGGTGGCTCCCGACACATCATCCGACGCTCGCGAAAACGTGACCGAGGCGAGGGGGCCGCGCCGGCTGGCCACAAGCGCGTCGCGCGCTATCGTGAGGCAACCGCGCTTCCCGGAGACCGCCATGCTCCGCCTTCTTGCCGCCGTGTCCCTTGCCTTGCTGTCTTGGCCGCTCCCTGCCCTGGCGCAGGGAGAGCCGCCGCCCTCCAAATGTGTCGCCATCGCCAATGCGCTGCCCTCGGCGACATACGCGAGCTTCAGCCCGTCCGCGACCGAAACGCCGATCCTTGCGCAGACCTTCGTCGAGGGTGACGTCACCATCACCTATGCCGGCCATTCGACATATGTCATCGAAACGCCGGCCGGCGTCAGGATCGCCACCGACTTCTCCGGCGTCTACGGCTACGAGCCACTGCCGCGCGTGGCCACCATGAACAAGGCGCATCGCACGCATTATTCGGATCATCCAGATCCCGGGATCGAATATGTGCTGCGCGGCTGGAATCCCGAGGGTGGGCCGGCCCAACACGCCGTTGTGATCGACGACGTCTACATCCGTAACGTGACCACCGACATCCGTGACTGGGGCGGCGGACTGGAGCGCGACGGCAATTCGATCTTCATCTTTGAGGTCGCGGGGCTGTGCATAGGCCATCTGGGCCATCTGCACACCAAGCTCAGCGATGCGCAGTTCGGCCAGATCGGCCGCCTCGACATATTGATGGTGCCGATCGACGGCGGCATGACGCAGTCGATAAGCTCAATGACCGAGATCACCACGCGGCTCTATTCGTCGATGATCCTGCCCATGCACCGGCATTCGACCCCGATCGGTCAGTTCACCGGCATGATGGGCGAAGGTTTCGCAGTCGAGTTCCGTCCGAGCCGTTCGCTGAAGGTCTCGCTGAAGACGCTGCCCGCGCGCCCGACCATTGTGGTGCTCGACGGCGTTTAGCTAGGCTTCGAGGTCCGATTTCAGCCGGTCGAGGACCGACAGCGCGTGCGTGGCGTACTGGCTGATCCAGCGGTCGTGAATCTGCTTGATCGGCATGGAGTTCAGGTGATTCCAGCGCTCGCGCCCCTCGCGCCTGGCGATGACCAGGTCGGCCTCTTCGAGCACTTTCAGATGCTGCATCACCGTGCAGCGGTCGAGCTCCGAAAACGCCTCGCACAGCATGCCGGTCGTGCGCGGCTCCTCCTTCAGGCAGTCGAGCATCCGCCTTCTGGCAGGGTTGGCGAGGGCCTTGAAAACGCTGTCTTCCATCGAGTCGCTTGACATGTTATAAATATATAACATATGTCGTACCCATGCAAGCGAAGGAGGACGGCATGAAGCCGGAATTCAGGGTCTCCGCGCGGATTTCGAAACCCGTCGGGGAGGTGTTCGACGCGGTCGTCGATCCGAACAAGCTCGGCGCCTATTTCGTCACCACCGGCGGCGGCGCCAGCGCGCCGCTCGTCGAAGGCTCGACCGTGATCTGGTGGGGCGACGTTCCCGTCGAGGTGGAGAAGGTCGTTCGGGACGAGAAGATCGTGCTTCGCTGGGATGGCGGCGCCGTCGAAGACCAGGACTACAAGACGCGCGTCGAAATGAAGTTCGACCGGCTCGACGACGGCGGCACGATGGTCACAATCGCGGAAGGCGGTTGGCAGGAAAGCCAGGCCGGATTGCAGAAATCCTACCTCAATTGCGAGGGCTGGACGCAGATGATCTGCTGCATGAAGGCGTGGCTCGAATACGGCATCAATCTGCGCGAGGGCTACTACCCGAGCGAGACGCGGGGCGAGCCCGCGCGCGAAAACAACAACCGAGGAGCATGAAATGACAGCCAGGATCGAAGGCGGCATCAACATCGCCATGAAGGTTCCGCCGCACCAGTTCGACGAGACCGTTCGCTTCTACCGCGACGTGGTGGGTCTGGAACCCTTCGAGGAGAAGGCGCCCGAAATCGGCTTCAAGCTCGGGCCGAACCGCTTGTGGATCGACAAGGCGCCGATGCTCTCCCAGGCGGAGGTCTGGCTCGAGCTCTTCACCGACGATTTCCCGGCCGTCGCGAAACATTTCGAAACGTCGGGCGTCACGCGCTGCGACGCGATCGAGCCGCTGCCGGATGGTTTTAAGGGCGGCTGGATCAGCAACCCGGCCAACATCGTCCATATGGTCCGCACGCCGGACGCCTGGTAAGCCGGCAACCCGCGCGGCGGGGCTCAATGCGCCCCGCCCGAATCCTTCTGCTTCTTGCGGCGCGCCAGCATGTTGAGGCCTTCGACGAGAGCGGAAAAACCCATCGCCGCGTAGATGTAGCCCTTGGGCACATGGAAGCCCATGCCGTCGGCGATCAGCGTCGTTCCGATCATCAGCAGGAAGCCCAGCGCCAGCATGACGATAGTCGGGTTCTTGGCGATGAAGTTGGCAAGCGGCGTAGCTGCCAGCAGCATCACCGTGACCGCCGCGATGACGGCGATATACATGATGGCGATCTCGTCGGTCATGCCGACTGCCGTGATGATCGAGTCGATCGAGAAGACGAGATCGAGCAGCAGGATCTGGAAGATAGCCCCTCCGAGCGAAAGCTGCAGCGTCCCGCCCAGCATGTTGTCCTTGTGATCCTGGGGATCGACCGTGTGATGGATTTCCTTGGTCGCCTTCCAGACAAGGAACAGGCCGCCGGCGATCAGGATCAGGTCCCGCCAGGAGAAGGCGTGATCGAACACCGTGAATACCGGGGTCGTGAGCTGAACGATGAAAGAAATCGTGGCGAGCAGCAGAAGTCGCATGATCAGCGCTGCGCCGATGCCAAGCCGCCGCGCATTTACCCGCTGATGTTCGGGCAGCTTGTTGGTGAGGATCGAGATGAAGATCAGGTTGTCGATGCCGAGCACGATCTCCAGCACGACAAGGGTGAGCAGCGCGACCCAGGCGGTCGGATCCTGCAGCCACACGAAGTGCGGCGTTAGGAAGTCGATGATCGGCATGTCTTTCGTCCCCAAGGCATGTCAGCAGGATCGGCTCGGCGGCAAGTAGGGTTCGTCGATCCCGTCGTCAATGTCAGTACCAGAAAGACGGTGCGCTTTCTTCGAGCCTGGGGCCGCGGCGAAACGGTGCGATCCTCTCGGCAAGACCGGTGCGGTCGGAGATGTCGATGCCGACGCCGCAAAGGGTCGCCGGTCCGTTGGCGGCCTCGAAGCGACCCTTGGGAACCTTGGAGAGGAAGCGGTTGAGTGGTTCCTCCTTGTCCATGCCGAGCGAGGAATCGTAGTCCCCGCACATTCCCGCGTCGGTGATGTAGGCAGTGCCGCCGTTCAAAATCTGGTGATCGGCGGTCGGCTGGTGCGTGTGGGTGCCGACAACGAGGCTGACACGGCCATCGAGGAAGTGGGCGAAGCACATCTTCTCCGACGTCGCCTCGGCGTGGAAATCGACCACTGCCGCGTCGGCCTGGTCGCCGAGCGGGCAGGCGGCCACCTCGCGCTCGCCGGCCATGAAAGGATCGTCGAGCTCGGGATGCATGAACACCCTGCCCATTATGTTGGCGACAAGCACGCGGGCGCCGTTCCTGGCGAGGTAGACGCCCGAGCCACGACCCGGCGTGCCCTTCGGATAGTTGACGGGCCGCAGGAAGCGATCCTCGCGCGCCGCGAAGGTCAGCGCCTCGCGCTGGTCCCAGACGTGGTTGCCGGTGGTGACGACATCCGCGCCGGCGGCGAGCGTCGTCTGGAAAATCTCTTCGGTGATGCCGAAGCCGCCTGCCGCGTTTTCGCCGTTCACGATGACGAAATCGAGCCGGAAATCGGAAATCAGGCCGGGAAGTTGTTCCCAAACCGCGGTCCGCCCGGATTTGCCGACCATGTCGCCCAGAAAGAGAAGCCTCATGATTCCTCTATAGAGACGCGGTGAAGCGGCGCAAACCGCTTTCGGTGAGGATTTCCGGAATGATCACGTCGTGCGGCTCGTCCGGGACCGTAGGCACTTCCTGGCAGTCGAAGGCGATGCCGATGAGACGCGGCGCATGGCCCGCGTCCGTCAGCCTGGAGATTGCCCGGTCATAGTAGCCGGCGCCGTAGCCGATGCGGTGGCCGCGTGTATCGAATGCCGCGAGCGGCACGAGCATGATCGACGGGTCGAGCGCTTCGGCCTCATCGCCGGGTCCGGCTGTGCCGAAACCCATGTCGACCAGCGCGGCGCCGCGGACGAGCTCGCGGAAGATCATGGTGGTCTTGTCGAGGATGGCGGGCAGGCAGAGGCGGGCGCCGTTCTCCCGCAAGGCAAACATCAACGGCCGCACGTCGACCTCCGAGCGCATCGGCCAGAACCCGGAGGCGATCGCACCGGGTTCTACCTCAATCGAATTTCTCGCGAACTCCGTCATCTCGAGTGCGGCCTCGATCCTGAACGACGGATCGAGCGCGTCGCGGCGAGCCAGCGCTTCGCGGCGCAATTCCCGTTTCAGCTCTCTTGGAGGTTTCATGCGAGAAGACGACCTGATGCTTTGTCCGGTGCCGGTTGATCCGAAAACCGGGTCCGCTTTCGGTCTATGCCAGTGGCGATCCACGACAACCGGTGGAGAAGTCGATCCCGGGAACCTACAAAGTAGGTGGGCGCCGTGTGACCAGACCCACGGGCCTGGTCAGGGACAGCTCCCTAGGGATCAATAAGGCCCCGGGGAAATGTCTCTCCTGCCGGGAAGCGCAGACCGCCACTGACGAATATAGGCGCGCGACGACCCGACCGCCATCCAAAAACCGACAGCGAGGAGGTTTTTGAACCTCCTCTATCGAGAGAGCGACGACCTGCCGCGGTCGGACACTATGGTTAAGCAACAGGGTTAAGCGGCCCTTAACCTTTGCAATTCATTATCCCTAACGATTTCAAACGGATTCGGGCGGGTCCCGACATACCAAGGGTGACGGGGATGTATCGATTTGCAAGGAAGACACTCTTCGCGGCGCTTGTTGCCGGGGTCGCCGGCCCGGCCTTCGCCGCGGACCTCTACGAGCCGATCGAAGTCGTGCCGGAGGTCGTCGGCGGATGGTACATCCGCGGTCACATCGGCATGAGCAACCAGTTCTTCGACGGGCTGGAATCCGAAATGTTCGACGAGCCCTTTGCCTTCGGCTGGTATGACGAGGGTGGGTTTTCCTCCGCGCCGATCTTCGGCGGCGGCGTAGGCTATCAGTTCAATGACAATCTGCGCGGCGATATCACGGTCGAATGGCGCGGCAAGTCCGATTTCTACGCGCTCGATTGGCTTCAGGCCGTCAGCCCCGCCAGCCCGGTCAGGACCAACGAATACACCGGCAAGAAGTCGGAACTGGTCTTCATGGCCAACGGCTACTACGACTTCGCCAGCTTCTCCGGCATTACGCCCTATGTTGGCGCCGGCATAGGTGCCTCCTACAATACGATCTCGCATTTCCGTGATGTCAACGAACTCAATGGCGGCCTTGCCTACGCCGACGACGAATCCGAATGGAACCTGGCCTGGGCGCTCCATGCGGGCCTCGGCTTTCAGGCTACGGAACGCATGACCATCGATTTCGGCTACAGCTTCATCTCGCTGGGCGACGCCAAGACCGGCAGGCTCACCAATGTCGATCCGAACTTCGACACCGATAATGACGGCATCAAGTTCAACGATATCTACTCGCACGACTTCAAGCTCGGCGTTCGCTATTCGCTGAACTGATCCTGCCCGCAACCTTTCTCGAAAAGGCCCCGTCATCGACGGGGCCTTTTCCGTTCGGATATCCTGAACGGGTTCCACGGTGGAAGGAGCTGCCAACCCATTGAAATTAAAGGGCTGGCATGCCCGGCGTAGTTAACCGGCATTTAACGACTATGGTTAACAATGCTTCCTGAAAATGGGTGGGCGGATCAGTTTCCGCCGCGCACTTCGGGGAGCACGCGCCATGAAACTGTCACTCCGCATCGCGCTGTCGCTTGCAGCGCTTGCGCCATTCGCCGCTGATGCCGCCGACTACGATCCGCCGATTATTGTCGAAGAGGCTCCGGAATATGTTCCGGTTGAAGTCGGCTCCGGTTGGTATCTGCGCGGCGATGTGAGCTACATCTTCGATTCCAGCATCGATGGGGTCGACTATACTGCATTCGACGGCGTTGACGATGTATCGGCCTCATTCAGGTCTGCGTCGCTCGATACCGACTTCGCCTGGAGCGGCGGCTTCGGTTACCGTTTTACCGACTACTTCCGTGCCGATGCCACGGTCGAAGGCTTTCGCGCGGACTTCAGCGGATCGACTTCGAGCGATACACCTTGCCTTGACGATGCGGTGGTCGGGACAGGCTGCCGCTCGACCAACGGCTCCGAAGTCTCCGCCGTCAGCCTCATGGCTAACGGCTATGTCGATCTCGGTACCTATGTCGGCCTCACGCCCTATGTCGGCGCCGGCCTCGGATACTCGTATCTGAGCTGGAAGGATCTGAGCGACACGACCTACTGCGTCGACGGCGGGGCGCTTTGCGCGAGCGACAATGCGGTCGGCGGATCGAACCATCGCGGGCAGGATGGCTGGGCCTTCACCTACGCGCTCATGGCCGGCGTCGCCTATGACATCAGCAAGAACTTCAAGCTGGACCTTGGCTACAAATACCGCAACATCGACGGCGGCGACATGTTCGGTTGGGATTCGTCTGACGAGTTCGGTAACGGATCGCACGGCAACATCGAGACGCATGAGGTCAAAGTCGGCCTGCGTTACGAACTCTGGTAGACGCATTAAAGTTTGCCTCTGACGGACGGCGGGCTCGGCCCGCCGTTTTTCATTATGCGACCGAGTGTCCGGCTTGCGACAAAAACAATCCTCTTGACGCCCTGGCCTGCAGGGAATATCGCCGTCCGTGGGACACTCCTCCCCAACGAGGAGCTTTCTATCTGGAAGGATAGCCACGATGACGACTACCAAGCCCGGACTCCGTCCGGCGAACCCCAATTTTTCTTCAGGACCCTGCGCTAAACGTCCCGGCTGGTCGCCGGAGGCGCTGAAGAATGCGCCCCTCGGGCGTTCCCACCGTGCAAAGATCGGCAAGGCCAAGCTCGAGCAGGCGATCGACCTCACCCGTGAGGTGCTCCAGGTCCCCGCTGACCATCGCATCGGCATAGTCCCGGCCTCCGACACCGGCGCGGTCGAGATGGCAATGTGGTCGCTACTCGGCGAGCGCGGCGTCGACATGGTGGCCTGGGAAAGTTTCGGCGAGGGCTGGGTCACTGATGTGGTGAAGCAGCTGAAGCTAGCCGACGTGCGGACGATCAAGGCGCCCTACGGCGAGCTGCCTGACCTTGCTTCGATCGATTTCGACCGCGACGTCGTGTTCACCTGGAACGGCACGACCTCGGGCGTGCGTGTGCCCAACGGCGATTTCATCCCCGCCGATCGCAAGGGCCTGACGATCTGCGACGCCACTTCGGCGGCCTTCGCCCAGAAACTCGATTTCCAGAAGCTCGATGTCGTCACCTTCTCCTGGCAGAAGGCGCTTGGCGGCGAGGGCGCTCACGGCATGCTGATCCTCAGCCCCCGAGCGGTCGCCCGCCTGGAAAGCTACAAGCCCGCCTGGCCGCTGCCGAAGATCTTCCGCATGACGTCGAACGGCAAGCTGATCGAGGGCATATTCAAGGGTGAGACGATCAACACGCCTTCGATGCTCTGCGTCGAGGACTACATCGACGCGCTCAACTGGGCGAAGTCGATCGGCGGACTGGAACAACTCGTCTCGCGCGCCGACTCCAACACCAGGGTGATTTCGGATTGGGTGGCGAAGACACCCGCCGTCGACTTCCTGGCGACTGTCGAAAACACGCGGTCCAACACTTCCGTTTGCCTGCGCTTCGCCGATCCCGCGGTCGCCAATCTCGACGATGCCGGCCAGCAGGCTTTCGTGAAAGGCTTCGTCGCGCTGCTCGAGGCCGAGAAGGTCGCTTTCGATATCGCCGGCTATCGCGATGCGCCGCCCGGCCTGCGCATCTGGTGCGGTGCGACCGTCGAAACCTCCGACGTCGCGGCGCTGATGCCTTGGCTCGACTGGGCCTACGCGACGCAGAAGGCCGCGCTCAAAGCCGCGGCCTGACCCTCAATCATCATTTTTATCGGGCTGCTTCGGTGGCCAATGCAAGGACAAGACCATGCCTCGCGTACTCGTTTCCGACAAGCTTTCGCCGACGGCCGTCCAGATATTCAAGGATCGCGGCGTCGAGGTCGACTATCTTCCCGATGTCGGTCCCGACAAGGAGAAGATGCTCGAAATAATCGGCCAGTATGACGGCCTCGCCATTCGTTCCGCCACCAAGGTGACCGAGAAGCTGATCGCTGCGGCGACCAACCTCAAGGTGATTGGCCGCGCCGGCATCGGCGTCGACAATGTCGACATTCCGGCGGCGTCGCGGAAGGGCATCATCGTGATGAACACGCCCTTTGGCAACTCGATCACCACCGCCGAGCATGCCGTCGCCATGATGTTCGCACTGGCGCGCCAACTGCCGGAGGCGAACGCCTCGACCAAGGCCGGCAAGTGGGAGAAGAACCGCTTCATGGGCGTCGAGATCACCGGCAAGACGCTCGGCGTGATCGGTTGCGGCAATATCGGCTCGATCGTCGCCACGCGTGGCGTGGGCCTCAAGATGCATGTCGTTGCCTTCGACCCCTTCCTTTCGGAAGCCCGCGCTTCCGAGCTTGGCGTCGAGAAAGTCGAACTGGACCAGCTTCTGGCCCGCGCGGACTTCATCACGCTGCACACGCCGCTGACCGACAAGACGAGGAACATCATCAACGCCGACTCGATCGCGAAGATGAAGAAGGGCGTCTACATCATCAACTGCGCGCGCGGCGAACTGATCGTCGAGGCCGATCTCGTCGCTGCCCTGAAAAGCGGCAAGGTCGCGGGCGCCGCGATCGACGTGTTTCCGGTGGAGCCAGCGAAATCCAGCCCCTATTTCGAGCTGGAGAATGTTGTGGCGACACCGCATCTCGGTGCCGCGACGACCGAGGCACAGGAGAATGTCGCTCTCCAGGTCGCCGAACAGATGTCGGACTACCTCATCAAAGGCGCGGTCTCCAACGCCATCAACATGCCCTCGATCACCGCCGAGGAAGCGCCGCGGCTAAAACCCTTCGTCAAGCTGGCCGAGGTGCTGGGATCGTTCGTCGGGCAAGTGACAGAAGACCCGATCAAGGAAGTGGAGATCATCTTCGACGGCGCCACCGCGCAGATGAACACGCGCGCCCTGATCAGCGCCGCGCTCGCCGGGCTGATCCGGCCGCAGGTCGCCGACGTCAACATGGTGTCGGCGCCGATCATGGCCAAAGAGCGAGGCATCATGCTGTCGGAGGTCAAGCGCGACAAGTCGGGCGTGTTCGACGGCTACATCATGCTGAAGGTGACGACCGAGCACATCACGCGCACGATCGCAGGCACCTGCTTTTCCGACGGCAAGCCGCGTTTCATCCAGATCAAGGGAATCAACCTCGACGCCGAGGTTGGCCAGCACATGCTCTACACGACCAACGCGGATGCGCCGGGCATTATCGGCCTGCTCGGCACGCTCTGCGGCGAGAACGGCGTCAACATCGCCAACTTCCAGCTCGGCCGCAACCGCCCCGGCGGCGACGCCATCGCGCTGCTCTACCTCGACGCTCCCTTCCCGGAGAATGTGCTTGCCCAGGTGCGGGCGCATGAAGCGATCGATTCCGCCAAGCGGCTGCAGTTCGACGTGGGAGTAATGTGAGGTCGACCGACAGAATTCTGCGCATCCCTTGACCCGGCGGGACAACCTTGCTTTCAGGGTAGTCGAACAGCAAGTCGAGGGATGAACAGACGATGTCGAATAGCGAGATTCAGCTGCCGGCCGATGGAGTTTTTCTGGGTCGCGCGATGGCCGAAGGCTGGGCGCATCCGGCGATCGTCACCGTGCGCGACGGGATGGTTCTCGATATCACGTCCGGATCAGCGCCGACCTCGCGGGACGTTTGCGAGCAAGCCGACCCGGCCGGCTACGTGGCGAGCGCCGAGGGAAGGCCGATTGGAACGCTCTCCGATATCGCTGCGAACAGCTTTGCGGATAAGCATGATCGGACGCGGCCCTACCTTCTTTCGCCGGTCGACCTCCAGGCCGTGAAGGCCGCCGGCGTCACCTTCGTCGTATCGCTTCTGGAACGCGTCATCGAGGAGCAGGCGCGCGGCTCGGCCGCAAAGGCCGACGCCATCCGGGCGGATATTGCGGCATTAATCGGCCACGACCTTTCCAAGCTGAAGCCGGGCTCGGACGAGGCGGCTGGCGTCAAGGCGAAATTGATCGAGCGGGGCGTCTGGTCGCAATATCTCGAAGTCGGCATCGGCCCGGACGCAGAAGTCTTCACCAAATGCCAGCCCATGGCATCGGTCGGCTTTGGTGCCGATGTCGGGCTGCACCCGATCTCGACCTGGAACAATCCGGAACCGGAAGTCGCGGTTATCGCGTCGAGCGAGGGCCGCATCGTCGGCGCCACGCTCGGCAACGACGTCAACCTGCGCGACGTCGAGGGCCGCTCGGCGCTGCTGCTCGGCAAGGCGAAGGACAACAACGCATCTGCGTCGCTCGGTCCGTTCATTCGCCTGTTCGACAAAGACTTCACGCTCGCCGACGTGAAATCGGCGGTGGTAGGGTTGAAGGTCGAGGGCGAGGACGGCTTCGTTCTCGACGGACAGAGTTCGATGGCGGAGATCAGCAGGTCGCCCGAAGAGCTGGTCGCATCGGCCATAGGTCCGCATCATCAGTATCCGGACGGACTTGCCCTCTATCTCGGCACCATGTTCGCGCCGGTCAAGGATCGTGGGGAGGCGGGCAAGGGGTTCACGCACAATGTCGGCGACATGGTCACCATCTCGTCGGAGAAGCTCGGTGCGCTGGTCAACCGCGTTCGATTGTCGCCGGACTGTGCGCCTTGGACCTACGGCACCAGCCACCTTATGCGGGATCTCGCCAAGGCCAGGCTGATCTAGTTCAGGCTTGGCGGGCCGCGGCTTTGCGTCCGCTCGTCTCGGCGAGCCATATGCCGCCGAGCACCAGCGCTAGCGCGATGGCGTGATAGGTATGGAACGCCTCGCTAACCACCACGACCGAAAGCAATGTCCCGAAGACCGGCACGAGGTTGACGAAGAGGCCGGCGCGGTTCGCGCCGATCAGTTCGACTGCCCGCACGTAGAAGATCTGAGCCAGGATCGACGGGAAGATCACGGTGTAGAGGATGACAGCCCATCCCATCGTGTCCGGCATGATGCTGGCGCCGGCCTGCGCCTCAACCAGTGCGAAGGGAACGGATGCGACGAAGGCTCCCGCCGTCAGCGCGATCATCAGGCTCTGCCAGTGGATGTCCGGCTTGAAGCGTAGCGCTATCGTGTAGCCGGCATAGCCGATGACCGCGCCGATCATCAGCATGTCGCCCACGTTGACATCGAGCGCGAGAAGCCTGGCCGGGTTGCCATGGCTGGCGGTGAGGGCCACGCCGACCAGCGACACGAGAAAGCCGGTGATCTGCGCCCAGCTGGCGTGAAGCCGGAAGAGCAGGAAGTTGCCGATGAAGATCAGCATCGGGATACCCGCTTGCTCGATGCTGACATTGATCGCCGAGGTGTAGACCACTGCGGAATAGAGCGCGATGTTGAAGACCGAGAAGCCGACCGCGCCGAGCGCCATGAGATAGACCGCATGCTGCCGCACCTTCGGCCAGTCGGCCACGAGCCTCGGCCAGCCGATAATGCAAAGGACAAGGAGCGCGATGCCCCAGCGCCCGGCAGTCAGCAGCATCGGTGAGACATGGCCGATGGCGAGCTTGCCGGCGACGGCGTTGCCGCCCCAGAAAAACGTGGTCAGAAGCAGGAGAACGTAGGCGGTCTTGTGCATGTCCGTCCCGATCGGCGGGTCTCCGGACCTAATCTGCGGGACCGACCAAGTAAAGCACGTGCAAACCGCGACTTATTGTGTCTGCCGGTTTTGAGCGCAAAGAAATGTCGCGTTCGAAAGGCCTTGTCGCTATAGAGGCCTGTCGTTTGCGTGGGCGGCACGCAGGCTTGGAAGATCGAAGGGAAGAATTATGGCCAATGTGGTGGTCGTCGGCTCGCAGTGGGGCGACGAAGGCAAGGGCAAGATCGTCGACTGGCTGTCTGAGCGTGCCGATGTCGTGGTGCGCTTTCAAGGCGGCCACAACGCGGGCCATACGCTTGTCATCGACGGCAAGGTCTACAAACTCTCGCTTCTGCCGTCGGGCGTGGTGCGGGAAAGCAAGCTGTCGATCATCGGCAACGGCGTCGTCTTCGATCCTCATGCCTTTGTCGCCGAACTCGAAAAACTCCGCGGCCAGGGCGTGGAAGTGACGCCGGATCGCCTGAAAATAGCCGAAAACACCGCGCTTATCCTGTCCCTGCACGGGGAACTGGACCGGATGCGTGAGGCGAACGCCGCCAAGGGTACCAAGATCGGAACGACCGGACGTGGCATCGGGCCTGCCTATGAGGACAGGGTCGGGCGCCGGGCGATTCGCGTCATGGACCTTGCCGACCCCGATACGCTTCCGGCGAAGATCGACCGCCTGCTCGCCCACCACAATCCGCTACGACGCGGCCTGGGCGAAAGCGAACTGGATCCGAAGGCGGTGCTCGAGGAATTGACTTCCGTTGCAGACAAGGTGCTGCCCTATATGGACCGCGTCTGGAAGGTGCTCGACGATCGCCGCCGCGCCGGCGAGCGCATCCTGTTCGAGGGTGCGCAAGGGACGCTGCTCGACATCGACCACGGCACCTATCCGTTCGTCACGTCGTCGAATACGGTGGCAGGGCAGGCTGCTGCGGGTTCGGGCGTCGGTCCGGGCGCGATCGACTATGTGCTGGGCATCACCAAGGCCTATACCACGCGTGTCGGCGAGGGACCGTTCCCGACGGAGCAGCAGAACGAGATCGGCGAGTTCCTCGGCACCCGCGGACATGAATTCGGTGTCGTGACGGGCCGCAAGCGCCGTTGCGGCTGGTTCGATGCGGTGCTGGTGCGTCAGGCCGTGGCCGTCAACGGCATCAAGGGCATTGCTCTGACCAAGCTCGACGTGCTCGACGGACTTGACGAGATCAAGGTCTGCGTAGGCTATCTGCTCGACGGCGAGGTGATTGATTACCTGCCCGCTAGCCAGGGTGCACAGGCGCGGGTGGAGCCGGTCTACGAGACACTGGAAGGCTGGAAAGGCACTACCGCCGGTGCGCGCAGCTGGAATGATCTGCCGGCGCAGGCGGTGAAATATGTGCGCTATATCGAGGAATTGATCGGGGCACCGGTCGCCCTCCTCTCCACGAGCCCGGAGCGGGACGACACGATACTTGTGACCGACCCGTTTCAAGATTAGTTAATGGGCTTCCCGGTATAATGCGTTCAAGGACTTAACGCTCGCCGGGAACCGGCTTATAGGTCGATTAGTATGGCAGATTTCGTAGCGGTTCTGAAAAAGACGCTCGACGGGATGGGCGAAACCACTCCGGCGATACGCGAGCGCGTTTACGAGAAGGCGCGTGCGACGGTAGCCGCGAAGCTGGCCGCCATCAATCCGCCGCCGCCGCCAAGCGTCGCCGACCGCCAGCGGCGTGCTCTCGAGGACGCTATCGCCTCGGTCGAGAAGGGGTATGCCGCGAATTCGGATCCGCTGTCCGAACTCGAGGATGTTTTCGCGTCTCTGAAGAACCCGCAGCCTAAGGCACTGGAGCAACCAGCGGCAAAAACCGGAGCCTGGCCGAAGGCCACGCCCGCGCCGGCCGCTCCTCGTCCTGCCGCCCCGGCCGCGTCCCGGGCTGCCGAACCGGCACCCAGGAGGGCACCGGCCCCGCCTCCTCCTCCCACACCCGCACGCCAGCAGGCTCCGGTCGCTGCGGCCGCGGAACCTGTCGATCTTGGTGCGGACGACGCGCCTGAGGAATTCACCCGGCATCGGCCGGACGCAGTGCGCAAACGCAACTACGGACCGCTGCTGGTCGCTGCGGTGATGCTCGCAGTCGTTGCCGGCGGCGGCTATGGCATATGGCTTAATCGCGACGCCTTTGGCGCCATGATCGGCCTCGGCGGTGATGCCGAAACGGTAGTGACCACGCCTTTGGTGACGGAGCCGGCGGAGGCGACGCCTGCGGCGGAAGCGCCGGCTGGGACGACCAGCGAAACCCCCAAATTCACCCAGCGCCTAACGCCCGAAGGCACCGAGACGGATCCCGGCCCCGCCAACGGCGAAGCGACCATTGGCGAAGGTACGTCGGTGGCTACGCTGACCCAGCCGCCGGGTGCGACGCCGCCGATCGGGGCGCAGCCTGGCCAGACGCCTGGCGAAGAGGCTATTCCCGGGGCTTCGGACGAAGCGGCTGCAGGTGCTGCGCCCGATTCGGGGCTCGCCGTCGGCCAGAAAGCGATCTTCTACGAGGAGCGCACCAGCGCGTCGGAAGGCTCTGCCGAGCCCGGCTCGATCGTCTGGTCGCTGGTGCAGGAATCGCCCGGCAACAATCTGCCGCCCGAACCGGCGATCCGCGCCGAAGCGACCATTCCCGGCAAGGACGTGCAATTGCGCATGACGATCAAGCGCAATGCCGATCAGTCGCTGCCGGCCAGCCACATCATCGAGATGATCTTCCTGACGCCCGAGGGCTTCCCCGGCGGCGGCATCGAGAACATCCTGCGAGTCGCCATGAAGGGGTCCGAGCAGGAGGCGGGCAACCCGCTGATCGGCATCCCCGCCAAGATCGCCGACGGCTTCTTCCTGGTGGCGCTGAATGACAGCAAGGCTGAAAGCCAGGCCAATCTGACGCTGCTGCGTCGCCAAAGCTGGATCGACATTCCGGTGGTCTATAAATCCGGCCGCCGCGCGCTCTTCACGATGGAAAAGGGCATCCCTGGGGACAAGGTGTTCGACGAAGCCTTGAAGGCCTGGGCCGCCGCGAGCGCAGGTTCGGAAGCCGCACCGGCCGATCAACCAGGTTGATCGGCCCCTTGGTAGCTAGCCCTCCAGCTCTTCCCTGAGCATTTCGAGTTCCAGCCATTCCTCTTCCATCGCCGCCAGCGACTGCCGTTCCTGGTCGAGTGCGGCGATGGTCTTGGCGAAAGATGCCGGATTCTTTTCGTAGAAGTTCGGATCGGCGAGCTGGTTCTCAAGCGTCTGTATGGAGGCGGACACGGCGGCCATCTTGTTAGGCAGCGTTTCCAGGGCGAATTTCTGCTTGTAGGACAGTTTTTTCGCAGGCGCTTTTGGCTGGGCGGAGGCTTCGGGCGTGGCCTTGGACGAGGTCTCCTGTTGGCCGCCGCGCGCCTTCCGGTCCTCCAACCTTGTTCCGCCGCGTTGCGCTAGCATGTCCGAATAGCCGCCGGCATATTCCACCCAGCGGCCGCCGCCATCCGGCGCGATGATGCTGGTCACCGTGCGGTCGAGGAAGTCGCGGTCGTGGCTGACGAGGAGCACCGTGCCAGCGAATCCCGCCACGAGTTCCTGCAGCAGTTCCAACGTTTCCATGTCGAGGTCGTTGGTAGGCTCGTCGAGCACCAACAGATTGGCCGGCCGCGACAGCACGCGTGCTAGGATCAGGCGCGCTCTTTCGCCGCCGGACAATTCACGGACCGGCGTCCGCGCATTCTCCGCCTTGAACAGGAAATCCTTCATGTAGGAGACGACGTGACGCTCCTCGCCGTTCACGACGACGGTCTCGCCGCGCCCGTCGGTCAGGAAATGCGCCAGCGTCTCGTTGGGATCGACGGCCGCGCGCTTCTGGTCGAGGGTAGCGATCTCGAGATTGACGCCAAGTCGCACCGTGCCGGAGTCCGGCTCGATCTCTCCGGTCAGCATCTTCAGGAGCGTTGTCTTTCCGGCGCCGTTCGGCCCGACAAGGCCGATCCGGTCGCCCCGCTGGATACGCGTAGAAAAGTCCTTCACGACAGTGAGATCGCCAAAGCTCTTGGAGATGGACTTCGCCTCGATCACCAGCTTGCCGGATTCGGCTGCGTCGCTCGCCGTCATCGTGGCTACGCCCTCAGCGCCACGATGCCCGCGGAACTTCTTGCGCATCGCCTGCAATTCGCCGAGCCGGCGCATGTTGCGCTTGCGCCGCGCGGTGACGCCATAGCGCAGCCAATGCTCCTCGCGCACGATCTGGCGACCGAGCTTGTGCTGCTCGCGCTCCTCCTCCTCGAGGATCGTGTCCCGCCATTCCTCGAAATGCGCAAAGCCCTTGTCCAGACGCCGGGTCTGGCCGCGGTCGAGCCAGACGGTCGCCTTGCTGACCCGCTCCAGGAAACGGCGGTCGTGGGAGATCACGACGAGGGCGGACGACGAGCGTGCAAGTTCGTCCTCCAGCCATTCGATCACCGACAGATCAAGGTGGTTCGTCGGCTCGTCGAGCAGCAATATGTCCGGTTTCGGCGCCATGACCCGGGCAAGGGCGGCCCGGCGCGCCTCGCCGCCGGACAGCTCGTCCGGCTTCTCGTCGCCGCTCAGGCCGAGATGTTCAAGCAGATAGGTCGCGCGGTGCGGGTCGTCGGCGGGACCGAGCCCGGCCTCGACGTAGGCGCGGGTGGTTGCAAAGCCTTCCATGTCAGGCATTTGCGGCAGGTAGCGCACCGTGGCGGAGGGATGGCGGAAGACCTTTCCGTCCTGCGGTTCGATCAGGCCGGCGGCGATCTTGAGCAGCGTCGACTTGCCCGAGCCATTGCGGCCGACCAGGGCGATGCGGTCGCCCGTCGAAACCGATAGTTCTGCGCCTTCGAGCAGCGGCGTGCCGCCGAAGGTCAGCGTGATGCCGTCCAGCGTCAGGAGTGGAGGAGCCATTCGTCTGTCTAGAGGCCCTCGGCTGGATAGGGGTGGGCAAGCAGCAGGGCGCGGCCGACCGCAAGCGAGATGCGCAGGTCGCCGCGCACTTCGTTGGACAAAGTGAGGGAAGTCCCGAATGGAACCTCGACGCTGTCGAGGGGCCATTTCGCGCCCATCACGGATACGCCCGACAGATGCGAGAAGCCAAGGATGCTGAACAGCGTCCCGTCGTCGAAGTCGAAATCGCGCGAGCCGGGCAGGAGCGGGTGCGCTTCCTGCTCGCCGCTGGTGATGATGACCGGTAGGCCCTCCTTGGCTCGGCGGATCGCCAGCGCGACATGCAGGAAGGCGTGGTCGGCCCGCGCTCCGCCGAAGGCGCCGGCCAGCACAAGAGACGTGGCGCCGCGGGCCAGCGCCTCGGCGACCGCGAGTTCACCGTCGGTGCTGTCCTTGTCCTGCGGGAAGCGGTTTTGCGGGATGGCCGGATATTCGGCGACCAGCTCATCGGAAACGGAATCGAAGTCGCCCACCCAGATCTCCGGCGTCACGCCAAGCGACTTGGCATGCTTTATGCCCGCATCAGCGGCAATCACGCGTGCGCCCGCAACCTGCGCCTCAAGGCGCGGCGTGCAGACCAGCTTGCCGCCGAGAAGGATGAGGAATCTGCTCATGGCGGCCCCTTACCACGCGGAATATCGGAAGTGGAAGGCGCAAAGCCGTGCTGGAACAACAAAAGCTTGCCTGCGCAGGGCTTGGGCACTATCTGTCATCTCGCTCTAACGGGGTGCCGGCTTGTTCCGGCTGAGAGGCTGACGCCAACCCGCTGAACCTGATCCGGTTTGTACCGGCGGAGGGATTAGACGCTTCGGAAGTACCCGGCGCCTGGTTTCCCTTCAACACGAACGAAGGAGGCGCCGATGCGCACGAAATTTTTGCCCCTGATCGTCCTTGCTCTCGCCGGGTTGCCTTTTCCCGCGGCTGCTCAGGACAAACTCAGGGTCTACACCTATGACAGCTTCACCGCCGAATGGGGGCCAGGCCCCCAGGTTGAAAAGGCTTTCGAGGCTGAATGCGGTTGCGATCTCCAGTTCGTGGCCGTCGCCGACGGCGTCGCGCTGCTTAACCGGCTGAAACTGGAAGGCGCCTCGACGAAGGCCGACATCGTGCTCGGCCTCGACACCAATCTGACGGCGGAGGCGAAGGCGACAGGCCTGTTCGTGCCGGCCGGCATTGACACCAGCGCGGTCAAGGTTCCGGGCGGCTGGAGCGACGACGTCTTCGTGCCCTACGACTACGCCCATTTCGCCGTCATCTACGATTCCGAGAAGCTGGCGAACCCGCCGAAGAGCTTGCATGAGCTTGTCGAGGGCGATCCGGACCAGAAAATCGTGCTTCAGGACCCGCGCACCTCGACCCCCGGCCTGGGCATGGTTCTGTGGGTGAAGGCGGTCTACGGCGACAAGGCTCCCGAGGCCTGGGCGAAGCTCAAGGGCCGTGTTCTGACCGTGACGCCCGGCTGGAGCGAGGCCTATGGGCTCTTCACCAAGGGCGAGGCGCCGATGGTGCTTTCCTATACGAGCTCGCCAGCCTATCACATGGTCGCGGAGAACACGGAAAGGTACAAAGCCGCTGCCTTCGAGGAGGGCCACTATCTCCAGATCGAGGTGGCCGGCATCACCACGACTGGCGCGAAAAACCCGCTTGCGGCGAAATTCATCGCCTTCATGACCGGACCCGGCTTCCAGGACGTCATTCCGGAGACAAACTGGATGTTCCCGGCCGGCAAGACCGACAAGCCGCTCAATCCTGCCTTCGGAAAGCTTGTCGAGCCTGAAAAGACACTGCTCTTTTCGGCGGAAGAGGTGGCGGCGAACCGCAAGGCCTGGGTCGACGAATGGCTCGCGGCGATGAGCAGGTGACAAGCCGCGCATTTCACGCTCCCCAAAAGGGCGCGGGCGGGCGTCACGCCGATTGGCGCGTCCTCGCCGGTATTCTCGCCCTTGCCGCGATAGCGCTGCTGATCTGCGGAGCCTTTGCCGGCCTGCTCATCGAAGGCTTCCGCGATCTTTCCGGCGCTGTCGACGCGTTCGACGCCTATCTCGGCAGGATCGTCCGCTTCACGCTCTGGCAGGCGGTCCTGTCGACGGCGCTTTCCGTGATTCCGGCGATCTTTGTCGCGCGCGCCCTGTCGCGCCACCCGGCCTTTCCCGGTCGGGCGATTATCCTGCGCCTGTTCGCGCTGCCGCTGGCGTTGCCGGCAATCGTCGCTGCGCTTGGCATACTGGCGCTGCTCGGGCGAGCCGGCTATCTCGCCGCGCCTCTATCGGCGCTGTCGGGCGGAACCTGGCCCGGCATATACGGCCTCTCCGGCGTATTGGTCGCGCATGTGTTCTTCAACCTCCCGCTTGCGACGAGGCTTTTTCTCGAAGCCCTCGATACGCTCCCGGCCGACCAATGGCGGCTGGCGAGCCAGCTCGGCATGGGGCCGGCCGCATCCTTCCGGCTGATCGAATGGCCGGCCATGCGAACGGCCTTCCCGGGAATCGCTGGGCTGGTCTTCATGCTCTGCATCACCTCCTTCACCATCGTGCTGACGCTCGGCGGCGGGCCGGCAGCGACCACGCTGGAGGTCGCCATCTACCAGGCGCTGCGCTTCGATTTCGACCCAGCGCGGGCGGTGACATTCACCCTGCTGCAGATCGTGCTGACAGTCATCGTTGTGCTCGCGCTGACCCGCCTCGGCGCCAATGCCGCAATCGACGCCAGCCTGCCCGTGGCCCAGCGCAAATTCGTCATGATCCGTCCGGCGGAGGCTCTCTTCAACGCCGCGCTCATCGTCGTGGCGCTTGTCTTCGTCGCCGGGCCGATCGCAGCCACTGTCGCTGCGGGGCTGGCAGCCGATCTGCTGCGCCTGGCCGGCGATCCGGCGGTCCAGCAGGCGACGGCGACGAGCATCGTCCTGGCCGTCATTTCCGCAATTCTCTCGGTCGCGATCGCGCTGTCCCTGGCGGCGGCGAGGCAGGGTCTGGCGCGGCGGCGCGGACCTCGCGCAGGCTTTCTCGAAAGCCTGGCGGGCACCGGCGCCGGCTTCGTTCTCGTGGTACCGCCGATCGTCATCGGCGCCGGCTGGTTCGTGCTGCTCCGGCACACCGATTTCCTCTTTGCCGCGGCGCCTGTCATGGTGGCGACCGTCAACGCTGTCATGGCCATGCCCTTCGCGATCCGCGCCATCCGCCCGGCCTACGACGCAGCGGGCGAGCGCAACGACCGCCTCTGCGCGCAACTGGGCATAGCCGGCTGGAATCGGGTTCGGTTGATCGACTGGCCGGTGCTGCGCCGGCCGATTGCCACCGGCTTCGCCTTCGCCATGGCACTGTCGTTGGGGGATCTCGGCGTCATTGCGCTGTTCGGCAGCGATTCCGTGCAGACCCTGCCCTATCTCCTCCTGGCGCGCCTGGGTTCGTACCGCACCGACGATGCGGCGGGTTTGGCGCTGCTGCTCGGCCTGCTCTGTCTGGTACTGGTGTTCCTCGCCGACCGTTTGGGAAAGGAGAAACCGGCTTGAACGGGGGACGACAGAACGGCACGCCGGTCCGCCTTGACAAGGTGAGCTTCAGCTATGGCGAGGCGGCCATGCGTTTCGATGTCGAGTTCAGGGCCGCGGCGATCACCGCGGTGATGGGCCCCAGCGGCTCGGGGAAGTCGACACTGCTCAACCTTGTCGCCGGCTTCGAGACGCCGGATACCGGCCGGGTGATCATCGGCGGAGAAGATGTCACCGGCCAGCGGCCGGCAGCCCGGCCGGTTTCGATGATGTTCCAGGAGAACAATCTCTTCGCCCATCTCGACGTCGGCGCCAATGTTGGGCTCGGCCGATCGCCTTCCCTGCGCCTCACGCCGGCCGACCGGACCGCCGTCGCCGAGGCGTTGGAACGCACTGGGCTTGCCGGCAAGGAACGCCGCCTGCCGCGTGAACTCTCCGGCGGCGAGCGTCAGCGTGTGGCGCTCGCGCGCATCCTGGTGCGTGATCGCCCGGTGCTATTGCTTGATGAACCTTTCGGTTCACTCGGCCCGGCGCTCCGCACCGATATGCTGGAGCTTCTGGCCGGCGTGCAGGCCGAGCGGCGCATGACTGTGCTTTTCGTGACGCATCAGCCGGAGGACGCGCGGCGGGTCGCAGACGACATGGTTTTTCTGGAGGATGGCCTGATTTCGGCTACCGGCGCGACCGAAGCCTTCTTCAGCGAGGGTGGTCCGGAAGCGTTCAGGCGCTATATCGGAACACAGATCACGGAATTTGCCCGGAAGCGGACATAATTTACGATCAAACCGCCACTTGGGGGCCATTATGTGGTAATGGCGGTCCAAGAGAGCAGATTGAGGTCGCCCGGAACTCCCAGGCCGGCGCGCCGCCAACCGGAAGGACATTGTGCCAGCGTTTCGCAAGATCAGCCGAGGAGGGGCCGATACGCGGCCGTCCCGTCCGCTGAGCCACACCGCGCGTCTCCTCGCGGCGGTAGGCTTGACGGCGCTGCTTGCCGGCTGCCAGGCGCTATCCAGCCTGTCGACCGGCGGTCAGGTCAAGGAATCGGCCTTCCGCCCGTCCGAAACTCCAGTCACCGTCGATTCCGTATCGCGCAACGATCGGCTTGCCGAACTGGCGCGCGCGCAGCACCCGCGCATTCTGGCCACCTATGGCGGCGAATACTCGGATCCCAAGCTGGAGCGGATGGTCGCCAAGGTCGTCGGCAACCTCACCACGGTCTCGGGCAATCCCGGCCAAGCCTACCGCATCACCATCCTGAACTCGCCCAATGTGAACGCTTTCGCGCTGCCGGGCGGCTATCTCTACGTCACCCGTGGCTTGTTGGCGCTGGCCAATGATTCGGCCGAGCTTGCAGCTGTCGTCGCCCACGAGATGGGGCATGTCACGGCCAATCACGGCCTGCAGCGCCAGCAGCGTGAGGCCGAGGAGGTGCTTGCCACCAAGGTGGTGACCGATGTTCTCGGCCAGACCCCGAGCGCCAACATGGCGCTGATCCGCGGCAAGCTCAGGCTTGCGCAATTCTCGCGCAACCAGGAACTGGAAGCGGACGCCATTGGCATCAGGGCGAGCGGGCAGGCAGGGTTCGATCCTTACGCGGCGGGCCGCTTCCTGCAATCGATGTCGGCCTATACCGATTTCCGCTCCGTCAGCGGCGCGACCGACGCCAGCCTCGATTTTCTCGCAAGCCACCCCAACGCGCCGCAGCGTATCGAACTCGCGCAACGCCATGCGCGTCAGTTCGGCCCGCCGGGGCAGGGCGCGCGCGATCGCGACTCCTTCCTTGCGGGCATAGACGGCTTGCTCTACGGCGACACGCCGGAAGAAGGCTATGTGCGCGGCAACACCTTCCTGCATCCGCGCCTGGGCCTGTCCTTCTCGGTGCCGCCAGGCTTCGTCATCGACAACAGCGCCGCTGCCGTGACCGCCACCGGTCCGGGTGAGCTTGCCGTCCGTTTCGACGGTGTCGCACTCAATCCCCGCACGCAGCTTGCGGACTATATCCGCTCGGGCTGGGTCGCCGGGCTAGACCCCTCCAGTGTCCGTAACGTTACGATCAACGGCAATGAGGCGGCGACCGCGCGTGCCGCTGCCGATGGCTGGAAGTTTGACATTACCGTGATCAGGGCCGGCGGTCAGGTCTACCGGCTGCTGACGGCCGCGCCCACCGCGAGTGACCAGCTCGACGCGACGGCGCAGACGGTCGGCGGCAGCTTCAAGCTGCTTTCGGCGCGCGAGAAAGCGAGCCTGAAGCCGCTGAGGATTCGAGTGGTGACGGTGAAGCCCGGCCAGACGGTCGGCTCGATCGCCGCCTCGATGGTCGGCGTCGACCGCAAGCTGGAACTCTTCCGGGTCCTGAATGCGCTTGCTCCCGGCGCTACGGTCTCGGCCGGCGACAAGGTGAAGATAATCACCGACAGTTGATGGAGTTCAGGCGGCGAGGAAGCCGGATCCCTGCTTGATGAGGGCGGATTTCAGCTTTTCCAGCGCCCGGCTCTCGATTTGCCTGACACGCTCCTTCGATATGCCAAGCGTCTCCCCGAGAGACTCGAGCGTGGCGCCGTCCTCGGACAGGCGGCGTTCCTCGATGATCTTCATCTCGCGCTCGTTGAGAACGCCGAGCGCGTTCTTCAGCCAACCGGCGCGACGCTCGACATCGATCGTCTCCTCGACGATCTCGTCGGGCAGCGGACCGTCGGAAACCAGGAAATCGGATCGTTCCGCCGTAGAGCCGCTGTCGTCGAGCAAGGGCGCGTTGAGCGATGTGTCGGACGCCGAAAGCCTGGAATCCATCAGCGCGACATCTGCTTCCGATACGCCGAGCGCCATCGATATCTGTCGGCGGATGGCGACGTTCGACAGGGTTTCAGGACCCTGCGCGAGCCGCGCCCTCAATCTGCGGAGATTGAAAAACAGCGCCTTCTGCGCCGAACTGGTGCCGCCGCGCACGATCGACCAGTTGCGCAGGATGTAGTCCTGGATCGATGCGCGTATCCACCAGGTCGCGTAGGTCGAGAAGCGGACGTCCCGTTCCGGCTCGAAGCGCGCTGCCGCTTCGAGCAGACCGACATGTCCCTCCTGGATGAGATCGCCCATCGACAGGCCGAAATGGCGGAACTTCGAGGCCATCGAGATGACGAGCCGCATATGCGAGGTGGTGATGCGGTGCAGCGCCTGCTGGTCGTGCTTCTCCTTCCAGCGGATCGCGAGGTCACGTTCTTCCTCGCGCTCGAGATAGGGAGCCCGCATGGCAGCTTTTACCAGGGTCCGGTCGAAGGTTTCGTGAACCACGCTGCGCTCCTATTGCCTGGCACACCGCCGGCGAAGCCGACGCCGCGCCCCGCGCAGCACTCAAGGTCCGCGCAAAAATCGCAAACGTTCCAGAGACGGAAAATGTTCCAAGGCAGGCGCGTCGGGGCCAGAACGTGCCTGCAGGCGGCGACGCAAAACCGCCTTGCCAGCGGCGCAGCCACATCCGATAAGCGTGCCCCGGTGGGAGGCATCGCGCTCCGCACCCCGTGCCGTTGCGAAGAATCGATGGGGAGAACGATTGTGAAACTTGGTTTGCTGACCGCACCTTTTCCTGAAACGCCGCTCGATGGCGTCGCCGACTGGGCAAGCTCCGAAGGCTTCGAGGCGCTGGAGATCGCGTGCTGGCCCAAATCGGCCGGTCCCGCCCGACGCTACGCCGGAACCTCCCATATCGATGTCGCCGCGATCTCCGCCTCGGAAGGCAAGGAGGTCGTTGCCAGGCTGCAGGGCAAGGGTCTCGTCGTTTCCGCGCTCGGTTATTATCCGAACCCGCTTCACCCCGACGCAAACCATCGCCAGACGGTCATCGATCACCTTAAGAAGGTCATCGGCGCGGCCGGCAGGATGGGTGTCGGGCTGGTCAACACCTTCTGCGGCGGCGACGCGGCGCAGACCGTCGACGCCAACTGGCAGGAGGCACAGAAGGTCTGGCCGGAAATCATCGCCTTCGCCCGCGACAATGGCGTCAGGCTCGCCTTCGAGAACTGCCCGATGATCTTCAGCTACGACGAGTGGCCGGGCGGTCACAACATCGCCTATTCGCCCTATGTCTGGCGCCGCATCATCGAGGAATGGAAGGGTGAGGTCGGCATGAACTACGACCCGTCGCATCTCGTCTGGCAGATGATCGACCAGGGCCGCTTTATCAGGGAGTTCGGCGGGCACATGTTCCACGTTCACGCCAAGGACCTGATGATCGACCGTGACGGGCTTTACGAGCGCGGCATCATGTCTTCAGGCATGGGGTGGCAGATTCCGCGCATGCCGGGGCTGGGCGAGGTCGACTGGAACGGCTTCTTCTCGGGCCTCTACCGTGTCGGTTATGACGGCCCCGTCGTCATCGAGCACGAGGACCGCCGCTTCGAGGGCAGCGACGAGGCCGTGAAACGCGGCTTCCTGCTCGCCCGCGACGTGCTGAAACCGCTGGTGAAATAGGCCGACCGCCGGGGAAGCGCTCCGGCCGCGGCTTGAACGCGGCCGGACAAATGCGTATCTCGTGACGGCTGCTGCTGTTCCGGAGAACCATCTTGTCGGCACTGGACCGTTTTCTTGGCGACTCGCCGCTTCGCGTGCTTATCAAGCTCGTCGTCATCTCGTTCCTCGTCGGCGTGGTGATGCACGCCTTCGGCTGGTCGCCCTTCGACGTGCTTTACGGCATCCGCGACTTCTTCCTCGACATCTGGAACATGGGCTTCGCGGCGATCGAACGCTTCCTGGGTTATTTCCTGCTCGGCGCGGCCATCGTCGTGCCGGCCTTCATCCTGCTCAGGCTCTTCAGTTACAGGCGTTGATCCACGGTCTCGACTGAACCACCGCCGCCTTTCGCTTGGCCGCGGTAGGCCGGACGATTGCGCCATGCCGCGGACTGATGCAGACGGGTCGGTCAAAGAGGCGACTCCGTGGACCACACTTCCCATCCGGCGATCCGGCCATTCTCGGTGACCCACCATTCGGTGCTGGCGATCGCCGTGCCGATGACGCTCGCCTATCTGACCACGCCGCTCCTGGGTCTGGTCGATACGGCCGTCGTCGGCCAGTTTGGCGATGCGGCGCTGATCGGAGGCCTCGCCGCCGGCGCACTGGTGTTCGATGTGGTGTTCACCACCTTCAATTTCGTGCGCTCCGGCACCACCGGCCTTGTCGCCCAGGCGTTCGGCCGGGGCGACACGGCGGAAGAGCAGGCCGTGTTCTGGCGCGCCTTCGCCATCGCGGTGACGGCCGGCGTCATCCTTGCCGCGCTCGCCCCATTCCTAGTCTTCGTCGGGCAGTGGTTCATCAATGCGGGCGGCCGCGTCGACGAAGCCATTGCGACCTACGTCCGTATCCGGCTGCTGGCGGCGCCCATTTCGCTCGTCAACTATGCCGTGCTCGGCTATCTGCTCGGACGCGGCGAAGGCACGCTGGCGCTCCTGTTGCAGCTTGTGCTCAACGGCATCAACATCGTCCTGTCGATCGCCCTCGGTCTCCATCTCGGCTGGGGCGTCGCCGGCGTCGCCTGGGGCACTTTCGGCGGTGAACTTGCAGCGGCATTGCTCGGCATGGCGATCGTGCTGCGCCGTTTTGCCAAGGGGCCACGGCTGGACCGCGCGCACCTGTTCGACCGCAAGGCCTTTATCCGCATGATCTCGCTCAACCGCGACATCATGATCCGCTCGTTCACGCTGCTCGCCGCCTTTGCGCTGTTCACCCGACAGGGCGCGCAGTTCGGCACCGTGACGCTCGCTGCCAACGCCGTGCTGATGAATTTCTTCATGGTCGCGAGCTTCTTCCTCGACGGCTTCGCCACCGCCGCCGAACAGCTTGCAGGCCGGGCGGTCGGCGCGCGCTATGCCGAAGCCTTCAGGCGTGCAGTCCGGCTAACCGCGTTCTGGGGCTTTGCGCTTGCCGTTGCCGCTTCGCTGATCATGCTCTCGTTCGGCAGCGAACTGATCGCGGTCATCACCACCGCCGAAGAGGTTCGGGCCGCCGCGGCGCTGTACCTTCCATGGGCTGCATTCGCCGGGCTGAGCGGCGTGCTTGCCTTCCAGATGGATGGCGTCTTCATCGGCGCGACGTGGTCGCGCGACATGCGCAACATGATGCTGGCGTCGTTTCTGGTCTTTGCGGCGGCGCTCTTCGCGCTGGCCCCGGCCTTCGGCAATGACGGGCTTTGGGCGGCGCTGCATATCTTCCTGCTCTGCCGCGGCCTGAGCCTGCTCGCCACGCTGCGCGTCAGGGTCAGGACGGCATTTTAAAGCGATCTGTCGGCCCAGTGCACCACCCGGCTGTCGCGGATTTCAGACAGCGAGGATATGCGTTCCTTGTCGAGGAATTTCGAAAAACCCTGCACGATGCGGCCGGGCAGGGCAGGCCCGGCATAGATCATGCCGGTGTAGAGCTGCACGAGGTCGGCGCCGGCCCGGATCTTCTCCAGCGCGGTGTCGACGCTGTCGACGCCGCCGACGCCGATAAGCGCGGCATCAGGGCCGAGCAGCTTGCGCATCCTGGCAAGCGCGACGGTCGAGCGTTCGAACAGCGGCCGGCCCGACAGTCCGCCGGTTTCAGCCTTGTGCGCCGAGGATTTGAGGGCAGGGCGGGAGATCGTCGTGTTGGAGACGATGACCCCTTCGACCTGCTTCTCGAGCACCTCGGCGGCGATGTCCTCGAGGTCAGCCTGATGGAGGTCGGGCGCGATCTTCAGGAACAGCGGCACCTGGTGTCCGGCCTTGGCGATTGCGGAATCCCGCGCCCTCACCACGCGGGACAGCAGCTCGGAAAGGCTCTCGCGCGCCTGCATGTCGCGCAGACCCGGCGTGTTGGGCGAGGAGATGTTGACCGTCAGATAGGAGGCGAACGGCGCGAAGCGCTCGACGCCGAGCGCGTAGTCGCCGATCCGGTCGGTGCTATCCTTGTTGGCGCCTATGTTGACGCCGACGACACCCGCCCTCCATGCGCGCGCGGCAAGCCGGCGTTCGGCGGCATCGTGGCCTTCATTATTGAAGCCCAGCCGGTTGATCACCGCGCCGTCCTCGGCAAGCCGGAAGATGCGCGGCTTCGGATTGCCGGACTGGGGGAGGGGCGTCACCGTGCCGACCTCGGCGAAGCCGAAGCCTAGCGTCAGCAATGCATCCGGTACCTCGGCGTTCTTGTCGTAGCCTGCGGCCATGCCGAGCGGGTTGTCGAAGGTGACGCCGGCGACGGTGGTGCGGAGCCTGGGGTCGTGGTGCGGTGACTTGGCCACGGGAAGACCGGCCTTCAGCGCCTTGATCGACAGTCCGTGCGCGGTCTCGGGATCGACGCAGAAAAGCCCCTTGCGGCCGATTTTCTCCAAGACGTCGAGGATCATGCGAGATCTGCCGGGAAGACGTGGTGTCCGTCGCCGCCGAGCGGCAGCGGCTTGACCCAGAGCACTTCTGAAGGGTCGAGCGGTGCGTAAAGATGCGGGAAAAGTGCGCCGCCGCGCGAGACCTCCCACTTCAGCGCTGCGCCGAGCCGTTCGGCCTCGACAGCAACGAGCAGGAGATTCGCCTGTCCGGCAAAGTGCTTTGCCGCGGTTTCCCGGACCTGCCCGGCGGTAGAAAAATGGATGAAGCCGTCGGCAAGATCGACCGGGGCGCCGTCGAAGCGACCTGTCTTCCCGGCTTCGTGCCACAGAGCGTCGGGACAAATCTTGTAAATGATGGTCGCCATGAGGGCGGCTATAGGCCGATTGCGGCGCAGGTAAAAGCCAGCCGGCCGGGCATGTCCCCAATTTAGGCGCAAAGCGGGTCGAGAATCGGATAAGCTGCTGCCGAGGTGGACTATGGCTTCGGCCAGAATCAGCGAGTGGAGGTGGCCATGCGCCCGATCGCCCTCACATTCCCCGTCCTGCTTGTTTCCTTGACCGCCGGCGCACTTGCCGCAGAGCCCGACCGCTACCGGCTTGAAAAGTCGCCGGACGGCTATGTCCGCATGGATACGCGCACCGGGCAGATGTCCATCTGCGAGGAGAAATGGGGCGAACTCGTCTGCAGGATGGCGGCTGACGAACGGACCGCCGTACAGGATGAGATCGAGCGGCTGCAAACCGAAGTGAAAGCCCTGAACGACCGGCTGGCCGGCGTAAAGGCGCTGGAGGATCGCGTCTCCAGGCTGGAAAACTCGGTCGCGGCCAAGATCGAGAACAGCCTGCCGACCGAGGAGGATTTCAACAGGACGATGAGCTATATGGAGCGCTTCTTTCGCAGCTTCATGAACATCGTGAAGGACTTCGAAAACGAGAATTCCAAGCCTGCGGAACCGGGTACGGGCCGGACCTGACCCTGGGATACCGGCATTGTCGCTTGAAAAAGCCGGCCGCCGCCGCATAATCGGCGCGCGCGTCCACTCAGGCCATGAGGCGCGGCGCAGCGGGAGGGGCATTTGCCGTCTGGCTACAAGTTCGTGATCGCGGACGATCATCCGCTTTTCCGCGGTGCGCTGAAGCAGGCGCTGAGCGGGGTAAGCAACGTCGCGACGATCCTGGAGGCCGGCGACTTCGACAGCGCCAAGGCGATCGTAGCCGGCAACGACGACATCGACCTCGTGCTGCTCGACCTTGCCATGCCGGGCGCGGCGGGCCTTTCCGGCCTGATCTCGCTGAGAGGCATCAACGCCACCGTGCCGCTGGTCGTGGTGTCGGCGCATGACGATCCCGAAACCATCCGCCGCTCGCTCGAACTCGGCGCGTCGGGTTTCATCTCGAAATCGGCGAGCATGGAGGAGATCAGGACGGCGGTAGAGACGGTGCTGGGCGGCGGGGTCACCGCGCCGGCGGGGATAGACCTCGGCGTCGAGCGCGATCCGGAGATATCGGACCTGATCAAGCGGCTCCAATCGCTGACGCCGCAGCAGACACGCGTGCTCGGCATGCTGGCCGAAGGGCTCTTGAACAAGCAGATCGCCTACGAGCTCGGCGTGTCGGAGGCGACCATCAAGGCGCATGTCTCGGCCGTGCTGCACAAGCTCGCCGTCGACAGCCGCACCCAGGCCGTCATCCTGCTCTCGCGCATTGGCGCCGATCCGCTGCAGACAACCGCCGGCTGACCCCTTTCTCATTCGGCCGCCGCCGGCGTCATGCGCCGGAGCCGCGTCATCAGCGAGCGCAGCACCGCGGGCTTCAGCGGCTTGTTGATGACCGAGACATCCATCTGGTCCGCCATCTCGCGCACCTCGTTCGAGCGGTCGGCCGTGACCAGCACCGCCGGTGTCGCTTCGCCGAAGCGGGCGCGCAGCTTGCGGACGAGATCGAGCCCCGTCTCGCCGTCGAGATGGTAGTCGGCGAGGATGATGTCGGGGGTGGGAAGGCGCCCCGCATCCTCGATCGACTTCGAGCCAGAATGGGTGATGACCGTGCAGCCCCAGCCTTCGAACAGGAGGCGCATGCCTTCGAGGATACGCAGGTCGTTGTCGATGCAGAGCAAAGCCATGCCGTTCAGCGCGGTTTCGGGCTGCAATGGCAGGGCGGCTTCGGCTACCGCCGGCGGCTCGACCGCATTGCTGACCGGCAGGACGACGGAGAAGCGAGTGCCCGCGCCGCGCCCGGAATCGACCTGCAGCTCGAGCCTCAGCACCCGGGCGATGCGGTCGACGATGGAGAGGCCGAGACCCAGCCCCTGCGCCTCCCTGGCGCCTTCCTCAAGGCGGGTGAACTCGCCGAAAACCGAGGAGAGCTTGTCCACCGGTATGCCGATGCCCGTATCGAAGACCTGGATCTCGACAAGCTCTCCGCGCCGACGCGCGCCGACAAGGATGCGGCCGGCGCGGGTGTATTTCACCGCGTTCGAGACGAGGTTCTGGATGAGGCGGCGCAGTAGATTGCGGTCGGTATGGACCGCGATCGAGGAAGGCACGATGTTGAGTTCGAGCTTCTTCGCGGCGGCCAGCGGCTGGAAGTCTGTTCCGATCTGGCGGAGCAGGCCATCGAGCTGGAACACCGATTCGACGGGCTTCATCGCGCCGGCGTCGAGGCGGGAGATGTCGAGCACGGCGCCGAGGATCGTCTCGACCGATTCCAGCGACGATTCGATGTTGGCCGCCGCGTCGCCGGTCGGCCCCCTGCCGGCCTTCTCGATCAGCGACGAGCAGTAGAGGCGGGCGGCATTGAGCGGTTGCAGGATGTCGTGGCCGGCAGCGGCCAGGAAGCGCGTCTTGCCGAGATTGGCTTCTTCCGCGAACATCTGCGCCTGCGCCAGTTCCTCGTTGACGCGGGTCAGTTCCGCCGTGCGGCGCGCTACGCGCTGCTCCAGCGATTCGTTGGCGCGCTTCAGCGCGAGGTCTGCCTCGACGCTCTGGGTGATGTCCGCATAGGTCGCGACGATGCCGCCGTCGGGCATCGGGTTCGACCGCAGTTCCAGGATGCGGCCGCTGGTCTTCAACTCCATCTGCCAGGGCGTGCCGAAGGTGGTCATGCGGCCGAGAATCGCGACCTGCATGTCGGAGGCAATGTCGCCGCGCCGCGCCAGATAGTTGAGGATATGGTTGAGCGAGACGCCGACCTGGCCCATTTCGTCAGGCAGGTCGAACAGCAGGCGATACTGCCTGTTCCAGCAGGTGAGCCGGAAATCCCTGTCGAAGACGGTGATGCCCTGCTCCATCTGGTCGAGCGCGATCTGCAGGAGGTCGCGGTTCTGCTGCAGCGCCTCGGTCGCGTCGTCGAGCAGGCGGAACGTATCCTTCGACGCGCTGTCACCGCGCTTGAACAGCAGCGACAGGATGAGCCGCGCGGAGGAGGAGCCGACGGCGCTTGCGAGCAGTTGCTCGGAGAAGCGGATGACATCCATCCCCGCCTGCTCGTTGCCGTTCAGCGCGCCGTTCTTCGCCTCGAAGCTCTGGAAGGACCGCTCGGTGCGCTCGACGCCGAGATAGCGCGAGATCGTGTCCTTGAGATCGTTGACGGTGATGGTGCTGCGGAAGCGTTTCAGGTTCGGCAGCGGCCCGGAGTCGCGGGGCACGAAGATCGCGGCCTGGATGCGCTCCAGCGGCACCGAGGCGCGGGAAAGCGAGCCGAGCACGAAGAAGAGGAGATTGATGGACAGGCTCCAGATGACGCCGTGGACAAGCGGATCGGCCTCCATCCCGAACAGCGCCTGCGGATGCAGCGCCTCGATGCCGAACGGGCCGTCCTCCAGGACGCCGGTATCGGGCGCGGCAAGCGAGGGCAGGAGCAGCGTGTAGGTCCAGACCGCGATGCCGGCGAGCATGCCGAGCGCCGCACCCCTGGCGTTGGCGCCGCGCCATATCAGTCCCCCCAGGAAGGCCGGCGCGAACTGGGCGACCGCGGCGAAGGACATCAGCCCGATCGACGCCAGCCGCGCATTGTTGGTGCTCTCCCGGTAGTAGAGGAAGGCGACGAACAGGATCATGAAGATCGATGCGCGGCGGATGTTGAGGATCAGGCTCGACCAGTCGCCG
The DNA here is from genome assembly GCF_003666685.1 of Mesorhizobium sp. YM1C-6-2. Lineage (GTDB taxonomy): Bacteria > Pseudomonadota > Alphaproteobacteria > Rhizobiales > Rhizobiaceae > Mesorhizobium_K. Next base: position 997,491 of record NZ_RCIZ01000001.1, read on the forward strand.
TTCTCCGCGGGCTGGCCCTTCAGCAACCGTCGCCGCACGAAGAGCGGTATGACGAGATCGTTGGACACCATGATCGACAGCGCCACGCTGGCGACGATCACCATCGCGGTCGCCGCCGACAGCCCGCCGACGAAGGCCACCATGGCGAGCACGTCGTGGCCGGTGAGCAGCGGCAGCGACAGGACATAAAGGTCGCTGCTGGTGGCACCGCCGACCAGCACCAGGCCGGCGAGCGCGACGGGCAGCACGAACAGGTTGATGGCCACCAGGTAGAGCGGGAAGACCCAGGTCGCGGTGCGCAATTCGCTCTCGGCGCGGTTCTCCACGATCATCACGTAGAACTGCCTGGGCAGCATGACGATGGCGAAACCGCTGAGGGCGGTCATCACCAGCCAGGTGCCGAGCGAGGTGCGGTACTCGAACGAAGCCTGGACGCGGCTGTCGGCGGAGAGCTCCTCGACCAGCCGCTCAGGGCTGTCGAACAGGAAGAAGGTGACGAAGATGCCGACCGCCAGAAAGGCGGCGAGCTTGACGACGGATTCGACGGCGATCGCCAGCACCAGCCCGTCCTGATGCTCCGTCGCGTCGGCGTGGCGGGTGCCGAACAGGATGGCGAAAAGCGCCAGCAGCATGGCAATGACCAGCGATATGTCGCTGACGAACGGCTCAAAACTGAATGGCGCGCCGCTGTAGTGTCCGATCATCAGGCTCACCGAGCCGGAGATCGCCTTGAGCTGGAGCGCGATGTAGGGGACGGTTCCGACAACGGCGATCAGCGTGGCGATGCAGGCGACGGCGGAACTCTTGCCGTAGCGCGCGCCGAGGAAATCGGCGATCGAGGTGATCTTCTCGGACTTGGCGAGCTCGATGATGCGTTTGAGCAGCGGGAAGCCGAACAGGAAGACAAGCACCGGACCGATATAGATGGTGAGGAACTCGAAGCCCCGTTCGGTGGCGAGGCCGACCGAGCCGAAGAAGGTCCAGGAGGTGCAGTAGATGGCGAGGCTGAGCGCGTAGATATAGGGCCGCGTCCGTGCCGGGTCGCGCCTTGCCGACCAGCGGTCGCCCAGGCTGGCGATGACGAAGAGCAGCGTCACATAGGCGACCGCTATGAAGACGACGAGAAAGCCCTGCACGCCCGAAAATTTCCTCCCTGTGCGGCCCGGCCGGCTATCCGGCAAAGGCAATCATAGCTTGGGGTTGGTGTCCATGGGGAGGGTTTTTCCTCTTGCAGGGGGAGGGGTACCCGCGCGTTTCGTCGTCGCCACGCCTGCTTTCGCATCTGGCCATTGCCGGAAAAGGTGGGAAGCGGGGCACGAGGCCTAGCCTCTCAATAGTATTACGTGGCCGGTTTCCCGTGCCCCGCCGGCATGCTTGCCCTACCTGGAGGGGACGCAGAATCGTTTCACCGCGCGACCTCGGTCAGGGCCCGGTCCTCGGGGCTCATCACCCAGCCGCGCCACCTCCGCGCGACCGAACCGGTACCGTCCCCTCCACGCTCATCCGGTTCATGACCCGTGTTCCCGCGAGGGAGATGCCGCCATTGTACGGAAGGCCCGAAGGCTGTGAATCGAATTCCGCCAACTATTTTAATCTTCGAGCGAAATCAGGGGTTTGGCGCGGGGAGGACGGAAAATCTGTTCACGTAAATGCACCTCTTACGGGCGCCGAAGCGTTTCGCAGCCCGGTCGAAATCACCAAGGCGCGGTTCCTGCCGCGCCATGAACATTTCCGGTTTTGCAACCGGAGATATTTGCTAAAGTTCCACCGGTGCCGATTCCTGCCGGAGCGTCGGCAACTCAGGAGGGTTTTATGATCAAGGAATTCCAGGAGTTCATCTCCAAGGGCAACGTCATGGATCTCGCCGTCGGCGTGATCATCGGCGGCGCCTTCGGCCTTATCGTCAATTCGCTGGTCGGCGACATCATCATGCCGATCGTCGGCGCGATCTTCGGCGGCTTCGACTTCTCCAACTACTTCCTGCCCCTCTCCGGGAACGTCACGGCCGTCTCGCTGGAGGAAGCCAAGAAGCAGGGCGCCGTGTTCGCCTACGGCAACTTCCTGACCGTGGTCATCAACTTCCTGATCCTGGCGTGGATCATCTTCCTGATGGTGAAGGGGGTGAACACGATGCGTAAGAAGCTCGAAAAGCAGAAGGAAGCGGCCCCGCCCGGCCCGCCGCCCGCCGACGTGCAGCTCCTGACCGAAATCCGCGACCTGCTTGCCAAGCGGGCGTAGGCTCTGGATCAAGAACCCGGTCGCGCTGGCGGCCGGGTTTCCGGTTTCCGATGGAGGAAAAACCGGCTAAGTCCGGCTTCCAGCCAATCTGACGGAAACCCTTCATGTCCCTGACCGAAAAGCTGCGGGCCGAAGCCCTGCGCGCGCCCGTGAGCGGCATCGAAGCCGTCGCCAACTATGGCCGCGGGCGACCCGGCCTGATCCCGCTCTGGTCCGGCGAGAGCGACCTGCCGACGCCTGATTTCATCAGTTCGGCCGCCAAGCGCGGCCTCGACGCGGGCGAGACCTTCTACACCTGGCAGGGCGGCATACCGGAACTGCGCGAGGCGCTGGCCCGCTACCACAAGCGCCATTTCGGCATGGAATTCTCGCCGGACGAGTTCCTCGTCACCATCGGCGGCATGCAGGCGATCACGCTGGCACTGCAGGCGACGGCGGGCGCGGGCGACGAGGCGATCTACCTGGAGCCGGCCTGGCCGAACTTCGCCGCCGCGGCAGGCGTGGCCGGGGCGACGCCGGTGCCGGTGCCGCTCGAGGAAGGCGACAATGGCTGGTATTGCGACGTCGCGCGGGTCGAGGCGGCGGTGACGCCGAAAACCAAGGCGATCTTCGTCAACACGCCGGCCAACCCGACCGGCTGGACCGCCGACGTCGAGACGCTGAAGGCGCTGCTCGACCTGGCGCGCCGCAAGGGGCTCTGGATCATCGCCGACGAGATCTACGCGCTGTTCCACTATGGCGGCCGCCGCGCGCCTTCCTTCATGGACATCATGGAGCCCGAGGACCGCATCCTCTTCGTCAACACTTTCTCCAAGAACTGGGCGATGACCGGCTGGCGCATCGGCTGGCTGCGCACGCACCCCTCGCTCGGACGCATGTTCGAGAACCTGATCCAGTATTCGAGCTCGGGCGTGGCGCAGTTCCTGCAGCGCGGCGCAATCGCCGCGCTCGACGAGGGCGATGCGTTCCTGACGGCGCAGATCGCACAGGCGCGGGCCGCGCGGGACCTGATCAGCCGCAAGCTGGGCGAGACCGGCAGGGTGCGCTTCAGCGTGCCGCCCGGCGCGTTCTATTTGTTCTTCGCGGTCGACGGTATGAAGGATTCGACCAAGGCCGCCTTCGACATCGTCGACAAGGCCAATGTCGGCCTGGCGCCCGGCACCGCCTTCGGCAAGGCTGGCGAGGGCTATCTCAGGGCCTGCTTCCACCGCCGCCTCGACCATGTCGAGGAAGCGGCAAACCGGCTGGCGGATTGGATCAGCAAGGGGTGAGGCGCGGGTTTTCAACGTCGCCCGGCCGGGTTCCCGCTGCTCCGCAGCGTCCCCGCGTTCGCTAGCCTTTCGTCATGCCACCGGCATGACGAATTCGTTTCGCGAACCGGCTGCTCAACCGCCGGACTTCGGCACCAGCAGCGGGATGATGCGGTCGGAGCTGGCGACGGCCGGACGGCCGGCTGCTCCGTAGGGGATGCCGAGCGCGTCCCAGGTCTCGACCAGCGCGTCCTTGAGGCGGTCGATCAGCAGAGCGTCGTGGAAGGGCGTCGGCGTGATGCGCAGGCGCTCCGTGCCGCGCGGCACGGTCGGGTAGTTGATCGGCTGGATGTAGATGCCGTGCACGCCGAGCAGGCGGTCGGTCGCCATCTTGCAGAGCTCGGGGTCGCCGACCAGTATCGGAACGATGTGCGTGTTCGATTCCATGACGGGCAGTCCGGCGGCGGTGAGCACGTCCTTGGTGCGCGCGACCTGGCGCTGCTGCGCCTCGCGCTCGGCCTGCGAGGTCTTGAGATGGCGGATCGAGACGGTGGTCGCGGCGGCGATTGCCGGCGGCAGCGCCGTCGTGAAGATGAAGCCCGGCGCATAGGAACGCACGGCGTCGACCACCGTCGTGCTGCCGGTGATGTAGCCGCCGAGTGTGCCGAACGCCTTGGCGAGCGTGCCTTCGATGACGTCGATGCGGTGCGCGAGGCCTTCACGCTCGGTGATGCCGCCGCCGCGCGGGCCGTACATGCCGACCGCATGGACCTCGTCGATATAGGTCATGGCGTTGTACTTCTCGGCGAGATCGGCGATCTCCTTGATCGGCGCGATGTCGCCGTCCATCGAATAGACGCTCTCGAAGACGATCAGCTTGGCGCGCTCGCGGCCGGCGGCGGCGAGCAGGCTTTCGAGATGGGCGACGTCGTTGTGGCGGAAGATCTTCTTCTCGGCGCCGGAGCGGCGCACGCCCTCGATCATCGAGGCATGGTTGAGCTCGTCGGAGAGGATAAGGCAGTTGGGCAGCAGCCGGCCGATTGTCGAGATCGACGCCTCGTTGGAGACGAAGCCCGAGGTGAAGACGAGGCCGGCTTCCTTGCCGTGCAGATCGGCGAGCTCATGTTCGAGTTCGACCAGCGGATGGTTGGTGCCGGAGATGTTGCGGGTGCCACCGGCGCCCGAGCCCATGCGGCCGGCTGCCTGCTGCATGGCTTCCACAACCTTGGCGTTCTGGCCCATGCCGAGATAGTCGTTGGAGCACCAGACGGTGATTTCTTCGGCCCGGCCATTGGAGCGCCAGATCGCGCGGGGGAAGGAGCCGGCTATTCGCTCGAGATCGGCAAAGACGCGATAGCGCCGTTCAGCGTGGACCTGATCGAGCGCTTCCTCGAAAAAACGCGGGTAGTTCATTTATGGCTTTCCGGTTTGGATGGCTTCCGGTTGGCGTGGATCATAATTGCTAGGTCAGCCTACGTCTATTCCGGCATAAAGGTCAAAATGCCACGCCCGTCCGCCATATAACGACTGAGTTCCGCTGTTGCTTCCTTGATCCCGGTCAATTTCAATCCGATTGATGCACCGATCACGTAACCGTCCAATGCCTTCGCGATATTTTACTGGTTTCGGGCCGGTTGCCTTGGCTATCAACCCATTTTTTTCGAACGCACGATCTTCTGGAGAGCCCGAATGAGCCCCCATGGAAGTGTCCTCGTCACCGGCGGAGCCGGCTATATCGGCAGCCACATGGTCTGGGAACTGCTGGACCACGGCGAGTCGGTGGTGGTGCTGGACCGGCTGTCCTCCGGTTTCGACTGGGCGGTGCCTGCCGAGGCGAAGCTCTATGTCGGGGATGTCGGCGACAGCGAACTGGTGACCAGGATCATCAGGGAGCACAAGGTGAATGCGATCATCCACTTTGCCGGTTCGCTGATCGTATCCGAATCGGTGTCCGATCCGCTGCTCTACTACGAGAACAACACCTGCAAGACGCGCAGCCTGATTGCCGCGGCGGTCGCCGAGAAGGTGCCGCATTTCATCTTCTCCTCGACTGCCGCCGTCTACGGCACGGCCGGCGTCGAACCGGTGCGCGAGGATGCACGTACTGTGCCCGAATCGCCCTACGGCACGTCGAAGCTGATGACCGAATGGATCCTGCGCGATACGGCCGCCGCCCATGAAGGCTTCGACTACACCGTGCTGCGCTATTTCAATGTCGCCGGCGCCGATCCCAAGGGCCGCACCGGCCAGTCGACGCCGGGCGCGACGCTGCTGATCAAGGTGGCGGCCGAAACGGCGCTGGGCAAGCGGCCCTTCATGCAGATCTACGGCAACGACTATCCGACCCCGGACGGAACCTGCATCCGCGACTACATCCATGTCAGCGACCTCGCCGCGGCGCACCGCCTGGCGCTCGACCGTCTCAGGGCGGGCGGCGGCAGCCTGGTCGCCAATTGCGGCTACGGCCACGGCTATTCGGTGCTCGAGGTGATGGAGAGCGTGAAGCGCATCTATGGCGGCGAGATCGACGTGCGCATCGCCGGCCGCCGGCCTGGCGACGCGGTGGCGGTGGTGGCGAATTCGGACCTGGCAAGGAAGGAATTCGGCTGGGTGCCGCAGCTCGACGATCTCGACCGGATCGTTTCGGACGCGCTGTCCTGGGAGCGGATTCTCGCGACGAAGAACTGGCCTAACCGCACCGGAACCTGAGACGGGCCCGGCCAAGGCTGGACCCTGCGAAGCCGGCAGCGTGGCGATTGCTTTTCGGCCTGCGCTTTCCGACAATCGGAGGTGGCCGGAGTTTGCGGTCCGGCTGCCGAAAAATGGAAAAGCGTGAATGGCGAAGAAATTCAACCAGCCGCTCGGCGGCAACGAGATGCCGCGTTTCGGCGCGCCGGCAACCTTCATGCGGCTGCCCGCCCAGCCGACGGCCGAGGGGCTCGACGCCTGCTTCGTCGGCGTGCCCATGGACATCGGCACCTCGAACCGGCCCGGCACCCGTTTCGGGCCGCGCCAGATCAGGGCCGAATCGAGCTTCATCCGGCCCTACAATATGGCGTCCCGCGCCGCCCCCTTCGACAGCCTGCAGGTGGCCGACATCGGCGACGTGGCGATCGACACGTTCAACCTGCCGAAATGCATGGACATCATCACCGGGGCGTACGACGCCATCCTCGCCCATGACTGCATCCCACTGACGCTCGGCGGCGACCACACCATCGCCTATCCGATCCTGCGCGCGATCGCCAACAAGCACGGGCCGGTCGGGCTGATCCATGTCGACGCCCATGCAGATATCAACGATCACATGTTCGGCGAGCCGATCGCCCATGGCACGCCCTTCCGCCGCGCGGTCGAGGCCGGCGTGCTCGACACCAAGCGCTGTATCCAGATCGGCCTGCGTGGCACCGGCTACGCTGCGGACGACTTCGACTGGACGCGAAGCCAGGGTTTTCGCGTCGTGCAGGCGGAGGAATGCTGGCACAAGTCGCTGACGCCGCTGATGGAGGAGGTGCGCACCCAGATGGGCGACGGGCCGGTCTACCTCTCCTACGACATCGACAGCCTCGATCCCGGCTTCGCGCCCGGCACCGGCACGCCCGAGATCGGCGGCCTGACCACCATCCAGGCGCTGGAGATCATCCGCGGCTGTTGGGGACTGAACCTCGTCGGCGGCGACCTGGTCGAGGTTTCGCCGCCCTACGACACGACGGGCAACACGGCGCTGACGGCGGCCTATCTGCTGTTCGAGATGCTCTGTGTGCTGCCCGGCGTCGAGCGGCGGGCATAGGCCGGGACAGCATCATGCGGGGAGGGGCGGCATGAAGATCGTGGTGCTTGGCGCGGGCGTGGTCGGCACGGCTGCGGCCTACTGGCTGGCGCGCGACGGACATGAGGTAACGGTGCTGGAGCGTCATGCGGGAGCGGCGCAAGGCACCAGCTATTCCAATGCCGGGCTGGTGTCGCCGGGAGACGCCACGGCCTGGGCCTCGCCGGATGCGTTGCGCACCTTCTTCAAGGGGCTCTACCGGCGCGATCTCGGCATCCGCGTGCGGCTTCAGGCCGATCCCTATTTCTATCTCTGGACGTGGCGGTTCCTGCGCGAATGCACGACGGCGAAGATGCGCGCCAACACGCTGGTGAAGCTGAGGCTGGCGCTGCATTCGCGCGAATGCATCAACCGCATCGAGGACGAGATCGGCATCGACTACGACCAGCGGAAGAAAGGCATCGTCTACTTCTTCCGCACGCAGCAAAGCCTCGACACCGGCGCCGACAACTATCGCTTCCTCGGCGAAAACGGCTTCCCGATCGAGATCGTCGACCGCAAGCGGCTGGTCGAGGTCGAGCCGGGGCTGGCGGATGCGGCGGACAAGATCGCCGGCGGCGTCTATTCGCCGATCGACCAGACGGGCGACTCGCGCCTCTTCGCCACAAGGCTCGCGGCTCATATGGCGGAGAAACTCGGCGTGACGTTCCGGTTCGGGACCTCGGTCGAAGGGTTGGATATCGAGGGCGATCGCGTAACGGCCGTCCGCACCTCGGCCGGTCCGGTGCCTGCCGATGCCTTCGTGCTGTCGCTCGGGCCGGAGAGCGGCGTCTTCGCGCGCAGCCATGGCATCGACCTGCCCGTCTATCCGGTCAAGGGCTACACGGTGACGATGCCGCTGGCCGATCCGTCCAAGGGACCGACCATGGGCGGCGCGGACGAGGACAGCCTGATCGGCTATTCCAGGCTGGGCGACCGGCTGAGGATGTCGTCGACCGCGGAGTTCGCCGGCTTCGACCGCAGCCACCAGCCACGCGACTTCGCCACCATCTTCCGCACGGCGCGCGATCTCTTCCCTGGCGCCGCCGACGAGAAACAAGCGGAGATGTGGGCAGGGCTTCGGCCGATGATGCCAAACTCGGTGCCAGTGGTCGGGCAGGCCCGCTTCAGAAACTTCTATCTCAACACAGGCCATGGCCATGTCGGCTGGACGATGGCGGCGGGCTCGGGACAGTTCGTCGCCGACCTCGTCGCTGGGCGCAAGCCGGAGATCGATCCACAGGGGCTTCTGTACAAGGGCTGACCATGTCCGGACCGGAAGTCGCCATCGATCTCGGCCGCATCGAGCGCAACGCGCGGACGGTCGTCGCGCGCTGCGCGGAGGCCGGCATCAAGGTGTTCGGCGTCACCAAGGGCATGTGCGGCATGCCGCAGGTGGCGCGCGCGATGCTGCGCGGCGGCGTGGCCGGGCTGGCCGAATCGCGCTTCCAGAACATCCGTCGACTGCGCGACAGCGGCATCGCGGCGCCGATCATGCTCCTGCGCAGCCCGCCGATCTCGCGCGCCGAGGAAGTGGTGCGGTCGGTCGACATCAGCCTGCAGTCGGAACTCGCCATCATCCGCGAAATCTCGCGCATCGCCGAGCGCATGGGGCGCGTGCACGACATCATGCTGATGGTCGACCTCGGCGACCTGCGCGAGGGCATCTGGCCGAACGACCTGCTGCCGACAGTCGAGCGGATATTGGAGATGAAGGGCGTGCGCATCGCCGGCATAGGCACCAATCTCGGCTGCTTCGGCGCCATCATGCCGACGCCGGACAATCTCGGCCAACTGGTCGCGCATGCCTACAAGATAGAGAGGCTGGCCGGCATAAGCCTGGACTATGTGTCGGGCGGCGCCTCGTCGTCATTGCAACTGCTGCTCGACGGCACGCTGCCTTCCGGGATCAACAATCTCCGGGTCGGCGAGGCGATCCTGCAGGGCGGCGTCGAGACGTTCCGCGAAACGCCGTGGAAGGAACTCGAAGCCGACGCCTGCCGGCTGACCGCCGACGTGATCGAGGTGAAGATGAAGCCGTCGCGGCCGATCGGCCAGTCCGGCTACGACGCCTTCGGCAACCAGCCTTATTTCCCCGACGACGGCGACCGGCTGCGGGCGATCGCCAATGTCGGCCGCGAGGACGTGATGGTCGAGGGGCTGACGCCGATCCACAAGGGTGCGCGCGTGCTCGGTGCGTCGAGCGACCACCTGATGATGGACGTCACCGACGCCGATCCGCCGGTCAGGGTCGGCGACCGCGTCGCCTTCCGCATGAACTACGGCGCGATGCTGCTGGCGATGACCTCGGAATATGTCGAGAAGGTGCCGCTGCACGGCGTCGAGATCACGCCGCGCGGCAAGATGGTGCAGATCGTCGCCGACCGTGGTGCGGCGGCGATGCTGGCGAGGCTCGACGCCGGCGCGCGGCTGGAGGCGATGGACTACGACGTGGTCGAGCCCGGCGACGCCGCGCGGCTGCCGGCGGGGCTGATGCGGCTCTCGGCGGGCACCGACCGGCGCGTTGCGCTCGAGGCGCTCGCAGCGACGGTCGAGGAGACGCATTCGGTTGGCCTGATCCGGTTCGATTCCAGGGCGTCGCTCGGGTCGGAGCGGGATGCCGGTGGGGCAGCCACGGAAAATTCGGTGCTGTCCCAGGTGCTCGGACTGATGGACGAGCAGGGCCCGCTGCAGCCGCAGCTCTCGCCCGAGAATGTCGTGTTGATCGGCCTGCGCGAGGCAAGCCCTGCCGAGGCCGCAGTGCTGAAGCAGTCGCGCATCACCGTGTTCACCATGGCCGACATCGATGCGTCGGGAATGCGCCAGGTGGTGCGCGAGGCGATACGGATCGCCACGACCGGCACCGCCGGATTCCACGTCAGCTATTCGCCCACGGCGACCGAGATTCCCGGCTGGGCCGACGGTTCCGGCGGCATGACGGTGCGCGAGACGCACCAGGCGATGGAGATGATCGCGCTGGCCGGCGGCATGATCTCGATGGACGTGTCGGCGCTGTCCGCGACGCTCGACGAACGGGTGACCGCGGAGACGCTCAGCTTCGTCATGTCGGCATTCGGCAAGCGGATACTGTAGCAAGCGCCCTATTGCCTGAGGACCGTCGCCTTTGCGCCGGCCTCGATCTGGTCGATCACCAGGAGCTTGACCGGGTCGAGGCCGATATTGGAACCCTGGTGCCACTGGTCGATCATCTCGACGATGAAGTCGCCGGTCTTGAAGACGTCGCTCTTGCCGGTGTCGACATTGGTGACCTGCAGCGTGCCGGCGAGCACATAGGCGTAGCGGGCGAACGGGTGCTTGTGCACCGGCAGCGTCGCGCCGGGAGCGATGTCGTAGATCGAGGCGGTCACCTCGACGTTGTTCTGCGGCAGCGTGAGGGGTTGGCCCGTCGAGGTGGTCGCGGTGGTCTTCACCGGCGTCACCACCACCGGCGCCGCCGCGCCGCTGTCCAGCGCATGCGCCGGGTTGAATGAAACGCAGGCCAGCAAGGCCGCGACCGTCAGCATTTTCCGCATTGTCCCCTCCGTCGGATGCGGCGGAGCTTAGCAGAACCGGCAGACGCGAGAACTGCGGAAGTCGTTGGCGCGAAGAGTTTCCCGCTGACGTGGCGGCCGAGGATCCAGCGGCCTGCTGGCCAAATTTCTTCTGGGAGGAAAAAGCCCCGCGAGGGCCGGCGCCTAGCTGGGGGCTTGGGAGTGGGCGGCGCCGGCCGTGCGGAGGGTGGTCCGCCGCAAGAGGATGGCACCACAGTACGCGTCCCGGCGCTATTACGTTATCGCACCATATGGTTAAATCGGCGTGCAGCAGCAGATTCTAACTTAAGCCATTTTGAATGCAATTTTTGATTGCATTAGTCGAGGCAAGCCACTGTTTTGGCTGCATTATTCTGAATTCCAATCGGTTAACCCGGATGAGTTTCAACCACCGGTGCCCCAGCCTTGATCCGGGCCGGGAACAGCCTTCTGAGCACGACGTAGAAAACCGGCGTCAGGAAGAGACCGATCAGCGTCACGCCGAGCATGCCTGAGAAGACGGCCGTGCCGAGCGAACGGCGCATCTCGGCGCCTGGACCGGTCGCGATGACCAGCGGCACGACGCCGAGGATGAAGGCGAAGGCCGTCATCAGGATGGGCCTGAGGCGCAGCCGGCTGGCCTCGGCGACGGCATTGACCAGGGTCTCGCCGCGCTCCTGCGCCTGCCTTGCGAATTCGACGATGAGAATCGCGTTCTTGGCCGCCAGGCCGATCAGCACGACGAGGCCGATCTGGACGAGCACGTTGTTGTCGAGCCCGCGCGTGGCTACGCCGATCAAGGCCGCGAGCACGCCGAGCGGAACCACCAGGATGATCGCCAGGGGCATGGTCCAGCTCTCATACTGCGCCGCAAGTGCGAGGAAGACGAAGAGCACGGACAGGCCGAAGATGAAGATCGCCGTGTTGCCGGTCTGCTTCTCCTGCAGCGCGAGCTCGGTCCATTCGTAGGAGGTACCCGGTGGCAATGTCTCGGCCGCGATCTTCTCCATGGCGTCAAGCGCATCGCCGCTGGCGACGCCGGGCGCGGCGTTGCCCTGCACGGGCACCGATACGTACATGTTGTAGCGCTGAACGAGCGTCGGGCCGGCGACATCGCGGATCTCGACCAGCGTGCCGAGCGGCACCAGCTGGCCGCTGGCGGAGCGCACCTTCAGCTTCAGTATGTCCTCGCGGTCGATGCGGAACTGCTGGTCGGCTTGCGCCTGCACTTGGTAGACGCGGCCGAAGGCGTTGAAATCGTTGACGTAGGCAGTGCCGAGATTGATCGACAGCGTCTCGAAGATCTGCGGGATCTCGACGTTCAGCATACGTGCCTTGTCGCGGTCGATCGCCAGGAAGAATTGCGGGCTCGATGCGGAGAAAGTGGTGAAGACGCCGGTGAGGCCGGGGGTCTGGTTGGCCCTGCCGGCGATCTCGTAGGCGAGGCCCAGGATCGACCGCATGTCGGCGCTGTTGCGCTCCTGGATCTGCATCTTGAAGCCGCCGGAATTGCCGATGCCCGGCACCGGCGGCGGCGGCACCGCGATGATGAAGGCTTCCTGGATCGCCTGCATGGAGCCGAACAGCGTGCCGATGATCTGGTCGGCGGAATGGCCGGCGGCGAGCCTTTCCTCGAAGGAATCGAAGGCGGCGAAGATGACGCCGGCATTGCTGGCGTTGGTGAAGGTGGCGCCCGAGAAGCCGGCGAAGGCCACCGCATCCCTGACGCCCGGCGTGTTGCGGATGATCTCGGAAGCCTCGAGCACGACCTTGTCGGTGCGCGACAGCGAGGCGCCGTCCGGAAGCTGAACCACGACGATGGCGTAACCCTGGTCCATCGCCGGGATGAAGCCGGTCGGCACCGTCTGCATCATGTGCACGGTTGCGTAGATGAGCGCGCAGAAGACGGCGAGCATGACGAGCAGCGCCGTCCATGTGCCGACAAGGAGACGGACAAGCCGGGCATAGGCCGAGGCCATCCGGTCGAAGCCGTTGTTGAAGCCGTCCGCGAGGAACCGGCCTATGCGCGCCGGCCAGAAGCGCGATGGCGCGGCATGCGCCTGATGCGGCTTGAAGAGAAGGGCGGCGAGCGCCGGCGACAGCGTCAGCGAATTCAGCGCTGATATGATCGTGGCGACGGCGATTGTGATCGCGAATTGCAGGTAGAACTGTCCGGTAATTCCGGGAATGAATGCAGTCGGCACGAAGACGGCGGTCAACACCAGCGAGATAGCGACGACGGCCGCACCGACCTCGTCCATCGTTCGGTGCGAGGCGGTCGCCGGATCGTAGCCGAGGCGGATGTTGCGCTCGACGTTCTCGACCACGACGATGGCGTCGTCGACCACGATGCCGATCGCCAGGACGAGACCGAACAGGGTGAGCATGTTCAGCGAGAAGCCGAGCGCGAAGAGAATCGCCAGCGTGCCGATCAGGGACACCGGGATCGCCACGATCGGCACGATGGCCATACGCCACGACTGCAGGAACACGATGATGACGATGATGACGAGCGCGATAGCCTCGAGGATCGTCTTGTAGACCTCGTTGATGGACTCGGCGATGAACTCGGTCGGGTTGTAGACGATCTCGTAGGTGAGGCCCGGTGGGAAGTCCTTGGCCAGCTCGGCGATGGTTTTCTGGATCTCCTCGGCGGACCCGAGTGCGTTCGTTCCCGGCCGCTGGAAGATGCCGAGCGCAACCGCCGGCTTGCCGTTGAGGTAGGAATTGGTGATGTAGTCCTTGGCGCCGAGCTCGATGCGGGCGACGTCCTGCAAGGTGATGAGGCGACCGTCCTCGGTCGACTTGACGATGACGTAACGGAAGTCGCGGGCGTCGTCGAAGCGGCCCTGCGTGGTGACGGTGTACTGGAACGCGGTGTCGCTGTCGTTCGGCGGCGCGCCGATCGAGCCGCCGGACACCTGCACGTTCTGGGCGCGCAGCGCTTCCACGATATCGCCCGACGTCATGCCGAGCGCTGACAGCTTTTCGGGATCGAGCCAGATGCGCAGCGAATATTCGCGCTCGCCGAAGATGAGGAGGTCGCCGACCCCGTCGAGACGCAACAGCACGTCGCGCACCCGCGAGCGCGCATAGTTGGAGACGTAGAGCTGGTCATAGGTGTCGTCTGGCGACAGCATATGGATGACCATCATCAGGTCGGGCGAGCTCTTCTCGGTGGTGATGCCCTGGCGGCGCACCTCCTCCGGCAGCCGGGGCTCGGCGATCGCGACGCGGTTCTGGACCAGCACCTGCGCCTGGTCGAGGTCGGTGCCGAGCTCGAAGGTGATGGTGAGCGACATCGCACCGTCGCCTGACGAATAGGAGGACATGTAGAGCATGTCCTCGACGCCGTTGATCTCCTGCTCGATGGGCGTCGCCACCGTCGAGGCGACGGTCTCGGCGTCGGCGCCCGGATAGACGGCGCGAACCACGATGGTCGGCGGCGCGATCTCGGGATACTGCGCGACGGGAAGCTGCGTGTAGGCGATGGCGCCGACGATCACGAGCACAATCGACAGCACCGACGCGAAGATCGGCCGGTCGACGAAGAAATGCGAGAATCTCATTGGGCGACCCCGGCGACCTCGCCCTCGGGCGGCAGCGTCACCACCTCCGCCTTGACCTTGACGCCGGGCCTGACCCGCATCAGCCCGTCGATGACGATCGTCTCGTCGCCGGTGAGTCCTTCGCGAATGACGCGGTAGCCGTGCTGGCGCGGGCCGGTGCGGACCGGCTTGGCGCTGACATTGCCTTCCGCGTCGACGACATAGACGATGCGGCGGTTCTGATCGGCGCCGATCGCCTGGTCGGGCACCATGACGCCCCTGTAGGGGAGGGAGCCCGGTACGTTGATGCGGCCGAACATGCCGGGCTGCAGGACGCCGTCCGGATTGTCGAAGCGGGCGCGCACGCGCATCGTGCCGGTGGCGGCGTCGATGCGGTTCTCGGCGAAGTCGAGCTTGCCCTTGAAGGAAGCGCCTTCGCGATCGGCGATGCGGACCGAGACGTCGAGCCCGCCGGCGCCTTGCTGCAGCGTGCCGCCGCGCTTGCGCGCATCGCTGGCGTAGGCGAGGTAGAGGCGCTCGTCGACATCGAAGTAGAAATCGATGGGGTCCGTCGCCACGATGGTGGTGAGCAGCGTCGTGTCCGACTGCACGAGATTGCCGACCGAGACGAGGCGGCGGTCGATGCGGCCTGAAAGCGGCGCCTTGATCTCGGTGAATTCGAGGTCGAGGCTCGCCGTCTGCAGCTCGGCCGTGGCGCCCTGAAGTCCTGCTTCGGCAGCCAGATATTCGCGCCGCCGGTCGTCGAGCGTGGAGGTCGGCAGATTGCCGCTTTTGGAAAGATCCTCGGCGCGCTCAAGTTGAAGTTTGCTGAAATCGAGCAGGCTCGTGGCGACACCCACCCGCGATTTGGCTGCATCATAGGTCGCCTGATAGGGGCGTTGGTCTATGGTGAAGAGCAGGTCGCCCTTCTTGACGAGCGCGCCGTCGGTGAAATGGATCTCCTGGAGATAGCCGTTCACGCGCGACCTGACCGCTACCTGGTCTACCGCCTCGAAGCGGCCGACGAACTCGTCGTCCTCGACGATGTCGCGCACCACCGGCTTTGCCGCGGTCACCGTCGGCGGTTCCTGCTGGGCGAAAGCCTGTGTCGAGAGAAGAAGGCCGGCAAGCAGACCAGCCGAGGGTAGCAGGCGCCGCAAGAGAGGCGCGGACGCGGCTGCGGAGGAATTGTCCTGTCGGCTCATTTATCCCTCATGACGCTCGGTCTGAAACGCAGGCTGACATATGGCGCCATGCGGCGCAACCGCCCAGCCGAGCGTCCCGACACCCGGGTGTCGGCAGCATTTATGTATCGGGACCGGCGCTGAAAAGAGGGGCCGCTGGAAAACCTCGCGGGCTACTGACATCAAATGGCGGGAGCGCCTTTCCGGCGAAGGCGGCGCTCACTGGCGCCGGGCGCAGACCTGGTCCCTCGCCGAGGAGATGGTGCGTTCCTGCTGCTGGAGCCTTTCGATCCTGGCGGTCTGGCGGTCGGTGACGGCCGTCGCGACGCGCGTTCCTCCCGGAACCCAGCCGGGAATGTTGGTCCGGGCGACCCTGCCGCGGGTGATGGCCGTCTGGGAAATGCTGCCGGCCACGCCGGACAACGTGTGGTTCAGTTCGTTGCAGTCCATCGTGGCGTAGGCGGACGGGTCGACCGACCCGCGCGATGCGCAGCCGGCGAGCAGGACCAGAAGGACGACCAAGCCGGTCGGCGGGATTGAGGCGGCCGATCTCATGCCTCCACTCTAACGCGGAGATCGCGGCCACGTCGAGGCATGGCCGGGTCATCGATGGACTCTCGAACCGGCACCCCCGGGCTTATGGCGGCAAGACGTGGTTGGAGGCTGGTTTGAAGGGCTTCGAGGGACGCACCGTCGCCAGGGGACCTTCTGCGACCGGATACGTCATGCAGGCCGTGTCCTGCCATTGGCGATGACGGTCGCGCTTACCGGGCTGGAACTGCTGATGTCGGTGATCCAGGCTTACATTTTCACAATGCTGACCTGCATGTACCTCAACGATGCGCTGCATCCGGGGCATTGACCGCAGACGCGTTCGGTCCCATCTAAGCGGAGAGGACGGCCTCTCCAATCCATATCAACCGACCGGGACGGCCCGGCCCTGAAAGGAGGGCCGTGTCATGGCCTGGATCTATCTCGTACTCGCCGGCGTGCTCGAAATCGTGTGGGCGTTCTACATGAAGAAATCGGCCGGGTTCACGCTGCTTGTGCCGAGCACCGTCACCATCGTCACCATGATCGCGAGCTTCGCGCTGCTGTCGATCGCGATGCGGACGCTGCCGCTCGGCACCGCCTATACGATCTGGACGGGCATCGGCGCGGTCGGCGCATTCGCGGTGGGCGTGATCGTCCTTGGCGAGGCGGCTACCCCGATGCGCCTCGCCGCCGGCGCCCTGATCGTCTCCGGGATCGTGCTGATGAAGTTGTCCAGCACGGCTTGATCGGCGACATGATCGCTACGGCGCGAACCGCCCGCGCCGTAGCCGGCAGGCTGGCGGTCAGCGTTCGATGAAGGCGGCGAAACCGGCCACGAAATCGCGCAGGCGCTCGCGGATCGCCTCGTCGGTCAGGTTGCCGTCCGCGTCGAACAGGGAGCCGGCGCGGCCGACCAGCAGCCGGCCGCCCGTCCAGTGCAAAGTGCCGAGCGTCCGGAGAACCGGCAGCCAGGCGGCCTGCGACATGACCGTGCCGAACGCACCCGGCGAGGCGCCGATGACAGCCACCGGCTTGCCGCCGAAATGACGGGCTATGTCGCTGGCCGGCCGGCTCATCCAGTCTATCGCGTTCTTGAACACGCCAGGGATGCTGTTGTTGTTCTCCGGCGTGGCCAGAAGCAGGCCATCGGCTGCCAGCAGGCTGGCCTTCAGCGCCTGCACCGGCGCGGGGATGCCCTCGGCCTGCTCGGCGTCGGCATCGTAAAGGGGCACGTCGCGGATCGATCCGATGTCGATGGTGACGCCCGCCGGCGCCAGTTCAGCGGCAGCCCTGAGCAGGCCGGCGTTGAAGGAGCCGCGGCGCAGACTGCCGGACAGTCCAAGTATCCTGGTCATGAAATCAACCTCCAAGGATGCGGCCCGCGGCAAACGCCGCAGGCCGGTTTGATTTTTCGGACCGTCAGCCCAAAGGCTTCAGGTTCGCCTCGATCGAGGCGCGCCGGCCTTCGAGGAACGGCGGCAGGGCCAGACGCTCGCCGAGATGTTCCAGCGGCTCGTCGGCGGTGAAGCCGGGGCCGTCGGTGGCGATCTCGAACAGGTTGCCACCGGGCTCGCGGAAATAGAGCGAGCGGAAGTAGTAGCGCTCGACCTCGCCGGAACTCGGGATTCGGAATTCCGAAAGCCGTGCCGCCCAATCGCGGATCGCCTGGATGTCGGGCGTGCGGAACGCGACGTGGTGGACAGCTCCGGCGCCCTGGCGGGCGATCGGCAGGTCGGGCTGGACGGCGACGTGCAACTCCGCTGCCGGCCCGCCTTCGCCCATGCGATAGACATGAACATCGCCCTGGCCGTCCGGCGAGGCATACTGCCGTTCCTGCTTCATGTTCAGCACGCGCGTCAGCACGTCGTCGGTGGGCTCCAGCTTAGGCACCGAAATGGTGATCGGGCCGAGGCCGCGGATCTGGTGCGCGGCGGGCACCGGACCGAGCGCCCAGGGGTGGGCGTCACCGGCGCCGCCGTCGTCGACCAGCCTGAAGCGCTGGCCCTCGGGATCCTCGAAATCGATCGTGGCGCGCCCGTCGACCGTTCTGGCCGGCTCGGCACTGACGCCGAGATCGTTGAGGCGGGCGGCCCAGTAGTTCAGGGCCTCCTCTCCGGAGACGCGCAAGCCCGTGCGGCTGATCGAATGCGTGCCGCGCCGCTCCGGCGCGACAGGCCAGTCGAAGAAGGTCAGATCCGTGCCCGGCGTTGCCTCGCCGTCCGCGTAAAAGAGATGATAGGCGCTGGTGTCGTCCTGGTTGACGGTCTTCTTGACCAGCCGCAGTCCCAGTGTGTCGGTGTAGAAGCGCTTGTTGGCGGGGGCGTCGGCGGTGATCGCCGTCAGATGGTGGATGCCAGTCAGTTGCATGTCGGCTACTCCTGTTTTGTGCTGGCGCCAATGTGGTCGCTCGCGGAAGGGATGTTCAGCCTCCATGCGACGAAGCCGGCGTTCGCGATTTGCGAACGGTTTTGCATCCTCGCGCGCAAAATGCGGTAGGGTGACGACATGCGATGGACGATCGAAGAAATCAGGACGTTTCTGGACGTCATGGATACGGGCACGGTGTCGGGAGCGGCCGCCCGCTCGAACCTTTCCAAGTCGGTGGTCAGCAAACGTATCGCCGATCTCGAAGCAGCCCTCGGAGCGGCGCTCTTCCAGCGGCACGCCGGCCGCATAAGCCCGACCGCGAGCGCCGAGGAACTGGCGCTCCGGCTTCGGCCGGCGCTCGCCGAAATGAACGATGCGGTGGAAAGCGCGGCGTGGGGCATGGCCGGCCTCAGAGGTTCGCTCGCGATCGCGGCGCCGATGAGTTTCGGGACAAGTCACTTGAGTTCGGTGGTCGCCGATTTTGCGCGGCAACACCCGGATCTGGACATCACGCTCGACTATGACGACCGGGTGATGGACCTCGTACGCGGTCGTTTCGACGTTGCGGTTCGCATCGGGCAGTTGCGCGATTCCGGATTGATCGTCCGCAAGCTCTGCGAGGACCCCCGGGTGATCGTCGCAAGCGCCGACTACGTCAGACGTCGCGGCGCGCCGGAGAGCCTCGACGACCTCCAGGCGCATTCCTCCATCGGCTATCTCAACGTCCAGGCGACCAGCGTCTGGCAGTTTCGGGGCGACGATGGAGCAGTGTCCGGCGTCCCCATGAAAAGCCGCGTGTCGGCCAACAACGGTGAGGCGATGCGCGACATGGCGATAGCCGGACTGGGCATCGCGCTTTTGCCGCTATTCGTGGCGCATGAAGCCTTGCGGAAAGGGCAGTTGATCAGGGTCGCCGAAAAGCTGAAACCGACGCCGCTGCCGATTTCGGTCGTCTGGCCGCCCGTCAAGCCGATGCCGATGAAGCTGCGGGCGATCGTGGATCACCTGGCGAAGGCCTTTGCCGAACAGCCGCCATGGCTGTCGTAACGATTGTCGTGATCGTTGGCGCCGTGCGGTCTCGGCGACTGAGCGAGACGTCTCCGGTCAGATCCGCGCGTCTCGCCTTAGCGCGTCGGTGCGGGTCGCATGATATGGGTAGGAGAAGACGTCGCTGAAGTTCTCGGTCAGCGAATTGATGAGCACCCGCAGGCCGGGATTCTGCAGCCGATGACTCGCGAAAAGAGCATACATGGGCACTTCCTTCGATCGCCAGGCGGGAAGGACAGGTTCCAGAAGCCCTGCTTCGACCTCCAGGTCGGCGAAGAATGTGGGTATGAAGCAGATGCCGTGGTCGTGGACGGCGGCCAGTTTCGCCACCCAATAATCGTTGGTCAGGAACCTTGGATGGGGCTGCAGACTGAATTCCTTCGCTCCGTCCTGCAGGTTCCAAAGCATCAGACTTTCGCCGCTGTGGTACCCGATGAGATCGTGCGAGCGCAATTCTGTGGGGGAGCCGGGACTTCCGTGCCCTTTCAGATAGGCATCGCTTGCATAGAGGCCGAAGGAGAACCTGCCGATCATCCGCGCGGTCAGCTCGGCAACCTGCGGCACGGGCGGCTCGCCAAGGTAGAGGATCACGTCGAGGCTGTCGCGGGCGGCTAGCAGCGCATCGCCGCGAAAGACCATCACCTCGAGCTTCAGGTCCGGATAGCGCTGCGCAAAATGCAGCACCAGCGGTCCCATCAAGTTCGAGGAAAACTCCCCGCCTGACCCGATCCGCAGGGTTCCGAAGGCAAGTTCGCGCTGCCGCCGCGCGGCATCGAGGCCGCGCTCGCAGGCGCGGCGGATGTTCTTGGCGTGGTCCAGGAAGTCGAGCCCGACCTCGTTGAGGACGAGCCGGTTGCTCGACCGCACGAACAACGGAGCGCCGATCTCCTCCTCAAGGCGCTTCAGCTGGTGGCTGATGGTGGTCTTGGGCTTGGCGGCGGCCCTGGCGGCAGCCGAAAGGGAGCCACTCGACGCGATTTGGAGGAAAATCAGGACATCGTCGAGCTGCATGGAATCCTTGTACGAAATTTTCGCAAGCTTGTTTCAAAATAATGGTCTGTAGCCCTCCGTCAATCGCGAATATGGTTCGCCCAACTTATCGGCCAGACCATCAGGGAGGAGCGTGTGGCGATCGGGCAGAATGAATGGCGAGGTGTCGGCCTCGATCGGCAAGTCCAGCCGGCGTCGAGCAATCCCGTCATCGTGGATGGTGAAATGCTCGCCATGTGGCGGGGCGAGGACGGCCCTGTCCGGATCTGGGAAGACCGTTGCCCCCATCGCGGCATGCGCCTGAGCTTCGGCTTCGTCCGCGGCGATGCGTTGCGCTGCATCTACCACGGCTGGAGCTATCGCACCGACGGGCAGTGCATCGAGATACCCGCACATCCCGAACTGACGCCTCCCAAGACGATCTGCGCAAGCTCTTATCCCGCCGAGAGCCGCTATGGCATCGTGTGGACCAATCTCGAGCGCGGCGGACCGGCGCCGTTTCCCGATCTCGGCCCGGATGAAGGCTGGCTCCCCGTACGCAGCCTCTATGTCAACAGACCCGCCGGACAGGTTGAAGCCGCCGTCGAGAGCTTCGATTTCGGTGCCCCTTCGAGCATTCGCCTGAAAAATCCGAGCGCGATCCTGCTCGGCATCGGGTCGCAGATGGAAATGCTGCTGGCGATCCAGCCGGTGAACGCGGATCGCACCGGGCTTCATGCCGTCGTCCGCGGCGAGAACGCCTCCGCAGCCAGAGCCGACCTTGCAAGGCGCATGCAGCACTTGCGCGCCGAGATAGAGGCGGAAAGGGAGAAGAAGTAATGGCCGTTTCACGACCCTCGGCACGCCGACGCGTGCCCTGCCGGAAATATTCGAGTTCGATGAGCCGGATCGGCGAATCGTCGGCTGCGGCAGCGTCGGCGTGCGCACGAGCCCTTATCGTCTGGTCGAGAACTTCCTTGACCTCGCGCATCTGTGCTTCATCCACAAGGACATTCTCGGCGACCCGGAAAAGTCCGAGGTGGTGGCCTACAAGACCGAACACCGCAAGGATGCCGACGAGATCTGGGCGGTGGATTGTGCGTTTTACCAGCCGTCGGCGTCCAAGGCGTCGACGACCGGGCAGATGACCAAATACATCTATCGCGTGATGTCGCCGTTCAGCGTCATGCTCTACAAGACGGTGAACGGCGATCCGAGCCGCAATGACGCCATCTGCGTGTTCATTCAGCCGTTGGATGAAGCCGACTGCCTGGCATACATGCCGATGGCGCTGGTCGACGAAACGAGCACCGACGGCGACCTCATCGAGTTCCAGCAATCCATCTTCCTGCAGGATCGCGTGATCCTGGAGAACCAGAGGCCGGCGCTTCTGCCGCTCGATCCGAGCTATGAATTGCCGACCCGGGCCGATGCCAGCTCCATCGCCTATCGCCGCTGGCTCAAGGCGATGAACATGCGGTTCGGAATTTTCGAGAAGCAAGCGGCCTGACAATGACGATCACGCTATACGACTACACGCTGTCGGGAAGCTGCTACAAGGTTCGGCTGCTGCTGAACTTCCTGGGGCTTTCCTACGATCGCCGGCAGATGAATTTCTATCCGGGCCGTCAGCACAAGTCGCCGGAATTCCTGGAGATCAACCCGCTCGGGCAGTTGCCCGCCCTGCAGGATGGCGACCTGATCCTGCGCGACGCCCAGGCGATCCTGTGCCATCTGGCCAACAAATACGACGCGGATGGCCACTGGCTGCCGCGCGACGAGCGCTTCGGCGACGTGATGATGTGGGTGATGTTTGCCGGCGGCGAACTCATGAATTCGTCTGCAGCGCGCCTGCACGATGCGCTCGGCTACAAGCTCGATGTCCACGCCGCGCGAACGAATGCGCATGCCGCATTCCGCGTCCTCGAGGATCACATGACGGCTCGCGAGATCGCCGGACGCAAATGGATCGTGGGGGACACGCCGACCATCGCCGATATCGCCTCCTTCCCCTATATCGCGCTGTCGGGCGAGGGCGGCATCGGCCACGAGGACTATCCGGCGCTGCGCAACTGGATGCGCGACTTCCGTCGTCTCGACCGCTTTCACGCCATGCCCGGCGTCCCCGAGTTCGTCTGATGCACGACGGGGATCTGGAGGTCATTGTCCGGCAAATCCGATCTGAAACGTCGGAAGTGCGTAGCTTCGTGCTCGAATTGGCGTCCGGCGAGCCGTTGCCTCAATTCAAGGCCGGGGCACATGTCGACGTGTTCCCGATACCCGGGCTGAGCCGGCAGTATTCGCTGGTCAACGATGCGGCCGATTGCTCCCAGTATGTGCTCGGCGTCAAGCGCGAGCCGAACAGCCGCGGTGGCTCAAGCGCCATGCACGGCAATCTGCAGGAGGGATCCAGGCTTCGCATCAGCCGGCCGAAGAACAACTTCGCCCTGCGCGAAAACAAGGGCAGGAACATCCTTCTGGCAGGCGGCATCGGCGTGACGCCGCTTCTTTCGATGTCGCAGGCGCTGTTCAGGCGTGACGCGGATTTTCACCTCCATTATTTCGTGCGCTCCAACAGCGAGATGGCCTTCCGCGATCTGATCACCGGCAGCGAATGGTCCAGCCGGGTGAACCATCACTTCGGCCTGGTGCCGCCATTGCTCAACGATGTGCTCGAGGAAATCCTGCGCGCCCCGAACGCCGATGACCTCGTCTATCTGTGCGGACCCGGGCCGTTCATGGATGTGGTGCGCAGTTGCGCCACCAGTGCGGGGTGGACGAAGGACCAGATCGTTCTGGAGCATTTTTCCGCCGAGCCTCCGAAACTAGAGGCAGGCGCCGATGAGTTCGTGGTGCGCCTCGCCCGGCGGGGCGTCGAGTTGATCGTGCCGTCGGACAAATCGATCATCGAAGTGCTGCGGGAGGCTGGAATCGAAGTTCAGACCAGCTGCGAACAAGGTGTTTGTGGAACTTGCGTCACGCCAGTCCTGGAGGGCGAACTGCTTCATAACGACCTTTATCTCTCGGACGACGAGCACGAGGAGGGCCGTTTGATGACGCTATGCGTTTCACGCTGCAAGTCCAAGCTTCTGATCTTGGACATCTAGAGTTGTAAGGCCGCATTTAAATTGTCGAGAGATCAACCATCGCTAGCGACGTGAAAGATCAGGCTCACAATGGCAATTGGTAAGGAACAGGTTCTGACTAGCGTCGAGCAGCGTCAACCTCTGCTGCAATTGGACCGGCTGTGCAAATCGTTCGGCGCCATGCGCGCCAACGAGGATGTCTCGATCAGTATATATCCCGGCGAGATCCATGCCATTCTCGGCGAGAACGGCGCCGGAAAAAGCACGCTGATGAAGATGATCTACGGTGTGCTTGCGCCGAGTTCAGGCCGCATAGTGTGGCAGGGCGAGGAAGTCACGGTCCAGTCCCCGGCCGTTGCCCGCAGCCTGGGCATAGGCATGGTGTTCCAGCATTTCTCGTTGTTCGAGACCCTGACCGTCGCCGAAAACATTTCCCTGTCGGTGCCGGAAAGCGCGGCGGCCCTCAGCCCTCGCATAGCGGAATTCGGACAGCGCTTCGGCCTGCCGGTAGACCCTCTGGCGTTGGTTCACTCGCTGTCGGTCGGCCAGCGCCAGCGCGTGGAACTGATCCGCTGCCTGCTGCAGAAGCCGCGCCTCATCATCATGGACGAACCGACGTCGGTCCTGCCGCCAAGCGGCATTCCTCCTCTGTTCGAAACCTTGCGTACGCTGGCCGACGAAGGCTGCGCGATCCTCTTCATCAGCCACAAGCTGGACGAGATACGTTCGCTGTGTCAGCGGGCGACCATCATGCGCGCGGGCAAGGTCGTGGGCGCCGTCGATCCAACCCGCGAAACAAACGAGACCCTGGCTCGGATGATGATTGGCCGCGAACTGCCGCATCCGACCAGAGTCCCCGCCAAGCCGGGCGAAACCCCGGCCATGGAGATACGAAATCTGACCAGCGTTCCGACAGATCCGTTCGGTGTCGTCCTGAACGACGTCGATCTGACGTTGCGGCCTGGCGAAATTCTCGGCGTTGCCGGAGTTTCCGGCAATGGGCAGAAGGAACTAGCCTCCATACTTTCGGGCGAGACGACATTGCCGAGGGCGGAACGGGAGCGGATCCTGATCGATGGCGTTGCCTGTGGCCACATGAATGCCGGCCAGCGCCGCGCACTCGGCCTTGCCTTCGTTCCCGAGGAGCGCAACGGACGCGGCGCGATACCTGAGATGAATCTCGTGCAGAACACGTTGCTCACCGCACATGCCAACGGGTTGGTCAGGCGCGGGTTCATCAACCGCAAGGAAGCGCGGACTTTGGCTGACCGTTGCATCGCCGATATGGACGTTCGTTGCCAGGGCGCCTATGCCGAAGCGAGAAGCCTGTCCGGCGGCAACCTGCAAAAATTCATCGTCGGGCGCGAGATCATGCTCAAGCCGAAAGTCCTCATCGTCGCGCAGCCCACATGGGGCGTCGACGTGGGTGCGGCGGCAGCTATCCGCCAGGAGCTCATCCGGCTGCGTGACGACGGTGTGGCGCTGCTCGTCGTCAGCGACGAGCTGGAGGAATTGTTCGAGGTGGCGGATCGGATGCAGGTCATCTTCCGCGGTCGCCTGTCTCCGTCCTTGACGCGAGCCGAGGCCAGCACGGCAACGATCGGAAGCTATATGACAGGCGGCTTTCTCGATCGGCCGGCTGATTCCGAGGCGGAGGCAGCCTGATGCGCGCACCCTGGATGATCGAACCGCGAACGAGCCTGTCGCCCTTCCTGAGCCTCGTTCCGCCGCTTGCCGCTGTCTTGACCACCATCGTGGGCGGCGTCGTCCTGCTGACGTTTCTGGGCATCTCGCCCGGCGCCGCACTCTTCCAGCTTTTCCTGGCGCCGTTCAGTTCGGCGTTCAACATCGGCGAGGTCCTGCTGAAGGCAACCCCACTGCTGCTGATCGCGCAGGGCCTTGCCATCGGCTTTCGAGCGAAGGTGTGGAACATCGGGGCCGAGGGGCAGCTGATCGTCGGCGCGATCGGCGGCAGCCTGCTGCCGATCTTCTACAACGACAGCCAGAACCCGCTGATGATAGGCGGCATGATGCTCATCGGAATGCTGTGCGGCATGGGCTGGGCAGCGATAGCCGCCGCGCTGCGGACGCGTTTCAACGCCAACGAAATCCTCGTCACGCTGATGCTGAACAGCCTGGCGCTGCAGCTCCTCTATTATCTCGTTGGCGGACCCTTGCGGGACCCGCATGGCTTCAACTTCCCCCAATCGGCATTGTTTCCGGATGTCGCGATGCTTTCGCTCCTGAGCAGCGCGGGAAGGGTGAATACCGGCCTGCTGGTGGCCCTCGCAGTATCGGTGGCGGCGTGGCTGTTCGTCGAACGCAGCCTGATCGGCTACAAACTGCAGGTCGGCGGCGTTGCTCCGGAGGCCGCTCGTTACGCGGGCTTCAAGGAAAGCCGGGCGATCTGGCTCAGCCTGTTGATCGGTGGCGCCGCGGCTGGCCTTGCCGGCGTTTTCGAGGTTGCCGGCCCGCTCGGCCAGCTTCAGCGCGTCGTATCGCCCGGCTACGGCTTTGCCGCGATCATCGTGGCCTTTCTCGGCGGCTTGAACGCCATCGGCATTCTGTTCGCCGCCTTCTTCATGGCGGTGATCTATGTCGGCGGCAATATCGCCCAGGCATCCGCCGACGTCCCCTACGCCGTCATATCGATCCTGCAGGGCATGCTGCTGATCGGATACATCGTGGCGCGCGTGTTCGTGGATTATCGCGTGGTGTTCCCCTGGTCGCTGGCGAAGGTAAGCTGAAATGGCTTGGTTCACGTTCCTGATCTCGGGCACGCTTCTGGCGGCGACACCTCTGCTGATCGCGGCCCTCGGCGAGGTGATCGTCGAGAAATCGGGCGTCCTCAATCTGAGCATCGAAGGCATGATGTCCGTCGGCGCCGTCGTCGCGTTCATCGTGGTCCTGTATAGCGGCAGCCATTGGCTGGCACTGGTGGCAGGAGGCATGGCGGCCCTTGCGCTGTCGGTCATCTTCGCCTTCGTCGTTCTGCTCGCTCTCGGCAATCAGGTGGTGTCGGGACTGGCGGTCGGACTGTTCGGCATCGGCGTTGCCGGCCTGGTCGGCAAGCCCTATGAGAACATGACGGTGGCGCCGATGCAGCGGATCGACGTACCGCTGTTGTCGGATATCCCCGTGCTGGGACCGGGGTTGTTCCATCATCCGTTGCCCGTCTACCTCGCACCGCTGCTGGCGGTATTGCTGTGGTGGATGTTGAAATATTCCAAGGTCGGGCTGGTGCTGCGCGCGGTCGGAGAATCGCCGGAATCGGCCAACGCAGTCGGCTACAACGTCGTCGGCGTTCGTTTTCTGGCGATCATCTTCGGCGGCTTTCTCGCCGGTGTCGCCGGCGCCTTCATCTGCATCGCCAGCTCCACCCTGTGGGCCGACGGCATGATTGCCGGGCGCGGCTGGATCGTCATCGCGCTGGTGATGTTCGCCATGTGGCGGGTCGAGCGCGTCATCATCGGCGCGTATCTGTTCGGCGCGGCTTCGATCGGCGAATTGCTCGTGCAGAGCGCCGGCATTTCCGTTCCGTCGCAGTTGATGACGAGCATCCCCTACATCGTCACGATCGTCGCCGTATCCATCCTGTCGATGGACGGCAAGCGCGTTCGCCTGAATGCACCCGTCTCGCTCGGGCGGGTCTATCTCGGGACCCACTGACCAAGAAAACGAAGATCAGCAAAAACCAAAATCCAGGGAGGAAGAAAATGCTGAAGACCTTGAAGACACTGGCAATTACCGCATGCATGGCGTTTGCCCCCGTCGTTGCGCAGGCAGAGCCGATGACAGTCGGCTTCGTCTATCCCACGCCGACAGGCGATGTCGGTTGGGCCAAGCAGCTGGACATGGGAAGGGAAGCGCTTATCAAGGAATTCGGCGACAAGATCACGACCCGTGTGGTCGACAACGTGCCTGAAGGTCCGGATGCCAGCAGGGTCATCAACCAGCTGATCAGCGATGGCGCGAAGTTCATCATGCTTGGCTCCTTCGGCTATTTCAACGACGGGCTTCGCCTCGCCAGGCAATTCCCCGACGTCGCCTTCATTCATGCCAGCGGCTTCAAGCAGAGCAAGAATTTCGGCACCTTCACGGCGCGTAACTATGAGGGCTTCTACCTCGCCGGGATGGCCGGCGGCGCGGTGACAAAATCGAACACGATCGGCATCGTCGCTGCGTTTGCCGTCCCTGAAGTGGTCGCGGAGGTGAACGCGATTGCGCTTGCGGTGAACAAGGTCAATCCGGACGCCTAGATCAAGATCGTCTGGGTCAATACCTGGTTCGATCCGTCGAAAGAGCAGGACGCGGCGCGCGCGCTGATCTCCCAGGGCGCCGATGTCCTCTATTCCCTGCATCAGGATACGCCGTCCGTCGTCAATGTCGGCCAGGCGCAGAAGGTCTTCGTGGTGAACACCAATTCCGACATGACCGCGCATGGGCCCGACGCTGTCCTGGCATCGGTGACGACGGATTGGACGAAATATTTCATCAAGGAAGTCGGGGACAAGCTGGCCGGTCAGTTCACGGGAACAGATACCCGGGGCGGGCTTGCCGACGGTACGGTGAAGGTGGTCGCCTGGAACAAGGCGCTCACGGCCGACCAGATGGCGATGATCAAGGAAGCCGAGGCAAAGCTCGAAAGCGGAGAGATGCACGTTTTTGCCGGACCGCTCCGCGATCAGTCCGGCACGGAACGCGTTGCGGCCGGGGCCACTCTTCCCGACCCGGAGATTTTCGGCATGAACTGGCTGGTCGAGGGTCTTGAAGGCTCACTGCCGAACTGACGCCTTCCGAGGCGGACGGCTTTCACAAGACGAGCTGGGTGGCATGGAATATTTCAGCGGAAGGCTTGGGTTGGGCGGCGCCAGCGAACGGGCGGCAGAAATCCGTTTCGAAGGCGTCCTCGGCCCTTCCTTCGTCGATTTCGTCATGGCACGCGCCACCCGCCTCGGCCTCAAGGGATGGATACAGGATATCGGCCCTTCGGTTCTTGTGCTGGTCGAGGGTCCCGAGGCTTTGGTGGATTCCTTTGAAATCACCTGCAGCCTCGGGCCGATCGCTTCGCGTGTCGATTCATGGGTGCGCTCGGATCGCTCACCCGGTTTGAACACCGTCGGTTTTGAGCGGCGGCACTGATCAACCTTCCATATTGAGCCTCGGAGGAATTTTTAATGAAGACACGCGCCGCCGTGGCCGTTGCCGCAGGAAAGCCGCTTGAGATCATGGAAGTGGACCTCGAGGGTCCGCGCGCGGGCGAGGTGCTGGTCGAGATCAAGGCGACCGGCATCTGCCACACCGACGAGTTCACGCTGTCGGGCGCCGATCCGGAAGGCATCTTCCCGGCCATCCTCGGCCATGAAGGCGCCGGCATCGTCGTCGACGTCGGGCCCGGCGTCACCTCGGTGAAGAAGGGCGACCACGTCATCCCGCTCTATACGCCGGAATGCCGCCAGTGCCCGTCCTGCCTGTCGCGCAAGACCAACCTGTGCACCGCCATCCGCGCCACGCAAGGCCAGGGCCTGATGCCCGATGGCACCAGCCGCTTTTCGATCGGCAAGGACAAGATTTTCCATTACATGGGCTGCTCGACCTTCTCGAACTTCACCGTGCTGCCCGAGATCGCGGTCGCCAAGGTCAATCCCGACGCGCCCTTCGACACGATCTGCTACATCGGCTGCGGCGTGACGACAGGCGTCGGCGCCGTCTTCAACACGGCCAAGGTCGAGATGGGCGCCACCGCGATCGTGTTCGGCCTCGGCGGCATCGGCCTCAACGTCATCCAGGGCCTGAAGCTTGCCGGCGCCGACATGATCA
Organism: Mesorhizobium sp. YM1C-6-2; assembly: GCF_003666685.1. Lineage (GTDB taxonomy): Bacteria > Pseudomonadota > Alphaproteobacteria > Rhizobiales > Rhizobiaceae > Mesorhizobium_K. The sequence continues at coordinate 1,026,872 of NZ_RCIZ01000001.1, forward strand.
TCGGCGTCGACCTCAACAATGACAGGCGGGAGTGGGGCGAACGCTTCGGCATGACCCATTTCGTCAACCCGAAGGAGATCGACGGCGACATCGTTCCCCATCTGGTCAACATGACCAAGCGCGGCGCCGACCAGATCGGCGGCGCCGACTACACCTTCGACTGCACCGGCAACGTCAAGGTGATGCGCCAGGCGCTGGAGGCCTCGCATCGCGGCTGGGGCCAGTCGATCGTCATCGGGGTGGCCGGGGCCGGCCAGGAGATCTCGACGCGGCCGTTCCAGCTGGTCACCGGGCGCACCTGGAAAGGCACCGCCTTCGGCGGCGCGCGCGGCCGCACCGACGTGCCGAGGATCGTCGACTGGTACATGGACGGCAAGATCCA
>NZ_RCIZ01000010.1 GCF_003666685.1 Mesorhizobium sp. YM1C-6-2
GGGACGGGTTCAAACATGGGTCACTTCTCAATGAAAATTACACGCTCCCCCGGGTCACTTCTCAGCAGCAATCAACATGCTCACCCCGATCGTCCTCGCAATCCTCTTGCGTCTCGACTTCCCGCCAACGGCCGCGCTCGCGTTCACGGTCGGCTGCGGCTTCGTGGCAGACACCACCTCGCTTCCACTCGTCGTCTCAAACCTCGTGAACATCGTCACGGCGAACTTCTTCGGCATTTCCTTTGGCCGCTATGCTGCCGTCATGGTCCCGGTCAACTTTGTCTCCCTCGTCGCCACGCTCCTCGTGCTCTGGGTCTGGTTTCGCAAGGACATACCTCAGACCTATTCCGCCAATGGATTGGAAGAACCACGCCACGCGATCCGTGACATGGCCGTTTTCCGCACGGCCTTTCCCCTGCTCGGTCTCCTCCTCGTCGCCTATTTCGTAACGGGGCCGCTGGGCGTGCCGATCTCCTTCGTGACAGGGGCGGCCGCGTTTATCCTGCTGGCCGTTGCGGGCCGCTGGTTTTCCGTCGGAAGAGATGCGGTAGTACCACTTGGTAAAGTGCTGCGTGGCGCGCCCTGGCAAATCGTCCTCTTTTCGATCGGCATGTATCTCGTTGTCTACGGGCTTGGGAATGCAGGCCTGACTGATCTCGCGGCGAGCGTTCTGCTCTGGCTGGCTGCGCAGGGAACATTCGTTGCCACAATCGGCACCGGCTTCGTCGTCGCGGTGCTGGCCTCCGTCATGAACAACATGCCTGCCACCCTCGTTGGGGCGCTTGCCATCGATAGGGCCGACGTTCCGGCATTCACGCAGGAACTGATGGCCTATGCCAACATCGTCGGCAACGATCTCGGCCCGAAGTTTACGCCGATCGGGTCTCTTGCAACGCTGCTCTGGCTTCACGTTCTTGCGGGAAAGGGACAGCGGATCACATGGGGGCAATACATGAAGGTCGGTCTGGTGCTGACCCCGCCAGTCCTTCTGGTCACGCTGATTGCGCTTTGGGCCTGGCTACCCATCGTGTCGTAATGTCTGAATATGCAATCTGCGTCGGGTAAGCGGAGCGTCTTGTTCCGACCAATGGCGGCCCTTCGAATCCTATCAAAGGGCCATTATCAGGCATAAAGCAGCGTGCCACCGTAATCGCCTCGGCTGGCAGGCTGTTGCTTGTCATCCGTGGCGGATGCTGCCCTCGCTTCCTGATGGTCCCAAACCTACTCCCGATCGCGATGCGGGCGTGGTCGGTTGGTTGAGCGCCAACGCTTGGAACAGGGGTTCGAGATGCATCAAGACCCTCAGAGCAGCGGCAGTTTTCGATTGACAAGATTTCCGGTGGCCGAAGATCCTTCCACCCAGTGGTCAACCCGAACGCATGTGAGGTAGCCAAGGCGCACGGCCGCGATGCGGCTTATTGATCACCTGGAGGCTGCCAACGGTCATCGCGGTTCGTAGCCCGTCATCTCAAGATAGCCCTTGCCGGGGTGAGTGCCGGTCACCCGCACCGGACCTTCCCAATAGGGGATGCTGAGGCCCATCCAGGCCTGCGTATTGAGCGCGCCGACGGTGACGTCGAGCGCCCGGTCGGACAAGGCGAGCCGCCAGCGTGTCGGGACGTCGCGACCGTCCACCCGACTTGTTTCTAGCGGAGTGGCGACAAGATTGCCATCGCCATAAGATGTCGTGCTGCCGTCCGCCCCGATCCAGGTGGCCGAGGTGAAGCTGCCGCCGACAATGTCGCGCAGGCTGAAACCCATCAGCTTTTCGCCGGTGTCGAAAGAGAGTGAGAACCAGTCCCAGCCGGCCTGATCCTGCGCCAGCGGCTGCGACGACCATTCGCGATCGAGCCACGCGGTGCCGTGCACTGGCACCTCGCCTTCGGGCAGCGTGAGCGTACCCTCGACCGCGAAGAAGGGCTGGGAATAGTAATAGCTCGCCTGTCCCTTCGCCGACTTCACCGAGTAGCCATGATCGCCGTGAAGAACGAGCGGGCCTTGGGCGTGCATTGCGATGTCGTAGGCGAAGTCCGTGCCGGTGGCGGTCAGCCGCAGCCTGTCGAAACTGTCACCCGCCATTTGCCAGTCGTCGATCCAGGCGGCGAAGGGCTCGGCCGTGACGCCCGCCTGGCCTGTGCCGCCGCGCGCGAAACGCTCCGTGGCCCGGTGGGTCAAGGCGCTGGTGACGGCGGCATGGCCAAACCATAGCTGCGGACTCTCCCATCCCTCGGCCTCGGCCGGCGCGAGCGCCGAACGGAACAGCGTCCATTGCAGGCCGTAGTCCGCGCCATCGGGCCCGGTAAGATTCGCGGTCAGGTACCACCACTCGATCCGGTAATCCGGATGGGAGCCATGATCGCGCGGAAATTGGAACTGCTTGCCCGCTTCCGGAACCGAAAAGCCCTCGGCGTCGGTGCCCAGCCCGGCAAAGCCCTGGGCAAAACCATTGCCGAAGCCCAACAACAGGACGATGAGCGCTACGGCGCAATGCCAGGCTCTAGCGTTCATTGGCGAAGATCCTGAGCAATGCTGTCGGCTCCATGCGGGCGAGCCGCCAGGCAGGCCACAGCGCCGCGAGGAGTGCTGCGGCAAGCGCAAAGAGCACCAAGCGGATATATTCGGCAGGAAACAGATACATCGGCAGACGCCAGCCGAACGCCTCGACATTGACGATGGCAAGCAGCACCCAGGCGAGCGCCAGGCCCAGCGGCAGGGCCAGCGCCGCCGTGACCCCGGCAAGCAGGACGGTACGCAGGATCTCCAGCCCGGCGAGCCGGCGCTGGGTCGTCCCCATCGCCCAGACGGGCGCCATCTGGGGCAGCCGCATCGCCGCCAGCGTGAGGAGACTCATCAGGATTGCGAAGGCCGCGACGGCCAGCGTCAGCACGTTCAGCGCCCCGGTCACCGAGAAGGTGCGCTCGAACACCGACATCGAGAACGCCTTGAGTGCCGCCTGGTCGACAACGCTGGCGGGCCGCAGCCCGATCTCGTCGACCAGAGCCCGGCGCAAGCCCTCCGGGTCGGAAGTGCGCACGCCGTAGCGGACGGGCACGATGTCGGGGAAGACCTGCCGAAACAGCGCCTCGCCGATGATGGCCTGGCCGCTCGGGTTTCCGTAGTCGCCGACCACGCCCGCGACCGGCAGCGACAGTTCGGGACCAAGCGCAAGCATGGCGCCGACCCGCAAGCCGGCGCGGCGGGAAAGCTGCTCGTTGACAACCACTGCCTTGCCCTCCTCGACCTCGTCCCATACCGCGGGAACCGCATCGAGGAAGCGCCAGTTCTCGCGGTAGGTATAGCCGACGCGTGCTCCGAAAATTTCCGCCGGAAGGCCGGCGAGCGTCGCGTCGACCGACATGACCGGCAGCAAGGCGTCGGCGCGCGCCGCAAGGAAGCGCTCCAGGCCCGCCCGGTCTGTGCCCGCATCCGCATTGACATAGAGTTCGGCCGACAGGCGCTGGTCGAGGAAACCGGTAAAGGTCAGGCGGAAGCTCGAGACCATGGTGGAAACGCCGACATTGGCCGCCATCGCGAGAAGCAACGCCATCAGTGCAAGCCCGAGACCGGGCAGTTGCTGGCGTGTGTCGGCCCAGAACCATTGCGCCATGGCGCGGGCGGCCTGTCCTTCGCCAAGACGCAGGATCGCCGCCAGGCAAGATGGCAGCGCAAGTGCTGCCCCGAGCAGCAGGCAGGCAAGAAGTGCGAAGCCGGCAATCAACCCGTTGCCGGCGACAGCCAACGCGCCAGCCGCCGCGAGCAGCACGACAGCGACTGCGGCCTGCAGCTTGCGCGTCCGTCCCGAGGCCAGCGCCCAGGCGCGTCCGCCGGCGCTGGCCAGGACCGGCATTTGCGCCAGCCGCCACACCGCGCTGGCGGAAGCAAGCAATGCGCCGCCGAGCGCCATGGCCATGCCCGAAAGCCACCATGCCGGACGGATCTGCAGCGTGCCTGCGACGTCAGCGCCGTAAAGGCCTCGTATCGTTGCCGCGACGTCGGGCATCAGCAGCGTTGCGATGAAATAGCCGAGCACGATGCCGAGCGCGCCGGCAAGCGTCGCCAGCGAGACAAGCTCCAGCACCATCAGGACGATCAGCCGGCGGAGCGGCACGCCGAGCGCCCGCAGCGTGCGGACCATGCTCCGTCGCTGCTCGAAGGCGAGGCCGATCGCGCCGTGGACGATAAAGATGCCGACGGCGAAGCTGAGGAAACCGAAGGCCGTGAGATTGAGGTGGAAACTGTCGGTCAGCCGACCAACATCGCTTGCGTCGTCCGCGCGCTGGAGCATGAGGTCCGGCGCGATCGCGGCCAGCGGCAATTGGTGCAGAGGCTGGTCGGCCAGAACGATCAGGCGGCTGATGCGCCCGGTACGGTCAAGCAGCTTTTGCGCGACGCCGATGTCGGCGAGCACCGTGCCTGGCGCTACCGCCGTGTTGCGCAGCGCCGGGTTGGGCAGGTTCGCCACGAGCAGCGCTTCCGTTTCCGGGCCGGCGACCAGCGTGTGTGCGCGCAGGAAGTCCGCGAGGTCGGTGCGGTCCAGCGCTGCGCTTGCGGTCGAGCCGGGTGGCGCGGTCAGGGGATCGATCCCGACCAGCCTCACCATCGTGTCGCCGACGCGCAGCCTTCCCTCCACCACCGGGCTGACCAGCCAGCCGGCGCGGCGCAGTTCCACGAAAAGCTCCTGCGCGATAAAACCCCCGTCGCGCGGCAGAAGCTGGTCAAACCGGCCCTCGGCGAGCGTGGCGGCAGCCGCATCGTAGCTGGCGCGCGCCTCGGCGTTGATCGCCTGCACCCCCGACCAAAGGGACGTCGCCAGCGCGAGGCCGATCACGAGAGTCAGCAGTTGGAGCCGGTTGCGCCGCCAGTGTGAAGCCAGCGCCGACAGGATCGCGCCCGTCACGCGAGGCGACCCTGGCTGAGATGCGCCTGCCGCCCGAGCCGCGCTGCGAGGCGAGGGGAATGCGTGACCATCAGCAACGCCGCCCCCGTACTGGCCACGAGCGCCAGGAACTGCTCCATCACCTCATCCGCAGTCGCCTCATCGAGATTGCCGGTCGGCTCGTCGGCGAGGATCAGCTTCGGTCGCGCCGCCAGCGCGCGGGCGATCGCCACGCGCTGCTGCTGGCCGCCGGACAATTGCTCCGGGTATTTCCGTAACTGCGCCTCCAGCCCGAGCGCGCAGGCCAACCGTGAAAGCTCCGCGGGTTCCGCCATGCCGTTCAAACGCGCCTGGAAGGCGATGTTGGCGGCGACGTCCAGGGAGGGGATGAGGTTGAATTGCTGGAAGATGATGCCGACCGCGCTTCGTCTGAGAGCCGCGCGGCCGCGGTCGTCGAGCGCGGTGACCTCCTGCCCGTCGAGCAGGACGCGCCCGCCATTGGCGGCATCCAGCCCTGCCACCAGATGCAGCAACGTGCTCTTGCCCGAGCCGGATTCGCCGGTCAGCGCCAGCGTCTCGCCGGCATCGAGCAAAAGCGATACGCCGCGCAGGACAGGAACCGGACCTTCCGGCCCAGGATAGGATTTCTGCAAATCTTCGATCGAAAGCAACATGCACTACAGCTATCGTCTATGACGGAAGCGGGAAAGTCATGTGATGATGCGCGCTCCAGGCCGTGTTCCGTTCCGAAGCTGGATAAGCGGCAAAAGGTGGCGCGCCGATAAAAATCGGCGACGATAAGGCAGGAGCCGAATTGCCGTGTTCGCGGATATGCCGCAGGCGCAGAATCGTTCTCGCCGCTCGCTCGATAGGCCTACGTCATGTTGATGGCGCCGTGGTGAGGTCAGATCCTTGGCTCATCTCGCCGAGGGTCTTGGATCGGCGATGACGAAGAGCATGCCGATCCCGCCCAAAGACAACTGTCGATTCAGAACTTCGGCCGCGATGGCTACGGACTCGTTCTCGTCCAGCCGAGAACATGAACTCTCACTTTGCACGATCAAACAACGCGGCTAGCTCTAGTAAGCCATCATAAGAGGTACGGGGCATTTATCCAGAAGCGAGCGCGTCATCCCGCCCAAGACCGCTTGACGCAAACGCGAGTGGACGAACGCTCCCATGACCAGCAGTTCGACCTGCTCACTGGCAAGGAACAAACGCATCGCTTCGCCTTCGTCATCGCCCAGCTGGTTTGCGACCACGGCGATTTTCGTCGTGACACCATAAAGGGTCAGATAGTTGCTGAGTTCATCGGCTGATTTTAATCCCTCCGAACCCTTTGTGTCGAGAACAGTGGCGATGTTGACCTGATCAGCCATCATCAGGAAATCGAGGCTGTCGCGAACCGCTCGGGCAGCTCTGGCACTGCCATCCCAGGCGATCGCCACCTTTCCGATAGAACGGCGATCTGTCCCGGGAGTTATCAACACCGGCCGTCCGGTGTTGAAAATCGCATGTTCGATCGCCGGCCTGACCCAAGTATGCGACGGCTGGTCAGCTTGCAGAATTGTCAGATCATGAAGTCGCGCCATGGCAATGAAGCGCTGGTAGCGCCCGTCAAATGGCGAGTGGGCGTGTTCAATGGATACGCCGATACCTTTTTCGGATGCCAGTTGTCTAACTGTCTGCGTGGCGTGTGCAGATGCCTTTGCGAGTCGATCCGTTTCTTGCGCGATCCAGATCGAGGATGAACCAAGCGTTAGCGGGAATGGCTGCAACAAATCGGGAGCGAACACGTAAACTGTGAGTTTCGCCCGGTAAGCCAACGCCAGTTCCATCGCATCGGTCAGAGCGGCGGTCGAGGGGGCGACATCTGCACCGACGCCGACGAGCAAGCTTCGGAAACGACCGCTATCGCACATATGCGAATCCTCCGCGACTCTCGTTGTGCTCCACCCTCATCGCAGCCTTGCGATCCGGGTCATGATCTAATCATTGAGGCTGCTAATATAGTCAAGGATTGCGCCGATCTGGCCGGGTGTCGCTACGAACTCTGGCATGTCAGGGTGTCCAGTAGATATGCCTTCGGCAAAGGCTTCCTCAAGCGCATCGATAGGATAACGCTGTGAAAGCGTCCGGAAGGGTGGCGCATCCGCATGATCGCTCTTGCTTGTTCGATCGATCGCATGACAGCGCGCGCAGTTCAACTCCACCAAAGCCTTTCCCTCTGCAATGCCGTCGGTTTGGGCGGACGCTGAATCGAGAGCCATTAGCATCGCCAACCAAGCCATTCCGACCATCGTTCTGGACATGGGGTCGTTTCCTCCCTGTCGGTAGCTGTTTCACTCTGATACCATGGAGGGTAGCGCCTGGCGAACAGACGCACACGTCTAATTTCGATTAACTCTTGGCTTTGCAATACTCGGTAGCACTAATCTGATCTGTTACGCCGAGACTTGATGGGTGATTGACGGCATGGGGCCAAAAGTGGCCGACCGTGGCGAGTCCCATAGGGTGTTCGGGGCAGCTGAGGCGGTACCGGTCCATCATGACCGGCTGGCGAGACCATCGACGACCGGTTTGTCGCAGGGATCTGGATTACGGAGCTTAGAATGGCGGAACTGGATGACACGCAACTGGGTTTGATGGACCGCTACTGGCGCGCGGCCAACTACGTGTCGGTCGGCCAGATATATCTCATGGACAATCCTCTGCTGCGTCAGCCGTTGAAGGCGGAACACGTGAAGCCGCGGCTTCTCGGTCACTGGGGCACGACGCCCGGGCTCAACTTCATCTATGTGCATCTGAACCGGGTCATCAGGGAACGCGACACAGACATCCTCTACATCTGCGGCCCCGGCCACGGCGGGCCTGCAATGGTCGCCAACACCTACCTCGAGGGCTCGTACAGCGAGACCTATCCTGAGATAACGCAAGACGAAGAAGGATTGAGGAAACTCTTCCGGCAGTTCTCGTTCCCGGGCGGCGTGCCCAGCCACGTCGCCCCGGAGACGCCCGGTTCCATTCACGAGGGCGGTGAACTCGGCTACGCGCTTGTCCATGCCTTCGGTGCCGCGTTTGACAACCCCGCCCTCACAGTCGCCTGCGTCGTCGGCGACGGGGAAGCCGAGACAGGTCCGCTGGCGGCCGCCTGGCATTCCAACAAGTTTCTGAATCCGAAGGTTGATGGCGCGGTCCTGCCGATCCTGCATCTTAATGGCTACAAAATCGCCAATCCCACCCTTTTGGCGCGCATGTCGGACGCGGAACTCCGCGATCTTTTCAGGGGCTACGGCTACGAGCCGCTCTTCGTCGAGGGGCATGAGCCGATACCGATGCACCGCGCCATGGCGGCGTCAATGGACTTGGCCATGGACAGAATTCAGGACATTCAGCGAGAGGCGCGAACGGAAGGCTGGTCGGGCGAGCGCCCGCGCTGGCCGATGATCATCCTGCGCAGCCCGAAAGGTTGGACTGGACCGAAGGAGGTCGACGGCAAAAAGGTGGCGGACTTCTGGCGCTCGCATCAGGTCCCCGTTTCCAATGCTCGCGGCGATGCCACCCACCGCGAGATCCTCGAAGAGTGGCTGCGCAGCTATCGGCCGGAGGAGTTGTTCGACGTAAAAGGCCGCTTCCGGCCGGAGATCGCTTCCCTGGCGCCCGAAGGCGCAAAACGCATGGGCGCGCTGCCCCATGCCAATGGCGGGATGCTGAAGAAGGACCTCATCCTGCCGGACTGGAAGAGCCTCGCGCTCGACGTCGGGCAACCGGGCGAAACGATCGCCGAGGCGACCCGCTTGATGGGAGCTTATCTGCGTGAGGTCATACGCCTCAACGCCGAGGCAAGGAATTTCCGCCTCATGGGTCCAGATGAGACCGCCTCGAACAGGCTCGACGCCGTCTTCGAAGTGACGGACCGGGTCTGGATGGAGAAAATTGAACCTTACGATACCCACCTCGCGCGCGAAGGCCGGGTAATGGAGGTTCTGTCAGAGCATCTTTGCCAAGGGTGGCTGGAAGGTTACTTGCTGACCGGGCGGCATGGCGTGTTCTCCTGCTACGAGGCCTTCATCCACATCGTGGATTCTATGGTCAATCAGCATGCCAAATGGCTCAAGGTTTCTGCGGAATTACCGTGGCGCAAGCCGATCGCCTCTCTCAACTATCTCCTGACCTCGCATGTCTGGCGGCAAGACCACAACGGCTTCAGCCACCAGGATCCGGGCTTCGCCGACTTCGTCGCCAACAAGAAGGCCGACACCGTCCGCCTTTATTTTCCGCCGGATGCCAACACGCTGCTCTGGGTCACCGACCACTGCCTGAGGACCTGGAATCGGATCAACGTGATCACGGCTGGCAAACAGCCTCAGCCGCAGTGGCTGACTGCCGAAGGGGCGGAACGCCATTGCGAGGCGGGCGCCGGGATTTGGGAGTGGGCCTGCACATGCCCGGCTGACGAGGAGCCCGACGTGGTGATGGCCTGCTGCGGCGACGTGCCGACAGTGGAAACGCTGGCTGCCGTCGACCTGCTGCGCCGCGAGCTACCCGATCTCCGGATCAGGGTGGTCAACGTTGTAGACCTGATGACGCTGCAATCTCACACGACCCATCCGCACGGGTTCACCGACGATGAATTCGACGCTCTCTTCACGAAGGACAGGCCCGTCATCTTCGCCTACCACGGCTATCCCTATCTCATTCACCGTCTGACCTATAAGCGGACCAACCACGACAATTTCCATGTCCATGGCTTCCAGGAGGAAGGCACGACCACCACGCCCTTCGACATGGCGGTCATGAACCGGATCGACCGTTTCCACCTGGCAATGGCGGCTGTCAGACGCCTGCCGGATCTAGGCGAGCCTGGCGAACGAATGAGGGACATGTGCAGGCTTTTCCTCGAGGAGCACGCTCACTATATCCGCGAATACGGCGAGGACATGCCCCAGGTCCAGAAATGGAGCTGGCCCTACAAGACTGCTGCAGAGGCCGGAGACTGATAGCCTGACTGGCGACGGCCATGGCATACTTCAGTTCTGCACGAGTTGACCCATCGCGGTGACTTCAATTCCCGCCGCGTTTGCCTCGTCGGTATCGATGTGCACTTCCGTGAACGAGTTGGCGCCCACCCGCACCAGGGTCCGCCCGAAGGTGAGGCCGCGATCCTCGTCGCCAACGCGCACGTCGACATACTCCCCGTCCTGGATGCCGAGGCGCTTTGCGTCGGCGGGGTTGGTGTGGATGTGCCTGGCCGCAATGATGAGGCCGTCGGTGGTGAAGCTTCCGGAGGGCCCCTCGATCGTGACCTGCGGTGTAGCTTCGATTCTGCCGCTGTCGCGCACGGGCACGTCAATGCCGAGCGCGAAGCTGTCGGTGCGCGAAACTTCGATCTGCGTGCGCTCGCGCAACGGTCCGAGGATCGCGACACGTTCGAGCCTGCCCTTGGGACCGACGAGCGTGACCCTTTCGCCTGCCGCCCAATGGCCTGGCTGTCGCAGCGGCGTCGCCTGGTCGAGCACGTAGCCCTTTCCGAACAGGGCATCGACCGCCTCGCGCGAGAGGTGGACGTGCCTGGCCGAGACCGCAATCGGCAGGCGCAGCTGGCCCCCCGGCTGGCCGGCCGCGAGCATCGCCGCCGTCTCGCGGGCGATCATCAGCTGCTCAGCCGTCTCCGTCACGAAGACGCGGACACGCGAACCGTAAGCCTGGATCTGAGACGCCGCGTGGCCTGACAGGTTCACCCCCATGTTGCGGTCGTGGTCGAGTTGCAGGCCCATGAAGTCCAGACCGTCGCAGATACGCCGACGCATGGAGGGAGAATTCTCGCCGATGCCCCCGGTGAAGACGATCGCGTCCAGTCCTCCCATGGCTGCCGCATACGCCCCGACATATTTTTTGGCGCGGTAGGCGTAGATCTCGATCGCGAGCTGGGCTTGGGGGTCTCCCTTCGCTGCCCTGTCTTCGATGTCGCGCATGTCGGACGAGCCTGCCAGCCCTTTCAGCCCGCTTTCGTCGTAGAGCGCGTCCTCGATCTGCTGCACAGACAGACCGAGTTCGCGCGACAGGAAGCCGAACGCGCCTGGGTCCACGTCACCTGAGCGGGTTCCCATCACCAGCCCCTCGAGCGGCGTCATCCCCATGGAACTGTCCATGCTGTGCCCGCGGTTGACGGCGCAGACGCTGGCGCCGTTGCCGAGATGAATGCTCACCAGTTGCAGGTCAAAAAGCGGTCGGTCGATTTCCTCGGCTGCCCTTTCGGCCACATATTTATGGGAGGTTCCATGAAACCCATAGCGGCGCAGGCCCGCCTCTCGCCATCTCGCGGGCACCGCATAAGTTGTTACGAACGCCGGGTTGCTGAGATGGAAGGCTGTGTCGAAGACCGCGACCTGAGGCAGGTCCGGCCAGAGGCCCCTGCAGAGCCTGACTGCCTCGAGATTCGCTGGGTTGTGAAGTGGAGCGAGCGGTGACAGCGCCGCGATGGCCTCGACCGTTTCGTCGTCCAGCAGCGTCGGCGAGGAAAATCTTGCGCCGCCATGGACGATCCGGTGGCCAATGGCATCGATAGCCTCAACTCCGAACCGCTTCAACGCAGCCGGAACGCCCTTCAGCGCTTCGGTGGGACTGCCAAACTCGGCTGCGCCGCGCTCGTCGGTTTCGCCATGCCGGAAGCGGTATTCGCATCCTCTGCTCCGAAAGCGCTCATAAGAACCCTTGAACACTCCGCGTGTCTCCGTTCCCACGCTGAAGATGCCGAACTTGAGGCTGGAACTGCCGGCGTTGAAGACGAGTACATGCATGCACTGCCCCTTGTCAGTAGGTGGTTTACGGTTGACTAACACAGTTTCGCCGAACTGCACGGTGGACGCTAGAACATCGATCGGGTCGCTGGCACGCAGGGCTATCCCCGGTGGCCGGGGTGGCATTCAGCAGCGCTTTGAGCACGCCGCGTGTCTGGCCGATATTCGCGTTTTAGCTGGTGGCAACACGGTTCGCATCCGAGTTTTTTGGGCCGACTGGCGGAAGGAATAGCGAAGGAGGCGCTTCTACTGATGGCAAGCAGGCAGGATGCAGACCGCAAACTGGCGCAATCGGCCGTATCTCGCCCGAGAACGGCTTGCGTGCTCCCGGTCATGCGCCCCATCTTCCTTCCGGTGGCACGCCAGGCCAGTGCGACGTCGCGTTCACGTCGCCCGCCACCCGATGCCGCGAGACAGCCCTGCTGAGGGAGGCAAGCCACCCTCGGCCTGGTGCTGATGCAGTTAATTCTCAGGCCGGGCGGTCCTGTCGAATTTGCCTATGTCAGATTCCTGCGGACCGAGGAAGCGGCCGAAGCTCCGGATGGTCGGGCCGAACAGGAACGCTTCGTACGGTTCGGGATTGACGTCAGGGAAATCCATGCCGGGCGAGCCGGCAGGCATTCCGGGCACGGCCAGCCCCGTAGCCCCAGGCCGCTGAGCCAGCAGGCGGTGGATCGCCGCGACGGGCACATGGCCCTCGATCACATAGCCGGCCACCTCGGCGGTGTGGCACGATGCCAGACCTGCCGGAACACCGAGGCGGTGCTTGAGGCTGTCCATATCGGCGGATTCCACAACCTGCACCGGGAACCCCGCGGCCTCGATATGCGCGACCCAGCCATCGCAGCAGCCGCAGGACGGATCCTTGGTGACACTCACCAGAGGCAACGCCCCGGCATGCCCCCACCGTGCCATGGACATCAGCAGGGGGAGCGCGCCGGCAGCGGCCAGAAGGGCGCGTCGGCTGATGCGGTGATCGGTTCTCATCGTCAAACCTCGTTCCATGAATGCATTATCTCTCCGTCAGGTCAGGGCGCGACGCACGAAGGGTGAGCAGGCGCCGCGCTCGCAGAAGACGTCGGCAGATGCGTGCGCGGGATCGGCTGGCGATGCCACCCGGATATCATAGCTTCACCGAGCGCAGCCTTGTGGCATTTGCGATGACGCTGACCGAGGATAGCGCCATGGCGGCGGCGGCAATGATCGGCGACAGCAAGATGCCGAAGAACGGATATAACACTCCGGCCGCGACCGGGACGCCAAGCGCATTATAGATGAAGGCAAAGAACAGGTTCTGGCGGATATTGCCCATGACCGCCTGCGACAGTCGGCGGGCGCGGACGATGCCGGTCAGATCGCCCTTGAGCAGGGTGACGCCGGCGCTTTCCATCGCCACGTCGGTGCCGGTGCCCATAGCGATGCCGACATCGGCGGCGGCCAGTGCTGGCGCATCGTTGACGCCATCGCCGGCCATTGCCACCACTTCGCCCGCCGCCTTGTGCCGCTGCACGACCTCGCTCTTCTGGTCGGGCAGGACCTCTGCCTCGACCTCATCAATGCCGAGCTGGCGGGCGACCGCCTTTGCCGTGGTCCAGTTGTCGCCGGTGAGCATCACCACGCGGATGCCTTGCGCTTTCAGCGCGGCCAGCGCTTCAGGCGTCGATGGCTTGACCGGATCGGCGATGGCGAAGATCGCGGCGACGCGGCCCTCCACCCCCATGAAGATGGCGGTGGCGCCATCCTCGCGCAGCCGGTCGGCCTCAGTGGCCAGCGGTGTGACATCGATGCCTTGCTCAGCAAGAAACTTCGCATTGCCAAGGGGAATGCGTTTGCCCTCAATCGTGCCGTAAGCGCCTTTGCCGGTTGGCGAGTCGAAATCCGTGACCGGCGCAATCGTGATGCCGCGCTCTTCGGCGGCGCGGACAATGGCAAGCGCCAGCGGATGCTCGCTCGCCCTTTCGACGCTTGCGGCGAGGCGCAAGGCCTCATCCTCCGTAAAACCGGGAGCCGGAACGATTTTCGTGACGGCGGGCCGGCCCTCGGTAAGCGTGCCGGTCTTGTCGACAATGATGGTGTCGACCTTTTCCATATGCTCCAATGCCTCGGCGTTCTTGATCAGCACGCCCGCCTGCGCCCCGCGCCCGACGCCGACCATGATCGACATCGGCGTCGCCAGTCCAAGCGCGCAGGGACAGGCGATGATCAGCACGGAAACCGCCGCGATCAGGCCGAAGGAGAAACGTGGTTCCGGTCCCCAGATCGACCAGGCGACAAAAGCAAGGACCGCGACGATGATCACTGCCGGCACGAACCAGCCCGACACCTGATCGGCGAGGCGCTGGATCGGCGCGCGCGAGCGTTGTGCCTCCGCGACGAGCTGGACGATCTGTGACAGCATGGTGTCGCGGCCGACCTTCTTCGCCTCGATCACCAGCGCGCCGGACTGGTTCATGGTGCCGCCGATGGCCCTGGAGCCGACCTCCTTGGTCACGGGCATCGATTCCCCGGTCACCATCGATTCATCGACAGCGCTGCGACCGTCCAGCACCTCGCCATCGACCGGCACCTTCTCGCCGGGGCGCACGCGCAGGCGGTCGCCGACATCAACGGTGTCGAGCTGAACCTCCTCCTCGGTGCCGTCGTCACGAATGATCCGGGCAGTCTTGGGGGCGAGATCGAGCAATGCGCGGATTGCGCCGCTGGTGCTTTCCCGCGCCCGCAATTCCAGCACCTGCCCGAGCAACACCAGCACGGTAATGACCGCCGCGGCCTCGAAATACACCGCCACCGACCCGTCACTCTGACGGAACGCATCCGGGAAGATCCCGGGCGCAAACGTGGCAATGATGCTGTAGACCCATGCCGCGCCGGTGCCCATGGCGATCAGGGTGAACATGTTGAGGTTGCGCGTGACCAGCGATTGCCAGCCGCGTTCAAAAAATGGCCAGCCCGCCCAGAGGACGACCGGAGTTGCAAGGATCAGTTGCAGCCAATTCGAGGTCGTCTGGCCGACATAGTGGTTGAGACCGAGGAGATGGCCACCCATTTCCAGAATGAACACCGGAAGCGTCAGCGCCAGCCCGATCCAGAAGCGCCGTGTCATGTCGATCAGTTCAGGATTGGGCTCAGCCTCCAGGCTGACCAGCACAGGCTCCAGCCCCATGCCGCAGATCGGGCACGAACCCGGACCGATTTGCCGAACCTCCGGATGCATGGGACAGGTATAGACCGTCCCCTCGGGTACCGGCTCTGCCTTTGCCGCCGCCGTTGCAGGATCGAGGTAGCGTTCAGGCTCAGCCAAAAACTTAGAGCGACACCCCGCCGAACAGAAATAATAGGGCCGCCCGGCATGGTCAGCCTTGTGTTCTGTCGTGTGGGGATCGACCATCATCCTGCAGACCGGGTCCTTGACCTTGTGGGCACTGTCCGGCGCGGCGGCTGCGTGGTCATGCGCGTGATCGTGCACATCCCCCTCGGCCGAATGAGCGTGAGTCTGGTTCTGGTGATCGTGTTCGGTCTTGCTGGTCATTTTCACGTGTCCTCGGCGTTTATCCTCGGGCTTGCTTTCCACCTGTTCTGCGCTTTCCGATAGCTGGAAGGTCAAGAGGTGATCGTTAGTCCGAAGTATTGCCCTTTACAGATTGCCTGGCAGAGGGAGCCGACATCCGGCGTCCTCTCCCATCCCTTGATTTATGCGCTGACCGTGAACTCGGTCATCATGCCGGTCTCAAGGTGCGGCATGTGGTGGCAATGCAGCATCCAGCGCGCGGCCTCGCCAGCCTCGAGCGCAATATCGACCATCGACATTGGCGGGACATACACCGTGTCGCGCAGTGCGCCACGGACCGCGCGCCCATTCAACCCGACGACCTGGAACACATGCCCGTGCAGATGCATCGGGTGACCCATCATCGACATGTTGTGGAAGGATAACACGACCCGTTCGCCGTTGCGTGCGGCAAGCGGGCGGTGCTGGCCCCAAACTTCACCGTTGATCGTCCAGACATAGGGCTGCATCGAGCCACCGAGCATCACCATATGACTGCGGTCCACCGGCCGGTCCGGCAGGGCATCGGCGGCGATCAGGCGCGATTCCTGAGCAAGGTCGGTGTCGTAGGCAGGCGCTTCGACCTCTGCCGCGGTGTCGATGCGTCGGACGTCGGCGCCCTGCGTGGCAAGGATCATCCCGGTGCGCTCTCGCGCGCCCTCCCGAAGCGCGAGGATCGGCCAGGCGCCGCCCGCCTGCGGCAGGTCGATCTCAAGATCGAGCCGCTGGCCCATGGCCAGGCCGAAGCGCGTGCCCGGGACGGGCTGAACGGCATGTCCGTCCACCGCGACGAGCCGGGCCTGCGCCTCGCCAGTCTCGATCCAGAATACCGTTGCCGCGGCGGCGTTGATCACCCGCAGGCGGATGCGCCCGCCACGCTCGACCGGCACCACCTCGGGGTCCGAAAGGGTGCGGTCGTTGGCAAGATAGGCGTCCCAGTCGTAGTCGTTGAGGTCCATCGCCATTCCTTCCATGGCGTCCATCCCCATCATCCCGCGCATGGCGCCGTGGTCCATGCCACCCATTGGCATGTTCCCCATCGCGCCGTGATCCATGCTGCCCATGCCCGAGCCGTGGCCGCCACCGTGACCACCGGCGGTCCCGTGGCCGGCGCTGATCTCGGCCATTACCTCCTCGGGGGCCTTGAACGAGAAATCATGCAGGAACAGCACCACCTCCTGCCGGTCGGCGGTGACATCCTCGGCGCTGCGCACGATCAGCGGCGCGGCCAGAAGGCGCATTTCGTGCACTGGCACATGCGCGTGCATCCAGTACGTGCCGGGCAGCGGCGCGAAGTCGTAGGCGCGTGTCTCGCCGGGGGCGAGCATCGGCAAAGGCATGTCGGGCACGCCATCTTGTGTGTTGGGCGGGATCTGGCCATGCCAGTGGATCAGCGTGTCAACATCGAGATCGTTGCGCAGATCAACCCGGAATCGCGTGCCGGGATCGAGTGTCAGGCCCTGTCCGGCCGGCCCGACAAGACCCCAGACGGTGGCGGCGCGACCGTCGATATCCAACGTCCGGCTTGCGGCGCGCAAGGACAGCGGGGCGACGCCCTGCGCTGCCGCGATCCGGGGTAGATGCGCATAGGCCAGCATGGCTGCGCCAGCGGCAAGAAAGCCGCGTCGTGAAACGGTATTCATGATCGTCTCCTTGGGACAGCAGTCCCGTTCTTGAAAGCGATAGACGCCGCGGACCTCGGCCCGGACGCGCGTTCAGAGGAGACGGTGCTTGGGAGGTCGTTCGTTCAGCCCAGGTGCCCGACTGGCGAAGACTGCACCCGTTGGCAGGTCATGGCTGGCAGGCGCGTAGTCGCTGCCGCCGCCTTCACCAGGGGATGGCAGGAACACCGAAAGACCGGCGCAAAGCAACTCACAGGCTTCGACATTATCTGAGCCACAGTAATGGTCGCCATCACAGGGATCTTGGCTGCCGGCCACAACGTGCATCATCTCGCCGACATGCACTGAGTGATCCGGCTCTGCGCCCAAACGCGCCGCGTGCGCCGATGTCACCGTCGTCATGACGACGATCGCGAGTGCGGCAAGCATGGTCACAAGGCGCGAGAACATGCCGGAAAGATAGGCGCTGGCCACAGGAATGTCCATTGCCCCAGCGTGGCGCCTCTGGCAGTAATTCATCCTAGCATGTAGCTAATAGAAATTGCTCGCCACCAATCATGCAACTCATGCAAAAAGAACTCGGTAATATTTTGTGGCTCGGGTTGCTCCTCGGGAGGCCTGATCCCGGCAATTCTCATTGGATGGCATCAGGCCGCCTTCTGTTTGCTCTTCAGATTCTCAACTCAGCATGCCGCCATCCACACGGAACTGCGACCCGGTAATGAAGCTGGATTTCTCACTCGCCAGGAACAGTACGGCGTTGGCGATGTCTTCACCCTCGGCATAGCGGCCGAGCGGAATGGAGCGCGCGATATCTTCCTGCGCGGCGCCTGACCCGCTTTCCAGCGAACGCATCATCTGCGTGTTAGCGGGCGACGGATGAACCGAATTGACTCGCACCTGATAGGGCGCTGATTCATTCGCAACGATGCGTGTCATGCCGTGAATTGCAAATTTCGACGTGACATAGGGTGATACCGGCATTGGCCCTGCCACCAATCCACCGATCGACGAGGTATTGATGACGCTGCCGGATTTTTGAGCATACATCACCGGCAGGACATATTTCAAACCAAGCCAGCAGCCCCGGACGTTGATGGCCATAACCCGGTCAAAATCCTCGGTCTTCTGATCCACGATCGGCGCCACCTTGCCTTCAATGCCAGCGTTGTTGAAAAACACATCGATCGTGCCGAATTGAGCGACGGTTTCCTCCACGTAGCGCTTGACATCCTCCTCCTTGGAAACGTCGGCGGCAATGGTAATCAACTGGTCAGATTGAGCACCAAGATCGGTCGCTCGCGTGACCAGAGCGTCGGCAGAGATGTCAACAATTGCGACCTTGCAGCCCTCTGACAGGAATGCCTTGGCCGCAGCCGCGCCGAGGCCGTTCGCGCCACCGGTAATCAGGACAACCTTTCCTGCTAGATCCGAATACGTCATGCTTCAACTCCTTTGGTGGGAAGCTTTCGGAGCTAGCACAGGATCAGCTGCGGGGTGGCCTTTGTAAAGGAGGATGCCCGCGGAGAATTGTGATTACTCAGCTGGCCGAGCGCCACCTCCATTTGTTCCGCTGATGCCAGTTCGGCGACGGCACGAGATCGTGGAGTGACCGGACCCATCGTACAGTTCACCTGCCGTCCTGGAAGCTGTACTCGGCAGCGGCTTCTTGGATGAATCGATACCGCTCTCGAGTTACGCCGCCAGGGTGCGGGCGTTAGCGCCGATGACATGAGTATCCGGCATCCGGGCGGTAGCAGGACCTGGATTCCGCAGAGCATGTCGGTGTCGATGTTCCCGGCTCGACCTCCACGTGACGTCGTAGTTGGCCGATTGGCGCTCGGGCGAACCGAGAGGGTAGATGTTCAATCCAAATTTGTTGCAGTCATTTCTTCGCTTGGTTTGTCCTCGATTAGTTTCCACAAGAAGCGGACCGGATCGAACTGGCTCCAGCCCAAGCGGTCGGTTTGATTCCTATCGGTCTCAAAGTTCGTTGGTCAATTCAACGAGCGACTGCCTCATACGGATAGGGTCTGTCAGATGAGCCAGCAAATCTGAGCGTTTAAGTCGACTGAAATGCCCTTTCATGCGGAAAATCACCTTTCTCCAAATAAGCTTCTTCTGCACGAGTCGACTCCCGTCTGAGGACCCGATTGCGGTGCGGATGGCGCCCGAAAGCTGCTAGCACCTCTTTCACGTCTCGGGCCTGCTTCACCAGCGACCGGTAGATCGGCTGAAGCGGGGCAGGGGCCTCCGCAGCGATTTCCTCGCGAAGCCCTATGAGGCGGTCGATGCCCTGGAGATGATCCGGCCCCTCGCAATGACCGAATGGCAGGCCGTGAACGATCCTGAACCAAGGCGTTGGCAGCGCGGCGTAGTGGCCATTAGACAACCCATCCAGCGAGAGCGCCAGCGCCGTCGGGTCCTGCGCGAAGGCGCGTGGGCTGCCGCGCCAGACCGAGCGCGAGAACTGATCCAGCAGGATGATGAGCGCGAGCCTGCCTGCAGGGTCGGTGGCCCAATGATGGAGATTGCCTGCGGCGACCTGTGCGGTGAGCTCGGAAAAGCGGTCGATGATTTCGCGGTCCGCGCCGCCTCGCATCCGCCAGAACCAGTGATCCCGGTGGACGTCGGGGTCGATTGCCATAGAGCGTCCCTCGGGGAACCAGAACTGAAGAACCGCACCCCAGGGTTGCTCGTCGGATTCAGTATTCATAGCCCCACCTCCGTGAAACCGCTGCTTCCTTGCATTTTGCAGCGTATCGGAAATTCCATCGTAAGGAAGCGAATTGCCCCCGCGCCGGGGCGCGGGGGCTTTCATCATGGACAACAGCTTATGTCCTGGCAGTGGCTGCCTTTGCTGCGGCGGACACCGATGTCTCATGACCGCCGGCCACAGGCCTGGCTCCCTTGGGAACACGCAGCAACCGCATGCCATTGGCGATGACGATCAGCACCGACAACTGGTGCACCAGCATGCCGCCCGCCATATGGATGTCGCCCGAGAACACACCGGCCAGCAGCCCGGCAACTGTCACCAGCGCGATCACCAGATTTTGGCGCATGTTGCTGAGCGTTGCCCGCGAGATGGCCATCGCCTCAGGAATCTTTCCTAGATCGTCCTTGAGGAGCGCAATATCCGCGGTCTCGATGGCAACGTCGCTACCGGCGGCACCCATGGCAATGCTGGTATCCGCAGCCGCGAGAGCGGGAGCATCATTGATGCCGTCGCCGACCATGGCGACATGGGCGCCATCGGCCTTCATCTTGCGGATGAGATCCAGCTTGTCCTCTGGCATCAAGCCGGCGTGAACCTCGTCGATGCCGACCTCGCGGGCAACGGCTTGTGCCGCGCCCTCTTGATCTCCGGTCAGCATGACGACGCGCCGGATGCCGATTTCGCGCAAACGGGCGATGGCCTCTTTCGCACCCTCGCGGGCCATGTCGGACATGCCCAGCAATCCGATCAGCCTGCCATCAGCCGCCACCAGGATCGGCGTCTGGCCGGCCTTGAGCAGCCGCTCCAGCCCGGCCTCGCCCTCCGTTCCGAGAGGGATGCCCAACTTTTCCATCAGCCGGCGGTTGCCGGCGGCGACGTCACGTCCTTCGATGCGAGCGCTGATGCCCATCCCGGCGTGTTCGTCCAGCGTCTCGGGCGTGGGCAGCGGACCTTGCTTGCGTCCAGCCTCGACGATGGGACGGCCAAGCGGATGGTCAGATCCGCCTTCTGCGGTGGCGGCAAGACGCAGGAGGTCATCCTCGCTCATGCCCTGGAGCGCGATCACCGTAGCCAGACGCGGCTTGCCTTCTGTCAGCGTGCCGGTCTTGTCGAGCGCCAGCGTATCGATCCGTCCGGCACTTTCCAGATGCTGACCACCCTTGATCAGGATGCCGCTGCGTGCGGCTCGGCCGATACCGGCGACGATCGACACCGGCGTCGAGATCACCAGCGCGCCGGGGCAGCCGACGACCAGCAGGGTCAGTGCCAGCCTGATATCCTGCGTGAAGGCGAAGGTGAGCACGGCAAGTCCGATGATAGAGGGCGTATACCATTGCGCGAAACGTTCGATCATGCGCTGGCTGGGAGCCTTTTCATCCTGTGCTTCCTCGACGCGCTGGATGATGCGGGCAAGCGTGGTGTCGGCGCCGACATTGGTGGCGCGAATGCGCAGGAGACCGTTCTCGGCGATGGTCCCGGCATGGACGTGGCTGCCC
The DNA here is from genome assembly GCF_003666685.1 of Mesorhizobium sp. YM1C-6-2. Lineage (GTDB taxonomy): Bacteria > Pseudomonadota > Alphaproteobacteria > Rhizobiales > Rhizobiaceae > Mesorhizobium_K. The sequence goes on from NZ_RCIZ01000010.1 coordinate 21,061, forward strand.
GGTGCCTTCTCGGCCGGCATCGGCTCGCCAGTGATCGCGGCTTCACTGACCGCGGCTGTGCCCTCGGTCACTTCACCATCGACGGGAATGCGCTGCCCGGCCTTGACCAGCACGATCTCGCCCGGCTGCACTTCATGGGCCGGGATTTCGGCCGGTTCACCATTGCGCAGGACGGTTGCGGTGGCAGGCGCGGCGTCCAGCAATTCCTTCAAGGCGCCGCGGGTCTGGCCCATTGTCCGCACTTCAAGCCATGCGCCGAACATGAAGAGGAAGGTGACGGCGGCCGATTCCCAGACTTCGCCGATCATCAGGGCGCCGACAGCGGCGACGGTGACAAGGAGTTCGATGCTGAGATGCCTGACCCGCAACGCTCGCCAGGCGCGTACCGCAATGTCGGAGCCAGCCAGCAAGGCGGCGGCGACCATCAATGCGGACCACAGCTCGATCATGTCAAAGCCATAGCGTGCCAAAAGGCCGGTGGCGATCAGCCCGCCGCTGCCCATAGTCAGCCAGAAGCGCCGGCGCGCCGGATGCGCAAAGGCGCTCTTGATCTCTAGAATGACACCGCTCATCTCAACTCTCCTTTTTTCAGCATCCTCCAGACGAGCCGGCCGCGCCGATTTTTCGACGCGGCCGGGCGATGGGATAGATTCAGAAGGCCGACGGTCTTGCTTCGTAGCCGGTGCTGCGCACCGCATCGACCAGCGCCTCGACGCTCGACTGGCTGGGGTCGTGCTCGACCTCGATCTTGCCGGTGTTGAAACGTACGGTAGCCTTCTCAACGCCCGGCAAGGCATTCAACGCCTTCTCGATCTTCGGAACACAGGACGGGCATGAAAGCTCATCACTGCGCAGGACCGTTTTCATCGATTGGGTCATGGTTTTTCTCCTTCTGTCAGGGGCAGGTTGCGGTGAACCCAGCCCTCGACCTGAAAGATAGGCTGTGCGAGGATGGGTTAGTATGAGCCATAATGGAAAGCTCGGCTTGCATGGATGCAAAGGCTAATTGGGATGATCTGCGTGTCTTTCTGGCTGTCGCACGGGCCGGGTCCCTGTCGGGCGCGGCGCGAACGCTCGGCGTGAACCACTCCACGGTCTTTCGCCGCATCGGCGCATTCGAAGAGGTGTTGACGGTACGCCTCTTCGAGCGGCAGCCGGGCGGCTATCTGCTCACGCCCGCCGGAGAAGAACTGCGCGACGGCGCGTTGCGCGTCGAGGAGGAGATCGCAAGCCTGAGCCGCAAGGTGAGCGGGCAGGATTTGCGTCTCAGCGGCAGCGTCAGGGTTACGACCATCGACATGCTGGCCTTCGGGCTGCTGCCACGCCACCTTGCCGGGTTCCGTGATGCCTATCCCGATATCGAGGTCGAGCTCATCGTCGGAAACGCCACCCTCAATCTTAGCCGACGTGAGGCTGACATTGCGCTTCGTGTTGGCAACGCGCCTGCGGAAACCCTGGTTGGTCGTCGGGTGGGGCGGCTCGCCTTTGCCGTCTATGGCAGCGCCAGCTACCGCGCGCGCCGGCCGGAGGCCGATCTGGCGCAGCATGACTGGATCGGCTACGATTCAGAGCATGAGGCGCTGGTGCGCCGCATCACGCGCTTTCTACCCGAGGCAAAGCCGACGCTACGCACGAATTCGGTCGCATCCGCTCTGTTCGCGGCCAAGGCGGGGCTAGGGCTTGCACCATTACCGTGTGGACTGGCCGATCTCGAGCCCGACCTGACACGAATTGCGCCGTTGCCCGATGAGTTCACTCTCGATCTTTGGCTGTTGACCCATGAAGATTTGCGCCAGACGGGACGGATTCGCGCATTCCTTGATTTTCTGGCCGAAGAATTGGCAAAGGAAGCGCCATTGCTGGAAGGACGAGGTCATGACGAGATCGTTTCAATTCGCGGGACCACCCAATGAACGGCGACGATCGGGCTGCGTCATATCGGAGGTAGTGTGAGAAACCTGTTTCAGATTGACCGTTCTTTCATCCTGACGGTCCTCACCGTCCTCGGGATGATCCTGGCCACGCTCGCTCTATGGCCGCTTCAGGGCGCCGTCGCCGCTTTCTTTTCTCTCGTCGGTCTTGCGCTCGTTTATCTGGCGGGGGGTCTGCCTGCCGCATGGCGGGCGGCCGTCACCTTGTGGGAAGAGCGCGTTCTCGACATTGACCTTCTGATGGTGGTTGCTGCTGTCGCGGCGGCGGCGGTTGGCGCACCCTTCGAGGGCGCGGTTCTGCTGACGCTTTTCAGTATCTCGACCACGCTGGAGGAGCGCGCGCTCGGCCGCGCGCGCCGCGCCATCGAGGCATTGATGGAGCTGCGTCCCGAGACGGCACTTCGCAAGGCATCGGACGGAACAGTTGCCGAGATTCCGGCTGCCGATCTCAGTGTGGATGATGTCGTGGTGCTGCGGCCGGGCGCGCGGGTTCCCGCCGATGGGGTAATCATTGGCGGCCGCAGCTCGCTCGATGAGGCAAACATCACCGGCGAGTCGATGCCGGTCGCCAAGGAGCCCGGTGCACAGGTCTTCGAGGCGACGGTCAATCTCGACGGTGTGCTTGAGGTGACCGTGACGAGGTCGGTCGAAGAAAGTACCGTCGCCCGCATGATCGCGCTGGTGACCGAAGCGCAGGCCGCCAAGGCGCCGTCCGAACGCTTTAGCGCGTGGTTCGGCCAGCGCTACACAGTTGCGGTGATGGCCGGAGCTGTCTTGGCCTTCGCGATTTTCTACTGGCTAGGACGCGACTGGGAGGAAGCGCTCTACCGATCTGCGACCTTGCTGGTGGCTGCAAGCCCGTGCGCGATCGTCATCTCCGTGCCTGCCGCGATCTTATCGGCGCTGTCGGCGGCAGCGCGCGGCGGTGTGTTGTTCAAGGGCGGGGCGGCGCTTGAGACACTGGCGGCAGTCGACATTTTTGCCTTCGACAAGACCGGGACGTTGACGACGGGCAAAGCGTCGGTAACCGGGGTTGTGGCGCTTGACGGGGATGAACGGCTCTTCCTGTCGTTGCTTGCAGGGCTCGAGGCGCACTCCGAACACCACAGCGCCGCGGCCATTCGGCAGGAAGCCGCCAGCCGCGGCATCGACCCCGCCAAAGTGGTGAACGTGAGCGCCCGCCCGAGCGCCGGAATCGTCGGTGAAGCAGGAGCCGGGCAATTGTGGGCAGGCAATCCGCGCCTGGCCGCGCAGATGGGCGCATCCATTGAGCACCCGGCACTCAAGGCGCTGGCCGCTGACACGCAGACAGTCATTTATGTGGGGCGAGATTCGCGCGTTATGGGCGCTGTCACCATCGCAGATCAGGCGCGCTCGACGTCCGCACCGGCTCTTGCCGCGTTGCGGGAAGGTGGGGTCAGCCAGATCGTCATGATGACCGGCGACCGGCGGCCCGTCGCCTTGCGCATAGGAGCAGAGCTTGGACTGAAGCCTGACGAGATCCACGCCGACATGCTGCCGGAGGACAAGGTGCGGATGGCGGGCGAGTTGGCAGCCAGAGGCAAGGTTGCGTTCGTCGGTGATGGCGTTAACGACGCAGCAGCGCTTGCCCGCGCTGATGTGGGGATTGCAATGGGCGCGGCTGGCTCGGATGTCGCGCTGCAGGCGGCCGACGTGGCGCTGCTGTCGGAGGACATGGGACGGCTCGCGGATGCGCATCGGCTTGCCCGTCGCGCAGCAACAATTATTCGGCAGAACCTCGTCTTTGCCATGGGTGCCATGGCGATCCTCGTCACCGGTGGACTCTTTTTCGAGTTGCCTCTGCCGCTTGCGGTCATCGGCCATGAAGGCGGAACCGTGTTGGTGGTTTTGAATGGGTTGAGACTACTCAGAGATCCCATTCGCCGCGACGCATCACAATCCAAACCGCACCGAAAATTGCTCGGCACTTCGAGCGTGATCCAGCCCATCCAGCGACAGGCCTACCGTCGAAAAGTCTTACGACGAGCGAGTTGAACCGACTTTAACTACCTAGGCAAAGCCTTCCTGGGTCCTGATGTAGGTGATGTCTGTCACCCACGCCTTGTCCGGCGCATCAACATCGAACTGTCGAGCCAGGGTGTTGTCGACCACGACCGACGGCTTGCCGCCATAGGAGCCAGGCCGGCGCTTGTAGCCGATCTGCGCCTTGATCCCAGCCAGCCTGGCGAGACGAGCGATGCGGTTGGCACAACTGGTCTCTCCCTGGTCGAGTAGGTCGTCGTGCAGCTTGCGGTAGCCGTAGACCCTGCCGCTTTCCTTCCAGGCCTTGCTGATGAGCTCGGTCTGACGGGCGTCTTCTCGACCTCGCCTGCTCAAGGGATTCTTCAGCCAGGCGTAGAAACCGCTGGGTTGGATGCGCAGGCAACGACACATCGTCCGAACAGTGAACTGCTGGCGATGCTCGGCAACAAACGCGCACCCGCTTGCGAGGATGGGAACGAGCCTACGCTTGCGCGCGAAGCCGGCCCGTTCTTCAGGCCGAATGCGCCGCTCAAGCAGGATCTTTTTCTGGATGCACCAGGCGGCACTCCATTCACTATCGCCGGCTACGTCGTTGATGATCGCTGCAGACCTCTATCTAGGAGCCTGATCGAAATCTGGCATGCGGACGAAAATGGTGACTACGACCACCAGGGCTTCCGGCTCAGAGGCCATCAATTCGCCGATGAGCAGGGGCGCTGGTGGTTCAACACGGTAATGCCCGCGCTTTATTCGGGACGCACGCGCCATTTTCATTTCCGAGTTCAGCGTGCGGGCGGAGCGGTCCTGACAACGCAGCTGTTTTTCCCAGATGAGCCGGGCAATGCGCGAGACTGGCTCTTCGATGAAACGCTGCTCATTGCCATGACCAATGCCACCGATGGACGCTTCGGGCGTTTCGATTTCGTCGTCTGATATCGCCGACCACGTGCGGAAGGGCTTCAGATGAAGAAGTATTTCCATGATCGAGCCTGATCCTCCACGGATCCGGGCGAAGGCATGTAGCTATGAGCATCATGGTTCGTCGCAAGAAGAAGACGCAAATCTCGGTCTATCTCGATCCCGAGATCATGACGATGCTGACGGATTACGCTGCCCGCCGGGACCAGTCCCAGTCGATGATCGCGGAAGCCGCTATCGCGTCCTTCCTGTTGCCCGATGCTGATGAGAGACGAGAAGCGGCCATCGCCAAGCGGATCGACCAGGTCGACCGCCGCTAATGCGACTGGAGCGCGATCTCGGTATCAGCGTTGAGATCATGGCGGTTTTTATTCGGTTCTGGTTCTCCTCGAGACCGGCGTTGCACGAACCCGCGGCCCACGCCGCGCGGGCCAAAGCGGACGAACGCTACGAGCTTTCGTCTCCGCGCTTGGGCGTCGTTTGGCGCAAGGGCCGAAGCTGCGGCAGGAAATCAGCGAAGATCCAGCGAGCAATGCCTAGTTGCCTGCAACGCCTTTACCGGGGAATGGCGGCTTTAGTCATCCTCGAGACATAGTCTAAGTGGGCAGAACTTCTTCAAGCTGTCTGACCAGCGCCTGACGCTTCTCGACTTTCAAGCTGTCGAGGTTCTGTTGCCGCCATCGCACTGCGGGCAGGTCGGCCGCGGACTCTAGGTCGGGGATCGCCCAGTCGGGTTCACCACGCTCGAACGCCAACAGGAACTGGCGGTGCGCATCGGGCATCGCGCCGACAATGCCGGCGATCAATGCTTCACGCGCCGCAAGCAGGGTCTCGAGTTCGACCGGTTGCCGGGTCATGCCGACAAAACCGCGCGCGAATTCGGTGGCGATGTCCTTGCGCCGAACTGCCAATACCTCGGCCATGGGGCGATCATGGCTGATGAGATAGATGAGAAAGGCCCGGCGAAGTGACTCGTCGATGCCTTCGTTCGCCAGTAGATCGCGGACGTCGAACAGATCGCGCGGATGCTGCCTATCGAGCGCGGCGACAATCTTGCCGGCATAAAGATCAGGGAAGGAGACGATCCGCATTTCGGCAAATCCGAATTCGTCTTCCACGCTGGGCGAGACCGAGCGTATGGCGGGCTCGAACACGCAGCCACGCAGGACCGGCGTCACCTCAATCTTGATTTGCGCGCCATCGCCGCGGAACACGAGCTTGGTGATCACGTTCTCGCGTGAGCGTGACGGAGCGACACGGGAGCCGCGGACTGTCTCGGTAATGCGCTCGGCGATACGCGCCATCGCCGCATCGATCGTTGCAAGCGAGGTCGCGCGATCCTGCACTGGCAGGTAGGTAAGGTCGATATCGACCGAGAGACGCGGCAGGTCGCGCACGAACAGATTGATTGCCGTGCCACCCTTCATCGCGAAGCACTCTTCAGCAACCACCGAAGCCAGTGTGCGGATCAGTAGTGCGACCTGTTTTCGGTAAGTGTCCGCAAATGCCATCAATACGCCTCGGCCAGTTCCTTGGGAACGGTGATCTCGTAGGTCGGGTCGTACCTGCCATCCTTGACCAGCATGCGCTTGCCCGATCCCAAATCGATTGCGGTTCGGTCGACATGCTTGAGCCATGCATGGCGATGCCGATCGGCAAAAAAGAAGAACAAGCGCTTCACCTTCACACTGCGGCAGCGGACAAGCAGCTTCTGGAGCCGCCTCGGCGCAAGATCGCTCAGACCTTCCATCAGCACGTCGACCTGATCGAAGCTTTCATGGTGCGGGAGTTCATCGAGAAGTTCGAGAATCGATCGTTCGGGCGTCGATACCGTCAACGGCCAGTCCCATTGGCCCCAGGGCAGAACACGCAGTCCGGCATCCTGAAAAGATCCCGCATCTCGCGCATCAGGTGCGCGGTCCGAAACGAGGGAAGGGAAGCTGATACCTTCCAGGTCGGCCCCGAAAAGCGGCGTGCTGTTATGATACACGAACCGTTCCGTCAGCGGCAGCGTCGTGAGCCAGCTGGGTGGCCTTGCTGGACCGTGAAGGTGGATCTCGGAACGATCCTGTGAGAGGTAATGGGCATAGCCTTGCAGCTCGAGGGCTGTCCGGCCGCCAACGGTGAGACGATAGCCTAGAAGCGTCTGCAGGGAGATGACCACCTGCTGCCAGCCAAGCTGTCCGCGAGGGCGCCGATAGACACGGCGAGCCGGCTGTTCGAGCCAACCCGAGGCGACATATTTGGTGCGCAGTGAGGTTGAGTAGCCGTGAGCAGAAAGCCACGCGGCATCGACGAGCAATCCTTCTGGCAGGAGGTGCTCCAGCTGCTTTAACTTCCCCGTTGTTTGCTCACTCATGGTGAGTGTTTTAGCATGATTTCAAACTATGCGCCAGTTTGAAGGTGCCTTGGTTTGCTGCGCTGTGGTTAGCAAATCCGCACAAACGCAAACTGACCTCTTGTTCGAGGCAGGTCGCTCATTGTGGTCAGCGGTGTTTTCTGATACAAATCGGCTATTCTGTGGTGTGGCCTTCACAGGGTCCAAACGGGCGATAGACGCCGATTGTCCTTGAAACCCACAAATTTCTTTTCGACCCTTTTTCCCTTTAAAATCAAAAGCGTAACATTTTGACTAGCCAGTAGTCGGTTTTTGTGCGCCCGAAGGCCATAATTATATGTGATATCAATGGCTTAAGGTGGGTTTGGACGATTGAGTGGGAATGATCAGGCCCTCCGAACGTGTCCAAAACTGCCCGCAATGGGCTTCATGCCATCTCAAGCACGAGTTTGCGACACAGCCGCGGCGGCGGGTCAGCGGGTTTTTAGGTAAAAGGTTTTGGATGTCGGCAGATGCGCCCGGCACAGCCTTGCCAGCAATGCCCCGTCGCCCTGCTTCAGCGCGTCGATCATGGCATGGTGCTCGTTGCGGGCCGTCTCGCGTGCCTGGGCGTCCTTGAGCGCCGCGAAGCGGATAGAATGGGCGCGCTGCGAGGCGCTGTCGATGGCTTCCGCCAGGAACGGGTTGGCGCAAAGCGAGAAAAGCAGCTTGTGGAAAGCGAGATTGCTTCTGAAAATGCCGGCATAGTCCACGTCCCGGACAGAACGGTCATGGCCGGCCTGAATGGCCTCGAGTTCGGCAAGGGCCGCCGGGTCTACCGGAAACCGGATCTGAAGCGCCGCCTGCGTTTCCAGCAATTCGCGCAGCTCGTAGAGCTGTTCGACCTCCAGCGCAGAGTAGGCCCGGACCTGTGCGCCGCGGTTCGGCACGCGCTCGATCAGCCCCATGCGGTCGAGTTCCATCAGCGCCTGGCGGATGACATGGCGCTTGGTATCGAAGCGCGCGAGAAGAGCATCCTCCACCAACCGCTCGCGCGGCAGAAGTTCGCCGAGGACGATGTCTTCCTCGAGTTGGGATACGATCTCCTCGAGCGTGGAGCCCGAAAATTTCTGGTGCGCATCGTCCAAGTCGGCCAAGCCCATCTCTTGCCCTCGCTATCTGATAACGAATGACCTTCGCCCCGGATTGTCAATAATCAAGGGCATCAGGTGGGTGCCCACCCTCCTTGAACCGGGCAAGATTGTCCAGCGCACGCCAGCCCATGGCATTGCGGGTCTCGACCGTGGCGCTGCCCATATGCGGCGTTAGGAAGACGTTCGGAAAATCCCCGAAGCGCAGGTCGAAGGCAGGCTCGCCGCGGAAGACATCCAGCCCGGCTGCTCCGATCTGGCCCGACGCGAGCGCCGCCAGCAGCGCCTCTTCATCGATCAGATCGCCGCGCGCGGTGTTGATGAGGATCGCGCCGCGCGGAAGCAGGTGAAGGCGTTCCCGGGTCATGACGGGAGACCCGGCGGAAGGCACGTGCAGGCTGACGAAGGCACATTGCGGCAGCATTTCCTCGATGGTGTCGAGGTAGCGCGCACCGATCGCCTCGTCGTCTGGCAGGCGGTGACGGTTGTGGTAGAGGATGTGCATGCCGAAGCCGCGCGCCCGGCTTGCAACGGCCCTGCCGATGCGACCCATCCCGATGATTCCAAGGTTTTTTCCGCTCGGCTGCACGCCGAGCATCTCGTTCAGGGCAAACCGCCTGCGCCAGCCTGCATCCATCACTGCAGCATATTCCTTCGCGCGGCGCGCGGCGCAAAGCAGAAGCATCATGGCGAGGTCGGCGGTGGCGTCCGTCAGCACGTCCGGCGTGTTGGTGACGATGATACCGCGGGCCCTGGCGGCCTTGCGGTCGATATGGTCGAAGCCGACGCTGCAGGTTGCGATGATCTTCACCGTCTCCGGAAATGCCGCGATCGTCGCGGCATCGAGTTTTTGCCGCGACGACACCAGCACGCCCCGCGCCGCACTGGAACGAAGGGCGGCGACCAGCGCCTCGGAGTCGAGTTCCTGCTCCTGCGACAGAACGGCATCGAATTCGATCCTGGCGCGATCGGCCACGTCTTGGGGAACGGGGCTGGCAATGACAATGCGCATCTCGATCTCCTATCAATAATATTATTGACAATTTAGACCCAGGCAGTCAACTGTGGCGCGAGCACGAGGAGCGCTGGAATGACGGACTGGAAAGGGATGCATAAAAACGTCGCCCATTACGGCGACGCTGACTTTTCCATTTATCTGCGGAAGGCCTTCATCAAGGCGATGGGCTATACCGACCAGGCTCTCGACAGGCCGATCGTCGGCATCATCGACACCGGTTCCGATTATAACGCCTGCCATCGCAACGTTCCCGACCTGATTGAGGCGGCCAAGCGCGGCGTCATGCTGGCTGGGGGTATCCCCATGGCTTTCCCGGTCATCTCGCTGCAGGAGAGCTTTTCCCACCCCACCAGCATGTACCTTCGCAACCTGATGGCGCTCGACGTGGAAGAGATGATCCGCGCCCAGCCGATGGATGCGGTGATCCTGCTCGGCGGCTGCGACAAGACCGTGCCGGCGCTGCTCATGGGCGCGGCCAGCGCCAATGTTCCGGCCATTCTTCTCGTGACCGGCCCGATGAGCGCCGGTAGCTGGCGCGGCGAAAAGATCGGCGCCTGTACCGATTGCCGCCGGTTCTGGGGTCGCTACCGCGCCGGCGAACTGAGCCGGGAGGAAATTACCGAGGTCAACGACGAATTGGCGCCGACGATCGGTACGTGCGGCGTCATGGGAACCGCCAGCACGATGGCCCTGGCAGCCGAAAGCCTCGGGATCATGCTGCCGGAAGGGGCCTGTACGCCGGCCGTGTTTGCCGAACGGCGCCGTCTGGCCGAGCGGACCGGTGAGCGAGCGGTACAGATCGCGGCCGAGGGCCTGACGCCGGACAAGATCATGACGCCGGCTGCGTTCCGCAATGCCTTCCGGGTGGTGCTCGCCGCCGGAGGCTCGACCAACGCCATCATCCATCTGACGGCGATTGCCGGGCGGCTCGGCATCGAGGTCGATCTCGACCGCGTCGACGAGATCGGCCGCGAGATTCCGGTGCTGGTGGACCTGAAGCCGACGGGCCAGCACTACATGGAGGACCTCCATCGCGCCGGAGGGCTGACCCCGCTGCTGCGTCAGCTCAGCCCCCTGCTGGAACTGGACTGTCTGACGATTACCGGAAAAAGCCTCGGCGAAAATGTTCGCGCGGCGAGGCCGGACTGGCCCCAGACCGTGGTGCGGCCGCTGGAGAACCCTATCCATGCTGGCGGCGGTCTGGCGATCCTCAAAGGCAACATCGCTCCCAAGGGCGCCGTGATTAAGAAGGCGGCCGCCAATGCAGCCCTTTGCAGGCATCGCGGGCGGGCGGTGGTATTCGAGAATCTCACTGACCTCGCCGACAGGATCGATTCCGCCGATCTCGACGTCGGCCCGGACGATATCCTGGTGCTGCGCAATGCCGGCCCCAAGGGAGGGCCGGGAATGCCGGAAGCCGGCTATATCCCGATACCGAAGAAGCTGGCGCAGAAGGGCGTCAAGGACATGGTCCGCATTTCGGATGCGCGCATGAGCGGGACGGCTTTCGGTACCATCGTGCTGCACATCACGCCCGAGGCTGCCGAAGGCGGCCCGCTGGCGCTGGTCGAGAACGGAGACGTCATCAGCCTCGACGTCGATGCGCGGCGGCTGGAACTGGAAGTCGATGCCGAGGAGCTGGAACGGCGGCGCTCCGCGGCGCGCAAGGCCCCCGAGCCCGTACAGCGTGGCTATGCATTCCTGCATTTCCACTACGTTACCCAGGCCGACACGGGATGCGACCTCGCTTTCGCCATCCCTCCCTACACGTCCAGGATGTGAGGCCAGGTCGTCCCTTCCGTCACCGGACAGCGGGATCGGTCAAGGCTCGCCGTATCTGGTGCGAAGTTCCTCGATTTGCTGTGTGTTCAGGTGGCGCGGGCCTTGGCCGCGCAGCAGCATCTGCAGCTTTGCGCTTTCCTCCAGTTCCTCGGCTGCGTAGACCGCGGAGACGATATCCGGGCCGCTGACGACCGGCCCGTGATTGCCAAGCAGCACCGCCGCGTGCCGTCCCTTCAGGCCACGGATCATTTCACCGGTCAGCGGTGAGCCAGGCATCGTGTAGGGGAGATATTTCAGGCGGCCCACGCGCATGATCAGATAGGGAGTGATCGGCTCCAGGCAGTCATCCTCATCGGCTATCGAGAGGCACGAAAGGGCAGTGGCGTAAGTCGAATGCAGATGGACGACCGCCTTGTATTGCGGGCGCGTGGCGTAGAAGGCGAGATGAAGCGGCAATTCCTTGGATGGCGGAAGGCCGTCCACATGCTTTCCCTCAAGGTCGAGTTTCGACAGGCTTTCCGGATCGAGATGCCCGAGCGAGGAATTGGTCGGCGTCATGAGATAGCCGTCCGCGACGGCGGCGCTCATATTGCCGGCCGAGCCGACGGAATAGCCTCGCTCGAAAAGCGAGCGCGCCAGCCGGGTGATTTCCTGCCTGAGTTCCGCCTCGGTCATTCCGCAGCTTCCATCCTCGCCAATGCCTTGTCGAAGAAGTCGACAGCGCCGAAATTGCCCGACTTGAGGGCAAGCGCCATTCTGGGGCCGGCCTTCGAAAGCAGGACCGGCACACCCGGATCGATCTCCCGGCCTATGGCGAGCGGCCCCAATTCGAGCGCCGACACCACGGCACCGGAGGTTTCGCCGCCGGCGACGATGAGCCGGCGGACACCACCGGCAACCAGTTGCCGGGCAACCTTGCCGAAGAATCCGTCGATCGCTGCCGACGCGCGGGCGGCACCGTAGCGCGCCTGAATTTCAACCACCGTTGCAGGGTCGGCCGAGGTGAAGGCGAGCGGCGCACGACCCTCATTCTCCCTCAGGAACAAGACCGCTTCTTCCGGTTTCAACCGCTCCTCGACGATGGCGCCCACATCGAGGGCCAATGTGGGATGAAGCCGTGCGTGGTGTTCCACCTGTTCGCGCGTTCGCCCCGAACAACTGCCGGCAAGGATGGCCTCCGGCCCGGACACCGCCGACGCTTGCGGGGCGCTGCCGCGCGCGGCACCGATGAGGATGAAATTCCGTGGCAGGCCAAGCGCGATGCCGGAGCCGCCCGTGATCAGCGGCTGCCCTGCGCAGGCCGTTGCGATGGTAATGAGGTCCGCGTCGCCGATGGCGTCCACGATCACCAGCGTTTCGCCCCGCCCTGCGGCAGCTTCGAGCGCGGTCTTGACGGCCTCGGGGCCGCTGGACACGACGCCTGCCGGGACGAAGCCGACCGGCGTGGCACATTGCTGCTTCAGCCACCGGCGCAGGTCGGCATCCGTCATCGGGTTGATCGGATGGTTCTCAAGGCCGGATTCGTTGAGAAGCCGATCCTGAACGAACAGATGGCCCTGGTAGACGGTTCGGCCGGCGGCGGGAAAGGCCGGACAGGCAACGACCCCGCGCACGCCCAGTACCCTGGCAAGGGCTTCGCCTACGGGACCGATATTTCCTTCGGGCGTCGAATCGAAGGTCGAGCAATATTTGAAAATGACTTGCCGGCAACCGTGCCGGCGCAGCCATTCCAGGGCTTGCAGCGATTGCGCGACCGCTTCCGCAGGCGGGATGGAGCGGCTCTTGAGAGCGATGACGCAGGCTTCCTCGTCCGGCGCCGGGTCCTGCTGCGGGACACCGAGATACTGGCTGGTTCGCAACCCGCCCTCGTCGCTTATGCCTTTGGCCAGCGTATTGGCGATATCGCTGGCACCCGTGAAATCGTCCGCGATGACACCGATCAGCATGCCGTACCGTTGCCTCGTTGGCCGATCAGGCACTTCATCTGCTGGACAGCCGACCGGGGCGCCGTCAGAACGGGGAGGGGGATCCTGGCCTGCACGGCCTCGGCGGCTGCGGAGGTCGAGAAGTGGGCAAGCATGACCGCATCCATACCGGCCAGCTCGGGCGCGCGCTCGGCCACCAGACGGTTGTGGGTTTCGTGATCACCCTTGCGCAGGCGGTCGATCGCGTCGTCCACGAGCACGGTGGTTAGGGTGGCGCCAGCATACCGATCGGCGGCATAGGCGGCGAACTCCGCTTCCATCGTCGGGACGGAGGGCCCGAAGGTTGCCAGCATGCCGATGCGGCGGCCCTTTTCCAAGGCGGCGGCGAACATCGCCTCGTTGGGCTTCACCACGGGGATCGGCAGGTCTTGCGCCATCCGCTCTATGGCGGGCCCGAAGGCCGAACAGGTCACCAGCACGCCATCCGCGCCGATAAGATGAGCGTACCGGCCGAACGCCACGAAGCGCGCGATCAGCTTCTCGGACAGCGTGTCCGCCTCCTTGGCCCGGTCAATGGTCAATCCGTCATCGAGAAGGTTGACGGTTTCGGCCCCAGGCCAGTTCTGCGCGAAAGCCGCATGGACCGGCGCCATCGCCACCGGCGTGGCATGAAGAAGAACGATCCGTGGCTTTGCCATTTTAGTCTCCGAAAACACTATTGTCGGGGCGACAGGCCGGCCGCCGCATATGCCTTCATGGCATCGGCGGAAGACAGGGCCTGCACCAGCTGCCGTGCCTGTTCCTGCCGTGGCGACGAGCGCAGCACGGCGGCGGAAAATCCGGTGACGCTGGCGACTTCCGGCGGCAACGGCCCGACCAGCTCGACACCCTTCACCATGATGAGTTCGCTGATCTGCTGGATTGCGAGGTCGGCTTCGCCGCTGACCAGTTTTTCCGCCGTCAGCCCTTCCGGAATCACGACCGCCTTCTGCCGTACCGCCTCGCCGATGCCCAGGCGGTCGATGAGCTTCTCGAAATAGATGCCGCTCGCTCCGGCCCTGGAATAGGCGATGGCGGAACAAGACAGCACGGCCTGCCGGAATGCCTCGGTCGTGGCGATATCCGGCTTGGGCTTTCCGGCCAGCACGGCGAGACCGACCATGGCGTCGGCAAGAGCCACGCAATCTCGGGCGAAACATTCCAGCCGATGGGAGCGGCCTGGGCGCCGAGGGCCGTTTCCGAGGTGATAGAGTTTCCAACTGCCTCGGCTCCGTGCATTGTCCGTGCGCACAGTTCGGCAACGTGAATATTGTGAGCGGCTGCGACCGTCTGTATTTCCAGCCCACAGTCCGTTACGGCTTCTACGAGGCGCGAGGCGTGTTCCAAGGCATGTAGCGTGCTCGTCATGCGCAGTCGCTCGGCCTCGGTCTCGGGAGGTTCCTTCAATTCGGACAGGAATCCCCACACCTCCTCGAGCGTGGCTGCCGCCGCAGCGTCATGCGCCACATGGCCCCCTCGGCCCGAAAGCGCAGCGGAAACCGAAGCCGCGGTGGTCGACACCACATCCGCGACGACTCGCCGGGCTGTTTCGACCGCGATCACCGGACTGGTGAGCGTGCTCGGATCGAGCGCGCGCTGAAGCGCCGTCTGCCTGGAGGGCAAGAGCCGCTCCACGACGCGGGTGAACCACTGTATTGCAGGAAGGAGCACCGCAACCCCGATGACATTGTAAGCCGTGTGATAGGCGGCGAGGAGCGTCATGCCGTCGATCGAGGCGGCAAGAGCCCTCATCAGGGCCGCCGTGAATGGAAAGGCGATGATCGCGATTAGCGCGGCCAGGACCTTGAACAGGACATAGGCAAGGGCGAGACGCTTTGCCGTTGCGCCGGCACCGATGGCCGCCAATGCGGAGCTCGTCGCCGTACCGATATTCTGGCCGACGATCAGCGCCGCACCCTGTTCCAGGCTTATGGCCCCGGCGTAGAAGGCCGAAATGGTGACGGCGATAGCGGCCGTCGAGGATTGCATGACCGCAGTCATCGCGAGGCCGACGGTGATCAGGATCAAGAGGCCAACCGACCCGGCCATCCAGCCGACACCCGGCGCGCCGAGCACCCCCGGAAGGTCCGACGGATGCAGGCTCTCGGCAAGGCCTCCCATGCCCTGTTGGAGAGTTGTCAACCCGTAGAGAACCAGCGCGAAACCGGCAAGCGCGCTGCCCGACGCCGCTATCCGCCCGTTTCCCAGCAATTTGGCCAGCGCGCCAATAAAGATCATCGGAAACGCATAGACCGAGAGCGAGACGCGCACGCCGATGAGCGCCACGAGCCAGCCGGTGCCCGTCGTGCCCACATTGGCGCCGAACACGAGGCCGAGCCCCTGCGGGAAGGTCAGAAGTCCGGCATTGACGAGGCCGATGGTCGTCATCGTCACTGCGCTCGACGACTGCACAAGCAACGTCACGATCGCGCCCCAGAAGGCGCCTGAGAGCGGTGTGGCCGCTGCCTTGCCAAGAACCGTACGCAGAGCAGACCCTGCCAGGGCCTTCAGGCCGTCGGTCATGACAGCCATGCCGAGCAGGAACAGACCAACGCCGCCGAGAACAGCAATTATTGTCGACATAAACGTCTCGTCTTACTGGCGCTCAAGCCTTGGGCTCGCGGAGCCAGGGCACAGCCGACCCTATGCCGCCCCTTTGCTACGATAAAGCATTTATGAACGCGCAGCGGTGTTGCGCAATCCGCCTTCACCAGCAAGAAGGCCGACGAGAGTTTTTCACAGGCCATACCCATTCCGGACGTTGAGGAGCGCGGCGAGGTGATGAAGGATATCGAAAAGTTCCCGGCGGCGCGCCCGCGCTATCAGCACCGTGAGCCGTGGGAGGTTCTAGGGAGCAGCTGATAGTGCGTTGCTATGTTAAGCGCGATCGCCGGTCCGTGCCTCTCAGGACGTAGCAAGGCGCATGGCTCATCTGGTCGTAGACTTGCCAATCCAGCGATTGGCTCCCGACGTCGAAGACGGCAGTCGCAAGCGTGTTCTCATGATCGGGATCGTCGGGTTGCGCGCGGTAGATCGGCAACGCCGCGGCGGTTCCATCCCAAAGGACGGACGTCGGGTCGAGCGTGCCGCCGGCGCCGGCGATGATCGCGTCGCCGCGCTGCTGCCGTGACGACGAAGACGACGTGATGATCTGCCGTTCGCCCGACATGTCCTGATGGACCAGATGGTTGGCATGGCATCGGGGCTGCCGGACAACCTCGACCGAACAGCTCGAATGCGTGAATTCCACGCTCACAAGGCGAGGGTCGCCGCGCTGGGCCAGCGTCATGTGAAAGGCTCCGGCGCGCTGGGATGTCCGCAGCAGCTCAGTCGCCTCGTCGAGTGATCCGCAATCCAGAATGGCGCGGCCGAGGATCATACGCGGCAGCCCGGCGCCGGCATCTCGCGAGCGGATGTTATTGACGGTCTGGACGAGGCCCGTCTCGGTCGCGGCGAAGGTATGGCCGGGGATCGACGCGGGATAGACGAAACTCGTGAACGAGCGGCCGCCGACGGGCTGAACACGTGCCAGCGCGCAATGGCCGCGAAAGCCGGGATCGCCGTCCTCATTGTGTGCGACCACCGGCGCGTCGCCGGGTATCTGCACCGTCGTGCACCCGTCGGGCGCCATGGCCCAGACGTCGCCGCGGCAGTTCCAGAGAAACACGTCGTTGAAGGGCAGGGCGAGGCCCTGCGCCAATCCCTGCAGCTCAGACCAGTAGGCGGGGAGGCGGGCCTCGACAAGTCTGCGCATCTCGGCCGCGCGCGGGTCGTCGCGGAACGCCATCACCGAAGCCCAGGCATGGCCGATGACGAGGTGACGATGGACGATGTCGGCTCCGAACAGACCGAGCTGGACGCCGATGTCGTGATGCTTTCCCGCTATCTCCAGAAATCCGAGCCGGCCCTCAGTGGACATGCTGCAGGAACTCCTTGAGGCGCGGATTCGTCGTATTGGCGAGCAGCTCGGCGGGATTGCCGTCGACCGAGATCTTGCCGTCCTCCATGAAGATCAGGCGCGTTCCGACCTGACGGGCGAAGGCCATTTCATGCGTGACCACGATCATGGTCATGCCTTCCTCAGCCAGGGAGCGCATGACGCGCAGCACCTCATGGCGCAGCTCCGGATCGAGCGCGGACGTCGGCTCGTCGAACAGCATGAGCTTCGGCTTGACCGCGAGCGCGCGCGCAATCGCCACGCGCTGCTGCTGGCCGCCAGAAAGCTCCGACGGATAATGGTGGCCGCGTTCGGCAAGGCCCACCTTGGCGAGAAGTGCCTTCGCCTGTTCGATAGCCTCAGCCTTGGCGACGCCGCGCACACGCTGCGGGCCGAAGGCGACGTTCTGCAGCGCGGTCATCTGCGGGAACAGGTTGAACTGCTGGAACACCATGCCGGCCTCCTGGCGGATCAGCCGCACCTTGGAGCGCCCTGACCTGACGCTGATGTCGTCGACGACAAGGTCGCCGCCATTGATCTCTTCGAGCGCGTTGATGCAGCGAAGCAGCGTGGACTTGCCCGAGCCGGACGGCCCGATCAGCACCACGACCTCGCCCGCATCGATGTTGAGGTCGACCTCGCGCAGCACCACGACCGGGCCGAAGGTCTTGGTGACCTTGCGAAACTCTACGATGCTCATAGGATCCGCATCCTCTTTTCGGTGACACGCAGGATCAGTGTCAGTGTGCCGGTCATCAGCAGGTAGAGGATCGCCACCGCCGACCAGATTTCTACGGCCCGGAAATTGGCGGCCATGATCTCCTGACCCTGACGGGTCAGTTCGCCGACGCCGATGACGATGAACAGCGACGTGTCCTTGAGGCTGACGATGAACTGGTTGCCGAGCGGCGGGATCATCCGCCGGAAGGCTACTGGTCCGATGATGTAGACCAGCACCTTCCACATCGGCAGGCCGAGCGCGAGTCCCGCTTCCTTCAGCCCCTTGTGCACCGACAGGAACGAGCCGCGCACGATCTCGGCGATGTAGGCGCCGGCGTTGACGATGATGGAGACGACCGCCGCGGTCATCGGGTTGACGCGGATGTCGGCGAGCACCGGCAGCGCGAAATAGATGAACATGACCTGTACGACGATGGGTGTGCCCCGGATCAGCTCGACATAGGCAAAGGCGATGCCATTGACGATGGCGTTGCCGTAGGCACGCATCAGGCCGGCAACGAAGCCGACGATGAGGCCGCCCACCAGCCCGGCGACGGTGATCAGGATCGTGAGCCGCGCGCCGCTGAGCAGCGCCGGCATTGCGTCGGCGATGACGGACCAGTCGAATTCCATGTTGGGCTCCCGCTATGAGGCGCGCCCGCCGAAGGGAGCCGGCGCGCCTGACCAGAGCAATCTCCTGCAAGGCCAGGCAGCGGCCTTGCGTCAGTGTCAGAGCTTCGGCTCAGCGCCGAACCACTTTTTGTAGATCTCGGTATAGCGGCCATCCTTCTTCATGTTGGCGAGTGCCACATTCACCTTGGCCACCAGTTCGCTGCCCTTCGGGAAACCGATGCCGTACTGGTGGGCCATCATCTGCTCGCCGACCGCCTTCACCTTGCCGTCACCGGCCGTCTTCACGTAGTAGAGCACGTTCGGCGTGTCATGCATGGCCGCGTCGACACGGCCGGTCCGCAGCTCCAGATAGGCGTTGTCGATGTTGGGGAACTGGCGCAGCTCCGTTTCCTTGAAGTTCTCCTTGGCATAGTCGGTCGCCGAAGTGCCGGTCTTGGTGGCCAGTACCTTGCCCTTCAGGTCATCCGCGCCCTTGATCGTGCTGTCGGCGGGCACCATCAGCAGGAAGCCGCTGTCGTAATAGCCGTCGGAGAAGTCTATCGCCTTCTTGCGCTCGTCCTTGATGGTGATGCCAGCCAGCGCGACATCCACCTGCTTGGTCTGGAGCGCCGGAATGATGCCGTTGAAGTCCATCGGCTGCAGCGTGTAGGTGACGCCGATCTCCTTGGCGATGGCATCCCACATGTCGATGTCGAAGCCGACATATTTGTCGCCTTCCTTGAATTCGAACGGTACGAAGGCGGTGTCGGTGGCGACGACCAGGTCCTCGGCCTTGGTGCTCTGTGTGAATGCGATGGCCGTTGCGAAGGCGGCAAACAGGATATTGCGCAGTTTCATCTGGGTTCCCCTTGGTTAGTGCTTTTCGATTGGAAGAGAGGCGATTGCCGCATCGATCGCATCGCCGAGCCTTTCGACGATGCGGGAAATGTCGCTGCGGTCGACGATGAAGGGCGGCGCCAGCAGGACGTGATCGCCGAGCCTGCCGTCGATGGTGCCGCCCATCGGATAGACCATGAGACCGCGCGCCATGGCTTCCTTCTTGATGCGCGCGTTGAGCTTCAGCTTCGGGTCGAACGGATGCTTGCTTGTGCGGTCCGCCACCAGTTCGACGCCCCGGAACAGGCCGCGCCCGCGGACGTCGCCGACATGGTGATGGTTGCCCAGACGCTCGGTCAGACGGGTTTCCAGCTCGGTGCCCATGGCGACCACGTTGGCGAGCAGGTTCTCTCGCCGGATCGTCTGCTGCACGGCAAGCCCGGCAGCCGCGGCCATCGGGTGCCCCATATAGGTGTGGCCGTGCTGGAAGAAGCCGGAGCCGTTGGCGAAGGCATCGAATATCTTTTGCGACAGCAGCACCGCGCCGAGCGGCTGGTAACCGCCGCCCAGCCCCTTGGCGATGGTCATCAGGTCCGGCGCTACGCCGTCCTGCTCGCAGGCATGCAGCGTCCCGGTGCGGCCCATGCCGCACATCACCTCGTCGAGGATGAGCAGCACGCCGTAGCGGTCACATATGGCGCGGATGCGCTTGAGGTAGTCGGCGACGGGTGGCACCGCTCCAGCGGTCGCACCCACGACCGTCTCCGCAACGAAAGCAATGACCTGGTCGGCGCCGAGTTCGAGTATCTTGTCCTCGAGCTGCTGCGCGGCGCGGGCGGCATAGGCTTCGTCGCTCTCGCCGGTTTCCTGCAGGCGGTAGGCGTAGCAGGGGTCGATGTGGTGGGTTTCGATCAGCAGCGGCTTGAATTGCGCGCGGCGCCACTCATTGCCGCCCGCGGCCAGCGCGCCCAGCGTGTTGCCGTGATAGCTCTGTCGGCGCGCGATGATGTGCCGGCGCTGCGGTTCGCCCTTCTCGACAAAATACTGCCGCGCCATTTTCAGGGCGGCCTCGACGGCCTCGGACCCGCCGCTGACGAGATAGACGTGGCTCAACCCGGCTGGGGCGTCCTCGACCAGCAGGTCCGCCAGGGCCTCGGCGACTTCCGACGTGAAGAAGCCGGTATGCGCATAAGCCAGCCGGTCCAGTTGCTCGTGAAGGGCAGAGATCACAGCCGGATGAGCATGGCCCAGGCAGGATACCGCTGCCCCGCCGGAGGCGTCGATATAGGCCTTGCCCTCGGCATCGAACAGTTCGATGCCGCTGCCGCCGACGGCGACCGGCATGCGGGAATGAGCGGCGCGATGCAGGATGCGGGTCACGGACGTTTCGTCCTCGTCTTGAGATGGGTGTTGAGTGCGGCCGACTGGCGGTCGACGCTGGCGAGCGCGGCGCTCGCAGTGTCTCCGGCATGTCCGGCCACAAGGGCCCCGAGGATTTCGCCGACGACAAAGGCCGGCGACATGGTGTGCAGGAAGGACGGACTTTCCGTCGGAACGACGATGGTGCAGGCGGCGAGCTGTGCCAGCGGTGCAACCGGGCTGTCGGTGATCGCCACAACCGACAGCCCGCAGGATTGCGCATATTCGGTCAGTTCGACCGTCTGCCGTGTATAGGGGAGCACGCTCACCGCGACGAGCACATCGTCGCGTGCCGCACTGCCCAGGGTGTCTGCACCGATCCCGCCAGGGGCGTCCAGCATGATCGCATGCTTGCCGGCCAGCGACAGCACATAGTGCAGATGCCAGGCTGGCGAATGGCTGGAACGCAGGCCGAGACAATAGATGCGCCGTGCCCGTGAAAGCCGCCGCGCCGCATCGACAAGGTTGTCCAGGGTGGCAGGCTGTGACAGCGAGCCGATCTGGGCGTGGACGCCTCCCAGCATATCCGCGGCCAACGCATGGTCGCCCTTGAGCTTCTGGCTTTTCGCCTGGGTGCCCACGCGGCCGACAAACCCGGTCACATCGCTGCGCATGGCGTCGGCATAGAGCTGGCGGACGTCCTCGTAACCGGAAAGACCGAGGTGTTTGGCCAGGCGGGTCATGGTGGCCGGCTGAACCTGTGCCTGCCGCGCCTGCTCGCGCATCGACAGCAGGGCAACCTCGCGCGGTTGGTCGAGGACATAGCGCGCGGCGGCCTGGAGTTGCTCCGACATCGAGTCGAAGGCTGTTACGATCGCTTCGGCGAGAGGACCTGCTTGCATGGGACTCGAATACACCGGCTCAAACTTGATTGCAACATTTGTTTCATAAGTGTATCAGTATGATTTATATGGATCATTACAGGAAGTACGAATGACGGCGCCCCAGCAACCGCACCGGGTAGCGATTTCAGTGGCGCCGAATGGCGGCCGGAAGACAAAGGCGGATCACCCGTCCATTCCACTCACGGCGATCGAACTTGCGAGGACCGCCGCCGAATGCCTGGAAGCGGGCGCCAGCATGATCCATGTCCATGTGCGCCGGGCCGATGGCCGTCATCTCCTCGATACCGACGCTTACCAGCAAACAATCACGGCGATCCGCGCGGAGGTGGACGACCGTCTTCTGATTCAGATCACCACCGAGGCGCTCGGCATCTACAGTCCCGCCGAACAGATCGCCGTGCTGAAGGCAACCCGGCCGGAAGCCGCGTCGCTGGCGCTTCGCGAGCTTGTGCCGGACGATACCGCCGAGCCGGCTTTCGCCGATGCGCTCGCCTGGATGAAGCAGGAGGACGTGCGCCCGCAGATCATCCTCTACGATCCTTCGGAAGCCGTCCGACTGGCGGCGATGATCCGCCGCGGCCTGGTGCCGTGGTCCGACATTCCGGTCATCTATGTGCTCGGCCGTTACACGGTCGCCCAAACGTCGTTGCCGTCCGACCTGCTGCCGTTCCTGGCGCCAGATATGCCGCGGTTCTCGAACTGGAGTGTATGCGCCTTCGGCAGGCATGAAGCCGCATGCGTCACCACGGCTGCGCTGTTGGGCGGACATGTCCGGGTCGGCTTCGAGAACAATCTCCTGCTACCGGACGGCAATCGGGCAGAAAGCAACGCCGCGCTGATCCAGCCGGTCGCAGCCGCGATTAAAGGATTCGGATTTTCCCTATGCGATGCGACGTCAGCTCGCGCGCTCTTCGGGAACTCGGCGACGGAGAGTTCAGTCGCCAGAACAACCTGATCCGCTTGCACGCATATCTGAAAGAGGCGGTTTAAACCGACCAGGGTAGGGGGATAGTCCTGCTTCGGCCGGCGTAAAAGTCGTCCACCTATTTTCCTTTTTTGCACCGAGCGAAGGAGGGCAGGGGATCTGCCGCGGACCTGTATCTGAAGGTCCGTCTCGCCTGCTCTGAATGGATCATGCAGCGCCAGGCGGCGAAGCATGATGCTGTCGTATTTGGTCCCGCCCAGCCCACAAGCGCCGATCACCGTCCGGTGGCTGAGGCTCGATGCCAAGTGAAGACCAATGCCCTCATTCAAAGAATGAATTTGAGCGTCCAATCGGCGTGCCAATAGGTAGAACGAACCTAAATTTCGGGCCTAACGAAACAAAACGAAAGACGACGATGGCTGAGGAGAATACCGCGGGGGCCGCACCTGAATGGGTGTTGGCGGCAGGGGCGCATGCGCTTGCATCGGAAGATGCGATGCGCTTCACGCACGGCGGAAAATGCATTGCGGTCTATAACCTTTCGGGCAGCTTCTATGCCACGTCGGGTATCTGCACGCATGAACATGCCTTCATGTCGGAAGGCTATATCGACGGCGAAACCGTCGAATGTCCCCTGCATCAGGGGCTCTTCAACATTCGAACGGGCGCCGCGCTGTCGCCGCCCGTGACCAAGAACCTGCAGACGTTCAAGACCAAAGTCGAAAATGGGCAGGTCTACGTGCTGGTCGAATAGCCATCACGGGATGAGCTGGTGACTACCCAGGCGTGGTCGCCGAGGAAAAACCATCATCAAAAATCGGGAGGAAAATATGTTCAGTTCAACACGGCGTGCCGCCTTACGCGGCACGATCAGCGCTGTCGTGCTTATGGCGGTGCAGGGCGGGTTCACGGTCGCCGCGCAGGCCGAAGGCGTGCACGACACGCTGAATGGCCTCATTGCCAAATATTCCGAGCAGGCCAAGCAGGAGATGTCCAACAAAAGCGTCTCGGAGCTCTTCGAGAAAGACGGTTTTCGCGACTATCTCGACGTCTATCCGGTAGGCGAACTGGCGGAAGGCTTCGTGTGGAAGCCGGGCATGGGTGCGACATTCACCGGCCCCTACAGCAAGCTCGAAATCAAGTCGCCCTTCACCGACTACATCCCGCTGGCGGAAGGGCCGGTGCTCGATCCCAACAAGACCTACAAAATCGGCTTCGTGTTTCACGGCTTCAACCATCCCTGGCTGATCAGCCTCGCAGACACGGCGGCCTGGGAAGCGGCGCGGCATCCCAATGTCGAGATCGAAGTGATCGACGCGGAATTCGACGACAACAAGATGGGTCAGGTCATCGATACTTGGGTCGCCAAGAAATACGACGGCATCGTCCTGTGGCCGTCGCGAGAGGCGCCGATGGGGCCGCCGGTTGACCGTGCCATCGATGCCGGAATCCCGGTCGTCAGCGTCGACCGCAGGACTTCGTCCGAAAAGATCAGCTCGGAGGTCCTCGGGAACTTCTATGCGAACGGTCTCCAGGAAGGTCTCTACCTGAAGGAGGTCCTTCAGGGCGGAAACATCGTGCTCAACCGCAAGGACCTAGGAAGCACCGCGGATTCGATCCGTACCGGCGCCTTCCTCGAAGTGATCGGCAATGTCGATGGCTTCAATATCCAGGGCAACTACCACACGAACAGCCAGCGCCAGCTGGCGTTCCAGTCCACTGCCGATGCCCTCCAGGCTTTCAACGACATTTCTGTCAGCTTCAACACCGGTGGTGAGGAAGCCATGGGAGCCCTCGACGCAATCCGCGAGGCGAAGCGGCTGAACTCCGCGCCCGATGGCAAGAAGATCGTCATCCTAGCCAACGACGATGCCAAGGAGGTCCTGAAGGAGATCACGGACGGCAACATCGACATGGTGTCGCCATACACGCCGTTGATCGGCGACATCGGTATCCGCGCCGTCATCAAGCATATCGGTGCCAAGGAAGGCCTCAACGAGGCTCCGCCGAAGCTCATCATGACGCCGAATCTGCCGATGATCACCAAGACCAAGATGACCATCGAAGGCGTCGAGACCATGACGCCGGACGAGTGGCCCTACGCTTACGGACCCGCTGTAAACTGAACCTCCCAAGACGTTCCATGCCGCAGCCGTTGGATTGGCTGCGGCATGGGACCTGGACCGGATTCGACGGGTTTCGCCACATGGCCGCAATCGAAGATAAAGCAGGCGCCAAGCCATCGGGAAATCGCCCGGCGTGGCCGGCTCTGCCAGCCGTCGGGGACCTGAGCCGTGTCGCCGTGCTGATCGCGCTCGTCACGGTCGGGCAGTATCTCTATCCGGGCTTCCTTTCGGCTGAGAACCTGCGCGTGATCCTGACCGCTGTCGCCGGCATAGGCATCCTCGCCTTCGGGATGACGATGGTCGTCATAACAGGCGAAATAGACCTCTCCGTTGCCGGTGTCGCCGTCCTTTCCACAGTCGTCGGCGGCCTGCTGATAGCGACCGGTTCACCCTTCCTGATCATCGGGGCCGTGCTGCTCTGCGGACTTGTGCTCGGCATCATCAACGGCATCCTGGTGGCGAAGGTCGGCATCTCCTCGCTGATCTCCACGCTGGCCATGCTCGGCATCGCGGGGGCTCTCGCCAATATCTTCTCGGGAGGGCAGGCTGCCTATCCGGAGAAGATCGCGGAATTCATGTGGTTCGGTCGCGGAACCGTTTTCGGCGTACCAGTACCGATCGCACTTTTCGCCCTGATGGCGCTGATCTGTCTTTTCCTCACCCGGAGCGCGACCTTCGGACGAAGGCTTTACGCGACGGGCGGCAACGCGCGGGCGGCGATGCTCTCCGGCATAAGGGTCGATCGCGTCAAGATCGCGGTCTTCGCGTTCTGCGGCGTCTGCGCTGCCGTGGCGGGCCTGATCGAAAGTGCTCGCCTCGGCTACATCAATCCGGCAGCCTTTCCAGGGCTTGAACTGAAGGTGCTGGCGGTGACCGTGCTTGGTGGCGCGGCGCTGGCGGGCGGCACGGGATCTGTATTCGGCGCGCTTGTAGCGGCCCTCATCATCGGCGTGATCAATAATCTTCTGAACCAGATGGGCGTCAGCTTCTACATGCAGCAGGTCGTCACTGCGCTGGTCATTCTCGTGGTCGTCATGCCCGGCATGAAGCACAGGAAATTCGTGAAATGACGATCGCTGAGAGAGCCTCCGCCCGGCCGCTGGCGGTCTCCGGGATTCTCAAGGATCCAATTCTCTGGCTCCTCGTGTCCATCGTGATCGTCGGTGCTGCGACCTCGCCGCATTATCTGTCGGAACTCAACATCCAGAACCTGTTGCGCAACGCGGCGCTGGTAGGGCTTCTCGCCACCGGCATGTCGATCGTCCTGATTACCGGCCGGATCGATCTCTCCATCGCCGCGAACATGGTTTTCGCAACGATAATCGGCGTCGTCGTGACAGCCTGGATCGGTCGCGAATTCGACGTGCGGTGGATTGTAAGAGGCAACACCTTCGTCGGATCGCCCGTGGTCTTCATCGCAGTCTCGATCATGACCGGCGTGGCGATCGGGATCGTCAATGGCATCGGCGTGGCCTATCTCAAGGTCGCCTCCTTCATCATGACGCTCGTGTCGCTGACCGCCTTGCGCGGCATGGGCTATCTGGCGACCAACGGCGCGCCCTTTTATCTCAAGGGCG
This sequence comes from Mesorhizobium sp. YM1C-6-2, assembly GCF_003666685.1. Taxonomy (GTDB): domain Bacteria; phylum Pseudomonadota; class Alphaproteobacteria; order Rhizobiales; family Rhizobiaceae; genus Mesorhizobium_K. The sequence goes on from NZ_RCIZ01000010.1 coordinate 47,144, forward strand.
AGACGTTCAACTGGCTGGGCGATGCGGTATTGCTCGGTGTTCCGGTAAGCTTCGCGCTGTTCATCATTCTCGTGGCGGTGACGCATTTCTTCCTCACCTGCACGACGACCGGCGGACGGCTCTATGCAATCGGCGGCAATGAGACCGCGACGCTTTATTCCGGCATCAAGACGAAACGCTACATCGTCACCGCCTTCGCGCTGAGTGGTTTCTTCGCGACCGTGGCCGGCCTCGTCTTCACGGCACGGCTCAAATCCGTGGAAGCCGCGCTCGCGCAGGGCTACGAACTCACCGCGATCGCGATCGCGGTGATCGGTGGCGTCGCGCTCGGTGGAGGAACCGGTTCGTTGTGGCGGGTGCTCCTGGCGGCCGTCACGTTCGCGGCGGGGCTCAATCTGCTGGCCATATGGGGCGTACCGACATGGTACCAGAACCTCGCCATAGGTGCGGTTCTGGTCCTGGCGGTGGCGATGGCGCGTTTCCAGTACAAGTCGCAACATTGAATTTTATCAAGGCAGGGAGGAACAGCTTTGACGGGACATCTGACGATCGGGATCGACATCGGCACAACCAACGTCAAGGCATGTATTCTAGACACGAATACCGGAAAGATCGTTGCGTTCGGATCGCAGGAGCATCCGCTTTTCCACCCACGGCCGGGCTATGCCGAACAGGAAGCGGAGAACTATTGGCAGGCGGTGACGTCGTCGATCCGGCAGTGTCTGGAGCAGGGCAACTTTGCCCGCGACATCGCTGGCGTCGCGATATCGGGGCTGGTCGGCGTGACCTTGCCGGTCAATGATAAGGGCAAACCCCTGCGCCCGGCGATGATCTGGATGGACTCTCGTTCCGAAGAGGAATGCGATGACATCCGCAAGACCGTGGGCACGCGCGAGATCAATCGCAACAACGGCAACCGGGTGGCACCGTGGTTCATAGATCCCAAGGCGCTGTGGATAGCAAAACACGAGCCGCACGTTTTTTCAGCCACGCACAAGTTCCTCTCGCCCGCGGGCTACTGCACCTATCGCATGTGCGGCAATTTCACGATGAACACCGGCGATGCCGGGCTGGCCTATGCATACGAATACCAGAAGGAAGCCTGGAATCCCGCAATCGCCAATGCGATCGGAATTCCGATCGAAAAGTTCCCGAGGCTCTATCGCTCGCACGAGGTCGTCGGCGAGATCACCAGCAAGGCTGCCGAGGAAACCGGTCTGCTTGCCGGCACGATTGTCGCGGCGGGTGGCACCGACATCAGTTCGGCCGCGCTCGGCGTCGGGGTGACGAAGGCCGGCGAGGCCTTCTATTCGATGGGAACCGGTTCCAACCTTGGGATCATGATCCCGACGGAACAGACGCTCGACGAATATCGCATCCTGAAGTGGCCGCATGTGCTGCCGGGCCTGACGATGTTCGATGCGCCGATGGCATTCACCGGGGCGTCGCTGAAGTGGTTCCGCGATCAATTCGGTGATTCCGAATTCCGGCTCGCGGAACGCATGGGCCAAAACCTCTTCGACCTCTTCACCGAACAGGCGAAGCAGGTCCCGGCCTGTTCGAATGGACTGTTGTACCTTCCTTATCTGGGCAATTCGCTGGCGCCGAACTGGAACAGTCGCGCGACCGGCGTTTTCTTCGGCGTTCAGCCGACAACCACGCGCGCGACGATGATCCGTGCGCTCATTGAGGGCGTCGCGTTCGATGTCCTTTCAAACTTCCGCATCGCCGAAGCGGCTGGCGCGAAGATCGATACGCTGGTCCTCAATGGGGGACCGACCAAGAGCCGGTTCTGGAACCAGATCACGGCGAATGTCGTCAACCGGCCGCTCAAGGTGCCGGACATCGGCGAGGCTGCGCCGATCGGCGATGCGGTGCTGGCTGCGGTTGCAGCCGGTATTTATCCCGATCCGGTCACGCCGCTTGGCGATATCGTCAAGATCAAGGAGACCATCGATCCAGATCCCGCGATGAACCGCCGTTATGTCGACTTCTTCGAGGAGTGGTGCCTGGTCTACCAGAGCCTCGTCGGCTCGATGGACAGGCATCGTGCGCTGCTCGACAAATACAGCGTGAACTGAGGCGATCGTGGAAAACATCGCGCCAATCCTCGAACTTCGCGGCATCAGCAAGACGTTCCCGGGCGTTCGCGCGCTCTCGAACGTCTCATTCGATCTTCGGGCCGGCGAGGTTCATGCACTCGTCGGAGAGAATGGCGCAGGAAAATCCACGCTTCTGTCCTGCATGAACGGGCTACTGCAACCCAATGAGGGTGAGATCCTGATCGACGGCAAACAGGCTGTCCTCTCCAGCCCTTCGATCGCCATAGAGCATCGTCTGGCCATGGTTCACCAGGAACTGGTTCTCTGCCCCAATCTCAGTGTGGCCCAGAACATATTTCTCGGACGGGAACCGAAGCGTGGGCTCGGCGCTCTTGATCGCGTCGCGATGAACCGGAAGGCGACCGAACTTCTCGACATGATCGGCGTCGAGATCGACCCCAAGCGGGTGCTTGGAACACTCAGTCTCAACGAACAGCAGATCGTGGAAATCTGCCGTGCCCTGGCGACAGACCCGAAAGTTATCGTGCTCGACGAGCCGACGGCATCGCTCAACGACGACCAGGTCATTCACCTGCTGAACGTCGTCAAGCTTCTCAAGGCGCGAGGTCTGGGGATTGTCTATGTCTCGCATCGGCTTAACGAGGTGCTGGAGCTTTCCGATCGGATCACCGTCCTGCGCGACGGCAGCGTCGTCACCACGGTCGATGCCGAAGGCATGACCGAGCCTCAACTCGTTTCCTACATGGTAGGCAAGGCCCGTGCGGGTGCCAGGAGCGATTTTCGCGAGCGCAGGCATGGTGGGGTGATGCTCGAACTCGACGGGCTATCCAAGGCCGGCAAGTTCCAGGATGTTTCATTCAAGGTTCGGCGGGGCGAGATCGTCGGCATCGCGGGATTGCTTGGTTGCAACCGGGAAGCCGTCGCGCAGGCGATCTTCGGTGCGACAAGCACTGACCAGGGCGAGATCCTGATACGCGAAACACCGGCGCGGTTTCGGTCTCCGCACGACGCGATTCGCTTGGGCGTCGCTTACATGCCTGCCGACCGCAAGAACGAAGGCCTCGTCCTGGACATGAACATCGCCGACAATGCGAGCATGGCGACGCTCGGCAGCCTCGGCACCTGGGGGGTGTTGCGACGCGGTCGCGTGCGGCGCATGGCCTCGGATATCGTCAAACTGCTCTCCATCAAGGTCAGCAGCTTGTCCCAGAAGGCTTCGCAGCTTTCCGGCGGCAACCAGCAGAAAATCGTCATCGGCAAATGGATTGCCCGCAATAGCGAGATCGTTGTCGCGGAAGATCCGACCCGCGGCGTGGACATCGGCGCGAAGGCGGAAATCTGGAATTCCCTGCAGTCACTGGCGGATGAGGGCAAGGCGCTCGTCGTCATGACGACGGAACTGCAGGAAATGCTGCATGTCTGCGACCGCATTCTCGTCATGAGCAGAGGGCGGATAACCGGCGAGTTCCAACGTCACGAGTTTTCGGCCGAGACCATCACGCAACGGTTCTTTGCGTAACCACCGGAAGCCGCGCGTGGCTGGTCGAGGCCACCATTCTTCGCCCCGACGCAATATGAATGACCCTATCAGAACAATGAATTTTCTCCGTTCCGGACCGGTCGTTAGAATTGCACGGCAGTTATCAGTTTCGAGCTGGAGAATACCATGGAAGGGAATAATTCCGCGAGCTATGCCGGCATCGGCGGGGTAGGGAGCAACATCTGGCCACTGACCGGGCCGGAGGTCGTTTCCCGCGAGAAACTGAAGGAGCTTCGGGTTCGCACCAACGGCCCAGGGCTCTACAATCTCGCGATCCATGTCCTTGCGTTGGCTGTGACAGGATCACTCGTCTATTTCGCCTCCGGGAACCTGTGGCTGCAGGTGCCGGCGATGCTGGTCTACGGGACCGTGATCGTCCTGATGTTTGCGCCGCTCCACGAATGCTCGCACGGCACGGCCTTCCGTTCCCGCTGGCTTAACCACGCGGTGGGCTTCGCAATAGGCGCCCTCACGATGAGGCCCTTCCTGTATTTCAAATATCGGCATGCCGCCCACCACACCTACACCCAGCATGACGAGCGCGATCCCGACATCGTGCCGTTTCCCACGACATTCCGCGAATATTTCTCGATGATTCTCGGCGCGTCCTTCTGGCCCAAGCTCATCGGCACGCTCGTAAGAGGCTCGACGGGTCGATACGACGAGGAGGAAAAGCGCTTTCTACCGGACACCGTGCGTGGCCAGGTCTCGCTTGAGATCCGGCTTCTGGTGCTGCTTTACGTTTCGATCGCCGCAGCCTCCGTCTATTTCGGCAGCACGATCGCGCTCTTCTACTGGTTCCTCCCGCGTGTGATGGGCGAGCCGGTGCTCCGTGCAATCCGCATGGCTGAGCATACCGGTGCCGACGAGAGCCCGGATCTGCTTGCCAATACCCGGACGACGCTGGTCAACCCGATCATGCGCCAGCTTTATTGGAACATGCCGTTCCATGCCGAGCATCACCTTGCGTCTTCGGTGCCGTTCCATGCCCTGGGCAGGTTGCACGATCACGTCGAACCTCACCTGAAACATGTCAGCAAGGGCTATTTCCAGGTTCACCGGGAAATCCTCGGCGAAGTCGGCCGCATGCGCCGGGAAGCAAGACAGGCAGCATGACTGCCAACAATGCTGCCGTAGTGATCGTCGGCGCCGGACATGCCGGCGGCCGATGTGCCGAGCGACTTCGACATTTCGGCTGGCGGGGCCGGATCGTTCTCATCGGCGACGAACCTGTCGCCCCCTATGAGCGGCCGCCGCTGTCGAAGGCCGTTCTTTGCGATGAGTCCGAACCGGCGCCGAGCTTCATCATCGACGAGGACACGATTGCCCGACTTGGCATCGAATATCGTCCGAATGCGATCGTGCGCAGTGTATGGGCCAAGGACCGCCAGATAGTGCTCGAGGACGCAACCAAGCTTGCCTATGACAAGCTGGTTCTCGCCACCGGCTTGACGCCCCGCCGGCTGCCGCTGATCGATGTGCTTGGCGAAAAGGTGTTCTACCTGCACAAACTCGACGAGGCCCGCGCTCTGCGCGGGGCGGTCGTGCAGGGTCAGGAAATACTGATCGTCGGCGCAGGTTTCATTGGCCTGGAGGTTGCCGCGAGCGCGACGAAACTCGGCGCTCGGGTTACTGTCGTCGAGACGGCGCCGCGCGCGCTTTCGCGCGTCCTTCCCGCGGAGATTTCCGCTTCCATCGTCGCCTGTCATGAAAAGTCCGGTGTCCGCATCCTTTGCGGGCGGACAATTGGAAAAGTCACGCAGGCGCCCGAAGAGATCGCCGTTCATCTGGATGACGGCACGGTGATCCGTCCCGATATCGTAATCGTCGGCATAGGCGGCGTTCCAAACGCCGTGCTTGCCCGCTCCGCGGGCCTTGCCTTGTCCAATGGTATTGAAGTCGATGCGGATTGCCGGACCAGCAATCCCGACATCTACGCGATCGGAGACATCGCGGCCTACCTGGAACCGGATGGCCAGCGCAGCCGGGTCGAATCCTGGATGAACGCCGAGGAAACGGCCGCGAATGCGGCCCGCTCGATTTGCGGGGAGGAGTCGGCTCAGAGGAATGTTCCGTTGTTCTGGACGGATCAATATGACCGCAGGTTCCAGATCGTGGGAAGATTTCTTCCCGATGCCGAAATCTATTTCCAGGGCCGACCCGGCGAACCTGGTTATCTTGCCTACTCGGTGAAAAATGGACGCCTGACAGGAGCGTTCGGCGTGGATGCGGCGCGCGCGGTTCGGAAAGCGCAGCGGGCCATAGGCAGTAGTGACGCCGTCACCCACCGTGAACTTGTCGATGCGGGGTTTTCCACGGCGGTGGAGCCCGTGGACGCGTGAGGCTGGAAACATGATAAAGACCACCGCTGCGATCTGCGTCGCGCCCAATGTTCCGCTTGAAATCGATACGCTGACCGTTGATGGGCCGGGGCCGGGTGAAGTGCTTGTGGAGATTGTCGCCAGCGGCCTCTGCCATACCGACCTTACCGCGTTGGAAGGCGTCAACGCCAGCAGCGTCTACCCGCTCATTCCCGGACATGAGGGCGCCGGGCGGGTTGTGGAAGTCGGCCTCGGCGTTACCACGCTGTGCATCGACGACCATGTCATACCGCTATACGGACCGGAATGCGGCGAATGCAGCATGTGCCGCTCCAAGCGTACGAACCTCTGCTGGACCATCAAGCCCACCCGCGACCGAGGCGTCATGCCTGACGGCACGTCGCGCTTCATGCGAGGTAACAAGCCCGTTCACCATTTCATGGGAACGTCGACACTGTCGCGCTACACCGTGGTGCCGGAGATCGCGCTGGCAAAGATCCGCAAGGATGCTCCCCTGGACAAGGTCTGTCTCTTCGGCTGCGGGGTGACCACCGGCGTGGGTGCGGCGCTTGCCCATGTTCGACCGGGAGACAAGGTCGCCGTCTTTGGTCTTGGCGGCATCGGCGTGAACATAATCCAGGGTGCGAGGATCGCCGGTGCATCCAGGATCATAGGCATTGACATCAGTTCGGCAAAGACCGAACTCGCCACAAGCTACGGCATGACGGACTTCATCCGTCCTGGACCGGACGCACCCGATCCTGTCGTTGCTATACGAGACCTGACTGGCGGCGGGGTTGACGTGGCTTTCGAATGCACCGGCGTCCTTGGTGTCATGCGGCAGTCCCTTGATTGTTGCGTCCCCGCATGGGGCGTAAGCGTGCTGCTGGGCGTCGAACCTTCGGGTTCCGAACTTTCCTTTCCCCCGGTGCAGGTGCGCTACGGCAAGTCGATCGTCGGCAGCTATTTCGGCGGCATCAAGGGGAGAACCGGGCTACCCGGGTTGATCGACCGCTTCATGGAAGGCGAGATCGACCTCGACAGGCAGATCACGCACAGACTGCAACTTCATGAGGTGAACGAGGGCTTCCACCTCATGAAGCAGGGCAAGTCGGTGCGCAGCGTCGTGATGTTCGAGTGAAGGCGAGCCGTGGCCAGAGCCGATGAGCCCGACTACGTGTTTCGGGATCGCCATCCCGAACGCCATGACGTCTACGCGCTGTACGACATGGAAAGTGAGCGGAGCAGGAAGGAATTTCAATGCTTCCTCGACCTGCCTTACGGTCAGCACGAGCGGATGACCTTCGATCTCTTTCCCGGCCGCCGCAATAGTCCCCTGGTGATCTTCTTCCACGGCGGCTACTGGCAGAGCCTTGACAAGCGACGCTTCAGTTTCGTGGCGGGAGCCCTGAGGGCGCGCGGTTTTTCAGTGGCACTTCCAAACTATCCTCTTGCCCCTGGCGTAACATTGGAGCGCTGCGTAGCCGCGGCGGTATCCAGCGTGCCGGCGGTGTTCGAAGCGCTTTCCCGGTGCGGCGCGCAGCCGTCCGTATGGCTTACGTCAGGTCATTCCGCTGGCGGTCATCTCGCGGTCTGGGCCGGCAAGGCCGCCAGCCAGATGCCGCAGCTACGTACCCGACCTTTTGCGGGAATGGCGCCGATCAGCGGCATCTTCGATCTGCAACCGCTTGTCGGAACGAGTCTCAACAGGGCGCTGAAACTCACCTTGGCACGCGCTGCTGGGCTGGGGCCTGTCAATCAAGACCTTCCCAGGACGAGCTATCGGCTGTTTGTCGGAAGCGATGAGACGGCGGGCTTCGTCGGTCAGTCTGAAACGTTCAGGCACAGGCTTTCGGATGCCGGCCGCGACGTGATCATCCAACGCCTCGCAGGGCGCAATCACTACACCGTGCTGAAGGATTTGCTTTCCACGGATTCGAGTGTGATGAAGGCGATAGAGGACTTGATTGGAACGGGGGGAGGAAACCTTGCCAATCGGAGAGGCGGCGAGAAATCGCCTGAACTACGTTAACTTCAACCAACTGCGATCCTTTTATGCGGTCGCACGCGAGTCGAGCTTCACCAAGGCGGCCGAGCTGCTGTGCATCGGTCAGCCTACCGTCACGACGCAGGTCAAGACCCTGGAGGAGACCTACAATCTCCAGCTATTCGTACGCGGGCCCAATGAGCTGAAGCTCACCGACGCCGGCGAGGCTCTGCTTGCCGTGGCGAAACAGATATTCTCGCTGGAAGAGCGTGCGCACTCCCTGCTGAACACGGTTGGCAATCAATTCGCCGGGCGCATGCATATCGGCACGGTCGGGCCCTTGTTCGTGATGAAGCTGCTGTCCAGCTACATCGATCGCTTCCCGTTGATGCATGTCACGCTGGAGAGCGCCAATTCGGATACGGTCTACCAAAAATTGCTCAACTATGAGGTGGACGTCGGCGTCTTGGGAAGCGACTACAACGATCCGCGGCTGGACCTGGTTTGTCTCGGCAAGCACGAAGTGGTCATCGCCATTCCGGTCGGGCATCCCTGGACGCATCGGAAGCAGCTTAACGTGGAGGAACTCGACGGCCAGCGGCTGATCATGCGCGAGAAGGGGTCCATGACAAGGCGCGCCCTGGAGGAGGTCCTTGCGATCAACAACATCAGACCGAATGTCGTCATGGAGCTTTCACGCGATTCTGTTCTCGAAGCCACGGCAGCCGGGCTTGGGCTTGGCATCATTTCCGATTTCGAATTTTCGCGTGACGACAGGCTTCGTGCCCTCTCCATAGCGGAATATCAGCCCTATACGCGATCCTACGTAGCCTGCCTCAAGGAGCGTAGCAGCATTCCCTCCATCGACGCGTTCGTACGGATGTCACGCGACTACGCATCGGCGGAAAATGAACGACTTCGCGCAGACACTGTTGGCGCCTGATGGCTGCCGTCCGGGAGGGCAACCGGTCGGCGGCGGAGTTGGGACGTGATGGCAAAACTCCCCGATGCCTCCAGGCGTTTCATGCGTCGCGACGCTCTTGTCATGCCGAGTGAGCCTCGGATGCAGTCGTACCATCCCCTAGAACGGGAACACGATCGGTACGAGCAGGACACTGACGATCAACGTCATCACGGTCAGCGGCACGCCGACCCATAGGAAATCGGAGAAGCTGTAATTGCCCGGTCCTACGACCAGCATGTTCACCGGAGAGGACACAGGCGTCATGAAAGCGGCCGAGGCCGCAAGAGCGACGGTCATCGCGAAGGGGTAGGGCGAGGCCTCCAGCTCATACGCTACCGCAAGCGCCACGGGAGCCATCAGCACCGCCGTTGCCGTATTCGAGATGAACAGTCCGAGGATTGCCGTCAACACGAAGACCGCGGCCAGCGCCATTCTTGGGCCTGCCTCGCCCACCGCCGAGACAAGGGCCGACGCGGCCAGTTCCACGCCGCCGGTATTTTGCAACGCCACCGAGAAGGGCAGCATGCCCACGATCACGATCAGGCTTTGCCAGTGTATGGACCGATAGGCGCCGTTCATGTCGATGCAGCCGAACAGCCCCAGCAACAGACAGCCGATCAGAGCCGCCTGCACGTTGGCCACGATGCCGCTGACCATCATCGCCACGATCAGCCCGAGAATGACCAGCGCGTGGGGCGCGCGCGAGGGTCGCTCGATCACCTCATCCAGTTCCGCGGGCATCGTCAGCACGATCAGGTCACGCGCCTGATGGACATTTCGGATCGCCCTCCACGACCCGACTGCCAGCAATGTGTCGCCGACCTGCATCGGCTCCGAGGAGATCGCCGCCTCGACGGGCCTCGTGCCATGCTTCAGGCCGATGACGACGAGGTCGTGCTCGCTGCGGAAACGGGCCTCCGTCACCGTCCTATCGATCAGAGGCGAGCCGGGCGGCACCATCAGCTCGACCATGCCGATTTCCTGCGCGTGATCGCTGAAATAGTGTCCCGAGATCGGCAGAGGATGCAGGCCGGACCTGCGGCAGAACTCTTCCGGCTCGAAATCCGCGCTGGAGATATCCAGGAACAGCGCGTCCCGCGCCTGCAGTTCGGTTGCTGCCGAAGGCTTGATCAGCTTGCGGCCAAAGCCCTGGCCGCGTTCGATGGCGATGACGTTGATCCCCTGGCTCGCACGCAGGTCCAGCGCATCGAGCCTTTTCCCGCACCAGTCAGAATCCTTGTCGAGCCGGACGCGCATTTCCCGGTCCGTGAGGCCATAGGCCTCGATCCAGTCCGCAAGGCGCGGGCGCTTGGCCGATGCGGCAGGCGTCTCCTTTCCCAGCCAGCGACGCGCCACCAGCATAAAGAGAATGGCGAGGAGCAGAACCGGCACGCCAAAAGGCATGAAGGCGAAGAAGGAGAATCCCTCTTGCCCGGCGCGGATCAATTGGCTGTTCACGACCAGGTTGGGTGCCGTTGCGACCAGCGTCATCATTCCGCTGATCAGCGCGCCGACACTGAGCGGCATCATCAGCCTGCCCGGCGAAATCCCGGCATTGGCGGCGATCCGCAATACGATGGGGATGAAGATCGCGACGACGCCCGTCGAGCTCATGAAGGATCCGATCCCGGCGACGAGCATCATCAGCAGCGCTACCAGTCGGGTCTCCCTCGATCCGGCATAGCGGATCAGCACATCTCCCGTTCTCTGCGCGACGCCGGTGCGCACGAGCGCCTCGCCGACGACGAAGAGTGCAGCGATCAGAATGATGTTCGGATCGCTGAATCCTGTGAGCGCATCCGATACCGTGACCACACCCGTCAGCGGCAGGATCGTCATCATGATCAACGCTACGGCATCCATGCGCGGCCGGTTGACCGCAAACATGATGATGGTCGCGGCAAGCAGGACGAGCACAACGGCAAGATCGGTGTTCATACGGCCTTCCAGACCTCGCAAGCTTGAGCCGGTGCAACGCCTCGCGAATCGGCGGGCTGTCAACATGATAGTCTGGTCTAATCGTCGACCATCGACGTAGTCAGCCGATACGCTCCAAACGACACGGTGTGGCAGGGATCGCCGCAGAAAGCCCAAGATGATCGGCCGTGTGTAGCCTGGGATTTCACGCCGACAGAAGCCACCACAAGGCTGAACTGCTGCCTATCGCGATCAAAAGATACGATTCTTCAAAGAGAAGGTCCCACATAGCGCCCGATAGGCCGAACGTGCAATTGCGAGTGCGGCATCTGTGGCCATGTCGACCCTTCTTGGGATCAGACGTCTCGCTCGGAAATTTGTCCGTCGAGCGCTCTGACGGTTTCGAGCAGGACTGCGGCTCCGAACGCTATATCATCGTTCGCCGCAAACTCCTCCGGCGCATGGCTCCGGCCACCGAGGCAGGGGATGAATATCATCGCCGCGCGCGAAATTCTGGCCATGAACGCGGCATCGTGCCCGGCGCCGGAGGCGAGTTGCCGGTGCCGTCCGCCAAGGCCTTCGACTGCGCCGGCCAGAATGGCGCCGATGCCGGCATCCATCGGCACCGGGGTAGCGTCTGATATCTGCCGCAGGGAAATGCTGGCCTGATCTTGCGCTGCCACGGAAGCGCAAAGCTCTTTCAGGGCTGCCGCGAACATGTCCAGATCTTCGCGTTGCTCGGAGCGGACATCCACCAGCAACCGGACGTTCGACGGCACGACATTGGCGGCATTGGGCAACATCGCGAATTCGCCGACGGTTGCGGCAAAATGCCGGGGCTGCAGCGAAAGATCGGTCGCCAGGCGTTCGATGCCGAGGACCAGCTTGGATGCCGCCACGAGCGCGTCGCGGCGTGCGCCCATCGGTGTCGTGCCGGCATGATCGGCGCGCCCCTCGACCACGATCTCGATGCGGGAAATGCCGGCGATCGCGGTGACTATGCCGATGTCGCATTTTTCGGCTTCGAGAACCGGACCCTGCTCGATATGCAGCTCCAGGAAAGCCTTGACGTCCTGCCGGGGCGGGTCGGCGGTTTCGCTGCCGCCGGCGGCGACCAGTCCTTGGGACAGCGTTATCCCGTCCGCCCTCCGCTCGAGCCATTCGGGGGGGCGAACTCCCGCCATGCCTCGGCTGCCAATGCAGGAGACACCAAAGATGGAGACTTCCTCGGCCAGGAAGTCGACGACATCCAGATCATGATCCAACTGGATTCCGGCATCTGCGAGCGATCGGGCCACCTCCAGCGCCGCCACCACGCCCGCAATGCCATCGTACCGGCCCCCATCGGGGACGGTGTCCGAATGAGAGCCGAGCATCAGGGTGCCCGATCCCGGCTTCCGGCCGGCACGGCGGCCGATCAGGTTGCCCGAAGCATCGATCCGCGTCTCCAGTCCCGCAGCCCGGAAGCGCTCGGCGAGCCAGTCGCGGCCCTGGCGATGAAGCGCGGTGAAGGCACGGCGAGTCCAGGGCCGTCCCGGTTCGGTGATTGCGGCCAGCGCATCGATGTCCAGCGCGATGCGCGCGGCGGAAACCGGCAGGTTGGGCCTGTCGCCGATCCGGCTCATGCTGCCTGCCTCGACAGAGGAAGCGACGCCGGCGGCCGCACGAAGCGGCCTTTGCCGGGAGCGGCAACCACGGCCGTGCCGTCGTATACCAGCTCGCCGCGGCAATAGGTGGCGGCGACGCGATAGGGCAGGGTCATTCCGTCGTAGGGCGACCAGGCGGCGACGGTGTTGCCGGTTTTTCCGGCATCGTAGACGTAAGGCTCCGGGGTAAGCACCGCGATGTCGGCCTGCTTGCCGGGTTCCAGCGCGCCCTTCACGTGATCGATCCGGAAATGGCGTGCGGGATTGAGCGCCATCAGGCGCGCGCCCCAACTGAGCGGTACGCCGCGCTCCAACGCACCCTTGACGAAAAGCGGTATCAGCGTCTCCAGTCCCGGCAGGCCCGAGGCGTTGGCCAGCATGTCCGGATTGCTCTTGCGGTCGAGCGACCAACTGACGTGATCGGTGGAAAGAAGCGTGACATTGCCCGACGCAAGCTGCCGCCAGAGCGCCTCCACCTCGGCTCGCGGGCGGATCGGCGGATTGCATTTCGATCTGCCGCCGAGCCGCCTCGCGTCGTTCTCCTCGTCCAGCGTCAGGTAGTGGATCAGGCATTCGACGGTCGCGGCATGGCCTTGCGCACGGTAAGAGGCCGCGATCTCATAGCCACGCGAAAGGGAACAATGCACGACGTGCGCAGGGCAGCCTGTTTGCGCCCCGATCTCGTAGATTTCGTGCATAGCGAGCAGTTCGGTCAATGGCGGTCGCGAAAGCCCGTGAGCAGTGTAGTCGGTGATGCCGGCAGCCTTGACCTTTGCCATTGCCGCGCGGACATATTCGTCGTTTTCGTTGTGTACGCCCGCGCTCAAGCCGGTCTTGGCGACTTCTGCGAAGCATTCGGCCAGCAACGCGGGCGGTATGCGCGGAAAGCGTTTCGGATCGGTGCCGAACGTCGAAAACTTGAAGGCCGCCACGCCGGCTTCCGCCTGCTCGGCGATGCGGACAGCCCCTTCTTCGGGATCTATGGTGCCGTAGAGTGCGAAATCCACGCGTGCCTGGGTCTCGGCATGCGCGATCTTTCCTTTGACGGCCTCGGCACTGCAGACGAGATTGCCTTCGTCATAGGGCATGTCGACAATCATGGTCACCCCGCCCGCGGCGGCCGCGCGCGTCGACCAGATGAAATCCTCCTGGTCCTTCTGGCTCAGCGAATGAACCTGGGCATCGATCGCGCCGGGCATGATCAGCGCCTTCCCGAGGTCGTGCCGCTCGCGGGCGGCCGGCATGGCGCCTTGTCCTAGCATGGCCACCACGCCGTCACGGACGGCGAGGAAGCCCGACGGCACGACCCTATCGGCGAGCACCAGTATGCCCTTGAGCACGAGGTCGAAATCGGACATCTGAAAGTTCCCCGGCGGCGGATGCGACGGACCGCACTTTAGGGTCGCCGGCATCGACAGAAGATATGCTGAATTCTGGACAGGCTATGCATTGCCAATCGCTTGGGCGATCTGCGTGGCGATCCTGCGCGAGGCCTGCGTCCGCTGCCAGACGAGGTGAAAACCGACCCGAGGGGCATCCGGCAGCCTTATGATGCCGATCGGCCGGTCGAGCGCCGCAACAGCTTCCAGCGGCAGCACGGTGAGAAATCCGTGGTCGAGCACGAGGTTGATGACGATCGAGAGTGCATCGACCTCCACCAGTCGCGCTGCGGCGTGGCCTTCGCCGCCGAGGAAAGGCTCGAGCGCTTCGCTGACTGACTGGCGCAGTCCGCTTCGCAGGCTCGGAACCGCGATCAGATGACGATCGACCAGCGGCTGGATCGCGGCGCCAGGCGCTACGAAATCGGCCGGGCCGACGATCACGAGTTCGCCGGAAAAGATCTCCCTGCTCTCAAAACGCTTGTTGCGCAGGGCTATGTCGGTCAAGGCCACGTCGAACTGCCCCGACCGCAGTCCTTCAGCAAGGTCCTCCGCAGTCGTACTGCTGACGAAAAGATCGGGTTTGGCGTCATCGGCATGCCATGCGGCGACCAGGGCTGCCAGACGTGCCGCCAGCCGGCTCTCATGGCCAACTGGAATGATCGTGCCGAGCCTGATGGCTCGGAGTTCGCGGGCGAAGCGCTTCCGCGCCGGCCCGGTCAGGCCCGCAAGCTTACTGGTAAGCGCCTGCGCAGTCTCGCTGAATTCCAACCCCTCGGGAGTGGGTTCGCAGCCGTGCACATCGCGGATCAGCAGCTTTTTGCCAAGCAAGCGTTCGAGGGCGGCCACCTGCCGCGAGAGGTTCGGCTGGCCGATGCCGAGTTCGCGCGCGGCACGTCGGATCGAGCCGGCTCGCACCACTGCGCTGAAGTTGCCCAGCGTCGTCACGGGGATGGCATTCTTCGCCGCCCATGAAAGCGCGTGACCGGCCTCGGCAGGCTCCTCACCGGCGATCCTGGCTATGCGCGCAAGAACCTCGGTCAGCGCGGGAATGGATCGCGCAAGGTTCTCGCCGGCCAGAGTGAGGGATAGTCCGCCATCGCGCCGCGATGCCAGCTTCAGCGCCAGCGTGCTCTCGAACCGCTCGAAGGCATCAGCGACGCTCGAAGGCGGCCGGCCGAGCAGGACGGCTGCGCCGCGCACCGAGCTTTCCTGCATCACCGCAAGTGCCGTTGCCAGCGTGGCTGTGTCCATTCCGCCGTCGAACCCCCATACCGCATCGGCATCTGTTGTCCGGTTTTTAGCATATCCTGTTCCACCAACAAGCTTACTAAGCTCGTCACAGAATGAGGGACTGCCGATGACGCCGATGATCGTTTCCGTGGGCATGAAGCCGCTGACAGTCGACGATGTCGGCGCCATCGCCGACCGCAGGGCGATCGTCACCCTGTCGACCGATGGCCGCGAGGCGGTCCGCAAGGCGCGCGCCGTGGTCGACCGGCTGGTGGATGGGAAGATCCCCGCTTATGGCATCACGACAGGCGTGGGCAGCCAGAAGGACTTCGCCGTCGATCCCGAGGCGATCGCTCGTTACAACGATCTCATGATCACCGCGCATGCGACGCTTGCGCCCGGCCGCAACGCGCCGCCGCAGGTGGTGCGTGCGGCGCTCGCCATCCAGCTCTCGCTCTTTGCCCGCGGACGGTCCGGGGTTCGTCTCGAACTGGTCGAGAGCCTCCTGGCGCGGTTGCGGGTCGACGACCTGCCGGGCGCAAGGCTCGGCATGTCCGTGGGGGCCTCCGACATCGTCGCGATGAGCCAGATGGCCGTGCCGCTGATCGGACGGGACGGCGCTCAGGCAGGCGGGCATGGCCCGGAGCCGCTCGACGGCCTTGCTGCCAAGGAGGCGGTGTCGCTGCTCAATTCCAACAGCCTGATGCTGGCCGAGGGCGTTCTGGCCGTCCGTGAGCTGCGCGCGTTGCTCGACGCGGCCACCCTGGCCGGCGCCATGTCGATGGAGGGCCTGCGTGGCAACCTGCGATCCTGGAGCGAGAAGGTCGACCTGGCGCGGGGCCAGCCCGGCCAGATCCGTGCGGGCAAGGCGCTGAGGGCGGCGCTGGCCAACAGCAGGCTCTGGCAGCCAGGCGAGGCGCGCTTCCTGCAGGACCCGCTGAGTTTCCGCTGCATCCCGCAGATCCATGGCGCCGCCGAGGCGGCCTACGACTTTGCCCATGCGATCTTCGAGACGGAACTGGGCGCGGCCTGCGACAATCCGATGATCGACACCGCCACCGGTGATTTCATCTCGCACGGAAACATGGAGACCACGGCCTGCGCACTCGCCATGGACACGCTTCGCCAGGCGGTCGCCAAGGTGATCGAGGCTGCCGGGCAGCGCATTCACAAGATTCAGTGGCCGGGTTTCACCGGCCTGCCGACCAGCCTCGCTGCGGAGCCCGGTGCCATCGGCGGCGTTCAGTTCCTCAATTTCGGCCATATCGCCGGCGCCACTGTCGGCGCGGTGCGCCAGGCCGCCCATCCCGCCATGCTCAACTATTCCGGACAGCTCGACGACGGGGTCGAGGATGTCGCGGGCAACGCGCCGCAGTCGGTCGCCGAGACGGTGCGCATGCTCGAGCCGGCCTGGACGGTGGTCGCCATCGAGGCCGCATGCGCGGTCTGGGCCATTCATCGCCGCGCCCTTGACGTCGCGACCCTGGGCGATGGACTGAGGCCGGTTGTGGAACGCATCCTGCCCGCGCTGCCGATCGGCACGGAAGGCCAGAAGGTCTTCGATCTCGGCGAGATCGTCGGGATGCTGAAGGCGGAGTTCGGCGTCACCGGGTCGTTGGCGTGAGGAAAGGATGATGGCGGTAACGGACCAGAGCTTTCGCGGCGTCATCGAACGGCTCAAGGCTGCGGGCGATCTGCACCGCGTCGAGCGCGGCGTCGATCCACGCTTCGAGCTAGGAGCGGTGCTCTCCCTGCGCGACAGGGAGCAGCCGCAGCTTTTCACCGCGGTGAAGGGCCACGGCATGCCCGTCGTCGGCAACATCATGAATTCCCGGGAACGCGTCGCGAGACTGCTCGGCGTGGAGAAACCACGCCTCCACCAGGTGATCCTCGAGGCACTGGACAGGCCTATCCAGCCTGTCCTCGTCGAAAAGGCGCCGGTGCAGGAGGTCGTGCATGAGAACGATATCGACCTTGGCCGCATCCTTCCCGTGCCGACCTGGTTCGAACACGAAGCCGCCCCCTATGTCACCGCCGGAGTGATTGTCGCCCGCGACCCCGAAACCGGGCGCAGGAATGTCTCGATCGCCAGGCTGCGCCTCGAGGGCGGCGGCCGCGTCATGGTCGGGATCGCCAAGAACCATCATCTCAACCTGCTGGCCGAGAAGGCACGCAGGCTCGGGCAGAAGCTGCCCATCGCGGTCGCGATCGGCAATCACCCGGCCGTCCTGCTCGGTTCGCAGATGTATCTCGGGCTGGGCGACGACGAGTACGATGTCGTTGGCGGGTTGCTTGGCGAGCCGCTCGAACTCGTACGCTGCAGGACGGTACCGCTCGAAGTGCCCGCAGGCGCCGATATCGTCCTGGAAGGCCATATCGACAATGCCGACCCGATCGAGGAGGGCGACGTATCCGAGTTCCACGGCTTCTATGTCCGCTATGGCGCCGGCACGGGAGGCGCCATCACCTGCGTCACTCATCGCCGTGACGCCGCGTACCAGGCAATCCTGCCCGGATACGCCGCCGAGCACTGCCTGCTCGGCGCGCTGGCGATCGAGGCGGTGGCTTGCCAGGCTTTGCAGCGGGCGATCCCGGCGGTGCGCCGGGTCTTGGTCACGGATGGCGGCATGGGCCGCTTGCATGCGATCATCAGCATGCACCGGCCGCGGCTCGGCGAAGGCAAGCGCGCCGTCATCCTGGCCATGGGCCAGGTCAATCTGTTCAAGCTGGTGACCGTCGTGGAGGACGACATCGATCCGGAGGATCCGACCGCGGTCGAGTGGTCTCTCGCTGCGCGTTTCCGCGGGCACGAGGACATGGTGGTTCTGCCGGGCATGAAGGCCGACCGCTGCGATCCCGTGCATGAAGACCTGACAGTCACCAAGATCGGTCTCGTCGCCTGCACCCGTCCCGGCGACGGCGACCGAGGCTCGCTCTCCGAATTCGCCCGTGCCCCCGAGGATATCCTGTCGTCAGTTCGCGCGCAGCTTGCGGAGTATTGATCGTGACGCCCCCACGGTCGGCGTCACCGGTGCATCGGGCTTCGACTGTGCAGTTGCCTTCTCAAGCTGTTGCATCAGCTAGATATCGAAACCCATCTCGTCGTATCGCGTGCGGCTAGTACTCTTCCGCGAAACGCCACTGCATCTCGGCCACTGTCACAACATCCTCGGACTGACCGCGATGGGCGGCACCGTCATGCCGCCGGTTTCCGCTTTCTAGCCAAGGCCGAAAACGATCGAGGAAATGGTGACCTATCCCGTGGCGCGGGCGCGCCCGATCTCTCCGAGATTTGAGATTGAGATCGACGATCGATGGAAAGAGAATCAATTCAGACGATAGGGGCTCAACGCCATTGTGGTTTGGCTAGTTTTCGCTTCTATGGCCGCAGCCCCTGGACGTGTATCGACGTCCAAAATTGCTCAGAGGAATATTCTGTAACCAACCTACTTGGAGCGTGCAGGGCATTGACAATTGCCGATGTAATCGATTTCATGCGCGAGCCTAGCTCATCAACATGACTTGATCCTCAGCGATTTCGAAAGGCCAAACACAATGAAACTCGGGAACAGACTGCTCGCGGCGCTTGCCGTGTCTTCACTCGCCCAACTGGGCATGTCCGCCGCCTCACTAGCGCAAGACGCCTACACGATCGGCGCCACCACCTACAGCCGCAGCTTCGAATTCTACCAGGACATCGAGGCCGGCATGAAGGAAGAGGGCGGCGATCAGGTCACCTTCGACTTCCGCGACCCCAATGGCGATCTCGCGGCACAGACCGCGCAGATGGAGGACTTCGTCGCCAAGGGCGTGAACCTCGTGACGATGGTGCCGATCGACTCGACCGCCGGCGAGGCCGCTGCCCGCCTGGTGACGTCCGCCGGCATCCCGCTGATCACCGTCGACATCGCCGTGACGGCCGATGTCGGCCAGGTCGCCCACATCGCTTCGGACAACCATTTTGGCGGCGAGATCGCCGCGCAGAAGATGGCCGAGCTCCTCGGCAACAAGGGCGAGGTGCTGGTCATCAACAACCCGGCCATCGTATCGGTCGTCGACCGCGAGAAGGGTTTTGTCGAAAAGCTCGCCGAGATCGCGCCCGACGTGAAGGTCGTGGCGAGCCAGAGCGGTGATTCCAAGCGCGAGAAGGCCCAGGCGGTCGCCGAGGACCTGCTGCAGGCGCATCCCAACGCCGTCGGCATTTTCGCCGTGAACGACGAGATGGCGCTCGGCGCGTTGCAGGCGGTGATCGCCGCCGGTCGTCAGGACACCATGAACATCATCGGCTTCGACGCCAGCAGCGAGGGCATCTCCGAAATCGCCAAGGGCAATTCCGCCTTCAAGGCGACCGTCGCGCAGGACCCGGTCGGCATGGGCAAGATCGTCACCAGGACCGCGCTTTCGGTGCTGAAGGGCGAAACCGTGGACAAGTTCATACCGGTGCCGGTCGTGCTGGTGGACAGCTCCAACCATACGGACTACGCCAAGTAAGCAGCCACGCCTGCGCAGCGGAGCAAAAGACGCATGACCGACATTGCGCCGTTTGTCGAACTGCGCGGAGTGACCAAGAAATTCCCGGGCGTCATCGCCGCCCGGGACGTCTCGATCTCTTTCTTCCCGGGCAAGGTCCATGCCCTGCTAGGCGAGAACGGCGCCGGCAAGTCGACCCTGGTCAAGATCATCAGCGGCATCTACACACCGGATGACGGCCAGATCCTCTTCGACGGCCTGCCGGTGCGGCTGAAGGCCCCCGTCGACGCGGAGCGCAGGGGCATCGCCGTGGTGCATCAGCACCGCACGCTGGTGGACGACCTCACGGTCGCGGAGAACCTCTTTCTCGGCCAGCTCGGCTCGAACTGGTCGACCTTCAGCCGCAATGCCTGCAACCGCCGCGCCAGGGAGTTGCTGGCGAGCGTCGGTCTCGACGTCGATCCGGCCGCGATGGTCAGGGACCTCAGCCCCGCCGAGCAGCAGTTCCTCGAGATCGCGCGGGCGATCGGTCGCGAGGCGCGTCTCATCATCTTCGACGAACCGACGACGTCGCTGACGCCGCCCGAATGCGAAAGGCTCTTCTCGCAGATCAGGCGTCTCAGGGCCGAGGGGTTCGCCGTCATCTACATCAGCCATGACCTGGAACATGCGCTGGCGCTGAGCGACGAGATCACCGTCCTGAGGGACGGCACGGTCGTTGCGCACGAGGTCGGCCTGAAGGACATCCAGACCGTCGTGCGCCATATGATCGGGCGCACGCTCGATGCCGGCTACCCGCGCAGCCGCACCGCCTCCAGCGACGAGATCCTGCGTGTCTCTGAACTGCGGTCCGGCCGGCTGAACGGGGTCGACCTGCATGTGAGGCGCGGCGAGATCGTCTGCATCGCCGGGCTTGTCGGATCGGGGCGCACCGAACTCCTGCGGGCGGTGTTCGGGCTCGACCGCTTTGCGTCCGGCAGCATCAGCTTCAAGGGCGCTGCCTTCACGCCGCACTCGCCGCGCCAATCGATCAGTGAGGGTCTGGGCTTCGTGTCGGAAGACCGCAAGCAGCAGGGCCTCGTGCTCGATCTCGGCGTCTCGGCCAATCTCGTGCTCGGCAACGAGCCGGCGATGCGGCGCTACGGTTTCATGTCGGCGGGCAGGGAGCGCAGGCTGGTGCAGGATGCGATCCGGTCCCTGCGCATCAAGACGTCGTCGCCCAACACCAGCGTCGGCACGTTGTCGGGCGGTAACCAGCAGAAGGTCGTGCTCGGCCGCTGGCTGGCGCGCTCCACGCAATTGTTGCTGATAGACGAGCCGACGGTCGGCATCGACGTCGGCGCGCGCGCCGAGTTCTACAGGCTGCTCGACGAATATGTGGCGGCCGGCGGCGCATGCCTGATCGTGTCGTCGGACCTGACCGAGGTTCTGGGACTTGCCGACCGGGTCGTCGTCATGCGTGACGGCGCCTCGGTGGCGGAGATGGAAAAGACGGAAATGAACAGAGAAAATCTGCTTCGCGCCATGACGGCGGTGGCGGCATGAGCAGCGCCGCCGTCAAGGAAGGCAAGGGCGGGGCGCTCTCGCTCCGTTCGATCCTGGTCAAGAGCGATGCGTTCGGCGGGACGGCGCTTGCGGCGCTCGTCATCATCTGCCTGGTGCTCGCGGTGATCGAGCCGCAGTTCTTCACCTCCAGCAACCTGCTCAATGTCGGCCGCCAGGCCGCCGTGCTGATCATCGTCGCCTGCGGCATGACGATGATCATCCTGTCAGGCAATATCGACCTTTCCGTCGGTTCGGCGCTGGCGCTCTGCGCGGTGGTCGGCGCGAGTCTGGCCACGGCCGGCGGGCTGGACGCGGTGTCGACGGTCGCAGCCGTTGTCGCGCTCGGCGCCCTGATCGGGGCGGTGAAGGGAGCGCTCGTCGCCTGGGCGGGCATCAATTCCTTCATCGTCACGCTCGGCATGATGACGGTGCTGCGCGGCGCCGCGCTTACCTTCACCGGCGGCTATCCGATCGCCGGCGTGCCGGACGACGTGCGCTACCTGGGCTTCGGCATAGTCGGCGGATTCCCGGTGCCGTTGATCGTCACCGCCATCGTCTTCGTCGTCGTGGCGCTCCTCCTGTCCAAGACGGTGCTGGGGCGCCACATCTACGCCATTGGCGGCAACGAGACGTCGTCGCACATCGCCGGCGTGCCGGTCGCCTGGACGAAGTTCGCGGTCTTCACCATCAGCGGGGCGCTCTGCGGGCTTGCCGCCGTGGTGCTGCTCGGCCGGCTCGGCGCCGGCCTGCCGACCTCCTCGCAAGGGCTCGAGCTCGATGCGATCGCCGCGGTGATCCTCGGCGGCGCGAGCCTGTTCGGGGGCAGGGGCAGCGTGTTCGGCACCCTTTTCGGGGCGCTCATCCTTGCGGTGCTGCAGAACGGGCTGAACCTCATCGGCGTCAATTCCTTCATCATTCAGATCCTCTCCGGAGCGATCATCATCCTTGCGGTCCTGCTCGACCGCCTACGCGCGAGGTCTTCACGATGATCGGAGATGAGGCATGGATCACGAGCGCGCTCGCCGCGCTCGTCTCGACGGCGTCGCTGTCCGGTAAGGAGGCGGCCGTTCAGGAGATCGTCAAGCGCCTGATGGTCGAAGCGGGAGCCGACGACGTGCGTGTCGTCCCGGTCGACGCGGCAAAGCTCGAACAACGCTACGGCTTCAAGACGCCGACGCCGACGGAAGGCATGTTCGCCGTGGTCGGCTCGTGGGGCGACCCGGCATCGGGACCCTTCGTCGTGCTCAACGGCCATGTCGACACCGTGCCGGCGACGGCCGGCTGGGCGATCGATCCGTACGAGCCGCGCATCACCGACGGCTGGATGAACGGCCTCGGCTCGGCGGACATGAAGGCTGGCGTCGTCGGCGCCATAGCGGCCGTGGCGCGGGCAAGGGCTGCCGGCACGCTCCGAGGATATGTCGAGATCCAGTCGGTTCCCGACGAGGAGGATGGCGGCGGTACCGGCACGCTCGCCTGCGTCGATGAATTGCTGGACAAGGGACGGATCCCCGATTTCGCTATCGTCTGCGAGCCGACCAAGGTCGAGATCGCGACGGCGCAGGTAGGCAGCCGCGCGATGCACTTCAGCTTCGGCGGCGTCCAGTCGCATGCGAACATGAAGCATGCCGGCGTCAGCGCTGTCGAGGCGGCGATAGACCTTGCCAACCGCCTCGGCAAATGGGCCGAGATGCCACATCGGCAGGTGCATCCGCTGCTCGGGCCAGCCTCGGTCAATATCGGCCTGATGCGGGGCGGGATCGGCGCCACCAGCGTCGCGCCCGACTGCGAGATGGAAGTGTGCTTCACCTATCATCCGGTCGACGAGCCTCTGGTCATCCAGGAGATCGACGCGATCATCGCCGATTGGCGCAAGCGGCAGCATCCGGCGATCATCATGCAGTACCATGAACTGCACAACGTGCATCCCTTCTCGACCGACCCGGAACTCGGTCCGATCCGGGCGCTTGCCCGCGCCCTCGGCCGGCAGCAGGTCGACCCGCGTGGCTTTCCGGCCGGCTCGGACGGGCGGCTGATCAGCCGCCTGCTGAAATGCCCGACGGTCATCTTCGGCCCCGGCGACGTCAACCGCATCCACAAGATCGACGAGGCAGTGGAAATCGCCGAAGTGGTCGCTCATGCCGGAACGCTGGAGAGGTTCTTGTCCTCCAGCATCGAACTCGACGAAAACGGGCGATAGCCCGGAAGGATTCGGTCGGGTAGATCTCGGCCGACGCGAAACAGAAAGGAATTCATATGTCCAACAAGCGCATACTCTTCGCCGGCGAAAGCTGGGCGACCTACGGGATCCATACGAAGGGCGCGGCGTCCTACACGACCTCGGGCTATGAGGAGGGCGCGACGGTGCTGCTCGGCGTGCTCAAGGACGCCGGTTTCGACGTCACCTATGTGCGCAACCACGAGGCCGTGGAAGGCTTTCCTTACACGACCGAGGAGTTCGCCGACCGCTTCGACCTCGTCGTTTTGAGCGACATCCCGGCGGACTCGCTGCTCCTGCCGCATGCGGTGTTCGTCAAGGGCGAGCGCCGCCCGAACCGCCTGCGTTCGCTGGCCAGGTTTGCCGAACAGGGCGGCGGCCTGCTGATGATCGGCGGCTTCATGTCGTTCGCCGGCTTCGAGGGCCGCGGGCGCTATGCGATGAGCCCGCTCGCCGACGCGCTGCCGGTCGAGATCGCCCGCAGCGACGACCGCATCGAGGAGCCCGAAGGCGTCAACCCGATCGTCGCCAAGGACCATGCCGTCCTGAAGGGCATCGACGGCGACTGGCCTTATTTCCTCGGCTACAACCAGTTCAAGGCCAAGGCCGGCAGCGACGTGCTGCTGTCGGTCGGCGACGATCCGTTCCTGGTGGTCGGGCAGCACGGCAAGGGGCGCGTCGGCGCCTTCGCATCGGATTGCTCGCCGCATTGGGGCAGCCCGGAATTCATGGCATGGCGCCACTACGCGACCTTCTGGTCGCAATTGGCCGGGTGGCTGGCTGACGCCTGACCTCTGTGCTAGTTCCTGCTCGAACCAGCCAATCTCAGGTCCTGGCTGGTTCGGGCGTCCGTTCATCGGTTTTCGGGGGCGCCGAACGCAGATGCCGGAGTGACATTCAGTGGTGACGATGTTGGACGTCTCCCGGGAGGCGGGGGTGTCGTCGGCGACGGTTTCCCGCGTGCTCACCGGTTCGGCCGAGGTCGATCCGAAGACGCGGATGCTCGTGCTGGCGGCGGTGGAAAAGCTGGGCTACCGCCCCAACCTCGTCGCACGGGGGCTGCGGCGGCAGGCGAGCCAGGTCATCGCCCTGATCATCACCGATATAGAGAACCCCTTCTATACAGCGGTTTGCCGGGGCGTTGAGGATTCGGCGCGGCTCGCCGGCTATTCGGTGATCCTGTGCAATGCCGACCGCGACATCGAGAAGGAGCGCGAATATCTCAGGGTCGTCGAGGACCAGAACGCGTCGGGCATCATCATCAGCCCGGCGTCGGCGCACCGCACCGACATCTCCAACCTGGTCGCGCGCGGCTTGCCCGTCATCGCTGTCGACATGGCGCTCGCCGCGGCGACCGGTTCCGTGCTGGTCGACAACAAGGACGCCGGCGCGCTGGCAACCAACCATCTCATCGGCAAGGGCTGCACGCGGATCGCCTGCATCACCGGCCCGGCCGAGAACTCGACCGCGGCGGACCGCGTCGAGGGCTATCGCCGGGCTATCGCGGAAGCCGGAATCCAGGAAGAGCCGAAGCTCGTCATCTATGCCAACTACCTCGAGGACGGCGGCTACAAGGCCACGCGGCGGCTGCTCGGCCTGAAGACGCGGCCGGACGGCCTGTTCGTCACCAACAACCGCATGGCCGTAGGCGCGTTGCGGGCGCTGCAGGAGATGGGCGTCAGCATCCCTGACGACATCAACATCATAGGGTTCGACGAACTGCCATGGGCGCTCGAACTCCACCCGTACCTGTCCCTCGTCCGGCAGCCGGCCTACCGCATCGGGCAGGAGGCGGCACGGCTGCTGATCGCCTGCATCCGCAAGGAAGAGCCCGTCAAGCACGTCATCCTGGATGCCGAGCTCGTCGCGCGCGACCGGCGCCCCCTCGCCAAGGCGCGGAAGAAGCCCGCCAAAGCCACCATTACCTGAGCGTCCGCATCATCCGTTGACACGCGATGCAGGGTTGCTATTGCTATCATGTAATCGATTTCATTGGATTTATCAGCAATGCACAAGATGTATGTGATGTACAATCTCAAGCCAGGCGTGACGATGGAGCAGTACCGGCTCTGGTCGAAGGAGATCGACCAGCGGATCACGCCCGGCCAGCCCGGCATGATACGTTTCGAGATCTACGAAATGCTTGGCTCGGAGACCGGCGGCGAACCGTTTCTCCAGATCGTCGAGGACATCGAGGTGGAGGATTTCGACGCCTGGATGGAGACGACGAGGCAGCAAGGCATGGCCTATGTGGAATCCACGCTGCCAAGCCTGATCGACGAATCCTCGCGGAAGATCATGTACGGCAAGCGGATCGTTGCAGACCTGCCGCACGGATCGCGCCCGCCGGTCCCCAGCCTCGGATTCAAGTAAGCGAAAAGGGACCGCCAGGACCGCCCGTTCAAACCGTCAAATTGGCTTCGGGCGGCGGTCCTGCCAGCGGATTTCATGCTCAAGCTGTTGCGCGAGCTGCAGCAAGGTCGCTTCGTCGCCGTGGCGGCCGACGAGCTGGAGCCCGACCGGCACCGTGTCGTTCGTCAGCGCGACCGGCACCGACATTGCCGGCAGGCCGGAAAGGTTGAAGCAGAACATGTAGCCGGCGTCGGACCATCGATCCAAGTAGCGGTCGAGGTCCGTCTCCTCCATCGACCAATAGCCGACAGGCCTGGGTTTCTGGGTTAATGTCGGGGTGATGAAGACATCATAGCCGGCAATGTCGTTGGCGATTTGATGGCTGGCCAGCCGGATGGCGGCGATGCCCCGCGAATAGTCGCGGGCCGAAAGCGCGCGGCCTTTCTCGATCAGCGCCCCGTTCACCGGAGCCAGCTCGTCCTCGCGTACGGGACGTCCGAACAGCACCGCGAGCCGGTCGAAGTCCGTCGCCATTTCGACCGCGTTTATGGTGTTGTACTGCGCCCAGGCCGCATTGAGATCCGCGCCAAGGTCATGTTCTTCCACGTCATGGCCGAGCGATTGCAGGCGCTTCAGCGTCGCCTGCATGGCCGCGGCGACGTCGGGATCGAATTGGTCGTTCCACGCCGGCTTCATCGTATAGCCGATGCGCAGGCGTGCGGGCGCCTGGGCGCTCAGTTCTAGCCAGGATTCTTTCGGCCGCGACGCGACATAGGCGTCGCCCGGCAGCGTGCCCGCGACTGCATCGAGATAAGCGGCCGTGTCGCGAACGGTGCGCGTCACGCAGAAGGTCGAGACGCTGCCCATCCAGACATCGGGAACCTGTGGGCCGTAGGTGATCCTGCCGCGCGACGGCTTCAGGCCGACAAGGCCGCAGCACGAGGCAGGCACGCGGATGGAGCCGCCCCCGTCGGACGCCTCGGCCAGCGGAACCATGCGCGAGGCGACGGCCGCCGCCGCCCCGCCGCTCGAACCGCCCGGCGTCACGGCCGCATTCCAGGGATTTCGCGCCGGGCCATAGAGCCTCGGTTCGGTCGCGATGCACCAGCCGCCTTCGGGCGTGTTGGTCCGCCCGAGAAGCAGGAAGCCTGCGTCCTTGATCTTGCGGACCATCTCCGTGTCGTAGTCGCAGACATAGTCCTTCATGTAGGAGAAGCCGTTGGTCAGCGGCGTTCCCTCCCACATCGAACCGATGTTCTTGAGCAGGAATGGCACGCCTGCAAAAGCACCGCCCGTGGGACTTTTCGCGGCAGCCCGACCGATCTCGTAGGTCTTGATCACCACCGCGTTGAGGTCGCCGTTGCGCTCCTCTATCGCCGTGATCGCGGCCTCCACCAGTTCCGCCGCGGTCACGTCTCCGGCGCGGACGTGAGCCGCAAGCTGGAGGGCGTCGCTCTCTTCGTAGAGCGATTTCAGGTCGGACGTCACCATCGAGCGGCTTGCTCCTTTCAGCGGCTTTCGCGCAGCGGCTTCACAGCCTCCACGAGCGCCTTGACCCTTTCGAGCTCGACCGGGTTCCACCACACGCCACCCTCTTTGAGGCTTGAGCCGACGATGGCGCCGTCGAGCAACGGCAGCACCCTCGGCGCGTTGGCGGGAGTGATGCCGCTGCCGGCGATGACGGGCAGGCGGGTTCCCTCGCGGATCGAAGAGATCTCACGCTCGGGTACTTCATCGCCCGTCCGGTTGCCCGTGGCAATCGCAACATCGGCGTCATAGAACTCGACATCGCTGGCCTGCTCGCTGACCGGCCTGTCGGCGACGATCGCATGCGACCCATGCTTGACGTGCACGTCGGCGAAGATGGCTACATCAGTGGCGTCGATCTGCTTGCGAAAGCGCAAGGCGCGCGCGCTTTCGCCTTCGACCAGCCCCTCATTCGCGATGTAGGCGTTCACCCACTGATTGACGCGGATGAAACGCGCGCCGCCCGCCTTGGCGATGGCGAGCGCGCCGATCGCCGCGTTGGCGAGCAGGTTTACGCCTATCGGTACGCCTGCCGCATCGACGATGCGCGCGGTGATCGCCGACATGGCGGCAATGATCTCGGGTCCGATCTCGTCCGGTTTCAGGAACGGGATGTCGCCGTGGTTCTCGATGATGATGCCGTCCACGCCGCCCTTTTCGAAAGCCTCCGCATCGCGAAGCGCCTGATCCACGATGGACGCCATGCTCTCGCCGCGATAGCGCGGCGTTCCCGGAAGAGGCGGCAGATGGATATCGCCGATCAGCGGTATCTTGGTTTCGAAGATCGTGTCGAGCGCCGAGGGGCGGCTGCCGGAAATCTGCATTCTTTTCTGTCCAGTTTGCTTCAATAGGAAATCGCCCGCGTTCCCGCTCTCACATGATCCAGCCTTGCTTTGCGCTGGTCATCGGTCGGAATGCAGGTCTCGAGGGCGCCGTAGGTTTCCACCACGTAGGATGCCGAGACGGTTCCCATGGCGGCGGCGGTGACGGGGCTTTCTCCGGCGACAAGTCCTGCGACGAAACCACCGCAAAAGCCGTCGCCCGCGCCAGTGGTGTCGATGACGGTGGCGGGAAACGCAGGAACGTGCGTCAGAACGCCGGTGGCGGCTTCGCAGACCAGCGCGCCGCGCTCGCCGAGCTTGGCGACCATATGGCAGCGATGCCGCACGGCGTTCTCCTTCAGCCAGCCTTCAATGGAGTTTGGCCGCCAGATTCGGGCGATCTCCATCTCGCTCGGCAGGAATGCCGTCAGGTGTTCCAGGAAGTCGAGGTCGCGGTAAAGCGAGGCGTTGACGAAGCCGTCCGCCAGGATGTCCATCGTCACGATCGGCTTCTGCGGGAAGGCGGCTATCTGGCGTGCGTTCGCAACGCCGCTTTCGGGGCCCTGCGGAGCAAGATGGAATCCCTTCGCTTCCGCATTCGGACCCCGGACCGGCCCGCGTTCCGTGTCGAGGCCAAGCGCGTTCGACGAGGACAGTTTCGGGACCTGCTGCTTGTGGATTTCGCTTTCGTGAAGCAGCCAGAGCTCGAGCCCGTTGCCTTCGGAGCGCACGATGCTGGTCGCATCTATCCCGCGCGCCTCGATCTGGCTCAGCGTTTCCTCATAGTACGGTCGCCCGGCGACCGAGTGGATCCCGACTTTCGGGTTCCACATATGCGCGCCGACCGCCGAATAGAGCGCGCCGCCGCCGCGAGAGCCGAGCTTGCACGTGCCGTTGGTGAGGACGATGTCGTCGATCGTCAGCCAGCCGATCGTGGTGATTTCAATCACTGGCCGCTCCCCGGTTGGTCGGACATGGCGCGGATGATGGGACGCAGCAGGGCCGTGTAGACCAGCGCCTTGGACAGATTGACGATGTCTTCAAGATTGGCCTTCGGCAGGCCCGCGTCGAAATGGCGGTCCAGGCCGGGAAAGCCGAGAAGAAGAATGTTCGGCGTCTTCAGCATCACGCTGATGTCGTCGCTGCGGGATGTGTAGCTGTTCTGCGGCTCCTGCACCTTCACGCCGCACTTGTCGATCAGGCGAACCAGGTGGCGGGCGAGGCCGAGAAGGTGAGGGGGCGTCACCGCGCCCCTGCCCAGGCTCGAGAATTCGCTGAGGACGGCGCCTTTCCCGAGCCGCACGGTATTGTCCTTCGCATCGACAGGGCGGGCGTCGTCGCCCGATTGCTGCATGTCGGCGATCATGGCGAGGTCGGGAGGCGGCAGGCGGTCGATGATGCGCGAGCCGCCCCTGCCGATGACCTGGTTGCCCGAACCCTGCGGTCCCTCCTCCTCGTCCGGGAAGGCGAGCATGGCGTCGAAGCCGGCATCGGCGAGAACGGGAGCTGCGACAGCCAGCGCCGCGACGCCTCCCGCATTGTCGAAATGGCCGGTCCAGTGTCCGTCGGCGCCCGGCGCGCTGGAGGTGACGGGCACGACGCGGTCGCCGCTGCGCAGCCTGAACGACGGATTGGTCGGCCGGAAATAGGGCCGGCCGGCCTCGGACTCGAGGAAGCCGTCAGCGGCTACCATATAGCGGGCGCTCTGAAGGTCGAAGCGATAGCAGAGCGCGTCGCGCCGGCCCTCCTGGGTCAAATGATAGCAGAAGGGTATCAGCGGCTGCCGCTCGCCGTCCGCTGGGCCGGCAAGATAGCTGATCGTGTCGAGATGGGCGAAATACCAGATCGGCTTCGCGCCGGCATCCGCGCCCGTCAGGATGACGGTGCTGCCGGTGTTCGCATAGTTGGCGTCCAGCGCGAGCCGGCTGCCCAGCGCCTTGTCGGCTTCGAGAAGTTCCCGCAACACGGGCGCGCGCATGGCGCTCGCGGCCGTCGAGGGTGCTGGCGTGTCGGCGATCGCCTTGAGATAGCGGGCCATCCGCTCGCCGGTGATGTATGCGTCGACGATTGGCCGAAGCCTTTCGACATCGGCATCGAGCTTCGACAGCAGGTCAGCCAGCGGAAGCGGAGAAGTCGCCGGTGTGTCCAGCATGCTCAGGCTCTGTCGGTTCGGGACATGACGTAGACGGCGACGACGATCAGCGCGCCCTTGAAGAGCTGCTGCACATAGGGATCGACGCCGGTCAGGTTGAGGATGTTCGCCAGCACGCCGATGATGAGCGTGCCGATGAAGGTGCCCGCGACGGTGCCCTTGCCGCCGAAGAGGGAGGTGCCGCCGACGACCACTGCCGCGATCGCGTCGAGTTCATAGCCCTGTCCGGCGATCGGCGTTCCGATGCTGAGCTGCGATGCGTAGACAAGACCGGCAAGGCCCGAGACCAGCCCGGAGATCACGTAGACGATGACCTTGTAGAGGTTGACGGGAACGCCGGACAGGCGCGCCGCCTCCTCGTTGGAGCCGATGCCGTAGACGCTGCGGCCGAAGGGAGTGAGCGACAGGATGACCGCGCTGACGGCGACCACCGCAAGCAGGATCAGCGACGGGATCGGGATGCCGGCTATGTAGCCGTTGCCGAGGCTGTAGAAGTTCTCGTTGAGGATCGGGATCGGGGTGCCGCCCGTGTAGATGAAGGCAAGGCCTCGGGCGAAGGACAGCATGCCGAGCGTCATGATGAATGGCGGGATGCGCGCGAAGGCGACGCCGATGCCGTTGACCAGGCCCGCCAGCATGGCTGCGCCGAGCCCGAGCGGGATGGCGACCGCCATGCTGTAGTTCTCAAGCAGGCCGGCATAGAGCACGACCGAGATGCCGAGCAGCGAGCCGACCGAGAGGTCTATGCCCTTGGTCAGGATCACGAAGGTCATGCCGATCGCCAGGATGCCGACGATCGCCACCTGCCGCAGGATGTTCAGCAGGTTGGGAACCGACAGGAAGCGGTCGGACAGCATGGATGCGGCGATGATCAGCAGGATGAGCGCGGCGAAGACGCCGACGCGCCGCCAGATCCTGGCGAAGGACGCCACGTTCGAGGAAAAAGCAGTCGTCATCGAATACCGTCCGCTCGTTGTTCAACCCGCAAGGGCGGCTGCATGCATGATGGTGGATTCACTTGCTTCGTCGCGGCTGAGCGTGGTCGCAATGCGTCCGCGCCGCAGCACCACGACCTTGTCGGACAGGCGGAGGATCTCCTCCAGTTCCGACGAGATCAGGATCACGCAGATCCCCTTGGAGACCAGCTCCTCCATGATCGCGTAGATCTCGCTCTTGGCGCCGATGTCGACG
Organism: Mesorhizobium sp. YM1C-6-2; assembly: GCF_003666685.1. GTDB lineage: Bacteria > Pseudomonadota > Alphaproteobacteria > Rhizobiales > Rhizobiaceae > Mesorhizobium_K. The sequence goes on from NZ_RCIZ01000010.1 coordinate 78,470, forward strand.
CCGCGTGTGGGTTCGTCGAAGATCAGTATCCGGGGATCGATGGCAAGAGCGCGGCCGATCAGGACCTTCTGCTGATTGCCCCCGCTGAGGGTGCGGATCTCGACGTTCATTCCGGCCAGGCGGATGTCGAGCTTGCGGATCATCTCGCCGACATAGGCGCGTTCCTTGCCCAGTCGGAGGAAGCCGAAGCGCCGGAAGCGTGAGAGTTTCGATATCGTCGCGTTTTCCCTGACCGGGCGATTTGGAAGCAGTCCGAGCGCCTTGCGGTCCTCGCTGACGTACGCCATCGCCAGCCGTGTCGCAGCCTTGGGATTGCGCAGCCGCACCTTGCGTCCAAAGATGCGGATTTCTCCCGAACTGGGCTGCGTGACGCCACAGATCGCCTGCGCGACTTCCGTCCGGCCGGCGCCGACAAGCCCGGCCAGGCCGACGATCTCGCCCTTGTGGGCGGTGAAGGTGATGTCCTCGAAGACACCAGGCAGCGTCAGGCCCTTCACTTCCAGCGCGGGCTCGCCGATCTTGCGCATGCCCGCCGAGAACTCCGGAAAGTCGCGGCCGATCATCTTGGACACGAGCCAGTTCTGGTCGATGTCCGCCACCGCGCTGACGCCGGTGAGTTTCCCGTCGCGAAGCACCGTCACCGTGTCCGCGATCCGGAATATCTCCTCGAGGTGATGGGATATGAAGATGATCCCCAGCCCTTCCGCCTTCAGCTTGGCGATGAGGTCGAAGAGCGTGTCGACCATGGATTCGTCGAGCACTGCCGTCGGCTCGTCGAGGATCAGCACCTTGGCGTTGAAGGAGATCGCCTTGGCGATCTCGATCATCTGCTGCTGTGCGATGGACAGGTCGACGGCAAGCGTCTGCGGGTCGATGTCGATGTTGAGGCGTTGAAGCAGGCTGCGCGTTTCGCTGCGCATCCTGCGTCGATCGACGAAGCCGAGCCGCGTGCGCGGGAAATGTCCGAGGAAGATGTTTTCGGCCACCGAGAGGTGAGGGGCGAGCGACAGCTCCTGGTGGATGACCACGATGCCGCGGCCGATCGCGTCGGCGGGCGAGCGAAGGACCGTATCCTGTCCGTCGAGCAAAAGCTTGCCGGCCTCAGGGCGATGCACGCCGCCGAGCGTCTTGATGAGCGTCGATTTCCCGGCTCCGTTCTCGCCGACGATCGCGTGCACTTCGCCGGCATGAAGCGTCAAATCGACGTCCTTGAGCACCACGTTGCGGTCGAAGGCCTTGGTCAAGCCTTGCGCCTCGAGCAGCAGCCTGTCGCGGTCGAACGGCATGAGCTCCTCCCTGGAAAGGGAGATGCCTGCCCGATCGGGCAGGCATCTCGATGCTCACTTCTTGCACGGATCGGGGGTCGGCTCGAAATCGCCCCAGCCGCGGCCGATCCACTCGTCGGCATTGGCCGCAACCACCGTCGGGGAATCGGGCAGCAGGAGGCGGCTGCCGGGTGCGTCATACGCGGTGGCGCCGGGAATCTCCTTGCCGGTCAACTGGTAGAGCGCGGCGCGCAGGCCGATGTCGGCGATAAACGGCGTGTAGTTGCCATCGGCGCCGAAGGTGCCTTCCTTGACCGCCTTGAAGCCCGCGTTCGACCCGTCGAACGTATAGTGGCGGATGCCGTCGGCGCAGCGATTGGCGCGTGCGACTGCCAACTGGGCGCCCCAGGACGATTCTTCGGCGTGCGAGAAGACCGCGTCGATGTCGGAATGTGCCGTCAGGTAGTCCTCCATGAGCGGCACGGCCGGCTCGCGGATCCACTGGGCGTCGCCGACGGCGAGCACCTTGATGTCAGGATATTTCGCCAGCACGTTCTCCATGCCCTTGTTGCGGTCGACCGCGGGGGAGGAGCCCTTGAGGCCGGTGAGGACGACGATGTTGCCCTTGCCGCCGAGGTCTTCGGCCATCTTCTCAGCCACCTGCTCGGCCATCGTGACGTTGCTCTGTCCAATGAAGAGGGTCTTTTCGGCGGGGACGTCGCGATCCATGACGATGAGCGGGATGCCGGCGTCGGTGACCGCACGGGCGGCAGGAACGAGAGCGGCCGACTCGACCGGGCTCAGCAGGACCGCATCGACGCCGCGCACCAGGAGGTCACGGACGTCGTTGCTCTGCTTGGCGACGTCGACATTGCCGTCGAGGACGACAAGCGAGACGTTGGGATGGCGGCAGGCTTCGGCCTGCAGCGATTCCAGCATGGAGACGCGCCACGGATGGTTGAAGGCCGTCTGCGAGAAGCCGATGGTGATGTCCTTCGCCTCGCCGTCGATGGCGACCGGACCCTCGTCGAGTGGAAGGATGTCGGTGAAGGGCAGTTGCTTGTACTGGACGAGCAGCTCTTCGCAGGTCTTGCCGGAGATCGGCTGCTTTTCCTGCGCCTGCGCAGCAACGGGCGCGAGCGCCGCAACCGACAGGGTCAACAATAATCTGGCTAGCATGGATGGTTCCCTTTCTGTGGACAGGTTTCAGTCGAGGCGTTGGCCGCCTTCTGTTCTGGTGTGAAGATGGTGAGCAGGTCGGCTTTGCCGCCATGCCCGACCGGAATTCATGATCGCCTTTCTGCGTGGCCGCGGTCGCCTTTCATCCGGTTGCGATCTGCGTTATTGCTCGTTGCAGACGGAAGCGATGACGGGGTTAGTCTGTCTTGCCTCTTTAAATGTCATGACGTTCGTACGATATGACGGATATGTGGAACAAACCGCTGCAAGAGTCCAGCCCCCTTCCGCTCTGGTTCCAGATCGCGGAGCGGCTGCGTCAGGCCATCGCCGCCGGGATTTTCACGGCCGGGGATGTGCTGCCCTCCGAAAGCCAGCTCAACGAGACGTTCGGCATCAGCCGCGCGACCTCGCGCTCGGCATTGGACAGCCTCGAGCAGGAAGGCCTGATCGTCCGAAAGTCCGGCAAGGGCTCGATCGTGCTGGGGCCTCGCGTCGAGCAGCCGGCCATTGAGATGTACGGCTTCTCCGATGACATGCGGCGCAGGGGATTGCGGCCGTCATACCATACGGTGTTTGCCGGCCGGGGAAGGGCCAGCCGCGAGACCGGCGACGCGCTTGGTATTGGGGTCAATTCGCCGGTCTATCATTCGCGCCGCATACTGAAAGCTGACGATCAGCCGATAGGAGTCGCGCTGTCGTGGATACCGTTGAGTATTTTCGAAGGCACGACCTTGCCGACGGCAGAGGACCTCAGCCGCAATTCCCTGTATCGCTGGCTGAACGATACATGCGGTGTGAAGCTCACAGGCGCGCGCGAGACGATCGAAGCGGCGCTAGCGGAAGGTGACATGGCCGCGGAGCTTGAAGTGCCCGCGGCGGCCGCCGTCCTTGTCGTTCGGCGCCGATCGGAGAATGCCGACGGCACGCCGATCGAATATGCCGTCCTGCATTTCCGGGCCGACCGCTACCGGCTGCATCTAGAAACAGGCGTTGTGGTGCGCCGCTAGGAAGGCCAGCCGCTCAGACGGGTGCAGGCCGCACACTGACCTTCCGTGCCGCGTTCTTATCGATTATCGAACGATCTCCAGCGAAGCCCGGTCGGCCAGCGTCATGCCGAAGCCCGGCGCGTCGGAGAGCTTGAGCCTGCCGTTCTCGGGCATCTCCTCGCCTTCGAACAGGTCGCCGAAGACGGGCATGATCGTCTTGCCGTCCGGGCTAGCCGCCACGTATTCGCAGAAGGCCGGGCCGGTCTGGCTGGCGATGAAGTGATAGGAGTAGGGCCCGCTGCCATGCGGCACGACCGGCAGGTCGTGGGCCGAGGCATGCGCCGCGATCCTGAGCGTCTCGGTGAGTCCGCCGACCCACATCACGTCCGGCTGCAGGATATCGAGCGACCCTTGCTCGATCAGCGCGCGGAAGCCGTAGCGGGTGTATTCGTGCTCGCCGGTGGTCCACTTCAGATAGGGGTGCGCGGCCTTTATGGCGCGATAGCCGTCGACGTCCTCGGGCGACAGAACCTCTTCCCACCAGTGGATGTTCAGGTGCTCGGCCGCCTTGGCGAGGCGGATGGCGTAACCAGCGGTCAGCGACATGTAGCAGTCGACCATCAGCGGATAGTCGGGGCCGACATCGGCGCGGTGCCTGGCGAGGAACTCGACATTCTTCCTCAGCCCCTCCTCGCCCTCGAAATGGCTGTGCGGCAGCGGCACCTTGGCGCCCCAGAAACCGAGCGCCTTGATCGCCGCCGGTTCGGGCGTCGTGCAGTAGAAGGTGATCTCGTCGCGCGCCATGCCGCCGATCAAATTGTAGACCGGCTCGCCGCGCACCTTGCCGATCAGGTCCCAGAGCGCGAGGTCGACGCAGCTTATCGCCATGACCGGCAGGCCCTTGCGTCCATAGGGTAGCGACGAGCGGTAGAGCTGGTCCCACAGCATGTTGGTCTTGCGCGCATCCTCGCCGATCAGGAAGCGGCGGAAATGATGATGGATCATCCACGCCGCCGGGGCACCGCCCGAACCGGTGGCGACGCCGACGGTCCCGTCCTCCGTCTCGATCTCGACCACGATGGCGCCGAGCACGCCGATGCCCCAGCTCGAGCGCTTCTCGCGATAGCGCGCATAGCCCGACATCGGGTTGGCGATCAGCGTGTCTACCAGCCAGTGCTTGCTCTCGCCCGGCTTGAAATAGGTGCCGGCCTTGTCGCTCGGCTTCACCGTGTAGGCGCGGACATCCTTGATGCGGAACGCGGTGCTCACGGTAGATAGAACACGCGCTTGAGCGGCACCTGCACCGGCACGTTGTCGGGGTGCGTCTCCATGATGTCGGCCATGTGCTTCCACCAGCGCTTCATCACTTCCGTGTCCGGCAGTGCGGCCATGGTGTGGTCGTCGGTGCGGGTCAGGATGCCGAACAGGTGGTTCGATTCCGGATCGAGCCAGATCGTGTAGTCGGAGACGCCGGCATCCTTCAGCGCCTGGGCGAGGTCGGGGAATATCTCGTCGTGCCGCTTCTCGTATTCGGCGGCTTGCCCAGGAAAGAGGTTCATGCGGAAGGCGATGCGTTCAGCCATGTGTCAGTTCCCGTGATCGCTTGGCAATGGCCATGATGGTGGTGTCCCTCACATGTTCGAGATGGGCGCGGTAGGCTGCGACCGCAGCAAGTGTGTCGCCGCTCAGGATCGCGTCGGCGACCTCGACATGCTGCCCGACGCTCTTGTCGATGACGCCGGGGACCTCGCTGGCGGCGCGGCGTACGTCGAGCCCGAGGTCGTAGAGCACATGCGCGAGCGCCGCCAGGAGCGCATTTCCGGCGCCGTCGTTGATCGCCTGGTGGAATTCGATGTCCAGCAGCCGGAAAGCCACCGGGTCGTGCTCGAAGGCGCGGCCGTCCACGGCGAGCTTGTGGATGCGTTGTCGCTGTTCGAGGCTGGCCCGCTCGCAGCAAAGCCGGACAAGCTCCAGGTCGACCACGATACGCGTCTCGAACTGCTGGTGAACGTCGTAGTCGGCGACTGCCAGCACCGAATTGAACGGCGCGGCCAGCCGGCTCGGCGACAGGTCGGTTATGGTATAGCGCCCGCCTTGCCGGCTCGACAGCACGCCCATCAGCGTCAGCGCCTTCAGGGCCTCGCGCAAAGGCGGCCGCGAGATGCCGAAGGCGATCGTCATCTGCTGCTCTGTCGGCAGGCGGTCGCCGGGCTTCAGATTGCCCGACTTGATCATGCCCATGATGCGGTCCGCCACTTGCTCGCTGATCGAGCGGCGTTCCAGCGTGCCGCCGCCAAAACTCCCGGTGTCCTCGGCCAGATCGGCGAACGTCCTGTCGGGCTCTTCTTTGGCTGGCTTGCTCACGCGTTCCTGTCCTAAAGATCCAGGCGATAGAACTTGATGGCGTTGTCGCGGTAGATTTTTCGCGTCTCCGCCTCCGAAAGGCCGAGGTCGGCGAAGGCATTGTCCAGCACCTGCACCCATTCGGGGATGCTGGTCGACTGCAGAAGGATCGGGTAGTCGCCCGCGTAGATGGTGCGGTCGGGCCCGAAGGCGTCGAGCGTCGCCTCGATATAGGGGCGGAGCTGCTTCTCGCTCCAGTTCTCGCCGGCATAGGGCGGCAGGTCGGAGAGCTTCACCCACATGTCGGGGTGCCTGGCGAGATCGTTCATGTCCTCGCGGAACTGCTCTATCCTGCCTTGCTTGATGCCCGGCTTGCCGCAATGGTCGAGGATCATCGGCACGCCGTGGATGAGCTTCACCCATTCGCGGATGAAATCCATCTGCGTGTAGTTGGGATTGATGTCGAAGGTCCAGCCGAACTCTGCCAGCAGGTTGGTGCCCTCGATGAAACCTTCGCTCATGGTGAGGCCGCGCGGGTCCTCGTCGAACTCCATGATGCGGCGGATGCCGCGCACATCAGGATGTTCGTCGCGCATCTTCTCCAGCATGGGCCGGACCTTGGCGCCCCACTCGAGCGGCGCCATCGGGATGATCGCCTTGATGCGCGGGTCGCGTCGCTGCTCATCCTCGACGAATTCGATCTCCTCGATATACTGGCCGCCGCCCTCCCAGAAATCCGCGTAGCATTCGAGGAACACCATCGCCTCCACCTCGACGGCGCCGCAGTCCCGGCGATAATCCTCGACATGGTAGGGATGGCCGAAAAGCGGGCTTCCCTCGAACGCGCTGTATTTGAGCCGGGTCTGGTCCCAGACGTGCAGGTGCGTGTCGATGATCGGAAAGGCTGGCATCTTTCTCCCTCTTATCGGGCTCCAACTCTGCCGGTCGGTTGCTCCTGCGATGCCTACGAATGGCCATCGGGTAAAAACTTGTCAAACTAATTTTTGTCTGACAAGTTGCACTCGAACGAGAGCGAGTGCCTGTCTCGCCGCGTCGCTTTGGGAGGAGCTACCGCCGTGACCGTCACCGTTGCCAGTCGCCGTCGTGTCGGAAAAACCTCCCTTGAACTTCCCGTTTTCGGGCTAGGCACCGCGCATCTGGGCGAACTCTATGGCAAGGTCGACGAAGCCGAGTCCCGCGCCACCATGGATGCCGCCTGGGCAGCCGGCGTGCGCTATTACGACACCGCGCCGTGGTATGGCCGCGGCCTCTCCGAACACCGGCTTGGCGGATTCCTGCGGACCAAACCGCGCGGCGATTTCCAGGTGACCACCAAGGTCGGACGCACCCTCCACCGCCCGGCCGACCCGAAGACCTTCGACCGCGCGCCGTGGACTGGCGGGCTGAATTTCGAGGTTAACTTCGACTACACCTATGACGGCGTCATGCGCTCCTACGAGCAAGCGCTGCAGCGTCTCGCTCTCGACACGGTGGACGCGCTGGTCATCCACGACCTCGACGCCGGTTTCCACGGCGACAGGCAGGCGGGCTACGAGAAGCAGCTCATCGAGTCCGGCGCCAGGGCGCTGGTCGAGCTGAAGAAGTCCGGCGATATCCAGGCATACGGCATGGGCATCAACAACAACGAGGCGCTGGAAGGCATCGCGACAAAGGTCGATCTCGACTTCTGCATCGTCGCCATGCCCTACACGCTGATAGACCAGGACAGCCTGACGCGCGGCATGAAGGCCCTGCACGACCGCAACGTCTCGGTGATCATCGGCGCTCCCTTCGCCTCGGGCATCCTCGTCACCGGCTCGGGCGCCGGCGCGAAATACGCCTACGGCGCGGCATCGCCCGAGGTGCAGGCGCGGGTGCGCGGCATCGAGGCGGCGTGCAAGGCGCACGCCGTCAGCATGCCGGTCGCGGCGCTGCAGTTCGTGCTGGCCCACCCGGCCGTCGTCTCGGTCATACCTGGGGCGGCGAAGCCGAGCGAGGTCGAGGCCAATGTCGCGGCGCTGGGCGTGAAGATCCCGGCTGCGTTCTGGGCCGAGCTGAAGGCGCAGAAGCTGATCCATCCCGATGCGCCGGTGCCTGCATGAGCGAAGCCGACGCCACTCCGCTGATCTCGGCGCGCGACATCTCGAAATCCTTCGCGGGTGTCGAGGTGCTGCGCGGCGTCGATCTCGACCTGATGAAGGGCGAGATCCATGCGCTGCTGGGTGAGAACGGCGCCGGCAAGTCGACCTTCGCGAAGATCCTCGCCGGCGTCCACCTCCCGACGCGCGGCACGCTGGCGCTCAATGGCCAGCCGGTCGAGGTAACCAATCCCGTGGTGGCGCAGAAGCTCGGCATCACGCTGATCCACCAGGAGCCGATCTCCTTCCCCGACCTGTCGGTGGCCGAAAATCTCGTGCTCGGGCGTTCAGAGGATGGCTGGTTCTCCAAGGTGCCGTGGGCCGAGATGACGCGAGAGGCGCATCGCTACATGGACTTGCTCGGCGTCCACATCGATGTGACGCGTCCGATGCGCGGCCTGTCCATCGCCGACCAGCAGATGGTGGAGATCGCCCGCGCGCTTGCCTCCGACAGCCGGCTGATCATCATGGACGAGCCGACCGCGCCGCTCACGCCGCGCGAGGTCGAGACGCTGTTCGGCATAGCTCGGCGCCTGCGTGACGAAGGCCGCACCATCATCTTCATCTCGCACCGGCTCGAGGAAGTGCGCGCATTGTGCGACCGCGTCACCATCTTCCGTGACGGCGACAAGATCGCCACCGATACGATCGGAAATCTCAGCGACGCCGACATCATCCGGCTGATGATCGGTCGGCCGCTCAAGGAATATATGCACAAGCACTCGGCCACGATCGGCGACGTGGCGCTCGAGGTGCAGGGTCTCACTTTGCCTGGCGTCTTCTACGATATCGGCTTCTCTGTCAGGCACGGCGAGATTGTCGGGCTTGGCGGCCTGGTCGGCGCCGGCCGCACCGATGTCGCCCGCGCCATCTTCGGTGTCGCGCCGGCCGAAAGCGGCACGGTGAAGGTCAACGGCAAGGCTGCCGAGATCGAAAAGCCGGAGGATGCGATCGCGCTAGGCCTTGCCTTCGTGCCCGAGGACCGGGCCGTCGCGGGCATCTTTCGCACCTTGCCGGTCGAGCAGAACATCACCGCCGCGATCCCGGGCAAGATAGCTCCGGCCGGCATAATCCGCCGGGCGGTCGAAAAGAGCCTGGCGCAGGACGCAGTGAAGAAGCTCCGCATCCGGCTTGCCTCGGTGAAACAGCCGATCGGCGAACTCTCGGGCGGCAACCAGCAGAAGGCGATCCTTGCCCGCTGGCTGCTCGCCGACCCGTCCATCCTCATCCTCGACGAGCCGACCCGCGGCATCGACATCGGCGTCAAGGCAGAGTTCTACGACATGATCGGCGAACTGGCCGCGCAGGGCAGGGCGATCCTCCTCATCTCCTCCGAGATGCCCGAGCTTCTGGCGCTCTGCGACCGTATCCTGGTGATGGCCGAAGGCCGGCTCACGGCCGAGCTTTCGCGCGCCGAAGCGAACCAGGAGAAGATCATGAGCGCCGCCGTGCCGCGCAGCCAGCGCGTGGAGGAGGCAGCGTGAACGCGCTCCGCTCGATCCTCGTCCGCCGCGAGACCGGAATCGCGGTGATGATCGTGCTCTTCACTGTCGTAGTCAGCCTCTACAAGCCTCAGTTCTTTACCCTCAACAGCTTGCGTGTCATCCTGCTCCTGACCCCGCTGGTGATGATCGCCGCCATGGGCCAGATGCTGGTGCTGGTCGCCCGCCATGTCGACCTTTCGATCGGCTCGATGCTCGGCCTCTCGGCCATGGTGACCGGCATGATGTTCCGCGACATGCCCGGCATCCCCTGGGGACTCGGCTTCGTCGTCGCCATCGGCATCGGCGCACTGCTCGGGCTGGTCAACGGTGCGCTCGTCACCCTGTTCCGGCTGCCGGCGATCATCGTGACCCTGGGAACGCTCAACCTCTATCGCGGGCTGACCTTCATCGTCTCGAACGCGCGCCAGGTCGATCGCCAGTTCATCCCGAGCGAACTGAAGGCGATGAGCCAGACCTCGCCGATCCTGGGGATTCCGTGGATCATCTTCATGGCCTTCGCGGTGGCGCTCGCGACCTACTGGTTCGTCATGCATACCCGCGTCGGGCGGCAGATCTTCGCGCTCGGCTCCAACCCGGTGGCGGCGCCGCTGCGCGGCATCAAGGTCACGCAGGTCACGCTCCTCGTCTTCGCCATTTCCGGCGCGCTCTCCGGGCTCGCCGGCATCATGTATGCGAGCCGCTGGGGCTTCGTGAACCCATCCAACACCGGCTTCGGCTTCGAGTTCCAGGTGATAGCAGCGGTGGTCATCGGCGGCGTCTCGATCAATGGCGGTGTCGGCTCGGTGCTCGGCGTCGTGCTGGGCGTGCTGCTGATGGGCTGCGTCGCTGCCGCACTGCCGTTGCTTGGTATTCCCGGCACCGCACAAGGCGCCATCTACGGCGCCGTGATCCTCGTCGCGCTGCTGATCGACCGCTCGGTGCGCCAGCAGGGCATCGCCGGTCTCAGGATCGCCCGAGCATGAGGATTCCAGGGGCATGAGCGCGGCCGACACCACACGGAATATCGCCGGCCGCGAGGCGGCGCCGCCGCGTCCGCTCCTGCATGTCATCCTCGTGCGCCCCGAGACGATGACGCTCGCCCTGCTTATCCTGGCCGTCATCGTCGCCAGCCAGCTGTCGCCGTTCTTCCTCGACATCAACTACATTCTCAGGAGCTTCACCCTCTCGGCCGAGTTCGCCATCGTCGCGCTGGTGTTCACCATGGTGATCATCGCCGGCGAGATCGATCTTTCGCCGGCGGCCAACATGGCGCTCTCGGCCTGCCTGTTCGCCTGGGCGCAGGCGTCGGGCATCCCGATGCCGGTCGCCATCCTGATCGGTCTGGCCGCCGGCCTTGCCATGGGCGCGCTCAACGCCTTCATGGTGATCGCGCTGCAACTGCCCTCCATCATCGTCACCATCGGCACGCTGACTCTGTATCGCGGGCTCGCGCAGATCATCGCCGGCGACAAGTCGATCCGCGTGCCGGACTGGTTCATCGGCATCGACAAGGTGCTGGTTCTCGGCATCCCCGTGCCGGTGGTGATCTTCGTCGTCGTCTCACTCCTGCTTGGGCTGATCCTGGCCGGCACCATCTTCGGCAGGCAAATCTATCAAATCGGCACCAACGAAGTGGCGGCCCGCTATGCCGGCATCCGCACCCGGCGCATAAAGCTCGTCCTGTTCCTGCTCATGGGGCTGGTCGCTGCTGTCGCCGGCATGATGACCGCTTCGCGCCTCGGCTCGGTGCGCTACGATCTCGGCCTTGGCGGCGAGCTGCAGATGGTGCTGATGGCGATGCTGGGCGGCACCTACATCTTCGGCGGCCGGGGCACCATTCTCGGTACTTTCCTTGCCGCCTGGCTGCTGGTCGTCGTCTCAACCGGTATGACGGTCGCCAACCTGCTGCCTGCCATTCAACTGACGGTGCTGGGCGTTCTGCTCATCGTCGCCATCATCGCCACCAATTTCATCTATTCCCGCACGCAAAGGTAGCGGGCAATGATCCCGGATCCACCGGGTTAATTTCAACAGGACTTTCAACAAGGAGGATTTGAAGTGCTGAAGAAATCACTGATAGCTCTGGCGGCAGGCCTCGCGCTCTCCACCGGCGCCCTTGCCCAGGACAAGATCGACATCGTGTTCATCGGCAAGAACACGGGCAACCCGTATTTCGACTCCCTGACCAAGGGCTTCGTCGAGGCTTGCCAGAAGATCGCCTGCAACTTCGAGTTCGTCGCGCCGGCGACCGCCGAAGCCACCTCGCAGATCCCCTTCATCGAAGCCCAGATACAGCGTGGCGTGGACGTCATCGCCATTTCGCCCAACAGCCCCGACGCGTTGAACCAGGTGTTCGACGCGGCGCGCGCCAAGGGCATCATCGTGATGACCGTGAACGGCGACATCACCGGGAACGAATCGCACCGCGATCTGACCATCCTGCCGACCGACTTCACCAAGGTCGGCGCGGACCAGATCGAGATGGTCGGCTCGCTGATCGGCTACGAGGGCGAGATCGCCATCCTCTCGGCCACCACCGAGGCTCCCGACCAGAACTTCTGGATCAAGGGCATGAACGAGGCGATCAAGGACCCGAAATACGCCAAGATGAAGCTGGTGGCGACCGTCTACGGCGACGACCAGCCGGAGAAGTCGACCAGCGAGATGGAAGCGCTGCTGGCCAACTACCCCGACCTCAAGGGCGTCATCGCGCCGACGACGGTCGGCGTTGCGGCGGCCGCCCAGGTGGTGCAGTCGCGCGGCGTCGCCGAGCAGGTCAACGTGACCGGCCTCGGACTGCCGAGCGAAATGCGCGACTTCGTCAAGGACGGCACGGTCAAGGCCTTCCAGCTGTGGTCGCCCTACAATGAAGGCTGGCTCGCCGCGCACCTCGCAGTCGACCTGAAGGCCGGCAAGGCCAAGAATGAGGTGGGCTCCACCTTCGAGGTGCCTGATCTCGGCACCATCACCATCAACGAGGGCAATTCGATCAACACGCAGTCCTCGCTGACCACCTTTACCGCCGAGAACATCGACCAGTTCGATTTCTGAGCGGCTATTCAATTTGGGGGCGCCGGCCGATAGGCCGGCGCTTTTCTTTTCTCCAGCAATCTATCGAGTACTACCGCGGAATGATTTGGCCGTTCCGCCGCCACCCGCTTCAGAGCAGTTTCGCGACGGCCGCCCGTGCGGTCGCCCGGCATGGGCGTGGGGATCAGTCCCGGCTCAGCATGACCTTGACGCTCCTCGACCGGTCGAGGGCCAGCGTGAAGGCCGCCGGCGCCGATGACAGCGCCTGCTCGGCGGTGACGAGCTTGAGCACGTCCACCGCGCCGGCCGCGATCAGGCTTACTGCCTCGTCGAACTCTGCGCCGAACCGGAACGTGCCCCTGAAGTCGAGTTCCTTGGCCATGATGGCGTTGGCTGCGACGGGGATCTGGCCGCCGGGGAGGTTTCCGATCTGCACCAGCGTGCCGCCGCGCCGCACGCTTGAGATCGCCGAGGCGAGCCCGGCCGCCGTTCCCGTCACCTCGAACGCCACGTCGAAGGGGTATTCCCTGGCGGCGGTCCTCAATTCGTCGTCGCCGGCGCCCGCATTGATGACGCGGTTGGCTCCAAGGCGTTCCGCGAAGGTCAGCGGCGCTGCCGCGACGTCCACCATCGTGGCGCGGCCGCAGCCCTTCAGCTTCGCCGCCAGCATCGTCAGCAGCCCGATCGGTCCGGCGCCGAACAGGACGACGCTCTTGCCGCCGATATCTCCGGCGCGCGCCACCGCATGCAGGCAGACCGCCAGCGGCTCCGCCAGCGCCGCCGCCGCATAGGGCACGCTGTCGGGAACCTTGACGCATTGCGCGGGCGTGGCGTCGAACAGGCTGGCGAAGCCGCCCTGCATGTGCGGCGTCTTCGACGCCGAGCCCATGAAATAGATGTTCTCGCACAGATTGGGCCGGTCCTCGCGGCAGTAGCGGCAATGGCCGCACCAGCGCGACGGGTTGACGGCGACACGGTCTCCGAACGACAGGCCCGGTGCTTCGCCGTTGATCTCGACGACATCGCCGGCGACCTCGTGGCCGAGCACCAGCGGCGAGGTGACCACGAAATCCCCGGTGCGCGCATGGCGGAAATAGTGGAGGTCGGAGCCGCATATGCCGCCGGCGCCGAAGCGGATGCGCACCATGCCTTCTGCCAGCGGCGGCAGCTCCGCCGCGACGAGCCGGAGGTCCTCCGGGCCGAACAGCGTGGCGGAAAGGGCCTCGCTCATCTGATCAGGCCCATCTGCGTCGGCAGCCACAGCGAGACGGCCGGCACGAAGGTGATGATCACCAGGGCGATGAGCAGCGGCACCATCCAGGGCAGGATCGCCATGGTGGTGCGCTCGACCGACAGGCCCGATATCCGCGACAGCACGAACATGACCACGCCGACCGGCGGCGTCAGCAGCCCGATCATCAGGTTGAGCGTCAGGATCAGGCCGAAATGCACGGGGTCGACGTCGAAACGGGCGAGGATCGGCATCAGGATCGGCACCAGGATGGTGATCGCGGCGATCGTGTCGAGGAAGCAGCCGACGATGAGCAGCAGGATGTTCACCAGGATCAGGAACATCCATTTGTTGTCGGTTAGCGAGAACATGGCGTCGGAGAAGAGCTGCGCGGCCTGGCTGACGGTAAGCAGCCAGGCGAAGATCGACGCGGCGGTGACGATGAACAGCACCGAGGCCGTCGTCTCGATCGTGTCGAAGCTGGCCTTGGCGAGCGAGCGCAGCGTCATCGAGCGGTAGCGCACCAGGCCGAGGAACAGCGACCAGATGACGGCCGCAACCGCTGCCTCGGTCGGCGTGAACCAGCCCATCGTCATGCCGCCGATCAGGATGACCGGCGTCATCAGCGCCATCACCGCCGAGAAATCGAAATACCAGTCGAGCACGATCAGCACGACCAGCGCGACCAGCACCGAGAGATTGATGGACAGGCCGGTGAGCGTCAGCAGGTAGACGGCGACCGGGAAGGCCGCGACGACGAGCACCTCGGCCGAGGCGGCGAACAGCCGGCGCCAGCTGAACGGGGTGTCGGAACCCCAGCCGTAGCGATAGGCGAAGATGGCGACCGTGATCATCATCAGCACCATCATGACGATGCCCGGCAGGATGCCGGCCATGAACAGCGCGCCGATCGAGACGTTGGCCATCATGCCGTAGATGACGAAGGGTATCGACGGCGGGAAGATCGGCCCGACCGTGGAAGAGGCCGCCGTCACGCCGACGGCGGCGTCGATCGGATAGCCGTGGTCGCGCATCGCCTTGATCTCGATCGTGCCGATGCCGGCGGCGTCGGCGAGCGCCGCGCCCGACATGCCGGCGAAAACGACCGAGCCGATGATGTTGACCTGGGCGAGGCCGCCCTTCATCCAGCCGACCACCGCCAGCGCGAAGCTGTAGATGCGGCCGGTCACGCCGGCCGTGTTCATCAGGTTGCCGGCGAGGATGAAGAAGGGCACCGCCAGCAGCGGGAAGCTCTCGACGCCGGCGATCATCCGCTGCGCGGCGATGATGTCGGGGGCCACGCCGTAGAAGATCAGGTAAAGCAGCGAGGCGGTGGCCATCGACACCGCCACAGGCGCGCCGACGAGCATGAGCAGCAGGAACGAACCGATGAGCAGAAGCATGTTTCAGATCCCCTGGGTCTCGAAGGCTTCCGGACGTTCCAGCACGGAATAGCCGCGCCGGAGATCGGCGAAGAAGACCTGGATCTGCCTCAGCATCATCAGGAAGAAGCTGGCGAAGACGGTATAGAAGACGAGGTTGCGCGGCAGGTCGATGGTCACCATCCGCTCGCGGTGGACGATGCCGGCATAGCGCCACAAGAGCCACGACATGTAGGCGAAGAAGCCGATGCTGATCAGGCTGACGGCAAGGGCGAGGACCCGGCCGACGTGGGCCGGCAGATAGCGGTAGAGCATGTCGACATGGATATGGCGGGTCATCCGGGTACACATGACCGAGCCGAGGAAGACCACCACCACCAGGCAGTTGATGGCGATCTCCTCCGTCCAGGCCAGGCTGTCGTTGAGTGCGTAGCGGGTGAAGAACTGCAGGAAGACGCAGAGCCCCATGCCCCAGAACACCGCCATCGTCACCCAGTCCTCCACCGCATAGATCGACAGGTCGGCCGGAGGCGGCTCCTCGTCGAAGACCTGTGCGATCTCCTCGGCGGTGATCTGGGTATGGATCTCTTGCGTCATCGGTAGCTTCCGCGCTTGGCTTGTCGGAGGGACGTGGACCCGGCGGCAGGCGCCGGGCCCGGTCGGCTGGGCTACTGGATGGCGCGGATCGCTTCCCAGTCGGCCTTTTCGTAGCCGAATTCCTCGAAGGTCGCCTTCTCGAGCACGTTCTTCTCGAAATCGGACGTGTCGGATTCGACGACGGTCAGGCCCTTCTCCTTGAACTCCTGCACGAGTTCCTTCTCGCGCGCGACGATCTTCTGCGTCGCCCTGGCTGCGGCCTCCTGCATCACTTCGGTGAAGATCGCCTTGTCCTCGTCAGACAGGGAGGCCCAGCGCGACTGCGAGACGACGGTGTTCAGATGATCGACGATGTGGCCGGTCAGGTTGATGTGCGTCTGCACCTCGTAGAACTTCTTCGCCTCGATCGTGGTCAGCGGGTTCTCCTGCCCCTCGACCGTGCCCTGCTGGAGCGCCAGGTAGACTTCCGCGAAGGCGATCGGTGCCGTGTTGGCGCCGCAGGCGCGCGGCATCGCCAGATAGGCGGGCACATCGGGCACTCGGATCTTCAGGCCTTCCATGTCGGCGCATTTCTCGATCGCCTTGTTCGCCGTCGCATGGCGCGTGCCGTAGTAGGTCGTCGCCGTGATGTGATGGCCCGAGGCCTCCTCGTAGCCCTTGGTGAGCTCCTTGTAGATGTCGCTCTTGGCATAGGCGAGCAGGTGGTCGGCGCCGCGGAAGATGTAGGGATAGTAGGTCACGCCGATGCGCGGGAACTCACGCGCCGCGAAGCTCGATCCGGAGATGATGATGTCTACGGTGCCGAGCGTCAGGCCCTGGTTGATGTCGGTTTCCTTGCCGAGCTGCGAGGCGGGGAACACGTCGATCTTGTAGCGGCCGTCGGTGCGCTTTGCGATCTCCTCGGCCGCCCACACCGACTCCGTATGGAAAGGTTCGGACGTTTCGTACACATGCGCCCATTTGAGCGTCGTCTGGGCCGTAGCCGGGGTAACCAGCGCGGCGAGCGCGCCGGCAATGATCGCGTATTTCCTGAGCATGATTTCCTCCTCCTTGATTTGACGATCAGGCCGAACTCCTCCCGGCCTCGCCTGTCTCCATTGCCGAACTCATTGCCCCAGTTTGTCACCGAAATTGCGCGAGAATCTCTGCTGCGATAGTCGCAGATGCTCCTGCATCGCCGCCTTGGCCCGTGCCGGATCCCGCCCGGCGATGGCGTCGCGCACCGCGACATGCTCCTCCAGCGCCGACTGCCACGACTGACGGTTCTCGAAATAGCTCGAAAGGCGCTGGAAATAGGGATTGAGGCGCTGGTCGAACATCTCGCCGATGAAGCGGACGAGCACTGCGTTGCCCAGAATGCTCGCCACGCTGGTGTGGAACTCGCGGTCGAGGCCGATCGTCGCTTCCGACGGGTGGTCGCTGCTCTTCATGCGGTCGAGCACGTCGTCGATCGTCTTGATGTCGTGCGGGCTGGCCAGAAGCGCGGCTTCGGCCGCGATCGCGCCTTCGACGAATTCGCGCGCCCTCAGCAGCTCGAACGGTCCCTCGTCATTGGTGGCCTGGGATGGTGGCGGTACGTTCTCGGCCATGGCCCGGACATAGATGCCCGAACCCACGCGGATGCGGATGCGCCCTTCCACTTCGAGCGCTATGAGCGCCTCGCGGATGGTCGGCCGGGAAAGGCCGAACTGTTCGGCGAGTTCCCGCTCTGCCGGCAGACGCGCTCCGACGGCGTACTCGCCGCTGTCGATCATCTGCCTCAACTGATCGGCCACCTGACGATAAAGTCGCGGCGGTTCGATGGCATGGATCGGCACGCTTCCCCCCGCTTCGGACCGGAAATCGGTAAATTGGTCTGACCATTTCGAGCGTGCAGCGATCGTGCGGTCGAGTCAAGCCGCTGATTCGGTCTTTGGGGCGTGAGTGGATTTTGGTGTGCGCGCGACGACTACGGGCGCGCCAACCCTTTGCATTTCACGATATCGTGAAGTTTCTCGATGACCAGATGGCGTTCCTCCTGGGTCAGCACGTCGATATCGAGCAGGGGGAGGCAGCGCAGCCCTTCCAGCGCCATGAAGGCGACGAGGGCCGCGGACTGGTCGGAAGCGTTCGAGCGTATATTGTCGATCAGCCTTCGGCTCACCTCGCGGACAGGAAGCAGAAGATCTGGGTTTTCGACAAGCGCCGCAAGAAAGCCGGAAGCCGGGGGCAGCCCTTTCTTGCAGTCCATCTCGTAAAGAGCCACGCAGGCCGCAATAACGCTGTCGGGCTTGCCGCGATCCACCTCGGTTCTTTCGGCAAGCGCACTTTCGAACTTCTCCAGATGATAGGAGACGATCGCTTCCAGGAGCTTTTTCTTCGACGGGAAGTTGTAGAGCAGCCCGCCCTTCGATACTCCGGCGCGATGCGCGACGGCGTCGAGCGAGACGTGTCCCGGTCCGACCTCCTTCGCCAGGTCGACGGCGGCCGCTACAATCTTGTCGCGCGAACTGGGCCTGCCTACTTTTGTCATGAAGCCTATCTAGCGCGGATTGACATTACCGTCCAGACGGTACAGTAATGCGCGCCAGGTGACCGGCGCCAGGGGTGGCTCTGCTGGCGGCGCCTGTAACGATTCCCTCCAACCTCAAATAATCTGCCCGGTCGGAACCATGATCCTCCGCTTCATCATCGCATTTGTGCTCGTTGTCCTGGTTTGCGGGGGCATCGTCGGCTTCAACATGTTCCGCGACCAGGCGATCCAGGACTTTTTCGCCAACATGCCGGTCGCTCCGGTCACAGTGTCGACGATCAAGGTCGAGCCGATCGAGTGGACGCCCGGCATTGAGGCGATCGGTACGGTTGCTGCCGCGCGCGGCGTCGATCTGACGGTCGAGGCTGCCGGCGTGGTCAAGGAAATCCGCTTCAAGTCAAACCAGCGGGTGACGCAGGGCGACGTGCTGGTGCAGCTGGACGACGCCGTGCAGCGGGCCGACCTCGAAGCGGCCAAGACGCAGGCGGCGCTCGACCAGCAGCGGCTCGAACGGGCCATGGAACTGCAGAAGAGGCGCGTCGGCTCCGACGTCGCCGTCGACGAGGCGCAGGCCGCGTCCTCGGCTTCGAAGTCGCAGGTGGCGAAGCTGCAGGCGGTGCTTGACCAGCGCCAGCTCAGGGCGCCGTTCAGCGGCACCATCGGCATTCCGCGCATCGACGTCGGCCAGTACCTCTCGCCCTCGCAGGTCGTGGCGACGCTCCAGGATCTCGAGACGATGCGGGCCGACTTCTCCGTGCCCGAGCAGCGGCTCGCCCAACTGGAGATCGGTCAACCGGTCCGTTTCGGCGTGACCACCAACGACATGCCCTTCACGGGCTCCATCGTCGGCATCGATCCCAAGGTGGATCCCGCGACCAGGCTGGTGGCCGTCCGCGCCGAGATCACCAACCCGCAGGGGCTTCTCAGCCCCGGCCAGTATGTGCAGGCTCGCGTCCAGCTGCCCGCCGAGAGCGACGTGATCGCATTGCCGCAGACCGCCTTGGTCAGCAGCCTTTACGGCGACTACATCTATGTCGTCCGCCCGAAGGAAGGCGCGGCTGCCGCTGGATCGGCGGGCGAGGCCGCCGGGCAGGCGGCAGGACAGGAAGGAGAGGCCGCACCGGAGAAAGCCGAGGGTGAACAGGCTCCCGTGCTCGTCGCGCGGCAGATATTCGTCAAGCCGGGACGCCGGAACCAGAACCGGGTTGAGGTCACCGAAGGCGTGAAGCCGGGCGACGAGGTCGTCACCGCCGGCCAGAACCGCCTGTCCAACGGCGCCGTAGTCGTCATCGACAACACGATCGACCCGACGACGCGCGCGACCCAGGCGGCGATGCTGCCATGAGTCCGTCCGATATCTTCATCCGTCGACCGGTGCTGTCGACGGTCCTGGCCCTTATGATCCTGCTGCTGGGCTTCCAGGGGCTGTTCAACCTGACCGTGCGCCAATATCCGGAGGTCGAGGAGACTGTCGTCACCATCACGACGCCCTATCCGGGCGCCGCGGCCGACCTCATCCAGGGCTTCATCACGGCGCCGATCGCGGCTGCCGTCGCCACCACCGAGAACATCGACTACGTGACCTCGCAGAGCCGTCCCTCGGCCAGCGTCGTGACCGTGCAGATGCAGCTCGGTTCCGACCCCGACGCGGCGCTGACGGAAGTCATGTCCAAGGTGCAGCAGGTGCGCAGCGAGTTGCCGCCGGACGCCGAGGACCCGACCATCGTCAAGGGCACCGGCCAGCAGTTCGCGATCATGTATCTCGCGATGCAGAACCCGAACATGACGGCCGAGCAGCTGACCGAATATATCGAGCGCGTCATCCGGCCGCGCCTCTCGACCGTCGAGGGCGTCGCCGAGGTGCAGGTGCTCGGCGCCGCCAACTATTCGATGCGCATCTGGATCGATCCCATCCGGCTCGCCGCGCGTGGCATCACGGCGTCCGAGGTGCTGGCCTCGCTCAAATCGGCCAACTTCCTGTCGGCGCCGGGCAAGACCAAGAACGAATACGTCACCTATTCCGTCACCATGCAGTCGACGCTGCAGACGCCGGAAAGCTTCGGCGCGCTGCCGCTGAAGTCGGCGGACGGCAAGGTGATCCGCCTGCGCGAGGTCGCCGAGATCGAGCTCGCCGCCGAGAGCACCGACACGGTCGTCAAGTTCAACGGCGAGCCCGGTACCTTCATCGGCATCTTCCCGACGCCCTCGGCCAATCCGCTCGACACGGCCGCCGCCGTGATCGCGGAACTCCCGGCGGTGCAGGAATCGCTGCCCGAGGGTATGACGATCACGCTCGTCTACGATTCGACCGAGACGATCAGCGCCTCGATCGAGGAAGTGTTCAAGACGATCGCCGAGGCGGTCGCCATCGTCGTCGTCATCATCCTCCTGTTCCTCGGCTCGTTCCGTTCGGTGCTGATGCCGATCGTGACCATCCCGCTGTCGCTGATCGGCGTCTTGTTCATCCTTTTCCTGATGGGCTACTCGATCAACCTGTTGACGCTGCTCGCCATGGTGCTGGCGATCGGCCTCGTGGTCGACGACGCCATCGTGGTGGTCGAGAACATCCAGCGCCATATCGAGGAAGGCATGTCGCCCATGCAGGCGGCGTTCCAGGGCATGCGCGAGATCTTCGCGCCGGTCGTCGCCATGACGATCACGCTTGCCGCCGTTTTCGCACCGCTTGCCTTCACCGGCGGTCTCACCGGTTCGCTCTTCCGCGAATTCGCGCTGACGCTTGCCGGCGCCGTCGTGATCTCCGGCCTCGTCGCCGTCACCATCACGCCGATGATGGCCGCGCGCATCCTGAAGGGCGGCGAGCATGGCCGCTTCCAGCGGATCGTCGATCGCACGTTCGACAGGGTCGCCAGCCGCTACGAGCGGCTCGTGTCAGGCTCGCTGAAATACCGGCCGGTGACGCTGATGATCGTCATTGCCCTGATTTCGGTGACCGGCTTCATGTTCCTGAAGACGTCGAGCGAGCTCGCCCCGGAAGAGGATTCCGGCGCGCTCTTCTCGCTGGTGACGGCGCCGCGCTACGCGACCACCGAATACACCTCACTCTATGCCGACCAGATGATGGAGCTGACCAAGGAGATCGAGGAGCTGCGGGCCTACTTCACGGTCGTCGGCTTCGGCGGCCAGACCAACAGCGGCATCGCGCTCTGGGCCTTCAAGGACTGGGGAGAACGCGGCCGCTCGCAGAAGGAACTGCAGCAGGACATCCAGGGCCGGCTCTCGAAGGTTGCCGGCGTCGAGGCGCTCGTCTTCGCGCCGCCCTCGCTGCCGGGCGCCGGCGGCGGCCTGCCGATCTCGATGGTGATCCAGTCGACCAGCGATCCGAGCCAGGTCTACGAGATCGCCGAGCAGGTCAAGCAGAAGGCGCAGGAATCCGGCCGCTTCATCGTCGTGCAGAACACGCTCGCCTTCGACGCACCGCAGGTCACGCTGAGCATCGACCGCGACCGGGCGGCGGCGCTCAACCTGCCGATCAGCGAGATCGGCTCGACGCTCAGCCTGCTCGTCGGCGGCGGTGCCGTCGCGCAGTTCGACCGCGATTCCAACAGCTACGACATCATCATGCAGGTGCCCGAAAAGCTGCGCGGCAATCCCGAGCATCTCGGCAGCTACTACGTGCGGTCGGTCACCGGGGACATGGTGCCGCTCTCGGCGGTGGTTTCCGTCTCGACCAACGCCTCGCCGGCCGCGATCGAGCAGTTCAACCAGCTGAACTCGGCGACCATCTCGGCGCTGCCGGTTCCGGGCGTCACCACCGGCGACGGGTTGCAGACTATCGAGGACATCGCGCGGCCGCTGCTGCCGGCCGGCTTCTTCATCGACTATTCTGGCCAGTCGCGTCTCGAGAAGGAGCAGGGCAACACGATTGCCATCGCCTTCGTTCTGGCGGTCGTCGTCATCTATCTCGTGCTAGCCGCCCAGTTCGAGAGCTTCCGCGATCCGCTCATCATCATGATGTCGGTGCCGCTGTCGATCTTCGGCGCGCTCCTGCCGCTCAACCTCGGCCTGGGTACGCTGAACATCTACACGCAGGTCGGCCTGATCACGCTGATAGGCCTGATCACCAAGCACGGCATCCTCATGGTCGAGTTCGCCAACCAGTTGCGCGAGGAGCAGGGCCTCTCCCGCCGCGATGCCATCATCGCCTCGGCCAAGACTCGGCTTCGCCCCATCCTGATGACGACGGCCGCCATGGCGCTCGGCGTCGTGCCGCTCATCATCGCGGCCGGCGCGGGCGCTGCGGCGCGCTACTCGATGGGTCTGGTGATCTTCTCCGGCATCCTCATCGGCACGCTGTTCACGCTCTTCGTGGTGCCGATGTTCTACACCTTCATCTCCCGCAAGGAGTTGAAGCCCCACGTCGAGGCAGCGCCGCCTGCCGTGGCGCCGGCACACTGATCGAAGAAAGGGCGGCCTCGGAGCCGCCCTTTCTGTTTGGACGGCGGGCATGTCCCGCGAACGCCCGTTCGCGCCGTCGCATTCCGCCCGTATTGACGAGCGAGCGCCGCCACAGCACTATTTCCAGGAACGGGGCCACGAGAACACAAGCCACGAAGCCCTGGGAGGAAGCAGATGGCCACCTCGATCCGCCTCTTTCGCGGAGCATTCGGGCATGTGTCCGTGCTCAATGTCGCCAGCGATTTCGTCACCCATGCCCATGCGGAGGCGCACATCATCCTCTGGCTCGACGGCGCCGCCGGCGAGATGACGGTCGGCAGCGTGAAGGTGCTGCTCGGTCCGGACGTCGCCGCCGGCATAAACTCGCTCCAGCCGCACAGCCACGCGCTTTCGGCCGACGGCCGCCCTGGAAAGTTCCTTGCCTTCTACATCGATCCGGAATGGTTCTATCGCCGCCGCGGCATCCCGCGCGGGCAGACGATTTTCGCGTCCGCGGCGATCCCGATCGACCCGTGGCTGCACCGCGCCGCCGTCATGCTCTACGAGGAGCTCAGCAATGGCGAGGTGGACGAACTCGCGCTCTACGAGATCGAGCGGCTGATCGACAGCCTGGCCGACGCCGCCGATCAGGTCCGCCCGCGCCGCGTCCGCGTTTCCGGCCATGACGGCATCGACCACCGCGTGCTCAAGGCCATCGATCTGATGAAGGCCAACGTCTGCGAGCGCATCTGCTTCGACGAGGTGGCGAAGAACGTCGGCCTGTCGCGGCCGCACTTCTTCGCGCTGTTCAAGGAGCAGACCAGCCTCACGCCCAACGTCTATTGGAACACGCTGCGCATGGAGGAGGCGCTCAGGCAACTGCAATGGTCGCGCGAGCCGCTGACCTCGGTCGCCTGGAATCTCGGCTTCACCACGCAGGGCAATTTCACGCGTTTCTTCCGCGATCATGCCGGCGTGCCGCCGACGCTTTACCGCGAGGCGATGCAGAGCGCCGTCTAGAGCAATTCCAGCAAAAGTGCGCAGCGGTTTTGCGTCCGGAATTGCGTAAAAACAAATCAATAGAGCGGTTCCGCGATTCTGAGAAAGCTGGAAACGCTCCCGTACAAATTCAGACGGATCGATAAGCGATCGAGACGCATTGATAAGCGGCGTCTGAAGCGGGGCGTTATTCTCCTGACGAAGATCGAGGGAGGATTGCGTGCCGAAAATCAGGATTTCGAGCGTCATCGACGCGCCGATCGAGAAGGTCTGGGCGCGCATACGCGACTTCAACGGGCTGCCGGGCTGGCATCCCCGCATGGTGGAAAGCGAAATCGAGGACGGCAGAAAGGCGACGGATATCGGCTGCGTGCGCAAGTTCAAGGTCGCCTCCGGCGCGACCATCCGCGAGAAGCTGACCGCCTTTTCCGACGATGATTTCCTGACCACCTATTCGATCATCGGTCATCCCGCGCCGATCTCGAACCACAGCTCGACCCTGAAGCTCGAGCGCGTCACCGACGGCGACCGGACCTATGCCGTGTGGACGGCGGACTTCGACGCCCCGGCCGACAAGGGCGACGAGATCGCCAAGGGCATGGGCGAGAACGTGTTTCAGGGCGGCTTCAACGCACTGAAGAGCCATTTTTCGGGCCAGAGCTGATTTAGCCGGGAGGCTGCAATGCCGCTTGCCCTGAAGACCTATCCGACGCTCGCCGAAGCCGGTTCCGCATTGTCGGATGCCGGAGCGCGCTACATCGGCGGCGGTACGCTTGTCGTCCGCGCGGCGAACGAAGGCGACGTCTCGCTGTCGACCTTCGTGCGCTCGACCGATCCGGAACTGTCCGTGATCAAGGTCGAGGGCGGCCGCGCGACCATCGGCGCGTCCGTCGCCATGTCGGCGGTTGCCCGCCATCCCGACCTGTCGGCAATCGCGAAGGCCGCCAGGGCGGTTGGCGGTCCCGCGATCCGCAACATGGCGACCGTCGGGGGCAACCTTTTCGCCGCCGCGCCCTATGGCGATTTCGCGGTTGCGCTGCTGGCGCTCGATGCGACGGTCCACACGACGGCGGGCGACCTCGGCATCGAGGAGTTCCTGGCCGGCCGCGACGGCAGGGTCGTCGCCGGCGTCAGCTTTGCCGTGCCGCCGGCCGAAAACTTCCGCTTCGTCAAAGTGTCTCGCGTCAAGCCGAAGGGCGTCGCGGTGCTGAGCATCGCAGCCGTCATCGAGGCCGACGCCGGCAAGGTGAGGAGCGCGAGGATCGCGCTCGGCTGCATGGCTGATCGTCCGATCCGCGCCAGGTCTGCCGAGAAGGCGCTCGCCGGCGCAACGCTCAGGGAGGAGGACGTTGCGCCGGCGGTGGCCGCCATAGGCGAAGGCGTGCATCCGATCACCGATGCGATCGCCAGCGCATGGTATCGCGCAGAGGTGCTTCCGGTGCATTTCCGCCGCCTGCTTCTGGAGTAGCGCGGCCGACGAGCGATCCGGTTGGAGAACGCCAGGGAGGAAAGATGGCGAAGGTTCCGGTCCAGTTTACCCTCAATGGCGAGGAGAAAGCCGAGTTCGTCGACGCCGGCGCGACCCTCATCAAGGTGCTGCGCGACAAGCTCGGCGACACGTCACCCAAGGGCGGCTGCAATCAGGGCACATGCGGCTCCTGCTCGGTCATCATCGACGGCGAATTGAGGCTTTCCTGCCTGACGCTCGCCGAGACCTGCAACGGCGCCGACATCCTCACCACCGGCGGCCTCGCCAGGGACGGTGTACTGCATCCGCTGCAGCGGGCCTTCATGGACGAGTTCGCTGCGCAATGCGGCTTCTGCACGCCGGGCATGATCATGGCCGCCAAGGCGCTGCTCGACAGCAACCCGAAGCCGACGCGCGAGGACGTCATCGACGCGCTCTCCGGCAACATCTGTCGCTGCACCGGCTACGAGCCGATCATCCGCGCGGTGCTGACCGCCGCCCGCTCCAATTCCCAGAACGCTGCGTGAGGCTTCAGATGAAACTCGCCAAGAGCTATTTCGCCGACCAGCGCAAGGACGACCTCAAGGAACTCGGCCAGGGTCTGCAGCGTGCCGATGTGCCCGGCCACGTCACTGGCAAGACGACCTATTTCGCCGACCGGCATTTCCCGGGCACGCTCTATCTCAAGATGGTGCGCAGCCCGCATCACCACGCCCGCATCAGGAAGGTCGACCTGTCCGAGGCGGAAAAGCATCCGGGCGTGCATCGCATCCTCACCCACAAGGACATACCGCACAACCTCTACACCATCCTCATCCTCATCCAGGTCGGACCGGAGGACGAGCATGTGCTGGCCGAGGACAAGGTGCGCTGGAAGGGCGAGGCCATCGTCGCCGTGCTCGCCGACAGCGAGCGTGCGGCCAACGAGGCAGCCGCCAAGGTGAAGATCGACTACGAGGTGCTGCCGGCCGTCCTCGACATCGAGTCGGCACTTGCCCCGGATGCGCCCATCGTCAACGAGCACCACGGCCAGAATTTTTACATGTACGACAGCGGGCCGTCGCGAAAGGTGCGCTTCGGCGATGTCGAGAAGGGATTTGCCGAGGCCGACCACATCCTCGAACAGACCTACTTCTCCTCGCCGATCGAGCAGGCGCCGATGGAGACGACGGGCTGCATCGTCGTGCCTGAAGGCAACGACCGCTTCACCTGCTACACCAACACGCAGGCGATGTTCTTCACGCTCGACAACACCTCGATCATCCTGCAGATGCCGGGCCATAAGCTGCACATGGTGGGCGGCACGGTCGGCGGCGGTTTCGGCGGCAAGGTAGACGTGACAGTCGAGCCGATCGCCATCCTCGCCGCAAAGATGACGGGCCGGCCCGTCTCCTTCGTCTACAGCCGCTACGAGGAGATGCAGATTTCCTCGCCGCGCGCCGCCGAGAAGATCGTGCTCAAGGACGGCGTCATGAAGGACGGCCGCATCGTCGCGCGGCAGGTGTGGGGCTACACCGACGCCGGCGCCTATTCGCGCCACTCGCCCTACGGCGCGCAGAAAGGCGCGGCGCATTATCCCGGCCCCTACACCATACCCAACGTCTGGGTGGACACCTGGTGCGTCTACACCAACCGCACGCCGTCCTCGGCCATGCGCGGCTTCGGCGTTACCATCGCCGACTTCGCGCTCGAGGTGCAGATGGACAAGCTGGCGCGCCTGATCGGCATGGACCCGCTCGAGTTCCGCTTCATCAACGCCTATCGCGACGGCGACATGAAGGCACACCGCCAGGAAACCACGGGCGCGGCGCTGATCGAATGCATGCAGGAGGCGTCGCGTGTAGCCAATTGGCCGGTTGCGGAAAAGTACCTGAAGATGTCGTCCTACGGGGAGGCCTGAGCGATGACGATCCGGCGCGGCCGCGGCGTTGCGGCGATCAACTATCCGACCGGCATGAATCTCGGCGGCGACCCCAGCCAGGCGCTCGTCCACTCGACCCCAACAGGCAATTTCATGGTCACGCTCTCCTCGGTCGACCTGGGGCAGGGGTTGAAGCAGGTGATGGCGCAGATCTGCGCCGAAACCATAGGTGTGAAGACCGACCAGGTCATCATCGACACCGCCGACACAGATACCGGCCCGCACTGCATGGGCACTTTCGCCTCGCGCGGCACGCACCGTATCGGCAACGCCGTCATTCAGGCGGCGAAGGAAGCGCGACAGGTGATGCTGGAAGTCGCGGCGGAAGCGCTGGAAGTCGATGCCGGCGACCTCGATACGGACGGCGAGGGCAACATCCACGTCAAGGGCGCGCCGCAGAAATCGATCTCGATCTTCGACACTGCGCTGATGGCACATTTCAAGCTCGGCCGTTCGATCTCCGGCCGTGGCATGTTTTTGGTGCCGCGCTCCTATCCGGAGGTGGAGACCGGCGCGATGAAGCCCTCCACCTGCTATGCGCATGCCTGCACGGTGGCCGAGGTCGACGTCGACGACGAGACCGGCGAGGTGACCGTCGTCTCCGTGAAGAACGTCTTCGAGATCGGCCGCGCGCTGAACCCGAAAATGGTCGAACAGCAGCTGGTCGGCGGTTCGTGGATGGGTATGTCCCATGCGCTCTACGAGACCACCGAGCCCTATTATCCGAAGCGCGACCACGCCGGCACCGACTTCAACGAATATCTGATGCCGGGTCCTGGCGACATCGCGCCGACCGAGATCGTGGTGCTGGAGCGTCCCGCCGCCGACGGCCCCTATGGAGCGAAAGGGCCGGGCGAGATGTGCGCCAACCCGCAGATTCCGGCGCTCGCCAACGCCATCTTCGACGCGGTCGGGGTGCGCATCGACATGATGCCGATCACGCCCGAGCGCATTCTCCGGGCGCTGAAGGAACAGCGCGCCGCAGGCACGCATTAGGCGAGATGCCGGACATCGCGAAGAATGGCATCGCGGAGTCGCCGGAGGCGCTGGCCTCCGGCCTCGCCGAAATGCGCTATCTCGCCGACGACGGTCTCGCGACCGCCATCTTCCTCGCCATCCGGCTCGGCAAGCCGTTGCTCCTGGAGGGTGCGCCGGGCGTCGGCAAGACGGAAGCCGCCAAGGCCATCGCTTCGCTTCTCTCGCGCGATCTCGTCCGCCTGCAATGCTACGAGGGCATCGACGCTGCCCACGCGCTCTATGAATGGAACTATCAGCGCCAGCTTCTCGCCATCCGCCAGGCGGGCGAGCGCGAGGTCGATATCTACGACGACCGTTTCCTGATCGCGCGCCCTTTGCTGCAGGTTCTGCAGGATCCCGAGCGCAGGGTGCTGCTTGTGGACGAAATCGACCGGTCCGATCACGAATTCGAAGCCTTGCTGCTTGAATTCCTTTCGGATTTCCAGATCACCATTCCCGAGCGCGGCACAATTTGTTCACGCAGCCAGCCGCTGGTGGTGCTCACCTCCAACCGCACGCGCGAGCTTGCCGAGGCGCTGCGCCGCCGCTGCGTCTATCACTGGATCGCCTACCCGGATGCCGAACGCGAGGCTGATATCATCATGTTGCGCGCCGGCGAGGTCGCCGAGGCAACCGCGCGCGCCGTGGCAAAAGCCGTCGGCGAGATCCGCACAAGACCGCTGGCAAAACCGCCCGGCATCGCCGAGGCAGTCGAATGGGCGAACGCCGCGACCGTGCTCGAAAAGGGCGGCAGCCCCTGGCCGGAAGCCTTCCGCCGCGCGCTCGGCGTGCTGGTCAAGGACGAGGAGGACATGCGTTTCCTCGATCCCGAGCTCGACCGCATCCTCGAAAGGGCGCTGGCGTGACCGCGCTCCCGCCCGCCGCGCGCCCCTTCGCCGGTTTTGCCAGGCATCTCAGGCGTTTCGGCTTTCCAGTGGCGGGCGAGCAGGCGATTGCCTTCATGCAGGGCGTCACCCTGCTCGGACCCCGCTCGATGGAGGACATCAGGCAGGCGGCCCTGGCGACGCTCGGGCCCCCGCACGACCGCATCGCCGAATTCGATGCATTGTTCCGTAGCTTCTTCTACGGCGAGACGACCGTCACGGTGGATGCCGAGGGCGACGAGGATACCGAGACCAAGGACGACTCGGGCGTCGAGCGGGAAGGGGAGCAGCCGGAACTCAGGCAGGAGGAGAGCGGCGAATCCGCCTCGGTGCTGGAGCAGCTTGGCTGCCGGACGTTCCGCAGCGACCAAGAGACACTCAACAGCTTCCGCAAGGCGCTTCCCTCTGCCCTGCCGCAACGCCGCTCCTTGCGCTCGGTGCGAACGAATTCCCGCGGCTCGCCTGATCTCCGGCGCGCGCTCCGCGCCATCGTGCGGGCGGACGGCGACGTGCCTGCGCCGCCGTTCCGCCGCCGTTCGACAGTCTCGCGTGGGCTGCTGATCCTGATCGACATCTCCGGCTCGATGAAGCTCCATACCGGCGACTACCTGAAGCTCGCGCACAGCGCCGTGCAGGCGACCGACCGCGTCGAGGTCTTCACGCTCGGCACGCGGCTGACCCGCATCACCCGCGCCCTCAAGCTCCGCGACGTCGACGCCGCGCTCGGCCGTACTGCCGCGCTGGTCGAGGACTGGGACGGTGGCACACGCATCGGCCCGACCTTGCTCGCCTTCCTGTCGGTGCCGCGCTTCGCCGCCTTCGCGCGTGGGGCGGCGGTTCTTCTCCTCTCGGACGGACTGGAGCGCGGCGACTATGCCGAGATGGAGACGGCGATCCGCCGGCTAGGCGCGCGCGCCTTCCGCCTGTCGCTCGCCACGCCGCTCGCCGGCGATCCCCGTTTCTCGCCAGAGACAGCGGCGCTGAAGGCGATCCTGCCCTCGCTCGACGATCTGGTCGACGGCTCGTCGCTGGCCGATCTCGCCGATTTCATGCTGACGCTCGCCCGGGCCGCACCATCGGCCGAAACGATCTGGAGGAGAACCCTCTGATGCAGAAAGCCATCGACTCGCATTTCCACATCTGGCGCCAGCAGGACCAGCCCTGGCTGGTCGGGCCGATGGTGCCGCGCATCTTCGGACCCTACGAGCCGATCCGCCGCGACTATCCGATCGAGGAGTTTCTTGCCGACCAGCAAGGTTCCGGGGTCGAGAAGGCGGTCTACGTCCAGACCAACTGGGCGAAGGAGGATTTCGAGAAGGAGGTCGCCTTCCTCAGCGACACTGCCAAGGCGAGCGGCTGGCCGCATGCGATCGTCGGTTATGCCGACATGACGGTGGATGACGTCAGGCCGCAGATCGACCGGCTGGTGAAATACCCGCTGCTGCGCGGCGTGCGCATGCAGCTCCACTGGCACGAGACACCGGCCTTCCGCTTCGCGAAATCTGCCGACCAGGTCATCGACCCGGTGGTGAAGAAAAATGTCGCGCGGCTGAAGGACTACGGGCTCTCTTTCGACCTCCAGCTCTTTCCGGCACAGATGAAGGACGGGCTGCAACTCGTTGGAGAGAATCCGGAAACCGATTTTATCCTCACCCACACCGGCATGCTGACCGACCTCGCCGAGCCGGTCGTGGAGGAGTGGAAGGCAGGATTGCGCACCCTGGTCAAGGCGCCCAATCTCTACGCCAAACTCTCCGGCCTCGGCACCTTCGTGCACCGCAACGACCCGCAAGTGATTGGCACGGTTGTCGACAATGCGATCGAAATCCTCGGCAGCGACCGGCTGATGTTCGGCTCGAATTTTCCGATCGAGAAGCTCTGGACCACGCATGCCGAGCTGATCGCGGCGCACCGCAAGGCCGTCGCCAGGCATGGGGCGAAGGCCGAGGCCGACATCTTCTGGAACACGGCCGAGCGCGTCTATCGACCGGTCTAGCCCGCAGTCCGGTCGAGTTGCCGCGCCTGGACAATGAGGGTCACTTCCGTGGCTGTTGTGCAGGCTGCGCTTCTTCGTGTTAAGTCCATCCCGAAGATGATCGAAGAGGTGAGTAATCCATGAGCAACCATCAGAAATTCTACATCGACGGCAAATGGGTGGACCCGGTGAAGCCGGCGCTTCTCGACGTCATCGACCCCTCGACCGAAGAGGCCTACACGCAGATTTCCGTCGGCACGAAGGCCGATGTCGACCGCGCCGTCGCCGCGGCAAAGGCGGCGTTCCCGTCCTTCTCGCTGACCAGCAAGGAGGAGCGGCTGGCGCTCTTGCGGCGCATCCTCGAAGTCTACAACGAGCGCTACGAGGATATCGCGCAGGCCGTCAGCTACGAAAACGGTTCGCCCATCAGCTGGGCGCGCGAGGCGCAGGCCTGGGCGGGCAGGGCGCATATGGAATCGACGATCAAGGCGCTCGAGGACTACGAGTTCAGCGAACGTCGCGGCGGAACCATGGTGGTCAAGGAACCGATCGGCGTCTGCGCGCTGATCACTCCGTGGAACTGGCCGCTCAACCAGATCGTCTGCAAGGTGGCTCCGGCGATCGCCGCCGGCTGTACCGTGGTGCTGAAGCCTTCCGAGGTCGCGCCGATCTCCGGCATCGTCTTCTCCGAGGTGATGGACGCCGCGGGTACGCCGAAGGGCGTCTACAACATGATCAACGGCACCGGGCCGGATGTCGGCCAGATCATGGCCGGCCATCCCGACGTCGACATGGTGTCTTTCACCGGCTCGACCCGCGCCGGCATCATCGTTGCCGAGACCGCCGCGAAGACGGTCAAGCGCGTGGCACAGGAACTCGGTGGCAAGTCGGCCAACATCATCCTGTCCGACGCCGATTTCGAGCGCGCGGTCAGGAAGGGCGTCAACGCCTGCTTCGGCAACAGCGGCCAGTCCTGCGATGCGCCGACCCGCATGCTGGTGCCGGCCGCGCGCCATGACGAGGCGCTTGAAGTTGCCAAGAAGGCGGCTGAAGCCCACAGCGTCGGTGACCCGCGCTCGGAGGACACCCAACTTGGCCCGGTGGTCAGCCAGATCCAGTTCGACAAGATCCAGGGCCTGATCGAGAAGGGCATCAAGGAGGGCGCTACGCTGGTGACCGGTGGGCTCGGCCGTCCCGAGCATCTGAACCGCGGCTACTACATCCGCCCGACCGTCTTCGGCCATGTGAAGCCCGGCATGTCGATCGAGAAGGAGGAGATCTTCGGACCGGTGCTGTCGGTCGTCTCCTATGAGGACGACGACGACGCTGTGAAGATCGCCAACGACACGGTCTACGGGCTCGCCGCCTATGTCCAGTCGAAGAACCTCGACCATGCGCGTTCGGTCGCGGCGCGGCTCCGCGCCGGCCAGGTCTCGATCAACTATCCCGAATGGGACACCTTCGCCCCGTTCGGCGGCTACAAGCAGTCCGGCAACGGCCGCGAATATGCCGACTGGGCGATCCACGACTTCCTCGAGGTCAAGGGCATCATCGGCTACGGGGAGTAGGCATTCTTCCACCTTCTCCCCGCATTGTGCGGGGAGAAGGTGTCATGAAGTGACGGACGAGGGGACGGTGCGGGCATCCGCAATTAGCGTGTCGAACAAGGGGAAGATGGTCGGCTGCTGGGGGCGCTGTTCCCCGAATTTTTGAGGTTTGATGCTCAAGGATAGCCGCGATATCATACGCAGATTGAAGTCGGATGGCTTCGAACTGATGTCTGTGCGCGGTTCGCATCACAAGTTCAGGCATTCCGCGAGCGGCAGGATCGTCATCGTGACGCATCCGCGCAGAGACATACCGCTCGGCACCGTCCGTTCTATCTATGCGCAGGCCGGCTGGGCAAAGGATTGACGATGACGCACTATATCGCCCTGATACACAAGGAAGCCGACAGCGGTTACGGCGTTTCGTTCCCGGATGTTCCGGGTGTGATCGCCGTTGGCGACACGTTGGACTCCGCCTTGCACGAGGCTGGTGTAGCTCTCGGTTTCGCTTTCGAGGACTGGGCGGGCGAGCGGCCCATGCCGCGCACTCTGGACGAGTTGCGCAAGGATGCCGAATTTCTGGAATGGTCGGCAGATGCGGTTGTCGCGGCCGTCACGCCCGCGAGCGGGATAGCCGAGGCAGCTTAAGACCCGAGCCCGCGTCGGAAACCGACCCGCACCGGGCGATGGCAGGCGTCACGAGGCTCACCTCAGCTTGGCGATCACCGCCTTCAGCGCCTCGCCGAAGCGGCGGACCTCGTCCAGCGTGTTGTAGTGGACGAGCGAGGCGCGGATGGCGCCGGAATCCATCGAGAGGTTGAGGCGGTTCATCAGGCGCGGCGCGTACATGTGGCCGTCACGGATGCCGATATCGCGCTTCGCCATCTCTTCGACGATTTGCTGCGGCGACAGTTTTCCGATGTTGAAGCAGAAGGTCGGTACGCGCTCGTCGAGCCTGGCCTCGTCGGCGACGCCGTAGATCGTCGCCCCGCAATCCTTCAGCACCTTCATCATGGCCCGCGCCAGCACAAGCTCGTATTGCCGGATGGCGCCCATGCCGGCGACGATGTTCTCGCGCCGCGTGCGGTTGTTCGACGGCGCGAAGTTGCGGCCGATCGATTCCAGATAGCGCACCGCGGCGTCCATGCCGGCGACGTTCTCGTAGATGAAGGTGCCGGCCTCGACCTTATAGGGCGGCTCGTCGGGAATGAAGTCCTCGCGGAAGGTGGGCAGGCGCTTCAGGAGATCGAAGCGGCCCCAGAGGAAGCCCATATGCGGCGAGAAATTCTTGTAGCCGGAGCAGACGAGGTAATCGCACTCCCAGGCCTGCACGTCGATCAGCCCGTGCGGGCCGTAATGCACGCAGTCGAGGAAGACCTCCGCGCCGGCCGCATGCGCGATCTTCGCCACTGAGGCGACGTCGACGATCGAGCCGATCGAATGCGCCGTCACCGTACAGGCGATGAGCCGCGTGCGGTCGCCGACCAGCGGCTTCAGGTCGTCGACATGCAGGTTGCCGTCCTCGCGCATGCGCCACCAGATGAACTTCGCGCCCTGCGCCTCCAGCGCCAGCCACGTCGCGATGTTGGCGTCGTGATCCATGTCTGTGACGACGATCTCGTCGCGCGTCCGGTCGCGGGAGATCATCTGGCCGATGCCGAGGCTGACCAGGCGGATGAAGGACGTCGCGTTCATGCCGAAACAGATCTCGGCCGGGCTGTATGCGTTGATCAGGGTCGCCACGCTCTCGCGCGCCTCGTCGATGACGCGGTCGACGGTGACGCTGCGGCCGTAGCGGCCGCCGCGCTGCACATTGTGCGAGACGAGATGGTCGGTCACCGCGTCGAGCACGCTTTGCGGGATCTGCGCGCCTGCGGCATTGTCCAGGAAGATGAAGTCGCCGGCCTTCTGGAGCGCCGGGAACATCGCCCTGATCTTCTCGACGGGAAAGGCTTCGGCGGCGGATTGATGCTGGTTCATTGGATTTCTCGAATCTGCTTTTCTTGGATGCGGGTCAGCGCGCTGCAGCGGCCTTGCTGCGCTTCTCGACATAGCCGACCAGGCGCACCATCGGCCAAAGGAAGGCGAGGTAGACAAGTGCGGCACCGATCAGCGGTGAGGGGTTGGCGTAAAGCGCCTGCGCGTCGTTGGCCTCTTTCAGGAGCTCGGGAAGCGCCACCGCGGAGGCGAGCGACGTGTCCTTGAACATCGACACGCAATTGCTGGTGGTCGGCGGAATGACGAGCTTCACCGCCTGCGGCAGGATCACCTTGCGCAGCGTCAGCACGAAGGGCAGGCCGAGCGCCTGCGCGGCCTCGAACTGGCCCTTCGGGATGCTTTCGATGCCCGAGCGGAACACCTCGGCCGAATAAGCCGACATGATGAACACGAAGGCGAGCGTCGCCGACACCATGGACGAGAAGCGGATGCCGACGAAGGGCAGCGCGTAGTAGATCAGGATCAGCACCACCAGCACCGGCATGGCGCGGAAGATGTCGATGTAGCCGATTGCGAGCCAGCGGAACGGCGCCGGCGCGTAGAGGCGGACCAGGCTGATCAGCAGGCCGAGCGGAATGCCGATGCCGATGGCAAGCAATCCGAGCTTCAGCGTGTTGATGAGGCCGCGCAGCAGCGCCGGCAAAGCTGAGACGAGGACATCGACGTTGAAGAAGGTATCGACAAGGGTCATCGGCGGGCGCCCGGGAAGTGGGGGTTGAGACTGGTTCTATCGTCTTGTCGGAGCGTCGGATTCGTCTGAAGCCGCTTCACGCTTTTCGCTCACGCGGCCCGGTCCGATGCTCCGGAATTGCGCCGGCCCCAGAATGCGTCACTCTGGGGCCGGCACGATCCGTCAAACCGGTTGGTCAAGCGGCTGTCAGGCCTTCGGCAGCGGCGCTTCCTTGACGGTCGAGGAGTCGGCCGGCGCTTCGGTGCCGAACCACTTCTTGTGGATCGCCTGCATGGTGCCGTCCTTCTTCATCTCGGTCATTGCGTTGTTGATCTTGTCGAGCAGCGGAGAATCCTTGGTCATCATCAGACCGTATTGCTCGCCGGTCTTGATGCGCTCGACGACGCCCAGCCCCTTCATCTTGGTGAAGGCGTATTCCATGCCGGGGATGTCGCTGACCACGCCGTCGACGCGGCCGGCGGCGAGGTCGAGCAGCACTTCCTGCTGGGTGTTGTAGCCCTTGATCTCGCTGAAGCCGTACTTCTCCTGGTTCTCCTTCGACCACTTGTCGCCGGTCGAGCCCGAGAGCACGCCGACGACCTTGCCCTTGAGGTCGGCGAGACCCTTCACCGCGCCGTCGACCGTGGCGGCGACGCCCATGTCGGAATCGTAGTAGGGTTGCGTGAAGGACTGCGAGCCGAGGCGCTCGGGCGTGATGGTGATCGATGAGATCGCAGCGTCGATGCGCTTCGAACTGGTGGCCGCGAACAGCGGCTGGAAGTCGTAGCCCTCGATGTTGACGCTCATGCCGGCGCGCTTGGCGGCTTCGGTGACGATGTCGACCTCAAACCCTTCGAAATTGCCGCTCTCGGCCTTGAACTCGAAGGGCGGGTTGTTCGGATAGGAGCCGACGTTGAGCACGTCCTGCGCGACGGCGGCGGCAGGCGCGGCGGCGACGCCGACCGCGGCGGCGAGTATGAGCAGACTGCGACGGGTGAAGTTCATCTTGTCTTTCCCTCTGGTTGGTCCGGACGAGTCCTCCCCTTCCGGTTCTGTGGACGCCGCGCTTGCGGGCAGGCGTCAATTCTTCATGGCGAGCATGCGCTCGAGCGCGGTCTCGATCTGGCCGGCGTCGCGATAGACGCACATCCGCACGAACGCGGCTGATGCGTCGCCGAACAGATAGCCCGGCGCCAGTCCTACATGCGCCTTTTCCAGTATGTCTGCGCAGAGCTTGCGAGAGTCGCTTTCGCCTTGCATGGCGAAGAATGCGTACATGCCGCCCTTCGGCTTGGTGGGCAGGATGATGCCGGGGATTTTCGCCAGCCGGTCATAGGCGAGGTCGAGACCGGTCCTGATGCGCTGGCGGATTTCCTCGACCAGCGGCTCGCCCTGGCGGAGCGCCGCGACCGCGCCGGCCTGGAGCGGGCCGGCGGTGCCGCTGTTGATGTACTGGGTCATCGCGCCGAGCTGGTCGGCGACGCCGGACGGATGCGTCAGCCAGCCGACGCGCCAGCCGGTCATCGCCCAGGCCTTGGAGAAGCTGTTGACCGACAGGACGCGGTCGCCATCGTCGGCGATCTGCAGGATGGAAGGTGCGCACTGGCCATCGAAATAGAGGCGGTTGTAGACCTCGTCGGAGATGATCCAGACGCCGGTGCGGCGGCTGAAGTCGAGCAGCGCCTCCATCTCGGCGCGGGTCGCGGTCCAACCGGTCGGGTTCGACGGCGTGGAGAGGAAGATGGCGCGGGTACGCGCGTCGCAGCTCGCGAACAGCCGGTCGAGGTCAAGCTTCCAGTCGCCGTCGAAATCGAGCGCGAAGGGACGCGGCTCGCCGCCGATCAGGTGGATGGCGTTGTGGATGTTTGGCCATTGCGGCGCGATGTAGACGACGTTGGTGCCGACATCGACGAGGAGCTCCAGCGCCATGTAGAGCGCCTGCATGCCGCTCGGGGCGACGGTGGTCCGGGTCACGGGGATAGGCTGGCCGTGCAGCCGGCTCTGGTACTCGGACAGCGCCTCGTTGAGCGGGCCGTAGCCGCGCATGTTGGGGATGTAGAAGGTGAGGCCTTCGTCGAAGGCGGCCTTCGCCGCGTCGCGGATGAAGGCCGGCGTCACCATGTCGCCTTCACCGTACCACAGCGCGATGACGTCGCCGAGTTCCTGCGCCCGCACGGCGAGGTTGGCGATGTTTTCGGTGTGGAGGTCGCGGATCTGCGCGCGGATGCCGTCGAAGGCATAGCGGGCCTTTGCCGCGGAGGACGACTGGGGTGGCAGGAAGGACAAGTGACCGGACCCTTTGCGCGACTAAGGTTTCCACGCAATTCCGGACGCAAAACCGCGGTGCACTTTTGCTGGAATTGCTTCAGGCTTACGCGGACCGCCCCAAGCTCCACTCCCGGGCCACTGTCCCACGCGATTTCTGGCCAAAGATGCTATCCGAACCCGAGCGCTTTTCAAGGCAAAAGTTTTAAGCTTAAAAAATTAGCCCTTCGCGCTCCGCTTTCGTTTCGCGGGCTTGAAACCGGTCTTGGCCTCGGCGAGGCCGGCGGCGGTGGCGGCGCCGAGGAACATGGTGTCGCTGGCGAGGATGAAGAAACTCGCGCCCTTCTCCGCCCATCGGGCGACGTCCTCCGGACGGCCGCAGAAGATGCCGGCGGCCTTGCCGTGCTTCAGCGTCGCGGCGATGATCTTCTCTATGGCTTTCGCGAGCTTCTGCGCGCCCTCGGGCCGCCAGGCGTCGAGCGAGACGGAAAGGTCGCCCGGCCCGATGAAGACGACGTCGACGCCCTCCACGGCTGCGATCTTGTCGACATTGGCAAGGCCTTCGGCGGTTTCGACCTGCACGGCCACCACGATTGAGGCGTTGGCGTCGGCTAGGTAGTCGAAGATGCCGTAGCCGTAATTGGTGGCGCGGCTCGGGCCGACGCCGCGCTCGCCCTGAGGCGGATAACGCGAGGCTTTCACGATCGCCGCGGCCTGCGCGGCGGTGGAGACGCGCGGCGCCAGGATACCGCGCGCGCCGCCGTCGAGCGCGGCGGCGATCTCCTCCGGCGCGTGGCCGGGCACGCGAACCATGGCCGGGATGCGGTGGATGTCGGAGGCGCGGACGAGGTTCTCGATCTGGTCGCGGGCGATCTGGCTGTGCTCCCAGTCGATGCAGATGAAGTCGGGCTTCGCCAGCGCCGTTACCTCGACCGCTACCGGGTGCGGGATCTCGGCGAAGACGCCGACGAGCGGCGCGTTGCCGATGGTCCTGTCGCGGAATTCCTTCATACCGACCTCCCTGTGGATGCCAAGGCATAGCGGCAAACGCGACTGCTGCGAAGCGCTATTTCAGGCTTGAAATATTTTCACCCGGCCGTAGCGTCAGAGCAATTCCAGCAAAAGTGCGCAGCGGTTTTGCGCCCGGAATTGCGTACAGCAAAGAAGAACGCAGGTCGGGAGGACCGCGCATGATCAAGCAACATCCCCTGAAGGGGTCGAACCGGCTGAAGCTCGGCGTCTTCTCGGCCAACGCCGATGGCGGGCTCGCCATCACCGACGTGCCGGAACGCTGGCAGGCCGGCTGGGACGACAATCTCAGCGCAGCGCAGATCGCCGACCGCGCCGGGCTGGAGTTCTTCCTGCCGATCGCCCGCTGGAAAGGGTTTGGCGGCAAGAACCGCGTGCGCGAGCATTCCTTCGAGACATTCACCTGGGCCGCTGGCCTGGCGGCGGCGACCGAGCGCATCGGCCTGTTCATGACGGTGCACGTGCCGCTGGTGCATCCGCTCTATGCGGCGAAGGCGCTGGCGACCGTCGACCACATCAGCCATGGCCGCGCAGGCCTCAACATCGTCTGCGGCTGGAACCCGAAGGAGTTCGGCATGTTCGGCACGCCGCTGGTCGAGAAGGGCTACGACCAGGCCACCGAATGGATCGACATCGTCGAAAGGCTCTATGCGTCCGACGAGCCGATCGACTTCGATGGCGAGTATTATCACCTGAAGGAGGCGGTCAGCCGCCCGGCGAGCCTGCAGGCGCCGCGCCCGGTGACGATGAACGCTGCCTTCGGCGGGCCGGGCCGCGATTTCGCCGCCGCGCATTGCGACTATCTGTTCACCACCTTCTCGGAAATCGCGGAAGCCGGAAAGCACGTCGCCGACATCGCCGGGCGCGCGCAAAAGATCGGCCGCACGGTCGGCTGCTACACCGTTGCGCATGTCGTCTGCCGCGAGACGGATGCGGAGGCCGAGGCCTATTACACGCGCTATGCCGTGACCATGGCCGACCACGCGGCGGTCGACCAGCACATGGCAGGCAAGAAGGAGTTCTCGCAGTCGCACGACGCGCATGCCTATGACCGCTACCGCCAGCGCTTCGCCGGCGGGGCGGGCTCCTATCCGCTGGTCGGATCACCGGAAAAGATCGCCGAAGAGATGATCGCGATCTCCGCGCAGGGCTACGAGGGGATCGCGCTCTCCTTCGTCAACTACACGCAGGAACTGCCCTTCTTCAGCGACCGCGTGCTGCCGCTGCTGAGGCAAGCGGGGTTGAGGGAGTAGGCTACTTCGCCGGGCTTGCCAGTGGCTTCGTCTTGTCGACCACGAACACGCTGACGGCCTTCGCCGGCACGCTGCCGACGCTCTTCACGTCGTGCGCCGCTCCGGGTGGGATGACGAAGGAGTCGCCCGCTTTCAGCCTGCGGTCGGGCTGGCCCTCGACGATCATCAGCACCTCGCCGTCGAGCACATAGCCGGTCTCGATGCCCGGATGCGTGTGCATGCCCGAGGCATGGCCGGGCGCGACTTCGGCGAGCCCCGTCACGGTCTTGTAGCCCTCGGGAAAGTCGATCGCCTGGAGCGGCGTCCGCTTGATGCCCGAAGGCGCCTGTTCGGCCATCGTGGGAGAAGCCAGCGCCGCCAGCGACAGGATGGCGGCGATCCGCATTGCGCCAAGATTTCGCATGTTTACGTCCTCCTTCGCGATGTCCCTTTTTCTGCTCCGGCAGGCGGTTGCGAGCCGGGCCTGTGCCGGTGCGTTGCCGCTTCACGCGCGGCCTGCTCGTAGATACCGGTCATCAGGTCGAGCGCATGCGCGGCGTCCGGCAGCCGCTTCGCCAGTTCGGGCAGCCGCGCGATCGACTGGACGAGAAGCTCCGCGCGCACGTCGGCGAAGCGGTCGCAGACGTCGCGGCCGACTTCGGTGGCCTCGTAGGTGACGCCGGATCGTCCGCTGCCGCTCTTCGCCACCAGTCCGCCCTTGATCAGCTTGCGCAGGCTGTACTGGATGTTGGGCACGTCCTGGCGGTTCGCCATATGCGCGAGGTCGCGCACGCTCTTCGGTCGGTCGTTGGCGCGGATCATGTGAAGCAGTGCGTTTTCCGGCCCGCTGGCGGAGAACTCGGCGACCGAGGCGAGGCACTCGGCCTGCCAGTGCCCGAATGCCTCGAAGCATCGGATCAGCGCGTATTCGATGCCGGCGACGTTCATCTCCTCAGGCGTCCGGGCCAGATGCCACGATCGATCGAGCGACTTCGGTGCGTCGGGCTGCTGCCTGCGGTTCGACATGAAACTCCTCCGCGGGCGAAACTGCATCAGGGGACCGCTTGCGTCCACATCGATCTTCAAATAGACTTTCTATCATAAAATAAATCATAAATCGGGGTGCAACTTTGGAGGAGAATGCGATGGTTTCGCCACGCAACCGCATGTTCAATCGTGACCAGTTCCTGCTCGGCACGTTCGCGTCCAACTGCTCGGGCGGCATGACCGTCACCAAGCTGCCGGAGCGCTGGAAAAGCTCCTGGGACAACAATCTGAAACTGGCAAAACTGCTCGATGCCGCCGGCATCGACTTCATGCTGCCGATCGCCCGCTGGATCGGCTATGGCGGCGAGACCAACTTCCACGGCAGCGTGCTTGAGACGATCACCTGGGCCGCCGGCCTCCTGGCGCACACCAACGATATCACCGTCTTCGCCACGACGCACACCGCAGCCAATCATCCGGTCGTCGTTGCCAAGCAACTCGCCACGATCGACCAGATCAGCGGCGGCCGCATCGGCCTCAACATCGTCGCCGGCTGGAACAAGCCGGAATACCGGGCGCTCGGGCTGACGCTGCCCGACGACCACGAGACGCGCTACGGCTATGCGCAGGAATGGTTCGACATCGTCAAGGCGCTGTGGAGCCGCGAGGAGGCCTTCGACTGGGACGGCAAGTTCTTCCAGCTCAAGAACGTGCTCGGCGACCCCCGCCCTTCAGCGCCGCTGCCGATCCTCAACGCCGCCGGCTCGGCGCAGGGGCGGGAATTCGCGGTGCGCAACGCCGACTTCCTGTTCACACCGGCGATCGATCTCTCCCGCTCGGGCGAGGAGATCGCCGCGCTGAAGGCACAGGGCAAGGCGGCAGGCCGCGACATCGACGTGCTGACCTTCTGCCACGTCGTCTGCCGGCCCACGGAGAAGGAGGCAAAAGACTACCTCCAGCATTTCGGCCAGACCAATGCCGACTGGGAGGCGGTCGACAATCTGGTGCGGCTGCAGTTCGCGCACGCCCAGTCCTTTCCGCACGATCTCCTGGCGCTGATCCGCGACCGGATGGCGGCCGGCCATGGCGGCTTCCCGCTCACCGGCACGCCGGAGCAGGTGGCCGACGGCATCGCCTCGCTGCATGCGGCGGGCTTCCGCGGCACGACGCTTTCCTTCGTCGACTATGTCGAGGAGTTCCCCTACTTCCGGGACAACGTGCTGCCGCTGCTCGAGGAACGCGGCATCCGCATCCCTCAGCCGGCCTCGGCGGTTGCGGCATAGGCGGCGGCTATGACCGACGCTTCGCAGGGACCGACAGTCGACGTCGCCGACTTCCGTGCGGCGATGCGCATGATCGTCGGTAATGTCAGCGTAATCACCGCGGGCGTCGGCGACGACCGCACGGGCCTGGTGGTGATCTCGCTGGTGTCGCTGTCGGCCAGCCCGCCCAAGGTGATCGCCTGCGTGAACCGCTCGTCCTCCACCTGGCCGGTGATCGAGAAGTACCGCCATTTCGGCGTCAGCTCGCTCGCCGCCGACCATCAGGCGGTGGCCGAGCGCTTTTCCGGCTTCGGCGGCGTCAAGGGCGTTGACCGCTATTCGAATGCCGAATGGTTCACGCTGGAAACCGGCGCATCGCTGCTGAAGGGCGCGACGGCGGTGTTCGACTGCCGGCTGGACGAGATGATCGACCGCGGCTCGCATTCGATCATCGTGGGCTCGGTCGCGGCGGTGCGCACCAACGATATCGGCGAAGCCATGCTTTACTGGCGCGGGGCCTACCGGCCAATGCGCTTCGACGCCTGAAAAAAAGCCGGCCGTCTCGCGACGACCGGCTTCTTTTTCGGCAGATTCGGCGATCTTACTTCGTCAGTTCGGCCTTCACCTTGTCGACCTCCGCCGCGCTCATCTCGCCGATCGTCGTCACCGCGCCATCCTTGATTTGCCAGAGGCGGAACGGGCCGGTGATGTCGCCATACTGGTCGAAGCTGACTGGGCCGATGACGCCTTCATACTTGATCGGCTTGCCTTCCTTGATCAGGCCGAGCGCCTTGGCGAACTCGTCCTTGCCCGCATGGATCGGCTCGCCGTCGGCGGCGACGACTTGCGGTATCGCAGCCTTGATGGCTGCTGCGTCGCCGCTGCCGGCCTTGGCGATGGCGAGCGCCACGATCGCGCCCGCGTCGTAGGAACGGTCAGCCGCCGGCGCGTCCGGCTTGATGCCGTCGGAGAAGGCCTCGTAATTGCCGTAGAAATACTCGGTCGAGGCGGTCTTCGAGGTGCCCGACGAGGTGCCGTAGGCCTCGTTGAGATATTGCGCGCCGACGGCGTCGATGAACTCCTGCGCGTTCATGCCATCATTGAGCAGGAACTTCGCTGCCCCGCCGCCGGAAATCCAGGCGCGGGCGATGGTGGCGCCGTCGACCGGATAGCTGACGAGATAGAGCCCTTCCGGTTCGCCGGCCATGGCGGCACTTGCCTCCGACGAATAGCTGGCCTGCTTCTCGTTGTAGGGGGTGGTCGAGGTGATCGTGCCGCCGAGCTTCTCGAAGGCGGCCGAGAACTCCTTCACCATGTTCACGCCGAAATCGTTGTTGACGTGGATGATGGCGAGCTTCTTCAGGCCCTGGTCGATGGCGTATTTCGCCGCCGCCGTGCCCTGCAGCGCGTCCGACGTGATGGTGCGGAAGAAGACGCCGTTGGTCTTGCCGTCGCGGGCGAGCGCGGTGAGCGTCGGCGAGGACGAGGCGGGCGACACCTGCACCACGCCGGCCGGCGCCGTCACCGAGGTCAGGATCGGGATCGAGATCGGCGAGATGATGCCGCCGATGATGACCGGCACCTTCTTGATGTTGACGAGCTGCGTCGCCTGGTCGACGGCGACCGTGCCCTGGCTCTGGCTGTCGCGCGTGTCGGTCGAAATCTTGCAACCGTCGGCGCCGGAGGCTTCGTTGAAGTCGCGGAACGCCATCTCGACGGATTTCGCGCCGGCCTGGCCATAGGCGCCGGCCGGGCCGGTCAGTTCCATCACCACGCCGACGGTGACGTTGCAGTCCTGCGCGGCGGCGGGCAGCGCGAAGGCGGCGGTCGCTGCGAGAAGCGTTGATGCGAGCAGAAGTCTTTTCATGTCCATTCCCCTTGTGGTTTCGACGCTCTCCCGGAGCGGCTTAGGTTATGTGTCAGGCTGTGAAGGCTGGCGGGAACTCACGCGGCTCCCTTGTTGAGATTGTATTTCATGATCGACCCGTGGCGGCCGTGGCGGTCACGCTCGAGCGTATAGACATCGCCGTCGAGTTCTCCCGCCTGGCCGAGCACGGCGTCGATCTCGGCCCGGTCCTGCGGCGTCAGCGAGACGCCGGAGATGGCGAGGTTGGAGGCGAGGTGGTCTCGG
Organism: Mesorhizobium sp. YM1C-6-2; assembly: GCF_003666685.1. Classification (GTDB taxonomy): domain Bacteria; phylum Pseudomonadota; class Alphaproteobacteria; order Rhizobiales; family Rhizobiaceae; genus Mesorhizobium_K. The sequence goes on from NZ_RCIZ01000010.1 coordinate 122,397, forward strand.
TTGCGCGCCCCAACGATGACGGCGGCCACCGCCTTTTTCGGCAGCATGGCGGCGCTGGCGATCGTGGCGATGTCGACGCCGTGGCGGTCGGCGATGCGGCGCAGGGCTCCGAGCAGCGCCTGGAACAGATCCCAGCCGCCGAGGTCGTCGATGACGAGCTTGTACTTGATCAGCGAGCGGTTCTCGAAATCCTCCGGCTCCGGCTGGCCGAGCCAGCGGTCGCCGAGGAAGCCCCCGGCCACCGTGCCGTAGCAGAACAGCGCGACGCCGTTTTCGGTCGCCGCCTCGGCCATGCGCTTGGCGGGCCTGGAATCGAGCAGCGAATACTGCACCTGCATCGAGGTCAGCGGGACGCCGGCGCGCACCATATGCAGCATGCGCTCGGTGTCGAAATTGGTGCCGCTGACCTTGTGGATCTTGCCGGCGAGCCTCAGCTCGTTGAGCCACTGGGCGGTTTCCAGCCACATCGGCGCGGCGTAGTCCCACCAGTGGAACTGCACGAGGTCGAGCCGCTCCAGGTTCAGCCGCCGCAGCGACTGGTCGATGACGCCCTCGACATAGCTCTTGGTGATGCGCCTGAGCACGTCGAGATCCGGCACGAATTTGGTGTGCACCTTGATGCGGGACAGCGCCTCGGTTCCGCGCACGTCGCGGTAGCGCAGGCGGAAGCGGCCGATCAGCTCCTCGACGCCGGTGTAGATATCGGCGCAGTCGAAGGTGGTGATGCCGGCGTCGGCGAAGGCGATCATATCGGTGACGGGATCGTCGCTCCTGAGCTGGCCGTGGCCGCTGGCGAGCTGCCAGCCGCCGCGGATGACGCGGGAAATCTCGTAGTCGGGCGCGAGCTTTATGCGTTGCATGCGGGAAGGGTCACTTGTCATCGAGAGGCACTGCTGTCGTTTCCGCGTGGCTGAATTTCCGCAAGCCGAGCCGCGTGATCCTGAGCCGCGAGCCGCAATGCGGGTCGGGGCAGGCGATCTCGGCGTCGGTGGTCATCCAGTCGTTCCTGTGGGTCGGGCGCTGCTTGGCCGCGAGCAGCGGCAGCACCGAGGCCAACGAATAGATCGAGATGCCCTGTCCCGGCGGCAGGTGCAGCATCTCGCCGCGTAGCTCGAAATGGTCGCCGACCCTGGCGCCGCAATAGATTTTCGCGCCTTCGTCGGCGACGACCTCGACGCGCAGGTCGAACAGCTCAAACGTGTCGTCCTTCGTCTCAGCCATAGGCGCGCGCCTCCTCGCCGTTTCCCGCGTCGGCCAGCTTGCGGCGGACGAGGTTGAAGGAACGGGTTATGTCGTTCTTCAGCGCCTTCACCGCCTGCGCCCTGTCGCCGCGCTCCAGCGCCTCGATCAGCGCCCAGTGATGATGCGTGCCCGACATGTCGCGCAGCTCGTCATGGATCTGCGCGGCGGCGCGCACATAGGGGCCGGATTGCAGCCACAGGCTCTCGACGACAGGGATCAGCACCGCCGAGCCCGCCGCGCGATAGATGTGGAAGTGGAAGGCGTGGTTGAGCTCGGAGGTGCGGTGCGGCTTGTCCGGATCGTCTCCGGTGAAGGCCGCCTCGCATTCCCTGGTCAGTTCCCGCAACTTTCCGAAATCGTCCGAGGTGAGTGTTGGGAGTGCCAACGCCACCAGCTCGCCTTCGATCAGGCAGCGCGCGCGAGCGAGGTCGTCGAGTTTCTCGCGGGTGATGAGGGGCACGCGCACGGTGCGGTTGGGCATCGATTCGAGCGCCTGCTCGGAAACCAGCCGGCCGAGCGCCTCGCGCACCGGCATGGTGCTGGTCTGCAGGGTTTCGGCGAGCTCCTGCATGCGCAGCGAGGCGCCGGCGTCGAACATGCCGTGGATAAGCGAGCGGCGGAGTTCGGCGTAGACGCGGTCATGCAGCGTTTCGCGGCCGACCGGCGACAGGACGCCGTTCCGGGTCACCGAGGAACCTCCCGGAGACGTGCCGCGAACTCTGCCCTCGATACCGACATCCAACGCCAAATCCTGCTGTCGCCAGCGTATGGAAATTTTGTAGTTGCAAAGAGCGGGGCTGTAAAGTTTGATCAAACATCATCGATCAAGATTGTGCGCATGCAGCCTGCTTCGGACCTTGCCCATACGCTCGCCACCTCGCCGCTTGAAGCCCGCGGCGTGACGAAGGTATTCGGCGGGCTCAGCGCCGTCGACGGCATGTCGATCTCGCTTCAGCGCGGCGAGTTGCTCGGGCTGATCGGGCCGAACGGCGCCGGCAAGACGACGCTGTTCAACCTTTTGGCCGGGAGTCTCAGGTCGAACGGAGGCACGATCGTCGTCAACGGCACGGACATGACGCGCGCCGGGCCGGAAGCGCGGATCGCCAACGGCGTCGGCCGCACCTTCCAGATTCCGCGCCCCTTCGCCGAGATGACCGTGCTGGAGAACGTGCTGACCGGCGGCCAGCGCCAGTCGGGCGAGCGCGCCTGGATGAACATCGTCAGGCCCGGCCGCGTCGCTGCGGAGGAGCGCGCGGCGGTCGAGAAGGCGAGGGCGCTGCTCGATTTCGTGACGCTCTCCAGGCTCGAAGGCGAACCGGCGCGGGTGCTTTCGGGCGGCCAGCGCAAGCTGCTCGAGATTGCGCGTGTGCTGATGGCCGATCCGGACACCATCCTGCTCGACGAGCCGGCGGCCGGCGTCAACCCGACGCTCCTGGAACTGATCATCGACCGCGTGCTCGATCTCAACGCGCAAGGCACGTCGATCCTGCTCATCGAGCACAATATGGAGATGGTGTCGCGGCTCTGCTCGCGTGTCGTGGTGATGGCCGGCGGCCGCTATTTGACCGAAGGGACGCCCGACGACATCGCCAGGAATCCGACCGTGGTCGACGCCTATCTCGGCGGGGTGGCGTGATGGCGGCCGCGTCCACCGTGCTGTCGACGACGGCGCTGGTCGCCGGCTACGAGCGCGACCTGCCGATCGTGCGCGGCGTCGATTTCCAGGTGACCGACGGCGAACTCGTGCTCATCCTGGGACCCAACGGCGCCGGAAAATCCACCTTCGTCAAGGCGATATCAGGGCTGGTGCCGGTGCATTCGGGCAAGGCCGCCCTCGGCGACTTCGACATCACCGGCGTGCCGGCGCATGAGAAGATCAGGCACGGCCTCGCCTTCGTCCCGCAGACCGAGAACATCTTCGCGACGCTCTCGATCCACGACAATCTGCTGCTCGCCGCCGATATCCTGCCGAAGGAGAAGCGGGGGACACGCATCGCCGCGCTCTACGCCATGTTTCCTGACCTTGCCGAGCGCCCGTCGCGCCGCGCCGGCGCGCTGTCTGGCGGCCAGCGGCAGATGCTGGCGGTGGCGCGCGCGCTGATCGTCGAGCCGAGGGTCCTGATCCTCGACGAGCCCAGCGCCGGCCTGTCGCCGAAGATCGTGTCGGAGGTTTTTGCGCGGCTGAAGGAGATCAACGGCCGCGGCGTCACCATCGTGCTGGTCGAGCAGAACGTGAAGGCAGCGCTCGCGATTGCCGATCGCGCCATCATCCTCGTCGAGGGCCGCGTCGCGCATGAGGGCACGGCGGCCGGCCTCGCCGACGATCCTGTGATCGGCGAGCTCTATCTCGGCGCACGCCACCACAGACAGGCCGCGCCATGAACCCGCAGGCGCTGATGGACGGGCTGGTGGCGGGCTCGATGATCGGGCTCGGCGCGGTGGGCGTCACGCTCACCTATTCGATCCTGCGTTTCGCCAATTTCGCGCATGGCGAGTTCATCGCCTGGGGCGCCTATTTCGCGCTGGTGATCGCCGGCGCGCTCGGCATGCTCGCCGGCGGGCTTTCCGCACCGATCGGCCCGTTCTCCTTCGGCTGGGCGCTGATCGTCGCGACGATACTCGCGGTGGCGCTGAACGGCGGCCTGGCGCTGCTGGTCGACGCGCTGCTGTTCGGGCGGCTGCGCTCGCAGAAAAGCACGGTGATCATCATGGTGATGGCGAGCTTCGGCGCGGCGCTGACGCTGCGCTCGCTGCTCGAATTCATCTTCACCTCGCAGCCGCTCTATTTCTCCAAGGCGCTGCAGATCGCCATGCCGCTGGGCCTCGGCATTCGCGCCACGCCCGACCAACTGCTCTCGCTCGGCGTCGCGGCGGTGCTGGTCGTCGCAGTCCACCTGCTTCTGTCGCGCACCGCGATCGGTCGCTCGATGCGCGCCGTCAGCGAGAACCCGCAGCTTGCGGGCGTTGCCGGCGTCGAGGTGCGCAAGGTCATCCGCATCGTCTGGCTGCTCGGCGCGGCCCTTGCCTGCATCGCCGGCGTCAGCGCCGGGCTTCTCGTGCAGATACGCCCGCAGATGGGGCTCGACCTCTTGCTGCCGCTTTTCGCCGCCGCCATCCTCGGCGGCATCGGCTCGGTGCCCGGCGCCATGCTCGCCGGCCTGATCGTCGGCCTGTCGGAAGCCTTCGCGGTGCAGCTCATCGGTGCGGAATGGCGCGCCGCGGTCGCCTTCGTCATCCTGGTGCTGGTGCTGCTGTTGCGCCCGCAGGGCATCTTCGGGAGGGCCGAATGAGCGTGGAGCTTGTCAGCTACGGCGCCTTCTTCCTGACCATGGCGCTGACCTATGCCATCATCTGCCTCGGCCTCAACGTGCAATGGGGCCAGACGGGGCTGTTCAATGTCGGCATCGCCGGCTTCGTCGCAGTCGGCGCCTATGTCTCGGCGCTGCTGACCACGCCCGACGATCCGAACCGCTTCGGCGGCTTCGGCCTGCCGATTTTTGTCGGCTGGATCGGCGGTGCGCTCGCCACCGGCCTCGTCTCCTTCCTGATCGGCGCGCTGACGATTAGGCTGCGCGCCGACTATCTCGCCATAGCGACCTTCGGCGTCGCCGTCGTCGTGCAACTGGCTGCGCTGAATCTCGAGCCGATCACCGGCGGCCCCTTCGGCATAGGTTTCATCCCGCGTCCCTTCGCCGACTATGCCGGCGATCCGCTCGTCTTCAGCCTTGCCAATCTCGGCATCCTGGTCGCCATCGTGCTCGTGCTCTACGTCGTGCTCGAACGGCTGGCGCGCAGCCCGTGGGGCAGGGTGCTGCGCGCCATCCGCGAGGACGAGCAGGCTGCGCTCGCGCTCGGAAAAAGCGCGGTAAAGTTCCGCCTGCAGGCGTTTGCCATCGGCGGCGGCATCATGGGGCTCGCCGGCGCCGTGCAGGCGCATTTCATCGGCTTCATCGCGCCGGACAATTACGTGCCGATGCTGACCTTCCAGGTCTGGGCGATGCTGATCGTCGGCGGCTCCGGCAACAACAAGGGCGCCATCCTTGGCGCGGTGCTGGTCTGGGGCATCTGGGCGATGTCGGCGGGCGCCGTTTCGGAACTCTTCTCGCCCGGCCAGCAGGCGCGGGCGGCGGCACTCCAGATCGTCATGATCGGCGTTGCGCTCTGCGCCATCCTGCTTCTGCGCCCGCGCGGCATTCTCGGCGAGGAGCGAGTCGTCTCGCGCCATCTCGGCGGCGCGCGCCTCCCAACTGACGGAAAGACCTCCGATGCCAAAAGCTCCTGACCGCACGACGATCGCCGACGGCCTGTCGATCAGCCGCCTGGTCTGCGGGCTCTGGCAGGTCGCCGACATCGAAAAGGGCGGTGAGACGATCGATCCGGAGCGCGGCGCCGATGCGCTGGAAGCCTATACCAGGGCTGGGTTCGATACATTCGACATGGCCGACCACTATGGCAGCGCCGAGATCATCGCCGGCCGGCTGCTTGCGCGCTATCCTGCCAGGCAAAGGCCGCTCGCCTTCACCAAATGGTGCCCCGAGCCAGGACCTATGACCGCCGAAATCGTGCGCAAGGGCGTGCAGGAGCGGCTCGACCGGCTGGGTGCGCAGAAGGTCGACCTGCTGCAATTCCACTGGTGGACCTTCGAGCATCCGGCATGGCTCGACGCGCTGCACGAGATGGCGAAGCTGAAGGATGAGGGGCTGATCGGCGCGATCGGCGTCACCAATTTCGACGCCGCGCATCTGCGCGTGGCGCTGTCGGACGGCGTGCCGCTCGCCACCAACCAGGTGTCGTTCTCGCTGGTCGACCGTCGCGCGGCGGGCGAATTGTCGGCGCTGTGCAAGGAAAAGGGTGTCAAGCTGCTGGCCTACGGCACGCTCTGCGGCGGTTTCCTGTCGGAGAAGTGGCTGGGCAAGCCCGAGCCCGCGGAGATTCCCGACTGGAGCCGTTCGAAATACAAGCGCTTCATCGACGTTGCCGGCGGCTGGCGGGGCTTCCAGGGCATTCTCGCCACCGCGTCCGAAATAGGGCGCAAGCACGGCGTCTCGCTCTCCAACGTGGCGTCGCGCTGGGTGCTGGAGCATGAGGCTGTTGCGGCGACCATCATCGGCGCGCGGCTCGGCGAGAGCGAGCACCGTGACGACAACCTCAAGGTCTTCGGCTTCGCGCTTGATGCCGAGGACCGTGCGCGTCTGGATGCCGCTTTCGCGGCGACTACGCCCATCCCCGGCGATTGCGGCGACGAGTACCGCAAGCCGCCCTATCTCACCGCCTCCGGCGATCTCAGCCACCATCTCGATGCCATTCCCTCAGTGTTCGAAGCGGTCCCGGTGCCCAGCCGGCCGAACCGTCTGCGGGTGTCGTCGGGCAGCCTGTGGGAGCCGATCGCCGGCTACAGCCGTGCTGTACGCGTCAAGGACACGATCCGGGTGTCCGGCACCACGGCCACCCATGGCGGCGACCGCTGCGTGGCGCCCGGGGACCCCGCCGCGCAGACGACCTACATCCTCGACAAGATCGCCGCCTCGATCTCGGCGCTGGGCGGGCGGGTCGAGGATGTCGTGCGTACCCGCATCTATCTCAGGGACGTCGCGAAGTGGGAGCCGGCCTCGCGCGCGCATGGCCGCGTGTTCGGCGACGTGATGCCGGCGAACACCATGATCGCGGCCGGCGACCTGATCGGCGACTATGAGGTCGAGATCGAGGCGGAAGCGGTGGTGGATGATCCTGCGTCTTAGGATCGTCCCGCTGCGAACATCGGCCCGCCCCTGTGGGCAGGAAAACCGTAGCCGTTGATCAGCACGAGGTCGATGTCGCTGGCGCGCAGGGCGATCTTGTTCGCCAGCAGCCTGTCGCCCTCGGCGGCCATCGCTCCAAGCAGGCGCGAGACGATTTCTTCGGCTTCTATTCTGCGCGCGACGATGCTCTTCTTCGTCCGGGCGGCCTCGATCAGCGCCGTCACCTCCGGATCGACCGTGCGCTTGCCGTCGGGATAGGCGTACCAGCCGCGACCCGCCTTCTGGCCGAAGCGGCCGGCCTCACAGAGCCGGTCGGCGATCTCGACATAGCGTTCGGCGGGGTCGCGCGTCCCCGCCTGGCGCTTGCGCCGCGCCCAGGCGATCTCCAGCCCGGCAAGGTCGAACACGGCGAAGGGACCCATGGCGAATCCGTAGGCCTCCATCGCCGCGTCGATCTCCTGGGGCAGCGCGCCGTCCTCGAGCAGGAACTCGGCCTCGCGGCGATAGGCGGAGAAGATGCTGTTGCCGATGAAACCCTCGGTGACGCCGGAGACCACCGGTAGCTTGCCGAGCTTCTTCGCCACGGCGAGCGCCGTGGCCAGCACGTCAGGCGCGGTCCTGGCGCAATTCACCACCTCGACCAGCCGCATGATGTTGGCCGGCGAGAAGAAATGCAGCCCGACGACGCGCTCCGGCCGCGTCGTCGCGGCGGCGAGGACATCGGGGTCGAGATAGCTGGTGTTGGTGGCAAGCACCGCGTCCGGCCGAACGATTGCGTCGAGCCGCTGGAAAAGCTCGGTCTTCACGGCGAGGTCGTCGAACACGGCCTCAATGACCAGGTCGGCATCGGCGAGGTCTTCCAGCCGGCCGCTCGTCGTCAGCCGCGCGAGACGTTTTTCGCGGCCGTCCGCGTCGAGCCGTCCTGAGGCGACGTTGCGGTCGAGCACCGCAACGATGCGTTCGCGCCCCTTCTCGGCGGCCTCGGCCGTCATTTCGGCGCCGATCACGGTATAGCCGCCGTCGAGCGCCGCGACCGCGATGCCGGAACCCATCAGGCCGAGGCCGACGATGCCGATGGTGCGTATCGGACGGGGCTCGACGCCCTCCAGCCCGTCGACCTTGGCGGCCGCGCGCTCGGCGAAGAAGACATGACGCAGCGCCTTGGCCTGGTCGGCGTCGCGCAGCCGGATGAAGGTGGCGCGCTCGTCCACCAGCCCCTCGGCCAGCGTGCGTTCGCCAGCGGAGCGCACGAGCCGGAGCGCTTCGGCCGGCGCGTCCTGTCCGCGCGCCCGCGCCAGCACCTTTGCCGACATCTTGTCGAATGCTTCCGCGTCGGCCGCCTGAACCGCCAGCTCGCCGCTGCGCCGCGGTGGGTCGCCGGCCAAGGCGCCGACGGCCGCAACGGCTTTGGCGACCAGGTCGTCCGTCGTCACTTCGTCGACGATGCCGAGCGCCAGCGCCTCGTCAGCGCCGACCATGCGGCCGGTCGCCGCCATCTCGGCGGCGGCGACGATGCCGGCAAGGCGCGGCAGACGCTGCGTGCCGCCGGCGCCCGGCACGATGCCGAGCTTCACCTCGGGCAGGCCAAGCTTCGCCGCGGGCGAGGCGATGCGGTGATGGCAGCCGAGCGCGATCTCCAGCCCGCCGCCGAGCGCAGCGCCGTTGATCGCCGCCACGACCGGCTTGTCGCAGGCCTCGATGTGATTGACGAGCTGCGGCAGCAGCGGCTCGGCCATCGGCTTGCCGAACTCACGTATGTCGGCGCCACCGACGAAGGTCTTGCCCGCGCCGGTGACGACGACGCCGGCGATCCCGCTGTCTGCCGCCGCATGGTCGATCGCCGCGAACAGGCCCTGCCGCATGTCCGCCGACGCCGCGTTGACCGGCGGATTGTCGATTGTGACGACAAGCACGCCGTCGGTGACGGAACCGGTCACCGTCGCGGAAAATGTCAGGCTCATCGCGTCAGTCCTCCGTCTGGCAGAGTTCGTCGAGGTTCAGCCCGGGCCGGAGCCTCAACAATATCGACAAACTCTAGTCCGGCACTACTGCCATCGCCTGGATCTCGACCTTGGCGCGGTCCTCGACCAGCGCCGTCACCTCGACCGCCGCCATTGCCGGAAAGTGCTTTCCGATCACATCGCGATAGGCCTGGCCCAGCCCCTTCAGGTTGGCGAGATATTCCGCCTTGGAGGTGAAGTACCAGGTCATCGTCGTGATGTGCTGGGGTCCCGCGCCGGCCTCGGCGAGAATGGCGACGATGTTCTCCAGCGTCTGTCTGACCTGGCCGGCGAAGTCGTCGGTCTCCCATTGCTGCTGGCCGTTCCAGCCGACCTGCCCGCCGATGAAGACCAGCCGCCCGCGCGCGGCAATGCCGTTGGAATAGCCGATCGGCTTGGCCCAACCCTCCGGCTGCAGGATCTCGTACATCAATTCCCTCGTCAGATTCATCGTCAAAGCTCCGTCCGCACCTTCCAGAGTTCCGGGAACAGCTCGACGTCGAGCATTCGGCGTAGATAGGAAACGCCGGCCGTGCCGCCGGTGCCCCGCTTCAGCCCGATGATGCGCTCGACCGTGGTCACGTGGTTGAAGCGCCATCGGCGGAAATAGTCCTCGAAGTCGACAAGCTTTTCGGCAAGCTCGTAGAGCTTCCAGTATTTCGTCGGGTCGCGGTAGACGACTTTCCAGGCTTCCAGAACCTTGGGGTTCTCGGTCCTGGTTTCCCGCCAGCTCGCACGCTTCTCCTCGCCGCCGATGTCGAAGCCGTTGCGGGTGAGCAGAAGCAGCGCCTCGTCGTAGAGGCTGGGGGCGGCGAGGATGTCTTCCAGCTTCGCCGTGATGTCCGGCCTGTGCTCATGCGGTTTCAGCATGGCGAGGTTGCGGTTTCCCGCCAGGAATTCGATGGCACGGTACTGCCACGACTGGAAGCCCGAGGACTGGCCGAGTGACGAGCGGAACTCGGTGTATTCGCTTGGTGTCATGGTCCTCAGGACATCCCACGCGCCGGTGAGCTGCTCGAAGATGCGGGCGACGCGCGAAAGCATCTTGAAGGCGGGCTCCAGCTGGTCATCGCGGACCGCCAGCATGGTGGCGCGGATCTCGTGGATGGCGAGCTTCATCCACAGTTCGGACGTCTGGTGCTGGATGATGAACAGCATCTCGTCATGGGCAGACGACAGCGGCTGCTGCGCGTCGAGCACGCGTTCGAGATGCAGGTAGTCGCCGTAGGACATGCGCCCGGCGAACGACATCTGCGCGCCTTCCTTCGCTGGATCGTAAGGCTTGCCGCTCACGTCACCGCTGCCTTCCTGTGATATTCGGGCCGGTCCCACAGCCGGTCCTTCATGATCGCTTCCAGCACATCGGCCGCGCCGAGCACTTCCTTCTCGCCGATATAGAGCGGCGTGAAGCCGAAGCGGATGGAATCGGGTGCGCGGAAATCGCCGATCACGTTCTTCGCGATCAGCGCCTGCATGATCGCATAGCCTTGGGGATGGCGGAACGACACCTGGCTGCCGCGTTTGTTGCCGTCGCGCGTGGTGGCGAGCACCAGGTCCGGACAGCGCTTCTCGACTTCGGCGATGAACAGGTCGCAGAGCGCGATGGACGTCGCGCGCAAATCCTGCATCGACACGCCTTCCCAGGCGTCGAGCGCCGCGTCGAGCACGGTGAGCGCGATCACCGGCGGGGTACCGACGCGCATGCGGTCGATGCCCTGGCCGGCCCGGTAGTCGAGATCGAAGGCGAAGGGGGCCTCGTGGCCGAGCCAGCCGGACAGTGCGGGGCGGGCAGTCTCCAGATGGCGCGGTGCGACATAGATGAAGGCCGGTGCGCCGGGGCCGCCATTGAGATATTTGTAGGTGCAGCCGACCGCGAAATCGACGCCGGCGCCGAGCAGGTCGACCGGCAGCGCGCCGGCCGAATGCGCGAGGTCCCAGACCGTCAGCGCGCCGGCCGCATGTGCCTTCGCAGTCAGCGCCTTCATGTCGTGCAGCCGGCCGGTGCGGTAGTCGACTTCGGTCAGCATCAGCACGGCTGTCGTCTCGTCGATCGCATCCTCGACGTCTTCCGGCTCGACGATCTTCAGCTCCAGCCCGCGTCCCAGCGAACCGATCAGCCCCTGTGCGATATAGAGGTCGGATGGAAAATTGCCGCTGTCGGAGAGCACGACCCTGCGGCCCGGATTGAGATCGAGCGCGGCGGCCAGCGCTTGGTAGACCTTGATCGACAGTGTGTCGCCCATGATCGTGGTGCCCTCGGGCGCGCCGATCAGCCTGCCGACACGGTCGCCGATGCTGCGCGACAGGTTGATCCAGCCCGAGACGTTCCAGCCCTTGATCAGGTGCTTGCCCCACTCGTCGGCGAGCATGTCGGCGACGCGGGCCTTCGCAGCGATAGGCAGCGGCCCGAGCGAGTTGCCGTCGAGATAGATCATGCCTTCCGGGATATCGAAGAGCGTGCGTGTCAGGGCGAAATCGGTCATTTCGTCTCCCGCAGCCTGAATCGCTGGATCTTGCCGGTCTGGGTCTTCGGCAGCGCCTGGATGAACTTCACCGAGCGCGGATATTTGTAGGGCGCGATAACAGCCTTGACGTGGTCCTGCAGGATCTTGCGGGTCAGGTCGTCGGCGTCGACGCCCTCGACCAGCACGACATGCGCCTCGACGATCTGGCCGCGATCGCTGTCGGCCACGCCGATGACTGCGCATTCCCTGACATGGGCGTGGGCGAGCAGCGCCGCCTCCACCTCGGGGCCGGCGATGTTGTAGCCGGACGAGATGATCATGTCGTCCGAGCGCGCCGCGAAGTGGAAGAAGCCTTCCTCGTCCTCGAAGAAGGAATCGCCGGTGAGGTTCCAGCCACCGCGGACGTATTTCTTCTGCCTGTCGTCCGCCATGTAGCGGCAGCCGGTGGGCCCGCGCACCGCAAGCCGCCCGATCGTGCCGCGCGGCACGTCTTTCATGTCCTCGTCGACGATCCTGGCCTCATAGCCGGTGACCGGCTTGCCGGTGCGGCCGGGCGCCATGTCGGAAAGACGGTTGGAGATGAAGATGTGCAGCATCTCGGTGGCGCCGATGCCGTCCAGGATCGGCTTGCCGGTCTTCTGCGTCCAGTCCTCGAAGACCGGCGCCGGCAGGGTCTCGCCGGCCGACACGGCGATGCGCAGCGAGGAGAGGTCGGCGCCCTTCTCCATCGCCGCCAGCATGGCGCGATAGGCGGTCGGCGCGGTGAAGCTGATCGTCGCGCGGTACTTCTCGATGATCTCGACCATGTTCGGCGGCGTCGCGCTTTCCAGCAGCGTCGCGGCTGCACCGAACCGCAGCGGGAAGATCGCCAGCCCGCCGAGGCCGAAGGTGAAGGCAAGCGGCGGCGATCCGACGAACACGTCGTCGGGCGTCACGCCGAGCACTTCCTTCGCATAGCCGTCGGCGATGATCAGCAGGTCCCTGTGGAAATGCATCGTCGCCTTGGGCACGCCGGTCGTGCCGGAGGTGAAGCCGAGCAGCGCGACGTCGTCGCGCCCCGTCGCCACCGCCTCGAAGCGCACGTCGTTGTCGAGCGCTGCCCGGTCGAGCTCGGCGTCGTGGTTGGCGGTGCCGTCGAAACCGACCACCTGCTTCAGGAAGCGGCTGGTCTTGGCGCAGGCGACCATCTCGTCCATCAGCCTGGTGTCGCAGAGCGCCAGCGTGATCTCGGCCTTGTCGACGATCTGGGCCAGCTCGCCGGCTCGCAGCATGGGCATGGTGTTGACCACCACCGCGCCGGCCTTGGTGGCGGCCAGCCAGCAGGCGACCATCGCCGGGTTGTTGGCCGAGCGGATCAGCACGCGGTTGCCCGGCTTGACGCCGTAGCTCTCGACCAGCGCATGCGCCAGCCGGTTGGTCCAGTCGGACAGCTCCTTGTAGGTGCGGCGGCGGCCGTTGCCGATCAGGGCGGTGTGATCGCCGAAGCCCTTTTCGACCAGCCGGTCGGTCAGCTCGACCGCCGCGTTCAGCCGCTCCGGATAGTCGAAGCCTTCGAGCAGGAAGTCCGGCCACTGGTCCTCGGGCGGCAGATTGTCCCGCGTGAAGGTGTCGGTGTGAGCTGACGGTCCGAGCATTTTACGCGTTCGCTTCTTCCGGAAGGAAATCGACGTCGTGCTCGGCCGAGAGCTTAACGATGGTCGGAATATCGCTCTTGTCGTGCAGTTGCTCGAAGAGGTTCTTCAGCCGGCCGGCGGGCGACACCCAGAACAGCGCCCGGCAGGGCTTGTCGGACTTGTTGAAATAGCCGTGCGGGATGCCTCGGGGCATGCGCACCAGATCGCCGGCCTTGGCGGTCGACCATACGCCGTCGAGCTTCAGCTCGAGCTGGCCCTCCTGCACGAGAATGAACTCGTCCTGGTCGGGATGGATGTGCACGGGCACGAACTGGCCGGGCGCGCTGTTGGTCTCGAAGGCGAAGCTGCTCTCGCACTCGGCTTTGGGGTAGTAGACCTGGCCGAGGATGTTCCATTTGACGTCACCGAAGCCGGTTCCGCTGGCGGTGATGCCCTTCGCGAGATCTTTCGTCATGACGCAGTTCCTCCCTCTGGATTATGTTCTGTCGGCGAGCACCTGGCGCGCGATGACCACCTTCTGCACATCGGATGCGCCTTCGTAGATCCTGAGCGCGCGGATCTCGCGGTAGAGGCTCTCGATGACATGGCCCTTGCGCACGCCGTCGCCGCCATGGAGCTGCACCGCCTTGTCGATGACCTCCTGCGCCTTGTCGGTGGCGTAGAGTTTCGCCATTGCCGCCTCGCGGGTGACGCGCGCAGCACCCGAATCCTTCGTCCAGGCGGCGCGGTAGACCAGAAGTGCTGCGGCGTCGATGTCGAGCGCCATCTCGGCGAGGTGGCCCTGCACCATCTGCAATTCGGCGAGCGGCGCGCCGAACAGCTCACGCCCGGCGGCGCGCTCCAGGCTTTCGTCGAAGGCGCGGCGCGCGAAGCCGAGTGCGGCGGCGCCGACCGTCGAGCGGAACACGTCGAGCACCGACATCGCGATCTTGAAGCCCTCGCCGGGCTTGCCGATCATGGCGGAAGAGGGGACGCGCACGCCCTCGAAGGAAAGGCGGGCGAGCGGATGCGGTGCGATCACCTCCAGCCGTTCGGCGACGGTCAAACCTTTGGCGTCGGCGGGCACGAGGAAAGCCGAGATGCCCTTCGCGCCGGGCGCCTCGCCGGTGCGCGCGAAGACGACATAGAGGTCCGCGATGCCGCCGTTGGAAATCCAGGTCTTCTCGCCTGACAGCACGTAGCTGTCGCCGTCCTTCGCGGCCGCCATGTCCATGTTGGCGACGTCGGACCCCGAGCGCGGCTCGGACAGCGCGAAGGCCGATATCGCCTTGCCGGCCCGTGTCTTCTCCAGCCACTGCTTCTGCCCGTCCGTGCCGAACAGGCTGATCGCGCCGGTGCCGAGCCCCTGCATGGCGAAGGCGAAATCGGCGAGCCCGTCATGGCGCGCCAGGGTCTCGCGCGTGATGCACAGTATGCGCACGTCGAGCGGGGCGGGATTTGCAGTGTCTATCGCCGTAGGCTTCAGCCAGCCGTCGCGCCCGAGCATGTCGACCAGCTTGCGGCAGGCGGCGTCGACGTCGTGATGATCGACCGGCAGGTTTTCCGCGCACCAGGCGTCCAGCTTCTCCGCCCATTCGCGATGGCGGGGCTCGAAGAACGGCCAGTTGAGAAACGAGCGGTCAGGCATCAATTCCCCTCGAATACGGGCTTTTCCTTCGCCACGAACGCATTGTAGGCGCGCTCGAAGTCCTTGGTCTGCATGCAGATCGCCTGGGCCTGCGCCTCGGCCTCGATCGCCTGGTCGAGACCCATCGACCATTCCTGGTTGAGCTGCGTCTTGGTGATGCCGTGCGCGAAGGTCGGGCCCGACACGATGCGGCCGGCGATGTCCATCGCGTCGGCCTCCAGGGCATCGGCCTCGACGAGGCGGTTGTAGAAACCCCAGCGCTCGCCTTCGGCAGCGCTCATCGTGCGGCCGGTGTAGAGCAGTTCTGCTGCGCGGCCCTGGCCGATGATGCGGGGCAGGATCGCGCAGGCGCCCATGTCGCAGCCGGCAAGCCCGACCTTCGTGAACAGGAAGGCGGTCTTGGCTTCCGGCGTCGCGATGCGGATATCGGAGGACATGGCGATGATCGCGCCGGCGCCGACCGCCACGCCGTCGACCGCCGAGATGATCGGCTTGCCGCAATTCAGCATCGCCTTGACGAAATCGCCGGTCATGCGGGTGAAGGCGAGCAGTTCCTTCATGTCCATCTTCACCAGCGGCCCGATGATGTCGTGCACGTCGCCACCCGAGCAGAAATTGCCGCCGTTCGGCAGGAACACGACTGCGTCGATGTCGTCGGCATAGACCAGCGCGCGGAAGAGATCGCGCAGTTCCGCATAGGAATCGAAGGTCAGCGGGTTCTTGCGCTCGGGGCGGTCGAGCCGGATCTTCGCGATGCGTCCTTCCGCCTGCCAGCGGAAATGTTTCGGCTTGAGCGCCGCCATCGAGGTCATTCACGTCCCTCCCAATTGCTGCGGAACGACTGCAGCATGGCCGCAAGCCGCCTTGTGTCTTCTTCGTTGACGCCGCCGAGCAGCTCGCCGATCCAGCCTTCATGCGCGGCCGCCATCGCCTCGAACTGCGCCTTGCCGGCGTCGGTGAGCTTGACCATCGAGGTGCGGCGGTCGCCGTTACGCCGCGCCCGCGTCACCAGCCCTTCGGTGACCAGCCGGTCGACGATGCCGGTGACGTTGCCGTTGGAGACGAGCAGGAAGCGCGACAGGCCGCTCATCAGCATGCCTTCCGGAGCACGATAGAGAGCGGCCATAACGTCGAAACGCGGCAGCGTCGTGTCGAATTCCTGCCTGAGGCGCTCGCGCAGCTCCGCCTCGATCGTGCGCGATGCCCTGAGCAGCCTGATCCAGAGTCGCAGCCGCTCCTTGCTGTCCTTCGAGATCGCCGAGAGAGGCGCGCTCACCATGTCTCGCCTCCCGAAAGCGCGATCGTCTGGCCGGTGACCGATCTCGCCTTGTCGCCGCAGAGCCACAGCACGGCGTCGGCCACCTCGTCGGCCTGCACCAGCCGTCCCTGGGGATTGGTCGCGGCGAGCGCCGCGCGCGCATCCTCGGGGGAGCGGCCCGTCTTCTCGACGATCTTCTTCACCGACTGTTCGAGCATTTCGGTCTCGACATAGCCGGGGCAGACCGCGTTGACGGTGACGCCGGTCTTGGCGAGTTCGGCGGCAAGCGCCCGCATCAGCCCGACGACGCCGTGCTTGGCGGCGACATAGGGCGCGACATAGCCGTAACCCTTGAGGCCGGCTGTGGAGGCTATGAAAATTATCCGGCCCGATTTCCGCGCGGCCATGCCCGACAGCGCCGGCTTCACGGTGATGAAGGCGCCCGTGAGGTTCACGTCAAGCGTCTTCTGCCAGTCGGCGAGCGTCACCTTGTGCGCCGGCGCGCTGTCGGCGGCGCCGGCATTGGCCACCACGATGTCGAACGGTCCGCGTGCGGTCTCGGCCTTCTCGTAGAGCGCCGACACCGCGTCCTCTTCGGTCACGTCGGCGACGATGCCGTGGATGCGCGCGTTCCCCGCCGCGACTGCCTCGAGCGCGTCCGCGCGCCGGCCGCAGATCGTCACCTCGACGCCTGCCTCGGCCAACGCCAGCGCGACCGCGCGCCCGACGCCCGAGCCGCCGCCCGTCACCAGCGCATGGCTGCCCACGATCTTTTGGGCCGCGATCATACCTTCAGCCCTGCAGACGCCTCGCGTTCGGCGAGCCGGTAGGCCTGGTCGCGGCCGGGCAGGTAGGGATCTGGCCACTTCACGCCGCGGTCGCCGAGCGTGATCGCCGCATGCAGCGTCCAGTAGGGATCGGCAAGATGCGGACGCGCCAGGCAAACGAGGTCGGCGCGCCCGGCCATCAGGATCGAATTGACGTGGTCGGGCTCGTAGATGTTGCCGACCGCCATCGTCGCCATGCCGGTCTCGTTGCGGATGCGGTCGGAGAACGGCGTCTGGAACATGCGGCCGTAGACGGGCTTGGCGCGGATGGAGGTCTGGCCGGCCGACACGTCGCAAATGTCGACGCCGGCAGCGGACAGCATTTTTGCGATCTCCACCGCGTCGGCGGGCGTGACACCCTCGATGCCGACCCAGTCGTTGGCGGAGATGCGCATGGAGATCGGCTTGTGCAGGGGCCAGGCCTCGCGCACCGCCTGGAACACTTCGAGCGGATAGCGCATGCGGTTCTCAAGCGATCCGCCGTAGTCGTCGGTGCGCTTGTTGGTCAGCGGCGTGATGAAGGAGGAGAGCAGGTAGCCGTGCGCGGCGTGGATCTCCAGCATGTCGAAACCGCAGCGGTCCGCCATTTCGGCTGACGCCACGAACTGGTCGCGCACCATGTCCATGTCGGCGCGGGTCATCGCCTTCGGCACCTGGTTGCGCTCGGACCACGGCACGGCCGAGGCCGACATGATCGGCCAGTTGCCCTCCGGGAGCGGCGCGTCGCCTTCCTCCCAGCCGACCTGGGTGGACGCCTTGGCGCCGGCATGGCCGATCTGCGCGCAGATTTTCGCCTGCGTCTCGCGGTGCACGAAATCGACCAGCCGCTTCCAGGCGACTTCGTGCTCCGGCTTGTAGAAGCCGGGGCAGCCGGGGGTGATGCGGCCTTCGGGGCTGACGCAGGTCATCTCGATGTAGAGAAGCCCCGCGCCGCCCTTGGCGCGCTCGGCGTAATGCGTGAAATGCCAGTCGGTCGGACAGCCGTCGACCGCCTTGTACTGCGCCATCGGCGAGACGACGACGCGGTTCGCGAGCTCCATCTCGCGCAGCTTGAACGGCGCGAACATCGGCGCGCGATTCCAGTCCTGCTCAGGCGCGCCGGCCTCGCGCTGGAACCATGCTTCGGCGTCGCCCAGCCATTCCGGGTCGCGCAGGCGCAAGTTCTCATGGCTGATGCGCTGCGAGCGCGTCAGCAGCGAATAGTTGAACTGCACCGGATCGAGGTCGAGATAGCGCTCCACCTCCTCGAACCATTCGAGCGAATTCCTCGCCGCCGACTGCAGCTTCAGCACTTCGGTGCGCCGCGCATCCTCGTATTTGCGGAAGGCGGATTCGAGGTCGGGCTCGGAATGCACGTAGTTCGCCAGCGCCACCGCGCTTTCCAGCGCAAGCTTGCTGCCCGAGCCGATCGAGAAATGCGCCGACGCCGCGGCGTCGCCCATCAGCGCGAGGTTCTTGTGGGACCAGCGTTCGCAGAGCACGCGCGGGAAGTTGATCCAGGCCGAACCCCGTATGTGGTTGGCGTTGGTCATCAGCGGATGCCCGCCGAGATGCTTCTCGAAGATCTTCTCGCAGGTGGCGATCGATTCCTGCTGCGACATCGCGCCGAAGCCGAACTTGTCCCACGTCTCCTGGCTGCATTCGACGATGAAGGTCGCGGTGTCGGGGTCGAACTGGTAGGCGTGCGCCCACACCCAGCCGTGCTCGGTCTTCTCGAAGATGAAGGTGAAGGCGTCGTCGAATTTCTGGTGGGTGCCGAGCCAGACGAACTTGCACTTGCGCGTGTCGATGTCCGGCTTGAACACGTCGGCAAAGGTGGCGCGCGACCGCGAGTTCAGCCCATCGGCGGCGACGACGAGATCGTGCGTCTCCATATAGGGGCGCGGGTCCGGCGCTTCCGTCTCGAACTGCACATTGATGCCGAGTTCGCGCGCGCGCCTCTGCAGCAGAAGCAGCAGGCGCTTGCGTCCGATGCCGCAGAAGCCGTGGCCAGTCGAGACCGTGCGCACACCCTTGTAGATGACGGCGATGTCGTCCCAATAGGCGAAATAGCGCTTGATCCACACCGCGCTGACGGGATCGTTGCGATTGAGGTTGTCGAGCGTCTCGGCCGACAGCACCACGCCCCAGCCGAAGGTGTCGTCCGGCTTGTTGCGCTCGATGACGGTCACTTCGTGCGCGGAGTTGCGCAGCTTCATGGAGATCGCAAAATAGAGGCCGGCAGGCCCGCCGCCGAGAACCGCGACCTTCATCGTGCGATCTCCTCTTTCCTTCGCGTTTGCCAGACTATCGCGCCGGATATTGATTACTTCAAGCTTAAAATTTCAAGCTGAAGCGATTTTCTCGCGATGCCGGCCGGCGGCGGAGCGATCGCACTGGCTGCCCGGCGCGACCGCGACGACCGCAGCGCGGATTATTTCGCCGGGTCCTTCGGGCTCCACAGCACCGTCGCCGCGCCTTTCTCGTAGGCCATGCCGTCGGGATAGCTGATCGCCTCGAACTGCAGCCCCCACGGCGCCTGGAAATACATGACCGTCTGGCCGGCCGCTGGGCCTTCGCCGACCGGGAGCACGATCCGGGTCGCGACTCCCTTGCCTTCCAGATAGGCTTTCGCCGCCGGCACGTCGTCCACGTAGAAGGCGATGTGGTAGCCGCCGACGTCGCTGTTCTTGGGCGTCATGTCCTTCTGGTCCGGCGACGTATATTCGAACAGCTCGATGTTCGAGCCGAAGCCGCAGCGCACAAGCGTGATCTCCTTGATCACCGCCTTCGGGTCGACGCCGAGCAGGTCCTGCATGAAGGTGCCCTTGTCGTCGGCGAAGGGGCCGAACGACATCGCCTTCTGGCAGCCGACGACGTTGGTGAAGAAGTCGACCGCCTGCGCCATGTCGGGCACGGTGACGCCGGTGTGGTCGTGGCCGCGCATGCCGGGAATGGAATCGGCGGATGCGACGCCGGCGCTGCCGAGGATGGCCGTAGCGAGAACTGCGCTGCGAAATAGGTCTTTCACGTGACGTCTCCCGTTGGCGGGCGGTTCCCGTGTCTCGCGCCGGCTGCCCGCTGCGCCGGCGCCGTTGAAATTCCCTCGTGCTACCCCGCCTTGAGCCAGTCTCCATCGATTTCCGGCAGCGGGATCGCTGCGATGAGATCGCGCGTATAGGCGTGCTTGGGATCGGCGAAGAGGGCGTCGGTCGGG
Source organism: Mesorhizobium sp. YM1C-6-2 (assembly GCF_003666685.1). GTDB lineage: Bacteria > Pseudomonadota > Alphaproteobacteria > Rhizobiales > Rhizobiaceae > Mesorhizobium_K. The sequence continues at coordinate 142,384 of NZ_RCIZ01000010.1, forward strand.
CCCTGCTCGACGATCTCGCCGTTGCGCATGACGATCACCTGCCGGCACAGCCGTCGGATGACGGAAAGGTCGTGGCTGATGAAGGCGACCGTCAGGCCCATCTCGTCGGCGAGCTTTTCGAGCAGCGTCAGGATCTGAGCCTGCGTCGAGACGTCGAGGCCCGAGACGATCTCGTCGGCGAGCACGAAGTCGGGCGAGAGCGCCAGCGCCCTGGCTATGCCGACGCGCTGGCGCTGGCCGCCGGAGAGCTCGTGGCGGTAGCGTTTCGCGAAATGTTCCGGCAGGCCGACACGCTTCAGCGCCTCCGCGACCCGCGCGCCGATATTATCGCCGAGCCCGTTCTGCTTCAGCGGCGCGGCGATGATCGCGCCGATGGTGCGGCGCGGATTGAGCGACGACATCGGGTCCTGGAAGATCATCTGCAGGTTGCGCCTGAGCGGCCTGAGTTCTACGTCGGGCAGGTGGGTGATGTCGCGCCCGTCGAAGCTGACGCTGCCGGCGCTGGGCTCGATCAGCCGAACCAGCGCGCGCCCAAGTGTCGACTTGCCCGAGCCGGACTCGCCGACGATGCCGGTGACGGAGCGGCGCGGCAGCTCGAAGTCGAGTCCTTTCAGGATTTCCACCAGCGGCGCGCGACCGACCAGCGGCTTTCGCGTCATGTCTGGCAGGGCGACCTTGAGGCCGCTGACCTTGAACAGGGGCTCAGCCATGGCCCGATTTCCGGTCAAGACTCGGCCTCCAGTCGTGGTCGGCGATGGCGATCTCAGCGGCGAGCCCGGCGAGCACGGCCTCGTCGACCGGCATCAGCGACGCCAGCGGGTCGGTGTATTTGGGCGTCGCCGCCATAAGCGCGCGCGTGTAGGCGTGTTGCGGGTCGGCGAACAGCGCCGCGGTATCGGCCTCCTCGACCACCTTGCCGGCATAGAGCACCGTCACCTTCTGGCTGATCTTGGCGACGACGCCGAGGTCGTGGGTAACGAACAGGATCGCCGTGCCGTGCTCCTTCTGAAGCTGGGCGATGAGTCTCAGAATCTGCTTCTGCACGGTGACGTCGAGCGCCGTCGTCGGCTCGTCGGCGACGATCAGGCGCGGCTCGGCCGCGAAGGCCGCCGCGATCAGCACGCGCTGGCGCATGCCGCCCGACAGTTCGTGCGGATAGGCGCGCATGACGCGGTCCGGTTCTCGGATATGCACCTCGTCGAGAAGCTGGCGCACGCGTTTGTCGGCACGGTCGGCCGCCCAGCCGAGGATGTGGACCAGCCGGTCGGTCATCTGCGGTCCGACGCGGCGCGACGGGTTGAGCGCGGTGAGCGGATCCTGCGGGATCAGCGCGGTCTTGGCCCCGATGACGCGCCGTCGCTCCTTGGCCGACAGCGCGCCGAGGTCGGCGCCTTCGAGCCGGATCGAGCCCTCGACGATCTTCACGCTCGGCGGCAGCACGCCGAGCACAGCCTTGCCGATCATGCTTTTTCCCGCGCCGCTCTCGCCGACCAGCGCCCTGACTTCGCCGGGCTCGACCGACAGCGACACCGAGCGCAGCACCCGCTGCCCGTTGCTGAGCGTCGCGCTGAGATTGGAGATGTCGAGGCAGGCGGTCATCTCAGCACCGGATCGAATCTGGCCTTCAACCCCTCGCCGAACTGGCTGAAGGAAAGCACGGTGAGGAAGAGCGTGATCAGCGGGAAGACCAGCACCCACCAGGCCTGATGGATCGACAGCCGGCCCTCGGCGATGATGCCGCCCCAGGTCGGGTCGTCGGTGGAGATGGAGAGGTTCACGAAGGAAAGGATCGCTTCCACGATCACCGCGATGCCCATTTCGAGCGACAGCAGCGCGACGATGGACGGCAGCACGTTGGGCAGCACTTCCGACAGCATGATGCGGAAGCGCCCGAAGCCGGCGATCCTGGCGTTCTCGACATAATCCATGCGCGACTGGCCCATCGCCTCGGCGCGGATGACGCGGCAGAAGCGCGTCCAGTCGATGACGGCGATGGCGATGATGACGGAGCTCAAGCCGGTGCCGAACACGGCGACCAGCAGGATGGCGAAGAGCACCGGCGGAAACGCCATCCAGATGTCGACGATGCGCGAGATGATGCGATCTGCCCAGCCACCGAAATAGCCGGCGATCAGACCGAGCGTCGAGCCGACGATGCAGGCGGCGAACGCCGCCGCGAAGGCGACGATGAAGGCGACGCGCCCGCCATAGATGATACGCGACAGGAGGTCGCGCCCAAGGCTGTCGGTGCCGAGCCAGAAGCCGGGTTCGGCGCCCTGCATCCAGAAGGGCGGCAGCCGCTCGAACAGCAGATCCTGCGCCAGCGGGTCCTGCGGCGCAATCAGCGGCGCGAAGATCGCCGCGAGCAGCGCGACGAGAAGCCAGCCGCCGGCAAGCACCAGGCGGGCGTCGAAGCGGCGGCGGGGGAGGGCGCGCGCGTCAGCCATGCCTCAGCCTCGGATTGAGCAGCGCATACATCATGTCGACGGCGAGGTTGATCAGCACGAAGATCAGCGCGAAGACGAGCACGATGCCCTGGATCAGCGGCAGGTCGCGGTTGATCACCGCGTCGATCGCCATGTTGCCGAGCCCCTCATAGGAGAACAGCCGCTCGATGATGACGGTGCCGCCGATCAGGAAGGTGAACTGCACGCCCACCAGCGTCAGCGTCGGCAGCGCCGCGTTCTTCAGCGCCTCGCGCAGGATGACCGAAGTCTCGGAGAACCCCTTGACCCTCGCCAGCGTTACATAGTCGAGTGTCATCACTTCCTTGAGCGACAGTTTCAGCAATTGCGAGATGATGGCGGCGAGCGGCAAAGCGAGCGCCAGCGCCGGCATGAACATGTGGCTGATCAGGTCCTTGGTCAGGTCGAGGCGCAGCCTGAGGATGCTCTCGAAGAGATAGAACTGCGTGACGAAGGGCAGTTCGAGCCGTGGCGACACACGGCCTGAAATCTCGAAGACCGGCCACAAGACACCGAACAGCAGGATGAGCGCCAGCCCCCACAGGAAGTCGGGGATCGAGAGCGCCGCGCCATTGGCGACGTCGATGCCGGCCTCGACCGCCGTGCCCTGTTCGCGCGCGCCGAGAATGGCGAGCGGCATGCCGATCAGAAGCGCTATGAGGAGCGCGACGGTTGCGAGCTCCAGCGTCGCCGGCAGCCGGTTGAGCACCAGGCTCATCACGTCCTGGCGGAGCGAGATCGAGGTGCCGAAATTGCCTTGCAGCACGCCGGACAGCCAGATGAAATATTGCTCCACGATGGAGCGGTCGAGCCCGTAGAGCGCGCGCAGCCGGTCGATGTCGGCCTGGCTGGCGCCGGGCGGCAGCATCATGGCGATCGGATCGCCAGGCGCCACGCGGATGATGACGAACACCACCACCGACACGCCGAGCAGCGTGACGGCCATGGTCAGGAGCCGAACGAGGAACCGCTGCAGGATCATACTGCCCAACGTTATCAAAAGAACGCGCGCCGCCTTCTTTTGGAAGAGCGGCGCGCGTTGATCTTATGCAGCCATCAGGCCGGCGTCATCAGATGCGGCAGCAGCGCGCCGGATTTGTGCGGCACGACCTTGACGGTTTCCGAAAACACGATCGGCTGCGCGTACTGCATCAGCGGCAGCACATAGGCGTTGTCGGCGATCAGCTTGCTGACGGCCTTCCAGCCGGCGATGCGCTTGGCCTCGTCCGGCTCGCCCCACAGCGGGTTGATCGCGTCGATGACGTCCTGGCCGTCCCAGACCGAGTGCGGGCTCGGCCCGTACATGGCGAAGCCGGTCGAGGTGGTCGGGTCGCCGATCGAGTTGCCCCAGTTGTAGAAGGCGGCGGGCGCGAGCTGGTCGGCGGCGCGCAGCTCGTAGTGCTTGGCGATCTCGTAGACCTCGATGTTCGCCTCGATGCCGACCTTGCGCCACATGCCGACGATCGCCTGGATCATTTCGTAGTCCTTCGGCTTGAAGCCGCGCGTTGTCTGGATGGTGAACTTCACCGGGTTGTCGGTGGAGTAGCCCGAGGCCTTCAGCAGCTCGGCCGCCTTCTCCGGGTTGTATTCGACCTTGATCGTCTCGTCGAAGGCCTCATATTCCGGCGTCTCCAGCGTGTCGAGCGGCAGGCCGTAGCCGCGCAGCAGGCGGTCGACCAGCAGCTTCTTGTCGACCGACATGACGGCCGCCTTGCGGACATTCTCGTCCTTCATCACATCGATGTCGTTGAAGAAGATCATGCCGATGTCCGACACCGTCTCGGCCGAGCCGGCGAGCCCGTCCTTGGCGGTCAGCCGGTCATATTCCTCGTAGGGGATTTCGAGCGTGACGTGCGAGGAGCCCGACTCGATCTCGGCGACGCGGCTCGCCGCGTCGGTGACGAACTTGATCGTCACGTTCTCGAAGGCCGGCTTGCCGCCCCAGTAGTTGGGATTGGCCTTCAGCCGCACGAAGGCGTTCTGCTCGAATTTCTCGACCATGTAGGGGCCGGTGCCGATCGGCGCCTTCTCGAAACCTTCCGCGCCGACCTTCTCGTAATAGGCCTTGGGCAGCACGTAGCCGGTCAGGAACGACATCCACTTGAAATAGGTCGGGTCGAACTGGACGACGTCGGCGGTGATCTTGTTGCCGTCGATCTTGAAGTTGTTGACGTTCTTCCAGACGAACTGGATCGGGTTGCCCGTCTCTTCCTTGCCGGCGCGCTCCAGCGACCAGACGATGTCCTCGGCCGTGAAGGGCGAGCCGTCATGCCAGGTGACGCCCTCGCGCACCGTCATGTGCACAGTCTTCAGGTCGTCGGAGAAACCCCATTCGGTGAGCAGGCCGGGCGCCAGCGAGAGGTCGGGCTTCTGCAGGATGAACTGGTCGAACACCGACTGGTAGATGCCTTGGATGGTCGGGTTGACGGCCGAAGGGCCGGTGGTCGGGTCCCAGGAGGGCAGGTTGACGTTGTAGGCGATGACGAGTTCGTCCGCCTGCGCGAGGGCAATGTGCGGGATGGAAAATCCGGCCATCGCCGCGCCGGCGCCGGCCAGTTTCAGCACTGTTCGTCTGTTCGGGTTCTTGATCATGTCTTGGTTCCCCAGATTGATTGCTTTTTTTCCGAATGTGTCGCCGTCCGGCGGCGATTGTCTACAGCGCCGCGGTTGCTTCGATCTCCACGAGGAAGTCGGGCAGCGCGAGCGCCTGCACGCCGATGAAGGTGTTCGCTGCCGGCACGACGCCGTCGTAGAAGGCCATGATCTCGCCGATGACCGGGCCGAGCTTGTCGGGCGAATGGTCGACGACATAGGTGCGCAGGCGCACGATGTCGGCGGGCGTGGCGCCTGCGTCGGCCAGCACGGCCTTGAGGTTTGCCAGCGCCTGCCGGGTCTGCGCGGCGAGGTCGCCGGGCCCGACCACTTCGCCGGCCTTGTTCCAGGCGACCTGGCCCGACAGATGAAGCGTGCGTCCGCCGTTCTGCTCCACCGCATGCGAGAAGCCGAACTGCGTCGACTCATACAGTGTCGCGGGGTTGATTGCCTTGCGTTTCATGGTCCTCCCTCGTCTTCGATCGATCACGCGCCGCCGAGCTGTTGGGCGAGCATGAAGCCTGAGCCTGCACCCGTTCCGGCCCCGGGCCAAGTGGCCGCGCCGACAAGATGCAGATTCTGGATGGGCGTGTTCCAGCGGGCGTAACCGCGCGCCGGCCGGAAGAGAAAATTCTGCGAGATGTGATGGCTGCCGCAGATCTGGTCGCCGCCGACGAGGTTGGGGTTGCCGCGCTCGAGATCGACCGGCGAGAACACCGCGCGTCCCAGGATCTTCTTGGCCAGTCCGGGCGCATGCGCCTCGATGAGCTGGAGGGCGCGGTCGGCATAGCGTTCCTTGATCGCGTCCCAATGGCCGGCCGCGATCTCGTCGGCCGCGTCGCCTTTCACTTCGGCCGGCAGGGCGCGCACCTGCACCCACAGCACATGCTTGCCCTCCGGCGCGCGGGACGGATCGACTGTTGTCGGCTGCCCCACCACCAGCACCGGCTCGTCCGGCAGCAGCCCGGCGACGGCCTGCTGGTAGGTCCGCGCCATCTGGTCGAGCGACGGCGCGACATGCACATAGGCGAACTTCTTCAGCTCATCGCCGGCTTTCCAGTCGGGCAGGCCGTCGAGCGCCAGATGGATCATCATCGTGCCCGACGCGTGACGGAACTTCTTCATCGCCATGTCGAAGCCGGCGTCGCCCGAGCCCTTTGGCAGGAGCTTGCCGGGCAGCGCGCCGGGCGCGACGCCGGCAATCACCGCTTTCGTTGCCCTGTGCGTCTCGCCATTGGCAAGCCTGATGCCGGTCGCCTTGCCGCCGGAGGTCAGAATCTCGGCGACCTCCGCGTCGTGGGCAATCTTGCCGCCGGCCGCGGTCAGCAGGCCCTCCAGCGCCATGATGATGGTGTCTGCGCCGCCCTTGCCGAGCACCATGCCGAAACTCTGGTTGGCCATGGATTCGAGATAGGGGAAGACGGCGCCGCCAGCGATGTCGGGGGCGAAGTCGAGATGCATGCCCCAGGCGGCGAGCGTCGCCTTGACCTCAGGCGAGGCGAAGGTTTCGTCGAGCCATGCGCGCGGCGAGGAGAGCAGAAGCTTGCCGGTGTCGAGCGCGCCGGAAACGCCCTTCTTGCGCCAGAGGTTCCAGGCTGTGCCGGCGAGCGCGCGGCCGCTCATCGGCGAGCCGAGCAGGCGGAAGAGATGTTCTGCCTCGCCCATGAAACCGCCGACGAGACGCCGCCATGTATCGGCATCCTCGGTTGAGAATCCTGCGAGCCGGACCGCCGTCTTCTCGATGTCGGTGCTGACGCCGAACCAGCGCCCGTCGGGGAAGACGGAGGCGAAGCAGTCGGCCACCGGAGCGAACTCCAGGCCCGCCGCTTTCAATTCATTTGCATATTTCTTGTGAAAAGCCGAACCGGCGAAGAGGCTCAGATTCATCGCGCCGAGGTCGTGGCGGAAGCCCGGCAGCGTCACTTCGCGAGTCTGGACGGCGCCGCCGCTGACGGGATTTCGTTCAAAGACCGCTGTTTTCCAGCCTTTGAGCGCCAAATGCGCCGCGCAGGCCAGACTGTTGTGGCCGGCACCGACGAATATGGCGTCGAACTCGCTCACTGCCCCTCCCCAATTTCCTTTAGGCTTAAAGATAATTGCAGATGCATATGTTTTCGTCTAGTAGCATATTGAGGGCCGATAGAGCCGCGAGACGCAAACGACCAAGGGGAAACACATGGACACGCAGAAACTTCTCGGCGAATTCGCCAGCCAGCTTCTTTCGGGCGGCATCGAGGTGGTCGATCTCACCACCGTCCTCGGGCCCGACACCCCGCTGATCAAGCTGCCGCCGGAACTCGCGGTCGACACGCCCAAGGTCGAAATCCACACCATCTCGGCCTATGACAAGAACGGCCCGTGGTGGGCCTGGAACTGGCTGAAGCTCGGCGAGCATTCCGGCACCCACTTCGACGCGCCGCACCACTGGATATCGGGCAAGGACTACCCGGACGGCTCGACCGACACGCTGCCCGTGCAGAAGCTGGTCGGCCCGGTCAACGTGCTCGACTTCTCCAAGGAAGCAGCCGCCGATCCCGACTTCCTGCTCACCGTCGACCACATCAAGGACTGGGAAGCCAAGCACGGCGCGATCAACCCGGGCGAATGGGTGGTGATGCGCACCGACTGGGACCGTTTCGGTAATTCGGAGGCCGAATTCCTGAACGCCAACGAGACAGGCCCGCATACGCCCGGCCCGACGGCCGAGGCGATCATCTACCTGATCGAAAAGGACGTCGCCGGCTGGGGCTCGCAGACGATCGGCACCGACGCCGGCGCGGCGGGCGGCATGGAGCCGCCGTTCCCGGCCCACACGCTGATGCACAAGGCCAACAAGTATGGCCTCGCCAGCCTCTGCAACCTCGACAAGCTGCCGCCCAAGGGCGCGGTCCTGATCGCCGCGCCGCTGAAGATCCAGAAGGGCACCGGCAGCCCCATCCGCGCGCTTGCGCTGGTGCCGAGGAAGTAGGGCGGTCGCGGAAGCGGAGGCGATGCTCGCATGACCGCCCCGGATCACATCATCGTCGGCAGCGGCATCAATGCGCTGGTCTGCGCCGCCGTCCTTGGCAACAAGGGCGGCAAGGTGCTGCTGCTGGAGCGCAACGACCGCATCGGCGGCTGCATCCGCACCGATGAGATCATCGCGCCCGGTTTCGTCCACGACGTGATGGCGACGACCTTTGTCCTGTTCATCACCTCGCCCGCCTATGCGGCGCTCGCCGCCGACCTTGGCCGCCACGGGCTGCAGTTCTGCAACGCTAAGGCCCCGACCGGCGTGCTGCGTCCCGACGGCAGCCATCTTGTCCAGCGCATGGACCGCCCGGCCAACATCGCCGCCTTCAAGGACGACGGTGCGCAATATGCCGCCGATGTCGGCGACATCGAGAAGAACGCCGGGCTGCTGTTCGGCCTGCTCGGCGGCGGCTTGTGGACATATCCGACCTTCAAGCTGCTCGCTGGCGAAGCCTGGCGCAGGAAGCCGCGCAACCTCGCCGCCTTTCTTGGCGAGGCTCTGGTTCCGGCGCGCGGCTGGCTGGAGACGTCCTACCAATCCTACCTCTCCCGCGCGCTTTGGGCGCCCTGGGTGCTGCATGCGGGCCTCGGTCCCGAGGATGCGTTCTCCGGCCAGATCGCCAAGGTCATTGCCTTCGCGCTGGAGGCCGCCGGCGCGCCTGTCGTCAAGGGCGGTGCAAAAAACCTGCTCGCCGCCTTCGAGGCGCTCATCACGGAGAAGGGCGGCGTGATCCGCACGGAGGCCGACGTCGCTTCTGTTATCGTCGAGGATGGCCGCGCCATCGGCGTCACCCTGACATCGGGTGAAACCGTCAGGGCGGCGAAGAGCGTCATCTGCTCGGTCACCCCGACGCAGCTTTACGAGCGCCTGCTCGGCCAGGCCGCGCCCGAGGCCGATCTCGACGCGACCAAGAAGTACCGATACGGCAAGGGCAATTTCCAGATCCACTACGCGCTCGACCGGCCGCCGGTCTGGCCCGACGCGTCGCTTGGCGAGGTCGCGCTGCTGCACCTGACGCCGGGCCTCGATGGGGTGTCGAAAGCCTGCAACGAGGCCGCGCGGGGGATGCTGCCAGAAGTTCCGACCATCTGCGTCGGCCAGCCGCACGCGCTCGACCCGTCGCGCTGCCCGCCCGGCAAGGCGATCCTCTGGCTGCAGCTTCCGGAAGCGCCGCGTCACATCAAGGGTGACGCAGCGGGCAAGCTCGCCGTACCCGCCGACGGGCACTGGACCGAGGAGCTGCGCGAGGCCTATGCCGACCGCGCCGAGGCGATCCTCGCTTCTCACATCGACGGCTTCTCATCCACCGTGCTTGGCCGCCGTGCCTATTCGCCCGCCGATCTCGAGGCGATGAACGTCAACCTCGTCGGTGGCGACCCCTATGGTGGCTCGTCGGCCATCGATCAGTCCTTCCTCTGGCGGCCGTTCAAGTGGAGCCGCAACCACGAGACGTCGATCAAGGGCCTCTATCACATCGGTGCGTCGACCCATCCGGGCGCGGGGCTCGGTGGCGGCTCGGGCTTCCTCCTGGGGCAGAGGCTGTGATGGACCAGAAAGTCCAGCAAAAGCGCGAGCGCATCTCGACCTTGGGCCAGATCGGGCTGCAACAGTTCGCGCCCTATCTGATGAACCGCATCATGGGCCGCTACAACGCCACGCTGCGCGACGATCTTCGCCGACAGCACCGCACCATTCCGCAGGTGCGCACGCTGGCTGTGCTGTCGGTGACCGATGGCGTCACCGTCGGCGACCTTTCCGTCTACACCGTCATCGAGCAGTCGACGCTGTCGCGCACGCTCGATGCGCTGGAGGCGCATGGCCTGGTGCGCCGCGAGCCGGGCGAGACCGACAGCCGCGTGCGCAAGGTCTTCCTCACCGACGAGGGACGTGCCGAGTTCAACCGCGCCTGGCCGGCCATGCATGATGCTTTCGAGCAGATGTTCGAGGATATCGACGACGCCGAATATTCGGCGCTGCTGGTGACGCTGCAGAAGATGCTGAAAAACATCCGCCAGCACGACATCTAGAGCATGATCCCGAAAAGTGGGAACCGGTTTTCGGAAAAGATCATGCTGAAAAAATAGAGTTACGCACCGCCGCGCCGGACGCGGCGGCAACGGAGTGGAGAAAATGGCCGAACGGTCATTCGCCAAGGAAGTCGAGAAGCTGAGGCTGGGCGACGGCGAGGAGTTTGCCGGCGAGGGCATTTTGGCCATCACCAAGGCGCTGCTTCAATGTGGCGTCGGTTATGTCGGCGGCTACCAGGGCGCGCCGATCAGCCATCTGATGGACGTGCTGGCCGACGCGCAGGACATTCTGGGAGAGCTCGGCGTGCATTTCGAGGCTTCCGCCTCGGAGGCGACCGCCACCGCCATGCTTGCCGCTTCCGTGCACTACCCGATCCGCGGCGCGGCGACCTTCAAGTCCACCGTCGGCACCAACGTTGCCTCCGACGCGCTCGCCAACCTCGCGTCCGGCGGCGTCACGGGCGGCGCGCTGCTGATCGTCGGCGAGGACTACGGCGAGGGCTCCTCGATCATGCAGGAGCGCAGCCACGCCTTCGCCATGAAGAGCCAGGTCTGGTTGCTCGACCCCAGGCCGAACCTGCCCTCGATCGTCAAGGCGGTGGAGGACGGTTTCGAACTCTCCGAAGCGTCGAACACGCCGGTCATGATGGAAGTCCGCATCCGCTGCTGCCACGTGCACGGCAAGTTCATAGCCAAGGACAACAAGCGCCCGGCCATAACCGTCGCCGACGCGCTTGAAACACCGCGTCGCGACACCGGCCGCATCGTGTTGCCGCCTGCCTCCTTCCTGCACGAGAAGGAGAAGGTGTCGAAGCGCTGGCCGGCCGCCGTCGACTTTATAAAGTCGCGCAAGATCAACGAGTTCTTCGGCCCGGACCATGGCGCGATCGGCATCGTCATGCAGGGCGGCATGTACAATGCCGTCATCCGCGCGCTGCAGCGGCTCGGCCTCGCCGACGCCTTTGGCGAGACCGATATCCCGCTTTACGTGCTGAATGCCGTCTATCCGCTGGTCGACGACCAGTTCCTGTCCTTCTGCGAGGGCAAGGACGCCGTGCTGGTGGTCGAGGAAGGCCAGCCCAACTACATCGAGCAGGCCTTTGCCGCGATGCTGCACAAGGCCGGCCGCGATACAAGGCTGGTCGGCAAGGAATACCTGCCGATGGCCGGCGAATACACCGGCCAGGTGATGCTCGACGGCCTCGGCGCCTTCCTGCGCGCCGAAGCGCCGCTGCTGCTGTCCGCCGAGATCCGCGCACCCAACAAGCAGGAGCAGGGCGAGGAGATCCCCGACCTCAGCCGCGTCGTGCCGGGCCGCCCGCCGGGCTTCTGCATAGGCTGCCCGGAGCGCCCGATCTTCGCCGCGACCAAGCTCGTCGAGCAGGAGCTCGGCAAGCACCACATCGCCTCCGATATCGGCTGCCATCTCTTCTCGATCATGCCGCCCTTCGAACTCGGCGCGACCACCATGGGCTACGGCCTCGGCCCGGCCTCGGCCTCGGCCTTCAATTCGCCGGATGCGAAGCGGCGTTCGATCTCCTTCGTCGGCGACGGCGGTTTCTGGCACAACGGCCTGACCTCCTCGATCGGCAACGCCGTCTTCAACAAAAACGACGGCGTCATCGTCATCGTCGACAATTTCTACTCGGCCGCGACCGGCGGGCAGGACATCCTGTCCTCGCGCGCCGACAACCGCACCAAGGCGACCAAGCATCCGATCACCAAGGCGGTCGAGGGCATGGGCGTGAAATGGCTGCGCCACATCGACCGCACCTATGATGTCGGCAAGATGCAGGCCACGCTGAAGGAAGCGCTGACCACTGAGGAGAGCGGGCCGAAGGTCATCGTCGCCTCGTCGGAATGCATGCTGAACCGCCAGCGCCGCGAGAAGCCGCTCGTCGCCAAGGCGATCAACAACGGCGAACGCGTGGTGAAGCCGAAATTCGGCGTCGACGAGGACATCTGCACCGGCGATCACGCCTGCATGCGGCTCTCCGGCTGCCCGTCGCTGTCGGTGAAGTCGCTCGACGACCCACTGCGCGACGATCCGGTGGCCCATATCGACCAGAATTGCGTCGGCTGCGGCAATTGCGGCGAGGTGGCGGACGCCGCCGTGCTCTGCCCCTCCTTCTACCGCGCCGATGTCGTGCACAATCCGAGCGGCTGGGATCGGTTTCTCGACCGCGCCCGCGGCGCCGTGATCGGCTTCCTCCAGCGCCGGCGCGAAAGCCGCCGGCTGGTCTTCGCCGATGCTTGACAGGGCCTCATCCTCGCGCGCCGACGGAAAGACCGGCGACGGCGGCATGATCAAGCTTGCCATATTGGCGGTCGGCGGACAGGGCGGCGGCGTGCTCTCCGACTGGATCGTCGACGTCGCCGAGCGCAACGGCTATCTCGCCCAGTCGACCTCGGTGGCGGGCGTCGCCCAGCGCACCGGCGCGACGATCTACTACATCGAGATGTGCCCCGACCTGAATCCTGGCGCCGGTCGGCTGCCGATCTTCGCGCTGTCGCCTTCGCAGGGCGACGTGGACATACTGATCGCCGCCGAGCTGATGGAGGCGGGACGCGCCATCATGCGCGGCTTCGTCACTCCCGAGAAGACGACGCTGATCGCCTCGTCTCACCGCATCGCGGCCGTGTCCGAAAAGATCGAGCCCGGCGACGGACGCGCCTCGTCCGCGAAGGTGCGTGAAACGGCTGAACTCGCCTCGAAACGCTTCATCTCCTTCGACATGGAGAAGGTCGCGGTGGAAAGCGGCTCGATGATTTCGGCGAGCTTGCTCGGCGCGCTGGCGGGTTCGGGCGCGTTGCCCTTTGCCCGCGAAAGCTACGAGCAGACGATCGCCACCTCCGGACGCGGCGTGAAGCAGAGTTTGGCGGCGTTTGCGGGCGGCTATGAGGGTGCGCGGGGCGTCAACAAGGCTGCGGAGACGGCAGCGCCTCCGCCCCGCAAGGCGGAGCTTTCGGCTGCGTCTCCTGCCGGCCCGGACCGGCTGGTTGACGGCTGGCGCCATCTGACGGCGCGCGTCGAGCGACTGCCGGAGGAGGTCCGCGACATGGCGCTGCGCGGCCTGCGCAAGGTCGTCGACTTCCAGGACGAGGCATACGGCCGGGAATATCTCGACCGGCTGGAGCGCGCGGTCGAACGCGACAAGGCCGCGCGCGGCTTTGCGCTGTCGGTCGCCGCCGCGAAACATCTCGCCAACGCAATGTGCTACGACGACATGATCCGCGTCGCCGATTTGAAGACGCGCTCGACGCGCGGCGCGCGCGTGCGCCGGGAGGTCGGCGTGAAGGACGACGCCGTCCTGCAGACGACGGAATATTTTCACCCGCGCGTCGAGGAGTTCTGCGGCGCGATGCCGGCCGGGATCGGCCGCTACATCGAGGAGCGCCCGAAGCTCGCCGCCTTCATTGACCGCCGCATCAACCGCGGTCGCCGCATCCGCACCGACAGTTTCACCGGCTTCGCCATGCTGTGGCTGGTCGGCGGCATGCGCCGCTGGCGGCGCGCGCTGCTGCGTCATAAGGTCGAGCAGGCGCATCTCGACCGCTGGTACGATCTCGCGCTCGACACCGTCGCCGACGACTATGCGCTTGCGGTGGAGGTCCTGAACACGCGCCGGCTGATCAAGGGCTACAGCGACACCCACGTCCGCGCGCAGTCCAAGTTCGACCGCGTGCTGTCGGCGCTGCCGATGCTAAAGGGCCGCCCCGACGCCGCCGACTGGCTGCGCCGCCTGCGTGAGGCCGCCCTCAAGGACGAAAAGGGCGACATGCTCGACGGCGCGCTGAAGACGGTGGCGACGCTGGGGGAGTAGCCTCTCCGGGCGTTGTCTCCGTTTGAAATGGGCTAGCGTCGTGCCATTGTCGCGGCCAGCACCTGAATCGTAGTTGCCGATGCTGCATTGAGAGGGAGTATTCCTCACATGGCAGACGCCACCACCAACCGCCAGATCGTCCTTGCCTCTCGCCCTAGCGGCGAGCCTCGACCTGAGAATTTTGGGATCGTTGAGGGTCCCATGCCGCTGGCTCGCAATGGAGAGGCATTGTTGAAGACGCGATGGCTCTCACTCGATCCTTATATGCGCGACGACATGAATGCCGGGCATGCCTATTCCGTCGAGATCGGTGAGGTCATGTACGCCAAGGGCGTCAGCGATGTCGTTCAGTCGAATAATCTCGCCTTGACCGTCGGCGATGTCGTCGTCGGCGAGACCGGCTGGCAAAGCTTCTCCGTCACCGATGGCGTCAACCTCCGTAAGCTCGACGCAGAACTCGCTCCTGTGTCGACCGCCCTTGGCGTACTCGGAATGCCTGGCCTTACCGCCTACGGGGGATTGCTCACCGTTGGACAGCCCAAACCCGGTGAGACCCTTGTTGTGGCGGCCGCCGCCGGGCCGGTGGGTTCGCTGGTTGGGCAGATCGCGAAGTTGCGAGGCTGCAGGGTTGTCGGGATCGCCGGCGGTCCTGAGAAGTGCCGCTATCTGGAAGAAGAGCTTGGTTTTGACATGGCTTTGGATCATCGGACCGCCGATCTTCCAAAGCGTCTGGCGGCGGCATGCCCGAATGGCGTCGATATCTATTTCGAGAATGTCGGCGGCCATGTTTGGAAGGCGGTGTTCCCCCTCTTGAACATGTTTGCGCGAGTACCCGTCTGCGGCCTCATTGCCCACTACAATGATGTCGAACTGCCGCCGGGTCCGGACCACGTCCCCGAGTTGTTGCTTGCCGTGCTCGACAGGCGCCTGACGGTGCGCGGGTTGATGGCTGGCGATTTCGAGCCGCAAGCGGACGAATTCCGCCGCGTCGTTGCTGGATGGCTTCGTAGTGGGCAGATAAAATATAAAGAGGACGTCGTCACCGGTTTAGAGAACGCGCCAGAGGCTTTCGTCGGGCTCCTTAAGGGGAACAATTTTGGAAAACTGCTTGTGCGGGTATCCGGCGATGGTTTGGAAAATTCAAACTAAGACACCGCCCTCTCGGTCAAATTGACTTTTGTCAATGGTCGTGACTATTGTCGGATATGGCAATCCGACCGGCAGACCAGATCGTCCACAAGGCTGCGTGGCTCTATTACGCGCACGGCCTGAGACAGGACCAGGTCGCGCAGCAGCTTAACATTTCGCGCGCGTCGGTCGCCATGTATCTGCGCAAGGCGCGCGAAACCGGCATCGTCAACATCTCGACCTCGACCCAGCTCTTCACCGACGACGTGACGGCACGCGAGATCGAGGACGCCTTCGGCCTCGACGCCGTCTGGATTGCCCCGCATGGCGATCATGTCGATCCCGCCGCCGAGGTTCCGGTGCTGGCGGCGAGCGTGTTCCTGCAACTGGTCGGCAAGGGCGACAAGATCGGCGTCGCCTGGGGCCAGACGGTCTATGCGATCGCCGACGTGATGGCCTATGCCGACCTGCAGGACGTCACCGTCGTCCAGCTCTGCGGCAATCTCGGCGCGCCCTTCGCCTACCGTCCCGACCAGTGCACGATGGAGATCGCGCGGCGGCTCAACGCCAAGGGGCTGAATTTCTACGCGCCGCTGGTGCTTTCCACCGAAGGACTCGCGAAGGACCTGCGCAGCGAGCCGGTCATTCGCGAGCAGCTCGCAGGCATTTCGGAATGCGACCTCGCGCTTTATTCGATCGGCACGGTCGACGCCGGAAGCCATGTGGTAAAATGCGGCGCGCTGACATCGGATGAGATGGACGCGCTGCGCCGCGAGGGCGCCGCCGGCGTCGTCGCCGGGCAGATCATCGACAACAAGGGCGCGCTGCTCGACTGCAGCTACAACCGCCGCTGCATCTCGGCCGACCTTGCTTCGCTGCGCGCCATCCCCAAGCGGCTGGTGGTCGTACAGGAGGAAAACAAGTTCGAGCCGCTGCTCGCCGGTCTCGCCGGCGGACTCTGCACCCATCTCGTCATCAATGCCGCAATGGCCAGGCGCCTTCTCGATCACGCGAAGGCGGCCAACCGGCGCAAGGCATCCTAGGTCGCGCCGGCCGTCATCGGCCAGTCGCCAAAACCCTTCAAACCCAACACATCGAACAACCGGACGAAGATCATGAAAAACCTGTGGAACGACACCGAGGCCGAGAAGCTGGTCGAGCACTACGCCGCGAAGGGCGTTGGGCGCGATCTCGCGCTGCGCGTCTACACGACGCGGCTCCTCGGCGGCGATCCGCGCCTCGTCCTGCATGGCGGCGGCAACACCTCGGTCAAGACCAGGGCGACCGACCTCGTCGGCGACGAATGGGACGTACTCTGCGTCAAGGGCAGCGGCTGGGACATGGGCGTGATCGAGCCGCAGGGACTTCCTGCCGTGAAGCTCGGCGCGCTGCTCAAGGCGCGCAAGCTGGACAGGCTGTCTGACGAGGACATGGTGGCGCTGCAGCGGGCCAACCTGATCGACCCGTCCTCGCCCAATCCGTCGGTGGAGACGCTGCTGCACGCCTTCCTGCCGCATAAATTCGTCGACCACACGCATTCCACCGCCATCCTCGGCCTCGTCGACCAGGACGACAGCGAGGAGATCTGCGCCAAGGTCTTCGGCAAGACATTCGGCTTCGTGCCCTACATCATGCCCGGCTTCGATCTCGCCAAGGCTGCGGCGGAAGTGTTCGAGCAGGATACGTCGGTGGTCGGCCTGATCCTCGACAAGCACGGCATCTTCACCTTCGCCGAAACGGCAAAGGAGGCCTATGACCGCATGATCGATGCGGTGACCAAAGCCGAGGAGTTCATCGCCAAGGGCGCCAAGGCGGCTCCCGCCAGGGCGGCGTTGCCGGCGAAGGTTGCGACCGCGGCCGAGATCGCGCCGATGCTGCGCGGGGCGGTCGCGGTCGACAAGGGCGAGGGACGTTTCGACCGCATGATCAGCGACTTCCGGGCGTCCGACACGATCCTGGACTTCCTGTCGTCCTCGAAGCTTGGCGAACTGGCTGGCCGCGGCGTCTCGACGCCCGACCTGTCGATCCGCATCAAGACCGGCCCGATGACGCTGCCCGCGCCCGAGGCTGGCAAGCCCGACGACTACAAGAAGGCCGTGAAGGAGCATGTCGCGCAGTTCGCCAAGAATTACCGCGCCTATTTCGAGACCAACGACGCGCTCGACGACGTCAAGCGCACCATGCTCGACCAGATGCCGCGCCTCAGCCTCGTGCCCGGCGTCGGCATGTTCGGCCACGGCCGCACGCTGAAGGATGCGAAGATCGCCTCCGATGTCGGCGAGATGTGGATCGAGGCGGTGAAGGGCGCCGAAGCCATCGGCGACTTCAAGCCGCTGTCGAAGGCCGATCTTTTCCCGCTCGAATACTGGTCGCTGGAACAGGCCAAGCTCGCCTCCAACAAGCCGAAGCCGCTGACCGGCCAGGTCATGCTGGTGACCGGCGGCGCCGGCGCGATCGGCGCTGCGACCGCAAAGCTCTTCGCCGACTACGGCGCGCATGTCGTCGTCGTCGACCTCGACGCCGACAAGGCGGCCGATGCGGCGAAGAAGGCCGGCAACAATTCGATCGGTGTCGGCGCCGACATCACCGACCCCGCGCAGGTCCGCGCCGCCTTTGACAAGGCGGTCGCCGTCTATGGCGGCCTCGACATCCTCGTCTCCAACGCCGGCGCGGCGTGGGAAGGCAAGATCGGCGAGATCGACGACGCTCTCCTGCGCAAGAGCTTCGAGCTCAACTTCTTCGCCCACCAGTCGGCGGCGCAGAACGCTGTGCGCATCATGAAGGAGCAGGGCACCGGCGGCGCGCTCCTCTTCAACACCTCCAAGCAGGCGGTGAATCCCGGCCCGAAATTTGGCGCCTACGGCCTGCCCAAGGCGGCGACGCTGTTCCTGTCCAGGCAATACGCGCTCGACCACGGCGCGGACGGCATCCGCTCGAATGCGGTCAACGCCGACCGCATCCGCTCCGGTCTGCTGACTGACGCCATGATCGCCAATCGGTCGGGCGCCCGCGGTGTCTCGGAAAAGGAATACATGTCCGGCAACCTGCTCGGCCAGGAAGTGACGGCGCAGGACGTGGCGCAGGCCTTCCTGCACCACGCGCTCGCCGACCGCACTACCGCCGACGTCACCACCGTCGACGGCGGCAACATCGCGGCGGCGCTGCGGTAGCCAGCGAGTTCGCGGAGAGGGCCAATTGAAAAATGGCCCTCTTTAGACTATCTGATGCGTGATGCTTGATGCGCATCCGAGTGGAGCCATGCGAACTACCCTTGCCATAGATGACGACGTGCTGTTGGCGGCGAAAGCCATTGCCGATCAGCAGGACCGCAGCCTTGGCGATGTCATCTCCGATCTCGCCCGCAAATCATTGCGTAAGCCGCAGCCGCCTGCCGAGCGCAACGGCATTCCCCTGCTTGGCGTTCGGCCGGGAGCGCCGCCGGTGACGTTGGAGACGGTGAACACGCTCCGCGACGAACTGCCGTGACCTACCTGCTCGACGTCAACGTGCTCATCGCACTGATTGACCCTGGCCATGTAGGACATGAGGCGGCCCACGCCTGGTTCGCATCCTCGGGCCGTGAGGACTGGGCGACTTGTCCAATGACCGAAAACGGTGTGATGCGTATCGTCGGTCACTCCAGATACACGAACACGCCGGGATCGCCCGCGGAGGTGGCCGGGATAATTATTCGGCTGCGAGATCTTCCCGGCCACAGTTTCTGGCCGGATGATCTCAGCCTTGTCGGCTCGGACCTTGTCGACCCTTCACGCATCCTGACCTCGGCTCAGGTCACGGACACCTATCTCCTCGCGCTGGCAAAATCGAATGGCGGCAAGCTTGCGACCTTCGACCGCCGGCTCTCGCCGGCCGCTGTGAAAAGGCGGCAAGGCGGCGCTTCACCTCATCGAGAGCTGATCCGAATTCCCACGACGTGACGAAAACGGTGACCCGCTCCGAGGTGCCAGTCTTGGCTCCCGGCCTGCTCTGTCGTAGCCTCCTGCCGCAACGTAAGCATGCGCAGGGAGCGCGTTCGCGATGCGGTTTCCGATCTGGGTTCTTTCCGCCCTGGTGTTCTTCGCGGGTTTGTCATGTGGCGCCAGGGCGGCGGATGAGCCGCAGCTCACGCCGCTGACCGCAGAGATCATCGCTCCGCCCCACGTGGTCTCCGGTTCGGACGGCAAGCGTCATATCGTCTACGAACTTGCACTGACCAACATCACCGGCGGGGATGTTCGTCTCGAGAAGCTCGAAGTCCTCGATCCCGACAGTGGAGCGAGTCTTGCGGTTCTTGGTGCCGATGAACTCGCGGAACGTGTGACGCCCGGCGCCAGCCGCGGCCACGAGACGCGCGAACTGGCCGCCTATCAGTTCGCGGTCGTCTTCCTGCACGTCGCACTGGCCGAAGGCACCGCGGTTCCGTCGCGCATTACGCATGAGATCACGGCCCATTTCGCGGTGATCGACGGCGACATGACGCTGAGGATCGGCGCCGGCGAAGTCGTCGCGACGGCGCCCGTTGTGCTCGGGCCGCCTTTGCGGGGCAGGGGGTATGTCGCCGCTGATGGTTGCTGCGATTCCATCCGTCATGTTCGCGCGCTGCTGTCGCTCGACGGCAGATTCCACCTTGCACAGCGTTTCGCCATCGACTGGGAACAGATCGACGATGACGACACGCTGGTCGTGGGCGACACCAAGGTGCCGGCAAACTACCATATCTACGGTCAGCCGATCCTGGCTGTTGCCGACGGCACCGTAGTCGGCACGCGCAACGACCTGCAGGATCAGGTGCCTGGCTCGTTGCCGGCCAACCTGCCGCTCGACGAAGCCGACGGCAATTTCGTCGTGCTCGACATTGGCTCTGGCTTCTTCGTCAACTACGCCCACATGCGGCCGGGCAGCGTGAAGGTGAAGCTCGGCGACACGGTCAAGCGCGGCGATCTTCTCGGTGAGGTCGGCAACACCGGCAACAGCCAGGCGCCGCATCTGCACCTGCACGTCATGGACGGCCCGTCGCCGCTGGCCTCGGACGGTCTCCCCTACGTCTTCGACAGCTTTGCCATCACTGCTGTCAACGAGGCAGGTACCGAGGACTTCGACAAGGCGGAGGCGACTGGATCGCCGCTTACGCTGACGCCGCGTGTTCCGCCCCAGACGCTTGAGAATGTCCTGCCGCTCGATCTCTCCGTCGTCGATTGGCCAGAATGATTGCAGCAAAAAGGGCGCCCTGCGGCGCCCTTCCTGCATTTCAGCCCTGCGGCTGAAATCACTTCGCGTTCGGGTTCGGCATCCAGGCCGGCATGGCGACATCGGCATGGGCGAATTGCGGCATCTTCGCCGACAGCTCTTCCATGTTCTTGATGTCGTTGTCGTTGAGGTCCTTCTGGGTGATCAGCGTCGGCGGCACGATCACCTGCTTGCCCGGGTCCTCGCCGGCCAAGAGCTGCGCCAGCGCGCGCACCGACACCTGGCCGACCACGGCCGGGTTGGTGGCGGCGGTGGCGACCCAGGCGCTGCCAGGCTCGCGCATCGCGGCGATGTCGGAGGTCGAGATGTCGGCCGAATAGATCTTGATGTCGGACGACAGGCCGGCCTCGTCGACGGCGATCTTCACGCCCTTGGCGAATTCGTCATAGGGCGCGAACATCACCTGGATGTCCGGGTTCGCGGTCAGCACCGAACGCGCCTGGTTGGCGACCGAGTTGGCGATCGGGTTGTCGAGCGTGCCGAACATTGCCGCTTCGTTGATGCCCGAATACTTGGCCTTGAACTCCTTCCAGGTCTCGTCGCGGCGGTCGAGCGGCGCGATGCCGGCGACGTAGACGTAGCCGGCCTTCCAGCTCTCGCCATTGTCCTTGATCGCCTGCTCGAGCGCGAGGCGGGCGAGGTCGCGGTCCGACTGCTCGATCTGCGGGATCTTCTCGTTCTCGACGTTGACGTCGAAGGCGACGACCTTGATGCCGGCGTCGACCGCGCGCTGCGCGGCTTCCTTCATCGATTCCGTCAGGCCGTGCTGGATGATGATGCCCTGCACGCCGAGCGCGATCGCCTGGTCGACCATGTCGGCCTGCAGCGCCGCATCCTGGCGGCTGTCGAGCACGCGCAGGTCGACGCCGAGCGCCTTGGCCTGCGCTTCCACGCCGCTGAGATAAGCCTGGAAGAAGTCGCCGGTCGAGAGATAGCGCACCAGCGCGATCTTGACGTCGCCGGGCTTGTCGAACGGCGCCGGCTTTTCCTGCGCCAACGCCGGCGCCGAGATGAGGCAGCTTGCGGCGGCGAGGCCGATCGCCAGTCTGCCGAGAGTCCTACGCGTAAAGTTCATTCCTTCCTCCACTCCATTGTCTGGTCGGTTGATGTTTAGGCTCTGCCCCTGTTGGAAAGGGCAAAGGTGAAGACGAGGGCCACGACCAGGACCGCCCCCTTCACGAAATCCTGCGTGTAATAGGGCGCGTTCATCATGGTCAGGCCCTGCAGCAGCACGCCGACGAACAACGCGCCGATCGCAGTGCCGAAGGCATTGGGTTTCGCCGCACCCAGAACCGCGAAGCCGATGAGCGCCGCGGCTACTGAATCCAGCAGCAGATTGTTACCCGAAGCGATGTCGCCGCGTCCAAGCCGCGCAGCGAGAAGAATGCCGCCGATCGAGGCAAAAACTCCCGAAATCACATAGGCCCAGATTTTGTATGCCTTGACAGGCGCGCCGGCGAGTTCCGCTGCTTTCGGATTGCTGCCAACCGCATACATCATGCGGCCGAAGCGCGTGTATTCGAGGAAGAACCAGATCAGCACCGCCAGCACCAGCAGCACCACCACCGACACCGGGATAAGGTTCGGCATGAAGAAGTCGAAGCGGTGGCGGCCGAGCGCCAGGAAGGCGGCGCTGAAGGTCCCTTCGGCGGTCGAGCCGTCGGGCATCGTCATGCCGGTGGCGATGGAGCGGCCTTCGGTCGGGATGCGCTGCAGGCCGACCAGCAGGAACATCATGCCGAGCGTCGCCAGTAGGTCGGGCACGCGCATGTAGACGATGAGGAAGCCGTTGATCAGCCCGACCACGACGCCGATGACCAGGCAGATCGCGACCGCCACCAGCGCGTTCTGCTCCAGCACCACCATCGCATAGGCGGCCGCCATCATGGCGGTCGTTGCCACCGAGCCGATCGACAGGTCGAAGCCGCCGACGACCAGCGTCGCGGTGACGCCGAGGGCCAGCACGCCGGTGATCGCCACCGACTGGAAGATGAACACCGCTGCCTGCGGCGAACCGAAGCCGTCGGTCGCCAGCGTGAAGAACACGATCAGCCCGACGAGCAGGGCGATGAAGCCGTATTTGATGGCGAAGTCGCGCAAGGTCATGAAGAGGTGCAGTCCTTGTTGTTGCGCGCGCTGCGCCCTGTATTGCCCGCCATCACGCCGCGCCCCGCATCGGCTGCCCGGCGATCTCGGCGAGCAGCCGGTCGATGTCGACGTCTTCGTTGCGGTGTTCGCCGACGACGGTGTGCTCGGACATCACCAGGATACGGTCCGCCGTCTCCAGCGCCTCGTCGAGTTCGGTGACGAAGATGAGCGTGGCGCGGCCGGCAGCACTTGCGCGCAGCTTGTCGGCGATGTCGCGCCTGGCGGCGATGTCGACGCCCTGGAAGGGCTCGTCGAGGATGAACAGGCTGGCGGGCTGCGACATCCAGCGGGCGACCATCGTCTTCTGCTGGTTGCCGCCCGACAGCGTCGCCATGTCGTCCTTCTCGGAACGGCAGACGATGCCGAGATCGGCGATCGCCTCGCGGGCGACCGCACGTTCGGCGCGCCGCCGCGCCACACCGAAGCGCGACAGGCGGTCGAGGAAGGGCAGGCTCATATTCTCGTAGAGATTGAAGTCCTTGACGATGCCGCTTTCGGCACGGTCCTTGGCCACCAGGAACACGCCGGCGGCGATGGCGTCCGCCGTCGAACGCGGTGCGTAGGGCTTGCCGCGCAGGCTCATCGCACCGCCGAGCGGCCGGCGCACGCCGAACAACGTCTCGGCGAAGGCCGTCTTGCCGACGCCGACAAGGCCGGTCACGGCGACGATTTCTCCGTCGCCGAGCTTCATCGAGAAGGGCCGGGAATGGGCAGCGAGCGACAGGTTCTCGACCGAGAAGACCGCGCCATCGCCGTCGCGCGCGGCGATCTGGGCGCGATGCATGTTCTGGCCGAGCATGGCGTTGACGGCGCCCTCGTAATCGAGCGGCTTTGTCTCGAACATGCCGGTGATGCGGCCGTCGCGCAGGCTGACGATGCGGTCGGCGAGCCGCCTTATGTCGGACATGCGGTGCGAGATGTAGAGGATCGCGACGCCGTGCGCGCGCAGCCGGTCGACCACGGCGAACAGCCGGTTCGCCTCGGCGCTCGACAGCGACGAGGTCGGCTCGTCCAGGATCAGCACCTTCGGCTCGTGCGCCATGGCGCGGGCGATCGCCACCATCTGCCGGTCGGCGAGCGAGAGGTCGCTGATCTCGGCGTCGAGGTCGACGTCGAGCCCCATACGGGCGGCGACTTCCTGCGCCTGCCGGCGCACGCGGCGCGGATTGAAAAGGAATTTTGCGCCGGCGCCGTTCAGGCGGTCGAGCGTCAGATTGGTCGCGACGTCGAGCGCCACCACAACGCCGTCATTGATGTTCTGGTGCACGGTGACGACGCCGGCGCGGATCGCCTCGGCGGGGGAGGCGGGCGCGAAATCCTGGCCGTCGAGCGTGATCGTGCCGCCGTCCCTGGTGTAGACGCCCGAGACGATGCGAACGAGGGTGGACTTGCCGGCCCCGTTGGCGCCCATCAGCACGGTGACCTCGCCGGCGTGAAGCTCAAGGCTTACGCCGCCAAGCACCTGCGTCGGGCCAAAGGACTTCCTAAGGTCCGCTATGCGGAACACAGGATCTGCCATTCATCCTCCCAATAGGCCCACGCTATGGAGGAAGTCGGCAATTGTCAATACGATTGACAATTGCCAGAGTGGCTCCTAGGTTCCGGCCGGAACGCAGGCCAAAAGGGAGGATCAGCATGGACAAAGCCCCGGCTTTTCAGGCCTTGACCGTCGAAACCCTGCCCGCGCGCCTTGGCGCCGTCGAGGCGCTCGCTTCGCGTATCGGCGCCGATTCCTCCCGCTGGGACGTGCGCGAGGTCGGCGACGGCAATTTGAACCTCGTTTTCATCGTCAAGGGTGAAAAGGGCGGAGCGGTGGTCAAGCAGGCGCTGCCCTATGTCAGGCTCGTCGGCGAGAGCTGGCCGCTTCCGCTGAAGCGCTCCTTCTTCGAATATCACGCGCTGGTCCGCCAGGAGGCAAGGGCGGGCGAGGGCACTGTCCCCGCGATCTACCATTTCGACGAGGCGCAGGCGCTCATCGTCATGGAATATCTGACGCCGCACGTCATTCTTAGGCGCGCGCTGATCGATGGCCGCATGCCGCCGAAGATCGCCAGGGATCTCGGCCTGTTCATGGCGCGCACGCTGTTCCGCGGCTCCGACCTCTCGATGAAGGCGCGGGCCCGCAAGGAGGATCTGGCGTTGTTCGCCGCCAACGCCGAGCTCTGCGACATCACCGAGAGCCTCGTCTTCACCGATCCTTATTACGAAGCGGCGATGAACCGACACACCGCGCCGCAACTCGACGCTCTGGTTGCGGAACTGCGTGCCGACCGCGATCTGAAGGTCGAGGCACAGAAGCTGAAGCATATGTTCGCCGCCAACGCCGAGACGCTGGTGCATGGCGACCTGCATTCCGGCTCGATCATGGTGACCGACGAAGACACGCGCGTCATCGATCCGGAATTCGCCTTCTACGGGCCGATGGCCTTCGACGTTGGCATGCTGCTCGCCAATTTCTGGATGGCCTATTTCTCCCAAGCAGGTCACGAGGGGGCCGGCCACGAGAAGGCCGGCGACCGCGAGGCGCAGCGCGCCTATCTGCTGGGCGTCATCGTCGAGACCTGGTCGGTCTTCCGCGAGGAGTTTTCGCATCTCTGGCGCAGCGAGCGCACCGGCATGCTCTACGACCGCCGTCTCTACGAGGATCGCGGCGATAGGCTCGGTTCCGAACAGGCGCTCGACCGCATTCTGCACGACATCTGGGTCGACATGCTGGGCTTCGCCGGCGTCGAAATCCACCGCCGTATCCTCGGCCTCGCCCACAATGCCGACTTCGAGACCATAGAAGACGAGGATTTGCGCGCTACATGTGAGGCAAAGGCGTTGAAGTTCGGCCGCCACATCTGCGTCAACCGCGAACGCATCCACGGCCTGGATGAGATCAATGCGCTGGCCGTCCGCTTCGAGAAGGATCTAGTCGCTTGAAAGTCGCAGACCGCCACTACCGCACCATCTGGGTCAATGAGGACGGCCGCTCGGTCGACATCATCGACCAGCGCTGGCTGCCGCATGATTTCCGCGTCGAGACGGTCGGCACGGTCGAGGGTATCGCCACCGCGATCCGCGACATGTGGGTGCGCGGCGCGCCGCTGATCGGCGTCACCGCCGCCTATGGCGTCGCCATCCAGATGCTAGACGATCCCTCCGACGCCGCCCTCGACAGGGTCTGGCACCGGCTGCACGAGACACGGCCCACCGCGATCAATCTGCGCTGGGCGCTCGACGAGATGAAGCGCGTGCTGTCGCCGCTGTTCCCCGCCGACCGCGCCGCGGTGGCCTGGCGTCGTGCGGGGGAAATCGCCGACGAGGACATCGAGCTCAACCGCTCGATCGGCAGGCACGGTCTCGAAATCATCAAGCAGATCGCCGCCCGGAAAAAGGCCGGCGAGCCGGTCAACATCCTCACCCACTGCAATGCCGGCTGGCTGGCCACTGTCGACTACGGCACCGCAACCGCGCCGATCTACCTGGCGACCGAGGCGGGCATCCCCGTCCACGTCTATGTCGACGAGACCCGGCCCCGCAACCAGGGCGCCCAGCTCACCGCCTGGGAGATGGCTGGCCACGGCGTGCCGCATACGCTCATCGTCGACAATGCCGGCGGCCACTTCATGCAGCACGGCATGGTCGACATGGTGATCGTCGGTACCGACCGCACGACGGCCAACGGCGACGTCTGCAACAAGATCGGTACCTACCTGAAGGCGCTCGCCGCCCGCGACAATGGCGTGCCCTTCTATGTCGGCCTGCCGTCGCCGACCATCGACTGGACCGTGCATGACGGCGTCAAGGAAATCCCGATCGAGGAACGCTCCGCCGACGAGGTTTCCTATGTCCAGGGCAAGACCGCAGCCGGCGACATCGCACAGGTCCGCATCTCGCCCGACAACTCGCCTGCCGCCAACCCCGCCTTCGACGTGACGCCGGCCCGCCTCGTCACCGGCCTCATCACCGAGCGCGGCATCGCAAAAGCCTCGCCCGAGGGGCTGCTGGCGCTGTTCCCCGAACGCGCGAGAAACGCGGCTTAAGCGCTTCCACGAATCTCCTGCGCGGCGTATGGGGTCCGCAGGAGATTTGCCATGACCGTCACCATCTACGGCATCAAGAACTGCGACACGGTGAAGAAGGCGCGCACCTGGCTCGAGGGCAGGGGCGTCGAGCATCGTTTCGTCGACTACCGCGCCGAGGGCTTCGAGCCGAAGAACCTTGCCCGCTGGAAGAGCGCGGTCGGCTGGGAGAAGTTGCTCAACAAGGCGAGCACGACCTTCAAGGAGCTGCCGGATGCCGACAAGCAGGGCCTCGACGAGAAGAAGGCCGTCGCGCTGATGCAGGCGCATCCGACGCTGATCAAGCGTCCTGTGCTCGACGTCGACGGTAACATCACCGTCGGCTTCAAGCCCGACATCTACGAACAGGCGACTTCCGACCGCTGACGGTCAGGCACCGACGCCACCCGCCCGTTAGCGGACGGTCCGTCGCCAAAATCGCCACGATTGTGCGTTCTGGCGGTCGCCGGACATCGAACCGGCTCTCCGTGCCGGCCATTTCCTTTCGCGGGGAAGTGTGGATTGATGCCGCCCGACATACGACGCCACAAGGAATCGCCGCTTGTTCGTATCTTTTTTCCCGCAACCACGGCTGTTTTTCACCTCGGCGGCCATCTGGAGCCTTGTGCTGGTGTTTCTCTGGTTCGCCGGCGGTGAACAGTTGGGCGCGTATTTTGGATTTCCGCCTGCTGCGGCCGGGACGCCCCCCATCATCGGCGTTTCCGTTTTCTGGTCGAAGCCGTTCCTCTGGTTCTATGTGTATTTCGCGCTAGGCGTGGCCATCTTCTACGCCTTCTGGAGCTGGTATTCGCCGCACCCCTGGCAGCGCTGGTCGATCCTCGGCTCCTCGCTCATCCTGTTCATCGTCTATTTCCAGGTGCAGGTCAGCGTCGCGGTCAACAACTGGTACGGGCCGTTCTGGGACTACATCCAGAATGTGCTGTCGAAGACAGTCACCACGACCACTCCCGAGTTCTATTCCCAGGTAGCGAGCTTCGCGGGGCTGGCGCTGGTCGGCATGAACGTTTCCGTGCTGAACGCCTTTCTCGTCAGCCACTGGGTCTTCCGCTGGCGCAACGCGATGAACGACTACTACATGTCTCACTGGGATCGTCTCCGTCACATCGAGGGCGCATCGCAGCGCGTCCAGGAGGATACGATGCGCTTCTCCCAGATCATGGAAGGGCTGGGAACGGCGTTCATCGATTCGATCATGACGCTGATCGCGTTCATGCCGGTGCTGATCGGGCTTTCCGCCCACATCACCGAATTGCCGATCGTCGGTGCGATTCCCAATCCGCTGGTCGTGGCTGCGATCGTGTGGGCATTTGCCGGCACCATCAGCCTGGTTGTTGCGGGTTACAAATTGCCGGGGCTGCAGTTCAAGAACCAGCGGGTCGAGGCGGCGTACCGCAAGGAGCTCGTCTACGGCGAAGACGACGAGGCGCGGGCGCAGCCGGCTACGACGACGGAGCTTTTCCACGATGTCCGTCGCAACTACTTCCGGCTCTATTTCCACTATGTCTATTTCAACGTGGTGCGTTACACGTACCTGCAGGCCAACAACATCTTTTCGCTGCTCATCCTCGGTCCGTCCATCGTGGCCGGCACCATCACGCTGGGGCTGCTGAACCAGATCAGCTACGCCTTCTCGCAGGTCACCGGATCGTTTCAGTTCCTGGTCAATTCCTGGCCGACGATCGTCGAGCTCCTGTCCGTCCACAAGCGCCTGCGCGCTTTCGAGGCGACGCTGGAGGGCGCGCCGCTGCCCGACATCGACCGCCACTATCTGGAGCGTAAGCAGGCAGGCATGCGCCCGGAGGATCAGCCGGCGTCCTGACGCCGTAGCCAATGGGCCGGCGGCTCAGCCGCCGGCTGCCGGGGCGTCGATCCCGCTGTGTTCCGACTGCGTGCGTTTCATGTAGTCCGCATAGCTGGTGCACACGACGTCTGCCATGACGCAGACCTCCGCGGCGAACCGCTCCAGCGCCTTCCAATAGGCGCCGTCGTTCATCAGCGTGAAGTGGAAGCCGAGCTGCAGCGGCGCGCGGCCGCCCCGATACTGCGCGTCGAAGGCGGCCTTGAACGCCTCATAGCTTCGCTCCTGGAAGGCCGCCGCCTCGTCGGGCCGCTCGAAGCCGCCCGAATGGCGGACGAAGAGATTGTAATCCATCGCGATCACCCGGCGCGCCTTTGGTCCTTCCGGGATCTGCGGCAGGGCGAAACGCTCGACGCCGCCCTCGGCATGGGGCTCGACCGGGCCCCGCGAGACGCCGCTCGCGTCATAGCGAAAACCTGCGGCCTTCAGCGCATCGAAGAGCGCCGCGCTCGTGCTGAGATAGGGCGCCCGGAACCCGGACACTCCCGTCTCGGCGAAGTTTCGCCAATCTGCCGG
The DNA here is from genome assembly GCF_003666685.1 of Mesorhizobium sp. YM1C-6-2. Lineage (GTDB taxonomy): Bacteria > Pseudomonadota > Alphaproteobacteria > Rhizobiales > Rhizobiaceae > Mesorhizobium_K. Next base: position 171,269 of record NZ_RCIZ01000010.1, read on the forward strand.
CTCGCCCGCTATTCCGTTGATCTTGTAGGCCTCGGCCATGATGCGCTTGAAGGCGGAAAATTCCTTCAGCCAGTCGGCCCTGCTCCATGCCTTGCCGTCGAAATGGCCGCAGGCGTGGCTGGCGAGCTCATGGCCTTCGGAGAGGGCCAGCCGGATTTCGTCGAGCCGCCTGGCGACTTCCCCTTTCGTTTGCGCGAAGCCGACTTCCGAGCGGCCCGCCTTCCTGCCGGGTGGCTGGTATTCGCCGCGTGTCTCCTTCGACAGCAGGAAGACGCAGGACAGGAAATAGGTGAAGCGCGCGCCGGTCCGCGCCGCCAGCGCGCGGCTGCGCTGCCATTGCGCGAGGTCGTGCGCGCCGTCGAAGGAGATGATCATATATTGAGGCGGAGGGGCTTTGGCCGGTTCGGATGCCGCCTCTGCGGAGGCAGGCAAAAGCATGCAGGATACAGCCAGGAAACGCAGGACGAGGGACATTGACACCAACTGATTCAGTCTTGGCTGGCGGTTCAACACATGAATGTGGCGGCGAGACGATACGCGTGGCGAGGAGGTGATGAAAAGCGCCACTCTACCATGAATTTTGCGTGCGGAGATATTTCAACTACCGCGACCCTGAACCAATAAAAAAGTCTACTTCCAAGGGGGTAGGAGCGAAAAAATCCGAGGTAGCGAGAGGATGCATCTTTTGCTCCGGGGACAATTTGTGATAATTTACTACGAGTGGGCACTTGATTGGGGGAGTGGCATTCGTCTGGTTGCGATGCATCCAGGGGGCTGGCGGATATCGATACTATTGAGCGCTACTGCGCCGTTGGACGTGGCTGGCACGCCGGGTTCCTAGAGGATCGCAACCTAAAAATGTGGGTGGTTGCGATGCGTACTTTTCTGGTCGGACAAAGTAGGCTCTTTCGAGCCGCCTTATCGAGATTGTTGCAAGGAACTACGTTCGCGGTCTCAGCCGCGGCCGAATCTCTTCAGGATGCCGCGGTGGTCGACGGCGTCCGCAGCGGCGATCAGGTGGTTTTGCTTCTCCAGAAGCCGGACCGGCTGGCCGATCTTGAAACTGAAATCGAGGGCCTGAAGGCCTGCGGTGTTCCGCCCTGGATCGTCATACTGGCACGGTCGCTGGACGCCTCGGAGATCGCCGAGGGCTTCCTCTACGGCGTAGATGGGTATCTTCTGGAGGAGATTTCGCCAGAAGCGCTGGTCGAATCCCTCAACCTTGTCATCCTCGGCGAGAAGGTGTTTCCGAGCCAGCTCGTCGATCTGCTGACCGAGGCGGACTGGGCCAAGAGCAGGTCACGCGCTTCGGGGGAATACGACGCCAACCTGTCCGAGCGCGAGTTCGAGATCGTCAATTGGCTGGCACGCGGCGCGCCCAACAAGGTGATCGCGGGAAAGATGTCGATCACCGAAGCCACGGTGAAGGTGCACATCAAGGCCATCCTGAAGAAGGTCGGCGTTCACAACAGAACCCAGGCGGCGATCTGGGCAGTGCAAAGGGGTTTACTCGCAGGCGCCGGTGAGTGAGCGGCATCCGGCGCCAGGCGGCATCATGACCGGTCAGTAGGGCAGACAGATAATAGTGTCTGTCCTACATCGATGGAATTGCCGCCCGATAGCGGTGATACCCTGCGATTGCGCTTCGGCCATCGACCGTCTCGCCGAGGAGCTGCTTCCTGCGGCGGCTGCTAGCGCAAGCCGTCAGAATGGCGCGCACCCGGCGCGCCTGTTTTTCCGCTCCCGTTCTTGCCCCGGCCGATCTTCCTACCGCAAAAGACATGTGTCTGCCTGCGGCAAGAAGTCGGCACACGGCCGTTTTTCGGCCCGCCCCCTTCCATGCCGGCAAATTTAGGCTAAAACCCACGCTCACAACGGGGGTCGGCCGGCAAGGGCCGGCATGGTTCAGGAACAAATGTCGGACGACAGCTTCTTCCGCGAAGTCAACGAGGAAATCCGCCAGGAGCAGGCGCGCGCGCTCTGGGACCGCTATGGGCCCTATGCGCTGGCGATCGCCGTGCTGGTGGTGCTCGGCACCGCGGGCTTCGTGGCCTGGGAATATTGGGCCGAGAGCCGCGCCAACCGTTCCGGCGACGCCTTCTCGCAGGCGCTCACCCTCGCCAACGAAGGCAAGAACGACGAGGCGCTCGGCGCGCTGGAAAAGCTCGAGGCGGACGGCTACGGCGCCTATCCGCTGCTCGCCCGCATGCGTGCCGCCACCGTGCTCGCCGCCAAGGGCGACCTTTCCGGCGCGGTCGCGAGCTTCGACGAGGTTGCCGCCGACACTTCCATTCCCGGCGCGATCCGCGACATGGCCAACCTGCGCGCTGCGTTCATCCTGGTTGACAGCGGCACCTATGCCGACGTGTCGGCCCGTGCCGAGGCGCTCACCGCCGACACCAATCCGCTCCGCCACTCGGCGCGCGAGGCGCTCGGCCTCTCCGCCTGGAAGGAAGGCCGCGCTTCCGACGCGCTGAAGCTCTTCGAGCAGATCTCCGCCGACGAGGGCGCCCCGCGCAACGTCCGCGAGCGCGCCAACCTGCTCGCGGAACTGATCCGCGGCCAGGGCACGGCGTCGTGAACTATGGGCTTCAGCGTAGCCATCATCGGCCGGCCTAACGTCGGCAAGTCCACGCTTTTCAACCGTCTTGCCGGCAGGAAGCTGGCGCTTGTCGACGACACGCCCGGCGTCACCCGCGACCGCCGCGTGCATCCGGCGAAGCTCTACGATCTTCACTTTGACGTTATCGACACCGCCGGCTTCGAGGTCGCCGGACCCGAGACGCTGCAGGGCCGCATGCGCCAGCAGACGGAGATCGCCATTCGCGAGGCCGACCTCATCTTCTTCATGATGGACGCCAAGGCGGGCCTCACGCCGGACGACCGCACCTTCGCCGAGATCGTGCGCAAGTCGGGCAAGCCTGTCGTTCTGGTCGCCAACAAGGCCGAGGCACGCGGGGCACAGGCCGGCCTGCTGGAAGGTTATGAGCTCGGCCTCGGCGAGCCGGTCGCCGTTTCCGCCGAACATGGCCAGGGCCTGCCCGACCTGCGCGACGCGGTGGTGGAAGCGCTCGGCGAAGAGCGCGTCTTCGAGGACGAGGAGGAAGACGATCTCACGCCAGCGGTCAGCGAGACGCTGGTCGGCGAGGACGTCGCCGATCCGGACGCCGAGCCCGCCTATGACGAGACGAAGCCGATGCGCATCGCCGTCATCGGCCGCCCGAACGCCGGCAAGTCGACGCTTATCAACGCGCTGATCGGCGAGGAGCGCCTGCTCACCGGACCCGAGGCTGGCATCACCCGCGATTCCATCTCGGTCGACTGGGAATGGCGCGGCCGCGCGCTGAAACTCTTCGACACGGCCGGTATGCGCCGCAAGGCCAAGGTGCAGGAGAAGCTGGAGAAGCTGTCCGTCGCCGACGGCCTGCGCGCCATCCGCTTCGCCGAGGTGGTGATCGTCGTGCTCGATTCGACCATCCCCTTCGAGAAGCAGGACCTGCAGCTCGCCGATCTCATCATCCGCGAGGGCAGGGCGCTGGTCATCGCCTTCAACAAGTGGGACCTGATCGAGAATCCGCAGGAGGCGCTAGCCGAGCTGCGCGAGAAGACCGCTCGCCTGCTGCCGCAGGTACGCGGCGTGCTGGCTGTGCCGGTCTCGGCCGAGACCGGGCGCGGCCTCGACAAGCTGATGGACGCGGTGCTGAAGGCGCACCGGGTCTGGAACACGCGCATCTCGACCGCGCGGCTGAACCGCTGGCTGGAAGGCACCGTCGCACAGCATCCGCCGCCCGCCGTCGCCGGCCGCCGCCTCAAGATAAAGTACATCACCCAGGTCAAGACCCGCCCGCCGGGCTTCGTGCTGTCCTGCACGCGGCCGACCGAAGTGCCGCAGTCCTACGTCCGCTATTTGGTTAACGGGTTGCGTGAAACTTTCGACATTCCGGGCGTGCCGGTGCGCATGTCGATCCACGCCTCCGAGAACCCTTACGCTTCGCGGGCTGCAAAGCGCAGATAATGCGGCGCGCTGCCGCACTTGGCGACACATTCCCGCCCCATCGCCACCGTTAACCGTCCATCAAGGTTAATGCCGCAGTGTGCCCTCCAGTGGGTATGTCGCGTCCCTGGAGAGGGTTAAGTGTATCGACGACTAGTGACGCGGCACCTCGGCGCCGCCAGCCGAGACAAACGTTCGTTCCTGTCTCCCTTCATCGTTGGCCTTGGCATCTGGATCGGCTTCCCGACGGTCGCCGCCTATCAGGACATGGCCAGCCTTGTGTCGGGTGTCGAGGGCGAACGCGCGCGCTGGAGCGCCTTCGTCGAGCAGGCGGCAGCGGGCTCCGTCCACGCCGCCGAAATGCCTTTCCTGAATGCCGATGCCGCCACCGCCTCGATGGCGGGCTCTGGCGTCGCCGCGCCCGGCATCGGCAAGGTGTCGCTTCGCACGAAGTTCACCAATCCCGTTCCCGACGAGGAGCGCATCGTCCGCGCCGACAAGAAGGGCCGCCTCGTCCACATCGCTCCGGTCGCGCCGCCGAAGACCTTCGACGCGGGCTCGATGTTCAAGCGCACCAGCCTGCTCGTCGGCCCGAAGCGGGAAGATGTGAGGATGGCGTTCACAATCCCCGAGATTCGCGGCAAGGAGGTCGAGATCGCCACCGCCTTCTATCTGAAGGAGGACAAGCGGCGCGATTCCGGCGTGCCGGCGATTCTCGCCGACCTCGTCAACAACGACAAGGCGGACATCCTCGCCACAGCTTACGCGCCGGCCGAGCCCGACTATTCCAGGGCCTCCCCGTTCATCAGCCTGCTAAAGGACCCCAACGACACCGGCCGCTTCATCCCGCCCGTCGTGGATGGCGATCATTCCTGGATGAGCAAGCCGCTGCCGCCGAGCGTCTTCTCCGCCAAGGAACAGACCTGCCTCGCCAACGCCATCTATTTCGAGGCGCGCGGCGAAAGCCTGCGCGGCCAGGCCGCTGTCGCCCAGGTGGTGCTCAACCGCGTGCGCAATCCGACCTACCCGGCGACCGTGTGCGGCGTCGTCTACCAGAACCAGCACCTCAAGAACCGCTGCCAGTTCTCCTTCGCCTGCGACGGCAAGAAGGATGTCATCGCCAACAAGAAGAGCTACGACGTCGCCAAGGACATCGCCATGGCGGTGACGGCCGGCAAGATCTTCCTGCCCGAGGTCGCATCCTCGACCCATTACTACGCCCAATACGTCAAGCCGGGCTGGGCGCGCTCGATGGAGAAGATGAAGAAGATCGGCCTGCACATCTTCTACCGCACCTATGGCGGCGGCTGGAGCTGAGCTTTTCGGGCCTGATGCGCCCGCTCGGCGCACGGATTCGCCGGTCGCTGTGCGCCCAAATGGCCGCGCACTATGTCGCACTTCTTTAAAACATTGATTTCATTGCAGAATTTAGTCTGTTTACCTGACCTCTGCCCGGCTTGACGGGGCACAGGCCCCTATCTATGTTGCGCGCGACTTGGAGCGGACGGAAAGCAGCCGCTGCCGAGGCTTAGGAGGTTGCGATGGCCGTCACGAACGGGCCAGGCGAAACCGGAAAATCCGGGCCAGGCAGACAGGGTGGAGACCACCGCGACGACGACCTTGAACGCCGCCGTCGAAATCTCGAAGCAACCCTTGCCACGAGACAGCCGGACAGGCAGGAGAGGAAGGAAGGCGCCGGCGGCGCCACCGGCTACGGCGAGGCAATGAAGCTGTCCAGCGAGTTCGTCGCTGGTGTGGCGGTCGGAGCCGGTCTTGGCTGGATGATCGACAGGTTTGCGGGCACGTCGCCCTGGGGACTCGTCATCTTCCTGCTGCTCGGCTTTGCCGCGGGCGTGCTCAACGTCCTGCGCTCGGTCGGCAAGGTTGCCGAGTTCGGCCAGGGCAAGAACCAGGGCCCGAACGGACGGCGCAACGATTGAATTTCCTGGCTTGGCCGGGGGACTGAAGCAAACGGAGGCCCGTACGCGGCCTCAGGGGACCGCAAGTGGCTACACCGGACAAGGTCGATCCGATCCATCAGTTCCACATCAACAAGATCGTCGACTTCCACGTCGGCGGGCTTGATCTGTCCTTCACCAATTCGTCGCTGTTCATGGTGGTGACCGTCGTCGTCGCCGGCGCCTTCCTTTATTTCGCGACCTCGTCGCGTGCGCTCATCCCGTCGCGTCTGCAGTCGGTCGCGGAGATGTCCTACGAATTCGTCGCCAACATGCTGCGCGACGCTGCCGGCAAGCAGGGGATGCAGTTCTTCCCGCTGGTGTTTTCGCTGTTCATGTTCGTCCTGGTCGCCAACCTGCTTGGCCTTTTCCCGTATTTCTTCACGGTGACCAGCCACATCATCGTGACCTTCTTCCTGGCGATGATCGTGATCCTCACCGTCGTGCTCTACGGCTTTTACAAGCACGGCCTGCACTTCTTCAAACTCTTCGTCCCCAGCGGCGTGCCGGCGATCCTGCTGCCGCTGGTCGTCGGGATCGAGATTATCTCCTTCCTGTCTCGCCCGATCAGCCTGTCCGTGCGTCTTTTCGCCAACATGCTCGCCGGCCACATCACCCTCAAGGTGTTTGCAGGCTTCGTGGTTTCCCTGTCGGCCATGGGCGGCGTCGGCATCGCCGGCGCGATCCTGCCGCTCGGCATGACGGTCGCCATCACCGCCCTCGAGGTTCTCGTCGCCTTGCTGCAGGCCTACGTCTTTGCGGTCCTGACCTGCATGTACCTGAACGACGCGTTGCACCCGGGGCACTGAACACATTAGGAATCGCCGGCGCTTCTGCCGGTTGAACGGAAACTTTCCAGATCCACCAAGGAGTAGAAAAATGGAAGCTGAAGCAGCACGGTACATCGGCGCTGGCATTGCGTGCCTGGGCATGGGCGGAGCCGGTATCGGCCTGGGCTCGATCTTCGGAAACTACCTGGCGGGCGCGCTGCGCAATCCGTCGGCTGCCGACGGCCAGTTCGGCCGCCTCATCTTCGGTTTCGCCGTGACGGAAGCTCTGGGCATCTTCTCGCTGCTGATCGCGCTGCTCGCGCTGTTCGGCTGATATTGCTCTCCGCTTTGAGCCGCGCCGCGTGAAGCGGCGGGCTCCGGTCTGAGGACGTGAGATGTTTGTGACGGACGCCTACGGGCAAGAGACCGCGCCTTCCACGGAAGGTGGGCACGGCGCCGAAGCGCCTGCCGACGCCGGACATGCCGCCGGCACGGAAGTACCGGCAGCAGGTGGGCACGGGGAGGGGAGTTTCCCGCCCTTCGACGCCTCCACCTTTCCGTCGCAGATCCTCTGGGTCGCCATCACCTTCGGCCTGTTCTACCTCTTCCTGAAGAAGGTGATCATGCCGCGGCTGGCCGGCATCCTCGATGTGCGCGAAAGCCGCATCGCCAAGGATATCGCCGAGGCGGGCCGCATGAAGGGCGAAGCCGACGCGGCGGTCGCCGCCTATGAGCAGGAACTGGCCGAGGCCCGCGCCAACGCCAACACGATCGGCCAGCAGTCCCGCGACAACGCCAAGGTCGAAGCCGAGACCGCGCGCAAGTCGATCGAGGCCAGCCTCGAACAGAAGCTCGCCGAGGCCGAGGAACGGGTCGCCAAGATCAAGGCTACCGCCATGCAGGACGTCGGCGCGATCGCCGAGGAGACTGCATCGGCCATCGTCTCGGCGCTCGGCGGGAAGTCGGCCAAGGCCGACGTCGCCACCGCCGTGAAGTCGGTCAGGAGCTAGCGCCATGGACGCGACATCCCTTGCAACGGTCTGGGCGACCGTAGGACTCCTCATCTTCATCGGCATCGTCGTCTACCTGAAGGTGCCAGGCATGATCGCGAAGGCGCTCGATGCGCGCGCCGCCAAGATTCGCGCCGACCTCGACGAGGCCCGTCGTCTGCGCGAAGAGGCGCAGGCGCTGCTCGCCGAGTTCCAGCAGAAGCGCAAGGACGCCGAGCAGGAAGCGGCCGACATCGTCACCGCGGCCAAGCGTGAGGCCGAGCTGCTGCTCGCCGACGCCCACAAGAAGACCGAGGACTATGTCCAGCGCCGCACCGTGATGGCCGAGCAGAAGATCGCCCAGGCCGAGCGCGAGGCGGTCAACGAGGTGCGCTCCAGTGCCGTCGACATCGCCGTCGAGGCCGCGCGCAAGCTGCTTGCCGGCAGCGCCGACATCAAGGCCGGCGAGGAACTGTTCAAGTCCTCGCTGCAGGAACTGAAGTCGAAGCTGAACTGAAGTCCGGCAGGAATTCGACGATCAAAGCCGCCGCTCAGGCGGCTTTTTCGTTTTCGGCGCCGAGCGGAAAATCGATCTCGAGCAGGTCGGCTTCCACCAGCTCTTCCGCCTCGACCAGGCGGAACGGCGCGAACGACAGGCGGTGCAGCCTCGTCGCCGGACCATGGATCTCGATCGCCGCGCGATGACGCTCGGTCGCGTAGCCCATGTGGATCTCCAGACCGTAGCGCTCGTCCGCCCTGCCGCAGCCCTGCATCATGCGGTCGCGCATCACCTTGGCGACGATCGACGCCGCGGCGATCGACTGCGAGCGCTGATCGCCCTTGATCAGCGCCTTGCACTCGCAGGGAAGCCCGGGCGGCACGTCGCGTCCGTCGGCCAGCGCCATATTTGCGGTCACCGGCAATGCGGCCAGCGCGCGGCGCATCGCTTTCAGGCTCGCCTTCAGGATGTTGCTGCGGTCAATGCCTTCGGCGCAGACCGAGGATACGGAGACGCCGAGCGCCGTCTTGAGGATCGTCTCGAACAGCGCCTCGCGCTGCAGGGCTGTGAGCCGCTTCGAATCGTCGAGCCCTTTCGGGATGCGTTTGGGATTGAGCACGACGGCGGCCGCCACCACCGGTCCGGCGAGCGGCCCGCGGCCGGCTTCGTCGAGCCCGGCGACCGGCCAGAGCCCGTTCTTCATCGCCTTCCTCTCGAAGGAGAAGTCGGGCTTCTGGTCGAGATCGAAGAGGGGCGGAGAATCGGGACGCGCGCGAGCCATGGTGCGGCGATGCTCGCATCGGTTCCGATTCTCCGCAAGGCCTCCCGGCCGCTGGGGCGGCGGTCGGGAGGCTCCGTCGGCAGCCAGGGGCGGGGCTGGACGGATTCTTTACACGCTGGGGACGCGAAGCTTGCCGGTCAGAGCAGCATCAGCTGCTCGTTCTTCTTCTCGGCCTGGACGAAGAGATCGGTCCGGAGCGACGTGCGCCTGGCGTTGAGGCCGAGCCGCCGCGCCGCGATCTCGAAGCGGCGGCCGATCTGCCAGGCATAGGGACCGGTGCCGCGCATGCGCTTGCCCCATTCCGAATCGTAATCCTTGCCGTCGCGCATCGAGCGGATCAGCGACATCACGTGACGGTAGCGGTCCGGATAGTGGCGCAGCAGCCAGTCCTTGAAGATCGGGCTGACTTCGAGCGGCAGCCTGAGCAGCACGTAGCCGGCATCCTGAGCGCCGGCGGCGCGGGCCGCGTCGAGGATCTTCTCGATCTCCTGGTCGGTGAGGCCGGGCACGATCGGCGCCACCATCACCGAGGTCGGGATGCCGGCGTCGCTGAGCTGCCGGATCGCTTCGAGCCGCTTGGTCGGCGTCGAGGCGCGTGGTTCCATCGTCCGCGCCAGCACCCGGTCGAGCGTCGTCACCGACAGCGCCACCTTGGCGAGGCCGCGTTCGGCCATGCGCGACAGGATGTCGATGTCGCGCGTCACCAGCGCCGACTTGGTGACGATGCCGACCGGATGGTTGCGGGCGTCGAGCACTTCGAGGATCTCGCGCATGATGCGCCACTGCTTCTCGACCGGCTGGTAGGGGTCGGTGTTGGTGCCGATGGCGATGGTGCGCGGCTGGTAGCCTTCCTTCGACAGTTCCTTGTCCAGGAGCTTCGCCGCATCGGGCTTGGCGAAGAGCTTCGATTCGAAGTCGAGCCCCGGCGACAGCCCCATATAGCTGTGGGTCGGCCGCGCGAAGCAGTAGACGCAGCCGTGCTCGCAGCCGCGATACGGATTGATCGAGCGGTCGAAGGAGATATCCGGTGAGTCGTTGCGGGTGATGATGGTGCGCGGCTTCTCCACCTGCACTTCCGTCTTGAAGGGCGGCAGGTCCTCGAGCGTTTCCCAGCCGTCGTCGAAGACGTGCCGCGTTACTGGCTCGAAACGGCCGCTCGGATTGATGCCCGCCGAACGGCCGCGGTTGCGCTCGGGGCGCACCCTTATGCCGCTCTGCTCGATCATCGCATTGGCCATTTCTGCTCTCCCGCTGCCGAAAGCTGCAATGTCGGCGCGCACGATCTGTTCCATCTTGGCCCTTTCCCAGGGCGTCTCGGATGCAGGGCGAATCGTCGTTCTCATGAAACTATTCCTATTTGTGGAATAAGAACAAATCAAGAACTTTATGGTTACGGCCTGTCGCTCGGCGGGCGGAACTGGCGCTGTGTCGGCCTTTCCGCTATGCGGCTGAGGATGCTGACGGTTGTGATCGAGACTAGGAACGACGAGGAGGGGCTGGCCCGCACGCTGGCCTCGCTGATCTCAGCGGCGGTGGAGGGCGTGGTGCGCGACGTTATCGTCTGCGACGCCGGCTCGACCGACCAGACGCACAGCGTCGCCGAGCATGCCGGCTGCAACTATATTGCCGAAGGCGGCGCGGCGGCGGCACTGCGCGAGGCCAAAGGCGAATGGCTGCTCATGCTCGAGCCCGGCGCCCGTCTGGCCGAGGGCTGGACCGAATCGGTGGTCGCCCACCTCGCCAGGATGACGATGCCGGCGCGGTTCTCACGCGCGCGGGCCAGCCGCACGCCGTTCCTGGCGCGGGTCTTCTCGCGCCCGACGGCGCTCGCCGAGGGGCTGGTCATCAGCAAGCAGCGGGCGGCCGCACTGGCGAAGAGCGCGAAGAGCGCCGAGGCGATCGCGCGCGGGCTTGCGACCAAAAAACTCGACGGAGAGATTTTTCCGAGAGGGAAGTAGGCAGCCTTTCTTCTCCCCGTTCACGGGGAGAAGAAAAAAGCCCCGCCTCAGGGATGCGTGTCCGGCCCCGGATCGCCGCCGGCCGCGGCTACGGCCAGCCTGCGGCAATAATGCTTCCAGCCCTTTTCATGGCCGGCGCGCTCTTCTTCGTTGGGCAGCCCGCTATGGGTGAGACGCACCAGCGTGCCCGCGCCTTTCTCGAAGAGGTCGATCTCGATCAGGCTCGATTCGGGCGGCACTTCCTCGCGACCCACCCAGCCGAAGCTGTAGGCGAGGCGATGGACCGGGATCACTTCCGTGAACCGCCCGCGCGCCGCGTATCTGCCGCCGACGCTGACCAGATAGATGCCGCCTGGGTGAGCTTCAGAAGTCGCATTGGTGCCAAGCCAACGCTCGATCTTGTCGGGATCGGTGAGGAAGGCGAACACCGTGGCCTGTGGGGCCGCGACCTCGATCTCGGTGCGAAGCATCTCAGCCATTGGCGGGTCTCCTTCGGTTTGCGACGTCACCCCAGCCTTACAATCTAGGCAGGCGGCTCCCCGGCGCAAGAAAGCTGCCGCCACCTCATGACAGGCGGCTGACACAGTTGCATGATCGCGGTCATGCATCTGCCCCCGGCTCTCTCCTATCTGCTTGACGATGCTGCCGGCGCGCCCGGCGCCGACGCCTTCCTGACGGCGCTTGGGCAAAGGCTCGTCGCCGACGGCCTGCCTCTCGCCGGCGGTGCGTTCACCCAGGCGGCGCCGCACCCGATCATAACGCGGCGCACCTGGCTGTGGCGCGCCGACACAGGCCAGGTCATCGAGGCGCTGGGCTTCGGTTTTGCTGGACTTGCTCCCGAGAATGTCGGCCGTGATTGGCTGGCCGGGCTGGGGACCGGCGTCGTGCATGAGGATGTCGTCGGTGGCGCCGCCGACGGCACCGTGCTCGGCTGGGCCGCAAACCGGCCGTTCGATGAGGCGGAGCTGGATCTGCTTCGCAGGGTCGCCCGCTTCGCCGCCGCGCCGTTGGCCGCACTCGCGGCCCGCTCGACCATCTCCGTGCTGCTCGAGACCTATCTCGGCCGGCGCAGCGCTGCGCAGGTGCTGGCGGGCAGGCTGCGGCGCGAGCCCGGCGAGACCATCCGCGCGGCCCTGCTTTACGCCGACCTCCGGGGCTTCACCGAACTGTCGGAGAACACCGCGCCGCAGGACGTGGTCGAGGCGCTCGACGCCTGGTTCGACCGTATCGCCGGCGCAGTCCATGCCTTCGGCGGCGAGGTGCTGAAATTCATCGGCGACGGCGTGCTGGCGATCTTCCCGATCGGCGAACGCGGCGCCACGGCCGCCTGCGATGCCGCGCTCAGCGCCATCGCGGCTGCGCGCGCCGGCATGGACCATCTCGACCGTGCCCGTGCCGCGAAAAACCTGCCGCCGCTGCCCTTCGGCGCTGCGCTGCATGTCGGCGAGATGCTGTGGGGCAACATCGGCACGGCCAACCGGCTCGATTTCACCGCCATCGGCTCCGCCGTCAATCTGGTCAGCCGGCTGGAAGGGCTCTGCAAGACGCTCGACCGTCAGGTGCTGCTCTCCGGAGCCTTCGCCCGGGAAACGACGCAGCCTCTGCTTCCCCTCGGCGAGCACAGGCTGCGCGGCATCGCCGATCCCTGCGCGGTGTTCGCGCCAGAGCAGTAGCGCCGGCGCTCCATTCCACGCATAGTCTCCTCGAAATGGGCTCTGCCGGGGAGGAGACCGATGGCAGACGAAGCCGATGCCGTCATTGTCGGAGCCGGGCTGGCTGGCCTCGCCGCCGCGGCGGAGCTTGCCGATACGGGCCGGCGCGTCGTCATCCTCGAGCAGGAAGGCGGCGATTTCCTCGGCGGTCAGGCATGGTGGTCGCTTGGCGGCCTCTTCATGGTCGACACGCCCGAGCAGCGCCGCCTCGGCATCCGCGACAGCCGCGACCTCGCCTGGCAGGACTGGCTGGGTTCCGCGCAGTTCGACCGTCCCGAGGATTTCTGGCCGCACAGGGTCGCCGAGGCCTTCGTCGATTTCGCCGCCGGCGAGATGCGGCCGTGGCTGCACAGTATGGGCATGCGCTGGTGGCCCGTCGTCGGCTGGGCCGAGCGCGGCGGCGCGCTTGCCCACGGCCACGGCAATTCGGTGCCGCGTTTCCATCTGACATGGGGCACCGGGCCGGGCGTGGTCGAGGTGTTTGAGCGCCGCGTGTGCGCGCATGTCGCCGACAGGCGCATCGCGCTGAAATTCCGCCACCAGGCGAGCCGGCTGATCAAGACGAACGGCTCGGTGACCGGCGTGTCAGGCGAAATCCTGGAGCCATCGACCGTAGGGCGTGGCGAGCAGTCGGGTCGCGCGGTTATCGGTGAGTTCGAGGTGAAGGCCGGCGCAGTCATCGTCACCTCCGGCGGCATTGGCGGCAACCACGATCTCGTGCGCAAGGCCTGGCCGGTCGAGCGCCTTGGGCCGCCGCCGAGAACAATGCTCGCCGGCGTGCCGCACCATGTCGACGGCCGCATGGTCGCGATCGCTCAGGCAGCGGGCGCGGCAGTCATCAACGCCGACCGCATGTGGCACTACGTCGAAGGGCTGAAGAACTGGAATCTGGTCTGGCCGAACCACGGCATCCGCATCCTCGCCGCGCCGTCCTCGCTCTGGTTCGACGCGCTCGGCGCGCGGCTGGAAGCGCCGTTCTTCCCAAGCTTCGATTCGCTCGGCACGCTGAAACGCATCCTCTCCACCGGCCACGACTATTCCTGGTTCGTGCTGAACAAAAGGATCGCGTCGAAGGAGTGGGTGCTTTCCGGCTCGGAGCAGAATCTCGACTTCACGGCGAAGGACTGGCGCGCGGTGCTGAAGAACCGCCGCGGCGGCAGGACGCCGCCCTCGGTCGCGGCCTTCCTGGAGAAGGGCGAGGATTTCGTCATCCGCGACAATCTCGCCGACCTCGTCGCTGGCATGAACGCGCTTTCCGGTGACGATCTCCTCGACCACGACCGGCTTCGCGCCGAGATCGAGGCGCGCGACCGCGAGGTCCTGCACTCCTATTCCAAGGATGCGCAGGTCGCCGCCATCCGCAATGCGCGCCGCTATGTCGGCGACCGCATCTTCCGCGTGGTGAAGCCGCACAGGATCCTCGATCCCGCGCACGGCCCTCTGATCGCCGTGCGGCTCTCCATCCTGACTCGCAAGACGCTTGGCGGCCTGCACACCAACCTCGACGGGCAGGTACTCGATGCGGCGCGCAAGCCGATCCCCGGCCTCTACGCGGCGGGCGAGGTCGCCGGTGGCGGAGGCGGTGGCTACCACGGCTACAACGCGCTCGAAGGCACGTTCCTCGGCAGTTGCATCTTCATGGGCCGCAACGCCGGACGCCATGCGGCGGGGCGGAGCTAGCCCTTTGCTCCGCGCCTCAAATGCTCGTCCAGCCGCGGCATGATCTCGACGAAGTTGCAGGGCATGTGCCGGTAGTCGAGCTGCGCCTTCAGGATGCCGTCCCAGGCGTCCTTGCAGGCGCCGGGGGAGCCGGGCAGCACGAAGACGAAGGTCGCGTTGACGACACCGCCGGTGGCCCTGGACTGGATCGTGGAGACGCCGATCTTCTCGTAGGAGATGCGGTGGAAGACGGCCGAGAACCCGTCCATGCGCTTCTCGAAGATCGGCTCCAGCGCGTCCGGCGTCACGTCGCGGCCGGTGAAGCCGGTGCCCCCCGTGGTGATCACCACGTCGATCCGGTCGTCGCGCGACCAGCCGAGTACCTTCTCTCGGATCAACTCGACGTCGTCGGTGACGATCGCGCGGTCGACCAAGGTGTGACCCGCCTCGGCGATGCGGTCGGCTAGCGTCTGGCCGGACCTGTCCTCGGCGATGCCTCGCGTGTCGGAGACGGTGAGCACCGCGATGCCGACGGGGATGAACGGGCGGCTCTCGTCCAGCCTGCTCATGACAGGCCGGGCTCCGACGGCATGCTCCGCGTCGCCGCGACGAACCAGCCGGGGTGTCGGTTGCGGATCAGCGCCGCGGCGCGCTTGGCCATGTTGCCCGTCTCGAACAGCCCGAAGCAGGTCGCGCCCGATCCCGACATGCGGGTGAAGGCGGATCCGGCGCGGTCCAGCGCGGCCTTCGCCGCGCCGATCGACGGTTCTATCGTCTGCGCCGCCGCTTCGAGATCGTTGCGGGTGTTCTCCAGCCAGTTGCGCACGCTGTGGAAATCGAAATGCCGGGGCAGCGGCGGCAGCGGTTCGTTGTCGCGGCGTTCGAGCGCCGAGAACACCGCCGCGGTGCCGACGCCGATCCCCGGATTGACCAGCACCAGGCCGAGCGCCGGGAAGCCGCCGACGAAGGAGAGCTCGTCGCCGGTGCCGCGCGCCACCAGCGGCTTGGCCGCCAGGCACATCGGCAGGTCGGCGCCGAGCGCGCCGCCGATGCGCATCAGCGCGGCGTCGCCGGGTCCGGTCCCCCACAGCGAGGCAAGTCCGCGCAGCACGGCCGCGCAATCGCTGGAACCGCCGCCGATGCCGGCCGCGACCGGCAGGTTCTTTTCCAGCGTGATTGCAACCGGCGTTGCCCTGGCCGGGCCGTGGAGCGAACGCATCGCGTCGCGCGCCTTGAGGATGAGATTGGTTTCGTCGGTCGGCACGGCGGGGGCGTAGGGCCCCGAGACCGAAAACGCGTCGTGCTCGGCCGGCTCGATCGACAGCCGGTCGCCGAACCGGGTGAACACGGCGAGGCTGTCGATGAGGTGGTAGCCGTCGGCCCTGCGCCCGGTGACGTGCAGCGCAAGATTGATCTTCGCCGGCGCGAACTGCACGCGGGCGACGACGACCGGCGCCGTCTCGGAGATCAGCTCATGAACTGGCTCGGAAAGGATCGCGATCAATCCTTCGCCAGGCGGTATTCACCGGTCTTGGGGTCCTTGACCAGCGTGCCGTTGGCGCCGGTGGCGGCCTGTTTCTCGGCACGGCGCACCTTGGCCGTCACGCGCTCGGCTTCCTTCACGAAGGAGCGGTAGCCGATATAGGCGATGAGGCCGACGAGGGCGAAAAAGATGATCTGCGGCATGCGTTCACTCCTTCCCTCGGGGGACGGCGTTTGCTGGCGCCGGCCGGGTCGGGCAAGCGGTCATGATAACCGGCTTGCCCGCCAATTCAAAGGCCGAAGCGCGACCAGAGAGCGCGCTCCTCTGCCGCATCCAGGAGTCCGTGCGCCGCCTCGGCCGCGAAATCGGTGGCCCATCCATGGTCTCGGCGGCTGCCGAAGAAGCCGAGCCGCCGGGCGAAGAAGCCGCGCGGCGGCGACACCAGCGCCAGCCGCGCCTTCGGTCCGTAACGGTCCCTGACCACCTGCCGGATGTCGCCGAGCGTGTCGACGAGGCCGAGCGCGAGGCCCTTCCTGCCGGTCCAGAACAGGCCGGTAAACAGGTCCGGATCGTCCTTCAGCTTCGTCCCGCGCCGTTCCTTGACCAGGTCGATGAAGGTCTCGTGCACTTCGAGCTGCAGTGTCTTCAGCCGCTCGACATCCTCTTTCTTCTCGGGCTTGAACGGGTCGAGCACCGCCTTGTTCTTGCCGGCGGTGTAGACGCGGCGCTCGACGCCGATCTTCTTCATCAGGTCGGTGAAGCCGAAGGAGGCCGACACGACGCCGATCGAGCCGACGATGGAGGAGGGGTCGGCGATGATCTCGTCGCCGGCCACCGCGATCATGTAGCCGCCCGACGCCGCCACATCCTCGACGAAGACCAGCACCCGCTTGTTCTTCTCGGCGGCGAGGTCGCGGATGCGCTTGTAGATCAGCCGCGACTGCACCGGCGAGCCGCCGGGCGAATTGATGGAAATGGCGACGGCGGGCGCTTCGGGATAGGCGAACGCCTTCTCGATCACGCCGGCCGTGCTGGCGAGCGACAGGCTCGGCCGCAACTGGCTGCCGCCCGCCATGATCGTTCCGTGCAGGCGTATGACGGGGATGGTCACCGCCTCCGAACGCATCGATTTCGGCAGCAGGCGGTTCAAAAATCGTCTCACCGAACGGGTTCTCCAGGCGGGAGCAATTCCAGGAAAAGTGGAAACCGGTTTTCCCTGGGAATTGCGACAAAACAAGTGGGCGTCGAAAAAGGATGTAGGCATTCGGGCCGCACGCGCAATGCCGCGGGAGCGGTCAATCGCCGAAAAGCGCGGCTTTTCCGTTGTTTATCGCGTCCGCGCGGGCCGAAAATCCGTCGCCCGGCCCGTCATGCAGGACAAGCGGCGGCCTCAGGGTGAGCGCGCCGCGTGAGGCCCTTCTTGCCCTGACCACGATCCTGATCGCCGGCGTGTCCGCTCGCGCATGCACCGGAAGGATCTCGGCCGACCCGAAACGGCCGGCGAGTGCTGCCAGGATCGGCGCCAGCGAGACAGGCCGCGCGATGACCGCCAGCCCGCCCCGCGGCCTGGTGACGGCCGCCGCGCTACGGATCCAGCTCTCGAACAGGCCGTCCTCCATCACGTGCGCCTTCTGCTTCAGCGCGTCGGGGGTAGGGCGGTCCCGCGCTGCATTGAAGGGCGGGTTCATGATGACATAGTCGAAGCCGCCGTCGGCGAGCCCCGCTCTTTCGCGCGCCCTGCCGGTCAGCGTCACGTCGGCGACCAGCACGCAGGCGCGTGAGCGGAGATGCGTGTTGTGCTCATGTTCGAGCGTTAGCGACGCGAAATCGGCCATTTCCGGCGCGTTCTCGACCAGGATGACGGAAGCCTCGGGGCATCGCGACGCTACCGCCAGCCCAGCCGCACCGGCGCCGGCGCCGAAATCGGCGAGCCGCCCGGCAAAGGTGGAAGGCACGGCTGCCGCCAGCATCATCGCGTCGACGCCGGCGCGATGGCCGGCGCCCTTGGGCTGCACCAGCCAGAAATCGCCGCGATGGAAGGCATCGAGCGTATATGCGGGCTTTTCCTGCAGCATAGGCGGGGAGGCTAGCTTCCGCTGATCTCGTTGGCGATTCCGGCGTCGGCCAGGATGCGCCGGGCGGTCGTCATGTCGTCCTCGAGCACCATGATCCGTCGCGGCAGGATGCCGATGGAGCCGTCCAGCACGCTCATGTTCTGGTCTGCCACCAGGCAGCCTATGCCGGCGTCCTTCAGCAGCGATTCGACGAATGAGATGACGACCGCGTCGTTGGTTCGGAGGAGTTCCTTCATGCGGCCGACGTTCGCAGTTCGCCGCACAGATGTAAACGCCGCTCCTTTGGCGGGAAAAAGCCGCGCCAATTCGCCACTTGCCGTTCATACCCCCGCCGCCCTAGAATCTCTGGGGTAGTATTCGCCGGCGGGCAAGGATTCAGGGACGGAGTTTCTGGTGGGCGTTGTAGTCAATCTCGAAGGCGGCAAGCGCGAACCGGCGTCGATCGCCGAACTCATCGCGCTGACTTCGGCCGATATGGGCCGCGTGAACGAGCTGATCCTGTCCAAGGCCGGCTCGGACGTCGAGATGATCCCGGAGGTCGCCAACCACCTGATCTCGTCCGGCGGCAAGCGCCTGCGTCCCATGGTGACGCTCGCCGCCGCCCAGATGTTCGGCTATTCGGGCGAAGGCCACGTCAAGCTCGCCACCTCGGTCGAGTTCATGCACACCGCGACGCTTCTCCACGACGACGTCGTCGACGAAAGCGATCTCAGGCGCGGCAGGAAGACGGCGCGCACCATCTGGGGCAACCAGGCGAGCGTGCTGGTCGGCGACTTCCTGCTCGGCCAGGCCTTCCGCATGATGGTCGATGTCGGCTCGCTGGAAGCGCTGGATATCCTCTCCACCGCCGCCTCGATCATCGCCGAGGGCGAGGTCATGCAGCTTGCGGCGGCCAAGAACCTCGAGACCACCGAGGACGAGCATTTCGCCGTCATCAAGGCGAAGACTGCGGCGCTCTTCTCGGCCGCCGCCGAGGTCGGGCCGGTGATCGCCGGCGTGTCGCGCAACGACCGCGCGGCGCTGCGCTCCTACGGCATGAACCTCGGCCTCGCCTTCCAGCTCATCGACGATGCGCTCGACTATGGCGGCACCAGCAAGGACCTCGGCAAGAACGTCGGCGACGATTTCCGCGAAGGCAAGGTGACGCTGCCCGTCATCCTCGCCTACCGTCGCGGCACCCCCGCGGAGCGCAGGTTCTGGAAGGCGGCGATCGAGGAGAACCAGACGGACGACGCGGCGCTGGAGAAGGCGGTCGGCCTGATGACCAAGCACGGCGCCATCGCCGACACCATCGGTCGCGCCGGCCATTTCGGCGGCATCGCGCGCGACGCGCTGGCGCCGCTGGAATCGACGCCGCAGAAGGCCGCGCTGCTCGACGTCATCGATTTCTGCATCAGCCGCGTCGCCTGAGCGGCCGCGACGGACTGAACGCTTTGTGAAGGGGAACGGATTGAACACCGACCCCAAAAAGGCCATGCTTTCATGACAAATGCCGGCTGGGTTCGATGGGGAGTCGGCTGTAGGCACGGCGGGACGGCAGGAAGGAAGATGATGCGGCTAACAGATGGACGCTGGCTGATCGGGCTGGCGGCGGCGACCGGGCTGATGGTCTCGGTGTCCGGGCAGGCCGTTCTCGCCGCGCAATCGGCCGCTCCGGTCGAGATCAGTTCGTTTTCCGGCGCCTACCTCGCCGCGCGCGTCGCCGAGGTCGACAACGATCTCGAAGGCGCCATCGCCTATTACCGCAAGGCGCTCGACTTCGATCCCGACAACCAGCCGCTGCAGCAGAGCCTGATGCTGGCGCTGATCTCCGAAGGCCGCTTCGACGAGGCGCTGCCCTATGCCGAGAAGCTGAAATCCGCGCCCGAGATCGAGCGGCTGTCGCGCCTGGCGCTCGCCATCGACGCCTTCCGCAAGAAGGACTACGGCGCTGCTGAGCCGCTGCTCACCTTCGCCGAGGAATCTGATCTCGACGGACTGATCGCCAAGATCATGACGGCCTGGGCGAAGCTCGGGGCCGGCGACAAGACCGGCGCCATGGCGACGCTCGACGAACTGGCCGGGCCTGACTGGTACGGTCTCTTCGTCTCCTACAGCAAGGGACTGGTGGCCGAGCAGGCGGGCCTCGACGAGGAGGCCGACGCCGCCTACCAGTCCGCCGTCGACGACGTGGCCGCCGGCGGCGCCGCGCCCGACGCCTGGCTCCGTGCCGCCGAGGCCTATGCCGGTTTCCTCGCCCGCCAGGGCAAGAAGGACGCCGCGCTCGCCGTGCTGGAGAAGGCCGACGAGTTCGCCTCCGGGCGGCTGCAGATGATCGACCTGCGCGACAAGATCATGAAGGGCGAGCCCGTCGCCCGCATCGTGTCCAACCCGTCCGACGGCGCCAGCGAACTTCTGCTGGTGCTCGCCAGCGCGCTCAACCGCAGCGGCGGCGAATCCTTCGTGCGCCTCTATCTGCGCTATGCGTTGGCTCTGAGGCCCGACAGCGACATCGCTCTCGTCCAGTTGGCCGGCGTGTCCGAGCAGCAGAACGACGCCGAGGGCGCCATTGAGCTTTACAAGCGCATCCCGCATTCCTCGCGGTTGAGGCGCGTGTCGCAGTTGCAGCTTGGTCTGAACCTCGCCGATCTCGACCGCCGCGACGAGGCGATCCGCCAGTTGCAGGCGCTGGTCGAGGAGAACCCCGAGGACATGCGCGGCTATCTGGCGCTCGGCGGCGTCTATGCCTCCAAGGAGGACTATGCCGGCGCGGCGAAGGTCTACGACAAGGCGGTCGAGCGCCTCGAATCGAAGAAGTTCTCGATGCCCAGGGACCCGCGCACGACGGCCAACTGGAACATCTATTACCAGCGCGGCATCGCCTATGAGCGGCTGAAGGAGTGGCCGAAGGCCGAGCCGAATTTCCGCAAGGCGCTCGAGCTGTTCCCAAACCAGCCGCAGGTGATGAACTATCTCGGCTATTCGTGGATCGACATGAACATGAACCTCGAAGAGGGCATGGATCTGATCCGCAAGGCGGTGGAACTGAGGCCTAGCGACGGCTACATCGTCGATTCGCTCGGCTGGGCGCATTATCGCCTCGGCGAATATGACGACGCCGTGCGCGAGTTGGAGCGCGCCGTCTCGCTGAAGCCGGACGATCCCGTCCTCAACGACCATCTTGGCGACGCCTATTGGCGCGTCGGCCGCAAGCTGGAAGCGACCTTCCAGTGGAGCCATGCGCGCGACATGAAGCCGGAGCCTGCCGTGCTCGCCGAGGTCGAGAAGAAGCTCAAGGAGGGTCTGCCTCCGGAAGACGACAAGGCGGTGGCCGGGCAGCAGAAGGCGGCGCCTCAGCCGCCGGCCGATGAGCCGCCGGCGACCGCTCCTTCCGACCAGCGCACCGAGGTCAAGCCGGACACGGCCGCCAAGCCGGTCGCCTACAAGGTGACGCCGGGGCAGTCGCTCTGGTCGATCGCCGCCGACCATCTCGGCAATGGCAACCGCTACATCGAGATCCTGAACCTCAACCCGCAGCTCCAGGGCGATCCCGGCCGGCTCATGCCCGGTCAGGAACTGACGCTGCCGCCCGCCGGGAACTGAGCCGGCTCCGACTTGGCGATCATTCGCCGGCGGCGAGGTACTCCGGGTAGAGCGCCAGAGCGAGATCGCGGATGGCGCCGGCCGTTCGTGGACCGAAGCCCAGCATGTAGGGACCGTCGAGGACGAGCAGCGACCTGTTCGCCGCCGCCGGCGTGTTGCGAAGGGCAGGGACGGCGAAGACTTCCTCGGGGGTAGGGCCGCCATTGCCGTCGCCCAGCATCAGGATCGTGTCCGGCGCCATGGCGAGCAGCGCTTCCTCGGAAGCTGCCTTATAGCCGTTTACCCCGTCGAACGGGTTCGTAGCACCTGCATAGCCGATGATAGCATCCGCAGCGGTGCCGTCGCCGGCCGCGGTCAGCCGCGCCAGCCCGTGCAGGAAAAGCACCTTCTTGCGGGCGGCTTCCGGAACCCGTTCCGCCATCCGCGCGGCCGCCTCGAAATCGGCCTTCACCGACCTTGCGAGCTCTTCGCCGTCGCGGTCCAGCGTTGCGGCGACCAGTCCAATCTTCCTGCCTATGCCCTGGAGCGAATTGTCCTCGGGGACGAACACCACCGCGATGGAGAGGCCTTTCAATATGTCCACCACTTCGGGCGGGCCGATGTCCTGTGCCGCGATAATCAGGTCCGGCCGCAAGGCAAGAAGCCCTTCCGCCGACAGCGAGCGGCGATAGCCGACATTCGGCTTTTCCGCCGCCTCGGCCGGGTAGCGGCTGCTGCGGTCGAGGCCGACTATGCGGTCGCCGACGCCGAGCGCGAAGGCGATTTCGGTCACGTCGGGGCCGAGGGTCACGATCCGCTCGGCGCTGCCCACCCGCACGTCGCGGCCGAACGCATCGGTCACGGTCCGCTCTACCGCCACGAGTTGCGCCGGAAGGGCTGCAAGCATAAGCGCCACGGCCGCTCCGACGGCGGATTTCCTCGTTCGGCCGAGCAGGCCAGGCAGGCTGGAAAACGGCATGGATCGTCACCCTCTCTTTGCGGATGACGCATCCTTAGGCCGGCCTGCGCCGCCTGTAAATAAACTTGATAAAAAGAGTCATCTTTAATGGGATGACGCCGCCGCAAACTTGACGCTCGCAGGACGCCGCTCTAGGACGGGCCGACTTCCGCCCACCCCGCGAGGCTTCCCTTGTCCGCCGAAATCGCCGCCCATATGCGCCCCGACCGCTCCTTCCAGGGGCTGATCCTGACGCTGCACAATTATTGGGCCGAGCGGGGTTGCGTGATCCTGCAGCCCTACGACATGGAGGTCGGCGCCGGCACCTTCCATCCGGCGACTACGCTGCGCGCGCTCGGGCCGCGCCGCTGGAACGTCGCCTATGTGCAGCCGTCGCGCCGGCCCAAGGACGGTCGCTACGGCGAGAACCCCAACCGTCTCCAGCACTATTACCAGTACCAGGTGATCCTGAAGCCCAACCCGCCGAACCTCCAGGAACTCTATCTCGGCTCGCTGGAGGCGATCGGCATCGACCCCCTGGTGCACGACATCCGCTTCGTCGAGGACGACTGGGAAAGCCCCACGCTGGGCGCCTGGGGGCTCGGCTGGGAATGCTGGTGCGACGGCATGGAAGTCAGCCAGTTCACCTATTTCCAGCAGGTCTGCGGCATCGAATGCGCGCCGGTCTCGGGCGAACTCACCTACGGTCTCGAGCGCCTCGCCATGTATGTGCAGGGCGTCGACAACGTCTACGACCTCAACTTCAACGGGCTGGAAGGCGCCGACAAGGTCACCTACGGCGAGGTCTTCCTGCAGGCCGAGCAGGAATATTCACGCCACAATTTCGAATATGCCGACACCGCCATGCTCTTGCGCCACTTCGACGACGCCGAGAAGGAGTGCAACGCACTCCTCGCCGCCGGCGCAAGGGCCGGCGAGGGCGGCGCGCACAAGATGGTGCTGCCCGCCTACGACCAGGCGATCAAGGCCAGCCACGTCTTCAACCTGCTCGACGCACGCGGCGTCATCTCGGTGACCGAGCGCGCCAGCTACATCCAGCGCGTGCGCAACCTCGCCAAGGCCTGCGGCGAGGCCTTTTTGCTTACCGAAGCGGGCGGGTTGGGTCACCTCCCCCTGGAGGGGGGAGGTCGCCGCGAAGCGGCGGGTGGGGGTGGGAGCGTCACAGCCTGATGTCCAAGCTCGACCGTTTCAAGCGCCGAGGCGGACGAGACGGTCGAACGGAAACCGATGCCGAGCACGTGCTGTGGGAAAACCTTTATCGCATACCTTTGGAGGGCACGCACTTCCGCAGGCAGATCGAGATCGGGCCTTATCGCGCCGATTTCGGTTCGTTGCGATTGAAGCTGCTCATCGAGATCGACGGGCCGATTCATCAAGAGCCCGAGCAGAAGAAACGAGACCTTCGCCGGGATCATTGGCTGGAGAGTGAGGGGTATCGCGTCATTCGCTTCTCCAACCACGATGTCACGACCGATATGAACTCGGTGCTGGGCGCCATCGGATTGGCGATCGAAAACCAGAAGCATACGCTGGACGACAACCCACCCCGGCGCTGACGCGCCGACCCTCCCCCTCAAGGGGAGGGTCGGCTAGCGGAGGGTGAACACTTCCAGTGTCTGCAAGGCCTTGCGCGTGCCCGGCATGCCGGAGACGGAGGCCGGGTGGAATTGCGCGGCGAGGCAGGCCGCCAGCGTGGCGACCTGGATCAAGGTGGATATCGATTTCATGGCCGTAGTCTTCCTTCGATATCCTTGGTCGCGCCGGCCGCCGATTTGGTTCACGTAAATCCCCGCGGCGGGTGACAGGGGCCGGATGACTTGCTATTCCCGCGCCAGCTTTCGCCCACGAGACTGTCTATGCCCGACCTCCTGCTAGAACTCCGCTCCGAGGAAATTCCCGCCGCGCCGCGCGCCCGCAGCGCCGGAGGCGCGAGGACGTGCCAAACCAAGAACAGCATGCGGGCGATGGAACGCGTCTGATGCCCGACCTCCTGCTAGAACTCCGCTCCGAGGAAATCCCTGCCCGCATGCAGCGCAAGGCGGCCGGCGACCTCAAGAAGATGGTCGCCGACGGTCTGGTCGAGGCGGGTCTGACCTATGAGGCGGCGCGCGAATATTGGACGCCTAGGCGCCTGACGCTCGACATTCGCGGCGTCACCGCCCGCTCGAAGGACGTCAACGAGGAGATCAAGGGGCCGTCGACCAAGGCGCCGCCGCAGGCGATCGAGGGTTTCCTGCGCAAGGCCGGCCTGTCCGATGTCAGCCAGGCCCACGTCCATTCCGACCCGAAGAAGGGCGATTTCTATGTCGCCCACATCTCCCGGCCGGGCAGGGCTGCCGAAGAGATCATCGCCGGGCTGATCCCGTCTGTCATCCGCGCCTTCCCCTGGCCAAAATCGATGCGCTGGGGGCCGGCTTCCGGCCCGAAGGGCGCGCGTTACGGCGAAAGCGAAGGACGCGGCGGCGAGGCGCTGCGCTGGGTCCGCCCGCTGCAGTCGATCGTCTGCACCTTCGGCCCCGAGACCGAGGAGCCTGCCATCGTCGATTTCGAGATCGACGGCATCCGTTCCGGCAACGTCACCTATGGCCACCGCTTTCACGCGCCGGGCGCGATCACGGTAAAGCGCTTCGACGACTATGCCGCGAAGCTGGAAGCCGCGAAGGTCGTGGTCGACGCAGAGCGCCGCAAGGAGATCATCCAGGCGGATGCCAGGAACCTCGCCTTTGCCAATGGGCTAGACCTCGTCGAGGACGACGGCCTGCTGGAGGAAGTGTCGGGGCTGGTCGAATGGCCGGTCGTGCTGCTTGGCGCCTTCGAGGAGGATTTTCTGTCCATCCCCGCCGAGGTCATCCGGCTCACCATCCGCGCCAACCAGAAGTGTTTTGTCACGCGGCCGAACGGCGCGTCCGACGCGCTCTCCAACCGGTTTGTCGTCACCGCCAACATCGAGGCGAAGGACCACGGCAAGGAGATCGCCCACGGCAATGGCAAGGTGGTGCGCGCCCGCCTCTCCGACGCGCTCTATTTCTGGAAGACCGACCAGGCGGACCTGCCCGACCTCGACACGCTGAAGCCGTCGGCGGAAAAATTCGGGCTCGACCTGAAGAAGCCGCTCGACCAGCGCATGGCCCGGCTCGACAGGCTGGGCGTCACCTTCCATGCGAAGCTCGGCACGCAAGGCGAACGCGTGACCCGCATCGCGCGGCTGGCGGAAGAGCTTGCCGGAAAGCTCTGGCAGCAGCCGAATTTCTTCATCGGCAAGCGGCTCTCACCTGACGAGTTCACCGATGAGCAGCAATATGCCGGGCTCGCCCGCCGCGCTGCCGTGCTCGCCAAGGCCGACCTGCAGACAGAAGTGGTCGGCGAGTTCCCGGAACTGCAGGGCGCGATGGGCCGCAAATACGCTGCTCTGCAGGGCGAGAATCCATCCGTCGCCGCGGCGATCGAGGAGCACTACAAGCCGCAGGGCCCGTCAGACCGGGTGCCGGCCGATCCTGTATCCGTCGCCGTCGCGCTCGCCGACAAGCTCGACACGCTGACTGGATTCTGGGTCATCGACGAAAAGCCCACGGGCTCCAAGGATCCTTATGCGCTGAGGAGAGCGGCATTGGGTGTCATTCGGATCGTACTGGAGAATGAGCTGAATTTTTCCATCGATCCTTTCAACGATGTCCAGGTACTGCGTCACCAGATCGGCGCGTCCCCGTCTGCGCCTGAAAAGCTTGACGCGATATTGTCGGAAGCTGCGAAGGGCGGCATGTTCTCGGAGCGTGCCCGCGCATTGATTGCCGATGCCAAGGCCGATGCGCCCGATTGGCTGCCGCTGGTAGATAAGCACGACCCGTCGATCAGCGACGACTTGCGCGCCTTCCTTCAGGATCGCCTCAAGGTCCATTTGCGTGACAACGGCGTGCGCCACGACATGATTGACGCCGTGATAACGCCGGGGAG
The DNA here is from genome assembly GCF_003666685.1 of Mesorhizobium sp. YM1C-6-2. Taxonomy (GTDB): domain Bacteria; phylum Pseudomonadota; class Alphaproteobacteria; order Rhizobiales; family Rhizobiaceae; genus Mesorhizobium_K. The sequence goes on from NZ_RCIZ01000010.1 coordinate 197,638, forward strand.
TTGCAACCTCCTCACCATCGTCCGCCGCGTCGAAGCCCTGGGCTCCTTTCTCGACACCGAGGACGGAAAAAACCTGCTCGCCGGCACCAAGCGCGCGGCGAACATTCTGGCTGCCGAGGAGAAGAAGGGCACGGCCGTCGCGGCTGCCGTCGACCCCGCGCTTTTCCGCACCGACGAGGAGAAAAACCTCGCCGCCGCGGTGAATCAGGCTGAGAAGGAAGCCGGCCAAGCGATTCGGAATGAAGACTTTTCCGCCGCCATGCTGGCGCTTAGCGCGTTGCGTGAACCGGTTGATTCATTCTTCGAACGCGTCCTCGTAAACGACGAGGACCAAGCCGTGCGCGCCAACCGGCTTGCGCTGCTCGCCCGCATCCGTGCGGCGACCGGTCAGGTCGCGGATTTCTCGAAGATCGCAGGCTGACGCGGACTACCGCCCGAGCGGCGCCGGCTCGGTCGACGGGTCGGGCTGCGGGTTCTGCGCCCCGGCTGCCGCCGCCTCGCGCGCCAGCCGCTCCTCCTGCCGCTTCAGCGCCTTGCGCTTGGCCGGCGTGCCACGGTCGTTCGGGTCCAGCAACGGTTCGGCAGCGGCCTTTGCCGGCGTGGGCGAGGGGCGGGCGGATGCCGATCCGACCTCGCCGCCGCGAATGAGCATGGGCGTCGTCGAGCGCTCGGCCGTTTCTGTGTCGCCGTCGGCAGGTTCCCCAAGCGCGATGATCGACGGCGTCGCCGTCGTGTCCTGGAGGGTCACGATCGAAGGCGTCGGCTCCGTTTCCGAAACGGCTGCGACAATCGACGGATCGACGGCGTTTTCCTCGCCAAGCATGATGATCGACGGCGTGGCTTCGACGGAAGCCGCCTGCGCCTGTGCCGCGCCGAATGCCGCAAGCAGAATGACTACGCCCTGAACACGCATGACCGACAGCCCCGAAACCGCACCACCTTGCCACGCCGTGGTTCACGGCGGCTTGCCGGAAAGGATAGCATTTTAGCGATTAACAAATCGGTGACGCGGCCGCCCCGCGGATCGGCTCGCAAGGGTCGAGACGGCGCGAGGGCGAGGCGCCCTTATCTCCCCCCTTGCGGGGAAGAAAGCAAATTCCTGGGCTTGGCGCAGCCAAGTCCTTGGAATTTGCAAGAGAGGGGTCGTCCGCGTTAGAAGAAATCCCCTCACTTGCGATTTCTAACACTTAGCCTCCGCATTCGCTCCGGCTAAGATGTTGAAATCGCTTTCTCTCCCGCAAGGGGAGAGAAAAGGCCGCACCCCTCAAAAAATTTCTCTCAATCCTTTTCCACACTCCCAAAACCTCCCGCATAATCCTGGCATCGCTCTCGCGGGAACCTGGTGCGCACCGGGTGTCAGGGAGGGCGGCGGTGACCTCCCACCCGTGGAAGCGGTT
>NZ_RCIZ01000011.1 GCF_003666685.1 Mesorhizobium sp. YM1C-6-2
TGAGACCCGAAACATAATCGCACGGTGGGTCACTTCTCGATGAAAACCCCGGGTCACTTCTCAGCAGCAATCAACAGCTCCACCTTCATTCTCCCAACGTTGAAGTGCTTTCCGCTTTGCGCGAGCCGAGCCAGTTGGAGAGTCGTAACCAACATCAAAGCCCGCTTTTTCAGCCTCGCTGGATATAGCGTCATCCAGATCGGCGTCCGAGATGTCCAACCCAGGAAACATCGTACGGATTGCCCCCAGCGCTTCTGTCCCGGCAAACGGCTTCGCTTCGCTCTGACATTGGTTCAGGAAGCTCGCGATAGCTGCACGGACGTCGGCCGGAATAGAGCGTATGGCTGACATGGCGCAGCTACCAGTTCATTCCATCGCCGACCAGGTACAAAAGGTAGCCAACGATAGCCAACGTCGCGAACAGCAAGAACCAAGACGAGGGCTGCTCGTTCATGCGCTGAATGAATTTCATCTGAGTACTTTCTGCGCTGCTAAGCGCGTCCAAGCTTCGTAAGCGCGGACAGCGAGGGATATCGCGTCAACGACAACACGGCGGGGAACTGAAGGTTCCCTTGGAGCGTCGCGAACGGCACAGTTTGGGCGGACGGAACCGTTGTTGCACCTGGGGCACCAATGTCATTGGAACGTCGGCTGTCAGATAAATTCAAGTTTTTCAGCCTCAACTCCAAGAAAAAACAGCGTACAGAGAAGTGGCGACAAAAACCACGGCCGACAATCTCATTATGAATTGAAAAGCATAAGCGCTCAAAGCGGCCTCCTTTTTATGATTTTTTTTTAGGAGCAACATGACCTACCACATAAACAAGTGACGTGTGGGAATATTTTTTCCCACAAGCCAAAATGAAAGAGGTAAGGTCTCTGCGAAGGCGGGCGGAAAAACTGGGAGAGCTAAGTGCTTTTTATGGTTGTCCCGGTGAACAGACGGTCCGACATGGGATATTGGGTTCAGGCTGACAGTGAAAACCAGGCGAGGCTTTTGGTGTCGCTCAACGTCCCTGGAATGGAGCATGCAGTCAGTTCGATTTTCGCAGACTGCGAACCTGATGAGCGCTTTTCGCCGGGGTATGGCGCCATCACAGGCGGTTCTGGTCAGACATTCACGATCACAAGAAGGCGAGCCAAGACCACGGACTTGCCCTGAAGCAAATCCCTCTGCGCTGGCGACCTCGCTACGATGCTACAGAAACAAAAGTCCTTTTGAGGCACCGGTAAATAGAGGCGGCCCCTTGTTTGGGGCAACTCCGAGCTTATGTGTAAACGAGGCCGATTTGGCTTCGCGGTGTCAGAGACTTCGACCCGCCATTTTTCGCGGCATTCTCGACAAATGATGCAAGTGCCTGGTGTGGCGCTTGTGCCCGTTGCTGCATCTGCTGGCCATCGGGGGGGGCGCGCCCCAAAACACCAGATGGTGCCGATCGCCCCAGCTGATCTCGAAGCCGCACTCGCGAAGGATTACAGGCAACCATGACTTCAAGCTCTATCCGACGCATCACGCGGCGAGAGGTTCCGACACACCTCTTCAATATCGGCCAGGCCGTCCGGTTGAAAGGCGGGCTCCGGGGACCGGCTTTGCCTGCCGATGTCTATTACATCACCGGCACACTCCCGCCGGTTGGAGAGTCACTACAATACCGCATCCGCAATGACGACGAGCGTTATGAGCGGGTCACTACACAAGACAGTCTCGAGCCGGTCGGCACCTCGCAGCCCGGTGGCACAACTCTTATCGAAAGGACGTTAGGCCATGGCCAAGGGGCAAAAACGAAGCAATCGCGAGATCAGAAAGCCGAAACAGGAAAAGGCTCCTCCCAAGCCGGAAAGTAATTTTGGCAATCAGACAAAGCTTGCCGTGACCGCCAACACCTCGCGCGGCAAGGATCCCCGACGGTGACATTGGAGTTTCCTAATCGGAGCCGTAGTTTCGACGAAGCGCGTGACGCCATCCGCTTCATCGGTCATGACGGAATGTTCGAGGTACATTTCTTCGTCGAGACTGCCGCACTGGTACAGCTGGGGAGGACGAAACTATCCGAAACTGATTTCCTCACGGCTTTCGACGCGGCCCGAGGCTCAATCCACGATGTTGCTCGCGAGGCCTATTCTCATGGACGCCGCACGTCCTATACGTTGACCATGGCCGACTTCCGTTAGGCGATTTTGGATGACGCTCGCTTTCACCGTTATTGGGGCGTAGACAAGGCTGATGGAAGCGAAAAAGTTCCGGACCCCTATGGTCATCTTTGGAGCATCACCGATTGGCTTCGTGCTCATCGAGACGATGCAGCAAGCTTCGGACTTCCTTTCCGTCCATCAGTTGAGGAACGACAGTCGAGCTTGGACTGATGCCATGAAGCACTGTTCCGGCCGCGGAAATCTGGACAACGCCAGCGTTGCATTCCTCGCTGCGCTCAAAGGCGCTGGGATCAGCTACGATCCGGCCATCGTCCTGTACTGACAATGGATCGGTCGGGTTGGGCGTCCATTCCCGTTAAACAAAAAAGGCCGGGCGAACCCGACCTTCTCTTCAAACGCCTCTATGGCCAGTGCCAGTACATCCGTGGTCAAAGACCAGAAGCGTGATCTGGCGTCAGGCGGCCTGGATATTTTCGGCGGAACTTTTGCCGCTGCGCTGGTCAGGCACGATATCGAAATTGATCTTCTGCCCCTCGACGAGGGTGCGCATTCCGGCCCGTTCGAGTGCCGAGATGTGAACGAAAACGTCCGGCTGGCCGTTGCCTTGCTCGATAAAGCCGAAGCCTTTGGTTGCGTTGAAGAACTTCACTGTTCCCGTAGTCATGACGATTTCCTTTCTATCGACATAGATAATCGCCGCCTGGCATCGTGCCAAACGTCGCAAACTTCGAAATTGAGCAGGAAGATCGTCTGAGCGCAAAAGCGCGAAACAAAGTTCGAAACCAAGATCGACTTTTAATACGTATCAGAATTTTCTATCATCAACAAGGCTACCGGCTTCTTATTTCTTTATGTCGAAGCCATTTATTTTTGAACTGAATGCCCTGGTCTTAACTTTTGTTGGTGGCCGTTAGGGCTAAATTCTCGGCATGATGCGCGATCGTTGGCCACTTTTCAGGGCGCCGACGGCTGAAAGAGCCCATAGATGCTTTCGCCCCAAGTGCAATGGAGGGCGAAGCCATAGAAAATCTGGTCACCCCTGCTTCCAACAATCGCGTCACAATCGCAGCGACAGCCGGCGAATGGCATGTCTCAGTCCACCAGGACGGCAAGAAGGCGATCATCAGCTTCCTCGTAGAACATCACGCCGTATCCTTTACTGACGGGCAGAAGATACGGCTGAGGCAGGAAGATGGATGCCGTGGGTTTCGTCCAGCGGTGGAGGCCTCGCATCGTCCTACCGCAATTGCGCTTCTATGATCTCCCGAGCAGCTTCGTAAATCGGCTGCACTTCCGGCTCATTGCCCTGGTGGGACTCCAGTAGAAACAGGGCCTGTTCGTAAATCTCACGAACCTCCTGGTCCGCCAGCGTGCCTTTTGCGCCCAGCATGCCGATCAGGGCGGCCAGGATAGCCGCCGATGAAAGGTCACTGGCGGCAAGGGCATCAAGGCGAGGATCACGAGTCATAGCGCACCGTTGGATAGGCATTCTTTGAGGCGCTCAGTGAACATGCCGGAGCTTCGCGCAACGGCTTCCCGCGGGCAAGCGGGATTCACATTCGGCTCGAATCAGCGCTCATATAGACGCCGCGAGGGGCATCTGAAGCGAAGGAAGCTGATGATGCAGACTGACGCAGAACTCCCCGACGAACAGAAGCCACATAGGAAACCTCGAACTGAGGAACAGAAGGCGAAGGCGCGTGAGTGCCAAAGGCGCTGGAAAGAACGGAACCCTGATTATTGTAGGCAATGGCGGCTAGAAAACCGTGAAAAGTATCTCGCTGGACGCCGGGCGTGGCGCCAAAAACACCCTGAAACAACGCGAAAGCAGCGAAGGCGATGGAAGGAAAGACATCCAGAACAAATACGGCTTGAAAAAAGCAAATGGGAAGCCCGACGCAGAGCAGATCCTGTTCGGCACCAAGCGTTCCTACAGCGGTGTAGAGAGCGCTACCACCGCAACGGCGAAGTGATGCGTGCACAACACAGGGCGAGGTGGGCTAGACAATCATCGAAGGCGACGGCCAGACGCTCTCCAGAAGAGATTTTTGGGGAGATCAGCAAAGCTGTTCCTTCGATGTTGCCTCGCCACGTTCGCGACGAAATCATCAGCTCGATGTGCCTCGCCGTTTTGGAAGGGGATCTTCTGATTAAGAACATCAAGGCGGAGGTTCGCAAATACCTAACGGACCACGATCGCGGCAACGATTACCACAGGACGCTTTCTCTGGATGAAACGATGCCTGGTGGTAAAGCGACCTGGATTGAGCGCATCACCGGGGAGGACCTGCCATGGTGATGTGCGCGAAACCAGGCCCACGAAGGGCCATCGCAGATATGATCGAGCATCTTATCGCGCTCCTCGATCAGATCGACGGCGATCCGGATTTCGAACTGGAGCCGATCGAGGAACAATGGGACTTAGAGGCGGATCTAGCCGTAGAAGTTGGGCCGCATCGTGCCTCAATGAACTTTGTACTTGCGGAGATGTCGAGGCGAAAGCGGAAGGTTATCCTGCATTAGGCGGCGTCGAGGCTGGCCGACAACGACCAGCCTCACTGCTTCGCTCGAAGGCGCACGCCAGGGCTCCCATGGTTCAGGAACTCGATGCCATGGCTTTCCAATGCACGCTGAACCGCTTGGACGTTCTGCGCTCGGCCTGCGATTGGCGACGCCCCTGAACCTTCCATAGCACGCACGGTGTTTACGTGTACGCCTGCCGCGTCGGCGAGCGCGGTTTGTTCGACGCCGGCGAGCGCCCGGGCGGCCTTCAGTTGATTGCCTGTTGTCAGCATACACATCCTTTCGATCTAGATATTTATGTATCACACACAGAAACAGGTTGACAACCTACAAACGCCTTTCTAGGTTTTGAACATAGTTAACAGTGTATCAAACACAGGAGCCAGAAATGCCGAACACACCTGTTCGGGCAGCCGCCGAAGGCTTGCCTAAAATCACCCGCCGCCTCCTCCTTCGCACTGGCGTCCTTGCGGGCGCGGCCGTCACGCCGATGGTGATCCCGGCAGCAGCGGAAAGCCCGTCGGATCGGCTGCGCCGCCTTTGCCAAGAGTTGCAGGACGCGCTCGCCGAGTTCTGCGATGGGCAGTTCATGGCGGAAATCTACCCGTCGAACCATCCAACCGAGAGCTTCGCTTTCCATTCTGCCGACGCGTCGCCACAGGAGACGTTAGCTCGGCGCCGTCGCGAAGTCGTCGCAGCAAGCAAGGCTGTTTACCCCGAAGTGACCGACTGGCGTGTCCTGACGCCCGCCTCGCCGGCATGCGAGGACAGCGAGAGCATGGCCGGCATGTTCATGATCGTGGGCCATCGCCCGAAGGAGGTGCAGTCGTGAGCGCGCTCGTCGATCGCCGCCGCCTGCTTCTGGGCCTTGCCGCCGCATCGGCAGCGGCTGCAGCACCTGTTCCAGCCGAAGCCGGCCCGGCCGAAAACCCGGAACTGATCCGCCTCGGCGACATGCTCTCTGACGCCTACACCCGCTACAACAACGCGCGGCATGCTGCCAATGCCGTCAAAGCCACACAGCCCGCCGTCAGCGAGGCAGAATATGAGCCATACTGGCGGGCAGTGAAGGCGGCGGTCAAATCGCTTTGTAGCCTTGTCGCCACAATTATGGATCAGCCGGACGAAACAATGGCCGGCTTGCTCATCAAGGCCGAGGCGCTGGCGACCTTCGGGAACATGACGGACGTTGACCAGGGGTGGGCGATATTCGAGCCCAACAAGTGGCACGGACAAATCGCGGCGTCGATCCTGCGTCATGCAAAGGGAGGCGCGTCATGAAGCAAGCGGCATTCCACCCCGGCCAACTGGTCGTCTGCATCGATGACGAAACGGGTACTATCAATGGAGAGCCTACGACCTTGGACGGTTTGACGAAGGGCACCGTCTACACTGTCAGGTGGTGCGGCATGTTCGTCACTCCCAAGGCTGAGCGGGCGCTAGGCATACGCGTGGCTGAGATTTACCGCGAGTGGAAAGAAGATTGGCCGGAAATACCGGATGATCTGCCATACCTCTCACGTCGCTTCCGACCCGTCGATGACAGCCGACTGGATATCTTCAGGATGGCCTTGACCTCTGTCCCGAAGAAAGTGGCGGTCGAATGAGGCTGCTCGACGGCTTCCTCTGCCTGGCGCACCTCCGCCTTGCCATGTGACACGAGGGCAGGGCAGGCCGGATCCTCGATGTGATCCATGCGCGGCAGTGTCGCCGGCCGACGGGGCCGCTGGTGAGGGGCGGATCCGGCCTCGGCGGTGATTTCATGTCGCGTTCATGTCGCGTCGACTTGCCGAGTGTCAGCGAAAACCGTTGGAAATCAAGGGAAGCCAATTGCAACATGAACGCGACATGAAATCGCCAAGCTTGCTGCTAAGTCATTGAAAACGTTGGTGCCCAGGGCCGGAATCGAACCAGCGACACGCGGATTTTCAGTCCGCTGCTCTACCAACTGAGCTACCTGGGCTTTTTCCCGGGATGGGCGGTGGCCCGCCGGGATATCGAAGGCGGCGCCCTCGGAAAGCGGCTGCGTTATAGCACGGGAAATCGGGCTGTCCAGCGTCCGTGACGGGATTTTGACGATGCGTTTTTAAGTCTGTCAGTCCGGCCCGGATTCCGATGGGTTGGAGCCGTCGGCCGGCTTGCCGTCCTCATCCTCGTCGTCGCGCACGGGGATGGCATAGGCGCCGGTCAGCCAGCGATTGAGGTCGACGTTCTTGCAGCGCGTCGAGCAGAACGGATAGGTCTCGCGCGCGGACGGCCGGCCGCATTCGGGGCAGGGGCGTTTGGGCCTGAGCGGAGTGACGGTGGCGCTGGGAACAGTCATCTGCATGCAGATAATGCGGCTTGGCTCGAAAGCCAACACCGGCTGGGCCGGAACGGATCAGCCTCTGGCGCCCGACAGCCAGTTGAAATGCACCTGGTAGCCGTCGCCGTTGAGCAGCGAGACCGTCTCGTAGAGCGGCAGCCCGACGACATTGGTGTAGGAGCCGACGAGCTTCACCACGAAGGTGCCGGCAAGGCCCTGTATGGCGTAGCCGCCGGCCTTGCCGCGCCACTCGCCGGAGGCCAGGTAGCTTTCGAGCTCGTCGCGGCCGATGCGCTTGAAGCGCACGCGGCTCTCGACCAGCCGCTGGCGGACTTTGCCCGAGGGCGTAACCAGGCAGACGCTGGAATAGACGCGGTGCGTGCGGCCCGACAGAAGCTGCAGCGAGTTCGACGCCTCGTCGATCATCTCGGCCTTGGGCATGATGCGGCGGCCGAGCGCCACCACCGTGTCGGCGGCCAGCACGAAGGAGGGCTGGTAGTCGGCTTCGCTTTTCAGCGAGGCCTGCGCCTTCTCGGCCTTCTGCTTGGCCAGCCGCTTGGCGAGCGAACGCGGATGCTCCGAGCGCAGCGGCGTCTCGTCAATGTCGGCGGGCAGCAGCCGGTCGGGCTCGATGCCCGCCTGCTGCAAGAGTTCGATGCGGCGCGCCGAGCCCGAGGCGAGCACAAGCTTCTGGAAAACACTCATCCGGAGTCCTGACGGCTCTGGCGGCCCCCGCGGCCGTCCCTATTTGAAACGGTAGGTGATGCGGCCCTTGGTCAGGTCGTAGGGGGTCATCTCGACAAGCACCTTGTCGCCCGTGAGCACGCGGATACGGTTCTTGCGCATGCGGCCTGCGGTGTGAGCGATGATCTCATGCTCGTTTTCGAGCTTGACCCGGAACATCGCGTTGGGCAGCAATTCGGTGACCGTTCCCGGGAACTCGAGGACTTCTTCCTTCGGCATTCTCTACCTTTGGTTTGAATGGATTTCCGGAGCGCCGGCCCGGAGTTGCGCGGAACCTATATGATTGTCGCGCTTTTGTGAACACGCTTAATCAGCGCGTTTCAGCAGCGGGATTCTGACCGAAACGCTCCTCTATCCGCGCCTTCAGCCGGTCGCGCATGTCGCGATAGGCGTCGATCTTCTGCTCGCGCGACCCTTGCGTTGCGGTCGGGTCGACCGTCGGCCAGTACTCGACCTCGACGGCGAGCGCGCGGGTCAGCTCGAGGGCGGCATGGTGTGCTTGCGGCGAGAGCGTGACGATGAGATCGAAATAGTTGTCCTCCAGATCGTCGAAGGCCTTGGGCATGCGCTCGCCCATGGACAGGCCTTCCTCGGCGAGCACCGCCTCGACGAACGGGTCGGGATCGCCGACATGGATACCGGCCGAGTCGACGAAGACGGATGCGGGCAGGAGCCTGCGCGCCAGCCGCTCGGCGACGGGCGAGCGCACCGCGTTCATGCCGCACAGGAAAAGCACCGAGCGGGGGAGGGAGGCTGCTGCCGTCATCCGCGCCAGTGCAGCACGCAGACCAGGGTGAACAGCCGCCGCGCCGTGCCGAAATCGACGTCGATCTTTCCGGCGAGCCTGTCCTGCAGGGTCTGCGAACCCTCGTTGTGAAGGCCGCGGCGGCCCATGTCGATCGCCTCGATCTGGGACGGCGTGGAGCTGCGGATCGCGTCGTAATAGCTCTCGCAGATCATGTAGTAGTCCTTGACGATGCGCCGGAACGGCGTCAGCGACAGGATATGGGTGACCACTTCCTCGCCGTTCTCGCGCGAGATGGCGAAGACGAGGCGCGCCTCGACCAGCGACAGCCGCAGCCGGTAGGGCCCTTCGCCGGTGTCGTTCACCGGGCAGAAGCTGTTCTCTTCGATGAGGTCGAAGATCGCCACGGCCCGCTCGTGCTCGACATCCGGCGTCGAGCGGCCGATCGTGTCGTCGAGCTCGACGTCGATCAGGCGCTGGCGCTGGGGATCCGGCCCGCCCATGGCTTACATGTTGAGGCGTATGGAGACGGAACGGCCATGCGCGTCGAGCCCCTCGGCCCTGGCGAGCGCGATGGCCGCCGGCCCGAGCTTGCGCAGTTCCTCCGCGCCGAGCTTCAGCACCGAGGTGCGCTTCATGAAGTCGAGCACGGACAGGCCCGACGAGAAGCGCGCCGAGCGCGCCGTGGGCAGCACGTGATTCGAGCCGCCGACATAGTCGCCGATGGCTTCCGGCGTATGGCTGCCGAGGAAGACCGCGCCGGCGTTGCGCATGCGGGAAAGGAAGGTCTCGGCGTCGGCGAGGGCGAGCTCGACATGCTCGGCGGCGATGCGGTCGACCAGCGGGATCGCGGCGAAGAGATCGTCGACCAGGATGACGCCGCCGAAATCGCGCCAGCTCGCCGCCGCCGTCTCGGCGCGCGGCAGCGTCAACAACTGGCGCTCGACCGCCGCGTCGACAGATGCGGCGAATGCCTCATCGTCGGTGAGCAGGATCGATTGCGCGGAGGCGTCGTGCTCGGCCTGCGCCAGCAGATCGGCCGCGATCCAGTCGGGATCGTTGTCGCGGTCGGCCACGACAAGCACTTCCGACGGGCCGGCGATCATGTCGATGCCGACCGTGCCGAACACCTGGCGCTTGGCGGCCGCCACATAGGCGTTGCCCGGCCCGACGATCTTGGCCACCGGGCGGATCGTCTCGGTGCCGTAGGCGAGCGCTGCGACGGCCTGCGCGCCGCCGACGCGGTAGATCTCCGAAACGCCGGCTAGGTCGGCCGCGACCAGCACCAGCGGGTTGATGACGCCGCCGGACGCCGGCACCACGATCACGATGCGCTCGACCCCGGCGACGGAAGCCGGGATCGCGTTCATCAGCACCGAACTCGGATAGCTCGCCGTGCCGCCCGGCACGTAGAGACCGGCCGCCTCGATCGCCGTCCACCGCGAGCCGAGCTCGACGCCGGATGCGTCGACATAACGGTCGTCGGTCGGCTTCTGGCGCGCGTGATGCGAGCGGATGCGGTCGCGCGCGAATTTCAGCGCCTCCACCGTCTCGGGATCGGCTGCGTCGTAGGCCGCGGCGATCTCGTTCCCGGTGACCGCGATCCCGAGCGCTGCCAGGTCAGCGCGGTCGAACCGCTTCGTGTAGTCGATCAGCGCCGCGTCGCCTTCGGCGCGCACGCGGGCGATGATGTCGCGCACGGTCGCGTCGACATCCGGCGAGGATTCGCGCTTGGTGGCAAGGAAGGCGGCGAAGCGCGTCTCGAAATCCGGATCGGACTGGCGGAGCGTGATGGCCATCTGGTGGGTCAGTCCCTATCGGTCTCGTGGGCGGGACGGGAGGAGGCCTCCCAGGCACCGCCGAGATCGACGAGCCGCGCCTCGATGCACTCTACCTCGAGCCTTATCGTGCCGCCGCCGGCGAAGACGAGGTCGACGGTGCCGGCGGGTGTGTCGGTTGCGGCATAGGTGATCGCCAGCAGCGACAGCACCTCGTCGGACTTGCCGCGGGAAATGCCGGCAAGCTTCGCCGCCAGCACCCGGTCGAAATGCAGCACGCTGTTGCGTCGTTCCGGCTGCGGCGTCGACGCCGTGGCGTCCTTCTCCCAGGCGAAACGGTACATCGGCACGACGAACTGCCTGGAAGCGGCGATGAAGTCGAGGTCGCCGACCTTCATCACCGCATCCTGCACATGGGCGGAGACGATCTTCAGGTCTTCCTCGTCAAGGGCGAGAAGCTTGAGCAGGTCCATGGCCTTGCGCCTGTCCGTTCGGTTTCGGCCTAGTTAGGCGGTCTTTGCGGGGCGCGCAACCGGGCTTTCCCGTCTTCCTCGCCGGCTCATGGCCTGGCGTGACGCCAAGCTGCCGGCAGGCGAATGCATGGAGCGCCGCCTGCTCGCGCTCCCGGCAGAGCGCCGAAAGCTCGATGCCGGCGGCCATGTCCATCAGCGTGTCCAGCAACGCCTGAGGCCAATGCTCCCGGCATGCCGGGTCGGCGGCGTCATCGGCATGGCAGAGCCCGGCGCGGCGGCATTTTCTGCGGTCGCAGTGCGCAGGCAGGCCCGCCGTCGAAGCCAGCAACTGCACCGCCACCAGCACCTCGGTACGCGGCCGCGACCGTGGTTCGAGGTATTCGGCCAGGCTAAGCCTGAACGCCTCGGCCTCGGCCGTGACGGATTGCAACTGCTCCTCCAGGTAGTGGTTTTCCAACCTCAGCTGCCTCAGCTCTTCCGTGCTCATGCGTGCATTCCTCCTTGGTGAACAGGCGCGTTCCATCATCGCCACGCCTGCCTTCGCATCTGGCCGTTGAAAGAAAGTCGGGAAGACGGGAGGGTCGTGACCACCAGTCTAGTTTTGTAATGGGTGGTCGCTCGACCCAGCCTGACCCCTTGGCGTCAGGCGACGGAAGGCTTTGGGCCTCCGCCCCCGTCCGGTGGCTGTCGCCGCTTTCGGCCGGGCACACGTCCTGTCGGCCACGAGATACTCCAGTGGTCCGGGACGTACGGTGCTCCGTCTGCCTCCGTCGCAGAGCCGACCGGTAATCTGGCCGCCTCCGCCGGGCATGCCGGCCTGTCGGGCGCCCTCGGGACCGTGGAACCGCTTCCACGGGTGGGAGGTCACCGCCGCCCTCCCCGTCATCCGGTCCATGACCCGGGTTCCCGCGAGGGCGATGCCAGCGATTATGCGGGAGCCCAAATGGGTGTGAATGAACAGGCTCGAAATTTTTTCGAGATCGAGTGAAATCAACGGCTTGGCGGAGATCTGTTTCCACATGTTTCGCCTGAAATCACGGGATCTTGCCGCTGCCCGGCATCCGTGAAGCCAAGCTCGACCGCTACGGCCCAGCCTTCCTGGCGGTGATCGCCGAGCACCGATGACGAGTCGGCTGAGGCAGAAGCCGGTTCCGACTCAATCTGGCTCCAGCCTTCGTCGCTATTGCGAAAGCAAGGCCTCGATCAGCGAGTAGGTGGCTTTGACACGCGCCTCGTTCGGGTAGTTTCTGTTCGCAAGGACGACGATGCCGAGGCCTTCGCCCGGGATCATGGCCACGTATCCGCCGAAGCCGTTGGTCGAACCGGTCTTGTTCAGGATGACGTTCTTCTGGGGTGAGAGGGGTGGGACGATCTTTTCAGCAGGCTGCGGCTTCAGAATGAAGTCATAGCCGTTGCCCGATATCATCGTCTCCAGGTCGGCCGGCCAGGGATATTGTTCCCAGATCATGGCCTGCGTGAACTTGGCGGTTTGAAGCTGACCCTCCTGCGTCCGCTCGACCGCAGCCCTGAGTTCTTCCGACGCCTTTCCGCGTCCAAGCTCGACATCCAACACCTTGAGCATGTCACGCGCACTCGATTTGACGCCGTAGGCTTCATCATCCAGGACGCCCGGCGTCACGCGGATCGGCAGGTCGGTCTTGCGATCATAGCCGAAGGCATACCGGTCCATGGCTTTTTCGGGCACATCGATCCATGTGTTCTGCAGATCGAATGCCGGGAAAAGGACCGTCTGGGCGGCTTGGCTGTAGTCCATTCCCATGGCGTTCGCGGAGATGTAGCCAAGCATCCCGATGCTGATGTTGGAATAGCTCCGCGCTCCCGGCTGCCCGGGTTGCCACTCCTTCAGCCAGTCCACCAGCCCGTTCACGTCGGAGACACCGTCCGGCACCTGGAGAGGCAATCCGCCGGAACGGTGGGTAGCCAAATCCATCAGCGTCAGCTCGTCGCCGATAGAGCAGGCGTTGGAGCACACATGACGAGCGACCGTATCGCCGAGGCTCAGCTTTCCGCGTTGTTCAGCCAGGGCAGCCAGGGTGACGTTGAAAATTTTGCTTATGGAGCCGAGCTCGAAGAGCGTGTCCGCAGTTACGGGGCGGCTGTCGGCCCGAGACGCCAGGCCCGTCGCGTAGAAGTCGTGCTCGCCGTTTCTCGTCACACCCACGACGAGGCCCGGAATATCGTATTCCTCGATGACGGGAGCGAAGGCCGAACTGGCCCTGGAGGCGAAGTCGCCGGCGATCGCGACCGAAGCCATGGCGACAAGGATCGAGGCCGCGAGAGCCGTGCGCCGCAGAATAATCATTCGTATATCTCCCAAGCTTGAAACTTGCGGCGCGCCCAAATGATGCGGCGGGCGGGATTGTGCCTACGCCGAAACTCAATCGAGGGGGAGGGCACGGCGCCGTCAGATCGACGGTCGCTCGACGACCGAGCGCTCAGTGAATTTTTCTTTGAAAGATTTGCGGTAGATCTTGTGGACGGTAAAACATCGATGCCTCTCCTGTTTCTGCGAGAGCATCGTGCAATTGGTCGGATACGATCAAGTGCCCGGTTTGTTGTTCGTCCCTTGCGATGTGGCTTGTACCGAGACACGAGGGAATGTGAACGTAGAAATCACAATGGTAGATCAAAGTTATGTCAGGCTTATCAATCTTGCTTGTTATATTTGATCTATGGATATCAATGCATCTAACTCGGTCAAATGGTATAACCCAAGAGTATTTTTCAATATGATTTCTGCCTGAGTGTATGGATGCTGGGTAGAATTGTATGCGATCTTCGGGTGTAAACTTTCTTATTATTTTTTGCCAGACATCATCCACCAGAGGCGGCCCTTCATTTACGGGCGGACAGTGCAGCGCCTGTAAATCAGAAAAATGGGAACGGTGAGCTCGAAAACGTGCGGGTCCCCTAGCCGGATCAAGCGGTCTGCCCCAAAATGTCTCGTACACAGGTATGGGCGACTTGTAATCAAATTCCGCCGCGTTAGCGCCAGACTGAAAATACCATACCCAAGTCATCTGTGGCCCACGATCCGATAACCTGGAGCCTCAGCCGGACAGGCGTTCGACGACCGCGCCGCAGTTGGAGAGCTTGTCCTCCAGACGCTCGAAGCCGCGGTCGAGATGGTAGATGCGGCTGACCGTCGTCTCGCCTTCCGCCGCAAGGCCGGCGATGACCAGCGACACAGAGGCGCGCAGGTCGGTCGCCATGACGGGCGCGCCCTTCAGCCGCGACACGCCCTCGACGATCGCCGTCTGCCCGGCGAGCGAGATGCGCGCGCCGAGGCGGGCAAGCTCCTGCACATGCATGAAGCGGTTCTCGAAGATCGTCTCGGTGATCTTCGACTGGCCGCTCGCCATGGTCATCAGGCCCATGAACTGCGCCTGCAGGTCGGTCGGGAAGCCGGGGAAGGGCTCGGTCGTCACGTCGACGGCGCGCACGCCGTTGCCGTTGCGCCTGACGCGGATGCCGGCTTCCTCCTGGCTGATCTCGGCGCCGGATTCGGCGAGGATGTCCATCGCCCGCTGCAAAAGGTCCACGCGCGCGCCTTCGAGCAGTACGTCGCCGCCGGTCATGGCGACCGCCATGGCGTAGGTGCCGGTCTCGATGCGGTCGGGGATGACGCGGTGGCGCGCGCCCGACAGCGAATCGACGCCCTCGATGGTGATGGTCGAGGTGCCGGCGCCGGTGATCCTAGCGCCCATCGCGTTCAGGCATTCGGCGAGGTTGACGATCTCGGGCTCGCGCGCCGCGTTCTCGAGCACGGTCTCGCCCCTGGCGAGCGCGGCGGCCATCATCAGCACATGGGTGGCGCCGACCGAGACCTTCGGGAAGACGTAGCGGTTGCCGACCAGCCGGCCGTTCTTGGTCTTGGCGACCACATAGCCGCTCTCGACGTCGAGCTCGGCGCCGAGCGCCTGCAGCCCGTCGAGGAAGAGGTCGACCGGACGGGTGCCGATGGCGCAGCCGCCGGGCAGCGACACCTTCGCCTCGCCCATGCGGGCAAGCAGCGGGCCGATGACCCAGAAGGACGCCCGCATCTTCGACACCAGCTCGTAGGGGGCGGTGGTGTCGACGATCTGCCGGGCGGAAAAATTGATGGTGCGCGAATAGCCTTCCTGCTGCTTTTCGCGGCGTCCGTTGACGGAATAGTCGACGCCGTGATTGCCGAGGATGCGGATGAGCTGCTCGACATCGGCGAGGTGCGGCACGTTTTCCAGCGTCAGCGTGTCGTCGGTGAGGAGCGAGGCGATCATCAGCGGCAGGGCCGCGTTCTTGGCGCCCGAGATCGGAATGCGGCCGTTGAGCTGGTTGCCGCCCTTCACCCTGATGCTGTCCATGAGACTATCCCCCGCCGGCAAAATCCGGCTCCGGTTCCAAAAAAGCCCCTCTAAACCATCAAACCAATCGGTTCAAGGAACAGCGTTTCGCCGCCGCCGCCGGCCGGCGGAAGCGAAATTTTCGTCAGCCGCCGCGCTCCTGCCCGGACGGCGCCTTGCCGTTCGCCCCGCCGGGCCGGGCGGCGCCGATGCCTTCCGGCCGCTCGTCGGCGCCGCCGGTGCGGCGCGAGCGCGCCTGCGCCTTGCGGCGGGCGAGATTGGCGCGCAGCTCCTCGGCGAGCCGCGCCTTGCGGTCCGTCTTCCCCGCCGGACGCCCGGCTGCCGGTTCAGGCGTCGGCCCGGCCTTGCCGGCCCCGGATGTCCCGGACTTGGTCATGTGAAAATCCCGTCCTGCCGAAGAAGATCGGCGCAGTCCAAAAAAGCAGGGATCATTGTGGCCTTGTCGTGGCGTCAACCGCAACCCCGTCGGCATGACAAGACATGCCTTGCGCTGGCCGGATCGATATGGCAGAAGCACGCCGCATTCGCGACGCTGCCGTAGCTCAGTGGTAGAGCACTCCCTTGGTAAGGGAGAGGTCGAGAGTTCAATCCTCTCTGGCAGCACCATTTTTCCGCTGAAGCTTGCCTGATTCGAGCGCGACGGCCAGGGCCGCCGTCGCCCACGGGATTTTCTTTGCCGGAAACTGGCGCTAAAAAGCCTGCCGTCATCATGTCGCCGGCCCGGACAGGGCCGGGAATCCGTTGCGGAGGGCTTGATCATGCGCAAATTCTGTCTCGCCGCGGCGGCGGTTGCCGCGGCCGTCTCGCCGGCCAGTGCGCTCGATGCAAGGATGAAGGCCGGGCTTCTGGCGCTCGATCCCGCCACGCGGCTGGAGCAGCGCTGCGATGCCGAGGTCGCCGACCGCATCGCCAGCGAGAACGAGCATTTCGATCCGGACAAGGTCATCGCCTACGCGACCGGAGAGCCGAAGATGGCCGGCGACGAGATCAAGACGCGCGGCGGCGCCTTCCGCAGCAAGGGCGAGTGGTACCACGTCGACTACAAATGCCTGACCGCGCCCGATCACATGCAGATCCTGTCGCTGCGCTACAGGATCGGCGACAAGATCCCCGAGGGCGACTGGGATCAGTACAATCTCTATCCGTGACCCCCATCTCTATCCGTGAGTCCGATGGGCTGAAGGTCCGCGGGCTGGCGTTCCATCGCTGACGAGGGCAGGGAAAGAAAAATGTCCGACATCGTGATCCGGCCCCTGCAGGCTTCCGACCAGGCGGACTGGCGCCGGCTGTGGACGGCCTATCTCGAATTCTACAAGGCGACGGTGCCCGAAGAGGTCTATGCGACCACCTGGCGGCGGCTGTTCGATCCCGGCGAGTTCGAGCCGAAGGGGTTTTTGGCGCTGGTCGACGGCAAGGCGGTCGGCCTCGTCCACTATCTCTACCACCGCAGCTGCTGGTCGCTGGTGAACAATTGCTACCTGCAGGACCTTTTCGCCGATGCCGCGGCGCGCGGCGCGGGCGTCGGCCGGGCGCTGATCGAGGCGGTGCAGGCGGAAGCGGTCAGGATCGGCGTCGCCAATGTCTACTGGATGACGCACGAGACCAACGAGACCGCCCGCCGCCTCTACGATCGCGTCGCCAAGCGCACCGGCTTCATCGAATATGATCTGCTGCCGTAGCCCGGAATGAACGATCCGGCTTCCGTCCTGCAGCGATTCCGGACGGAGAATCGCTCCTCCGCTTTCGCCGGGATTGCCTTACTCAGTGCGACATCAGTACCGGCAGGCGTAGATCGTCGAGCGTGCCCTGGGTGGCGCCGCCGAGCACGAAGTCCCTGAGCCGCGAATGGCCGTAGCCGCCCATGACAAGCATGTCCGCGCCGGCGGCGACGGCGTGCTCCTGGAGCGTCACCGCGACCGGGCAGTCCTCCGCCTCGATGGTCAGGGCTTCGGCCGCGAAGCCGCGTTCGCCGAGGCCGCGGGCGAGCCGCGCGCCGACTTCCTCCGCGAGCGGCTTCTCGCCGACGACGGTCAGCACGTGGATGCGCGACGCCCGCTGCAGGAAGGGCAGCGCGTCGGCGACGGCGCGGGCGGCGGTGCGGGTGCCGTCCCACGCGATGGCGATGCTGGCGAAGCCCTGCCGCGCGGCAAGCTCGGGCAGGACGAGCGTCGGCCGTCCGGCGCCGAAGATCAGCGCTTCGGCGGTCATGCGCGACGTCGGATTGCCGGCCTCCCAGCCGGCGAGCGCGAGATCGTGGTAGCGCGCATGGGCGACCGCCTGATCGCCCAGGAGGGCGATGGGGCCGGCCTCGACGCCGGACTTCAGCGTGACGCCCTGCCGGGCCGCGACGGCCGCCACCTTCTCCAGCAGGCGGTCGCCGTGCCGCTTGCTCGTCGCCTCGGCGTCACGGATCAGTTCCGGCACGTTCATCAGGAAGCCCGACAAGGCGCTGGAGGGAACCGGTATGTCGGCATTGAAGGCGCGCGCATGGAGGGTGGCGCCCAGCCACTCCGCGACCGCGACCGCGTTCTCCGCGACCGCCTCCGAATTCGGGTCGGGGTGGGTGACGAGAGGAAGAAAGGCCTGCAGTTTCATCATCGTCTCCTGACGCGCCGTGATACGGACACTGCGCCGACAGCGTAGCGCCTCCGCTCGCGGGACACCAGCATCGGCGGTCGCTTCACGAAACGACGAAACCGGCGACTGGCCCCGCTTTTCACGGACAGCTGTAGCGGCGCGCACGGCGCCGCGCTTTGCGCTGGATCAATTAGCAAAGGCGAGGGTCGTCCCGCCGACTGCCGCCGGGCGGACGAGTTCAGGCGGCGCGCGTCTCCAGCCAGCGCAGCACCAGCGCTTCCTCGTCGTCTAGGCCCTTGAGCTTGCGGCGCGATCTCCTGGCCTCGGCCAGCTCGTCGGCGAGCCGACCCTTCGCCCAGGACTCCATGACGCCTGGGTGGATGTAGCACTGGCGGCAGACCGCGCGGGTGTTGCCGAGATTTTTTGCGACCTCGTCGATGACGACGTTCATGGCGCGCGCGATGCCGGCCTTGCTGTCCGGCACCGGTACCTGCGCGAACAGGGAGAGCGCGCGGACCGTGCCGCCCCACGTCCGGAAATCCTTGGAGCTGAAATCGCTGCCGGCCGCCTCGCGGATATAGTCGTTGACGTCCTGCGAGTTGACGGCGCGGCGTTCGCCGCCGCCGTTGATGTACTGGAAAAGATGCTGGCCGGGCAGTTCCTGGATGCTGCGCATGATCCTCGCCATGCGCCGGTCCACCAGCTTCAGCTTCCATTCCTTGCCGGACTTGCCCTTGAAGGCGAAGCGCAGCTTGGCGCCTTCGACCTCAACATGGCGCGTCCTCAGCGTGGTCAGGCCGAAGCTCTTATTGTCGCGCGCATAGACGCCGTTGCCGACGCGGATCATCGTGTTGTCGAGCAGCCAGACGATCGAGGCGACGACGCGTTCGCGCGGCAGCTCGCGCCGCCGGAGGTCGGCGTCGACCTGCTCGCGGATCTTCGGCAGCGCGCGGGCGAAGTTATGGAGGCTGGCATATTTCACCTCGCCGCGGCTTTCCGACCAGCGCGGGTGGTAGCGGTACTGCTTGCGGCCGCGCTGGTCGCGACCGGTCGCCTGGATGTGGCCGTCCGCGTCGGCCGAGATCCAGACGTCGGCCCATGCCGGCGGAATGGCGAGCGATCTTATGCGGCCGAGCGTCCCGGCATCGGCGACCCGCTTGCCGTTGGGGCGGAGATAGGAGAACCCGCTGCCGGCCTTGCGTCTCCGGATGCCGGGTTCGGCATCGCTGACATAGGTGAGCGATATCCGCCGGGCCACATCCTCGGCCGCCTGGCCGCGGCCATCGTCGCCGTTCACAACCGCTGTTTTCTGCAACACCGAAACTCTCCTGGCCGACCAGCCGGCGCGGCAGGGATAATCGGGCGGGGGGTGCAAGGTTCCGCATATGGCCTGAGGCGCCGCGTTGAAGGCACCGGGTGATTTCCCTTGCGTCACCTTACCCTTCTGTCCATATTGATTGAACGGTCATTCAATATAGAGGGAGGGAAAGGCATGCGAAAGCGCGTAGGTGCGATGTGCAGGGCCGCCATGGGATGTGTGGCCGCGTCGGCGATGGGGTACGTCCTGGCTTCCGCCGCCCAGGCCGAGCCGATCACCTTGAAGGTGATGAGCTTCAACATCTGGTACGGCGGCGAGCAGACCAACTTCGCGGATGTCGTCAAGGTGATCCGCGACGCCGATCCCGACATCGTCGGGGTGCAGGAGCCGGACGACAACCTGGCGCGGCTGGCCCAGGAAACGGGTCTCGTCTACTACGACCAGCGCAGGAACATCATCTCGCGCTATCCGCTTTTCGACTCCGGAGCCGGCGAAAGGACGAAGCCGGGTACGGACGGCTACGGCATTGCCGGACTTGACCCTGACGCCGTCCATGCCTGGGCGCTCGTAGGTCACAACAAGGTCGTGGCGGTAGGCAATACCCACCTGACGTGGGAGCCCACTTATGGGCCGGACATGGTTGCGGAGGGGAGTTCCGCCGAGGATGTCGTCGCGGCGGAGAACCAGTCGCGGGGCGTCGAGGTGAAGCCTCTCGCCGAACTGGGCAGGCTGGGGAAGTCGGGCATTCCGGTATTCGTCACCGGCGACTTCAATTCGCCCTCGCATCTCGACTGGACGGCGGCAATGCAGGCGGTGCGGCCGGCCGTGAAATATCCGCTCCAGTGGCCGGTCACGGTCACCATGGAGGCGACCGGTTTCCGCGATTCCTATCGCGAGGCGTTCCCCGACCCAACCAAGAAACCCGGCCTGACCTGGCCGCTGGTGGCCGATCCCGCCTTCATGTCGGAATGGGCGCATGACCGCATCGACTACGTTTTCACCGCCGGTCCCACCAAGACCCTCAAGAGCGAGATCATCGGCGAGGTCGGCGGCAAGGACGTCGACGTCGAGGTCGAGCGTTATCCCTCCGATCACCGCGCGGTCCTTTCGACCTTCTCGGTGGAGCCCGCGGACGCCAAGCCGATGATTTCGGTCCAGCCGAGGCGCGTCATGCAGGGCGAGCGGTTCTTCATCCGCTACGCGCTGCCCGGTGCGAAGAGGTTCACGGCGTTGGTGGTGCCGCGCGACGGAAAGCCGGAGCAGGCGCTGACCGGGGTCAACGACGAGACCACCGGCTATCGAAACGGCATAAGACTGTCGACGCTCGGCATTCCCGCCGGCAACTACGATGCGTTGCTGCTCGATGGCGAGAATGTCGTGGCGAAGACGCGTTTCTCCGTCGCCGATCCGGATCTCGACGCGGCCCTGGTCATCGATCAGCCGGAGGTCGCCAAGGATGCCGAGACGATCGCCGTCCGCTGGTCCGGCGCGCCGGGCAACCGCCACGACTGGATCGGCATCTAAAAGGCAGGCGACCCCGGCATGATGAACTATTTCCACTATCAGTATGTCGACGCCAGGTTCGACGGCGAGATGGATGTGAAGCTCACCAACTGGGGAGACCCTCTCGAGCCGGGCGACTACGAGTTGCGCTTGATGAACGACGACGCCTATGTCCTGCTGGCGAAGATGGCGTTCACCATAAAGCCGTGACCGCGCAACCGAGCCGGCGCGCGCCGGCTCGGCTGGCCTTATTCCGGTAAGCCGTCCGGAAGCCGGGCAAGGTTCGTCTTGCCCGGCCATGTAAAATTCATCGAAATATTAATGTCGTGAAAGCGCGGGAAGGTACTATACCTTCAACATCGACTGCCGAGATCGTTCGGAGCGGTCGACAACGCAGCCTATCCAGGGAAGGCGCCTGCATGCCGAAAAAATCCAAGGAAGTCCTCGATCGTCGCGATTTCATGATCGCTTCGATAGCGACTGTCGGCGCCTCCGCCGCAATCGCCGTCAGCACCGGCGGCGCAAGCGCCCAGGAAGAGGCGGCACCGGCCGCCGGGTCGCAAGGCACGGTCTATACCGGCGATGTCATCCAGGGGAAGAAGGTCATCAGCGCGCTCGACGTCGGCGACCTGGAGCCCGGCAGGCACAACCTCTACTTCCAGGGCGTGCAGACGGTCACCGGCCAGCACTGGTATGTGTCGGTGATCGTGGTGAAGGGCGCGAAACCGGGCAAGCGCGTCGTGCTGACCAGCGGCGTCCACGGCGACGAGATCAGCCCGATCCACATGATACAGACCGTCGTCGACCAGCTCGATCCCGCGCAGATGTCGGGGTCGGTTGTGGCAGCCGTCGACATTTCGGGTCCGGCTCTCGAAGCGATGGCGCGGCGGTGGCCGAATTCCGGGCGCGGCATAGACCTGGTCGACATGAACAGGCAGTGGCCGGGCCACGAGCACGGACCGAACGCCGCCTCGCGGCATGCCTGGCTGGTCTTCAACAGACTGCTGAAGCCGAACGCCGACTACGCCATCGACTACCACACGTCGACGACGGGCATGGACATGACGGCGTTCCATCTGGCGCGGCTGGACCTGCCCGAGGTGCGGGCGATGGCCGAGCTCTTTCCCATCGATCAGATTTTCGACAATCCCGCCTATCCCGGCCTGCTGTCGAATGCGTTCATCGACGCCGGCATCCCGGCGTTCACGCCCGAGATCGGTGCGCCGCGCAAGCTGGACCTAGCCATGATACCGCTGTTCGTGGAAGGCACGATGAACGTGCTCAAGCATCACGGCATCATCACCGGCCCGATGGGCCGCACGGGCAAGGATAGCGAGATCTTTGTCGGCAACAGCGCCACCGGGGTCCTGGCGACGCATGGCGGGTTCGTCGAACTGCTGGTGAAGCTGAACGACAAGGTCGAGGCCGGCCAGAAGGTCGCCATCCAGCGCAATGCGTTCGGCGAGGTGGTGGCGGAATACACCGCGCCGAAGGCTGGCGAGATCGCCGCCCTTCGCACCGACGCAACCTCCGAACCCGGAAACGGACTGGTGTCCATCCTCTACGACAACACCCCTCCGGTGGGCGGCGACACATACACCGAATAGATCGGCACGGGCCCGGTCCAGAGCTGCCGGCCGCTCCCAAACGGGGCGGCCGTCTGTATTTCCACCGCCGCCGGACCGCAACTTGCGGCTGAAACAGCACAGTTACGATAGAAAACGTCCAGAAACACCAAATAGCAACGGATTCGGATTTTACTGGCACCGTACGCGTAGTAACTCATGTCCGCGGCCATCATTTGCACACAAACGATTCTGATGGTTGGGCGGGCAACGACAAAAAAGACTGTCTCGGGGCATGCTTACGAAAAAAGGCAAGTACGGGCTGAAGGCCCTGGTGCATCTGTCGAAGATGCCGCCCGGCCAGCTCGCCTTCGTCGGCGACATCGCGGCGAAGAACAATATTCCGAAGAAATTCCTGGACGCCATATTGGGCGAGCTGCGCAATGCCGGCTTCGTCCAGAGCCGCAAGGGCAAGGATGGCGGCTACCGGCTCGCCAAGCTGCCGAGCGAGATCAAGATCGGCCATGTCGTGCGGGTGCTCGACGGGCCGCTGGCGCCGATCCCCTGCGCCAGCCGCAGCCAGTACCAGCGCTGCGAGGACTGCGACGAGACGACCTGCCAGGTCCGCCACATGATGATGGAAGTGCGCCACGCCGTCGCCGAGCTGCTCGACAACCGCAGCCTCGCCGCCATGCGCGACGCCGCCAATGACGACATAGCGGACGGGCTGCGCCAGAAGGTCTAGGGGCGCGACCGCCGGCCTATCCTACCAAAGTCTTATGCCGGCTAAGCAGAAGCCGGAAACCCTTGCGTAACCGTCACGAGAATGTGCGCCGGACGCCTGTGGCCTGTCATGCAACGATAACAAAACGATTGTCCGACTGTCACAATCGACGGATACTCCCGCTCGCGAACCCTTCAGCTCGCCAACGAAAAACGGGAGAAAAAGATGAAACTTCAGGGCCTTTCGGCCGGTGCGGCCGTTGCTTTCACCCTTCTGACCTCGTCCTCCGCCTTCGCCGTCACCGAGATCTCCTGGTGGCACGCCATGACCGGCGCCAACAACGAGGTCGTCGAAACGCTTTCCAAGGAATTCAACGAGAGCCAGAGCGACTACAAGGTCGTTCCCGTCTTCAAGGGCACCTATCCCGAAACGCTGAATGCCGGCATCGCCGCCTATCGCGCCGGCCAGGCCCCGCACATCATCCAGATCTTTGACGCCGGCACCGGCACCATGATGGCCGCCGAGGACGCGATGAAGCCGGTCGCCGACGTCATCTCGATGGGCGGCAAGGCGTTCGACAAGAGCCAGTACCTGCCGGGCATCGTCGCCTATTATTCGAAGCCGGACGGCACCATGCTGTCCTTCCCCTACAATTCCTCCTCGCCGATCCTCTACTACAACAAGGACATCTTCGAGAAAGCCGGGCTCGACGTCGACAACCCGCCCAAGACCTGGGACGAGGTCTGGGCGGCGGCCCGCAAGATCAAGTCGAGCGGCGCTGCGCCCTGCGGTTACACCTCGACCTGGCTGACCTGGATCCACACCGAGAACTTCGCCGCCTGGAACAACTACCAGTGGGGCACCAACGAGAACGGCATCGCGGCGCTCAACGTCGAGCTCAAGGTGAATTCCGAGCCCTTCGTGAAGCATTTCCAGGCGCTCGCCGACCTCGCCAAGGAAGGCGTGTTCCGCTATGGCGGCCGCACCTCCGAAGCCAAGCAGATCTTCCTTGCTGGAGAGTGCGGGCTGTTCACGGAATCGTCGGGCGGCCTCGGCGACATCGTGAAGTCGGGCATGAACTACGGCACCGGCATGCTGCCCTACGACAGCGAGCCGCAGAACACGATCCCCGGCGGCGCGTCGCTGTGGGTCTTCGGTGGCAAGTCTGACGACGAATACAAGGCGATCGCGGCGTTCTTCAACTTCCTGTCGCAGACCGACATCCAGGCCAGGCTGCATCAGGTCTCCGGCTACCTGCCGGTGACGCTCGCCGCCTATGAGAAGACCAAGGCGGACGGCTTCTACGAGAAGAACCCGGCGCGCGAAATCCCGATCAAGCAGATGATGGGCAAGGCGCCGACCGAGAACTCGAAGGGCGTGCGCCTCGCCAACCTGCCGCAGGTGCGCGACATCATGAACGAGGAATACGAGAAGATGCTGGCCGGCGACCAGACCGCGCAGCAGGCGCTCGACAACGCCGTGTCGCGCGGCAACGCCGCGATCAAGGAAGCGGTCGGGAACTGATGGGCCGCGGCGCACTCTCCCCCCTCGAGGGGGAGATGGCCGCGAAGCGGCCAGAGGGGGTCGCTGCGGCCGTGCTCCGACCTTGTTGCAACGCGTTCGGATGGGCGGTGCCTTCTGATGGCACCCCCTCCGCCGCCTTCGGCGGCACCTCCCCCTCAAGGGGGGAGGAAAGGTCGCAATGACCCCCCGCGTCGTCTTCCCGAACAAATTCCTGCCCTACCTGCTGCTCGCGCCGCAGCTCGCCATCACGCTGGTCTTCTTCTACTGGCCGGCGAGCCAGGCGCTCTACCAGTCGGTGCTGAAGGAGGATCCGTTCGGGCTGCGCTCGCGCTTCGTCGGGCTCGACAATTTCCGGCGCGTGCTGGCCGACCCGAACTACCTGAACTCGGTCGAGGTGACGGCGATCTTCTCGACCGCCACCGCCTTCTTCTCGATGGCGATCGCGCTGCTCCTGGCGGTCATGGCCGACAAGGTGATCCGCGGCCGCGGCTTCTACCGCACGCTGATGATCTGGCCCTATGCGGTGGCGCCGGCGATCGCCGGCATGCTGTGGATCTTCCTGTTCAACCCCTCGATCGGCTCGCTCGCCTACCTGCTGCGCTGGGTGGGGATTTCCTGGGACCCGCTGCTCAACGGCCCGCAGGCCATGGTGATGGTCGTCTCGGCCGCCGCCTGGAAGCAGATCAGCTACAATTTCCTGTTCTTCGTCGCCGGGCTGCAGGCAATCCCGAAATCGCTGATCGAGGCGGCGGCGATCGACGGCGCACGGCCGACCAAACGCTTCTGGACCATCGTCTTCCCGCTGCTGGCGCCAACCACCTTCTTCCTGCTCGTCATCAACACCACCTATGCCTTCTTCGACACCTTCGGCATCATCCACGCCGTCACCGGCGGCGGCCCCGGCAAGGCGACCGAGACGCTTGTCTTCAAGGTCTATTCCGACGGCGCGCTGAACCAGTTGCTCGGCGATTCCGCGGCGCAGTCGGTGATCCTGATGATCATCGTGATCGCGCTTACCGCCGTGCAGTTCCGCTACGTCGAACGGAAGGTGCATTATGGCTGACGCCGTCGCGCCGAGAGAGGATGCCTCCACCGCCGCCGTGCTCGGGCGGCAGGAGGAGGGCGCGATGCTCGGCATCAGCCGCACCTCGCGCTATGTCGCCCATGCGATCCTGATGCTCGGCATCCTCATCGTCGCCTTCCCGATCTACTACACTTTCGTCGCCTCGACCCACACGCTGCAGACGATCCTGCGGCCGCCGCTGCCGCTGCTGCCGGGCGGCGAGTTCTGGGAGAATTATTCGACGGCGCTGTTCGGCGGCATCGGCCGCATCGGCGGCGTCGACGTGTGGACGCTGCTTTTCAACACGACGGTGGTGGCGCTCGCCATCGCCATCGGCAAGATCGTCATCTCGATCCTGTCGGCCTATGCGATCGTCTTCTTCCGCTTCCCGTTCCGCATGACCTTCTTCTGGCTGATCTTCATCACGCTGATGCTGCCGGTCGAGGTGCGCATCATGCCGACCTACAAGGTGATGGTCGATCTCAACCTGATCGACACCTATACCGGCCTGACCCTGCCGCTGATGGCCTCGGCCACCGCGACGCTGCTCTTCCGCCAGTTCTTCCTGACCATCCCTGGCGAGTTGGTCGAGGCTGCCAGGATCGACGGCGCGGGGCCGTGGCGCTTCTTCAAGGATATATTGCTTCCGCTGTCGAAGACCAACATCGCAGCGCTCTTCGTCATCCTCTTCATCTACGGGTGGACGCAGTATCTGTGGCCGCTGCTGATGACCAACAGCAACGACATGAACACCATCGTGATCGCGCTGAGGAAGATGATCTCGTTTGCCGACGCCGATACCGAATGGCACCTCGTCATGGTGACCTCCATGCTCGCCATCGTGCCGCCGATCCTGGTGGTGGTGCTGATGCAGCGCTGGTTCGTGAAGGGCTTGGTGGAGACGGAGAAGTAAGTGGCGACTGTCGATCTCAAGGACGTCCGCAAGACCTATCCCGGCAATGTCGAGGCGGTGAAAGGCGTCTCGATAGCCATAGCGGACGGGAAACTCTGCGTGCTGGTGGGACCGTCGGGCTGCGGCAAGTCGACCTTGCTCAGGATGATCGCGGGGCTGGAGACGATCACATCAGGCACCGTCTCGATCGACGGCAAAGTAGTGAACGCCATCGGCCCGACCGACCGCGACATCGCCATGGTGTTCCAGAACTACGCGCTCTACCCGCACATGAAGGTCTACGACAACATGGCCTACGGCCTGCGCAACCGCGGCACGCCGAAGGACGAGATCGACCGGCGCGTGCGCGCCACGGCGAAGACGCTGGAGCTGGAGCACCTGCTCGAGCGGCGTCCGCGCGAGCTCTCCGGCGGCCAGCGCCAGCGTGTCGCCATGGGCCGCGCCATCGTGCGCAACCCGAAGGTCTTTCTGTTCGACGAGCCGCTGTCGAACCTCGACGCCAAGCTGCGCGGCCAGATGCGCGTCGAGATCAAGAATCTGCAGCGGTCGCTGGGCGTCACCAGCGTCTATGTCACGCACGACCAGCTCGAGGCGATGACGCTGGCGGATTTGCTTGTGGTGATGAACGCCGGCACCGTCGAGCAGGCCGGCAACCCGCTCGACATCTACGAGAAGCCGGCCTCGACTTTCGTCGCCAGCTTCATCGGCGCGCCGCCGATGAACCTTCTGCCGGCCGGGCAGGGCGGCGCCGCGCCGGCAAGCGGCGCGCGGGAGGGAGCAGCGACGATAGGCTTCCGCCCGGAGGATGCCGAGATCGCCAATGCAGGCGACGCGCCCGCCGATGCGCTGGCGCTCGATGCCGAGGTGGAGGCGGTCGAGCCGGTCGGCGCGGAAAGCTTCCTCTATTGCGCGGCAGCGGGCTCGCGCATCGTCGTACGGGTGTCGGGCAGGGCGGCGGCCCAGCCGGGCGACCGGCTGCGCGTCGTCGCGCGCGCCGAAAAGCTGCACTGGTTCGACGCCTCCGGCAGGCGCGTCGACTGACCGGGCAAGGCTATTCCGCCGGCGCGTAGGCGGTGCGGTCGCGCATGCCGAGCAGCCTCATCACGGAGCCGTCGAGGCCGGTGAGCTTCTTCGACTGATGGCGCAGCATGGCGGTCATCAGGACGAAGGAAATGGTGGTCGCCGTCACCGCGCCCATGATGCCGAAGAACGGGATCAGCGCGAAGAAGCCGGCGGCGCGGACGAGCACGGTGAGCGCGATGGTCCTGAGATAGCGGCCTTCGTGACCGGTCAGCATCAGGATCGAGCCGGAGGGGCCGGCCGCCGCCACCGCGGCCGTGCCGAAGCAGAGCACGGCGAGCGCCGGGTAATAGGGCACATAGGCCTCGTTGAAGACGGCGAGGAAGAGGTGGCCGCCGCCGAGGATGATCACCATGCCGACGACGATGAAGGCGAGCGTGATGGCCGCCACCGAATTCAGCAGGCCGTTGAGCTGCTTGAACTCGCCGCGGTAGTAGAGGTCGGGGATGTGGCGCGTCGAGAACATGTGCATGGTGTCGGACGCCGTGGCGAAGGCGTTGGCGAGCCGCGTCGTCACGAAATAGGCGCCGGCGACGGCCGGGCTCATCAGATAGCCGATGATCAGCACGTCGAGATACTGGTTCGCGGCCTCGAGCCCGTTCGAGATCCAGAGCTTGAACGACCGCGACCGCCATTCGGCGGCCAGATAGCGGGGCCTGACGGAGGCGAAGCCTGGAAAAAGCGTGCGGATCTTCCGCCTGAGGAAGATGAAATGCAGCGTGATCGCCGCAGCGCCGCCGGCGGCGAAGAGAAAGAATATGGTGCTGGCCTCGGCTGCACGGCCGGCGAGGAGCACGGCCGCCAGGTAGATCAGCGCCGGCACGGAGACGAGCAGGTTGCCGAAACCGTCGCCGGCGCCGACGCCGACGGCGGTGCGCACCAGATGCCCCGACGTGGTCACGCTTGCCTGCATGACCATGTAGAGCGTGACGGCTGCGGCGAGCAGCAGCGCATGCGTCGACGCCGCCCAAAAGAAGAAGCCGGCGGCGATGACGACGCAGCCGGCGAACACGGCAGTGGCGCTGAATCGCAGGGCGCCCTTCAGCGTCGCCGGGTCGCCCGCCGCCGTATATTCGTTCCACCAGCGCATGATCGAGACCTGCTGGCCGAAGGTGGCGACGATGCAGAAGAGGCCGGCCGCCGCGAACAGGATCGAGAAGACGCCGAACGCATCGGTGTCCAGCACGCGCGCGGCGAGCATGATCAGCGCGAAGTTGGCGACGATGATCGAGCTCTTCATCACGAAGACGCCGGCGATGCCCCGTATGGCGGGGTTTTTTGCGAGCCCCGTCAGCCGTGCCGGGATTCCGGGTCTCTTGGCATCGCGGCCGTTCTCATCGGACATTCGGGACGTAGTTCCTGAGGAAGTTCTTCACCGGCTTGGCGCGGTGATAGACCTGCGCCATGACATATCCTGCCACGGAGAAGGTTTTAGTATAGTTGCTGAGCTGCGTCTCCTCGACGCGGAAATGCGTCTTGTAGCCGGTGTTGCCCAGGCCCATGTCGAAGCTGCGGTGGCCTTCGGCGAAGCGCCGCTTGATGACCTGGTAGATGAGCTGGATGCCTGGCGACTGCTTGCCCAGGCGCTCGGTGTCGGCGCCGATCAGCACCGCATGGAAGACGCCGTCGCCGGCCGGGCCGAACAGCACGGCGGCCGGCTGCCCTCCCGCATAGCTGACATAGGTGACCGCCTCGCCGCTCTCGCATCCTGCGATGGCGTAGTCGCGGTAGAAGTCGAAATAGAGCGGGTTCTGCAGGAGATCGTCCTCGAAGCGGCCGACGCGCCAGGCGCGCAGAAGGTCGAAGGCCTGCCGGACTTCCGCCTCGGTGGCGGCCGGGCGATGCTCGTAGCCGCCGAATTCGCGGTCCGTCTGCCGCTGCAGCCGTCCGAGCTCCTTGGAGAACTTGCGGCGGATCGTGCGCCGCTGCCACTCCTCGAAATCGTCGCCGGTGTCGCTGTGATAGGCGGCGTTGTCCGCCGGGCTGCCCTGCGATCCCGCGAAAAGACGGCTGACGTCGAAGCCGTCCGCGCGCACCTTGCGGAACATCAGGATGTCGCAACCCTTGAGCTCGGCATTGATCCGCCCGACGAGGCCGGCGTCGCCTGATATCACCGCCAGCGCGTTGCGGTCACCGACGATCGAATTGTAGTCGCAGACGCCGAAGTCGGCCGGCGACAGCATGCGCACGCCCTTGCTGCGCTGGAGCACGAAGGGCGCCAGCGCCACCAGCGCACCGTCAGGACGGTTGCGCACCGTCAGCGTGTGCTGGCGGGCGTTCAGGCCGGGCGCCAGCCGCCGGTGCACCATGTCCATCCACAGCGGCGCCTGGAAGGCGGTGGCCCGGTCGGGGCGGTATAGGTCGCGATATTCTGCGGACAGGAAGTCGAAGTCCGCTTCGATACGCACTTCAAGGTCCAGCCGAAGCGAGGCTTGGCCGACGGACAGCATTTGCGCTTCCCCCGCTCAGCGGATGCTGACGCGCCCGAGCTCGGAGCCGGCGTCGATGCGGAAGTCGCGTTTCTTCACCACGTCGCCGTCGATCTGCCGGCCGAGCTTCTTCCAGAGCAGGGCAGCGCCGGCCTTGGGATAGACATGCAGGCCGCGGTCGGCGGTCGAGCCGTTCTTCATGCCGAGCGTGCGGCGAAGCACGCCGTTGCCGTAGTGCACCGCATAGGAGTTCCAGATCTGCTTCGTCCAGTGCTCCATGGTCACCGAGATGTTCAGGCAGTCGTGATTGTGCACGCGGTGGGGCGCGTAGAGCGGCCAGGTCACCATCTCGCCGGGCTTCAGCTCGACCACGGTGGCGTAGTCGTCGAACCACTTCTCGTAGGGCATGTCCTCGCCGGTCTCGCGCAACAGGATCTTCTCGATGCTCTCCGGCTTGATGAAGATTTCCGAGCGCGGGTAGATGTAGACGCTCTTCGAGCCCTCGATCTGCCAGAGCGACTGGCCCTGGATGTCGGCGTGGTAGAAGACGTTGGCGTTCGGCGACGAGATCAGGATGCCGAGATTGCGCTTGAACGTGCTGAAGCCGGGCACACGCGCCTCGAACTCGCCGAAGACCTCGTCGAGCAGCTTCCTGTATTCCGGCGCCCAGTCCATGACGCGGCGGATGTTCATCCACATGCGGCCCTTCTCGATCGCCTGGATGGCCTCGAGGCCGGTGGCGGTTCCAAGCTCGCCTTCCATCGTCTTGGGGTCGTCGATCTCGGTGCCGCGCGCGCGGATGCCGAGATGCTCGGCCGGGCAGCGCTCGATCACGCGCCCGAGAGCCTCGCGGGTGAACAGCCCGGTCTCGATCAGGCGGTGGTTGAGCTTGACCAGCTCGACGCCGAACAGGCTGGCGTGGCGGGGCTCCCAGTTGGAGATGATGTCCTTCTGCATGACCATTGAATTCATCGTGGCGCACTCCATTGACGGTTCGCGGACCGCCGTCGGCAAACCTTAACAACTCATTCCCTGAAGCCTGGCGATTGGTTTTCGCGCCGATTCAGGACTGGATCGGAAACCTGGTTCCCAGATAGCCCGAAAGCGCAGCCGAATGGGTAAACGCGGCGGCCAAAGATCGATCGGACGTTAACGCATCGTTAACGACAAGGCGAGGATTTGAATCAAAATCCACCGGTGCGGTTTACTTTTATCGGGCGGCGGGCGCCCGACGGCCGCTCAATGGTTGCTGTCGCTCGCATGGGCGAGCAGCGAGTTGGAACGCTTCGGGGCGGGCTGCATGCTGAGCAGCGAGCCGGCGCGGGGGCCGCGCTGGGCGTCGGACGGCACGTCGATCTGCTCGGCGGCCGATGCCTCGCGGCTGTCCTTGCGCACATCGGCCGGCATCGGCCTCTTCACCGGCAGGCGGATCGGAGCGCCGCCGATTTCCCTCCAGAGACCCTGGCCGAGCACGCCGAGCACGCCGAGCACCATGCCGGCGATGGCGCCGAAGCCGGCGAGCTGGCTGGTGCGCGGCGGCCAGCTGCGCGCCTTCGGCGGCACCGGCGGCGAGATGACGCGTATGTTGGTCGTGTCGAGGTTCTGGCGCTGCGTGATCTCGCGGGCGCGCACCAGGAAGGCCTCATAGATCGCCGTCTTCGCCGCTGCCTCGCGGGTCAGGTCGCGCAGCTGCACCTGGGCGTCGTTGTCGGCGAACACGCCGGTGCTCACCGTCGACGCGTCGGCGCTCAGCGCAGCCACCACCGCCTTGGCCTGGTCGAGATTGTTGCGCGCGGCCTGGATGATCCGGCCTTTCTCGGCCTCGATCTCGTTCTCCAGCACGCTGAGCTCGGTCCTGATCTGGCTGAGCCGGGGATGGCGGGGGCCGTAGGTGAGCGACTCGGCGTCGGCGCGCGATTTCAGCGTCGCATATTGCGTCCTCAGCGAGGAGATCGTCGACGACTGCATGGCCGCGGCGTCGGCGGAGTTGTTCGACGTCAGTTCCTTGTAGCGCGATTCCGCCTCGATCAGGCGCTCGCGCGCCGCGACGAGCTGCTGGTTGATCTGCGACATGGAGCGCGAGCTGACCAGCTCGCCCTGCGCCGACTGCAGCCCATGCGCGCGCCGGAATTCCTCGACCGCCTGCTCGGCGGTGTTGACCTCGCCCTTCAGCTCGGCGATGCGGCTGACCAGCGCGTCGGCCGTGCGGCGCGCGCCTTCCGAATCCGCGGCGATCAGCTCTTCCTTGAAGGCCTTGACGATGGCGTCGGAGATGCGGATCGATTTTTCGGGATCGTCCGACCAGACCGACATGATGATGACGAAGGAAAGCTCGTCGCGCCGCGCGCTGACCCGCCGCATGAGATTGTCGAGCGCGACGATGTCGGGGCTGCGCGAAGCGCCGCCGCCTCCGCCGAGCAGAGCGCGCGGGCTGAGCAGCGAGGTCCACGAGGTCGGCGGGACGAATTCCGGGTCCTTCTGCAGTTGCAGGTCCTCGATCGCCCTGAGCAGCACGCTGCGCGACAGGAGCGTCTGGCGCTTGCTCTCGACGACCAGAAGCTGCGTGTCCCGCTGCTGTTCCTGGCGGAAGAGGTCGTCGGTGACGATCTGCAGGCCGGCCGGATCCATCAGGAGGTCGGTGGTGACGGTATAGCGCGGCTTGGCCAGCACCGCGTAGCCGGCGCCGATGAGAAGCCCGGCGAGCGTCGCGAGCACGATCCACTTCACGCCGGCGCGCAGCCACGACAGGAGCTGCGGCAGGTCGATCTGGAGATAGCGCTCGAGTGTGTCCTGCGCCGAGGCGTCTTCACGCGTGTCGGGCGCCTTGGCCGTTTGCATGCTTGGCGGACCTCGCGTTAACGTTTTTATCCCGGCGGACCGGGACGATCGTGCCTCTGATGCTTATGGGACGGTATCGTTAATGATTGGTTTCGGGCGGGCAGAACTTGCATTAAAACAGCAGGATCGCCTACGCGACAGGAGGACGCAAACGGCTTTGCCGCTATCGCGAAGCGGCCCGCCCGCCGCCTGCCGGTAGCGATTTGTTTACCATTCCCGGTAACGATTGGCCGGGACGGCGTGCGGGCCTTGCGAGGGGTGGAGCAAAGAACGCCGGAGCCATTCCCGGGACGGCCTGACGGATGACGACTTCCAGATTCGCGGTCTTCGCAATCTACGTGCTCGTCGCATTGTCGATGTGGAGCCCGGAGACGGAATCTGCCACGTCCGGCGTCGCGGTGCTGGCGCGCTACGCGCTGTTCGTCTCGACCTCGATGGCGATCGTGCTCCACACCTACCTGACCCGCGGCATCGCCATATCGCGCTCGCCCGACTGGCTGCTGCTGATCGGCTTCCTGCTCTACACCTCGCTGTCGTTCCTGTGGAGCGAAGGCGGCATGAACGCCGCGATCAAGGCGATGCTGATCTTCTCGGCGCTGCTGGTCTCGGTGAGCATGGCGAACGCGGTCGGCCTGGATAGGATCCTGCGCATCTACTACAACGCGATGGGTGTCTTCATCATCCTGTCGCTGCTGGTCGTCGTCTTTCTCCCGGAACGCGGCATCGAGACGGGCTGGCTGCTGGAGGGAGACTGGAAAGGCATCGCCGGCCAGAAGAACGGTCTCGGCAACATAGCGGGCCTGGTCTTCGTCGCCTCGTTGTCGCTGCCGCTCGTCAGGCATGCGGAGCGCCGCCGCATGATGCTTGCCTACTGCACGCGGCTGTCCATGATCGTCATGTCGGCCGTCTGCCTGGTGAATTCGGGCTCGCGCGGCGCCCTTCTCTCGGCCGGGATCGGCCTTTCCGCGGTGATGGTCGCCAAGGCGCCCAAGGCCTTGCAGCGGGTCGTGCTGATCGCGCTCGTCGTGCTCGCCATCCCGGTCGTCTATCTGGCGCTGGCGACGTTCGAGCTCCACGCCGACAAGATCGACATACTGGGCTCGACCATCGACACGAGCAGCCGCACCACGATCTGGTTCTACGGGCTGGAGCAGTTGGGCGGGCGCGAATTGCTGGGCTTCGGCGTCGGCGGCTTCTGGACGCCCGAACGGCTCATAGCATTTCGCGACGTCCATGGCTGGGTCCTCGACAATTTCCACAACGGCTATGTGACGATCCTAATCGAGGGCGGCGTCATCGGTATATCGCTGCTGCTGCTGGCGCTCTGCTTCATCGTGCTGCTCTACCTCGTGACGATCGGCAATCTGCGCGACCCCTATGTCGCACTCGCCTTCGGCTACGCCGCCATGTACATCATCGGCAACGTGGTCGAGAACGAGATCGGGCGGTCGACGTCGATGACGTTCATCATGTTCCTCGCCACCTCGTTCGCGCTGCGTCCGCATATCGAGAGGGTGCTCGCGACGGCGCCTGCCGGGCCTCGGCCAGCGGCGGCTGCCGGCGGCGGCGGAGCGTTACGAGACGCCGCGACGGCCTAGCCGCCCGCATGCGAACGGTTTCTTGAGGGTTTTCTGGCGGAATGGGCAACGAATCGTTACCGGCATGCAGGCAATGAAGAAGAAGACCAGGCGCGGCCCCGTGAGGCTGCTGTTCATCCAGACGCAGGCGGAACTGGCCGGCGCGCAGGAAATCTCGCGCCTGCTCGGCGAAGGTCTTTCCTGCCAGGAGCGCGGCGGCGAGCCCGAATTCGAGGTGCACCACCTCTTCTTCTACCGTAAGACCGCCGCCTTCGACCGCTGGAAGAACGTGCATTTCTGCCTCGAGGATAGCCCGAAGGGGCCGCTCTCCTTCATCCGCTTCCTGTCGAAGCTGGTGCGCATGGTCCGTCGCATCCAGCCGGACGTCCTGCTCACCTTCCAGCATTACGGCAACATCTTCGGCGCGCCGGCAGGCCGGCTGGCCGGCGTACCCGTCATCATCGCCAACCACGTTTCGGCGCCGGCGACGATCTCGCCGGCTGCGCGCAGCATCGACAAGGTGCTCGGCCTTCTCGGCGTCTATGACATCATCACCGTCAACTCCAACGAGACCTGGCGCAACTACCAGTCCTATCCGGCGCGCTATCGCCGGCACCTCGTCCACGTGCCGCATGGCTTCGAGGACAAGTCGGTCGAGATCGGCCGGCAGGAGGCGAGGGCGGTGTTCGGCCTGCCGACTGGGGTGGCGCTGATCGGCTCGGTGGCGCGGCTGCATCCGCTGAAGCAGCTCGACGCGGCGATTGCGGTCGTCGCGCGCCGCCATGCGCTGCACCTCGCCATCGCCGGCCAGGGTCCGGACGAAGAGCGCCTGCGCGCGACGGCGCAGCAGCTCGGCGTGGAGAAGCGGGTGCATTTCGTCGGCGACATGCCGCCGCAGAAGGTCGGCCTGTTCCTGGCCGGCCTCAACGCCTTCGTCTTCCCGTCGACAGCCGAGACCTTCGGGCTGGCGGCGGTCGAGGCGGCGCAGGCGGGCGTTCCCGTGGTCGCCAACGACCTTCCCGTGCTGCGCGAGGTGCTGACGGTGGACGGCGAGCCCTGCGCGCTTTTCGCGAACGCCGCCGATGTCGACGATTTCGCCGCCAAGGTGGACACGATCTTCCGCGATCACCGGCAGACGGCCCATCTGGTGGCTCTCGGCCGCCGGCTGGCGAGCCGCTATTCGGTCGGAGGCATGGTCGAAGCCTATGCCGGGCTGATCCGGCAATCGCTTGGCACGGGTGCAAGCCAGTCCGCCGGGCCGAGCCCAAAACCGTCCGCAGCGCTGCGCTCGTCGCAGCGATGACCGGCTTACCTCCGGCAGCCGGCCCGGCAAGGCTTCTCGTCCGGGTCGACGATGCTGGCCTCGCGCGCTGGGTGCTCCGGCTGGTCGAGACGCTGGAGAAGCGTCCCGGAACGCAGGCCTATGTCAGCGTCGACGACCGGCCGGAAGCGGGCGCATCGCCTGCGCTGGCGACGCTGCTTTCGCTGGAACGCATGCTGCTGCGGCGCAGCCAGCCCGGCGGTTCCGACCGGATCGGGCGCGCCGACATCGGCGAAGCCCGGCTGGCGCCGGCCGGTTTCAGCCCGGACGTCGTGATAGACCTGACCGACGGGACTGGCGCCGCTGTCGCTCCGGACGCCGTCCGCCTGCGGCCGCTCTATGACAGCCAGCCCGGCCAGACGGCGCTCGCCTCGGCGCTCTTCTTTCGCGGCACGCCCGAGATCGCCATCGAGCGCATCGAACCCGGCGAATCTGCAGGCCGTATCGTCGCTTCCGGAACGGCCTCACTCGAAGCGGCGGCCGGCATAGGCGGCGGCATCGAGGCGGTCGCCTCGCGCGCGATCGTGCTGCTGATCAAGGCGCTGTCGGGCGCAGAGGACGGGGCGGCCGTCACGCATAGCCTGCCCGTCCGCGCCATCGGCAACGGCGACGTCCTCCGCCGCTCGGCAAAGGAAGTCGCCCGCGCTGCCGTGCGCGCGGCCTACCGGCTCTGCTGCCACGGTTCGCACTGGCGCGTCGGCTGGCGCTTCGTCGAGTCGGGGGGCGATGTGTGGATGCGGCGCGACCTCTCGGGAAAGCGCTGGAACGTGCTCGCCGACCCGGTCGACCATTTTTATGCCGACCCGTTTCCCATCTCGCGGCAGGGCAGGGACTATCTCTTCTTCGAGGATCTCGACCACAAGACGGAGAAGGGGATCATCTCGATGGTCGCCTTCGACGAAACAGGCAGGCCGGGTCCCGCCGTGCCGGTTCTGGAGGAGCCCTGGCATCTCTCCTATCCCTTCCTGATCGAGCGGGACGGCGAGCTGTTCATGATCCCCGAAAGCTCGGCCAACCGCGATATCGCGCTCTACCGGGCCGCGGAGTTCCCGCTGAAATGGCAGCGGCATGCCGTGCTGGTCGAGGGGGTCGAGGCGGCCGACGCGACCATTGTCGAGCATGACGGCCTGCTCTTCCTGTTCGCCGTGGTGCGCGACGGCGTCGGCGGCTATTCCGACACGCTGGCGATCTGGTCGGCGACCGACCTCTTCGGCCCCTGGCAGCCGCACCCGGGAAACCCCGTTCTGGTCGACGACCGCACCGCGCGCCCTGCCGGGAATTTCGTGCGTCGGGACGGTGCGCTCTACCGGCCCGTCCAGGACTGCCGCAACGCCTATGGCGGTGCGCTCGGCTTCATGAAGGTGACGCGGCTCGATGGGCAAGGTTTCGCACAGGAGAGCGAGGGCACGATATCAGGCGGACCGTCCTGGCCGGGAAAGCGGCTGCACACGCTGAACTACAACGGCCGCCTCGAGACGATCGACGGATTCACGCTGCGCCCCAAGCTGAAGCTTGCGGCCGATCTGGTCGACCGCTGGTACGAGCCCCGATAGAGTTTCAGCCCTAAGCCGGCAGCTAGCCCGAGTGGCGGATGAGCGCGCCGATAGCCTGCGGATTGGTGGTGAGGTAGCGCATCGCCAGACGGCGCGGCTCCAGCCAGATGCGGTAGAGCCATTCGAGGCCGGCGGCCTGCATCCAGGCCGGGGCGCGCGAATTCTTGCCGGAGATGAAGTCGAACAGCCCGCCCGACGTCTTGATGATGCCGACGCCCCTAAGCTTGTCGATGTTGCGGTCGATGAACTGCTGCTCAAGCGGCACGCCGAGCCCCACCCACAATATGTCGGGCCTGGCGGCGTTGACGCCGGCGATCACCTCGTCCTCCTCCTCGCGGCTGAAATAGCCGTTGCGGCGGCCGGCGAAGACGAGATTCGGATAAAGCTTCTGCATCTCCTCGACGGCCTTGGCGTTCACCTCCTCGCTGGCGCCGAGGAAGTAGAAGGAGACGCCGGTGTCTTCGGCGGCCTTCGCCACCTCGTGCACGAGGTCGGTCGTGGCGACGCGTTCGGCCAGCGGCCGCTTGGAGAACAGTTTCGAATAAAGCACCATCGGCATGCCGTCGGCATGGATCTGATCGGCCTTGCGCATCAGCGACAGGAAGGCTTCGTCCTTGCCGCAGAGCGCCAGCACCTGTCCGTTGGCGGAGGTCGACACGAACGGGCGAAGGTTCTTGCCGCGGCTGCCGAGCGCATGCGCCACGAAGCCCCGCGCAGTGCCCTTGATGTCGGTCTGTGCGATGGGAAGCCGTCCGAGGAAACTCGTCGGCCATTCAGTCATTGGCTTTTCGGTAGACACGCTCTGCTCGATCGTTTCTGCCGCAGGATTCGTCCCCGCGTTTACCGCCCGTCCTGGTTTGGTCGGGCTATTATCTTGGATCGGTTGACGTTCTTTCAACGCGATCGTTGCGCCATGGTTAATGTCGTAAACAACTCACTGGAATGTTTGATAAAATTTTAATCGCATTTTGTCTAAAACTTTATGCTTCGGGCCGGGCTCTGCCTTGGAAGGCGCTGGCATTTACCCTAACAGCAGTGGGCGGCTTACGCGGACAGTGAGGTAGAGTATTGGCTGGACGCATGGACATGTCGGTCGGCACCAGAGTGGAAGACGTGCAGGGCGGCTCCGAAGGGCACGTGCCGAAACTCGCCGTAGGGCTCGAACCGGACTTCGATTTTCTGTCCGACGAGTACCGCGCGCTGTTCGAGGCGTCCGCCGCCACACCCTTCCAGCATCCGGCCTGGCTGGACGCCTTCTACCGCACGATGCTGGCGCCGCATGACGCCGAGAAGCTCGTCGTGACCGGCCGCGACAGCACCGACGGCACGCTGCTTTTCCTGCTGCCGCTCCTGCGCCGCCGCCGCTCCGGCGTTGTCCTGATAGAGGCGGCGAATCTGGGCGTCGGCGACTATGCGCATCCGGTGGTCGCGCCGGCCTTGCGCCGCGGCGACTTCGTATCCGCGGTGAGCGCGGCGCTGCCGCCCTACGATATCCTCAACATCCGCCCGATCCGCGACGAGAGCCGCGGGCTCTGGCGGGCCTTCCTGCCGGGCCGGTCCAGGACGCTCGACTATTCCGCCCATGCCGCAGGGCTTTCGGCGCCTTTCGTGGCCTGGCGCGGCAAGGCGCTGGATGGCAGCTTCGCCAGATATCTCGACCGCAAGAAGAAGCGGTTCCTGAAATCCGGCAAGGTCGAGCTGGTGCGCATGGACAGCGATTTCCGCGCCGGGATCGACCTGATCGCGGCCATCCGGGCAGGGCGGTTCGAGGACGACATCCTGCAGAACGCCTATGCGCGCGAATTCTACGCGGACGTGGCGGCGAACGGCCAGGAGGTCGCCCGCATCTACCGGCTGATGCTGGACGGCGCCGATGTCGCGCAGGCCTTCGGGCTCGTCCTCGACGGCCGCTTCTACTACCTGCTGATCGGCGCCGACTACGAGCGCTTCGGCAAGCATTCGCCCGGCCTGGTGCTCTACGACCTGCTCATCGAGAAATGGATCGAGGAGGGCGGCACTGTCTTCGACTTCACCATCGGCGACGAGGCGTTCAAGCGCGATTTCGGCACCACGCCGACGCCCATGCACGCGCTGGTCGATACTGCGACGCTGAAGGGCAGGCTCGCCCTGTCGGCCTTCGATGCGGTGCGCGGCCTGCGCGACAGGAAAAACGAGGCGGCGGCGCTGCTGCGCCCGCTGCGCGACCGTCTGCGGCAGGTCTTCGCCAAGACCGCCGTGGCGATCATGCTGGCCGGCCCGGTGGCGGAATTCGCCGGCCTCGTCTGACCGGCGGCGCGTTATTTGCCGAGTTCGACCGATCGCGCCCGCGCTGCCTCGACCGCTTCGGCCAGCAGCGTCTTCAGCCTGTCGCCGCCCATCAGGACGCCGAGCGCGGCGGCGGTGGTGCCGTTCGGG
Source organism: Mesorhizobium sp. YM1C-6-2 (assembly GCF_003666685.1). Lineage (GTDB taxonomy): Bacteria > Pseudomonadota > Alphaproteobacteria > Rhizobiales > Rhizobiaceae > Mesorhizobium_K. The sequence goes on from NZ_RCIZ01000011.1 coordinate 39,487, forward strand.
CTCGTCACCTGCTTGCGCAGCGTGGCCGGGTCCTCGCGGCTCTCGGCGGCGAGCGACGCTGCGCCGTAGACGGTCTGCATGGCGAGAAGCTTGGCCGTCTCGGCCGGCAGCCCGGCCTTTTCGGCGGCGGCCGTCAGGCATTCGATGAAGTGGAAGATGTAGGCGGGTCCGGAGCCGGAGACGGCCGTCACCGCATCCATGAGGCCTTCGTCGCCGATTGTGGCGACCTCGCCGCTCGCCGACAGCAGGTCGCCGACGAAGGCCTTCGTCTTTGCCGCGACGTTCGGATTGGAGAAGACGACCATCATGCCCTTGCCGATGGCGGCCGGCGTGTTGGGCATGCAGCGGATCACGGCGGCGTCCGGCTCCAGTATCTCCGTGAAGGTCGCGATTGCCGTGCCGGCGGCGATGCTGAGGAAGGTCGCCTGGCCGGCGAAGCGCTTGTAGCCGGCGACGACCTCGCGGATCACCTGCGGCTTCACCGCAATGACGATGATCTCAGGCGAAAGGTCGTCGGGAAGCTCGGCGTTCGATGTCGCCACGACGCTGCCGAGCCGAGCCGCCCGGTGCCTCAGGTCCTCGTTCGGCTCGACGACCAGCGTCTCGGAGGAGGCGAGCTTGCCCGAGCCAAGCCAGCCGGACAGCATCGCGTAGCCCATGTTGCCGCATCCGACGAGAAGCACCCGAACCGTCATCTTGATCCTCCGTCGCGATCCGCGTCGCCAACCTCTTATGCCGCAGCTTTTAGCACCCTGCCGGAGGCACGCAACTTTCGGTTTCGCGGCATCCGACGCCGCAAAGGCCGATTGCCCATGGCCGCTTTCGGCTTTATGCGGGTTTATTCCGGAATTCAAAGGGCGGATCATGACCGAAATCATCGACGGAAAGCTGGTGGCGGAAGACGTGGTGGCGACGGTGAAGGGCCTCACGGCCGACCTCGTCGGCAAGGGCCACGCGGCGCCCGGCCTGGCGGTGGTCATCGTCGGCGAGGATCCGGCGAGCCAGGTCTATGTCGCCTCGAAGTCGAAGAAGGCCAAGGAATGCGGCTTCCTGTCGGTGCAGCACACGCTGCCGGCCGACACCAGCGAGGCCGACCTTCTCAAGCTCATCGCCGACCTCAACGCCGACAAGTCGATCGACGGCATCCTCGTCCAGCTTCCGCTGCCCGGCCATATCGATTCCGGCAAGGTGATCCAGACGATCGCGCCCGAGAAGGACGTCGACGGCTTCCATTTCGTCAATGTCGGCAAGCTCGGCACCGGCGAACTGGAAACCGCCTTCGTGCCCTGCACGCCGGCCGGCTCGATGATCCTGATCGAGCGCGTGCGCGGCAAGGATCTTTCCGGCCTCAACGCCGTCGTGGTCGGCCGCTCCAACATCGTCGGCAAGCCGATGGCCAACCTGCTGCTTGCGGCAAACTGCACGGTGACGATCGCCCACAGCCGCACCAAGGACCTGCCGGCGCTGGCCCGCACCGCCGACATCCTGGTCGCCGCCGTCGGCCGGCCCGAAATGGTCAAGGGCGACTGGGTGAAGCCTGGCGCCACCGTCATCGACGTGGGCATCAACCGCATCCCGGCGCCGGAGAAGGGCGAAGGCAAGAGCCGGCTCGTCGGCGACGTCGCCTTCAACGAGGCGGCCAAGAACGCCGGCGCCATCACGCCGGTGCCGGGCGGCGTCGGCCCGATGACCATCGCGCTCCTGATGGCCAACACGCTGGTCTCGGCCTATCTCAAGGCCGGGCTGAAGCGGCCGACCTTCTGACCCAGACCGCCACCTCCGGGATCGTTCCTATGCCGATGCCGCCGCTTGCTGTAGACATGCCTGTCATGTCCGATCAGAGCCAGGGCGGCCGGCAGTTCGCATTCCTGCTGGTCGACAAATTCTCGATGTTCTCGCTGGCGGCCGCGATCGACGCGTTCCGCTCGGCCAACCGTCTGCTGGGCCGCGATTTCTACGGCTGGACCACGGTTTCGGCCGATGGCGAGGCGGTGATGGCCTCGAACGGCATACCGCTCAAGGTCGACTACGGCGTCGGCGACATCCCGCAGGTGGACATCCTTTTCGTCGCCGTCGGGCTGTCGACCGAGTTTCCCGGCAAGTCGAAGGTGCTCGGCGCGCTCAGGAACTGGGGCCGGCGCGGCGGGGCGCTCGGCGCGCTTTCGGTCGGCTCCTACCTGCTCGCCGAGGCCGGCCAGCTCGAAGGCTACCGCTGCACCATCCACTGGGAGAACCGCGCCGGCTTCATGGAGCGGTTCCCCGACATCGAGTGCACCGGCAACGTCTACGAGATCGACCGCAAGCGCTACACCTGCGCCGGCGGTACCACCTCGATCGACCTGATGCTGGAGATCATCCGCGGCGATTTCGGCGCCAACATCGCCAACGGCGTCGCCAACCAGTTCCAGCACGAGCGCATCCGCTCGGCCGGCGACCGCCAGCGCGTCGGGCCGGAGCGCGACCTCACCGGCAAGTCGGAGAAGCTGAAGAAGATCGTCGAGCTGATGGCCGACAATCTGGACGAGCCGCTGTCGGCGGTGCAGCTCGCCAAGTCGGCGGGGCTGTCGGTGCGCCAGGTCGAGCGGCTGTTCCTGCGCCACCTGACCGTGACGCCCGGCCGCTACTACATGCGGCTGAGGCTGGAGCGCGCCCGCGAGCTGCTGCGCCAGACCAACATGCCGATCCTCGACGTGGCGATCGCCACCGGCTTCACCTCGCATTCCTATTTCGCCCAGAGCTACCGCCTGCAGTTCGGCCGCCCGCCGAGCGAAGAGCGACGCACGACCTATTGAGGATTCGCTCGACTTACGCCGTTGACCCAGTCCTCTTCATGCGGCGCGCGCGTATCGCCCTGGCGGCTGGCCGACATGGCGGCTGAAGGCGGTGCTGAATGTGCTGGCCGAGCCGTATCCGACCCGCCTCGCCACTTCCTCCAGCCCGATTCCCTTGCTGCGCAGCAGGTCTTTGGCGACCGCCATGCGCCAGGCAAGCAGGTACTCCATCGGCCGCAACCCGACGGTTCGCGTGAAGCGCTCAAACAGCGCCGAGCGCGACATGCCCGCCTCGCCGGCAAGCGCCGCAACGGTCCACGGCCGCTCCGGATCGCCGTGCATCTGACGCAGCGCCTCGGCGACGCGGCCGTCGGCCAGCCCGCGCAGGAGTCCGGGCTGCGCGTCCTTTGCCCGGCTTGCCCGCAGTGCTTCGATCATCAGGATCTCGACTAGGCGGCTAAGGACGAACTCGCGCCCCGCATTGGCGGCGCCGGCCTCCTCGCCGACCAGCCGGACCAGCACCGAAAGCCGTTCGACGCCACGAATGTGGACCATCGCCGGAAGCAGCGACACCAGCAGCGATGTGTCGGACGAATCGAAGACGAAATAGCCGCCGAGCAGGCGTACGTCCGCGGAACCGTCGGGGCGACCGTGACGTACTTCCTCTGTCGGCGCAGGCGTCAGCTTCGGGTCGATCAGCCTCGGCGTCGCCCGTTCGAAGCTGGACATGGTGAAAGCCGGCGTCGCCGGCAGCAGCACGAAATCACCCTGCTGCAAACTAACCGGCTCCTCACCGTCGACGGCTAGGCGGCAACCGCCTTCGAGCACCGCGCAAAAACCCGGCTGGCCGAATTCGGAGTAGCGCACCGCCCAACGCCCGGCGCCGCTTATTCCTTTCGAGAATACCGCGCGAGGGTGCAGAAGCCCGATGATTTGAGATAGCGGGTCACTCATTTTTGGACTCTTGCAAATCAAATACGGACTTTTGATTGATGATAGTCCAGATAGTGCCGTCTATTCCTCACGCGTCAATCTCAAAACAAGGACACGCGAGATGAAAACCGCTCTCATCACCGGCTGCTCGTCCGGCTACGGCCTCGAAATCGCCCGACACTTCCACGCGCAGGGATGGAACGTCGTCGCCACAATGCGAACGCCGCGCGGCGGCCTTCTGCCCGGTACGGAGCGCATGCGTCTGCTTTCGCTTGATGTCACCCGCGCCGACAGCATCGCCGCCGCAATCGACGCGGCCGGGCCGCTCGACGCCCTCGTCAACAATGCCGGCATCGGCCTGGTCGGCGCTTTCGAGGCGATGTCGATGGCGCAAGTGCGCAAGCTGTTCGAGACCAACACGTTCGGCGTGATGGCGATGACCCAGGCCGTGATACCGCAGTTCCGCGCCCGCCGGTCCGGCGTGGTGGTGAATGTGACCTCCAGCGTCACGCTGGCCCCGATGCCGCTGGCCGCGGCCTACACCGCCAGCAAGATGGCGATCGAGGGCTTTACCGGATCGCTCGCCTGCGAGCTGGAGGCGTTCGGCGTGCGCGCCAAGCTCGTCGAGCCCGGCTACGCCCCGACCACGCGCTTCGCCCACAACACCGAAGCGCGCGTCGAGGATCTCATTCCCGAGGCCTATGCCCCGTTCGCGGCACCGATCTTCGCCGGTTTCTCCAACCCGGCCATGGTGACGCGGGAAATCGACGTGGCCGAGGCGGTGTTCCTAGCCGCAACCGATACCTCGAGGCGGCTGCGTTTTCCCGCCGGCGCGGACGCGGTCGCGCTTGCCCGTGCCGGCTAGTCTGTCGTGCAGCCGCCGAGCGAAGAGCGACGCACGACCTATTGAACGGCCGCCGTCCATCCTGCCTTGCCACTCCCCGGAGCCTCCTCTAGCGTCTGCCGCGGCGGACCGAGTTGATTCATCCGGGAGACGGTAATGGCATTCCTTACACGCGGCGTGCTTGCTGCGCTGCTTGCGGCCTCGACGACGGCATTCGCCCAGGCGGCCGACCGCGCCATCATCGTGCTCGACGCGTCCGGCTCCATGTGGGGCCAGGTGGACGGCAAGCCGAAGGTGGAGATCGCGCGGGAATCGCTGCGCACCGTGCTGCAATCCGTGCCGGCCGGCACGGAGCTCGGCCTGATGGCGTACGGCCATCGCGAAAAAGGCTCCTGCACCGATATCGAGCTCGTGGTGCCGCCTGCGGCAGGCAGCGCTCCGTCGATCACGGCAGCGGCCGACGCAATGAAGTTCCAAGGCAAGACGCCGCTCACCGCCGCCGTCCGCCAGGCGGCCGAGGCGCTGCGATATACCGAGCAGAAGTCGACCGTCATCCTGATCACCGACGGCGTCGAGACCTGCGAGGCCGACCCCTGCGCGCTCGGCAAGGAGCTGGAAGCGGCAGGCGTTGACTTCACCGCCCATGTCGTCGGCTTCGGCCTGACGGCGGAGGAGGGCAGGGAGGTCGCCTGCCTCGCGGAAAATACCGGTGGTAGATATCTGCAGGCCTCGAATGCCGCGGCCCTGAAGGAAGCGCTCGCAGCGGCCGTCGGGGCGCCTTCCGAGCCGGCGGCTGAAGCCCCTTCTGCTGAAGCTCCAGCAGCCGAAGCGCTGCCGGCGGAAACGTCCGAAGCGGAGCCGGCGCCTGAAGGCGAGCCCCCGGCTGCCGTCGTCGCCGAGCCCGCGCCCGAACCGGCGCCTGCCGAGACCGCCGCCCCGGAGCCCGCCAGGCCGGAGTTCAACTTCATTCCCAAGGCGGTCATGGCCGCCGGAGGCGAGCCGCTGGAGAATGCCGGCAACGCTTGGGAGATATACAAGGCCAAGGCCGACGGCGGCCGCGGCGAGTTGCTCTCCACCGAATACGGCGCATACAAGGGCTCGCTCGAGCCGGGCGACTACGTCGTCGTGGCCCGTCTCGGCGAGGCGCGCGCCGAGCAGAAGCTGACGGTCGAGCCGGGTGAGGTCTACACGCCGCTCGTCGTGCTCGATGCCGGCACGCTGGTCGTCAGGCCGCGCGCCAATGAAGGCGCGGAGGTCGACAATGCGGCGACCGTCGTCGTGGAGCATCCGGGCAGCGCGGTCTCGTCCACCAACTACGGGGAGACGAAGGTCGTGCTGCCTGCCGGCGAGCAGAAGCTGACGGTCAAGCTCGGCACCGGCGAGGTGAGCGAGACGGTGCAGCTTGCCGCGGGGCAGACGGTGGAGAAGGATGTCGTGGTCGGCGTCGGCCACGTCACCGTCAACGCGCTTTACGCGGAAGACGGCGAGAAGGTCGACGGGTCCGGCCTCGACATCAAGATATTCAGGTCGCGGCAGAACGTCGACGGCACCCGCGACCAGGTCAGCTACGGCTTCGGCCCGGATGCGAAATTCGCCCTCGCTCCCGGCGATCATGTCGCGGTGCTGCGCATGGACCGGGCCGAGACCGAGCGGCCCTTCAACATCCGCGCCGGCGAGACGAAGGAGGTGACCGCCATCCTCGACGCTGGAGTGTTGATCATTGACGCTCCGGCCGCCAAGGACATCAAGGTGTTCCCGAAGAAGGACGGCCAGGGCGAGCGCAAGGAGATCGCTTACGGCTTCGGCGGCGCCCTCCAGACGACGGTGCCGGCTGGCGACTACATCATCGCCACCGACCGCCGCGACGGCAGCCCGGTCAAGGAAACGCCTGTTTCGGTCAAGGCCGGCGGGCGGCTGGAACTCACGATCCAATAGGACGGGCCAATAGGACGATCCAATAGGGCGGGCCAACAGGAGGACAGACGATGCGGCTGAAATCGACGATGCTCGCGGCGGCGCTGCTCGGCGTGGCGGCCGCGCATGCCGATCCGCTGACGATCGACCTTCCCGGCGCCGCCGAGCGCCAGACGGTCGCCTATAGCTGCGACGGCGACAGGACAGTGACCGCCGAATATGTCAATGCCGGCGCCAATTCGCTGGCGATCGTCAAGCTCGGCGACGAGACCGTGCTGATGGTCAACGTGCTTTCGGCGAGCGGCGCGCGCTACGCCGGGCAGCAATATGTCTGGTGGACCAAGGGCAATTCCGCCGACTTCTACGACCTCACCAAGGGCGAGGACGCCCCCGCCGAGTTTTCGTGCGAGGCGGAGTAGGGGCGTAGCTCCGGGAGCGGACCGGGCATCCGGGAGTTGCCCGTCACGGCATAAGCCGCTATTCAGGTGGCGCAACTCGTCAACACCGAGAAAGGAGGGCTGCGTGTACACGTTCTTTCGTCACCACCGTCAGCGCGGCCCTGTCCAGGCCCTGCAAATGCGTTTGCAGGGCTGACCAAGGACGAGACGCCAAGCGCATTTCTTTTCTGGTCTGCCCTTCGTGGTGATGCCGCGCCCGCTGTTCGGGTCGCGTGCATCGTTTCCTCAAGACCAGAGAACGACCATGGCTTTGATCAATCTGCGCTCCCTTGGCGTGACGCTCGGCGCACCGCTGTTTTCCAATCTCAACCTTTCCATCGGGCCCGGCGACCGCCTGGGCATCGTCGCCGCCAACGGTCGCGGCAAGTCCACGCTGCTGCGCGCCATCTCCGGCAGCTTCGAGCCAACGGCGGGCGACATCACCCGTTCGCGCGGCCTGCGTGTCGGCTATGTTGAGCAGGACGTGCCGGCGAAACTTCTGGACGCCACGCTTTACGACGCCGTGCTGCAGGCCCTGCCGCCGGAGCAGGCGGAAAGCGAAAGCTGGCGCGTCGATGTGGCGCTCGGCGAACTCGACGTGCCGGACGAGCTGCGCCAGAGGCCGCTCTCGAAGCTCAGCGGCGGCTGGCAGCGCCTTGCCCTGCTGGCGCGTGTCTGGGTCGCCGAGCCCGATATGCTTCTGCTCGACGAGCCGACCAACCACCTCGATCTCGCAAGGATCAGCCAGCTCGAAGACTGGCTGAATGCGCTGCCGCGCGACGTGCCCCTGGTGGTCTGCAGCCACGACCGCGCCTTTCTGGATGGCGTGACGAACCGCACGCTGTTCCTCAGGCCGGAGAACTCGCAAGTGTTTCCGCTGCCTTATTCGAGGGCGCGCGAGGCGCTTGACGAGATCGACGCCTCGGAGGCGCGGCGCTTCGAGAAGGACATGAAGACGGCCCAGCAGTTGCGCCGGCAGGCGGCCAAGCTCAACAATATCGGCATCAATTCCGGCAGCGACCTGCTGGTGGTGAAGACCAAGCAGTTGAAGGAGCGGGCCGACCGGCTGGAGGATGCGGCGCGGCCCGCGCATCAGGAGCGTTCGGCCGGAACTATAAAACTCGCCAATCGCGGCACGCACGCCAAGGCGCTGGTCGCGCTCGACGACGCGCCCGTGACCACGCCCGACGGCACGCTGCTGTTCAGGACCGGCAAGCTGTGGATCCGGCAAGGCGACCGCGTCGTGCTGCTCGGCCGCAACGGCGCCGGCAAGACGCGGCTGGTCAATATGCTCCGGCGCGCCATCGCCCAGCCAGACACGTCCGTCGACGGCATCAAGGCGACGCCGTCGCTTGTCCTGGGTTATGGCGACCAGGGCCTGTCCGACCTTGCCGACAAGGACACACCGCTCGGTGTGCTCACGCGCCGCTTCGAACTCGGCGAGCAGCGCGCCCGCACGCTTCTCGCCGGGGCCGGCATGACTATCGACATGCAGTCGAACCTGGTCGGCCGCCTCTCCGGCGGCCAGAAGGCGCGGCTCGGCATGCTGGTGCTGAGGCTGACCAACCCCAACTTCTACCTGCTCGACGAACCGACCAACCATCTGGATATCGACGGCCAGGAGACGCTGGAGGCGGAGCTTCTGAAACACGAGGCGAGCTGCCTGCTGGTCTCGCACGACCGCAGCTTCGTGCGCGCCGTCGGCAACCGCTTCTGGCAGATCGAGAAGCGACGGCTGGTGGAGGTGGAAGGGCCGGAAGGCTTCTTCGCCGACGTGGCCAGGAACGGGTAGGGGGTCAGTTTTGGCTGGAGAGCAGTATCGTTTCGGTGCCCGATTGCGCCACTAGCCGCGCTGCTTGCTTGTCGAACGTGAGGAAAATCTCGCCGCCAGCACGGCGGCCCTCAAAGGCGATGACGCCGTCCGCGAAGTCGCCTCCTGCCCTGAGAAAGGCAAGCCCGGCTTCTACGGACGGTCGATCCGTTTCAACAATTGCGATCTGGAGAAACGACTCGATGGCCAACGCGATCTGCGGCGCCTTCTGTTTGTATCCTTGTGCCAGCACCCAAGCGAATTCGCAGAAGGTCGGGAGGCAAATTGTCAAAAGGGTTGCTTGGCGCAGAGTGTCTTGGGCAGCGCGCGCCTGACCGGGGTCGTCCCTCAAGGTGATGCGGAGCAGAATGTTCGTGTCGGCGATGATCTTCACCGCTTTCCGGCCCAGGCATCCTCGGTGATCTTCTTGATTTCTTCGATCGTCAGCACAGGATTGTCCGGATGGGCGAGAAGGCCAAAGATCGACTCAATGCCCTTTTCGCGCGGCATGGCCTGCATAGTCGCTTTGCCGTCAGGCAATATGTCCACGACGATCTTGCCTCCGGGCTTCACGCCAAGATGCTGGAGAACGTCCTTTTTCAGCGTAACCTGGCCTTTCGACGTAACGGTAAGAACGGTCATGGGCGTGTTCCTTCGACCTGAAAGTAAGGCAAAAATGCCTTACTTTCAATCCTCAGGCAAACCCGAACACGCTGGCGCCCTGGTCCGCCCGACCTGCTAGTTCGCGGAAGCCCGCGAAGAGTTCGCGCCCCATGCCGTGCCCGTTGGCGGAGAGGTCGGGCGTCCTGAGCGGGCGCGCCGCCAGCTCTTCGTCCGGCACGAGAACCTGGAGCGTGCCGGCATCGGCGTCGAGCCGGATCAGGTCGCCGTCATGCAGGCGGGCAAGGGGCCCGCCTTCGAGCGCCTCGGGCGTCACATGGATCGCCGCCGGCACTTTTCCGGATGCGCCCGACATGCGGCCGTCGGTGACGAGCGCGACCTTGTGGCCGCGGTCCTGCAGGATGCCGAGCACGGTGGTCAGCCGGTGCAGTTCCGGCATGCCGTTGGCCTTCGGCCCCTGGAAGCGGATCACGGCGACGAAGTCGCGGTTGAGTTCGCCTGCCTTGAAGGCGGCGTTCAGCGCCTCCTGGCTGTCGAGCACGACGGCCGGCGCCTCGATGATCCGGCGCTCCGGCTTGACGGCGGAGGTCTTGATGATGGCGTGGCCGAGATTGCCCGACAGCACCTTGAGGCCGCCGGTCGGCTGGAATGCCTTCGGTGCGGGCGCCAGCACCCTTTCGTCGCCGCTCTTCGCTGGCGCCGGCTCGCGCACGACCGAGCCGTCGGCGCCGAGCTTGGCCTCGATCGCGTATGGGCGCAGCCCTTCGCCCCAGACCGTCTGCACGTCCTCGTGCAGCAGGCCGGCGTCGAGCAGCTCGCGGATCAGGAAGCCCATGCCGCCCGCTGCGTGAAAATGGTTCACGTCGGCCAGCCCGTTCGGGTAGACGCGGGCGAGCAGCGGCACCGCCTCCGACAGGTCGGAGATGTCCTGCCAGGTGATCGAGATGCCGGCGGCATGCGCCATGGCGATCAGGTGGATCGTGTGGTTGGTGGAGCCGCCGGTCGCGTGCAGGCCGACGATGCCGTTCACCACCGAGCGCTCGTCGATCATCCTGCCGACCGGCGTATAGGCGTTGCCGAGCTGGGTGATCGCCAGCGCGCGCCTGGTCGCTTCCCTGGTCAGCGCGTCGCGCAGCGGCGTGCCGGGATTGATGAAGGAGGCGCCCGGCGTGTGCAGGCCCATGATCTCCATCAGCATCTGGTTGGAGTTCGCCGTGCCGTAGAAGGTGCAGGTGCCCGGCCCGTGATAGGACTTCGATTCCGCCTCCAGCAGCTCGGCGCGGCCGACCTTGCCCTCGGCATAGAGCTGCCGGATTTTCGATTTCTCGTCGTTCGGCAGTCCCGAGGTCATCGGACCGGCCGGCACGAACACCGCCGGCAGGTGGCCGAAGGTCAGCGCGCCGATGACGAGGCCCGGCACGATCTTGTCGCAGACGCCGAGATAGACGGCGGCGTCGAACATGTTGTGCGACAGGCCGACCGCCGCCGCCATGGCGATCACGTCGCGCGAGAAGAGCGACAGCTCCATGCCGGGCTGCCCTTGCGTGACGCCGTCGCACATGGCGGGCACGCCGCCCGCCACCTGCGCGATGCCGCCTGCCTCGCGCGCCGCCTCCTTGATGAGCGCGGGAAAGGTCTCGAAGGGCTGATGCGCCGACAGCATGTCGTTGTAGGAGGTGATGATGCCGAGGTTGGGCACCCGGTCGCCGCCGAGTGCGACCTTCTCCGACGGGCTGCACACCGCGAAACCGTGGGCGAGGTTGCCGCAGGAGAGCGTCGCGCGGTTTGCGCTCTGGCCGGCGGCCTTCTCGACGCGGTCGAGATAGAGTTCGCGGACGGGCCTCGAGCGTTCCCGTATCCTGTCCGTGATCGCCTCAATGTCTTTTCTAGCCGTCATCGGTCGTCCTTTCCGGCGTGCCGCTGGAAAAGTGGGAGGGCTTCTTCAGCCGGCACGCGAATGCGGGGACCTTGGGAGCAGTCCCCGAAACGGGCCTATTCGGCCCAGAATATCTCCACCGGCCGCGGCGACGCCTCGATCGCGGCGCGGATCGGCAGCTTTTCGCCGCCGAGCGCCCGGTCGAGCACCTGCCTCTTGTCCGGTCCTTCGATGTGCAGCGCCAGGAAGCCGGCCTCCACGATCTTGCCGAGCGTCAGTGTCAGCCTGTGTTCCTGCGCCGTGACCGATTCGACGGGCAGCACGAGCTTCGCGGCATCCGCGGCGAGCAACTGGGCGACGTCGGGCGCGTCCGGGAAGAACGACGCCGTATGGCCGTCCGGCCCCATGCCGAGCACGGCGACGTCGAGCGGCCAGGGCAGCCCGGCGAGTTCCGCCCGTGCCCGCGCCGCAGCCTCGTCGCCGTCGTCGGTGCCGTGATAGAGCGGCGCGAAGGTCGCGGCCGCGGCCGGCCCCTGCAGCAGCCTGTCGGCCACCAGCCTGGCGTTGGAGCGCGGCTGGTCCGGCGGCACCAGCCGCTCGTCGATCAGCGTCACGATCACCTTCTTCCAATCGATCGCGGCGCTGGAAAGTTCCGCGAAGAGCAGCGCCGGCGTCGAGCCGCCCGATACGGCGATGAAGCCGACGCCGCGTCTGGCGATCGCGTCGGACAGCTTTGCCGCGATGGTTGCGGCCAGCGTCTTCGCGAGCTCCGCCCGGCTGGGGAAGGCGTGCAGGTCGTATGCGAGTCCCATGCCGTCAGTTGCTCTCATGCCAGGTGCGACCGTCGCGCTCGATCAACGCGATCGAGGCGGACGGACCCCAGGTGCCGGCCGTATAGCCCTGCGCTTCCTGCCGGCTTTCGGCCCACGCGTTGAGGATCGGGTCGACCCATGTCCAGGCGGCCTCGACCTCGTCGCGGCGCATGAACAGCGTCTGGTTGCCGCGGATGACGTCCATGACCAGCCGCTCATAGGCGTCCGGCGAGCGCCCGTCGAAACTCTGCGCGAAGCTCATGTCGAGCGGCAACTGCCTGAGCCGCATGCCGCCCGGGCCCGGATCCTTGACCATGATGTACTGCTTGACGCCCTCGTCGGGCTGCAGCCGGATGACGAGCTGGTTGGGGGAGACGTTGCCGGCGCTCTCGCCGAAGATGTTGTAGGGCACCGGCTTGAACTCGATCACGATCTCGGACACGCGGGTTGCAAGTCGCTTGCCGGTCCTGAGGTAGAACGGCACGCCGGCCCAGCGCCAGTTGTTGATCTCGGCCTTCAGCGCCACGAAGGTCTCGGTCGTGCTATCCGGCTTGCCGAGTTCTTCGAGATAGCCCTTGACCGCGCCGCCCGACGACGCGCCGGCGCGGTACTGGCCGCGCACGGTGGCCTTGGGAGCCTCCTGTCCGTTGACCCGCTTCAGCGAGCGAAGCACCTTGAGCTTCTCGTCGCGCACCGCGTTGGCGTCCATCGAGGAGGGCGGCTCCATGGCGACCAGGCAAAGCAGTTGCAGCATGTGGTTCTGCACCATGTCGCGCAGCGCGCCGGCCGTGTCGTAATAGGTGACGCGGTCCTCCAGCCCGACCGTCTCGGCGACGGTGATCTGCACGTGGTCGATATGGGCGGAGTTCCACAGCGGTTCGTAGAGCGCGTTGGCGAAACGCAGCGCCATCAGGTTCTGCACCGTCTCCTTGCCGAGATAGTGGTCGATGCGGAAGATCTGGTGCTCGCCGAAGACGCCGCCGATCTGGTCGTTCAGCGCCTTGGCCGAGGTGAGGTCGCGACCGATCGGCTTCTCCACCACGATGCGCGAATCGGGCGTGATCATCTCGTGCTTCTTCAACTGCGCGGCGATGTCGCCGAACAGCGCCGGGGTGACGGCGAGGTAGAAGGCGCGAATCGACTTCGAGTTGCCGATCGCCTTCTTCAGCGCGTCGAAGCCGGAGCCGGTGGTCGCGTCGGCCGGCACGTAGCTCAGCCGGCTGACGAACTTCTCGACTTCGGCCTTGTCGATATATTCCTTCTGGACGTGTTCCTTGATCGCCTTGCGGGCGAATTCCTGGAACTCCTCGTCGGAGAGTTTCGAGCGCGAGGTGCCGATGATGCGCGTCGGCTCGGAGAACTGGTGGTCGCGCTGGCGGTGATAGAGCGCCGGCAGCAGCTTGCGCTCGGAGAGGTCGCCGGTGCCCCCGAAAATGATGAAGTCGAACGGGTCGACGGGAATGATCTGGCTGGTCATCTTCTGTCCACTTCATGCCGCAGCGCAGCAAAATAATCTAATCGATTTAATTCCGCTAGTACCACCCATAGTGCCACGGTGTCACATGCTTGGGCCAACGACTGGTCCCGGGCGGTTCGCGGTGGCACCATAGTGCGTCCCTGTGACGGAATTCAAAGGGAGAATCGGCAATGGACGCTCACCTTTCGACCGAAATCGCCGAAGGCCGCGCCTTCATGCAGGTCGTGGACGGCGTTTCGGGCGGTGCGCTGTCGGGCGAGCGCATGGATGTCGTTTGCCCGTCCGACGGCAAGGTTTTCGCGTCGATCCCTGTTTCCGGCGCCGCCGATGTCGACCGCGCGGTGAAGGCGGCGCGCCGCGCCTTCGACGAAGGGCCCTGGGCGAAAACCCCGGCCGTCGAGCGCGGACGCCTGCTCACCAGGCTTGGACAAATGGTCGAAGCCAACGCGACCGAACTCGCCGCACTCGAATCGCGCGACACCGGAAAGCCGCTCCGGCAGGGCAGGGCGGACGTGGCCGCCGCCATGCGCTATTACGAGTTCTACGGCGGCGCGGCCGACAAGATCCATGGCGACACGATCCCGTTCCTCGACGGCTACACGGCGCTGACGCTGCGCGAGCCGCACGGCGTCGTCGCCGGCATTCTGCCGTGGAACTACCCGCTGCAGATCCTGGCGCGCGTCGCGGGCGCCGCGCTCGCCATGGGCAACACGCTGGTCGTGAAGCCCGCCGAGGACGCGTCGCTGACGGCGATCCGCATCGCCGAACTGGCGCTGGAGGCCGGCTTTCCGGCCGGCGTGTTCAACGTCGTCACCGGCTACGGGCGCGAGGCGGGCGCGGCGCTCTCGGCGCACCCCGAAGTCGACTACGTCACCTTCACCGGCTCGCCGCCGACCGGCACCGCGATCCAGCAGGCCGCTGCGATCAACAATCGCGGCGTCACCATGGAACTCGGCGGGAAGTCGCCGCAGATCGTCTTTGCCGACGCCGACATCGACAAGGCGCTGCCGGTGCTGGTCAACGCGGTCATCCAGAATGGCGGCCAGACCTGCTCGGCCGGCAGCCGCATCCTGATCGAGGCGCCGATCTACGATGCCGTCGCCAAGGGCCTTGCCGAACGCTTCGCGAAGCTGGTCGCCGGCCCGCACGACGCCGATCTCGACCTCGGTGCGCTGATCAACCCGAAGCAGAAAGCGCGGGTGTCGGGCATGGTGGAGGCGGCGGAGAAGGCGGGCATCGCCGTGCTGGCGCGGGGCTCCATCCATCCCGATGCGCCGGCAGACGGTTTTTACTTCGCGCCGGCGCTGTTCGGCCATGTGCCGGCCGGTGCACAGGTCGCACAGGAGGAAGTGTTCGGCCCGGTCCTGTCGCTGTTTTCGTTCGACGGCGAGGAGGAGGCCGTGCGGCTCGCCAATTCCACCGACTACGGGCTCGTCGCCGGCGTCTGGACGAAGGACGGCGCGCGCCAGCATCGCGTCGGCAAGCGCGTGCGCGCCGGCCAGGTCTTCGTCAACGGCTACGGCGCAGGCGGCGGCATCGAGCTTCCCTTCGGCGGCTTCAAGCGCTCCGGCCACGGCCGCGAGAAGGGATTCGAGGCGCTCTATGATATGAGTGCGACAAAGACGATCGTGTTCAACCACGGCTGATGCGGCGCGTCGGGCAATATCAAGTGGAGAGATGGATTTGCGTCTGAAGGGCAAGGTCGCGATCGTAACCGGCGCGGCGTCGGGGTTCGGCGAGGGCATGGCGAAGCGGTTCGCCGAGGAGGGTGCTAATGTCATCGTCGCCGACCTCAATGTGAAAGGCGCCGAGCGCGTGGCCGGCGAGATCGGCGAGGCGGCAATCCCCATCGCCACCGACGTGTCGATCCGCTCTGAAGTCGACGAGATGGTCTATGCGGCGAAGAACGCCTTTGGCCGTGTCGACATCATGGTCAACAACGCCGGTTACACGCACCGGAACGGCGACATGCTCGATGTGGACGAGGCGACCTTCGACCTGATCACCGCGGTGAATATCAAGGCGATCTACCATGCAGCACTTGCCGTGATACCGACCATGGAGCGGCAGGGCGGCGGCTCGATCCTGACCACCGCCTCGACCGCCGGGCTTCGCCCGCGTCCGGGTCTCACCTGGTACAACGCCTCCAAGGGCTGGGCGATCACCGCGACCAAGTCGATGGCGGTCGAGCTCGCGCCGAAGAACATCCGCGTCAACTGCCTCTGCCCGGTGGCCGGCGAAACAGGCATGCTGGCGAAATTCATGGGTGAGGACACGCCGGAACTGCGCGAAAAATTCCGCGCGTCGATCCCGCTCGGCCGGCTGTCGCAGCCGCTCGACATCGCCAATGCCGCGCTCTGGCTGGCCTCGGACGAGGCTGCATTCATCACCGGCGTTGCGCTGGAGGTTGACGGGGGCAGGTGCATCTGATGCGGGTGTTCCCGGGAGCCGCGCTTCTCCTCGCAGCAGCCTTGCAACTGGCGTTCACGCCTGGTGCGGGCGCTGCCGATGTCACTGTCGTCGACGGCGATTCGATGATCTATGACGGGCGTCAGGTCGAAATCTGGGGCATCATCGCGCCGTCGAGAAGCGAAACCTGCACGACCCTGCAGAATGAAAAATGGGACTGCGGCGAGCGTGCCTTCTCCCAGCTTTCCGCGGCCGCGTCCGATCCGACATTCGCCTGCGAGGACAAGGAGCCAGGTTTCGTCGTCTGCCATGCTGGCGGGCTCGACGTCGGTCTCCTGCTGGTCAAGGAAGGTCTGGTGCGCGCCCGCCAGGGCTACAAGGATGTCGAGGCGCGCGCCCGCGAAGCCGGGATAGGCCTGTGGCAGTGAATTCGTCCGGCGGCCGCTAGTCCACGCCGACCGCGCCGATGATCCCGGCGAGCAGCGCGTGCAGGTCGTCGCGGTGGCCGCTGCGGGCGGAAGGGTCGTCCTCGCGCGAGGTCATCGCCACCGTCAAACCGAGCGCCGGCACGATGTAGAGCATCTGGCCGCCGAAACCCCAGGCGTAGACCACCTGCCGGCCGCCGATCTCGCGCATGAACCAGCCATAGCCGTAACCGTCGCCGCTGTAGATCGAATGCGTGCGCACTTGCCAGGAAGCTTTCACCCAGTCTTCCGGCACCACCTGCTCGCCGGCCTTGTTCCTGCCGCCGTTGCGGTAGAGCTCGCCGAAGGCGGCGAGCGAGCGCGCCGTCATCGCCATCTGGTTGCCGCCGACATAGATGCCTTGCGGGTCGCGGTCCCAGGCGTCGATCGAAAAACCCTCGACCGGTCCAAGCCATTCGCGCGCGAGTTCGCGCGTCGACTTGCCGCCGGTCTTAGTCAGGATGGCGGAGAGCAGATGTGTCGAACCGGTGGAGTAGAGCATCGGTCCGCCGGGCTCGCCGTCGAAGGGCTCGGCGAGTGCCGCGCGCACCCAGTTTCGGCTCGACACCCAGCGCCCGTAGTTCGGCCCCGAGGTGCGGCCGAGCCCGGCCTGCATGGAGAGCAGGTTGCCGATGGTGATGTCGTTCATGCGCGGGTCGGGATCGTCGGGCAGGTCGCGCGACAGGATCGGCGCGATCTTCTGGTCGACCCCTTCGAGCACCTGCCTGTCGATGGCGATGCCGGTGAGCGCCGAGATGATCGACTTCGATGCCGACTTGATGTTGGTCGAGGCGTCCGGCGAGCCGCCGTGATAGCCGCGCGCGGCGATCTCCTTGCCGTCGAGCGACACGATCACGCTGCGCAGAGGACCGAGTTCCCTTGCCTTGTCGAGCACGAAGCCGAGCGCGGTCGCCGGCGTCTCCTGAGCGGCGGCGAGCCGCGTCGACGCGAGAAGCAGGGGCAGGGAAAGCACAGATCGGCGGTTCATGGACCCCTAGATAGTGCTGGCATCAGACAAAATCGCAAACGAACTTTGTGCCTCACGCGGTTTTGACGGGACGTGTCCCAGACCTCGCGCCGGGTTCATCGCCACCTGATGGGGCATGCCGGTGACAGGGGGGCTGATTGCCGCTCGATTTCTTTCGAAATATAATACGACGCTAAATTAGTAAAAATACTTCATACTTCAAGCAAAGGAGGGACAGATGACGTCGCATGGCAGCATTGATCATCCTTCCACTTGGGACCCGGCGCTTGACGCCGTAACCGCGGCGCCGGCCAACCACAAGGTCATCTTCGAAAACGACCGGCTGCGCGTGCTGGAGGTGACACTGGAGGCGGACGAGGAGGAGCCCGTCCACCACCATCGCTGGCCTTCGGTCTTTGTCTTCGATCAGGTCCAGGGTCCCGTTCACGACATGGCGCCGGACGGAACCAGGCTGCCGGCCAATCGCGACGTGATCCAGGCCATTCAGGAGTGGGATGGAAATGGCTGCCTCGTCGTCAACATGGCTCCGCAGCCGGCGGGCAGAGTGCTGAATTCCTCCGGCAAGACGATCCACGGCATCAGGGTGGAAATGAAGAACTACTAGGGGCTCCGCTCAGAACCTGTCCCTGAGCGCGTACCAGTTGAGCGCGAGGAAGAGCAGCGGCGCGCGGAAGCGGCGGCCGCCGGGGAAGGGTGGTATCTTGAGGTCCTCGAAGAGCTTCAGCCGGTCCCGGTTGCCCGACACTGTCTCGGCGTAGAGCTTGCCCATGAAGTTGGACAGCATGACGCCGTGGCCGGAATAGCCGCCCGCCGAGATCACGTTGGGCATCACTTCGCGCACGAAGGGTTTTCGCGGCATGGTGATGCCGACATAGCCGCCCCAGGCATGGGTGATCTTCACGTCCTTCAGCCCGGGATATATCTCGGCGATCTGGCGGCGGATGTGGATCTGGATGTCCTGCGGGTCGCCCGGCGCATAGACCTCGCGGCCGCCGAACAGAAGCTCGCCGGTTTTGACGCGGCGGAAATAGCGCACCACGAAGCGCGAATCCGACACCGACTCGCCACCCGGCAGAACGGGACTGTCGTCGCCGAGCGGGATGGTGGCGCCGATGAAGGAGCCGATCGGCATGACATGCGACGCCGTCTGCGGCTCGATATCGCCGCCATAGGCGTTCACCGCGATCAGGCATTTTTTCGCGGTGATCGAGCCCGTCGCGGTTTTCACGACCACCTTGCCGCCATTGGCGGTAATGCCGGTCGATGCGGTGTTCTCGAAAAGCTTCGCTCCGGCTTCGGCGGCAACGCGGGCCGTGCCGATGACGAGCTTCAGCGGATGGATGTGGCCGGTGCCGGTGTCGCGCACGCCGCCGTAATAATGGTCGGAGCCCATGCGCTCATGCGTTTCGGCCGCATCCATGTAGGCGATGTCAGGATAGTTGAAGCGGGTCGCCATCGCTTCGGCATGCTCGACATATTCGGGCAGGTCTCTGCTGCGGTGGCAGACGTTGAGGTGACCCCGCCGGAAGTCGATCTCTATCCCGTTCGTTTCCGCGAATTCGAGCAGATGCACCTTGGCTTCCTCGGCGAGGTCGAACAGCGCCTTGGCGCGCTCGAAGCCATACTCCTTCTCCATTTCCTCGGCGCCTGCGCGCTGGCCGGTGCCGAGCTGGCCGCCATTGCGCCCCGAGGCGCCGTCGCCGATGCGATGCGCCTCGATCAGCGCGACGCTGGTGCCGGCCTTGGCGAGATGCGTCGCCGCCGACAGCCCGGTGAAGCCGCCGCCGACGATGACGACGTCGGTGGTGAGATCGCCGTCAAGCGCAGCGTAGTCCGGTCTACGACCGGCGGTGTCTTCGTACCAGGAGTAACCGGGGGAGATGGGGGATTGGTAGGGCATGGTGGACCGGGGGAGTAAGTGAGTAAGGGAGTAGGGGAGATAGGGGAAGAGATCGGCTACGTGCTGGCCAGTTTCCGCAAAAGCAGCCGGAGCAGCTTGCCTACGCTTTCAACACGCTGGAGGAGAGTTGCAATTCTATCTTTGGGGGCTACCCCTACCCGCTCGGCAATCAGAAGGTGGGTTTCGAGCTCTTTCAGTGAGCCCTGGGCGATGCGGAGAAATTGAAGATAGGAGCCGCGATGCTCGCGGCCATAACCTTCGGCTATGTTCGCAGGGATGGAAGTAGCGGCGCGCCGTACCTGAGTCGTGAGGCCGAAGAGCTCCTCCTTTGGCCAAGCCTTCGTCATCGAGTAGATTTCAGTGACGAGGTCCATGGACTGCTGCCATACCAAAAGATCTTGATACGAGCGCCCTCCTTCGGCCATTCCCCCTACTCCCCTACTCCCCTACTCCCCTACTCCCCTACTCCCCTAAACATTGAGCAGCAGATACTCACGCTCCCACGGCGAGATCACTTCCATGAAGGTCTCGAACTCGGCGCGCTTGATGGCTGCGTAGGTGGTGACGAAGGATTCGCCGAGCACCTCGCGCAGATCCTTGTCGTCCTCGAACAGGTCGACTGCCTCGAGCAGGCCGCGCGGCAGGTCGATCTCGTCCTCGTTGGCCGTGGTCAGGATCGGATCGTCGGGCTTCAGCTTCCGGGTCAGGCCGATCAGCCCGCAGGCGAGCGAGGCGGCGAGCGCCAGATAGGGATTGGCGTCGGAGGAGGGGATGCGGTTCTCGACGCGCCGCGCCGAGGGGTCTGAGCGCGGCACCCGGAAGGCAGTGGTGCGGTTGTCGTAGCCCCATTTGTTGTTCACCGGAGCCGACGCCGCCTGGGTCAATCGCCGGTAGGAGTTCACATAGGGCGCGAACATGACCAGCGCGTTGGGCACATGCTGCTGCATGCCGCCGATGAAATGGAAGAAGGCGGCCGACTCGCTGCCGTCCTCGTTGGTGAAGACGTTGCGTCCGGTCCGGGTGTTGAGCACGGACTGGTGGATGTGCATGGCCGAGCCCGGCTGCCCCTGCATGGGCTTGGCCATGAAGGTGGCGTAGGTCTCGTGCTTCAGCGCCGCCTCGCGGATCGTGCGCTTGAAGAGGAAGACCTGGTCGGCGAGCTCGACCGGGTCGCCGTGGCGCAGGTTGATCTCCAGCTGCCCGGCGCCCTCCTCGTGGATCAGCGTGTCGATCTCCAGGCCCTGCGCTTCCGAGAAATGATAGATGTCGTCGATCAGCTCGTCGAATTCGTTGACGCCGGCGATCGAATAGCCGGCGCCGCCGCCGATCGGCCGGCCCGAGCGCCCGACGGGCGGCGTCAGCGGATAGTCGGGATCGGGGTTCTTGCGCACGAGGTAGAACTCGATCTCGGGCGCCACGACCGGCTTCAGGCCGCGCGCATGATAGGCGGCGATGACGCGTTTCAGCACGTTGCGGGGCGTGAATTCCACCGAGCGCCCGTCCTGGTGCACGAGGTCGCAGATCACCTGCGCCGTCGGGTCGGTCTCCCAGGGAACCTCCGACAGCGTTCCGAGGTCGGGCATCAGCTTGAGGTCGCCGTCGTCCTCCGGGTAGGAGAAGCCGTTGCCGTCCTCCGGGTAGCCGCCCGATATGGTGGTCATGAAGACGGCCGACGGCAGCGCCAGCGACGTGTTGGAGGTGAACTTCTTCGACGGCATCATCTTGCCGCGCGCTATGCCGGCCTGGTCGGGGGTGATGCACTCTATGTCTTCGATGCCGCGCCAATCGAGCCAGGCGCTGACTTCCTTCCAGTTCTTCACGCCGCGGCGGTTCTTCACGAAAGCGGGCGTGCGTGTACGTCCCGCGCGGCTGGACGGACGGGCTTCCTTCTTGACGGGCGGCATCAATCACCGAATGGATGTTGCGGATTTCGGACTATAGCCGCGCGGCATGCAGAAAGGGAAGGGGTGGCCCCGGGTTAGGAGATGGACGGTACGACGTGGATCGGCGGCCGCTCGGCCTGCGTGCCGCCGCCGGGCGCCGCCATGACCCGGTCGCGGCCCTCTTCCTTTGCCTTGTAGAGCGCGTGGTCGGCGGCGTTGGCGAGTTCGGACCAGCCCGTTCCATGCTCGGGATATGCCGCGACGCCGAGCGAGACGGTAATGGTGCCGAGCGTGCGGCCGCGATGCGTGACGTGAAGCTGCTTTACCGCCGCACGCAGCGCTTCGGCGCGGTCCACGCCCTCCTGCAGCGAGGCGCCGGGCATCACCAGCGCGAACTCCTCGCCGCCGTAACGCGACACCACGTCGGCTTCCCGGGCGTGGTCGAGCATCGTCGCCGCCACCTGCTTCAGCACCAGATCGCCGGCCTCGTGGCCGAACGTGTCGTTGAACTGCTTGAAATGGTCGACGTCGAGCATGATCATCGCCAGCGGCAGCTGGGACCGCTCCATCCGCCTCAGCTCGCGGCTGCTTGTCTCCTCGAGATACCGGCGGTTGAAAAGCCCGGTGTTGGGGTCGCGGATCGACTGTTGCCGGAGCGTTTCGCGCAGGCGCAGATTGGCCAGCGCGAGCGCAAGCGTGTCGACGACGCCGCGCAGGATCTGGCGCCGCTCGTCGAGCCAGTCGGGCTTCTCCGCCGCGTCGGCTTCGCACAGATGCAGTATGCCCAGCGTTTCGCCCTGTGCGGCGAGCGGCATGCAGACGTAGCCGCGATTGCCGTTTTCCGTGATGTGGGCGCAGCGCGGCGATAGGATGCCCGGCCCTGACATGTGCTCCTGTCCGCGCCGCAGCGCCCAGCAATCCTCCGGGGAGAACTGGGCGACGCTCGAACGAACGGCGCCCCAATGCGCCATCTCGTCGACAAGGTTGCGCGACGCGCTCGTCAGATGGACGGTGCCGGAGAGCCCGCCGACGAATTCGGCCATCGCCGATCCGACCACCGAGAACGCCTCGGGAAAGGTGACGCAGGCCTGGAGCAGTTCCCCGAGCTTGACCAGGCGGGCCGTCGTTTCGGACTTCTCCTGCAGTGCGCGATTGAGGATTGCCAGCTCGTTGCCCGCTCGCTGACCACCCCCTCGGCGCGACGCAGTTCGCTGATGTCGCTGAGCGTCAGCACGACGCCCCCCTCGGCGCCGCTGAGCGGGCCGCAGCTGGCGATCGTCGGCATCCTGGCGCCATCCGGCCGCACCAGGCGCACTTCGGCCTGATGCTGGCGGCCGGTCGACAGCGCCAGCTCGACCAGGGAGGTTTTTTGAGCCGCCTCACTGCTCTTCGCGGGCTCCATCGTGATCACCGAGCGCCAGTCCTGCCCGGCGATCCGGTCCGCCCGCAGGCCGAGGATCGCTGCCGCCGCCGGGTTGGCGGAAACGACGCGGCCCCCGCCATCCATGACGACGATGCCTTCGGCCGCTGCCTGGACGATGTCCTCGACGTAGGATTTCTGCACCATGAGTTCGGCGCGCGACGCTTCAAGTTCGGTGGCCATGGCGTTGAAGCCCTTTGCCAGCTCGCCGAACTCGTCGTTGGAAACGTTCGCGATACGCGTGCCCGACTGCCCTTCGGCCAGCGACTTCATGCCCGCCGTCAGGCTGGACAGCCCGAAATCGAAATGGCGCAGCACCACCGTCAGCAGACCCATGGCCGCCAGCATGGCCGCCGCCGCCGCCAGAGCGACGATCCACTGCATCGCGTTGGCCTGCTTCTGAACCGCCGCCAGGACCGGCGCGTATTCGAGCACGACCGCGCCGGCGACGCTTCCGGGCGGGTATTCGACGGGGACAGCGATAAGCTCATGCTGATATTCGCTATCGTCATTGTCCTCCAGAAAATGGCGCGGAACGCCGTCTTCCATCGTCAGGCCGACTTCGTTGTTCCGGTCTTCGTCGAACAATTGGCCGACGACCCGCTGTTCGTCCGAACTGTCGGCCACGATCATCTTGTTCCGGTCGACCACTATGAAATCGCGTTTCGAGCTCTGCCGGTGCGCTTCCACGAACTGGCGCAAGGCCTCAGGCTGGTCGAGCAGGGCGCCCTGTCCGTCGGACGGCTTGAAGGCGATGGTTTGTGCGAACTGCCGGGAGACGTTGATCGCCTCGGTCACCGCGTGCGCCTCGGCAAGGCGCTTCTGGCTCAGAACGGCGATGACGCCGACCAGCCCAATCAGGGCGGTGGCGCCGAGTACGGAAACGATGATCTGATTTTTAATACGCACAGCGGCGTCCCGGCTGCAAAGCGCAGTCTTTATCACAGGTCGACAGGGATCAGAATCTATCGTCCGTCCAATAGAGTTAAGACGGCGTTAGTGATGCCCGGTTTCGCATCGAGGAAAACCCTCGGCTACTCCCTTGCAGCCCTCACCAGGCGCTCCACGACCGGCTGCAGATGATCGGCGGTGAAGGGCTTCGTCACCACTGCGTCGACCACGCCGCTGAAGGATGCCGGATCGGCGGCGCGGTTGGAGAGCAGGATCACCGCCGGCAGCTTCCTGCCGGACGCCCGCCGCAGCGCCACCACGCCTCCGATGACGCCGTCGCAATCATTGTTGTCGGGGCCGCCGTCGAGGATGACAAGAACGGGAAAGACCAGCGGGAGAACGCGCACCGCGCTCACCGGATTCTCGCTGACGGGCTTCAGGCCCGACCTTTCGACGATCCTGCAGACGACGATGCGGTTGATCTGCGAGTTGCCGGCGACCAGGACCCTCGACATATCGGGCGCCAGCCCATGTGGGGCGTCCCTGTCGGCAAAATTCCTGTCCTGGTCGAAATCCGGTTCGACCCGCGATCCCGTCATGGCTTCGAATGCACCCTGGGTTTGAAAAGCCGCTCGATAACGACTGCCGAAACATTAATTCCGGCTCAGGGTCAACGCCAGTGACGGCATTGTGTTCCGCTGTGGAATCACAGGCTTAACGGAGGGTGTACGGGCGGCTTCGCCGCCGCCGCGGCGAAACCGTTGTCGACTTCATGTCGCCGCCTATGCGGCCGGCTGCTGGGTCACCACGACGGGGATCAACAGGTCGCCCCAGTTGCCGTTGCCGCCGTGATGGCGCGCCGAGCGGACCAGCTCGACCGAAACGCCGGCTTCGACCGCCTGCATCACCGCCTGGTTCAGCCGGTGCAGGTCGTTGGCGAGGATGCGGATCGCCGCCTGCTGGTCGGTGCTCATCGCCGAGGCCTGTTCCTCGGCGCGCTGCTTGACTTGCGGTCTGACGTTCATGGCTCTTCTCCCTGAAATTACTCCGCCGCCGGGCGGAACTGTTCATTCTCCGCGCCGGGACGGAACTGTTCGGTCTCGGTCGATTCATGCATGGCGGTGGTCGACGACTTGCCGCCGGTGATGGCCATCGACACGGCGTCGAAATAGCCGGTGCCCACCTCGCGCTGGTGCTTGGTCGCTGTGTAGCCGTTGGCCTCGGCCGCAAACTCTGCCTGCTGCAGCTCGGAATAGGCCGCCATCTGGCGGTCGCGATAACCGCGCGCCAGCTCGAACATGCCGTAGTTGAGCTGGTGGAAGCCGGCGAGCGTGATGAACTGGAACCTGTAGCCCATCGCGCCGAGCTCCCGCTGGAACTTCGCGATCGTCGCGTCGTCGAGGTTCTTCTTCCAGTTGAAGGACGGCGAGCAATTGTAGGCGAGCTTCTTGCCCGGATGGGCCCTGTGCACCGCCTCGGCGAATTTCCTGGCCTGCGCCAGGTCGGGCTTGCCCGTCTCCATCCAGATCAGGTCGCAATGCGGCGCATAGGCAATGGCGCGCGCGATGCACGGCTCGATGCCGTTGCGGACCTGGTAGAAACCCTCGGCCGTGCGGCCGGCGTCGTAGTCGACGAACGGCTTGTCGTTCTCGTCGATGTCCGACGTGAGCAGCTTGGCGGCTTCGGCGTCGGTGCGCGCCACGATCAGCGTCGGCGTGCCCATGACGTCGGCGGCGAGCCGCGCGGCGTTGAGGTTGCGGATATGCGCGGCGGTCGGGATCAGCACCTTGCCGCCGAGATGGCCGCACTTCTTCTCCGATGCGAGCTGGTCCTCGAAATGGACGCCGGCCGCGCCCGCCTCGATGAAGGCCTTCATGATCTCGAAGGCGTTGAGCGGTCCGCCGAAACCGGCCTCAGCGTCGGCGACGATCGGCGCGAACCAGGTCTCGACGGACAGCCCGTTGCCCTCCGCCGTCTCGATCTGGTCGGCGCGCTGCAGGGTGCGGTTGATGCGCCTGACCAGCTCGGGAGCAGCGTTCGCCGGATAGAGCGACTGGTCGGGATACATCGCGCCTGCCGTGTTGGCGTCGGCCGCGACCTGCCAGCCCGACAGGTAGATCGCCTTCAGCCCCGCGCGGACCTGCTGCATCGCCTGGTTGCCGGTGACGGCGCCGAGCGCGTTGACGAAGTCTTCGCGATGGATGAGCTGCCATAGCCGGTTGGCGCCGTTCTCGGCCAGCGTATGGCGGATCTGGACGGAGCCGCGCAGCCGCTCGACATCCTCCGGCGTATAGGGGCGTTCGATGCCCTCGAAGCGGCCCTCGGCTGCGGTGGGAACGAACTTGTAAAAATCGGTCATACGAGGCTCCTGCGGTCTCATCGTGCTGGTTCTCGGGAAGCCTTGAGGCTCCTTTCGATATGACTTTGTTTACAAGAATAAGGTCGAAGTGCCAGTTCGCACTTGCGAAATAGCGGAAAATAAAGGAAAATCAGTCGTGCGCTTGACACGAGGCGGTTGTAAATCTGTAAAGATTTGTAAAAGCGTTCCAAAGCCCAGGCGCCGCCGTTTTCGCAGGGTCGATCGCTATGGCTGACCAGAAAATCTTCGCCGGCCCGCGCATCCGCCGCTTGCGCATGGAGCGTGGCCTCACCCAGACGGCCATGGCCGAGGGCCTCGGCATCTCACCCTCCTATCTGAACCTCATCGAGCGCAACCAGCGGCCGATCACCGTCCAGCTCATCCTGAAACTGGCCTCGGTCTACGCCATCGATCCGCAGGAACTGCAGGCCGAAACGCGCGGCTCGGTGGCGGCGCTGAAGGAAGTTTTTTCCGACCCGCTGCTGGCGGGCGAACTGCCGGGCGACCAGGAACTGGTCGAGCTCGCCGAGGCGGCGCCCAATGCCTCTGCCGCCGTGCTGAAACTCTTCCGCGCCTATCGCGAGCAGGCCGAGCGCCTGTCGGACCTCAACGCATTGCTTGCCGGCGAGGGCAGGGCGACGACCCTGTCGGCCGCGCGGCTGCCGGTCGACGAGGTCAGGGAGATATTCGAACATCGCGCCAGCCATTTTTCGGCGCTCGAGGAGGCGGCCGAAGCCTTCGCTGGGGACATCGACCCCGGCGACGACCTGTTCGCCGCGCTGAAGGCATGGCTGCGCAAGGAGCACGGCATCTCGGTCAGGGTGCTGCCGGCCGCGACCATGCCCAACTGGCGCAGGCGCTACGACCGCCACTCGCAGCGTCTTTACCTGTCCGAGCGGCTTTCGCGCGCCGACCAGCTTCGCGAGATCGCGATGGAGGCCTGCCTGATCCGCATGCGCGAGGCGCTGGAGCGGGAGGTGGCGGCGCTGAAGCTTTCTTCCGACGAGGCGCGCCGGCTCGCCCGCTTCGAGCTCGGCCGTTACGCCGCCCATGCGCTGATGATGCCCTATGCCGCCTTCCTGCAGGCGGCGGTCCGAGCCCGCTACGATGTCGGCGTGCTCGCCGCACGCTTCGGCGTGTCCTTCGAACATGCCGCCACCCGCCTCGTCACGCTGCAGCGTACGGGCAGCGCCGGCGTGCCCTTCCTGCTGATGGAAGCGGACGGCGCCGGCAACCGGCTGCGCCGCGCCGGCGCGGCCGGCTTCCCGCACGCGGCCTTCGGCGGCGGCTGTCCGAAGCTGCTTGTCCACGCCGCCTTCGCCGAGCCGGGCCGCCTGCTTGTCGAGGCGGTCGAGATGCCTGACGGCGCGGCTTTCCTCTGCATGGCGCGCACCCTCGATGGGCCGCAAAGCGCCTTCGGGGAGCGCCCGCGCCGGACCGCGCTGCTGCTGGCCTGCGACATCTCCTTCCGCGACCAGATCGTTTACGGCGCTGGGCTGGCTGCAACGCCGCCGACCCCGGTCGGGCCGGCCTGCCGGCTCTGCGAGCGCGCCGGCTGCCTCGCCCGCGCCGAGCCGCCGGTGACGCGCCCGCTGGGATTGGACGAAATGGTGACGGGCCTCAGCGCCTTCGATTTCCAGTAGCCGGCGCCCTATCCTCGACCGAGCCGACGTTTGCCGCCTGACCGCATTTTGGCGTTTAGTTTCTGTCCAGCGGGCGTATAATTCGGCGGGGCTAAGGTCACCGATGGACCGTAAGCTTTCAGCGATCCTGGCGGCAGATGTGGTCGGCTACACGGCCATGATGGAGCGCGACGAGGCTGGTACGTTCGAGCGCCTTCGCGCCGGGCGCAAGGAACTGTTCGAGCCTGAGATCGAACGCCATCACGGCCACATATTCAAGCTGATGGGCGACGGCCTGCTCGCCGAGTTCGGCAGCGTGGTGGATGCGGTCGAATGCGCGGTGTCGCTGCAGCGTGGCCTGTCGGAACGCAATGGCTCGGTTCGCCAGGCGGAGCAGATCCAGGTGCGGATCGGCATCAATCTCGGCGAGGTGATCGTCGAGGGCGACGACCGCTACGGCGACGGCGTCAACATCGCGGCGAGACTTGAGCAGTTGGCGGAGCCGGGTGGCATCTGTGTCTCCGGCAAGGTGGCCCGCGAGGTCGAAAGGAAGCTGGCTTTCGCCTTCGAGCCAATGGGCGAACAGAAGATGAAGAACATCGCCGAGCCGGTTCAGGCCTTTCGCGTGCTGCTCGATTCCCGGGTGGCGGCAATGGCTCCGGGCCGGCGCGGCAAGCTGCGCTCCAGCCGGTGGCCGGCCATCGCTTCTGTCCTCGCGTTGGTGGCCCTCGGCCTTATCGCAGCCTGGTGGCAGCCGTGGGACAGCCTTGTGCAATCCGAAACCCCAATCTTTGACGATGGCCGGCCATCGCTGGTCGTCCTGCCATTCGACGATCTCAGCGACGACAAGGAACGGGAATATCTCGCCAACGGCTTTACGGAGGATCTGACGACGGAGCTCGCGCGCGTGCCGGGCCTTTTCGTCGTCTCCCGCAACGCCGCCTTCGCTTACAAGGGCAAGGACACGAAGTCCGACGAGATCGCGGCTGCACTCGGCGTCCGCTACCTGCTGGAAGGCTCAATCCGCCGCGTCGGCGACGAGATGCGCATCAATGCGCAGTTGATCGACGCCACGAATTCCGGTCATATTTGGGCGGAGCGCTTCGACGGCAGCTGGGCCGACGTCTTTGCGCTGCAGGACAAGGTCGTCGCCAGCATTGCGGGCGCGTTGCAGCTTCGCCTCGTCAGCACCGCTGTGCCGGCGCGCGCCGGCGGCACCGACAATCCGGAAGCCTATGACGCCTACCTGAAGGCGCTCGACATCTACAATCGCGTCAATACACCACAAGAATTCGCAAAGGCCGTCGAACTGCTCAAGCGTGCGGTGGAGATCGACCCGAATTTCGGCGCGGCCTACGCCCAGCTCGCCTGGTGCTATTGGGATGCCGACATCAACCGGGCGGTTTTCATGGGACTTTCGGTTGACGAGGCCTACGGCAAGGTCCGCGAGACGCTGGAGCTGGCGGCGAAACATCCTTCGACGGGCTACTACCAGTTGGTCGCCGAACTGATGGTCAGGGAACACAATTCCGATGAGGCGGTGTCCGTACTCCTGGAATCGGTGGCGCTCGATCCGAGCGACCCCTGGAACTATCTTTCGCTCACCAATGCCCTGAATTTCAACGGCAGGCCGAAGGAAGCGCTCACATATCTCGATGCAGCGGCCCGCGTCGACCCCAATTCCTGGATGGACTATCGCCGCTATCAGACCGGCTTGGCCGAGTTCGGCCAGGGCAAGTTCGAGGACGCGGTTCACACCATCGAAAAAATGGACTTTGAATCGCGGGACCCCTGGCCAAAATTCTACGCCTTGCAGATCCTCGTGTCGGCCAACGCACATCTGGGCCGCAAGGAAGCGGCGGCCGCGGCCCTGGAAAAATTCAGGAAAGTCATGAAAGAAAGGCAGGACCACGCGCCGAACCTGCTGACGACGCAGGATTACATGGTGTTCAGGAATACGGCCGACATCGAACGTCTCCTGGTCGGGCTGGCCAAGGCGGGCGTCCCCGATCTGCCGCCTCTAGCAAAGGCGGGCATGAGTCCGGACGACCGGCTGACCGGAGATGAAATAAAATCGCTGCTGTTTGGCCATGAAGTGCGGGGCAAACAAGTGTTGCACAAGTTTCTCCCGATGCAGCGTACGATCTCGCCGGACGGCGTCCTGCATGAAACGATCGGCGGCGAAACCTTGGCTGGAACGGCATGGGTGCAAGGCAATTTCGTATGCAGGTCCTTTCCAGGAAAACTGACTTGCTGCGGCGCTGTTTTCCGCAATCCCTTCGGGTCACGAGGACGTAGCGACGAGTACAAGGCGGTTGAAAGCTGGGACCAGTACGAATTTTCGGTGGTCAGGTGACGATTGAGGAGCCAAGCCATGCGCCGATGCCGGTTTCACATGTGCGGCGATTGGTATGTCAACAGTCAGGGTCTGGAAAAAAGTTGGTACCGTTGGGTGGGCTCGAACCACCGACCTCCGGATCCACAATCCGGCGCTCTAACCAACTGAGCTACAACGGCACATGCCGGGAACGGCTCGCCCGCCGGCGACGCGCTCGCCTTGGGCGAGGGGGTCCATACGGGCTATCGCAATTTAATTCAACCCCATTCCAAGGCAAAGCCGAAACTGGCGTGGCCGGGGAACGGCACTGGCTGGCGGACAAAGAAAAAGGCCGGCGGGAGGAGGTGCCGGCCTTTTCCTGTCACGAGCCGGCGGGAGGAGGTGCCGGCTGCTGCCCGGAAGGAAGCGGGAGGAGGTGCCGCCTGCCGGTATGACTTGATCGCCAGAACGCGTCAGGCGATCTTGAGTTCCTTCACCGTCTTCTCGAAGACGGTCTTCATCGGGGCGGAGACCTTCTCGGCGGCCTTGCTGGCGGCGGCCTGGAAGTCCTTGGCCTGCTCGACGCTCGTCTCGACGCGCTTGCGCAGGAAGGAGGTCTGCAGCTCGAAGACTTCGGAGAGCGACTTGGCGCCGACGAGCGCCTCGAGGTGGGCGAAGCTCGACTCGGCGTTGGCGCGGAAAGCGGAGATGGTCTTGAGCGACAGGTCGCTGGAAACGGTCCTGGCGTTTTCGAAGGTCGTCTCGAGGGCCTTCTGGGTCTCCTCGGCGCCGGTCTTCAGCTTGGCGTAGGCTTCCTTCGACTGCTCGACGCTCTTTTCCGCAAAGGCGCGGATCTGGTCGGTCGCCTTGGATGCGTCGAAGCTCGGGAACTCGATGGTCTCGAACTCAGCGGTTTTTTCTGCCGTCTTGGCCATTTTCATGTCCTTTGATAGAAGCGGCGCGCAAGCTGGCGGCTGGCCGAGTTGGGCCGTCTTGTTCAGGTATGGCGTCGATATAGGCCATTTTATTGTGCATTGCAATATTTATTGTGCGATGCACCATAAGTACCTGGGGAGATTAACCAAAACCGGCAATTTGCCTCATTGCAGACACCAGTTTGATGGACGGAGGGCGGGTCCGGGTTTTATTAATAAAGGGTTAAGCAGACATCGTTCTGCAAAGGGGATTTCACGGGTCGCATGGCGCAAGCCTCTTACTCTTTCCTGGACGTTGCCGCGCTCGACGAAGTGCGTGAGCGTTTCGCCGCCGGCGACGCACTCGTCATCCTGTCCGACGACCTCGGGGAGATGATCTGGGCGAACGGTCCGGGCGCGGCGCTGTTCGGCCATGCCGACGTCGAGACGGCGCTCGGCGCCGAGGCGCCGCTGGGCGCGGCGGCGAAGCGGCAGATCGCGGCGACCAGCGGATTCCCCGACATCGGCCGCGACCGCGCGCTGCTGGTGCGGGTTGCGTCGGGCATGTCGAGCTGGGCGCTGCAGTTCCTGGCGAGCGCGGTGACGCTGCCCGACGGCGAGAGGGCGATCCTGCTCGCACAGCCGGCCAGCGTCGGCGGCGCGGACGACGACATTTCGGCAAGAGCGATCGGCGGCTTCTCGGCGGCCGGTCATTTCCTGGCTTTTATCGACAGGGAAGGCGGGGTCGAGGCGGCGGCTCCCGGTTTCGCGCGGCTCGGCCTTGCCAAGGAAGCGCTGGCGGACATGGTCAGCGAGGCGAGGGAACGGCAACCGATCGTCAAGCGCATGCTGCAGGGCAGGCGCGGCGCTCTGCCGGCCGGGCTGGCGCGGCTGACCGACGAGCGGCATCTGCTGGTCGTGATCGACGAGAATTTCGCCGACGAGCCGGAGGAGGAAGCCGCCGCGGCGACGCCGACGGACACCGGTGCGCTCGACGTGGAAGCGGCCGCCGAGGCGGCGGTCCTCGCCGGGCAGCCCCCGGTCCGCGAGATCTGGTATCTCGGCAGCACCGATGGTGCTGGACGTCCGGAAACAGAGGAACCGTCGATCGAAGCCGTAGCGGATGCCGTACCGCCTCCGACGGAGGCCCCCGAGCTTGGCGGCCCGATGGAGATCGAGCCGGCCTCCGGGCAGGCCATGGCCGAACCGGAGAACGAGGCATCGTCCGTCCCTGCGGAGGCGGCGGGACCAGAGGGTGTAGAGGACGAGGCCGCTCGGCCGGAGGTGGCAGAAGCCGCCGTCGTGGCGCGCGAGTCGGAAGCACCGCAAGAGGCCGTGTCGGAGACACAAGCACAGAAAGAGGCTGCGCCTCAGGCGCCGCCTCAGGAAGCGCAGCCGGCGCAGCGCGCAAGCGGGCCGGTCCGTTTCGTGTGGCGGACCGACGCCGACGGAAAATTCAGCCAGATCTCGCGCGAATTCTCGCTCGCCGTCGGCGAGCTTGCCGCCGACATCGTCGGGCGGCGGTTCCACGACGTGGCGAACGCATTCGGCTTCGACGCGACCGGCGAGATCGCCGGGCTGCTGGCGCGCCGCGACACATGGTCGGGCCGCTCGGTCGCCTGGCCGGTGGCCGGCACCGACCTCAAGATCCCGGTCGATCTGGCCGCGCTGCCCGTCTACGATCGCAACCGCAATTTCGAAGGTTTTCGCGGCTTCGGCGTCGCACGCACCGGCGACGCGATGCCCGACCCCGAAGGCATAGGGCTGGTCCTGGTCAGGCTGCCGGAGACGGAGCCGGACGCAACGCCGCGCCGGGCGGAAGACGCCGCGACCGCCGCCGAACCGAAGCCCGCGAAAGACGTTCCACGCGACGACAACGCGACGACCGATGCCGCCGACCCCTTCCATGGCGAAAAGCCGGCGCTGGCGGTGGCGTCCGCGCCGGACCGCCGCTTCTCCGACAAGATCATCCGGCTGGCCGAGCACAGGCACCCCGCCAACGACCGTGGGCCGAACGGCAATGGCGGCGAGCGCAGCCTGTCCGCCGGTGAGCGCATAACCTTCCAGCAGATCGGCGAGCGGCTGAAGAAGGAAAGCGGCGCGTCGGCGACGCCGGAAACCGAAAGCAAGCCGAAGCCGGAGGCGGGACCCGCGGAAGCTGAGAAGCGGACGGAGGTCAGCGGTGCTGCGCCGGCACGCGAGGCAGGGCGGTCTGAGCCACCGGCCGGTGAGCAGGCCGTGTTCGAGGAGCCGGACGATGCGACCGTCGACGCCGAAGACGTCGCCGCGCTGCAGGCGCTCGACGGGGTGACGGACGAAGCGGCTGATCTGCCGGAGAAGACCGTCTCTGAAGCTTTCGAACAGGTAGCGTCCACCGGCGAAGCCCGGGCGGCGGAGCCGGAAGCAGTGCCGCCCGCAACGGAAGCCGGGGAAGCTTCGGAACCGAAGGAACCCGTCACCCCGCCGGCGAAGGCGCGCAAGAGCGGCCGTCCGGGGATGTCGCTGCTCGACTTTGCGCAATGGGGCAAGGACGAGCCCGCCGGGCCGGCGAGCGATGACGCGCCGAAATCCGCCGCCATGGTCGAGATGGAAGAGGCGGCAGCGCTGGACGGGCACACGCTACCTGTTGCGCAGGAGGAAGCGCCGGCGGAGGTGAGCGAACCAGCTCCTGCCGAGCCCGGTGGCGAGGCCCCGGCGGCGGCCGGATCGGCGGATGCCGAGACGAGAGCAGCCGAACCGGTCGGCATCGAGCCATTGCAGGCCGACGAGACCGATGCGGAAGCTGCGGAAGAGACGAGAGCGGCCGACGTCGCGGCGGCGGGAGAGGCGGAAGCGGCCGCTGCCTCGCCGGCCGAGGCAGGCGCAGGCCTGTCGATCCTCGAAAGGCTGCCCGTGCCGCTGCTCGTCCATTCCGGCGACAGGCTGCACTACGCCAATGACGAGTTTTTCGCGCTGACCGGCTACCGCTCGATCGAGGAACTGGCCGACGCCGGCGGCATCGGTGTTCTGTTCGCCGATCCCTACGAGGATGAGGCCGGCGACGAGCACGACCCCGGTCCGCGCCAGACCGATCGCCACATGCGGCTGAAGACGAAGGGCGGCGAGGAATTCCCCGTCCAGGCGTTCCTGCAGTCGGTCCCGTGGGAAGGCGGCAAGGCGCTGCTGCTGGTGCTGTCCCGCGCCAGGGAGGGCACGCTCGGCTCCGGCCAGTCGCCGCTGATCGCCGAACTCGAGGCGCGCGTCGCCGAGATGCGCACCATCATCGATACGGCGACCGACGGCGTCGTGCTGATCGCCCGCGACGGGAGCATCCGCTCGATCAGCCGGCCGGCCGAAGCGCTGTTTGGCATGGACAGCGATGATGTGGCCGGAAAATCCTTCGCGTCGCTCTTCGCGATCGAAAGCCAGAAGGCGGCCGGCGACTACCTCAACGGGCTCACCGACCACGGCGTCGCGAGCGTGCTCAACGACGGGCGCGAGGTGATCGGCCGCGAAGCGGAGGGCCGCTTCATCCCGCTCTTCATGACGATCGGCAAGCTGCCCGGCGACAGCGGCTATTGCGCGGTGGTGCGCGACATCACCCAGTGGAAGCGCGCCGAGGAGGAGCTGACGCAGGCGCGCGCGACGGCCGAGCGCGCCTCCTCGCACAAGACCGAGTTCCTGGCGCGCATCAGCCACGAGATCCGCACGCCGCTCAACGCCATCATCGGCTTCTCCGAACTGATGCTGGACGAGAAGTTCGGGCCGGTCGCCAACGACCGCTACCGCGACTATCTCCGTGACATCAACCGCTCGGGCAACCACGTGCTCGACCTCGTCAACGACCTCCTCGACATCTCAAAGATCGAGGCCGGACAGCAGGAGATGGCCTACGAGGCCGTATCGCTCAACGAGACGCTGGCCGAGACGGTGGCGCTGATGCAGCCGCAGGCCAACCGCGAGCGGGTGATCATCCGCTCGAGCTTCGCCTCGAAGCTGCCGGACGTGGTTGCGGATTTGCGCAGCGTCCGCCAGATCGCGCTCAACATCCTGTCCAACGCCGTGCGCTACACGCAGGCCGGCGGCCAGGTGATCGTCTCCACCGCCTACGAGGCGCAAGGCGAGGTGGTGCTTAGGGTGCGCGACACCGGCATCGGCATGACGCCGGCCGAGATCGAGCAGGCGCTGAAGCCGTTCAAGCAGATCAACTCGCTGAAGCGCACGCGCGGCGACGGCACCGGCCTCGGCCTGCCGCTGACCAAGGCGATGGTGGAGGCCAACCGCGCCAGATTCTCCATCCACTCGACGCCGGGAGAAGGCACGCTGGTCGAAGTGGCCTTCCCGCCGACGAGGGTGCTCGCGGATTAGTTTCTCGCGCCGGCTTGCCGCGACATTGCCTGTCCTTACAATTGCACGATGGGCAGGCGGGGGTACGTCTATATCCTGGCGTCACAGAAGAACGGCACGCTTTACACCGGCGTGACGTCGGATCTCGCCGGCCGGATACATCAGCATCGGACGGGCACCGGCTCGAAGTTTGCGGCCCGATACGGCGTCATGCGGCTGGTCTGGTTCGACGAATATGAACTGATCGTCGACGCCATTGCGCGGGAGAAGGCGATCAAGAAATGGCCGCGAGCGTGGAAGATCAAGCTGATCGAAGAGCATAATCCGCATTGGCACGATATTTCGTGGCATCTGCTGTGAGTTGCCGGCCACTCACCTTGGCTTGGCTGCCGTGAACTTAGTCTGGGCAGTCTTTGTTGCGGCAACTCCGAGGCATGGATTCCCGACACTCTCCGCTCGCTTCGCTCGCTCACGAGGTCGGGAATGACGGACTTCATATTACGCTCCAGTTAATCTCCGAATTACGCTTCGGCTAACCTGTAAAGTTGCCGTAACTGCTTTCCGTCGAGCCGTACTGCTGCACATCGAGCATTGCATCCACACTTCCGCCAATTGCGACTTTTCGCCAGTCGTAACCTTGGCGATTGGCTGTGCAGCCGAAGCAATCCGTCATTCCCGACCTCGTGAGCGAGCAAAGCGAGCGGAGAGTGTCGGGAATCCATGCCTCGCCGATGCGGACGCCAAGCCGGTGGAGACTGGCGAGTGGTCAGTTGAAACTGTACCCCAGCGACTGCTGCAGAACATGACGGACATCGGTGGCTGCCCGGATAGATGAAACACATTCCTGTGACCGAGTGCCGCGCCACCGATGGCCTCCGAAGGGCATCCCGTTGAAAGTGGTCACGAATCGTCCAGTTTAGAACGGTTCTAACCTATTGATTTCCCTATCGCTTATCTTGACGCCCACGGTCAGATTTTACATAGAGACGGCGTTCCGGTCCGGAACCAGGGATGAAGCACGTGCCACACCCCCGACCCTCGACGGCCAGGAGAGAGACACATGAACGTTAAGATGAATTCCGTCGCGGCCTTCGCGCTCGCCGCGCTGTTTTCCGGCGCCGCCTATGCGGACGGTGCGGTCAACATCTACACCTACCGCCAGCCCGACCTGATCAAGCCGGTGCTCGACGCCTTCACGGCCGAAACCGGCATCAAGACGGAAGTGCTGTTTCTCGACAAGGGTCTCGAGGAGCGCGTCCAGGCGGAAGGCACCAACTCGCCGGTCGACGTCATCATGACGGTCGACATCTCGCGCCTGACCAAGGCCAAGGAAGCGGGCATCACCCAGGCGCTGAACGACGAGGTGGTCAACGCGGAGATCCCGGCCGAATATCGCGACCCCGAGGGACACTGGTTCGGCCTGACCAAGCGCGCCCGCGTCATCTACGCGTCGAAGGACCGCGTCACCGACACCGCGCTGACCTATGCCGATCTCGCCGACCCCAAGTGGAAGGGTAAGCTCTGCATGCGCTCGGGCCAGCACGACTACAACCTCGCGCTGATCTCGGCGGCGATCGCCCATTGGGGCCCCGAGAAGGCCGAGGAGTGGGTGACCGGCCTCAAGGCCAATCTCGGCCGCAAGCCCGACGGCGGCGACCGGCCGCAGGCCGGCGCGATCTTCTCGGGCGAATGCGACATCGCGCTCGGCAACACCTATTATGTCGGCCTGATGCGCACCAACGAGAAGGAGCCGAAGGAGAAGGAGTGGGGCAACGCGATCAACGTGATCTTCCCGACCTTCGAGAACGGCAAGACGCACGTCAACATCTCGGGCGCGGCGCTGGCGAAGAACGCGCCGAACCGCGACAATGCCGTCAAGCTCATCCAGTTCCTGGCGAGCGACAAGGCGCAGCAGATCTACGCTGAGACGAACTACGAATATCCGGTCGAGCCGGGCCTGGAGCCGTCGGAGATGGTGAAGTCGTTCGGCGAACTCAACGCCGATACGCTGTCGCTCGCCGAGATCGGCAGCCATCGCAAGGAAGCGTCCGAGATCGTGGATCGGGTCGCGCTCGACGACGGCCCGTCGTCGTAAGCCACCCGGCGGCATCTTGCGCAAGCGCCTGCCAACGATCCCAGCCGGGCCGCATGCGGCCCGGCTTTTCGCATGCAAGGCAAGCTGAACCGTGGCGGGTCTGCAGGGCACGGGCGGGACTCTGGCAGCTGGCCTCGGCGCGGCATCCCTTGCCGCCCGGCGCCCGCACCATCCCTGGCTGAAGCTGTTTGCGCTTCTGGTCAGCCTCGTCGTGCTGCTTCCCGTCCTGTCGCTCGCCTATGTGGCGCTGTCGGGCACCGGCGAGGACTGGCCGCATCTCGTGCGCAACGTGCTGCCCGGCGCCAGCGTTACGACGCTTTACCTGATGGCCATGGTCGCCGTCGCGACGACGGCGGCCGGAGTGGCCTCGGCCTGGATGGTCGTCGCCTATGAATTCCCGCTGCGCAGGACGCTCGCCTGGGCGCTGGTGCTGCCGCTCGCGGTTCCCTCCTATCTCGCCGCCTACGCCTTCGGCGAATTCTTCGAATATTCGGGGCCGGTGCAGGGGCTGGTGCGGTCGCTTTTCGGCTTCCAGACCGCGCGCGACTACTGGTTCCCCGACATACGCTCGACGCCGGGTTGCGCGCTGGTGCTTGCCTCGGTGCTGTACCCATACGTCTATCTCACCACGCGCATCGTCTTCCTGATGCAGGGCAGGAACATCGCCGACGTGGCGCGCACGCTCGGCGCCCGGCCGGCCAAGGTGTTCTGGCGGGTGCTGCTCCCGGTCGCACGGCCGGCGATCGTCGCCGGCGTGGCACTGGTGCTGATGGAGACGATCAACGACATCGGCGCCGCCGAATATCTCGGCGTCCGCACGCTGACGGTGGCCGTCTACCAGACCTGGCTGGCGCGCGGCAGCCTGGAAGGCGGCGCGCAGATCGCGCTGATCATGCTGATCCTCGTCTTCGCCATCCTCGGCGCGGAATACTGGGCAAGGCAGAAGCGGCGCTTCCACACCGGCCGCGCCACGCACATGAAGGCGCATCCGCCGCGCGTAGCGCTCAAGGGGTTCTGGGGGCCGCTGGCGACGTTCCTGACGGCGCTGCCGGTGCTCTCGGGCTTCGGCGTGCCGGTCTACGTGTTCGGCGACTATGCCTCGCGCAGGCTCGACCAATTCACCTCGCCCGACCTCGTCAACGCTTTCCTGAACAGCGTGATGACCGCCGGCTGCACCGCGCTGCTGACGGTCACGCTGGCGATCTTCCTGCTCAACGCGGTCCGGCTGTCGCGCTCGCGAGGCGTGACGGTGACGGTCAGGCTGGCCTCGATCGGCTACGCGCTGCCCGGCGGCATCCTCGGCCTCGGTCTGCTTTTCGTGCTGGCGCGTTTCGACAACGGGGTCGACGCCTTCTTCCGCCAGTATTTCGACCATTCCACCGGCCTGCTGCTGACCGGTTCGGCGGCGGGCGTCATCATCGCCTGCTCGATCCGTTTCGTGGCGCTAGCCGAAGGGGCGATCCGCTCCGGGCTGGAAAAGCTGCCCGGCCATCTCGACGAGGCGGCGCGCAGCCTGGGCCGGACGCCGGCGCAGAGCGCGGCTTCCGTGCTGCTGCCGCTGCTCAAGCCTGCCATACTGACGGCGGCGGTGCTGGTCTTCGTCGATACCACCAAGGAACTGTCGGCGACGATCCTGCTTCGGCCCTTCGGCTTCTCGACGCTCGCCACCCATGTCTACGAGAACGCCTCGCGCAGCGCCCCGCAGGAAGGTGCGGCGGCGGCGATCGTCATCATCCTGACGGCGCTGGTGCCTGTGCTGCTTCTGTCGGGCGCGCTGGCCAAGGACCGCGAAGCCAGCCTCTGATATATTCCAGTCGGCTAATTTACAATCTTCCCGTTCGGAGCGACAGTCGGCTGCTTTCTGCAGTGCAGTCTGTCTCAACGCTACATGGGAGGGATGCAATGAATGCCGGGCAAATCGCTTGCGCAGTCGCGGTCGCGCTCGCAGGACTTTCGATCACAGCACCCATCAGCGCCAGCGCCGAGGAGCCGAGCAAGGCCGAACTCGACGCCATCCGCGAAGCGCTGGTCAAGTACAAGGACCCCTATGTCGCCGTGCGCGACCTCTATCTGTCGACCGTCGGATGCGTGCACTACGACGGAATGAAGATGGAAGGCCACATGGAGTATCCGAAGGGCGGCATGGGCGTCCACTTCGTCAACCTGACGGTCCAGGGGCCGCTCGACCCGAAGCGGCCGAACGTGCTGATATACGAGCCGGTCGACGGAAAACTCCAACTGGTGGCGGCGGAATGGCTGGTGCCGGTGACCGTGGCCAAGGAGCGTCCGGTGCTGATGGGGCAGCCTTTCCAGGGGCCGATGGAAGGACACGAGCCGCTCATTCCGCAGGGCTTCGTCCACTACGACCTGCACGCCTGGCTGTTCAAGGACAACCCGAACGGCATGTTCAGCCCGACCAATCCCGACATCACCTGCGACGGCTACGAATTCAGCCTGCTGGAGCACCCGACGAAGATCGTGGAGCCGTGACCTAGCGGTCGCGCCATCCTGCCGGGGCATCCTCTCCCCTGGAACGGGGAGAGGAGAACCCAAAAGAAAAGGCGCCAGGGAGGCGCCTTGAAGAGAATTTGCTGTGACAACGGGGCTTGAGCGAACATCGCCTCCTCGGGGGATGGTGAGGAGCGGGATTTCTCCCTTCAAGTTGGATGCAACTATCGGCGGGAGGGAGTTAACAAGTCCTTACCACCGGGCAAAAATCTTTACGAATGTGTACCACTCATGAAGTTTAGGTAAATTTGCCAGTTACCGGTCCTTAACCAGGAAAAGCCCGGATTTCCGGGCTTTCTCTGGGAACCGAGCATGTTTTGGCGGCTGGAAACCGGCCTGTAGCCCTCCTGGCCGGGCCTAGCTGCGAAGCGACTCCAGGTTGCGGAAGAGTTCCAGCGCCTGCGGATTGGCGAGCGCTTCCTTGTTCTTCACCTCGCGGCCGTGGACGATGTCGCGCACGGCAAGCTCGGTGATCTTGCCGGACTTGGTGCGCGGGATGTCGGCGACGGCGACGATCTTCGCCGGCACGTGGCGCGGGCTGCAGCCGGTGCGGATCTTGGTGCGGATGCGTTTCTCGAGATCGTCGTCGAGCGCTACGCCTTCCGCCAGCCGCACGAACAGCACGACGCGCACGTCGCCGTCGAAGTCCTGGCCGATGCAGAGCGCTTCGGCTATCTCAGGCATCTGCTCGACCTGATTGTAGATCTCGGCGGTGCCGATCCTGACGCCGCCAGGGTTCAGCGTCGCGTCGGAGCGGCCATGGATGACCATGCCGCCATGGACGGTCCATTCGGCGAAGTCGCCATGGCACCAGACATTGTCGAAACGCTCGAAATAGGCGGCGTGATACTTCTTGCCATCGGGATCGTTCCAGAAGGCGACCGGCATCGAGGGGAACGCCCGTGCGCAGACGAGTTCGCCCTTCTCCTGCCGGACCGGGCGCGCTTCGTCGTCCCAGACGTCTACAGCCATGCCGAGGCCGGCGGCCTGGATCTCGCCCGACCAGACCGGCTCGACCGGCACGCCGAGCACGAAGCAGGAGACGATGTCGGTGCCGCCGGAGATCGAGGCGAGATGGACGTCCTTCTTGATGCCGTCATAGACGAAGGCAAAGCCTTCCGGCGACAGCGGCGAACCGGTGGAGGAGACGGTGCGCACGGTCGAGAGATCGTGGCTGTCGATCGGCCGCAGGCCTGACTTCCGCAGCGTGTCGATGAATTTCGCCGAGGTGCCGAAATAGGTCATGCGCTCGGCATCGGCGTAGTCGAAGAGGATGTTGCCGTTCGGGTGGAAGGGCGAGCCGTCATAGAGCAACAGCGTCGCGCCAGTCGCCAAGCCTGAGATCAGCCAATTCCACATCATCCAGCCGCAGGTGGTGAAGTAGAAGAGGCGGTCGCCGTCCTTCACGCCGCCGTGGAACTGGTGCTCCTTGAGGTGCTGGAGCAGGGTGCCGCCGGCGCCGTGCACGATGCATTTGGGAATGCCGGTCGTGCCCGAGGAATAGAGGATGTAGAGCGGATGGCTGAAGGGCAGGCGCTCGAAGGTGACGTCCCTTGCCTCGAAGGGCGCGAGCGCGTCGTCGAGCGCCGCGGCGTTCGGCATGGCGGTGGCCGCCTGCCTCGCGGTGCCGAGATAGTCGACCAGTATGGCCTGCCGGACGGAAGGCAGCTTCGCCAGGATCGCCTGCACCTTTGCAGAGACATCGTTCTGCTTGCCGTTGTACCAGTAGCCGTCCGGCGCCAGAAACACGACCGGCTCGATCTGGCCGAAACGGTCGAGCACGCCTTGCTCGCCGAAGTCGGGCGAGCAGGACGACCAGACCGCGCCGATCGAGGCGGCGGCGAGCATGCCGGCGGCGGCCTCCGGCATGTTGGGCATCATCGCGGCGACGCGGTCGCCTTGCTTCACGCCAAGCGAGATGAAGAGCTGCTGCAGGCGCGACACCAGCGCGTGAAGATCGTCCCACGAGAGGCGGCGCAGCACCTTGTCCTCGCCCTTGAAGACGATGGCATCGGCGGCGCCGCGCTTGCGCAGCAGGTTTTCGGCGAAATTCAGCCGCGCATCGGGGAAGAAGGCGGCGCCGGGCATCCTGTCGCCGTCGGTGAGCAGGCGCTCGCCCTTGTCGCCGACCACGCCGCAGAAATCCCACACCAGGTTCCAGAAATCCGCGCGGCTGTCGATCGACCAGCGATGCAGGTCGGCGTAGGAGGAGAAGGTTGTTCCGGCTTTGGCGGAAGCTTCGACCATGAAGGCGGTGACCGGCTCGCTGGCTATGCGCTCGGGCGTCGGCACCCAGAGGGGCACGTTATCAACCATTAATTCTCCTCCAGCCCGATCGCTACCGCCGAAAGCGGTACATACTGGCAGTTGATTGTTCGCATGGTCTTGTCCCGAGCGGCCTGCGAGCCTTAGTAGACCGTGGGCAAGACCGGTCCTTTTTGCATAGCGTGCTCCGCATGGGCAAGATGCGGTCGGCAGGACCGGAAACCAGCGCCATTTGGGAGCCACAATGGCTTGAAATGGCTTGTGCCGGGGGCTTTTTCGAGGGAATCGGGCGATGACAGGAAACGGACCGCATGCCGAATCAGGCGACGGACAGCCGCGCCGGGGCTGACGGAGCGGTATGCCGACCCCTTTGCTGAGACGCAGCCTGTGGGCGCTCGCCGCCGCGAGCCTCATCGTGCTCGTCGTGCTGGCCCTGCCTTTCATGGCGTCGACACGCCTGGTGCGCGACCGCATCGCCCATGAGATGAGCGAATGGAGCGGGCTCGAGGTCAGGATCGCCGAGGCGCCGGAGATCAGCGTGTGGCCCGACCTGCAGGCGAACCTCACCGGCGTCACGCTGTCGCTTCCGGGCGGCGGCGGGACGCCGGTCATAGCGGCCGAACGGGTCGAGATCGAGCTTTCGCCGCTCGCGGCGCTTGCCGGCAATGTCGATTTCTCGCTGGCGCGCTTCTTCAGGCCGACGGTCACGGTCGAGGCTGGCGCCCCTGCCTTGCCCGCCGGCAGCCGGCTTGCCCTTGCCATCGAGGCGGCGCGCCAGATCGTGACGGAGAACCGTACAGCGCCGGATACCAAACGGCTCTCCGCTGAGGATTTCGGCGTCGTCGAGTTCACGGACGGGACGATCGTCGCGGCCTCCGGCGGCGTCGAGACCGAGATCGCCACCGGCCTTGCCGGAAAGCTCGACTGGGGGAGGCTGAACGGCCGGGCGAGCGCGACGGCCACCGGCTCATGGCGCGGCGAGCAGTTCACCATCGACCTAGGCTCAGCAAAGCCTCTGCTCTTCCTCGGCGGGGCGGCGGCGCCGGTGAAGGTCAACCTGAAATCCGCGGCGGCGAACGTCTTCTTCGACGGCACCGCAAGCCTGGGCGAAAATCCCTATGTCGACGGCCGGATGAGTTTCTCCGCGCCTTCGGTCCGCCGCATCCTCGACTGGTCGCGGACGGGGCTGCTGCATGACTCCACGATCGGCTCCGTGTCCATGCAAAGCCGCGTCATGGGCGGTGCCGAACGGTTGCGTTTCGAGGATGCGGAGATCGTGCTCGACGGCAAGCCGGCGCGCGGCGCGCTCGACCTGCTGCTCACCGGCAAGCTGCCGATGGTGGCCGGCACGCTCGCTTTCGACACGCTCGACCTCAGGGCCTTCCTCTCCGCCTTCACGCCGCTCGAGCCGTCGGCCGGAAGCGGGCCGGGGATCATAGACGCCGACTTCGCCAGCCGGCTCAATCTCGACCTGCGCCTCTCGGCGGCGCAGGCGACGGTGGGGACGATCGCGCTCGGCGACCTTGCGGCGACGGCGCGCGTCGACTCGGAACTGGCGGCATTCGACATTTCCGAGGCGTCGGCCTTCGGCGGCATCGTCCAGGCCGGTTTGCGCTTCGACCGCAAGGGGGAGGGGACGCAGGTCGAGATGCGCCTGCTGGCGTCCGACATAGATGGCGCCGCCTTCGGCGCGGCCGCCGGCATGACGAGGCTGGCGCAGGCCGGCCGCGGTACCGTTTCCGTCATACTGAAGGGGAACGGCAGCGACTGGGATGCGCTGCTCGCCCAGGCCAACGGCTCCTTCTCGGCGAGCTTCGGCAAGGGCGCCCTGCACGGCATCGACATAGACGGCCTGCTTGGCCGCGCAAAAGACGGCGTGC
Organism: Mesorhizobium sp. YM1C-6-2; assembly: GCF_003666685.1. Taxonomy (GTDB): domain Bacteria; phylum Pseudomonadota; class Alphaproteobacteria; order Rhizobiales; family Rhizobiaceae; genus Mesorhizobium_K. The sequence continues at coordinate 83,223 of NZ_RCIZ01000011.1, forward strand.
CCTTCGTGATGGAAGGGACGCCGGGTGCCGCGTCCGCGGTCGAGGCGCTGGAAGTGAAGGCCAACATCGCGGGCGGCGTCGCGACGATCGAGAAGGCCGAGGTCAGGACGCTGCTGCACCGGATCGCGATCGCCGGCGTTGCCCAGTTCGCCTCGGGAGAGCTCGACCTGTCCGGCAAGGCCGAAGCGCCGGCGCAGACTGCCGCGCAGGCCGCAGAGCAGGCCGCCGCGACGACCTTCCGCATCGATGGTCCGTGGAGCGCACCGCGGGTGACGCCGACGACCGCGCCGATCCCGGAATGACTATGCGCGCAGCGCGGCCTGCGCGTCCCGCTGGCGTTGCGCCTCGCGGCGCTTGTTGACGATCGACGCGGCGAGCACGCCGGCCGCGACGATGCCGATCATCAGCGTGCAGGCCGCGTTGATCTCGGGTGTCACGCCGAGCCGCACCTGGCTGTAGATCTTCATCGGCAGCGTGGTGGCGCCCGGACCCGAGGCGAAGCTCGCGATGACGAGGTCGTCGAGCGACAGGGTGAAGGCGAGCATCCAGCCCGAGACCACGGCGGGCGCGATGACCGGCAGCGTGACCTGGAAGAAGGTCTTCACCGGCGGCGCGCCAAGATCCATCGCGGCTTCCTCCAGCGAGCGGTCGAAGCTCATCAGCCGCGACTGCACCACCACCGCCACGAAACACATGGAGAAGGTGATGTGCGCCAGCGTGACCGTCAGGAAGCCGCGGTCGAGGTCGATGGCGACGAAGAGAAGGAGCAGCGACAGGCCGGTGATCACCTCCGGCATGACCAGCGGCGCGAACACCATGCCGGAGAACAGCACCCTGCCGCGGAAGCGCGTGTAGCGGGTGAGCGCAAGCGCCGCCAGCGTGCCGAGGACAGTGGCGACGGTCGCCGAGATGACGCCGACGCGCAGCGTCACCCAGGCCGCGTCCATCAGGCCCTGGTTGCGGAACAGCTCGCCGTACCATTTGATCGAAAAACCGCCCCAGACGGTCACCAGCCGGGACGCGTTGAACGAGAATACGACCAGCAGCACGATCGGCAGATAGAGGAAGGCGAAGCCGAGCACCACGGAGGTGATATTGAAGCGGGACCAGGTCGGGTTCATCGGCCCTGCTCCTGCGCGCGTGCCTGCGCGAACTGGAAGATCATGATCGGCACGATCAGCAGAAGCAGCAGGATGACGGCGACCGCCGAGGAGACCGGCCAGTCGCGATTGGCGAAGAACTCGTTCCACAAGGTCTTGCCGATCATCAGCGTCTGCGAGCCGCCGAGCAGGTCGGGAATGACGAATTCGCCGACGGCCGGGATGAAGACGAGCATGCAGCCGGCGATCACGCCCGGCAGCGAAAGCGGGAAGGTGATCTTCCAGAAGGCGGTGATGGGCCGGCAGCCGAGATCCAGCGCCGCCTCGATGAGCGAATAGTCCATCTTCTCCAGCGAGGAGTAGAGCGGCAGGATCATGAAGGGCAGGTAGGAATAGACGATGCCGATGAAGATGGCCGTATGGGTGTTGAGGATGACCAGCGGCGTGTCGATGACGCCGAGGCCGAGCAGCAACTGGTTGAGGAGGCCCTCGGGCTTCAGTATGCCGATCCAGGCGTAGACGCGGATCAGGAACGACGTCCAGAAGGGCAGGATGACCAGCATCAGAAGCGTCGGCCTCAGCGACACCGGCGCGCGCGCCATGCCGTAGGCGATCGGGTAGCCGACGAGCAGCGCCAGCAGCGTCGAAACGCCGGCGATCCAGACGCTGGAGAGATAGGCATTGAGGTAGAGCGGGTCGTCGGTCAGCCAGAGGTAGTTGTCGAAGTTGAGTTCCTGGAGCTGCGACCAAAGTCCGGCGAAACCCTCGTCAAGGCTGAAGGCCGGCGTATAGGGCGGCATGGCGATCGCCGTCGTCGAGAGCGAAATCTTGAAGACGATGACGAAGGGGGCAAGGAAGAAAAACAGCAGCCAGAGATAGGGGACGATGATGACCAGGCGGCCGGTCACCGCCTGCAGGACACGCGCGAGCCCCGTGGAGGCGGCGGGCTCCGAGGTTTCGGCGACGGCGGATACGGCTGCGCTGGCCATGATCCCCCTACCTCGTCAGGACGACGCCGGCGTCCGGCTGAAAGGAGATCCAGGCGCGGTCGTTCCAGGTCAGCGGGTCGTCGGTGAGGCGCGAGCTGTTGAGCGCGCTGGCCTTCACCACCTGACCGTCGGGGAGCCGGACGTGATAGACGGTCATGTCGCCGAGATAGGCGAGATCGAAGACCTCGCCCTCCATCGCGTTGGCCGAGCCCTCTGGCCGCTTGGACGAGACCTTGATCTTCTCGGGGCGGACCGCGAAGGCGACGGCGTTGCCGGCCGCCGCGTCGCCGGCGTTCTCGACGAAGATCTCGGCGCCGCTGGCGCCGGCGATGCGCGCCTTGTTGGCCTCACGCGCCGCCACGGTGCCCTCGAACATGTTCACATTGCCGACGAAGCTGGCGACGAAGCGCGATGCGGGCGCCTCGTAGATCTCGGCGGGCGTGGCTACCTGCATGACCTGGCCCTTGTCGAGGATGGCGATGCGGTCGGCCATGGTCATCGCCTCTTCCTGGTCGTGGGTCACGATGACGAAGGTCAGTCCCAGCGACTGCTGCAGGTCCATCAGCTCGAACTGCGTCTCCTCGCGCAGCTTCTTGTCGAGGGCGCCGAGCGGCTCGTCGAGCAGCAGCACCTTGGGCCGCTTGGCGACGGAACGGGCGAGCGCCACGCGCTGGCGCTGGCCACCGGAAAGCTGGTGCGGCTTGCGCTTGGCGAACTGCTCCAGCTTGACCAGCTTGAGCATCTCGGCGACCCGCGCCGCGATGTCGGCCTTCGGCATGCCCTCCTGCTTGAGGCCAAAGGCGATGTTGGCCTCCACGGTCATGTGCGGGAAGAGCGCGTAGGACTGGAACATCATGTTGAGCGGCCGCCGGTAGGGCGGGATGCCGGCGAGGTCCTGCCCGTCGAGCAGGATGCGGCCTTTCGTCGGCTCGTCGAAGCCGGCCAGCATCCTGAGCAGGGTCGACTTGCCGGAACCGGAGCCGCCGAGCAGCGCGAAGAATTCCTTCTCGAAGATGGTCAGCGACAGGTCGTCGACGGCGGTGAAGTCGCCGAAGACCTTGGTGACGTTCTCGAATGCGATGTAGGGCTTCGCCGACGGATCTTTCCAGGGGGCGAAGTCCCGTCTGATGCTGCCGAGCGATTTCATGATGACGATGCTACCCCCAGAATTGCATCCTCTGAAAAAAGACCCCGGCGTTTTGGGCGCCGGGGTCTGTCACCGATCACTGGCCGGTGACGATCTTGGTCCAGGTGCGCGTCACCACGCGCTGCGTCTTGGGGTCATAGGGCGCGACGGTGAACAGCTTCGCCAGCGTGGCCTCGTCCGGGTAGATCGCCGGATCGTCGATGATCTCCTTGTCGATGAATTGCTGGGAAGCCTTGTTGCCGTTCGGGAAGTAGACGTAGTTGGTGGCCTTGGCGGCGACTTCCGGCTTCATGATGTAGTTGAGGAATTCGTGAGCTTCCTCGACATTCTTGGCGTCGGCCGGAATGGCGAGCTGGTCGAACCACATCTCGGCGCCTTCGCCCGGGATGACGTAGTCGACGACGACGCCCTGGTCGGCCTCGGCGGCGCGGTCGCGCGCCTGGAACACGTCACCCGACCAGCCGATGGCGAGGCAGATGTCGCCGTTGGCGAGCGCGTTGATGTATTCGGACGAGTGGAACTTGCGGATGTAGGGCCGCACCTTCATCAGCGCCTCCTCGGCCTTGGCGAAGTCGTCGGGCGAGGTGCTGCCCGGATCCATGCCGAGATACATGAAGGTGGTCGGGAAGATGTCGGTCGCGGAATCGAGCACGTAGACGCCGCAGTCGGCGAGCTTGGAAAGCTTCTCCGGGTCGAAGAAGACGTCCCAGCTGTCGATCTTCTCGATGCCGAGCGCTTCCTGCACTTTCTTCTGGTTGTAGCCGAGCCCGACCGTGCCCCACATGTAGTTGATCGAGTAGTCGTTGCCGGGATCGTATTTCGCGGTGCGCTCCGATACCACGTCCCACATGTTGGAGAGGTTGGGGAGCTTCGACTTGTCCAGCTTCTGGAAGACGCCGGCCTGGATCTGGCGGGCGAGGAAGTTGCCGGTCGGCACCACCACGTCGTAGCCGCTGCCGCCGGCGAGAAGCTTGGTTTCGAGGATCTCGTTGGAATCGAAGACGTCGTAGACGACCTTGATGCCGGTCTCCTTGGTGAAGTCGTCTATGATCGACTCGTCGATATAGTCGGACCAGTTGTAGACGTTGACGACTCGCTCCTGCGCCCAGGCGGCGCCGCTCACGAGCGCAACCACAGCAGTCGCTGCGGAAAGCCGAGACAATTTACCGATCATCGTAAAACCCCTTGCCTTGATTTACCCGTCTGGACGCGCATCCAAGGTGCCCCGGCGAGCTTCGGAAATTCGAGCCTATTGACCTTTTTTAACGTCGACAAGTTGGAATTGGAGGCGGCGATCGCACGTTGCGTCAATTGGGTGACGGCAGCCCCGTGACGCCGGCCCGCTGCGGCCGCGACATGCGCTGGAACTCCAGCGCGATGTGGACGAGAAGCGCCGTGAAAATGACGGCTCCGCCAAGCAGCGTGCGGGTGGAAGGTATCTCGCCGTGGAAGAGCCAGACCCAGACCGGGCTGAGCAGCGTCTCGAAAGTGCCGAGCAGCGCGGTGAAGGCGGCGGGGATCAGCCGCGCACCGGTCGCGAAGCAGGCAAGCCCGAGGCCGAGGTTGAGCGCCCCGAAGGCGAACAGCCAGGTCATGTCGTAGCCCGACACCGCGAAACCGCCGGCCTGGGTGGCGGCGAACGAGGCGGCGAAGATGGTGCCGAGACAGGTCGCGGGGGTCATGCGCACATGCGAATAGCGCCGGGTGATCACGGTCGCGATCGAGAAGGCGAAGGCGATCAGCACGGCCAGGCCGTCGCCGATCGGCGAAACGGAGCCGTCGAAGGATTCCGAGACCATGATGGCGACGCCGCAGATGACGGCCGCGATGGCGGCCCAGGTCGCCGGCGCCACCCGCTCCCGGAAGAGGAGGAAGGCGAGCAGCGCCGCGATCAGCGGCACGCCGGCCTGCATCAGGACGACATTGGCCACGGTGGTGTGGGCGATGGCGACGATGAAGGAGGTCGAGGCGATGGCGAAGCAGGCGGCGACGGCGACGCCCGGCAAGCCCATGTCGCGGAAGAGCTTTAGCGTGCCGCGGACGCCGTCGCGCAGCATCATGAAGCCGATCAGGAACACCGCCGCCCAGAGCGAGCGCCAGAAGACCACGGTCCAGCTGTCGGGCGTCTCCAGGAAGCGGGCGATCGCTCCGCCAAAGCTCCAGACCAGGGCCGAGAGGAAGACGAGCAGCAGGCCGATGCGCTCCTCGCGCCGCGCGACCTGCGGCTGGACGGGGGGCATGGCGGCGTCTGTCATGGCTCCACTGTCGGCGATTTCCCGGCGGGACGCTGCGCGCCCGGCGACATGGCGGTTCGGAATCGCGTAGAACACCGCAGGAATTCCGGCGTGATCCAGGTGAAGGCGTTGGTTGTGGCAAGAGACGGTCGCCGGGCTGCCGGGAGCCCATGCGAGCCGCATCATGTTTATGCCCTTGCCGCTTGTCGGACTTCCTCGCGGCGGCGATTTCCTGTTGCAGGAACCGCAGAAGTCCGAGCAGAATAAGCAAGCCGGCATGGCATGCAGTTTCGGAGACTCGGGATCATGAAAAGCCAACCATTGCGCTGGGCAGCCGCGGCGGTGTTTGCCGCCGGCATTCATCCTGCCCTGGCGCAGACGGACTCCGGTGCGACCGACGACGCCGCGGCGGGCGAACTGGTGGCGGTTCAGGCCCGTCAGCAGGGATTTGCCTGTTCCGAGCCGGTCAGCGCCAAGCGTGATCCGACCGCCGCCGACGACGCGGTATGGACGCTGACTTGCGCCGATGCGAAATACCGCGTCCGGCTCGTTCCTGACCAGGCAGCCGAGATTCAAAAGCTCGACTGAGACCGTCCCTTCAGGCGCGTCAGTCCTGGTTGCGGGCGGTTTCGGCCGCCGCCTTCAGGTGGCGCATGAGGAGGGCGGCAAGGTCTTCGTCCAGTCCGGACCCGGCGATCGCCTGGTCCATGCAGCGCAGCCAGAGGTCGCGCATCTCCGGGCCGATCGGCACATGCTCGTGGATTTCCTTGAGCCGCGCATGGCCGTGCTTCATCACGTAGCGCTGCGGCCCGCCGAAAAAGCCGCTCAGATAGTTGAACTGCTCCTCCCGGGAATGGGCGACGCCGAAACCGCGGCGGTGCAGGAGATGCAGCTCCTCGGCATATTCCTCCTGCTCGATGATGTCGTAGAACCGCTCGACAAGCGCACGGACCCCGTCGTCGCCGCCGAGCCGCTCATAGGCAGATTTCCTCGCTTGCTCCGTGCTGCCCATGATGGCGTCCCCTCCGGCTGTCTATCGCACGCGTCCCTCAGCCTTCCAATTGATATCCATTGAAGCCGTCCTGTCCACGCCCGGCGCGGGTCTCAGCCGGCGCTGAACCGCTTCAGCCACGCCTTGGGCAGGGCGGGGACAAAATTCCCGGCCCGCCCGGTCATGTCGTCATTGGCGGTGAGGCTGTTCAGGATCGCCTCCTCGGTCGCCTGCACGGTGGCGTCGAAGAAGATGTCGATGTCGACGTCAGGCACGTATTCGGCCCGCGCCAGCCTGCCCGATGCGCCTTCAGCGGCCTCCGCATTGGCGGTCGAGAAGGCGAGGAAGATGTCGCCCGAGCTGTGATAGCCGTAGCCGCCGGTCATCGCCACGCCGAGCGGAACGCGCTTCGCCAGCCGCTTCAACTGGTGCGGCATCAGCGGCGCGTCGGTGGCGACGATGGCGATGATCGAGCTTTTCTCGGCGCGCGGCGTGCCTTCGCGGATCGCCGGCTCGGCGAGCTCCAGCCCGGCCCGCACCCCGCGCACCGTGAAATTCCAGCGCTTGCCGAAATTCGACTGCACGAAGACGCCGAGCGTGTAGCGCCGGCCCTGCCATTCGACCACGCGCGAAGCGGTGCCCGAACCCGCCTTGAAGCCGCAGGTGATCATGCCGGTGCCGCCGCCGACGCTGCCTTCCTCGATGGGACCGCTTGCGGCGCCGTCCAGCGCTGCCGCCACATGGTCGAAGGTCAGGTGGTGTCCGTTGATGTCGTTCAGGAACCCGTCATAGGTCTCGCCCGCCACCGGCAGCGCCCAGGAATCGTCCAGCACGCCGGGCATGAGGCCGTGTGCCCAGCGCAGCGTGCCGTCGCGCGCCACGCCGCAGCTATGCGTGTTGGTGATGGTGATGGGCAGGTTGAACGCGCCGATCTCCTCGATCAGGTGCGTGCCGGTCAGCTCGCCATTGCCGTTGCCGCTGAAGATGCCGGCAAAGACCGGAGCCGCGATTTTCTGGCCCGGCCTCGGCAGGATCGCGGTTACGCCGGTCCTGACCGCTGCCTCGCCTGAGACCGATGCGCCGTCGCCCGAAATCAGCGTCGTGTAGCCGACCGTCACGCCTGATACGTCGGTGATCGCGTTGTTCGGGCCCGGCACGCCGTCGAAGGGGATGCCGAAACTCCGCGCGCGCGGCTTGCCGGATGGCGTGGCGAGGTGGGGGTTGCTCATCGGGCGCTCGCGTCTCAGGCCTTTTTCAGGAATTCGGTTTTCAGGACCAGGCCCTTGACCTGCTTGGTGTTGCATTCGATCAGGCCGGGATCGTCGGTGAGGCGGATGTTCTTCACCAGCGTGCCCCGCTTGATCGTCTCGGACGTGCCCTTGACCTTGAGGTCCTTGATCAGGGTGACGGAATCGCCGTCGGCAAGCGTCGTTCCGTTGCTGTCTTTGGTATCGGCCATTGCTGTCTTTCCTGTATTCAACCGGGATATTTTGCTTCCGCATCCTTACCCTCTCGCCGCAAGGAGGGGGAGAGGACAAGGGCGCGGGCGTTGCCGCTTCTCTCTGCTTTTCCTCCTGAGCTCGGCGATAGATGCGGGTTCGTCGTCGAGCGGTCGGGCATATCGCCTGTCCCGGCGCGCGCCCGTCCTCCGGCGGCTCCCGTGTTTATTTGGCGGCGGCCGGTTTCACCATCTGATTCGTTCCAGCTGTTGCAGCTCTGCAACTACGCATCGCCCGAAACGCTGCTAGCTTGCCGCTAGGGCAACAGAGTGGCAGGCGGGGGAGTGCAATGAACAGGTTTACCGCAATCTTGGCCGGCGCGGCTTGCGCCGCGGCACTTGCGACGGCTGCCAACGCCGCCGACGCGGTGGTTGAGGAAGCAGCAGTCATCGTCGAGCCCGGCTTCAACTGGACCGGCGGCTATATCGGCGCCAACATCGGCTATGGCTGGGGCGATTTCGAGCAGAATTTCGGCGCGGACGTCATTATCATCGGCCCAATCAGCGAAGGGTTCGATGCCGACGGCGACGGCATCCTCGGCGGCGCCCAGGCCGGCTTCAACTGGCAGACGGGCCAGTTTGTCTTCGGTGTCGAGGTCGACGTCCAGGCGGCGAACATCGATGGGGGCGCCAACCGATTCTTTGATTTCGGCCTCGCCACCCTCGATGCCGACGTCTCAACGGAAATCGACTGGTTCGGAACGGCGCGCGGCAGGATCGGTTTCGTGCCGACCGAGCGCCTGATGATTTACGGCACCGGTGGTTTGGCGTTTGGCGAAACCACGAGCACGGCCAGCTATGAAGCCGTTCCCTTCATTGGGAGTCCCATCGGCGACTCGGCGTCGTCGAAGGATACGCGCACCGGCTGGGCGGCAGGCGCCGGCGCCGAATACGCATTCGCCGACAACTGGACGCTGAAGGCCGAATATCTCTATGTCGACCTCGGCGAGGAGACGTTCCTCAACCTCGAAGAACCAGGCATATTCGAGGCGGATCTCACCTCCGACGTGACTCTCCAGACGGTCCGGCTGGGCATCAACTACAAGTTCTGAGGGATATCTGATCGGCCCGTTCCGCGCGACTTTGTCGCGCGGCGGCCGGTCATCTCTATGCTGTGAGGCCGGTCGCATTCCCGACGGCCTGCGTGTCCGCGTCGAAGAAGCAAGTCGACGGCAGCAGCCTTAGAACAGCGACCCCTGGCTGCCGGGGTCCTTCGGCTTGGCCGGCGTCCGCGTCGACTTCAGCCGCAAGCCGCCGCCGGTCGCCTGCGCCGTGCCGTCGGCGAATTTCAGCGTCAGCTCCGCTCCCAGCGACACCTCCGCCGCGCGTTTGATCAGCTTGCCGTCCGGCCCGATCACCAGCGCGTAGCCGCGGTCGAGGATCGACTGGTCCGACAGCGCCAGCGTGGCGAGCAGCCGGTCGGCATGGTCGAGGCGTGTCCGGCTGCGTTCGAGAAGCAGCGCCGTCGCCTGGTCCGCGCGGCGCGTGAAATCCTGCAGCCGGTCGCGCTGAAGCGCCTGGCGCCGGGCGATCGGCTCGGCGGACAGCCTGGCCCCGGTACGGTCGAATTTCCCGCGCCGCTCGCGGACGATCGCCAGGAACGCGCCCTGCGCGCGCTGCAGGTCGCGCGCCGCGTTGCGTCTTGCTTCCGCCAGCCGCCGCTCCAGCGGCGCGGGCGTCAGCCTTGCGGCTGCCGTCGCCAGGTGGCGGCTATGCGCGGTGATGTTCGCCCTTGCGCATTTCGGCAACTGCTGTCCGGCGCGGTCGAGATGCCGGCGCGCCTCCGCCAGCCGGCGCGCCAGGACCGCCGGCGTCAGCCGCGCTGCGGTGAGCCGCGCACGCTTGCGCTCAGTCGAGACTTCGAGTGCGCGCCCGAGCCGGCTGGTCGCTTCGTCGAAGCGGCGTCTCGGCAGCGCCAGCAACTGGTCGGGCGAGGGGAGCGCGCGCGCGGCGGCCCTGAGCGCCGTGCGCTTGCGCTCAAAATTGCGGGAGGTACAGGCCTTCAGCCGCGCCGAAAGATTGGCGAGCGTCGCTTCCAGCTCGGCCTTCACCGGCACCGCGAATTCCGCGGCACCCGTCGGCGTCGGCGCGCGCATGTCCGCCGCGTAGTCGATCAGCGTCCAGTCGGTCTCGTGTCCGACCGCCGAGACGACGGGAATGCCCGACGCCGCCACGGTCCTTGCCAGGGCCTCGTCGTTGAAGCCCCAGAGGTCCTCGAGGCTGCCGCCGCCGCGCGCCACGATGATCAGGTCGGGCCGCGGCACCGGCCCGCCTTCGGGCAGCATGTTGAAGCCGGAAACCGCCGCCGCGACCTCGGGTCCCGAGGTCTCGCCCTGAACGCGCACCGGCCAGACGACGACGGTGAGCGGAAAGCGGTCCTTGATGCGATGGATGATGTCGCGGATGACGGCGCCGGTCGGCGAGGTCACCACGCCGATCACCTTGGGCATGTAGGGCAGGGGCCGTTTGCGCTCCTTGTCGAACAGGCCCTCGGCCGCCAGCCGCTTCTTGCGCTCCTCGAGCAGCGCCATCAGCGCGCCGGCGCCCGCCGGCTCCAGATTGTCGATGACGATCTGGTAGCTCGACTTGCCGGGATAGGTGGTGAGCTTGCCGGTGGCGATGACCTCCATCCCCTCTTCGGGGCGGAATTTCAGCCGCTGCATGGTGGTGCGCCAGACCACGGCGTCGATCTTCGCCTTGTCGTCCTTCAGGCTGAAATAGGCATGGCCGGACGAGTGCGGACCCCGATAGCCGGAAATCTCGCCGCGCACCCTGACATGGCCGAACGTGTCCTCGACCGTGCGCTTCAGCGCATTGGAGATCTCGCTCACCGTATATTCGGCGGCGTTGCTGCGGGCTTCGCGGGTCCGGACGCCGGCGGCGGGCGATTCGAAAAACTGGTCGCTCATGCCCGATAGGTGCTGCGTCGGGCCTTGCGGGTCAAGCCTTGTAAGGTCGACCGGCTTCGCCGTGGCCGGCCGGCGCCCTAGTTGCATTCCGGCAACGCATAGAAAAAAGAGAATCGCTTATTACAAAATTTACCCTGTTTACATGCCGGCCGTGGTATTCGTTCCCTCAAATCTTAGGGGTATGGGCTATGCGTAAGATCCTTCTCGCTTCGGGCTTCCTTTTCGCCGCCGCCGGCGGAGCGTTTGCCGCCGACGCCGTGGTCTATGAGCCGGCGCCGGTCGCTCCGGTGGACAGCGTGTTCATCTGGACCGGCGGTTATGTCGGCATCCAGGGCGGCTACGGCTGGGCCGATGCCGATTTCTCGGTGCCCGACTTCGGTTTCAACGGCAACATCGACCCCGACAGCGGCTTTGTCGGCGGTCTTGTCGGCTTCAACTACCAGTCGGGTTCCTTCGTCGGCGGCATCGAGGCAGACGTGAACTATTCCGGGCTGAACGACGATTTCTCCGTTCTCGGTGAGGACGTCGATGCCGAGATCAACTGGTTCGGCTCGATCCGCGGCCGCGCCGGCTTCGCATTCGACCGTACGCTGGTCTTCGGAACCGCCGGCGTGGCCTTCGCCGGTGCCGATGTCGACACCGATAACTTCGGCAACGACAGCACCAGCTTCACCGGCTGGACGGTTGGCGCGGGCGTCGAGCATGCCTTCACCGACAACTGGACGGTCCGCGCCGAGTATCGCTACTACGATTTCGGCAACGAGGACATCGATCTGGACACCCCGGTCGACGGCGACTTCACGATGAACACCGTGTCCGTCGGCGTGGGCTACAAGTTCTGACGGTTTCGAGCGTTCCGCGCACTTCAAGCCCCGGCCTCGCGCCGGGGCTTTTCGTTTGGACCGAAGCCGGAGCCTGTGGAGTAGGGCGGTCCGCCGCTACTTGTTAGCGCCGACGACGGCGCCGACCGCCGCGCCGCCGAGGCCGCCGACGATCGCGCCGGTCGATCCGGCGATCGCCGCTCCGGCCACTGCGCCGGTGCCGGCGCCGATCGCGGCGCCGCTTGCTGTGCGGGTCGCCTGGCTCGATCCGCAGCCGGCGAGCATCAAGGAAACGAGCGATACGGCCAGGATGCGGGTCATCTTGTCTCTCCGTCGGTCACCGGCAATTCCAGGAAGCGGAAACGGTTTTTTCCGTCCGGAATCGCGACAAAAGGGGATTGGCGTCGGAAGAGACTCGCCCCGCAGGGTTAACAATTGCTTTCGGCCGGAGACGAATTTGCGGGCTTCGCCCGCAACTCACCAGCCCGGAACGAGCTGGCCCGGCTTCGACCGGCGTCCGCGCACGGCCGAGGTCAGCGCCGCGAAATCGAAGCCGCCGGGCTCCTCCGCCATCGGCACCGAGATGTTGTCGAGGCTGTCGGAGATATGCCTGGCGATCGCGTCGACGATGTCGGCCCGCGCCGTGTGGCCGCGCATGATGCCGATCTTGCAATCGGGCAGGATGCCGAAGCCATCCGCCTCGGACAGCACCCGCATGCCCGGCCTGAGCGCGCATTCCGGCAGCACCGAGATCGCCAGCCCTGACAGCACGGCCGCGGTGATGACGGTGGCCGAGAAGCTGGAGAACAGCACCCGGTAGTCGCGATCCATCCTGTCGAGCACGTCGCAGGCGGCCCGCCGCCAGATGCAGTTGGGCCGCCCGAACGCCATCGGCAGCACTTCCTCCTCATGGGTGGCGTGGTTGGCCGACGAGACCCACAGCAGCGGCTCGCGCCGCACCACTTCGGATGGCGCATGCGCGTCGCTGTGGGTGACGATGGAAAGATCGAGGTTGCCGCGCTTGAGGTGCTCGACCAGCCCCGGCGTCGGCTCGCAGATCACCGTCAGCTCGACGCGCGGGTTCGACCGCGCGAAGCGCGCCATGATCTCCGGCAGGAAGCGGTCGGCATAGTCGTCGGGAATGCCGATGCGCACGGTGCCCTCGAGCGCCCGGTCGTCGAAGGCCGCGAGCGTCTCGCGGTTGAGATGCAGAAGCCGCCGCGCGTAGGACAGCAGCCTCTCGCCTTCCTCGGTCAGCCTGTTGGTGCGGCCGTCCTTCTCGAAGAGCGGCTTGCCGATCCGTTCCTCGAGCCGGCGCATCTGCATGGATACGGCCGACTGCGTGCGGTGCACCTCGTCCGCCGCACGGGTGAAGCTGCCCATGTCGGAGATGGTGATGAAGGTCTGCAACTGGTCGAGGTCAAGCGGTGCGGCCATGGTGACACCCATCATCAATGTTGATGCTAAAGATTAGAAACATTCGTTGGATAAATCAATCTAATGATGGCAATGTCCCAGCGTAAACCCAAGCAGATGCCGCTTCGCCCGGCCGCGATTTTCCGCGGGACCGGGGCTGCGGTCTCTTGCCCGAACGAAGGAGAAACGACATGGCCACGATGGTTCACGCGAGGGAGACGATGCATGGGACGCGCCCGGCGGTCGCCCCGGTCGTGCGCATCGCGAATGCCGTCTCGAATTTCCTGCGCGCCTGGAAAAACCGCCGCGAGTTCTACCGCCTCGGCGAGATGTCCGACACCGAGCTTGCCGATATCGGCCTGACGCGCACCGACCTTTCGGTCGCGATCGACCTGCCGTTCGGCAGGGATCCGACCGCGCATCTGGGTGCGCTCGCCGAAACGCGGCAGCGCGAGATCGAGGCGATGGCGCGACAGGTGTCCTGAAGTCAAACGCAGGCGTTCAATCCCCACCCGGTTCCCCCACCGGCCTGCCTGCGGCAATGCCCGGCCTTCGCGAGAAGGCCGGGCTTTTTCGTTCCTGTCGTCCGCCGGCGCTGAGGGGAGCGTGGGCGGGCCGCGCCTCAGTTCGCCTCGATGTAGGCCTTGACCGCCGCGACGCCGTCGCGGCCGTCCGTCGCCGTGACGCCTTCCAGCCAGGCGGCGAGCATCGAATCGTCGCTCTTCAGGCTCTCCAGCGCCACCTGCTGCCCGCTCTTGTCCTCTTCCAGGACCTTCTGCATGTTGGCGCTCAGCATTTCCGGCGTGAAACGCAGGTTCTGGAAGAATTTCAGGGCGTTGGGGCACTGGTCCGCGTAGGCCGGACGCAGTCCGGTCCACACCTCCGCGCTGCCGTAGTTCGGGCCGAAATAGGCGTCGCCGCCGCTCAGATAGCTCATCTCGAAGCGCGTGTTCATCGGGTGGGGCGACCAGCCGACGAAGACGATCGGCGCCTTTCTCGACACGGCCTTTTCGACCGCGGCCAGCATCCCCTGTTCGCTGGACTCGACGATCTCGAACGTGTCGAAGCCGAACGCCTTGTCCTCCTGCATCTTGATGAGGACGTTGTTGCTGTCGTTGCCGGCTTCTAGCGCGTGCAGCTTGCCGTCGAGCTCGGCGCGGAACTTCTCGATGTCGGCGAAATCCTTCAGGCCGGCCTCGTAGCTGTAGGTCGGCACGGCGAGCGCGTATTTCGCGCCCGTGAGATTGGTGCCCACGTTGCGGATCGCGCCAGCCTCGATATAGGGGTTGAGGGTCGAGTCCGAATTGGGCGTCCAGTTGGCGAGGAAGACGTCGACGCTTCCCATCTTCATCCCTTCGAGCAGGACGCCCAGCGAGAGGCTCGTTTCCTGGGGCTCATAGCCCAGCCCCTTGAGCACGATGCTCGAGAACCCGTTCTGGACGATGTTGTCGGTCCAGCCTCCGTCGGCCAGAACCGGCTTGAGGCAGGCGTCCGGATCGGCCGCGAGAGCCGGGTAGCTGCCGGCAAAAAACAGCGCGCATGCCGCGCCTTTCAGGAAGCGCTTCATCTTCATTCTCCCATTCGTTTCGTTCAGGCGAGGTAGTCTATGATCACGGTCCCGTGGAGCTCCTTCAGGTCTCCGATGTGGTAGAAGCCGGAGCCGACCTTCAGGGGCGTGAACGGAGCGAGGTCGGTCTTGGCGGTGCTGCGGAACTCCGCCATCCCGCGGCCCGAATACTGGACCGATTGTCCGACCGGCTCGCTTTCGTAGCGGACGAGCTGCTTGATCGCTGCGCCGGGTCCGTCCGCCCTTGGAATGAGCTTCAGGTTGTAGTTCGGCGCGAGGGCGGGAAGGCTCTCCTCCTCGGCGATGGCGTCCCAGGTCGTGGAGATGCGCATCAGCAGCGCGCCCTCCTTGACGACCTCGCAGACGCGGACGTTCTCATGGTCCTGGAAGGTGATCGTGGCGAATTCCTTGGCCACGCCCCAGCGCTCGCGCCCCGCGCAGATCGCGGTGACGTTGTCGAGGAAGAGGTGCGAATTGTAGACGCCGGGCTTGCCCTCGTAGAAGCAGCGCAGATAGAGGCCGGCTTCGTTGAACGGGCCGTAGGACGACAGGCCGATCTTCAGCGAGCAGACCACGGCGCCGCCGGCGGGATCGACCTCTAACGGTTCTGGCAGATGTGCCCTGGCCACCTCGGGGTCGACGTTTATCTCGACGAATTGCGTCTCGATGCCCCGGTAGAACGTCGGAATGCTCGGATAGGTGGACCGGTGTGCCGGCAACACGTCGCCGTCGCCTTGTGCAAGGGGCGCGAACGCTCCCGTCGTTCTCATCATTTCATATGCCTTTCTTCACTCGGGTTCGGTGTCTTTGCGTGTCATCGCCTCGAGGCGCTCGATGACGGCGGCGCGTTCGGCCGCGTCGAGGACGGGCACCCCCATCACGTCGTTGATCCACAGCCCGTCCGCGGCGAGACGGACGATCTGCGCCTGGACGGGATCGATGCCGCTGGTGTTGATCGCTTCGCGCCAGGCCGGCTGCCGCTCGTTCATCGGCGCGAGCAGGGTGGTGTCGTTGGCGGCGGCGGTCAGAAACGCCACCGACAGGCGCCCGACCGGCCCCAGATCTTCCGCACTGTTGGTCAGGCAGGCCCTGATGAAGCCTCGAAGCCAGCTTCCCGCCTCATGGTCCTGCGCCTGAGCGGCCGAGACCTCCTTCTCGGTGATGTCCACCAGCGCCTGCACCATGCCGAGGAGAAGTTCCTGCTTGCTGCCGAAGTGGTAGAACACGCCCCCCTTGCTGATGCCGGCCTCTTCGGCCACCGCCTCCATCGTCAGATTCTGCACGCCGCGCGCGACAGCCACATTGGCCGCCGCCGCGATGATCTTCGCCTTCGTGTCCCGCGCCATATTCATCTCCAAAAAAACTATACTGACCGGTCAGTACAGTCAACAGCCCGATCGCGGGCTGCACCGGCCTACCACGCTCTGTCATGCACGACAGCAGGGTCGGCCGGGCTTTGGCATTGGGGGAATTTATCCAGCGTAAGGGGATACGGAGGGTCGGCCTGCCCTGTACCGGCGTGGGGGCAGGTTGCGGCGCGCGGCAATATGGCGTGGCGCGAACTCGCTCGCCGACACATGCGAGGCCGATGAACGGCCTCGCTACAGGTTTCGAAGAGCGGGCGATACTGAGACTCGACCCGTCACGTGAGATTTTTCACCGCGCTCCGCGCAGTGGGTCCCGGCGTCCGTTCCTTGGGGCTACCGGTAGCGATCCATGCCCTTCGAGAACTGGTCGAAGATCGAGCCGATGTTCTTCTCGTATTCGTCGCGCTGCTGGCGCCCGGTTTCAAACATCTCGCCGAACAGGTCGTCATAGGGGTTGCGCGGGCGACCCTGCTGCGGCGTTTCTTGCTGGTCGGCCTGGCGCTGGCGGGGAGCCTGCGGCTGTCCGCCGGGCATGCCCTGTCCGCCGGGAGCGCCCTGGCCGCCTTGCCCGCCGCGCAGCATCTCCTCGAAGATCTTCCCGAGCGGATTGTCGCCGAACGGGTTCTGGGAGGGATCGGACTGCGGCTCGGCGCGGCGCTGCTGCGGAGCCTGCTGGGGCGCGCCACCCGGCATGCCGCCTGGCATTCCGGGGATCGCTCCGCCGAACATGTCCTTCAGGATCTTGCCGAACGGGTTGTCGAACGGATCGCCGGATTGTCCGGGCGATTGTCCCTGCTCGGGCGCCTGTGTCTGCTGGGGGGCCTGCCTCTGTTGCGGAGCCTGCTGCGGCTGGCCGCCCATTCCGCCTCCCATCTGCCCGCCCTGGCGCATCATCTGCTCGATGATCTCCTGCAGCGGATTGCCGGAGCCGCCGAAGCCGGCCGCCGCCTGCGGGTTGCCGGGGTTCAACTGATTGGTCGATTGCTTGAACAGCCCGCCCATGATCATCGAGGCGATCACCGGCAGCATCTGCTGCAGGGTCTGCTGGCCAAGTCCCGTCGCCTGCGCCGCTTGGCTCGCCACCGCGCGCGACAGGTCCTTTGAGCCGAACAGATGCCCGAGTATCCCGTTGCCCTCCGCCATGCCTTGCGGCGAGAACGCGTTCTGCGCATCCTCGAAATATTTGGCGTGGTTGCCGCTCGCCATCGCGTTGAGGAAGCCGCCGACGCCGTAGGGGTCGGATGCGTTGCGCTTCAGCCCCTGGCTGAACGCCGGCAGCAGCGCCTCGACGGCCGCCTGCGTCTGCTGCTGCGAGAGCCCGAACTGCCGTGCGAGCTGATCCATGCCCTGGCCGCTCTGGGCGTTGGCCAGCATGTCGAACAGATTCATCGTCGTTCCTCCTCGGGACGGCAGGCCCCCGACGGAAACGTAGGGCCTTTCGGTCGTCGGTTGAAGTGGGATTTGACGAAACTTACGGCCGCGCGGCGCAATCTGTCCATGCCCGGCGCGGGCGCCGGCCAGGACCTGCCGTTTCTCAGTAGGCGTATTCGAGGAAGACAGGCTCGATCGAGCCGCCCCAGCGCGTGTGATAGGCCGACAGCATTTCCTCCGCGCTTGTCGTGCCGCGCGACACCACCTCGTCCAGCGTGTTGAGGAAGGAGGTCTCGTCATAGCCGTCGCGGTTCATCCTGGCGCGGTTCTTCAGCCCCTGCCGGGAGATCGCCAGGACCTCGCGCGCCACCTCGCGCAGCGTTCTGCCGCGGAACTCGGTGCCGATGCCCTCGGCCGGCACGGCGTCGCGCATCGCCTTGACGTCCCCATACGTCCAGTCGCGGGTCAGCGCTTCCGCCGCGTCGAGCGCCTCGCCGTCATAGAGCAGCCCGACCCAGAACGCCGGCAGCGCGCAGATCCTGCGCCACGGGCCGCCGTCGGCGCCGCGCATCTCCAGGAAGCGCTTCAGCCTGACGTCGGGGAAGAGCGTCGACAGATGGTTCGCCCAGTCGCCGATCTCAGGCACGACACCGGGCATGTCCCCGCTGGCCTCGCCGGCCAGGAACTGGCGGAAGCTGTAGCGCGTCATGTCGTGATATTCGCCGTCGCGGATGACGAAATACATCGGCACGTCGAGCGCCCAGTCGACATAGTCGAAGAAGCCGAAATCCTGTGCGAAGCAGAATTCCTTGAGGCCCGAGCGCTGGTTGTCGGTGTCGCGCCAGATGTCGCCGCGCCAGGAAACCAGGCCGTTCGGCTGGCCTTCGGTGAAGGGCGAGTTGGCGAACAGCGCGGTCGCCAGCGGCTGCAGCTTCAGCGAGACCTGCATCTTGCGGCGCATGTCGGCCTCGCTCTCGAAGTCGAGGTTCACCTGGATGGTGCAGGTGCGGTACATCATGTCGAGGCCCTTGGTGCCGACCTTCGGCATGTAGCGCGTCATGATCTCGTAGCGCGATTTCGGCATTTTTGGTGTCTCGGCGAGCGTCCATTTCGGACTGCCGCCAAGCCCCAGGAACCTGATTCCCAGGGGTTCGGCGATCTCGCGCACCTGGGCGAGATGCGCATTTCCCTCGCGGCAGGTCTGGTGGATCGTCTCCAGCGGCGCGCCGGAAAGCTCGAACTGTCCGCCCGGCTCCAGCGAAATCGCGCCCTGTCCGGTCGGCTCGACCAGCCCGATGATCCTGCCGGCATCCACGATCGGGTCCCAGCCGAGCTTGTGCTGCATGCCTTCCAGGATCGCACGGATGCCGCGCTCGCCGCCGTAGGGCACCGGAGCATTGCCGTCGACATAGAACGGGAACTTCTCGTGTTCGGTGCCGATCCGCCACTTCTCGCGCGGCTTGTTGCCCTCGGCGAGATGCGCGACGAGTTCGTCGATGCTCTCGATCGGCCTGGAATCGGTGGTGTCGCGCGCCATTCTCTGCCTCAAGCCCGACCTGTGGTTCGCGCGCTTGATGGACGAAATGTCAGGAGACTATCAAGTGAAAAAAGCTGAGCCACGGTTCAGGGGCTTTTGATGCCTACCAGTCGCCGATCGTCGCCTGCATGACCGCAAGCGCGGCGACGGCGGCAGTGTCGGCCCTGAGGATGCGCGGTCCGAGCGGGATCGCCGTCACGAAAGGCAGGGCGTAGAGCTGGTTTCGCTCGTCCTCGGAGAAGCCGCCTTCCGGCCCGATCAGCAGGCCGAGCTTGCGCTCGCCTATGGCTTGCAGCGCGGGCAGGGGATTGTTGGTCTCCGCGCTCTCGTCGCAGAAGATCAGCTGCCGTTCCTTGTCCCAGGACGACAGCAGGGCGGTGAATTTCTGGGCCTCGCGCACCTCGGGGATGACAAGGATGCCGCATTGTTCCGCCGCTTCGACGGCGTTGGCCTGCAGCCGCTCGATACCGACCTTGGCGAGCTGTGTGTGCTGGGTGATGACGGGCTGCAGCACGCCGGCCCCCATCTCGACCGCCTTCTGCACCAGATAGTCGAGCCGGCCGACCTTCAGCGGCGCGAAGCAGTAGACGAGGTCGGGCGTCGCCGGCTGTGGCCGCGTCTGCTCGACCGTTTCCAGCCGCACGGCCTTCTTCGCCTTGGCGGCGATGCGCGCCAGCCATTCGCCGTGGCGCCCGTTGAAGACGAGCAGCTCGGCGCCCTCGGCCATGCGCAGGACGTGGGTGAGATAATGGCTCTGCTCGGGACTGGCCTCGAACACCGCACCGGCGGCGAGGTCCTGCGGCACGAACAGCCGCTGCATTTTGTAGTTGGCGCGCATCGACGAGCAATGCGGCAGCGGCCGGCGGCGGTCAAGCGGCCAGCCGCGCCGTGGCCCTAGATGTCCGGCCCGATCGATGCCGCGTTGGCCTCGAAGTCCCTGAGGGTCGGGCTCCAGATCGGTCTGTAGCCCGCCCGGATCGTGGCGACGGTGCTTGGCGGCGTCAGCAGGAAGGTGTCGGCATATTCGACGGCTGTCCGGCTGCAGATCCTGCCGTAGCCCTGAATGAACCAGGGAACCAGCCATTCGCCGCGAACCGCGAAAGCCAGGCCGCCTTGCGCAACCATCGCGCCGTCCGGCAGCTTCCAGGCGTCTTCCGGCGTCAGCTTGTGGACGGCCCCGCTGGATGCGAGGCGTTCGCCGTGCAGGACTGCGTCGATCGCGGGTGCGGCGATCGATGGGAGATTGCGGCCTTCCGCGAAGCACGCGGCGAATTCCTTCGCCTGCTCGCGCCGGCAGGTGAAGCAGGGCCGGTGGCCGGCCGCAAGCGCCGTCACCTCGTCGAGGAAGAACAGCTCCGTCCAGCCGGCACCGCCATTCGGTCCGTTTCGGCCCATGACCTCGCGCCGTCTCCCCTTGTATTCGCAGGTGCAGATGATCCAGGCCTTGGTGGTCCAGCGCCGCTTCAGCAGCGTCTTCGTCGCCGGGTCATGGATGATGCCGCGATTGCCGGTGAAAAGGCCGCGTGCATCGACCGCGTGGATGGCGCCGAACGGATCGACCCTGTTCTGCAAAGGCATGTGATCTTCCTTGTTGCGGCGACCGCATGATATCCATGCGGGAAAGTGAAGTCATTTGGAGCCGGCATGCGAGTCCTCATCGTACAGAACTTCGACAACACCGGTCCCGGCCAGGTGGAGACGGCGCTCGTCGAGGCCGGCGCGGAACTGGATCTGCGCCAGGCCTACCGGGGCGACGCCCTGCCGGCGAACGCCGCCGGCCATGACGCTATGCTGGTGCTCGGCGGCGCCCAGAGCGCGCTCGACGACGACGACCATCCCTATCTCCCGCCGCTGCTCTCCCTGATCCGCGATTTCGCCGACAGCGGCCGCTCGGTGCTCGGCATCTGCCTCGGCTGCCAGCTCCTGGCGCGCGCCTATGGCGGCAAGAACCTGCTTGGCGCCGCGCCTGAATTCGGCTGGCGGGGCGTCACGAGAACGCGGGAGGGCGCGGCCGATCCCATGCTTGGCGCCGTGCCTGACGCCTTCACCAGCTTCCAGTGGCATGACGACACCTTCACCCTGCCGCCGGGCGCGGTGCGCCTCGCCACCAGCCCGGCCGCGGAGAACCAGGCCTTCCGGCTGGGCCGGGCAGCCTACGGCATCCAGTTCCACTTCGAAGCCGACCGCTCGATCGTGCGCCAGTGGACAAGCATGTACCCGGAGCGTGTGGCGGAGCGCGACCCCAGCTGGCGCTACGACGTCGAGGCGGCCGCCCACGGTGCGGCGGCCGACGCGACCGGCCTGACGCTTGCCCGCGCCTGGGTCGCCACCATCCCGCAGCGCGCCGCGGCTTTGCAGGCGACCGCCTGACCCGAAAACAAATGCGCGTGATCGGAAACAATCGGGCGCCCGCGCGGCATAGTTTGGCGACATTCGTCCCCGACAAGACAGCCAAACAACGCTCGGATTACGAATCATGGCGCACCAGAACAGAACGACAAACGCCGGCCTTGCCGCAGGCCCATTCGACGTCGCTTCCGCCAAGCGGGAGAACGAGAAGGATGCGCTGGCCAACGCGCTGATCACCGGCATGCTGGTCGTCTACCCGGTGCTCGCGACCGTCGTCGCGGTGATGGTCGGCCTGGCCTTCGCCGGACCGATGGCATAGTTCATTCCGTGGTGAGGGGCGCCGCCGGCGGCCGTCACCGCCCCGGCCGCTTGAACTTCGCACGCTGCTTCTCGACCTCGGCCCGGCAGAAACAGCCCTCGACGTGGTCGTTGACCATGCCCATCGCCTGCATGAAGGCATAGACGGTGGTCGGGCCGACGAAGGTCCAGCCGCGTTTCTTCAGCTCTTTCGAGATGCGCACGGAGACTGCCGTCGTCGGCATCGCCTTCAGCGTCGCCCAGTCGAGTTTCGTCGGACGCTCGGCCGGACCCGGCTCGAAGCGCCAGAACCAGGCGGCGAGCGAGCCCGCCTCTGCGGTGAGTTCCTGCGCGCGGCGGGCATTGTTGATGGTCGAGACGATCTTGCCGCGATGGCGGATGATGCCGGCGTCCTGGAGCAGGCGCTCGACATCGGCGTCGGTGAATTCGGCGACCTCGTCGAAGTCGAAGCCCGCGAAGGCACTGCGGAAATTCTCGCGCTTGCGCAAAATGGTCAGCCACGACAGGCCGGACTGGAACCCCTCCAGGCAGATCTTCTCGAACAGCCTGATGTCGTCGGCGACCGGCCGTCCCCACTCTTGATCGTGATAGCGCAGATAGTCCGGCAAATTGCCGTGCCAGGCGCAGCGCGTGATGCCGTCGGGCCCCTCGACCAAACCTGCCTCTGACATCCGCTCCAGCCTCCTTCTCGTCTTTACGCCGCCTTTACCAGATTCCTGAACCGGCCGGTAACCACACCAAAAGGTTTACTGACAAACGCACGTTTGCAGCATTCCGATTCACCATTCGGTTGCCGCTCGACGCCAACATGGCGGGCAAGGCGAGGGGGGACCTCGTCAGGGCATCGAACCGGAAGCGCGAACCGCTTTCCGGACGGATTCGGTGTTCACAAGACCAGTCGAGAGTTGCGTGACATGAAACGAGTTCTTCTCCTTGTCGGCGCGATGCTGTTCGCGGCCGCGCCTGCAACCGCCAACGACCGCTACGCGGAACGGCCGCCGGTGGTCGTCAGTCCCGACCTTTCCGCGCCGTGGCTGATCCAGCTCGGCCACAACCCGGGCAAGGTGCTTCTGAAGAAGCGCAAGGCGTTCCCGAACGAAGTCGAGGCACGCCGCAATGTGCGCAGCCTGATGGGCGGGCCGGATGCCGTGGGAGCCGACCAGGTCCGCACCGCTGCCGTCCATCCCCAGGAAAAGCGCGCCGTGAGCCGCCAGATGGACCCGATCTACCTGCCGCAGGAGGTCGCCTATGACGGGACGGAGAAGCCGGGCACCATCATCATCGACACCGTTCAGAATTTTCTGTTCCTGGTCGAGGAAGGCGGCACGGCGCGGCGCTACGGCGTCGGCACCGGCAAGCCTGGCTTCGAATGGGCCGGCACGCACAAGGTGACGCGCAAGGCCGAGTGGCCGGACTGGCATCCGCCGGCGGAAATGATCCAGCGCGAGCGCGCCAAGGGCCGCACCCTGCCCACACATATGGCCGGCGGTCCTGAAAATCCGCTCGGTGCGCGCGCCCTCTATCTGGGCTCCACGCTCTACCGCATCCACGGCACCAACCAGCCCTGGACGATCGGCCAGGCGGTCTCGTCCGGCTGCATCCGCATGCGCAACGAGGATGTCGTCGAGCTTTACGAGCGGGTTGGCGTCGGCACCAAGGTCGTCGTCATGTAATCACGGCTTTCAGAGGTCGGGGGACGGGCCGCGCGCGGGGGCGCTGGCCTGCCGGCAAGGGCGGAGCGGCGCATAAGCCGCCCGCCCTTTCTTTTTGCCGATCGACGCAGCGACGACTATATGCTATTGGTAGCATATGTCCGAAAAGGCATCACTTATTCGAGACAGGAAGGTGGTGCTGGCGACCGACCATATCCTGGAGATCAGGATTTGGCTGCTGCCCAAGCCGACGGATGAGCGCCCGCATGGATTGAAATATTCGCTCTTCTTCGGCCGGCCAGGCGAGCGCATCGTCGGATACGACAACGAGTTGGGCAAAGGCGACCATCGCCACCATCGAACGCGGCAGCAACCTTACGCATTCTCGACGATTGAGACGCTGATCGCCGATTTCGAAGCCGATGTTCGCAAGGAGATCGAAAAATGGCTGAAGTGAAGCTGCGGATCGAAAGCCTCGACGAATTCTTTGCCGACGCCAGGCGGACGGCGCGCAGGATCGACGCCGGAGACATGACGGCCGAGCCGGCGGCAATATCCTTCGAGAGCATGGAAGTGCTGCTCAAGGCCCTCACGCCGAACCGCTGGAGGATGCTCCGCCGGCTACGCGCGCTGGGCGCGTCCTCCATTCGTGCCTTGGCGCAGGCGCTCGGGCGCGACTACCGCGGCGTGCATTCCGACGTTGTGGCGCTCGTCGAAATCGGGCTCATCGAGCGGCTGGAAAGCGGCAAGATAACCGTGCCGTGGTCACGCATCACAGCGGAAGTTTCGCTGGACGAGGCCGCCTGACAGGCGTTTGCCTCAAAGCCCGGCCGGCTTCTTTCCGCCATAGGCCCAGTCGAGCAGCTCGACCGTGTGCACCACCGGCAGTTTCGCCGCCGTGGCGATCTGCGTGATGCAGCCGATGTTGCCGGTGGCGACGAGCGCCGCGCCCGTCGCTTCGATGTTCTTCACCTTGCGGTCGCGCAGCCGTGTCGCGATCTCCGGCTGCAGGATGTTGTAGGTGCCGGCCGAGCCGCAGCAGAGATGCCCCTCGCGCGGCTCCTTCACCGTGAACCCCGCCTTCTTCAGCAGCTCCTTCGGCTCGCGAACAATCTTCTGGCCGTGCTGCATCGAGCAGGCCGAGTGGTAGGCGACGGTGAGCCCGGGTTTTTGCGCGGGCTCGGGCAGTTCCAGCGTCGCCAGGAATTCGGTGACGTCCTTGGCGAGCGCCGAGACCTTCGCCGCCTTGTCGGCGTATGCCGGGTCTAGCCGCAGCATGAAGCCGTAGTCCTTGATCGTGGTGCCGCAGCCCGACGCGGTGATGACGATCGCGTCGAGCCCGCCCTTTTCGAGTTCCCGGATCCATGCGTCGACATTCTGCCTGGCGGAGGCGAGGGCGGCCTCCTCGCGGCCCATGTGGTGGACGAGCGAGCCGCAGCAGGTTTCGCCCCTGGGCACGACGACCTCGACGCCGAGCCGCGTGAGCAGCGAGATTGTCGAGTCGTTGATGGCGGGGTCGAGCACCGCCTGCGCGCAACCCGTCAGCAGGGCGACGCGTTTCCCGCGCGCGCCGGCGGCGGCATGCACGCCCGGCGAGGAATTGCGCGAGCGTCGCGGCACCGAGGCCGGCGCCAGCTTCAGCATGGTCGAAAGCGGTCTCAGCGCCGGCACCGCTTCGAAAAGCCCGGCGAAGGGCCGTCCCAGTTTCGCAAGCCGGAGCGCGGCGCGGAAGCGGCCGGGATAGGGAAGGACGAACGCCAGCAGCGAGCGCATGACGCGGTCGGCGAAAGGCCGCTTGTATGTCTTCTCGATATGCGCCCGCGCATGGTCGACGAGATGCATGTAGTGCACGCCGGACGGGCATGTGGTCATGCAGGAAAGGCAGGACAGGCAGCGGTCGATATGGGTGACGATCTCGGCGTCGGCAGCCCGGCCGTTCTCCAGCATGTCCTTGATCAGGTAGATGCGGCCGCGCGGGCTGTCGAGTTCGTTGCCGAGCGTGACATAGGTCGGGCAGGTCGCGGTGCAGAAGCCGCAATGCACGCATTTGCGCAGGATTTTTTCCGATTCCTGGACATGCGGATCGGCAAGCTGCTCGGCGGTGAATGTGGTCTGCACGCGCTGTTCCTGTGGCTAGATCAGCCAGCTTTCGGGGTTCTTGATCGGTTCGCCGCGCTGCAGCGCCTGGATGCCTATGATGCAGCGCACGATGAACCAGACGGCGACCGCGAAGGCGAGCACGAAGCCGATCGCCAGGAACATCAGCAGCACCGAGACCACGCCATACAGCAGGCCGATCCAGAAGGTGCGGATCTGCCAGGTGTAGTGCGTCTCGACGAAGCCTCCGGCCTTGCCACGGTTGATATAGGCGATGACCAGTCCGATCAGGCCGCTTATGCCGATTACCAGCCCGGCGAGATAAAGGATGTAGACGACGAGCGCATTGGTCTGGCCGGGCTCGAGCCAGCGGTCGGTCTGCCGGGGGGCAGGCGGTGTGTCGGTCATGATGTCTTCTCCTCCGTTGCCTGGGCGAGGGTAGCAGAATCGACGCCTGCGGCCAGTCGGCCGGGATTGAGGATGTTTTTCGGATCGAACTCGGCCTTGAGCCT
Source organism: Mesorhizobium sp. YM1C-6-2 (assembly GCF_003666685.1). Lineage (GTDB taxonomy): Bacteria > Pseudomonadota > Alphaproteobacteria > Rhizobiales > Rhizobiaceae > Mesorhizobium_K. The sequence continues at coordinate 109,098 of NZ_RCIZ01000011.1, forward strand.
TGCCGACAGCGCGGCAAGTGCCGCCGGCTGCGGCTCGAAGACCGGCACGGCCGCTCGCCAGGCCGAACTTGCCCGTACCAGGGTCGCGTGCCCGCCGCCGAACTGCCGGACGAGCCGGCGCACCAGATCGGCCTCTGGCTCCCCTTCCATGCGCAGCCAGACCAGTCCGCCCTGCCAGTCATAGAAAGCGTCGGCGCCGGCCTCCATGCGTAGTGCCAGCACCATTTTGTGCGCTTCGGACGGCGTCATCGAGACGCGCCAGACCGGCCGCGCCGTGCCGTCGGCGAAGGGGGTGCAGTCGCGCACTTCGCGCCACAGCTCCCTTGAACCGCGGTCGGTCAGCTCCTCGATCCGCCCGGCATTTGCGAGCAAGGTCTTCAGCGTCTCGACGCGCGAGGCGACGGACGGGCCGAAGCCCTCGACGCGCAGCAGAGTGGCGGCATCCGCCCCGCGCAAATCGCTCGCGACACGCTCGGTGACGCCGTAGGGCAGGTGGGCCGCACCGGACACTTCCGCGCTCGATCCCATCGCCAGCGCCATGGCGGCGGTCGCCGTCTCGTCGTCGAGGCCCCGGATCGCGAGCGTGGTTTCGGTTTCGGCCGCCGGCAGCACCTTGACGGTCAGGTCGGTCAACACGCCGAGCGTGCCCCACGCGCCGGTCATCAGCTTGGAAAGGTCGTAGCCGGTGACGTTCTTCACGACACGCCCGCCCGACTTGAAGGTCTCGCCGCGGCCCGACACGACGGTCACGCCGAGAATGTGGTCGCGCGCCGCGCCAGCCTTCAGCCGGCGCGGCCCCGACAGGTTGGTGGAGATCGCGCCGCCGATGGTGCCGCCCTTGCCGCCGCGTGTGTCGTGGCCAAGCAGCCGCGAGCAGTCCATCGGCTCGAAGGCGAGCTGCTGGCTGTTCTGGGCGAGCAGATGCTCGATGTCGGCGATCGGCGTGCCGGCCTTGGCCGACAGCACCAGCTCCTCCGGCTCGTATAGCGTGACGCCCGACATCGCCGACAGGTCGATCGCATGCTCGTATTGCGCGGGACGTCCGATGCCGCGCTTGGAGCCGTGGCCGAGGATCTCGACGGGCGCCTCTTCCGAGAGCACCCATTCGACGGCGCTCGCGACGTCCGCGGCGGTGAAGGGGAGGAAGGTTGTCATGGGAGGGCTAAAACCTCGGGATGCTCGGGAAGGGCAGCTTGCCGCCCGACACATGCATGCGGCCGAGCTCGGCGCAGCGGCGAAGCTGCGGGAACACTTTGCCCGGATTGAGCAGGTGGTTGGGGTCGAAGGCGCATTTCACCCGCATCTGCTGGTCGAGGTCGATCTGGTTGAACATCTCGCCCATCAGGTCGCGCTTCTCGACGCCGACGCCATGCTCGCCGGTCAGCACCCCGCCGACCTTCACGCATAGCCGTAGGATGTCGGCGCCAAAAGCCTCGGCCTTGTCGAGCTCGCCCGGCTTGTTGGCGTCGTAGAGGATCAGCGGATGCAGGTTGCCGTCGCCGGCATGGAAGACGTTGGCGACGGCGAGCCCGTACTGCTCCGACAGCTCGCGCATGCCGGCGAGCACCTTGGGCAGCTCCTTGCGCGGGATCGTGCCGTCCATGCAGTAATAGTCGGGCGAGATGCGCCCGACCGCCGGGAAGGCCGCCTTGCGTCCCGCCCAGAAGGCAAGCCGCTCCTCCTCAGAGGTCGAGATGCGGCAGGTGGTCTGGCCGTTCCTGTGGGCGATCTTCTCGACGAGATCGATGAGGTGATCGACCTCCACCTTGGGGCCGTCCAGCTCGACGATCAGCAGCGCCTCGACGTCGAGCGGATAGCCGGCGTGGAGAAAATCCTCGGCCGCCTTGATCGCCGGGCGATCCATCATCTCCATGCCGCCGGGGATGATGCCGGCGCCGATGATGTCGGCGACACATTGCCCGCCCTGTTCGCTGGTCGGGAAGCCGATCAGCAGCGCGCGCGCCGTGTCCGGCTTCTTCAGGATGCGCACCGTCACCTCGGTGACGACCCCGAGCAGGCCCTCCGAGCCGTTCATCACGCCGAGCAGGTCGTAGCCGCCCGAGTCGAGATGCTTGCCGCCCAGCCGGATGACCTCGCCGTCCATCAGCACCATCTCGATGCCGAGCACGTTGTTGGCGGTCAGTCCGTATTTCAGGCAGTGCACGCCGCCGGAATTCTCCGCCACGTTGCCGCCGATAGAGCAGGCGATCTGCGAGGAGGGGTCCGGCGCGTAGTAGAAGCCCTCGTCCTGCACGGCGACGCTGATGCCGAGATTGGTGACGCCGGGCTGCGCCACCACGCAGCGGTTGGGGAAATCGATCTCGATGATGCGGTTGAAGCGGCTCATGACGAGCAGCACCGCGTCCTCCAGCGGCAGCGCGCCGCCCGACAGCGACGTGCCCGAGCCGCGCGGCACGACGCGGATGTTGCGGTCGTTGCAGTATTTCAGGATGCTGGAGACCTGCGCCACCGTTTCCGGCAGCACCACGACCAGCGGCAACTGGCGATAGGCGGTCAGCCCGTCGCTTTCGAAGGCGCGCATCTCGTTGACGGCGTCGACCACGCCTTCGCCCGGCACGATCCGCGCCAGGTCGGCGACGATGTCGTCGCGCCGCCTCATCGTCTCGGAATCGGGCTTGGGCATCGCCAGGCCGGTCATCGCGTCCTCCGACGTAAACTGGTCAAAACCGTTTACCAGTTTACGATCCAGTTGCAAATGCTTGCTCGCCCAACTGCACGGAAAGGGCCGCAGTCATCGAAACGGACCTCTGGCAATTGGATAAATTATTTGACCAGTTGGCCGCTTGTTTCTATCCTGCCGGCATTTCACGCAGGGACACGCCCTTGGGCGAGATCTTCTCCAGGATAGAGCATCTGCGCACCGCCGACGAGGTGGTACAGCAGATCGAAGCGCTCGTGCTCGAAGGCATATTGCGCGTCGGCGATCGCCTGCCCGGCGAGCGCGAGCTGGCGCGGCAGTTCGACGTGTCGAGGCCGATCCTGCGCGACGCGTTGAAGGATCTCGAAGGGCGCGGCCTGCTCACCACCCGCCATGGCGGCGGCACCTATGTCGCCGACGTCATCGGCCAGGTCTTCGCCAAGCCGGTGACGGAGCTTTTCGCCACCCACCGCAAGGCGGCCAGCGACTATCTGGAATACCGCCGCGAGATCGAGGGCGTCGCCGCCGAGTTCGCCGCCCGCCGTGCGACCGCCGACGACCTGGCGCTGCTCGACCGCATCGTCGAGCGCATGCAGGAGGTGCAGCCCTCCGGCGACATGGAGGCGGAGGCGGCGATCGACGTCGAGTTCCACCAGGCGATCGGCGAATGCGCGCACAACATCATGCTGATGCACACGCTGCGCTCCTGCTACCGGCTGCTGTCGGAAGGCGTGCTGCAGAACCGCATCCTCGTGTTCAACCTGCCCGACGCCAGCGCCACCCTGCTCGACCAGCATCTGGCGATCCACAAGGCGGTCAGGTCCGGCGATCCGGCCGCGGCGCGGCGCGCGGCGATGGACCACATCACCTATCTCGAGCAGGCGCTTGCCGAGGCCGAGCGCACCGGCGACTGGCAGCGCGTGGCGCGCCTGCGCCTGACCCAGCGCAGCTGAATTTGAAATCTTGATGGCGAACGACGCCTGGAGGCAACGATGACGACCGGACCCCGCAAACCTTACGGCAAGCCGCTGAGAGGGACGCCGATGTCGATCCTCGAGATCGACGACCTGAAGAAGATGGCGAAGCGGCGCGTGCCGAAGATGTTCTTCGACTACGCCGATTCCGGCGCCTGGACGGAAAGCACCTACCGCGCCAACGAGGAGGATTTTCAAAAAATCAAGCTCAGGCAGCGCGTGCTGGTCGACATGAGCAACCGCTCGCTGGAAACCACCATGATCGGCCAGAAGGTGTCGATGCCGGTGGCGCTGGCGCCGACCGGCATGACCGGCATGCAGCATCCCGACGGCGAGATCCTGGCCGCCCAGGCCGCCGAGGAATTCGGCGTGCCCTTCACGCTGTCGACCATGGCGATCTGCTCGATCGAGGACGTCGCCGAGCGGACGACGAAGCCGTTCTGGTTCCAGCTCTACGTGCTCAGGGACAAGGATTTCGTCTACAACCTGATCGACCGCGCCAAGGCGGCGAAATGCTCCGCGCTCGTGCTCACGCTGGACCTGCAACTCCTTGGCCAGCGCCACAAGGACCTGCGCAACGGGCTCTCCGCGCCGCCGAAATTCACGCCCAAGCACGTCTGGCAGGTGGCGACCCGGCCGCGCTGGGCATTCGGCATGCTCGGCACCCCGCGCCGCACCTTCCGCAACATCGTCGGCCACGCCAAGGGCGTCGGCGACCTCGCCTCGCTGTCCTCCTGGACGACCGAGCAGTTCGATCCGCAGCTTTCCTGGAAGGATGTCGAGTGGATCAAGAACCGCTGGGGCGGCAAGCTGATCCTGAAGGGCATCAACGACGTCGAGGACGCCAGGATGGCGGTCAGCACGGGCGCCGACGCCATCATCGTGTCCAACCATGGCGGCCGCCAGCTCGACGGAGCGCCGTCCTCGATCTCCATGGTCGAGCCGATCGCCGACGCCGTCGGCGACAAGCTGGAAGTCCACATGGACGGCGGCATCCGCTCCGGCCAGGACGTGCTGAAGGCGCTCTGCCTCGGCGCCAAGGGCACCTATATCGGCCGGCCCTTCCTCTATGGGCTCGGCGCGCTCGGCAAGCCGGGCGTCACCAAGGCGCTGGAGATCATCCGCAAGGAGATGGACATGACGCTGGCGCTCTGCGGCAAGCGGCTGATCACCGACGCCAGCAAGGAGATGCTGCACAGGTAGCAGGACGCTGGTTCCCTCCCCCTTGAGGGGAGGGTGGACAACCGCCGCAGGCGGTTGGACGGGCGGGGTAGCCGGCGCAGTGCTCGACGTTCGTGAGCGCCGCGTTTTTCGTCACCGACCCCGCCCTGCGGCTTCGCCGCCGACCCCACCCGACAGGGGGGAGGTGAAGAAGGCGCTTCCGCGGGGGACTCGTCAAACACGCCTGCCTCGATTAGGCAGGGCCATGACTGGCATGAACTTCAGCGATGCGCGCGGTCCGGACGGCACCCTCGTCTATGCGATCGGCGACGTGCACGGGCGACTCGACCTGCTCGTCGAAATGCATGCGCGCATCGCCGCAGAGATCATGCGGCTGCGGCCGGCCGACTGGCGCATCGTGCATCTCGGCGACTATGTCGATCGCGGGCCGGCTTCGCAGGGGGTGATCGAGTTCCTGGTCCGCCAGACCGCCGCCGACCGCCGCATCCTGGCGCTCGCCGGCAATCACGACGTCGGCTTCCTCGATTTCCTCGCCGAGCCCGACCCGGTCGGGCTTTTCGCCCGGTATGGCGGCGTCGAGACGGCCCGCTCCTACGGCGTCGAGCTCGATCTCCAGGACATGGCGGCTTTTGGCGCGGGCTGCCGCGCGCTTGCCTCAGCGGTGCCGGAAAGCCACAGGAAGTTCCTGCGCACGCTGGAGTTCTCGGCTTCCTTCGGCGACTTCTTCTTCTGCCACGCGGGCATCCGGCCCGGCGTCGCGCTGGACGCCCAGGATCCCAAGGACCTGATATGGATCAGGGGCGACTTCCATCGCCACCAGGAGCTCTTTCCCAAGATCGTGGTGCATGGGCACACGCCGGTGGCGGAGCCGGAGGTGCTGCCGAACCGCGTCAATATCGACACCGGCGCCTTTGCAAGCGGCAGGCTCACCGCGCTCGTCATCGACGGCGCGGAGAAACGTCTGCTGACGGCGGAGGTTCGGGACTAGCGGTTGAGGGCGGTGGTGACGCCGTAGCCGTCGACGGCGGCATGGCCGCTCGATGCATCGGCTCCGTAGATGCCGACGCCCCAGAGCGTGATGGCGGCAAGCATGGCAAGCGAAAGAAGCGCGGCTTTCACGGGAGTCATCTCGGTTGTTGCCCTGCCTACATCTGGCACGAATGAGGTTACGAATGCGTTTCGGTCCAGATGTGTCGCACGGGCGGTTTCGATGCCGCCTGTGATACCCAAGCCCTGTATCCCAAACATGTCGCCGGCCGGTCCGAAACGGATCAGTCTTGAATCAACCTCGAAACCGGAAGCGCGATCATCTAGACAGGGTTAACACGCGAAGCCAGCGCCAGGCTGACCATCCACAGCAAAAGAAATCGGCCGTGCCATAATTGCAACGGGTGCTCCTTTCTTCGCCCTTTTGCGTTGAAGCGGACGTCGGCAGCCGACAGGTGAGGGGCAGCACAAACCGTCCAGCTTGACGCTTCTGTTTTGCATTTGCGTCCGTCATTCCGGGGCCGAGAAGCGGCACCCGGAATCCAGATCGCCGGCCTTGGTCGTGTTGTCCGGCAACCCCCGGGTGCACCCTCCAGGCCCTGTTCTTCAGCCCCGCCACTCTGGATTCCGGGTTCCGCTGCGCGGCCCCGGAATGACGGAAGTTCTATGTCTGTCAGGAATTGTCAGGAATATCTTCCTAATTTCTCCTCACCCCTCCAACCTCCCGCATAATCATCCCCGCAGCTTGCTTGTGGGAACGGGTGTGCACGACCGGCATCCAGGCAAGTGTGGCGCTGGATCGCGTCCCGCGTTGGTCACGCAGGCGGCTCCGGTCCCAATGCTGGCCTGCGCGCCCGCTCCTCCAGCCTATCGGAAGGGGATGGGCCGGGCACGGCAACGGGAAAAACGCCGGCGGCGCATGGCTGCGCGTCAACTAGATTACTTAGAAGACGTCGCAGCCATGCGCCGCCTCCCACAATGGCCAGACTGCGAAAGCAGGGCGTGGTGACGATGAAACGCGCCAACTGGACGACCACCAGCACTCTGGATTCCGGGTTCCGCTGCGCGGCCCCGGAATGACGAATGACCGAAAGGACGCCGTGAAAGACGAGAACGATGCTTGAGATCGCCGCCCTTCATTTCCATCGCCAATGGCAAAGTGGGTCGTCATTCCGGGGCCGCGCAGCGGAACCCGGAATCCAGAGCGGTGAGGTTGAAAGAAACGAGATGCGCATCCGAGGCGGTCAGCAGCCGAATGCTGCAGATGGCCGAACGGGCAATCCTCCCCGCAAAGGGAGGGAACTGCTCCACCTTGCCGCTAAAGGCTCCATCGGTTAGGACGCCCGCCATATTCACTCTCTCATGAAGCGACGATCCCATGGCCGACAAATCCGAGAAGACCAAGGCGCGGCTGCCGCGCGGCTTTGTCGACCGTCCGGCCGAGGACATCCGCGCCGTCGAGAAGATGATGGCGAAGATCAGGGAGGTCTACGAGCTCTACGGCTTCGAGCCGGTCGAGCAGCCGCTGATCGAATACACCGACGCGCTCGGAAAGTTCCTGCCCGACCAGGACAGGCCGAACGAGGGCGTCTTCTCCTTCCAGGACGACGACGACCAATGGCTGTCGCTGCGTTACGACCTGACCGCGCCGACAGCGCGTTTCGTGGCCGAGAATTTCGAGCGCCTGCCAAAACCCTATCGCAGCTATCGTTCCGGCTGGGTGTTCCGCAACGAGAAACCCGGCCCCGGCCGTTTCCGCCAGTTCATGCAGTTCGACGCCGACACGATCGGCACGCCGGGCGTCGCCGCCGACGCCGAGATGGCGATGATGATGGCCGACGTTATGGAAGCGCTGGGGATAAAGCGCGGCGATTACGTCATCCGCGTCAACAACCGCAAGGTGCTCGACGGCGTGCTGGAGGCCATCGGCCTTGGCGGCGACGAGAACGCAGGGCGCCGGCTGACGGTGCTCAGGGCGATCGACAAGCTCGACAAGTTCGGCCCCGAGGGCGTTCGCTTGTTGCTCGGCGCCGGCCGCTGGGACGGCGGCAAGGAAGGCGAAGGCGATTTTACGAAGGGTGCCGGGCTGGATGAGGTTCAAATCCAGTCGGTCCTGTTCGCTACTGTAAGTCCGAACGATATCGAAGCCGGCAGTGCCGATGCAGCAGTGCGTGGAAGCCAGTTCTTTAATGAAGGGCTGGCAGAGCTAGGAATTATCGAAGACCTCGTTAGGTCTGCGGGCTACGGTCCTGAAAGGATCGTTCTCGATCGTTCAGTAGTCCGCGGCCTCGAATACTACACCGGCCCCGTCTACGAGGCCGAACTGCTGGCCGAAATCCCCAACGAAGAGGGAAAAATCGTGCGCTTCGGCTCGGTCGGCGGCGGCGGGCGTTATGACGGGCTGGTGTCGCGCTTCCGTGGCGAGCCCGTGCCGGCGACCGGCTTTTCCATCGGCGTCTCCCGCCTCACCGCCGCGCTGAAGGCGCTCGGCAAACTGGATACGTCCGACGTGCTCGCGCCCGTCGTCGTGCTGGTCATGGACAAGGATACCGAAAGCCTCGGCCGCTACCAGAAGATGGTTTCTTCCCTTCGCCAGGCCGGCATCCGCGCCGAAATGTATCTCGGCGGCGCCGGCATGAAGGCGCAGATCAAATATGCCGACCGGCGCGGCAGCCCGGCGGTCGTCATCCAGGGCGGCAACGAGCGCGCCGAGGGCGTCGTACAGATCAAGGATCTGATCGAGGGCGCGCGCCAGGCCAAGGCGATCGCCGACCATGCCGAATACAAGGAAGCCCGGCCGGGCCAGGTGACGGTGCCCGAAGCCGGCCTGGTCGCCGAGGTGCAAAAAATCCTCGACGCGCAGGCGGCCGAGCGGAGGAAGGGTTGACCTCCCGCTACCCTTCGATCGCGCCCGACATCCTCGCGCTCTTCGCCGCGCGGGGAACCAACGCCGTCGACGTGCCGGTGCTGCAGCCGGCCGATCCCTTCCTCGACATGGCGGGCGAGGATTTGCGCCGCCGCATCTTCCTCACCGAGAGCGAGACGGGCGCTTCGCTCTGCCTGCGTCCCGAATTCACCATCCCCGTCTGCCTCGACCACATCGCCAGCCAGGCCGGCACGCCGCGCCGCTATTCCTATCTCGGCGAGGTGTTCCGGCAGCGCCGCGAGGGCGGCAACGAGTTCTTCCAGGCGGGCATCGAGGACCTCGGCGACAAGGACACGCCGCGCGCCGACGCCCGGCTGGTGGCTGACGCCCACGCCCTGCTGACGCTCACGCTGCCCGGCGTGCCGCTCACCGTCACGCTCGGCGACCAGTCGGTCTTCGAGGCGGTGCTGGCCGCGCTCGGCCTGCCGCGCGGCTGGCGCATGCGGCTTGCCCGCGCCTTCGGCTCGGACGCGCAGCTTGCCGCCGCCCTGGCTGATCTCGCCAACCCCCAGAAGAACGGTGCGCTGCCGGAGCCGGTCGCGGCCCTCGTCGCCGACGGCGATCTCGACCGGCTGTCCGGACACATCGCCGCCGACATGGCGGATGCCGGCCTGTCGCCGACCGCCGGCCGCACGCCGCAGGAGATCGCGCGGCGCCTGGTCGAGAAGGCGGAACTGCGCAGCGTGCGCCTTTCCGCCGAGGCTTTTTCGGCGCTGGAGACTTTTCTCGCCATCGACGTGCCGCTCGATGCCGCCGCCGTCGCGCTGCAGGACTTCGCCAGCTCGGCCGGCCTGTCGCTCGGTTCGGCGCTCGCCAATTTCTCCGCCCGCGTCGAGGCGATCCGGGCGGAGGGGCTGAGCCCGGCCGACATCCGCTACGACGCCGCCTTCGGCCGGCCGCTCGACTATTACACCGGCCTCGTCTTCGAAATCTCCGGCGTGGACGGCGCTGAGGACGGCGCAAATCGCCCGCTGGTCGGCGGCGGCCGCTACGACCGCCTGCTCACGCTGCTCGGCGCGAAATCGCCGATCCCGGGCGTCGGCTTCTCCGTCTGGCTCGACCGCATCGAGGCCTTGAGGGGAGTGGATACATGACCATCACGCTCGCCATCCCCTCGAAGGGCCGCCTCAAGGATCAGTCGCTGGAAGTGCTGGCGAGCGCCGGGCTTGCCGTCAGCCTGCCGGATGACGACCGCAAGTACCGGGCCCGCATCGAGGGCCGCGACGATATCGAGATCGCCTTCCTGTCGGCCTCGGAGATCGCCGGCGAGATCGGCCAGGGCAATGTGGACCTCGGCATCACCGGCGAGGATCTTTTGCGCGAGAACGTCGCCGACTGGGAGCGCAAGGCCGCCATCGAGGCCCGCCTCGGCTTCGGTCCGGCCGATGTCGTGGTGGCGGTGCCGGATTGCTGGCTCGACGTCGAGACCATGGCCGACCTCGACGACGTCGCCGCGGAGTTCCGCCAGCGCCACGGTCGCCGGCTGAGAATCGCGACAAAATACTGGCGGCTGACGCAGCAGTTCTTCTCGGGCAAGCACGGCATCCAGGTCTACCGGATCGTCGAAAGCCTCGGCGCCACCGAAGGCGCGCCTGCCGCCGGCTCGGCCGACGTCATCGTCGACATCACGACGACCGGCTCGACCCTGCGCGCCAACCGGCTGAAGATATTGTCCGACGGCGTCATCCTGCGGTCGCAGGCCTGCCTCGTGCGCTCGCTGAAGGAGCGCTCTGCCGCCGACGCGGCGCTCGCTGCCGAGATCGGTTCGGCCGTGTCCCGCTCGATCCACGGCTGATTGCGGGGTCTCTAAGCATTCATCCCCGTCTGTTTCGCTTGTGGCATGACGAAGACGTGTTCGGAGGCCACTCGCCGCCGCGAAAGAATTCGTTAACCATAAATTTCTATCGAATCGCGACGGGCAACCATAACCGAGGGGATCACATGGAAATCTCGCGCCGCGGCTTCATGTTCGGGCTGCCACTCTTCGTTGCGGGCTGCTCGACCAGTTCCGACTACGCGAATTATGCCGCCAAGCCGGACGAGCGCCATCCGCTGGCGGCGATGCCGCTGGACCGGGTCAAGCCGGAGCTCCGGCGTCAGGAAGTCGCCTACAGCGGCGGCGAAAGCGCCGGCACCATCGTCGTCAACACGCCCGAGCGGCGTCTCTATTACGTCCAGGGCGACGGCCGAGCCATCCGCTACGGCATCGGCGTCGGCAAGGCCGGCCTGGCGCTCAGCGGCAATGCGACGGTCGGGCGCAAGGCCGAATGGCCGGGCTGGACGCCGACCCAGAACATGATGCGCCGCGACCCCCGCAATCTGCGCTATGCCGGCGGCGTGTCCGGCGGCCTGCACAACCCGCTCGGCGCCCGCGCGCTATATCTCTATCGCGGCGGCCGCGACACCATGTTCCGCATCCATGGCACCAACCAGCCCCAGACGATCGGCGGCGCGGTTTCCAGCGGCTGCGTGCGCATGCTCAATCACGACGTGATCGACCTCTACCAGCGCGCCGGCGTCGGTACCAAGGTGGTCGTCATCCAGGCCTGATCCGTTCGCGGCTGCTTGCCAGCGTGGCCGCCTGCCGTTAGTCAGGCCGCCATTCGGGCAACCGGCACAGGAGCGGATTAATGCGTCTCGGCGGCAGGCTGGCAGCAGCCATGGAAGTCCTGGACGACATCCAGCGGCGGCGCAGGCCGGCGGCGGATGCGCTGAAGGACTGGGGTCTTTCGCACCGTTTCGCCGGTTCGGGCGACCGCGCCGCGATCGGCAACATCGTCTATGACGCACTGCGCCGGAAGCGCTCGGCGGCCTGGCTCTTCGACGCCGACACGCCGCGCGCGCTCGGTTTCGGCGCGCTGCTGCTCGAATGGAACGAGACACCCGAAGGACTGAACGGGGCGCTCCAGGACGACCGTTTCGCGCCGCAGTCCTTGACCGACGATGAAATACGCCTGTTGAAGACGCGCAGCCTGGACGAAGCGCCGGCAGAAGTCCGCGCCGACGTTCCCGACTGGTGTGCGCCATTGCTGAAGGACGCTTTCGGCGATGATTGGGTCGCGGAGGCCGCCGGCCTCGCCGCGCGCCCGCCGCTCGACTTGAGGGTCAACACGCTGAAGGCCGATCGCGAGAAGGTGCTGGCCGAGCTTTCCGGGATGCAGGCGGCGCCGACGGCGATCGCCCCGCAGGGTATGCGCATTCCGCCGATCGACGGATCGGGCCGCCATCCGAACGTGCAGGCCGAGCCCGCCTTCCAGAAGGGCTGGTTCGAGGTGCAGGACGAGGGTTCGCAGGTGGTGGCGGCGCTGGCGGGGGCGACGCCCGGCATGCAGGTGCTCGACTATTGCGCAGGCGCCGGCGGCAAGACGCTGGCGCTGTCGGCGGCGATGGAAAACCGCGGCCAGATCTTCGCCCATGATTCGGAAAAGGCGCGGCTTGCTCCGATCTTCGACCGGCTGAGGCGGTCGGAGAACCGCAACGTCCAGGTGGTGGCGAAGCCGCAGGACCTCGCGGCTCTCGAAGGGCAGATGGACCTCGTGCTCGTCGACGCGCCATGCACCGGCTCGGGCACCTGGCGCCGGAGGCCGGACGCGAAATGGCGGCTTTCGGAAAAGCAGCTCGGCGTGCGCACCGGCGAACAGCGGGCGATCCTCGATGCGGCCAAGGCCTATGTGAAGCCGGGCGGCCGTCTCGTCTACATCACCTGCTCGGTCTTTCCCGCCGAGAATGCCGGCCAGATCGATGCGTTCCTCGGTCGGGAACAGGGCTTCGCGCCGGTCGACCATGACGGCCTGTGGCAGGAAAAGTTCCCCGGTTGCCCGAACCTCGCCCGGATCGACCGAGAGCGCGGGATTTCGCTGACGCCGGCGCGCAGCAGCACCGACGGCTTCTACTTCGCGGCCCTGGAGAAGAAGGGCTGATCCCCCTTGATATTCGGCCGCCCCGCTTCAGATAGGTCGGGATCGAAGCGGTTTTGGGCGGGATTCCTGTGACGGTTCGTGCAGCGCTGGTCCCTTTTATTCTCCTGGTCGTCGGCGGTGGCCTGTTGATCGGTTTCTTCACCGCGCCGGGACCGTGGTACGAGATGCTTGCGAAGCCGTCCTTCAATCCGCCGAACTGGCTCTTCGGCCCGGTCTGGACGATCCTCTACGTGCTCATCGCCATAGCCGGCTGGCGCGTCTGGCAGCGCGAGCGCGGCGGTCGCGCCATGAAGCTCTGGTGGCTTCAACTGATGTTGAACTTCCTCTGGTCGCCGGTCTTCTTCGGGCTGGAGCGGACCGGGCCGGCATTGGCCGTCATCCTCGCTCTGCTTGCCGTTATTCTCGCCTTCATCGCCGCCGCCTGGAGGCTCGACCGGCCGTCCGCCTGGCTCTTTGTCCCCTATGCGGCCTGGGTCGCCTTCGCGTCGCTGCTCAACGCGGCGATCTGGCGGTTGAACTGACCTCCATCGCCAAGGCCCGTCCGGAGTTTACAAAAGCGTTCGCGTCGGCAATTGTCGCGGAGGCTTCGGCATTTCGCAGGCTGCGCGCCGCAGTCAATTCTGGTTCCGCCCGGCGCGCAGACAAAAGAGCATCATGGATGAATTCTGGAGCCACATAACCCACCCGCAAGTCATCGTCGGACATCTCAGCTACCTGCTTGCCGTCGTCGCCGTCAGCATGAGCAGCATGCGCTGGCTGCGCGTCTTCGCGATCGCCAGCGGCGTGGCCGGGATCCTCTATTACGGCCTCATCCTGTCCGACCGGGTCAGCGTCGCCTGGGAAATCATCTTCACGCTGGTCAATGTCGCCCAACTGTCCATTCTCCTCCTGGCCGGGCGCTTCCGCAGGCACAGCGCCGACGAGCAGCTTCTGATAGAGACCGTGCTGCCCAATCTCGAACGCAGCCAGCGGCACAGGCTCCTGAAACTGGCCGACTGGCAGGTGCGCGAGCCCGGCGACGTCCTGATGGAGCAGGATCAGGAACGCCCCAACCTGACCTTCATCGCAAGCGGGGCCGCCAGCATCGAGTGCGACCAGGCCCTGGTCGGCGTATGCGGGCCGGGCGATTTCCTCGGTGAAATGAGCTTCCTGACCGGCCGGCCCGCATCGGCGACCGTGCGGGTCGCCAACGAGACGCGTTGCTGCACATTCGACGTGGTAGCGCTGAAGGCCCTGCTGGACAGGAATCCGGGCCTGCGGCAGGCGCTGGAGGAGGGTTTCAACCGCAACCTCGTCGGCAAGCTGGAGCGGATGAACGCCGCCAACAGTGCGCGCCGGTCGGATGCGCCGCCGCAGCCGACCGCCGAGAACGCCGCCATGGAAGAAGCCGGGCGCGCGCCGGCCGAATCGTTGAACGGCGGCTGATCAATCTTTGTTGCACTGCACAAAACCGGATTGCACGGCTCGGCGCCCTTTGCCATAAGCGTTCCGCGAAAAAGGTCGAATGCCGTGTGTGCTGCGAAGATCATCCCGGATCCGGACTATGAGGAGCGCGTGCGCGCTTCCTTCGCGCGTCAGAACGCCATGGCGACGATCGGCGCGCGCCTGACGCTGGTGACGCCGGGCATCGTCGAGATCGAGATGCCGTTCTCGCCGGCGCTGACCCAGCAGCACGGCTTCCTGCATGCCGGCGTGATTTCGACCGCGCTGGATTCGGCCTGCGGCTATGCCGCGCTCTCGATCATGCCGGGAAACGCCGCCGTGCTGACCATCGAGTTCAAGGTCAATCTTCTGGCGCCGGGCAGGGGCACGCGCTTCCTGTTCCGTGGCTCAGTCACCAAGCCCGGCCGCACCATTGTCGTCGCCGACGGACAGGCCTATGCCATCGGGGCGGACGAAGAGGCCAAGCTCATCGCGACCATGACGGGCACGATGATGACGGTCGTCGGCCGCGAGGGCATGGAGGGGTAGATAGTGCCACCGTTAGCCACGCTTGCCGGCAAGAGGGTTCTCTTCGCCATGGCGGCGGACGCCGAGTACGGCCCGCATCTGAAGGCGATCTTCACGCCGCTGATGACCGGCGTCGGCCCCGTCGAGGCAAGCATTGCCCTGACCAGGGCGCTTGTCGAACTCAAGGCCGCCGGAACGCTGCCCGACCTCGTGGTGTCGCTCGGCTCCGCCGGCAGCCGCCGCTTGAAGCGCACCGAGGTCTACCAGGCCGTCTCGGTGACCTACCGCGACATGAACGCCTCGGCTTTCGGCTTCGAGAAGGGTGTGACGCCCTTCCTCGACCTGCCGGCTACTCAGATGCTTCCGATCAGGATTCCCGGCGTGAAGGAGGCGACGATCTCGACCGGCGCGACCATCATCGCCAACTCGGCCTTCGACGCCATCGCGGAGGACATGGTCGACATGGAGACCTATGCCTGCCTGCGTGCATGCCAGGGTTTCGGTGTACCGCTGGTCGGCCTGCGCGGCATCTCCGACGGCGACACCGACGTCGACCACATCAGCCACTGGCTTGAATATCTCCACGTGGTGGACGAGAAGCTTGCCGATGCCGTCAACAAGCTCGAGACGGCGATCGCCGACGGCACGATCCGCATTTGACGGGGTTGGCTCACCTGCCGCATGAGGCGGTTGAATCAGGCTCCGAGCCGCATGAATCAGCTTGAAAGGCAAATGGCGCAACCCATTGCGTCGACTCATACTTTTCTTTAAACGCCCGCCATGAAGCACGCCGCGCACCCCGACAGCATCCTGATCATCGATTTCGGCAGCCAGGTCACCCAGCTGATCGCGCGCCGCGTCCGCGAGGCGGGCGTCTACTGCGAGATCCATCCCTTCCAGAACGCGGCCGAAGCCTTCGAGCGGCTGCAACCAAAGGGCGTCATCTTTTCCGGCGGGCCGGCCTCGGTCACCACTGAAGGCAGCCCGCGGGCGCCGCAGGCGGTGTTCGACAGCGGCGTGCCGATCCTCGGCATCTGCTACGGCCAGCAGACGCTTGCCCACCAGCTCGGCGGCACGGTCGAGGGCGGCCACGCCGCTGAGTTCGGGCGTGCCGACATTGAGATCAAGGCCGCAAGCCCGCTGTTCGAAGGGTTCTGGCAGGTGGGCGGACGCTATCCTGTCTGGATGAGCCACGGCGACCGGGTCACGCAGCTGCCAGAAGGTTTCGAGGTCATCGCGACCTCCGAGAACGCGCCCTTCGCCATCGCCGCCGACGAGGGCCGGCGCTACTATTCGACGATGTTCCACCCGGAAGTGGTGCACACGCCCGACGGCGCCAAGCTGCTGTCGAACTTCGTGCACGGGATCGTCGGGCTGAAATCCGACTGGACGATGTCGGCCTATCGCGCCGAGATGATCAGGAAGATCCGCGAGCAGGTGGGAAGCGGGCGGGTGATCTGCGGCCTGTCCGGCGGCGTCGATTCCTCGGTGGCCGCGGTGCTGATCCATGAGGCGATCGGCGACCAGCTCACCTGCATCTTCGTCGACCACGGCCTGATGCGCCTCAACGAGGCGGACGAGGTCGTGAAGATGTTCCGCGATCACTACAACATCCCGCTGGTTCACGTGGACGCGTCGGACCTGTTCCTTACCCAGCTTGCCGGCGAAACCGACCCGGAGGTAAAGCGGAAGACGATCGGCCGCCTGTTCATCGAGGTGTTCGAGGCGGAAGCCGCCAAGATCGCCGAGGACGGCAAGGGTGCGCCAAAATTCCTGGCGCAAGGCACGCTCTATCCCGACGTCATCGAGAGCGTCTCCTTCTCCGGCGGCCCGTCGGTGACCATCAAGAGCCACCATAATGTCGGCGGCCTGCCCGAGCGCATGAACATGAAGCTCGTCGAGCCGCTGCGCGAGCTCTTCAAGGACGAGGTGAGGGCGCTTGGCCGCGAACTCGGCTTACCCGACCGCTTCATCGGCCGCCACCCGTTCCCGGGTCCTGGCCTCGCCATCCGCTGCCCGGGTGGGGTCACCCGCGAAAAGCTTGACATATTGCGCAAGGCCGACGCGATCTATCTGGACGAGATCCGCAAGGCCGGCCTCTACGACACGATCTGGCAGGCCTTTGCGGTGCTGTTGCCGGTGCAGACGGTCGGTGTGATGGGCGACTACCGCACCTACGATTTCGTCTGCGCGCTGCGCGCCGTCACCTCGGTCGACGGCATGACCGCCGACTTCTATCCCTACGACATGAACTTCCTCGGCCGCACCGCGACCCGCATCATCAACGAAGTGCGCGGCATCAACCGCGTCGTCTATGATGTCACCAGCAAGCCGCCAGGCACGATCGAGTGGGAATGATTCAGGCCCATCCAAACGCCGCCGACAACGCGCCAGAATTTCCCCTAATACTCTGATTAAAAATATTTTTTTATCCGCCACCTATCGAGACCTATCGGTGGGTAGCAATCACAAGTACCGTCACGATTGACGGTGCTCGCTCATATTGATCACGGCCGTCTCAGAAAGTACCGTCGCAAGAGTTGAGGATCGTGACGGTACTTTTTTCAACGTAAGACACTGATAACAAAGTGATTTAGGCGTCACGAACCTCCCAAAACCGCATGACGGTACTTTTCGGAGGCTGCGCGAACATGTTGACGGACGCTGCGCTTAAGGCGCTGAAACCAAAAGGCAAAGTCTACAAGGTGTCAGACAGGGACGGCATGTATGCCCGTGTCACGCCGACAGGTCTGATCTCATTCAGCCTGGATTACCGGCTGAATGGGCGCCGCGAGACCGTCTATCTCGGCAGGTACGGACGTGACGGCATTTCGCTCGCACGGGCTCGCGAACTCTGCCTGGACGCCAAACGCGCAGTCCGAGAGGGCCGCTCACCCGCAATTGAAAAACAGCGCGAGAAGCGCCGCCTGAAAGAGGCCAAGAGCTTCGGTCAGTTCGGCGAGAAGTGGCTGGACAAGGCTCCGATGGCGGACAGTACCAGAGCGATGCGGCGCTCGATCTTCGATCGAGAGTTGCTGCCCGTCTGGCGCAACCGGCTGCTGCGCGAAATCACCCCAGATGATCTGAGAGCTCTCTGCGCCAAGATCGTCGATCGCGGTGCGCCTGCAACGGCCATCCACGTCCGCGACATCCTCAAGCAGATCTACAGTTTCGCGATCCTGCACGGCGAGAAGGTGCCCAATCCCGCCGATGAAGTCGGCCCAGCTTCGATTGCTGCATTTCGGCCCAGAGACCGTGCGCTTTCACCGACAGAGATCCGCATCATGCTGAGGCAACTGGAGCATGTCCCGACTTTGCCGACCATTCGCCTCGGCATGAAGCTCTTCCTGCTGACGATGGTTCGTAAAAGCGAGCTGCAGGACGCCGTATGGGACGAAGTGGACTTCGAGAACGCGGTTTGGAGCATTCCGAAGGAGCGGATGAAGCGCTCCAAGCCACACAATGTGTATCTTTCCCGACAGGCGCTCGACATCATGATCGCGCTCAAGACCTGTGCCGGCAATTCCCGGTATCTGCTGCCCTCGCGTTACGATGCGGATGCCCCAATGTCGCGGGCGACGTTCAACCGCATCACCTACGCGGTGGTCGATCTGGCGCAGAAGGAGGGGCTGCCGCTCGAGCCGTTTACAGTCCATGATTTGCGACGGACCGGCTCAACGCTGCTGAATGAACTCGGTTTCAACAGCGACTGGATCGAGAAATGCCTCGCCCACGAGGACGGGCGATCTTCGCGCGGCGTCTACAACAAGGCAGAGTACGAGGTTCAGCGCCGCCATATGCTCCAGGAATGGTCGGACGTCGTTGACGCATGGGTGGAAGGTCGCAAGCGGCCTGTCACCCTTCTCCCCCCGACCATGCCTATGCTTGAGCCCGACCCTGCCCTTTGACCGGCCGGAACTTCCGCTGGGCGACGTCGGGGTGTTTGGCGCGCGGGATTGGCCGCGTGCGCCGGCTTTCGAGCCACGCTTCGACCTCGGCAAGATCCCAGACGACGCATCTGGGTGAAAGGGCAAAGCGGCGAGGAAATTCTCCGCGCTGCTCCATTTCGTAAATGGTGCTGTCCGCCAGAGGAACGATTTCTCGCAGTTCATTCCTTCGGATCGAACGTTTGACGGGCCGGTCGCTAACGGATGGCATCTGCAGCTCCTGATCGTGGTGCGGTGATGCGATTGGAGCCGATATGTGCCGATAAGGGCCAGCAGAAATTGGCCGCGGCGTATGGTCGGCGGCCATGGCGTGCAGATCGGACAGGCTTGATGCTGATCGCGGTCTCTTCTCGGGCGGGTCTCCCCCTTTTAGGCATCACCTCGGCTCCTAGAGTGAGAGTGCGGACGGGGTTTGCCGTGACGGGTTGAAGGTCGGGAGAGAGGCTTCCGGCGCCCGTCGCGGAGACAATCCCGATGGCCAGACAGAACCGTGCCGCACGCGACGGCGGCGCCCGCACCAATCTCTATGACGAGATCACCGCGAAAATCATCAACGAGCTGGAGCAAGGGCGGTTGCCCTGGGTCCAGCCCTGGGGCACGGCGGCGAAGGCGCCGCTCGCGATGCCGAAGAATGCCGCGACGGCCCGGCAATATTCCGGGATCAACATCCTGATCCTCTGGGGCGCCGTTGTTCAATACGGCTATCCGACCCAGCACTGGCTGACTTTCCGCCAGGCCCTGTCGCTCGGCGGCAATGTCCGGAAAGGCGAGCGCGGCACGACCGTCGTCTATGCCGACCGCTTCACGCCCGAGGATGAGAAGCGCCGCGCGCGGGAGACGGGGGAGGAAGCTGGCAGCATCCCGTTCCTCAAGCGCTTCACCGTGTTCAACACGGCGCAATGCGAGGGCTTGCCTGAGGATGTTGCTGTCGAGGCGCCGCCACCGCCGCCCCACACGATCGAGCCAAGGGTCGAGACGCTGATCCGGGCGACCGGAATCGACTTTCGCATCGGCGGGAGCCAGGCCTTCTATGTTCCAGCGCACGATTACGTTCAGGTGCCGCCGCCACAGGCCTATTTCGAGCCGATCGACTGGCACCGGACCGCACTGCACGAGCTGGGGCACGCTACGGGCCATGCCTCCCGGCTCGGGCGGGATATGTCGGGCCGCTTCGGCACCAGGAAATACGCATTCGAAGAACTGGTCGCCGAAATGAACGCGGCCTTCTGCTGCGCCTCGATCGGCGTTGTGCCGACCGTACGCCATGCCGACTACATCGGCTCCTGGCTCGAGGTGCTGCGCGAGGATAACCGGGCCATCGTCCGCGCGGCTTCCCAGGCCGGCAAGGCGGCCGATTGGCTGCTGGCACGTCTGCCCGCCGAAGACACTGGCGAAGCGGATACTGCATCGACGGATCGGAGGGCCGCGGCATGATCCTCCTGACCAGCACCCAGCGCGAGCAGCTCCTCGCCAATGGCCGCCAGAGCGATGTCGACCACGTCCCCGTGGTAAAATTCTTCAATCCGTTGGGTAGCGGCGTCTGGCTTGCCACCGAATTGGATAGAGACGGTGACATCCTGTTCGGCCTCGCCGATCTGGGATTTCCAGAGCTTGGAAGCTGGAGCCTTGGCGCAATGCAGGCGGTCCGCTTGCCCTTTGACATGAGGATCGAGCGCGATCTGCACTTCACCGGCGATTTTCCGATCTCGGTCTGGGCCGACATGGCGCGGCGGGCCGGTGGCATCCGCGAGGCCGAGCGCATTCTTTACTCAGGCGCCCGAGCCCCCTCCACGCCGACCCCGAAACCGACCGATACGCAAAGCCGGAAACACTGAAGCCCGCTTCTCCGGCTTTGCGATTTTGCGCCGCTCTCTTGAGAGGAAGAGGGCGGCGCTTTGCTTCGTGACGGGTCGGTGGCCGGAGAGAGAGTCTCCCGGCGCCCGTCATGGAGTAAGGCATATGGCTACTGCCGTTCAGAAGATCACCCTCGCGTCCTCGCGCGATATTCCGTTCAACAAGCTGGCGCTGAGCCAGGCCAATGTCCGGCGCGTCAAAGCTGGCATCTCGGTCGAGGAACTGGCCGAATCCATCGCCCGCCGCGGACTGATCCAATCCCTGCATGTCCGTCCGGTTCTCGATGCCGAGGGCAAGGAAACCGGCATGTTCGAGGTGCCCGCAGGCGGTCGCCGCTATCGGGCCCTGGAATTGCTGGTCAGGCAGAAGCGTCTCGCAAAGACTGCGCCCGTCCCGTGCGTCATATCCGAGGCCGATGCTGACATCCTGATCGACGAAGTCTCGCTCGCGGAAAATATCGAGCGCGCGCCGCTTCATCCGCTCGATCAGTTTCGGGCCTTCCAGGCGTTGCGCAACAAGGCGATGAGCGAGGAAGCCATCGCAGCCGCCTTCTTTGTCGACGCGAAAGTCGTCAAGCAGCGCCTGCGCCTTGCTGCGGTCTCGCCCGTGCTTCTCGACGTTTACGCCGAGGACGGCATGACACTCGAACAGCTCATGGCCTTCACCGTATCGGAAGACCATGTCCGGCAGGAACAGGTCTGGGACGCGATCAAGGATTCCTGGCAGAAAGAGCCGTACTATATCCGCCGCCTCCTGACCGAAACCGCAGTGCGCGCCTCTGACAGGCGAGCGCTTTTTGTCGGTATTGAGGCCTATGAAGCCGCCGGCGGCTATGTGCTGCGCGATCTCTTTCAGCGCGACGACGGCGGCTGGCTTCAGGACCCTGAGCTGCTCGACCGCCTGGCGGGCGAAAAGCTCAAAGCCGAAGCCGAGATCATTGCGGCCGAAGGCTGGAAGTGGATCGAGGCAGCGGTGACCTTTCCCTATGGCCACGATCACGGTCTGCGGGAACTCGAGGGCTCGGTCGCCGATCTGTCCGACGATGAGCGCGCCACCCGCGAATCCCTGCGCGAGGAATATGACCGGCTCGAAGCCGAATATGCCGAGGCCGACGAGCTACCTGATGAGGTCGATCAGCGGCTTGGCGAGATCGAGCAGGCGCTGGAAGAATTCGAGCGCAGGCCGATGATCTATGATCCCGAACAGGTTGCGCGGGCGGGCGTCTTCGTCAGCATCGATGGGAACGGCAAGCTGCGGGCCGAACGGGGTTATGTTCGGCCCGACGATGAAGCGGCGATTGATGGCGACGATCCCGATGGCTCTTCCGGCCCGGCCATAGAGGGCGCTGTAGATGGTGTGTCGCATACGGTCGTCAACGTCGGTGGCGGCAGCGAATCTCCGGAGGACGACGATGAGGCCGAGATTGTGCGGCCGCTGCCGGACCGGCTAATCAGCGAGCTGACCGCGCATCGCACGCTCGCGCTGCGCGATGCTGTTGCGATGAACCCCCATATTGCGATGACCGCGCTGCTGCATCGGCTGGTGATGGACACCTTCCTGCCGCAGCCCGCCAGGGGATGCCTGGAGGCCCATGTCCGCCAGGTTCACTTGCCGGCACAGGCTGAGGATTTGCGCGACAGCGTCTCGGCGCAGTCTGTTACCGAACGGCACGAACGCTGGGGCGATCACATCCCGGCTGACGATGAGGCGCTCTGGAACTGGCTGACCGATCTCGATGACGAGTCCCGCATGGAGCTTCTCGCCCATTGCGTCAGCTTTGGCATCAACGCCCTTTACGAAAAGCCCAATCCCTATAGCGGCACGGGCGTCAGTCAGCACGGGCTGGAGGTGCGTCTCTCCCAGGCGAACCGTCTGGTGCGCGCTACCGGCCTCGATATGGTGGCGGCGGGCTGGAAGCCGACCGTCAACAACTATCTCGGCCGTGTGACCAAGCCGCGCATCCTCGAGGCGGTTCGCGAAGGTGCAGGTGAACGGGCCTCGGAGCTGATCGGCCATCTCAAGAAGGGCGACATGGCCAAGGAAGCCGAGCGCCTGCTCGCCGATACCGGCTGGCTGCCCGAGCCGCTGCGCACGATCGACCCCGCTGCGGAGCCTGACGTTTCGGAGAAAGGCGATGTCGATGTGGACCTTCCTGAATTCCTGGCAGGCGACGGCGAGGATGACATCGTCGACGAAGAGGATGAGGCGCAGCAGATGGTAGCCGCTGAATGACCGTAACGCGGGGCGGCTCCGGCTGCCCCGTTTCTTCCCGAGGCGATCGGGATGGAGTGAGCCGCGCCAGTGTCGCCCAGGATCAATCCCGTTATGGCTGGCGCAATGGGTGCCGTCCCAGGCTGAGAGAACATCGCTTATTGCTCGCATGGCATCCAGGCTGACGCGGCGAACGATCCGCAACGGATATGCGGATTCCTGTCGGATGCAGAACACCACCCCCGCTTCCATTCGCAAACCTTGGTCTGAGCCGTCGTCTTTGCATTCAACCCGCAAGGGGTCGGCTTGACGCTATGCGTGCCGCCCTCGCGGATTCGGACAAGCCGAATGCGCGAGGGTGATTGCAGATCCGGTCAGACACTTCGGGCGCCTGTCGCGCGGGGGATGGTCCCCCGCCTCCAAGACAGGAGCCGGAACCCATGTCCTACGCAGATGCCACTGCCTTTGCCGCCAGCCTCGCCGCCACGCTGATGACTGTGATCGTCGTGTTCCAGGCCGGAGATGGCACCCATGGCGCCATGCCCGCCAATGAGTTCGATGGCGACGAAGAGATGGTGAAACTCGAACTCGATCCGTGGGCCTGAAGGCACGGGAAGATCCTCCTCCCGCGGCCATACCCGGCACGAAAGAGGTAGAGTGCGGGCCGGTTGGCCGTGACGGGTTGGTGGCCGGAGAGAGAGGCTCCCGGCGCCCGTCGCGGAGTAGCTCCCATGTCCCTTCACCGCTCATCCGGGTTTCGCCCGATCGGCGAAATCCTCGCCCGGCAGGTCCTGCCCGGGCTGCGTAGCGCCCTTCGGTATCCGCTACGGGTTTCCTGTCTCGGCACTGTCCGTTTCGTCGACGATCACGATACCAGCCAATTCGACCGGACTATCGTTCTCGGCGAATGTGTCTCTCCCGAAGACGCCATGACGATCGCGGCACAGCGCGTTTCGCGTGACGATATTCGCGTTGGAGAGGACGACACGCTGCGCTTTGAGGCGCGCATCGCCGCAATTCATGACTCGACCTACGGTCTGGTCCTCGCCGGAGAAATCCGGGCTCGGGCCATTGTCTGGCAGCAGCCTGTCACCTCTGACGCGCAAGCCCGCCGTATCGTGAGCGAGGCAAGCCGATTGCGCGGCAGGGCCTCGGCGGCTTGCGATGCCCGGTTAGCCCGCAACCTGCGCTACCGCGCCAGTCTCCTCGAGACACGCCTGGTCGATCGCGGCTGGCGGGAGACCGCTGCGGAACTGCTTAGCCTGCCCCGCGCCGCCTAATTTTCACCCCCTTCCACGCAATCGGCCTGGTCCATCGCCAGGTCTCGTCATGTCCGGAGGCCGTCATGGCTGACTATTACACCCATTTTTCCTGCCTGCTCGATGTAGGCACCCCTGAGAACGCTGTCCGTGCGCTCGAACTCTATAATGCGCTGGCGGACGAAAATGCCGCCGAAGATCCGTCATCGGATGGCTTCCTGCTGTCGATCCAGCCCGAACATGGCGGTACGCAGCTCTGGATACGCGATGACCCCACCGGTGATCCCGAGCACGTTATCCAGTTCGTCAAGCGCTGCGCCGCGGCGTTGGGGCTCAAGGGCCGGTGGGGCTTCCAATACGCCAACACCTGCTCGAAGCCGCGCCTCGATGGTTTCGGCGGCGGCGCGCACGTACTCGATCTTTCGACCGGCGAGACCGTGGACTGGATCTACACCGACGGCTGGCTCGCGACCGTGCTGGAGGGAGACGATCCCCATGCCTGAGATCATCGAAACCACGGTCTATGGCCTCAACGAGCTTTCCGACACGGCGAAGAACACGGCCCGCGCCTGGTATCGTGAAGGCGGCTTCGACTATGATTGGTACGACGCCGTCTATGAAGATTTTCAGCGCATCGCCGAGATCCTCGGTATCCGCTTCAAGACCCGGACTGCCCACCTGATGGGCGGCGGATCGCGGCAGGAACCCTGCATCTGGTTCCGGGGCTTCTGGTCGCAAGGTGACGGCGCGTGCTGGGAGGGCTTCTACTCGTATGGCAAGAATGCCTCAGCCGCGATCCGGGCCTACGCGCCGCAGGACGGTATGCTGCATGGCATCGCCGATGCGCTTCAGGATGCCCAGCGGCGCAATTTCTATCAGCTTCGCGCTGACGTTGGTCATCGCGGCCATTATTACCACGAATACTGCATGGAAATTTCGGTCGAGCGGGCCAGCCCGAACTGGCAGGACATGACCGCCGACGCGGAGGACGTCGTCACTGAGGCGCTGCGCGATCTCGCCCGCTGGCTTTATCGCCAGCTCGAGCGCGAATATGACTATCTGTCCTCCGATGAGGTGGTGGACGAGACCATCCTCGCCAACGGATATACCTTTACTGAAATCGGTGGCCGATTTGGCTGAATGCGCCAACCGCCACCGATCGCTGAGCCGCGCGATGCTTAGCTGTTATCCTCGACCGGCGCGTCGGGACCATTCTTCTTGATTGAGTCGATCGCGTTCTGCGCGCTGGCCTTGCTCGTGTAGCCCTCGGTCGAGAACATCACTTCGCTGTTATATTTGAAGCGCACCCGGAACTCGCCAGCCTTATCCTTGTAAATCTCAAACTTATGCATGGAATGGCTCCCTATGCCTTCTTGATGAATTTGTTGATGACCAGACCGGCAACGATCTGCACGATCGCTCCTGCGACACCACCGCCAACCAGTTGGCCGGCAAGGGCAGCAATATCGAGACCACCGGCCCCGCCGCCAGCGCCAAGCAGTGAACCCAACAGCGTACCGCCGCCAACGCCGCCCACGGCTCCGGCGATCAGATTGCCGATATTGCCAAGGTCGGCGCCTTTGACAGCCTTGCCGCCGGCGGCACCACCGGCGAGGCCGCCAATGAGTTGAGCAAGAATAGCTTCCATAATACGCCCCCTCTCTCAAGACGTAGGCACCGTATCGTCTTGAGAGACGAAGGACGACGCTACCGTATGCGTCATCCCCATATTTTCATTTCGGGTGCGGCATCGTCGGGACAACTGCGTTCGGGCGTAGTCGGCAAGAGGAAGAGGGCGGCCGGAACGGGATGAGTTCGGGCAGCTGAGAGAGAGAGCGCTGCTCGGGCTCTCCTGTTTCTGCTCTCCCGAGGTTCCTCTCATGAACATGGTGTCCCCCGTGACCGGCTCGGTCACGTCCGTTGCCACAGCTCCTGCCATTCTTACCGCCGCGACCATCCTCTTGGGCCATCTGGAACGCGGCCAGCATGTCAGTGCCGCGACGCTGCGCGATGCGATGGAAACGGCTTTCGGCGCGTCCGATGCGACCGGCACCTGGGACTGGAAGACGGCCTATGAGGCCTGCGAAGTCGCCACAGTCCTCTTCTTGCGCAAATACGGGAAAGCGCTTTTCCGGAAAGCCGCGTCTCCGGCTGCACGGCTTTCCGCCATTGCCCGGATCGTGGACCGGTTGCCGACCCACACGCGCCGATCCGAGGAAAGCCAGGCGCTCCAGCAATTCTCGACGCCCGCACCGCTCGGTCTCGCCGCCATCGCAGCAGCCAAAATCACCGCCAACGACGTGGTGCTGGAACCGTCGGCCGGAACCGGGCTCATGGCGATCCTGGCCGAGATTGCCGGTGGCAGGCTGGTGCTGAACGAGCTGGCCGATACCCGCGCTGAGCTGCTTTCTTCCCTCTTTCCGGCTGTTTCCACCACCCGCTTCGATGCCGCACAGATCGACGATCACCTCCGACCGGCGATCGTCCCCTCGGTCGTGCTGATGAATCCGCCATTCTCGGCGACGGCCAATGTTTCGGGGCGAATGGCTGACACGGCGTTCCGCCATGTCGCCTCGGCTCTCGCACGGCTGGCCGATGGCGGGCGGCTCGCAGCTATAACGGGAGCGAATTTATCTCCTGATCAAGCTGGCTGGCGCAATGCTTTCGTCCGCCTGCAAGAGCAGGGCCGCCTGATCTTCAGCGCAGCCATCGCCGGATCGGTTTACGCAAAGCATGGCACGACCTTCGCGACGCGCCTGATCGTTATCGACAAGACGCCGGCCGAAGATCCGTCGCAGTTTCCGGCTTCATCCGGCGCTGCTCCCAATGTTGCGACGCTGCTCGACTGGATCGAGACACAAGTTCCACCACGCTTGCCGGTTATGCACCCGAAACTGCCGGAATCCGTCCTGGCGGCGGTACCAAAGTCAGTGCGCAGCACCCTCACGCGCGCGGCGATGGCGCGATCCGCCACCGCTCCAGTTGGCGATCCTGAGGGTGTTGAACTCGTCTATGAGACGGTGGACTGGACGCCGCCCGAGGGCGCACAACTAACCGATGCGATCTATGAGCAATACGGATTGCAGTCGATCCGGATTCCCCGTGCACAGCCGCATCCAACCAAGCTTGTCCAATCAGCTGCCATGGCTTCGGTTGCACCACCAAAGCCATCTTATCGGCCGATGCTGCCTGGCGACATCCGTGAGCGCCTCTCCGATGCCCAGCTCGAGACGGTGATCTATGCCGGTGAAGCACATGCCGATTATCTGGCCGGCGCCTGGTCCGTGGACGAAACCTTCGACACGGTTAGCGCTGCGCCCGCGGACGCAGAAGGCGCTGTACGGTTCCGCCGGGGGTTCATGCTCGGTGACGGCACCGGAGCCGGAAAAGGCCGCCAATCGGCCGGGATTATCCTCGACAGCTGGCTGCGCGGGCGACGCAAGGCCATCTGGATCAGCAAGTCGGACAAGCTGATCGAGGACGCGCAGCGGGACTGGTCGGCGCTCGGCATGGAGCGGCTTCTGATCACGCCGCTATCGCGCTTCTCGCAGGGCAAGCCGATCACGCTGTCGGAAGGCATCCTTTTTACCACCTATGCCACGCTGCGCTCGGATGATCGCGGCGAGAAGGTTTCGCGCGTCCGGCAGATCGTGGATTGGCTGGGATCGGATTTCGACGGTGTCATCATCTTCGACGAGAGCCATGCCATGCAGAACGCCGGTGGCGGCAAGGGAGAACGCGGGACTATCGCGGCATCGCAGCAGGGGCGTGCCGGGCTGCGGCTCCAGCACGCCTTGCCCGATGCCCGGATTGTCTATGTCTCGGCCACGGGCGCAACGACGGTGCATAACCTCGCCTATGCCCAGCGGCTCGGCCTCTGGGGCGGCGAGGATTTCCCTTTTGCCACCCGTGCCGAGTTCGTTGAGGCGATCGAGGCCGGCGGCGTGGCGGCCATGGAGGTGCTGGCGCGCGATCTGCGTTCGCTTGGGCTCTATACCGCGCGGTCCCTTTCCTACGATGGCGTCGAATATGAACTGGTGGAGCATCGGCTGACGGACGAGCAGCGACGCATCTATGATGCCTATGCCGGCGCTTTTGCGGTCATTCACAACAATCTCGATGCGGCGATGGAGGCGGCCAACATCACTGGCAGCGACGGCGCGCTGAACCGCCAGGCCAAAAGCGCCGCCCGATCCGCCTTCGAATCCGCGAAACAGCGCTTCTTCGGGCATCTTCTGACAAGCATGAAAACCCCGACATTGATCCGGTCCATCGATGCCGATCTTGAGGCCGGGCATGACGCCGTCATCCAGATCGTCTCGACCGGCGAGGCGTTGATGGAGCGGCGCCTCGCCGAACTGCCAGCTGAGGAGTGGAACGACGTCCGCGTCGATATCACGCCAAGAGAATACGTACTCGATTATCTCGCCCATTCCTTCCCGGTGCAGCTCTACGAACCCTTCACCGATAGCGAGGGCAATCTCTCCTCGCGGCCGGTATTTCGCGATGGCCAGCCCGTCGAATGTCGGGCGGCTGTTGCCCGGCGCGACGCGATGATCGAGCACCTGGCCTGTCTACCGCCTGCTCCCGGCGCCCTCGACCAGATCGTGCAGCGGTTCGGGACCGATGTCGTGGCCGAGGTCACGGGCCGTTCGCGCCGGATCATCCGCAAGGGCGAAGGCTCAGCGGCACAGCTGGCAGTCGAGAACCGCGCGCCTTCCGCGAATCTGGCGGAAACCGCCGCCTTCATGGATGATCAGAAGCGCATTCTGGTCTTTTCCGATGCGGGCGGCACCGGGCGCAGCTACCATGCCGATCTTGGGGCGCGGAACCGGCGCCTGCGGGTCCACTATCTTCTCGAACCGGGCTGGAAGGCAGACGCTGCCATTCAGGGGCTGGGCCGCACCAATCGCACCAACCAGGCGCAGCCGCCGCTGTTCCGGCCCATCGCGACCGATGTGAAGGCCGAGAAGCGTTTCCTTTCGACCATCGCGCGGCGTCTCGACACGCTCGGCGCGATCACGCGTGGCCAGCGCCAGACCGGGGGCCAGGGCCTCTTTCGGCCCGAGGACAATCTTGAAAGCCCCTATGCCCGCGATGCCTTGCGGCAGCTCTATATGCTGATCGTGCGCGGCAAGGTGCACGGCTGTTCGCTCGGCCGTTTCGAGCAGATGACCGGTCTGAAGTTGATGGATGCGAACGGCATCAAGGACGACCTGCCGCCGATCACTACCTTTCTCAACCGGCTGCTGGCGCTGACCATCGAGCTGCAGGCCATTTTGTTCTCGGCTTTCGAGCAGCTGCTCGAAGCGCGGGTCGACGGGGCCATCGCCTCCGGCACATACGATCTTGGTCTTGAAACGCTCCGCGCCGAAAGCTTCACTCTGACCGGCCGTCAGGTCATTTACACTCACCCCGCGACCGGCGCTGAGACCCGGCTGCTTTCAATCAGCGAGCGCAAGCGCAACCAGCCGATGTCGCTCGATGTGGCCCTACGCGAACTGGCCGATCCGCGGGCAAAACTGCTGGTGAATGAACGCTCGGGCCGTGCCGCCGTCCAGATCCCCACCACCAGTGTCATGCTGGACGATGGCGAGATCGAGCCGCGCGTACGGCTGCTGCGGCCGATGGAATGTACGACCTTTGCTCTTCGTGCGATGGGCGAAACGCGCTGGACCGAAGCCGATCGGGACAGCTTTGCGGCCATGTGGAACCGGGAAGTCGCACTGGTGCCGGCCTATTCGGAGGGCACCCTTTACATCGTGGCGGGATTACTCCTGCCGGTCTGGAAGCGCCTGCCGCAGGATTCGACCCGTGTTTATCGGCTCCAGACCGATGATGGCGAGCGCATCATCGGTCGCCGTGTCTCGCCGGCATGGGCAGCCAGCGTCGCCGCCACAAAAAGCGTCAGCCTGACAGCCAATGAGGCTTACGCCGCTTTGATCGACGGGCGCACAATTCTCGACCTGGCCGAAGGGCTGCAACTGCGCCGCGTCCGGGTCATGGGGACTCACCGCATTGAACTTACAGGCTTCAGCGAAGCCATGCGCGAACGCCTGCGCGCCTATGGGCTCTTCAGTGAAATCATATCGTGGAAGTTGCGCTTCTTTGTGCCGGTCGGGGCAGCCGGCAGCGGGATTATCGGCAGGTTGGTCGAGCGCTTCCCGATCGAACGCATCGCAGAACGGGAGGCGGCCTGATGTCTCGTCTTTACGCCAACGAGCTGGCGCAGCGTCTCGGCCGGCAGGCCGAGTCGGTTTGCCGTCACTACCTCTCGAATGGCCATAAGCAGGGCCATTACTGGCAGGTCGGCGACGTCCGCAATGGCGCGGGACGCTCGATGTTCGTGCGGCTGCATGACAGCGCCAGGGGACCGGCGGGCAAATGGTCCGATGCCGCCACCGGCGAACATGGTGATCTGCTCGATGTAATCCGCGAAAGTCTCGGTCTCCTCGACTTCGCCGAGGTCGCTGCGGAAGCCCGACGCTTTCTGAGCCTTTCCCATCCAGAACCAGTCCCCACCGGGCGGCGTCGCGGAACTCCGGCTATATCGGGTTCGGCAGAGGCCGCACGCCGGCTCTGGCGCATCGCACAACCGATCACGAGCACGCTCGCAGAGACGTATTTGCGGAGACGCGGCATTACGGATTTGCACGGAACCGGCGCGCTGCGCTTCCATCCGAACTGCTACTGGCGGCCCGAGCATGAAGGGCCGACCGAGACCTGGCCGGCGATAATCGCGGCGGTCACCGATCGCGATGGCAACATAACCGGCGCCCACCGCACCTGGCTCGCGCGTGACGGGTCGGGCAAAGCGCCGCGTGATCCGCCGCGCAAGGCCATGGGGGACCTGCTTGGTAACGCCGTCCGGTTCGGAAAGGCACAAGATGTCATCGCGGCGGGAGAAGGCATCGAGACCATTCTGTCGCTGCGGCAATTGCTGCCACAGATGCCGATGGCTGCCGCACTCTCGGCCGGGCACCTCGCCGCTTTCCTGTTCCCGGCCCATCTACGCAGGTTTTATTTCGTGCGTGACAACGATCCGGCAGGCGACAGCGCACGAGACAAGCTCGTCGAGCGGGCGCTGGCGGCCGGAATCGAGACCATCACGCTCTCGCCGATGATGGGTGACTTCAACGAAGACCTCACTTCGTGCGGGCTGGATACATTGCGGGTACGGCTTCACGGGCAACTGGCTGCAGACGACGTCAGTCGTTTCATGGCTTTGGCTGCATAGCCGGGATGAGAAGCGGGCGGGTGCTTGTGTTCCGTTGCCGGCATACAGGAAGCCTTCTCTATTCGGCAGGGGACCGCGCCTCGGCCTTCGAGAGGGCGAGCGGCCCACAAACGGACCGGCCGGGCAATGGCGGCGCCCGACTGATTTCCGTCGGCGGCCCGCCACCCCACGCGACTAGTCGCGTGGGGACCCCGTCTCCCCCGCCTTTACAGCGCGAAGCAAATCAGCCGGGCTTTGCCATCGAGGCCCTCGCGAAAGGCTCGGGCTGCCTGGCCGGACCGCCTGCGGGCTTGTCGTCGCCATCAGGCCGCGACGGTCGCGGTCCTTGCCATCGGAGCCTGCCATGTACACCCATGACGAACGCGAACCCGATCACGCGACATCTGCCACCGGCCATGTCATCGAGGAGCTTGAGCTTTACGGCTATCGTCCGTCAGAGGACGAGTCCGATCCCCGGATCACGCCCGAGGATCACATCATCCAGAGCGCGGTCGCTGACATTTTCGACGCCCTGATCTCCACCATGGCCGACACCAGTCTCGATTTCGACCTTGCCGAGATCCTCTGGTCGAGCGTCAATACCTTCCACCGCGCTGTCGAACGGATCGAAAAGAAGCTCGACGACAACGAACAGGCCCAGAAGCGCCTCCAGCGCGAACAGGACGGATCCGAGGTGAAGTCGGTCCAGCTCGAGACCCTGATCGGGGTCGGGCAAAGCCTTATCGAGCGCCGCGACAGCATGGAAACTTTCCGCGAGACCGCTGCCGATATCTATCTGCGCACCCTCGGCATGCCCTGGTCGCCGCGCTCGGGTTCACGGGTCAATCATCGCCAGATGACGGCGGCCATGATCGATAGCCGGGACTTCATCGCCGCCAAGCGACGCGCCGACAATGACGTGCTGTTACCGGCCGGCACGAAGATCGCCTTTTCGGGTGGCGAGACCACCGATCATCGATTGATCTGGGACAAGCTCGATCAGGTTCATGCCAAGCATCCGGACATGGTGCTGCTGCATGGTGGATCGCCGAAGGGCGCCGAGCGCATCGCCGCCACCTGGGCCCACAATCGCAAGGTGCCGCAGGT
The DNA here is from genome assembly GCF_003666685.1 of Mesorhizobium sp. YM1C-6-2. Classification (GTDB taxonomy): domain Bacteria; phylum Pseudomonadota; class Alphaproteobacteria; order Rhizobiales; family Rhizobiaceae; genus Mesorhizobium_K. The sequence continues at coordinate 141,290 of NZ_RCIZ01000011.1, forward strand.
CGCCTTCAGGCCCGATTGGGCCAAACACGCCAAGGCCGCGCCTTTCAAACGCAACGATCAGATGCTCGGCACGATGCCGATCGGGGTCATCGTCTTTCCAGGTACAGGGATTCAGGACAATCTCGCCGACAAGGCGCGCAAATTGGGCATTCCTGTCTACCGCTTCGCGACGGGCGGCGCGTGAGCGCCGCCCGCAATTCCTCAAGGCCTTCGACGAACCGGAGATGGCTCGACGTCCCGTCATGCCGGCGAAACACATCGCCTGTAGGGCGATGGGCCGCTCGATCCGAGCATCTCCAGGCAGAGCAAGGAAAAGGGCCGGACAAGGTCAGGGGTCTCTTTGATCCCTATTTGTTCTTAATGATCGCTGGCACTTCTGCTACTGTTCCGATCGCGCCGTGGAGGTGGTGGCAGGCGCACCGTCCAATCCATTGCACGGAGACACCACCATGACCTTTCTCGGTATTCTCGCCGCCATGGCCGCCATGGCCGCCATAGGCTTCATGTGCTGGCTGCTTTTCAACCTTGCCGTCTTTGCGTTGCCCTTCTTCATCGGGGTGAACGCCGGTATCTGGGCCTACGGCACCGGCGCGGGCTGGCTCGGGGCCGTTCTTGTCGGATTACTCGCTGCCGGCCTGACCTTGGCGGCAGCTCAAGGCCTGCTCATTCTGGTCCGGCCTCTATGGGCGCGGTTGCTGATCGCACTCGCCTTTGTCGCTCCGGCTGTCGTCGCCGGCTTCTACGCCACGCTCGGCATCGTCAAACATATGATGCCGTCCGAGACCTGGCAGCTCATCTTCTCGGTCATTGGCGCAATTGCCGTGGGAGTGACGAGCTTCCTGCGGCTTGCGGCAATGTCATTTGCCGAGTCTGCTGGCACGGGCCATGCGCGCACCTAGCTGCGTGCAGAATCCGGTTGGTGGCCAGAATAGAGGGATGAACCTGCCGTCGTCAGAGATAAGGGGCGCGGGATCGGCGTAGTGAACTCGCATCAGCCCGGTGGAGCGATGGGCACATAGCGGGAGCGCAGGACGGATGGCGCGAATTTCGCGGGCACATTGCGGAACCCAGGCGGGATGCGCTCTCGCCGACTTCGGTTGGGTCAAATATCGGTACGCGTGCCAAGGACAGGGGCGACGTCACGGGCATTCGTCGCGACCGGTCCGGCGGAACCTTGAATGCGCCAGAATCTGCGTTCTTCTCGTATCTCTGACCGCTCCAAACGGCCTCTTCCATGGCCTGATCTGGCCGAAGACCAGCGCGCGGCGCGCGCTTCGATCGCTTTGGCGCAACAGCGTCGTCACAACTTTCTTCCCCTGACGGCCCCACCCCATGTTCCATGGGTCCCCGAGGCGCGTCATTCCTCGCGCGAGCAAGAAAGTCCCTCCTGTGCTGTCCAGTCCCCGCAAACGGGGATGCGCCAGCAATCGTCTCCGTCCCGTCGATCGCCATCGAGGCCGCAATGGTGCGGGCTCGAAAACGGAAAACGGAGATTTGAAATGGCGACCATCGGTACCTTCAAGAAGACCGGTTCGAACGAATTCACCGGCGAAATCGTCACCCTCAGTGTCCAGGCCAAGGGCGTGCGTATCGTTCCCGACATCCGCGCAAACGGCGAGAACGCTCCCAGCCACCGGGTCCTGGTCGGCCGCGCCGAGATCGGTGCCGCCTGGTCCAAGCGCTCGGGCGAAGGCCGCGATTATCTGGGTCTCAAGCTCGATGATCCGAGCTTCACCGCCCCGATCTACGCCAACCTCTTCGATGACGAGGACGGCGAAGCCTACTCGCTGATCTGGTCCCGCCCCAATCCGCGTCGCGGCGACTGAAGCGCAAATGGCCCCGGCGCCAAAGCCGGGGCCATTTCTCTGTCAGCCGACCAAGGAACGGCCCTCAGTCCAAGAGGACAGGCATCATGGCCCTCACATGGGCGTCGATCCGTTCCAGAACGATCGATGGGATCGCATCACGTTCCGGCAATTTCCACCAATGCGCATCGATGCGCCTTACTGTCTCGCTGACAGTTTTCAGGACGGCGGGCTCTGGAAGACGCGCCCGATTGGCGAAAGCCTTCCACCGCGGCAGCGTCAGGGCCTTGAACGCGCGTTCACCGCCAAGTGACAAAGCCAGATTGTCAGCCGGGATATAAGGAACCGTCGAAAGCACGTCGTAGATCGGCGCCAGGGCGGGCGAATTGCCGTCACCGGGATAGATCAGCGACCAGTTTTTCAGGTGCATGTCGCCATTGCCCATGACCACCGACAGGGTCAGGCGGCGGACGAACTCCAGCGCCGCTATCGGCGAGATCGCCACATTCAGAGCCGCGGCGATGTCATGATAGGCCGCGCCTTCATATTTTCGTGCCGGATAGATACCGAAGACCTGGGCGAAATCCTCGATATGAATTCGTCGCGCGCCGGAGGCGCGATCGAACCGCCGGATAAGAAGGACCAGACCCTCGGCCAGGGTCTCGAACTCTCCAGGGATGCCTTCGAACTGGTCTTTGCCCACCAGCTCGCGTTCGGGCACGTCCATGCCGATGGCTTCGGCCAGCGCGAGATTGGCGAACTCGTTCTCCGACACGCCTGGAAAGGCGGTCGAAGGAAACTTGGCGATGTACTGACCGTCGCTGTCCCCGAGCGGCACTGTCAACCCGCCGCCCTTGCCGGTGTTCTTCATCACCGAAAGCTTCATCTGCACGCCGGCGAGCGAGAAACGCGCTTTCGGCTCGCCCTCAACTGCAGCGGTTGCAGCGACGATATCTCCGTTACTCGGGATAACCCGCACAGCGCCTGGCAGGTCGGCGCCCAGCGCGGCCAGCAGATCGAAATCATTGCCAGGCCGGACGGTCCGGGCGTGATGCTTTTCCATCGCCTCGCGCAGCTTGTCCTCGGGCAGGAGGTTGGCAAAGAAGGGCGGCAAGGCGCCTGCCACCGGGCGTGGATCCTTGCGCAATCCTCCCGTCGCCGCGCGGAAGGACAGGCTCAACACGGGATGCCCTCCGCTCGCGCGGTAGGCAGGATCGAAGCTGAAGGCGTTGAAGTCGCCCGGTGTCCTGACGATCGTGCCGACCTTCACCTCATTGAGGAGAACATCGAGAGACAGGACGGTTTCGGCGGAGCGGGCTCTATTCATCATCACCTTCCGCTTGCGGGCTGAAAGCCGGCCGGTCGTCCTCGCCCTGCGGGCTGAGCAGCGCCTCAATGGCCGGGACCATCGCCTGAGGAACCAGCATCATCTCCAGGCCAAGCGCCCTTGCAACATTGATCAGAGTCGTGGCGCGTGCCGCTGCGGCTCCGGTTTCGATGTCGCGATAGCGGGGACGGGATATGCCGGCGAGATCGGCGACCTGTTCCTGCGTCAGGCCCGCCGCTAGCCGTGCGCGCCGAAAATGGTCGCCGATCATATCCAGAGCCTCTGCTTCGGTTTTCATGTGAATCCTTTACAGATCAATTTGCTCGATTTGATCCGGAAACGTATCACAAGGCGGTCTGGAAGGCAAGAATTTGATCCGCAAACATATCTCAGTAGGACGGATTGATACGTTTGAGCGTCATTCGGCGTTCTTTGGTGGGTCAATCCCATCAGCCTTGGCGGCCGAATCAGTCGTCCGACAACAAAGGTCAGCGCCGCTGTAGCTGCGGAACAGACGGCCAATTCCCGATGACTATTTGCCAAGAACGACTATTATAGTCGTAGTTCTGGAGTGCGCGCCGGTCGCAATGGGAGGTGATCATGCATGATCACCGCCCGACAGTCGCGGGCCGCGCGCGCCTTGCTGGGTTGGACACAGGAGACGCTCGCTGACAAGGCCCGTGTATCACTGACCGCGCTCAAGCGCCTCGAATCCGAAAGCGGCCTCGAGGTGTACGAAAGCACGCGCGATCAGGTCCGTCGGGCTCTCGAAGCAGCCGGTGTCGTCCTTCTGTCGACCGAGCGTGGACACGGAGTGCTGCTGGTCCATGATGGTGGTGACAAAAAGCGCTGACGGGCAAGCGGCAGACGCCGTGTTCCTTCCAGGCGATATTCTCCCAAAACACACAATCTTGGAGTATCTGGTGTTACCCCGCGTCCTGCAGTGGGCAGCACGCACCAGGCAATTGACATGCCCCCGATAGAACCCTTCGAGGATGCACCACCGGTCTCCAGCGAATTAACCGCCTATGACCGTGCCCATATCAAGCTTTACATGCGACTGCTGGATGCCGCTGCCGATGGCGCCGAGTGGACTGAAGCCGTTCAAATCCTGTTTGGCATCGACCCCAATCTCGAGCCGGATCGCGCACGCCGGGTCCATGATGCTCATCTGGCGCGCGCCAAATGGATGGCGCAGACCGGCTACCGTCATCTTCTCTGGAAGCGATAGGTCCGATGTTCGCATCCGGCGCGGCGCACGTAGACGCGCGGGGGCGATACGGCGTTTCGCGGCCTGTCGGCAGATTTTCCGCATTGCTGGCCGCCCTGTCATGCCGCTGCAACAGATCTTGTCGTAAATAGCTCGGCGAAAAATCTGATCTGCGCTTTGCACGTGAGGAGGGACGGGTGCGACCGGACACTTCCCATTGGCGAGACAGTCGTCGCTATGAATTCTTCGACACGCTCTCGGTCGAAGGGCTTGCATGGGAATGTTTGCGGCGGTTTGAACGCTACCAGGAGCATTATGGCGAGCTCGTCGCCATGAAGGCCGAGGATCATCCCTATTCAACCGACGCCCAGCGTCACTGGGGGTTGCGATTTCCCGGCTCGTCCGAGTCTTTCCGCGCTTCGTCAGGACGTCCTATGGTCGCCGCTCGCCAATCCGGCGGTCTTGCTCGCTGACGACACTCCGGAATTTCTGCCGCCGTCACCGTCACTGGCCGCGCCTGCCGGCGTTCGCCCGAGTCCGGAAGGTCTCCATGCCATCCATCGCGGCGGCATCGTCGCCCAGATCCTCCTGCTGTCGGGCCAAAAGACCGATAAAGCCTCGGCTGTCATCCTGCCGCTCGACGACGATCTGCCCGACCGGGTCGAGGCGGTGCTGCGGCTCTGGCAAGCGCTGAACGCGCGCGCCGTTACGCGCGACGGACGCATCACGCCGTACCAGCATCGACGTATCCGACTGATGATGCGAGCCGCCGACGGCCGGGCCAATGGCGCGACCTATCGCGAGATCGCCATCGCTCTGTTCGGTCCCGAGCGGGTCGCGGCCGAGCCCTGGAAGACCTCATCCTTGCGCGATGCCGTGATCGGGCTGGTCGAAAGTGCCGCGCCGCTCATCAATGGCGGCTATCGCAAATTGCTAAGGCATCGTCGCCGATCCTGAGCGCGCTTCGACGCCGGGGGTGGGGATTGTTCGCCAGTTATCTTCCCCATCCACCCCGCCTGCATTCCTTCGCCACCGTGATCGCGATCCGCCGTTGCTCCGCAGCGGCGCCCGGCAACGCCACGGAGGCCCGACAATGCGACCCAATCTCGCCGCTCTGCCGCCACGCTACCTGCGCACCAAGGAAGCGGCGGTGTTTCTCAGCCTTTCGGCGCGCACGCTGGAAAAGCACCGCACCTATGGAACCGGCCCGGCCTATCGCAAGCTCGGCGGGCGCGTCGTCTATTCGGTAGCTGATCTCGAAGCCTGGGCTTCGCGCGGCGCGGTTACTTCGACCTCCGATCCGCGCGGACAGGTTCTGCCAGCAAAACGGCACACGCCAACGGCCTATGGGCCGTCCGGCGGCATCAATCGCTGACCGTCGCACGAGGATTACCCATGGCGATCCGGCGACGTTCTCCGTCCGAGCGCGGGCAGCTCGACCTGTTCAGAGCGCTTCCCGGTGACTTCGCACCGCGGGACGCGCAGGACCTCATGGCGTATCCATTCTTCTCGCTCGCCAAATCACATCGCATCACCCCGATCGACTTCACCGCCGGAAAAATTGCGATCCGCGTCGAGGCGGTTGCCGACCACGGCATGGCAACGATCTGGGACGCAGATATCCTGATCTGGGCTGCCAGCCAGATCGTCGAAGCGCGCGATACAGGCCTGCGCACCTCGCGGCTCATGGCGGCGACGCCCTATGAGATTCTCACCTTCATTGGCCGCGGCACCAGCCTGCGCGATTACCAGCGTCTCAAGGCAGCGCTCGACCGGCTGCAATCCACCACCATCTCGACCACGATCCGCCAGCCCGCAGACGGACGGCGACACCGCTTCTCCTGGATCAATGAATGGCAGGAACGAACCGACGGCACAGGCCGCCCCGATGGTATCGAACTGATCGTGCCGGACTGGTTTTATCGCGCTGTCCTGGATGATGCGCTGATCCTGACCATCGATCGGGATCTCGCCATCCAGACCAAGGGCTGGGAGATGGAAAAGGCCGAGGTCGACACGCTGCTCGACCTGGCCCGTGCCACGGAGGCACAGGGGACGGACGCCAAGGCTGAGGCGCTCCTGGAGCTGATCTACAAGCTTCAGCAGGAAGAGAGCGATCCTGAGCTGAAGGTGCTGGTCTTCACCGAGTTCGTGCCTACGCAGGCCATGCTTGCGGATTTCCTCGAAAGCCGCGGCTTTTCGGTCGTCACGCTGAACGGGAGCATGGATCTTGAAGCGCGAACACGTGCGCAGCAGTCGTTCTCCCGCGATATCCGCATTTTGATCTCAACGGACGCTGGTGGTGAGGGTCTGAACCTCCAATTCTGCCACGTCATCGTGAACTTCGACATGCCGTGGAACCCAATGCGGGTTGAACAGCGCATCGGCCGCGTCGACCGTATCGGACAGCCGCACGTTGTGCGCGCGATCAACTTTGTCCTGGAGGACACGGTCGAGCATCGCGTGCGCGAGGTTTTGGAGACGAAGCTCGCGATCATTGCCGAAGAGTTCGGCGTGGACAAGGCTGCCGACGTCATGGACTCGGTCGAAGCAGAGCCGCTGTTCGATGAACTCTTCGTCCAGGGGCTCCAGAACCCAGACGCCATCGAAAGCGAGTGCGACGCGGTTGTATCGCAGCTTCGATCGACCATCGCTGAAAGCAAGAAGAGCAGCGAACTCCTGTCCGATGAGCACCAGCTTGATGCGGATGATGCGCGCAAATGGAGGGACCACCCGGCACAGTTCTGGCTAGAGCGGGCGATCACGACCGGACTACCCGCGCGCGGCGGGAACGCCGTCAAGGAAGCCGATGTTTGGCGGGTGCGTTGGGTGGACGGCAGCGTGTCGGCCAAGGTTTGCTTCGACGCGAGGACAGCCGAGGAGCGGCCCGACGTCGAATGGGTGACGCTTGAAGATCCCCGCGCTCGGGCAGTGATCAGCGATTTGCCGCGCTGCGTTTCGGGTCAACCGCTTCCTACAGTCCGAATTGCCGGTCTTCCAGAGAGCGTTCGGGGCGTATGGTCGCTGTGGGAGATCAGCCTGTCCGCCGATGACTTCAGTCGTCGCCGTTTCCTGTCCGTCTTCGTGAACGACGAAGGGCGAACCTTCCTGCCGACAGCGAAGCGGATCTGGGATCTCCTTCTGACGGAACGGGTCGAGAGCGTCGGAGCCGTTGCCGCCGCAGATGCAAATGGCTGCTTTGATCGCTCGAAGAATGCCGCGCTCGCCCAAGGTGAGCGTATCTTTGCGGAGCTGGTGGCGGAACACGGGGCCCGAATTAAGGAAGAACGCGAACGTGCCAAATACGCATACGACGTGCGGCACCAGGCCATTGGCCGGGTCGGGCTCCAGACAGTCCGGGGCTACCGCCGCAAGCGTCTGCGGGCCGATCATGATACCCGCATGGCGCAGCTTGATGCCGCCGAGGCCTACACGCCCGATCTGAATGCCGTTCTCCTGTTGCGTGTCGGCGGACCAGGACCGGATACATCATGAGCGCCTGGACCGATCGCATCCTGCAGGAGTTTCCTGCTGATCTTTCCCGCTTCTGGATTGCCTGCGATCCTGACGATCTTCTGCTCGATGAGCGCATTCTCCACGAACTTCGGGATCGGGGCTTCGAGGTTCTGCCATTCGAAGATTCCATCGCTTTCAGAACGGAGTATGAGGAGCGTTATCGGGCCGCTTGGGACCGGGGCGAAGAAGGACCGGCACACGCGCTTATTCTGCAATTGCGTGGAACCGATCTGAACGCTCTTCCCTGGGACTACGTCCGGATGGGCCGCAAGGTCAGCCTGAGCCTGGCCGACCTGTTTCCGAGGTTGAGCTATAGCGTAATCCGGCAAGTAGACTCCGAGCACCATGAAACCCTGTTTCTGGCACACAACAGACACGCCACGCAGCCGCTGGGAGAAGGAGCGACCAAGGACTTCATCCTGACCCATATCTTCCGCATCAGCCCTTACCTGCTCAGCAGGCCCGAGGACTTCTGGCGAGAGGTTTTGCGGCTCCATTACCGCGGCGCTGGGCTGCCGGAACTGCTCGCTAGGCATGTTGAGGGGATCTTGAAGGACTCCCGCCTTGGCGACCTGCCTATCGCGGAGCTGCTCTCGTCCAAGAGCTATATGGTGCGCGCGGTGCAGGATGCCTGGGGCCGCTTCTTGTTGCAGTATGGGATCCGCAGCGATCGGCGCTCGAACGACGAGACTGTTGAGGCATTGCCGGACCTCTCAGTACCGTTTGAACATCCCGACGTCAGGGTCATCATCGACACCATGTTCCTCGAAGGGGCCCTTCAGCCCGTCGGTGCACCGAGTTCAACGGCTGATTTGCCAGACTGGGTCAAAGTTGGTCTGGTTGATGACCCCCACGCACTCGGCAACCTTGTCTCCGCAGGTGCGCAGAAGATCGCCGCCGACCTGCCCACGGTTGAGGCAACGCATCGCGATTGGGTAGAAATGGCGCGTCGGCTCGGAGAGGTGATCTCGCGCTTCAACGGACTGAACGCGGGAGTGGCCGAACCCATAGAGCAGCAAGTCCGCGCTTTGCAGCGCGACGCGGATGAGCGGTTGAAGGATTGGCTTTTCGAGCATTTCGCCGACTTGCCATCGCTTCCTGCGGCAAAGGGCCCGGTGATGGTTCATCACGTGCCGCGATATCTGGCCTTACGTCGGAATGCCGGCGAAGAACGGGTGGCTCTCTTGGTGTTCGACGGTCTGGCCATGGATCAGTGGATTCAGATCCGGGAGCATCTGGCCGCACGCGTGCCCGGTTTCTCAGCGGAGGAAGGCGGGTGTTTCGCGTGGCTGCCAACGCTGACCTCTGTGTCACGGCAGGCGTTATTTTCGGGTCTCAAGCCCAGAGAGTTCGCGAACTCGATCGAAACGACGGCGCGGGAACCGTCTTTGTGGGATCGCTTCTGGCAGGAGAACGGCCTTCGCAAGTCAGAGATCATTTATCAGAAAGGTCTGAAGCGAAACGAGCAACTGGCTGAATTGGAGGAAGCTATCTCCCGGCCGGCAACGAAGGTTGCCGGAATCGTCGTCGATATGATCGATGAGATTGTCCACGGCGCGATGTTGGGGAAGCGCGGTATCGCCGGACAGATCGGTGCGTGGTGCGATACGGGTTTCGTCGAAAAGCTATTCCTGCTCCTCGCCGAACAGGGATATGTGATTTACCTCACCGCCGACCATGGCAATGTCGATGCTGAAGGCATTGGTCGTCTTAGTCAGGGCGTGGTTTCCGAACTCAAGGGCGAAAGGGTTCGAGCCTATCGCAGTGAAACTTTGGCATCGTCGGCTCCAGCCGACATCGATGCCTTCCGGTTCGATAGTCCCGGCCTACCGCCGGACTTCTTGCCGCTATACGCGGGTACGCGCGGCGCCTTCGTTCCGAAAGGTGACCACATTGTCGCGCATGGGGGGATATCAGTCGAGGAGCTCATTGTTCCGTTTATAAGAATAAACATGCCGAAAGCGATTTGATGAGTTCGCCGTCCCCGCAAATTGGATTTGATCGTTTCATACAGTTGGATTGGGCCGCTACTGCCCTCCGCATCAGAGCAGGTATAGCCACGCTTGATGACCTTGAGGCGATGCTCGATGCCTCGCACGCCGGCATAGCGGCCAAGAAGAAGACCAGGACTGTGCTTAACCGCCTGTGGTTGGACCCTCGGCCCGACCTGATCGGTTTCGCCGATCGCGGTGTAAAATTCTATCGGGATGCTCCGGATATTTCCGTTCCGGTGCTCACCTGGGGCATGGCCCTGGCTACCTATCCGTTCTTTGGAAAAGTGGCGGAGATTGTTGGCCGTCTGGCCGCGCTCCAGGGGGATTGTACCTCCGCCGAAGTCCATCGGCGCATGGCGGAGATTTATGGCGAGCGAGAAGGCACCCGTCGCATGACAAATATGGTCCTGCAATCTCAGGCGGACTGGGGGGCAATCGTGCGGACCGACAAAGGCAAGCGGATCGTGCTTGGAAAGCCCACTGATTTGGGCAGATTGCCGGTGGCGGCCTGGATCGCTGAAGCTTGTTTGCGGTATTCCGATCGCGCGTTGCCGGTCGCGACTCTTGCTTCCCACCGTGCGCTCTATCCGTTCAGCCTCGGCGATTCGATTACCTATCTCCTTTCGCAATCGCCGACAGTCGAGTTGCGGATCGATAGCGCGAGCAATCAGATTGTATCGCTCGTCGACGCTCAAGGAACAACAGGATAGAAGGGCTTGCCCCAGTCCTTCTCGGGATTGTCCATCATCAGATCGGTGAAGACGGGCATCAGGAAGCCGAGGATCGCGGCACCATCGCGGACCTGGGTGCGGTTGATGCCGCTGTTCCAGGTCGAGCCGCCATGAACGAGCTGGTTGCGCAACACATATAGCCGGTCGAAGACGAAGCTGAGCACGCGCTTGGTATCACCGCTCTGGATGGCCTGCGCGAAGGCGCGGGAGGAGACTTTGAAACGCTCTTCCCAATCCTCGAAGCCGGCAATCCCGTTATGGTGCTGCCAGAACGGATTGAAGACGTAGCGGTTCTCCATCAGCAGCCGCACCGGCCCCGAAAAGCGCTGCCAGATTGCCCCATAGATACGACGCTGCTCGTCGAGGTCGATCAACTTTCCGAAGAAGTCTGCAAAGGCGGCGCGTTCGCCCGGCTGGATGGTCTGGAATTCGCCCTCGTCGGCATAAGCGGCGTTGAACGCGATCCATAGGAAGATGAATTTCGCGTCGTCGTCGGTTCCGCAGACCTCGGCGCGGCCGATCCAGCTGATGGCGCGATGGACGCGCAGGCCCATCGTTTGCGGAAAGCCTTCGCGGATCGCGCGCTGCTTGGTTTTCAGTTCTGCATGGGTGAGGTCCGTCTTTGTGGTCATTCCGCTTCGTTCCTGTTGCCTTATGGCAGGGCGCCAAAATCGCTCCTGCGGTAATTTTCGACCAGCGCGCGCAGCCCCTCGGGCGCGATAACCTCAACCGCATCGCCCCATTGATAGAGATGCCATGCCATCTCAAGCCAGCCCGCCGCATGAAAGCGCACGACGAGTCCGCCATCCTCTTGCACCTCAACGGTTTGCTTTGGGTGAAAGCAGAATTCGGCCGCCCTTGCCGCAGCGTGCGGCGCAAACCGCCAGATGACCTCGTCATATTGCGCCGGGTCCTGGTAGACGCCGAAGGATTGCGCCGCATAGTCCTCCAGCGAAAAGCCGGGCATCAGGCTGAAGCTCTCATCCAGCGTCTGGACGCTCAGGATCTGGTCCATCCGGAAGTTAAGCATATCCTCGCCGCGCGCCGGCTGGCGCGCCACCAGATAGCTGCGATGCCCCAGCAGGAGCCCGTGCGGCTCGATGATCCGTTCAGGCGCATCCTCGTCCCGGTAGCGCAGCCGCAGACGAAACGGGCCGCGCAGGCCCTCGATCACGGCATCGAGCACCGCCGGCGCCAGATTGACGCGCGGGCCGGGGCGCGTCACCGAGCCCATTGCCAGCAGGACCGCCTCGACGTCGGCTTCGGTGCGCAGCGCATCCTTCGGTGTCAGGCGCGCCAGCAATCCGTCGCGCAGGTCTTCAAGGGCCGCCGCGTGGCGTAGCCGGCCATCGCCGCGCGCCGTTCGGCCGGCGATCTCCAGCGCTTCGACCGCCGTTTCCTGGCGGGTCTGAAGCCGGTCGAGCATGGGGTCGGCAACACGCCAGCGCCGCCGACGGTCGTCGCCATCCACCGCTTCGACATTGGTGAACACGGTCTCCAGCGCATCGGTCATGCGCTGCGCCGTGCGATGCGAAATGCTGAATTCCTCGCAGATCTCATCAAGACCGATCCCCGTCCGCCGCGTGGCAGCCAGACGCGCCAGCCTGATCAGGTCCTGAGCCTTGGCGAACGACATGATCCAAATCCTGGTCACAGACTATGTCAGATATTGACACCCACGCACGCTATGGCTGAACGTGCAATCTGTCGAGATGCAAGTCTTGTTGCGGATTTGCGTTCGACGAGGGGGCAACAATGCGAACTATTGAGGGGAGCCGGATACTCTTGTCCGCATCGGATCTGATGCGGTTCATGGGCTGCGCTCACGCGACCGCGCTCGATCTCGCCTATATGCATGGCAAGGGGCCAGTGCCGCGCGAAGATACCGAAGATGCAGCGCTGCTCCAGAAGCAGGGCGATGCCCACGAAGCTGCCCATCTGGCCAAGCTGAAGGCATCTTGTATGTCGGTGATCGAGATCGATCGGTCCGATCTTGCCAAGAATGCGCAGACAACTCGGGAGGCTTTGGCAAGCGGTCCGCAGATCGTCTTTCAAGGGGCGCTTCTGGGCGACCATTGGGGCGGTTGGTCGGACTTCCTCGAGCGCGTCGAGCGCCCGTCCGATCTCGGTCCCTTCAGCTACGAAGTCACCGACACCAAGCTCAAGCGCCGGCCCCATCCCAAACATGTGCTGCAGCTGGTGCTCTACTCGGATTTGATGACCGAGATTCAGGGCGTCGCCCCCGAATTCGCCCATGTCGAACTCGGTGATGGCACCCGGGCGCAGCTACGGCTGGCGGATTATCAGGCCTATGCGCGCATGGCGCGTCAGCGGCTCGAGGCTTTCCTGGAAAACCCGGTGCCGACCCGGCCGATCCCTTGTGCCGATTGTGGGCTGTGCCGCTGGGGCGATCACTGCGAAAGCCAGTGGCAGGCCGAAGACAGCCTGTTCAACGTTGCCAATATTACCCGGACCCAGGTCAAGAAGCTCGAGGCGGCTGGTATCACCACCATGGAGCGGCTGGCCGGGCTCGATCATCCCATCCGCGGCATGGCCGAGACCACCCGAGCGCGGCTGGTGACGCAGGCGCGCCTGCAGCACGCCCGCAAGACCGGGGCGCCGGCCTTCGAGTTGCGCGAGGCCGAACCCGGCAAGGGCTTCGATCTTCTGCCCGCGCCGCAGCAGGGCGATCTTTTCTACGATATCGAGGGCGATCCGCATTACGAAGGCGGTCTCGAATATCTCCACGGCGTCTGGTTCGACGGCCAGTTCAAGGCTTTCTGGGCGCATGATCACGGCGCCGAAGCGCGGGCCTTGGCGGACCTTCTGGAGTTTTTCCGGCAAAGGCTCGCAGCCTATCCCGAGGCGCGCATCTATCACTATGCGCCCTATGAGATCACCGCCTTGCGGCGGCTGACCGCACAATATGGAATCGGCGAGGCCTTTCTCGATCGTCTGCTGCGCGAGCGGCGCTTTGTCGATCTTTTCGCGGTGGTGCGCGGCGCACTGATCGGCTCGGAAGCCAATTACTCGATCAAGTCGATGGAAGCCTTCTATGGCCGGGTGCGCGAAGGTGAGGTCAAAACCGCCGGCGGTTCGGTCGTTGCCTATGAGCGCTGGCGCGAAACCGGCGAACAAACGATCCTCGATGAGATCGAAGACTATAACCGCATCGACTGTATCTCGACCGAGGAGCTGCGCGACTGGTTGGTGAGCATCCGCCCCGCCGCGCCCTGGCCGGTACTGGCGGTGGATGCCGGCGACAAGGAAGTCGAGGAGGACGCCGATACGCAGGCTCTTCGCGCGAAGCTTGCCGCATCCGGTCTGCCGCAGGAGCGGCAGGACATGTTGTTCAACCTCGGCCTGTTCCACAAGCGCGAGGCCAAGCCGGCGCAATGGGCGGTTTTCGATAGCGCCGGCAAGGACGAGGACGAGCTGATCGACGATCTCGACGCACTGGCCGGTCTGGAAGCCATTGATCGGGCAGAACCCGTCAAACGCTCGGTGCTGCGCCGCTATCGCTTTCCGCTCCAGGAGACCAAGCTGCGGGCCGGCCGCAAAGCGACGGTCCCGGCCATTGACGGCGCGCCGGCCACGGTCAGCATCGAAGAGCTCGACCGCAGTGAGCGGATCATCGCGGTCAAGGCGGGGGCGGCCAAGGCGCATCTCTTGACCGATCGCCTGACGCTTCACCCGGACTGGCCGCTCAATACGGACGTCATTGCAGCGGCCCTGCGCGATGTGATCGAAGATCAGTGCGGTGCGCGCCGCCTGACCGCGCTCGATGATCTGCTTGCGCGCACGGCCCCACGTCTGGTGACGGGACCGCGCGCCGATCTGCTTGATGGCGCCGATCCCTTGACCGGCACGATCGCGGTGATCGCCGCCATGGATGGCACCGTGCTGCCAATCCAGGGGCCGCCGGGAACCGGCAAGACCTATGTGACCGCACGGGCAATCCTTGCGCTGGTACGCCAGGGGCACCGTGTTGGCGTGGCCTCGAACAGCCATGAGGCGATCCGCAATGTGCTGATGGGGTGTCTTGCCGCGCAAGATGATGGCGATGCTGTCCCGGGCCTGTGCATCGGGCACAAGGTCAGCAGCGGCGAAGACGGTTATCCGGACGACTGTACCGGCATCATCCGCTCGACGGCCAATGACGATTCCCTCTGGGGCCGCGCCCATGTGGTCGGCGGCACCGCCTTCTTTTTTGCCCGATCCGAGCACGAGCAGGCGCTCGACTGGCTCTTCATCGATGAAGCCGGGCAAGTGGGGCTGGCCAATATGGTCGCCATGGGACGCTGCGCGCGCAACATCGTTCTGGTCGGCGATCCGCGGCAATTGCCGCAGGTCATCCAGGGTGCCCATCCCGATCCGGCCAACCTTTCCTGTCTCGAATGGATGCTGGGCGAGCACGCCACCATTCCGCCCGATCGCGGCATCTTCCTGCCGGTCTCGCGCCGCATGCATCCCGATGTCTGCGGGTTTATTTCGCGGCAGGTCTATGAAGGCAGGCTCGTTAGCGCGCCCGATACAGCCGTCCAGGCAGTCCGCGGGACGGGCTTTCCTGAAGCTGGTGCTTTCTGGGTGCCGGTCGTCCATGAGGGCAATGCCCAGATCGCAGCCGAGGAAGTCGCTGCCATTCAGGCTGCGATCGACGATCTGCTCTCGGGAAGCTGGACACTTAAGGATGGGACAACGCGCGCCCTTGAGCCCGCCGATATTATCGTTGTTGCGCCCTATAATGCACAGGTCAATGCCCTGCAGGACGCCTTGCCCGCTGGCATTCGTGTCGGCACGGTCGACAAATTCCAGGGGCAGGAAGCACCCGTTTGCCTGGTTTCCATGACCGCCTCCTCGGTCGAGGAAACCCCGCGCGGCATGGATTTCCTGTTCTCGCTCAATCGCATCAACGTCGCTGTCTCGCGCGCCAAAGGCCTGGCGCTCGTCTTCGGGGCGCCGCGGCTGCGCGAAGCAAAATGCAACACCGTTGAACAGATGCGCCTCGTCAACACGCTATGCGCATTGCCTGAATTCACACAAATCGAAGGAAGAAATCCATGAGCGACAACGACTGGTTTGTGATGCGTCCGCAGAAAGCTCAAGCCTATGGCCGTCCTGAGGCCGAGGGTTTCCTGGTCCGCAAGGGGTCAACGGCAATGCGGGAAGGCACCCCGCGTGTGAAGCGGGATCGCGAGGAGCGGGACCGGTTGGTGCGGCAGGGGGTCCTCGTGCCGGATACTGATCCGGACTTGTACCGCTTTTCGCGCGACCATCTCTTCGGCAGCTCGAGTGTCGCTGGTGGAATTGTCAAGGACGGCAATTGCAGCGGGCCCCAGAGCTGGAGCCGGCCAAGTGACGGAAAGACGATCAAGGACGTATTCGGCTAGTGGTCCAATTCGTGATGTTTAGGCGAATTAGGTCCTGGGGGAAAATGGACCGCCAATAGGTTTTATGTAGAACAGATCGGACGCGCACGAAGCCATGAACCAAAAAAGGAATGCTGGAGCCGAAGAGGCGCATATGACAGGTGAGGCTTGGGCTGCGTTCATTGACGCCGAGCTTCAATCGACGTGCAAGGCGTATCTCGAGAAGCCGGCCTTTCTTTTAGGACATTCACGCACCGAACAGCAGACCACGGCAGATTATGCCGGCCGAGAACTCTTGGAGCTTGTCCAGAATGCGGCAGACGCCGCCAGTGAAATGGGGGGCTCCGGACGGGTCCTGATCGAGGTGACGCAGGAGGCCCTTTATGTAGCCAACACCGGGCAGCCGTTCCGCAGAGGTGGTGTAGCGTCGTTGATGACCGCCCATACCAGCGACAAGCCGACCCGCGCCGCGCGGATGATCGGCGCAAAGGGCTTAGGATTTCGTGCAATCCTGAATTGGACCGAGGCGCCGATCGTCAGTAGCGGTGCTCTTGAGTTGGGATTTTCGCGAACCCATGCGCGTGCAGTGGTTGCCAAACTGGCGCGCCAGAACGCCGAGATTGCGGCCAACTTCAGCGGGGCCAATCCCAACTTGCCGCCGTTGCTCGTATTTCCTGCTGCCGGCACGGAACTGGAGACTCTCGAGTGCGGTACGCAGACCGTGGTGCAGCATGCCCGTAAACTTCGCGAAGATGGCTACGATACGGTCATTGCAGCGCCTCTCGGGGGCGCCAGGGCACTAAAGCGCGTTATCGAGCAAGCAGGCCAATTCCAGCCCAGTTTTCTCTTGTTTGTCCGGGCGCTGGAAGAGATCCGTATTCGGCTCCCGGGCTGTGATGAGAAGTGCTGGATCAAAAAGTTGAAGGACAATGGCGATGTATCGCTATGGCTCGAATGTGGCCCAGATACCAGCACACAGGATTGGATCGTCAGGCAACAGGTGGGATCTATTGGAGAGGGCGAGAACGAACGGGAATTCGAGCTCGCCATAGCTATTCGGAGCGATGAAACGAACAAGCCGGGCAAACTGCACAGCTTCTTCCCGACCTCTCTGCCGCTACCCTTTTCTGGCCTCTTTCACGCTACGCTGGAACTCGACTCTAGCCGCAAGACCATCAATGAAAATTCGCAGCACAACAACGAGGTGCTGCAGGCCCTCGGTCGTCTTCACGCCGAGATGTTGGCCGAACTCCGCAAATCGGCCCGCATTTCCGAGCCGTTGAACTGGCTCATTGCGCATCAGGGATTTCCCGATGCGCTGAAACCAGTTTCAGAGGCAGCGTGGCTGCGGGCAAGAGACCTGCCTATCGTGCAATGCATGGATGGTGCTTGGCGTAAAGCCGTCAATGCACGAATTGGTCCGGTCCGATATGCTGAATATCTTCCGCCACGGCTTTTCGGCCAACTTGCCCGGATCAAGGCCGCCAACACCGAGGCCCTTCTTAGGCACGAACTCGGTGTGCCAATGGTCGACACAAAAGACATTATTAGTACGCTTCGGAGCGCCGATCTCAGCTTCTCGGAGCGCGCAAAAGCGATTGTGGGCATTGCGAAGACCTTTCCCGAAGACAAACATGATCGGCGTCTACTGATCGACATAAAGGGTAAGGAGATGCCTTCGACAGCCACGGCATTTCCGCCTCCTGCCGATGAAACTAAGCGGCATGGGCTTCCCGATTGGGCAAACGCGCGGTTTATCCATCCAGAGCTTTGGTCTGAACTTCTGGCTGAGGTGTCGGGAAACGTTGTCCGCGACAAAATCCATGCGCTTAGGGGATTTCGGGTCGTCGAATATAGTGCGGATGCCGTTATTTCGGCGATTCGCAGCAGAGTTTCGGAACTCCTGAAGAAAAACCGAAGCAATCCTGATCAACTGCAAGCCAGTCTGCTGGCTACCGTTTATTCCTTGCATGATCGGACGCGGAGCAGACCGCAAGGGGTCTTTCGGGTGCGGTGCAAAGACGGACAATGGCGTGACATCACAACCGTACACCTCTCTGAGAACTACGGAAAAGTCGGGCGAACTACGGCGGCTCTTTATTCCGGCCAGCCGGAGCTGCTCATCGGCACGCCACATGAGAATGGATTTCGCGAAGAGCCGGATGACTTGGCAGATTTCCTCGTGTGGCTGGGGATCAATCCATGGCCGCGGAGAATTACAGAGCCTTTGCCAGAGAAATGGCGTCAATCGATCGTCGACACGCTGCCTGAGACCGTTCAGGTCACCGACGGAAACACGTCGAGAGAGGTCAAGCGGTCGGACTTGTCCTGGGGCTATACGGCCAAGGCAACTCACGACACTGTTGAGGCGCTTGACCGAATTCTCAGCGGCGCACCGTCAGAAGCAATTCTGGCATGGCTTGCCCAAGATCCGCGTCTCGACCCGCTTGTGCCCGTTCCGGCCTTTAGCGTGCAGCTAGAAGCCCGAGATAATGGGTTATCGAAGTTTCGAACATATGAGGGCACTCTGCCCAACACGGTTCATCTCGATATCCAGACAAGCGCATGGCTCGATTGCCAAGACGGCCAGCGTCACGCGCCCCGAGACACAATGATCGAACCAGGGGTACTTTCTGCGCTGTTCCAGGCGCCACGTGCAGCCAATTCGTCGAGCGAGCTGGAGTTCGGCCTGGACAAAGCTCATTGGCGGCGAGGTCTGGAGCGTGCCGGTGTCGTTCGCAATCTTGATGATCTCCCAGAACCACACGTCTACCGGCTCCTGTCTTCGCTTCCGTCACGGCAGATAAAGCCAGAGGTCGGAAGCAGGCTCTTCCTGCAAATCTTGGAGCGCGAAACATTCGATCCCGAACTTGGAGGGGCGGACGGAATCGCCTTTCGGGCCAAGGGCCAACTGCCTATCCAACTGGAAGGACGACGAGTTTGGGCTGATCGTGAGGGCGTTTACTACGCTCAGCGTGATGACTTCCCTTCGGCTGCAAAGCCACACCTGCGCCTCCTCGATCTGCCATCTCGTCGGAATGCCAAACAGGTCCTGGCACGTTTCGGTGTTGCAACCTTGCAGAAGGATGCCCTCAATCTGAGAATTTGCTCGCTGGACGAGGTGGAGGAGGGAGATTCGATAGCTCTGCGTTCGCGGTTCCGTGATTCCAAGCCTTACATAATGGCGCTGCGTAAGGCTTTATCTCCCGACGGCACTCACCTGCGCCGCTTCGAAGCGGTTCAGCTCAAAGTCGCGCGCCGCGCCGAAATGGAACTCGCGATCGATGATGCTAAGATTGTAGAGGAGTTGGACCCATGGCGTCACAGCTTCGATGATGACGCGATGATCATAACGGTCGACGATTCGGGCTCTTTCGAGGAAATGATGGATCTCGGATGCCATGCAATAGCGGATGGGCTTGCTGAGCTTTTTGAGCTGCAGAGCGGCGCAGATTTCGTGCCATTCCTGACTTCTTCGACCGATGCATTGCGTCGTGCCCATCTCCAACGTGCTCTGCCTTCACTTAGCGAGGACGAACTTGCCTCGTTGATCGGTGGCGTTGATCAGGCGTTTGTTTCACCGTTTGCGCCGGACGTAGATGCCGAGACCTTGGCTTCGGGTCCTGCTCCAGCCCGAACAAATTCGCGCGGAACGGCAACCGCTTCGATGGGAGATCGTGGGGGTGATGAGCTCGATCGCGTCCCGAACCAGGTATCAAGCGAATCTGACCCTTCCGAGGTGGAGCTATCCGTTCATCAGCGGCAGCCGCAGAACAATTCATCACAGGCGCGCGCGATCTTCCCTCGCCGAACGCTACGGGTCGCGGGGCCTACAGGTCACGTTCCAAGTCAAAATGGCTCTGACCCCAACCGTGCCGCCGATGCGGAGCATTGGACGGCGGCGTTCGAGCGCGCCGACGGCCGCTGGCCTCTGCTCGTTGCTCACCTGCAAGGATCGAGAGCTTTTGGGTGCGACTATCTCTCCTTTGATAGTGAAGAGGATTGCGCCGAATTCCAGAAGGATCCGGATCGGATCGATCTGGTCAGCCGGTTCATCGAGACGAAGTCCGGCAGCGTGCGATTTTCGGACAACGAGTGGGTAGCCGCCAACAATCTTGGCGAACGATATCACATATATAGGATCAGCTTTGACGCGGCAGGGCGCAGTCAAGCCCAACTGACTATTGTGCAGAATCCGTCGGCACGAGCAGAGGCAATAAGGACCGAGAGAGAGTTGTTGGTCGACAAGGTGAAGGGCCGAGAGGAGTTCGACCTAGTTGCCGTCGCCAATCCCGCAGAGGACGGGCGTTCTGGAGAGCACGTGGCCACTGTCGCTGCGACATGAGGCTGGAGAAGGCTCGACGTCAGGCCTACGGCCCCTCGGCACTTCCACTGTTGTGATCGATCGGCGTGCCGGATGGCGTCTCCGACACGCCGATCTGTGATGCGGGAGCTTGTCGTGCTTCCGCGGGGCGGCTGGACCTGATGGCGGCCAGCCTGGTGGGCTTCCTGCGGGTTCGCCGCCATTCCCACCGCCATGCTCGATCCGCCCCACAGTGCGGCGTCTCCCATGGTCCCC
This sequence comes from Mesorhizobium sp. YM1C-6-2, assembly GCF_003666685.1. GTDB lineage: Bacteria > Pseudomonadota > Alphaproteobacteria > Rhizobiales > Rhizobiaceae > Mesorhizobium_K. The sequence goes on from NZ_RCIZ01000011.1 coordinate 161,821, forward strand.
GCGCTTATCGGGTCCGGGTCCCCATTGGCTGGCTCAGGCGTCCTGCTCGGCCAGCGGCGCAAGCGTGTCGATCTCGGCAATCTTTTCGAATTCGCCGAGATATTCCTGGCGGTGGCTGGCGAGCCAGCGCGCGACTCGGCCATTGGCCAGGAGCTTGGCGATATAGCCGCGCGCCACCGTCAGATGCAGATTGTCGATGCCATAGGTTTCCTCGACCGATTTGACCTGGGTCTGCAGCGCCGCCAGCTCGCGCTCCATGCGCGCGATCTGCTGGCCCGACGGGGTCGGGGCCGCCGCTCCCTTGCCCTTCTTGGCTGCAGCCAGCTGATTGTCGGGCGTTGCCGCGCGAAGGGCGCGGGCAAACATGATCGAAAAGTTGTTCTGCCCGATCATCAGGTCCGCAGCCTCGATCTGGCGCACCGCCGACATCTGCCGCAATATGTCGAACACCCTCATCGAGCAGGGCGTGTCTTTCAGCATCTCGGCCGCTTCCTGACTGATGCCTTCGAGCAGGCGAAAGCGCCGGATGACCGATTCTACCTGCAGGTTCAGCGCTTCGGCAATATCAGTCGCCGCCACCCCGCGATCCATGGCCCGCGCGATCATCCGATGCTCCTGGATCGGCGGAATCCGGTTGACCCGCTTGTTATAGGTATAGGTGTCGTCGTCCGTGGCGATCAGGCATTCGACCTGTTCGATGCCAAGCTCTTTCAGCGCCTCGATCCGCAAATGCCCGTCGAGCAGGAAGTAGGAGCCGGTCTTGGCCGTATCGGCCATGACCGCGGGGGCTTCGACCAGCCCGACCGCCTTGATCGAGGAGAGCACCTGCGCGAAGCTCCGGCCCTCGCGCGCGCCCTCGGGCAGCGTCTTGAGCGGCACGATGCTTGCCACCGCTATGGTCACAAACTGGCTATCGAACCCCTGACGGATGCGCTCGCCCGAATCCTCGATCCGTTCAGCCATCGTGCTCTCCCGCAATCCGCATCGCCAGCGCGCGCGGCATGGTTGCAAGGCCCTCAGCCCTGAGCAGGTTGAGGAACCCCTCATCGCCGAGCAGGTCCTTGAGCGCCTCGACGATGAACAGCAGCCGGGTCTGGGTGAAATCGGACTTCTTGACCAAGAGCCGCTGCTTTTCCGCCTCGCGCTGATAGACCTGCATCAGATCATTGGCGGTCATCCGCCTCCCGCTGCCTTTGCGGCCCAATCGCCCCGAAGGCAGCCCCTTGCCCTGCGCGCGCATGCGCATGTCGAGCATGCGCCGCGCCGCTGCCAGCTTCTTGCCTCTGAGCTTGCCGGTCTCATAGGCGTCGAGCAGTAGGGTCTGGGCTTCCTCGCTCTCGGCCTTGGAAATCTCATCGCCAGCGTGATCGGGATCACGCCGGTTTCGACCGCTGCGACCAGACGCTCCTCGCCGCGCTCGAGCAGCGAGGCGATCATGTTGACCCAGGACGCGCCGACCCCGAGCTTTTCGCCAATCGCCGTGTCGTTATAGCCCCGAGCGCGCAAGGCGCCGATCTCGCGCATGATGTCGATCGGACGCGGCGTGCGCCGGGCAATGTTTTCAACCAGGCTCATCACCAGGCATTGGCTCTCGCTGGCCTCGATCACCACGGCCGGGATCTCGCTCTGGCCGAGCATCTGGAACGCTTCGAGCCGGCCCTCACCGCAGACCAGATCATAGCGCGCGCCGCCCGGACCGTTATGGCGCGCCACCGTGATCGGGCGCTTGAGCCCGATGGCCTCGATATTGTTGACGATCTCGCGGTGCTGGCGCTTGTTGCGCGCCCGCGAGTTGAGCACCGTGATCCGCGAAATCGGGATCATTTCGACACCGCTGGAACGCACGGCAGACATCAGGCAGCCTCCGGTAAGGGGATGGGAGCGGCGATGGTGTAGAGAAGATCGAGGTCGTCGAAGCGGTAGGCGTCGAGGACAAGCGCATTGTCTTCGCTCAGCCGGACCTTCTCGGAAAGTGTCTCGATGCGCGGGAAAAGATAATAGTCGAATGGCGCGCGGTTGGTACGGTCCATGCGCACGACCACGGTGATGTCGGGCGCAAGCGAAGCATCGAAACGCAGCTTCCAGCGCAAAAGCCCCGTCGGGGTCTCGAAACAGCGCGCGATCACCACCGAGACGCTGAATTCGCCATTGACGATCACCCGGTCGCTCTCGTCCTCCTGCCAGCTCTCGCTGCCCGTGGCCGTAAGCCCCGCAATCAGCTCGGTCACAATGCCGGGATGAAGCTGGCGCAGCTGCCGGTTGATTTCGATGTAGCGATAGTCCCGCTCCGGGGTGAACCCGACCAGGCTATAGGCCCTGAGCAGGCTGCCGAAGCGTGAACTGTACGCGCTGCTCGAGGCCATGGCCTCGCATTCGTCGATGATGATCCCCGAAAGGATGCCCTGACGCTGGTAGAGTTCGGCCAGGGCCTCAAGCATCTCCTCATCGCTCAAGCGGAACGAGCGCGCGGCGATGATCGTGCGCGCCGCCTCGAACAATTCGCGTTCGACAATAGCCTCAAACGCGCCATCGGCGCGGATCCACATCTCGGGCGCATTGCGCACCCGCTTCTTCTTGAGCTTGAACGAACGGCGGTTCCAGACATTGTCGCCGACATATTTCTCATTGATCAGGACCTGATGGACCGTGCCGCGCGTCCAAAGCCGGCCAAGATCGGTTTTGAAGCCGCGCGCATTGAGGTCGGCCGCGATCACGCTTTCGCTGCGGCCTTTATGGACAAAGGCGCGGTAAATCTCGCGCACCAGCGCGACCTCTTCCTCCGGTCCCGGCGTCAGGATCACCCGGTCGGTCTGGATGCTCTTGTGCTCGCCGCGCGAAAGCGCCCCCTTGATGGCGCCATGCTCATCGATCAGCATGCGCCTCAGACCAAACCCGGCCGGGCCGCCCTGGCGATAGCCCTTTTCGATCAGCCGGCCTTGCCCGGCAAACACCTTGGTCGAGAGCTCGCGGCTATATTCGCCGGCCATGGCGCGTTTGACGCCTTTGACGATGGTCGAGACCGGGCTGCCATCATTGTCGAATTGCTCGGCGCAATATTGCACGGCGATGCCGGCGCGCCGGCAGATATATTCGTAGTAGGCGCTCTCATCGGCATCCTGAAACCGGCCCCAGCGGCTGACATCATAGACCAGCACCAATGTGAAATCGGTCGTGCCAGCCTCAACATCCTCGATCAACTGCCTGAGCGCATCGCGCCCCTCGATCTTGAGACCGCTCTTGCCGGCATCGGCATAGGTGCGCACGATCTCGATCCCGCGCGCCTCGGCATAGTGCCGGATCGCGTCGGATTGGTTTTCAGTCGAATATTTCTGATGATCGGTCGACATGCGGACATATTCGGCCGCGCGCACCAGAGGTGCCGGCTCGGATCGGTCGTCGTCGTTAAGATCCCATCTCGGCAAACTTTGCCCTTTCCTGCTTTACCTGAGGCGGTCCGGGCAACCGACCGCCTCAGCACGTGGCCTCGCCACCGCTTCTGCACCTCGACCAGTTTAACTGTGGAGAGACCGGAAGATGTTGCAGAAAAAGGGCAGGAAATTACCGCCATGGAAAGGTGTCCTGGCCACGCGCCAGATCTATGCGCAAACCATGGCCGAACTGCTGCGCAAGGAGCACGGCGACAGCCACCGCGCGATCAAGCTGATCATGCGCCAGCGAGCGCACCGTCAAACACTGGCTCTCGGGCCAACACGGTCCCGATACGGTGTTTTTCTTGCGTCTCGTGGTGTCTTCACCCGTCATTCGCGCTTTCGCTCTCGGGATCATCGAGGGACCGGTGGCCGCCAAACTGTCAGGGTCCGTCGATCGCTATGCGCTGGCGGCGGCCAGGGGTGCCTATGTCGTCGGGGAGTTTGCCGGGGGCAGGAGACCTGCCGATCACCGGCCAAATGACCCTATGGATGACCCCAATCGTGACCCTATGAATGACCCTGATCGGGCAGAACTCAATGAGCGCCAATACTGGTTTCTGGCCAGAGTCGCCGAAGGCGACCGCTGTGGCGCCAGCGAGATCATGGCCTTGTGGCAGGTCAGCCTGAAGACTGCGCGCCGCGACATCGCCGCTCTGAAAGCAGCCAATCTCATCTGCTATGTGGGGTCTCGCCGTAAGGGCGGCTATCGCAGAATTCTCACCGCAGGAAGAGTCGGCGAGACCAGTGGGGGAGCAGGCTTCCCAGAGATCAGATAAGCAGATTGCGTTCGTATCGCCAATTTGACCTATCGGCTCCGATGACGATGCTAATCCCGATCCCGTGCGTCATTGCCGCTTCCACCATCCAGGCGATAACTTTACGGCCGATGTGACTTGGCGCTGTCACCCGTTCCTTTACATCTTTTCGCCGGGAAGCTTGGCTGCCTGACGGACCCAGTCGGCAAACTGCTCTCCAAGTTCGTCATCATCGTGGATATCGAGTTAGCGGACCTGCGGGTGCTTGGAGGTTCCCGGCGGCTTTGGGTCGAGCGATTCGCCCTGCAAGAAGGTAATCTTCACGTAGCGCTCGAAGCAGTGATAGCTCAAAAAGTAGCGATCCTCCCCCAGGCCGTAGAAGGGCGAGTTCCATTTGACTGCCTTCTTCACGCTGGGCACCAGCTCGGTGACGATCTTGTCGATCCGCCGGCAGACAGCCTGCTTCCACCCCGGCACCGCGCCGATATAGGCCTGAACCGGCTCATCGCCATATCCTTTGGGTATTTGCGGGTTGCCGCCTGAGAGCAGGGCCGGCTTTCTCTTTTGTGCCGTCTCGGGCTTCTTGGAAGATTTTTCGGCCATCGGATCTTCTCCTCTTGCCTCGTTTGTTAGTTGCAGCAGCGCTTGCTTCCACATCAAAGACGATTGGCACGATCATAATCAACCTGGCGTCGTTCGTTTCCTGGTCGGCTGCCGCATCGGAATTACCCTATAGATGGCCCTGATCGCGACCCTTTACATGACCCTGACTGGCTCGAACTCAATGAACGGCAATACTGGTTTCTTGCCAGAGTCGAAGAGGGCAGCCGCTGCGGGGCCAGCGAGATCATGGCCCTTTGGTAGGTGAGCCTCAAAACCGCGCGCCGCGACAGCGCCGCGCTGAAAACGGCGAACCTCATCTGCTATGTCCGGTCGCGGCGGAAAGGACGCTATCGAAAAACAATCGGCGCCCCGGTACATGGCGGCGGCTCGCGGCACGGCTGAGAAACGTTGAGGCTCAAGGTCGGTTATGCTGCCGGACGTAGTTTAGGAACGCCCTCATGGCTGCGCTCGTGTGCCGGCGGTTTGGATAATACAGATACCAACTGGGCAACTTCTGTTTCCAGTCGGCGATTAGCTCGACGAGCCTGCCATGTTCTACGTGCTCGCGCACGTAGTCTTCGAACAGGTGGGCGATACCGGCTCCGGCAAGAGCCGCCTGGAGTTCCTGATGTGTTGATTGCTGCTGAGAAGTGACCCGGGGTTTTCATCGAGAAGTGACCCACCGTGCGATTATGTTTCGGGTCTCAT
>NZ_RCIZ01000012.1 GCF_003666685.1 Mesorhizobium sp. YM1C-6-2
TAAGTTCCTGATCAGAGGCCGGGCAATTGCTCGGCCTTTTCATTTTCGATGCTCGCGTGCGCGCCGTGCCTGGCCCATCTCAGTGTGACTCTCGAACCGCCGCGTACCACGGTGACGCGACTCACAGGTCCAGCAAACGGAAAGGGAAGCGAAGTGACTGATACCATCGACCAAACAGCGTCCGCCGTCCAAGTAGGGAAGAGGCCACTGCGTCGCGCGTCAAAGCAGCGCGCTTCGGCCTTGGAGAAACTTACCTCCGATGAGTTGCAGACGCTTCGGCTTGATGAGGGCGCTCGCGCGGAGTTCGATTCTTGCGTGCAGCGGTTCAATCGCAGCGCAGCAGAATTCAAGGCCTTCGAAGGCGATGATGTCGCGTCGATGGACGACGCTCGCTATGAACAGCGCTCGGCTGCTGAAGCTGACGTGCGTAGTAGCGGAATGGCCGTCGTTCACTTCATGGCGCCCCGCATCCTCAAAATGCGAGACGGTGCCGCCAAGCGGAAGTGGCGCTCCTTCCTGACCAAGTTCAGGAAGGACGAGAATCTGGTCTGACCTATCTCACGCTGCCCTGGCAACTGCAGCGTTCGGCTTGTCTGGCGCGTCCCCCGTGACCGCGCGGCTGCATTCGCGGAAAGGCCGTCAACTGGCCTGCCCAGAGGATCGGCGATTAGGAGAAGTTCATGAACGAAGTTGAAGAGAGCCTTGAAATGCAGGGCCAGATCGATGGCCTCAAGATCATCGTGAGCTCGCTCTTGCATGCGCTGCCCGATCAGAGGCCGTTTGCATTGCGGTTCATGGAGCTGGAGGTCTTGGCACGAAAGCAGAATGCGCTACCCTCGACGCTCGAGACGCTGCGATGGTTCAGGGCGCAAATGGAAATCGCCGCAACTGCCGCTCCTACGTCTGCCTGACAAAGAAGCTGAGACAGGCACGATCGAAGTGGCGGTGTTGAGTCTGTCCTTGTAGGCCTGGCAATAGGCGGCGAGCGCCGCGCGATCGAGTTCACTGATAACGCCGAGGTCATGAAGGTAGCGGGCAACTCGCTTCCACTCCGCCTTGGCGGTCGGCATCAGGTGCGCGGGGCAGGTGGGGATTGAGGTGACCGGCTTCGGCTCACGAGCATTGATGGGCCGCTTGCCCGGATTGCCGGTGGCGAGCCTGATCGCGGAGGGCAGGGGCTTTCTGCCGCGCATCAGGAGCGTCCTGCATGTGGAAGATGGGAGACGTCAGCCGCCGAAGCCGATCCGACTCCGGACTTGGTCGACCGTTCTGGGGCGATCTGCAGATGCGAAGCGGGGCAGGAACCCCGCTGTTCAGCCATTTGTGCCATTCTCATATCCGCTGAGACCCCCCTGCCAATTTCGCGGTTGTGTAAAGAAACCGATGCCACCGGTCCGTGTCCGAAACGCTGCAGAGATGTGACCGTCCCCCCCCCCCCCCGGGCCGTCGGCTAGGCAAGCTTCCTGTGCTCATAGGTGTGATGAAGGTACAAAGGGGTCGACCTTTCCGTCCACCTCATGGATCGTGGTTTCCTTCCAGCGGGCGCGCGTTTTCAGCCAGAAGATCGCCGCCGTTACACCCTCGCGGCCATCGCCGAGCGCCTTGCGGTAGAGACTCTCCGCCACACGAGCGCTCGCCTTGATGCCGCCGCTGTCCAGTTCGTCGGCATAGACGGCAATGAGTTCATCCTCGCCGACCGCAAGCACGCAGGCGATGTCGGCGGCAGGCAGACCGTAGCCCGCAAGAGCCTCGACCCTGGAAGCCAGCGGCTTCTCATATCCGACGGCATCGGCGGTGTCGCTCATCGGCTTGGGTTTGCCTCCCAAAGGGTGATCGGCGCCACGTCCGTGGTAACGTGGTCCGATGGCAACGTAGTGCTCGCCCGGTCAGCTGGGGCCAAGATGATCCGCTCGATCTTCGTCACCTGCTCGATCGGACCGCCGTCGAGACCGGAATGCTCGTTGACCGAAACCTCCTTCCACCGGGCTCTGGCCTTCAGCCAGAAGATGGCTGCGGTGACAGCCTCGCGGCCTTCGCCCGTCGCCTTGCGGAACAGGTTCTCGGCGACCTTGGCGTTGGCCTTGACGTGGCCAAAGTCGAGTTCGTGGCGATAGTGCTTCCTGAGCGTCTTCGGATCTATCCCGACCATGCCGGCGATCTCGGCTTCGGGAACGCCATAGCCGGCCAGTGCCTCGACCTGACGGCGATGGAAGGCGTCGGGCTGGTGACGAGGCCGGGCCATCAGACCGCTTCGCCAGAGGAGGCCGCAATGAGGACGTTGGCCGTGGCGCCATTTGGCAACCACACCCCTGCTAGCTCGATGCGGTTCATGGGGCCGCCCCGCCTCTTGCCACAGCTACATCCGCAAAGGTGCATCCGTCGCCCTCCAGCACTGCCGCCTGTCCGGTGAAGTCCTGCCAACGCTTCACGGCCACATCGACATAGGCCGGGTTGAGTTCCACGGCATGGCAGGAGCGGCCGGTCATCTCGGCGGCGATGATGGTGGTGCCGGAGCCGCAGAACGGCTCGTAGACGGCCTGGCCGGGCGAGGAATTGTTCTCGATCGGCCGGCGCATGCATTCGACCGGCTTTTCGGTGCCGTGCCCGGTGGGCGACTTCCTGTGCGGGATGGCCCACACGGTGGTCTGCTTGCGATCTCCCGCCCAGTGGCCCTTCTTGCCTTTGCGGACACAATACCAGGCCGGCTCGTGCTGCCAGTGGTAGTCGCCGCGGCCGATCACCAGCCGCGTCTTGTCCCAGATAATCTGCGACCGTACGGCAAAGCCGCTGGCTTCGAGACTGGCGGCAACTGTGGCGGCGTGAAGCGCGCCATGCCAGACATAGGCGACATCGCCGGGAAACAACGCCCATGCGTCCCGCCAGTCGGCACGGTCGTCATTCAGCACCTTACCTTTGGCGAGGCCATGACCATCGCCGAACCGCTCACGCCATGCCGGGTCATAGCTGACGCCATAGGGAGGATCCGACACAAGCAGGTGTGGCTTGACGCCGGCGAGCACCCGCTCGACATCACCGGCGTCGGTGCTGTCGCCGCAGATCAGCCGGTGCTTGCCCATGATCCAGAGGTCGCCGGGGAGGGTGATCGCCCGCGCCGGCGCTTCGGGAATGTCGTCGGGATCGGTCAGGCCGGGATTGCCGGCCCCGGTCAGGGCCGCGATCTCCAGATCATCGAAGCCGGTGAGCGACAGGTCGAAGCCGAGCTTGCCCAGATCGGCCAGTTCGAGCCCGAGCAGTTCGTTGTCCCAGCCGGCGTTGAGCGCCAACCTGTTGTCCGCGATGATGTAGGCCCGCTTCTGTGCCTCGCTCAAACCCGCCAGCTCAATCACCGGCACTTCGCTCATTCCGAGCTTTCTTGCCGCCTGCAGCCGCCCGTGACCGGCAATGACGCCATTGTCGCCGTCGACCAGGACCGGGTTCGTCCAGCCGAATTCGCGGATCGAGGCAGCGATCTGCGCCACCTGCGCTTCGCTGTGTGTCCTGGCGTTCTTGGCGAAGGGGATCAGAGCCGCGGCAGGACGATACTCCACTGCGAGGCGGCGGCTGCCCAAGCTGTCAGCCACGTTACTAGCCGACCGGCGCGTTCGCAGTTGACCCGCTGTGGGAATAGAGATGATCTCATCGGAAGCAGCCTCGGTGTCCATGCAATCACGGTCCCTGGAATGTCATGAACGATGAGAACGATGATCGGCAGGAAACGCAAACAGGCTGCGTGCGGTAGCGCAGGCCTTCGTAGAGTAGCGGAGGGAAAGCAGTTCCTTCAGCTCACCAGGCTGCTGCGTCAGCAGGAAACGGCTGGCACGCTCTCTTGTCCCTGTGCCTGCACATCAAGGCGCGCCAGCATGTTGCGGACGTTCGAGACCTGCCATGTGCCGCCGCGCGCCGTACGCACGCCGCGGGCATTCAGCTCCGCCGCAAGCCCGCGCAGGCTTGTGATCCCCGCCTGCTGCAGGGCACGAACGAACGGAAGGGTCGACCGGGCGAACTCCTCGGCCGCCTGTATGGCTGCGCCTCGACCCCGGGCTGCAGCCTGCGCCGCGTTCGTCCTGTTGCCGAGCGTGGCGCCCAAGGCCTTGCGGGCCGCCAAGGCTGCCCGGGTTCGCTCCGATATCAGCCGGCGTTCCTTCTCTGCCAGCGCCGCATAGAGGTGCAGCATGAACGGGTCGGCATCCGCGCCAAGCTCGGTGACGATGAACGGCACGCGCCGCGTCATCAGCCCGGCAATGAAGGCCACGTCTCGCGAGAGCCGGTCTAGCTTTGCGACGATCACCGGACAGTGGGCTCGATGAGCGGTGGCGAGTGCCGCAGCCAATACGGGTCGCCGATCCAGAGCGTCGGAGCCCTTGCCGGTTTCCACCTCGGTGAACGCCTCCAGGATGTCGTACCCTTGCGCTCTGGCAAAGTCCTCGACAGCGGCACGCTGGGCGTCGAGGCCGAGGCGGGACCGGCCCTGCCGCTGGGTCGACACACGGTAGTAGGCGATTGCGCGCTGCAACATGAATGAGCCTCGGGTGTTCAGACTGCAAACCAGCGTTTGCAGTCTGCTCACAAGGCGCTGAAACGCAAGTAAGCTATTGATTTCGATTGCTATCGGCCCACGAGGACTTCGTGCACTGCGCATCGCCTTCCCCGTGGCGCCGCGATCGGTGGCGAAGGCAGCCTGGCCGGCAGTTCGGAATTGCGTGCACCGTGTAGCGATAGCCGCCCTTTTTTAGACGGGACATTCCCCCGTGGGCACTCTGACGTGCTGTGCGGCCCACAAGAGCTCGGCACCTGCTGTTAGGCTGCCAGCAGCGCGATCATCGCAGCAGCGCCCAACAGTGACACCCCGTTTCGGCTTGTCCTCAAGTCTGGGTGAGCACAGGAACGTTTGATCGGCCGGACAGTTGTTCAGGCACGTCATCGGCAGAGGAGAACGAGATGACCATGTTCAAGACCGCTTCAATCACCACGATGGCATTGATGCTGGCGGCCGCACCAGCTTTGGCCCAGACAGAAACCACCTCGCCCGCGCCAGCTTCGCCCACGGAAAGCACCACGACACGCTCGCAGCCGGGCGGAATGGAATCGGACGCCATGCGGCAGACCGTCCGCGACATGATGCTCGAGATGATGAGCGACGGATCCATGCGCGAGGCGCGCCGTGATGGCAGCCGGAACTGGAAGAAGGAATGGCACCACCATCATGCCAGCAGCGATAGAGACGGCGACGGAATGCGCTCGGCGATGATGCATGGCGCGGGCATGCGCTTGATGTTCGCGATCGTCGATGCTGACGGCGACGGTGCCTTGTCGCTAGCAGAGATCCAGGACTTCCATGGCCGCATCTTCAAGGCTGTGGACGAGAATGGCGACGGCAAGGTGGAAATGACCGAAATCGAGACGTTTTTCCATGGCGTTCCGGTGCAACCGGATGACGACGACGCCAACTAAGTCGACCGCTATCCCACTTCCCACTTAGATGTGGGAAGTGGGACAGCATCCCCGCGGACAATAGCGACATGTATCTGGTCGAAGTATTTGTCCCGCTGGATCGGGGAGATGGAAGCCCCGTACACCACCACGAAATACGAGCGCTGGTGCGGCGACTTGCGGATCGTTTCGGCGGTGCCACCGCGTTCTCGCGCGCGCCTGCGCAGGGCCTTTGGAAAGAGAGCGACGGCATTTCGCAGGACCGAATAGTCATCGCCGAAGTGATGGTGGATACACTCGATCGAAGCTGGTGGACGGCGTTCAAGGAAGAGCTTGAGCGAGATTTGCAGCAGGAACAGATTGTCGTTCGTTGTGCCACTTGTGAGGTGTTGTAGACTACACGCAAGGGAGTGCAGGCTTCTGGGATCAGAATGGCCGCGGATCGTACCAGCTGCAGTTTTTGCCATTGCGGCTATTGCGAATGCATCCGAGAGGCTGGTCTTTCAAACTTTCAGGGATAACCTGGAACCATGTTGATCGCGGCTCATTCCCGGTGATAATGGCGTCTCTCCCTCTACGGACAACTTTGGAATGGGCAGGTATCGAGATCACCGTCAGCCGAGGAGCCAAGGCTTCGAGAGCGACAACCACATTGAGACCTCGGAACCAAGCTACTTTGACCGCAGGCCAGCACGCCAGGCGGCTTCGTCAGCCAGCAAGTCTCCCGCATGTGATGCAGAGGTACTCTGGTTCAACGCGGAGAAGGGTTTCGGCTTCTTGAAGCTGAGCGATGGCTCTGATGCCTTCATTCACCTGTCGAAGTTGCAAGCTGCGGGACATGACAGCCTTCCCGAGGGTGCACGCCTCCAGGTACTAACTGAACCGGGCCAGAAAGGGCCTCAGGTTGTCGAGGTTGTCTCTGTACTCGGAGACGGTGCGTTCTCCCCGTCGGTTGCCAAGCAATCCGCCGAAGCACCAGACCCTGCGCCCGATCTTGATGAGCAGGAAACCACCGGCGTCGTAAAGCGATACGACCTTACCAAGGGGTTCGGCTTTATAGCGTTGGATGGCGGCGGGAAGGACGTGTTTGTTCATGCGACCACTCTGGCCCGCAGCGGCGTTTCCAACCTCGAAGTCGGACAGAACGTGATCATCACGTACAGCAGGAGCCACAAAGGGCTCGAGGCGCGAACAATACGACTTCGCTAACTGCGCGAACACTGGAATTCCGGATGCTGCGTTTTCCCGCCAGACGACTTCGACGGCGTAAATCCTGTAGGATGGTAACGTGGTTGAGACCGAACAGATTCGGTTGATCGCTGATCGGGGGGTGGCCGATGACCAACGTGGTAACACTGCACGGCGACAAGCGGTGGAAAGCTGTGCTTGAATATCAGCACGAGAATGGCCCGATCAGCATCGAATACTTCTTGGAAGAGATTTCCGAGTTGCACCTGATCATCGAGCATGGACCCGACTGGAACACGCTAATCCGTTGCACGGTCACGCTAAGCCGGCCCGACGGTGGTGAAGAACAGAACAGTGTCGAAAAAGCCAGGCGGAACGAACACGGTTCAGGGTGAGACCCATCTTAAGATCGCAGGGGGATGGGACGGTTCTCCTGTACTTCAAGTCGCCTGTACTTCAAGGTCTACGGCATCGAACCGCACTTTGCCTATGTCGTTTTCAGCAGGGCCTTTCAGTTGGGCGTGATGGCGGGGCAGGAAGCCTTGGGCAGTCCATGATAAGAACGATAAGAAAGTAAGAAAGCGCCTCAGCCGGTCGCCTCTGCAGTGCTCGTCCTTATCTTCTTATCGATCTTATCGTCAGCCTTGATCAGGTCGGTGCGATCCGGGTGGACGTAGCCGCCGCGGCCGGCTTTCCGAACCTCTCCGGCCTTTCCCATCTTGAACAGCAGCTGATCGACGTTGTTCCGTGGCATGGCGGTTGCTATCGCGATCTCGCGTGGGCTTATCGGAGCATCGGCAGCAAGAAGTGCCGATAAGATTCGGGAGCGTTCATCCGTCCTTCTTATTTCGGCGGCTTCACCGATAAGATTCCACATACCGGATAAGAAACTCATCGCGCTTTCCTTCTCCTCCACATCCCGGCCGCGAACGTAGAGCGTGGTGCCGTTACCGTCGCGATCGAGCAGGAGCGTCGTGTCGGCGCAGGCGGACAGGCCGTTGGAGCCGCTGAGCGCCTCCAGGGGATCGTCGGCGCCACCCTTTCGGGTATGATGGAGACAGAGCACTGCAACGCGGCGCTCTGTCGCCCAGCGCTGCAAGGCAGACATCGCGTCATAGTCGCTCTCATACGAATTCTGGCCAGCCTTGCCGGCAGGCTTGATCCGCTGCAGCACGTCGATGACGACCAGCCTGGGTTCGATGACGGATGACCGCCAGTCATCTAGAGCGGGTAGAAATCCTTTGTTGAGATCAGGGGCGTCGTTGACCCAGCCCAGCCGTCCGAGATCCGGTCGGTTGCGTTCGCCCGGGAACAGCATGTTGATGCGGCCCTGTATCCGGCGGTGGCCATTCTCCAGATCGATGTACAGCACATCGCCGACCTCGCAGAAGACCGAGCCCATGGCCGCGCCTCCTGTGGCGACGGCGATGGCCCAATCCAGCGCCAGCCAGGTTTTGCCCAGCTTCTGGCGGCCGGCAAGGATGGATAGTCCCTCGGGCAGATAGTCAGGCACCACCCAGCGGATCGGGGCGAACTGGGTCGCCATGATCGTGTTGGTGTTCGTAACCACGAAGCGGGCGCTCCCGGCTTTGTCTCTTTCGTAGTGGGACACGGGTATCGGTGCGAGGTTGTTCATGCCGCAGCCCTCCGCCGTTCAGGGATCACGAGGAGTTCGGGCATGCGGCCGGGTCTCATAGCCTGCCGGTATGTCGGCAAGAGAGCCTCCGCAATGGCGACACGAGGGACATCGCGGAGCCGGTCGAATGCCCTTCGCCAGTCGATGATCACGATCCCGTCGCGGTTGGCGCGAAGCCATTCCAGCGGATCGGCAAAGATGTTCAGATTGCAGTCGAAGGCATAGGTGCCAGGGTTGTCGACGATGTCCTCCCCAAGGGCAAAGGCGCGGCGGCATTCAGAGACGAGCAGCCTCCTTCTCGGCTGCCAGAGGACGAGATCGCGTTCCTGCTCGAAGGCGAGCCAACGCGCACCGGTATCGGCGCCTTCAAAGTGTCCGTCCTGCCCCAAATCGCCGACGGCAACCATGATGGCCATCGGTCGCACCAGGGCAAATGTCGAAACTTCCCGGGAAAGCAGCCAGTCGATCTCGTTCTGCGTGGGAAGCAGAAGCTTTGGGGCGGGGAGGGCGGCCATCATGTGCGCCTCCCGCTGTCATAGACATGCTCCGCGACGACGAGCGCGACGGCAAGCGAAAGCTCGTAAAACTTCAGAATATATCTGGCTTGTTGTTGCCGCGTGCACTCGCTAGAACTGACCGCGTCTCCAGTGCTGACAGGCGTTGAGACATCTGCCCGGCTGGCGGTTGCACCCGCCACCGGGTTTCCTGTTTCGGCTCGCATGGGTCACCTCCACGAACCGAGGATGGAGGAGTGCGTCTCCGCACGGCGTCGGCGCTCGTAGGCCTCTATGTCGGCTAGCGCGTAGCCGACCTTGCCGCCAAGCTTTGTATAGGTTGGCCCGGTCTTCAACCACCGCCACCGCTCGAGAGTTCTGGGGCTTATGCGCCAGCGGCGCGCAAGTTCGGCCTGATTTAGGAAGATGCGATTGCCTTCCTGCATGTCTTGGTGCTCCTGGCGAGGCGCCGCCCTTGCTCAGGCAGAGAGCGTGCGCTGTTAGCGATGCCAGGTATTGTCAAGATTTCGCCGCACCGCGACATGGCTAGACGTAACCCGATTTGTGACGCATCGGCGGACAGGACGAAGCGATTCCAATGCCGTCACATTCCGTTTGTGACATCGCCCGTCTGGTTTGTGACATGGGCTGGTAAATCGGCCAAAGATACCTCACGGAGCTCGGGGGAAAGCCGGTACCCTTTGGACTTTTGATTCTCGATAAAACCATTCGGAAACATCACGCCGTGGTCGACGGCTAGCCGGGCTTCTGCATCTTCGCGCAGCCGCACCACTTGCCGGCGAAGCGTCGATTCCTCAATACCCAGCGCCGCCGCGAGGTCGTCGGTCCAATAGAATGGAACCTCCTCGGCGCGGCTTTTGGCGTCGCGGTGCCGGCCCAGAAGTTCCCGCATCAGCCTGTAAAGAGCTCCTTCGATGACAAAACCGCCTTTGAAGCAAATCCTCCTTCCAGCTTCGTCGATAGCGAACTCGCAGCTGGCAGCGGACAAGTCATCCAAGAATGCGGCCGTCTTCGATGTCGTATCGGGACCCACCAGTTGCACATTGCCTCGCGTGAAGCAGAGATTGAGCAGGGACGTCGACGCGAGCCTGCCCCGGACCAGGTCACCGACATGGCGTTCCGTAGCATCAGCAATTACGGCGAGGACGCCCTGCGCGTGATGCCGGTGCAGGTCCCAGACGCGTTCCAGCACCTCGTCTGCTGACAGACCGGGCACATTGTGCAACGCTGAGCAGACCTGCGGAAACTCTTCCTGAAACTGGTCGCGGTGCAGTCTTTCGATTGTGCGCGCGAACGTCACATAGGCGACGGACGGGTCGATGTCCTCGTACCGTCGATCGCCCGTCAGCAGATCGACTCGGTAACCGTCGCGGACATCATGGTGCTCGACACCCGCCGCCAGAACCGCAAACCGCCGATCGATGCATTGAGAGCATGCACCACAATGCCGGACCTCTGCGGTCCAGCCGATCGGATGAACGCAACTGACGCTCTTTGCCAGCAGGCTGCCGTGACCTGTCGATTCGAGCCGCTCGACGACCTCCTTGCGGGTCAGCCAGAGGAAGGGCGTCTCGATCGAGATGTCTCTGTCCACGAGTGCTGAGAAGAATTGTTCGAAACCGCGGATTACCTTTGGGTGAGTGGTCCGCGTGGCGCGCGCGCCAAGCACATCGGCAGCGATCGGCAGGTTGAGGCTGACGACGCCGTTCTCGTAGAAGGTGAAGCCGTCGCGGCCAAACATGCGGGCGAGCACGAACGCGAGGCTCGCGAATAGGAAAGAACGGGTACGTTGCGTGGGCTCGACGGGTCGGACGCCCGTGTTGGTGACGTTGACCGTCACGTGGAACAGTTGGCTGCCAAAGCCTTTTTGCCGAAGCTCCTCGGCCAGTTCGGTCTGCACATTCACAACCTTGGGCGCCGAATGGTGGCCGACCAGGACAAGTCGCCTGCCACCGACGAGGCTCTCAACGGCGCCCGTGAGCGAATCCATGCCTCCCGAGAACAGCACGACGTCATCCGCCTGGAACCCGTCGCCACTCTCGGAGAATTCGAAATAGGTCTGCGCCTGCTCGGCAGGTGCGTGGCTGTCGACGAATTCCATCACGTAGACGTCATCGGACAGATAACCGAGCATTGCTTCTAACCGTTCGCGAACAGCCGCGCTCTCCCATATGTCACGACATCGAACCGGCACAACGAAGTAAAGCTTGCGCCTCCATGCCTCTCCGGCCATCGACAGCTTCTCGGTTCCGCGTCTTGCCCGCTGATCGGCGCAGTAGACGTAGGCGGCCAGTTCCAGCAAATCGATCAGGAGATCAGGCAGATCGCTGACGAGGGCGCGGTTGGCGTCTGCCAGCCGCAGATTGACGTTTCGATCCGGTCCCGCGACATTCATCCGGAAAACTTGATCGACGGAGGCGAGGTCCGGGGCAATCGCCCCTCCGCAGATGAAGGCGTATTCCTTCATGCCGCGAGACGTCCGCTGCGGCGGTTCAGTTCAAGCCTGATCTTAGTGAAGGCATAGGCGGCGAGGGCGGCTGCGTCCTCCCGCGTGAGTTCCTTGTCGAGATGAAATCGATACTTGCCCAGCCAGTCTCTGGCGAACGCCCGCATGATGATCGTCGTCTCCCGGCAATGCCGCCGAACCGCCTCATCGAAATATTCCGCGTCGGCCACCGAAGCCAGCGCATGTCCAACACCGAGCTGGCGCGGCACCTCGCGATCAAGAAAATATCGGATATGCCCCCGCAGGACATTGGTGAAGAAGGCCTGGGCCAGCTCGCCGAAACGCGTAGTCGACGCGAAACTGGCGATCGTCGCGCGCTCGTCCTCCGCTCCTGACACCCACAGGCTTGGTCCCCGGTCGCGCACAAGCCCGGCAAGGGCAGAGATCGCAGCGTCCCGCGCGATAAAGGCGAAGTCGGAAAAGCCGACAACACTGCGCTGCCGGAAACGTTCGAAGGCTGCCTCGAAACCGGCAATGAGATCGGCGAGGCCGGCATCGGCCGGTACATGAATTCCTAGCGCCTGGACGGCGGCTTCGCGGTCTTCCGCTGCAACGGCCTGTGGAAGCTTCAGCAGCAACCAGAAGGACTCGACGAAGCCAGGATCCTGCACCGCGGTCGAAAGCGACCGATCGGCGCTTCGCTCCACAGCGGCGGCGATGTCGGCGATCACCAGCCGGCGAGCCCCAAGGAGCTCAACCACCTCGCGCCAGTTCCGTGTTGCGGGTGGTTTGCCCAGCCTGATGTGACCCATGGCTCCCCCCTGGATGTCACCTCGGTACGCCAGAGCTTCCCGGAGCAGAGTTTACGTCATCGTTGACCGGACCCGGCGCATATGAAGACATTTTTGTGGAGTTGCTTTCGTTTGCGAACATACGCGTTCGCCTACTTGACCGGGTAGGTATCGTTTGGAACCGGGTCTACGCCGGTTCTTATGGGAAATGATTCTCGAACTTTCTCCAGGACTGGACCTAACGCTCTGCGACCAGCCCTGATGTCGCCCGCGGAACGCCGTGCCGAACTCTGCGCGCTTCTGGCGCTCGGCCTGGTTCGGCTTCGGGCGCGACAGTCAAGTGAAACATCTGCAGATCCGGAGAATGGTTTGCTGGACTGTGCGGCCGACCAGAGCGGTCATGCAACCGCAATCGAGCGGAGAAGCGCATGACCATTTCCGACCCCATTCCCGCGCGCCTGGCTGCGTTGAAGACCGGCCCCATGACCGACCTCAAACAGCAGTGGCGGGACCTTTTCGACAGCGAGCCGCCCCCCTTCAATCGCCGCTACCTCGAAAGCCGGCTGGCCTATCGCATCCAGGAACTCGCCTATGGCGGGCTGCATCCCGAGACCATCCGGCGGCTGGAGCGGCTCGGCGAGCAACTGGACGGCGGCAATGGAACGACCCGCCGCATCCGCGCGGACCGCGACAAACCGATCACCGGCACACGGCTCCTGCGTGAATGGCTGGGCGTCGAGCATGTCGTGACCGTCACCGCTGACGGCTTCGAATGGCAGGGGCGGCCCTACAAGTCGCTGTCGGCCATCGCCCGCACCATTACCGGCACGCGCTGGAACGGCTGGACCTTCTTCGGCCTCAGGAACCATCGCAGGGGAGGGGCATGACCATACCCTCGGAGAAATCGAAGGTCGTGCGCAAGCTGCGCTGTGCGGTCTATACTCGCAAATCCTCGGAGGAGGGGCTGGAGCAGGAATTCAATTCTCTCCACGCACAGCGCGAGGCCTGCGAGGCCTACATTGCCAGCCAACGCTCCGAAGGCTGGGTGCTGGTCCGCGACCGATATGACGACGGCGGCATCTCCGGCGCCACGCTGGAGCGACCCGCCCTCAAACGGCTGCTGGCCGACATCGATGACGGGCTGGTCGATGTGGTGGTGGTCTACAAGATCGATCGCCTGTCGCGCTCGCTGATGGACTTCGCCAGGCTGGTCGACGTCTTCGACCGCAATGGCGTCACGTTCGTCTCCGTCACCCAGTCCTTCAACACCACCACATCGATGGGCCGGCTGACGCTGAACATCCTGCTCTCGTTCGCCCAGTTCGAGCGCGAGGTGACGGCCGAGCGCATCCGCGACAAGTTCCGCGCGTCTCGTATGAAGGGAATGTGGATGGGCGGCGTGCCGCCGCTTGGCTACCGGGTCGAAAACCGGAAGCTGGTGGTCGACGAGGAAGCCGCCGCGCATGTCCGCTGGGTTTTCGACCGCTTCCTCGAGGTCGGTTCCGGCACGGTGCTGGCGCGCGAGGCATCCAACAGAGGCATGCAAACCCGGCAGGGAAAACCGATCGACAAGAAGTATCTCTACCGGACGCTGAACAACCGCGCCTATATCGGCGAGGCGGTCCATAAGGGTGCCAGCTATCCGGGCGAGCACGAGGCCATCATCGATCGGGACACGTGGGACCGGGTTCACGCCATCCTGCAGGAGAGCCCGCGCAAACGCGCCGCCCACACACGGGCCGACACGCCGGCGCTGCTGAAGGGGCTGCTCTATGGTCCTGACGGCGCAGCGTTCTCTCCAACCCATACGCGCAAGGGCGGGCGACTGTACCGATACTATGTAAGCCAGACAGTGCTTAAGCATGGGGCCGGGTTGTGCTCGGTTGGCCGCGTGCCGGCAGGGGAAATAGAAGCCGCCGTCATCGATCAACTTCGCGCCGTGTTCCGCCAGCCCGAGATCGTGGCGGGGACATGGAAGGCGGTCTGCGCGGCAGATAGCGACATCACCGGGGAATACGCCCGCGACGCGCTGAACCGCCTCGATCCAATGTGGGGTGAGCTCTTTCCTGCCGAGCAGGCGCGCATCGTGGCGCTGCTGGTCGAGCGCGTCGACGTCGGCACCGACGGGCTCAACGTCCGGCTCCGGGTCGACGGCCTTGGTGGGCTTGCGCGCGAGATGCTTGCGGGTAACCTGGAGCAAGCCGCATGAGCCGCACCACGCCAATACCCGACACAGTGACGCTCCATGTCCCGTTCCGCATAGTAAGGCGGGGCGGGCGCAAGGAGATGCAACTGCCGGACGGCACGCCTCAACAGCGAAAGATCGACAACACGCTGGTCAAGGCGCTGGCGCGGGCATTCCGCTGGAAGCGGATGCTCGAGTCAGAGGAATTCACCACCATCGCCGAGTTGGCACAGCATGAGAAGATTGCACCGTCTTATCTGACGCGCATTCTGCGGCTAACGTTCCTCGCGCCCGACATTGTCGAGGCCATTCTCGACGGGCGCCCGGCGATGGCTATGTCTGCGGAGACGTTGCGCACCGGGCTCGAGGGCGACTGGACGGTCCAGAGGCGCACTTGCGGCATTGACCGGCGTTAGGTGCGTTCCGGCAGCTTCGCGCCTGATGTCGGCCGTAGAGCTAAGCTTTGCTGTTGTCCGAAAGCAGACATCGCTGGTGGTCATGCTGGAGGTCGTGGCCGCGCCATTGGCCTGCCCGCACACAAAATCGTGTTCGCTATCTGGAACCGCCAAGCCACCGATCTTTCATGAATTGTCAATTATGGCTTGATTATGTCCGCCAAAGATGAATAACAGAATCATCGGCATAAAAGGCGGGAATTATGGGAATTAATTTTATTAGCTGTCCTGAATATACTAAATACTCGGGATTAGGGAAACCTTCATCAAGTATTGTTGGATTGAAACTAAGCACATCATGTATTGCGCTGGGCATTTCCTGCCTCATGCAGCAACCCGCGTCGGCGGCCGAGTATCTCGTGTCCAGCGAAGCCCAGCTGCGCGACACGCTCGCCGACCTCTCCGACGGCACAAATCCCGACCCCAGTGCGGTAATCATCCTTCAGAACGATATCGCGGTTTCGGCGACGCCCCTTCCCACAATCACCAAGTCGCTGACGATCGACACCGGCAGCTTCACCCTGTCCGCCAGCGGGGATACCGTTCTCGACGTTGAAGCCGGTCAAACGCTCACCGTGAACGGCAATATCGCCGGCTCCAATCTGTTTACAAAGGCGGGTGACGGGATCGCCGTATTTACCGGGTCATCAGTCTATAGCGGCATTTATACTGTAAACGAGGGAGTCGTCGAATATCGGGATGGCGCTCAGCTCAATACGGAAACTAGTTCTCCCACTATAAATGTGGCGCGCGGCGCCGGATCGAGCGGAAGCCTTCTGGTGACCGGCCCGGGGACGGTATTATATGGTCCACTTGATCTGGCGAGCGGAGCCAACTCGCAGGCGCTTGTCGAAATCACCAACGGCGGAGCAATCATATATAACGGTACCGATGGCCTGAGAGCCAGCACGGGGGCAGGCAGCACATCCTCGGTGATTGTCAGCGGCGCAGGGTCCTTGCTTGAAGCCACAAGCCGTATAGAATCCGGGTATTCCTCTGAAGCCTTCTTCACGGTTCTGGATGGAGGGCGCATCAACTCAGGGCGTGTAGACTTCGGCGGTCATTCTTTTCTGAATGGCGTATCCACCATCGGCGTGGTTTCCGGCGCGGGTTCGACCTGGGAAAGCAGTGGAACATTCGGCGTCTTCAACGGCTCCCTTTCCGTTCTCGACCAGGGCCAGGTAACGGCCACGGCCCTCGATATAGCGGCGGGTTCGGGGCGTGCCGCCGAGGTTTTTGTCTCCGGCGCAGGATCAAGCATCACTACGACCACGGGCAACGTCCGGATATCGACTTCGTCCGGCCAGGGCGAACTTACCGTCGCTCAGGGTGGCAGGGTGACGGTGAACGATGGCGCCGGGACCATTGCCATCACGAGTAGTGCGAGCGGTCGTGGCGTCCTCAATATCGGCGGCGGCGAGGGAGAGGCCGCGCAGGGCGCAGGCTTCATCGAAGCCGCAAGCATCAATTTCGGCGCGGGTGAGGGCGCCATCATTTTCAACCATACCGAGACCGGCTACAATTTCGACATCCCGATCATCAGCAACGCCGATGGCAACGGCGCGATATACCAAGCCGCCGGGCGGACGATCTTCAACATCGACCAACTGGGGTTCACCGGCTTTACCAGCGTCTATGGCGGCACTCTCGAGGTGAACGGCGCGCTGGGCGGGGTGATGAACGTTTTTGGCGGCACGCTGGCCGGCATCGGCGCGGTCGGCCCGACCAGCCATACCGGCGGCAACATCGCGCCCGGCATCGCCGGCGTGAACAATGGCCTCGGCGACCTGACGATCGCCGGCGATTACAACGGCCAAGGCGGCGGGGCGCTGCTGATCGATACGGTGCTCGGCGGCGATGATTCGCTCACCGATCATCTCATCATCACGGGTAATACGCAGTTCGGCAGCAACAATTCCGACGGCAATCCGACGCAGGTCTTCGTCACCAATCTGGGCGGCGTTGGCGGACAGACGGTCAACGGCATCAGGATCATCCAGGTAGACGGCGCCTCACAAGCGGGCCTGTTTACCCTGGGCGCGCCGGCGATCGGCGGCGCCTATCTCTACGGTCTCTTCCAGGGCACGCCCACTGTCGTCGACGGCGACTGGTACCTGCGCACGACCGATATCCTCGCCCCGACGGTGCCGGTCTACGAGAACTACCCGATCGTGATGCTCGGCCTGACCGAACTGCCGACCCTCCAGCAGCGCGTCGGCGACCGCTATTGGCCGGGCGACGAGGTCGCCGACGCGGCGGCGGGCTATGCCGGCCCGCGCAATTTGTGGACCCGGATCGAAGGCGCCCACGGCCATGTCGAGGGGGAGTCGACCACCGGCGCTTCCTATGACAGCGACCGCTTCCTGCTGCAGGTCGGCATCGACGGGCTGCTCGCCGAGAACGGCTCGGGCAGGCTGATCGGCGGCTTCAACGCGCAGTATGGCCGGGTCGACGCCGACATCTCGTCGGACACCGGCAGCGGCGACAGTTCGACCGACAGCTACGGCGTCGGCGCGACGCTGACCTGGTACGGCAATGACGGCATCTATGTCGACGGCCAAGCCTCGGTTAATCGACTGTCGAGCGATCTTTCCGCCGACGCCGTCGGCGATCTCGCCGACGGCAATGACGGCGTCGGTTACGCCTTCAGCATCGAGGCCGGCCGCAAGATCGGCGTCGGCGGCAGTTGGTCGCTCACCCCGCAGGCGCAGCTCGCCTACACCTCGGTCGATTTCGACGACTTCACCGATCCGTTCGGCGCCACCGTCTCGCTCGACAGTGGCGACAGCCTGAAGGGCCGGATCGGCGTGGCGCTGAACCATGACGCGGCCGACGCGGACCGCCGCAGCCATGTCTACGGCATCGCCAATTTGACCTACGAGTTCCTCAACGGAACGGCGGTCGACGTGGCCGGCGTCAACGTCGCCTTCGAGCCGGACTCCTTCGGCGCGGAGCTCGGCGTCGGCGGTACCTATCGCTGGGCCGGCGGAAAATACGCGCTTTACGGCGAGGCGCTCGCCTCGACCAGCTTCGAGGGCAGCCATGGCGTCAAGGGGACGCTCGGCTTCAGCACAAGATTCTAGGTGTAAGCTTTCGGGAGATTTATGCATTCGGACCGGACCGGGGAACTGGAGTTACCAAGCTTCGGCATCTATCGGCGGGTCCGAATGAACATCCACCAGTCGCTCCGCTCTAGTCTTGGACAACCTGTCTAGGCGGCCCGCTATGCGCCTGTGGGCCGGGTGTAGTGCTGGAATGTCTGCTGTCGTGCGAGGCCTGCCCAGAAGCCGACCGTCATCTAACGGCCCCCAGTCTGCCGAGCGCAGTATGTTCATTCCGGCTGCTCGCTCGCGCCCAACTAGCCTCGACACCGCCGGCGCTTCGACTTACTGGTGCGGGTGGCGAGCGTTATGGTTGACACCGGTCGAATCGTCCCTTGCGAGCAATCCCCCACTTCATGGATGAGGATGATGCAATTCTTTTCCTGCCCCAGTGGCGCGACACTGTCATACGGAAAGGCCGGCAAGGGCCCTCCGCTGGTGCTCGTCCACGGCAGCTTCAGCGATCATGAGACAAACTGGGCGATGGTGCGCCCCGCCCTGGAGGAGCATTTTACAGTATATGCGATCGCACGCCGCGGTCGCGGGAAGACGACATCTGGTCCGAGCCTGGCTGAGGAGGCTGAAGACCTCGCGGCGTTCCTGGCATCGCTGGCAGAACCCGGTTATCTCTTGGGGCACTCGTACGGCGCGCAGGTCGCTCTGCGAGCGGCCGCCGACAGCCCCCGGCACATTCGCAAGCTCGTGCTCTACGAACCGCCCTGGCCGGATACGGCCGCTCCGGAGGTACTGGTCCGCCTCAAACAGAGGGCGGAGGGTTCGGACTGGAACGGGCTGGCGGAGGATTTCTTCTCTGAAGTTCTGGGGCTGACGGCGGATGACATCGACGACCTCCGAATTGCGGACGCATGGCCGTCCATCGTCTCCGATGCCGAAGCATCGCTGAACGACATTTTGGCCCTGTGCAGCTACCGGTTCGATCCGGCCACTTTCCGGGACCTGCAGGTTCCGGTTCTGCTGCAGGTCGGGACCGAAAGCCCGCGACATGCCTTCGCAACCGATGCGCTTGCCAACAACCTGCCGCATGTCGAAATCCAGGAGTTGGAAGGACAGGCCCACGAGGCCATGAACACCGCGCCTCGCCTCTATGCCGAGACAACTACGCGACTGCTGCTGGGGAACTAACGCGTCGACGGGATCCACGGCTACTCGAATTGGGGTGAGCAGGGCGACGTTGACACGATGCTCGCCGACAGGGTTGTCCGTGTGTCCAAGTTTTGACGGAAGAAGCCGCATTCTGGTCTCGGCCAACAACGCCCGTCGGCACTTCGATTTCGGTTCCCGTCTCCATCCGACTGGTCTTGTCAACCAAGCCTGCGGGCAAGTTGGCTTTTTAAGCGAAACCAGTTAGTTGCAAGCTGTTCACCGAAAGGCGCCGGTTAATAGGTTTGGAGAGCATAGGGCCCGAGAGAACGCTTCCGCTTCCCCAGAGGCCGGAGCCGGTTAATGGCTCATCCGGTATAACCCTCGAAAACAACAAGAAAATCTAGCTGGAGCCAGATTGAGAGAACGCTTTCGCGAGGGCAACTGGCGGAAGAGGTGGGATTCGAACCCACGGTACGGTTCCCCGTACGCCAGTTTTCAAGACTGGTGCCTTAAACCACTCGGCCACTCTTCCATCGTTTGCGGTATATTTGGTAGTGGCTGCTGCATTTATGCTGCATTCTTCCACAAATATTGCAGTTAAACCACTGAAATAGCACGCCTTTCATACTATACAATGCCGGTTTTCAAGACCGGTTCCTTAAACCGCTCGGCCACCCATCCAGTCCTTGAAATCGTTGGGTTGTCCTGCTTCCCGGTGCCTCGTCAAAGATCTTGCTGCCGGATTTGCTACCGAACCATTTCAGGGGCCCGCCTTTAGCGCCTTCTGGATCGCAGCGTCAACCTGCTCGGCCGCGTCTGCCTGCATGCCCGCACGACGTGCGAGCAGGGCGCATCTCGACCGGCAGGGCGCCGGTCCGCGCGGCGTCATAGGCCAGCATCTTCTTCCGCTCGATTTTCGGGCCGTAAAGGTAGCTCGTCCTTCGCTCCACGCTACGGCTCGTGGTTTCGTCACTGATCCGCAAGAAGGGCGCGCAGCCGCTGGACGGACCGAGCATCGGTGCCGTGGCTGGCTTCAAAAGCGCGCATGTCCCGACTGTGCGCATGGCCGGCAAGACGCTCGGCTTTGCGACGAGCCAGTCTGGCGTTCCCCGAAGCGCTCGAATGGGAGTGCCAGGCGGCATGTCATCAGCTCAGATATCACCACCACCCTTTGGGCCATGTATGGTGCTGCACTACCACGCATACTGAGGGCTCTACCCACGCCCTCTGCTTCTCCGAAATTCAATGTTCGGCTGGCAATAACGGCGCGGTCTATCGATCCGAACCAAACTCGTCCTCGTCATCATCCCGTCGCCTGCCGTCCTTTCTGACATCCCAGAGAGCACGCAGGAAGCCGAGTATTCCGCGAAGATGATAAAGCATCAAATATTCCCCCTACCCACCGAAATACTAACACATCTTTCGCCAAACCCACAATCGAAGGGACCTGACATGCGTGCGGTCTCGGTCAATTTGATCTCGACTGGCTGCGGGAATGACCGGCTGCCGAGGAAGTGGCGGCGCGGTAGGGCAGGGCGGAGGCTGGCTTGACGCTGCTCGACCTCAGACCGACTGCCGTAAGCAGGAGCCGCTTGCCGTCCTTGCCATGGGCATGGCGGTGCGCGTGGCGGTCAGCTGAGCGGAGGGCGCTCGACTGGCAGAACGCGCGCACGGACCGCTGCGCCAGCTTCTACGACGTCACCAAGGCCGGGATGACGCCGACATGTTCATCGTCCCCTTTGACGATCGGCATGTGGAGCCGGGCCGCGGCACCGGCGAGGATCTGGACACGCTCCGAACACGTGTCACGGTCCTGGAAAACAACTCGGCCCGCGGCCGCGAGGATAAGGTGCTATTCCAGGAGCAGACAACAACTGCGCCTGCCGAGGTGCTGAAGACGGTGTCAATGCAACCAACGAGCGAATAGCGAAACTGGAGCCGAAGATCGGGGCGCAACAGCGGAGTTGGTCCGGCGCCCTCCAGAGCCATGGGCGCCGCGGTCGGGGACCATATTGACAGGCTCCCGGCTATCGATGCAACTGGAGGTTCAGGCATATCGGGATATATTATGTTTCGCTCAATTAAAGAGAAGCTCACGATTGCGTTCGGATCGGAGCAGGAAAAACGGCAGGCGAGGAGAGGGCGGGTAAAGAGGCATGTGAAGCGTGCCGGGCTTCACCTCTATCAGGATCACATGCTCTGGAGTTCGCAGCCCTACTACGTCAAGGCGAAGGGGCGCGTAAAAGGCGTTCAGGGCATCCCCGATCCGCGCTGCTTCGTGCTTCAGAGCTGCCTGCGGTCGATCAGCGAAGTGCAAGGGGACGTTGCAGAATGCGGAGTGCGGCAAGGCCGGTCCACGCTTTTCATGCTGACGGCCGACCTCGGCAAGCGCCACTATCATCTGTTCGATTCCTTTGAGGGTCTTTCGAAGCCGAGCGAGGAGGACCGCGACGGAAAAGGGAACGTTCATTGGGCGGCTGGGGACCTCGGCACCGACGAAGCTGTTGCGCGAAAGAACCTCTCGGGCTTTGACCACATCACCTTCCATGTTGGCTGGATCCCCGACACTTTGCCGGCGGTCGCTGACAAAAAGTTCGCCTTCGTCCACATTGACGTCGATCTGTACGAGCCGACCCGCGACGCATTGGCGTTTTTCTACGAGCGGACGGTAAAGGGCGGGATGATCGTCTGCGACGATTACGGCTCCGCAAAATGCCCTGGAGCCCGCAAGGCATTCGACGAATTTTTCTCCGGCCGCAAAGAGACGATTATCGAGTTGCCCACCGGGCAGGCTCTGGTTTCTAAACGGTAGAGACCCGTCTCCCCGTCCACCGTCGTGACCTCGTTCAGGCCGAGGTCATCAATCGGTCCCGCTGGTCCCCACGGCGGGAATTTTTTTTGCGTTTGAGGGTTGTCAGGACTTCACCACGCCACCGTTCGAACGGCCCCGCTGCTGCGGAAGAGCGAATGTTCGTAGGGCCCCGCAACGACGGGCCACCGGCGAAAGCCGGCCTTGCCACATTCCTGCCCGCTTCCCGACATAATCGCTTAACAAGCTGCTAAGCCTTCCCGTGCATATTGAGGGGCTAGGGGACAGGTTACGGCGCATTCGCGAGTCGTCAGGGGACAATTTTGACCATCGATTCTTCGGCGCGCTCGCGCCTCCTCAACGCTACAGCCGTCCTTGCAGTCACCGTCGCGGCAGGCTTTCTTGCCGCCTGCACCTCCTCGCAGCCCACGGCGATGGCGAACGTCAAAAAGCCTTCGAAGGAATATTTCTCGGAAGCCGAATACGGAGTGAAGGCAAGCCCGCGTGTCACCACGAAGATGGCGAATCTGACACGTGGCGGTGGCCGCGACATGGTCGGCAAGCCCTACAAGGTGCGCGGCAAGGTCTACTATCCGAAGGAAGACACCGACTATAGGAAGACGGGTCTCGCCTCCTGGTACGGTGACGCCTTCCATGGCCGACTCACGGCCAACGGCGAAGTCTATGACATGACGCATCTGACCGCGGCGCACCCGACCATGCCGCTGCCGAGCTATGCGCGCGTCACCAATCTCGACAACGGCAGTTCGGTCATCGTGCGCGTCAACGACCGCGGGCCTTATTCGCACAACCGGCTGATCGATCTGTCGAAGCGCGCCGCCGAGATGCTCGACTACACCCATGCCGGCACCGCCAAGGTGCAGGTCGAATATGTCGGCCGGGCGCCGCTCGACGGCCAGGACGACCAATATCTGATGGCGTCCTATCGCCCCGGCAACCGTGCACCGGATCCGTCCGACGGGATGCCCACCGGCGTGATGATCGCCATGAACGGGCCGACGCCGACGGCCAATGTCGGGCCGGCCGGCTTCCCCGGACAACTGGTCGACACGATGTCCACGGGATCGAGCGGGCTGGCCCTGCCGGCCCTCGGTCCGATCGCGCCCGAGCGGCCGGGCGGCGTCGGCGAGATGCAGGTCGCCATGGCGTCGCTCTCCTATGCCGCCGACGGAAAGTCAGGCGCGGCTTCCGCCTTCGCCTCGTTCGACGAACTCGATGCCGCCGCGGTCGTGCGTTCCTGGAAGCGCATGAACGGCGACGTGGCTGCCCGCGGCCCCTACATTGCGGCTGGTTCGTTCACCAGCGAAGGCGAGGCCCGGAAACTCGCTAGCACGCTCGCGGCGTTCGGCAAGACCGAGATCGAAGCCACCGAGATCGACGGCGTCATGTGGTACGGCGTCAACCTAATCGGCAACGGCCGGTCGATCGACGACCTGCTGCAGGCCGCCTGGTCGCACGGAGCGCCGGACGCCATAACCGTTCGCGACTGAGCCCGGCGTCGCTTCTCACATATTCGCGATTTTTGCAGCTTCCGGTTGATCGATCGTTGATCGGGCGATGCGAAGCCTGATAGGCTTTCGCATCTCAGCCGCAACACTGCAGGACTTCGCGCTCATGGCAACACGCGCATTCTCCTTCGTCATCGCGCTCGCGATGATCTTCGGCCCGTTGGGCATCGGACCGGCGCAGTCGCAGCCGCAGTCCCAACTTTTCGAGACACGCGCCAAGCAGGCGGTGATGATCGACGCCGAAACCGGCACGATCCTCTACTCGAAGGATGCGGACAAGCTGATCCCGCCGGCCTCGCTGGCCAAGCTGATGACGATGGAAGTGGTCTTCCATGCGTTGAAGGTCGGGCGGCTTTCGATGGACGACAAGTTCGCCGTCAGCAAGAACGCGTGGACGAAGGGCGGCGCCAAGTCGGGCGGCTCGACCATGTTCGCAAAGGTGAATTCGGAGATTCGGGTCGAGGACCTGATCAAGGGCGTCATCGTGCAGTCGGCAAACGATGCCTGCATCACGATCGCGGAAGGCATGGCCGGGACGGAAGAGAATTTCGCCGCTCTCATGACCGAGCGTGCCCGCATGATCGGAATGCCGAAATCGGTCTTCAAGAATTCCAACGGACTGCCCGCCGAAGGGCAGGTGGTCACCATGCGCGAACTCGTCACGCTGGCTCGCTACATGTGGCAGACCTATCCGGAATATTACCGCTTCTACGGGATACGCGAGTTCACCTGGAACAAGATCTCGCAGCCGAACCGCAACCCGCTGCTCGCCATGGAGATCGGCGCCGACGGCATGAAGACTGGCTATACCGAGGCCTCCGGCTACGCGATCGTCGGCTCGGTCGCGCGCGGCGAGAACCGCGTCTTCGCCGCGATGAGCGGCATGGCGAGCGAGCAGGATCGCGCCGAGGAGTCGCGCAAGCTGCTCGAATGGGGCCTGCGCGCCTTCGAGAAGACCGAGCTTTTCGCCGCTGATGAAGTCATCGGCGAAGCCCAGGTGTTCGGCGGCGAGAAGTCGGGCGTGGCGCTCAAGGCCAAGGGCCCGATCAGCATCTTCATCCCGCTCACCAACACCGACCGCCTCGTCGCCCGCATAGTCTACCAGGGGCCGCTGACGGCGCCGGTGAAGGCGGGTACCCCCGTCGGCGTGCTGAGGGTCTGGATCGGCGACAATATGAGCCAGGAAACGCCGCTCTATGCGGCGGAGAATGTCGGCCTCGGCACGCTGCAGCAGCGTGCGCTCGATGCCGTCGGCGAGCTGATGGTCGGCTGGCTGCGATAATTTGCTGGCGGCGGCGCCAAAATTTGGGCCGGCAAATGTTCCCGGCGCGTGCCGAAGTGATTTCAACCGGCCGTTCGATGCTCTAGATACGGTGTCGGCGGCGTGAGGCGTCGCCGGGACATGGATTTCAGGATTTGGCGCGCGGGTTTTTCATCACATTCGAAGGCGGCGAGGGCGCCGGCAAGTCGACGCAGATAGCGCGGCTGGCGCAGAAGCTGCGCGACAAGCGCTACCCCACGGTGGTGACGCGGGAGCCCGGCGGCTCGCCCGGGGCCGAGGCTGTGCGGCACGTCATCCTGTCGGGTGCGGCCGAGCCCTTCGGACAGGAGATGGAGGCGCTGCTTTTCGCTGCCGCTCGCTCCGATCACATCGAGCAGTTGATCCGTCCTGCGCTGCGGCGCGGCAAGGTCGTGCTCTGCGACCGCTTCGTCGATTCCTGGCGCGTCTACCAGGGGGCTACCGGCACCATCGATCCAGCATTGCTGGAGGAGATCGAGCGGGTTTCGGTCAACGGCGTCATGCCCGACCTGACGCTGATCTTCGACATCGACCCGGAGGAGGGGCTGAAGCGCGCCTCCGCGCGCCGCGGCGACGATCAGGCCGCCGACCGTTTCGAGAAGGAGACGCTCGCCATCCACAAGCGGCGCCGGCAGGCTTTTCTCGACATTGCGCGCAAGGAGCCGAAGCGCTGCGTGGTGATCGATGCGTCGGCGGATACGGAGACCGTCGAGAACGCCGTGACGGAGGCCGTTTTCGCGGCACTCGATTCGCGGTCGCCTGCCGAGCAGGAAGCGACGCAGGGAGCCTAGGCGCATGTTCGAACGCATCGCACCCGAGCAGCACGACACGCTGGACGGCATCCCCGAGCCCGCCGAGAACGCCCGCTTCTACGGCCATGGCGAGGCGGCCGGGATGCTGGCCGCCGCCTATCGTTCCGGCAAGCTGCCGCATGCGCTGCTCTTCGTGGGGCCGCTCGGCGTCGGCAAGGCCACGCTCGCCTTTCATCTCGCCTATCATTTGCTGAAGTTTCCCCGACACGAACTCGCGCCGGTCGAACTGGCGACGCCCGACCCGGACTCGGCCCTGTTCCGCCAGATCGCCATCGGCGCGCATCCTTCGGTGTTGCACCTGACACGGCCCCAGAACGAGAAGACCAAGGGTTTCAAGACGGTCGTCACGGTGGACGAGATAAGGCGGGTCAGCCGCTTCCTCTCCATGACCTCGCACGACGGCGGCTATCGCGTCGTGATCGTCGACCCGGCCGACGACATGAATGTCAGCGCCGCCAATGCGCTGCTCAAGAACCTCGAGGAACCGCCGTCACGCACCGTGTTCATCCTGATCTCGCATTCGCCAGGCGCGCTCCTGCCGACGATCCGCTCGCGCTGCCAGACAGTCCGGCTTTCGCCGCTCAGCCAGGGCGACCTCATCGCCGCGCTCTCCACCTTCGACGTGCAGCCGCCTGCCGACGAGCCTTCGCGCCAGGCACTGGCGGAGCGCGCGGGCGGCAGCGTGCGCATGGCCGTCCTGCTCACCCAGTATGGCGGGCTGGAGATTGCCGAGGCGACGGACGCGATCGTGCGCGCCTCGAAACTGGATATCCCGGGTGCGCACCGGCTGGCCGACGCGGTCTCCGGGCGCGATCGCGCCATCCAGTTCGACATCTTCAACCGCCATCTGCTCGACCTTCTCGCAGACGCCGCGAGCACGGCTGCCCTCAAGGGCGATGCGGCCAGCGCGGATCGCTACTCCCAGGACTGGCAGGAAATACGGGTTGCGGTGGAAGAGACCGAGACATATAACCTCGATCGCAAACAACACGCGCTGAACATGATCGTCCGCCTGCAAGACACGTTCCGAATGTGAAGCCCGGCCTTTGCGGCCCGGGATGGTTTCTGCCGTCCCGATGCGCTATCTGCCCCACAACATTCCGTCTTGCTTTTTGAACGGCTGTCCCATGTCCCGCGAAAAATTCTACATCACCACGCCCATCTTCTATCCCAACGGCAAGCCGCATATCGGGCATGCCTATACGGTCATCGCCACCGATGCGCTGGCGCGCTTCCAGAGGCTCGACGGTAAGGACGTCTTCTTCCTTTCGGGCACCGACGAGCACGGGCTCAAGATGCAGCAGACGGCCGAGAAGGAAGGCATCGCGCCCAAGGAGCTCGCCGACCGTAACTCGGCGATCTTCCGCGACATGGAAGCCGCGCTCGGCGCGTCCAACGACGACTTCATCCGCACCACCGAGGAGCGCCACTACAAGGCCTGCCAGGCGATCTGGGAGCGCATGGCCGCCAATGGCGACATCTACCTCGACCGCTACAGCGGCTGGTACTCGGTCCGCCAGGAAGCCTATTTCGACGAGAGCGAAACCACCGTCGGCGACGACGGCGTGCGCCGCGAGCCGCTGGGGTCGCCGGTGGAATGGAACGAGGAGGAGAGCTATTTCTTCCGGCTTTCCGCCTACCAGGACAAGCTGCTGGCCCTGTATGAGGGGACACCGGGCTTCGTCGGTCCGCAGGAGCGGCGCAACGAGGTCGTCAGCTTCGTGAAGTCCGGGCTGAAGGACCTGTCCGTCTCGCGCTCGACGTTCAACTGGGGCGTGCCGGTCCCGGGCGACGAGAAGCATGTGATGTATGTCTGGGTCGACGCGCTGACCAACTACATAACGGCGGCGGGATATCCGGACACCTCGAACGAGAAGTGGAGCTACTGGCCGGCGACCCACATCATCGGCAAGGACATCGTACGCTTCCACGCGATCTACTGGCCGGCCTTCCTGATGTCGGCGGGGATCGAGCTGCCGAAGCGCGTTTATGCGCACGGCTTCTTGTTCAACCGCGGCGAGAAGATGTCGAAATCGGTCGGCAACGTGGTCGACCCGTTCGCGCTGATCGAGCATTACGGGCTCGACCAGGTGCGTTACTTCTTCCTGCGCGAGGTGCCTTTCGGTCAGGACGGCAGCTATAGCCACGAGTCGATCGTCAACCGCACCAATGCCGACCTCGCCAACGATCTCGGCAATCTGGCGCAGCGCTCGCTGTCGATGATCGCCAAGAACTGCGGCGGCCTGGTGCCGGCAAAGGGCAGTCTCGCCGAGGCCGACAAGACGATCCTTGGCCAGGCGGCGGACGCGTTGGTCACGGCGCGCAAGGCAATGGCCGAGCAGGCGATCCACCAGGCGTTGGCTGCCATCTTCGGCGTCGTCGCCGAGGCGAACCGCTACTTCGCCGGGCAGGAGCCGTGGGCGCTGAAGAAGACGGATCCGGCGCGCATGGAGACCGTTCTCTGGACCACGGCCGAGATCATCAGGCGGGTCGGCATCCTGTGCCAGCCATTCGTGCCCGGATCGGCAGCCAAGCTGCTCGACCTGCTGGCGGTGCCGGAGGATGAGCGCAGCTTCGCGCATGTCGCCGACGCGCATGCGCTGGTGTCGGGCACGTCGCTGCCTGCGCCCACGCCCGTCTTCCCGCGTTATGTCGAGCAGGCCGAGGAAGCCTGACGTCCATGCCCGAGATGACGCTCGTCGACAGCCACTGCCACCTCGATTTCCCCGACTTTGCCGAGGAGCGGGCGGCGGTGGTCGCGCGGGCGAAAGCCGCCGGCGTCGGCCATATGGTGACCATATCGACGCGCGTCCGGCGCTTCGCGCAGGTGCTTTCGATCGCCGAGGAGTTCGACAACGTCTTCTGCTCGGTCGGCACGCATCCGCACAATGCGGCGGAAGAACTCGATGTCACCGCCGAGGAACTGGTGCGGCTATCGGCGCATCCGAAGGTGGTGGCGATCGGCGAGGCCGGGTTGGACTACCACTACGACAAGTCGCCGCGCGACGCGCAGATGAAGGGTTTCCGCACCCATATCGATGCTGCTCGGCGGACAGGGCTGCCGCTGGTCATCCACGCGCGGTCTGCCGACGAGGAAATCGCCTCGACGCTCGAAGAGGAGACGGCGAAGGGTGCATTCCCGTTCGTGCTGCACTGTTTCTCGTCGGGACGCGAGCTTGCCCGCACCGGCGTGAAGCTCGGTGGCTACGTTTCCTTCTCCGGCATCCTCACCTTCAAGAATTCCGAGGAACTGCGCTCGATCGCAGCCGAGGTCCCGCCCGACCGGCTGCTGGTCGAGACGGATGCGCCTTACCTTGCCCCGGTGCCGCTGCGCGGCAAGCGCAACGAACCGTCCTATGTCGTCAACACGGCCAAAGTCCTTGCTGAGACAATCGGCGTAAGTGACGAAAAAATATCGGAAATAACGACTACGAACTTCTTTCGGCTGTTCTCCAAGGCAGCCAAGGCCGTACGGCAGGACGGCTGAACGGTGGCGAGCCGGCTGCGCTTCACGGTGCTCGGCTGCGGCTCCTCGCCGGGCGTGCCGCGCATCATCGGCGACTGGGGCGATTGCGATCCCGCCAATCCCAGGAACCGCCGCACCAGGACCGCGGCCATGGTCGAGCGCGTGGCGGAGGACGGCGGCGTCACCCGCGTCGTCATCGATACCGGGCCTGATTTCCGCGCGCAGATGCTGGCGGCGAAAGTCGATCGCATCGACGCCGTTGCCTACACCCATCCGCATGCCGACCACATCCACGGGATAGACGACCTGCGCGGCTACTGGCTGGAGCAGCGCAGGCTGATAGACATCCACGCCGACGCGCAGACGTTGACGCGGCTGAAGCAGGCCTTCGGCTACTGCTTCGAGACGCCGCCCGGCGGCTCCTACCCGCCGATCGTCAGGGCGCATCTGATCGATCCGCCAGCGCCGTTCACCATCGAAGGCGAGGGCGGCGACCTCACCCTCGAACCGCTGCCGCAGATCCATGGCGATATCCATTCGCTCGGGTTCCGCGTCGGCCGGCTGGCCTATTGTCCCGATGTCAGCGGCTTTCCGCCGGCGACGGCGGAGCGGCTGCGCGGGCTGGACGTGCTGGTCGTCGATGCCCTGCAATACAGGGGGCATCCCAGCCATTTCTCGCTCGGCGAGGCGCTCGAATGGATCGAACGGCTGAAACCCGGGCGAGCCGTGCTGACCCATATGCACACGCCGCTGGATTATGCGACGGTTGCCGCCGAAACGCCGGATTATGTCGAGCCGGCCTATGACGGCATGGTTCTGGAAATCCCCTTTTAGGCCGAAATCGAATAGGAAATTCCATGGCAGGCAGCATCGAACGCGTGACGGAAGCGGCCAGGCAAGCGGGCATGGAGATCGAGGTCAGGCGCATGGGCGCTTCGACCCGCACTTCGGAAGAAGCTGCTGAGCAGTGCGGCTGCGGCGTCGACCAGATCGTCAAATCCTTGATTTTCCAGGGCGAAGCGACCGACGGGCTCTATCTTTTCCTGTTGCAGGGGTCGAGCCGGCTGAGCCTTGCCAAGGCCCAGGTGCTTGCCGGCGAAAAGCTGAAGCGCGCCGACCCGCGCCTGATCCGCGACCGCACCGGTTTTGCGATCGGCGGCGTGTCGCCCATCGGGCATACGGCGCCGGTGCCGGCCTTCGCCGAGGATGCCTTGCTGAAGCACGACGCCGTTTGGGCAGCCGCCGGCGCGCACGACGCCGTCTTCAGGGCGGAGCCGGGCAAGCTTCTTGCCGCGGCGAAGGCGACGGTCGCCGACATCGCCGAATAACCGCCGGCGAAGGCTGGGCGGTGGCGATCGGCCGCCTTTGGAAACCGACTTTCCGCGGCTTTTTGACACCCTCGTCCAACTGCTTGAAATAGCTCGCTGATTAAGCGTTGGAAAAAGATCCCCGCCGCAGCTTAAATCGCTGCGGCGATTGGAGAAATCGGGCGCGCTCCTATATAAGGAATCAATGATTCTCTTTGCGCGTGAACCGATTTGAACGACCCGAAAAAACCGGGCGGGCCGGAAGGTCCTTCCGACATCGAACCGATCTCCATCATCGAGGAGATGCAGCGCTCCTATCTCGATTACGCGATGAGCGTGATCGTGTCGCGCGCGCTTCCCGACGTGCGCGACGGCATGAAGCCGGTGCACCGGCGCATCCTCTTTGCCTCGCATGAGAGCGGCTACCACTGGAACCGCAAATATGTGAAGTCGGCGCGTCCCGTCGCCGACGTGATGGGTAAATATCACCCGCACGGCGACGCCTCGATCTACGACGCCTTGGTCCGCATGGCGCAGGACTGGTCGATGCGCGTGCCGCTGATCGACGGGCAGGGCAATTTCGGCTCGATCGACGGCGATCCGCCGGCGGCGATGCGCTACACCGAGTCTCGCCTGACCAAGGTGGCGCACGAGCTGATCGAGGACATCGACAAGGAAACCGTCGATTTCCAGGACAACTATGACGGCTCCGCCCAGGAGCCGCGGGTGCTGCCGGCGCGCTTTCCGGCGCTGCTGGTCAACGGCGCCGGCGGTATCGCTGTCGGCATGGCCACCAACATCCCGCCGCACAATCTCTCCGAGGTGTGCGATGCCGCGATGGCGCTCATCGACAATCCGGCGATCAGCCTGACCGACCTGATGGAGATCGTGCCCGGTCCGGACTTCCCGACCGGCGGCATCATCCTCGGCCGCTCCGGCATCTACAACGCCTATTCGACTGGTCGCGGCTCGATCATCATGCGCGGCAAGGTGCATGTCGAGGAGATCCGCAACGACCGTGAAGCGATCATCGTCACCGAGATGCCTTATCAGGTCAACAAGGCGACCATGATCGAGAAGATGGCCGAACTCGTGCGCGACAAGCGCATCGAGGGCATCTCCGACATCCGCGACGAAAGCGACCGCCAGGGCTATCGCGTTGTCATCGAGCTGAAGCGGGATGCCAATTCCGACGTCATCCTGAACCAGCTCTACCGCTATACGCCGCTGCAGACGTCCTTCGGCGCCAACGTCGTCGCGCTGAACGGCGGCAAGCCTGAAGTGATGACGCTCCTCGACATGCTGAGGGCCTTCGTGTCCTTCCGCGAGGAGGTCATCAGCCGGCGCACCAAATTCCTGCTGCGCAAGGCGCGCGAGCGGGCCCACGTGCTGGTGGGTCTGGCGATCGCCGTCGCCAACATCGACGAGGTGATCAAGCTGATCCGCCGGGCGCCGGATCCGGCGACGGCGCGCGAGCAGTTGATGGAGCGGCGCTGGCCGGCAGGCGACGTGGAAGCGCTTATCCTGCTGATCGACGATCCGCGCCACCGGATCAATGACGACGGCACCTACAATCTCTCCGAGGAGCAGGCGCGCGCCATCCTCGCGCTGCAGCTCTCGAGGCTGACGGCGCTCGGTCGCGACGAGATCGGCGACGAACTCGGCAAGATCGGCGAGGAGATCAAGGATTTCCTCGACATTCTCGCCTCTCGCGTGCGCATCCAGCAGATCGTCAAGGACGAGCTTACCGCCGTGCGCGACGAGTTCGGCACGCCGCGTCGTAGCGAGATCACCGACGGCGGCGCCGACATGGAGGACGAGGACCTCATCCAGCGCGAGGACATGGTCGTCACTGTCACGCATGAGGGCTACATCAAGCGTGTGCCGCTTTCGCTCTACAGGGCGCAGGCGCGCGGCGGCAAGGGCCGCTCCGGCATGTCGACCAAGGACGAGGATTTCCTCACCCGACTCTTCGTCGCCAACACGCATACGCCGATCCTGTTCTTCTCCTCGCGCGGCATCGTCTACAAGGAAAAGGTCTGGCGCCTTCCGATCGGCAGCCCGCAGTCGCGCGGCAAATTCCTGCGCAACATGCTGCCGCTGGAGGAGGGCGACCGCATCACCGCCATCCTGCCGCTGCCGGACGAATCCGAGTGGGACAAGCTGCACGTCATGTTCGCCACCACGCGCGGCACGGTGCGGCGCAACGAACTTTCCGATTTCGCCGACGTGAAGCGCAACGGCAAGATCGCCATGAAATTCGAAGAGGAGGGCGACGCCATCCTCGCGGTCGAGACCTGCACGGAGAACGACGACGTGCTGCTGACGGCCGATTCCGGCCTGTGCATCCGCTTCCCCGTGACGGATGTCCGCGTGTTCCAGAGCCGCGGCTCGCAGGGGGTGCGCGGCATCAAGCTTGGCGACAACGACCGCGCCATCTCGATGACCATCATCGAGCATGTCGAGGCTTCGGCGGCCGAGCGCGCCGCATACCTCAAGCGGGCTACGGCGGAGCGCCGCGCAGCTTCGGCCGAGGATGCTGAAGGCGAAGAGGATATCGCGCTGACCAACGAGGAGGTCGGCGAGGAGACGGACCTTTCCGACGAGCGTTATGAAGAACTCAAGGCGCGCGAGCAGTTCGTGCTCACGGTCACGGAGTACGGTTACGGCAAGCGCTCGTCATCCTATGATTTCCGTGTCATCGGGCGCGGCGGCAAGGGCATCCGCGCCACCGACGTCTCGAAGGTCGAGGAGATCGGCCCCCTGGTCGCGACCTTCCCCGTCGGCGATGAGGACCAGATCATGCTGGTTTCGGACGGCGGCACCGTCATCCGCGTGCCTGTCGGGGGCATCCGCATCGCCAGCCGCGCCACCAAGGGCGTGACCATCTTCAATACGGCGGAAGGCGAGAAAGTCGT
Organism: Mesorhizobium sp. YM1C-6-2; assembly: GCF_003666685.1. Taxonomy (GTDB): domain Bacteria; phylum Pseudomonadota; class Alphaproteobacteria; order Rhizobiales; family Rhizobiaceae; genus Mesorhizobium_K. The sequence goes on from NZ_RCIZ01000012.1 coordinate 32,993, forward strand.
TTCGGTAGAGCGTATTTCCGAGCCGAATGGCGGGGAAGAGGAAGCGCCTGCGTCTGAAGAAGAAGGGCCCGAAGACCAAGGTTAAGCTGATGCGAGGCGGCCCAAAGCCGCTTCGCAGGCGGTAATCAGTGGCCGAAGCCGCGCAGGTTGGTCCTCTTTTCCTTCAGCCTCATGCGCTCGCTTTCCTGGTGAAGGCCGAAAGCGGTGGCGATCAGCATGGCGATGGTCATTGCGGCGGCTAGCATGTAGATCATCATGGCGAAACTCCTGCGCCACAACGTATTGCGGGCGATTTGGTTTCAATAAGCTCGCCTCACATCTAGTCGGGCCGCCTTTAATCGAGCGTGAGCGGGCCGTTCATCTGCCGTTCATGCGATTTGCATCTGTAGTCGGGCGTACAGCTTCCATCCGGAACTGAAAGGCTCTAGAAGCACGCCAATGACAGACCGCCATGCCATCTATGCCGGCTCCTTCGATCCGCTGACCAACGGGCATCTCGACGTGCTCAAAGCGTCGCTCGCGGTCGCCGACACGATCTATGCCGCGATCGGCATCCATCCGGGCAAGACGCCGCTGTTCTCCTTCGAGGAGCGGTTGAAGCTGATCGAGACGGTGGCGAAACAGGAGCTCGGCAAGGATGCGAAGCGCATCAAGGTCGTCTCCTTCGACGGACTGGTCATCGATGCCGCCAGGAAACTCGGCGCATCCATCATGATCCGCGGCCTGCGCGACGGTACCGACCTCGACTACGAGATGCAGATGGCCGGCATGAACGAGACCATGGCGCCGGACCTGCAGACCGTCTTCCTGCCGGCGAGCCCGTCGGTCCGCACGATTACCGCCACACTCGTACGCCAGATTGCATCGATGGGTGGCGACATCCGCCCCTTCGTGCCGAAGGCGGTGGTCGCTCCGCTCAAGGCGAAATTCAAATCCAGATAAGGTTCAGGAGAATATCCCATGCTGAAAAGGCTCGCTTCGGCGTGCGTCGTAGCCGCGACATTGGCCGCCTCCCAGCTCGCCTATGCCGCGGATCCCGAGAATACGCTGATCATCACGCTCAAGGACGGCGACGTGACGATCGCCCTGCGGCCTGACCTCGCGCCGAAGCATGTCGAGCAGATCAAGGCGCTGGCGCGCGAAGGCGCTTACGACAACGTGGCCTTCCACCGCGTCATCGACGGCTTCATGGCGCAGACCGGCGACGTGCAGTACGGTGACCTGAACGACGGCTACGATGCGATGGCCGCCGGCATGGGCAGCTCCGACAAGCCGGACCTGCCGGCGGAATTCTCCGACACGCCCTTCGTACGCGGCACGGTCGGCATGGCCCGCGCCCAGGATCCGAACTCCGCCAATTCGCAGTTCTTCATCACCTTCGGCGACGCTGGCTTCCTCAACGGCCAATATACGGTGGTCGGAGAGGTCGAGGGCGGCATGGAACTGGTCGACAACATCAAGAAGGGCGACCAGGCAGACAACGGCACCGTCACCGACCCCGACCGCATGGTCAAGGTGCGGATCGCCGCCGACAACAACTGACACATACGAAAGGATTTTCAGAATGGCCGAGATCAAGGATCGCGAGAACGCGCTGATCGTGGAGACGACCAAAGGCAATGTCGTCATCGAGATGTTTCCCGACCTGGCGCCCGGCCATGTCGCCCGCATCAAGGAACTGGCGCGCGAAGGCGCCTATGACGGCGTGGTGTTCCATCGCGTCATCGACGGCTTCATGGCGCAGACCGGCGACGTGAAGTTCGGCAAGTCCGGCGGCAAGGACTTCAACCCTGGCCGCGCCGGTATGGGCGGGTCGGACAGGCCGGACCTCAAGGCCGAGTTCTCCAACATGAACCATGGCCGCGGCACCTGCTCGATGGCGCGCGCGCAGAACCCGAATTCGGCGAACTCGCAGTTCTTCATCTGCTTCGACGACGCCGGCTTCCTCAACCGCCAGTACACGGTCTGGGGCCAGGTCATCGAAGGCATGGAGAATGTCGACAAGATCAAGCGCGGCGAGCCGGTGCAGGATCCCGACAAGATCGTCTCGATGAAGGTCGCGGCTGACGTAAAGTAAACCTGAACGCGCGGGCGGTACGGCGATGATGGGACTGTTCTGGTCGGTGCTCGGCATAGCGTCGGGCGCCTTCATCGCCGTCCAGGCGCCGATCAACTCGCAGCTCGCGCGCGGCCTCGGGCTTCCCGTCGCGGCCGCCGCCTTCTCCTTTCTGTCGGGCGCCATCGTGCTTGGCCTCGCCACCATGCTGGTGACGCGCGGCCAAGGCATCTCGCTCGACTGGAAGGCGCCGGCGCCCTGGCTCTTTGTCGCCGGCGGTATCCTCGGCGGCGCCTATGTCACCATCTCCACCATACTCATCCCGCGCATCGGCGCTGCCGCGCTGATGGCGTTCCTGGTTGCCGGGCAGCTGGTCGCCGGCATGCTGCTCGATCGCATTGGCTTCCTCGGCATGGCGGTCCGCGAGATCTCGCTCGGCCGCCTGGTCGGCGCAGTGCTGCTCATGACGGGCGCCGTGCTTGTCCGGCTTACCTGATGCGCGTCGACCTCTTCGATTTCGACCTGCCGGAGGAGCGCATCGCGTTGCGCCCGGCGACCCCGCGCGATGCGGCCAGGCTGCTCGTGGTCCGTCCGCAGGAGGCGTTCGAGGATCGCGTCGTGCAGGACTTGCCGTCGCTGCTCGATGCCGGCGACGTGCTCGTCTTCAACGACACCAAGGTCATTCCGGCGCAGCTCACTGGCATCCGCAGGCGTGGCGACGCCTCGGCCGAGATCGATGCGACGCTGCACATGCGCGTCGCGCCTGACCGCTGGCTCGCCTTCGTCCGACCGGGCAAGCGCGTCGCAGCCGGCGACCGCATCCATTTCGGCCATGACGGCAATTCCTGCTTCCTCGGGCAACTCGACGCGACCGTGATCGAGAAGCGCGAGGGCGGTGAGGTGCTGCTCGGCTTCGATCTCTCCGGGCCGTTCCTCGACGAGGCTCTGCATGCGGTCGGCCACATTCCGCTGCCGCCCTATATCGCCTCCAAGCGCGATGACGACGAACGCGACCGCACCGACTACCAGACGATCTACGCCCGCGACGAGGGCGCCGTCGCAGCCCCCACCGCCGGGCTTCATTTCACGCCGCAGCTGTTCGCGGCGCTCGACGCACGCGGCGTCGAGCGGCGTTTCGTCACGCTGCATGTCGGGGCAGGGACCTTTCTGCCGGTCAAGGCGGACGACACGGCCGACCACAAGATGCATGCCGAGACCGGCCATGTCTCGCAGGCGACCGCGGATGCGATCAACGCCGCCAGGGCGCGCGGCAATCGCGTCGTCTCAGTCGGCACCACGTCGCTTCGGCTGCTCGAAAGCGCCGCTGCGGAGGACGGACGCCTCGCCGCATGGTCGGGTGCGACCAACATCTTCATCACGCCAGGCTACCGCTTCCGCGTCGTCGATGCGCTGATGACCAATTTCCACCTGCCGCGCTCGACGCTGTTCATGCTCGTCTCGGCCTTCTCCGGCCTGGAGCGCATGCGCGCGGCCTATTCCCACGCTATCGAAACGCACTACAGATTCTACTCCTACGGCGACGCAAGCCTGCTTTTTCGCACGGAGGAATGATCATGGACGAAGATATCGCCACCATGAGCCGCGATGGACTGGTCGCGGAAGTGAAGAAATTGCGGAACGGCATCCGCAAGCACCGGGACTCCACGGGCCACGATCTTTGCTGGCATCATCCCGACCTCTGGGAGCTGCTGCCGGAGCGAACGGAGCCCGAGATCGCGGTGCCGCCCTGGCCGAAATTCATGCGCGGCTGCATCCGCTACCGCCAGTCTCTCGATGCGCAGGCGCCGGACGCGCCGGTGCACGACAAGGAGTTCAATGGGTAGCAAATTTTCCTTCCGCCTGATCGCGACCGACGGCAAGGCCAGGCGCGGCGAAGTGTCGATGCCGCGCGGCAACGTGCGCACGCCGGCCTTCATGCCGGTCGGCACCGGCGGCACCGTCAAGGCCATGTACATGGACCAGGTCCGCGACCTCGGCTCAGACATCATCCTCGGCAACACCTACCACCTGATGCTCAGGCCCGGCGCGGAGCGCGTCGCCCGGCTCGGCGGCCTGCATGAATTCGCTCGCTGGCCCTATCCCATCCTCACCGATAGCGGCGGCTTCCAGGTCATGTCGCTGTCCCAGCTTCGCAAGCTGACCGAGAGCGGCGTCACCTTCCGTTCGCACATAGACGGCGCGCCCTACGAGATGACGCCGGAGCGCTCGATCGAGATCCAGGGACTGCTCGATTCCGACATCCAGATGCAACTCGACGAATGCGTGGCGCTCCCGGCCAAGCCAAAGGAGATTGAGCGGGCCATGGAACTGTCGCTGCGCTGGGCCGAGCGCTGCAAGACGGCCTTCGGCGAGCAATCGGGCAAGGCGATGTTCGGCATCGTGCAGGGCGGCGACGTGGCCGGACTGCGCATACGCTCGGCCCAGGCGCTGAAGGCGATGGACCTCAAGGGCTATTCGATCGGCGGGCTGGCGGTCGGCGAGCCGCAGGCCGTCATGCTCGACATGCTCGACGTCACCTGTCCGGAGCTGCCGGAGGAAAAACCGCGCTATCTGATGGGCGTCGGCACGCCCGACGACATACTGAAATCGGTGGCGCGCGGCGTCGACATGTTCGACTGCGTGATGCCGACCAGGGCAGGGCGCCATGGCCTCGCCTACACCCGCCGCGGCAAGATCAACCTGAAGAACGCCCGCCATGCCGACGATCCCCGTCCGCTCGACGAGGAGAGCAACTGCCCGGCCGCGCGCGACTATTCCCGCGCCTATCTCCACCACCTCGTGAAGTCCGGCGAGGCGCTTGGCGCCATGCTGCTCACCTGGAACAATCTCTCCTATTACCAGCAGCTGATGCAGGACATCCGCGACGCCATCGAGGCGCGACGCTTCGCCGATCGCGCCGCGGAGATCACCGAAGGCTGGGCGCGGGGCGATTTGCCGGCACTCTAGCGGCGCATCATGTGCTTAGTGCGTTGGATGCCTTCAGGCTGACGCCGGTGATGCGGTAGACGCCGTCGGGCTGAAGTTCGAGCGTGTAGAGCGCTTCGTATTCCTTGCCGTCCGGGCCGGTTAGCAGAACCTGCTGCACGATCGCGTTACCTCCCACCTCCTCGGCCTTGCCGAAGGCAAAGTTGCGCGGGTTGCGGACCGGCTGGTAGCCGCTCTCGACCATGCCCATGAAGATATCGACGGTCGGGAAGATGCGCTTGATGCCTGGCGCTGCGTATGAATAGGCGAGAGCGCCGTCATCCGCCTGGAACGCTCTCAGTTGCGCTTCGATCGTGCCTCGCGCCGCCCTGACCTCCGCATCCCCGGCAAAAGCCGCGGACGGCAGCAGCAGAGTCATCCCCAGAATGAACGAACCGATCGGGCGCATGCTCGTCTCCTCGCCGGGCGATGCAGTCGCTTGCCCTGCACCATATCATACGCAGGAAGGTGCTTCGAGGTTTCAGCAAGCCATATAGATCGCATCCGTTCTTTCTGTGGCGATGATCCGCACTGGAACTAGTCTTGCACGCTCCCTGGGCGCAACGTGACCCGCGCCGCTGCGGTCTGCCCGCATTTTATGCAATTCAAGCCGGCTGACCGAAGTCGAGGCCGAAACCACCGATTGCGCTTGCTTTTCCCGGAAACGCGATTTGAAATGGCGTCACAGGGGAGTATGCGCTTGGCAGCGTTCGACGAGATGCAGCCGGAGCAATCCGGCCTCCGACATTCTTATGCGGCTTATGACCGCTGGCTGAAACAGCAGGATCCTGCCAGGCTGACTGAGAAGATGCGCGACGCCGAACGCGTCTTCCGCAAGACGGGCATCACCTTCGCCGTCTATGGCGAGGCGGAGGCGGCCGAGCGGCTGATCCCCTTCGACATCGTGCCGCGCATCCTTTCGGGCTCCGAATGGCGTCGGCTGACGCAGGGCATAGAGCAGCGCGTCCAGGCGCTGAACGCGTTCCTGGACGACATCTACCACCGGCAGGAAATCCTCCGCGCAGGCCGCGTGCCGAAAAGACTCGTTGCCGAGAACGTCGCCTTCCTCCCTGAGATGATCGGTGTGCGGCCGCCGGCCGGCGTCTATACGCACATCATCGGCGTCGACATCGTACGCACAGGCGAGAACGAGTTCTTCGTGCTCGAGGACAATGCGCGAACGCCCTCCGGCGTTTCCTACATGCTGGAGAACCGCGAGACGATGATGCAGCTCTTCCCCGAGCTGTTCCAGCAGGTCAGGGTGCGTCCGGTCGAGAACTATCCACAACTGCTGCGCCAGTCGCTAGCCGCGGTCCGGCCGGAATCCGTGCGCACGACCCCGACCATCGCGGTGCTGACCCCCGGCAGCTACAATTCCGCCTATTTCGAGCACGCCTTCCTGGCGGATCAGATGGGCGTCGAGCTTGTCGAGGGCCATGATCTGCGTGTCGTAGACGGGCATGTCGCGATGCGCACCACGGAAGGCTACAAGCAAATCGACGTGCTTTACCGCCGCGTCGACGACGCCTTCCTCGACCCGTTGACCTTCAATCCGGATTCCGCGCTCGGCGTGCCCGGCATCATGGACGTCTACCGGGCCGGCAACATCACCATCGCCAACGCGCCGGGCACCGGCATCTCCGACGACAAGGCGATCTATTCCTACATGCCGGAGATCATCGAGTTCTACACCGGCCGCAAGGCGATCCTCGGGAATATCCGCACCTGGCGCTGCTCGGAGCCGGACAGCCTGAAATATGTGCAGGAGAACCTGCATGATCTCGTGGTCAAGGAAGTCCACGGGTCGGGCGGCTACGGCATGCTGGTCGGCCCCGCCGCCACCAAGGCCGAGCGCGAGACATTCTCCAAAAAGATCGCAGCCAATCCGAGCAACTACATCGCCCAGCCGACGCTCTCGCTGTCTACCTGCCCGATCATGACCGAGGCCGGGCTCGCCCCCCGCCACGTCGATCTCCGGCCCTTCGTGCTGGTCTCCGACCGCATCCAGATCGTGCCGGGCGGTCTCACCAGGGTAGCGCTCAAGGAAGGGTCGCTTGTAGTCAACTCGTCGCAAGGCGGCGGCACCAAGGACACTTGGGTGCTAGACGACTGAGGGGGAAGAAGATTTCGAATGCTGCTCGGACGCGTCGCCAATGGCCTCTACTGGATGAACCGCTACATCGAGCGGGCTGAGAACATGGCGCGTCTGGTCGACGCTGGGCTGCGCATGGCGCTCACCCGCACGCAGGGCGCCGAGGACGAGTGGAAATCGGTGCTTCTGTCGGCCGGCGCCGATGTCGGGTTCAGCGCGAAATACGCTGAATATACAGTGGGCGCCGTCTCGGATTTCCTGATCCGCGATACCTCCAACCCGTCGAGTTCGATGTCTTCGATGGAGACGGCGCGTTTCAACGCGCGCATGGTGCGCACCGCGCTGACGCGCGAGACATGGGAGGCCATCAACGAGGCCTGGATGGCGCTGAAGCGCATGCTCGCCAAGCCGATCGACGAGCGCGACCTGCCGCAGGTTCTCGACGCCATCAAGCGCGAGACGGCGCTGATCCGCGGCTGCTTCTACGGCACCATGCTGAGGAACGAGATCTTCGACTTTGCCCAGATCGGCACCTATGTCGAACGGGCCGACAACACCGCGCGCATCCTCGACGTCAAATACTACGTGCTGCTGCCGTCGGTGTCCTGGGTCGGCTCCACGCTCGACAACTACCAGTGGGAATCGATCCTGCGTTCGGTTTCGGCGCACCGCTCCTATCGCTGGGTCTACGATGCCGAATATCGTCCGACCAACATCGCCGACTACCTCATCCTCAACGGCCGCATGCCGCGCTCGCTGACATTCTGCTACCGTTTCCTTGCCGAGCACCTGCATTTCCGCGAGCAGGACTACGGTCTCAGGCTTCCCTGCCACGACACGGTGGAGTGCACGCTGGCGAAGCTCAAGGTCGGCTCGATCAAGCAGATATTCGATGCAGGCCTGCACGAATTCCTGACCGACTTCATCCGCGACAACTACCGTCTCGGCGACGAGGTCGCCAAAGATTACCGCTTCCACTGAATCGCGAGGCACGATGCGGCTGAAAATCTCGCACCGGACCGAATATCGCTACGACATCCCGGTTCCCTATGCGTTGCAGCGGCTCCGGCTTGTGCCGCGCACCGGCAGGACGCAGACCGTGCATAGCTGGTCGCTGAAGGTGGACGGTGCCAACGAGGAGGCGCGTTTCGTCGATCATTTCGAGAACGAGACGCGGCTGGTCAGCATCGCCGGCGACGCGACCATGATCGGCATCGATGCCTGGGGCGAGGTCGAGACGTTCGATACAGCCGGCGTGTTCGGCGAGCACAAGGGTTTCGCGCCGCTGTGGCTTTTCCAGTACCAGACCGCGCTTACGGCGCCCGGCGACGGGATACGCGAACTCGCCGCCTCGATCGGCGAAGGCTCGGAACTCGACCGCCTGCACCGGCTGATGAACACCATCCAAAACGACGTCGTCTACACGATCGGCGCCACGCATGCCGGCACCACCGCCGAGGAGGCGCTGGGGCAGGGCACCGGCGTCTGCCAGGACCATGCGCATATCTTCGCCGCCGCGGCGCGCCTGCTCGGCTTCCCGGCGCGCTACGTCAGCGGCTATCTCATGATGAACGACACGGTCGACCAGGCAGCCAGCCACGCCTGGGCCGAGGCGCATGTTCTCGGCCTCGGCTGGGTAGCGTTCGACGCCTCGAATGGCATTTCACCCGATGAGCGCTATGTACGCATGGCTGTGGGGCGCGACTACCGCGACGCCATGCCGGCGTCGGGGATTCGCCTCGGGCCGGCCGAAGAACAGCTTGCCGTCGCGATCACGGTAGAGCAGTAATCGGCGTTGCGGCTGCCAGAAACGATTCGATGACGTATTGCGTAGGACTGAAGATCGACCGGGGGCTCGTGTTCATGTCGGACACGCGCACCAATGCGGGTATCGATTCGATCTCCACTTTCCGCAAGATGCATGTCTGGGAGGTGCCCGGCGAACGCGTCATCGTGTTGATGTCGGCCGGCAACCTCGCCACCACGCAATCCGTGGTCAGCATGCTCGACGAGCGCACCAAGGCTCCCAACGAGCGCGCGCCGACCCTTCTGGAGATGCCGTCCATGTTCCAGACGGCCAAGCTGGTCGGCAATGTGGTCAAGGAGGTCATCGCCCACTCGTCTCCGGAAGGCGAAAAGGCCGATTCCTATTTCAACGCCTCGTTCATCCTGGGCGGGCAGATCCGCGGCACCGAGCCCCGGCTGTTCATGATCTATCCGGAAGGCAACTTCATCGAGTCCAGCGACGACACGCCGTTCTTCCAGGTCGGCGAGACCAAATACGGCAAGCCCATCATCGTGCGCGCCTACGACCGGACGATGAGCCTTGCCGAGACGGTGAAGCTGCTGCTCGTCTCCTTCGATTCCACGCTGAAGTCCAACCTGTCGGTCGGCCTGCCGCTCGACCTGCTCTTCTACGAGAAGGACAGTTTCAGGATCGGGCTGAAGAAACGCATCGCGCAGGACGACCCGTATTACCGCACCATCTCGGACGGCTGGTCCAACGCGCTCAGGCAGGCGTTCCGGAGCCTGCCCGATTTCCCTGACACCTGAGCACCTTTCCCGGCGCCGTCGTCTTCCGGTACTGTCGGGGAAAATCGCGTCGCCGGGGAGGCATCTCTTGGATCACGAAGAGTTCCGGAAATGGTCGCATCGCGCCGCCGACTGGGGCGCCGATTATCGCGGTACGCTGCGCCAGCGGCCGGTGCGGGCGCAGGCGCAGCCGGGCGACATCGCTGCGCTGATCGCGCCGTCCGCGCCGGAAACGCCCGAGCCGATGGAGAAGATTTTCTCCGAGTTCGAGCGCGACATCATGCCTGGCATGACGCATTGGCAGCACCCGCGTTTCTTCGCCTATTTCCCGGCCAACGCCGCGCCGGTCTCCGTCGTCGCGGAATACCTTGTCAGTGCGATCGCTGCCCAGTGCATGCTCTGGCAGACATCGCCCGCCGCGACCGAACTCGAGACGAAGGTGATCGACTGGCTACGCCAGGCGCTCGGCCTGCCGGAAGGTTTTTCGGGCGTCATCCAGGATTCGGCATCGTCGGCGACGCTTTCTGCGGTGCTCGTCATGCGCGAGCGCGCGCTCGGATGGTCCGGCAACCGTTCCGGCCTGTCGGGTCAGCCGCGCCTGCGCGTCTATTCCTCCGACCAGGTCCACACTTCCATAGACCGCGCCATATGGGTCTCGGGCATCGGCGAGGAGAATCTCGTGCGCGTGCCGACCGGCGGCCGCTGGCGCTCGATGACGCCGGATGCCCTCGAAGCTGCGATCAAGGCCGATGTGGCGGCCGGCCATCTTCCGGCCGGCGTGATCGCCTGCGTCGGCGGCACCAGCGTCGGTGCGACCGACGACATCGCGGCGATCGGGGCCATCGCGCGTCGGTACGGCCTCTACCTTCACGTCGACGCCGCCTGGGCCGGGTCGGCCATGATCTGTCCGGAGTTCCGGCATTTCTGGACGGGCATCGAGGAGGCCGACTCGATCGTCTTCAACCCCCACAAATGGCTCGGCGCGCAGTTTGACTGTTCGATCCATTTCGTGCGCGATCCCGAAAGCCTGGTGCGCACGCTGGCGATCAAGCCGGAATATCTGAAGACCCATGGCAAGGATGGCGTCGTCAACTATTCGGAATGGACTGTTCCGCTCGGCCGCCGCTTCCGCGCATTGAAGCTGTGGTTTCTGCTCCGGGCGCACGGGCTTGAAGGCCTGCGCGAGATGATCCGCAATCACGTCCGCTGGAGCGAGAAGCTTGCCTCGCGGCTCGCCGAGGTGCCGGGCTTCGAGATCGTCACCGAGCCGATGCTGTCGCTGTTCAGCTTCCGCCATCAGGCCCGCGACGAGCACATGACCGACGAGCACAATCTCGCGCTCGTCACGGCTATCAACGACGACGGCCGCATCTATCTCACCCAGACGCGCATCGACGGCCGCGTCGCCATCCGCTTCCAGGCGGGGCAGTTCGACGCGACCGAGGCCGACGTCGATGCTGCCTTTCACGCCATCACCGAGATCGCCTCCGGTCTGAACGGCGGAAAGGCGTGACCATGGACGCGTTTCGTTAGCGATAAGGTCGTTCGGCCGTCGTGAGTCTCTGATATCCGCTTTCGTTTTTACGTGATTCTGCTAAAAACGAAAGCGGAGGTTCCCCATGTTCCTGTCCGAGCGTCACAACGAAATCATCCAGATGGCCAAGGACAACGGCCGCGTCCTGGTCGATGATCTTGCCCAGCATTTTGCGGTCACGCCGCAGACGATCCGCAAGGATCTCAACGATTTGTGCGATCAGCGCCTGCTGACGCGCATCCATGGCGGGGCGCTATTCCCCTCCGGCATCGAGAACATGGAATATGAGGCGCGGCGCAAGATCGCTGCCGACGAGAAGGAGGCGATCGGCCTCGCCGCGGCGCGGCTGATCCCCGACCACGCCTCGCTCTTCATCAATATCGGCACCACCACGGAGGCCGTCAGCAAGGCGCTCCTCGACCATGACGGGCTCATGGTCATTACCAATAACATCAATGTTGCCAATAGGATGCGGGTCTATCCCTCGATCGAGGTGGTGATCGCGGGCGGCGTCGTGCGCGGCTCGGACGGCGGCGTCGTGGGCGAGGCGGCTGTCGATTTCATCAAGCAGTTCAAGGTCGACTACGCGGTGATCGGCGCCTCCGCGATCGACGACGATGGGGCGCTGCTCGATTTTGACTTTCGCGAGGTCAAGGTCGCGCAAGCGATCATCGCCAATGCGCGGCATGTCATCCTCGTTGCCGACGCGACGAAATTCGAGCGAACAGCACCGGTGCGCATCGGCCATCTCAGCCAGGTCGACACCTTCATCACCGACCGCTGCGACCTGCCTGCCATCCGCAATATCTGCCGGGACTCCGAGGTAGAACTGATCGAGACGACGAGCTGACCCTGCGTCTCCGCTATTTCGTTTGACATTCGTTACATTTTCGAAATAATCCAAAACGCTTTCGCTAAAAGCAAGAATGCTGCGGTGCGAAAGCGTGGAGGACAGATTGAACGCATCCCCGATCCACGACGTCTTTGTCATAGGCGGCGGCATCAACGGATGCGGCATCGCCCGCGACGCGGCCGGTCGGGGCTATTCCGTCTTCCTCGCCGAAATGAACGATCTTGCCAGCGGCACCTCGTCGTTTTCCACCAAGCTGATCCACGGCGGACTGCGCTACCTGGAACATTACGAATTCCGGCTGGTGCGTGAATCGCTGATGGAGCGCGAGGTGCTGTGGCGCAACGCGCCACACATCATCTGGCCGATGCGTTTCGTGCTGCCGTATCACAGGGGCGGTCCGCGCCCCGCCTGGCTCGTCCGGCTGGGCCTCTTCCTGTACGACCATATCGGCGGCCGCAAGCTCCTGCCGGCGACGCGCACGATCGACATGCGCAGCGACCCCGCCGGCAAGCCGCTGAAGCCTATCTTCACCAAGGCTTTCGAATATTCCGACGGCTGGGTGAACGATGCCCGCCTCGTCGTGCTCAACGCCCGCGACGCTGCCGACAGGGGCGCCACGATCCGCACCCGCGCGAAGGTGGCGAGCGCGCGCCGCGAAGGCGACCATTGGGTCGTCGCCGTCGAAGACCTCCGCAGCCAGCAGGTCGAGGAGGTGAGGGCGCGCCTCATCGTCAACGCGGCCGGCCCGTGGGTCGACCATGTGCTCGCCGCCGCGCTCGGCCAGAACGACGTGCACAATGTCCGCCTCGTCCAGGGCAGCCACATCGTCGTGCGCAAGAAGTACGACGATCCCCGCGCCTATTTCTTCCAGAACAATGACGGCCGCATCATCTTCGCCATCCCTTATGAGGAAGATTTCACGCTGATCGGCACCACCGACCGGGACTATTCCGGCGATCCCCACGAAGCGAAGATCAGCGATGCCGAAACGAAATACCTCTGCGATGCCGCGAGCGAATATTTCGCAGCGCCGGTGATGCCGGAGGACATCGTCTGGACCTATTCGGGCGTGCGCCCGCTCTATGACGACGGCGCGTCGAAGGCGCAGGAAGCGACGCGCGACTACGTGCTGAAGGCCGATCACCCGCAGGACGGCCCGCCTGTCATCAACATCTTCGGCGGCAAGATCACCACCTATCGCCGCCTCGCCGAACACATGCTGGAGAAGATCGAGCATTTCCTCGGCCCGAAGGGAAAGTCCTGGACCGCGAATGCGCCGCTGCCCGGCGGCGATTTCCCTGCGACCGGTTTCGACGCCCAGGTCGCGCGGCTGAAGGCCGACTACCCCTTCCTCGATCGCCATCTCGCGCGCCGTCTCAGCCGTCTCTACGGCACGCGCGCGAAAACCTTGCTCGGCCTTGCGAGGTCGGAAGCCGATCTAGGCCGCAAATTCGGGCCGGACCTCTACGAGGCGGAGGTCCGCCATCTGATCGACCAGGAATGGGCGGTAACGGCCGAGGACGTGCTGTGGCGCAGGACGAAGCGCGGGCTGACGTTCTCCCGCGAGGAGGCAGCCGCGCTCGACGAATACATGAAGGGACTGAAGCCCGGCTTGCACACTGCAGCCGCGGAGTAGAAGCTGAACTCGAGAGTATCGGCCAAGGGAGGCGGCGGAATGCTCGAACTGCGAAATGTCACGAAGACCGTGTCCGGCGCGGACCATATCCGCGACGTGTCGCTGACGCTTCGCCACGGCTCGCTGAACGTGCTGCTCGGACCGACCCTCTCCGGCAAGACCAGCCTGATGCGCCTGATGGCCGGGCTCGATGCGCCGACGTCGGGCTCTGTCTGGTTCGACGGTGCCGACGTCACCGGCATGCCGGTGCAGAAGCGCAATATTGCCATGGTCTACCAGCAGTTCATCAACTATCCGGCGATGACGGTCTACGAGAACATCGCATCGCCGCTCAGGGTCGCCGGCGCCGACAAGGCGACGATTGAGCGCGAGGTGCAGCGCGCCGCCTCGCTCCTGAAGCTCACACCCTATCTCGACCGCACGCCGCTCAACCTGTCGGGCGGCCAGCAGCAGCGCACCGCGCTTGCCCGCGCCATCGTCAAGAATGCGTCGCTGGTCCTGCTCGACGAGCCGCTGGCGAACCTCGATTACAAGCTGCGCGAGGAACTGCGCGAGGAATTGCCGAAGATCTTCGCCGAAGCCGGCACCATCTTCGTCTACGCTACCACCGAACCGCACGAGGCGCTGCTCCTCGGCGGCAACACCGCGACGCTGTCCGAAGGCCGCGTCACGCAGTTCGGCCCGACCATCGATGTGTTCCGCCGGCCGGTGGACCTCGTCACCGCGAAAACCTTCGCCGATCCGCCGCTCAACACGATCGTCCTGAGGAAGAGCGGATCGAGCTTCCTGCTTGATGGTGGGGTGAACCTCCCTGTGCCGGAGGACCTCGCCGGCATCGCCGACGCGAGCTATACGGTCGGCTTTCAACCCCACCATCTTTCTTTGTCGCGACCGAGCGCTTCTGCCGTGCCGGTGAAGGCCAAGGTCTCGGTCACCGAGATCACCGGCTCGGAAAGCTTCGTGCATCTCGATTTCGCCGACGTCCGCTGGGTCATGCTCGAGCACAGCGTGCTCTCGTTCGAGCCGGATCAGGAGGTCGAGGTGTTCATCGATCCACGCCACATCATGGTCTTCGACGCTGAGGGCCGGTCGGCCGCGGCGCGCGAAAAGCTGGCGGCTTAGGGAGGCGAGGATGGCGCGCATCGAATGCAACCACATCCGCCACGCCTACGGGGCGAATCCCAGCTCGCCGAAAGACTATGCGCTGAAGGAGGTGCACCACACCTTCGAGGACGGCGGCGCCTATGCGCTGCTCGGGCCGTCCGGCTGCGGCAAGACCACGCTGTTGAACATCATCTCGGGCCTTCTGCATCCCTCGCACGGCGAACTGCTGTTCGACGGCAGGGACGTCACCCACCTGTCGACGCAGGAGCGCAACATCGCCCAGGTGTTCCAGTTCCCGGTCGTCTACGACACCATGTCCGTCTACGACAATCTGGCCTTCCCACTCAGGAACCGCGGCGTGCCGGAGGCGGACGTCGACCGCCGCGTGCGCGAAACGCTTGAGATGACCGGGCTCGCCGACATGGTGAGGCGCCGGGCGAGGGGGCTCACCGCCGACCAGAAGCAGAAGATCTCGCTCGGCCGCGGGCTGGTGCGCCACGACGTCAACGCCATCCTGTTCGATGAGCCGCTGACCGTCATCGACCCGCACATGAAGTGGGTGCTGCGCTCGCAGTTGAAGCAGCTGCACAAGCGCTTCGGCTACACGATGGTCTATGTCACGCACGACCAGACCGAGGCGCTGACCTTCGCCGACCATGTCGTCGTCATGTATGAGGGCGAGGTCGTGCAGATCGGCACGCCCGCCGAACTCTTCGAGCGGCCGAAGCACACTTTCGTCGGCTACTTCATCGGTTCGCCGGGCATGAACGTCCTGCCCGTCTCGGTCGACGGCAGCAACGCGAAGCTCGGCAGCCAGACGATCGAACTTCCGGGTGCGCCGAAGATGGCCGGCGCCGGCGCGATCGAACTCGGCATACGTCCCGAATATGTGCGGCTCGGTGCCGCCGGCATGCCGGCAACGATCCGCAAGGTCGAGGACATCGGCCGCCACAAGGTGGTGCGGGCCAGCCTCGAAGGATGCGACGTCGCGGTGATCGTCGGCGAGGACGCGGAGATTCCCGCCGACCCCAGGATCGAATTCGATCCGGCAGGCATCAACCTCTACGCCGATTCCTGGCGCGTCGAGATGGGAGGCTAGAGCGCCATGGACAAGCCCTGGAACAACAAGGCCTGGTTCATGGTGCTGCCGGTGCTGCTGCTGGTCGCCTTCTCGGCGATCATCCCGCTGATGACGGTCGTGAACTATTCGGTGCAGGACACGTTCGGCAACAACGAGTTCTTCTGGGCCGGCACTGACTGGTACCAGGAAGTGCTGGCGTCTGACCGCTTCTGGAATTCGATGGGGCGCAACCTCGTCTTTTCGGCCATCATCCTGGCGATCCAGATACCGCTCGGCATCTTCATCGCGCTCAACATGCCGCGCTCCGGCTGGGGCGTTTCGGTCTGCCTGGTGCTGATGGCGCTGCCGCTGCTCATTCCGTGGAACGTGGTCGGCACGATCTGGCAGGTTTTCGGCCGTATCGACATCGGGCTGCTCGGCTATTCGCTTGCCGCGCTCGGCATCGACTACAACTACGTCAACGATCCCTTCGACGCCTGGATCACGGTCATCCTGATGGATGTGTGGCACTGGACGAGCCTCGTCGTCCTCCTGTGCTATGCCGGCCTCGTTTCCATCCCTGACGCCTACTACCAGGCCGCCAAGATCGACGGCGCGTCGCGCTGGGCGATCTTCCGCTACATCCAGCTGCCGAAGATGAACCGCGTGCTTTTGATCGCGGTGCTCCTGCGCTTCATGGACAGTTTCATGATCTACACCGAGCCCTTCGTCGTCACCGGCGGCGGCCCCGGCAACACCACGACCTTCCTGTCGATCGACCTCGTCAAGCTCGCCATCGGCGAGTTCAATCTCGGCGAGGCGGCGGCGATGTCGATCGTCTACTTCCTCATCGTCCTCCTGCTGTCATGGGTGTTCTACACCGTCATGACCAATTACGGGCAGGAGCGCTGAGATGGCGAACGGAAAGGACAACGTCGCCGTGGCGGTCCGTGCTGAGATAGGCTCGCCGGCCGCCGGCGCCCGCGGCGCCGGACAGGATGCCGTCGCAAGGGCCATGCGCCGCCGCGGCGAGGAATCCCGCTTCTGGTGGCTGGTGCCGACCATCTACATCGTCTTCCTGCTCCTGCCGATCTACTGGCTGGTCAATATGAGCTTCAAGACCAACCAGGAGATCCTCGGCGCCTTCTCGCTGTTCCCGCGGGATCCGACGCTCCGGAACTATGCGGTGATCTTCACCGACCCGTCCTGGTACAAGGGCTACATCAACTCGATCATCTATGTGGTCATGAACACGGTGATCTCGATCGCCGTCGCGCTGCCGGCCGCCTACGCCTTCTCGCGCTACCGCTTCCTCGGCGACAAGCACCTGTTCTTCTGGCTGCTGACCAACCGCATGGCGCCGCCGGCCGTCTTCGCGCTGCCCTTCTTCCAGCTCTATTCGGCCTTCGGGCTGATCGACACGCATATCGCGGTCGCGCTCGCGCACTGCCTGTTCAACGTGCCGCTGGCGGTGTGGATCCTGGAAGGCTTCATGTCCGGCGTGCCCAAGGAGATCGACGAGACCGCCTATATCGACGGCTATTCCTTCCCGCGCTTCTTCGTGAAGATCTTCATGCCGCTGATCGCGTCGGGCGTCGGCGTCGCCGCCTTCTTCTGCTTCATGTTCTCCTGGGTGGAACTGCTGATCGCACGCACCCTGACCACCACCGATGCGAAGCCGATCGCCGCGATCATGACTCGCACCGTGTCGGCCTCGGGCATGGACTGGGGCGTGCTCGCCGCCGCCGGTGCGCTGACCATCATCCCGGGCGCGCTGGTGATCTGGTTCGTGCGCAACTACATCGCCAAGGGCTTCGCCCTGGGGAGGGTATGATGACGACCGCCCGCCGCTGGCCCATCCCGCTGATTGCCGTGCTCGCCGCCTACCTTGTGCTCGCCGCCGCGCTTGCCTCCTTCGTGCCACTGCGCGACGAAGCCCGCGACTGGGGCGCGCCCCTGATCCCCGGCGGCTGGATGGCCTGGACCTTCCCGACCGCGCTGTTCTTCCTGACGATATTCCTGCTGCTCGCGCTGATGGCGGTGTGGGAATACGCCTCGCCGGGCGGCAATCCGCGCGTCGGCCTGTTGCGCTTCGAGACGACCCGCGGCGACCGTCTGTTCCTATCGCTGCTCGGCAGCGCATTCATCCACCTCGCATGGCTTGGGCTTGTGGGCTCCAACCTGTGGTGGGCTCTCGCTCTCTCCGTGGTCTACGCGATTGGCGTGTTCCGCTACGTATAGAGGGGGAAATAGTTGGAGCGGCCGCGTGCCGGCGACCGCTCCGATCGCACTGTAACCTTGTGGAGGAAACGAAATGCGACGGCATCTGTTAACATCGACGACTGCCCTTGTCCTGCTGCTTGGGGCTGGACAAGCCTACGCCGGAATGGACGAAGCCAAGGCCTTCCTCGACGCCGAGATCGGTGACCTGTCGACGCTCGACCGCGCCGCCCAGGAGGCCGAGATGCAGTGGTTCATCGATGCGGCGAAACCTTTCGCGGGCATGGACATCAAGGTCGTCTCGGAAACCATCACGACGCACGAATATGAATCGAAGACGCTCGCCAAGGCGTTCTCCGACATCACCGGCATCAAGATCACGCATGATCTGATCGGCGAAGGCGACGTCATCGAGAAGCTGCAGACGCAGATGCAGTCGGGCGAGAACATCTATGACGCCTACGTCAACGACTCGGACCTGATCGGTACGCATTGGCGCTACCAGCAGGCGCGCAGCCTGACCGACTGGATGGCGAACGAGGGCAAGGACGTCACCAACCCGAACCTCGATCTCGCCGACTTCATCGGTACGTCGTTCACCACGGCTCCGGACGGCAAGCTCTACCAGCTTCCCGACCAGCAGTTCGCGAACGTCTACTGGTTCCGCTACGACTGGTTCAACGACGAGAAGAACAAGGCGGACTTCAAGGCCAAGTACGGCTACGACCTCGGCGTTCCCGTCAACTGGTCGGCCTATGAGGACATCGCCGAGTTCTTCACCGGCCGCGAGATCGATGGCAAGAAGGTCTACGGCCACATGGACTATGGCAAGAAGGACCCGTCGCTCGGCTGGCGCTTCACCGATGCCTGGCTCTCGATGGCCGGCAACGGCGACAAGGGCATCCCGAACGGCAAGCCGGTCGACGAGTGGGGCATCAAGGTCGACGAGAACTCGCGCCCCGTCGGCTCCTGCGTAGCCCGCGGCGGCGACACCAATGGCCCGGCTGCGGTCTATTCGATCGAGAAGTACCTGCAGTGGCTGAAGGCCTATGCGCCTGCCGCCGCCCAGGGCATGACTTTCTCCGAATCCGGCCCGGTCCCCGCCCAGGGCGAGGTCGCGCAGCAGATGTTCACCTATACGGCCTTCACCGCCGACTTCGTGAAGCCGGGCCTGCCGGTCGTCAACGAGGACGGCACGCCGAAGTGGCGCTTCGCCCCGTCGCCGCATGGCGTCTACTGGAAGGACGGCATGAAGCTCGGCTACCAGGACGTCGGTTCCTGGACGATCCTCAAGTCGACCCCGGAAGACCGCGCCAAGGCCGCCTGGCTTTACGCGCAGTTCGTGACGTCGAAGACGGTGGACGTGAAGAAGAGCCATGTCGGCCTGACGCTGATCCGCGAGTCCTCGATCCGCCACCAGTCCTTCACGGATCGTGCACCGAAGCTCGGCGGCCTGATCGAGTTCTACCGTTCGCCGGCCCGCGTCCAGTGGTCGCCGACCGGCACGAACATTCCTGACTACCCGAAGCTGGCGCAGCTCTGGTGGCAGGCGATCGGCGACGCGTCGTCGGGTGCCAAGACCGCCCAGGAGGCGATGGACTCGCTCTGCGCCGAGCAGGAGAAAGTCCTCGCGCGTCTGGAGCGCTCCGGCGTCATGGGCGACATGGGGCCGAAGCTCGCCGAAGAGCACGACCTCGAATATTGGAACAAGGATGCCGTCTCGAAGGGCAACCTTGCGCCGCAGCTCAAGATCGAGAACGAGAAGGAAAAGCCGATCACCATCAACTACGACGAACTGGTGAAGAGCTGGCAGTAAGCATATCGGTCGGGCGTTCGCGCCCGGACGGAACGAAGAACGGGGAGGCGGCGTGATGCCGCCTCCCTGTTCGGCTGATCGGAGGGATCATGACAGGCTACATTCTCGCCATCGACCAGGGCACGACATCGTCGCGCGCCATCGTCTTCGACGGGAAGATGAAGATCGCCGGTGTCGGCCAGAAGGAGTTCACGCAGTTCTATCCGGCCTCGGGCTGGGTCGAGCATAACCCGGAGGAGATCTGGCAGAGCGTGCTCTGGGCAGCGAAGGAAGCGCTGCGCAAGGCCAAGGTGAAGGCGGTCGGGATCGCAGCCATCGGCATCACCAACCAGCGCGAGACCGTGGTCATCTGGGACAAGGCGACCGGAAAGCCGATCCACAATGCGATCGTCTGGCAAGACAGGCGCACCGCGCCGCTCTGCGCAAAGCTTAGGAAGGCGGGACTGGAGAAGAAGTTCTCGCGCAAGACCGGCCTGCTGCTCGATCCCTATTTCTCGGGCACCAAGATCGCTTGGCTGCTCGACCGCGTGAAAGGCGCCAGGAAGCGCGCCGAAAAAGGCGAATTGCTCGCCGGCACGATTGACAGTTTCCTCATCTGGCGGCTGACCGGCGGCAGGGTCCACGCCACCGACGCCACCAATGCCTCGCGCACGCTCGTCTACAACATCGAGAAGAACGAGTGGGACGCGGAACTGCTGAAGATACTGGATATCCCGGCGACGCTCCTGCCTGTCGTGAAGGACTGCGCCGATGATTTCGGCGTTACCGAGAAAGCCATCTTCGGCGCTGCGATCCCGATCCTCGGCGTCGCCGGCGACCAGCATGCCGCCACCATCGGCCAGGCCTGCTTCAAGCCGGGCATGATGAAATCGACCTACGGCACCGGCTGCTTTGCGGTGCTCAACACCGGCGCCGACATCGTGCGTTCGAAGAACCGGCTGCTGACCACCATTGCCTACCGCCTCGACGGCAGGACGACCTATGCGCTGGAAGGCTCGATCTTCATCGCGGGCGCGGCCGTACAATGGCTGCGCGACGGCGCCAGGATGATCTCGAAAGCCGCCCATAGCGGGGAGCTGGCGGCCAAGGCGGACGACACGCAGAACGTGTATCTCGTGCCGGCCTTCGTCGGCCTCGGCGCGCCGCACTGGGACGCCGACGCGCGCGGCGCGATCTTCGGCCTGACGCGCAATTCCGGGCCGGCCGAATTCGCGCGGGCAGCGCTCGAGGCCGTCGCCTACCAGACGCGCGATCTGCTCGATGCGATGAAGAAGGACTGGAAGGGCGCTTCCAATTCCACCGTGCTCAGGGTCGACGGCGGCATGGTGGCGTCGGACTGGACGATGCAGCGGCTGGCCGACATACTGGACGCGCCGGTCGACCGGCCTGAGATCCTTGAGACCACAGCCTTGGGTGCCGCATGGCTTGCCGGCTCCAGGGCAGGGGTGTGGCCGAAAGGCCAGGACTTTGCCAGGAGCTGGGCGCTCGAGCGCCGCTTCAAGCCGAAGATGGATGCGAAGACCCGCGACGCTAAGCTGAACGGCTGGCGCGACGCCGTCCGCCGCACGCTCACCGTCTGATCCGGCCGCTCATGAAAAGGCCCGCGCCGTTTCCGACGCGGGCCTTCTTTCGATATGCGTTCAGCGATCAGCTATAGGGCGAATAGCACTGGCGGCGCGGCCCGTTATAGGGCTGGAACGTATTGTCGGAGGCACGATAGGACCGATAGCGGTCGTAGCACCATTCGACATGCGCGCTGCCGCCACCGCCGCGGTAGTAGCCGCCATTGTTGCTGTTGGCGATCGCACCGCCGACGATGGCGCCGGCAATGAAGGCGCCGGCCGGGAACCAGAACCCGTTGTAGTAGCGGTCGTCCCAATGCCTCTTGTAGCGATAGCCGCGATGACCGTTGTGCCAGTTGCCCCTGCGGTCCACATATCTCCGATTGTCCCAATGCCTGTTGCCGCGGCGGATGTTGCGGTTCACCCGTTCGTTGCCGAAACTCGGGCGGTTCCGCTTCCAGCGCCAGTCCTGCACGTTTACGACATCGGAGTGCTCCGCCGCCGGAGCCTTCGGCATATGGATCGGCGCCGCATTCGCCGGGAGGGCGCCGCCCAGGGCGAACGACGCCGTCATCGCAGTGGCGCATAAAGCTGACAGGAATTTTTTCATAACGAATCCTCATTCTGGACCAGACGTACGGTCCCTTCAGGCGGCAAACGGCAGATAGGCGCGAATAGTTCCTCGTTACACCCCAGATTGCAAAATTTTAATGTTCGATTTCTTACGCTGCGTAACCGCCTGAGGAGGAGGATACGACGGTCGCGGATCGGAAGCGAACAGGTGATTGAGGCCAGGCTGTGTTGGTGAGCGCGCTGGGGCTCGAACCCAGGACCTACTGATTAAAAGTCAGTTGCTCTACCGGCTGAGCTACGCGCTCCCGCAGGGCGCGAAGCACCCTCGAAATTGCGGCGGAACATAGGGAGAGTGCCCGAACGGGTCAACCGGAAAAAGGCGGGTTTTAAACCGGATCGACATCCGCCCACACTGTTCCGCTTGCAAGCGCTGCAAGGCAGGTATTTGATCCCCGTTCCGGTCGCTGGGAGCAATCGAAAGAGGTCGTTATGCTTCGGAGCCATCGCACCACGTTCGCATTTCTCCTGATCACCGCAGCCTTCGCACTGACGGCCTGTCAGGCGACATCGACGGCGAAACCCTACAGCCCGTCGAATTGCGCGATGGTCGGCTCCTCCTGCGGACGCACGCACCACTTCTTCTAGGGAAGCGGCGGCCGTCTATCGTATCTCTTCCAGTATGTGGTCGTAGAGCAGCTTGGCCGCCGGCGAGAGCGCCCGGTTGCGCGCCATGATCAGGCTGTAGGGCTGCACGTCGATATCGAAGGAGATCGGCAGGATCTCGATGGCGCCGTCGAGCCCGTCTTCGGCATTGATGAACTTCGCCATGTCGAGCGCCACCGGCGCGATGGCGTCCGACTGCGCCACCATCACCATCGTCAGCAGCAGCGACGTCGTGTTCAGGATTCGATCGGGCAGCGGCACGTTGCGGCTCATGAAGATCGTCTCGATGGTGCGCCTGAGCAGCGACCCTCCCGGCTGGAACACCCAGTCGTAATTGGTCAGTTGCTCGAGTTCCGCAGCTCGTCCGTCGGCCAGCGGATGGCCGCGCCGGACGATCAGGCAGGCCTTTTCTATGCCGATGACGCGCGCCTCGAAGAGCCGTGGATTGAGGTCGTCGGGAATGCGCGCGATAATGAAGTCGTGGCGCGACGCGAGCAGTTCGCGCGCCAGCACTCCGCTGGTGTCGACCTGGACGCTGATCTCGATGCGCGGATATTTTTTCCGGATTCGCCGAATCGCCGGCACGGCCAAGCCGATCGCCGGCGCGGTGACAGCGCCGAGAAACACCGCGCCGCCCTTGCCGGATCTCAGATCGGAAATCTCGCGATCCACCTCGCGCAGTTCCAGCAGCATGGTCCGCGCCCGCCGCGCCAATGCCGCCCCGAACGGCGTCAGTTCCACGCCGCGCGGCAGCCGCCGGCAGAGCGGCACCCCCAATATGTCCTCCATCTCGGCGATCATGCGCGAGGCGGCCGGTTGCGAGATGTTCAGCATGTGGGCCGCCGCGCTGATCTGGCCGCTGTCCTCGACCGCCACGATCATGCGCATATGCGAGACTTTCAGGCCGCTGCGCAGCAGGCCTTCGGTGTCTTCGCCAGGCAGTTCCCGATTCTGGCTGTATGACCCTTCCAATGCGTTCTCCGCCGGTTGAAACGTTGCATGTCGCCTCTAGCATACCAATAGGTTATGCCGCGCATCATAAATTGCATTTGACAGTTATATCGATTGAAGCCAGTTTCCGGCTGTCCTTCGACGGCCGCGCAAGCCGAGAGCTGGCGGCCGGTTCGAGCGACGCTCTGGGAGGATAATCAGACCAATAAGGCCTGCGCCGAGGCGACAGGCACGGAAGGGCGACCGGCAAGTCCGGCTGCGACACGTCATCACCAAGGGAGATTCACAGTGAAAATCATCAAGGCAATGGTCGGCGCGCTGGCGCTCGGCCTGGCGACCATGAGCTTCGGCGCCCATGCGCAGGACAAGGGCCTCGTCGGCATCGCCATGCCGACCAAGTCCTCGCTGCGCTGGATCAGCGACGGCAACGAGCTGAAGGCGGCGCTGGAGGCCAAGGGCTACACCGTCGACCTGCAGTATGCCGAGGACGACATCCCTAACCAGCTCGCGCAGATCGAAGGCATGGTGACCAAGGGCGCCAAGGCGCTGGTCGTTGCCTCCATCGATGGCACCACCCTGTCGCAGGTGCTCCAGCAGGCCAAGGACGGCGGCGCGATCACGGTCGCCTACGACCGCCTGATCCGCGAGAGCCCGAACGTCGACTATTACACCACCTTCGACAACTTCAAGGTGGGCGTGCTGCAGGCGGAATCGCTGGTTGCCGGCCTCAAGGAGCGCTTCGGCGACCAGAAGCCGTGGAACGTCGAGCTGTTCGGCGGCTCACCGGACGACAACAACGCCTTCTTTTTCTACGACGGTGCCATGTCCGTGCTGCAGCCGATGATCGACAGCGGCGAGATCGTCATCAAGTCGGGCCAGACCGGCATGGAGAAGGTCGGCACGCTGCGCTGGGATGCGGCCGTGGCGCAGGCGCGCATGGACAACATCCTGTCGGCCAACTACTCCGACGGTAGCCGCGTGCACGGCGTGCTCGCCCCGTATGACGGCCTCTCGCGCGGCATCATCTCGTCGCTGCGCGGCGTTGGTTACGGCAGTGCCGACCAGGCCTGGCCGATCATCACCGGCCAGGACGCCGAGACCCCTTCGGTGAAGGCGATCATCGCCGGCGAGCAGTACTCGACGGTCTTCAAGGACACCCGCGAGCTCGCCAAGGTGACCGCTGCCCTCGTCGACACCGCGCTCTCCGGCGGCCAGCCCGAGATCAACGACACCAAGACCTATGAGAACGGCGTCAAGGTGGTTCCGTCCTACCTGCTCGTCCCGGTGTCGGTCGACAAGTCGAACTACGAGAAGATCGTGGTCGAGTCCGGCTACATCAAGGCCGAAGAGCTCAAGTAAGAACGGTCGAAAATTACGGGACCCCGCGCTCCGGCGCGGGGTTCTTTCGTTCCCTTCGAAGCTGACTTAATTTGGCCGAAGGCATTCCAGGAAGCGGAAAACGGCTTTTCGTCCGGGATTGCGGCAGGGACAATGGATCGGTGACAGGATTGGCCATGGCCGACACCATTCTGGAGATGCGCGACATCACCAAGACGTTCCCGGGCGTGAAGGCGCTTTCGAACGTCAATCTCGATGTCCGCAAGGGCGAGATTCACGCCGTCGTCGGCGAGAACGGCGCCGGCAAGTCGACGCTGATGAAGGTTCTTTCCGGCGTCTATCCCTTCGGCGACTATTCCGGCGAGATTTTTTACGAAGGCCAAGAGTGCCGTTTCACCGGCATCCATGACAGCGAGAAGCGCGGCATCGTCATCATCCATCAGGAGCTGGCGCTGGTTCCGCTGCTGTCGATCGCCGAGAACATCTTCCTCGGCAACGAGCAGACGCGTTTCGGCGTCATCGACTGGAACCTCGCGAGACGCCGGGCGGCCGCGCTGCTGAAGAAGGTCGGGCTGAACGAGGACCCCGACACGCTGATCACCAACATAGGCACCGGCAAGCAGCAGCTCGTGGAGATCGCCAAGGCGCTTTCCAAGGAAGTGAAGCTTCTGATTCTCGACGAGCCGACCGCCAGCCTGTCCGAAAAGGACAGCCAGCACCTGCTCGACCTGCTCCTCGAGTTCAAGCGGCAGGGCATGACCGCGATCCTCATCTCGCACAAGCTGAACGAGGTGAAGAAGGTCGCCGACCGCGTCACCGTCATCCGCGACGGCCAGACCATCGAGACGATGGACAAGGCCGACCTCACCGAAGACCGCATCATCACCTCGATGGTCGGCCGCACCATGGAAGACCGCTATCCGACGCGCACGCCGAATGTCGGCGAGACGATCTTTGAGGTGAAGGACTGGTCGGTCTATCATCCGCTGCATCCCGACCGGCAGATCATCAAGGGCATCAACCTTCACGTGAAGAAGGGCGAGGTCGTCGGCATCGCCGGCCTGATGGGGGCAGGGCGCACCGAATTTGCCATGAGCGTTTTCGGCAGGACCTATGGCGCCAACATCACCGGCGAGGTTTTCCTGCACGGCAAGAAGGCCGACACCTCGACCGTCGGCAAGGCGGTCGCGCACGGCCTCGCCTACGCGACCGAGGACCGCAAGGTCTACGGCCTCAACCTCATTGACCATATCAAGCACAACGTCACGGTCGCCAACCTGCCGGGCGTCTCTTCCGGATCAGGCATCATTGACGATTTGCGCGAACTCAAGGTCGCCAACGAGTACCGCAAGAAGACCAACATCCGCTCCTCCAGCGTCTACCAGATCACCGGCAACCTTTCCGGCGGCAACCAGCAGAAGGTTGTGCTGTCGAAATGGCTCTTCGCCAACCCGGACGTGCTGATCCTCGACGAGCCGACGCGCGGCATCGACGTCGGCGCCAAATACGAGATCTACACCATCATCAACAAGCTCGCCGAGGAAGGCAAAGGCATCGTCGTCATCTCGTCGGAGATGCCCGAGCTGCTCGGCATCTGCGACCGCATCTACGTGCTGAACGAGGGCCGCATCGTCGGCGAGATGGCCGGCCACGAGGCGTCGCAGGAGAAGATCATGCGGGCCATCGTCCGCGGAGAGGAAAAGGCAGCGTCATGAGCACCGAGACCGCCGCACCGACAGCCAACGCCGCGAAGGCTTCCACCCAGGCCGCGATCAAGGAGAATTTTCGCCAGTACGGCCTGGTGGTGGCGCTCATCGTCATCATGCTGTTCTTCCAGTACATGACGAACGGCATCCTGTTCCTGCCGGTCAATCTCACCAACCTGGTGCTGCAGAACTCCTACATCGTGGTGATGGCGCTCGGCATGCTGCTGGTCATCGTCGCCGGGCACATCGACCTTTCGGTCGGCTCGGTCGCCGGCTTCATCGGCGCGGTCGCGGCCGTGCTGATGGTCGACTACGGCTTCAACCCGCTCGTCGCTGGCATCGTCTGCATCGCGGTCGGCGGCGTCATCGGCGGCGCCCAGGGGTACTTCATCGCCTATATGAAGATCCCGTCCTTCATCGTCACCCTGTCGGGCATGCTGGTCTTCAAGGGCCTGCTCCTGTGGCTGCTCGGCGGCCGCTCGGTCGGTCCGTTCCCGACCGAATTCCAGATGCTGTCGGCAGGCTTCATCCCCGATTTCATCGGTCCCCTGGTGCTCGTCGCGCCGAAGCTCAACGACGCCGGCAACCCTATGCCCAACACCGGCCTGGTGCTCCATTCCACCACCATGGTGATCGCTGTGCTGATCGTCGCGGCCATGCTCTATTTCGCGCTGAAGAGCCGCCGCGACCGCGAGAGCCACGGCTATGACGCCGAGCCGTTCTCGCTCTTCGTCATCAAGAACCTGGTGCTCGCCGGCATCATCCTTTTCCTGATGTACAAGTTCGCCTCCTACAGGGGACTGCCCAACGTGCTGATCGTGATGGGCATCCTCATCGTCATCTTCGTCTTCGTCACCAAGCGCATGACGTTCGGCCGGCGCATCTTCGCCATGGGCGGCAACATCAAGGCCGCGGCGCTCTCCGGCATCCGGACCGAGCGGCTGACCTTCTACGTCTTCGTCATCATGGGCATGCTCGCCGCGCTCGCAGGCCTGATCTACGCCGCGCGCCTCAACCAGGCGACGCCGAAGGCGGGCGCCGGCATGGAGCTCGACGTGATCGCGGCCGTCTTCGTCGGCGGCGCGTCGGCCATGGGCGGCGTCGGCGAGGTGGCCGGAGCCGTCATCGGCGCCTTCATCATGGGCGTCATGAACAACGGCATGGGCATCATGGGCATCAACATCGACTGGCAGCAGGTCATCAAGGGGCTGGTGCTGCTCGGCGCCGTCGCCTTCGACCTCTACAACAAGAAGAAGGCTTGAGCGGGCACCGAGAAAAGCCGCGGCGGTCGATTACCTGGGGCTCGAGCGGCATCGAACATGGATACTGAGGAAGGCGGCCGCATTCGACCGGGTCGGGCGGCGACAGAAATTTTGCGCTGGAAGGCACATGGCGCGCCGCAGCGAGGAGGATAGAAAATGCTGATTTCACAGATCGTCGACGGGTCCGACATGATCCAGGTGGTGGCGCGCGCCAACGGCGCCACGCGGGTCGTGAACGGCGCGAAAAGCGTCTATGCGCTCGCTCTCGAAGCCGCCCGCGGCGGCACCGGCCTTGCCGCGCTGATCGAGCGCAAGGGGTTCGGCAAGACCGTCGATCTCGACGCCGCCTACCGCCAGGGTCGGCTGATCGCGCCGATCAACCATCCCGACGCCGCGCATCTTCATCTCACCGGCACCGGCCTTACCCATCTCGGCTCCGCCGCCACCCGCGATTCCATGCACAAGAAGCTTCACGCCGACGGCGAGGAAACACTGACCGATTCCATGAAGATGTTCCGCATGGGTCTTGAGGCCGGCAAGCCGAAGGCCGGCGAGGTCGGCGTGCAGCCGGAATGGTTCTACAAGGGCAACGGCACGATGGCCGTCGCGCCGGGCGCGCCGCTCCTGTCGCCGGCTTTTGCCAAAGATGGCGGCGAAGAGCCCGAGATCGCCGGCATCTACGTGATCGGCGACGACGGCACGCCCTTCCGCGTCGGCTTTGCGCTGTCCAACGAGTTCTCCGACCACGTCACCGAGCGCATGAACTATCTCTATCTCGCGCATTCCAAGCTCCGGAACGCCTCCTACGGCCCGGAGATCCTGGTCGGCGACCTGCCGGAAGACATCCGCGGTGCCTCGAAGATCCTGCGCAGCGGCAAGACGCTGTGGGAGAAGCCGTTCCTCTCCGGCGAGGCGAACATGTCGCACACCATCGCCAATCTCGAGCACCACCACTTCAAATACACGGTCTTCCGCCAGCCGGGCGACGTGCACATCCACATGTTCGGCACCGCGACGCTTTCCTTCGCCGACGGCGTCAAGCCTGAGGCCGGCGACGTCTTCGAGATCTCCGCGCCCGATTTCGGCCTGCCGCTGCGCAACCCGCTGAAGATCGAGAAGGCGCAAGAGGTAACGGTCAGGGCTCTCTAGGACTGCCTGGATAGCTTTCTGTTGCTGGAAGCGACCTCATGCCACGTGTTCGTGACTGGAGCGCATCCGCCTGCACCTCTATATGCTGCCGGCCGGTAACGCTGGAGCAGCAGAAATGGCGCTGGATGTCGGCTATGTGAGCGCAATAGGGGCGGGGGCCTTGTCCTTCCTGTCGCCCTGCGTGCTGCCCCTGGTTCCGCCCTACCTCTGCTACATGGCCGGCGTCTCGGTTGACGACTTCCGCGCCAATGCCGCGGAGACCGCCAAGTCCGGCGCCCGCGCGGCGCTCATCGTCTCCTCGCTCGCCTTCGTGCTCGGCTTCACCACCGTCTTCGTCGCGCTCGGCGCCGGCGCCTCGACGATCGGCCGCCTGCTGCGCGTCTGGCAGGAGCCGCTGGCGATGGCCGCCGGCGTCCTCATCATCCTGATGGGCCTCAATTTCCTTGGCGTCATCCGCATCCCGCTTCTGTCGCGCGAAGCCCGCTTCCAGTCGCAGGGCAAGCCGGCCAGCGCGCTCGCCGCCTATTTGATGGGCCTTGCCTTCGCCTTCGGCTGGACGCCCTGCATCGGCCCGGTGCTCGGCCCGATCCTGACGCTCGCAGGCGGCCGCGAAACGGTCGGCGAAGGCGCGCTGCTCCTCTTCGCCTACTCGATCGGCCTCGGCATCCCGTTCCTGATCGCGGCGCTCTTCTCCGGCGCCTTCATGCGTTTCCTGCAGAAATTCCGCGTCCATCTCGGCCGTGTCGAGAAGGTGATCGGCGCGCTGCTCGTTGTCGCCGGCGTGCTCTTCCTCACCGGCGGCATCCAGACAGCCGCCTACTGGCTGCTGGAAACGTTCCCGGGCCTGGCGAAGCTGGGATAAAGCGCAGGACTACAGCCGAGAGCGCTGAATGACGTCGCGTCAACAAATGTCGTTGACTCCTGAAATATCTTTGCCATTCTTCAAAAAATAGAAAGAAATTTCTAATGGCGGGAACGCGGTAGGCCGCGCGCCCGGGAGGCCGCGTCCGGGATACATGGTCCCGGTGTTTGATTTTGCTTGAGCTACAGGGGAGGAAACCATGCTCATGAACAACAACCATTCACCTGCGAAGGCAGGCCGCAGGACGCTGGCGGCTTTTTTGATCGCCGGATCGGCACTCTGCGCATCCAGCGCCTACGCGCAGGACGCCAAGCTGACTGTCTGCGCGATCGTGCCGACGACGGAGATCGAATATTTCGCCACCCTGCTCAACGAATACCAGGCTTCTGGCGCCAAGCGGAACATCGAGGTCACCACGATCGATTCCCAGAACAATCCTGCACGTGAATCGAGCGCGATCGAGGATTGCGTTTCGAAGAAGGTGAACGCGATCGTCGCATCGGTGATCGATCCGGCGACGTCGAAGGCTTCCGCCGAAGCTGCGATGAAGGCAGGCATTCCCTTCATCCTGCAGGGCCAGGAGCCGGAGGACGTCGACTGGGCGACGGGCAATGTCGGCTACAGCGAGGCCGATATGGGCAGGCTGGCCGGCGAGGAAGTCGCCGCATGCCTGAAGGAGAAGCAGCCGTCGGCCGAGACGATCAAGGTGGGTGCTTGCGGTTGGCCGCAGTGGCCGTCGACCGTGCGCCGCATCGAGGCATCCAAGGTGGCGGTCGAAAAGGAAACCGGCAAGAAGATCGAGTGGGTCTTCGAGCAGGAGTGCGGCACCCGTGAAAAGGGCGATGCGGCGGTATCGGCCGCTCTTCAGGCCAATCCAGATCTTCGCGCGGTGGTCAGCATCAATGACGGATCGAGCATGGGCGCTCTGGCGGCCTTCGAATCGGCCGGCATCAACGCCGACGAGCTCTGCATCGCTGCGCCCAACAATGATCTCGAAGTTCGGCAGTATATCGCCGGCGGCAAGATCTACGGCACCGTCGACCTGAACCACAGCGGTATCACTGAGGCGGCCATGGATCTCGTCCTGAAGGTTGCCAAGGGTGAGGAAATTCCCAAGATGACCTATGTCGACATGATCAAGGTCACCAAGGAAAACGTCTCCCAGTGGCCGACGAAATAGCGACAACGAGGTCAGGGGGCGACGCCCCCCGGCTGGCTCTGCGGTCCATTTCGAAGAGTTATCCGGGCGTCCTTGCGCTGCAGGATGTGTCGTTCACCATTGCTCCGGGTGAGGTTCATGCCTTGCTCGGGGCGAACGGCGCGGGAAAATCGACCCTCGTAAAAATCCTTTCCGGCGCGATAAAACGCGACAGCGGCGAGATCGTGTTCGATGGCGAGCCAATGAACGCGGCTTCGCCGCACGACGCCGCCGACCGGGGCATTGCCTGTCTTTATCAGGAACCGGCGCTGGTGCCGTCGCTCAGCGTCGAGCAGAACATCTTCCTCGGCAGGGAGCTCCAGATCGGGTGGGGCGTGATCGACCTCGCCGCGCAGAAACGCCGCGCCCACGACATCCTGCAGCAGGTGGCGCCCAGGCTCGATCCGTCCGGGCCGGTGCATGCGTTGCGCACGAGCGAAAGGCAGTTGGTCGCCCTGGCCAAGGCGCTGCTGTCGGATTCCAAGCTGGTGATCATGGACGAGCCGTCGGCCTCGATGACCGACGCGGAAATCGAATTCCTGTTCGAGACGATCAGGCGGCTGCGTCAGGGCGGCAAAAGCATCATCTACATCACTCACCGCCTGGACGAGGTCATGGCGGTCACCGACAGCCTGACCGTGCTGCGCGACGGCCGTCATGTCGTCACTGCGCCGACCGCTTCGATTGCGCGCGACAGGCTCGTCGAGATGATCGCCGGCGCTCATATCGATCCGTTCGAACGTCCCGCGCGCGCCGCCAACAGCAAGCAATTGCTGGCGGTGAAGAACCTGACCCGGGACGGCGTTTTCTCCGACATATCCTTCGAGGTCAGGGCGGGCGAGATCGTCGGCCTGGCGGGTCTCGTCGGCGCCGGCCGCTCGGAAATCGTCCGGGCAA
Source organism: Mesorhizobium sp. YM1C-6-2 (assembly GCF_003666685.1). Lineage (GTDB taxonomy): Bacteria > Pseudomonadota > Alphaproteobacteria > Rhizobiales > Rhizobiaceae > Mesorhizobium_K. Next base: position 65,042 of record NZ_RCIZ01000012.1, read on the forward strand.
TCTTCGGCGCCGATCCCGCCGACGCCGGATCGGTCAGCTATCCGAAGGGCGATGTGTCGGTTTCCTCGCCGGCCCAGGCGGTCGCCGCCGGCGTCGCCATGATTCCTGAGGATCGCAAGACGCAGGCTGTCGTCCCGGCGATGACGGTCGCCGAGAACATCATCCTGTCCTCAGCCGACCATTGCTCGATCCGCCCGTTCGGCATCGTTCGCCGCGCCGCGGCGCGGGAGATCGTGTCGCGCAATGTGCGCCGCTTCAACATCAGGCCGAGCGGCTGCGAGGACCGGCGCATCGACACACTGAGCGGCGGCAACCAGCAGAAGGCAGTGCTGGCGCGCGCCATCGAATCCGGCGCGGACGTGTTGATCCTCGATGAACCGACCGCCGGCGTCGATGTCGGGGCCAAGGCCGAGATTCACAGGCACGTGGAAAACCTGGCGGCGAGCGGCAAGGGCATACTTCTGATCTCGTCGGAAACCGAGGAATTGCTGACGCTGGCGGACCGCATTCTGGTGATCCACGAAGGCCGGCTCATCCGGGAAATCGAGGGGCACTCGACCAACGCGCTGGAGCTCACGCAGAGCGTGCTGGGAGAGTATGGACGGAAGGTGGCAGATGCAGACTGATGGCAAGAGCGATATCCAGCCGGCGAACCCTGCCGGTCAGCAGCGCCCGGCGCTGTGGCGATCGCTGCGGGGGACGGACATCGGCCTGTGGGCAGTCGTGGTGGCGCTGATCGTGTTCTTCAGCCTGGCCGCGCCCGGCTTCCTGTCGTGGACCAATTTCCTGAACGTCCTCAGGCAGATGGCCGTTCTGGCGGTTGCCGCGTTCGGATCGAGCTTCGTCATCTTTTCGGGCGGGCTGGACTTGTCGATCGGCGCCAACGCGGCCTTGTCAGGTGTGCTGTCGGCGATGGCGGCGCGGGAACTGGATTTTGTCGGCGGCGCTCCCATCAGCTGGGCGATCGGCTTGCTTGCGGGCGCGGCCTTCGGCTGGATCAACGGAACGATCGTTACCCGTTTCCACATCAGCCCAATCATCGCGACGCTGGGCACGCTGACGATCGGCCGCGGACTCGCGCTGCTCCTGACCGGTGGCGTTTCGCTGTTCGGCGTGCCGGAGGCGTTTCAGGGGCTGGGGCGCGGTTTCATCATCCCGGGCATTCTGCCGATCCCGGTCGGCATCATGATCGTGTTCCTGATCGCCAGTTGGTTCGCGCTGCGGCGGACCACGCTCGGCATGTATGTTTACTCGATCGGCGGCAACGAGGAGGCCGCGCGGCTTTCCGGCGTTCCGGTCAGGCGGGTCAAGACCTGGGTCTACGTGATCGGCGGCGCGACTGCCGGCCTTGCCGGCGTCATCCTCGCCTCGCGCCTAGGCTCGGGCCAGGCAGCGAGCAGCGAGGGCCTCGAGCTCAGCGTGATCACCGCGATCGTGCTTGGCGGGGCGAGCATCGCCGGCGGCTCCGGCCGTATCGGCGGCACGCTGGCCGGCGTGCTGATCATCTCGCTTCTGGCCAACGGCATGAACATCCTCAACGTCCCGCCCTTCTACCAGCGCATCGTCACCGGTCTTGCGCTGCTGCTGGCGGTGGGTATCGACCAGTACCGCAAGCGGCGCGGTGCGCGGCAGGGCGCCAAACCCGCGACTTCAACCGGCGGCGGATCAAAACCATGAGCAAGGCTTCGGGCGTGCGGAAAATCTCGGTCAGCGAAATCACCACCATAGGCTCGACCTTCGAGGAAGACGTCGAAACCTATGCCCGGGCGGGGTGCCAGGGCATCGGCGTCTGGGGCTACAAGATGGAGCAGGTCGGCTGGCAGCGTGCCAAGGAGTTGATGGACCGCAATCGGCTCAAGACCGCCAACTGCATTCCCGAGACGAACTCGATCCTGCCCTACGTGTTGAGCCCGGAGCCGGCCGACCCGCGCGCCCGCGTCGAGGCGTTTTTGCCCAACATGGAACGCATGGCCAAGCTCGACCCGGAATCCATCATCGTCATCACCGGGCCGCAGGGCGGTCGGTCGCGCGAGGAGGCGATCGACCTTTGCCTCGAAGGTTTCGAGCGCATCGGACAGGTTGCCGGCGATCTTGGCGTCACCATTGCGCTCGAGCCGATCCACAAGTCGGCGGAAGATGCGCTGTCGCTGATCTGGGACATGCCCGGCACGCTCGAACTCATCAGGCAGATCGACAAGCCGTCGTTCAAGGTGCTGTTCGACAGCTGGCATCTCTGGGACACGCCGGACATACTGGATCACATCCGGCGCGACATCGACATGATCGCCGGCGTGCATATCGGCGACTGGCGGGACCCGACGCGCGGCTGGCTCGATCGCGCCTTTCCAGGCGAGGGCGTGATGCCGCTGCGCGAGATCGTGGACACGCTGGACGAAGCGGGCTTTCGCGGCTTCTACGACGTCGAGATATTTTCCGACGACGGTCGCTTCGGCACCGCTCACGAAGGTTCGTTGTGGCAGCTCGAGCCCGATGAAATTGTCCGCCGGTCGATCCGCTTCCTCACCCCCGAAGCCTGATTTCACCGGTCACGCGCCGGGAACCTCACCGGAATTTAACCGCATTGCGGGATGATAGCGCCGATATATCGTCGCTGACCTCGATTCCTTGCCAACGGTTTTCCGCTAATGACCCAGAGAAGCTGTCTGTCGATCATCCTCGCCGCGGGCGAGGGCACGCGCATGAAGAGCGCCAGGCCGAAGGTGCTGCACGAGGTCGCCGGCCTATCCATGGTCGCGCATGTCGCCAAGGCGGCGAAGGCGGCAGGCGGAGGCGATGTCGCGCTGGTCGTCGGCCATGGCGCCGAGGATGTCCGCAAGGCTGCTGGCCGCCTCGATCCTGCGCCGGAGATCTTCGTCCAGGAGGAACGGCTCGGTACCGCCCACGCCGTGCTCGCCGCCCGCGCGGCGATCGCGCGCAGTTATGACGACATCCTTGTCATGTTCGGCGACACGCCGCTGATCGAGGCCGAGCCGCTGCTTGCAGCCCGGCAGAAGCTCGCCGGGGGAGCGGCAGTCGTGGTCGTCGGCTTCCGCCCGACCAATCCCGCCGGCTACGGCCGCCTGATCGAGAAATCAGGAAAACTCGTCGCCATCCGCGAGGACAAGGACGCCTCCGAATCCGAGAAGAAGATCGGCTTCTGCAACGGCGGGCTGATGGCGATCTCGGGCAGTCATGCCTTGGCGCTGCTCGACGCCGTCGGCAACAGGAACGCCAAGGGCGAATTCTACCTCACCGACATCGTCGAGATCGCCGACGCGCGCGGCCTCGACGTCGTCGCCACCGAGGCGAGCGCGGAAAGCGTGCTCGGCATCAACAACCGCGCCGAGCTCGCCGAGGCCGAGGCCATCTGGCAGCGTCACCGCCGCCGCGAGGCGATGCTGTCGGGCGTGACCCTCATCGCGCCCGAAACCGTGCATTTCTCGCACGACACCGAGATCGGGCCGGACTCGCTGGTCGAGCCGAATGTCTGGTTCGGCCCGGGCGTGAAGATCGCCTCAGGCGTCACCATCCATGCCTTCAGTCATATCGAGGGCGCTTCGGTCGCTACCGGCGCCGAGGTCGGCCCCTTCGCCCGGCTTCGTCCTGGCGCCGAGCTGCAGGAAAAAGCAAAGGTTGGCAATTTCTGCGAAGTGAAGAAGGCGGTGGTCGAGAAGGGCGCCAAGGTCAACCACCTCACCTATATCGGCGACGCCCGTGTCGGCGCCGGCGCCAACATCGGGGCAGGCACCATCACCTGCAACTATGACGGCTTCGGCAAACATTTCACCGACATCGGCGCCGGCGCCTTCATAGGCTCGAACTCCTCGCTCGTCGCCCCCGTCACGCTTGGCGACGGCGCCTATATCGCGTCCGGCAGCGTCATCACCGACGACGTCGACGGCGACGCGCTGGCTTTTGGGCGCGCCAGGCAGAAGACCATTCCCGGCAAGGGCAAGGAACTGCGCGAGCGCTTTGCGGCCGCGGCGGCTGCGAAGAAGAAAGCTGGATAGGCCCGGCTTTCTTAACTAGGGTGCTTAACCAGCACTCCAACTCGCTGATGTGATTTCATTGCGGTCGTGGCATGAAGCCGTCCTGAAATGGAACGAAATGCAAATTGAATTCCGCCGCGTCAGGGCTCTCCGTAAATAGCCGTCGAGAAGCCAGCAAGCGGGGAATCGGGGGTAGGGCAGCATGTGCGGAATCGTTGGAATTGTCGGCTATCAGCCGGTCGCTCCGCTCATCGTCGATGCGCTGAAGCGGCTTGAATATCGCGGCTACGACTCGGCCGGCGTCGCCACCTTGGAGCGCGGCGAGCTCTCCCGCCGCCGCGCCGAGGGCAAGCTCGTCAACCTCGAGCGCCGTCTGAAGGACGAGCCGCTCGACGGCACGATCGGCATCGGCCACACGCGCTGGGCGACCCACGGCGTGCCCAACGAGACCAACGCCCACCCGCATTTCTCCGACGGCGTCGCCATCGTCCATAACGGCATCATCGAGAATTTCGCCGAGCTGCGCGACGAGCTTTCGCGCGACGGCTACGTTTTTGCCTCGCAGACCGATACCGAGGTCGTCGCCCATCTCGTCGCGCGTGAGCTTGCCCGCGGGGCACAGCCGGTCGAAGCCGCCCACAATGCGCTGAAGCGGCTGCATGGCGCTTTCGCCCTCGCCATCATGTTCAAGGGCGACGAGGATCTCATCGTCGGCGCCCGCAACGGCCCGCCGCTGGCCGTCGGCCACGGCGAAGGCGAGATGTTCCTGGGCTCGGATGCGATCGCCCTTGCTCCCTTCACCAATTCGATCACCTATCTCGAGGATGGCGACTGGGCCGTCATCCGCCGCAGTGACATCGCCATCTTCGACATGGACGGCAAGAAGGTCGAGCGCCGTCGCCAGCAGTCGCTCGGCACCGCCTTCATGGTCGACAAGGGCAACCATCGGCATTTCATGGAGAAGGAGATCCATGAGCAGCCGGAGGTCATCGGCCACACGCTGGCGCACTATCTCGACTTCACCAGCGGCTCTTCCAAGCCGCTCGACCTGCCCTTTGACTTCGCCAAACTCGACCGTATCGCGGTTTCGGCCTGCGGCACCGCTTATCTCGCCGGCCTGATCGGCAAATACTGGTTCGAGCGTTATGCCCGCCTGCCGGTCGATATCGATATCGCCTCGGAGTTCCGCTACCGCGAAATGCCGCTCTCGAAGCAGAGCGCCGCCTTCTTCGTTTCGCAGTCGGGCGAGACCGCCGACACGCTGGCGTCGCTGCGCTACTGCCGCAAGGAAGGCGTCCCCATCGGCGCCATCGTCAACGTCCGCGAGTCGACCATCGCGCGCGAATCCGACGCCGTGCTGCCGACGCTCGCCGGTCCCGAGATCGGGGTCGCCTCGACCAAGGCCTTCACCTGCCAGCTCTCAGTGCTCGCCGCGCTCGCGGTGCGCGCAGCTAGCGCGCGTGGCACCATCTCGGCGGAAGAGGAGAAGGCGATGGTGCGCAGCCTCTCGGAAGCGCCGCGCTACGCCACCCAGGTGCTGAAGCTCGAAAGCCAGATCGAAAAGGTCTCGCGCGAGCTGTCGCAATACAAGCACGTGCTTTATCTCGGCCGCGACACCAACTATCCGCTCGCCATGGAAGGCGCGCTTAAGCTCAAGGAAATCAGCTACATACATGCTGAAGGTTATGCAGCAGGCGAGCTGAAGCATGGGCCGATCGCCCTTATCGACGAGAAGATGCCGGTCATCGTAATCGCACCGCACGACCGCATCTTCGACAAGACGGTCTCCAACATGCAGGAGGTCGCGGCGCGCGGCGGCAAGATCATCCTGATCACCGACAAAAAGGGCGCCGCCAACGCCACGGTGAACACGATGGAGACCATCGTACTGCCCGATGTGCCCGAGTTCATCGCGCCGATCGTCTACGCGCTGCCGATCCAGTTGCTGGCCTACTACACCGCTGTCTTCATGGGCACCGACGTCGACCAGCCGCGCAATCTGGCGAAGTCGGTGACGGTCGAGTAGTAGCCCTAACTTCCCAGTTCCAAAGCCTGCGCCGCTTCTCTAATCTTGCCGCGCACAGAGGCGGTGAACCATGTCCGAATCCCCAGGCGTCATTTCCGGCATGACCCGGCTCAGGAACTATTTCCTGACCGGCTTCATCGTCGCCGCGCCATTGGCGATCACCGTCTACATCGTCTGGTCGTTCATCGGGTGGATCGATTCCTGGGTGAAACCCTATATCCCGGCCGCCTACAGTCCCGACACCTATCTGCCCTTCGCCGTTCCGGGCTTCGGCCTCCTTGTGGCGATCTTCGTCATCACCTTGATCGGGTTCCTGGCAGCCAACATCGTCGGGCGCTCGATCGTCTCGGTGGGCGAGCGCCTGCTCGGCCGCATGCCGCTGGTGCGCGGTGTCTACAAGGCGCTTAAGCAGATTTTCGAGACGGTGCTGTCCAACAAGAACGACATGTTCCGCCAGGTCGGCCTCGTCGAATACCCGCGCAAGGGCGTCTGGTCGCTGGTCTTCGTTTCCAACGAGAAGGAGACCGAGATCAACGTCAAACTGGACAAGGAGGGCGATCCGCTGGTCGCCGTCTTCATGCCTTGCACGCCGAACCCGACCACCGGCTTCCTGATGTATGTCTACCGTTCGGAGATCGTGCTCCTCGATATGACCATCGAGGACGGCGCCAAGCTGATCGTATCCGCCGGTCTCGTCGCACCTGAATATAAGCGCAAGGTCGTCACCAAGGACGGCGCGCCGATCGAGGTCGGGCTCGCCAATCCGGGGGTGGAGAAGGTCTCGAACATCAAGTTCAAGTGAAGGGCCTGTCGATCTACCCCGCCCTCAGCAGCCTCACCGCTTCGTCCCGCCCGAACAGATAGAGCAGCACGCGCAGCGCCTTGCCGCGCCCGCTCTGCAGTTCCGGATCCCGGGCAAGGATCAGCCTGGCATCGTCGCGCGCCACTTCCAGCAGGTCGGAATGGAATTCGATCCGCGCCACCTGGAAGCCCGGCGTGCCGGATTGCCTGGTGCCCAGCAGCTCGCCCTCGCCGCGTAGCTTCAGATCCTCCTCGGAGATCAAAAATCCGTCCTCGGTCTCGCGCATCACCGATAGGCGCCGCTTCGCCGTCTCGCCGAGCGGGTCCTTGTAGAGCAGCACGCAGGATGACGGTTTCGCGCCGCGCCCGACGCGCCCGCGAAGCTGATGGAGCTGCGCAAGCCCGAAGCGTTCGGCGTGCTCGATCACGATGATGGTCGCATCCGGCACGTCGACGCCGACCTCGATCACGGTCGTCGCCACGAGGATCTTGGTGTCGCCTTCCTTGAAGGCGCGCATCGCCTCGTCCTTCTCGACGCCCTTCATGCGGCCATGCACCAGCCCGACCGCATCGCCGAATTCATGCTTCAGCGTCGCAAAGCGCTCTTCCACCGAAGTCAGCTTGATTTCATCGGAATCCTCGACCAGCGGGCAGATCCAGTAGACTTTCTGACCCTCGGCGATGGCGTCGGAAATCCGTCCGATCAGTTGATCCATGCGGTCGAGCGGCAGCGTCACCGTCTTGATCGGCTGCCGGCCGGCCGGTTTCTCGGTCAACCTGGACACGTCCATGTCGCCGAAGGCGGTCAGCACCAGCGTGCGGGGAATGGGCGTCGCCGTCATCACCAGCATGTCCGGCGCATCGCCCTTGGCGGTGATCGCCAGCCGCTGGTGCACGCCGAAGCGGTGCTGCTCGTCGACCACCGCCAGCACGAGGTCGCGGAACGTCACGTGCTCCTGGAACAGCGCATGCGTGCCGACCACGATGTCGATCGACCCGTCCTCCAGCTCGGCCAGCGTGGCGCTGCGTTCCTTGCCTTTCTCACGGCTGGTGAGGATCGCGACCTTCAGCCCGGCGCGCTCGGCGAGCGGCGTTATCGTCGCCAGATGCTGCCGCGCCAGGATCTCGGTCGGCGCCATCAGCGCCGCCTGTCCGCCGGCCTCCACCGCCCTCGCCATGGCGAGCAGCGCCACCACCGTCTTGCCTGAGCCGACGTCGCCCTGCAACAGCCGCAGCATGCGCTCGGGGTCGGCGAGGTCGGCATTTATCTCGGCCAGCGCGAATTCCTGCGAGGGCGTCAGCGAATAGGGCAGCGCCTTGCGGATCGCGTCCTCGATCTTCCCGTCGCCGGTCAGCGGCCGCCCCGACAGCCGGCGGATGTTGGCGCGCATCAGCGCCAGCGAGAGCTGCCCGGCCAGGAATTCGTCATAGGCGATCCGCCGCCATGCCGAGGTCTCCGGCGACACGTCGAGCGGATCGGCTGGATCGTGCAGCCGCTTCAGTGCGGCCTCGAACGTCGGAAAGGTCTGCTTCTTGGCGACCGCCGGGTCGAGCCAGTCGGGCAGGGCAGGGAGCCGCGCCAGCGCCTGGCCGATCGCGCGCCTGAGCACCTTGCCCGACAGCCCGGCCGTCAGCGGATAGACCGGCTCGACCAGCGGCAGGCTGTCGGCGCCGGCCAGCGGCGCGATGTGGTCGGGATGCACCATGCTCGGCCGGCCGTTGAACCATTCCATGCGGCCCGATACGACGACGTGCTCGCCGACTGGCATCTGCTTCTCCAGATAGGCGGCATGCGCATGGAAGAAAGTGAGCGCGATCTCGCCGGTGTCGTCATGTGCGTAGACCCGGTAGGGCACCGAGCGATTGCCGCGCGGCGGCGGCTGGTGCCGGTCGATCCTGACCTCCAGCGTCACGATCGCGCCTTCGGCCGCACCTGCGATGCCCGGCCGGTTTCGCCGGTCGATCACCGAATGCGGCAGCGTGAACAGCAGGTCGCCGACCCGCGCCGATCGGTCACCGAGATCGGCCGGCACAATCTTCTCGATCAGCGCGGCGACCTTCGGCCCGACACCCTCCAGCGAGGTGATCGGCGCAAACAGCGGATCTAGGAGTGAAGGTCTCATGGCGGGAACTTAGGCAGGAATGCCGCTCCCGCAAAGCTGACAAGGGCGTCTATCCACGCTATACGCGCCACGCGGACAGACTGGAAATGACGATGAGCGGAACGACGCGATCGAGCGAGGGACTGGATCAGCGGCGGCGGAAACTCCTCTTCCGCTCCTGGCATCGCGGCATACGCGAGATGGACCTGATCCTCGGCGGCTTCGCCGATCGCGCCATCGGCTCCTTGACCGACGCCGAATTGCACCAATATGAGCATCTTCTTGAGGTGCAGGACGCCGACCTCCTCTCCTGGGTCACCGGCACGAATCCCGTCCCCGCCGCTTTCGACACCCCTTTGCTGAAGAAAATCATGGCCTCCCGGTCCGCCTAGAGAACGATTTCCGCCCGAAGAACGAATTCATGAGCCTTCTCGAAAAAATCGGCCTGCCCCCAGGGGGGGCCCGGGGCAGAACCGGCCAGTTCATCGTCGACGGCGTCGCCGACGGCTTCGAGGCCTTCGCGCTCGCTTCCGCCGTCGCTGAAGCCGCGCCCGACGGCCCGCTGCTCTTTGTCGCGCGCGACGGCCAGCGCCTGCCGGCAATCATCGAGGCGCTCGCCTTCGTTGCCCCCAACCTGCCGGTGCTCGAATTCCCGGCCTGGGACTGCCTGCCTTATGACCGCGTCTCGCCGGGCGCGGACGCCGCCGCCCGCCGTCTCGACGCGCTCGCCGCCATGGCGGCGCTGCGCAAGTCGCCCCACCGCGCCGTCGTCCTCACCACCGCCAATGCACTGATCCAGCGCATCCCGCCGGCCGAGATCATCGAGGCGCAGGGTTTTCGCGCGAAACCCGGCAATCAGGTCAACATGAACGAACTGACCGCGCGCCTGGAGAAATCCGGCTTCGAGCGCGTGCCGACGGTGCGCGACGTCGGCGAGTTCGCCGTGCGCGGCGGTATCCTCGACCTCTACGCGCCCGGCGCCGACGAGGCGCTGCGGCTCGACTTCTTCGGCGACACGCTGGAAACGGTGCGCACCTTCGACGTCGCCACCCAGCGCACCACCGGCACCCGCAACGAGGTGTCGCTGCAGCCGATGACCGAGGTCACGCTGACCCCGGACACGATCAGCCGCTTCCGCCGCAACTATATCGAGACCTTCGGTGCGCCGTCCCGCGACGACGGCCTCTACGCTGCGATCAGCGAAGGCCGCCGTTTCGCCGGCATGGAGCACTGGCTGCCCTTCTATTACGAGCGCCTGGACACGCTGTTCGACTATCTGCCCGGCGCGCCTGTTGTGCTTGACCACTTGGCGCCGGAGGCGATCGACGAACGCCACAAGCTGATCGTCGACTATTACGAGGCGCGCCGCCAGCAGACCAGCGCCGGGCTGAAGGACGCCGTTCCCTACAAGCCGACCCCGCCCGGCCTGCTCTACCTGACGCCCGACGATGTCACCGCCGCGCTCGCCGACCATCTGGCCGCTGAGTTCACGCCTTTCGACGCGCCCGACGCCGGCCCGAGAGCTTTGCTCCACGCCGGTTCCCGCGCCGGCGAAAACTTCGCCGAGGAGCGCGCCGATCCCAACGCCAACGTCTTCGACGCCGCCGTCAAGCACATCGCCGCCGCCCGCGCGGCAGGCCGCCGCGTCGTCGTCGCCGGCTGGACCGACGGCTCGCTCGACCGCCTGACCCAGATCCTGGCCGAGCACCAGCTCGGCAACGTCAAGCCGGTCGCCACGCTGGCCGATGTCGAGAAGCTCGGAGCAGGGCAGGCGGGTGCCGCAGTGCTTCCCCTTGAAGCCGGCTTCGAGACGGATAGGCTGGTCGTCGTCGCCGAACAGGACATCCTTGGCGACCGCCTCGTGCGGCGCTCGAAAAGGCGCAAGAAAGCCTCCGACTTCATCGCCGAGGCGGCCTCGCTTTCTGCCGGCGACATCGTCGTCCACGCCGATCATGGCATCGGCCGCTTCGTCGGGCTGAAGACGATCGAGGCCGCCGGCGCGCCGCATGACTGCCTGGAAATCCACTACGCCTCCGACGGCCGCCTCTATCTGCCGGTCGAGAACATCGAGCTTCTGTCGCGCTACGGCTCGGATTCGGCCGAGGCGCAGCTCGACCGCCTGGGCGGCGGCGCCTGGCAGTCGCGCAAGGCCAAGCTCAAGAAGCGCCTGCTCGAGATGGCCGGCCAGCTCATCCGGATCGCCGCCGAGCGCAAGATGCGTACTGCCGCAGCCTTCAACCCGCCCGACGGGCTCTACGGCGAGTTTTCGGCACGTTTCCCCTATGAGGAGACCGACGACCAGCAGAACGCAATCGACGCCGTGCTCGACGACCTCTCGGCCGGCCGGCCGATGGATCGGCTGGTCTGCGGCGACGTCGGTTTCGGCAAGACAGAGGTGGCGCTGCGCGCCGCCTTCGTCGCCGCCATGGAAGGCGTGCAGGTCGCGGTCGTCGTGCCGACCACGCTGCTCGCCCGCCAGCACTTCAAGACCTTCTCGCAGCGCTTCGCGGGGCTGCCGATCCGCGTCCGCCAGGCCTCGCGCCTCGTCGGCTCGAAAGAGCTCGCTGAGACCAAGAAAGGCCTCGCCGACGGAACCGTCGACATCGTCGTCGGCACGCACGCGCTGCTCGGCGCGTCCATCTCCTTCAAGAACCTCGGCCTGCTGATCGTCGACGAGGAGCAGCATTTCGGCGTCAAGCACAAGGAGCGGCTGAAGGAGCTCAGGAGCGACGTGCATGTGCTGACGCTGTCGGCCACGCCGATCCCGCGCACGCTGCAGCTCGCCCTCACAGGCGTGCGCGAGCTCTCGCTCATCGCCACGCCGCCGGTCGACCGCATGGCGGTGCGCACCTTCATCTCGCCCTTCGACGCGCTCGTCATCCGCGAGACGCTGCTGCGCGAGCGCTATCGCGGCGGCCAGAGTTTCTACGTCGTGCCACGCATCAGCGATCTCCAGGAAATACATGATTTCCTGAAACAATCCGTTCCGGAGCTGAAGGTCGGCATCGCCCACGGCCAGATGCCGCCGGGCGAACTCGATGACATCATGAACGCCTTCTACGACGGCCAGTACGACGTGCTTCTGTCGACGACCATCGTCGAATCCGGCCTCGACATCCCGACCGCGAACACTCTGATCGTCCACCGCGCCGACATGTTCGGCCTCGCCCAGCTCTACCAGCTCCGTGGCCGCGTCGGCCGTTCCAAGCTGCGCGCCTATGCGCTTTTCACCCTCCCGGCGAACAGGAAACTCACCGACACGGCCGACCGCCGCCTGAAAGTACTGCAGTCGCTGGACACGCTCGGCGCCGGCTTCCAGCTCGCCAGCCACGACCTCGACATCCGCGGCGCCGGCAATCTCCTGGGTGAAGAGCAGTCCGGCCATATCAAGGAGGTCGGCTTCGAGCTCTACCAGCAGATGCTGGAGGAGGCGGTGGCCGAAATCCGCGACACCGGCGAGGCGGTCGACGGCGGCTGGTCGCCGCAGATCACCGTCGGCACCGCCGTCATGATCCCCGAGGGATACGTGCCCGACCTGCAGCTCAGGCTCGCGCTCTACCGTCGCCTCGGCGATCTGGAAACGCCGGAGGAGATCGACGCCTTCGGCGCCGAACTCATCGACCGCTTCGGCCCGCTGCCGGACGAGGTGCAGCACCTCCTGAAGATCGTCTTCATCAAGGCGCTCTGCCGCCAGGCCAACGTGGAAAAGCTCGACGCCGGGCCGAAGGGCGTGGTCATCCATTTCCGCGAGAAGAAATTCCCCGATCCGGCCGGCCTCGTCCGCTACATCGGCGAGCAGGGCTCGCTGGCCAAGATCAGGCCGGACCACTCAATCGTCTTCATGCGCGACTGGCCGAACCCCGAAAAGCGCCTTGCCGGCTCGGCGGTGGTCATGACCCAGCTCGCGCGGATGGCAGCAAAAGCGGCCTAGGCAACTAGCCCCTTCTCCCCGTCGCTATACGGGGAGAAGCTCCCGGCAGGGGGATGAGGGGCGGCGCCAACGCTTGGCATTTGCGCAAATTGGGCGTTCTGCCATTCTTCGTCTGGCAAAGCGGAGCCTTCCATGACCGGCGAAACGGACCTGCAAACGCTGCTCGGCTCGATGTCGCCGGAACTGCTGCCCGGCGTCTTCGTCTTCGCCACGCTTCCGCCCGGCACAGCCAGTCCCGCCAACCTCAACCCCGTCATGATCTTCCGCGAGCGCGAGGGCGAAACGTTGATCCTGCCTGAGGAGGAAGCAAGCGCCGCCCGCCTGTCCTTCACCTTCCCCAGCCGCATGATCACGCTGAACGTCCATTCCTCGCTCGACGCTGTCGGTTTCCTCGCAGTGATCACCACGCGGCTGGCGGCAGCCGGCATGGGCGTGAACCCGGTATCGGCCTATTTCCACGATCATCTCTTCGTGCCCGCCGGCCGGGCGGGGGAAGCGATGGCCGTCCTCCACGCATTTGCTGTCGAGAAACGAGGATAGTGCGCTATGCGTCCAGTTCGCCCCGCGCCTTGGCCGCGGCGATCTGCCGGATCGCGTCCGTGAGCGTCGAGACATCCTGGGCGCCCATCACCGCGTATTTGCCCTCGAACAGGAAGCAGGGCACACCGGTGACGCCCATGCGTGACGCCGTCGCAGCCTCGTTGGCCACCGCCTCGCTGTCGGCGTCGCCGGCAAGCAGGCTCTCCACCACCGCCGCCTCCATGCCCGCCCCGCGGGCGACATCGACCAGCACGGCACGGTCGCCGATATTCTCGCCGCGCTCGAAATAGGTCTTGAAGAGATCGCGCACGAGCCTGTTCTGCGTTTCGGCGCCTTCGGCTCCCGCCCAGCGGATGACGCGGTGCGCGTCGAGCGTGTTCGGCGACACCGTGATCGCGTCGAAGGCATAATCGATGCCTTCGGCCTTGCCGAGCGCCTCCAGCCGGGCGTGGGCGTCGCGCAGCCGGGCCTCGTCGCCGAACTTGGCTTTCATGTACGCCTTGCGGTCCGTACCCTCTGGCGGGATCGTCGGATCGAGCTGGAACGGCCGCCAGCTAACCGAGATATCCACGTCGGGCACCGCTGCGATCGCCTTGTCGAGCCGCTTCTGGCCAAGATAGCACCAGGGGCAGACGACATCAGACACGACGTCGATCGTAAGGGTCTGTCTGTCCGCCATATCGTCGATCCTCTAATTCTGTGTGTGCCACCAAGTGGGCAACTGCGATCCCTGCAGCGGCGGCGTCTCCGGCCGCTCGATCCGTTTCCAGCGGGCAATCCACTGTTCCGGCTTGAAATAGAGAGGAATGACGTAGGCGCCACTCAAAAGAACGCGATCATAGGCGCGGACCGCTTGGATGAAGTCGTCGCGCGTACGCGCATTGATAAGCGCGTCGATCATCGCGTCGACGGCGGGATCAGCGGCGCCGGCATAGTTGAAAGTGCCGGGCTTGTCCCTGGCGGTCGAGCCCCAGCGCGACAATTGCTCGACACCGGGCGAGAGCGAAGCCGTGTAATTGAAGAACATCGCGTCGAAATCGTAGTTGATCTGCCGCTGCAGGAACTGCGCCGCATCGACCGAGCGCACGGTGACCGCGATGCCGAGCTTTGCCAGCGTCTGCTGGTAGGCGACCGCGATCTGCTGGTTCTCGTTGCTCTTCAGCATGATCTCGAAGGCGACGGCCTTCCCGTCGGGCGCGATCAGATGTCCGTCCTTCAGCACGTACCCAGCCTGCTTCAGCTTCTCGAAGCCGACGCGCATGAAGGCGCGGTCGAGCCCGCTGCCGTCGGACACGGGCGGTGTCCAGCCATTGGCCATGATTTCCGGCGTCACGGCGTCGGGGAAGGGGGCAAGCAAAGCCTTCTCGGCCTCGCTCGCCGGGTTGCCTGACGACGAGAGTTCCGAATTGTCGAAGAAGCTCCTGGTGCGCGTATAGGCTCCGGAGAACAGGCTGCGGTTCGCCCATTCGAAATCGAACAGGTCGATCAGCGCGAGACGCAGCTTCGGATCCTGGAAGACCGACCGCCTTGTGTTCAGTACGATGCCGAACATCCCGGACGGCAGTCTGGTCCTCACCGTCTCCTTGATGATATCGCCGCGTTGGACAGCCGGGAAATCGTACTGGCTTGCCCAGCGGCCGCTGTTCTCGTCGATGAACACGTCCACCAGCCCCTTCTTGAACGCTTCGAACATGGCGTTCTCGTCGCGGAAATAGGTCAGCGTGATCGTGTCGTAATTGTCGAAGCCGCGCTTCGAGGGAATGTCCTTCGCCCAATAATCCGGATTGCGCTTGAACGTCAGCGAGTCGCCGGCGCGCACGGTCTCCAGCCGGTAGGGACCGCTGCCGACGATCGGCCTCAGCGTCGACTTGTCGAAGGTTGCGGCATCGACTGCGTGCTTGGGCAGGATCGGAAACAGGCCTAGGATCAGCGGCAGTTCGCGGTCGGGGTGCTTGAAGGTGAAGCGCACGCCGCGTTCGCCGACCTTCTCGACCTTGGCGACCTTGTTGGCCGTCACGCCGTAGCGTGGGATGCCTTTTTCGGCGAGAAGCTCGAAGGTGAAGATGACGTCCTCCGGTGTCACCGGCTGGCCGTCCGAGAATCTGGCCCGCTCGTCGAGCATGAACTCGGCGAAGCTGCGCTCGTCGTCCGTGTCGACTGTCTTGGCGAGCAGCGGGTAGAGCGTGAAGGGCTCGTCGGCCGAGCGCATCATCAGCGTCTCGAAGACGTTGTTGCCGAAGACGAGGTCGAGGCTGCCACGCGCCCCGCTGCCCTGGACGATGAACGGGTTGATGCTGTCGAACGTGCCCGGCCACGCATAATTGATCGTGCCGCCTTTCGGCGCGTCGGGATTGGCGTAGGGCAGGTGGGTGAAATCCGCCGGCAGCGCCGGGTCCCCATGCATGGCGATCGCATGGGAGGGCGCAGCGCCGGCGGTCCCGCTCCAGAGCGGGATGGCCAGCGCCACGACCAGGCTCAGAACCAGGCGTCGCATGAAAAATCTCCCGAACGCAGGCCGCCTTGCACCGACCTCTTGTTGATTCGCGGACTAACCTATCACGCCTCGATGGCGCCCTTGTTTGGCGGCCATGTTTTGAATGCGGAAAAGCCGCAGGCGGGGTGGATTCGCCGCCCCTCCCGGTGTAACAGGCGGAGCAAAGTCATCCTGTTGCCTCAATTCAGCAACAGTAGCGCAGACGAGCGGCACGAGCCGCCCCGGGATCAGTTGAGAGGAATCGAACGAGATGACAAGCCTGAAAACCGACGCTTACCGGATTTCGGTGATGGCTGCCGGTGCGCTGGGCGTGCTCGCGGCCGGACTGGTGCCGGCTGCTGCGCAGCAGCAGCCCCCACAGGTCCCGAAGGGCTGGTTCAAGGCCTGCGCCAAGCAGGAGGACGTCGACATCTGCAACGTCCAGAACATCCTGACCGCCAACACCGGCCAGGTCATCACCGGCATCAGCCTGCTCGAGCTCAAGGGCAAGGTGAACCGCAAGGTGTTCCAGGTCACAGTGCCGACCGGCCGTCTGGTGCCTCCCGGCATCGGCCTTCAGATCGACAACGGCAAGGCCCAGAAGCTCGAATACGTGCTGTGCTTCCCGGACCGCTGCATTGCCGAAGCGCAGCTTTCCGATCAGCTCGTCGCGTCCTTCAAGAAGGGCACCGAGCTGACGCTGACCTCGGTCAACTCGCAGAACCAGGCAAACCCGGTGAAGGTCTCGCTCAACGGCTTCACCGCCGCGTTCGACGGCCCGCCGCTGCAGCAGTCCGACATCGAGGACCGCCAGAAGAAGCTCCAGGAGTTCGTCGCGAAGAACAACGAGGACTTCGCCAAGAAGCTCAAGGAAGAGCAGGACAAGGCGAAAGCCGGCGGCGCCGCCAACTGATCCCGGCGAGAACTGAAAAACAAAAAAGCGGGGCATCGGCCCCGCTTTTTTGTTTGCGAAAGGGAGAACGTTAGTGCCGGGCCATCACGGGGGCATATTGCCCGTCGGGCCTGCGGTCGAAGAGTTCGTTGATCTGCGGGTGCCTCACAGGCTCGCCGGTGTCGTCCTCGAGCAGGTTCTGCTCGGACACATAGGCGATGTATTCCGTCTCCGAGTTCTCGGCGAGCAGATGGTAGAAGGGCTGGTCCTTGCTCGGACGCACTTCCTTCGGGATCGCCTCGTACCATTCCTCGGTATTGTTGAATTGCGGATCGACGTCGAAGACGATGCCCCGGAACGGGAACAGTCTGTGGCGCACCACCTGGCCGATCGCAAACTTAGCCGTTTTCATATCGTTCATGGTCCAAGCCTCGCGCCATATTTGGCGCAGTGCAACATGCAATTCAATACCGGACGCTTGTGGAGCCGGCAAACCCGGCGCTAATGCACCAGCACCAGGGCCGGCAACAGGGAATGAAGCGCGCAGCTTATGTCGGACGTCATCGGTCTCGTTCTGCCGTTCTTCGGCCTGATCTTCCTCGGCTTCCTCGTCGCCCGCATCACCCGTCAGCCGGTCGAAGCACTCGGCTGGATGAACACCTTCATCATCTATGTCGCGCTGCCCGCGCTGTTCTTCCAGCTGCTTGCCAAGACGCCCTTCGAGCAGCTGACGGAGTGGACCTTCATCCTTGGCGCGGTGCTGTCCACCTACATCATCTTCCTCGTCATGTTCGCCGGCTCCATGCTGTTTGCCGGCGGAAACATCGCCGAGTCGACGATCAAGGGCCTCGCGGCCGCCTACGGCAACATCGGCTATATGGGGCCGGGCCTGGCCCTGCTGGTGTTCGGTCCCGAAGCGGCGGTGCCGGTCGCGCTCATCTTCTGCTTCGAGAACATCGTCCATTTTACCGTCGCGCCGATGATGATGGCGCTGGCCGGGGACGAGAAGCAGGCGCCGGGGCAGCTCGCCTTGAGCGTGATCCGCAAGATCGTGCTGCATCCCTTCATCATCGCCACCGCCGTCGGCGTCGGCGCCGCCTATCTCCAGTTGCGGCCGCCTTTGCCGGTGGAGCGCCTGCTCGAATACCTGTCCGCCGCGGCCGCACCTTGCGCGCTTTTCGCGATGGGGGTGACGCTGGCGTTGCGGCCGCTGAAGCGCATCCCGCACGAACTCGCGCCGATCGCCCTGCTCAAGCTCGTCCTCCACCCGCTCGTCTGCTACGTCGTGCTGAGCTGGGTCGGCGATTTTTCGGAAACTTGGCTGTTCGCGGCGGTGCTGCTCGCAGCGCTCCCGACCGCCACCAACGTGTTCGTGCTGGCCCAGCAATATCACGTCTGGGTGGAGAGGGCGTCGGCAAGCATCCTGCTCACGACCTGCATATCGGTCGCCACCGTGACGGGGCTGCTCTACCTCATCAAGGCCGGCATGCTACCGCCTGATCTGTTCCCGTAGGTCCGTCAGCGCCCTGGCGAAGCCGCTGCCCGGCTGCAGCCCCTCGCGCATGAACAGCGCCCTGAGCGGCGCCAGTCCGCCGACGATGCCGAGCCCCGCGCTGCGCGCCAGCTGGGCCGGAAGCATGTCCGACAGCAGCGACAGGTTGAGCAAATTGACGGCGCCGGCGCGGGCAAGCACGTCCGGCCGCCGCTTGCCGTCATAGGCGGCAAGCGCCTTGTCCGCCCCGGGGTCGGAACGATTTTCTGCAACGGTTGCAACGAGATCGCGGACGTCCCTGATGCCGAGGTTGAGGCCTTGTGCGCCGATCGGTGGGAACACATGCGCGGCTTCGCCGACCAGCGCGATGCGGTTCCGGGCAAAGCGTGCCGGCAGGGTGGCGCCGAGCGGATAGACCTGCCGCCCGGGCTCGACCGCGATGCGCCCCAGCATCGACTGCATCTGCTCCTCGATCCGGATCGAGAGCGACGCGTCGTCCAGCGCCATCAGCTCCTCGGCGGTCTTCGGCTTCACCACCCAGACCAGGCTCGACCGGTTGCCGGGCAGGGGCACCTGGGTGAAAGGGCCGGTCTCTGTATGGAACTCCGTCGAGATGAAGCCGTGGCCGCGGTCATGCTCGAAATTGAGGACGAGTGCGGCCTGCGGATAGGAGCGCACCGACGTGCGGATCCCTGCGGCCTCGCGCGCCGGCGACAGCCGGCCGTCGGCGGCGACCGCAAGCAGGCCCTCGACGGTCGTCCCGTCGCCCAGCCTTGCCGTCACCTTGTCCGATCCGGTCACCCATCCGGCGACCAGGTCGTGCTGCCAGTCGATCGCGGGGCGTCTGGCGACGGCCGCCTCCAGCGCCGCGTTCAGCTCGCGGTTTGGCATGTTCAGGCCGAAATGGTCCTCGCCGATCTCGGCGGCGCGGAAGGTCACCACCGGGCTGCGGATCAGGCGCCTTGTCGCGTCGACGATCCGCATCACTTTCAGCGGCGCTGTCCGGGGCGCGAGGTCGGCAAGCACGCCGAGCTTGTCGAGTTCGGCAAGCGCGGGCGTCATCAGGGCTGTCGTGCGCCTGTCTTCGCGCGAAGCGGCGGGCCCGACGAGCGTCACCGGCATGCCGATGACGGCGAGCCCCAGCGCCGCGATCAGGCCGGTCGGTCCGGTGCCTGCAACAATGATCCGTTCGTCCTGCCCTGTGCCCAACGACGCGCTCCATTTGTCCAGCCTGCAATATGGCACGCCTGACTGCCGGATCAATGCGACCGACGGACGCCCGGGGCCGTCGGAACAGGGCGGACAGCCGGGGATCAAGCCAAGACACGGCTTGTGCCGGTCACGGCGCTGCTAGTACTGTCAATTCGATTTCACCGGCCGTTTGGCCGGCATGCAACGGGATTGGCGCGGCCTTTGAAACCGAGAAGAAAAGTCACCTGGCCGCAGGCGCGTGCGTTCTCAGTCCATCTGCTGACGGCCTCGGGATCGTTCCTCGCCTTCCTCTCGCTTGTCGCCGCGAGCGAGGAACGCTGGACGGCGATGTTCTGGTGGCTCGGCCTCGCGCTTTTCGTCGACGGCATAGACGGCCCGATCGCGCGCAAGCTCGAGGTCAAGGAGATCTTGCCGACCTGGTCGGGCGAACTGCTCGACAACATCATCGACTACGTCACCTACGTGCTGATCCCGGCTTTCGCGCTCTACCAGTTCGGGCTGATGGGCGAGGGGCTGTCGTTCCTGTCGGCGGCGATCATCGTGGTGTCGAGCGCGATCTATTATGCCGATACCGGCATGAAGACGACGGAGAATTTCTTCAAGGGCTTCCCGGTCGTCTGGAACATGATCGTTTTCACGCTCTTCGTCACCGAGCCGGGCGAATGGGTGTCCTTCGCGGTCGTGGTCATTGCCGCCATCCTGACATTCGTGCCGGTGCATTTTCTGCATCCGGTACGGGTGAAGCGGCTGCGGCCGATCAATCTCGGCGTCACGCTTGCCTGGTGCGCATTTGGAGGGCTGGCGTTGGCCGAATCCTTCCTCGCGCAGTTCTACACACAGATCGGCGTGTTGGCGGAGAATGTCAGCGCCTTCACCAAGATCGGCATCGGCGCCACCAGCATCTACCTGTTTTGCATCGGCGGCATCATGCAGTTGTTCCCCAACCTCGGTGCGAAGCCGGCGTCAGAGAAGTCCTGATCATGTCCAAAGCCATCAAGATCCACGCCCATGGCGGCCCGGAGGCGCTTTCCTACGAAGATCACGATCCCGGCAGGCCCGGCCCCGGACAGGCGCTGATCGGGCATACCGCGATCGGCCTCAACTTCCTCGACACCTACTACCGCAGCGGCCTCTACCCGGCGCCGAACGGCCTGCCGCTCATTCCCGGCGGCGAGGCGGCGGGCAAGGTCGTCGAGGTCGGCGAGGGCGTCGATGGCCTGAAGCCCGGCGACCGGGTCGCCTACACGACGCCGCTCGGCGCCTATAGCGACGAGCGCGTGATCGCGGCCGACCGGCTGGTCAAGGTTCCGGACGGCGTCACCGACGAGCAGGCGGCGGCGATGATGCTGAAGGGCATGACCGCCTGGTATCTGCTGCACCGCACCTTCAAGGTGAAGGCCGGCGACACCATCCTCTGCCACGCCGCGGCGGGAGGCGTCGGGCTCATCCTCGGCCAGTGGGCGAAACAGCTCGGCGCAACCACGATCGGCACTGCCGGCTCGCCCGAAAAGGTCGAACTTGCCAGGGCGCACGGCTACGATCACGTGATCAACTATCGCGACCAGGATTTTGTCGCCGAGGTGAAGCGCATCACCGACGGCAGGCTTTGCGACGTGGTCTACGATTCCGTCGGCAAGGACACGTTCCCCGGCTCGCTCGATTGCATCCGGCCGCTCGGCCTCTTCGCTTGCTTCGGCCAGTCCTCCGGCCCGATCCCCCCCTTCAACCTCTCGATTCTCGCCCAGAAGGGCTCCCTCTTCGCCACCCGCCCGACGCTCTTCGTCTACATCGCCAAGCGGGAGGATCTGGAATCGGCGGCGGCTGCGCTTTTCGACGTCGTCGCCTCGGGCGCGGTGAAGGTCAGGATCAACCAGCGCTATGCGCTGAAGGACGCAGCGAAGGCGCATGCCGATCTGGAAAGCCGCAAGACGTCAGGCACCACCGTTCTGATTCCGTGAGTAATCCGGACCGTTGCCCCTGAAAAACTTGAAAATCTTTCAAGCCTGTCCACGCTTTGCGTTGCGCCTTTGCTGGAACTACGATGATTTCGGGAACACAGAACACATCTGGAAAACAGATTGGGAGGCACTGTGAGTGCTGACGGAAACGGCGCGAACCTGCTCGAGGTTCGCGGGCTGACCAAAATCTTCGGCGCGCTCAAGGCGTGCGATGCGGTCGACCTGACTATCCGCAAGGGCGAAATCCACGCATTGCTCGGCGAAAACGGCGCCGGCAAGTCGACGCTGGTCAAGATGCTCTTCGGCTCGCTCGAACCCTATTCCGGCGAGATAATCTGGAACGGCCAGGCGGTCAGGATCACCAGCCCGGGCGTTGCCAAGAAGCTTGGTATCGGCATGGTCTTCCAGCATTTCTCGCTGTTCGAGGCCCTGTCGGCGGCGGAAAACATCGCGCTGTCGCTCGACGACCAGACGCCGATCTCCACCATTGCGGCCAAGGCGAAGGCGGTGTCCTACAGTTACGGCCTGCCGCTCGACCCCTATTCGCTGGTCGGCGACCTCTCGGTCGGCGAGCGCCAGCGCATCGAGATCATCCGCTGCCTCCTGCAGACGCCCGAGCTCATCATCCTCGACGAGCCGACGTCGGTGCTCACCCCGCAGGAGGCTGACAAGCTGTTCGAGACGCTGGAACGGCTGCGTTCCGAGGGCAAATCGATCCTCTACATCTCGCACCGCCTCGAAGAGGTGAAGCGCATGTGCGACGCCGCGACCGTCATGCGTCACGGCAAGGTCGTCGGCCACACCGACCCGCGCAAGGAGACCGCAGCCTCGCTTGCCCGCATGATGGTCGGCAGCGAAGTTCACGCGGTCGTGCGCGCACCGGTCGAGGGCATCGAAAAGGCCGAGCCGCTGCTTGAGATCAAGAACCTCAGCCGCAAGCCTGCGACCCCGTTCTCCATGGCGCTCCGCAACATCTCGTTGAGCGTCAGGGCAGGCGAGGTCGTCGGTATCGCCGGCGTCGCCGGCAACGGCCAGGGCGAGTTCTTCGAGGCCGTGTCGGGCGAGGTGAAGCAGCCGGATGCCGGTACCATCCGCATCCGCGGCAAGGACGCCGGGCGCGTCGATATCACCGGTCGCCGCCTGCTTGGCGCGGCCTTCGTGCCGGAAGAGCGCCTCGGCCACGGTGCCGCGCCGCGCATGACGCTGTCGGAGAATCTGTTCCTGTCGCGCTACGCGACCGACAGGAAAGCCTTTGTCGGTGCCGGCGGCTTGGTCAAGGAAAGTGCGATCGACAGCGCGACCCAGCGCATCGTCCAGGAAATGGACGTGCGCAAAAGTGCCCGCAACCCGGAGGCCGCCTCGCTTTCGGGCGGCAACCTGCAAAAATTCATCATCGGCAGAGAACTCGACCGCCGTCCGGCCGTGCTGGTGGTCAACCAGCCGACATGGGGCGTCGATGCCGGTGCTGCGGCGAAGATCAGGCAATCGCTGATCGAGCTGGCCCGCAGCGGTTCGGCCGTGCTGGTCATCAGCCAGGACCTCGACGAGCTGTTCGAGATCTCCGACGCGATCGCGGTCATGCACAATGGCGAGCTGTCGAAGCCGCTGCCGCGCGCCGAGGCGACTCTTGAAAAGATCGGCCTTCTGATGGGCGGCGCCGAACCCGGCCATGTCGAACACCCGCTGGAGGCCGTCTGATGCGCATCGAACTCGTCAGGCGCCCGCAGCATTCGGCGCTGTTCTCGGCGCTGTCGCCGTTCATCGCGCTCGGGCTCACGCTGGTCGCCGGTGCGATCATGTTCTCCCTGCTCGGCAAGAACCCGGTCGATGCCCTCTATTATTATTTCATCGACCCGCTGACCGGCATCTGGGATCCCGGCAATCGCTGGCAGTTGCACGAGCTGGCGATCAAGGCGGCGCCGCTCATCCTGATCGCGGTCGGCCTGTCCGTCTGCTTCCTGTCCAACAACTGGAACATCGGCGCCGAGGGCCAGTTCATCGCCGGCGCCGTGGCGGGCTCCTTCATCCCGGTCCTGTTCCCCGATTTTCAGACCTGGGCGACGCTGCCTCTGATGCTGATCTTCGGCATGGCGGGCGGCGCGGCCTACGCCGCGATCCCGGCCTTCCTCAAGGTGAAGTTCAACACCAACGAAATCCTCACCAGCCTGATGCTGGTCTATGTGGCGCAGCTCTTCAACGACTGGCTCGTGCGCGGCATCTGGCGCAATCCGGAAGGCATGAGTTTCCCGGGCACCATCCGCTTCAACGAATACGCCATCCTGCCGCAGATCTGGCCGGACGCCGGCCGCGCGCATTGGGGCTTCGTCTTCGCGCTGGTCGCCGCCGTCGCCGTCTGGTTCATGCTCTCCAAGATGCTGAAGGGTTTTGAGGTCAAGGTGCTCGGCCAAAGCCCGCGGGCAGGGCGCTTCGCCGGTTTCTCTTCGGCAAAGATGGTGTTCTTCGTGTTCCTGCTGGCCGGCGCGCTTGCTGGTCTGGCGGGCATCTGCGAGGTGGCCGGCCCGATCGAGCATCTCAATGAGAAGATCTCTATCGGCTACGGGTTCACGGCGATCATCGTCGCCTTCCTCGGCCGTCTCAATCCGCTCGGCATCGTCGCCGCGGGCCTCATCCTGGCGCTCACTTATCTGGGCGGAGAGTCAGCACAGATCGCCCTCGGCGTTTCCGACAAGGCCGTGCGCGCCTTCCAGGGCATGTTGCTCTTCTTCGTGCTCGCCTGCGACACGCTCATCCACTACCGCATCCGCATCGTCGGCGCGCTGGCGACCAAGGCGGGGGAGGCGACCCAAAATGCTTGAGCAGATCATCATCACCATCGCGACTGCCGCGACGCCGCTGCTCATCGCCTCGATCGGCGAACTCGTCGTCGAACGCTCCGGAGTGCTCAACCTCGGTGTCGAGGGCATGATGGTCATGGGCGCGGTGACCGGCTTCGGCGTCGCGCTCCTCACCGGCTCGCCCTGGCTCGGCGTGCTCGCGGCGATCATCGTCGGCGCACTGTTCTCGCTGCTCTTCGGGTTCCTGACGCTGACGCTCGTCACCAACCAGGTGGCGACAGGTCTGGCACTCACCCTGCTCGGCCTCGGTCTTTCGGGCATGATCGGCGAAAGCTTCGTCGGCCTGCCCGGCGTCAAGCTCGCCGCGATCTACATCCCCGGGCTCACCGATCTGCCTTTCGTCGGCAAGCTGCTCTTCGGGCAGGATCCGATCTTCTACTTGTCGATCCTGCTCACCGTCGGTGTTGCCTGGTTCCTGTTCAGGACCCGCGCCGGCCTCACCCTGCGCGCAGTCGGCGACAATCACGGCTCGGCGCATGCGCTCGGCATCAACGTGATCGGCATACGCTATCTCGCAGTGATGTTCGGCGGCGCGTGCGCGGGCCTAGCTGGCGGCTTCCTGTCGCTCGTCTATACGCCGCAGTGGATCGAGAACATGACGGCCGGCCGCGGCTGGATCGCGCTGGCGCTCGTCGTGTTCGCGTCGTGGCGGCCGTTGCGCGTCCTCGCCGGCGCCTACCTGTTCGGCGCGGTCTCGATCGGCCAGTTGCACGCACAAGCGCTGGGGATAGGTATCCCCTCCCAGCTGCTTTCTTCGCTACCCTATCTGGCGACCATCCTCGTCCTTGTTCTAATCTCCAGGAACAAGCGATTGACGATGATCAACACACCGGCATCACTGGGGCGGCCGTTCGTGCCAGATCGCTAGACAGGAAGATGGGAAGAGTCCCCAAAAGAACCTCGAGAGGATCTATTGTAATGAAAACCAGGTTTTTGACACTCGCAGCGACCGCTGCGGCGCTTGCCTTCGGAACGATGGCGGCTCAGGCGGCGGTGAAGGGCTGCTGGGTCTATGTCGGCCCGATCGGCGATTTCGGCTACTCCTACCAGCATCACCAGGGCCTGCTGCAGGCCAAGGAGAAGTTCGGCGACGAGCTCGAGACTTCCTATCTGGAAAGCGTGCCGGAAGGCGCCGACGCCGAGCGCGCGATCGAGCGCCTCGCCCGTTCCGGCTGCAACATCATCTTCACCACCTCGTTCGGCTTCATGGATGCCACCAACAAGGTCGCCGGGAAGTTCCCGGACGTGAAGTTCGAGCACGCGACCGGATACAAGCGCGAGCATCCCAACGTCTCGACCTACAATTCGAGGTTCTACGAGGGCCGTTACGTCCAGGGCATCATCGCCGCCAAGCTGTCGAAGGCGGGCGTCGCGGGCTACATCGCGTCCTTCCCGATCCCTGAAGTCGTCATGGGCATCAACGCCTTCGTGCTCGGCGCGCAGTCGGTCAATCCCGATTTCAAGGTGAAGGTCGTCTGGGCCAACACCTGGTTCGATGCCGGCAAGGAAGCCGACGCGGCCAAGGCGCTGATCGACCAGGGCGTCGACATCATCACGCAGCACACGGACTCGACCGCGCCGATGCAGGTCGCGACCGAGCGCGGCATCAAGGCATTCGGCCAGGCGTCGGACATGATCAAGTTCGGCCCCGAGACCCAGCTCACCTCGATCGTCGACGATTGGGGCCCGTACTACATCGAGCGCATCCAGGCGCT
This sequence comes from Mesorhizobium sp. YM1C-6-2, assembly GCF_003666685.1. Lineage (GTDB taxonomy): Bacteria > Pseudomonadota > Alphaproteobacteria > Rhizobiales > Rhizobiaceae > Mesorhizobium_K. Next base: position 91,028 of record NZ_RCIZ01000012.1, read on the forward strand.
GATCGACGGCACCTGGAAGCAGCAGGACGTCTGGGGCGGCATGAAGGAAGGCCATGTCGTGATGGCGCCCTATACCAACATGCCCGACGACGTGAAGAAGGCCGCCGAAGAGGCCGAAGCGAAGATCAAGTCCGGCTCGTTCAACCCCTTCACCGGCCCGATCAAGAAGCAGGACGGCTCGGAGTGGCTGAAGGACGGCGAAGTCGCCGAGGACGGCGTGCTTCTCGGCATGAACTTCTACATCCAGGGCGTCGACGACCAGTTGCCGCAATAAGGCGCTGCGCCTCTCGCATTCGGGAAAGGGCGGCCTCCGGGCCGCCCTTTTCGTTTGCGCGCCGGTCGCGCTGCCGGTCCGATTTTCTGCAATCCAGATTTTTATGGTGCAACAGCGCTCACGCGCAGGTTGTCTTGAATCAATATTTGGTTATATGTTCCTGGCTATCGGGCTTGGGGAGGATGAAGCGGGACAACAAGAGCGGGAATTGAGAATGCGGCAGAATATCACGATGGGACGGATCGTTATCGCGGGGGCGTTCGCGCTCGGCCTTTGCGCTCCGGCAGGCGCGGCGGACCCAACCGCCGAGGTCATCATTCCGGCGGCGCCGGCGCCTTACAACTGGACAGGCTTCTATGCCGGCGTGCATGGCGGCTATGGCTGGGGCGATGCCGATGCTGTTGACCCCGGCGTGCCGGATCAAGAGCCGGAAGGCGGCTTCGGTGGCCTGCAGGTCGGCTACGACCACCAGTTTTCCAACAATGTCCTGCTCGGCATCGTTGCCGACCTCTCCTTCGGCAAGATCGACGACTCGGCCATGGCGGGCAACTTCCTCACCAATACGGGCGAGGTCGATTATTTCGGCACCGTCCGGGGCAGGGTGGGTTACGCGGTCGACCGCTTCCTGCCCTACGCCACCGGCGGCCTCGCCTGGGCGCACAGCGAAGCCAGCATCTCATGCCCGACCGGCGCCGGTTTCGGCGTCTGCAGCATCCCGCAATTCGCCGGCCAGTCGCGCTCCGACGACGTGACCTCCACCGGCTGGGTGCTCGGCGTCGGCCTCGACTACGCCTTCGCCGAAAACTGGTCGGCCAATGTCGAATATCTCTATGCCGATTTCGGCAAGGAAACCTACGACCTCGACATCTTCGGCGAGGGCGAGGTCGACTCCACGCTAAACATGCTGAAGCTGGGCATCAACTACCGCTTCTAGAGCAATTCCGGCAAACGTGCGCAGCGATTGGCGTCGGGAATTGCGTAAAAACAAACAGATAGAGCCGTTTCGTGCTTCGGAGAAAGAGGCTCTATCTGCGCCCGCGAACGGCCTCCAGCGTCCACACGCGCGTCTCGCCCTTGCCCTTGACCTCGATCAGGTCGGGGCCGCTGAAGGCATAGGCGTCGCCCAGCGCTTCGCGCACGGTGTCGGAGACGGTGATGCTGTTGGCGGCGCCGACGGATTCCATGCGGCTCGCCGTGTTCACCGTATCGCCCCAGACGTCGAAGGCGAATTTCGCCTGGCCGATCACGCCGGCGGTGACAGGTCCCGCGTGCATGCCGATCCTGAGCGCCAGCGACTGTCCGTCAGGCGTCCGCACCTTGGCTGCCTCCGCCTGCATCTCCATGGCGGCGCTGGTCAGCCGCGTCAGGTGGTCAGGGTCGGGACGCGGCAGGCCGCCGGCCACCATGTAGCAGTCGCCGATCGTCTTGATCTTCTCCAGCCCGTGGCGGGCGACGATGGCGTCGAAGCGCTCGTAGAGTTCGTTGAGCATCGTCACCACCTCCTTGGAGGAAAAGCGTGATGAGAGCGGCGTGAAGCCGACGACGTCGGCGAACAGCAGGCTCGCCTGCGCATAGGTGTCGGCGATGGGGCTTTCGCCGGCGAGCTTGCGCTCGGCGATCGCCGGCGGCAGCACGTTGTGGAGCAGCGAGCGGATCTGCTCCTGCGCTCCGATCAGGTCGAGCTGCCTCAGCCAGGCGATGCGCTGCGTGCGGTCGAGCAGATAGAAGCCAAGGGCGGCAAACACCGTCGTCGTCAGCATCCAGGCCGACTGGTAGAGGATCGCGACGAGAGGCTGGGGCTGCAGCACGGTGACCGCGAGGTAGTAGAAGGCGATCGCCACCGCGGCGATCCGGGCTCCCTCCCAGAACGTCACGCCGACCAGCGCGAAGGACATCACCGCGGTCATCGTGAACACGGTCACCGGCGCGAATTGCACCGCGTCGGCCGGACTGGTGACGGCGGTGAGGAACAGCAGCAGGCAGAAATTGACAAGCAGCGTGACGACGCCGGCGATCTCGACCCAGCGTCCGGGTTTCAGCACATAGTGCATGCCGAACAGCCCCAGCATGCCGATGCAGGCTATGATCGTCGTGGAGCGGACCAGCGGCGGCGGCTCGCGGCCGACGACGATACCGAGCACGATGAAGGCCAGCCACGCCAGTCCGCCGGCCAGCGAACTCATCCGCCCGGCGACGAAGCGGTATCTCAGCCTGGAGTCGTGATGGTGCCGCTCCAGCACGGGGTCGGCAAAGCGCAGCGTGATCGGATGCATCGCCCTTTCGGGCCTCGGCGCCCTGGCCTGCTGGACTTGCTGAACACCCGCTCGCTCGGCCATGGCGAACTCCTCGACCCTTCGATGGATCAGGCCAATCTAGGGTCCTGCGGCGGCAAGTACAAAGCCGTCGGTCGGCAAGTCGCCCGATCAGTGGCCCATGGCCGGTTTGCCGCCGAACCAGAAGTCGAGGAAAGCGAAGTGTTCCGGCCACTGGCCGTAGGCGCCCTTCAGGGTCATCTCGAGCGCTACGTACAGGATGACCAGCAGGCCGATATAGGCGATCCAGCGGTACTTGTGCAGCAGCCGGGCGATGAAGGTAGCCGCAAACCCCATGAGCGCGATCGACAGGGCCAGACCGATGACCAGCACTGTCGGGTGGTCCATGGCCGCGCCGGCAACGGCGAGCACGTTGTCGAGCGACATCGAGACGTCGGCGATGACGATCTGCCATGCCGCCTGGGCGAAGCTCTTGCGCGGAGCTTTCGACGCCACGGTGCCGTCCTTGTCGAAATCGACGTTCGCCAGGGCTTCGGTGGCGGCGTGTTCTTCCTCATGCGGCGTGCGCAGTTCGCGCCACATCTTCCAGGAGACGTACAGGAGCAGCAGACCGCCTGCTATCAGCAGGATAGGGCCGATCTGGAGCAGTTGCTGGGTGATCAGCGCAAAGCCGATGCGCATCACCGTCGCCGCTCCAATGCCGACGAGAATGGCCTTTTTGCGCTGGTCGGCAGGCAGGCCGGCGGCCGCCAGGCCGATTACGATGGCATTGTCGCCAGCCAGAACGAGGTCGATGGCGATGACTTGGAGGAGGGCGGAGAAACCTGCGGCTGAAAAGATTTCCATTTAATCCGCCGGCTCCTGCTGCATCCTGGTCGACGCCCCGTACAAGTGCACCATGATCACGTCAAGTGGAGTGAAATGTATGTAGCCGAGGCGATTGTCACGGCTGAGTCGTCGCTCAACGGGAAGGTGGTGGGGAGGTTCCCGGACGACAAGATAACACTTAGTCGCAGTCGCGCAGATCCAGAAGAGCGCCTTCAGGCAGGCGATCCCGGGGGCAGAAAAGCGTCCGTTTCGCGCGCAGCCGGATGGAACTGCCCTTGAGCTTCCACCTGCTGGAAGGATTATCGTCCCCTTATAGAACATGAGGACGACATCATGAACATCGGAGCCGCTTCCGAAAAATCCGGCCTGCCACCGAAGACCATCCGCTACTACGAGGAGATCGGGCTGTTGAAGGCCGATCGGGCAGGAAACGGATATCGCGACTATTCGATGGCGGACGTTCATCGGCTGCGTTTCTGCAGCGGTCCCGCAGTCTCGGCTTCTCGGTCGAGGAGTGCCGTCAGCTCCTCTCGCTCTACGGCAACAAGGAGCGCGAGAGCGCCGAAGTGAAGGCGATCACCGAGGTCAAGCTCGCGGAAATCGACCGCAAGATCGCCGAGCTTGCAAGTCTCCGCGACGTGCTCAGCCACCTCGTTCACAACTGCAACGGCGACGATCGCCCGGATTGCCCGATCATCGACGGTCTCGCGGGAAGCGGCGCCATCCAGTGAGGGCGCGTCCCATCGGGATCGTCGCCGGAGCGTGGGGCGGCGTTAGCCCTGAACATCGCCTTTTCGCGACGCCGGACTAGGTACGTGGACAGCCAACCGGCAGGAAACCCGTCATGTTCGTGCAGCCCATCGACTATTTCCTTGCGGCCTGGTTCGTTCTTGCGGGCCTGAGCACCGCCTACGTCGCCTGGGACCAGTTCCGCAACAATCCCGAGCCGGCGGTGATGAAATGGGGCTTCATCCTGGTCACGCTCTATCTCGGTCCCGTCGGCCTCCTTCTCTACGTCCTGGCCGACAAGGAGCCGAGACCGGGAACGCACGAACAGTTCATCAAGCCGCTGTGGAAGCAGGGCATCGGCAGCACGATCCATTGCGTGGCCGGAGACGCCACCGGGATCATCATCGCCGCCGCCGTCACGGCGATGCTGGGATTGCCGATGTGGCTCGACATTGTCATCGAGTACATCGCCGGGTTCGCGCTGGGCCTGCTCATCTTCCAGGCGCTGTTCATGAAGAACATGATGGGCGGGACCTATTGGGAGAACGTCCGCAAATCCTTCATGCCGGAATTCGTCAGCATGAACGCGATGATGGCGGGCATGGCCCCGGTGATGGCGATGCTGATGATGGGCCGCGACATGCGCGCCATGTGGCCGGGTGAACTGCTGTTCTGGGGCGTGATGGCTCTTGGGGTAGGGGTTGGCTTCGCGACCGCCTACCCGTTCAATGTCTGGCTGGTCGCAAAGGGCCTGAAGCACGGCCTGATGACCGATCGCGGAGCGCAGCGGGAACCGAAGCCGGCAGCGCACGGGCAGCATGCCGCACACGCTGCGGGCGGTGAGGCTTCCAGATCTCAAGCCTCTCACCAAGGCCATGGCGGGATATCCGGGGGCCATCGGCACGCCGGTTCCGAAGGGCAGGGCGATGCCGGCATGCAGCACGGTGGGAGCCTGCCGCCGCACCGCGCCCCGACATCGACCCAGATCGCCGCGGTCGCCTCGTTCACGACGATCCTGCTCGTCGGCGGCTTCGCCTACCCATTCATGAAGGTCAACATGTCGCTGAGCGCGCACGACGTGGGCGACGTGATCATGGCTCCGGGTATGATAATGGATTTCGACACGCCCGCGGATTCGATGCGGGACATGGCGGCGATCGATCCGAGGCTTGCCTCGTTCGAAGCCGAGCCGGACGCAATGGGAGGTCAGGTGCTCGAGCCGCGCATCGAAGACGGCGTGAAGGTGTTCGATCTCGAGGCCTCCGTCATCCGCTGGTCGATCCTGCCGGGCGAGACGGTCGAGGCCTATGCCTATAACGGCCAGGTTCCCGGCCCGACGCTCCGCGTGACCGAGGGCGACCGGGTCCGGATCAACGTGACCAACCGCCTGCCGGAAAGCACCACGGTGCACTGGCACGGGCTCATCCTGCCCAATGAGATGGACGGTCCGGCCGAAATCACGCAGGACCCGATCCAGCCTGGCGGAAGCTACTCCTACGAATATACGGTCGGGCAGCACGGCACCTATTTCTACCACACGCACGACCATGTCGACCGCCAGCAGTCGCTCGGCCTCTACGGCGCGCTGATCATCGATCCGAGCGATCCGCAGGACGAGATTCCGGCCGATCTTGAGTACACGGTGCAACTCCAGGAATGGCTGAAGCGGGAATGGCTGACCTATCCGTCCATGCCGATGGAAGGCGGCCTCCCGAACTTCTTCACCATCAACGGCAAGGCGTTTCCGGCCACCGACACGGTCCGGATTAAGCTCGGGCAGACGCTGAAGGTTCGCTTCGTCGGCTCGCACACAACGGCGATCCATCCCATGCATATCCATGGCGGCCCGTTCGAGGTGGCGGCGGTCGACGGAGAGACGCTGGCGCAGCCGGCGCGGTACATGGCCGACACGGTCAACGTCGGTCCCGGACAGCGCTTCGACGTCATCTGGAAGGCCCAGCGGCCCGGGAAATGGCTGCTCCACTGCCACATCCCCCACCACACCACCAACAACAACGTCGAGACTCAAGGTGGCGGCGGCCTGATGCTCGTCATCGAGGTCGAATCCTGAACCGACCGGGGGCCTGCAATGGGTGAACTCGCCGCCTATGGCGGGCTGTTCGCCGCTGCCTTCGTCGCGGCGACGATCCTGCCCATGCAGTCCGAGGCGGCGCTTGCCGCGCTGCTGCTGTCGGATTCCTTCTCGCCGGTGGCGCTGATTGCCGTCGCCAGCGTCGGAAACGTACTTGGCTCCATTGTGAACTGGGCCATCGGACGGGGCATTGACCAGTTTCACGACCGCCCCTGGTTCCCGGCCAGTCCTGCGAAGCTCGATCGCGCCGCTCGATGGTACCGCCGTTACGGCCGATGGTCGCTGCTGCTGAGCTGGGTGCCGATCATCGGCGACCCGCTGACGGTCGTGGCCGGCGCCCTGCGGGAGCCGCTCTGGAGCTTCGTGCTGATCGTGGCCTTCGCCAAGATCGCGCGCTATCTGGCCGTCGCCGCGGCGACCCTCGGACTGATGTGAGGCGAGGGCAGGGGCGCCGTACTCACACGCCTGCGCGGTTTCGGAAGACTGCGCCCCGGCAGCAGTGTAGCGGCCGGGGCGCGTCAGATCAGGCTTCGTAAGCCATCGACGTCATCATGCCGCCCGCCATGTGGTAGAGATGGTGGCAGTGCAGCGCCCATTTGCCGGCATTGTCGGCGTCAAACGCGATGGTCACCATGCCCATGTGGGCCGGCACCAGCACAGTGTCGCGCATGGCCCCGGCAAAACGCTCGCCGTTGATCGCAACCACCTGGAACAGATGGCCGTGCAGGTGCATGGGATGCGACATGGTGGTGTGGTTCATGAAGGTCAGCTCGAAGCGGTCGCCGCTCTTCACCGGCAGCGGCGTGTCCTGGCCGTGCACGGCGCCGTCGAGCGTCCAGGCATAGTTCGGCCCTTCGCCCAGCATCATGGTGTGCTTGCGCGTCGCGGCCTTGTCTGCCAGCGGCGCTGATGCCCGCAGCTTCTTTTCGAGTTCGACGCCGACGGCAGGAAAATCCTCATCCGCCATGCCGGCGAATTTGCCGACCGTCGAACCCTTGGCGGCAAGCACCAGTCCGGTGCGCATGCGCCCGCCTTCCTGCACGGCGAACACCGGCCATGCCGACGCTTCCTTCGGCAGGTCGAGCATGACGTCGAGGCGCTGGGCGACGGCGAACTCGAAGCGCGATCCCTCGACCGGCTCGATGGGCATGCCGTCGACCGCGATCAGCCTGCCCCTGAGCTGGCCGAGGTCCAGCCACATATTGGTGCTGGCGGCGCCGTTGATGAGGCGCAGGCGGACGCGCCCGCCTTGCTCGACCGCCACGATTTCCGGGTCGTCGAGCGTGCGGTCGTTGGCGAGCAGGGCGTCGTACTGCACGTCCTGCAGATGGGCCATGCCTGCCATCTGGCCGCCCATCTGCATCCCGCCCATGTTCACCCCACCCATGTCCATGCCGCCATGATCCATGTTGCCGTGGTCCATACCACCGCCCATCGACATGCCGTGACCGCCGCCCGTGAGCTCGGCCAGGATTTCGGCGGGATCCCTGAAGGTGAAATCGTGGAACAGGACCACGACCTCCTGCACGTCTTCGCCGGCCTCGGCCGGATCGCGCACGATCAGCGGAGCGGCCAGCAGGTGCTGCTCTTGCAGGCCGAAATGCGAATGCATCCAGAAGGTGCCGGGGCGGGCCACCGGGAAGTCGTAGTCATGGTTGCCGCCGTCGGGAATCGGCTCCTGCGAGATGCCGGCGACGCCGTCCTGCTGCCAGGGCGGGGTGAGGCCGTGCCAGTGGATGGAGGTCGGCTCGCCGATCCTGTTGTCGAGCCGGACGCGGAAATTCTGGCCTGCGTTCATGACGAGCCCGGTGCTGCCGTCGGCCTGGGTCAGGCCGAAGGCGTTGGCGGCCTTGCCCTTGACCTCGATGACGCGGCGGCCGGCGGTGATGACCTTGTGGCCATCGGCCCGCGCCGGAAGCAGCAGGGACGGAAAGGCGGCCACGGAAAGCGTGGCGGCGGATGCCGCGAGGAAGCCGCGGCGCGAAAGGGTGTTCATGTCGATAGTCTCCAAAAACTGAAAGCTTCGGCCCAAGGGAGAGCCGGATCCGGCGCATGTCGCGCCTCTCAGTTCAGGAGATCGACGGTGGTCTGAGATGAGGCGGAGCCAGGGCCCCGCGCATCGGCTCGCTCGCAGCGGGGCGCGGCCGGTTCGCCGTCGCATCGGGGAAATCCGCGGCCAGCGGCAGCGGCGCACAATAGCTGCAGGATGCGAGGCATTGCGCGAGGCAGGACTTGCCGTCGTCCTGCGAGGGGTCCCCGCAGCACGCGCTGCCGGCTGCATCGGCATGATGCGACGGCGCTTCGGACACATGCTGTGCGTGCTGGCCGCCCATCGAATGGGCCGATGCCACCTGGCCAAGGGCGGCAAGGAACAGCAGGATCAGCGGCAGCGCCAGCCGCAGGGCCTTCAATGCCGAATGCCTGCCGCGGCCCATCGCTGCGACGCGCGCGCCATCCCGAACGCGCCGGGCGGCGCGACGAGGGCAGGGCGTGGCAGGGATGTGCCGCATCGAATGCATGGTCCACTAAATGGGTGCTGATGCCCTGAACGGTCAAGCGGCGTTGTTGTCGCTTCCCTCGGCCGTTAAGAACACGTCGGCGTGGATGTCGTCCGCCGGCACCCCGCGTGCGGCGAGAACCGCCATGGTCGCGTCCACCATGGCGGGCGGGCCGGCGACTTGGCGCCGGCGAGATCGCGGAAATCGGCGGCGAGCGCATCGGAGACGAAGCCGCTGCGCCAGCCGTCCGAGGCCGCCTGCGACAGCGCCGGCACGAAGGTCAGGTTGGCAAATCTCCGTTCCAGCGCGCGGAAATGCTCGACCAGATAGACGTCGCGCTCGGCGCGGGCGCCGAAATAGACATGGATCGGCTGGTCCAGGCCCGCATGGAGCGCCGTCTCGACGATCGACTTGATCGGGGCGAGGCCGCTGCCCCCGGCAAGCGCGACGATCGGGCCGCTATGCGCCTCGCGCAGATAGGCCGAGCCGGCCGGCCCCTCGATCCGCACCTTGTCGCCTTGCGCCAGCGCCGCATGGATCCGGCTGCTGGTGCGGCCGCAGGGCACCGCCCTGACATGGAGTTCGACAAGCTCCTCGTCCGGGCGGCTCGCCATCGAATAGTTGCGCGGCGGTGCGTCCGGCACGGACAGGGAAAGATATTGCCCGGCGGCGAAGCGGAAGCCCGCGCGGTCGGCGAGGCGAAGGCGGATCGCCAGTATGTCGTGCGTCATGCGGTCGATGGCCGCGACTTCGGCCTCCTGCGCCACCGCAGGTTCGGCGTGGTAGGTCTCGTCGAGCCACGCGACGGTGACGTCCTGCGTCGGCGTGGCCCGGCAGGCGAGGATGAATCCGCCGGCGCGCTCCTCTTCGCTCAGCGCGAAGGGCGAATGCCTGGCGAGCTCGACATGGCCGGAGAGCAGGCGCGACTTGCAGGCGCCGCAGCGGCCGGAACGGCAGCTGTGCGGATAGGCGATGCCGGCGTCGAGCGCGGCCTGCAGGATCGTCCGGCCTTCGCCGACCGCGATGCGGCGGCCAAGATGCGGCAGAGTGAGGTAGGTCATGGTCATGCCACCCGGGTCAGGTCGAGCAGCGCCGCGATCTCGGCGCGCTGGACGACGAAGGCGCCGAAGAAGACGTGCCTGCCGTCGATGATGGTGATCGGGGCGACGCGAACGCCGGTGCGGCGCCTGGCTTCCTCGGCGATCGCGGCGTCGAGCAGATTTCGCTCCACGAAAGGCAGGTTCTGCGCCCGCAGCCAGCGCTTCAGCGCCAGGCAGTCCGGGCAGGTGGGCGTGGTGTAGATCTCGATCCAGGGTGCGGGCGACATGGCGTGCCTCGAAATGCGGTAGATATGCAAAGGGGACGCGGCCCGCCGCACCGGCGGGCCACAGATGTTCATTCGGCCGGGGTGAACGACGGGGCGCCGGCCGCCGCCGCGATCCTCGGCGCCGCGAACCGCTTCAGCCGCATGGCGTTGCCGAGCACGAAGACGCTGGACAGCGCCATCGCGCCGGCGGCCAGCATCGGCGACAGCAGCGTGCCGCCGAAGGGGTAGAGCACGCCGGCCGCGACCGGGATCAGGCTGGCGTTGTAGGCGAACGCCCAGAACAGGTTCTGGCGGATGTTGCGGATCGTCGCCTTCGACAGCGCGATCGCGTTCGCCACGCCGAGCAGGTCGCCCGACATCAGGACGACGTCGGCGCTCTCGATCGCCACGTCGGTGCCGGTGCCGATCGCCAGGCCCACATCCGCTTCGGCCAGCGCGGGCGCGTCGTTGATGCCGTCGCCGACGAAGCTGACCACGCGCCCGCCCTGGCGCAGGCGCTTGACCGCGTCGACCTTGCCGTCGGGCAGCACTTCGGCGACGACTTCGTCGATGCCGAGCTCGGCCGCGATCGCTTCCGCGGTGCGGCGGTTGTCGCCGGTGATCATCGCCACCTTCAGCCCGAGATCGTGCAGCGCACGGATGGCCTGCGGCGTCGTCGGCTTGATCGGGTCGGACACCGCGATCATGGCGGCGAGGCGGCCGTCGACCGCCGCATAGAGCGGGGTCCTGGCCTTCCGGCCGAGCACGGCCGCCTGCTCGGCGAAGCCCGCCACGCCGATGCCGAGCTGCATCATGTAGCGGTCGGCGCCGACTGCGATCTCCTGTCCGCCCCCGCGCGCCTTCACGCCGAAGCCGGGCACCGCCTCGAAACCGTCGATCGCCTGCACCGGCAGTCCGTCCGCCTTCGCGGCGGCGATGATTGCCGCGGCCACGGGATGCTCGGAGTGCGCCTCGACCGAGGCCACCAGCGACAGCACCCGGTCACGGTCGAATCCTTCCGACACGACCAGGTCGGTCAGCTCCGGACGGCCCGCGGTCAGCGTCCCGGTCTTGTCGAGCGCCACCACGTCCGTGCCCTTCAGCGTCTGCAGCGCCTCGCCGTTGCGGAACAGCACGCCGAGTTCGGCGGCGCGCCCGGTGCCGACCATGATCGACGTCGGCGTCGCCAGGCCCATGGCGCAGGGGCAGGCTATGATGAGCACCGCCACGGCGTTGACGAGCGCAAAGGTGAGGGCGGGTTCCGGGCCGAGGAACAGCCAGGCCAGGAAAGTCAGCGCTGCTGCGGCCATGACGGCGGGCACGAACCAGGCCGTGACCTTGTCGACCATCGCCTGTATCGGCAGCTTCGATCCCTGGGCCGCCTCGACCATTCTGATGATCTGGGCGAGCAGCGTGTCCGCGCCGACCTTGGTCGCCCGGTAGGTGAAGCTGCCCGTCTTGTTGATGGTGCCGCCGACGACTTCCGCGCCGTCGCCCTTCACCACCGGGACGGGCTCGCCGGAGATCATGGATTCGTCGACATAGGAGGAGCCGCCGAGCACGACGCCGTCGACGGGAACCTTGTCGCCCGGACGGACCTGGATGACGTCGCCGACCTGGACGTCTTCGAGAGCCACGTCGACGAACGCGCCGTCGCGCTCGACGCGGGCAGACTTCGCCTGCAGGCCCATGAGGCGCTTGATCGCCTCGCTGGTCCGGCCCTTGGCCTTCGCCTCGAGGAAGCGTCCGAGCAGGATCAGCGTGATGATCACCGCGGACGCCTCGTAATAGACGTTGACGGTTCCCGCGGGCAGCACCGAAGGCGCGAACGTCGCCACGACGGAGTAGCCCCAGGCGGCGGTCGATCCGAGGATGACCAGCGAGTTCATTTCCGGGGCGAGGCGGAAGAGGGCGGGCAGACCCTTCCTGTAGAAACGCAGGCCGGGTCCGAACTGGACAACCGTGGCAAGCAGGAAGAACGTCACGTAGAGCTGCTGCTGCCCGATATTCGCCAGCACCCAGTGGTGGAAGGCGGGGATCGCGTGAGAGCCCATCTCGAGCACGAAGATGGGCAGGGTCAGGATCGCAGCGACAGCCAGGTCGCGCTTCAGATGACGCAGTTCCCTGTCCTTGGCTTCCTGTCTGGCGTCATGGCCTCCGGCAGCCGCAGCCGCCCGGCGGCGCGGCTCGTATCCCGCCTGCCGGATCGCGGCGTCGAGTGCTGAGGGAGCCACCGCGCCGGAAACCGTCTCGATGGTGGCGGTTTCGGTGGCGAGGTTCACGGCCGCCTTGAGGACGCCCGGCACGGCGGCGATCGCCAGTTCCACGCGCCTGACGCAGGACGCGCAGGTCATGCCCTCGATCTCGATTTCCACCGTCTCCGTCGCCACTCCGTATCCGGCGGTGCGGATCGCGGCGATGACCGCGGCCTGATCGGCCGCCCCGTCGAACGTGACGTCGGCCGTTTCAGTGGCGAGATTGACGGAAGCGGCCTTAACGCCCGGTACCTTGCCGACGGCAAGCTCGACGCGGCGGACGCATGAGGCGCAGGTCATTCCTTCGATGCGGAAGCTCTGCCGCAGGCCTTCGCCGTCTGCTGTTCGGGACGATCTGCTGAGCGCATTCATTGCCGTCTTTCCTCGGTCTTGTTGGAGCTTGATCGAGGTCGTAAAGGTTCCAGCGCCGGGAAGGTCAACAGCTATTTTCGGCCGGTTTTCAGCACCTTATAAGGCATTCGTCCGGTAACGAAACCGTGATCTCGTCGCCATTTGACCTTCCTGTGACTGGAAACCCCATGTTGGGCTCCTGGCGATTTGCCAAACCCAAACGATGGAGACAGACATGCTGAAACTGAACGTGCCCGACATGACCTGCGGGCACTGCGCGGGAACGGTGACCAAGGCGATCCAGAGCGTGGACAGCAAGGCGTCTGTGACCGTCGATCTGCCGTCGAGGACTGTGTCGATCGTCACGGACGCCGACGCCGCGCCGATCTCGCGCGCGCTGGAAACCGCCGGTTATCCGAACGAGGCGGCCTGACTTCCTAGCCGCAGTCACACAGCCGGCTTTGCGCCAGTAAGCCGAGACGGTCGCGCGACTGCGGCGTTGTCATTCTTGAGCACGGACGCAAAGGACGAGCAAAACCGGGGAACAGGAACGGGACCGGTCTCAGGCTCATAGCTCGATGCCAATACAAAAGTCGCATAAGATATATTATGGAACTTATGCGACTGATTGATTGGCTTGGAAACGTTGCGCAGCCTGTCCTCCGAGATTTTCGGATTCGCCGGCGATGCGCTAGAAAGACCGTCTTTACATGGGCGGGAATGCAATGCCGAGCTATGACGGACTCTTCAACGCATTCCTGACCATCCTCGTCACGATCGATCCGCCGGGACTTGCTCCGCTGTTCCTTGCGCTCACCAGCGGCATGAATCGCCACGAGCGTAATCAGGTGTCGATCCGCGCCTCGCTCATTGCCTTCGGCATACTGGCTCTGTTTGCCTTGGCCGGAGCGACGATCCTGTCGGTCTTCGGCATCACATTGCCTGCCTTCCGTGTGGCCGGCGGTCTTTTGCTGTTCTTCATCGCCTTCGAGATGATTTTCGAGAAGCGCCAGGATCGCAAGGAGAAGACCGCCGAGGTGGCGATCACCAGGGATCTGATCCACAACATCGCGGCTTTTCCGCTCGCGATTCCGCTGATTTCGGGGCCCGGCGCCATCTCCGCCACGGTGCTCCTGTCCGGAACATTCCAGGGACCCGCCAAGGCCGCGCTGATCGGGATCATCGCGGTCTGTCTGCTGCTGACCTACCTGGTCTTCCTGCTCGCCGAACGCGTTGACCGCATTCTCGGCGAAACCGGCCGTTCCATCCTGACGCGGTTGCTCGGCGTGCTGCTCGCGGCATTGGCCGTCCAGTTCGTCGCCGACGGCATCAGGGCGCTGGCTGCGGCGGCGTGACCCTTACACCTGCGTATCGACCACCTCGAAGTCGTGCGTGACCGTCGCGGTCTTCGAAAGCATGGCCGTTGCCGAGCAATATTTCTCGATCGAGAGATCGATGGCGCGCTTGACCTTGGCCTCGGCGAGCGCGCGCCCTTTGACGATGAAGTGCATATGGATGCGGATGAAAACCTTCGGGTCGGTTTCGGCCCGTTCCGCATCCATCTCGACCACGCAGTCCTCGACCGCCTCGCGGCCCTTTTCCAGTATATGGACGACGTCATAGGCGGAGCAGCCGCCGGCCCCGATCAGCACCAGTTCCATGGGGCTCGGACCAGGCTTAGGCTTTGCGCCGTCGGCGCCTGATGCTGTGCCGAACACCATCTTGTGGCCGGACTCCGTCTCACCGACGAAGGTCCGGTCCTCGACCCATTTGACCCGTGCTTTCAATGCCTTGACGTCCGTTCGTTATGTAATCATGCAGAGACGCTCTGCCGGGATAGGCAGACGCTCAGAACGGAATTTCGTCATCCAGCTCGCGCGAAGCACCACCGCCGCCGCCGCGGTTTCCACCGCCTCGGCTGTAGCCTTCGTTCGGGCTCGACTGGCCGAAGTCCGAGCCGCGGCCGCCGCCGGAGTAGCCCACCTGGCCGCCCTCACCGCCCTGCCCGCGCGCGTCCAGCATCTGCAGCTCGCCGCGGAATTTCTGCAGTACCACCTCGGTCGTGTAGCGATCCTGGCCGGTCTGGTCCTGCCATTTGCGGGTCTGCAGCTGACCCTCGACATAAACCTTCATACCCTTCTTCAGATATTGCTCGGCGACCTTGGCAAGATTGTCGTTGAAAATCACGACGTTATGCCACTCAGTCTTTTCCTTGCGCTCGCCGCTGTTCTTGTCGCGCCAGCTTTCCGACGTCGCGACACGGATGTTGACGACCGGATCGCCCGAATTCAGGCGGCGAATTTCGGGATCAGCCCCAAGGTTTCCCACCAGAATGACCTTGTTGACGCTACCTGCCATGATACTACTCCGCGCTCATCCGAAATTTGATCGAGATCGATTGTGGACGCACCCTACAGGACCGCGCTCCCGACGACCCGCCCGAAAGGCCGTTTACGGCCCGCTGTCCACATGTTGTTTGTTCTTACTTTGTTCCAGCATGAAAAGCAAGGCCTGCTCCAGCTTTCCTTGCCTGCGCCGGAGCCATCCGCCGCCGGACTCCGTGAACGGACGAAGGAGGGCGTATCAAGGAACGGCCCTGTCTCTCGCTCGGAGAGGACAGGGCCTTTTTGGTTCGGGCATGCCCGATAATTGCCGGAATCCATCACCGGCGGTTCTTCGGATGCAACGCGGCGTTCGGCCGACGATCCGACTTGTAGTCTCTGATTGTCGGTTGATTCAGCAGACCTCGTTTCACCTGAGATCAGGTTTCGCCTGACGGATCAGGGAGTTGTCTGCCTAGGCTCCAGTTCCTTTAGAGGAGCCTCTCGAGACTGTCCGGTGGAGTCATTCCTTCCTCCTTCGTCAGTTTTCGCAAGCCTCTACGGTCGCCTCGTCGCTGGTCTGCGGCGTCTCGCAAACCGCCCTTTGGCAGCGATGATGTCCGGTGGGCATCCGGCTCCGTGAGACACTTATTAAACTTGGACCTCGTGGCCTGTGGCGTCAACCGCGAAAGGTCGCCTGCAAAGAAATGTGATCGTCGCTTCTTGAGAGAAGCTTATCCACGCGGAATTGTCAGGAGCCCGTTCTACCTCTGTTCTTTTCGCTTGCCCTGCGGGCAAGAGGAGGGCTAGACCTCCTGGGAACAAGGGCACCGCCCTCGACGTAGCGGCGAAAATACCTAAATAAGAGGCTGGCCGGTGACACCCTGCCATCCCGACATTTCAGAGCATCGGACCGAAAAGTGCGAAGCGGTTTTTCGGACCAATCCGATGCTTAAACACAATAAGTAGACGAGGCGGCGGACCCGGCCATGGCCGACCACAAATACCTTTCCATTCGCGGCGCGCGCGAGCACAACCTCAAGAACGTCGATCTCGACCTGCCCCGGGACTCGCTGATCGTGATGACCGGCCTTTCCGGCTCGGGAAAATCGTCTCTCGCCTTCGACACCATCTATGCCGAGGGCCAGCGCCGCTACGTCGAGAGCCTGTCGGCCTATGCCCGCCAGTTCCTGGAGATGATGCAGAAGCCGGACGTCGACCAGATCGACGGCCTGTCGCCGGCGATCTCGATCGAGCAGAAGACGACCTCGCGCAACCCGCGCTCGACGGTCGGCACGGTCACCGAGATCTACGACTACATGCGCCTGCTGTTCGCCCGCGCCGGCGTCCCCTACTCGCCGGCGACCGGCCTGCCGATCGAGAGCCAGACGGTCAGCCAGATGGTCGACCGGGTGCTGGCGCTCGACGAGGGCACGCGGCTCTACATCCTCGCCCCCATCGTGCGCGGGCGGAAGGGCGAGTACCGCAAGGAACTCGCCGAGCTGCAGAAGAAGGGGTTCCAGCGCGTCAAGGTCGACGGCGCCTTCTACGAGATCGCCGACGTCCCTGCCCTCGACAAGAAGTACAAGCACGACATCGACGTGGTGGTCGACCGCATCGTGGTGCGCGCCGACCTCGCCACCCGGCTGGCGGACTCGCTCGAGACGTCGCTGAAGCTCGCAGACGGCATCGCGGTCGCGGAATTCGCCGACAAGCCGCTCGACGCCAGCCAGACCGGCGCGGATGCGGTCAACAAGAGCGCGAATGAAACCCACGAACGCATTCTTTTCTCTGAGAAATTCGCCTGCCCAGTGTCGGGCTTCACCATCCCCGAGATCGAGCCCCGGCTGTTCTCCTTCAACAACCCGTTCGGCGCCTGCCCGTCCTGCGACGGGCTCGGCAGCCAGCGCGCCATCGACGCCAGCCTGGTGGTGCCCGACGAGACCGTGTCGCTGCGCGACGGCGCCGTTGCCCCATGGGCTAAGTCGACCTCGCCCTATTACGCGCAGACGCTGGAAGCGCTCGGCAAGGCCTACGGCTTCAAGCTCGGCGACCGCTTTTCCGACCTCAAGAAGGAGGCGCAGGACGCCATCCTGCACGGCACCGGCTCGAAGGAAATCACCTTCAGCTATGACGATGGCCTGCGCTCCTACAAGACGACCAAGACCTTCGAGGGCGTCATCCCCAATCTGGAGCGCCGCTGGAAGGAGACGGAATCGGCCTGGATGCGCGAGGAGATCGAGCGCTTCATGTCGGCCACCCCCTGCCCTGCCTGCAACGGCTACCGGCTGAAGCCCGAGTCGCTCGCCGTGAAGATCGACGGCCTGCATATCGGCCAGGTCAGCGAAATGTCGATCCGCAAGGCCGACCGCTGGTTCACCGACCTGCCCGACCATCTCTCGGCCAAGCAGAACGAGATCGCCGCGCGCATCCTGAAGGAGATCCGCGAGCGGCTGCGCTTCCTCAACGATGTCGGCCTCGACTACCTCACCATGTCCCGCAACTCCGGCACGCTCAGCGGTGGCGAGAGCCAGCGCATCCGGCTGGCCTCGCAGATCGGCTCGGGGCTGACAGGCGTGCTCTACGTGCTCGACGAGCCCTCGATCGGCCTCCACCAGCGCGACAATTCCCGCCTGCTCGACACGCTGAAGCACCTGCGCGACCTCGGCAACACGGTGATCGTCGTCGAGCATGACGAGGACGCCATCCTGCATGCCGACTATGTCGTCGACATCGGCCCGGCCGCCGGCATCCATGGCGGCCAGGTGATCGCGCAGGGCACGCCGCGCGACATCATGGCGAACCCCAACTCCATCACCGGCAGATATCTGTCCGGCGAGCTGGAGATCGCCACGCCGCCATCCCGCCGCCAGCCGAAGAAGAACAAGCGCATCCGCGTCGTCGGTGCGCGCGGCAACAATCTGAAGAACGTCACCGCCGAGATCCCGATCGGCGTCTTCACCGCCGTCACCGGCGTGTCGGGCGGCGGCAAGTCGACCTTCCTGATCGAGACGCTGTTCAAGGCGGCGTCGCGCCGCATCATGGGCAGCAGAGAACACCCGGCCGAGCACGACCGCGTCGAGGGACTGGAATTCCTCGACAAGGTCATCGACATCGACCAGAGCCCGATCGGCCGCACGCCGCGCTCCAACCCGGCCACCTACACCGGCGCCTTCACGCCGATCCGCGACTGGTTCGCCAACCTGCCGGAGGCCAAGGCGCGCGGCTACCAGCCGGGCCGCTTCTCCTTCAACGTCAAGGGCGGCCGCTGCGAGGCCTGCCAGGGCGACGGCGTCATCAAGATCGAGATGCACTTCCTGCCCGACGTCTACGTCACCTGCGACGTCTGCCACGGCAAGCGCTACAACCGCGAGACGCTCGACGTGCTGTTCAAGGGCAAGTCGATCGCCGACGTGCTCGACATGACGGTCGAGGAAGGCGTCGAGTTCTTCTCGGCGGTGCCTGGTGTGCGCGACAAGCTGGTCACGCTGAACCAGGTCGGCCTCGGCTACATCCATATCGGCCAGCAGGCCAACACGTTGTCCGGCGGCGAGGCGCAGCGCATAAAACTCGCGAAGGAGCTGTCGCGCAAGGCGACCGGCAAGACGCTCTACATCCTCGACGAGCCGACCACCGGCCTGCATTTCCACGACGTCGCGAAGCTCCTCGAAGTGCTGCACGAGCTGGTCGACCAGGGCAACACGGTCGTCGTCATCGAGCACAATCTCGAAGTGATAAAAACCGCCGACTGGGTCCTCGACCTCGGCCCCGAAGGCGGCGACGGCGGCGGCGAGCTCGTGGCGTCAGGCACGCCGGAGGATATCGCGGCCGAGAAGCGCAGCTATACGGGGCAGTTCCTCAAGGAACTGCTGGGGAGACGGCCGGGAAAAAGGGCGCAGGCGGCGGAGTGAGTGGGGATTTTCTCAGAACGTTGACCACGCAGACTACGACTAGTTATTCACCCAACATCGTAGTTGTGTGTGTATACCAAATTTCCTGCATCGTCCCTTCTATCAGTACTTTTAATTCCCCAATAAGATGACGGACCACCGCGCTCTGGCGACGAGTTCCATTTTTCTCTGAGATACAAAATCCAGCTTTCTCGCCACGAGGATTGTATCGCCCCATCTGGTCGGGAACGAGAATTCAAGTGGCTGAACATATTACTTAGAGGCAGCCACTCATTTCGAGATATGTCAAACCTGAGCTGGCTCATTCCCATCTGCGCTTTGATGATACCGAGAATGTTGAAAGAGAAAAAATTCGCATTTCGCAGGTACCTATCTGCCGCGTTACAGCAAGAGCGGAATCGGTTTAGATGAAGAAGATCATTGTCAGCGTATCCAAAGCTTACACCGCAAGACCGTGCGACGCGCTCCAAAGATCGCAACTGTTTGATTTTTGCATCTGCTGGCAAGACATATTCTCTACCAACTAGCTTCGCCCCAAGCGAGCGATACCGATCATTCAGTTTCGTATCTATCCTACGCAACTCGCTATATTGCTTGGAAGCCCGCTCCACCGGCAGCTTTAGGTATTCTGCTGTAACATGCTTCACGCCGACGGAAGCAAACATTCTTATTTGATTAGCAGCGGCTTCCTCCTGTCCCCAAATAATTGGCTGGAGTCTTAGCGAGACCGCAATGTCTCTAGAAGCCAGTTCCGCTGCAGCCCTTAGCCGTTCATCTAAGTTTGGTACGCCACGCTCCATTCCGGACTGCGTTGGCAGATCTCCGCCTGTGACAGAAATTCTCACATATGCATTGGCACCCTGAAGCGCGCGCAAATATGCTGGTTCGGCCGGCATTGCGCTTTTCGTGCTTATTACGAATGGATAATCAAATTCGCGTAGTATTTCGAGCGCTGCCAACGATACCGCCCACGTCTTCTCCCACGGGCTGAACGGATCGTTCATACCTCCGAACTGAATTGGGATGCGGTGGGCTAAGAATTCCTCGACCGCACCCCTAGCGAGACCAGAGTGTGCGCGTCGCAGCCTTTTAAAAAGTTGCCGTGGTGCTAACGATTGAGCCGGCCCATTGCCGACGGCACCCCCTCGGGCCTTCGAGAAGCAATATGCGCACGAAAATTGACACCTGTTGTAGCTATCCAATCTGAGTGGAATGCTGCAGAACGGCAACTGGCTGGTGAGCGCAAGGTAATACTTGTAGCTCATAATTCAAACAAATACCTAATAACGAAAATTATGTTCTGAATAACAGTTATAGCCGTCATCACTACGGCACATCCCAACGATACCCAAATAAAGTATCTAATATATACTTTAGACGCGGAATACCGTCCAAGTAGTTCCCAGAACAAATCCCTTTGCCTATCTTCAGATAGACTCTCATTGATTGAGAGAACATAGGATTTATCACCGTAGACAAACGTCCACTTGGTGCCATCACCTTCAACTGACGGTTTCTCGCTTGGATTACCTGCGCTTGCTGTCGACTCCGCAAATTTCTTCGCCAGCAATCGTTCCAAGAACTTTTGTTGCTGTGAAATATCAAGTTTAGGGTAGGCGTAATAGGATTCCCAAGCCAGCCACCGAGGAGAATGTCCGCGTTCTGCATATGCAAGATAAGACGGATAACGTTGCATAAAACTAGGTGCACAAAAAGTATATATAAGGAACGCTACAAAATACGCGAACGAGGCGAACCACAGTATAATCCAGCTAAACGGCAGCTCAAGATTTCCAAACATCATTAGTATGGGATGGCTGGCCTGGGCTGCGGACACGATGTCCAAGGTGTTGACAGCGAGTGGCGCGAGGGCGAACCAGCTGACAAAAAACCGCGTCAGCGCAGGATGGAAATACCTAGATAGGAATTGCCAATGACTAGACTCATTGGAGAAGCGGGTCCAACCACTCTGAAAGCTTTGCCAGATCATATTCGAGAATCCGAACCGTTAATGCGAAGAGCATGTCAGCATGCCCAGACAGCGTGGTGACAGGAGCAAAGCAAGACTGTCCCAGTTTCGCAAGATGGATCATGCCGGGGAAAAAAATCGTAGATGTGAGTTCCGATTAATGGGGCGTCGCACATTAGGAGGGAGCTTACAACGATGACCTACCCCCACACCACCTCTGCTCCCATCCCGCTCAGCCACCTATCCTTCGACACCAGTATCAGCCCCTCCACCACTGCCTGAGCCGCGAGCATCCGGTCGAACGGATCGCGATGTTCCGGGCCATACGAGCCCGCCCGGATCGCGTGCCGGGCGGAGAGCGGCAGAAGGTCGAACCCCTCCGCCGCAACCACTTCCTCGAACGCATTCACCAGCGGCGCGACCTCGGGCCAACGGCCCCGATAGTGCTTGTAGCTCGCTTCAATAGGCGGAAACCGTGCTGACAAAGACCCTATTGTCGGCGTCCTCCAGCAAGCGTCTCACCTTGATCGGCAGCATCGGGCTGTCCATCAGCCACCAGGCCAGGGTGTGCGTATCGAGCAGGCACCCTACCATTTGCCGTCGTTCGAATACTTGCCTTCCCAAGCCGCCAGTTCGTCAGCAGGCAGCGGATCGAAGAAGCTGTCGGGCAGCGACATCTGGCCTTTGAACCGCCCCGGCACGCGCTTCTTCTTTGCAGCCGGCGCGACTGTCGCAACAGGCTTGCCATTCTGCATGATGGTGAACTCCCTGCCCGCCTCCAAAGCCTGTCGTAGCCCCTTGATGTCGAACTCGGCTTGTCCGTCCTCGGCAAAGCCCGCCGGTTCCTTCCTGCCCGCGTCACGCACCGGCACCAGCCGCACCGCCGGCTTGTTGCGGCGGGCGATGACGATCTCCTCCCCCGCCTCGGCGCGCGCGACGAGGTCGGAAAGCTGCGTCTTGGCGTCGTGCATGTTGATCGTGGCCATGGCGATAATGTAGCTAGAAACCTAGCTAGATACAATGGAACCCTTCCTTCTCCCCTTGAGGGAGAAGGTGGCCGAGCGAAGCGAGGTCGGATGAGGGGGGTTGGAAGGAATGAGAGGTCGGCGATCCTGCGAACACCCCTCATCCGTCGCCTTTTCTCCCGCTCACTGCGTTCGCGCGAGGGCGACACCTTCTCCCTCAAGGGGAGAAGGGAGGGCGCGAAACCACGAGCAGTTTATCCACGCCCCTCCCCACCCGTACGATAATCCCGCCGCCTTGAAAGGAGGCGGCGATGGACGGAACGGCGGCGATCAACCACAATCTCGAGGCGCTGAAGCGCATCCTGGCCGGCCTTGTCGCCATGGCCGGGCTTGGCTGCCTTTCCTCTCCCCTTGCGGGAGAGGATGGTTCGGCTCGGCGAGGCGAAGCCGAGCCGCTAGCCGAACCTGGTGAGGGGTCCGGCAGCCGTCCAACCCTGCCCCGCCATCTCCGGCTCGCCATATTGCGGCTGCTGCGTCCGGCCGAATCCGCCGCGCGGCGGCTGATCATCGCGTCCGCGCGCGGCATGACGGTGGCCCTGCCGCAGCCGCAAAAACGCGAGACCAAGCCCACGACCGTCGAGCCGCTTCTTCGCCGTTTCGGCATCGCCGTCGTCATGTCTCCGACCGACGTCGCGAGCGCCGCCGCTGCCAGGCGAATCGCCGCCTTGCGCGCTGCCCGTCCGCGAAAACCTTGCCTGCCGCTGTTCGACCCGCCACGCCGTTTCTCCCGCCTGCAGAAAACCCGCATCGTCCCCGCGCACGCCGCCCCGCGCATCCTTCTGCCCGGTCTCGTCCAACCGTTTTCCCTCCCGCCGCCGCCCTCGCCCGACGACGCGATCGACGCCACGCGGCTGGCCCTGCGCCTCGCAGCACTGGCCGCCGCGCTCGACGACCTGCCGGGACAGGCAAGGCGCTTCGCCCGCTGGAAGGCGCGGCGGGCGGCATCGATCCTCCCCTGCGAAGAGGTGTCCTCCCCGGGTCTTGCCTTCGGCAAGACCAAGGACTGGCTCCGGGACGGAGGGGGCGCGGCGGACACGCGCAAAGCACCCGGCCGCATCAAACGCGTCTCGCCCCTGCGTCCCGGTCGCCCGCCCGGCGGCCGTCTGTCGCGCTACGACCCGGCCGCAACCATCAAGCGCAACGTCCGCGAGGTCGACGCGGTTCTGGCGCATGCCCATGCGCTGGCCCTCCACGCGCTGGAGCATCCCGACACGTCATGATGCATGGCCGCCCGGGTCGGATTTTCTGAAAATTTTCAATGGCCAGGCCGGACAAAAAGCCGGTGCGGCGACGATCCCGGCTGCCGGGACAGGGTGATCGGCCTTTGATCTTCGCCGGGCAGCGGCTACAACCGTCCTGCATGCATTTTTGCATGGCGGGCGGATAGTCCACGAAGCACAGGGAAAGAGAGAATGGGTATCTTCGACAAGATCAAAAGCGCCATCTGGGGTGGAAAAGACGCGGCCGCGGCGGCGCCGACGACCATCGCCAGCACCTCCGCCAAGCCGGCGACCGCTTCGGCGACGGCTGCGCCTTCCGCGCCTGCGCCCGCTCCGAAGACGGAGTCCGCCGCCCCGGCTCCCGCGCCCACCAAGGCGCCTGCCCCCGCGTCGGCCGGCGGTGCGGTCGATGTCGCCGCCATCCTCGACGCCGCGGTGAAGGCCAGCGGCCAGAAGCTCGACTGGAAGAAGTCCATCGTCGACCTGATGAAGGCGCTGAAGCTCGACAGCAGCATCGGCGCGCGCAAGGAGCTGGCCGACGAGCTCGGCTACACCGGCGACAAGAACGATTCCGCCAAGATGAACGTCTGGCTGCACAAGCAGGTCATCCAGAAGCTCAAGGACAATGGCGGCAAGGTTCCCGCCGACCTGCTCTGACGCGCTTGCCGGGCGTCAGGGAGTGTCAGCAATGGCTCATCCCCTGGCGCCCGGCCATGGACTTCCGGTGACGGAGAGGCCAACGGTTGCCGCGTCCGACACGAATAGGAGGTCACGATGGCAGCTTCAGGAAAGATCAGGGCAGGAATGGGCGGCTGGACCTTCGAGCCTTGGGACACCTCTTTCTATCCCGAAAAACTCTCGAAGGCGAAGCAGCTCAACTATGCCAGCCGGCAGGTACCGACCATCGAGGTCAACGGCACCTACTACTCGACCTTCAAGCCGCCGACCTTCGCCAAATGGGCGGCCGATGCACCCGACGGTTTTGTCTTCTCGCTGAAGGCGATCCGCTTCGCCACCAACCGCCGCGTGCTCGCCGAAGCCGGCGAGTCCGTCCAGCGCTTCCTCGGCTCCGGCGTCTCCGAGCTCGGCGACAAGCTCGGGCCGATCCTCTGGCAGTTCGCGCCGACGAAAAAATTCGACGAGGACGATTTCGGCGCCTTCCTGAAACTGCTGCCGGAGAAGCAGGACGGGGTGAAGCTCCGCCACGCGGTCGAGGTCCGCACCGACTCCTTCATCGTGCCCGAGTTCGTCGCGCTCTGCCGCAGGCACGATGTCGCCATCGTCTATGCCGACCACGAGAAGTACCCGGCGATCTCCGACGTGACCGGCGACTTCGTCTACGCGCGGCTGCAGACGGGTTCGGACGACGAGCCGACCTGCTACACGCCGAAGGCGCTCGACGCCTGGGCAAAACGCGCAAAGCTCTGGGCCGAGGGCAAGGCGCCCCACGATCTCCCCCGCGCCGATCCGGCGAGCGAAGCATCGGTCGAGCCGCGCGACGTGTTCGTCTATTTCATCACGTCGGGAAAGGTGCGCGCGCCGCACGGGGCGATGGCGTTCATGGAGCGCGTATAACTCCTTTGCACCGTTTGCCTGGACGGATGCGGCGTGGCATATTTCCTGCCAGCGCCGTGCAGTCGGCCTTCCCTCGAAAAACGCCGATCGACCTCGGGACCACGGCAGTTTGAGGAGCCTGTCATGCCCACGGCCGACGAACTGCACAGCTACATCATCAAGGGCGGAGAAGAAGGCCGTGCCCGGCTGTCCGTGCTGGCGCGGGTGCTGGCGCCGACAACAGAGGGCCTGCTCGACCGCTTCGAGCCGCTGGGTGGGCTGACAGTGGTCGACGCCGGATGCGGCGCCGGCGACGTGAGCTTCGAGCTGGGCGAGCGGGTCGGATCCGCCGGCCGGGTGATCGGGCTCGATCTCGACGAGACCAAGCTCGCATCGGCGCGTGGCGAGGCGGAACGGCGCGCGACCGTTCATGTGGAGTTCCACAGGAGCAGCGTGGTCGAGAAGTGGCCGGCGGAAGAGGCCGGCTTCGTCTACGTTCGCTTCGTGCTGACGCATCTGCCGGTGCCCGAAGCCCTGCTCTACCGGGCAAAGGAGGCGCTGTCGCCAGGCGGCGTCATCGTCGTCGAGGATATCGATTTCGGCGGCCATTTCTGCGATCCATACTGCGAGGCATTCTACCGCTACAGCGAACTCTACGCGGCCACGGCGAAGCAGCGCGGCGCCGACGCTTTCATCGGCCGCCGTCTCGCTAGGATGCTCGACATCGCGGGCTTCGCCGACGTGCAGTCCTCGCTCGTCCAACCCTACGGTCATAGCGGCGAGGTGAAGCAGATTTCATCGCTGACGCTCGGCGCCGTCAGCGATGCAATCGTGGCGGCGAATCTTGCGACGGCCGAGGAACTCGCAAGCCTCAAGCTGGAATTGCAGGCGTTCGCGGCACGGCCCGATACGACGCTGGCCCTGCCGCGCATCTTCCAGGCATGGGGGCGAAAGCCGTAATCTGCGGTTCTAGGGGGAGTCCAGAAGATCGCGCAGCAGCGGCAGAAGCAGGCCCGGAATATCCTCGGCGATCAGGCCCGGGCCGAAGCGCGACCCGGCCTCGGCATGCAGCCAGACAGCTGCCGACGCCGCCTCGAAGGATGGCATCCCCTGCGCCAGAAAACCGGCGGTGATGCCGGCAAGAACGTCTCCAGAGCCGGCGGTAGCGAGCCAGGGGGCGGCATTGGCGTTGATCGCGGCACGACCGTCGGCGGCCGCAATCACGGTGTCCGGTCCCTTCAGGATCACTGTCGCGCCGGCGAGCGCGGCCGCCTTGCGCGCGCGGTCGACCTTCGATGCGTTTCGGTCGCGGGCAAGTTCCGGAAAGACACGGGCGAACTCGCCTTCATGAGGCGTCAGCACGACTTGCGGCGCGTTCTTTGCCTGGAAAGCGAGGAGAAACTCATCGCGGCGGCGGGATAGATGGGTCAGCGCGTCGGCGTCCAAAACGATATGACGAACGCGGCCAGCACTGGCCGTAACCAGCCCGAGCGCGAAGTCGCCGACGCTTTCCTGAAGCCCCAGGCCCGGCCCCAAGACAAGCGCGCCAGGCCCTCGCTCGTCCAGCCATTCAGCAACCTCCTCCGGCGAATCCGCCTTGCGGAGTATAATAGAGGTCAGGTGCGCCGCGTTCACCGCAAGCGCGCTGCGGGGCGACAGCAGCGTGACCGCCCCTGCCCCGGCGCGTGCCGCGGCGATGGCCGTGAGCCGCGCGGCGCCCGTCGACGATATGCCGCCTGAGACCACGCCGACATGCCCGCGCGCATATTTATGCGTGTCCGTTGCCGGCTGTGGAAACTCCCGGCCCCACAGCGCCGGCGTATTCTCGAAACAGGCCGGCCTGATCGTATCGAGCACCTGCCGCCTGATGCCGATCTGGGCGATGCTCGTGTCGCCACAGAGTTCGCGTCCCGGCTGGAGAAGATGCCCGGGCTTCTTGCGGAAGAACGTGACTGTCAGCTCTGCCTTGAACGCCGTGCCGAGAACCTGTCCGGTCTCCCCCGACACGCCCGATGGCAAGTCGACGGAGATGACCGTCGAACCGGCGGCGGCGCATACCTCGATAGCCTTGGCCGCTTCGCCCTCGATCGCTTTCGACAGGCCCGCCCCGAACAGCGCGTCGATCACGATCGACCCCTGTGTTGGCGAGAACCCTGCCAGGGGGACTGCCCCTATCGGGCATTCATCGGCGGCAGTCGCAGCATCGGTGCCTTGTTTCGGTTTACCGAGCGCCCACAGCCGAACCGGCATGCCAGCCTCCCGCAGCAGCTTCGCCACAACATAGCCGTCGCCGCCATTGTTGCCCGGGCCGCAAAGGACGTCCGCAGCCTTCGCTTCAGGGTAGCGCTCGAGCACCAGAGCCGCGACCGCGGAACCCGCGTGCCGCATCAGTCCCATGCCGTCGAACGGTCCGGCTTCGATTGCCAGACGGTCGGCTTCAGCCATTTCCTGAGGCGTCAACAACTCATGCATCGTGGATCGGCGCTGCTTTGCTCATCGGCTTCCGGTAGCACGAACCTCGCGAACTGCGGAATAGTTGGGCGCCTTACCCCTTCCCATGCAAAGCCTCTTGCTCACAATTTGGGCAGCCTGCACAATCTTTACACTGCCTGATTTGGTGGCAGTTGTAGCCTCTGCGCAAGGAAACATCGATTTCGAGCAGATATCGTCCTCTGAAATCAAATTTCTCCTCCACCGACAATTTCCACGCAATATCACTCCTGTGGAGCGGACTGGCACGGTTCGTGCTAGACGTTGCGCAAGCGGGGCCAAGGGCCCCACGTCCGGCATTGGAGGCTCAGGAAATGAAGAAGATCGAGGCAATCATAAAGCCGTTCAAGCTCGACGAGGTGAAGGAGGCGCTTCAGGAAGCTGGGCTGCAAGGCATCACCGTGACCGAAGCCAAGGGTTTTGGACGCCAGAAGGGACATACCGAACTCTATCGGGGCGCCGAGTACGTCGTCGACTTCCTGCCCAAGGTGAAGATCGAGGTAGTGCTGGGCGACGACGCGGTCGAAGGCGCCATCGAGGCGATCCGCAAGGCCGCGCAGACCGGCCGTATCGGCGACGGCAAGATTTTCGTTTCAAACATCGAAGAAGTCATCCGTATCCGCACCGGCGAAACGGGCATAGACGCCGTCTGAACCAAGCGGTTATCAGGTCAACGATTCAGGGAAGCAGGACATGACCACAGCCAAAGACATCATGAAGCAGATCAAGGACAACGACGTGAAATTCGTCGACCTGCGCTTCACCGATCCCAAGGGTAAGTTGCAGCACGTTACGATGGATATCGCCGAGGTCGATGAGGACATGTTCGCCGACGGCGTGATGTTCGACGGCTCCTCCATTGCCGGCTGGAAGGCCATCAACGAGTCCGACATGGTGCTCATGCCCGACACCGAAACGGTTCATATGGACCCGTTCTTCGCGCAATCAACCCTGGTCGTCCTGTGCGACATCCTCGACCCGGTATCGGGAGAGCCCTACAACCGCGACCCGCGCGGCATCGCCAAGAAGGCCGAGGCCTACATGAAGTCGGAAGGCATCGGCGACACGATCTATGTCGGTCCGGAAGCCGAGTTCTTCGTGTTCGACGACGTCAAGTACAAGGCCGATCCGTACAACACCGGATTCCATCTCGATTCGACCGAACTGCCGTCGAACGACGACACCCATTACGAGACGGGCAATCTGGGCCATCGCCCGCGCGTCAAGGGCGGCTATTTCCCGGTGCCGCCGATCGACTCGGCGCAGGACATGCGCTCCGAGATGCTGACCGTGCTCGCCGAGATGGGCGTGCGCGTCGAAAAGCACCATCACGAGGTGGCGGCAGCCCAGCACGAACTCGGGATCAAGTTCGACACGCTGGTGCGCAACGCCGACAAGATGCTGATCTACAAATACGTCGTGCACCAAGTCGCCAACGCCTATGGCAAGACGGCGACCTTCATGCCGAAGCCGATCTTCGGCGACAACGGCTCGGGCATGCACGTGCACATGTCGATCTGGAAGGGCGGCAAGCCGACCTTTGCCGGCAACGAGTATGCCGGCCTGTCGGAAAACTGCCTCTATTTCATCGGCGGCGTCATCAAGCACGCCAAGGCGATCAACGCCTTCACCAACCCGCTGACCAACTCCTATAAGCGCCTGGTGCCGGGCTATGAGGCGCCGGTGTTGCTCGCCTATTCGGCCCGCAACCGCTCGGCCTCCTGCCGCATCCCGTTCGGCTCGTCGCCAAAATCGAAGCGGCTGGAAGTGCGCTTCCCCGATCCGGGTGCAAATCCCTATCTCGGCTTCGCGGCGCTGCTGATGGCCGGCCTCGACGGTATCAAGAACAAGATCCATCCCGGCCAGCCTATGGACAAGGATCTCTACGACCTGCCGCCGAAAGAGCTGAAAAAGATCCCGACCGTCTGCGGCAGCCTGCGCGAGGCGCTGCAGAGCCTCGACAAGGATCGCGGCTTCCTGAAGGCGGGAGGCGTCTTCGACGACGACCAAATCGATGCCTACATCGAGCTCAAGATGGCCGAGGTGATGCGTTTCGAGATGACGCCGCACCCGGTCGAGTTCGACATGTACTATTCGGTTTGAGCTTTGCGGCCGACCGTTCCAGCAAGACGAAAACCCCGGCGACATGCCGGGGTTTTTCTTTGGTCTGGTTGGACAGGCGCATGCCTACAAACGTCCCAGCGTGAGCATGCCGGGGTCGCCGCGCCAAGCTTTGGCTAGTTCGTCGGAAGCTTTCTGTTCGGCCAGCGCGTCGCCCTTGGCTTTGGCCGCCTCCTTCAACCCATTGAGAGCCCAGGCGCTGCCCTGCTCGCGCTCCAACGCCATTTGGAACTCCTTTTCCGCTTCCACCGGCTGGCCCGTCGCAAGCAGCGCTGCGCCGAGCGACTGCCTTACCGGATAGTACCAGAACGGCGGCTCCATATAGGGGATGGTGTCCTGCGCCGCCGCAGCCTTTTTCAGGACCTCGACGGCGGTCTTCTGATCGTCCTCGGCCTGCGCAGCCCGGGCGAGCACGACGTCACCGGCGACCTGGAGCACCGGACGCGCCGGAATGCCCCATGCGTCGAGAACAGACCAATCCGTCTCAGTCAGGATCTTCTGGATTGCATCGGCCTCCGCGCGCGCTCCAGCCGCATCCTTCTTGGTCGCAAGGGCAGCGCCCCGCGCGTAGTGCCACATCGCCTTCACGTAAGGCGGTGCGCCCGGAGGATCCGGCAGCGCAAGCACGGTGTCCGGATCGGCGTATTGCGCCCAGGCGAAGTACGGGGCCGCCTTGACCGGTTGGGAGATGGGTATGGCTGTCGCAACGTCGTTGCTCAGCCATTTATCGAGTTTGTCCGCCTGCTCGAGGACGGTGGCTTTTTCGCCGAGCAACGCAGCCGACACCAGCACGAAGTGGACGTTGTGGGAATAATAGCCGATCGGATAGACGCCCACTGCTCCTGTCTCGGCTATGTAGGTCTCATCGACTTTCGAGGCTGTCTTGTTGGCGTCCAGCGAATCCCCATAGCGGCCGATCCGGTAGTAGATATGGCTCGGCATGTGCACGATGTGCCCGGCGCCGGGCATCAGCGCCGCGAGGCGGTCGGCATAGGGTTCGCCCCGCTCGGGGCGATCGGACGCCTCGACGAAATGGATATAGAGGTGCATCGCCCAGGGATCGTCGGGCTTCTTGGCCAGGACCGCTTCCAGGCGTTTCTGGATATCGGCGCCACGGCCCTTCGGCACCTTGCCGCCGGGTTCCCAGTAGTCCCAGGGCTGGGTGTCCATGCCGGCTTCGGCCGCCGCGACCGCCAACAGCAGATCGTCGGGATATTTGTCCGACAGCGTTGCCATGGCGTCGGCGAAGGCGGCGTCGAGCGGCGGCCGCTCGGCGTTCGGGTCGTCCGAATAGCGCGTCGCGACAGCCTCGATCAGCGCCTTCTCCTTGTCGGTCGCGCCGCCCGCCAGCGCCTGTGCTTTGTGCAACGCCGCCAGCGCCGGCCCGTTCGCCTCGGGGGCCATGGGCACATTGATGTTGGGGCCCAGTATCAGCGCCTCGCCGAGGAAGCAGAGCGCGCAGTCCGGATCGAGGCGCTGGGCTTTCCGGAACGACCGTTGAGCTTCGGCGTGATTGAAGTTCGCGGCCAGCTTCAGTCCCTGGTCGAAATAGGCCTGTGCTTCTGCATTTTTCGTGCTGACGGGATAGCTCAGCGAGCCAAGGTCTTTCCACAGCGGCACGTCGCCGTCTTCATAGGCTTTCGCGGCCGCGGTGTCCTTCAGGTCAGGCGAAACGGTTGCAACCAAGCAATGGGCTGCTTTCCGTAACTCGGTAGCGGCAGCTTCGCGCAGCCGGGCGGCATCGGAATTGTCGCCTACAAAAGCAATCGCTGCACCCGCCCCAAGTCCTGCAAAGGCAAGCGTCGCCGCTCCTGCGCGCGGCAGGAAATCACGTGTTTTCATCTAAGCCTCCTATGGCTTTATCAACGAGGAAAAGCCTTGATCGCAGCTCGGCGATCGTCGCGGGCGTAAAGGCGGTGCCCGCGACGATCATAATATCACCTTTTGCTAATTTGTCGAAGAGGCATGCTGAAACGTCCCGGCTTCAACGTGTCGTTCCGCAGCAGCAGGCACTCAACGGATCAGTGTTTCCATTCGCTGCGACCAAGGATTTCGGGGCGCCCGGCGTTCGAGCCGCTCTCACGCTGGCCTCTATCAGCTCGGCGACATGAGCCGGATGGGTCGAGATCATGAAATGCGCCGCCCCGGCGACCGTCTTGAAGGTCGCGCCCTCGATCGACATCGCGACCAGGCCATTGGCGCGGCAGATCGCGGGATGGCTCCGCGCGCCTACGGCCACGGACACCGGAACCTCGATCGCCGCCAGCATCTCCGGCGAGAGCGGCTGGTCATAGGCGCAGGCCCAGTCGAGCATGTTGACCGGCGTCGTTTCGACGGCATAGGCGCGCACCCGCTCGGGCCAGGCAGCGTAGGTCCCCTCGCCCCCGTAAAAATCGATCATCGTTCGGATCGCTTGCCGGTCGCCTCCGCGCCAGCCGGCGAAATAGGCGTCCGTCATCTCGCGGAAGGCGCGATAATGCGCGTCCTCGCCGCAGTGCTTGAGAATGGATGGAACTGGTGCTTCAAGCACGGTCAGACTGGCGATCGGGACGCGCCTGCGCATGGCGACGAGCAGCGCAATCGCTCCGCCGAAGGAATGGCCGACGAGATGCACGCCCGCGCCGGCGGACGCCTTGCCGATGACCCGCTCGAGGATTTCGACTTCGAGTTCGACCGACGGATTATCTTCCAGCCGGCGCTCGGCCGTCTGACCATAGCCGAGCAGACTGGTCGTCACGCAACGAAATCGTCCGTCGAGCGCCTTGACCACCGGCCGCCATGCAAGGCCGGTGCTGCACGAACCCGGCACCAGCACGAGTGTCGGACCGCACCCCTGGTCCTCGAATTCGATGCGCCCGCGCACGTCCTCGATCATGACATGCTCCGAAAGACAGGCCGAATCGCTGCTGCGATGCGGCGGTCCCATCGGTAGACCACCGTTGTTGCGGGTCAGCGCCGGACAGCCTGCCGGCCGGAAACGAACTGGTTACAGACGCGCGCAGGTCATGTCGTCTGCCGGCGGCGTCGCGCATGCCTGGAGGGTAGGCGCCCGATGGCGGAGGGAAGCGAGCAGGCAAAACCCCCGGCGGCAGGGCGCCGAGGGTTGGGATCGCGAACCAGGTTCGCCGGCTTTCAGGCCGCGGCCTTCTCTGCCGCGTCGACCGGAACTTCCGAAATCGTCTTCAAGACCTGCGAGGCGATCTGGTAGGGGTCGCCCTGCGAGTTCGGGCGGCGATCTTCCAGATAGCCCTTGTAGTCGTTCTTGACGAAAGAATGCGGGACACGGATCGAGGCTCCGCGGTCGGCAACGCCATAGCTGAACTTGTTCCACGGCGCGGTCTCGTGCTTGCCGGTCAGGCGCTTGTCGTTGTCCGGCCCGTAGACGGCGATGTGATCCATCAGGTTCCGGTCGAAGGCCGCCATCAGCGCTTCGAAATAGGCCTTCCCGCCAATTTCGCGCATGTATCTGGTCGAGAAGTTGCAATGCATGCCGGAGCCGTTCCAGTCGGTGTCGCCGAGCGGCTTGCAGTGGAACTCGATGTCGATGCCGTGTTTTTCGCACAGGCGCAGCAGCAGGTAGCGCGCCATCCAGATCTGGTCGGCGGCCTTCCTGGAGCCCTTGCCGAAGATCTGGAATTCCCACTGGCCCTTGGCCACCTCGGCATTGATGCCTTCATGGTTGATGCCTGCGGCGAGGCAGAGGTCGAGGTGCTCCTCGACAAGCTGGCGGGCGATGTCGCCGACGTTCTTGTAGCCGATACCGGTGTAGTACGGACCTTGCGGGGCCGGATAGCCGCTTTCGGGGAAACCGAGCGGGCGGCCGTCCTTGTAGAAGAAATATTCCTGCTCGAACCCGAACCAGGCGTCGTCGTCGTCGAGGATGGTGGCGCGGCTGTTGGAGGCGTGCGGCGTGACGCCGTCCGGCATCATGACCTCGCACATGACGAGCACGCCGTTGGTGCGGGCTGGGTCCGGGTAGAGCGCGACGGGCTTCAGCACGCAGTCGGAGCTATGGCCCTTTGCCTGCATCGTGGACGAGCCGTCGAAACCCCAGAGCGGCAGCTGATCGAGCGTCGGGAAGGCCTCGAATTCCTTGACCTGCGTCTTGCCGCGGAGATTGGGGACCGGCGTGTATCCGTCCAGCCAGATATATTCGAGCTTGTATTTCGTCATTTCGACCTCACGTCAGCAATAGTTCAATCCGAAGCCCTCGAAGGGCGTCTCCGGCCGGGAACGGCCGCAGCCACAAGGCGTTAAGCAAGCCGCGTGCCAGTCCGTAGCCAACGTTCAAGTGCAATGACGATGCGATGTCGTGTTCGACTGGGGGATGGCGTGCCATCCGGACCAGCATTTTCACAGACTGCACAACTACTATGCAGTTCATGATATTTTTGCAGGCATCATGCCCAAATGACTTGCAAACAACGGCTTATGCAGTACTGAATCTTTGTCGAAAGAAGTGAACGGGATTTCCGACAATGGACGCGAAGACAAATCGCCCGTCGGCACAAATCTTGAGCTTTCCCGCCGGCGGGCATCGAACTGCCTCAATTTTAAGCGCCCAGGCCAAATTCGCGGCAGAGCTAAGGGCATTGCGCAAATTGAAGATCGCGCCGGAGACGGCCTGGTATCACCAGGAAGCGATCGACGGCGACCCTGGCACCCGCAAGAACTGAGCGCAGGGCATCGAGAGCCGGGTTATCCGGGTCAATACCGCAGCTAGTCCAAAGCTATCTTCCCTTGGCTCCGTCCAATGCCTCCACGTGATCCACCGCGCGGTGGATCACGCAGCCGCGAAGGTCATGCGTCTGGGTCGAGCCAGACCTTGCCCATATCCATCTCGAAGGACGGGTGCATCCGGTGGCCTTGCACCGCAGCCGCAGAATGGTTGTAGAGCTTGCGCCAGTACGGCTGGATGATCACACCGGACTGCTGAAGGATGGTCTGGATATCCTTCATGATCTCTCGCCGCGCGTCGGCATCGGACACCGACATCGCTCTTTCGAGCTTGCTGTCGAACTCCTTGTCCGCGAATGCGGTTTCGTTCCAAGATTCTCCCGACCGATAGCCGATCGCCAATATCTGGACCCCGAGAGGGCGCGAGTTCCAGGTCGTCAGCGAAAACGGATACTTGGCCCAGTCATTCCAGAAGGTCGAGCCTGGCAGGACAGTGCGTTTCACCTTGAAGCCCGCCTCCCGCATTTGGGTGGCGATGACGTCGCCGGTGTTCTTGTGCCACTCCTCGTCGGTCGAGATCAGCTCATGCTCGAAATCCAGCTGACCGGCCTCGGCCATGAGCGCCTTCGCCTTGTCGATGTCGCGAGCAATGGGAGGAAGTTCGGCATATTCCGGGTGGATCTGACAGACATGGTGGTTTTCCGCCACCGAGCCCAAACCGCCATAGCCGAGTTGCAAGACAATCTCGTTGTCGACCGCAAGCTGTATCGCTTGCCGGACCCGCACATCATCATAGGGCTTGTTGCCGATGTTCGTGCGGCAAACGATGGTAGCGGCGGTGACGACCTCCGACTTGACCAGGCCCAGGCCATCGAGGATCGAGACGAAGTCGCCGGTCGTCTCGTAGTTCGTATGAACTTCACCCGATTCAAAGGCGTTGACGGTAGCATTGGGATCGGAGCCGTAGTCGATGAACTCGATACCGTCCAGCAGTGCTTCGCCACCCCACCATTTTCCGTCTTCGCGGCGCTTGTATTCGACCCGCACGCCGACGTCATAGGAAACGAGTTCGAACGGGCCCGTGCCAATCGGGTTCGCCGCAAAATTTGCTCCGGTCTCATCGAAGCTGCGGTGGACGATCAGGGCGGTGTAGTCGGTTATCGACGGTATGATCGTGATATCCGATTTCAGCAGCGTCAGCTTGACGGTGAGATCGTCGATCTTGGTGACCGCGCCTTCGCGGAGCTTTCCCGACGCTTCGTCGACCAGCGTCCCGAGGCGCCCGGGCATGGAATTGCCTTCGGCCGACCGGTCGCACCAGCGGGTGAAGTTGAAAACGACGTCATCGGCATTGAAGGCGTCGCCATTGGTCCAGGTCACGCCATCGCGCAATTTAAGGACATATTCGGTGGCGTCCTCGTTGACCTCCCAGCTTTCGAGCAGGTTGGGCTCGAATGTGAAGTCGCTGGTGTATTTCACCAACGGTTCAAGCGTTTGCCGTTGCGCGTTCCCAACCTCCGGCCATTCCGATATTCGGGGGTCCTTGGGTTCCTTGACCACCATGGCCACTTTCAGGATGCCGCCCTTCTTCGGCTCCTGGGCAGCGGCCTCAGGCGTGGAGAGGCCGAGCAACCCATAAGCCATGGCCGTCGACGCCCCAAACAGGCTGGCAGTCGCCAGAAACTCGCGCCGATCCATCTTTCCGGGCATGGCGCCCTCGGCAAGGTCGATGACATGCTGGGGAACGTGATCGGAATTGCTCTTGAAGAAGTTCATGAGTTGCCTTTCTGGAATCGTATCGCCTTCGCAGCCACTGCGAGTGACGCCGCATATGCGGAATGGTTCTAGGTGGGAGAATTCCGCGCGACAGCGACCGCCGTGTCCGCCAGCGGCATTCTGGTGCCTGGCCGCGTTACCGCAGGATCGTAGGCCTTGCGCGAAAAGACCTCGCGAACCATGGGCGCGAAGAAATCGATGGGCAGGCTTTCATAGTCCGGGTCGAAGCTCGATTGATCCCACTGTTCGCAGAATTCCGCACAGTCGTCATAATAGGGACTGTCCCGATAAGCCTGACGCTTCTGCGGGTTCGCCCCCACATGCTGTCCGTAATAAAGCAGCTGGAAGTCGCCGTGCTTTTCGACGACCCAGGCACATTGTTCGCGCACGAAGGGCCGGATGATCGCGGCGGCATATTCGTCGTGATTATACGGGGCGTAGATATCGCCGATGTCGTGCAGCAGCGTGGAAACCACCCAATCGATATCGGCGCCCGCACGCCACGCCCGGCTCGCGCTCTGGACCGAATGGCCAAGCCTGGTGACCTTGTATCCGGACAGCGACTTGTCGAGATCGACCATCGCCGCCATCAGGCGGTCGGCAGTTCCTGCCGCGAACTCGATCTCATGCCTGGCCAGGAAATCATAGTCTTCCCGGTCCCCATCCTTCATCTGCGTAAATTTGACGGTCTCCATGCCGCGAATACCTATGTCCAGTGAATGCCAAGCGGACATGCTGTCGGCTTGGGCCGAGGCTAGCAAGCAAGCGTTCGATGTCGCATTAATCGAAAATTTCGATTAGAGCCGGACCTCTATGTCCTTGCAAAGAGGAAACGGCATGCATCTTGAGTTGCTGGAAACGTTCCTGGATTTATCCGAGACAAAGAACTTCAATCGAACCGCCGAGCGTCTGAGGCTGACACAATCCACCGTATCCAGCCGCATCCGCACGCTGGAAGGAATGCTCGACAAGCAGCTCTTCATACGGGGGAAGTCGGGCACGGAACTGACGGCATCCGGAATCCGATTCCAGCAGCATGCCCGCGCCCTTAAGCTTCATTGGGTGGACGCCCGCCGTGAGATCCAAACGATCGGGATCTTCGACCAGTTCATGCGGGTTGGACTGGCCAGCCAGATGTATGAACGCCTCCTGGTGGGCTGGCTTGAATGGATCAGGCAAACGCTGCCCAACCTCGCCGTCTATGTGGAAATCGACTATTCGGACCAGATGATCCACGACGTCATGCAAGGCAGCCTCGACCTGGCGGTCCTGTATTCTCCGCGTCACCTGCCCGACATGCACTATGAGGAAATCGCCGAGGAGCGCTATCTGATGGTCAGCACGCGCGATGTCGCCCTGAAAGAAATCGACAAAGCCGACTACATCAAAGCGTTTCACTCAATTCCGTTCAGCCTGGCCCACAAGCAGTTGCTGCCCGAACTCGAAGATGTTTCCGTCACCGTCGGCAATATCGGGGCGATTGAATTTCTGCTGCGGCAGCGCGGCGGCACTGCTTATGTGACGCATCCGGTGGCAAAGAAGCTCGAGGACGAAGCCGTCGCAAGGGTAGTTCCGGATGCTCCTGCCATTTCCCACCCGATCTATTCGGCCATGCATGTCCGGCACCGCCACTCCCACATCCACCATCGCCTGCTGACAGGGATGAAGCGAATAATGAACGGATCGCTCCGCACAGGTCCCGAAGCCTAGTCGTTGCGACGGAGCGATCGAAGGCTACGCCCAAAACATCCAGCCTAGTGCGCGCCGTGGTCCATGGTGGTTCCACCTCCCCCGGCTTCGCCATCGCCGGCACCATTGCGCTCCGGCGTCAGGCCTTTATCGCCTCAATCAGATCGGCCGCAGCCATCATGTCACGCTTGCGGTGAGCGCGGCGGGCCAACGCCTCGGCATCCTGGCCCCAGTGCTCGGCCTGGAAATCTTCGTCGACATGAGCAGCGCTCCATGCCGTCTCCGCATCCAGCTCGCCGAAATCGACAGCGAGCGCCAGCAGCGCCGAACCGGTCATGCTGGTCATCACATGCAGTGCCGCCAGCCGCAACGGCTGGGCGCGCTGGTTGAGATGAACGCCAAGGGCTGCAATAGCTTCACGCGGCTGCTCCACATGGATCACCCCCTCGGCAAGCAGAAGGCGGGCGCCAAGGACTGCCCTCGCCCAATCGAGCACGGGGTCCCATGCCTCGTTCTGACGCCGCACCAGCGTGTCGGGTCCGTCTGCCCGGTAACAGAGCAGGTCGGACGAGGAGTAGCGCAGTATGTCCTCGAGTACCGCCTGCGGGTCGCTGGCGACGCCGTCGATCGCCGTGTTGACAAGCCGGTAGACGGGCATGGAAGCAAGGTCGAGCGTTTCGCCCTGTGCATCGAATTCCCTGGCCACCAGTTGCGCTGCACTTTCGACCGGCAGGACGAGCAGAGCCTTGCCGGGCGTCCTGACAGCCTTGCCGTCCAGCTTGACCACGAAACCGCCCTCGCCTTCCGCGACGGCCACGTCCTTGTAGAAGCGTTTTGGCAGCGGCGTACGCATCTGGATCTGCGCACGGCGCACCGGGTCCGGATCGGAAAGAAGCCGGCCGGCTTCGAGATCGTTCAGAATGTCGCGCATCATTGTTCCACGGATATCGGCCGTTTCGACGAGCGGTTGACGAGCAGCAGCCCGGCCGCGATCAGCCCCAATGCCAGGAAGATAGTGATCCCGAGCGGTTCGCCAAGGATCAGCCCGGCGAAGAGCACGCCGAAGGCCGGGGTCAGGAAGGTGAAACTGGCGAGGCCGGAAGCGGGATAGCTCCTTATCAGCCAGAACCACAGCACATAGGTGATGGCGACGATATAGACCGACTGGAAAAGCAATGCCCAGGTCGCGACGGCGTTGACGTCGCGGATCGCCGGGCCTGCAAATGGCAGAAGCGTAGCGGCAAGGACTCCGGCCACGCCGAGTTGGTAGAGCAGCAGCTTTTCAGCTCCGGCATACGCAAGCTTCGTGCGCTTGATCACCACATAGGTGGCAGCCCAGCTCAATCCCGCGCCAATGCTCATCAGGTCGCCGATCAGCGCATCGGGTCCCGGCTGGCTGAGCTTATCGGAAAAGATCAGCACCAGGCCGCCGAAGGCGAGCAGAAGGCCGGCAATCTTGCGCCACGTCATCCGCTCGCCGAGCAGGAAATGCCCTCCGATGAGCACCCAGAAGGGCATGGTGTTGACCAGCAGCGTGCTTCGGGCGGCCGTCGTATAGTCCAGCCCGACAAAGATCAGCAGGAATTCGAGGCCGAAGAAAAAGCCCGCCAGCAGGCCCGGCCACAGCGTTCCATCCGCGTCGAAAAGGCGAATGCCGCGCCAGCGGCACCAGAAAAAGACCAGCGCCCCGCCCAGCAATGAGCGCACCAGCGTGAGGAAAACAGGATCGTATCCCGTATTCGACAGTTTTGCCGCGACACCGTTGAGCCCCCAGGAGAGGGTCAGGCCGATCATCATGCAGACCGCGAGCGTATCGACCGTGTCGCGACGCTCAAGCGCGGAGATGCCGCTCACTCCTCGTCTCCGCTCGCGTCGTCGAAGCCGATCAGGTTCCAGCTCTGCCGCATATGCGGCGGCATGGGCGCCGTCACGTCGATCGTGCCGCTGTCGGGATGCGGGATGACGATGCGCCTGGCGTGGAGATGCAGCCTGTTCTGGATGCCGCCCGGGAACTCCCAGTTGGTGTCCGCCTCGAAATATTTCGGGTCGCCGATGATCGGGCAGCCGATATAGGCCGCATGCACGCGAAGCTGGTGCGTGCGGCCGGTATAGGGCTCCATCTCGAGCCACGACAGCGTCTGGCCGGCCTGCTCGACGACACGGTAAAAGGAAACCGCATGGTCGGCGCCTTTCTCGCCATGCTTGGCGACTCGCATGCGGTCGCCGTCGGGCGTCTGCTCCTTGATAAGCCAGGTGGAGATCTTGTCCTCGCGCTTCGGCGGCACGCCCTTGACCAGTGCCCAGTAAGTCTTCTTCGTCTCCCGCGCGCGAAAAGCCTCGGCAAGCTTCATCGCCGCAAGACGGGTGCGCGCGACGACCAGCACGCCGGACGTATCGCGGTCGAGGCGGTGGACCAGCCGTGGCTTCTCGCCTTTCTTGTTGCGCCAAGCCTCAAGCATGGAATCGACGCTGCGCGTCACGCCGGAGCCGCCCTGCACGGCGAGACCCGCCGGCTTGTTGAAGACGAAGACCTTCGGATCCTCGTGGAGCAGCATCTGGCGCAGCACGTCGCCATCGTCTTGCCCGCGGATCGTCTTTGCGGTCAGCGGTCCAGCGCCCGCCTTGTCGACGGGCAAAGGCGGCACGCGCACCATCTGGCCGGGCTCGACGCGCGAGTCCGCCTTCACGCGGCCGCCGTCGACCCGGATCTGGCCGGAGCGCAAGAGCTTCTGGAGATGGCCGAAGCCGAGGCCCGGATAATGGACCTTGAACCAGCGGTCGAGGCGCATGCCCGCCTCGCCGTCCTCGACCTTGATCTGTTCTACGCCTGCCATGCTTCGTTCGCTCGCGTGAGCCGGCGCAATAGCATCAGCCGACGGTTCTTACGAGCCACAATCCGAGGAAGATGGCGAGGATGGACCCGATGACGCTGGCCAGCACGTAACCCAGCGCCGGAAGCGCCGCGCCGCGCTCCCACAGCACCGCGAAGTCGAGCGAAAAGGCGGAAAACGTGGTGAAGCCGCCAAGGACGCCCGTGGCAACGAAGAGCTTGAGCTCGTTCGATGCGTTGAAGCGCCGTGCGAGGAGTTCGATGAAGACGCCCATCGCAAAGGCGCCGACGATGTTGATCACCATCGTGCCCCAGGGATAACCAGGCCCCACCAGCCGCAGGGAACCCATGTTGACGAGATGGCGAAGCGCCGCGCCGATGGCGCCGCCGACAGCCACTAAGACAAGATGAAACATGCCTCTACTTGCCTTCGGCAAGCCGGCAGGTCAACTGCGTCAGCTGACGGTGCTGCTGCGCTTTGCGCCGTTGTTTCCGTCTCGGAAGAAACCTTAATCTCCGCTGCACGTCATCATTCAATGAAGCAAAGCGGCCGGGAGCTTGCCCGGCTGCCCACATACTCTCTTGCCTCGATCAGACCGCCTTCGCCTCGACGCAGCTCAGCGCGATCTGCTCGACGTGGCGATGGTCGGTGCCGCAACAGCCGCCGAGTACGTTCATACCCGGCAGCCGCGAGCGGATGTCGGCGAACTGCCGGCCGAATTCCGCGGGATTCCCGTCGTCGAGTTCGGTGGCCTTGTCGAGTTCCGCATGGCTGAGCCGCGAGGCGTTGGCTCGCATGCCGCCGATGCGCTCGACCCAGGGCTCTCCCGACATGAGCCGGCTCTCATAGTGGGTCGGGTGTGCGCAGTTGATCATGTAGTAGGCGGGCCCGTTTCCCGTGGCGCGGTCGACCATGTTGATCGCCTTGCCGAGGCTGTCACCGGTCGGCAGGTTGCCGTCGGTCTCCACGGTGAAAGAGACGACCACCGGGAGTTCCGCGGCCTGCGCCGCATGGGTGACGCCGATCGCCTCGTGGGGATTGGTCATCGTGATCGCCGAGATCATGTCGACGCCTTCGTCGGCGAAGATGCGCACCTGCTGGGAATGATAGGCCTGTGCCTCCTCCGGGCTCATGATCCTGCCGGGGTCGTAACCGTCGCCGCGCGGGCCGACGCAGCCGCTGATCACCATCCTCGAGTTCGGCGTCTCGTATTCGGCCTTGATCTCGCGCAGCAGCCGGATTGCCCGTCGGTTGACCTCCTCCAGTTCGGCCGCCGAATAGCCGAGCTTCTCGGCCCAGTCCCTGCTTGCGCGCCAAGTCGCGCTTTCCAGGACGAACCCCATGTCGTTCTTCCGGGCGATCGAAGCGTGGCGTGCGAAATAGCGGCGCAGTGCGCGCAGGCCTTTCTCGTCCCTGAACAAATGGAAGGCGGCGAAATAGGGCAGGTCGAAACCGTCCTGGTAGATCAGCGTCGTCTCGATGCCACCATCGGTCAGGAACAGACCGCCGTTCATTTGCGGCAGGGTGTTCTTTGAAGTGCTCATGTTGCGAACGTCCTTCAGGTTGGACCGCGGCCCGACGCCTGCCCGACAAGAGCGGCCGGCATTCGGTCACGCGGCCGGCTTCCAAGCCCCCGCCGGGACTTGATAGGGAGGAGCGCGTAACCGGAGGATGTTCGGGAGGCCGGGCTTTTTCGCCGGGCTGCTACAAGGCTGAAACAGAAGAAGCGCAAGCGCGCCGGCTAAGTACCGAGAGATGCGTCAGGATCCGCCGCGCTCGCGCCGGATTTTCGCCCAATAATCGAGCCGCTTGCGAATTTCGCGCTCGAAGCCGCGCTCCGGCGGATCGTAGAAGGTACGGCGGCCCATCTTCTCGGGGAAATAGTCCTGACCTGAAAACGCCTCCGGCTGGTCGTGGTCGTAGAGGTAGCCGGCGGCGTAGTCTTCTTCCTTCATCAGCTTGGTCGGAGCGTTGAGGATATGCTTCGGCGGCAGCAGGGAGCCGTGTTCCTTGGCGGCCCGCGCCGCAGCTTTGAAGGCCGTGTAGACGGCATTCGATTTCGGCGCGGTGGCGAGGTAGACGGTCGCCTCCGCAAGGGCGAGTTCGCCTTCCGGCGAGCCGAGATAGTCGTAGGCGTCCTTGGCGGCGTTGGCGATCACCAGCGCCTGCGGATCGGCGAGCCCGATGTCCTCCGTCGCCATGCGCACCAGCCGGCGGCCGAGATAGAGCGGGTTTTCGCCGGCATCGAGCATGCGAGCGAGGTAGTAGAGGGCCGCATCCGGATCGGAGCCGCGCACCGACTTGTGCAGCGCCGAGATCAGATTGTAGTGGCCGTCCTGGCCCTTGTCATAGATCGGCGCGCGGCGCTGGACGATGTGCTGCAGCGCTTCCGCGTCGAATACCTCGCCGGGCTTTGCGGCGCGCCAGATTTCCTCGGCGAGCGTCAAGGCCGCACGGCCGTCGCCGTCCGCCATGCGCAGGAGCACGGCCCTCGCCTCCTCATCGAGCGGCAACGGCATGCCCTCGACCTCTTCAGCCCGCGACAGCAGCTTTTCTAGGCTTTCCTCGCCGAGCGTGTGGAAGACGAGGACGCGGGCTCGCGAAAGAAGCGCGGCGTTGAGTTCGAATGACGGGTTCTCGGTGGTGGCGCCGACGAGCACGATCGTGCCGTCCTCCATCACCGGCAGGAAACCGTCCTGCTGGGCGCGGTTGAAGCGGTGGATCTCATCGACGAAGAGCAGCGTCTGACGGCCGTTCTGCCGGCGCAGCTTGGCTGCTTCGAACACTTTCTTGAGGTCGGCGACCCCGGAGAAGATCGCGGAAATCTGTTCGAAGGCGAGCTTCGTCTCGCCGGCGAGCAGCCGCGCCACGGTCGTCTTGCCGGTGCCGGGTGGCCCCCAGAAGACCATCGAGCCGAGCGAGCCGGACCGGATCAGCCGCGTCAGCGCACCGTCCTCGCCGGTCAAGTGCTCCTGGCCGACAACCTCCGCGAGCGTCTTCGGACGCAGCCGGTCGGCGAGTGGCGCTGCGGAGCGCCCCTTGACCGGTTCGTCGGCGCCGAAAAGGTCTGCCATCAGTACCTGAGGGTCTGGCGCATGAGCCGGCCGTCCCGCTCGACGGTGAAGCGCCACCAGCGCGAAGGCGTCTCCGCAACCTGCTTCAGTTTTTCGGCCGTAGTGATCTCTTCGCCGTTCACCTCGCGCACGATGTCGCGTGGCTGCAGGCCGAGGCCGGCGGCCGGTGAATTGCGATCGATGTCGACGACGGTGACCCCCTTGACGTCGGCATCGAGACCTAGCTTCTGCGCCAGCCGCGGCGAAAGCTCGGCGATCTTAACACCGGCGAAGGGGCTGCGGCCGCGGATCGTGAGTTCGGTCGCAGTGCCCTCGGGGGCGCGGACCAGCTCGACGGAGACCGTCTTCTCGTCGCCCTGGCTCAGCACCTTCAATTCCGCCGCGGCGCCGATCGTCTGCGTCGCCAGGCGATAGCTCAGCGCGTCGACGTGCTCTATCACCGCATTGTTCATAGACAGAACGACGTCGCCGGGCCGCAGTCCCGCCTTCGCCGCAGGTCCATCCGCCGCCACGGAAGACACGAGCGCACCGGTCGGGCGCGGCATGCCGAGGGATTCGGCAATCTGGGCCGTCACTTCCTCGAAGTCGGCGCCGAGATAGGGCCGCTCAAAGAAGTCGCTGCCGCTGGCGGCTGCCTGCGTCACCGCGCGCACCATGTTGGACGGGATGGCGAAGCCGATGCCGATCGAGCCGCCGGTGCGGCTGAAGATGGCCGTGTTGATGCCGACCAACTGGCCGGCCATGTTGATCAGCGCACCGCCGGAATTGCCGGGATTGATCGCCGCGTCCGTCTGGATGAAGAAGCCGAAGTCGGACACGCCGACATGGCTGCGCGCCAGCGCCGAGACGATGCCGCTGGTCGTGGTCTGGCCGACGCCGAACGGGTTGCCGACGGCGAGCACGAGGTCGCCCACCTCCAGCGCGTCGGAATCGCCGATCGGCACCACCGGGAAGGGTTCCGGCGCATCGATCTTCAGGATCGCCAGATCGAGCGACTCGTCTTTCAGCAGCACCTTGCTGGCGAATTCGCGTCCGTCTGAGGTCGCGACCTTCACCTCATCGGCGTCGCGGATGACATGGAAGTTCGTGACGACGAGGCCGCTCGCATCCACGATGACGCCGGAGCCCAGGGAGTTCTGCACCCGCGGCCGCATCTGGCGGCCGAAGAATTTTTCGAAGAAGGGATCGCCTTCGAACGGCGAACGCACCGCCCGCGCCTGCTTGGACGCGTAGAC
Organism: Mesorhizobium sp. YM1C-6-2; assembly: GCF_003666685.1. Lineage (GTDB taxonomy): Bacteria > Pseudomonadota > Alphaproteobacteria > Rhizobiales > Rhizobiaceae > Mesorhizobium_K. The sequence continues at coordinate 135,527 of NZ_RCIZ01000012.1, forward strand.
GTTGACGACGGCGGGCGCGGTCTCCTTGACCAGCGGGGCAAAGGAGAGCTGCATCTCCTCCCGGCCGAATGGAACACGGCGGTCGGGGCCGGCGGTCGGGCCGGCGCCTTCAGAGCCTCGCAGCAGGTCGGTCAGCACATCGCTCAACCCCTCGCCTTCCTGCGCTGTAGCCAAGCCGGCGGGGGCGATAAGCAGCCACGAAGCAACAAGAACCAGACCAATCCGGGTGGAGCGCATGCGAATCCCTCACTTTGGGTGAACGGATGCCATTTTCGCGAGGAATGTGCAAAATAAATGGCTGCCGGTGTGGTTGCTGCGAAGGCGTGTTCCGTCATCGCCACGCCCGAGTCTCCTTTCGCTCACGGGCCGCACCGCGGCCTCCGGCGGCTGGCCCTCCGCGAGGGTTTGCGGCGTGCGTGGGCGTCGCCACGCCCTGCTTTCGCAGTCTGGCCATTGTGGGAGGCGGCGCATGGCTGCGACGTCTTCTAAGTAATCTAGTT
>NZ_RCIZ01000013.1 GCF_003666685.1 Mesorhizobium sp. YM1C-6-2
GGCGCCTGCCGCGCCCGCTCCGGCTGCCCAGGCGGCCCCCGCCGCTCCGGCACGCACGGCGACGCTGACTGCGGAACGTCCGCAGGCGGAAGCCCCTGCTCCGCGTCCGCGCGAGACCGCCCAGCGGACTCCGCAGGGCGGCTGGGTGCGCGATCTCCTGTCCAACGCCTCCCGCGAGGAAGCGGCGCCCGTGGCGGTCGCCGAGGCCCCGCGCCCGGCGCCGGCGCCGACCCAGCGTTCGCCGTTGCAGGTGGTGGAGTCGCTGAACTCGCTGTCGGTCGACATCGCCCGGGCGATCGACCATGACGCGTCGATCGAGCTGTGGGACCGATACCGGCGCGGCGAGCGCGACGTCTTCACGCGCCGCCTCTACACGCTGAAGGGCCAGCAGACCTTCGACGACATCCGCCGCAAATATCAGTCGGACGGCGAATTCCGCGCCGCGGTCGACCGCTATTGCGAGGATTTCGAACGGCTGTTGAAGGACGTCGCCCGCAGCGACCGTGACAACGTCATGACGCAGACCTACCTGACGTCGGATACCGGCAAGGTCTACACCATGCTGGCCCACGCCGCGGGCCGCCTGCGCTAGACCGCAGAGCACAGGATAGAGAAAGGGCGGGGTCATCCCCGCCCTTTCTGCTTTTACGGGTGTCGCGTGTCACCCCTGCAACACTCACGCAGAACTGATGGCCATGGGACCAAACGCTTGGTGGCGCGCCGTCGTTTTCTTGCCTATGGGTTCTTTCCGAATCGCCCGCCGAGGCGGTGAATTCTCGAGACAATGCAAAGACATGCCTGAATCCAGAAGCCGGACACTGACGCGCCGGGCCTTCCTCTCCATCTCCGCCTCTATCTTCGTCGCCGGCTGCGAGACCACGTCAGGTCCGAACGCGCCGCCGCCCTCGCCCGCCAGGCCGAGCCGGCAGTTGCCGCTGGGCTTGGCGTCCGATGCGGAACTGGAGGCGCGCTACGCTGCGGTCGAGGATAGCGGCCACCTCATCCCCGCGGTTCCTTTCCGGGACATGGATCCGAAAAACTATCGCCAGCGCGTCGTCGATCCGACCGGCGAGAAGCCGGGAACCGTCATCGTCGACACCGCGAACCGGTTTCTCTACCTGACCGAGCCGGGCGGTACGGCGATGCGATACGGCGTCGGTATCGGCCGCGATGGCTTCGCCTGGCAGGGCGAAGGCATCGTTCACTGGCGACAGCCCTGGCCGCGCTGGAAGCCTCCGGCGGAGATGATCGCGCGCCAGCCCTCGCTGGAGAAATATTCCGTGGCGAACGGCGGCATGGCCCCGGGCATCGCCAACCCGCTTGGCGCGAGGGCGCTCTACATCTTCCAGAACAACCAGGACACGCTCTATCGCCTGCACGGAACGGCGGAATGGCGCTCCATAGGCAAGGCCGCGTCCGCCGGATGCGTCCGCCTGGTCAACCAGGACGTCATCGACCTTTATCGGCGCGTGCCCCATCACGCCCGCATCGTCGTGCATCAGTCGCCGCTGGCGGTATGAGAGGTCGTTAGAGGCCACATCGGCGCGGGCGATTTCAGCGCCCTCGCCGCGATACCCGACCGGCAGGCGGTCACAAACGCCAGGCCGGCAGCCCTTTTTGTGGCATTGTCGCCACAGGTCCGGCCTTTTGCACGCGCAACCCGGCGCTTCTGGCGTTGTGTTGTCACCGCATGCGCGTATGTTTTTTGGAATCATCCGGCTCGTCGATGCCAGTCTCGCCGGAGGGACTTGGGGCATCGCGCTGGCTGCGCCTGCCTGAAACGGGGGCCGAAGGAGGCCATATGCACGGCGCTGACCGTGCCGGCTTCTTGCCGCAGTCGGTCCCGGCCTGAGGGGGGCGGGTGCATGACGAAATTTCGGGGGGCCTTGTCCTGCGGCGTCGCGCTCGGCGCGCTGTTGGCGGCGGGCGGCGCATTGGCCGGCGATTTCACCGTAGAAAGCGGCGATACGGAAACCTCCACCCAGGAAATGCTCGACCCTGATGATGTCGGCTTGATCGAAGCCGGAGGCGCAATCAGCACTATTGATGGCAACGAACTCGGCGTCTCGATGGAGAACGCCAATCAAACCGTTACCAACGATGGCGATGTCACGACATTGGGAACGAGTGCCTTCGGCATCTCGTCCCAGGGAGCCGACGCCCGCATCAACAACAACGGTGACATCACGACGTCGGGCTTCGCGGCCGATGGCATCTTTTCCCTGGGAGCCGACGCCCGGATAGCTAACAGCGGCAACATTACGACGTCGAACGTTAGTGCCGACGGTATCAACACTGCTGGCGAAAACGCACAAATCAACAACAGCGGCGCAATCACCACTTCTGATGGCACCAGTCGCGGCATCGTATCCACAGGCGGCTACGTCCAGATTGCCAACACCGGCGACATCACAACGTCGGGGAGTTCAAGCTATGGCATTGTTTCCTCCGGGACCGACGCACAGATTAACAATAGCGGCGACATCGTCACTTCGGGGCTTAATGGGTTCGGCATTCACTCCTTCGGGGAAGACGCCCAAATCGCAAACAGCGGAAACATTACGACGTCGGGAACGGATGGCTACGGCATATACTCCCGCACCACCGCAACCAACGCCCAGATCGACAACAGCGGCGACATCACCACCTCGGGTGCTACCGCCTACGGCATCTTTTCCGCAGGGGCCGACGCCCTGATCACCAACAGCGGCGACATCACCACATCGGGTAGCGGAGCGCACGCCATCCAATCCACCGGGCAAGGCGTCCGCATCACCAACAGCGGCATCGTCTCTGCGGCTAGCGGCAATGGCATGTTCATCAGCGGCGCCGACGGCCGGATCACCAACAGCGGCAACATCTCGGGGACAGGCGGTGCCGGCATTTATGTCTATGACTCAGCCACCAACATCCAGATCACCAACAGCGGCGGCATCTGGGGGACGTACACCGGCATACACGCCCAAGGTAACGACGCCCGGATCACCAACAGCGGCGGCATCTCGGGCAACGTCGGCGTTTGGGTCTATGGTTTTGCCGACAATGTCCGAATCGCCAACAGCGGCAGGATCTCGGGAAATGAATACGGCGTCTTGGTCGATGCCAACACCACCGACGCCCTGATCATCAACAGCGGCACCATCATGACACCCGATGGACAAGGCATCGTGTCCCTCGGCGCAGCGCCCACCGTGACCAACTCCGGAAGGATCATCTCCAGCCTAAACACCTACGCGATTTTCTTCGCCCAGCAGAACGCCACGCTGAACCTGTTGGCCGGCAGCGTCATCCAGGGCGGCATCGGCTTCAGCAACGCCGAAGTCTCGGCCACGCTCAACATCGGCCCCGGCCTGAACATGGTGATGAGCTTTGCGGACGTTCCAGGGACCATCAATACCTTCGGCGCGCCCATGGCGGTCCAGGGGCCGCTGGTAGCAGTCGTCGATCCGACCGGCTTCTCGGCGCAGGACGAGATGCTGACCGATTTGACGCGGGCGATCGCCAATGCCGTCGACGGGCGCATCAACGCCGCCCGCTTCGGTTATGTGCCACCCGCCACCCCCCTTCTCTCCTATGCCGAGGCCGACGGCCCGGCGGACGCGGCAACCACCGCATTCGGCTATCCGGCGGGGACCGCCGGCGCGGCATCGCCGGGCCACGGTTTCTGGGCGGCCGGCATCGGCGCCTACCGCAACCAGGACGCCGATGGCCCTGACGTCGGCTTCGACACCGGCCTCGGCGGCCTGCTGGTCGGCTATGATGTGCAAGTGTCCGGCGGCACGCGCGTCGGCGGCTTCCTCGGCGCGTCGGCCTCCCGCTTCGAGACCGACGCCAACTCGCAGGAGATCGACGCCGACAGCTATTTCGGCGGCGTCTATGGCAGCTATTCCGGCCAGACCTATTTCCTCGACGCATCGCTGACCGGCGGCGTCACCCAACAGTCGAGCGACCGGACCGTCGCCAACAATCTTGTCATCGGCGGCATCGAGCACGCCAAGGCGGATTACGACGGCGTCTTCGTCAGCCCGTCGGCCACAATCGGCACCACCTATGCGATGTCAGGCGGCACGCTGATTCCGAGTTTCCGCGCCCGCTATGCCGGCCTGTTCCTCGACGGCTACGAGGAGCACGGCTCGGCAGCCGACATGACGGTCGACGACCGCGACGTCAACGTCTTCGATTTCCGCGCCCAGCTTGCCTATGCGCTTGCCGCAAGACCGCTGAACGGCGGCGTGCTGCACACCGCGTTCCGCTTCGGCGCCGACGCCACCTTCGCCGACAATGACGACGTAGAGGCCGTGCTGCTCGGCACGGGGCTCAACTTCAGCGTCAACGGCGGCGACACGCTGCGCGGCTTCGCCGGCGTCGACCTCTCCTGGCAGGCAGCCGGCGGCGCCGACTTCTTCCTCGGCGCCGAAGCCGGCTACGACAGCGGCGACGCCTTCACACTCGACGTGCTGGGCGGCCTGCGCATACCGCTTTGAGCTCTCGTGACGGGCGACGTCCCAGGCAGCGCTGCTCGGGTCGGAACGGCAGGGCCTGACCTGCGGCCCCATCGTCCCGAACGATGTAGTCGGCCGGCGCTGACGGCGGTTCAGATGATCTTGCCGGTCCAGTCGACGATCTCGACCGCCGCCTGCCCGAAGGCGGCGTCCAGCGCGCCGACATAGGCGTCGTTGCCTTCACCTCTGACGGGAGCCGTGGCCATGAAGGTCTTTTCGGCACGCACCGTGCCGTTGCGGTCGTTGAGCAGCCGCACGAACAGTTCCACGTCGGCGCGTGAGGCGCCGTCGACGCGCACCTGGAAGGCGCGGATCTCGACGATCACCTGGTAGTCGATCGCCAGCCCCTCGCCCGGCCTGCCCACGCCCTTGAATTCGCCCGAGCGCTGGAACGTCTCGGCCAGCCGCGCCTGCACGACCCTGGGCAGCCGGTCGGCCCATTGCGCGCCCTTGAGGTACTGGATGTTGCCCGGCGCAGGCGAGATCACGATGTTCTGCCCATCGAGCGCCTTCAGCGCGGAAGGCTCGGCAATCAGGATCTGGCGATGGCTGCGGCCGCGCCCGTCGCCGGCGGCAGGCGCGGTCAGCTCATAGGTGTCGAGCGGCGTCGAGCCGCCGCCAAGCAGTGCGCAGCCCGAAAGCAGGATCGACAGTGAAACGACCCCCGATATCAGTCCGACTGCTCTCAAAATGCGTCCCCGCATTGACGCCGTGCCGGAGCCGGCAATCCCTCTACCGGTTTCTTGCGGGTCACGGCCATCAATGTCAACGCCGGAGGCGGCCGTCATACTGCCGTACCGTGCCGTCCCCGCCGGTGATGATGCGCTGCGGGTTGCGTTCGAGGTCGCTGATCGCCTGCTCGATCCGGTTGACCGACCGGCGGCTGTCCTGCACCAGCGCCTCGACGTCGCGCAGGCCCTGCCCCGAGAATCGGCCGAGCCCTTCCATGATCGTGCCGAGCCTGGAATTCAGCGTGTCGGCGACCTGCCGGAACGCCTTCAGCGTCTCGCTGGCGTCGGCCATCACGCCTTCCGCCTCGCCGGAACCGAGCAGCTTGTCGACCTTGACCAGTATGCCGTCCACCCGCGTCGACGCCTGGTTCAGCCGGCCCGAGATCTCGCGGGCGTCGCTGATCACCTTGTCGATGTCGTCGGCGCGCGGGCTGAGCTTGCCGGTGAATTTCGATATGTCGGCTGCCGCCGCTTCCGCGCTGGCGCTTGCCTTCTCTATGTTGGCCAGCGCCTTGCGCACCGTTTCCGCGTCGACCCCTTCCAGCACGCCGTCCACCTTGGTCAGCGTCTGCTCGGCCTGCTGCGCGAAGTCGTTGATCGATCCCACCGCCTTGTCGACCCCGCCGACGATCTGGTCGAAGCGGGCGCTCTGCTCCTTCAGGCTGTTGGTGAACGTCTCGACATTGCCGACGATATTCTCGATCTTCTGGCGATCGACCGAATTCAGCAGCTCCTCGGCCGCCTTCAGCGTGCCGTCGAGCTTGCCGGAAACGCCAGCGAGCTCTTCGGACAGCGCCGACACGCTCGACAGGAACTTGTCGATCCCGTCCGCATTCGCCGCCAGCGCATCGGAGAATTTCTGCGCATTCTGGGCCGTCTGCGTCAGCGGCCCGCGCACGTCGCGCGTGAACCCCTCGAGGTCGGAGAGCACGTTGTCGGCGCGCTGGAAGATGTCCTGCGCCGTCTGCAGGAGGTTCGTCACCGCCGACGGATTGGCGGTGATCTCCGCGACGGTCTCGTCCCGCTCGGCCTCGTCGAGCAGGTTTGGCTCCCTGATATCGGCGCCCTTCAGCTCGATGTTCGACTGCCCCGTCAGGCCGGCGATGCCGATGTCGGCCTGCGTCGACTTGGTGATCGGGGTCAGCCGGTCGATCTCCGCATCGGCGATGGCGACGGTCGGATTGAGCACGTCGATATAGACGCGGCGGACATCGCCGACCCTGACGCCGTTGAAGAGCACGGCGCTGCCGCGCCCGAGACCCGACGCGGAGCCCGGGATGCGGACGCGCAGCAGGGCCGTCTCGCCGCGGTCGCCGATCGCCGCCGTCCAGTAGACGAAAATGAAGGCGGCGACGATTGCGACCAGCGTGAAAATGCCGACGATGACGTAATTGGCTCTGGTTTCCATTCCGGCCCTTGTTCTTCAGTCTCCGGCTCTTTCAGCCCTGCTTGCGCCCCGCAAGGTCGAGCTGGCGTGCCCGCTTGCCCCGGAAATAGGATTTCACCCACGGCTCCTCGCTGGCGAGCATATCCTCGATGGTCCCCTCGATCAGTACCTTCTTCTTGCCCAGCACCGCCACGCGGTCGCATGTCGAGAACAGGCTGTCGAGGTCGTGCGTCACCATGTAGACGGTCAGGCCCATCGTGTCGCGCAGCTTGACCACGAGTTCGTCGAACTCGGCCGCGCCGATCGGGTCAAGGCCCGATGTCGGCTCGTCGAGGAACACGATCTCCGGATCGAGCGCCAGCGCCCTGGCCAGAGCGGCGCGCTTGATCATGCCGCCGGAAAGCTCGCTCGGATATTTCCGCGCCGCGTCCGAAGGCAGGCCGACAAGCTCGATCTTGAGCAGCGCAAGCTCGTTCATCAGCGCCCGCGGCAGGTCGAGATATTCCCGCATCGGCACCTGTATGTTCTCCAGCACCGTCAGCGCCGAGAACAGCGCGCCGTGCTGGAACAGCACGCCGACGCGCATATCGAGCCGCAGCCGCTCCGCTTCGGTCGCCTTGTCGAGATCGACGCCGAACAGCTCGATCGTGCCCGAGCGTTTCTTGTTCAGCCCGAGCACGGTGCGCAGCAGCACCGACTTGCCGGCGCCCGATGCGCCGACGAAGCCGAGAATCTCGCCGCGCCGCACGTCGAGCGAGAGGTTCTCGAGCACGACATTGTCGCCGAAGGCGACCGTCACGTCGCGCACCGAGAGCACCACCTCCGATCCGGCCGTGGCCGGCCGGTCGTTGCGCGTCTCGATCTGGGCTGCTTCGCTCATGCCGCTTTCCCTAGAAATCGATCGCGGCGTAGAAAATGGCGAAGGCGCCGTCGAGGATGATCACCACGAAGATCGACTTCACCACCGAGGCGGTGACGTGGCTTCCGAGCGATTCGGCGCTGCCGCCGACCTTCAGCCCCTCCACTGCCCCGATGATGCCGATGATCAGCGCCATGAACGGCGCCTTGATCAGCCCGGCGAAGATGGTCGAGGTGTCTATGGCGATCCGCAGACGGTCGATGAACTGCACCGGCGCTATGTCGCTGTACAGCCACGAGACGAGGATGCCGCCGCCCAGCGCCGCGAAATTGGCGAGGATCGACAGGCAGGGCAGCGCCACGACCAGCGCCACCAGCCTCGGGAACACCAGCACGCCGATCGGGTTCAGCCCGATCACGGTCAGTGCATCGACCTCCTCGCGCATCTTCATCGAGCCGATCTCGGCGGTGATGGCGCTGCCCGAGCGGCCGGCGATCATGATCGCCGTCATCAGCACGCCGAGTTCGCGCAGCACCAGGATGCCGACCAGGTCGACGACGAAGATGTCGGCGCCGAAATAGGAAAGCTGGTAGGCGCCCTGTTGCGCCACGATCGCCCCGACGATGCCCGACATCAGCACCACCACAGGGATGGCGCCGACGCCCATGCGGTCGATCTGCGAAAAGATCGCCGCCATGTTGATGCTGTGGCCACGGCCGAGCTTCATCTGGCCGCCGCGAATGGTGGCGCCGAGTATGTTCATCGCGGCAAGGAAGTCGTCGCGCATCTCGTAGACGCGCTCGCCGATTCTCGCCAGGAAGCGGATGATGAGGCCAGGCTCTCCCTCCGCGCCGCGCCCGCCCGTCCTACCGGCAGCGTCGCCCACCGCGCCGAGCAGGATCTCCGAGACTTTGGTCTGCCCGTCGATGCGCGTCTCCAGGCCCTGGGCGCGCGCCGACGACAGCAGGCGCTCGATCAGCCAGGCGCCGGCCGTATCCATCCTTCCCACCTTGGAAAGGTCGACGACCAGCGTGCGGAATCCGTTGCGGGTCGGAATGGCGCGCATCGCCTTGTCGACCGCCGCCACCCGCCTGGTCGTCCAGTTGCCGGCCAGCCGGCAGGTCAGCACGTCGCCCTCGACGCTGCTTTCCACGCTCGGATCGAGGTTGGGCGCTTCGCCGCCGGCCGTCTCCGTTTTCCCTTTGGCGTTGATAAGCATGATGAATCGTCTTAACCCGTCGCGCCACCGCTGTCGATTTGACGGCCATCCCTTCGGGCCGCTCCGGAGCAGATAAACATGAACCGTGTCCTTTCGGTCGCCGAGGAACGTTTTCCTATCGCCGGAACCTTCACCATTTCACGGGGATCGAAGACAGAAGCCGAGGTTGTCGCCTGCACGATCGCCGAGGGCGGAAACTCCGGCCGGGGTGAATGCGTTCCCTACCGCCGCTACGGCGAGACGGTTGCAGGCGTCCGCGCCGAGATCGAGGCCGCCGCGGCCGCGGTTTCCGGCGGCATCACCCGCCGGGACCTGCTGAAGATCATGAAGCCTGGCGCGGCCCGCAACGCCGTCGACTGCGCGCTCTGGGACCTGGAAGCCAAGCTTTCCGGCGTCCGTGTCGCCGAAACGCTCGGCATTGCCTCCCCCGCGCCGCTCGAAACCGCCTTCACCCTCTCGCTCGCTTCGCCGGACGCGATGGCCGCGCAGGCCCGCGAAAACGCCGCGCGGCCCCTGCTCAAGGTCAAGATCGGCGGCGACGGCGACATCGCCCGCATCCGCGCCGTGCGCGATGCCGCGCCGAAGAGCCGGCTGATCCTCGACGCCAACGAAGGCTGGACCGGCGACAACATCCGCGAAAACCTCGCCGCCGCCGCCGAACTCGGCGTTTCGCTGGTCGAGCAGCCCCTGCCGGCCGGCAGGGACGCGATCCTGGCCCAGATCGACCGTCCCGTGCGCGTCTGCGCCGATGAGAGCGTGCACACCGCCGAGGGCCTGGAAACGCTCGTCGGCCTCTACGACGCGGTCAACATCAAGCTCGACAAGACCGGCGGGCTCACCGCGGCCCTCGAACTGCGCGACCGCGCCAGGGAATTGGGTTTCGGCATCATGATCGGCTGCATGGTCGGCACCTCGCTCGCCATGGCGCCGGCCGTCCTGCTCGCGCAGGGCGCCGATTTCGTCGATCTCGACGGGCCGTTGCTCCTGGCGCGCGACCGCGAGCCGGGCCTCATCTATCGCGGCTCGCTGGTATCCCCGCCGGAGCCCGCGCTCTGGGGCTAAGCGCTGCAGCAATAATTAGCCCGAGCCCCAGCACGGCGATAACCGCCATCACATAAAACCCGTCGCCACCGAGCCGCTCATAGAGCGGCCCGCAGGCCAGCGTCACCACGCCGGTCGAAAAGCCGTTGGCGAAATAGGCCACGCCCTGCGCGGCGCCGGTGCGCGCCTCCGGCACGGTCTCGCCGATCATCTTCTGCAGGCCGATCAGGAGCAGCCCCGTCGACAGCGCATGCAGCGTCTGCACCGCGAAGAAGCCCGGCACGCCGAGCCCGAGCGGCTCGATCATCGGAAAGGCTACCCAGCGCAGGACGGCGGCAGCACCCGCGATCATCAGCACCGCATTCGCCGAAACCCTGCCGAAAACCCGGTTGAACACCAGGAATACGCAGACTTCCGCCACCACCGACCAGGCCCAGAGGAAGCCGATCGTCGAATCGCTGATGCCGATATCCTTCCAGTAGATCGACGCGAAGCCGTAGAGCAGCCCGTGGCTGGCGACGATCACCCCGGTGCCGCTGACGAAGAAGAGAAAATACCGGTTGAAAAGCCTCGGCGCCGCCTCCTGCAGCCCGGCTGCCGACAGCGGCGAGGCGACGCGCGGCCTGCCCATGCGCGGCGTCACCAGCGCCGCCGCGAGTGCGGCGAACAGTCCGAAGGCGATCATATAGGGCACCGCGTCGGCGCTGGTCGCGGCAAGGATGATGCCGCCGAAGAAATTGCCGCCGAGGAAGGTCAGAGACCCCCAGATGCGCATCTTCGGATAGTTCGATCCGAAGCGCCTGACGCCCGACAGCGCCAACGAATCGGCCAGCGGCGATTGCGGCGTCCAGAACACGTTGAGCGCCAGCGTCACCGCCAGCACCACCGCATAGGTCGGCGACAGGAAATAACCGAGCGACAGCAGGAAGGCGGCCACCGAGATCGCGATCAGCACGTTGGCCCGGTCGCTTGCCCGGTCGGCCAGGCTGGAGATGATCGGCGTCGTGACGACGCGCAGGAAGATCGGCGCCGACAGTATGATCGCTATCTCTTCCGGCCCGAATCCCTTGGCCGCCAGCCAGAGCGGGAAATACGGCACGTTCACGCCGAGCGACAGGAACACTGCCGCGAAGATCAGCGATATCCTGAGTTCGAAATGGCGCGGCTTGACGAGCTGTTCAGGCTGGAGAGACGGCAAGGACATGGGGGACGGACGGTCCGGCTGGCGCTGCTCGGACCGGGCGCCGAGAGTCGAGCCCCCTTATCATGCAAGGCTTGCCGGCGGAACTGGCTGGACCAATCGTCGCGGGCGGCGGCACGGGCAGAGGTGCTGAGCCGAGCACGCCGAGCTTCGCCGCGTGGCGGTCGGCGGCCCGGTGGGGCCGGGCCACCGTCTCCATGAAACGGCGGGACGACTCGACGGCCGCCTTGCGATGTCCAGGCATCGTGGCGCCTCTCAGGCGGCTTCGACCGACCGTTCGATCAGCCGTGCGTCGATCGTCACCGGCACCAGCCTGTCCGGCGAGAGCGACGGCGTCGCCCTGATGTACGGCCAGTGGATGATCTCCATCGTGCCGTCGAAATGCTCGACCACGGCCGTGCAGCTTTCCACCCAGTCGCCGGTGTTGATGTAGCGGACATCGCCGAATGTCTCGATCGCCGCGTGGTGGATGTGGCCGCAGATGACGCCGTCCACGTCGGAGCGTCTGGCTTCCTCGGTCAGCACGTCCTGGAAAGCGCCGATGAAGTTCACCGCCTGCTTCACCTTGATCTTGGCCCAGGATGAGAACGACCAGTAAGGCAGCCCCATCCCCCGCCGCACGCGCGCCACCAGCCGGTTGGTCAGCATGGCGAATTCGTAGGCGCGGTCGCCCAGATAGGCGAGCCAGCGCACGTTCATCACCACGGTGTCGAACTGGTCGCCATGGATGACCAGATATCGCTTGCCGTCGGCGGCGATGTGGACCGCGCGGTCGGCGACCACGATGCCGCCGAAATGCGTGCCCTGGAACATGCGCAGGAACTCGTCGTGATTGCCGGCGAGATAGGTGATGCTGGTGCCCTTGCGCGCCTGGCGCAGCAGCTTCTGCACCACGTCGTTGTGCGTCTGCGGCCAGTGCCAGGACCGGCGCAGCCGCCAGCCGTCGACGATATCGCCAACCAGGAAGATCGTCTCCGCCTCGTGGTGCCTGAGGAAGTCGATCAGGAAATCCGCCTTCGCGGCTCTCGATCCGAGATGCACGTCGGAGATGAAAAGGGTGCGGAACTGCTTGGTGGCCTGGCCCTGCATGGTCGTCCAACCGTTGCGTTTTGAGGTGCCTATGCCCCGATTCATGCAACAGGCGTGTGACGGTTCCCCTTGAGAGGAGAGTGGTCGGTTGTGCATTCGGCCGAAGGCCGCAAGCTCGACCGTGCGTCGCGCGTTATGATGCGCCCCCGCGGAGGGCCAGCCGCCGGCAGGCGGCGAAAGGACGACACACCCCGTGAGCGCAAGACAGACGGTTGCGGCATCCACCGGCCACGGCTAGCTTCCGGGCCAAACACAGGAGAAGAAAAATGGACCTCGGCATTCGCGGAAAGAAAGCCATCGTCTGCGCATCGAGCCGCGGGCTGGGCAAGGGTTGCGCCGAAGCGCTGGCGGAAGCCGGCTGCGACCTCGTCGTCAACGGCCGCGACGAGGCCGTGCTTGCCCGCACCGCAACCGAGATTCGCGACCGTTTCGGCGTCGCCGTCACCGAGGTGCCGGGCGACGTCGCCGATCCGGCGATCCAGAAGCGGCTCCTCGCCGCCGCTCCGCAGCCCGACATACTGGTGAACAACAATGGCGGCCCGCCCTACCGGCCGTTCAGCGAGCTCGACCGCGAGGCGATCCTGAAGGGCGTCACCAACAACATGGTGGCGCCGCTGGAGCTCATCCAGGCGGTCATGGGCGGCATGGCGGAGCGCGGTTTCGGCCGCATCGTCAACATCACTTCGCTCTCCGTCTACATGCCGATCCCCGGCCTCGACCTCTCCTCCGGCGCGCGCGCCGGCCTGACCTCCTTCCTCGCCGGGGTGGGACGGACCGTTGCCGACAGAAACGTCACCATCAACCATATCCTGCCCGGCAAGCTCGACACCGACCGCCTGCGTGGCCCGCATGAGCCGGGCTCGGTCGAGGATCCGGCCGCCGCCGCCAAGCGAAAGGCCGAGCAGGCCGTCGGCATACCGGCCAAGCGTCTCGGCACGCCGCAGGAGTTCGGCCAGGTCTGCGCTTTTCTCTGTTCGGTGCACGCCGGCTACCTGACCGGCCAGAACATCCGCGTCGACGGCGGGCTTTATGTCAGCGCCTTCTGACCCCTGGCCTGAATCGATCTCGCAGCCGGCCCCACCAAACTGTTGGAATCGGCGGGTTTTTACCGGCCGCGTCCGATCGCCGCTTTTTGCTCCGACGGCCTCGCAAATCCGCCCGTGCATGATAGAACGCCATTGACGTGCCCAAGGGATGGAGCGGATCGGGATGGAGACGGACAAACAGAAAATCGCGCGCTTCGACCTCGACCAGGCCGCGCTTTTCTTCCACAAATACCCAAAACCCGGAAAGCTGGAGATCCAGGCGACCAAGCCGTTAGGCAACCAGCGCGACCTCGCGCTCGCCTATTCGCCCGGCGTCGCCGCGCCTTGCCTTGCGATCCGCGACGAGCCTGACCTCGCCGCCGACTACACCGGCCGCGCCAATCTCGTCGGCGTCGTCTCCAACGGCACGGCCGTGCTCGGCCTCGGCAATATCGGCCCGCTGGCCTCAAAGCCGGTGATGGAGGGCAAGGCCGTCCTGTTCAAGAAATTCGCCGACATCGACGTCTTCGACATCGAGATCGACGCACCCGACATCGAGCGCATGGTCAGCACGATCTCTGCGCTGGAGCCGACCTTTGGCGGCATCAACCTCGAGGACATCAAGGCACCCGAATGCTTCGAGGTCGAGGAACGCCTGAAGGCGGCGATGAGCATTCCCGTGTTCCACGACGATCAGCACGGCACCGCGATCATCGTCGCCGCCGCCGTCCTCAACGGGCTGGAACTCGCCGGCAAGAACCTCTCCGAGGTCAAGATCGTCACCTCGGGCGCGGGAGCGGCCGCCCTCGCCTGCCTGAACCTCCTCGTCTCGCTCGGCGCAAAGGTCGAGAACATCTGGGTCACCGACCGTTTCGGCGTCGCCTACAAGGGCCGCGTCGATGAGATGGATCGCTGGAAGGACCCCTTCGTCAAGGACACCCCGCACCGCACGCTTGCCGACGTCATTTCCGGCGCCGATGTCTTCCTCGGCCTTTCCGCCGCCGGCGTGCTCGGCCCCGATCTCCTGAAGGACATGGCGTCGAAGCCGCTGGTTCTGGCGCTTGCCAACCCCACCCCTGAAATCATGCCGGACGTGGCGCGCGCCGCCCGCCCCGACGCGATGATCTGCACCGGCCGCTCGGACTTCCCCAACCAGGTCAACAACGTGCTGTGCTTCCCCTACATCTTCCGGGGAGCGCTCGACTGCGGCGCGCGCGCCATCAACGAGGAGATGAAGATGGCGGCGGTGCGCGCCATTGCCGCCCTCGCCCGCGAGGAGCCCTCCGACGTCGCCGCCCGCGCCTACGCCGAGGAGACGCCGACCTTCGGCCCGGATTTCCTCATCCCCTCGCCCTTCGACCCGCGCCTCATCCTGCGCATCGCGCCCGCCGTCGCCAGGGCCGCCTGCCAGAGCGGCGTCGCCGCGCGCCCGATCGAGGATTTCGA
Organism: Mesorhizobium sp. YM1C-6-2; assembly: GCF_003666685.1. Lineage (GTDB taxonomy): Bacteria > Pseudomonadota > Alphaproteobacteria > Rhizobiales > Rhizobiaceae > Mesorhizobium_K. Next base: position 14,501 of record NZ_RCIZ01000013.1, read on the forward strand.
CGCCTATGTCGACAGGCTGAACCGCTTCGTCTTCCGCTCCGGACTGGTCATGAAGCCGGTCTTCTCCATCGCCAAGAGCGCACAGTCCAAGCGCGTCATCTATGCCGACGGCGAGGACGAGCGCGTGCTGCGCGCCGCCCAGGTGGTGCTCGAGGAAGGCATCGCCGAGCCGATCCTCGTCGGCCGCCCCAACGTCGTCGACGTCAGGCTCAAGCGCTACGGGCTGCGCATCCGCCCGGGCGTCGACTTCGAGCTCATCAATCCCGAGGACGATCCGCGCTACCGCGCCTATGTCGATCTCCTCATCGAGCTGATGGGTCGGCGCGGCGTCACCCAGGAGGCGGCCCGCCTCATGGTCCGCGGCAATCCGACAGTGATTGCGGCGCTGACCGTCAAGCGCGGCGATGCCGACGCCATGATCTGCGGGCTGGAGGGCCGTTTCGAGCGCCATCTGCGCAACGTCACGCTGATCATCGGCCGCCGCCCCTCGATCCAGGACCGCGACCTCTCCACGCTCTCCATGCTGATCGCCCAGCGCGGGGTGATCTTCCTCACCGACACCTATGTCACCATCGATCCCACCGCGGAGGAGGTCGCCGAGATGACGGTGCTCGCCGCCGAGGAGATCCGGCGCTTCGGCATCGAGCCGAAGGCCGCGCTGCTGTCGTTCTCCGACTTCGGTTCGCGCGACGCGCCGAGTTCGCGCAAGATGCGCCGCGCCGGCGAGATCCTGCGGGAGATCGCCCCCGACCTGGAGTTCGACGGCGAGATGCATGCCGACAGCGCGATGTCGGAACTGCTGCGCCAGCGCGTGTTTCCGCATTCGAGGCTGAAGGGCGAGGCGAATCTGCTCGTCTTCCCGAACCTCGACGCGGCGAACATCACCCTCAATGCTCTCAAGCAGATGTTGGATGCGCTGCATGTCGGGCCGATCCTGCTCGGCACCGCCAAGCCGGCCCATATCCTGACGCCCTCGGTCACCTCGCGCGGCATCGTCAACATGACGGCGCTGGCCATCGCCGAGGGTGCTCACAAGACGCAGGAGGCCGCGCAGGCGTGATCTCGCGCGCGGACGCGGGCGGCGACACGATCCGAACGAAGGATTAACCTCGCCGTCGCTAGATTTGCCAATCATCGATTCATGCGGCGGGAATGCAACGAATGGCGGTAAGACCGCAAAGTCTTGGCCGGCTTGCCGCATTGATTGCAGCGACCTTTGTCCTGGCATCTTTGTCCTTCGAGGCTATGGCGGCCAGTTCCCGCGTCTGCCGCCAGTTGGAAGCCGAGCTCGCTTCCGGCGGTGGCGGTGGCCGCTCCTCGGCGCAGTTGCGCAAGCAGGACGCATCGATCGCCCGGCAGCGCGAGCAGTTGCAGATCGCCAAGCGGGAAGCCCGCCGCGCCGGCTGCGGTTTCCGGCTCTTCGGCGGCTCCAATTCATGCAGTTCGGTCAATCTCAAGATCGAGAAGATGGAGCGCAACCTCCAGGCGCTTCAGCGCCGCCGCTCGGCCGATGCGGGCTCGGGGAGGTCGCGCTCCCAGATCATGGCGGCGCTGCGCGCAAACGGTTGCCGCGACGATGCCGCCGCCGAACGCCGCCCGCCGCAGATCCTGGACGGCCCGCGCAACCTTCTCGACCAGATTTTTGGAGGCGGCGTCCGCCAGCGCGGGTCGATAGAGGAGCTTGGCGAACCACCAGGCCGGCGAGATGACAACAGGAACGTCCGCCGTGCCCCGCGAGAGCCCGAGGGCGGCTGGGTGAACGATGGCGGCCGCATCCGCTATTCGGCGCCGCCCGGCAGCTACCGCACGCTCTGCGTGCGCACCTGCGACGGCTATTATTTCCCGATGTCGAGCGCTTCGTCCCCATCCGACTTCGAGCGCGACCAGGCCAACTGCCAGACGAGCTGTCCCGGGACGGATGTGCAGATCTACTACCACCGCCAGGGCCAGGAATCGGAAGCCATGGTCTCCGGGCTCTCCGGCCGGCCCTATGCCGACCTTCCCGCTGCCTGGCTCTACAAGCAGGCCGGGACGCCGAGCCCGGCCGGCTGCGGTTGCAATGTACCGAGAAATGGCGAGGCGAAGAACTACAGCATCATCGCCGGCAATCCGCCGGCCACACCACCCGCCGAAGAACCTGTCACGCCCCGCCCGACCGGCCGCCCCGATCCCGCCGCCGACCCCGAGACGCTGGACAACCTCGAAGGCGGGCTCGACGCCGAGGCCTTGCGGCGTGCGGCGCTGGCGCCGAAGGTCAACAGATCGAAGTCTCCGGCGGAAGAGCGCAGGATCAGGGTCGTCGGGCCTGTATTCCTGCCCGACCCAAAAGAGGCAGCAGATCCGCAAGCTCCGGGCCTGAATCCAATCCGGTGAGCGCGAGGCGGAGCGGAGCGTAGAGCATCTTGCCCTTGCGGCGCGTCTCTTCCTTCACCGTGTCGATCCAGCTCTTCCAGGTATCGCCGTCCCAAGGCTCCTGCGGCAGCAGGTCGAAGGCCTTCTGGACGAACTCCCGGTCGTTCTCCGAAAAGTCGGGCGGCACGTCGGGTCCCCGCTGCACGATGCGCCACCAGTTGGTGGCGTCCGAAAGCTTGTCGAGATTGCCGCGGACGGCGAGCCAGAACGGCTCCGCGTGGTCGCCCATGATGCCGAACGCCGCCAGCCGATCGCGCGCCTCGTCGAACGGCATCTGACGCAGCAGATCGCGATTGAGCGCATTCAGGTCTTCCGGGTCGAACTTGGCCGCCGATTTCGAGGTCGCGCCGAGCTCGAAACGCTGCGCCAGATCGGACATGGACGGCGCCGCCACCACGTTTTCGGAGGTTCCGGTGAGCACGGCGAGCGAGGCGACGGTCATTGGCTCCATGCCTGCTTCGCGCAGGCCGGCGATCGACAGCGCGCCCGTGCGTTTCGACAGCGCTTCGCCGGTCGATGTCGTCAGCAGATTGTGATGGCCGAAGGTCGGCGGCTCGGCGCCCAGCGCCTTGAACAGGGCGATCTGCACGCCGGTGTTGGTGACGTGATCATCGCCGCGGATGACGTGGGTGATGTCCAGGTCGATGTCGTCGACGACCGAAGGCAGCGTGTAGAGATAGGTGCCGTCCTCGCGGATCAGGATCGGGTCGGACAGCGAGGCCAGGTCGATCGTCTCCTCGCCGCGTACGAGATCGTTCCACTCGACCTCCGTCCGTTCGGGCTCCATCGGATCGTTGCGGAAGTTCGGCAGCAGGAAACGCCAGTGCGGCCTGCGCCCATCCGATTCATATTCGGCGATCTGGGCGTGCGTGAGCTGCAACGCCTCGCGTCCATAGACCGGCGGCAGTCCCCGTGTGCGGCGTATCTTGCGCCTGAGGTCCAGTTCCTCCGGCGTCTCGTAGCAGGCATAGAGCACCCCTGCCCGCTTCAGCCTGTCTACCGCGCCCTCATAGATTTCGAAGCGCCGCGACTGGTACTCGGTCGCGTCCTGGAAGATGCCGAGCCAATGCAGGTCGTAGAGGATTGCGTCGGCATATTCCTGCCGGGAGCGCGCCACATCGGTATCGTCGAAACGCTGGACGAAGTTGCCGCCGTTCTTCATGGCGAACAGCCAGTTGAACAGCGCCGTGCGGGCATTGCCGATATGGATATGGCCGGTGGGCGACGGGGCGAAGCGAACGGTAACGGTCATTGGCGGGCCGTAAACAAAGGTTCCGGAAGTTACAACACAAATCGCCTCTGCACCCGCCGGCGAGACATAAAGCATGCGGTCCGGCTTGGGAAGTGCCGGCTAACCTACGGGTACGGAAGAACTGCCCGGCTGCATATGGCAGCCGGGCAGCATGTCAGGCCAGGCCCTTGGTCAGCTCGAGGGCCTGCCGCTCGAACAGCCGGCGATAGATGCCATTCTCCTTGCGCACCAGCGCCTCGTGCCTGCCCTCCTCGACGATCTTGCCGCGGTCGAAAACCAGCAGCCGGTCGAGAGCTTTCACGGTCGACAGCCGGTGCGCGATTACCAGCGTCGTGCGGCCGGTCATCAGCCGTTCCATCGCCTGCTGGATCAGCACCTCCGATTCCGAATCGAGGCTCGACGTGGCCTCGTCGAGGATCAGGATCGGCGAGTCGGCCAGGAAGGCGCGTGCGATCGCCACGCGCTGGCGCTCGCCCCCCGACAGTTTTACGCCGCGCTCGCCGACCAGCGTCGAATAGCCCTTCGGCAGCCGCACGATGAAGTCGTGCGCGCTGGCGAGCTTCGCCGCATGTTCGATCTCCGCCTGGCTGGCGCCGGGCCTCCCATAGGCGATGTTCTCGGCCAGGGAGCGGTGGAACAGGATCGGCTCCTGCTGCACGATGGCGATCTGCGACCTCAGCGACGCCTGCTTGGCATCGGCGATGTCCTGCCCGTCGATCAGGATGCGGCCCTGGTTCACGTCGTACAGCCGCTGGATCAGCTTGACGAAGGTGGTCTTGCCGGATCCCGAATGGCCGACGAGGCCGACGCGTTCGCCGGGGCGGATCGACACCGAGAAGTCACGATAGAGCGGCGTCAGGTGACTGCCGTAGTGAAACGTGACGTTCTCGAACTCGATGCCGCCGGCGCCGATGCGAATCGGACGCGCGCCGGGCCGATCGGCGACGCCGTGTGGCTGCGCCTGCATGTCGACCAGCTCCTCCATGTCGTTCACCGAACGCTGCAGGTTGCGGATGTGCTGGCCGATGTCGCGCAGGTAGCCCTGCAGCAGGAAGAACGAGGTCAGCACGAAGGTGATGTCGCCCGCGCTCGCCTGCCCGCTAGACCACAGGAACAGCGCAAAGCCGATGATCGCCGCGCGCATGACGAGCAGCGTCGCGCCCTGGGTGGTGCCGTTGATTGTGCCGCGCGCCCAGGTGCGCCTCGTGCGGCCGCGCCATTTGGCGACCACCTTGGCGAAGCGCGTGTCCTCGCGGGTTTCCCCACCGAACGCCTTCACCACGGCATTGCAGCTGACGGCGTCGGCGAGAGAGCCGCCGAGCTTCGTGTCCCACGTATTGGCGAGCCGCGCCGCCGGCGCGACATAATACAGCGACAGCGCGGCCGTCAGCCCGATATAGGCGAGCGAGCCCGCCGCCACGATCAGGCCCATCGTCGGCCATGAGACGGCGAACAGCACCGTCGAGCCGATCAGCATGACCAGCGAAGGCAGCAACGCTATCAGGATCGTGTCGTTCAGCAGGTCGAGCGCCCACATGCCGCGTGTGATCTTGCGCACCGTCGATCCGGCGAAGCTGTTGGCATGCCAGTCGGTCGAGAAGCGCTGCACGCGGTGGAAGGCATCGGCGCCGATGTCGGCCATCATCTTCAGCGTCAGCTCGATGATGGCCATGAAGCCCATATGCCTGAGCAGCAGCGCCCCGATCGCAAGCCCTATCAGGGCCGTGAAGGCGGCGATGGCCGCATTCCAAGCGACAGGGTCGGACGCGCTGCCGCTCGCCACCGCATCGACGAGCCGGCCGGCATAGAGCGGCGTCAGCACGTCGGCGACGGTTGCGGCCAGGAACGCGGCAGTGATCAGCGAGAGCCGCACCGGCTGCCGCCGCCAGTGGGTCCAGGTGAATCCAAGAACGCTGCGGAAGGCGCCGCCGCGCAAATCGATGCGAAAACGAGACATGATGTGCTGGCGTCCGGTCGGGACGCCATCCTCGAAAAATCAGGCTGTGCAGGTCCGCGATGTCGCTGAAAACAGGCTTGATCGCGATGTGGAAGCGCCGCAAAGGCGCTTTTCAACCGTGCGGGATCAGTTCCCGGCGGTCAGGGAGGCGACGTCAAATTCCAGCATTCAGACCTCCCTGTTCGAGTCACGCGAGCGGCGCTTATAACCAGACGAGGCTGTCCCGCCAAGAGCGAAAACGCGAATTATGATCCGTCGGCAGCTGTCACCGGCCGGTCGAGCCGCATCTCGTTGCCGTCTGTCGTCGGCCTGAACCCGAAGCGCGCGTAAAGGCCGTGCGCATCGGAGGTGTTGAGCATCCAGGCGGACACCAACCTCAATTCGGGATGGTCGAGCAGCGCCTCGATGAGCGCCTTGCCGACGCCCTTGCCGCGATGCTCGGGCCAGACGATCACGTCGGATATACGCGCGAACACGGCGCGGTCGCCCGACGCGCGGGCGAAGCCGACTTGCCGTCCGTCGATCAGCGCTATGGCGCAGACCGAATTCTCGAAAGCACGCCGGTTCACCGCGTCCGTCCGCTGGCCGCCCCAATAGCTCGCCTTCAGCAGGTCGGAGGTCGCCTGGAAGTCGAGCCGCGCAAGATCGTGCGAGATTTCCATGGTCGGCCGGCGATGCGCTACTGCCCGTCGCGGAACCGGTTGGTGATCGGATAGCGCCGGTCGCGGCCGAAATTCTTCTTGGTGATCTTCACGCCGGGGGCCGCCTGCCGCCTTTTGTATTCGGCGATGTAGAGCAGGTGCTCGACACGCGCCACGGTCGCGCGGTCGTGGCCGCGCTCGACGATCTCGTCGATGCCCATCTCGTTCTCGACCAGGCACTCGAGGATATTGTCGAGGACAGGATAGGGCGGCAGCGAATCCTGGTCGGTCTGGTCGGGGCGAAGCTCGGCCGACGGCGCCTTGTCGATGATGTTCTTCGGGATGACCTCGCCGGAGGGACCGAGCGCTCCGGGCGGCACGGTCGTGTTGCGCCAGGCGGCCAGCGCATAGACCTGCATCTTGTAGAGGTCCTTGATGGGATTGAAGCCGCCGTTCATGTCGCCGTAGAGGGTGGCGTAGCCGACCGACATTTCCGACTTGTTGCCGGTCGTCACCACCATCGAGCCGAACTTGTTGGAGATCGCCATCAGGATGGTGCCGCGCGTGCGGCTCTGCAGGTTTTCCTCGGTGATGCCTTCCCCGGTGCCCTCGAAAAGCTGCGTCAGCGCATGCGAAAAGCCTTCGACCGGCTCGAAGATCGGCACGATGTCGTAGCGGCAGCCGAGCGCGCGGGCGCAGTCCTCGGCGTCCTTCAGCGAATCCTTCGATGTGTATTTGTAGGGCATCATCACGGCCCGCAGCCGCTCCTCGCCGAGCGCGTCGACCGCGAGCGCTGCGCAGATCGCGGAATCGATGCCGCCCGACATGCCGAGCACGACGTTCCTGAAGCCGTTCTTGTTCACATAGTCGCGCAGGCCGAGCATGCAGGCGCGATAGTCGGCCTCCTCCTTCTCGGGGATGCGCGACATCGGGCCTTCGACGCAGACCCAGCCGTCGCCGTTCCTCTTCCACTCGGTGACGACCAGCGCCTCCTCGAACTGGCTCATCTGGAAGGCGAGCGACTTGTCGGCCTGGATCGCGAAGGAAGCACCGTCGAAGACGAGTTCGTCCTGGCCGCCAAGCTGGTTGGCCCAGAGCAGCGGCAGGCCGCTCTCGATCACCTGGCGGATCGCCACCTGATGGCGCACGTCGACCTTGCCGCGATAATAGGGCGAGCCGTTCGGCACCAGCAGGATTTCCGCCCCGCTCTCGGCCAGCGTCTCGCAGACGCCGAGATCGCCCCATATGTCCTCGCAGATAGGGATCCCGAGCCGCACGCCACGGAAATTCACCGGCCCTGGCATCGAGGGACCGGCCTGGAAGACGCGTTTCTCGTCGAATTCGCCGTAGTTCGGCAGGTCGAGCTTGAAGCGCTCGCCGAGGATCTTGCCGCCATCGGCGACGATGATCGAATTGTGCACGCCGCTGGCCCGCTTGAGGGGCGTGCCGACGATGACGCCCGGCCCGCCATCCGCCGTGTCTTCCGCGAACCGGATCACGGCCCGCTCGCAGGCGGAAAGGAAGGAACGCCTGAGCACGAGGTCTTCAGGCGGATAACCTGCGATGAAGAGCTCCGTGAACAGCACGAGGTCGGCGCCCTGGCGAGCGGCGTCCGCCCTCGCCTCTCGCGCCTTGGCGAGATTGCCGGCGACATCGCCGACGATCGGGTTGAGTTGCGCGACGGCGATGCGCAGCACGTCTGGAGCGGTTTGCTTGGCCATGGCGAGCGATGTAGCGCGGCGCTCAACCGCCCGCAATGCCGATGGCCGCCGCTTCGCTTGGACCACCCCCGCCGCTATTCGCCCATATAGGCCTGCAGGACCTCCGGCGGATTGTTCTCGCCGATCGACATCGAAAGGATGCGCGAGATGTGCATCCGCGGCAGGCCGGTCTCCTTCACCCACGCATTGATCTGGTCCTGCACCTTCTTCAGGTCCTTCTTCGAGGTCGGCGCCTCGGCGATGTCGAGGCCGGCGTCGCGCAGCGCAGCCGCCATGTCCCGTGAAACGATGTAGGTGTCCCAACCGAGCCAGCGCAGCAGATACTGCCCCGTCGCGCCTCCGAGCCGGCTGCCATGCTTGCCGAGATAGGCGGTCAGGCCGATCTGGTCGTCGGCCGGCCACGCCGCCAGGAATTTGCCAAAACTGCCGTGCTCCTTCGAGACGCGGTCGACGAAGGCGGCGTTCTCGCGCACCGACATGATCTTCTGGCCGTTGCGCACGATACGCTTGTCCGAACTCAGCTCGTGCCAGAAATCCTCGGGCTGGAAGAGCAGCGTCCTCGGTTCGAAGCCAAGGAAGGCTTCCTCGAAGCCCGGCCATTTCTGCTGGATGACCCGCCAGACGAACCCGGCCGAGAATATGCGCTCCGCCATGGTGGAGAGAATACGGTCGTCCGGGACCTTGGCCAGCGCCGCATTGTCGGGCTTGGAGCCGAGCAGCCTGTCGAGCACCGCCTCGCCGCCCTTGCGCTTGGCGGCGCGCTCCTTGATCTTCTTGAAGCTTGGCATCGCTCGGCTCCTGCTTTTCCGACGGGCCGGCATACTCCTATAAGGAGCCGGGACTGCCAAGCCTGAGACGAGCATGGAGGAAGCCATGGCGAAAACCGTTGCCGAACTTGCCGGCCGCTGGCTGAAACGCCAGCCGGAAGCGCTGAGCGAGCAGGAGAACCGCGTCCTCGAAAGCACCGTGGAACGCAAGCCGATCTCGCGCGACGTGAACATCGCGGTCGCGCGCAGCGAGGGTTTTGGCGATTGGCTCGCCGACACGATCGCCCGTGTCGGCGGCTCCTGGAGCTTCATCATCTGCGCGATCGTTTTCCTGGCCCTGTGGACCTTCGGCAATGCCTGGCTGCTCGGGCGCGAGAACTTCGACCCCTACCCGTTCATTTTCCTCAACCTTTTGCTCTCCATGGTCGCCGCGCTCCAGGCGCCCATCATCATGATGTCGCAGAACCGCCAGGCGGAGCGCGACCGGCTCGACGCCTCGCACGACTACGAGGTCAATCTGAAGGCCGAGATCGAGATCATGGCGCTGCATGAGAAGCTCGACGAGATGCGCCACAGCCAGATCATGATGCTGCGCGACGACATGACGAAGCTGGCCGCCCAGCTCGACCGCATCGAGGCGACGCTGGTGAAAGCCAGTCCCGGCTAGGGCAGTTTCCGGACTAAAACGGTATTCCCGAGATCGTTTCGACCACCGCGAGGCCCCAGACGATCAGGGCGATCAGGATCGAGATCAGCACGGCGAGCGAGCCGCAATCCTTGGCGAGCTGGATGTCGATGTGGAATTCGCGCGAGACGGCGTCGCAGGCCGCCTCGATGCCGGTGTTCAGCACTTCGACCATGATCAGGAGCAGGATCGAGCCGACGAGCAGCCAGTAGCCGCGCCAGGAGGTCGACAGGAACCACGCGACGGGTATGGCAGCGGCGAGCAGCACGAGTTCCTGCTGGAACGCCTTTTCCGACGTGGAGAGCCTGCGGAAGGCGCGAACCGAATTCTGCCAGGCCTTGATCAGGCGTTCCATGAAATCCCCTCAAACGGACGGAAAGCGTCGCTTTACAGCATGAATCGCGAAAATGGGAACGGAATATGACAGCGAGCCGCCAGCCGCCGCAGCGTGCCGGGCTCAGTCGTCGGCCACCTTGATATCAGGCGTCGAGCGCTCGAACTGCGGCAGGCCGTCGGCGATGGCGTAGTAGTCGCCCTTGTCGGCGACGAAGATATGCGCCTCGGCCTTCAGCCCGCTCGGCTGCTCGAAGGCGCCGGCCATCACGGAAATCTCGTCCGACGTGTTGTGCTTCCAGAACAGCGCCGAGCCGCAGACGGAGCAAAACCCCCGCCTCGCGTAGGGCGAAGCCCGGTACCAAGTAATTTTTTCGGCACCTTCGATCGCCAGGTCGTCATCGGCGACATTGGTTGCGGCATAATAGTGGCCGGTCTGCTTCCGGCATTGGGAGCAATGGCAATAGACCACGCCTCTCAGCGCTCCTGAAGCAGCGAAGCGCACTGCGCCGCAAAGACACGATCCCTTGTGCGAAGTGGTCATGCATTACTCCTGCTGAACTCTCGCAATTCTGGCAGAATTCTTGCGGCCGTGCTGGAGATTTTGCGACAGCCGCGATCTGTGCCCGACATGCGTTGGCCGGACCCGGCGCCGCGCTGGCCTTCGCCCGGGCCATCACGCTCAAGCCGTTTCAAATTAAGGAAAACTTAGCTCGACCTTCCCTATAGTCGCCCGACGCGGAGATTGCTCGGGGGCGTGCAAATCTTCGCGGCATGGCCGCACTTTTCCGCTTGGCGCTCCCGAGTTCCGGCAGCTTGTTCGTCATCATCGCAACCCGTGATGGCGGCGGAGTTGTAGTGATGCAAGATGGAGTCGAGATGCAGCCTGCAAGCGCCGCGGTGGACCGGACTCCGGATCTGGCGAATTCCGTGCTCCTCACGATGCGCCAGCTCGGGGTGATCGCCCTGCCCCGCAACTATGAGATTTTCTATGAGGCGCTGTCGGGCTCCAACCCGGAGCTCAGCCTTGAGATCGTCTCGATGAGCAAGCGGCCGACACAGGATGAGCTCGACCGCATCGGCCGCAAATATTTCGCCGGCAACCATGCCAGCGGCATCGTCGAGCATGCCCGCGAGACCCTCGCCAACGAACTGGAGGAGATCGCCTCCATCATTCGCAACGAGCGCAGCCATGTCGAGAAATACGGCCGCATGCTCGACCAGACGGCGGAAGGCCTCAACGGCCGCCTCGTCAGCAAGAACGTGCTGCAGAAGATCGTCGAGGTGATGTCGGTCGCGACGACCTCGACCATCGACCACGGCAAGGAGGTGGTGAACGCGCTCTCCGACAAGTCGAACGAACTGGAGAGCGTGAAGTCGAAGCTCGAGGAATACAAGCGCCTCGCCAACACAGATCCGCTGACCCAGATATGGAACCGGCGCGCCTTCGACCGCGAGATCGCCGGCATCTACAACAGCAACCGCGGCGTCCTGTTCAAGGCGCTGATCCTTGCCGACATCGACCGTTTCAAGGCGATCAACGACCGTTTCGGCCACCCCGTCGGCGACAAGATCCTGCAGAGCGTCGCGGACATACTGCGCTCCTCGGTCCGCCAGGACATGTTCGTCGCCCGCACCGGCGGCGAGGAATTCGCGCTGATCGTCGAGGGCGCCAGCGAGGACGCCACTTTCGAGATCGCCGACCGCATCCGCCTGCTGATCGAGCAGACGCCCTTCGTGAACAGCCAGACCGGCCTGCACTACGGCTCGGTCACCGTCTCGATGGGCATCTGCATGGCCTCCGAGGCCGAAGGCCCCGAAGACCTCTACTCGAAGGGCGACCGGGCGCTCTACCGGTCCAAGGTGGCGGGCCGCAACCGCGTCACGCGGTTCTCGACACTGTCGGAGCGGGCCGGCAAGAGCTGGATGCTCTACAGGAAGGACTGAAGCACGACGGCGGCCTATATCGCCGCCACTCTTTCCTTATAAACTTTCATGTACTATATTTTCTCCAGAAATGGAGATTCGAATGCTTGAGCCAAAGGCCGGCTTGCGGCCGGCAGCCGAAGCAGGCGTGCTCACCGAGGCGGTCGTCCGCGCCGCGGACCAGCTCGGCGTGAACGCCAGGTCGCTGTCCGCCGTTCTTGGCGTGTCGGAAGCGACGGTGTCGCGCATGCGCCGCAAGGATTTTGTCCTCGAACGCGGCACGAAACCCTTCGAGCTCGGCGTGCTGTTCGTCAGGCTTTTCCGCTCGCTGGACGCGATTGTCGGCGGCGACGAGACGGTCGCCAGGGCGTGGATAAAGAACCCCAACGTGGCGCTCGATGCACGCCCGCTGGAAAAGATCATCACCATTGCCGGACTGATCGATGTCATCTCCTACCTGGACAGCCGCCGCGCTCTCGTCTGAAGCGGTCGGGCTGGAGGGCAAGGTCTGGCGCCTGGTCGAGGCCCAGCACCGCGTCTCCACGCTGAAGCTTGTCGACACGCTGGACGAGCAGGCGCTGCTCGAGGACCTGATCGAAGAGACCAAGCCGGCGATCCCGCCGGAGTGCCGCCATCTCGACTATCTGCTGGCCACGCCCTTCCGCTACGGCTCCGTCTATCCGCAGGGATCGCGCTTCCGCCGCGCCGGACGGACGCTCGGCGTCTATTATGCGGCGGAGCAGATCGCCACCGCCGTGGCCGAGATGGCCTTCTACCGGCTGCTCTTCTTCGCGGATTCGCCCGGCACGCCCTGGCCCGGCGATGCGGCCGAATACACCGCGTTTTCCGCCTCGGTCCGCACCGACAAGGCAATCGACCTGACAAAACCGCCTCTGTCGAAGGACAGCGCGCGCTGGACCGATTTCTTGGACTACGAGGCATGCCAGGCGCTCGCCGACACGGCGCGTGAGGCCGAGCTTCACGCCATCCGCTACCAGTCGGTGCGCGATCCTCAAAAACGCGCCAACGTCGCGTTGCTCACCTGCCGCGCCTTCGCGAAACCCAAGCCGGTCGACCGCCAGACCTGGCGCATCCGGCTTTCGGCGTCGGGCGTGCAAGCGCTTTGCGAATTTCCGCGCCAGCGCGTCGGTTTTGGCCGCACCGACCTCGCCGGCGATCCCCGTATTGCGGATTTGCGCTGGGAAAGAAGAGGCTGAAACGGCGGCCAGCGCGCGTCGCCATAGTCGATCGCTCGCCCTCCGCAGCGTGGAAAGACAAAAGGCGCCGGAGACCGGCGCCTTTTGTCATTGCAAAGCTTGCGGTGCTACTCCGCAGCGACCGTGTGCATCTGGTCGGTGTTCTTCTTCAGAAGCTCCGACACCAGGAAAGCCAGCTCGATCGCTTGGTCCGCGTTGAGGCGCGGGTCGCAATGCGTGTGGTAGCGGTCGTGCAGATCCTCGGCCGTGATGGCGCGGGCGCCGCCGGTACATTCGGTCACGTTCTTGCCGGTCATCTCGATGTGGATGCCGCCCGGATGCGTGCCCTCGGCGCGGTGCACCTCGAAGAAGGTCTGAACCTCCTTGAGGATGCGGTCGAACGGCCGCGTCTTGTAGCCTGCCGCCGTGATCGTGTTGCCGTGCATCGGGTCCGACGACCAGACGACGCTGCGCCCTTCCTTCTTCACCGCACGCACCAGCTTTGGCAGGTGCTCGGCCACCTTGTCGGCGCCAAAGCGGGCAATCAGGGTGAGCCGGCCGGGTTCGTTCTCCGGGTTCAGCTGGTCGATCAGCTGCAGGAGGCCGTCCGGCGTCAGCGACGGGCCGCATTTCAGACCGAGCGGGTTCTTGATGCCGCGACAGTATTCGACATGCGCATGGTCGGGCTGGCGGGTGCGGTCGCCGATCCAGATCATGTGGCCCGACGTTGCGTACCAGTCGCCCGAAGTCGAATCGACGCGGGTCAGCGCCTCCTCGTAGCCGAGCAGCAGCGCCTCGTGGCTGGTGTAGAAGTCGGTCTCGCGCAGCGAGTAGTTGCTCTCCGAGGTGATACCCACCGCCTTCATGAAGTCCATGGTCTCGGTGATGCGGTTGGCCAGCGCCTCGTAACGCTCGCCCTGCGGGCTGTCGGAGACGAAGCCGAGCATCCAGCGGTGCACGTTCTCGAGGCTCGCATAGCCGCCCTGCGCGAAGGCGCGCAGCAGGTTGAGCGTCGCTGCCGACTGCCGGTACGCCATCTCCTGGCGGGCGGGGTCGGGGATACGCGCCTTGGCGTCGAATTCGGTGCCGTTGATGATGTCGCCCCGGTAGGAGGGGAGCGTCAGGCCATCCTTGGTCTCGTTGTCGGACGAGCGCGGCTTGGCGAACTGGCCGGCGATGCGGCCGACCTTCACCACCGGCTGCGCGCCGGCGAAAGTCAGCACAACTGCCATCTGCAGGAACACGCGGAAGAAGTCGCGGATGTTGTCGGCGCCGTGCTCGGCGAAGCTCTCGGCGCAGTCGCCGCCCTGAAGGAGGAATGCGTCACCGGCAGCGACGGTCGCAAGCTGCTTCTTCAGCTTGCGCGCCTCACCTGCAAAAACGAGCGGCGGAAACGTCGCGAGACGAGCCTCGACATCCTTCAGCGCGGCGGCGTCCGGATAGGCCGGCACCTGCTGAACGGGCATTGCTCTCCACGAATTCGGCGACCACTTCGTCATTGTCTCGATCCAGAATCTTCGGCCGGCGTCTTCATGCGCCGGCTCCCTTTCGCTCCCAATATAGGGGATCGCGGCTCCTACCACGAACCCAAGCTGCTATTCTAGCCCGGATTCCCATGGAAATCGAATGGGCGGTGCGCCGTACACCTCCCTCTTGAGGGGAGGTCGGCGAGCAAAGCGAGCCGGGTGGGGTCATTGCGGCAGCCCGAGACGCTTCCATGAACGTCGAGCGCCGCCCCCCGCAACACCTCGAATTCGCATGTCTGCCTGCAACGCGTGGAACATAAACGCGCGCCGACAGTTGATTGCGCATGGTTCAAACGGCTGCCTTTCTGCGCAGTCTCGAGCGGCGCGACAGTCTCAGCGACGACGAGATCAGGACAATCAGCGAACTTCCCTCGCGGCCAGCGGTCTTCACCGCGGGCGAGGATATCGTGGTGGAAGGCTCGCGACTGAAAGAGAGCTGCCTCGTGACGTCAGGCTTTGCCGCGCGCAGCCAGTCGCTGCGGTCGGGCGAGCGGCAGATCACCGCGGTCCATGTGCCCGGCGACTTCGTCGACCTGCACTCGATGCTGCTGAAGGTGATGGACCACAGCGTGGTGGCGCTCGGCCCCTGCAAGGTCGCCTTCGTCCCGCACGAGGCGATCAGGGTGGTCACCGAAACGAGCCCGCACCTCGCCCGCATGTTCTGGCTCTCCACCGTCATAGACGGCGCCATCCAGCGCACCTGGATCACCTGCCTCGGCCGCCGTTCGGCTGAGCAGCATCTCGCCCATCTTATCTGCGAGCTCTACGTCCGCCTGGAAGTCGCCGGCGCCGCGTCGGATTTCATATTCGAGTTCCCCGTCACCCAGGCCCAGCTCGGCGACGTGCTCGGGCTCTCCGTCGTTCACGTGAACCGCAAGCTCCAGGAGCTGCGCGCCGCGGGACTGGTCGAATGGCGCGACGGCAAGGTGAAGATCCGCGACTTCGAGCGGCTGGCGCAGATGTCGGAATTCGACCCGACCTATCTCAGCCTCAGGCGTGAATCGCGTTAGCGTCGGCGCCCGGCGCGAGCCGGGCGAACCGCACTTTGAAGTGTGGCACACAGAAAAAAGCCGGGTTCTAGCCCGGCTTCTTCCGTGTCCCAATAGATCAATCGATCAGTTGACCGCGTCTTTGAGTCCCTTGCCGGCCGAGAATTTCGGCACGGTGCGAGCGGGAATCTTCACCGCTGCGCCGGTCTGCGGGTTGCGGCCCGTCGAGGCAGCGCGCTTGGAAACCGAGAAGTTGCCGAAGCCGACCAGGCGCACGTCCCCGCCCTTCTTCAACTCGCCGGTGATTACGGAGAACACCGCGTCGACCGCAGCCTGCGCCTTCCCCTTCTCGATGCCGGCCTCCTCAGCCACGGCGGCCACCAGTTCGTTCTTGTTCATAGAATTTCCCTTCTCTGAGAAACCGGACGAAAGACTCACTCCGGCAGGAAACGGACTTTAGAAAGAACCGGCTCCGCAACCAAGCGGTAAAAACGATAAAAACCTTGGAAATCCGGGCTTTTTTCACAAAAAAGCCGGGCGCGAGGCCCGGCTTTCATGTGCTGCAGCGCAGCAGACGACCAGCGGCTCAGTGAGCCAGCGACTTGCCGGTCTCCTCCGTCGCGTCGACGGCGGTGGCCGGCGGCGTCACGGGCTCGACCCATTCGATCGGCTCGGGCATCCGCACCAATGCGTGCTTCAGCACCTCGCCGACCCTGGAGACCGGGACGATCTCCAGCCCGCTCTTCACGTTTTCCGGGATATCCGCCAGGTCCTTGGCGTTGTCCTCGGGGATCAGCACCTTCTTGATGCCGCCGCGCAGAGCCGCAAGCAGCTTCTCCTTCAGGCCGCCGATCGGCAGCACCCTGCCGCGCAGCGTGATCTCGCCGGTCATGGCGATATCCGCCTTCACGGGAATGCCGGTGAGCACCGAAACGATCGCGGTGGCCATCGCCACGCCTGCGGACGGACCGTCCTTCGGCGTCGCGCCTTCCGGCACGTGAACGTGGATGTCGCGCTTGTCGAAGAGCGGTGGCTCCACGCCGAAATCGATGGCCCGCGAGCGGACGTAGGACGCCGCGGCAGAGATCGATTCCTTCATCACGTCCTTCAGGTTGCCGGTCACCGTCATGCGGCCCTTGCCGGGCATCATGACGCCCTCGATCGTCAGCAGCTCGCCGCCGACCTCGGTCCAGGCAAGCCCCGTGACCACGCCGACCTGATCGTCAGCCTCGACCTGACCGAAGCGGAAACGCTGGACGCCGAGATAGTCGGAGAGGTTCTCCGGCGTAACGTCGACCCGCTTCTTCTTCGACTTCAGGATCTCGGTGACGGCCTTGCGCCCGAGCTTCATCAGCTCGCGCTCGAGGCTGCGCACGCCGGCTTCCCGCGTGTAGGTCTGGATGATGGTGCGGATCGCCGCGTCGCTGACCGAGAACTCGTTCGGCTGCAGCGCGTGATCGCGAACCACCTTCGGCATCAGGTGCCGCTTGGCGATCTCGACCTTCTCGTCCTCGGTGTAGCCGGCGATACGGATGATCTCCATGCGGTCCATGAGGGGCGCAGGGATGTTCAGCGTATTCGCCGTCGTCACGAACATCACGCTCGACAGGTCGTATTCAACCTCGAGGTAGTGGTCCATGAAGGTCGAGTTCTGCTCGGGGTCGAGCACCTCGAGCAGGGCCGAAGACGGGTCGCCGCGGAAGTCCATGCCCATCTTGTCGATCTCGTCGAGCAGGAAGAGCGGGTTGGACTTCTTCGCCTTCTTCATCGACTGGATGACCTTGCCGGGCATCGAGCCGATATAGGTGCGGCGGTGACCGCGGATCTCGGCCTCGTCGCGCACGCCGCCGAGCGCCATGCGCACGAACTCGCGGCCGGTCGCCTTGGCGATCGACTTGCCGAGCGAGGTCTTGCCGACGCCGGGAGGGCCGACGAGGCAGAGGATCGGACCCTTGAGCTTCTTCTGGCGGCTCTGGACGGCTAGATACTCGACGATACGCTCCTTGACCTTGTCGAGGCCGAAGTGATCGGTGTCGAGCACCTCCTGGGCGAAGTTCAGGTCCTGCTTGACCTTGGAGTTCTTGCTCCACGGAAGCGACAGCAGCCAGTCGAGATAGTTGCGCACGACGGTCGATTCAGCCGACATCGGCGACATCGACTTCAGCTTCTTCAGCTCGGCCTCCGCCTTCTCGCGAGCCTCCTTGGAGAGCTTGGTCTTCTTGATGCGCGCCTCGATCTCGGCGGCCTCGTCGCGGCCGTCCTCGCCCTCGCCGAGCTCCTTCTGGATCGCCTTCATCTGCTCGTTGAGGTAGTACTCGCGCTGCGTCTTCTCCATCTGGCGCTTGACGCGCGAGCGGATGCGCTTCTCCACCTGGAGAACGGAGATTTCCGCCTCCATGAAGCCCATGGCCTTCTCGAGCCGCTCCTTGACGGAGAGCGTGCCGAGCATCTCCTGCTTCTCGGGAATCTTGATCGCGAGATGCGAGGCGACGGTATCGGCGAGCTTCGAATAGTCGTCGATCTGGCTGGCCGCGCCGACCACCTCGGGCGAGATCTTCTTGTTCAGCTTGACGTAGTTCTCGAAGTCGGAAACCACCGAGCGGGCGAGCGCCTCGACCTCGATCTCTTCCTCTTCCGGCTCGTGCAGCACCGTCGCGCGGGCCTCATGGAAGTCCTCGCGGTCGGTGAAGGAATCGATCCTGGCGCGCGCCGTGCCCTCGACCAGCACCTTCACGGTGCCGTCGGGCAGTTTCAGCAACTGCAGGACATTGGCAAGCGTGCCGACGTCGTAGATGCCGTCCGCCTCCGGATCGTCCTCGGCGGCGTTCATCTGCGTCGCCAGCATGATCTGCTTTTCGGCGCCCATCACCTCTTCCAGCGCCTTGATCGACTTCTCGCGCCCAACGAAGAGCGGGACGATCATGTGCGGGAAAACCACGATGTCGCGCAGCGGGAGCACTGCGAAGACGCCGTCGCCGGAAGTCCGGGATATCTTGGCCATTGACTTACCTTTCTTTCGCGGTCGCCTTTAGCCAACCGCGAATCTCATATTAACGGCCACGAACCGTCTCGCCTACCACGCTAACATGATATGTGGATTGCAGCACGAGATTAAGCCGAAGCCCGATTGTGGTTAATTGGATAGGAAGGCGGCAAAGATCAAGGGCGGGCCGGCGGGGTCGTGCATCCAGCGCATGGCTCGGATGCGGCGCGGCTTCCGCAGCCGCGGAAGTCGCCCTAATATGGGAACCCAATTTTAGGAAAGAACGTGCTCAATCAATGGGATCGGCCAGTGTCCTGTTGCATTGGTCCTGTTGCATCGGCGGGGAGTTATCTAGCGTGACCAACGTTGGTAGTCATGTCGGTTGACCGCCGCAGCCTGCTCACCGGCGGCGCCATTCTGGCCCTTGCCGCAACGGCACCCGCCGAGGCCGCGCCGGCGGCGGCAAACCCCAGCAAGAAGGACCTCGGGAACGTCGCTGTCTACGTGCCCGGCTATTTCCCCGACAGCGCCTATGCCAACGGCAAGCCGCTTACCGCAAACCGGCGTTTCAACCGCGCGATCAAGGGCCAGCCGGTATACAAGATGCTGACCCGCGTCGGCTTCGACGGCTCCGTCCGCCAGACCCTGCTGCCTGTCGCGGCTCACGACGTCGAGGTGGCGCCCGACCGCTCGATCGGCGTGCTCTGCTCGATGGACGGGGAGCAGCACACCGCCTTCGATCCGGAAACGCTGGAGCTTGCGGCGATCGGCCCCTCGCTCGGCGGCGGCTGGCGCGGCGGCGGCCATGCGGTCTATCTCGATGGCGGCAAGACCGTCATCCTCTCCGAGCGGGCCCCGTACCTGCCCTATCAGGGCAAGCTCGACCGGCATTACGGCCGGCTCACCATCCGCGACCCGAAGACGCTGAAGATAACCGAGACCTATTCGACGCACGGCATCGAGCCGCATGACATCAGGCTGACCGCCGACGGCAAATACATCGTGGCGGCGAACTACGGCTCGACCGTCTCGGCCAAGACCGGGGCATTCACCATTCCGCGCGACGTCGTGCAGGCCTCGATCACCGTGGTCGAGCTGTCGAGCGGCAAGCTGGTCGACAAGCGCGTCACCGGCCGCAGCGACACCGAGTTGCGCCACCTCGCCGCCGGCCGGCTCGACCGCATCTTCGCCATCCAGGCGCGCTACGGCAGCGACCATGACGACGCGCGCCAGCTCAAGGGCGAAAACGTCGCCTATGAAAGCGACGTCACCACCGACCCCGGCTACAATTACATGTCGGCGGCGACCCTGAAATACGACGCGGCACGCAACCGCCTCACCAGGATGGGCGACGCGAAGTCGATCAGGCTGATGCGGCACGGCCTGTCGATCCGCTACGACGAACGGCACGACGAGGCGATCGCGACCTACCCGACGACGCATCACGTGATGGTGTTCGACGGCGCCACCGGCGCGGTGTCCAACATGCTCGACACCCGCACCGTCGGCCTGCGCTACCCGGCCGGCGTGACCTTCCTGCCTGACGGCAGGCACTACGCCGTCACCGGCCACTGGGAAAACATGTTCGTCTTCGAGCGCGGCACGCACAAGCTGGTGCGGGAACTCTGCCTCTACCCGGTCTTCTTCGGTCACAGCCACATCACGGCGGCGTAGGCGATCCGGTTCGGCTTGCTATCTATACAGAATTTTGTATTTTTACGCTGGTGGGCAAGCCGGTTATTTTTTGCGGAACCTCGCGCAACGACCTTCGAGCGTTCCCGTCCAGCGCTCGACGCATGGCCGGCTTTCAGATCGATCAGGTGCAAGAGGGTCACGATCCCGATGACTGGAAACCGATGTCCTCTATCGGGCCTGGTGTTCGGGAAATTCGCATACGCGACGAAACCGGCACGTTCCGAGTGATCTATATCGCGAAGCTCGCAGAGGCTGTGTACGTACTGCATTGTTTTCAGAAAAAGAGCCAGAACCGATATCGATCTGGCTCGTAAACGGTATCACGACTTGCAGAGGGAAACGGCGAGATGACAAGCGAACGTTTTGACAGCGTTTGGGACGCCATCGAGGACGATCCGGCGCAAGCTGAAAATCTCAAGCTCCGGTCGGCATTGATGACGGCGCTGAGGAACCACATAAAACGGCATGGATTGAGTCAGGCTGAGGCGGCAACCCTGCTCGGTGTGACCCAGCCGCGCATTTCGGATCTGATGCGCGGAAAGATCGACCTCTTCGGTCTCGATACCCTGGTCAATATGGTTGCAGCGGCCGGGATGCACATCGACCTGAAGATACGGGACGCGGCATAAACAAAAACGGCGCCCGAAGGCGCCGTTCGCAACTCTTCCGATTGGAAGGCGGTCAGGCGCTGACCGGGCCCTTCTTCTCCTTGGTCTCCGCGTAGATGTAGAGCGGCCGGGCGTTGCCCGAGACCACTTCCTCGGAGATCACCACTTCCTGCACCCCTTCCAGCGCCGGCAGCTCGAACATCGTGTCGAGCAGGATCGATTCCATGATCGAGCGCAGGCCACGCGCGCCGGTCTTCCGCTCGATCGCGCGCTTGGCGATCGCCGACAGCGCGTTCTCGTGGAAGGTCAGGTCGACGTTCTCCATCTCGAACAGGCGCTGGTACTGCTTGACCAGCGCATTCTTCGGCTCGGTCAGGATCTGGATCAGCGCCGGCTCGTCGAGGTCCTCGAGCGTCGCCAGCACCGGCAGACGGCCGACGAATTCGGGGATCAGGCCGAACTTCAGGAGGTCCTCGGGCTCGACCTGGCGGAACAGGTCGCCGGTGCGGCGGTCCTCAGGCGAAGCCACCGTGGCGCCGAAGCCGATCGACGTCTTGCGGCCGCGATCCGAGATGATCTTGTCCAGCCCGGCGAAGGCGCCGCCGCAGATGAACAGGATGTTGGCGGTGTCGACCTGCAGGAACTCCTGCTGCGGGTGCTTCCTGCCGCCCTGCGGGGGCACGGAGGCGACCGTGCCTTCCATGATTTTCAGCAGCGCCTGCTGCACGCCCTCGCCGCTGACGTCGCGGGTAATCGACGGATTGTCCGACTTGCGGCTGATCTTGTCGATCTCGTCGATGTAGACGATGCCGCGCTGCGCCCGCTCGACATTGTAGTCGGCAGACTGGAGCAGCTTCAGGATGATGTTCTCGACATCCTCGCCGACATAGCCCGCCTCGGT
Organism: Mesorhizobium sp. YM1C-6-2; assembly: GCF_003666685.1. Classification (GTDB taxonomy): domain Bacteria; phylum Pseudomonadota; class Alphaproteobacteria; order Rhizobiales; family Rhizobiaceae; genus Mesorhizobium_K. Next base: position 36,093 of record NZ_RCIZ01000013.1, read on the forward strand.
CAGCGTCGTGGCGTCGGCCATGGTGAAGGGCACGTCGATGATGCGCGCGAGCGTCTGCGCAAGCAGCGTCTTGCCGCAGCCGGTCGGGCCGATCAGCAGGATGTTCGACTTCGCCAGTTCGACGTCGTTGTTCTTCCCGGCATGCGCCAGGCGCTTGTAGTGGTTGTGCACGGCGACCGACAGCACGCGCTTTGCGTAGGGCTGGCCGATCACGTAGTCGTCGAGGACCGTCAGGATCTCCTGCGGGGTCGGCACGCCGTCGCGCGCCACCTTCATCGAGGTCTTGTTCTCCTCGCGGATGATGTCCATGCACAGTTCGACGCATTCGTCGCAGATGAACACCGTCGGGCCGGCGATCAGCTTGCGCACTTCATGCTGGCTTTTGCCGCAGAACGAGCAGTAGAGCGTGTTCTTGGAGTCGCCGCCGCTGCTGTTGCCGACCTTGCTCATCGTGTCCTGGTCCTTTCCGTGACGTCGTCCGTTAAAGCGTGGCGACGCCCTTCATGCGATATATGGCGGATACCCCGCCTTTGCCAGCAGCCTGGTCACGCACGCCTCCCCGATCGACGAGACACACCCCGCGAAGACGTGACAGCGATTCGCGGCCACCCGCCCGAAAGCTAAGCCGCCGAAAATCAATTTAGGCTTAACGTAGGCGGTGGCGCCAGCCGAGGAAACAGCTAATTGTGTCCGAAATGCCGCAGAGCACGTCAAAAATGCGTCATTCCACCACCTGCCGCGGCGTCATGTGATCAGCCGGCCGCTGCCGTCTCCATGGCTTCGCGCGAGGTGATGACCTTGTCGATCAGGCCGAAATCGCGTGCCTCCTCGGCAGTCATGAAGTGGTCGCGGTCCAGCGTCTTCTCGATCGTCTCGTAGTCCTTGCCGGTGTGCTTGACATAGACCTCGTTGAGGCGCCGCTTCAGCTTGATGATGTCCTGCGCATGGCGCTCGATGTCGGATGCCTGGCCCTGGAAGCCGCCGGAAGGCTGATGCACCATGATGCGGGCGTTCGGGGTCGCAAAGCGCATGTCCTTGTGGCCGGCCGTCAGCAGCAGCGAGCCCATAGAGGCCGCCTGGCCGGTGCACAGCGTCGAGACCGCCGGCTTGATGAACTGCATGGTGTCGTAGATCGCCATGCCTGACGTCACCACGCCGCCGGGCGAATTGATGTAGAGGTTGATCTCTTTCTTCGGGTTCTCCGCCTCGAGGAAGAGAAGCTGGGCGCAAACCAACGTCGCCATGCCGTCCTCGACCGGGCCGGTGATGAAGATGATGCGCTCCTTCAGGAGGCGCGAGAAGATGTCGTAGGCGCGTTCGCCGCGGTTCGTCTGCTCGACCACCATCGGCACGAGGTTCATGTAGGTTTCGACGGGGTCTCTCATCGCTGTCCCTTCAGGCTGGGATTCCGGCGCCCGGAGATGCAATGGGGCAGAATCGGTTCTTTGGCGTTGGTTTCGTAGATAGGATGCGCCCTCTGCCTTGTGCAAGGCCGACCTTGCGCTAACGTTACCGCCGCGCCCTCGTCATCCTGACACAAGCTGCCGTGGCATCACGCGGTTTCGGCGCGCAGCCAGCTTTTCAGCCCGGCAATGTCGCCGTCGCCGACCGCCGCCGCGACCCGCCGACCGACCGCAGCGCCGAACTTGTAGCCATGGCCGGAGCAGGCCGACACCACCAGCGCCCTGCCCTTCTCATGCGCGAAAAAGCGCTCGTCATCGGTGAAGGTGTAGGCGCAGGTGACGACCTCGGTGATGAGATATTCCTGGATGCGGGCGATCGGCGGCGAGAACAGGTTGCGGATCGCCTCGCCTTCGCCCTCCACCGGCTGCCGGTTCCAGTCGGCGTCGCTGGTCGGCACCTTGTGCAGGCCCGAGCCGAACTTCATCCCGGCGCCGCCGGATGGCGGGACGATGTAGCCGTCGGTCTTGCCGCCGACGTCGAGGATGACGGGCGCCGCCTCCCAGGCCGCCTGCAGGTCGGCGGGCGGCTCAACATAGGCGAGCGCGGTCCGGTAGGTCTTCAGCTCGCCCGACAACTCCGGGAAAAGTTTCAGCACCCAGGCGCCGGCAGCGATGATCACGCGATCGCCCTCCAGGGTCTCGCCGGTTTCGAGCCCGACACGGCCCTCGTCGGCATCGATCGAGACGACCTTGCTGCCGATGTAGACGTTCGCGCCGCTCCTGCGCAGCCAGTCGGCGAGCCCCGCGGCGATCCGGCGGCAGTGGAGCGCCCCGCCGTCGGCCGAGAAATAGGCATAGCGAAAGCTGCCCGGTTCAAGGAAGGGCCAGCGCTTCACGGCGTCGGCGGGATCCAATATGTCGATCGGCCAGCCGCCGGCCTCCATGCCCTCGCGATACTCTTCCGCCTCGTCGCCCGGCTCGCGCGAGACACAGATGAAGCCTCTGGGATCGAGATGGCTTTGGCCGAGGTCGCCCCACATTTCCGACCACGCGTCATAGGCCTCGGTGATCAGCCCGCCATAGCCGGTCGAGGCTCGGTAGGCGCGGCGGATGATGCGGTGATGGTCGCCGGACGCGGCGAGCGGATTGGGGATGGTCGCGCCCTGCTCCAGGAGCGTCACGGCATGCCCTGCCTTGACCAGCGACCAGGCAGTCGACAGGCCGGCGATGCCTGCGCCAACGACGATGATGTTCATGAAGCCTCGTGATGGAGCAATATGCGTTGGCGAACAATAGGCACTGGTCCGGGCTTGGCAAGGCGGGTTAATGATCCGCCATGAACGCCAGCACTCCCCCGCCAGCCTACCTCTCTTTCGATGCCTCGACCCGCCGGCTGCGGCTCGATCCGCGCGAGCCTCGCTTCTACCAAAACCCCTACGAGGCCTATGCCTGGCTGCACGGACAGGGCTCGACCTTCTTCTGGGAGGCGTTCGGCCACTGGTGTTTTGGCGGCTACGAGGACGTGAACCGCCTGCTGCGCGACCGCCGCTTCGGACGGCAGAATCCCGCAGGCATACCCGACAGCCGCGGCGCTGGAGCCGACCGCTCGCATCTGAAAAGCTTCGACGCCATCGAAGCCAACTCCATGCTCGAGCTCGAGCCGCCCGTCCACACCAGGCTGAGGACGCTGGTCAACCGCGCCTTCGTCTCCCGGCAGGTCGAGAGGCTGAGGCCGCGCGTCGAGGCGCTGTCAAACGAACTGGTCGACGGTTTTCCGAAAGACGAGGTTTTCGACCTCCTGCCCGCTTTCGCCGCACCGCTGCCGATCACCATCATCTCGGAGATGCTCGGTGTGCCTGTCGAGATGGGGCCGCAACTGCTCGACTGGTCGCACGAGATGGTCGCCATGTACACGCATGGCCGCACGCGCGAGACCGAGGAAAGGGCCAACCGCGCCGCCCGCGAATTCTCGGACTTCCTGCGCGGCTACATCGCCGAGCGGAAGAAGAGCCCGGGCGACGACCTGCTGTCGCTGCTGATATCAGCGCAGGAGGACGGGCAGAAGCTTAGCGAGGACGAACTGGTTTCATCCACCATCCTGCTGCTCAATGCCGGCCACGAAGCAACTGTCCACCAGGCCGGAAACGCCGTGCGGGCGATCCTGGCCGAAGGCGGCGATCCCGGCCGGTTCTTCGCGACGGCGGAGACGACGGCTGCGACGGTGGAAGAATGCCTGCGCTTCGACGCGCCGCTCCACATGTTCACGCGCTACGCGTATGAGGACATCGAGATCGCGCCCGGCGTGACCGTCAAGCCGGGCGAGCAGATCGGCCTTCTGCTCGGCATGGCGAACCGCGATCCCGCCGCCTTTGTTGAGCCGGATACCTTTCGTCCGGACCGCAGCGACCAGAAGAATGTCTCCTTCGGCGCCGGCATCCATTTCTGCATCGGCGCGCCGCTGGCGAGGCTGGAGCTTCAGTCGGCGCTGAAAGTGCTGTTTTCACGCCTTCCGGAACTGTCGCTGGCGGAAGAGCCGCACTTCCGCGACAGCTGGCATTTTCATGGGCTGGAAAGGCTGATGGTCACATCCTGAGTTTGGACGCCACGATGGGGCGCGGTCGGAGCGGCGCTCCCGGAACGCATTCCAGCTGCTCACGGTCCCAGCCGCCAAGATCGGCGGCCGCACGGTAGGTCGCATCCAGGAAAGCCAGGAGCATCGCCTCGGGATCGCTCGAACGACGCACGGCATCATATGGGAGCAGGAACTCGCCCAGGCTCTTTTCGAAATAAGCGGCTTTCGGCGAGACCTGCGCTTCGGCAAATCCGTCCGGCGTCGGATAAGCGTAGGAATAGAACGCGGGGAAGTCGACAGCGCCTCCCCCAGGCCAGAAGCCGGCAGAAGAGACCTCGTGGCTATAGGCTTCCCGTGTCACCTCGTCCGGCAGGGCCGGAACTCCACCCCTATGCAAAGGCGCCGGACGTCCCGAAAAGCGGGTCACAGCCAGATCGAAGCTCCCCCAGAACAGATGCACCGGGGAGACTTTCCCAAGAAACGCCGTGCGAAACTGCTTCAGGACTCGGTCGACCACAACACAGGCCTGGAAGAAGCGCGCGACCGCATCGGCATCGTAGGGGCGCCCAGCACGGTCCTCCTCGAACCTCACTGGATCAGGTATTTCGTTCGGACAGCCGTCGAAATCGCTCGTGCCGCCCAATTTCCGCACCATGTCGACGAACCGTGTGTGAAAGTCGGCGACGGACATCGGACCAAGGGCTATCCGCGCTGTCCTCCCGTCGGTCCCCGTTCCGACGACTGCATGCTCGATAAAATCGAAAACGATCTCGATGCCACCCGGTCCGTCAGGAACGATCGACGTCGTCAAACCGCGCGCATCGATATAGAAAGCCGCGTGCCAGGAATGATTGATCCAAGGGGTGCGGGCAAGCCGGTATTTTCCGACAATCTGCGCATAAAGGTGCAATGCCGAGCAGGTGTCCCGCCAGGGCTCGTAGGGAATATCGGGCCACTGAACCTTCAAGCGATCACCTCCCAGCTTACACCCTTATCACATATTCCTTGCGGGTCGTCTCGAGCACTTCCCAGGTGCCCTTGAAGCCGGGTTTCAGGACAAAGCTGTCGCCGGTGCCGACAGTGCGCGTCTCGCCGCCGTCCTCCGAAATGACGGAAACGCCGGCGAGGATGTGGCAGAATTCCCACTCGTCATATTCGATGCGCCATTTCCCGGGAGTCGCCTCCCATATGCCGGCGTAAAGCCCGCCCTCCTCCTCGTCGAGGTTCCAGGTCCGGAACTTCGGCTCGCCGGAGATCAGGCGGTCGTCGGCGGGAGCGCCATGCTCGGGCTCCGCGAGTTCGGCGTCGATGTCGACGAAATTCCCCATTGTCCCTCCGAACGAAAATGAGCCCCGGCAGCGGGCGCTGCCGGGGCTCATCTTGCATGGCTGGTCAGACCTTGGCCAGCGACTGTTCGATATCGGCGATGATGTCCTTCACATCCTCGATGCCGACCGACAGGCGCACCGTGTCGGGCGCCGCGCCGGCCGCAGTCTTCTGCTCGTCGGAGAGCTGGCGGTGCGTGGTCGAGGCCGGATGGATGACCAGCGACTTGGTGTCGCCCATGTTCGCCAGATGCGAGAAGAGCTCCAGCCCGGCGACGAACTTGATGCCGGCGTCGTAGCCGCCCTTGAGGCCGAAGGTGAAGACGGCGCCCGCGCCCTTGGGCGAGTACTTCTTCTGCAACGCGCTGTTCTTGTCCGAAGGCAGGCCCGGATAGGAGACCCAGGCGACCTTGGGATGCGCCGCGAGCCATTCGGCGACGGTGGCGGCATTGTCGCAATGGCGCTGCATCCTGAGCGGCAGCGTCTCCAGCCCGGTGAGGATCAGGAAGGCGTTGAAGGGCGAGATGGCAGGGCCGAAGTCGCGCAGGCCGAGCACGCGCGCGGCGATCGCGAAGGCGAAGTTGCCGAAGGTCTCGTGCAGCACGATGCCGCCATATTCGGGCCGCGGCTGCGACAGCATCGGATACTTGCCCGACTTCGACCAGTCGAAGGTGCCGCCGTCGACGATCATGCCGCCGATCGAGTTGCCGTGGCCGCCGATGAACTTGGTCAGCGAATGCACGACGATGTCCGCGCCATGCTCGATCGGGCGCACGAGGTAAGGCGTCGCCAGCGTGTTGTCGATGACCAGCGGGATGCCGTGCTTGTGCGCGAGGTCGGCGAGCGGCTTCAGGTCGATGAACTCGCCGTTCGGATTGGCGAGGCTCTCGGCGAAGATGAACTTGGTCTTGTCGTCGATCTGCTTCTCGAAGGTCGAGATGTCGTTCGGATCGCCCCAGCGGACCTCCCAGCCGAAGCTCTTGAAGGCGTGACCGAACTGGTTGATCGAGCCGCCGTAGAGGCGGCGGGCGGCGAGGAAGTTCTCGCCCGAGGTCATAAGCGTGTGGGCGACCAGCATCTGCGCGGCGTGGCCGGAGGCGACGGCGAGCCCGGCGGTGCCGCCTTCGAGCGCCGCGACGCGCTCCTCGAGCACCGCCTGCGTCGGGTTCATGATGCGGGTGTAGATGTTGCCGAAGGCCTTCAGCCCGAACAGCGAGGCGGCATGGTCGGCGTCATCGAACACGTAGGACGTGGTCTGGTAGATCGGCGTGGCGCGGGCGCCGGTCGCCGGATCAGGCTTGGCGCCGGCATGGATTGCGAGCGTATTGAAGCCCGGTGTTTGCTGGGACATTTTTTCCTCTCCAGGATGTTTTTGTGAAATCTGCTGCCAAGATTGCGGGACACTAAGGCCAATTGCAAAGAAGAAAATGTCGCCCAGGGCCGCGGACTGAAACGGTAAGGATACAAACTCCCGCTTTTCTGGAACGGTCGTGCTATTTCTGCCGGATGCCGAAACTCTGGAAGCCGGACCGCATGATCGGCTTCTTCGACGACAGCACGCCGGAATTGACGCCGTTCCAGGCGATCTCGCCCGACAGCCGTCCATACTCGATCTTCGGGCAGCGGTTCATGACCACCTTGATGCCGGCGGCTTCCGCCCGTGCGGCCGCCTCGTCGTGGCGCACGGTGAGCTGCATCCAGACCACCTTGGGAAGCGGATCGAGCTGCAGGACCTCGTCGACAATAGCGGGGACCGCCGCCGAGGCGCGGAAGATGTCGACCATGTCGAGCGCGACCGGAATGTCGGCAAGCCGCGCGTAGAACTTCGTGCCCAATATATCCTTGCCGGCCTGCCCCGGATTGACCGGATAGACGTCGAAACCCTTGTTCAGCATATATTGCAGCACGAAGAAGCTCGGCCGCACGTCGTTGGCCGAGGCGCCGACGATGGCGATGGTCTTCACCGCATTGAGGATGCCGGAAATATATGCGTCGTCGTAGGAATCGTGATTCATGCGTGTCTTACAGAGGCGTACGTGAAAGATACCGAAATTGGTTGAACTGCTCGTAACATATATGGAGGCGTTGTCGCCTCCCCCGTATGCGCCACTCCCAAAACCGATCGAAGATGCCGAAGTCCGCAGGGCCTTCCCGGATCGCGCCAGCTATCTGGACCTCTATGCAGCGATAGGCAAGCCGCTGCAATGGGATCAGCGACTGCGCATGCCGCCGGCCGATCTCGAGACGCTGCTCGCGCTGCCTTCTTCTTTCGTGTTCGTGCTGATGCTGCAGGGAAAATCGGTCGGCATGTGCGAATTCAACGGCGTCGGCAACGCCGACGTCGAGCTCATGCATTTCGGGCTTGTGCCGGAAGCCCAGGGCCGACGGCTCGGACCGTTTCTGCTTGACTGGTCGCTGCGCCGGATCTGGGCGGAGGGCGCGAAGCGCATCTGGCTGCACACGGACACCAACGACCACGCCAGGGCGCAGTCCGTCTATGGGCGAGCCGGGTTCGCTGTATTCGACCGAAGGCTCGAAACGTTTCCGGACTAGGGGCCTGTATCGGGCGGCAGCGCGATGTTGCCGTCCGCGTCGATCGGGAAGGCAGGATTGTGCGCGACCTCCCAGACGTGCCCGTCGGCATCGGCGAAATAACCGTACCAGCCGCCCCAGAAGGCGCGGCCCGCCGGCTTGACGATCCGCCCGCCCGCCTTCTCGGCGGCGGCCAGCACTTCGTCCACCTCGGCTTCGGACCGGGTGTTGTAGGCGAGATAGACGGCGGACGGCGCCCCGGCGAAGGCGATGCCGGAATCGGCCTCGGCGTCCTTGCGCGGAAAGAGCCCGAGAATGACGCCCCCCATCTGGAAGAAGGCCACGCCCTCGGTGATGCCGGCGTGCCGCTTCAGGCCCATCGCCTCGTAGAAGCGCACGGCGCGGTGGAGATCGTCGGTGGCGATGGTGACGATGGAAATGCGCGGTTCCATCGACCGCCTACTCCGCCTTCCACTCCGGCTTGCGCTTCTCGATGAAGGCGCAGATCCCCTCCTTCGCCTCGCCGCCGAGCAGGTTCTCGACCATGACGCGCGAGGCGTAGTCGTAGGCGTCGGCCAGCCCCATCTCGGCCTGGCGGTAGAAGGCTTCCTTGCCCAGCTTCACCGTTAGCGGCGGCTTGGAAATGATGGTCTCGGCGTATTTCGACACGATCTGGCTCAGATATTCGCGCGGCACGACGCGGTTCACCAGGCCGAAATCCTTGGCGGTCGCCGCGTCGACCATCTCGCCGGTAAGCAGCATCTCCATGGCGTGCTTCGGCTTCAGTCCACGCACCAGCGCGACGCCCGGCGTGGTACAGAACAGCCCGACATTGATGCCGTTGACGCCAAAACTCGAATGGTCGGAGGCGATGGCGAGGTCGCAGGAGGCGACGAGCTGGCAGCCGGCGGCGGTGGCGATGCCGTCGATCTCGGCGATGACGGGCTTCGGATGGCTGACGATGGATTGCATCAGCTTCGAGCAGACGGCGAAGGTCTCCTCGAAGAAGGCCTTTCCGCCATCCGGATCGGTGCGATGCGCCGTCATCTGCTTGAGGTCGTGGCCGGCGCAGAACAGCTTGCCGGCCGCCGCGATCACCACCACGCGCACCGCATCGTCGTCACGCGCGCGGTCGAGTTCCGCCTGCATATCGCGCATGACCTCGATCGACAGCAGGTTGGCCGGCGGGTTGTTGAGCGTGATACGCAGAATGCCGCGATCGGGTGACGCCCCAGGCTCGCCGGCCTCGCGCTCCCCGGTCTCGCGCCTCAACGAAACGACATCGGCCATTTTCCGTCTCCCATGCTGGTCCTGCGGCGATCCGGCGCCGCATCCGAAGCTAGCATATAAACTAGCGCGGGGGCGATTGAAGAACAGCTTCTGCCTGTGCTTTGTCGTCGGGCCAGGAAAACAGCCGTGCCGCGGGACCGCCCGCCGGAGGAGGAACGATGCCCGAGCAGGCCAATCTCACGCCGGTCATGAACGCCGGCGAAATCAACGACCTGCTGGCCAGGGTCTTCCCCCAGCTCAACGGGCAGCATCGCTTCTACGAAGCGATCGACATCTTCCCCGGCGGCTGCACGGTCAGGCTGAATGCGGACGAGAGCCATCTGCGTCCGGGCGGCACGGTTTCTGGGCCGGCGCTCTTTGCGCTCGCCGACGTCGGCGGCTATGTCTGCGTGCTCAGCCATGCCGGGCCGAACGCGCTCTCGGTGACGACCAACCTAAACATCAACTTCGTGCGCAAGGCCGAGGCCGGCCCGATCGACGGCCATTGCCGCATCCTCAAGCTCGGCAGGAACCTGATGGTGTTCGACGTCGACATGGTCGCCGGCCCCGATCGCCAGACGGTCGCCCATGCAACCGGCACCTATTCCATCCCGCCGAAGTAAGCTCGAAGATCAGACCGGTTCGCCCAAGGTCACTCGTCGCCGGGCAACGGATCGACTACTTTGCCGAGTGTTGCAACCGAGTAACAACCTCGCCGTCAGTTGCGTGCTATGGCTCGCGGGAGAGGATTTGATCACGAGAGGCCAAGATGAAGCCGACTTTCCTTGCCGGAGCGATGCTGCTTGGACTGGCTTCCAGCGCATTCGGCGCGGATGCCATCATAGATGAAGTCGTTGTCGTCGACACAGCCTACAACTGGTCCGGGGTCTATGTCGGCGCCCAGGTCGGCTATGCCTGGGGCGACAGCGACGTGGATTTTTCGGATATCCCCGTCACCTCGAATCCGGAACCCAACGGCATCCTGGGCGGCGCCTACCTGGGCTACAATGCCCAACTGAGCAACGGAATTGTCGTGGGCGTGGAGGGCGATTTCGCATTCACCGACCTGCATGACAGCGATGGCCTCACCGCTCCCGCCCCGCTCCCAGGCCAAAGCTTCGAGGTGGATGTGAACTGGACCGCGGCCGTGCGTGCCCGGCTCGGTTATGCGGTCGGCCGCTTTCTGCCCTACCTTGCAGGTGGCGTCGCCTTCGCCGACGTGGACCATGAAGGCTTCTCGGCCCCCAATGCCAGCGCAGGCACGGGCAGCGATACGTTCGTCGGCTGGACGATCGGAGCCGGTGCTGAATACGCGTTCACCGACAATCTGATCGTGCGGGCCGAATATCGCTACACCGATTTCGGCAGTGAGGACTACGCCGCAACGCTTAATTTTCCCGCGCACAGCGTCGACCTGAAGACCAACGACATTCGCCTCGGCGTTTCCTACAAGTTCTGATCGAGGTCTGCTCTCGGGCACATACGAACCCGGCTGCGAGCGGGTTCGCCGCATGCCCGGCTCGAGAAAATAATGAGGTAAAATAATACCTCTTCGTCAAGCCATTGAAAAGCCTAGGTTTCTCCGGAAGGCACCGGCTTGACGCTCGCGGCCTCGCCCGCATATAAGCCTCTCCGAAACAGCGGCCTTGCGGGCCGCCGTTTTGTTATTGGCAGCCTACCCGCCAATCCAAGCAACAAAAAACGCCTTCCCGCCTCCCGGCGGAAGGTCCGAAACAGAAAGCAGAACCATGGCAACCTTTTCGCAGAAGCCTGCGGACGTGGTGAAGAAGTGGGTGCTGATCGACGCCGAGGGTCTCGTCGTCGGCCGGCTCGCCACCATCGTCGCCAACCGTCTCCGCGGCAAGCACAAGCCGACCTTCACCCCGCATGTCGACGACGGCGACAACGTCATCGTCATCAATGCCGACAAGGTCGCCTTCACCGGCAAGAAGTACACCGACAAGGTCTATTACTGGCACACTGGCCACCCCGGCGGCATCAAGGAGCGCACTGCGCGCCAGCTGCTCGAGGGCCGTTTCCCCGAGCGTGTCGTCGAGAAGGCGGTCGAGCGCATGATCCCGCGCGGTCCCCTCGGACGCCGCCAGATGAAGAACCTGCGCGTCTACGCCGGCACCGAACATCTGCATGTCGCCCAGCAGCCCGAAACGCTCGACGTTGCGGCGATGAACTCCAAGAACAAGAGGGCCAAGTAATATGGCTGACCTGACCTCCCTCGCCGACCTGGGCACCGCTACTGCGGCGGCCGAGCCGGCCGCGCCGGTCCACGTCCAGAAGCTGGACAAGCAGGGCCGCGCCTACGCCACCGGCAAGCGCAAGAACGCCATCGCCCGCGTCTGGGTGAAGCCCGGCTCCGGCAAGATCGTCGTCAACGACAAGGAATTCGCGGCCTATTTCGCGCGTCCGGTCCTCCAGATGATCCTGCAGCAGCCGATCGTGGCGACCAACCGCAACGGCCAGTTCGACATCATCGCCACCGTCGTCGGCGGCGGCCTGTCGGGCCAGGCGGGCGCCGTGCGTCACGGCATTTCCAAGGCGCTGACCTACTACGAGCCCGGCCTGCGCGCCGTGCTCAAGAAGGGCGGCTTCCTCACCCGCGACAGCCGCGTGGTCGAGCGTAAGAAGTACGGCAAGGCGAAGGCCCGCCGCAGCTTCCAGTTCTCGAAGCGCTAAGCGAACACTCCGAGCGATCGGAACGAAAGGCCGCCTCCGGGCGGCCTTTTTTGTTTGCGTCAAGGTGTGGACGGCACGGTTGCCTTGCCGGGGCGGCTTGCCAGCAGAACGACAAGGCAAGAGAGGCAAGCCCGACTTCGATCAGGAACGTCCTGTGCAGGACGAAGCTGACGATCCAGTGCTGAAATCAACGAGTGGAATGCGGTTGAATTGCGATGCCGTCTCGGCTCGTGGTTGACAGAGTCTTCCCGTCGAAGCATAGGGCCGCGTTCACAACCGACAGGAGGCGACCATGCCACGCAATCGCGACTTCGCCGACCAGCCCTGCATTCGAGACGACCAGCAAGCGGCGTAAGGGCTACCCGTCCGAGACACAGGTCAAACGTGGCCTGCGCTTTGTCCACGGCGACAAGGAACTGATCGAAAAGCTCGGCCGCAACGACCCCTGCCCCTGCGGCTCAGGCCAGAGATTTCAAACGGTGCTGCCTCGCAACGGGCCGCTTTCGACGGCGCCGAACGCAAGGACTATTGGCGCGACTAGAACCGCTGCTGGAACCGCTAGTTGCTGGCCGCAATCTCGGCGACCGGCTGCGGCTCGGCGGCGTATGGCACGCGATAGTCGTTCGCCTCCAGCCACTCGATTGCTGCCCTCGGCTCGTCGGTCTGGATGATCGTCGCGCCACGGTCGACCCAGAAGCCGTAGGCCTCGCCGGGCATGGAGGCGACCGTCGCCAACTGGTCGCCTCGCCCGCCGGACAGCATGCCGGCCGGCTTGTTGACGATGGCGTAGGTGTTGACCCAGAGATGCCAGTCACCGCGTGCGGCGACCGCCCTCGCCCGCGCTCCAAACAGCGGCCCGCCATTTTCGGTCATGGGTTCGCCGCCCCTGTGCCAGGCGATCAGTTCCACCGCGTCGGCCGCGAAGGCGCTCGTTGCGGCTTCGAGAAACTCTGCATCCCGCACCGCATCGTCGGCGATGATCGGCATGAAGACGACGCCGGGAGCCGTGCGTTGAAGAAGGCGCTTCATCTCGTCGACCTTGCTGGCGCTCCAGAGATTGCTCTTGATGATAATCTCGTCCGCCATGCCCATGCGTTCGGCCACCGCCACGATCTCGGGCAGTTCATCGGCCGGCAGCTTGTTGTCGATGTTGATGAAAATCCGCCCCCTGGCGACGGCAAGCATTTCCACCAATGTCGGAACCGCTTCGTCCGTCGCCTCGCCCGTGCCCTCGATCACCAACCGGCATTGTTTGAGCTCGGCCAGAGTGCGCTTCGCCAACTCGCCCTTGCAGGTCGAGGTGCGGTCGAGCCAACTGTCATGGAAGACGACGAAGACGCCGTCGCGCGACTTCTGGATGTCGAGCTCGACCATCTCGGCGCCGAGCGCGATGGCATTCCTCACCGCCGCAACGGAATTCTCCGGAAAAAGCTTCGCGCCCTGAGCCAGCCCGCCGCCGCGATGCGCCACCACCATCACGTGATCGCGCCAGTGGTTGGCATGCTGAAGTCGCTGTCGGATTTCGTCTATGTGGCTGTTTTCGCCGGCAAATGCCGTCGACTGCGCGGCCGCCAACGTCAAGACTGCCGCTGCAAGGGTGGCTTTCCACATGAGAATCGCTTCCGCCTGCCGGTTCGTGGCGGAGCGATAGAGACGGCGCATGACATGCCCGTGAACGCAGCCGGCTTACGGTGGTGTTGGGCGGGACCGGTCAGCTTCCCTCGATGGACGAGTCGCCAGCGCCAAACATCCCTCGATAAGAATTTTTAACGACATGAAATCAATGGCTTGTTAGATTTTTTCTTTCTCCGGCATTTTGCTTTTTCCACACCCCCTCCGACCTCCCGCATACTCCGTCTCAGCAGCTTGCTTGTGGGAACGGGTGTGCACGACCTCCATCCAGGCAAGTGTGGCGCTGGATCGCGTCCCGTGTTGGTCACATGGGCGGCTCCGGTCCCGATGCTGGCCTGCGCGCCCGCTCCTCCAGCCTATCGGAAGGGGATGGGCCGGGCACGGCACCGGGAAAAACGCCGGCGGCGCATGGCTGCGCGTCAACTAGATTACTTAGAAGACGTCGCAGCCATGCGCCGCCTCCCACAATGGCCAGACTGCGAAAGCAGGGCGTGGCAACGATCACGCACGCCGCAAGCCCGCCGGAAACCGGCAGCGGTAACGTCCCGAGAGCGAAAAAGAAACCGGCGTGGCGACGCCCACGCACGCCACCAGCAGATATTGCAGTGCAAAAAGGGGGTCGCATTTGTGAAAATAATGTCGAATAAGGATGCCCCGCAGTCAAAGAGAGGGTGCCCCATGCCAGCACGCACGATGGACCACGCCTTTACCGCGACCAAAAATGTCGGTCGCGCCGACGATCCGACCTATGCCGGCGCACTGTCCTTCATGCGACGGCGATACACCAAAAACGTCAGGGGCGCCGATGCGATCGTGTGGGGCATTCCCTTCGACGCCGCCGTCACCAACCGGCCGGGCGCGCGCTTCGGGCCGCAGGCGATTCGTCGTGCCGCGGCGATCTTCGACAACGACCCGCAATATCCGTTCAACCGCCAGCTCTTCGAGACGATGGAGGTGGTCGACTATGGCGACTGCCTGCTCGACACCGGCAACCACCAGAAGACACCGGCCACCATCGAGCGCGAGGCCGCCAAGCTCCTGAAGTCCGGCGCGTTCCTGCTCTCGCTCGGCGGCGACCATTTCGTCACCTGGCCGCTGCTCAAGGCGCATGCGGCGATCCACGGGCCGCTGGCGATGGTGCAGTTCGATGCGCACCAGGACACCTGGCCCGACGACGGCAAGCGCATCGACCACGGCTCCTTTGTCGCCCGCGCAGTGAAGGACGGCATCATCGATCCCGACCGCTCGATCCAGATCGGCATCCGCACCCATGCGCCGGCCGATTGTGGCATAAAGATTCTCTACGGCCACGAGATCGAGGAGATGCGCGCCGCTGACATCGCCTATTCGATCGTCGAGCGCACCGGCGGCAAGAAGACCTACCTCACCTTCGACATCGACTGCCTCGATCCGGCCTTTGCGCCGGGCACCGGCACGCCGGTCGCCGGCGGCCCCTCCTCGGCAAAAATCCTGTCCGTGCTGCGCCAGCTCACCCAGATCGATATCGTCGGCGCCGACGTCGTGGAGGTTGCGCCAGCCTACGATCATGCCGATATAACGGCCATCGCTGGCGCCACCGTCGCCATGCACTATCTCGGCCTGCTTGCCGAACGAAAGGCGCGGCAGGAGAATATGAGCAACCACAACGGCGCCGAAGCAGACCACGCAGGTGGCATATGATGGACGGCGCAGGACAATCGCGGGACTTCTGACCGGCATGAAACCGAAGATCTTCATCGATGGCGAACACGGCACCACGGGCCTGCAGATCAGGGCGCGTCTGGCCGGCCGCGACGACATCGAGGTCATCTCGATCCCGGTCGAGCGCCGCAAGGACGCGGCCGCACGGGCCGACTTCCTGCGCGCCGCCGACATCGCCATCCTGTGCCTGCCTGACGCCGCCGCCAAGGAAAGCGTCGCGCTGATCGGCGACGCCGGCACGCGGGTCATCGACGCCTCGACGGCGCACCGCGTCGCCGACGGCTGGGCCTACGGCTTTCCCGAGATGGACCGCGAGCAGGCGAAGAAGATCGCGGCCGCAAAACTCGTCGCAAATCCCGGCTGCTGGCCGCAGGGGCCGATCGCGACGCTGCGGCCGCTGATCCAGGCGGGGCTCATCCCGGCCGACTTCCCGGTGACGATGAACGGCATCTCCGGCTATTCCGGCGGCGGCCGGCAGATGGTCGAGGACTATGAGGCGAAAGGCGACGACGCGCCTGAGTTCCTGCCCTACGGGCTCACCTTCCAGCACAAGCACGTGCCGGAACTGAAGCTCTATTCCGGACTGACGCGCGACCCGCTCATGCAGCCGGTCGTCGGCGATTTCGCGCAAGGCATGATGACGGCGGTGCCCCTGCAGCTCGGCACGCTGGATCGCATACCCACCGGCGCTGAGCTTCATGCCGCGATCGCCGACCACTATGCTGGACTGCAGGATTCCGTCGTCGAGGTCGCGCCCTACGAGGCGGTCGAGCGCACCGCCGAGCTCAATCCGGAGAGCTACAACGACACCAATCGCATGCGGCTCCACGTCTTCGCCAATGACGACAGGGCGCAGGCGATGCTCGTCGCCGTCTACGACAATCTCGGCAAGGGCGCGTCCGGCGCCGCAGTCCAGAATATGGACCTCATGCTTGGGCTGAAGCACTGACGGCTCCGGAATTCCCGGCGGATTGGAACGCCAGCGACCCGGTTCTCGTCACCGAGACCTTCTCGAGCCGCATCTGGAAGGTGCGGCTTGCCGACGGCAGACCCGCTATCGTCAAGGACCTGAAGCCGTTTGACGACGTCGCCGACGAACTGCGTGGCGCGCACTATCTCGCCTGGCAAGGCGGCAAGGGCTCGGTGAAGCTGCTCGGCTTCGAGGGCCGGCAGATGCTCCTCGAATATGCCGGCGGCACGATGCTGCAGGATTTGGTCGACTCGCAGGGCGACCGGAAGGCAACCGAGATCGCCGCCGGAGTGATGGAGGAATTGCTGTCACCCTCCGGACACCCCTATCCCGCTGACCTGCAGCCGCTTCGCGAGCGCTACAAAAGCCTGTTCGCGAAAGCCGAAGCCGACCGCAAGGCGGGGCGGCCAACCTTCTATGTCGAGGCCGCGGAGATCGCCGAGCGGTTGCTTTCGAACCCCTTCGAGGTGAAGCCGCTGCATGGCGACCTGCACCATGAGAATATCCTGCTTGACGAGCGCGGCTGGCTGGCCATCGACCCGAAGGGTGTGCTCGGCGATCCCGGCTTCGACGCCGCCAACATGTTCTACAATCCGCTGCACCGGCACGACCTGACGCTCGATCCGGAACGCATCGCGCATATGGCAGACGTTTTTGGCCGCGTGCTCGGGCAACCGCCCGTCGCCATCCTCGACCATGCCATCGCCTGGGGCTGCCTGTCGTCCTCCTGGCATGCCGAGGACAACAACGAGACGGAGGAAAACAGCGAACTTGCCGTCGTCGCCGCAATTCGCGCCATGCGCGCTAGCTTCTGACCACAATCTCCGTCGGCAGCGGATAGGCGCCTTTCGTGCCGCGCCAGTGCGCCGCCGCGAAGCCGAGCACGACCAGCGCGAAGCCCTGGTGCAGCAGCGCCCAGTGCAGCGGCATATGCATCAGCAGCGTGACGATGCCGATGGCGGCCTGCACCAGGACGAGGTGGAAGAGTACCAGCGCGCGGCGCGCATGCGTGGTGCCGCGGTAGCGGCGTCCGGTCGAAATCATGTGCCAGAGCACGAGCCCGAACAATGCGTACGCCCCTACCCGGTGTGTGAACTGCACGGTCTTGACGTTCTCGAAGAAGTTCACCCAGGCCGGCCGCATGATGAACAGGTCGCCCGGCACGATCGCGCCGTCCATCAGCGGCCAGGTGTTGAAGCTCAGCCCCGCATTGGTGCCCGCGACAAGGCCGCCAAGAAAAACCTGGATGAGCACTGCCAGCACGAGGAAGCCCGCAAAGCGCTGCGTGCCCTCGTCGGCCGGCGCCTCCGAGTGCGGCGCAAGTCCGCGCGCCACGACCATGACAGCAACGAAGATGATGCAGGCGAGCGTCAGGTGAATGGCCAGCCGGTACTGGCTGACGTCGGTGCGTTCGATGAGGCCGGAAGTCACCATCCACCAGCCGACCGCACCCTGCAAGCCGCCGAGCAGCAGCAGCCCGACCAGCTTTGGCGAGAGCCCGCGCTCGACCCTGCGGGTCGCCCAGAAGAAGACCAGTGGCAGCGCGAAGACGAAGCCGACGCCCCGCGCCAGCAGGCGGTGCGCCCATTCCCACCAGAAAATGTACTTGAATTCCTCCAGGCTCATGCCCTTGTTGACCTGCTGGTACTGGGGAATCTGGCGGTAGAGATCGAATTCCTCCTGCCACTCCGTCTCGCTGAGCGGCGGGATGACGCCGTGGATCGGCTTCCATTCGGTGATCGACAGGCCGGAATCGGTAAGCCTTGTCGCGCCGCCGACCAGCACGAGGGCGAACAGCATCAGCAGGATGACGTAGAGCCAGCCGCGCACCAGCGCGCGGTTGGCGAGCTGCCGCTCGTGTTCGCCGCGTACCGCACGGGCGCTTCCGGTGTTCAGGGCCTGTTCCATGGCGGCGATTGGTGGACCATCGGCGGCGTGCTTGCAAGGCTGCAACCCTCGCGACAAGCGGTCGCGTCGGCGAGCGTCATGGCATCGCGGCGTTGCGCCGCCAGCCTCGAAGCCTTAAGCGGATGCCTCAAAGGAACGAATATGCCCATTCGCCTGAAGAAGCTCATCGGCACGATACTTTTGGTCGCACTGGTGATCATCTACGCGCTGGTCGCAACCACGGTCGCGGTGGCGCGGCTTGGCGAGTCTGGCCCGCTCGTGCACCTCGCCTTCTTCCTTTTCACCGGCGTCCTGTGGGTCCTGCCGGCCATGGGCATCATCAAATGGCTGATGCTGCCGCCAAGGCCGAAGAACTGACGCATACGCCGGAAAGCCGTGGCCCCTCCGGACCAGACCCTCAAACCGTGACGAGCATCTTGCCGCGATTGGCGAGCGGCGTGGTGATGCCCGACAGCATCGTGCGGATATGCGCCACCCGCTGGTAGCGGCCGTTGACAGAGATACGCGGCAGCGCAAGCAGATGTCTGGCATGCTCGGCGCGCAGCACGCCATGGCGCGTCGTCACCGCAGTGACGTAGCCCGCTTCTTCCGCAAGCTTCACCTCGCGGCAGCCGACCGCGCTGGCATAGCCGTAGGGATAGGCCATGTGCCGCGGCGCCTCGCCCAGTTCGGACCTCAGAAGCGTCACCACATCGGTCATCTCGCGCCTCGCCCTCTCCTCGGGCAGCCGCTTCAGATTGTAATGATTGACCGTATGCGCGCCGATCGAGACCAGCGGATGCGCCGCGATGCCACGGATCTCGTCCCAGTTCATCAGCGTCTTGCGGCCGGGTTCACCGGGGTCGACGCCCGCTACGGCAGCGAACTCGCGCAGCGCTGCGCGCTGGTTCTCCTCCGGCACTTCCAGCGTCAAGTGGTTATAGAGTTGCACCAGGGCGCCGGGCGCCGCGCAATCCAGCGTCTCCGCCCCACCTGCCCGCTTCAGCTCCAGCTTGCGGCCAGCGTTGACGATGTCGTCGATGACGTCCCACCAGAGGTCGGCGGTGCCATCGATCAATGCCGGTGCGACATAGATCATCAGCGGCGCGCCGTGCTTCTCCAGCACCGGCAACGCCTCTGTCAAATTGTCGCGATAGGCATCATCCGCGGTGATCGCGGCGAACAGACCGTCCGCTCCGCCGCGCTTTATCCGCTCGACGGCTTCGTCCATCGAAACAAAGGCGTAGCCGGAAGCCTTCATGTCAGTAATGACGGCATCCAGGAAGGCGGGCGCGATGTTGAGGTGGCGATTGACGCCGAGCGGCTTCTCGGGAACAGCGGTGACGCGGTGAAGCATCAGGATCGCGCCTATGCCGCCGACCAGCGGCCGGGCGAGCGGCGCAAGACCGGAATACCGGGCCACGTTGAGGGCCAGCTTCCGGATGACTTCGCCCCCGTCGATCATTCGTTCACCTTTTGCGCCTAGCGTATGGTCCTGATACGCAGGCGCTGTGTGGGACCAGCCCCCTGCAATACGCCCCAAGAATTGAAGGATGGTTGACGCGGCCATGTCATTTCGCAGCCAGCCGGCGAGCGTCGTGGCTCCTGCCCTCAAGCCGCAGGGCAGAGGTTCCGGACTTGCCGTATCGGTCCTGCCGGAAACCGATCTTGTCACCTATGGCGAGCTGGCGAGGAGGAGCCTCCGTGCGCCCGCGCAGGACCCTCTCTGGATCGAGGAATGGGTCGCCAACGTCGAACCCGACGGGTTCGTCGCCGTGGTCGAGCAGAACGGCCGCGCGGTCTATGCGCTTGCGCTCGAAGTCGTCCGGACGGGGCCTTTCCGCATCGCTCGCTTCATGAGCGGACGCCACGCGAACGGCAATTTTCCGGCGGCCGATCCGGCCTTCCTGAAAGCGGAACCGTTCGACACCGCCGCACTGCTTGCCGCGATCCGGGTCGCCCGGCCGGATGTCGACGCGCTGGCCCTAGAAAGGCTGCTCCCCGAATTGAATGGTGTTGCAAACCCGCTTCTGGCGCTGCCGCATTTTCCGAGCCCGAACGTCGCGCTCGCCGTCCACCTCGAAGGCGGCTTCGAGGCGTTGCTCTCGCGCGTCAGCGGCAAGCGCAAGAAGAAGAAGCATCGCTCGCAGACGCGCAAGTTCGAGGCAGCCGGCGGCTTCCGCCGCATCGAGGCAGGGACGCCAGAAGAAGTGTCGCGCATCCTCGACGCCTTCTTCGCCATGAAGGAATTCCGCTTCCGCAAGATGGGCATCGCCAATGTCTTCGGCGACATGGAAGTGCAGAACTTCTTTCGTTCGCTGTTCCGCGACGCGCTCGGCGAAAACCCGCGGCCCTTTGTGCTTCACGCGCTGGAAGTCGACGGAACGCTGCGCGCGATCACCGGATCAAGTCTCTCGGGCAAGCGGCTGGTCTGCGAATTCGGCGCCATCGCCGAGGATGATCTGGCGCACACCAGCCCCGGCGATTTCCTCTTCTTCGAGAACATCGGCGCGGCGTGCCGTGAAGGGTTCGAGATATTCGACTTCAGCGTCGGCGACGAACCTTATAAGCGGCTGTGGTGCGATATCGAGACACGGCATTTCGATGTGGTCTTACCCTTGACCGCCAAGGGTGTGCTGCTCGCCCGCGCCCTGCGGCTCAAGGCCGGTGCCAAGGCCTGGGTCAAGAACAGCCCGACGATGTGGAAGCTCGCCAAGCTCCTCCGGAGAAGCGCTGCCGGCCAGCGGCAGCCGGCCGACGAGGACTGAACGTCATCTCGATTCGAGCACCGGATTCGTCCGAAACCGCTGCGTACTTTCCGGTCCGATGTTCTAGGCCGCCGAGCGTCCGGGCGTCGGCGCATCCGGCGAGTTGTGGTTCGCAGGCGACACAAGCATCACACGACCGTACCCGCGCGCCTTCAGCGCCGCCGCCATCGCGGCGGTCTCGCCGTCCGGCTCGATCACGCTGACCATGATCTCGGTTCCGTCCGCCACCAGGCGGCGAATGCCTTCCGCATCCGACGCCCCGCATTCGACCACCACGACGTCGTAGGCGGTGGTCAGCGACTTCATGATAACCGGCAGCCTGTCGGCAGCCTTCATCGCACGGACCGGATCGGCCGTGCCGACGGGCATGACGTGGCAATCGGAATAGCGATCGGTGTGTATGGCGTCGGTGAACTGGGCTTCCGACGCCAATAGGTTGGTGACCCCCGGGAAAGACACGCTGTCCAGCATGGGCCGCGAAGCGGCGCCCGAGGCGGTGAGATCGATCAGCAGGACGCGCAGCCCGGAATCGGCGACCTCGCGAGCCACCATCACGGCGGCGGCGGCGCCCTCGTCGCCTTCCGGCGACACGAAGATGGCGCGGGTCGCGCCGCCGGCGATCAGCATTTCGGCGGCGCTCTCCACGCCTACCTCGCCCATGTCCGTCTCGACGGGTTCGCTTGTTTCGGGCGCAGGCTTCCTGCGTGCGAACGGATTGCGCATGACCGGTTCCTTCTCGACCTCTTGATCTTCGGGTTCATCATATTCGGCCGGATTGTCCTCGACCGGTTGAGCCTCGTGTCGGCCAGCGTCCATCATGCTTCTGTGCCGTGCCCAGGCCTCGCTGAAGGATTCGCGCTCGACCTTCATTTCCGGCAATGGCTCGTGCTTGACCGGTTGGATCGCGCTCGGCGCCGGCAGGATGTCGGTTGCAGGACTCGTCGGAGCCGCCACCGTCGGCAGTTCCATTTCTTCTGCGAGTGCAGGCTTCGGCTCAACCGGAGCGGGCTGAGAAATACCGGCGGCTTCCGCCTCCGGAACCACGGCGGGCTCGACGGTCGCCGGATTGTCGTGCACAACCTCCTCGACGACAACCGGCTCTGCGTACAGCGGTTCGTCCTGCGTTTCCGCCTCCAGTCGCGAGCCCGCCGCCGGCCGCATGGCGCGGCCCGAGAACAGTTCCTGCAGCAGCGTGACGATGGCCATCACCAGCAGCGAACCTATGAAGGCCGCCCCCGCGATCGGCAG
Source organism: Mesorhizobium sp. YM1C-6-2 (assembly GCF_003666685.1). Classification (GTDB taxonomy): domain Bacteria; phylum Pseudomonadota; class Alphaproteobacteria; order Rhizobiales; family Rhizobiaceae; genus Mesorhizobium_K. The sequence goes on from NZ_RCIZ01000013.1 coordinate 58,091, forward strand.
CGGTTTCGGGTAATAGGGCTCGGCCGGCACGATCGCGCGCGAAAAGATGCGAGCATCCGCCGGCAAATAGTTGCCGTCCCTGCGCGAAGACGCTTCGCGATAGCGCGACAGGTAGGATTCCAGAAGCTCGCGTTGCGCGTTGGCCTCGCGCTCCAGCGCCCTGAGTTCCACCTCCTCCTCGCCGGCGCGCGCCGATTCGGCCTTGAGCTCGTTGAGATCGGCGACGAGCTGCTGCTCGCGCAGCTTTGCGGCGTTGGCTTCCGTGCCAAGGCTCTTCAGCACGTTCTCGGCCTCGGCGCGGATCTGGCGATCGAGGTCGGCAAGCTGCGAGCGCGCCGCGCGGATGCGCGGATGATTGTCCAGCAATGTCGTCGACATGTCGGCGATGTCGGCCCTGAGCTGCACCTCGCGCTCGCGCAGGCGCTGGATGAGCTGCGACGACAGCACCTCCGGCAGCGAATCCAGCGACGCGCCGCTCTGAAGCACGGCGCGTACGCTCGCGGCATTCGCCTCGGCCGCGCCGCGATTCGCCCGGACCCGCGACAGCTCGGTCGACAGCTCCGAAAGCTGCTGCGTGGCAAGCACGGAATTGTTCTGGCCGATCAGGAGATCCGATTGCGCGCGGAAATTGGCGACGCGGGCCTCGGCGGCCTTCACCCGCTCTGAAAGGCTGGCGATCTCGGGCTCCAGCCAGTCGGTAGCGTCCGAATTGGACTGCAGCTTCGCTGCGCTTTGCACGGCGATGTAGGCATCCGCCAGCGCATTCGGGATCTCGGCGGCAAGCTTCGGATCCTCAGCCGACATCTCGATGACGATGACGCGCGAATTCTCGACGCGATAGACGTTGAGCTTCTCGCGGAAGACCTTCAGCACGCGCTCTTCGGGCGGAATCTCGTTGGGATCGCTCTTCAGGCCGGCAACGACCAGGAACCGGGACAAGGCCGACATATTGGCCGCCGCATCGAACTCCGGCAGGCGCGCGAGGTCCAGCTTGCGCGCTACCTCCTTCAGCAGGTCGGTCGAGGTGATCACCTGCACCTGGCTGGTCACGCCCTCCTCGTCGAGCAGCGGACGGTCGTCGCTGCCCGTCTGCGGACGGGTGAATACGGATTCGCGCGTCTCTATGAGGATGCGCGTCTCGCCTCTGTAATGCGGCGTGGCCAGCCAGGCGTATGCCAGCGCCATCCCGGTGACTGCCAGCGCGACGAACAATATGCGCTTCCACCGTACGACAAGGCTGCCGAACAGCCTCCCGAGGTCGACATCGATGTCACTGGCCGATGACTGTACGCCTGACATGCATCCGTGCTCCGAACTATCGGAAACGCACCGTAAAGAACTATGGTAACCCAGCCGTTAAGATGCGGCAGCCCTTCGGCTCCAAGAACCTTGCGTCGCTTTGCAAAAGCCGCGCCGACTTTACCGGCCATTAACCCTAACAGGATGATAACGGCGCAATCAGAAGCCTGCCGGGCACGTATCCGGCAAGCCAAGTCGAAGGTTCGCGTCGATCCATGAAAAGGCTTTCGCTCATCTCTGCGCTGCTGGCCGGGCTCGTCCTTTCGGGCTGCTCGGGCTACCGCCCTGCCCCGGCGGCGTTTCACGAGATGCTCGACCAGCCCTACAGACTCGGCGCCGGCGACCGCATCCGCGTCACCGTCTTCGAGCAGGAAGGCCTGACCAACACCTACAGCATCGACCAGTCGGGCTATTTCGCCTTCCCGCTCGTCGGCTCGGTGCCGGCCCGCGGCCATACCGTCAAGCAGATCGAGGCCAGCCTCGCCGCCAAGCTGCGCGAAGGCTACCTGCGCGATCCGGACGTGTCGGTCGAGGTCGACCGCTATCGTCCGATCTTCGTCATGGGCGAGGTCGGCGCGGCCGGCCAGTATTCCTACGTGCCGGGCCTCACCGTCCAGAAGGCGATCGCGGTGGCCGGCGGCTTCACACCGCGCGCCAACCAGGGCAGCGTCGACATCACACGCGACATCAACGGCAAGGTTATCACCGGCCGCGTGCGCACGTCGGACCCGCTTCTTCCCGGCGACACCGTCTACGTCCGCGAACGCCTCTTCTGATCGATGACCGCAGGCAGGCCGTGACCCAGAAATTGCGGATCGTCCATTGTTTCAGGTCGCCTGTCGGAGGCATCTTCCGGCATGTGCGCGACCTGACCGAGGCCCAGGCCGCCGCCGGCCATCAGGTCGGCATCGTCTGCGACTCGACCACTGGCGGCGATTTCGAGGAGCGCCTGTTCGAGGAGTTGAAGCCGAGCCTCGCGCTCGGCGTCTCGCGTACCCCGATGCAGCGCCACATCGGCCCCGGCGATATCGCCTCGGCCTGGCGCGCCTACGGGATCATCAAGGAATTGCAGCCGGACATACTGCACGGACATGGCGCCAAGGGTGGCGTCTATTCGCGCATGTTCGGCTCACTGTTGCGGGTTTTCAGGTTTCGCGTAGCCCGCCTCTACACAGCGCACGGCGGAAGCCTGCATTACGACGAGAGGACAGCGACGGGAAAGCTGTTCTTCGGGCTCGAGCGGCTGATGGCGCGCTTCACCGACTACATCCTCTTCGTCTCGGAATATGAGCGAGACGCCTTCCACCGCAAGGTCGGCGAGCCCGACCGTCCCAGCGCGTTGGTCTACAACGGCCTGCGCAGGGCCGAATTCGAGGAAGTTCCGGCGGCATCAGATGCCGCCGATTTCCTTTATATGGGCATGATGCGCGATCTGAAGGGACCGGATCTCTTCATCGACGCACTGGCGCAGGTGGAGATGCGGCTCGGCCGCAAGGTCACTGCCGTCATGATCGGCGACGGCGAGCACCTCCCCCGCTACAAAGCCCAGGTCAGGCGGCTGGGACTGGAAGACCGCGTCCGCTTCCTGAAGCCGATGCCGGCGCGGCAGGGCTTCGCGCTGGCCGCCATCGTCGTCGTGCCCTCCCGCGCCGAGGCGATGCCCTACATCGTGCTCGAGGCGCTGGCGGCAGGCAAACCCATGATTGCGACGGCTGTCGGCGGCATACCGGAGATCTTCGGCGCCGGATCGGCAGCCGTCGTGCGGCCGGACGCCGGCGAGCTTGCCGCCATCATGGCCGATGCACTTGCCGACCTTGCGGCCTTCTCCGCAAAGATGCCGGATGCCACCGAGCTCAAGGCACGTTTCGGCGTCGACGTGATGGCCGCTGAGATCGAGAAGGCCTATTTTGAGGCGCTCGGACGCTGATCCGCGTACAGACGTCTCGAATGTAAGGACTGCATTCAAGGCTTTCTTAGCTATCTTCTGCTACCCGGAGCCCGTACATACGGGTCGGCGGAAGTGATGAACAGAATGGATCCGGCGAACCGCTTCTCTCCGGAAGCGGTTCGAAAGCATGACGGCGGCGACAAGAGCCAGGCGGAGGATCAGGCCGGGCGGCTCAACGACACCGCCAGACAGGTGGCCGCGCAGTACCGGCGCGACACCATGTCCCCGATCATGGTCAGCGGCGTGCTGCGCTTCGTCGAGCTTGCGCTGCTCCTCATCTCCGGCGGGACCCTCTTCGTCTATTACGTCGGGCTGGGGACCGATCTCGACTGGCATTATCCAATCGCCATCGGCCTGGTGTCCGTGCTGACGATCACCCTTCTCGACATCACAGACTGCTATCAGCTTCCGGCTCTGATGCGGCCAGTGTCCAACATCACGCGCATCGCGATGGTATGGGCGGGAACGCTGGCGCTCTTTGCGGTCGCCGGTTTCTTCCTCAAGCTCGCCGACGATTTTTCGCGGGTCTGGTTCGGCGGCTGGTTCGTCGCGGGTCTGGTGCTGCTGATCGGGCCGAGGCTCCTGCTCGCGCATATGATCAAGCGCTGGGCGCGCAACGGCACGATCGAGCGGCGCGCCGTCATCGTCGGCGGCGGCAAGGCGGCGGAAGCCCTGATCCGCTCGATCGAGCAGCAGCCCTACAACGACATCCGCATCTGCGGCATCTTCGACGACCGCGACGATAGCCGCTCGCCGCCACTGGTCGCCGGCTACCCGAAGCTCGGCACGATCTCCGAGCTGATCGAATTCGCACGTATTGCGCGCATCGACATGTTGATCGTATCGCTGCCGCTGACGGCTGAGACGCGCGTGCTCTCCCTGCTGAAGAAGCTCTGGGTTCTGCCGGTCGACATCCGGCTCTCGGCGCACTCCACCCAGTTGCAGTTCCGACCGCGCTCCTATTCCTACATCGGCTCGGTGCCGATGCTCGACATCTTCGACAAGCCCATCAACGACTGGGACTCCGTCGCCAAGCGCATCTTCGATGTGGTGTTCAGCCTGATCGGCATCGTCCTGCTCTCTCCGGTGATGATCGCCACCGCGATCGCCATAAAGCTCGACAGCAAGGGTCCGGTGCTCTTCAAGCAGAAGCGGCACGGCTTCAACAACGAGGTCATCGAGGTCTACAAGTTCCGCTCGATGTACACCGACCAGGCCGACCCCACCGCCATCCGCCCGGTCACCAAGGGCGACCCGCGCGTGACCCGCGTCGGCCGCTTCATCCGCAAGACCTCGATCGACGAGTTGCCGCAGTTCTTCAACGCGCTGTTCGGCTCCCTTTCCCTGGTCGGCCCGCGCCCGCATGCGGTCGCCGCGCAGTCGCACAACCTCCTCTACAACGAGGTGGTCGACGGCTATTTCGCCCGCCACCGCGTCAAGCCCGGCGTCACCGGCTGGGCGCAGATCAACGGCTGGCGCGGCGAGATGGACACCGATGAGAAGATCAAGATGCGCACCGAGTACGACCTCCACTACATCGAGAACTGGTCGCTCTGGTTCGATCTCCAGATACTGTTCCTGACGCCGATCCGCCTGCTCAATACGGAAAACGCCTATTGAGCGCGATCACGCACGAGCTACCGGCGGCCGCGGTCAACGCCAAACTCGTCCAGTTGATCTCGTCGGCCGCCGTCGTGCTCGGCGTCTTCCTTTCGGGCTTCGTCATTCGCGAGCCGGCGCCATACGAAATCTACATGGCCGCGCTCATCGCCGTCTGGGCGCTGTTCGGCCTGCGCATCTCGCGGCCGGTCACGCCGCTGCTGGTGCTTCTTGTCCTCTTCAACATCGGCGGCATGATCTCGATGACGCAGATGTCCAAGCTGATGGACACGCCGCTATATCTCGCCGTGTCCTTGTTCCTCGCCTTCACCGCGGTGTTCTTCGCTGCTGTGACGGAAGCGCAGCCTTCGCTTTACCGGCTCATCTTCCGGGCCTGGGTCGCCGCCGCCGTCATCACCTCCACGCTAGGCATCATCGGCTATTTCGGCCTCATGCCGGGCGCGCAGATGTTCACCAAGTTCGAACGCGCGGCCGGCGCATTCCAGGACCCGAACGTGTTCGGCCCTTTCCTGGCGCTGCCGGGCATCTACCTGCTCTACCTGGTGCTGACAGGCAATCCCTTGAAGATGATGCTCTACGCCATTCCACTGCTGATCGTCGTTGCCGGCATCTTCCTGTCCTTCTCGCGCGGCGCCTGGGGTTTGTTTGGCGCGGCCGCGATCATGCTGATCGCCGCGCTCTTTCTGCAGAGCAACAGCGGCAGGTTTCGCCTGCGCATCGTCATCATGAGCCTTGTCGCGGTGGCGCTGCTCATCGTGGCCTTCGTGGTCGTGCTGCAGATACCGGGCGTCGCCGACATGTTCACCCAGCGCGCCCAGCTCGCGCAGGACTATGACTCGGCGCGCCTCGGCCGCTTCGCGCGCTACACGATCGGCCTGCAGATGGCGATGGAACATCCGCTCGGCATCGGGCCGCTGGTCTTCGGCCAGCTGCTCGGCGAGGACACGCACAACATCTGGCTGAAGTCGCTGCTCGACTACGGCTGGCTGGGTTTCGCCTGCTGGGTAATCATGATCGGCTGGACGATTGCGGCCGGCTTCCGCATTCTCTTTCGCAACCGGCCGTGGCAACCCTTCCTGCTCTGCGCCTATGTCGTCTTCCTCGGCCATGTGGCGCTCGGCACCGTCATCGACACCGACCACTGGCGGCATTTCTATCTGCTGATCGGCCTGATCTGGGGCGCCATCGCGCTCGAATACCGCCACCAGCGCGGCCTGACTGTCTCGTCGACGGGTCGTATCGCGCCGGCCTGACCTTCCGGTCCGGTGCGTTTCACGAAGAAATCACAGAGCTGCAATCAGACTGTCATCTGACATCCGTACTGATCGTCCCGAAACAACTGCGATGACAGGGGATGATCATGCGGATCCATGCCATTCTGGCGGCGGCGTTTGCCTTCGCCGCGCCCATCTCTGCACAGGCCGACAATTTCAAGCTGGCGATCACGGACGTCGAGGGCCTGGAGCGCCTGCAGACCGAATGGGGTCCGTTCAAGGCGGCGCTGCAGCAGGCTTCCGGCCACACCTTCGAGTTCTTTCCCGTGAACAACCGCACCGCCGCGGCCGAAGCGCTGCGCGCCAAGCGCGTCGACTTCGTCATTACCGGTCCGGCGGAATACGTCGTCATCCAGAAGATGGCCGATGCGAAATCGCTCATCGGCCTCAGCCGCCCGGACTATTTCTGCGCCATCGTGGTGAAGGCCGATTCCCCGTTCGTGAAGCCGGCCGATCTCAAGGGCGAGAAGGTTGCGCTCGACGATGTCGGCTCGACCTCCGGCCATCTCTGCCCCTCGCAGCTTTTCGCCGACTACGGCCTCGACCCCAAGTCGGAAATCGGCGTCACCCACACCACGCGGGCGGTGGCTCACGAAGCGCTGAAGCGCGGCGACGTGGCCGCAATCGGCGTCAACTACACCAGCTGGACGAACGGCGTGCGCGACAAGGACACGTCGACCCCGCCCGGCGCCTTCCGCGTCATCGCCCGCTCCGGCGACCTGCCAAGCGACCTCTTGGTCGTCGGCGCGCATGTCGATCCGGCTGTGAGCGCATCGATCCAGGCCAAGATGGTCGAGAACAAGGCTTCCGTCATCGACGGCATCATTTCGGCGGGCGGTGAAAACGCAAAATACCAGGGCATGGACCTCGTCGCGATCGACGATGCCGCCTATGCGCCGGTCCGCTCGATGTACGCCACGATTGGATATCCGCAATATTCGGAATTCATCGGCGAATGACCGTCGCCGCGGTCCGCCTCGCCGAATTCGAGCCGGTAGCGCCCCGGACCGTCGACCTCGCGGTCGACGGTCTCGCGGCTTGCTACGCGAAGCGCGATCCGGTGTTTTCCGGCGTCAGCTTCACGGTGGGTCGTGGCGAGGCGGTCGCACTGGTCGGCGCGAACGGCGCCGGAAAGTCGACCTTGCTGAAGTGCCTGATGGGCTTCGTCTCTCCGGCAGACGGCAAGGTTTCGATCTTCGGGCGCGATCTTTCGAGCCTCAAATCAGGCGAACTCCGCCAGTTGCGGTCGGGCGTCGGTTTCGTCGCGCAGAAGCATAATCTGGTGCCGCGGCTGACCGCTCTCTCCAATGTCGTGCACGGCATGCTGGCGACGAGCTCGGGACCGCGCAACTGGTTGCAGGCGCTAGCGCCGGCCGAGTCCCGCCGGTGCGCACTGGCCGCACTCGATCGCGTCGGCCTGGCCGACTTCGCACTCCGGCGGGTGGACAGCCTGTCGGGCGGGCAGTCGCAGCGCGTGGCAATCGCGCGGGCGCTCGTCGCCGAGCCTCGCCTGGTGCTGGCGGATGAGCCCGCCGCAAGCCTCGATCCCACTGCCGGCGAAGAGGTCATGGAGGTTTTCGCCCGCGTCGTGCGTGACACCGGTGCCACTCTCATCTTCACCACCCACAACCTCGGCCATGCCCTCGCACATGCCGAGCGCATCGTGGGCCTGCGCGGTGGCAAGCTGGCGCTGGACGCGCATACCCGGGGCATGGTGGCCGCCAGGCTGCGTGGCCTCTATGACTGACCGCACACGCACGTCGCCAGTCCCCGCCCGGCTGGAATGGCCTTCGCCCCTGGCGTTCATCGCATATGCGCTCGGCATCGCCGTGCTTGTCTGGTCGCTCGACGGCACCGGCTGGTCGTTATCGGAACTGGCTACCGGCCTGCCGGCACTCGCCGATTTCTTCTCGCGCGCCTTTCCGCCGAGCCTGGAGCGGCTGCCGTCGCTGTCCACCGCGTTGGTCGAGACCTTCCAGATGGCGATCGCCGGAACCACGGTCGGCGCGCTGATATCCGTCCCGCTCGCGATCTTCTCCGCGAGAGGCCAACTCGGCACCCGCTGGATCAACACGCTGGCGCGAGGAACCGTCGCAGTCTTCCGGACCGTACCGGACCTCGTCTGGGCGCTCATCTTCGTGATCGCCGTCGGCCTCGGCCCTTTCGCCGGCACGCTGGCGATCGCCGTCGATACCGCCGGCTTCTGCGGTCGCTTCTTCGCCGAAGCGATGGAGGACGTGGACAAGGGCCCGGCCGAGGCGCTGCAGGCGCAGGGCGTGCGCCGCATCGACACGATCTTCTGCGCCGTCATCCCCGCCGCGAGCCCGGCCTTCATCACCACCACGCTTTTCGCACTCGAAAAGGCCGTGCGCTCGTCGGTCGTTCTCGGGCTAGTCGGCGCCGGCGGCATCGGGCTTGAGCTCAAGGTCGCTATGGACATGTTCGACTACCCGACCGCCGCGACCATCATCCTTTTGATATTCGGCCTCGTCGTCATCATCGAGCAGGCTGGAAACTACACGCGCAAGCGCGTGCTGGACGGCCATTGAAACACCCCCGAAGGGATCACCGACCATGAAGACCGACACCGCGCATCTTGCCTGGAACGACCGCTGGAGCACCCCGCATGGCAGGGCCGAGTGGCTGACGCCCGAGCCAGATGTCGCGGCCTTCGCCGCACAGCTGGCGACCGGTTCTGCCAAGAGGGTGCTGGACCTCGGCTGCGGCGTCGGGCGGCACGCCCTCGCCTATGCGAGGCTCGGGCTGGAGGTAACCGCGGTGGACATGGCACAGTCGGGCATTTCGGAACTCCGGCGCTCCGCGGCGGCCGAAAATCTCGAAATCACGACGATGATTGCGGCGATGACGGAATTGCCATTCGCAGACCACACCTTCGACCACGTCCTGTCGTTCAACGTGATCTACCACGGCGACCCCTTGATCGTCGGCGCGGCTGTCAGGGAGATCGCCAGGGTGCTGAAACCCGGCGGCACCTATCAGGGCACGATGCTGTCGAAACGCAACGCCAAATACGGCAAGGGCGAGGAGATTGCGCCGAACACCTTTGTAGAAGACGCGGTCGAGCCCGAAGATTCGGACAAAATCCATCCGCATTACTATTGCAACGCGGCCGAGCTGGTTGAACTTTTCAGCGACTTCGAACTGCTCAGTCTGATCGACCGGGAGCACGTCAAGCCGGGCAGCTGGCACTGGCACATGCTGGCGGAACTGCGCTAGACGCACCGCCCAAAAGGAAATGCACCGGCCAGAGGTGGCGCGCTGCCAGCGAGCCACCTCGCCATCGCGGTAAACGACCTACCAGACGAACGCGTCGTGCATCCGGCTGAACATGCCCGGCCGTTTCCCGCTCAAGACCGCCCGCACATGACGGGCGACCGTCGCGGCGCTCACCGTCTCGCCCAGATGGCAATAGCAGATCACCTCGTGCAATTGCCCGTCCGTCAGCTCGAAGAACCGCCGCGCCTCTCCGTAGCTGTCGTCTTTCAGCCCTGCATCGCGCAGAACCTGGTCCTGGAAGGCGATCGAAATCGCGCTGCCGTCCTCGCGCAAAAGCGCACGGACGCCCTCGGTCTGATATTCGGTCTCGCGCAGAGTCCTGAGGCGTTTCTGGGGATCCTGCTCGAGAAGCTGCGCCCAGCGCTCGAGGCGTTCACTTCGTGACATTGCCCGGCGCAGGTAGTCCTGATCCACCTTCGCGACGGCCTGCAATTTTTCCAGAGTTTGGTGTTCCATGTCGGTTCCTCCAATTCGGATGAAGCCGACCCCCAATTTCTGGCATCAGCGTGACTCCGACAAAGCCAGAAGTCCAATCACGATGTTTCGCATGCACGTCGCTCGCGAACCTCTCATTCGTTGAGGTTTTGCTGGCGACCGTTGCCAGAACGGCACCGCCGCCGGGCATTTTTTACAGTAAAGGGCACGGCCTCGACCGAAAACCGGTTCCCACTTTCCGGGATCATGCTCTACCGTCGCGACATGGCCAAGCTGCAAGCCTACCGAGCGAAACGGAATTTTGCCAAGACGCCCGAACCGTCCGGCGCCGCGTCCGCCGACGCGGGCAACCGCTTCGTCGTCCACAAGCATCACGCGACCGCCGACCACTACGACCTGCGCCTTCAGGTCGGCGACGTGCTGAAGAGCTGGGCGGTCCCCAAGGGGCCCTCGCTCAACCCAGCCGACAAGCGCCTCGCGGTCGAAACCGAGGATCACCCGCTCGAATATATCGATTTCGAGGGTGTGATCCCGAAGGGTGAATATGGCGGCGGGCCGATGATCGTCTGGGACCGCGGCACCTGGGCGCCGATGGACGATATCGAGAAGAGCCTGAAGTCCGGCTCATTCAAGTTCCGCCTTGCCGGCGAGAAGCTGAACGGCGGATGGATGCTGGCGCGGCTGAAAGGCAAGCCGGAAGACAAGGGAAAAAAGAACTGGCTGTTCTTCAAGGAGCGCGACCTCGCATCCGACGAGAAGGCCGACATCCTCGCCGAGCGGCCGGAAAGCGTGAAGTCGGGAAGGCGCATCGAAGAACTGGTCGAGGAACCGAAGCCGGCCCCGACCAAGCCCGTCCGGCTGAGGCCCGGCGCGCTTCCGGGCGCCAAACGGGCGGACGCGCCACGCATCGTCGAGCCACAGCTCGCAACCCAGGTTGCAAACCCACCGGACGGCAAGCTGACCAGGGACAGCTGGCTGCATGAGATCAAATTCGACGGCTATCGCACCATGGCGCATGTCGAGAATGGCGCCGTGCGGCTGGTCACGCGCGGCGGGCTCGACTGGACGAAGCGCTACGGCGATCTGCCGGAAGCATTCCGCCGGCTGTCCTGCCGTGAGGCCGTGATTGACGGCGAGGTCGTCGTGCTCGACGAAAAAGGCATCAGCCGTTTTGATCTGCTGCAGGACGCGCTGTCGGAAGGCGCCGGCAACAGGCTGGTCTTTTACGCCTTCGACCTGCTCTACCTCGATGGCTGGGACCTCCGGCAGGCGCCACTCGTCAGGCGCAAGGCGCTGCTCGCGCAGCTTCTGTCGGGACACGCGACCGGCCGTTCGGCGATCCAGCTCAGCGACCATGTGGAAGGCGACGGCCGGCCGCTCTACGAACGCGCATCCGAACTTGGTCTCGAAGGCATCGTCTCCAAGCGCACTTCAGCGACCTATCAGAGCGGCCGCTCGAAGACATGGACGAAGACCAAGGCTCTCGCCACCGGCGACTTCGTCATTGCCGGCTACACGACATCGCAGCGGGCTGAAGGACTGGCCTCGCTCGCCCTTGGCGAATGGGAACATGGCGAACTTCACTATCGCGGCAAGGTCGGCACCGGCTTCGACAGCGCCACGCTGCAGGCCTTGCTTGAACGGCTGGAAGCGTTGCATGCGGGAGCCGTTCCGCTGGATGGCGCGCCGAAGGACATTATCTGGGTCCGGCCGGTGCTTTCCGCCCGCATCCACTACGCCAACCGCACGAGCGACAACCTGCTCCGCCATTCGGTGTTCAAGGGGTTGAGGGATGTCGAACTGTCTGCCCCTGCGACCACCGTGCAGCGCAAGCGGCTGATCTCCGAGGCCGACCTCGCCACGATCTGGGTCACCAACCCGACCCGCAGGCTGTTCGGCAAGTCGGGGCCGACCAAGCTAGATATCGCGGTCTACTATGCCTTCGTCGGTGATTTGATGCTGCCGCACATCATGGGGCGCCCGGTGTCGCTGGTGCGCTGCCCAACCGGCCGGCCGCAGGACTGCTTCTTCCAGCGGCACGCCTTCACCGGCATGCCGGCATCAGTCGAGACCTTCGAGCTGGCGAACTCCGAGGGCGAGGACAAATCCTACCTCTCGGTCGAGGACGCCAAGGGGTATCTCGCGCTGGCGCAATTCGGCGTGGTCGAGTTCCACACCTGGGGCACGACGCGCAAGCGGCTGGAAAAGCCCGACCGCGTCACCTTCGACCTCGATCCCGGCGAAGGCATCGCCTGGCGCGAGATCGTCGAGGCCGCCATTCATATCCGGGGCGAGCTGGAAGCTTTGAAGCTGACGCCTTTCGTCAAGACGTCGGGCGGCAAGGGTCTGCATGTCGTGGTGCCGATCAAGTCCAAGCTCGGCTGGAAGGCGGTGCATGACGCGACCGGCAAGATCGCCGCCAAACTGGCGGCCGCGCAGCCGGACACGTTCACCACCAATATGGGAAAGACGCATCGCAAGCGCCGGATTTTCATCGATTTTCACCGCAACGCGCGCGGCCACACCTCGGCTGCGCCCTATTCGCTGCGCGCCCGCACCAACCTGCCCGCCTCGACGCCGGTCGCCTGGGCCGATCTCGAATCCATCGACGCCCCGGAGGATTTGAATTATTCTTCGCTCCCGGGCCTCCTCCAGATGTCAGGAGACCCGTGGGCGGATATTGACGAATTTGCTAAAGATTTGCCGGTATTGTCCGCTGCGAAGTGAGTAGTGTTGCTGCGTAGGAGACAATCATGGCGCCCCGTGCAAGCTGGAAAGGCTATCTCAAACTCAGTCTCGTAAGCTGTCCGGTCCGGCTTTATCCGGCCACCAGCGCCAGCGAGCGCATCAGCTTCAACCAGCTCCACAAGAAGACCCACAACCGCATCAACATGAAGCCGGTCGACCCAGAACTCGGGCTGGTCGAGCGGTCCGACCTCGTCAAGGGTTACGAGTACGAGGACAAGCAGTACATCATCATCGATGAGAGCGATCTCGAGGCGGTGCGCATCGAGTCCAACCACACGATGAACATCGAAGCCTTCGTCGATGAGGACTCCGTCGACGTCATCTACCAGGACGCGCCCTACTACCTCGCGCCCGACGGGGCGATGGCGGAAGAGACCTTCATCGTGCTGCGCGAAGCGATGCGCAAGGCGGGCAAACTGGCGATCGCGCGCATCGTGCTGTCGAGCCGCGAGCGCGTGATCACCATCGGCGCGCGCGAGACCGGCATGTTCGTCTGCACCTTGCGCAACCCCAACGAGGTGCGTGGCACGGCCGAATATTTCGGCGCCATCCCGACCGGCACGCCAGATCCCGAGATGCTGCAGCTCGCCGAGGCGCTGATCAAGCAGAAGGAAACCACCTTCGATCCGAAGAACTACGAGGATCGCTATGAGGCGGCGCTGATGACCATGATCCGCGAGAAGCTGAAAGGTCACAAGCCGATCATCGCGGCCGCGCCTGAGCGCGGCAATGTCATCAACCTGATGGATGCGCTGAAGGCGAGCCTGGCGCAATCGAAGCCGCCGGCGAAGAGCAAGACCAAGGTCGAAGCCGAGGCGCCGCCGGCCAAGGTCGCGGCGGCAGGCGGCGGCCGTAAGGCAGCCGGCAAGGGCAAGAAGTGACAGAGCGCTCCGGCAAAGTCTTCGGAACCTACGGAGCGTTTGCCGCACTGCCGCACCGCCTGCTCGCAAAAGAGGCAAAGCGCCAAGGCATCCTGCTGAAGCGCGGAACCTCGCGGCGCACGACGAGGCTCGTCTTTGGCCGCAAGCTTCTCGAAACGGCCGCCGAGACCGCCATCGACGAGCGTCACGACGCGGAGTTGAAAGCAGGCCACCGGCCGCTCAGCGAGAATGGGTTCTTGCGCCTGCTCGGCCTCGCCAAGCCCGCTGAGCCCGCGGAACTCAGCCGCCAGTCCCTGCTCGATCAGTCGCATCTCGAGCCGAGCCTCTTCGACCTGCTTTCCCTTTTCGACGCCTTCGAGCATGACGAGGAACCCTATTCTTTCCGCGACCTGATCCTTGCCCGGAAATACGCCGGGCTGGTGGCAAGCGGCGCGAACTGGAGCGCCATCGCCCGCTCGATCCATCGCTCCGGGCCCGTGGAATCGCTCACTGCGCTGTCGCTCCACGCCGCGGACGCCGAGACGATCTATGCCCTCTCCGCCGAAGGCGTCAGCGAGCTCAGCGGCCAGCTCGTTCTCGACCTCGACACGGCCGACGACGCCAGGCTGGAAGAGCTGTTCCTCACGGCTGAGGAAGCCGAGGCCGACCACCGGCATGATGAGGCCGCAGCACTCTATCAGCGTTGCCTCGCCATCGATCCGTCAGACGCTGTCGCCGCCTTCAACCGCGCGAACTGCCTGCGCGCTGCCGGCCGCCATGCGGAAGCGGCGCACGACTATGCCCGCGCGATCAAGCTCGACGGCTCCTTCGTGGAGGCCTGGTTCAATCTCGCCGGCATGATGGCAGAGGACGGCCGCGTCGACTCCGCCCGCCGCCATCTGCGCAAGGCGATCGCCGTCGACGCCGACTATGCTGACGCCGTCTTCAACCTGGCGCGACTGGAGTTCGAGGCCGGAGACGGAACCGAGGCCCGGCGCCTCTGGATGCGCTATCTGGAACTGGACGACAAATCGAACTGGGCGAAGATCGCCTTGCGCGGCGTCCAGTTGATCGATCTTCAGGCCTTGCAGAAGTCGGCCGGCTGATGAATTTTCTCTTCGACGGGCCGAAGGATGCCCCCATCACCATCCTGCTCGCGCATGGCGCGGGCGCCCCGATGGATTCGCTGGCCATGAACGCGATCGCGGCCGCGCTCGCCGGGGTGGGCTTCCGCGTCGCGCGCTTCGAATTCGGTTATATGGCGAGCCGCCGCACTGACGCCGGCCGCAAGCCGCCGCCGCGCGCCGAAACGCTGATCGGAGAATACAAAACCGCCGTCGAGACGCTAGGTGCGACCAGCCCGCTGGTCATCGGCGGCAAGTCGATGGGCGGCCGCGTCGCCAGCATGCTGGCCGACGAGCTTTTCGATGCCGGCAAGATCGCAGGCCTGCTCTGCCTGGGCTATCCGTTCCATCCACCCGGCAAACCGGAGCAACTGCGCACAAAGCACCTCGCGGAACTGAAGACCCCTACCCTCATCTGCCAGGGCGCGCGCGACGTCTTCGGCAGCCGCGACGAAGTGGCGAGCTACCGGCTATCGAAGCAGATCGAGATCTTGTGGCTTGAGGACGGCGACCACGACCTGAAGCCGCGCAAGGGCATTTCCGGCTTCACCCCCGCCGACCACCTGAAAACCCTGGCCGACAAAGTGAAGGCCTGGAGCGCACAGCAACCCGCACTGCCTGATCAAGGTGATTAAACGTCATTGAGGGCGCGGCCCGGCGGCGCCGTGCGGTGTGGTTTTGTGGGGTTCGGCACAGCCGGGCCGCCCATGAGCTGGATCCCGAGCTCATTTTATAAGCATGTGCTAAAATTAATTCCTGTTCCAGTGCATATCGCGCTATTCGGTCAAATCGTCCGGCCGTGCGCCTGTCCCGTAAGACTCCGGAACTCACAGAGCCTGTCGGCCGTTTCTTTGTCGAGCGGGCGTGTGGGTTACGGCAACGATCGCGCCACTCTGGAGCGCGAGGCCGAATAAGCTTGTATGCTGACAACGATAACCGGATCGCAGAGCCCACCAGCATCTGGCGAGAAGCCCTTTTCGTGGCCGCAGTTGCGTGCACCTACTTCAGCATCTTGATTGCCGCTTGGCTTGTTGCGGCTCTGCTCCTGCCCTGAACCGCTTCAATCGTACGGACATTTAGGGAAGGAAGAATACCTAGCGGAACAACTAACTTTCCGGCTTGACCCAGCGACCGATCTTCCCGGCAAAGTCCATGGGCACATAGAGGCACGACCTGCCCTCGGCATCTGTGGCCTCTATTGCAGCCGGAAACGTATTCTGGCCATGCTCCAACGTTTTGAATGACCAGCCGGTTGCGTCTCCGAGCGGATCACGCGGCAAATCTTCCGGCTTCGTCTCGGTGAACTTAGGCGGCTTGAACGCCGGCATCGGTTTTCACTGGGGGCTTCATGGGGCGAAAATAGCAGACGAACGGCCAGCGTCCATTATCGTATGTTATAGCCCGGCGGCGCCATCGATGTAGCGTGGCTTTCGGGGTTCGACATGGTTACCCACGAGCCGGTGCGGTTAACGAGCCCAAACCCCACCGCGCCGGCTCGCCGCAAACTTCCCGGTCTAGACTGATCCGGATATAGGTTTTTGTCCGGCACCAAGAAGAACACGCGCCTCGTTAGTCGGGGCTTTTCTGCACTTCGGGCGCCGAAACAGGCGCTTTGAGCACCTTCCGTTTCGAATTCAGACCAAGGCACAAGAACGTGCCTTCGGAAAAGACTAGAGATTTCAAGGGATTGATGGTCGGAGTGGCGGGATTCGAACCCACGACCCCTTGACCCCCAGTCAAGTGCGCTACCGGGCTGCGCTACACTCCGGACCGGAAATTGCCTTATAGTTTCGGGGGTTGGGTGGCAAGCGCTAAATCCGCCCTGGAGGATAGAAGCCGATCATTCTGGGTAAAACTCGACCTTCCCCAACGAAAAGTCCCACGGATGCTGGCAAGCCGAGCCTGTCGTGCTCCACCGCCTCGAGTGATCAACCGGAGCCGGCGAGAAATCCTTCGCTTGAAGTGGCGCGAGACGCGGGCCGATTATGAGGGTATCCTTCGACGCCCTGGCTAGGAGACGTCACGATGAAGCGCCTTGCAACTTTGCTCGCCATTCTTTTGTGCGCGGCGGAACTCTCCGGTTGCGCAAACACCGCACGAGGCGCCGTAAAAGACGTCACGACTACAGTCGACGCTGCGGTGGAATAGCCGGCGCGAGGATAGCGACCAGCCGTTCCGACATATCGTATGTTAATGCCGACCGACGCGGTTGCACCTACCATCGCCCGTGGTGGTCCGACATGGCTACCTGGAGCCGGTGCGGTGCAGAGCCCAAAGCCAGCCGCGCCGGCTCGCGGTCGGCAACTAGGCCGAGGTGGGCCTATCAGCACGACGATCGCGCCGAGGTTCCCTTCCCTTTTCCCGGCGCAGGAGCGCCGCAAGCAAAGCCCGCTGCCTGAGGGGAGAGCAGCGGGCTTTTTCGGGCGTGAGCCCATGATCACCCGGGCGGTGACCGCATGCTTAACGGGGGAGGATTCGAATGGTTCCCGAGGCAGCGGCGACGTCAAACCGCCGCGTCGGACCGCCATGACATCGCAGACGCTTCAGGCGCCACGCGATGATCGAAGACGACCGCCATGGTCCTACCAGTTGCGATCCGAACGACGGATTCAACGATCGCGTCGTCGGTCTCCAGACTGGCCGGGGCGGTACCGCGGAAATCCGCCAGGACGGAACGCGTCGAAACAGGCTGGCCGAGCGGATGTCCCGAAAGCAGAGCGGAAACAATGTCGTCGCAGGTGGGAACCCGGTCGGTGTTGAAAGTGGCGGCGCCCATGCGTCCAAACTCCAGGGGACGGACATCACGAAATCGATGCTACGCCTTTTGCGGGCTTTAGCGAGCGCTTTTGTGGTCGGACCACCCTGTGGTGCGATTACGCTGCGTCAACGATAGCCGGTCGCGTCGGCAGACAGGCCGGCCTCCTGCACCTCCACTATATAGCGCCAAGCGTCCGGCTGCGATCCATCGAGATCGGTGAAGCCGTAGACCTTGGCCAGGCCGCCGCTGGAGAGCGACTGGCCATTGAAACGCGCGCGATTGGAATCGGCGGCGAGGGCGGCCACCGCGCGGCCGACGAAGCGCGGCGTCTCCGAGATGACGAAGTGCGGCACGTTCTTCGTGGCGTCCTGCCAATTCTCCTCCTTCACTCCGAAATGCTCGAGCATCATCTCGGACCGCAGCCAGCCGGGCGTGATCGACATGGCGGTCGCGCCGTGCTTTTCCAGGTCCTTCGCATGAGCCCACGCCATGCGGTTCACGGCGACCTTGGCGAGGTCGTAGAAGGGCGACAGCCGGTAATGGTCGGCATTGTACTCAGCCGTGCCGTCGGTCACTTCGACAAGCAGACCGCCGGGCTCCTCGATGAGCAGCGGCAGCGCGTGGTGCGCGGTGATCAGATGCGTGTCGATGCCGAGACGCAGCAGGCGCAGGCCGTTCTCCAGATCATGCTCCCAGACCGGCTTGTCCCATTCGAAGAGAAGCTCGCCGCCCCAGACGTCGTTGACGAGGATGTCGAGACGTCCCTGCTCGGCTCGGATGCGGTCGACGAGCGCCTTCACCTCGGCAGAGACGAGATGGTCCGTCGGCACCGCGATCCCTTTGCCGCCGGCGGCGGTGACGAGCTCGGCGGTTTCCTCGATCGTCTCCGACGACCGCCTGTACTCGGATTGGCGTTCTCGCGTCGTGCGGCCGGTGACATAGACCGTAGCGCCGGCGGCGCCGAGTTCCACCGCGATTCCCCTGCCCGCTCCGCGGGTCGCACCCGCGACCAGGGCCACCTTGCCTTCGAGGGTCATGCGCGTTCCTCCCATGGTTGCGGACGGCTTGGCGTCGGACTCTAAATCATTTATAAACAACTATTCACTTATAAATGAGAGTCAATATGCCCCGAAAAAAAACGCTCTCCGACCAAGAGGTGCTGGTCACGGCCCACAGGCTGATGCACGAGGCTGGGCCGGAGGCGCTGACCTTCGACGCACTGGCCAAGGCCTGCGGCCTGTCGCCGGCGACGCTGGTGCAGCGCTTCAAGACCAAGGCGGGACTCAAGCGCACCACGCTGATGCAGGCTTGGGACCAGCTCGACGAGAAGACGGCGAGCCTCGCCGACAGTTCGCCGAGGACGCCTGATGGCGCGGTTGAGATGCTGGTGGCGCTGTCGGGAAGCTATGGCGGCATAGAGGCCTACGCCGAGGGCCTGATGGTGTTGCGCGAGGATTTTCGCGATCCGGACTTGCGGGCGCGAGGCGCCGCCTGGAAGAAGGCTCTGTCAGCGGCGCTCGACGAACGCTTTGCAAACATGCCCGGCGCGCCGCGCGACATCGGGCTGTTGCTCGCGACGCACTGGCAAGGGTCGTTGCTCTGGTGGGGTTTCGAGCCTACGGAAGAGATTGGAGCATACATCGGCAAGGCGCTGAAGCGCTTCATCGAGAGCCTCACGCCGGGTGGCGCCAAAGCTAGGCCTCGATAGCGGCCTTGTCGATGACGGACCACGCCATGATGTCGTTCCGTCCTCCGCAAACTATTCCGACGCCGGGCAGTTCGACGCCGAGAATTCCACGGCCCGAGTGTAGTGCAAGCCAGGCTTCGGTCCGTTCTAGCGGGTATTGCGTCGTCACCTGCCTTCGGCGATGCTCACCATCGAGGGAGGACCACAATGATGAAAAAAATGCCAGCACTCCTGCTGCTTCTGGCAGCGGCGGCCTGCACGTCGGCGCCGCAGGCATCGAAACCTTCGGCAACGGGCGGGTCCGGCGCCGGAAGCTCGGTGACACTGACGGATACCGATCGCGGGACCATCGAGGCGGCCGTGCGCGCCCGCGCCGGACAGCCATCTGCCACCTTCCGCACCATGATCGCCCAGCGGGACGCCGGCGGAGCGGTGACCGTCTGCGGCTATTTCAATCCGGGAGCTGGCGACACGCCTTTCGTCGGCACGCTGGTTCAGGGCGGTTTCATCGTGACGGATCTTGGCGGCCCGACGGAGCGCACGATAGCCGTGCAGCAAGCCTGCCACGGGCGCGGCATCTACATCTGAGTTGAACGCCGGTGCGAGCCAAGCCGCTTCGAACGCAGCGCCCCTAGCGCACGGATGCGCCACACTCAACGATCAAATTGTGTGATTTGTCCGACAATTCGTGATTGACTCCGTTCCAGAGGTCCGTTTAGCTGACCTCGGAAACTCGAATTCTGGCGGATAAGGACGGCGCGTTGGAGGGCGCGCCACGGGTTTCGCACCGGGAGTTCCCATCGGCCTCCCCTTCGCCTTTACCTGCCCTATATGCCGCTGCGTTTCCGCAAACGAACAACGGAAAAGGGAGGAATTCATGAAGCTCGGACTTGCAAGCGCCCTGCTGGTGACTGCCGCATTGCTGGCGACCGGCGCCGTGGCGCAGGAGAAGAAGCAGCTTGCCTTCGTGGTGAACGGCGCGTCGGACTTCTGGAAGCTCGCCGAGGCCGGCGTGAAGAAGGCACAGGACGAACTGCCGAACTACGACCTTTCACTGAAATATCCCGAACAGGCCGCCGCTGCCGTGCAGCAGCGCCTGATGGAGGACCTGGTGGCGGGCGGCGTGTCGGCCATCATGGTGAGCGCCGTCGATCCGAAATCGTCAACGGATTCGCTGAACAAGATCGGCAGCCAGGTGCCGCTCTTCACCACGGACAGCGACGCTCCCGACACCAACCGCATCGCCTATATCGGCTCGTCCAACACCGACGCCGGCAAGCAGGCGGGCGAGATCGCCCTGAAGGCCCTGCCCGAAGGCGGCAAGTGCATCGGATTCGTTGGGTTGCCGGGCGCCGACAATGCGCGCGAGCGTATCGAGGGCATGAAGTCGACCATCGCCGGCTCGAAGGTCGAACTGATCGACGTGCGCGGCGACGACATCGACCAGACGCGCGCCAAGCGCAACGTCGAGGACGCGCTGGCCGCCAACCCCGACATCGACTGCATGGTCGGCTTCTATTCCTACAATCCGCCGCGCATCTACGAAGTGCTGAAGGAGAGCGGCAAGCTCGGCCAGGTGACGGTCATCGCCTTCGACGAAGACCCGATCACGCTGGGCGGCGTGCGTGAAGGCACCATCGCCGGGACGGTCGTGCAGGATCCGTACGAATGGGGCTACCAGGGCATGAAGCTGATGGCGAAATATCTGGAAGGCGACAAATCGGTCGTGCCAGAGAACAAGCTAATCATCGTGCCCACCAAGATGATCGACAAGTCCAATGTCGACGCGTTCGAGGCGGAACTGAAGTCGCGCATCAGCGGCGGCTGACGCCTTGGAGCGAACAGGCCGGCCCATTCTCCCAGCCGGCCTGTTCGGCGCGTATTGTTATCCGACGAACCAATCAGCATAGTTCGCCGATGCCAGAGCCGTTCCTGAAGATGACGGGAATCTCGAAGGTGTATCCCGGCATCAGGGCCGTGGACGACATCAGCCTTTCCGTCAGCCAGGGCGAGGTGATCGGTCTCGTCGGAGAAAACGGCGCCGGCAAGTCGACGCTGATGAAGATCCTCGGCGGCGTGGTCGCGCCGAGCGCCGGCTCGATCGAGCTCGACGGCTTGGCGATGGAGCGGCTCACCGTCGGCGGCTCGATGCGCGGCGGCATAGCCTTCGTGCACCAGGAACTGAACCTCTTCGAGAACCTGACCGCCGCGGCGAACATCTTCATCGGCCGCGAGCCGCTGAAGGGCGGGCCGCTCAGGCTGATCGACGAGGAAGAACTGAACCGGCGGGCGGAGCCCTATCTGAAGCAACTCGGTGCGGATTTCGCCCCGGAGACGCCGGTCGCGAGATTGTCGCTGGCGCAGATGCAGCTGGTCGAGATCGCCAAGGCGCTTTCGCTGAAAGCGAGGCTTGTCATCATGGACGAGCCGACATCCAGCCTGACCGCGTCGGAGACCGAGCGGCTGTTGAAGATCATCGCCCGGCTTAAGGCCGAAAGTGTGTCGGTGATCTTCATCTCGCACCGCCTCGCCGAGATAGAAGGTTGCGCCGACCGGGTCGTCGTGCTGCGCGACGGCAGGCGCGTCGCAGAACTCGGCAAGGTTGAGATCCATGCCGAGACGATGATCCGCCATATGATCGGTCGCGACCTCAAGACCCTCTACCGCCCGCCGGCCAATCCGCCGGGAGAGTCCATCCTCGAACTCACCGGCGTCAGGACAGCCTACCGCCCGGAGCAATCCGTCAGCCTGTCGGTGCGGCGGGGCGAGATACTCGGGCTCGCAGGACTTGTCGGCTCCGGTCGCACCGAGCTTGCGCGCACCATTTTCGGCCTCGAGCCGCTCGAGGGCGGCTCGATCACGATCAAGGGCGTCGCAGCACCGATCGCCTCGCCGAGCGCGGCGATCGCGAGAGGACTTTATCTGGTGCCGGAAGACCGGAAGCGCTCTGGTCTGATCGTCGATTTTCCAATCCGCGAGAACATCACGCTCGCCAATCTGGAAGCGCATGCGAAGCGCGGATTGATCGACTTCGACGCCGAGGAGAAAGACGCCTTGAAGCAGCGCCAGCGATTGGACATCCGCTCCCGCGGCGTCTCGGCGCCAGCCAGTTCGCTGTCGGGCGGCAACCAGCAGAAGGTGGTGCTGGCGAAATGGCTGTCTATGGAACCGCAGGTGCTGATCTTCGACGAGCCGACGCGCGGCGTCGACGTCGGGGCAAAAAGCGAGATCTACCGGCTGATGCGGGAGCTTTCCGACCACGGCGTAGGCATATTGATGATCTCCTCCGACATGGAGGAGGTGATCGGCGTCAGCGACCGTGTCGCGGTCATGCACGAAGGACGCATCGCCGGTTTCCTGGAACGCGGCGAGCTTTCGGAACAGTCTATCCTGTCGCTGGCGGTCGGAAGGATCGCGGCATGACGTCCCTGCCCCGCCTCACCGGAAAACGCACCCGATGATCAACCGCAAGGATCTGTGGCTCCTCATCCTCATCATCATCGTCGGCACGGTGGTCGCGATCATCAATCCGCGGTTCTTGTCACCGATCAACCTGTCAAACACAGCGAACCTGATCGGCCTCTTCGGCATTTTCGCCGTCGCGCAGGCCTTCGTCATCATCTCCGGCGGCATCGAGCTGTCCGTCGGCTCGATCATCGCGCTGCTCGGCGTGGTCTTCATCGACCTTGTCGCGAGCGAGGCCGTGAACCCGGCCCTTGCCTTCGTCATCGTGGTGGCGATCGGTTGCCTGATCGGCCTGCTGCACGGTTTTCTGGTCGCCAAGCTCGGACTGCAGCCCTTCGTGGTCACGCTCTGCGGCCTGCTCATCTACCGCGGCATCGCGCGATATTACACGGAGGATGCAACGGCGGGCTTTCCGTTCGGCGCAAGCTTTCCGACGCTGGAATGGCTGACCGCGGGTCGCTTCTACGGCATTCCCCATAGCCTGATCGCGTTCATCGTGATTACGCTCGTAATGGGCGTGGTGCTGCACAAATCGGTGTTCGGGCGCTACCTTTTTGCTGTCGGCAAGAACGAGGAAGCGGCACGCTACAGCGGCATCCACACAGCCCGCATTACCATAGCCGCCTATGTGATCTGCTGCGGTCTGACGGCGGTCGCTGCGGTCTTCATCGCCATGTACACGCGCTCGATCTCGCCTTCCTCGCACGGCAATTTCTACGAGCTTTACGCGATTGCAGCGGCGGTGCTTGGCGGTTGCTCGCTGCGTGGCGGCGAAGGTTCGATCGTCGGCGTGGTGCTCGGCACCGTGCTGCTGCAGGTGCTGCAGAACCTCGTCAATCTGCTCGGCATCCCGAGTTCGCTGAACTTCGCCGTGATGGGCTCGGTCATCCTGATCGGCGTGCTCGCCGACCAGCAGATCTCGCGGCGGGCGGCACGCGTGAAGGCGCCGGCTGGTTAGAGCTTTCGTGGCAATTCTGGACAGAAACTGATCCTGCCCTCACGTAATTTAGCAGGTGGTGCGGACGCCGTCCTTCACCAGATAGGTCGGCTTATACATGGTGACGAGTTCTTCCGCGGCGGTCGGATGCACTGCCATGGTGCGGTCGAAGTCATCCTTGCTCAGTCCGGCCTTCAGCGCGATGCCGAGGATCTGCGCCATCTCGCCAGCGTCCGGCCCGAGGATATGGGCGCCGAGCACCCGCCGCGTGGCGGCGTCGACCACAAGCTTGGTCAGCATCCGCTCCTGCCGGCCGGACAGAGTGTGCTTCAGCGGCCGGAACGAGGCGCTGTAGATTTCGAGGTTGGCGAAACGTTTCGCCGCTTCGTCTTCCGCAAGCCCAACCGTGCCGATCTCGGGCTGCGAGAAGACGGCGGTGGCAATGCAGTCGTGATCGGGCTCGGTCGGATTGTTCTTGAACGCCGTCTCGACGAAGCACATCGCCTCGTGGATCGCCACCGGCGTCAGTTGCACGCGATCGGTGACGTCGCCGATCGCCCAGATGTTCTCGACATTGGTGCGGGAAAAGGCATCGATCAGCACTTCGCCCCTGGCGCCTGTTTCCACACCGGCGGCTTCCAGCCCAAGGTCCTCGGTGTTGGGGATGCGGCCGATGGCGAGCATGATCTCGTCGGCGAAAAGAACATCGCCGCTGTTGAGTGTAGCGGCGAGCATACCGTCGTCCCGCTTTTCGATACGCTCGAAGATGGTGTGGCAGCGGATGCGGATTCCCTTCGCGGTCATTTCCTCATGCAGCCGGCTCCGCAAGTCCATGTCGAAGCGCTGCAATATCTCCTTGCCGCGATAGACGAGCGTGGTGTCGACGCCGAGCCCGTGAAAAATATTGGCGAACTCTACCGCGATGTAGCCGCCGCCGGCGATTGCAATCGACTTCGGCAGGCGCGGCAGGTCGAAGGCCTCGTTGGAGAAGATACAGTGTTCGTGTCCGGGAAGTGCCGCGTGCGGATTGGGGCGGCCGCCGGTGGCTATCAATATATGCTCCGCGGTGACGGTGCGGTCCTCGCCTTCGAGACGGATCGTGTGCGCGTCGACAAGCGTGGCGCGGCTGTGAAACGTATCGCCGCCGGCCTTCTCGACCCCGCTTTCGTAAACGCTGGAGAGCCTGGCGATCTCCTTGTCCTTGTTGGCGATCAGGGTCGGCCAGTCGAAGCTCGCCTCGGGCACGGTCCAGCCATAGCCCGCAGCGTCGGCAAAATGCTCAGGGAACTGCGAGGCGTAGACGAACAGCTTCTTCGGCACGCAGCCGCGGATGACGCAGGTGCCGCCGAATCGGTACTCCTCCGCAATCGCCACGCGCTTGCCGAGCGCGGCGGAGACGCGTGCGGCGCGCGTACCGCCGGAACCGCCGCCGATGACAAAAAGATCATAGTCGTATCGGGGCATGGCTCTGGTCTCCGCGGAAGGTAGCGAATGACAGTTAGGAGGGGGCGGCCAAAAAGAAAAGCCCGGCACTTGGCCGGGCCTTGGTCCACGCGAAAGGCGCGGCTTACTCGATCGGCGCGTCGAGCCCCTGCAGCAAGGGCGCTTCGCCCTCCGGAGCAGTAGCGCCACCTTCGGGAGCGGGCGCCGGCGCGGCCGCGCCATCCTGCTGTGCCGGAGCGGGATTGCCGCCGGCCGCCTTCACCTGCGCGTCGACAATGTCCGAAATCTGCTTGCCGACTTCCGTAGCCAGGTCGCGGGAGATGCCGCGCTGCCAGATCTCGGCGGCCTTGACCACCTCGCGGGCGACGATCGGGCCCGAGGCGAGCAGCTTCTTGCCGGCATCGCTGGTGTAGAAGGCGGTAATGGCCTTCAGCTCGGCCTCGCTGAAGATCTTGGCGTAGGCGATCGCCGCCTCGCGCTCGAGGTCGGCGCGGCGGCCGGCAAGCCCGAGCGCCTTTTCGTCGACGGTCGCGATGATCACTTCCGTCAGATCGGGATTCTGCTGGATGAGTTCCTGCTTGAGCGTCTGCGCAGCAGCGGGAAGGATGACGTCGTAATTGTCGGTGGCATTGACCGCATCGATGGTCGCGCGCGCGGCCGCGAGATGCGACTCGGCGATCTCCTGCGCATGGGCCTGCGATGCGGCTGCGACAAAGGCCGACGCTGCCAGGACGGCGGCGATGCGGCGAGCGCGGTTGATCAACTTCATGATCGGAAGAACTCCCTGGTTTGTCAGTTTGCCTGGACGGTCCTGATGCCGTCGGCGCCCGCAATGATCGCCAGCTTGGCCAAGCCCAGGAACAGTCCGTGCTCGACGACCCCCGGAATGGCGTGAAGAGCATTCGACAGCGCTCTTGTATCCGGAATGCGGCCAAAAGATGCATCCAGGATCAAATGCCCGCCGTCTGTAACAAAAGGCTGGCCGTTCGTCACCCTCAATGTAAGCGGCCCGGACAGGCCGAGTTCGCCGGCAGCGCGTACGATCGCAAGCTCGGTCGCCTTGAGGCCGAAGCGATTGACCTCGATGGGCAGCGGAAAGCGACCGAGCGCCGGCACCAGCTTGCTGTCGTCGGCAATCACGATCATGCGCGCCGATGCGGCCGCGACGATCTTTTCGCGGAGCAGCGCCCCGCCGCCGCCCTTGATCAGGCTGAGTTCCGGCCCGATCTCGTCGGCACCGTCGATGGTGAGGTCGAGTTCCGGCGTTTCGTCCAGCGTCGAGAGGCCGACGCCAAGCTCGGCGCAGAGAGCCGCGGTCCGTTCGGAGGTCGGCACGCCGATGATCTTCATGCCGGCCGCGACCTTTTCAGCGAGCAGACGGACAAACTCGGATGCGGTTGAGCCGGTGCCGATGCCAAGCCGCATGCCGTCCCGGACATGCGCAAGCGCAGCCCGCGCCGATTCGATCTTCAATGCCTTCGGATCCATGCCAGTTCGCCGCCCTGAAATCGTCGGGCGCTCCTAGCATCTTTGGCTCGGACAGCAAAGGCCGCCGACCCAGCCACATCGATAGGAGCGGCAAAAGGTCGGCTTGCGCAGCAATTCGGCAGAAGGTATCGGCCAACCATCGTCGAATTCTCCCGCAGCACTTTCAACAGGCAGGACCGGCATACGATGGGCAAGCCGATTATCGTTTTCGACCTCGACGGGACGCTGGTCGACACCGCACCCGACCTGCTGGACAGCCTCAACCACACCCTGGATGCCGGCGGCATCGCCCGCACCGACGCGGCGGGCTTCCGCCAATTCGTCGGCCATGGCGGCCGCGTGATGATCGAGCGCGCCTACCAGGCGCAGCGCCGCGCCCTGCCCGTGGACGAGCATGACCGGCTGTTCGCCCTGTTCCTCGCGCACTACGGCTCGAACATCCCCGGCCAGTCAAAACCCTATCCAGGCGTTGTCGAAGCCCTGGAGCGCTTCCGGACCGCCGACTATCTGCTCGCGGTCTGCACCAACAAGACGGAGGACTTCTCCAAGCGCCTCCTGGTGGAACTGGGCATGAGCGGCTATTTCGCGGCCATCTGCGGCCAGGACACGTTCGCCCATCGCAAGCCCGACCCGCGCCATCTGACCGAGACGATCGGGCTCGCCAGTGGCGACGCAGCCAAGGCTGTCATGGTAGGCGATTCCCGAACCGACATCGACACGGCGAAAGCGGCAGGCATCCCCGTGGTGGCGGTCGACTTCGGCTATACGGACCGTCACGTACGGGAGTTCGAGCCGTCCAGGGTTATCTCGCATTTCGACGAACTGACCCTTGAACTCGCCGAACGCCTGATCGCGGCGGCGCGCGGCTGAGGCAACTTGACTTCGAAGGCGGCCGCAGCCTATATCGCGGCGCGCTACGGCCTCAGGGTCGACGGCGGGCGATTAGCTCAGCGGGAGAGCACACCCTTCACACGGGTGGGGTCGCAGGTTCAATCCCTGCATCGCCCACCATGATCTCGCAAAGAAATCAGCCAGATATAAATAGCGGCTTTCCAGCAGCGGCAGCCGTCCACTATCGAACCTTGATCGTGCCCGTCATGTTCGGGTGGAAGCGGCAGTAGTACTCGACCGTATCTCCGGCCTGCACGATTCGGGTGGCCACCTGGCCGGCCGGAATGACGATATCCCAGCCTCCCTTGACTGTTGCGGTGTGATCGAACGGATCACGGTTCGTCCATTCGATGCGATCACCTACCGCTGCTTCGATATTCGCCGGGACGAACGCCAGATTCTCGATGCTGACATGGATCGTCCCGTTGTGGGCGCGCGATCTGCCTCCTGAGGCGAGGACGACAGCCCCCGCCGCAAGGAAGACGCGCCGGTTGAGCGCGCGCGTGGTCATTTCAGGCTGGCCGCCACGTGTTCGGCATGCTGCTGATGGCCCTGGAAGAGCTTGAGCCCCGTTTCCAGCAGGCTCTTGAGTTCGGCGTTCTCGGCTGACGGGATGAGCAGCGTCTGCAGCGCGTCATTGACCTGCTTGTGGTAGGCGACCTCGTTGTCGATATAGGCCTTGTCGAACGCGGCGCCTTCAAGCTTGCCGAGTTCGGCGCGCTTCTCTTCGGCCGCCTTCGTCAACGCCTGGCTCGTCGGATTGTCCTCCGGCGTCACGTTCAGCTTCTTGACGAGGTCGAGCGCCTGCACGTTGACGGCCTCGTGATCCTTGACCATCGACTGTGCGAACTCGACCACTTCGGTGTTCTTGGATTTCGAGATCGCAAGCTTCGCCGCCTCGATGTCGATCACGCCTGCGGTATAGGCGATGTGGGCGATCTGCGGATCGGACGGCTTGTCCTGAGCCGGCGCGAACTGAGCGAGGACAAACAGGAAGGCGCCACCCAGCGCGGCCTTTAAAATGGTTTTCATGGACGTTCTCCTTGGCGCCGGGACCGGCGCATTGAGTTACATCCATTGGATGCCAGCAGAGGCCGATGGTTCCCGGATCGTTTCAGAGGCCGAGTTTGCCGAGCACGGCGGCTGTCAAACGATCGCAACGCTTTCCAGCAAAAGGAAACGCGTCGAGGAGAACCGGCCCGATCTCGTCCTCGAGTCGCTGCCTGACCAGTTTTCGCGCCCGATGAAGCCGGGTTTTTACGGTCGTAGGCTGGATCTCGAGAAGATCGGCAGTCTCCTCCACGCTCAGACCTTCGACCACCCGCGCCACAAAAACGGATCGGAACGGACCAGCCATATCGTCGATCGCCCGCTCGACCAAGCGGAGGAGTTCACGCTGGGCGGTCAGGCGTTCGGGATCGAACTCGGTCACGTTTCCGGGGAAAGGTATTATCCGTGCGTCATCGTCGATGGCTTCCACGGTGATGCCTCTCTGGCTGAGCCGCTTGCCCTTCCGCAACCGGGTCAGCGCCTCGTTTATGGTGATGCGCGACAGCCACGTGGAGAGCGTGGAGTCGCCGCGAAAACTCTCCAGATTCGAGAAAGCGCGGAGATATGCTTCCTGAAGGACGTCCTCCGCCTCCTCGTCGCGTTTGACGATTGCACGAGCCAGCCGGTACAGTCGCTGGTTGTGGGATTTGATGATCGTCCCGATAGCGCCCCGATCTCTTTGCGCCGCCCGCCGCGCAAGGTCGATGTCGTTGGTTTGGCGTTTTTCCGCAGTTGCAGTCGAAACAGGCATCGGTCCACTCCGTCCGTAAGCCTATTTGACGGCAGCGTATCGAAAAGGTTCCCGCCAAGCCCAAGCGAGAAACCTTCAGGGTTGCGCGGTCCCTAGCCTGAACGGCGTTAGCTGCTCGGGACGCGGACGGCGTCCGTCTTCTCCAGCGCGAGTTCGACGCGGGCGTCACGCTCGTAGACGTCGCCAAAATATTCCACCTTGCCGTTCTTGTCCGGCCAGGCGGTGAAATAAGCGACATAGACCGGTATCTTCAGCGTGGTCTTCTCCATCGAGTGACCCTTCTTCAGCTTGTCGGCGATGTAATCGACCGACTTGCCGAGCACCGCGGCGGCCATGCCGCGCGGATCCTGAAGCCGCACGCAACCATGGCTGAAGGCGCGCTCGTCGCGACTGAAGAGCTCTTTCTGCGGCGTGTCGTGCATGTAGATTGCATGCTTGTTCGGGAACAAGATCTTCAGTTCCCCGAGCGCATTGGCCTCGCTCGGCGTCTGGCGAACATTGTAGGGCACCTTGCCGCCATAGGCCCACCAGTTGATCGACGACGAGGAAATCCGGCGCCCCTTGGAGTCGGTCACCTCATAACCGGCGCGGTCGAGATAGCCCGGATCGTTGCGCAGGCGCGGCAGCATCTCGTTGACGATGATCGACTGCGGCACGCCCCAGTACGGGTTGTAGTCGACCTGCTCGATCTCGTCGTAGAAGAAGCTCGTCTGGTTGGACGGCTTGCCTATCACGGCCCGCATGTTGAGCTTCTCGACGCCATGGTCGATGAAGCTCGCCGTATAGGCCGGCTGATTGATGAAGACGCGCGTCTCGCCGAGGTCGTGCGGCAACCAGCGCAACTGCTCCAGCGCCACCAGAACCTTGTCGATACGGTCGGCTTTCGAGGCGCCGGCAAGCGCGGCGACCGTACGCGGCCCGATGACGCCGTCCGGTTTCAACCCGGCCTTGGCCTGGGCGGCCTTGATCACCGGCACCAACTCCTCGCCATATGTCTCGCCGCCGATGGTCCGCGCGAGCAATTCGCCGTAGTCGCCGCCCATCTCGTCATCGAGGTCGCGGGCAATGAGATGCAGGATCTTGGCAAGCTCCGGGTTGGACTCGCCCGGCTGGAGCAACAGCTTCGGATCGACGACGATTTCGTTTTCGGCGCTGGCGTTCAGCGCCTCGAGTTCGACCCGCAGCGCCTTGTATTCCGGGCTATCGGGATGGCGCGCCTCGAGCCAGCCGCGTACGTCGGTGGCCAGCGACAGGATTTTCAACGCCCCTACCCTGTCGAACGGCTTCTCTGGAAAATCATGATAGCCGGAGAGCTTGTTGGGATTGATTCGCCCGGCCTCGGCGTCGCGTGCATAACGCAGGACGCGCGCCGACAGGGCCATTTCGAAGCGGATAAGCTCGCGCTTGCGCGGGGCGGCATCGGCGTCGGAGCGGCTGCCTGAAGGTACGACTACGGCGTAGTCGGCCGGCGACAATCCATGGCTCGCCGCCTCGCCCAGCACCCGCAATGCATCACGCGCGCGCTCGTTGACCTCGTTGTCGGCGACCCAGATGAAATCCGGATTGGCGGAATAGAATTCCACCAGCGCCTTGGCGATCTCTGGCTCCGCATAGAGTTCGTAGCCCGTAAGGCCGGCAACCGCCTCGCGGAAATCGGTGCCGGAGGTCGCCTGGTCGAGCGAGGCGGACTGGCCGATTGCAGCAAGCGCCGTGAAATCCACGGCCTGGAGGGCCACAGCCTTGTAATTGTAGTAGGAGGGAGCGCTGATCTTGGCGATCGCTGCGGGCTTGCGAGCGACCGGACGGCTGGGCCGCTTGCCGGCCCCGTAGCTCTCGCCGTCGCGGTATTGCCGACTGCCGTCAAGGCGACCCGAGCGCGAGCTTTGGCCGCTGCTGTCCAGGCGCTGGCTGCGCACGCCGCCGCCGAAGAGGCTGTCGAACAGCGATTGCGCCTCCGCCTGGGGCATTCCCACGGCAATCGTCCCCGCAAGCATTACGGGAAGCAGAAAAACGTTCCTCGAGGAGAGTTTCATCGATGATCCATTTCGAGTTCGCCGCATGAATGCATCATCCGACCCAAGGCGGATGTAGGGCGGACATTACCGATTCATACCGATATCGTTAAGGTCCCATAAATTTCGCAACGAGTGTTGCGGCAGGGTTTCACATCCTTGTGACCGTCTCAAGCTTCTTGGCATCCGTGCATGCCGGGCGGCTTGTTCGTTTCTACGGTTCATCGACAAGCTTCTCACCCGAATCGCTGTCGCGGACGGAGTCGCCATCCTCGTCGGTCGTCCACCCACCCTGCTGGCGTCGCGGATCGTCGTTCGCGTGCTGCTGGCGACGACCGGGCATTTCCTCCCGCCGCGCCTTCTGCCGTTCGGCTTCATTTTGCTCGAGACGGCGCGATTGATCGCGCTCGCTATCGGTCTGATCGTATTTCTTGTTCACGGCCATACCTCCATCGTCCTTTGCGATTGTCACGGGGTGACAACGCGGCGGTGCCGGTTTCGTTTCACCAATGCAACCGGAGGTGGTTTGGCGACGGACTCAGTGAAGTTGAGTCTGGTGGGCCACGAAGCCCAGCGCATCCT
This sequence comes from Mesorhizobium sp. YM1C-6-2, assembly GCF_003666685.1. Lineage (GTDB taxonomy): Bacteria > Pseudomonadota > Alphaproteobacteria > Rhizobiales > Rhizobiaceae > Mesorhizobium_K. The sequence goes on from NZ_RCIZ01000013.1 coordinate 89,760, forward strand.
TCACGATTGCGGGATCTGAAAGGATGCGGCGGTGACCGAGGCCAGGCGCCCAGCGAAGGCGGACATGGTCCCCCGCGGTCGCAAAAAGCCTGGCATGGTCGGCCGGCACCTCCCGGTCGTCGGGCGCGTGGAGAACAAGCGTCGGCACCGGCGTTTCGGCCAATTGCCTGGAGCCGACGAATTCGTCCAGCGGACGCCCGGCTATGCGGCGCACTTCTTCGGCAAGCGCTAACCTGACACGCGGGCCAAGCTTCAGGATGTGGCCGAAATTCTCGAAGAGGACCGGCAGGGAACTCGGCGCGGCGATCAGCACCAGCTTGGAGGCTGCAAGCGGGGGAACGCCGACCACCGAACCGGCGACCGCGTTCACCGCAACCGCCCCGCCGAAGGAATGGCCGACCACGGCGGCGAAGGGACCGAACCATTCGCCGACGGAGTGCACGGCCGTGACGGCGCTTGCCAGGTTGAGACGTCGTCCGGCAGAGCCGCCGTGGCCCGGGAGATCGAGCGACATGACGCGATAACCGGCGTCGCGATAGGCTTCGATCAGGGCCTTCATGTATTCGGTGCGGGAGCGCCAGCCGTGCAGAACGAGCACAGTGCCGGCATTGTCCCTGCCCCCACGCGGGCGGAACTCGTGCACCATCACGCAGCGTCTGCCAAGCACCAGCCGGTGATGCCTTGCCCCTTCCATGAATTCCGCAGCGCGGTTGACAGCCCGCCTTTCGCCATCGGAAAGACGCCTCGGATTGGGGGTCCGGCAGAACAGTTCGAACGCTGCCTTGCCGCCAACGCGCGGCGCGATGCGCTCGGCGGCGCCGAACAGCCCACGGATGACCTTGACGCCGATTGATGCCATGATAGCTATCCGCCTGCAGATTGGTTCAAGCATGAACATAATAGTTCAAAGATGAACAATAAACAAGAGCTTTCCCAGAACCTTCCTTGGGATAATCCCCGCTTCCGCAACTGGGTCGCGGTCGCGCGCGCCTGCCATGCGGTGGAGCGCGCGGTGGCGGCGGCGCTTGCACCGCTCGACCTGAAGCCGGCGCAACTCGACGTGCTGATGAACCTCTACCGGCATCCCGGCATGTCCCAGCACGATCTCGCACGCAAACTGCTGGTCGGCCGCTCCAACATCACAATGCTGCTGCCGCAGATGGAGAAGCGGAAACTGCTGAAACGCGAGGGCGACGCGAAGGACAAGCGCGTCCTGAGGCTTACCCTTACCGCCGAAGGCGAGAAGCTGTTGATGAAAGCCTTGAAGGTGCACACGGCGCTCATCGAGAAGGCGATGAGCCAGTCGACGCCTGCCGAATGCGATGCGCTCGGCGAGCAGATGCGGCGGGTCGAGGACGTACTGAAGACCGACTAGCCGGCTACTTTGCTCCGGCAATTCCGGACCGAAATCCAGTTCTCACTATGCCGGAATAGCTATGCAGTCGCCCCCGCCGCTCTGCGGCCGCGAGCGGGTTCGTTCCTGCCGAACCAAGGCCTGACCAGCGCAAGAAGCGTGACCCCGAGCCCGGTCGCAAGCACCCACCAGGCGGGCCTGATCGAGAACGAGAACTGCAGGTTGGCGGCGAGCACCCGGCCAGGAGGCACGCCGGTCGCGATGCCGTACCAGGCATATTCGATCGCCGCCGTGCCGAGCGCAGCAAGGACGGCGATCGCCACCAGCACCAGTGGTGAGGTCAGCGCGAAACCGCGCCAATGGGCAAGGCGATAGAACATCAGAAGCAGGAAGAAGCCGGCCATCAGCGTCGGCTCGTAGACGTCCGCCTTCGACTGGATGAAGAAGTGGAAGGCGGCAAGCACGCCGATGACGTAGACCATGCTGTGCAAGCGATTCCAATTGCGGCCGCCTAGCCGCTTGATCGCCGCGTCTGTGGAGGTGGTGCCGAGCGCGATCAGGCCGGCGAGCGCCACGAAGCCGATGGTGAGGTAGAAGCGCAAAGCGATCTCGGAAACGATCCGCAGGAGATCGAACTTGAGATCGACGGCATAGAGCGTCAGGTGCATCAACGCATAAAGGAGCGCGGTGACGCCCAGCATGCGCCTGACCAGGATGAGCTTCGGCCAGTTGGCGATGCGGCGGAGCGGCGTGACCGCCAGTGAAAGCCAGAGGAAGCGGATCGCCCAATCCCCGGCCTGATGGATCGCCTCGGTGATCGGTCGCGCGCCCAGCAGGCCGACCGGGGCGGCCGACGCCAGCGCGCCGCTCGCAGCCGCCCAGGCGAGCCACAGCGCCGGCAGGCAGGCTCCTAGAAGCACGGCGGCCTTGAGGGGCGAAAACTTTCCAGATCTGTCGGTCCAGGGCGTCATGCGGCGATTCCGTCCAATGCCGCGATATACGGTCAATCGATCGAGCTTGTTACAGCGTGCGCATCACATCAAGGTGAGCGCACCTTTACGTAACCTCGGTCAACCGCGCGACAGGCCCTTCTGCTCCAGCGAAGCGAGATAGGCGGCCCAGACTTCGTCCTTGTCGTGGCCGAGCCGGTGCAGATAGTCCCAGGTGAAGATGCCGGTATCGTGGAAATCGTCGAAGACGATGCGCACCGCATAATTGCCGATCGGCTCGATCCTGGTGATCGTCACGTTGCGTTTGCCGGGCACAGTGACGCGCTGGTCGGGCGAATGGCCTTGCACCTCGGCTGAAGGCGACGTGACGCGCAGCAGCTCGGCTGGAAGCTCGAACGGCTCATGGTCGTGATAGGCGACCGTCAGCGTCCGCCGGTCCTTCGATACCCTGAGTTCCTTCGGCGCGCTCATCGGCTCAATCCCCTTGTCAAACGGCTCTCTACGCCGCTTCCCGCATCGGCGAAACCCCGGAAAACAGCCAGAGGTGGCGCTGGAGCCTTGAACGGATAGCCAGATCGTATCACATGGCTGTATATAACGCTCAGCCCGGCACGCATTGGGCGGCGTCGGCAGACAGTGCAGGCAACTGGAAATGCAGCGATGGACATGATCGACCCGTTCGGCCGCGCGATCACCTATCTGCGCGTATCGGTCACCGACCGGTGCGACTTCCGCTGCACCTATTGCATGGCCGAGGACATGGCCTTTCTGCCCAAGAAGGACCTTCTGTCACTGGAAGAACTCGACCGCCTGTGCAGCGTCTTCATCGAGAAAGGCGTCCGCAAGCTGCGGCTGACCGGCGGCGAGCCGCTGGTGCGCAAGAACATCATGCATCTGGTGCGCCAGATCTCCCGCCACCTGAAGAGCGGCACGCTGGACGAACTCACCCTGACGACGAACGGCTCCCAGCTCGCCCGGTTCGCCGGCGAACTGGCGGATGCCGGGGTGAAGCGGATCAACGTGTCGCTGGATACACTGGATGCAGGCAAGTTTCACACGATCACCCGCTGGGGCAACCTCGCCAAGGTGATGGAAGGCATCGACGCGGCCCAGGATGCGGGGCTGGCAATCAAGATCAACGCGGTCGCGCTGAAGGGCTTCAACGATCACGAAATACCCGACCTGATGCGCTGGGCGCATGGCCGCGGCATGGACCTGACGGTGATCGAAACGATGCCGATGGGCGAGATCGACGCCGACCGGACCGACCAGTATCTGCCGCTGTCGCTGCTTCGGGCTCAGTTGGAGCGGCAGTTCACGCTGGAAGACATTCCTTACAAGACCGGCGGACCGGCGCGTTATGTGGAGGTGAAGGAAACGGGTGGAAGGCTCGGCTTCATCACGCCGATGACCCATAATTTCTGCGAAAGCTGCAACCGCGTCCGGCTCACCTGCACAGGCACGCTCTACATGTGCCTCGGCCAGGAAGATGCGGCCGACCTGCGCGCGCCGCTGCGTGCCTCAGAGGGCAACGAACTGTTGTCGGAAGCCATCGACGAGGCGATCGGCCGCAAGCCGAAGGGCCACGATTTCATCATCGACCGGCGCACCAGCCGGCCGGCCGTCTCGCGCCATATGAGCGTGACCGGCGGCTGACCGCTCCCCTTCCTTTGGACCGGGCCGCATTGGCCCAAAGCTTTCCGTTTGCGCGCCCGCAGGTGCCTGATACATGCGGAGCTGTCGCAATGACGGAATGCTTCCTTGCCGCTCTCCCCCAACATGCGTGCTGCGCTGTTCATGACGGTGTCCTTGGCCGGCTTCACGGTCAATGACGCCATCACGAAATATATGGCGGAGACGATGAACATGGGCCAGGTGATGTTCGTGCGCGGCGTCTTCGCCACGCTGTTCATCGCAGCACTTGCCTGGCATCAGGGCGCGCTTGCCAATCTGCGTCTCGCCCTGCACCCGATGGTTCTCGTCCGTGTCGTCGGCGAGGTCGTGGCGACGGTTACCTTCCTGATCGCGCTCGCGCAGCTGCCGATCGCCATCGTTTCGGCCGTGCTTCAGGCGCTGCCGCTCGCCGTCACCATGGGTGCGGCGCTGATCTACGGCGAAACGGTCGGCTGGCGCCGCTGGATGTCGATCATCGTCGGCTTTGCGGGCGTCGCGATCATCGTCAGGCCAGGTTTCGAAGGCTTCAGCGTCTATTCGCTGGTGGCGCTGGTCTGTGTCGCCTTCTGCACCGGTCGCGATCTCGCAACCCGACGCATACCCGAGCGGATACCGACCCTGCTGATCTCGACCGCCACCGTCCTGGCCGTCTCGATTTGCGGGGCGTTCCTCGTCCAGCCGATGGGCGGATGGACGCATCCCAACACGTTCGACCTTTTCCTGCTTGCATGCGCGGCGGGACTCCTGCTTGTCGGCTATCAGTTCATCACCATCTCCCTGCGCACGGGCGATATTTCGTTCGTGGCGCCTTTCCGCTACACGGGCCTGCTCTTCTCGATCCTGCTTGGTTTCTTGATCTTCGGCGATATTCCCGACTTCCCGATGATCGCAGGCTCGGCGGTCATCGTCGTCTCCGGCCTCTACATGCTCTACCGCGAACGCGTCGTCGGCCGCTCGAAGGCGGCCAGTGAAAGCGTCGGGCCGAGCATGGCGCCCGACGGTTTGTGATGGCGGCCGGACAAGGGGCAGCGCCGCATCTGGTGACGCTGGTGATGGCGGCGGCCGTCGGCTCGCTCGCCATGAACATCTTCCTGCCGTCGCTGCCCGGCATGGCGCACTATTTCGACAGCGACTACGCTATCATGCAGCTCGCCGTGTCCCTCTATCTGGCCGCGACGGCAGTGCTGCAGCTCTTCATCGGCCCGGCCTCCGACCGTTTCGGGCGCAGGCCGGTGATGCTCACCTGCTTCGCGATCTTCCTCGTCGGCACGCTCGCTGCCGTCTATGCGCCGACGGTCGAGGTGTTGCTGGCCTGCCGGCTGCTGCAGGCCTTTTCCTCAGCCGGCATGGTGATCTCGCGCGCCGTGGTGCGCGATACGGTGAGCACGGCCGAGGCGGCAAGCCAGATCGGCTACATCACCATGGGCATGAGCGTCGTGCCGATGATCGGTCCGATGATCGGCGGCTTCCTCGACGAACTCTACGGCTGGCAGGCGAGCTTCTGGCTGACGCTGGCCTTCGGGGTGGTGGCGTTCGTGATCGTCCTTGCCGATCTCGGCGAGACCAACCGCAACCGTTCCGAAAGCCTCGCCGCGCAGTTCCGGGCCTATCCGCAACTGTTGGGATCCCCGCGTTTCTGGGGCTATTCGCTGACGGCAGCCTTTACCACCGGCGCCTTCTTCGCCTTTATCGGCGGCGGGCCCTATGTGGCCTCCGAGATGCTCTATCTCACCCCATCGCAATACGGCTTCTATTTCGGCATCATCTCGCTCGGCTACATGTTCGGCAATTTCCTGTCGGGACGTTACGCCGGAAGGATCGGGATCAACCGTATGATGCTGTCGGGGAACATCGTCGGCGCCGCAGGCATGCTGTTGTCGATCGGCCTGTTCGGCGCGGGGGTCCATCACCCGCTGTCGCTGTTTGGTCCGGTCTTCTTCACCGGAATAGGCAACGGCCTCACGCTGCCCAGCGCCAACGCCGGCATCGTAAGCGTCAAGCCGCATCTGGCTGGCTCGGCTTCGGGGCTGGGTGGTGCCCTGCAGATCGGCGGCGGCGCGGCCCTGTCGGTGCTAGCCGGCGCGCTTCTGACCCCGCAGACCGGCCCCTTCCCTCTGCTTTGGGTCATGCTGCTGTCGTCGGCAGCCGCGGCTTTGTCCACCTTCTACGTGATCCATGTGGCGCGGCGCGAGAGGCTGGATCCATGAGCGGGGCGGAAAAGCCATGAAGCAGCGGGTTTTCGGCATCACCGGATGGAAGAATTCCGGCAAGACGACGCTAACCGAGAAGCTCGTCGCCGAACTGACGCGGCGGGGCTGGAAGGTCTCGACCGTCAAGCACGCCCATCATGGCTTCGACATCGACAAGGAAGGCACCGACAGTTTCCGGCACCGGCAGGCCGGCGCCAGCGAGGTCGCCATCGTTTCCGGCCGGCGCTGGGCGCTGATGCATGAACTGCACGGCGAGGATGAGCCAACGCTGGACGAGGTGCTGAAGCGTCTGGCGCCATGCGACCTAGTCCTCGTCGAAGGCTACAAGCGCGAGGGCCACAAGAAGATCGAGGCGCGGCGGACAGGCACGAAAGACACCACGCCGCTCAGCGATGGCGACCCGTCGATCCTGGCGATAGCCGCCAACCATACGGTGCCGAATAGCGCCCTCCCGGTCTTCGATCTCGACGAAATCGGCCCTATCGCAGATTTCATCGAAAGCGCGACCGAGCTGACCGGGAAGTAACCCCACGTCAGCCATCGCGGGAAATCGACGCCTTCAGGCGGATTTGTCTCCAGGCGCCCAGACACGCGCAATATCTTTGTTCGGCTCATATCGTTTGGGATTGCTTTTTCCCGAAAAAGAGGCGGATTATCGGCCTCTGGCGCGGCAAGGCCGCAGCCCCGTCGCCGGCGCTTGGCCGGAGACGAACGCGATGAGGGGTCTTAGATGTTTACGATGAAACGCCTGACGTTGGCAGCCTCGGCCGCAGCACTTGCGCTGACGCTCGCCGCCTGCTCGCAGGAAGAAAAGCCCGCCGAACCGGCGCCCGCTCCGGCCGCGCCCGCTGAACCAGCTCCGGCCCCGGCCGAGCCAGCACCTGCACCCGCCGAGCCCGCCCCCGCTCCGGCCGAACCGGCACCCGCTCCAGCCGCACCTGCTCCGGATACGCAGGGCGCTGCACCGGCAGCCCCCGGCGCCTCACAGACGGCGCTGAAGATCGGCACGGAGGGCGCCTACCCGCCCTTCAACAACCTGACCCCCGACGGCAAGCTCGAAGGCTTCGATATCGATATCGCCAACGCGCTCTGCGCCGAGATGAAGGTGACCTGCGAGTTCGTCACGCAGGATTGGGACGGTATCATCCCGGCCCTGCAGGCCGGCAAGTTCGACGCGATCATCGCATCCATGTCGATCACGCCGGAACGCGCCGAAAAGGTCGACTTCACCAACAAGTACTACAACACGCCCTCGGCGATCGCCGGTCCAAAGGACTCGACGATCCCCGCCACCCTGACCAAGGCGGATCTCGCCGGCAAGACGATCGGCGTCGCCACCTCGACGACGCACTTCAACTACGCCTCGCAAACCTACACGGACTCGACGATCAAGGGATATCCTTCGAGCCAGGAGTTCCTGCTCGACCTCGCCAACGGCCGTGTTGACGCCGTCGAGGACGACATCAGCGTGCTCGAGGAATGGCTGAAGACCCCCGACGGCGCCTGCTGCAAGATCATCGGCCAGCCCTCTCCGCAGCCCGTCGAGATCTTCGGCCCCGGCGCCGGCATCGCCATACGCAAGGGCGAGACCGACCTGGTCAACAAGTTCAACGACGCCATCAAGGCGATCCGTGCCAACGGAAAATACAAGGAAATCAACGACAAATACTTCAGCTTCGACGTATACGGCGCCGAAAGCTGATTGATCTGGGAGGCGGTCGTCTCAGCGCGTCCGCCTCCCGTTTTGGCTGAAAGCCGAAAACGGAGCCGCCCAGCCTGATGAAGAGCATCTGGACTCTGCTGAGTTGGGGCTCTGAAGGATGGCTCGACGAAATAGCCTACGGCGTCTTCGTCACCGTCTCGCTGGCCGCGGCGACCCTGCCGTTCGGATTGCTGATTGGCTTTTTCGTTGCCGTTGCCAAGCAATCCAGCGAACCGTCGCTGCGACTGGCGGGAAACATCTACACGACCATCTTCCGCGGGCTGCCGGAACTCGTCACGCTTTTCCTGGTCTATTACGGCGCGCAGATCGGCATCCAGGCGCTGATCCGGACGATCCAGCCGGGCGCGACCGTCGACATAAACAGCTTCATCTCCGGCATGGTTGCCCTCGGTGTCGTGTTTTCGGCCTATGTCAGCGAGGTGTTCCTGTCGGCCTTCCGCGCCATACCACGCGGACAATATGAAGGCGGCTACGCGATCGGTCTGACCAAGGGGCAGACGATGCGGCTGGTGGTGCTGCCGCAGTTGATCCGCATTGCACTGCCCGGCCTCGCCAATCTGTGGCTCATCCTTCTCAAGGATACCGCGCTCGTCTCGGCGATCGGCCTCAACGACATTCTGCGCTGGACAGGCGTGGCTGCACGTGTCGAACGCGAGCCCTTTGTCTTCTACAGCTTCGCGATCCTGATCTACCTTGTGCTGACGATCATTTCTTCGTTCGGCATCAACAAGATAGAGCGATCGGTCGGTGAGCGGGAGCCGGCACGATGAGCACCAGCCCGGTTGCAGTCGAATTGGCTCCGCCCGCGCCGCCGCGCGGTTGGCCGCGGGAGCGCGTCATCGGCTACCTTCTGGTCGGACTTTGGATCCTCGCCGGTATCGGCATGCTGGCCTACCTGGCGGCCGTCTGGAACCCCGCCTGGTTCGAGAAATACATCCCGACCTATATCTCCGGCCTGAAGGTGACCATGTCGCTGGTGGTCGTCTCGACGGTCCTCGGCGCGATCGTATCGCTGCCGGTCGCCTACGCGCGGATGTCGAAGAACAGGATCCTGTCGGCGCTCGGCTACGGCTACGTCTACTTCTTTCGCGGCACGCCGCTCCTGGCGCAGACATTCCTGATCTACTACGGCGTCGGTTCCTTCAGGCCGCAACTGGAAGCGGTCGGCCTGTGGCCGTTCTTCCGCGAGGCCTGGTACTGCGCGGTCCTGGCTTTCACTCTGAACACCTCCGCCTATCAGGCCGAAATCCTGCGCGGCGCGATACAAAGCGTTCCGCGTGGGCAGTGGGAGGGCGCGGCCTCCCTTGGCCTGCACAAGCTGCAGACGCTGTGGAAAGTGATCCTGCCGCAGGCGCTGATCGTGGCGCTCAGGCCCTACGGCAACGAAGTGATCCTGCTGATCAAGGGCTCCGCAGTGGTTGCGCTCATCACAGTCGCCGACCTGATGGGCGAGACACGGCTCGCCTTTTCGCGCAGCTTCGACTTCCAGTCCTACATCTGGGCGGCGATCATCTACTTGGCGCTGGTCGAGACGCTGCGCAACGGCATCGAATGGATCGAGCGGCGCATCACGGTCCATCTTCATCGCTGACTCCAATCCATTGAAGCTTTGCGCTAAGGAAGCCGGACCACCGGACTGAAAGGATTCATGAAAATGGCATCGGTTGCTTTCCTTGGACTTGGCGTGATGGGCTATCCTATGGCCGGACACCTGAAGAAGAAGGGCGGCCACGACGTCACCGTCTACAACCGAACCACCGCCAAGGCCGAGAAATGGGCAGCCGAACATGGCGGCGCCTTCGCCAGGACGCCGGCCGAGGCTGCAGAGGGCAAGGACTTCGTCTTCACCTGCGTCGGCAATGACGACGACCTGCGCTCCGTCACCGTCGGCGCCGAAGGCTGCTTCCAGTCGATGAAGAAGGGCTCGACCTATATCGACAACACCACTGCTTCCGCCGAAGTCGCGCGGGAACTCGCCGAAAAGGCTGAGGCAGGCGGCTTTGCGGCGCTCGACGCGCCGGTCTCCGGCGGACAGGCCGGCGCAGAGAACGGCGTATTGACCGTGATGGTCGGCGGCGATGAGCAGACATTCGACAAGGCCAGGCCGGTGATCGAGGCCTATGCGAGGATGGTCGGCCTGATGGGACCGGCGGGCGCCGGTCAGCTCACCAAGATGATCAACCAGATAGCCATCGCCGGCCTGGTGCAGGGGCTGGCTGAGGGTCTGCATTTCGGCCGCAAGGCCGGGCTGGACCTCGAAAAGGTGGTCGAGGTCATCTCCAAGGGCGCGGCAGGCTCCTGGCAGATGGAGAACCGGCACAAGACGATGATCGCAGGCAAGTATGATTTCGGCTTCGCCGTCGACTGGATGCGCAAGGACCTCGGCATCTGCCTCGAAGAGGCCGACCGCAACGGAGCGAGGCTGCCGGTCACCGCGCTGGTCGATCAGTTCTACAAGGAAGTGCAGCAGATAGGCGGCAGCCGCTGGGATACGTCTTCCCTCCTGGCTCGTCTCGAGCGCTGAGAGCATCGGGGCCGAAAGTGGAAACCGGCAGTCGGGATGTTCCGATGCGCGACCGGAGCTTCCAATGACCGCTGAACTCTCGCCATCCTTCACCGCCGCCGAGGTGATCGCGTATCTGCGCTCGCTCGGCTCGGAGGAGAAGCGGCAGGGCATGCGGCGCTACGGAATCAGGATCGACCGGACGCTCGGCATCTCGCATGGCGTGCAGCGCGACATCGCCAGGAAGATCAAGCGCAACCACGAGCGCGCCTTCGAACTCTGGGAGTCAGGCATCACCGAGGCGCAGTTCATCGCGTCGGTGACCGCCGACCCCAGGCGCTTCACCAAGGCGGATGCGCGGCGATGGGCGGGCGAGTTCGATTCCTGGGACATCGTCGACGGCGTGTCCGACCTCTTCGTCGAGACCGATCACTGGCGCGAGCTGATCGAGGAATTCGCTGCCGACGATCGCGAGTTCGTCCGGCGCACGGCTTTCGCGATGATCGCCTGGTCGGTGGTGCATCGGAAGAAGGAGCCGAACGAGACTTTCCTCGCCTTCCTGCCGCTGATCGAGACGCATGCAAACGACGAGCGCAACTTCGTGAAGAAGGGCGTGAACTGGGCGCTGCGCTCGATTGGCAAGCGCAACGCGAAGCTCAACGCGGAAGCGCTTGCGCTATCGGAACGACTGGCAGCCACGGACGACCGCACGGCGCGCTGGATCGGCAAGGACGCGATCCGCGACCTTACCGGCCCAAAGACTCTGGCGAGGCTCGAAAAGCAGGCCGCGAACAAGCGCTAATCATTCCAGGGGCAATCGGCTTTCCGTCCTGAGTTTGCAGCAACAGAAAGTCAGATTCCCGCGCCGGCGTGAACATTGCCGTCCTTCTCGACCATCATGTAGTCGAGCGGCATTTCGGTCGTGTATTTGATCTGCTCCATCGCGAAGGACGACGACACGTCGCGGATCTCGATCTTGGCGATGAGACGCTTGTAGAAGGCGTCGTAGGCGGCGATGTCAGGCACCACGACGCGCAGCAGATAGTCGACATCGCCGCTCATGCGGTAGAACTCGACCACCTCGGGAAAGTCCTGGATCACCTCCGAGAAGCGCCGCAGCCATTCGTGGCTATGCACATTGGTGCGGATCGACACGAAGACGGTGACCCGGGCATTGATCTTTGCCGGGTCGAGGATAGCCACGCGGCGCTTGATGACGCCCTCTTCCTCCAGCTTCTGGATGCGCCGCCAGCAGGGCGTCGTCGACAGGCCCACTTTCTTCGCGACGTCGGCGACGGCGAGCGTGGCGTCTTCCTGCAGCAGGCGCAGGATCTTGCGGTCAAGGCGGTCCATAGGAAGCTCCAACAGGAAATTTCGCCTATTTTCCCGATATTCCCAGCATAAAACAAGAAAGGAATTCTCTAAACACCTTAAACGGCGAGTATTATTTGCTCGTCATTCAGCCAAGGCGGCTCCGAATTTCCGTTTTCAAGAAAGGCAGCAAATCCATTTCAAACCAGGGATGCTTCTTCAGCCAGCTTGTGTTGCGCCAGGAGGGATGCGGCAGCGGCAGCACGACCGGCCGCGACGGCGCGGCAAAAATCTCGCGCCAGTTCATCACGGTTTCGGTAAGCGATCCGCGCCGCGTCTCGCCCATATGCCAGGCTTGGGCATAGAGGCCGATCGTCAGCACCAGTTCGATCTGCGGCATCGCCGCCATCAGCGGCTTGCGCCATGCCGGGGCGCATTCGCGGCGCGGCGGCAGGTCGGCGCCCCTGGCGTCCTGGCCCGGGAAGCAGAAGCCCATAGGCACGATGGCGAACTTCTTGGGGTCGTAGAACTCGTCCGGCGTGACGCCCAGCCAACTGCGCAGCCGGTCGCCCGACGCATCGGTGAAGGGTCTGCCGGAAAGATGCACCTTGGTGCCCGGCGCCTGGCTGGCGATCAGGATCCGCGCCTGCGAGGACGGCTGAAGTACCGGTCGCGGCTCGTGCGGCAGCGGCTTTCCGACCGGCTGCTCGACACAAATCCTGCAAGCGCGGATCCGCCGCGTTATGTCGTCCAGGCTCTCTGACATGATCAGGCCGATGCGCTCGGCCGGGCAGCCAGCGCGCCATGCCAGCGCGTCACATTGGTGAGTTCGGGGGGCACGCTGATGCGCGCCGGCTTCATGAAGTCGATCGCTACCAGTCCGGTGATGTCGGCGATGGAGAACGCGTCGCCGGCGGCGAATTCGCGCAGCGACAGTTCGGCGTCGAGCAGGACGAGGAAGTCGAGCGCCTTGGACTTGTTGGCCTCGCCCCACTCCGGCACCTGCGGCTTTTCCCATTCCTTCATCGCCGGGTGGACGTGCCGGAAGGCATGACTGACGGGCTGAAAGAGATTGAACTCGATCCGGCGCTGCCACATCTCGACCTTCGCCTTGCCGAGCGCGCCGCGCCCGAACAGCGGCGGTTCGGGCTGCAATTCGTCGAAGTAGCGGCAGATCGCGACCGACTCGGTGAGTACGGTGCGATCGTCCAGTTCGAGCACTGGCAGACGCTGCAGCGGATTGCGCGAGGTCACCTCGCCGCCGCGATGCTCCATCGCGCCCATGTCCACGGGGACAAGTGGCACCGAAATGCCCTTCTCGGCGAGGAAAATACGCACACGGCGCGGATTGGGCGCCCGGCCTCCATCATAAAGCTTCATGCACCGACATATAGCGCGGGCGTCACCAAAACCGAAGTACCTGGCGCAGCCAATCGATGATGCTGCCGGGCGACATATGCTCGCTCTCCACCATGCCGCCATGCATCTCGCGCCAGTCGCGCGGACGATCGAACGAGCCGGCCCAGAGCCCCGCACCGTTTTGGCGTGCGGCGGCCTCCTCCGCGCGATAGTCGCCGTAAGCCACCGCCCAGCCGGCTTCCACTTGGCTGCGGTTGAGATCGCGCCCGCCGGCCGTGCAGGTGGCAAGCAACCGGTCGTACTTGTCGCGCTCCCAGCCGGAGCACGACACCGGCTGGCCGCCGATCAGCGTCGAGAGCGAGTCGCGGGCTCGACGGCCACAGGGATAATCGGTTCCGTCGCTGCGGCAGGTCTGGCCATATTCCGGCGCATCTATGCCGCGCAGTCGGATGCGTTCAGTTCCGATCGTCAGTGAATCGCCGTCATTGACGACGACACGGCCTTCGAGGGTGCGTGTCTCGGTCCGGTCGAGCCTTGCAGCCAGAACGACGAGAAGTCCAAGGATCGCGAAGGTGAGCAGCCAGTCCCAGGCCCTCCGCCAACGGCTGCGCGGACGCGCGACGCGGCCGCCCCGGCTGCGCCTGGCCGGGCGCATTCTCATCATATGGCAAACAATGTCTTAATGATTCCGCCGTAGCCTTGCGCAGACATGCTTGTGGTGCTTGCGTAAGTTGAAGTTTTCATGCCGTTGCTAAGTCCAAACACGGCCGACAAGATCATTGTGGACCGCAGGAAACCGCATCGCAACAGCGACGTGGCGCGTGCGGTGCGCAGGACACGCGACCAGCTTACACACCGGCCTGGCAACCTCACCTTCGACCGGGAACTTCTGAAGCTCCACGCACGCGCTACGGCGCGCGTCGCCCTGGCGGTGCCTATCCTGGTTCTGGCCATCGCATTCGCCGGCTTTTCCCTCCACATGAAGGACGAGATCGTCACCTGGACGATCGTCGCCCTGGCCGGCTATTCGGCTCTGGCGGTGGTTGCCCGCAGCACGGATCGCACGGAGGCATCGCGTCTCGACGTGAACGCGACGCGGCTCAACTTCCTCGTCGCGCATTTCGTCAGCGGCCTCGGCTGGATCTATTTCGCACTGATGCGCTGCGCTTCCTGCCAGGTGGACGACTTCACGGTCGTCAAGGGCATCGTGCTTCTGCTCGCCATCGCCGCGACCGCGCTGATTGCCTCTTCGTTGCGCGGAGCTCTGTCGGCGACCTTCGCTCTGCCCGTGGCCTCCTATGTCTTCCTGACGGAACATAGCTGGACGGTGGTGGAGATCATGGTGACGGCGCTGCTCGTCATGTCGCTGCCGCTCTTTGCCTATGTCGCAGGGCAGATGAACCGCGCCTCCCTGACGCTCCTCTCCTTCCGCTCGGAAAAGGACGCGCTGATCGCCGAGGTCGACACGGCGAAATCGATGTCCGACGAGGCGCGGCACCGCGCCGAAGAGGCCAACCTCGCCAAGTCGCGTTTCCTAGCGTCGATGAGTCACGAATTGAGAACCCCGCTCAACGCCATACTCGGCTTTTCGGAGGTGATGGGCAACGAGGTCCTCGGCCCGATGGAGAACGACACCTATCGCGACTACGCCAAGGACATCCACACCTCGGGTCAACACCTGCTCCATCTGATCAATGAAATCCTCGATCTGTCGCGCATCGAGGCGGGCAGATATCAGCTCAACGAAGAGCCCCTGATCGTGACCGGCATCGTCGAGGATTGCTGCCACCTGATGGAGCTCAAGGCACGCAACAAGGACATTCGCATCGTCGAGCAGTTCGAGAACGACCTGCCGAGACTGCTTGCCGACGAGCGGGCGGTGCGGCAGATCACGCTGAACCTGCTGTCGAACGCCGTGAAGTTCGCCACGCCCGGTACCGAGGTGCTGGTGCGTGTCGGCTGGACGGCAGGCGGCGGTCAGTACATCTCGGTGAAAGACACCGGCCCCGGCATACCGGCCGACGAGATTCCCGTCGCCCTGTCGGCTTTTGGCCAGGGTTCGATCGCCATCAAGAGCGCCGAACAGGGGACCGGCCTCGGCCTGCCGATCGTCCAGGGCCTTGTCGCATTGCATGGCGGCGAATTCGAGCTGCACTCCAAGCTGCGCGAGGGGACCGAGGCGATCGCCATATTCCCGCCGTCGCGCGTCATGGAAGCCCTGCCTGCGGTGCCCACCCCGAAAAAGGCCGGCAAGCGGGCCTGAACCGGCCCGCCCGAATGGAGGAACCGGCTCAGGCCCTGGTTGCCGCCGCCATGCCGGAGCTGAGCAGAGCGGCCGTCCTGACGACGCCGGCGGCAAGTGCACTGCCTACCCCCTCTCCATGCGCCAGCCCGAGATCGAGCAGCGGCTGCAATCCGAGCCGTTCGACCGCCCGCGCCAGGCCGGGATCGGTCGGCTTCTGGGCGATCAGGCATTGGCCGAGAATGGCAGGATTGACGGCGTGCAGCACCGACGCAGCGGCGATGCCGCCGAAGCCGTCGAGGATGACCGGCACCTTCTCGGCGCGCGCGGCGATGATCGCGCCGGCAATCGCCGCGAATTCGCGCCCGCCGACGCGGCGCAGCACCTCGAACGGGTCCCCTCGGTGGCTGCCATGCAGCGCGACCGCCGCATCCACCGCCGCGGCCTTGCGCGCCAACATCGCCGCATCGGCGCCAGAGCCCGGCCCAACCCAATCGGCGCCTTCGCCGCCATAGAGCATGCAGAGGATCGCAGCCGCGACCGTCGAATTGCCCACCCCCAGATCGCCGAGGCAGAGAAGATCGGTGCCGCCCGCGACTGCCTCCATGCCGAACGCCATGGTCGCCGCGCAGTTGCGCTCGTCGAGCGCCGCTTCTTTCGTGATGTCGCCGGTCGGCAGGTCGAGCGCGAGATCGAAGACCTTCAGCCCGAGATCGTATGAAAGGCAGATCGGGTTGATCGCCGCACCGCCGGCCGCGCAAAGCTCGACGGCGCGCGCCGTCGCCTCGACCGGGCGCGGCGAGATGCCCTGCCCGGCCACGCCGTGATTGCCGGCGAAGATCGCGACCAGCGGACGGTTGATCGCCGGCGGTGCGCGACCCGACCATTCGGCCAGCCATGCGGCGACATCCTCCATGCGGCCGAGCGAGCCGGCCGGCTTTTCCGCCCTGGCGAAGACCGCGCGCACACTGTTCGCCGCCGTCTTGTCGCCACCGGGCAGAGCCTGCATCAAGCTGCGGAAATCGTCGAAGGGAAGCGCGCTCGTCATCGGAAACCTGCGGGACCGTATTCTCCGGGGCGGCATAGCCGCGATGGCGCGCCGGCACAATGGCGCGTCGGCCTCAGGCTTGCATTGGCCTTCGCTCTGTCCCATGTGATGTCGAGCAAACGGAACCCTTGATGGCGGCGATCGAATCCCCCTGCATCCTCGTCTGTTCGGTGGACATGAAGACGGGCTATTGCTTCGGCTGCGGTCGCACCCGCGACGAGATCGCCGGCTGGCTCGACATGACGCCTGAGACCCGCCGTGAGATCATGGCAACGCTGCCGGCGCGGCTGGAGACGGTGGAGCGGCGCCCGCGCCGGGAAACCCGCCGTTCGCGCATGGCGCGCGAGCGTGGCACGGCCTGAGGACGCGCATGGGGCGGCTTTTCTGGATCGTGGCGGCATTGGTTGTGGCCGGACTGATCGTGCTCGTCATGGCAGATTCCAGCGGCCAGGTGCTCGGCCTCGATACCGACAGCTTCGGCTACCTCATCTATCTCGGCGCTCTAGGGGCGCTGCTGGCAAGCGGCATCCTGGCGTCTGGCCAGCGTTTCGGGCAGACGGTCCGTACTCTTGCCATCTGGTTGCTGGTCATATTGGTCTTCATGGCCGGTTATGAATACCGCTACGAACTGCAGGACGTGGCAAACCGGGTCAGCGGCGGGATCGTTCCCGGCAGCCCGCTCTCCGCCACCGATGGCGACGGGCGGGCGATCGTCACGCTGCGGCAGCGGGCGGACGGGCATTTCGAGGCGAACATCGACGTGAACGGCAGCACGATCCGCGCGATGGTCGATACCGGCGCGACATCGACGGTATTGACCGCTGCCGATGCCGAACGGGCGGGCTTCGATCCCTCGGCGCTCGCCTTCAACATCCCGGTGTCGACGGCCAACGGCACGTCGACCGCTGCTCGCGTGGTCGCCGACGAGGTAGCCATCGGCGGTATCGTGCGCAAGAACATGCCGCTGCTGGTGGCTGAATCCGGCCGGCTGGAGCAGAGCCTGCTCGGCATGAACTTCATCGGCACACTGTCGGGTTTCGATGTGCGCGGCGACCGGCTGGTGCTGAGAGACTAAGCCGCTTCCAATTCGGCGCCGAACTCTACCGCCGCGAAGGCTTCGCGGAGCACGTCTGATCCCGCACCGGGCTTCACGGCTTCCGTCGACAGTATCTGCCGGTAGCGGCGCGCACCTGGCTGGCCGTGGAAGAGGCCGACCATGTGGCGCGTGACGTGGCCGAGCTTTCCGCCGGCCGCGATGTGGCGCTCGGCATAGGCTGACATCGTCTCCAGCAGCGCCTCCGGATCGGACGGCCGCTCGGCCTCTCCGTAGAAGGCTGCATCGACGGCCGAAAGGATGCCCGGCGTATGGTAGGCGACACGCCCCAGCATGACCCCGTCGACGTGAGCGAGATGCCCCCGCGCCTCCTCGATGGAGCGGACGCCGCCATTGATGCCGATGAAGCGATCCGGGTATTTCTGCTTGAGCCGGTAGACACGACCATAGTCGAGCGGCGGGATGTCGCGGTTCTCCTTGGGCGAGAGCCCTTCGAGCCAGGCCTTGCGAGCATGCACCCAGAGCGCGTCGGCGCCGGCCGCAAGGACGTCCGCCGCCAGCGTGTCGAGCGCGACCTCGGGATCCTGGTCGTCTACTCCGATGCGGCATTTCACCGTTACCGGGATTTCCACCGCGCCCTTCATGGCGGCAACGCAGTCGGCGACCAGCGTCGGCGTCTTCATCAGGCAGGCGCCGAAGGTGCCGGACTGCACGCGGTCGGACGGACAGCCGACATTGAGGTTGATCTCGTCATAGCCGAAACCCTCGCCGATCCTTGCCGCCTCAGCGAGTTTCTGTGGATCGGAGCCGCCGAGCTGCAGCGCGACAGGATGTTCCTCGGCGTCGAAGCCGAGCAGCCTTTCGCGCACGCCACGGATCGCCGCATCCGCCACCACCATCTCGGTGTAAAGCAGCGAACGGCGCGTCAGCTGGCGATGGAAGAACCGGCAATGCCGGTCCGTCCAGTCCATCATCGGTGCAATCGCAATCTTTGGCCCGTAAGGGGTTCTGACACCCATCCCCAAAATCCAGAGGCAGTGATCTTTTGGCCGCAAGCGGCACGTTCGACCGCTCAGATGGCGCGGATCGCTGCGGGAAGCAAGGGTAAGGCTGATTCAGTCGCCGGTGGAATAGGGCCTGTTTTCCTCCAGCGGCAGGCCCGCCCTTTCCCAGCCGTCCGCTCCGGGCGGATACCAGATCACCGAGCTGTAGCCCCATTCGACGGCTCGTTTTGCGGCGTTCCACGACATCCAGCAATTCGTCATGCAGTAGAACAGGATCGGCTTCGACTTGTCCGACGCAGTACCCGCCTCGAGGCTTTTGCGGAAATATTGGGCGGTCTCCTCGGGGATCGCCCCATAGCCCACATTCGCCAGCCAGATGCTATCGGGGATATCCTCCCTGACCTTGTCCTTCCATATCGTTCCGGCGGGCAGGTTGGCGGGCTTCGGCGTGTCAGGCATCACGTCGAAGAAGACGGCTTTCTTCTCCCGCCAGAGCGCTTCGGCTTCCTTGGTGCCGATCACCTTCGCCCCTTTCAGCGTATCCGGCACCGGGGCCTTGTATTCTTCCATCCGGTAGTCGGCCGGCTCCTGGACGCCTTCAGCCCACGCCGGCGCGCCAAAAGCCAGGATCGCCGCCGCCAGAGGCAATGCCAGACAGCTTCTTCGCATATCCGTCAAAGGCCCGTGGGGTCGAGCGGCCACTTGTCGGTGAAGACCTTGCCGTCGGTGTCGACGGCTTCGACCTGTATGTCGTCGGTGCCGTGCACGGCGAAGTCGAAGCGGAAGTTGGGGTCTTCCGAAATGGAGATGCCGCCTTCCATGGACAGGATCAGCCTGTCACCCTGCGAGATCGACAGGTTCTGCACGAAATGCGCCGGGATGAAATATTGGGTCAGCGGGTCGCGCTGCAGGCCCGAATTGTTCGGATGCCGGATCATCAGCTGCAGTTCCTGCGCCTTGGTCATCGATTCCTTCGGCGGCGCGAACTGACGCAGCTTCATCTGCCCCATCGAGGCCAGCGCTTCCTTCGAGTTCTTGACCGCCGGGGCTGAGCAGCCGCCGGATGCCTTGACGAAGGTCTGCGACATATGGAGCTCGCCGCTGTCGGTCTCGGCGATCACGCGCAGCCAGGAATAGTCGTTGACGCGCACGCGCGTCGCCAGATGCGTGACTCCGGAGTCCCTGCCGAGCTGGAACGTCGCCGCCACCGGCGCCGGATTGACGTCGATGACCATCGTCACCGTTTTGACCCCGGCAGCCTTGGCCGGGTCGATATAGATATCGACAGGCACGAGCGCGGCGTCCTGCGCGCGCTTCGGTGCCTCGATGCGGATGAGCCCGGTGTCGAGGAGAATCGGTCGGTCGCCGAGAACGTCGCCCTTTAGTGCGTTCCAGATCTTCTCCGAGCCTGCCATGCTCTGCTGCGCCGCCGCCGGCCCCGCAAAGACGAGCACGCCTCCTGCCGCAGCCGCAAAAAGAAGCGCTGCCACGGAACGCCGCAGCTTACAGAAGATATTGGATCGCATCGGTGCCTCCACCGGTTCGAAGGTGGTGCCCTGGCACACGCCAAGGATACTACCGGTCCCGCCCGATGGCAAACTTCGCCATGCGTTGCCGGCTATTCCCATTCCAGCTCGGCATAGGCAGCCGTGGCGTTGCGCTCGTTGTAATCGTCGAACAGCGCCCAGTTGGGTGCTTCGCTGCGGCCCGCGGTCTTGACCGCCTCAGCGAGCGGCGTCCCCTCCTTGATCGCCTGGCGGAGATCAGCGGCAAGCGCCTCGAAATAGCGCCGCTCGGGCTCCAGCGCGGCCGGCCATTCGCTCGATATGGGGCCGTGACCCGGCACGACGCGCCGGGCATCGACTGCTGCCAGCGCATCCATCTGGCGTAGCCAGCCGAGCAGCGAGCCGTCGATCGTCGGCAGGTGCCCCATGAAGACAAGATCGCCCGCGAAAAATGTCCCGCTGGAAGGATCGAGAACGGTCAGGTCATTGTCGGTATGCGCGGCTTCCCAGGCCTTCAGCTCGAGCACACGTCCGCCGAGGTCGAGTTCCAGCGTGTCGTCGACCAGCAGCGTCGGCGGCACGATTTTTATGCCTTCCATGAGCTTTGCGCCGAGCTGTTCCCGGTAGCTCCGCAGATAATATTCCCCGCGCGCTTCGAGCGCCGCCGGCAGGTTTTGGTGACCGACGATCTCAGGACCGAGCGCCTGGAAGGCCGCATTGCCGAAGATGTGGTCGGGATGCACATGAGTGTTGATCAGGTAGCGCACCGGCTTGGCTGTGACCTCGGCAATCGCATCGATGAAGGCCTGCGCCTCGACGAGGCTGCCGCCGCTGTCGATGACGGCGACGGCATCGGCGCCGACCACGACGCCCAGATTGCAGATCGCCCCCTCATTCTCCGGATGCATCAGCTCGTTGACGCCCTGGAAGGCGAAGACGCCGTCGGCGATTTCGCGGAGTGCGAAGTCGGCGTCGGCCGCGGCAAATGCCCGACGGGCGATGCCGCACGACAAGGCAGCAACGCCGCAGGAAGCGAGCCCTTTCATCATTCGGCGTCGAACTGGATCGATCGGCATCTTTCGACCTCAGGCCGGGAACAGTATCTCGCCGAGGCCGAGGGCGGCATTG
This sequence comes from Mesorhizobium sp. YM1C-6-2, assembly GCF_003666685.1. GTDB lineage: Bacteria > Pseudomonadota > Alphaproteobacteria > Rhizobiales > Rhizobiaceae > Mesorhizobium_K. The sequence continues at coordinate 110,825 of NZ_RCIZ01000013.1, forward strand.
TCGCCGCCATATCTGCGCGGCGCCCTCCCGAGAAGCGGCCGTTTTAGGATATCCTCGGTGACGAGATGGCGGTCCATGAGCGCGGCGAAGACGCTGTCCGGCGCTCCGCATTCGACGAAGCTCGGCGACAGGCTTTTCGGCGCGCGGTCGAGTAGGATCGAGCCGCGCCGCATCAGGTAGCCTGGCATCTCGCCGGCACCGCCGGTCACCACGAGCGTGCCGGCGATCATGCGGCTGCCCGCGTGATCGCCGCAGCCTTTCAGCACTGCGATCAGCCCACGTCGCATGCGATCGGCCGCGAAGGCGCCTGCCCTGCCACGCACGATCAGCACCCCGCCATTCATGCCGGCGAGTTCGCCTGCCAGCGGCGCGCCGAGATGATCACCAGCACTACCGATGATTTCCAGCCTGCCGCCCCGCATGCCCGATCCAGCATGAGGGCCGGCATCGCCTTCAATCGTAAGCTGCCCGCCACGCATGCCGCGCCCTGCCTGTGCGCCGACATCGCCTGCGACACGCACCGTGCCCTCGGTCATGCCCGTGGCTACCCCGTCGAAACGGCTGCTGCCGCCCTCGAACACGAGGCTGTTGGCGTTGCTGCCGGCGATGCGGAAAATGTCGCCGACGGTCGACGCAAGCTTCGACTGACCGAGCCGGATGGCCTGGATGGCGCGCTTGTCCAGCCCCGCCAGCCCTTGTGGTGTCAGCGGCGAAAGGTCGAGGCGCTCGGGCGGCGCAGCGCGCAACGTGAAGGTCAGCGCTTTCATGGCAGCAGATCCTTCAGATGATAGTGGAACTTGCCTAGCTTGCCGCCATAATTACCGGCGCTGATGCGCAATGCCCCCTTCGCAGACCCCAGTTGGGTGACCGCCTTGATGCCGGCGCGCATCGCCGACGCCACCGCATCGCTGGTCTCGCCGTCGATGACGATCTCGAGCACCGCGTTGACGTCGGGTTCGAGCTCGCTCTTCGTCACGCCGCGCAGCGTCGGGGCGAAGGCGTCGTTGGTGGAGGCCGTCATGCCCTTGTACTTGCCGCCGACCTTCGAGCCGGAACGCACGATGCCGCCCGGGAAAGGCATGATGGCGCCGCGCACCTCATTGATTGCCGCCACGGCTGCCTCCGCCGCCGCAAGCGCCTTGGCGTTGCTACCGGCGAGCAGCAGGAGGTTGCCGCCGCCGACCGCCCCCTTGGTCATGCCGACCGTCGCCTCGCAGACGAATTCGCCGTCCATGACAGGCACGCGCCAGAAATGCCGGCCACCGAGTTTTTTCGAGATCTGCCAGCCGTCGCCGAAATAACGCAAGGCCGCGCCGAGCTTCAGCTCGTTGGGGCCCTCGAGCCCGGCGAAGCAGGCGCTGCCCGGCGAGGTCAGCACGCATTGGCCGACGCGGTTCTGCAACTGCTTCTGCAGTTCGTCCGTGCTCACCGCGAAGATCATGACGCGACAGCCGGGACGGCCGTCTGGCGTTTCAGAGGGCGCGAGATCGACATCGATCGCTGCCTCGCAGCCGCAGCCGATGACCGAAGTGGCAAAGCCTGTCATCGTAACGGCCGCCTGCCGCGCCCATTTGCGGTTTGGTGCGGTGATGACGATAGCTGTAGCCCGCATGCCGAAAGCCTCGGCAAAGGTATCGTCGATCGCGACTCCATTGACCTTCAGGCGCGGCATGGCACTTCCCGGAACGGCTCGTCGCGCTGGATGGCGGAATCGGGGAAGGTGAACCTGTCGAGCGACAGGCCGTAGCGGTGCTCGTGATAATCCCTGAGCCGCTTGACGATCGCGCGGTCCGGCGGAGGATTGAGCCGGAGCGCCCTGCCCCAGCGATAATGGGTGATCTCCCCGTCCTTGACGACGAGGTCGCCGTTCTTGAACACCAGCGCCGCCCGACCGAGCATCTTCGCGATGTCCTTGCCCTTCCGGTAGACCGAAACGTCGGCGACAGCCCCGGCGCCGAGATGCCCCCGATCAGCCAAGCCCAATAGTTTCGCAGGAGCGGCTCGTGTCATGATGGCGATCTCCTCCATCGTGTATTCGCGATCGATCGATGCGAGCGTCGAATGCGCCAGCGCCGACTTGGAGAGCGTCGAGGCCACCTCATTGCGGGCGTCGCGGTTCATCAGAAATTCGAAAAGCTTCGGATAGACGGTGAAGGGGGCGCCGTTCGGATGATCGGTGGTGAAGAAGACGCGCCACGGATCGGTGATCAGCAGGAAGAGTTCGAGTCCCGCCGCCCATTGCACCGTGCCGTAATAATCCGGGCGATAACGATAAGGCACGATGCCGCCGCCATTGCCGTCGCCGTCATGGATGACGAATTTTTTCGGATGCGCTGTGCCGCGTGCGGAGAACTGGCGCATGACATCAGACGAAATGGTGACGGTCTGGCCGAACATGACCTGGCCGATGTCGATGGTCACTTCCGGCGACGCATTGACCAACTCAGCCAGCCGCGCGGCGGCGGAGGAGAATTTCCGCTTCCCCTCGGTGCCATAGCCATAGAACTGGAGGTGCGCGAGATGCAGCGGCACGCCTTCCGCTGCCGCGATCGTCGCCGCTGCCGTGTCGGCCGAACCCGGCGCGCCGAGATTGTTGCAGTGGACATGCAGCGGATGCGGAATGCCAAGCCTGTCCACCGCCGCCTGCAGCGTCTTGACGATTTTTCGCGAACTGACGCCGTAGGACGGCACGACGTCGTCGAGCGAGAAGGTCCGCACATTCTCCTTGAAGGCAGCCGCGGCCCCGGCGTTGATGACCTTGACGCCAAGCGCCCGGGTCGAGGCGACCGTCCAGGCGACGTAATCCTCGATCATGCGTGGCGAGGCATTGTCGCGGATCATCGACAGCAGGAAATCGTCGTTGCCGAGAATGGCGAGCGTCGCCTTGTCGATGATCGGGATGTCGGCGAGCTCGAGATGGGTGTGAAGCGCAGCATTCGGCGACATCGCCGGCTCGACGACGGTGGTGAAGCCCATCTTCGCGTAGAGGCAACCGGTCTCGAAGGTCGACCAGCCGGCGTTGGAAAGCGGCGTCGCCGCCGGCCGCGCCTGATGCGCCTTGTGCTCTTCCGGCAGAAGCAGCCGCGCCGTGTTCACATTGCCGCCGCCGATATGCGAGTGGATATCGATGGCGCCGGCCATGACGACGCAGCCGGACGCGTCGAAGGTTCGGTCGGCACGTCCGCTACGCGGCGTCTCGACGATCTCCCCGTCCCTGATCCAGAGGTCGCCCTTGCCGAGGCGGCCATTCACCGGATCGACGATCTCGCCGCTCTTGATCCTGGTCAGCATGGCAGCTCCGCTCCCGCCGGGATGTGCTCGGCGATCGAGCGTAGGATCGATGCGGCCGACGGCAGTTCCGATGCCGCGTCGGCCGTGACGGAATTCAGGGTGCCGGTGCGCGCCGAATAGACCACCGCGTCGTGGTCGACGCCTGCCTTGCCGATCGCGAACGTAACCTCGGCGCCGGCGACCGGTTGCGATGTCTTCGCGAGCACCACTACCTTGGTGTCGCCGCTATTTGCGGACGGCTTCTTCACACCGTCAGATATCCAGAGGTGGAAATCCGCTTCGCCCGCCGCGAGCTGTCGCGCCACATCGAAACGCCAGGGGTCGAATTCCGGAAAGCCGCGCGCGAAGCTGGTACGCAGAGGGAATCCCGTCATCCAGGTCGAAGCGAGCGTGCTGCCCCAGCCACCCTCGCTCGCCGGAAGATGCAGGGCGGACGCGCGTGACTTGCGGTTGATGTCGGCAAGCAGGCCCTGCAGCATCTCCAGCGCGAGCCCATCGGCGGACTGGCCGAAGAACAGGAAGACCGGGAAACGGGCAGTGGCGAGCGCGGCCTGGAAGCGGCTGAAGTTCGATACCGGCGTCGACACCTGACGTCCCGCACATTGCGCACGCAACGCCGCAATCGTTCCGCCTAGACCCGCCTTGCCGCAGGAAAGCCGTGTGGCCTTGCGGCCGTTGCCGAGGGTAAGGCCTCGCCCCCCGCCGCCGACCAGGAAGAATTGGCGCGCATTGATGGCGATGAGATCGGGAACCGTCTCTGCCAGTTCTGCGACAAACTCCCGATGAGCCTCTGGCAGTTCGCCGACGATCGCAATCAGGTCGGCGCGCCGGCGCACCTCGCCCGGCGCGACGAACATGCCGCCCTTGTCGGTAAGCAGCGCAGTCTCCCGCGCCAACCCGGCGCCATCAGCGTGGTCGTATGAGGCCCCTACCCGCTCGGCGAGGGCGATCGCCGCGCGTGTGCCATGTATGTCCGTGTCAAAGGTGAAAACCGGGCACCGGCTCGCATGCAACAGCGCGGCGGCATGCCGGACCGCGCGCTCCAACAGAGTCTCCCGGTTGCCGATCCAAGCAACCGTCATCCACTATACTACTTTCTGGTGCCGGCTCTGATTTTAGACGAAAGCAAGTAGGCCGTGAACCCCCAACGCTGTTCAGATTAGCCGATCTTTCGCCGAGGCATCAATCGTACTTGACGTAGGCGAAGCGCTGGTCGCTTGGCGGCGTACCCTCCAGCGCACCGCCTTCCTTGCCCGGCTGCCACTGGACGACATCCTCGATCTTCTTTGCCAGTTCGAAATCCTTGTCGGTGATGCCTTTTGCCGCATGGTTCATCAACTTTACCTCGACCCACGCGTAGGAGGCAGTGATGTCGGGATGATGCCATGCCGCTTCCGCCAGATGACCGACCGTGTTGATGACCATCAGCGTCGATTTCCAGCTGTGCGTCTTGTATTTCCTGCGTATCCAGCCGTTTTCATATCGCCAGTTCGGCAGATCCTTCTGCAGCCGCTCGGCGATCTCGGCCTCCGAATAGACCCTTTCTTTTACCTTCTCGCTCATCTCGATCTCCACGGCGTGTCCGGCCAGAAATCGGCCGGCATTTCTGGTTGAGGAAGCCCGGGCGGCTTGCCCTGAAGGTGAAAGCCGCTATCATAGCGTCGGGCACCTAAAACTTCCGTGATGCATATGATGCACCCACCGGGGGGCAGATGTCGAATTCTGTTACCATAAGAGTGCCCGCCCGCCTCCATCTCGGCTTTCTTGACCCCAGCGGCGGCAGCGGCCGTCGCTTCGGCAGCCTTGGCCTGCCGTTGAGCGAGCCCGAAACCGTGGTGACGCTGTCGCGGTCGAGCGAGACTGTCGTCATCGGTCCGGAAAGCGATCGCGCCGCAGCGCATCTCGCTACCATGACGAGCCGCCTCGGCATTCGGGCCCGGCACCGGCTCGTCGTCGAAGAAGCAATCCCCCGCCACGCCGGGCTCGGCTCCGGCACGCAGATCGCGCTCGCGGTCGCGGCGGCTCTGCGCACGCTCCACGGCCTGCCCCTCGACACGGAGGGCGACGCGAAGCTGCTGGCGCGCGGCAACCGGTCCGGCATCGGCATCGCCAGCTTCGCCGAGGGCGGCGTCATCGTCGATGCGGGCAATGACGGCAGCGGCCGGCCGCCACCGGTCGTGGCGCGGCTGCCTTTTCCGGACGACTGGCGCGTCATCCTCGTTCTCGACCAGGCGCAGGGTGGGCTACACGGCGACCAGGAAATCGAAGCCTTCCGTGCCCTGCCGCCCTTCCCTGCAAGCGGTGTTGGCGAGATTTGCCGGCATGTGCTGACCGGCGTCATGCCGGGGCTGGTCGAGCAGGATATCGATGCCTTCGGCTCGGCGGTCGCGGCCATCCAGATGCTCGTCGGCGAGCATTTCGCACCGGCCCAGGGCGGCATCTTCACCTCGAAGCGCGTCGAGGCGGCAACCCGTCGTCTTGCAGCGGCAGGCGCCGTTGGTATCGGCCAGAGTTCGTGGGGTCCGACCGGCTTCGTCTTCGCTGCATCGCAAGCCGCAGCGGCGACGATGGTTGCTGCTGAGAAGAAAGTCGCCGAGGGCGGCATCGAGATAAGGATCGTCCAGGGTCGGAATTCCGGCGCCGAGATCAGTTCGACCGGCCTCAACCTCGTCGGCAGTTGACTGCCCGGCGCTATCGGATTCGCGATCACGTAAAGATTTGGCAGGGCGCCCCAAGGCGGAGACCATGAAATGAGCCGTAAGCACATTCTTCATATGCTGACACCGCTGGCGCATATGAGTCCCTTCGACGTCAACATGGCGCTCGACGCCGGCTTCGACGCCGTCGTGCCTTATGTTGGCGTCGGTCCCGGCGAGGTGACGGGCCTCGTGCAGGACGCCATCTTCTCGCGGCCGCCGGACGCCGGCATCGACACGGGCATCTTCATCGGCGGTAAGGATGTCTCGCTGGCGCTCGACATGTTCGACGCCGCCAGGAAAGCGATGGTGCCGCCCTTCCAGGTCTCGGTGTTCGCCGATCCGGCCGGCTCCTTCACCACCGCCGCGGCGATGGTCGCCAAGGTCGAGAAGGCGCTGGAGAAGAAGTTCGAGCGCGGCCTGAAGGACACCAGCATCGCCGTCTTCGGCGCGACCGGCGTAGTTGGCTTCTGCACCGCCGTCATCGCCGCCAAGGAGGGCGCCAAGGTCACCATCATCGGCCATGACGGCGTCGAGCGGGTACAGAAGGTGGCGGACGAGATCAAGGCGCGTTTCGGCGCCGGCGTTGAAGCGGAGGACGGTTCGACCGAGGCAAAAAAAACAGCGCTTGCTGAGAATGCCGAAGTGATCCTGACCGCGGCCAAGGCGGGGGTGCAGGTGATCTCGAAGGCGCAGCTCTCGGCTGCGGGCAAGTTGCTGATCGCTTCCGATGTGAACGCCGTGCCGCCCGCCGGCATCGAAGGGCTGGCCGTCAACGCCAACAGCGATCCGCTCGAAGGAACGAAAGCGGTGGGCATCGGCCCGCTCGCCGTCGGCAACGTTAAGTACAAGGTGGAATTCGGTCTTTTCAAACGGATGATAGAGGCAGAAAAGACCGTCACCTTCGATTTCCAGGACGCGTTTTCATTTGCTCGCGAGATCGCCAAATAACGCCGGCCTCCTTTTGATCGCCGCGATCTCGGGTCGTGCGCTGGCGGCAGCCGCGCGACGGGCGGGCTATCGTCCGCTGGTCGCCGACTTGTTCTGCGACACCGACACCGTCGCCTTGGCTGAACGCGCAACGATGCTGCCGGGCGACCTGCAGCGCGGCATCGATAGCGCGCGGCTGGTCGAAACGCTCCACCAGCTCACGGGCAGCGACCGGCCGGTCGCCCTCGTCCTCGGCTCGGGCTTCGAGCGCGAGCCCGAGATCGTCGATGAGCTCGCCCGCCACTTTCCGCTCGCCGGCAACAGGACCGTGGCGATCCGCAGGGTGAAGGACCCCCGGATGCTCGCCGCGGACTGCGCCGAACTCGGCATCCCGCACCCGCAGTTCCGCTGGGACGCGCCGCCCGATCCGGAGAACTGGGTGGTGAAGACGGCCGGCGGCGCCGGCGGCTCGCATGTCAGGCGAGCGAACGGCGACATAGAGATGACTGGCCGCTATTTTCAGCGTTTCGTTCCCGGACAAAGCTTTTCGGCGCTATTCGTCGGCGACGGCAAAGGTGCGCGTGTCGTCGGCTTCAGCCGGCAATGGACTTCGCCGGTGCCCGGAGCGCCCTACCGCTATGGGGGCGCAGTGCGGCTGCGGCGCATCGACCGGGAGGATTCGGCAGCGATCGGCGGCTGGCTCGACGGCCTCGCGCGCCGCGCCGGTCTGGTGGGGCTCTGCAGCGCGGATTTCATCCGCAACGAAGACGGTTACCATCTCGTCGAGATCAATCCTCGCCCTGGCGCCACGCTCGACATCTTCGACAGCACCGAAGCACCACTGATGGAAGCGCATCTCAGAGCCGCAAACGGCGAAGTCTATGCGGTCCCCCGCTTCGCGGATGCGATGGCGTCGATGATCGCCTACGCGTCAACGCCGGTCGCGAATTTTCCAGCCGTCACATGGCCAGACTGGACGGCCGACCATCAATCGCCGGGCACGAGGCTGGTCGCCGGCGACCCGGTCTGCACAGTCTTCGCGCGCGGCCCGAATGCCGCGGAAACCCGAAAAATCGTGCAGGCGCAAGTGAAGATGTTGCAGCGTTACTGGGAAGGAGATGCGACATGAAGGATGGTTCGGCATCCCTGAACGACAGTGCGCAACGCATCGTCGACGGCATGATCGGCGACGCCGAGCGGCTGCGTATCAATGTCTCCAAGGGTCCTTCGGGCGAGACGCTGATCGATACCGGTGCCAAGGCTCAAGGCGGTATCGAGGCCGGGCTGCGTATGGCAGAGGCGTCGATGGGCGGTCTCGGCACGATCTCGGCGGGGCTGGACCGCTCGCTCAAGAAATGGCCGCTCACGGTGGAGGTGCGCAGCTCGCAGCCGGCGATCGCTTGTCTCGCTTCGCAATATGCCGGCTGGAACCTGTCGAGCGGCAAATATTTCGCCATGGGTTCGGGCCCGGCACGGGCGCTCGCGCGGGTCGAGCCGCTGTTTGAGAAGCTAGGCTACAGGGACGCAGCCTCGTCGGCTGTGCTTGTGCTGGAGACAGCGGAACCGCCGCCTGACGCAGTCGTGCAGAAGGTCGCCCACGCCACCGGACTGGCAGCCGACCGGCTCACCTTCCTCTATGCTCCGACCCAGAGCCTTGCAGCGACGGTGCAGATCGTCTCGCGCGTGCTTGAGGTTGCCCTGCACAAGGCCAACGATCTCCGCTTTCCGCTGGAGAACATCGTGGATGGAATCGGCGCGTCCCCTATCCCTGCCCCGCATCCGGATTTCCTCACCGCTATGGGCCGCACCAACGATGCGATCATCTATGGCGGCCTGGTCCAGCTCTTTGTCAAAGGCACGGCAAAAGACGCCAGGGAACTCGCCGAGAAGCTGCCGAGCCTGGCCTCACGGGATTTCGGCGAACCCTTTGCCCGGATATTCGAGCGGTTCAAGGGTGACTTCTATGCCATCGACCCGCTGCTGTTCAGTCCGGCCGAAGTCATCGTGACCGCGATCGAGACCGGCGATACGTACCGCGCCGGCGGGCGCGACGAGATGATGCTCGAACGGAGCCTGGGATAGTCCGTTGGGCGAAACACGCTTCGATCATTCAAGGCCGGCCGCATGACCCCGCGCATCCTCGTCGTCAGCGACAATTCCGACGCGCGCTCCAGAGGATTGGCGAAAAGCCTGCGCCAACGCGGCGCCATCGCGGTGACCGCGCCGCTCGCCGCGATCGCCTTCGACACCGGCCGGCTGAGCGGCCTCGCCATACCGGGCTTCGGCCAGCGCCTGCCCGACGCGGTGCTTGTGCGCTCAGTCGCCGCCGGGTCGTTCGAGGCGATCACGCGGCGGCTCGGCGTGCTCCACGCGCTCGGACGGCTTTCGGTGCCCGTCTGGAATTCGGCGCAGGCGATCGAGCGCTGCGTCGACAAGTCGATGACGACATTCCTGCTGCAGAATGCCGGCCTGCCTACGCCGCCGACCTTCGCCGTCGAGGGCCGTGCGGCGGCCGAGGAGATCGCCGAACGCGAGTTGCCCAAGACGCCACTGGTGCTGAAGCCGCTCTTCGGCGCGCAGGGACGCGGCATAAAAATGATCCGCTCGCTCGCCGACCTGCCTGCGCCGGAAACCGTGAGCGAAGTCTACTACCTCCAGCACTATGTGCCGCGCGCGGGTCCTCCCTTCCGCGACTTCCGCATCTTCGTGGTCGCCGGCAGGGCGGTCGCCATGATGAGCCGACGCGGCGAGGACTGGATCACCAACGTCAACCGGGGGGCAGTGCCGGAGCAGATTTCCGGCCACGACGAGAACGAGCTGGCGGAACTCGCCATCGCCGCTGCGAATGCCGTCGGAGCGGACTTTGCCGGGGTCGACATCGTGCCCGCGGCCGACGGCAGCCTGCTAGTGCTCGAGGTCAACAGCATGCCGGCATGGTCAGGGCTGCAATCGGTCGCCGCGGTCAATATATCGGACGCGATCGCCGAGGCCCTGCTGAAGACCGTCGCCGACAGGGCGGAGGCGGCGCGCCCCTACCGCTTCGCCTCGCCGGCAAATTCATGAGTTTTTCGCGTGACGAGTTGCGGGCCGCATACGAGGAAGCGTGCCGCCGCGAGATCGAGGCGCTGAAGCCCGGCAACGTCCATGTCTTCGCCGACGGGCACCGCATGTCCGCCGACCAGTTCCTCACCAGCGCGGAAGTCTCATCCGGTCCGCTCACCGACCCCGGCCTGCCTGTCGGACGGCGTATCCTCGAGGCGGTCCGCGCGACGCGAAAGGCCGTCGACACCAACACCAATCTCGGCATCGTCCTGCTCTGCGCACCGCTGGCCCGCGCAGCCGAAATGGCCGGCGGCGAACTCCGCCAGAACCTCGGCAAGGTCCTCGACGAATTGGATATGGACGATGCGGCAGCCGTCTTCGAGGCGATCGTGCTCGCCTCTCCCGGCGGGCTCGGATCGGCCGACGCGCACGACGTCAGGGAAACGCCTAAGGTCGGTCTTGTCGAGGCGATGCGGGGGGCTGCCGGGCGGGACCGGATCGCCCACCAATATATCTCGCGCTACGAGGACGTGTTCGGCATTGGCCTTCCCGCCATAGAAGCGGCCCTCACCCGCGGCGAAAGCGGCATATGGCCGACGGTCTTCGCCTACATGGCCTTCTTTGCCCGCTTTCCGGACAGCCATCTCGCGCGCAAGCACGGCCCGGAAATCGCCGAGTCCGTGCGACAAGAGGCCGCTGCCGTCAACGCATCGCTGGATGCGGCCGGCGACGAGATGGCCCGCATCGCCTTGCTCATGGATTTCGACCGGAGCCTTAAGGCGCGCGACATCAACCCCGGAACTTCCGCCGATCTGACCGTCGCCAGTCTTTTCGTCCATGCGCTTAGGTTCAACTTGCATAAAGCAAGCGTTGATGCTTGAATTTCATTCGTGGGAGCAGTGCTTCCACGGCTATCTAGCCAACCGGTCCGGTCAGTCCGGACGCTGCCAACAAGGATAGTCGTCCATCGAGCGCCCGCTCGGTTGCGGCGTCTTTGGACTCCATAATTTTGTCTTGGAGGAAATTGGCATGGCTAAAATCTCGAAAGTGATGGTCGGTGAATCGCTGGTCGGCGACGGCAATGAAGTCGCCCATGTTGACCTGCTCATCGGACCGCGGGGGAGCGCAGTCGAAGCGGCCTTTTGCAATGCTCTCACCAACAACAAGGACGGCTTTACATCGTTGCTGGCGGTGATTGCACCGAACCTTCAATGCAAGCCCAACACGGTGATGTTCAACAAGGTGACGATCAAGGGCGCCAAGCAGGCCGTCCAGATGTTCGGCCCGGCCCAGCATGCGGTCGCAAAGGCCGTCCAGGACGCCGTTGCCGAGGGAATCATCCCCGCCAACGAAGCCGACGACGTCTTCATCTGCGTTGGCGTGTTCATCCACTGGGATGCCGCGGACGACGCCAAGATCCAGCAGTACAACTACCAGGCGACGAAGGAAGCCATCCAGCGCGCGGTCGAGGGCAAGCCCACCGCCGCCGAGGCGACCGCGCAACGGGACCAGGTGAAGCATCCTTTCGCGGCCTAGACACGAGACAGCCCCGCACAGGCAAAACCCTCTGCCGAACCGGATGGTCTGCTGCGCCGGCTGAAGGCGTTTTTAGGCCTCTGACGCTACCGCTCCGAAGGCATTCATTCCCTTCGGAGCGGATGCCGCGCGGTATTCTCCCATCCTTCAGCTGCCGAGCGACGCCAGTTGCCCGGCCGCGAGGGTTCCATCATGAAGCGAAGTGGCGACCAGCGCGGCGGCAATGCCGAGCGACGACAGCGCACGGATGTCGGTTTCGTCGCGTACCCCGCCGGCGGCGATCACCTGGCGCTGTCCCGCCTTCTGCTTGATCTCGCCGAGCCGCGCGAAGTCCGGGCCGGCGGCGGCTCCAACCTTGGCCAGGGTCATGACGATCACCCGTTCCGGCCACAGATCGGGGTTTTCGAGCAGCGACGTCGGGCCGCGAAATCCGTCGCCGAAAAAATCGAGCGAAAGGATGATGCCTGGGTGATCGCGAAAACGCTTGAGCAAGGAATCGTCTCGCTGCGATTCAGAACCAAGCACCGGGCAGAGCGAAGGTCCCGCCAGCGCCGCGGCCAGCGTGTCCGCATCGGCAATGCCCGCGTCCACCCAGAGCTCCGGTGCATCGGGCATCGCGCACAGACCGGCGATCGCTTCGGCGTTGGGCGCCCTGCCCTCGATGGCATCGAGGTCGGCAATGTAGAAAGCTCGGAAAGGAAAGAGCGTGCGCAGTCCGATCGCAACGGAGACCGCATCCGTACTGACGCTGAGCGGCGTCATGATCGGCCTGTAGCTGTCGCGCTGCCCCTTCTCCGCGCGGACCACCTCGCCGCCTTTCAAGTCGAGAACAGGAATGATACGCAACGCTCTTTCCGCAGCCCTTCCATTTCTTCGATGAAAGCCTGAAAGCGTGGAAAAAGAAAAGCACATCGTGGCCGGTTTCGATATCGGCGGGGCGCATCTGAAAGTCACGCGCGCCGAGCACGGTCGCGTCGTCGCAGCAGCGACCGCCGCCACGCCGCTGTGGCAGGGTCTAGACAAGCTCGAAGCAGGCTTCCAGGAGCTGGAACCGATCTATCGCGGCGCCGGCCTCCACGCCTTCACCATGACAGGCGAACTGTCGGACATCTTCCCCTCGCGTGAGGCAGGCGTGACGACGCTGCTCAAACAGATCGCCGAACGCTTTCCCGCCGAAAGCCTTGTCTATGCGGGACCAGAGGGTTTCGCCGGCATCGATGCAGCGGCGAACCTGACGATGGACGTCGCCTCCGCGAACTGGCATGCGACCGCGGCCCTGGCGGGGCGCCTTGCCGGCGATGCGCTGCTCGTCGACATGGGCTCCACGACCACCGACATCGTCGCGTTGGAGGCCGGCGCTGTCGCCAATGAAGGCTATACCGACGCCGAGCGACTGCTCACCGGCGAGCTCGTCTATACCGGCTTCACCCGCACCTTCCTGTTCGGCGTCGCCTCCTCGGCCCCGGTGCGCGGCCGGCTGACGCCGCTGATGAACGAATATTTCGCATCGATCGCCGATGCACACCGCATCCTCGGCGTGCTCGACGAAGCCGACGACAGGCACCCATCGGCTGACGGCAAGGAGAAGACCGTCGCCGGCTCGATCGCGCGGCTTGCGCGCATGATCGGTCGCGACACGGCCGATCTCCTCCCCGGCGAATGGCGCGACATCGCCGCGTGGTTCAGCGAGCAGCAGCTTCGCACGATCCATGACGCGGCGTTCCGCGTGGCGGGAAAGCTCGCCGCCGAGGCACCCATCGTCGGGGCGGGTACCGGCCGTTGGCAGATCAAACGACTTGCCCAGCGCATGGAACGCCGCTTCCTCGATTTCGCCGACCTGATCCCGGCCGACGATGCCGTCCGCAACGCGGCAAGCAGCGCTGCGCCCGCAACCGCGATGGCGTTGCTGGCGGCCGTCTAGCCCTTCGCCGGGTGCGGCTTCATCTCGCCGGCGAGGTGATCGGTCACTTTCCGCATCAGCCAGCCCCAGGCCTCTTTCTCCTCCGGGCCGGCGGTCTTTTCGATGGCGATCGAGAGATAGGCGATCTCCGCTTCGATCTTCTCGCTGGGCAGCATGCCGAGCCGGCTGACCAGTATGGCGAGTTCCAGCACGGCGGCCCTGGCGCGGTTGAGGCCGGTGAAGGGTGCATGCGTTTCCTCCTGCACTATCCGGCAGAAATGGCGCGGCCTCACGCCGTCATCCGCTATGCTTTCCACATGCAGCACGGAATGCGCCAGCGCGGCCGCGAGCCGCGGCACCGGAGCCCCCTCGACCGGCACGGTCGGCCAATCCTTGCGTCCGGTCAGGCAGCCGGCGAAGATGCGCGGGTCGTCGGTATAGCTGGCAACGGCGAACGGCACCGCCGCCAAATTGTCGAGAGTGACCGATGGCCGGAACGGCGCGATGATCCAGCCGTCCCTCTCGGCGATGATGCCGAGCGGCGCGATATGGACTTTCCCGTTCGTATCGACCGTGGTGATGATCGTCTCGCGAATGTAGGGCATCGCTACCCCTCCTTCTTCACCCGCAATGTGTGGCCGGCTTCGGCCAGCCTGGTACGGTCGGTCTCCGGCGCGGGCGCGGCGACGCCCCAGGCAAGCGGTTCGTCCTGCGCGTAACGCTTGCCGAGCCGCCAGGCGATCTCGGCCTTCATGAGTTCCGCGCCGAGATAGAAGGCGTGGGCGCCGTCCCGCTCGACACCCAGACCGGCGAACAGTTCGAACGCATCCTGTGCGACCGCATGGCCCTTGTTGTTGAAGACGTGGATGCCGTCTTCCGCCGTCATGATACGGAAATTGGCGTCGCGCACCTCGGCGGCGAGCGTAGCGATGTCCTCGACCGAGGCGGCATAGGGTTTGCGGTCGTGCACCTGCAGCAGGCCGGGATCGTAGCTGCGCGGCAGCGCGCCATCGCTCTTCGCCGCAAACAGGATGCGGCGGGCGATATCGTGCTCCTCCACCGTCCGGATCGTATGCGGGCTGACATGAACGACGAGCACGTTGCGGATATCGAGCTCCGAGCAAAGTCCGGTGAGAAGCGCGGTGACCCCGGAACTGTCGGCGTCGGTGAGTTCGGTGAGGTTGCCCGTGCCCATCAGCAATTCGACCTCGGGCCAGCGGCGGCGCGCCTCGATGAAACGGCCGATCGAGCGCGCGAAACCGAAATGGATAGGGTCGAGGACGGGATCGGCGATGAAGGAGATACCGGCCTTGTCCGCCGCCTTGATGGCGCGCCCGAGTGAATCGAGATCTCCGGGGGCCGACGGGATCAGCACCGGGGTCGCCTTGCTGTCGAAGGCCAGCGGCAGCGTGTTTTCGTCGAGGCTGAGCAGATAGTCGGCGCCGGCCCATGCGCCGATGCGCAACTCGTCTTGGCTGGCGGAATCGACGCTGACGGCAAGGCCCTCCGCCTTCAGCGTGCGTACCGCTTCTCCCAGTAGCGGAAACGGCGTCTCCGGGAGGCAGCCGATGTCGATGATGTTGGCGCCGGCCTTGGCAAGCGCGTGCGCGCGCTTGACCAGCGCTTCTATCGACAGCGCTGGCGCATCGACGATCTCGGCGAAGATTTTGATGTCGTGTCGGGAAAGGTCGGGCGGCTGGCCGGCCCGGCCGAGATAGGGCGGCAGGTCCGCAAGCTCGTCAGGACCGCGCTGGAATGGAATGCCGAAATGCTCGGAAAGCCGCTCGACATCGCCGCGAAAGCGTCCCGGCAGGATCACGCGATCGGTGCCCTCAGGCATCTTGAGCCGCCGGACTATGATCTCTGCCGTCATCAGCGCCGCGACCTTTACGCCGATATCGACCACCTCCCAGGCGAATTCCGTGTCGCCGAGCCCGGCGAGCAGCTTCTCCAGCCGCGCTTTGGCGAGATGCCCCGTGAGGAAAACCAGCCGCTCAGCCATGTCCAGCCGGTTCGGCGCGCTTCAACTCGGCATGGCGCTCGCGGATCGCAGCCTTCAGGTCGGCCAGCGATTCGACCACCTTCGTCCGCTCGAAATCCTTCAGCTTCTCGGTGTTCTCCAGGTCGATCCTGCGCGGATAGACCTTGACCAGCCCGTGCGGCGCCATCGTCTCGAGTTCCGGCGCCGTGTCGCAGGCAAAGACGATCGACGGCACGCGGCATTTTCCCGCCTGCGCGAAGACATTGGTGGCGAGCGTGTCAGAAATGCCGAGCACGCACTTGGCTACGGTGTTGGAAGTCGCCGGCGCGACCACCACCGTATGGTAGATGCCATGATAGAAAGCGCCGACAGGCACCGAACTCGCGGTCTTGTCATGCAGGACGCGCATCGTCTCGGGAAAATCGAGCTTCAGCTTGTACATGCGCAGCACCTCGTTCGCGGCTTTGGAAACGAAGACGTCGCAATGTTCGAGCCCGTGGATGAGCTCGAAGCTTTCGACGAAGAAGTGCCCCGAGCCGGTCAGGACCCATGCCCAGCGCGGCGTATGCAGTTTTTCCAGCATTCTCAGGCCCGGAGTGAAACAGACTGCCCGTTGCGGGCGATTGCCGACGGAATTCGACCGAGACCGATCATTGCTACCCTGCCTTGCTCATCGGATTTCCATCCACGATCCGTATCCCCGGTATCCGTCCCGACGACAGCGTTGCTGCGGCCGTGCCTGTGTCCTGAGCGCCGGCGACGTAAAGGCCGGTCGCAGCCGGAAGCATGGCAGCAAGATAGGTATCGACGATACCCCTTGCCATCAGATCGGCGACGCCGTCGTCCCCTGTGAACGCCCTGCTCTGCTTGACCAGCAGCAACGCCTCCGCGCCGAGCTTGCCGGCCAGCCACGCCGCCAGCGAATCCGAAGTGATCTCCCAGGAGGCCGGAATGTCCTGGGCGGGAGTGGCAAGCGCGGAAGGCAGCCAGACGGGGATTTTCCCCACAGCCGAAGCCCGTTCGATCTCCTCTATCGAGTGGGCCGCCGAAAACCTCTTGTGACTGTCCACGATGACGTGCCCGAACTGGTCCATGGCGAGGATCGCCATGGCATGGGCAGCCGCATCGGAAAAGCCCATGCCTTTCTGCGCGCTGCGCACCTGGTCGGCAAAAGGCCCGCCGCCCGGCACGATGACGAGCGGCAGGCTCGACCCCGCCAGCGCCGCGATCCAGACCTTCATCTCGTCGTGGCCGGCCGTACTGCCGCCGAGCTTGACGACGATTCCCTTCACCGGGTGAGGCCTTTCTTGCCGTGCCCGTGGACCGCGTCTTGCGTTTTCTCCGGCTGTGCCGTGGGCTTGAGCGCCGGCTTCTCGCTGGCCCGTCTGCGCTCTATCTCGACGCCGACGCCGCCGGCGCCGAGTTCCAGCTTTTCCACCCTGACCTTTACCCGCACGACGCGCGGGTCCTCGAGTACATGCGCAGCCACCTGCTCGGCCAGCGTCTCGCTGAGCTCCACATGGCCGCGGGCGATGATGGCGCGGATGCCGTCCATGATGATGTCGTAGGAGAAGACATGACGCATGTCCTCCGGGTTCTTGGTGACCCTGAGCACATCGGCGGTCACGTCGAACCGCACCTTCTGCGTATGGCCGTGCTCGAAACTGTAGGCGCCGATCTGGACGGGAAGCACGAAATCCCGCACGAAGATGCTGTCCGTCCCGAGCGTGGGGTCGACCGCGCCCGGGGAATAGCCGCGTGCCGCGAGCAACCTGTAGTCGACGCTTGCCGAGCGGCCGGTCTGCCGCTCCTCCGGGATCAGCGAACGGATATGCTTGACGGCCTCCGCATCGATCGTGGCGGTGCGCTGCGACTGATCGCAGAGCGCGCCGCGGAAACCGAGGAAATCGGGCGAGAATGGCAGTAGCCGAGGGATGTCGGGCGCTTCGAGCGACCCGCTTAAGCCGACCTGAAGGCCAAGCGCCCGGGCGCGGTTCACGAAAGCCGGGATGCGCTCCGGCGGGAGGTGATCGAGCAGCCGTCCCCTGGCCTTGTCGGCGGTATCCACCATGACGCCGTGGAAGCCCTGCTTCGCGAACACATCGAGCAGGTAGAAATCCGGCTCCCTGTCGGCAAACAGCACGGCGATCAGCTTTGTCCGCGCCGCAAGGGGGGCCAAGGCCTCCGCACAGGCGGCGGCGTTTGCGGAAGGAAAGAAGCCTATCTTGACGTAATCCACACCGGTTGCCGCCACCTCCTCGGCCTTGGCGCGTATGGTTTCCGGCTCCATCGGCAGATCGCCGCAGACGGCGCTGGTGGCGCGGCGGCCGGCGACCGCCTGGACCGCCTGGCGGATGATCTCGGTCGCGGCAGCGCCGAGCGCCCCGGCTTTCGGGTCCTTCAGGTCGATGATGTCGGCGCCGCCCGAAACCGCGATTTCCGCCTCGGCAAGATCGGCGACGCTGGCCAGCATTTTGGTCATTTCTTCAGTTTCTCCAGCCTGGCCGACAGGACGTTGCGATAGAGGTAGTCGATGGCGCGTTGCCAGGATTCGTCGGTATTGCCGCGCAGATCGACCGTCGCGCTGGTCACCGGTCGGGAAGTCGCGGCCTCATGGACAAGAACGCTCATGCTGAGGACAAGTTCGGATACTTTGTAGACGACGCCCGTAAAGGCGTAGTCGGCGCCGAGTTCCCTCGCGAAATCGTCGGCGCAGTTGCCGCAGGCCTGCAGGTTGGCGGCGGCCGCCTTCTCGGCGAAAGGTTCGGTGTTAACAAGGTCGAAGCCCGAGTTGGCCAGATGGGCGCGCAGGCGCTCGGTGACCATTGCGCGCCTTTTGTCCTCGGCTTCCTTCTTGCTCGGCACACCCGGCACCAGTTCGCCATGCTGGAGCTCGAATTCAAAGACCGCGGCCTTGCCGTCGGCATGCGCCGTGTTGGCCGTGATGCCCACCGCTAAACTTGCCGTGAGCAGGAAGGCCATGGGGGTTGATATCGAAAGTTGCTGCGTTAAGGTCATCACGGCACCGAAAAAATACTGCATCGCAAGTCCGGATGATATTTGGCCGGCTTACGCAGCATGGGAGAGAGAACGCCTGCTATGAAGGGCATGGTGCCGAACACCCTTGCGATCTTCTTCGGACTTTTTTTGACGACCGTCAACGCTTGGCCCACCCTGGCTCAGGAAACCACGCCTGAAGCCGAGGCGGCAAAACCCGGGCAGCCGGCGGCCGAGATCCGGATAGGATATCTGCGTGCTTATGAGCCTGAGCTGGCATTGTCGGTGCTCGACGTTGCGCCGCGCGAC
>NZ_RCIZ01000014.1 GCF_003666685.1 Mesorhizobium sp. YM1C-6-2
GACGGGTTCAAACATGGGTCACTTCTCAATGAAAATTACACGCTCCCCCGGGTCACTTCTCAGCAGCAATCAACACTTTGATTTCTGTGTGCACGGCGTGGGCGGCATCATCGTTGAAACCGAGGCCTATGCTGCAGATGACCCAGCCTCACACAGTTTCGGCGGAGAGACACGTCGCAACGCTGTCATGTTCGGACCACCCGGCCACGCATATGTCTACCGCTCCTACGGCCTTCATTGGTGCCTGAATTTCGTTTGTAGCCCAGGATCTGCAGTTCTTCTTCGCGCGATTGAACCGCTGCACGGGATCGATCGGATGGTTGAGCGTCGGAGGCTTACCGGGCTGCGCCTGCTATGTTCCGGCCCCGGCCGGTTAGCGCGGGCTCTGGGGATAGACGGGTCCTGCGATGGCCGATTTCTCGGCGATTCCGCTTTCTCCTTCAACAGACCCGATGCTTCCGTACCGGTGGTCTGCGGCTGCCGGATTGGTATTTCGAAAGCTGTCGACAAAGCATGGCGTTTCGGACAGACCGGCTCTCAATACCTAAGCAGACGTTTTGACATATCTGGTCAACCTTTGAACTCGTAAGCGCCAGCGAGCAAGATGGGTGACGATAGAATTCTCGTGCTGACACCGTACCCGGATTTGAGGCCCCGGCAATCCGGCCCGGCCAGGAACGTTGTTCCATGGGTAGCGTTCTGGCCTGTGCAAGGAGGCTGAACGTGGATCAGGCAATACAAATATTCGATTGGGAGCGTATGCTTCTGGGCGACGAGCCGACGCTGTTTCTGCTCGAGATAGCGTTCAGGACAGCCGTCATCTACGTTTATGCCCTGGTGTTACTGAGGTGGCTTGGCAGCCGGACTATAGGACAACTCTCCACAATAGAATTTCTTCTGGTCATCGCGCTCGGATCTGCGGTGGGGGACGCAATGTTCTATCCTGATGTGCCCCTACTTCATGCCCTTCTGGTAATCACGGTCGTTGTCGTCGCCAACAAAGGTCTAGACACCGTCATCGCGAAGAGCTCAACGGCAGAGCGAGCGATTGACGGCATTCCAGAAGAAGCGATCCGCGGCGGAGTGATGTGTCGCGACTTTGAGCAGCGACAGCCTCAGCAGAAACGAATTGTTCCAGCAGCTGCGAGAACACGGAGTGGAACATCTCGGTGAGGTGGCGCACGCCTACATCGAAACGGATGGCGCGCTGACCGTCTTCAAAGCAAAGGAAAGCAGGCCGGGCTTGCCGATCGTGCCTCCTTGGGAAATAGAACCACCGACCGAGGTCAAAGCCACCCAAACGGCAGGCAGGGATTCCCTGGTATGCAAGCAGTGCGGCACGACTGCCGACAGAGATCGATCCACCTGTCTGAATTGCAACCACGACGTATGGGTGCGAGCCCGAGGCTAAAACTACCGACAAGAACCGACCCGCCGTCATGGCGGATAGCAGCGCCGTCTTCCAGCCGGCTGAAGGAAGACGGCAGACACGCACACCAACCTTAAGACCCCTTGAAACGACGAAAACCGCGCCACAAATCTTGTCTCTTAAACGTCACAGCGCCGGATTGCCGGCCCAAGAGCCAAGGAGGTGTCTATGCTTGCACAGCCGTTTTTAAAGCCAGTTGTCGTATGGGTCGGACTTGGCTTTCCCCGACAATTGAACACCGTGGCAGATGCCTACCAATTCGCATCGGAGTGGGGCGGCAATAGCCCTGAGCAACGAGCTGCAGTCCGCGCTTGCAAGGCTGCACTTGCCGGCGACATCGACACTGAAACCGCACGAGGGGTGTTCATGGCCTTTGCTCGCAAGAAGGACATCTTGGTCGAGGATACGGCGATTCCGCCGGCTGCGAGAAATCGGCGTTCAAGTCACGTCTAAGGCACTCGAAGGACCGGCCGGCTGTCACCGCCTGCCGGCCTTCGTCCGCCTCAACGTGGCATCAACAGCCTCTTCACCGACACGTTGGCGCCGATCGGTCTGACCTGCCACTGAGATTTTCATCCACCTTGGAGTTAGAGCGCGACCATGATTGAAGGACGGACGAATGAAGTGGAAGCGGTATTCGGTTACGCTTGACGGCCATAGCCACTCTCCCCGCATTCTCACATCGCGGAACGCTATCGAAAGTAGTCAAGCCAGAGCAATCATAATCACTTTCGCGTCCACAAAAGTACACCTTTCTAGCACAGACCTGTTGACTGTACTTATTGCGTACACTAACCATGTGTCTGCATTCGCATAGAGAAAAGGGTACAGACATGGGCAGCATCGTAGGCTACGCGCGGGTCTCGACAGGACAGCAGGACTACCAGACGCAGCTTGATCGCTTGAAGGCAGCAGGCGCTACGAAGCTGTTTTCAGAGAAGCGGTCAGGCTTGGACGGTAAACGGCCACAGCTAGCCGAGTGCTTGCGCTATGTCAGGGAAGGCGACACGCTGCTTGTCACCAAGCTCGACAGGCTCGCTCGCTCGACAGCGGACCTCTACAGGATCGTGACGGACCTCAACGATAGGGGCGTCGGCTTCAAGGTGCTGGACGATGCGGCCGTGGACACCACGTCGAGAACCGGCAAGCTCGTCATGGGCATCCTGGCACTCATCGCGGAGTTCGAAACCGAGATACGCCGGGAGCGTCAGATGGAAGGCATAGCCAAGGCCAAGGCCGAAGGCAGGGTTGGTGGACGGCCCAAGCTCGTCACCGATGCGATCGAAGCTGAGATATGGAAGCTGCGGAAAGAGGGTGTCAGCATCCGAAAGATTGCGGCCCAGATAGGCTTCTCAAAGGCCACGGTTCAGAAGGTACTGGCATAAGGTGTGTTGGCAATGCCGCAAGCCGGCATGGTCGCTAGCGGCCACCATCAACAGAACTTCGAGTTACGATGGTTCCGCCTCAATCTTCGGCCCAATATCTGTGGTTGCTCGTGCCGTCGACGCTCGGGCTGGTCAGGTATGCATCCGACTTCGGCGCATGCAGCAAGGCACGCAACGGACAATTGAGACCCGCTGCATCATATCACCCTCCCCCCTCCATAACGCAGTCGTAAGATGAGATCACGTCGCTTGCCATCCATCGCAATCGGTACGGAAACGCCGGATAAGCGCCACCTCAAAGATCCAGTCCATCGGTGACGAACGACGCCATGCTCTTTCGATGTTCGACTGCCATCCGCGCAAGCTCCATGACGGCATTGCTCTGCAGGGCGTATTTTGCAGCGGCCCGAGTAATGCGTACTTCATCTGCGTCGGCTTTCTTCTGACGGGCTACGCGGCGCACATCCTCCTTAGCGATCCGCAGTGCCTCTTCATCGATCTCGTCGAGCAGAGACCAATCGCTTTCCCGTACGTCGTCCGCCACGACCCATCGGCCGTCGAGATAAAAGTAGACGTGCAGGAAGGCGTTGCTCGAAACATCGCGAACCGTGTTCACCGCTTCGTTAGCGGAGATGTACTTTGTCCCATCGGCCATAACGAAATATCCGCCGCGGCATTCTCCTTCTCGAAAGCGATTGCTCAGCGGCCCTTCCATCGCGATCTTGAACGGCGTCGCGTTTGGCACGGCAAAAGAGTGGCCGCGGCTCTCTTCCTGGCGTCGCCAATAGCACCCGCCGTCCGCGATAACTTGCAGCAATTTGGCTGCCATGTGCTCTCCCCCCGAGTACTGTCATTCCCTTCAAGGATGCGTTTCCTACAGCCAAGTTCGCTGGCAGTCAGACAACTCGCAGACAAAATTCTAACAACATTATAGATTGCCGCACGGCGTTCCGCCACCGGCAGCGAAACCTACCAATCGGCACGAGGATCAAGGAGTTCAAGAGGCTCGCCGTGCGAAAGGTTCTGTTCATCCTCGGCCGGCTTATATCGGGCGAAAATTGGTTCGGTTTCTCTCAGAGCGAGATCATCCTGGCGCGAGATTTTTGGGGTACCTCTCAATCCCCTATCCGATCTGGTGACGTCACGACTGTTGTCCCCCGAAGGACCTTTACAGTGACCAGCGGAAGCCTGGGCGTCCGCTATCATACGTAGAAGTTTCGCCGCACTAGCACGGAGCGGCGCTGTCTCGGCCAAGCGCCGTTCGGCATCGCGTCTGACGAGGCCTCGATCTAAGGCAGCACGAAACTCCGGGTACTTGAGCGCCCACCGCGAGAGAGTTCTATTCGAACACCCTAGCGCTGCGGCGATCTCGGGTTGCGTTATGCCGCTTCTGGCGAGTTGGATAGCTTCGGCGCAATAGCTCGATGGTCGACCTTGCCGCTGGTTCTGCGTCATCTTCGCCTCCTGAGGGGCGCTGCCCGCCGGGCGCGCCGCCCTTTTAGGAGCTGAAATCTATGATAGACATAAATGGCAATATTGCGCTGTATCCCTCAATAACTCGTTGGCGGCCGGTCGGCACCGCTTCCAGTTTGTCACAGCCAGCGGCGCCCTCCGGGCGCAACCATCCTTATCTCCTTCTGGCGCGGCGTGATGGGTCGCCGCACCAAGTAGCCTCTCTATTTTACCCCGCAGCGACCTTTCAATCTTGCGATCTCGGGCGCGTGGTCGTCATCCTTTCCGAGAGGCACGCCGACTAAGAAAACTCCGAGTGCATCGCGGTCGGCGTTCTTCTGTTGATTGGCGCTGATGTCTGCGAGCCGGTCGCGGTCGTTCTGTGTCACTTTCGGTTGTCGGCCACCGGCTTGATCTGGTCCGGCGGCGTCGCGCAGGCCGTCAGAAGGCAAAGGCCTGAGAGAAGAAGAAACTTGTTCACGACATCACCCCAATTCCGTTTGATCAACAACGGCGAAACCCCTGGCCGTCTACATCATCGCAGATGGCTGCCAACCATCAAGCGGGTCTTCAGGCCCGAACCCGGTTGACGGTTCGCATGAGCCGGTTGGCGTCCCATCGAGTGACATGCCTTCGTGCGTCCGCTTTCTCGACAATGGTTTCGGCGAGCCGGCGTTCGAAGTGGCTGATCATGCAGTCGCGCTCACAATGCAGCAGCCATACTGCCAAGGCACGCGCTTCGCTGAGGGTTGGACAGCAAGCCGGCAGGCTTCGCCGGGGCGGACCCGGCCTCGACCAGCACCGGCGCCGCGGTTTAGTCGGGCGAGCGCGCTGCGTCTCAAGGTCGAGCAGGTTATCGGTGTAGCGTCGGCGGCGGGTCTGCTTCCGCTCGGCGCGGCTCAGGCGCTGTCGGGTCTGTGCGACGAAGGATCGGCGATAGGTTTCGAAATCGATGATCTTGCTCATCCCAATGCTCCATAGAGTGAGGCCCAGCGCGCCGGCAGGGCATTGGCGCTGCGGCGGGGTCGCCGCCGGGAGGAAGGGGCTGGCACAGGCGGCACAGGCAACTCGCGCTGCCGCCGCAGTGAGCTTCCGATCAGTGAAGTCAGTGAAATCAGTGATCCGCCATTGCGCGGCTTTTCAAAACAGATCACTTCTCTTCTTCCGATCAGTGATCCAGTCATTTTGCGTATTTCTTTTTCATCTTTTAGGAACAATGTCAGATAGTTAGCATGTGTTTTGATTTGAAAAGTCGTGCAATGGCGGATCACTGACTTCACTGATCGCAGGCAGTTTTTGACGCTGCGGTTGCTGTCGCCGGACAGGGGTGCCCAAGGTTGTCATTTGCCGCCCCCAACTTCCGGCTCCTTCGCCCGCGCCTGAGCAGCCTGCAGCCGCGCTGCCGGCGTCGCGGCTTCGCGGCCGTAGATCGCCTGCCGCTTGCCGTTCAGCTTCCACAGGCCGTCTTTGGCGGCAGGGTTGCGAACGATGACGTAGCCGACCGCACCCATCCGGTGCGGCACCTTCCGGCGCGACGCCAGATCGCCGAGTTCACGCCCGACCCGATGCTGCATCAGGTCGGAGATGATGACTGCGTCCTTGTCGCCGAGCCCTTCCAGCGCGTCGACCAGCTCCGCGTCTTCCGGATTGCTGGACGCGTGTACGATCTCCCAGAACGCCCCAGTTTTGAGCGGCGGTTTCTTAGGGTTGAAAGCGCTGATGTCGAGCGTTCGCAGGTGATCCGCGACGATCTCGAAACCGCATTCCTGCGTGTACCAGCGATAGAGTTCGTCGAAGTACGCCGCCGGTCTCGGGTTTTCCATCAGCGGTGACCATGCGACGTAGTGGCGGCGATCATCCGGCGGCAGGAAGAGCCCGTCCGTCTTGTGGTTGGTCGTCAAGACTACGCCGCAGACGTTGGGCACGTTGTACGGCCGAAGGTGCTTTTCGTTCACGGTCAGCACCTCGGGCGGGGCCACGATGTAGCGTTTAGTCCGCTCGTAGAAGGAGAAGCGGTTGGCGTCGCCGAGATCGTGGATTTCGCTGATGACCGCGAGTACGGATCGCGCAAACGAGTTGAACTGGCCGAACAGCTCGTCGGGCTTGATGTCGGCGACATTCCACGGCCCGACAGCCTGCCTGACGGGTTCGAGGATCGTATCCTTGCCGATGCCTGGCTTCCCGCCCAGCAACAGCGCGTGGTTGATTTTTTCCGCCGGCCGCTGCACCCGATGCGCCATCCAAGAAATGATGTGGGGGGCGTCCTCGGGGTAAACGAGGTGGACATGGTTGCGCCATGGTCCCGGGTCGCCCGACACCGATTTGCAGACCGCAGGCTTGTACACGTTGAATACGGCCGCCCCTTTGTGAGGGCGTCGACCGCCTTCGTCTATCAGCTCGTCACGTATGATTTCCGGCTCGCCGGGCAGCCATGTCCGCTGGTCGACCGGGCTATTCCTGTCGAGCCATTCGGACGCGGGTGTTGCGTCACCGTCTTTGACCTCGACCGGAGGGACGCGCGCATTGACGCTGGGGGCGGGCCACAGCGCACCAGTCGGCTTGTGAATGTACTGATGGGTCTGCATGTCTGCGGCGAAGTCGTCGCAGGTCAGGGCGCGGCCGTGCCTGGCGGCGTCGGCCCGAGCCGCCTTATCGGTGCGGGCTTTCCGTGTGGTGCGGACCATGCTGTCGAGCGTCCGAAGGTTTATGCCGAGCCGCCGCGACGCCGGGGTGCGGGCACGCTGATATTCCTTCTGCGCGAGCCGAGAAAGCTTCTCGACTTCGGCGTCTACCAGCTTGTTGTACGCAAGCCGTTCCGCCTCCTCGCCGGTCGCCACAGCGATGCCGCTGCTCGCTGCCGAGACCTGCAGCTTTCTGAGCCGCTCGCGAATGCCTTCCGACAGGTCGCAGGGCTTCAGCTCAGCTTCAAGGTGCGTGACGCCTGCAGCGCTCTCCCAGATGGCCAGATTGCCCGTTCTCGTGACCGTCACGAGGCACCGGGTTCGATTAACGGCTTGTGGACCCTCCAGCCAGCTAGCGCTGCAGCGTAGGCCGTGCTCATGCGCCTTCGCGGCTGTGCGCAACTGGTCGAGCGTCAGCGTGTCGCCGTTCTGCATGTCGAACGTCATGTCGTCGGTAAGATCGTAGACGCGCGTCGCGTCGTTCTCGCCCTTCGACGAGCGCTCGACGGGGCTCCAGCCGCGTCGCGTCAGCACGTCCTCGACGATGTCGGCGATCTGGAAGCACTGCTGCTTCGTCAGCTCGGGAAGCTCCGACTTTTTCGTGTCGAGCAACGACGCCTCGGGATAGCGATACTCGACCTTGACGGTGCCGTCGTCATCGACCGTGTGCGGGCCTGCGCATCCGAACTGCCGAGGCGAGGCACCGCCAAAAATCTCGACGCGATGGGTGCCGTCATCGACGGTTTCGTCGGACTTCGTGAACGCTCGGCTGTGGATGCGACCGAACTCTTCCGACGTTCGGCAGAACCAAGCTTCCTTCGCCCCTTTTCCTTGGCGAATGACGAGCTTGCGGCGGTTGTAGGCCTGTCCAAGCTCAGGGATGCGCTCGCACACCGTATCGGCGATCTCGTCCATCGCATCCTTGTCATCGGTGTCGAAGTCGATGACGGCCAGTCCGTTCTCGACGCGCATTCCTGTGGCCGTGTCGCGCGTCGAGCGGTCCCACGACAGGATGGTTTCCTCGGTGATCTCGGCCGAGGTCCAGTCTCTCATGAAAGTCCGCTTGTCGCGGTTCCGGATGGGACTGTAGCCGTTTTCCAGCAGCTTCAGCCGGTCGCGCGTATACTGTTTCATCGAACTTGCTTCCGGAGTGGGAGGGTTAGCGGTGCTCATGAGAGCACCGCCTGCAGCAATCGGCCGACGAGGCCGCCCGCCAGAAAGACGAGCCCGCTGAGCGCGAGCCACGTCGACAGGCCGGCGAAGATGGCGACCGGCAATGGCAGCTCGAAGCTGACGACATTCGGGCCGGTTGGCGAGATGGGGGGTTTTCTGGTCATCGTGATGGTCCTTCAGCGGGACCGTCGCGCCTTGACTTTCGGGGCGATAAGACTATGTTTTCTAAGCGTTTCCAGCACTCAGAGAGAAGTCTACCCCCGGTCGTCGTTCGCGACGGCCGGTTCTCTCGTTATGCTGTTGCAGTGGCGCGGGCTTCGGCTTCCGCCTCGCGGTCGCGTACCCATGCGGCTTCAGCCTCGGGCGAGATGCGGATGAGCTTCCCCACGACGTACTCACGTGGCGCTTTGCCGGCGGCCTTCAGATTGTAATAACTAGACCTCGACAGATGGTGGCGCGCACAGAACCCCGGCACGGAAGGATCACGGAAAGTGGCGATTTGGGTCTCGATGGTAGGCATGGTCGTTCCTCTTTTTGTTCGGCGGTGATGCCTCCATTGATGCGGCGACGCCTATTCGCCCCGTTCCATCCGTGTTCAAAATATACGTAGTAACCTTACTTGATCAACGGTTCTTGCTAAGCACCTTTTAAGCACCATCGACGCTTTACAGTACTTCCTAATAAGAAAATCAATATTAATGGCGGCAATTCTCATATAAAACATGAGAAATATATATCGTTATAGCAACATAGTTCTACGTCTCCTTATGATAAGAATACAAGAAAGCGCTTGCTGACCATCACAAATAAACCCCCGCGCTCACGCGCAGGGGTTCCCCGAAGTTGATAGGAATGTTATTCTAATTCTACAGCGCTTTTTGCTTTGAGCGAGAAGGCAATTGCAAAACCTTACCGCCTGCGTCTGCCGGCGGCATCAACGGCACGATAGCGGCGCGAGCCATCTCCTCAAGCCCGCTCGTGATCCACTTGGCGTAATGCTTTTCGATCATCGCAACCGACGTGTCGTGCGCTGCCGCGACGAGCCGGATCGGCAGGTTCTGCCGGATGCCGCGAACGATGGATGAATGACGCAGCGCGTAGGCGATCACGCCTGGCATCTGCGCGCGCTCCCGGATGGCCCGCCAAGACCGATCCATTTCAGTCGATGTCTGCCATGGCCCGCGCTCCCCGCGCACCCAGCGGATGCTGCCTGGCGTCTGCCGATGCCTCCAGC
This sequence comes from Mesorhizobium sp. YM1C-6-2, assembly GCF_003666685.1. Classification (GTDB taxonomy): domain Bacteria; phylum Pseudomonadota; class Alphaproteobacteria; order Rhizobiales; family Rhizobiaceae; genus Mesorhizobium_K. Next base: position 9,355 of record NZ_RCIZ01000014.1, read on the forward strand.
GCTCCAGGAGCGGCGCATCGCCGGCGCGACCGACCACCGCCGGCCGCAGTGCGTCGATCACGGCCGGCTCGACAGGGATAGTGATCGACCCGGCCTTACCGCCGCCCTTGCCCTTGCGGCTGGACGGCACAAGCAGCCGGGCCTCGGCCAACTGGCAGTCCCTCACCTTCATGCGGGCAATCTGCGAGAACCGCGCACCTGTGGCATTCAGCACGGAGACGAGCCGAAACAGGTCGCCATCCCAGCCAAGTTCGGCGTCGATCTGCCCAGCAGCGCCGAGCAGGCGCATGATCTGGGCGTCGCTCAGAATCTGGCTGTCCCGTGCGACCGGATCGGCTTCGTCGTCGGTGACATCGCTCTTCAGCGCCGCTTTCACGTCTACCGCCGGGTTCAGTTGCTTGCGTTGCCCGTTGAGTGCGGCCTTGAGGTCGTTAACCAGCCGCCGCTTTGTCGTTTCTTTCAACGTGTCAGGCAGGCTCTTGCGCCAGCCGGCGAGATCGTCGTCGGCTAGGTTGGCCATCGCTATGCCGGCCAGCGACGTCGCAGGTATGGCGTCGTGGTTGCCACGCTTCTTCTGCCCCAGAACGTAGCGGCCGAGCCTACGGCTGGCGTCCGACCGCACTGCGCTCCCGCGCCGACGGCTGTCGCGCTCGTCGCGCTTCCTGATGTAGTCCTCAACGACCCGCCGAACCGTGACGGCTTCCGGTTCGGCAGGCGCGTTCTGACGTCCGTAGAGCTGGCGGGCCGCATCCTGCGCCTGCCAGAAATCGAGCACCGAAGCTCCGTCTGCTGGCAGCCTGTCGTCTGCTGGCTTGATGGTCTCCACCTTGTAGGACCGGTCGCCGGTGTAAAGTCGCGCGACCCAGACGCCGCCAACCTTGTTCTTTCGGTAGCCCAGATGCAGCCCGCGAGCGAGCGCCCTGTAATAGGGCTTGCCGCGCACCTTCAGCTTCTCGCGCGCCGCCCGGCTGTCCAACTGGGCATCCTTCACTCGTTTTGCCATGATCCTGGCTCCGATCTGTCCAACTCTTTGTCCAATATACATGCGCTGACTCAGTTGGACAAGCATGGATTGCGCTACTCAATTCATTGAGTTTAGTGAGGTTTCAATGGACGAGGCTGAACCTGGCTGGCTTATCTTCAAGCCCTCTCACGGCGCAAACCGGGGTTCGATTCCCCGTGGGCGTACCAAGCTCTTTCCAGCGGCTTGGCCTGTTCCCTCATAATATGCAGTCAGAACGGCTTCCGGGAGCGTAGTCGCGCTCTGGAATTGCCCGGTCGCGATGGCGCGTCCTGTCTATACGATCCTCAGCAGGGGCGGCTTGGGCTTGTAGACGCTGCTGCCGTTGCGGCCGTCGCGCTTGGTGCCGAGGAGCGCAGCGTCGGCGAGCGGCAGGCTGTCGGCAAGGCCGACGGGTGAATCCGGTCTCCACTCGGCGACACCTATGCTGGCGGAAACCGCGATGTCGTTGCCGCGCCAGTTCAGCGGGCGGTCCGCAATCGAGCGGGCCAGCTGCTCGGCTATCGAGCTCGCCTGGACGACATTGACGCCGGGCAGCAAGATGCAGAACTCATCGCCGCCGATACGCGCCAGGAAATCGCCGTCCCGCAGCAGGGAGGCCGTCACCGACGCTATATGCTTCAGGGCGGCGTCGCCGGCGGCATGTCCGTATGCGTCGTTGATGTCCTTGAATTTGTCGAGGTCGATCATCAGCACCCCGACGCTGCTGTCCTTTCGCCTCGCGGACTTTTCGCTGAAGCGGATTCTCTCTCCGAGTGCCCGCCGGTTCGGCAGGCCCGTCAGCTCGTCGCGCGTCGCCAGTGCGTGCAAGTCGGCGCGCAGGCGATCGGTCGTCATCAGCAGGAAGCCGAGATTCCAGATGCTGGCGCCAATGACAGCGCAGACGAGGAACCAGGCTGCGAGCACATAATAGGCGTCGGTGCTCATCCACCCGGCGAGCCGGAGCGCGTTGGTCACGGCTTCGGCGCTCTGGCCGACGATCAGCACGCCGCCGGCGGCCGCGGCCACCCAGGCGCCCAGATGCCGTCTGCCGGCGCTGAGCAATGTCGCGATGGCCAAGGCAACGGCGACTATCTGGCCGAGCGCGAAGATGATGTTGTTGGCTGCCTGTGACGATCCGAAAAGTATCATGGCCCCGACACTGACCGCGACGATCAGGGCGACCCAGTGCCAGGTGGGCGCCTGCCCGTAAAATACGCGGACGCCCTGCCAGATGACGGCGAAGCTGCCGATGACCAGCACGTTCCCGACATAGAGCAGCAGGGGCCAGCCGTCGCCGAGCACGAGGGCCGGCCCGCTGAGACAGGTCATGACCAGCGCGGCCAGCCAGTATCTGGCGGCGTGCAGCGAGCGGTATGAAAAGGCGATGAGCGCCCACACCAGCGCAAAGCCAATGGAGTTGAGCAGGATGACGACGTAAAGCGTCGGAAAGTCGAGCTTCATCCCCGCCTCTTGAACGGTTCACGCTGTTGTCTCTGTACGGAGATTTGCGGACAGGGCCATCCCGTACGGGGACCAGGCTGAAAGTTCACTTAACCCGTTTGCTAAAAATCCGATTACCAGCCGGTGCGTCCGCCGCCAAGCCTTCAAGAGGCGGCCAAGCGCATGCGTATCTTCCTTGGCGGGAAGATCTCGCGCCGGCGGCAGTCCGACGACCGCCGCGATCATGCCGCTGTTAGGACGCGGTCGCCCATCTGCGTCCAAGGCAAATTATGGTTAGTCAATCCTTAATGCTTCTCGCGCACAGTCGCCGCGGAGGACGGGGCAGGCAGGTCCGGTCCAGGGTGGAACGGTATGGCGGACAGGGAAGAGGCGCCGCAAGGCGCATCGGCGAGGTCTTTCGTGCGGGCACGAGGGGCGCCGCCGTGCCCGACGCGCGAGTTTCCATGCGGCGAGGTCTTCGAACTGGCGCAGGCCGGCTCCGACTGGATCTGGGAAACCGATGCCGAACTGCGCTTCTCCTGGCTCTCCGAAGACTATGAGGAAGCGACCGGCGTTCCGGCCGAGACCATGCTTGGACGCTTCCGCTTCGACTTCCTGAGGCAGGGGCCGAGCGGGTCGGCACAGGCTGAGGCCCATCTCGACGATCTGCAGTCGCGAAGGCCGTTCCGCGATTTCGTCTATGAATTCACCGCCGGCCGGCGGGACTGCCGCTGGGTCTCTATCACCGGCTTCCCGCGTTTCAGCGCCGACGGGAGGTTCCTCGGCTATCGCGGCGTCGGCCGCAACGTGACCGGCCTGATAGCGCCGTTCGAGGCGGCGCTGGAGCGGTCGCGGCTTGCCGAGTCGGTGCTGGACTCGGTCAGGGATCCGATCTTCGTCAAGGACGAGGATCTCAACTTCGTCTTTGTCAACGAGGCCTTCGCCTCGTTGTACGGACGGTCGCCGCAAGCGATGCTGGGCAGGGATGGCGGGGACTTCCTGCCGGCCGACCAGCTTGCCGCTTTCGAGCGGTCGGAGCGGCAGGTGCTTTCGAGCGGCGAGCCCTACGAAGTCGAGGAGCAGTTCGAGCAGGGCGGCGCCGAGCGCTCGCGCATCGTGCGCAAGCATCGCGTGGAGTTCGGCAGCGGCAGGCGCTACGTCGCCTGCTTCGTCTTCGACGCGACCGATATGAAGCGCCGCGAGACCGAGGCGGAGGTGGCCCGGCGGCGGCTTGCCGACGTGCTGGAATCGCTGCCCGCCGGCGTCGTCATCTACGACCGGGACGACAAGTTCGTCCTTGCCAACCGCAAGCTGCAGGATTCCCTGCCGGGCCTGCAGCCGATCTGGCGGACAGGCCTTTCCTTCCGCGACGCAGTCCTGCACGGCCGCAAGCATGGCTATTTCCGGTCCAGCGGCGACCCGGCGGTCGACATCCTCTACGAGACCGACCCGGACGCCTGGACCGAGGCCTACATGGCGCGGCACCAGTTGCGCCACAGCATGTACGAGCGTCGCAATCCTGACGGCCGCTGGTTCCAGGTCATCGACACGCGTACTGACGACGGCACCTTCATCGGCGTGCGCGTCGACATCACGGAGATGAAGGAGCGCGAGAAGGCGCTGCGCAGGAGCATGCGCAAGACCGAGCTCTACCGTCACGTGCTCGACGAGCTTCCGGTCCCCGCCTACGTCAAGTCGGAGGATCTCACCTTCGAGTTCGTCAACAAGGCGTGGAGCGACCTCACCGGCATCTCCAAGGAGGAGGCCTCGGGGCAGACGGATCGCGATTTCTTTGCCGGCGAAGGCGACGGCTTTGCCGAGCGCGATCTCTCTGTCATCGGCACCGGCATCGCCAACGAGGTCGAGGAGACGCTGACGCGCCGTGACGGCACACAGCGCCAGCTCATCGCCAAGAAGAGCCGGCTCGTCGCCAGTGACGGCACCGTGCACCTGATCGGCTCGAGCACCGACATCACCGAGGTCAAGGCGCGCGAGGCGCGGCTCCAGGAAAGCCAGCGCGAGAACGAGATCTTCCGCAGCCTGATCGACAACGTGCCTGTGGCGATCTACGCCAAGCGCAACGACCTGAAGCTCTTCTACGTCAACAAATACTGGACCCAGCTCACCGGCGTTCCCTACCACGAGGCGATCGGCAGGACCGACTTCGAGGTCTCCGGCGACGACGGCCTCGCCTTCATGGAAGACGACCGGGCCATATTGCGCACGGGCGACAGGCGGGAGATCGAGGAGACGCTCACCGCACCTGATGGCGGCGTGAGGTACCAGATGGCGCGCAAGGGCTCGATGGTGGCCTCCGACGGGACGCTCTATCTGCTTGGCTCGACCATCGACGTCACCGAGCAGAAGGAACGCGAGAAGGAACTGCGGGAAGCGCAGCGCCGGGCGGTGCTGGCCGACCGCGCCAAGTCCGAATTTCTCGCCAATATGAGCCACGAGATCAGGACGCCGATGAACGGCGTTCTCGGCATGGCCGAACTGCTGGCCCGCTCCGACCTCGATCCCAAGCAGAAGACCTTCACCGAGATCATCGTGAAGTCGGGCAATGCGCTGCTCACCATCATCAACGACATCCTCGACTTCTCCAAGATCGACGCGGGGCAGCTCGTGCTCGACCCCGCTCCCTTCGCGCTCGCCGAGGCGATCGAGGACGTTGCGACGCTGATCTCGACGCGGGCCAAGGAGAAGGATCTTGAGCTGATCGTGCGCGTCGAGCCGGGACTCAACGAGAGCTATGTCGGCGATGTCGGGCGCTTCCGGCAGATCATCACCAATCTGATCGGCAATGCGGTGAAGTTCACCGATTCCGGTCATGTGCTGGTCGACGCCAGCGGCGAGCGGCTGGACGGCGCGACGCGGATCCGCATCGCGGTGACCGACACGGGCATCGGCATACCGTCCGACAAGCTCGCCGCCGTGTTCGAGAAATTCAGCCAGGTCGATGCCTCGTCGACGCGCCGGCACGAGGGCACGGGGCTCGGCCTCGCCATCACTTCGCGCCTGGTGTCGCTGATGGGCGGAGAGATCGGTGTCGAGAGCGCCGAGGGCGAGGGCTCGACATTCTGGTTCACGGTGACGTTGCCCAATGCCGGCCGTTCGCGCCGGCGGGTGACGCCGTCCGACGTCACCGGCGCCCGCATCCTGATCGTCGACGACAATCAGGTGAACCGTTCGATCCTGTCCGAGCAGATGGCTTCCTGGGCTTTCGATTCCTGCGCGGCCGAAAGCGGCGAGGAAGGGCTGAAGGTGCTGGCCGCCGCCGCGGCCCAGGGGATTGCCGTCGACTGCATCGTTCTCGACTACCAGATGCCCGGCATGACAGGCGGCGAGATGGCGCGCATCGTCCGCGCCACCCCCGGCATCGCGGACACGCCGATCGTCATGCTGACCTCGGTCGACCAGTCCCTGTCGGGACCCGGCTTCCGGAACCTCGCCATAGAAGCGCAGCTCATCAAGCCGGCGCGCTCGTCGCTGCTGCTCGAGACGATCGTGGCGGCGATCCAGAAGCAGCGCGCGCCGGCTGAGGACATGGCTGTCGATCGGACGGAGCCGGTTGCGCCGGCCGGGCCGAGTGGCTCGGAACCGCCCCCCGCCCAGGCCAGGAAGGCCGGCAAGCTCGCCGGTGACGGGCATGGCGTCGACATATTGGTGGCGGAGGACAACGAGGTGAACCAGCTCGTGTTCACGCAGATACTCGGCGAGACGGACTACAGTTTCGAGATCGTTTCCAACGGCCGGCTGGCGCTCGCGGCGCTCGACGAAGTGAACCCACGCATCATCCTGATGGACGTGTCGATGCCGGAAATGAGCGGCCTCGAGGCGACGGCGGCGATCAGGAACGCAGAAGCCGGCAGCGGACGCCACATACCGATCATCGGCGTCACCGCCCATGCGCTCAAGGGCGACCGCGAACGCTGCATTGAGGCCGGCATGGACGACTATCTGCCCAAGCCGATCAGCCCTAAGGCCTTGATTGAAAAGGTCGAACGCTGGACCGCGCAAGCCGGAGCCGCGAATCGCCATGCCGGCTGAGTGACGTGCGCTATGGTGTGATCGCACCATAGCCGCCGTTCCTGCCCAGGGATTAACCATAAGGCTATTCTGTTCGCTTCAGCGGGCGGGAGCAGCGGCCGCCGACCAAAGACGGTGTCAATCCCCAACGCGACACTGTTTCGGCGAGGCCCGGCCAGGCCACATCCCCTGGCTGCAGGCGCCGCCTCCCGCCCGATTTTTTTCCAGAAATCGCATTGTCGCCGCGAGCGCTGCATCGGGCATCCCCGATGCCGGTCACATTTACTGTTTCCCTTACGCATAGGGCCGCCGCCCGGAAGCGGTTCCCAGCAACGCTAAGATTAGCCGGCGTACTGTTCCTGCCTGCGTTACGGGACTGACATCAAACTGTCATCCAACTGTAATAGTCAAAAGCTAATGGCTCACCGGGCGCTGAGGACACGCGTCCTTGACAGTTTCCGAACAGGAGCAGGCTAGATGAAGAAAACAATCCTTACCGCGTCGGCCGCTGCCGTCGCGCTCGCCGCATCGGCTGGCTATGCCGCCGCGCGCGACCAGATCCAGATCGTCGGTTCTTCGACCGTGTTTCCCTTCACCACCGCGGTTGCCGAGAAGCTCGGCCAGGGTGGCCAGTTCAAGACGCCGGTCGTCGAATCCACCGGTACCGGCGGCGGCATGAAGCTGTTCTGCGCCGGCGTCGGCGAGAATACGCCCGACTTCACCAACGCTTCGCGCCCCATGAAGGACAGCGAGCTGGCAGAGTGCAAGGCCAATGGCGCCACTCCGGTCGAGATCAAGGTCGGGTTCGACGGCATCGTCATCGCCAACTCGAAGGCCGGCTCTGCCGTGGACCTGACCAAGGAGCAGCTTTTCAAGGCGCTCGCCAAGAACGTGGCGGTCGACGGCAAGGTCGTCGCCAACCCCTACGTCAATTGGTCCGACATCGACGCTTCGCTGCCGGCCACCAAGATCGAGGTTCTCGGCCCGCCGCCGACCTCGGGCACGCGCGACGCCTTCGTCGAGCTGGTCATGGATGAGGCCTGCCAGGACGAGGTCAAGGCTGCCAACGAGAAGGGTTGCGGCGAAATCCGCGAGGATGGCGCCTATGTCGAGGCCGGCGAGAACGACAATCTGATCGTGCAGAAGCTCGAAGCCAATTCGAACGCCTTCGGCATCTTCGGCTTCTCCTTCCTCGACCAGAACGCCGACAAGTTGCAGGGCCACAAGATCGGCGGCATCGAGCCGACCTTCGAGAACATCGCCTCGGGCGACTACGGCGTGTCGCGTTCGCTCTTCATCTACGCCAAGAAGGAACACGTCGGCGTGATCCCCGGCATGGCCGAGTTCATCGCCGAATACACGTCGGAAGGCGCCTGGGGCACGGAGGGTTATCTCGCCGACAAGGGCCTGATCCCGCTGCCCGACGCCGAGCGCGCTTCGGTTGCCGAGGCCGCCAAGGCTCTGAAGGGCATGGGTTCCTGATCCCATCCGGTAATCGGCCCGTCCGGCTTCTTGCCGGCCGGGCCTTGTCCGCCGAACGGCTTCAGCCTCGGGCGGACGTGTTCAGGTACAGCAGGCGCGGGGTCCGTCCGACATGGTTCTGTACATCGTTGTAGCATTGCTGGCGCTGGCTGCAGTGGCCTTTCTCCTCGGTCGCGGCCGCGCCCTTGCTGTCGTCGGCGGCGAGGTCGCCAGGCTGCATTCCCTGCCGGCCCAGCACGGCAGCTACCTCGCGCTCTGCGCTGCCGGCCCGGCGCTGCTTGCCCTGGCCGCCTGGGCCATCTTCAGCCCCGGTGTCGAAACTTCGATCATCAAGTCCCGCTTTGCCGCCGATCTTGCCGGACTGGGCGTCCCGCAGGTCGAAGCGTTCATCCGCGACGCCAAGGCGATCGCCTTCGGCGGCCTCGTCGGCTTCACGGATGCGACCAAGGAGGCCGCCGCGGCTGCCTACCGCAGCATCCACACCACGAGCGTGGTGCTGATTGGCTCGTTCTGCGCGGCGCTTGCCGTCGCCGGATTCCTTTACGGCTACCGGAGGATCGCCCCGGCTTTCCGCGCCCGGCATGTCGTCGAGCGCGTGGTGCGGATCGTGCTGATCGCCTGCTCGGTCGTCGCGATCCTGACCACGATCGGCATCGTGATGTCGCTGATCCTGGAATCCCTGCTGTTCTTCGCCGAGGTTCCGTTCTTCAAGTTCCTGTTCGGCCTGCACTGGTCGCCGCAAAGCGCCTTCACCGGCGCGGGCGCGGAGGCCGGCGCGGTGAACCAGGACATCTTCGGCGCCATACCGCTGTTCGTCGGGACGCTGCTGATCACCTTCATCGCCATGATCGTCGCGGCTCCCATCGGCCTGATGTCGGCTATCTATCTTTCCGACTACGCTTCCAAGAGCGTCCGTGCCGTCGCCAAGCCCGTGCTTGAGATCCTGGCCGGCATCCCGACGGTGGTCTACGGGTTCTTCGCCGCGCTGACCGTCGCGCCCTTCTTCCGCGGGATGGGCGAATCGCTTGGCCTCGATGTCGCGTCGGAATCGGCCATCGCCGCCGGTGTGGTGATGGGCATCATGATCATCCCCTTCGTGTCGTCGCTTTCGGACGACGTCATCAACGCCGTGCCGCAGTCGCTGCGCGACGGCTCCGCCGGCCTCGGGGCGACGAAATCCGAGACCATCCGCAAGGTGGTGCTGCCGGCGGCGCTGCCGGGCATCGTGTCGGCGATGCTGCTCGCGGTCAGCCGGGCCATCGGCGAGACGATGATCGTGGTGATGGCCGCCGGCCTTGCCGCCAATCTCTCGATCAATCCGCTCGAAGCCGTGACGACCATCACCGTGCAGATCGCTACCCTGCTGGTCGGCGACCAGGAGTTCGACAGCGCCAAGACGCGCGCCGCATTCGCTCTCGGCCTCGTCCTCTTCTGCGCAACGCTCGCCCTTAACGTCATCGCGCTCCGCGTCGTCAAGAAATATCGGGAACAGTATGACTGATATCGCCTCGACCATCGGCGGCGGCGCCGACCGCGCCTCCGGTATTCATACGAACGATGCCGCCAAGGCGCGCCTGAGAGGGCGCTACGCCGCGGAGTTGCGCTTCAAATGGCTCGGCGCCGGGGCCGTGGCGCTGGCGGGGCTCTTCCTGCTGTTGCTGCTGTCGACCATCGTGACGCAGGCGCTGCCGGCATTCCGGATGAACTACCTGACGGTTCCGGTCGAGCTTTCGGCCGAAAATATCGATCCCGCCAATCCGGCAGGCGCGAACTATCTCGGCATCGTCCAGGATGCGCTCGCCGCGAAATTCCCGGACGTGACCGGCCGGCAGGAGCGCAGGCTGCTGCGCGGCATCGTCTCCAGCGGATCCGGCGTTTTCCTGCGCCAGGCGATCGAGAACGATCCGTCGATGCTCGGCAAGACGGTCGAGTTCTCAGCTCCGCTCGACGATTTCTCGGATCTTTATCTCAAGGGGCTGCTCGCCAAGAGCGCCGAGCCGCAGGCGCTGAACGGCGTCACTGTCTCGGCTGCGACGGGCGACGTCGACCTGACCTTTGCCGACGACACAGTCGCGCGCCTGGCGCGCGGAGCCGGCGCGACGGATGACACCGGTGTGCTGCGGCTGACCAGCTCGGCAGCCTCGCTTTTCGTCGACGTCGCCGGCGGCACGGTCAAGCTCACCGAGGTCGGGCCCGGCAACACCGCCAAGGGCATCGTCCTGGAGGCGCTGTCCGCACCCGTCTCCGCGCCGGCCGGCGCGGTGCTGCGGACCATCACCACCCCGGAAGCCAGTCGCAAGATCAGCGACCGCGAAATCGTCTGGCTCGACAATCTGAAGGCGCAGGGCGCGGTCGAGAGCCGCTGGAATACGATCTTCCTCTTCACCGGGGCCAGCCGCGAGGCCGAACTCGCCGGAATCTGGGGCGCCGTCGTCGGCTCGTTCCTCACCCTGATCGTGACGCTGGCGGTCGCCTTCCCGATCGGCGTCTCGGCGGCCATCTATCTCGAGGAATTCGCGCCGAAGAACCGCATCACGACCCTGATCGAGGTCAACATCAACAATCTCGCCGCCGTGCCGTCGATCGTGTTCGGTCTGCTCGGTCTCGCCGTCTTCCTCAACCTGTTCGGCATGCCGCGCTCGGCGCCCGTCGTCGGCGGCCTGGTCCTCGCGCTGATGACCCTGCCGATCATCATCATCGCGTCCCGCGCCTCGCTGCGGGCGGTGCCGCCGTCGATCCGCGAGGCCGCGCTCGGCATCGGCGCATCCAAGGTGCAGACCGTCTTCCATCACGTCCTGCCGCTCGCCATGCCGGGCATCATGACGGGAACGATCCTCGGCATGGCGCATGCGCTGGGCGAGACGGCGCCGCTGCTGATGATCGGCATGGTGGCGTTCATCGTCGACATCCCGGGCGGCTTCACCGACCCGGCGACGATCCTCCCCGTCCAGATCTTCATGTGGGCCGATTTCCCGGAGCCGGCGTTCCAGCAGAAGACCTCGGCGGCAATCCTGATCCTGCTCGGCTTCCTCGTCATCATGAACGCCGTCGCGGTGATCCTGCGCAAGCGCTTCGAGCGCCGCTGGTAAATGGAGCACGAACCGATGAACATCCTCACCGACGTCGCAATCGAGAACAAGCTGAATCCCATGACGAACGAACCGTCCGTGAAGATGCAGGGCAAGAAGGTCACCGTGCACTACGGCGAGAAGCAGGCGCTGTTCGGCGTCGATCTCGACGTGCGCGAGAAGCAGGTCACCGCGCTCATCGGACCGTCGGGCTGCGGCAAGTCGACCTTCCTGCGCTGCCTCAACCGGATGAACGACACGATCCCGATCTGCCGCGTCGCGGGCGAGATCACGCTCGACAAGGAGGACATCTACGACCCCAGGATCGACGTGGTGGAGTTGCGGGCGCGCGTCGGCATGGTGTTCCAGAAGCCCAATCCGTTTCCGAAGTCGATCTACGAGAACGTCGCCTATGGCCCGCGCATCCACGGCCTGGCCAAAAGCCGCGCCGAGCTCGACGAAATCGTCGAGTCGAGCCTGAAGAAGGCGGCTCTATGGAACGAGGTGAAGGACCGTCTCTCCGAATCCGGCACCGGCCTTTCGGGTGGCCAGCAGCAGCGCCTCTGCATCGCGCGCGCCATCGCCGTCTCGCCGGAGGTCATCCTGATGGACGAGCCGTGCTCGGCGCTCGACCCGATCGCCACCGCCAAGGTCGAGGAGTTGATCGACGAGCTGAAGCAGAACTACACGATCGTCATCGTGACGCACTCGATGCAGCAGGCGGCGCGCGTCTCGCAGCGCACGGCGATGTTCCATCTCGGCTATCTGGTCGAGGAAGGGGCGACCGACAAGATGTTCACCAATCCCGACGACAAGCGCACGCAGGACTACATCACCGGCCGGTTCGGCTGAGCGGGTTCCTGTGGAGGCGGCACGAGACGAGGATATTTCCATGAGCAAACACACGGTCACCTCATTCGACGAGGAACTGACGCATATCGACCGGCTGATCCGCGACATGGGCGACCTCGCCGGGTCGATGGTCGGCGCGGCGATCCGTTCGCTTGTCCTGTCGGACAATGCGCTGGCGCAGCGCGTCATATCGGACGACGTCATCATGGACGCCCGCCAGCGCGAGCTGGACGACCGCGCGATCACGCTGATCGGCAAGCGCCAGCCCATGGCGCAGGATCTGCGCGCCGTGGTCGGCGCGATCTGCATGGCCGGCGACCTCGAGCGCATCGGCGATCTCGCCAAGAACATCGCCAAGCGTGTCAGCGCGGTCGGACAGAGTGCTGCGCCGATCAAGCTGGCGCACGGCATCGAGGGCATGTCCGAAATGGTGCTGGGCCAGGTGCGGGGCGTGATCGAGCTCTACAGCGCGCGCGACGCCGACGGCCTGAAGGCTTTGCGCACCGACGACGAGAAGATCGACGTGAAATACACGGCCGTGTTCCGCGAGCTGCTCACCTATATGATGGAAGACCCGCGCAACATCACCACCTGCACGCATCTCCTGTTTTGCGCGAAGAACCTCGAGCGGATCGGCGACCACGTGACCAACATCGCCGAAAACGCCTATTATGTCGTGACGGGTGAGCAGTTGCCCGTCAGCCGGCCAAAGATCGACGAGACCACCTTGTCGGTGCTGGCGCAGTAGGCGGCAGGAATAGCTTGAGATGATCGCACCGAAAGTCATGGTGGTGGAAGACGAGGAGCCGCTTGGCGTGCTCCTGCGTTACAATCTGGAGGCCGAGGGCTACCAGGTCGAGATCGTCACGCGCGGCGACGAGGCCGAGGTCCGCCTGCAGGAGCACGTTCCCGACCTCCTGGTGCTCGACTGGATGGTCCCGGGCATTTCCGGCATCGAGCTCTGCCGGCGGCTGCGGATGCGGCCGGAGACGCAGCGCCTGCCGATCATCATGCTGACTGCGCGCGGCGAGGAAAGCGACCGTGTACGCGGCCTGTCGACCGGCGCCGACGATTATCTGGTGAAGCCGTTCTCGACGCCGGAATTCATGGCGCGGGTGAGGGCGCTCCTGCGGCGTGCCAAGCCCGAGGTCCTGTCTTCGGTGCTCAAGGTTGGCGACATCATGCTCGACCGCGAGGCGCACCGCGTCTACCGCAAGAAGAACGAGATCAAGCTCGGCCCGACCGAGTTCCGCCTGCTCGAATTCATGATGCGCCATCCCGGCCGCGTCTTCTCGCGCAGCCAGCTGCTCGACAATGTCTGGGGCGAGACGATCTATATCGACGAGCGCACGGTCGACGTCCATGTCGGCCGCCTGCGCAAGGCGGTGAACAACGGCCGTATGCCGGATGTCATCCGAACCATACGCGGGGCCGGCTACGCCATCCGCGAGGACTGACCGGTCAGGCGAGTTCCTTGCCGGCGCTTTCCGGCGTGTCCGTGCGCGTGGCGAATATCTCCTGATCGACGAAGGTGAGCGCCCGCATCGCGCAGCCTTGCCGGATGAGCGGCAGTTCGTCCGTCACCGCATCGAAGGAGATGGCGTCCGAATGCTGCCCGCCGGCGGTCTCGGCTATCGCGGCGCGGATATGCGGCTCCATCAGGTCGAAAGCGTCCGCACCGCCGCCGATGAAGGCGATGGGGGCGGGGTCTATCAGCGCGAACAGGCTTCCGATGCCGTAGCCGATCGCCGTGCCGGCCTTGCGGTAGGCCTCGCGCTCCGGGCCCTCGGCGGCGCGGGCGCGGGCGGCGACCGCCTGCATGTCGGCATTGCTCACGCTGTCCTCGGGCATCGAAAATTCGCTTTTCTGCTGCGCATTGCGCCAGATCGCGTAGTCGCCGGCATAGGCCTCGACGCATCCGCGCCGGCCGCAGCGGCAGAGCGCGCCGCCGGGTTGGTGGATCATGTGGCCGAACTCGCCGCCGGAGGATCGGGTGCCGGTGAAGAGTTCGCCTTTCAGCACCAGCCCCATGCCGATGCCGTGCGACAGGAGCATGGCGATGAAGTCGTTGCGATAGCGGCTCGGATCGCGCCAGCGCAGCGCCATCGCCATCATGTTGCAGTCGTTCTCGACCCTCGTCGGTATGGCGATCTCGTGCTCCAGTATGTCAGCGAACGGAATATCCCGATGCGGCGTGATCGGCGACCAGAGCATGGCGCGTGCAGCGGCGTCGGTTATGCCCTGGATGGCGAGCACGATGCGCAGCGGCTTGCCGCGGCCGGTATGGCCTGCCGTTAGCCGGCGCAGCATGGCGACGAGTTCCGAGACGAGATCGTCCCTCTGGACGGCCGCCGTCGACACGTTGTGCTTCTCCTCTGCGACCATGCCGCCGGCATAGTCGATGATCGCAGCCGAAAGGTGGTTCAGCGAAAGCACCGCGACGGCGACGGTTCCAGCCTTCGGATCGAGCGCCAGCGCCACCTGAGGTCGCCCGCGCCGCGCCGCCGGCAGCTCGCCGCCCTTCGGTTCGGCGAGAATGCCCTCGGCGATCAGATCGGCCGAGATTGCCGAAATGGTCGAATGGCTGAGGCCGGTGGCGGCGGCGATTTCTGTGCGCGACGGCTGGCCGGACCGGCGCACCGCGGAGATGACCATCGCGCGATTGCGGCGGCGCAGATCGTCATGGCGGATTCCAGCCGTCATTTTCCTTTGTGTCTCCCCTGACGGTGGCCCGGAGCCATGAGAAGACCCCTGCCTGACCTCAACGACAAAACATCGTCTGGCGTGCCTTGCCAAGTCATTCCTGGCGCAGTCCGTAAAATTGAATGACAGGGGATGTCCGCGTCACCGAAACGGCGAGGAAAAAGTGCTTTGCATGATCATTTCGACGCCTTGCAAGAGGCGCAGTTCCGCTGAAAAACGGGAGGTTGCGACCATACGCATGGCGGGCCGGGGGTGGCCCCCTGAATTTTGCGTTGTATAGATGGGGTCGAGCGTCGATAAGGGGGTCCGAGGCTCCAGAAAACCAGGTCGGCGATTGAAAAAGCATTTCCCCATAGTCGCCTTCGCCGCCGTCGCTCTCGCCAGCCTGGCGATGGCCGGTTTCGCCTATCTGGCGGCGGAAGAGGCGACCCGCATCAAATTCGAGGCCACGGCCGACGACGCGCTGAATCGCATCCAGAGCCGGGTCGACCTGCATCTGTCGCTGCTGCGCGAACTGGACGCATTTTTCTCTGCCCGCGCGGGCCAGGTGACGGGGGGCGAGTTCAAGACCTATTTCGAGGCGCTGCAGGTCGAGAAGAATTTCGAGGGACTGCAGTCGCTTGGCCTTCTCGGGGTAGGAAAACCCGGTGACGAGGCGCTTCTCGAACAGGCGATCAGCGAGCGGCTGAACGTCGAGAAGCCGATCTTTCCGCCCACGTCTGACGGCGACTGGCGGATGCCGGTGCTGTTGATGGAGCCGTTCGATCGGGACCGGATCGGCTACGACATGTTCAGCGACCCGCAGGCGCGCGAAGCGATCCTCGCCGCGATGGAGACGGGCGAGGCGCGGGCGACCGGCCGCACGCTTCTCGGGCCTCAGCTAGGCGTGCAGGCATCTCCGGGTTTCCTGCTGTTCTCGACGCTGGAACGGCCCGGCGCGCCCGAAGCCCAGCCGATAGGCATGCTCTTCGCCGCGTTCCGCACCCAGGAACTGGTCAAGTCCGCGCTGGACAAGTTCCCGGCGCTGCCGGTCAATGCCAGGGTGTTCGACGGCGGCAGCGACGCGGCGAACCTGTTGTTCCAGTCGGAGGCCGAGCCCGCATACGGCGTGGATTTCACCACGGTCCGGCAACTGCTCGTCGCCGGCAGACCGTGGACCATAGAATTCCGGCCGACGGCGGGCTTCACGCGGCCGTCCTCGCCGGTCGTCCCGTTGCTGCTCGGCCTGTTCGGCGTCCTGCTCGCCGTGGCGATCGCGCTGTTGCAGCGCTATCAGGCGCGCGCCTATGACGCGATGTCGAAGCTGCAGGAGGCGGCGGAGAGCAGCCTTCTCGAAAAGGACCTGATGCTTCAGGAGATGAAGCATCGCATCAAGAACTCGATCACCCGCGTGCTGGCGATCGCGCGCCAGACGGCGGCCAACGCCAAGGACATAGGCGAATTCCAGGAATCCTTCTCGGCGCGCCTGCAGGCGATGGCCGCGTCCCAGGACATGCTGACCCGCTCGCGCTGGCAGAAGGCCGATCTCGGCGAACTGCTGCGCATCGAGCTTGCGCAGGTCTTCGGCAAGGAGCTGCCGGGCGGCATGCTCAGCGGGCCCCGGGTCATGCTGTCGGAAACGGCGACCCAGGCGCTCGGTCTGACCTTCCACGAACTGGCCACCAACGCGCTGAAATATGGCGAAGCCGGCAATTCGACCGATGCGCTGAAAGTGGAATGGCGGCTGACGGACGAAGGCGACATGCTGGCGCTTTTCTGGCGGGAGACGAGCAACGCTGCCGTGACGCCGCCCGAAAAGCCGGGTTTCGGCACCCGGCTCATCGATATGAACATCACCCGCGAACTGAAGGGCACGATCCGGCGCGACTATCGGGCGGATGGCCTGCATATCGAGATCGAGATACCGCTGGGCGGTATGAGAAACTGAAACCCGGCTAAGCAAGAACGCCAGGCAAGAAAATCAGACAAAAGAAAAGCCATCCCGGCGACCAAGCCGGGACAGCCCTTGTCTTTGGGAGCGGCTGGCGCCGCCCGCCGTGTTCGCCTTAGCGGCAGCGAGCCTCGTAGATACGGCCGTTGCGGTCGCGATAGCGGCACCAGCCGTCGCGGGTCGCCTTGCCGAGCAGCACGCCGGATGCCGCGCCAACCACGCCGCCGACGATCGCACCGCCCGCGTCGCCCGTGGCCAGAGCGCCGATACCGGCACCCACCAGGCCGCCGGTCGCCGCGTCCTGTTCGGCAGTCGTGCAGCCGGCCAGCGCCACCATGGCGGCAACGGCAAAGATAGTCTTTCTCATAAAAGGCTCCTCAGTTTGGTCGTCCCGCCCTCTCATAGCACGCAACGGCGGTTTTTTGCGCGCCGGAAACTATTCTTGGCTAAGATAGTCTTTTTCGCGGCTTTCCGGCCTGGATGCAATCATGATTTCGGGCACTTCGATCATGGCATAGAGCGTCCCATCCGGCTTGACGTCCCACACCAGCTTGGCGTCTTCTTCCTCGATTGCCGGGTCGACCTCGACGCATTGGCCGAAGACCTGGGGATGCTTGGTCGTGAAAAGGCTGATCGACGGCTGCAGATCGCCTTCGCATTCCTCCACCGTTTCGTAAACGGCCACCGGCGGCGGCAGTTCGCTGCATTGTGCAAGATCGTCCGAGCATCCGATTATCAGCAGCAAGGCGGCTATGTGTTCCATGGCAGTCACCTCTCACAACGAGAGAACGACCCCTCTCAAGCCGGAAAAACGCCGTGGCTGCCGGGATGGTTCCCGCGGCGGCGGCTGCATGGCGGTAGCGAATCCGTGAAATCGCTCGTGCGGAGCCGTATCGGATTGATATCACTGGATAAAAGGTAATCGCTCTCCGGGAGCTCCGGCCGGCTCCGTAGGCTCGCCGAACCTATCCGGTCTCGAAATTCCCGAACGGGATGACCAGCCTGTAGTCAAGGGCGCCATTCTCGATCTTCAGGCTGGCGCTGCCGTTGAGCGAGGCCGGCACCACGCGTTCCAGCGCGACGCTGCCGAAGCGCTTCTCGCGCAGTTCCGGCTCGTTGTCGGTGGCGCCGATCTTCTCGTGCCAGGTCAGCAGCAGTGATTGTTGCCCGGCCGTATCGGGTTCGAGATGCGTCTCGAGCGAGACCTTTCCGCCCGGTCTCGACAGCGCCCCATAACTCACGGAATTGGCCACTAGCTCGTGCAGGGCCAGTCCAACATGCAGGGCGGCGTTCGGATTGAGCCAGGGCTTTTCGCCCGTCAGGCGCACGGCGTTTTCCGGCGTCGGGCGATAGCGGGACACCTGCTCCGCCACCAGCTCGCCGAGATCGGCGCCGCGCCAGTTGGACGAGGTGACCAGATCCTGCGAGGAGGCCAGCGACTGCAGCCTTCCGTGGAAGCGCGCGAGGAATTCCTCGATCGTCGAGGAATGGCGTCCGGTCTGGGTGGCGATGCTCTGGATGATGGCGAGGAGGTTGCGCGAGCGATGGCTGACTTCGCGCAGCAGCACCCGCAAGGTCTTCTCGCGGCGCTTCTGCTCGCTGGTTTCGATGACGGTGGTGACGATGCCGTGCACCTCGCCGTCAGGCGCCAGGTCCGCGTCGATCCATAGATCGAACCACTGGTCCTCGCTCTGTCCCGGGACGCCGGGAATGCAGATGTCGAGGCGGTCGGAGGGCGCTCCCGAAAGCACCGCCTGCTTGGCGGCGATGACGGTTGCCGCGACTTCGGGCGGCAGGAAGTCGCCGTCTGACATGTCGGTTATGCTGCCTGGCGACCAGGAGGGCGGCACGTTCTGCGCCCAGGCCACGCGCAGGTCGGGATACTGGTACAGCACGGAAACGGCGGTGTTGCTGAGGGCCCGCGGTAATCCGAACGCGATCTGCGCGCCCATGTCGGGACTGGGCGGACCGGTCGCCCTCCTGTTCCCCTTCCTGTCCCCTCCGGATGCTGACTTCATGATCTGGACCTGTGATTGGCACCGGACCGGGCTGTTCGTCTCCTATGCGGAGATCACAAGATACTGCTGGTGCTCTGCATGCGGTTGCTTGAAGAAAGGTCCGCCGGACAGAGCTCCGTTGGAAAAGCTCTGCCCGGCGGCAACTGGAAACCGATTGAGGGGTGCGGCTTCCAGCATTCGAGACTGGAGCGCCTCGTCACGCCCGGCGGAAGAGTCCGGCCAGAAGCGAGATCACGAGGAAGGCCAGGAACACGAAGAACAGGATCTGCGCGATGCCCGCGGATGTTCCGGCGATGCCGCCGAAGCCGAGCGCTCCGGCGATGATGGCGACAACAAGAAAAACAAGAGCCCAGTAAAGCATGATCGATCTCCTCGAATTCGGATGCGTCGGAAACGGCGCATCCGGTAATTTGTTCCGGAAACTCAACAAAAAGGCCGCCCTGCGGCGGCCTTTTCCCTAGCGGGCGAAGCGTGCCTCAGGCTGCTGCCTTGGCCTGCCGGTCGAAGAAGAGCGCCTGGCTGATCAACGCCTTCACCATGTCCGGATTGAAGGGCTTCGTGACCAGGAAGGCCGGTTCCGGCCTTTCGCCGGTGAGCAGGCGCTCGGGGAACGCGGTGATGAAGATCACCGGCACCGATGCCGTCGACAGGATTTCGTTGACCGCGTCGATGCCCGAACTGCCGTCGGCGAGCTGGATATCGGCGAGGATCATCTTGGCGCGCGAGTTCTTGAACATCGCGGTCGCCTCGGCATGGGTGCGTGCCGTGCCGACCACGCGGTGGCCGAGGCTCTCGACCATCTGCTCGATGTCCATGGCGATCAGCGGCTCGTCCTCGATGATCAGGATGTCCGTCGCGACCTGCCGCGAGATCTCGGCGCTCGCTTGGGTAAGCAGGTCGGTGAATTCCTCTTCGGTGGCGTCGAGGATCTCAGCGGCTTCCTCATTGGAGAAGCCTTCGACCGCGATCAGCAGGAAGGCCTGCCGTGTCCGTGGCGCAAGGGCGCCGAGATTGGCGGCGGTACGCTGCTCCCAGGCCGTCGGCGCGGTCTCCTGCGGCACGCGGATCGAGACCGCGGTGAAGAGCTGCGAGAAAAGACGATAGAGCGCGATGCGATCGCTGGAGGCTTTCGGAAAAATGCTTACATCGGCAATGACGGCTTCCAGCAGGGCCGCGACCAATGCGTCGCCGCTGTGCTGTGATCCGGACACCGCCCGTGAAAATCGCCGAAGGAAAGGCAAATGCGGGGCAATGGTTGCGGACAAACTCATAGTGATCCGTCTCCCTCAAGTGACGTATTGAGATTTAGGGTAAAGACCCGAAGCCTTACAACGTCAGCCGGCATCAAAAGTTCCAAAAAAAAGCGGCGACACGGGAACCATTCCGAAATTGCTGCGTTTAGCGGCCCGACAACAGGGCAACCGGCCAAAGGGGGCCTGGCGTAGTGTGGAATCATGATACGCTCGGCTTGAACCGGGGAAACAAGGGCAAAAAACCGACAATGACGAAAAAATTCACCGCCGCGGAGGTCGCGACCCGTCGCAGGCCTGCCATGGCCGATCCGCTTGGACCGAACTCCGAGATCGGCCGCAAGCTGAAGCAGTATTACGACGAACTCGTGTCCGACGAAGTGCCGGACCGCTTCGCATCTCTGCTTTCCCAGCTTGAAAAAGCTGAAACCGTCCCGAAAAAGGGTTGATGCATGGCGGTCTCCGCAGCCTTCAAGACCGATCTGCTCGGCGCCATTCCCAGTCTGCGGGCCTTCGCGGTCTCGCTGTCGCAGAATGCCGACAGGGCCGACGACCTGGTCCAGGAAACGCTGGTCAAGGCCTGGGACAAGCATGAGAGCTTCCAGCCGGGCACCAACCTCAAGGCGTGGTTGTTCACCATCCTGCGCAACGAATTCTATTCCCAGATGCGCAAGCGTGGTCGCGAGGTGCAGGATTCGGAAGGACTGATGACCGCAAGGCTCGCTGTCCATCCCAGCCAGCACGGCCAGCTCGATCTCAAGGATTTCAGGGCGGCGCTCGAGCAGCTTCCCGAAGACCAGCGCGAGGCGATCATCCTGATCGGAGCGTCCGGCTTCTCCTACGAGGAAGCCGCCGAGATATGCAATTGCGCGGTCGGCACCATAAAGAGCCGGGTCAGCCGGGCGCGCACCAGGCTTCAGGACATATTGCAGATTTCCGGAGAGGCCGATTTCGGGCCGGACGCCATCGCCTCGCAGGTGATGGGCTCAAGCGCAGCTTGAGGGGACGCGGCCGCAGGCGGCCGCGACCGCCTCGATCAGGTCGTTGCCTGAATAGGGTTTCCCGACCAGGGTGACGCCCGGAAAGCGCTTCGCCACCTCGCCATTGTCGGTATAACCCGAAGCGAAGACGAAAGGCGTGCCGGCCTGCTGCAGCCGCGCGGCGAAATCGAGCGTGGAGACGCCGTCCAGCAGCATGTCGACTATGGCGGCGTCGAAATCCGAGCCGTCGCCGGCCTCCTCCAGGTTGCGCGCCAAGGCGACGTCGACGGCGCCGTGTTCGCGGCACAGTTGTTCGACGTCCATGGCGATGAGGAATTCGTCCTCAAGCACAAGGATTTTCAAGCCTTCGAGCATGCCGGACAAGTTGCGTGTCTCTCCTGGAAAAGGCCCCCTGGTGGGCCGGGGCAAGCGGCACTCATGCCGGCTGCCGAGAATAATGTCATTAACAAAAGACAGCAACGGGTTCAGGCCCGGCCGGCGTCACCGGTAACCCCTGTCGATGTCGTCGACGCCCCAGTTGATGCCGGGCACGATGTTGCGGATCACGGCGTATACGACGAGCAGCGCCGGGATGGCGATGAAGCCGCCGAGCGGGCCCCACAGCCAGATCCAGAAGATGAGCGCGAGCACCACGACGAACGGATTGAGCGTCATCGTGCGGCCGATCACCATGGGCGTGACGAACTGCGCCTCCAGCATGTTGATGACCAGATAGACCGCCACCGGCAGCATGCTTGCGCCCAGTGTGTCGAACTCGGCGAGCCCGACCATGAACAGGATGGCGACCATGACCACGGGGCCGACGAAGACGACGAAGTTGGTGAGCGCGGCCAGGGCCCCCCAGAGCGGCGCCGACGGTATGCCTATGAGGTAGAGCGCCACGCCCACCGCGGCGCCCTCGATGATGTTGATGACGGTGATCGACAGCAGGTAGCGCGAGACCATTTGCTCGACATCGCGAAAGATATGCGCGACCCGCCAGCGCAGACGCCGGTCGAGACAGAGCTTGAGCACCGCGGTGCGGGTCTGGTTGCGGGTAGCGACGAAGAAATAGAGGCAGGCGAAGAAGATCAGGATCTGCGCGATGACCGCCGGCGCCAGCAGCGCCACGCTTTCGACGCCCACGCCCTGGTCCACCGAGACGGTGAGGCCTTCGCCGCCGGTCAGTTCTCGCAACTGGTCGCGCACGCTTCTCAGCGCCTCCAGCGGCTCCCTGAATTCCAGGAGCTGCTGTTGAAGGTTGGACCATAGATGCGGCAGGCGCGACAGCCAGAACGCCAGAGGGGTGGCGACCACCGCGGCGAACAGGCCGACCGCGATGACGAACAGGGCCACCACCAGGGAGGCGGAAAGGGCGGGTCTGAGGCCGCGCCGCTCGAGCCGCGTGGCAAGCGGCCCGAGCATGAGGCCGAGCACGATGCCGAGGCTCGCCGGCGCCAGGATGTATTCGCCCGCGTGCAGCATGAAGACGACGGTCGCGACGCCCATGACGATCACCGCCACCTGCGCGCTGCGCAGCAAAAGAAGCTCCACATTCGACTTCGGCGGCAGCCTGACGATAGGTGCCTTCTTGGCAATTTGTTTGGACATGAAATTCCCGACGGCGCTAAAACGCGCAAACGCCCTTTGACATTCCTTTGTTCCCGTCGGAACCTCGCCACTCATGCGGCGTTGAACGCCCGCAAACGGAAGGAGCAAGCCATGGCGACTGCGGCGACCGGCAAGGCCGGCAACGAGAACCCCGATCTGGAAGCGGACATCAAGCAGCTGAAGGCCGATCTGGAGAAGCTGGCCAAGCAGATGGCGACCACCGGCGAGCACGGATACGGCACCGCCAGGCGGGCCGCCGCTATGGGCGCAGAGCAGCTCCGTGCGCAAGGCGAGGCGAAGCTCGAGGAACTGCGCGCCAGCGCGAAGGACATAGAGGAGCAGATCCTGGCGACCGTGCGCGAGAAACCCGTGACCTCGCTCGCGATCGCCGCCGGCATCGGCTACCTCTTCGCACTTCTCGCGCGCCGCTAGCCGCCGCAGATGCTGGCGTCGTTGATCGCGAGCCTGGCGTCAGGCGAGACGCTGCAGGCCATCCGGCGGGCGCGCCGTGCGGCCGTCGCATATCTGCTTGCCGGAGCCGCGGGTCTGTGCGGCGCTGGCTTCCTCCTCGGAGCTCTTTATATCTGGCTGGCCGAGCGATACGGCAGCCTGGCAACGGCGATTGGCTTCGGCGTCGGCTTCATCGTGCTTGCCCTGTTGATCCTGCTCGTCCATCGGCTGACGGCCACCTCGCGCGCGAGACGGGTGACCGAACGACGCAAGTCCGACCTTACCGCCATGGGCATCGCGGCCGCGCTCGCCGCGCTGCCGACACTGACGCGCAGCCGCGCCGGGATGGGCGCTCTGCTCGGCCCGGCGCTCGCCGTCGTCGCCTACGCGATCTACCGCGAGAACACCAAGCGGCGTCCGCGCCGGGACGATCCCCCAGGCTAGGGTCCGAGACTGGGCGGACCCGCATCTTCGAGCTGCTGGGCTCGGCCCCGGCGGAACCTGCAAACCTTCCACGCATTGAATGGTCAGGGCCTTGTTCGACAAGGCCCCGAGCAGCAAAGGAAGGACCGATGCCGGAGAAAATTCCGACGAACAAGGCCCGGCAGGGCGGATGGGGATCGCAGGTGCTGGTCGTGCTGGTCGTGGGGCTGGCGCTTGCCGGTGCGGTATGGCTCGGCCTCGAGTTTTACGGCGAAGCGATCGACTCGCGGAGCAACGATCAGCCGGGCGCCGTCCAGTCCGAGACCACGCAGCCCAGCGCGGCTGAGCCAAATGCGGCCGAACCGAATACGTCGCCGTAACCACAGGCTGCATCCGCCAGGAGATCGTCTGCCGCGGACGGCCTGGCCTCGACTGTATCCGCGTGAACAAGCGGCCCCTCGTCGGGCGCTCAAAATGCATTGAAAAATCAGTAGGATTTCCGTCCGGGTCCGCTCTGGCGGCATTCGGCAAAACTCGATGCGGAAGCGGCAGATAGTCGGAACGGATTCGCCAACTCAACGTTGTCCCAATGTAAAGTCACGCCGACCTCTCCCAGCGACGAGCAAGGCCGGCGTGACCGATGCAATGACATCGTTCCCGAAATCACGCACGAGGAGAGTTTTATCATGATCCGCAATCTCTTGGCTACGACAGCCCTCGCAACGCTTGTTGCTACCGGCGCGTTCGCGCAGGACGCGACCACGCCGGCTCCGGAACCGGCCGACCCGGCTCCGATGACCGAGACCGCTCCTGCTACGGACCCGGCAGCCCCTGCGGCTGATCAGGCCGCCCAGGCTCCCGCGATGGCGGGCGAAGGCAATCTCGCCTCCATGATCATCGGCGAACAGGTCTATAACGGCACCGGTGAAGACGCCGAAAACATCGGCGAGGTGAAGGACATCGTGATCGGCGAGGACGGCACCATGCAGGCCGTGGTCGTCGGTGTCGGCGGCTTCCTCGGCATCGGCCAGAAGGAAGTTGCGGTCGACTTCGCCCAGCTCGATTGGGCAGAGCGTAACGGCGACCGCTGGCTGGTTGCGCCGATGACCAAGGAGCAGCTCGAAACCCAGGCCGCCTTCGACCGGAGCGCCTATGAGCCGGAGCAGCCGGTAGCCGCGACCGACAGCGGCGAGCCGGCCGGCATGGCGCCGGCGCCTGACACGACGGCCCAGGCGCCTGCCGAGACCATGCCGGACACAACCGCCCCGGACGCTACGGCCGAGGCTCCGGCGGACACCACCACGGCGGTTCCGGAGACGACCGCTCAGGCTCCTGAGGCCACCGCTCCTGCCGCTGAGGCTCCTGCCGACCAGATGGCGCAGAACCCTGCGCCGGCCGATCCGGCAGCCCCGGCGCCTGAGACCACCACCGATACGACGACCACCGGCGCCATCGACAAGTCGACGCTGACGGAGCTCCCGGCGGCGGACATCCGGGCCGAGGAGATGGTCGGTACGACGGTGTACGGCGCCAATGACGAGCGCGTCGGCGAGATCGGCGATGTCGCCCTGTCGGCCGACGGCAAGATCGATGCCTATATCATCGATGTCGGCGGTTTCCTCGGCGTCGGCGAGAAGGAAGTTGCCCTCGGCAGCGATAACCTCGCCTTCATGACCGATGCCGACGGCAACAAGTATCTCTACACGAACTTCTCCAAGGAACAGCTCGACGCCGTCGCGGCCTATGACAAGAGCACCTATACGGAGAAGCGTGACGACCAGCGCCTGATGACGCAGTAAGCATCGTCGGATCGCCTGATAAGAGCCCGCGCCACGGCGCGGGCTTTTTCTTGCGTCAGATCCTCGGCAGGGTGGCCGGCGCGCCGACGACGCCCTCCTCCGTCAATGCGGAGAGCGCCAGCGACTGGTCGAGATGCTCGGCCCGCCAGGCGAGCATCCGCTCCGCCAGTTCGAGCCGCACCGACAGGAAGGCCGGGTCGGCCGCCAGGTTGGCGAGTTCCCCCGGATCGTTTTCGAGATCGTAGAGCAGCGGCGGCAGGCCGCCGCCGAAATGCACGTATTTGAACTTGTCGGTCCGCATCACCGCCAGATTGCATTGCTGCGGCCTCAGGCCGAAGTGGCGCTCGGCCGAGCCTTTTTCGATCGAGCGGAAGTCGAACTCCCAATGCGCCGCCTCGCGCCAGTTTGCGGGCGCGTCGCCGCCGAGAAAGGGCGCGAGCGACCTGCCGTCGAGATGTGCGGGCGGCGTTGCGCCAAGCAGGTCGAGCAGCGTCGGCATCACGTCGACCGCCTCGGTGAAGCGGTCGACGCGCATGCCGGCGGCCTTCCTGCGGGCGGGATCGCGGACGATCAGCGGTACATGGAAACTCTGGTCGAAGAAGCCGCCCTTGCCGAGCAGAAAATGGTCGCCCATCATTTCGGCATGGTCGGAGGTGAGCACCACGATCGTGTCGTCCCAGGCGCCGGCCGCCTTGATCGCCTGCCAGATGCGGCCGAGCTGCGCGTCGACCTCCGAGATCATGCCCCAGTAGAGCGCGCGGATGACGCGGAACTCGTCCTCGCCGAAGTCACGCACCTTGCCCTTCATGCCGGGCAGGAATTTTTCCCGCTTCTGCTTGCGGACCGCGTGGTCGAGGTAGGGATGCGCCGCCGCCTCGTCGCGCCAGCTTTCCGCCCGCGCGAAGTCCGGGCCGTCGGCTGGATCGTAGAGCGTGTTGTAGGGCTCCGGCACGATGAAGGGCGGATGCGGACTGAGGAAGGAGAGATGCGCGAACCAGTGTGCGTCCTGCTCACCCAGCCACCGGATGAACTCGCCGGCGAGGAAGGCCGCCGGGGTCTCGTCGGCCGAATAAACCGGCGGCGCGTTCGTCACCGTCTTGCCGGCGCCGTCTGCCGGCCGGTGTATGTCCGGGAAGCCGGAGGAGGCGTCCACGCCCCTTGCCGCCAGCCACGACAGCCACGGCTTCTGGTGTTCGGGCAGGAGCTGGCGGACGGTGAAGCCGGGCAGCACGCCCTCGTAGCTCCTCAGCAGCGGGTCTTCGGGCGACAGGTATCGCGGGTCGGGCGAGACATCGGTGTAGCCGAACAGCGTCGGGTCGTAGCCGAGCGCGCGGGCGGCGAGCGCGATGTTGCCGTGCCGCCGGTCGAGCGGGCTGCCGTTTCGGCAGACGCGGTTGTTCATCTGGTAGAGGCCCGTATAGAGGCACGCCCGCGCCGGCGAGCAGGGTGCCGCTCCGGCGTAGTGGCGGGCAAAAAGCACGCCTTCGGCGGCAAGCGCATCGGCGTTCGGCGTCCGCACCACCGGGTGGCCCGCCGCGGAGAGGCTGTCGCCGCGCCACTGGTCGCAGGTGATGAGAAGGATATTTGGTTTCCTGCGCGCCATGACGCTCCTCCGGGGCAGCGTCATGGAACCAGAAATCCGCCCGCTTGCAAGCCGGTCTGCCTGCGGGATACTGCCGGATCCAGCTGTCGTTCACCGAACGAGAACAGTCCTTGCTGAATTGGACTACTACCGGTGAACACTTCGATGGACAAGATAGAGGCCATGGAAGCGGCGGATCCGCCGCGACGAAGCGAGGAGCCTCACATGCTCGATCAGATCAAGGGCCTGCATCACGTCACCTCTATGGCGAAGGATGCCCGTGAGAACAACGAGTTCTTCACCCGCAAACTCGGCCTGCGCCGAGTCAAGAAAACCGTCAATTTCGACGCGCCCGATGTCTACCACCTGTACTATGCCGACGAGCTCGGCACGCCAGGCTCGGTGATGACCTATTTTCCCTTCCCGCACATCGTGAAGGGGCGGCCGGGCGTCGGAGAGGTCGGCACCACCGTCTTCTCGGTGCCGGAAGGAACGCTCTCCTACTGGAAGGAGCGGTTCGCCAAGGAAGGCGTGAAGGGCCTCAAGGAGGAAACCAGCTTCGGCGAGAACCGGCTGCATTTCGACGGGCCTGACGGCGACGGCTTCGCGCTCGTCGAGGCAAAGGGCGACACGCGCGCGCCCTGGGCCAGAGGCGGCGTGCCGGAAGGCGAGGCGATCCGCGGTTTCCATTCGGCGTCGCTACGGCTCAGGGATGCCGGCGCAACCGAAGAACTGCTGAAGTTCATGGGCTACGAGACTGTCGACCAGTCCGGCAATGTGAAGCGGCTCGCCATCAAAGACGGCAACGGCGCCGATGTCATCGACATCGAAACGCTGCCTGGCGCCCCCTTGGCCGATCTCGGCGCCGGCTCGGTGCATCACATCGCCTTCGCCGTGGAGGACCGCGCCAAGCAGCTCGAGGTGCGCAAGGCGCTGATCGATACGGGCTACCACGTCACGCCGGTCATCGACCGCGACTATTTCTGGGCGATCTACTTCCGCACGCCGGGCGGCGTGCTGTTCGAAGTCGCCACCAACGAGCCCGGATTCGACCGCGACGAGGATACGGCCCATCTCGGCGAAGCGCTGAAGCTGCCGACCCAGCACGCTCATCTGCGCGACTATCTGGAGAAGCATCTGCAGCCGCTCGAAAATTGATCTTTGTTCGCAATTCCCGGAAAAGCCGCTTCCCGCTTTCCCTGGAATTGCTCCGATAGGAGACAGCGATGTCGACCGACAGCTACATACACAAGCTCCTGCCCGGCACGCCGGGTGGGCCGCTCCTCTTCACCTTCCACGGCACCGGCGGCGACGAGAGCCAGTTTCTGGGGCTTGCGCGCGAACTGGTTCCGGAAGCGACGATCGTCTCGCCGCGCGGCGACGTGTCGGAATACGGCGCGGCGCGCTTCTTCCGCCGCACCGGCGAGGGCGTCTACGACATGGAGGACCTCGCCCGCGCCACCGGGAAGATGGCGGCATTCGTCCGCGCCCATGTCGAGGCGGCGAAGCCTTCGGCGGTGCTCGGGCTCGGCTATTCGAACGGTGCTAACATCCTGGCGTCGGTCGTCTTCGCCGACCCGGCTCTGTTCGACGCCACGGTGCTGATGCACCCGCTGATCCCGTTCGAGCCGCAGGTTAAGGGCGATCTCGCCGGACGGCGCGTGCTGATCACGGCCGGCCGGCGCGATCCGATCTGCCCGCCCAACCTCACCGCGCGGCTCGAGGCGCATCTGCGCGCACGCGGGGCCGACGCCAAGGTTGAATGGCATGAGGGCGGACACGAGATAAGAGAGAACGAAATCGCCGCGGCGCGGCTCTTCCTGCAAGAAACCCAACCGACCGGAATGAAATGATGGCTGACGAGACCCAAGGCCCCGCGATCGAGTTCGAGGACAACGGCTCGAAGGGACGCTACTTCCTTCGTGCGCCCACCGGCGAGGAAGCGGAGATGACCTTCACCAGGATCGGCGAGCATCAGATCATCATCGATCATACCGAAGTGCCCGAGGCCTTTCGCGGGCAGGGGGCCGGGGTCAGGCTGGTGACGCGCGCGGTCGAGGATGCGCGTGCCGCCGGCAAGAAGATCATCCCGCTCTGCCCGTTCGCTGCAGCGCAGTTCCGCCGGCATCAGGAATGGGCCGACGTGCTGAAGAGATGATTGCAGCCGGCGCCGGAACCTGAACGGCGCCGGCGGTTTTAACGCGGGAGATCGGAGGACAGGATGAGCGACGCCGAGATCGTGCTGGAGCGCAACGGACGCCAGGGCCGCTATTTGCTTCCGTTGCCGGAAGGCCAGCCGGCGCAACTCACCTTCGTCGAGACCGGTCCCGACCATATCGCCATCGACTATAGTTTCGTGCCGCCTGCCTATCGCGGCAAGGGCATGGCCCTGAAACTGATCAAGCGGGCTGTCGAAGACGCCCGCGCCAATGGCTACAAGATCACCCCGCTTTGCGGCTATGTCGCCAGCGAGTTCAGGCACCACCCGCAATGGGCCGACGTGCTGGAGCGCTGACGAAACCATAGCGGCAGCGGCGTCCTGCCAAGACGTCATTACGTGCCTGCAAGGGCGAAGTGCCGTACGTCACAGCCTGAAAATCTTCTGGTCTCAATCTCTGGGGTGGGGCGACCGCAGCAAATGCGGACGTTCCTTTATGTTTGAAATAATGCCCGAAATTGCCTGAAATACGCGAAACAGATGAGATACACGGTCATGAAAGGGCAGCATCGGGCGGAAACAGAGCGG
Organism: Mesorhizobium sp. YM1C-6-2; assembly: GCF_003666685.1. GTDB lineage: Bacteria > Pseudomonadota > Alphaproteobacteria > Rhizobiales > Rhizobiaceae > Mesorhizobium_K. The sequence goes on from NZ_RCIZ01000014.1 coordinate 38,721, forward strand.
CCCTACTTTGCGAGCATTCAACCAACATGCTTTGAAAGCAAAGGCCCACGGCCATGTCCGCCATCGTCGATAAGGAATTCGACCGCAACCTGCGCCCGCGTGAGCGTCATCGCGGTTTTCCGAAGCTTGCGCTCCGCCAGCGCAGTGCCGAGCATCCGATGATCATGTTCTTCCTGGTCGTCGCTGCCGCCTTCACGGCAATGGCCGCGATGCCGCCCGCCGGCGCCGCCTTCGCCACGTTCGAGGCACCGCTCGTGAGTTCCGGGCCGGCTTCATCCGGGTTCGAAGCGCCGAGGAACATCGGCCTGTCCGAAATCGAGATCGCCTGTCATGGCCAGGCTTGGGGCGCGGAAAGCGCCGAATGTCTCGCCATGATCGCCAGGAACTCCGGCCGCACGGACGGCCAAAAGGTTCGGGTTGTCGCAGGGGCATGATCCGCTCTTGCGGCGCGCCTGCAGACCCAGATGACTCCCCCGCCGCGCACTTCGCGCGACACAACTCCAGCCCCGCCATCCCTGCCGGCGGGGTTCTTTTTTCTTCGGGGGATTTTTCCCGGTCGAACCGGATCGGAATCAGTGCGCCAAGGCTTGGTCGTTGACGGCCGCCAGCGCGCTGCGCACGTCGAGGGTGGAGAACGGCTTCTCCAGCACCAGAGGCCGTTCATGCGCGGGCAAGGCGCCGATCTCGGCGCGCGCGCCGACCATGTCGCCGGTGACCAGCACGAAGCGGCGGGCGAGATCGGGGCGCTGCCTGACGAGTTCGCGATAGATGGTTATGCCGCTTGCCTCCGGCATGCGCAGGTCGCTGAACACTATGTCCGGCTTGTAGTCGACAAGCAGTGTCGGGGCGGCGCTCCAGGCTGTCACGACGAGCGACTTTATGCCCATCAGCTCCAATATATCGGAGAGCGATGCCGCGACGTCGGGCTCGTCGTCGATGATCAGCGCGTGGCGCAGCGAGGTCGAGCGCGCCTCCTGCTCCGTCGCGCTGCTGTGCGCGCCGACGAAGGCCGGCAGTTCGACGACGAAGCGCGCGCCGTTGGGGACCACTTCCTCGAAACGGATCGACCCCTTGTGGCGTTCGACGATCGCCTTCGAGATGGAAAGCCCGATGCCGGTGCCGACGCCGACCGGCTTGGTGGTGAAGTAGGAATCGAAGATGCGGTGCCGGATCGCTGTTGGAATGCCCGGGCCGGTATCCTCGACCGAGAAGCCGACGTTCCGCTCGCCGAGCCGGAAGGTTTTGACAGTGATCTTGCGCTCGCCATTGTGGGGGGCCAGCGCATGCTGGCTGTTGATCAGGAAGTTCGCGGCGACCTGCGTGATGTGGTCGGCGTCGGCCAGCACCGGTGTCGGGCCCTGGGCGAAATCGGTGCTGATGATGATGCCGCTGGAGCGCGCGCCATAGGCGGTGACATCGAGTGCGGCGCGCACCGCGCTGTTGAGGTCGGTTTCGGCGGGAAGCGTCGGATGCAGGCGCACCATGCCGAGGAAGCTCTTGACGATGCGGCCGCAGCGCTCCGCAGCGGCGCGCACCTTCTCGGCGCGCAGCTTGGTCTGCTGGTCGGGCGCGAACTCGTGCAGCAGCGTCGACTGCGCCACCACCACCGCCAGCGGATTGTTGAGCTCGTGCGACACGCCGGCGAGCAGCGAACCCATCGCCGCCATCTTCTCGTTCTGGTGAAGCTTCTCGCGCTGCCGGTTGATCTCCTCCTCGGCGCGCCGCTTGTCCCTGAGGTCGCGGATCGAGCCGAAGAACAGCCTGCGGTCGGCCACCTTCATCTCGGTCGCCGTCAGCTCGATCGGGAAGATCTCGCCGTCGGCGTTCTGGGTGATCGTCTCCATGCGCTGGCCGATCATCGGTGCGCCGCGCCCGGCCATATAGTCGGCGCCGGTCTTGTAGCCCTTGCGGTAGAAATGCGGGATGATGGTGTCGATCAGGTCCTTGCCCAGTATCTCGCCGCGCTTGAAGCCGTAGATGCGCTCGGCGGCGGGGTTGAACTCGATGATCGAGCCGGTCTCGTCGATGACGATGATGGCGTCGAGCGAGGCCTGCAGCATGGTCTGGCGGATGATCTCGCTGACATGCGCGTCCGACAGCGAGCGCTCGATCGCCGCGCCGAGCGCCATGGCGACGATCTCGACGGCGGCCTTCTCCTCGTCCGTCCAGCGCCGCTCGACCGCGCAGTCGTTGATGGCGAGCGTCCCCCACAGATGCCCGTTGGCGAAAACGGTGACCGAGAGGAAGGACTTGATCTTCTGGTTCTCGAAGTCGCGGCGCAGATAACCCTCGATCTCGCGGGTGCGGCCGGCGAACATCTTGCCCTGCCGCACCTCTTCGGCAAGCTTGGCGAGCAGCGGATCGCTGTTAACGATGGATTGCAGGATGACGCTCGGGCCGCTGGCGTCGCCCACCGCCTCCCTGTCCACCCAATAGGCGGCGATCGATTGCGCAAAACCTTCGCCGGGCAGCTCGCGCAACCGGAAGAGGATGGCGCGGTGGCCGCCGAGCGAACGCGCCAGGAGTTCGAGGATCTCGTCGATGATGCCCTGCCACTGGGGCGTCTGATGCAGCCGGCGCACGATGCGTGCCGCGGCGACGGTGCAGCCCGGCTCGGTGGCCGCCAGGTCGGTGCTCGGGGGCTGGGTTTCGATCATCCTCGGCTTTCAGGGCGGCGTCCGGCTCAACGGCCGTCTTCGGGCAGCGAGAAGATATAGCCTTCGCCGCGCACCGTGCGCAGGAATTTCGGGTTCGAGGGATCCTCCTCGATCTTCTTCCTCAGCCGCATGATGCGGATGTCGACGGCGCGCGAGGATTCCGGGTCCTCGTCGAAGCCGATCGCATCGGAGATGGTGGCGCGGCTGAGCAGCCGGTTGGAACGGGTGAGGAAGACCTCCAGCACGTCGAACTCGCTCTTGGCGAGGTCGAGGATCGAGCCGCCGCGGCCGGTCACCATGCGTCCGTCGAGATCGGCGCGGAAGTCGCCGAAGCTGATGATGCGCCGCTCGGCCTCGCCCGGCTTGCCGGTTGCGGCCGGGGCCTCGGACGTTTTCGGCACGCGGCGCAGCACGCTGCGCACCCTGGCCAGCAGCTCGCGCAGTTCGTAGGGCTTGACGATGTAGTCGTCGGCGCCAAGCTCCAGCCCGACGATGCGGTCGATCGGCGAGCCGGCGGCGGTCGCGTAGATGATCCCCATCGGCGCCTGCTGGCGCAGCCAGCGCCCGAGCGACAGGCCGTCCTCGCCCGGCATGGCGATATCGAGGATGGCGAGATGGAAGCTCTCCGTCCTGACCAACCCGCGCATGACGTCGGCATTTTCGGCCGCGATCACCTCATAGCCGTTGGCGCCGAGATATTCGGCGACGGCGTCTCTCAGGTCGGGCTCGTCCTCGACTATTGCGATCCGTGTCGGCACGGAAATCACGCCTCCGCTATCGGCGGAAAGTAGATTGGGTATAAACATGATGTCCAGCCTTGATTTGGGCGCTCATTTCGGATTCGGAAGGTACGGTTTCAAAGCATGGCAAGGCCGGTGATCGCGCTCATTTGTCTGTCGCAGGATCGTGACGACAGCCTTGCCGACTATCTCGAACGCCGCGGCTACGAGGTGCGCGAGGCGCAAGAGGAATGGATGGCCGATTCCCTGCTTTCGGGCGGCGGTGTCGATGTCGCCGTGATCGGCGAGAAATATCCCGCCAGCCAGGGCTTCGATCTCTTGAGAAGGCATGCCGGCGAGGGCGGCCCCAGCTTCGTCATGGTCTCGGCCCGGGCCGACCTCATCGAGAAGGTGCTGGCGCTGGAACTCGGCGCTGCCGACATCGTCGCCAGTCCGGTCGAGTGGCGCGAGCTCGCCGCCCGCATCGGCGGCATCGTCGGCCGCCGCGGCAAGAGCCAGCGCGAACTCGTCGTGCTTGAGAACGCGACCGTCGACCTCAAGGCGGCGCTGGTGATGCACCGTTCCGGCAGCGAAGAGCAGCTTTCGCCCGGACAGGTCGCCCTGCTCAGGCTCTTCCTCGCCAATCCGCGCAGGGTGCTGACCCGCGACGACATCATGGCCGCGGCGCCCGCCGAAAGCGCGGAAGCCTTCGACCGGTCGATCGATTCCCGCATCGTGCGCCTCAGGCGCAAACTCGACACGGAAAGCATCGCGACCATCCGCGGCGCCGGCTACCGCTTCGACCCGCCCCGCACGAGCTACGATCAGTCGGGGCCGAACTGAAGCCCGGCTGGCGTCCACCTGGGCTAGCGCAGTTCTGTGGCGGGCGACGCGGCCACTGCGACCACTAACGGCTGGAAGGTGGCGTCCGCGTGGGCGCGGTCCTTCATCACGGCGAGCGCCACGCCGGCGACAATGAGCAGTCCCTGCGTATAGAGCAGCGCCGACAGGGCGGCATATGCGAATTTCGAGCTTTTGCCGTTCATGGCGGTGGTTCCGAATAGCGAACAGTTAATGTCGGGTCCGATGCGCGCGGCGTCGCCGGACGCGCTGTCATGAGGCGCTTTATGGCGGGCCGCTGTATCGGCGTGATGCCGGTTGCGGGAGCGGATGTTTCGGGATTGTTACGCGCAAATCCGGCCGCGAAGTCATTGCCGGAACCGCGTTCACATGTTGCAGGACTACAACTATGTGCCGCTTTACTTGCGAAAAAGGCGGCCTGGGAAAATTGACTCATGTCTTCGGGCGCTGATAACTTACCCCTAGGGAACATATAATAAAGTTACCCTTGGGGGGTATGTGAGTAACGCCGCCCGCATAGCTGTGTTGGCTCTGGCCGCGCTGACGGCCGGTCATGCCTTTGCGCAGACCAAACCGGCCGTGGCGCCGAAGCGCGTCGTGCCGGCGCAGGTCGAAGGCGCCGCCATGCAGCAGGTCCAGGCGCGTCGCCAGGTTCTGTTCCAGGCCATGCTGGCGAAGCCGGACGATCTCGACGCAGCCTTCGAATATGCCGCGCTCTCCGTCAAGGTCGGCGACATCGAGGCGGCGATCTCGACGCTCGAGCGCATGCTGATCTTCGCGCCGGGCCTGCCGAGGCTGCAGCTCGAACTCGGCGTCCTCTATTACAGGCTCGCCGCCTACGAGACCGCGCGCGGCTATTTCGAGGCGGCGATCCAGGGGCCGGAGGTTCCGCCCGAAGTGCGGTCCAAGGTCGAGCAGTTCCTCGCCGGCATCGACCAGGCGCAGGACCCGACCCGCTTCACCGGCCAGATCCGGGCCGGCATCCGCTACCAGACCAACGCCAACCGCTCGCCGGTGGATTCCGTCATCTTCCTCGACGGGTTGCCCTTCACGCTCGACGCGGACGCGCTGGGCTCGCCCGACGGCAATGTCTACGCCACCGGCGTCTTCCACTGGTCGCACGACCTGCCGTCGCAGGGCGATACGCTGGAGATCGACCTCCTGACCTACGGGTCGAAACAGTTCGAGCTCGACGATCTCGATGTCGCGCTGGCCGAGCTTATCGTGGGCCCGGCCTTCGACATGGGCCGTTTCGGCATCGACAACGCCGCGCTCGGCGTCTACGGCATCGGCTCCGGCGTGTTCCTGGCCGACGATTTCTATTCGGCCGGCATCGGCGCCGGTACGCGCTTCGTCATCCGGCCGAATCCGGCGACCTACCTGATGGCGGCGCTGGAGTATCGCCACAAGGACTATCACGACAGCGAGAGCTCGCCGACGGCCAGCCTGCGCGACGGCGACGAGGTCCGCACCTTCGGCACCGCGACCTACATCCTGTCGCCGTCGACGGTCCTCTACGGCAACGCCTATCTGCAGCGCGTATGGGCCGACGCCGACTACCTTTCCTACCTAGAGGGCGGCTTCACGGTCGGTCCGCGCTACTCCTTTGCCTCGCCGGTCGACAGTTCCAAGCCAGCCTGGACGGTCGCGCTGAACACCGGTGCGCTGTTCCGCAATTTCGACGACCCCGACCCGATGATCGATCCGACCCAGGCCGAGAAGGACTGGGAGGCCTTCATCGGCGGCGGGCTGACCATACCGTTCCGGCCGGACGTCGCGCTCATCACCGAACTCGAATACCGCTATGTCGATTCCAACTACGACACGCGCAAATACGACAATTTCTCGATCTCGCTCAGTGTCGCGAAGAGTTTTTAGGAGTGCCATGCCCAGCGGGAAAATCCGCTGGAACAACAGCGTAACCGAAAGTGACATCGATGAAACCGATCGCCAGCGTCACGCTTCTCAAGGTTGCACTTCTCGCCAGCGTCGCGACAAGTGTCGTGGCCTCCCTTGCGTCCCAGGCGCACGCCGAAGTCGGCGTGGCGGCGGCGGTCAATGTCGACGCGAGAGGCCGCCCGCCGGGCGCCGCGCCGCGCGTCATCACGCTCGGCACGAACGTCGTCTTCAACGAGGAGATTTCCACCGACTCGGCAGGTCTGGTGCAGATACTTCTGCTCGACGGCACGACCTTCACCGTCGGGCCGAACAGCCAGCTCACCATCGACGAGTTCGTCTACGATCCCAACACCGGCGACGCCAAGGTAGTCGCGTCGCTGACCAAGGGCGTGTTCCGCTTCGTCGGTGCACGCACCAGCCAGACGGAAGGCGGCGCGACGGTGAAGACGCCGGTCGGGACGATCGGCATACGCGGCGCGGTGACGAATATCTCCTACGATCCGACCTCAGGCCAGTCGACGGCCGCTCTGGTCGCCGGCAACAAGCTCACCATCGTCGACGCCAATGGCGCCCAGCGCATCGTCTACGAGACCGGATATACGGCCGTCATCACGATGAGCCCGGGGGGAGGCACCACGACGACGGTGCGGAAATCGACCCCGGCCGAAACCCGTGTCTTCCAGCAACAGTTGTCGAGCAAACCGGGCCAGAACGGAGGCAATACAGGCACGCCTCCGAGCGACAAGCAGGCCGGGCAAGTCAGCCAGGCCAACTCCGGGCTACCGACCATCATGGATGTTCCGGGTTCAACGAAGCCCGTGGAACTGGCCGAGCAGATCGACGAGGTCATCAACGACAAGACGCAGGACATCATCAACGAGGACATCGCCAACGAGGAGCAACAACAACCGAACGCTAGGCTGCTGACCGCGCCAGACACCTACCAGGCGTATTTCGGGGAAACGTTCCCTGATGCCGGCAGCCGTGGTCTCGTCGGATCGAACGACGACAACGATCGGCTCGTGCGTCTCGAAGTCGAAGGTGACCGCCTCGTCACGAGCGACGGGTCGCTCGACCTCCCTGACCTGACCGACGATCAGGGCGATGGGCCGGGCGGCTACGAATACGCCTTGGGAGAATACGATATTTGCGACGAGGGATGCTACAGTTCAGCGACCTTGGGGGTTGAGAAGCTTGCCGGCGTCGCCTATGCCGGGCGCGGGGATTTCGTTACCTACCTTCTTGGAATAGACAATATCGGGAGTAGCGAGGACAACCCGGCGCTCAAGCCCGTCTATGTGATCTACGGAACGCCAACCAGCTCCGGGCAATTGGAAGATATGTTCTATGGCGGCGATGGCATCCGCGAGTACCGTCTGACCGAAGACCCCATCCAGCAATTGGCGGGAAATCCCAACTTTGGCATACCCGCGCCGTTTTTCAGCAACGAACTGTACCAAGGCGATTTCGACTCGATCGGATTCCATACGACCGATCTGCTTGTGATCGAGCCGGGCGGGTCCGAGACCGCTGACACGCGGGGCTACCTGTCCTGGGTGGACATTCAGGGGGCGGGGAGCGGCCAGAAGAGCGCCATCTTTCTGATGACGCCGAACCTCTATCAGAATTCGGACGACGATTTTCAGTTGGATGGCGGGCGAAGGGGCAGCTTCCGCCACGCGAGCGGAGCAACCGCTACAAATCTCCGCGGAGGAATATCGACGCTGCCGGGAGCGACCGGAGCGCACTTCTTCGGGGAGAATGCCGACCATTTCGTCATCGGAACGTCAATCGATCCCGCCGATACCTTTTTCGACAGCAATCATGGCGGCTCTCTTGACCAGAACGTGCCCGGGTATTTGTCAGACGGCAATTTCTCGACGCACCACGTCGCCAGCCTCGTCAACGTCACGACCCAGAAAGAGGCGCTGAGCGTCGACGAACCCTATGGACTGAAGAACGGCGGCGCAGACGGAAAGCTGACCGGCTTCATGGCCGGCATGGGCGAAACCGACCACTGGGGAACGAACACCCAGTATCGCCTGACCGGCAACAATCTCGAAGTCAATTTCAATGCTCAGGACAACGCCTTCGCCGCGCGCGGCACGGTCTATGACGCCGGCAATGACGACCCGCAACTGGCCAATATCCTCTTGACGTTTGGCCACTACAGCGAGGGCGGCAACGAATATCCCGGAGCCGGCACTTACGTTGACGATGTCCACTACGGCGCGGTCCACAACAATGGGGCTGTGAGTGGCGCCCCGGATGATGCCGAGGATATGAACACCAGAATCCGCACAGATGGCGGAGCCGACCTGCCCGAATACGGCTTCAACGCGGGCAGCTACATCGTGTCCGGTCGAGCCAATCCGATCGATGGCTACAAGCATCTCGAATCCGAAAGCTACAGTTGTTCGGACTGCGATTTCATCCAATGGGGCTGGTGGGGAACCAGGGTTCAGTCCGATGTCGATCCGGATCCCGACAATGAACATATCCGAACCGACTACGTGCACATGGGCACATGGGTCGCTGGCGACATCAGCACCGACGCGGAAATCGATGCCCTGGTGGCGAACGCGGAGCAAATTCCGCTCGGGGCGACCGTCTATTATTCGGGCACTGTCATTGGGAACGTGGCGCGCGCGGACGGTCCGAATACCGCTTCCTATATTGCAACCGGCGACCTGGGCGTTTCGTATAATTTCAGTGATCGCACCGGTGATGTCGACATCAGCAATTTCGATGGGAACGTGGCGCTTAGCGGCACCCGCACCATTCAGCAGACCGATTCTTGGCAGACGGCTCTGAGGGGCGTTCAACTGGAAGGCGCCAATGTTTATGCCGGCAACGGTTCGCTGACCGGAACTTTCAACGGTGCCTTCGTCAACAATCCGGCCGCCCAAACCGGTCCAAACGTCGCGTCCGGTGTCATCGGCAGCTTTGATTTTACCGGTGCAGGCGTGAATGCGGCCGGCACCGGCGCCGCTGTGTATAACGGCATCGACTAAGCGGAGATTACTCTCCAACGTCCGGCGGCAGTCCTCGGCGTGGGGATAAAATATCTCGGCTAGTTGCGAATCCGCATTTTTCTGCGCCTTGGCTTTCCGCCAACCTATTGAAATTGTTGGATCGACAGCCGAAGCAGTGCCCTGTCAGCAAGAATCTATTCGCAACTGCACTCACACCCCTCTCGCCTGAGCGATACTTCTCGCATCGCCCTCGCGGGAACCCTGGTCCGGACCAGGGATCAGGGGAGGGCGGCGGTACCGGTTCGGTCGCGCGGAGGTGGCGCGGCTGGGTGATGAGCCCCGAGGACCGGGCCCTGACCGAGGTCGCGCGGTGAAACGATTCTGCGTCCCCTCCAGGTAGGGCAAGAACGCCGGCGGGGTACGGGAAACCGGCCACGTAATACAATTTGAGAGGCCAGGCCCCGTGCCCCGCTTCCCGACTTCTGCTCCCGTGGCGAGCAGCGTTCTTTGACAAAGGCCAGACTGCGAAGCAGGGCGTGGCAACGGTCACGTATACCGCAAGCCCACGCGGGCGTCGCAGCGGTACGGCCCGTAGAAAAAACTTATGGCGTGGTGAGGGGACTCGGCTTCTTTCCACAACGCCCCTTGCCTCCCGGCCCACGGCGCGGCAACTCTAGGCGCGCATTGAGGGGATCGAATGCGGGCCTTGCTGACACGACTGTTGTTTCTCGCCCGGCGCCGGCGTTACCTCGCCATCTGGTCGGCCGGCCTCGTCGTCATCGCGCTGGTCATTGCCGCCGCCTTCTCGCCGTTCAGCCCGCTCGACCGGCTGAATGCGCTGGTCTTCGACACCTACCAGAAGCTCAAGCCGCGCGAGGCGACCGAGAGCGCCGTTGCCGTCATCGACATCGACGACGAGAGCATCCGCCAGTTCGGCCAATGGCCGTGGTCGCGTACCGTGCTTGCGTCCGTCATCGACCGGCTGGCCGCCGAGGGCGCTGCCGCGATCGGGCTCGACATCATCCTGTCGGAGCCGGACCGCACCTCGCCGGCGCTGGCGGTCGCGCAACTCGAGAACCAGGGTTTTCAGGTCACCTATCCCAGCTCGGCATCGGACCTCGACCACGACCGCATACTCGCCGCGAGCTTCGCCAAGGCGCCTGTCGTTGCGGGCCTCGTGCTGTCGGAAGGCGTCGACACGCCGCCGCCGCCGGCGAAGGCCGGCTTCGCCTTCGCCGGCGAGAATCCGGCCGCCTACCTGCCGTCCTTCCCAGGTTCAGTGCGCAACCTTCCCGTGCTGGACGAGGCGGCGCCCGGCCTCGGCGTGTTCTCCTTCCCGCGCCAGGAAGACGGCGTGGTGCGCCAGATCCCGCTGATCTCCCGCCAGGGCGAGAACCTCTATCCGGCGCTCTCGATCGAGTCGCTCAGGGTCGCGCAGGGCGCGTCGAGCTTCGTCATCAAGAGCACCGGCGCCTCCGGCGAGTTCGACACCGGCCAACCCGGCATGACCGCGCTCAAGGTCGGCGAATTCGAGGTTCCGACCGGGGCGGACGGCCGCATCTGGGTCTACTACACACGCGAGCCGACCTCGCCGCTGATCCCGGTCCACCGCCTGCTCGGCGACCCCGACCCGGAACTCACCAGCCAGATCGAGGGACGCGTCGTGCTCATCGGTACGTCGGCTGTCGGCTTGCGCGATCTCGTCGCGACGCCGCTCACGGCGGGCTTCCCCGGCGTGCTCGTCCATGCCGCGATCATCGACCAGATCGTCAACCAGAAATTCCTGACCCGCCCGGACTGGGCGATCGGCTTCGAGATCGTCGTGGCGATCGGCCTCGGCCTCCTGGTGCTCGCTTTCCTGCCCTGGCTGTCGACCACTGCCAACGCCGTCATTGCCGCCGGCGCCATCGCGGTCAGCATAGGCTTCGGCTGGTTCGCCTTCGCCAATTACGACCTTCTGCTCTCGCCCATCCTACCGGCGCAGACCTCGCTGCTCGCCTACGGCGTCGCCTCCGGCGTCAGGTTGCTGCTCAGCGAAAGCGAAAGCCGCTACATACGCGGCGCCTTCGCCCATTACCTCTCGCCCGCCATGGTCGAGGAACTGGTCGAGAATCCCGACGCGCTGGTGCTCGGCGGCGAGAACCGGGAACTCACCATCCTGTTCTGCGATATCCGGTCCTTCACCACGATCTCGGAGACGATGGAGCCGACCGAGCTCACCGTCTTCCTCAACAATTTCCTGACGCCGATGACCGACGTGCTGATGGAGAAGGGCGCCACCATCGACAAATATATCGGCGATGCGATCATGGCCTTCTGGAACGCGCCGCTCGACGTCCCCCAGCATCGCCAGCGCGCCTGCGAGAGCGTGCTCGCAATGCTCGACGCGCTGGAGAAGCTCAATGCGACGCTCGAAAAGCCGGTCAGGATCGGCGCCGGGCTCAACACCGGCATATGCTGCGTCGGCAATCTCGGCTCGCGCCAGCGCTTCGATTATTCGGCGATAGGCGACAGCGTCAATGTCGGCTCGCGCATCGAAGGCCTGACCAAGCAGTACGGGCTCTCCAACCTCATCGCCGAGAGCACCGCGCGCGAGGTCGAGGGCTTGGCCATGCTGGAGGTCGACAAGGTGATGGTCGTCGGCCGCGACGAGGCGACGCTCGTCTACACGCTGCTCGGCGGACGCGAACGCGCCGCCCAAGAGGACTTTCTGGAATTGAAGCGCCAGCACGACCGCTTCCTCGCCAGCTACCGCTCGATGCGCTTCGACGAGGCCGCGAACGATCTGGCGCTTCTGAGGAAGACGGGCCCGGAGCAGCTCGCGAAGATGTATGCCGAATACCAGCACCGGCTTGACGCCTATTTGGTCACGCCGCCGGCGGCGGACTGGGACGGCTCCTGGAGGGCCGAGCACAAATGAAGCCGCGCGCACGCCGCGGGGGCGGCCGCCCGACCATCGCCGACGTGGCACGGCTGGCAGGCGTCGGCGCGATCACGGTGTCGCGCGCGCTGCGCGAGCCCGAACGGGTGTCGGAAAGCCTGCGCCAGCAGATCCAGCAGGCGGTCGAGGAACTCGGCTATGTGCCCGACCCCAATGCCCGCGCGCTTGCCTCGGCGCGCGCTGAGGTGTTCGGAGTCTTGGTGCCGTCGCTCACCAACAACGTCTTTGCCGAGGTGGTGCGCGGCATCTATGACAGCCTCTCCGACAGCTCCTTCCGCGTCCAGCTCGGCAACACGCATTATTCCGGGCTCGAGGAGGAGCGGCTGCTCCAGGTCTTCCTCAGCCAGCGGCCGGCCGCGCTGATCGTGTCGGGCATCGACCAGACAGCCACGGCGCGCAAGCTGCTCGAAACCGCCGGCTGCCCGGTCGTGCAGATCATGGAGACCGGGCCGGAGCCGATCGACATGATGGTCGGCTTCTCGCATTTCGAGGGCGGGCGCACCGCCGTCAACCACATGATCGAGGTCGGCTACCGCAAGATCGGCTTCCTCGGCGCGCGCATGGATCCGCGCTCGCAGCGCCGGCTCGCCGGCTACCGCGCGGCGATGGAGACGGCAGGGCTCTTCGACCCGCGCCTGGTGACGACGACGCCGGTGCCCTCCAGTGTCACGCTCGGGCGCGATCTGTTCCGCGATGCGCTGGCCAAGATGCCGTCGCTCGACGGCGTCTTCTGCAACAATGACGATATCGCGCTCGGCGTGCTGTTCGAATGCCATCGCGCATCGATCGCGGTGCCGCAGACGATCGGCATAGCAGGCTTCAACGACCTCGACATGATGCAGGTCGCCTTTCCGTCGGTCACCAGTATCCGCACGCCCCGCTATGAGATCGGCCACCGCGCTGTCGCCATGGCGCGTGCCGAGATCGACGGAGCGCGACCCGAGAACCGCGTCGTCGATCTCGGCTTCGAACTCAAGCGCCGCGAAAGCACCGACCGCCCGAAAAATTGAAGCTTACGTAGCGGAATCTCGCTTTACAGCTGATTTTGGTAGCGCTACCATTCGAATTGTCCGTACCGCCGGGCAGGCGGTACGGACGGGAGGATGTACGGCCCCGCGGCGGCCGGCGGCATGGCCGCAATCACACGGGAGAGACTGGCTGCCGCCGTTTTCCGGTGAACGCAGCGCAACTTCAAATGGGAGGAATGAAATGCTCAAGTCGCTTCTTGGCGGCGTCATCGCCGCTACCGCAATGACACTTCTCTCGACGACCGCAATGGCGGAGCCGGAAATCGTCAGCGGCCCGGCCGCCGATCCGGAATGCTTCGCCGCCTGGACGCCTGAGACCAAGTTCTTCAAATTTCCGGCGAAAGAAGGCCCCTATCGGATCGCGCTCGCCAACGGCTACATCGCCAACACCTGGCGCATCCAGATGATCCAGACCGCCAAGGCCTATGCGGCGCAGCCCGACGTGGCCGCCAAGCTGAAGGAGTTCAAGGTGGTGTCGACGGGCGAGGATGTGCCGGCGCAGATTTCCGCCATCAACAACTTCATCGATTCCGGCTACGACGCGATTGTCGTCAACGCGCAGAACCCGACCGCCTTCGCGCCTGTCATCAAGCGCGCCAAGGATGCCGGCGTGGTGCTGGTCGCCTTCGATAACATCCTCGACACCGAAGACGCCATCAACGTCAACGTCGACCAGAAGGGCCTGGGCGTTCTGTGGGGCGACTGGCTGGTCAAGCACCTGCCGGAAGGCGGCAAGATCCTCGAAGTGCGCGGCGTTGCCGGCACGTCCGTCGATACCGACCGCCACAACGGCATCCATGAGACGCTCGATGCCAGCGGCAAGAAGTGGGACGTCGTCGAAGTACTCGGCAAGTGGGACGATCCCACCGCGCAGAAGGCGACGGCAGACGCGATCGCCGTGCACAAGAAGTTCGACGGCATCACCGCGCAGGGCGGTGACACCGGCGTCGTGCAGGCGATGATCGACGCGCAGCATCCCTTCGTGCCGTTCGGCGGCGAGACGGAGAACGGCTTCCGCAAGTTCTGTTCGAAGTTCTCCGGCGACGGCCTGAAGTGCACATCGGCAGGCTCAGGTCCGGCACAGGTCGCGGTCGCCATCAAGACGGCCATCGCCGCGCTTGAGGGCGAGGTCATCCCGCAGACGGTGAAGCTGCCGCTCGCCATCGTCTCGGATCCAGACTTCAAGGAAGGCGAGGACTTCTTCCCGTCCGAATCCGACAATTTCTTCGTCGGCAACTCCTTCCCCACCTGCGGCATCAATTTCAGCGCGCAGGAAATCATGGGCCAGACCAAGGAAAACCAGTAGGCTGGCCTGAAATCTCCGGCGCCGTAAATAGCGGCGCCGGAAGCCTGAATGACGGGGAGGTTCATGGAAACGGCTCCACAAGAGACGGCGCCGCTCTTTCGCATGGAGGGCATCTCGAAGCGCTACGGCGGCGTGCGCGCGCTCGAGGATGCGGAGCTGTCCGTTCACGCCGGCCGCATCCATGCCATCCTCGGTGAGAACGGCGCAGGCAAGTCGACCCTCATCAAGATCATGTCGGGCGTGGTCGCGCCGGACCAGGGCCGCATGATGCTCGATGGGCAGGCGGTGAGCTTTTCCTCTCCCGCCGAGGCCAATAAGGCGGGCATCGTCTGCATCTTCCAGGAGCTGTCGCTGATCCCCGAGCTCAGCGTCGCCGACAATATCGTCATTTCCGATCCGCCCAAAAAATTCGGCATGATCGACCGCAGGGCACAGCGGAAGATCGCCGAGGAGGCGCTGGCGCGTGCCGGCGCTTCCGACGTCCACCCGTCGGCCTTGGTCAAGGACCTGCCGCTGTCGCGCCGCCAGATGGTCGAGATCGCCAAGGCGCTGGCGCGCAAGCCGCGTATCCTGATCCTCGACGAGGCGACGTCGGCGCTGACCGCCGCCGACGTGTCCAAGGTGTTCGAGGTGCTGAAGCGCCTGCGCTCCGAAGGGCTGGCGCTGCTCTACATCTCCCACCGCATGCACGAGATCGCGGAACTCGCCGACGATTGCACCGTCTTCCGCAATGGCCGCAGGATCGCGACCTACAAGGCCGGCGCCAAGAGCGACACCGAAGTCATCGAACTGATGATCGGCCGTGAATACCAGAACGTGTTTCCGCCCAAGCCGGCCGCCGCGAGCGGCAAGCCGCCGATCCTGGAATGCAGCAACCTGTCGTGGACGGACCGGCTGACCGACATCAGCTTCACCGTGCGGCGCGGCGAAGTGATCGGGCTCGGCGGTCTCGACGGGCAGGGCCAGCGCGAGCTTTTGCTGGCGCTTTTCGGCGTGCTGCGCGGCTGCACGGGAGAGGTTCGCATCGACGGGCAGCCGGTCAAGCTCGTCAGTCCGGCGCATGCCAGCTCGGAGAAGATCGGCATGGCGCTGATCCCGGAGGACCGCAAGACCGAGGGGCTGATGCTGCCGATGACGGTCCGCGAGAACCTCGCCTTCGCCGCCATGGACAAGGTGTCGAAACGCGGCATCATCGACCGCGAGGCGGAGGACAGGCTGCTCGATGAGATGGTGAAGCTGCTCACCATCCGCACCGCCGGGCTGGAGATACCGGTAGGCGCGCTGTCGGGTGGCAACCAGCAGAAGGTAGTGATCGCCAAATGGCTCATGCGTCACCCGCGCATCATCCTGCTCAATGATCCGACGCGCGGCATCGACGTCGGTACCAAGCAGGAGATCTACCAGCTCCTGCGCAGGCTGGCCGACCAGGGGGCGGCGATCGTCTTCTACTCGACCGACTATGACGAGCTGATCGGCTGTTGCGATCGCGTGCTGGTGCTCTACGACGGCGCGATCAAGCGCGAGTTGGTGGGCGCCGAGATCACGGAACATGCGCTGATTGCCAGCGCACTGAACATCGGCGCTGCCGAGGCCGCCAGGATGGCGAGGACGAACGCATGAGCGAATGGCGCTACTGGTTCGCCGAGCAGAAGGGCACGCTGCTGGCGCTCGGCATCTTCATCGCGATGTTCGTCATCTACACGGCGAACCATCCGGCGGGCTTCACCGCCAATGTCGTGCAGACAGCCTCCAACAAAGGCGTGCTGCTCGCTTTCGTGGCGATGGCGCAGACCCTTGTCGTCATCACCGCCGGCATCGACCTCTCGGTCGGCATGATCTTCCTCCTGACCAACTGCCTCGCTTCATGGATCGTCGTCGGTACGCCGCTTGAGACGGCGCTCGGTGTGATTGCGGTGCTTCTTGTCGGCGTCCTCTGCGGGGCGCTCAACGGCGCCATAGTTATCTACGGCCGCCTGCAGCCGATCGTGGCTACGATAGCGACAGGTTCGATCTATTTCGGCATTGCGCTGCTACTCAGGCCGTATCCCGGCGGCTCGGTCAACGAGGATCTTGCCGATGCGCTGACAGGGCGGCTGTTCGGCGTCATACCCTCGAGCCTCGTCGCGCTCGTCGTGGTGGTGCTCGTCGTCTGGGTACCGTTCCGCCGTTCTGTCTACGGCCGCGCCGCCTATGCAGCAGGGTCGTCGGAGGTCGCGGCCTACATGTCCGGCGTGCCGATCAAGCGCGGCAAGTTCCTTGCCTACACGCTTGGCGGCCTGCTCGCGGCGATCGGGGGGCTGTTCCTCACCTTCTTCACCTATACGGGCGAGGCGGCCTATGCGAGCGGCAACGCCTATACGCTTTTCTCGATCGCCGCCGTGGTGCTCGGCGGTGTCTCGCTGTTCGGCGGACGCGGCAGCGCCATCGGCGCGATCTTCGGCGCCTTCGCCTTCCGCACCATCGGCGACCTGCTCTTCGTCTTCGACCTCGATCCGCTGTGGCAGCCGCTCTTCCAGGGCGTGGTCCTGCTGATAGCCGTCAGCCTCGGGGCCTTCGCCCTGTTCCGCGTGAAGAACCGTCTGGAGTGGTTTGGATGAGCGACACGGCCACGACCGGGGGAGCTGCGAGCCGCATGCCGAGATTCCTGCGCAAGGTCGATCCGGCGGTGGCGACGTCCTTCGCCTGCATCATCGCGCTTCTCGTCTTCGGCAGCCTCTATTCGACCAGCTTCCTGTCGCCTGAATATCTGCTGCAGCAGCTCAAGGTCGCTTCATTCCTGGGCGTGATCGCGACTGGCATGATGCTGGTCATCCTACTCGGGCAGATCGACCTTTCCGTGCCCTGGACGGTGACCACAGGCGCGATGATGGCCTCCGCCGCCGCGGCTTTCGGCCCGGCCGGTATCGTCCTGGCAATTCCCTTCGGCATATTGTGCGGCATCCTGATCGGGCTGGTGAACGGCATCGGCGTCGCCTATCTGCGCATCCCCTCGATGATCATCACGCTGGCCACCAACGCGGTGGCCCAGGGGCTCATGGTCGTCTACACCGGCGGCTTCTCGCCGCAGGATTCCGCCTCCGAGGCGATGCGCTGGCTCGCCACCGGCTCGCTCGTCCCCGGTGTGCCGAACGCGGTGGTGGTCTGGGCGCTGATCGGAGCGGTGACGGTCTTCGTGCTCACCCGCACGACCTTCGGTCGTTCCGTCTACGCAATCGGCAACCGCGAGCGCGCGGCCTATCTCTCCGGCGTCGACACGCGCAGGATCGTCATGATCGCCTTCGCCGCAGCCGGAGGTCTTTCAGCCTTCGGCGGCGTGCTGCTCGCCGGTTATGCGTCGAAGGCCGCGCAATCGATGGGTGATCCCTACTTGCTCCCCTCGATCGCGGCCGTGGTGCTCGGCGGCACCTCGATCCTCGGGGGGCGCGGCTCCTATCTCGGCACCGTCGCTGGTGTCATCCTGATCACGCTTCTGCAGTCGATCCTGTCGGTGATGCAGATGCCTGAAGCCGGGCGCCAGATCATCTATGGCGTCGTCATCGTCGCAATGCTGCTGCTCTACGGCCGCGCACCGGCAAGCCGTTGAGGAAGCATGGATCGAGAGACTGACAGCCAGGTCGCGAAGCGCCCCGTCATCGTCGTCGTCATGGGAGTCTCCGGCTCCGGCAAGACGGCGATAGGTTCGATCCTCGCCGAGGCGCTCGGTGGCCGCTTCGCGGAAGGCGATCGCTTCCATCCGCCGGAAAACATAAAACGCATGTCGGCCGGCCTGCCGCTGCGCGACGAGGATCGCTGGGGCTGGCTCGATGCCATAGCAACGGAAATCAGCGAGGCCGAACGACGGAATGAGACGCTGGTGGTGGCTTGTTCGGCGTTGAAGCGCGTCTATCGCGACCGGTTGAGGCTGGCGAGCCGAAACCTGAAGTTCGTGTATCTCGAAATCGGGCGCGGTGTCGCCGCGACCCGCGTGGCGGCGCGCAAGGACCACTTCATGCCGGCCAGCCTGGTCGACAGCCAGTTTGCCGCGCTCGAGCCGCCGGAGCCGGACGAAGACGCGCTGGTGCTCGACGCGACCGGAGATAGGGCTGAACTTGCAGCGATCGCGGCCTCCGCGCTTTCGCGGTCGGCGGTGGCTTTGCCCGGCGTCGCGCCGCCCGGGTCCTGATTTCGAACGAATCTTCGATTCGTTAACCGGCAATGCAAAATTCGCATTGCCGTCATGCAAAAGCATCCATTCAACCGGACGCCATTCGTCACTATCTCGGCGCTGTAAACGAGAACAGCCTAAAGACGCTGAGAAAGAGACTGAAAATGAACCTGATCCGCAATTTCCGCAACTGGCGCCGCTACCGCGAGACCGTCAACGAGCTGAGCCGTCTGTCCACACGCGAGCTCAACGACCTCGGCATCACGCGCGCTGACATCCACGGCATCGCCCGCGGAGCCCGCTAACGACGAGATTTCGGCGGCTACTCCTCCCGGCTGCCGATCAGGCCGGCGTTCCCTCCCCCTCCAGAACGCTGGCCACCCTTAAGAACCCGCCGGACAACTCCGGCGGGTTCTTTGTTTTCGGGGTTCTTGTTTCCACGTTGCGAAGTGTGCGCAGCCTAAGCCTCAGGCCGCTGCGATCTCCGCCTGCAGTGCCGCCATATGTTGCTTCGCGGCCGACTCCGCCGCCCGCTCGATGGCCCGAAAACGGCTGACGACCGCCAGCCCTACCTGCGTCAGTTGCGCACCGCCGCCGCGCCGTCCGCCGGTCTGCGCCGACACCACCGGCTTGCCGAACATTCTGTTCATCTCCTCGACAAGGTCCCAGGCGCGCTTGTAGGACATGTCCATCTTGCGTGCGGCGGCCGAGATGGACCCGAAGGCTGCGATCTGCTCGAGCAGTTCGATCTTGCCGGGACCGATGCGGCCATCCGGGTCGAGGTTCACCCTCAGGCTAAGCGATGGCATGCGTTTCTCCGCCCGCGTGTGATTGCGTTGCCTGGTCACTCTACCCGACCTCGTGCGTTCCTGTCGTCCCCTGCGAAAGGGACGGTCTTCGCAGTGTTCGCGCGATCGAAGGTGACCGACTTGACCACTGCGAAGACCGGCAGTCCGGGGGCCAGGCCGAGCATCTCGGCGGACTGGCGGGTGATGCGCGCGCTGACAGCCTCGCCGTTGCAGTCGATCGTCACGTCGGCGAAATGGCCGTTGCCGGAAGCGATGCCGGCGATGCGGCCGGGCAATATGTTCAACGCGCTGATGCCGCGCGGCCTTTCGGTCGCCACGATGACGTCGCGCGCACGGATGCGCACGCGCACCGTCGAGCCTGGTGTTGCCTCCAATCCGGCGACATGGATCTCGCCGGCCGGGGAGGCGAGCGTCGTCATGCCGAACGTCTCGTCGCGGCCGGTTGCCCGCATCTCCAGCACGGCGCCGCCTTCGCTGCGCTCCTCCGCCGGCAAGAGGTCCAGCCGCTGCAGGATTTCCGAGGTCGGGCCCGCTGCGGCGACCCTGCCATTGTCGAGCACGGCGATGTCGGTGGCGAGCCGCGCCACTTCCGCCGCGGAATGGCTGACATAGACGATCGGGATCTTGGTCTCGTCCCGCAGCCGCTCGATATAGGGCAGGATCTCGGCCTTGCGCTGCTCGTCCAGCGAGGCAAGCGGCTCGTCCATCAGGATGAGGCGGGGGCTGGCGAGCAGGGCGCGGCCGATCGCGACGCGCTGCTTCTCGCCGCCGGAAAGCGAGCCCGGCTTGCGGTCGAGCAGATGGCCGATGCCGAGCAGTTCGACCACGCCGTCCATGTCGCCGTAGCGCTCGGACGCTGGCGTGAAGAAGCGGCCGTATCGCAGGTTCTGGCCGACCGTCATGTGCGGGAAGAGACGCGCGTCCTGGAAGACGTAGCCGATGCGGCGCTTGTGCTTGGGTACGAAGACGCCGGTGCCGGTGTCGACCAGCACGCGGCCGCCGGCGACGATCCGGCCCTCGTCCGGGCGCAGCAGCCCGCCGATGAGATTGACCAGCGACGTCTTGCCGGAGCCCGACGGGCCGAACAGCGCGGTCAGCCTCCCGCCGGTTTCGAACACGGCATCGAGCGAGAATGCGCCGAGGCGGTGGCGGATGTCGACCGAAAGGCTCATTCGACGTCCAGCCTCTTGCCGACGCGCCGCGCCAGCACCTCCGAGGCTACGAGAGCAGCCATGGCGATGATTATGGAAATGATGGTGAGGCGCAGCGCCCCTTCGTCGCCGCCCGGCACCTGGGTGAAGGTGTAGATCGCCGAGGGCAGCGTCTGCGTCTCGCCGGGTATGTTGGAGACGAAGGTGATCGTCGCGCCGAACTCGCCCATCGCTTTGGCGAAGCAGAGGATCATGCCCGCTATGATGCCGGGCAGGATGAGCGGCAGCGTGATCGTGCCGAACACCCAGAGCGGGTTTGCGCCGAGCGTGCCGGCCGCCGCCTCAAGCCTGCGGTCGACCGCTTCGACCGACAGGCGGATGGCGCGCACCATGAGCGGAAAGGCCATCACCCCGCAGGCGAGAGCCGCTCCCGTCCAGCGAAAGGAGAAGACGATGCCGAAATACTGGTCGAGGAAGGCGCCGACTGGACCGCGCTTGCCGAAGGTGATGAGGAGCAGGTAGCCCGTCACCACCGGCGGCAGGATCAACGGCAGGTGGACAAGCCCGTTGAGCACGGACTTGCCCCAGAATTTTCCACGCGCCAGCAGCAAGGCGATCAGTATGCCCGGCGGCAGGCTGAAAACCATCGCCACCGTGGCGACGCGGATCGAAAGCCGGACCGCATTCCATTCGTCGGGAGTGAGGTCCAGCAGCCATTGCATGCGCGAACGTCGGTCCTAGTTCGACACCACCGGCGCCAGAACCGTGAAGCCCTGCGCCTCGAAGAGTTCCTTCGCCTTAGCCGATTGCAGGCATTTCAGGAATGCCGGCGTGTCGTCATCCTTTGAATCGGCCGTCTGGGCGACCGGATAGACGATTGGCGGGTGGGTGTCTTCCGGGAAGGTGCCGACAACCTTGACCTTCGGGTCGGCGGCTGCGTCGGTCTTGTAGACGATGCCGAGCGGCGCTTCCCCGGTCGAAACGAGGGCGAGGGCGGCGCGCACGTTCTCGGCCTGTGCGACCTTGCCTTCGACGGACGCCCAGGCGCCCAGCGATTCCAGCGACGCCTTGCCGTATTTGCCGGCCGGCACGGCATCGACATTGGCCATGGCGAGCCTGCCGTCGCCGAGCAGGCCGGCGAGATCGAAGCCCTTTTCAATCTTGGCCTCGATCTTCGAATCGGCCGGGGCTACCAGCACGATGGAGTTGCCGAGCAGCTTGGTTTCGGTGTCGGCCTTGATGAGGTTCTTGTCGGAGAGATACTTCATCCAGTCGAGGTCGGCCGACATGAAGACGTCCGCCGGCGCGCCTTCCTCGATCTGCTTGGCGAGCGCCGAGCTTGCCGCGTAGGAGACCGTCGCCTGCTCGCCGACATCGGCCTCGCAGGCCGTGTTCACGGCGTCGAGCGCGTTCTTCAAGCTGGCGGCTGCGAAGACGGTGACCTTCTCCTGTGCGACCGCGCCGGATGCGCCTCCAAGCAGCATGACCGCGATGCTGCCAACTGCCGCCGCAACCGTCCCGATACGTCTTTTCTGCATCAAACTCTCCCTTGATCCGACAGGCGCCGAAACGGCGCACCGACAAAAGTCTGCCCAAGCGATATATCCGAATGAATATAACTAGGAAAGCTCGCTCGGCCTCACTAAACTGAAAACCTCACCGGCATTCAGGCCGCAGGATGGAGACGATCAATGAAGCTTAGCGCGCGAAACGTTCTCGGGGGGAAGGTTCTCCAGATCAAGAAGGGTGCAACCACGGCTCACGTGACGCTTGATGTCGCCGGAGCAACGGTGACGGCAGCGATCACCAACGACGCGGTCGAAGAACTCAAGCTCCAGGTCGGCCAGCACGCCTACGCCGTCATCAAGGCCTCGGACGTGATGATCGCGGTCGACTGAGGTTTACCGCACCTCGATCTTCACCACGTCACGGATATGACGTGCGCCGCGCTTGTCGCCCGGTACGACGAGCCGGTAGCCTTCTCCCGGGACCATGGCCTTGCCGTCTCGCTCCGTCGCCAATTGGATCGGGGCATTGCCGAAATCCGGATCGATCTCGCCGACTGAAAACACGATGCGGTAGCCGTCCCTGCCCTCGACGATGAAGCTGTGTTTGAGCTGCGCGTTGTGGCCCGGCAAATCCGCGATCCCTCTGGCCTCGAGAACGCTCCAGAGCAGGGGACCCTTGTAGCGCCCGCTTTCTTCGCCCTTGGAGGTCCGGTAGCGAACCTCCTGCTCGACGGCGGGCAGCTGCGAAAGCTCATCCGGCGTCATCGTGCCGGTTGTCACGGCATCGCCAGTGATCTCGATGCCGTGCGCTTCCTCAGCCGTGGCGCAGATGGCTCCGGCAAGCATCATGATGGCGGCGCTGCCCGCGATCGCCACCAAACGTCTTCCGATCCAGCTGCCCGACATGAAGCTCTCCTGATCGTTCTCGCTCAAACGATATATAGGATTGGATATAACCGTGAAAGTGCGTCGACCGGAGATCGAGTAGTCGGGCCCCTTAACCGAGCTGACCTTGATCCAGATTGGAAACGATCGAGGTGAAAGCGTCGGCCTCGGCGAAATGCGCCGCGCGCACCTTGCCGAACTTGCTGGCGTCGACGACCAGATAGGAGTCCACCGCGCGGGCGAGAGCCGCCTGCTTCACCGGCACCTCGTGGAAATGCGAGCAGGTGACGCCGCGCTCGTCATGGACGCCGCCTGCTGAGATGAAGGCCTTGTTGATGCTGATGCGCTGCAATTGCTCCAGCGCGGCGTCGCCGGAAAACGAGGCGGCCTCCGGATGAAAAATGCCGCCGAGCAGGATCAGTCGCGTGTTCCTGCGCCGGCTCAGTATCTCGGCGACGTTCAGCGAGTAGCAGACCGCGGTCAGGCGAAGGTCCTGAGGGATCGCGGCGGCCAGGTGCGGCGTGGTCGTGCCGCAGTCGATGAAGATCGTGTCGTCCTCCTCGATCAGCTTCACCGCCTTGGTGCAGGCGGCGATCTTGGCGGCCGCATGGTGGTCGCTCTCCTCCTCCATCACGTAGTCGCCGGGCGCGTCCTGCTGCGCGCCGATCACGTGGCCGCCCAGGCAGGCAAAGCGCCCGCCGGATTCAGTCACGTCGCGGCGGATCGTCATTTCCGAGACGCCGAGATCGGCGGCGATCGCGCTGAGTTTCAGATGGCTTTGGCCAGCGAGCATGGCCGCAATCCGCTCGAGCCGGTCGTCCCTCAGTCCCGTCCTGCTCAAAGGACCTCTCCGGTGCTATGATCCGCCTAGGCGAAAAGGCGCTCTGCGCTAAATGCGGCCTTGACACATGCAACGTCAATATGAAACGATCGGAACATATTGTTATTATCGTAACATTATGAACTGTGGCCGTTAGCGTCAAGGTCCAGCGGAGGACTCAAAAACCATGCATACGACAGCGGCAGTGGCCCTGGCCCAGCCGGATGTGCTGCGGAACTCCCAGCGCAATGCGGGAACTGCGTTGCGCCCAGAGGCTTTCGAATCGATCCAGGTCAATCTGAGCGCCGTCGAGCGGCGCGCGGCGACGCTGCCGACGCGGCGCACCGTCAAGAAGGAATATCAGGCCGCCTGGCTGGTGAAGGCGCTGACCTGCATCGACCTGACCACGCTCGCCGGCGACGACACGCCCGGCCGCGTGCAGCGTCTGTGCGCCAAGGCCATGCGGCCGCTGAGCGATACGCTGCTCAAGGGGCTGGGCCTCGAGGACGAGCCACCCACGGTCGGAGCCGTCTGCGTCTATCCGACCATGGTGCCCGCTGCGGTGAAAGCGCTGAAAGGTTCGGGCGTTCCGGTGGCCTCGGTGGCCACGGGCTTCCCGACTGGCCTGACGCCGCTGCCGCAGCGGCTCGAGGAAATTCGCTATGCGGTGGGCGAGGGCGCGGAGGAGATCGACATCGTCATCAACCGCGCGCTCGTCTTCGACCAGGAATGGCAGGCGCTCTATGACGAGATCGCGGCCATGCGCGAGGCCTGCGGCGAGGCGCATCTGAAGGCCATCCTCGCCACCGGCGACCTGAAGACGCTCCGCAATGTCTACAAGGCGTCGATGGTGTCGATGCAGGCGGGCGCCGATTTCATCAAGACCTCGACCGGCAAGGAAGACGTCAACGCGACGCTGCCCGTCAGCCTGATCATGATCCGCGCGCTGCGCGATTACGTCGAGGAAACCGGCTACCGCGTCGGCTTCAAGCCGGCCGGCGGGCTGAAGACCGCCAAGGATGCCATGAACTGGCTGATCCTCATGAAGGAGGAACTCGGCCGGCCGTGGCTGGAGCCCGACCTCTTCCGCATCGGCGCAAGCTCGATGCTCGCCGACATCGAGCGCCAGCTCGAGCATTTCGTCACCGGCCGCTATTCGGCCGCCTACCGTCACCCGATGGCTTGAGGGGCGCGTCATGGTCCACGTCAAGGATGTTTTAAAGAGCATGGATTACGGCCCGGCCCCGGAGGGCAACGAGCATGTCGTTGCCTGGCTCGAAACTCACAAGGCAGGCTTCGGCCATTTCATCGACGGCAAGTTCACCGATCCTGCCGCCGGCAAGAGTTTCCGGGTTACCAACCCGGCCGACGGGAAGCTTCTGGCGCGCGCTGCTCATGGAACGGCGGAGGACGTCGATCGTGCTGTGGCCGCCGCTACCCGCGCCTTCAAGAGCTGGTCGAAGCTGTCCGGTCATGAAAGGGCGAAATATCTCTACGCGATCGCCCGCAACATACAGAAGCGCGACCGTTTCCTTGCCGTGCTCGAGACGATGGACAACGGCAAGCCGATCCGCGAGACGCGCGATATCGACATCCCGCTCGTCAGCAGGCATTTCTACCACCATGCCGGCTGGGCCGAGCTGCTGGAGAGCGAGTTCCCCGGCTACCAGCCTGTCGGCGTCTGCGGGCAGATCATCCCGTGGAACTTCCCGCTGCTGATGCTCGCCTGGAAGATCGCGCCGGCGCTTGCTGCCGGCAATACGGTGGTGCTGAAGCCTGCCGAGCAGACACCGCTGACGGCGCTTGCCTTCGCCGAGATCTGTCGCGAAGTTGGCCTGCCGGCTGGCGTCGTCAACATCGTCACCGGCGAGGGGGACACGGGCGCAGCACTGGTCGCGCATGAGGGCGTGCAGAAGATCGCCTTCACCGGCTCGACCGATGTCGGCCGCATCATCCGCACCGCGACGGCCGGCTCGGGCAAGAAGCTTTCGCTGGAACTCGGCGGCAAGTCGCCCTTCATCGTCTTCGACGACGCCGATCTCGACAGCGCCGTCGAGGGTCTGGTAGACGCGATCTGGTTCAATCAGGGCGAGGTCTGCTGCGCCGGCTCGCGCCTGCTCGTCCAGGAAGGCATCGCCGAAAAGCTCTACGCCAAGGTGAGGGCGCGCATGGAAATGCTGCGCGTCGGCTCGCCGCTCGACAAGTCGACCGACATCGGCGCGGTCGTCTCGACCGAGCAACTCGAGCGCATCACCTCGCTGGTCGCCAAGGGCAAGGAGGAAGGCGCTGAGGTCTTCCAGCCGTCGTCGATCCAGATCCCCGGCACGGGCACCTTCTTCGCGCCGACGCTGATGACCGGCGTCGAGCCCGCCTCGACCGTCGCGGTGGTCGAGATATTCGGCCCGGTGCTGGTCGCCATGACCTTCCGTACGCCGGACGAAGCGGTTGCGCTCGCCAACAATACGCGTTTTGGCCTCGCCGCCTCGATCTGGTCGGAAAACATCAACCGCAGCCTTGATGTGGCCTCGCGGCTGAAGGCCGGCGTCATCTGGATCAACGCCACCAACCTGTTCGACGCCGCCGCCGGCTTCGGCGGCTACCGCGAGAGCGGTTACGGGCGCGAGGGCGGCCGCGAAGGTCTCTATGAGTACCTCGCGATCGATAGCGCGAAGGCGAAGGGCAAGGAGGCTGCCAAGGTCGCAATGACCGCCGCGCCATCGCCGACCGCGCAGATCGCCGCCATCGACGAAGTCGACCGCACCGCAAAACTCTATATCGGAGGCAAGCAGGCGCGGCCGGATTCCGGCTATAGCTATGCGGTCGTCAATCCGGCCGGGAAGCAGGTCGGTCTTGCCGGGCTCGGCAACCGCAAGGACGTCCGCAACGCGGTCGAGGCGGCGGCAAAGGCCGAGAGCTGGGGCGCGGCGACGGCGCACAACCGCGCGCAGATCCTCTATTACATCGCCGAGAACCTTTCGGCCCGCGCGGAAGAGTTCGAGGCGCGGCTGCGCACCATGACCGGCGCTTCGAAGCGTGATGCGGCGGAAGAGGTGGCGACGGCGATCCGGCGCACCTTCTTCTATGCCGGCTTTGCCGACAAGCATGACGGCGCGGTGCATTCGACCAAGTCACGTCACGTGACGCTGGCGATGAACGAGCCGTTCGGCGTGATGGGCGTGCTGTGCCCCGACGAGGCGCCGCTTGCAGGCTTCGTCTCGCTGGTCATGCCGGCGCTCGCCACAGGCAACCGCGTCATCGCCGTGCCGTCTTCGCGCTACCCGCTTGCGGCGACCGACTTCTACCAGATCGTCGACACCAGCGACGTGCCGGCCGGCGTGCTCAGCATCGTCACCGGCAATGCGGCGGAACTGGCGAAGACGCTCGCCGACCATGACGAGATCGCCGCGCTGTGGAATTTCAACGGCGGCGTCGATGCGGCCCTTGTCGACAAGGCGTCATCGGGCAACCTCAAGCCGGTGTGGAACGGCGGCGCGCGCAACTGGCAGTCGCCCGAGGCACAGGGCCGCGAGTTCCTGCGCCGCTCGACCCAGGTGAAGAACATCTGGGTGCCTTACGGCGAATAACCATCCAGGACTGGTGGAAGAAGGCGGCCCTACGTGGGCCGCTTTCTTTTTCCGGCTAATGATAGCCGATGTCGGCGCGCACCTTGCCGCGGAACACCCAGTAGGACCAGCCGCTGTAGACCAGGATGATCGGCAGCAGGAACAGCGTGCCGACTGCCAGGAACGCCTGTGTGCTGTTGGAGGAGGCCGCCTCCCACAGCGTGAATCTGTGCGGCACGATGTAGGGCCACAGGCTGATGGCGATGCCGAGATAGGACAGGGTGAAGAGGACGATCGCTCCGATGAAGGCGCCGGCATGCGATGTTCCGTTCAGGGAACGCCATGTGAGCCAGGCCACAACCAGCGACAGCAGCGGCACCGGCGACAGGAACAGCAGGTTCGGCCAGGAAAACCAGCGTTCCGCGATCTCAGCGCTGACCAGCGGCGTCCACAGGCTGACGGCGCCGATGCCGATCAGCACGCCGATCAGGCTCATCCTGCCGCTGCGGCGCGCGCGTTCCTGCACCGCGCCTTCGGTCTTGAGGATGAGCCAGCCGGACCCGAGCAAGCTGTAGCCGAAGACGAGGGCCACGCCGGTCAGGATCGAGAAGGGTGACAGGAAGTCGAGGGACGAGCCGACAAACTCGCGGCCTTCCGTCTCGAAGCCGTCGATGAAGGCGCCAAGCATCACCCCTTGCGCGAAGGCGGCAAGCGCGGAGCCGTAGCAGAAGCCATGGTCCCAGAAACCCTTGTGCTCGGAATCGCGGAAGCGGAACTCGAAGGCGACGCCACGGAACACCAGCGCCAGCAGCATCAGCAGCACCGGAAAATAGAGCGCCGGGATGATGATGGCGAAAGCGAGCGGGAAGGCCGCGAGCAGCGCCAGGCCGCCGAGCACAAGCCAGGTCTCGTTGCCGTCCCAGATCGGCGCGATCGAGTTCATGACGAGGTTGCGAGACTCAAGATCCGGCTCGAAGCCGTAGAGGATGCCGACGCCGAGGTCGAAACCATCGAGCAGGACGTAGAAGAAGATGCCTGCGGCGAGGATGAGCGTCCAGACGGGGACGAGGCTGAGCACGCTGTCCATCATGCCTCTCCCTTGGCGTGCAGCTCGACCGTGATCGGCTTGCTCGGTCGCCCGGCCTCGATCGGCTCGTCTTCTTCCGCATCGTCGGTTGCCGGTCCCTTCCGGATGATACGCGCCATGATCCAGGCGCCGGCCGGGAAGATGATCAGGTAGACGATGACGTAGAAAATCAGCGATAGCAGCACGTCCCAGCCTGTCAGCGACGGCGAGACGGCGTCGGCGGTGCGCATCTGGCCGTACACGATCCATGGCTGGCGGCCGACCTCCGTCGTCGTCCAGCCGGCGAGCACGGCGATGAAGCCGAGTGGCCCGATCGCGATGCAGGCGCGCAGGAACAGCGGGGTGTCGAACAGTCGGCCGCGCCAGCGCAGCCACCAGCTCACCACGACCATGCCGAGCATCAGCAGGCCGATACCGACCATGACGCGGAAGGCGAAGAAGGGAAGCGCCACCGGCGGCCGCTGGTCGGGCGGGAAGTCCTTGAGACCCTTCACCTCGCCGCCGAGGCTGTGGGTCAGGATCACGCTGCCCAGATAGGGGATCTGTATGGTGAAGTCGTTGCGCTCGGCTTCGTCATTGGGGATTGTGAAGAGGATCAGCGGCACGTTGCCGCCCGTTTCCCAATGCGCTTCGATGGCCGCCAGCTTGGCCGGCTGGTGCTCGAGCGTGTTCAGCCCGTGCTGATCGCCGATGAAGACCTGCAGCGGCACCAGAACGCTGAGCAGCCACAGCGTGATCGATAGCGCGGTGCGGGCCTCGGCAGGCGATTTCTGCCGGATCAGCAGGTAGGCGCTGACGGCCACGACGGCAAAGCCAGTGGTGATGTAGAAGCCGACGACGGTATGGGCGAGGCGGAGCGGGAAGGACGGATTGAAGATGACGGCCAGCCAGTCGGTCGGGAAGAAGCGTCCGTCGATGATCTCGTAGCCGGCCGGCGTCTGCATCCAGCTGTTGGCGGCGAGAATCCAGAAGGAAGAGAGCAGCGTGCCGAACGCGACCATGAGGGCGGCGACGAAATGCGCGCCCGGCGGCACCAGCTTTCGCCCGAACAGCAGCACGCCAAGGAAGGCCGCCTCGAGGAAGAAGGCCGTCAGCCCCTCATAGGCGAAGAGCGGGGCGAGAACGTTGGCGGTGGCGTCCGAATAGCGGCTCCAGTTGGTGCCGAACTGGAATGGCATGATCACGCCGGACACCACGCCCATGCCGAAGGCGACCGAGAAAATCTTGATCCAGAAGGTGGAGATGCGGAGGTAGATCTCGCGGCGGGTGAAGAAATGCAGGCCTTCGAGCACCGCGATGAAGGATGCAAGTCCGACGGTCAGCGCCGGCATCAGTATGTGGAAGGCGATTAGCCAGGCGAATTGCAGCCGGGACAGGAATACCGGGTCCAGTTCCATGGTCTTGGCCACCTCCTGCTAACGCAGTTCAGGCACATCCGGAGATTGCAGCCTGACAGGCAATCGCGAAACACGCAACTCCCCCGAACGGGACATGCGGTCGCGGCTATGTCGTTTCCCGCTGCCTGCGGGCGATCAACCCCGCCCGAGGTCAGTCTGCGGTCTGCCCGGCCGAAGGCATCACCCGCCATATCCGGTTGCCGACATCGTCGGCGACGAGAAGCGCCCCGTCGCGTGCAAAGACGACCCCGACCGGCCGGCCAAGCGCCTTGCCGTCCGAACTGAGGAAGCCGGTGAGGAAATCCTGCGGCGGACCCGACGGCTTGCCGCCGGTGAATGGCACGAAGATCACCTTGTAGCCGCTGCGCGGCTTGCGGTTCCACGAACCGTGCTGGCCGACGAAGGCGCCATTCTTCATCGCGGGGCCGAACAGATCGCCGGTGTTGAAGGCGAGGCCGAGCGAGGCGGTGTGCGACCCGAGCGCATAGTCCGGCATGATCGCCTTCTCGACCAAATCCGGTCGCGGCGGCTGCGGTCTTACATCCACATGCTGGCCGAAATAGCTGTAGGGCCAGCCGTAGAAGCCGCCTTCCTTCACCGATGTCATGTAGTCGGGAACGAGGTCGCTGCCGATCTCGTCGCGTTCGTTGACGGCGACCCACAACTCGCCGCTTTCGGGGTTCCAGGAAAGCCCGTTCGGGTTGCGCAGTCCCCATGCGAAAAGCCGCATCTTTCTGGTCGCAAGGTCGATCTCGTGCACCGCGGCGCGGCCTTCTTCCTCCTCCATGCCGTTTTCGCCGACATTCGAGTTGGAACCTACGGTGACGTAGAGCTTGCTGCCGTCGGGGCTTGCGATGACGTCCTTGGTCCAGTGATGGTTGCGGCCTGCGGGAAGGTCGACGATCTTCTCGGCCGGAGCGGTGATCTCCGCGTCACCCTCCCGGTAGGGGAAGGCGACGATGGCGTCGGCATTGGCGACGTAGAGTTTGCCGTCCAGCAAGGTCATGCCGAACGGCGAGAACAGGTCGGTGAGGAAAACGCTCCTCGTTTCAGCGACCCCGTCTCCGTCCGCATCGCGCAGCAGGGTGATGCGGTTGGCGCTCGTCACCCTGGCGCCGGCCCGGCTCTGGAGCAGGTCCGCGACGAAGCCGCGAATGGAAAGGCCTTGGTCCAGCTTTGGCGGCGCATTGCTCTCGGCGACGAGCACGTCGCCATTGGGCAGCACGTGCAGCCAGCGCGGATGGTCCAGCCCGGCAGCGAATTCGTTGACGGCGAAACCTTGCGCCGCGGTAGGCATCGTACCCTCCGGCCAGGACGCTGCCTTCGCAACGTGCACCGTGGGAATCCATGTCGGATTGGGTTCCACGAGCTTTGGGGCAGGACCGTAGGTCTGCTCGATCGGAATCGTCGCCTCCTCGCGCGAAAAGTAGAAGATGCCGGCGCCGGCTATGACGACGATGATGACGGCGGCGACGAGGAAGAGAAGAATGCCTGACACTGCCTTCACGACATTTTCCGTGGGTTTCGAGACCTAACGCCGTCAGCGCATTCCGGTTGCGGCGATGCGCGGTCAGGCGGCGCACCATACCACGTCAATCATGGTGGAAGACCTCCACCATCCGCGCCCACCACTCTCCTTCGCCACGGGTTTGCAGCGGTTCCTGCATGGGATCGCAGATCGTCCACCATTTCTGCATCGCCGGGTCCTTCGCCATCTCGGCCGCGTCGGCGGCGAAGTCGCTGCCGTGATATTCCCAATAGGCGAAGAGCATGTTCTCCGGTTCGCGAAGAAAAATGGAATAGTTGCGGATGTTGGCTTTCGTGATGGCGGCAAGGACATCCGGCCACACGGCGGCATGGAGTTCCCGATAGGCGGGTATCGTCTCCGGCTTCAGTCCGATGCACAGACCCATTCGCTGCATGGCCGCTCCCTCAAAATGCTAGGCCGCCGACGAACCGGGAGCCGCTTTTATTTCATATTCATGCGATCGAGTCGGCGGCGATCTCGAGCGTGTTCTGCAGCGAGGTCGCTAGGTGTTCGCGCATGTACTGCGCCGCGTGTTCGGCGTCTCCGGCCAGCATCGCCTCGAGGATCAGCCGGTGCTGGCTGATCGTCACCGCCCCCAGGCCGGGTTCCGGTATGGCGAGATGACGGCCGCGATCCATCTGCGCCTTGGAGATGTCGACGGCGCGCCACAGCATGTGCAGCTCGTTCACTTCGGCGATCATGCGATGAAAGGTGTCGTCGAGCCGGATCGCCTCGCCGAAACGCTGACGGTCGATGGCGCGCTCGTGAGCGGCGATGTTGTCGGCGAACGCCTCGGCCGCGGCCGGCGTCAGGCGACCTGCCGCGCGGGCCACGCTTTCCGTTTCCAGCGCGGTGCGGATCACGTAGGCCTCCTCGAGCGCCTTGCGGCTGATCGGTGCGATGAAGGTGCCGCTCTGGGCAAAGACGTCGATCAGACCCTCGTCGCTGAGGCGTTTCAGCGCCTCGCGCACGGGCGTGCGCGAAACGCCGAGCCGCGCCGCCAGCGCCGCTTCGATGACGGCTTCGCCGGGCCGCATCCGGCCGCTGACGATCAGCCCGCGCACGACCTGATAGACCTGCTCGCTCAACGCGACGCCGCGTTTCAGCTGCGTGGTCTGGAGTTCCATTTCATTGCATCCGGTGAAGAAGAAGTCCGATGCGTCTCATAGGGATCGGCTTCGGAAAGTCGAGGCGGAAGATTTCCGCCTCGACCTGGTTTCAGTCCCGCTACTTGGCGATGCAGGTGTCGGCATTGGCGGGCGTGCAGACGTCGAGGCCCGTATAGGTCGGGTCCTGCGGCGCCGGCTTGCCAGCCTTGATGTCGTTCAGCGCCATCATGGACTTGTAGCCCATCTCGTACGGACGCTGTCCGACCTGACCCTGGGAAAGACCTTCCTTCATCTGGTCGATCTGGGTGGGCAGGGTGTCGGCGTAGACGACTGCGAGCTCGTTCTTGGCGATCTTGTCCTTGAAGGGCTCGGTCGCGGCTCGGTTGGCGTCCGGCACGAACTGGGCGAAGCCGCCTGTGGCCGCAAACGCGTCGAGGTTTGGCATCTTGGTCAGCAGATCCTGGAACTGCTGCGCCGCCAGCGGGAAGTCGTCATTGGTGTAGAGCGGGCAGCCTTCGGCTTCCGTCCAGCCGTTCTGGCCCGTCAGCGGGTCACCGGGCGAAGTGGCTGACTGCTTACCGGCGAGGCCGTCGCGGATGCCCTGCATGCGCTCGTTGAGATTGGCTGCCGCCGCGCCGCCGGACTGGATGCAGATCACGCCGCCATTCGGCTTCAGCGTCTGCAATATCTTGGCGATGTTGGTGCCGATCTCATAGTTGTGCGTGCCGATATAGGCGACGCGCAGGTCCTTGTTCTCCGGCAACACGTCGGAATCGAAGGTAATCACGGGGATGCCGGCTTCCTTCGCCGCTTGCAGTGCCGGCAGGATCGCGACCGCGTTGGACGGCGAGACCGCGATGCCGGCGACGCGCTTGGCGACGAGGTCCTGCACGATCTGCACCTGCTCGTCGCCGCCGCCATGCGCGCCCGGGCCGATATACTGGCATTCGAACGCATTGCCAGAATCCTCGACTGCCTTTTTGCAGCCGGCAAGCGCCTGATCGTAGAACGGGTTGTCCATGGCCTTGGGCACAAGCGCGAAGACGGGCTTGTCCTGTGCATGGGCCTGCATGCCGGCCATGGCCGAGAAGGCCAGGGCTGCGGCGCTCAAAAGAACTCTTTTCATGATGTATGCTCCTCCTGAATGTTTCTGTCTAACTGTTGTCTCAGACTTTCATTGCTCGATGGCCCGGTGGGCCGTTCAAGGACTTCTTCTCCCTCACACTCCTCCACTTCGTGTTCGACTTGCCGCGGGTCCTCCACCCACGGGATCCTCAATGCCGCCGCACCGGAAACCAGTGCTGCATCAGCGCGCGCAGCGACGTCCCGCCTGTCTGCATGCCGAGCAGCACGGCCGCTATGATGAACACGCCGACGAAGGCGCCCTGCCAG
This sequence comes from Mesorhizobium sp. YM1C-6-2, assembly GCF_003666685.1. Lineage (GTDB taxonomy): Bacteria > Pseudomonadota > Alphaproteobacteria > Rhizobiales > Rhizobiaceae > Mesorhizobium_K. The sequence continues at coordinate 72,500 of NZ_RCIZ01000014.1, forward strand.
TTGGAATCGATGCCGGCCATCAGCAGCGCGTTACGGATCACTTCGAGAAAGGCCGCGCCCACAACCGCGCCGAAGGCAGTGCCGTAGCCGCCCATGAGACTCGCGCCGCCGATGACGGTGGCGGCAATGACGCGCAGCTCGTAGCCGGTGCCAAGCGCGTTGAGCGCCGAGCCGTTGTAGCCAAGCAGGAGAATTGCGGCGAGGGACGCCGTGAAAGCGGAGAAGACGTAGGCCTGGAACTTGATCCAGTCGACCGGCACGCCGGTCAGCCGCGCCGCCTGCTCGTTGCCGCCGATCGCGAAGAGGTGCCTCGCCCAGGCGGTGAAATGGAAAACCCAGCCGACCGCCAGCGCCAGCACGACCAGCACCCAGAAATGCGAGGAGAATTCCGGCATCCATGGCGGCGCCCAGCCGGCTGGCTCGCGCAGCGGCCATTTGGCTTGACCTATCGCCTTGACGATGGGGGCATCCGGTCCGAACTGATAGAGCATCTGGTTGCCGGAAAACACCACGGCAAGCGAGCGCGCGATCGACATCATGCCGAGCGTCACCACGAAGGAAGGCATGGCGAGGTAGGCGACGAAGAAGCCGTTCACCACACCGCAGGCGAGTCCGGTGAGCATGCCCATGGAGAAGGCGACGTACCAGGGGTAGTGCCAGGTCAGGAACAGGCCGGCCACGATGGCGACAAGCGCCATGATGGAGCCGACCGAGAGATCGATGCCACCGGTGATCAGCACCACCGTCATGCCGAGCGCCATGATGCCGAAGGGGGCGAAGTTTCGCGAAATATTGCCGAGGTTTTCCGCCGAACCGAAAGTAGGCTCCACCCAGCTCATCACCAGCATGAGGGCGAGCAGCGCGACCGCTACCCAGAAGGACTGGGCTCGGAACAGCTTCTGCAGCGGCGTCTGTTCGCGTACGCCAACCACCTCGTCCAGGGTGGCGTGGTTCGCGGCGACAGGTTCGGACTCGGCCGATGTAGCAAGGCTAGGCTGCACGTATCGCTCCCGTAATCAGTCCGGTGATCTCTTCCGGCGTCGTCGACGCTATGGCCTTGTCCGCCACCTTGGTGCCGCGGCGCATGACGATGACGCGATCGCAAACGGCGAACACATCAGGCATGCGATGGCTGATCAGCATGACTGACACGCCCTGGGCCTTCATGCGCCGGATCAGCTCAAGCACCTCGGCGACCTGGCGGACCGAGATGGCGGCGGTCGGCTCGTCCATCAGCACGAGCTTGGCATTGGATAGACGGGTGCGGGCGATCGCCACCGCCTGGCGCTGTCCGCCCGACATTTTTCGCACGAGATCGCGCGGCCGGGTTTCCGACTTGAGCTCAGCGAATAACGCGGCCGAACGATCGATCATCGCCTGCTTGTCGAGGATGCGGAAAGGCCAGAAGCCCTTCTTGATCTCGCGCCCCAGGAAGACGTTCTGCGCGGCCGTCAGATTGTCGGCAAGCGCCAGGTCCTGGTAGACGACCTCGATGCCCTCGGCGCGCGCCTCGATGGGCTTGAAGAAATGGCAGACCTGGCCATCCACCATGAGTTCACCCTCGTTGGGCGGAAAGTTGCCGGCGATCAGCTTGACCATCGTGGACTTGCCGGCGCCATTGTCGCCCATGAGGCCCACGACTTCGCCCGGCTCGACGCTGAAGCTGACATCGGTCAGGGCCCGGATGGCGCCGAAGCTCTTCGACACCCCACGCACTTCCAGTAGCGGCATTCTCCTCCTCCATTCCAGCCGCGTCCGACAGTCCGCAGCCTGAGCCCGCGCGCGCTCAGACGAGCGCCGGCGGCGACGCGAACTCCCCTAACCGACGCCCTGCAGCCCGGCCGGCGCCAACATCTCCTCGACGGTTTCCCACCGCCGCGACCGGGCGGATCGAAGCACCGCGTCCACAACCGCATCGGCGGCCAGTCCGTCGCGAAAATCCGGAACACGCTTTTCGCCGGTGCGAACGCCAGCCAGGAAATCCGCGACCTGATGCACGAAAGTGTGCTCGTAGCCGATCTGCAGGCCGGGCACCCACCAAGCCTTCATGTATGGGTGGTCGCTGTCGGAGACGTGGATCGTACGCCATCCGCGCAGGGCGCCCTCGTCCTTGTGGCTGAAGAACTGCAGGCGATGCAGGTCGTGCAGGTCCCATGCGATAGAGCCGTGCTCGCCGTTCACTTCCAGGGTGAAGAGCGCCTTGTGGCCGCGCGCGAAGCGGGTCGCCTCGAAGGTCGCAAGCGAGCCGTCGGCGAAGCGCGCGAGAAACAAGCTGGCGTCGTCAATCGTGACGGCCTCGCGTTTTCCGCTCAGGGCGTGCATGCGCTCACGGATGAAGGTTTCCGTCATCCCGGAAACCTCGGCGACCGGCCCGACCAGCCAGAGCGCCGCATCGATGCAATGGGCAAGCAGGTCGCCGGTAACGCCGCTTCCCGCGATGTCGGCGTCGAGCCGCCAGGTTCCCGCGCCGCCTTGCGGCAGGTCGGCGGACATGGTCCAGTCCTGCAGGAACTTGAAGCGGCTGTGGAAGATGCGGCCGAGCCGCCCCTCCTCGATCATCCGCTTCGCCATCGTCAGCGCCGGCACGCGCCGGTAGTTGTACCAGACCATGTTGGCGACGCCGGCGCGCTCCACCGCCTCGACCATGCGGCGCGCCTCGGCAGGCGTGCGTCCGAGCGGTTTTTCGCATGCGACCATCTTGCCGGCTTCGGCGGCCGCCACGGCGATCTCGGCATGCGTGTCGTTGGGACTGGCTATGTCGATCAGGTTTATGTCGTCGCGCTCGATCAGCCTGCGCCAGTCGGTCTCGTGAGACCTGAAGCCCCACTGGGCGGCAAAATCCCGCGCCTTTGTCTCGTCGCGGGAGCAGACAGCAACCAGCTCCGCACCGGTTTCCTCAGGGAAAAAGCGCTGTGCCTGGCGATAGGCGTTGGAATGGGTCCGGCCCATGAAGCCTGTACCCACGAGCCCGACCTTGAGTCCCCCATGCGCCGGCACCCCATCCTCCCATGATTTGCCAGAACGGCAATTTTCACGGTCAGCCGGAGGGAGTCAACGAAAATTGGTATATTAGTGTACGATGTGCAGGATCCGACTTTGGCGAGTTCCCGCAAGCCGGTCGGAGAACCGGCTGGACGATGGCGCCGCCGGTCCGCTTTACGGATCCTGCCACCGCCGTCTGGCGGCGGCATGGAGGGCGGAAGCCTCAGGAAGCGATATGCTGATTGGGATGTTGCTCGGGCAGCTTCGCCTGAATGGCGCCCATGGCGGTTCGATTGCGACCGGCATTCTTGGCGGAGAGGAGTTGTTCTTCGGCTGCCGCGACCAGGTCGTCAAAGATCAATTGGTCTTCGAAAACGATGCCGCCGACGCTGACTGTGAGCGGGCAATGCTTGCCGGCCGGCTCGAAGAGCGTATCGGCGATGACCCCGCGGACACGTTCCGCGACGTCCTCGGCGTTCTCGCGTCGTGCGCCGGGCAGGAAAATGCCGAACTCTTCGCCTCCCAGCCGTCCGACCAGGTCGCCGCGCCGCACCGAGGCGCGGATGACGTCGGAGACGACACGCAGCACCTCGTCGCCCCAGGAACGGCCGAAGCGCGCATTGACTTGGCGGAAATGGTCGACGTCGATGATGAGCAGCGCGCCGCGGTTGGGGCCGGACTTTCCGCTGGCTCCTGCCCGGAAGGCGTCGACAAGCGCGGTGAAGACTGCGCCGTCGAGGCAGTCGGTCAGATGATCCGTCGAGGAGACGCGGTTCAGCTTGAGGCGCAGGCCGGCAAGCTCGCGCTCTCGAAGCGCGGTGAGCGCGACGAGCGGCGCAGCGATCGCCGCCGCGACGACTACGGCGCTGACGATGCCGGTCCAGACGAAAGGCAGGCCGGTCGCCCGAAAGAGCAGATAGTTGAAGATCAGCGCGCCGGCGATGCAGCCGGCCGTGATGAAGATCGCGCGGGCAGCCGGCGCGAGCAGGCTGTGCGTTGCGGGTTTGCTCGTGTTGCCTGACACGCGCCTTCTCCGATTGTTGGACCCCGCAACCCATTACCGGTGCAACATGAATCGAAGTTTTATTCAATCCCGCGCATTTGACGCATCAACGGTAATTTTCAGGCGGAGACCATCAAAATGGCTGCCGCTGGGTCAGAAACCGGAGATCGACTTGTCGATCTGCTTCAGCGAGCCGTTCTTTATCCTGTAGAAGGGCATGGAGCGTTCGCTGGCGCCGTCCGAGCGGAAGCGGAAGAGGCCGGTCGAGCCGCGGAAGCCCGTCCGGTTCTCCAGCACCTTCCGTGTCATGCCCTTTGGGCCGAGCGCGCTGGCAACGCCGGCGGTGAGCGCCACCATGTCGTAGGCGTAGGCGACGTTGACGTCGGCATCGTAGTTGAAGGTTGCTTTGAAGCGGGCGGCGATGGGTCCGATCTCTGCGAGGTCAAGCGCGGCAATATAGGCGCCCTCTAGCAACGGGTCGTTGAGCGGATAGGCGAGCCAGCGGTTGGTGCCGATCAAGGCAGTGTTCTTGCCGAGCAGGCCGTTCGTCCGCAGCGGCGAAATGAGCGCCGATGGATTGGTCGCGCCGCTTGCGACGATGATCGCTTCGGGCTTGTCGACCAACGCTGCCATGTCGGTCACGGCCTTTTCCGCGCCGCCGCCGGCGGTCCGGTAGGGCAGCGTCACCACAAGCTGCGCTCCATAGATGCTGAGGCTGTTCTCCACACGCTTGGAGATCGTATCGGCATCGGCGCCCTGGGCGACGAAAAGCACGAATTTGCGCTTGCCTTTGTCTGCGAGCGCCGCCGCAGCGGCGGCCGCGCTGTCGGCTTCCGAAAGGCGGACCGAATAAATGCCGGGGCTGCCGGCAAAGTTTTCAGCAAGCGTCAGAACCGGCGGGCGTCTTTCGCCCGAAACCCGGACAAGGCGTTTGGCCGCCGCAAGTTCGGTCGGACCGATCACCACCTTGGCTCCCGATCCCATGGCCTCGACTGCCATCGAGCCGGCGAGGGCGGCATCGCCCCGCGTGTCCTCGATCGTCAGTGTGAGGAGATCGTTTCCCATATCGGCCATGGCGAGCTTGGCGCCGTCCAGCATCTTGCGGCCCTCGTCGCCGTCTTGTCCCCGCGCGGAGAGCGGCAGCAGCATGACGACCTTCATGCTGCCCTTGCCAAGTGTCATGGGTTTTTGCGGGACGGTCGGGGCCTGGGCGGCAACAGGCGTACCCTCGGCTGCTCCGGGATCCAGAACCTCCGAAACATCGCCACCCGACTGGCAGGCCGCCAGTCCAATGAACAGCGCCGGAACAAACGCCATCCACACAGGCAGCCGGGTCTTTCGACCGCGCAACATCTGTGCCCCCCGACAACAGCCCGCTTCTGGCCGGCCCGATCCTCTCTATTCCTGCGCCGTGCGGCAAATTTGCGTCAAGACTCAAGCTGCCGCGGCGCGGTTCACTATGCCACCATAGGCAGCCCAGGTTAACGCCGGGTACCAGCGCACCGGCGGCAATCCGCCTCTTTTCGCGAAAAATCGAGGCGCGCATAAATAAACGGTGTCGCGACAATTTTAAACAAAATGTCGTTCCGGAATTTCATCAATATTTCCCAAGTTCCTTTCCGGTAATTTGAGATACGGCAAGTAACGTCTGCCATACAAAAGGCGGGCGTCACATGCAGAAAAGAAAAGAACATTTTGCCAGGGCAGTATCGAAAGCCGTTCTGCTTACTGCCGGCCTTCTCGGTTGGACGGCAACCATGGCGCCCGCGGCGGTTCTGCCGGAGCAGACCAGTCTCCAGGGCAGTCTCACTGCACCGGCTTTCCTCGGAGGACTGCCGGTTGGGGAACCGAGGACGACCAGTGCTGCCTCGGTCGTGGCCTACCATCTCTTCGATGCCGAGGCGCTCGGCCGGTTCTTCCTCGCGGCGCCCGATGGCCCCGGGATCGATCCGATGCAAACGGCTGCCATCATCCCCGGCGTTTTCCGCTCGGTCGCCATTCCCATGCGGAATTTTCCTGTTTCGGCACGCTGGGCGCCCATCTATCGCGCGATAAGCGGATGCGCCGGCAATGCATGCGGCCAGTCCGGCAAGGGTTTCGGTAAAATCGTCGGTGCCGCGCGGCAGGACGGTTTTCTCGCCAAGCTCGACCGCATCAACCGTGGCGTCAACGGGCTGATCGCATACAAGCGCGACAAAGCCATCTACGGCAGCCTGGATCACTGGGCGAAGCCGGCAGAGATCCTGAAGCGGGGTGTCGGCGACTGCGAGGATTTCGCCATCCTCAAGATGGCGGCGCTGGTGGATGCCGGCATACCGGCGCAGAGCATGTCTCTGGTGGTGCTGCAGGACAGCGAGAAGGGTGTGTTCCATGCGGTGCTGTCGGTCGCGACCGGCAGCGGCACCTTCATCCTCGACAATGTGCGCAACAGCGTCGTGAAGGACACCAGCTTGCCGAGCTACGTGCCGCTTTATTCATTCAGCACCGACCGGGCCTGGATTCACGGTTCGAAAACCGGCGGCGCCAAGGTGGCGCAAGGTGGCTTCACATCGATCGCACCCGGCGAAGGCCCCCAGGACGTAGTGCCGGTGCGCCCGAAGCGGGCGGGCTGGATGCCGGCGGTCGGCGGCTAAGCTAGCCGCCGGAAACGAAGGCGAGCAGCACCTCGGCCTCGCTTACCGGCGCCCGCACGACGTTCAACTGGCCGCGATGGCGGCGATCCGCAACTCCAATGACGAAGCCGGTCATCACCGGACGGTCGCTGTCGGCGGCAAGCCGTGCGAAAATATCTGCGACGCTGAGGTCGAGCGCGAGCTTGAGATCAAGCCGCCCTTGATTGCCCTGTTCCATGGGCAGCTGGCGCCGGACGAGCAGTTGGAACGCCGGGTTGAACGCAAGTATCTTCTTCGATGAAGAGAGCGTGAAGGCCGGCGAGGGGCAGGCCAGGAGCAGGGTGTTCACCTTGCGCAGGGATGCGAGCTTCTTCAGCTCAGCGTTCTCCTCCGTCAGCCAGCGCGTGCAGGCGACTCGGATCGCCGAGGTGAGATTGCCGGTCTCCGGCGCCACATGCGATATGTCTTCGACCATCTGGCCGAGGGTCGATTTGCGGCTCTGGGTGAACTGCTTCAAGGTGTTCCAGAAGAAGCGCTCCAGCCTGACGCCGCGCCGGTTGCCGCCGCGCACGACAACACGGAACTCTGGCTCCACATCCTCTGCCGAGAGCGGAAGAGGGGGATTGCCGGCACGAACGGCCGCGACCGCTTCATCTCTCACGCATGGCCTCGTTGCGCGCTTTGTTGATTGGCTTGAGGAGATAGCTCAGGATCGTCTTGCGGCCGGTCATGATCTCGACCGTGCAGATCATCCCCGGGATGATCGAGTAGGACTTGCCGTCCTTGGTCAGCGCCGAGCTGTCCGTCGATACCCGCACCTGGTAGTAGGGTTCGCCCGTATTCTGGTCGACGAGACTGTCGGCGGTGATGTTGGCGACCTCGCCCTCCAGGCCGCCGAAGATCGAGAAGTCGTAGGCGGTGATCTTGATCAAGGCCTTCTGGCCAGGCCGTATGAAGGCGACGTCGCGCGGCGATACGCGCGCCTCGACGAGCAGGGTCTCCGAGGTGGGCACGATGCCGGCGACGACGGTGCCCGGTTGTACGAAGGCGCCCAGCGTGTTGAGTTCCAGCGTGTTGACGATGCCGTCCACCGGCGAGCGGATGTCCGTGCGCGCCACGCGATCGCTGGCGCCGCGTATGGTCTCTTCGACCACCGACAGCTCGGCCAGCGCCTGGGTGAGTTCATCGAGCGCCTCCTGCCGCAGCTGCAGCCCGAGTTCGTCGACCTGGAGCTGGGCTTCCTCGGTCGCCGCGGCGGTGCGTTTGATGGTTTCGGCGGCGAGTGCGAGCTGGCCGTTCAGCTCTGTCTGCTGGCGGTCCACACGAATCTGCTCGGTCTGCGCCATGAGGCCGCGCTTAACCATGGACTTGACCAGCTCGGCCTCCTTGTCGCTGACAACGAGGCTTTCGGTCAGCCGCTTCTCGTTGGCGATCGCCTCGTCGTGCTCCGTCCCGCGCTGCTGCAGCCTCGATTTGAGCACCGAAAGCTTGTTGGTCGAGTTCTCCCTGCGGGCGACCAGCAGCTTCTGTTCGTTGTCGCAGACTTCCGGCGCGGCTTTCTCGATCTCGTCGGGACAGGTGAAAGGCCGATCCAGATTGCCGGCTTGCTCATGCTTCAGCCTGGCGATGCGCGCCTGCAGCGTCCGCGCCCGCGCCTGCTGCTCGCCGAGGCTCGAGGCGCTCACCGTGTTGTCGAGGCGTATCAGAAGATCCTCTTTCTTGACGATCTGGCCGACCTTGACCGCTATCTCCTGTACGACGCCTGCCTCGCTCGCCTGGATGATCTGCGTCTTGGAAGCGGGGATGACCTTGCCGTCGCCACGCGCGATCTCGTCGACCTCGGCGTAGGAAGCCCAGACGAAAAAGGTGACGAACAAAGCGCCGATGATAAACACCGATGCCGATGCGAAAAACGGCGGTCGGTCTTCCCGAGTAAACATTCCCAAGCCCCGTATACTGGCCCCAGCGCCAATATCACCAGTTCAACCGTTGGCTTTTTGCAAAGCCCTTATCACATCTTCTTTCGGCCCGTCGGCTACTATCCTTCCCTGTTCGACAACAATAAGGCGGTTGACTATCTCGAGCATGCTGTAGCGGTGGGTTGCGATGATCAAGGTGGTCGTGTCGTCGAAAGCCTGCTTCAACTGCTTGATCAACTGGCGTTCGGAAGCGAGATCCATCGACCCGGAAGGCTCGTCCATGAAGACGATTTTCGGCCTGGTCAAAAGCAGGCGGGCGATCGCCACCGCCTGCCGCTGGCCGCCGGACAGGTTGGTGCCACGCTCGCCGACATTGAGGTCATAGCCGCGCGGATGGCGGGACACGAAATCGTCGACGCCAGCGGCCTTCGCGGCGTCGATGATTTCTTCGTCGGTCGCGTCCGGCCGCGCCATCAGGAGATTGTCCTTGATCGTGCCGGAGAAAAGATCGCCCGCCTGGGCGACGATGCCGACCGCTGAGCGCACCTCCGAGGGATGGTATTGCCTGACGTCGATACCATCGATCAGAAATTCGCCCGTGGTCGGCAGGAACAGCCGTCCGATCAGGCGGCCGAGCGTCGTCTTGCCGGAGCCGATGCGGCCGATGATGCCGATGCGCTCGCCGGGTTTCACCGAGAAATTCAGCCCGGACAGGATCTCGGTTTCGGTCCCGGGATAGGCGAAGCCGACATTCTTGAACGTCATGGCGCCGGTGCGGATCGGCCGGTTCACGAAGCCTACCGTATCGGGCCTGTCCTCCGGCTGGCTCATGATCGAGTTGAGGATCCTGAGCGACAGCAGCGCCTGGCGCAGGCGCGACAGCGTGATGGCGATCTGGCCGAGCGGCGCCACCGCGCGGCTGGCGAGCATGACGCTCGCGATGATCGCGCCGGTTGTCACCTGCCCCTCCGAGAAGGCATAGGCGCCGCAGACCACCAGGGCCACGGTGACCATCTGCTGCACGAACTGCATGACGTTGGCGGTGGCCGCCGACATGCTCTTGATCTGCTCGGACGTGTTGGCGGCGTTTTTCGAGTGTTCGCGCCATTTGCGAAGCAGGTATCCTTCGGCCTGGAGCGACTTTATCGTTTCGACCGTGGAGATGGATTCGACGAGCAGCGATTGCCGTTGCGAGGCTTCGTTCATCGACGCGGCCACATATTTGCCGATGCGCCGCTGGGCGACGAGCCCGACGACGATGGAGATGACGAAGGCGACCGCCGGAACGATCGCCAGCCAGCCGGCGATCAAATAGATGACCAACAGGAAGATCAGCACGAAGGCGGTGTCGATGAAGGTGCTGATCGTGTTCGAGGTGAAGAATTCGCGCACGAATTCATACTGGGTCACCCGGTTCGCGTATTCGCCGGTCGAGGCGGGGCGCGCCGCCAGCGAGGTGTTCAGCACCTTCTCGAAGAGCAGGTAGGAGATACGCAGATCGGCCTTCCGGCCGGCATAGTCGATTAGGGCCGCGCGGGCGGTCTTCAGCAGGAAATCGAACAGGATCGCCATGCTGACGCCGATCGCCAGCACCCACAGCGTCGATATCGCCTCGTTCGGCAGGATGCGGTCGTACACGTTCATCGTAAAGATCGGCGAGGCGATGGCGATCAGGTTGATGAAGACCGCCGCCAGCGCCACGCGGTAGTAGGAGCGCCAGAAGTCGCCGAGCGTACCTGTCAGCCAGTGCCGGCGCTCGATCTTCTGCGCCAGGCCTATATTCATGTCCTCAGCCGCATTGCGGTAGGAAATGGAGAAGGACACGCCGGCGGTGACCTGCCTCGGCGGCAGGTTCCGTTTGCGGATCGACGTGCGCCCGTCTTCCTGCGGCGCGGTGACGTAGCCGTCGCCGTCGGGAATCTCCCTCAGCAGCGCGATCGGCGGCTTCTTGGCGCGGAAGATGATCGCCGGCAGATCAAACCGAGCGTTCCGGAAATCGCGGCGGTCGAACTCCTCGACCTCGAGGCCGATGCGTTCGGCAAGGTTCCTTATCTCGTCGGCCTCTATCGCTCCGGTCGACAGCGGCACACCGGAAAACAGCACGGTCTCGGCGCTCGGGCGGCCGAGATAAGCGGCGACCGCAGCGAAGCAGGACTTGAAGTCTGCGTTCGCGGGCCGGATCTTCTGATGTTGATTCAAGGCCTGACCGCTTTCGCCCTGCGGCTTGGCGCCGGGGTTATTTCTGTCTTACCGGCGCAAGGATGTCGAAGGGCAGATCGTTTTCCTGGTGCGAAGGCGTGCGCGCATAGGTTTCCGTTTCCGCGGTCGCAGGCACGTTGAACTCGCTCCGGGCATATGCATCGGACTGCTTCGCCGGCGCGACGTTCATCGTCTTCAGAAGCTCGCCGGTGGCGGCGAGCAGCCGGTATTCGGCGAAGAGCGAGGCGAAGCGGGCCGTATCGGAGAGCACCGCCGTGTTGAAGCGCGTATTCTGGGCGTCGAGCACGTCGAGCAGTGAGCGCTGGCCGACCTTGAACTGCTCGCGATAGGAGGTCACCAGCTGGGCGCTGGAATTCGCCTGCTGGGCCAGCGATTTGGCAAGCTCGGCCTGGCGGAAGCGGCGCTCCCACGAGCTGCGGACGGCCTCCTCGATCTCGCGATGGACCTGATGCAGCACCATGCGCTGTTCGCTGGTACGGCGGATCTGCTCCTGCTCGTTGGCCTTGTCGATGCCGCCGCGATAGAGATTCCAGCGCAGCACGAGGCGCATCTGCAGATCGTTGGTGTCGCCGTCGTCTCCGTCGATGTCGTCACCGACGCGGGCGCGGCCTTCGGCCACGATCTCCGGGCCGAATTTGGCGCGCGCGGCGTCGACAAGGGCGGCCGCAGCGTCGATGTCGCTCGACGCCATGTGGACGCGCGGATTGTTGGTGCGGGCAAGCCCGATGGCGTCGTCCAGCGAACGCGGCAACGCCTTGGCGACCGAGCCCGGCTGCTTCGGATTGGTGAGCGGCTTGCCCACGGTCTTGAAGAAGCGGATCTTGGCCTGCTCCAGTTCCTCGGTAGCCTCGATGAGGCGCGACCGGGCGGCATAGACGCGTTCCTCCGCCTGTTGGCGGTCGGCGTCGGTGAGAGCGCCGCCCTCAACGCTTTCACGGATATCGCCGAGGATCGACTGATGGACGCCGAGATTCTGCTTGGCCTGGGCGACGATCTGCGCCTGCAGCATATATTCCAGGTAGTCCTGGACCACCGACAGTCCGATGAATTCTGAGCGCTCGAGGACGCGGAACGACGCCCCGTCGACCCGGGATGCCTGATGGTCGCGTTCGGCGCGGCGCGCGCCGTGGTCGTAGAGCTTCTGGGTGACGACGACGCCTACCTCGCTCGGATAGAGCGCGTCATCCTCGATGTCGAGCGCCCGGCGCGAGTCGTTGTCCAGGCGGCGCACGCCGGTCGATGCTTCCAGATCGACGCTCGGAAGATAGAGCCCCTTGGCCTGGCGCAGTTCGAATTCGATGGCCTCGCGGTTTTCGATGGCCTGGCCGATCTCGGGGTTGGACTCGACGGCGACCGCAATCGCCTCCTTGAGCGTCAGGGCGCTCGCGCCCCCGCACGAAAACATCGTTGTAGCCATCAGGAGACCCAACAATCTCCCGACCGACGACACACGCCGACTGTCCATCAGACCCACCCTATACTAGCCCACGACGCTCTTTCGAACGTCGCACCCTGCCTGTTTCAATAACATCGAGCGACGGTCGCTAGCTACCCCCTCGGGCGGCGGTGTTGCGTATTATGGTTGCTTTCAGAGACTAAACGGCCGTTTTCCCCCATGAATGGACCCAGCTTGTAGCAAAAAAGCCACAGATTCTTGCAAAAAGCTGATCAACTTGGGAAAGAATAGCTGGAAGAACTGAGGCGGCGCGCGGCGCAAGTAATTCCCTACCCCACATGCCGCGGCCTCAAAGATGAGCCGGATTAACCACTCGCACAGACTTTCCGCATGCTTGGCATATTCGGCTATGCAGTGTTCCTTAACGCAGGATTGCTTTTTCCGCGGCGACCGCCCTTTGGTTCTCCCAAATAGGGGTGGGCTATCATGACAACGAATGTCGAGCTGGACGGTGCGGCTGGCGGCTGGGATCTCGATCCCACGCAGGCGGATGAAAAAGGCGATCGGCTATACGGTCCCGAGTTTGCTCAGGCGGCGGCTCCGGAAGTTGCGGCCCAGCCGGCCGAATCCGCGGCGTCCCCATCGCCTTCCGCTCCACCGGCATCCGGTGAGCCCGTTCCGGTCGACGTCGGCACCGGGGCGCCTGTTCAGCAGAACGCCGCCCAAGCCGCTCCTGCGGCCAACGCCCCTGTCGAATATGTGGCGGACGCCAGCAACACCGTCAGGCTTCCCGCCACCGTCAGCATCGAGAACATCCGCGTCGAGGGCGGGAACCTTCTGCTGGAACAGGCCGACGGCACGCTGATCGTCATCAAGGATGCGGCGGCCAACGTTCCGACCTTTATCATCGGCGAAGTCGAGGTCCCCCGCGTGGCGCTTCTCGCCGCGCTGGAAGCCAGCGGCGTGGATGTCGCTTTCGGCGCCGACGGCTCGATCAGCGCATCCCCCGGCGCCAACCCGCCGAACAGCTCCGGCGGTAATTTCGAGCAGCCTCCGGGCGGCATAGGCAATGGCTTCGACCTGACCGATCTGTTGCCGCCCACGGCGTTGCAATTTCCGCAGTATGAAGGTCGCGAACTGTTCTATGGCCTGGCCGCCGATTCTGGTCAGTCGATCACGATCACGATTTCGGACACGCAGGCGACGATCAGCGAGGAAGGCGGCGAGATCGATACCTTCACGATCACGTTGAGCGAAGCGATCGCTGCGGGCAACGTGGTGACGGTCGACGTAGACTTCCTCACCGGCACGACAGCGCAGAACGCAGACTTCGTAACGGCCGCGCAGGCGGCGCTGCAGGCGGTTGCCGACGCGACCCCGGGCGTCAGCTTCAATGGCACCACCTTGACCTTCGACGACAATTTCGTCGGGACAACGCTGAGCTTCGACGTCCAGGCGTTCAATGACGACCTTCTGGACAGCGGCGAGGTGTTGACCATCACGCTCGGCAATGCGACGGCGTCGCACGGGACGGCGACGGCGATCGGTTCGGAGAACGTTACGATCACCGATGTCGACGCGGCGGTGACGTTCGCGGTCGCGGTGAACGATGCCGGTGTGTCGATCAGCGAGGAGAA
>NZ_RCIZ01000015.1 GCF_003666685.1 Mesorhizobium sp. YM1C-6-2
GTCGCGCGGCGCAACGTCGAGCACCGACAATGCCAGCTCAGGCTCATAAGCACGCAGATATCCTATCCGGATCTCGGTGACTTCGGGCTGGGCAGTCTGAGCGTCAGCAATGCCTGCCGGAAGCAGTACCAGCAATGCCGATACGAGCCGGACCGTCAAATGCTGCATAACCACTCCTTTGCCGAGACAGTCATCCCGGCAGTCAAGGAGGTGCCCACCTGTTCGATGCATCGCCGTCAGCAGTGTCCGGATCGTCACGGTTAGGGCCGCTCACCGTACACTGCTGACCTGAATGCGTGTGCCTGCGTGCAGGCGTCACCAAGCTACAAAGGTCGGGCTCGGCCGCCTATGGAACTTGTGGTCCATCTCATTGCCAAAAGTTCCCGCGCCGGGTGGGGCATCTTCCATAGGCGGCAGCAGGATTTGCCAGCGGCAAGGCGCTTATGTCACAAATCGGAATAGGCGACGCCGGCCTCACCATGTCAGATCCGGAGCCAAGGACTAGTCGATGTTCGACAGCATAACCGGCCATCCCGTCGCCCCGCCCTCGACTCTTGGGCTGTGGCGGCCTTTGGACTCGAGCTGGCGCTCGATATCGTTGCGCGGACAAATCCTTGCGACCATCGCGGCCGTGTATTTGCTGGCCGGCGCCGCTGCCGCGATCATAGTCGTGTACAATGCGAAGAAATCTTCAGAAATAGAAGTCGCGGCCGCCATGGCGACCGCCGAGCAACTTGTTCAGGAGCTCGTTGCACAGCCGCAGTTTCAACGCTCCCCGCAGATCGGACAACTTCCCGCCAGGATAGGCCAGCTGCGGCATGTCCGTATCCTCGCGATAAGCGCCGCCGATGGCGGACGCGCTGCCCTCCTGCCAATTCCGGTCCCGGATCAGCCGGATCTGGTTCCGGGATGGTTTGCGTCCATGGTGAACGTCGAAGACATGCGGCGGGAGATGCAGATCATATGGGAAGGCCGCCACATAGGATCCGTTGTCATCGTCGGCCACGCCGCGGACGAGATTTCGGAAGTATGGCGGGAAACCAAGGACCTCCTGATTGTCGCGCTGCTGCTTGGCGGCACGGTGCTTGTCCTGCTTCATTTCGCGTTCGGCCGCTTGCTGCGCCCCCTGGCGGATGTGGCGACAGGCCTTCGGGAGCTGGAGCAGGGGGAGTTTCGCCATCGCCTTTCCCGTCCCGCCATCCAGCCGCTTGCTGAAATCACCGATCGCTTCAATGCGCTCGCCGTTCGGCTCGACCTGGCGCGATCCGAGAACCGGCAGCTCAATCGTCGTCTTTTGACGGTTCAGGATGACGAGCGCCGCCAGCTTGCGTCGGAGCTTCACGACGAGCTGGGTCCCTGCCTGTTTGGAATAAAGGCTGACGCTGCTTCGCTCGGAATGCTGGCGCCGCGCCTGCCCGCGGAAGCCGGAAGGATCGTGCGTGAGCGGGTCGCCACGATCGAGACGATTACCGACGAGATCCAGCTCATGAACCGCCGGCTTCTCGACAGGCTGAGGCCGATGGCCTTGGACCATCTTCCGCTTTCGGAGGTTCTCGGCGGCTTGATATCGGAATTCCAGCGGCATGGCCCGGTGCCCAAGATCACGCTGGCGGCCGACAATCTGGCGGCGAGGTACAATGACGCCGTCAATATCACCATCTACCGTTGCGTGCAGGAAGGGGTGACCAACGCATTGCGGCACGCTCGCGCGAACAATCTGGAGATCGACCTGAGGGAGGTTCCGGCCGACCCCCGAACGGGCAACGATGGCAGCCGGGCGTTGCTTCTTCTCACGATTTCCGACGATGGCATGGGAACGTCGCCCGGCGATGGGCGGGGCCTGGGTCTGACCAGCATGGAGGAGAGGGTGCATGCGCTCGACGGCAGCATCCGGATAGGCCCGAATTCCGAAGGCGAGGGGACTTGTCTGACCGTCCGGATACCGGTCGACGGCGGCGGCCCGACGGATTCCCAACGACAGAGCCTGAAGGCTGCCCGGTCGTGACGACAGTCCTGCTTATCGATGACCATCCTATCGTCCTGCAGGGATGCCGGCGCGTCTTGCAGGACGCTGGTGTCCGGGACGTGCTGGAGGCGGACACCGTGGCCGACGGCTACCGTCAGTTCAGACGCAGCAAGCCCGACGTCATTGTCGTCGACCTGGCGTTGAAGAGCGGGGGGCTTGGCGGCCTCGAGCTGATCCGGCGCATGCGGCTTCACGACAAGCGGACGCCGATCCTGGCGTTCAGCATGCATAGCGATCCGGTCGTCGTCAGTCGTGCGCTGAAGGCCGGTGCGACAGGATATGTGCTGAAAGACGCTGGCCCGCGTGATTTCCTGGAGGCCTTCGAGGCGGTTCGTCGTCACAAGCCATATCTTGGGCAGGAGATCGCGACGCAGGTCGCGATGCTCGGAAGTTCGGGAACCCAAAGTCCGTTGGCGGAAACGACTTCCCGCGAGCTGCATACGCTTGCCTTGCTTGCCGAGGGCAAACCCTATGCGCAGATCGCAAGCGACCTCGGCGTCAGCTACAAAACCGTCGTAAACACAAGTTCGCAGCTCAAGGCGAAGCTCGGGGCACGCAACCTTCCCGAGCTTATCAAGCTGGCTGTCCAGTACGTGTCGTCCTCGTCCGACTATCCGAGGTGAATGCCTGACGCTCGCCTGTCACTGCAAGATGCAGGCGCTCTCTGGGATCAGGGTTGGAAACGCTCCATCCAGGCGAAGGAATTGGTGGCGGGGCGATATTCGGCGCCGAACGGGGCGGAATAGCCTGCGTCGGCGATCGCCCGCAGCAGCCAGCCATAGTCGACCTCGCCATGGTCGGGCTCGCTGCGGTCCGGAACGGCGGCGAACTGGATATGGCCGATCCTGTCGGCATATTTCGTCGCCGTATCGAGCAGGTCGCCCTGAATGATCTGCATGTGGTAGCAGTCGAACATCACCTTCGCCGCGCCCTCCGTGGCATCGATCACGCGCAGGGCGGTGGGAAGATCGGCGAGAAAATAGCCCGGCGCGTCGCGCGGGTTGAGCGGCTCGATCAAGAGGCCGATGCGGTGCGGCGCAGCCGCTTCCGTCGCGTAGCGCAAATTGCCCGTGAAGGTCGCGAAAGCCTCGTCGCCGGCCGCCTTGCCGGCCATGACATGGATGTTGCGGCAGTTCGTGGCGAGGGCCCATTCGACCGCCTGGTCGATCGCCGCGCGCGCCTCTGTTTGGCGTCCCGGCAGGGCGGAAAGCCCGAAGTCTCCGGCTGCGACGTCGCCCCGCGCGGTGTTGATGCCGAGCAGCGGCAGGCCGGTTTCGGCGAGCGCTTCCGCCACCACCGATGCGTCGGTGTCGTAGGGCCAGTGCAGTTCGACGGCCGCGAAGCCGTGCCGTTTCGCCGCGCGGATCGCATCCGGCAGCGTGAGGTCGCGGAACAGAAATCCCAGATTGGCGGAGAATTGCATCAGTCGTCCCACTCGACATCGAAATGTTCGACCAGCTCGCGAATCTGGTCCTCTGCGAGGATCCTGGGCCGCATGCCCTGGGTGAGCAGGGTGAGCTTCGCGGTCTCCTCGAGTTCCTCCATGGCGTAGGCCGCCGCTTCGAGATCCTTGCCGGCGACGACAGGCCCGTGATGGGCGAGCAACACCGCCGACCGCTTGCCTGCGAGGCCGCGAACGGCGTCTCCCATCGCCGGGTCGCCGGGCCGGATATAGGGCAGCAGCTTCACCTTGCCGAGCCGCATGATCGAATAGGCGGTCAGCGGCCTGAAGACGCTGTCCGGATCGATGTCGGGCAGAAGCGAGACGGCGACCGAATGGCTCGAATGGAGATGGACGACCGCGCCGGTGCGCGCGCCGCGCGTCTCGTAGAACGCCGAATGCAGCGGCATCTCCTTCGTCGGCTTGTCGCCGTCCACGAACCGGCCGCCCGCGTCGAACAGCGACAGACGGGCCGGGTCGAGCGCGCCGAAGGACGATCCGGTCGGCGTGACGAGCAGCCGACCGTCGCCGAGACGGGCCGAGATGTTGCCCGAGCTTCCGGCAGTGAGGCCGCGCGCAAACATGGACGCAGCGATGCTGCAGATCTGCTCCCTCAGCCTTGCTTCATCGCTCATCGTGCCTCTCCCAGGAGAACGCCGGCCGCCTTTTCGAAGAAGTCCGCCGAGCCGAAATTGCCAGATTTCAGGGCGAGCGCCATGTCCCGGTCGCCGGCCTTCAGCGCCGGAACGCCGGGGTCGATCTCCGGTCCGATCTCGAAGGACGAAATGCCGAGCGCCGACACGACGGCCCCCGACGTCTCGCCGCCTGCAGTGACCAGCCGGCGCACGCCCCGCGACGAAAGCTGGCGGGCCAACGCACCAAAAAACCCTTCGACCGCAGTCGCGACGCGCTCCTTACCGTGACGATCCTGAGCGGCGGCAACGGCTTCGGGCTCGGCCGACGAGAAGATGAGCGGCACGCCGTGCTGCTGCTGGGCGATCGCCCAGTCAGCATAGTCCACCGGATCGGCCGTGCCGTCCACGACTGCGTCCACCTCGACTACGCGCGCCGGGTGGCTTTTCCTGTGCTCGGCGATCTGGCGCCGGCTCATGGTCGAGCACGAGCCGCAAAGCGCGGCCGCCGGTCCTTGTGTGCCCATCCAATGCGTAGCCGCCGTGCCGATCAGCCCGGCCCGGCGAAAATTGGCCGGAAGCCCGAGCGCGATTCCCGATCCGCCGCTGAGCAGGATATCCGCCTGGGCAGCCTCGCCGATGGCGGTGAGGTCCTTGTCCAGGATGGCGTCGACGACGATGTAGCGGGAACCGCTGTTGGAGACATCAAGCGCGTGCCTGATCGCGGCGCTTCCCTCCGCGACGATGCCGTAGGGGACATGACCGATCCCTTGTGCGGTTTGCCGGGCGAGCCAGCGCCTCAAGTCGGGATCTGTCATCGGCGTCAGCGGATGCTTCTCCATGCCGGATTCGCTCAACAGACGGTCGTTGACGAAGAGATGGCCCTGATAGATCGAGCGGCCGGTCGCCGGAAACGCCGGGCAGACGATCGCGTGGGGTGCTCCAAGTGCCTCGCTGAGGGCGTCGAGCACGGGGCCGATATTGCCTTCGGGGGTAGAATCGAATGTCGAGCAATATTTGAAGAGATACTGGCGGCAGCCCTGGCGCCGAAGCCACTCCAGCGCCGCCAGCGACTGCTTCACGGCCTCCTCGGCGGGTATCGTCCTCGTCTTCAGCGCAACGACCCCCGCCTCGACCGAGGCATCGGCATCCGTCGCGGGGACGCCGTTGTATTGAACCGTGCGCATGCCCCCCTTGGCCAGGGTGTTGGCGAGGTCCGACGAGCCGGTGAAATCGTCGCCGATACAGCCGAGAAGCATCAGAACTTTCCCCTTTTCAGCCCGCGGGAGGACAGGCGGTTCATGGCTGGCGATCAGGCGCGAGCTTTGGGGCGTCGTCGGTCAGATAGACCTCGATCAGTTCATCGACGGTGCTCTCGGCGACGAAGCCCAGGCTGCTGGCTTGCTCGGGCGAAAAGGACTTCGGCCAACCGGCGATGATGGCCTCGATCGCCGTGTCTGGTCTGCGGTCGATCAGGGCCTCTGCCTCCGCGCCGGCGACGCGGCGAAGGGCGGCAAGCTGATCGGACACGGTGGCCGCGACGCCCGGCATGTTCAGTGTACGCCGCGCGCCCAGCGGCGATGTGTCGAGCGTTGCGGCATGGATGAGAAAGGCCACTGCCGAGCGCGGGCTCGCCAGCCAGTGCTTGACCGTCTCCTTCACCGGCAGCACGGAGCGCTGGCCGGCAAGCGGCTCGCGCAGTATGCCGGAAAAGAAGCCCGAGGCCGCCGCGTTGGGCGCGCCCGGCCGGATGACGATGGTCGGCAGGCGTATGCCGACGCCGTCAAGGAAGCCGCGGCGCGAATAGTCCGCGAGCAGGAGCTCGGATATCGCCTTCTGGGTGCCGTAGCTGGTCAGCGGGGCGAGGATGTAGTCATCGGGAATGGGGTCCGGCAAAGGCGCGCCGTAGACTGCGACCGAAGAGGTGAAGACCAGCCGCGGGACATATTTTTGCCCAGCTCCTTCAAGGCGGATCGCTTCGAAAAGAAGGCGCGTGCCGTCCAGGTTGATCCGGTAGCCTTTCTCGAAATCGCGCTCGGCTTCGCCCGATACGATCGCGGCGAGATGGAAGATCACATCGGCGCGGCGCGCGGCGAGGTCGGTCGCTGCACCGGGAGCGGAAATGTCGGCGGCGATGGATTCTACGGCGCTGATGTCGCCGGTCGGAATGAGCGGTTTCGTTACATCGGCCAGCGTCATCCGGTCGATCTTGCGGCCACCGAGCGACCCGGTGCGCGCAAGCTCCGCCGCGAGTTTGCGGCCGATCATTCCGCCCGCACCGATGATGAGAATATGCATGGCTGTTCCGTTCTTTTCTGGGATGGGCTCGCGATCTCGCATCAAGCCGGCTTGAAGGCGCGTAGCACCGCGTAGGCGTCGAGCGACAGCGTTCGCGTCCCGACAGGCGTCAACCGGTCGAGCAGATTCGGTTGACGGGATGCCGCGACGAAGGACGACGCGTCGAGCACCGCGGTGGCCGCGAAGCCCTCGGGGAGACGCACATCCAGCGCGCTCGGCGAGGGGTTGCAGAGCCACAGTTCTGTGCCGCCTTCCATGACCGCCGCGAGTCCCCGCACTGCCCCGGCAATAGAGGATCGTAGCGGGCGGATCGGGCGGCCCCGGAGTTTCGCCAGGCCCTGCACGACGTGCCAGACGGGATAGAGTTCGCCCTTGCCTTCGAACCATGGCTGCGGAAATGGCGTCGGCACGGAAAGCACGCCGAACGGCCCGACAGCACCGCCAAGCGCAATGGCTTCAGCGCCACCTTCGGCGAAGGCGGCGAAATAACCGAGGTTCCAGGCCGCGCCCATGATGCCGCGCTGGCGCGGGTCGTTGAAGTTGACCGCCTGCCGGATGTTGCCGGGATTGGCGACCGGCGCTTCGCCGTAGGGATTATCGCGCAAGCCGATCGCCGAGGGTCCCACCGACCAGGGCAGCCCGTTGGCGATGACCGGCACGGTCCGCACGATGTGCGGCAGGCATTCCAGCGTCTCCATCAGGGAGCGGTCGTCGCCGGCGTGGAAGATTGCCGCCGTCGTGAATGTCACGAGATCGAGAGCCTCGGTCGGCGGGCGCTTGCGGTTCAGCTCGGTGAAGAAGCTGAACATGCCGCCGCCGATGCGGGATTTCGGGAATGCCGTGCGCGTGGCGGCATAGAGCTTGGCTGCGTCGGGGGCAGGCGGCCAGACGCTGCCCGGCAACGTGCATTTGAGATCGGGCGCGGGTGACACAAGGACCGTCGTGAAGGGATGATCGAGCCCGGCTGCAATCTTGCCGAGGGCGGCGATTTCCCTGATGGCGCCGCCATCGTCAACGTGTTCGACGACGGCTTCGAGCCAGGGTTCGGCCCCCATCGCGGCGGCTGCCTCGACCTGCCTGGACAGCGTTGCGGCATCGTGGCCGCGCCTGGGGTCGTGATGGCAGATGACATGGGAAATGCCGAGCCGGCGAAGCGTTTCGGCCTGCTGCAACGCCGCCGGAGCATCCTCCGGTTGCAGCCCGACGCCGAGAGCGGGCACCGTGCCTTCCGCCTCACCCAGTGTCAGGACGGCGAGGTCGCCGTCCTGACACGATGGAGCCTTGGGAGGGCCCTTGATGTTCAGGGTGATCTTCTGTTCGAGAACCTCGCCGGGCTCGATCCTGTACGGCCAGGGCAGGGCGAGGGGGCGGACATAGGTCTTGTATGAGGCGTCGGTCCAGTTGCGCTGATCCTCCATCTCGAAGGCGTCGCCCTCCATCAGGCAACTGACCTCCTGCCCGCCTGGAGTGCGGTGCGAGATCTCGCGCAGATCCATCATCGGCTGCACCGGGTCGATCTCGACCGGGAACCGGGTTTCGACCGTTTCGCCGCTCGTATGCGTGATCGTGGCTGTCGAGCCGCTCACGCCCTCTATCGGATGCAGGACGACGAAGCCGGTTCGATTGGTGAGAAGCCCGGTCGTGGTCTCGCCGCGACCCGAATAGGTCAGCACGCCGGCGGCGGAACCTTCGATGGCCACCTCGTAGTCGAAGGTCTCGCCCTTGCTTGCGACGCCGGCGCGGTAGCCGATCCGAAACCGCTCGGCATCCTGCTCGACGACCAGATCGGTGATTTCGGGGATAAGCGTCGCCCAGTCCTTGTCGCGCACCACGAAGGAGATCGCGCGGATCGCCTCCTCGCCATGCATGCGGATGTCGCGCAGGTTCGCGCCATCGAAGAGCACGCTGAGCGGCCCTGCACTGAGCAGCCGTTCCTGTGCCGGCGGTTCCTCGGTGCCGTAGAGCCGGATGGCGCGGGACGGATCGAAATGTGTCATCTGCTTTCTTCCAGTCTCAGACGCGGCGCGATTTCCAGGTGATCAGGCGCTCGGCAAGCAAAGCGAGGATGATGATGGCGCCAATGGCGGTGCCCTGCCAGAACGGCGAGACGCCGAGCAGGTTGAGGCCGTTGCGGATCATCACCATGATCAGGACGCCCATCAGCGTGCCGAATATCGAGCCACGTCCGCCGTAGAGGCTGGCGCCGCCGATGACCACGGCCGCGATTGCGTCGAGTTCCAGCTGGTTTCCGCCGATCGGGTCGGCCGACATGATCTGAGCCAGCGAAAAGGTCATCGCGGTCGCCGCAAGCGCGCCGCATGCGACATAGGGAAAGATCGAATAGAAGAGCGTGTTGAGGCCGGCGGCCCGGGCGGCTTCTATGTTGGAGCCGACCGCATAGATGGTGCGCCCGCCCTTCGAATATGTCAGCCAGGCCCAGGTGGCGATGTAGAGTGCGATCAGGAAGATGACGTTGGTGGGGATGCCGAGCACCGTCGTGTAGACGATGTCCTGCAAGCCCAATGGCAGTCCCGAGATCGAGCGTTGGCCGGAGACGATGTAGGCGAGGCTGCGCCCCATCGCCATGACGCCCAGCGTCACCACGAAAGGCGCAAGCCCGAACACCGCGATGAGGACGCCGGAGAAAAGCCCGATCAGCGCGCCGCAGCCGATCGCAAGCACGATCGCCACGGGTATCGGGAACTCCTTCAGGAGCAGCGCGAGCACGATGCCTGTCAGGCCCGCGACAGACCCCACGGAAAGGTCGATGCCGCCTGTCAGGATCACCAGGGTCATGCCGACCGCCACGATGCCCAGCACCACCGACTGGTCGAGGATGTTGAACATGTTCCGCTCGGTGAAGAAGTGCGGCGAGATGAAGGACAGGATCACCGCAAGCACCACGGCAAGGCCGAGCATCCGGAACTCCAGCGTGCTGGCGAATTTGGGCATCGCAAAGGACCGGTTGGGCGCGCTCATGCGTCGATCTCGTCGTCTTGAGGTGTTTCGAACAAGCCCGCCATGCGGGCTGACAGGGCGTCGGCGTCCGGCAGCTTCGACCCGGAGGGCAGGCTGAGGCCGATCCAGCCGAGATCGTGGCCCCGGCGGTTGGAGAGCCGCGTGAGCAGGGTGGACCGGCCGTCCTCCTCGGTCACCATGCCGGGCTTGCGCCGTTCGAGGGCGAGAGGGATCGCCGTCTCGTGCGCGAGGTAGACATGCCCGGCCGCCAGCCCCATCGGAGCATCGCCTTTGCCTGTGGCGACGGAGAGGCAGACGAACCGGTCTTCATCGATGAGGCCCCAGAACGCGGTGCCGCCATGGCTGGTAACGAGATCGCGCAGGAATGCGGCGTTGCGCTCTGCCGAGCTTCGCGGCGCAGCGAGCAGCGTCAGGCTTTCCTCGCTCAAACGCGAGGCAGGCAGGTCGGCGATCGTATAGCCGTCGCTCACCACGACGACCCGCTCGCAGATGCCCAGAAGCTCCTCGAAGTCCGAGGAGATCACCACGACGGCTATGCCCCGTTCGGCGACCTCGCGCAGCAACTCATAGATCGCCTGGCGCGTTCCGATGTCGACACCCTTGGTCGGCTCGTCGAGAATGAGCACTTCGGGCTCGATCAGCAGCCAGCGCGCGATGATGACCTTCTGCTGCATGCCACCAGAGAAGTGCAGCAGGTTCGCATCCATGCGGTCGTCGGGAAGGCCGAGCCGCGCAATCAGGTCGCGGGCCTGCTTGCGCCGCGCCGAGTGGCCGCGGCCGAAGCCCTTGTGCTTGCCCATCTGCGCGAGGAAGAGATTTTCGCCGACCGTCATGTCGGGCACGATGTTCTGGGCGCGCCGGTCCTCCGCCACCATGCCGAGACCGGCGCGGATCGCTGCGATGGGGTTGTTGGGCGGGATTTCCTTGCCGCCGACCAGCACCCGCCCGCCGCTGCGATGGCGCAGTCCGAATATCGCTTCGGCGCTCTCCGAGCGTCCGGCTCCGACGAGGCCGCCGAGGCCGAGTATTTCGCCCTTGCGCACCGTCAAGGAGACGTCGCGCACGGTCGGCGGGGCGTTGAGCCCGATCACCTCGAGAGCCACCGGCTGCTCGTTCGCAGCTGCCGACGACGCCTTGCGGTACACATTGCCGATGTCGCGCCCGACCATGTGGCGGATGATGTCGGCCTGCGTGAGCCCTGCCGTGGGCACGCCCTCCGCCACGGTCTTGCCTTCACGCAGGATCGTGACGCGATCGGTGATGGCGAATACTTCCTCAAGCCGATGGGAGACGAAGGCGAGCGCCTTTCCGCTGTTTTTCAGCCGCGCCATGATATCGAACAGCCGGACGACCTCGGTCGGCGACAATGAGGCCGTCGGCTCGTCGAAGATGACGAGTTCGGCATTGAGGGCCAGCGCCTTCGCTATCTCGACGAGCTGGCGCTGCGCCGCCGAGAGCCTGCGCACCTCCATGTCGAGCGGCAGAACGTGGTCGTGGCCGAGCTCCGACAGGATGGCCTGCGCCTTCTGCCGCAACTGGCCGAAGGACAGTCGGCCGGGCATCGCATAGCTCGGCAGGAAGATGTTCTCCAGCACGCTCATGTCGGGCGCCAGGCTGGTTTCCTGGGCGACGAGGGCGATGCCGGAGCGCAGCGCGTCGCGCGCCGAGCCGACGGCCAGCGGAGCGCCCTTGAAGAGTATCTCGCCCGACGAGGGCGACAAATGTCCGCAGACGATCCTGGACAGCGTCGACTTGCCGGCGCCGTTCGCGCCGAGCAGCCCGCAGATCTCATGCCGGCGCAGCGTAATCGCTGCATCCTTGAGCGCATACGCGTTGCCGAAGAGGCGCGTGACGCCACGGGCTTCGAGCAGGGGCTCCTGGGTCTCGCTGTCGGCCATCTGCAAAGGAATTCCAGAAAATGCGTCCGGGGACAATTGTCCCCGGACAAGTTCAGGTCAAAGGCGCTTCGCCATCACATCTCGTTGGCGAAAACGGTTTCCTTGATGACCGGGAGCTCCTGCTCGATGTTCTTGCTGGTGACGATCTTGATCGGCACCAGAATCTCCTTCTCCGGAGTCTTGCCATCGAGATGCGCGAGCATGGCGCGGGCCGATTCCTGGCCCATCAGGTAAGGCTGCTGCATGCCCGAAACGACCAGCTCGCCCGACTGAAGCAGCGGGACGAACTCGGGGACGCCGTCGAAGCCGGCGACGAGCACTTCGCCGGTGAGGCGCGCGGACTTGATCGCCTGAAGGGCACCGAGCGTCGGACCGTCGGTCTGGATGAACATGCCCTTCATGTCGGGATTCGCGGTGGTCATGTCCTGTGTGAACTTGAAGGTCTCGTCGGCGGTGTAGGTCTGCATCTGCTGCAGGCCGGCTTCCTTGGTGATGCCGGCTTCCGTCAGCGCGTCCTTGAAGCCCTTGGTGCGGGCCTGGCCGTTGAGGCGCGCCTGGCTGATGCCGACGATGCCGACGCTGCCGTCTTCCTTGCCGGCAGCCTTCATCGCCTCGGCCAGGGCTTTGCCGACACCGTTGGCGCCCTGGTAGTTGTCGGAGATGATGAAGGACACGTAGTCGCCGCTGTCGGTGCCGATGTCGGCGATCACCACGGGGATGTTGGCCTGCTTGGCGAGGTCGAGCACGGCGGGCGCCGTGGAGCTGTCCGTCGGCGAGATGATGATGCCGGCGACGCCGCGGGCGATGGCGTCCTTGGCGTTCTTGAGCTGGGTCTGGGCGTTGTTGCCCGAATCCAGCGCCTGATAGGTGTAGCCGCCCTCGGCGGCGACATTCTCGATGCCCTTGGACAGATAACGCCAGAAGGCGAGATCAAGGCCGGGGGTCAGATAGACCAGCTCCTTGGACTGCGCGAGAGCGGTGCTCGCTGTACCGGCGAGACCGGTCAGCGCGGCAACGCCGGCGATGGCTGCGGTGGCAAAAAGGCGTCTTGTCAGCATGGAAACTCCTCCCTGTTGTGCTGCACGGTTTATAGGCAGTGCCCCCTAACCCTTCCGGGCGGACTGCATGAAAAGCTGCTTGGTGGTGGTGTAGATGCGCGTTTCGTGAACGGCGAAGGCCCTCGCGGCCGCTTCGGGATCGCCGGCCTCGAGCCCGCCGAGGATGGCGCGGTGGTCGGCTATGCTCGTCGCGATGCTCATGGGTTGAGCCACCGCGCGTCTTCGGTGGTCGAGAAGATACGAATAGAGATCGGCCGCCATGTCGGCGAGCGCGGCATTGCCGCCCGCCCGATAGATGGCCGTATGGAACTCGCGGTCGCAGATGAGGAAGCGGACGGGATCGTCGATCGCCGCTTCCTGCGCCTCGATCGATCTGCGCAGGGTCTCGATCGTCGCAGGTTCGATGCGAATGGCGGCAGCCCGCGCCACCTGATCCTCGATCAGCAGGCGCGCCTCGTGCACGTCGTCCAGGCTGTATCCGGAGATGTCGCGATAACGGGCCGACTGAACCGCGAGGTCCCCGACATCGGTGGCCGCGACAACCGTTCGCGTACCCTGGGTGACGGACAGGATGCCCCGTGTCGAGAGGATGAGTATGGCGCCGCGTACCGTTTCGCGGCTGACCGACAAAGCCGCCGCCAACTCGCGCTCGCTCGGCAGCGGATCGCCGACATCGAGGATGCCGGTTGCGATCAGGGTCGCGATCTTCTGGACGACGAAGTCCTTCATGGACTGTTTCGGCACGCCATTCAGTGTGGCGCCGTCGTCGGTCAGAATCGAGCGTAGATCCATTGCTCCTCCCGGCCACCCACAGGTCTACTGGTCCGGTATATGTACCAGTAGACCTGCTGCAAAACGACGTCAATACCGGCGCAACGGTGTAGCCGTTTGCTTCAAGCCGCTAGGCGTCTCGGCAGGAAGGGTTGGAGCGGGTCGGAAAGGGGGAGCTAGACAACGAGGCTGCCGGCGATAAGGGCGCCGCCATTACGTGCGGATAAGGACGGTACTTTCGGGTGACCAGGTAAGAACGATGTCCTGCCCCTCGTCGAACGGGATCTGGCCCGCGTTCTGCACCAGCACCTTGATCGTCTGACCGTCCCGCTCGACGAAATAAGTGCTCGAATCCCCCGCGAAGATCCGCTTCGATACGCGGCCGGCGAGACGATTGCCTGTAGTGGAAGCGGCCGCCGAAGCCGGGAGGATCGTGATGCGTTCCGGTCGGACGGCGCAACTCACCTTGCCCGTCATCCGCACCATCGAGTTCAGCCGCGTCGCGATCTCTGTTCCATCGCCGAGCCGGATGCCTGTCTCCGTCGCCTCCCCGCGCAGAATATTGGCGTCGCCGAGAAAGGTCGCGGCGAATTCGCTGACGGGATGGTCGTAGATTTCCTCCGGCGACCCTTCCTGCACCAGTCGTCCCTCCCGCAGGATACCGATGCGGTCGCTCATGGTGAGCGCTTCCTCCTGGTCGTGGGTGACGAAGATCGTGGTGATGCCGACCTCGCGCTGGATACGCTTCAGCTCGACTTGCATGTCCACCCGCAGCGCCTTGTCCAGTGCAGAGAGCGGCTCGTCGAGAAGCAGTACCTGAGGCCGGATGACAATGGCGCGTGCGAGCGCGACGCGCTGGCGCTGGCCGCCGGACAACTGATGCGGGCGCCGCTCGCCGAGACCACCCAACTGCACGAGATCCAGTGCGCGCTGCACTTCCCCGGCAATCTCGGCGCGGGATACGCCGCGCACGGAAAGTCCGAAAGCGACGTTGTCAGTCACACTCATATTTGGAAACAGAGCGTAGTTCTGGAACACCATGCCGATGCGCCGCTTTTCCACCGGAACGCGCTCGACACCTTTGCCATCGATCACGATGCGGCCCGAATCGGGAAAGTCAAAGCCGGCGATCTGTCTGAGCAGCGTGGTTTTTCCACTGCCGGACGGCCCGAGCAAAGCGTAGAATCCGCCATCGGGAAAGGCGATCGACACATCGTCGAGCGCCTTGTGAGCGCCGAAGCTGCGAGAGACGTTTTCAACCCGGACCTCGGCCATCACCTGTCTCCGCCGAATTTGAAGAAGCGGGCGGTGACGAGCATCAGTCCCATCGATACCACGATGATGATGGTGGAGACCGCGTTGATCTCCGGCGTAAAGCCCTTGCGGATGGCCGCGTAGATCTCGACCGGCAACGTGCCCTGACCCGGCGTTGCCAGGAAGTATGACACCACGAACTGGTCGAACGACACGGCGAACGCAAACAGCGCACCGGCGATCACGCCCGGCATGATCCACGGCAGCGTAACGCGTCGGGTTACCTGCCATTGGCTGGCTCCGAGCGAGCGCGCCGCTTCCTCGAGTTCCGGCGCAAAGGTTTGAAGCCGTGCCGACACGACGACGATCACGTAGGGCAGCGCCAGGGCCACGTGGCCGAGCAGGATCGCATGCAGACCGCGCCCGATGCCTATCCCATAGAAGAAGATGAGCATCGCCGTTCCGGTGATGAGCCACGGGATGGCGATCGGTGGAAAGAGCAGGACCTGAAGAATTCTCTTTCCCCGAAAATCGTAACGGTAGAGCGCAATGGAGGCGGCCGTGCCGAGGATCGTTGCAATGACGGTGGTCATGACCGCGATCCGGAGGCTGTTCAACGTTGCCGTCAGAAGCTGGTTGTTGCGTGAAAGGTCAGAATACCAATGCGTCGTCCACTCGAAGGGCAGCTGGTAGAAAGGGGACGCGTTGAACGACATCAGCGCCATGATGACGATCGGCAAATAGAGGAAGGCGAGAAGGAGCCCGACATAGAAACGACCGACACCTTCGAGCCAACCCGTCAGCTTCATTGCTGAGCTCTCCTCAGGATGGGTGCGGAAGCAGCCAGGATGAGCAGGACAACTGCAAGCAGGATGAAGGAGAGGGCTGCGCCCAGCGGCCAGTTGAAGACCGCGACGAACTGATCCTCGATCACGGTTCCATAGAAGGTTCCCGTGCGTCCGCCGAGAATGCGGGGTTCCATGAAAGAGCCGACGACCGGAACGAAGATCAGCACCGCGCCAGCCACTATTCCCGGCATGGCCAGGGGCAGGATCAGCCGCCGCAAAACCTGTCGCCGGGAGGCGCCCAGTGAACGCGCCGCCTCTATGAGCGAGTCGTCGATTGCCTGAAGCGTCAGGTAGCAGGTCAGCACCATGTAAGGCACATAGGAGTGGACCAGGCCGATGATGACCGCCGGGTAGGAATACATCAGGTCGATGCTGACTGTGAAAGGAAGGACTGCGTTGAGCGCCGTGTCGAGGATACCGCCCTCGCGCAACACCATCGCCCAGGAGAAGATGCGAACCAGTCCGTTCGACCAGAAGGGCAGGATGACGAGGAGGAAGATCGCCTCGCGTGCCCGCCCCTTCAGGACTTTCGCAAGAACGTAAGCGGCCGGAAACCCGATGACCAAACACCATGCCGTCACCTCGAGGCCGAGGCGGAGCGATGACCAGAGCAGCGTCAGGTAGAGCGACGTCGAGAAGAACGCCGCGTAATTTTTCAGGGTCAGGGACCACTCCCTGCCGGCCATCGGCAGGTCCGTCATGAAGGAGAAAAATGCCATGGCTGACAGCGGCAGGAAAATAGCCACCGTCAGCCACAGATAGGCAGGCGCCAGCAGAGGCAGGGCGGGACGGATGCCTTTCCTCGCTGCCTGCGCTGACGTCACCTTTTTATCCTCCCCCAGGCAGCAGCGATCGTGCCGGCCTACTTCACATTCACCTTCAGTTCCTGCCAGACGGCGAGATAGGATTCACGCTGCTCATCGGTGATCGGAGCCTGGAACTGGATGCGTTTTGCCACTTCCGGGCTGCCCATGACGGCGCGGTTGAAGCTGTCTTCCGGCAGCGCGGCGAGCGCCTTGTCGTTGGCGGAAACCGGAGCCCCCACCTTGGTGACCCACTCCACGTAGAATTCAGGGTCTATCATGTAGTTGATGAAGGCTTCCGCCCCTTCGACGTTGTCCGAACCCACAGGAACGGAAAATGCATCGAGCCAGGCGACCGCGCCTTCCTCAGGGATGACGAGAGACACCGGCAGCTTGAACTGGGTCTTGGCGCGGTCGGCAGAGCCGGACCAATAGGTGCCGACATCGATCTGGTTCGAGGCAACCATCTGGTTCCAGTCGTTCTCCGAACTCCAGAAAGTCCGGATCTGCGGCATCAGCGAGGTCAGCTTGGCCTTCACGGCCTCCATGTCCTTTATGTCGTTGATGTTCTGCCCGCTGGCGATAGCGCCGAACTGGATGGCTTCGACGGCGTCGTCGCGGATGATGACACGGCCCTTGCGCGCCTCATCCCACATGACGGAAATGCTGGTCGGTGGCGTGTCGAAGGACTTGTCGTTGATTGCGAGCGCCGTCAGTCCCCACACCCATGGCACCCCGAACGTCTTGCCGTCGCGGTTCAGCATGGGCGACTGCGCTTTTTCGGCGCTGATGTCGGCGGCATTCGGGATCTTGGAGGTGTCTATGGGCTGAATCAGATTCTCGTCGATTGCCTGGCCGGTGAAAGCGGCGTTGATCATGACGACGTCATAAAGACCGGGGTTGGTCCTGAGCTTGGTAAGCATCTCCTGCTCTGAATTGAAGAAGTCGTTGACGACCTTGTGGCCGGTCGCCTTTTCGAACGCCTCGATGGCCCAGGGCTCGTCCGCGCCGTACCCCTTCCAGTTCAAGACGTGCAGTTCTGCCGCACTTGCCGAAACGGTCAACGCCGAGGCGAGCAGGGCAGTCACGGTCAGAAGTCTGGTCGATCTTTTCATCTTGGTTCCTCTCTGTTCGTTTCTTGGTTCAGGCAGTCATCAGGCTCGTGGCCGTATCCTCGCGGCTCGCGATGAAGGCCAGGATTTCGGCATGGGTCGGCGCTGACGATCCCCCCGGTCGGGTGACCGATATCGCGGCTGCGGCGTTGGCATAGCGGACGGCGGTTGAGGGCTCCTCGCCGCGGGACAGCGCGCTGACGAAGGCGCCGATGTGAGTATCGCCGGCGCCATTCGTATCGATGGCGTTCACGCTGAAACCGGGCACGGTAGCCGACGACCCGTCACGAAGCCGGATCAATGCGCCGGCCTTGCCGTTTCGGATGACCACACCTGCTGCTTTCGGGCAGTGGCGGTCCATCAGCAGCGCAGCATTGGCGGCGATCTCGTCAGTTCCGGCGATGGCGGCCGCCTCGGTTGCATTGCAGCTGAGCCAGGTCGTTTGCGCAAGAACGCGGCCCAGGATCGGCTGCGGGATCTCCAGGACGACTGGTGTGGGATCGAACACGAACGGAATGCCGTTCGGCAACGTTTCGATCCAGCTCGCTAGGGCCTCCCTGCTGCCGGGATAGCTCAGCGTGTAACCGGAGGTGAACACCCAGTCATCGGGTCGAAGCACGACCGGGACAAGGTCGGTTGCGCCAAGCACGCTCTCTGCGCCCGGCCAGGAGACGAAGGTCCGTTCGGCATCGTCGGTCACCAGAACGATCGAGTTGCCGCTATCCAGGCTATCTGCCGGCGGCAACAGCATATCTATGTTTTCGGCCGCCAGTGCAGCTCGCAGAAAATCGCCATCCGGACCGCTGCCGAGCCTTCCCGCGAAGGCCACCTCCATACCCGTGCGACGTCCGGCAACCATCAGGTTGAAGCCGCCGCCTGCAATCCTGGCATGGCTTGTTGCCGTCTTCTCGGTTCCCGGGGAGGGCAGGGCGTCGAGACGGTAGACATAGTCGACGACAGCGCTGCCGGCGTGGACAAGACGGGTCATGCCGCCTCCTTCCCGCCGGCCCAGTCGAACCTTGCAGCCACAAGGTCGGCGGCAAGCGCCTTCACCTGGTCGATATCTATTCCCTTCAATTGTGCGACCTTGCCTAAGGGCAGGCCGGGCGTGCCGGCGCAGGCGCCGGCCATTCCGGCTGCGATAGCTCCGATCGTGTCGGTGTCGCCGCCGAGATTCGCTGCGACGACCGCCGCCCGCCAAGGGTCTCCTTCGGCAACCTTGAGAACGGCGAAAGCGGCCGGTACCGATTCCAGCGCAGCCACACCGGTCCCGACCTGTTCGGCTATGAGCCGGATTGCCTCCTGCTCCGATCTGCCGTGCACGATCTCGCACGCCCGGCCGATGCGGTCGGGGACGTTGGCGCCGGCAGGCCCGTAGCCCAGCTTCGCCCCGAGCGAGGCGGCTTCGGCGGCGTGTTCCACAGCCTTGTGCCAGCTTCCTCCGGCAATTCCGAAGCTGATAGCTGCCGCCACCGCGGAGGCGGTGGCGATGGCAACCGAAGTATTGTGTGTCGACCGGCAGGTTTCGGCCACCTTGGCGACCAGAGCGTCCAGCGGCTCCATGGGCATCATGATGCCCACCGGTGCGATCCGCATCGCAGCACCGTTTGTATCGCCCCCGCGGCCCGCCTCCTCAGGCGCAATGCCGTCGTTGATGGCGTCTATGGCTCGCTTGGTAGACGGGCCAAGCAGGTCGTAGCTGCCGCGCGCCTTGACGTCACGTTCCCAGTCGACCAGCGCATTGACCCAGCGCCGGTGATCGAAACTCTGCCCCGATTCCACGAGTATGCGTCCAAGCAGAAGCGCCTGTTCGGTGTCGTCGGTGATGGTTCCTGCGGGCAGCCCCTTCGACACAGGATGGTCAGCGGACGGCGTAACGAAACGATCTACGAAACCGTAGGCATGTCGGATCTCCACCGGAGAAAGCAATTGCGTCGGCATGCCCAGCGCGTCGCCCAGGGCGCCGCCGAGCAGCGCCGCTATCGCCCGGTCCTTTGCAGCCTCCCTCCCGGGCATGACTCAGAACTCCAGGTAAAGCGCGAAATGCGCGGGGTTGAGCAGGCTGGTCACGTATTCGATGGGTCGCCCGTCGGATGTCCGTGTCAGGCGGCGCGTGCGCAGGAAAGGCGCGCCTGCAACGCAGCCGAGAACGGCCGCGTCCTCGACCGTCAGCATTTCGATGTCGACCCATTCCTCGCCATGGTCGGGGACCAGCCCCGCGCGGCGCAACGTCTTGTGCAGCGAGCCTTCGCGCAGCCCCTTCAGGGGAATCTCCTCCAGTTCAGCCGAGAGCGGCAGGCGGGAGCGCTCGATGGAAATGGCATGGCCGTCGCTGGCATTGCTGCGCACGCGGTCGAGCGCGATGAAGGCTGGGTTTGCGACGCCGAGACGCTCTGCAAGGGCAGCATCTTCGATCACTTCGAGCCGCAGCGTACGGACTTCCGCATTGGCTCCGGCATCGGCCAGCGCCTTGGACCAGCCGATCGCGTCGTCGACCATCTTGCCGTCGAAAGTGACGAAGGAGCCGATGCCGACCTTGGTTGTGATCAAGCCGCGGCTCGACAACTCTCCGAGACCTTTTCGCACGGTATTGCGGCTGACCGAAAAGCGCTGGACGAGCTCGCTCTCGCTTTGCAGCCGTTCGCCGTAGCCGATCGCGCCGGAGCGTATCTCCTGCTCGAGCACCGTGGCGATCCGCTCGGGCTTGGCCACCCCGGGAGACGACTGGGTCGTTCGACGTGCCATAAGCGTACCTGTCCAGTGAACCTGTGCACTCCTGTTCAATAGACCTGCGGTCAGGCGATGAGTCAACTGCGATAAACGTGAGCGGCCATGACGGTTTTCGTTGTCGCTGGCGTAGTGCCCCGGCGAGGTAGCTTCATCTGGAAGGGTGGCTTAAGCCTTTCCTATCCCACGATAGCGGGTGCGGGCTTGATCATGACCGGCTTAGCCAAACGCTTCGGCATTACCGCGCACCACGACAGGTGGGCCGCGTGACGAGGATGTCATAGCACGTCCCACCGGGCGCTTCACCATGGGGGCAGAGGTCGAGGGGCTCCGCCGCCTTCTGAACGAGCAGACCCCTCGTACAGCGAAATCCATCTCAGATTTTGCAGCACAATCGGCAGCAATCACCAAGCTTGCGACGAAGCGCGACCTGGGTAGGACAGCTTCCACGCCAGGATTTTCGGGGCGACCTGGCCCTTCGCTGCCGCCGACCGTTTAAAGCGGCCGGCTGGCAAGTTCACAGACACGACGTGTCATCCTGCTTGCCGGGTCGGCGAAAGCATCGAGAACCGTGAAATGATCGGTCCCAGGGATTTCATCGTAACGCATTTCCGTGCGCGGGGACCATGTGTCCACGATAGCTTTGCTCTGCCGTAAAAACTCGCTGGATTCCAGCGCCCCGACCACTGCGTCGAGTACTGCGCCGCGCGGCGGTTTCCAGCGAATCGGAGACAGGGCCAGCGCACTGTGATCGTCGAGCTTGAAGTCGGTGTTCATGGACGTATGCATCACCGGACGCAGATCGAACACGCCGGATATCGAATAGGCCGAGTGAACCAAATCGCGCGGTACCGACGGATCGAGCAGGGTCCAGTCGGTCGCAATCATACAGGCACTAAGATGGCCGCCTGCCGAATGTCCGTAAACTGCAATTCGTTTCCGGTAGCGACGCCAGAGATGCAGGCAAGCCGCTCGCATCTGGGTGACAATATCCCCGATCGAGACCTGGGGCACGAGGTCGTATCCGGCGACCCCCACAGTAACGCCATTGGCATTGGGACCCATCGCCATATGGCTGAAGGTTTCAGGCTCCAGCGAACGCCACCAGCCGCCATGAATGAACAAAGCAACGGGCGGATCCGCCGCGCAGTTCAGGGCGGGAAATATATCGAGCGTTTGCCGTGGCGATGATCCGTAGGAAAGGCCGACTTCCGCTGAGCTGCACGCGACGCGATAATCTGCGGCCTGCCGTCGCCACCGGGCGAAGATATCCGCGTATCCTGGAACGCGAACGCGATTGTCGTATTCCGCATCATAATTCATCATGACCTTCCCCGATGCGGTGGCCGCGATTGCGCTCGCCCCCTCACGCTTATGGCCGATGGAGCCGATCAGGTCGGCGATCCGCTCAGCAGTCCTTCCAACACTAGGTGCACTCACGTTCCAAACCGTCGCATCGACAAAATGCATTGTTTGAAAAAACTTTGTATACAAAGCATACAAAGTATGTCTAGATGCCTTTCTCGGAGCGGACAGCCGGACATGAGTAAACGTTATGAGAATGTGAAGTCGGTCATCCGGGCTCGTATCCGGTCGGGCGAATATGCGCCCGGATCGAGGATTCCGACGAGCAACCGCCTGATCAGCGAATTCAAGGTGAGCAGCATTACCGTCCGGCGCGCGCTGCGAGATCTTGAAATAGAGGGGCTGTTGAGCGGCCAGCAGGGGGTCGGCGTATTCGTCTCGAACCGGGCGAGAATCAATCGTCCAATGAATCCTCCGTTCATCAAGTCGCTTGGCGACCACATGTTGCTTGCCGGCGTCGAGCCCGGGCTTCGCGAACTCTCGTTTACCTTGCTGGTTCCGGATGCCGAGGTGCTCGAGGTGCTCAAGCTCCCACGCGAGAGCGTGGTTTACCGGCATGAAAAGGTCGTTCTGGCGGACAATCGGCCGATCGGTCTCGATGTGACGTTTCTACCCCGCGCCGTTGGCGAAGTGCTCCGGCAGGACCTGGGTAGCGACTTCGTGATGCCGAGCCTTGAAAGGAATCGGATCGCATACAGCACCATCTGGTACCGGCTCGAGGCCTGCTCGCTCACGGAGCAGCAAGAGGCGACTCTGGAGTCGCCAATTGGGACGCCGATGCTGTCCATCAAATATGCGCCGATCGACGTCGACGGGCAGCCGGTTCTGCTTGGTCACATGGTTACGCGCGCCGAGTGGTTTTCGTTCGATTTTTGCGTCGACCACCCGGGAGGGCAATCTGCAGACACGGTTGGGCAGTCCATTTTCGAAAATTAGCTTTGATCATTTCTCGGGAGGAAATCTTGATCATATCTCGTCGGCACGTCATCCAATCCATCGGTGCTATCGGCATAGCATCCTCCATCCCGATCAGGGCTTCGGCGGCCGATCCAATCCGGATAGGTGCGCTGAATCCCGTCACCGGTGCCGGTAGCCCGTACGGATCCAGCATGCAGAAGGCGATCCTGTTTTCCGCACAGGACGTGAACGCCGCTGGCGGCGCGGCTGGACGCATGTTCGAGGTCATTTCAGAAGACTCGGAAACCTCGCCTGCGGCCGGCTTTCTCGCTGCCAAAAAGCTCGTTGAAATCAACGAAGTTCGGGCCGTGCTCGGAACCTGGTCCTCGGCGGTAACGCTGGCGGTTGCGCCGATGCTGGATTCCGCGGGCATCATTCACATGACGAATGCCGGAACGAGCGCTTTGGCTCAGGCAAACAAGGCGGGGCTGATCTTTCGGTTTTCGGCGCCGAGCGAGCGCACCGGCGTGAGCCTGGCTCAAGGCGCTATCGCGCAGGGCTTCAAGCGCATCGCGATCATGGGAATCAACAATGCTTCGGGCCGCGAGGTGGCTGAGGGCGCTCGGAAAGCGCTTGAGGCTGCCGGGGTAGAGGTGGTGTCCGAGGTCATCTACCAGCCGGACCAGCCGAGCTATCGATCTGAAATTCAACAGGCGGTTGTCGGAAAGCCGGAAGTTCTGATCCTCGGCAGCTTCTTGCCGGACATGACGATCATCGTGCGCGAAGCCATCCAGTCAGGCGCAAACGTCAAGTTCATGGCGCCTGCCTGGGCGGTGACGCCGAAGCTTATCGAGGCCATCGGTCCGGGGTCGGAAGGCATCATGTCCGCAGACTACGTGTCGGCACACGGCACGCCAGCCTACTCAGCTTTCGCAAAACGGTTCGAGGATGCCGTCGGCTCCGATCCGAGTGGCAATTACTACGCGTCCTGCGCCTACGACATGGTCCAAAGCCTGGCGCTGGCCTTCGAGGCTGCTGGGGGTTCCGACGACAATACCGTTATCGCCAATGCTCTCCGGGAGGTGAGCAGCCCGCCCGGTCAGACCGTGTCGTCTTTCGCCGAGGGTAAAAGGCTCCTGAAGGAGGGCGAGAAGATCAACTACGAGGGTGCGTCCGGCCCGCTTGACTTCGATGACAAGGGCGACGTGGAGGCCTTGTTCAAATTGTCTGTCGTCAGCAATGGCGAAGTCCAGCAAGTGCGTGTTCTGAAGTAGCGCTAGGGCGCCCCGTTCGAGAGTGTTCCTGCGATGCTAACCATGTATTTCAATCTTGTTGTCAACGGTATCGTGCTGGGGCTCGTGATCGGCCTCGCTGCGCTGGCCTTGACTTTGGTCTACGCCGTCGCCCGGTTTCCCAACGCGGCAACCGGGGACATGATCACGGTTGGCGCCTACGCCGGAATCGGCGTCCAAGTGCTAGGCAGCCGAAATACCTTGTTGCAAGGCTCGGCTGCCATTGCGGCCTGCACGATATTGTCTATGGCCTATTACTGGTTCGTCTTCCGCTACCTGCGGGGCCGCGGGATGGTGGCGCTTCTGCTGACCTCGATCGGACTGGCGCTGTTCACCCGCGGTATATTGTCGTTTTTCGCGGGCCATGAGCAGTTCGTCTTTCAGATCCCGCTGGTCGAACCTTACGTCATCTACGGAGTCATCATACAGGCGAGCGACCTCTGGCTTGCGGTGGTGGCGCTTCTCAGCGTAGTCGCAACATTTGCCATCCTGTTCCTGACGCCCATCGGTCGCCGCATGCGGGCCGTCGCCGACAATCGCGATCTGGCGCGCGCAAGCGGTATCCGAGCCGAAAGCGTGATGATCCCGTTGTGGGGGATTGTTGGCGCCGTCTCCGCGATTGCTGGAATCATTCTCGGCATCAAGACCGTGGTCATGCCGGAGACTGGTTGGCTTCTGCTGTTGCCGAGCTTTACCGCCATGATCCTGGGAGGCCTCGGCAGCCCGATTGGCGCGGTGCTGGCAGGGATTGCGCTGGGCGTAGCACAGGAGGTTGCCTCGCCATTCGTGGGCTTCACGTACAAGATCGCCGTGTCGTTCCTAGTCCTGCTGGTATTGTTGATCGTGCGTCCGCAAGGCCTGTTCGGGTCGCTGGAAGAGGTGCGTTGACGTCGTGCTCAGCTATCTCCTCGCCATTCTCATCATTGTCGGCGTTTACACGCTGCTGACGCAGTGCCTGAACCTGCATTACGGTTTCATGGGGCTGATCAACTTCGGTGTAGTCGGGTTTTTCGCGATTGGCGCTTATACATCCGCCCTCATCGCGATTGCCGGCTATCCGATCCTGCTCGGCGTCCTGGGCGCCATCGTGCTGGCGTCTCTTTCAGCATGGCCGCTCGGCGTGCTCGCAACTCGGTTGCGCGAAGACTATCTGGCAATCGTTACTCTCGGTTTCGCCGAGGTCGTGCGTATAGTCGTGACCAGCGAAAGCTGGCTGACGAACGGTGTGCAGGGACTTCCTGGCATTCCGCAACCGTTTTCATCGCTCGGTCCGAACGCACAAGGATTGGCCTTTCTCGGTATCGTTCTGGCCTGCAATCTTGCCGTCCTGGCTTTGATCATGAGGCTCGCCCACGGTCCCTTCGGCCGTCTGGTCGAAGCGATCCGGGACGATGAAGTTGCCGCGTCCGCGCTCGGCAAGTATCCCACCGGGCCTCGGATCCAGATATTCATGATTGGCGCCGGGATTGCTGGCTTGGCCGGGGCGCTTTACGGCCACTACATCTCCTACATAGTCCCCGATCAGTTTGTTCCCATTGTCACATTCTATGTCTGGATGGCGATGATCATGGGCGGCGTCGGCAGTTTGCCGGGCTCTTTCATCGGCGCTGCGATCCTGATCGGCTTGTTTGAGGGAACGCGCTTCATCGATGACGCTTTCCCGGGCTCCATAGGAGTGGAGATGGCCAGCCTGCGCCTCGTGTTCATTGGGCTGGCGCTGGTTCTCTTCATGCGGTTTCGCCCGCAAGGGATCATGGGCACGAGGATGCAGTCGTGACCCTTACGGTTAGTTCCATCAACAAGTCGTACGGCAAGCTGGAAATCCTGAAAGATGTCTCGCTGTCCGTTCCGGCAGGCGCACGCGTTGGCATCATCGGACCTAACGGCGCCGGCAAGAGTACATTGTTTGCGGTGATCGGCGGATCGGTTCAGCCTGACAGCGGCTCGATCGTGCTCGAGGACAAGACGTTGACCGATATGCGGCCGCAGGCGCGGGCAGAGCTTGGGCTGGTGCGAACCTTCCAGGTGGCGCGCCCGTTCCAGCATCTGACAGTCCGCGACAACCTAATAGTCGCGGCAGCCAACCAGTACGGCCAGACGCTTATCGGGACTCTTGTCGGGGGCGCACGGGTCCGGCGCGAGCAGGATGCGATCCGGGAGCGCGTCGAAGAACTTCTGAAGTTTCTCAAGCTCGACAAGGTTGCCGACAACCTGGCGGGCCGCTTGTCAGGTGGCCAGCGGAAGCTGCTCGAACTCGGCCGCGCCCTGATGGTCAAGCCAAGCCTCATCCTCCTCGACGAGCCATTTGCCGGGGTCAATCCGGTTCTGTTTGGCGAGATCAGCGAGCGTATCGTTGAGCTAAACCAGAAGGGGATCGGCTTCTTGGTCATCGAGCACAACATTCAGGCGCTGTCTCGGATCGTCTCGGAAATGTATGTTCTGGTTCAAGGGTCCGTTCTCGCGCACGGTGCTCCCGACGAGGTTCTGGCCATTCAGGAGGTGCAGCACGCTTATATGGGAGGTGCGCTATGACGTACCTCGAGCTTCGTGGCGTGAGCGCTGCCTACCAGGACGTCAATATCGTCTCGAATATCGACATCGACGTCGACGAGCGCGAAATCGTCGCGGTTGCCGGTACGAATGGTGCGGGAAAGTCGACGATCATCAAGACAATCATGGGCTTGATGCCGCGCTGTCGCGGCACGATGACGTTTCTAGGCCACAACCTGTTCGACTATGCGGCGGAAGACCGAGTGCGGCTTGGGATCAGCTATGTGCCGCAAGTCGCCAACGTGTTTTCGTCGCTGACGGTGCTGGAGAACCTCAAGGTCGTCGAAGGCGTTCGGGACTTTCCCGGGAGATCGACTGAGATCTTTGATCTGTTCCCGGTTCTCGCCCAGCGCCGCCGTGCCCGGGCGTCGTCTCTTTCGGGCGGCGAGCGACAGCAACTCGCGCTGGCGCGCGCGCTTATGTCGAAGCCGAGTCTGATCGTCATGGACGAACCAACCGCGGCGCTGTCGCCTGCGCTGGCCACTCAGGTTTTCACCATGGTGCGTCAGTTGCCGGACATCGGCGTGGCGGTCCTGATCGTCGAACAGCGCGCACGCCAGGCCCTTGCCGTCAGCACGCGCGGCTACATCCTCGACAGCGGCAATATCGTGATGGCCGGGCCAGCTGCCGATCTGCTTGCGGACACCCGGATGGCCGATCTTTATTTGGGGCGGGAGTGACCGGCGAGCTATGACGATCAATGCCAGAACCACGCTGACTTCATTTGTGGTCAACGGGGATCCGCAAGAGGTTTCCGTGACCGGCGCGCAAACGCTGCTCAATGTGTTGCGCGAGGACCTGCATCTGACCGGCACGAAATGTGGCTGTAATCAGGGTATTTGCGGCGCATGCACGGTTCTTTGCGATGGCATGCCCATTCGGGCCTGTCTGGCTTTGGCCATGGTCGTAGACGGTCGCGACATCCTCACGGTCGAGGGTGGGAAAACCGACCCTGTGCTGTCCGTCGTCCAGCAGGCTTTTGTGGAGACTGGCGCGGTGCAATGCGGCTTCTGTACGTCTGGCATGATCATGTCGGCGACAGCGCTTCTGATGCGGAAGCCATCGCCTGACCGGCAGGAGATTCGCGAAGAGCTGTCCGGCAATTTGTGCCGCTGCACCGGCTACGCCAAGATCTTGGATGCAGTTGCGCTCGCTGCATCCCGCCTGCCGATCCAGGAGAGTGCGACGTGAGCCAGGTATCCGAACTAGGCGCATCCATGCCGCGGCTCGAGGCCTCTGCGAAGGCGACTGGCGTCGCACGCTATACGGCAGACCTGGCGTTCCCAAACATGTTGCATGGCGCAGTGTTGATGAGCACCAGCGCGCATGCACGCATCAAGTCGTACGACGTCAGTGCTGCGCGGGCTTTGCCCGGTGTCCGGGCGGTCATGACCGGAGCCGATATCCCTCGCAAGCGCTTCGGCCTGATGATAGCCGACGAGACGGCGCTGGCGATCGACAAGGTGCGCTACATCGGTGAGCCAGTTGCCGCCGTGGCTGCCATCGACCGCGAGACGGCTCTGGCGGCTGCTGAGTTGATCCAAGTAGAATACGAGGATCTCCCCGGTGTTTTTACCCCGGACGAGGCCATGATGCCGGATGCCGCCATAGTCCACGAGACATTCGCGGCATATCCAAAGAACTTCGACTGCATTGCCGACGGCAACGCCATATCGATTGCGCAGGTTCTGTCCGGCGACCCCGATGAAGCCTGGGCTGAGGCGGACGTGGTCGTCGAGGGGGTTTATGAAACTCAGGCGCAGTACCACGCCTATATGGAGCCGGTGGCCGCAGTCGCCGATGTCGACGGCCTCGGTCGTGTCACCGTGTGGTCGTCGACCCAGAGCGTGTTTCGCACCCAGATATGCATCGCAGAGGCGCTCGACCTGCCGCGGGCCAAGGTGCGCTCCATCAGCCCGTACGTCGGCGGCGGCTTCGGCGGAAAATCCGAGCCGGGTGTTCAGATCATCGCCGCACTTCTTGCCAGAGAGACCGGCCGTGCGGTGAAGGTCGTGCTGTCGCGCCAGGAAGACATGATGATGATGCGCTCGCGTCATCCTGCGCGGATCCATCTCAAGACCGGCGCGCGGCGTGATGGCACTATCTTGGTTCGGACAGGCAGCGTCGTGATGGATGGCGGCGCCTATGCCGACGACAGTCCGGCCGCCATGCACATGGTCCTGCACTTTCTGCGCGGGCCGTACCGTGTTCCGCATCTGAGATTCGACGGCCGGGTCCTGTACACAAACAAGCTGCGGGCTGCGGCCTTCCGCGGAGTTGGCAACGCGCAGGCGACATTCGCCTGCGAATCTCAAATCGACGAGCTGGCCAGGAAACTCTCGCTCGATCCGATCGACTTGCGGTTGAGGAATGTGCTGCAACAGGGCGACAGCTGGCTTGGCAAACATCCGATAGGTTCGGCATCGATCGGCGAATGTCTGCAGCGTGTGCGCTCCGAATCCAATTGGGATGCTCGCCGCGCTGCGTTGGCCGAGGCCCCGACATCCAAGAGCGGCAAACGCCGCGGTCTCGGGGTCAGCAGCGTCGTCTATACCTGCGCCTATCTCTCGACCAGCGCCATCGTCCGACTACTCGATGATGGAACGGTGACGATCGCCACCGGCGCGGTCGATATCGGCCAGGGCTCAGATACCGCGATCGCGCAGATGTGCGCCGCCGCGCTGAGGCTTCCGGTCGACTCCGTCAATATCGTGCAGGCGGACACTGACGCCACGCCATTCAACTCCGGCACCAATGCCAGCCGTATTACCTACATGCTCGGACAGGTGATCGCGCAAGCAACGGACGACATCGTCAGCCAGCTTTTCCCGCATGCCGCGGAGCTTTTGGAATGCTCGGTCGAGGACGTTGAGCTGGTTCCTGGCGGGCGCGTCGCGATCAAGGGCGTGAAGGAGCGTTTCGTATCGTTCGCGGACTGCTCTCGCCGTGCTCATTTCAAGGCGGGCGGCCCGATCATCGGCCGCGGTTCCTACGTCTTTCGCGTGGAGGAGCCGGACACCGAGCTCACCATCAACAAAGGCATGATGTCGCTCGCGGCGATCGGCACCTATGTTTTTGGTGCGCAAGTCGTCGAAACGGAAGTGGATGAGGTCACCGGCAAGGTCGAAGTTGTCGAGGCCTGGTCGGCGCACGATGTCGGCCGCGCCGTCAATCGTCAGGCGGTGGAAGGGCAGATCGAGGGTGGCCTGGTCCAGGGCATCGGCTTCGCGCTCATGGAAGAGTTGGTGTGGAGTGACGGCCAGCTCACCAATCCGAGCTTCATGGACTACAAAATTCCCTGCTCGCTGGATGCGCCCGAGAATATCCACGCGATTGTTATCGAAAATCCGGAACCGACACATCCGTTTGGAGTGAAGGGGATCGGGGAGCCGCCTGTCATCGGTATCGCCCCCGCAGTTGGGAACGCAGTCGAGCACGCCGTGAACGTCCGTGTGCGTCAGCTTCCAATCACAAGCGAACGCGTTCTGCGCTGCTTGCTCGATCGCGGGTCCTAAGCTCGTTCGCGTCTTTTTGTTTATCAATACCAGGAGGTTAGTATGGCTTATGCACTCGGTGAACTGAAGCTGTTGGCTCCCGTTCCGCATCCGACGACAAATTTCGCCCCTATCTGGCTGGCGAAAGCGCTTGGCTATTCAGATGACGAAGGGCTGGATTTGCGCATCGAGTGCGTCGGGTCACCGAAGAATGCAGTCGAAGGTGTTATTGCGGGGCGCGGTGACACGACGTTTGTGAACGTTGTTTTCACCTTGCTCGCTCGCGAACGCGGAATCGGACTCCGTCCTTATTATGCCTTTGTGCGAACGCAGAACCGCGCCTTCTCGGTAGCGCGTGACAGCGCGACCAAGTCGCTGAGCGACCTGCGAGGCAAGACGATCGGGCTCCACTACGACGACCCGGAACTGCGCCAGTTTGCGAGCGCCGCGTTGATCGGAGCATCGGTAGATCCAGACAAAGACGTTTCCTTCGTTCCCCTGCCCGGATCGCAGCTCGATGCGCCGCGGATGGCGAAGGCCATTCGTGACGGCGAGGTGGACGCGGTTTGGCAGCTTGACGTCCTAGCAGGCCTGATGGAGGCGGAGGGCGTTCCGCTGCGACTTTTGCCGTCTTCGGTTATCGATCCCCTTACCCCTTCCTCATGCTTCAACGCACGGGATGAAAACCTGGAGGCACGGCCGGATGCGTTCGGTGCGCTGGGGCGTGCCATGGCCAAGTCGACGCTGTTTGCGCTGACCAACCCAGAAGAAGCCATCAAGCTGCTTTGGAAGCGTTATCCGGAATCCGGCCCAGCCGCAGGCGAGGACCCGGCTCGGGTTTTCAAGCGTGAACTGGCCGCGCTTCGGATCCGTCTTGCCGGACATCGCGTCGACGCAATGCCGGACCCGCGTTGGGGTGCTATTTCCGTCGATGAAATGACGAAGTGGCAGGACTTCCTGCTCCAGACGAAGTCGATCGGAACCAAGCGTGACCCATCGATTTATTTCTCGGACGCCCTGGTATCGCGATTCAACGACTTCGATGCCGAAGCCGTTCGCGCTCAGGCCACGACCTTCTCGCTTGAAGAGGAAGAGGCCTAGTCTCATGATCGTTTATCCGTTTGAGGCTGGCGGTATCACAACCAGGGTACTCACTGCTGGCGACACTGGCCCGGCGGTGCTC
Source organism: Mesorhizobium sp. YM1C-6-2 (assembly GCF_003666685.1). Taxonomy (GTDB): domain Bacteria; phylum Pseudomonadota; class Alphaproteobacteria; order Rhizobiales; family Rhizobiaceae; genus Mesorhizobium_K. Next base: position 30,629 of record NZ_RCIZ01000015.1, read on the forward strand.
CTGCTGCACGGATTTACCTCGCGTGCGGACCGGTGGCAAAACACGGTCACCAGCATGGCGGCTCAAGGTTATCGGGTGTTCGCACCCGATCTGCCTGGGCACGGGTTCGCCGAGAAAAGGCTGGCATCCAACCACTCGGTCTCCGGCTATCGGGATTTCGTAATCGACCTCATGAACCGGCTCGGCATAGAGCGCGCATCATTGGTCGGAACCTCGCTCGGCGGTCATGTCCTGGCAGCGGTCGCGAAAGAGGAGCCGGATCGCGTGGAGAATCTGGTGATGGTCTGCAGCATGGGGCTCGAAGCTCTGCCTGCCGAGAAAGTTGCGGCGATCCGTGCCGGCCTCACCGATATGAGCGTCAATGCCATACGCCAACGCCTCCTGTCCGTGTTCACCGATCCTCGTTTCGTGACCGATGAACTGGTGCGGGAAGACATGCTGATCAATACGTCGCCCGGCGCGGGGGCTAGCCTCGGCAAGTTCGGGGATTATCTCTCGTCCGGCTTCAACGATGACCTGGTCCTGGACGATCTCGTGAGTTTGGACAGCAGGTTTCCGTTGCTGATGATCTGGGGCGAGAACGACAAAATCGCACCGCCACGGATCGCCTACAATGCTCACGAACGGTTGCCGCATTCGCGCGTTGCGATGATGCGGCAGGTTGCTCACACGCCGTACATCGAGAACCCCCCCTTGTTCGAATCGATTCTCCTGAAGTTCATCCAGGGGAAGGGCGATGTAAGTTCCTCTGACGTTGAATATCGGGGATGACGGATGGCAGAGCCTGTGGAGTTCTATGAACCGCGCACGATTGCCGAAGCGGTTGCAGTTCTAGCGTCGGTCCCGGATGCTTGCTGCCTCGCCGGCGGGCAGACGCTGGTCGCCGGCATGAATATGGGGCCGTTGTTCAGACCTCCCGCGTTGGTCAGCCTTCAGCGAATTGACGAGTTGAAAGGGATCACGCAGCGGCCCGACGGAACCGTCGTCGTCGGGGCCATGGTCACTCACCGAACCGTGGCACAGTCCGAACTGTTTGGCGGTGGACTGGAAGTCGTGCGTGAGGCAGCAGGGTGCATCGCGCATCCAGCGATCCGGACAATGGGCACTATCGGAGGATCGATCTGCCATGCCGATCCTGCAGCCGATTATCCCGCCGTTCTCATCGCGACGGACGCCACAGTCGTGGTTACCGGGCCATCGGGGATTCGCGAGATCCCAGCGGCGGAGTTCTTCGTCGACTTCATGACAACGTCAATTGAGCCGGACGAATTGGTGACTGCCATAACGTTTCCGCCTGCGCCGGCAGACGCCGTCAGCGTGTACGAGAAGTTCACACGTGCCAGTGGCGATTTCGCAACGGTATCCGTCGCCCTGGCGCTGAGCCTGCGTCATGGCCGCTGTGAGAGCGTGCGTATCGCGCTTGGGTCATGCGGTCCGACGCCGGTACGCGCGGCAGCGGCAGAGCAGCGATTGGTGCAAACGTCCCTTGATGAATCCGATGTCCAGGACGCAGGCAGGATTCTGTGTGACGCAGCAGCGCCAATGGACGATGTGCGAGGCACTGCGGATTACAAACTGATGCTGATACCGCGGCTGCTGGGCCGAACTATTCAGCGTGCCCAAGAGCGAGCTGTAGCCTGGCGGGTCGAATGAGTTAGAGCGTTACAGGGCGCCCTGGGGAAAAATCCTCGTCCCACCCGGCGGTGAGGAACCACATGCGCTTTCGTCAAGGACAAACGGCGCATCGTCTCGCGCGGTCGCCTTAGTGAATATTCCTCGGGCAGCCAAACCAAAAACGTCAATCGAAAGGTCATGAGATGGAGCTCAAGGACTCGGTGAGAATACCGAAGGACCGCGAGACAGTCTGGCGGGCTCTGAATGACGCCAATGTCTTGCGTGAAGTCATTCCCGGCTGTCAGGAATTGGTGCAGGATTCGGCGGACAGTATGACCGGACAAATCGTCCTCAAGGTGGGACCCATCAAAGCCAAGTTCAGCGGCCGCGTGACATTCAGCGATGTAGTCGCACCCGAGGGCTACACTATCACGGGCGAGGGAAAGGGGGGTATCGCCGGCTTCGCTAAGGGTACCGCGCTGGTCAGGCTGGATGCGGACGGTCCGGACGCAACGGTCCTCCGCTACGACGTCAACACCGAGGTAGGCGGCAAGATTGCCCAGCTTGGCGCGCGTCTGCTCGATTCCACAGCCAAGAAGCTCGCCAAGCAGTTTTTCGATGACTTCAACAATCTCGTGAGCGACGGAGCGGCTTCTGGCTTAGCCTAGATGGTCGAAGAGGGTGAGGGTCGGCACTCGTAGACGCCCGCTTGCTCTTCCGCAGGTCCATTTGGCGCGCTACAGCGAGAGGTCGAAAAGAACTTTGACGGAGCTTGCACCCGACTTGACCATGGAGATGCCCGCCTGGAAATCCTCGAGCGGGATCCTGTGGGTGATGATGTCGTCCATCGGCAGCAGCTTCTCTTCCAGCATCCGGATCGCGATCGGATAGCAATGCGGGCTCAGATGCGAGCCGCGAATGGTCAGTTCCTTGCGATCGCCGATGATGGTCCAGTCCACGGTCGCCGGCTGGGTGAACAAGCTGAACTCCACGAAAGTGCCGAGCTTGCGGATCATCTCGAGCCCCTGTCCGACGCCGGCCGGATTGCCCGTCGCCTCGATATAGACGTCGCAGCCATAGCCTTCGGTCATCTCCTTGACGGCCTTGACCACATCTTCGGCGCGCGGGTTCAGGCCGACATCCGCGCCGACCTGGCGCGCGGCGGCGAGGCGGTCGTCATGCAGGTCGATCGCGACGATGCGTGCCGCGCCCTTTAGTTTCGTCGCGGCCACCATGCCGAGGCCAAGGGGACCGCAGCCCGCGATGACCACCGTGTCCTGCAACTGGATGTTGCCTTGCTGGACCGCGTGGATCGCGCAGGCGAGGGGCTCGATGAAGGCGGCGTGATCCGGCGGAATCGTATTGGGCACCTTGTAGTTTATGGCGTTGGCCGGAAACAGCATGTAGTCGGCCCAGGCGCCCGGCGTGTTCTGGCGGAAGCCGTAGACGTCGTTGATGTCGCACATCCAGTGCTGGCCGTTGCGGCAGAAGCGGCATTGGCGGCATGGGACGATCTGCTCGGAAATGACCCGATCGCCGATCTCCAGCCCGTATTTCGGCCCGGCTCCTTCGCCCAGTCCCACGACCTCGGCGATGAACTCATGACCGGCGGTGATCGGCGGCTGGCAGTAACCGCCGGGGGCGTCGGGCGTACCCCAGAACATGGGCGCGCCGAGATAGCATTTCAGGTCGCTGGCGCAGATGCCGGCATAGTGTATGCGGGCCAGCACCTCTCCCGGCCCGGCAGCCGGTACCGGCAGTTCCTCGAGCCGGTAGTCTTCGGGGCCGTGGCAGACCACGGCCCGCATCGTCCTCGGCAGGGCGCGATGCTCTGTTGTCACTTCTCCCATATCTTCCTCCGCTGAAGCTTCACGCTAGGCTGAACAATCGTCGACGTCGCCAGAAAGGCCTGCGTCTCACCAGCAGGTGTAACCGCCGTCGGCGGCGACGATCGATCCGGTCAGCAGGCTGGACGCATCCGAGGCCAGAAAAAGGACGACGGAGGCGATCTCGTCCACCCGACCGACGCGGTGCATCGGCGTCTGGTCAAGCCATTCGTTGAACAGGGCCGTGTCCTGGCGGGCGAATTCGAGCAGCGGCGTGTCGATGTAGGTCGGCGCCACGGCATTGACGCGCACGCTGCGCGTCGCCCATTCGGCGGCCATCGAGCGGGTCAGGTGATGAACGCCGGCCTTGGCGGTGTTGTAATGGCTCTGCGCCTGCGGCCGGTTCACGATGGTGCCGGACATCGAACCGACATTGACGATAGTCCCGCTGCCTTTTTCCAGCATCAGCCGCCCGAACGATCGGCAGCAGCGGAAGACACCTGTCAGGTTGATGTCGATCATGCGCAGCCAATCGGCATCGCTCATCAATTCGACCGGGAGACCTGCCTGCGCGATGCCGGCGTTGCAGACAAGGATGTCGGCGCTGCGGCCCGAGGCGGCCAACGCTTCCGCTACATGGTCTACGGACGCGCTGTCGGTCACGTCGAGCACGCGGGTCTCCACGCGATGGCCGCGCGCCTCCAGTGCAAGCCGGCCGTTTTCGCAGCGCTCCTCGCTGATGTCAGTCAGCACGACCGCGGCGCCCGCCTCGCTCAATGCCTCTGCGCAGGCAAGGCCTATGCCTTGGCCCGCCCCCGTCACCACGGCGGTTCGTCCGTCCAGTGCGAATTTCTTCAGATACATGACTCCTCCTTTGCGTGACGCACCGCGTCCCGCCCAGCCGACTGACTGTCCTTGATGATTTCTAGTCTTCCGAGGGAATTCCGATGCGCCCCGCCGCGTTCGTCAGATGAGTGCTCATGGCCTGCCCGGCAGCCACCGGATCCCGGTTGCGGATCGCATTCAGGATGTCGAGATGCTCCTGGATGGTTACGGCGTTGACCTCGTTGATGTCGCTGAAGGTGCGCGTAAGCTCGATGCTCTCCCTGAGATGTTCGGCGATGAAGGCGATCGTCTCCAGCATGAAAGGATTGTCGGTGGCTCCCGCGATGGCCCTGTGGAAGGCGATGTCGAATTCGACGCCGTCCTTGCCCCAGCTCATCGTGCGTTCCATCTCGGTGTAGGCCCGCTCTATCTCGCGCATGTCTTCCGGCGTGCAGCGGACGGCGGCCAGTTGCGCGGCGCGGACCTCGAGCGTCGTGCGCAGTTCGAACAGGCTCTGATGGCGCGCGAGCGACGTCAGGCTGTTGCTGTGGTCGAGGCGGAGCACCGGCCTGGGCTTCAGAGCGACGAAGGCGCCTATCCCCTGCCGGGATTCCACGATCCCCTCATTGCGCAGCCTGGCGATCGCCTCGCGCACCACGTTGCGGCTGACGCCGTAGGTTTCGGCGAGCGATTGTTCGGTCGGCAGCCGATCTCCCGGCTCCAGATGACCTTCGGTGATCTCTTGCTTGACCTGTTCCGCGATCCGGTCGGGAAGGTAGGGCGTGCGGCTTATCTGGGCTGCCTTGAACGACATGCTGCTATCTCTCGCAGAGTATCCGGCCGGGATTCATGATGTTGTCGGGGTCGAAGACCTTCTTCAGCTTGAGCATCAGATCACGCGGAACATCGCCGACGCGTCGCTGGAACGCGGCCCGCTTGGCGACGCCGATCCCGTGCTCCGCGCTGATGCTGCCGCCGAGGTCGTCGACCAGTTCAAAGAGCGCTTCCTCGATGCGCTTGATCTGCGGCTTGAAGGACTCGGGAGTCATGGCTTCCGGCCGTATCACGTTGAAGTGGAGGTTACCGTCGCCGACATGGCCATAGGGGTGGACCTGAGCGGCGGGAACCAGCGCTTCGACCAGATCCGTGCCACGCGCGATGAACTCGGCCACGGCCGATATCGGGGTGGACACGTCGGTCCTCAGATACGCGCCAAGCCTCGCCTGGCTTTCCACAATGCCTTCACGCAGCCGCCAGATGTTGGCAGCCTGCGCGCTGCTTTGCGCGATCACCCCGTCGAGCAGCAGACCCTCCTCCATCAACCCCGCGAGATAGGTCTCCAGCCAAGCCCTGAGCGGCGGCCCGCCACAACTCGACATCTCTACGATCGCGTAGGCCGGATACGCCGTCGAGAAGGGATCATATACTCCTTCTTCCGTTGCGCAAACGCGCCGTACCGACGTGGACAGCATCAGCTCGAAGGCGGTGATGAGATCGCCGGCGTCCTGGCGCATGCGGTGAAAGAGCGCGATGGTCTCGGGCACGGAGGCCGTAGCCACGAACATGGTTTCAACGCGGCTGAGGCTGGGCTGTATCTTGAGGGCCGCGGCGGTGATGATCCCGAGCGTGCCTTCCGCGCCGATGAAGAGCTGCTTGAGATCGTAGCCGGTGTTGTTCTTGTGCAGGCCCCGCAGGTCACGCAGGATCTGCCCGTCCGGAAGGACTACTTCCAGCCCCATGACGAAAGAGCGCGCCATACCGTAGCGGACGACATTTATGCCGCCGGCATTGGTCGAGATGGCGCCGCCAATCTGGCAGGTGCCCTGCGAACCGATCGACAGCGGGAAGAAGGCGCCGACCTTGCTGACGGCGGCCTTGAAGTCGTCCAGTACGCAGCCGGCTTCGACGATCGCCACGCCGTTGAGCGCGTCTATCTGCCTGATCGCCTTCATCAGTTCGAGGCTGACCACGACCTCACCGCCGTCCTCCGAGGGCGTCGCCCCCGCCACCAGCCCGGTGTTGCCGCCCTGCGGCACCAGAGGCACCCGATGCTCCCGACACCAGCGGACGACGGCCGCGACCTGATCGACATCGCGCGGCCGCACGACGGCGAGCGCCCGTCCCGAATGATCGCCCGTCCAGTCGACATCATATTTCGCAGTAGCCTCCGGAGCCACCATCTGCTCTGCCCCGACAGCCGTCGAAAGCGAGGCTAGCAGGGCAGCCCGGCCGCGGTCCGCAGCGACTGAAAAGTTGGGCATCGTTCCTCCGGTTCGCGGTTGACACGCTCGACGCGTTCCGCATATGTAGGGTTGTCCAACAATAGAATGACCCAACAACTCTGGCAAGCCAGAAAGTCGGATCAAGGCGGGACAAACGTCGTTCGTCAGGGAGGAGCAGCGCATGTACGTCACGGAGAATGGCGAGAAGATTTTCGTCATCGACTCGCATGTTCACGTCTGGGACGCGCGCCCGCAGAACCGGCGTAATCACTATGGCCAGACGTTCATCGACACCTTCTACGGTGCGCATGTCGCGCTGACGCCTGCAAACCAGCGATGGGACGCCGACCGGTTCAACTATTACGGCGCCGCCGGAGCCGCGAAGGATCTGTTCGAAGACGGCTATTGCGACATGGCCGTCATGCTGCCGGTCTACCTGCGCGATTTCTATATCAACGGCTTCAATACGACCGAGCTCTGCGCGACGCTCAAGGACCTGCACCCGGAGAAGGTCGTGCTCAACGGCCGCTGCGATCCGCGCGAAGGGCAGATGGGGCTCGACAAGCTCGAGGAGGATTTCGAGACCTACAAGTTCCAGGGCGTGAAGCTCTACACGGCCGAGTGGAACGGGGTCTCACGCGGTTACTCCATGAAGGACGATTTCGTCGCGCCATACATGGAGAAGTGCCGTTCGCTCGGCATCAAGAACGTCCACATCCACAAGGGTCCGACGACGCACCCGCTGGACTACGATGCCTTCGACGTTCGCGATGTCTGCGTGGTGGCGACGAATTTCCCCGACCTGAACTTCGTCATCGACCATTGCGGCATGCCGCGCATCGACGACTTCTGCTTCGTGGCCGGTCAGGAGCCGAACGTGTATGGCGGCCTCGCGCTGATCCCGTCCTATCTGCACGCCCGCCCGAAGTTCTTCGCTCGCATGCTGAGCGACCTGCTGTTCTGGGTCGGGCCCGACCGTCTGCTGTTCGGCTCGGACTATGCGATCACCAGCCCGAAATGGATCGTCGAGAAGTTCATGGAGTTCGAGTTCGACGACGAGACCGCGCACGAGGCCGGCACGCAACTGACGCTCGACGTGAAGCGCAAGATCATGGGGCTGAATGCCGCCAAGCTTTACGGCATCGAAGTTCCCGACGAGTTCCAGCTTTCGAAGGCGTAAGCCATGGCGTCTACTGTTGCCCAACCGGTTGCAGGCGGTCCGGCGATGCCGGTCTCGCCGCGCCAGCAGGAGGTGCTGGCGGCCATCTCCGCTGTCCGCGATCCGGAAATCGACGAGACGGTGGCGGCGCTCGACTTCATCATGGCTGTCGATGTCGAGGACGACGCCGTGACGGTAACGGTGCGGCTGCCCACCTTCTGGTGTCCGGCGAACTTCGTCTTCCTGATGGCGCAGGACATGCGCGCCGCCGTGATGGCGCTGGGCTGGCCAGCGTCCTTCAGGATGCAGCTCGTCGAGCATTTTGCCGCCGACGAGATCAACCGTGGCGTCAATGGCGGACTGCCCTTCGAGGAGGTGTTCCCGCAGGCCCGCTCCGGGCTCGATGAACTGCGTCGCAGCTTCGACGAAAAGGCCTTTCTCATGCGGCAGGGCACGCTCGTCAGGTTGCTGCGCCGCGCGGGCCTGGAGGACGCCTATCTGCTGGGCGTCGGCATCGCCGAGGTTGGTGGCCTGTGCCGCCAGACCGGCGGCGAACTCGCCGAAGCCTGGCAGGCCTATCTCGCAAAACGCCAGAAGATCGGCCTGGGAGATGGTGAGTCAGACCTCGTCGTGTCCGACATTCGCGGTCGCCCCGTCGACGATCTGCCGGCGCACCTGCGGGAAATCCGCGGCGTCAGCACGAATGCGCACGCCAACGGGGAGATGTGCCGGATGCTCGTCGCCGCGCGGCGCGAGGGTGGCGGCTGCAGTTTGGTTCAATCCGGGCGCCAAGCGCCCTGACCGGAAGGAGACAATAGGATGGACGGATCGAAATTCCAGCTCATGCACACGATGCTGCGCGTGAAGGATCTCGACAAATCGATCGATTTCTACACGCGGCTTCTGGGGATGAAGCTGTTGCGCCGCAACGAATTCCCGGAGGGCAAGTTCACGCTCGCCTTCGTCGGCTACGGGCCGGAGAAGGACAATGCGGTGATCGAACTCACCTACAACTGGGACAAGCCCGAGGGCTACGAACTCGGCACCGCCTACGGGCACATCGCGCTGGGCGTGCACGACATCTACGGCATCTGCGAGCAGCTCGAGGCCGAGGGCGCGAAGATCCCGCGCAAGCCGGGACCGATGATGCACGGCACCACGCACATCGCCTTCATCGAGGATCCGGACGGATACAAGGTCGAGCTGATCGACCTCGGCACCATGACCTTTGAGTGAACTAGGCTGAACCACCTAACTGGGAGGAAGTAATGAATCGTGACGCGAAAGACATGATGAACGCCTTTGGCAAGTCGCTTGCCAACAGGCTCGGCTTTGTGGAGGAGGTGTCCACGAGCCGCCGCGAGTTCCTGAGGAATTCGACGCTGCTTGCGGCCGGCTTTGCCGCGGCCGGCGTGGGCGGCGGACTGGTACGCCCGCGCATCGCCCATGCGGAAGGCTGGAGCCTCGCCGAGGCTGCCAAGCCTTATGCCGGCGCGACCGTGCGCGTCTCCAACCTTGCCGGTTATCCGCACAACGACTTCATGCGTGACCTGATTCCGGACTTCGAGAAGGAAACCGGCATCAAGGTCCATCTCGACACGGTCCAGTACGGCGAAGCCGTAGGCAAGCATATGCAGCTCCTGGCGACCGGCTCGGACGAATACGATCTCTACAACATCGATTCGATCTGGTTCCCGGGCTACGCCCCCTACATGGAGCCGCTGACGGAGTTCATGGCGAACGCCGAGCTCATGGATCCCACCTTCAACTACAACGATCTTTCGCCCGAGTGCCAGAAGACGAACAGCTACCTCGACCAAGTGTACATGTTCTCCAACATGAACACCTTCCCCATCCTGGCTTATCGCAAGGACTGGTACGAGGAGGCCGGCTTCAAGGCTCCCGCCACCTGGAAGGAACTCTACGACCAGGCCGCGCACTTCTCCAAGGATGACCGCTACGGCTACGTCATCCACGGCCAGCGCACGGCCATGATGGAGATGGTGACCATACCCTTCCTGTCGATGGGCGGCACCGTGTTCGACGACTACCTGCATCCGACCTTCTCGCAGCCTGCGGAGAATTTCGAGGCCGCCAAGAAAGCGATGCAGCTCATCCGCGACATCTACCAGAACAAGCTCACGCCTCCCGGCTCGCTCGACTTCGAGCTGGGCGAGGCTTCGGCGGCCTACTCGCAGGGCAACATCGCCATGAACCTCAACTGGGCGATGATCTTCGCGGTCCAGGAAGACCCCAAGCAGTCCAAGGTCGCGGGCAAGAACGCCTATGCCTGGCCGCCGACGGGCTTCGATACTCCGGCGCCGAACGGCGAGGTCACCGGCGGCTACACGCGGCTAGCCTCCTTCGGCCTCGGCATGGCCAAGTCGTCGGCCAACAAGGAAGCAGCCTATCTGTTCTCGCAGTGGCTGTCCTCGCCGGCGATCCAGGAGAAGCTGCTGCAGATGGGCGACGCAGCGCCCTCGCGCATCAGCCTTCTGGAGAAATATCCGGACCGCTACGGGCACTTCCCGATCCTGCTGGAGTCGACCAAGCTCGTCGGCAAGAAGCTGTGGGACGCTCCGAAGATCGCCAACGAGCGCCAGTGGGAAGACACTGTCGCCATCGCCTTCCAGGACTGCATGATCGGCAAGATCGGCGTCGACGAAGCGATCGTGAAGGCGGACAAGGACGTCGCCAAGCTGATGCGCCAGTACGGCTTCTACAAGGGTGACCAGGAGTATCCGAAGTCCGTCACCTCGAACTTCAAGGGCACTCCGAAGGTCGAGCTGCTCTAAGACGCCGCAGCGTCCTCCCTTCGATCCGGCGCGGCGTTCGCGCCGGATCGATCCTCTCCACCGTCGAGTCCTGGATCGTCCGTCCGCGGTCCATCAAACGGAACAGCTCCATGTCTGGTGAACAAGTCTACCGCGCGCCGCTGCACCGCCGATTGAGGCCGCTGTACTTCCTGTCGCCGACGCTGCTCATCCTGCTTTCCGTGACGCTGTTTCCCCTCATCTATTCCCTCTATCTCGCGACCCACACCGTCATCCTGACCAATCCGATGCTGTCCGGCTGGTCGCTGCAGGACAATCTGCGCGAGGTGTTCCTGGAATCGCCCGAGTACTGGGAGTCGTTCGCGACCACGCTCATCCTGGTGGTGACCGTGGTGTCGATCGAATTCGTATTGGGCCTCATGCTGGCCTATTTTTTCTACAACAACTTCACCGGCCGGGATTTCATCTTCCCGTTCTTCCTCATGCCGATGATGCTCACCCCCGTCGTGGTAGGCACGATCTGGCGCTTCCTCTTCAACGGTGAGTTCGGACTGATCGCCGGCCTGCTCAAGGCCATGGGCGTCGTCAACTACTCCATCCTCAACGAGCCCTCGACCGCGTTGGTCGGCATCATCATCGCCGACGTCTGGCAGTGGACGCCGTTCATGCTGTTGCTGATGCTTGCCGGCATGCGGGCGCTGCCCACTTCTCCGTTCGAGGCGGCGCAGGTGGATGGCGCCAGCCGCTTCCAGATCTTCCGCGACATCATGCTGCCCATGATGAAGCCGGTCATCGTGATCGCCGTGCTGATCCGCATGATCGACGCCTTCAACCGGACCTTCGACACGATCTACATCATGACGAACGGCGGCCCCGGACGGGTGACCGAAACGCTCGCCGTGATGGCCTTCCGTTCCTCGTTCGAATACTTCTTCATGCATCAGGGAGCGATCGTGGCGCTCTCCATGCTCGTCATCATCATCATCATGACGAAGGTGCTCGGCCGTTTCATGGCCGGCCCCAGGGAGGATTGACGCGCATGGCCCCGAAAAGCCGCCTCTACTGGATCGTCTGCTACTTCATCCTCGCGCTCTACGGCGTGTTCACGCTGCTGCCGATCGCCTATCTGGTCGTGTCCTCCTTCAAGACGCAGCTGCAGATCTATGCCGGCGTCTCGAGCACCTTCTGGTTCACGCCGACGCTGGAGTCCTACCGCTTCATCTTCGAGACCAAGCCGATCCTGCACATGCTGATGAACACGCTGATCGTGTCGGTCGGCAGCACGGTCTTCTCGCTCGTCTTCGGCACCATCGCGGCCTACGCGCTTGCCCGCTATCGCTTCCGCGGCCGCGACGACCTGGCGTTCTACATCCTGTCGATCCGCATGTTTCCGCCGATCGTCGCGGCCCTGCCGATCTTCATGATCTTCAACAACCTCAACCTGCTCGACAGCAAGATCGGCCTGATCATCGCCTACACCTCGTTCAACCTGCCTTTCGTGGTCTGGATGATGACGGGCTTCATCAAGGCGGTGCCTGTCCAGCTCGAGGAGGCGGCGATGGTCGATGGGCAGTCGCAGCTCGGCGCCATCCGCGACATCCTGCTGCCAGTGTTGCGGCCGAGCATTCTGGCGGTGGCGATCTTCTGCATCATCTTCTCGTGGAACGAGTTCCTGTTCGCACTGATCCTCACCAAGTCGCAGGCTAAGACGCTGCCGGTCGCTATTCCCGAATTCATCACCTGGACGGAAGTCGGCTGGAACTACGTCGCGGCGGCCGGAATGGTCCTGGTCATGCCGGTGCTGATCTTCTCGTTCCTCGCCCAAAGATACATGGTCCGTGGCATGTCCATGGGCGCCATCAAGGACTAGGTTTCATGGCTAGCATCGACATCAGGAATCTCAGGAAGAAGTTTGGCGACCTGGAAGTCATTCCCGGCTTCTCGCTGCATGCCGAGGACCGCGAGTTCATCAGTCTTCTCGGTCCGTCGGGTTGCGGCAAGTCGACCATCCTGCGCATCGTCGCCGGGCTGGAGGAACTCACCAGCGGCGACGTCGTCATCGCCGGACGCAACGTGACGGCCCTGGAGCCAAAGGATCGCGACATCGCGATGGTGTTCCAGAACTACGCTCTCTACCCGCACAAGAGCGTCTTCGAGAACCTCGCCTACGGGCTGCGCATCCGCAAGCGGCCGGAAGACGAGATCCGCAAGCGCGTGACCGAAGTGTCGGAGCTTCTGCAGATCCAGCAGCTGCTGCAGCGCCGTCCGGCGCAACTCTCCGGCGGCCAGCAGCAGCGCGTCGCGATGGGCCGCGCCATCATGCGCGAGCCGGCGGCGTTCCTGTTCGACGAGCCGCTGTCCAACCTCGACGCCAAGCTGCGCAACCACATGCGCGTCGAAATCCGGCAGTTGCAGCAGCGCCTCGGCATCACGACGCTCTACGTCACCCACGACCAGGTCGAGGCGATGACGATGTCCGACCGCATCGTGGTGCTCAATCACGGCATGATCGAGCAGATCGGCAAGCCGCTGGAAATCTACGAAACGCCTGCCAGCATCTTCGTGGCGACCTTCATTGGCTCGCCTGCGATGAACCTGGTTCGCGTCAGGACGGACGGCAATGCGCTCGTTTTCCCGTCGGGCGACCGCCTATCCGTCGAACGGCAGCTGCAGGGCGATGTCGTGCTCGGCATACGCCCCGAACGCATCAAGCTCTCGGCCAGCAAATCGGAGAACAGCCTGCCGTTCGAGATCGTGCTGGTGGAAGAACTGGGCGCCCAGAAGATCATCCACGGCCGTATCGGCGCTACCGAGATGACGGTGGCGTTTCCCGAAGACGTGCCGCTGCCCACAAATGGCGCATCCGTCAGCCTGCCGGGCAACTACCTGCACTTCTTCGACCCCGAGAGCGGCAAGCGATTGGCATGACCGCAGCCTGAGACCAGGCAATGTTGACAGGACGGGTGCGGCAAACGTCGCGCCTGTCGGACAATTGGAAAGAACATCGCTTATGAACAAGATCGATCTCACCGGTCAGACAGCCGTCGTCACCGGCGGCGCGCAGGGTCTCGGCCTCGCCATCGCCAGACGTATCGCCGCATCGGGCGCAAGGGTATGCCTTTGGGACGTCAACGGTAAAGAACTGGCGGCGGCGGCCGCGTCGATTGGGCAGTCGGCGTCAAGCGTCGTGGTCGACATCACGGACGCGGACGCGGTGATCCAGGCTGTCGCCAAGGCCGAGGAAGAGGCCGGGCCGATCTCGATCCTGGTCAACTCCGCAGGCATCGCCGGACCGAACCATACGCTCGACGCCTATCCGCTCGCCGATTGGCGGCGGGTGATCGACATCAATCTGCACGGCACCTTCCACGTAAACCGCGCCGTGGTGCCGGGGATGAAGGCACGCGACTACGGCCGCATCGTCAATATTGCCTCGATCGCCGGCAAGGAGGGTAACCCAAACGCCTCAGCCTATTCGGCCTCGAAGGCCGCGGTGATCGGCCTGACCAAGTCGCTCGGCAAGGAACTGGCAGGCTTCGACATCGCGGTCAACTGCATAACGCCCGCGGCGGCGCGTACGTCGATCTTCGACCAGATGAGCCAGGAGCACATCGACTACATGCTCCAGAAGATTCCACGCGGCCGTTTTCTCGAGGTGGACGAGGCGGCGGGCATGGTGGCCTGGCTGGTCTCGAAGGAAAACTCCTTCACGACCGCCTCCGTCTTCGATCTTTCAGGCGGCAGGGCCACCTACTAACAGTCTGATTTTCAGAGGCGCCGTCTCATTCTCACGAAACGTCGACGTCGATCAGTAGCGAAGCTTAGGATATTGGAGCGAGCCGCGCACGGTGGAGGAGTCCAGGCTCTCTGCCACGATGACATAGTAGTCCCCCCGATTTCGGTGATGATGTCGATCAACAGGTTGAGCGTGGCTGAATAGTCCGGCGCTGCCGGCCTCCGGGCAAGCTAGCCCCGTCGGGCAAGTCGGATTTCGAGCCGGCGGCTGGCGAGCGACAACGGCCAACACAGTGCGAAATAGATCAGCGAGACGATGATGAACACGGTCAGCGGCTGATAGGTGGCGTTGTTGATCAGTTGTCCGGTGCGGGTGAGCTCGGTGAAGCCGATGATCGAGGCGAGGGACGTGTTCTTGATCAACTGCACCAGAAAACCGATGGTCGGCGGGATCGCCAGGCGCAACGCCTGCGGTAGCACGACGAGCAGGTTCGTCTGCCATTGACGGAGCCCCAGCGACCTTGCCGCCTCCGACTGCCCCGCGGGAACGGCCTCTATGCAGCCGCGCCAGATCTCGCCGAGGAACGCGCTGCCGTAGAGCGTCAGACCAACGGCCGCCGCCGTCCAGGCGCTGATCTGCAGGCCGATGATGTTGGCGCCGAAGAAGACGATGAAGAGCTGCATCAGGAGTGGCGTATCCTGGAACAGCTCGATGTATCCGCTCGCCGCGTGACGCAGCGCTTTCATCCGGGAGGTCCGGGCAAGGGCTATCAGCAGCCCCATCACCGATCCACCCGCGAAGGCGATCAGCGAAAGCACGATCGTCCACCGCGCGGCAAGCAGCAGCAGGACGAGATCCCCGGTGGAGAAATCGCGGATCATCTTACGCGGATCCAGCGCGCATAGATCATGTGGAAGGCCGTCCGGAAAACGAGCGACAGGGCGATGTAGATCAGCGTGACGACGAAATAGACTTCGAAGGTACGAAACGTGCGGCTCTGGATGGTGTTGGCGGTGGCAGTCAGTTCCTCGACTGCGATCGCCGAGACGATACTGGTGCCAAGCATCAACAGGATGAACTGACTGGTCAGCGCCGGATAGATCGCGATCAGCGCCTGCTTGAAGATGACCAGCCGGAAGATCAGGAACGGTCGCAACCCAAGCACCTTGGCCGCTTCTATCTGGCCCTTGGAAATGGATTCTATGCCGGCGCGGATAATCTCGGTGCCGTAGGCGCCGACATTGATGGTCATGGCGAGGATGGCGGCGTGATCTGCCTGCAGCCGGATGCCGAGGCTGGGCAGCCCGAGATAGACGACGAACACCTGGACAAGGAAGGGCGTGTTGCGGATGAACTCGACGTAGACCCGTATCGCGGCCTTCAGGGGACGCGGCCCGTAGACCGAGCCGAAGGCGCCGGCCGTGGCGACGATCATCCCGAACACCATCGAGAAAATGGACAGTTTGACGGTCAGGAGCAGCCCATCGACGAGCAACGGCCACTCACGCCAGACCGTGCCAAACTGGAACGTATAATCCAGCACCGGAATGTTCGTCCTAGGAAGCATTATCTTGACTTGTTACCGATAACATGCACAGTCCCAGGGCATTGGCAAGCCCATAGGGAGGAAATCATGAAGTGGCTGGCAGTATTCGTATTGGCATCATTGAGCCTGGTCGGCGCTGCCCAGGCGCAGAGCGTCGACGACATCATCTCGAAGGGCAAGATCGCGATCGCCGTCGATCCGACCAGCGCGCCATTCGGGATCACCGGAACCGATGGCCAGCCCGACGGCTATGACGTAGACGTGGCTCGCCTCGTGGCGAAATACATGGGCGTCGAGCTCGAGCTGGTGCCGGTCACCTCGACCAACCGCATTCCCTATCTGCTTACCAACCGCGTCGACCTGGTGATCTCGCTGTTCTCGATCACGCCGGAGCGCGCGCTGCAGGTGTGGTTCTCCGATCCCTATGCGGGCGTCGGTACGATCATCACTGCACGCAAGGACAAGCAGATCGCTTCCTTCGACGACCTCAAGGGGTTGAAGGTCGGCGTGCCGCGCGGCACCATCCCGGACATACTGCTGACGAAGAAAGAGCTGCCCGACGTGGAGATCATGCGCTTCGACGACGAAGCGACCTCAATCCAGGCTCTCGTCACCGGTCAGGTGGATGCGCTGGGCAGCAGCACGACGGCGCTGATCGTGCTCAACCGCGGCAAGGCGGAGAAGGAGTTCGAGTCCAAGATCACGCTGGTCGAGAACCATTTCGGTATCGGCATGCGGCGCGGCCAGGAAGACCTGCGTCAATGGCTCGACACCTTTGTCTATTCGATCAAGACGAATGGCGAACTCAACGCCATCGCCCAGAAATGGACTGGCGATGACCTGAAGCCTCTGCCCACCTTCTGATCGTATATTCGTCTTCTTTCGGGAAAGCCGCGCCTGTCCGCCTCAGCGGACAGGCGCTTTCTTTTGGCCTCGGATCAGGACCTCTTCAGGCGCAGGGCGGCATGCGCTTGGGCGACGATGCCGTCGCTCGTGAGCCCGCTGCGTACCATCAGGGTCGGCGAGGCGCCGAGTTCGACGAACGTGTCGGCGATGCCGACCGGCATCAGCGGCCGTGCGATGCCGGCCTTGTAGAGCGCCTCGCGTACCTGGGTCGCCAGTCCTCCGGTGATGACATGGTTCTCGGCCGTGACGATCGCGTCGTGTTTCGATGCGAACTCGGCGACGGAGTCGGCATCGAACGGCTTCAGCGTCGGCGTGTGGAGTACGCCGGCCGAGATGTCCTCGGCATTGAGCGCGTTGGCCGCGTCGATGGCATGTTCGGTCATCAAGCCGGTCGAAATGATGCCGACATCCGCGCCTTCGCGAAGCACCGAGGCCTTGCCGATGACGAAGCTGTATGTCTTGGGGTCGAGCACCCGGGGAACCTTGCCGCGCAGGAGCCGCACATAGACAGGACCGTCATAATCCGCGATGGCGTGGGTGATTTGCGAGATGTCGGTCGCGTCGCATGGATCTATGACCACCAGGTTCGGGATCATGCACATCAGCGCCGTGTCCTCGATCGCCTGGTGGGTGCCACCATAGCCTGTCGTCAGGCCGGGCAGACCGGCGATGATCTTGACGTTGACATTGCTGTGGGCGCAAGCGATCGCGATGAAATCGTAGGCGCGACGGGTGGCGAAGACGCCATAGGTGGTGGCGAAGGGGACGGTGCCTGTGCGAGCAAGCCCCGCCGCGACCGCGACGAGGTTCTGCTCGGCCATGCCGACATTGAAGAAGCGGTCGGGATAGGCGTCGCGAAACGGCAGGATGTCGGTGTATTTGCCGAGATCGGCGGTGAGGCCGACGATGTCGCCGCGGTGCTTCTGCACGTCGATCAGTGCGGTGCCGAACGGTGCGTCGACGACAGGCCGCGCGTCGAGCGCCTCGTCGACGCCCATGGCCTTGGAGTAAGTACGTGCGGTCGTCATCAGGGCTGACCTTCCAGTTCGAGGATGAGCGCGTCCCATTCCTCCGGCTCGACGCGCACGAAATGCGCCTTCTCTCGCTGTTCCAATGTCGGCACGCCCTTGCCGGGCTTCGTGCGAAGCACAATCGCGTGTGGCCTGCCTTCCGTCGCCCGCGCTTGCTCCAAGGCGGCGACGACAGCGGCCATGTCGTTGCCGTCGATCTCCTGCACCTGCCAGCCGAAGGCGCGCCACTTGTCGGCGACCGGCTCGATGTCGATGACGATCGCGCCGTCGGCCTGGATGCCGTTGCAGTCGATCAGCGCGACGAGGTTGTCGAGTCGGAAGTTGCTGCCGGCCATCGCCGCTTCCCAGGTTGAGCCTTCCTGCAACTCGCCATCGGAAAGCTCGCAGAAGATGCGTGCGCTAGAGTTTTGGAGGCGCAACCCGAGTGCCATGCCGACGCCCTGGCCGAGACCGTGGCCGAGCGAGCCGCCGATGATCTCGACGCCGGGCGTCGTGTCGAGCGTCGACATCTGGAGCCGGCTGTCGTCGGCACCGTAGGTCGGCAGCTCCTCGAGCGGAAAGATGCCGGCTTCGGCCAGCGCCGCCCAGAGGGCGATGGAATAGTGGCCGGTCGACAGCAGGAAGCGGTCGCGGTTCGGATCGGTGAGGTTTTCGGGCGACCAGCGCAACTCGTGGAAATAGATCGCGGCGAGAACGTCGGCTATGCCGAGACCTTGCCCGATATAGCCCTGGCCCGGCCCGCGCGCCATGACCAGCATGTGGTTCCTCATGTGCTTGGCGCGCGCCTTCAGGGCGGCGATGTCGGCCTTGGCCGGTGGATGGTTGGGAATGCGTGTCATAATCAGTCCTTGTCCAGGCCGCCGCTCATGTTGAGCCGCTCGGCAACCAGATAATCGGGAGCATCGAGCGCCAGCCAAACCACCGCCGCGGCAACCTCCGCGATCTCGGCGCGACGGCCGAGCGGAATGCGCCGCGTGCGCTCCGCGAGGAAGGTCTCGAAATCGTCGCGGCCCTCCATGCGCGCCATCGTTGCTTCGGTCGAACGCTGCATCTCCGTGTCCATCATGCCCGGTGCGAGCGAGTTGACGAGCACGCCGTGTGGCGCCAGCGCCACCGCAGCGGCCCGCGTAATGGAATCGACGGCGGCCTTGCTCGCCGAATAGGCGGCGTAGTTGGGCAGCGCCATGCGCGAGGCAGGCGAGGTGATGTTGACGATGCGGCCGCGGCCGGCCGCTTTCATCGCGTTCCCGGCGGCGACGGTCAGCATGGCGAGCGCCGTGACGTTGATGCCCAGCGTCCGCTCCCATGATTTGAGCGTCATCTCGAGGAACGGCTCGATGACGCCGTAGCCGGCATTGTTGACGAGGATGTCGATCCTGCCCCAGCGCTCGGCGACGGCGCTGACGGCCGTTTCTGCTGCGCCTTCCCTGGTCAGGTCGCCGGGAAGATGCGCAACGCCGTCGCCAGCCGCGGCAGTCTCGGCGAGGCCGGCGGCATTGATATCGGCGATGGCTACACGCACTCCGCGCGCGATGAGTTGATGGGCGATCTCGCGCCCCATGCCGCCGCCTGCGCCGGTGACGAGCGCCGTCCTTTGTTCGTTTCTCTCTGTCATGTCTGTCCTGCGGTCACTTGATGCGGGCAAGCTTGGCGGTGCCGGTGAATTCGTCGCGCCATGAGGCGTCCCAAAGCGAAGGAAACGCCAGCGGCCTGTAGGGATGTTCCGCGATCGCTCGCTCGTCGAGCTCGATGCCGAGGCCGGGCGCTTCAGGCAGCGAAAGCCTGCCGTTCTGCAGCGGGTTCCAGCCGCTGACGAGATCGCTGCGCCAGTCGACGTCGAACTCACCGAAACTCTCCAGCATGAGCATGTTCGGCGTAGACCAGGCGACATGCAGCGCTGCCGCGAAGGCGACCGGGCCGACCGAGCTGTGCGGCGAGATGCCAATATCCTGCGCGGCGGCCATCGCCGCGATCTTTTTCGCCATGGTGATGCCGCCGCAATGGGCGACGTCCATCTGCACGACGTCGACGGCGCGCAGATTGATGAGCCGGGCGAAGTCGGCGAGCGTGTATAGCCGTTCGCCTGAGGAGATCGGCAGGCGGGTGCGCTCCTTCACTTCGCGCAGCAGTTCGACGCTCTCCGGCGCCACCGGCTCCTCGCACCACAAGATCCGCTTGCCGTTCAGGCGATCGATGAAGCGCACCGCGTCGCTGACGCCGAGGCGGCCGTGGATCTCGATCATCATTCCGACATCGGGCCCGATCGCGCCGGCGACTGCCTCGACGACGGCCACCGCGTGTTCTTCCTCGTTTCGGTCGAGCTGCTTCCATGCCGTCGCGAAAGGATCGAACTTCATGGCGCCGTAGCCGCGCGCCGCGACCTGGCTCGCACGGGCAGCGAAGTCGGCCGGCGTCTCGCAGCCGCCGTACCAGCCGTTGGCATAGGCATGGAGCTCGCGTTTGGCGCATCCGCCGATCAGGCGATAGACCGGCTGGCCGGTCGCCTTGCCGATGATGTCCCACATGGCGATCTCGGCGGCGGAGATCGCCGTCATCACGGTCGAGCCGCCCTGGTACTGGTCGCGGATCATGTCGCCGACGACCTGCTCGATGTCGAAGGGGTCCTTGCCGATGATGCGCGAGGCGACCCATTCGTTGACCAGCACCTCGACGGCCTTCTCCTGCCATTCAAGCGTGGCCTCGCCGATACCGGTAATTCCGGTGTCGGTGGTGAGCCGGACGAAGAGATAGTTCCGTTGGCCGGCATTCGCCAGGAATGTCTCGAGCTTCTTGATCTTCATGGCGCCAGCCCTTCAGCAGCAATATCGACGTCGCGGTCCTCGGCGAGCGACCGGCGGATGGCCTCGATCAGTCCGACGGCCGCGGCGCCGTCTTTCGCCGGCGTGGCAAGCGGGGCGAGGCCGCGCACCGCATCGAGCACGTTTTCCAACAGCCCGGCGTAGCCGCCGAATGCCTCGTCGAACATCAAGGTGTTAGGCACGACCGGCCGCCAACTCTTGGCGGGGCCTGTCTCGTCATCGTAGAGCGTCGTCTCGATCTGGTCGTCGACGACCAGGAAGGCGTTGCGGCCGATGATCTCGACGCGCTCCCAAGGCTTGAAGCTCATGGCGGCCGCGCTCGTCGTCAGCGAGCCGATCGCTCCCGACGCGAAGGCGAAGGACACGACGGCGCTGAGCAGACCGCCATCGTCGCAGCGGATGCCGCGGGCGTGCAGCTTCGACACCGGTCCCATGAACCACTGCACGAGATCGAGGAGGTGGACCGTACCGCCCTCGAGAAGATCGACATAGGGATAGCCGAGCGTGAATTTCCCGGTGAAGACGCTTGGCGTCGATTTCAGCGCGCCGGCCTCGATCAGGGCCTTTGCCATTGCATAGGGTGGCGAGAAGCGCTTGTTGGCGACCGAAGCGAGCAGCACACCTGCCTGCTCCGCGTTGCGCACCAGGTCTGTCGCCTCCGTGAAGTTGCGCGCCAGCGGCTTCTCGATCAAGCAGGGAATGCCAAGCTCGATCGCCTGGGTGGCGATCGGCACATGCGCGGCGTCGGTAGCCAGCACCAGTAGGATGTCTGGTCGCCTGGCGTCGAGCATTGCCGCGACATCGGCGAACGCGGCGGAACCTGCGAGTGCTGCCGCTTTTTCGGCGACCTCGGCGCGTGGATCGGCGATCGCCGTCACCGCGACAGGCTCTCCTTTGGTCTGCAGGTGGCGGATGGCGGGGATCCATTTCGCCTGCGCCACCCCGCCTGCACCGGCAACAGCGACGGTGAGTGGACGCCTTTTTGCGCGTTCCGCATCCGGCACGACGCCGTAGACGTCGCCGCGCGTGAAGGCCGCGTCATAGGATGTGTGGCCGAAATCGATGGCGGGCCAGCTCTTCATGCCAACGCCCTCCGCGAGAAGAAGCCTTGCGCCGCCGCACGCAGGGTAAGGGCGGCGAGAATGATCGTGCCCTTGATCAGGAAGAATTGTGCGTCCCCCATCTGCAGGCCGGAGAGGCCGTTGTTGAGGATGGCGAGGAAGAGCACGCCGATCGCCGTATCGCGCAGCCGCCCCGTGCCGCCGCGGAACGAAGC
Organism: Mesorhizobium sp. YM1C-6-2; assembly: GCF_003666685.1. Classification (GTDB taxonomy): domain Bacteria; phylum Pseudomonadota; class Alphaproteobacteria; order Rhizobiales; family Rhizobiaceae; genus Mesorhizobium_K. Next base: position 52,363 of record NZ_RCIZ01000015.1, read on the forward strand.
GCCGCCGAGGATGACGGCAACAATCGCGTCGAGTTCCAGTCCGAAGCCTGCGGTTGGTGCAGCCGCGCCGAGACGGCCGAGCATTACCAGCATGCCCGCGGCGGTGAAGAAGCCCATGGCTAGGAGAATGGTGACGCGCAGACGGCTCTCGTTGACGCCGGCCTGCCGCAGCATGCGCGGATCGCCACCCGCAGCATAGATGCGGATGCCGAGCGGCATGCGCCTCAGGATGATCCAGCCGGCGAGGAAGGCAAGCCCGATCAGCGGCACTGATAGGGTGAAGCCGAATGCCAGCGGCGTGTTCATCAGCATCACGAAGCGCATGTCGAAGCCGATGGTCGTGGCGTCGGTCAGCGATACGGCGAGGCCGCGCGCCCAGATCCATGCGGCAAGCGTCACGATCAGGGGATCGAGACCCAGGCGGCCGACGATGACGCCATTCAGCGCATAGACCGCGAGGCAGGTGAGGATGCCGGCAAGAAGGGCGAGCGGTAGCGGCACTCCGGCTTGCGCGGCGAGTGCCGCCGCCACGGCGCCGAGCGCGATCACCGAACCCGGCGAGATGTCCACCGAACGCGATACGATGCCGATCATCGCGCCGACCGCCACGATTGCGAGCGTCGCGTTCTGCTCGACGATGGCGACGACGTTGGGCCAGATGGCGAAGCGCGGATTGATGAGCGCGAAGACTATGGCGAGCACGATGGTCGCTATGGCGAGCGCACTGCGCGTCAGCCATGCGCCTGTCGGCGACATGCGGGCATATTCGTCCGAGATGGCCTCGCCGGTGGCGACGTCGCTGGCTGCATCGCGCTGCAGGAAGCGGCCGGCGACCATTGCGCCGAGGAGCAGCAAGCCGGTCACGGTCGTCTGCCATGTGCCCGGCACGCCGCGAATGGTCATGTAGTTGAAGATCATGATCAGGATGAGCGTGCCGATCACGGTCTGGGACACCCGAACGCGGCCGGCAGGAAGTCCGCCCGCGCCGAGCGCCACGACGGCGATGGCGAAGAATTCCAGTCCCTGGCCGATCGAGGGGCTGATGAGGCCGGTGCGTGCTGCAACGAGCACGCCGGCCGCACCCGCGAGCGCGCCGCATGCCACATAGGCGCCGGTGCGCAGCCAGCGGACGCGCAGGCCGGCGAGGCGCGCGGCGACCGGCGCGTCTCCGGTAGCATGCCAGGCGCGGCCGAGTGTCGTGCGGGTCAGAACGAACCAGACGGTTGCCGCCAGCGCCAACGCCAGCAGTGCATCGAGCGGCACGCCCATCACGGTGCGTCGCGCGAGATCGGAGAACAGCGGTCCCTTGATCTCGACCCAGGAATTGTAGCGGCCAAGCCAGACAAGGCTGAACCCGCGCACGGCGATCATGGTGCCCAGCGTGACGATGACCGGACTTATGCGCAGCCCTTCGATCATCGCGGCGTTGATGGCGCCGACAATCGCGCCGACGCCGATGCCGGCGACGATGGCAAACACCGGATGCAGCCCTTCGGCGAGCACGATGCCGGCGATCGTCGCCGATGCCAGCACCACCGAGCCGACCGAAAGATCGATCCCGCCGATGAGGACGACTATCGTCATGGCGAGGCCGAGGACGAGCACGGAAGCCGATTGTCTCAGTATGTTCGCCGCATTTCCGGATGTGCCGAAGACGGGCGAGGTCGCGACGAAGGCGAGGAACAGAATGATTGCCGCGACGAGCATCGCGTTGCGGGCAAAGAAGGATCCCCAGGAGGGTGGTTTTTTGCCGGCGCTTGCCTTGTCGGCGTTTGCCCGGCTGGTGAGCGAAGCCGTCATGCCGCTGCCGCTCCCTGGATCATCAGATTGAGCCGTTCCTCGTCGACAGCGGCCGGCATTGTTTCGGCGGCGATGACACCATCGCGCACCACCAGGATGCGATCGGCCAGCGTGAGCACTTCCGGAACGTCGCTGGAGACGACGATGACCGCCTTGCCGCTGCGCGCGAGCGTATCGAGGCGGCGGTAGATGTCCGCACGGGCGCCGACATCGACGCCGCGCGTCGGCTCGATGAGCACGAACACGTCGGCGTCGGCGAGATCCCAGCGCGCGATCAGTGCCTTCTGCTGGTTGCCGCCGGAAAGCGTACGAATGGGAACTTCGATCGATGTGGCGACGACGCCGAAATCACTGACCACGCGCTGCACCTCGCGGCGCTCCCTGGCGGCATCGACCACCCCGGCCGGTCCACGGCGATCGCCGAGCGAGGCCACGGCGATGTTCTCGCGCAGCGGCAGGTTGGGCAGGATGCCCTCGTGCTTCCGTTCGTCGGTAAGCAGGGCGATTTTCGCGGCGACCGCATCGCTCGGGTTGCGCAGCGCGATCGGCTTTCCGTCCTTCAGAAGCGTGCCGCCATCGGCGCGCAGATCGCCGCCGAGGATGCGGGCGATCTCGTTCTGGCCGGCGCCGAGCAAGCCGGTCAGCGCGACGATCTCGCCCCGGCGCACGTCAAGCGAGACGCCGCGCACGCGGTGCCCAAGGCGGAGATTGTCGGCTGCGAGCGCGGTTTGGGCCGTCGTCCGCGCCGATGCGACGTATCGTTCGGTCTGCGCGCCGATCATGGCGTCTGTAAGCCTCGCCTCCGACCAGCCCGCCAGGCTGGTCGTGACGATCTTGCGGCCGTTGCGCAGCACGGTCGCGACATCGCAGAGTTCGAGCACCTCGGCGAAACGATGCGAGACGTAGAGAAGCGCGACGCCCTGCTTTCGCAGGCGCCTGATTGCCGTGAAGAGTTGTTCCGATTCACGCTGGCCGAGCGGTGCGGTCGGTTCATCGAGGATGAGGATCTTGGGGTTCGAGGCGAGCGCCTTGGCGATCTCGATCATCTGCCGCTCGGCGAGCGACAGGTTGCTGACGATCGTTTGCGGCGCGATGTCCAGCCCGAGGCGGCCGAGAGCCTCTTGCGTTCGCGCCTTCATCTCCCCGGCATCGAGCAGGCCACGCCTGGAAGGCTCGCGTCCCAGCACGAGGTTCTGCGCGACGGTCAGATTGGGCAGGAGGCTGAGTTCCTGGTAGACGGTGGCAACGCCCAGCGAGAGCGCATGACGAGGATCGCGGATCGTCACCGGTGCGCCGTCGAGGCGCACGGTACCCGCGTCCGCCGGCAGCATTCCAGACAGGATGTTGATGAGGGTCGATTTGCCGGCGCCATTCTGACCGATCAACCCGTGAACCTCGCCGGCGGCGAGATCCAGCGACACATCGTCAAGCGCGACGACGCCGGGAAAACGCTTTTCGAGCCCGCGTATTCCGAGGAGCGGCGGCGCTGCGTCTTTGGTCGGTGCACTGTTCGTTGTCATGTCTGGCTGCGTCTGATCGGGCGCCCACGGACTGTCGGAGTCCGCAGGCGCCCGGAGTGGATCAATAGGTCGAGACGATTTCCGCCAGCGGCTTCTCGAAGGGGAAGGTCTGCATCGAGGATACCTGGTCGGCCGCGAGCTTCAGCGCTGCGTCGACATTGTCGCCAGTCACCAGAACGCCCTGGATCAGCACTTCCTTGCGGTCGTCGGCCTTGGTGGCGACGAGGAAGGGGAAATATGCCTTCCAGAAGCCCGAATATTGCGGCGCCAGCAGCACGGTGCTCTTCATCACGCCGTCCTTGACGGCTTTCAGGCCAGGCTCGGTCCCGTCGACGGAGACGAGCATCACCTGGTCCTGCTTGCCGACGCGTTCGATGACGCCGGCGGCCGGAACGGTGAGGCTGTCGCTGTTGCCGTAGATGAGATCGAGGCTCGGATAGGCGGTCATCCAGTTCTCGGTGATGGAGACGGCCTTGGTCGGGTCCCAACCGGTCGGCTCCTGCGCGACGACTTTTATGTCGGGATATGCGGCCATGACGTCGGTGAAACCGCCGGAGCGGTCGGTGTTGAGGCCCTGGCCGAGCAGGCCCTGAAGGTTTGCGACCTCGCCCTTGGCCTCGCCATTGTAGCGCTGCTTCAGCAACTCGACGGCGTATTCGCCGACGATCTTGCCGGTGTAGCGCTCGTCGAAGCCGAGGGTCGCGGCGCAACCGTCGATCTTGGAGTGAAGGCAGATCACCGGGATTTCGGCTGTGGCGGCCTTCGCCATGGTCGGCCCGAATGCGGCGGCATCGATGAAGTTGATGGAGATGGCGTCGACGCCCTGGTTGATGAGATTCTCCATCGCCTGGATCTGCTTGGTCACGTCGCCTTCGCCGCTGGTGATAACCAGTTCGAAGCCGGCACGGCGTGCAGCCTCCTTGGCGCCTTCCACCTCACCAAGATGAAACGGGTTGGAAAGGTCGATCTGGATCAGACCGATGGTCGGCTTATCCTGCGCGATCGCGCACGTCGTCACGAAAACAGCCGCCCCTGCGGCTGCCAGGAACGATTTTCTGAACATTGGCTTCCTCCCATAAGCGCCGAACGACGGCGCGCTCCCGATGGCAGTATCGGATGAGGAATGTTACCGGTAACTAGATTGACTGTCAAGCTGACCACGACGCTTGCCGACGGGTCGCGGCCTGTTCAGTGCGGGCGTCGCGTGCTTTCGCGCGAGATGATGCTGAAGCCCAGATCCTGTCGGTGCGTCGCCAGGCGTTTGCCGGCGAGGCGGGCGAGGATCATGTGGCCGGCCTTGCGGCCCATCTCCATGGCCGGCACCTGGACGGTCGTCAGCGTAGGGGACACGACGCGCCCGACGTCAAGGTCGTGAAAGCCGGCAATGCCGAGCTGGGCGGGCACGTCTATGCCGAGCTCCCGGCAAGCGAGGATGGCGCCGACGGCGAAGATGTCGCTGGTGAAGAACACCGCATCGATGTCGCTCTGCTGGCGCAGAACCCTGATTGCCTTTGCTCCTGTCTCCGGCCGGATCGCCGCCTCGTCGTGAACGACATGGATGGGCGGAGCCGACAGGCCGGCCTCCTTCATCGCTGCAAGATAGCCTTCGGCGCGATGGCGGGCTCGTTCGTTGTTTTCGGCGGGGCCGTTGACGAAGGCGATGCGGCGATAGCCGGACCGGATGAGTTCCGCCGTCATGGCGTGCGCCGCCTCGCGGTTCGAGTAGCCAACGGCCATGTCGACCGGATCGTCGCCCGTCTCCCAGGTCTCGACGACCGGTATGCCAAAGCCGCGCAGGAGATCGCGTGCGGCCTTGGTGTGGGTGAGGCCGGTCAGCATCAGCGCATCCGGGCGTCGTTCGAGGATCGAGCGTATCTGGCTTTCCTCGACATCGGACCGGTAGGCGCTCGACGATACGAAGAGGCCGAGACCGGCTTCGGAAACGACGTCCGAAATCCCTTCCAGCGTATCGGCGAAGAGCGAATGCCGAAGCGTGGGGACGATCGCGGCGACAAGGCCCGAGGTCCCCGCGTTAAGACCGCCAGCCAGCCGGTTCGCGATGTAGCCAAGCTCGGCCATCGCCGTGGTGACACGCTTTCGGGTGTCCGGATTGACCTTTTCCGGATGGCGCAAGACCCGAGACACAGTCATCTTAGTGACGCCTGCAAGCGCCGCCACTTCGGCCATTGTGGTGCCGGAACCTGACCGGGAAGTTTTCTTCTTGAGCGTCACCGCTGCTCCATCATCAAGAGGACGATAGCGGGTTAGAACGAACCTGCCGATTGCGTCCAGTCATGGGACCAAATAGGATACCGGTAACACGGAGAAAGCAATGGACTTCTTTGCTGCAGGCCTGGCGCCTGACGAACTCAGGCGCCGCGTCGGCCATATGTCTCAGGTCGCAGGCGTGCGCCTCCTGTCGTCGGAAAACGGTCCCTCGCGCGGCGTGCGCCTCCTCGAATTCCGTACCGGAACCGGCTTCAGCTTCGAGATCGGCATCGATCGCGGTTTCGACGTCGGACGGGCAGACTACCGTGGCGCGTCGCTGGGCTGGACGCCGCCGACGCTCATGCCCGGACCATGGTATTTCGAGGACCAGGCGAATTTCGGCTGGCTGCGGGCCGGGCTCGGAGGCTTCAACAATACATGCGGCTATATCCATATCGGCAACCCGGAAGAGACATCCGTCAGTCACTACAACTTCCCGGCGCGCCCGAACGACCGCTACGGCGTGCATGACCGCGCCGCGCTGATACCGGCCGAGATCGTTTCCTTCGGCGGGCGCTGGGAAGGCGGACGCTATGTGCTCGAAGCCGTCGGCCGCATCACCCAGGCACAGACCTATGGGGAGAATCTCGTCGTCACCCGCACCTACCGCTCGGAGCTTGGCGCGTCATGGTTCACTATGGAGGACGTGGTGGAGAATGCCGGCTTCCTGCCCACCGAGCACATGCTCCTCTATCACATCAACGCGGGATATCCGTTCGTCGACGAAGGCTCGGAGCTGATCGCGCCGGTTCGAGGAATGCCGAAGCTGCTTTTCGGCGATGCAGACATGAGCAATCCGACCAGTTGGTCGCGCTTCATCGCGCCGCAGAAGAACTGGGTCCAGCAAACGTTCGAACACAGCATGGCACCCGACGAAAATGGCGAGGTCGAGGTAGCCATCTTCAATCCGCGGCTGTTCGGGGGCACTGCGCTCAGCGTTCGCTACGATCATCGCGTCATGCCGAACTACATAGAGTGGCGCATGATGGGCGAGGGGCAGTACGCGGTCGGCATCGAACCGTGTACGAACGGATTCGGCCGAAAGGCCGTCAGAGACGCCGGAGAACTGATCGTCCTCGAGCCTGGCGAACAGCGAGTCTATCGCACCAGAGTTGCGATTCTCCCCAACTCGGATGTGGAAAGCCTCCGCAAGAGGACCGGCGTGTTGCGGATCTAAGCCAACGTACCGTTGGATTCGGCTGTACCAGTCAGTATGTCGGCCAGGCTCTTAAAGGCGTCGGGCAGTTTCCGTCGGTCCTGTACGGCGCCCAGGGCAATGCGGATCCCGCGGGGTGCGCTATTGTCGACTGCGAATTCGTCGGCGCCGCTGACGGCGAGCCCTCGCAGTTGCGCCTTCTCCACGATGGTTGCGGTCCCGCGCCCGGTACCGAGCGGCATCCAGATATGGAAACCGCGGCCGCTGGCGGTGGGCGGCAATATGTCGGCCGCAAGCATCTGCCGCGCTCTGGCCTCACGGCGAACCCCTTGCGCGATCTCCGCTGCGATACCGGACCTGATCCACTCCGCGGCAAGACCGGTCATGAGCGGTGGCGACATCAGGGTGAGGCTGCGCAGATGTCGTGCGACATTTTCCAGAGAGCCAGCGTCGGGCATGGCGAGAAAAGCCGTGCGCAGAAACGGCGAGATGCATTTCGCCAGGGTGGCGATATGGATCGTGGTCTCCGGCGCGAGCGCCAGGAATGATGGCGGCGTCTGACGGAGCAGCGGACTATAGGGGTCGTCCTCGATGAAGGTCAGGCCCGTTCGTCTTGCCGCTGCTATCAGATCCTGACGACGATGCTCCGGCATGACCAGTGTCGTGGGATTGTGCAGCGTGGGATTGAGATAGACGAGGCGGGCGCCGTGTTTGCGCGCAGCCTTCTCCAGCAGGTCGGGACGCATGCCGTGCTCGTCGGCCCCGATGCCGGTGAGACCACGATTCATGGTTTTCGCAAGGGCGATGAAGCTTGAATAGGTGAGCCGGTCGGCAAGGACAATGTCCCCTTCGCGGGTCATTGCCGACATAACGGCAGCGAGCAGGGGCTGCGCACCCGCGCCTACGGCAACCCTGCCAATGGGCAACCGCGGTGCCGCTTTCTGAAGCCACAACGTTCCGGCTGCCCGCTCGGCCGCCGATCCCGGTCCTGGATGATAGGACAGCAGAGCCTCGGCGCTCGAGCGTTTCAACAGCCCGTCTATGCCGGCGCGGATCAGCGCCGGCAAGTTTATCCCTTGCGGCGGCGGCGGGATGTTCATGGAGAGATCGAGAACAGGTTCGTCCAGGCTGCCAGGCGTCACGAAGGTGCCCCTGCCGGGCGCCGCGTCGATCAGGTTGCGGCGGCGGGCTTCGGTGAACGCGCGGGTGATGGTCGTCAGATCGACGCCGAGCCGCTGGGCCAGGTCGCGTTGCGGCGGCAGGCGGTCACCAGGCTGCAGAAGCCCGCTGGCACGTCCTTCCGCCAAGGCATCGACGATGCGCAGATAGAGCGGCCCCGTTCCGTTTCTGAGATCTGGAAGCCATCCCTTATCCAATGCCCGCTCCTCGCTTCGGGGTTGATGCCATACAATTTGTCGCATTGTATGGCATCATTCGCAACAATAGTATGCATCCGACTGGTTCCGCTACGCGGCTGGCAAGGCACCGCAGCGACTGGAAAGGAAAACCCGTGTTGGATAACAACGCAATGTGGCCTCCGATCGAACCTTGGCAAGTCGGCATACGCGGCAGGTGCCCGCGTTGCGGAGAAGGACGGCTGTTCAACGGCTTCCTGAAGCTGGCGTCGAACTGCGAGAGCTGCGGGCTTGACTATTCCTTTGCCGACCCTGCCGATGGTCCGGCCTTCTTCGTCATCTGCTTCGGTTGCGTACCGTCCGTCCTCTTCGCCGTCTGGGCCGAGACCACTTTCCAGCCGTCGATATGGTTTCATATCCTCGTCTCCCTCCCCATCGTTCTCCTGACCTGCATACCGTTGCTGCGGCCCTTGAAAGGTTGGCTCGTCGCCAGCCAGTTCCACCACAAGGCCGAGGAAGGGAAACTCGTCCGACAAGGAGAGTAGGTGCCCGCCTGATCCGCGGGGCGTCACTGGATTCAAGATTTCCTGTTCTTGGGAAGCTTACGAGCACGTTCAAAACGTCCCGCCTTTGGGTGAGTGCGGGGCGGGAATTTATGCCGGGGAAACAATTTCATGAAGTACGGCCCAGAGATCGTCTTCTCAGCACTGCTCACTTTTACTGCTCTTCTCGCGGCGGCGTTCGCGGTCGACGAGCCGTTCCGGCTGCATATGTGGATCGCGTTTTTCGTGCTCCTGATCTTCACGGTCGTGCTTTTGCGGAACACGAGCTTCGAGCCCGAGGCGCCGGTCGATAAATCGGCCTATATGGACGGCCCGATCCGCTACGGCGTCATCGCCACGGTCTTCTGGGGCGTCGTCGGCTTCCTCGCCGGTGTGTTCATTGCAGCGCAGCTTGCCTTTCCCGATCTCAATTTCGAACCCTGGCTGAACTTCGGTCGCCTCCGGCCCCTGCATACCTCGGCCGTGGTCTTCGCATTCGGCGGCAATATCCTGATTGCCAGCTCATTCTATGTCGTGCAGCGCACCTGCCGCGCTCGTTTGTTCGGCGGCAACCTCGCCTGGTTCGTCTTCTGGGGCTACCAGTTCTTCATCATCCTGGCGGCGACGGGCTACCTGCTCGGCATCACTCAGAGCCGCGAGTACGCCGAACCGGAATGGTACGTCGACATCTGGCTGACGATCGTTTGGGTCGTCTATCTCGTCGTCTTCATGGGAACCGTGCTGCGTCGCAAGGAGCCGCATATCTACGTCGCCAACTGGTTCTACATGTCCTTCATCATCACCATTGCGATGCTGCATGTGATGAACAATCTGGCGATCCCCGCGTCCATCGTCGGCTCGAAAAGCTACTCGGCGTTCGCGGGCGTGCAGGATGCGGTCACGCAATGGTGGTACGGGCACAACGCGGTGGCGTTCTTCCTGACCATACCTTTCCTAGCCATGATGTACTATTTCGTGCCGAAGCAGGTGAACCGGCCGGTCTATTCCTATCGCCTGTCCATCGTGCACTTCTGGTCGATCATCTTCCTCTACATCTGGGCCGGCCCGCACCACCTGCACTACACGGCGGTGCCCGATTGGGCGCAGACGCTCGGCATGGTGTTTTCCATCATGCTCTGGATGCCGTCATGGGGCGGCATGATCAACGGCCTGATGACGCTGTCTGGCGCCTGGGACAAGATCCGCACCGATCCGATCGTGCGCCTGATGGTGGCGGCCATCGCCTTCTACGGCATGGCCACCTTCGAAGGCCCGATGCTGTCGATCAAGGCGGTCAACTCGCTCTCGCACTATACCGACTGGACCATCGCGCATGTTCACGCCGGGGCGCTGGGGTGGAACGGCATGATCTCCTTCGCTGCCGTCTATTTCCTGGCGCCGAAACTGTGGGGCCGTGAACGTCTCTACTCCATCCGCATGGTCAACTGGCACTTCTGGCTGGCGACGCTCGGCATCGTGCTCTACGCGGCGTCAATGTGGGTGTCAGGCATCATGCAGGGCCTGATGTGGCGCGAATACGACGAACAGGGCTTCCTCGTTTATTCCTTCGTCGAAACCGTCGCGGCGATGCATCCCTACTACGTGATGCGCGTGACAGGCGGGCTGTTCTACCTCGCCGGCGGCTTCCTGATGGCATGGAACGTCTACCAGACGATCCGGGGCCGGGTACGCGACGAAAAACCCATGGACGTGGCGCTGCCGGTGAGCGGCGCGGCCGTGCAGCCTGCCGAGTAGGGATCGCGAACCATGTCCATCTTGAAGAAGCACTCCAAGCTCGAGAAGAACGCGACGCTGCTTTTGATCGCGTCGCTTGCCGTGGTCACGATAGGCGGCATCGTCGAGATCGTGCCGCTGTTCTATCTGCAGAACACGGTCGAGAAGGTGGAGGGCATGCGACCCTACACTCCGCTCGAACTTGCCGGGCGCGACATATACGTTCGCGAGGGCTGCTACACCTGTCACTCGCAGATGATCAGGCCGTTCCGCGACGAGGTCGAGCGCTACGGCCATTACAGCCTCGCGGCGGAATCGATGTACGATCATTCCTTCCAGTGGGGTTCCAAGCGCACCGGCCCGGATCTCGCCCGCGTCGGCCAGCGCTATTCGAACGAATGGCATGTCCAGCACCTGGTCGAACCGCGATCCGTCGTGCCGGAATCGGTGATGCCGAGCTACGCCTTCCTCAAGGACAAGCCGCTCGTCGTGAGAGGGTTCTCGACCCATCTCGTCGCCAACCGCCGGGTTGGGGTCCCCTACACGGACGAGATGATCGCCAATGCCGAAGCGGATCTAAAGACACAGGCCGACCCGGATGCGGACACCAGCGGGCTGGAGGAGCGCTATCCCAAGGCCAAGGCCGGCAATTTCGACGGCAACCGGCAGGCGCTGACCGAAATGGACGCGCTGGTCGCCTATCTCCAGATGCTCGGCACGCTGGTCGATTTCTCGACCTATGACGAAGCCGCCGGCTACCGCTGAGGAGGATCGGATGGAAACCTACACCGCCCTGCGGCACTTCGCGGACAGCTGGGGCTTGCTCGGCATGGTCCTGTTCTTCATTGGCGCCGTGATTTTCGCCTTCCGTCCCGGCAGTCGCGCCCGCGCCGACGAGGCCGCCCGCATTCCGCTCGAGGACGAATGACATGAGCGACAAAGAGATCGACGAGGTTACCGGCGTCTCGACGACCGGCCATGAATGGGACGGCATCCGGGAACTCGACAATCCAATGCCGCGCTGGTGGCTCATCGTCTTCTACGCGAGCATCGTGTGGGCGGCGGCCTATACCATCGCCTATCCGGCCTGGCCTTTGGTCAGCACGGCGACATCGGGCCTGCTCGGCTACTCCAGCCGCGGCGACGTCAAGGCGGAACTCGCCGCGGCCCAGGCGGCCCGAGCCGACTACGTCGCGGCCGTGTCCACGATGACGGTGGACGATATCCTTGCCGACGACGGACTGCGCACCTTTGCCGCTTCGGCGGGCGCCGCTGCTTTCAAGGTCAATTGCGTGCAGTGCCATGGCTCGGGCGCGCAAGGCGCGCCCGGCTATCCGAACCTCAACGACGACGAATGGCTGTGGGGCGGCAGCGCCGACGAGATTCGACAGAGCATCGCCCACGGCATCCGCTTTGCCGAGGATTCCGAGACGCGGGTTTCGGAAATGCCGGCCTTCGGCGAGATTCTGGAGCCGAAGGAAATCACGCAGGTCGCCTCCTTCGTGGCGTCGCTTTCGAGCAAAGGTGAAGACGCCGACGCTGAGGATATCGCTGCCGGCAAGGAAATCTTCGCGCAGAACTGCGCCGCCTGCCACGGAGAGGACGGCAAGGGCAATCGTGAACTCGGCGCCCCCGACCTGACGGATGCCATCTGGTTCTACGGATCGTCGCTGCCGGACATTGCCGCCCAGGTCAGGGCTCCGAAGCATGGCGTCATGCCGGCATGGCAGGCGCGTCTCGGCGACACGACGGTCAAGGAACTGGCAGTTTATGTCCATTCACTGGGAGGCGGTGAGTAAAAATCGCGCGCGGCCTGGGGAGATCCGACAGCGCAAGAAGTCTGGAGTGGCAGCCCGCCTCGCTACGGTGTGGCGGCGTCAGGCCAGTCGCGCATGTAGATGATGCCGGCGCTTGATGGCCAGCGCGGCAGGAGAAGACGGAAATGCTCGAAACGTCGGAAATCGAGACGTTTGATGCAACGGCGGTAAACTCGGCGCGGATGCGCCAGCCGCTCTACGCTGCGCGCAAGAAAATCTTCCCCAAACGAGCGGCGGGCCGGTTCCGGCGGTTCAAATGGATCGTGATGCTGATCACGCTCGGCATCTACTACATCACGCCATGGCTGCGCTGGGATCGCGGTCCCTATGCTCCCGATCAGGCAGTGCTGGTGGATATGGCCGGGCGCCGCTTTTATTTCTTCCCGATCGAGATATGGCCGCAGGAATTCTATTTCGTGGCCGGCCTGCTGGTCATGGCCGGTTTCGGGCTTTTCCTGCTGACATCGACGGTCGGACGCGCCTGGTGCGGCTATACATGCCCGCAGACAGTATGGGTCGATCTGTTCCTCGTGGTCGAGCGCGCAGTCGAGGGCGATCGCAACGCCCGCATCAAGCTGGACAGCGCCCCCTGGTCGGCAGGTAAGCTGGTAAAGAGGGTTTCCAAGCATACGATCTGGCTGGCCATTGCGGTGGCGACGGGCGGCGCATGGATCTTCTACTTCGCCGATGCACCGACATTGCTGCGCGATCTGGTCAGCGGGCACGCGGCGCCCGTGGCATACGCCACGGTCGCCGTCCTGACCGCGACCACCTACATATTCGGCGGACTGATGCGCGAGCAGGTCTGCACCTATATGTGCCCCTGGCCGCGCATCCAGGCGGCGATGCTCGACGAGAATTCGCTCACCGTCACCTACAACGACTGGCGCGGCGAGCCGCGCTCGCGCCACGCCAAGAAAGCGGCGGCCGCGGGGCAGGCGGTTGGCGATTGCGTCGACTGCAATGCCTGCGTGGCCGTCTGCCCCATGGGGATAGACATACGCGACGGGCAGCAGCTCGAATGCATCACCTGCGCGCTGTGCATCGACGCCTGCGACAGCGTCATGGACAAGATCGGCAAGGAGCGCGGGCTGATCTCCTATGCGACGCTGGCGGAATACCAGTCCAACATGGCACTGGCGACGGCCGGCGGCGCATCCTCCATCGATCCGGCAAGAGTTCGCGACGCCGGCGGCAAGCTGTCGGGCAAGGTGTCCGCCTTCCATATCAAGAAACTGGCGAGGCCGCGCACGCTGATCTACCTCGCAGCCTGGTCACTGGTCGGGCTAGGGCTCCTCTACGCGCTGCTTACGCGCGATCGGCTTCAGGTCAACGTCTTGGCTGATCGCAACCCGCAATTCGTCGTCCTGTCGGATGGGGCGATCCGCAATGGCTACACAGTCAAGCTCCTCAACATGATCCCCGAGCCGCGCACCATCGAGGTCGCTCTCGAGGGTCTGCCGGGCGCCGAGATGACCGTCGTCGGCATCGAGCAGCCTGCAACCCGCGCCTTTGCCGTCGAGGTCGAGCCGGACAGGCTGAAGACGCTCAAGGTCTTCGTGCGCCAGCCGCGCGAGAACGTGGCCGGCCAGACGCAGCATTTCACCTTCACGGTTGAAGACAAATCGGGCGCTGAGCATGCCCGCTACGATGCGACGTTCGAGGCGCCGGAGATGGACCGATGAGAAGGGGAGAGCGTAGTCGCGAATTCACCGGTCGCCATATGCTGGTCATCATGGTGGCATTCTTCTCGGTCATCATAGCGGTCAACCTGACGATGGCCTTCTTCGCCCGATCGAGCTGGACCGGCGCGGTCGTCGAGAACACCTATGTGGCTTCCCAGCAGTTCAACAGGAAGGCCGCCGAAGGCCGCGCGCAGGCGGCGCTAGGCTGGAAGGCTGACCTCGCCATAGCCGACGGCAAGGTCAACTATCGCCTCACCGACAGCCTCGGCGATATGGTGGCGGCAAGGCAGGCGACGGCGAGCTTTCGCCGGCCGGCCCATGCCGGCGAAGACCAGCAGGTGGCGTTGATCCGCCAGCCGGACGGTTCGCTTTCCGCGCCTGTGGAGCTGCGCGATGGCAGCTGGATCGTCGAGATCGATACCGAGGTGGGGCTCGAGCATCCTTATCGCGATACGCGGCGGCTGATCCTTCGCAACGGAGCCATGCAATGAGCTGCTGCGCGCCCGGTGCCGAATCCGGAACCGAGGCGGGTTTCCTGTCTCCGGACGAATTGCGCCATGCCGCTCGCAGCCTTGGCAACGGAATAGCGCAGATCGAATTGTCGGTGCCGGCCGTCCATTGCGGCGCCTGTATCCATTCGGTCGAACAGGGGCTGTCACGCCTTGAGGGCGTGGTCAGCGCGCGCGTCAATCTTTCGACCAGGCGCGTGTCGGTACGCTTCCGGGAAGACGCTCCACCCCCGCTGACCGAAACCTTGACCGCGCTCGGCTACCCGCCGCACCTGTTCGACGAAGCTGCTGTCGACAAGGACAGGTCCCTTTCGGAATTGCTGCGCGGCGTTGCCGTCTCCGGCTTTGCCGCAGGCAACATCATGCTTCTGTCGGTTTCGGTCTGGTCCGGCGCAGACGGCGCCACACGGGACCTGTTTCACTGGGTTTCGGCGCTGATCGCCCTGCCTGTCCTGGCTTTCGCAGGCGGCATCTTCTACCGCTCGGCCTGGCAGGCGTTGCGGCATGGACGCATGAACATGGACGTGCCGATCGCCATCGGCGTGACGCTCGCCTACGCGATGAGCCTCTACGAGACGACCCAGCACGGCGACCATGCCTATTTCGACGCGGTGGCCTCGCTGCTCTTTTTCCTGCTCATAGGCAGGACGCTCGACCACGTGATGCGCGACAAGGCGCGTTCCGCCGTGCAGGGGCTTGCGCGTCTTGCTCCGCGCGGCGCGATCATGGTCGCGCCCGACGGCGGCCGCGAGTACAGGCAACTGGGGGAGATCGAACCTGGCAACCGGCTGCTGATCGCGGCAGGCGAGCGCATTCCCGTCGACGCGCGCGTCGACGGTGGCACCTCCGACCTCGATACCTCCCTGGTGAACGGCGAAAGCCGCCCGCAACATGTCTCACCGGGTTCGGTCGTACGGGCCGGCACGCTGAACCTCACCGGCCCGCTGACGCTGGAGGCGATCGCGCGCGCGGACGATTCCTTCCTGGCCGAGATGATGCGCATGATGGAGGCGGCCGAAGGCGGACGGACGCGTTACCGGCGCATTGCCGATCGCGCTGCGGCGCTTTACGCGCCTGTCGTCCATCTGGCGGCCTTCGCCACCTTCCTCGGCTGGATGGCTGTCGATGGCGACTGGCACAAGGCAGTCACCATCGGTATTGCCGTGCTGATCATCACCTGCCCCTGCGCGCTCGGCCTTGCGGTGCCGATCGTCCAGGTGGTGGCCGCCCGCCGCCTGTTCGAGCGCGGCGTGATGGTCCGTGACGGCTCGGCGATGGAGCGGCTGACCGAGATCGATACGATCGTGTTCGACAAGACCGGCACGCTGACCTTGGGCCGGCCCCGGCTTGTCAACATTGCAAGCGTCGCGCCCGACATGCTTGCCGTGGCGGCGGCGCTGGGTGCACATTCGCGCCATCCTCTCTCTCAGGCGATCGCCCGGAGCGCGAGCGGGCAAGCCGCTTTCCATAACTTCGATGCGGTAACTGAAATTCCTGGTTTCGGCATGGAGGGCAAGGCTGGCCCGTCGGTCTGGCGGCTCGGCCGGGCGGGCTGGGCTCTGGGACAGGACAAGGATCCGTCCGTTTCCTCGCAATCAGGAACGCTCCTTACCCGTGACGGCCGTGAATGCGCGCGGTTCGAGTTCGAGGATGTCCTCCGGCCAGGCGCCGCCCGAGCCATCCAGGCGCTCCAGCGGTCCGGCAAGTCGGTTCATATGCTCTCCGGCGACACCGAGGCAGCCTGTGACGACGTGGCCAAGACGCTCGGCATCAGGCAGTATGCCGCCGCCTTGCTGCCGTCCGAAAAGGTCGCGCGCATCGCCGACATGGCGAAAGACGGACACAAGGCGCTGATGGTTGGCGACGGGCTGAACGACGCGCCGGCGCTCAGTGCCGCGCATGTGTCGATGGCGCCTGCGACCGCTGCTGACATCGGCCGCAACGCCGCGGATTTCGTCTTCCTGCGCGAGGGCCTCGAGGCGGTGCCACTCGCCATCGACGTCTCCGAACGAGCCGGAAAGCTGATCCGCCAGAATATCGGCCTTGCCATCGTTTACAATATCATTGCGATCCCCATCGCCATTCTGGGGCATGTCACGCCGCTGGTCGCCGCCATCGCCATGTCGTGTTCATCGCTGCTGGTCATCGGGAACGCATTGCGCCTGTTGCGGGCGGGAGAAGGAATCTCTGTCGCGAGACCTGCCGCTGCGCCTGCCATGGGACATTATTCGGAAGGAGGCGCCAGGTGAGCGTCCTCGTCTATCTCATTCCGGCGGCGCTGCTCTTCGGCCTGGCGAGCCTGGCCGCCTTCCTCTGGGCGTTGAAAAGCGGTCAGTATGAAGACCTCGACGGTGCAGGCGAACGAATTCTCATCGACAGCGAGCGATTGGCGGCATCCGGGAATGGAGACCCCAAGCATTCATAGCCGTTGGCGTTGCGTATAGTTACATAAGACACGATCCGGAAGCAGAACGCCGGCGGCGCCCGTAGGCGTAGACTTCACCAGGGACCTTTCAGCGTTTTAGGCCTTCACCCGAAAGGTTCGACCTGAAAGAGCATGCTCACAATCGCAAGGACGCCAACCACAAGCAGGATCAGGGCCGTAACCAGCGTCATCGATGGGGGGAACCTGCTCTGTGCATGGATCAGTCCGTCTTGGTGCATCGCGTCGCGCTCGTGGCGCAGACCGAGCATGAATTGGACGTGGTATACGATGCCGATCACCAGCATGACGATGCCGAGCGCAACCAGCGCAAGGCCGAAATTGCGTGGCGCGGCGGCATGGACAATCGTGCCGGCGTCGCGAAGTCTTTGGAAGAACTGAAAGATCGTGAACCCGAAGCCGATCAGTGAAAGCGAGGTGCGGATTACCGACATCAGCGTGCGCTCTGCGCTCATCCGGGTCCGCTGGAACGACATGCCGGTTCGGCGCATCGACATCTCGGTCCGATCGGTCGAAAGATCCGTCCTGTGCATGGAGAGGTCAGTCCGGTATTCGGACAACGACGTGCGATGTTCCGAAAGTCCGGTTCGATGATTCGACAGACCGGTGCGGTAGGCGGAATATTGGGTGGACGCGAGCTCGGACGTTTCGTCGACCTTCGGAATTGGCGGAACCGGGGTTTCTGGCAGCCGCTTGGGGCGGACCAAACTGTTCTGCTTAGGGCCTGGCTTTTCGTTGGCGTCCTTCATGGATGGTTCCTCCAGCTCAAGGGCGGACTAGTCATGCATTCGGGCCGGGGCTGCTACCAGATCTGCAAGGGCAGGACCGGCAATGGTTCGCGACAATTCGGTCATCTTGACTAACCCGCTTCCGCATCAAGCGAATCCTGCTCGGCCTTCTTCTCGGCTTCAGCAGCTTCCTCGGCGAGGTCGCGACCGAGGAAGTAGTTGAGGAAGGTGCGGATCACTGCAATCGCCGCCAGGCGGCCGATGTCTTCCCAACTGGGTGTCAGAGCCGACTCGATGATGTCGGCGGCAAGCTGGAAGGTCAGGGCGGCAACCAGCCAGCGGGCGTAGCGCTGCCAGATCTGATGGTAGTACGGCTTGCGATGGACAAGGGCCGCGTGGCCGGCGCCCCAGAAAGCCTCCAGCGTGGCGTAGATGACGATCAGCAGCGCCATGAAGTCGATCAGCAGGATCGTTGCCTCGGTAAGCTGCGCAAATGTTGCCCGAACAGCTTCCATGTCAGTTGTCCGCATCCGGGCGAACGACGAGACGGAACCCGAGATGCGACACCGACGTATCGATCGGTTGCGCCATACGGGCTGCCGGGCGGTAGCGCCGGCAGTAGTTCGGAGCACACAGATGCGACCCTCCCTTGGTCACCTTTCGGGGTATCTTGACTGGATCGCGTGGGTCAGGGCTCGCGTGGCGATCACCGCCGCGCGGATTTGCGGCTGTACAGCAGGGGCTGTCGATATTGCCGTGCTCCTGATACCAGTCGCTCGTCCACTCCCATACATTGCCGATCATGTCGTAGAGACCGTAGCCGTTGGCCGGGAAGGAACCGACTGGGGCGGTGTATTCGAAGCGGTCGTCGAGCGTGTTGCGGTAGGGGAAGTCACCCTGCCAGGTATTGGCCATGTGGACGCCGTCCGGGGTAAAATCGTCGCCCCAGGCGAACTCCGCTTCTTCGAGGCCGCCGCGCGAGGCGAACTCCCATTCGGCCTCGGTAGGCAGCTCCATGCCGGCCCATTGCGCATAGGCTTCCACATCTTCCAGGGCCACGTGCACGACCGGATGGTCCCTGAGTTTGGCGATCGAACTCGCCGGTCCTCGCGGACGACGCCAATTCGCGCCCGGCACATATGTCCACCAGTTGTAGTGGTTGCGCATATCCACCGGACCCGAAGGCTTGCGGAACACGGTCGATGACGGAGCGAGCATTTCCGGCAGTGCGTCGGGATAGTCGTCCGGGTTGACCGGTCTCTCGGCCATGGTGACGTATCCGGTTTCCTTCACGAACTTTTCGAATTCGCGATTGGTGACCGCGAAACGATCGATCCAGAAGCCATCGACCCGCACGCGGTGCGCCGGCGCTTCTTCCGGATAGTGATGATCGGACCCCATCAGGAACTGCCCTCCGGGTATCCAGACCATGTCCCTGCCCAGAGGGGCCTCGCCTTGAGCGCGCGTCTGCGTCGTCAGCTTCATTGGCTATTCCCATTCTTCTGCAGGTCAGGTTCTGTCGCCGCGATCTTCGCGTGCTGCGCCCTGCGCCATCGGACGTATGGTATCGAGACAATCGCACCGATGACCAGATGCCAGAGCATGACGGAGGCGGCCGCCTTCGCGTCGGGAAAATTGAGGCTCGCAATGGCCATCGCTACGCCAGGATGGCGCGTGCCCGTCGCCAATGCGAGGACGGTCCGATTGTCAGCTTCAGGTCCGCCGAGCAGATGGCCGACGGCAAGCCCAAGGGCAGTGAACAGGATGAGGAAGACGACCACCCCGTCACCGACCTGAGTCCAGAAGGTCATGCCGCTCGTGATGACGACGGGGATGCATGCAACGACGAGGAGAACGATAGCAAAAACCGAGATCGGATGCGCCATGCGCTCCGCCGTCGTGGGAAGGAGCCAGCGGACGGCGACCCCCAGGACCACGGGCGCGATCACGGTCACCAGGACCGGCTGCAAGACACGGGCCACCGGCATGTGGAACTCGGCATGAAAGATCCGGCCCACGATCTCGATCGAGACGGGCACCAGGGCAATCGCCGCGATCGATGCGAGGACAAGCAGGCTGAGGGCGTAGGATTGCGTGCCGCCGGCCTTGGTCTGCTTGCCGGGCAGAATGGGCGGAACCGGTGACACCGCAAGGGCGATCAAGGCGATCTTGATCTCGATCGCGAGCTCGAAGAGCAGCGCGACGGCAACCGCGAAGATCAGCATGACCACGTTCATGGCGAAGATCGAGCGGACCAGCTTGACCGGTCGCCTGACCAGATAGAGCAGGTCGCCGGTCGCCGTCTTCAGACCCAGGGAGAAGACCATCGCCACGAGGCTCGCGGTGATGCCGAGGGTGATCAACTGTTGCAGTGTCATCGGGCTTCTCGCTCAGGTGACAAGTGCTCCGCCGAGATTCCGATCAAGAAGAAGCAGTATTCGTCGGTGTCACTCGTGCCGCGAATTCGGAGGTGGCGGCGACATATCGCCGTCACCTCCGAGATAGGCACTTGGAGGTGGCAGTTCGCGTCTGCCTTCTCGTCGCCTTCAGGCCAGTCTAGTTGTTGGATGTCCTGGCGGCCTCCATCTTCGCCATTGCGCCCTCGAGCGCCCTGTGCAGGCTGAGCGTGTCTGCCCCCTGCCGTGGTGGGAAGTCCATCAAGCTTTTGAGGTGATCGCGGATGAACGACTGTCCGGCCGTGGGCGCCCACATTTTTTGCGCAAAGAACTTTCGTCCCGCGTATCCCCATTCATGCGATTCGGGATCGATCTTCTCCATCGGATCCATGAGCAGATTAAAGAGATAGGGGACGTTCGGATAATATTTCTCGTTCCACCAGCTCCCTTCTGGCTTGAGCCCGATATGCATCTTCCAGGCGTCGACGCGGATGGCCATTAGGTCGGTCTCATCGTAATAGAAGAACTCACGCCGCGCCGACTTCTTCGACTTCCCGGTCCAGTGATCGAGGTTGTTGTAGCCGTCGAGATGAACCTTGTAGGTTGTGCCGTTCATCTTGTGGCCCTTCAGCAGCTTTTCCTTGAGATCCGGCACGCCGGCGGCAGCCGCCAGCGTAGCGTACAAATCCTCGTGGCTCTGAATGCCGTTCGAAATGGAATGCGCCGGGATCTTTGCCGGCCAGCGGGCCACGCAGGGAACGCGCAGGCCGCCTTCCCAGGTGGTGCCTTTCTCACCGCGGAACGGCGCATAACCTCCGTCCGGCCACATCATCAACTCATTGCCATTGTCGGTGGTATAGACAACGATCGTGTTGTCGGCGACGCCGAGTTCTTCGAGCTTGTCGAGCAGCGCACCGACATGCTCGTCGTGCTCCAGCATCTTGGCGCGGACGACGTCCTCTTCGGCGCGCCCCTCTTCCACCGCCATCTTCACATACTTCTTTTGCGGGTGCGACCAGATGTGAATGGCCGTCGAATTGAACCAGCAGAAGAACGGCTGGTCTTCCTTGCCGACCTTATCGAGCCAGTTCAGCGTGTGGCCAAGCACCTCGGAGTCAAACGTCTCCATGCGCTTGCGCGTTAGCATTCCCGTGTTCTCGACCTTCTGCTTGCCCACGCGACCAAAGACGGGATCGGTGGTCGCGTCATCCTTGTCGGTCGCCCAGGCATGCAGCACGCCGCGAGGTCCGTATTTCTTGAGATATGCAGGATCCTTCTGGCCCGGATAGTCGAGTTCTTCCGGTTCCTCTTCGGCGTTGAGGTGGTAGAGATTGCCGAACCACTCGTCGAAGCCATGTACGGTAGGCAGGAATTCATTGCGGTCGCCGAGATGGTTCTTGCCGAACTGGCCGGTCGCGTAGCCCTGCGATTTCAGCACTTCGGCCAGCGTCGGGTCCTCCTTCTGGATGCCACGCGTCGAGCCAGGAATACCGATCGTGGTCATGCCGGTTCGGACGGGCACCTGTCCCATGATGAACGCGGCGCGGCCGGCGGTGCAACTCGCCTGCCCATAATGGTCGGTGAATATGATGCCTTCCCGTCCGATACGATCGATGTTGGGCGTGTTGCCCATCATGCCGTTGGCATAAACGCCGACATTCCACATGCCGATGTCATCGCCGAAGATGACGAGAATGTTGGGCTTCTTGGATTCTTTCGCCATGGACCTTTCCTTTCCGGGGTTCAGCTCATTTCTCCGCATTGATCTCGAGCGCCAAGCTGGCCGAGGGGAGCCGCCGGGCCAGCAGTGCCCGCACATACGTATGCGGTTCACCGCGTAGGCTTCCGCGCATTGCACGCCGCTTCGATATCTTTCGACAAACGAATGCTTGCGGATAGTTGGACCTAGGACCTACTACTCGGGGAGTGGAAACATTCTCGGGGCAACGGAGCAGATTTGCCAAGTATGCCAATGCGGGCCATGTCTTGAATGAAGCCGGGACGCTAAGGCGAGCTTGGTCGAATTCAAAAAAGTGTTGCGCCTATTACAAATATGTCAATGAGTTCCGGTACACGTCCCGAAGCAACCTTGTCGTGAAGGCAGTTGAGGATTCCACAACGCAGACTGTTTGTCCTATGGTTCGCGGCCCTGGTGCTCGCCGGGTCCGGCGCAAAAACATTTGCCGACGAGGGCCGTTCGCCCCATCGTGTTCTTATTGTCTATGACTCCGATAGTACCCAGTTGGCTGCGGTTGAAATTGCCCGTGGTTTACGCACCGGCCTCAACGGCCGTTCACCTACGGATTTTGAAGTCTACAGCGAGTTTCTCGACAGTGTTCGTTTTCCGGAGGCGGCGAACCTCGACGATATGGCCGAGTACATGCTGGAAAAATACAAGAACACGACGCTCGATGCAGTCGTAGCGGTAGGGCCGACCGCCTTCACCTTCCTTTTGGACAAGCGTAGCGCGATCGCGCCCCGTGTCCCGCTCTTTTTTGGCGCCGTAACAGAAAACACGCTTGCCAAGTGGACGCTTCCGCCGGACGTGAAGGGCATCGTCAGCATATTTGATGTTCAGCAGACGGTAGCCTTGGCGCGCCGGCTCCAGCCCGATACCCGCGAAGCCGTCGTCGTTTACGGTTCATCGCCCTTCGACAAATGGTGGGAGCAAACTGCAAAGGCTGCCCTGGGCGAACGCTACGAAGGTTTCGATATCCGCTATCTCTCGGATCTGAGCATTGCGGAGTATGGCCAGGCTTTGAAGGAGCTGCCCGCCGAAGACGTGGTTGTTCTATTGTCGATATATGAAGATTCCGCCGGGCGGAAATTCGTGCCAGCGGAGGCTGCAGCGAAACTCGCCTCGGAATCCGGCGTGCCAATTTACGCCATTTACGACACATTTGTGGGTGTTGGCGCGGTCGCAGGCCAGGTTGCGACATTCCAGGATTTAGGCGAACAGCTTGGACAGCTCGTCTATAGCGAGCTTAATGGTGACGCCAGCGCACAGCAGGCTACGGATCAGATTACCCGCCCGGTCGTCGATTGGCGTGTGGCCGAGCGGTTCGGGATTAATCCGAATTTACTGCCCGCAGACACTGAAGTCCGCTTCCGTGAGCCGTCGCTTTGGAATGACTATCGGGGCACCATTCTCGCCACGCTCGCGGTTCTTCTTGTCTAGGCCGGCACGATTTCCGCCCTTATCATCCAGGGTCACCGCCGGCGTGCGGCTGAAGCGGAAGCAGCGACCGGCCGCGTCGAGGTGGCGCATCTTTCTCGCGCTTCGCTGCTCGGAGAACTCTCCGGGGCGTTTGCCCATGAACTCAATCAGCCGCTGACGTCGATCCTTGCGAACACCCAAGTGGCCAGGCAGATGCTTGGGAACGGCGAGACTGATGCCAAGGAACTCGAAGAGATTCTAGCCGACATTGAGGCCGACGACCGGCGTGCCGCGACCGTCATTGCACAGTTACGGCACCTGCTCACCAAGGGAGAGGCAGCGCTCGAGTCAGCAGATCTCAATACGATCACTGCAGCTACGATGAAACTGATCGCGAGTGAGCTTGTGACCAGGCAGACCAGCGTACGATTTCAACGGTTCCGCGACACGGTTCCCGTTCTGGCCAATGCAACCCAACTGCAGCAAATAGTGCTTAACATGGTTGTCAATGCGATCGATGCGACGCATCATTTGCCTCCTGCGGAGCGTGGCATAGACGTATCCGTCCGCAGAAATGGCAAGTGGGGCGATGTCATCGTGACCGACAACGGCTCCGGGCTTACGAGAGAGATGATGGACGAAGCGTTCAAGCCTTTCGTCAGCACCAAGCCGAAAGGGCTCGGGCTCGGGCTCTCCATATGCCGGTCCATCGCAAGAGCTCACGGGGGAAGCCTGCGGTTCGACACCGAGCACACGTCGGGCGCCAGAATAGTTCTTTCGCTTCCGTTGGAGGGACGAACCCATGAGCAGCACGGGATTTCGGGTCCATTTGGTGGATGATGACCCTCGGGTACTGAAAGCCCTGTCCCGAGTGTTGGCCTTTGCAGGCTATGAAGTGGAGGCGTTTGGCGACGCCGAATCTTTCCTTGAACGGCACAACCCGGCTGTGCCGGGTTGCGCGATCATTGATCTCGGCCTGCCGGGAAGGGACGGTTTTGCCATTCAGGCGGAAATGGAGGCTTGCGGCAGACCGGTCGTTTTCGTGACTGGGCAGGGAAGCATCCAGGCTGGCGTAAAGGCCATGAAGGCGGGCGCCTTGGATTTCCTCGAAAAGCCGGTCGAAACGACAACCCTTCTTACCGTTGTCGCCCATGCGATGCAGGTGGATGGACTCAGAAGGAGAGAGATGCGCGACAGGCAGGAATTCGATGAATGCGTCGCGAGACTGACGCCTCGCGAACGGCAGGTGCTTGATCTTGTCGTTGCAGGCCGCCTGAACAAGCAGATCGCAGGCGATCTTGGTACTGTCGAGAAAACCATCAAGGTTCACCGGGCGAGGGTAATGGACAAAATGGGCGCCAGAACCGTTGTCGGCCTCGTGCGCCTCGTCCAGCGCTTTCAACAGTAGTTCTTCATCAGGAGGGTGAAGACGGGTCATCAGACGTATTGGACCTAAGTCCAACTACGCGCCTTTCTGGTATTGCCTTAGTTGTCCATCATGGCGGCAGCAGATCATGTCATAGCTATCGTCGACGACGATGAAGCGGTGAGGCGTTCCCTCAGGCGTCTTGTCAATTCGCTTTCGTTCCAAGCTGCCGATTTCGCTTCCGGCGAAGCATTCCTGCAAAGTCTGTCGCAAGGCTCGCCGTCCTGCATGTTGCTCGATCTGCATATGCCGGGCTTGAGCGGCCTTGAGGTTCTCGAGGCACTGCAGACGCGGCGCCTGAAAATTCCGACGATTGTCATCACGGGAAATGCCCGACCGGATTTGCGCGAACGATGCATGCAGGCTGGCGCGATAGCGTACTTGCAGAAGCCCCTCGATCGCGATCTAGTCCTGACGTCAATCCAAGAGGCAACGGCGTCCTAGCGATGATGCACCAATCTCACCTGCAAAAAGCCAACCCGCTATCGGATGACATCACGCGCACGACCACGAACGCGGTACGCCTGTTTTTTGGAGCGATGCTGATGGCAGCCGCGCCGAGCGCGGTGCTCGCGGCAGACGCGGAGCAACCAATCCCCCTCGAGCCCGCTGGCGAGTGGCGCTTCTCGGTGGCTCCCTATCTCTGGGGCGCCGGCCTGAACGGCGATGTAGGATTGTTTGGCCGTCAACCCGTCGACATCGATATGAGCTTCGGGGATGTTCTCGACGATCTGCGTTTCGGCGGCATGCTCGTCGCGGAGATGCACAACGGGACATGGGGCCTGTTCGGGGACATCATCTATGTCAAGACCGAGGCCGATACCTCCGCCGTCCGTACCGTGCTTGGATCGCCTGTCTCCCTCGATGTGAACGTCGAAACGTCGAGCTTCACCGGCACTCTCATGGGCGAATATCGGCTCTATGGGTCCGATGCCGTCTCTGTCGACCTGATGGCGGGCGCCCGAATCTGGAGCGTCGACAACGACATCGACGCCAGCCTCGCTGCCGACGGGTCGCCGGTCGCCGATTTCAGCGGTAGCGACGGATCGACATGGGCGGACCCCATGATCGGCGTCAAGGCGCGGTTCGATACCGGTACGCCCTGGTTCTTCAACGCATGGGGCATGATCGGCGCTGGATCATCCGATTTTTCCTGGGATGTGCTCGGCGGCGTCGGCTACCAGTGGAATGACCGGTTCTCGACGGTGGGCGGCTACCGCGCACTTGGCGTCGACTACAGCGATGACGGTTTTGTCTACGACGTCGTGCAGCATGGTCCGTATCTCGGTGCGATTTTCAACTTCTGACGAAGGGCTGCAGACGCGGGAAGGACGAAGACGGAGCAAAAGGGCAAGTGAGCGAACGGTGGGCATACGAGTTTGCGATGGCGCGGAGGACGTTGCTCCTAGCCTGGACCTTGGTCCTTGTGTGCTGCACGTCCATGTTCCTCGTCGCTTCTGTGCGGGCTGAAACTGCTGCGCAGACCCCGCATTTCGCGACCTGGACTGGCGACCTTGACGGCATGGAAGACCGGCGCCTTGTTCGGATCCTGGTTCCTTACTCCAAGACAATTTATTTCATTGATGGCGGCCAGCAGCTGGGAACAGCCGTCTTGTTCGGCACTGCCCTCGAAAAGTGGCTCAACGAAACGTTCAAGAAGACGAAGCAAGTTGACAAGTTCAACATCGCCTACGTGCCGGTGGCACGAGGCGAGCTGCTTAATGCGCTGGTGGAAGGGCGAGGCGACGTTATCGCAGCTGATCTTACGATAACACCCGCAAGGGAGGAGCAGATCGATTTTTCCACGCCCCTCGCCACTGGAGTCAAGGAGGTTCTGGTCACCGGCCCCTCGGCGCCTGCAGTGAGGTCACTCTACGATCTGGGTGGCCAGAAGATCTTCGTGCGCAAAACCAGCAGCTACCACGAGCATCTGACCTCGCTGAACGCCGACCGCAGGCGTGCCGGCAGGCCGGAGGTGATCGTTGAGGAGATCAATGAGGACCTGGAGGATGAGGATCTGTTGGAAATGGTCGCCGCAGGCCTGCTTCCCTGGGCAGTCGTCGATCGCTTCAATGCCAACGTATGGGCAGAGGTGTTCGACGAGCTGACGGTCCACGACGACATCGCAATATCCGAGGGCGGCGACATCGCATTCGGTATCCGCAAGGACAGTCCGAAGCTGAAGCAGGCCTTGGCTGGCTATGTGAAGGAACACAAGATAGGCACCACCTTCGGCAACATCCTGAGGAACCGCTATTATAAGAGCGACAAGATGGTGCGCCGCGCCCGGGATCCGGCAGAAGCCGCCAAGCTCCAGGCGTTGATGCTGCTCTTTGCCACCTACGGGAAGCAGTACGATTTCGATCCGCTGATGCTTGCAGCGCAAGGCTATCAGGAATCACAGCTCGACCAGAGCAAGCGCAGCCCCAGCGGTGCGGTGGGCATCATGCAGCTTCTTCCGTCCACCGCCGCGGACAAGGCGATAGGTATCACGGGCATATCCGACAGCGAGGAACGCAATATCGAGGCGGGGGCGAAATATATGCGCCACCTGTCAAAGACCTACGTCGATGGCGATCACCTGAAGCCGCTCGACAGGATGTTGATGACGCTGGCCGCCTACAATGCCGGGCCGGGCAATCTGAGGAAGTTCCGTCACGAAGCGGAAAAACTCGGCCTTGACGCGGACGCCTGGTTCGGCAACGTCGAGAACGGCGCAGCCAAGATCGTGGGGCGTGAGACCGTTCAATACGTCAGCAACATCTACAAGTACTACATCGCCTATTCGATGTACCTGCAGCAACACGATCTGCGTCAGGAAAGCGTTGCAAGCCATTCCGGTGAAGAGACGCCCGAAACAGCGGGAGGAACAAAATGAAGGTGTTGAATACGGTAAATCTAACCCGGCTGTTCGTGGCTGCGGCATTGGCTGCGGGGACTGCGGGTCTGCTGGTGCCTTCGGCTTTTGCCCAGGAGCAGCAGGCGGCGGCGGATGCGTCCGCCGGTGAAGCCGATTCGCCGGCGCCCTTGAACATGGACGAGATGGAAGTGCTGGTGGCGCGGATCGCGCTTTACCCGGACGAACTGGTCGCGCTGATCTCCGGAGCTTCGCTCTATCCGCTGCAGATCGTCGAGGCGGCGCGCTTTCTCGATCAGTACGAGAAGGACAAGAGCCTCAAGCCCAAGGACGGGTGGGACGGCAGCGTGGTGTCGCTGCTCAACTATCCGGAGATCGTCAAGATGATGAGCGACGACCTTGAGTGGACGCAGAAGTTCGGTGATGCCATCGCCTACCAGCAGAAGGACGTTCTCGTCGCCATCCAGCAACTGCGCGACGAGGCGGTGGCCAAAGGCGTCATCAAGAGTGACGACAAAGTCCAGGTGACGACGGAAAACGACAACGTCGTCATCAAGCCCACGAATCCTGAGGTGATCTACGTTCCCCAGTATGAGCCACAGATGCTCTACGAACCGGGTTATGTCGTCGAGCCGATCCGCTACTACCCGGATCCCTATCCGCCCTACTGGTATCCGGGCGCAACCTTCTTTGCCGGCGTGGTGACGGGAGCGGTGTGGGGCGCCGTCGTAGACTGGGACGACTGGGGTGTCTGGGGCGGCCACTGGCATGGCAACGACATCGATATCGACTGCAACAACTGCTTCAACAACCGCGACTTCAACGGCAAGATCAACTTCAACGACGTCGACTGGAAGAACATCGACCGCGACAAGATCAAGTTCGACCGCGATCAGTTCAACAAGTTCGACCGCAACGAATTCAAGAACCGCGTCAAGCAGAACGGCGACAACGCGATCGGCGACCGTGCCCGCGACATCAAGCGGGCGGATGCAAAACGGCCGGACAGCCGCCCCGGCCAGGGCGGCGCTGGGACGAAGGATGTGCGCAAGAGCGTTCAGGACGGCCTGAAGGGGCAGGGAGCGAACCGGCCCGGCGCCGGCGACCGGCAGAACATCGATCGGTCCGGCAACCGGCAGGCTGCCGGCAACCGCGCTGGCACCAACAAGCCCAGCGTCAACCGCGACCGCCCCCAGCAAGGCAAGGTCAACAGGGATGTCGGCAAGCCCAAGCCCGCGCAGAGGGTCGACAATCGTCCCAAGAAGCCGTCGGGCCTTGGCAATCCGCAGCGCGGCAAGACCGCCCAGGTCCATTCCAACAGGGGTCACAAGTCGATGGGCGGCGGTCAACGCGGCGGTGCGCGCAAGGTCCACCACGGCGGCGGCGGACGCCGGCGCTAGGAAGAGGAGGTGAGGATCATGACCAGGATGTCTTACAACGCTCTGCTTCATTCAGTTTGCGCGGCGGCGCTCTCTCTCGGTCTGGCGGCGGCACTTCCGGCACTCGCCTTTGCGCAGGATGCTGCGATAGCCGAGCT
>NZ_RCIZ01000016.1 GCF_003666685.1 Mesorhizobium sp. YM1C-6-2
CAGGCTCGCGACATGCATGGCGGCAACGGCATCCAGATCGAGTTCCACGTGATGCGCCACGCGCAGAACCTGGAGACGGTCAACACCTACGAGGGCACCCACGACGTCCACGCCCTCATCCTGGGACGCGCACAGACCGGCCTGCAGGCGTTCTTCTGAGAAGGACGGCCGCTAGGTGGAGCAGCTAAAGACCGGCTCGCCAAGCGCCAGCCGGTCGACCTCCACGCCAAGGCCCGGCCCCTCCGGCAGCCACATCCGTCCGCCGGCGATCCTGAAATCGGCCTTGGCGTTCGACACCGTCACCCAGTTGTGGAAGTCGACCGTATGCTGCCTGAGCCCCTCCGGCGTCGACAGCAGCAGGCCCGAATAGGCAGCGGTGTCGATCTCGGCGCCGCCGGTATCCTCGATGGTGATCTTCAGGTTTCGCGCGACGGCGACATCGCGGATCAGCCGCGCCTTTGTCAGGCCGCCGACACGCGCGAGCTTGATGGTGATGCCGTCGACCAGCGAGTCGCCAAGCGCACGCAGCAGCGCATCGACACTGTCGATCGTCTCGTCGAGGATGAGCGGCCGGTCGCATGCCTGGCGGATCGCCAGGTTCTCCTCATAGGTCGCGCAGGGTTGCTCCAGCGCATAGTCGATGGCG
Organism: Mesorhizobium sp. YM1C-6-2; assembly: GCF_003666685.1. Lineage (GTDB taxonomy): Bacteria > Pseudomonadota > Alphaproteobacteria > Rhizobiales > Rhizobiaceae > Mesorhizobium_K. The sequence continues at coordinate 647 of NZ_RCIZ01000016.1, forward strand.
CGCGTCGCGGCGAGAAACTGCCTCGTCTCGGCCGTGCCCCAACTGCCATTGGCGTCGCAGAACAGCACGGTGTCCGAAGGGACGGCGGCGCGCACCGCCTCCAGCCGCTCGATATCCTCGCGCACGTCGAGGCCGACCTTCACCTGCAGGCGGCGGTAGCCCTCGGCGATGTATTTGCGGGCACGCGTCGCCATTGCCTCCGGCATCTCCTGCGCCAGCGAGCGGTAGAGCGGCACGCTGTCCCCTTCCCCGCCGCCGGTCATCGTCGCCAGCGACAGGCCGCTTCGCCTGCCGGCGAGGTCCCACAGCGCCATATCGACCGCGGATTTGGCATAGGGATGCCCCTTGAGCAGTAGATCCATGCGCCGGCTGATCGCATCGATGCCGGCTGCCTTCTCGCCGATCAGCTTCGGCGCCAGCTCGCGCATCGCCGCCCTCGCCCCTTCGGCGAAGGCCGGATCGTAGAAGCTTCCAAGCGGCGCCATTTCGCCGTAACCGGCAGCGCCGTCGCCTGTGACTATCTCCACGATGGTCGAGTCGAAACCCTCGGCGCTGCGCCCGCCCGAGCAGCGGTAGGTGCCGTCGCGAAACGGCTGCCACTGCCTGAAGAGGCTGATGCTGGTGATCGTCATCCCTGTCCGCTCCCGTTGGCGACCGCAAGCTAGCCGGTTTCGCCGCCAGGCGGAGCAAGGGAAACGTCGGGCGACCGCGTCGCATTCGTGACAGGCGCGCCCCGAACTGGTCCGGCCAGACTGTTTCAGAGAGCTGATACGATTCCGGCCCCGCTCGCTGTCGAACCGTTACAGCCCGGCCCTACTCCTATCCATGCAAGGAATCTGGAGGAACAAAGTGATGAACATGCATGCGCCGGCGGCGACTTCGGGTGAACTGTTCTGGTTCAAGGGCACGCTGGTGAATGTGCGCCTTTCGTGGAATGCGGGCGAGGATCGTGTCAGCGTCGTCGAGCACTATATGCCTTACGGCGAGTCCCCGCCGCTGCACATCCACCGCAACGAGGACGAGGTCTTCCACATCCTGGAAGGCTCGATGCTCATCCACATCGACGGCAAGCAATCGATCGCCCATGCAGGCGAGACGGTGCTGGCGCCCAAGGGCAAGCCGCATTCGTTCCGGGTCGAATCGCCGGAGGGCGCGCGCTGCCTGACGATCACCTCCGGCGGCGATTTCGAGACCATGATCCGGGAAATGGGCGAGCCGGCGCTCAGCGCCGGGCTCCCGCCGCCCGTCGAACCGACGCCGGCGATGATCGCGGCGCTGACGGAGGCCTGCGCGAGAAACGGCATCGACATCATCGGGGCCCCGCTATCCTGAGCCGTGCTTGGGCGGCAAAGGGTGAAGGTGGGCGAGACGTCCCCTAAACGTCTCGCCCACTTGCGTTCCGGTCGCCTTTTTCATGGATTTTTCGGCCGCGCCGCGCGACAGTCCCTGCGGTTTCAATCCAGGGCAGACTGCCGATGAGCAATCCATTCCTCAACCACATCTCGTCCGAGCTGGAAGGGCTGAAGGCTGCCGGCCTCTATAAGTCGGAACGGGTGATCGCCTCCCCGCAATCGGCCGAGATCGAGGTCTCCGGCCGAAAGCTGTTGAACTTCTGCGCCAACAACTATCTCGGCCTCGCCGACAGCGACGAGCTGCGCGATGCGGCCAAGGCCGCGCTCGACCGCTACGGCTACGGCATGGCCTCGGTGCGTTTCATCTGCGGCACGCAGGAGGAGCACAAGCAGCTCGAGGCCAGGATCTCCGGCTTCCTCGGCATGGAGGACACGATCCTCTACGGCTCATGCTTCGACGCCAATGGCGGCCTGTTCGAGACGCTGCTGTCCGAGGAAGACGCTATCATCTCCGACGCGCTCAACCACGCCTCGATCATCGACGGCGTCCGCCTCTCCAAGGCCAAGCGCTTCCGCTATGCCAACAACGACATGGCCGCCCTCGAGGAAGAATTGAAGAGGGCCGAAGGCAGCCGGTTCAAGCTGATCGCCACCGACGGCGTCTTTTCCATGGACGGCATCATCGCCGATCTCCGGGGCGTCTGCGATCTTGCGGAGAGATACGGCGCGATGGTGATGGTGGACGACAGCCACGCGGTCGGCTTCATCGGCAGGCACGGGCGCGGCTCGGCCGAACATTGCGGCGTCGAAGGCCGCGTGGACATCATCACCGGCACGCTCGGCAAGGCGCTCGGCGGCGCGTCGGGCGGCTACACCTCGGGCAGGCGCCAGGTGGTCGACTGGCTGCGCCAGCGTTCCCGCCCCTATCTCTTCTCCAACACGCTGATGCCGGCCATAGCCGGCGCCTCGCTGAAGGTCTTCGACATCGTCGAGAGGGGCGATGCGCTGCGCACGCGCCTCTATGAGAATGCGGCGCGCTTCCGCTCCGGGATGACGAAGCTCGGCTTCACGCTGGCGGGCGCCGATCATCCGATCATCCCGGTGATGCTCGGCGAAGCGACGCTGGCGCAGCAGATGGCGGAAAGGATGCTGGAGCGCGGCATCTATGTGATCGGCTTCTCCTTCCCCGTCGTGCCGAAGGGCCAGGCCAGGATCAGGACGCAGATGTCGGCGGCGCATTCGCCCGAAGACATCGACCTGGCGATCCACGCGTTCGGCGCGGTGGGCAAGGAACTGGCTATCATCCGATAGGCTCACCCCGAATGCAGGAAGACGACCTTGCGTTTGCTGGGATCGACAATCGCCACACCAATACGTCCATAGGCGTAGAAGCTGCCCGGCGAAGAGATTACCGAGTTGATGTAGGTCTCGATGCCCCTGTTGATCCGGATTCCGAAGCCATAGCGATTGAGATAGCCGGCAAGGTTGGCGCGTTTGCCCAGTTCGCCTTCCAAAACAGGGGTTGGCTTCCACTCGCCAAACATGTTGTGGCGGTCGCGGGGCGGCCGAGCCGCGCTGTCGAGCTGGTTGAGATATGCGGCACCGCTCGCAGAAGTGGCCCGAGCGGCTTCTTCAGGCAACGCGTAGATAATGACGGAGGTTTCGTTGCCTCCCGGTCCGAAGCCCCAGCTCTCCTGCTCGGCATAGCTGATCCACCAAACGCCGAGATCCTCGGGGATCAGCCAGAGCCGGAAACGATGTTCGAGAACCTTCCAGGCAATTATCGGCGCAACAATCAGGATGAGCACCACGGGAAGGCAGCCAACCCGCCGCCGTCGCTTCTTGACTTGAACTTTGTCTGTCATGCACCGGCATTCCGTTCGCCGCTTCGCGGGGGTAAGTAATATAAGCGGGCTTCTGCTGGGTTTCGCAGATCGGCCGAATTGAATCGATTGGTTGGAGTTTTTCATGTCCAACATGATGCGCGCGCTGGTGAAGGCGCGGCCCGAGCCGGGCATCTGGATGGAAGAGGTGCCGGTGCCGGAGATCGGCCCCAACGACGTGCTGATCAAGGTCAGGAAGACCGCGATCTGCGGCACCGACGTCCACATCTACAACTGGGACCAGTGGGCGCAGAAGACGGTGCCGGTGCCGATGGTGACGGGCCATGAGTTCGTCGGCACGGTCGCCGACTTCGGCGCGGCGGTGACCGAATACAAGGTCGGCCAGCGCGTCTCCGGCGAGGGCCATATCGTCTGCGGCCACTGCCGCAACTGCCGCGCCGGGCGCGGCCATCTCTGCCGCAACACGCAAGGCGTCGGCGTCAACCGGCCGGGCGCCTTCGGCGAATACGTCGCCATCCCGCAGCACAATGTGGTGCCGATCCCCCACGACATTCCCGACGAGATCGCGGCTATCTTCGATCCGCTCGGCAACGCCGTGCACACGGCGCTGTCCTTCGACCTCGTCGGCGAGGATGTGCTGGTCACCGGCGCCGGGCCGATCGGCATCATGGGCGCGCTGGTCGCGCAGGTCGTCGGCGCGCGAAAGGTCGTCATCACCGACATCAATCCGAACCGGCTGGCGCTGGCGAAGAAGCTCGGCGTCCATCACGTGGTCGACGCCTCGAAAGAAAACCTGCGCGATGTCATGCGCCAGGAAGGCATGCGCGAGGGCTTCGACGTCGGCCTCGAAATGTCGGGGTCGGCCAACGCCTTCCGCGACATGATCGACACGATGAACAATGGCGGCAAGATCGCCATCCTCGGCATCGCGCCGACCGGCTTCGAGATCGACTGGAACAAGGTCATCTTCAAGATGCTGCATCTCAAGGGCATCTACGGCCGCGAGATGTTCGAGACCTGGTACAAGATGATCGCGCTGGTGCAGGGGCCGCTCGACGTCTCGGGTCTCATCACCCACCGCATCGGCGTCGACGACTACATCTCCGGCTTCGAGGCGATGAAGTCGGGCAATTCCGGAAAGGTCGTGATGGACTGGTGAGCGGCGCGGCTAGCTCATCCGCTCGCCTGCCTTCTTCCAGTTGACGCGCCCCGCCAGCACCGCGGCCACATGCTCGGCCTTGCGGTTCTCGTAGTCGAGATAATAGGCGTGCTCCCAGACGTCGATGCCGACGAGCGGCGTCTGGCCGTCCGGCAGCGGGTTGCCGGCATCCTGATAGGGTTTCACGGCGAGCTTGCCGCCATCGGACACCAGCCACACCCAGCCGGTGCCGAAGACATTGTTGGCCTCCTTGCCGAAAGCGTCGAACAGCCCCTTTTCGTCGCCGAAATCGCGCGCGACAGCCTCGGCGAACGCCCCTTCCGGCGCGGCCGGGCCGCCGTCGAACTGGTCCCAGTAGAAGACGTGGTTCCAGGCCTGCGCCGCCTGGTTGAAGATTTTGTCGTCGCCGCCCTTCTTCGACGCCACGACCACCTCCTCAAGCTGCATATCGGCATAGGGGGTGCCCGGCGCGAGTTCGTTCAGCTTGTCGAAATAGCCCTTGTGGTGCTTGCCGTAGTGCAGCCCCACCGTGCGCGCCGAGATCTGCGGCGCCAGCGCATCCTCGGCATAGGGCAGCGGCGGCTGCTCGAAGGGCGCCGCGGCACGGGCGACATGGGGCTTGAACATGGCGGAGGCGGCTGCGGCGGCGCCAAGCGCCAGTGTCGTGCGGCGGGTGATCAGCATGGCGAAGTCCTTTCGTCCTCGTGTGAGATCCGAACGAAGGCGCGTCCCTAACGTTCCCCGCTGCTCGCGAGATTGTGCATCACTCGCACTGGAAGCGGCTCAGCGCCCAATCCTTGGATGTCGAGATCATGTCCGCGATGCGCCAGCGGCCGCCGATATCCTTGAGTTGCCACTGCACCGCCTGTTCCTCACCCTCGGCCATGAACTTCGCCAGCACCGTCGCTTCGTTGCCGCTCACGATCTCTTCGAGCTTCAGCGTGCTGGCGATCTCGGCCGGATCGTAATTGGTGTCGTTGAACGGCAACGCCGGGTCCAGGCAGCCCACCTCGCCGCCCTGCCGGATCGCGTCGTTCTGGTTCAGCACCTTGCGCGCCGGATCGATGAAGTGCCCGCGCGCCGATTGCTCGAGTTCGAGCCCCGGCTGCAGGTAGAATGGCCTCACCACCTCGCTTGGCTCCCCGGCCAGCGCAGGCGAGCCCAAGACCGTCAAAAACACGATTGCAAACAGCGGCGCGGCCATGACCCCTCCCAAGCAACCCCACCGGCCTGTACCACAATTTCCGCTTTCGATGAAATCCTTGGACGTCCCCACTGAAATTCATGCGGCGGGCTGATCTCGCCAATGTCCGGCAGGACAGATGCGGCCTATCCCGTCCTATGCTAGGTTCGGGCGTCTCCAGTTGCGGAGGGGCAATGTGGATACGGATGTCCTGATCGTCGGCGCCGGCCCGACCGGCCTCATGCTTGCCAACCAGCTCGTGCGGCGCGGCGTCGATGTGGAGATCATCGATCGCCACAGCGGCCCGGCCCAGCAGAGCCGTGCGCTCGGCGTCCAGGCCCGCACGCTGGAGATCTATGCCCAGCTCGGTATCGCCGACCGCGCGCTGGAACTGGGCAAGAAGGGCGCCGGCGCCACCTTGTGGGCGCAGGGCCGCCGCATGGCGCATGTCCCGCTCGGCGACGCCGGTGGCGGCGTCACGCCCTATCCCTACATCCTCGTGCTCGGCCAGGACGACAATGAGCTTATCATGGGCGAGAAGCTCGCCGCGCTCGGCGTCCGCGTCCAGTGGAACACCGAGCTGGTGGATCTCGTCCAGCATCCCGACCATGTCTCGGCGACGCTGAAGCTGCCCGACGGTTCGAGCCGCACCGTAATGGCTACCTTTGCTGCCGGCTGCGACGGAGCCCACAGCGCCGTTCGAAAGCTCTCCGGCATCGAGTTCCCCGGCGCGCCCTACGAGCACGTCTTCTTCGTCGCCGATATCGAGATGACAGGCACGATGGCGCCCGAACAGGTCAATGTCTATCTCTGGCGGACGGGTTTTCATCTGCTTTTCCCGATGCGCGGCACCGACCACTGGCGCATCGTCGGCATCGTCCCGCCAGAGCTTCGCGACCGGAACGATCTCGCGCTCGACGCCGTCCTGCCATCGCTGCGCGAGGAGGCGGGCGACAATCTCGTGATCAAGAGGTGCAGCTGGTTTTCGGCCTATCGCATCCATCATCGCGCCGCCGAGCGTTTTCGCGACCGCCGCGCCTTCATCCTGGGCGATGCCGCCCACATACACAGCCCGGTCGGCGCGCAAGGGATGAACACCGGCCTGCAGGACGCCTACAACCTCGCCTGGAAGCTGGCGCTGGTCGTCAAGGGCGAGGCCAGGCCCGACCTCCTCGACAGCTATCACGAGGAACGCCACCCCGTCGCGGAAAGGTTGCTCAAGACCACCGACAACGGCTTCAAGCTCGTCGTTTCCGACAGCCATCTGGCCGGGCTGATGCGCACCAAGATCCTCGCCCGCATCGCCGCCTTCGCGATGTCGAACGAGCGTATCCAGCAGTACGCTTTCCGCATCGTGTCGCAGACCGGGATCAACTACCGCAGGAGTTCGCTTTCGAAGGCCCTCGACGCCCTGCCCTTCGAAGGACCGCATTGCGGCGACCGCTTCCCCTGGCTCCACCTCAGGCTACAGGCACACGGCACGGTCGAGGACACGTTTCGCGCCTTCGACGATCTTCATTTCCACCTCGTCGCCCTCGGTCAACCCGCGCCGAATTCGACCGATCTTGGCTATGGCGACATCGTCCGGACCTGGACAATTCCCTCCGACCCGGACAACGACGCCGAACTCGCCCGTGTCGGCATCCCGCAGCCGTCATTCTATCTGATCCGGCCCGACGGCCATGTCGGCCTTTGCGGAAAGGTCGTCGACCTGCCGGCCATCCGGCAATACCTGGCCGGGTCAATCGGCCTCCGAGCCGCGTGAAGGAAATTGATAACCTTTGCCACACGTTGCTTCGAGACGTCCTTGAAGGCCGGAGGCCAAGGCAGCTACGTTTGTTCATGCGCCTTCACATAGCCGCCTTCGCCGCCGTCGTTCTGGCAACCTTCCCGAGCCTGGCCTATTCCGGTGACGGCAAGCCCACCGCGCACGTCGTGCTGGCGGCGACCGGCAATTTTGGCCCGCAGACGCTCGCCTTGATCAATTCCTACAGGAAGAGCCGCGGCCTCTCGCCGCTTGTTCCCAATGGCACGCTGCAGGCCCTGGCCCGGCAGCACAGCCGGTATCAGGCGACGAGGAACAGGCTCAGCCACGATGGCTTCCGGCAGAGATCGGCTGCGGCAAGGGCGGCCGGGATCAGCATCGTGTGCGCGGAAAACGTCGGCCAAAAATATCGAAGCGCACAAAGCCTTTTTGCGGGATGGAAGAACTCCCCGGGCCACCGGAGGAATTTGCTTCGGCCCAAGCTGCGCTACGCCGGGGTTTCCGTGGTCGGCGATTTCGCGACGTTCTTCGCCTGCGAGTAAGGCCCTAGGGACTACGGGCCGAGTGGCTGACGCGGCAACATCATGTGATCTGCCGTAACCGACCGGTCGCCGGCCGGCCGAATCCCTGTATAATCGCCGCATGCCCATCCGCCAGCTATCCGACACGATGATCAACCAGATCGCCGCCGGCGAGGTCATCGAACGTCCTGCAAGCGTGGTGAAGGAACTGGTCGAGAACGCGCTCGACGCCGGCGCTTCGCGCGTCGAGATCGCCACCGCCGGCGGCGGCCTGTCGCTCATCCGCGTGGTCGACGACGGTTCCGGCATAGCCATCGACGAGCTGATGCTCGCGGTCTCCCGCCATTGCACGTCCAAGCTTTCGACCGACATCCACGACATCCGATCGCTCGGCTTCCGCGGCGAGGCCCTGCCCTCGATCGGCTCCGTCGCACGGCTTGCCATCCGCTCGCGCACGCCAAGCTCCGATGCCGCGGCCGAGGTTTCCGTCGAAGGCGGCCATCTGTCGGCGGTGAAGCCGGCGGCCGCCAACCGCGGCACGTCGGTCGAGGTCCGCGACCTCTTCTTCGCGACGCCGGCCCGGCTGAAATTCATGAAGGGCGAACGCGCCGAAAGCTCGGCGATATCGGACGTGGTGAAGCGCATCGCCATCGCCTTCCCTTCCGTCCGCTTCACCCTCTCGGGCACCGACCGCTCGACGCTCGACCTGCCGGCGGCGGACGACACGCCGGAAGGGCGTCTGCGCCGCATCGCTCAGGTGATGGGCTCCGACTTCCCTGAAAACGCGCTTGCCGTCGACGCGGTCCGCGAGGACGTGGCGCTTTCCGGCCACATATCCATCCCCTCCTACAGCCGCGCCAACGCGCTGCAGCAATATGCCTATGTCAACGGCCGCCCGGTGCGCGATAAACTGATCGCCGGCGCCATCCGCGGCGCCTTTGCCGACGTGCTGCCGCGCGACCGCCATGCGGTGTCAGTGCTTTTCCTGACGCTCGATCCGGCGCTGGTTGACGTCAATGTCCACCCCGCAAAGGCGGATGTCCGCTTCCGCGATCCCGGCCTCGTCCGCGGCCTGATCGTCGGCGCCATCAAGCAGGCGCTCGCCGCCGCCGGCATCCGCTCGGCGACCACGGGAGCGGCCGGCCTCGCCAATGCATTCAGGCCGGGTCCAGCAACCTACGGCCATCCGGGTCCCGCCAACGGCCACCGCACCTACGATCCGTCCTTCCGCGCTTCCTCCGGCGGCTTCGACACCGCCCGCTCGCCCTACCGTCCCCTCGACATGGGTTTCGGCCAGGGTTTTGGAGAAAGCGTCCAGGCCGCCTTCGACGCCGGCCCGGCCGTCAGCGCCGACGCGCGCGCCGGCATCGACGCGCCGGACCAAAGCCTGCTCGGCGCCGAACTGGGTGCCGCCCGCGCGCAGGTGCACGAGAACTACATCGTCGCGCAGACCCACGATTCCCTGGTTATCGTCGACCAGCACGCCGCCCATGAGCGCCTGGTATACGAGGCGCTGAAAGAGGCCCTCCACTCGCGTCCCATGCCGGCGCAGATGCTTCTCCTTCCCGAGATCGTCGACCTTCCCGAGGAGGATGCCGAGCGCCTCGCCTCCCATGCCGACACGCTCTCCCGCTTCGGCCTCGGTATCGAACGCTTCGGCCCCGGCGCGGTCGCGGTGCGCGAGACGCCCTCCATGCTCGGCGAGACCGATGTCGGCCAGCTTGTACGCGATCTCGCCGACGAGATCGCAGACAACGACACGGTCGACACGCTGAAGGAACGGCTCGACCGTATCGCGGCGACCATGGCCTGCCACGGCTCGGTCCGCTCCGGCCGGTTGCTGAAGCCCGAGGAGATGAACGCGCTTCTGCGCCAGATGGAGGCGACGCCGGGCTCCGGCACCTGCAACCACGGCCGCCCGACCTATATCGAACTCAAGCTCGCCGACATCGAGCGGCTGTTCGGCCGGCGTTAGCCATGCCCGTCGGCATCCAGCGCGATTTCGCCCGCTTGACCTCTTCGGGGTTTTGTGGCGGAACAAAACGATGATGAACAGATTTGAGGGTCCCGGCGCCCGGGAAGCCCGTATCCGCTATCTCGACGGCGATTTCCAGGTCACCAGCCCCGGCGCCTTCGTGCGCTGCGCCGTCACCGGCGAATCCATCCCGCTCGACGAGTTGAAGTACTGGAGCGTCGCCCGGCAGGAGGCCTATATCAACGCAGCCGCCTCGCTGAAGCGTGAAATGGACGCCAATCCGGAGCTTAGCCGCCGGCGCACCTGACGCATGATCCCGAAAAGTGTGTAGCGGTTTTCGGAAAAGATTATGCTGAAATAACCGGGCGTCAGGCCTTCAGCCGCCGCTCCCGCCAGGCAGCGAGCGTTTCCTCGATGATGCGTTTCGTCGCAAGCGCGTTCTCGAACACCGCGTCGATCTCCAGCACGTTGAGCTTGTCGAGCATTTCCTTCAGCGCCGTGCCGTTGCGCAGGCGGGCGAAATCCTTGGCCGTGGTGATCAGCTCCAGTTCGGCGCCGCCGGCCATATCCACCAGTTCCTTCAACTCGTCGTTCGAGTAGAAATGGTGATCCGAAAACGACCGGGTCATCACGACCTCGCCGCCCGCATTGGTCACCGTGTCGAAGAACTTGTCCGGATGGCCGATGCCGGCGAAGGCGAGGAAGCGCCGGTTGGCGAATTTGTCGGCGCCGCGCGTCCTCGTCACTGCCTCGAAGATCGGGCGGCCGGCGCGCGCCGCCAGCCTGACCACCGCCTCGCCTGCCTTGTCCTCGCCCATGCGCACGATGCCGGTCGCGAAACGAACCTGGTCGATCAGGTTGGCGCGCAGCGGCCCTCCGGGCAGCACATGGCCGTTGCCGACGCCGTAGCGCCCGTCCACCACGACCAGCGCATAGTCCATGTGGATCTGGGCGCTCTGGAAGCCGTCGTCCATGATCAGGAAATCGCAGCCGCGCTGCATCAGGAGCTTGGCGCCTGCAACGCGGTTCGGCGTCGTCGCGGTGATCGCGTGGTCCGACAGCAGCAGCGGCTCGTCGCCAACCTGCCGGGCGCTGTCGTGCTTGCGGTCGACGACATGCGGCTCGCCGATGCTGCCGCCATAGCCGCGCGACAGGAAGCCGGGCGTCAGGTGCATCTTCTTCGCCTGCTTGGCGAGCGCGATCGCGACCGGCGTCTTGCCGGTGCCGCCAACGGTGAAGTTGCCGACGCACAGCACCGGGATGTCCAGCTTCTCGCGCCGCGCGTTGATCATCCGCCGCGTGGCGACGAAGCTGTAGATGCGCGACGCCGGGTAGAGGGCGTAGGCGCGCCAATCCGGCCGCTCCCACCAGAACGGAGGCGCTTCGCTGGCCATTCAGCGCGTACCCTTGAGCCGCGCCTTGACGATCAGCGGATGGATGAACGGTTCGAGCGCCTTCAGCGTCTTGGAAAGCGCGCCGCGCATCTCGTCGACGGTCGCGGTTCCCGCCGCCATCATCTTGCGGCGGGTGCCGTCGTTGATCAGCAGGAAATTGACCGCGCCGGCCAGCATGTCGCGGTCGGCGACGAGCTTGGCCGCGCCGCTGTCGATCAGCCGTTGGTAGGCTTCGCGGAAATTCTGCACGTTGCGCCCGGCGAGCACCGCCGTTTTCAGCATCGCCGGCTCGAGCGGGTTCTGGCCGCCTTCCGAGGTCAGCGAACGCCCGACGAAGGCGATCTCGGTCAGCCTGAGATAGAGGCCCATCTCGCCGATCGTATCGCCGAGCAAAATGTCCGTGTCCGAACGGACGCGATCGCCCGAACTGCGCAACACGACCCGCAGCCCCATCGCCGCGAATTCGGCCGCCAGCGCCGCGGCCCGCTCGGGATGGCGCGGCACGATGATGGTCAGCAGCCCGGGATGGCGCGAACGCAGCATCCTGTGGATTTCCGCCGCCATCCTCTCCTCGCCCTCATGCGTCGAGACGGCTGCCCAGGTCGGGCGCAGGCTGAGCTGGCGCGCGATCGAGTGCAGCGCTCGTTCGTCGACGGGTGGTGGGACTGTGTCGACCTTGAGGTTGCCCGATACCGTCACCGGCCTGGCGCCCAGCGCCTCAAAGCGCTCGGCGTCCGCCTCCGACTGCGCCACCACATGCGAGAGGTTCTCGAACAGCGCCTCAGCTATGTAGCGACGCTTCTGCCACGAGGCGAAGGAGCGCTCCGAAAGGCGTCCGTTGACCAGAACCTGGGGGATGCGACGTCCTCCGAGCTCCATGATCGTCATCGGCCAGATCTCGGATTCCGCGATGATCGCCAGATCCGGCTGCCAGTGGTTGAGGAAGCGCGTGATCGCTGGCCTCAGGTCGAGCGGCACGAACTGATGGATGATGCTGTCGCCCAGGCGTTCCTCCGCCACCTGCGCCGACGTCACCGTTCCGGTGGTGAGCACGATGTTGACGCCGAGACCGAGAATGCTTTCGACCAGGGGGACGATGGCGATCGTCTCGCCGACGCTTGCCGCATGCGCCCAGATCAACGGCCCGTCCGGCCTCGGCTTACCGGCGTAGCCGGAGCGCTCATACCGCCGGTTCGGGTCTTCCTTGCCCTTGGTGGCGCGCCAGGCGACGTAGGGACCGACCAGCGGGAAAGCGGCCGCGCCCGCGAGCCGGTATGCCGCCAGCAGGGTACGCGCCCACTTCTCGCTCATCGCACACCATCTACGAGGGCATAGGCCTCGGCCGTCGCCGCGTTGAGTGTGTCGGTCAGCAATTGCCGCTTGCGTTCCATCTCGGCCTCGTCCGCGTCCTTCGGAACATAGATGAGGTCGCCGATGGCCATGGCGCTGCGGCCGAAAGGCAGGCTGATCGTCGTCTTGTCCCAGCTCTTCTCCAGCACCTTGCGGCGGCTGGTCGCGATCGCCGCGCTGATGATCGGCCGACCGGACAGGCGGGCAAGCAGGATGACGCCCATTCCGGCCTCGCGCGGCTTGCCATGCGGTATGTCTGCGATCATGGCGACGTTCTTGCCGGCGTCGAGCGCCTTTTTCAGGGCAATGAGCGCCTTGGCGCCGCCCTTGTCGAAATGGCGGGTGTTCTGCCGTCCGCCGGAGCCGCGCACCGCATCGATGCCGAACTTCTCGAGGACCATCGCGTTCAGCTCTGCGTCGGCGCTGCGCGACACCATCGCGACCAGTTCCCTGCTGCTCGGATAGAAGACCGGCGCAAGCAGGTGCTGGCCGTGCCAGAGCGCCACGATCCCCGGTTCGTCGACCTCGTAGGTGCCGTCAAGCTTGATCGAGCCGGCGACCGTCGGATTGGTCAGCTTCACGAAGCGCAGCGCCTGTGCGAACATCGAGGTGAGGACGCCCTTCGCCACGCGCGACTGGGCGAGCGGCTCGCGGATCTTCATCCACAAGGCCTTTGGCCGATTGGCGGCCTTCTTCTTGGCGGCACGCCGGACCACCGGCTGCGCTGCGGTCTGCTCGTCCATTATTGTTCCGATCCGGAGCCCTTCATCTCCGGCCCTTTCATGTCCGGCCCCGTCATGTCGGGATCGAGCAGCCGGTGCAGATGAACGACGAAATACCGCATGTGCGCGTTGTCGACGCTCGCTTGGGCCTTCGCCTTCCAGGCTGCGTGGGCAGTTTTGTAGTTCGGGTAGATGCCGACGATGTCGAGCCCGTCGAGATCACGAAATTCCGTGCTGCCGAGCTTCTTCAGTTCACCGCCGAAAACCAGATGCAAAAGCTGTTTTTCGCCATCTGCGCCGGCCATTTTGGACACCTTGTTCGCTGCTAGCCGCCTGTCTAACGCATCGGCTGGGGAATCGGAATCGATTTTTGGGCCGCGGCCCTGTGCAAAACCGGCATTTCGTAGCAACTATGCGCTCAGCCGAATATGTGGCGAAGTAGCCGAAAACGCTTCCTTTTCAAACATATTTCGACGCTTCTCAACCGGCGACGGCGATGGTTCGGGCCATGGCGGCCAGAAGCGCGCCGCTGCCGGCAACCAGCGAGCCGTGCCGGATCTGCGATCCGCCATAGCTCGGCGGCCTGCCGTGCTCGTCGAGAATGTCGCCGCCCGCCTCGCGCAGGATCAGGTCCGCCGCCGCCAAGTCCCAGTCATGCGAATTCGGCTTTATGAAGCTCGCATCGAGGGTTCCGTCCGCCACCATCGCCAGGCGGTAGGCGAGCGAGGGCACGTATTCCGCGCGCTTCAGGCGGTCGCGTGTGTCGGGCGGCAGCGCATCGATCATCACGGCCGGGCCTCCGACCAGCGCCACCGGCCGCACAGCACCGAGCTTCAGCCGCTTGCCATTCTTGAAGGCGCCGCCGCCGAGCACCGCCGAAAACGTCTCCTGGCGGGCCGGACATTCCAGCACGCCGGCGATCGACCGGCCCTGCTCGACAACCGCGACGGAGACGCACCAGTCGCGCCGGCCCTCCAGGAAACCGCGCGTGCCGTCTATCGGATCGACCACGAAGGTGCGACGAGCCGCGAGCCGCGCGGCGTCGTCCGCCCTCTCCTCGGAGAGCCACCCGTAGTCCGGCCTTGCAGCCAGCAGGGTCTCGTTCAGAAAATGGTCGGCGGCGTAGTCGGCCTCGCTTACCGGCGACGTGCCGCCCTTCAGCCACACCTCCGGGCTTTGCCCGAAATAGCGCAGGGCTATCTTTCCGGCCTCCCGCGCGGCCTCCAGCAGCAGAGCGAGATCGCCCGCAAGGTCGGTTTCGTTGATCTGCTCAACTGCCGGCAAGGGTCATCCCTTCGATCAGCAGCGTCGGACTCGCGGTCGCGTAGTTGCGGTCGAGGTCGCTCGCCGGCACCATCCTGAGGAACATATCCTTGAGGTTCGACGCGATCGTCACCTCCGCCACAGGATGGGTCAGTTCGCCGTTCTCGATCCAGAGGCCCGAAGCGCCGCGGCTGTATTCGCCGGTAATCATGTCGACGCCCTGGCCGAACACTTCGGTGACGTAGAAGCCAGTCTTCAGCGACCTGATGATGTCTTCCGGGCTCCTTTCGCCCGCCTCGATAGCCAGATTGGTCGAAGACGGCGACACCGACGAGCCCGAGCGTGCGCCGCGGCCGTTGGTCTGGAGGCCGAGCTCCCGCGCCGCCGAGGTCGACAGGAACCAGTGGTTCAACACGCCTTTCTCGACCATCAGCAGCTTTTCGCCGGCAATGCCCTCGCCGTCGAACGGCCGCGAAGCCTGGCCGCGCATCAGCGCCGGCTCGTCCGTCACGGTGATAGCCGCCGAGGCGACCTGCTGGCCCATCCTGTCGCGCAGGAAGCTCGTCTTGCGGGCGACCGACGCGCCGTTGATCGCGCCGGCGAGATGCCCGGCGATCCCACGCGCCACGCGCGGGTCGAACACGACGTCGACCGTGCCGGTCTTCGCCTTGCGGGGGTTCAGCCGGCGCACCACGCGCTCGCCGGCCTTGCGGCCGATCTCTTCGGCGGAATCGAGGTCGGCAAAATGCGGCCGCGACGAATAATCGTAGTCGCGTTCCATGCCGGTCCCCTGCCCGGCGATCACGCTCGCAGAGCGGCCGAAGCGCGAACCGAGATAGTGGCCGACGAAGCCATGAGACGTCGCAAGCACCAGCCCGCCAAGGCCCGCGCTGGCGCCGCTGCCACCCGAATTCGTCACGCCCGGCACCGCCAGCGCGGCCGCCTCGGCCGCGAGCGCGCTTTCGCGCAGTTCGTCCGCCGAGACCGCCGTCGTATCGTAGAGATCGAGGTCGCGGATCGTCTTGGCGAGCAGGTTGGCGTCAGCCAGCCCCTGGTAGGGGTCTTCCGGCGACACCTTCGCCATGGCGACCGCGCGCTCGGCAAGTGCTGCCGGATCGGACGAAGCCGTTGCCGAGACGCTGGCGACGCGCCTGCCGACGAACACCCTCAGCGACACGTCGTCGCCTTCGGAGGAATTGGTGCTCTCCACCTTGCCCAGCCGCACCGAGACGCTGGTCGAGCGCCCTCTTACCGCGACCGCGTCGGCGGCGTCCGCGCCGGCCTTCTTCGCCGCCTCGACAAGGGCCGCGACCTGGTCGGTCAAGCGCGCGGCATCGGCTGCATCATTCATCGTCTGTCCTGATTGTTCATGCGCTAGGCGGGGAACTCTGCCCAACCATCTATTGTTCCGGCCGGCCTTCTGCAATGGCTGCGGCGTCGCGCACTTCAGTCAGGCGGCTGCCCTGGCCCTGAGGGCCGCCTCCACGGCGCGCTTCAGCTCGTCCTTCACCGGCGCCGTCTCGGCCATCAGCGTGTCTATCTTCAGGAAGTCGAGCACACGGTATTTGGATACCGGCGGGCAAAGCAGTATGTCGGGCGGGCAACGCTCCACCTTGTGCGCGATGATCGACTGCATCAGCAGTTGCGTGGCGCCGAACATCAGGTCGATCGAGGTCGGCTTGCGGCCCTCCTCCTGCGGCGAACCCACAACATCGACCGCGATCACGATATCGGCCTTGCCGTGCAGGAGGTCGAACGGCACCGGATTGTACATGCCTCCGTCGATGTAGGTCCGCCCTTCCCGCACCACCGGGGCGAAGACCGCCGGTATCGCGGCCGAGGCTGCCAGCGCGAGATGCAGATCGCCTTCGGAAAACACTTTCAGGTGATGGCCGAAATAGTCCGTCGCCGTGACCTGCAGCGGTATCGCCAGCTCCTCGAAGGTCTTCGGAACCTGGTGCGGCAGGAAGGCATGCAGGACGCGCTCGATGTTGAACTGCGTGACCTTGAACCCGCCCATCATCTGCGACAGCGTCTCGGGACGGGCGCTCCACATCCTGGCGACCACCTCGGCGCGGCGCGACAGGATCGAGCGGGCGTAGGCGTTGATGTGCTTGCCTGTCATGCCGGAGGCGACGGCCGCCGCCATGATCGCGCCGATCGAGGTCCCCGCCACCGCGACCGGCCGTATGCCGAGTTCGTCGAGCGCTTCGATGACGTGGATGTGGGCCAGCCCCCTCGCCCCGCCGCCGCCGAAGGCTATGGCGAAGCTCGGACCGCCGCCGGCCACGGCGTCGGTCGTCACCCCTTGGTCCCTTCCAACGGGGGCCCGATCACCAGGATCGCCGGATCGGCCGTGAGCAGCTTTCTTGCCGCCGCCTTGACCTCGTCCAGCGTGACAGCCTCGATCAGGGCGGTGCGCCGGTCGATATAGTCGATCCCGAGCTTCTCTTCCTGCAGGGAGAGCAGGGTCGAGGCGATCGCGCTGGAGCTGTCGAGATTGTTGAGCGCGTAGGCGCCGATGACATATTGCTTGGCCGCCGCCAGCTCGGCCTCGGTCGGCCCCTCCTCCGCCATCCTGCGCACCGTGTCGCGGATGACGCCGAGCGTTTCGGCGGCACGGTCGGAACGCGTCGCCGTGCCGATCACGAGGCTTGAGGCGTATTCCTGCGTCACCAGCGAGGAATTGATGCCATAGGCCAGCCCGCGCTTTTCGCGCACCTCGTCGAACAGCCGCGAGGTGAAGGTGCCGCCGCCCAATATGTGGTTCATCAGATAGGCAGCGAAGAAGTCGGGCGCGTCGCGCGGAACGCCCGGATAGGCGAGCTGCAGCGACGTCTGCGGCAGGTCGTAGTCCACCCGCACTTCCTGGTCGAGCTTCAGGTCCACCTTCTCGACCGGCCGCAGGTCGGATCGTTCCGGCAGGTCGCCGAACAGTCTGTCGAGCTCCCGCTTCACCGTTTCCGCATCGATGGCGCCGACAACCGCCACGTTGAGATTGTCGCGCGCAAACACCCGCCGGTGGTAATCGCGCAGGTCGTCGGCGGTGATCGTCGCCAGCGATTTCTCCGTGCCTTCGTCCGGACGCGCATAGGGATGGGCGCCATAGAGCGCTTCCGCCCATTTGACCCGCGCCGCGGTCTCGGGATCGCGCTGGTTGGCGACTATGCCCGAAACGATCTGCGCGCGGATGCGGTCCATCGGCGCGGCGTCGAAGCGCGGCTGCTGGATCGCCAGCTTCAGCAGATCGAATGCCTCGTCCTTCTTCTCGGCCAGCATGCGCATCGAGCCGAAAGTCCGGTCGCGCTCCGCGCCGAAACGCATCTCGGCCCCGGCATCGTCGAGCTTGATCTGGAACGCGTCGGAATCGAGTTCTCCCGCGCCCTCGTCGAACAGGCCGCTCATCAGCTCGGAAAGGCCTTCCTTGCCCTCGGGGTCCTGGGTGTTGCCGCCCTTGAACGAAAAGCGGATCGTCACGATCGGCACCGAATAGTCCTCGACCAGCCAGGCGGTGATGCCCTTCTCGCTCCTCACCTGCTGGATATCGACGTTGGCCTGCGCCGGCAGCGCGGCCAATGCCATGCAGGCGGCCAAGGCAAGGCCTGCGGCCGAAATCCGAGTCTTCGCAAACAGTTGCGTCATCATGCTCATGTCAATTCTGTATCGGGTCGGCGGGCAGCAGGAAGCCCGTTACTGAATGGTCGCTGGCCAGGTATTTCGCAGCGACCTTCTGGATGTCGGCGGTCGTCACCTTCTTGATGCGGTCGGGCCATTCCTCGATATCCGCCACCGTGCTGCCGGTTGCGAGCGCGGCGCCGTAGAGATTTGCCATCGAAGCCTGGTTGTCGCGCGCGAAGATCATCGCGCGCAGGAAACGGTTTCGCGCGCTCTCCAGTTCCTTCTCCGTCACACCGTCCTTGACGATGGCGGCGATCTCCGCGCCGATCGCCGCCTGCACTTCCTCGAGCTTGGCCGTGCCGCGCGGCGCGCCGTAGACGGTGAAGGCCGTCTCGTCGAGCTTGGACCCGTCGAAATAAGCGCCGACCGAAGAGGCGACTCCGCTTTTCACCACCAGGGCCTGGTAAATGCGGCTGCGCACGCCGCCGCCCAGGATCTCGGACAGCAGGTCGAGCGCTTCGGCCTCGCCCGGCTCGGCTGTGTGGTAGGAGGGAACCAGCCAGGATCGTGAAAAGCTCGGCACCGAAACGCGCGGATCGCTCAACGTCACGGTGCGCGCCGTGTTCTGCTCGGGCTCTTCGGGACGGATGCGCGGCGGCAGGTCCGGCCCGCGCGCCACCTTGCCGTAGGTCTTTTCCGCCAGCGCGCGCACTTCCTTTTCATCAACGTCGCCGGCGACGATGAGGATCGCGTTGTTCGGTGCATAATAACGGTCGTAGAAGGCGACGGCATCGGTGCGGTTGAGCTTCTCCATCTCGTGCATCCAGCCGATCACCGGTATGCGGTAGGGATGGTTCTGGTAGAGCGTCGCCTCTATCTCCTCCGACAACAGCGCTTGCGGGCTGGTCTCGATACGCGAGCGGCGCTCCTCCAGCACGACGTCGCGCTCCGGCCCGATCACCTGGTCGGTCAGGATCAGGCCGCGCATCCGGTCGGCCTCGTATTCCATCATGGTCTCGAGCGCCTCGGGCGGCACCGTCTGGTAGTAGGCCGTGTAGTCGTCGGAGGTGAAGGCGTTCTCGCTGCCGCCGATCTCCGCGATCTTCGCGCCGAACTCGCCGGCCTTGTGCTTGGCCGTGCCTTTGAACATCAGGTGCTCGAAGAAATGCGCGATGCCGGATTTTCCGGGCGGCTCGTCGGCGCTGCCGACCCTGTACCACACCATGTGGGTGACGATCGGGGCGCGCCGGTCGGGAATCACCACGACTTCCATGCCGTTGTCGAGCAGGAAGCTGGATATCTTGTTTTCGACGGGCGTCTTGTCGACGGCTGCCGCCGATCCGGCCGACAGCAGCAGCGCCAGCGCCGCTCCCTGCAGGCTGCGTCGCCATCCGATGCCCGATGTCCGGGCCTTTGGTGCCTCGGCGTAAAAAGCCATGTCTGCTCCAGTGAGTTTCGCCCGGACTATATGGGGCGGACACCCGCGCCGTAAGTTAATTGTTGGTCATCTGGCGGGCAAAAGAGGCCGAATTCGGAGCGGCGCGGCAAGCTGGAGCATCGACACGAAAAAGTGTGCGGCGGCTTCTTAACGCGCGCCGGCCGCCTCGATGAAGCGGATCACGGTGTCGCCATAGCCGCGCTCGTCGACGACGGAAAAGCCTTCTCCGGGAGCGAAATGCGCGGATGACGCCTCCTCCACCACGCAAAGCGCGCCGGGCAGCAGCCAGCCGCCCTTGAGCGCCGAGCGAAGCGCCATCTCGCCAAGCCCCTTGCCATAGGGCGGATCGGCGAAGACCAGGCCGAACGGCGCGATCGTGCCGACATCGCCCAGCCCGGTCGCATCGCGCCGGAAGATCTTCGTCCGTCCCTGCAGGCCCAATGCCTCGACATTGGTGCGGATCAGGCCACGCCCTTCCGCCGATTCCTCGATGAACAGGCAGTGCGCCGCGCCGCGTGACAGCGCCTCGATCCCCAGCGCGCCGGTTCCGGCAAACAGGTCGAGCACCCGCGCGCCTTCGAGCTTGTCCGCAAAGCGGTGGGCGAGCACGTTGAAGACCGCCTCGCGCGTGCGGTCGGTCGTCGGGCGGATCGATTGGCTGCGCGGCGTGGCCAGCGGCCTGCCGCGGAACTCACCGCCGACGATCCGCATCTCGTCCCCGCGGCCCGCCTCTTCCGCCTGTTGGCCGATCGCCCCTTGGCCGGTCGCCCCCTGGCCGGTCGCCCCCTGGCTTGTCACTTCGCGGCCTGTCGCTTCCCGCCTTGCCAAATCCCGGCTTTCCTCCGGGCTTGCCGTTCCGGGGCTTGCCATAGGCGGCCTTCTTCGCCGTCCGCTTGGCCTCGGCCTCGGCCTTCTCGGCGGCGGCGCGGCCCGCGCCGATCGGCCTTGCACCGGAAGCCATCCACACATTGGACCTGCGCTGGCCCGGTGGTTCCAGCGGCGGCTGGTCGCGTTTTCCCGCGCGCGGAGGCCTCGGTCCGTCGCCGAACTTTCCATCGCGATCGAATTTTTTCGGTCCCCGGTCGGGCCGGTCGCCAAAAGCGGGTTTTGCCCCGCGGTCCGGCCGCGTCGACAGCTTGCCCAGGGCTTCGTCCCGCGAATTCTCGCGGCGGTGGCGCTTCTTGATCAGTCCGCCTTCGCCGATCCGGCCGCGCTCGCCGTCCCGCGCAATCCTCGGCCGCTCGACCGGCTCGGCCTTCGGTTCCGGCCCACGCTTCACCGGCTGGTTGGGGAACTGGTTCACCACCGGCGCCTCGAAATTCGCGCCGGCCTCCTCGATCAGCCGCTCGCCGAGCTGTTCGCGCAGCATGCGGCCCTTGATCTCCAGTACATGGCCTTCCGGCAGGTCGCCGAGCTGGAACGGTCCGTAGGAGATGCGGATCAGCCGCGACACCTCCAGCCCGAGAGCGCCGAGGATGTTCTTCACCTCGCGGTTCTTGCCTTCGCGCAGGCCGATCGTCAGCCAGGCGTTGCTGCCCTGTTCGCGGTCGAGCGTCGCCTCGATGGAGCCGTAGAAAACGCCGTCGACGGCGATGCCGTCCTTCAGTCCGGCGAGCGCCTTTTCCTCGACCTTGCCGTGCACCCGCACGCGGTAGCGCCTCAGCCACCCGGTCGCCGGCAGTTCCAGCACGCGTGACAGCCCGCCATCATTGGTCAACAGCAGCAGGCCTTCGGTGTTGATGTCCAGCCGTCCGATGGTCATCAGCCGCGGCAGGTCGGCCGGCAGCACCTCGAAGACCGTCTTGCGCCCTTCGGGATCGCGGTTCGTCGTCACCAAGCCTGCCGGCTTGTGGAACAGGAACAGCCGCGTGCGCTCGATGGCCGGGATGGCGGTGCCGTCCACCTCGATCCGGTCTTCAGGCATCACGTTGAATGCAGGCGTGTCCAGCTTGCGGCCGTTGACGCTGACGCGCCCCGCCGCGATCAGATCCTCGGCGTCGCGGCGCGAGGCAATGCCGGCGCGCGCGAGGCGCTTGGCGATCCGTTCGCCGGCAACGTCCTCGACGCCCTCCTGACGTTTCCTGAACGGCTTGCGCTCGCCGCCCTCATGGCTCTTCATGCCATAGGAGCGCCGCTGCCCTTCATGGCTTTTCGAGCCGAAGGAACGCAGGCCTTCACGCGGAGCGCCGCCCTCCGCGGCGGGGCGTTCCCGACGCTCGAAATCGCGCTTCGGCCGGTCGCCGCCTTCTTCCCTGCGCACGAACGGCTTGCGGTCGCCGTCGGCACGTTTGGCGAATGGCTTGCGTCCCTCACCGCCCTCGCGCTTGGCAAAGGGTCTGTCGCCGTGGCGATCGCTCCGCTCGAAGTCTTGTCTCGGCCGGTCGCTGCCTTCTTCCCGGCGCACAAACGGCTTGCGCTCGCCGTCGGCGCGCTTGGCGAACGGCTTGCGCCCCTCTTCGCCCTCGCGCTTGGCGAAAGGTCTGTCGTCGCGCGGCGGCCCCTTGCGGAAAGGCTTTGGCGCGCCAGCCCCGCGCTCCTCGCCTCTCGGCCTGTCGTCCCGCCGGAAATCACGCTTCGGCCGCTCGCCAGCGGAGGCTGCCGCCTCCGGCGAACGCTTGGCGTAGGGTTTCTTGCCAGCCGCGCGCGGCTTGCCAGCAAAAGCCGGCCTGCCTTCGCCGGGTTTTCGCGGCGGTCCGCCCGGCTTGCCGCCGCCTTTGCGCGGAAATTTCTTTCGATCGTCGTCCATGTGGCCTTTGCCTCTTTGCGCGGCTAGATAACAGGATCGTTTCGGGCTTGCGAGGAAATAGAATTGAATTCCGGCCGCTCCGATTTCATGGGCGAAGCGCTTGCCGAGGCTGAAGCCGCCGCCGCGCGCGGCGAAGTGCCTATCGGCGCCGTCCTCGTCCGCGCCGGCGAGATCGTCGCCCGCGCCGGAAACCGCACGCGCGAACTCTCCGATCCGACCGCGCATGCCGAAATGCTGGTGATCCGCGACGCCTCGACCAGGCTGGCGTCCGAGCGGCTCGGCGAGGCAGATCTCTACGTCACCCTGGAGCCCTGCTCCATGTGCGCCGGCGCCATCTCCTTTGCCCGCATCCGCCGACTCTATTTCGGAGCGGTCGACGAGAAGGGCGGCGCGGTGGTCAGCGGCGTGCGCTTCTTCGCCTCGCCGACATGCCACCATGCGCCGGAGGTTTATTCCGGCTTTGGCGAAGTCAAGGCGTCGGAGATGCTGAAACGCTTCTTTCAGGAGAAGCGCTGATCGCGGCCGCTAAGTCGCGGTTAGGTCAGAGCCAGGGGACGAGGTCTTTCCAGCTGCTGCCACCCGCCGCCTTCTTCGCCTCGGCCTTCAGCCGGCGCTGTTTCTTGAACTCGTCCTCGCCGAGTTCGTCGGCCGCGGCGGTCTCGGCCGGCTGGCGATATTCGATCGGCGGCTCGGTCAGCGTGCGGCGCACGGTCGGGCTGCCCTGCTTGGTCGCGGCAAGCTGCTCGCGGAATTGCGCGCCCTTCTTCTTCAGATCCTCGCCACCGCCGGCGGGCGCGACGCCGGAGTCCCGGCCGCGCGCGGAGGAACCGAGCTTGGGCTTGCTTGAGGAAGTGTCGACGGCGATGTCGTTGACGACCTCAGGTTCCCAGCCTCGCTTGTCGCGGTTCTCGGTGGCGTCGGCGCGTATGCGTGCGCGGCGCTGCTCCGGCGATTCGGGCCATTCGGACGAAGCCGTCACGATGCTCTCTTGCGGAGGCGGCAGCTCGGTCGTCGGATTGGTGGGCTTCACCAGTTCCGGACGCGGCGCATAGTCCGAAGCGAACCGGCGCTTCGGCTTCAGCGAGAACATGGTGCTCACATCGGTCGTCAACTGCTTGTTGGCGGTCGTGCCGGTGCCGTAGGTCGGAGAACTCACGCAACCGGACACCGCCAGGCCGGCCACGACAAGCGGCGCAACAAGGGTCGCACGCGCGCCAATTCGTCCACTCATAAGCACCAGTCCCAATGAAAACCGCCTCTCCGTCGCCGGCCCCGATCAAGCGTCAAACGCATATCCGACGGAAATCCGGCGACAATTTGTCTGCCGGACTGTGCCCTGTTTACCTTAAGGGTCCGTCAAGAGCAACGACGGGCGCCGTTGCCGTTCGATCCGCCCCGTCTCACAGCCGCCCGAGCGACTGCAATTCGTGCAGCACCTCGGCATCCCTTGCCGAAACCTCCGGGAATTCGCGGTCGCTGCCGACATCGGCCGTGTAGCGCCACGAACGCGCGCATTTCTTCAGGCCGCGATCCTCCGCCTTCTCCACCACGACGGCCACACCTGGCACGTCCGGCAGCGTGAAGGCGTCGGCCGGAGCCCGCCCATCGGTGATCTCCAGGCCGCTGGTGATGGCGATCTCGGCCATGTCGATGCCGGCGATCGCCTCCTTCAGCGCCGCGTCCGCCATATGAACCACCGGCACGGCCTCCAGCGAGGAACCGATCGTCTTCCTCGCACGCTCGATCTCCAGCGCGCCGGTCACCACGCGCCGCACGTCCTTGACCTTCCGCCACTTCTTCTCGAGCGCGGCGTCCTTCCACTCGGCGGGCACGTTGGGGAACTGCTCCAGGTGCACCGATTCCTTCCCGGGATAACGGTCGAGCCAGGCCTCCTCCGTGGTGAACGGAAGCATGGGCGCCAGCCACTTCACCAGGCACTCGAACAGATGCCTGACCACCTGCACCGCCGCCTTGCGCTTCAGGCTGGACGGTCCCTCGCAGTAGAGCGCGTCCTTGCGGATGTCGAAATAGAAGGCAGACAGTTCGATGTTCATGAAGTCGGACAGAGCGCGCGCCACCCGCTTGAAGTCGAAGGCGTCGTAGCCGGCGCGGACGAGCTCATCGAGTTCCGCCAGCCGGTGCAGCATCAGCCGCTCCAGCTCCGGCATCTTTTCCAACGGCACCGTCGCGCCGTCGTCATGCGCCAGCGTGCCAAGCATCCAGCGGATGGTGTTGCGGAGCTTGCGATAGGCGTCGATATTGGTCTGCAGGATCGTCTTGCCGAGCCGCTGGTCTTCCCAATAGTCGGTCGTCGCCACCCAGAGGCGCAGGATGTCGGCGCCCGACTGCTTGATCACGTCCTGCGGGACGACCGTGTTGCCGAGCGACTTCGACATCTTGCGGCCTTCCTCGTCCATGGTGAAACCATGGGTGATGACCGCATTGTAGGGTGCGCGCCCTCGCGTGCCGCAGCTTTCCAGCAGCGAGGAGTGGAACCAGCCGCGATGCTGGTCGGAGCCTTCCAGATAGACGTCGGCCGGCCATTTCAGGTCCGGACGGTCCTCCAGCGTGAAGGCGTGCGTCGAACCCGAATCGAACCAGACGTCGAGGATGTCCTTCACCATCGACCATTTCGCCGGATCGTGATTGCCGAGGAAGCGCTCCTTGGCACCCTCGGCGTACCAGGCGTCGGCGCCTTCCGCCTCGAAGGCATCTACGATGCGCTGGTTGACCGCCTCGTCCTTCAGGACGTTGCCGTCCGCGTCGACGAAGACGGTGATCGGCACGCCCCAGGCGCGCTGGCGCGACAGCACCCAGTCCGGCCGCTCCTCGATCATCGCGCGCAGGCGCGTTTGCCCGGCCGCCGGCACGAAGCGGGTGTCGTCGATCGCCTTCAGCGCGCGGGTTCTGAGCGTCGTGCCGTCCTTCAGGTCGTAGTCCATGTGGACGAACCACTGCGGCGTGTTGCGGAAGATGATCGGCTTCTTCGAGCGCCACGAATGCGGATACTGGTGCTTCAGCCGCCCTCGCGCGAACAGCATGTTTCTCGCGATCAGCGCGTCGATGACGGCCTTGTTGGCGTCGCCCTTCTTGCCGTTGTCGTCGATGACGCGCGCCGCCCCACCCTCGCGATCGGGACCGAAGCCCGGCGCGTCCTTGGTGAAATAGCCGGCGTCGTCCACGGTGAACGGGATCGCCGTATCGATGCCGCGCTGGCGCAATTCCGGCGCCGCGTCCATCCAGGCGTCAAAGTCCTCGCGGCCGTGGCCGGGCGCGGTGTGCACGAAACCGGTGCCGGCATCGTCGGTGACGTGGTCGCCTGCGATCATCGGCACCCAGAACCCATAGCCCAGATCGCCAAACGGATGGGCGCATAGAACCGATGAAAGCTCCTCGTTGAGGATCGTCCTCAGGCGCTTGTGCTCGTCAGACTTCGCTTTCGCAAAAGCATCTTCCGCAAGCGCGTCAGCGATCACGACCCGCTTAAGGCGCCTCGGCGCAACGTCAGATGTTGCAGGATCGAAATTCGGAACACTGACCTCATAAAGCCCATAGGATATGCGAGGCGAATAGCTGATCGCCCGATTGCCAGGAATGGTCCACGGAGTGGTTGTCCAGATGACGACATCAGCGTCCTTGAGACTGAAGTCGTCAAAACCGTAGCTTATTTGGTCGGCAGGTAAGGTTTCTCGAACGATCTTTTCTTCAAGCGCTGCATCGAAGTGCTTGACTGGAAATTGGACCCAAATCGTATCGCTCTCATAGTCGGCGTACTCGATCTCGGCCTCGGCCAGCGCCGTGCGCTCGACCACGCTCCACATCACCGGCTTGGAGCCGCGATAGAGCTGCCCGCTCATCGCGAACTTCAACAGCTCGCCGGCGATGCGCGACTCCGCGTGATAGGCCATCGTCAGATACGGGTTGTCGAAGTCGCCGACCACGCCCAGCCGCTGGAACTCGGCGCCCTGCACCTTGATCCAGTGCTCGGCATAGGCGCGGCACTCGCGGCGGAACTCGATCATCGCCGCCGGCTCCGAAAGATCCGGCTTTGATTTGCCCTTCGAGCGATAATTTTCTTCCTCGATCTTCCACTCGATCGGCAGGCCGTGGCAGTCCCAGCCGGGCACGTAGTTGGAGTCGAACCCGCGCATCTGGAAGGAGCGCGTGATCATGTCCTTGAGGATCTTGTTCAGCGCATGCCCGATATGGATGTTGCCGTTGGCGTAGGGCGGGCCGTCATGCAGCACGAACTTTTCGCGGCCGGCCGCGTCCTCGCGCAGCCGCCTGTACATGCCCATGTCCTGCCAACGCTTGACGATGGCGGGCTCCTTCTCGGGCAGGCCGGCGCGCATCGGGAAATCCGTCTGCGGCAGGTTGAGCGTCTTCGAATAGTCGATCTTTTCGGTCGTGTCGGTCATATGGCTTGCCAAAAATTGCCCGTCACATTGCTGCTCGGCGACGGCCCGGGCGTTGAACTATCATGATTTTGGAAAAGCGCGAGGTTTTTGCGCGCGAAAAGAATCCCGGCTTCCGGCGGCGTCAGGCCGCCCGGACAACCGGGCCGGTAATTCGTATCGCCGCAAACGGCGTGCGCAGGAGATGCGTCATGGCCGCGCTTCTAGCGGAGGGCGCGCGGAGTGTCGAGCCCGCGAACCGATGGGACTTTTCGCTATGTGCCATTTGCGCATATATTCATGCGCAAGTGGCACAGGCACGGCGCGGATGACTCGAAACAGGCGAACCAGGGACGAAGTCGACGCGGGCTCCTGGGAGCAGGCAGAGACCCCGCGCGGCTCGTTCCAGGAAATCGAACAGCTTACCGGCCAGCGGTTTCCGTTGCCGTATGCCAGCATCGATGAACTCAGGGCGCGCGGTTTCACCGGCGAGGAACTCTATGCGATCGTGGCGCCGCGCCGGACCTTGGCCCGCCGCAAGGAACGCGGCGAGGACCTGACCGTCGCCGAATCCGATCGCGTTCTGCGTATCCAGCATATTTCCGGCATGGCCGACCGTGTGTTCGGAAACCACGAAAAGGCACAGCGCTGGCTCAGGGAAAGGAGTCGGGTGCTGAACGAGGTGCCTCTGGTGCTGCTGCAATCGGAGACAGGTGCGCGGCTGGTCGAGGAGGAGCTACATCGCATCGACTATGGCATCTACGTCTGACGATGCGGATTTGGCGGATTTCAAATTTCGCCGATTTGTCCGGGCGTGGCGGCATAGTCAGTGCTGGCCGATGGAATCCGAAAGCTACGCCGATGGTGTATTGTTCCGACCATCCGGCAACGGCGTTGCTTGAAATTCTCGTCCACATCGATGCCCACAACCTGCCCCCGACCTATCAGCTTCTGGAGATCGAGGTTCCGGACTCCGTGTCGATCGCCAGCCCGGATTTGACCGCCAGCTGGCAAAGCGACCTGTCCGGCACTCAGCAGCTCGGAGCTATGTTCGTTTCCGCCAATGCGACGGCAATCATGCGGGTGCCCTGCCTGATAGTGCCGTTTGCCAGCAACTATCTGCTCAACCCGGCCCTCCTCGAACGCGACGGCATCCGCATCGCCAGCGTCACGAGCCACCCGATAGACGCGCGGGTCTTGCCGTAGGCTACATTGTGAAGTCGAAGCGGTAGGCCGCGGAAACGCCGATCGTGAACTGGTTGGGCGAGCCGCGCTCCTTCACCAGGCTGGAATCGGCCGCTTCGCCCATCAGCCGGGAATATTCGCTGAAGACGCTCGTCGTCAGCCTGTCCGTCGTCTTCCAGTCGTAGGCTCCGCCGAAGCCTATCGATTTGATGCCGCCACCGTCCGGATCGTATTGCGACAGTCCCGATCTGGCCGATTCCTTGGCGTTCACGCCGTAGTAGCTGTCGAAATAGTCCTCAGACGCGAAGGATATGCGGGGGCCGCCCGACACACGCACCGACGGAGTTATGTCCTTGAAGGCATCGACCCTGATGTCGGCCACCACGCCGCTGTGCGACCTTATCCCCTGCCTCACCTCGCCGCGCACGCGCAGCCAGTCTGTCGGGTAGATCTCCGCGAAGCCGCCGGCCTCGCCGCCGAAGCGAACCGGGTCCAGACCCTTGAGATCGCCATCGGAATCGCGTTCGAAGATGATCTTGCCCGTCGCGCCGGCCCGCAGACGGCCATTGTCGTAGAGCGAGAAGGAGATGCCGTCATTGCGCGAGGTGAAACGCGCCTCCGGTCCGGCCTTTCCCAGCGAAATGACCGGCGATACGCTGAACATGAGGTCCTTGGCGCCTTCGAAATCGGGCGCCACCATGCCGGTCGCTCCCACGATCAGCTTCCAGTCGCCGTGGACCCAGTCGAACAACCCGCCTTCGGCATGGGCACTGGCCGGCAGGGCAAGCATGACCGCGGCGGCGAGAATGGAAGTTGGGATGCGATTTGCCATAAAACCCCGTTAGCACGGCTGACCGCGCCATGCCCCCTCAAATTCCTGTTTCAGCCGATTACGTAAAATTTGAATTAAATTCTCACAGCCTTTTCCGTTGCGTTATCGCACCGTGGACGCCGCAGCCGGGTGGAGGTACCATCCTTCCCGAACGGGTCCGCTTTTCGGGACCGCTCACGTTCAAAGGAGGGACCACGGTTATGACTTTGACACCGGATATGTCGCAGACGTTGAAGGAACATATCGGCGAGCTGCGCTCCAAATGGGGCTGGTTCGTCGCGCTCGGGATCGTCATGCTGATCGTCGGCGTGATCGCGCTCGGCAACCTGCTGCTCGCCACCGTAGCCTCGGTCTATCTCGTCGGCTTCATGATGCTGATCGCCGGCGGCTTCGAGATTGTCCAAGCCTTCGGTGTGAAGAGCTGGGGCGGCTTCTTCTGGTGGCTGCTCGGCGGCCTGCTCTACGCGATCGGCGGCATCATCGCCTTCACCAATCCGCTGCTGGCGTCTGCCGTGCTTACCCTGCTCCTGGCAGCGAGCCTCGTCGCATCCGGCGTCGTGCGCGCCTGGATCGGCTACAAGCACTGGTCGGCGAAGGGCTCCGGCTGGATCATCACCGCCGCGATCATCACCGCCCTTTGCGGCCTAGTCATCGCGATCGGCTGGCCCACCAACAGCCTGTGGGTGCTCGGCATGTTCCTGGCGATCGACATGATCTTCCAGGGCTGGACGGCAATCGCCCTCGGCTTCGCGCTGAAAAGCGGCAGCTGACCCGGATCCTGGCGCTGGCCGGTCGCGTACTCGGGATTCCTTAGAACGCGATCCTGGCGTCCAGGTCCGACAGCGGCCTGACGCCTGCCAGCAGCGCCCTCGCCTCGGCCTCGTCGCGCTTCATCTGCGCGACGAGCGGATCGAGCCCGTCGAACTTTTCCTCGCCGCGCAGGAAACCGAAGAACGACACGCGGCAGGTTTCGCCGTAGAGATCGTCCGAGAAGTCGAACACGAAGGTTTCGAGCAGCGGCGCGCCGTCTGAGGTCACTGTCGGGCGCCGGCCAAAGCTCGCCACTCCGTCGTGCAGCGAGCCGTCCTCCCTGCGGAAGCGAACGGCGTAGATGCCATGCCTCAGCGCCACGTCCGCCGGCAGCGTCATGTTCGCGGTCGGAAAGCCGAGCGTACGGCCGAGCTTCTGCCCGCCCGTCACCTCCGCCTGCACCGTGAAGCGGTAGCCGAGCAGCCCGGCCGCTTGCGCGACCTCGCCGTCCTCCAGCAGCCCGCGAATACGGCTCGAAGAGATGATCTCCGCGCTTTCGTCGCGAAAGGCGTCGACGAGCGACACGCCGAAGCCGTGCCTTTCGCCGCTTGCCATCAGGAAGGCGGGGCCGCCCTGCCTGTCCTTGCCGAAATGGAAGTCGACCCCGGTCACGGCATGGCTGATGCCCAGCCGCTGCTCCAGCACGTCGATGACGAAGCTTTCCGCCGAATGGCCGGCAAACTCGCGGGTGAACGACTGTTCGACCAGCGCGTCGAAGCCTAGTTCCGACAGAAGATTTGCCTTCATGGCCGACGGCGTCAGGATGAACAACGGCACGTCCGGCCTGAAAAACTTGCGTGGATGCGGCTCGAAGGCCAGCACGAGCGCCGGCACGCCGCGCCGCTCCGCTTCCTCCAGCGCCCGCTCCAGCACGGCCTGGTGGCCTCGATGCACGCCATCGAAATTGCCGATCGCCACGACGCCGCCGCGCAGGCTGGCGTCGAGCGTCGCATTTCCCGTTATGTGGCGAAACTGCTTGCCCATCGGCGGCTCGTTATCGCAGCTTCGTCATCATCGCGACGGGATGATATCCGTGCCGGTCGAGGAAGGCCTGGAGCTTTTCAGGCTCCGGCTCGTCAGGATGGCCGTAGTCGCGGGCATGGACGCCGCCGGAAATATAGAGCACGTCGACGCCGTTGTCCGACGCGCCCTTGATGTCGGTCAGCATGCCGTCGCCGATCGCCAGCGCCTCTTCGCGCCGCAATTCGCGACCGAGCACGTCGGCTGCGGCCTTCAGCGCCGCCGCATAGATCGGGGCATACGGCTTTCCGGCGATCAGCGTACGGCCGCCGAGCTGGGCGTAGTCGCGGGCCAGCGCGCCGGCGCACCAGACGATCCTGTCGCCGCGCTCGACCACGATGTCGGGGTTCGCGCAGATCATCGGCAGGTTCCTCGCGCGCATGCGCCGCAGCATCTCGGCGTAGTCGTCCGGCGTCTCGATCTCGTCGTCGAAAAGACCGGTACAGACCACTGAACTGGCCTCGAATTCCTCGACGAGTTCGACGTCCAGCCCGTCGAAGAGGGCGCCGTCGCGCTCCGGGCCGAGGTGGAAGATCCTGCGCGACCCGGCGCTGATCAGGTCGCGCGTCACGTCGCCCGAGGTCACAACGCGATCCCAGGCCGCATCCGGCACGCCGATCGTCTGGAACTGCGCGACCACCCCCTCATGCGGTCGCGGCGAGTTGGTGATCATCACCACCGCAACTCCGCGCGCCCGCGCCGCCGCAAGCGCCTCCGCGGCAGCCTCGAAATAGCTGACGCCATTATGCAGCACGCCCCAGACATCGCACAGGATCGCCGCGTAGTTTCCGGTTATCTCGTCAAGCGACGTGATCGTCTTGGGCCTGTCTGCCATCACCATTATTCAACGATTTCGAGGGAACTCTGGACGGGCCACCGAATTAACCGAAGCTCTCCATCCTGTCACCCGGCTTTTGCCACCGAGGGGGCTGGACCGACCGAAAGGCGGAAAAGAGCGAGGCCATTGCGCTAGGACGTTTGGCGCAACATAATGTTTTCAGGGGTCGTCGGTTCAAAAAAAATGCAGCGAATCTTGTTGGCCATCGGGGGCGCAGCTGCTTTCTGCGCGGCGGTAACCTTCCTGCTGCAGATCGCGATCGCGCGCGGCCTTCCGGCAACCGACATCGTGCTGGTCACTGCTTCGGCCACCCTGCTGCTGTCCCTCGTCGCCGCGGCCTTCTCTTTCCGCGCCTTCAATCATGCGAAATTGTTCGCTGCCGACCTTGAGCGGCTGACGCGCTCCATGGATGCCGCGATCAAGGACGTCGCGCTGCGCGGTGACCGCGAAGCGGCAAGGCACGAAGAACTCCACGCGGCCGTCTCGAACAGGCTGGACGCTCTTTCAGCCCGCATATCGCCGGCGGACGCCGATACGGACGAGCCTCACCCCGCTGTTGTCGCCGACACACCCGCCCCTGCCCGCAAGGGCCGTCAGGCGCCTGCCGAACCGCACGCTCCGGCTCCGACCGACGCGCCGGGCGTAGAGATTGCGCTGAGGCGCGTGATGGCGGGCGGACAGGCCGATCTCAGCCTGCAGCCCATCATCGCCGCCGGCCGTGGCGAGGCCGGCGGCTTCGAGGTGCATTTTCATGTTCAGCCAGAAGAAGGGAAGCCTGTCGACATACGCCGCCTCGAGCAGCCGGTGGCGGATGTCGACCCCGCCGCCTTCGAGCGTCTCGCCGTCGTTTCGGCAGCCGAGGCGGCCAGGCGGCAGCTCGGCGACATCAGCGAGAAGATGCCGGCCCATGTCGCCGTATCCGACGCGCTCCTCGACGACGGGCTGGAATTCGCCACCGTGCTCGACATCTTCAAGCTGCATCCGGCGCTGGCGAAATCGGTCGTCGTGTCGCTGCCCTTCGAGGTGGTGGACTCGGGCCGGCATGCTGCGGCGCTCGAACTGCTCTCCGGCCTCGAAATACGCCTCGCCGTCGAGGACTGGCCGGGCTCGCGCCCCGGCCTGGACAAGCTGAAGGCATCCGGCGTCGGCGTCGTGAAGATCGCGGCCCAGCGACTGCTCGACCGCGTCAAGCTGCGCAAGGGGCAGCCGAACGGCGCCGCGCTCGTCGAGATCGCTGACGGCGCCGGCGTCGAGATCATCGCCACCGATGTCGCCAGCGAGGACGACGCCGTCAGCCTGATCGACATGGGCGTAGACCTGATGACCGGCGAGCGCCTCTCGGCGCCGCGCCGTCTCCGAACCGACGCCGTCGCCGGCAGACGTCTCTAGAGCCGCCCCACCCTGGCGAAGGCCTTTGCCTGCCGCGGAAGCCGGTATGGTTAACGCACCTTCAAATGGCACGCTCATCTTGAAGGCATCTTGCACACCGGCAATTTAGGGATTTGTGGGAAAGTGCCCCGCTTACATCAGGGCAAGCAGGGGCGCTTGAACATGTTTCGCCGGTTTTTGAAGGATGTGCGCGGCAGCTACATGTTGCTGACGGCAATATCGATGGTGCCCATCATGGGCGCACTGGCCATCGCGATCGACTACACCGAACTGTCGAGGCAGCGGGCGGCGACGATGAACGCGCTCGACG
This sequence comes from Mesorhizobium sp. YM1C-6-2, assembly GCF_003666685.1. Lineage (GTDB taxonomy): Bacteria > Pseudomonadota > Alphaproteobacteria > Rhizobiales > Rhizobiaceae > Mesorhizobium_K. Next base: position 33,755 of record NZ_RCIZ01000016.1, read on the forward strand.
CGGCCGGCATCGCCACCGCCAGGCGCATCGCCGAAGGCGCCAACGAGACCGATGTGGTGGCTTACGCCAAGGATTTCTTCGAATCCAATCTCGGCGCCGTGAACCCCGCCAATACGACGCTGACGGTCGTCCTGCCCAACAACAATTACGGCGGCGGCACGCTCAAGCTGTTTGCCGACCTCACCTACGACCCGACGTTCGTGCCCGTGGCGGCGATGCTGATGGGCAAAACCTCCACCTCGCCGACGGTCGACTTCACCGCAGAGGCCGAAATCCGCCTCAAGAACACGCTCGAAGTGGCGCTCGTCCTCGATAATTCCGGCTCGATGGACGAATACGGCAAGGGCACGAACAAGAAGCGTATCGAACTCCTCCGACAGGCATCGAAGGAGTTGGTGGAGACGCTGGCCAAGCAGGCTTCGCAGATGAAGCAGGTCTCTAAGCCGGTCCAGTTCGCGCTCGTCCCCTTCTCGGCCTCGGTGAACATCGCGCCTTCCAGCGACGATCAGTCCTGGATGGACACAACCGGCATCTCGCCGATGCACCATGAGAATTTCGACTGGTCGAAGATGACCGAGGCCGAAAAGGACCTTCTCGGCGACCGCTGGGCGCAGAAGGTCGGCGACGTCTGGTACAAGCGCGGCGCAGGCTGGGGCGAAAGCGAGAACCAGCCGCTGACCCGTTTCAGCCTCTACGCCGACATGCTGACCGAGACCGATCGTGAGGAAACGCCCGGAACCGGCGAGCGCGTCTGCGTCAGATGGAGAAACAATGGCAGCTGCCGGGAATACAAGGACTACACCTTCACAACCAGCAAATTCGCCTCATGGCAGGGCTGCGTCGAGGCGCGTCCCTACCCGTACAATACGGACGACACCACGCCGACCTCGGGCACCCCGGCAACGCTGTATGTACCGATGTTCGCTCCCGACGAAGCCGGTCACCGCTGGCGCGATACCGATCGTGACGGCAACGACGATCTGAATGACAACAGCTACGGCTATTCCAACAACTGGTGGGCGGACTGGGAAAATACCAACGCCCTGTCCCGCCAGAAGGACACCCGTAAATATTTCCGCGTCAAACCGTATGGCTCTTCCAGCGCGGGTTCCGGCTACGGTCCCAACTTCTCCTGCACGACGAGCCCGATCACGCCGCTCACCGACGTCACCGTCGAAGCCGGCAAGACGGCAATCACCACGGCCATCGACGCCATGAAGCCCACCGGCAACACCAACGTCCCCGAAGGGACCGTCTGGGGCTGGCGCGTCTTGTCGAGCAACGAGCCCTTCACCCAGGGCCGCGACAACAACGAGAAGGGCAACGACAAGGTCGTCATCGTGCTGACGGACGGCGCCAACGTCTACGGCAACCAGGGCGGCGACGACAACGCCGGCAACAAGTCGACCTATGCCGCCTACGGCTATGCCGGGCAGAAATTCGCCGAAACCGAGCCGACGGGCCGGCTCTACAAGGGCACCAGCAGCGACGTCAGCAAGACCACCTACGGCTCGTCCAACTATCAGAAGGCGCTCGACGAGCGCATGCGCGCCGTATGCGCGAACGCCAAGAATTCCAACATCCTGATGATGACGGTCGCCCTCGATCTCGACGAGACCAAGACCGCGGACAAGAAGCAGATCGCCGAAATGAAGAGCTGCGCATCGGATTCCCGCTTCCGCAAGGGCACCGACGGGCAGCCAGCCAAGCTTTTCTGGAACGCCACCGGCGCCACCCTGTCCACCGTGTTCAAGGAAATCGCCGACGAGCTCTCCAACCTGCGCATCGTCGGATAACAGCAGCATGACGCCTGCGGCGGGGGCCGCCCGAGAATGATACTGGACTTCCTGAGGGATCGTGGCGGCAACTATGCGATGCTGACGGGCATCGCCATGCTGCCGATCATGGGCAGCGTGGCCATCGCCATCGATTTCAGCGAGATGAACCGCCAGAAGCAGGCGACCGTCAACGCTCTCGACGCCGCCGGCCTCGCCACCGCCCGCCAAGTCGCCAGCGGCGCGTCCGACGAGGCGCTGATCACCTATGCAAACGAGTTCTTCAAGGCCAATCTCGGATCCGTCGATCCGGCCGACACCGAACTCACCGTCCTCCTGCCCAACAACCAGCACGGCGGCGGCACGCTGAAGATGTCGGCGGTGCTCAACTACAAGCCCTATTTCCTGCCCTCCTTCCTCGGCCTGATGGGCACGCCGGCGGACCAGCGCAACCGGGAGATCTCGTTCTCGGCCGACAGCGAGATCCGTCTCAAGAACACGCTCGAAGTCGCGCTGGTGCTCGACAACTCCACCTCGATGAACGACTACGGCGCGGGCTCGGGCCAACGGCGCATGACGCTGCTGAAATCGGCGGCCAAGCAGCTCGTCGACACGCTGGCGCTGCAGGCCGCGCAGATCAAGCAGGTCGCCAAGCCGGTGCAGTTCTCGCTTGTCCCCTTCGCGGCGTCCGTCAATGTCGGGCCGGAGAACGCCGGCGCCGACTGGATGGACATCGAAGGTCTTTCGCCGCTCCATCACGAGAACTTCGACTGGACGAAGCTCGACGACCCCACCAGATATGCAGAAAAGTCGGGCGGCATCTGGTACAAGCGGGGCAGCGGCTGGGCGGCGGAGGAGAACGGCATCCTTTCGCGCTTCTCGCTCTACCAGGACATGAAATATGTCAGCGACCGCGAGTGGGTCGCCACCGGCCAGGAATGGGTCTGCACGAAATACTACCGGAACGGCACCTGCGAGAAAGGCAGATGGCGCGAGACCGGCTATTACGACGAGACGATCTCGGCCTATGCGAGCTGGCAAGGCTGCGTGGAGGCTCGCCCCTATCCCTACAACATCGACGACACGCCCGCCCAGGGCGGCACCGCCAACACCGGCATCGGCTTCGGCGATCCCGCCACCATGTTCGTGCCGATGTTCGCGCCCGACGAGCCCGGCGACCGCTGGGACGTCGAGGGCCAGACAAAAGACAATTACTCCGCGTCCAACAACTGGTGGAACGACGGCACCGAGAGCACGTCCGGAAGCTCCCGGCAGCGCAACATGAAGAAATATTTCGACGTCCGCCCCTATGGCGCCACCGCCTCGCAGGGCAGTGGCCCGAACTACAGCTGCACCACGACGCCGATCACGCCGCTCACCGACGTCACCACGCCCGAAGGCCTCGAAGCGATCAAGACGGCCATCGATAAGATGGCCTCCAACGGCTACACCAACGTTCCCGAAGGCACCGCCTGGGGCTGGCGCACGATCTCCAGCACGCCGCCGTTCACCGGGGGGCGCCCGGAAACCGAAAAGGGCAACGACAAGGTGATCATCGTGCTCACCGACGGCGCCAACACCTATTCGAAGCCCGGCAACGATCCGGCCGACAACAAGTCGACCTACGCCGCATACGGCTATACCGGCCAGGGCCACAACGGCACCGGCACGACACGCATGTTCATGGGCACCAGCGGCGCCATCGGCAAATACGACTATTCCGGCACGAACTACACCAATGCCCTGAACGAGCACATGACCGCGCTCTGCGACAAGGCGAAGGCCGCCAACGTGCTCATGCTGACGGTCTCGCTCGACCTCAGCGAGACCAAGGCCGACGAGAAGGCGGCGATGGCAGCGCTCAGGAAATGCGCCTCGGACTCGCGCTTCCGCAAGGACTCGACCGACCCCGGCAAGCCGGCCAAGCTCTACTTCAACGCCACCAGCTCGAATCTCGACCAGAAATTCAAGGAAATCGCCGACGAACTATCCAACCTGCGCATCGTCGGCTGATTCCGCCGGCGCCTTCTGGCGCAATCGGTGACGGTTTTCTGCCTCTGCGGCCGACATGCGGCCGGCGGTAATGCTTCGCTTGCCTCGGCGAGGGAGCCGCCATGCCTGAAATCTCGACGCTTGCCGCCTTCGGGCTGATCGCACTCGGCATGGTGCTGACGCCCGGCCCGAACATGATCTACCTGATCTCGCGCTCGCTTTCGCAAGGTCCCGCCGCAGGCCTGATCTCGCTCGGCGGCGTGGCGCTCGGCTTCGTCTTCTATATCCTCTGCGCCGCCTTCGGCGTCACCGCCCTGGTCTTCGCCGTGCCCTATGCCTACGACGTGCTGCGCATCTGCGGCGCGCTCTATCTGCTGTGGCTGGCCTGGCAGGCGCTGCGGCCCGGCGGCCGCTCGCCCTTCCAGGTCCGCCGGCTCGCGCCCGACAGCCCGCGCAAGCTGTTCATGATGGGGCTGATGACCAACCTTCTCAATCCGAAGGTGGCGGTCATGTACCTGTCGCTGCTGCCGCAGTTCGTCGATCCCGAACGGGGCGCCGTCCTCACCCAGTTGCTTGCGCTCGGCGGAGTCCAGATCACGATCAGCGTCACCGTCAACGCGATCATCGCCGTCATGGCCGGCTCGATTGCCGCCTTCCTCGCCGGCCGCCCGTTCTGGATTCTGGTTCAGCGCTGGCTGATGGGAACGGTCCTGGCGGGCCTCGCGCTGCGAATGGCGACCGAGGCGCAGCGCTAGTTCAGTCCATGTGCGCGGCAGGGGCGGCTTCGCCTCCGGCCGCCCTCGCCGGCGCCGGCTTCCTTAGCAGGAACACCAGCGGCAGAGCGCAGAGCGTGACGATCATCATCAGCTTGAAGTCGTCCACATAGGAGATCATCAGCGCCTGGATGTTCACCAGCCCGTCGATCTTCATCAGCGCCGCGGGATCGCCGGCAGCGGCGGCCGGCGAGGCTTCGATCAGGTTCTGGTTGAACGGCGTCATCGCCGCGCCGAGTTCGGCGTGGTTGATCTGGATGTTGCGCGAAAGCACCACCGTCACGATCGAGATGCCGATCGACGAGCCGAGGTTGCGCACCAGGCTGAACAGGCTCGCCGCATCGGTCCTGAAGCGCGGCTCCAGCGTCGCGAAGGCCACCGTCGACAGCGGCACGAACACCAGCCCCAGCCCCAGGCCCTGCACGATGCCCGTCTCGATGATCAAATAGCTGTCCATCTGGGGCGTGAAGCCGGTCATCACATAGAGCGAATAGGCCGTCAGGCAGAGGCCGAGCACGACCAGGTAGCGCGGGTCGACCCGGTGGATGATGCGTCCGACGACGATCATCGACACCATCGTGCCGACCCCGCGCGGCGCCATGATGACGCCGGTCGTGATGGTCGGGTAGTCGAAGATGCGCGACAGCATCGGCGGCAGCAGCGCCAGGCTCGCCAGCAGGATGATGCCGATGACGAAGATGAACACCAGTCCCGTCGCGAAATTGCGGTCGATGAAGATCTTCGGATCGATGAAGGGGTGTTCCGCCGTCAGCGTATGGACGATGAACACCCAGAAGCCGGTCAACGCCAGGCCGAATTCGATCCAGATCTCGGCGGCCGAGAACCAGTCGACCTCAGCGCCGCGGTCGAGCATCAATTGGAGCGCGCCGACGCCGAGCGACAGCATGGCGAAGCCGAAGAAATCGAACCCGCGCAGCCGCTTGCCGATGGCAGGCAGGTAGATCAGCATGCCGACGAGCGCGAGGATGCCGACCGGCAGGTTGATGAAGAACACCCAGCGCCAGTTGAAGCTTTCGGTCAGCCAGCCGCCGAGGGTCGGCCCGATGATCGGCCCGACCATGATTCCGGCGCCCCACAGCGCCATGGCCGAGCCGTGGCGCTCCTTTGGGTTGATGTCGAGCAGGAAGGTCTGCGACAGCGGCACGATCGCGGCGCCGAAAACGCCCTGAAGCACGCGGAAGGCAACCATGCTTTCCAGGCTCCACGACGCGCCGCAGAGCATGGACATCACGGTGAAGCCGACGACGCTCGTCAGGAACAGTTCCTTGCGGCCGAAACGGTCGGAGAGCCAGCCCGTCACCGGCGTCATGATCGCCGCCGCGACGATGTAGGAGGTCAGCACCCAGTTGATCGTGTCAGGGGACGCGCCGAGGTCGCCCGTCATCGTCGGCAGGGCGACGTTGGCGATTGTCGTATCGAGCACCTGCATGATCGTCGCGAGCATGATCGCAATGGTGATCAGCCCGCGATGCGGCACGTTGTGAGGGTCGATCGCCCTGACTTCGAACATGGGTTTGTCTTTCGGGGAAGCCCGCCGGGCTTGCCTTCTATTCGGCGGCGTTCGCGGTGCCGAACAGGCCGGCGAAGCTGTGCGAAACCTTGGTGTCGACCTCGACCGTCGCGCTCATGCCGGTCCGTACCGGCACATCAACGCCCTTCGTATCGAGCCGCAGCCGCACCGGGATGCGCTGCGTCACCTTCACCCAGTTGCCGGTGGCGTTCTGCGCCGGCAGCAGCGAGAACTCCGCACCCGTGCCGGCGCCGATGCTCTCGACCGTCGCGTGGAAGGAGACGCCCGGATAGGTGTCGAGCACGACCTCCGCCGACTGGCCGGGCGTCATGTGGGTGAGCTGCGTCTCCTTGAAGTTCGCCTCGACCCAGGTGTCGCTGGTCTCGACCAGGCTGAAAAGCGGCGTGCCCACGGTGACGTACTGGCCGATCTTGAACGAGGACGCCTGGCTGATGACGCCGTCGGACGGCGCATACACCGTCGTCTGGGCGAGATCGAAGGCCGCCTTGTCGCGCGCCGATTGCGCGGCAAGCACGCTCGGATGCTCGTTGGTCTGGATGTTCGGGTCGCCGCCAAGTGCGGCGCGCGCGCTCTCTATGCCCTGGAGGGACGCCCTGTGCTGTTCCTCGGCGCGCTGCAGGTCGCGCTGCGCCTCGTCGAGCGCGGACTGTGCGTTGATGCCCTTCTTGGTCAGATCGGCGGCGCGGTCGTATTGCGACTTGAGGTAGGTCACCTCGCTTGCGGCGACGCGCTCCTGCGCCACGGCCTGGCCGTAGGCGGCGCGAAGCTGGTCGACGTTCAGCCGGGCGGCCGCAAGCGATGCGTCGGCCTGGGCCAGCGCGATGCGATAGGGTTCCGGATCGACCACGAACAGCTTGTCGCCGGCCTTCACCGCCGCGTTGTCGGCAATATCGACCTCGACGATGCGGCCCGCGGCCTCCGCGGACACGGTCACCCTTGCCTGGCGGAGATTGGCGTTCTCCGTCTCCTGGTAGCGGCCGCTGGTCAGCCAGACATAGCTACCGCCGGTGGCAAGCGCGAGCGGCACCGCGAGCATGAGCAGCGTGCGGCGGCCGCGCTTCGGCTTGGCGCGAGCGGGCGCAGGCGCCACGGTCTCGGCGGCCACTGTTAGCGGCGCCGACTTGTCGGTTGGCGCGGCGGCTGGATTTTCCAGCTCGATCTCGGCGGCGCCTTCGTCCTTGATCTTAGCCACGGCGTTCATGCTGCAAGCCTTTTTCGGTATTTGTTTGGTCGGCTGTCGGCGGCTCGCCGTCGGACAGGTTTCCGATGATTGTGTTCAGACCCTTGACCAGGGTCAGCTTCTCGCTCTCGGTGAGGCCGGCCAGAGCCAGGTCGTAGACCTCGCCCGCCACGCTCTTGATGGCGGCGAAAGCCTCGCGGCTCTTGTCGGTCGGGAAGATCATCCGAACGCGGCGGTCGCTGGCGTCCTGGCGGCGTTCGATCCAGCCGCCCTCCTCCATCCGGTCGAGCAGCCGCGATACGCTGATCGGCTCGATTTCCAGGAGTTCGGCGAGCCGTGCCTGCGCGACACCCTCTTCCTTCACCAGGCGGACGAGCAGGCGCCATTGCGCCGCCGAAAGGCCGTAGGCGCTGCCCTTCGCCTCGAAGCGCTTGCGCAGCAGCCTCGCGGCGTCGTGGATCAGAAATCCCAGCCTGTCTATGCCGTCCGTAACCATGAGCGGCATATATTATAAGCATGCTTACCAAACAAGAAGCAGCCGTCGCTGGTCCAAGAAAAATTGATGCGCTGCGGCAAACCGGTTCGGCTAACGGGTCTTTGGCAACCCGGCCAGCGCCGCCGCCTCTTCCTCGGCCGACAGCGGCTCGCCGGCCTCGATCGCCGACAGGTAGGCGTCGAGCGCCTCGGTCGAGGATGCCGGTGCGTAGCCGCCGGCATCGCCGGGCGCAGAGACCGCAAAGCTGATGCGCCATTCGCCGGCCGCATTGCAGGCGACGGCAATGACCGTCGAGCGCCCGGCCGAATCGAGCTCGAACTCGCGGCAGACATTGTCGGCATCATCGCGGAACGTGGCGATGGCGCGGAAGCGGTCGCCGGCCGCCAGCGTGACTTCCTCTCCCGCGGCGACGCTTCCCAGCGCTCCGCCGATCGTGGAATCGACGACGCCCGCCACGGACAGCCGGCCCGGCTGCGGCCCGCCCTCGCCTGCCGCCCAGTAGCCCGCCAGACCGCCGACGACAGCCGCGATCGAGGCGGCGAGCGGCAGCGTCCATCGGCGCACCGCGGGCCTCGCCTGCTTGCGCGCCTCGAACGGCACCACCGTCGCCGGCGCCGTCTCGACCTTCGCCGCTTCCGCGCGCTTGGCTGCGACCATGCCTTCGACCGCCGCCTTCAGCGCCTCCGGCACAGGCTCTTCGAGCAGCGGCCGCAGCGCCGCCTGCGCCTCGGCCTTGGTCTCGATAAACATGGCGACCCGCGCGACCAGATCGTCGTCGGCCTCCATGGCCTTCTCGATCACGGCCATCTCGTCGGCGTCGAGCTCGCCGTCCGCGAACCGCATCAGCATCTCGTCCGGAAAGGTCCTGTCGGTCATCATCCAGCCCCCTTGACGACTGCAGAACGTTCCGGCGGCGCCGATATTCCGGCCGCCTCGGCGAGATTGCGGCGCGCCCGCGCCAGCCTGCTCATCACCGTGCCGATCGGCGCGCCGATCACCTCGGCCGCCTCCTTGTAGGAGAGCTCCTCCACGCAAACCAAGAGCAGCACCTCGCGCTGGTCCTCGGAAAGCCCGTCGATCGCCTCGGCAACGCTCTTCAGCGTCAGCCGCGCCTCCGCTTCGCGCTCGCCCGACACGCCGACGAGGTCCGGCTGCGCGTCGATGTCCTCCTGCGGTCCGGCCGTCTTTCGCTTGCGCACCTCGTCGATCCAGAGGTTCCTCAGGATGCGGAACATCCAGGCGTCGAAGCGCGTGCCCGGCTGGAAGCTCTGGGCGTTCGCCAGCGCCCGTTCGCAGGCCGTCTGGACGAGGTCGTCTGCGACCTCGCGCGAACGGCAGAGCGAGATCGCGAACCGCCTGAGGTTCGGCAGGAAATCGACGAGCTGGTCCTCGACGCCCCGCTCCGTCATGCTGCCCTGGCTTCCATCGCGCTTGAAATCCATCCGCATCTGGTCGGGAATAAACCGTCGGCGCCTGCGTTTCCCCACCGGGCGGCCGCCGCTTGACGCCGGCCCGCCGTCCGTGGAAACCGGCGACGCCGGGAATGTGAGGAAATCGTGGGCATAGTCAACTCATTGCTGAAGCCGCGCCTGCTCCTGCCCGTCTGGGTGGCGCTGGCGCTCGCCGGCCATCCCTTTTCCACCGGCCATGCGTGGCTCGACGAGTTCGGCGCGCAGCCGGCCGTCGCCGACGACGATGATGACGATGACTTCGACGACGACGATTTTTTCGGCTTCGACGATGATGACGACGACGACGATCGTCCGCGCGTCCGCCAGCAGCGTCCCGCGGTGCGCGCGCCCGCTCCCCTGCCCGACCGGGCGCCGGACGAGATCGTCGCCGCCGGCCTGACCGCGCCGCAGCTCGACGCACTTCTCGCCGACGGCTTCACCATCCTCGATCGCACGGAAGTCGGCGGATTCGGTGGCGAGGTGCTGCGCCTGCGCATCCCGCCGAACACCCGGCTCGAAGCCGCCCGCGACCTCGTCGTCGCCGCCGCGCCGCAGTCCCTCGCCGACTTCTCGCACTATTATCGCTCGGAACAGGCCGAAGCCTGCTCGGGTCCGCATTGCGCCTCGATCGAGCTGATCGACTGGCCGGGCGGCACGGGCTTGCCCGCCGGCTGTGGCGGAAGCGTCGCCATCGGCCTCATAGACACCGCCATCAACCCCGACCACGCCGCCTTCGCAGGCGGGCAGGTTGAGGTGATCCGCCTCGCCGACACGGCCCTGCCCGTGTCAGGCAAGCAGCACGGCACCGCCGTCGCTGCCCTCCTCGTGGGTGCCGCCGGCAGCCGCGCCCCCGGCCTCCTGCCGGGCGCGCGGATCATCGCCGTCGATGCCTTCTACAGAGGCGGCCGGCGCGACGACCGCTCCGGCGTCTACGAACTCCTGCGCGCTCTCGACCTGCTCGACCGGCGCGGCGTCAGGGTCGCCAATATGAGCCTCGCCGGCCCGCCCAACATCCTGCTCGAACGGCTGGTGCGTGAGCTTTCCTCGGAGGGCATGGTCATCGTCGCCGCCGCCGGCAATGGCGGCCCGAAGGCGGCTCCGGCCTACCCCGCCGCCTATGCCGAGGTCATCGCCGTCACCGCAGTCGACCGCGCCAAGCGCGTCTATCGCCGCGCCGGCCGCGGCGACCATATCGACCTCGCCGCCCCGGGCGTCGATATCTGGTCCGCGGCGTCGGTGTCCGGCGCGCGGGCGAAGACCGGCACCTCGTTCGCCGCGCCCTTCGTCACGGCAGCCGCGGCCTTGCTGAAGGCGGCCGGCGACAACGCCTCCACGGCCGACATTCTTTCCGCGCTCGCCCGTTCCGCCGAAGACCTCGGAGTGTCAGGCAAGGACCCCGTCTTCGGCTGGGGCCTGATCAATGCGCGCGCCGCCTGCGCGGCCGCCGCCGGGAAAACCTGACGGGCTTTCCTCCGCCAAGAAATTCTTGACCTTCCTGTCGCGCAATTCTTGACAGAGGCACCCCCCAAGGCCTATCTCAGCGCCGCGTTAGCACTCCTCATTGGCGAGTGCTAACGAAGTCCGGCTCTAGCCCGGACGGAGGAATCTCAACATCCGCACGAGGATACAACCAAATGGCAAAGTCCAAATTCCGGCCGCTGCATGACCGCGTGGTCGTTCGCCGCGTGGAATCCGAAGAGAAGAGCAAGGGCGGGATCATCATCCCCGACACCGCCAAGGAGAAGCCGCAGGAAGGCGAAATCGTCGCCGTCGGCTCGGGCGCCCGCGACGAAGCCGGCAAGCTCGTCCCGCTGGACGTCAAGAAGGGCGACCGCGTCCTGTTCGGCAAGTGGTCGGGCACCGAAGTTAAGCTCGATGGCGAAGACCTTCTGATCATGAAGGAATCCGACATCATGGGCATCATCGGCTGATCCCACCTACCATTCTCACCTGAATTCAAGGGCTTAAGCCCAGGAGCTCACAATGGCTGCTAAAGACGTAAAATTCTCCCGTGACGCCCGCGAGCGTATGCTGCGCGGCGTCAACATCCTCGCCGACGCCGTGAAGGTCACGCTCGGCCCCAAGGGCCGCAACGTCGTCATCGACAAGTCGTTCGGCGCCCCGCGCATCACCAAGGACGGCGTCACCGTCGCCAAGGAAGTCGAGCTTGAGGACAAGTTCGAGAACATGGGCGCCCAGCTGGTCCGCGAAGTCGCTTCGAAGACCAACGACATCGCCGGCGACGGCACCACGACCGCGACCGTTCTCGCCCAGTCGATCGTCCAGGAAGGCCACAAGGCGGTTGCCGCCGGCATGAACCCGATGGACCTGAAGCGCGGCATCGACCTCGCCGTCAACGACGTCATCACGGCGCTCGGCAAGGCCGCCAAGAAGATCAAGACCTCCGACGAGGTCGCGCAGGTCGGCACCATCTCCGCCAACGGCGACGAGTCGGTCGGCAAGATGATCGCCGAGGCGATGCAGAAGGTCGGCAACGAGGGCGTCATCACGGTCGAGGAAGCCAAGACCGCCGAGACCGAGCTCGAGGTCGTCGAAGGCATGCAGTTCGACCGCGGCTATCTCTCGCCGTACTTCATCACCAACCCGGACAAGATGGTTGCCGAGCTCGAGGACGCCTACATCCTCCTCCACGAGAAGAAGCTCTCCAACCTCCAGGCGATGCTGCCGGTTCTCGAGGCCGTCGTGCAGACCTCGAAGCCGCTCCTCATCATCTCCGAGGACGTCGAGGGCGAGGCTCTGGCCACGCTCGTCGTCAACAAGCTGCGTGGCGGCCTGAAGATCGCTGCCGTCAAGGCTCCGGGCTTCGGTGATCGCCGCAAGGCGATGCTCGAGGACATCGCGATCCTCACCGGCGGCCAGGTCATCTCCGAAGACCTCGGCATCAAGCTCGAGAACGTTGGTCTCAACATGCTCGGCCGCGCCAAGCGCGTGCGCATCGAGAAGGAGAACACCACGATCGTCGACGGCGCCGGCAAGAAGGCCGAGATCCAGGGCCGCGTCGCCCAGATCAAGCAGCAGATCGAAGAGACCACCTCCGACTACGACCGCGAGAAGCTCCAGGAGCGTCTCGCCAAGCTGGCTGGCGGCGTTGCCGTCATCCGCGTCGGCGGTGCGACCGAGATCGAGGTCAAGGAAAAGAAGGACCGCGTTGACGACGCGCTGAACGCAACCCGCGCTGCCGTCGAAGAAGGCATCGTGGCTGGCGGCGGCGTCGCCCTTCTGCGCGCTTCCACCCAGCTCAAGTCGCCGGGCGCCAACGCCGACCAGGACGCGGGCATCGCCATCGTCCGTCGCGCGCTGCAGGCTCCGGCTCGCCAGATCGCTGCCAACGCCGGTGCGGAAGCATCGATCGTCGCCGGCAAGATCCTGGAGAACAAGGGCGCGACCTACGGCTACAACGCCCAGACCGGCGAGTATGGCGACATGATCGCCATGGGCATCGTCGACCCGGTCAAGGTCGTTCGCACCGCCCTGCAGGACGCCGCTTCGGTTGCCGGCCTGCTGGTCACCACCGAGGCCATGATCGCCGAGGCTCCGAAGAAGGACGCCCCGATGCCGGCTATGCCCGGCGGCGGCATGGGCGGCATGGGCGGCATGGATTTCTAATCCAGCCAACCCGGCTACGAACTACGGAAGGGCGGCAGCGATGCCGCCCTTTTCTTTTGCCCGTCCGAAAAAATCTCGTTGGCCGTGGAACCCTTTCGCCGGCTGCGCATTATCATGCTGTCCAAAGGCAGTTTAAGAGACAGCTAGAGGACAAAAGACGCCTCCAGCACTGTAACAGGTGCGGGAGGCGTTCTTCGTTTTGGCCTCCCTCGCATCCGATTGTGTCCGCTCAGCCGCAACGCGGAACCTTTCGACAGCCCTCCCATTGTTCGAGGCGGACGAATTCAGGAGATGCGGAGAAGGTTGCTTGCGTTGGCGTGGAGAGACCTCCACCGCCATTCGCAACTAGCGGCTTTTTTGTTTTATGCGCCCTTCGCCCCAAGCCACGGGAATCTCTTCGCTTCCGGACAGTCACGGGCGTCTACGGAGCCCCCACTGCAAGAATCTTTTCGCAACTGCACTCACGCCGCTCCCGGCTGAGCGATACTTCCTCGCATCTCCTGCGCGGGAACGCGGGTCGCGAACCGGGCGAGCGTGGCAGGGACGGTACCGGTTCGGTCGCGCGGAGGTGGCGCGGCTGGGTGATGAGCCCCGAGGACCGGGCCCTGACCGAGGTCGCGCGGTGAAACGATTCTGCGTCCCCTCCAGGTAGGGCAAGAACGCCGGCGGGGCACGGGAGACCGGCCACGTAATACAATTTGAGAGGCCAGGCCCCGTGCCCCGCTTCCCACCTTTCCAGACAATGGCCAGATGCGAAAGCAGGCGTGGCAACGAGGAAGCACGCGCGCTTCCCTTTGAACCGATTTGCTTTTGCCCCACGCTCTCCCGCCCCTTGAAGCCATGCCGCCAACGGGATAGGCCCTTGCCGACATTTCAATCCGGAGACCGCACGTGGCCAAAGAGACATTCAGAACAGAGACCGACACCTTTGGCCCGATCGAGGTCGCCTCCGACCGCTACTGGGGCGCGCAGGCGCAGCGCTCGCTCGGCAATTTCAAGATCGGCTGGGAGAAGCAGCCGGCCTCGATCGTCAGGGCGCTCGGCGTCGTCAAGCGGGCCGCGGCGGAGGTCAACATGGACCTCGGCAAGCTCGACAAGACACTCGGCGACACCATCGTCAAGGCCGCCCAGGAGGTCATCGAAGGCAAGCTCGACGAGCATTTCCCGCTCGTCGTCTGGCAGACCGGCTCCGGCACCCAGTCCAACATGAACGCCAACGAGGTCATCTCCAACCGGGCCATCGAAATGCTCGGCGGCGAGCTGGGCTCGAAGAAGCCCGTCCATCCCAACGACCACGTCAACATGAGCCAGTCGTCGAACGACACCTATCCGACGGCCATGCACATCGCCTGCGCGGAGGAAATCCACCACCGCCTGCTGCCCGCGCTCGCGAAGCTGCGCAACGCGCTGAACGACAAGGCCCAGGCCTGGTCCAAGATCATCAAGATCGGCCGCACCCACACGCAGGACGCCACGCCGCTGACGCTCGGCCAGGAGTTCTCCGGCTACACGCAGCAGGTCGAGAACGGCATCGCCCGCATCGAGATGACGCTGCCGGCGCTCATGCAGCTCGCGCAGGGCGGCACCGCCGTCGGCACCGGCCTCAACGCGCCCGTCGGCTTCGCCGAGAAGGTTGCCGAGAGGATCGCGGCCATCACCCACCTGCCTTTCACCACCGCGCCCAACAAGTTCGAGGCGCTCGCCGCGCATGACGCGATGGTGTTCAGCCACGGCGCCATCAACACGGTCGCCGCCTCGCTCTTCAAGATCGCCAACGACATCCGCCTGCTTGGCTCCGGCCCGCGCTCGGGCCTCGGCGAACTTGCCCTGCCCGAGAACGAGCCCGGCTCCTCCATCATGCCCGGCAAGGTCAACCCGACCCAGTGCGAGGCGCTGACCCAGGTCTGCATCCAGGTGTTCGGCAACAACGCCTCGATCTCCTTCGCCGGCAGCCAGGGCCATTTCGAGCTCAACGTCTACAACCCGCTGATGGCCTATAACTTCCTCCAGTCGGTCCAGTTGCTGGCCGATGCCGCCGTCTCCTTCACCGACAACTGCGTCGTCGGCATCGAGGCGCGGGAAGACAATATCCGCGAGGCCCTGAATCGCTCGCTGATGCTGGTGACCGCACTCGCGCCGACCATCGGCTACGACAATGCCGCCAAAATCGCCAAGACCGCCCACAAGAACGGAACGACGCTGCGCGAGGAAGCGTTGAAGACCGGGCTCGTCACCGGCGAGGACTACGACCGCATCGTGCGTCCGGAGGACATGACGCATCCTGGCTGACAAATTGGAATGTTCTTCCTTTGTGAACGAAGTGCCGGGAATTGCGCACCTTCTGTGAACAGGCGCGCTCGGATATATCGACGACACCAATTCACGTCCTCAACGGAGAACTGAGATGTCCACTTCTGCAACTGCCGGCCAGGCCGGAACCTCCGGCGCTTCGGTCGCCATCCTCATCGGCCGTATCCTGCTTGCGGCCATGTTCGTGCTCGCCGGCTTCGGCAAGCTGACCGACATCGGCGGCACCGCCGGCTGGTTCGGCAGCATCGGCCTGCCGGCCCCGACAATCGTCGCTGTCCTGGTCGGCCTGCTCGAGCTGGTCGCGGGCCTTGCCATCGTGGTCGGGTTCCAGACGCGCATCGCCGCGCTGGCGCTCGCGCTCTTCACGATCGGCGCGACGCTGATCGCGCACACCAACTTCGCCGACATGATGCAGTTCCTCATATTCCAGAAGAACTTCGCGGTCGTCGGCGGCCTGCTGGTGCTCGCCTTCGCAGGCGCCGGCGCCCTGTCGGTCGACGCACGCCGCGGCTGACGCCAACGCTCATATGAGAAAAATAGCCCGGAGCGATCCGGGCTATTTTCGTTTGCGACGGAAAATTCATCCACGCACCGTCGTTAGCCCTTATGATCGCCACCGATCATGGGTGGGCTCTTCGAGCGAGGCGTTCATGGCGACCAATGCAGCGCTTCTGGCGGCGCGATTGCTTCTGGCCTACCTCTTCCTCGCGTCCGGCGTCTCCGTGCTCGGAGACGTCGCGGCAGCCATCTCTTACTTTTCCTCGCTCGGCCTCCCCGCCCCTTCCTTCCTCACATGGGCGACCTGTCTGTTCGAGATTGCCGCAGGCGTGCTGATCGTGGTCGGCTTCCAGACCCGCGTGGCCGCCCTGCTGCTCTCGGCCTTCTGCGTCGCGGCGGCGTTCATCGGCCACTACGGACAGGGCGGCGAGGATCCGACGCTCGCTTTCATGCACCAGCAGGCCTTCATGAAGGATCTCGCGATTGCCGGTGGTCTGCTGGCGCTCGCCGCGGCAGGCGCCGGCGGCTGGTCGATCGACGGGCGGCGAGGTTGAATCGCCCGACTCAGCCGACAGCGAGTTCCAGCTTTTTCCCTGAGATCCTGGCGAGTTGCGCCAGCCGGCCGACCGGCCGCTCGCCGTAGAGCCCGGCGAGGTCGGAGGGAATCACCAGCGCCAAGACGCCATTGTCGCGCTTTTCCCACTTCAGCCTAGGCATGACGCCCGGCATCGATGCGGTCAGCAGGTAGACGACCCGCATCATCGCCGCCAGCAGCCTAGCGCGCTCGACATAGGGCGGCGTCGCCAGCGCCTTCAGTTCGGGCGCGATGGCGTCGTTGAAGACGCCGTCGTTGCGGAAGGCGTTGACCAGCGCCAGGAACAGCCGGCCCGGATGATCGACACCGATGAAGGAAGCATGCGCGATGATGTTGAGCGACTGCGTGCCCCGGTATTCGGGATGCGCGCGCCAGCCTATGTCAGCGAGCAGGCAGGCGGCGTGGCGGTAGCGCCCCTCGTCCACGGTCTCGACGATGCCGAAGGCCTCCAGGGCCTCACGGGTCCACCGGACCAACTCGTGCGAATGCGTCACCGAGCGGGCGCGCAACAGCGCCAGTTCCTCCGCCGCAGAGATCAACGGATCTGTCCGCCGCTCCTCCTCCGACAACAGCGAATAGAGAAAGCCCTCGCGCACGCCGAGCGCGGAGACCGCGATCTTGGAGGGCTGCATCGCCGCGATGATTTCCAGCAGCACGATCGCGCCGTAGGGCAGCAGCCCGCGACGCGCCTTGGAGACGCCGTCGATACCCTTGATCTTGTCGATATCGCCGCGGGCCACCTTCTGCAGAAAGGGAATCGAACCGGCGATGTTCATCTCGTAGTGATGCATCACCGCCAGCGGATAGTTGGTGGTGTTCATGTGAAGCCGGGCGAGGTTTCGCCACGTGCCGCCGACCGCGTAGAACGGCCTGCCCTCGCCTGCATGCAGCAGTTCGGCACGGGCGATCTGCTCCCGCGCGATCTTGGCAGCCGTCGCGAACGAGTTCTTCGCCATGTCCTGCAGGCGCAGGCCGCCGAGCGGCAGCGTGATCCCGTCGCCAATCGCCTCGCCCTTGACGTCCACGAGTTCGAGGCTGCCGCCGCCGAGGTCGCCGGTGATGCCGTCAGCCTGATGGAAGGCGGAAATCACGCCGAGAGCGGAATAATAGGCCTCCTCGCGGCCGGTGAGAATCCGGATCTCGGTCCCCAGCACCGCCTCGACGCGGTGGATGAAATCGGGGCCGTTCTCCGCCTCGCGGGCGGCGGCGGTGGCGATCACGTGAAGCCGGTCGGCCCCAGCCTGCTCGGAAAGCGCCCGGAAGCGCTGGAACTCCGGCATCGAGCGCGTCACCGCCTCCGGATCGAGCTTGCCGGTCGAGACAATGCCGCGGCCCAGTCCCGCCAGCATCTTTTCATTGAAGAGAACCGTCGGCGAGCGCGCGATGCCCTCGTAGACGACAAGACGGATCGAGTTGGAGCCGATGTCGATGACGGAGAGCGGCCTGCGGTCCTGCAGCCGCCCTTGCGAAAGAGAAATCATCCGGCCTGGGACGCGCTTGCCTTTTTACGCCGCTTGAACTGCGCAATCTGCTTGGGTGCATGCGATTTCAGCGCGTCACCCCGTCCGGAGAGGCTCGGATTCGTCATGAAATATTCCTGCGCGTTGAACGGCTCCTCGCCCTCATCCAGCGTGATCCGCCGCGAGGTGCCATCGGGCAATACTTCAAAACTCTGCTGGTTGTCCATTATGTTCCCGAGCATGATCTGGCCCAGAACCTGCTCGTGCACGGTCGGATTTGTGAGCGGCACCAGCGTCTCGACGCGCCGGTCGAGATTGCGAGGCATCATGTCGGCCGAGCCGATATAGACGATCGCCTCGTCGGAAGGCAGGCCGTGGCCGTTGCCGAAGCAGTAGATTCGGCTGTGCTCCAGGAAGCGCCCGATGATCGACTTCACGCGGATATTCTCCGACAGGCCGGGCACCTGCGGGCGCAGGCAGCATATGCCGCGCACGACGAGGTCGATCTCGACGCCCGCCCGGCTGGCATCGTAGAGCGCGTCGATCACGGTCGGGTCGACGAGCGAGTTCATCTTCATCCAGATCCGGGCGGGCCTGCCGGCCTTTGCATGCTCGATCTCGTCGGCGACGTGGCCGAGGATGCGACTGCGCAGCGTATAGGGCGACAGCGCCAGCCGCATGGTCGTCGTCGGTTCGGCATAGCCGGTGATGAAATTGAAGATCTGCGCCACGTCGCGCGCGATCGCCGGATCGGTGGTGAAGAAGGACAGGTCGGTATAGATGCGCGCCGTGATCGGGTGATAGTTGCCGGTGCCGAGATGCACGTAATTGCGCAGCTTGCCGTCCTCGCGGCGGACGACCAGCGACATCTTGGCGTGCGTCTTCAGCTCAATGAAGCCGAAAACGACCTGCACGCCAGCCCGCTCCAGATCGCGCGCCCAGCGGATGTTCGCCTCCTCGTCGAAACGCGCCTTGAGCTCGACCAGCGCCGTCACCGACTTGCCGGCTTCGGCGGCGTCGACAAGCGCACGCACCACCGGGCTGTCGTTGGATGTGCGGTAGAGGGTCTGCTTGATCGCCACGACTTCCGGATCGGCGGCGGCCTGGCGCAGGAACTGCACCACGACGTCGAAGGACTCGTAGGGATGATGGACGACGATGTCCTTCTCGCGGATGGCGGCGAAGCAGTCGCCGCCATGTTCGCGGATGCGCTCGGGGAAGCGTGGATTGTAGGGCGTGAACTTCAGATCGTCGCGCGGGATCGCCACGATCTCGGCAATCTGGCTCACCGCGAGCGGTCCGGTGAGCACGCTGATGCGGTTGCCGGCAACGCCGAGTTCGCCGGCCACGAAGTCCCGCAGTTCCTCGGGCATCTGGCTGTCGAACTCGATGCGGATCACGGAGCCGCGCCGCCGGCGCTTCAGCGCCGTCTCGAACAGCCGCACGAGATCCTCGGATTCCTCCTCCACCTCGATATCGCTGTCACGGATGATGCGGAACGTGCCCGAACCCCTGACCTCGTAGCCCGGAAACAGCTTGCCAATGAACAGGCCCACCGTCTCCTCGATCGGGATGAAGCGGATTTCCGATTTGTTGTCGGGCAGCCTGATGAAGCGCCTCAACGCAGTAGGCAGGCGCAGCAGCGCCGTCATGCCCTCGCCGTCCTTCAGATGACGCAACTGGAGCGCGATCGAGAAGCCGAGATTCGGGATGAACGGGAACGGGTGTGCCGGGTCGATCGACAGCGGCGTCAGGACCGGGAATATCTGTTCGAGGAAATGCTCCTCGAGCCAGGTAAGCTCGTCCTTGGAAAGCTGGTCCGCGGAGATACTCTGGATGCCCTCCTTGCGCAGGAGCACGAAGAGGTTGGACAGCGACCTCTGCTGGTCTTCCTGCAGGCGTCCGATTTCGAGGAGTATCTGTTCGAGCTGCTGCTCGGGCGTGCGGCCGTCGGGGCTGCGCAGCACGATCCCTTCGCGCACCTGACCGGCAAGGCCGGCAACGCGCACCATGAAGAACTCGTCGAGATTGGCCGCCGAGATCGACAGGAAACGCACCCGCCCCAGCAGCGGATGGTTGGCGTTCTGGGACTCTTCGAGCACGCGGCGATTGAACTGGAGCCAGGAGAACTCACGGTTGACGAAGCGGTCCGGATTTCCCGAGACGCCATCGGCCGTGGCAACGGCCGTGAACTCTGCCTGAGCCGGCTTCAACTCGCTCATATCGTCCCTTGTCCCTGGCTTTGCCTGTTTGTAGCCGACTGTCGGCGCAATCTACCTCCTGACAGGCTTTTGCGACAGTTTGATTTCATGCTGCTTGCAAAAGCAGCGGTTATGCGACAAACGCTGGCAGCAAACCTATCGACAGAGGCCGAGGGAGCATGACATGGCAGGCGGATCAATTCCCCACTTCCAGAACGATGCGGGCCACGCCGCCATCGAAATCGGCGTCAAGGAATTCATGTGCGTAGGCGCCAACCCGCCCTTCGACCATCCGCACGTCTTCCTCGACATGGGAGCGGACGAGGAGAAGGTCTGCCCCTACTGCTCGACGCTTTACCGCTACGATCCTTCGCTGAAGGCTAACGAGACCCGCCCCGAAAACTGCCTTTATCTCGACCGCGCTGCCTGAGCCGACACGGGGGCGGGTAACTGTGGCTGAGGCGCGGACTCGGCAGATCGTCATCGCCGGCGCCGGCATCGCCGGCCTGACGGCAGCGCTGGCCTTTGCCGTGCGCGGTTATCCGGTCCGCGTCTTCGAACGCGCCTCGCGGCTCGACGAAGTCGGCGCCGGGATCCAGCTTTCCCCGAATGCGACGGGCATCCTCGATCGCCTGGGCGTGCTGCCGGGCTTGCGCCCCGCCGCCGTGCGGCCCGACGCAGTCGTGCTTCGCGATGCCTCGAACCTCGCCGAGCTTGGCCGCGTGCAGCTTGGCGCGGCCGCCGAATGGCGCTGGAAGGCGCCCTACCTCACCGCCCATCGCGCCGACCTCCAGAGCGCGCTGCTTGCGCATGTTGCGCGCGAACCCGGCATCGAACTCGTGACCGGCGCGACCGTCCGCGACGCGACCCAGCATCCGCTCGGCGTGGCGGTCTCGGTCGAGATCGCCGGCCGCATCAGCCAGATCACGGGGATGCTGCTCATCGGCGCCGACGGCGTCTGGTCGGAGACGCGGCGGCTGGTTGGCGGCGCGGCGAAAAGCCGTTTCTCGGGCCAGGTCGCCTGGCGCAGGACCATCCGCGCCGAGAGCCCAGCCGGCAGTTCGCTTGCCGGGATCGGCATCGGCGGAGTGGTCACCGCCTTCCTCGCGCCGGGCTTCCATATGGTCGCCTATCCGGTTCGCGCCGGCGCCGCGCTCAACCTCGCCGCCTTCACCCGCGGCAATGCGATGGCCGAGACCTGGTCCGGCAGGATGGACACGAAGGTCCTCAAGAACGCCATGCGGCGAGCGGCGCCGGCCCTTCAGAAACTTGCGGACGATGCCGGCGAATGGTTGGTCTGGCCGCTCCACACCGTGCCGCCCGCCGGCCCATGGACCGCGCCGGGCGGGATCGCACTGATCGGCGACGCCGCGCACGCCATGACGCCCTTTGCCGCCCAGGGGGCGGCGATGGCGATCGAGGACGCCGAGACGCTCGCGGGCCATGTCCTGGCGCAGCCGGGCAGCATCGCCGAGGCGCTGGCCGCATGGGAAAAGGAGCGGCGCAAGCGAGTCGAGCACGTTACACGGCGCGGATCCTTCAACCGCATGGCCTGGCACGCGGCGGGGCCTGTCGCCATGGCGCGCAACGCCATCCTGCGCATGCGCACGCCGGAGAAGCTCGCCACGAGTCTCGACTGGCTTTACGGCTGGAAGCCGCCTGCGCTGAAACTCTGATCCGCCGGACGCTCGCCAGCGAAGGCGGATGGCGAACGCCGCTTCAGTGCAGAATCTGGCTGAGGAACAGTTTCGTCCGCTCGTGCCTGGGATGGTCGAAGAACTCGACCGGCGTGTTCTGCTCGACGATCTGCCCGGCGTCCATGAAGATCACGCGATTGGCGACCTTCCGTGCAAAGCCCATCTCGTGCGTCACGCAGAGCATGGTCATGCCTTCCTCGGCCAGGCCGACCATCGTCTCCAGCACTTCCTTGATCATCTCGGGGTCGAGCGCCGAGGTCGGCTCATCGAACAGCATGATGCGCGGGTTCATGCAGAGCGAGCGGGCGATCGCCACGCGCTGCTGTTGGCCGCCCGACAGCTGGCCGGGATATTTGTTCGCCTGCTCGGGAATCTTCACACGCTTGAGGAAATGCATGGCGATCTCCTCGGCTTCCTTCTTCGGCATCTTGCGCACCCAGATCGGCGCCAGCGTGCAATTTTCGAGGATGGTCAGGTGCGGAAACAGGTTGAAGTGCTGGAACACCATGCCGACCTCGCGCCTCACCTCGTCGATCTTCTTGAGATCGTTTGTGAGTTCCTTGCCGTCGACGACGATCTTCCCCTTCTGATGCTCCTCCAGCCTGTTGATGCAGCGGATCATGGTCGATTTGCCGGAGCCGGACGGCCCGCAGATCACGATGCGCTCTCCGCGCATGACCTTCAGGTTGATGTCCTTCAGCACGTTGAAATCGCCGTACCACTTCGACATGCCGACGATGTCGATCGCGACGTCGGTGTCGGAGATGTGCATCTTCTTGACATCGACCTTGATCTCTTCGGCGCTGACAGCGTTCTCCGTGGTCATAGACCGTACCCCTTGTCCTATCGTGTGTGGCCGGTATCGAGCCGGCGTTCCATGAACATCGAATAGCGCGACATGCCGAAGCAGAACACCCAGAATACGATCGCGGCGAAGACGAGTCCCGTCCTGGCGGTCTGCGGCGTCGCCCAGTTGGCGTCCGCCAGGTTCTGCTTGACGATGCCGAGCAGGTCAAACATCGAGATGATCAGGACCAGCGTCGTGTCCTTGAACATGCCGATGAAGGTGTTGACGATGCCCGGAATGACGAGCTTCAGCGCCTGCGGCATGATGATCAGGCCCATCTTCTGCCAATAGCCGAGGCCGAGCGAATCCGCGCCTTCGTACTGGCCCTTGGGAATCGCCTGCAGGCCGCCGCGCACTACTTCGGCCATATAGGCCGAGGCGAAGAGCGCGACGCCGATCAGGGCACGCAGGAACTTGTCGAAGGTCATGCCCGGCGGCACGAAGAGCGGCAGCATGAAGCTCGCCATAAAGAGGATGGTCACCAGCGGCACGCCGCGCACCGTCTCGATGAAGATCACCGACAGCATCTTGACCGCCGGCATCTTCGAGCGGCGGCCGAGCGCGAGCAGGACGCCGAGAGGCAGCGAGACGACGATGCCGACATAGGAGAGCACCAGCGTGACCAGCAGCCCGCCCCACAACGGAGTCTCCACATAGGACAGGCCTAGGAAGCCGCCGATCAGCAGCCAGAACGCGATGAACGGGAAGACGGCGAAGAACAGGATCGCGTTGAGCCGCTTGTAAGGCGCGCGCGGGATCAACAGCGGCGCCAGCAGCGCGACGAAGATGATCCCCGTCAGGATCACGCGCCACCGCTCGTCGACCGGATAACGCCCGAACATGAACTGAGCGAACTTGGCGTTGACGAACGCCCAGCAGGCGCCCGACCAGCCGGATGGCAGCGCGCCTCCCTGGTCGACCGTCAGGCAGGCGGTGCGATCGGTGCCCGTCCACTGCGCGTTGAAGATCGCCCAGCCCAGGATCTGGGAGAGCGCCCAGGTTGCGAAGAGCAGGCCAAGCACCGTGAGGACGGAATCGATGGGCGTCGCGAACAGGTTCTTGCGTACCCAAGAGCCCAGTCCTGCCTCCGATCGGGGCGCCGGCTGGGCGAGCGCCATTTCGGTGCGGACCCATGACATGTCATGTTCCTGCATGGGTCACCTCTCCTTCAGCGCCATTCTGGCATTGAACCAGTTCATGAAGAACGAGGTCACCAGGCTGATGCTCAGATAGATGATCATGAAGATGACGACGATCTCGATCGCCTGGCCGGTCTGGTTGAGGATCGTGCCGCCGATCGCGTAGAGGTCGGGGTAGCCGATCGCCACGGCGAGTGACGAATTCTTGGTCAGGTTGAGATACTGGCTGGTCAGCGGCGGGATGATGATGCGCAGCGCCTGTGGGATGATCACCAGCCGCAGCGCCGTTCCCGGCCTTAGCCCGAGCGCAGCGGCGGCCTCGCTCTGGCCCTTGCTGACGCCCAGAATGCCGGCGCGGACGATCTCGGCGATGAACGCTGCCGTGTAGAAGGACAGCGCCAGGTAAAGCGACAGGAATTCCGGCTTCACGTTGAAACCGCCGGTCAGGTTGAATGTGCCTGCCTTGGGGAAATCGAGCGTCAGCGGAAAACCGGCAAGCGCGAAGCCGAGCAGCGGGAAGCCGACGATCAGCGCCAGTCCGGTCCAGAACACCGGGAATCGCTGGCCGGTCGTCATCTGGCGGGCCTTGGCGCGGCGCGCGACGAACCAGGTCAATCCGATGCCGACGACCAGGCCGGCGACGATCAGCCAGGCTCCGTCACCCCAGAGGAAACGCGGAAAATAGAAGCCGCGGCTGTTCAGATAGGAGCCGAAAGGCAGGACGATGCTGTCGCGCGGCGCTGGAAGCACCGCCAGGACGCCCAGGTACCAGAAGAAGATGACCAGCAGCGGCGGGATGTTGCGGAACGTCTCGACGTAGACCATCGCGATCTTTCGCAGCAGCCAGTTTCGCGACAGCCTGCCGACACCGATGATGAAGCCGAGGATCGTCGCCGTGACGATGCCGGCGACCGCCACGATGATCGTGTTCCAGAAGCCGACCAGGATCGCGCGCCCGTAGGTGGAGTCCGACGAGTACTGGATCGGCGTATCCGAGATGTCGAACCCGGCGCGGCCGCGCAGGAAGTCGAATCCGGTCGATATGTTGGAGCGACGCAGGTTCTCGATCGTGTTGTCCACGATCCACCACACGCCGGCGATGAGCAACAGAAGCAGCACCACCTGGAAAAAGATGCTGCGGACCTTCGGGTCATAAAGGAGCGAGGCCTTTGCCGGCTCTTGCGCTCGAGAGACATGCTGCACGGCCATAGAGTTTCCCCCTTCTCCAAGGCTCAAAGGCCGGGGCGTTGCACGCCCCGGCCTTAAGCTGGATCAGCGGATCGGCACGCCGTACTGCAGGCCTCCCTTGGTCCACAGTGCGTTGATGCCGCGCGAGATCTTGAGCGGGCTGCCGGAACCGACATTGTTCTCGAATATCTCGCCGTAGTTGCCGGTCGCCTTGACGATGTTGACGACCCAGTCGTTCGTCAGGCCGAGGTCGGTGCCGATCTTGCTTTCGGCCTCGACGCCGAGGACGCGCTTGATTTCAGGATTCGGCGAGTTTTTCATCTCCTCGACGTTAGCCTTGGTGATGCCAAGTTCCTCCGCGTTCAGAAGCGCGAAGTAGGTCCACTTCACGATGTCGAACCACTGGTCGTCGCCCTGGCGGACGGCCGGACCGAGCGGCTCTTTTGAAATGATCTCGGGCAGCACGACGTGGTCGCCCGGAGAGGCAAGCGTCAGGCGGATGCCGTAGAGGCCCGACTGATCGGTCGTGTAGGCGTCGCAGCGGCCGGCATCATAGGCCGCGTTGGCTTCCTCTACCTTCTCGAACACCACAGGGTTGTATTCGAGGTTGTTGGCCTTGAAGTAGTCGGCGAGGTTCAGCTCCGTCGTGGTGCCGGACTGCACGCAGACCGAGGCGCCCGAGAGCTGGAGCGCGGAATTCACGCCCGGCAGCTTCTTGGCGTTGATCATGAAGCCCTGGCCGTCGAAATAGGTCACGCCGGCGAAGTTGAGGCCGAGCGCGGTATCGCGGTTGATCGTCCAGGTCGTGTTGCGCGACAGGATGTCGATCTCACCCGACTGCAGCGCGGTGAAGCGGTCCTTGGCGCTCAGCGGCGTGAACTTCACCTTGGTGCCGTCGCCGAATACGGCGGCCGCGACGGCGCGGCAGAAGTCGACATCGAGGCCCGTCCACTCGCCCTTGTCGTCCGGCGCGGAGAAACCGGCGAGAGCCGTGTTCACGCCGCATTGGATAAAGCCCTTGGCCTTCACGTCATCGAGGGTAGCGGCGGAAGCGGCCGAAGCCATCACGCCGAACGCCGCCGCCCCAATAATGCCAATCATCGTATTTTTCATAACCCTCAACCCTTTATATTTGTCGTCTGATCCCAGACTATTTGTTCTCGCGGAACTGCGTCCGACATCCGGCCCATTTCCGGGATACCGCATCGATTCCATTGATGCAGTGCTGCGCACGCGCCGTGTAGAGCACGCATCGAAGGCGATTATTCCATTGAGGTCAAGCGGAATGACTGCGCCTGCGCCAGTTTGGAAACCGTCACTCCGAGGTACCGCAACGGCAGTCAATTGTGCTCTTCGGCGCCGCCCCTAGAGCACACGCAACGGCAAACCGGCCGGATCAAGAATATTTGAGCGCGCGTCGGCCTGGCGCAGTAAATCACCGGGTCCTGTCGTTGCGCCGGCCCTGACCACATCCTATGCCAGGATGACTGGAAAGAGGATCGCAATGGCAAAACGCATTCCGGAAAACGCCGGTGTCAACACGCGGCTGGCGCATGGCGGCAACGACCCGCTCGACTATTTCGGCTTTGTAAATCCGCCCGTGGTGCATGCCTCCACCGTGCTTTTCCCGGATGCCGCCACGCTGGCGTCCCGAAAGCAGAAATACACCTACGGCACGCGCGGCACCCCGACGACCGACGCGCTTGGCAAGGCGATCGACGAAATGGAAGGGTCCGCCGGCACGATCATGGTCCCGTCGGGGCTGATGGCAGTGGTCGTACCCCTGCTCGCCTTTCTGTCCGCGGGCGACCACCTGCTGATGGTCGATTCGGTCTATTATCCCACCCGCCACTTCACCGACACGATGCTGAAGCGCCTCGGCGTGGAGGTCGAATATTACGATCCTCGCATCGGCGCTGGCATCGCCGGACTGATGAGACCCAATACGAAAGTCGTGTTCACGGAATCTCCGGCCTCCAATACTTTTGAGGTGCAGGACATCCCGGCCATCGTGACCGCCGCCCACGAAGGCGGCGCGGTGGTGATGCTCGACAACACCTGGGCCACCGCGCTCTATTTCCGCGCGATCGACTTCGGCATCGACATCGTCATCCACGCGGCGACCAAATATCCCGCCGGCCATTCCGACGTGCTGCTGGGCACCGTCTCGGCCAACGCGGCCTGCTGGGAAAGGCTGTTCGAAACCTTCAACACGCTCGGCTGCTCGGCCGGACCGGACGACGTCTATCAGGTGTTGCGCGGCTTGCGCACGATGGGCGTGAGACTGGAGCGGCACCAGCAGAGCACCCTGGAGATCACACGCTGGCTGGAAAAGCAGGAGGGGGTAGCCCAAGTTCTCTATCCCGCTCTCGAAAGCCATCCCGACCATGCAATCTGGAAACGCGATTTCTCCGGCGCGAGCGGCCTGTTTTCGGTCGCGCTCGAGGGTGACGGGCAGGAAACCGCGCATGCCTTCCTCGATGCGCTAGGGATATTCGGATTGGGTCATTCCTGGGGCGGCTATGAAAGCCTGGCGGCGCTGGTCTCGCTTAAGGACCGCACCATTGCAAAAGGCCCCTACGGGGGGCCTCTCGTGCGGCTGCAGATTGGTCTGGAAGACGTCGAAGACCTCAAGGACGATCTTCTGAAAGGCCTCGAGGCCGCCCGGCGCCGGGCCTAACCGGCGCGAGGACGAATCGGCTCGGGTCGGCGGGCCGGGTTGTCCTTCTTGGCCTCGACGGCGTCCTCGAGTTTGGTCGCGATCAATTCTTCGAGATCGCCGACTTCCTCCTCGATGTCTTCGAGCGGCACGCCGGCGCTGGCGGCCTGGGCGGCGCATTGCTTGGCCAGAACTTCGGCCTCCCGGTCGATCTGCGCCGGCGTCTCAGGAGCCTGGACCTTTTCGTTGATCCATTCCTGGAGGAATTCGATTGCCTTCTCGGTCATCTCTGCCTCTGTTGCCGAAGCCGCGCTGGCAATGCCATCAACGCCCCCGGCCTGAAAAGGATGCTTTCGTCTAAGCCTCGGCCCGGCGTCCTATTCGCGACGCTGCGATGACCAATGCTGTGGGAAATCCCGATCCATATAGGTGCCTTTTCCGTGGAAAAAAGCCCATTCCGCTTGAAACAGTGTCAACGCCTGCGCGGGTAGCCGGCGGGAACAACCGTTCATGCATCTGATCGCCGCCTGAACCCCTAATAACTCTCTCCCGGCGGCACTCTGTACCCGACCTTCGGACAGATGCCGGCATCGACGGCGCGGAATCCGCAGGGCGCACCGGTGCTCATCATGGGCTGGTCGGAGTTGCCGTAGCCCGGCCCATAGCCGCAACCGGCCAGGACGGACGTGGCAAGAAGCACCGTCGGAAACAGAAGTCGTCGCATGGAATCTCCTCGGTGCCTCGACCTGTCGTGCGGGGATGGATAACAATTCGACAGCCCGGGCTCAACCGGCGTGTCGTCTTCTCCAGTCCGCGCCAAGATCCTTGGGCTTCTGCCCGTAGCTCCATTCGACCTGCACCCTGCCCTCCGAATCCTGGACCAGCACGAGCGCATCGTAGCCGAGTTTCCCGGCCTCGAACGCGGCGTGGACGGCAGCGCCCACGGCTTCGTCCTGCGTGGCGTAGTTCGGATAGTCGACGCCGTTGCACTTGACCTTCCAGGCCGAGCCGTCCGGCATGACGACATATGCCATGCGCTGCATCTATCAGCCCCCGATGTCCCGGCAAAGCAGATTGCACATGGGACGACCATCTCACATTGTCCGACGCGGATGGTAGCAGGCTTTCTACCTGCTGAGGCCCTCGAAGCGGAACTATTCACAAAATTCAGCAAGATACCGGTACGTCATGGGCCGAGACGGCATGAGCCGCTTCGGCCAAGCGTTGACGGCAACGGCGTTCGGAGCAGCCGGTCGGGAAGTCATTGCGCGACGAGGTCGGCAGAGCCCCCGATCAGGCCAGGAATTTCTTCGAGATCGAAGCGCCGAGCGTATATTTCGGATCGACCATGTTGCCGAGTCGCACGCGGCCGACCTGCGTCAGCAGCATATAGGCGTCGAGTTCCTCGAAACCATAGTCGGCAGCCATCCACCGCACCAGTTCGCGATAGGCGATGCGCGACGCATCCTCCATCGGACGGCTGGACCCGATCGTCATGATGACGTTCTCGTTCTCCAGGCGCGCCCATTTGAAATTCCAGCCCTTGATCAGATCGACCTGGATGGTGGTGACGGTCGGATGCTCGACGGCGACGCCGCAGAGTTCGCCGTCGCCCTGGGCTGCGTGGCAGTCGCCGAGGTAAAGCAGGCCGCCCGGAGCATTCACCGGCAGATAGATCACCGCGCCGGGCGCGACATCGGGCAAGTCCATGTTTCCGCCGTAGTAGTCCGGCTGCAGGGAGGAGATGGCCTCGATCTCCGGAGACGTGCCGATCGTCCCGATGAACGGCTCATAGGGGATCGTGATCTTGTCGTTCCACTTCACCCCGGTCACGGCATCCACGTGAAGCTTCTTGACCCGCTCCGGCAGCGGTGCATTGAGCAGAGCCGTGTCGCCGGTGCCGACCAGACCGCCAAACTCGGGGATCAGGCAGGTGGTGCCGACCGGCTGCGGCCCGCGCGGGCGTATTTCCTTGATATAGACCGCCAGGCAGTCGCCTTTCTCCGCCCCGTTGACGAAGATCGGCCCGTTCTGGGGGTTGAGGTAAGGCACATTGAGGACCTGACTGGGCAGGTCGGTTTCATCCTTGATCTTGCCTTCGAAGGCGTCATGCGTCTCGACCGAGATCTGGGCGCCGGGATCGACCGTCAGGACAGGCGAAGCGTACGGCCCATAGACATAATGGTACTTGCCCTGATCCGCCTCGGTCATGCTGTAGGTTTCGGTCACGAGACCCTTCGCCTCTGCCCGCCGCGACATGATCGAATTGTCAAACCAGGTCATTTTTTGCTCCTCGCATGGGGATGTATTTCGACTGCTCAGGCCTAGAAGAACGCCTGCAGGCCGGTCTGTGCGCGTCCCAGGATGAGGGCATGGACGTCGTGGGTGCCCTCGTAGGTGTTGACGGTCTCCAGGTTCTGCGCGTGGCGCATCACGTGGAACTCGATCTGGATGCCGTTGCCGCCATGCATGTCGCGAGCCTG
>NZ_RCIZ01000052.1 GCF_003666685.1 Mesorhizobium sp. YM1C-6-2
ATGAGACCCGAAACATAATCGCACGGTGGGTCACTTCTCGATGAAAACCCCGGGTCACTTCTCAGCAGCAATCAACATTTATGTCAGTCAGCTTGTTTCTACGGACATCTGTAGAGAGAACCATCACACCCCCTTGCCCCGCGGTCGCTCTCTAGCCGGTGGGGCTTGAGCGGGATGCTACCCTCTAGAGGTCCCGTAGACCAGCGCCTCACTCCATCGCCGATCAGACGTCCGAAATTGGAGATCGTCAGGTTCCGGGGCTGTCGTGGGTTAGCCTGAATGACCGATGATGGGGCGCAAAGCAGACGTCGCTGTAAGGGCAGTCGAGGGGCGTGTGTGGGGCCAAAATGCGACCATCGCTGGCCTCCCCGCTATCCTCACCGGCTCGGCTGAAGGCGCTCAATGAGCATCCCCCAGTAGAGTTCGGCCGCGCCTTCCTGCGTCAGTTTGGCGGTATCTCGACCGCCGCCCATCGCCGCCATGCCCATGCTGCGCAGAAACATGGATTGGTCGTCCGCCTCGACTGACAGAAGCTCATTATAGCTATTGCTGGCGAACGTCTCCGAGGCCGAGTAGGCAATACCGCCGGCGAAGGTGTGGTCACCCAGGAATACCGTGCAGCGGGACACAGTCTGCCCCTGCTTGTAGACGACCGCCGCGAAGCGATCCGCGTCGATACGACGAAAGTCACCCTCAATCCCGTCGTTTCTGGCTGCCAGCTCGCCGAGCGAATTCTCGAAGAACCGCGCCATATATTCGAAGCTGTCACGCTTGAAGCGGTCCTTGTCCCGCTCGGTGAATGCCTTTGCAAGGGCGAGATTGCTGGACCGCGGGCCAGCCGGAAAGGAGGACCGCGGCTCATCAGCTTCGGCGACGACGGATCTGGTTGCTACCGATGGAGAGGTCTTGGGTGTCAACCGAGCCACCGCTCCCCGAACCGCCTTGGCGACTTCGAGCAGCGCCTGGTCGCGATCTGCCTACTGGGTGACGGGCGTGCCGTTGGGCGGCGTCGCGTTGAGCTTGCCGAACGGAGCCCCATGCCAGTCGCACGCGCGCAGAATCACCGGGATGACAATCGCCTCTCCGGCTGCGTGCCGCTCCATCGCGCGCTTCATCTCGATGTCGTAGCAATAGTCGGAGGCGATGAAGTCAGCGCTGACCAGCAGCAGAATGATGTCGTCGGTTTCGACATGCCGGTCAATGGCGCCGGCAAACTCCTCACCCGCACCGATCCGCCTATCGTGCCAGGTCTCGATAACTCCCTGACGCTTCAGGAGAGCGAGCTGAGTCTCGACCTGGTCCCGCAGCGCCTCATCCACATGAGAGTAAGAAAAGAACACGCTCGCGGCCATACACTCTCCCTGGGCCGGCGCTCGCCGGACTCGGCATAAGTTCTTAATCTGTTCTAGCCAAATCCGGTGCTGACGCATAGATGCTCAGACCAAGACCGGCGATACCTTCAGCGTCCGCCCTATTTCGCGGGAGACCCGTTAGGCGCAACGCGGCTCACCCTCGCCCAGGCTCGCCAGCGAATAGCTCGTGCTCCGCCCGCCCGCTTCGTCCTTCACGAGCATGCCGCGCGCCACAAGATCGGTGATGTCGCGCAGAGCCGTGTCTGGCGAGGTCTTTGTCAGCGTCGCCCATTTCGAAGACGTGAGCTTGCCCTCGAACCCATCCAGCAGCCGGTTGATAACCTTGCGTTGACGCTCGTTGAGCGGTTGCCCGGTCATCGCATCCCAGAACCGCGCCTTCCGGAGGACATTGCCGAGAATCTCCTCGGCGCCGTCGAACGCGCGGTCGAGGCAGCCCAGGAACCATTGCAGCCATACGGTGATGTCGAGGTCGCCCTTCTGGGTCCGTTCGAGGACGGCGTAATAGTCCTTCCGCTCCAGACGGATTTGCGCAGACATGCTGTAGAAGCGTTGCGGACTGCCTTCCGATCGCGCCAGCATCATGTCGGCGATAGCGCGGGCGATCCGGCCATTACCGTCCTCGAAGGGATGGATGGTGACGAACCACAAATGGGCGACCGCCGCCTTCA
The DNA here is from genome assembly GCF_003666685.1 of Mesorhizobium sp. YM1C-6-2. Lineage (GTDB taxonomy): Bacteria > Pseudomonadota > Alphaproteobacteria > Rhizobiales > Rhizobiaceae > Mesorhizobium_K. The sequence goes on from NZ_RCIZ01000052.1 coordinate 2,042, forward strand.
AGACGGGATCGAGCGACGCGGTGCCATTGAACCATTCGACGAACCCAGCCATTTCGCCGTCGAGCCGGGCCGCCGCCGGCGCTTCATAGTGCACCTTCTCGCGGCCGATCGGGCCGGACACGACCTGCATCGGGCCCGACGCCTCGTCTCGCCAGGCACCGACGATGATCTTGGTCATACCGCTGCGCCCGGTCGGAAACAGCGACGCGTGCCAAGCGAACAGCCGCTCGTCCGTGAGCGGGGCCTGATAGTTCTGGGTGGCGTCGAGCATCATCTCGACCACGCCTTCTACATCGCGGTCGACCGGCGCCAGCGCGCCGATGTCCATGCCAAGGCGGCGGGCGATGGAAGACCGCACCTGATCCTTGTCGAGGATCTCGCCCTCGATCTCGCTAGATTTGAGCACGTCCTCGGTCAGGGTGTGCAGGACAGCCTCGGCCCGCAGGTCGAACCCGAGCGCCTCCATCCGCCCCAGCAACCGACCCTGCCGATGGCGCACGGCGGCCAATTGCTCGGCCAGGTCTTTGCTGCTCCATTCGAAGCTGGGCCAGCCTTCAAGTTCATGGATATAGGTCGCCATATTCTCCGCGCTCCTTGCGGCGAATATGGCTGACATTCTCCGCAGGCGCAAGTCTTTCGCCGCACTTTATGCGGTGAATGGCGCCATTAAACTCCGCAAGGCCTCGCTGGCTCCGACCTATTGCGTCAAAAGCTGGTTCGCGAGCGCCTCTATCCGCTCGCCATTTCCGGCGGGCAGACATGAGGAGAAACGTCATGAACCATTCGACGATCATCCCACCACGCTTCCTAGTGACGAAGGAGGCCGCGCGCTTTCTGGCGCTTTCAGCCCGGACGCTCGAGAAACATCGAAGCTACGGAACCGGCCCAGTATATCGGAAGATCGGCGGTCGGGTCGTCTATGCGATTGCCAACCTGCTGGCGTGGGCCGACAAAGGCCTGCGATACTCGACGCTAGAACCCGGCCCTGACGTGATCTATCCGACAAGCTGGGATCCAATCCTGGAAAGGCCGCGCAAGCAACTGACGGATCTTTCCGACGAAGCGTGATCAAATGGCTCGCGGGTTTGGGTCAGCCTGGAACCGCGAGCTTCAATCGAAGCGACCACCACTTCGTTTGAACAACCATGATCAGGAAGGCAAAGGAGACAGCTGTGAACAGGACATCCCGGGCCGAGATCGTGCAATACGAGGTCGCCGGATTGGAGGTCGATCGAGACATGATCCGATCGCTAGCGAACAGACTCGCGACCGAAGGGCCTCACGCAGACCGCATCCGGGCCAGGATCAACAAGGTTCTGGCTGACCAGAGCGGCATCGCCGCCGCTCTCCGGCGGTCGCCGCTTGCGGGCGCGAACCTCGACCTGACCCGTGATCGCATATCTCCGCGCGAGATCGACCTTGTAGATCGAGGCCGGTCACGCTGCCTCGCGCTCCGCGGCGCGATAGACGCCATACGCCACCTTCACCAGCAGGCCTTCTTCGCACATCCAGGCTAGGTAGTGTCTTGGGATACCAAGGGCGGTGAAATCGCAGGTCCTGACCGTGGCCCTTTCGCGCGCAAAAGCGTATGCTTTCTCCCGCAGTGAGGGCTTCGGACCGCCGGCCAGCCGAATGCGTTCTTCACGGTCCCTGTCGCGTTTCCGTCGCGTAGGAAGCTGTGGCGGGCGTTCGAGGGGAATCGGCGACTCAAAGTTCGCAGTTTCATTCAGCCTCGGGAGCCACTTCATTTTCAAATCACTGTTGTGATTTTCCGACAGGCCGCCCACTGGGCGGCCTAAAAATCGCGACTAAGGTGCGAGCTGTCAGGAAACGACCTGAATTCCACGTAACAATTCCTTCGAGGAGCGACCAAGGGCGGCTGCGACCGGGTTCATCCGATCCGGATTCGGTTGCCGAAATTGATGGTCAGCAGCAGGCCGACATAGGCAGCGATGGCGGCTTTGATGAGGTCGCCGGGCACGAAGATCAGGTTGCCGATGACGGCTTCGGCAAGCGTCAAGCTCGCAGCGAACGCAAGCCAGGCGATTCCAAAGATATGGTCGATGACCACGCCGGCGGCTGCCGCGACGAAAAAGCTGGCGACCAGCTTCCAGCGGTCGGTGATGCGATGGGCTGCCTTGTCGGACAGCCAGCCTGTGACAACGGCGGCAGGCAGGAAGCCGACCAGATAGCCGGCTGTAGGGCCGAGGAATACGGCAAGCCCACCTCGTCCGCCCGACAGTACCGGCAGGCCGACAGCGACAAGCACCCAGAGCAGGAGCACGGTTAAACCTCCCCCACGCGCGCCCAGCACCACCCCGGCCAGGAGAACGCCCAGGCTCTGCGCATGAATTGGAACAGGGAAGAACCCTACCATGATGGGCGGGACCAGCCCCAGAACCACGATGATTGCCGTGAAAAGGGCGATGAGAACTAAAGATCGAGTGGACAATGTGGTTGAACCTCTAGTTGCGCTTTGAAGGTGTGCCGCGAATATTGCGGGCGTCGATGGCATTGGCGATCTCGTCGGCACATAGAATGGTGGAGATGACCATTGGCACGATGATGGTGGACGGCCGCAATTTGAGGCCCCGGGCGCGATGCGCATCGACCACATTCCGATAGCGCGCGCGTATCTCGGGCACGAAGCGGATGACGAGGCCAATGGCCAGCCCGATGTCCCTGGCATTGGCAATGCCGAGCCTTTCCAGGGGATGGGCTATGCGCGTGATCGTATCGATGAACTGCCCTACGCTTGTGGTCACTGTGACGACGGTGGCAAATAGACTTAGCGACCCCAGGCGAAGCAAAACGATCGTGGCCGCTTCCGGGCCCCTCGCAAACACCGTCCAGATGCCGAGCGCAGCAATGGTCAGAAGCAGAGGCCAGGCCTTGAGCCACTGCACCAACGCGGCGCGGCAACACAACAGGGTGGCTGCAACAATCGCGCCGGACAGCCAGGACAAGGCGACGGGAGAGGTCAGCGTGAAGAGCAGCACGCTTAACGCGAAAAGCGCGAGCAGCTTGGCTCCCGGCGGCACTCGGTGGATCGGGCTGTCGCCCTTGGCGTCCGGGATCATCACGCGGCGAGCTTCAGGTAACGATCGATGGTTTCTTCGGCCGGGCCGTCATGGGCAAGCGTCCCTTCGTGAAAGAGGAGCACCCGCGGAAAACCCGAAACAAGAGCCAGGTCATGGCTCACGACGATAACATTCTCGTCGAGGGCATGGATCGTTTGCTCGATCAGGTTTCGGTTCCGGAGGTCCAGTTGATTGGTGGGCTCGTCCATGATGACGATGTCAGGGGAGGTGGCTAGCACCGCGGCCAGGGCCGCGAGCTGAACTTCTCCACCCGAAAGCTCGTGCGCGCGCCGTTCCAGGAGATGGGCAATGCCGACGCGCTCCAGGGCTCCGGCCACCGCACGATCAGCATCGGCCTTGGCAAGACGGCGCGATTGCAGGCCCAGCGCGATATCTTCCCTGACCAAAGGCAGCACGATTTGGCTCGCCGGATTTTGGAAGATGTAGCCGACGGCTGCACGAGCTTGGGCGGCGTGGGTCGCAGTGTCGTGACCGTTGGTGACCACGCGACCGGCCGAGGGCAGCAGAAGCCCGTTGATCAGACGTGCAAATGTGCTTTTTCCGGAGCCGTTGAGGCCAATGATGCCAATGCGTCGCTCGGTCAGCCTTAGTGACAAGGGCTTGAGCACGACGCGCCGGTCGAAGGTAGCCTCGGCTTGGTCGAACACGATGTCCAATATCGGGATCCAGCTATTGCGCGCCTGATTTGCTCTGAGCCAGTCACAAGGTCAAGGATTCATGAACGTCCGGCTACCATCCTAACGCTGACAATCCGCTTCCCACCTCCATTCACGACCTGGCGACCCAAAATTCTGCTACTGGTCGCGTTGGCGCGGGATTCTAGGGACCTTCCACCAAATGCCAGGAAATACAGGGTTTTTGATAGGGATCGATATCAGCCGCACCCGATCGACGCGTATGCTCAGGAGGCCATCGACCATTGCAATCACCCGCTGCGACGCGGGATGGCTGTCTAGGGGATGAGGTCTCGGATGCGTTTCCTGGCTCTTGCGCTGATCTTCGCGGCACCGCCGGCGGCGGCGCAGGATATCGGCTTCCGCAGTCCCAGCGGCAACGTCCACTGCATGATCTTCTCCGGCTCATACGCTGGTGCGCGCTGCGATCTGTCGAAGTTCACCTCGTCCTACCCTCGTCCGGACGATTGCGATCTCGACTGGGGATTCGCATTCGAGATCGGCGTCACCGGGCCGGGCATGCCGATTTGCGCCGGCGATACCGTGATGGACCCGAACGCAGCGGTGCTGGACTACGGGCACTCTGTGGTCTCCGACGGCATTACATGCACCTCGGCCAAGTCTGGAATGACCTGCAAGAATGCCGAGGGCCACGGCTTCACGGTCGCCCGCGCCAAACAGCAGGCGTTCTGATCGCGCCCGGCCGGGTATGCCAGCCGCTCGGAACCTTTGCCGAACCCTCGCCGTTTCAGGGAAATTCAATCCCAGCCCGGAGAGCAATCCATGCCAGACAGCACGCAGACGAACAGGGAAGACGACCTCTCAAAGGAGGTCGATCAGCTGAAGCGCGAGATTGCCAACCTCAGAAGCGCGATCGCCGAGCGGGCCGACGACTTGGTGCAGGGGGCCAGCCGCGCCGCCGGCGCCGTGGCGCAGCCCATCCGCAACAATCCCGGCACCGCCGGGCTCCTCTTCGGAACCTTGCTCGGGCTGCTCGCCGGCATGGCTATCGCCCAGATGAGCGAACAACGCCCCCGGCACTGGTACGATCGCTATAGGTGACATCGTCCGCTGAAGGGTGACGTTGAGTTACCCCTCCTGACGTTAAAGGGAGAAAGCCGCGTCTTTTTCGCTTGCGTCCCCAGCGCGGGCATGGTGCCTGTCGGCGCCAGCCTGCCTGAGGATTTGAAGATGAACGCGACCGCCGCCCCCTCCCCCGCGCCCGCCTGCCCGATCTGCGGTGGCGCGGTGTTCGGGCCGGGCCCCAAGGGCCGCACGTCGCCCAACGGCGCCATGCCGCGTTGCGCCGGCTGCCAGTCGCTGGAGCGCCATCGTATCTTCCGCATCATGTTCGACAGGCTCCGCCCGCATGATTTTGCCGGCTGGAAGGCGATCCAGTTCAGCCCCGACCCGACCGTCGACCCCGCGTGGTTCGCCTCGCATGAGCTGTCGGTCTATGGCGAGCCCGGCGGACTGGATATCCAAGCGATAGACCGGCCCGACGCCGCCTACGACATCGCCATCTGCTCGCATGTGCTGGAACATGTCGGCGACGATCGCTCGGCACTCCACGAACTGCTGCGCATCGTCAGGCCGGACGGCCTTCTCTATCTCGCCTTCCCCGACCCCTTCCGCGAAGACGTGACCCGCGACTGGGGTTTTCCGAAACCTGAGAAGCACGGCCACTGGCGCGTCTACGGCGCGGACGTGGTGGAACGTTTCGCCGCCTACATACCCGACCAGCCGGTGCTGGCCTATCGCGGCCAGGATCCGATCACCGGCGAACGGGAAGGAGCTTTCCTGCTGCCGCGCTCGGCAGCACGCCACCGCTGGATTCTCGACCGGCTGGATGGCTCGGTCAGCCTTTTTTCAGGGCCCGGCCTCTAGAGCGTTTCCAGCCAAGCGCACAGCGAGTTTGGGTCCGGAATTTGCGTCCCTAGCCGGCGACCACGTCGGCCGAGAGCCGCAGCTCGCGCATCGGTCGTACCCGGGCGGTCGTCTCGGCATAGGTCGGATGCGCCTTGTAGGCGGCGAGCGCCGCCTCGTCGGGGAACTCCGCATAGACCACCACGTCCACCTCGTCCGACAACGGGTCGACCTTGGTGTTCAGGGACACTTCGAACAGCGTGGAATTCGGGATCGAGCCGAGCGCCTCGAGCCCGACGCGCATGGCCTCGACGTTTTCGCCCCGCTTGGCGCTGAAGAACACGATGTGCCTGATCAAGATACGCCTCCGGATGAGCCCGACCAGGCAAGGATGCCGCGTCGGGCGAACGCTCGCGTAGGGTCTTTTGGTTCGGCTCTTAGCTTAGGTCAACCGTGACGAATCCACGCGCCGGCATCGCGCAAACGGAAAACCCGTTTCCCGCCCGGAAGGCGACGAGCCCACTGATCTATGCGCCGACCATGGCGGTCAACCGCTTCAGTTCCATGACCGTGTAGCTGATGTAGCGACCCTCATTATAGCCGACGTCCCAGATCAGGAACCCGGCCACGATGCAAATGCCAATGACGTAACGCATGGCTTGCTCCCCAACACCTGGGGAATCATCCGCTTTTTTGCATCGTCAGGCAACGTGTCATCGCCCGATGCCCGACTGGGGCCGGTGCGGAAGCTATTCGGGGACGCTCACAGTCTCGGACGCATAGCCGCGAAGCGTCTTTTCGGGCATCAGCCAGAGCATCGCAAAGCCGAGCAGCGTGGTCGCGGCGCAGGCCAGGAAAATCATCGAGAAGGGCTCGGTCGTCGCGGTATGTGCGCCGACGCGCATCCCCTCACCACCGAGCGGCAGCCCGTAGCCCAGCGCCACCGCGCCCAGCATGGCGACGCCAAGCGCGCTTCCAAGCGAACGCAGGAAGGTCAGCACGCCGGTCGCGACCCCGAGATGCGCCTGGTCGACCGCATTCTGCACCGAGACGGTGCACACCGGAAAGGTTGCGCCCGCGCCCAGGCCGATGCAGATCGTCAGCACCTGGACCATGAGCAGCGAGGCATCCGCAGCCACCAGCGCGAACGCCACGAGACAGGCAGCGCTGAACAGCGCCCCCGCCATGGCGATCCTCTTGTAGTGGACGAAACGCGGGATCGTCTTGCCGCTCACCGTCGCGCCAAGCACCGTGCCGAGCAAAAGCCCAAGCATCGCGATGCCGGACTGGCTGGCATTTAGGCCGAGTACCGACTGCAGATAGACCGGCAGGTAGACCGTTAGCCCGACATTTGCCGCCTGCAGCGCGAACATCGAAAGCGTGCCGGCGCGCACGATCCGATCGCCGAGCACTTCGAGCGAGATCAGCGGCTCGGTGGCCCGCATCAGCCTCAGCGCAAAGGCGCTCCAGAATACCGCCGATGCGCCGACCAGCCCGAGTATTTCGAGCGAAACCCACGGATAGGTGCTGCCGCCCCAGTTCAGCGCCAGCAGCAGCAGCGCTGTCGCCGCGATGAGCAGCAGCGCGCCGAGCGCGTCGATGCTGTGCCGCCTTGGCGCGACCGGCAGTTTCTTCAGCGGATTGTTGATGATCGCCATGGCGATCAGGCCGAGCGGGATGTTGATCCAGAAGATCAGCGACCAATGCAGGTGCTCGGCAAAGGTGCCGCCGAGCAGCGGCCCGGCGATGCTGGCGACGGCCCAGGTGCCGGAGATCCAGGCCGCATAGCGCGCACGTTCACGCGGCGGCACCAGATCGCCGATCACCGTCTGCGTCAGCGCGAACAGTCCGCCGCCGCCTATGCCCTGGATCGCCCGTCCGACGATCAGGGTCAGCATGTTCGGCGCCAGCGCGCTGACCAGCGACCCCGCCAGGAAGATCAGCACGGCCGCATGGATCGTCGGCCGGCGGCCATATACGTCGGAGATTTTTCCGTAGAGCGGCGCCAACGCCGTCGCGGTCAGCAGATAGCCGGTGACGATCCAGGGCAGATACTCGGCATGGCCCAGCGCCCCGGCGATCGTCGGCATGGCCGGCGCGACGATCGTCTGGTCGAGCGCGGCGAGCAGCATCGAAAGCAGCACGCCGCCGATGATCACGTTCTTTTCGCTATCGGATAGCGGCGGGCCCTTGAAGCCCTTCACGCCTTCCTGTCTGACGGCCTTGTCCATCGATCCACCCGCGCTTGAGGGCACCATCTCCCGAGGCAGAACCAGCATCGGCATGCGCGATGGCAATGCCGATCTCGGAGCTTCGGGGTGGCTGTGGACCTCGCCGGAAGGCGGGGCTTCGGATCCCGTGGCAACGGGATCGCCGGACTACCAACCGGCGCGCGTTTCCAGAAACAGCGCGGCGGGGCTTAACAGACCCGGTCCTGAGTGTCGAGGCAAAGCCGGAATCTGGACTAAAGAGTGATCCGGTACTTTGCGAACCCTTCCGCGCCCTCGCCGGCGGGCTCGATCTTCACCGCCTTGACCTCGGCGATGTGGTCCTTCGCCTTCGGGCCGGTCTCAAAAATGACGCTTGTCCCTTCCATCGGCACGAAGCTCCAGTTGGAATCGGCGGACGGGTTGATCGTCCCCTGCTCGACGATGTAGCGCACGATCACGTCGCGGTTGGTGTCCGGGGCCTCGAAGATCACCTTGGAGGCGTTGATCTCAGGGAAATTGCCGCCGCCGCCGGCGCGGTAATTGTTCGAGGCGACGACGAACCTCTGCGCCAGATCGATCGGCTTGCCGTCGAACGCCAGCTCGACGATGCGGTTCGAAGCGGCGTTCAGCACCTCGCCCTTCGACCCGTATTTCGGCGGCTGCGACAGGTCGATCCTGTAGGTCACGCCGTCGATCACGTCGAAATTGTAGGACGGGAAGTCGAGGTTGATCAGCGGCTGGTCCGCCTTGCCCTTCTCGATCTGGTTGAAGATGCCGGTCGACATCTCCAGCCACTCCTTGACCTGGGCGCCGGTCACCGCCACCGCCTGCACCGTGTTGGGATAGAGGTAGAGGTCGGCGACGTTCTTGATCGCCACGTCGCCCGCCGGAACGTCTGTGTAGTAGTCCGGCCCGCCGCGCCCGCCGGCCTTGAAGGGCGCCGCCGCCGAAAGCACCGGCAGATCCTTGTGCTCGGTGTCCTTCAGCATGTCCTTGATGTACCAGGTCTGCGCCTGGGAAACGATCTGCACCGACGGATCGTCGGCCACCAGCGCGAAATAGGAATAGAGCGGCGCCGACGTCTTTCCCACCGGCGTGCGCACATAGGCGAGCGTCGCCTCGTGCTCGGTCTTGGCCGCGTCCTCGACCTCGGCCTTGCTCTCGACGAGCGCTTGCGTCTTGCCGTCGGCGCGCTTGGAGATCGGACGCGCCTCGGCTGTCGAGCCGACCACCTTCCAGGCATTGCCGTCGCGCTCCAGCATCAGATCGATCAGGCCGAGATGCGAACCCCAGAAGCCGCCCATGACGCCGGGCTTGCCGTTGACGAGGCCCTTCGCTCCATCGAGGCCCGGCATGTCCTTCCCGTCCTTCTCCTGGAATTTCGGCCCGGGGAAATCGAGATGGCTGTGTCCCGTCACGATCGCGTCGATGCTGTCGACGCCCGCCAGCAGGACCGATGCGTTCTCCAGGTTCTCGGCATACTCCATCGGCCCCATGCCCGAATGCGACAGCGCGATGATGATCTCGGCGCCCTCTTCCTTCATCTGCGGCACCCACGCCTCGCCGGCCTTGACGATGTCGCGCGTCATCGCCTTGCCGGTCAGGTGGCGCGAATCCCAGGTCATGATCTGCGGTGGCACGAAGCCGATGAGGCCGATGCGGATCGGGTGCTCGGCGCCAGTCCCGTCCTTGATCGTCCTGTCGAGGATGACGTAGGGCTTCAGGAACAGCTCGTCCTTGGTCGGGTCGCCGGCGAGTTGGCCCTTGGTCAGGTTGGCGCAGACGAACGGGAAATTCGAGCCGGCAAGCACGTTGAACATGAAGTCGAGCCCGTAGTTGAACTCGTGGTTGCCGAGCGTCGAGCAGTCGTAGCCCAGCGTGTTCATCGCCTTGATGACCGGGTGGACGTCGCCTTCCTTCATGCCACGCTGATAGGCGATGTAGTCGCCCATCGGGTTGCCCTGCAGGAAATCACCATTGTCGACCAGGATCGAGTTGGTTGCCTCGGCGCGGATCTGGTCGATGATCGTGGCGGTGCGCGCCAGCCCCATCGTGTCATTGGGCTTGTCCGCATAGTAGTCGTAGGGGAACACGTGGACGTGCAGGTCCGTGGTCTCCATGATCCGGAGGTGCGCCTGGTTGGCCTGTGCGCGCGCCGAGAACGGATGCAGGATCGCGATGGCGCCAGCGGCCGTCGAGCTTGCGAGGAACGAGCGGCGCGACATCGGGTGAAGCATCTCCGGCATGGTTTTCTCCTCGTGGAACGCGGATGCGAAAGACGGCCCGACGGCGAGTGTCGCGCTGAAATTTCTCCAAGTCCAGCAGCCGGAAATGACACCGGCGTGATCGTTAGCCGGCTGACGGAGCCCCCTTGCGATCGGACGCCTCGTCCTCGTCTCCCTGGGTGATCAGCCGCGCGCTTCGCTGTCCGGAGAAGTAGATCCACAGCCAGCTCAGTGACACCGCCAGCCGGTTCCTCAAGCCGATCAGGAAATAGATGTGCGCGAAGCCCCAGATCCACCAGGCGATCCAGCCGGTCAGCTTGATCCAGCCGAAGTCGATCGCCGCGGCGCGCTTGCCGATCGTGGCGAGGTCACCGTCGTGCTTGTAGCGAAACGGGCGTGGCGCATCGTTGCCGGCAAGCCGCGCCCGGATGGTCGCCGCGACATGCCTGCCCTGCTGCTTGGCGGCCGGCGCGATGCCTGGAACGAGACGCCCCTCCTGCCACTCGACATGCGCGGTGTCGCCGATGGCGAAAATGTCGGGATGGCCCGGCACGGTGAGGTCCGGCTCCACGATCAGCCGCCCGACGCGATCGGCCGGGACGCCCAGCCATTCGGCCGCCGGCGAGGCGGCGACGCCTGCCGCCCAGATGATCGCGCCGGCCGGCAATGTTTCGCCGCCGAACGTTACGCCATCGGCGGTGCATTCGGTCACCGCGCGGCCAAGCTCGACGGTGACGCCCAGCCGCTCCAGCGCCTTCCCGGCATAGGCCGACAATTCCGGCTTGAAGCCGGCAAGGATGCGCTCGCCCGCTTCGATCAGGACGACGCGGGCCGTGCCCGGATCGATGTTGCGGAATTCGCCGGAAAGCGTGTCGTGCGCCAGTTCGGCGATCGTGCCGGCGAGTTCGACGCCGGTCGGCCCGCCCCCGATGATCACGAAGGTCATCAGCGCACGGCGCTTCTCCGGATCGGTCTCGCGCTCCGCCCTTTCGAAGGCGAGCAGGATGCGTCGGCGGATCGTGGTGGCGTCTTCCAGCGTCTTCAGGCCGGGCGCGAAAGGCTCCCATTCATCATGACCGAAATAGGCGTGCCGCGCGCCCGTCGCCAGCACCAGCGTATCGTAGGGAACCGAGCCGCCGTCCTCGAGCAGCACGCGCTTGCCTTCCGTGTCGAGCCCGACAACCGTGCCGAGCAGCATCGTCACGTCCTTGCGCTTGCGCAGCAGGTGCCTGACCGGCCAGGCGATCTCCGATGTCGCCAGCGACGTGGTCGCCACCTGGTAGAGCAGCGGCTGGAAGAGGTGGTGGTTGCGCCTGTCGATGACGGTCACGTGCACGCCGGCGCGGGAAAGCGCTCGCGTGCATTCAAGCCCTCCGAAGCCTGCCCCGATGACGACGACTTGGTGAGCGGCTTTGTTCATCGGCGTGCCTCATCTCGGCGGCTGTGCCCCGGCCCGATGATGGGGTGCGACCGGCAGTGAGACAAGGGGCCGGCATTGCCGACGCCTTGGCACAACGAGCCCTGGTTGGGTATTCGATGTCGCGAATGCGCAAACCGCAACTCTGCGGCGGGCATAATTTGCCTCGGCCGAATGCGAGGGAAGACGATGCATGACGATCACAACGGCGCGATGACCTGGCCCGATATCGCGCGCTGGCGCAAGGCCGAGCGCGAGCGGCTGATCCAGGCCCGGCTGGCGATCCCCGCCGACGAGCGTTCCACCATGTCCGCCGAAATCGCCACGCAACTCGACGCCATCGTCGGAGACGTGTCCGGCCGCATCGTCAGCCTCTACTGGCCGTTCCGTGGCGAACCGGATCTGCGTCCCTGGATGGCTCCCCTCGTCGCGCGCGGCGGTACGCCTGCCCTGCCCCTCGTTGTCGAGAAGGCGCACCCGCTGGTCTTCCGCGCCTACCGGCCCAGCGACCGCCTGGAAAAAGGCGTCTGGAATATCCCGATCCCTGCCGAGGGCGATCCCGTCATCCCCGACATCGTCATCGCGCCGCTGGTCGGTGTCGATCCCGGGAACTATCGCCTGGGTTACGGCGGCGGCTTCTTCGATCGCACGCTGGCCTCGCTGCCGGCCAAGCCGCTGGTCATCGGCGTCGGCTACGAGATGCAGCGCATCCCGACCATCCACGCGCAGCCGCACGACATCCCCATGGACCGCATCGTTACCGTCTGACTCAAGCCAGTTCCGGCTTCATTCCCATCGCCGTCCGGTCGACGATCTCGCGCAGCGCGAAGGATGAATTGATCTTCGTCACATGCGGCATCGCCGTCAGCCACTCCTTGTGGATGCGCTCGTAGTCCTGCAGGTCCTTCGCAGCGATGCGCAATATGTAGTCGTATTCGCCCGACATCAGGTGGCACGACAATATGTTGGGGCAGCGTTTCACCGCCGCCTCGAACTCGGACAGCGTCTTCTCGAACTGGCCCGACAGCGAGATGTGGACGATCGCCGTCATCTGGTGCCCTAGCGCTGCATTCGACAGCCGGGCATGGTAGCCACGGATGACGCCGGATTTCTCGAGATTGTCGAGCCGGCGCGAGCAGGCCGATTGCGACAGCCCGACCTTCTCGGCAAGCGATGCATTCGGCATGCGCCCATCCTTCTGCAGCGCTTCCAGAATAGCGATATCGATCCTATCCATCGCCAAAGTTCGAATTTCCTTCGAATGATTGTTGATTTGGCGCAACGATTAACGTCTCTAGCGCGTGGAGGCAACGCCATTTCGCAAACACGTTCGGCGCTATTTCTGGTCTAATGACTACATAAGGGGAACATGGCCCGCAAAGGGCCGCACAGGGAGATCACACATGCGCGTCGGCTGCCCGAAGGAAATCAAGAACCACGAATATCGAGTCGGCCTCACCCCCGGCGCCGTCCGCGAATATGTCGCCCACGGTCACGAGGTTCTGGTCGAAACAGGTGCGGGTGCAGGCATCGGCGCCGACGACAACGCCTACCGCTCCGCCGGGGCTGCGATCGCCAGAACGGCCGAGGACGTGTTCGCCAGGTCCGACATGATCGTCAAGGTCAAGGAGCCCCAGCCCAACGAATGGGTCCAGTTGCGCCCCGGCCAGATACTCTACACCTACCTCCACCTCGCGCCCGATCCGGATCAGACGAAGGGCCTGCTCGATTCCGGCGTGACCGCCATCGCCTATGAAACCGTTACCGACGACCGCGGCGGGCTCCCCCTCCTGGCACCGATGTCGGAGGTCGCCGGCCGCCTGTCGATCCAGGCCGGCGCCACCGCGCTGCAGAAGGCGAATGGCGGCCGCGGCGTGCTGCTCGGCGGCGTGCCGGGCGTGCTGCCGGGCAAGGTCGCCGTCATCGGCGGCGGCGTGGTCGGCCTGCATGCGGCCAAGATGGCGGCGGGACTGGGCGCCGACGTCTCCATCATCGACCGCTCGATCCCGCGCCTGCGCCAGCTCGACGACATCTTCAACGGCCGTGTCCACACCCGTTATTCGAGCATCGAGGCGCTCGAGGAGGAATGCTTCTCGGCTGACATCGTCGTCGGCGCAGTGCTTATCCCCGGCGCTGCCGCACCCAAGCTCGTCACCCGCGAAATGCTGTCCGGCATGAAGAAGGGGGCCGTTCTCGTCGACGTCGCCATCGATCAGGGCGGCTGCTTCGAGACCTCGCATGCTACCACGCATGCCGATCCGACCTACGAGATCGACGGCATCATCCATTATTGCGTCGCCAACATGCCGGGCGCGGTCCCCGTCACCTCGGCGCATGCGCTGAACAACGCCACGCTGCACTACGGCCTGCAACTGGCCGACAAGGGCATCCAGGCCATCCTCGACGACCCGCATCTCAGGAACGGCCTCAACGTCCACAAGGGCCGCGTCACCAACCGCGCCGTCGCCGAGGCGCTCGGCTACGAGATGGCCGAACCGAAATCCGCGCTGGCGGCCTGAATACACCGCCAAAAACACGGACGCCCGCCTGACTCGGCGGGCGTTTTGATTCGTTGAGACAGGTTGCAGGATTGCACGCCTTTCGTCCGACATCCGGCGCGCGGAAATACGCTCGGCAAAGATCGGACTGCGCTTTTGGTTAAAAATTTAATTATTTCTCTAAATATTTGAAATAATTATACTTTCACGGCATTTATGGTCACCGGCACACTGGGCGGCGCCGAAAGGGTGGCACTGTTACATGATTGCTACAGCCTCCTCCCGCAAACTTGCCCTAAGGGAGTACCCATTCATTACATAACGGGTGGGTACCATGAGAAATTTCGCGAAGCTGCTTCTGGCTGCTGTTTCTTCCGCTGCGATCGCATCGGCTGCGCAGGCGGCTGACGCCGTCATCGAGGAAGCGCCGGTCGTCACCGGTTACAACTGGAGCGGTCTCTATGTCGGCGCCGGCGTTGGCGTCGGTGCGACGGTCCACGGCCTTGGCCTGAGCAACATTCTCGGCCCTCTCGACGTCGATGCCAACGGCCTCGGTGGCGAAGGCTTCTTCGGCGAAGTCTCCGTCGGCTATGATTACCTCGTCTCGCCGCGCTTCCTGGTCGGCGGCTTCGCCGACTTCCGTTTTGGCAATATCGGCCCGGAACTTGAGCTTGGCGGCGGCAGCATCGAATTGACCAACCAGTATGGTTTCGATGTGGGTGGCCGGGTTGGCTACCTTTTCAACCCGACGACCCTTGGTTACGTCCTCGGCGGCTATTCCTGGCAGCGCTTCAAGCTTGACGGCGATGGCGGCATCGACTTCGAAGAGGATCGCGACGGCTACGTGGTCGGCGTGGGCATGGAAACGGTGCTCACCGGAGCTTGGACCCTCAAGACCGAATACCGTTACGCCGATTATGGCGACGATGTCGTAGCCACATTGGCCGAGAACCCCGACTTCGGCGACACCAACCTCAGCGTCCATCCCTCCACCCACACCTTCCTTCTCGGCGTGAACTACAAGTTCGGCGCCGACAACGGCGGCGGCCCGGCAATCGAGGTTCCCACCTACAACTGGACCGGCTTCTACCTTGGCGTCGCCGGGGCTGCCGGTGCGGCTGTTACCGAACTGTCGCAGGGCGGCGGATCGCTGGACGGTATTGGCGGCGAAGGTGTCCGCGGCGAAATCAGCGCCGGTTACGACTACGACTTCGGTAGCTTCGTTGCCGGTATCATGGTCGACGCCCACTACGGCAACGGCAAGAGCGAGCTCAACCTTAACCTCGGCGGACCGTCGATCAACTTCGACGCCAAGGCGGACTACGGCTTCGACATCCTCGCTCGCGCCGGTATGAAGGTGAACGAATCCACCCTCGCCTACGTCCTCGGCGGCTACAGTTGGCAGAACTTCGAGGTCGAAGCCTCGGCTACCGGCCAGGGGAGCGCGACCGTGGCCGAATGGGACGTCAACGGCTTCACCATCGGTGGTGGTCTTGAAACCGCTGTCACGTCGAATGTGACAGTCGGCTTTGAATATCGCTACACCCAGTTCGAGGATGCCGATCTCGATCTCGGCGGAGCGGACTTGGAGACGTCCATGCAGACGGCGCGCATCACCGCCAAGTACAAGTTCAACTGATACGCATCAGCGTTTCAAAAAAGCCCGCCGCGATCCTCGCGGCGGGCTTTTTCATTGCGGATAATTCACTCGAGCCTTCAGAACAGGGGCTGCTTTTCGACCCGGTGCGTCACGTAACCGCTGCGGTCCTGGGTGACCATCCCCCCGTAGCGCTGCTTGGCGGACTGTTCCGAAGCGCGCGGCGCAACCGATGAGGTCACCGTCCTGTCGTAGCCGTTGAAGGCGGGACCCGTGGTCGAGCACCCCGCCAGCAGAACAGCCGCCAAAGCGGCCAGTGTTGCCGGAAACAGACGAGATCTGGACATATCAATTCTCCTTACTGCAGGAACAAGTTTTGCCCCCAGTAAGATGCAGGTCTGTTTGTGATAGCGGATGGAATTACGGCTAGGACAAATCGATGGGCCTGTACCTTGCTTACAGATTTCAGGTAGGTACGCGACCGCCCGGTCGCCAATCACAGTTTCGCGATTGAACAATCGCGCAAGCGGTCAGCCGCGCTCGATCCTGCACTGATAGCAATTGTTCTTCGCCGAGCGCATATGCAGATAGGCGACGTCGCCGCGCGCCAGCAATTCCGCGGCGCGTCCAGGGATATCTGCCGTCGGAACTACCGCACCAGTGCCGTAGATGATGCGGTCGCCGGCGTCGTATCCCCGCACGATATAGGCCGCGGTCCGGCCGAACAGCTCCGGCAGCATGTCCGTTTCCGCCGCTCGTTCGCATCCCCGCGCATGCAGGAAGATCGGACCGGTCTCGGCATAGGGTTGCAACTGGGGGAACGGCCGATAGGCCAACACGAGGTAGGCCTCGCCCGCGTCCACATTTTCAAGGCAATGCCGGCACGGAACGCCGTCTCCATCCGAGATCTTGCGCTCCGGCTTCATGCCATAGGCATCCGGCGATCCGGCCTGCAGGGCGCGCACGGCCTCTGTCGGCAATGCTTTGAATATCGGTCTCATCGATCGTCCTCCGGCTCGATTGAGCCTCGGACCTAGGCGACGGCGCGGCGTCCGGCCACCCGTTTCCTGTCGTCTGGAGCAGATCTACTCCATCAGCGCGTCGAGACCCCGCACCAGTCCCTTGAATTCCGCCACGCGGCGGATTGCCAGCAGCGTGCCGGCCACATAGGGCGCTGCCGACGAGCCGGCATCATGGCGGATGGTCAGCCGTTCGTCGGGCAGGCCGAACAGCGCTTCGCACGAGAGGATGTAGGAAGGCAGCCTCAGCGCATGCACCTGCACGCCGTCCCCTCCCCCGACCGCGGCACCGCGCGTTCCCGGCACGCCGAGCACCTCAGCCACCGGCCTCGCGGTCGATCGCCCACGCACTTCGGCAAGCGCTTCGGCAAGCTCGCGTGCCGTGCCGGACGGCGCGTCCGGCTTCCTGGCGCTGGCATAGTCGATCACCTCGACGTCCGGCACATATTTCGCCGCCATCAGCGCAAAGCGCTTCATCAGCGTGGCGGTGATGGAGAAGTTGCCGGCGGCGAGCACGCCCACGCCCTTGTCCCTCGCCGCCTTGCCGATCTCCGCATAATCGGCGGCGCCCAGGCCCGAGGTGCCGATCACCACGTGCCGGCCCTTGTCGATCGCGGCGAGCGTATTCGCCCTCACGACGTCCGGCTTGGTGTAGTCGACCACCACGTCGGAAGGCACGGACAGCGCCTCTTCCAGCGAGGCCGACACCGTCACGCCGTTCGCCGGAAGGCCGAGCGCGACACCGCTGTCCTGCCCGGCAACGCTGCGCGCCACCGCGCCGGCCAGCGCCATGTCGTCCTGCGCCGCGATCGCCGGGATCATCGCCCGGCCGACCCATCCCGTCGCGCCCGCCATAACAACTCTGATCGCCATTGGAGAACTCCCTTGCTTGCGCAGACTTCTTCTCCACAGCGATACGAGCCGGATCGCCGCGTTTCAAGTCAGGACGGCTGTGCCAACCAAAGGCGAAGGGAGATTTGGCGCAGCCCAGCGCAATCGGCCACGCAACCGGAATTGCCCGTTGCGCGGCCGCCGGCCGGTATCCGGCCTTTTAGTGCCTCAGGAAGTCGTCGAAGCGCCTGAGCGTCACGCGGCGGTTGCGCCAGTTCTCGTTCTGCGTCGGCACCAGTAGGAATTCCTCGCCATAGCCGACCGTCTCGAGCGCACGGCGCGGAATGCCGAACTCCTCGACCAGCATCCATTTCAGCGACTCCGCGCGGCGCTCGGAAAGCGCTAGGTTGGAAGCCGCCGAGCCTACCGCATCCGTGTGCCCCTCGATCAGCACCTTGGTGCGCGGACGCCGCTGCAGGAGGCGCTCGAGGGCATCGGCGATGTTCTCGACCTTGCGGTATTGCGAGCGTGGGATCTGCGCCGAGCCGAAGGCGAAGTTGATCGACTGGATATCGATCGACGGCGCCATGCGGCGCAGTTCCGGCCGGCGCTTGAATTCGCGCACCGTCACCTTCTGGTCGGGCCTCACCTTGACGCGCGGGGCCGCGTCGAGCTGCCGTTCGATCTGCGTGGCCGAAGGCATCGCGTCCTGCGCCGATGCAAGCGAGGGGACAGCGAGAAAAGAAATCGCGGCTGCGGTGAACTGCCGGCGGGTGAACATCTTTGTGCTCCTATGTTTGCGGGCAACGGCCCTGACGACGAAAGTCGCCGCGACCATGGCGGACCGAAGCTGAATCCGCGCTGAACGGCCGGTTCATTCCGGCCCTATCTCATCACGCTGGCCGACCGCTCCTCGAACGGCAGCGGATGCACCTCTTCCCGTTTCTGGCCGACTGGCGAGAAGCCGAGCTTCTGGTAGAGCGGCAGCGCGGCCGGGTGGTCGAGCGTGCAGGTCTGCACCACGATCTGCCTCGGCTCCGTCGCCCATGCCGCTTCGATCGCCGCGCCCAGGAACCAGCGCCCGAGGCCCAGCCCGGTCGCATGTTCCATCATGCCGAAATAGGCGATTTCGGTCTCGTCCGGCTGATACGGATTGATGTCGAAGAAGCCGGCCGGCGCGCCGTCGAGATAGAGCACCCTGATATCGCGGCCGGGCGTCCTGATCTTCGCCTCCAGCGCCTCGTCGCCGAGGCGCAGCACATTCACCCAGTGCCATTTGCGGCCGACCCGATCCATCAGGTAGCGATAGTAGTGTAGCGGGATGTCGCGCGTCCTCATCAACGCGACGTTCAGGTTAGCCGGAGGATGCGAATAATTGGGGGGCGGCCGCTTCATCTCGAGGAACGTGACTGTGACCTCGATCGGCTCGAGCCGTTCGGCTGCGGTATCCATGCTACTTGCCTTTCACGACGGGCGTGTCGGAACGCCCGCCCCATTCCGTCCACGAGCCATCGTAAAGCCGGTTGGCCGAATGGCCGAGCGTCTCCAGCGCTAGCGTGATCACCGCCGCCGTGATACCCGAGCCGCAGGACGTCACCACCGGCTTCGACAGGTCGATGCCGGCCTCGTCGAAGCGCTTTTTGAGTTCCTCGGGCGGCAGCAGCTTGCCGTCCTTCGACAGCGTCGACGCGGGCAGGCTCCTGGCGCCCGGCATATGGCCGCCGCGCACGCCTGCCCTCGGCTCCGGATCCTCGCCGGTGAAGCGCCCGGCCGGCCGGGCATCGGCGATCTGGCTCTCGCCGGTCGTCACGATCTTCTTCATCTCGTCCAGAGTGGCGACGCGCGATGGGTCGAAATCGACATGGAAGATGTTCGGCGCGATCTTGGTCTGCTCGGCCGTCACCGGCCGTCCCGCCGCCTTCCAGCGGTCGAAGCCGCCATCGAGCACATAGACCTGGTAGATGCCCATGACGCGGAACATCCACCAGACGCGCGGAGCCGAGAACATGCCGGGTCCGTCATAGACCACGATCGTGTCGTCGGCCGAGACGCCCATCGAACCGACCAGCCGGGCGAAGGTCGCCGGATCGGGCAGCGTATGCGGAAGCTCCGAGTCCGGATCGACCACTGCGTCCTGGTCGAAGAAGATCGCGCCGGGAATGTGCGCGGCCTCGTATTCGGCGCGCGCGTCGCGTTTCTGCGCCGGCAGGTACCAGGAGGCGTCGAGGACAGAGAGGCCCGGCGTGCCGAGCCGGCTTTCCAGCCAGTCCGCGTCGATGGTGAAGGCTCCGCTCTCTGCCATGCATTCCTCCGCGACGGCGTCCGACATCTGCATAGCCGCGGCGCGGCCAAAACTCAAACGCCTCCGGGTACCGGCAACGGATCGGTTCAGTTCGCTCTACGCCGGCGCCGGCCCGAACCTCAGCCTAAAGCGCCGGTTCTCGCGGCCCTTCTTCTCGATCTTGCCGATGTGGATCTCGCCGACCTCGCCGGTCGAGCGCACATGCGTGCCGCCGCAGGGCTGGCTGTCAACGACGCCGTCCGCGCCGATCAGCACCAGCCTGATCCGCCCGGTTCCGGAAGGCGGGCGCACGTTCTTCGACTTCACCAGCGTCGGGTTAGCCGCCAGTTCTCCATCGGTGATCCAGCGCGTCGACACCGGATGGTCGGCCCGCACCAGTTCCATCAGCTTCGCCGTGACGTCCTCCTTGGTGAAGCCGGCATCGGGAATGTCGAAGTCGACGCGGCTGTCGTCTTCCGCCACCGCGGCGCCCGTGATCGGGAACGGGCAGACCACCGTCAGCAGATGACAGGCCGTGTGCATGCGCATCAGCTTCAGGCGCCGCTCCCAGTCGATGGCAAGCTTTACCCTGTCGCCCGGCTTCAGGCCAGAATCCGCAGCCGGCACATGGATGATCTCGTCCTTCGTCTCGCCGGTGATGGTGGCCGCGATCTCAACAGCCCGTCCGTCGGCCAGTGTCAGCCGGCCTGTATCGCCCGGCTGCCCGCCCGACGTCGCGTAGAACACCGTGCGGTCCAGGATGATGCCGCCGCGCTCGTTGACGGCGACGACCGCCGCCTCCGCATCCGCGAGGTAGCCGTCCTCGCGGAACAGCGCTTCCGTCCTGAACGCCATCAGTCGACCTTCTCGTAGGGCACGGCGATCTCCGGCGTGCGGTCCATCCAGAACGGCACCGGCAGGTTCTTCGTGCGCAGGAACTCCGGATTAAACAGCTTCGACTGGTAGCGCGTGCCGTAGTCGCAGAGGATCGTCACGATCGTGTGGCCCGGTCCGAGCTCTTTCGCCAGCCGGATCGCGCCGGCGATGTTGATGCCGGTCGAGCCGCCGAGGCACATGCCCTCCTCCTGCACCAGGTCGAAGACGATCGGCAGCGCCTCCTCGTCAGGAATCTGCCAGGAGAAATCGGGCGAAAAACCTTCCAGGTTGGCGGTGATGCGCCCCTGCCCGATGCCCTCGGTGATCGAGGAGCCTTCCGCCTTCAGCACGCCCTCGGTGTAGTAGCTGTAGAGCGCCGCGCCCAGCGGATCGGCGAGCGCGATCTTCACCGCATTGCTCTTCTCCTTCAGCCCGGCTGCCACGCCGGCAAGCGTGCCGCCCGTGCCCACCGCGGACACGAAACCGTCGACCTTGCCGTCGGTCTGCGTCCAGATTTCCTGCGCGGTGGTACGGATGTGGCCGTCGCGGTTGGCGACATTGTCGAACTGGTTGGCCCAGATCGCGCCGTTCGGCTCGCTTTTCGCCAGCTGCTCGGCCAGCCTGCCCGACACCTTCACGTAGTTGTTCGGGTTCTTGTAGGGCACCGCCGGAACCTCGATCAGCTCGGCGCCCAGCACGCGCAGCGCATCCTTCTTTTCCTGGCTCTGCGTGTCGGGGATGACGATCACGGTGCGGTAGCCGAGCGCCTTGGCGACGACGGTCAATCCGATGCCGGTATTGCCTGCGGTCCCTTCCACGATCACGCCGCCCGGCCTCAGCAGCCCCTTCGCCTCCGCGTCGCGGATGATGAACAGCCCTGCCCGGTCCTTCACCGACTGGCCGGGATTCATGAACTCGGCCTTGCCGAGTATCTCGCATCCCGTCTCCTCGGAGGCGCGCTTCAGCCGGACCAGCGGCGTGTTGCCGATCGTGTCGATCACCGAACGATGCATGAAAAAACCTCTGCTTTCCGGCCGGCCATGATGGAGCCGCCCCGGTTCTAGAAACCGCGGCAGCGCCTTTCAAGCAAAGAAATTCCTGGCAGAACCTTCTGTGGGCTGTGGCTGCCGATATCGTTGCCTTCCAAGCCACCGCCCGCATCGGAAGGACGCGACGCATATTGCATTCGCCCGCGCCTTCGGTCAGACGATTAGGGGAAACATGGCAAGGCACATGGCGATCTACAGGGCGGACAAGCAGCATGGCGTCGCCTGGATAACCGGCGGCGGCACCGGCATGGGCTACCAGTTGGCCCTCGATCTTGCCCGCGACGGCTGGACGGTTGCCGTCACCTCCCTCACCGAGAACCCGGTCGAACCCGGCGCCGAAATCGAGACCCCGGGGCTTCCCGGAAAGATCCTGCAGTACCACTGTGACGTCACCCACGAAGCGGGCATGGCGGCCGTCGTGGAGGCCATAGAGCGGCAGACCGGTCCGATCGTGCTGGCCGTCTTCAACGCCGGCATCTACATTCCCGTGCACGGCCAGGCGCTCGCCATCGCGGATTTCCGCAGGACCTACGAGGTCAACGTGTTCGGTGTCCTGAACGGCCTCGCACCGGTTGTCCCCCGCATGCAGGAGCGCGGCCGTGGCCACGTCGTGATCAATGCCTCTGTGTCGTCCTACCTCGGCTGGCCGAGTGCGGCTGCCTACGGCTCCAGCAAGGCGGCGCTGAACAACATGGCGGAGTCCCTGCGCTACGACTTCGAGCGGATGAACATCCGCATCCAGGTCGTCAATCCGGGTTTCGTCGACACCCCGCTCATCGAGAACATCAACTATCGCATGCCCACTCTGGTGCCGGTCGAACAGGCCGGCGCGCAGCTCGCACGGGCGATCCGCTCGGGCGGTTATGAGACGGCCTTCCCCCGCCGGCTGGCCTGGACGCTGAAATTCCTGCGCCTGTGGCCGGGCGACCTGGCTTTCGCCTTCATGAAATACGCCACGAGAAAGCTCCGCCGTTCTCCGATTCCCGGAGCAAGCCGAACCAGGTCTGCGCGCAAGCGCCCCGGTTAAGGTCCCGTCGGCTTCGGCAGGCCCTCGCCTTCATGCGCTGGCTCACCGTCGATCAGCGTCAGCAACACCTTCGCGGACGCGATTTCCGTCGCCGGCACCTTGGTGACGTCCTTGTCGAGCACCACCACATCGGCGCGTTTTCCCTTGCTCAGCGTGCCAGACTCCGCCTCGTCGAAGGCCGCATAGGCGCCGTTCACCGTATAGGCGCGCAGCATGTCCATCACGTCCAGCTTGTGCTGCGGCGTCAGCACCGCGCCGTCGGGGTCGGCGATGTCCTGCCGGGTCACCCCGGTCTGGATCGCCTCCAGCGGGTTCATCGACGACACGCTCCAGTCGCTCGACCCGGCGAGCGTCGCCCCCGCCTCCTTCAGCGCGCCGAACGGATAAAGCCATTCCGAGCGCTCCGGCCCGATCTTCGGCTGCGTCAGGTCTACGATATAGGTGTCCGGATAGGCCCACAGCGCCTGGATATTGGCGATAACGCCGAGTTCCTTGAAGCGCGGAACGTCGGCCGGGTCGACAAGTTCCAGATGCGTGATCTGGTGGCGGCTGTCGCGTTTGCCGTTCGCTTTCTGGGCAGCCTCATAGGCATCGAGCGTGGCGCGTACGGCGCGGTCGCCGATTGCATGCGCATGAAGTTGCAGGTCGGCCGCGTCGGCAGCGACCGCGATCTCGTTGAGCTCCTCCTGGGTGAACAGCAGCTCGCCCGACGAGTTCGAGCCGACATAGGCTTCGAGCAGCGCCGCGGTGCCGGTCTCGATCACGCCGTCGACGAAGAGCTTGACCGAGGTCACTTCGAGATGCGGGCCGGTATAGGTGTTCTTCAGCTTGATGACGCTGCCGACGGGCGACTCGTTGCCGGCCTCCACCTTGATGGCCGCCTCGACGCGCAGCTTGAGCTTGTCCGCCGCGTCGGCCCGCTGGTAGCCCTTCAGCATCCATTCTTCGGTCGACGGGTCGATGATCGCCGTGATGCCGTAGCCGATCGCCTCGGCCTGCGCTTCCTGAAGAGCCGCGTCGACCTGCGACTCCGGATAGTCGGGCAATAGGTTGCTCACGAGCTCCATCGCCTTTTCGCGCAGCAGACCGGTCGGATTGCCCTGTGCATCCCGCTCGATGCGGCCGCCTTCCGGGTCCTTTGTCGACGCGTCGATGCCGGCTGCCTTCAGAGCTGCCGTGTTCACCCAGGCCGAATGACCATCCAGGCTTTCGATATAAGTCGGGCGATCGCCCGTGATCGGATCAAGGATCGCGGCCGAGCCGTCGGCGTAAACGCCATTGTCCCAAAAATCGGCGCGCAGCCAGGCGCCATCGGCAAGGGCGGCGAGCGCCGGCGTCATCGCGTCGCGCAGAGCCCCGGCGTCGGCCACGTCGGTCATGTCGACGTTCTTTCCCTGTGTCGCGCTCCAGATCAGATGATTGTGGGAATCCTGGAAACCGGGCAGCACCAGTGCGTCGGCTGGCAGATCGTAGATTTTCGCGTCCTTGAAAAAGGGCTCGACGTCAACGTCCGAGCCGATAGCCGCGATCCTGCCGTCGACCAGTGCGATCGCCTGCGCCTCCGGCTTGGCATCGTCCATGGTCAGCACCCGCGCGCTGCGCAGCACGATCGTGTCGGCATGCGCGGCCGAGCCGAGCAGCAACACCGCGCCCGCTGCAAGAAGCTTGGATTTCCAGTACAGGCCCGGCATCGCGTCCTCCCGCATCTTTACCGTGAAAGGCCAGCGTACAAGGGCGGCATGGCCGGTCAAGCCGGGTGATTTCGGGCCTTGCCGAAAAATTTCATGGGATCGTGTCGATTCCGCACATCGCCGCTCGTCGTGTTTGCAGAGGCCGACGAACGGGCTCGAATTTTTGGATCAACCGAGGAGAAGACCGATGCGTTTCATGGTGATCGTCAAGGCGACGGAGGACAGCGAAGCGGGCGTGATGCCGAGCGAAGAGCTGCTCACCGCGATGATGAACTACAACGAGGAACTGGTGAAGGCCGGCATCATGCTGGCCGGCGACGGCCTGCAGCCAAGCGCCAAGGGCGCCCGCGTCCAGTTCGACGGGCCGAAGCGCACGGTCGTCGACGGTCCCTTCGCCGAGACCAAGGAACTCGTCGCCGGCTACTGGATCTGGGAGGTGCGGTCGCTGGAAGAGGCGATCGAATGGGTCAAGCGCTGCCCCAACCCGATGCCCGGCCCGTCCGAGATCGAGATCCGCCCTCTGTATGACATGGAGGATTTCGGCGAGATCGTGACACCCGAAATCCGCGAGCAGGAGCAGCGCCTGCGCGCCGAATCCGAAAGATTAGCGAAGAAATAGCGGCGCCGAAGCACTCTTCACTTTGCAGGAAGGGTAAGGTTGGGGAGGCGGCGGCCCGACACGCTCCGGTTGTGCCTGGCTCGGCCTCCCCTGTCTTTTCGGTGCAAAATGCACTACCCGGTAGCCCATGTCGGCTACCTCAGTGGAAAAGACCATCGAAGCTGTCTGGCGGATCGAGCAGGCGAAGATCATCGCCGCGATCGCGCGCATGGTGCGCGACGTCGGACTGGCCGAGGAATTCGCCCAGGATGCGCTGGTCACCGCCCTCGCCCAATGGCCTCAGAAAGGCGTGCCGGAGAAGCCGGCCGCCTGGCTGATGGCCACCGGGAAACGCCGCGCCATCGACCACCTGCGCCGTGCAAAGATGCTCGACCGCAAGCATGGCGAGATCGGCTACGACATGGAGATCGAGCAGACGCATGGCGGCCCCGACATCGAGGCCGCGCTCGACGACGATATTGGCGACGATCTGCTCAGCCTCGTCTTCACCGCCTGCCACCCGCTGCTGTCGTCGGAGGCGCGCGTCGCGCTGACGCTCAAGCTGATCGGCGGCCTGACGACGGAGGAGATCGCCCGCGCCTTCCTCGTGCCCGAGCCGACGGTCGCGCAGCGCATCGTGCGTGCCAAGCGCACGCTCTCCGAGGCCGGCGTGCCCTTCGAGGTGCCGCGCGGCACCGACCGCGCCGAGCGTCTCTCCTCGGTGCTCGACGTCATCTATCTCGTCTTCAACGAAGGTTATTCGGCGACATCGGGCGAGGACTGGATCAGGCCGCAACTTTGCGAGGAGGCCATGCGCCTCGGGCGCATCCTCGCCGGGCTGACGCCGTCCGAAGCCGAGGTGCATGGGCTGATCGCCCTGATGGAGATCCAGGCGTCCAGGCTGAAGGCGCGCACCGGCCCGGACGGCGCGCCGATCCTGCTTGCCGACCAGAACCGCGGCCAATGGGACCGCCTGCTCATCCGGCATGGCCTGGCCGCCCTTGAGCGCGCCGAGGCGCTGGCGCCGGAGCGCGGTCCCTACGTGCTGCAGGCTGCGATTGCCGCCTGCCACGCCCGCGCTGTGACCGCCGACGCCACCGACTGGCCGAAGATCGCCGCGCTCTATCTCGCGCTCAGCCAGCGCAGCCCCTCGCCCGTCATCGAGCTCAACCGCGCCGTCGCCCTCTCCATGGCCTTCGGACCGCAGGCGGGGCTCGACCTGGTGGATCAGTTGCTCGACGAGCCCGCGCTGAAGAACTATCACCTGCTGCCGAGCGTCAGGGCGGATTTCCTGACCCGCCTCGGCCGCCTGGACGAGGCCAGGGCCGAGTTCGAGCGCGCCGCCACCATGACCCGCAACGAGCGCGAGCGCGCGCTTCTGCTCGACCGCGCCACCGCCATCGCAGCAAATGCCAGGGCCTCGGCCTGAGCTTAAGCCTTCACGGCCTCCGGCTTGGCGTCGCGCGAGAAAAGGTAGATCAGAAGCGCAAGCCCGACCATGATCGCGTAGAAGGCAAACAGTGCGACATAGCCGCTTGTCGGCTCGCCCGGCACCGACCATGCGGTGACCACGCCGCCGGTGGCGAACTGCATCATGCCCACCCCGCCGATCGAGAAGAAGTTCATCAGCGTCACGCCGCGCCCGGTCAGATGCGCCGGCACGAAGGCGCGCGCATGCGCCATCAAGAGCCCGTAGCTGCCGCCGGCCAGTCCGATCACGACGAGAAGCAGCGTCGACGCCGCAATCCCCGGCATCGGATGCAGCGCGAAAACCACGAGTGTCAGCACCGTCACCGTGTTGCCGGAAACCGCGACCCATTTGCGCGTCCGGAAAATCTGGTCGAGCGGCCCGTAGAGGAAGGCGCCGCCGACCATCGCCAGCGCCATGAGCATGGTCACTTCGCCGATGAGTAGCGAATCCGCCCCGTAGACATCGGCGAGGTAGGGGCCGGACCACAGGCCGCGTATGCCGGTCGCCGGCGCGTAGTTCAGCGCGGTCAGCGGCATCAGCGGCCACAGCCAGCGTATCCTCAGCAGTTCCGCATAGCCCGACAGCCCGACCGGTCCCGTCGCCCCTTCCGGCCGCGCCGGGTCGCGCACGAAGACGAAGGCGGCGGCCGCGGTCGCGACGGTGAAGATGCCGAGCGCCACCATCGCCGTCCGCCAGCCGAAGATCTGCGCCGCTTCCGCCAGCGGCGCCGCGCCGATCACGTTGCCGGCGGTGCCGAAGGCGATTGTCCACGAGGCCAGCACGGCGAAGCGCCCGGGCGAATAGTTGCGCGCATAGATGAAGAGCGCCGACATCAGCACAGGCGCGCAGCCGAGCCCGATCAGCGCCATCGCGGCGACCACCATCCACGGTGCGCTCGCTGCCGAGAACAGCAGCGCGCCGCAGCCGGCGAAGACGCCGAGCATGATTGAGGCCGTCCGCCTGGGACCGAAACGGTCGAGCCATATGCCGACGGCGAACTGCGCCAGCGCGAACATCGCGAACCAGGCGCCGGACGCTACCGACAGGTCGACCTTTGACATGCCGAGTTCGGTGGTCAGGACCGGCGTCAGCACCGCCATGAACGAGCGGTAGAACTGCGACAGCACATATGCGACCGCGAGCGCGGCGATGCCGGCCATGGAGCTCCTCCCAGAGCGCGACGCTCGAAAACGAAAAAGCGGCCGAGGC
Source organism: Mesorhizobium sp. YM1C-6-2 (assembly GCF_003666685.1). Taxonomy (GTDB): domain Bacteria; phylum Pseudomonadota; class Alphaproteobacteria; order Rhizobiales; family Rhizobiaceae; genus Mesorhizobium_K. The sequence continues at coordinate 29,682 of NZ_RCIZ01000052.1, forward strand.
ATCGCCTCGACCGCCCTAGTTCATTGATGGGGCACAGGCAATTGGACCAAAGCCTGTGCGTGTTGGTCAAGCTATGCGGCCCGCGCCGGCTTGCCGCTGCCGAACCCGCTCCGCCGCTTGCGGCGGAAGGGCTTCTTGCCGGGCTTGCCGTCGGTAGGCCGGCCGGCCTCGTGCCTGCCGCCCTCGGGCTTGCCGGCATGCTGCTTGTGGCCGAAGCCTGGCCGCGGCTTCTGCCCATCGCGCTGCGGCTCGCCGCCGGCGCGGTGTTCGGCGGCACGCTGGCCGTTCTTGTGGCCATCCTGCCGCTTCGGCCCCTGGCCGCGATGATGCGGCTTGCGCTCGCGGCCCTGCCTGGGCTGTTGCTCGCCGCGGTCGTTCGCCGGCACCGGCGCATGGCGCTCTCCGGCAGGCCTTTGCGGATCGGGCTCGCCCGTATGGTCGGCCGCCACCGGCAGCTTCATGCGGATGATCCTTTCCACGAGGCGCAGCTTGGCGTTCTCGGCCGGGTCGACCAGCGTGATGGCGATGCCGTCGCGCCCATTGCGGCCGGTGCGGCCGATGCGGTGCACATAGCTCTCCGCCTCGTCCGGCAGGTCGAAGTTTACGACATGGCTGATACCAGGAACGTCGATGCCGCGCGCCGCGATGTCGGTCGCCACCAGGATGCGCACCGAACCGTCACGAAAACCGTTCAGCGCCTTCTGGCGGGCGTTCTGCGACTTGTTGCCGTGGATGACGGCGGCGTTGAAGCCGTCACGCTCGAGATCGCGCACCACGCGGTCGGCGCCGTGCTTGGTGCGGGCGAACACGATCACCGAACTCATCGCGGAGTCGGCAAGCATGTCAGACAGCACCTTGCGCTTCTGCTTGAGGCGCGCCAGCACCACGCTCTGCTTGATCTCGGACGCGGTCGTGCCCTGCGGCGCGACCTCGATGTGCACCGGATCCTTCATGATGCCGCGCGCCAGTTCCTCGATCTCCTTCGGCATGGTCGCCGAGAACAGGGCCGTCTGCTTGTCACGGTGCACGGCCTTGGCAATGCGCCTGACATCATTGATGAAGCCCATGTCGAGCATGCGGTCGGCCTCGTCGAGCACCAGCCAGCGCGTCTCGGAAAGGTTGAGGTCACGCTCCCGCACGAGGTCGGTCAGCCGACCGGGTGTGGCGACCAGAACGTCGACGCCGGGCGCGATTTTCTTCACCTGGCTGCCCCGCGACACGCCGCCGAGCACCAGCGCCGTCGAGATATGCAGGCCCTTGGACAGGATCTTCACCGTGTCCTCGATCTGCACCGCGAGTTCGCGCGTCGGCGCGAGGATCAGCGCGCGCGCCGTCTTCGGCGAACGCTTGCTGCCAAGGCCGATGATCTTGGTCAGGATCGGCAGCGCGAAGGCCGCCGTCTTGCCCGAGCCCGTCTGGGCGACGCCCAGAACGTCGCTGCCGGCGAGAAAGGGCGGGATGGCCTTTTCCTGCACGGGCTTCGGAACGTCGAACCCGGCAGCGGCCGTCGTCTTCAGGAGCGGGCCGGTGATGCCGAGTTTCGCGAAACCGGTCGGTTCCGCAGTGATTTCATTGGTCAATTTGTTCTTCTTTCAGGCGGCACGAAGGCCGCAAATACCCTTGGCGCAGGGCGCAACCTGCGTCGGGCTATTGTTCTTTGGAACGACAAGGCGGCGGACGGGACCGTCCGCACGGGCTGCGCTGTCGCGCCCGCGGTTCATCCCGCGGGACTTGTTCCGCCGCTTGTCCAAACCGGATTTTGCGAGGAAACAGACGCAACCAGTCCCTCGATTGGGAAAGCCGGAACTTCCGGCCCACGCGCCTATGTCGCCGCATATGGTCCAGTTCGCCGCAAATAGCAAGACCGATGCTGCAATGCAACAATGCACCCCACGCTGCTCCCTTGCACCCTCGCGCCGCCGTGCTACGACGATCTCCGAGAGGGAGACCGCCATGAAGGACGTGCTGAAGGAACTGGAGCGCCGCCGCGAGATCGCACGCATGGGCGGCGGCAAGGCACGCATCGACGCCCAGCACGCGCGCGGCAAGCTCACCGCCCGCGAGCGCATCGACATCTTCCTGGACGAAGGCTCCTTCGAGGAATTCGACATGTTCGTCGAGCACCGCTCGACCGATTTCGGCATGGAGAAGCAGAAGATCGCCGGCGACGGCGTCGTCACTGGCTGGGGCACGGTGAACGGCCGCACCGTCTTCCTCTTCGCCAAGGATTTCACCGTTTTCGGAGGCTCGCTGTCCGAGGCGCATGCGGAGAAGATTCAGAAGGTCCAGGACATGGCGCTCCGCAACCGGGCGCCCATCATCGGCATCTACGACGCCGGCGGCGCGCGCATCCAGGAAGGCGTCGCTGCGCTCGGCGGTTATGCGGAAGTGTTCCAGCGCAACGTGCTGGCGTCGGGCGTCATCCCGCAGATCTCGGTCATCATGGGACCGTGCGCCGGCGGCGACGTCTATTCGCCCGCCATGACCGACTTCATCTTCATGGTCCGCGACACCTCCTACATGTTCGTCACCGGGCCGGACGTGGTGAAGACCGTCACCAACGAGACCGTCACCGCGGAGCAGCTCGGCGGCGCGTCGGTCCACACGACGAAATCCTCGATCGCCGACGGCGCCTACGACAACGACGTCGAGGCGCTGCTGCAGATGCGCCGGCTGGTCGACTTCCTGCCAGCCTCCAACACGGCCGAAATCCCCGAGATCGCCTGCGCCCAATCCACCTCGGACACCAACCTCTCGCTCGACCGGCTGGTCCCCGACAACGCCAACAAGCCCTACGACATCCGGGAACTCATCCTGAAGACCTGCGACGAGGGCGACTTCTTCGAGATCCAGCAGAGTTTTGCAAAGAACATCGTCACCGGCTTCGGCCGCGTCGAGGGCCGCACGGTCGGCTTCGTCGCCAACCAGCCGATGGTTCTCGCCGGCGTGCTCGACAGCGACGCCTCCCGCAAGGCCGCTCGCTTCGTGCGCTTCTGCGACTGCTTCAACATCCCGCTGGTCACCTTCGTCGACGTGCCCGGCTTCCTCCCCGGCACCAGCCAGGAATATGGCGGGCTGATCAAGCACGGCGCCAAGCTGCTCTTCGCCTATGCCGAGGCGACCGTTCCGAAGGTCACTGTCATCACCCGAAAAGCCTTCGGCGGCGCCTATGACGTCATGGCCTCGAAACACCTGCGCGGCGACGTCAACTATGCCTGGCCGACGGCGCAGATCGCCGTCATGGGCGCCAAGGGCGCGGTCGAGATCATCTATCGCAAGGACATCGGCGACGCGGAAAAGATCGCTGCCCACACCAAGGCCTATGAGGACCGTTTCCTGTCACCCTTCGTGGCCGCCGAGCGCGGCTATGTCGACGAGGTGATCATGCCGCATTCGACCCGCCGCCGCGTGGCGCGCGCGCTGAAGATGCTGCGCAACAAGGACCTCCAGAACCCCTGGAAGAAGCACGACAACATCCCGCTGTAGGTCAAGCCAGCTTGGGATATTTGCCGCTTTCGCAGCACCTTCCCTCAGTCGATCTCGAATGGCCGACAGACTAATCTCCCGGCGCTTCTGAAAAAATAGAAACGCGTCGCCCGCTGCGCTGCTCTGCATTTACGATGACGCCGGAAGAGTATAGTATTCCCGAGATCAATTCATAACTGAATTTCCCGCATCCTTGTGTCGACGGAGGGTATCGACATGTTTCTGAGGTGTGGCTGCTGCATAATCCCCAAGGACGTCCTCGAACGCTTGTTGCAGGATCCGACCCTGCCGGCGAAGACCCGCGCCTCGCTTGAATCGACGGTGGCGCAGGAGTCCATCTGGCGACGGCTGCGCGTGGCGCAAGGCGCGGCAATACAGGCGCGCCTTTTCACGCTGGAATCCACCACGACGCTCGCCAAGGTCCCGAGTATCACGGTCAATGACTGCCAGAACACGACTTCGCTGCCCGGCAAGCCGGTCGCGAACCCCGGCAAGTCCAAGGACCAGACGGCCAAGCGCGCCTTCGACAGGACCACCGATGTCGTGGAGTTCTACAAGACCTGCTTCGGCCGCAACTCCATCGACGACCTCGGCATGACGCTGATGTCGTCCATCCACTACGATGTGAACTACAACAACGCCTTCTGGAACGGCGTCCACATGACCTATGGCGACGGCGACGGTCAGCTCTTTCTCGACTTCACCCGGGCCAACGACGTCGTCGCCCACGAGCTGGCGCATGGCGTCACCGAATATACGTCTGGCTTCGTCTACACCAACGAGGCAGGCGGGCTGAACGAGAGCATGTCCGACGTTTTCGGCTCGATGTTCCGCCAGTGGCAGAAGAACCAGACCTTCTCGAGGGCCGACTGGCTGATCGGCGCCGATATCGTCGGACCGGCGGCCAAGGCGCGCGGCTACAAATGCCTGCGCGACCTCGCCGATCCCGGCGCAAAGCACTGCATCTCGCCCCAGCCCTTCCGCTACAAGGACTACATTCCGGGCGGCGATCCGCACGACAACAGCGGCATCCCCAACCACGCCTTCTATCTCGCCGCGAAGGCCATCGGCGGGCGCTCATGGGAGAAGGCCGGCAAGGTCTGGTACGCCGCGCTGACCAGCAGGAAGGCCACGAAGAACATGAAGTTCAAGGCTTTCGCCAAGCTCACGCGCGTGGCGGCGAAAACCTTGTTTCCGTCCGAGCCCGCCGTATATTCCGCAATCGACAAGGGATGGGCGGGCGTCGGCGTTTCTTAGAGCAATTCCAGCAAAAGCGCGCAGCGGTTTTGCGTCCGAAATTGCGTAAAAACAAATAGATAGAGCGGTTCCTGCGATTCTGAGAAAACTGGAACCGCTCTAGCTGGCGCACCGGCCGATCGCCGGCCAGGACTTGCGGAGCGCGAAATGGAACGCTTCATCATCGAGCGGCGTGGCGGCATTGCCGGCCTGAAGGGGCGTGGCGAGATCGCCGCGGATGAACTCGATGAAAACGATCGCGAAACGCTGAAAAGCCTTTTCAAGGGCGGCCGGAAATTGCCCAGGGACGAGGGAGCGGACCGCTACACCTACACGGTCACGCGCGTGAGCGTGTCCGGCAGCAAGACCGTCGAGATACCGGAAACGCTGATCCCCCGCGCCCTGGCGCGCTGCGTCAAGGACCAGCTTTAGTCCTGTCCGTCGAATTCCATCGCCGCATTAAGCAACTGTGCATGCGCCATCACGCAAGCCGTTATATCTTCCAGGGCGACATTCTCGGATATGTTGCGGCTGCGAACGTCTTCGGCCACTGCGGATACGTTGACGATACCCTGCGCGTGATACGCCGACCGGACCGATTGGGTCAGATCGTCCACAAGTCGCTGGGATAAAACGATTCTCATTGCACACCTCATACCTCTTTGCCGGCCGGGTGAGCGGCTTCTGCGGAATTATAAGAAATATGACATTTTTGTCAATAATTTCAATTAGTTAGTAATAAACTCCTTTAGTGCGCTCTGCACTTAGCTCATCATGTCAGCAAAAACCCTCACAGGCTTGTTCAGGCCATTTGACTCGCTTGATAAATGCTGCGCCTTATGACAAAAATTATTGGAACTAGTCACTTACTCATTCGTTGTATGGCGCTTGCTTGGGGCTTTGAGGAATCATGGCAGAGCTTGAACGTCCGGAACGCTTGCAGATCATGCTGAGCGCCGATGAATTAACGGCGGTGGAGAATTTCCGCTTTGACAGGCGCATGCCGAGCCGAGCCGCCGCCGTTCGCGAGCTGTTGAGGCGCGGTTTGGCCGCTGAGGGATTCTTACTCGCCGACCCTGGCGCCAAGTCGCAGGACTATGGCGTGGTCAGTTCAGGCCAGGACAAGAACGGGCGCAAGGGCAAGCGCTAGTCTTCGACCCGCTAAGACACCGCCGCGTTCGAGCTGATCGCCGCCGCGAAGCCCGCCGCGATCTTGGCGGCGCCGCTCGCTTTGGGGTGTATCTCGTCTGTGTGCCAGTCGCCCGCCGACATCCTTGGCCGCATGTCGATATAGACGATGCCGGCGCGGCTCGCGGCGAAGTTCTTCAGCGCCGTGTTGAACTGGCCGACCATGTTGGCGACGATCGCCTTCGACAGCGGCCCTACAACAGTCGGATCGAAGCCCAGCGCCTCGAGCCGCTTGCCGAGATAGGGCCCGTTCTTCTTCGGGAGAGCGTTGGCGTAGCCGTGTATGTAGAGCACCGTCCTGTTGCCGGTGGTTTTCCGCACGTCGTTTGCCAGTGTCTCGTATCCCGAGATGATGCCCCTCACCTTCGTCGCAAACGACGCCTTCACATAGGCCGGCGCATTGGCCGGATCGGTGTCGCCGGGCTTGCGCGTCTTCACATAGGTGCCGATCGAGCCCAGCACGTCGTTGCCGCCGCCCGAGAACAGGAAATGCCGGAACGTGCCGGCCCTCAGCTTCTGCACATACTGCTTCTGCGCCAGCATGTTCTCGACCGTGTCGCCCCATTTGGCGACGCTGACCACGTTGTGCGTCCGGTTGAGGACGTCGAGCGCGTCGTTGGGATAGAGAAGATCCGGCAGGTTGAACCAGGAATCGCCTTCGGCGAGCACCTTGATCGCCGCCGCGGCGCCTTCGAGCTTTGGTTCTTCCGGCCGCTTCGCCATCGCCTGCCGGTACAGTTCGGCCGTCTCTTCCGGCGACAGCTCCTTTCCGCCGGTGTCGACGCGAGCATAGTTCAGTCGCAGCGCCGGCGCGAAGGCTTCGGTGTTGTCCTCGTCGATTTCGAAATAGCCGCGCAGTTCCCTGTCGGCCAGGTCGCCCTTCCGGATGCGCTTCTTCAATTCTTCGAGCGTGATGCGTTTTACGGATGCTGTTGCCATCTTCGCCCCTCCTCGACCAGGCCGAATGCAACGCCGGTAACGCCAATACTTTGCCACATCCCGAATTGCGTGGGAAGAATATCGGGGTCGCATAGAACAAGCGCCTGATATGCTTGCCAACGGCGCAATATTGCGCTGGCTTTCTTCAGGCGGGGCGAGCGTGTGGATTTCCCTCCAAGGGGAAGGAAACAGCTTCAGGCCGCGTGGGCGACGATGTCGTTGTACTCGTCGAGGTCGATGTAGAAAATGCGGGTGATCTCGCGGATGAGATCCTCGTGATCGTAGCCTTCGGAGCGCAATATGTTGATGGCCGCGATGATATCCAGCCGCTCCGTCAGCCGCTGCTTGGCGTTGTCTTCTACGTAGTGCTCCATGAAACCGTCCCCGTTCCTTGGCTCAACGCATTTGAAGAACGACTGATTGCAGGGCCACTCTGAGGCGCGTTGCTTGCGTGGAACTGGATTGTCCGGCAGAGCGCCTGCCCGCTTCACTTCACAAGGAACGCAACAGCACTAGACTCACCGAGTCTGCCCTTAGAATATCACTTATAGCTAAAATTGTATTAACGGCTCGGGCGGTCGCCGTTCCAGTCGGCCGCAAGCGTCTCGAGCGCCAGCTCCGCCGCCGGTCCGAACACCTGCTGGCGCTCCGACCGGCCGATCTCCTCGCCCGTCACCAAGCTGTCGACCACCGTGCAGATCGACAGCGCCCTCGCCCCGAACCGTGCGCCGATGCCGTAGATCGATGCCGTCTCCATATCGCAGGCGGACGCACCGCGCGCCCGCGCCTTGTCGAAGCGGCCGAGCGGATCGGGATGGTAGAACACGTCGCTCGACACCATCGGGCAGGCCCGATGCGGGATGCCGCTCTTGCTCGCGAGGGTCGTCGCCAGTTTGTTGAGTGCAGGATCGGGCCGCCGCCACGCATCGGCATTGTCGACCTCGAAATCCATGACCGCCGCCTGCGCGATCACCAGCGAGCGCAGCGCCACCTTCTCGTCCAGGCTGCCGCAGCTTCCCGTCCGCACGATCGTCCTGATGCCGAACACGGAGAGCAGCTCGTGCACATAGATGGAAAGCGACGGCCGCCCGATGCCGGTGGCCTGCACGCTGACGGGCATGCCGCGATAGCTTCCGGTGAAGCCCAACGCGCCCCTGATCGCGTTCACCTGGCGCGGTTCGTCGAAGAAGGTCCGGGCGATCCAGGCGGCGCGGTCGGGATCGCCGGGCAGGAGCACCCGCTCGGCGTAACCGCCCTTGCCGGCCTCGATATGCGGCGTCATCCGCCCCCCCGCGCCCTGCTCCCGAAGCTGCCTGCTTTCCCTATTAACCCTGCCGTCGTCGTCGGAATTATGACACGATCTATGACACGCGGCGACGGTCTGTCAGTCCGCCTCCAGCACTTCCTTCACTACCGTCGCAAGCTGCTTCAGCGAGAACGGCTTCGGCAGGAAGCCGAACTTGGCGTCCGCCGGCAGGTTCTTGGCGAAGGCGTCCTCGGCATAACCCGACACGAAGACGAACTTGATGTCGGGCTGCAGCTTGCGCAATTCGCCGAGCAGCGTTGGCCCGTCCATCTCCGGCATCACCACGTCGGAAACCACGATGTCGATCTTGCCGCCGAGTTCGTTGTAGATCTCCAGCGCCTCGACGCCCGACGAGGCCTCGTGCACCGTATAGCCGCGCGAGGTCAGCGCCCTCACCCCGCCCATGCGCACGGCATCCTCGTCCTCGACGAGCAGCACCGTCGCCGACCCAGACAGGTCCCTGGCCATGTCGGCGACCTTGGCCGGCGCGGCGGGCGCCGTCTCGCCCGTCAGCGACGCGCCTTGCGGCTCGGATTCCGACCGCGCCGAGACCCCGGGCACATGGCGCGGCAGGAAGATGCGGAACACCGTGCCCTTGCCCACCTCGGAATCGCAGTAGATGAAGCCGCCGGTTTGTTTGATGATGCCGTAGACCATCGACAGGCCGAGGCCGGTGCCCTTGCCCACCTCCTTGGTGGTGAAGAACGGCTCGAAGATCTTCTTCAGCACGTCGGGCGGAATGCCGGTGCCGCTGTCCTGGACCTCGACCAGCACATAGTCTCCCGGAACGATCTCCCGGTAGCCGTAGGCCCTCGTTTCCTCGGTAGTGACGTTCTTCGTCCGCACCGTCAGCTCGCCGCCCTCGGGCATCGCGTCGCGCGCATTGACGGCGAGGTTGACCACCACCTGCTCGAACTGGCCGATATCCACCTTGACCGGCCACAGGTCGCGGCCGTGGTCGACCTTGAGCTTGATCTGGTTGCCGACCAGCCGCGCCAGCAGCATGCGCAGGTCGGCCAGCACGTCGGTGAGGTTCAGCACTTCCGGCCGCAGCGTCTGCTTGCGCGAGAAGGCGAGCAGTTGCCGGACCAGCGACGCCGCGCGGTTGGCGTTCTGCTTGATGTTCATGATGTCGGGGAAGGACGGGTCGGACGGCCGATGGTTGGTCAGCAGCAGGTCGGACGCCATGATGATGGCGGTCAGCACGTTGTTGAAGTCGTGCGCGATGCCGCCGGCGAGCTGGCCGACCGCCTGCATCTTCTGGCTCTGCGCCATCTGTCCTTCGAGCGCCTTCTGCTCGGTCGTGTCGACCGCATAGACGATCGCCGCCTCCTCCGCGCCCTCGCCGCCGGTGCCGTCCGCCACCGCGTTAACGTAGAAGCGGATATGCCGCTCGTCGTTGTTGGGCAGCACCGTGTCGATCGGCGCGATGTCCGCCTGCCTGAGCCGCGCCTTCTCCAGCGCTGCGGCAAAAGCGGCGCGGTCGCGCTCGTGGATCACCGTGTCGAGCCGCACCTTGCGATCGACCGCGTCACGGTCGACGACGGATGAGAACAGCGACAGGAACGGCGCATTGGTGCGCACGATGCGGCCCTGCAGGTCGACGCCCGCGATCGCCATCGGCGTCGAGTTGAAGAAGCGGGTGAAGCGGATTTCCGACGCCCTGAGTTCCGCCGAGGCGTCCTCGCCCTGCGTGCGATTCAGCACGATGGTGCGGCTCGGTCCCGGCGCCCCCTCGCGGTTGGCCGAGACGCGGTGCATGAAGCGCACCGGCAGCGCTTCGCCGGCAGTGGTCGCAAGGTCGAGGTCGATGACCGCGTTGCGCGTCGTCCCCGGATCGGCCTTCACCGAGCGGATCAGCGCCATGCCGTCGCCGGCGACGATTTCCGGCAGCGTCGTGGCCCCCGGCGTGAAGTTGGCGAGGTCGATGCCCAACCACCCGGCCAGCGTCGCGTTGATATAGGTGACGCGGCCCTCCTGATCTGCAGAGAAGAAGCCGGCCGGCGCGTGGTCGAGATGATCGATCGCCTTCTGCAGGTCGAGGAAGAAGCGCTCCTGCTCGGCCCGCTCCTTGGAGATGTCCGTGAGCTGCCAGGCGAGTAGCGGCTGCCGCTGTCCCGGCGCGTTGAAGGCGCGCGCCCTCACCCGGTACCAGCGCGCCCCCGGCTCGGAGCCCGGCCGGATCGCCTGCGACAGCCTGAATTCGCCGTCGCCGGCGATTCCGTCCCGCAGGCCGGATGCCAGCCGCTCGATGGTCGAGGAGGCTTCCGGCACGTCCGACAGCAGGTTTTCGACCGTCTTGATGTCGGCGGCCGACGAAGTCCCCGTCATCTCGCCATAGGCCTTGTTGGCGTAGACGACGCGTCGCTTCATGTCGGTGACCAGCAGCCCCTGCGACATCGAATCGACGAAGGCCTTCGACAGTTCGTCGGTGGTCGAGCGCGGCGCGATCTGCACGAAGCCGATTGCGGTGGCGAAGAGATAGCCGACGCCGATCATCGCGAGCACGCCGAGCATGCCGAGCAGGAACGGGTCGCCCAGCCTTTCGCGGAAGATGCCAAAGACGATGGCAGCACCCGTCAGCACCACGACGAAGACGATCAGCCGGGTAACGGCGCCGGGACGCGTGTTCTGGTCGACGATCGGTAGCGGATAGAATTCGCCGCGAGGCTCTCTTGCCATCAAAGGTGATTCCCGAAAATGGCGGCTCCCCCGCCGCGGACCGGTTGAATCACATTCTCCCTGGATGGAAAAGGTCTTGCCCCCAAATCCGCCGGAAAATTGCCGGCTTTCGGCCCGGCGGGGAAAAACGCTGGCGGAAAGGCAACTTGCGGACGCCCGCCGTCCGGGGTTACTGTCGCGCGGCCGGAACGTCGGATCAAAAGCGTCAAACGGCTTTCGCATCAATCCGATGCATGGCAGGGAATGGAGCGGCGATTCCCGATCCGGGAACTCGCCTTTCTCTTTGCGGCACGAGGAATTCTATGAGCGCTTGGTTCGAAGGCCTGGGAGGCCCTGGATTCCTCACCGCGGTCGTCTGGACTCTCGCCGCCCTCATTCTGCTGGTGATCGTCCTGGTGATCATCCGGCTGGTACGCAGCATGACCTTCGGCACCTTCGTCGCTGGAGGACGCAACCGCAAGACACGCCTGGCCGTGATGGACGCCACCGCCGTCGACAGCCATCGCCGGCTGGTGCTGGTGCGGCGCGACGACATCGAGCATCTGCTTCTGATCGGTGGGCCGACCGACGTGGTTGTCGAGCGCGAGATCCGCTTGGGTCAGACCCGCCGGAACCAGTCGGTGTTCGGCACCGACGCGTCTTACGAGGCGCCGGCTCCCGCGCCCCTTCCGCCGATCCCGACCGCCCCGCCTGCAGCGCCGCGGCAGCGCGCGCCCGAACCGGCGCAACTGCCGCCACTGCCCGCCCGGAACGGAGCGCCGCAGCCGGCCAGGCAGCAGCCCGACAGGGCGGCGCAACCGCCGCGCCAGCCGGTCCAGCCTCCACCGCGCCCGTCGCGGCAGACGGGTGCCCGCCCCCCGATGCGTGAAACAGCTGTGCCGCCCGGACGGCCGAACGCCCCGCCGCGTGGCCCGGCAGCGCCGTATCCGGCCGCACCGCCGCCGGCGACCAGCATGTCGACGAACCTGCCGCAGCAGCCCGCGCGCACCAATAGCCTCGACGACGCGCTGCTCCAGGAACTCGAGGTCACCTTCGACCCCGGCCCGCCCAAGGCGCCGGCGCAGCCTGTCGAGATGACGCTCGACGACGAGATGACCAAGCTGCTCGGCGAGCTTTCCAGCCACAAGCGCTGAACACGGCGCCTGTCAGGCGCTTTCAAGAAAAGCGGAATCCCGTTTTCCGTCAGTCAGACAAGATGACGTTGCGTCAGCAAACGACAGGAGTTAGCCAACAAAAAAGCGGCCCTCAGCCGCTTTTTTGTTCAATCCATTTCACTAAAAACCGCTTCGCTCAGTCGTCGCGATAGACCTTCTCGCGCCGCTCGTGCCGTTCCTGCGCCTCTATCGACAAGGTCGCGATCGGGCGGGCGTCGAGGCGCTTCAGCGCGATAGGCTCGCCGGTCTCCTCGCAATAGCCGTAAGTGCCTTCCTCGATGCGCTGCAGCGCCGAATCGATCTTGGCGATCAGCTTGCGCTGTCGGTCGCGGGCGCGCAGTTCGATGGCCCGGTCGGTCTCCGACGATGCACGGTCGGCAAGATCGGGGTGGTTGGCGTTCTCTTGCTGCAGGATTTCGAGGGTTTCGCGAGCTTCGCGGAGGATGTCGTTTTTCCAGGTGACCAGCTTGGCCCGGAAGTATGCCTTCTGCCGCTCGTTCATGAACGGTTCGTCATCGGAGGGCACATAATCGGCAGTAACGAGATCGTTCATTCGACTCACCCCACATACCCGTTTTGGGCGCCTATATATTCGGGCTCCAAAGACGGCACAAGATCATTCAGTGCGACGCTCACGCAATTGTCAAAAGCAAGGCTCATGCCAGATTTCGGGCCTCATGCGCTGCATCCGTGACCGAAATTGGGCAACGTGTGTTTGCACGGGATCGCACTGCCTCCCCTTGTTGCGCCGGGCGGCGCGCGCCGTTAAATCCTGAGCGGGCATCGCGGCTGTGGGAGGACGATCGTTGGGCAGGCTGTTTCTGCTGCGGCATGCGAAAGCCGGCTGGGCACTTCCGGGAGTGCGCGACTTCGACAGGCCGCTCGAAGCCTCCGGCCGCATCGATGCGGAAGCCATCGGCGCCGAGATGCGCAGCCGCGGCTACGTGCCCGACCTCACGCTCTGCTCCAACGCGCTGCGCGCCCGGGAAACGCTGGAGGGCGTCGCCGGCCAGGCCGACACCGGCCGCGTCGTGTTCTGCGACAAGCTCTACAGCGAGGACGCCGCCGGCTACCTCGCTCTGATCCACGAGAATGCCGACAGCGGATCGGTCCTCGTCATCGGGCACAACCCGATGATGGAGGACCTCGCGGCCGCGGTTTCCGGCGACGGCGACCCCGCGGCCAGGACGAAGCTCGATGCCGGCTTCCCGACCTCCGGGCTGGCGGTGATCGCCTTCCCCGGCAGCCTCAGGAAGGCTGCGCCGGGCGGCGGCTTCCTGGAGGCCTTCCTCGCTCCCGGCCTGCACTGAACGGATAGCGCCATTCCAAACCAGCGGCCCATTCCCTATATCGGGCCTTCGACAGCCGAGGGCGAAGTTTGGCGACAGCGCTGACCAGTTTTACCGACGAGGCCAGGATTGCGCTGGATACGCTTTCCGGCCGGGCCGCCGCGCTGTTCTCGCCGTCGGTCCGGCTCGGCGTCACCGGCCTTTCGCGGGCCGGCAAGACGGTGTTCATCTCGGCCCTCGTCCACAATCTGGTGCATGGCGGCCGCCTGCCGCTGTTCGAGGCGCAGAAATCGGGCCGCATCATGCGCGCCCTCCTCGAGGAGCAGCCCGACGACGCCGTCCCGCGCTTTCAGTACGAGGATCATATCGAGGCGCTCGTCGACGCGCGCACATGGCCGGATTCGACCCGCGCCATCTCCGAACTGCGGCTGACGGTGGAATTCGAATCGGCATCCGGATGGAACCGCATGTTCCGCAGCGGCAGGTTGTCGATCGACATCGTCGACTATCCCGGCGAGTGGCTGCTCGACCTGCCCCTGCTCGGCAAGAACTACGCCGAGTTCTGCCGCGACGCCCTCGAACTTTCGGAACTGGCGGTGCGTTCGGAACTGTCGCGCGACTGGCGGCAACTGGTGCAAACGGTCGATCCCAAGGCCGATTCCGACGAGATGCTGGCGCGCCGGTTGGCGGAATCCTTCACTGCCTACCTCCGGGCCTGCAAGCTCGACGAGCGCGCGCTCTCCACGCTGCCGCCCGGCCGCTTTCTCATGCCTGGCGACCTCGAAGGCTCGCCTGCGCTGACCTTCGCGCCCCTGGTGAACCTCGCCGAGGGGCGACCTCGACCAGGCTCGCTGCAGGCCATGATGGAGCGCCGCTACGAGGCCTACAAGACGCATGTGGTGAAGCCGTTCTTCCGCGAGCACATAACCCGTCTCGACCGCCAGATCGTGCTCGTCGACGCCATGCAGGCACTGAACGCCGGACCCGGCGCTGTCGCCGATCTGGAGCGGGCGCTGACGGAGATCCTCGCCTGCTTCCGGCCTGGCCGCGGCAGCTTCCTCACCGACCTGGTCTCGCGCCGCATCGACCGCATCCTGATCGCCGCCACCAAGGCCGACCACCTTCACCACGAAAGCCACGACCGGCTGCAGGCGATCGTGCGCCGCCTCGCCGATCGCGCCATCAAGCGTGCGGATTTTTCGGGCGCGGCTGTCGACGTGCTGGCGATGGCCGCGGTCCGCGCCACGCGCGAAGGCACGGTGAAGCAGGGACGCGAGACCCTGCCCGTCATCATCGGCACCCCTTTGAAGGGCGAGACGATCGGCGGCGAAACTTTCGACGGCAAGACCGAAACCGCCATATTTCCCGGCGACTTGCCGGTGAAGATTGATTCGATCTTTGAAGACCAGGCAGATGGAAAACGTCAGCTCGAGCCGCCGATCCGCTTCGTGCGCTTCCGCCCGCCGAAGCTCGAGCGCGATGCGGACGGCCTTAAGCTGTCATTACCGCATATCAGGCTCGACCGCGCGCTGCAGTTCCTGATCGGAGACCATCTCGCATGAGTGCCCCAAGGAAACCGGCCGCCTTCCGCGTCGATCCCGAAGAGCGTGCGACGACGCCTGAAGCCGATGCCCTGCCGAGAAAACCCCGCGCGCTCGACCGATCGACGGCCATCGTCACCCCGGCCGAGGTCGACGTCTTCGAGGATGGCGAACTCCTCGATGAGGTCCCGCCGCCGCCCACCGCGCCGCGGCGGCGCTCCTGGCTCGCCGCGGTCTTCCTGTCCGCCTTCGGCGCCCTCCTCTCGCTGGCGATCGGCCTCTGGACAGATCAGCTCATCCGCGAGCTTTTCAGCCGCGCCGAATGGCTGGGCTGGCTGGCCGCCGGGTTGGCGGCGCTCGCCGCCCTGGCGCTCATCGTCATCCTCATGCGCGAGATGCTGGCGATTGGCCGCCTCGCCTCGGTCGAGAGGCTGCGTGCAAAGGCCCTCGATGCAATCTCCCGCGACGATCCCAAGGTGGCGCGCGCCGTCGTATCGGAGCTCGCGAGTTTCGTGTCGCACAAGCCGGAAACCGCCGCCGGCCGCCGTGCGCTCGCCAGCCTGAAGGACGACATCATCGACGGCGCCGATCTCGTCCGCATCGCCGAGGCCGAAATCCTTGGGCCCCTCGACGCCCGCGCAAGGCAGATGATCCTCGATGCGGCCAAGCGCGTTTCGCTGGTCACCGCCGTCAGCCCGCGCGCCCTGGTCGACCTCGCCTATGTGCTTTTCGAATCGGGCCGGCTGATCCGCCGCCTGTCGGAACTCTATGGCGGACGTCCCGGCACGCTCGGCTTCTTCCGCCTCGCGCGCGGCGTGCTCGCCCATCTCGCGGTCACCGGAGCGATCGCGGCCGGCGACGATATTGTGCACCAGATCGTCGGCCAGGGCCTTGCCGCCCGCCTTTCGGCAAAACTCGGCGAAGGCGTGGTCAACGGCATGATGACGGCACGTATCGGCGTTGCCGCCATGGAGGTGACGCGCCCCCTGCCCTTTTCCGCACTGAAGCGGCCGGGTCTGACGGATTTCCTCGCCGCGCTCGCGTCCTTCACCCGCAAGAAAGCAGGCGCTGGCGACACCTAGTTTTGGTTACCGCACGCAGCGCCCGGCATCGGCGATAGACGGTCCATTAACCATTTCTGGTCATGGTTCCACCAAGTCGTTTCCCCTTTCTCGCGTTGCCGGGTGTTTCATGAAGAAGCGTGCAATCCTGTCCAGAATCCCGGCGCTCGCGGCATCGGCCACCATCGCTATGGGTCTCGCCGGCCCGGCGGCTGCGGCCGAGCGCGACCGCGCCTTCTTCCAGTCGATCGAAGGCTCCTGGGCCGGTGCTGGCGAGATCGTCGCCGGCAAGTACAAGGGCACCAAGTTCAACTGCGCCTTTGCCGGCAGCACGCCCGCCAAGAAGCTCGGCATGGCGCTCGACGGCGGCTGCCGCGTCGGCGTCTTCATGCAGAAGATGAACGCCAGCGTCATCCAGAACCGCAAGGTCGGCTACGAAGGCAAATTCATGGACGGCGCCGAGGGCACCGGCCTCGACATCGTTTCCGGCAACGTCGTCAACGACCGCAAGGTCGTCTTCGCCATCAACCGCAACCAGTTGCGCGGCATCATGCAGGCGCGCCTTGCCGACGACAACACCATGAACGTCACCATATCGGTCCGCGTCGACGACGACATGGTGCCGGTCATCGGCATGAGCCTGAAGCGCGTCGACGACACCGCTGTCGGCGCTATCGCCCGCCAGTAAGAGCCTCGCCACCCTCGGCCCCGTTATCCTCGGGCTTGCCGCGAAGATTTTGCAGCAGGCGCGACCAACATCGATATCGCGCCGGCTTCGTGCTGCCGGACCGCCAGCCTCCCCCGCAACTAAGGGGGACTGTTCTAACGCCTGACCAACCCCTATCTTGGACCTTCCGGCGCGCTCTCCGTGCGACGGCCTCACACATCCGGGATGGCGCATGGCGGCAGAAGCAGCATCGGGCAGCGAACTGATCCAGGTGGTGGCGCTGCTGACGGCAGGCGTCGTCGCCGTGCCGATCTTCAGGCGCATGGGCCTCGGCTCAATCCTCGGCTATCTCGCCGCCGGCCTCGTCATCGGTCCGTTCGGCCTGGCGATCTTCCACGAGCCCGAAGCCATCCTCCATGTCGCCGAACTAGGCGTGGTGATGTTCCTCTTCATCATCGGGCTCGAGATGCAGCCGTCGCGGCTCTGGGGCCTCAGGCAGCAGATATTCGGGCTCGGCACGGCGCAGGTCGGCTTCTGCGCGCTCCTTCTCACGCTGGTCGGCGTGATCGGCGGCTTCCCGGTCAATGTCGCCTTCGTTGCCGGCGCCGGCTTCGTGCTCACCTCGACGGCCGTCGTCATGCAGATCCTCGAGGAGCGCGGCGAAGTCTCCTCGCCGCGCGGCCAGCGCATGGTCTCGATCCTGCTCTTCGAGGATCTGATGATCGTGCCGCTGCTCGCCCTCGTCGCCTTCCTGGCGCCGGTCGCCACCGAGAGCACGCTGTCCGAGCGTCTTGTCGACGTCGGGATCGGCGTCGCCTCGATCGTCGGCCTGATCGTCGCCGGCCGTTACCTGCTCAACCCGCTGTTTCGCGTGCTGGCCGACTCCCACGCCCGCGAGGTGATGACCGCCGCCGCGCTGCTGGTGGTGCTCGGTTCGGCGCTCGCCATGCAACTCGGCGGCCTCTCCATGGCGATGGGCGCCTTCCTCGCCGGCGTCATGCTTTCGGAATCGACCTTCCGCCACCAGCTCGAAGCCGACGTCGAGCCCTTCCGCGGCATTCTGCTCGGCCTCTTCTTCATGGCGGTCGGCATGTCGCTCGATCTCTCGGTCGTCGCCGAGAACTGGCATCTGGTCGCCATCTACGTCGTCGCCTACATGGTCATGAAGGCGGTCGGCATCTATGCCGTCGCCCGCTTCCGCTCCAGCCACCGCGACGCGCTCGACCGCGCCGTCGTCATGGCGCAGGGCGGCGAGTTCGCCTTCGTCCTCTACGGTGCCGCGACCGTCGTCGGCATCATCGACGGCGAGGCCAACGCCATCCTCACCGCCATCATCATCGTCTCGATGATCCTCACCCCCTTCGCCATCATCATATTGCGCGCCTTCACCCCGAAGGACGAGCAGTCTCTGGAAGGCGTCGAGGTGGCCGACGGGTTGGACAGCAGCGTGCTCATCATCGGCTTCGGCCGCTTCGGCCAGATCGTCAGCCAGCCCTTGCTGCTCAGGGGCGTCGACGTGTCGATCATCGACAATGACGTCGAGATGATCCAGGCCGCCGCCGATTTCGGCTTCAAGGTCTATTACGGCGACGGCACCCGCCTCGATATCCTCCATGCCGCCGGAGCCGGCCGCGCCCGCGCTGTGCTGATCTGCGTCGACAAGGCCGAGACCGCGGTCAGGATCGCCGAGCACCTGAAGGCCGAGTTCCCGCTGGTGCCTGTGCTGGCCCGCGCCTACGACCGCGGCGCTGCTATTGGATTGATGAATGTCGGCGTCGACTACCAGATCCGCGAGACCTTCGAATCCGCCCTGCTCTTCGGCGGCGCGACGCTCGAAAAGCTCGGCGTCGACGAGACAGAGGTCGCCGAAGTCATCGCCGACGTCCGCCGCCGCGATGCCGAGCGACTGGAACTGCAGATTTCCGGCGGCCTGCAGGCCGGCCGACGCCTGATGAAGGGCAACATACCCGAACCGACGCCGACCCCGCTGACGCCGCCCCGGCGCCCCGGACAGGCGATGAATGAAGGCGCGGCCGACGCGCTGGGCGGCAGAGGCACGACCGCCGCCGAAGAAGGAGCATGACATGACCGGACTGCACCCGCGCGCGACGGAAGTCGTCGAATTCTGGAGAAATGCCGGCCAAGAGGCCTGGTTCACCAAGGACGCCGACTTCGATGCGGGCTTCCACGACCAGTTTCGCGAATTGCATTTCGCGGCGGCGCGGCGCGAGCTCGACCACTGGATGGACCATCCCGAGGGCGCACTTGCGCTGATGATCCTGCTCGACCAGTTCCCGCGCAACTGCTTTCGGGGCACCGGCCACATGTTCGCCACCGATCCCCTGGCGCGGCGCCTCGCGCGGCAAGCCTTCGATGCCGGGCACGTCGAGCGGGTGCCCGAGGAACTCCGTATATTCTTCGTGCTTCCCTTCGAGCATTCGGAAGAGCTCGCCGACCAGCATCTATCCGTCGAGCTCTCGGCGCCCTATGGCGAGGAGTTCCTGAGATACGCGGTGCTCCACCGCGACATCATCGAGCGCTTCGGCCGCTTCCCGCACCGCAATCCGGCGCTCGGCCGTGAAACCACCCCCGAGGAGAAGGCATTCCTCGACGGCGGCGGGTTCTCAGGCTGACGATCCGCTAATCCGGTTTCTTCCACCAGTCGCGGCCAGACTGCAGCCGCTCGATGCCTGCCGTGTCGAGCTTTGCAAGATGCTCTGTAAGCGTGCGCCCGCCGGCAACGAAATCGGGCGCGATCTCGGCCAATGGCGCCAGCACGAAGGCGCGCTCCAGCATGCGTGGATGCGGTATCTCGAGCCCGTCCTCGTGCACGGTCATTTCGCCGAAGATGAGTATGTCGATGTCGATCAGCCGCGGTCCCCAGCGCTCCTGCCGGACGCGCTTGAGCTTCTGTTCCGCCTCCAGGCAGAGATCGAGAAGCTCGCGCGGCGAGTGGCTGGTCAGCACTTCGGCCGTCGCGTTGAGGAAATCCGGCTGGTCCGTCTTTCCCCAGGGCGGCGTGCGGTAGAGCGATGAGACCGCCGCCATCTCGGTCAGCGGATCGGCGTCGAGCATCCTGAGTGCGGCGCCCATCGAACTGGCGGGATCGCCGAGATTGCCGCCGAGCCCCAGATACGCCCGCTCCTTCTTTCGATCCGACAACATTCACCTCGATATGGAAGCCTGGCGCCCTTCGCGCGCGAGCATAGCATCCGCGAAAGCCAGCGCATCCATGTTCACTGCGACATTGTGCACGCGAAACAGCGCCGCGCCCTTGAGGCGCAAGATCACGCTGGTCGCTGCCGTGCCCATGTCCCGCTGGTCGGCATCGCGTCCGGTCACGTGGCCGATGAAGCGTTTTCGCGACGTGCCTACGAGAAGCGGCAGGCCGAATCCGTGCAGTTCCTCGAAACGCGCCATCAGGTCGAGATTTTCATCCGGGTCCTTGGCGAAACCGAAGCCCGGATCGAGAACGATCCGCTCCAGCTCCACGCCCGAAGCCTCGGCGATCTCGAGCGAACGACCCAGGAACTGAGACTGGTCGGCGATGACGTCGGAAAGCTTCTCCCGCTCGCGTCCCGTATGCATGATCACCAGCCCGGCGCCGGTCTCGGCTGCCAGGCGGGCGATATCGGGTTCGCGCTGCACGCCCCAGACGTCGTTGACGATATGCGCGCCCGCCGCGACGGCAAGCCGCGCCGTTTCCTCGCGATAGGTGTCGATCGAGATCAGGCAGGAACCTTCCGCCGCCAGCGCCTCAATCACCGGAAGCACGCGCCGCTGCTCCTCGGCCGCCGTCACCGATTCCGCGCCGGGCCGCGTCGATTCCCCGCCGACATCGATGATCGTGGCGCCCTGGCCGACCATCAGCCGCGCCTGGGCGAGCGCGCTTTGCGTCGTGCCGAAAAGCCCGCCGTCCGAAAAGCTGTCCGGCGTGACGTTGAGCACGCCCATGACCAGCGCCTTCTCGCCGAGATCGAGATGGCGTCCATGCGCCAGCATCCACCGTTTCGTCGCCATTTGCCTCGGCCCGAACTTCGCGCCCGAGCCATGCCGCCTGCATGATCGAAAATCAACGGCTTTCCGCCTCTCCTGAGGAGACCGTTACGAAAACCTCGCCTTCTGTCGATTTCCGTTGCGCGATGTTTTCCCGTATCGCAAGGTCGGGCGAAACAAGTCGTCACCATGCTCCGCATCCTTCTCGCGTTGTCGCTTCTTGGTCTTGCGGTGCCGCCGGCGGCGGCCGCCGTGGTGTGGCGCAACTACAGCTATTTCTCGGTCAGCGGCAAAACGCTCGACGAGTTGATGATCGAACTCAGCATCCGTGGCCCCCAGGTCAGGAGCACCGGCCAAAGGCACCCGGGTGCGACGAAGCTGCAGTTCAACACCCGCCTCGGCTACACCGAGGGCGGCGGCAAGTGCTGGATTTCAGCCGCGACGGCCACCATCAAGGCAAGGATCATCCTTCCCAGGTGGAAGGACCGCCGCAAGGCAGGCAGGGAGCTGCGCATCTATTGGGATGCGCTTGCAGCCGACATCAAGCGGCACGAGGAAGGCCACGTCGTCATCGCCAAGAACTATGCCTCGCAACTGGAGAAGGAGCTGGCTGCGCTCCCGCGCCAGGACAGTTGCAAGCCCGTGGCCCAGCAAGCCGAGCTTCAGATCGAGAAGGTGCTTGAGCAGTACCGCAAGGAAAGCGAACGCTTCGACCGCGTAGAGAGCGCGAGTTTCGACCGCCGCATGCAGTCGCTCTACCAATACCGCCTGGAGCGCATCGAATCCGGCCGGCTGCCGGAGCCGTGAGCCTCACGCCACGCCGAGCTTCTTCTGCAGGCTGGTCGACGATGTCGTGTATTGGAAGACGATCCGCTCGCCGGGGCTGACGATGCGCTTGGCCGCCTGCGCCATCAGCGCGACCTCGTGGAAGCCGGACAGGATCAGCTTCAGCTTCCCCGGATACCAGTTGATGTCGCCGACCGCGAAGATGCCGGGCACCGAGGTCTCGAACTTCTCCGTGTCCACCGGGATCAGGTTTTCGTGGAGGTTCAGGCCCCATTCGGCGATCGGCCCAAGCTTCATCGTCAGGCCGAAGAAGGGCAGCATGCGCGTGCAGGGGATCTCGATGTCGCCGTCGGGTCCCTTGATCGTTGCCGATTCGAGCTGGCCGTCGCTGCCCTTCAGCGCCGAAACCTGACCGATCTCGAACCTGAGCTCTCCCGTCTCCTGCAGGGCAAACATCTTGTTGACGCTGTCGGGCGCGGCGCGGAACTCCGGCCGCCGGTGGACCAGCGTGACGCTGTTTGCGATCGGCTGCAGGTTGAGCGTCCAGTCGAGCGCGGAATCGCCGCCGCCGACGATCACCAGGTCTTGGCCGCGGAATTCCTCCATGCGCCGCACCGAATAGAAGACGCTCTTGCCCTCGAAGGCCTCGATGCCGGGGATCGGCGGCCGCTTCGGCTGGAACGAGCCGCCGCCGGCTGCGATCACCACGACCTTCGCTTCGAACACCTCGTTCTCGTCGGTGGTCACGCGGAACGTGCCGTCCTCCAGCTTCTCCAGCCCGGACACCATGCGGTTGAAGGTGAATTCCGGCTTGAACGGCGAAATCTGCTCCATCAGCCGGTCGACCAGCTCCTGCGCCGTCACCGTGGGCAGCGCCGGAATGTCGTATATCGGCTTCTCCGGATAGAGTTCGGCGCATTGGCCGCCGGGCCTGTCGAGAATGTCGATCAGGTGGCATTTCATGTCGAAGAGGCCGAGTTCGAACACGGCGAACAGGCCGACCGGCCCTGCCCCGACGATCAGGACGTCCGTCTTGGTGACTTCGCTCATCGGATGCCCCCTGAACCATAGCAGTTCCAGGCCCGCAATCGCGGCAAGGCCTAAAATTGCAACAAGACATTGTGCCCGATCAGTTCATCGAGTCCCGTGACCGATGACCCGATCCAGACGCATGCCAGCTTGTCCTAGCATGCGGTGCGTCCGCCACGCGACTTTTTGTCAGCCCTGCCGCTCCGGAATCTGCACGACCAGCCCGTCCAGTTCGTCACGGACCTTGATCTGGCAGGACAGCCGCGAATTCGGCCTCACGTCGTAGGCGAAATCCAGCATGTCCTCCTCCATCGCCTCCGGCTCGCCGACCTTGTCGGTCCAGGCCTCGTCGACATAGACGTGGCAGGTCGCGCAGGCGCAGGCGCCGCCGCATTCGGCCTCGATGCCCGGTACGGCATTTCTGATGGCGTTCTCCATCACGGTCGAGCCGTTTTCGGCCTCTACGTCGAAGCGAGTGCCGTCGAAGGCGATGTAGGTGAGCTTTGTCATGAGAAGTCCTGGGGAAGTCGGCTCCCGGGAGATAATGACTCCTCCGCACGAGTCAACTGTGCCCCGGAAACGCCGCTCTCCGGCGTATTTCCGGCAACTCCCGTCTAGCCGGTTATCTGCTTATCGACGCGATGAAGTCGCACGCCTCGTCGATGAGCCTCACGAGGCGCTTCACCACGATGCGATCTGTCGGGCTGTCCTCGATGGCGCTGGCGCATTCCGCGATGGCGAAGGCCCCGACGCCGCGCGCAGATCCCTTGAGCGAATGCGCCAGGAAGAGCCGCTGCTTGACCTCGGCGCTGCCGATCTGCCGGCGGACCGCCTGCGCCTGTTCGGCGAACATGCCGAGGATCTCGTGCTCCAGGTCCCTGTCGCCCATCGTCTGCTTCGACAGATGGGCCAGATCGATCGGCCGCGCCCGCCTTGCGTCGGACGTTTCGCCCCCCGGCATCGAGAAGGCCACTTTCTCGTAACCATTACGCAAAATAGCCAAAGCCCGTCTCCTGGACCTGTTGATGGTTGATCAGAGTAGGCCTCGTCAGTGGACAAGGCGTTAACCGGGGAAATCCAGCAAACCCGGCACAAATTCGCCTCAAATCGGATGGGTGTTAACCTTATGTTTAAACTTTTACACATCGCCCGGATTGCATGTTTCCTTTACCTGTCTGTGTCACTACGATACGGCGGGTCCATAAAAAGCCTAGCGTACGGACATTGTTGTGCCAGTTCATGGCGTTCGTGCGCGCTGAGTAGAGGGTAACGGCGGCATGGCGAAGAAAACGACCACCACCAGATCCATCGAGAGCGACGTTTCCAGGGAACTCGAAAACGCCCTTGATCTCGATCTGACGGAATCTCCGGTCAATTCCGACATTTCCGTATCGATGGACGACCTGGAAGCTCAGATTTCCCAGGCCGCGGACGAGTTGGTGCGCGAGGGGCGCAACGGCCAGCAGGCCGCCGCGCGGCAGCCCGCGCCCGATTTCAGGCCCGCCGACCGTCCGGTGGATCGCCCCGTCGACAGGCCTGTTGACCGCCCGATCGAGCTCGTGGCCGCCAACCAGCCCGCCACTTTCGCGCCGGCGAACGACGACCGCCAGAAGGATTTCCGCTCGCTGCTGCAGGGCCTCAACAAGCGTGCGTCGCGCACGGTCTACTGGGTCGCGGCGGTATTCTCCGTTCTTTGGCTGGGCGCGTCCGCCCTGCTCGCCAACCGCCTGTTCCCGGATATCTGGCGGACGGGTTCTGTCGACCAGCTTTTCGCCCGTCCTGAATGGGTGATGTTCCTGCTCGGCGCCCTGCTCCCGGTCGTCCTGATCTGGGCCTTCGCGGCGATGGTGCGCCGCGCCCAGGAAATGCGGATCGCCGCGCAGTCGATGACCGAAGTCGCGTTCCGTCTGGCGGAGCCGGAAAACCTGGCGCAGGACCGCGTCATGATGGTCGGCCAGGCCGTGCGCCGCGAAGTCGCCGCCATGGGCGAAGGCATCGAACGCACACTCGCGCGCGCCGTCGAGCTCGAAACCCTCGTCCATACCGAGGTCAACCAGATCGAGCGCTCCTATTCCGAGAACGCCGCGCGCATCCGTGCGCTGGTCGATGGTCTCGGCAGCGAGCGCGAAGCCGTCGTCACCCATGCCGAGCGCGTCCGCGCCTCCATCACCGGCGCGCACGAGACGCTGCGCGACGAGATCGGCCAGGCCAGCGACATCATCCGCGATTCCATCCTCAACGCATCGACCAACCTGTCGATGACCATCACCAATTCCGGCGACACGCTGATCGACCGCATCAACGAAAGCGGCATGAATCTCTTCGATTCCATGGATTCGCGCGTGGATTCGATCACCGACCGGCTGACCACCTCCGGCGAGGCCTTCGCCAGCCTGCTCGACACGCGCATCGCCAAGCTGACTGATTCGACCGACAACCTCACCCGTTCGCTGACCGACCTGCTCGACGACCGCACCTCCGGCATGGTGTCGCTGCTCGGCGGCGCCGCGAGGACGCTGAGCTCGGAGTTCGAGGCGAGCCTCAACAGCATCGAGCGCACCCTCTCCGAGCGCGGCCAGGGCCTCATCAGCGAGTTCGAGACCCGCGCGCATGCGCTGGACACCGGCACCGCCAAGCTCAACGCGGCGCTCGAAGCCCGCGCCCGCCAGATCAACGAGACGCTGGTTGAGCGCGCCAAGGAGATCGCCACCACCTTCATCGAAGGCAAGGAGACGCTCTTCGGCATGATCGACGAGGGCAAGTCGCGCATCGGCGCCGAAATGTCCGACATCGTCCAGTCGACCTCCTCCATGCTGGAGGCCCGCGCCACCGACTTCGCCGGTCGCCTCGACCACGCCCGCCATGTCGTGTCGCGCGCCTTCGACGCTGACATCCAGCGCCTCGGCGAAGCCCGCGCCGGCATCGAGCAGGCGGTCGAGAACCACACCCGCAAGCTGGCGGAGAGCCGCGACCGCATGGCTGCCGCCCTGCAGTCCGACCTCGCCAAGTTCGCCGAAGGCCGCGCCTCGATCGACGCCGCCGTCGGCTCGCAGGTCCAGAAGCTCGCCGAAGGCCGCAACCTCTTGTCGCGCGCCCTCGACGAGGATCTGCGCAAGATCAACGACCAGCGCTCGTCGATAGACGCCGCCCTGAGCAGCCAGCTCGAACGGCTGTCGGCAAGCCGCGACAGCCTGTCGAAAATCCTCAATGAGGACTCCCAGAAACTCACGCAAACGCGTGTCAACATTGACGAAATGGTCGCAGGCCACGTCGGCAAGCTCGCCGAAGGCCGCAACATCCTCTCGCGCGCCCTTGAGGCCGACCTCGGCAAGCTCTCCGAGGCCCGTTCGAGCATCGACGGCATCGTCGCCGCCCAGGTCGAGAAGCTGGCGGAAGGCCGCGACATCCTTTCGCGCGCCCTCAAGGCGGACCTCTCGGCGATCGACAATCTGGTCGAAAGCCAGATCCAGAAGTTCGCCGACGGCCGCAATTCGATCGCCCAGGTCCTTGAGAACGACGTCGACAAGCTCAAGGAAGGCCGTCAGGTCGTCGAGGACATGGTGGCCGAGCAGTTGAAGCGCCTCGACCGCGGGCGCGAGACCCTCGCCCAGGCGCTGGAAGCCGACCTCGCCGGCATCAACGGCCTGCTCGAAAGCCACGTCGAGAAGTTCTCCGACGGCCGCTTGGGCCTGACCAAGGCCCTGGAGGACGATCTCCAGAAGCTCGCCCAGAGCCGTGCAAGCATCGACGGGCTGGTCGCCGGCCAGGTCGAGAAGCTGGCCGAGGGCCGCGATATCCTGAAGCGCGCGCTGGAAGCCGACCTCAACAAGCTTGCGGACGCCCGCAACAACGTCGATGCGCTGGTCGCCTCCCATGTCGAGAAGATCGCGCAGGGCCGCGAAGCCCTGTCGTTTGCCTTGCAGGCGGATCTCGACAAGATCGCCGAGCGCGCATCCGGCGTCGACAATCTCGTCTCGGCCCAGGTCGGCAAGTTCGAGGAAGGCCGTGAATTCCTGACCCGCGCCCTCCAGAGCGATCTCGCCCGTCTCGCCGAGACAAGGGCCGAGGTCGACTCGATCGTCGCCAGCCAGGTGCAGAAGATCGCCGAAGGCCGCGAAGTGCTCACCCGGGCGCTGGAGGAAGACCTCAGCAAGGTCGCCATCAGCCGCAACACGATCGACGACTTCATCGCCGGCCAGGTGCAGAGGTTCGCCGACGGCCGCGACATGCTCACCAAGGCGCTGGAGGATGACCTCGCCAAGCTCGCCGAGAGCCGCAGCGGCATCGACGGCCTCGTCGCCGGCCAGGTCGAGAAGCTCGCTCAGGGCCGCGACATCCTCACCCGTGCGCTGCAGGCCGACCTCGACAAGCTGACCGAGGCTCGCGCCCAGGTCGACGAGCTGGTCGCCGCGCAGGTGCAGAAGGTCGCCGAAGGTCGCGAGACCCTCTCCAGGGCCCTCCAGGCCGATCTGCAGAAGGTCGCCGAAGGCCGCGCCGTGTTCGACGACGTCGTCGCCGGCCATGTCGCACGCCTCGCCGACGGACGTGACTCGATGGCGAAGGCCCTCGACGAGGATCTCGGCAAGCTCGCCGAGGCCCGCCGCGAGATCGACGCCCAGATCGCCGCGCATATCGACACCATCGCCGGCAAGCGCGTCGACATCTCGCAGGCCGTCGCCGCCGACGTCGACAAGATCGAGGAGGCGTTCCGCCGCCAGACCGGCGTCATCGAAGAGCGCACCGGCACGATGGAGCGCGCGCTCAATCTCGGCGTCGACAATGTCCGCCAGGTGCTCGAGAAGAGCGCCGTGACGGTCGCCGGCGCCCTGCGCGACAAGGTGCTCGAAGTCACCAGCGTGCTGAACGAACAGGCCGGCAACGCCTTCACCGAGGCCGACCGGCGCATGGCCGAGCGCGCCGAGCAGACGTCGAGCGCCCTGCTCGCCCGCGTCGAGGACATCGCCAGGGCCTTTGGCGACGCCGACGACAAGATCGCCGCGCGCACCGAAGCCACGTCGAGCGCACTGCTCGCCCGCGGCGACGAGGTCGCGAGCCTGATGTCCGAACGCGCCAACGAGATCGCCCGCGTCATGGACGACGCCGATCAGCGCCTGGCCACCCGTGCCAAGGAGACCTCGGTCGCCCTGGTCAACCATGGCGACGAGATCGCCAACCGCATGGCCAGCCGCGCCGAGCAGATTTCGCGCGCCTTCGACGAGGCCGACGAAAAGCTCGCCGCCCGCGCCCGGGACACGTCCGCAACGCTCGTCTCGCAGGGCGAGGAACTCGGCAACGTCATGGCCAGCCGCGCCGACCAGATCTCGCGCGTCTTCGACGACGCCGACGAACGGTTCGCAGCCCGCGCCCGGGAGACGTCGTCCGCCCTCGTCTCGCACGGCGAGGAACTCGGCAACGTCATGGCCAACCGCGCCGACCAGATCTCGCGCGTCTTCGACGACGCCGACCAGAAGCTGGTCGCCCGCGCCATGGAAACGGCCGGCTCGCTTGCGGCCCGCGCCGGCGACATCCTGCGCAACTTCGACGACGCCGACCAGCGGCTCGGCATGCGCATCAGCGAGTCCGCCGATGCGCTGGCCACCCGCGCCTCCGAACTCGGACGCATCTTCGACCACGCCGACGAGAAGCTCGTCGCGCGCATCGCTGACGGCGCCGAGAAGCTCGAGGCCCGCGCCGGCGAACTCGGACGCATCTTCGACGACGCCGATCAGCGGCTCGCCGACCGCGTCGCCGACAGCGCCGCGACGCTCGGCACCAAGGCCGGCGAGATCATCTTCAACTTCGAGGAAGCCGACAAGCGCCTGTCCGATCGCGTCACCGAGACGGCCAGCCTGCTTTCGGCCCGCGCCGGCGAGCTCGGCAACGTCTTCGCCGCCGTGGACCGCCAGGTGGCGGCCCGCGTCGACGAGACGACGCAGGTCCTGTCCGCCCGCGCCATGGAGGTCGGCGGCCTCTTCGACGACGCCGAGCAGCGGCTTGCCGCCAGGATCAGCGACAGCGCTGCAGCGATCGGCGAGCACGCGGAGGGCATCGTCAACGCCTTCGGCGAAACCGAGCAGCGCATCGTCGCTCGCACGCAGCAGACCTCCGCCGAGCTGGACGCCCGCGCCCGTCTCATCGAGGAGACGCTTGCCGCGGCCGATGAGAAGCTCGCCTCTGGCGCCCAGGCGGTGGCGGCCCGCGTCAACGCCCATGTCGAGGACGCCGAGAGCCGCCTTGCCGTCGGCGCCGAAGCGATGGGCCACAAGCTCACCGAGCAGATCACCCAGGCCGAACAGCAGCTCATCTCGCGCGCCAACGTCATCTCCGAGACCTTCGCGGCGGTCGGCCAGCATATCGGCCAGAGCACCAACGAGGCGGCGCGCACGATCGGCAGCAACACGCGCGAACTCAACGCCATGCTTGCCGAACGCTCGGCCGAGATCACCAAGATCCTCGACGAGACGGCGCGCCCGCTTGTCGACCGCTTCGCGGAAACCGGCGACGAGCTGGCGAAGACGCTCGACGACGTCACCACCCGCTCCACCGAGCGGCTGCGGGCGGAGAACGCGAGCCTCGTCAACGCGCTCGCCAGCCGCACTGCCGAGACCCTCTCGGCCGTCGAAGGCGCGCGCGACAACCTCGCCGAGGGCGTCACCGGCCTGATTGACAGGCTGGCTGCGTCGAGCTCGCAGCTCAACGATCTGGTCGCGGCTGCGGCTGAGAACCTCGCCAATGTCGACGAGCACCTCACCGGCAGCACCCAGAACTTCGCCGCGAGCACCGAGAAGGCCGCCCAGACCTTCGCCAGCTCGGCGCGGCTGGTCGACCAGAACACCGCCCGGCTGACCGAGCTCTCCTCCAGCACGCTGCGCGAGGTCGCCTCGATCGCCACCAAGTTCGAGGCTCACAGCCGGCTGCTCGCCAGCGCTTCGGACCTCCTGAGCTCGGCCCAAAACAACCTCGAGCACACGCTGGAGCGCCAGTCCTCGCTCGAGGACCTGGCGGTCGGCCTGGTCAAGAAGTCGGAAGACCTCGAGCGCGTCATGCACTCGTTCGAGGACCTCGTCGGCAATGCCATGCAGAAGGCCGAAGGCCGGACGCTGGAATCGACCGACAAGATGCGCACCGCCATCGCGGAAGTCATCGAGTCCGCCACCTCGCGCTTCAGCGAGGCGACGGAGGACATGCGCCGCACCGCCGGCTCGATCCGCTCGGAGCTGGAAGAGACCCGCGCCGAGATCAAGAAGGGCGTCTTCGAGCTGCCGATGGTGAAG
>NZ_RCIZ01000053.1 GCF_003666685.1 Mesorhizobium sp. YM1C-6-2
TCGTGTGGTAATTCATACCCATTCACTAATGTTACCTTTTTCATGAATACTTACCACCACCATCAAATTCTAAGTATTCATTATGACTGGAAAAATTGCACTTTTCATACATGAAAAGGGGGATCTTCTCCATGGTCCGCCATTTTGAATTTCCAAAAATAGCCATTTTTAGCTGCAAAAATGACTGTACTTGGACCATACTAGAAAATATTTGTTTATTACTTAGTAGCTATTTTGACCATTTCCTACACAGTGTCCCTTTAAAGGGGCCCCTCATAATTGCCGGCGCAGAACTGACTCACCGGTGGGCCCTGCACCCTCGTGGCCCCCTACATGTATTTTCAGAAATGTAAAAAAATATATGAAGAGCTCTTTTCCAAAATGAGATATATCCATTTTATAGAATGTTGGGAAATTGACATTTTTGTATTGGGCATTCCATTGAATTGCATTGCAAAATGCATTTTATAGAGGTTTAAAAAGTATGTTCTCAAAACATTTGAATGGCAAGAATTACCAATCC
>NZ_RCIZ01000017.1 GCF_003666685.1 Mesorhizobium sp. YM1C-6-2
GCTTCGGGCTGCTTGCCTGGCCGGCCAAATACGGCGAGACCGGCGTCAAGACCTTCGCCGTCAACCAGCACGGCGTCATCTACGAGATCGACCTCGGCCCGGCCACCGAGGCGATCGCGAAATACATCGACCGCTTCAACCCCGATGCAGCCTGGGACGTGGTGGCCGACTGACGCCGGGACCTTGCGGTCCCGGAGTTGCCGGAGCGGGACGGATGGATGCCGTGGTCACGCAGGCCGCGGCTCCAACCGCCAATTTGGCCGCAAGCGTTGGTAGATGACGTTGGCGGCTTCGGACTGAGGAGGCTTCGCGCACAGGACCGATGACGAAAGGGACATCGACCACCCTGCAGCCGAAACCGTTCGCAGAGTTTCTGGCATCGCATGGCGGGCCTTTCTACGAACTGCAGGCCCGCTTGCATCTGCTGCATGCCCAATCGCTGAAGGTCCGGTCGCGCGCGGTGCTTTTTGTGGCGCTGGCCTGGGGCATGCCGCTCGTGCTGGGATTGCCCGACAGCCTCTCTCTGCGAGACGGAAGCTATATCACAGATCTCAGCGCGTGGGCGCGCTTCTTCATCGCAATCGCAGCGTTCGTGCTGGCCGAGCGTCAAGTCGAGCGCGGGCTGCGGTTCAAGCTGGGGCAGTTTCTCGAGGCGCCCCTTTTGACACCGAATTCGATTAGCCCCGCGGCCGAGGCCGTGTCGGCTGCCCTCAGAGCGCGCGATTCTCGGTTGGCGGAGATCGTCAGTCTGCTGATCGCCCTTGCGGCGGGGGCTGCCTCTTACGTGGCGTTGGAAGCCGCCGACACATCGTCCTGGGCGGTTGTGCGCGGTGTCGACGGGATCAGATTGACCGCTGCAGGTTGGTGGTCGGTATGCGTAAGTTTGCCTCTATGCTTCTTCCTGCTCATGCGAGGTTTGTGGAGGCATTTTGTCTGGGCCCGGCTTCTGCGCAGGATTGCGCGACTGGAGCTCCGCCTGGTCGGAACGCACCCCGATGGCAAGGGTGGACTGGGTTTCCTGGCCGAGTACCCGAACGCCTATATGTTTTTCGTATTCGGCATGAGCTCCGTCATTGCCGCCGCGCTTGCACGAAACTTCATTCACGGCTCTCTCACCATTTCTGTCCTGAGCGCCATGATGGTCGGGTGGCTTGCCATCGTGATCTTGCTGTTTGCCTATCCGCTTTCGGCTTTTTCGGGTCCTTTGGGCATATTGAAACGGCGCGCCATGGCTCAACTCGGGGCGAATGCGACCCGGTTTCACCGTTCGGCCGAAAGAAAGCTGCTCGGCCATAATGTCGTTGCTGACGATGGCCTTGAAACGGATGAGGACGTCCCAAATCCAACCAAGACCTTCGAGACGATCAGGAAGCTTTCGGTCGTGCTTTTGAGCCGAGCCGCAATCGTTCCTGTTTCGCTGGCTGCGCTACTGCCCTTCTCGATCGTCGGAGCTCAGTGGATACCGTACGAAGAGGTGTTGTCGGTTCTGAAGAAGCTGTTGACAATTTAGCGGCGGAAACCGTTCTTCGCGAACGCCCTCCGGTTGGCACATTCTTCGCCAGCCTATTTGTCCGGCTTCAACAGGACCCCAGCGGTTGAAAAGGCGTGCGGTGTGCTGCCGGTCATCGTCTTCGACCGTGGCGTCACCACCAAATACCCTGTCACCTTCATTCACCCGGTCGGCGGCTATGGCTTTGGCGTCCAGGCTGGCGAATTTGTCGCCGCAAATGCCGAGCCGGGCGTCAAGGTCCTGATGCTGCGCATCGTTCCCGGCGTCGATGTGTTGGAGGCCCGCGCCTCGGCAGCCAAGCGTATCTTGAAGGAGAAGGAACTTGAGGTGATCGGCGAGGAATTCACCGAGGGCGACAACGCCAAGACCAAGTCCATCGTCGAAGACTATCTCGCCAAGGGCGCCTTCGGGACGGAATCAGGAGCTTACGATCTTGACGCACATCGGTGTGCCGATCTCGATCAAACGTCCAGTGTCGGCCAAACCACCGGTCTGGGCATCGCGCCTGAAGATCGAAATGCTGTCGGCGTTCTGGTTGGCCGAGAAAACGTACTTGCCGGTCGGCGTAAGGGCGAGGTTACGCGGTGTCGCCCCGCCGCAGGGAATGTACCCTTCGTTAGTTAGCCCGCCCGTCTCCTGATTGATCGAAAAGACTGCGATGGAATCATGGCCGCGGTTCGAGCCATAGAGGAAGCGTCCGTCCGGCGAAATCTGGATGTCGGCACAATGATTGTGCTCGCGCGCCTCGGACGGTACAGCGGGCTTCACGTCCATCAAGGCCAGTGTGCCCGTGCCCCCGTCGAGCGATAGGGATGCGACGGTCGAGTCCAATTCGTTCATCACGAAGAGGAGCGTTCCGTTCGGATGCAACGCGACATGGCGCGGGCCTGCCCCGGGTGGCAACGCGGTCTCGCCGAGATATTGTAGCGAACCGTCCGCGTTGATCCGGTAGCTGACGAGGCGGTCGGTGCCGAGATCGGCGACAACCGCGATGCCGCCGTCGATGATCTCTGTGACGCTGTGGGCGTGGCTGCGTTCCTGCCTGGTGGCATTGGGACCCGTGCCCTTATGCGTGACGCTGGCAAGCGGGGGCGTCAGGGAGCCGTCTTCGCCAAAACCATAGACGACGACCGACCGGTCGGGTCCGCCTTGGCCCATGCCGTAATTGGCGACCAGTAGCTTCGAGCCGTCGCGGGTGATGAAATTATGCGCAGTGATGCTGCCGAGCGTCGGTTGCTTGTTGAGATAGGAGAGGGCGCCCGTGTCGCGGTCGAAGCCGTAGGCGGTGACAGTGCCTTCGCGCCAGGCGAAGACCTCCGAGTTGGCGTAAACGCGTCGGCCGTCCGCGCTGACGGAAAGGAAAGTCGGGTTGTCGACCTCGTCGGTTTCCGCGAGCTTGCGGATTTCGAGCGTGTCTTCATCGAAAGCGTAGACTGACAGCCCGACGCCGCGTGCACCTTGAAAATAGGGCGCCTCGCGATTGAGCGACCCGACGAACACCAGAACTTCCGACACGCAAATCCTCCCTGACGTGCGCGGCGATTGGCCGAAGCCACCCGCCGCGACGGCACAATGCCAACGAGGCCACTTGCAAACAAGCCCCATATCTGAAAATACTATTTATAAGAGAATTTTGGGAGGAAGACATGCGGCTTTTCAAGGCGCCGGCGCGATTGCGTGCCCGCCCTGCTCATGGCGAGCCGATGCGGCCATGAGCGCGCCTGCTCCGACAGTCGGCGTGTCCTCGACGCATCCGCAGGACATGCCCGCCGAACACGCCGCGATCCCCGTCTGGAATGCCGAGAACTGGTTCTACGATGACTGGCCCGTCGGCCAGAAGATCCGCTCGCTGCGCCGCACGATGGCAGAGGGCGACAGCCATCTGTTCAACACGCTCGTGGTGGACATCCACCCTTACGTTCAGGACCAGATGTTCGCCGAGCGCGAGGGCATTTTCGGCAAGCGTCTGGTGGCCGGCGCGTTCGTGTTTTCAGCCGGGCTCGGCCTGGTGGCGACGAACTGCGTCAACGCCTTCTCCTACGGCTACGACAGGCTGCGTTTCATCAAGCCGGTTTTCATTGGCGACACGATCTACACGATCCGCACGAACCTCGAGAAAAAGCCCCGCTACAAGGAGATGGGCCTCATCCGCGCAAGCTATGAGGTCTTCAAGGGTGAGGGCGAACTGGTGCTCTACTGCGAGCACCTGCAGACCGTGAAATACAGGAATCCGGCCGACTTTGCCGGGCAGACGGAGAAGTAGCAGACGATGACCGCCGACAACGCCCCACCCCTCGCAGGCCTCGTCGTCGTCGACATGAGCCAATTCCTGTCGGGGCCGTACTGCTCGCTCCGGTTGCTCGACCTCGGCGCGCGCGTCATCAAGATCGAGCGTCCCGACGGCGGCGACCTGTCGCGCAGGCTCTATCTCAGCGACACGGAAATCGGCGGGGACTCGACCATCTTCCACGCCATCAATCGCGGCAAGGAAAGTTTCGCGGTCGACCTCAAGGACGAGGCTGACATGGCGGCGCTGAAAAGCTTGATCGCCAAGGCCGATGTGCTGATCCAGAATTTCAGGCCGGGCGTGATCGAGCGTCTCGGCCTCGACTATGCAAAGGCAAGTGAGATTAATCCGCGGCTCGTCTATGCATCGATCAGCGGCTACGGCGAGGACGGGCCGTGGGTGAAGCGGCCCGGTCAGGATTTGCTGGCGCAGGCGCGCTCTGGCGTGATGTGGCTGAACGGCGACGAGGACCAGGGACCCGTGCCGTTCGGCCTCGCTATCGCCGACATGCTGGCTGGCGCCGCGGCCTGCCAAGGCATCCTTGCCGCGTTGGTGAGGCGCGGCGTCACCGGCAGGGGTGGCCTCGTCGAGACCAGCTTGCTGGAAGCTCTGGTCGACTTCCAGTTCGAGGTGCTGACTACGCATCTGAACGACAGCCGGCGGCTGCCTCGCCGTTCAAGCTTCCGCAGTGCCCATGCCTATCTTGCGGCGCCTTACGGCGTCTATCCGGCTCGCGACGGTTTCCTGGCGCTCGCCATGACGCCTATCCCGAAGCTTGCTCCGCTTCTCGGACTGGAAAAGGAGCTCGCCGACTACAGCGAGAAGCCGGCGACATGGTTCAGCGCGCGCGACGAGATCAAGGCGATCATCGCCCAGCGCATCGCATCCGAAACTGTCGACCATTGGCTGTCGGTGCTGGAGCCCGCGGACATCTGGTGCGCCAGGGTGCTGAACTGGTCCGAGCTGATCCAGCACGACGGCTTCAAGCTCCTCGATATGCTGCAGACGGTCACGCGCGAGGACAATGTCTCCATCGACACGACGAGCTCGCCGCTGCGCATCGACGGCAGGCGCAACAAGGTCAAGCACGCGGCTCCTCGCATAGGTGAACACAGCGACCGCATACGCAAGGAGTTTGCCCTGTGAGCGCCGTTGCCTTGAAGGGCATGACGTGGAGCCATCCGCGCGGCTACGACCCATTGGTCACCTGCTCGTCGCTCTGGAAGGAGAAGACCGGCGTCTCGATTGAGTGGGACAAACGCTCGCTGCAGGACTTCGAATCCTTCCCCGTCGAGGAACTGGCGCGCGCTTACGACTTGATCGTCATCGATCATCCGCATGTCGGCCAGATCACGGGCGAGGGCTGCCTCGCGCCGCTCGACGTGCAGGGCCGCGAGAACGAGCGTGACGCGCTTGCGAATGGAAGCGTCGGAAAGTCCTATCAGAGCTACAACTGGGCCGGTCGGCAATGGGCGTTCCCGATCGACGCAGCGACGCAGGTGCAGGCCTACCGCCCCGATCTGATGGCCGGGCCGGCGACGTCATGGACCGAAGTCGTCGCGCTGGCAAAGGACGGGCTGGTGCTCTTGCCGCTGCGGCCGCCGCACTCGCTGATGACTTTCTACACACTCTCCGGAAACCTCGGCCTACCCTGCGCCGTCACCGGACCGGGCGACCTAGTCGACGAGGCCCATGGCGCGCGCGTCTTCGACAGGATGCGCGAGATCGCCGGACTGGTCGATCCGGAGTGCTTCGACATGGATCCGATCGCCGTGTTCGAGCGCATGGTGGAAACGGGCTCGAAGATCGTCTGTTCGCCTTTGATCTATGGCTATGTGAACTATGCGATGGAAGGCTTCCGCCCGCATCAGCTAATGTTCGCCGATATTCCGGTTGCCGGAACATCCGGGCCGGTCGGTTCCGCGCTGGGCGGCACCGGCATCGCCGTCTCGGCTTTCTCTGAAAACAGGCAGGCGGCGATCGACTTCGCCTATTGGATCGCCAGCGCCGAAGTTCAGCGCGGCCTTTATCCAGCTTCAGGCGGACAGCCGGGCCATGATGCCGGCTGGGTCGACGAGGCGGTCAACGCGGCGACCGGCAACTTCTACCGCAACACCCGCGCCACGCTGGAGGGCGCCTGGGTGAGGCCGCGCCACGACGGCTACATGGATTTTCAGCAGAAGGCGTCTGACCGGATCAACGCCAGCCTGAGGCGCAACGAGGAAAGCCGGAAGGTCGTCGCGGACCTCAACGGTCTCTTCCGCACGAGTTTTTCATAGAGATAGAGCAAGAACCACAATGGAGGAAAACATGGTTCGCTTGGGTAAACTGCTTCTCACTGCCACATTGCTTGCACCGCTCGGTCCGGTCGCATTCGCTCAGGATGTATCCGGGGTGATCGGCGGTTTCCCTGCCGAACTGAAGGCGCAATACGACGGCGCGCCGCAGAAGATCCTGCCGTCCGCGTGGGACAATTTCGCGGCGCCGGCCAAACCATGGAAGTGGTGCCATTCGGAATCCTACCAGGGCAATCCCTGGCGCGTCTCCGTCACCAACGAGCTGAAGCGGCTGGTCGAAGGCCTCAAGGCCGACGGCACTGTGGAAAGCTTCGAGGTCTCGGACTCCAACAACGATCCGGCTCAGCAGATCAACCAGATCCGCGCCTTCATCGACAAGGGCTGCTCGATCATCACCTCGATCCCGGGCTCGGCGACCGCACTCGACGAAGCGATCGATGCGGCTGCCAAGGCCGGCATCCCGTTCATCACGGCGGCCGGTTCGGTCACCAGCCCGAACGCCATCAATGTCGACTCCAACTATGCGCGCTGGGGCTATGACATGATGACCGCCATCGGCAAGGAGAAGGCCGACGCAAGCGTTCTTCTGGTCGAAGGCATCGCCGGCCATCCGATCGTCGTGCAGGAGCGCGAGGGGGGCGACAAGGCGCTTGCCGAGAACTCCGGCCTCAAGGTCGCCCGCTCTGTGAACGGCAACTGGACAGCCAATGTCACCAAGACCGTCGTGCTGCAGGCGATCGCTACCAACCCGGCGCCGATCGATGCGGTCTGGACGACAGGCTCGGAAAGCCGCGTGGTCGCGGAAGCCTTCGCCGAGGCCGGCCGCCCCGCGCCGCTAATCACCGGATCGATCACCGGCGATGCGCTCGGCTACTGGAAAGCCAACCCGGACAAATATCGCTTCGAGGGCCATGCGGTGCTTCCCGGCTGGACCGCGCAGACGCTCTTCCGCGTCGGCGTTCGTACGCTCGAAGGCCAGAAGCCGAAGCTGAACACGCTGCTGATCCCGATCCCGCCGGTCCACAATGCCGACCTCGACAAGTGGTACAAGGACTGCATGACTGCGGACGCCGTGTCGGTCTTCCCGGTGCCGCCGACCGACCCGATGCCGGAGGAATGGCTCGACGCCTATTTCGCCAACCCGGCGCCAACCACGGGCTGGGACTACGCCAAGGTGCCGGGCGCCTGCGCCGCGCAGTAGGCTGAGGCCGAGATCGACGGCGGGGCGGCCTTTCGGCTGCCCCGCTTCGCCTTTCAATTTGCAAGTGTCGGCGCATGCTCGAAGTCAGCAACATATCCAAGCGCTACGGCGAGACCGTAGCCCTGTCGGACGCGTCGATCGCGTTCCGGGCGGGTACGATTCATACCATCCTTGGCGAGAACGGTTCGGGCAAGAGCACCCTGGTGAAACTCCTCTCCGGCATCGTTCATCCCGACTCCGGTACGATGTTTCTGGACGGCAAGCCATTTGCGGGACGCGAGCCAGCGGCCTTCCAGAAGGCGGGTTTCGCGACGGTATTCCAGGAAGTGCTGATCGCACCCGACCGTTCCGTGACGGATAACATCCTGCTCGGCATGGACGGCCTTCTGAAACGCAATATCCCGCGCAGCGAACGGCGCGAGCGCGCCGCGGCGGTGCTTGCCCGCTTCGCACGCACGGAAGTGCCGCTCGACCTGCCGGCAGGCTTGTTGCCGCTCGCTGCCCAGCAGCTTGTCGTTCTCGCTCGGGCGATCGCCCGCGACCCCAGCATTCTGATCCTCGACGAGATCACCGCCGCGCTCGACTTCGCCGACCGCGCCGCCGTCTTCGATCTGATGCGCGAACTCGCAGGGCAGGGCGTGCTGATCCTCTTCATCACGCATCGCATGGACGAGGTGACCGCGCTCTCCGACCGCATATCCATCCTGCGCGGCGGTCGGGTGGTGCGGACGGAGGAGAGCGGCGTCTCGACACCTGAGGAGTTGCTGAAGGCCATGGCGCCGCAGACGGCGAAGGAACTGGCGCATGGCTGAAGCTGCATCGCTTCAGGCGCGCGACGTCTCGCTGAAACCCGGCCGCGCAGCGATCGCCGAAACCATCCGCGCCGGCGAGATCGTTGGATTGGCGGGGCTCGACGGTCACGGGCAGGAGACTTTCCTGAAGGCGATGGCCGGGCTGGAGACGCCGGCGAGCGGTAAGATCATGCTCGGCGTGGAGGGTAACGGCCGCCCGATCACCAGCCTCGCCAAGGCGGCTTCCACCGGCATCGCCTATCTGCCGCGAGACCGCCGTTCGACAGGCATATTCCCGACCCAGTCGATCCTCGACAATTTCGCTATCTCGACGGTCGGTCGCGACATGCGATTCGGCCTAATCAGCAAGGCCGAGCGCCGCAAGCGCTACGAAACCTACCGTGAAAAGCTGTCGATAGTGGCTCCGCATCCGAACGCGCCGATCACGGCGCTTTCGGGAGGCAACCAGCAGAAGGTGCTGCTTGCGCGGGCACTCGCGCTGGAGCCGAAATTCCTGCTGCTCAACGATCCGACGCGCGGTGTCGACGTGGCGACAAGGCATGTGCTGTACGATGTGTTCCGAGGTCTCGCAGCGGACGGCATGGCGCTGGTCATCCTGTCCAGCGAGATCGAGGAGATCCTGGTGCTCTGCCATCGTGTCCTCGTGTTCCGCGAGCACGAGGTCGCCGCGCGGTTTTCGGGCGAAGGCATGACCACGGACGCGGTGATCGCCGGCATGTTCGGGAGGGCGGCGTGAACCCGGTCATTCGTTCGCTCGGCGAGTTCGTGCGCGGTGCCGGTTTTGCGCTGGTGCTGCTCGTGGTACTGCTTGCGGTCAATCTCATGCTCAATCCCGCTCGCTTCCATCCGGCAGCATGGGGGACGCTGATCGGCTTGGCTGCACCGCTGATCGGCGCGGCGGTCGCCTCGGCTCCCGTCATCCTCGCCGGGCGCGGCGGCATCGATATCTCGGTCGGACCGCTGATGGGTTTCGTCAACGCGATCGTCATCCAGGCACTGTTCCTGCAAGCCGGAATCTCGTCGCCGCTGGTTCTCGTGCCGGCTGCCCTTCTGATCGGCGCCGTGGTCGGCGCGGCCAACGGCTTCATGGCGACCGTTCTGCGCATCCAGCCGATCGTCGCGACGCTCGGAACCTACCTCATTCTCGCCGGCGTCACGCTCACGATCCTTCCAGCACCTGTCGGGCCTGCCCCAGCCTGGCTGAAGGCGATGGCGGGGCCGTACTCCATCCTTCCGCTGGGCGCGATCTTCCTGCTCTGGTGGCTGGTCAGGCGAACGCCGTACTATGACCAGTTGATGGCCGTCGGCAGCGACGACCGCGCCGCCTACACGGCTGGCGTGCCGGTGACCAAGGTGCGTTTCATCGCCTATGTGATGACCGGCGTTCTCGCCGGCATTGCAGGTCTTATGCTCACCGCGCTGATCGGCTCGGCCGATCCCAACATCGGCCCGACCTATACGCTGATCGCTATCGCGGCCGTATCGCTCGGTGGCGTCAGCCTTGCCGGCGGCAAGGGTGGGCTCGTCGGCGCGGCGATCGGCGCGATCGCCATCTTCCTGCTGCAGAGCCTGCTCACCGCCTTCAACGTTTCGACCTACGTCCTGCAGGTCGCCTACGGCGCTATACTGGTCGCCGCCGTCGTCCTGACCGCGTTGCAGGACAGGCACGCCCTTCGTGGAGTATCGCGATGAACGCGCTTCGAAGCTGGCTCGCGACGACCAACGGCCGCATCGCCGCGGCATTTCTTGTCGCGCTTCTCCTTCATCTCATCGGCACGACGCTGATCCCCGGATATTCGTCCCCCTTCGCGATCCGCGCGATCCTCGTGCTGGCTGCGCTGCTTGCCGTCGCGTCGGTAGGGCAGACGCTGACCGTCATCATCGGCGGTATCGACCTGTCGATCCCCTTCGTCATCGGCTTCGCCAATGTGGTCGCGGCCCAGCTCTATGGGCAAGGCTGGAACTTCGTCCTGGTCTGCACACTGGTTGGGTTGCTCGCCATTGTCATCGGCGGGCTGAACGGCCTGATCTCGCGCGGGCTCAACATCCACCCGCTGATCGTCACGCTCGGTGTCGGCATGATCGTCCAGGGGCTCGTGCTGCTTTGGACAAAAGGATTCCCGTCCGGCTCGGCCCCGCCGGCAGTATCGGCCTTCGTCTCCATCGGCGGTTCGGTCGGTCCGCTGCCGGTTCCGTGGCTGGTGCCTTCCGTCGCCGTTATGACGGCGCTGATCGTGCTGGTGCTTGCGCGCACGCCCTATGGCCGCCGTCTCTACGCACTGGGTAGCAATCCGGGCGCTGCGCCATTGGCCCTCATCGATCCGCTGAAGATGTGGGTTGTCACCTACGCGGCGAGCGCGTTCTTCGCTGCCGTGGCAGGCGTCCTGCTGCTCGGCTTCACCGGCTCCGCGTATGGCGATGTCGGTCAGCCCTACCTTTTCCAGACCATCGCCGCGGTCGTGGTTGGCGGCGCGGCGCTCGTCGGCGGGCGTGGCAGCTACCTCGGCACCATCGCCGGGGTGCTGGTGCTGACCGAGATCAACACGCTGCTGATCGGCCTCGGCTTCAAGCCGGCGGCGGTGCAGGCCGCGCTCGGTCTCATCATTGTTGTGCTTGTGTCGCTCTACGGCCGCGAGCGCCACGTCAGTCAGACCATCTGACGCGGGTCGCCGCTCCCTCAGCGCGTCTGCTTGACGTCCGAGCCGGCCAGCTGCGAGAGCTTTTCCGCGGTGCCGAGCAGCAGTTCGATCGTGCGCGTGATGTCAGGCGCGTCGGGCGCGTTGACCAAGGTGATATACGGCACGGTCACCGCTGCAATCGCCTGCCCGTCTGCTCCAAGCACCGGCGCCGACAGGTTGTAGACGCCCGCTGTCTGCAAACTTGACATCATCTCGAAGCCGCGCTCACGGACTTGGTCGAGCCGCGCGAAGAAGTCGGCCGGCGTCCGGGGAGCCTCTCCACTGTGCGCCTGTTCGGCGATCATCATCTCGCGTTCGGCCTGCGGGCGGAACGCAAGCAGCACATGGCCCGAGCCGGTATCGAACAGGCTGATATGCGAGCCGACGCGGATCGAGATGCCCCAGTAGCCTGGCGCCTCCTGCTGCGCGATCACCACTGCCGAGCCGCGGTCGAAGACGACCAACTGGTTGGCTTGCAGCGACTTCTCCGCCAGTTCGCGCATCAACGGCGTGGCATAGGAAACGAGGCGACGCACGGGCTGGTGAAGTTGTGCAAGTCCGAAGAGTTTCAGCGTCAGTGAATATCGATCCCCTTCCAGGCGGGTCACATAACCACGCCGAACCAGGCGGTCGAGCATTCGGTAGAACTCGTTCGGGCTGCGTTGGAGGCGCTTGGCGATCTCGGCCTGACTCAGGCCGCCGTCGACCCCCGCCAGCAGCTCCAATATGTCCAACCCCTTGTCCAGTGCGGGGGCACGGTAGCGATCCACCTCGGATTCAGTATCAGTCTCCCCCAAAAAATCCTCCCCTATGAATGTTGCTCTGCATATACGCATGAAGCGGGCGGGATTGGAAGCGTCAGGGGGTATATTTACCGCGCTTGACTGAAGGATGAAAATACGATTTACAAATGAATGACGCGCAAAGTGGCGCGGGCAAAGGCCGTGGCGCAAGGGCTACGGCGTTAGGGAGGTCACTCATGAACGGATTGCGGTCCGGCGTTTGCGCCGGTGCCTTGCTCGTGGCATTGGGAGCAGGTTCTGCCTTCGCCCAGGAGCTGCCCGGCAAGTTCGACGGCGTCACCATCGACGCCAAGCTGATCGGCGGCCAGCAGTATGAGGCGCTCTACGCGCGCATCCCGGAATGGGAAGCAGCGACCGGCGCCAAGGTCAACGTCATCTCCAAGAAGAACCATTTCGATCTCGACAAGGAGATCAAGTCGGACATCGCCTCGAACAGCATTACTTGGTGCGTCGCGTCGAACCACTCGTCCTTCGCGCCGCAATATCCGGGCATCTACACCGATCTTGCCGCGCTGCTGCCGAAGTCCGAGCTGGACGCCTTCGTGCAGAGCACGATTGCCGCCTCGACCCTCGACGGCAAGCTGGCGATGTTGCCGCGCGCCCAGTTCGACGTTTCGGCGCTCTACTACCAGAAGAGCCTCTACGAGGACGAAGCCAAGAAGGCCGCCTACAAGGAAAAGACCGGCAACGATCTCGTTCCGCCGGATACCTGGGAAGAACTGGCCAAGCAGGCGGAGTTCTTCGCCTCGCCGCCGGACTTCTACGGCACCCAGTTCGCCGGCAAGGAAGAGGCGATCAATGGCCGCTTCTACGAGATGCTGGTCGCCGAGGGCGGCGAATATCTCGACGCTGACGGCAAGCCTGCCTTCAACTCCGAGGCTGGTGTTCGCGCGCTCGACTGGTTCGTCAACCTCTACAAGGCAAAGGCGGTTCCGGCCGGCACCACCAACTACCTGTGGGACGATCTCGGCCAGGGCTTTGCCTCAGGCACCGTGGCTCTCAACCTCGACTGGCCGGGCTGGGCCGGCTTCTTCAAC
Organism: Mesorhizobium sp. YM1C-6-2; assembly: GCF_003666685.1. Taxonomy (GTDB): domain Bacteria; phylum Pseudomonadota; class Alphaproteobacteria; order Rhizobiales; family Rhizobiaceae; genus Mesorhizobium_K. The sequence goes on from NZ_RCIZ01000017.1 coordinate 12,626, forward strand.
GACCCCAAGGCCTCCAAGGTCGCTGGCAATGTCGGCGTGAAGGTTCAGCCCAAGGGTTCATCGGGCAAGCGCACCGGCTGGTCGGGCCATCACGGCTTCTCGGTCACCGAGAACTGCGCCAACAAGGAAGCCGCCGCTTCGCTCGTCTGGTTCCTCACCAACGAGGATAGCCAGAAGCTTGAATCGGCAGCCGGTCCACTGCCTACCCGCACGGCCGTCTGGGCGGCAAACATCGAGGCGGCCAAGGACGATCCGTACAAGGCCGAGGTGCTGGCAGCCTTCCAGGAAGCCGCTGAGAACGCTTTCGCGGTGCCGCAGACGGCTTCGTGGATCGAGATCTCCAACGCCGTCTATCCGGAGCTGCAGGCAGCCATCCTCGGCGACAAGACGAGCAAGCAGGCGCTTGACGACGCGGCGGCCAAGGCTACCGAAATCCTTCAGGACGCCGGCGAACTCTGATCCGGCAATCGCGGCCGGGCGATGTTCGCCCGGCCGCTGTCCGCTCCCGCCGACCAGTCGTCGGGGATGCTTTTCTTCATCTGCCTGGACGACATGAAAAACTGGAAGCCATCCGCACCGACGCTTCTGCTGTTGCCGGCCATCATCGTTCTGGCTGCGGTCGTGATCGTCCCGCTGGCGCTTTCCCTCTATTCCAGCTTCACGCCGTTCCGGTTGACCAAGCCCGAGACGTTCTACGTCTTCATCGGCTTCCGCAACTACCTCAACATCCTGACCGACCGTGACTTCTGGGTTGCATTCGGCCGCACGGTGCTGTTGCTCACCGTCGCGCTCAATCTCGAGATGATGCTCGGCCTCGGCCTTGCCATGCTGGTCGAGAAGGCGACGCGCGGCCAGCGCCTGCTGCGCACGCTGATGATGTTCCCGATGATGTTCTCGCCGATCCTCGTCGGCTTTCAGTTCAAATTCATGTTCAATGACAATATCGGTCTGGTGAACAACGCGCTGCAGTCGCTTGGCCTCACTGACCAAGCGATCCCGTGGCTGATCGAAGGGCACCTCGCTTTCATCGCCATCACGGTCGCCGAAGTCTGGTCGTCGACCTCGGTCTTCGCGATCCTGATCCTTGCCGGTCTGCTCGCCATGCCGAAGGAGCCGATCGAAGCGGCCCGCGTCGACGGCTGTACGCCCTGGCAGACCTTCCGCTATGTCACGCTGCCCTTCGTCATGCCCTTCGCCTACATCGCCATGACGATCCGCTCGCTCGATGTCGCGCGCGCCTATGACATCGTGAAGATCATGACCGATGGCGGCCCCGCAGGCCGCACCGAACTCCTATGGACGCTTGTCGGCCGCACCGCTTACAGCGACGCCCGCATGGGCCTTGCCAACGCGATGGCCTATTTCTCCATCCTGCTGTCGATCCTTTTCACCGTCTATTTCTTCCGCAAGCTCGCTGCGGCGCGCAACCAGATCGGCGCGGAGTGGTAGGATGAACGAGAACGCTGCTGCCCGACTGAAGAAGACGCTCCTGCGGGTCGCTTACTGGATCGGTCTTTTCTTGGCGATGCTGCTCATCTGCCTGCCGGGCTTGTGGATCGTGCTGTCGTCGTTCCGGCCGACAGTCGAGATCATGGCCAAGCCACCGGTCTGGATTCCGAATGAGTTGTCCTTCGACGCCTATGTCGCCATGTTCTCCGGCATCGGCAAGGGCGGCATCCCGGTCATCGACTACTTTCGCAATTCAATCATCATCTCGGTGACCTCGACGGTCATTGCTATCGTGATCGGCATGGCCGGCGGTTACGCCTTTGCCCGCTTCCGCTTCCGCGGCAAGTCGGGCTGGTTCCTCGGGCTGATGCTGACGCGCACGATTCCCGGCATTGCGCTGTCGCTGCCGCTCTTCTTCATCTTCGCGCGGATCGGCATCATCGACACCCATTTTGGTCTGATCCTCGTCTATGTCGCGCTCAACATCCCCTTCACCATCTGGCTGATCGATGGTTTCTTCCGCCAGGTGCCGCGCGACCTCGCCGAAGCCGCACAGATCGACGGCTGCACGCGCTGGCAGGCGTTCTGGCAGGTCGAGTTCCCGCTCGCCGGCCCCGGCATCGCGTCCGCCGGCATCTTCGCCTTCCTCACCTGCTGGAACGAGTTCGCGCTCGCCTCCCAGCTGACGCGCTCGGTGAACTCCAAGACGCTGCCGGTCGGCCTGCTCGACTACACCGCCGAGTTTACCATCGACTGGCGCGGCATGTGCGCGCTCGCGGTCGTGATGATCATCCCCGCGCTGACGCTCACCTTCATCGTCCAGAAGCATCTCGTCGGCGGGCTGACCTCCGGCGCGGTGAAAGGATAATCCATGGCTACAGTCTCCCTCAAGAAGCTCGAGAAGCGCTATGGCGCCACCTCCGTCGTGCACGGCATCGACCTCGATGTGGCCGACCGCGAGTTCATCGCGCTGGTCGGTCCCTCCGGCTGCGGCAAGTCGACGACGCTGCGCATGATCGCTGGGCTCGAGGAGATCTCGGGTGGCGAGATCAGGATCGGAGACCGCGTCGTCAACGATCTGCCGCCGCGCTCGCGCAACATCTCCATGGTATTCCAGTCCTATGCGCTCTACCCGCACATGACGGTGAAGGAGAACATGGGCTTCTCGCTGAAGATCGCCGGACGTCCACAGGATGAGATCGAGAAGCGGGTAGTCGAGGCCGCGCGCATCCTCGATCTCGGTCAGTTGTTGGAGCGGCGTCCCTCGCAGCTTTCCGGCGGTCAGCGCCAGCGAGTCGCCATGGGCCGCGCCATCGTACGCAATCCGGACGTCTTCCTGTTCGACGAGCCGCTCTCTAACCTCGATGCCAAGCTGCGCACGCAGATGCGTACCGAGATCAAGAAACTGCACGCCAAGGTCCAGTCGACCATCATCTATGTGACGCACGACCAGGTCGAGGCGATGACGCTGTCCGACCGCATAGTCATCATGCGCGACGGTCATATCGAGCAGGTCGGCACGCCCGACGAGGTGTTCAAGCGGCCGGCGACGCGCTTCGTCGCCGGCTTCATAGGCTCTCCGCCGATGAACCTCGTCGAGGCGACCGTCGATGGCGGTGAGGTTCGCTTCGAGGAAGGCGCGAGCCTGCCTGTTCCCCGCCAGTTCAGGCAGGCAGTCAGCGCCGGCCAGAAGGTAGTGTTCGGATTGCGGCCGGATGATATCTATCCGAGCGGGCATGGCATCCATGCCGGCGAGGCGGAGGACATCCACGTGGTCGAACTGCCGGTCTCGATCACGGAGCCGCTCGGCAACGAGACGCTGGTCTTCGTCGAGTTCACCGGGCGCGACTGGGTATCCCGGATGCTGAACCCCAAGCCGTTGCGGTCGGGCGAGCGCGTCGACATGAGCCTCGACCTGTCGCAGGCCCACCTTTTCGACGCCGGCACCGGACGGTCGCTGAGGAACTGACGCCATGGCCAGAATCGAAAAAGTCGAACTCCGGATGGTTGACCTGAAACCCAAGGTCCTGCGCACGGACGCCATCCAGAGCTTCGTGTCGCAGGAGACGCCGATCGTCACCATCACGGATTCGGATGGCGCTGTCGGTACCGGCTATTCCTACACGATAGGCACCGGCGGCTCGTCCGTCATGCGTCTGCTCGCCGACCATCTAGCGCCGCGCATCATCGGCGACGACGCCGACATGATCGAGGCGATCTGGCACAAGCTGGAATTCGCCACCCACGCCACGACCATCGGCGCGATCACGGCGATTGCGTTGGCGGCGATTGACACCGCGCTCTGGGACCTGCGCGCGAAAAAGCAGGGTCTGCCGCTCTGGAAGCTCGCCGGTGGCGCCAAGGAGAAAGCGCCGCTCTATACCACGGAGGGCGGCTGGCTTCACATCGAGCCGCAGGCGCTGGTGGATGATGCGCTGCAGGCCAAGGCAAAGGGCTTCCGCGGATCCAAGGTCAAGATCGGCAAGCCGACGGGCGCCGAGGACTTTGCGCGGCTGTCAGCTGTCCGCAAGGCGCTCGGCGACGACTACGAGATCATGACCGACTGCAATCAGGGTTTTGCCGTGGACGAGGCCATCCGCCGCGCCGCGCGCCTCAGGGAACTCGACCTCGCCTGGATCGAGGAGCCGCTGCCGGCCGACGACATAGACGGTCATGTCAGGCTGTCGAACTCGACGCCGACGCCGATCGCGGTCGGCGAGTCGCTTTATTCCATCCGTCATTTCCGCGAATACATGCAGAAGGGCGGCTGCAACATCGTGCAGGTCGACGTCGGCCGCATCGGCGGCATCACGCCCTGGCTGAAGGTCGCGCACGCGGCCGAGGCGTTCGACATCCCGGTCTGTCCGCACTTCCTCATGGAACTGCATATCAGTTTGGTCTGCGCGGTGCAGAACGGCAAATACATCGAATATATCCCCCAGCTCGATGATCTGACCGGCAAACGCATGAAGATCGCCGACGGCTACGGTTACGCGCCGAACGATCCCGGCATCGGCATTGATTGGGACTGGGACAAGGTGAAGAAGCTCTCGATCGCCGAATTCGACAGGACGATCACCGCCTAAAAGCAATTCCAGGAAAAGTGTGCAGCGGTTTTCCGTTCGGAATTGCGCAAAAAACAAAGGGAGGCAGGCATGCAGCGCATGGGAAGCGTGCTTGGCATCGAGCCGGAGGCGATCACCGAGTACAAGCGCATCCACGCCGACGTCTGGCCGGAGGTGCTGGCGATGATCGCGGCCTGCAACATCAGGAACTACACTATATTCCTGAAGGAGCCGGAGAACCTGCTTTTCGCCTATTTTGAATATCACGGCGACGACTGGGCGGCCGATGCTGCGAAGATGGCGGCCGATCCGAAGACGCAGGAGTGGTGGTCGGTCTGCATGCCGATGCAGACGCCGCTGGCGACCCGCAAGAAAGGCGAATGGTGGGCCGAGATGGAAAGCGTGTTCCATGTGGACTGAGATTTTCGCGACGCGATGACCTTCGACCCCTCATCCCTTGCGCAGTCCTGGCCGGCACCGTCGAGGCCGCGCCCTGTCGTCACCTTTGGCGCAGGCTCGATCGTCGGCGATGCGCACTATCCTGCTTACAGGAAAAGCGGCGTGCCGATCGCCGGCCTCTATGATCCGGATCATGACAAGGCGAAAAAGCTTGCCGATGCCTGGGACGCAGTCGCCTTCAGAACTGTCGAGGAAGCTGTAGCGGTCGAAGGCGCAATCTTCGATCTCGCCACCCCGCCCGCCGTCCATGCAAAAGTGCTCGAAGCCCTCCCGGATGGTTCCGCCGCGCTGATCCAGAAGCCCATGGGGAGCGATCTCGCGACGGCAACGGAAATCCTGCGGATCTGCCGGCGGAAAAACCTCACCGCCGCAGTTAATTTCCAGCTTCGCTTCGCGCCCATGATGCTGGCGCTGAAAGACGCGATCACCAAGGGTTGGCTCGGCGAAGTCGTCGATTTCGACGTCCTGCTGGCGCTGTCGACGCCCTGGCACCTCTGGGAATTCCTGCTAAAGGAGCCGCGCGTCGAAATCGCGCTGCATTCGATCCATTACCTCGACCTGATCCGACAGATTCTCGGTGATCCGCAAGGCGTGCACGCCAAGACGCTCGGCCATCCCAACCACACCGTCGCCCAGACCCGCACCAGCGCGATCCTCGATTACGGCGGCACCATCCGCTGCAACCTGTCGATCAATCACGACCACGCCTTCGGCCGCGACTACCAGGCCTGCGAATTCCGGGTCTGCGGCACCGAGGGCGCCGCCTATCTGAAGCTCGGCGTCAATCTCGACTACCCGCGCGGCGAGCCGGATATCCTGCAGCTCTATCCGAAAGGCGGAGACGGCTGGGTGGACGTACCGCTGAAAGGCACCTGGTTCCCCGACGGTTTCGTCGGCCGCATGGCCAACCTCCAGCGCTTCGTCGCCGGCGAGGACGCAGAACTCATAGGTTCCGTCGAGGACGCCTGGAACACGATGGCGCTCGTCGAGGCGGCGTACCAGTCGAGTGCAACGCCGGCGACGCCGCTGGCGAGGAGACCGTGATGGAACAGACCACGTACTTCGAGGACTACGAGATCGGCGCCGGCCGCACGACCTTCGGCCGCACCATCACCGAGACGGACTTCATCGTCCATGCCGGGCACACCGGCGACTTCTTCCCGCACCACATGGATGTCGAGTTCATGAAGGCCAGCGAGTTCGGCCAGCGCATCGCGCATGGCACCATGGTGTTCGCCATCGGCGTCGGACTGACGGCGAATGTCGTGAACCCGGTCGCCTTCTCCTACGGCTACGATCGCCTGCGCTTCATCAAGCCGGTGTTCATCGGCGACACGATCAAGACCAAGACGACGATATCCGCCAAGGAAGATGACCCCAAGCGCCCGCGCCACGGCCGCGTGATCGAGCGGGTCGAGGTCATCAACCAGCGCGGCGAGGTCGTGCTGGCGACGGACCACATCTACATCGTCGAGCGCCGGCCGGAAAAATAGGGTGCTAGCGACCAGCGCGCCGCCAACGGCGGCGTGACAACGAAACATTCGAACCGACAGGACAAGCCGTGACCGACCTCACCGGAAAGACCGTTCTCGTCACCGCCGCCGCGCAGGGCATCGGCCGCGCCACCACGCTTGCTTTCGCCAGGAGCGGCGCCAAGGTTGTCGCCACTGACGTGAATCTCGAAAAGCTGAACGAGATCGGCTCCGAACCCAACATCACGACCGGCAAGCTCGATGTGCTTTCCGACGATGCGGTCAAGGCCTTCGTCGGCGGCGTCGGCCAGGTGGATGTGCTGGCCAACTGCGCAGGCTTCGTGCATGCCGGCAACATCCTCGAGATGAAGGACGAGGACTTCGACTTCGCGATGAACCTCAACGTGCGCTCGATGATCCGTACCATTCGGGCCGTCCTGCCGGGCATGCTGGAGCACGGCGATGGCGCGATCGTCAACATCGCTTCCGTCGCCGGCAGCGTGAAAGGCGTGCCGAACCGTTTCGCCTACGGCGTCTCGAAAGCAGCCGTCGTCGGGCTCACGAAGGCGGTCGCCGCCGATTACGTAGCCAGGAATATCCGCTGCAACTGCATCTGCCCCGGTACGGTCGAAAGCCCTTCGCTCGACGACCGTTTGCGCGCGCAGGGCGACTACGAAGCTGCCCGCAAGGCCTTCATTGCGCGCCAGCCGATCGGGCGCATCGGGACGCCGGAGGAGATCGCGGACCTCGCCGTGTACCTCGGCGGAGCAACCTACACGACAGGACAGGCCTACAATATCGACGGCGGCTGGACGATCTGACGATCGGTCGAGTCGATGCAACGTTACCGACAATCAGGGCTCCTCCCATGACCCGCATCACCGACATACGCGTATTCGACCTTCGCTTCCCGACCTCGCAGCATCTCGACGGGTCGGACGCCATGAACCCGGATCCGGACTATTCGGCAGCCTATGTCATCCTCGACACAGACCGCGAAGGCTTGGCGGGTCACGGCCTGACCTTCACCATCGGGCGCGGCAACGAGATCTGTTGCGCCGCCATCGAGGCGATGCGCCATCTGGTGGTAGGCCAGGACCTCGAGCGGATGAAGGAGAATCCCGGAAAATTCTGGCGGCACCTCACAGGCGACAGCCAGCTGCGCTGGATCGGCCCCGACAAGGGCGCGATGCATCTTGCCGTCGGCGCCGTGGTCAACGCCTTCTGGGACCTTTGGGCCAAGGAAGCGAGCAAGCCGGTCTGGCGGCTGGTCGCCGACATGACGCCGGAACAGATCGTCGACATCGTCGACTTCCGCTACCTGACCGACGCCATCACGCGCGAGGAAGCGCTGGCGATCCTCAGGAAGGCTGAAGCAGGCAAGGCCGCGCGTATCGCCACGCTCGAGCGCGAAGGCTACGCTTGCTACACCACATCCGCCGGCTGGCTCGGCTATGACGACGACAAGCTGCGCCGTCTTTGCAAGGAGGCCATCGATGCCGGCTTCAACCACGTCAAGATGAAGGTCGGCCGCGACCTCGCCGACGACATCCGCCGCCTCACCATAGCACGCGAAGTGATCGGTCCCGACCGCTACCTGATGATCGACGCCAACCAGGTCTGGGAGGTTGGCCAGGCGATCGACTGGCTGAAGGAACTCGTCTTCGCAAAGCCGTTCTTCATCGAGGAGCCGACCAACCCTGATGACGTCGCCGGCCACAAGAAGATCCGTCAGGCTGTTGCGCCGATGAAGGTCGCGACCGGTGAGATGTGCCAGAACCGCATCATGTTCAAGCAGTTCATTGCGGAAGGCGCGATCGACATCGTGCAGATCGATTCCTGCCGCATGGGCGGGCTGAACGAGGTGCTCTCTGTGCTGTTGCTGGCGGCGAAGTACAACCTGCCTGTCTGGCCGCATGCCGGGGGCGTGGGCTTGTGCGAATATGTGCAGCATTTGTCGATGATCGATTATGTCGCCGTGTCGGGCACCAAGGAAGGCAGGGTGATCGAATATGTCGACCATCTGCACGAGCACTTCATCGAGCCCTGCGTCATCGACAACGCGGCCTATATGCCGCCAAAGGCACCGGGCTTCTCCATCGAGATGAAGCCGGCCTCAATTGCGGCCAACACGTTCCGCGGATGATGGTCTGATAGCAGGCAGTTGCGAGCTCACTGAGAGCAGGCGCAAATCAGTACGGTCCTGTCGCAAGCGGTGTTTTGGGTCGCAACGCGAAGCTTCCGTGCGGGCGATCAGACGGCAAGGATCCCGAACTGCTCGGCGGTTGAAGGGCGTGGATTGTAGGCAAACTCGCTTGTCGTTTGCGCATCAAGTAACGATCTCGACGCCGGAGAGGATGATTTCGGCGGTTACCGGGCGATGTCACACGCCCGATAGGACAATCGCGTGTGAGGAGATTTTCGGCCCGGTCCTTGGCGTCCTGCCCGCAAAGGGGATGACCCGACCTTAGCCCTTGCTTGCGATAGAACCTAAACGCCTATTTTTACTGCAGAATTTTGGTGCCCAGGGCCGGAATCGAACCAGCGACACGCGGATTTTCAGTCCTAGCATAAGCCTTGCGGCGTAAGGCGTTGCGCCAGCTATGTCGCGTTTATGTCGCGGGTAGGCGCGTAGAGAGATTGCTATTCAGGCCGATCGCCGCTCGCTCCAGGTCGTTTGGCGACCATGGCCACGACCATGGCGCCGACCCATCCCACGAGCACTGACATGTAGGCTGTCTGACCACCATTATTACGAAAAAGGAGATATCCGACGCCGGCAGCCAGTACGGTGGGGACAATCATCCCGATCACTCGTTCTTTGAGGGTTACCGGCCCTCTGGCCTTCATTTTCCAACGACTCATCTTAAGCAAGTAACGCTCGCTCTGCGGCCGCCAATTCGCCAGCGTCATCACCGCGCGGGAAGAGGTGGCCATAGACGTCCATCGTCATGACGATCGTCGCGTGCCCAAGCCTCTCCTGCACGACCTTCGCCGGCAGCCCCAGGCCGCCGTCCTGGGGCCGGTTGATGCACCATGAGGCGTAGAAGTGCCTCAGCGCATGCATGCCCGTGTAGCGGGCCCGCATGACCGGCTTGCCGTCTTTGTCGACCTCGCCTGTTGGATCGGCGACGCCGGCCTTAATCTGCACCGGGATGAGCCCGCGGTTGATGATGTTCGCCAGCGACTCGACCTTGCCCTGGCCATTCGGGAAAACGAGATAGAGCTCTTTCACCGGTTCCCCGTCGGTACCGGTGACGCCCGTCTCTCGACGAGGGCAGGCCAGTTTCCATTCCTTCAGCGTATTGATGACGAGGGGAGGGACAGGGACGGCCCGCTCGCCGGCCTCGGACTTGGGCTGCCCGATCTCATTGAAGCGATCGGCACGCTGGTGCACGCGGATCTCGCTCCGGTCCGGGTCGACGTCCAGCCACCGCAATCCGCGCAACTCAGAGGCGCGCATGCCGGTAAAGATCGCCGTGAGCAGGAGAGGGCGCCAGCGGCCCTCCAGGGCGCCGACAATGGCCTTGACCTCGGCCGGGGTCGGAATATCCACGCCAACCTTCAGCTTGCCTTTCCGGCGCCGCTCCTGCCGGCGTTCTTTACCCTTGGTGCGAGCACGGCTCTTCTCCCGGACGGCGTTGCGGATGACGAGGCCGCGCTCCTGCGCATCGGCGAGGAGCGATCCCAGGCTGACGAGCACCTTGCGCACCATCGCAGGTGAGCGGCCTTGCTCGCGCAGCTTGTCCTCGAACGATCGAGCGGTTGGCACGGTCATCTTCGAAAGCAGCGTACCGCCGATCAGTGGGACAATGTGCAAGTCGAGATGCTGGCGGTACTGGTCCAGCGTCGAACGCTCGAGCCCGTTGTCGGCGCAGGAAGCCAGCCAGAACTTCCCGGCGGTCGCGATGGTCGCGCTGTCGCTATCAGCGACGTGCACGCCCTCTCTGACCTCGACAGAGGCTGTGGCCGCGAATGCGTCGGCGAGCTTCTTCATCTTGAACGTCTTCAGCCGGCGCACGCCCTTGGCGTCGACATAGTCGACCACCCATGCCGACTTTTCGGCACCCGTCGCGTCGGTCCATGCGCGCTTGCGGACGCTCATTTGGGCGGTTCCTCAGCAAGCGTTCGCCGAACTTCCTGAAGAAAGGGATCATCTCGTGCAGGCGACTTTTTGTGGAGATCGACAAGGCGGTTCAACCCATGGTCGTCGCCTTCCGCGGCGCGGTCGAGAGCATCGAATATGCTGAGCAAAAACTTTTGTAGAGTCGCGATGTTTTCCCGCATTGCCTGTTTGGTCTCCTCTTGAAGCGAAATCATTTCGTCCTTCAGTCGGATGACCTCTTGGTTTTGACGGGTAATCTCAGCAAAATTTTCGCGTGCAGCACGTAGAACGGTGAGTTCCTCCTCCTGCTCTGCGATCTGCTTTTTTGCACGATCCAAATCAGCGGAAACGATCCGAGCTCGAGAATCGTCGTTCACACTCTCGTAGAGGCGACTCACGATTTCGGCGGTCATGCTCCGCTCATTGAGATCTGCATGCGCCTCAATGCGCTGCTTCAGGTCCTGCGGAATGCGCAGACGGAAATGTAAATCTTCACGAGCCATGCCCCACCAATGCCACACAAAGTGGTTGACGGCTATGCCGCACGTATGCCACACCGTCAATGCCACACCGATGACGCACAAACAAGCGCGCCCTTCGAGCTTGGTTACGGAAGGATGGACATGAACGGAGACAAGGAACTTGATCTGGTCTGGGGAGTGCAGGCGATCGCCGACATAATTGGCCGCTCGTATCAGCAGACCTACCACATGATCACGACCGGCAAGCTGCCGATGGTGAAGCAGATCGGCGAGCGCTACGTTGTTAGCCGCGGCAAGCTGATCGCGTTCTTCATGGAAGGCGCCGCATGAGGTCCAGTCGTGCTGCCGCTCGTAAGGCGAAAGCAGCAGCAAAAAAGCGGGCCGCGTCCCTTGCGACCAGGAAGTTCGCTTTCGAGGACATGATTAACGGCGATCCCATGTGCAAACTCGCCGATCTAAAGGTCGTCCGCCATTACCTGCGGTTTGTCGACGATTTCGAGAAGGATGCCGTCTACGCGTCGACAATCGATGTTTAGGCGACAACTGGCCTACCTCCGGCGGCGATCACATCTTCACGGGCTCGGTTGAGGCGTCTCGGCCACTTCGTCCTTGATGGGAAGACAGAGGTCGGGATCGACAAGTTCAAGTTGAGCTTCGCTCGCCAAAATCTGATCATCGACCACGTCGAGATGACGCGTCAGGAGCTTCTCGAACGTGACGAGGAGCGCAAGCGGAAGCAGCGCGAAAAGCGGTCCTCCCAGCGCGATCCTGTGATTTCACCAGATGAAGTCACAAAGCCTGTTTGTGATTTCACCGGGCAGGGGGACGTGATTTCACCTACTAGGGACAATCTCCTAGAAGAACTCCTAGAAAGCTTTAACTCTGAAGAAGGGGAGACCCTAAAGGAGCACACTGAGGTAGCAGGTGATGCACCGTTCCCTGCTCCACAGGAAGAGGCAGACGCCCGCCTGTTGATCATCAGGTTGCTGGAGGGGAAGAGGCCTTCACCGGCTCAGGTGTTGTTCCTGCAGCACAAGCTGATGGCTGGCGACCTGCGCCAAAGCCACATCGACCGACTGGAGGACGCGGCGTGAAGCGCGAACGCGACCAGCCGGACCTTCTGTCGTGGGTGCCGCCAGTGTCGGCGCTGCCGTCGGCGACGATCCACGACCTCCTGCCTGAAATCCTCATGGCCGCCTGGCGAAAGCGCGGAACCAAGCCGGCCATCCACAACGCCCGCATCCTCGAGTTGCGGCGCGCAATGACCCTCAAATGCCGAAACGGAGAAGCGCATGACAACATTTGTTGACATCAAGCCTGGGCAATGGGTGCTGGCTTGGCAGCCGACCGCCTTCTTGGCCGGTGAACACGAGATGGCAGAGGCCTTGGAAGGTCTGAGATTTGGTGGCGCCGGCTGGACCTACGTCAAGGCCGGTGACCTGTTCGCCGTTCACCAAATTACGAAGGTGATGCCGAAGACGTACAAGGCCATGCCTTATGCGGACGGGACCGAAGATGGTTCGGAAGTGCGCGATTACCGTGCAGCGGTCATTGCCGCCTCAGCCAATTGGGCAGAGATCATCCGGCTGTGCGACACGCTGTTCGCAATCGGGCGGGAGGCTGATGACGCGATAGAGGCCGAAGCCGCTCGCCTGATCGCGCCGTTCGAGAAGGCCACTCGCGAAGCTGCCGTTGCCAAAGTCAGAGCGGCGTTGCCGCATCACTTCGGAGGCGCGGCATGAGCGGGATGAACTGGTCGAAGAACAAGATGCGCCAGCGGATGGCGTATCAGGGCAGCGAAATCGCGGTCGACAAGGCGGACCTGCTGACGGCGTCGAAGGACGATCTGCGGAAAATGGCCAACCGGCTGATTGCCGCGGGCAGTGCACCCAAGGCGAAGAAGGTCACCGATGGTGTCCACCACGGTGGACATTTTCGCGGCAAAAAGGGCAACCGCCACCGCGGTTCCCGCTCGGCACCGCGGGCGGTGTTCGATCGTGCGCTACCGCCTGGGCTGGTTGTCTATGCCGATGGCTGCTGCGACCCGAACCCGGGGCCGGGCGGCTGGGGCTTCGTTGCCTATCGCGATGGCGTCGAAATCCACGCTGAAACTGGCGGCTCGCTCCAGACCACCAACAATGTGATGGAAATGACCGGTGTGCTCATGGCGTTGCAATGGCTGGCCGGATGCGCCGATCGCACTGGTGCACGTCTGTTCTCGGACTCCAGCTACGTCGTCAACGGGTGCAACGACTGGCGCCATGGCTGGAAGAAAAAGGGCTGGCGCCGCGGTGTCGAAAAACCACTCGCCAACCCCGATCTGTGGCGCGAACTCGATGCCGCTTTGACGGCCGTACCGATCAAACTCGAGTGGTGCAAAGGCCACGCCGGGATCATCGGCAACGAGCGCGCCGACGAACTGTCGGTGGACGGCCGGGATGAAGCGATCGAGGCGGCCCAAGCCGCCGACCCGATCCGCCAACAACTCGCCTATGTAGCGTGAGCGTTACGGATGGAAAACGTCTCCCAAAGTACACAAACCGAAGCCGTAACGCAGGCGGAAGAAGCCGCTCGTCGGATCGAAGCCGCGATGGGCAGGAGCTCTACGCCGGATGAGAGGGCCGAAAGGTCGTGGCGCCACAACGCGACCAAAGCCTGCAGTCACTGCGTCGTCTGCAAACAGCCCTTTCAGCCAGGGCAGCCCGTCTATCGCGAAACTCGGGGCCAATGGCTTTCTCCGGTATGTGCCGGATGCAAGTCGAAATGGGCGAAGCATGACGTTGGTGCGCCATGCGAGCATTGCGACCGAATCGTCTTCAACATCGTCACGGCACGCCCGCGGCTTAGAACGTTCTGCTGCGGGTTGTGCGAGGCCCGAGCCCGGAGCCGAGAGAAGCATCAAAAGGTCGTCGAGCGCAGAGGTGCTTACGAATGCCAGCAGTGTGGCGAGACGTTCGAGCCCGCGCGCGCTGATGCGAAGTTCTGTTCGCGAGCCTGCAAACAGAAAAACCATCGCCGCGTTACGGCTCCGGCTTCAGGCAAATTTGCACCAAACGCACCCGTAACGATGAGGTGGCGCAATGACTGAGCATCCGCCTATTGACGGATCATATCCCCGGCGAGCCGCCGGTGCTCGACCGCGTGGAGCGTCGCCCAAGGATGCGGGGTGATATCCTAATGCTTGACCGTATCGGGCTTCAAACCCTTGGCCATTTCGCTGGAGTATTCCTCCGCGGCTTCCCGGCTGTCGAAACGCTTCGCTTCCACCTTGCCGTCGGGGAGAAGCGTCACGGCGAGGTGTGGCAGTCCCGTAATCGGCGGCCCATAGACGGCATAGCCGACGATCGGTTTTTTTGTGGCCATAGATCGCTCTCCCATTCCCACGTCGTAACAAAATCGGGTGCGCCTAGGTTCCGCAAGAGCGTTGCGTCCACAGAGACTCAAGGGGCAACGGGATGAAGCGGTGTCAGGCCGGACTGGAGGTATAGTGATCGATCTCCGCGTCAAAGCTCTCTGCGAAGAGTTCGAAATCGAGGTCATCGGCAAGAGTCGGTATCCCGAGCCCGGACAGACGCGCTCGCCGGAAACGATCAACCGTATCCTGCGCAAGTATGGCGAGGAGCATGCGCGCCTGGCGCTGACCACACTGCGGGAAACCGCCAACAATCACGTTCTGCTTGACGAGGTCGGCCTGTGGTGCGCATCAGACATGATCCGCGCCCGTCCAGACGTAGTGGAGAAGCAGGCCGGCGAATGGCTGGCGCTGTGGGATCAGATGCCCGTCGGCCAGCTGCAGGCCATAGCGCAGACCGTGAGTGGCGTTCTCCCCGTCCGCTATGTCCTGGACGGCATGTTGCTTGAGCGTATCCAGGGCCGGTTCGGCGATCGCTTCGTCGAGCCAGATCTATTCGATGACCGCAGGAGGATCGCTTGAACATCGGTGAAATTGCAGAACGCTTCATCCGCGCCGCCGAGATCGAGCGCGCCATGCATATCCACGTAGGCCCCATGCCGCTCCGCGCGCTGCAACTGCCCTACGTGCACGACTACGCCGATAAGGCCGGCTGGCGGAAGGAGCCTGGCGACAAGCTGATCGCCGGCGCCGACCCGCTCGCCGAGGAGCGCAAGGCATTCTGGGAACGTCTCGGCGTCATGCCTTCGGCCCATGAGATAGCCGAACTCGATGCGCTCTATGAATGGCTCACCTCGACGGACAGTGACGGCGAGCGGCGCGCGCTTCTGGCATGGGCTCGATCGAAGGTCGGCGGCAAGTCATTCCGTCGATGGTGCTTCAAGGTCGAGGGCATCCATCCGGAGACCGGCAGGAGGCGAAAAGACCGCGCCTTGGAGAAGATTTCCGCGTATTTGGGCGGCAGGCCTATGCAGCATAACGAAAACCCCGAAATCAGGGTGTTGCATGTTGGCACAGAAATCGGGGATGTTTCAGCTACATTCGCGGAAGATGCGGGAAAACGAGACGGCCTCGATCATTGGCTCTCACCCGACGCTTTCACGAGGAATTTCAGCCTCGATCAAGCAGACTTCTCCTGGGCTGCAAAGCGCAACGAGCGACGGCGCCAACGAGAGGCCGCCGCCCGGAAGCAGGCGAAGCAGAAGGCGGCCTAAGAGCCCCCGCGTTCGTCGATCATCTGCATGATGCGGTGCAGACGGTCGTTGGAATGGGCGACGAAGACCGCGTCACCGCTTGGAACGGTCGTGTATATGACAGTGTAGATTTCGTCACGCGCGCCGTTTTCGAACTCTTCCATTTTCACGATGTTGTCGGTGTTGACGGCGAATTCCTTCCCCCGTCGATCAGTCAGCATCAAGAACATTTGGCTCTCCCCTCCCGTAGGTTGAGCCAGCATCCAACCACCAACCACGGGGCGCTGCAATGGTCCGCATGATCCAGCCCAAGGTCAGGCGGATGGAGGCCAGGACGGCGAGGCCAGCACCGAAACAGGCCGATCCCGAACTGCTCACCCCTGAGCATAGGACATGGCGCGCCAACGTCCTTCGTCTGGCTGGCCATAGGTGCCAGGCTACGGACAAGGGCAAGCGCTGCACGGTTTCGGCTCCGGCCCGACTATTTGCTGACCACATAGTCGAGCGCAGGGATGGCGGCGATCCCCTTGATGTCCGCAATGGGCAATGCCTATGCGGTAAGCACCACACGCTCAAGACAGCGCAGGCGCGGGCAGTTCGGCTCGCTCAGCGCGCATAGGGGGGTAGGTCCGAAATCTGATGCGGCTGGGGGCCTGAACCGCACGGGGGGCACGGACAGAGTTTTTTCTCGGCCGGGAAATTTCGGGCTGAAAAGGCGAAAATGACGGAAAAATCCAAGTCGCCGGGCAAGGGTCGGAAGGCCGGCCGCCCGGAGTATCAGCCGAAGATCGAGGATCGGCAGACCGTCGAGGAAATGCGCTACTGCGGCGAATCGGAAACGGTGATCGCGCGGGCGCTCGGCATCGACCCGGACACGCTCCGCAAGCACTTCGTCGAGGAGCTCGCGAACGGCCATGCGAACCGGCGGAAGGAGGTCATCGGGCTGATGTTCAAGTCGGCCCGCGACGGCAACGCCTCGAACCAGAAGCGGCTGGAGGAGATCGGCCGCGCGGTCGGCGCCGACGAGAGTGTGAAGGGCCGTGGCAAGACCAAGGAGCCGCCGGTCGGCAAGAAGGAAGCCAAACAGAAGGCGGCCGAGCAGGTCGGTGGGAAGTTTGCCCCGCCTGAACCGCCGCGGCTGGTCGTCAACAACAAGTGACGGAGTGGTCAACGGCCTGCCTGGACTGGCGGGAGAGGATCGTCGCCAAGCGCTCGCTGATCCCGTTCGATCCGCTGTTCCCCGACGAGGCCGAGGCGGCGCTGTCGGTGTTCAAGTCGCTGCGCATCGTCGACGTTGCCGGGCAGCCGACGTTCGGCGAGGCGTGCGAGGAGTACGTCTTCGACTTCGTCCGAGCCATCTTCGGCGCCTATGACCATGAGAGCGCAACCCGGCTAATCGAGGAATTCTTCCTGCTGATCAGCAAGAAGAACATCAAGTCAACGCTCGCCGCCGGCATCATGCTGACGGCGCTGATCCGCAACTGGCGGCACTCGCAGGAACTGGTGATCCTCGCCCCGACGCGCGAGGTGGCCGACAATTCGTACAAGCCGGCCGCGGCGATGGTCCGGGCCGACGAGGAATTGAGCGACCTTCTACATATCAGGGACGACCTGAAGCAGATCACGCATCGCCTGACCAACGCGGTGCTGAAAGTCATCTCGGCCGACTCGACCACGTCCGCGGGCAAGAAAGCTGGGTTCATCCTGGTTGAGGAGTTGTGGCTGTTCGGCCAGAAGGCGAACGCCGCGGCGATGCTGCAGGAAGCCACCGGCGGCCTAATCTCGCGGCCCGAGGGCTTCGTAATCTACATCACGACGCAGAGCGACAAGCCGCCTGCCGGCGTGTTCAAGGAGAAGATGGATTACGCCCGCGACGTGCGGGACGGGAAGATCGTGGATCCCCGGTTCCTGCCGGTGCTCTACGAGTTTCCGGAGGAGATGGTCAAAAGCAAGGCCTATCTCGAGCCAGCGAATTTCTACGTGACCAACCCGAATATGGGGCGGTCGGTTCGACAGGACTGGCTGGAGCGCAAGCTCGCAGCGGTGCTTAGCGGGCAGGATGAGGAAGGGGACACGATCCAGACCTTCCTCGCCAAGCATCTGAATATCGAGATCGGCATGAACCTGCGGGCCAACCGTTGGCCCGGTGCCGATCACTGGACGAAGGGCCGGCATCCGGAACTCGCCGAGATCTACGAGCGGTCACCGTTCGATGCGCTCTACGCGCTACTCGATCGGGTCGAGTGCGCGACGATCGGCGGCGACGGCGGCGGCCTGGACGACTTGTGGGGCCTGACTATCCTCGGCAGGGAACCGGCGGAGATCGAGGTCGAGATCGAGATTGCCGGCCGCAAGTCGGTGCAGAAGATGAAACGCTGGCTGTCGTGGTCGCACGCCTGGTGCCATGAGGGCGTGCTGATCAGGCGCAAGTCGATCGCCAGCAAGTTGCGGGACTTCGAAAAGGCTGGCGAACTGACCATCGTCGGCGACGAACTGTCTGACCTTGGCTCGATCATCGAACTGATCAAGTTGGTGAAGGAACGGCAGTTGCTCGGCGGCGTCGGTGTCGACCCGGCTGGCCTCGGCGAATTCGTCGACGCTCTGGCAGCCCCGGACATCGACGTCACCGACGACAACGCCCTGCTGCGCGGCGTGCCGCAGGGCTTCGGCATGATGAATGCCATCAAGACGACGGAGCGGCGGCTCGCAAAGGGCCTACTGCAGCACTGCGGCGGCCTTCTGATGCCTTGGTGCGTCTCGAACCTGAAGATTGAGCCGACGGCGACCGCGATACGGGCGACGAAACAGGTTGCCGGCGACAACAAGATCGACCCGGCCATGTCGCTGTTCGACGCCGCGACGGTGATGCTGACCAACCCGGAGCCCGCCGGCTTCGTCGACGTGATGGCGATGGTCGCCTGACTTAGGAGAAATCCAATGCAGATCATGCATCGCACGACGGCTGCGGCCGGCGAGGGGATGGACTTTGTCATCTCCGACGGATCGCTCGATCGCCACGGCACGCGGCTCAACCCGAAGGGCTGGGATCTCTCGAACTTCAAGCGCAATCCGATCGCGCTCTTCGGCCACTCGAACGGCTTCCCGATCGGTAAATGGGAAAATGTACGGGTCGATAAAGACCGCCTGGTCGGCCGTCTTGTATTGGCAGCCGAAGGCACCAGCGCCAGGATCGATGAACTCCGCCGGCTGGTGGAGCAGGGAATCCTGCGCGCCGTCTCGGTGGGCTTCTCGGTGAAGAAGTTCGGCACGCCCGGCAAGAGCGAATACGACTACGAGGAGATGGAACTTATGGAGGCCTCGCTGGTCTCGGTTCCGTCGAACACTAATGCGGTGGCGAAAGCCCGTTCCCTCAACATCTCCGAATCCACGATCGAACTGGCCTTTGGCGAGCATGCCGAAGAGGGCCGGCGCGGCGTGTCTACCCCCGGCAAGCACGCCGCCAATCCTCCGAAGAAAGTCAATCAGATGGAAAAGCCCCTTTCGAAGAAGATCGAAGAGACCGAGGCCGAACTCGTCACCGAGCGTGATGCGCTGACCTCGGCGGTTGAGGCAGACGACAATGCCGAGATCGAAACCCGCTCCGCCAACATCGAAGTATTGGAGGAGCGCCTTGTGAACTACCAGCGCGCCGAGAAGGCACTCGGCAAGCGCGCCGCCGAACCGAAGCCCGGCGAACCGGCAAGGCCGAACCTGCGCAAGCCGCTCGGCATCAAGGCCCGTGAGCCGAAGCCCGGCGACATGGTGCTGCGTGCTGGTGTCGTCCAGTTGATCTCCTACGTCAGCCAGCGCGACCCGCTGAAGGTGCTTGAAGAGCGCTACGGTGATCACGAAGCGACGCAGGTGTTCGTCCGCGCCGCCGTTGACCCGGCCAAGACGACTGTCAGCGGCTGGGCGTCGGAACTGATCGAGACGGAAACCGTCGCGTTCCTTGAAACGCTGCGCGAAATCTCGTTCTATCCCCGCCTCGCCGCACTCGGCGCCAATCTGCAGTTCGGCCCCGGCCGCGGGCAGATCAAGATCCCCGCGCGCTCGTCCACCCCCTCGATCAGCGGCTCGTTCGTTGCTGAGGGTGCCCCGATCCCGGTTCGCCGCATCGGCCTCACCTCGGCGACGCTCTCGCCGCACAAGATGGGCGTGATCTCCTACTTCACGCGGGAGATCGCGAAGTACTCGAGCCCCCAGATCGAGAACATGCTGCGTAACGAGATCCGCGCCGACACCGCGGACACTCTCGATACGCTGCTGATCGACGCCAACGCCGGGTCGAGCACGCGTCCAGCCGGTCTCCTGAATGGTGTTTCCGCCCTGTCGGCGTCCAGCGCCGGCGGCTGGACCGCCATCATGGAGGACATCGACACGCTCGCCGCGCCGTTCGACACGGCCAAGGCGGGACGCTCGCTGGTACTGCTCATGAACCGGCGTGAAGCGCGCAAGCTGAGCATGGTCCCTGGTCCGGATGGCACGTTCGGAGCGATGGGCAAGGTGCTGGCTGACGCCGGCATCACGCCGATCTCCTCCGTCAACGTGCCGGAGGGCCGTCTGATCATGATCGATGCGGCCGACTTCGCCACTGCGGCGGGCGATCGGCCGGAGTTCGACGTCAGCGAGCAGGCGGTGATCCATGCCGAGGACACGTCCCCGGCGCAGATCGGCACCGCGGGCACCCCGAACACCGTGGCCGCGCCGGTCATCTCCATGTTCCAGACCGCCAGCATCGCGCTCCGCATGCTGATGGATGTGACCTGGGCGATGCGCCGCACCGGCATGGTGCAGTGGATCGACGGCGCCGACTGGGCCTACGGCGGCAGCCCAGCCTGATCCGACGACGTGACGTGAGCTTGGGGTGAGGCGCCCGCGCCTCGCCCCTTTTGTTGAAGGAGAACCGAAATGGCAGCCAAGAAGACCGCTCCGAAGACCGCCGCGAACCCAGCGCCGTCTCAGGCAAAGGCCGACGATATCCGCGCGGAAGCCGCCACGACCGTCGCAGACCCGGCGCCCAAGGCCGATGAAAAGCCTGCCAAGGCCAAGGCACCCGCTGCGACCTCGGATGCTCCATATCCATCGCAGGCCGACCTGGACGCCATGAAGGCTGGCACCTACCGCAACCGTGAGATGAAGTCCGTCTGACCATGGCGAACTGGCTCACCCGGATGCTGCCTTCCTGGCCCTCGCGCGCCAAGGAAGGCGAATACCGCCCGGGTCCATACATGATGTCTGACGGCTGGCTTCCGGCCAAGGCCGGCTCCATCTTGAACTGGTGGCAGGCCGGCTATTCGCTCAATCCCTACGGGGAATGCGGAGCGATGGTCGAGGCGTGCATTTCCGCCTATGCGCAGACCGTGGCCATGTGCCCCGGTGACCACTGGCGGAAGAAAGCAGACGGCGGTCGCGAGAGGGTGACCAACTCGGCGCTGAGCCGCGTCCTGAAGCGACCGAACGACTATCAGTCGAGCAGCGACTTGCTTCTCAACCTCACGCGCCGGCTTTATTCCAAGGGCGAGGCGTTCGCGATCGCCATTCGAAGCGACCGTCACGAGGTGACGGAAATTCACTTGATGCGCCACGGCCAGGCGCTGATCGCGGAAGACGGCTCGATCTTCTACCACCTCAGCGGCAACGAGATCATCGAGCGCCGATATGATCTGCGCGACCCCATCCCGGCGCGCGACGTGCTCCATGTCCGGCTTCATACGCCCCGGCATCCGCTCAAAGGTGAATCGCCCATCATCGCGGCCACCATCGACCTTGCGCTGTCAGGCGCCGCGCTGAACCAGCAGGTTGCGTTCTATCTCAATGAGGCGCGGCCGAGCTTCATGCTCGAGACTGACCAGAAGCTGACGAAGCAGCAGGTCGATGATCTGCGCGCACGCTGGAACGAGCAGACGCAAGGAAGCAACGCCGGCGGCACGCCAATCCTGTCGTGGGGTCTGAAGGCGAGCCGGGTAGGCGGCAGCCCGAAGGATAGCCAACTCGCCGAACTGCTAAAGATGAGCGAGCAGAACATCGCGCTTGCCTTTCGTATGCCCCTGCAGGTGCTTGGCCTGGGTGGCACGACCTTCGCGTCGACCGAACTGCTGATGCAGTCCTGGATTGCTTCGGGCCTCGGCTTTGCCCTCAACCACATCGAGGAAGCTTTTGGCCTGCTTTTCGGGCTCAAGGGCATGCCGGACGAGTATCTGGAGCTCGACACGAAGGCCTTGCTGCGGAGCGCCTACAAGGACCGCATCGAGGCCCTGCGCCTTGGGGTCATCGGAGGCATCTACAGCCCGGACGAAGCCCGCGAAGCAGAAGATCTGCCGAAGGTCGACGGCGGACACGGCGCCATGCCGCGCGTGCAGCAGCAGGTCGTTCCCTTGAGCTACGGCACCGACATGAAGCCGCCCGATCCCAACAAGACCGCGCCGGCCGCGCCCGCACCCGATCGCGAGGAAAACGATGACGACGCAGGCCGAAGCTTCGATGACTTCTCCCGGCAGATCGATGAACTCACCGCGCGACACGCTAACCCGCTTCACTGACGCTGCGGCTGATGCGGTCGCACGCGCCATAGCGACCGTCCAGCGGGACGCGCAGCGGGAGAGGGAGCTTCGTGATGCCGAGCATCGCGCGCGCCTGGCTGAACTCGATGCTCGGATCCTGGCCGTCGCCGATCTGGAGCGCCAAGTGGTGGCCCGCCTTGCCGAGTTGAAGGATGGCGAGCCAGGTAAGGACGGTGTTGACGGCCGCGACGGCAAGGACGGAGCAAACGCTCCTGCCGTATCGGACGAACAGGTGCAGGCAGCTGTGACGCTCGCTCTCCCTGGCATCGTGGCGGCGCATTTCCAGGCCAACCCCGCCCCATCCGGTCGCGACGGCGCCGACGGCAAGGATGGATCGGACGGTGATCGCGGTCCGGCCGGCCTCGGCGTCAGCGAAATAGATGTCGACCTTGTGGAAGATGGTCGCACCGCCGTGTTCCGCTTTACCGTGGGGGAGGTGGAGCGCAGCTTTGAGGTTCCGCTGCCAGAAGGTCCAGCCGGACGCGATGGAGCTGATGGACAGCCCGGAGAGCGCGGCGCCGATGGTGCACCGGGGAAAATGCCGGTCGTCCGCGAGTGGTCGGACGCGGTGCACTACGAGGGCGATGTCCGCACGCACCAAGGCTCGACTTTCCAGGCCATCCGCGACACGGCCAAGGAGCCGCCGCACGACGATTGGTTCTGTGTCGCGCGCGCCGGTGCCGACGGCGACCATGGCCGGTCCTTCACCATCCGCGGCACCTGGCAGGAGGATGCCGAATACCGCCATCTCGACGTGGTTGCGCTCGGTGGCGCGTCTTTTGCTGCGAAGCGTGACAATCCCGGCTCCTGCCCTGGCGATGGTTGGCAGCTTATTGCTGCGCAGGGGAAGCGCGGTAACCCGGGTGAACGAGGCAGGGACGGCATGCGTGGCGCATCCGGCCCCCGCATCGATCGCATGGACATCGACGACAACGGATTGCTGTTGCTGAAGAACGATGACGGATCGGAGGTCACCTGTGACCTCTATCCGCTGCTTTCCAAGCTCCAGCAGTAGGGCCGGCTGACCGGCAGTCGGGGCATTGCGCCCTCAGGATCCACGAAAATGGAGAACTACCATGCGTCGCTATGAAGTGACGGCGGTTACCGATGGTGACGGCGCCGCCGAAGAACAGACCCCAGTTGTCCGCGGCGATCTGGAATCGATCCAGTACGTCAAGGCCGGATCGGGCAACTACGCCGACGGCGTCGACGTGCTTGTCACCGATGCTGTGACCGGCGAAACGCTCTGGACGGGCACCAATGTGAACGCCTCGGCGATCGTGCGCCCGCGCGCCGCTCTCCACGACACGGCAGGCGCCGCTGCGCTCTATGCCGATGCCGGCGAGGCCGTGCTCGGCAAGATCGCGATCAGCGGCCGCATCAAGGTCGCCGTGTCGGCCGGCGGCGCCGCCAAGACCGGTCTCTTCCGCTTCATCGTGAGCTGAGGCGACCACCAATGCCGATCCGCGTCATAGCCCCGCCAGCGCCGCTGCTCGTCCCCTCGGACGTGCCGGGCGACCATGCTGCAGATGATCCTGCGGTCGAGGCTATGATCGCGGCGGCAACCGCGCTGATCGACGGCCCGACCGGCTGGTTGGGGCGGTGCTTCGGTCCCCAGACGCTGGAGTTCAGCGTGGCGGACTGGTGCGGCATCGAAAAGCTGCCCTATGGGCCGGTGATCGACGTCGAGGCGATCAGCTACATCAACGCCGGCGGCGCCGAGGTGTTCCTCGACGATGCCGATTGGACCCGCCACGGCGACTATCTGTATTTCGCCACGACCTTCGGCCGCCCTGCGACCGTCAAGCAGGCCTATCCGATCAAGATCCAGTACGAGGCCGGCTACAACGACGGGGAACTGTCGTCAGGCGGCACCGGCCCGGTTCCAGTCCAGGTAGAGCAGGCGATCATCGAGGGCGTCCAGCAACTCATCCTTGCCCGCTCCGAAACGCTCGGCCTTCGGTCGGTCGAGACGGTCGGCGTGGAAACGATCACCTACCTTGACGCCGATAAGGTGAGCGGGATCATGCGCAAGGCTGCTTCCGGGCTCGTCTTTGGCCTGTGGGAGCCCGTCGTCTGACATGACGGCAGCAGACACCCCGACAGCCGCTATCGCTCGTCTGGAGGGCGCGCTTGCCCGCAGGGGCGAGACGGTCACCATACGCCGCTACACGGCCGCCACGGGCACGCCGAGGCCGAAGACGGACGTTGCCGGCATCAAGGCGCATGTCCGGGCAGTGCGCGCCGACGAGCTTGTCGGTTCGATTACGCAGAACGACAGCAAGGTCATCATGAGCCCGACCGGCATCTCGGCACTGCTGCCGCTGCGCAAGGGCGACAAGGTTCTAGTCGCCGACGCCGAGAAGAATGTGGAGTTCGCCTCACACATCCGGGTCCAGGATGTCCTGGTCCGGATCGAGTTGACGGTGACGGGCTGATGGCCGGCTTCGGATTCTTCGAGCGGGATCTCCGTCTGGCGACCGCCGGGCTAGAGCCGGAGCAGATCAACGCGGAGCTTGCCAAGTTCGCGCGCGCCGAACTTGCGAAAGCGCTTTCTGCAGGCGCGTCGCCGCAATTCGAACGCTTCGTCAATGGCCGCGCCGGCGCAGTTGAGGAATCGGTCATCGCACCTGGTCCTATCCTCTATGTCTTCTCGAACTGGCCGCTGATCATCAACGCGGCCGTCGCCGAACTCCAGAGGCGATCGCCGCGCCGCTCGGGGCGGTTCGCCTCCTCCTTCATCGTGATCTCCAGCGGTGCCTTGGTGACAAATTACAGCGAAATCCCGCCACAGGCCGAGGTCATCATCACCAATTTCCAGCCCTATATCCGCAAGATCGAGGGCGGCAAGCGTATCGGCCAGAAGCGGGTATTCGATAGCTCGAGGCGGTCGCTGGCGAGCCGGTTCGGTGCCGTCTTTCGGATCGAGAGCAGGTGGCTCGACATCAGGAGCGGCGTGCATCCCGCGATCCCGTACATTCTGAGGGGCAATGGCCCGCAGGTCACCGCGAAGCAGGACAGGCGATCGAGCGCCTTCCGCGCCGGCCGTCAATTCCTTGCTCGCCGGGCCGATCGGCAGGCCGGGCAACCAATCACTTACCCGTCCATCGTGATCAATGCCCTCTGATGTCCAGCGCAGCCACCTTCGACACCATCGAGCAGTATCTGCGGGCTCAATGGACGACGACACCGCTCGTCTTTGAAAACGAGCCCTACGAACTGCCCGGTAACCCGGCGCATTTCGTCTTCGTCGAGATCTTCGGCGACGTCTTCGACCAGGCGTCGATCGGCGCGGACCCTCGCGAGGACAATCTCTGGCGTGAAGCCGGGCAACTCTACCTGCACGTGATGACGCAGAACGACATCGGCAGCCGTCTCGCCAGGCAATACGCCGATCAGCTCGTCGATCTGCTCAAGGGGCAGGACATCGGGGCCGTCACCTTCTTCGGTGCCTCAAAGGGCGCCGGCGAGCCCGGCATGAAGAAGGCCAACTACTGGGCCTTCACAGCGACCATCGACTGGCAAAGGGATGAATGACCATGCTCAAGGTTCTTAAGCCGTTCAACACCCGAATTCAGCGGTTCTCGGCGGGTGATGATGTTCCCGATGGCGCCGATGTCGGGCCGCACACCATCGAAAATCTCGCCGCCGGCAAGTTCATCGCGGAACCCGACAAGCCGTCCGGGAAGAAGTCAAAGCCGGCCGAATAGACCTCCCCAGCAGACTTTCGCTCGCCTCGCCACGGTCTCGAAGGCCGCGGCGTCCTTTGCCATGATGGAGACCAAACATGTCTGACGCCAACCGCATGCGTCTCACTTCGGTGAGGGAAGCAACGCTCGGAACGACCCCGAACACGCCCAGGATGCGCACCGCGCGCGTCACCGGCGAGCAGATCAGGTTCGCGCCGGTATTCGTCAACTCCAACGAGCTGCGCGACGACCGCATGAACTCGGATCCGATCAAGGTCAACGAGCAGAACAACGGCGCCGTCCCTGGCGAGCTCTCCTATCCGGTCGACAACTGGCCGTTCTCCGACTGGCTGGAATCGCTGTTCTGCTCGGAATGGGACAACACGCCGACCTTCGACAACGATGGCACTGCCGACAGCGTGGTTACGGATGCCGGCACCACGACCGATACCTATGTCGTCGCCTCCGGGGGCTCGGCGGTTGTTGCCGGACATCTGGTGAGGGCCACCGGCTTCTCGAACTCTGCCAACAATCAGATTTTTCGTGCCGCTTCGTCGACCACGACGACTATTGTCGGCTCATCGCTTTCGCTGTCGGCCGAAACCGCTCCTCCGGCAGCCGCCAAGCTCAAGGTGATTGGCTTTCAAGGCACCTCCGGTGACATCGCTGCGGCGGCGGATGGTCTGACGTCTTCCTCGCTCGATTTCACCTCGCTCGGCCTCAACATCGGGGGCTGGATCAAGATCGGCGGCAGCGCGGCGGGTGACAAATTCGCGACGGCTGCCTGCAACGGATGGGCACGCATCACGGCGATCGCTCAGAACGCTCTCACGCTGGACAACCTGCCCACGGGCTGGACGACCGACGCCGGCACCGGCAAGACGCTCAAGGTTTGGTTCGGCGACCAGCTCAAGAACGGCGTCCTCACCCTCGGTCAGACGATCGAGCGTGGCTTCATGGGCCAGCAGACGCCAACCTACCAGGTGAGCCGGGGAATGGTCGCCGGCCAGGGCGAGTTCGGTTTCGTCTCCGAGCAGATCGCGACGACATCGATCACCTTCACCGGAATGACCGGCGCGCAGGGAGCGGTCACATTGGACGCCTCGCCGGATGCCGCGACCATGAACCCGGTCATGGCGGCCGCGGTCAATGTCGGCCGCATAGCCGAGAACGGCACCGCCGTCGGCGGCCCGAACTATATCCGCTCCGCCCGGTTCACGATCCAGAACAACTTGCGGCCGATTGGCGGCATCCGCTCCGACGGTCTGGTCGGGCCGGAGGATATCGGCAAGGGTTCTGTGGATGTCGGCGTAGCTCTGGAGACCTACTTCGGCTCCAATTCGCTGCTCTCCAAGCTGTTCTCCGGCGTCGCGACCAACATCAACGTCCGTATCGCCAAGGACAGCCAGGCCATGATCTGGGGGGTTCCGCGGCTGACATACACCGATGGCGCCGCCAACGCCACGGCGAAGAATACCGACGCCATGCTGCCCCTGACCGGTCAGGCCTCGAAGGACACCCTGACCTCGGCGCACATCATCCTCGATCGCCTCGAATACTTCGAGGCCTGACGGATCCCGCCCGACAGCGGGAGTAGAGTTCTGCGCAGAAAGGCCGGGCGTTGTCGGACGCCCGGCTACCCTTCCGACAAAGGATTATCCGATGACCGTCAAGCTTTCCTCGGTGAAAGCCGACCTCGCTCGCGAAGAAAAGGGCGACTGGATCGATTACCCGGATTGGCCGGGTGTTGCGTTCAACGTCTCCTCCCTCCACCTCCCCGCCTACGAGACCGCGCGCGATCTGTTGTTTCAGCGGCTGGCACGGACCTACAAGAAGAAGCCGATCCCGAAGCAGGTGCAGATCACCGAGCTCGGCAAGCTCTACTGCAAGCACATCCTGCACAACTGGCGCGGGCTCGATGAGGCCTTTTCTCCCGACGCCGCCCAGCGCATCCTGTCCGACCCGGCGTATCGTAACGTTGTCGCCGCGGTGGAATACTGCGCGGCCAAGGTCTCGGAGATCGACCTCGAATTCGTCGAGGATGCGGAAAAAAACTCCGAGCAGCCTTCCGGTGGCGAATAACTCAGGAAGGCAATCAGGGCTGGCTCCAGCGCGTCCGTGATGAGAATCCCGACGAAGCCGATGCCATTCACATCGAGGACCGGCCGGACGACGCCGAACCGGCACCTTGGCATGAGTTGTACTGGCGGGCATGGGAAGCACTACGCCACGACCGTCAATATGGGGCGCTCGGCGGTGAAACCCCGATCTCTTACATCGCCATCAGTCGGTTCGCCCAGGACAACGAGATCCCGCCGGCCGATTTTACCCTGTTCCACCGCTTCATGACCGCGATCGACGCCGAGTGGCTCGACCACGTCGCGCGAGAAACAGAGCTCCGCAAAAAGAAGGGAGGATGACGACGTGACTGTGCAGCTATCCTCCCTTCGCGTCTCGGCCGAGTTCGACGCCTCGAAGTATCAGGCCGGAGCCAGCGCCAAGGTCGCGGCTGACACCGCTATGGCTGCTTCATCGCAGCAGGTCGGCGCCGCCGTACAGCAGACCGACACCAAGATCAGCGTGTCGGGCGATGTTCTCGCGCGCCTGTCGCGGCAATATGTCGATGGCTACGCCAACGCACAGCGGTTCAATACGGCGCTCAATGCCCTGTCGTCCGGGATAGACCGCGGCAAGATCACGATGGCGCAGGCCGAGCCGATCCTTGACGGGATCTACCGCAAGTTCGGCATGATGGGCGACGCTTCGGTCTTCGCCGCGAGAGGGCAGGATGAGCTCGCGGCTGCTATATCCCGCGCAAACGCCCGTCTGATCGAGCAGAACTTCCTGGTGCGCAACCGGCCGTCGGGCCGGGTGCCGATCGTATCTCGCGAACAGGAATTCGTTGGTCCCTGGGGCCGCCCGTCCAACCATCCCGCGGCCGCGAACCAGAACACCGTGGGCGGCTTCAACTCCACCAATGCGGCTTTCCAGATTCAGGACATCGCCATGATGTCCATGATGGGGCAGGCGCCGCTTGCCGTTGGGCTGCAGCAGGGTCCGCAACTGGCGATGGCGATGCTGCAGGGGGGCGGAGTGTCTGCCCTCGGAGCCGGCCTGATGTCGCTCGTCAACCCGACGATGCTGCTTACCGTCGGTCTGACCGCCGCAACCGCTGCGGCGATCCAGTTCTTCACCTCCTCGGAGGAAGGAAGCGAGGACGTCCAGAAGTCACTCGACGACTACATCAGATCGGTCGATGCACTCGACGCTGCCTATGGGCGAGTCGGAAACAGCGCCGAGCAGCTTGGCCGGCGATCCACAATTTCGTTGGCGGCTGCGGAAAGCCGGTCGCGCAAGCTGCTCGAGATCACACAGAAGGGCGAGATTGATCGCGTCCGTGAAGGTCTTGACCAACGGCTGCTTGGCAATCGCGGCATCTGGGGAGCGATCCTTCCGGGTGACTTCGATAACGTCGTGCCGACCCCGTTCCGCGACGCCATGAAGGATTTGCGGCAGGGTATCGTTGACGGTGACCCCGATTTTGCCCGTTTCCAGACCCGCATATCCGAGATTGCAGCGACCGATCCCGGGCGATTGAACGAGTGGCGGGATCGCCTCTTCGAGATGACCGATCAGGCCGCTCAGTTGGAGCAAGCGCTTGAGGGAATTCGGGACGGCATTATCGGGTCGCAGGACCCGATCAATATCGCCGATCGTCGCGCACTGACACTTCTCCAGGCCCAGGAGGCGGTCGCCGCCCAACGGCGCCAGCAAGCCTTTGACGCTGAGACGCAGCAGATGCTGGCTCGTTCGCCAGCCGAGCTTGCGGCGGCTGCACGGGCGCGCGAGGCGGCGACCTACAATGGCGATGAGAGCGCCCAGGCCCGCCGGGACCGCATCGAACTTGCGGGCAAGCGCGCGCTTATCGAGGCCGAGCATGATCTCGCCGAGGCCCAGCGGGAGCGGAACAGGTCGCTCGACGCCACGCTGGCTTCCGCGCAGCTCGACCTGGAACTGATCGGAAAGTCCACAGCTGAGACGGAACGACTGCGCCTGGAGCATCAACTTCTGCAGCAGCTTCGTGAGGACGCCGCCCGTAACAACGTCGCCGTCGACGAGGCCGAGATCGCCCGCATTCGCGAGAAGTCCGCCGAATATGGCCGTCTCCGCGCGATCGAGGAAGCCCGCACGACCATTCGCGGTCAGCAGGACCGGATCGAGACAGCAAGGGCTGAAATCGCCACGCTGGGCATGAGCGAGGATGCCCGAGCCCGCGTCATCGAGCAGTTGAAAGTCGAGCAGGAAATCCGCCGGCTCGGCATCGATCTGTATGGAGCCGAGGCCAACGCGATGCGCGCCAACGCGGCGGCGCTGGCCGATCTGGCGGCTCAGAACGCGCAGCTGGAGCGCACCCGCGATACCTGGCAGTCGATCTTTGACCAGGCTGGCGACGGAATCGACAGTCTGGTCGATTCGCTCTTCGAGGGCGGGCAGGATATCGGCGAAGTGCTGAAGCAGGTCGGCCGGGACTTTGCACGGCTGGCGTTCGATCTGGCCGTTACCAACCCGCTGAAGAACTGGCTGACCGGGTCTGACCTCAACAGTATCGCCGATCTGGGGATCTTCGGTTCCGGCGCATCGAGCGGTCGCGGCGGTGGCTTCGGGGGTGTTCTTGGCAATCTGCTTGGCGCGCAGCGCGCCGTGGCGTCGATGCAGGTGCAGGCGGCGTCCGTCTTCATCAATGGTGCACCCGTTGGTGTAGGCAGGCTGCTGGGCGGCTTCGGCGGCAGTCCTGCTCAGTTCGGGTCGGCGGGCGGACTTGCCAGCATGCTCGGGATCGTTCCCGCGAATGGCAACGGCGTCCCGATGTCACTCGCTGGCATCGGCTCACCTGGCAACCTCGGTCTTCTCGCCAACGACTTCGCGCCGGGCTTCCTCGGCGGCATCGGTTCGCCGGGCGCCCCCGGCATGGGCGCTGCAAGCAGCGTGTCGGGTGGTGGCATCGCGGGTCAGGTCTGGAACTTCTTTGCCGGCAAGGGCCTCGCCCCGCATCAGATCGCCGGCATCATGGGCAATGTCAGCGCCGAGAGCGCCTTCAATCCGCTCGCGGTCGGCGACGGCGGCAATGCCTTCGGGTTGTTCCAGTGGAATGACCGCTCCGGCTCGCTGTTCAACCACATCGGCGGTCGCGGCAACCTCGGCAGCGTGTCGAGCCAACTCGATTTTGCGTGGAAGGAGCTTCAGACCACCGAAAGCAGGGCCATGCAGGCTTTGCTGGGGTCGAAGGACGTGCGCGGCGCGACCAGCGCCTTCGCGGGCTTCGAGCGGCCCCGTGGTTTCTCATGGGGCAATCCGGAGGGTGCCCACAACTTCAGCGGCCGTCTCCAGGGAGCCGAGGAAGCTCTGGAGAAGTTCGGCAACGTCTCCACGGAGGTGACCGGCTCCGTCTCAGAAGCCATGAACATGGTGTCGGTCTCCGGTATCCAGGTCAGCCAGAGCCTCGTCAATGCAGCTGGCGGGCTGAACAACTTCGGCAGCATGCTGAGCAGCTTCCTGTCCTCTCCTATGGGCGGCGGTTCCTCCTGGTTCCAGGGTCTGATGGGATCGTTCGGCGGCGCCGGCGGCGCGCTCGGCTTCATGAACTCGATCTCGCCAAAGGCGACGGCGCACATCCTTGGCGGCTTCGGCGGCCTGTTCACGGATGGCGGCTTCACCGGTTTTGGCGGGAAGTATGAGCCGGCCGGCCTCGTTCACCGCGGCGAATTCGTCTTCGATGCTGCCTCGACCAGCCGGATCGGCGTCTCGACGCTTGAGGCCATGCGCAGGATGCCTGGCTTCGCCGAGGGCGGCTATGTCGCGGCGAACCGCAACACCGCGCACGCCAACTCCAACGGCAGCGACCGCTTCAAGATCATCAACGTCTTCGATCCTACCGTCGTCGGCGATTACCTCGCGACGGCGCAGGGCGAGAAGGTACTGATCAACGCAATGCGCAGGAACGGGAAATAATATGGCCTACATCCACCCAGACGTGCTGGATAATGGGCTGGCGGTGCTCACGGCTGACGTGGACACCCTGCATTACTGCTCCGCGGAGCCCACAAGCTACGCCACGGCCGTTTCCCTGTCCCTGGGAAGTAAATCCACACCTACGGTCGGATCGCCCACAGCCGCCTCGCCGAAGGGCCGCAGGGTCATTGTCTCGGCCGTGGTGGACGGTGCGGCGACGGGAACAGGGAACATCACGCACTGGGCGCTTGTCGACGCCGGCGCCTCAAAACTGCTGGCGGTCGGTGCGCTTGTCGAGCCGATGGCAGTTGCCGCGGCTGACGTTATCACGTCCGAAGCGTTTTCCGTGGTCGGACCCGGGGCCTGACCGTGGCGACCGTCAACGTCACGTCGGCCGATCTGACGCTCGCCGCGCATATCGTGCCGGCCGTCAAAACGGCGCTCGACTATCTGCTGCATCCGGCCGATCTGGTCATGGACGAGATCGAGTTCACCGATCCAAACTACGTCATCCTGCGGGAGCCGTGGCCGTTCCGACCACTCCTGCCAGTGACGGAAACCATCGAGACCCTGACGGATATTCTCAGCGCTCGAACCGGGGAGCAGCGAATAGCGCTCCGAAAGGCTCCGCGGCAATTCTTCTCCTATGCGGTTCGGACGACGCCGGCGAGGTTCTCGCGCGCCAAGGACTACGCCAGACGGCGCGCCGGAACACCGGTCGGCGTTCCGGTCTGGATCGAGGGCATCAGCCTGGCAGGCGATGTTGGTGCTGCCGATACCACAATCGCGATCGACACCACGCGCGGCGACTGGCGCGTCGACGGCGGTGTGCTGATCTGGGAAAGCCCGGAGCGCTACGCCCGCTGCCGGATATCTGCGATCGCCGACGACATGCTGACCTTGCTGGGTCCGGTCGGCGGCGATTTCATCCGTCCGACCATCCTGCCGTTGCGCTCCGCCCTGCCCTACGAGGGCTTCCAGGTCCTGCGGGATACGACCTATCAGGACATCTCGGCCAAGTTCCAGGTCATCGACAACATCTGGCTCGACGAGGACGCGGGATATGATCAGTACGAGGATCTCGACGTCATCTCGGAAACACCGAAGCTGGTCAGCGACATCGCGGAATCGATTGTCCGGGCTGCCGAGTATGTCGACAACGGATTCGGGCCCATCGTCGTCGAGACCGTGCGCGATTATGTGGACTTCGGTCAGACGCTGAGCTTCCACGAATGGCGCGGTGCGGCGCTGTGGCGCCGGCGCTGCTGGATTCACTCGCTGAACGGAAAGCAGAAGCCGTTCTGGCTACCATCGTTCAATGCGGATCTATCGCTGCAGGCCACCATCGGGGCAGCGGCAACGACGATTACGGTCGCCAGCATCTCGCCGGACGTCGATAGTTATGCCGGCCAGCACGTCATGATCCTGCTGACCAACGGGACGAAATTCTATCGCGAGATCCTGGGGGCTGCCCCTGCCGGCTTCAACGATGTGCTGACGATCTCTTCGGCGCTCGGGCAATCGGTTGCGGCGGCCGATGTGGCACTGTTCTGCTTCATGTCGAAGGTCAGGTTAAGCGCCGACAGTGTCGAGATCCGGCACGAATTCGACGATGCCTCGATCGTCAGCATCCCCGTCATCGAGACGCCTGCATGAGCTACGACACGCCAGAAGGTTCGGTCTCCGACGCCCAGCCCTATTTCCTCTATCTGTTCGACAACGGCATCAAGCCCGTCCGGCTGACGTCGGATGCGACCAGGCTGCAGCGCACCATCGGCGGCACGCCGTACTGGTTCGAAAAGTCGCCGGTCAGGCACGGCAATCTCGAGCAGACCGGCAGCATCGAGAAGTCGTCGGTCGAGTTCACCTTCCCGCTCTCCGACAAGTTCGCGCGGTCTCTACTGCCGGCCGCTTCGGAGATCACAACTGTCACGGTCTGGCGTGGGCATCACACCGACCTGACCGATACCCTGCGCGTCGTGTGGAAGGGCCGCGTCGTCGGTGCCATGTCGGCGGCCCAGAGCATCGAGGTCGTCTCGGAAAGCATCTTCACCTCGCTGCGCCGACCGGGCTGCCGGGCACGCTACCAGCGGACGTGTCGGCATGCGCTCTATCATCAGGGCTGCAATCTCGACAAAGCGGATTTCGCGGTTGCGGCGACGGTGACGGCGATCGACGGGCTCGCGCTCACTATCCCGGTCGCGGACGACCAACCGGACGGCGAATACAAGGCCGGCATGATCGAATACGCGGGAGCATTCGGCTTCTTCTCCGCTCATGTCGGACAGGTCTGCACGCTGCTCAATCCGCTGCCTGGCCTGAACGATGCGACTCTGCCGGTTTCGGTGACGATCTATCCGGGCTGCGATCTTTCCGTCCCCCGCTGCAACGACCGTTTCGACAACATCGAGAACAACGGGAGTTTCCCCTTCATGCCTGACGAAAACCCGTTCTCGATCAGCATCGTCTGAGCCATGTTCTGGAACATCATCATCGGGCTGGCGTCGTTTGCGCTGCAGCTCGTGCTGACGCCGAAGCCGCAGAACGCCAAACCGGCAAGCCTGGATGATTTCCAGGCGCCGACTGCGGAGGAGGGCCGGGAAATCCCGGTCCTGTTCGGCACGCGCGAACTGAAGTCGCCGAACGTCACCTGGTACGGCGATCTTCGGGCCCGTGCGATCAAGGGAGCTCGGCGTTACGGGCTGTTTGGGCCGAAACAGACCATCGGCCACAAATACTCGCTCGGCATGCAGATGGCCCTTTGCCACGGCCCGGCGGATGCCTGCTACAAAATCCGTGTCGGCGACAAGGTGGCATTCCGCGGGGTGGCACCGGGCGGGCCGATCACGATCAGCAAGAGCAGGCTGTTCGGCGGCGAGGACCGGGAAGGTGGCATTTCCGGCACGCTCGACCTCGAAATGGGCGAGCCGACGCAGGACCAGAACGATTATCTGGTCTCGAAGCTTGGGGCGGCAGTTCCGGCGTTCCGGGGCGTGGTCACCGCTGTGTTGCGGCGGATGTATATCGGCACGACGCCATACATCAAGCCGTGGGCGTTCACGCTGCAGCGCATCTTCCTGCGCTCTGATGGCACTGAGCAGTGGTATCCGGCGAAGGCCGCTGTGCCCTCAGAGCATATCGCCGAAGACGAGCCGGGCCTTGAACTCGCGTCCGGCGATACGATGAACGCCGAGGGCCAGGTCGACACCAACGGCGATTATGCGGTCTGGTCGGAGAGCAACACGGTCAAGGTCTGGCACCTGCCGGATGGCGGCCTAGATACCGTAACACTCACTGGATCGATAGCTGGCGGCGGTCGCGTCCACATCACCGATTCCGAAGATCTGGTTGTCATGAGCGGCGGCAATCTCGGGGCGAGCATTCCGTGCTTCCTCGAATTCCGTCGCATCTCCGATCCCGATACGATTCTGCAAAGCTTCAATCTCGGGAATATCCTCAACTGGGGCTTCGTCATGGGCGAGCGCCAGGGCCATGCGCTGGTCAAGATCGGGCCGATCAGCACGGAGACGAATCCCTGGTATCTGTTGAGCCGCGGCGAGTCCGGCTGGTCGCTTGATGACACGCAGGTGGGCGCATCGCATCCCGGCAGCGCCTTCGTCGAGACGATCTCGATGGGGCCGACCTATGCCTATTGCCGGCTGGTCAACAGCACTAGCGTCATTCGCGTGACCTGGAACGGCACATGGGCTGAAACGCTGGTCGACCTGTCGGCCTCGATACCCGGCAACATCAAAGCCATCGCCTACGTCAATGGCGAGGTCGCGGTCACCGCCGGGACAGGGATCTTCGTATTCAGCGAAGAACTGTCCACGCTGCACCGGTCCTCGACGAGTTTCCCGGCGCAGTTCGGTATCCCTGTCCATTCGAAGCGGATGGCGACGAATGCGGGCACGGTGATCGTGGCGGATTCCGGTAGCAGCGGCAACGTGATCAAGCACGTCTACCAGATCAAGGTGTCCGACCTGGAGGTCGTTTCGGACCTCGATATCGCGGCGAGCAACTACGTGCGCAAGGGCATCGCCTTTACATACTTCCTCTACAACGCGCAGCACGGCACGGCGTTCATAGGCGGGCATTTCACCAACACCGTGCTCTGGCCGATCTTTGCCATCGGGCAGGATATGAACCCGGCGCACATCATCCGGGAGTGCTTGACCGACCGAAATTGGGGCATGGGCTACAACGAGAGCGACATCGACGATGTCAGCTTCACCGGGGCAGCGGACGCCTTCTATGCCGAAGCGTTCGGGCTCTCCATGCTCTGGCAGCGCGAGGAGGAGATCGGCGAGTTCATCAACACAGTGCTCTCCCATGTCGATGCCTTCCTCTACACGTCGCGCGAGACCGGCAAGTTCGTCCTGAAGCCGATCCGGGCCGACTACGACATCGACACCATCCCGGTTGTCGACGAAGACGATGTGGTTGAATGGGACGAGGTTTCCCGTCGCCAGCCGGCCGAGGTGGTCAATTCGGTCATCGTCACCTATCACGACCGTGCCAAGGCGAAGGATGCCAGCCGGGCGGTGCACAACATCGCGCAGATCCAGGAGACCGGCGAACTTATATCGACGACGCGGCACTATCCCGGCATCACCGGGGCCAACCTGGCGGTCAGGGTCGGCACGCGCGATGTGAAGGCGCTGGGCGCCGGCATGGCATCGGGCCGGATCACATGCAAGCGGACCGTGGAAAGCCTCAATCCAGGCGATCCCTTCCGGCTGGTCTCGTCGAGGCATGATCTGTCCGGCGAGGTGATGCGGGTCGGCGAGCTCACGTTCGGCGATGGCCGGAAGAACGCGATAGGCCTGAAGTTCGCGCAGGACGTGTTCAGCCTCGGCGAGGAAATCCTGGTCGACGGCGGGGAATCGCCTTGGGAGAATCCGGCTTCGGAGCCTGCTGTGGTGACGCCGCGGCTGGTCTGGGAAATGCCCTACCGCGAAATGGTGCAGATGGTCGGTACCGACGCCGACGCGCTGCTGACCACGGATGCCGACGCCGGACTGTTGCAGGTTGCCGGTGCGCAGCCTTCCGAGGATACACTCTACGCCACCATCTCGATCGATGCCGGTTCAGGTTATGAGGACGCTGCCGACACGCTCGATTTCTTCGCGCCGCATGCCCTGCTGGGAGCTGCACTCGAACGCGGAGACACGTCGGTCGATGTGACTGATGACGTCGATCTCGATCAGGTTGTCATCGGAACACTGGCCGTGATCGGCGCTGAGATCGTCCGGATCGATGCCATCTCGGGCCAAACCCTGACGCTTGGCCGCGGCTGCCTCGATACCGTTCCGGCGGAGCATGCCTCCGGCGCCAGCATCATCTTCTTCGATGACTTCTCGATGTCCGATTTCGAGGCCAGGACGGACGCCGACGTGCTCGGCGTGAAGCTGCTCCCGGTGACTGGTCAGGGCGGGCTGGAACTGGTCGACGCGCCGGCCGATACAGTCACCTTCGACGGCCGCGCGATCCGGCCGTACGTTCCGAAGGGTGTCACAGTCGCGACTGATCCCGGCTATACCGGTCCGGTCGACGTCAGCGGATCGGACCCGTTCACGGTCTCCTGGGCACGCCCGCCCGGCCGGCTTGTGCTGGACAATCTGCAGGACTGGACGGTCGCCGATGTGACGCCGGAAAGCGGTGCAACTGTCACGGTCGACGTGCTCGACATCGACGAGAACGTGCTGGAGACCTATTCCGGGATCAGCGGCACGTCTCAAGCGATCCCTCATGCTGATTTCGCTGGCGAGGATGCCGGGATCATCCGCGTCTATTCGGTTCGCGACGGCTACCGGAGCTGGCAGCACTACGACATCACTGTCGTGGCGGTCTCGCTTGTGATCTCGGGCACATCGGTCCTTACGACAACCGTCGGCGAAGTCTATGCCGGCTTCACGGTCACGGCGGACGGCGGTATCGAGCCCTACACCTTCTCTCTGGTCGGCGACTGGCCGGACGGCATCACAATCGATCCGGATACGGGCGCCGTCGGAGGCACGCCGACCGAAAGCGGCACCTTCACAGGCCTGTCAGTCCGCGTCACCGACAGCAGCGATCCGCCCGGCACCGCCGATCTGGTGAGCTTTACGCTCGAGGTAGAGGAGCCGGTAGCTACCGATCCTCACTTCGCCAACGTCGTCCTGCTCGTCGGCTTCGATGGGACGGATGGAGCGACGACAGCCGTTGACGACAGCCCGGCCGGGCACTCGCCGTTTACGTTCCTGGGCAACGCCCAGATCGACACGGCACAGTCGAAATTCGGCGGCGGATCGCTGTTGCTCGACGGAACCGGCGACTACGTCGCACTGCCCGATAGCGATGATTGGAACGTTGGGTCTGCGGCATTCACAATCGAGACGTGGGTGCGGTTCAATTCGTTGGCGACGGCCAACGCAATTCTTAGCCAGTCCGGAGGGACAAGCGGCTCGCGCGGATTCATCCTGGATTTGAGTTCATCTGGCGTGCTGAAGTTTGGCTGGCGCAGCACCGTGCCGTCAAACCCTGAGCTTCCATCGAGTTCCGGCGTGATGACGACCGGCCAATGGTACCATGTCGCGGTCGATCGATCCGGGAACACCCTGCGCCTTTACGTTAACGGTACGATGGTCGCCAAGGATACCGGCTGGACGACCACGCAGGCAAACATAGCCGAGACGTTCCGGTTCGGAGCGCAGGGCGCGGCCGGCAATGCGCTGAACGGATGGCTGGATGAAGTCCGCATCACCAAGGGCGTCGCACGCTATGCTTCGGATGCTGGATACACGGTGCCGGCCGCGGCGTTCCCGAGGTCATAAGAAAAGGGGCCGGCTTTCACCGACCCCTCTCCGCTGCGCCTCAAGTGGGTGACTCAAAAACGCAGCGTGTTCTCAGCAACCCAAGGGCTCCACGTCTTGTACGGCCGGCTAAGCGGTTGTTTGTAGGCAGCAACCGTCAAAGCGCCGAGACAGATGCCAGTGAGGAACCATAGGGCGTAGGTTTTCAGTTCCGCTTCCAATCAAGCCGGCAGTGCGGCGTTCAGGTCCGACCACTCGCCGGAAACCCATGTGCCGACAAGAATGATCGTCGCGATCACCGCGACAGTGATGATGCCCAGAAGAACCGTGTATTCGATCATCGCCGCGCCGTCTTCTTCGCGCACGAACTTTGCAAGCAACTTGCGCATTACGATACTCCCCTTCGCCTCAAAACAAAGACGATCCCCAGATCGCCAGACTGAAGCTTGCACAAGAAATCGCTAAAGTGTCAACGGGATTTAATAACTCGTTAACTGATCTGTTCTTGACGACGACTGCCAAGATGATGTTTTCGCAAGCATTTTTGCCCGTTTAACCATTTCGGGATGTCGAGAGGCAGACCTCGCCGAAAATATACTCGCTTATATGGAGAAACGACAAAGCCCGACCCGGCGTGGATCGCGACCGCGCCGCTATGTCGGCCTGCGCGAGAACTTCACGCCGCCGGCAACGGCATTTCCTCGTTCATGGGGGCCGGGGCTGCGAAGCGTGCGAACGTGATTGCAAAAGCAGCCACGACTACGCCAGCGATCACATCGATCAGGTAATGCCCTCCTTCGGGCAGAGTGCTGACGATCATGGCGGCGTTCACGGCTGCCACGGGCAACAGGATCACCTTCGGCGCGTGGCGCAGCGAGTAGATAATCAGCAAGCCAAGCGCCGTGTGAAAGGACGGGAACGTCGTCAGGCCAGCAGGGTGGGTGACAAGATATTCAAACGGCTCACCGGCGCGGAGCCGCAACAGAAGATCATAATGCCACATGCCGGCGTGCGCCGAAAACTGGCCTGGATCGATCTGGTAGAAGGAATAGGCACCGGCGGCCGGAAACAAATACATGCCGATGGCAGTAGGGACTCCCGCTACGGCCAGCAGAACAAGGAATTCAATGATGCGCCGCCGCTTCAGCATGACCGAGTGATAGAGGAGTACCAGCGGAACCTGCGGCCCGAGCGCGTGGTAGGCAAAGATCAGGACAGGGCTTGTGATCGGACCGCTCATTGCCTGATGGAATGCTATCCAGTCGAAGCCCATCACCCGGTCCATTTCGGCCAGGTAGGCGTCCGTTAGCGGCGCGGATGTCGCGCTTGCGAGGAACATGAAAAGGGTCGTGGCAAACGTCATCGGCACGAAAACGGTGACTGCCACGAGCATCAGGCGAATCGATGCCGACGCTCGCTTGATCAGCAGGGCAATGCGAGATGGATCGCCCGCCAGCCTCCTGTCGACCAACCAGGTCACAGACCATAGGAAGGCGACACCGACAGCCACCTTGGCGAGTTCAAGCCAGTTCTGAGGAGCGATCTGCACGTTCGATCCCAGCAAGAGGATCGCGTCAGCAAACATGAAGGCGACCGTGCAAAGCGCGACGGTGACTATTCCGCTCCGAATGTCCATTCGATAGCTGCCCCCAGCCCCGAATACGGCGCGACTTTACGACCTCACATCAATTTTCACAAGGAAGCCAGCCATGCGTCTCGTGCCCAACTGGCGCGCCGTGCTGCGCTACGCGTGGTCGATCCGCCTCTACATCCTGGCAGGGCTGTTCTCCGGCTTAGAAGTCTGAACTGAGATGATGCTCAGCCGCCGGCAATCCGCTTCAGCGCCTTGGGAATATACTGCAGCAGGTTCTTCTTTTGAGCATAGGCGGTGTTCAGCTTGAGGTTCGATGGGGTCGTTAGCGTGTTGACCGCCGCGTCCAAATCCCCCTCAGCGCCGATGTCTTCTGCAAAAGCGAGGAATGCCTCTACCGGGTCGTCTATGTCCACGAAATGGGTCCGGGTCTTGTCTCTCAGGAAGGCTTTGATGTTGGCCGACACCACGTCGACGTAATCGAGACTTGCCGCCCAAAGTTCTTCATCGGTTAGTTCCGGACGCATCAGAACACCGGTCGCGAACCCGCGAACATTGGACACCGGGCTGTCGATCAGCCGGACAAAGCTTTTTGCGACGCGCTCCCGGTCCCGCACGAGATGAACGTAGCACGCGTCATTGCCGTACCGCTGATGGAGATAGCCGAGCTGAAACGCGAGGTGATTGTCCACTTCGATGTGGTTCGGGGGGTAGTCGAAACGTCCGGGCCCGAAGACGCGGCTCCTGCTTTCATGGGCCGCCGAGTAATTCGTGAAGTGCTTGCAAGCTTTCGCGAAAGACGCCGACCCGCTGCGACCAGTGCATAATACAAAAACATTCATGATCGGACCCCCGCCCGTAATTCCGCCGGGGATCATCCTCGCCAATGGTGCAGCAAAAGCAAGCGCGTTGGTCGTAGTGCTTTAGTCTTCCACTTCTCAAAGCAGCCCGGCATGCGAAAGCAGCTAGCGGCTGCCCTTCTCTTTGTCATCATCGGAGCACTGACCATGGACAAGACCGTTCCGGCCGGAGCGGCGATGCTGCTCGACTTCATCGGCGGCATCGAGGCCCCGCGCGGCTACGATACGATCTACGGCAACAACCAGGGCAAGCTGCCGAAGCCGGTCACGTCGATGACGCTGGCGGAGGTGCAGTCCGAGCAGGGATCGTGGACGAAGCGCTTCGGCTCCTCGGCGACTGGCCGCTACCAGTTCATGAAGGCGACGCTGTCCGGCCTGATCGCCGAACTCGGGCTCTCCCCCTCGCAGAAGCTGGACGCCAACCTGCAGGATCGGCTGGGCTACCACCTGCTGAAGCGCCGTGGCTACGAGGCGTTCGTGGCGGGCAAGATCAGCGCCGCCGAGTTCGGCAAGCGGCTGGCGCAGGAATGGGCGTCGCTTCCGGTTCTCGTCGACACGCAGGGCGCAAGCCGGAGGGTGAGGCGAGGGCAGTCCTATTACGCCGGCGACGGGCTGAACAAATCCCTGATCGCCCCTGAGAAGGTGGAGACGGTGCTGGCGCTGGCCAGAGACGCCGCGAGGAAGCCCGTGGGCGCGTCCAAGCCTGTCGAGCCTAGCTCGACACCCCCAGCGGCCAAGCCTGCCCTGCCTACGGGGCCCGTCGTCGTCCACGTCGAGGACCGGCCGCCCGCCGTCAAACCCGGTCCGGCGCCGAAGCAGCCCGAAGCCCTCTGGTGGAGGATCGTGCAGACGGTGCTCGGCTGGATATTCGGACCACCAAAGGAGAAGTGACATGGAGACCGTCAATCAGCCCACGGCGCTCCCGACGAACAAGCTGACGGCCGCCATGCTGTCGGCGTCGATCGCGGGCGTTGTCAAGGCGCTCGTCGTGCAGGCATGGCCGCAGTTCGCCGACCCCGTCATCTGGGAGCCGCTGCCATATCTCGTCGGCTTTGCCGTCGGCTACTTCGTGAAGGACCGCCCCAATGCGTAACATCCTCTTCGCGATCTTCGTGGCGGTGGTGTTCGGCCTCGCCGCCATCTTCGGCGCCGGCATCTGGAGCCTGTGATGGGCTCCGCGATCGTCGCCTTCCTGACCGGACCAGGTGGGCTCTATGCCGTGCTCTTCGCGGCGATCGGCGCTGCGGTCGTCTATCTGCGCCGAGACGCCCGCCAGGACGAACGCAACAAGCAGGTGGCTGACCGCCTGAAATCCATCAAGGAGAAGAAGGAGATCGATGATGAGGTTGCCGGCCTTGATCCTGGCGCTCTCGATCAGCGCTTTCGCCGCTGGCTGCGCAAGCGTGGGTAGCTTCTGCGACGTCTCGAGCGCCTATCCCGCAACCGAGGGGACGAACTACTCGGACGGCGAGCAACGCTGGATCGTCTCGCACAACGAATATGGCGAGCACGCCTGCGGGTGGCGCCCATGATGGCCCTCATCCTGCTCACCTGTGCGCTCGCCGGCGGCGACTGCCGGCCGCATGTCCAGGCCGACGGGCTCGGCGTCATGGAATGCCAGATCCAGTCGCAGCGCGCCGCGGCGCAATACGTGGCCGAGCATCCGAAGCGGCGCATCGCTCGTATCATCTGCGCGGACCGGC
The DNA here is from genome assembly GCF_003666685.1 of Mesorhizobium sp. YM1C-6-2. Taxonomy (GTDB): domain Bacteria; phylum Pseudomonadota; class Alphaproteobacteria; order Rhizobiales; family Rhizobiaceae; genus Mesorhizobium_K. The sequence goes on from NZ_RCIZ01000017.1 coordinate 55,469, forward strand.
GGCGGATCGATTTCTATCTCGGCAGGGGGCAGGCATAGCATGAACAGGGACGCCAAGATCGCAGAGCAGTTTGCCGAGCTTCCCGAGCCGACGCGGAAGTTCCTGACTGATCTGACCGTGGAGGATGCCAAGGCTCTTGAAGCCGGCATGCCGCTCGTCCGGGCGTTGATCGGCTTCGCCAAGGTATCGAAGTGGATCATCATCACGATCCTCGGCATACTCGGCGGCGTGGTGCTTCTGGGCGAGTCTGTGATGAAGATCTTGGCGTGGTTCAGGACATGAAATGGCCGGCGTCCTGATCCGGAGGTGGGTGGCTTCGGGGTGGCGCCGGCCAATTTGCAAGGATCGGGGCTTGGGGGGTGACCCTTGCTTAGCCATTTCCGCACGCCGCAGGGCAGACCGCTATTACGCGATCGCGGACCTGATCCAAGGCGGAAGGCGATTTCACATTCACAAACCGACTTGAATTGGGCTCGCCAATTGCTAGAATTTTTCCTTAGGGACGCGTTGAATACCGGGGTTGGGCAGTGCCGCGCGGTGTAGCAAGCGCCAAGCAATTGGCGATGATGGCAAGGGTTCTCGATACCTTCTGCGGGACGTATGGCGTCACCGACACGATCCAGCGCGAGGACGCGGCGGCCCTCATCCTAGAATTGTTTAATCTTGGCTCCCGTGACGAAGAAGCACTGCTTGCCGAACTTGAAAAAACGGCGACTCTAACGCTTCGTCCTAAGCAGACGCGCTTCTCGCACGAGGGATGACCAGTTCACGCCTAGCACGGTGATGAGGTCCAAAGCCTCAACTTCGGTAATTCCCGTCTCTTTGACTAAACGCTGAATAAGGCCAACGCGACCCTCGCCGTCCGGCTTCTCGGGTACGTCAGGCATTGGAGGAGCCTCCTTGGCTAAGGATACAGCGTCCCTTACACATGAAGGTTCCGGTGCAGATCAAAGATAATCAGGTCGCGTGCCAGATAGAGCAGGCGTGGAATAACTGTCCATGCTAGTCTCCAGCCGGGCGCGACCCAACCTGGGCTCCCGCGACGGGGCTGGCGACGAACAGGGGGGTGAGGTCGCCAGCCTGCCCATAGCCGTACAAACGCATAGCAACACAATGGTGGCCTATGCCGCTCCTCGAAATCAGTGTAGCTGAATGCCGGAAACAGGCAGATGACTGTTTGCGGCTCCGGGACGAACCCGGCATCTCTCCCCCGCGGGCTACCCTCCTGCTAACCACGGCTCGAACCTGGACGGCATTGGCCAGCCTGAAGGAGCGGCTGCCAGCAGCTAGTGTCCCGGCTGAGAGCAATACGCAAACTACACCAGATGCCTAATCAGCCTGATCACCACCGTCGGGCCGGCCAGGAAGCTACACTGGCCTCGGTCGTGCCGAAGCCGTCTTCAATGTCATGCGCTTCGCGATCCCCCCGAATTCGGTACCTGAGAGACCAACTCGGCCGCCGGGACCGAGAGAGGTGCGGCGGCATTTGCGTCAGGGGACCATCTTCCGGACGCTTGGGAACGTGTCACACGCGGTGACACAGGAAGCATTTCGGGCTTGGCTGCGATCTCGGCGGCCCATCTTCCCGCGTTCGAGCTCGGAGCGATTGTTGCCAGCCATTGGAATTTCAATGCATCCACCTGTTGGCAAGTCCACGTATCGCTCGGGCCGCGATGCGCTATCGTTCTTACTGCCTCTGGAGTGTCCATCAAACTCCCTCGCTGGGCGCGGTCCTTTTTGCATAGCCCAGATCGCCGCCTGAGTTCTGTTGTCCACGCCGGCCTTTCTCAGGATTGCCTTGACGTGAACTTTCACTGTGGCATCTGCGATCGACATCTTTCCCGCGATCACTGTTGATTGCTGCTGAGAAGTGACCCGGGGGAGCGTGTAATTTTCATTGAGAAGTGACCCATGTTTGAACCCGTCCC
>NZ_RCIZ01000018.1 GCF_003666685.1 Mesorhizobium sp. YM1C-6-2
CTAATTCGATTTTTCGCTGGCACGGTGATGCGGGTCCTCGCCGGCCTGGCGCTTCTTCTGCTCCTCATCACCAGCCAATGCGTCTGGCGATCGCGGCAACTTGTCGACCGGCCGGAAGTGATTTCCGGGCTTGTCGGATCGCCGATCTCGCGTCAGCAAATAAACGGGTATGCACTGGACGCGCATTGAAATTAGACCATGCTTATGGAGTGGGCTGGGGGCTCTCGGCTCACAGGCCCGGCTGCTTCACAACCCTGCGCCCACAACGCCGGAGCGGCCGGGCCGCCTATACTCGCGTCCAACAATCTCCGGCTTAGGATGAGCCAGCCACCCGCCAGTTGGGAGAGGCCGGGCCGATCAGGTCCAACTGATATCGATCTGCCCGCGAGCGCCCGCGCCGCCGGTTCGCCCACCACCGCCAGAGGAGCCAGAGGTGCCCGCAGCGCCAATGTTCAACGTCAGGATTGCGCCGGGAGTTAGCTGCCCAACGGTGTAGGTCTTGCGGACATAAGCGCCGGAACCGCCGCCACCACCAGTTCTTGAGCCGGACAGGATACCGCCCGAGCCTCCGCCGCCCGGTGCATTGCCGGTCAATCCGTTGTTGCTGAAACCGTTGCCACTGTTCGTGGGAGGCGGCAACGCGCCGTCACCGCCGTTCGGGCCGGGGCAATCGCCACCATGCCCGTTGCCATCTGCGTTTCCAGCTTCACCATTGGTGTTTGTGTCACCGCCAGACGCCGTGCCGCCCGAACCACCCGCGGCCGAACCGCTATTCGAACCTGTACCGCCAGAGCCGCCGCCGGCCGATAGCCCGCCCGTGCAAGTCGATGCGCCACCCGCGCCGCCGTTGCCAGCACCCGACGTCGCCGCGCCGCCAGCGCCGCCGCCACCCCCGTACAGGTCGATGATAAGCGACGTTGAATAGTTCGGGACGACGAAGCTGTCAGCGCCCGGCGTCGTGAACGATTGCGATCCAGACGGATCGAAACTGTTCAACAACTCCTCCCAGACCCCCGAAACCTTCACATAGGCCTGCGAAACAGGCTTCCAAACTCCGCCAACTTTCACGTAAGGCGTGGCGTCTTTCCATGCGCCCGAGACTTTTACTCCGATGCTCATGGTTCAAGCCGTGTATTTGAGGTGGACATCACCATCGGCGCCCCCAGACGGATCGCTGGTCGAGATCGTCACGGCGCGTGTAGCCATGGATCCGATGCCCAACGTAGTCCGCTGAGCGGCTGCGTCAGCGTCGTCGATCAGAGCGCGGCCCGCAGCGGTTATCGTGCCAATCGCAGCCGCAGAAGACGAGGTGTAGTACGTGAACCGATCGGCCGCCCATGTCTGCCCGGCAAGTGTCGTGAGCTTTGCGGCAACCGGCTGATATATCGTGTCGAAATAGGTCTTCAACGTGGCCTTGATATTGGCCCACGTCACCTTCTTCAGGACGTTCGATGCCGCGCTATCGTTGATCGGCAGCGTGTCCGCGTCCACAGGCGTCGTCTTGCCCGTGGCGGCCGTTAGATCGCTAGCCAGCAGCGCACTATCCGCCAGGTCCTTGATGCGCTGACGAACCTTGGCCGGAGTGACGTCGCCCGTCGTGTTGTCATTAATGTAGGTATCGGCGTCAGCGTTTAGCTGCGCGCGCGTGCGTATCGTCATTTGATGTTCCCTCTTGATTTTGAATAAGCGAAGTGACCCTCCGCCCTGAGCGGCAGAGGGTTGGTGCTGCAGTGGTGGATGGAGGCGCCTAGCCGCTTGTCATCTGCTGGCGTTGTTTGCCCTTATCGTAGGCCTTCAGCCCATTCGCTGTGACTTGCTGCGCCTGAGCGCGCGCACGCCGATCGACGGCAGCTTGCCAGTTGCCATCCTGGTCGACCCAAACGCGAATGTCGGCGATGCCGGCGTTGTTGTCGTTGGCAGCACGCCTACCGGGAGACGGAACGCTAGGCATACCTACAGGGCCGCCCGCGGAGTAGCCACGCAACCGCATAGCCTCAACAGCGCCGACTCCCCCATGGCGTCGTACGTCGTCCTGGCTGAAAACCACCTCGCCCTTATGGACGATGCCAGCCGCCTTCTTGCGCGGGCCGGGGCCCGTGTAGCCGCCCGAGTCGTACAGACCACCGCCTGGAGCAGCCGGAAAGGCACCAGCGCCAAAGGCGCCCGAAATCAATGCTCCAAATATACCGCTGCCACCCGCACCATTGATTTGGAACAGCGCATCGAGCACGTTGTTGATCAAAGTGTCGGCGATGCGGCCCAGCGCATTATTCAGCGCCTCCGCGGCACTCGTGCCGTTGCGCAAATCCGAGATAAATCCACCAAAAACATCCTTTCCGAGATCGGCCATGTCCTGCGCGCGCTCGCGGATTAAGTCTTGGCTTTCCGCGAGCCGCTCGGCATCCACCGTCGCCTGCGCATATGACGTCGCCAGGCTATCGATCGACGCCCTTACCTGCGGGGTAAGCTCCACCTTGGCGGCAAGCGCGGCATTCTCTAGTTCGGCTACCGCTCTCGCCTTCTCAAGCGCGAAGCCGTAGTCGTTGATCAGCGGATTAAGGCCAGCCATTGCGGCCGTCTCAGCCTGTATCGCCGCAGTGCGCTCCTTGATCTGCGCAGTCTCGCGCTCCCATTCATTGCGGCGGGACTTCTTGTCTTTGTCGTCGCCGTCGAGTTTGTAGTTCTTCAGGCTCACAGGTTTCGCTGGCGTCGACACAGGAGAAAGCGGGTTGAACGGAACCATGCCGTTGATGGCGTTGCGCACGTCTGCGTCATTGCCGGATCCCGCGGAGGCGTTGATGGCGTTGATCGCCGCCTGCACCTCGGCGAGCCGAGCGAGGGCCTCTGTGTTATCCGCACTGAGTTCGACGTTCCGCTCGATCGCAGCTTGCAGAAGTTCGACCTCGCGCTGCAGGACATCAACCTTCTGCTCGGCAGTCGTCGTATCGAGGAAGAAATCTCCAGCAGCATCAGCGGCGCCAACCAGGTCACCGTTGGCCAGAGCTTCCTTGACAGCCAGATACGCCTTAACCCACCGGTTCCAATCCTCGATCGTTTTGTTGATCTTGCTGGCTATGCCGGCCAGTTCGTCCTCAACAAATCCAAGGTCAATCGAATTGATGGCCTTTGCGATCTGGTCGAGCGCATTGGCAAGCTTCTTGGATGAATCCGTACCCTCATCGATCTTGCCGACTGCGTCGACAAGTGAGTTGTAAATCTTGGTGAAACCGGCCGACACAGTCAGCGTCGACGACGCGACCTTTTCCTCCAGAACCACAGAGCCGGCTTGGAAGGCATCAAAGAATGCTTTGGTCGGAACCTTGCCTGCCTTCACAAGCTGAGTGAGCTTGCCGACGTCGCCGCCAGCCTCCTCAAGGCCGGCCGCAACAGCCTGCAGCAATGGGTACGCGCCGTCGATAAGGCTGTTATATTCCTGCGCCTGCACGACGTTGCCGCCAAGCAACTGACTCAACTGCAGCAGCGCACCGGACGCCTCTGTGGCGGACTTACCGGACACGCGAAGCGCAACGCCAACGTTGTTGGTGAACTTCTCAAGATCAGCCTGGCTCGCGCCAAGATTCTCCGCGGCCATGCTGGCGCGGCTATACAAAGTGACCATGTCCTCAAGCGGCACAGCGTTCTTTTGCGCGCTGTCGAAAAGACGGTCGTAAACCTTCTTTAGTTCGACACCCTCAAGGCCTGTCACCCTCAGCGCATTCAGAATGCGCGTGGAGGTGTCCAGCAACTGTTGTGCGCCGCGGATGCCGCCCGCAACAGCGAAAGCTCCGGCGATCTTAGTGCCAAGCGCGGCGAACGACGTGCTCGCCAGTTTGTTCATTCGAACGAAGCGCGACTCAATGGCCTTCGCGCGTTTGTTGGCTGTTCCGTTCGCTCTCGCGAGGGCTTTGTCGAACTTGTCGATCTTGGCCTCGAGCGCGACGACGAGCCGCTGCATGTCAGTGCTCAATGGAAGCCTCCAGATAATCAGCCAGGAAGCGCAGGCGCTCTGCGGTAGCCAGTCGGCCGCGGACTGCGTTGCTGGCGCCGATGGCTTCAGCAAGGAAGGCGTCTGAGAGTTCATCGGTGGTGGTACCGCGGCCTTCAAGATGGCGCGCAAGTGCACTCGCTGCCAGCAAGCAGCGTTGTAAGTTGTCCATGGTAGATTTCCTGTGAGGGGTTGTCCGGTGAGGAAAGCATCGCCGGCTTTCCTTCTTTCGAGATTTAAGCGATGATCTACTTTGGGACGGGAGGGATCAATGCGTATAGAACAACGCCGAATTATAAATATCGATCACTATCTTGCTGAAATTCCAAATGGGACGGAGATCCGCATAGTTACCGATGTTACGGGGCTCCCGGCGGCGACTTTGACGCGAGTAGGCTTATCCAATAACTCAGCGAATGGGACCAAAATACTCCCTTCAATCGTCGGACCTATTTCCAGATTCAACAGCGAAGGCAAATGGCTTGTGCATCGAGATCAGCCAAAAGAGTCTCGGTACATTCGCACGGTCAAATGGAAATGGAGACAGTGGATTGGTCGGAACCAATACGAGGAGCACGAGGACTTTCGTGACGTAAACCGTGACTGCTATCCAAGAGAGTTGATCGATCCGCCATCCATAGAATTTCAAGTGGTCACGGTGGCGAACCGCAAGCTAATTGCGTCGCCAACCATAGTGGCTACCGCAGCCAATCACGAGGCAATTAAGCACATCATCAATCTTCATCTTGAGGCTTTCGGTGTTTGCGACCTAATCACCGAAGATATCCACCTATATCAGCCGCCGCAGACACAAAGCGTAAATTGGAAGCTGTTGCCGCCAGGCCAATATCCATGGCCGCAGCTTCGAGAAAACATCGGTCAGGTGCTACGCCGAGCCTCCGACAACACCATAGCGGTGATTATGGACAGGGCCGAGACTATCCGCGGGCACGGACCTAGTCGGATTTTTGTGGGTCAAGGAGGGTTCAATGATTACCTTGCCTATGAATTCGCTTCGAGTGGAACTGTCGTCCTAGAGAGCATCCGCCGAGATAATGCCATCTACGTCTTCGGCGACAACTGGCAAGAAGTGTCGCAACTATCGAAGGCGCAGGTGCTCAGCGGCAACCACCACCAAGATCGCATCATTCATGCGGGCGGGTGGAAGGATAGGCTTGCCGAGGCCTTGGCCTAGGCAAGCCTAAACCCCTCCGCTGCCCGCAGGGCCAAGCACCGCGGCTGTAACGAAGGTGGCATGTTCGCCCAGTCGCGGCGAACCTGTGCAATTTCATCCTCATCGAGTTCGCCCATCTCAAAGAGTGCGTCGGTTTCATCACGGCCGGAGGGAGAGTTCATGTCGCGCTCAAACCACCACCAGGCCACCGGCCGTGATCCTGCCGCCCGCGGCAAAGCCATCAGGTAATCGCGATAGCGCTCCCAAGCTTGCCGCATCTCTTCATCGGTCTTGTCAGATAGCCAACCGATTTCGAGATCCATCTCGATATCCCATTCCGGCACCGCAGCCTTACGGCGATCTACACGCTTGCGAACCGGCATTTAGCGTCGTGCTCCATAGTCTCGCGTCCTGGCCATCCGCGGCGATTCTGGCGGCGGCTCGACGTCGAGGGCAAGTTCCCGAATGAGGCGCGCGAAGCCGATGCGCGAGTCGCGCTCAATGGCGATCTCGGGCCGCGGTTTCGGCTGACCAAAACGGTCGGTGTAAGTCATGCCATCGCTATCGATGATGGTACGGGCCGCCTGGCACCGGTCCCATGCTTCGGCCGCGAGAGTGAGCAGCCGGACGTGGTGTGGCTCCAGTTCGTACTCGTCAAGCACCGTTTTGAACCATTTCGCCGTGGTTTTATCGAGGTGCGCAGGCGGCCTAAGCGCCGCAACGCCTTTCTTTTCCGGCATTCCGGACTCCTGAATTTTTATTTGAACCGGGGCATGCCGCATGCGTACGAAGGACCCGCACCGTTCCCGCCTTGGGCGATGTGGGAAGGATTGCTTATACCCCTCCCTCGCCGTCAGATGCCGCGCAGCCGGTGCTGCCGCTCCGCCTTCTCACGCAGCCGGCGCAGGGCGCTGCTGGCGTTGTCAGGCGCGGCCGTGCGCGACAGGGAAGCGCTGGTGTCATCGCCATACGCGCCCCAAACCACTAGCGACAACTCATGAAGCCGCGCCTCGGTAATCAGACGGCGCGGCATGTCGTCAGTGTCCGACCACTCTTCAACCATCGAGGAGAAGCCGACGGAAACCTGACCGACATCGGCGCGACCAACCGTAGCCAACGCCTCCTGCCCCATGGGCGAGTCCGCATTCGGCGTCAGGATGTAGTGAAGACCGATGTTGTCCGAGCGCAACGCGAGTGTTCCGTTCGCCACGCGTCCAAGGGGACGAGCCGAGTCGTGCGACCATAGTGCGACGACGTCGGGATGTTCCCGTAGGGATTTGTCGAATGCGCCGCGATCGAACGACTCCTCGAAGAGCCCGCCGATAACTGCGGGCCGGCGCCATTGGATCGCATAGCCCGAGATGGTTTCAGCCATTGCGGATCCTGCGCTCGCGTTTGTCGATTTGCAGTTTCCTGGCGAAGTAGATCGCCGATTCCGAGCGCTCGACGTGCCGCTTTTCGCCCGGCAGTTTGACGAGACGCAAGGTTGGGCGGCGCCGGCCCTTAAGATCGGTGGTGGCGTATTCCCTATGCTCAGCCTGCATAGCCGGCCTCCCGCACTTCTTTGATGTAGCTCCGGATCCGTCGCAGATCCTCGCGATGGTCGCCGAGAAAATGCGGCTTGATCGGGCCAAAGCCGCCCGTGGAGACACCCTCCGCCTCAACGGCAAGCAGAAGATCGCCAAGCTCTTGGTGGGCAGCATCAACCTGTTCCAGCGCCTTTACGAGATTCCCAACCACGCGCTCGGCTTCGGGACGGACTGCGGCCGTGACAGCACGACCGGCTTCAGTAGCGAGCGCAACGCGGCGCTTTTGGATTTCGATGACGGCAGCTTCAGCTACTGCGATTTTGTGGCGTAGCTCACGGATTTCTTTGCGCTTGGTGGCCTTCGGCGAGGTTTCATCGCCGAGAAGTGCGGCGACCTCCGGATGAAGCTCCGGGCTGTCATCGGCCTTCAGTTCAAGCTCGAGCACCTTCAACTCGGCCCGATCGTTCCTAACGGCATCGCTAATAGCGATCTCTGCGGCGTCGAGCTTCCCTAGCTCCGGTACCAGGCCGGATGGCGACGGCACTACGAAATCGTTCGCCGGTTTGCGCCCCGGTACTTTCGCCGGGCCTGGGTGTGTCATCTCGGTCGCGCGTGCCGCGCGGCGTCCCATGATCGCCATCAATTTTTCTCCTTCGGAAACAGTTCCTTGAGAGCGTCGACAAGTGCGGCGCCGTTGATGGTAGTGGAGCGGCGATGGCCGGTGGATTGCCAGTGGTTCGGAAGCGAACCGACCGGCTGCCAGCGCTTGGTTCCCGCGGCGCTGTGAATCGCAATGGCGGGAAACGCCATGTCGACCTCGATCTGGTCGCGGCGAAGGACCGACGCATCGTCCTCCAAGACAAGCTGCGCCCACGCGTCCAGGTACTCGCCGGCAGTCGGCAGGTGGACAGGAGCATCATCGAGTGAAGCACCACCCGGCGTCAGCCCGCGGTATGTGCGCACTGCGTCGGCGGCCTTATGCAAAGGCCCGTCGATCGCCAAGGCGATGACCAAGGACATAACATCCGACGGCGATAGCTCAGGTGCAGCACCGGGGCCGCCAAGTGGCCATGCGACGCCTTCCTGAAGGCCTCGCGCGGTCGTTTTGGATCTAGTTCTGGGAAAGCCTAGGTGTCGATCAAGCGACGTAAAGGCGCGATTAGGATTGGCCATCCATGTGGCCCCTTTCATGATTAAGAGTTTTAGGTGGACAAGCAAAAAGAGAACGCCCGCCCTGGCCTACTTGACCAATGAGCGGGCGATGGAAAGACGAGCGGGCGCGTTCGCTGCCCTTCCGAAAAGCGCGCCACCTGGGGGAAGCGCGCAATTGTCGCTGGATGCTGCCCGTGGGTGCGTCCAGCGTCAGGGACCAGCCCTGAAACTGTTCTCTCCCCTTTCCCCGTTGGGGGCAGGAATTGGGTATGCCCACTAGGCGGCCATTCGCCTGGCTGGCTTGCGCCAGAACTCGTCGACGCATTGAAGCCCCAGCATGACGAGCGCTCGGCCAGCACCTTTGGCTCCGGCCTTGTTTCCGACACCATGCCCTCGGCCGACCGACTCCAACGTGGCGCCAAACACCACAGCGGCCTCGAAGGCTTCCCGCAACCAGCCCAATGCGGTCTGCGCGGAAGCAAGTTCACGGCCACAGTCGATCGCATGAAGAAGCGGCCAGTCTCCGGTCCACTTCTTGGGTATGGGCTTCGACCTGCGCTTCGTCTTATCCGGGTCGGCTGCAACAGCCCGCGTGGCGGCAACGTCGAGCCGTGCCTTCTTGCCGACCACCTTTTTTACACCCTTGTTCCTGCGAGCGCCCGTGGACTCGTCCTCCTCGATCTCGACCATCAAATACACATTGTCCGCCAAATCACGACCGACAAGGTCATGTGGCATGTTCGCCGCGTTCCAGAGGTCGCGGTAACGCTCGGCCAGGGAGAGGTGATAGTCGGCGCCCTCTGCCCGCAGCAGCTTCGCCAGCGGCCAATCCAGGTTGTCATTGGCAGCCTGACCGCTGAAGCGGTTGGACGTCAGCCTGCCGGCTTGTGCGTCCACCCGCCAGTCGACAGTCGGGCCGTCCGCGCCGTATCGGAAGCATAGCGCACCGCGAGGCCGCTGGCGCGTAGGCGCCTGCACAGGATCGATGTCGTCGGGATCATCGACCAAGCGAGGCATCTCTCGCGCAATGTCGAAAATCGGAGTGTCGTCGTTGGCCGCTGTCGGGGTCCGGCGAGCCGGTTGGGTAGCGACGATTTCTGGCTCGGTTCGTTCGTAAGCTTCTGTTCCGCGTATCCCAATACGGGCCGCCGCACACGCATTGACGTATACGTGCGGACGCACCGCGAGCATGATTTCGGTCATGTATGAGTTCCCCAGGTGGATAGCCGGACGTTGCCGGAAGTCCGCCGTCGCTTCGGACGTGCGGTTAGCGCCACTACATATAGGGTTGGATTGCGTCATTTTTCGTAACGAACACAATATATAGTCTCGGCGTTACTTCGGAGCCACACCCTGTGTTTCTGCCCGCGTTTCTAATACGTTCCTATACCTTACGTTACGTCACTCCCCTCACGCGTACGCGCGCGCGTTGCGCGCACGCGAGGGGAAAATCTGTATTAGCGCTAACGCTCGACTGCCCCGCCGTTCCTGCAGTCGACGCCTGGAAGGAGTAGGATGCCCCCGGTGCATCTTGAATTTGCGCGCGCCCGCCCCATCTAATCCGAGACTACCTCCCAATCCGACAATCACTAGCTAGAGCGGCCCGCCTCGTCGCGGACCGTTCCGAAGCGCCCTCGCCGAGCCTGACAGGGCTGCGAGGGCGCTCTGTCTACGCGCGACAGAATTTTATTTACCCCGACAAAATATTTCCGGCGTGCTATCGTGCAAAGCTGTCGAAAACAACAATAATAAGGACGACCACCATGAACCCCGTAGCTTTTGATATTTTTATGAGAACCTCCGTTTTTCTTACGATTTCCGTGCTCGGCTATTTCGTGTTTTTTCGCGCCTGGTAGTTTTCCGCACACTTGAGGCACTTCGGTGATCCGCTGGTTTTTTCGGCTCGGATATGTGTGGCGCCATCGCTCGGCCATTGATCGATCGCTCTACGTCCCATCGCCGAGACGCCGCCGACGAGCAGCAAAGAGGCTGGCGTTGCTGACCCATCCAAGCTGATCAGGCTGCTGTCTGCGCTGGGGCTGCCGCCCGTAGCGCGACTAAAAAAGGGGGCTGCGCCGACACCCTGCGCCGAAGGCCATTTGCGCCAACACTATTTTTTCTCTCACTCATGCGCGCGACAACCTATCCACAAGGGATATGGTTGTCGGCGCAGTGTGATTTGCGACGATGCGCCAACACCTTTGCGCCGACGATTTTTACGTTGGCGCAGCGGCTGGTTTCACGAAGTTTCGAGGCTTGCGAGCGGTCGCATCGTATAGCTCAACGACCTTCAATTCTCCCATAGCCACCCAAGCATCGAGCATCGACTTCGCTTCTTTGCGGTCGGTGACTCCAGCTAACTCCATGACGACATCGCCAGCCCAAGGTTTGCCTTTCGGATCAGCTTTGTGGTCGGCATTCTCCAGCCTCACCTTCAACCCTGCCAGCAGTTCCTCCGGTACATCGGCCACCACTGCGGCACGCGCTTCTGCAGCACGTTCGGCCAGCGCATCCGCGGAAGGCCAGCGCCACGGTTCGACGACACCGATCTCGTCACCGGCCGTGAGTAGCCCTTTGCCGTTGCCGAGCGGGACGGACGCGATATGCCGCCAGGCGCTGCGACCTGATGCAACGAGATTGACCTTGCCGTGGTCGATGCGGAAATAGCCGTCTGGTTTCTCCAAGCCGACTTTCTCCGCCTCGGCACCCGTCATGGCATTGATGACGCGCATGCCGCGGGTCTTGTCCTTCAGGGCGCCACCGCCGCGAGCGCTATCGGCTGTCGCCTCTCCGCTATTCTTGACGACATGGTGGATCACCTCGACACCACAGTTTGCGCGGTCGGCAACTTCCGTCCACGCCTTGGCAACGCGCTGCATCGCGCCATTATCGTTCTCAGGCACCTCGTGAGTGGAAATGAGCGGGTCGATGATGACGACGTCGATCTGCCTGCTGGTGATTTCCGCCACCATCTCGTCAATGAGCGGCTGACAAACCTGAAAGCCGCGCCCTTCCTGGCGCATGATCACGAACCCCTGGTCGCGGCCGGAGTCGGTGAAAAGCCGATCGGCAATCTGGTCAGCCGTCACGCCAAAATGTTTCGCCGCGGCGTGAAAGCGACGGTCGATTTCATCCTGGGGATCTTCGGCATTCACGTACCAGACCCGCAGTGGCGCCGAGCGCGCCCCATCAGGATCGAGCAGAGGCCGCCCTGTAACCATCGCGAGCGTCTCGGAAATAGCGTGTGATGACTTTCCGCCACCACCGGCACCGACGGTCGATGTCAGGTAGCGGCGGATGTAGTGCTTGCCGAACAGCCAGTCGCGGGGCGGCAGGCTAGCCGGATCACGCAGGGTGAATGGCGTAGCTTTTATGGGCGGGCGCGGCTGTTGCTGATACGGCGTGAAGAGCGGCTTTCCGTCAGGTCCGATGACCGCTACGCCCAGCTTGCCCTCGTGCCAACAGTTGGACAGGAAGTGCCGCCGCGTGTCGCCGTCGAAGCCCATCGTGCCGGCACCAAACATCTCACGAAGGCGAACGTCGTCGGGCTTATTGTCATTGCTGGCGATCGGCTCTTCCGGCTCATCCAGGTCTATGTTGCGAGCCTCTAGCCGACGCCGCGCCTCGCGTTCCAACCACTTCGGGCGGTTACTTGACGGCAGGCCCTTCTGATAAGCGATTTTCTCGATCTCTGCCTCAAGGGGCGGAAGGCCGTGCCATTTCTCCCGTAGCTCGGACGAGCCGGTAACGGCATCCATCACAAGGTCGACAGCCGCCTCGCAAGGCTCGCCGTCAATTTGCTGGATAATCGGAGTCCCACCGCGCCAAAGCGTGACGACGCTGGCGTCTTGGCCTTCGTCGATGAAGCGGAAGAAGCTGTCCGTCAGTACGGCGAGGCGCGGGATGTCGGCCTCTTCCATGTCCGACCAATGCGCGATCTTGATTAGATCCTCGCGCTTTAGACCGTCGAGATTATCAGGGTCTGCCACCAGCACGACATCGCCGCAAAGTGAGCCAGCCAAGTCGTCCACTTTGTAAAACGCGGCACGGTGTGGGTGCTTTTTGGAATCATATTGCGGCTGCGGCATGCTTCATCTCCACGGCGGCCAGCGCCATCTCAACAATTTCGCGACGGGTCTCAGGCGATACGGAAAGCGAGTTGCCCTCGCGCCCTGGCCCGTACAGGATGACGCGACCGTCTGGCGCCTCGACGAGGGTGCAGTCGCAGATCATCAAATCGTCAGTCACTTGGATGTTGAACTTCGCACGCGTGCGAAATCCCCGCGGCGATGGTGCTTGAAGCACCGGCCGCGCTGATCGAATGCGCATCATATTTTCCTATGTTGGATGGTGAGCCGCCGTTCGTCGGCGGGTACTTAGGTTAGGCAACAGCGGAAAAACGCTATGAGATTCTATGTTGCCTTTTCGCTAGGTTAGGCGGTCTAACCCATTGAAATATATAGCGACTGTCAATCCTGCCGGGATCGCCAAGATTCTCAACCGAGCATATTGGGCGGAAACGGCCCTGGCTCGAGTTAGACCTTTTGTCAGCCTGACGCTCCTCATTCCCTGTTTCCGCGCATTGGTTGTGGCCGACGAGGCCGGGCCCTGTCGCAGTCCCGGTGGCTCAAGTCCGGTCGGCGTTCTCCCGGCCCACCCGACTCGATCTGCGCTGCAACACGACGAGCACGACCTCGAAATACAGCCAAAAGTACAAACACCGGGGGACTAAAGTCCCGGGCTCTTCGACAAAGGTCCGTTCGATAAGATTTTGCCGCATTCCTTAGAGTTTATTTTACGTGTGCCGGGGAGGGCTTATGCGCTGCAAAATTTGGAGGATTCTTCCATGCGTCATACTAGGACCGCTGTAATGACCTTGGTGTGCGGCATTGCCTTGGCCGCCCTACCCCTTGGTCTGACGCTCGACGGCTTGGGCTCGGACCAGGCGCTTGCCGCAAAAGGTGGGAACGGGGGAGGAAAAGGCGGCGGCGGCGGTGGGGGCGCAGGCAACGGGGGTGGCAAATCCTCCGGGAACGGTGGCGCGCGCGGCAAGTCCGCATCCGCGGCCGGACAGACGAAGGCGAGCGTCAGCAAGACGAACGCAAAGGCGACCAAGGCCGCGGCGAAATCTCAAGTCGCAGCGGTAGCAAAGCAAGAGAAGCCTGCAAAAGAGACCAACCTCAACGCCAAGCTTGGCCGGCTGAACTCGCTGAAGCGGAACGTCAACGCCTACATCAATTCCAAGAGCCCGAAATTCGCCGCCATTCAGGCTTTTGTGGCGGCCTCGGCCCAAAGCCAAATTGCGCAGGATGCGCTTGCCGACGCAAATGCGACGCTCGCCGACGAACAGGCCACGCTGGACGGGCTTAACGAGCAGCTCGACGCTCTGACTACCGATATGACGGAAGAGGAACAGCAGGCTTCATCGGAAGTCGCAGCTCTGCAGGGACAGATCACGGAACAAGAGGGCGTGGTGGCAAGTGCCGCACAAGACGCCGCCACCGCTCAAGCCGAGGCTGACGCTGCAGCCGAGGGGACCGACGACGCGTCGCTCCAGGCAGCGCTTGAAGGCATGGCCAACAAGCCGGTGGACGACGAGGTAACCGGTTGGGCGAGAGGCGTTCTGGACGTCAAGATCGACGAAATGCGCTCGGTCCTGGAAACCGCCGAGGCGACCGAGCCCGACAGCACCGAAACCGCAGAGCCAACGCCCTGACAATGGGCCAATAAACGCGGAAAAGCCGGGAGCCTATCCCGGCTTTTTCTTTGGCAGAAGCGTCAGGGCCGGTCCGGAAACGTAGAACCAGCCTCACGCGGCTCGTCAGTCGCCGCCGCCATCGAGATCCAGTTCCGCTTGCCCAAGGTCGAGCGCATTCACGGCGTGGGCGGCCAGAGACCTGGTGATGCGCGTCTTCTGCTCGAGCGCCGCGCGATCCAGCCGGTCCACGACGTCGATCGCGGTGGACAGCGACCGCTCGATTCGCCTGACCAGGAACTGCACGACATGCGGCTCGACCTCCACCTGCCTGTCGGCGAAGAGCTTGGTGATCACAGCGGCCAGCAGAAGATCGTCGGGCTCGAGAATCTCCACCGTCGCCGCCGCCTTGAGCCTCGACGCGAGGTCGGGAAGGCGCACGCCCCATGCGGACGGAAAGAGGCGCGAGGTGAGCAGGACGTGCGTTCCCGCCGCCCGCGCGGCGTTGATCAGATGGAAAAGGCCGTTTTCATCGAGCTGCACGTCGGCATCGTCGATCACGACGGGATGCGTCAGCGGCGCGTCTTCCACCCAAGCCTCGATTTCGGAGGGCTCGATGAAGACGGCATTGGCGTTCGCTGCCCAAATCGCGGCGAGATGCGATTTTCCCGATCCCGCCGGGCCGGCAAGCACGACGACCGTAGCCGGCCAGTCCGGCCAGGCATCGATCAGGGCCACGGCTTGCCGGTTGGCGTCGGAGACGACGAGCTCGTCGCGCGAGTGACCCGGCCTGTGGCCGAGATCCAGCGGAATCTGCCGCGGCTTTCCGGAGTTCGCCATGCCGCTCAACCGTCCTGATCCGGACGCCTGCGGCCGCGGCCGGCTTTCGGTTTTGCCGCGACGGCGACCTCCTCGTCGGCATGTCCCCGATAGAGAGGCGATTCCAGATAGCGGGCGATAGCGAAGCGGACGAGGACGGCAACCGCGGCGGCGGCCGGAACCGCAATCAGCAAGCCGACGAAGCCGAACAGGGCGCCGAAGGCGAACAGCGCGAACATCAGCCAGACCGGATGCAGGCCGACGCTTTTGCCGACCAGGCGCGGCTGCAGGATGTTGCCCTCGATGAACTGGCCGATGAAGAATACGCAGGCGACCGCCACGACCATGATCCAGTCCGGCCAGAACTGCACGAAGGCGACGCCGACGGCGAGCACCAGGCCGACCAGCGAGCCGACATAGGGAATGAAGCTGATCAGCCCGGCGAAGAGCCCGATCAATATGCCGAAATTCAGCCCCGTCAGCGTCAGCCCGACGGCATACATGATGCCCAGGATGAGACAGAGCGTGCCCTGCCCGCGCACGAAGCCGGCAGTCGCCGCATTGATGTCGGTGGCGATGGCGCGAACCGTCTCCACATGGTCGCGCGGCACCCAACTGTCCACGGTCGCCACCATGCGGTCCCAGTCGAGCAGCATGTAGAAGGCGACCACCGGCGTCACCACGAACAGACCGGCGATGCTGAACAGCGCCACGCCCGAACTCCAGATCGACTGGAAAACCGTGGTGATGAAACCGACGCTGGCGTTGAGCAGCGAACTCAACCCCTCGCGCAGGCTCGAGGCGTCGAGGCCGAAGCGCCGCTCCAGCCATTCCGGGCTGAAGCTGGTGATCAGCGTCTGCAGCTCGGCCAGATATTCCGGCATCTTGGCAAGGAAATCAGCGAGCTGGGTCGCAAGGATCGGTATCAGCACAATCATGGCGATCACCAGCGCCACGACGAAAGCCAGCAGGATCAGCAGCGTGGCGGCGGTGCGCGACAGCCCTGTCCGCTGCAGCCTGTCGGCAACGGGATCGAGGAAATACGCAAGTGCCATGCCGGCCACGAAAGGCAGCAGAATCGCAGCGAACAAATAGACAAACAGGCCGAAAAGCGCCGCCGCCAACAGCCAGAAGCGGATTTGGCGGCGAAAGTTTGCGGCAATCAGTGCTTCGGCTATTTCGTTATCCGGCGTCCGGTCCGCCTTCGCCATGTTTGCTCATGTGCCTCGACCAAGCTACGAGATAGGCTCCCGCCGAAGCCACGGTCAAGAGGGCCGACAGGATAATGAGGGCCGGACGAATCGGCCCGAAATCGGCTGTGAAGGCGAGTTCGGCTAGAACGACGGCGGCGAGCACGATCTGTGCGGCCGTGTTGGCCTTGGAAACCATCAGCGGCTTTATTTCCACCGGAATAGCCATGACGCTCGACAACAGCACCGCGCAGACGATCAGCGCGTCACGGCTCACCATGGTGATGACCAGCCAGAGCGGCAGCTTGTCCATGAAGCCCAGGACGACGAAGACGCTGACCAGCAGCAGCTTGTCGGCCATCGGGTCGAGATAGCCGCCGAGCTTGGAGCGCTGGTTGAACCGACGGGCAACAAAGCCGTCGACGGCATCCGAGACGCCGGCGACGAGGAAGCCGGCGAAGGCCAGGTGCCATTGCATGGTGAGCATGCAGTAGACGACCACCGGCACCAGCATCAAACGCAGGATCGTGATCATGTTGGCGGCGGTCACGCTGCGGCTTCTCCATTCTTGTTCGCGATAGATGGTCGGGCGGATCGCATCCGGCAAGATGCACGGTATTGATGTGCCCCGGTCGCCGTTTGCAGGGCAGAGGCAGGTGCGGCTGCTTGCGGGCGGAACCCGTTCATGCGAAGAGCCCAAACGACAGCCGCGCAGGATGGAGCGATGACGAAGAACGGGCTCACCTATGCCGAGGCCGGCGTCGATATAGATGCCGGCAACCTCATGGTCGAGAAGATCAAGCCGGCCGTGCGCTCCACGCGGCGGCCCGGCGCCGACGGCGAGATCGGCGGCTTCGGCGGACTGTTCGACCTCAAGGCCGCCGGCTTCTCCGATCCCGTCCTGGTCGCCGCCAATGACGGCGTCGGCACCAAGCTCAAGATCGCCATCGATTCCGGCAAGCACGACACGATCGGCATCGACCTCGTCGCCATGTGCGTCAACGACATCGTCGTGCAAGGCGCCGAACCGCTGTTCTTCCTCGACTATTTCGCCACCGGCAAGCTCGACCCCGACCAGGGCGCGGCGATCGTCGGCGGCATCGCCGAAGGCTGCCGCCGGGCGGGCTGCGCACTTGTCGGCGGCGAGACGGCCGAAATGCCCGGCATGTATCAAGGCAACGACTACGATCTCGCGGGTTTCGCGGTCGGTGCGGCCGAGCGCGGCCAGCTCCTGCCGACCGACGACATCGTCGAGGGCGACGTGCTGCTCGGCCTCGCCTCTTCCGGCCTGCATTCGAATGGATTCTCGCTGGTCCGCCGCATCGTCTCGGCATCCGGGCTCGGCTGGGCCGACGCCGCGCCCTTCGCCGATGGGCAAACTCTTGCCGAGGCGCTGCTTGAGCCGACCCGCATCTATGTGAAGCCGCTGCTCGGCGCCATACGCGGCACGCACGGCATCAAGGCGCTGGCGCACATCACCGGCGGCGGTTTCCCGGAGAATATTCCGCGCGTCCTGCCGAAGGATTTTTCAGCCGAGATCGATCTCGACGCCATCGAAGTGCCGCCCGTCTTCTCGTGGCTGGCAAAGACCGGCGGCGTCGCGGCCAACGAGATGATGCGCACCTTCAACTGCGGCATCGGTATGGTGCTGGCGGTCGCCTCGGGTCAGGCGGCGCAGGTCGCGGCCGTTCTTCAGGAGGCCGGCGAGACGGTGACGCCCATCGGCCGCATCGTTCCGCGCCGCGACGCCGGCGTCATTTATAGAGGCTCGATCGCGCTATGACCGGGACACGCAAAAGGGTCGCGATCCTGATCTCGGGCCGCGGAACCAACATGGCGAAACTGATCGAGGCCGCCGAGGATTCATCCTATCCGGCCGAGATCGTCGGCGTGATATCCGACGTTCCCGATGCGCCCGGTCTGGTCTTCGCGGCCGACAGGGGGATCGGCACGGCGGCGATCCCGCGCGGCGACTATCCAAGCAAGGACGCGCACGAAGACGCGATCGATGCGGCGCTTCAGGTGCTCGGCGCCGACATCGTCTGCCTCGCCGGCTATATGCGGCTGCTGACAGCAAGATTCGTCGAATCCTGGGCAGGCCGCCTCATCAACATCCATCCCTCGCTCCTGCCCAACTTCAAGGGGCTGGATACGCATCGCCGCGCCCTTGAGGCCGGCTTGCGTATCCACGGCTGCACGGTGCATTTCGTGACGGCGGAGACGGATGGCGGCCCGATCATCGCGCAAGCCGCAGTACCCGTGCTGACCGGCGACAGCGAGGCCGAACTCGCAGCGCGGGTGCTCAAGGCCGAGCACGAACTCTATCCGCTTGCGTTACGGCTGGTTGCCGACGGCAAGGCTTCGATGGTTAACGGAGCTACCAGATTTTCCGAATTGACGGAGATGCGCGCGCAAACACTTCTGGCGCCAAATCCAGTAGCGGATGTTCTGGATCTTGAGGAGCTTGCCAGAATAACGCCATAGCGGACCTATGCTTTCCGCATTTCCTCACCCGATTATTGTGACAGTACCTTTGTGATCGACACCTTGTCTGTTCTTTGCTAGGATTAGCCCTAGCTAAGATAGGCTGCTCCATGGCTTTCGCGCGAGAAGAGCCTTCCGGGGACTCCCAACCCGCCACCCCGCAACGTCGGTGGTCATGGTTGCTCTTTACTGCCTTGCTGGTTTTCCTCGTCGCCCTGATCACTGCGGCTCCCCAATGGTTGAGGTATGCAGAAGCCTGGCGGGAAGATGTTCCCGCCGATCAGCTTGAAGCGTACAAAAGGCAGAGTGAGCTTTGGCAAAGAAACTTAAGCTGCGCCAATGCCCCTGAACGATTCTTCGTGACGCCCAAGAATATTAAGGTCGACGCCACTATTTGTAAGTCCGGCGATATTGTCGTTCAGGTCATACCTCCCGACAGCAATGGACGTTATTACTGGGTGGATTTGGAAAGGCTCTCCTCCCGGGCGATTCTGGCGGACCTGTTCACTCTGAACGCTTATGCGGGGGACGGCGAGCCAGCCATGGTCGTGGCCCAGGCATCGTTCGTGATGTGCCAGCGCTTCCTCGATCAGAGAATGCTTCTTCGGGTCATCAACCAATCCGGCTCGTGCACCGACGAAGTCGTCGATACTTATACTGGCCTCGTTCAAAGCCGAAACGCCTCTGCTTGCAGAAGCAACTGCTGAGGCAGGCGGCAATGCCTATCGTCAGATCTCTGTATTTGATCGGTTTCGTTGCTTTGTCGGCATCGTCTGCATGGGCGCAGGCTAGTGCTGCCGAACCGGGCGACACCCCGGAAATCGAGACGGACGTTGAGACGGAAACGTCGGCTGACTGCGTGGAAAACAAAACCTGCCAGAAGGTCCAATCCGAAGACGACAAACAGAAAGCCCAGCAGGATCCGGCCGAAGTCGTAAAACCGCCAGAAGCCGTAGAGGACGAGCCGCAACCGCAGACGTGATCCGCCCTAACGATCGGCGGGCCGCCTTGCCCGACTTCGAGGCGCTGGTGCGCATCACCCCTGAACGCAGGCTGTCAGGAGCTTTGTGCAGGCACGTTGACAGGAAACGGTGCGGTCCCGCATCGTCCAAATCTCAACAGGACAACGCCACGTGATCCTGCCTCAATTCGCAGCGTCCGACGTCGGAAAAGCATTCGATGCCTTGCCCGCCGGGGCGCGCGAGGACCTGCTGGCCCTGCGCTCGACGATCTTTGACGTGGCTGCCGCGAACCCGGCGGTCGGACGCATCGAAGAAACGTTGAAGTGGGGGCAGCCCGCCTACCTGACCGCCGAGACCGGCAGCGGCAGCACAATCAGGCTAGGTGTGCCGAAGTCCGCTGCCCATGACTACGCCCTCTTCGTCAATTGCAACACAGACCTGACCCGGCAGTTTGCCGAAATCTATCCTGATGTCTTCACCTACGAAGGCACCCGCGCCCTGCTCTTCAAGTCCGGCGACACGCGGGATGCCGAAGCGCTGAAGCACTGCATCGGGCTTGCGCTTACCTATCATGTGCGGAAACGCTAGCAGCGTCCCGCGCCTTACCCGGCAGGGCGCCTCACCCAGACCTTGTTGTCGTGGACGGCAGCGCCGCCGTAGGGCGCAGGCGCGTCCGCGCCGGTGAGCACGTTGATCCCTTCACCCCGCTCATGGGCATCGTTCGGCCAGATGCCTTCGGCGATCACCACACCCTGCCGCAGCCCGTCGAAGAGCTTTGCGTGCAGCACGACTTCGCCGCGCTTGTTGCCGATCTCGACGCGGTCGCCGTCGGCGAGCCCCAGACGATCCGCATCGTTGGGATGCACGAGCAATGTCGGCCGGATTTCGCGCGCCTTCGACATCGGCGTCTCGGCGAAGCTCGAGTTGAGGAAGCTGCGCGCTGGCGAGGTCGCCAGCCGGAACGGATGCTCCTCGTCCGCCACCTCGATCAGGTCGACATGGTCGGGAAACTCGGGCAACCGGTCATAGGGGCCGAAAGCGACGCCCATGTTCCTGGGCGGCTTGTTCGGCGCCGCACCGCCGACCCATTGCGGCTTGAAGCGGAATTTTCCGTCCGGATGCCCAAAACCCTTGAGGAAATGCGCGGTCTCGAAATCCGGCTGCATGTCCAGCCATTTCTGTTCCTTCAGCGACGCGAAGTCGCCGAGCCCGCGCTTGCCGAGCATGACGTCGATATGCTCGCGTTCGGTCATGCCGAAGCCTGGCAGATGCGAGACGCCAAGGCGCTTCGCCAGTTCCTCGATGACGAAATGGTTGGTGCGGGGGCCCTCCGGCGGCTCGATGAGCTTGGGCCCGAGATTGATATGCTGGTTGCCACCGCCCCGGTAGATGTCGTCATGTTCGAGGAACATGGTTGCCGGCAGGACGACGTCGGCGACCTTGGCCGTGTCGGTCATGAACTGCTCATGCACGCAGGTGAAGAGGTCGTCGCGCAGGAACCCTTCTCTCACCAGCCGCTGCTCCGGCGCCACATTCGCCGGGTTGGTGTTCTGGATCAGCATCGCCGTCACCGGCGGGCCGCCATAAAGCGCGTCCGGCGCATTCACCAGCACCGGTCCGATGCGCGAATGATCGAGATAGCGGACATTGGGATCGCGCAGCCTGGTCCCTTCGAGCAGGCCCTTGTCCAGCTTGAAGATGCCGGAATTGGAGTGGAAGGCGCCGCCGCCCTCGTATTGCCAGCAGCCGGCGACCGCCGCGATGGACAGCGCGGCGTGCATGTTGACCGAACCGTTGCGCTGGCGCGCGAAGCCGTAGCCGAGCCGGAAGAAGGTGCGCTTCGTGGTGCCGACGAGGCGGGCGAAGGCCTCGATTTCCTCAACCGGCAGTCCGGTTATGGCAGCAGCCCATTCGGGAGTCCTGGTCGCAAGATGCGCCTCCAGCCCCTTCGGATCGTCCGTGTATTTCTCCAGATAGGCGCGGTCGGCCATGCCGTCCCGGAACAACACATGCATGACCGCGCAGGCGAGCGCGCCGTCCGTGCCGGGCTTCACGATCAGCCCGATGTCGGCCTGCTTCATCGTCGCATTGTCGTAGATGTCGATGACGACGATCTTCGCGCCGCGCTCCTTCCTGGCGCGCACGGCGTGGGTCATCACATTGACCTGGGTGGCGACGGCGTTGGTGCCCCAGATCACCACGCAATCCGACTTCGCCATCTCCCGAGGGTCGGAGCCGTGCAGCGCCCCTGCCCCCATGTACCAGCCGGTCCAGGCGAGATTGGTGCAGATCGAGCCGAAGAAGCCCGAGTATTTTTTCGCATGGCGCAGCCGCTCGATGCCGTCGCGCTGCACAAGCCCCATCGTGCCGGCGTAGAAATAGGGCCAGACGGTTTCGCTTCCGAGCTTTTCTTCCGCTGCGATGAATTTTTCGGCCACCAGGTCGAGCGCGGCTTCCCAGCTCGCCTCCTTCCAGTTGCCCTCCCCCTTGCCGCCGGCACGCACCAGCGGCTTCAGCAGGCGATCGGGATGGTGGACGCGGTCGGCGTAACGCGCGACCTTGGCGCAGACGACGCCGGCCGTGTAGCTGTTCGTCCGGTCGCCATGGATGCGCCCAATGCGATTGTCGGAAAGCAACTCGACATCGAGCGCGCATGTGGACGGGCAGTCATGCGGACAGGCCGAATGGCCGATCTTCAGCTTGGCTTGGCTGACGGTGGCGTGCTGGTTCATCCGCGGAACTTAACCGGAAATTCCGGCCACGTGTAGGGCCAGCCCGGCCGCGATGCTAACCGCCCTTCCTGTCTCGGCGAGACGGGGCCTACCAAGTGACATTCCACCAAAGAAAACAGATACATTAAAACGGCAAAAATTCTCAGTTTAACTGCGTTGAATGTCCCGGATTCAAAATATCCGAAACACACCTGCCAAGACACGCTGCCGTATAGATCCCATTCATCCCAATCGCGGATATGTGGGATTCCTCAAGCGGCAGATCATCGATCGCGTGATACAGCTCATCCTTGTGGTCGACGTCGACCTCGGAATGCATCAGGTATGTGCGAAAGATAGACGAAGGAAGTTCAACGCGCTCCATGAGTTCGTGTATATGCGTCGACCCATTCGCACTTCCTTCGAGGACGGCAATATATCCCAGAAGGGTTACCGGGTGATAATGGTTGATCCAGTAATACTGGCTTCCAACCAAGGCCGCCACGTTATGCGACGGCATCCTGCTTGTTATCCTGGCCCGATCAAAACCTGCTGTCTCAAGATCTTGAAGCGTCCACTCGTCATGATCCTCCTCCTCGCGCACATGTTCGTCAAAGTACAATGTCAAATTATTGCTGAGAGCGTCCGAGGAATTCATCGTTTTTGCGCGAGCATTTTCCATAAGCGGCACGCTCGCCCGGATAACCTGATGCATTAAAATAAGAAACTCGGGAAACAGGCGCGTAACGTCGGGACTGTCCCAAAGTTTATCCAGATTTTTGGCCAGCTCTGCACTTGCAAGTTGTATCTTGAAGCGGAGGAGTTCGCTGTTTCTCATATTGCACCGAAATCGTTGGAGTGCGACAATTGGCTTAGTATGAGGGGCGCCGACCGACAGTCCTTACATTGGCATCTACAATACACCCGCATAGTGCAATTGCCAAAGCCGCTTTAGGCACCTTGAAGGGAGTGGACCGCAATGACAAACGTCGAGAGGCTGGAGAACGAAGGACTTCTGAACACAGAATTCCTGACGGATGAGCAAAGGGACCTTATAAACCAGAAGCTGACCGAGCAAGAGATCAAGACGCTAATAGATATCAAGGGCAAGCTTAATTTCTTTGATTGGCCAATTCGCCCGATGATGTTCTAGCTCGACGGCACTTGAGTCAAAATTCCTTTTTGAAGGCCAGGGCAACCTGAAGCTAGTAGGCTATTGCCTTTACTAATGCGATTGTGAGGCCGAATGACGGTGTCTGCGCATGAGCAATCTCTCCGTTAGGGCTGCAACAGTCGTGCCGGCGGCGGAACTGACGCTGCTGTTCTCGGACATCGAAGGCTCCACGAACCTGGTTCGTGAATACGGCCGAGAGTACGACCAGATCCTCGAAAAGCACTTCGCTCTTCTGAGAACCGCCGTGACGAAAAATCATGGCGTCGAAGTGATCGCTCACTCGGATGCTTTTTTTGCAACCTTCGAGCAGGCTTCCGATGCCGTGGCTGCTGCCGTCGAGATCCGGAGGGCTATGGCTGGCGAACCCTGGCCTTTCGGAGCCAAGGTGATGGTGCGCCTGGGACTGCATACTGGGCGGCCGATACCCGTCAGCGATCCGAAGGTTGGTTATATCGGCATCGACGTTCATAGGGCGGCACGTATTTCAGACGCGGGAAACGGGGGGCAGATATTGATCTCGAGCGCAACCATGGCTGCGCTGAGGACGTCCGAAAAATTCAATGAATTCGACGTCAGATATGTCGGGGTTCACAGGCTTCGCGACCTGCAATATCCCGAGCATCTGTACGAAGTCGCCCCTGGCGCTGAGGTCGTCGAACGACGCCTGCGTTCGGTTGACGCGCGCATGACCAACCTCCCAACCAGCACGAATTCATTTGTCGGGCGGGACCGGGATATCGCGAAAATCAGCGAACTGCTGAAAGATGCCTCCGGGCATATCGTTACCCTGACGGGGCCTGGCGGTTCGGGAAAAACGAGACTCGCAATCGAGATCTCCAAACGGTTGCAGGACTTTTTTTCGGACGGTGTCTTTTTTGTCTCCCTGGAGGCGATTGCCGAAGAGAGCCTGGTCCTGCCCGCCATCGCGCAAGTTCTCGGCGTTTTGGAGTTCCCGGGGCGCTCCCTTCTTGATGGGCTGAAGAGGATCATAGGAAGCGCGAAGACTCTGATCGTGGTCGACAATTTCGAGCAGGTCGCAAGCGCTGCCGTACAGCTAAGCGAGATCGCCAGCGCCTGCCCGAATTTGAGGCTGCTGATTACGAGCCGCGAACTGCTTCATGTCCAAATGGAGACAGAATACCGCGTAGCGCCGCTGGTGCTGACTGGCGCCAAGGCTTCGCCAAGCGAGGCAACTCTGCTCTTCGAAGATCGGGCAAAACAGGTCGTACCGGGATTCAGCCTTTCCGACGACAATGCGGAGACGGTGGCTGAAATTTGCAGGAGATTGGATGGTCTCCCTTTGGCTTTGGAATTGGCCGCATCCCGGCTCAAGTTCCTGAGCGTTCGAGAATTGCTGTCCAGGCTTTCCGCGGGATTGGACGTGGTTGGTCGGAGTGGCAAAGCGGACCAACGGCACAGCACCATGAAGAACGCAGTGGACTGGAGCTACCGATCGCTGGGAAGCGCCGAGCAGAAAGCGTTTGCCGAACTTTCGATTTTTTCGGGCGGCTTTCGCTTGGAATCCGCGGAATTCCTTCGAGGCGAAAACCTCCTGGAAGTCGTCTCCTCGCTGTGTGAGAAGAACCTGCTCATTGCCGAGAACTTCGGCGGCGAACCTCGATTTCGTATGCTTGAGACCATCCGGAAGTTCGGCATCGAACTGTTGCCGGCTGACCGTGCGGAACAATTGAAATCGGTTCACGCGACGTACTTTTTAGGCGTCGTAGAGAGCATGGCGAAGGGTTTCGTTGGGCCGGGTCAACGGGGACATGTCACCCGGGTTCTATCGGAAGAAGACAACATCAGAGCTGCCATTTCCTGGTCGTTGGAGTCCGGCCTCACCGAAATGACGGGACGCTTCGCCAAAGCCCTGCTTTGGTATTGGATTCCAAGAGGGCGGTTCACTGAAGGACTTGCCTGGCTGGAACGCGCTGCAGCGTCACTTCCGGAGAATGCCAACCCATCCGAAAGGGCGACGATCCTGGATGTATATGGCTGGCTAAAGATGATTTCCGGCGACTATGCGGGCGCCCTGCCCTTGTTCGAGCGCGCACATGCTTTGTATCGGAGTTTAGGCCAAGACGATGAGTTGGCCGGGTCGATGACAACCCTCGGTATTACGAAGGCCGTGACAGAAGGAGGTATGGAAGGGCCCGAAATGATTATGACTGCGCTCGAGAAACAAAAGGAGGCGGGCAATCCGCACGGTATCGCACTGGCGCTGATCGCCCTGGGAGAGGGCGCCCGCGCAGGAGGAGACTACGATGCTGCATCGCAGTGTTACGAGGAAGCACTGAGTTTGATGCAGGATGATCACGATCTATATTGGACTGGCGCTCTCCTTTTGAACTTGGCAAACGTACATATCTACAAGGAAGATTGGGATCAGGCTTCACAACGATTGAAGAATGTATTCGAACTCGCCCAGGAATACGATTATCCGATGATGATCAATTTGTATGTTGCCTTGAAGGGGCGACTGGCTTTGAAGTTGGGCGACGCAAAGCAGGCGGCACGATTGTTCGGTGCGGTCGACTCGCTTTTGTCAAGTTTGGACGTGCACTTCGAACCCGCCGATCAAGCGGAACTCGACGAAAGTATCGCCGATGCCAAAGGGCGGCTCGGCGCCGCTTATGCCGATGAATACGCTGCGGGCAGATCCCTGTCCCGGGACCAGGCCATCGCTCTTACGCTGTCGTGAGCGACAGCAAGCTCATTCCTGTCGCAGGATCTTGTCCATCGGCCTTCCCTTGGCGAGTTCGTCGATCAGCTTGTCGAGGTAGCGGGCTTCCCGCATGAGCGGGTCCTCGACCTCCTCGACACGGACACCGCAAACCACGCCTGTGATCAGCGCGCGCGAGGGATTCATTTTTGGAGCCTTCGCAAAGAAGGTTTCGAAGTCGGTCCGCTTCTCAAGCTGCGTTTCCAGCGCCTTCTGGCCGTAGCCTGTCAGCCAGGAGATGATCCTGTCGACCTCCGCCTTCGTGCGTCCCTTCTTCTCCGCCTTCGCCACGTAATGAGGATAAACGCTTGCGAAGCTGATCGTGTAAATTCGGTGTTTTGCCACGAGTCCTCCTCCCTTATCTTCCTCCCACCGCGCCCATCTTCAACTCATCATGCCAGGAAACGCGACAGCTTCTTCAGTACGGAACCCGGCGCTTCGAGCTGCGGCAGGTGGCCGACGCCTGGCAAGGTCTCGAAGATAGCGCGGGGCATCAGCCGGTGCAGCGCCCTGCCGCGCTCGATCGGTATCCAGGGATCGTCCTCGCCCCACAGGATCGCAGTCGGGCACCGGACCTTGCCGAACATCGGCTCGACCTCTGCCGTGTATTCCTCGTCGGCCTGGGCAAACTGGCGGTAGAAGCTCTGCCGCCCCTCGTCGGAGAGCCACGGCTCGACCAGCCTGGCAAAGTCGTCGTCGTCGATCCCCGACGCAAGGGCGCCCCTGATATAGGCCTCGACCACGGCCTTGTGGATGTGCTTGGGAAGGCCGAGGAAGGCGTCCACATGGCGGCCGACATGGGCGAAGAATTCCGAACCCCACGGCCGCATGGCGACGACGTTCATGAGCACGTAGCGCTCGAACTCGCAGCCATGCAGCAGGTGGGCGCGCAGCGTAGTCGCGCCGCCGAAGTCATGCGCGACCACCGCGGGCCTGGCGAGCTTCCAGTGCGCCAGCATCTCGGCGAACACCTCGCCCTGCACGTCGAGCGAGGTGCGCTGCGCGGGATCCTTGCCCGAACGGCCGTAACCCGGCATGTCGTACCAGTGGACGCGGTGATGCCTGGCGAGCTCCGGGATGACCCGGTGCCAGGAAAAGGACGACCACGGCCAGCCATGCGTCAGCACCAGCGCCGGCCCGGCCCCGGTGGAGCCCGCGGCGACCGGTCCCGCCGACGTGCCAACCATTTCATCGAGCTTCCACGACATCGCGCATCCTCCGATTGCGCTTCAGCCGGAAAAGACGGCAGCCCTATTCCACCGTCGCCTCCTCGTATTCGCTGGACATCTCCAGCCACTTCTCCTCGTTGCGGGCGAGCTGTGCCGAAAGCTCGGAACGTTCCTTCGCGAGTTGCGTGGCAGCGCTCGGATCCTTCTCGTAGAGTTTCGGATCGGCGAGTTGATCCTCGATCGCGTCGATGCGCTTGCGCAGGCGGTCCATCAGCGCCTCGGTGGCGCGGATTTCCTTGGCGAGCGGCTCCGCCGCGGCGCGGCGGGCGGCGGCCTCGCGGCGACGGTCGGCCTTGGAGGCCTTCTCCGCCTCGCGCCGCTCGCGGCTGTTGCTGGAAACGCCTGTCACCAGCGTCTTGTAATCGTCGAGATCGCCGTCATACGGGTTCACGACGCCGTCCTTGACCAGCCAGAGCCGATCCGCGGTCGCTTCGAGCAGATGGCGGTCGTGGCTGATCAGGATCACCGCGCCCGGAAAATCGTTCAGCGCGAGCATCAACGCCTCGCGACTGTCGATGTCGAGATGGTTGGTCGGCTCGTCGAGGATGAATAAGTTTGGCCCGTCGAAGGCGGCGAGCCCCATCAGCAGACGCGCCTTCTCGCCGCCCGACAGATCTTTCGCGGGCGTGTTCATCTTCTCCGTCGACAGGCCGAAATTGGCGACCCGCGCGCGCACCTTCGATTCAGGCGCTTCCGGCATCAGCCGGCGCACATGCTCGTAGGCGTTCTCCTCGGGCCTGAGGTCGTCGAGCTGGTGCTGGGCGAAGATCGCGACCTTCAGCCCCGGCGCAACCGTCATCGTGCCGGTCTCGGGCTTCAGGCGGCCCGCCAGCATCTTGGCGAAGGTCGACTTGCCGTTGCCGTTGGCGCCGAGCAGCGCGATGCGGTCGTCGGCGTCGATCCGGAGCGTCATCTTCTTCAGCACCGGCTTGCCGGGCGCGTAGCCGACGTCAACGCCGGAGAGCGCGATGATCGGCGAAGCGACCGTCTTCACCGGCTCCGGAAAGCTGAATGGCCGAACCGTGTCGTCGATGACGGCCGCGATCGGCTTCATCTTCTCCAGCGCCTTGATGCGCGACTGCGCCTGGCGCGCCTTGGAAGCCTTCGCGCGGAAGCGGTCGACGAAGGACTGCAGATGCTTGCGCTGCGCCTCCTGCTTGACCCGGCCCTTCTCCTGCAGCTCGCGCTGTTCGGCAAGCTGCCGGTCGAACTGGTCGTAGCCGCCCCGCCAGAAGGTCAGCTTCTGCTTGTCGAGATGCACGATCGAGTTGACGGCGCGGTTGAGGAGATCGCGGTCATGCGAGATGAGCAGCACCGTGTGCGGATATTTCGAGACGTAGTTCTCCAGCCACAACGTGCCTTCGAGGTCGAGATAGTTGGTCGGCTCGTCGAGGAGCAGCAGGTCGGGCTGCGAGAACAGCACCGCCGCCAGCGCGACGCGCATGCGCCAGCCGCCCGAGAAGGAGGACGCCGGCCGCTTCTGTGCCTCGTCGTCGAAGCCGAGGCCGGCGAGGATGGTCGCCGCGCGGGACTCCGCCGAGTGCGCGTCGATGTCGGCAAGGCGGATGTGGATTTCGGCGATGCGGTGCGGGTCGGTCGCGGTGCGCTCCTCTTCGAGCAGCGCGGCGCGCTCGACATCGGCCTTGAGCACGATGTCGATCAGCGGCTCCTCGGTGCCGGGCGCTTCCTGCGCGACCTGGCCGATGCGCGTGTTCTTGGGCAGGCTGATGGAGCCCGTCTCCGAGGCAAGGTCGCCGGTGATGGCTCGGAAGAGCGTCGTCTTGCCGGTTCCGTTGCGGCCGACGAGACCCGCCTTCGTGCCCGCCGGCAAGGTCAGCGAGGCATGGTCGAGCAGGAGGCGTCCGGCGATGCGGAGCGAAAGGTCGTTGATAACAAGCATGGTCCGCGGCTTTTGCACCGCCGAAGCGGCAATCGCAAGGCCGCAACACTCACGCGAAGGCGCGCCCTTCTTCCGTACGCTGGAAATATATCAAATCCAGCGTAGGCGCTTCCTTGCCCAGCACCGTCAGGATCGTATGCGCCTGACCGCGATGATGGGTCTGATGGTTGAAGAGATGGGCCAGCGCCGGCGCCACCCGCTGCGAGACGGTGCGCATGTCGGTCACCGTCATGTAGGTGAAGCGGCCTGCAAGCGCCTTTTCGCTCTGTGAGCCTATCCAGTCGACCAGGCGCTTGTCCTCCATCTCGCGCGCGACCCGCAATTTCGGGAAATCGATGTAGAGGATGGTGTCCAGCGCTGCCGGCGCGTCGCCCTCGCCCGTAAACCGCTTCAGCCAGATCTTGTCGGCCACCAGCAGGTGGTTCAGCGTGCCGCGCATGGACTTGAAGAAGGCGCCGACATCGCGGGTGAATTCATCTTTCGTCAGGCCGGATGCCGCGTCGTAGACCTGCTGGTTGGCCCAGGCGTTGTATGTAGCGAACATCAGAAAATGCTGTTTCACGCGGCTTCCCCTTCCCCGACGGCGGCTATGCGCATCCCTGATAGACCGCAACCGGAAACAACGCCAATGGCTATCGTGCCCGGCTGCCTGTCGACGGCGGCGTCGGTGGCAGACCGTGCCGTCTCGATCCTAGCCATGAGCCCGTCGCAACGCCCGGCGCTTGGCAAGCCGTGCGACCGCCTGTATAGAGCCCGCCACGCTCAAACCGACACAAGGAACGACTATGGCGATCGAACGCACCTTCTCGATGATCAAGCCGGACGCGACCCGGCGCAACCTGACCGGCGCGATCACGAAGATGCTGGAGGATGCCGGCCTGCGCGTCATCGCTTCCAAGCGCGTGTGGATGAGCCGCCGCGAGGCCGAGGGTTTTTATGCCGTCCACAAGGACCGGCCCTTCTTCGGCGAGCTCGTCGAGTTCATGTCCTCGGCGCCGACGATCGTGCAGGTTCTCGAGGGCGAGAACGCGATCGCCAAGAACCGCGAAGTGATGGGTGCGACCAATCCGGCCAACGCCGACGAGGGCACGATCCGCAAGGTGCACGCCCTGTCGATCGGCGAAAACTCCGTACACGGCTCCGACGCGCCCGAGACGGCCGCTCAGGAGATCAAGTACTGGTTCTCGGACACCGAGATCGTCGGCTGACTTCTTGAGTCCGCCGATCACTCCAAGCGATTGATCCAAAAATAAAAAGCCGGCGCTCAGCGCCGGCTTTTTTGTTGTGGCCTGATGCCGGTGTGCAGGCGGACGTCAGCCTTGGCTCGCAAACCGCACGATGTCGGCGCCATCGGCGTCCACGAGAAAGAGCTTGCCGTCGCCGTCGATCCTGAAGGTTGCAGCCTTCTCGAGGGCGGCGAGGAACTTCCCCTCCTGGTCCATCAGCGCCGGGGCGCAGGCCATCATGGTCGCGCCGGCCTTGCCGATCTCGATCCTGTCGTCCTTGATTTCGGCCTGCGCGAAATAGCGGTTGCAGCCGCCGCTTCCGGCCACCTTGCCGTCGCGCGTGACGCTGAAGGTCGACTGGGCGTTGTCGATCACGCCCCTGCCGTTGATGTCCTCGGCCAGCCAGTTCGTGTCGAACAGGGTGGCGGGCGCCGCATCGGCGCTCTGCTTGACCATCTTCAGCACCATCTGCGCTGGCTCGGGCTTGAGCGGATCGACCGCATAGCGCTGGTCGTTGATGAACCAAAGCTGGTTCTCGACCATGATGCGAGCCTGCAAGGCGTAGGTGGCCTTGGCCTGGACGACGGCTGAATCGAACTTGATCTCGAACTTGATGGGGACCTGCCCAGCCGGATCGATCTTCTGCTCGCCGACCACCGTCTCCGGCGCATCGGCCAGCGATACGTCCAAAAGGCGCACCGTAAGCACGGCGTTCGGCGGCAACGCCATCCGCTCGCGGTAGGAAACCTCGCCGGTGATCGCAACCTCCTCGGCCGCGACGGCGCCCGGCATCAGCAGGCCGCCAAGCATCAGTGGGGCCAGCCCGAAAAAGAACAGTTCTGCAAGCCTGCCGAGCATCCGACATCCTCCAATGGAGCGGCGAGGTTCCACGACGAATAAGTCTGTTCCGTGGCCTTGCCGGCCGCACCCTACTTTTTCCAGCGCGCGGCGGCTTCCTCGTCGGCTTCCCTGGCGTCGACCCAGCCGCCCTCTGCGTCATCCGCGCGATGCTCCTTCTTCCAGAAGGGAGCGCGGGATTTCAGGTAGTCCATCAGGAAATCCGCCGCCTCGAAGGCGGCACGGCGATGCTTCGAGGCGGCGACGACGAGCACGATGTTCTCGCCCGGCCGGATCTTGCCATAGCGGTGGATGGCGGTGAGGCCGGCCAGTGGCCAGCGTTCAGCCGCCTCGCGGCCTATGCGCGTGATCTCCGCCTCGGCCATGCCTGGGTAATGCTCCAGTTCCAGAGCGGAAAGCGCACCCTCCTCGTCACGGCAGATGCCCGAAAAGGTCACGACAGCGCCGACGTCGCCGGCTGTCCTCAACCTGTCGATCTCGGCCGCCACGTCGAAGTCGGCTGCCTGTATGCGGACCACCGGAACGATGGGGGCGGTCATGACCTTCAGCCGCCCGTCATCGGCGGGAAAAGCGCGATCTCGCCGGCGCCTGCCAACTTCTGGCGATGGTCGACATGCTCGTGATCGAGGGCGACGCGGATGACCTCGGAGTGTCTCAGCGCGTGCGCATATTCTTCGCCGCGCCTCTTCAGCCATGCCAGAAGGTCCTCGACCGTCACGACATCGGCCGGCAACGACACGTCCTCCTCCTGCTTGCCGATCCGTTCGCGCACCCAGGCGAAATAGACGAGCTTGGTCATCTCACTCGTCCATGATGTGCTTGGCGCCGGCGCGGAAATAGTCATAGCCGGTGTAGAGCGTCACGATCGCCGCCACCCAGAGCAGCACGATGCCGGTCTCGGTCGAATAAGGCACTATCTTGTCCAGCGCCGGGCCGGCCAAGAGGACGGCGATGGCGATCATCTGGATCGCCGTCTTCCACTTGGCGAGTTTCGTCACCGGCACGCTCACCTTCAGGGCCGCCAGATACTCGCGCAGGCCGGAGACGAGGATTTCGCGGCAAAGGATGATGATCGCCGCCCACAGCGACCAGCCGGCGATCGTACGGTCTGTGTCCGCCGCCAGCAGAAGCAGGCAGGTGGCGACCAGCAGCTTGTCGGCGATCGGATCGAGCATGCGGCCGATGTTCGACTGCTGCTGCCAGGCGCGGGCCAGATAGCCGTCGAAATAATCGGTGATGCTGGCGACGATGAAGATGACCAGCGCCGACCAGCGGGCAAAGTCGCTCGACTGCAGCCGGCCTTCCAGGAAAAAACAAAGCACTACCAGCGGTACGGCCAGTATCCGTCCGTAGGTAAGGATATTCGGCAGGTTGAACGCGCGCTTGGCCATGTTTTTCAGACTTCCTCCTGCCCTACTGAAATCAGAAGCCGATGTAGGGGGTCAACTGCCTGAATTCTATGGACCAACACGATTCGCCGCAGGGACAATCAATTTTCGTGGAAATGGTTGTAGACGAGGCGCGCCACCGACTCCGATATGCCGTCCACCGCCATCAGGTCCTCGACCGCCGCGTTGCGGACCGCCTTGGCGGTGCCGAAATGCAGAAGGAGCGCCCGTTTGCGGGCCGGCCCGATGCCGCTGATCTCATCGAGCGGGTTCCTCACCATCTCCTTCTTGCGGCGGGCACGATGCGAGCCGATCGCAAAACGATGCGCCTCGTCGCGCAGCCGCTGCACGAAATAGAGCACCGGATCGCGCACCGGCAGCGTGAACGCGGCCTTCCCTTTGGCGAAGAAGCGCTCGCGTCCCGCTTCGCGGTCCTGGCCCTTGGCGACGCCGATCGCAACCACCCGGTCCTCGATTCCCAGTTCCTGCAGGATCGCACGCACGGCCGTCATCTGGCCCTGACCGCCGTCGATCAGGATGACATCGGGCCAGGCCGGGAAGGCGCCGTTCTCCGCGTCCTCCACGCCGTCCGCTTCCTGCGCGCCGTGCTCCTTGACCAGCCTGGAGAAGCGCCGCTGCATGACTTCCCGCATCATGCCGAAATCGTCGCCGGGCGTGATGTCGGTCGAGCGGATGTTGAACTTGCGGTACTGGTTCTTCACGAAACCTTCCGGTCCCGAGACGATCATGGCGCCGACGGCATTCGTGCCCATGATGTGCGAGTTGTCGTAGACCTCGATGCGGCGCGGCGGCTTGTCCAGGCCGAAAGCCTCCGCGAAGCCGGCAAGCAGGCGCGTCTGGGTGGAGGTCTCCGCAAGCCGGCGTCCGAGCGCCTCGCGCGCGTTCTGCACCGCATGGTCGACCAGATCCTTCTTCTCGCCGCGCTGGGGGACGATGATCGAGACCTTGTGTCCTGCCTTTGTCGCCAGCGCCTGCTCCAGGATTTCTTCCTCCTCGACCTTGTGCGACAGCATGACGGTGCGCGGGCACGGCTTGTCGTCGTAGAACTGGGCGAGGAAGGACGACAGCACCTCCTGTGCCTCCAGCGCTGGATCGGCTTTCGGGAAATAGGCGCGGTTGCCCCAGTTCTGGCCGGTGCGGAAGAAAAAGACCTGGATGCAGACATGACCACCGTCCTGGTGGATGGCGAAGACATCGGCCTCTTCGACGCCTTGCGGGTTGATGCCCTGGTGGCTCTGCACGTGCGACAGCGCGGCCAGCCGGTCCCGATAGACCGCGGCGCGCTCGAAATCGAGCTCTTCGGCTGCTTCCTGCATCTGCTCGGAAATCTCGGTCTTCACCTTCTGGCTGCGGCCCGAAAGGAAATCCTTCGCCTCCGTCACCAGTTCGGCATAGTCCTCCGCGGAGATCTCGCCGGTGCACGGCCCCGAACAGCGCTTGATCTGGTAGAGAAGGCAAGGCCGGGTCCGGCTTTCGAAGACCGAGTCCGTGCACGTCCTGAGCAGGAAGGCGCGCTGCAGCGAGTTGATGGTGCGGCCGACCGCGCCGGCCGAGGCGAAGGGCCCGAAATAATCGCCCTTGCGCGAGCGCGCGCCGCGATGCTTGAAGATGCCGGGCGAAGGATGGTCGCCGGTCAGCACGATGTAGGGGAACGACTTGTCGTCCCGCAAAAGCACGTTGAAACGAGGCCGCAACCGCTTGATCAGGTTGGCTTCGAGCAGCAGCGCCTCGATTTCGGTGCGGGTGACGACGAACTCCATCGTCGCCGTCTCGCGCACCATGCGGCCGATACGGTTGGTGTGGAAGCGGCCGTTGGCGTAGTTGGTCACGCGCTTCTTCAGGCTGCGCGCCTTGCCGACATAGAGCACGTCGCCGGCGGCATTCATCATGCGATAGACGCCAGGCGCGTTGGGCAGCCGCCTGACCAGCGTCTGGATCACCTCGGCTCCCACCTTGCCGTCGGCATCGCCGGCATGTGCCGTCCAGTCGATCGACGTGAAGGG
This sequence comes from Mesorhizobium sp. YM1C-6-2, assembly GCF_003666685.1. Taxonomy (GTDB): domain Bacteria; phylum Pseudomonadota; class Alphaproteobacteria; order Rhizobiales; family Rhizobiaceae; genus Mesorhizobium_K. The sequence goes on from NZ_RCIZ01000018.1 coordinate 34,223, forward strand.
CAGGTCTACGCTGGACGCCGGCGCTGCTTCAGGCTCATCGACAATCGCGTCTTCGTCGTCTGCCTCGTCGCCGGGGACGAAACCCGCAATATCGTCCGCCGCCTTCGTGCTGTCGCCGTGTCCCGGTATGTCTCTTCGCGGACTCATTCCACCATGCCTGTCACATCGGGCGTCTGCCATGCAAGGTGCTGGCCGCCGTCGAGAGCGATCATCTGCCCGGTTACCGAGCGCGCGTCCCAAAGATAGCGGATGGTTGCGCCGAATTCGGAGAGTTCCGGTCCCCGCACGAGGATCAGTCCGTCGATCTGCGCCCTGAAATCATGCGCCCCCTGCACCGTACTGGCCAGGGTGGGGCCGGGACCGATCGCGTTGACGCGTATGCGCGGTGCCAGCGCCTGCGCCATCGTCCTTGTCGCCGCCCAGAGCGCGGATTTCGAAAGCGTGTAGGAGAAATGGCGCGGCGTCAGGCGCCAGACGCGCTGGTCGATAATGTTGACGATCAGCCCTTCCTCCCCGGCCGGCAGCGCCTCCGCGAAGCGCCGCGCCAGGATCGCCGGCGCGGTGACGTGGATGGCGAAATGGCGATCCGCGACGGCGGGATCGAAATCCCGGACGGAATCGTCGCGGAAGATCGATGCATTGTTGACCAGCAGCCCGATGGGCCCGAGCGACTTCGACGCCTCGGCGATCAGTGCGGCGGTGGCCGTTGCATCGGTGAGATCGGCCTCGACAACAACTGCGCGCCCTCCCGCGCCACGAATTTCCTCGGCGAGCGAGCCCGCCTCCCCGCCAGACCGGTTGCAATGGATGGCAACCGCAAAGCCATGTGCAGCAAGGTCTTCCACGATCGCCCGGCCGATACGTTTCGCTCCGCCTGTCACCAATGCCGTGCGAGCGGCTCCCGTCATCATCGAATCCTTGCAGCTTCCGTTTTCGGCAGCTGGATCGCGAATGCGGCAGCCGCATATTAAAAGTCCGTTTTCCCTTTTGACGACTTTGTGACCGATTGCCCGAAATCGCGCCGTCAAGGGCTGCGGCGCGCTGCCACAGGCCAAGCTGATATAGAGTGCGCAACGCCTTGCACCAAGCGGCCTGCGGCATCACGGCACGAACTCTCCTGACACAGGCTGTTGCGAGAAGGACACGTCAAGGTTCAGCCTCATTGGCGCCGGCCAAAGACCCCATTTCAGGTTCGTTCGGGCCACATTTCGGCATGACATTCGGAACCGTCAGGCGACCGGTCCGTTCTTCCCCCCGGCGGGTCGGGACAGCTTATCGAACCCACGTGTCTCGTGGTCATGGAGTAAACAATGAAGAACAACGTCAAAATCGCTCGGCCGGCCGTGGCGGCGCTTGGGCTGGTGGCCCTTCTCGGCACCGTCCCAGCGTTCGCGGCAGACGTCGTGATGGAAGCGCCGCCGGCGCCCGCCGTCCCGATGGAAGAGCCGCCGCTCAACACCTGGTCCGGCCCCTATGCCGGTGTTTCGCTGGGCTACGGCTTCTCCGGTGAAACCGAAGTCGACGCGCCGATCGGAACGAACACGATCGGCACCGATGGCTTCCTGCTCGGCGGTTTCGCCGGTTACAACTGGCAGTCCGGCAACATCGTGGCCGGCGCGGAAGCCGACATCGGCTATAGCTGGGAAGAAGGCAGCAATGCCGGCCTGACCTCCGAGTCCGGGGTCGAAGGCTCGCTGCGCGCGCGTCTCGGTTATGTCGTGTCGCCGAACGTCCTGCTCTATGCCACCGCCGGTGGCGCAGCCAAGGACCTCGAGGTCTCGGGCGGCGGCGTCAGCGACAGCAACACGATGATCGGCTGGACGGCCGGCGCCGGTGCCGACATCATGGTCACCGAGCACGTGTTCGGTCGCGTCGAGTACCGCTACACCGACTTCGGCAGCGATACCTTCACGACCGCCGGCGGATCGGCCGACGTCGACGACAAGGACCACCGTGTCACCTTCGGCCTCGGCATGAAGTTCTGATCGGCACAATCCTCTTACGGCAAACCGGGCGCCTCGGCGCCCGGTTTTGTTTTGGCGGTAGCGACGTGTCGATCAGGCCGGCAGCAGGGCCTTCAGTTCCGGGAATTTCTCGTCGAAGCGCGCGGCCCAGCGCTTCAGCCGACTGCGGCCCTTCTCCCACTTTCCGGCAAAGCGAAGGTCCAGATAGCCGAGCACCGAGCGCAGCGCGATCTGCCCTCCGGTGATCTTCTTGCCGAGCTTCGGCGGATTGGCGTTGAGCGCGTCGAGCGCATTCGTCACCTTGCCCCACTGCTTGTCGAGCCAGGGCAGATGGACGATCTCCTCCGGCCGCGAACGGCGCTCGTAGACATGGGCCAGCGCACAATCCGCGATGCCGTCCGCCAATGCCTCGAGCCGCTCGGCATCAGTGCGCTTGGCCGGATTGCGCGGGAAGAGCTTGTTACCGGACTGCCGGTTCAGGTACTGCGTGATCGCCCGGCTGTCGAAGATCGTCTCGCCGTCATCGGCGATCAGCACCGGAATCTTGCCGAGCGGGTTGGCCTTGAGGAATTCTTCCGTCGGGCTCGACGTCTCCACCAGGACCGCTTCCAGCGGAATATCCAGATAGGCCGCCGCCATGCGGACCTTGCAGCTGTAGGGCGAAGCGGGCGCGACGAGGACTTTTGCCATCTGACTTTCCAGAGAATGGTTTGCGACGGCGCGGACGTTAAGCACTGGCGGACAACAGGCAAAGGCCAGCCGCGGAGAATCTATCCGCCAGGCAACTATCCGCCCCGCCCCTTGCCTGCCCGCACCGGCGGCATGACGACCTTGGAAAGCCGGCAGTCGCGCCGGTCGACCTCCGGACAGGAGCGGAACTCCAGATCCTTGGTCATGCAGATGCGGACCTCGCGCAGATAGCGCCGGTCGCAGGTGACGGCGACGGCATCGCCCGGAAGCGACGGATTGGCCTTCAGAAAGGCTCTCTCGGCGTCATCCGGATCGAGCGTCCTGTAGGCGTCGAGACGGCGGAATTCCGGGGGAATGCTGACCGTCTCGCGGGCGGCGCGCAACACCGCGAAATAGTCGTCCTGATCGAGACCCGCGCAGGAACCGTGCTTTCGCCACTGGTGGCGGATGAGGCCGGCGGACGGCATGATGTCGTAGAGCGTGCGCAACGTCGCGTTGGATACGTCCGGCTCGTCGGTGCGGCAGCGTTCCGGAAAGCCGCGCTCGAATTGCGGCCAGAGCCCGTGCACGACGAAGGCATAGGGCCTATCGGTGGCGCATTGCTGCCGGTTCGCGTCCTCGCCTTCCGCTTCGCAGTAGCTCGGCGACCAGGACAGCGAGAGCACGTAGAAATCGAAGCCTTGGCCGATCGGCAGCCGTGACGGGGCCGGTTGCCTTTCAGACCGTCCGGCCGGCGCATCGGACGGCGCGGTCTGCGCGATGGGCGTCGGCGGCTTTGTGTCGGAGGGTTGTTCCGCCTCCTGGCTGCAGCCGGCGAGGAGAACCAGCGCGAGCGCCGCGAGCCCGGCCCGGCTGCGCCGCATGCCAGCGATCAGCGAAGGACCCGGCAGGCGCCGTTGTAGACGAACCAGCGGTCGAAGCCGGAGACGCAGAACTCGACATTGTTGCCGACGCCGGCAAAGCCCTGGCCTTCCTCGATGAGGTACCAGATGTCGCGGGCGTTGCCGTCGGAGAGGATGACCTGCGCGCCGCAATAGGTGCGGCCGATCGGCCAGTTTTCCTGCGCGGGCAGATAACGATTCTCGCGGATGTTCTGGAAATCGCTGATCGCCACCAGCGGCAGGTTCGGCACATGGCGGACCTGGTAGGCGAAGCGGCTGGTGATCCTGCCGAGCACCCAGCTTTGCGAACAGGCGCCCGAATCGCTGTAGCCGGAATAGACGCCGAGGTCGGCCGCCTGGACGGCGGGCGTAACCCCGACGGCGGCCGCGAGGCCAAGCAGCGCGGCGAGAACGGGACGGGTGACGCGGCGGGCGAAGCGGTGCATGTGAGCCTCTCCTGGGCTTTGGCGTTGAGCCTTGCGCATAATCGTTTCTGCGAAGGGCGCGGTCAAGCGGGCGCGGCCTCCCCCGCCAGCCAGTCCAGCGACCAGCGCGCCTGCGGCTCCTCGGCGAGCGCCTTGTGGAGTTCGGGAAGGATGACGCGCATCTCCTTCTCGAAGACGAAGGGCGGGTTGACGACAACGAGCCCGCTGCCGTCGAAGCGCGCCTCGCGCGAGGGACGGCGGACCTCGAAGGCGACGTCGAGGATCTTCGGGATGCCCGACGCCTTCAGGCTCTCGCGGAAATCCTTTACGGCGGCGCGGTCCTTGATCGGGTACCAGAGCGCATAGATGCCGCCCGGCCAGCGCAGGTGGGCGCGCACGAGCCCGTCGACCAGCCGCTCGAACTCGCCAGCCTGCTCAAAGGGCGGATCGACCAGCACCAGCCCGCGTTTCTCCTTGGGCGGCAGATGCGCACCGAGCGCCAGCCAGCCGTCGAGCTCGATGGCGCGAACCTGGAAGTCGCCGGCGAAGAACGTTTTCAGCCGCTGGAAATCCTGTGGATGGAGCTCGATGGCGCTGAGGCGGTCCTGCGGCCGCAGGAGATGACGCACGATCAACGGCGACCCCGGATAACGCGCGACGCCTCCGTCAGGGTTTTCTGCCGCCACGGCCGCAAGGTAGGGCGCGAGCAGCGCCTCGGCCTCCGGCGAAAGCTTCGCCTGCAGCAGCCGGCCGATGCCGCCCTGCCATTCGCCCGTCTTCTGCGCCTCTTCCGAGGAGAGGTCGTAGAGGCCGATGCCGGCATGGGTGTCGACGACGCGGAACGCCTTGTCCTTCAGCTTCAGATATTCGACCAGCCGCGACAGCGCCGCGTGCTTGGCGACGTCGGCGAAATTGCCGGCGTGGTAGGCGTGGCGGTAGTTCATTGCTCGGGACGGCCCCCATCGGGACGGGCGTCCCTGCCCCAGCGCGGCCGCGCCGGCTCGGCATCCGGCTTGCGATCGCGTTTGCGCCGCCGCATCGACAGCACCAGGCCGATGAAGCCGATGGCTGTCAGGGCGAAGCCGACCGGCTGCAGGCGCGGGTCGAGCGCGCCGGCGCCCCGGCGCAGGGTCAGGTCGACCGAGCGGATCTGGATGCCCTCGGCGTCGCCCGGCCCGACGACGAAGGTGTAGTCGCCCTTCTCGATGCCGGTGATGACGCCGGCCTCGTCGCGATAGATCTTTTCGCGGAGCTGCGGGCTCCGCTCCTGCGGCTTGGCCTCGTTGAACGACAGCGTCTCGGCGAGCACGGTGCGGCCGCCGGTCGAGGCGGTGAGGGTCAGCGCGGTGCGGCCGCGCGCGAATTCGGGCGGCGCCACGGCCGTCATGTCGACCAGCACACGCACCGGCTCGTCGGCGGAGGACAGCGCGACGGTGATCGGCCGGAAGGCGCCGCCGTCGCTGACCCGCCAGGTCCCCATCTCGTCGCCGGAGAAATTGGTGACATACCAGGGATAGCCGAACCCCATGGCGGCGCCGGCGAGCAGGATCACGAGAAAGATCGTCCGCATGGTCAGTTCCCGTCCGCTCGCATCCGGCGCGTCACGCCTTGCGCTCCCAACGCCGGTCCGGCGTCTGCTGCCAATAGGTGACGGCGTGGCCGCCCGCCTTCATCGTCTTCCAGTGCCCACGCGCCGCCTCGACCTGGCCGGCGTCGTGGCCGTCGAAGAGGAACACCGCGCGCTCATAGGCGGAAAGGTCGGGCGGCGATGCGCCGTCGACGAGGAAGCGGATCTGCGCGCCGTTGGGATTGGCGTCGGTGGTGGTGAGGAGCACCGGCTGGTCGGCGGCGTGCGGGTCGCGGTCGCTGCCATGGGCGAGGAAGGAATCGTCGCGAAAGGTCCACAGATGCTGGTCGAGCGCGTCGCGCCGCTCGTCGGTGCCCGATTGCACGACGGCGCGCCAGCCACGCCCGAGACTGCGCTCCAGGAGGCCCGGCAGCGCGTCCTCCAGCGTGGATTCGGTCAGGTGGTAGAAGAGCACTTCGGCCATCGGGCTGTGTTTAAGCATGTTTGCGGGAGAGCGGAAGGGTGGCTTCTTTCCTTCTCCCCGTTCACGGGGAGAAGGTGCCCGAAGGGGCGGATGAGGGGCGGCGCTTCGTTCTGACAAGTTTGTGCTGCCCCTCACCTGCCTGCCGGCATCCTCTCCCCGTGAACGGGGAGAGGCGAAGCGCTCCACCCACGCGCTTCGTCGTCGCCACGCCTCGTTTCCGATCTGGCCGTTGAAAGAAAGTCGGGAAGACGGGAGGGTCGTGACCCCCAGTCTAAATTTTGTAATGGGTGGTCTTGTCGACCCAGCCTGACCCCCTGGCGTCAGGCGACGGAAGGCTTTGGGCCTCCGCCCCCGTCCGGTGGCTGTCGCCGCTTTCGGCCGGGCACACGTCACTGTCGGCCACGAGATACTCCAGTGGTCCGGGACGTACGGTGCTCCGTCTGCCTCCGTCGCGGAGCCGGCCGCTAATCTGGCCGTCTCCGCCGGGCATGCCGGCCTGTCGGGCGCCCTCGGGACCGTGGAACCGCTTCCACGGGTGGGAGGTCACCGCCGCCCTCCCTGACACCCGGTGCGCACCAGGTTCCCGCGAGAGCGATGCGCCAAGTATCGCGGAGAGCCGGAGCGGGTGAGTGCAGTTGCGAAAAGTTTTTACGGAAAGACGACCGGCATGGTGTCGTCGGTCCGTAGAAGAGAAAGCAACTTCAGTGGCTTGCCCCATAGGTTGGCGGGGCGAAAAAATCGCCAGTTGCGAATGAGCGAACAAAATTCATTCACGCGGCCATGGCATCGCGTTCGGCCAGCCCTACTGGCCTTCGGCCGGGTTCCCAGCGAGAACAACGGGAAGACGATGCGGGCTGTTTGGGCGAGTGAATAAAGTTCCCCAAAGGCCAATATCACCGCGACCCGGCCGGTGCTACCGTAACGTCATCTAGAGCGCGGCGCCTGGCTATCAGGCGTGCGCGCAGACTCGGAAGTTTCCAACTCGGGCGGCGGCTATCCAGAAGCAACCGGAGGAGGTGAAAATGAGTCGCAGAATCCTTGACTGCAGCATTGGAATCCTGGCCGCCGCAACGGTTCTGTGGGGCGCGCAGTCGCCCGCACAGGCCCAGGAGACGCAAAAGCCCAACATCCTGTTCATCATGGGCGACGACATCGGCTGGATGCAGCCGAGCATCTATCACCAAGGCCTGATGGTCGGCGAGACGCCCAACATAGATCGCATCGGCAACGAAGGTGCGAAATTCATGACCTACTATGCCGAGCAGAGTTGCACGGCTGGGCGGACCGCCTTCATTACAGGCATGCAGCCGGTGCGCGTCGGCATGGTCCTGCCGGAAATTCCCGGAAGCCCGTCCTACCTGCGGGCCGGCACGCCTCACCTCGCCAAGTTCCTGTATGATCTCGGCTACTCTACGGGTGAGTTCGGCAAGAATCATCTCGGAGACACCACCGAATCCCTGCCGACGGCCCACGGATTCCAGGAATTCTGGGGCTACCTCTATCACCTCGACGCCATGCAGGGGGTGAGCTTCCCCGACATCAACAAGACCCCGACCGAGCAGGGGATCGCGCCACCTTGCAGGAACACGCCGATCCCCGGCATAGCGGAAGACCCGGCGGCCGTGGATCCGAAGGCCACGACCTGCCTGACGCCACCGCGTCCGATGCTCGCCTGCGAGTCGTCCGACGGATCCCCGGCAAATCAATCCTGCAAGGATGAGGGTCCGCTGACGCTGGAGCGATCAAAGACCATTGACGAGGAAATCTCCGCCAAGGTCATCGACTTCCTCGACCGGAACGACCCGGAGAAGACCAAGAAGCCGTTCTTCGTCTGGTACAACCCGGCCCGCATGCACATCACCACGGTGCTGCCGGACAAATATCTGAACATGGTCGGCGAGCCGGGCGGCAAGGACTGGGGCATCAACGAAGCCGGCATGAAGCAGATGGACGACAACATCGGCTACGTGTTGAAGAAGCTCGAGGAGATGGGAGAACTCGACAACACCATCGTCGTCTTCACCACCGACAATGGCGCCGAGACAATCACGTTCCCGGACGGCGGCACCACCCCGTTCAAGGGCGGAAAGCTCAGCACCTGGGAAGGCGGCATGCGTGCACCGCTCGTCGTGCGCTGGCCAGGGCATATCGAACCCGGCACCGTCGTCAACGATATGTTCTCGGCGCTCGACTGGTTGCCGACGCTCGTGGACATCGCCGGTGGCCCGAAGGGCGACGAACTCAAAAAGAAGATCGAGTCCGGCACCTACCCGGGGATCGTCAAGACCACGCTCGACGGAATCGACCAGCGCGAGTTCCTGGAGGGCAAAGCACCATCCGCGCGCGACTCCTTCCTGTACTACTCCGGCAAGGAGCCCTCAGCGGTCCGCTACAAGAACTGGAAGATGTATTTCGCCATGGTGTCCGACGATCCGGCCGGCTTCATCGCCGGGGTGATGCCGTATTCGTGGACGCAGGTCGTCAACATCAAGCGCGATCCATTCGAGACCTCGGTCGGTCAGCAGATCAAGACGCTCTTCGGTATGGGCGGCGCCATCGCGTCACCGTCCACCGCCTATGTCTATGACTGGAACATCCTGCCCATCGGCCAGCAATTGTGGCTGAAGCATCTCGAGACCTACATCGCCTACCCGCCGCTTCAGGACCCTGCAAGCTACAATCTGGAGCAGGTGATGGCGCAGGTCCGGCAGATGAAGACAGGTAGCGACTGACCCGCCAATGCCGGACGCCCCGCCACGGGGGCGTCCGGTTCTGTTGACGGCCGCCCTTACCCCGGCCGTCGCTCGCGCCCAATCCGATCCGCTGCCATCCCGGAACGACCCGGCCTCGAAGGCCGTCCTAGATTAGCGGGCATCTTCCTCCCGAGGCGAAAACAACGGAAAACTCCCATGAACCGGCTCACATCCATCCTCGCCTCGATCCTCATCGGCGGCGCCGTGCAGGCGCTTGCCGTGCTGCCCGGCCAGTGGGCGAAAACCTCGACGCCATCAAGGCGGCCGGGGTGATCAAGATCGGCACCGAGGGCACCTACGCGCCCTTCACCTACCATGACCCCAGCGGCGAGCTGGTCGTGGGCGAAAAATACCGGCCTTTCGTCGCGCCCGACCTCACGACATGAGGTGCAGAAAAACTTGTTCACGAATGGCGACGATGCCGCTCAAGGCCGGATGACATCTTGCGGCTGGTAAGCCAAACTTACCCGCGACGCGACCTTGTGGTCAGGGAGGCGGATCATGAAGAACAATGTTCGGATTGGCACGATAGGCGTCGTATTGGCGAGCGCGCTGTCCTTTACGAGTTCTGGATGGGCTCAGGATGTCCAGCCCAACATACTTTTTGTCCTTGCCGACAATCTTGGTTATGGCGAGCCGGGCGTCTATGGCGGCGGCATCATGCGAGGCGCACCGACACCGCGTATCGACAAGCTCGCCACTGAAGGCACGCGCCTCACCAACTTCAATGTCGAAGCCCAATGCACGCCAAGCCGATCCGCCTTTCTGACCGGCAGGTTCGCAATTCGCTCCGGCACTCATTCCGTGCCGCTGCCGGGGCAACTGGACGGATTGACCCAGTGGGAAGTGACGCTGGCAGAGACCTTGTCGGATGCAGGCTATTCCACAGGTGCCTTCGGAAAGTGGCATCTCGGCAGCTCGCAGGGACGGCTTCCAAACGCTCAAGGCTTCGACGAATGGTATGGCATTCCGCGTACCACCGATGAGGCGATGTATCCCTCGCAACCCGGCGCAAAGGCCGCTGGAGTTCCCTTCATGCACATCATGGAAGGGCGAAAGGGCGAGAAAAGTAGCGACCTCGAAGTCTACGACCTTGAGCAACGTCGCTTGATCGACGGGAAGATAGTCGAGCGAACGATTGATTTCATGAAGCGCTCGGTCGAGGCGGACAAGCCGTTCTATGCTTATGTGCCATTCACTTTGGTACACTTCCCTGCCCTGCCCAGCCCCGAATTCGCAGGCAGCACCGGATACGGAGATTTTGCAGACTGCCTCGCCGAAATGGATGCGAATGTTGGCAAGTTGGTCGATGCGGTCGAGAAATTAGGGGCCAGCGACGACACCATTGTTGTGTTCACAAGCGACAATGGCCCCGATCCGACATTCCCGTCTCAAGGTACGTCCGGTCCTTGGCGGGGGTACTATTTCACACATATGGAAGGCTCGCTCTGCACGCCCTTCATCATTCGCTGGACCGGCCACGTTCCGGCAAACCGCGTCAGCAATGAAATCGTTCATTCGGTCGATACCTTCACCACGTTCGCCAAATTCTCCGGTGCGACAATACCCCAGGATCGAGCAATCGACGGCTTGGACCAAAGCGAGTTTCTGCTCGGAAAATCCGACCACTCCGCGCGCGAGGGGTTCCCAGTATACGTCGCCGACCGCATGGAGGCGGTCAAATGGAAGAACTGGAAACTGGCGTTCTATGGAGAGGAGCGGGATTGGTGGTCGCCGCCGACCAAGCTTGGCGTGCCGTTGATCTTCGATCTCATCAGCGATCCAAAGGAAGAATACGGAGCCACGCTGTCGCCTGACGGATGGATAGGCGGGCCTGCCATGGAGATCGTGGCGGACTTTGAAAAGAGCTTGAGCCTCCATCCGCCAATCGCGCCCGGCACGCCTGATCCATATACCCCTCCGAAGTAAGACCCGCCGAGGAAAGGCTGAGAGCGGCGTGGGGGTCATCGCGCGAAGACATTGGAAGCTTTGTTCTCGTCTCAGGGAATTTCTGGAATAAATTTCCGACCTCCTGCTGAATGCTCCCAACCCCGATCCTTGTTCGCCGCGCCGGCCGTCCTAGATTTGCGGGCATCTTCCTCCCCACGCGAAAACAACGGAAAACTCCCATGAACCGGCTCACATCCATCCTCGCCTCGATCCTCATCGGCGGCGCCGTGCAGGCGCTTGCCGTGCTGCCCGGCCAG
>NZ_RCIZ01000002.1:0-80000 GCF_003666685.1 Mesorhizobium sp. YM1C-6-2
CCCGCCGCCGCACGCGCCGGCCCGCCCGGCCGCGCATGCCCCGGCACATGCTCCGGCCTCGCGGTCGACGGGCAAGCGCGGCGTGCCGGGCATCGCATCGATCATCGCGGTCGCCTCCGGCAAGGGCGGCGTCGGCAAGTCGACCACCGCCGTCAACATCGCGCTCGGCCTGAAGGCGAATGGCCTGAAGGTCGGCGTGCTCGACGCCGACATATACGGCCCGTCCATGCCGAGGCTGCTCAAGATCCGCGGCAAGCCGCAGACGGTCGACGGCAAGGTGCTGCGGCCGATGGAGAATTACGGGCTGAAGGTGATGTCGATGGGTTTCCTCGTCGACGAGGAGACGCCGATGATCTGGCGCGGCCCGATGGTGATGTCGGCGCTGTCGCAGATGCTGCGCGAGGTCGAATGGGGCGAACTCGACGTCCTGGTGGTCGACATGCCGCCCGGCACCGGCGACGCGCAGCTGACCATGGCCCAGCAGGTGCCGCTCGCCGGCGCCATCATCGTCTCGACGCCGCAGGACCTGGCCCTGATCGATGCGCGCAAGGGGCTGAACATGTTCAGGAAGGTCGACGTGCCGCTGCTCGGCATCGTCGAGAACATGAGCTATTTTGTCGCACCCGACACCGGCAAGCGCTACGACATCTTCGGCCATGGCGGCGCCAGGCGCGAGGCCGAGCGGCTCGGCGTCACCTTCCTCGGCGAGGTGCCGCTCCAGATGCAGATCCGCGAGACTTCCGATTCCGGTGAGCCGGTGGTGATGTCCGATCCCGATGGCGCGGAGGCGAAGATCTACCGCGACATCGCCACCAAGGTCTGGCAGCGGGTCGGCGAGGAGCGCGCCAAGGCCGAAGGCGCTACCCCGGCGATCGTCTTCGAGTAGACATCAGGACGCGCTTACCGTCTGGTTGAAGGTCGAGAAGAACTCGCCGGCGAGCTTCTTGGACGTCGACTCGATCAGCCGGCTGCCGAGTTGCGCGATCTTGCCGCCGACATCGGCCTTGGCCGTGTATTTGAGCACGGTGGTGTCCGGGCCGTCCTCGGCAAGCGCCACGTCCGCCCCGCCCTTGGCGAAGCCGGCGACGCCGCCCTTGCCCTCGCCGGTGATCGTATAGCCGCTCGGCGGCGTCAGGTTGGAGAGCGTCACGGCGCCGTTGAAGGTCGCCTTGATCGGCCCGATCTTCAACACGACGGTGGCGGCGAGCTCGTTGTCGGAGGTCTTCTCCAGCGACTGGCAGCCGGGGATGCACTGCTTCAGCACGTCCGGATCGTTGAGCGCTTCCCACACTTTCTGGATCGGGGCCGCGATACGCTCCTCACCTTCCATATTCAAAGCCATGGGGGATCTCCTGCCAGCGGGTTGCAAAACCCGTAGCGCAGCCTCCGTCCCGTGTCCATCGGGGGCGCAGGTGGGGCTATTTGTCTGACAAAAGCTCTTGCCGGTATTCCGGCGTTGTCATATCGATGCTCTACCGCATTTCGGAGAGTTCCATGTCAGGCCCGACGACCAAGAAGAAATTCCGCTCGCAGGAATGGTTCAACAACCCCGACAATCCGGGCATGACGGCGCTCTACCTGGAGCGCTACCTGAATTTCGGCCTGACCCGCGAGGAGCTGCAGTCCGGCAAGCCGCTGATCGGCATCGCCCAGACCGGCTCCGACCTGTCGCCCTGCAACCGCCATCACCTCGAACTGGCGAAGCGGGTGCGCGCCGGCATCGAGGCGGCGGGCGGCGTGCCCTTCGAGTTCCCCTGCCATCCGATCCAGGAGACCGGCAAGCGCCCGACCGCGGCGCTGGACCGCAACCTCGCCTATCTCAGCCTGGTCGAGGTGCTCTACGGCTACCCGCTCGACGGCGTCGTGCTGACCATCGGCTGCGACAAGACCACGCCGGCGCTGCTGATGGCCGCCGCCACCGTCAACATCCCGGCGATCGCGCTGTCGGTCGGGCCGATGCTGAACGGCTGGCACCAGGGCCAGCGCACCGGCTCGGGCACCGTGGTGTGGGATTCGCGCCAGCGGCTGTCGGCCGGCGAGATCGGCTATGACGAGTTCATGGACATCGTGGCGTCGTCGGCGCCGTCGGTCGGCTACTGCAACACGATGGGCACCGCGACCACGATGAACAGCCTCGCCGAGGCGCTCGGCATGCAGCTTCCGGGCTCGGCGGCGATCCCCGCGCCTTACCGCGAGCGCGGCCAGATCTCCTACGAGACGGGCAAGCGCATCGTCGAGATGGTGCATGAGGACCTGAAGCCGTCCGACATCATGACGCGCCAGGCATTCGAGAACGCCATCGTCGTCAATTCGGCGATCGGCGGCTCGACCAACGCCCCCATTCATCTCAACGCCGTCGCGCGCCACCTCGGCGTCAAGCTCGACAATGACGACTGGCAGGAGCTCGGCCACCACATTCCGCTGCTCGTCAACCTGCAGCCGGCCGGCGAATATCTCGGCGAGGACTACCATCACGCCGGCGGCGTGCCGGCCGTCGTCGCCGAGTTGATGAAGGCTAAGCTGCTGCCGAACCCGGACGCCATGACCGTGAACGGCAAGACGATGGGCGAGAACTGCGCCAAGGCCGAAAATCTCGACCAGAAGGTGATCCGCACAGTCGCCGATCCGCTGAAGAAGGAAGCCGGCTTCATCAACCTGAAGGGCAACCTCTTCGACTCGGCGATCATGAAGACGAGCGTGATCTCCAAGGAGTTCCGCGATCGCTATCTGTCCAACCCGAACGACCCCGAAGCCTTCGAGGGCAAGGCGGCGGTGTTCGACGGGCCGGAGGACTATCACGCCCGCATCGACGATCCTGCCGAGGGGATCGACGAATTCACCATCCTGTTCATGCGCGGCGCGGGGCCGGTCGGCTATCCCGGCGGCGCCGAGGTCGTGAACATGCAGCCGCCGGCCTATCTCATCAAGAAGGGCGTGCACTCGCTGCCCTGCGTCGGTGATGGCCGCCAGTCGGGCACGTCGGGCACGCCGTCGATCCTCAACGCCTCGCCGGAAGCGGCGGCCGGCGGCGGGCTGGCGCTGGTGAGGACCGGCGACCGGGTGCGCATAGACCTCAAGAAAGGCACCGCCGACATCCTCATCTCCGACGAGGAACTGGCGGCCCGCAAGGCGGCGATGAACGGCAATGGCGGCTATCACTACCCCAAGCACCAGACGCCGTGGCAGGAGATCCAGCGCGGCATGGTCGACCAGTTCGACCAGGGCATGGTGCTGAAGCCGGCGATCAAGTACCAGCACATCGCGCAGACCAAGGGCGTCCCGCGCGACAACCACTGATCCGACGCCAGGACAAGCAGGGGCACGGAAGTCCGTGCCCTCAGTCCGCCAGGTGCGCTACAGGTAACTGGTGATATCAGGCGGATCGAGCTGGCGGTCGTGCTTGCCGTCCTCATAGACGATGGGCGCGGCGCCGAGTTCTTCTTCCGTCGCGTCGTCCAGGCAGGCGACGTTCACCGCCCAGAAATTGCCGCCCATGAAGTCGAGATAGCCGCGCGAGAAAGTGTGCGCGCCGCAATGCGGGCACATGTAGTGGTTGATGTCGCCCTCCGGCCAGTTAGACGGCACCGGCTTGTAGTCGCGCATCGCGTCCTTGCCGCCGCTGACGCGTAGGGCTTCGTAGCCGGCGAAGGATTTCTTGTAGCCGAGCTTCAGGCAGAAGCTGCAATTGCACTTGCGGATGCCTTCGGCGAGGTCGAGCTCGGCCTCGAACCGGATCGCTCCGCAATGGCATGAGCCGCGATAGGTCTTCTTCATGCCCGTTCTCCCTGCCGTGCGATCTCGGCGACCAGCTTGTCGAGGCATTCGCCCCAGCCGCTCTCGTGCGAATCGCGCGACGCAGCGTCGGCGAAGGGCTCCTGCCGGAATGTCAGCCTTGTGCCGTCGCCTTCGGGCCTGATCGTCACCGTGACCAGGGTCTCGGGTTCGTCGTCCCAGGCGAAGGTGAACACGAGGCGCTCGGGCTCGACGATCTCGCGATAGACTCCGGACATGCCGTAGCTGTTGCCGTCAGGCCCGTGGATCGCGTGGCGATAGCTGCCGCCTTCGCGAAATTCGAGCCTTTGCGAGGTGGCGGTGAAATCCTTCGGGCCCCACCAGCGCAGCAGATGTTCCTTGCTGGTCCAGGCCTTGAAGACCAAAGCCGGCGGCGCGTCGAAGCTCCGCGATATCTCCAGCGCGTATCCGGCCTTGGCGGGATCAGTGCGTGCCATCGGAATCTCCCTTGCTCTGCAGTTCGGTCAGATAGTCGTCCAGCCTGTCGAAGCTGCCCTCCCAGAAGACGCGGTATCGTTCGACCCAGTCGGCGACATCCTTCATCGGGCCGGCCGCCAGCCGGCAAGGCCGCCACTGGGCATCCTGTCCGCGACTGATGAGGCCGGCGCGCTCCAGCACCTTGAGATGCTTCGAGACTGCCGGGAGGCTGATGTCGAAAGGGGCGGCCAGTTCCTTGACGGTGGTCTCGCCGAGCGCCAGCCGGGCGAGGATGGCGCGACGCGTGGGATCGGCGAGGGCGGAGAGGGTGGTGCTGAGCGGGTCCATGAAATTAACCGGTGAGTTAATTAACTTATCGGTTAATTAGCGCGCAGCCGACAGGCGGTCAAGCCCGGTTCCGGGCGAAAATGCGCGAGTCGGCGATCGCCCAAAGCAGGCAGGTCCGTGGCGCTTGGCCAGCGGACCGGAATCGGGGTGCCACGATTGCCGGATCAGTTGACGCCGGGCCGCGTCTCAAGTAGTCGGCAAGCCGTTCAGGTCCGCGAAGGGCCTTGGCCCCTGTGGCGGAATTGGTAGACGCGCTCGACTCAAAATCGAGTTCCGCAAGGAGTGCTGGTTCGATCCCGGCCAGGGGCACCAATGACCACCGCGAAAGCGCGGAAAGCCCGCCTTTCAACGGTTCTGGACCTTCCTCCGGTACACCGCTATGTACACCGGAGGCACACTTGAGCATCACATTGAAGCGCGTTCAGACCACCGCAACAGGAGCCATCCACTACCGCCGCAAGCTGCCGAAAGACGTTCGGGAGGCTATCGGGCAGCGGGAGTTCAAGCGGCTTATCGGGCATAACCAGAAAGAGGCGGTGCGGAACTATGCCGCCGCTGACGCAGAGTGCGAGCGCCTGATCGAGAAAGCGCGGCGCAAGGGCGGGGCAGGGGCGGCCGAAGCGACACCGCTGGACCACCTAAGGGAGGCTCGCGCCGAAATCGCTGCACTCCGCCGCGACCAGCCCGATGCGCTCTTTGATCGGCGGACGGCCGATACATGGGCCGACAGTATGTTGTCCAAGTTCCCGCAGGACGCGGCAGGAGATTACATCGGCGTTCCGGAAGTGACCCGCCTCATTGCCAATGCGTTGCGGCAGGGCGGCGAGGTGACGGAGAAGGCTACGCCCACACTGGAGGACGCAAAGCGCCTTTACCTTCAGGAAAAGGTCAAGGGGCACGCCGACGAGAAGCGGGGCCGGCAGCGGGTTGACCGCGCCGTGGGGCACGTCCTGAAGGCGCTGGACGTGAAGGCAGCTAAGGACTTGGCGCTGTTATCTGTAGACCGCAATCAGGCACGGGACGTTCGGGACTACCTTAGCCGCGATCTAGGCATGGCTCCGGCCACTGTGCGCCGCACCCTCAACGACATTCGAGCGGTCTTCCGCTTTGGCCTGATTGAGTTCGGGCTTGCGGACGGGAGCCCATTCGACCGCATCACGGGGATGGTGCCGGCTGCGTCGGGCACGGTATCTTCTGCCGCCGCCATCCGCGAGCGGGACCCCTTTCCGGAGAAGCTCCTTCCTGTGATGGCGGAGAGGCTGAAGGAACGGGGCCGCACTCCGGAGCTAGCCAACATATGGGCGCTCTTGGCGGGCACCGGGTGCCGCTTGGCGGAGGTCACGGGCCTGCCTGTCAGCGACGTTCATCTGGACGCGCCTATCCCGTATATCGACGTTGCTCCGCGCCCCAATAGGCGACTGAAGAACGCCGGTTCGGCACGGTGGGTGCCACTGGTAGGGGAGGCCCTTGTGGCGGCTAAAGCGGCCATAGAGGCGGCCGAGGGGCAAGAGTTCCTTTTCCCTACCTATGCCACGGGCCGAGGCAACACGTCCGCGTCGGCCGCGCTCATGAAGCATGTGAAGGCGCTGAAGGCCGGCCCCAAGGTGGTCGTCCACTCGCTGCGACACACGATGGAGGATCGGCTGATAAAGGCACAGGTTCCTAAGGACGTTCGGGACATGGTGCTCGGCCACTCGTCGGGCAGCATGGGTGAGCGGTATGGCGGCCAAGAGGCAAGGCTCAAGGCGGCGTATGGGGCAGTGAAGGCGGCCGTGCGGGGGCAGCGGCTACAGTAAGATACTGTCCATAGGCAAAAGAGCGCTGGTAGGTTGGTCCGATGTATAACGACAAGCTGTTTTGGGCGGGCGTCTGTAGCATTGCATTCAACGTGATTTTGCTGGCTTGGCTGATTGTCGGCTAGCCCATACTCGAAACGGGAGCCGCATTTGCGCGGCCCCGTCTCTCGTTGATCGTCACCTAGTCGGCCTGTCCTCCACGAGGTGCGAGAACAGCGCCGCGAACGACAGGAAGTTGGCGAGCGACACGAAGGCCCGATAGCCCGCCGATAGCTCCCCACTCGGCATTTCTTCGCCACTCACCGGCGCACCCACGAACGTCTTCGAGCGATATCATTTGACGAGCCGGACTACTTACCGCCATTTTAACAACGCATGGCTGCGATCATAGATTTGTGGAATCAAGAGACGTATGACGGTGACATGGTGGAGCTTCTCCAAAAGTCCACGGATATCGTTCGCGGATTTTATCAGAGGGAAGCAGAGGTCGATGCCCGGCTGGCGGCAAAACCACTAGATAGCCCTTGGGAGCCCATCGCCCCCAATCCCTTCACCGACGGAAAGACCGAACTACGCGACTCCTTGGATGCACTACTTGCTGATCGCACGATCCGCACCTTCCATTACACGCGGCTGGCTGACGACGAGGTGGAACGGCTAATGGAGGTCGGCATCGAGCTATCGGACACGGCTCCAATGCGTCGGCGCCTCAACGCACGCGTGGCGGCCGGAGATTTCTCGCCCGAACAGGCCGACGAGATTTTCCAAGCCAGCGCACTCCACTCCGAAGCCTACGGTAAGCGGTGTGGTATGTTCTGGACCTGTGGCTTGCCCTATCCTTCCGACTGTCCGGGAGTAGCCCGGCTTATCGCCATGTGGGGCGGCGAGGCGGCGTACTGGACCTTGCAAGACCACAAGGTATATGGCCCCTTGCTGCGGGGAGTCGGTGCCGCAAGGATTGTGGAGGTTGCAGTGCCGCTCGATTCCGCAACCCATTTCGGCGGCGCATCCGGGGTCGTGGTGGACGCTTACGCTAAATCGCTCGGCTTCGAACGGGAGATTTCAGGCCTGGATGTGTGCTGCAAAGACCCAATGCCGCCCTCGTCAATCTTGGCAATCCATACCAAAGGTGATGGCACGTTCGAGCTGGTTGGCCGTGGCTATCCTTGAGTTGGGCTTGGAAGGAACGGAGCCGCATTCGCGGCCCCGCCCCCACACTGCCTTACCGGCTGTGCTGATTGCGTGCGGCTTCGGCTTGATCCTGAAGCATCTTGCGCCGCCTCTCGGACTGAGCCTGCTTCCTGGCCGCAGCCGCCTTGTCCTGTAGCGCCTGGGCTCGCTGCTCCGCCTCGCGCTTTTCGCGGCGCTCGTCGGCACGCTTCTTAAGCTCCTCGTCGGACGGCCCGGAGCCCCCGCGCTGTGCGTTGGTCGGGAATCGGCCAACAGGCTTAGGCGGGTCAACGGTTGGGTTGGTCCATTCGCGCAACATTTCCTCATAGTGCTCGCGCTTCTTCGTCGCGATCCAGCGCGGGATAGTCCGCCCGGTCTTGGCTGCGCGGGCCTCGGCCCTTCTCCGCCGCCACACGATAGGCTTCAAGTATCTCCCATGTCCGCAACCTTGAGGCGCTGTCCTTCTGCCGCGCGGCTTCGCGAAGGTCTTGTACCTTCCGCGCCTCCCGACCACGGATGCGGGCAAGGTCTTCAAGGCTGATACGGGAGCCAAAGTTCAGTGGCGCGTTGCCCTTCGTCTTGCTCATGACGATCCACTGGCCGCTGGCGAACTTGTCAATGTAGAGGTCTTCCACGTCCGGAATCCCTTCCTCCTTTCCAAACACCTCAAAGGCGTCCTGAAGGGCGAATTCGAAAAGCTCGGGGGCGTCCTTTGGAAGGCCGTCCTCGTCAATGATGAGCACCCCGTTTATCTCGAAACTGCTCTCCTTCAGCTTATCGGCCACGCGCTGCTTCGCCCGCTCCAGCGACATTCCGCGATCAACCATGTAATGCGTGAGCGTGTCCTGTACCCATGCGCGATTGTCTAGGTTCGGTTCGGCGCCGTAGTCGAGGTCCCCTAGGAGGTCCTTCACGGCCTTCTCCAGGTCTTTCGGTGCGGGCGTAACCAACGCCCGTTGCATGGTGGAGCGGTTCGACTGCTGCGCCGCGAAAATCAGCGCATCGTCATGCCCCATGCGGTCCTTCCGAGCGTCGGCGTAGTTCTGGAGGAAGACGGCGGCCTTGTTGTCGGTCAGCATCTTATCGGCGTAGGCGGGATTTACGTTGGCAAGCTCCCGATAGTCCTCCGCGATACCGGAGAGGTAATCGGAAACTTCTCCCTTCTCCAACACGCGGCTGATGGACGACACGACGTTGAGCGAGTTGAAGCGGCCCTGCATGTCTTCATCGACAATGCCGTTGCCGTCGAACCACGCCACGCGGCGCTTGAGCACCTCACGGCGGGCGGCTTCGAGGGCAACGCCTTTGCCGGTCAGCGTCTCATATTCATCCTCGAACTCGGATAGCTTGCGCTTGACGGCCGCTTCCTGCTGCTGCTTCGCGGTGAGCGTGCGAGGCGTACCGTCAGGACCGTCATACTCCACGTCCTTCAACCTGTGAGCACCCTGTAGGGTCTCCATTTCGGCAAAGGCTGCGGCCTCGATCTGCGTCCGCTGATAGGTGGAGTTCGCCGCCGCCCGCCGCTTTGCTTCCTCACGCTGTTGCGCCTCCAGAAGGTTCGCCTTGTTGCGCTTGGACGTCTCTAGGTACTGCGCGGCCATAGGGTCGGTAAGCCACTCATTACCTTTCTGGCGCCGCGCCGCTTCAAGCTGCTCTTGCGTGAGCCGCCCGTACATGGCGTCTTCGTCCAGCTTGGCGCGGGACCGGAAGCTGCTCGCGTTCGCCGCGTCGGCCTCAATCCCTTCGGCCCGCTTGACGAGTTCAAGGCCCCTGTCGGTGTAACCGGTGACTTCGATAAGCGGCCCAACGCCGTTGCGTCGGTTGTGAAGGAGAGCCTTCACAAGCTCCGGCTGACCTTTGGCCGCGTACTCCTCCGCGAGGCGGTACAGCGTGTCATTCTGCGACTTGCCATCAAGGCCCCTAAAGGTCCGGTTCTGGCTCGACTGATTGATAATGTCCTGGGCGATCTTCTCCGGGCTGTCGAGGCGGCCAAGGCCGTCCTCCGCGATCATGCGGAACTCGTCAACGACAGCCGTGTCGCGCTCCTGAAGGGTCGTCTCCAGCTTGCGTTTAAGGTCCGCCTCTCCGAACTGTTGTACCCAATTGTCGGTCCCCCGGAAGAACGCGGCCTGCATGGCTGGATCGCGAAGCCCCTGCGCATACTCTTGGCGCTGCGTCTCTACCCACGCATTGAAGTCGCCGGAGTTCTGGTCGAACTCGCCGCTGTTGTATTTTTCGGTGACGTGCTGGCGGAACTCGTAGGCTGCTTTCGACCCGACCAGCGTTAGAACGCCGTCCTTCTGGATACGATTGCGGGCCTCCGGGTACTTCTCCATAGCTTCTTCAAGCGACATGCCGGCGATGCTGTCGGCAAACGCGCGGTTGGCCTCGCTGTCGGGGTCCTTCGCGTCCCCTGCGGCCACCGAGCCGAAGGATTGAAGGGCAGCGTTGAAGCCGCCAAGGGCGTCCGCGAGGGCGGCGAGGTTCTTGCCCGTTTCGCGCTGTTGCGGGCGAACGAAAGTGCTTCCGGCGGTGCCGGTGGGTTGGATCGCGATAGGCTTGATGCCGGCCGCGTTTATGCTTGTGCCAAAGAGGCCATTACCTGTTTTCATTCTGTCTCCAAAAAGAGGAGACCCCGGTGGTTAGCCGGGGCCTTGTTGGTGCATTCGTGGAGGGGCGGGCGTCAGTGTCTCGCCGTGTAGTCCGGAACCCGCTCGGTTCCGGCCTGCGCCGACGCCACCATGCGCTGCACCTCCTCCACATGCTTGCGCGACTTGATGGCACTCATCATGTCCGCGATCTGCGGAAAGGTCGAAATGTCGAGGGCTTCCAGAGCCTTCCGAATTGCCGCCAAGACTTCTGCCTGTGCGGCGGCCTCGGCTGCTTGTGTGTTGATCTGCTTCTTTGTCATTCTGGTTCCTTGTGTCTGTGTTGGAGTTAGCCGACGCGGACTAGGCCGGCCCTGACAGCTTCACCGAACGTCATGGCGCGGCCCCGAATGGTGACGATCCATTCTCCGGCCGAGTTCTTTGAAAGGGCCTTACGCTCCTCGGCGGGCATGTCGGCTATGAGGTCAGCGAACGCCTCCGCGTCCTGATAAGGCAACGTCTCCATGCGTTGGACAGCTAGGTTGCCGAAGTGAGCGAGCTTCTCCTTGTCATTGTGGATCGTCGCCAGTCTGGCTTCGCGCAACTCGGCGTCGGTGAGGGTCTCGGTGAGCATGGGAACGGACGCGGAGCCGGCTGACTTCAGGATGGCGTTGGCCTGCTGGACGAAGCCCTCCACGAGGGCCTCAACGTCTGCTTCCTCCACGCCGGGAGGAATGGCGCTATCAAAGTCGCCCGTCTCCGCCGCTAGGAATATGCCATCGCTGACAGTCTCGCCTCCGAGCTTGCCGACAAGCGAACCTATAACCCGTTCGGCAACATCGGTGGCGTCCGGAGCGCCCTTCGGAGCCTCTTGGTCGCCGCTTGGCTGCTGCTGCTGCGCCTGAAGCTCTACCTGATGGTTGCCGGCCGGTGCGGCGAGGGTCTTACCGGCTTCCTGAAAACCCGGAGGGAGAAGCCCTGCGGCGCGGGCGGCTTCGATGGTGGTCTCGCCAAGGCCGGGAATGATTACGTGGCCTTCGCGGAGGGGCTGCGCGGTGGCGGCTTCGCGGCGGCCGTTGTCGCGGACGATCTGTCGGCCGTCTGGCGAAACATCCACCTGTACGGGACGGCCCTTCGGGTGCGCTTGGGGCGTGCCGGGGCTGTTGCGGTACAAGCCACGTTCACGCGCGGCTGTGTCGAGGGCGTCTTGGATGGTGTCGCCGGTGGTCTGGTACTGTGCGAAATTACCCATTCGGGAATGTCTCTTTTCTTGTTGGGGGTTGATGGCTGGAGAAGGTTTGGCAGAGTGGAGGCAGTCGGGAGCCTCGGGAGGCCCGACGCCACTCCAGCCACGGTTTATTTGCGAATGCGGGTAGGTCAGGGGTGCTTGGCAGGCAGAGCTTTGATGGCTGTCTCCGCCTCACGGGAGAGGGTTAGCTCTGGCCGGGCCTTGAGGCGGGACAGCATGGGGTCCCTCCACCTCCAGAAGCCATCTGGACGCCACCTGCCCCCGCGCCGCGTCTGGACGATCCATTGGAGGCCGTCCTTACAGTTGATGATGCGGGTTTCGGGGCCGATTGCGATGGCTATGTCTCGATAGTCGTTGTCTGCTTCTCTTGTGCTGCTCATTGACGGGGTTCTTTGGCCGCGTGGCGGCTCGGGAAGGATGGCTGGAGACGAGTTGGACGACTGGAGGTAGCTCGGGGAGCCTTGGACTGCTCACGCCACTCCAGCCACGGCCCCTATCGGAGATAAGGGTCGGTGAGGTCCGCGCGGTTGGTATGGTCGCGGAGGTCGTGTCGAGTTTTGTATGAGGGGGCGAGAGGTGGCCGGCGCGGCTCGGGGAACATGGCGGATGGGGAGAAGCGGTATATCTCCGGAAGGTCCGACAGGGCGGCCAGGATCGTCTCATCGGTGATGCCGTTGTCCGCTGCGTAGCTCCCGCGCACGGCGGAAGACACGACAGACGCCACGGCATGGCGGTGAATGAACGGTCCAGCGATGCGGAACCAACGTCCGGTGTTGGAACGGCGCTTCTGGACGGACCATCCGAGACCGCTCCGGTCGGCAATGGCGCGGTAACGGGGGCCGAAGGTGGCGAGAACGGCGCTGTAGTCGTCGGACGTTTCGATTGTGTTGTGGATGCTCATGCGCTCGATATCGCGTTGACGGTGGCGAGGCTGTCTTTCTTGGCACGGCGGCCCAGCGCTCCGCGACGGAAGCGGAGATTGGTGGTTCGTAGGTCCAGGCGGTTGCCATTGATGATCTGGACGCACTCTCCCGGTTTTGCCTTCATGATGAGGCGGGAGACGGTGACCTGATTGCCGGCGTTGCCGACGCGGACGGTAAAGCGATTTGGATCGTCCGGCTTGGCCCCGCTGTCTTTGACGAGGCACCACGCTCTGTGTCGGACCCATTCGGGCAAACTGTCGAAGGACGTTTGCTCGACTTTCGCGAATACGGTGCGGCCCCGCTTGGGGTCTCGGATCGGCACGAGGACAATTTCTCTGGAAGCGCCCCAGCGACGATGATCGTTCGGGGCCGTCTGGTAGGTTTCGGGGTGACCCGGTACGGGCGTGTTTTCGGGGTTCATGATTGCGCTACGACTGGCAAAAACAAATGGCCTTCGTTGGGGTTGAGGACGAGGTGAGGAAAAAGGTGCGCGAATGGTGCACCGCTCGGCATGGAGACGGGGACCTAACGGGAACCATTCGCGCTTGAAGGTGGTGGAGAGCGCTCACCAGCGAGCGCATGAGACATTTCCCTTCCGGTGCAGCACACACACAGAGAGAGAAAGAGAGGCGGGACGAACCTACGACCCGTTCAAAATTGATAGAGACACACACAGGCCCGTAAGGGCTGGAACAATGCCACGAGCGGGGGCCGAGCGTGAACCTGATGCTGGATGGGGTTTTAAGGGGGAGTAGGGAGTGCCTACCGGCGTGGAGCACCCACGGGAACATGGCTAGACCTAACGCCCTATAACCATTATCGAACCGGAGGGCTGCTCCTAGGGTGGGCTGCAATCACCCTGCCCCCGACGCCCCTCAATAAACATGTATGAGAAATCGTTCGGGCGGGGTGCTCCTAGGGGTGGGTGTAATTGGCGCTGCGCCACCGACGCGGCTAACGCCCGAGACGCGGGATGCACATAACCATTAGAACCATGACCGGGGCGGGCATTCCTAGGGTAGGCTGCAATCACCCTCTCCACGACGCCCCTCAATAAACATGTTTGAGAAATCGTTCGGCGGAGTGCTCCTAAGGCGTGGGGTTATTGCGGTCGGGTCGCCCACACCGTGGCTACAGCGGCGTTGGGCCGGAGGGGCTCCCCAATTACCTCCGCCCTGCCAACCCTTCTCCAGCCACGGTTTATTTGTGAATGCTGGCACAGGCCGCGTCCTTCGTCGCCGTCAAAGCGGTGAGCGGTCCCCCTCTTGCTCCACGCAAAAGCTCCGCCTCCCCACGAGGTCCCGAAGGGCCAAGGTGAGCGACACGCAGCCCACGACATGTCCGACGCGCGGGCGCCGGTCCCGTATGCCGAGACTACAGCCGCCATATGGTTCGGTCGGGGTTCATCGTCTTGCCCCGTAACGGTCCCGCTGCGGCTCCCTTTCGGGCACCACAGGTGCGGCAACAATCGACCGGGCTATCACACGGACAGCCACGTTAGCTGAAAGGGAAGTGCCAGGGTGTGGGATGGACGCCACGGGGCAGTACCCGGCGCGGATATGATGGATGCAGCCGGCGCCGTCAATAGCGAGAAGATAATAAAAATCAGTGGTTTAGCGGCGCGTGGAACAAGGTTCCAGAGCGAGGCCTTCTCACGTAAGGCGCAGCGGCGAGCCTGTGCCCGGACTGTGCCTGAAAAAAGTTGACGGCCGCCACATGGGCGACCGCCGAAAGGTGAGCGAATGGGGCCGAGGGTGGCCTAGCGTATCCGGACGGGCATTTCCTCGCGGCCCCATAGCGCCCGTAAGGTCGTCTTGAACTCGTCGTCGGATGGGATGCGGAGCGCCTCTGTCAGGTGCGCGTCCGCTTGGATCATCGCGCCGACCACTTCGCGGGAACTGGCGGCATGTCCTGCCGCTATGCACTCAAGCGCCGTGACGAGCGCTTCCGCGACATAGGAAAGCTGTGCGATGGCGGCGCGGGCAAGGCCGTCCCCGGTGGGCTCCTCGCTGCTAGGCTCCTCCGCTTGGGCCTCTGCCAAGGCCAGAAGGTCGTAAGCGGCTAGGCCGTCCCGGCTCCACTGGAGCGGCTCTGTAGTGAATGCTTCGTCCAGCCGGCGTTGGGAGGCGATTGCCCGCGTAGCCGTCGCTAGGCCCGCGATAGAGCCCGCTAAGTGGCCGATAGCCTTCGCCTCGTGGGTGGCAAGTGGTGCGTGTGAAAGTCGAGTCATGTCCCCGTGTCTCCTCGTGGGTGTGTGTCGATGACGAGGAGATTTCACAGCCTAGGCCAAGGAACAATTGTGGGAGAAATGCCACTATTATTTACGTTGCCGGAAGCATTCCGTATACGGCACTAATGCCTATGGAGGCGTAAGCTGTAGACACGGCGCGGTGGCAAGTTTAGTTCCGTATCCGGCACCAACTAATACAATGAAGTTTCCCGACTGGACCAACGCTAGGCGTCCTCCGCCGTGGCCTCCAGCACCTTCTGGACGGCTGACTTGCTGAAGCCGACTTCGGCCGCGATCTTGCGGACGCTCATGTCCTTGCCCTTCAGGGCCACAATACGGGCCTTCACGTCGTCGGTAATGAGCGCCGGCCGGCCGCCTGTGCGGCCCTCCGCCTTGGCTTTCGCGATGCCCTCCAGTTGCCGCTCCCGACGCAAGGCCGTCTCAAACTCTGCGATGCTGGCGAGGATGCCAAAGACGAGCTTGCCGGTTCGCGTGGTAGTGTCGAGCGACGGATCATCCAGCACGCGGAAGCCGACGCCCTTCTCGTTCAGCGCCTCCACGATCTGGTGGAGGTGGGCGGCGGAGCGGGCGAGCCGGTCCAGCTTGGTGACTATCAGCACGTCACCTTCGCGAACGAAGCCAAGACACCTATCCAGCGCCTTACGTTCCCTGTCGAGCCCCGATTGCTTCTCGCTGAAGACCTTCTCGGCTCCGGCCGCCTTCAGCCGGTCCACCTGTCCCCCGTGATCCTGGCCCACCGAACTTACACGCGCATATCCGACTATCATGGTTGTCCCCTTAGCTCTAAGAGATTGGTGAACACATAGATAGTGGACGCTAAATGGACGGTCAAGCGGAATTGTCCACGAAGTGTACTTTTGTGGACAAGAGAGGCCTTGCTCTGCCCGCAGGCTGTGGCAGAATGAAACGGATAGGGGAGGCGTTCAATGAACAGACTTATGATTGCGTCGCTCGCTGCGGCGCTGGCGGCAAGCGGGTGTGCAATGACGCTGCCTGTAAAGGGGCAGGCAAGCGACGGCTCTGAAACATTCACAGGCTCCGCAACTGGGTACGCAGACGGAGGCGGAACCCTAACAATCACGAGTAGTCGCGGCAGGAAGTGCACGGGCGACTTTGTTTACGTGACCCGGCGCGAGGGCAGCGGGACCTTCTCCTGCACTGACGGGGCGAGCGGCCCCTTCAGCTTCGTATCGACTGGCACTCGCGGCACAGGCACCGGGAACCTGGGGGGCAAGGCGTTCACCTTCACGTTTGGCTAGCGGCCGCCGCACGGTGGCGGAAGGGGCACCGGGGGGTGTCGCGCGGCCTCAACTGTCGAGTTCGACCCCTCGGATTTTTGGGCCATTTTAGGCGGCGTCGGAAGTCCCCAATATCATCTCGGGTTTCAAGATCGCGCGTCTGATCGATCGATAGTCGTCCTTCGGGACTTCGATAAGTTCTTCCTTCTCTCCGTCTGTCTCTGTGGCCGAGAACAGCGCCAGCGGGGCTTTAGCCGTGTTGATCATGTCAACGTAGCATCCATAGTCGATCTTGTAGACGTCGTAGCGAACTCCGGGGTCGTCGTGGGATGACACATTTTTCTTGAGAATGTGGAGGATGCGCGCATCAAACAGTTGGTCGATGAGTGCGACCCGTTCATTGCTAGGAAACAGGAAAGCTCTGGCCCGGCGTTCACCAATTACCTCGGCAATCACTGTATTGAGAAGGGCGTCCAGTGGTGCATTGTTCCGAATTACGGCGTGCTTGTCTTGCTGATACCAGTCTCTGGCTGCGGACCTGACATGCGCTACGGAAATTTGCAGACCGAACGCCTTGGTGGCGACTTTAGTGGCTAGGTTTAGTGCGTCACGGGGGACGCCTTCAACCGCACGAGCAAACTCGTCAAACACATTGACTTGAGTGAAGGCAGTTTGGATCAGCTTCTCTGGCGTATTGATGTCGGGGGAGTGCTGATCGGTGCTCTTATAGTGCCGGAAAAGAAGGGCTCGAAAAAACTCCGTGGACTTGTCTTGGTTGTTGTCGAAGACGAGGAAGTCATCCAGGTTCAGATCGGCAGTAATATCCGCCCCAAGCTCTAGTCCAAGGTATTCTCCTTTATCTCTATGAAGGATGAAGTTCGACCTGTGGTCAATTGCGGCAATCTTAACTGTAATCGAACCAATGGGGAGAACCGTGCGTCGGAGCAAGTCAGCCAAATACGGCTGAAGGTCTACCGGAATTTCGCTCCACTCGTCTATAAGAACCCACAGACGCTTAAGTCCAAGCACTGCTACAAGTCCGCCAAGGGCTGCGCCTATGCCACCGAAGTTCAAGTGAACCTTTTCGATGCCACTATAGGTGCGACGCGCGGTCGAACTTGTCTTCGCTTCCCCTGCAGCCTTCAAGCCCGCCGACATTCCCCCGGAATTTGCCGCCGCTTCGGCCGACGCGCTTTTGGTGCTTACCGTCCCTTGCTCAAGGGTGTTTTCAGTTTCACCAACCACCTTCACTTGCGAGATTGCGGTGGCTAAATCATCCACTCTCAAAGTTATCTGGGCCGGATCGGGTGCTGTTTCTAGCGCCCCCACAGCAAGCGCATATAGCTCGTCCTGAAGTCCGTTCAGAACGTCCACTATTAACGTGTAGGAACGCTCGGAAATAGGACGGTTGTCGTCCCCGTATATAGAGCCGTTCGAACCAACCAATCGTAGGTCGAGATAGACCGAGGCTTCGTCCTGCTTCGGTAAGCGTCTGCGCAGATATTTCAGAACGTGTGTTTTTCCGGTGCCCCGCCGGCCATACATCACTTGGTTGTTGGCGCTTGAGATCAAATCAAAGAGGGGGCCTGTGTCGACAAAAGTCGCCTCAAGAATTTCGTCAGATGCCCGCTCTGCACGTTTGTCAAAGCCCATGAAAGCTTTATGGATGCCCAGAAGCAAATCTTCAGTTGCCATGTAGAGACCCTCCGCCGGGCCACCTTTACATCGGGTCGTCGCCGACACAAAGAGCTTCCTAACCAGAAGTACACCTCGAAGACATTTTCCGGTACACCGGATATAGGGGGTTCGGTTCGGCGGAATCTAGCCAACCACTTGACTTTGCAAGGAAATCTCGGCACTCTGTGAGAGTTAGACAAACCATCTGGCGTACCGGCCAGGGGCACCACTGCCACGGCGCGCCGCCCTTCCGGATGCGCGGCAACGCTGTGGGTTTTGAGGCTGCGCGGAGGAGCGGAGACAACTGTCCATGCTCGAACGGCGCGACGACCATGCGTCCCTCTATAGCGATTTTCGCTGGACCATCCCCGGGCGCTTCAACATTGGCGTCGCCGTCGCCGACCGCTGGGCGGCGAAGGACCCGGACAGGACGGCGCTCCTTGAATACCGTCCGGAGGGCGCGCCAGGCAAGCTGAGCTTTTCCGAACTTGCGCGACAGTCGAACGCCTTCGCCAGCGCGCTGCGCATGCGGGGCATCCGCCGCGGCGACCGGGTGGCGCTTCTGCTGCCGCAGAGTTCTGCGACCGTCGTCGCGCATCTCGCCATCTACAAGCTCGGCGCGATCGCCGTGCCGCTGGCGCTGCTGTTCGGCGTCGAGGCGCTGGAATACCGCCTGCAGACGGCCGGCGTGAAGCTCGTGGTCACCAATGCCGCCGGCGCGGCCAAGCTTTCGCATATCAGCGGGCGCCTGCCCGGCCTTGACGGGATCGTCACCGTCGACGTCGGCGACGGCCCGGACGATTTCGGCCGGATGGTCGCCGAAGGCACGGTGGATTTCGCGGCCGAGGATACCGGTCCCGACGATCCGGCGCTGATGATCTTCACCTCGGGCACGACGGGGCCGCCCAAGGGCGCGCTGCTGCCGCACCGGGTGCTGCTAGGCCATCTGCCGGGCGTGCAGATGGCCTACGAATTCCTGCCGCAGCCCGGCGACCTGATGTGGACGCCGGCCGACTGGGCCTGGGCCGGGGGCCTGCTCAACGCGCTCCTGCCGTCGCTCTATTTCGGCATTCCGGTGGTGGCGGCGCGGTTCGAGAAGTTCGACCCGGAACTGGCGCTCGCGCTCGTCGAGAAGATGGGGGTGAAAAATGCCTTCATCCCGCCCACCGCGCTGCGCATGCTGAAATCGGTGCCGGACATAAGGCGCCGCTTCCGGCTGGAACTGCGGTCCGTCTGCTCGGCGGGCGAATCGCTTGGACGCGAGACCTATGAGTGGGCAAGGGCGGCGCTCGGCGTCACGCCCAACGAGTTCTACGGCCAGACCGAATGCAATCTCGTGCTCGGCTCCTGCGCCGGCATCGGCGTCAGCCGCGCCGGCACGATCGGCAAGGTGGTGCCCGGCCATCGCGTGGCGATCATCGACGGCGAAGGCCGGCCTGTGAAGTCGGGCGAGGTCGGCCAGATCGCGGTGGCACGGCCCGACCCCGTGATGTTCCTCGAATACTGGCAGAACCCGACCGAGACGGCGAAAAAATTCATCGGCGACTGGATGACGACGGGCGACCAGGGCGTCGAGGACGAGGACGGCTACTTCCAGTTCTTCGGCCGCGACGACGACGTCATCACCTCGGCGGGCTTCCGGATCGGACCGGGCGAGATCGAGGATTGCCTGACCGGCCATCCGGCGGTGGCGCTGGCCGCGGCGGTCGGCAAGCCGGATGTGCTGAGGACCGAGATCGTCAAGGCCTATGTGGTGCTGAAGGACGGCGTTCCGGGCAGCCCGGAGCTCGCCGCGGGGATCGGCCAGTGGGTGCGCGAGCGCCTGTCGGCGCATGAATATCCGCGCGAGGTCGAATTCGTCGATTCCATGCCGTTGACCACCACCGGCAAGGTCATCCGCCGCATTTTCCGCGACCGCGCGAGGCGCGAGGCCGCCGCCGTCACCGGTTCGGTCAGCGCTTGAGCAGGCCGCGGACCCGGTTGCGCACCAGCCGGGCGAAGTTGCGCGTCTCCTGATAGAGGTGGAGCTGCGAGGCGGCCTGCCGCGTGATGCGGTCGGCCGCCGGCGTCATGCCGACGACCAGCGTGCCGATCGGCTTTCGCTCGCTCCACAGGCGCGAGATCATCGGATGGTCGGGCACGGCGCAGGAATCGGTCAGGTCGATGTTGGGATCGTCGAGATGCTGCTTGGTCACCTCGATCATCAAGAGCACGCCCGGCGAGAAAGATGCGAAGTCCTCGTCATAGGCGGTCTTCCAGGTGTAGGCGACGCCCGCCTCGACGAAGACGATCAGGCTGGCGACCAGCCTGCCGCCCAGCGTCAGCGAATGGATGCGGCAGAGATCGTGCTCGGCAAGGCCGTGGACGGCCTCGCGCGCGAAGGCGGCGCGGTAGCGGTCGGTCGCCATGGCGGTGCGCCGGCGTCCCTTCCAGCCGGCCGCCTCTAGCGCCAGGAAACCTTCGATCGCCGGCCGGATCTCCTCCGGCCCCCGCGCCACCTCGTGGACGAGCTCTCCCTGTTCGGCGAGCTTGCGCTTGAGCCGGCGGAATTCGCGGTAGCGGTTGGAGGTGAGTGATGCCTTCAGATACGCATCGCCGTCGAGAGAGCTCTCAAGGAAGGCGCGCTCGACCTTGCTCATGGTGACCAGGGGCAGGCCGCGGGCTTCCGCGATCGACTTCACCAGCGACGCGACCGCGCCGTCGAGCCGCATGTCGGGCAGCACCAGCACCTTGGGCAGTTTCAGGTGCGGGCGCGACAGCATGGCGATGAAATCCTCGATCACCCCGCCAGGATCGTCGCGGTCGACGAGCGGCGTGCCGAGCGGGCCGAAGGGACTGGCCCAGGTCCGCATGATCGAGACGCCGAGCGGCATCGGCGGCCGCTCGATCGAGAAAGGCACCAGGAGCCGCAGCCGGTTCTTGTATTCGTCGCCGTCGCGGATGACGGCGAGACGGACCTCGCGGTCCTCCAGGCGCGGCATCGCCGGGGCCAGGAAATGCGGGTTGAAGAAGACGTTCGGCTCGATGGTGCGGGCGCAGAGATAGTCGAGCTCGTCGACCAGCTCGAAGCCGGCCGAGGCCGGATAGATCGCCAGCCGGCGCAGCGGGCGGTTGCCTTCGAGAAGCTCGATCTGGGCCGGGTCGACCGGCTTGCCGGACAGCCCGGCCAGTCCCGCGATGATGGTGCCGGAGGGGCCTCCGCTCGTCTCCTCGAGAAGCGGTACCGCAGCCATCAGCGCGGGCCTCCCGCCGGCACGAAGATCGCCATGACGATGCCGAGCCGCCGCCAGACGGTGAAGGAAAGGGCGGCCGCCTCGAAGGCCATCGACGCGGTGGTGGCGATCGCCGCGCCCCACAGCCCGAGGATGGGGATCAGGGCGACGCTGAGCGCGATGTTGAGCGCCAGCGTCAGGGCGTAGACGAAGGCGCAGACATTCTGGTTTCCGGTCATGGTGAGCAGGCTCTCGGCCGGCCCGACAGCCGAGCGCGCGACGACGCCGACGACGAGCAGGAAGAGCAGAGGATAGCCGGCGACGAAGGCGGGGCCGAAGAGCCACAGCATCGGTTGTCCGAGAGCCAGCACGACGACCGCCATCACCAGCGAGGGCCAGAAGGTCCACGAGACCGTCTCCCGCGCGAAGGCGGCGAGCTTTTCCGGCTCGCCATGCGTATAGGCCGCGTAGCGCTGCGCGACGCCCGCCTTGACGGCAAAATAGACGAAATGCACCAGCGCCAGCGTCTTCACCGTGGCGAAATAGATGGCGACGTCGTCTGGCTGCATGAAGAAGCCGACCATCAGCACGTCGGCATTGGTGAGCAGGAAGAAGAAGCTCTCGACGAGGAAGATCGGCAGCGACACGGCGAACCATGCGCGGAAATGCACCGCGCGCGGCCCGGACGGCAGTTTCCGGCGCAGCCGGCCGGTGACGCCGACGAGCTGCCAGATGGTGGTGATGTAGGTCGCCGCGATCGCCACGACCAGCGCGGTGCGGGCGTCGGGCAGGTAGCCGGCGGCGAGCGCGGCCCCCATCAGCGCCAGAATGAGGATCGGGCGCACGAGATAGGTCGGAGAGAGCGCGAAGACCGCCCATGAATTGGCGCGCGATATCCCCTGCAGCATGTCCGAGAGCGCGATCATCGGCAGGCAGACGAAGCCGAGCACGAAGGGCACTACGTAGTAGCTTTCGATCGCGGGCGCGAGCAGCACGACCGTCAGCACGCCGAGTGCGGCAATCGCGGAGGACGCGACCAGCACGAACAGCCGGCTGACGACGAGGATGCCGCGCAGCTCCGGCAGCAGGCCTTTTTCGCGGTATTCAGGGATGAAGCGGATGACGGATGTGTGGAAGCCGAGGCAGGAGACGTTGCCGGCGATCACCATGGTGGTCCAGACGAGCACGAAGATGCCGTATTCGAAGCTGCCCATCCAGCGGGCCAGGAAAACCTGGCTGACGAAGGCGATGACGGCGCTGACGATGCGGATGGCGAAGGCGATGACCGACATGCGGCCTGCCTCGCCGCGCTCGTCGGCGCTGAAGAGCACCGCATCCACGCGGCCGAGCAGCGGCCGTGCGCGCAGCGCCAGGCGCTCCGGCAGGAGCCTGTCAGCGGTCGTTGCCGCGGAAAAGCGCACGCACTCAACTCCGTCTCCGTCAGCGGCATCCCTATGCAAAAGTCTTTAAGAAACGGTTGGGCGCAGCCGCTGCCACCCCTCCGGGCGGAGGGGCGGCGAACGAAGCAGGCCGGATGAGCCTGGAGGCGGTGCTTTCAGGCGGCGTTCAAGCCGCGGCCATGGCCGGTTGCGGCTTGGGAAAGGGCTTGAAGGCCATCGCGATCAGGAAGGCGCCGAGGCCCATGCCCCAGGATCCGATGTAGAGCCAGCTATAGGTGGCGAAGCTGTCGTAGAGCAGGCCGCCGAGCAGCGGGCCGGTCGCCATGCCGAGGCTGCCGGCCATGGCGGTGCCGCCGATCACCGTTCCCATCATCTTCAGCGGGAAATTCTCGCGCGCGATCACCGCGTAGAGCGGCATGACGCCGGCGTAGATGAAGCCGACGATCACCGCGACCGTGTAGAAGCCGGCCAGCTGGCTGACGAACACATAGCCGAGAACGCCGAAGGCCTGCAGGAAAAGCCCGGTGACAAGCACGTTCTTGGCGCCGAACCGGTCGCCGAGGAAGCCGAAGGCGATCCGGCCGCCCATGCCCGCCAGTCCCTCGACGCTGTAGATCGTCACCGCCGCGATCATCGGGATGCCGCAGGTGATGGCATAGCTCACCGTGTGGAAGATCGGGCCGGAATGCGTCGCGCAGCAGAAGAAGTTGGTCAGCAGCAGGATGACGAATTGCGGCGTCCTCACCGCCTGCCTCACCGACATTTCGGGCTCCGCCTGCGGGGAGGGCGCGGCATTCGCGGATTGCAGGGCAGGCGGGCTGCGCACCAGGAAGGACGCCGGGATCATGATCGCCGCGGCGATCACGGCCAGGATAAGCATCGTCGTGCGCCAGTCGTAGTCTGTGACCAGCCAGGCGGCGAGCGGCGACATGGTCATCGGCGCCATGCCCATGCCTGCCGAGACCAGCGACACGGCGAGGCTGCGCTGGGTTTCGAACCAGCCGGTCACGCAGGCCATCATCGGCGCGAAGATCGCGGCGGTGGCGGCGCCCACGACCAGCCCGAAGACGAGCTGGAACTCGATCAGCGAGGTGGCGCGGCTCGCCGCAGCCATGCTTGCCGCCAGCAGCACCGAGCCGGCGAGAACCACGATGCGCGGACCGAAACGGTCGGACAGCCCGCCCCAGATCATGCTTGCGAAGGCGAGCGCAAGAAAGCCGATGGTCATGGCGGTGGAAACGCCGGTCGTCGACCAGCCGGTATCCTCGGCGATGGGCCTGAGCAGGACAGGCAGCGAAAACATGACGCCGATGGCGACGCAGCCGAGCAGTCCGCCGGCGGCGACGATGACCCAGCGATAGGGGTTCTGGCTTTCGATGGCGGCTTGCGACATGACGATCTCCCGAGCGGCTCCGCAATTGGAAGACGAGCGAGCTTCGCGAAAAGCGACAGAAGCTCAAAGATTTTCCTGCCGGCCGTCAAGACTGGTGCCACATGCTGACAGAAGCAGATCGGCGCCTCGATCGCTCCCATGCGGCCACTTCGCTGATTTTTCTTGCCGATTCGGTTGACGCTGGGTCAATCTTGCCGAATCGGCGGGAACGGAGCGGAGAAGCGTTCCATGAGCGAACAAGACGATATCGCGGGCCTGGTTCGCGCGGTCCGGGCGCGCGTGCCCATGGATGCGGCGCAGTTGCTGTCCAGGGAGCCGCCCGAACGAATTGCCGAGGTGTTCGCGGAACTGCCGCAGATCCTGGCCGGCCACATCAAGGCCTATCTGCCGCCGGAACTGCGGTCGCATGTCTCCCACTCCTATGCGGATGTGATCGAACACACGGTCGGCGAAATCATGGAGCCGGCGCTGGCCGTGCTGCCGCAGGACGCGACGGTGCAGCAAGCGATCGACTTCCTGCGGAGCCACGAGACGCCCAGGCAGATCACCTACATGTACGTGACCGATGCGCAGAGCAGGCTCGTCGGGCTGGTCGTCATCCGCGATCTTCTGCTGGCCGGGCCGGACGAGACGCTGAAACACGTGATGCTGCCCGAGCCCTTCGCGCTGACCCCGGAGATGGACCTCGCCGAGGCCGACAAGGCCGCCATTCACCGGCACTATCCCGTCTACCCGGTCGTCGATACCGACATGCACGTGATCGGCATCGTGCGCGGCTGGCGCCTATTCGAACGCCAGGCGATCGAGATCAGCGCGCAATCGGGCCAGATGGTCGGTGTCGACAAGGAGGAGCGGCTCTATACGGCGATCTGGCCGGCCTTCAAGATGCGGCATCCCTGGCTGCAGGTGAACCTCCTGACCGCCTTCATCGCCGGCTTCGTGGTCAGCCTGTTCGAGGGCACCATCACGCAGATCGTGGCGCTGGCGGCCTTCCTGCCGATCCTCGCGGGCCAGAGCGGCAATACCGGATGCCAGGCGCTGGCGATCACGCTGCGCGGCATGACGCTCGGCGACCTCAATCACTTCCCGGTGCGAAAACTGATCACGAAGGAACTGATCCTGGGCGCGATGAACGGCGTGCTGACCGGCATCGTCGCAGGCCTGGCGATGTACTGGACCGCCGGCGGCAACCCACAGGAAGCGGTGATGCTCGGCATCGTCATCCTGCTGGCGATGACCGGCGCCTGCATGGCGTCGGGACTGTTCGGTGTGCTGGTCCCGCTGACGCTGAAGCGATTCGGCGCTGATCCCTGCACCGCGTCGAGCATCTTCCTCACCACCGGAACCGACATCGCCGGCATGGGGCTGATGCTGGCGCTGGCAACGATGCTGGTGCTTTAGAGCAGGGCTATTCGCCTAGCCGATATCGGCTGCCCTCGAGACAGGACAGCCGGGCCGGCGCGTCGCCGGGCGAGAACCTGATGCCGCCCGGCGTGAGGGGAGCCGGCGCTAGCCGAACGCGCCGTGGCAGTGCTTGTATTTCTTGCCGGAGCCGCACGGGCATGCCTCGTTGCGGCCGACCTTGCCCCAGGTGGCGGGGTTGGCGGGATCGCGCTGTTCCGGCGCTACCGTGCGGTTGTCGGCGAGCACCGAGACGGAGGCGCCGCCGAAGTCGGCCTCGGCGAAATCGTCCTCTCCGGTGGTGCCGTCGATGTGATGGCCGAAGGTCTCCGGCGCTTCCGGCGGCGGGGCTTCGGCGGCCTCGCGCACCAGCTCGACGCGCATAAGCTGCGCGGTGACGGCCTGGCGCAGGTTCGTCAGCATCGTCTGGAACAGCTCGAAGCTTTCCTGCTTGTACTCCTGCAGCGGGTCGCGCTGGGCGTAGCCGCGGAAGCCGACCACCGAGCGCAGGTGGTCCAGATTGACGAGATGCTCGCGCCACAGATGGTCGAGCGTCTGCAGCATGATCGAGCGCTCGACATAGGCCATGACCTCGGGGCCGAAGCGGCCGGCGCGGTCCGTCGCGGCTTCGTCGGCGGCCTTGGTGATGCGCTCGCTGATTTCCTCTTCCGCGATGCCTTCCTCCTTGACCCAGTCCTCGACGGGCAGGTCGAGGTTGAGGCTCTGGAGGACGCCTTCCTTGAGGCCGGCGGCGTCCCACTGCTCGGCATAGGCGTTTTCGGGGATGTGCTTGGCGACGAGGTCGGTGATGACGTCCTGGCGCATCTCGGCGACGGTTTCGCTGAGGTTCTCGCCGTCCATCAGCTCGATGCGCTGATCGAACACCACCTTGCGCTGGTCGTTGGCGACGTCGTCGTATTTCAGCAGGTTCTTGCGGATGTCGAAGTTGCGCGCCTCGACCTTCTTCTGGGCCTTCTCCAGCGCCTTGTTGATCCAGGGATGGATGATCGCCTCGTCTTCCTTGAGGCCGAGCTTCTGCAGCATGCCGTCCATGCGCTCGGAGCCGAAGATGCGCATCAGGTCGTCCTGCAGCGACAGGAAGAATTTCGAGCGGCCGGGGTCGCCCTGGCGGCCGGAACGGCCGCGGAGCTGGTTGTCGATGCGGCGGCTCTCGTGGCGCTCGGTGGCGAGCACGTAGAGGCCGCCGGCGGCGATCGCCTGCTCCTTGAGGCGCTGGATGTCCTCGCGGATGGCTTTTTCCTTCGCCTCGCGCTCGGGACCCTCAGGCATGTCGCCGAGCTCCTGCGCGATGCGCATGTCGGCGTTGCCGCCGAGCTGGATGTCGGTGCCGCGGCCGGCCATGTTGGTGGCGATGGTGATGGCGCCGGGCTTGCCGGCCTGCGCGACGATAGCCGCTTCCTGCTCGTGGTGGCGGGCGTTCAGCACCGCGAAATCCTTGAAGCCGTCCTTGCGGAGCCGTTCGGCGAGCTGCTCGGACTTCTCGATCGAGGTGGTGCCGACGAGGATCGGCTGGCCCTTCTCGCGGGCTTCCTTGATGTCGCGGACAATCGCCTTGTACTTCTCCTCGACGGTCCGGTAGACCTCGTCGTCCTCGTCGATGCGCTTGACCGGCAGGTTGGTCGGCACCTCGGTCACTTCGAGGCCGTAGATGTTGCCGAATTCCTCGGCTTCCGTCAGCGCCGTGCCGGTCATGCCGGCAAGCTTCTTGTACATGCGGAAGTAGTTCTGGAACGTCACCGAGGCGAGCGTCTGGTTCTCCGGCTGGATCGCCACATGCTCCTTGGCCTCGAGGGCTTGGTGCAGGCCTTCCGAATAGCGGCGGCCGGGCATCATGCGGCCGGTGAACTCGTCGATGATGACGATCTCGTTGTTACGGACGATGTAGTCCTTGTCGCGCTGGAACAGGCGGTGCGCCTTCAGCGCGTTGTTGACGTGGTGGACGATGGCGACGTTCTCGACGTCGTAGAGCGACTCGCCCTTGAGGTGCCCGGCATCGCGCAGCAGGTTCTCGAGCTTCTCGGTGCCTTCCTCGGTGAAGATGGCGGTGCGCTGCTTCTCGTCGACCTCGTAGTCGGGCGCGTCGAGCTTCAGGATGAAGGTGTCGATCGTGTTGTACATTTCCGACCTGTCCTCGAGCGGACCGGAAATGATGAGCGGCGTACGGGCTTCGTCGACCAGGATCGAATCGACCTCGTCGACGATCGCATAGTGATGGCCGCGCTGCACCATCGACTGGCGATCGTACTTCATGTTGTCGCGCAGATAGTCGAAGCCGAGCTCGTTGTTGGTGGCGTAGGTGACGTCGGCAGCGTAGGCGGCGCGGCGCTCGTCGTCGGACAGGCCGTGCACGATGATGCCGGTGGTCAGGCCGAGGAACTTGTAGATGCGGCCCATCCATTCGGCGTCGCGCCGGGCGAGGTAGTCGTTGACGGTGACGACGTGGACGCCCTTGCCGGCGAGCGCGTTGAGATAGACGGGAAGCGTGGCGACCAGCGTCTTGCCTTCGCCGGTGCGCATCTCGGCGATGCCGCCATTGTGGAGCACCATGCCGCCGACGAGCTGGACGTCGAAGGGACGCATGCCGAGCACGCGGCGCGCCGCCTCGCGGACAGTGGCGAATGCCGGGACGAGCAGGTCGTCGAGGCTGGCGCCATTAGCGAGATCGGCGCGGAACTGGACGGTGCGCGCGGCGAGCTGCTCGTCGGACAGCGCCCGCAGCTCGTTCTCCATGGCGTTTATCGCCTCGACCCGTGGCCGCGTCGACTTGATGCGGCGATCGTTGGACGAACCGAATATCTTGCGGGCGAGAACGCCGAGACTGACCATCAAATGGTCCTTTCAACCGTAGTTTTGCCGGCGGGGTACCGACGAAATCCGCGGGACCCGGCAGGCGAAGCGGATTCTGCAAACAGCGAAAAGCGCCCCGAAAACGGTTCTGGACGCAAAGACGCTGGACAGATAAGAGGGGCCTCAACCGATGTCAACGCGCGCATTTGCGCTATATAGCGCTGAAATCCGCCGCAATCCTGCGTGTTTTGAAGCGGCTTAGTTCCCGATCGGAGAGTTCCATGTCGATTTCGTCCCGTCGCGCCGCATTCACCAGACTGGCGCTTCCCTTCAGCCTGCTTGCCGCCCTGACTACGGCGGCCGTCGCCCAGGAGTCGGCGCCCGCCGAGCAGCCGGCCGCCGAGGCGGCCAAGCCGGCCGCGCCCGACCCGGCGAAAATCGTCGCCACCATCGACGGCAAGCCGGTCAGCGAGGCCGACCTCGCGCTGGCGCTGGCAAGCGTCGACCAGCAATATTCGCAGCTTCCGCCGGACCAGCGCCGCGCGGCGGCCTTCATGGCAATCATGGAGATCAGGCTGCTCGCCGACAAGGCGGTCGCGGAAGGGCTCGACAAGGACGCGGAATTCCAGCGCCGCATGGCGTTCCTGCAGCAGCGCGCGCTGCACAGCGAAGTGATCGAAAAGGATGTCGGGGCCAAGATCACCGACGAGGAGATCCGCGCCCGCTACGACAAGCAGCTCGCAGACACGCCGCCGGTGAACGAGGTCAAGGCGCGCCACATCCTGGTCAAGACCAAGGAAGAGGCCGAGGCGATCGTCAAGCAGCTCGACGGCGGCGCCAAGTTCGAGGACCTGGCCGCCCAGCACACGACCGACCCCAGCGGCAAGACCACTGGCGGCGACCTCGGCTATTTCGCGCCGGGCCAGATGGTGCCGGAGTTCGAGAAGGCGGCCTTCGCGCTCAATGTCGGCGAATACAGCAAGGAACCGGTGCAGAGCCAGTTCGGCTGGCACATCATCATGGTCGAGGACAAGCGGGCCCAGCAGCCGCCCGCCTTCGATTCGGTCAAGGACGAGGTCCGCAATCTGGTGTTCCGCGAGAAATACTTCGCGATGGTCGAGGACCTGCGCCAGGCGGCGAAGGTCGACGTCACCGACCCCGAGCTGAAGAAGGCGGTCGACGCCATGGAACAGACGGAAGACGAACAGGCGGAAGAGCCGCAGCAGTAAGACAGGCGTACCGGCGGCTCGCGGGCCGGCGGCGTACAGACTGGACGGCGCGGGTTGGCGGAGAGCCGGCTCGCGCCGTTTCGATTCCGGCGTTTTCGATTCCGGGCGTTGCGGCTTCTGGTTGCGGGCGGTTGCGGGATGTGACCAAACGTGATCGCCGACGCGCAATCGCGGGTTGAAATCATGCAAGCAATGGGTGAATTTTCGCGGCCCACGGAGCAAGCATGTCCGTCACGCCACGATCGACGTTGCGACAGCGTCTCTTCGCTTTCCTGGCCGCCGGTATAGGCGGCACACTCGCGGCTGCGATGTCCTTCGCGATGACCGTCTACGAGGCGGCCAACCCGAACGTGATACCGAATGTCGAGGCCGGCTCGCCGATCGACACCGGCCGCTGGATCGTCACCATCCGCGAGGCGCGCGCCGGCGACGTCCCGCCGACGGGCGTCAAACCCTACGAGCCGAAAAAATTCGTCATGGTCGAGTTCGACGCGGACAATCGTTCCGCGGCGACCGCCTTTGTCTCGCCGAGGCTGTTCACCTTCGACCCGCCCATGGAAAACCTGCGGGAGCCGACGTTCTACCTGGTGCGGGACAAGTGGATCGCCAGCGCCATCAATCCTGATATGCCGGAGCGGCTGGTCGTCGCCTGGGAATGGCCTGAGGAGCAGCCCCTGCCGCAGACCGTGCGCCTCAAGGTCGGCAGCGAGATCTACAAGCGCCGCGACAACCTCTACGGCCACTCGAGCTGGTTCGACCGCGATCCGATCGCCATCGTCGAACTGCCGGTGACGGCAGCCGAAAGCGAGGCGGAGCAGTGAGCGGCAGGCTCAAGGGGCTTGCCGCGGTGCTGTTCGCGGCGGTCGTGCTGTACGCGATGCAGCACACGACACCGTTCTACAGCGAGATCATCTCGCAGGTTCCCGTTTCCGGCAGGTTGGGCGAGAGGGTCGATGCCCGCGATTTCGCGCTGGTCGCCGGCAGGGTCAATCTGGCGCGTGCGCTGGAGACCGAAAGCTACGGCAGCACCAAGACCTACACGACCTCCGGGGTCTGGATACTGGTGGAGGCCGTGGCCGAGGCCAAACGCGAAAGCATGGCGCTGACCTCGGCCGAGTGGATCGGTCCGAGCGGCGTGCGCTACGGGCTCAGCCAGCGGTTGTCCAACGTGCCGGGAATGGTGCAGACCGCCAACTTCGAGCCGGGTCTCGCGATGCCCTTTCTGATGGCTTTCGAAGTGCCCGAAAACGAACTTTCCGGAGGAACGCTGCTCGTTTCGCGCAGCTTGCTCATGCCGCTCGCCGAGCAGGTGCGGATGCCGGTGCCGGATCTCCCCGCCGACCGGATCCGGTCGACGATCGCGATCGGCCCTGCCGGCGGTGAGTTGCCCTGGACGCTGGAGGCCAAGTGACCGTGCCGGAGCTGCAAGCGGGCGAACGCCGCCGCTACTGGCTGAGCCTGGCGGCGCTGGTCGTCGTCCTGCCGGCCGCCGTCCTGGCCCATACATGGGGCAGCCTGACGCAATGGTGGGCCAACAACGGTCGCGATCCGATCAACGTGGAGCGGGGAGCCGCGCAACGCTACGCCGGAGCCGAGTGGCGGATGACCGGGCTCTCGGTCCTGCCGATAGGGTCGACCGGCAGAAGCGTGGTGCTTGCCGAATTCGAGGCGAGGATCGAGGACCCGGCGGTACTGATGGAGAGCCCGTGCGTCGTCGCGCTCACCGACGCCGGCGGACGCCGCTGGCAGCCAAGGTTCACGGTCCACCGGATCGTGCGCGAGCAGCGCCCCGAAGCCGCCGAAAAGCCGAACTGCGGCGGCCTTACTCCGGAACAGGTGCAAGCGGGCGCCACAGTGAAGATGGCGGAAACCTTCGTGGTGCCGGCCGATGTCGACGGCCTGGCGCTCTCGCTGATCAAGCCGAACGCCTTACCCGGCAATCTGGTCCTCAGATAGCCGCGCGCGCCTTGGGCGTCACCTGCGAGGCGACGCAATATTCCAGCACCGCGGCCAGGAGCGCGATGCGCATGGCGTCGAGCAGAATGCCGCCGTCGAGGTCGCTGGGGCTGCCGATGAAAAGGCTGGCGACGCCGAAGACGACCTGCCAGGAATCGAGATCAGGGATGCCGAGCGTGCGCGACGCGCCATACCACAGCCACGCCCCGAGCCAGCCTATCAGGCGGTAGGCGATGACGAAGGTGATCAGCGTCGCCAGTCCCGCGCCGAGGGTGAGCTTGAGGCAGGTCCAGACGGGCTGGTAGCGCGAGCGATAGCCGCCGAAGAAGTGCGTGATGAAGTCCTGGAGCCACTTCCTCCAGGTCGAGTGGCGCGACGGCGGCGCGGCGACGGGAGCGGTCGCCGCCGACAGCTCGTAGCCGTTGATGATCGCCGCCATCACCAGCCAGACCATCGGCAGCAGCGCGTAGAAGAAGAGGCCTTGCGCCTGCTCCAGCAGAGCCGGTGATCGGAACTCCACCGGCGTGAAGCCCTCGGCGGCGTGGGCGACCATGGAGAAGGAGGTCAGCGCGCTCGTCTGGAGTTCGTCGAGCAGCGCTCCGGCGCCGATCCAGGTGATGAACTCGTCCTTCCAGACGTCGAGCGCGTAGAGGCCGATGAAGATCCAGCTTGCGTCCGCCGCGACGATGACCAGCCGCCAGTAGGGACCGTGCGCGCGGTCGTT
The DNA here is from genome assembly GCF_003666685.1 of Mesorhizobium sp. YM1C-6-2. Taxonomy (GTDB): domain Bacteria; phylum Pseudomonadota; class Alphaproteobacteria; order Rhizobiales; family Rhizobiaceae; genus Mesorhizobium_K. Next base: position 31,573 of record NZ_RCIZ01000002.1, read on the forward strand.
CATGCGCTTGGCGAACCAGCGAATCAGCCAGCAGATGACGATGGACGCGATGAGGGCACGCGAGCGATGCATCCCGAAGATGTCGGCGCGTTCGCCGAAGGGAACGGCCTCGAGCGCCATCCGGGAATAGACGCGCACCGTGTCGCCGAGGAATCCCCACGCCGCGTAGAAGGCGAAGAAGGGCAGGATGACCACGGCGGTCACCGCCAGCATGTGGTCGGCGGACCTCGTCTCCGGCGCGTCGGGAGAACGCACCGCGGAGTTCTGGCGCAGCGAGGCGAGGGCCGGCAGGCCGGGACGCAGCACTGCGAACATCATGACGACCACCAGGAGCTTCGTCAGCACCACCAGCGAAAGCACCATGAGGCCGGCGAGCGGGCTATGCAAACCCGCCAGGACCGCCCCCCTGAGCAGAAGGTCGCTTGCGATATAACCAAGCGTGCAGATGAGCAGAAGCTGCGGCCAGAAGCGGGCGAGAAGACTGGCCGTCAGCGCGAGCGGCCGGACGATGTCGTCGATCGTCGTCATGGCGTCCTGCTTATTCGAGCCTGACGCGAGCTTCAATGCGCGACACGCCCAGGTTGCGCCGTTGCTCGTTCACATTGTGTGACAGCGTGCGTCGGTCCGGGGCGGCCGGTTGGCCGGGGAGTCGCCCGCAAGGAGGTGAAAAACGTTCGTTTTCCGGGCGGTTCTCGCGTCGATCGATCAGCAAACGTCTTGCGCACCCCAGCGCTATCGGGCAAACGGAGCCACTTCCGCGCGCCACCGACCGAGGCCCATATGTCCGCAACGATTTCGCCGCTCGCTCCGAAAAAATACCCGAAAATGCCTGAAATCGAGGGCGTGCGCATGGCGACCGCCGAGGCGGGCATCAAGTACAAGAACCGCACCGATGTGCTGGCCATGGTGTTCGACGAGGGGACGGAAGTCGCAGGCGTCTTCACGCGCTCCAAATGCCCTTCGGCGCCGGTCGACTGGTGCCGCCAGAACCTCGCGGGCGGAAAGGCGCGGCTGCTGATCGTCAATTCCGGCAACGCCAACGCCTTCACCGGCAGTAAGGGTCGCGAATCCACCGGCCTCACCGGCAAGGCCGGCGCAGCGGCGGCCGGCTGCTCCGAGAACGAAATCTTCCTCGCCTCGACCGGCGTGATCGGCGAGCCGCTCGACACGTCCCGCTTCTCGCATCTGCTCGCCGGCATGGTGAAGCAGGCCAAGCTCGAGTTCTGGCGCGAGGCGGCGAGCGCCATCATGACGACCGACACCTATCCGAAGGTGGCGACGGTGACGGTGAAGCTCGGCGACGCCGACGTCACCATCAACGGCATCGCCAAGGGCGCCGGCATGATCGCGCCCGACATGGCGACGATGCTCTCCTTCGTGGCGACCGACGCGCCGATCGCCGCGCCGGTGCTGCAGGCGCTGCTGTCGGGCGGGGTGGGCAAGACGTTCAACGCCATCACCGTCGACAGCGACACCTCGACCAGCGACACGCTGCTTCTTTTCGCGACGGGTGCGGCCGCCAGGCGCGGCGCGCCGCGGATCGACGATGCGAAGGACCCGCGGCTCTCCGCCTTCAAGCGCGGGCTTGGCAAGGTGCTGAAGTCGCTGGCGCTGCAGGTGGTGCGCGACGGCGAAGGCGCCCGCAAGCAGGTCGAGGTGACGGTCACCGGCGCGCGCTCGGCCCGCTCGGCGAAAAGAATAGCGCTGTCGATCGCCAATTCGCCGCTGGTCAAGACGGCGGTCGCCGGCGAGGACGCCAATTGGGGCCGCGTCGTCATGGCGGTCGGCAAAGCCGGCGAACCGGCCGACCGCGACCGCCTGTCGGTCTGGTTCGGCGACAACCGGCTGGCCTTCGAGGGCGAGCGCGACCCGGATTATTCGGAAGAGGCGACCTCGGCCTATATGAAGCGCGACGACATCCGCATCCGGGCCGATATCGGCATCGGCCGCGGCAAGGCGACGGTCTGGACCTGCGACCTGACCAAGGAATATGTCACCATCAACGGCGATTACAGAAGCTGATGGGCAAAGCGGTGCCAGGCAAGGAGCCAAAGGCTGCGCTTTCGACCGTTCGCCGCTTCGAGGCGGCGGGGTTCCGCGCCTGGCCGGCCTCCGCCGTGCATTATGACGGCACCTGGGTCGTGCGGCTGACTGCCGGCCATCCCGCCAAGCGGCTGAATTCGGTCAATCCGCTCGATCCCGGCGACGTGCAGGACCTGCCCGAGCGCATCATCCGGGCGGCGCGCCGCTTCGACGCCTACGGCCGGCCGCTGACCTTCCGCCTGTCGCCGCTCGCCGGGCGGAAACTGGTCGATCACCTCGAGACGGAGGGCTGGACAGGCTTCGACGAATCGCTGGTCATGCAACTCGACATCGACAACGATGCCGTGCATGGCGCCATGGACCAGATCCCGATGAAGGACATGGGGCGTTTCGTCAGCGCGGCGATGGAGACGCAGGGGGCGGATCCCGCATTGCGCCCCGGGCTTTCCGAAATCATAGGCGCGATCCAGCCGGAGGCCGGCCTTTTCGTGCTGGAGCAGGATGAAAAGCCGGTGGCCACCGCGATCTGCGTGCATGACGGCGATCTTGCCGGGTTGTTCGAGGTTGCGACGGCGGAGAGCGAACGCGGCAAGGGCTACAGCAGGCGCCTGCTACTCTCGGCGCTGAAATGGGCGAGGCTGCGCGGCGCGCGGCATGCCTGGCTGCAGGTCGGCGCCGACAATTTCGCGGCGCGGCGGCTCTACGGCACGCTCGGCTTTGCCGAGCTCTATCGCTATCACTATCGCCGCCGGCCGGAAGCCTGAGCATGGACGCGGGCATGAAGAAGCTTCTCCTGGTCGCCGCCGTCGCCCTGGTCGACGGGGACGGACGCGTGCTTCTGGCGCAGCGCCCGGAAGGCAAGATGCTGGCCGGCCTGTGGGAATTCCCGGGCGGCAAGGTGGAGCCCGGCGAGACGCCTGAAGAAACCATCGTACGCGAGGTGCAGGAGGAGATCGGCGTCGAGACCAAGGTGGCCTGCCTGGCGCCGCTGACCTTCGCCAGCCATTCCTACGACGATTTCCACCTGCTGATGCCGCTCTTCGTGTGCCGCCGGTTCTGGGGCATTCCGGAGCCGAAGGAAGGGCAGACGCTGAAATGGGTGCGTCCCAGGCAGATGCGCGACTATCCGATGCCGCCTGCCGACCTGCCGCTGATCCCGCATCTGATCGACCTGCTCTGATCGGCAGCCGCCCTTTCCGGAGTCGGCCGCATTCCTTTGCCGCACCGTTAATGGACCGTTTAGGCAAGTGTGAAAAATTGCGCCCGGCAGCCGGTTCGCAACGACCGCGCTGTATGTCGCCGTGGCGCAGGGGATAGGCCGACATGACGCGTGAAGACGAGTGGGATGCGATCCGCAACCGACGCGGGCCGCTGTTCGGCGCTGCAGGGAGCAGCATGCTCCGCGCCGCCTTGCTGTTCGGATCGGCCGCCGTGGCGCTGGCGCTCATCCTGGCGCCGATGGCCGACAAATATTCGAAGACGCGGGTGGTCGGCGGGGAAGGCATCGACTTCATCTCCACCGGCTCGGTCGGGCAGCGCGAGGCCTACACGATACGCCGCAGCGTACTGCAGGCGCCGGGCGCCGTCTGCATCATAGATTCGGCCGGCCGTCGCAGCGGCGGTTGCTGAAGCAACGCGCTGTCGCCGCGCGCGCGCTTAATCCTCGCTTAACGCTGCGTCGTTAACCTTTCTTAACGGGTAGCCGCTAAGGTGCATGCCGAACAGGGAACAAGCGTCATGTGGGCGATGCGGCGATTTCTGGGGGACGAGAGCGGGGGCACCGCGATCGAGTACGGTCTCATCATTGCTCTGCTGTCGCTGGTGATCGTGGCGGGAATAGGCACGGTCGGCAATGCGGTCGAGGACATGTTCGCCAATCAGGACCGCGAGCTTCAGAAAGCCTTCAACCAATAGTCATTTCACGTTCTTCCGGCCGAGCGCTTCGGCCAGGGAAACCTGCGCCGAACCCGGCCGCAGCGGCTTCTGCTGCGAAGCGTCCGGCGCCCATCCGGACATCCAGATGAACGAGAACGTCGCCCTGACGCGTCCGTCGGGATCGGAGAAGCGGTCCGCGTAGATCGCGGCGGCCCGCGCGAAGAATTCTCGCGACGTCGGCTTGCGGGAGCGGCCCGAAAGCACGTTGGTCGCGCCCATGGCGCGCAGATCGCGGATCAGGTCGAACATGGTCGCGTAGCGCACCGTCACCGTCTCGACATCGGTGACGGGCAGCGCGAAACCGGCCCGCTGGAGCAGCGCGCCGACCTCGCGGACATCCGCGAAGGGCAGCACGCGCGGGCTCGCGCCGCCCGACAGTTCCGCCTCCGCCGCAAGCAGGCTTTCGCGCAGTTCCGCCAGCGTGCCGGCGCCCGCCATGGCGCCGAGGAAGAGCCCGTCGGGCTTCAGCGCCCGGCGTATCTGCACCAGCATGCCGGGAATGTCGTTTTCGTCCTGCAGCGAGAGCAGCGACACCGCAAGGCCGATGCTCGCGGGGGCGAGCGGCACGTGGCCGGGTGTGGCGACGATGCCCTCGCCACCGCCCAAGAACGCGGCGTCGGCCTCGATCCTCACCGCCTCGTCCGCCTTGCCCGAGGCGAGAACGGCGTCGCGCGCCGCCGCCGTCACGCAAAACAGCGCCGCGGCCTTTTCGAAGCGCCGGCCGACCGTCGCCAGGCGTTCGGCGAGGTCCTCGGCGGCGCGCTCCATCAGGAAGTCGGCGCCCGCCACGGCCCGCGCGACCGCGCGGCGCTTGCGATCGACCAGCAGGCCGGTGTCGATGATCTCGTGCGGGTCGTCTGCCACTCTGGCTCTCCGGGCGAAAAAATGCCGCCGCTTGCCCGGGGTTCTGCTATTCTCGGCCACGGATCGCAAGGGGCATGGGGGAGAATGCCTGAACTGACGAGCCTTGCCTTGAACGCGCTGGCGCTGCCGGTGCGGCTCCTGTTTCCGCCCGTCTGCGCGGGCTGCCGCCGACAGGTTTCGCAGCCCGGCGCGCTCTGCGGCCAATGCTGGCCGAAGCTGCGCTTCCTCGAAAAGCCCTGGTGCGCGGTGATGGGCACGCCTTTCCAGTACGAGATGGGCGAGGGGTTCCTCTCCGCCGAGGCGATCGCCAATCCGCCGCCTTTCGAACGTGCGCGGGCGGCGGTCGCCTATACGGGCGTCGCCCGGCGCATGGTCCAGGCGCTGAAATATGGCGACCGCACCGACCTCGCGCCGTGGATGGCGCGCTGGATGCTGCGCGCCGGGGCCGAGTTCGTCGCCGATGCCGATGTCGTCGTGCCGGTGCCGCTCCACTGGCGGCGCTTCTTTTCCCGCCGTTTCAACCAGTCGGCGGAACTGGCGCGAACGATCGCCGCCTTGTCGGGCAAGCCGTTCGAGCCGATGGCGATCCGGCGCGTCAAGGTCACCCGCCAGCAGGTCGGGCTCGGCCTTTCCGAGCGACAGGACAATGTCCGCGCCGCCTTCAAGGTACCACCGGAGCACGACATTTCAGTGCGCGGCCGGCGCGTGCTGGTGGTCGACGACGTCTACACGACCGGGGCAACCGTCGCGTCGGTCACCAAGGCGCTGAAACGGAGCGGTGCTGCCGCGGTCGACGTCCTGACCTTCGCGCGCGTGCTGCCGGGCGACCTGGATAGGGGCGATCCGTGGAACGAGTGACATATCTGGGTCAAGTGACGGGGCGGCGAGGGCCTTCCTGCCCGGCGATCCGGACACTATATAGTCGACAAAGAGACAGTCAGGCTGACGGAACGGAATGGTCGACGTGACGATCTATACGCGGGTGATGTGCGGCTATTGCGCCGCTGCCAAGCGTTTGCTCGACCGCAAGGGCGTCGCCTATACCGAGCATGACGCCAGCTTCTCGCCGGATTTGCGCCAGGAAATGATCGCGCGCGCCAATGGCCGCAGCACCTTTCCGCAGATATTCATCGGCGGCTATCATGTCGGCGGCTCCGACGACCTCCATGAACTGGAGCGTCAGGGCCGGCTCGACGGGCTGCTTGCCAACGGACAACTGAACTAGGGTCTTCTGCATGGGTAAGTTCAAGGCCGCCGCCGTCCAGATGCGCTCCGGCAGGGAGCCGGAACGCAATGTCGTCGACTTCGAGGCGCTGGTGCGCGAAGCGGCGGCCAGGGGCGCGACCTATGTGCAGACGCCGGAGATGACCGGCGCCATCATCCGCGACAAGGCCGACCGCGCGATGGCCTTCAGGCAGGAGAAGGACGACGTGATCGTTGCCGCGGCCGGCCGGCTTTCGGCCGAACTCCGCATTTTCCTGCATGTCGGCTCGACCGGCATCCTCAGGGAAGACGGCAAGATCGCCAACCGCGCCTTCCTGTTCGCGCCGGACGGCTCGCTCGCCGCCCGCTACGACAAGATCCACATGTTCGACGTCGACCTCGACAATGGCGAGAGCTGGCGCGAATCGGCGACCTACGAGCCTGGAGCCGAGGCGCTGGTGGCCGATATCGGTGCTGCGAAGGTCGGCTTCGGCATCTGCTACGACGTGCGTTTCCCGCAACTTTTCCGCGCCGAGGCGCTGGCCGGAGCCGAGGTGCTGACTGCGCCCGCCGCCTTCACCCGCCAGACCGGCCAGGGGCATTGGCACATCCTGCAGCGGGCCCGCGCCATCGAGAACGGCGCCTTCATGATTTCCGCGGCTCAGGGCGGGCAGCACGAGGACGGCCGCGAGACGTTCGGCCATTCGATGATCGTCGACCCATGGGGCAGGATTCTCGCCGAGGCCGACCATGACGCATCAGGCGTGATCGTCGCCGAGATCGATACGGCGCTGTCGGCAGAGGCGCGCCAGAAAATCCCCAACCTCAAGAACGCACGCGAATTCCGCGTGGCGAGCGTTGCCGCCCAGCCCGTCATGCTCCGGGGGGCTGCGTCTTGATCCGCTTTTCCCTGATCTGCGACCAGGATCACGAGTTCGAGGCCTGGTTCCGCAACAATGACGACTTCGACAAGCAGAAGAAGCGCGGCTTCGTCGAATGCCCGGCCTGCGGCTCGAAGAAGGTCGGCAAGGCGCTGATGGCGCCGGCCGTCTCGACCGGCCGCAGACAAGAAAAAATCGCTCTCGCCATGAACGAGATGCAGAAGAAGGCGATGGCCGAGATCAAGGCGCTGTCGGAGAAGATCCGCGAAAACGCCGACTATGTCGGCGACAAGTTCGCCGAGGAAGCGCGCAAGATCCATTTCGGCGAGGCCGACGCGCGCGGCATCTATGGCGAGGCGACACTGGAGGAGGCGAAAAGCCTGGCCGAGGACGGCGTCGGCTTCATGCCCATCCCCGTCTTCCCCGAGGATCGCAACTGAGTGGAGGCGAGCGCATCAGTTTGGCTGCCCGCATGGTCGAGTGGGGGCTGCGGAACGTATTCGAGAGCCGTGAAATAGACGGCCTACTACTCTTCGCAAGGGAAGAGGCGATGTTGGACAGGGTCGAAGCGGCGCTCTCGCTTATCCGAGAGTTCGATCCATATCGCTACAGACGGATTCTCAAAGATGTGGATCGGATACTGGTGACGTGGCTTCCGGGATCGATCGGACAATTTTCAACGATAAACTGGACTTGCACGATCGACAGGCGCTTTCTCATGCGCGAGAGCACTTCACCGGAATTGATAGCATCGGTGATCGTCCACGAAGCAACGCATGCACGTCTGCATCGGATAGGCATGGGCTATCCAGAAGCCCTACGCGAGCGCATCGAGGACATTTGTTTTCGTCAGGAATGGCTGTTCGGCAGTAAACTGCCAAACGGTTACGAGGTTCGAACACAAGCCGAGAGATATCTCAACGCGCCGCCGCTCGACTTCAGCGACGTCGCCATGAAAGCTCGGAGAGACCAAATTGCAAAATTGGCTCTTCAGGACGTCGGTTTGTCCGAAAAGTGGGCTCGTCGCTCGATGGCCCTGATAAACTGGTTGGTGCACATAACGCGCAGCATCCGGTCTGCCTGACGCTATAGAGTAGTGAGTGGCCTGACTCACTCGACCAACCCCTCGTGTCCCTATGGCCGAAAGTGCCGGGCGGCTAGTCATCCTCCATGAACGCGCTCTGGAATTCCGCCATCGGCCTGCTCGTGGTGACCGGCGGCCTGCTTGGGTTGACGCTGCCTTTCGGCAAGATCGCCACCGACGCCGGCGTTCCGGCGCTGGTCTGGGCCCTGGTGGTCTCGCTCGGCGCGGGTGGCGTGCTTCTCGTCGCGCTGCTGCTGCGCGGCGAGCGCATCCGCCTCAACGCCCACAAGCTGCGCTATTTCTTCGTCACCGCGGCGATCTCCTACGCCATGCCCAATTTCCTGATGTTCTCGGTCATGCCGCATGTCGGCGCCGGCTACACCGGCATCATGTTCACCCTGTCGCCGGTCATCACGCTGGTGCTCTCGATCCTGCTCGGGGTGAGAAGGCCGAACCTTCTCGGCGTCGCCGGCATCGCGGTCGGCTTCGTCGGCGCCGTGATGGTGGCGGTGACGCGCGGCGAGGCGGGCCAGCCGGCGGCCTTCGTCTGGGTGGCGGCCGCCCTGCTCATCCCGCTCTTCCTGGCGCTGGGCAACATCTACCGCACCATGGACTGGCCGGGAAAAACCGGCCCGATCGAGCTTGCCGTCGGCAGCCACCTGGCCTCGGCCATCATGCTGCTCGCGGGCATCCTCGTGCTCGACGGCGGCGGCGCGTTCGGCACGCTGGCCGGCGTGCCTGTCACGACCATCGCGCAGATGGCGTCGGCGGCGGCGATGTTTGCCTTTTTCTTTCGGCTGCAGCACGTCGGCGGGCCGGTCTATCTCAGCCAGATCGGCTATGTCGCCGCGGCGGTCGGTCTGTTCTCCGGCACGCTCTTCCTCGGCGAGCGCTACGGCCTGCTCACCTGGCTCGGCGCGGTCATCATCGTGGCGGGCGTGTTTTTGACCACGAAGGCGCAAAGTCAGAAGGGGTGAAGGCTCCTCAGGCCCTCTCCGCCAGCAGCATGTAGTTGACGTCCATGTCCTTCGACTGCGCCCAGCGGTCGGCAAGCGGATTGTAGGTCACGCCGGTGCGGTCGGCGATCGTCATGCCGGCCTCGGCGAGCGCCTTTTCCAGTTCCTCCGGACGCACCAGCTTCTCGTATTGGTGGGTGCCCTTGGGCAGCCAGCGCAGCACATATTCGGCGCCGAAGATCGCCAGTCCGAGCGCCTTCAGCGTGCGGTTGATGGTGGCGACGAACATGACGCCGCCGGGCTTCACCATCTCGGCGCAGCGCGCCACGAAGAGGTCGACATCGGCGACGTGCTCGACCACCTCCATGTTCAGCACCACGTCGAATTTTTCGCCGGCGTCGGCGAGTTCCTCGGCGGTCGCGGCTCGATAGTCGATGGAGACGCGGGACTCGGCCGCGTGCAGTTTCGCCACCTCGATGTTCGTCTCGGACGGATCGACGCCGACCACCTCGGCGCCCAGCCGCGCCATCGGCTCGCACAGGAGCCCGCCGCCGCAGCCGATGTCGAGGAAGCGCAGTCCCTCGAACGGCTTGGCCGCATGCGGGTCGCGGCCGAAGCGTGCCGCCACCTGGTCGCGTATATAGGCGAGGCGGACCGGGTTGAACTTGTGCAGCGGCCGGAATTTCCCTGTCGGGTTCCACCATTCGGCGGCCATAGCCGAGAAACGCTCCACTTCGGCTTGGTCGATCGTCGTTCGTCCGTCTTCGGCCATGGCGATGCTCCTTCGCGACGATGAAGTCGGGCGCTGGGGGCGCAAAGTCAAGCCGGGAGGCGGCTTTTCGCCAACTGCCATCCCTGTGGCAGGAGCCTTCGCCGGGCGATGGCAGCGGGGCCGACGAAGGTATAATATCGGCATCGGCATTGCGGGTGGGCGCTCTCTTCGGGAGAGAAGATCATGAGCGAGACCAGGGACCTGTTCACGCTTCTCGGCCAATCGGCGGACGCCGGCGCGGTCGCCGCCATGGAGCGGCTGATCACCGACGCGCCAGACCATCGGCTGTGCCGCATCAATCCGCTCGCTTTCGCCGTGGCCAACGGCCTCGACGAGGAGGCGACGATCGCCGCCTTCCTGCATGCGACCCGCATCGGCATGTTCGACATCGCCTGGAACGTGCTCTGCCCGGGCTGCGGCGGCGTGCTCGACAGCAACGCCACGCTGAAGACCATGCAGAAGGACGAATATGTCTGCTCTCTCTGCGCCTCGGCCTATTCGCCGACGCTGGACGAGATGGTCGACGTGACCTTCACGGTCAGCCCGCGCGTGCGCCGCATCGCCGCACACAACCCGGACGACCTGCCGGTCGATGAATATTACCGGCAGATGTACTGGGGATCTGGCGTCGACGTGCCGGACGAGGGCTACCAGCAACTGTTCGACGAATTCGTGCTCGATCACGTCGAACTCGGCGCCGGCGAGAAAGGCGTGCTGTCGATCCAGCAGCCGGCCGAATTCCTGATCATCTTCGAGCCGGTCACCCATTCGGCGCAGTTCATCGACGTGAAGGGCGAGCCGTCCCGTGAGCGGCAGACCCTGTCGCTGTCCTTCGACCGCGAGCACGGCCAGCACCAGACGCTGGAGATGCGGCCGGGGCCGCTGCGCATCACATTGGAGAACCGCACGGAGGGCCGCGTCCTGCCGACGGTGTTCATCGCCGGCGAGACCCTGCACTGCCTGCTCGGACGGCGGCGCCCCTTCCTCACCGCCAAGCGGCTGCTCTCCAACCAGACTTTCCGCGACCTCTACCGGACCGACACGCTCGACGTCGACCAGCGGCTGAAGATCACCAGCCTGACCTTCCTGTTCACCGACCTCCGCGGCTCGACCGAGCTTTATGAGCGCGTCGGCGACCTCGCCGCCTTCGACCTCGTCAAGGCGCATTTCCAGGTCCTGCACGAGATCGTGGCGTCAGAGGCCGGCGCCGTGGTCAAGACGATCGGCGATGCCGTCATGGCGACCTTCCCGACACCCGACCGCGCGGTCGCGGCGGCGCTGCGCATGCGCGACGCTATGTGCGATCTCAACAACCGCAACGGCCGCGAGGACCTGCTGCTCAAGATCGGCGTGCACGAAGGCCCGTGCATCGCGGTCACCCTCAACGAGCGGCAGGACTATTTCGGCTCGACCGTGAACATAGCCTCGCGCGTGCAGGGATTGGCCAATTCGCAGTCCATCTTCGCCACCGCCGCCGTGATCGACGACGGCAAGACGATGGACCTCCTGAAAAGCAAGGCCCTGACGCCGAAATCGCACATCGCTTCGCTCAGGGGCATCGACCGCGAAGTGCCGATCTACGCTATTCCGTGAGGGGCATGTCCCTGCGCGGGCGGCGCTCTGCGATGTCGTTCCGCCCGCGACGAGGTGTTCGGACCGGCAGGATCAGGCGGCCTGCGACCTTACATAGGCGATGTAGCCGCGCACGTCGGCGGCCGGTTCGGAATAGGCCTTGCCGAGCTTCTTCTCCATCGCCGCCATGTAGTCGCGGGCCCATTTCGGCAGCTTGTAGTCGACGACCTCGAGGAATTCGAGCGTTGCCGCCAGCCTTATGTCGGCGATCGACGGCTGCGCCCCGCCGATGAACGGCTTGTCGCTCAGGTAGAAGCTGCGGAACACGTCTAGCGGCTCGGCGATGGCGTCCATCGCGGCCTTCTGGGCAGCCGACTTGTGATGGGCTTCGAGCTCGGCATGGCCGACCTCGCCGGGATATTGCGGGAAACGCAGGGCCGGATAGGTCGCGCGGGCGACATAGGGATAGAGCGTGCCGATGAGATAGAACATGGCGCTGTCGATCATCGCCCGCCGCGCCGGGTTCTTCGGGTAGAATTTCTCCAGCCCGTGCTTGTTGGAGAGATATTGCATGATCGCGCAGCTCTCCCACAGGGCGCCGCGCGGCAGGCCTTTCTCCTCCAGCATCGGGGTGAGATGGGCGGGGTTGCGCTTCAGGAAGTCGGCTGACCTGGTCGCGCCGTAGACGTCCTTCTCCTCGACATCGAGCTTCGCCGCGCGCGCGAAGATGCGCACCGACAGGTTGTTCACGCTCGGCTTGATGACGTTGAGCTGCATCGCAGGCTTTTTTGCAGGCTTCTTTGCGGGCTTGGCCGCGGCCTTCGTCGCGGTCCTGCCCGCCTGTTTGGCGGCGCTCGGCTTGCTGGCCGTCTTCGTCGCGCTCTTGGCTGCGCTCTTTACAGTTTTCGCGGTCGTCTTCCTCTTGGCAATCATCTGCTCCTCCCACTCGTTGGCAAATCTCAGTAAGGGTTCCTGGCGCCGCGGTCCGGCGACAGTGTCGCGCGCGACCGTTCGACAAGCGCCTGGATGGCGTCGGCCAGATGCGGCTCGGCGATATTGTAGTCGCCGCGCGCCACGCGGATGTTGTGCGCCTCCATCAGAACGTCGGCATGGGTGAAGCCTGCCGGCGGCTCGAAACGGTAGGAAGCGAGTTCGACCAGCAGGCCGAGCGGATCCTGGAAATAGATCGAATCCATGAAACCGCGATCCTTGACGCCGCTGTGCTTGATGCCGCGCTCGTCGAGCCGCGCCACCGCCTGCAGGAACGTCACCCGCGATACCGAGAACGCGATGTGATGCACCGCGCCGATGTCGGTCGAGGTGCGAGAGGGATCGGGCTTGCGCGTCTCGTCGGTGAAGACGGTGATGAGGCGGCCGTCGCCGGGGTCGAAATAGAGATGGCTCTCGCTCGCCTTGTCGAGGTTCGGCTGGTCGAAGATGAAGGGCATGCCGAGCACGCCCTCCCAAAAGTCGATCGATGTCTGACGGTCGGCGCCGACGAGGGTGATGTGATGGACGCCCTGGCTCTGAAGCTTCTGCATCTCCTTCGCCTTTCCTAGTGCTGGACGAGCTTGGACTTGTATTCGCTGCGCTGTATCGAACCGAACGGGACAAGCTCGACGCTGGCGGTGAAGACGAGCGCTTCGCGGATGCGCCGGGCGATTGCCCCCGCCAGGTCGCCGGATGGCTCGCCGTCGCGTTCGAGTTCGACCTGGATGGGCAGCGGCGGCTCCTGCTTGACGCCCTGGCTTTTCGGCGCAACCAGGATCAGCCCGCTGACGGCCGGCCGGAACTCGGCGACGATCTCGCGGATGGCGGTCGGGAAGACGTTGACGCCGCGCACGATCAGCATGTCGTCGGTGCGGCCGATGCAGCGGATACGCGGCGCGGTGCGGCCGCAGGGGCAGGGTGAGGTCCAGACCTGCACATGATCGCGGCTGCGGAAGCGCAGCAGGGGCGCGGCCCGGTGCCGCAGATGCGTGAGCACCAGCTCGCCACGCGCGCCGTCTTCCATCTCGATCACGGTTCCCGTGTCAGGATCGACGAGCTCGGCATGCACGATGCCCCGGCCACCCAGATGCATCCCGTCCTGGTGCTCGCACTCGCCCCACAGGGAGACGCCGATGTCGCCGATGCCCATCGCCTCGGTGACCCTGGCGCCCCAGCCTTCCTCGAGCCGGGCGCGCATGGCAGGTTCGCCGCCGCCGGGTTCCCCGCCGACGATCACGCGCGTGACCGAAGAGCCCTTGAGGTCGAAATTCCTCTCCGCCGCCCATTCGATCAGATGCGAGGCGTAGGAGGGCGTCAGCACCGCGGCGGTGGGCCGCAGCAGCCGGATTGCCATCATCAGCCGGTCGGTGTTGCCGGTGCCGACTGGCACATGGCAGACGCCCAGCCGGTCGAAGGCGCCGAGTACCGCACCCGCCACGAACGGGCCGGCATTGTAGGTCGACACGACGGTGTCGCCCGGCCGCAGTCCGGCCGTCGAATAGGAACGCGCCGAAGTCGTTTCCCAATTGTCGAGATCGCCGCGGGTGAGTGGGATATAGCTCGGCGTGCCCGTGGTGCCGCTGGTGGAGAAGATGCGCACCAGTTCGGAGCGCTCGACGCACAGATGCGCGCCGATCGGATTTTCGGCGGTGCACGAAGCGCGGATCTCGCTTTTCTCGGTGAAGGGGAGGGAGGCGATGGCCGCCAGACCGTCGATCGAGCCGGCATCGGGGAAGCCGGCACGGGCCAGCTTTTCGCGATAGAAGGCGGAGCGTTCGAAAAGATAGGCGATCTGGCCGCGGAAACTGGCGTCGTCGGCCGCCTGCTGCTCGGTCCAGGGCAATGTCTCGGTCGCCCGGTCGAACATGTCTACCGATCTCCCTGCCGGCGATAGGCGACGGCCGCCTCGGCGTTTGCCGCCATGGTGAAGCCGATCGGTGTTTCGCGTTCCTCGGCGAGGTGGGCAAGCAAGCTGGCGGTGCGGCCGAGCAATGGGATCGCCTTGACCATGGAAGGCGCGAAATCGAGGTCGAGCAGCACGGCGGCGATCGGCATCGACACGTTCATGACCAGCGGCTTCCCCCAGACTTCCGGGGCGATGGCGCCGATATCGAGCGCCAGCCGCACGTGCCGGCCGGCGACACCCCGCTCGGACGCCAATGCGAGGATGCGCTCGGCGCGCGGGTCGACCGGCTTGTGGATGGGGTGGCCGAAGCCCGGCAGCTTGCCGCCCGATGCGTGGATCTCGGCAAGCGTCTCGCGGATCACTGTGCGCGGATCGCCTTCCTTCTCCCGCAACTCGACCAGCAGCCTAGCGCACAATTCCGAGGTGCCGAGGATGACCGGCCCGGCGCCCAGAATGCCGGCGGCAAGGGCGCCCTGAAGCGAGCCGGGATCTGCGGCAAGCGTCATGCGCGCCGCCTGGACGGTGGGCACCAGGCCGTGCTCGGCGATGGCCACCAGCAGGAGGTCGAGGAAGAAGCGCTGGTTTTCGGTCGGCTCGCGGCCGGTGAGCAGCAAATGGAAGTAGTCGGTGAAGCCGACCCGGCCCATGAGGTCGCGCGTAAGATCGCGGCCGCGCACCTCGATACGGTCCGCATGAGCCTCGCAAATGGAGGTGACGGCCGGCCCTGCTTTGCCGATCTGCATTTTTCCTCCCTCGCCGGGCAGTCTGGCGCTGCGTCTTATCCGGCTGCGGGAGATGCTATTTCAACTGGGCTTCCGGCGCCAGCGGCGTCGAGGACGATAAAAACGGGCCTTCTTGCGGATCGCGGGGGATTTGGCTATGAGGCCACCGCACCCCAGCGTTCCGCCAAAAACGGAACGCACAGGGCCAATCCTCCAAGGCTTCCGCGAGCCCGGAACGTTCGACACGGGGCACACGCTTTCCATGGCGCGCATCGTTATGAAATTCGGCGGTACGTCCGTGGCCGACATCGGCCGCATCCGCAACGTAGCGCGCCACGTCAAACGCGAGGTCGATGCCGGCCACGAGGTCGCCGTGGTGGTCTCTGCGATGGCCGGCAAGACCAACGAGCTGGTCGGCTGGGTGCAGGAAGCCTCGAAGGCCGAAGGCTCCAATCTCAACATCTACGACGCCCGCGAATATGACGCGGTGGTGGCGTCCGGCGAGCAGGTGACGTCGGGGCTCCTGGCGCTGGTGCTGCAGTCGATGGGCGTCCATGCCCGCTCCTGGCAGGGCTGGCAGATCCCGATCCGAACCGACAATGCCCATGGCGCGGCGCGCATCGAGGAGATCGACGGCTCGCTGATGATGCAGCGCTTCGGCGAAGGCCAGGTCGCGGTCATCGCCGGCTTCCAGGGCATTGCGCCGGACAACCGCATCGCGACGCTCGGCCGCGGTGGTTCGGACACCAGCGCCGTCGCCATCGCGGCCGCCGTCAGGGCCGACCGCTGCGACATCTATACCGACGTGGACGGGGTCTACACGACCGACCCGCGCATCGAGCCCAAGGCGCGGCGCCTGCCTAAGATATCCTTCGAGGAAATGCTCGAAATGGCCTCGCTCGGCGCCAAGGTGCTGCAGGTGCGCTCGGTCGAGCTTGCCATGGTGCACAAGGTGCGCACTTTCGTGCGATCCTCCTTCGAGGACCCGGATGCGCCGGGCATGGGCGATTTCCTGAACCCGCCCGGAACGCTTATTTGCGACGAGGATGAAATCGTGGAACAGCAGGTCGTCACCGGTATCGCCTATGCCAAGGACGAAGCCCAGATATCGCTCAGGCGCGTGGCCGACCGGCCGGGCGTGGCGGGCGGCATCTTCGGGCCGCTGGCCGAGGCCAACATCAATGTCGACATGATCGTCCAGAACATCTCCGAGGACGGCAAATCGACCGACATGACCTTCACCGTGCCCTCCGGCGACGTCGTCAAGGCGCTCGCCGTGCTCGACAAGGTCAAGCAGACCGTGGGATTCGACGTCGTCCAGCACGACGAGGGCATGTCCAAGGTGTCGGTCATCGGCATCGGCATGCGAAGCCATGCCGGCGTCGCCGCCACCGCCTTCAAGGCGCTTGCCGAGAAGGGGATCAACATCCGGGCGATCACAACGTCCGAGATCAAGATCTCGATCCTGATCGACGGGCCGTACACGGAATTGGCGGTGCGGACTTTACATTCCGTCTATGGGCTGGATAAGCAGTAACAGACCCTAGGATCGTGATTTCGAAGCTCGTTTGATTTCGATACTGCGCCCCGGGCGAATTTCGAAATCGAACGGCACTGGCGTACTCTGGTGTCCGCCGGATTTTTCCGGCAGTAGTGGGGTGTTCGGGCGCGGAACCCTCTGCGCCCAGGGAGAGCCGCTTTATGCGTGACATGGCCGCAGGCCCGCGCGTCCTGTTGAAACGGCTCCGCGAGCTGATGGCGGAGGCGCTCGCGCCGCAGGAGCGGCTCGATCGCATCGTGCATGACATCGCCCAGAACATGGTGGCCGAGGTCTGCTCGCTCTATGTCCTGCGCGCCGATTCGGTGCTCGAACTCTATGCCACCGAAGGCCTGAAGCGCGAATCGGTGCACCTTGCCCAGTTGCGTCTGGGCCAGGGCCTGGTTGGAACGATCGCGGCCAGCGCCCGCGCGCTGAACCTCTCCGAAGCCCAGCAGCATCCGGCCTTCGCCTACCTGCCCGAGACAGGCGAGGAGATCTACAGTTCCTTCCTCGGCGTGCCGGTGCTCAGGGCAGGGCGCACGCTCGGCGTGCTGGTGGTGCAGAACCGCACCAAGCGCCAGTATCGCGACGACGAGGTCGAGGCGCTGGAAACCGCCGCCATGGTCATCGCCGAGATGATCGCGGCCGGCGAGCTTGCCCACCTGACCCGGCCGGGGCTGGAGCTCGATCTTCGCCGCCCGGCAAGCTTCACCGGCATCTCGTTCAACGACGGCATCGGGCTTGGCCATGTCGTGCTGCACGAGCCGCGCATCGTCGTCACCAACCTCTTCAACGAGGATAGCGACGAGGAGATGCGGCGGCTGGAGCAGGCGCTGGGGTCGCTGCGCCTGTCGATCGACGACATGCTGTCGCGCCGCGACGTCGCCTTCGAGGGCGAGCATCGCGCGGTGCTCGAAGCCTACCGCATGTTCGCCAACGACCAGGGCTGGGTGCGCAGGCTGGAGGAAGCGGTGCGCAACGGCCTCACCGCCGAGGCGGCGGTCGAGAAGGTGCAGAGCGACATGCGCGCGCGCATGCTGCACATGACCGACCCCTATCTGCGCGAGCGGATGAGCGATTTCGACGATCTCGCCAACCGGCTGCTGCGCATGCTGATGGGCCGCGGCCCGGACGACGTCGCGGCGGCGCTGCCCAAGGACGCCATCATCGTGGCGCGCTCGATGGGCGCGGCCGAGCTGCTCGACTATCCGCGCGAGAAGCTGCGCGGGCTGGTGCTGGAGGACGGCACCGTCACCAGTCACGTCGTCATCGTGGCGCGCGCGGTGGGCATTCCCGTCGCCGGCCAGGTCAAGGGCGCCGTCTCCATGTCGGAAAACGGCGACGCGATCATCGTCGACGGCGACGAGGGCACGATCCATCTCAGGCCGCAATCCGACCTCGAAGCCGCCTATGCCGAGAAGGTGCGGTTCCGGGCGCGCCGGCAGGAACTCTACCGCGAACTGCGCAACAAGCCTTCGGTCAGCAGGGACGGCGTCGGCATCGACCTGATGATGAATGCCGGGCTTGCCGTCGACCTGCCGCAACTCGCCGAATCGGGCGCGGCGGGCATCGGCCTCTTCCGCACCGAGCTGCAGTTCATGGTCGCCTCGACCTTCCCGCGCGCCGAGGCGCAGGAAGGGCTCTACCGCGACGTGCTCGACGCCGCGAAGGGCAAGCCGGTGACCTTCCGCACCATCGACATCGGCGGCGACAAGATCCTGCCCTACTTCAAGAACCTGGCGCATGAGGAAAACCCGGCGCTCGGCTGGCGCGCGATCCGCCTTACCCTCGACCGGCCCGGCCTCCTGCGCACCCAGATCCGGGCGCTGCTGAAAGCCGCGGGCGGGCGCGAGCTACGCCTGATGCTGCCCATGGTCACCGTGCTGTCCGAGGTCGCTCAGGCGCGCGAGATCATCGACAAGGAAGTGCGGCATTTGTCGCGCTTCGCCCATCACCTGCCGACCAGCCTGAAGCTCGGCGCCATGCTCGAGGTGCCGGCGCTGCTGTGGCAGCTCGACGAGCTGATGAAGGCGGTCGACTTCGTCTCGGTCGGCTCCAACGACCTGTTCCAGTTCGTGATGGCGGCCGATCGCGGCAACACGCAGCTTGCCGACCGCTTCGACACGCTGTCGGTGCCGTTCCTCAGGGTGCTGAAGCAGGTTGCCGACGCCGGTATCCGCAACCACACGCCCGTCACGCTCTGCGGCGAGCTTGCCGGCAGGCCGATCTCGGCGATGGCGCTGATCGGGCTCGGCTACCGGTCCATCTCGATGTCGCCGGCCTCGATCGGCCCGGTCAAGGCGATGCTCGCCGAACTGCCGGTCGGCGAACTGACGAAATTCTTCGAGGAAAATCTCGCCGGCCACGCCGCCAACCTGCCGATGCGGGCACTCTTGCAGGCCTTCGCCGACGATCGCGGGATTCCGCTTTAAAATCGTCGACTGCCCTGATTGCCGAGGTGAGTGGGACGCTCCGCGATGTCTTGCCGGGAGCTCCCAAAGTGCGCTTGGCACAGCCGTTCTGCAACAAGTGGTTGCAACGGTATCGGGCGTGTGTAAGCCTGCCAAAAGCGTCGATTTCGACCGCGCCGAATGCTTGGGGGCAAGAGTAAAGAATGACTGGCAGACTTGGTGCGTTGCTCGCGAGCGCCTTACTGGTGCTGTTCACGGCTTCTCCCCTGCAGGCTCAGAGTTCCCCATCGGGTGCGGTGGTCTTCGACAACGTGCGCATCTTTGACGGCGCTGCCTTGACCGAGCCGATGAACGTGCTCGTCGAAGGGAACAAGATCGCAAGGATTTCGGCCGAACCGATCAGTACGGATGCAGCGGCGACACGAATCGCGGGCGACGGCCGAACGCTGATGCCCGGACTTATCGATGCGCATTGGCATACGTTCATGGTCCGGCCTTCGATGATGATGGCGTCGACTGCGCCGTTCCCCTTCATAACGTTGCTGGCGGGAGCCGAAGCCGAGTCGACGCTCATGCGCGGTTTCACCAGTGTTCGCGATCTGGGTGGGCCGGCATTCGGCCTCAAGATGGCGATTGACAGGGGCGTGATGCCCGGGCCGCGCATCTGGCCGTCAGGGGCGATGATCTCGCAGACCGGAGGTCACGGGGATTTCCGGATGCTGTCCGACTTGCCGGCGACGCCTAGCGTCCTGAGCTACCCGGAGCGTATGGGCATGTCGGCAATCGTCGATTCGCCGGACGAGGTTCGCAAGCGCACCCGGGAGCAATTGCTGCAAGGGGCCAGCCAGATCAAGCTGACCGTCAGCGGCGGGGTATCGTCGCCCTATGGACCGATCGACACGTTCCAGTTGAGCGTCGACGAAATCCGGGCGGCCGTCGAAGCGGCGGCAAACTGGGGCACCTATGTGACGGTGCATGCCTATACGCCGGAAGCGATACGCAACGCGATCGAAGCCGGCGCAAAGGTCATCGACCATGGCCAGCTCGCCGATGAAGACGCCGTCAAGCTGATGGCGGAAAAAGGCACATGGTGGAGCCTCCAGCCATTCGTCGGCGATGAGAACGCGAACCAACATGCGGATCCCGAGCGACAGGCAAGCGCGGCCGAGATCCATGCCGGTACCGACAGGGCATACGAGCTGGCGCGAAAGCATGGTGTGAAGGTCGCGTTCGGCACCGACATTCTGTTCGATGCCGCGCGGGCCGCACGGCAGGGGTCGCAGCTCGAAACAATGACACGGTGGTACACGCCGGCGGAGGTGCTGAAGATGGCGACCGCGGACAATGCCGAGCTGCTGGCGCTGTCCGATCGGCGCAATCCCTATCCGGGCAGGCTTGGCGTCGTCGAAGTCGGTGCACTCGCGGACCTGCTTCTGGTCGACGGTGATCCGATCGCCCAGATCGGGCTGCTTGCGGACCCCGCGAAGAACCTGCTGGTCATCATGAAGGACGGCCGTATCGTCAAGAACACCGTCGTGAAGGATTGAGGATACCCGTCGAGGAATTCGCCGGCCGGTCCGTGCTCTGCATGGGACGTCGCGACCAGTCGACGAGTTACCAAGCCTGTTTTCAGAACTTGTTTCAACGTTTGCAGCAGCCCGTCGAAACCCTGGTGGCCGAGGCGGGTGCGCCAAGATTGAGTGCTGAAGAAACATGAAAATCCGTTTCGGTTGTGCGACCGCCCTTGCTCTCGGCTGCCTCTATCCGGGCGTCGATCTCCATGCAGCGGAAGGTGGCGCTGGCGTCTACGTGCTCGGGCTGCGCAGCAGCGGCGCCGGTCTCACCCCGCCTCCGGGGGTGTTTTTCTCGGATCAGCTTTTCATCTACGACGGATCCTTGGCCGGCCTCGTCGAGCTTGACGGTGGTGTGCTCGCTGCCGGCGTTGATGCCAGCGTCATCGTCAACATTCCAACGGTGGTTTGGGTGACAGAAGCCGAGGTGATGGGCGCCAGGCTCGGCTTTTCCGCGACGACTCCGTTTGGCCGTACCGCCGTCGAAGGGTTCGTGAACCCGTTCGTGGAAGCCAGCGACAGCGTGACGACGTTCGGCGACCCTGCCCTGGCCGCCTTCCTTGGCTGGAACAGCGGCAATTTCCACATACAATCCGGCGTCACGGGCTATTTTCCGGTTGGCGACTACACGGAGGGTGCGCTTGCCAACGTCGCTCGTCACAGGCTTGCCGCGGACTTCTAAATGGCCGTCACCTGGCTCAATCCCGAATGGGGGATCGATGTCTCGAACACTATCGGGTTCACCTTCAACGCAGAGAACCAGGCGACCAACTACAGGACCGGAAATGAATTCCACTGGGAAGGCGCGATCACCAAGCAACTGACCGAAAGTTTTTCGGCAGGGCTCGTTGGCTACTACTACAAGCAGCTGACGGCGGATGAGGCGCCGCCGGCGATCGCCGCGATCCTCGGCGATTTCAAGGGGGAGATAGCGGGCATAGGCGCGCAGATAGGCTACAATTTCCACATCGGCGAAGCGCCAGTCTCGACCCGGTTGAGATATTATCACCAGTTCAATGCCACAAATCACCTGGAGGGCGATTCCGTCTTCCTGTCCCTGAGCCTTCCGCTGGCGGTAAACCGATAGAGCGAAAGTTCCTCGGCCCGATCTGAGTCCCCAGGCGATCTGGAGCGATTTGGATCGCCGCGAGCAGGAAAAACGGGTTGCGAGGAAGGTCGTGCTTTCGTGGCTCGATGTTGACGCGGTATTCCAATGCGGCGAAGAAGTTCTTGGCTGACGCGATGGTTGTTCTGCCTGACTGCGAACGAGGATGCCGTTGAGCTTTCCCGCGATCTTCGATAAGGCGCGTCGATGATCTCACTCCCCCGCGACCGAATGAACCAGCTCGTCAAGCGTTTCGACATGCTCGAAGCGCAGATGGCGGCGGGGCCGGACGCCGACGCCTATGTGAAGCTGGCGTCTGAATATTCCGAATTGCAGGATATTGCCGGCAGGATCAGGGAGCTTTTCAAGGCGGAAGGCGAGCTTGCCGACCTGGAGGCCATGCTCGCCGACAAGGGCACCGACGCTGAGATGCGGGCGCTTGCCGAGGCCGATCTTCCCGGCGTCGAGGAACGCATCGACAGCCTGCGCCACGAGATCCAGATCCTGCTCCTGCCGAAGGACGCGGCTGACCAGAAGAACGCCATTCTCGAAATCCGCGCCGGCACCGGCGGCGATGAGGCGGCGCTCTTCGCCGGCGACCTCTTCCGCATGTACGAGCGCTACGCGGCCGATCAGGGATGGCGCATGGAGGTGGTCTCGGCGAGCGACGGCGACGCCGGCGGCTTCAAGGAAATCATCGCCAGCGTCTCGGGCAAGGGCGTCTTCGCCAAGCTGAAGTTCGAGTCGGGCGTGCATCGCGTGCAGCGCGTGCCGGCGACCGAAGCCAGCGGCCGCATCCACACGTCGGCGGCGACGGTGGCGGTGCTGCCCGAGGCGGAGGAGGTGGACATCGAGATACGCCCCGAGGATATCCGCGTCGACACGATGCGCGCTTCGGGCTCCGGCGGACAGCACGTCAACACGACCGACTCGGCGGTGCGCATCACCCATCTGCCGACCGGCATCATGGTCGTGCAGGCGGAGAAATCGCAGCATCAGAACCGGGCGCGGGCCATGCAGATCCTGCGCGCGCGGCTGTTCGACATGGAGCGCAGCCGCGCCAATGACGAGCGCTCGGAATCGCGCAAGCTGCAGGTCGGCTCGGGCGACCGTTCCGAGCGCATCCGCACCTATAATTTCCCGCAGGGGCGGCTTACCGACCACCGCATCAACCTGACGCTCTACAAGCTCGACCGGGTGATGATGGGCGAGCTCGACGAGGTGATCGACGCGCTGATCACCGACCACCAGTCGAAGCTCCTGGCGGCCGAGAGCGAGTGACCGGCGCGGACGATGGACCTTCCGTGACCCTCGCCGATCTCCATGGAGAGGCGCGCGCCGCTCTTGCCCGGGCGGACATCGCCGATGCGAAGCTCGACGCGCGTCTCATCGTCGAGCATTTTTCGGGGACGAGCCGCGCCGACGCGGTCAGCAGACCGGACATGCCGGTCGATCCGGAAAAGGCCGACGCCGTCCGGCAGGCCATTGCGCGGCGCGCGGCGGGTGAGCCCGTTCACCGCATCCTTGGCTTTCGCGAGTTCTACGGGCTCAAGTTCTTTCTCACCCCGGAAACTCTGGAGCCGCGGCCGGACACTGAGACGCTGGTCGACGCGGTCCTGCCATTCCTGCGTCAGCGTGCCGCTAGGGAAGGTGGCTGCCGCATCCTCGACCTCGGCACCGGGACGGGCGCGATAGCCCTGGCCCTGCTCGCGGAAGTCCCTCAGGCTGCCGCCGTCGGCGTCGACATCTCGGCCGATGCGCTGGCCACCGCGGCGCGCAACGCCTTGGAAAACGGCCTTTCCGGACGCTTCGAACCGGTCCGGTCCGACTGGTTCGAAAAAATTTCGGGGCCCTTCCATGTAATTGTCGCAAACCCCCCCTATATATCGTCGAAAGAGCTAGAGACCTTGCAGCGCGAGGTCAGGAATTTCGATCCGGCGAGAGCCCTTGATGGCGGCGCCGATGGGCTCGATGCTTACAGAACGATTGCAGCGCAGGCGAATGCATATCTCGAACCAGCCGGAAGGGTGGCCGTCGAGATCGGATACACGCAAAAGGAAGCGGTAACCCGCCTGTTCGAGGCGGCCGGTTTTCGGACTCTGGAGGCGAGAAAGGATCTCGCCGGACACGACCGGGTGCTGGTTTTCGAACCTAGATAACTGGCGTGGATAACGGGATTTCGGCGCTGCAAAAACCGCTTGGCAAGTATGGCGAATGCAGGTAGGGTCCCGGCACCGGATGAGACGAAGCAGGCAGTGCTGTTACCAACCGGATTTCCAGATCGACAGGCTGCCTTCTTGCGGAAACGACGCTTTAGCTTCGTACGGGGATCGTTCGGCAGTTAATACGTAACCGGAACGGGATGAACGTGGCGCCGACGCAAACGCGGGCGAGCACCGTTAGAACAACATGGAACGGCGGGCTGCACCTGCGCCCCGTATCCAGAGCTTTTTAAAACCCAAGAGAGTCTAATGAGGCCACAACAGCAGAACAGGCGCATGCGCGGCCGCAATGGTGGCGGCAACAACAACCAGAACCGCAAGGGGCCGAACCCCCTGACGCGCAACTATGAGAGCAACGGTCCGGATGTGAAGATCCGCGGCTCCGCGCAGCAGATTGCGGAAAAATACGCGCAGCTTGCACGCGATGCGCAAAGCTCCGGCGACCGCGTGATGGCCGAGAACTACCTGCAGCACGCCGAGCACTACAACCGCATCATCGCGGCCGCCCAGGCGCAGATGCCGATCCAGAACATGCAGAACCAGCGCGACGCGTCGGACGACGATCTCGACGATGAGCGCGACGAGTTCGAGGGCGTCGGCAATGTCCCCCAGCAGGGCAGCGCCTCGCAGGGCAATGTCGATCAGCCCAATCCGGGCCAGGGCGGCCAGGGCAATCCCGGCCAGAGCAATGGCAACGGCGACTATTCGCGGCCGCAGCAGGCCGAGGCTCCCGCCGAACTCGGCTCGGGGCCGCAGCCGGAGATCGAAGGCATGCCGGCCGAGGTTGCGCTCAACCCCGAGGCAGCCGAGGGCAATCCCGGACGCGCCGCCAACGGTCACACCGAGGGCCGCCGCAACCGGCGTCCGCGCCGCGGCGAACGCGCCCGCCCCGCCGAAGCCAACACTGACGAGGAGCCGGCGTCCGACGGTCTCGCGGCGACGCTTTCGCGCGGCGCCTCCGCTGCCAAGGAGCCGGCCGCGGAAGACAAGCAGGGCGACGGCGGCCCGACGCTGGTCGACGCCGACAGCTGAACATCCGATTTTCCGATGACGATCCGGCGGCGGGGATTGAGAAATCCCCGCCGTTTTTTTGTTTAGGGTCGGGACCGATGCGTCTTGAGCAAAATCGGAGGAGTACCCATATCCATTTCCATTAGGACCCGGCTCTCCAGGAGGGGGTCCGTCAACTTTGCCTGACCGGTGCCGCGAAGCGGGCCGCAGACGGATTGGAGACAAGATATGGATATCGAGAAGTACTCGGAGAGGGTGCGCGGGTTCATACAGTCGGCGCAGACCATGGCGCTCTCCCGCAACAACCAGCAATTCACCCCAGAACACCTGCTGAAAGTGCTCGTCGACGACGAGGAAGGGCTTGCCGCCTCGCTGATCGCGCGGGCCGGCGGCGACGTGAAGGCCGTGCAGATGGGCGTCGAGACGGCGCTCAACGCGCTGCCGCGCGTCGAAGGCGGCAACGGTCAGCTCTATCTGGCGCAGCCACTCGCCAAGGTCTTTTCCACCGCCGAGGAGATGGCCAAGAAGGCCGGCGACAGCTTCGTCACGGTGGAGCGGCTGCTGACCGCGCTCGCGGTCGAGAAGTCGGCCAAGACCTCCGAGATCCTTTCCAGGGCCGGCGTCACCCCGCAGGCGCTCAACCAGGCCGTCAACGAACTGCGCAAGGGCCGCACCGCCGACACCGCCTCGGCCGAGCAGGGCTATGACGCGCTGAAGAAATACGCGCGCGACCTCACCGCCGACGCCCGCGCGGGCAAGCTCGACCCGGTCATCGGCCGCGACGACGAGATCCGCCGCACCATCCAGGTCCTGTCGCGGCGCACCAAGAACAATCCTGTGCTGATCGGCGAGCCCGGCGTCGGCAAGACGGCGATCGCCGAGGGCCTGGCGCTGAGGATCGTCAACGGCGACGTGCCGGAGGGCCTCAAGGACAAGCAGTTGATGGCGCTCGACATGGGCGCGCTGATCGCCGGCGCGAAATATCGCGGCGAGTTCGAGGAGCGGCTGAAGGCCGTGCTCGCGGAAGTCACCGCGGCCGCCGGCGGCGTCATCCTCTTCATCGACGAGATGCACACGCTGGTCGGCGCCGGCAAGGCGGACGGCGCGATGGACGCGTCGAACCTCCTGAAGCCCGCGCTCGCCCGCGGCGAGCTGCACTGCGTCGGCGCGACCACGCTCGACGAGTACCGCAAGCATGTCGAGAAGGACGCCGCGCTCGCCCGCCGTTTCCAGCCGGTCTTCGTCAACGAGCCCAGCGTGGAAGACACCATCTCCATCCTGCGCGGCCTCAAGGAAAAATACGAGCAGCACCACAAGGTGCGCATCTCCGACTCCGCGCTGGTGTCGGCGGCGACGCTGTCGAACCGCTACATCACCGACCGCTTCCTGCCCGACAAGGCGATCGACCTGGTCGACGAGGCCGCGTCGCGGCTGCGCATGCAGGTCGACTCCAAGCCCGAGGCGCTGGACGAGATCGACCGCCGCATCATGCAGCTCAAGATCGAGGCCGAGGCGCTGAAGCTCGAGAAGGACGATGCGTCGAAGGACCGGCTCGTCCGCATCGAGAAGGAGCTCGCCGGGCTCGAGGAAGAGTCCGACGCGCTGACCGCCAAGTGGCAGGCCGAGAAGCAGAAGCTAGGGCTCGCGGCCGACCTCAAGGGCCAGCTCGACGAAGCCCGCAACGAACTCGCCATCGCGCAGCGCAAGGGCGAGTTCCAGCGTGCGGGCGAGCTTGCCTATGGCAGGATCCCGGAGCTCGAGAAGAAGCTCGCTGAGGCCGAGGCGCAGGACGGCAAGGGTGGCGGCATGGTCGAGGAGACCGTGACGCCGGACCACGTCGCGCACATCGTCTCGCGCTGGACCGGCATTCCGGTCGACAAGATGCTCGAAGGCGAGCGCGACAAGCTGCTGCGCATGGAAGACGAGATCGGCAAGCGCGTCGTCGGCCAGGGCGAGGCCGTGCAGGCGGTATCCAAAGCCGTCAGGCGCGCCCGCGCCGGGTTGCAGGACCCGAACCGGCCGATCGGCTCGTTCATGTTCCTCGGCCCCACCGGCGTCGGCAAGACCGAGCTCACCAAGGCGCTCGCCGACTTCCTGTTCGACGACGAGCATGCGCTGGTGCGGATCGATATGTCGGAGTTCATGGAGAAACATTCGGTCGCCCGCCTGATCGGCGCGCCTCCCGGCTATGTCGGCTACGAGGAGGGCGGTGCGCTCACCGAAGCGGTGCGCCGCCGGCCTTACCAGGTCGTGCTCTTCGACGAGATCGAGAAGGCGCATCCGGATGTCTTCAACGTGCTCTTGCAGGTCCTCGACGACGGACGCCTGACCGACGGCCAGGGCCGCACGGTCGACTTCCGCAACACGCTGATCGTGATGACCTCCAATCTCGGCTCGCAGTATCTGGTCGGTCTCAGCGAGGATCAGGACGCCGATGCGGCGCGTGGCCCCGTCATGGACGAGGTACGGGCGCATTTCCGGCCCGAGTTCCTCAACCGCGTCGACGAGATCGTGCTGTTCCACCGGCTGCGCCGGCAGGACATGGGCAGGATCGTCGAGATCCAGCTCAAGCGGCTGGAGAAGCTCCTGGAAGAGCGCAAGATCGTGCTCGACCTCGACAAGGACGCGATCGACTGGCTGGCCAACAAGGGCTACGACCCGGCCTATGGTGCGCGCCCGCTGAAGCGCGTCATGCAGAAGGAGCTGCAGGATCCGCTCGCCGAGAAGATCCTGATGGGCGAGATCCGCGACAACTCGACCGTGAAGATCACGTCCGGTTCCGACCGGCTGAACTTCCGCGCCAAGCCGGCGGCGGTCGCGACCGAAGAAGCGGCCTGAAGCGCCGCACAAGCGTCGACTGAAGAAAATGCCCCGTCTCAAGGCGGGGCATTTTTTATTAGCCGGAACGCCTCGGCAGAACCGCCCACTACTGGATCGGCATGGAGAATCATGAGTTCCGCAGGTGGATCGCAGGGAGACTTGCGGTTCGATTTGGTGTGGCTTTATAGCAACTGCAGTTGAAAATGTGAGTGATCATGCGTGAATGCATGGTGAATGGAGGAGATATCTTAAGGGGTAAGTATTGATTGTCGGACAGAAGCGGCTGCAGGTATAGGTTGGGTGAAAGCGTGCTGCGGGTGCGCTTTCTGATAAGCATACGAATTCTGTATTCGGAATGATGCTTTGGGGGACGACATGAAGAAGCTGATAATCGCACTGATGCTTTCCACCAGCACCGTCGCGGCACACGCCGCCGACATGGTGGTCCAGGAGGTTGCGCCCGAAGTCGAACCGCTGCTTTGGAGCGGCGCTTATATCGGTCTCCATGCCGGCTATTCGTGGGGCCGCGAAAACGACAACCAGAGCGAACAGCAGTTCTCGTCGTGTGTTGGCAGCGTTTGCGCTGATCGCTTCGACCTCGACGGCTTCATCGGCGGCGCACATGCCGGTTACAACTGGCAGACCGGGCAGTGGGTTTTCGGCATCGAGGGTGACATCGACTACGCCGACATCAGCGGCAGCACAGACTTTTCGTATCAGTTCGGAGCTGTAAACGGCCGCCTGGGCTTCAACAGCGACTGGCAAGCTTCCCTGCGGCTTCGCGCAGGTTATGCCGTGGATACCTGGCTTTTGTACGCGACCGGCGGCGCAGCAGTCGGACATGGTGAGCTGCATGCTCGCGGCCAGAGTTTCGGCACGCCGTTCTCCGAAACTGACGACAATACCCATACCGGCTGGACTCTCGGCGGCGGTGTCGAAAAGGCGTTTACTCCAAACTGGATAGGACGCTTTGAGGTTCGATACACGGATTTCGGCAAGGAAAGCTACGATCTCGGTCTCGGTGGCGACGACATCGATGTCGATTGGAACCAGACCGCGGTCCTCTTCGGTTTCAGCTACAAGTATTGATACTTCGAAAAACGTTGCAGTCTGACCGCAGCTCGGATTGCCGACTCGGTCAGACTTTTTTAGCGCGTTCGGCACACATGCTGACGGAACGCTGAAGTGCCCGCGTCAAAGGTATCCGAGACCGATTTCCGCCTCGCCCTGGCCCTTCAATCGCAGCGCAGGCTTAGAGACGCGGAAGCTGTCTATCTGCGTATCCTGAACAGTGACCGTTTCAACCTCAGGGCGCTTGAGGCGCTGGGTCGGCTTCGGTTGCAGCAAAAAAGATTCAGCGAGGCGGAGGCTCCGCTGAGGGCGCTGGTCAAGCGCGCCAAGGGGTCCGCGGACGCACATCACCTCCTGGGTTTCGTTCTCACGGGCCTTGGCGATTTCCCGGCAGCGGTTCGCAGCTATCAGAAAGCGGTAAGCCTCAAGGCGGACTTTCCTGAAGCCCGCAACAATCTCGGCTATGCCTTGCACCGGTCGGGTCAGCATGAAGCGGCTCTCGCGCAGTTCGACAAGGCGATTGAACTGCTTCCGGTTTTTCCGGACGCATACCACAATCGAGGCAGCGCGCTTGTCGCACTGGGGCGCCGCAACGAGGGGCTTGTCGCCCTTCAGACCGCGCTCGCACAGAGGCCGGCGCATCTGGCTGCGCGCAGCGACCTTGCAAACCTTCTGGCCGATCTGCGGTACGGCGAGGACGCAACGCTGCAGGACCTCTCCGGCACTCTCGATGTCGATACGTTGACCGCCGTGGGTGACATCTACCTGCATAGGGAGGAGTACGAGCTTGCGAAGCGGGCATTCCTGGGCGCGAGGCTACGCGATCAGGGTTCCCGTAACGCAAGGATCGGCCTGGCTGACGCATACCAGAATCTTGGTGATCCCGCTGCTGCCCGCCTGCTCCTTGAGGGCATGCTGCGCGGGGAGGGGCGCAGTACCGAGGTGCTCGTAAAGATCGCGAACCTGACCTTTTCCAGGCCTGGTCCGGACATCCTTCGGGAATTCGACCGGATCAGCTCACGGGATCTCAGTGACGAGGCCCGCATTGGCGTCGCTTTCGCCAGAGGTCGCCTGCTGCACCTGTCGGGAAAATGGTCTGAGGCCTGGACGACGCTTGCGGACATCAATTGCGAGGTATGGGAGAGGGTTAGGGACGAGAGAGCCGCGGAGCGTTCGCGCGAGGAGAGTGCCCTGGCCTCGCTCCGGGCTCATTCCCCGCGGACTGCCGACGCGGATAAATCCCGACCGACGCTGCTTTTCATCCTCGGCACATCGCGCTCGGGAAAAACGGTGGTTGAATCTGCTCTTTCGACGATCAAGGACGTGCGTCGCGGAATGGAAGATCCGTTGGTGCGCGATGCACTGTCCTTTGCCTGGCGCAACGCGGCCGTTCCGGACGCAGATGCCGATGCAGACGACTCGGACAATTCGGACGACGTGCGCAGGCTTTTCCGCGTGGCCTATTTTGAAGCACTCGAACGGCGTGGAGACGGACGAAAGATTCTCACGAGCACGAATCCGGGGCTCGTACGGCGTGCCGCCTGGTTGGCGGACACGTTGCCGAACGCCCGCTTCCTTTTTGTGACCCGGAACCCCGAAGACACCGCGCTTAGCCTTATGCTGAAGCACTATAAAACAGGCCACTGCTATTCTTACGACCGAGAAGCCTCGTTCGAGCATATCGAATGGTATGAACGCATGATATCGCAGTTCACCACGATATATCCCGGAATATCGCGGTCGGTATGCTACGACGAGGTCGTGGACAGGCCGGAGCTTATCTATAGAGCCGTGGAAGATCTGTGTGACATCAGCATCGGTAAACCGAAGGAATTGCCGATCCTGGCTGACGACCGATCATGCGCGCAGCCATATATTCCCCTGCTCCGGGATGGGATCCCCCAGCGCGACCTTCCGTACCGCGGGGGCGGGGTGGCTTGACGCCGCGATGTCCCGGATCTTTCGCCAGGGCGTCGGCTGAGGCTGGTCGACCCGCCCGGCAGGATTGAAGGCGCTTGCTCTTCTCTGCCGGCAACAGACCGTTGTCGTCACCGACTCAGGCTCCCTTTCGGACCGCGGGCGTGCGCTCGTACCAGTTCTTGGAACGGTTCACGATCCAGACGACCGATAGCATGACAGGCACCTCGACCAGCACGCCGACGACGGTCGCGAGCGCGGCGCCCGACCGGAGGCCGAAAAGCGCGATGGCTGCAGCCACGGCGAGTTCGAAGAAGTTCGAAGCCCCGATCAGCGCCGACGGTCCGGCGACGCAGTGCCGCTCGCCGGAGATCCGGTTGAGGAGGTAAGCCAGTCCGGAATTCAGATAGACCTGGAACAGGATCGGCACGGCCAACAGCGCGATCACGGCGGGTTGAGCCACGATCTGTTCGCCCTGGAAGGCGAAGAGCATGACGAGGGTCGCGAGCAGCGCCGCCAGCGATAGTGGCTGCATCGTGGCAAGCAGCCTGTCGAGCGCCGGCTGGCCGCCTCTCGTGAGAAGCCGCGCCCGCGCCGCCTGCGCCACGATCACCGGCAAGACGATGTAGAGCACGACCGACAGGACCAGCGTGCTCCAGGGCACCGTTATCGCCGACAGGCCGAGCAGCAGGCCGACGATCGGTGCGAAGGCCACGACCATGATCGCATCGTTGAGAGCCACTTGGGAGAGGGTGAAGTTCGGTTCGCCTTTCGTCAGTGCCGACCATACGAACACCATGGCCGTGCAGGGCGCCGCGGCAAGAATGATCAGCCCGGCGATGTAGGATTCGATCTGGTCTGCAGGCAGATACGGTCGGAACAGCCAGCCCACGAAGAGCCAGCCGAGCAGCGCCATCGAGAACGGCTTGACGGCCCAGTTGACGAAGAGCGTCACGCCGATGCCGCGCCAGTAGGTTCCGACCTTCGCCATAGAGGCGAAATCGACCTTCAGCAGCATGGGTACGATCATCAGCCAGACGAGGACGGCCACCGGCAGGTTCACGCGTGCGACCTCGGCCTTGGCGACAATCCCCACGAATCTCGGTGCCAGGTAGCCCAGCGCGATGCCGGCGACGATGCAGAGGACCACCCACAGGGTCAGGTATTTCTCGAAAAGGCCGATTGCGGCGGGCGCCTCGCGATCCGCACCGACGGTCGTATCTGTCACGGGGAAATCTTTCAGCTGACCTTGGGGCCGATTTGCCCGATCTCGCGCAGCCTGGACTGGAGCGACATTTTGTCGATCGAGCCTAGTGGGAGGGACAGGAAAGCGGAGATGCGGTTCGACAGTTGCCTGTAGGCCTCGGCGAAGGCGAGATGCTTCTCGGCGTCGGTGCCTTCGGCAGCTGCCGGATCGGGAATGCCCCAGTGCGCCGTCATCGGTTGGCCGGGCCATACCGGGCAGGCTTCGTTCGCGGCGCTGTCGCAGACCGTGAAGACGAAGTCCATCTTCGGCGCATCGAAAGCGGCGAATTCGTCCCAGCCTTTTGAGCGGGCGAAGGACGTGTCCTGCTTCAGGTTCTTCAGCAGCGCGATCGCGAAGGGATGGACCTCGCCTTTCGGCTGCGATCCGGCGGAGAACGCATGGAAGCGACCAGCTCCGTCGTTCCTGAGGATAGCTTCCGCGAGGATCGAGCGGGCGGAGTTGCCCGTGCAGAGGAACAGGACGTTGTAGGTTTGCGCCATGATCAGCCTTTCAGCAGCGGCAGGTGACGGCATCGATCACTGGACGGCAGAGTTCCGGCGCTCCGTCGCAGCAGTCCTCCATGAGGAAGGCGAGCAGATCACGGAATCCAGTCATGTCGGCCGCGTATCGGATGCTGCGGCCCTCGCGCTCGGCGCGGATGAGCCCAGCCTGCAAAAGCACTTTCAGATGTGCCGACGTGGTGTTTTGGACAGTCCCGAGCCGGTCGCCGACCTCCCCGGCCGGAAGGCCCTTCGGACCTGCCTTCACAAGCAGCCGGAACGCAGAGAGGCGGGTTTCCTGGCCGAGGGCCGCAAGCGCATCGAGCGCTGATCGATTATCCATAAATCCATATCCTCAGATATATAGATATCTAAGGCAGAACCTGAAAAGGGTCAAGGGGGCCTTTTGGGGCGGGCCGCGACGGTCAGCCCTGGGCGTTCAGCATATCGTCCAACGTGTAGAAGCCGGGCGGCTGGCGGGCGATCCAGACAGCGGCATCGAGCGTCGACGAGGCGAAGGCGCCGTAGTCGGTCACCCTGCTCGTGATCTCGAGGCGCTGGCCGGCCCCGGCGAAGAAGACGGTGTTCTCGCAGACGACATCGCCGCCCCGCGCGGACGAGAAGCCGATGGTGCCGCGCTTGCGCGCGCCCGTCTCGCCGTGACGCGCCGTCACCATCAGGTCGGCCAACGTCGAGCCACGCGCCTTCGCGGCGTATTCGCCGAGTTCGATCGCCGTTCCGGACGGGGCATCTATCTTGGTCCGCGGGTGGAAGTCGAAGATCTCGATGTCGAATTCATCGCCCAGCAATCGCGACGCCGTGCGAACCAGCTCGTACATCGCCATGACCGAGACGCTCATATTGGCGGCAAGCATGATGGGTATCTGGCGGCCCGCCTCCGCCAGCTTCGCGTGCTGCGCGTCGTCAAATCCCGTCGTGCCCACAACCACCGGTTTTCGCTGGCTGATCGCGGCGGGCAGCATGCGCATCGTTGCCGACGCCGCGCTGTAGTCGACGACCACATCGACCTCGGCGCAGAGGGCCGCGGCATCGTCGGTGAGCTGAAGCCCGAGCGGGGCCATTCCTGCCAACAGGCCGAGATCCTCGCCGATCCTGGGCGAGTCGGCTCGGTCGCATCCCCCTGCAAGCTCGCACTTGTCGCTTTGCGTTATCGCCCTGGCGAGCATGACGCCCATCTGACCCGCGGCGCCGTGCAACCCGATCCTGGTCATCGCCGTCCCTCCTGGCAACAGCTCGGTCAAGCAGCTAACAGGCCCGCCTTCGCGTTGCCCTGTGGGGGCTCCGCGCACAGGCAATGAGGCCTCTGTCCATTACCATCTGCTAATTTTCAAGGAAGGCAAGTGTCGGCGCGAATGGTGTCCGGCGCCGGTTGCTTCGCTATTGCGGCGCGATCCCGGACTCTTCGGCGTCGATATTCATGCTGATCTCCGTCACCAGTTTCCGGCGAAGAGCGATGGCGTAGTCGTCCGGGCCGGTGGAGTCGATCACGAACGCCCTGGGGCCGCCGATGACGTTGGCGGCGAAATAGGAAGCCAACTGCGCTTCCTCCTTGTTCGGAATGGCGATCGCGTTGATCGTGTATCCCTTGGCAACGGCGTTCAGCCTGCTCGGCTGGACAGGAAACCCGTCATTGTTGGTGCCGTTGCCGGAGATGTCGATCACCTTCCTGTCGGCCTTTCCCGGAAAATTGTCGAGAAAATAGGCCCCAAGGTCGATGGCCGACGAGACGGATGTTCCGGCCCGCGCCCTGCGGGTGAAGCCGGAAAAGCCCTTCTCGCTGATTGCCAGAGCCGCCGCTTCGGCATCCGCGGGATTGCAGATCGTCGTCCAGGGCAGCACGACCCGGCTGCGGCCGGGGCTCGACCATTCGAAATAGGTGACGGCGATGCAACCGAGATAGTTGCTGGCTATCGCCGTGATGACCTGCGGCGAGGTGAGCGCCGCCGCATGCCCCTTGCGCTGCAGGTCCGCAGTCTGAGGATCGATCGAGGACGAGAAATCGACCGCAAACACTATGGCGACGTCGACATCGGCAGCTTGCGCCTGCTGTCCCCAAGAAAGCGAGGCCGCAAGTGTTGCAGCCAGTCGCAAATATGCGGTGATCCTCATCGCCGGCCCCTCAGTCAGCGTCCCACAGTTGTTCGCAAGGCATAGTTGACCCTACGTCACGATGGCGCTTGAACGGCGGAGGGGCTGGCTTTCGCTGCGTTATTTTTGTATTAGGATTCCGTTATATTGCAGCTCCGAAGCCCCGCTGATGATGATCGATGACGGCATCGCCAAAGTCAGTATCTGTTTGCTCGGAGGCTTCCGCATCGAAGGCGGACAAAGCCGCCAGATAGGGCTGACCGGCAGGAGAGGTCCCGCCATCATCGCCTACCTTGCCCGCTGTCCGAGGATGGCGGCGCCGAGGGAAAAACTGGCCGACCTGCTCTGGGGCGACAGCGACGGCGATCATTCGCGCAACAGCCTCAGGCAAACCCTCAGTCTTCTGCGTCGCGATCTTGCGCGGGCAGGCGTGGACATCATCCAGTCCGGAAAGGACATGATCGGCCTCAGGGCGGATGCCGTTGGCGTCGACGTCGAGACGTTCGAAGCCGGCCTGGCTGCCCGCTCGCCGCAGGAACTCGAAACGGCTCTCGCGGTCTACGGCGGGCCGTTCCTCGAAGGCTTCCATGTGGGATGCAATCCGTTCGACGACTGGGCAGCCGCCGAACGCGACAGGCTTCTGGACCGCGCGCTGGAGTCCTTCGAAAAGCTCGCCCGTCTCGTGGAGCTGGAGGCAGGCCTCGTCCTTGCCGACCGGCTGCTTGCGATGGAACCGGCGCGGGAGGCATCCTATCGGCTGAAGATCGAACTGCTCGCGGCGGGCGGCCAGCGCGACCGGGCGATGCGCACGTTCGAGGCGTGCAGGAACATGCTGAAGAAGGAGTTCGGCGTCGGCGTCAGCCCGGAGACGCAAGCGCTGTGGCAATCCTTGACGTCGCCCGACAATGCGGCGGCGACCTCCCTCAATTCGCAATCGGCAAGCGTTGCCGCGGCCGGGCAGCACCCCAGGCGCCCGTCCATAAGTGTTGCCGGCTTCGTCAATCTCACGGGAGGGCGAGGCGACGACTATTTTGCCCGAGGGCTCGTGCAGGACATCGTGACGGCGCTCTCAGAGGTGAGCGACTATGTCGTGCTCTCCAGTTTCCAGGACGTGCAAAAGGACAATGACGGCAACAAGCCGGCGGTCCCCGGGGGGACGCAGCCGCGTTACGTGCTGGGCGGCAGCGTCCAGAGATCGCGCGACGAGCTGAGGGTGAACATCCAGCTCGCCGACACTGCCGACGGCCACACCGTCTGGGCCCAGAAATTCGATGGCCGCTTCGAGAATCTGCTCGAATTCCAGGACCGCATCGCACAGGCGGTCGTGCTGGCCGTGACCCTCGAGCTTCAGTTGTCGAACTGGAAGGTTCGCGACAAGAGCCCGCCGGGCGGACCGGAAGTGCGCCGGCTGGTGAACGCCGCCCTCATGAAATATTTCGAGATGACCCGGGACTCGCTTCCGCAGGCGAAAGATCTCTGCGAGCAGGCGCTCGAAATCGATCCTGACAATGTCCGGGCAAAGCGCACGCTCTCTGTCGCAATCGCGGTGGGCCTGGCGTTCGGCGCGCTTCCTGCCGGCCGGGAGCAAAGCGAGCATGCGCTGCAGCTCGCGCAGGCCGCCGTGCGGGCGGTGCCCGACGATGAGATTGCCCGCGTCATCCTCTCATTCGCCCTTCTGGGCGTCGGCCGCATCGACGAGGCAATCATCGAATGCCGCCACGCGATCAGCCTGAACCCGAACTATCCGAGCGCTCGCGGAGACATCGCGGAACTCTATGCGCTCAGTGGGCGCGTCAACGAAGCGCTGCACGAGGCCAACGAAGCGATTCGTCTCGGGGCGCACGACGTCATCGACTTCTGGCGGCACAACAGCATGGTGGTCGGGCTGTTTGCCGGCGGCGACGACCTGCGGGCTCTCGAAGTGGCCCGCAAGGTGGTCAGGACGAAGCCGGGTTTCGTTCGCGGCGCGCTTTATTGGGCCGCCGCCGCAGCCGCGACGGGAAACAGCGAGGAAGCATCCCGGGCGGTTCATCATTGCCTGTCACAGCTTCCGTACCTCAACCTGGACAATGTCTCTCCCGGCTTCGTGCCCCGCTACCTGAGAGACAAGGACCAGGCGCGGTTCCTGGAAATGCTGTCGCGAGCCGGCCTTCCGAGGGCCTAGCAGCGTGACGACCTTTCTCCACCCGCCTGTCAGACGAAGAAGAAATCGTCTGACGAGGGCACGAGGAGAGGAGTGAGGTTCGCGAACTGTAAATGGTCCGCTCCGCCGTCGCTGTCGTAGAAGAGCGCGCCTGTCATGCCGTCGTAGATGACGTGATCGTCTGCGCTCGCGCTCCGATCGGTCACGAACGCCGACGCGGCAAGTTCGCCGACCGGGCTGTTCCTGAAGACATCCTGGTCGAGTTCGAACCTGTCTAGCGTCGGATCGAAATCGGCGATTACATCCGCATCCCTCCTCGGGTCGGGCGGCGTGTCGAAGACAAAGCTATCCGCGCCGCCCGAAAGGATGTCCTTGCCGATGCCCCAGGCGTCCCCTGCATGGGAAAGCTCGAGCTTCTCGATATTGTCGTCGAGCAGATGCGTGAAGCCGGTGCGAACGGTATCGGTGGCTTCTGCGGCACGTTCCGCCACCTGCTCGCCGGCATTGTCGAGATCGGAGACGTCATTGCCGGCTTCTCCGGAGTAGATGGCGTCGTTGGCGCCCTCGATGGCGAACTGTGCCGTTTGAGTGGCCGTCGCGCCTGACCTGTCGCGCACGGTGACCGAAAAATCGTCGGTGACCGAATCCGTGTCGGTGAGAGCGTCGGTCGCGTCCCTGGCGTTGTCGAGCGTGTAGGTGATAACCCCCGCCCCGGTATCGAGCACTGCTGATCCGTACACCCCGTTCTTCTCGAAGTGGGTGGCGTCGATTGCGTTCCAGCCGGTCGTGTCGAAGGTGACGCGGTCGATCACGTCGGGATCGCTTGCAACCGCCCAGATCCGCGCCGACGCCGTGCCGGCGAGTGCGGCGCCTTCAGCGTCGGTGCCAGCCTCCACGATCAAGCCGCTCTGCTTGCCCGGGATGAGGGTGGAGTTCCCCTCCGGCCCGAAGGCGTCCGCGATCGCCGCTGCCGTTGCCGGCTTGGAGCCGTCGGTCAGCGTGTCGTCGCCATTGGTCCGCGCGTCGGCGTTCCAATAGTTGGTGTAGATGACGTTGTTGGTGCGCACGAATTCCGCGAGTTCGTCCGCATAGGAGCCGAAATTGTCCGAATCGATGCCCCACTCGGTCAGCGCCAGCGGCTTGCCGTGGGCCGCTGCGAAGTCCGAAAACCAGTTCAGGCCGAACGGCGCATCCGCCTTGTAGTCCCAGGCCGTGACGGGATCGTCCTGTCCGCTGAAACGGGCGACATTGTACGCGTCGACGCCGACGACATCGACATAATCGTCGCCCGGGTAGATCTCGTTGAGGTCGTGGAAGACCCCGTTCGCGTCCGCCTTCGAATAGTTCTGGTTCCATTCGATGCGAAAGCGGTCGTCGACGGAGCGGAACAGCGTCGCCACATGCTGGAACGCGTCGACATAGTCGTCGGCCAGCTTCGGGTCGAACGCATTGTCCGGGCCGCTGGAGATCTTCCAGGGATATTCATTGTTCGCTTCCCAGCCCGGCCGCACATAGAGCAGGGGATTGCTGTCCTCGGTCTGGTGCTCGGCGATCGTTTCGGCCATGGCGATAAACGTGGCGTCGTGCTTGCCGGCCGCGACGTCGGCCATGCTGACTTCGTCCCACGCCAATGGTATCGCCCAGTTAACCGGGCGCTCCATGGCCGCGAACTCAGGTGCGTCGGCCTGCACGCGGGCAAGGCTGTACTCAGGAGTGGAATCGTCCGCAAAGCCCAGGATGCCTCCAGCCGGGGTCCCCATAAGCGACTCGAACGCTGTCAGCGAGGCCGGGGTCTCCGCCCGCGTGCCAAGCTCGACCTGTGCCTGACTGCCGAGCGCCAGCGTCGGAGCCTGGTTGATCGCCGGCGCCAGGCCCGCGAATGCAGGGAACTCGTGCTCGTTCGAGCGAACGAAACCGCGCCCGCTCAAATCAATGCCGCGCTCGTTCAAACGGGTGAAATCGACCTCGCTCGGACGAATGAAACCATGCTCCTGATCGTAATTTCGAGCGTGCATAAGAGACCTCCGGGGATGCGATCTGGGATCAGGTCTGTACCATCGGGGTGCCCGATCCGGAACCCGTTCCGATGTAACGGTTGATTACACGAGCAACATAACCTAAGCAAAACAAGGGACTATAAGCGGATATCCGAATAATTTCTGCGATCCATTCGATATGTGGCGAAATTGTGTTTAGAATTGTATAAGTAGCAAGTGAACTTATAAGCGCATGATTTGATCTGAGGTCGACTTTAAGTTCTTTATTTGCTGCAATCGAATTCAGAAAACATTTGGATTTTTGAAATATTTATCTTGATCATCGTGGGTTTGCCATTCAGCCGATTTTGGTGATTCAGCCGTGGCCGGGCGGGCTGCAGCCAGCCCGACCACGATCGTTCCCTGGACGTCTTGCGAAGGCTTCGACCTTTGCCGGCGCGGGTTGCCGGGGAGCGCCAAACCTTCGAGGCCCCGTTTCCCGCCGGCGCAAACGAAGCTAGTTTCGCCCGCATGACTCTCGACGAATATAATCGCTACTGCGCTTCGCTCCCGGCCACGACCCATGTCGTGCAGTGGGGCGGCGCGCATGTCTGGAAGGTTGGCGGCAAGGTCTTCGCCATCGGCGGCTGGGACGATGGGGAAGGGCTCTTCGTCACCTTCAAATGCTCCGAGATGAGCTTCGATCTCTTGAAGGAACAGCCGGGCTGCCGGCCCGCGCCCTATCTCGCCTCGCGCGGCATGAGCTGGATCCAGCGCACGACCGACGAAAGCATGGACGACGACGCGCTCAAGGACTATCTCGCCGAGAGCCATCGCCAGGTCGCGGCGAAGCTGCCCAAGCGCGTGAAGCTGGAAGTCGGACTGTAGTTGGGTTCGGGGCTGGTGCGCCGCGCAGCCGGGAGCTTCGGAACGCGCCATTTTCATGCCCCGTTCATGTTGCAACCATTAATGCGGGATTGACGTTGCTTTGCGTCGTGCGCCGCCCGCGAGGGGACGGCGTGGCAGGGCAGCGTAGCTGGACGGAGAAATCGGAAAATGGTGCGCAGGACACTCGTGCTTTCGGCGGTGCTGGCCGGCCTTGCGACGCTTGGCGCGCAGGCTGCTGTTCCGCCGGCGGGCGACCATGCGATCGGTCATGTGATTCCGGCGGCACCGGCCGCCGCCGGCGTGCAGCTTGCGCAATATGGCGACGTCGAGATCTATTACGACGAGTTCGGCCGTCGCGTGATCGTCGATCGTTATACCGGCGAGGTGATCGCCGTCGAGCGGCCGCGCCGCGCGGAACGCCGGCTGCGGCGCGATGCGATGCGCGAGCGCCGCGACGCCATGCGTGGCGAACAGGAACGCTATTATCTCGACGACCCCGAAGACATGGAGCGGCTGCGCCGCGAGAAGCTGCGCGACCAGGGCATCAGGCCGGCTCCGCCGATCGACGACTACAATGATTATGCGCGCGAGGGACTGCCGGGCGGCATCGATGACTATTCCACGCCACGCCGCGCCTTCCCCGACGAGCCGGAGATCATCGCGCGCGAGCCGGCGCCCGGTCCCATCGAGCGCATGCCGCTCGACAACCCCGCCCTCCAGCCCTCGAGGCCGGACATGGCCGAAGCGCCGGCGCCGGGCACGCCCAACATCGTCGAAGGCGCGATCGACCCTTCGCTCAGGCTCGGTGCGCGCGAGGACGTCGCCGCGCTGCAGATCCTGCTCGACCGCCGCGGCGCCTCGCCCGGCGTCATCGACGGGCGATTCGGCTCGAACGTCGACAAGGCGATCATCGCCTACCGTTCGATCACCAGGGACAATTTGAAGTCGACCGACGCGGAGGGCATCAAGAAGGCGCTGGCCGAGACCGGCGGCGACCCCTTCATCAACTACACGCTGACCGCGACGGATGTCGCCGGTCCCTTCGTCGCCGCGGTTCCCGCCGACTATGGCGAGAAGGCCAAACTCGACAAGCTCAGCTACACCTCGGTGTCGGAAATGCTCGCCGAGCGCTTTCACATGGACGAGGCCTATCTGAAGGCGCTCAACCCCGACGCCAATTTCAGTCGCGTCGGCACGATCATCCGCGTCGCCAATGTCGGTAAGCCGGTGGCGGGGCAGGTCACGCGAATCGTCGCCGACAAGAGCCAGAAGCAGGTGCTGGCCTACGACGCCGACAACAGGCTGGTCGCGGCCTATCCGGCGACGATCGGCTCGACCGACACGCCGTCGCCGACCGGCACGCATGCCGTCTCGCGCGTCGTGCTCGACCCCGACTACACCTACAACCCCAACCTCAACTTCAAGCAGGGCGAGAACAACAAGATCCTCACCATCCCGCCCGGCCCCAACGGCCCGGTCGGCTCGGTCTGGATCGCGCTCGACAAGCCGACCTACGGCGTGCACGGCACGCCCGATCCGTCGAAGATCGGCAAGACCGAGAGCCATGGCTGCGTGCGCCTCACCAACTGGGACGCGCAGGAACTCGCCAAGCTGGTCAAGCCCGGCGTGCCGGTCGAGTTCGTGGAGTAGCTTGAGCGTTCCCGATCGACCGCTTCGCTATTTCACGGCGAGGGAGGCCGCTTCGGCAGCGCAGTCGACTTTTGGGGTTTCGCCTGCCGCCTGCGCTTTGCGCACTTCCTCACGCGCAGCCTCCTTGTCGGCGATGAACGACGGATCGGCATGAAGTCTGGCTACCGTCGCAGCGCCCATGATTCGCCCTGCATCTACGTCGCTTTGCCAATGCGCATCGCAGACGACGCGGCTTTGTCCGAATGAGATGCCCCGGCTCAGCAGTTCGTTTGCGCGTCGCGGATTGATCTCGGCCAATACAAGCGCCCATGCCCATCCGGCCGCCGTATGGCCTGAGGGATAAGATCCGTCGCCCCGCAGCAATTTTTCCTGGTCGGGCCAACAGGTTCCTTCGTCCTCGACAACGAAAGGTCTGGTTCGATTGTATTTGTTCTTCACACCGTAGGTGGAAAGGCCGGCATCGGTGAGAACTCTTTCCATCAGCCTGTATGTGTGCGGTGTCTTGTCCTGATCGATCTGCATGCCCATCGCACAGGAAAAATTTTCGGCCGGCTTGGGGAAACTGAGGTCGGCATCAAGTCTCGCCAAATCCCAGCGCATGGTTCCGCGCAAAGGCAGCGTTGCTCGCCTGGCCTCCTCGTCGCGCGCGAAGGCGGCGCTATCGGTTGCGGGCGGCGGCCCCAGAAGCAGCAGGCTGTCCGGCAGATCCTCCTGCTTGAGATAACCCGGGGCCAGTTCGAAGTGCGGGTCCGTTACTTCGGGGGCTGGGTTCGTTTCAGAACCCGATGCGCTCGATGTCGCCATCGACAGAACGATCGCGACGGCCGCTCCAGGCCTTTTCAGCATCGACAAGGTGAACATAGACGCTCCTTATTTGCCATGGACCCGGCAATGCCTGTCCCGATAGCAGACCAACATTCTCGCTATATCAGAAGAAGTTCTTTCAGAATCGAGGAGATGTCCTTGACCGGCAGGCGCGTCGCGCCTTCCAGCGCAAACGGCAGCAGTGCCGCCACGCCGATCGGCAAGACGGCCTTGCGGTTGACAAGAAATGTCGAGAGCTTTTTCGCAACATCGAGCAACTTGGAGGGGTCGGCGATTTCTTGCTCGGTGGCGACTTCGTCGTCGTTGCCGGCGACGACATTCCGTCCAAGGAGCTTGCGTTCGGCAAGCCTCTGATAGTGTGTTGCGTGACCCGAGAGCGCGGCAATGGTGGCTGCCTTCAAGTCGGTCAGCGGTTTGGAGAAGGCGGCAAGTGGATGGGCAAACAATGCCAACACCAGCACGAGCCAGCTGGCCATCGCAACGGTCAGGGTGGTCGAATTCAATGTTTCCATGTCGAAATGCCGGCCCAGCGTTACCGCCACAACGGCGCTGACGCCGAAAACGTAAGCCATGTAGGCATTGGGATATTCGGAGACGAAGGCGAGCCCGCCCATGCCATCGGGATGCGTCGCGACCAGCCTCAACTCGAGCTTCGCCATCCTCCGAAGCAATTGCGACCAGACTAAGTGACGCCAGAGCACACGCAGCAGCAGGAACCAGAACAAGGGCACACTTACGATC
This sequence comes from Mesorhizobium sp. YM1C-6-2, assembly GCF_003666685.1. GTDB lineage: Bacteria > Pseudomonadota > Alphaproteobacteria > Rhizobiales > Rhizobiaceae > Mesorhizobium_K. The sequence continues at coordinate 74,247 of NZ_RCIZ01000002.1, forward strand.
ACGGACCACCAGCCTGCGGGCGTAATCCTGTTGCCCTGCGATCCGACAATGACCGCCCAGGAGGTCGACGGAGAATGGACGAGGCCAATCCAATAAAGCAGAGCGGCAAGAATGGCCGCCGCCAGGAAGATCGTTTCGGCCAATTTCGAATCGCGCTGTCTGAGTGAATGGCGCAGCGCGTCGGACGCTTGCCGCTTCGAGGCGGGAGCAATGATCTGGGCGCTCAAGAATTGCCGATGGCAGGCGCGCAAGCCGTCCTCCACCTGTTCATCAGCAAGAACGAACGCCCCGATAGCGACGAAAGACATGGCCCAGACGCCCATGTCGCGAAGATACGATCCGGCGCCACCGGCCGGCAGGCTATCGAGCAATGCCAGCATGAACGGGATGCCCCAGGCAACCGCGATAAAGACTACGATTCTGCGGCCCGTATTGAGCCCGTCCGCATTCAACAGGCCCAACCGGGTTTGCAGCACATGGAAGGGACCGCCACGCGACGCGGTGAAGTCTCCTGTCGTCTGCGGGGGATCGGGGGCTTGCGTCCGGGACAGAAGCAAATCATTCGACATTGGCGTCTCCGGCAGGTCGGCAGGCGGTATGTCGCTCGGTCGATAGCACCAAGCTCACGTGCTTTCTGATCGAACGGGGAAGGGACCGTGGTGTTGCTGTCGAGGGAGAACCCGAAGCCGTTCTGCCTATTGCAGGGGCTTCGGCTCGGGGAAGCGCCACTCGCCGCTCAAAATCTCGGGGCGCGGTTGATACAGCCTGACCGTGTAGTTCCAGCCGGGCATGGTCGGCAGGCAATTGACGACCTTGCCGTCGCAGCCCCCGAACTGGATGACGATAGAGCCGTCAGCGCTCTTTTCCGCCGTCAGGTTGTTCAGCGAATACGCATCGTACGGGTTTTTCTCGAAGTAACCTTCGGCGTTGTAAACGCTGACCGACCAGAAGCCGTCCACCGGAACCTCTCCGACCGTGAGCGTGTAGAGGGCGGTTCCGTCGTTCCTGGGCACCCCTCCGGTGAGATAGGTGGCGTCCTTGGCTGGATTCCCGCCCCAACCGGTCGCGGTCCCGATCAGATGCTGGATCGGATCGACATCGCCCTTGGTCCCGAAGGCTTCCTTGTAATCGGGAAGCGTCGAGCCGAGGACGAGCAGGGCGTCGCGCACTTTCTTCTGGCTCTGCTGGTCCCAGTCGGGCACCTCGAACTTTCCGACACCCACCTGATTGACCTGGACCGCGTCCTGAAGGGAGTGCACCTCCCGGACGTCCTCCTGCTTGTCCGGGTCAACCAGCATGCGAAGCAGGACAAAAGCGTAACGCGTGCCGACATCCTCTTTCGTCAGCGTATAGCCGCCGGCGCCGTAACGGACCGACGGCACGTAATGATCCTGATTGACCACCTGCATCGACATGAAGCGCCCGCCCGCTTCCGGGAGCGTGACCTTGACCGGACCTGCATCGAGATCGAACACTGCTTGCGAGTAAAGAGTGTCGCGATTCATCCGGATGACGTTCTGCTTTTCGATCGACACCGGCTCGCGGCTATGAACGAGCCGGCCGAGGTCGCCATCCTCAACCATTCTACTCATGTACAAATCGGATTCGGCGCGGACGAAATTCTCGACGCCGACCGGCGTTGCCACGTCTGACGGGGACTGCGCATACGCCCCTCCGAGCGTGGTCATGGACGCAGCGACAATGCAGAGCGCAGGCAAATACGACATCGAAACTCCTTTTGACGCAAAGCGCCACGCAATTTGTCATCCGGGCTTGACGTTGCGTTACACGTACACGCAGAACGAGATTGTCCCGTTGGAACAATTGCAGGAAAATTTGTACTACATGCGCTTTACGACCAAGGAATCTCTCAAGAGAGAGACGGCAGAAACCATCCTTCGCCAAAACGGTTGGCTGTCCGGTCAAACCGAAACCTTCCAGAGCGAGGTCCTTCGGCGTTCCGTTCTGCTGCATTTCGAACCCGGCGAGGTGATTTATCACTTCGGCGACGACCTGGGCGGCATCTATGGTCTCGTGTACGGCGCGGTGGCGGTGAACACCGCGCCGCCGGACCATGGCCCGCGATTGATCCATCTTGGAGCCGTTGGCGCCTGGACCGGCGAGGACAGCTTTCTGACCCGCAAGCCGAGGCGGCTCGAGTTGCGGGCGCTGACACAGGCATGGCTGATGCATCTGCCTCTGGAGCAGATGGACCAGATGGCCAGCGCGGATCCCATGGTCGTGCGCAACTTTTGCCAGGATCTGATGGACGGCGTCGACGTCCTCATCAGAATCATCCACGACCTGCAGAAGCCCGACCCCGATCGCAGGATAGCCTCCGTCCTGCAACGCATGACATGGAATGGAGAGCAGCCGATCCCTTTGGCGCAGACCGATATAGGCACGATGGCCTGCGCTTCACGCAGGCAGGTGAACGCCGCGCTGAAACGATTTGCGGAGAATGGATGGGTGAAGACCAATTATCGGTCGATCTCGGTCCTGAATGCCGACAAGCTGCGGCGCTTCGCAGCAGAGGATCATTGAGCGGGACAAAAGAAAAGGCGCCCGTGGGCGCCTTTCTGGGTCACTTTGGAAGAATCAGCCGCCGACCTTGGCGCTGGCGCTCGCGACCTTCAGCGAATCGCCGTCCTTGTCCTTGAGCAGCTCGTCGATGCGCGTCCTCTCGCCCTTGAAGGCTTCGAGCTCCTCGCCCTTCAGCACCTTGCCGACCGGCAGGCGCACGCGCATCGGGTCGACCTTGCGGCTGTTGACCATCAGCTCGTAGTGCAGATGCGCGCCGGTCGACAGGCCGGTCGAGCCGACATAGCCAATGACCTGGCCCTGGCGAACGCGCACGCCCGGCTTGATGCCGTCGCCGATGCGGCTCTGGTGGTTGTAGGAGGTCTCGTAGCCGTTGGCGTGCTTGATGATCGTCTGCTTGCCGTAGCCACCGGCCCAGCCGGCCTTCTCGATGACGCCGTTGCCGGCCGCCAGGATCGGCGAACCCGCGGGCGCGGCCCAGTCGACGCCGGTGTGCATCTTAGAATAGCCGAGGATCGGGTGGCGGCGACCGCCGAATCCGGAGCGGAATTTTCCGTTCGGCAGCGGGTTGCGCAGCAGGAACTGCTTGGCGCTGCGGCCGTCCTCGTCGAAATAGTCGAAAGTGCCGTCTTCCATCTGGAAGCGATAGAGATTGCGCGTGTTGCCGCCGAAGTTCGCCGAGACAAAGAGGAGTTCGGATTCGTCCGAGACGTCGTCATTGCCGTCCGGCTGCGAGAAAAGGACTTCTATGTTGTCGGAGGGTTTCAGGCGGGACTGGAAATCGACGTCGGAGGCAAGCAGCTTGACCAGTTGCTGGGTCATGCGTTTCGACATGCCGTAGGAATAGGCGGTGCGGTAGATGCCGTCGTAGATCGACGGCAGGTTGCCGCGCACCGCCGGTTTCGGACGGTTCTCGTCGAAGGCGGTCAGGAGTTCCGGATTGGCCTCCGGCTCGGCCGCCGGCACGAACTGGCCGCGGTCGTCGAGCGCGATCGAAACGAGATGCGTCGTGCGGTCGTAGACGCTGGTCCTGACCACCACGGCGACGTCGCCGCGTACTTCCAGCCCGACCCGCAGAACCGTGCCCGCCTTGAGCGCTGTGGCGTTGAGCAGCTTGGCGATCGCCTCGGACATGCCGACGGCGTCGTCCCCGGCATAGCCGGCGTCCTCGAAGGCCTTGGCGATCTTGCGGTCGGCGTTGAAGGGAATGATGTCTTCGGCGAAGACCACGGCCTGCTCGTCAACCGCGGTGCGCGGCGTGACGCTGACATTCTCCGGCACGATCCTGACGCCGTAGGACGCGTTCAGCGCCTGGTTCGCCAGCGTGTCGCCGAAACGCTCCGGCACTATGTAATGCAGCGCGGCGACCTGCACGGCGCCGTCGGTGAGGATGGCGCCCGTCTCGCGCACCACCTTCTCGACCTCGTCGGCCGAGAGGCCGCTCTTCTCGTCGAAGGTGGCCGTCTCGAGCGGAAAGTCGACGGTCTTGAGCGACATCTCGCTCTCGACCTTCACGCCGTAGATCTGGCCAGGCGAACTGGTGGACGCCGTCTGCGTGGTGCCGTCCTCGGCGAAGACCGCAAGCGGATCGAATGGTGGGTAGCTTCTCGTCGTTGTGTGCCCGGCCGCCAGCGCCATCTTGATCTGCACGAAGGGCATCGCCTTGATCACGTCGCGGTCGCCGACCTTGGTGACCATCGACACTTCCATGCGACGGCGGTCCTTGGCCTTGGCGATCTGGCGCAGCGGCGCCAGCCGCGTGGTCTTGGCGCTTTCGCCCGAATCACCGTTGCTGGCGAGGCCGACCAGTTCGGCGATCTCCGGCGGCGTGGCGAGCTGCTCGCGGCCGTCGAGCGCGGCGAACAGCGCAACGCCCATCAGGACGCTCGAGGTGACGCCAGTAAGGAAAGTGCCGGAAAGCCAGCGCGCCGAAACCTCGCGCCGGTCGGGCGGACCGCTGCGTCCGTCGGCAATCAGCGGCGGTTCATTGCCGAGGTCAGCTATGGTTTGGTCCATATCCTGCATTCAGTAAGGCGGCTCTTCCCCCGGGCGCGACGGCTGGCCGTCTTCCTGCCGCCAGACATTTGCCTGTCGTGGCGAGCGAAGTCAACGAAGCGGGCGCTGGAACGCGTTTCCCCTGTTTGCTCTGCAAAGACACCGTCCGTTTGGACAGGACGACGCCCCTCTAATGCATGCGAAACATCCGACCAGACTGAGGCCGTAATGCGGCTATATTGTGCCTGCGTCGCGGGAGCCTGTCCACCGGGAGATTCGCTGCGTTATCAACAGCGTGGGCCGGGGCGAATCCGGCTGCGGTGCGCTTGGCGCGACGCTCGATTCGACAGGCCGGATTCCACCACGCGACTTCCTTATAAAGAGTGGGCGCGCGTGATCCTTAAAAAAGCGCATGCGCGTGATCCTTATAAGAGTGGGTGCGTATCGTCTTATAGAGAGTGGTTGCGTGGCTCTTATAAGAGAGTGGACCCGTCATAAGAGGCGAGGGCGCCAAGTCGCTGCCGCCAGCGCGATGGACCGCAACGCGCAGGGCTATCGGATGCGGTCTTCCATACGTCCGTCCTCCACTCTCCCTTTATAGGAAGAGCCTGGCGCTTTCCTTCTTCCTGCGAGCCGCGCCGACAGGATGCCACTATCCGCACTTCCCTATGACGGGATTCCGCCGTCCCCGCTTCCCTGTAACGAGCGGATGCGCGGATCCTTACAGAGAGAGTAGGTGCGCGCGACCTTCATACGCGCCCCGTAGTATAAGAGAGTGGCCGCATAAGAGAGTGGCTGCGCGCCATGGGCGATGAATGCGGCGACGCCACGCCTGCAACCAGGCCGCAGGGCCGAGGCTGTTTCGAGGCAGGGCGGCTGAATCCGGCTGATTGTTCCGATCGGCCCGCCGCGGTGGGGCGAAAAAGCGGCGTGCGCGGGCGATTCCCGTAGCCAAACTTGTCTCCACAGGCCCCGCTTACCATATAAATCGAGGTAGCAGACGATGCTGACGCAACGTCCCGCGCGGGTTTGCCGGGAATGTCGCAAAAAATTCAAAAAAGTTCAGAATCGTTGTTGACAGTTCGAAGGGGTCCCGACTATATACGCCTCACCAACGACAGCGGCCACGCTGCTGACGACGAAGAGCTTCGCTCTAAGAGAAGCTTCGAGTTTCGAGAAAGTTGGACGAAATTCAAGAGAGCCGCGTGAGCGACACTC
>NZ_RCIZ01000002.1:82500-807717 GCF_003666685.1 Mesorhizobium sp. YM1C-6-2
AGGACGTGATACGCTGCGATAAGCTACGGGGAGGTGCGAATACCCTTTGATCCGTAGATTTCCGAATGGGGAAACCCACCTAAGGTACTTGTAAAATCAGAGCAGCTGGCAGACTTCGGTTTGCTGGCTACTTCGGTTTACAAGTATCGATAATAGGTAACTTACCCTGAATACATAGGGGTAAAGTGGCGAACGCGGGGAACTGAAACATCTAAGTACCCGTAGGAAAGGACATCAACCGAGACTCCGCTAGTAGTGGCGAGCGAACGCGGACCAGGCCAGTGGCGATTGAGAGACAAGTGGAACCTTCTGGAAAGTTGGGCCATAGCGGGTGACAGCCCCGTACACGTAATGCGATCAATCGTCCTCGAGTAAGGCGGGACACGTGAAATCCTGTCTGAAATTTGGGGGACCACCCTCAAAGCCTAAGTACTCGTGCATGACCGATAGCGAACTAGTACCGTGAGGGAAAGGTGAAAAGCACCCCGACAAGGGGAGTGAAAGAGTACCTGAAACCGATTGCCTACAAACAGTGGGAGCCTGAAATGGTGACCACGTACCTTTTGTATAATGGGTCAGCGACTTAGTGTGACGAGCAAGCTTAAACCGGTAGGTGTAGGCGCAGCGAAAGCGAGTCTGAATAGGGCGTTCAGTTCGTCGCATTAGACCCGAAACCGAGTGATCTAGCCATGAGCAGGTTGAAGGTAAGGTAACACTTACTGGAGGACCGAACCCATAACTGTTGCAATAGTTCGGGATGACTTGTGGCTAGGGGTGAAAGGCCAATCAAACTCGGAAATAGCTGGTTCTCCGCGAAATCTATTTAGGTAGAGCGTCGACCGAATACCCTGGGGGGTAAAGCACTGCATGGGCTAGGGGTCCTCACCGGATTACCAAACCTAAGCAAACTCTGAATACCCAGGAGTACTAGTCGGCAGACACACGGCGGGTGCTAACGTCCGTCGTGAAAAGGGAAACAACCCTGACCTACAGCTAAGGTCCCCAAGTTATGGCTAAGTGGGAAAGGATGTGAGGATCCCAAAACAACCAGGATGTTGGCTTAGAAGCAGCCATCATTTAAAGAAAGCGTAACAGCTCACTGGTCTAAATAAGGGTCTTTGCGCCGAAAATGTAACGGGGCTAAAGCCATACACCGAAGCTTAGGGTTCACGAGCAATCGTGAGCGGTAGCGGAGCGTTCTGTAAGCTGATGAAGCCGTACCTGCGAGGGGCGGTGGAGGTATCAGAAGTGCGAATGCTGACATGAGTAACGTAAGGGGTGTGAGAGACACCCCCGCCGAAAGTCCAAGGGTTCCTGCTTAAAGTTAATCTGAGCAGGGTTAGCCGGCCCCTAAGTCGAGGCAGAAATGCGTAGACGATGGGAATCACGTTAATATTCGTGAGCTTGGAGGTAGTGACGGATCGCGTGTATCGTCAGGTCTTATCGGATTGATCTGGCGGTGAAGCGGTTCCAGGAAATAGCTCCTCCTTATAAACCGTACCCGAAACCGACACTGGTGGACTGGTAGAGTATACCAAGGCGCTTGAGAGAACTATGCTGAAGGAACTCGGCAAATTGCACGCGTAACTTCGGAAGAAGCGTGACCCTTTGCTGCGCAAGCAGTGGAGGGTGGCACAGACCAGGGGGTAGCGACTGTTTATCAAAAACACAGGGCTCTGCGAAGCCGCAAGGCGACGTATAGGGTCTGACGCCTGCCCGGTGCTGGAAGGTTAAGAGGAGGGGTGCAAGCTCTGAATCGAAGCCCCAGTAAACGGCGGCCGTAACTATAACGGTCCTAAGGTAGCGAAATTCCTTGTCGGGTAAGTTCCGACCTGCACGAATGGCGTAACGACTTCCCCGCTGTCTCCAGCATAGACTCAGTGAAATTGAATTCCCCGTGAAGATGCGGGGTTCCTGCGGTTAGACGGAAAGACCCCGTGCACCTTTACTATAGCTTTACATTGGCATTCGTAGTGGCATGTGTAGGATAGGTGGTAGGCTTTGAAGCAGGGGCGCCAGCCTCTGTGGAGCCATCCTTGAAATACCACCCTTGCGACTATGGATGTCTAACCGCGGCCCGTTATCCGGGTCCGGGACAATGTATGGTGGGTAGTTTGACTGGGGCGGTCGCCTCCTAAAGAGTAACGGAGGCGCGCGATGGTGGGCTCAGAACGGTCGGAAATCGTTCGCTGAGTGCAATGGCATAAGCCTGCCTGACTGCGAGACTGACAAGTCGAGCAGAGACGAAAGTCGGTCATAGTGATCCGGTGGTCCCGTGTGGAAGGGCCATCGCTCAACGGATAAAAGGTACGCCGGGGATAACAGGCTGATGACCCCCAAGAGTCCATATCGACGGGGTTGTTTGGCACCTCGATGTCGACTCATCGCATCCTGGGGCTGGAGCAGGTCCCAAGGGTATGGCTGTTCGCCATTTAAAGCGGTACGTGAGTTGGGTTCAGAACGTCGTGAGACAGTTCGGTCCCTATCTGCCGTGGGTGTAGGAATATTGAAAGGATCTGTCCCTAGTACGAGAGGACCGGGATGGACGGATCTCTGGTGGACCTGTTGTGGCGCCAGCCGCATTGCAGGGTAGCTATATCCGGACGGGATAACCGCTGAAGGCATCTAAGCGGGAAACCCACCTTGAAACGAGTATTCCCTGAGAGCCGTGGAAGACGACCACGTTGATAGGCCGGGTATGGAAGTGCGGCAACGCATGAAGTTTACCGGTACTAATAGCTCGATCGGCTTGATCGTTCTCATTCTCTGTGCCCATCGTACCTTACGGTGCTGATCGGATGGCACGACAAGAACAGCTTCTCGAAACAACATGCTCTTCGCCGACCTGGTGGTTATGGCGGGGTGGCTGCACCCGTTCCCATTCCGAACACGGCCGTGAAACGCCCCAGCGCTGATGGTACTTCGTCTCAAGACGCGGGAGAGTAAGTCGCTGCCAGGTCTGCAAAGTGCATGTTGAAATCTTCTCTTTTACGACGGCCCGCCAAACGGGACATGGGGCCGCGCAAGCGGCCCTTTCATTTGGCGGGTTTAGCACTTAAGTAAGCGATGACTTACGTGAAAAGGACATTTTGCCTGCGGCAAAAGTCCGGTGACGCGGGGTGGAGCAGCCCGGTAGCTCGTCAGGCTCATAACCTGAAGGTCGTAGGTTCAAATCCTACCCCCGCAACCAAATCAAAACGGCCCGGCTTTGTCCGGGCCTTTTTTTCTGTGGTGCTGCAGCGTAAGCGGTGTTCTGTAAGCGGTGTTCTCAGGCCACGGCCTTGAGTTCGGGGCGCGCACGTAGGCCGCAGCCGCATCGGGAGTATTCCGAGATTGACCAGCTTCGTCTCGCGCTCCTTGCGAGCGGCAAGGGCAGCTCGCGTACGCTCAGAGGTTTGCCTGCGCTCCTTCTCCGCCAGCGCTGCGTAGACGTGAGCAGTTGGCGGTGCGAGCACCGGAGCCGGTCAGAAGGTTGTCGTTGGGGAAACAGCCCCAGCGCTGGACCCCTCGCCGACTATCCGCACCGATCGCCACGACCGTTTCGAACGAGCCAGTCGACGTTCCCGCAAGAAACACCAACATCCTTGAACATGCTGTCGTCAGCCCCGAGCAGCCGGCGTTTCAAAAGCCACACCTCCACCTCGCGCCGGATGGTCCGCATTGTTGCCTTGGCCCGATGCCGGGCTTGTTCAGTGGCGCGAAGCTGCAGGTCGTCCGCAAAACCCGGATCCAGTTCGATAGATCTCTCGATCAGCAAACGCGCGGGGCGATTCCCTTTGACCGACTGGTTGACCAGCGCCCGCCCGCGCACGAAAAGGTCGTAGGCTTCAAGATTCGCTGGCCTTTGACCTGCAATGGAAGGCACCGGTGGCAGCAGATCAGAAAGGCTGTTCACGATCCTTGCCACTATCTCATCCTGCAGCGCAAAGATATCTGCGAGATCCCGATCGAACCGTTCGGCCCACAGTGGGCGATTGTCGAGCGCATCGATGATCTGGGCGCTGATCCGGACACGATTCGCGGCACGGCGTACGCTCCCTTCGATTACGTAGCGCACGTTGAGATCCGTGGCGATTGATCGGATATCGGCCTGCTTGCCTTTGTAAACGAAAGAGGAATGGCGTGCGATCACCAGGAGACCGGCGACCTTCGACAGGTCCGTGATCAAATCCTCGGCCAATCCGTCGCCGAAATACTCTTGCTCTGGATCGCTGCTCATATTGGTGAACGGCATTACGGCAATCGAAGGCGTTGACCCAGTCGCTTGCGGCACCGGCGCATCGACTGCGGTGTCGATGTCGTGATTTCGTAACGGCGTGGAATGGACCAGCCTGTACCCCACGCGCGGAACAGTTGCTATCCACTCTTCGCCGTCAGCCGACCGGCCGAGGACTTTGCGAAGCGCGGCGATCTGAACGGTAAGATTGCTCTCCTCGACGTTCGTGGATGGCCACGCCGCATCCATTAATGCTGACTTCGTCAGGACCTCGCCATTTGCTTCCAATAGGGCCTTCAGTAGCGCCCGGCCTCTGGTTCCGATGGCAACCGGCGACCCACGTCGCAACAAGGTCCCGCGTCCGCAATCGAACGCGAACGAACCGAACGTGACGAACTGAAGCGCCATATCCAATCATATCGTCTTTCCGAAGATTTCGGAATAGTTCGGAACGGCTTTCAGGACCGGAAGTCGCCGAACGCCGATGATCCGGCCGTGATGCCCACGACGCACCACTAAGACTATGGAGGAGTTCATGAGCAAGCGAACTCGTGTTGGGCTTGGCTGCGGCTTGGCGTTCTATGTAGCAGTTGGCGTTTCAGAAACCTTTGCGGCCAACATGCCCAGTGACCCCGACATCGACCTGGCCGGAGGCAGCAAAATCGAACCCGGCAACAATCCGCGAGACGATTTGGTTGGCGTAACAACTATCCGAATAATAGGTCCGGACCACGATCAGGAACTCGGGACGATAATGTATGACGTTCCGGATAACGGACTGGCACCCGCCCATCTATGGGGTGGCCCGCGCTGAGTCGCGATATCATGTCATCGATGGCTTTGATGCCAGCGGTGCATGTCGCAGAGCCCATAGACACGACGGCGCGGACGACGCTTTCAGTGGAGCCCATCTCGCCGCCGCTTCCGTCCGCGCCGTCGAGGCGGCACCAGTGGTCCACCTATTGCCGCTGCCGTCGAATATGTGCGCTGCGAGCCGACGTCATTCCATAGCCGCACACACAGGCCGATTCTAGCTGGCAAGGGCCCGCAGTTGTTGGCAGCGGCCCGAGTTTACTTTCCGTCCGACCCGTCATATAGCCGCCGGTGTTCGTAGAAGGAGATTTATGCGCAGAGGATGAGACCTCGACCGCTTCAGCGGTGTTGTACGGCGCCTGCAAAGGCGCTGCCCTTTGTGCATATTCATCTACGGAAAATCATGAAAGATATGGATATCGCGATCCGCGCCTATGAGGCTGCGGACCTGGAAAAGTTGTCGGCCATGTGGTTCGAGGCGTCTCTGATCGCTCACGCGTTCATCGGCGAGACCAGCCTGCGTGAGCAGCGCGTTCTGATAGAGACCGTCTATCTTCCCCGGGCGGAGACCTGGGTCGCGGTGCGTGGCGGTGAGCCGGCCGGCTTCATAAGTCTCATCGAGGACTTCATCGGCGGGCTGTTCGTGTCTCCCAGCCGTCAGGGCGGCGGCATCGGCCGCCGGCTGGTCCGGCACGCCGCGCAACTGAAGGGTTCGCTTCGCCTGGAGGTGTATACCGCCAATGCGCAGGCTCTCGCCTTCTACAGGTCACTCGGCTTCGAGGAACTGTCGCGCAGGCCAAGCGACGATCAGGGGCTCCCCTTCGAAAATGCGCAAATGCTCCTGAAAGCCTGAGCCGAATCGAACATCGAAGCCCGCAGGTTTACCCTGCGGGCTTTTTTGTTATGGTCTGGCATGCGAGTTGCGATCAAGCGCGTCTATGAACCCGCCGCCGACGACGATGGACGGCGCATCCTCGTCGACCGTCTCTGGCCGCGCGGGCTCACGAAGGAGAAGGCCGCCGTGGATCTTTGGCTGAAGGAGGTCGCGCCGAGCGACGAGCTCCGAAAATGGTTCGGCCATGATCCGAAGAAATGGGGCGAGTTCCAGCGCCGCTATCGCGCCGAGCTCGATTCGAACGAAGAAGCCGTGCAGACCCTGAAGCAGGCGATCGGCAAAGGGCCGGCGACGTTGGTCTACGGCGCGCATGACGAACAGCACAACCAGGCGGTCGCTCTTCGCGACTGGCTGACCGCTTCGAAACGCTAGGCCGGCGATTCGCCGGCGGGGCGCGTCTTCCCGAAATTTCGGACATCACCGCTCCAGCCACGGAATTTTTGCCGCTTTCGCTCGTTATCCGGCAAAGCGTCGTGCGCGGCGCTCGTGAAATGCTGAAAGCGGCAGGAGCAGAAACATGGACAAGGCGCTGTTGCGGATGATGCCGGGCCTTGCCGCGTCCTGGCCGGTCTATCTGCTCGCGCTGCTGCCGGCCCTGGCGTTCTTCGGCCTGCTCTACATCCAGCCCTGGTTGCCGATGGCCAGCCTGATTCGGGATCCGGTGGCGATCTTCGAAGGCCAGTTCTACCACGGGCTGGTTTCCAACATCGGCATTCTCTTGTGGTGCACTGCGGCGGCGATCTGCCTGTTCCGCGGCGCCGAGAACTGGCGCGCCGGAGATCTGCGCCGCGGCGGCTTTCTGCTCTCGGCCGGTGTGCTGACGTCGATGCTGATGTTCGACGATTTTTTTCTCATGCACGAACAGATGCTGCCGCGCCTCACCGGGATGCCGGAGAAGCTTTTCCTCATCGTTTATCCAGTCGCCGTCGTGCTTTATGTCGCGGCGTGGTGGCGCGAGATCGTCCGCGCCGACGCCGCCCTGTTTCTGCTCTCACTGGCATTCTTCGCGATCAGCAACCTGATCGACGTCGCATTCGACTATCATTTCTACGAAATACCCGCCGGGCTGGAAGTGTCGGCGAGCGTGATCCTCGAGGAGGGGGCGAAGTTCATCGGGATTGCCGCCTGGGCGGTGTTCCATATCCGGGCCGCCTGGATGCTGAGGCCGGCGTCACCCTCGGCACGCGCAGTTCGCCGCGACTGATTCGCCGCCGGGCTGGCCGCGAGCCTTTTAGGGCTTGCAGTCTGCGGCCTGCCGGCCCAATTACCTCCTGCCGGAACAGAGGATTTAATGGACCAATGACATTGCATCAGAATTTCATCGCGGGAAGCTGGACCGACGGAGCCGAGGCCGCCGACAACATCAATCCGTCCGACACCGGCGATGTCGTCGGCCGCTATGCGCGGGCCTCGCGCGAGCAGGCCGAGCAGGCGATCGCGGCCGCCCGGGCTGCTTTCCCGGCATGGTCGCGCTCCGGCATCCAGCAGCGCCACGACATCCTGAAAAAGGTCGCCGACGAGATCGTCGCGCGCAAGGACGAGCTCGGCAGGCTGCTCGCCCGCGAGGAGGGCAAGACGCTGCCCGAGGCAACCGGCGAGGTGCTGCGCGCCGCCCAGATATTCGACTTCTTCTCCGGCGAGACGCTGCGTCTGGCGGGTGAAAAGCTGCCGTCGACGCGTCCCGGCATCGACGTCGAGCTGACGCGCGAGCCGGTCGGCGTCGTCGGCATCATCACGCCGTGGAACTTCCCGATCGCCATTCCCGCGTGGAAGATCGCGCCGGCGCTTGCCTACGGCAACTGCGTGGTCTTCAAGCCGGCCGACCTCGTGCCCGGCTCGGCCTGGGCGCTCTCCGACATCATCATTCGCGCCGGCGTGCCCGAGGGCGTGTTCAACCTCGTCATGGGCCGCGGCTCGGTCGTCGGCGAGGCGCTGCTCAACGATCCGCGCGTCGACGCCATCACCTTCACCGGCTCGGTCGGCACCGGCAAGAAAGTCGCCGCCGCCTGCGTCGAGCACATGCGCAAGTTCCAGCTCGAGATGGGCGGCAAGAACCCGCTCGTCGTGCTCGACGACGCCGACCTCAATGTCGCCGTCGATTGCGCCGTCAACGGCGCCTTCTTCTCTACCGGCCAGCGCTGCACCGCCTCGTCGCGGCTCATCGTCACCGAAGGCATCCACGACAAGTTCGTGGCGGCGGTCGGCGAGCGGCTGAAGGGGCTCGTCGTCGACGATGCGCTGAAATCCGGCACCCATATCGGCCCGGTCGTCGACCAGAGCCAGCTCGATCAGGACAACTCCTATATCGACATCGGCAAGAAGGAAGGCGCCAAGCTCGCCTTCGGCGGCGAGATGCTGTCGCGCGAGAAGCCCGGTTTCTACCTGCAGCCGGCGCTCTTCACCGAGACCACCGCCGAGATGCGAATCAACCGCGAGGAGATCTTCGGGCCGGTCGCCAGCGTCATGCGGGTGAAGGATTACGACGCCGCGCTCGCCGCCGCCAACGACACGGCGTTCGGCCTGTCGGCGGGCATCTGCACGACCAGCCTGAAACACGCCTCGCATTTCAAGCGTAACGCGGAGGCCGGCATGGTAATGGTCAACCTGCCGACCGCCGGCGTCGACTACCACGTTCCGTTCGGCGGCCGGAAGGGCTCGTCCTACGGACCGCGCGAACAGGGCCGCTACGCCGCGGAATTCTTCACCATCGTCAAGACGGCCTACACGCTTCCGTAAGACGGACGCTTTGCGGGCGCCTTTTTCGGCGCCCGCACTTGTGCTCGGGCACAACTGGCGTCAAATGTCTGACAAATAACGGAGGGCGCCTGATGAGCAAGCGGATCATGTTCACCGGCGGCAGCGGCAAGGCCGGCCGCCATGTCGTCAAATATCTCGTCGACCAGGGGCACCAGGTGCTCAACATCGACGCGAAGCCGCTCGACAACCCCAAGGTCCGCACGCTCATCACCGACATCACCGACAGCGGCCAGGTGTTCAACGCCCTGTCGAGCTATATGGGCCTGCACGAATTCGACCCGTCGCTGCGGCCCCAGCCGGTCGACGCGGTCGTCCATTTCGCCGCCATCCCGCGCATCATGATCACGCCGGACAACGAGCTTTTCCGCGTCAACACGATGGGCACCTACAACGTCATCGAGGCGGCGGTGAAGCTCGGCATCCGGAAGATCGTCATCGCCTCCAGCGAGACGACCTACGGCGTGGTCTTCGCCAACGAGCCGAAGGACCCCGCCTATTTCCCGCTCGACGAGGAATACGACGTCGACCCGATGGACTCCTATGCGCTGTCCAAGGTGGTCAACGAGAAGTGCGCGCGGGCCTTCGCCCTGCGCAGCGGCTTCGACATCTATGCGCTCAGGATCGGCAATGTCATCGAGCCGCACGAATATCAGGGGTACATCCCGAACTGGATCAAGGACCCGGCCTTCCGCAAGCGCATCGCCTGGAGCTACATCGACGCGCGCGACCTCGGCCAGATCGTCGATCTCTGCATTGCCAAGGACGGGCTGGGCTACCAGGTCTTCAACGCGGCCAACGACGATCCGTCCGCCGACCTGACGACGCAGGAACTGCTCGACCGCTTCTATCCGAAAGTGCCGTTGAAGCGGAAGCTCGCCAAATACGAATCGCTCTATTCCAACCGCAAGATCAGGAAAGTGCTCGGCTTCAAGCAGGAGCACAACTGGCGCAAATACGCGCCGAAGAAGAAGTAGCCCGCCAGACTCGTCTACACCGATGTCGTCAGTCCGCCGTCCACATAGAGCGTGTGGCCGTTGACGAAGGAGGACGCGTCGGAGGCGAGGAAGACGGCCGCGCCGACCAGTTCCTCAACCTCGCCCCAGCGCGCGGTCGGCGTGCGCTTCTCCAGCCAGGCGTTGAACTCGGGATCCTCGAACAGAGCCGTGTTGAGTTCGGTGCGGAAGAAACCCGGCGCGATGGCGTTCACCTGCAGCCCGTGCTTCGCCCAGTCGGCGCACATGCCGCGCGTCAGATTGCGCACCGCTCCCTTGGTTGCCGTATAGGGTGCGATCGTCGTTCGCGCGAGCTCGCTCATCACCGAGCCGATGTTGATGATCTTGCCGCGCCGGCGCGGGATCATGCGCTTCGCCGCCGCCTTGCCGACGTTGAAGACGCCGGTCACATTGGTCTGCAGCATCGCCTGCCACTTGTCGTCGGGGAATTCCTCCAGCGACTTGCGGAACTGCATGCCGGCATTGTTGACGACGATGTCGATCGGGCCGATTTCCTTCTCGATGCGCGCCACTTCCGCTTCGACCGCGGCGGCATCGACCACGTCGAACACCGAGCCTTCGACCTTCAAACCCTTGCCGCGCAGCGAGGCCACCGCCTTCTCCACCTTGTCGGCCGAGCGGCCGTTGACGACGACTATCGCGCCATGCTCGGCTAGGCCTTTCGCCAGCGCGAAGCCGATACCCTGGCCGGAGCCGGTGACCAGCGCAAGCCGGCCCTTCAGGCTGAACAGTTCTGACATTTCAAGTATTTCCTTGCTCGCCCGGGGCTATTCGCTCTGCCGGAAATTGCGGATGCGGTCGAACATCACGGCGAGCACAATGGCTCCGCCGATGAACGTGCCCTGCCAGAAGGCGTTGATGCCGAGCAGGCCGAGGCTGTTGCGGATGATCTCGATCAGCGCCGCGCCGACAAGCGCGCCGAAGGCGGTGCCGACGCCGCCGGCGAGGTTGGCGCCGCCGATGACGGCCGCGGCGATCACCTGCAGCTCCAGTCCGGCGCCGATGTTGGTGGTGATGGCGCCCAGCCAGCCGGTCTGAATGATGCCGGCGATGCCGGCCGATAGCGCGGAGATCATGTAGACGGCGACCTTGATCGGCTTTACCGGCACGCCGGTCAGCGTCGCCGCGTGCTCGTTGCCGCCGATGGCGTAGACGTGGCGGCCGAATTTCGTCCAGCGCAGCACGAAGCCTGTCAGCAGGGCCAGGATGATCATGTAGAGCACCGGATTGGCGATGCCGAAAAGCCACGCGCCGCCGCCGAGCGACAGCAGCTTGTCGTGATCGGGGCCGAACTCGAAAACCACCGTATTTCCGGATGCGACCATAGCCAGGCTGCGCGCGATGGACAGCATGCCGAGCGTCACCACGAAGGGCGGGAAGCCGAGATAGGCAATGAGAACGCCGTTGAAGGCGCCGACGATCAGCGCGGTGGCGATTGCCGCGGCGATGCCGACCTCGATGCTGTAGCCGGCGTGCATCGTCACGCCGAGCACCATCGAGCACAGGCAGAGCACGGAGCCCACGGAAAGGTCGATGCCGCCCGTGATGATCACCAGCGTCATGCCGAGCGCGATGATGGCGACGAAGGTGACGTTGCGGGTGATGTTGTAGAGGTTCTTCGTCGTGGCGAAGGAGTCCGTCGCGAAGGACAGGTAGATGCAGGCGAGGATTACGGCCAGCAGCACCCAGAAGGTCTGGGCGTTGAGGAGCCGGCTGAGCCAGGTGTGCTGCTTGTGTGCGATCGTCTGGTCAAGGGTGACGGCCATCTTCGATCTCTCTGAGCATCTTGCAGCGAGGCGAAATAGCCTCGCGCGGCAGACATGCGACGACAATTCGATGGAGCATGATCTTTACCGAAAACCGGTTTCCGCTTTTCGGGATCATGCTCTACGCCACTTGCTCGATGGCGCCGGTGATGAGGCCGGTGACCTCCTCGGGCGAGCTTCTTGCGATCTGCTTGTCTGCGACCTTCCTGCCGCGCCGCATGACGATCACCCGGTCGGCCACCGTGAACACGTCGGGCATGCGGTGGCTGATGAGCACCACCGCGATGCCCTTGCTGCGCAATTCGCGGATGAGGTTGAGCACCTCCGCCACCTGGCGCACCGAGATCGCCGCCGTTGGTTCGTCCATGAGCACGATCTTGGCTTCCGAAAGCATCGTGCGGGCGATCGCGACCGCCTGGCGCTGACCGCCGGACATCTGCTTGACGAGGTCGCGGGGCCGGGTCTCGGACTTCAATTCCTTGAAGATCTCGCCGGAACGCCGGTACATGGTCGCGTAGTCGAGAACAGCCAGGGGCCAGACGCCCTTGCGCAGCTCGCGGCCGAGAAAGACGTTGGCGGCGGCGGTCAGGTTGTCGCAAAGCGCCAGGTCTTGGTGAACGATCTCGATGCCGTGCCGGCGCGCATCGACCGGCTTGTGCAGCACCAGCTCCGCGCCGTCCATCTTCATGCTGCCTTCGCTCGGGCGGTAGTTGCCGGCGATCATCTTCACCAGAGTGGACTTGCCGGCGCCGTTGTCGCCCATCAGCCCGACCACCTCGCCGGGCTCGATCGCGAACGACACGTCGCTGACCGCGTGGATGGCGCCGAAATGCTTGGAAATGTTGGTCAGTTCGAGAACTGCCACCCTATCCTCCCTGAGCCGCTGCCGGTCTGTGCCAAGCTGGCGATATCGCGGCCCCTGTTCCTCCCGAGGCCAGCACGGCATTTACGCAAACCGCCGCGCGGGCGTCAATCGACAGTCCGGCCGGTCGACAATTTTGTAAGACAAATAGGACAATACCCGTTGACGAGCCAAACGCGCCGTTATTAGCTAGCCCTCCTTCGGGAGGAAGGCATGCTGATCCTGGCGACTGGCGCAACCGGCAAGGTCGGGCGGAAGCTCGTTGCACGCCTGCCTTCGCGGGGCGGCCGCAATCGATCTCGAAAGACTTGTCTATTCTGCGTGGAATGCAAAGGCGCGGAAGACGAACCGCGCATCTACCATCCGTGTTGATGTGGTTGGCGGACGCGTTCCGCGTCCGTCTGTTCAAGGGAGGAAGCAGATGAGGAAATTGTTGTTGCTCGCCGCCACGGCGGCGATGGCGCTCGGCGCGAGCCAGGCGATCTCGCAGGAAAAGAAACAGCTCGTGATCGTGGTGAAGGGCCTCGACAATCCCTTCTTTGAGGCGATCAACCAGGGCTGCCAGAAGTGGAATTCCGAGAATGCCAGCTCGGAATATGAGTGCTTCTACACCGGCCCGGCGTCGACCTCCGACGAGGCGGGCGAAGCGCAGATCGTGCAGGACATGCTCGGCAAGCCGAGCACCGCCGCGATCGCGATCTCGCCGTCCAACGCCAAGCTGATCGCGCAGTCGATCAAGACGGCCAATCCGACCGTTCCGGTGATGACGCTCGACGCCGACCTCGCCAAGGAGGACGCTGCGCTGCGCAAGACCTATCTCGGCACCGACAACTATCTGATGGGCAAGCGCATCGGCGACTACATGAAGGAGGCCAACCCGAAGGGCGGCAAGGTCTGCTCCATCCAGGGCAACCCCGGCGCCGACAACATCCTGCGCCGCGCCCAGGGCTGGCGTGACTCCCTGTCCGGGCAGGAAGGCCTGGCGGAACTCAAGGGCGAAGGCGGCTGGACCGAAGTCGCCGGCTGCCCGGTCTTCACCAATGACGACGGCGCCAAGGGCGTGCAGGCGATGACCGACATCCTTGCCGCCAATCCCGATCTCGTCGGCTTCGGCATCATGGGCGGCTGGCCGCTGTTCGGCGCGCCGCAGCCTTATCGCGACCTGTTCAAGCCGATGGCCGACAAGATCGCGAGCAACGAATTCGTGATCGGCGCCGCCGACACGATCGGCGAGGAAGTGGCGATCGCCAAGGAAGGCCTGGTCACGGCGCTCGTCGGACAGCGTCCGTTCGAAATGGGCTACAAGGCCCCGACGGTGATGATCGACCTCATCGAGGGCAAGGAAGTCGCCGATCCGGTCTTCACCGGCCTCGACGAATGCACCAAGGACACGACCGACACCTGCATCCAGAAGTAGACAAGGTCCAGGGCGCGCCCTTCCCGGGCGCGCCCGCTCCTTGCCCGCCCTACCCAAAGATGACATAGGCAGGGCGAGGGGATGATCCATGCGGGGCAGGAAAGACAAGACGATCGCGGCGGCCGGCCAGGCAGCGCCGGCTGAGCGAAGCAAGGGATCGGGCGCGCAACTGGTCGGCACCAGCGTGCATGCCTCGCTCGCCAACGAGATCGGCATGCGCATCGTGCGCGGCGACTATCCGCCCGGCACCATCCTGCCCAACGAGGCGAAATGGTCGCAGACCTTCGAAGTCAGCCGCTCCGCCGTGCGCGAAGCGATCAAGATGCTGATGGCGAAGAGCCTGTTGTCGTCACGACCCAAGGTGGGCAGTTGGGTCGAGCCGCGCGAGCGCTGGAACCTGCTCGACCGCGACGTGCTCGGCTGGTACGCCGCCGCGCCTGACCGGGAAGCTTTCCTGCGCACGGTGCAGGAATTCCGCCACATCATCGAGCCGGAAGCGACGGCGCTCGCTGCCGAGCGCCGCACCGACGAGCAGATGGTCGAGATCAGCACCGCCTGCCGCGAGATGGGCGAGGCGACGTCGCTCGCCAGCCGCACGCAGGCCGACACGCGCTTCCACCTTGCAATCCTGCACGCTTCCGGAAACGAGCTCCTGGTGCCGCTCGGCGTGCTGATCGAATCGGCGCTCAACAACCTCTTCGTCTTCACGACGCGCGAGACGAGCGACGTGCGCCATGCGCAGAAGCTGCACGAGGCGATCGAACGGAGCATCCGTCTGCAGCGGCCGGAGGCGGCCCGCGCGGCGGTGCGCAAGCTGCTCGCCAACACCGACCAGGTCATCGTCCGCGACCGGCGCTGAGCCGCTACTGGTCTTTCCAGAAATCGGTCTGGAGTTTCGACGCTTCGTCGGCAAGCAGCGGGCCGACGACCTCGGTGGGTCGCTGCCCGGCCCCGAAGACGATCGTGCAAGGCAGGTCGAGTGTCGGGTTCTCGTCATGCGCGCCCGTCTGCGCCTTGAGGTCACGTTCGCTTTGCCCGAAGACGACCCGTCCGATGCCCACCCAATAGATTGTGCCGGAGCACATCGCGCAAGGCTCGGCCGACGTGTAGAGCGTGCAGGAGGACAGCTCTTCGAGACTGAAATTCATCCCCGCCCAGCGGGCCAGCAGGCTTTCGGCATGGGCGGTGCGGTCGCCTCCTCCGGATTTGTAGGCGTTGGGCTGCTCGCGCAGCACGTTGCCGTCCTTGTCGGCGAGGAGCGAACCAAAGGGATGTTCGCCGGCGTCGCGGGCCTTGCGCGCGACGTCGAAGGCCTGTCGGAGCAGGCGCTCGTCATAGGGGCGTTGCGGCATCGACTGACCCTCCGGCGTGCCGCGGGATCATAATGCCGAACGATCGGGCCGCTCAAGCGGCCAGTTCAGTCGAGAACCTTCCTGCGCCTAGATCGTCCAGCCGCCGTCGATGACATAGGCCTGCCCGGTCGTATAGGTCGCGCCGGCGAGATGGACGGCGAGGTCGGCGATCTCCTCCGGCGTGCCCAGCCGGCCCATCGGCTGGCGCGCGATGAAGGCGGCGCGCGCCTTCTCGTAGTCGCCCTGAGCGCGCATGCGCTGCTCGAGGGAAGGGCTCTCCACCGTACCTGGGCAGATCGCGTTGCAGCGTATGCCCTTTGCCACATAGTCGGCGGCAACCGCCTTGGTGAGGCCGATCACGGCAGCCTTGGTGGTGCCGTAGGCGAAACGGTTCGGCACGCCGGTGACGCTGGACGCGACCGAAGCCATGTTGACGATGGCGCCGCCGCCGCGCTCGATCATGCCGGGCAGGACGGCGCGGATGGTGCGCACCATGGCGCGGACGTTCAGGTCGAAGGCGAAGTCGAGATCCTCGTCCTTCATCTCGAGGAGCGCGCCCGCATGGACGACGCCGGCACAGTTGAAGAGCACGTCGACCGGCCCGATCGCCTCGAAGGCGGCCTTCACCGCCGCGTCGTCGAGCACGTCGAGCTTGCGCGTCGAAATGCCGCTCTCCTTGCCGAGTTCGGCGAGTACGGCCTCGTTGAGGTCGGTGGCGATGACCTTGGCGCCGGCCTTGGCGAAAGCGAGCGCGGAAGCACGCCCGATGCCTTGCGCCGCCGCGGTCACCACAACTGTCTTGCCGGTCAGTTTCTCGGTCATGGGCTATTCCTGCGTCTCATGGATTTCGGAGTCGGCGGCAGTAATCATGTCTTGCGGCCACCCGCAAGACCGTCGCATGAATGGCGCGACCCACATTGCCCGTGGCGCGCAAGGAGGAACAAGTGCTCGTCGACACGCATCTGCATCTCATCGACCAGTCCCGGCTCGGCTATCCGTGGCTGGCGGGCGAACCGGCGCTGAACCGCGACTTCCTCTATGCCGAATATGCCCGCGACGCGCTTCGGGCCGGCATCACCGACGTGCTGCACATGGAAGTCGACGTGGATCCCGCCGAGATCGTGAGCGAGATAGAGTTCGTTCGCGAGCAATCGCAGAAACCGGGCAATCTGATCCGCGGCGCCATCTCCGCCTGCCGGCCGGAGGAAGACGGCTTTTCGCCGATGCTGGAACGGGCGCTCGCCGATCCTTTCGTGAAGGGCTTTCGCCGCATCCTGCACACTGTCGACGACGGCATCTCGCAGCAGCCGCTCTTCCGCGAGAACGTCAAGCGGCTTTCGGGCACCCGGCTGACCTTCGACATCTGCATGTTTCCTCGCCAGCAGCCGCTGGCGCTTGCACTCATCGGGCTTGCGCCCGAAGTGACCTTCATCCTCGACCATTGCGGCGTGCCCGACATCAAGAGCGGCGATTTCGATGGCTGGAAGCGGGGCATTTCCGAAATCGCGGCGCGGCCCAACGTGGTGGCCAAGATTTCAGGTATTGTCGCCTATGCCGACAGCGGTACCTGGACTGCCGAAACGCTGCGCCCCTATGTCGAGCATGTGATCGACTGCTTCGGCTGGGACCGCGTCGTCTGGGGCAGCGACTGGCCGGTCTGTACGCTGGGCGGTGGGCTGCTCGCCTGGGTGGCCGCGACCCACGCCGTGCTGACCGGCTGCTCCGAGGACGAGCGCGACAGCCTTTTCTGGAGAAATGCCGACCGCATCTGGCAACTCGGACTGGCCGTCGCGCGTTAAAGGCCGCCGGGCGCGGCAGCCGCACGCTCGAAGCGATCTGTTGGAGAACCTATATCTCGCCATATGTGGTGGGCTCTCATCATCGTTGTCCTCGCGGTGCTCGTCGCCGTCACGCTCTACGGCCGGTTCTCCGTCCGCATGGAGGGCGCGCGGTCCTGGGTCTTCCCGCTTTCGGAGGACGCTACCGTACTCGACCGTGCGGTCGCGCCGTTGCTCGCGCAAAATCCCGGCAGGACGGGCCTGCGGCTGCTCACCGACAATATCGAGGCCTTTGCGCTGAGGGCCGCCGCGGCGCGCAGCGCCGAGCGCAGCCTCGACCTGCAATATTACTACTGGAAGGACGACCTGACCGGCTCGCTGCTGGCGGCCGAAGTGCTGAAGGCGGCCGACCGCGGCGTGCGGGTGCGTCTGCTGCTCGACGACGTCAACGCCTGGCGGCGCGACTCCAGCTATCGTTCGCTCGACAAGCATCCGAACATCGAAGTCAGGCTTTTCAACCCCATCCGCTACCGCGAGGGCGCGCTGTTGCGCGGCATCGAGATGGTGCTGCGCTTCTGGAGCCTCAACCGGCGCATGCATCACAAGGCCTGGATCGCCGACGGACGCGTGGCGGTGGTCGGCGGCCGCAATGTCGGCGACGCCTATTTCGATGCGTCCGAGGCGTCGAATTTCCGCGACATGGACCTCTTGGTGCTCGGGCCTGCCGTAGGCCAGGCCGAGGAAGTGTTCGACCGCTACTGGAACAGCGCCATGGCGGCGCCGATCCGCAAGCTTGCCGTCTGGAAAGGGCGCGGCGATCTCGGGCGCCTGCGCCGCCGCCTCGAAACGAAGATCGCGCCTGAGCGCGCAGAGCCCTATCTGGAGAGGGTCCGAAGCGGAGCGGCCGCGCGGGGGCTGATGTCGGGCTCCGGCCTGCACTGGACGGAACGGGCGTCGATCGTCTCGGACCCGCCGGAAAAGGCCGGGTCCAGCGTGAATGACGGCTGGCTGCTCGACGCCATCGTTCCGGTCATCACCGCGGCGCGCGAGAGTATCGAGATCACCTCGCCCTATTTCATCCCGCTCGACAGCGGGACTGGGCTGCTTCTCAAGCTTGCCAGGCAGGGTGTCGCGATCTCCGTCCTCACCAATTCGCTTGCCGCGACCGACGTGACGGCCGTCCACGGCGCCTATATGCGCTACCGCAAGCCGCTGCTGGCGGGCGGAATCCGGCTGTTCGAGCTGCGCGCCCGCGACGCGGCCAGGAAGGATATGTCGCTGTTCGGCTCGCGCGGCGCCAGCCTGCACACCAAGGCGTTCGTCGTCGACGGGCGGTACGGTTTCGTCGGGTCGTTCAATTTCGATCCGCGCTCGGTCTCGCTCAACACCGAGATGGGGCTGCTTTTCGAGCATGCGGGGCTGGCGCAGGAGATGCAGGCGGTCTTCGCCACGGAAACCGAGGCCAAACGCAGCTACAGGCTGGTGCTTTCAGGCAAATCCGTTGGCTGGCAGGACGGCGGCGACCGCGTGCTGGACAACGAGCCGGAAGCCAGCTGGCGCCGGCGTTTCCTTGCCGCCACGATCAGCCTGCTGCCGGTGGAATCCCAGCTTTGAGCTCCTCTTGCATCGTGGGTAACGGAACCTTCATCACAAGACCGCCTTTTCCTCGTGGAAGGGTACGGTTATCACTAGTGTTCGAAATGCTTGCCAAGGTCGATTCATGCTGAAGAGCCGCCTCGCATTCCTCGATCCTGTCCTCGTGGCGCGTCTCAAGAAAAATCCCAGTTTCACCGCACTCAAGACGCGGCTGAGAACGCGGCTGCAGGCCATGCAGGCGGTCGACATCGCGGCCGCCGCGCCGGGCCGCGCCGTCGCGGCCAATGGCGACCACGAGTTGGTCGTCGCCTCCTACAACATCCACAAATGCGTCGGCACCGACGGCCGCTTCGATCCAGCCCGTGTCGCGGAGGTCATCGCGCAACTCGACGCCGATGTCGTCGCCGTCCAGGAGGCCGACAAGCGTTTCGGCCGACGCCACGGCCTGCTCGACCTCAAGGCGCTCGAAAAGCAGACCGGCCTGTTGCACATCCCGACGTCGGAAGACGCGGACGGGCACGGCTGGCACGGCAACGCGCTGCTCCTGCGCAAGGGCAAGGTGCTGGACATGCGCCGGCTGGCGCTGCCGGGCGCAGAGCCGAGGGGGGCGCTCGTCGTCGACCTCGACCTGCCGGCCGGGCCGCTCAGGCTCGTCGCCGCCCATCTCGGCCTGCTCAGGCGCAGCCGCCGCTGGCAGGTGCGCTCCATCCTCAATGCGATAAACGAGGGGCCGCCCATGCCGACCCTCCTGGTTGGCGACTTCAACGAGTGGCGGCCCGGCCGCAAATCCTCGCTGCACGAGCTCAGGCCCGTCTTCGGCCCCCTGGTGCACGCGCATTTCTCCTTCCCGTCCTATTTCCCCGTCATCGCGCTCGACCGCGTCATCGGCTCGCCGGGCCTGGTCACCGCGATGGAGGTGCATGACAGCGAACTCGCCCAGGTCGCCTCCGACCATCTGCCGCTCAAGGCGACCATCGACATCCCCGCCGCCCGGCGCGAGATGCGCGGCCACGACGACGAGCTGGTTCTGAACGAGGTCGGCACGTAAGTCCGGCCGCAACCTTCCCGACACCCGTTGCGCTCGCCGCCAAGGTCGGGCATGTGTCCCGCGGGGCAGACCTTCTCGGAGGAGTTTTCGATGGCAGAGACGTTCGTGATCGCGCAGGGCGGTGGCCCCACGGCGGTAATCAACCAGACGGTGGTGGGCGCGACGCTCGAGATCCGCAAGCGCTACCCGAACGCGCGCGTGCTCGGTTCCCGCTACGGCGTGCGCGGCGTGCGCGACGGCGATTTCGTCGTGCTGTCGGACATTTCCGAGCGGGAACTGCGGCTGTTCGGCGGCACGCCGAGCTCCGGCCTCGGCTCCACCCGCGACAAGCCGGATGCCGCCTATTGCGACCTCGTGCTGAAAGGCCTGAAGAAGGTCGATGCGCAGGCCTTCATCTATATCGGGGGCAACGACACGTCGGGCACCCAGCAGATCCTCACCGATGCGTCCGGCGGCTCGATCGCCTTCGTGCATGCGCCCAAGACCATCGACAACGACCTGATGGAGAACGACCACACGCCGGGCTTCATCTCGGCGGCCGAATTCGTCGCCGGCGCCTTCCTCTCCGTCGACCTCGACTTCCGCGCGCTGCCCGGCGTCTATGTGGCGATCGTCATGGGCCGGCATGCCGGCTTCCTCACCGCGGCCTCCGCCGCCTGGCGTCTCGATGAGCAGAGCGGCCCGCATCTGATCTACGTGCCGGAGCGCGCCTTCTCGGTGAAAAGCTTCATCGACGACGTCAAGCGCACGCTCGACAAGCACAAGCGCTGCATCGTCGCCGTCTCGGAAGGCGTGCAGACCGCCGACGGCACCTCGCTGGTCGAAAGCATCGTCGGCCCCGACAAGGTCGAGCGCGACGCGCATGGCAACGTCAAGCTGTCGGGCAGCGACCTCAACCGCGCCTTCGAGACCGCGCTGGCCGAGGGCCTGCCCGGCAAGCGCGCCCGCGTCGACGCGCTCGGCTACATGCCGCGTGGCTATGTCGGAGCGATCAACAGGACGGACAGCCAGGAAGCCTTCGATGCCGGCGTTTACGCGGTCGAGGCGGCAGCGCAGGGCGGCGGCTCGGTGGCGCTGCAGTATGACGGGCAGAAGACGGTGCTGAAGATCGTGCCGCTCTCCCACGTCGCGGCCAAGACCCGCCATATGCCCGACGACTTCATCACCGCCGAGGGCACGGGCCTGACGGCCAAGGGCATGGCCTATCTCGAGCGCCTCGTGCCGAAGAAGTACGACGTCGGCAAGCCGTTCGTGTGAGGCAGGAGCCAGGCGCGAGGTCTGCTCATGAATGCCAGTCATCACGAGCCGAAGACCTGGCGCCGCTGGCTCTACGTCAACCTCCATCCGCCAGCATGGCACAAGCGCGGCCTGTCGCCGCTCAACCGGCTGGTCGCGCTGGCGATCCTCGGCGCGGTCGCGCTTGCCATCCTGCAAAGCGAGCCGCTGGTCTACAGCGGCAATGAGGCACTGTTCCGGGCGCTGGAAATCGCCTTCGCGATCATCTTCCTCGCTGAATACGTCGCCCGGATCTGGATCGCCGGCGAGAACCCGAATTACGGCCCCACGTTTGGCGGCCGGCTTCGTTATGCGCTGACGATCCCGGCGCTCATCGACCTCATCGCGACGGTCACACTCTTCCTGACGCTGTTCGGATCGCACGGCGCCGTGCTACGGCTCGTGCGCCTTGTCCGGATCGTGGCGCTTGCCAAGCTCGGCCGCTACTCATCGGCGCTCAACGCCATCGGGCACGCCATCCATTCGCGCCGCTACGAGCTGACGATGAGCCTGGTCATCGCCGGCATGCTGCTGCTTGTCTCCTCGACCTTCCTTTATCTGGTCGAGGGCGAGGGCCAGCCCGACGACTTCGGCTCCATCCCGCGCGCCATGTGGTGGTCGATCGCCACGCTGACGACGGTGGGTTACGGCGACGCCGTCCCGCAAACCGTCATCGGCAGGATTCTGGCCGGCTTCACCGCCATCACCGGCATCGGCCTCATCGCCATGCCGACCGGCATCCTCGCCGCCGCCTTCAGCGACGCGCTGCAGCGCCAGCGCGAGGAGCGCGAGCACCAGCGCGAGGAACGCCAGCATGAGCGCGAGGAGCAGGCGAGGAAAAGCGAGGACACCTGACAGGCGGGCGGCTGCCTCCCTGATCGGGCTGCGTCTGGCCCAGTTCCGCTCGCCGCTCCGCCCCTATAGGATGGGCCAATTTCCACTGGCAGAGGTGTTTCATGTCCAGCAATTCAGCGCTCCAGGCCCGGCGGACCGCGGCCATTCCACGCGGTGTCGCCACCGCCTACCCGGTCTTCGCCGAACGGGCGGAGGGTTCCGAGCTCTGGGACAAGGACGGCAAGCGCTTCATCGATTTTGCCGGCGGCATCGCCGTGCTCAACACCGGCCACCGTCATCCGAAGGTGATTGCTGCGGTGAAGAAGCAGCTCGACGCCTTCACCCACACTGCCTTCCAGATCGTGCCCTACGAGCCCTATATCGAGCTTTGCGAGCGCCTGAACAAAATTGCGCCCTTCTCCGGCGAGGCGAAGTCGATCCTCTTCTCGACCGGCGCGGAGGCCGTCGAGAACGCGGTCAAGATCGCCCGCGCCGCCACCGGCCGCACCAACGTCATCGCTTTTTCCGGCGCCTTCCACGGCCGCACGCTGATGACGTCGGCGCTGACCGGCAAGGTCGCGCCCTACAAGAAGAAGTTCGGGCCGATGCCGGCGGGCGTCTGGCATGTGCCGTTCCCGGTGCCGCAGTTCGGCGTCTCCGTCGCGGATTCGCTGCGCGCCATCGACTACCTCTTCCGTGCCGATGTCGACCCGGTGAACGTGGCGGCGATCATCATCGAGCCGGTGCAGGGCGAGGGCGGTTTCCATCCGGCGCCGACCGAACTGCTCGAAGGCCTGCGCAGTATCTGCGACCAGCACGGCATCCTGCTCATTGCCGACGAGGTGCAGACCGGCTTCGCGCGCACGGGCAAAATGTTCGGCATCGAGAATTCCGGCGTCGAGCCGGACATGATCACCATCGCGAAATCGCTGGCCGGCGGCTTTCCGCTGTCGGGCGTCGTCGGCAAGGCGTCCGTCATGGACGCACCGGATCCCGGCGGTCTTGGCGGCACCTACGCTGGCAGCCCGATCGCCTGCGCGGCGGCGCTCGCGGTGCTCGACGTCATCGAGGAGGAGAAGCTGATCGAGCGCGCCAACACGCTGGGCGCCCGCATCAAGGGCGAGCTTCAGCGCATGTCGCAGCGCAACGACACGGTCGCCATGGCGGCGATCCGCGGGCCGGGCGCGATGGTCGCCTTCGACGTGGCCAAGGCGCGCGGTGGCGAGGAGCCCGACGCCGACGCCACCAAGCGCGTGACGACCGCAGCACTCGCCGAAGGCCTCGTGCTGCTCTCCTGCGGCGTTCACGCCAACACGATCCGCATCCTGATGCCGCTCACCATCTCCGACGAGCTGCTGACGGAAGGCCTGTCGAAGCTCGAGCGGGCGCTGATCGTCGCGAACGGTTGAAGGCTTTTCTCCGGCCTGCCTGAACGGGCAGAGACTGCCGACCTGCCGATTGAGCGGGTCGGCTCCCGGCCGTTCGGGATGGGAGCCTTGACGGCGCCAGGCGCGGCAGTCTGTAGTCGCGGCAGGCTCGGCCGATAAGGGTGTGTTTCATGGAAAAGATCATCCTGGACTGCGATCCGGGGCACGACGACGCGATCGCTATCCTTTTGGCGGCCGGCAACCCTGCCATCGATCTGCTCGGCATCACCACCGTGTCGGGCAACCACAACGTCGACAACACCACACGCAACGCGCTCTCCACCTGCACCGCCTACGGCATCAAGGTGCCGGTAGCGAAGGGTTCGCCCGGTCCCATGCTCGCCGATCAGGTCCTGGCCGTCGAGATCCATGGCGAGACCGGGCTCGACGGACCGGAGCTGCCGCCCGCCTCGTTCGAGCTCGACAAGCGGCATGCCGTCGATTTCATCATCGACACCGTCATGGCGCATGAGCCGAAGACCGTCACGCTGGTGCCGGTCGGCCCCTACACCAACATCGCGCTCGCCGCCCGCAAGGAGCCGCGCATCGTCAGCCGTGTGAAGAAGGTCGTGGCGATGGGCGGCGCCTATACGCGCGGCAACATCACGCCTGCGGCGGAGTTCAACGTCTATGCGGACGCGGAGGCCGCCGATGTCGTGTTCCGCGCCAACTGGGACGTCACCATGGTGGGGCTGGACCTCACCCACCAGGCGCTGGCTACCCCGGAATTGCAGGACAGGGTGCGCGCCGTCGGCGGCCCGATCGCCAAGTTCATCCTCGACATCTGGGAGTTCATCGACACCACGCATGGCGGCCTGCTGCAGATCCCGTATCCCGCCGTCCACGACGCCTGCTGTGTCGCGGCCATGATCGACCCAAGCGTCTTCACCACCGAAAAGGCCGACATCCGCGTCGAGATCGCCGGCCGCTGGACCAAGGGCATGACCGTCTGCAACTTCGAGAAGATGGGCGGCATGCGCCATTTCGGCGGCACTGCGAACGAGCAGGTCGACTTCCGCCACACGGTCGCGATGAAGCTCGATCATCAGAAATTCTGCGACCTGATCGTCGACGCGCTCGAGCGGCTTACCCGGCAGAAGGGCTGACGCGCTTTCTGCGAGTTGGCCGGCAGCGCTCGCCGAGGCTCTCCTGCGGCGTGCACGCCAACACCATCCATATCCTGATGGCGTTTTCGTGCATTTGCGAGAGGGCTTGTCCGCAAGCCGCAACATGATCAACATTTCCTGATTTGGAAACCGCCGATCAAGTCATCACGCCTCGCATGTTTTGCGTTAAACCCGGATCTCTGATCAGAATAGGTCGGCGGGGTAGCGGGAGGAAGCGGCAATGGCTAGATTCCTTGCTTTCGCGGCGACTGCACTTTCGATTTTGTTCTGCGCTTCGGCAAACGCACAATCCGAAACACCTGGCCCGACCGAACCGGTACACCTCTATCGCGCCAAGGTCGTGGGGGTCGTCAATGGCGATACATTCGTCGCCGACATCGATCTGGGCTTTCATATCAGGATCAACAAACGCCTTCGCCTTCTCGGCATCCATGCGCCCGAACCGGAAGGTGAAAGGTCGACGGCTGGCAAAACCGCCGCCGAATGCTTGCGGAAGCTGATCGACGCCAAGAACATCATCATCAGAACGGCAAAAGGCAGCGACGGCGCTGACCGCGACGTCGACGGTCGCTGGCTCGTCGTTGCCTATCTGGACGGCCTGGAGGTGAATGACTCGATGCTGAGCAAGGCCCAGCTGTGCCGCGTAGTCGACCCCAGACGCGCCGCCACGGCCATGCCGGAACGCGTGCTGGCGACGTGGTCGGACCGCTGACCCGTGGGGTGGAGAGATCACGCGCCGCGCGTCTGTAATAAAAAAATTCGGCGGCGCTTTTTCCACGCGCATTTTGCCTGGCGCATAATGCTCGTCACCGCCCTCGCGGGAACCCTGGTCCGGACCAGGGATCAGGGGAGGGCGGCGGTACCGGTTCGGTCGCGCGGAGGTGGCGCGGCTGGGTGATGAGCCCCGAGGACCGGGCCCTGACCGAGGTCGCGCGGTGAAACGATTCTGCGTCCCCTCCAGGTAGGGCAAGAACGCCGGCGGGGTGCGGGAAACCGGCCACGTATAATATTTGAGAGGCCAGGCCCCGTGCCCGCTTCCCGACTTCTCCCTCCGTGGCAGGGAGCGTTCTTTGACAAAGGCCAGACTGCGAAAGCAGGGCGTGGCGATGATGAAGCGCGCGGGTACCCTCCCCAAAGTCGATCGGGATGGGGTCGCCGATGAAGTGCTCGACCTCGTAGGAACGTCGCGTTGCCGCAACGACCCCACCCGGCTCGCTTCGCTCGCCGACCTCCCCTCGAGGGGGAGGTGGAGCGTCGGCGCTATACCACCAGGACCGGCGTCTTGCCGTTCACGCGGTTGAAAAGATCGATCACGTCCTGGTTGATCATGCGCACGCAGCCGGACGACATCGCCTGGCCGATGGTCCACCATTCGGGCGAACCATGGATGCGGTAGCCGGTGTCCTGGCCGTTCTGGAAGATATAGAGCGCGCGCGCGCCGAGCGGGTTCTTCAGGCCGCCGGGCTGGCCGCTGCGCCATTTCTCCAGCTCCGGCTGGCGCTTGATCATCTCGGCCGGCGGCGTCCAGGTCGGCCATTTCTTGCCGTACTGGATATTGGCGCGGCCGGACCAGGAGAAACCCTCGCGCCCGATGCCGACTCCGTAGCGCAGCGCGTCGCCGCCGGGCTGCACGTAATAGAGGTAGCGCTCCTGCGACCTCACCACGATCGTGCCCGGCGCCTCGCCGGTCGGGTCGACCACCACCTGGCGGCGCCACTGCGGATCGATCTTCTTGAACGGCACCTCGGGCAGCGTGAAGCTCTCGTCGGTGAAGGAGGCGTACATCAGCTCGGGCGAAGTCACCTGCCGGTCGACGCTGATCTTCGGCCTGATAGAGCCGGTCGACATGTCGTCCACCTGGTAGGCCGGGACCTCGAGCGCGGCCATGTCGATGGAGCGCGTGCAGCCCGCGCCGGCGACCAGGGCCGCCGAACCAAGGCCAAGAAGCGCCGTACGGCGCGAAATCGGTTCTCGGGATTCCTGCGATGCGGAAAGCTTGGACACGGGCACTCTTCCACTCGGCTACACACTCGGGCACAGCGCCGGAGCTTCTCGTATTTTAGCGATTCATGGTTGACGAAAAGTGAAAGCCTTGCCCGCCAAGGCGTTGTGCCGTTGCTTTCCCGCAACGCCGGCGCCGCCCGCTGCCGCCGGCACGAAAAGACCATTTCGCCGTCACAATCTCTCCCGAAACGGCGGGCTACTTGCCGCCTGTTAGTGACGAGGGGAAATCATGAGCCAGAAACTGAAGACCGATTTTGCGCTGTTCGCTGCGGCCTTCATTGCCAGCGCCATCGTGCTTGGAGCCGATACCGGTTTTGCGCACATGCTTGGGGCGGTGTTCGGCGCGCATTGACCGCATCCGGCGGGGCGGCCCGTAGGTCCGCTTCGGAGAGCCTTGCCCGGCGGCGCATTTCCTGTCCCTATCCGGCTGACACAGCTTCGAGGAGATCGAGCTTGCAGCCGACAGCATTGCCAGCAGGCCAGTCATGGTTCTCGAAAACGTCGCCAGATTCGACTCTCGGCGTCAGCCTTGCCGCATATACCGAACCGTTCCTGAACGACTACTTCAGGGCGAATTTCTATCACCTCAAGGGCCGCGATCTCGACCTCGTCGTTGATGCCGGCATGGGGCTGGCGCCGCTCGTTCCGCTGCTCGACCTGACACCGGGCAAGCCGGTGCTCGCGGTCGCCACCCACATCCATGCCGACCATGTCGGCTCGCTGCACGAGTTCGCGAACCGCGCCGGCCCGCGCGCCGAGGCCGAGGCCTTCGCGACTATGGAGGACCGCTGGACCTTCGCCGACGAGTTCCGTGCGCTCGCCGAGCCGGTGACGCGGCTGCCTGCCGTTGGCTGGACGGCCGCAGGCTATCGCATCCAGCCGGCGCCGCTGACCCGCATCCTCGACGAAGGCGACAGGATCGATACCGGCGACCGCAGCTTCACCGTGCTCAACCTGCCGGGCCATTCCTTCGGCTGCATCGGCCTTTACGACGAGCGCGAAGGGCTGCTGTTTTCGGGCGACGCCGTCTATGACGACAGCCTGATCGACGACATGTGGTGCTCGGACAGCGAGGACTACCGCGCCACGATGCGCAAGCTGATCGACCTGCCGGTCCGCATCGTTCATGGCGGCCACGGCGGGAGTTTTGGCGACGCGCGTCTGAAGGAGATCGCGCGGGAATATCTCGACAGGCCCTGAAACACAAAAAGATCGAGTGGCTTTACAAACGTCGCCCGCCAAGGATTTATCATGTCCTTTGCGAGAGGACCTCTGCCATGACCATCGAAACCTGGATAGCTTTCATCGCCGCTTCGTCCATACTTTTGATCATCCCGGGACCGACCATACTTTTGGTCGTTTCCTACGCGCTCGGGCAGGGCTGGCGCACCGCGCTGCCGATGGCTGTCGGCGTTGCGCTCGGCGACTTCACCGCCATGACGCTCTCCATGCTCGGCATCGGCGCGCTGCTGGCCGCGTCGGCCACCGTCTTCACGGCCCTCAAATGGATTGGCGCCGGCTATCTCATCTATCTCGGCATCAAACTCTTCCGCGCCGGCGGCACGCTCAGCGCCGAGCCGCGCACGGACGCCGCTTCTTCGGCGAAGATGATGGCGCATGCCTGGCTGGTCACCGCTCTCAACCCCAAGAGCATCACCTTCTTCGTCGCCTTCCTGCCGCAGTTCCTCGACCGCCATGCCGATTTCTGGACGCAGATGGTGATCTTCGAGGCGACCTTCCTGGCGCTCGCCTTCGCCAATGCCTTCGGCTACGCGCTGGTCGCCGCGCGGGCGCGCGACATGGTCCGCAACCCGCGCGCCATCCGCATCTTCAACCGCGCGGGCGGCTCGCTGCTCGTTGGCGCGGGCGTCGCCACGGTGGCGATGCGCTCGGGCAATTGAGGCAGGGAACCGGTTCGGTAGCAGCGCTCAGCTAATTTTTCCGAAACACGAAAAAAATCATGTTCCCGCTGTTGCGCCCCATGCGATTTTGCGCTGTAGGATTTGCGGGGAGGAAGCGCGGCGCCGAAAACCGGTGAACCGCATGACGGCCGATCGGAAAAACGGCCGGGAGGAGAGGCATGTATCTCGGCATCGATCTCGGTACGTCCAGCGTCAAGACGCTGCTCATCGATTCCGCCCAGGCGCTCATCGCTTCGGCGTCCGCCACGGTCGAGCTCTCGCGTCCGCGTCCGGGCTGGTCCGAGCAGGACCCGGCCGACTGGATCGCGGCGACCGAAACGGCGCTCGACGAGCTGAAGGCAAAGCACGGTGCCGAACTCGCCGCGGTGAAGGGCATCGGCCTGTCAGGCCATATGCATGGTGCAACCCTGCTCGACGCCGCCGACAAGGTGCTCCGCCCCTGCATCATGTGGAACGACACGAGAAGCTACGCCGAGGCGGCGAAGCTCGACGCCGATCCGCGTTTCCGCAAGATCACCGGCAACATCGTGTTTCCCGGCTTCACCGCGCCGAAACTCGCCTGGGTGAAGAACAACGAGCCGGCAGTCTTCGGCAAGGTCGCCAAGGTGCTGCTGCCCAAGGACTATCTGCGCCTCTGGCTCACCGGCGAGCACATGTCGGAGATGTCGGATTCCGCCGGCACATCTTGGCTGGATGTTGCGCAGCGCCGCTGGTCGGACGATCTGCTCGCCGCGACCGACCTGTCCGAGAAGCAGATGCCGAAGCTGGTCGAGGGTAGCGACCCGGCCGGAGCCTTGCGCGCCGAACTTGCCTCGAGATGGGGGATGAGTGCCGGCATCCCGGTGGCCGGCGGGGCAGGGGACAATGCGGCCTCGGCCTGCGGCATGGGCACCGTGAAGCCTGGCCACGCCTTCGCCTCCCTCGGCACGTCGGGCGTGCTTTTCGCGGCCAACGGCTCCTACCTGCCCAATCCCGAAAGTGCCGTGCACACCTTTTGCCATGCCCTGCCGGGCACCTGGCACCAGATGGGCGTCATCCTGACGGCGACCGACTCGCTGAACTGGTTGTCGAACATAACAGGGAAAAGCGCCGGCGACCTGACCGGCGAGCTTGGCGACAGTCTGAGGACGCCGACTGGCGTCACCTTCCTGCCCTACCTCTCGGGTGAACGCACGCCGTACAACGACGCGGCGATCCGCGGCTCCTTCACCGGGCTCAGCCATGAGGTCGACCGCGCGACCTTGACGCAGGCCGTGCTCGAAGGCGTCGTTTTTGCCTTTCGCGACTGCCTGGAAGCCCTGCATGTGGCCGGTACCGAACTGTCGCGTGTCACCGCGATCGGCGGCGGCTCGCGTTCGCGCTACTGGCTGAAGTCGCTCGCCACCGCGCTTGGGCTTCCGGTCGACATCCCGGCCGACGGCGATTTCGGCGCGGCCTTCGGCGCCGCGCGCCTCGGCCTCATCGCCGCAGAGAAGGCCGATCCTTTCGCGGTCTGCACCGCGCCCGACACCGAGGAAACGGTCGAGCCCGATACGGAAATGGCCGCTGCCTACTCCGAAGCCTATCGGCGCTACCGCGCGCTCTATCCCGCCATCAGAGGAGTTTCGTGATGCCCACCGGCTTTTTCGGCGACATCAAAAAGATCAAATACGAAGGGCCGGACAGCACCAATCCGCTCGCCTACCGCTTCTACAACAAGGACGAGGTGGTCGCCGGCAAGAGGCTGGAAGACCATCTGCGCTTCGCGATCGCCTATTGGCACTCCTTTGCCTGGCCGGGCGGCGACCCGTTCGGGGGGCAGACCTTCGAACGTCCCTGGTTTGGCGACACGATGGAACTGGCGAAGCTCAAGGCCGACGTCGCCTTCGAGATGTTTTCCCTCCTCGGCGTCCCCTACTACTGCTTCCACGACGCCGACGTCCGCCCGGAAGGCAAGAATTTCACCGAGAGCGCAGCACGGCTCGATGAGATCGCCGACTATTTCGCCAAGAAGCAGAAACAGACCGGCGTCAAGCTCCTCTGGGGCACGGCCAACATGTTCTCGCATCGCCGCTTCATGGCAGGCGCCGCGACGAATCCGGATCCCGACGTCTTCGCCTATGCAGCCGCGACCGTTAAGGCCTGCATGGACGTCACCAAGCGCCTCGGCGGCGAGAACTATGTTCTGTGGGGCGGCCGCGAGGGTTACGAGACGCTGCTCAACACCGACCTCAAGCGCGAGCGCGAGCAGGCCGGCCGCTTCCTGTCGCTGGTCGTCGACTACAAGAAGAAGATCGGCTTCAAGGGCACGATCCTGATCGAACCCAAGCCGCAGGAGCCGACCAAGCACCAGTACGATTACGACGTCGCCACCGTCTACGGCTTCCTCAAGGAGTTCGGGCTGGAGAAGGAGGTCAAGGTCAATATCGAGCAGGGCCACGCGATCCTTGCCGGCCACTCCTTCGAGCACGAGCTGGCGCTCGCCGGCTCGCTCGGCATCTTCGGCTCGATCGACATGAACCGTAACGATTACCAGTCCGGCTGGGATACCGACCAGTTCCCGAACAACGTGCCGGAGATGGCGCTCGCCTACTACTATGTGCTGCAGGCCGGCGGCTTCAAGACGGGCGGCACCAATTTCGACGCCAAGATTCGCCGCCAGTCGATCGATCCGCAGGATCTGCTGGTCGCCCATATCGGCGCGATGGATTGCTGCGCGCGCGGCCTCAAGGCTGCGTCCAGGATGATCGAGGACAAGGCGCTTTCCGGCCCGCTCGAGGAACGCTACGCAGGCTGGCGCTCGACCGAGGGCAGGGCGATGCTGTCGGGCAAGCGTTCGCTGGAAGAGATCGCCGACCGCGTCGTGAAGAAGTCGATCGAACCGCAGCCGAAATCCGGCCGGCAGGAATATCTGGAGAACATCGTCAACCGCTACGTCTGACGTGAATCGCAGCGCGGCAAGGCCTTCCTTCAAGGCAGGCTTTGCCGCAATGCCGGTAATAATAAAACTGTCGTCGGTTCGACACGTCTCTGCCTTCTGGTCGTCATGAACGACGGCTAGATTCGCGGCATGGAAACGAACCGCACCAACCGTACACAGATCCATTCGCAGAGTGGCTTCGAGGCTCAGGTCGGAGCGCTGCTTGATCGTGTCCATGAATCGGCGTCGATCATCGACAGCCTGATGGCCATGCCCCTGCCGGGCGAGAACGATGACGCGCCGGAATGGAATGCGGCGGTGACGCGACGGCTGGAGCGCCGCCTGGCCGACTCGATGCGGGCCATCATCGAGCCGGGCGAGCCGGATCGGCGCAGCGCCTGACGCAATTCCAAGAAGTCGAACCGGCTTTCAACCCTTCCGCAGCGCGGTCGGCGGCTTGCCGAAAGATCGCGCAAACGCCCGGGAGAAGGATGCGGCCGAAGAGAAGCCGGTGCGCGCGGCGATGTCGGTCATCGGAACGCGCGTGTCGACCACGAGCTTGCGCGCGGCGGTGAGGCGCAGACGCAGATAGTATGCCCCGGGCGTCTCGCCGATAGATTTGCGGAAAATGCTTTCCAGCGTGCGCGGGGTGACGCCCGTCCGTTTCGCGATCGCATCGATGCCGAACGGCTGGTCGACATGCGCCTCCATCAGCCTGATCGCCTGCGCCAGCCTGGGATCGTAGCCGTCGAGCCGGCCGAGCGAGACCAAGGGCTGCGCGTCGGTTGCTGCCCGCGACTGGTCGTAGATGAAGACGCTCGCCACATCGAGCGCAGCGGCCATGCCGAGGCGCGAGCGCACGAGATGCAGCATCAGGTCGAAGGTCGGAGAGGCGCCGCCGCTGGTGAAGACCGGACCGTCGATGACGTAGCGGTCGGGCCGGACGTCCGTGCCGGGGAAGGCGGCGGCGAAATCCTCCATGTCCTCCCAGTGCGTGGTCGCCGCGCGGCCTTCCAGCAGCCCCGCCCGCGCCACCAGCCAGGTGCCTGCCTCGATGCCGCCGCAGGCGCGCGCCGACCGGGCAGCGCGGCGTAGCCCCTGCAGGAAGCTCGCGGTGGCGTAGCCCTGGGTGCCGAAGCCTGCGATCACTACGATCACGTCGGTGCTGGCGGCGGGATCGAACCTGCCGCCGACGGCGATGGGAAGTCCGCATGTTGTGATGGCCGGATCGCCGCTCACCGAGACGAGGCGATAGCGGAAAGACTCCCCGCCGGAAATACGATTGGCCGCGCGCAGGGGATCGATGGCGGATGCGACGCACATGATCGACGCGCCCGAAAAGACGAGGAACGTCACGTCGAGCGGTGTTCGTTCCGGCTGGAAGATGCTTGGCTTTGCGGTTTTTGCCATGTTGTCTTCGTAAAACGCGAAACAGAGTTCCGCAAGCCGCGCCAAAATCCCGATCATTAAGGGAGAGATACATGCCGCTAGCCATGAATCGCGAGGTCTTCATCACCTGCGCCGTTACCGGATCGGGTGGCACACAGGACCGCAGCCCGCACGTGCCGCGCTCGCCGAAACAGATCGCGGACTCGGCCATTGCGGCAGCCAAGGCGGGGGCGGCTGTCGTCCATTGCCATGTGCGCGACCCCGAGACCGGCAAGCCGCGCCGCGACGTCTCGCTCTACCGCGAGGTGACCGAGCGCATCCGCGACGCGGATGTCGACGTGGTTCTGAACCTTACGGCCGGCATGGGCGGCGACATGGTGTTCGGCCCGGTGGAGAGCCCGCTGCCGTTGAAGGAGCAGGGCACCGACATGGCAGGCGCGGCCGAGCGCGTGGAGCATGTCAGGCAATGCCTGCCGGAAATCTGCACGCTCGACTGCGGCACGATGAATTTCAACGAAGCCGACTATGTGATGACCAACACACCCGGCATGCTGCGCGCCATGGGTGGTATGATGACCGCGATGGGCGTGAAGCCGGAGATCGAGGCCTTCGACACCGGGCATCTCTGGTTTGCCAAGCAACTCGTCGCCGAAGGCGTGTTGAAGCCGGATGCCCTGGTGCAGCTCTGCATGGGCGTGCCGTGGGGGGCGCCTGACGATCTCAACACCTTCATGGCGATGGTCAACAACGTGCCGCCGGAATGGACCTTTTCGGCCTTCTCGCTCGGCCGCAACCAGATGGCCTATGTCGCTGCCGCGGTGCTTGCCGGCGGCAATGTGCGCGTCGGGCTGGAGGACAATCTCTGGCTGGACAAGGGCGTGCTGGCGACCAACGCGCAGCTCGTCGAGCGTGCCGTCACCATCGTCGAGAATCTCGGCGCGCGGGTGATCGGCCCTGAGGAAGTGCGCAAGAAACTCAATCTCACCAAGCGCGCGCCGCTGGCGGCGTAATCGAGGGCAAAACCATGACCATCACCAAGGCGGCCGCGATCGGCGGCGGCGTGATCGGGGCGGGCTGGGTGGCCCGGCTGCTGCTCAACGGCATCGACGTGTCGATCTACGATCCCGACCCCGAGGCTTCGCGCAAGGTGAGCGAGGTGATGAAGGGAGCTCGCCGCGCTTACAAGAAGATGCTGCCGGACGGGCTGCCCAAGGAAGGCAAGCTGACCTTCGCAAAAACCATCGCCGAGGCGGTGAAGGACGCCGACTTCATCCAGGAAAGCGTTCCCGAACGCCTCGACCTCAAGCACAAGGTGCTGGCCGAGATCGACCTCCACGCGCCGGCCAATTCCATCGTTGGTTCATCCACCTCCGGCATGCTGCCGTCGGACATGCAGGTGGCGATGAAGAAGCATCCCGAGCGGCTGGTGGTCGGCCATCCGTTCAATCCGGTCTACCTGCTGCCACTGGTCGAGATCGTCGCCGGCAAGCAGACTTTTCCGGAGGCGGTCGAGGTCGCCAAGGAGATCTATGCTTCGATCGGCATGAAACCGGTCGTCATCCGCAAGGAGATCGAGGCCTTTGTCGGCGACCGCATCCTGGAGGCCGCCTGGCGCGAGGCGCTGTGGCTGGTGAAGGACGGCATCTGCACCGTCGAGGAACTCGACGACATCATGCGCTATTCCTTCGGCATACGCTGGGCGCAGATGGGCATGTTCCAGGTCTATCGCGTGGCCGGCGGCGAGGCCGGCATGCGCCATTTCATGGCGCAGTTCGGGCCGTGCCTGAAGTGGCCCTGGACCAAGCTGATGGATGTGCCGGAGTTCAACGACGAACTGGTCGACCTGATCGCCACGCAGTCGGACGAGCAGTCGGACAAATGGTCGATCCGCGAGTTGGAAAAGATCCGCGACGACAATCTGGTCGCGATCATGGAAGCGCTCGGCAGGCAGAACAAGGGCAAGGGCTGGGGCGCCGGCGAACTCTACAACGACTATACGAAGCAGCTTTCCGGGCTCGTGGCGAAGAAGGCGAAGCCCACGTCGAAGGCCAAGGCTACCAAGCCGGCCACGAAGGCGAAGGCCGTGAAGCCGGCCGCCAAGGCGAAGGCCGCGAAGCCGGCGAAGAAGGCGGCGGTCAAGGCAGCCCCGAAGGTCGCGTCCAGGAAAGCCGCGCCCAAGAAGGCCAGCCGCAAGAAGGGTTGATCAGATGGATTTCGGCCTCTCGGAAGAACAGAAGCTCATCGTCGAGACCACCCGCGCCTTCGTCGAGAACGAACTCTATCCGCACGAACAGGAGGTCGAGCGCACCGGCGTGCTGCGGCCCGAACTCGTGGACGAGCTGAAGGCGAAGGCGATCGAAGCGGGCCTCTACGCCGCCAACATGCCGGCCGACGTCGGCGGGGCGGGGCTCGATACGGCGACATGGCTCCTCTACGAGAAGGAGCTCGGCCGCGCCAACTATGCGCTGCACTGGACCTGCGTGGCACGCCCGTCCAACATCCTGCTCGCCGGGACGTCGGAGCAGCGCGAGAAGTATCTGTTTCCCTGCATCCGCGGCGAAAAATCCGACTGCCTCGCCATGACCGAGCCTGGCGCCGGCTCCGACCTGCGCGGCATGAAGGCGACGGCGGTGCAGGACGGCGGCGACTGGGTGCTCAACGGCACCAAGCACTTCATCTCACACGCCGACGTTGCCGATTTCGCCATCGTCTTCATGGCGTCGGGTGAGGAGGATAGTCCGCGCGGCAAGCGCAAGAAGATCACCGCCTTCTTCGTCGACAAGGGAACGCCCGGCTTCACCGTGCGCGACGGCTACCGCAACGTCTCGCATCGCGGCTACACCAATTCGGTGCTGGAATTCGACAATTGCCGCCTGCCGGCGAGCCAGATCCTCGGCGAGGTGCACAAGGGTTTCGAGGTCGCCAATTCCTGGCTCGGCGCGACGCGCCTGCAGGTCGGCGCGACGTGTCTGGGCCGCGCCGAACGCGCGCTCGGCCATGCCATCGATTATGCCGCCAGCCGCGAACAGTTCGGCCAGCAGATCGGAAAGTTCCAGGGCGTGTCCTTCAAGCTCGCCGACATGGCGACCGAGCTGAAGGCCGCGGAGCTCATGATCCTCGAAGCCGGCTGGAAATACGACCAGGGCACGGTGACCGACCAGGACATGGCGATGGCCAAGCTTAAGGCCACCGAGATGCTCGCCTTCGTCGCCGACGAAGCGATCCAGATCCATGGCGGCATGGGCCTGATGGACGACCTGCCGCTGGAGCGCATCTGGCGCGACGCCCGCGTCGAGCGCATCTGGGAGGGAACCAGCGAAATCCAACGCCATATCATTTCGCGCGCGCTGCTGAGGGCCGTCGGGGGATGAGCCGCCTGGACCGTCTGCTGCGGCCGAAATCGGTCGCCGTTGTGGGCGGCGGCTTCTTCGCGCCCAATGTCGTGAAGCAGTGCCTGAAGATGGAATTCGCCGGCGGCATCTGGCCGGTGCATCCGTCGAAGGACGAGGTCGCGGGCGTCAAGGCCTATCGTTCGCTGGCCGATCTGCCATCCGCGCCCGACGCCACCTTCATCGGCGTCAACCGCAACCTCACCATCGACATCGTGCGCGAGCTGCGGGAGCTGGGCGCCGGCGGCGCGATCTGCTTCGCAGCCGGTTTTCGCGAAACGGGCAGCTACGACGCCGACGGCGAGCGCCTGCAGCAGGCGCTGGTCGAGGCGGCCGGCGACATGCCGGTTATCGGGCCCAACTGCTACGGCCTGATCAATTATGCCGACGGCGCGCTGCTGTGGCCCGACCAGCATGGCGGACGGCGCCTGAAGGAAGGCGAGGGCGGCGCCGCGATCATCACGCAGTCGTCCAACATCGCCTGCAACCTCACCATGCAGACGCGGGGCCTGCC
The DNA here is from genome assembly GCF_003666685.1 of Mesorhizobium sp. YM1C-6-2. Taxonomy (GTDB): domain Bacteria; phylum Pseudomonadota; class Alphaproteobacteria; order Rhizobiales; family Rhizobiaceae; genus Mesorhizobium_K. Next base: position 118,794 of record NZ_RCIZ01000002.1, read on the forward strand.
GCTCGCCTACATGATGACGGCCGGCAACCAGGCGCAGACCGGGCTCTCCGAAATGGCGCTCGGGCTAATCGAGGATCCGCGTGTCTCGTGCCTTGGCCTGCACATTGAGGGTTTTGACTCGGTCGCCGGCTTCGAGCGGCTGGCGGCGCGGGCGCGCGAGCTGAAAAAGCCGATCGTGGCGATGAAGGTCGGCCGCTCCGAACAGGCGCGCGCGGCCACGGTTTCGCATACCGCTTCGCTCGCCGGTTCGGATGCGGCGTCGGACGCTTTTCTCAAGCGTCTTGGAATACCTCGCGTGGACACCATCCCGGCCTTTCTGGAGACGCTGAAGCTCTTCCACGCGGTCGGGCCGCTGGACAGCTACACGCTGTCGTCGATGAGCTGCTCGGGCGGCGAGGCATCGGTGATGGCCGACACGGCGGAAGGCCGCCGCGTCCATTTCCCGAAGCTTGCGCAAGAACACCGTGCGCGTGTGCAGGAAACGCTCGGGCCGCTGGTCGCGGTCGCCAACCCGCTCGACTACAACACCTACATCTGGGCCAACGAGCCGGCGATGACCGCCACTTTCAGCGCCATGGCATCAGGCGGATTCGGCCTCAACATGCTGGTGCTGGATTTCCCGCGCACCGACCGCTGCTCCGACGCCGACTGGTGGTTCACCGTCAACGCCTTCGAGGCAGCGCTGAAGGCTAACGGCGCCAAGGGCGCGGTCGTTGCCTCGATGGGCGAGAACCTGCCCGAAAACCACGCGGAAGAGCTGCTCAGGCGCGGCATCGTGCCGATCCTCGGTATCGCCGAGGCGTTGGACGCGGCGGCGGCGGCGGCGTTCGTGGGGGAGATGTGGAAGCGCGACACTACTCCCTTGAGAGGAGGATCGCTCGGCGGGGCCGAGCGGGGTGGGGTCGCTCCGCCAGTACGCGACGCTGCTGAGGTGCCTTCTGAGGCTACTCCCTCCGCCTGCTCAAGCGGGAAAGAAATCTTCCCGGACGAAGCCTCGGCCAAGGCCATGCTGGCTGCAGCAGGCCTGTCCGTGCCGCCCGGCCGCCGTGCCGCCAGCGTGGCGGAGGCGGTGATAGCGGCCAACGAGCTCGGCTATCCGGTTGCGCTGAAGGCGCTTGGCGTGGCGCACAAGTCGGAAGCCGGCGCGGTCAAGCTCAACCTGAGGGACGAGGCGTCGGTGCGCGCCGCCGCCGAACAGCTGGCCGGCCTCGGAAGCGGCCTCTATGTCGAGCGCATGGTCGAAGGCGGCATCGCCGAACTCATCGTGGGCATCACGCACGATCCTTTGTTCGGGCCGGTGATGACACTGGGCACCGGCGGCGTGCTGGTCGAACTCTTGAAGGACAGCGCCACGCTGCTCCTGCCGGCTGCGCGCGAGGAGGTGGAGGCCGCCTTGCGCGGGCTGAAACTTTTCCCGCTGCTCGACGGGTTCCGCGGACGGCCGAAGGCCGATCTCGCCGCTGCCATCGATGCGGTGCTCGAGATTTCCGGCTTCGCGCTCGCCAATGCCGATACACTGACCGAGCTCGACGTCAATCCGCTCATCGTCTGCGCCGAAGGCAAGGGCGCCTGGGCCGCGGACGCGCTGCTCGTCACAAGAAAAACAGCTCCGGAGGCATAGATGACCGACGTGATCACCACGCGCCGCGAGGGCGGCATCCTCGAAGTCACGCTCGACCGGCCCAAGGCGAACGCCATCGATTTGAAGACATCGCGGCTGATGGGCGAGACCTTCAAGGCCTTCCGTGACGATCCGGAGCTGCGCGTCGGCATAGTCAAGACTGCCGGCGACAAGTTCTTCTGCGCCGGCTGGGACCTCAAGGCGGCAGCCGCCGGCGACGCGGTCGACGGCGACTACGGTGTCGGCGGCTTCGCCGGCCTGCAGGAACTGCGCGACATGAACAAGCCGGTGATCGCCTGCGTCAACGGCATGGCGGTGGGCGGCGGCTTCGAGCTGGCGCTGTCCTGCGACATGATCATCGCATCCGATCATTCGAGCTTTGCGCTGCCGGAAATCCGCGCCGGCACACTGGCCGACGCCGCGACGGTCAAGCTGCCGAAACGCATTCCCTATCACGTCGCCATGGACCTGCTGCTCACCGGCCGCTGGATGGATGTCGCAGAGGCGCATCGCTGGGGCCTGGTCAACGAGGTGCTGCCCAAGGAAAAGCTCGAGGAGCGCGTCTGGGAGCTTGCCCGGCTACTGGCCTCCGGCCCGCCGCTGGTCTTCGCCGCGATCAAGGAGGTGGCGCGGGAGGCCGAAGGCATGACCTTCCAGGATGCGATGAACCGCATCACCAAGCGCCAGTTCCGCACCGTCGACGTCCTCTACGGCTCGGAGGACAATCTCGAAGGCTTCAAGGCCTTTGCCGAGAAGCGCGATCCCGTCTGGAAGGGCCGCTAGTCTAGAGCCAGCCTCTGCGCTCCTGACAGAAGGCTGTCATGACGTTCTGCTATTGCTCCCAGTCCGTCCATTGCGGTTTTCAGCCGCGGACGCGATCTGCCGTGAAGTGACGAATGTTATGTCGGCTGCGAAGCCGGACATTCGTCCTCGATACGAAGAGGAGCGACACATGGACATGCGGGACACACTGCCCAAGGCACACCGCGCAAGGCAAGCCGCCGCGAGTGGATCGGACTCGCGGTCATCGCGCTGCCCTGCCTGCTCTATTCGATGGACCTCACGGTGCTGAATCTCGCGGTGCCGGCGATCACCGCCGACCTCAATCCGAGCGCCACGGAGCTTCTCTGGATCGTCGACATATACGGCTTCATGATCGCCGGCGCGCTGATCACCATGGGCACGCTCGGCGATCGCATCGGCCGGCGCAAGCTCCTGATGATCGGTGCCTTCGCCTTCGGCCTTGCCTCGATTCTCGCCGCTTTCGCCAACAGCGCCGGGATGCTGATCGTCGCTCGGGCCTTGCTCGGCCTGTCGGCTGCGACGCTCGCACCGTCGACCCTGTCGCTGATCTCAAACATGTTCCCGGACCCGAAGGAGCGTACTTTCGCCATCGGTGTCTGGATCTCCAGCTTCTCGGCCGGCGGCGCCATCGGGCCGGTGATCGGCGGGATCCTGCTGACGTGGTTCTGGTGGGGCTCCGTCTTCCTGATCGCGGTGCCGGTGATGATCCTGCTGTTGGCGGTGGCCCCACGCCTGCTGCCCGAATATCGCGACGAGAATGCGGGCCGGATCGACCTCGTCAGCGCTGCGTTGTCGCTCGCTGCCGTGCTCGCCACGATCTACGGCATCAAGCATGCGGCATCCTCTGCGTTCGACGCCGAGGCGATGGTTGCGATCCTGGCGGGCCTCGCCGTCGGCATCGTCTTCGCGCGGCGGCAGCGGCGGCTGGCCGAGCCGCTGATCGATCTGAAGCTGTTCAGGTCGCTGAAATTCTCGGCGTCGCTCGGCATCAACGTGCTTGGCTTCTTCGCCGCCTTCGGCATCTTTCTGCTCACGGCGCAATATCTGCAGCTTGTTCTCGGTCTGTCGCCGCTGGCGGCGGGGCTGTGGAGCGCGCCGTCCTCGATCGGCTTCATCGCGGGCTCGCTCCTGGCGCCAAGACTGCTCGGCAGCATGCGGCCTGCCTATGTCATGGCGGGCGGCTATGCGGTCACGGCGGCAAGCTTTCTGCTGATGGCGCAGGCGGCGTCGATGGGCTCGCTCTATCTGCTGGTGACGAGCTATATCATCATGTCGTTCGGCCTGGCGCCGATCTTCACCCTTTCCACCGACCTCATCATCGGCACGGTGCCGCCGGAGCGGGCGGGAACGGCCGCGGGGCTTGCCGAAACGAGTTCGGAATTCGGCGGTGCGCTCGGCATCGCCATCCTCGGCAGCATCGTGACCGCGCTCTATGCCAGCGGCATGGCGGCCTTCGACGGCGGCGGACTGAGCCGGGAGGCGCTGGTCGCCGCGCGCGAGACGATCGGCGGCGCCGTGGATCAGGCGGCGAATATCGGCGGAGTGGCCGGCGATCTGCTGCTTGCCGAGACGCGCGAAGCCTATGCCAGTGCATTTCACGCGGTAACGCTGGTTTGCGCGGCCGTCTCGCTGCTCGCCGGCCTGGTGGCGCTGCTCGTCCTCGGGCGCATCAAGCCCGACGCCGAGGAGAAATGCGAGGAAAGCAGTGTAGAGGCGGCCGCCTAGCCGGCTCTACGCGCCATGCGCGGCACGGCGGCTGCGGACGTTGCAGGAATGGATGAACCTCCCGTAGGCTGTGGATGCGAGCGCCCGGCGCTCTATCTTCGCCGTCGAGGAGGCGGGCATGGCGGCACATTCAGGCTCCAGGACGGTCATCTATGCGGCGCTGGTGGGCAATACGCTGATCGCCCTTACCAAGTTCGTGGCGGCCTGGTTCACCGGCAGTTCTGCGATGCTGTCGGAGGGCGTCCATTCGGTCGTCGACACCGGCAACGGGCTGTTGTTGCTCTATGGTCTGCACCGCGCCTCCCGCCCGGCGGACCTCTCGCACCCCTTTGGTCACGGCAGGGAGCTCTATTTCTGGAGCTTCATCGTCGCGCTTCTGGTTTTCGCTCTCGGTTCCGGCATCGCCTTCTACGAAGGCGTCATGCACATCATGGAGCCGGAGCCCGCGACCGACCCGATGGTCGCCTATGTCGTGCTCGGTCTATCGATGCTGTTCGAGGGGTATTCGTGGCGCGTGGCGCTGAAGGAGTTCCGTACCGTCAAGGGCAAGTTGAGCTATGTCGCGGCGGTCAGGCGGAGCAAGGATCCCAGCGTCTATACCGTGCTCTTCGAGGACAGCGCCGCCCTGCTAGGCTTGGCGATCGCCTTTCTGGGCATTCTTGGCGCGCAGGTGCTCGGCATCCCGGAGCTCGACGGTCTCGCTTCGATCGGCATATCGCTCATCCTTGGCGCGACCGCGATATTCCTGGCGATGGAGAGCAAGGGACTGCTGATGGGCGAGGAGGCGCTGCCCGAAGTGCAGCAGGCCATCCGGTCGATCATCGAGCGGGATCGGGACGTGGTGAAGCTCAACGGGCTCATCACAATTCATCTCGGTCCCGATCAGATCGTCGTCGCGCTCAGCCTGGAGTTTCGCGACGAAATGACCGTGCCGGAGGTGGAGGCCTGCATTGCGCGGCTCGAGGCTGCCTTGCGCACGGAACGCAACGACATCACCGGGCTGTTCGTCAAACCGCAGACGGCGCGGGCCTGGCAGGAGCGCCGCGCGCGGCTTTCGAGCTGACTCAGTTCAGCGGGATGTCGTTGCCCGCCTTGCCCGACTGGTAGGTCTCCGAGAGACGATCGTAGGTCGCCGCGATCTTGCCGATGCGGGCCTCCAGCCGCGACCGCTCGACTTCCGGCAACTCGCGAACGAGCTTCCGGATCGAATAGCTTTTCCAATAGGCGTTCTCGGACCGGTAGCCGCCGGGATCGAGCGTGAAGACCTCCTTCAGGATGCGGAGATCGTGCGGGATGGCGAAGCTGTCGCGCGAATCCTCGTGGCTGAAGAGGTAGTAGAAATTGTCGAAGCCGGTCCAGGTGATCGCCGACAGGCAGAGCGAGCATGGCTCGTGGGTTGTGAGGAAGATCGCATCCTTGGTGTCGACGCGCTCGGCCTTGGGCATTTCGTAGAAGCGCTTCAGGCAATGCATCTCGCCGTGCCAGAGCGGATTCTCCGTCTCGTTGTTGGTCTCGGCCAGAACCAGCGAGCGGTCGTCCTTTTGCAGGATCGCCGCGCCGAACAGCTTGTTGCCTCCGTCCACGCCGCCAGCCGTCTTCGGAACGATGTCGTGCTCGATCACGTCGAGCAACCGGTCGATGAGGGAGATGTCTGTCATGTCACTTCTGCAATTGGATTTCGTATGGATCGGAGAAGAAGAACTCTTCCAGATTGTTGCCGGCTCCGCCGCGGTCGACGATTAGAAAGTCCTGTGGTTCGCCGATCGGCGTCAGCACGCCGTGCCAGCTGTTGCGTGGATAGTTCACGCCCTGGCCGGGCTGGGTGAGGAAGGCGTGAGGCTTGCCCGGCGTGCCGTTCTCGTCGTGGCAGACGACAACGAGGAAAGGACGCGGCGACAGCGGCACGAAAGCCTGGCTGCCGAGCGGGTGACGCTCGACCATGGTCAGCTTCAGCGGGACGTCGTAGGGCATCGCCTTGGCGAGGCTGATCAGCACATGGCCGCCTGGCCCGGTTGCTTCCGGGCGGGCGAGCGCATGGTAGCGCTCCGTCTTGCCGGCATTGATCGGGTAGTGATTGTCGCCGCTGGCGTCGATCACGTCGCCGAAGGCCGCGAAGTTTTCGCGCGTCAGCAGTTCAGCCGTGATGACCTTGCTCATCGGCTGAACCCGCCCAGCTTCGCGTGGCGGTTGACGTCCTTGTAGAGGAGGTAGCGGAAGCGCCCCGGGCCGCCGGCATAGCAGGCCTGCGGACAGAAGGCGCGCAGCCACATGAAGTCGCCGGCCTCAACCTCGACCCAGTCCTGGTTCAGCCGGTAGACCGCTTTCCCTTCCAGCACATAGAGGCCGTGCTCCATGACATGCGTCTCGGGGAACGGGATGACGCCGCCCGGCTCGAAGGTGACGACCGTCACGTGCATGTCGTGGCGGACATCGTCGGGATCGACGAAACGCGTGGTCGCCCAGCGGCCGCCGGTATCGGGCATCGGGTTGGGGGCGACGTCGTTCTCATTGACGAAAATAGGTTCCGGCACGTCGATCCCGTCGACAACCTCATACGCCTTGCGGATCCAGTGGAAGCGCGCTTCGGAACGACCCCGGTTGGCGATGCTCCACTCCGAGCCGGGCGGCAGGAAGGCGTAGCCTCCTGGCTTCATCCTGTAGGATTTGCCGCCGACCTTGACGGTGATCTCACCTTCGAGGACGAAGAGCACACCCTCCGCAGCCTGGTCCGGCTCAGGCTTGTTGCTGCCGCCGCCGGGCTGCACCTCCATCACATATTGCGAGAAGGTCTCGGCGAAGCCGGACAGCGGCCGGGCGATCACCCAGGCGCGCGTACCGTCCCAGAAGGGCAGGCGGCTCGCCACAATGTCGCTGAACTCGCGTTTCGGGATGACGGCATAGGCCTCGGTGAAGACCGCCCTGTCGGTGATCAGGTCGGTCTGCGGCGGCAGGCCGCCGCGAGGCGCGTAGTAGCTGCGGACGGGAGCGGCGGATTTTCTCATGACGGCAGGATTTCTCTCAACCTGAGCAATGCGATGCGTTCAACCTGTTTGCAGGCGGTGGCGAATTCGGTGGCGCGGTCGTTGCCGATGCGGGTCTCGAAAGCCGCGAGAATCTCTTCCTTGGTCTTGCCTTTCACGGAAATGATGAATGGGAAGCCGAAGGTCGAGACATAGGCAGAATTGAGCTTCGAGAAGAGCTCGCGCTCTGCGTCGGTGAGGGCGTCGAGTCCTGCGGAGGCCTGCTCTTTCGTCGATTCCGGCGTCAGGCGCCTGGCGGCGGCGAGCTTGCCGGCGAGGTCGGGGTGGGCGTTGAGCACACCGAGCCGCTCCTTGTCGCTCGCCGCTCGGAAGATTCGGCAGAGCGCATTGTGCAGGCCGCCGGCGCTATCGTGGGCGGGGCCCAGCTCCAGTTCGTAGGCGCGCTCGGCGATCCAGGGGGAATGCTCGAATATGCCGCCGAAACGCGCGACGAAGTCGTCGTGGTCCATTCTGGACGGCCTGACCGCCTGCGGCTGGAAAGGGTGCGTCTCCCTCCAGTGGCGTGCGATGTCGATACGCCGCGCCAGCCACACTTTGTCATGGCTCTTCACGTAGCCGATGAAGCGCTGGAGCGCTGCCGCGCGGCCCGGCCGGCCGACCAGCCGGCAATGCAGGCCGATGTTCATCATGCGCGGGCGGCCCGCCTTGCCCTCCGCATAGAGCGTGTCGAAGCTGTCCTTCAGATAGGCGAAGAACTGGTCGCCCGAGCTGAAGCCCTGCGGGGTCGCGAAACGCATGTCGTTGGCGTCGAGCGTGTAGGGAATGATGAGCTGCGCGCGGCCGTCATGCTCGAACCAGTAGGGCAGCTCGTCGTCATAGGTGTCGGAGACGTAGTCGAAGCCGCCTTCCTCGGCGGCCAGCCTGACCGTGTTGACCGAGGTGCGGCCGGTGTACCAGCCAGTCGGCCGCTCGCCGGTCACCTCGCGGTGCAGCTTGATCGCCTCTTCCATGTGGTGGCGCTCGTCGTCGGCCGAATAGTCGCGGTAGTCGATCCATTTCAGCCCGTGCGAGGCAATCTCCCATCCGGCCTCCTGCATCGCCGCGACCTGGTCGGGAGAGCGGGCGAGCGCGGTTGCCACGCCGTAGCAGGTGACCGGCACCCCGGCCTCGGTGAACATGTGGTGCAGCCGCCAGAAGCCGGCGCGCGCGCCGTATTCGTAGATCGATTCCATATTCCAGTGGCGGATGCCCTGCCAGGGCGCCGCGCCGACGATTTCCGACAGGAACGCTTCCGAGGCCGCGTCGCCATGCAACACGCAGTTCTCGCCGCCTTCCTCGTAGTTGACGACGAACTGCACGCAGACATGGGCGCCGCCGGGCCATTGGGGATCAGGCGGGTTGCGGCCGTAACCGCGCATATCTCTTTCGTATCGCATGGTGTCGCTGTTGCCTGTCCGCTGCATCTTTAGGATAATCAAAGGGTGTGGCGGGCATTCCCCCCAAAATTTTTGAAAGTCTTTTCGTGGCCTTTCGCTTCACCCCGCCGACAGCATGGCATTTAATGGTGCAGAATTATGCTTTCGATCGCAGGTAAGGAGGGGCCGATGGCGAAAGTCGATGGCGGGCGCCTGACGACCCATGTACTCGATACCGCTTCCGGCCGACCGGCGGCAGGGCTGAAGATCGCGCTCTACCGTGTCAGCGGCAACTCGCATCGCAAGGTGAAGGAGGCCGTGACCAACGATGACGGGCGCTGCGACGAGCCCCTGCTCGAGGGGAAGGCGTTCCAGACCGGACAATACGAACTGATCTTTTTTGCCGGCGACTATCTCAGGGCGGCCGGCGCGACGCTGTCCGAGCCCCCGTTCCTCGACCAGATCCCGATCCGGTTCGGGATGGGGGAAGAAAAGCACTATCACGTGCCGCTCCTGCTTTCGCCTTACGGCTATTCCACCTACAGGGGGAGCTGAGCATGGCGAGGCCGAAGATCCGCAATGAGCTGCGCTTCATCCTCAACGGCGAGGATGTGGCGCTATCCGATGTCGGCCCGGACGAGACGCTGCTTGACTATCTGAGGCTTCGCCGTTCGCTGCGCGGCACCAAGGAAGGCTGCGCGGAAGGCGACTGTGGCGCCTGCACCGTCCTGGTCGGCAAGCTCGCTAGCGGCAAGCTCGTCTATGAGAACGTCAACGCCTGCATCCGCTTCCTCGGCTCGCTCGACGGCTGCCATGTCGTGACGGTTGAGCATCTCCGGGGGGAAGGCGGCAGCCTGCATCCCGTGCAGCAGGCGATGGTCGATTTCGACGGCTCGCAATGCGGCTTCTGCACGCCGGGCTTCGTCATGTCCCTCTATGCGTTGTGGATGCGCTCGCCCGATCCGTCGGTCGCGGCGATCGAGAAGGCACTTCAGGGCAATCTCTGCCGCTGCACCGGCTATGAGGCGATCGTGCGCGCGGCCAGGGCGATTTCCCGCTACGGCCAGGCGGCAAAAGATCCGCTCGCCACCGAACGCAAGCGCGTCGCCGCGAGGCTGGCTGCGATCAGGGACGGTTCGCGGGTAGAGATGGGCGAAGGCAAACGGCGGCTCGTCGTTCCCGCCGATGTCGATGATTTCGCATCCGTGCTGGACAAGGAGCCGGCCGCCACCATCGTAGCCGGCTCTACCGACGTCGGCCTCTGGGTGACCAAGCACATGCGCGACATCTCGCCGGCCGTCTTCATCGGCGGTCTCGACGGGCTGCGCGCGATCTCCGAGGTGAAGGGGCTCGTCACCATCGGCGCAGGCGTCACCTACAGCGAGGCCTTCTCGACGCTCGCAAAGCGTATTCCGGCGCTGGGGCCGCTGTTCGACCGGATCGGCGGAGAGCAAGTGCGCAACATGGGCACGATTGGCGGCAATATCGCCAACGGCTCGCCGATCGGCGACACGCCGCCGCCCTTCATCGCGCTCGGCGCGACGCTGACCTTGCGCCGAGGCAAGAAGCGCCGGACGATCCCGCTTGAGGAATTCTTCATCGCCTATGGCAAGCAGGATCGGCGTCCGGGCGAATTCGTCGAAGCTGTGCACGTGCCGGTGCCTGCGAAAGGCTCACATTTCGCGGTCCACAAGGTCACCAAGCGCCGCGACGAGGACATCACGGCGACGCTCGGCGCCTTCCACCTGACGCTGGCGAAAAACGGCACCGTCGCTTCGATCCGGATCGCCTATGGCGGCATGGCGGCGACGCCGAAGCGGGCGACCGCGGTCGAGGCGGCGTTGCTAGGCAAGCCATGGACGGAAGCGGTGATCGAGGCGGCGCTGCCCGCCTATGATCTGGACTTCACCCCGCTGACCGATATGCGCGCGACGGCCGAATATCGGCAACTGGCTGCCAAGAACCTGCTCCGGCGTTTCTTCGCCGAGACGTCAGGCACCAAGGCGCCAGTCATGGTGACCAGGCAAGAGGCGGCCTGAGGCGGAGGCGGAGGATGGCCCTCAAGCTTTATTTCCACCCGCTGGCGTCCTTCTGCCACAAGGTGCTGATCTCGCTTTACGAGAAGAACGTCGCGTTCGAGCCCATCGTCGTCGATCTAGGCGATCCGGAGTCTGCGGCGGCGTTCCGCAAGGTGTGGCCGATGGCGAAAATGCCTGCGCTGGTTGACGGGGAGACCGGCCGGACGGTCGCCGAGACCACGATCGTGCTCGAATATCTGGAGCAGCATTTTCCGCAGAAGCCGTTGCTGCTGCCCGCCGATCCGGACCAGGCGTTGCAGGTCAGGTTCTGGGATCGTTTCTACGATTTCTACGTTGAGCTGCCGATGCAGAAGATCGTCACCGACAGGCTACGGCCGGAAGGTGCAAACGACACGTTCGGCGTCGAGCAGGCATACGGCCAACTCCGGGAAGCCTATGGCGTGATCGACGGCGAGATGGCTTCGAAGAAATGGGCGGCGGGCGCAGCCTTCTCGATCGCCGACTGCGCCGCCGCGCCGGCGCTGTTTTATGCCAACACGGTCGAGCCCATCGGCGACGGCCACGGGCACGCCAAGGCCTATCTGAAGCGGCTGATGCAGCGCCCGTCCTTCAGCCGTGTGCTCGTCGAAGCAGAGCCGTATTTCAAGTTCTTTCCGATGCCACAAAGGCCGGATATTTCGCTTGCAAGGGGAACGGGACGATGACCACCCACACGCCCAATCTCAAGGCTGTGAAGATCGCCGGCGGCGTCGCGACGAACCAGCGCCACGACTCCGCGCACAAGCACGTCACCGGAACGGCGGTCTATATCGACGACATGCCGGAGCCGGCCGGCCTGCTGCATGTCGGGCTCGGCCTGTCCAATGTCACCCACGGGACGCTGAAAAAGGTTGATCTGTCGGCGGTTCGCGCGGCCCCAGGCGTCGTCGACGTGCTGACCTATGCGGACGTTCCCGGCGAGAACGACGTGTCGCCGAGCGGTATGCATGACGACCCGGTCTTCGCCGAAGGCAAGGTGCAGTTCCATGGCCAGCCGATCTTCGCCGTTGTCGCCAGGACCCGCGAAGAGGCCCGCCGGGCGGCGCGGCTGGCCAAGATCGAATACGGAGAACTGCCTGCGGTCACAAGCATCTGGGACCTCGATCCCGAGAAAGACAAGCAGGTCACAACGCCGCTGACGCTGACGCGCGGCGATGCGGCGGCCGCCATCGCTGCCGCGCCGCGCCGCTTGAAGGGGCGGATGAAGCTCGGCGGTCAGGATCATTTCTATCTCGAGGGCCAGGTGTCGCTGGCGGTGCCGGGCGAAGACGACGAAGTCCTGGTCTATTGCTCGACACAGGGGCCGAGTGAGACCCAGCACCTTGTTTCCCACGTGCTCGGCGTGCCGAGCCATGCGGTGACAGTGGAAGTGCGCCGCATGGGCGGCGGCTTCGGCGGCAAGGAAACCCAGGCCAACCAGTGCGCGGCGATCGCGGCGATCGCCGCCAAGAAGCACGGCAGAGCCGTCAAGGTCCGCCTCGACCGCGATGAGGATATGACGGCCACCGGCAAGCGCCACGACTTCGCCATCGACTATGAGGTCGGCTTCGACGAGGAGGGCCGAATCCTCGGCGTCGACTTCATGTTCGCGCTCAATGCCGGCTTCTCGGCCGATCTTTCCGGACCCGTTGGCGACCGCGCGCTGTTCCACTGCGACAATGCCTATTTCTATCCGGCTGTGCACGCCAAGTCGGCGCCGCTCTACACCAACACCGTGTCGAACACGGCGTTCCGCGGCTTCGGCGGTCCACAGGGCATGGTCGGCGCCGAGCGCGTCATCGAGGAGGTGGCATTCGCCGTCGGCAAAGACCCGCTCGAGATCCGCAAGCTCAATTTCTATGATGCGATAGGCGTGGCGGGCGAACGCAACCTCACCCCTTATCACCAGAAGGTCGAGGACAACATCATCCACCGCATCGTGGCGGAACTGGAGGAAAGCGTCTCCTATGCCCGTCGTCGGCGCGAGATCGCGGCGTTCAACGCCAACAGCCGCTTCGTCAAGCGGGGTATCGCGCTGACGCCGGTCAAGTTCGGTATCTCCTTCACCAAGACCGAGTCCAACCAGGCCGGCGCGCTGGTGCATGTCTACGCCGACGGCTCGGTGCACATGAACCATGGCGGCACCGAGATGGGCCAGGGCCTGCACCTCAAAGTGGCGCAGGTGGTGGCCGAGGAGTTCCAGATCGACCTCGACCGGGTGAAGATCACGGCGACGACGACGGCCAAGGTGCCGAACACGGCACCGACGGCAGCATCCTCGGGCGCCGATCTCAACGGCATGGCAGCGCAGGACGCAGCGCGGCAGATCCGCAAGCGGCTGACCGACTTCGCGGCGGAAAAATACCAGGTGCCGGTCGACCAGGTGGTGTTCCTGCCCAACCGGGTGCGTGTCGGCAATCAGGAGATCAGCTTCGACGCCCTGGTCAAGCAGGCCTATCTCAACCGCATCCAGCTCTCGGCCGCCGGCTTCTACAAGACTCCGAAAATCCACTGGGACCGCAGCAAGGGCCGCGGCCACGCCTTCTACTATTATGCCTATGGCGCGGCCTGCTCGGAGGTGTCGATCGACACGCTGACCGGCGAATATGTGGTCGAGCGTGCGGATATCCTGCATGACGTCGGCCGCTCGCTCAACCCGGCGATCGACCTCGGCCAGATCGAGGGCGGCTTCATCCAGGGTATGGGCTGGCTTACCACCGAAGAGCTGTGGTGGGACGGCAAGGGGCGGCTTCGCACGCATGCGCCGTCGACCTACAAGATCCCGCTCGCCTCCGACCGGCCAAAAATCTTCAACGTCGCTCTGACCGACTGGTCCGAGGCCTATGAGCCGACGATCCATCGGTCCAAGGCGGTGGGCGAGCCGCCGCTGCCACTAGGCATTTCGGTGCTGCAGGCACTGTCCGATGCCGTCGCCAGCGTCGCCGACCACAAGATCAGCCCGCGTCTCGATGCGCCAGCGACGCCGGAGCGGGTGCTGATGGCGGTTGAGCGGCTGAAGGCTCAGGCGGCCAAGGCCTAGGGCGCGCGAGGAGCAATTCGGGCCGGAACATGTTATGTTCCGGCAGGGTGCAGAATGGCCACGACCACAGGAAGCCTGAAAGCCTTTCTCGACGCGACCGATGAGGTCGCGCTGGTCGAGGTCGCGCAAGCAAAAGGCTCGACCCCGCGGGAAGCGGGCGCAGCCATGCTCGTGTCTCCAACGGCGATCCATGGCACCATCGGCGGCGGCCAGCTTGAGTTCATGGCGATCGATCAGGCGAGGCAGATGCTGACGCCTGCGGTCTCCTCCTCAAAGGCGAGGGAAATTCGCGCCACCCTCGACGTTCCGCTCGGGCCCGAGATCGGTCAGTGCTGCGGGGGACGCGTCGAGATTGCCATCAGACTGGTAGACAAGGCGTTGATGGCCGAGTTGATTCAGATTTCAGAGGCGCAAGACGCCCGCCTGCCTCACATCTATGTCTTCGGCGGCGGCCATGTCGGGCACGCGCTGGCCGGCGCCCTGTCGCTGCTTCCCGTAAAGGCGACCATCGTCGAGACGCGTGCCGAGGCTCTGGACGGAATGCCTGCCGGAGTTGAGACCCACCTGACGTCGGTGCCGGAGGAAATGGTGCGATCGGCCTCGGCGGGGGCTGTCTTCGTCGTGCTGACCCACGATCACGCGCTCGACTTCCTGATCGTCGCCGAAGCCTTGAGGCGGAAGGATGCCACCTATGTCGGCATGATCGGCTCGAAGACCAAGAAAGCGACGTTCCGGAGCTGGTATCTGAAGTCGGCCGGCGGCAACGACGCCGATTTCGCAAGGCTCGTCTCGCCGATCGGCGGCGACGCCGTGAAGGACAAGCGGCCGGCCGTTATTGCCGCGCTTGCGGCGGCGGAGATCATGACGGCGCTCGCGGCCTCCGCGACGGCGAAGGCCGAGGCTGCTGCCGGCTGATTATTCCTTTTCCTGCGTATGCGCCTCCAGGAACCACAGCGACTTGTCGAGCGAGCGTGAGAAGGCGGTGAAGATGTCCGCCGTGCCGGCGTCGCCTGCCTCGTCCGACTCGTCGATCGCCTTGCGCACGGAATTCGCGACAGCGGCATAGTGGTTGATCAGCGCCGCCAGATGATCCTTGGTCTTGTGGATGTCGATCGGATAGGGCTTCAGCGTCGTCACCTTCGCGACCTCCTGAGAGGTGCCTTTCGCGGTGCCGCCGAGCTGAACGGCGCGCTCGGCCATCGTGTCGACATGCCCGTCGAGCTCGGTGCGGAAGCCGTCGAGCATCTCATGGATGGCGATGAACTGGGGGCCCTTGATGTTCCAATGCGCCTGCTTGGTGATCAGCGCGAGGTCGATCGCGTCGGCCAATCGTGCGTTGAGCAACTCGATCGAAGCGGTTTTGGCGTTGGATTTGAGGTCGTTCTTGGTGGGGATGCCGGCCATGTGAAGCTCCTGAATTATGTTGGCGCTCTAATCTATATGGCAGCCGATGAGCCGGTTTCGAGCGCATCGGCGATGAAATCGTAATACCAGCCCACGCAACGTCATTTTCCCGCCAGCAAATCCTTGATCAAACGTTGGCACCGCTCCGCCATGAAGTCCAGCAGCAGACGGACCTTAGGATCCTGAAGCTTCTTGTGCGGATAGACGGCAGCGAGCTGCACCGGCGTCGGCGGTGTATCCGGCATGATGACCTTCAGGCGGCCGTCACGGATGAACGGCTCGACCTCGAAGCGCGGTTTGTTGATGATGCCGCGGCCGGCGAGCGCCCAGCCGGTCAGCACGTCGCCGTCGTCGGAATCGAACGGTCCGCGCACCTCGAATTTTGCCGGTCCCGAAGGCGTTTTCAGCGTCCAGAAGTGCTCGCGCATGCCGGGGTAGCGCAGCATCAGGCAGTCGTGCTTGCTGGCGATCAGTTCCTTGGGTTCGTTCGGCTCGCCCCTCACCTCAAGATAGGCAGGTGCGGCGACCAGCACCCGCTCACAATCCATCAGGCCGCGCATCCTGAGGCTGGAATCCTCCAGCAGGCCGAGCCGGAAGGCGACGTCGATGCCCTCCTTCATCATGTCGACGTCATGGTCGGAGAGGCGCAGCCGCACCTCGATATCCGGGTATTTGTCGTGGAAGTCCGGGATGCCCGAGGCGATCAGGCGGCGACCGAGCCCCAGCGGCGCGGTCACCCGGATGGTGCCGCGCGGCTGGCCCGACAGGGCGCTGACCGCGGCTTCGGCCTCGGTAATCGCTTCGAGCACTTGTTTGGCGCCGGCATAAAAGACGGTGCCGTGCTCGGTAGGCATCAACTGCCGCGTCGTGCGATTGAAGAGCCGGACACCCAGATGCTTTTCCAGTTCCTTGATGCGGTTCGACGCGACCGCCGGCGAAATGCGCATGTCGCGGCCCGCGGCGGAAAGATTGCCGAGTTCCACGACGCGGACGAAGACGGCGATGTTGTCGAGATATGCCATGCGGCCCGGAACCCCATGCCGGTTTTCGGTTACGGCGACAGTATTTTACATATTTTTTTGAAAGTCATGGGGCATGTCCCCTCTTTTCGTTTGGAGCGGAGCCCGTAAAGTCCTGGGACGAGAGGGTCCTGATGATCGATTTTGCCATTGCCTGGGACTGGCTGAGCTTCGCCGCGCGCTGGCTGCACGTCATCACCGGCATCGCCTGGATAGGCTCGTCATTCTATTTCGTCGCGCTCGATCTTGGCCTGCGTCAGCGGCCCGGCCTGCCGGCCGGAGCGCATGGCGAGGAATGGCAGGTCCATGGCGGCGGCTTCTACCACATCCAGAAATATCTGGTGGCGCCGGCCGAGATGCCGGAGCACCTGACCTGGTTCAAGTGGGAATCCTACGCCACCTGGATGTCGGGTTTTGTGATGCTCGCCATCGTCTACTACGCCGGCGCGGATCTCTTCCTGATCGATCGCAACGTGCTCGACATCTCGCCGATGACGGCGATCGGCCTGTCGATCGCCTCGCTGGTGCTGGGCTGGCTGCTCTACGACCTGCTCTGCAAGTCGCCGCTCGGCAATCACGACACGCTGCTGATGCTGGTGCTCTACGCGATCCTGGTTTTCCTCGCTTGGGGCTTTACGCAGATCTTCAGTGGACGCGCGGCCTTCCTGCATCTCGGCGCGGTGACCGCAACGATCATGTCGGCCAACGTGTTCATGGTGATCATCCCGAACCAGAAGATCGTTGTCGCCGACCTGATCGCCGGCAGGAAGCCCGACCCCAAATACGGCAAGATCGCCAAGACGCGCTCGACGCATAACAACTACCTGACGCTGCCCGTGCTGTTCCTGATGCTGTCGAACCACTATCCGCTGGCGTTCGGTACTGAGTTCAACTGGATCATCGCCTCGATCGTCTTCATCATCGGCGTGCTGATCCGGCATTTCTTCAACACGATGCACGCGCGCAAGGGAAAGCCGTACTGGACATGGCTCGCCGCGACGATCCTCTTCATCGTCATCATCTGGCTTTCGACCGTGCCGAAGGTGCTGACCGGCGAGCCGCAGGCTTCGGCCGCCGCGCAGACTTTAGTGGCCTCGACGCATTTCCCCGCGGTGCGCGACACCGTGCTCGGCCGCTGCGCCATGTGTCACGCGACCGAGCCCTCCTATGAAGGCATCTACCACGCGCCGAAAGGCGTGATCCTCGAGACCGATGCCGAGATCGGCGAGCATGCGAAGGAAATCTACCTGCAGGCCGGCCGCAGCCACGCCATGCCGCCCGGCAATGTCACACAGATCACCCCGCAGGAGCGGACGCTGCTGGTGACCTGGTTCGAGGAAACGCGGCAGTAAAATGGCCCAGACCCTTCTGCGCGGCCGCACGCTGAGCTTCCTGCGCTGGCCTGACGATACGAACGACCGATCGGCCTACCGATACGAGGAGGATGGCGGCCTGCTGGTCGAGGACGGCAGGATCGTCGCCGCCGGCGCATATGCCGATGTCTCCGCCAAGGCCGGAGAAGGCGCCAGGCGCATCGACCATCGGCCGCATCTCATCCTGCCGGGCTTCATCGACGCGCATGTGCATTTCCCGCAGATGCAGGTGATCGCCTCTTACGGGGAGGAACTGCTCGACTGGCTGAACAAATACACTTTCCCGGAAGAGACAAAGTTCCGGGACGCCCAGCACGGCCGCCGCATCGCCCGGCTGTTTCTCGACGAATTCATCCGCCAGGGCACGACGACCGTCGCCGCATACTGCTCGGTGCACAAGCAGTCGGCGGAAGCCTTCTTCGCGGAATCGCACGAGCGCAACATGCTCAACATCGCCGGCAAGGTGATGATGGACCGCAACGCGCCCGAGGGCGTGCTCGACACGCCCGAGAGCGGCTATGACGACACCAGGGCGCTGATTGCCGAATGGCATGGCAAGGGCCGCCAGCATTATGCCATCACGCCGCGCTTCGCGATCACCTCATCGCCCGAACAAATGGAAATGGCCGGTGCGCTGATGCGCGAGTTCCCCGATCTGCACATGCAGACGCATCTGTCGGAGAACCACGCCGAGATCGCCTTCACCCAGGAACTCTACCCTTGGTCGCGGGATTATACCGACGTCTACGAGCACTATGGCCTGCTCGGCCCGCGCGCGCTGCTCGGCCACTGCATCCATCTGTCGGAACGCGAGGCCGACGCCTTGTCGGACAGCGGCTCGGTCGCCGTCTTCTGCCCGACCTCGAACCTGTTCCTCGGCTCGGGCCTGTTCGACTATCAGCGCTATCGCACGCGGTCGAAGCCGCTGAAGATCGCGACCGCGACCGATGTCGGCGGCGGCACCAGCTATTCGATGCTGCGCACGATGGACGAGGGCTACAAGGTAATTGCGCTGAACGGCGAGAAGCTCAATCCGTTCGCCTCCTACTGGCAGCTGACGCGCGGCAATGCCGAGGCGCTCTCCATTGCAGACAAGGTTGGCACGCTGGACGTTGGCACGGACGCCGACATCGTCGTGCTTGACGCGCATGCTACGCCCGCCATGAAGCTCCGCATGGAAACCGTGAACACGCTGGCCGAAGAGCTTTTCCTGCTGCAGACGCTGGGAGATGACCGTTCCGTAGCCGAGGTCTATGTCGCTGGCAGGCCCGCAAAAAGCGCACTTGAAGCCTTCGTGCCTTAAGTTTGCCGCCGAACAGTCCGAAACCGCAAGCCACTTTTCGGCCTGATGGCCTTGCCGGACTTGACCGGCAGCCTCGATGACGTAAAGCCATGCTGCCGGTCAGGAGGAATGCCATGAGCGTCGCCGACGATATCGCGAAAATCGCCGAGCAGGAGAAGCGGCTGGCTTTCAGCGCTTTCGACGAGGCGACAGCCTTCACCATCGGCTCGGCATTGCGTGAGCGGGCGCTGGCTGAAAACCTGCCTGTCGTCATCCAGGTGAGCGTCTGGGACCGACTGCTGTTCTACGCCGCGCTGCCGGGCTCATCGAGCTCCAATTTCGACTGGGTGCGCCGCAAGATCAACGTGGTGAAGATGTTCCAGAAGAGCACCTACCGCATGGTGCTGGAGCAGAACAGTCCGGACCGGGCCTTCAAGACGGGACACGGCCTGCCCGTCACCGATTATGTGCTGGCGGGCGGCGGCTTTCCGGTGATGATCAAGGGCGTCGGCGCGGTCGGCGCTTTCGGTGTGTCGGGTCTGCCGGAACGCCAGGACCACGGCATCATCGTCGATGCGCTCTGCGACCACCTCAAGATCAAGCGCAAGACGCTGGCGCTGCCCGATAGGGCGGACTGATGGCGCTCGATCCCAAGGCATTTCTCACCGCGATCTTCGAAGCGGCAGTCGCCGCGGCCGATCCCGAGCGGACGATCCGCGCGCATCTGCCGGCGAAGCCGAAGGGCCGCACGATCGTGATCGGCGCCGGCAAGGGTTCGGCGCAGATGGCGGCCGCCTTTGAGAAGGCCTGGGACGGGCCGATCGAGGGGCTGGTCGTCACACGTTATGGATATGCCGCGCGCTGCGAGCGGATCGAGATCATAGAGGCGGCGCATCCGGTGCCGGATGAAGCCGGCCTGATTGCGTCGAAGCGGTTGCTGGAAAAGGTGTCCGGCCTGACGGCGGACGACCTCGTCGTTGCGCTGGTCTCCGGCGGCGGCTCGGCGCTGCTGCCGTCGCCGGCACCGGGGCTGACACTTGCCGACGAGATCGCGGTCAACGAGGCGCTGCTCGCCTCCGGCGCGCCGATCGCCGCGATGAACACGATCCGCAAGCATGTTTCCACCATCAAGGGCGGACGTCTGGCGGCGGCAGCCCACCCGGCGAAGGTCGTGTCGCTCGTCGTCTCCGACATTCCCGGCGACGATCCGGCGCTGGTCGCCTCTGGCCCGACCATTCCGGGCGAGGGCAGCCGCGCCGAGGCGCTGGACTTCGTGAAGGCCTATGCCATGAAGCTGCCGGACGCGGTGACGGCGCATCTCAACGCGCCCGAAGCCGACGCGCCCGAGATTGACGATCCACGCTTTGCCGGCAACGAGGTTCACCTGATTGCTTCTGCGGCGGTGTCGCTCGATGCGGCGGCTGCCGAAGCCAGGCGCCAGGGCATCGAGGCGGTGATCCTGTCGGATTCCATCGAGGGCGAGGCGCGCGAAGTGGGTTCGGTACATGCCGCATTGGCCCGCCAAGTCGGGTCGCGAAACCGGCCGTTCCGAAAGCCGGTGCTCATCCTCTCCGGCGGCGAGACGACGGTGACGCTGCGCGCGAAAGGCAAGGGCGGGCGCAACACCGAGTTCCTGCTGGCCTTCGCGATCGGCATCAACGGTTTTGACGGCATCCATGCGCTCGCCGCCGACACTGACGGCATCGACGGCTCGGAGAACAATGCCGGCGCCTTCGCCGACGGCTCGACCGTGGCGCGCATGCGGGCTGTGGGCGTCGACGCCAAGTCGATGCTGGCTGGCAACAATGCCTGGACCGCTTTCCACGTCGTCGGCGATCTCTTCGTGCCGGGGCCGACGGGCACCAACGTCAACGATCTGAGAGCGATCCTCATCCGCTGACTGGCTCTCATGTCGCCATCAGCTTTTTGACCGCCAGCATGTCCTGAAGGAAGCGCTCGCGTTCGGCTTCCTTGTCCGCCGCCTCGCGGATGCGCAGGATGAAGGAGGGGTGGATGGTGAGGAAGATGCGCAGCCCATCCTCGCGCTCGATCATCTGACCACGCATTTTCGTGATCGGCACCGCCTTGCCGAGCAGCGACTGTGCCGCTGTTGCGCCGAGCGCCACGACGAGGCTTGGCTTGGTCAGGGCAAGCTCTTTGTCGAGCCACCAGCGGCAGGCCTGGATCTCGCCGGCATTGGGCTTCGAGTGGATGCGGCGCTTGCCGCGCGGCTCGAACTTGAAATGTTTCACGGCATTGGTGACGTAGGTCTTCCTACGGTCGACGCCGGCTTCGTCGAGCACGGCGTCGAAGACTTTCCCGGCCGGACCGACGAAAGGCTTGCCGGCCAGATCCTCTTGGTCGCCGGGCTGCTCGCCGACAAACACGACCGTTGCATCTTCAGGTCCTTCGCCGAATACGGTTTGCGTGGCGTCGCGCCACAGGGGGCAGCGGCGGCAGCTTTCGGCCGCCTTGCGCAATTCGGCGATCGAGCGGGCGCCGGCGCCATCGTCGCTCGGCGCGGGTTCGCGCGGCGTCGGCCAGTGTTTGGCCTGGACCTTGGCATGATGGGGAGCAGGAGCCGTCGGCATCTTCTCGATCATCTCCCTGGCGGCGGCATCGGCGCCGGCTACCAGGCGAGGAATGAGCGGAGCCTCCGGAAGGTTCCGCCAATATTTCTTCGGCATCTCCTTCTGCATCGCCTTGGTCTTCAGGCGCGCCGGGTTGAAGATGTTCTGGTAGTAGGTCTGCCATAGTTCTTCGGCGGCGTCCTCTGCCGGCGCGTCGCGCTTGTCGGCGCCGGGCGTGAAGGTCAGATCAGCCGTATCCCAATGCGCGCAAAGATGGGGTGTGAGGATCGACCAGCGCATGCCGGTGAAACGGCGCACGAAGAACGGCGCGTTGCGCTCGACGATGAAATGCTCCGGCTCAAACCAGGCGACGTAGCGCTCGTCATCGCCGTCGCCGATCTTCCGGAAACGCACGAAGGCGCGCATCTTGTGGATGTCGCGGCCGACCGCCTTCTCCAGTGCCTCGAAGCGCCGCACGTCAGGATCGGAGGCGATCTTCAGCAGCGCCGGCTCGGCACGCATGCGCCACAGCATGCGGTAGAGCAGCGCAAAGCGCTCGGGATCGTTGTGGCAGACGACGATCTCGGCGCGTTTCACGAACTCGCGGGGGACGGTGAGTTGTGGCCCTGCGTTCCGGCCGTCATCCTCGGGCTTGTCCCGAGAATTTGCCACAGCAGCCAAACGTTCGGCGTGGATAGATCCTCGGGACAAGCCCGAGGATGACGGAGAGGGGTGTGGGCTTCCGTCACCACTAACAACCCATGCAACTTCCTCCGGCCTCACTCCACCCAGCGCCAGCCGGCGCGCCGCATCCCGCCAGCTTGCGAAGTCGGTCTCGCCGGCAAGATGAACCGTATGGGCGGAGAGGTCGAGAAGCGCGTTCTGCATGGTCAAAACAGCGAAAGCTGCTCGCAGGATGAAACGATCTTCTCGCGCAGCGCCGGCTGGTCGGTGAGCCCGCCGGGCGACCAGCCTTCGGCCGTGATGAAGGGCCTGACCTTGGCGAGTGAATGGCAGAGCCGGCCGATATCTTCGAGGCGCAGGCGGCGGTGCCAGCGAGTCTCCAGAATGCGCGCGACGACCTTGGCGCCGAGCCCCGGCACGCGCAGCAGCGTTTCCCGGTCGGCCCTGTTCACGTCGACCGGGAAGATGGCTCGGTGCCTGAGCGCCCAGGCGAGTTTAGGGTCGATCTCGAGGTCGAGCATGCCGTCGGGACGGCCGTCGAGGATTTCATCCTGCGCGAAGCCGTAAAAGCGCATCAGCCAGTCGGCCTGGTAGAGGCGGTGCTCGCGCATCAGCGGCGGCTTCTTCAGCGGCAGCGAGGACGAGGCGTCGGGAATCGGGCTGAAGGCGGAATAATAGACGCGGCGCAGGCGGTAGCTGCCGTAGAGCCGCGCGCTGGTCTGCAGGATGCCGGCGTCGGGCGTTGCGTCGGCACCGACGATCATCTGCGTCGACTGGCCGCCGGTGGCGAAGCGCTGGCGCCTCTTCGTCCGCAGCGTCGGCTCCGACTTCTCCTCTATCTTCGAGCGCAGCGCGGCCATGGAAAGCCGGATGGTTTCCGGACGCTTTTCCGGTGCGAGCTTCTTGACGCCCTCGTCGGTCGGCAGCTCGACGTTGATCGACAGGCGGTCGGCGTACCGTCCCGCCGCGTCGAGCAGGTCCTGCGAACATTCGGGGATAGTCTTCAGGTGAATGTAGCCGCCGAAATTCTCCTGCTCGCGCAGGCGGCGCGCGACCTCGACAAGCTCGGCCATCGTCTCGTCGGGCGAGCGGATGACGCCCGAGGAGAGGAACAGGCCTTCGATGTAGTTGCGCTTGTAGAAGGCGACGGTGAGTTTCACGACCTCGTCGACCGTGAAGCGGGCGCGGCGGACGTTGGACGACGAGCGGTTGATGCAATAGCTGCAGTCGTAGATGCAGAAATTGGTGAGCAGGATCTTCAGGAGCGAGATGCAGCGGCCGTCAGGCGCATAGGAATGGCAGATGCCCATGCCTTCGGTCGAGCCGATGCCGCCGGTCTTGCGTGAGTCGCGTTTCTCCGCGCCCGAGGAGGCGCAGGAAGCGTCGTATTTGGCGGCGTCGGACAGGATCGCCAGCTTTTCGCGCGTGTTGAGCAGGGCCATTCGTTCATGATATGTTCTTTCGGACGAAAGCGCCAACACATTTGATAAGCGGCCTTGCGCAGCTCACACCTCGTGCAGGTAAAGGTGGTAGTCGAGCTCGTTGACGGTGCGGGCGACGCGCAGATATTCGGCGTGCTTGATCTCGACGAAGGTGCGATGCATGTCCTCGCCGAGGGCCTGCTTCAGGAATTCCGACTTCCTGGCAAGCTCGATCGCCGAGCGCCAGTCCGGCGGCATGGTGTTGGACGCGTCGGTGGCGGCCTCGTAGCCATTGCCCTTGGTTTCCGGACCCGGATCGAGCTTCTCGTCCAACCCCTTGTTTATTCCGGCAAGCACCGTTGCGGCGACGAGATAGGGATTGGCGTCGACTCCGGACGGCCGGTGCTCGATGCGGCGCGCGGCGATGTTGCCGGCCGGTACGCGCAGCGCCACCGAGCGGTTGTTGACGCCCCAACTGGGCGCTACCGGCGCATAGGACTGGGAGACGAAGCGCCGCCAGGAATTGGCGTGTGGCGCGAAGACCAGCATCGATTCCGCCATGGTCGCGGACAGCCCTCCGAGGGCGTGCAGAAGGTTCGGTGACCACGTCCCTTCGCGCTCCTCGACGAAGACGTTTTTGCCACCGGCGTCCTGCAGCGAGACATGCAGATGCATGCCGGAGCCGGCGTAACGCTCGATCGGCTTGGCCATGAAGCAGGCGGTGACGCCGTGGCGGCGCGCCTGCGCCCTGACCAGCCGCTTCAGCATCAGAAGGTCGTCGGCGGCCTGCAGCACGTTCTTGCGGTAGTTGAGCGTCAGCTCGTACTGGCCGGGCGCATATTCCGAGATGACTGTTTCGGCGGGGATGCCCTGAAGCTTGGCGGCGGCATAGATGTCCGAAAACAGCGGCTCCATGCCGTGCAGGTGATCGACGGAATAGACCTCGGTCTTGCCGCTCTTGCGGCCGTCGAGCACGGCGGTCGCGGGCTGCACGCGCCCCTCGGCGTCGCGCTCATTGGCGAGCAGAAAGAATTCCAGCTCGAAGGCGCCGGCCGGATACAGGCCCTTTTGCGCGAAGGCGTCGACCTGGCGGGCGAGCGCGTGGCGCGGGTCTGACGTCATCGGCGCGCCGTCCAGCGCATACATCGACATCAGCACCTGGCCGCGCGCGGGGGAGGTGCCGTGCAGCGGCTTCAGCGTGCCTGGGATCGGCCATGCCCTGAGGTCGCCGTCGCCGGAATCCCAGATCAG
The DNA here is from genome assembly GCF_003666685.1 of Mesorhizobium sp. YM1C-6-2. GTDB lineage: Bacteria > Pseudomonadota > Alphaproteobacteria > Rhizobiales > Rhizobiaceae > Mesorhizobium_K. The sequence goes on from NZ_RCIZ01000002.1 coordinate 143,441, forward strand.
GCCGGTCTCGTGGACGTCCTCGCCGGTGATGTCGAGGCCGAGGATCGAGATTGGCAGGTGGCGGCCGTGCTCGTAGAGGCCCATCAGCTCGTGGCGGCGGATGATCTTGCCGCGCCCGACCCCGTTGGCGTCGGTGAGCACGATATCGAAAGCCTCGATCTCGGGATGAGCGTCGAGGAAGGCCTTTGCTTCGTCTGGGGTCGAACCGGAGGGGGACGTCATGATGGAACTCTGTTTGCCGCTTGTCTCACGCCGCAAGAAGCGCCGCAACCTCGCCGAAGGCGCGAACCAGGCGGTCGACCTGGCGCCTGGTGGTGGCCGGCGAGACCAGCATCATGTTGTGGAACGGCGCGATCAGCACGCCACGGTTGACCAGCGCGACGTGGATCGCGGCCTCGAGATCGGGTGCATGCGCGGCTTCCGCCTCGCCGCCGTTCCTGAGTGGTCCCTCGGCGCAGATGAACTCGACGCGGGCGCCGACACGCGTCACGTGCCAGGGCAGGCCGTGCGATGCGATCGCGGCGGACAGTCCTGACGCGAGGCGTTCCGCGAGTTCTTCCATGTGGGCGTAGTTCGCCTCGGTCATCACCTCCTCCAGTGTTGCGCGCATGGCGGCGAACTGCAGCGGGTTGGCCGACAGTGTGGTGCCCATGCCGGAATAGCCTGATACCTTGGTCCTGTTGTAGGCGCGGTAGCGGCGGGCGAGGTCGGCGCTCATGCCCCAGACGCTCGCCGGCACGCCGCCGGCGACCGGCTTGCCGAGCACGAAGAGGTCGGGCTCCAGACCGTAACGCCGGGTGTAGCCGCCCGGGCCGGTCGAGATGGTGTGCGTCTCGTCTATGAGGAGCAGCGTGCCCGCCTTGCGGGTAAGCCGGCGAAGCGCGTCGTGGAAGCCGGGATCCGGCAGCACCATGCAGGAATTGGTCAGCACCGGCTCGGTGATGACGCAGGCGACGTCCTTGTCCGCGAGGGCCTTTTCGAGCGCGGGAATGTCGTTGAACTCGACGACCTTGGTGGCGCCGGTGAGGTCGCGGAACTCGCCGGCGAGACCGGGGCGGTTGACGGGCTTGCCGCCGACCAGCCGCACCATCGTCTCGTCGACGGAGCCGTGATAGCAGCCGTTGAAGACGAGGATCTTGGGACGGCCGGTGACGGCGCGGGCGACGCGCAGCGCAAAACGGTTGGCGTCGGTGGCGGTGGTGGCGATCTGCCATTCGGCGAGTCCGAAACGCTCCGACAGCAACCGGCCGAGCACCAGCGCGTCCGCGTCGGGCAGCATGTAGGTCAGGCCGCGGTCCGACTGCCGGCGGATGGCGCGCGCGACCGGCGGCGGCGAATGGCCGAACATCGAGCCGGTGTCGCCAAGGCAGAAATCGTCGAGGCGGATGCCGTCGATATCGAGGATCGTCGCGCCGCGCGCGCGGTCGACGACAACAGGGAAGGGCGTCGGCCAGTCGTTCATCCAGTGCATCGGCACGCCGCCGAAGAAGCCGGCGATGCCCTTGCCGAAGGCGGCTGCCGATTTCGGCCGCGCGGCGCGGAAAATTTCCGCTTCTGCGGTCCGCAGCTTCCTGATGCGGGCGAGGCCGACGCCGCCCTGGCTGTTCCCAGATGTCTTCATGATCCTGCCCGAGACGTTCATCGTTCCTAGCCGTTGGCGCGTTTTGCTGCAATCGAGGAGGGGTACCCGCGCGCTTCATCCTTGCCACGCCTGCTTTCGCATCTGGCCATTGCCTGGAAAGGTGGGAAGCGGGGCACGGGGCCTAGCCTCTCAAATGTTATACGTGGCCGGTTTCCCGCACCCCGCCGGCGTTCTTGCCCTACCTGGAGGGGACGCAGAATCGTTTCACCGCGCGACCTCGGTCAGGGCCCGGTCCTCGGGGCTCATCACCCAGCCGCGCCACCTCCGCGCGACCGAACCGGTACCGCCGCCCTCCCCTGATCCCTGGTCCGGACCAGGGTTCCCGCGAGGGCGGTGCGAGAAGTATCGCTCAGGCGAGAGAGGTGTGAATGAACAGCCGCTAAATTTTCTCGATATCTTGGAAAATCAATGGCTTGGCCGACGCATCCATCCACGCGGCATTGCACACCTCCCACGGGGGGAGATGGAGAGGCTGGACCTGCCGGGCTCGCCGCCGATGCGACGAACCTAGCTGCGCAGGCCCGGCGCCTCCTGGCCGGTGCGGGCGACATATTCGGTGTAGCCGCCGCCATAGGTGTGGACGCCGTCTTCGGTCAGCTCGAGCACGCGGTTGGAGAGCGCGGCGAGGAAGTGGCGATCGTGCGAGACGAACAGCATGGTGCCCTCATACTGCTCGAGAGCCGCGATGAGCATTTCCTTGGTCGCCATGTCGAGATGGTTGGTGGGCTCGTCCAGCACGAGGAAATTCGGCGGGTCGAACAGCATCATCGCCATCACCAGCCGCGCCTTCTCGCCGCCCGACAGCACCCGGCATTTCTTGTCGATCTCGTCGCCGGAGAAGCCGAAGCAGCCGGCCAGCGCGCGCAGCGGCGCCTGGCCTGCCTGAGGAAAGGCGTCTTCGAGCGACTGGAAGACCGTGCGTTCGCCGTCGAGCAGTTCCATGGCGTGCTGCGCGAAATAGGCCATCTTGACGCTGGGACCGCGCGACACCGAACCCTGATCCGGTTCCACTGCTCCCGTCGCGAGCTTCAGCAGGGTGGACTTGCCGGCCCCATTGACGCCCATCACGCACCAGCGCTCGCGGCGGCGCACCTGGAAATCGAGGCTGTCATAGATGCTGCGGCTGCCGTAGCGCTTGTGCACGTTCTTCAGCGTGACGATATCCTCGCCGGAGCGCGGCGCGGGCTGGAACTCGAACTTGACCGTCTGGCGGCGCTTGGGCGGCTCGACCTTGTCGATCTTCTCCAGCTTCTTGACCCGGCTCTGGACCTGGGCGGCGTGTGAGGCGCGCGCCTTGAAGCGCTCGATGAAGGCGATCTCCTTGGCCAGCATCGCCTGCTGGCGCTCGAACTGCGCCTGCATCTGCCGGTCGGCGATGGTGCGCTGCTGCTGGTAGAATTCGTAGTCGCCGGAGTAGCTGGTCAGCGAACCGCCATCGATCTCGACGATCTTGCCGACGATGCGGTTCATGAACTCGCGGTCGTGCGAGGTCATCAGCACCGCGCCGTCATAACCCTTGAGGAAGCTCTCGAGCCAGATCAGGCTTTCGAGATCGAGATGGTTGCTAGGCTCGTCGAGCAGCATGGCGTCCGGGCGCATCAGCAGGATGCGGGCGAGCGCGACGCGCATCTTCCAGCCGCCCGACAGCGCATCGACGGGACCGTCCATCATCTCCTGGCTGAAACCGAGGCCGGCCAGCACCTCGCGGGAGCGCCCGTCGAGAGCGTAGCCGTCGAGATCCTCGAACTGCGCCTGCAACTCGCCGTAGCGCTCAATGATGGCGTCCATCTCGTCGGCGCGGTCGGGGTCGGCCATGGCCGCCTCCAGCGCGCGCATCTCGCTTGCGACCGCGCTGACCGGCCCGGCGCCTTCCATCACCTCGGCGACCGCGCTGCGGCCTGCCATGTCGCCGACGTCCTGGCTGAAATAGCCGATGGTGACGCCGCGGTCGACCGACACCTGGCCTTCGTCTGGCTGCTCCTGCCCTGTCACCATGCGGAACAAGGTCGTCTTGCCGGCGCCGTTGGGGCCGACCAAGCCTACCTTCTCGCCTTTCTGGATCACGGCGGACGCCTCGATGAAGACGATCTGCTTGCCGTTCTGCTTGCTTATGCTTTCGAGACGAATCATGCCTGCCTGCGCGAAGTGCTGGAACGTTTTGCCCCGCGCCATACGCGATGAGCGGCGTCCGCGAAAGCCTGTCGCAGCGGCAGAATGGCTTGACCCTGCCAGCGATTTGCGTGCGGATGCCGGCAGGCGGCGTGCAAGTGATGGCAGGCTCTATTCGCTTACGGCGTCTTCGATCAGAACTTGAAGGCCAGACCGGCGCGTCCGGCGAAGATACTGTCGCCGTCATCCTCCAACGCGGTCTCGGCGCCCGCGAAGACCTGCGTGCTTGACGCCACCGAGAACGTCAGATCGGCGCCCAGGAAGCCGGCGACCGCGTCGTCGTTATCTTCCGGCGTCACGTTGAACGCCGTGGAGACCGCCAGAACACCGACAAGACTGTCGTCGCCGATGCTGCTTCGTCCTCTTACGCCGGCGCGGACAGCCGTCTGCCACGGGCCGGTGGAGGTTTCGCCTGACGTCCTCATCTCCAGTTGCAGCCGGCCGTTGATCAGCTCGATGTCGCGCGACTCGAGGGTGACGGCCGCCTGCGACCCTGTTTCCGTCAACTCGTCGAGGAAAAGCCCCGCGTAGCCGACGCTGGCGCTGGGCACCAGTTTCGAACTCACCCCGAAGGGCATCTCCATGCCCAGCGTCAGCTCGGGATTGACGAACCAGCCGTCGTAGCCGCCACGGGCGAACTCGACCCCGTCGAGCGCCATGTTGTTCAGGATGCGCCGCGCCGAATCGTTGTCGGTCTGTCCGGCCGTCACTATCAGATCGGCAAACGCCTGACCCCAGAAAGCGCGGCCATATGCACCCCCGAACCAGCTCTGCTGATCGATCTCGTGGTTTGGGCTTCCGAGGCTGCCATGCGCGTAACCCGCGAACAGCCCGCCGCGTGCGAACGAGGCCAACGGGGTCGAAAAGCCGGCCATGCCGCCGGCGAGCGTGTTGTCGGCCGCCGCGGGCTGGAAGGAGCCGCCGCCGTCATCGTCGGCATTGCGCTGGGCGCCGAACCCTTGAGTCCAGACATAGGTGGTCGGGTTGCCGGCCGTAAGGCGATGGTGCAGCGTCGCGTTGACTACGCCGGTCAGATCGGACAGGGCCGATGCCTCGGCCCCGAAGACCGTCGCCGCGGCGTCGAAGGTGGCGACGGTCAGCCCGCCGTTGAGAAAGGCCGTCGGCGCGCCCGATGTGTCGAGACTGTTGCGGAGCGTGGGGTCCTCGGTGAAGGTCATCAACCAGTTCTCGCCGCGCCCGAGTTTGACGGTGTTGCCTTCGCCGTCAAACTCCCCGAATTCAATCAGTCCGACGATGCGCGAGCCCTGCAGCAGGTTGAGCGTATTGTCGGTCTGCGACAGATGCACCGCCGACGAATTGAGGCCCGTGGCTACAATGGCGCCGCTGTTGGTGATGACGTTGCCGTTGAGCACGATGACGGCGTCCGAGCTTTCTCCGACCGTGGAGATGAGGCCCGAGTTGTTTATGATGTTGTCGTCGTCGACGGCGACACCCCAGGAGTAGTTGCGGGTTGTCCGGATCGTTCCGGTATTCGTGACGTTGTTTCCGTCGCCAAGATCGACAGCGGTCCGGATGGCCGTTATCTCGACAAGACCGGAGTTGACGACGGTGTTGTCGTGGTCAGCGTCTATGCCAATGCCGGTTACCGAGATGGTGCCGGTATTCGTTATGACGTTGCGGCTGCTCCCGTCGAGCCCGAACGTGTCGGTGCCCGTTCCCCGGATCTCCCCGGTATTCGTGACGATGTTGTCGTCGTCGAAAACAACCGCATGTGGCGAACCGTTTGCCAGTATCACGCCTTGATTGATGATCGTGTTCGAGTCTTCCGTCCTGATGACGTTGGCTCGTTCGGCCGACATCGTGCCGTAATTGATGATCGTGTTTTCGTCGTAGACAGAGATTGCCTGAGAGATCGCCTCCTCGGTCGCAATGACGCCGTGGTTGACGATCGTGTTGCCGTCCTCGCCATTTATGCCCCTGGCGTCTATTCCGGTGGTGGAAATGAAGCCGCGGTTGACGATCGTGCTGAAGTCGTCGGCCGCGATGCCATACTCGCTGTCGCCGGTCGTCTCGATTCTCGTGCCCGGCAGGACGGTGCAGTCCTCACCGGAGGCGATCGTCTGCGTGCCGACCGGAGATTCAGCCGGCTTAACGCTGGTCGGGCATGCCGCGGAGGCCGGCGCGGTGGCGGCGAATGAAATCACCAGGCCGGCAATCGGGAGACAGGCGACCTTGGCTGTTCGGCAGGTAAACCAGATCATATGAAGAATCCCGATTGCTGAAGAACAGGTTGCCGCCAACGCTTTCCGGACAGAGGGCATCGGAAGCGGGCGCCGCCGCGTGCGCAACCGCAGCCCCCGGTTCGCGACGACCATTACAGCGGAGATTTCCGAACAAAAGGTCGTGAATGGTCAATGAGACGCCCTGCAGGAAGAATGAGACGCCTTGCAAACCGGGAATGCCAAAGGCAGGCTGCGGCGCGATCTTGGCGGGAGGCGGTGGTGGAATCGCAGCGCGTGCAACAGGCCGTGACGCCGGCTCAATTCCGCCTGGACCTTTCGGTTGCCCCCGGTAATGCGGACGAGTTCGAACTCTGGCGCTTCGGCCTGTCGCCGCTGGTGGGGATGGAGGTTCCCGACCCGGAGGCGCGCTCCAGGTTCGCGGTGACGCTGGCGAGCTACCAGTTCGCAGATGTCGCGATCAGTTCGGGCTGCTCTTCTGCGGCTACGTACGAGCGGACTGCCCAGAGCATCGCGCGCAGCGGCCTCGACAGCATTTCCCTTATTACCTATTGCGTCGACGCGCGCCTCGACATCGAGGGGCGGGACGTCGAGCTGAAAGCCGGCGACGTTCTCTTTTTCGACCTGACCCGCCGCTGGAAGATCCGGGTTCCGGATTTCAGAAGCCACTCGATCATACTGCCGCGGGCGCTGCTTGTTCCTCTCGTTCCCGATCTCGACGACCTGCACGGGCTGATACTGCCGCGATCGAGCCCGCTCAACGCGATGCTGGCCAGCCATCTGCAGACGCTGTTTGCCGAGGCGCCTTCGTTCGGCACGCAGGATGCGTACACCGCCGCACGCGGAACGGCGGCGCTCATCGCGGCATTGGCCGGCGCGAGCACCAAGGGAGCCGGCGCGGCCGTCCGGAATGCGCCCGTCACCTCTCTCCTTGCGTTGCGGCGGACCATCGACGCCAACCTGGCAAACCCGGATCTGGGCCCGGGGTTTCTTTGCCGGCACCTCGGCATGTCTCGCGCGACGCTCTATCGCCTGTTCGATCCACTGGGCGGCGTGCGCCGCTACATCCAGCAGCGGCGGCTGATGCGCGCATATCAGGCGGTCACCGATCCGGCGCATACGGGAGATCGCGTCGGTACCATCGCCGCCCGCTGCGGCTTCAGCAGCAATTCGGTGTTCAGCCGGGCCTTTCGCGAGGCCTTCGCAATGTCGCCCACCGATTTGCGTGTTGCGCGCAGGGCCGGCGATCCAGTCGGTTTCGCCCACTCGAAGGGAGGCGATTTCATGACCATGAATCGCTGGCTTCTGGGTCTGGAGACCGCTGGCAGATAGCGAGGAGGCACCGATGCGCGCGAAACTTTTCCTGTTCCTGACGGCGCTTTCCTGTCAGCCGGCGCTGGCTTCCGGCGGCGTTAATTGTTCGGCGGATGCGGAAGGCGTGAGCTTCGAGGTCGGGGGCGGAGCCTCGCGAGGCATGGGCGCGGCACTGTTCAGCTTCGAGGGGACGCTGGCCGTCGCCGGACCGGATGTGGCGGACGATCTCGCCAAAACCAGCTTCGCGCGCGAGCATGTCGCGCAATACTGGCTGGACGGCGAGGAACTGAGGCTGCTGCTCTATCGCGAGCGGGAGGGAGACAAGCCGCACGGCTATGTCGAGCTGACGATCCGGACGAAGGCGCGGCCGGGCGACGACGGCGAAGGCATGTATGACGGCCGCTACGCGCTGACGGTGTTCGACATGACCGACGAGAATGGCGGGGAGGGCGTGACGATCAACCGCGAAGGCGAGGTCGCCTGCTCGGTCGAGTGACAACGGCCTTCTTGTTTTCCAGCAAATCCCGGATGCCTTAGTAGCGCTGCTTCAGCGCATCGATCACGCGACGGGTGAGGTCGAGGAAGACCAGCCGTTCCTCTTCGCTGAGATCGCCGAGAGCGACCCCGTTTACCGCCAGGGCGGCCGATGTCGCAGGCTCGCGCAGGGCGACGGCCTTCGGCGTCAGGTGGATGGACTGCGAGCGCCCGTCCTCGGGATGGGCGCGGCGCTCGATCAAGCGATCGCGCTCCATCCTGGTCAGCGTATTCGCCATGGTCGCCTGCTCGACGTCCAGCCGCTCGACCAACTGGCGCTGGGTGAGGCCGTCTTCTTCCCAGAGCGCAAGCAGGGTCATGAATTGTGCCGGGGCGAGGCCGAGCGGTTTTATGTTCTGCTGCAGGCCCTTGGCGAAAAGCCGGGCCATGTGGTTGGCGAGAAAGCCGGCGGAGCGGGTCTTGTCGAATGCCATGCCTAAGGAATAGCAGTTGCATAGCAAGCTATCCAATGATAAATAGCATGCTATCTAATTGGAGGCGGAGCGATGAAAACCAGGGTTCATGCCTTTGCCGGCGCGCTGGCGCTGCTGACGATCTGCATCTTCTGGAGTGCGACTGCGATCAGCGAACTGTTCGGCGACACCGCAGCGGTTGCCGCCGTGAAGAACGGCGTCCTCGCAGGCATGCTGGTGCTGATCCCGGCGATGGCCGTCGCCGGCGCGTCCGGCTTCTCGCTCGGCAAGGGATGGCGCAACCCCGCGGTGCTGCGCAAGAAGCAGCGCATGAAGATCATCGCCGCCAACGGCATCCTGATCCTCGTTCCGTCCGCTGTGTTCCTGGCGAGCAAGGCCGCGGCAGGCGCGTTCGACGCGGCATTCGTTGCCGTCCAGGCGATCGAACTGGTCGCGGGAGCGGTCAACATCACGCTGCTCTCGCTCAACATGCGCGACGGGCTGGCGCTACGCCGGAAGCCGGCGCGGCCGAAGGCTGCGAAAACGCTGCTGGCCTAACCGGTGATGTCGATGACGCCGCAGTCGCCGGTTTCGGTGCCGAAGGCGATGCGGCGTTCCTCGTCGTCCCACATCATCGAGGTGACGGCGCCCTTGCCGGGACGGCGCAACAGCACTTCCTTGGAGTCGGCGAAGCGCACGGCCATCACCATGCCGTCGTCATAGCCGATTGCCGCGACCTCCTGGCTCGGATGGCAGGCGACCACGGTCACCATGGAATTGCCGCGCGTGCCGAGTTCCAGCGGCGCCTTGCCCATCGGCCCGTCCTTGGCCTGGAACGGCCAGACGATCGCCGCCGGCGCGCCGGAACTCGCCAGCCACTTGCCCTTGACGCTCCAGGACATGCTCTTCACTTTGGCTGGATAGCCCGACATGCGCATGTGCTTGCCGTCGGCGAGCTTCCAGCCGTGCAGGGCATTCTCCTGCATGGCGGTGACGACGAAATTGCCGTCGGGCGAGAAGGTGATCGCCGTATGCGCGCCCGCCCATTCGAGCTCGGTCGGCTTGCCGTCGGTCGCCGGGAAATGCAGCGTGACGCCATTGTAGCGGGCGACGCCGAAACGCATGCCCTTGGGCGAGAAGGCGAGGCCTTCGACCGTGCGGGGGTGCTGGAATTCCTTTGTGCGGCCGTCGGAGAAACGCACGAAGGCGGAGCGGCCGGCGGCATAGGCGATCGCGGCTTGTGGGCCCGAAGCGACGCTGCTGATCCATTTGCGCCCGGCCTCGGCGAGCACTTCGGTCGTTTCGCCCGCGCTGGCGCAGACCTTGCCGTCCTCGCCGCCGGTGATCAGCCGTGTTTTCGTCTGGTCGAGCGTGGCGCAGAGCAACCCATCATGGACGGCAAGCGTCTTGTGGCCGTGGTCGAGGCGATGAATGGTGCCGTCGGCCAGCGCAAAATGCGGCACGCCGCCGAGGAAGACGGCGGCGATACAATGGCCATCGAGATCAAGCGGGGCGACGGTGGGCATGGGCTAAATTCCTGCGGCAGGGTGTGGCCGTGTTTGCGCAAAACGACGGCCTTTTCAACCGCGATCTTCCCGATGACGGGTGAAGACGACAGCAGCCCATGCAGAGAAGAGGCGGTCAAGCCGCCTGGCAGGCCTCAAAACTCTTCCTGAGGCGCTCGGCGTCGAGGTCGCGGCCGATGAAGACCAGCCGGCTCTCGTGCTTCTCGCCATCCTTCCAGGGACGCTGGTGGTCGCCTTCGATGATCATGTGCACGCCCTGGAGGACGTAGCGGTCCGGATCGTCCTTGATGGCGATGATGCCCTTGAGACGCAGGATGTTGGGGCCTTCCATCTGGGTGATCTTCTCGATCCACGGGAAGAACTTCTTGGGATCCATCTCGCCGCCGCGCAGCGACACCGACTTCACGCCGACGTCGTGGATCGCCGAGGCATGATCGTGATGGTCGTGGCCGTCATGATCATGGTGGTCGTCATGCGCCTCGAGGAAATGCGGATCGTTGTCCAGCGCCCGGCTGAGGTCGAAAGCGCCGCGGTCGAGCACTTCCGCCAGTTCGACGCCCGAACGCTCCGTGCGGTGAATCTTCGCCGCCGGATTGATGGCGCGGACCGTCGCCTCGACGGCGGCGAGTTCTTCCGGCGTCACCAGGTCGGTCTTGTTCAGGACGACGACGTCGGCGAAGGCGATCTGGTCTTCGGCCTCCTTGGAATCCTTCAGCCTGAGCGGCAGGTGTTTTGCGTCGACCAGCGCCACGACCGCGTCGAGCTTGGTCTTGGAACGCACGTCTTCGTCCATGAAAAAGGTCTGGGCGACCGGCGCGGGGTCGGCGAGGCCAGTGGTCTCGACCACGATGGCGTCGAAGCGGCCGGGGCGGCGCATGAGGCCCTCGACCACGCGGATCAGGTCGCCGCGAACGGTGCAGCAGACGCAGCCATTGTTCATCTCGTAGATTTCCTCGTCGGACTCCACGATCAGGTCGTTGTCGATGCCGATCTCGCCGAATTCGTTGACGATCACGGCGTATCGCTTGCCGTGGCTCTCCGAGAGGATACGGTTGAGCAGGGTGGTCTTGCCGGAGCCGAGATAGCCGGTGAGCACGGTCACCGGGATTTGCGCCGGGGTCTGGGTCTGCGCTTCGCTCATGGGAATGCCTCTGTCGATCAGACGCTCCATATAGTGTGGCGGGGCGGGTTTTGCACCCTGCGAATGCGATCATGCACGGGTTGGCTCGGGGTATGGGCCGGGTGGTCGAAATCGCCCGGTTCACGCGGCGCGGCCCGGCCTGTACAAGCGGCCGGTTTCAGGAGTGCTGGATTTGGATTCGATCGATGTCGTTGTCATAGGAGCCGGTGCGGCCGGCATGATGTGCGCCATCGAGGCGGGCAAGCGCGGCCGCAAGGTTCTGGTGATCGACCACGCGCCGAGCCCGGGGGAAAAGATCCGGATTTCCGGCGGAGGGCGGTGCAATTTCACCAACATCCACGCCAGTCCGAAGAACTTCATCTCCCAGAACCCGCATTTCTGCATCTCGGCGCTGAAGCGCTACACACAGCATGACTTCGTTGCCCTGGTCGAGCGGCATGGCATCGCCTTCCATGAAAAGACGCTTGGGCAACTGTTCTGCGACGGCTCGGCCATGCAGGTCATCAACATGCTGACGGGCGAGATGAAGCGGTCCGGCGCTGCGCTCAGCCTTTCGACAGCGGCCGAGCGGATCGAGAAAACGGACGGCGGCTTCGCGTTGACGCTGAGCGGCGGCGTGCCGGTGCGCTGCGCCTCGCTGGTCGTGGCGAGCGGCGGCAAGTCGATCCCCAAGATGGGGGCGACGGGGTTCGGCTATGACGTCGCGGCGCGGTTCGGCCTGCGGACCGTGGAGACGCGTCCGGCACTGGTGCCGCTGACCTTCGAGCCGAATACGCTGGAGCGGCTGCGGCCGCTGGCCGGCATCGCCGTCGACGCTGTCGTCTCCTGCGGCAAGACGCAGTTCTCGGAAGCCATGCTGTTCACCCATCGCGGCATCAGCGGTCCCGCGATCCTGCAGATCTCGTCCTACTGGCGCGAAGGTCAGGAGATCGGCATCGCCATGCTGCCGGAGGTGAATGTGTTCGAGGCGCTGCGCCAGGCGCGGGCGCAGAACGGCAAGCAGGCGGTGCAGACGGCGCTGGCCGCCTTCCTGCCGAAAAAGCTGGCCCAGACAGTCACCCAGACCCTGGGGCAGGAATTCGGCGCATCGACCTTGGCGGAAATGTCAGACAAGACCCTTCGTCGCGTCGAGGCGGCAGTCAACGGCTGGCGCATCAAGCCATCGGGATCGGAAGGCTATCGCACCGCCGAAGTGACGCTCGGCGGCGTCGACACGCGCGACCTGGATTCCCGCACCATGGAGGCCAAGGGCGTGCCCGGGCTCTATTTCATCGGCGAGGTCGTCGACGTGACGGGCTGGCTCGGCGGCTATAATTTCCAATGGGCCTGGTCGTCGGGCTGGTGTGCGGGCCAGTACGCCTAGGCGCTTCGGCTGAACCGCTTTCCAAGCCGGAATGATGGAGCCGGAACGCGTCCCCTGGACGAGAACCTTGCTGCAATTCAATTGTCATCTGGCTGTCAAATGATTCTGTCATTAGCCTTGGCGGCGACGAAGTCGCTCGCCGGCAAAGGAAATTTATGCGCAATGCTTTCCGGTGGGGGCAGTGCGCTCCAAGAGTGTGCTCCTACCGATCGAGAGGTTCAACATGGCCAAGACGAACAAGGCTGCGACGATGAGCCGGCTTCACTCGGCGGCGCGCCTGTCGCGCACTGCGCTGGCATCGAGACTGCTGGCGCATGGTTTCTATGCCGGCCAGGACCAGATCATGCTGGCGCTCAGCCACGATGACGGGCAGACGCCGGGGCAGCTCGCCATCCGGCTGGGCGTGCGCCCGCCGACGATCACCAAGACCATCAACCGCCTGCAGGCGCAGGGTTTCCTCGACAAGAAGGCCTCGAACCACGATGCGCGGCAGGCGCATATATTCCTGACCGACCCCGGTCGCGAGACGATCAAGGCGATCGAGAAATCGGTGCGCAAGACGGAGAAGCAGGCGCTGAAGGGGCTCGACAAGAAGGAGCAGAAGACGCTGGCGAAGCTTCTGCAGCGCGTCGAGGCGAACCTCTCCAGCAGCGAACTCGTCGAGATCGACGACGAGGTTGAGACGGAAGAGTAGTCAGGCGGCCGACGGAGCGGCGTTTCGGGTGAGCGCCGCCCAGCGGCCGGGCGTCATGCCGAACGCCTTCTTGAAATGCCTGTTGAAATGGCTCTGGTCGGCGAAGCCGGTCGCTGCTGCGATCTCGGCCAGCGGTTCGCCGTTCTCGATCATCCTGCGCCCGCGCTGAAGCCGGCGCATGACCAGGAAACGATGCGGGCTGGTCGAGAAGGCGGCGCGGAAATGGCGCGACAGCGCGTAGCGGTCGAGCCCGGTCACCGCTTCCAGCTCGTCCGAACGGACCGGCCGTTCGATGTTCTCCCTAAGATAGTCGCGGGCGAGATTTGCGGCCCGCCACGCCGTCCTACCGAGCGGCCGCGCCGGCTGGCCCGAATGCCTGGCGAGGCAGCGGCCAAGCTCTGCTACGAAGTCCGCCAGGAAAAGATCGTCGAGCGCCTCGTCCAGCGAGCCCAGCGCTGAAAGCAGCGTGGCGCAGAGGTCGGTGTCGCTGAGGACGGCCTCCCGCACGAAGGGCAGCGACGTATTCGCCGCTCCAAGGCATTCGGCCAGCACGTCAGGCTCGAGGTAGAGCATGCGGTAGCGCAGTCCGGCCTCGGTGCCGGCGCCGCCGTCGTGCAGTTCGTCCGGATGGAGCACGATGACCTGGCCGGGCAGGCTGCTCCGTGCGGTCCCGCGATAGCGGAAGGTCTGGACCCCGGAAAGCGTCACGCCGAGCGCATAGGTGTCGTGGCGGTGGAGATCGAAGGCCGGCCCGCTGAACCTCGCCTCGATGCGCTCGATGCCCTCGGAGGCCGGCGCCTGGAGGATCCGGTTGCCGGTTACGTCCGCGCACAAACGTCCAAGACCCTGAAAGGCTTCGCTCGATAGATCGTCCGGCATCGTCTCATCCAATCGAACGGAAAAGTGCCATGTTCGACACGAAATTTGCAATCGTCGTGCGCGACGATCTTGCCGTCTGGCAGAAGCTCAACGTGGTCGCATTCCTCGCCACCGGCGTCGCCGCGCAGTTCCCCAGCCTGATCGGCGAGCCCTACCGCGACCGCGCCGGCAACATCTACAATGCGCTTAGCATCCAGCCGGTCATCATCCTGTCCGCCGACCAGCCGACGCTGTCGGCCATCCATCGCCGTTCGCTGGAGCGGGGCGTGCAGACCTCGCTCTATGTCGAGGAGATGTTCTCGACCGGGCATGATGTCCTCAACCGCGAGGTCTTCGCCCGCTTCGCGCCTGATGACGCCAAGGTCGTCGGCATCGCGCTGCGCGCCGACAAGAAGACGGTCGACAAGATCACCAAAGGGGCACAGATGCACAAATAGCGGACCAGAGCGCCTTTTATATTGCCCGGTGGCGGAGAGTGCCGCAAAAGCAGAGCACATCCCTTTCCCGGCATCAGACGTGAACAATCCGAAAATACCAGGCGATTTCGCGACCCCGCCCGCGGCGATCATGTACATGGTCGTCGTCTACCTGTTCTTCACCTTCCTCGACACCAGCGCGAAATACCTCGTGCTTGCCGGCATCGCGCCGCTGTTCGCGGTCTGGATGCGTTACGCGTTGCATGTCGTGGTGGTGCTGTTCCTGCTGCGCGGCTGGCGGGAGCTTTGGCGCTTCCGCGCGCAGAGCCTGCCGCTGCAAGTACTGCGCAGCGGTTTCCTGTTCGGCTCGACCCTCTTCAATTTCCTCGCGCTCGAGACCCTCCAGCTTGCCGAGGCGACGTCGATCTATTTCTTCGGGCCGATGGTGATCACCGCGCTCGCCGGTCCGCTGCTCGGCGAATGGGCGGGATGGCGGCGCTGGCTGGCGATCCTCGCCGGCTTCGTCGGGGTCCTCGTCATCACACGGCCGGGCGTCGGCGTCTTCGCCATCGGGCACGTCTATGCGCTTTGTGCGATGCTCTCCAACTGCTTCTACGTAATCATGACCCGGCGGCTCGCCGCCACCGAGTCGCCGGAGAGCCTGATCCTCTATCCGGCGCTGGTTCCCGTCATCCTGCTCGCTCCGACGCTGCCCTTCACGGTCTCGTTGCCGCCGGACCTGTGGCACTGGATCATCCTCCTGTCGTTAGGCTTCTACGGCGCGCTCGGGCACTGGTTTCTCATCCGCGCCTACCGCATCGCGACGGCGTCGGCGCTGGCGCCCTATCCCTATCTGCAGATGGTGTGGATGATCGCCGCCGGCTGGCTGGTCTTCGGCCAGTTGCCGGACGGCTGGACGATCGGCGGCGCCGCCATCATCGTCGCCAGCGGGCTCTACATCGTGCATCGCGAACATCGTCTGCGCGTGCAGAACAGCGCGGCCCCGAACGCCGAGGACGAGGAACTGGCAAAAAAGCTTTGACCTCGCGGCCAAGGATGGCATAAGCGCGTCTTTAAACTGTTTAAAGACCGGGTGGGGAAGCGCGCTGGCACAGAAGATCAAGTTATCGACGATCGCCGACGCGCTCGGCGTTTCCACCGCCACGGTGTCGCTTGCCCTGCGTGACAGCCCGCTTGTCGCCGACGTCACCCGCGACCGCATCAAGGATCACGCCAGGGCCATCGGCTATATCTACAACCGTCGCGCGGCGAGCCTCAGGACATCGCGGTCGGGCATCGTCGGGGTCGTCGTTCACGACATCATGAACCCGTTCTTCGCGGAAATCCTGCGCTCGATCGAAAGCGAACTCGATCGCAGCCGCCAGACATTCATCCTCTCCAACCACTACGACCAACTCGAGAAGCAGCGCACTTTCATCGATACGCTATTGCAGCTCGGCGCGGACGGGGTGATCATGTCGCCGGCCATCGGGACGCCGCGCGAGGACATCGTCATGGCCGAGGAGAACGGCCTGCCGGCGGTGCTGATCGCCCGCACGGTCGAGGGCGCCGAGGTGCCGGTCTTCCGTGGCGACGACGCCTATGGCACCGGCCTTGCCACCAATCACCTGATCTCGCTCGGCCACAAGCGCATTGCCATGATCGGCGGCACCGACCAGACCTCCACGGGCCGCGACCGCTACCAGGGCTATGTCGCCGCGATGGAGGCGGCCGGGCTGGAGATCAGGCCGCACTGGCGCATTCCCGGCCCGCGTACCAAGCAGGCCGGTTTCGAGGCGGCCGGCCAGTTCCTGGCGCTCAAGGACCATCCGACGGCTGCCTGCTGCTGGAACGACCTCGTCGCCATCGGCCTGATGAACGGCATCGCCCGCGCCGGCCTCGTGCCGGGGGTCGACATTTCGGTGACGGGCTATGATGATCTCGAGGAGGCGGCGATCGCCACCCCGGCGCTGACCACCGTGTGGAACGGTCAGCGCGAGGTCGGCCGCCGCGCCGCGCGGGCGCTGCTCGACAAGCTCGGCGGGCAGTCCGTGCGTCCCTCGCAGGAACTCATCAAGCCGGAACTGCATATCCGGCAATCAACCGGCAAGCCCGTGGAGCGCTGATGACCGATACACATGACCTTAGCCGGATCACCGTGCTGGTGCCCGGAGCGCTGAACGACCACGCCGCCAAGCGCATAGAGAAAACCTTCGAGATGATCCGCATGGACAGCGCGGACCCGGCCAAGGTCACGCCGGAGCTGGCGGGCAAGGTACGCGGCATCGCGGCCTTCGGCGGCATCAGCGCCGGCTTCATGGATGCTTTGCCGAAGCTCGAAATCGTTGCCAGCTTCGGTGTCGGCTACGATTCGGTCGATGCCGTCCATGCCGGCAAGAAGAGCGTGATGGTCACCAACACGCCCGATGTGCTGACCGAGGAAGTGGCCGACACCGCGCTCGGCATGCTGATCAACGCGGTGCGCGAACTGCCGCGCGCGGAAGACTACCTGCGCGAAGGCCGCTGGGTGAAGGAAGGCCCATACCGCCTGACGCCGGGCACGCTGCGCGGTCGCAAGGCCGGCATCTTCGGCATGGGGCGGATCGGACAGGCGATCGCGCACCGGCTGGAGGCGTTCGGGCTGCCCGTCGCCTATCACAACCGGCGGCAGGTCGAGGGAATGGACTATGAGTACCACCCGACGCTGGTGTCGCTCGCCGGCGCCGTCGATACGCTGATCTCGGTGGTTCCGGGCGGCGCTTCGACGCTGAAGGCGGTCAATGCCGAAGTGCTGAAGGCGCTCGGGCCGAACGGCGTCTTCGTCAATATCGGCCGCGGCAGCACCGTGGACGAGGAGGCGCTGGCCGCAGCGCTCCGCGACGGCACCATTCTCGCCGCTGGCCTCGATGTCTTCGCCGACGAGCCGAATGTGCCGAAGGCGCTGCTCGATGTGCCCAATGCCACGCTGTTGCCGCATGTCGGCTCGGCGTCGGTTCACACGCGCAACGCCATGGCCGACCTCGTGGTCGACAATCTGCTGTCGTGGTTCTCGAAGGGCGAGCCCGTCACCGCCGTCCCCGAGACGGCGCATGTGAAGGCGAAGCGCTGAGGGTTATTCCGCCGCCGTCTGCACACCCGTACGGGCCAGCGCATGGGCCCGCACGGCGTCGCCGAAAGCGCGGAAGATCTTCGCCGAGTTGCCGTCGGAGTGCACCCAGTATTCCGGGTGCCACTGGACGCCGACCGCAAAGGCCCGGGCATCCTTGACCGACACCGCCTCGACCGTGCCGTCCTCGGCGACGGCCTCGACCTGCAGGCGCGAGCTTGGCAGGTCGATGGCCTGGCGATGAACGGAATTGACCAGGATCTCGCCGGGACCGAACACGCCGGCAAGGCATGATCCGGGCTTGATCGAGACGGTCTGGCGGATGCCGAAACGCTGATCCTGGTCGTCCGAAACCGGCGCGCGGTGGTCAAGCGAGCCGGGACGCTCCTGGATTTCGGACGCCAGCGTGCCGCCGAGCGCGACGTTGAGCTCCTGGATGCCGCGGCAGATGGCGAGCAGCGGGACGCCGTAGTCGATGGCCTTGCGGATCAGTGGCAGGGTCGTGGCGTCGCGATGCGCGTCGTAGGGACCGTTCGCCTCGCTGGCGTCGCCGCCGTAGATCGACGGGTGGACATTGGATTTCGACCCGGTCAGCATCACGCCGTCGACGGAAGCGAGCAGCCGGTCGAGGTCGAGCCGGTCGCCGAAGGAGGGCACCAGCACCGGGAACACGCCGGCGCCGGCAATCGCCGCCTCGAGATACTGTTTCGGCACGGCATGCCAATCGTAATTGTCGAAGTGCTTTACGTCGGTCGATACGGCAACGAGAGGCTGGAACATGGATGCCCTGTCAAAAGCCGGGAGTTTTCGTGCCTAATAGATAGGCGATCGGCCGCCGCAAATCCATTGCAACTTGCCGGGCTTCCTACTCTTCTCCGACTTTAGTTCCAGTTGCGGTCCGCCGGCGGCTTGCCGACCTCTCGAATGCTGGACTCGGGTCCTGTCGCGTGTATTGTCTGCGTCCGGCGCCGGCCAAGGAAATCAACGGCTTCCCTTGGGTCAGGCACGTCATGATCCAACAAGGGAGGTATTGCATGGATCGTCGTTCATTCATCCGCAAGGCGGGCAGCGCCGGCATCGGCGCGGCGGCCGCGACCGCCACGCTTGCCGCGCCGGCGATCGCCCAGTCGAACCCGAAGATCACGTGGCGGCTGGCCTCGTCCTTCCCCAAGTCGCTCGACACGATCTACGGCGGTGCGGATGTATTCTCGAAAATGCTGTCGGAGGCGACGGACGGCAATTTCACCATCCAGCCCTTTGCGGCAGGCGAGATCGTGCCCGGGCTGCAGGCGGCCGACGCCGCGGCGGCAGGCACCGTCGAGGCCTGTCACACGGTGGCATATTATTACTGGGGCAAGGACCCGACCTGGGCGCTGGGCGCCGCGGTTCCGTTCGCGCTCAACGCGCGCGGCATGAACGCCTGGCTCTATCACGGCGGCGGCAACGACCTGTTCAACGAGTTCCTCGGCACCCAGGGTCTCGTCGGATTTCCCGGCGGCAATACCGGCGTGCAAATGGGCGGCTGGTTCCGCAAGGAGATCAACACGGTCGCCGACCTGCAGGGCCTCAAGATGCGCATCGGCGGATTTGCGGGCAAGATCGTCGAGAGGCTTGGCGTGGTGCCGCAACAGCTGGCCGGCGGCGACATCTATCCGGCGCTCGAGAAGGGCACGATCGACGCAGCCGAATGGGTCGGGCCGTATGACGACGAGAAGCTCGGCTTCCAGAAGGTCGCGCCGTATTACTACTATCCAGGCTGGTGGGAGGGCGGACCGACCGTCCACCTGATGTTCAACAAGGCGAAGTTCGAAGAGCTTCCCCCGGCCTACAAGTCGCTCGTGCGCACCGCCGCCCAGGCGACCGACGCGAACATGCTGCAGAAGTACGACTATCTGAACCCGACGGCGATCCGGAACCTCGTCGCCAACGGCGCGCAGCTGAGGCCGTTCAGCAACGAGATCCTCTCGGCGTGCTTCGACGAGTCCAACAAGGTCTACGACGAGATGATGGCGTCCAACGCCAACTTCAAGAAGATCTGGGATTCGATCGTCGCGTTCCGGAAGGACTACTACCTGAACATGCAGATCGCAGAGTACAATTACGACACGTTCCTGATGGTGCAGCAGCGCGCCGGCAAGCTGTAACCTCGTCGTAACAACGAAAAGCCAAAGGCCCGGATCGGTCGCCGATCCGGGCCTTCGCTTGTCAGCATTCCAAAATGCCCGATGTCGGCCTCAGTTGAACTTCGGCGGCTGCGACAGATCGTTCGCCGGCGGCGCCGGCTCAGACTTGGGCTCTCCGAAACTCGGCGGCGCGGAGAGGTCGTTGGCCGGCGCGGGATTGGCCGGTGCCGGCGCGGCGCCGTTGGTGGCGGGTCCACCGAGCGGCGGCAGGCCTAGATTGGGCAGTCCGGGCTGCGCGCCGCCGCCGAGCGGCGGGAGCACGATCTCCACATCGGCCGGGTTCACCACGGTGCCCTTGTAGTGCATGACCATCTGCGGGAAGGCGATGGTCAAGCCCACCATGAGGACCTGTATGCAGACGAAGGGCACCGCGCCCCAGTAGATCTGGCCGGTCGTCACCGGCGCGATCTGCTTGCCGGTGATGCGGTCCAGATAAGGCACGCGGGCCGCGACCGAGCGCAGGTAGAACAGCGCGAAGCCGAAGGGCGGGTGCATGAAGCTCGTCTGCATGTTGATGCCGAGCAGGACGCCGAACCAGATGAGGTCGATGCCCAGCCGGTCGGCCGCCGGCGCGAGCAGCGGCACGATGATGAAGGCGAGCTCGAAGAAATCCAGGAAGAAGGCGAGCAGGAACACCAGTATGTTGACGGCGATCAGGAAGCCGGTCTCGCCTCCGGGCAGCGACACCAGGAGATGCTCGACCCACAGGTGGCCGTTGACGCCGTAGAAGGTGAGGGAGAACACCCGGGCGCCGATCAGGATGAACATCACGAAGGCCGACAGGCGCGTGGTCGAGGCGAGCGCCTGCTTGATGACGTCGAGCGTCAGGCGGCCCTTGACGGCGGCCATGGCCAGCGCGCCGACCGCACCCATCGCGCCGCCCTCGGTCGGGGTGGCAACGCCGAGGAAGATGGTGCCCAGCACCAGGAAGATCAGCGCCAGCGGCGGTATGAGGACGATGATGACCTGCTGGGCGAGCCGCGACATCATGTTGATCTTCAGACCGCGATCGGCGATGGCGACGACATAGATCACGATCACGCCGACCGTCGCACCGAGGATGTCGGCATTCGCCCCGTGGGTGGGGGTGAGGTAGACGTGCGCCGCGTAGGCGATGGCGGCGGCTGCTGCGAGCGCGATGAGCAGCGACGTCACGCCGTGCCCCAGCGTGCGGGCTTCTGGCGGCAGCGCCGGCATGGAATCGCGTTTCAGAAAGGAGAGGATGAACACGTAGACCATGTAGAGGCCGGTCAGCACCAGGCCCGGGATGAGCGCGCCCGCATACATGTCGCCGACCGAGCGGCCGAGCTGGTCGGCGAGCACGATGAGGACGAGCGAAGGCGGAATGATCTGCGCAAGCGTGCCCGAGGCGGCGATGACGCCGGTGGCGGCGCGCCGGTCGTAGCCGTAACGCAGCATGATCGGCAGCGAGATCAGGCCCATGGCGATGACCGATGCGGCCACCACGCCGGTGGTCGCCGCGAGCAGCGCGCCAACGATGACGACGGCGTAGGCGAGGCCGCCGCGGATGGGGCCGAAGAGCTGCCCGATCGTGTCGAGCAAGTCCTCCGCCATGCCGGAGCGCTCCAGCACGATGCCCATGAAGGTGAAGAAGGGGACGGCCAGCAGCGTCTCGTTGGACATCACGCCCCAGAAGCGCTCCGGAAGGGCGTAGAGCAGCGGCCAGGAAAGCGTGATGGTGTTGTTGGAAAGCGGTGCGAGCTCGACGGCTATGACGAAGAAGAGCAACCCGTTGGCGGCGAGCGAGAAGGCGACGGGGTAGCCGAGCAGCATGAAGACGATCAGCGAGAAGAACATGATCGGCGCCATGTTCTGCGCTATGAATTCGATCACTGGCGCACCTCTCCGGCAAGCGCCTTGGCTTCGAGTTCGGCCTGACCGTGGGCCGACACGAACGGATTGGGATCGTCGATGTCGCCGCGTATCACGGCGATCTTCTTGATGATTTCGGAAATGCCCTGGAAGCCGAGCAGGACGAAGCCGATCAGAAGCACCGACTTCGCCGGCCACAGGATCAGCCCGCCGGCATTGTTCGACATCTCGCCGGAGCGATAGGAGAGGCCGACATAGGGAACGAAGTAGACGATCATCAGGATGACGAAGGGCATCAGGAAAAAGACGTGCCCGAAAAGGTCGATCCAGTGCTGGACGCGGCGGGAGAAGGCTCCATAGACGACGTCGACGCGGACGTGCTCGTTTTGGCGCAGCGTATAGGCGGCGGCCAGCATGAAGGCGGCGCCGAACAGGTACCACTGCAGCTCGAGCCAAGCGTTCGAGGACATGTTGAACGCCTTGCGGATCACCGCATTCCCGGCGCTGACGAGGATGGCCGCCAGGATGAGCCACGAGACCCATCTGCCGACAACCTCGTTGAATCGGTCGATCGCCCGCGACAGTGCGAGAAGGCCTGACATCCGCTCCTCCCTTTCGCCCGCGCCGGTTTTTTGGGGTCGCGCGCCGTATCGGTATGACGCCCGGCGCAGGACCCGTCAACAGAAGCGCAAGCATCAAGGAGGCGGTGAAATCAGGGGTGGCGCTACGTTATGCGCCGAAAGTTCTAGACCGTCCGGCTAGGCCGTGGCGCGGTCGTCTTCCCTGCCGGTCCGGGTGAGCACGAGGAGGGCGGCGAGGAAGGCGAACATCCAGGCATCCCGCCATTCGATGGGGAAATATCCGGTCCACAGCGACTCCGCGATGCCGAAGCAGGCAGCGCCGGCCGCCGCCCGGGACGGGTCCCGGTAGCTGCCGGCGGCGGTCACGAACAGGACCTTCAGCCCGTAGACCATGCCGCTGCCGAAGCTGATATTGCCGTAATAGAGCGCTGCCATCGAGCCGGCGAGTGCCGCCAGCAGCGCTCCGCCGACGACCGCGGCCTGGAAGACGCGGCGCACGTCGACGCCGCACATCGCCGCCGCCGCGGGATCGTCGCTGACCGCCCGCCAGGACCGTCCGAATTGCGAACGCGACAGCGCGGAACCGGCCAGCACGATCACGGCGACGGCCAGCACGCAGTCGATGACCTGGATGACGGTGAGCGTCACCGGGAAGCGCCCCGACGGGAGGAACATCACCGGCGCGGCCAATATAGGGGGCAGCCAGAGATCGCGGGTATCGGCGGCGATGCGGGCGAGTTCCATGAGCACGATCGCAACGCCCAGCGTCGCCACCACGATGGCGTTCGGGGAACTCAGCGCAAGCGGGATGTACACGCTGCGCGCGAGCAAGCTGGCGGTCAGCGCCGCATAGAGGAAGGCAAGCAGGATGCCGAGCGCAACGGTCGCCGGAAGCGTTAGCCACAGCACGTTCCAGCCGAAGACGGCGATGATGATCAGCACCTGTCCTGCAAAGGCGAATATGGGCCCGTAGGCGAGATTGGTGCGCTTCAGCACGCCGTTGGTGAGCACGTAGCCGAAGGCCAGCAGCGCATAGAGCGCGCCCGAATGAAGGCCATTCAGCAGTTGCTGCAGAAAATAGAGCATCGGCGGCCCGGCCGTCCCGCGGCTGTGTCACAGACGACAGTTCACTGCGGAATCTAACTTGTCAAACATATATTGAAGGTTAGAATTCCTGCATGGCAGTTGCCTGGACGAAACATCGCTTTTCCGGCGGGCTCCTCGTGCTCGACACCACCAATACGGTGGTGCTGCGCGGGGACCCGGCGCGCATGTTCGACCGTTTCGAGGACACGGCCGAGATCGCGCGCTTCGCTTCCGCCGCCGAAGGCTTTCGCTCCGCCGAACTCGGCGGCCGGAGGCTTTCGTTCCAGGCTTCCGAGGCGGCGGCCGGGCGGGTCGTCGCATTGCGGGAAGCGGCCGACCGGCTGTTCCGGGCGGCGGCCGCCGAAGGATCTGTCCAGACCGGCGAGCTTCCGGAATTGCTGCGCGCCTGCGCGGCCTGCCTCGACGGCAGCGCCGAACGCATCGGCCCGGACGGCTTGCCATCAGGCGATCCGTCCCAGCCGATCCGCTTCGAGGCGGCGCTGGCGGTTTCGGCTCTTGCGCTGCTGGCGGACCGCGCCTGGGAGAAGGTCCGGATCTGCCCGAACTGCAACTGGCTGTTCGTGGACCGCAGCCGCAACGCCAGCCGGCTTTGGTGCGACATGTCGGTCTGCGGCAACCGCAGCAAGGCGAAACGGCACTATGAACGCCGCAAGGTGGCCGAAAAGGAGGCCGTCGATGCCTAAGCGATCCTTCCTGCTCCCCGCGTTTGCCCTTCTGGCCGTGCTCGGCGTCTCCGCCTGCCGCGACAGCGGCGGGGAGGGCGAGTATTTCGCCCTCGACGGCAAGCTCTTCGTCTTCAACTACCGCATCGCCACGGCGACCTATCTCGTCAATCTGGT
Organism: Mesorhizobium sp. YM1C-6-2; assembly: GCF_003666685.1. Taxonomy (GTDB): domain Bacteria; phylum Pseudomonadota; class Alphaproteobacteria; order Rhizobiales; family Rhizobiaceae; genus Mesorhizobium_K. Next base: position 167,382 of record NZ_RCIZ01000002.1, read on the forward strand.
GCCGATCAAGCCGGTCGAAGAAGGCCAGACGGCGGTGGCGAGCTTCGAGAATCCGGCCGGCGGCGAGGCGATCGTCGTGCGCAAGAAGATCTGGCCCAATCTGGCCAAGACAACGATCGAGAGCCCGCCGCTGCGCTGCGTGGTCAAGGACAGGCCCTACAAGGTGACGATCAGGATCGAAGGGCCGGATGGTGCGACCAGGCAGACGATAGAGACCGAGATGGCCTCCACGCAGGACCAGAGCATATTGCCGGATCTTCCGCTGGTGGTCGGCGACGGCTACATGCCGAACCCCGCCCTTGCCGGGAATCGTGGCGGGAAGCTTCCGAATCGACGCGAACCGCCTTGCCCTGCGGCTGCACCCGCCGACGGATAATAGCGATTGTGCGCCGCACAAGATAAGTATCATTCGCGATTGATGCGGCGCCGGTCACTTTGTTGCGCCGGCTGTTCTCCGCGCAGGCCGAGCATTGCTCTTTTCCGGCCGCTCCGGATTTCGTTTGACCTTGCAGTTCCTGCGGGGAACATTGCGTCATGCAACCCACGTTGGCCCGCCTGATATCCTAGGCCGACCTCCGCAGAGGATTTGCCGATGACGCTTCATGACGTTGCGCTCGACGACAAGTTCGACCTGGGCAAGCAGCGCATATTCCTGTCCGGCGCGCAGGCAGTCATCCGCATGCTCCTGATGCAACGCGAGCGCGACCGCCGGGCCGGCCTCAACACGGCAGGTTTCGTCTCGGGCTACCGCGGCTCGCCGCTCGGCGGGCTCGATCAGCAGTTCTGGCGCGCCAAGAAGCAGCTCGCCGAATCCGACATCGTCTTCCAGCCGGGGCTCAACGAGGAACTCGCCGCCACCGCCTGCTGGGGCTCGCAGCAAGCCGAACTCCTCGGCGAAGGCAAGCATGACGGCGTCTTCTCGGTCTGGTACGGCAAGGGGCCGGGCGTCGACCGCTCGGGCGACGTCTTCCGCCACGCCAACCTCGCCGGCTCGTCGAAACATGGCGGTGTGCTCGCCCTGATGGGCGACGACCACACGGCGGAATCCTCCACCAACGCGCATGCGACCGAGTTCCTGTTCGTCGACACGATGATCCCGATCCTCAACCCGGCCGGGGTGCAGGAACTCGTCGACTACGGTCTCTACGGTTTTGCGCTGTCGCGCTTCGCCGGCACCTGGGCGGCGATCAAATGCGTCAAGGACAATATCGAATCGACGGCGTCGGTCGACGCCTCGCTCGAACGGCTCGGCATCGTCATTCCGGAATTCGACATGCCGCCGGGTGGACTGAACATCCGCCACGAGATCAACTTCCTCGGCCAGGAAGCGCGGCTGCACGAGTTCAAGCGTGCGGCGGCGGCTGCCTTCGTGCGCGCCAACGGCCTCAACCGCACCATCTATTCCGGCGGCAGCAAGGCCAAGATCGGCATCATCACCGTCGGCAAGAGCTATCTCGACGTCCGTCAGGCGCTTGAGGACATCGGCATCGACGAGGCGAAGGCCAACCAGATCGGCGTGCGGCTGTTCAAGGTTGGCTGCCCCTGGCCGCTGGACATCGAGCATATCAAGGATTTCGCGCGCGGCCTCGAGATGATCGTCGTCGTGGAGGAGAAGCGTTCGCTGATCGAGGTGCAGGTCCGCGAGGACCTCTACGGCACGAGCATGCAGCCGACCGTCGTCGGCAAGAAGGACGAGAACGGCCACTGGCTGTTCCCGGCCAAGGGCGCGCTCGATCCGAACGAGATCGCCATCGCGCTCGGCGAGCGCGTGCTCAAGGTGATCGGACCTTCCGAGGAGATCGCGGCGCGGGTCAGCCGGCTGAAGCAGTACCAGGCCATGCTGGCAGATACCAAGGACATCGGCTCGCGCACGCCCTTCTTCTGCTCGGGCTGCCCGCACAATTCCTCCACCAAGGTGCCCGAAGGCTCGATTGCCGGCGCCGGCATCGGCTGCCACTTCATGGTGCTCTGGATGGATCGCGACACGGTCGGCTTCACCCAGATGGGCGGCGAGGGCGCGCAGTGGGTCGGCCAGGCCCCGTTCTCGAAGCGCGAGCATTTGTTCCAGAATCTCGGCGACGGCACCTACAACCATTCCGGCGTGCTGGCGCTGCGCTTCGCGCTCGCTGCCGGCGTCAACATCACCTACAAGATCCTCTACAACGACGCAGTCGCCATGACCGGCGGCCAGCCGCACGAAGGCGGGCTGACCGTCGACATGATCGCGCGCCAGGTTCATGCCGAAGGCGTCGAGCGCATCGCCGTCGTCTCGGACGAGCCGGGCAGGTACGACCGCGCGAAATTCCCGCCGGTCGCCACTTTCCATCATCGCGACGACCTCGATCCGGTCCAGCGCGAGCTGCGCGACGTGAAGGGCGTGTCGGTGCTGCTCTACGACCAGACCTGCGCGGCGGAGAAGCGGCGGAGGAGGAAGCGCGGCGCCTATCCGGATCCGGACAAGCGGGTCATCATCAATGAGCTGGTCTGCGAAGGCTGCGGTGATTGCGGCGTCAAGTCGAACTGCGTGTCGATACAGCCCGTGGAAACGGAATTCGGGCGCAAGCGGCGGATCGACCAGTCGAGCTGCAACAAGGATTTCTCCTGCCTCAACGGCTTCTGCCCGTCATTTGTCACTGTGCATGGCGCCAGGATGCGCAAGGCGGAGGGGATTGCCGGAAGGATCGATCCGCTCGAAGGCGTGCCGGAGCCGCAGGAATTTCCGCTCGACCGCGACGGCTGGGCCTCCATCATCGACGGCGTCGGCGGCACCGGCGTGGTCACGGTCGGCGCCATCCTCGGCATGGCGGCGCATCTCGAAGGCAAGGGCTGCGGCATGATCGACATGGCCGGCCTCGCCCAGAAGGGCGGCTCCGTCTTCAGCCATGTCCGCATCGCCAAGACGCCGGAGGACATCCACGCCATCCGTGTCTCTGCCGGCAAGGCGGACCTCATCCTCGGCTGCGACCTCGTCGTCTCGGGCGCCCGCAAGGTGCTCGCCGCGGTGCGCGAGAACCATACGCTCTTCGTCGCCAACACGGCCGAGGTCATGCCCGGCGAATTCACCCGCTCGGCCGACTTTTCGCTTCCCGTCGAACGACTCAAGAAGGCTATCCGGCAGGCCGCCGGCGAGGAGAAGGCGCATTTGTTCGACGCCACGCGCACGGCTTCGGCGCTTTTCGGCAATTCGCTCGGCGCCAACATGTTCATGCTGGGCTTCGCCCACCAGCTAGGGGGACTGCCGCTGTCCGCCGCAGCCGTCGAGAAGGCGATCGAACTCAACGGCCAGGCCGTCGCCATGAACGTTTCGGCCTTCCGCTGGGGCCGCCGCGCGGCGCATGAACCGGACCTGGTGCGCGGCCTCGTCGTCAAGGCGACCGGCGTGACCGCCGATCCCGCCGCGCAGACTGTCGACGAGGTCATCTCCCGCCGCGCCGAATTCCTGACGGCCTACCAGGATGCCGGTTATGCGCGGCGCTATCTCGACCGCGTCGCCGCCATCCGCGCAGCCGAAACCCTGGCAGCGCCGGACTCGACGCTGGTGACCGAGGCGGCCGCCCGGAACCTCTTCAAGCTGATGGCGATCAAGGACGAATACGAGGTTGCGCGGCTTTATACGGACGGCTCCTTCGCGAAGCAGATTTCCAAGGAATTTCAATCCTTTGACCGGTTGGAATTCCATCTCGCCCCGCCCATCCTCGGGCGCAGGGGCGCGGACGGGAAGCCGAGGAAATCGAGCTTCGGACCCTGGATGATGAAGGGTTTCCGGCTGCTGGCGGCGCTGAAGGGCTTGCGCGGCACCGCCTTCGACGTCTTCGGCTATTCCGAGGAGCGCCGCTTCGAACGGGAATTGCTTGTCCAATACGAGCAGGATCTCGATCTTATCCGTGGCCTTCTGTCGCCGGACAGGATCGAGGCGGCGGCGGCCCTTGCCTCGGTTCCGTCGCTGATCCGCGGCTACGGTCACGTGAGGCGGGCGAGCGCCGATGCTGCCTCGGCCGAGCGCGCGCGGCTTCTCAAGCGGCTGTCCGACGCGTCCGACGCGCCTGTCCTGCGGGCTGCCGAGTGACGGATACGGCTTGTTTACCGGAATGCCGGAATCCTTGCTTTGCAAGCATTTGAGGGCTTTCCAGGCCGTTCGAAAAGCGATGTTCTAAGCCTTTCTTAAGGCGATCCATGCCAAGACTGCGGTTCGCGCGGCTCCGCAGGCAATGAAAACAAGCGAACCCGAAGAGATACCGGAAGACATTTATGTCGGCTTTGTCCGGTCGCTTTTCAGCGGCTTCGTCATTCTGTTGCTTGGAGCCTTGACGCAGGGACTGGTCGGCCTGCTCGTCTACTGGAAGACCAACGAACCGATCTACATCGTTCTCGCCGTCATGATGACGGCCGCCAGCCTTGGCCGATACTGGGCCATACGCCGGGTCGATCCCGACAGCATTGTCGGCTATGAAACCGCGCTCCGCTGGGAGCGCTACTATATCGTGGCGGGAACGATCCAGGGCTTCTGCGTGGGCTTGTTCGCCTTCGTCAGCCTCTATGTGGCGCCGGACACTTTTGGCGAGATCGCAGCGATCTCGGTGGTGCTGGCAAGCACGATCACCATCGCCGGGCGCAATTTCGGCTCCCGCAAGATGGTCATCATACTGTCCGTCTCGGTGCTCGCGCCTATCGCGCTGGGGCTGATGCTCAAGGGTGATCTCTATCACTTCCTTCTAGGCCTCTTCATCATCCCGTTCATGTTCTCGATCAACAAGATGGCGCATCTGGTGCGCACAGTCTTGTTTACTGCCATCAGCGAGGAGAAGAAGGCGAACCGCATAGCGGAGCGGTTCAACCGCGCGCTGAACACCATGTCGCACGGGCTGGTGATGATCGGGCCGAGCGGCCGCGTCGTGGTGGCGAATGCGGAAGCCGCGAACCTGATGCTGTTCAAGTCGCCCGATGCGCTGCTGGGGCGCACCATCCACTCGATGCTGATGCGCGGCGTGGCGGGCGGCATGCTTGCCGCCAAGGACTGCAAGTTCATCGAGGGGCAACTGACGAGGGCGCTGCGCGAGGGGAGGGATCGCAAGGTCCTCGTTTCGCTTTCGAACGGCCAGCATTTCGAGTTCTCGGCCCGCGAAGGCAGCCAGGAACTCGGCGTCATCACCTTCGAGGACGTGACGCAGCGCGTCGAGGCGGAGGAAAAGATCCGCTCGATGGCGCGTTTCGACAATCTGACTGGCCTGCCGAACCGTGCCTATTTCCACGAGCTGGTCGGCGAAACCATGTCGACCGGCGACCGCGACCGCTTCTGCGGGCTGGCCGTCCTCGATCTCGACGACTTCAAGAGCGTCAACGATACGCTCGGGCATCCGGTCGGCGACGGCCTCATCTATGCGGTGGCCGAGCGGCTCGCCGCCTTCTCCAGCGATACGGTCAAGGTCAGCCGCTTCGGCGGCGACGAGTTCATGATCTTCATCGATCATGTCGAGGACGAGAGCCACCTTACCGGCATACTCGACCGGATCTTCGCCGGGTTGCAGGGGGATATCGACATCGCCGGACATGCGCTGCGCATCCAGGCGAGCGGCGGCGCGGTGCTGTCACGCGTCAAGGACACGGATGTCGACGCCATGACCGTCAAGGCCGACCTCGCCCTCTACAAGGCCAAGGAGCTCGGCAAGAACGGCTGGCGCCTGTTCGAGGCGGCGATGGACGCCGCCTTCCGCAGCCGCCAGCTGATGAAGGCGGATCTGCGCGCCGCCATCGAGTCCAACGCCCTGCGCGTCGTGTACCAGCCGATCGTGACGATGGACACGATGCGCATCGCGAGCTGCGAGGCGCTTTGCCGCTGGGAACATCGCGATCTCGGCCCGATCTCGCCGGCGGTCTTCATACCGCTCGCCGAGGAGATGGGCATGATCTCGGAGATCAGCCATTTCGTCCTGCAGGCCGCCTGCGCCGACTGCGTCAGCTGGCCGAACCAGCTCAGCGTCTCGGTGAACCTGTCGGCCAAGGATTTCCGCAGCCGCAACGTGGTCGAGAAGGTGCGCAACGCGCTCACCGCCTCCGGCCTTGCCCCGCACCGGCTTGAGATCGAGGTGACAGAAACCGCGCTGCTCGACGACAAGTCGCAGACCCGGCAATATATCGAGGAGCTGAAGCAGCTCGGCGTCCGCATCGCGCTCGACGATTTCGGCACCGGCTACTCGAGCCTCAGCTATCTGCACAAGCTGCCGCTCGACAAGATCAAGATCGACCGCAGCTTCCTCATGGATGTCAGCCAGAGCACACGTTCGCTAGAGCTGCTCAAGGGCATCGTCAGCCTGTCGCGGCCTCTCGGCCTCGCGGTGACCGTCGAAGGGGTGGAGACCTTCGAGCAACTGAAGATCCTCGCCCTCGTGGTGAAGCCGGACCTCGTCCAGGGTTTCCTGTTCGGCGCGGCGCTCACGGCTTCCGGCATCGAGACGATGTCCAATACCGTCTGGCCGTTCGCCAAGGATATCCAAGGCGCCAAACGCGCCTCAGCCAAGCACTGACGACGCTTTTCTCCTTCGACATCAGCAAGCCATCCAGCCGGATCGATGATCAGCGGCCGGTTGGATCGTATTAGATTCAATTTACCACTTGTTAAGGTTAACGCGTCGTAAACATCTTGTATGTAATTTAAAAGTTTACATATTTTGTAATTTCCGTACCTTGATGGCGCGGCGGACCATGGGGTTGCGTATGCTTACGAAGTCAACGGCGCTTCGCTCGACACCCGATACTGATCACGAGGATGCGGATCACGAGGGCGGGTCGGGCGGCAGATCGTCTTTTGCCACCAGGGTAGCCGAGCTGCTGGAGCGCACCGAATACAGGCGGTGCGAGAGCGGCGAGGACATCGAGGCCATATACCGCCTGCGCTACAAGGCCTATCGGCTGCACGGCTTCGTCGAGGAATCCAGCGACCAGATCGTCACCGACGATCTCGACGATGCGCCCAATTGCTACCGGTTCGGTGTCTTCATCGACGGCGAGCTGGTGAGCACGGTACGCATCCATCACATCTCGAAAGACGAGCCCTACGGGCCGGTGATGAAGACCTTCGACGATCTCCTGCGTCCGCGGCTGCTCCGCGGCGAGAGCTTCATCAACCCGACCATGCTGGCCGCCGAACCGCACTACCGGTCGCCTTTCCAGGCGCTGCCGTATCTGACGCTGCGGCTCGGCCTCGTGGCCAGCGTCTACTTTGATGCGACCGCCTGCATCGGCGTGATCAGGGCGGAGCACACGGCGTTCTACCGACGGATATTCGGTGCCGTGCAGGTGGGAGAACCGCGGGAATATCCGCCGATCAGCATCCCGCTCGTGCTCTACGACGCCAATTGCGAGGCGAACCGGCAGCCGATCCTCAAGCGCTTTCCCTTCTTCTGGTCGACCGCGGTGGAGCAGCGCATGCTGTTCGCCAAGCCGGCGAAGGGAGAACTTGCGCCGCTCACCATCCTGCCGACCGCCAAGTACTTCCGCGCCGCCGCCTAGCCTGTTGGCCCGGCGGCCGGCTCCCTTCCGTCTCATTCCAACGATGGGGTTGCGCGCCACGATGCCGCTGGCATTATGGCTGCAATCACACCGCGGACAGGCGGGACGGGAGGAGAATGCGCATGGTTGCGGCGGCCTTGGCCGGCGACATGGACACATTCCCGAAATACCTGCTGCGCAATGCCGAAAGGCTGGGCGACCACCCCGCCATGCGCCACAAGGACTTCGGCATCTGGCAGAGCTGGAGCTGGCGCGAGCAGCTTGAAGAAATCCGCAGGCTGGCGCTGGGGCTTCAGGCTCTCGGTCTCGGCAAGGGCGACCGGATCGCAGTCATCGGCGCCAACCGCCCGCGTTTATACTGGACCTTTGCCGCTGCTCAGTCGCTCGGCGCCGTCCCGGTGCCGGTCTATGCCGATGCGGTCGCCGACGAGATGGCCTATGTGCTGGACCATGCCGGCGTCCGCTTCGCGGTGGTGCAGGACCAGGAGCAGGTCGACAAGATCAAATCATGCGCGGCGAAGATCCCGGCGCTGACCGACGTGATCTATGACGAGCCCCGCGGCCTTGCAGGATATCCCCCGCAGGGGCTGCACGCCTTTTCCGACATCCAGGCGACGGGAGCCGGGCGTCTCGCCGCTGATCCTTCGCTCGGCCGTATCTGGGAGGACGGGATCCGGGCCGCGAGCGGCGAAGATATCTGCGTCATGCTCTATACGTCGGGGACGACGGGTCGCTCCAAGGGCGTGATGGTGAAGGCGGCGAGCGCCGTCCGGGCCGCGCAGGACACCGTCGCCTTCGACCGCCTGACCGAGCGCGACAGCGTGCTCGCCTACCTGCCGCTCGCCTGGGTCGGCGACCACTACCTCAACTATGCCCAGGGCTATGTCGCCGGGCTCTGCATGAACTGCCCGGAGAGCACCGATACGGTGCCGCAGGATTTGCGCGAGATCGGCCCGAGCTTCTATTTCGCGCCGCCGCGCATCTTCGAGCAGTTGCTCACCAGCGTCACCATCCGGATGGAGGACGCCGGCTGGCTGAAGCGCAAGCTGTTCCAGCATTTCATCGCGGTGGCGCGGCGGTATGGCGAGCCGATCCTCGAGGGACGGCCAGTGCCGCTGTCGGGCCGCCTGTCCTATGCGCTCGGCGAGTTGGTGATCTACGGCCCGCTGAAAAACGTGCTCGGCTTCTCCAACATCCGCGTCGCCTATACGGCGGGCGAGGCGATCGGACAGGACCTCTTCTCCTTCTTCCGCTCGCTCGGCATCAACCTCAAGCAGCTCTACGGCCAGACCGAAGCCTTCCTCTATGTGACCTGCCAGAAGGACGGCTCGGTGCGCGCCGACACGGTCGGGCCGGCCGCGCCGAATGTCGATATCCGCATATCCAGCGACGGCGAGGTGCAGTTCCGTTCGCCGGGCATGTTTTCGGGCTACTTCCAGCAGGAGGAGACGACCGCCGAGGTGATGACTGATGACGGCTATGTGCGCACCGGCGACGCCGGCTTCTTCGAGCCGGACGGGCAGCTCTGGATCATCGACCGCGCCAAGGATGTCGGCCGGCTGAAGGGCGGCGCCTTGTTCGCGCCAAAATACATCGAGAACACGCTGAAATTCTTCCCCGATATCAAGGAGGCGGTGGCCTTCGGCAACGGCCGCGACTTCTGCACGGCGTTCCTCAACATCGACCTCCAGGCTGTCGGCAACTGGGCCGAGCGCAACAACATCCCCTATGCCTCCTATCAGGAGCTCGCCGGCCATCCGGAGGTGGCGAAGATCATCGCCGCCCATGTCGACGCGACCAATCTCAGGCTGTCGCGCGAGCCGATGATGGCGGGCGGACAGATCAGCCGCTTCCTCGTGCTGCACAAGGAGCTCGACGCCGACGACGGCGAACTCACCCGCACGCTGAAGGTGCGCCGCGCCTTCGTCGCCGAGCGATACGCGCCACTGATCGAGGCGCTTTATGACGGGTTGGCGGAGAAATATGTCGAGACGGAGATGACCTTCGAGGACGGCCGCAAGGGTGCTGTTCGCGCGACCGTCCGCATCCACGAGGCGCGGACCCATCCGGCGGTTGCGCCGCCGGCGCTCGAGGCCGCCGCATGAATGTCGAAGCCGCGCCGGCTCGGGCATTCGCGGCTGACGACGGCGTCGCACCGGGCGGGCTCCTGATGGACGTCCGCAACGTCTCGCTCTCCTTCGGCGGCGTGAAGGCCGTCACCGACATCTCCTTCGACGTCAGGAAGGGCGAAATCCGCGCCATCATCGGCCCCAACGGCGCCGGCAAGACGTCGATGCTCAACGTCATCAATGGCTTCTACACGCCGCAGAAGGGCACCATCGTCTTTCGCGGCCACGAAAGGCGGTCGATGAAGCCGCACCACGCGGTACGACAGGGCATCGCGCGGACCTTCCAGAACGTCGCGCTGTTCAAGGGCATGTCGACGCTCGACAACATCATGGCCGGGCGTTCGGTGCTGATGAACCGCAACCTAATCTGGCAGATGCTCTGGCACGGTCCGGCGCTCGCCGAGGAGATCGAGCATCGAGAGAAGGTCGAGGAGATCATCGATTTCCTCGAGATCGAGCACATCCGCCGCACACCTGTCGGCAAGCTGCCCTATGGGCTGCAGAAGCGCGTGGAACTCGGCCGCGCGCTCGCCATGGAACCGTCGCTGCTGCTGCTCGACGAGCCTATGGCCGGCATGAATCTCGAGGAGAAGGAGGACATGAGCCGCTTCATCATCGAGGTGAACCGGCAGCGCGGCACCACGATCGCTCTCATCGAGCACGACATGGGGGTGGTGATGGACCTTTCCGACCGCGTCGTCGTTCTCGACTACGGCAAGAAGATCGCCGACGGCACGCCGGATGCCGTGAAATCCGATAGACACGTCATAGACGCCTATCTCGGCGTCGCCCACTGAAAGGAAAAGACATGGACCTCTCCAGCCTGCCGCTCACGCCGCTGATCTCGCTGATCGCCGGCGTGGTCATCCTGATCATGCCGCGCCTGCTCAACTACATCGTCGCGATCTATCTGATCATCGTCGGGCTGCTCGGCCTGTTCCCGCAACTCGCATCCTGACCCGGACGCGCCGGCCTCGGCGAGGGAGCCGCATATGGAGTTCGTGAATTCCGTCTTCGTCAAACCCTTCCAGGACATGGCCGGCGCGCCGGATTTCCTGCTGCAGGTGCTGTGGGAAGGGCTGGTCGCGGGCGTGCTCTACGCGCTGATCGCGCTGGGCTTCGTGCTGATCTACAAATCCTCGCGCATCTTCAACTTCGCGCAAGGCATCATGGTCGTCTTCGCGGCGCTGACGCTGGTCACGCTCTACGAGAAGGGCGTGCCGGCGCTGCTGGCGCTGCCGCTTACTCTGGCCGTGATGTTCGCACTGGCGGTCGCCATCGAGCGCGTCGTGCTGAGGCCGCTCGTCAACCAGCCCGACATCATCCTGTTCATGGCGACGATCGGCATCACCATGTTCCTGATCGGCTTCGGCGAGACCGTCTTCGGCGGCGAGAACAAGGCGATGATCACCGAGGCGCTTCATATTCCGACCGGCAGCTACACGTTCGAGCCGTTCGGCGGCCTGGTGCTGATCGAGCAGAAGGACCTCACGGCGGTCGTCGGCGCGGTCGTGCTGGTCTGCTGCCTGCTCCTCTTCCTCCACAGGTCGAGGCTGGGGCGGGCGATCCGGGCGCTCGGCGACGACCACCAGGCCGCACTCTCCGTCGGCATCTCGCTGTCGACCATCTGGGTGCTGGTGTGGTTCATCGCCGGCGTCATCGCGCTCGCCACCGGCATCGTCTGGGGCGCCAGGGCAGGGGTCTCCTTTGCGCTCGAAGTGATCGCCTACAAGGCGCTGCCAGTACTGATGCTCGGCGGGCTGGAATCGGTCAGTGGCGCGATCGTCGGCGGCATCGCCATCGGCGTGCTGGAAAAACTGTTCGAGATCTACTGGGGCCAGCCGCTGCTCGGCGGCAACACGGAGACGTGGTTCGCCTTCGTGCTGGCGCTGATCGTGCTCCTGTTCCGGCCGCAGGGCCTGTTCGGCGAGCGCATCATCGAGAGGGTGTGAGAGATGGGCGGGGAAACGATCACCGCGAGGCGCGACGCCTCCCTCCCCCTTGAGGGGAGGGTGGCCGCGAAGCGGCCGGGTGGGGTCGTCTCGGCAGTGCTCCAACGCCGTTTCTGGTGGCGAGGTGCGTTCTGATGGCCCGCACTCGCGTCAGCTTCGAAATGCGCCAGAAGGCCCGCTCGCTTAGGCTGTATGCGAGCAAGGCAGAGTCGCTTCTCTGGTATGAACTGCGGGAACTCAGAAAAACAGCTGACTTGAAATTCAGGCGTCAATCGCCGATCGGACCATACATCGTGGATTTTGTCTGCCTGGCCACAAGGCTTATCGTCGAGGTGGATGGCGATAGCCACGAAACCGAGGCAGGCAAGCGGCATGACGCCAACCGTGATCGGTATTTGAGGTCGCTGGGTTACGATATTCTCCGCGTAGACGAGCCCGATGTCATTCATAGCGCCTGGCATGTTGCCCAAGCGGTAAAGGAGAAGGCCGAGCGTATGTTCGGCAACCCCACCCGACCGCTTCGCGGCCACCCTCCCCTCAAGGGGGAGGGGGACGTTGCGCCCGTCAGCTCGCGTCGCGACTTAGCTGGCAGGAGAGTGTAAAATGCTCTACCGCACCGTCGGCCAGTTCAAGACATCCTACGCGGCCGACCACGCGCTGTTCCCGGTCAGGCAGGACGCCTGGCTGCTCGGCGTCATCCTGGTCTTCGCCTTCGTCATCTTCCCGTTCACGGCCAGCGAGTTCGCCTTCAAGGCCCTGCTCATCCCCGTGCTGATCTATTCGCTGGCCGCGCTCGGCCTCAACATCCTCACCGGCTATGCCGGGCAGCTGTCGCTCGGCACCGGCGCGTTCATGGGGGTAGGAGCCTATGCCTGCTACAAGCTGATCAGCATCTTCCCCGAGCTCAACCCGATCGCCGCGATCTTCCTCTCCGGCTTCTTCTCGGCGGCGATCGGCGTCGCCTTCGGCCTGCCGTCGCTGCGCATCAAGGGTTTCTATCTCGCCATCGCTACGCTCGCCGCGCAGTTCTTCCTCGTCTGGCTGTTCGAGAAATGGGCCTGGCTCTACAACTACAATTCCTCGGGCGCGATCCAGGTGCCGACGGTGTCCTCGTTCGGCGTTCCCGTCTTCGGCCCGAACGCCCTGTCGATCGTGCAGTATTATGTCGTGCTCTGCATCGTGACGGTGATCACCATTGCTGCGATCAACATCACGCGCGGCCGCATCGGGCGCATCTGGAAAGCCGTGCGCGACATGGACATTGCCGCCGAACTGGTCGGCATCAACCTGATGAAGGCGAAGCTCTCGGCCTTCGCCGTCTCGTCCTACATCGTCGGGGTCGCCGGGGCGCTGTTCGTCTTCCTGTGGCGGGGCGCGGCGGAGCCGGTCGTCTTCGACATTCCGCTCTCCTTCCGCGTCCTGTTCATCGCCATCATTGGTGGCCTGGGCTCGATCCTCGGCAATTTCCTCGGCGCAATCCTGATCGTGGCGCTGCCGGTCCTGCTCGGGACCGTGCCCGCCGCGCTCGGCCTGCCTATCAGCTCGGCCATGGTCGAGCACCTCAACACGATGATCATCGGCGCGCTGATCATCATGTTCCTGATCGTCGAGCCGCACGGGCTCGCGCGCTTCTGGGAAATCATCCGGGAAAAGCTCATCATGTGGCCTTTTCCGCACTGAAGATCGGACCGAAAAATGCGAAGCGGCTTTCGAAAGAATCCCGATGCGCAAACGACGAAAAAGCAGGCATTCTCGTATCCAGAACGACAAAGCGGAGGAAACGACATGAAGACCAACATGACCCGCCTGGCGCTTTCGGCACTATTGTCCGTCGGCGTGCTCGGCGCCGTACCGGCGCTCGCGGAAGACATCGTCAGCCTGCCCAATCTCTCCTACCGGACGGGGCCGTTCGCAGCGACCGGCATCCCGCTGATGAACGGCCAGCGCGACTACATGACGATGATCAACGAGCGCGACGGCGGCGTGAACGGCGTCAAGCTCGGCTACGAGGAGTGCGAGACCGGCTATTCCACCGAAAAGGGCGTCGAGTGCTACGAGAAGACCAAGGCAACCGGCATCGTCACGCAGCCCTGGTCGACCGGCATCACGCTGCAGGTGCTGCCGCGGTCGAACGTCGACAAGATCCCGATCTTGGCGCCCGGCTACGGCTTCTCGCCGATGGCCGACGGCAAGGTGTTCAAATGGGCGTTCAATCCGCCGGCTTCCTACTGGGACGGCGCCTCGATGATCCTGAGGCACATCTCGGAGGGCAATCTCGACAACCTCAAGGGCAAGAAGATCGTGCTCCTGCACCTCGACGCGCCCTACGGCAAGGAGCCGATCCCGCTCCTCCAGGCGCTTGCCGAAAAACACGGCTTCACCTTGCTGCCGATCCCCGTCGGCGTGAAGGAGATGCAGAACCAGTCGGCGCAATGGCTGCAGATCCGCCGCGAGAACCCGGATTTCGTGCTGATGTGGGGCTGGGGCGCGATGAACGCCGGCGCGCTCACCGAGGCGGTGAAGACGAGGTTCCCGATGGAGAAATTCATCGGCATCTGGTGGTCGGGCCATGACGGCGACATGAAAAGCGTCGGCGAGGAGGGCAAGGGCTACCGTTCGCTGTCCTGGAGCGTGCCGGTATCGGACTCGCAGGCCATGCAGGACATCAAGAAATACGTGCTCGACCCGAAGAAGACCGAGATCGGCGAGGGCGAGTTCGACTGGGTCTTTTACCAGCGCGGCGTGCTGATCTCGATGTTCACGGTCGAGGCGATCCGCGCCGCGCAGGAGCAGTTCAACACCAAGGTGGTCAATGCCGAGCAGCTTCGCTGGGGTTTCGAGAACCTGAAGCTCGACGAGGCGAGGCTGGCCGAGATCGGCATGACCGGCATGATCGCGCCGTTCGAGACGTCCTGCGACAACCATTCCGGCCATGCCGGGGCGTGGATGCTGCAGTGGGACGGCGCGAAGTTCGTGAAAGTGTCGGACCTCTTGCAGGCCGACCAGACCGAAATCGCGCCGCTGGTCGAGGCCGAGGCGAAGAAATACGCCGACGCCAATGCGCCCTGGCCGATGAACGACGAGTGCAAGATGTAAGCTCTCCTCTCCCCGCTTGCGGGGAGAGGATGCCGGCAGGCAGGTGAGGGGCAGCGCGAACGTTTAATGTTAGGCGCTGCCCCTCATCCGGCCCTTCGGGCCACCTTATCCCCGTGAACGGGGAGAAGGGGTCGTCCACGCTGGAGCCCGCATGACGAACCTTTCTCCAGATTCAACCCCGATCCTCTCGGTGAACAACATCGAGGTGATCTACGATCACGTCATCCTGGTGCTGAAGGGCGTGTCGCTTACGGTGCCGCAGGGCGGCATCACCGCGCTGCTCGGCGCCAACGGGGCCGGCAAGACGACGACTCTGAAGGCGATCTCCAACCTGCTGCGCACCGAGCGCGGCGAGGTGACCAAAGGCTCGATCGTCTTCGACGGCCAGCAGGTGCAGGCGCTGTCGCCCGACGATCTGGTGCGGCGCGGCTGCATCCAGGTTCTGGAGGGCCGGCGCTGCTTCGGCCATCTCTCGGTCGAGGACAACCTGGCCGCCGGCGCGTTCACGAGGCGCGACGGCAAGGCCGCCATCCGCGCCGACCTCGACCTGGTCTACGACTATTTCCCGCGGCTGAAAGTCCGGCGGAACAGCATGGCCGGCTATACGTCTGGCGGCGAGCAGCAGATGGTGGCGATCGGCCGTGCCCTGATGTCGCGGCCGAAGATGATCCTGCTCGACGAGCCGTCCATGGGGCTCGCCCCGCAACTGGTGGAAGAAATCTTCGGCATCGTGGAGAAGCTCAACCGGGAGCAGGGCGTCTCCTTCCTGCTTGCCGAGCAGAATACCAATATCGCGCTGCGTTTCGCCAAATATGGCTACATACTGGAATCGGGACGGGTCGTGCTCGACGGCGATGCCGGCGTGCTGCGCGAGAACGAGGACGTGAAGGAATTCTACCTCGGCATCGCAGCCGAGGGCCGCAAGTCGTTCCGGGACGCCAAGCACTACAAGCGGCGCAAGCGCTGGCTGGCCTGAGCGTCGCGCCGGGACACGATCCGATCTTATCAAGTCCTTTGACACTCTTGTCGCAGGCGGCACGGCAATCCTGCCATTGCCCTTGGCCTGGCTTTTCGGTATGTGCGCTTGAGAGCTATCCGGAGGATTTTGCATGGCCGACCACTCGCCGACCGGACCCGTCGAAACGGGCGCGCAGATGGACTATATCGAACACGAGAAAACCTACGCGGCTTTCACGACGCTCGCGAAGTATGGATCGCTGTTCTGCGCCGCGGTGCTCATAGCCATGGCCTTCGGTTTCTTCACCAGCGCCGGCTTCTTTTCGGCGACGATCCTTTTCATCCTGGTCTGCGCCGTCGGCTGGTTCATCCTCCGCTAAGGCTCGATCTCTCCATCCGCCGGACAGCCAGATTCCGGCCATCGCTTAACGTTGGGTAAGGTTCCGGCCGAAAGGACATGCGGTGGGACAGATAGCATTCATCCCCAAGGAAGTTGAGGCTGGAGAGCCGCGAGTTGGGGCGTCGCCGGAGACGGTGAAACGGCTTGCCGGCCTTGGCTTCGAGGTGATCGTGGAGGCGGGCGCCGGGCTTGGCTCGCGCATCACCGACGACGAATTCGCCAAGGCGGGTGCTGCGATCGGCAAGGCCGCGGATGCGGGCCGCGCCGATCTGGTGCTGAAGGTCCGCCGACCGACGGAAGCCGAGCTCAAGGGCTACAAACCAGGGGCGGCGGTCATCGCCACCATGGACCCCTATGGCCACGACGCGGCGGTGGCGGCGATGGCGAAAGCCGGCATCACCGCCTTCGCGATGGAATTCATGCCGCGCATCTCCAGGGCGCAGGTGATGGACGTGCTGTCCTCGCAGGCCAATCTCGCCGGCTACCAGGCGGTGATCGACGGCGCCGCCGAATATGACCGCGCGCTGCCGATGATGATGACGGCGGCCGGCACGGTTCCGGCGGCGAAAGTGTTCATCATGGGCGTCGGCGTCGCCGGCCTGCAGGCGATCGCCACGGCCCGGCGGCTTGGCGCGGTGGTCACCGCGACCGACGTGCGCCCGGCGGTGAAGGAGCAGGTTCAGTCGCTCGGCGCAAAGTTCCTGGCGGTCGAGGACGAGGAGTTCAAGGCGGCCGAGACCGCCGGCGGCTACGCCAAGGAGATGTCGAAGGAATACCAGGCCAAGCAGGCGGCGCTCACCGCCGAGCACATCGCCAAGCAGGACATCGTCATCACCACGGCGCTGATCCCGGGACGGCCGGCGCCGAAGCTGGTGTCGGCGGCCATGGTCGCCTCGATGAAGCCGGGTTCGGTGCTGGTCGACCTCGCGGTCGAGCGCGGCGGCAATGTCGAAGGCGCCGTCGCCGGCGCGGTCATCACGCTCGACAACGGCGTCAAGATCGTCGGCCATCTCAACGTGCCCGGCCGCGTCGCGGCGTCGGCCTCGCTGCTCTATGCCAAGAACCTCTACGCCTTCGTCGAGACGATGGTCGACAAGACCACCAAGGCCTTTGCCGTCAACCGCGAGGACGAACTGGTCAAGGCGACCATGCTGACCGACGCCGGCAAGGTCGTGCATCCGGCCTTCGCCGATGCGGCGGCTGCCGCCGAAAAGGCCGCGGCGGAACAGAAGAGCGCCGACGAGCCGGCCGCCGGGGGCGAACCGGCAAAGGCCGAGAAGAAACCGGCCGCCCGGAAATCGAAGAAGGCGGCATCGGGGCCGACATCCGGGCCAGCATCTGGGGGAGAGGCGTGATGGAGAAGACCGCGCTCGAACAGGCGCTCGACCAGCTCGAACAGGCGATCGGTACTGCCCGCGCCGCACTCGCCAATGTCGAAGGCAGCGCGGCAGCGGCCGGCGACGCGGCGCACGCGCTGTCGGGCGGCGCCATCGACCCCTTCGTCTTCCGCTTCGCCATCTTCGTGCTGGCGATCTTCGTCGGCTACTACGTGGTCTGGTCGGTGACGCCGGCGCTGCATACGCCGCTGATGGCCGTCACCAACGCCATCTCCTCGGTCATCGTGGTCGGCGCTCTGCTGGCAGTCGGCATCTCCGCCTCGGGGCTTGCCACCGGCTTCGGCTTCGTTGCGCTGGTGCTCGCCTCGGTGAACATCTTCGGCGGCTTCCTGGTCACCCAGCGCATGCTCGCCATGTACAAGAAGAAGGAGAAGTGACGTGAACGCCAACGTCGCCTCCTTCCTCTATCTCGTCTCCGGCATCCTGTTCATCCTGGCGCTGAGGGGGCTGTCGCACCCGACGACCTCCAGGCAGGGCAATCTGTTCGGCATGATCGGCATGGCCATCGCCATCGCCACCACGCTGGCGCTGGCGACCCCCAGCGCCACCGGCTTCGGCCTGATCGTGCTTGGCCTCGCCATCGGCGGCGGCGTCGGCGCGGTGACTGCGCGGCGCATCGCCATGACCTCGATGCCGCAGCTGGTCGCCGCCTTCCACAGCCTCGTCGGCCTTGCCGCGGTGATGGTGGCGGCAGCCGCCATGTACGCGCCGGAAAGCTTTGGCATCGGCACCGCCGGCGACATCCACGGCCAGGCGCTCATCGAGATGAGCCTCGGCGTCGCCATCGGCGCCATCACCTTCACCGGCTCGGTCATCGCCTTCCTGAAGCTCGACGGGCGCATGTCCGGCAAGCCGATCATGCTGCCCGGCCGCCACCTGCTCAACGCCGCGCTCGGCATCGGGCTCGTCGTGCTGATCGTCATGCTCGTCTCGACCGAGAGTTTTACTATCTTCTGGCTGATCGTCGCGGTTTCGCTGCTGCTCGGCGTGCTCCTGATCATCCCGATCGGCGGCGCTGACATGCCGGTCGTCGTGTCGATGCTGAACTCCTATTCCGGCTGGGCGGCGGCCGCACTCGGCTTCACGCTCGGCAACCTGGCGCTCATCATCACCGGCGCGCTGGTCGGCTCGTCGGGCGCCATCCTGTCCTACATCATGTGCAAGGGCATGAACCGCTCCTTCATCTCCGTTATCCTCGGCGGCTTCGGCGGCGAGACCGCCGCTGCGTCCGACGACGGCATCGAGCGCACGGTGAAGCAGGGCTCGGCCGACGACGCCGCCTATCTGATGATGAACGCGCAGAAGGTCATCATCGTGCCCGGCTACGGCATGGCGGTCGCCCAGGCGCAGCATGCGCTGCGCGAGATGGCCCACAAGCTGAAGGCCGCCGGGGTCGAGGTGAAATACGCCATCCACCCGGTGGCCGGCCGCATGCCCGGCCACATGAACGTGCTGTTGGCCGAAGCCAACGTGCCCTATGACGAGGTGTTCGAGCTCGAGGACATCAACTCCGAGTTCGCGCAGGCCGACGTCGCCTATGTCATCGGCGCCAACGACGTCACCAACCCGTCCGCGCGCGACGACAAGAGCTCGCCCATCTACGGCATGCCGATCCTCGACGTCGACAAGGCGCGCACCTGCCTGTTCGTCAAGCGCTCGCTCGGCTCCGGCTACGCAGGCATCGACAACACGCTGTTCTACAAGGACGGCACCATGATGCTCCTCGGCGACGCCAAGAAGATGACCGAGGAAATCGTAAAGGCAATGGATCACTGATCGATCTTCAGGTTCCAGACAGCGTACCCGATGCCTTCCGGGCGGCTATCCTGGCCGCCCATCCTTCCTTCGCCGGCAAGTCCTTCACAGTTGCCGGCCGGGGCTGGCACAGCATTGCCGTCGATGTCGGCGGCCGGTTCATAGCGAAGTTTCCCGAGGGTGCGGAGGCCGAGGAGGCGCTGAGGCGCGAGGCATCGCTGCTGGCTGCCGTCCGGCCGCGGCTCACCATGGCGGTGCCGGACATGACGATCCATGAAGGGCCGCCCCTATTCTCCCTGCACGGCAAGCTGCCGGGCGGGACGCTCGATGGCGGGGGCTATGCGCGGCTCGATGAGGAAGCCCGCCGCCGGCTGGCGGATGACGTTGCGCTTTTCCTGGTCGAGCTGCATGCGATCGAGCCGGCCGTCATGCGCGAGGCCGGAGCCGGTCCGGTTGGCTGGTGGGATACGGAAGAGGCCACGCTGGCGCCTGTCTGGCCGCTGCTGCCCGAGCATATCCGTGGCCCGGCCCAGGCCGCTATCGCCAACTACCGCCGGCTGTCGCCGGACCCGCTCGGCGAGGTCTACGGCTTCTTCGACGCGCATGGATGGAACATGGCCTTCGATCACGGAGAAGGCCGATTGAAGGGCATATTCGACTTCGCGGATTCAGGCTTCGGCCCGCCGCACCGCGAGTTCGTGCAGATATCGCTGATCGCTCCCGAGCTCGCGGCGCGCACCGTGGAGGCCTACCAGGCCCGGACAGGCAGGGTGCTCGACAGGGGGCGCGTCTTTCTGCTGACTGCCGCAATGCGCCTCTCGGAACTCGCCGGAGCAATCGAGACGGGCGAGCATGTCGACGGCATCCGCGGCTTTGTGCTCGACTGGTTCGAGCAGCGCGTACTGCGCTAAGCAATTGCCGGCCGCGCCTGGCGCGACCGGCTAATGTCACCGACGAGGGCGGTCAGCCCGCCGCGGTCCGCAGCTTGAATTCGGTGACGCCGACGGCGAGGTTGACGCCGGTCTGCGCCTGGACGCTCAGCGGCTGCAGCGAGAAGGTGCGGTTCGAGCCGCCGACCAGCACATTGGCGCCGGCGCCGATCGCGGCAGACGCCTCCGCGCTGGCGCCGACATAGTCGCCCGACAGCGCGCCCGGCGCATAGAGGTCGGCGTTCGGCGCAAGCACCGCCCAGGTGATCAGGGTTTCGCCGGTGACGCCGACGTCGAGCCCGATCTTGCTGATCGTGCCGTGATAGTTCTCCGGTGCGAGGTTCTTGTCGGCCGGCCGGTAGGTGCAGAGCACATCCTTGGTGGAGCCGATGATGAAGCCGGCGCCGCCCTCGACCTTGCAGTCGAGCACGCCGAGTTCCATGCCCTTGGTCTGGGAATTGGCCGCGGGCATGGCTGCCAGCATTGCTGCGGACGCAGCCGCGATAAGCAGATATTTCATGTCGGAACCTCCTTCAAAACTTTCGTCAACAACTGTCGACGCGGTTTCAAGGTTCCATCCCGGCCCGCCGGAAGGGCCGGAAGCCGGGCTATTTCAGCGGCTGGTATAGCCTCATCGACGTCACGGCCAGCGCGAGATTGACGCCGGTCTGCGCCTGGACGCTCAGCGGCTGCAGGCTGAACGATCGCTGGAAGCCGCCGACGAGCAGGTTGGCGCCGCCGCCAGCGACGACGCTCGCTTCGGCTGTCGCGCCGAGATAATTGCCGGCAAGCTGCCCGCCTTCGTAGTCGCTTGTGACGGCGAGGACCGCCCATACCAGCGAGCCCTGATGGGTGACGCCGAGGTCGACGCCAATCTTGGAGATGATGCCGGTGTAGCGCTCCTTGTGGCCGCCGCCGGACGGCTTGAAGGTGCAGTCGAGCCCCTTGTGGGAGGCGATGACGAGCGCGGTGCCTCCTTCAATGTCGCAGGTGAGGATACCGAGCCTCATGGTTCCGGCGCTGGCCGGAGCGGCGAGCAAAGCCGTCATGAGCGATGCTGCGAAGACGGAGGCGGTTCTCTTGATCATCGGAGTCCTCCAACGGTTTCGTGTGAAATGCCGGGGCCCGGGTTCAGGTTCCCCTGGTGCGGGCCAGCCCATCCACGGCGGGCTTGTAGTTCGGGTCCAGCCGCACGGCCTGCTGGTACGATTTCGCTGCCTTGGCCTTGTCGCCGCGCCGCTCGTAGACCAGCGCCTGGTTGGCCCAGCTCTCGGCGACCTTGCCGTCGAGCTTGATCGCCGTGTTGAAGTCGGAGAAGGCGTTGTCCTCGTCGTTCGTCGCCAGGTAGGAGAGACCGCGGCCGTTATATGGCTCGGGCGCGTTGGGTGACAGCGAGATGGAGGTCGAGAAATCCTCGATCGCGAAGGCGTGCTGTCCCTGGCTCTGATAGATCAGGCCGCGATTGTGGTAGGCGCGCGCATCGGTGGTGTCGAGCTGGATCGCCTTCTGGAAATCGTTGAAGGCGAGCGTCACCTGGCCCGTCTTGCGGTAGAGATTGCCGCGCCCGATATAGGCGGCGTCGTAGTTCGGGTTGAGCTGGATCGACCGGTTGTAGTCGTTGAGGGCTGCCTGCTGGTCGCCCATGAAGCGGTAGATCAGCGCCCGGTTGGAATAGGCCTGGTAGAAGTTGGGCCGGAGCTCGATCGCCTTGTTGAAATCGTTCAGCGCCTCGCGGTACTTGCCGCCGCGGCCATAGGCCGACCCGCGAACGTTGTAAGCTTCCGGATCCTGCGGATTGCGGCTGATGACGGCGGTCAGCGAAGAGATGTTCTGCTGCGAGCCCTGCGCCGTGTCGATGGTGGTGAGTTCGCCGCTCGGGCCGCTTTGGCAGGCGGAAAGCAGGAGGCCGGCAAACAATGCCGCCATTATCGTCGCGCCGCCAGACTTCGTCCGCTTGCGGTCGCCAATGGCTGCTTTCATCGCGCTCTTCCCTCAGATGCCGGGCCTGCTACGCCGGATTCATGATCCCCGCACCGCGTCCCCACGCGCGATGAAAAAACGAAAGGTGGCGGCGATTCACATCGCCCCACCCTGATGGTCGTATCGCCGGAAAAGGACGAAAAGTGGGCGTGCTCAGCGCGCCGGACGCCCTGCACCGCCGGCCGGGGCCGGACGCGGCGTCATCGGCAGCAGACCCTCGCGCTGGGCGCGCTTGCGGGCCAGCTTGCGGGCGCGGCGAACGGCCTCGGCCTTTTCGCGGGCGCGCTTCTCGGAAGGCTTCTCGTAATGTCCGCGCATCTTCATCTCGCGGAAGATGCCTTCGCGCTGCATTTTCTTCTTGAGGGCGCGGAGCGCCTGATCAACATTGTTGTCGCGGACGAGTACCTGCACGGGCGATCCTGCTTTTCGTGTTCAGAAACAAGGTGCTAGGTCGGGGTCAACGCCTACGGCCAAGCGCCTCCGCGGCGGCCTCCACCGCGAATTGGGGCGGCTGATAGCAGAATCAGGGCAGGTTGTCGAGTGTGGATCGCAGTATCATATGGCGGCCGAAGCGGCCATACTGGCACCAAAGCTTAGCAGGACTGCATCATACGCTTGACGCAGCCGGGGCGTATTGCACCCCTGACGCGCGTGCGTCAGGGCATTCTTCCGAGACGGGCAGTGACCGAGATCAGCATAAAGGGGCGGCCTTCGAGCGCCGACAGTACAGTCTTTGCCGTCATCGTGGCGGTGAGCCTGTGCCACTTCATCAACGACGTGATGCAGTCGCTGCTCGCCGCGATCTACCCCTTGCTGAAGGACAACTACCATCTCGACTTCTGGCAGATCGGCGTGCTGACGCTGGCCTTCCAGGGGACGGCCTCGCTGCTGCAGCCGCTGATCGGCATGTACACAGACAAGCGGCCGCTTCCCTATTCGCTGCCGGTCGGCATGGCGTCGTCGCTTGTCGGCCTGATCGTCCTCGCCTACGCGCACACCTATCCGGTCCTCATCGCGGGCGCGATGCTGATCGGCCTGGGTTCGGCGATCTTCCATCCGGAATCCTCGCGTGTCGCCCGCCTCGCATCCGGCGGCCGCTTCGGCCTGGCGCAGTCCCTGTTCCAGCTCGGCGGCAATTTCGGCCAGGCAATCGGCCCGCTGCTGGCCGCCTTCATCGTCATGCCGTTCGGGCAGGGCAGCATCTCCTGGTTCGCCGTCGGCTCGCTGGTCGGTATCGTGGTGCTGTGGCAGGTGGGAGGCTGGTATGCGGCGCATCTGCGCGACCGCAGCGCGCGAAAGATGCCGGCATCGATGTTCCCGGCGCTGCCCAGGGCCAAGGTGGTGACCGCGCTCGTCGTGCTGATGATCCTCACCTTCTCGAAGAACATCTACGTGGCGGCGCTGTCGAGCTACTACACCTTCTACGCGATCGACAATTTCGGCGTCTCGGTGCAGGGCTCGCAGCTCATGCTGTTCGCCTTCCTCGCCGCGTCGGCGGCGGGGCTGGTGCTCGGCGGGCTGATCGGCGACCGCTTCGGGGCGAAGACCGTCATCTGGTTCTCGATCCTCGGCGCGCTGCCCTTCACCCTGGCGCTGCCCTATGCCGACCTGTTCTGGATCAACGTGCTTGCCGTCCTGATCGGCCTCATCCTGTCGTCGGCCTTTTCGGCGATCGTGGTGTTCGCCCAGGAACTGGTGCCCGGCCGTGTCGGCCTGATCGCGGGCATATTCTTCGGGCTCGCCTTCGGCTTCGGCGGCATAGGCGCCGCGGCGCTCGGCGTGCTCGCCGACTACAAGGGCATCGAATATGTCTTCTGGCTGTGCTCGTTCCTGCCGCTGCTCGGCCTGCTCACCATCTTCCTGCCAAACATGACCGGCCCCAAGGCTAGCTGAAGCCGGCACGCGGCATGCCGCGTGCCTCCGGATCGCATCAGGTCCGGTTGATCGACACGCCGCCATCGGCGAACAGGGCGGCTCCGGTGGTGAAGCTCGAGGCGTCGGAGGCGAGATAGAGCGCGGAACGTGCGATCTCCTCCGGCTGGGCGACGCGTTTAAGCGCATGCAATCCTTCGACGAAGCTGCGTGTTTCAGGCGTCTTGAAGGTCGCCGACGGCGTGTCGGTGCCGCCCGGCAGCAGGGCGTTCACACGGATGCCTTTCGGACCGTATTCGGCGGCGAGCACCTGGGTCAGGCCGATCAGCCCCGCCTTGCTCGCCGCATAGGCCGCCATTCCGGGCATGCCGACAGTGTGGCCCACGAATGTCGAGGTGAAGA
Source organism: Mesorhizobium sp. YM1C-6-2 (assembly GCF_003666685.1). GTDB lineage: Bacteria > Pseudomonadota > Alphaproteobacteria > Rhizobiales > Rhizobiaceae > Mesorhizobium_K. The sequence continues at coordinate 191,757 of NZ_RCIZ01000002.1, forward strand.
TCAACGAGCCGCCCCCGCGTTCGACCAGCGCCGGTATCTGGTGTTTCGCGCCAAGGAACGCGCCGGTCAGGTTTGTCTCGAGCGTATTGCGCCAGTCGTCGGCGGACAGTTCCGAAATCGGGCCCATGGCACCGACTGTCGCCGCATTGTTGAAGGCGATGTCGAGGCCGCCGAATGCATCGGTGGCGAGCTCGACAAGCGCTTTGGCATAGGCCTCGTCGCGCACGTCGCCGGCAAGCGCCCGTGCGCTGCCGCCGGCCTCGGCGATTTCCGCGGCCACCGATTCAAGCTCATCCCGGCGGCGGGCAGCCAGCACGACGCTCGCGCCGTGTTCCGCGAACAGCTTGGCCGCCGCCCGGCCGATTCCGGAACTCGCGCCGGTGACGATTGCGACCTTGTCGGTGAGTTCGAACATGTCCTGCTCCCTTGGTTGCGCGGCCATGGTGGCCGTTTCCCGGGAGATGACAATTTGCCGCCGCTGCAACCACCCGATACTTGCCGGGCGGGAAGGGATATTCGATCGCACCGGGGCTGGCGCAAAGCGGCAAGCGCCGTCGCTATCAGTGCAAGGGTGACACGGGCTTTTCGCTAGTGCTACACCTCGCGCCGGCCGGGAAAGCCGGCGGTTGGTCCCTTGGGCATCTGCGAGGCCGTCGAAGACATGCGGAAATATTCGGTATTCGCCATCGCCAGGGAGGCCATGCGCGGCCACAAGGGCTGGGAGGAGCAGTGGTCCTCGCCCGAGCCTCGCTCGGAATACGACGTGATCATCGTCGGCGCCGGCGGCCACGGCCTCGCCACCGCCTATTATCTCGCCAAGGAGCATGGCATCACCAATGTCGCGGTGCTCGAAAAGGGCTGGCTCGGCGGCGGCAACACCGGCCGCAACACGACCATCATCCGCTCCAACTACCTCTATGACGAGTCCGCCGGCATCTACGACCACGCGGTAAAGCTGTGGGACGGGCTCAGCCAGGATCTCAACTACAACGTCATGTATTCGCCGCGCGGCGTGATGATGCTGGCGCACAATGTGCATGACCTGCAGGTGCTGAAGCGCCACATCCACGCCAACCGGCTGAACGGCGTCGACAACGAGTTCCTGACGCCCGAGCAGGCGAAGGAGTTCTGCCCGCCGCTGAACATCTCGAAGAATGCCCGCTACCCCGTGATGGGAGCCGCCCTGCAGCGGCGCGGCGGCACGGCGCGTCACGACGCGGTTGCCTGGGGCTATGCACGTGGTGCTTCGGCGCGCGGCGTCCACATCATCCAGAACTGCGAGGTCAAGGGCATCAAGCGCTCGGCGAACGGCGCCGTCACCGGCGTCGAGACGACGCGCGGCTTCATCGGGGCGAAGAAGGTCGGCGTGGTCGCGGCCGGCCATTCCTCCGTCATCATGGACATGGCCGGCGTCAGGATGCCGCTCGAATCCTATCCGCTGCAGGCGCTGGTGTCGGAGCCGGTGAAACCGGTCTTCCCCTGCGTGGTGATGTCGAACACGGTGCACGCCTATATCTCGCAGTCCGACAAGGGCGAACTGGTGATCGGCGCCGGCACCGACCAGTACGTCTCCTATTCGCAGACCGGGGGCTTGCACATCCTCAACCACACGCTCGACGCGATCTGCGAGATGTTCCCGATGTTCACGCGCATGAAGATGCTGCGCTCCTGGGGCGGCATCGTCGACGTGACGCCCGACCGTTCGCCGATCCTGGCAAAGACGCCGGTGAAGGGCCTCTACGTTAATTGCGGCTGGGGCACGGGCGGCTTCAAGGCGACGCCGGGTTCGGGCCACGTTTTCGCCCACACCATCGCCAACGACAATCCGCACCCGATCAACGCGCCGTTCACGCTGGAGCGGTTCAAGACCGGCCGGCTGATCGACGAGGCGGCTGCCGCCGCCGTGGCGCACTAGGAGGCCGCGGAAAATGCTTCTCATCCGTTGCCCCTATTGCGAGGAAGAGCGTCCGGAGCTGGAGTTCCGCAATGCCGGCGAGGCGCATGTCGCGCGCTCGACCGACATGGCCGCGATCAGCGACGACGATTTCGAAAAGTTCTTCTTCATCCGCTCCAACCCCAAGGGCATCATCTTCGAGCGTTGGCGCCACATCCATGGCTGCGCGCGCTTCTTCAATGCCGCGCGCGACACGGTGACGGACAAGTTCCTGGTCACCTACAAGGCCGGTGAGCCGAAGCCCGATCTGGAGGGGCTGGTATCGAATGAGCCGGCCGCCTATGCCAATCGCCCGCCGGACCAGCTCAATGTGAAGAAACCCAGGCGCGCGCCTGCGAAGAAGAAGGGAGAGGCGTGATGGCCGAGCCTTTCCGCATCTCCGGCGCGGGCCGGCTGACACCGGCCAAGACCGCGCGCTTCACCTTCGACGGCAAGCCGTTCAGCGGCATAGAAGGCGATACGCTGGCGTCGGCGCTGCTCGCCAACGGCGTCCATCTCGTCGGGCGCTCGTTCAAGTACCACCGCCCGCGCGGCTTCCTCTCGGCGGGCGCCGAGGAGCCGAACGCGCTGGTCAGCATCGAGCGGGACGCGGCGCGCAAGACGCCGAACGTCCGCGCCACGGTGCAGGAGCTTTATGACGGGCTGGCCGCCCATTCGCAGAACCGCTGGCCGTCGCTCTCCTTCGACGTCGGCGCGGTCAACGACCTTGCTTCGCCCTTCTTCTCCGCCGGCTTCTACTACAAGACCTTCATGTGGCCGAAGGCTGCCTGGAAGAACCTGTACGAGCCGAAGATCCGCGCGGCCGCCGGCCTCGGCGTCGCGCCCGACCAGCCCGATCCCGACCACTATTCGTCGCGCTTCGCCCATTGCGAGGTGCTGGTGCTCGGCGGCGGCGCGTCCGGCATCGCCGCGGCACTGGCGGCGGCCGAGACCGGCGTGCGCGTCATCCTCGCCGACGAGCAGTCAGAGCTCGGCGGCGCGCTGCGCTTCGAGAGCGGCTCCAGGGTCGACGGGCAGGACGGTTTCGCCTGGGCCCAGGGCGCGGTCGCCAAGCTCGCGGCGATGGACAATGTCCGCCTGCTGCCGCGCACCACCGCTTTCGGATATTACGCGCAGAACTTCGTCGGCCTGACCGAGCGCGTCACCGACCATCTTGCCGCTCCAGGCCACGACCTGCCGCGCGAGCGGCTCTGGCAAATTCGGGCGAAGAAGGTCGTCATCGCCACCGGCGCCATCGAGCGGCAGATGGTGTTCGCCGACAATGATCGGCCGGGCGTCATGCTGGCTTCCGCCGCGCGCGCCTATCTCAACCATTACGGCGTCGCCGTCGGCAGACAAGTAGGCGTCTACACTGCCAATGACAGCGCCTATGCCGCCGCCATCGACCTCAAGAAAGCGGGCGTCAACATCGCGGCGATCGTCGACCTCAGGGACAATCCCTCGGGTCCGCTGATCGACGAGGCGCGGACGCTGGGCATCGAACTCAATCTCGGACGCGCCGTGGTCAAGGCGCGCGGAAACCTGCGCGTCTCCGCGATGGTCGTGCAGCCAAAGAACGGCGGTGCCGAACGCACGATCCCCGTCGATGCGCTGCTGATGTCGTCCGGCTGGACGCCGTCGGTGCACCTCTTCTCGCAGTCGCGCGGCAAGGTCGCCTTCGACGACGCCACGCGGCGCTTCCTGCCGGGCGCCTATGCGCAGGATTGCGTCTCGGTCGGCGCATGCAACGGCACCGACAGCCTGGAAGCGTCGCTCGACGAAGGCTACGCGGCGGGCGCCAAGGCGGCCAAGGAAGCCGGCGGCAAGGCAGTGCGGGGCGGCGCGAAGCCGAAGGCCGACGCGGGCGAGGGCTGGACGGGCGGCATGCTCGGCTCGGCCCCTGGAGCCGGAGCTGGCACGACTGTCAAGGCTTTCGTCGACTTCCAGAACGACGTCACCGCCAAGGATATTCGCCAGGCGGTGCACGAGGGCATGCGCTCGATCGAGCACGTCAAGCGCTTCACCACCAACGGCATGGCGACAGACCAGGGCAAGACCTCCAACATGCACGGCCTCGCCATCGCCGCCGAGACGCTCGGCAAGGAAATTCCAGAGGTCGGGCTCACCACTTTCCGCGCGCCCTACACGCCGGTCACCTTCGGCTCGATCGTCAACCATGCGCGTGGGCCGCTCTTTGACCCGACGCGCCGCACCGCGACCCATGACTGGGCGGAGCGCCAAGGCGCAGTGTTCGAAGATGTCGGCCAGTGGAAGCGCGCCTGGTATTTCCCGCGCGCCGGCGAGGATATGCACGCCGCCGTCAACCGCGAATGCGTCACCGTGCGCAAGGCGGCCGGTCTGTTCGACGCCTCCACGCTCGGCAAGATCGAGGTGGTTGGGCCGGACGCCGCGAAATTCATGGAGCTCCTCTACACCAATCCCTGGGAGAAGCTCGGGGTTGGCCGCTGCCGCTACGGCGTCATGCTGCGCGAGGACGGCTTCATCTATGACGACGGCGTCGTCGGGCGGCTGGCGGCCGACCGCTTCCACGTCACCACCACGACCGGTGGTGCTGCGCGCGTCATGAACATGATGGAGGACTACCTCCAGACCGAGTTCCCCGGGCTCAACGTGTGGCTGACCTCGACCTCGGAACAGTGGGCTGTCATCGCCGTACAGGGGCCGAAGTCGCGGGACATCATCGCGCCTTTCGTCGAGGGCATCGACCTCGCGGACGAGGCCCTGCCGCACATGTCGGTGCGCGAAGGCAAGATCTGCGGCGTGCCGACCCGGCTCTTCCGCATGTCCTTCTCCGGCGAACGCGGCTTCGAGGTCAACGTGCCGGCCGATTACGGCCTTGCCGTCTGGGAAGCGCTGTGGGCCGAAGGCCAGAAGCACGGCGCCTGCGCCTACGGCACCGAGACCATGCACGTGCTGCGCGCCGAAAAAGGCTATATCATCGTCGGCCAGGACACGGACGGCACAGTGACGCCCGCCGACGCCGGGCTCGACTGGGCCATAGGCAAGAAGAAGACCGATTTCGTCGGCATACGCGGCCTGTCCCGGCCCGACCTCGTTGCCCCTGGCCGCAAGCAGCTTGTCGGCCTGAAGACGAAGGATCCGAAGACGGTTCTGGAGGAGGGCGCGCAGGTCGTCGCCAATCCCAACCAGCCGATCCCGATGAAGATGATCGGCCATGTGACGTCGAGCTACTGGTCGGAGAATTGCGGCCGCTCGATCGCCCTGGCGCTGGTCGTCGACGGGCATTCGCGCATGGGCGAGACGCTGTTCGTGCCGATGCCGTCAGGGGTCATCGAAGTCGAGATCTGCTCAGCCGTGTTCTTCGACGAGAAGGGAGGCCGCCTCAATGGCTGATTCGGTTCAGGCGGCCGTCCGCAATCCGGCGCAGGCGGGTCGCGAATTCCAGGCGACCGGGGTCAAGCTCGCAACGCTGCCGCCGGCGCACCGCATCTCGTTGCGCGCGCCCGCCGCTTCTGTCGCCGCGCTCTCCAAGGCGCTCGGGCTGACGCTGCCCGAAAAACCGAAAACCTCGGCGTCGAAAGGCAGCCGCACCGCGCTGTGGCTCGGTCCCGACGAATGGCTGGTCATCGATGACGGCGCCAACGATCCGCTCCAGGATTGCGCCGGAGTCGAGGCGCTGCATTCGGCGGTCGGCATCTCGCACCGCAACATGGCGATCTCGGTGACGGGGCAGGGCGCCGAAAGCACCGTCAGCGCCGGTTGCCCGCAGGACCTGTCGCTTGCGGCCTTCCCGGTCGGCGCCTGCTCGCGCACCATCCTCGGCAAGTCCGAGATCGTTCTCCTGCGCACCGCCGACGAGGCGTTCCGCGTCGAATGCTGGCGCTCCTTCTCGGACTATGTCTTCACCTTCCTCACCGAAGCCGCGCGCGACGCCTCCGCCTGAGGGAATCTTTCCTGCGGGTCTGGCAGGCGGCGCCGCGTCGCTTATGTCTAGGGGTGACAGAAAGGACGACGCGATGGCCAGTCCGAAAACGCCCGACGGCGCCAGGAAATCTCCCGCGGTGAAGTCGCTGGAGCGCGAGAAGCGCAAGCAGAAGCATGAGGGGGATTTGCGCGAGGAGGAACTCGACGAGGGCCTGGAGGACAGCTTTCCGGCGAGCGATCCCGTTTCCGTGACCTCTTCCTCCATACCCGGCGGTCCCAAGAAGAAGCGGAAATAGCGCTTCAGCTCTCCGCCGCCAGGAAGGCCTCGACTTTCTCCTGCTGCAGGCCGGCCTCCCTGCCGATCCTGCGCACAAGCTCTGCTGCGGCCTCGCGCGGCCTGCCGATGGGACGGTCCAGCCAGTAGGAAACCGGGTTCAGCGCAGTGCGCTCGTCCACCATGGCTATGCGGCCCGAGGCGAGCTGGTCGACAGTGAGCGGCGGTCGCGCCAGCGCGATGCCCAGCCCGTGGGCTGCGGCGTCGAGCACCAGATTGTAGTCTTCGAAGCGCCTGTCCTCCTGGCGCGGGCGATAGTCCATGCCGCGCGCCGAAAACCAGGCGCGCCAGGCGGACGCGTCGGAATCGTGGATCAGCCGGTATTTCAGCAGCCGCTCCGGCTTGCCCTTGCCGATCTCGGCGGCGAGTTGTGGCGAGGCCACCGGAAAGCAGTGCTCCTCGAAAAGCTGCACGGATATCCGGCCCGGGATCTTGCCGCGGCCGCAGCGGATCGAGAGGTCGAGCCCTTCGTCGGCGAGATCGGCCTGGTGGTCGTCGACGTCGAGCACGATACGCAGCGGCGTCGGTCCGGCTTCCAGCATGTGCAGCCTCGGCATCAGCCACAGGCCGCTGATCGACGGGATCGAGGTCAGCCGCACCACTGCAGGGCCGCGTGGCTCGCTCCAGCGGTCGGTCGTGTCCGATATCAGCGAGAAGGCCTCGCTTGTGCGCAGGAAGAGCCGCTGACCCTCGGGCGTCAGCGACACGCCGCGCGCTTTCCGCTCGAACAGCTTCAGCCCGAGCCATTGTTCCAGCTTGGCGATCTGCCGGCTGATGGCGCCGTGCGTGATGTTGAGCTGCTCGGCCGCCGCGCTGAAGCTGCCGGTGCGAGCGGCCGCCTCGAAACCGCGCAGCGTCTCCAGCGGCAGCATGGGCTTCAAGCTGTGATCCATATTCACAGCAGAACCCTCATTTATTCGATTGTCAATCAGCTCGCGATCGGGTTTCTTGCCGGCACTTCGAGAGGGCAAGGCAATGACGACGGCGCTGAGCACACCGACTGCCGGAAGCAGAACCGATTCCGTGGCGGTGGTCGCGATCGTGGTCATCATCTTCGCCTGGGCGTCGGCCTTTCCCGCGATCCGGGCCGGTCTCGAAGCCTTCGGTCCGCTGGAGCTTGGCGCGGTGCGCTTTGCCATCGCCGCCATTCCCGCTGCGATCTATCTTGCAATCACCAGGCCAAAGCTGCCGCAGATGAACGAACTCTGGCGCTTCGGCTTCGGCGGCTTCGGCTTCGTCGCGCTCTACACCGGCCTGCTCAATTATGGCGAGCTGACCGTCTCGGCGGGTGCGGCGAGCTTCATCATCAATGTCAGCCCGATCCTTACCGCGCTTTTCGCCACCGCCTTCCTCAACGAGCGTTTTTCGCTGATCGCCTGGGGCGGCACGCTGCTCTCCTTCGCCGGCATAGGCATCATCGCGCTAGGCGAAGGCGAGGGGCTCCGCTTCGATGCCGGCGCCTTGCTCATTCTCGGCGCCGCTTTCGTGACAGCGGCCAACGCCATCATCCAGAAACCGCTCTTCGTGCGCCACAATCCGCTGGCGGTCTCATCCTGGAACATCGTGATCGGCGCGCTTGCGCTTGCCCCGTTCCTGCCGCCCGGCCTCGATCAGGCGGCGGTCGCTGATGCAAGCGGTCTGTTCGCGGTGCTTTACCTCAGCATCGTGCCGAGCCTCATCGCCCAGGCGAGCTGGGCCGTATCGCTGTCGCGTCTGCCTGCCTCGCGCGCCTCGAACTTCCTCTACTGCGTGCCGCCGGTCGCGACCCTCATGGGCTTCTTCTGGCTGGGCGAAATGCCGGGTCTGTACGGCATCGCCGGCGGTACGCTTGCCCTGGTCGGCGTGGCTATCGTCAATCTGCGCCGCTGAACCGGGACCGGGAGCAAGGAACGAAAGCCCCGGCACATCGTTTGTTGTCCATAACTCTGCGAAGGGACAACACGAATGCATTCCCCTTTTTCACGGTTCCGCGAGGACGATCTGGAAGCGCAGGTGGCGCATCTCTCCAAGGAGCTGTCCGCGCTGAAGAAGGCGCTGTCCAGACGCGGTTCGGACGCCTATGACGATGCGCGCGACACGGCCGCGGATTTCTACAGCGACCTTCGCGACAGGTTCAGCGATGCGCTGCCGATGATGCGCAAGCACGGCCGCGCGGCCGGGGAGGCTGCGCGCGACCATCCCGCAACCACCGCCGTCGTCGGGCTGGTCGTGGTCGGGCTGCTGGTGGCGATGCTCGCCCGCAGAAGCGGCGAGTAGGCGCGGCGGTCAGCCGTCGTTCGAGGCGTTGAGTTCGTCGGGCGTCAGGCCTTCTTCGTCGAGCTGATCGGCGACGACCTGCGACAAGATCAGCCGGCGGGACTTCAGCATGGGCCCGAACGCGGCGCGCACTATTGCGAGGCGAGGATTGCTGCCGTGCAGGTCGACGGCGGTCTGGTCGGCGTAGAGTTCGCTCACCATCATCCTGTTCGGGATCGGCGCGCCCTCGGCGTCCACCGGCTTCAGCACCTCGAAGCGCAGGCAGCCGTCTTCTTCGAACAGCGTCCGCCGCGCGTGATCCTTGATCAGCGCCGTGAACTCCGCCTCGCGGCCTTCATGCGTCTCGAATTCCACGATGATGCTGATCTGCGGCACTTACTATCCTCCGGGTTCCGTTCTGTCGGCAGTCAGTCCGCCTTGGGCGGGACAAAGGTCAGCGTCAGCCAGCGCGCGGTCAAGGCCGGCTTTGCCGAACCCTCGATCTCGATCGTCACGTCGTTGGCGATCTGGACCCAGCCCGAGGGCCGGATCTTGACGTCGGCCAGCACGAAGCGCGCGCGGATGCGCGAGCCGGTCTTGACCGGCGCGACGAAGCGCACCGCATCGAAGCCGTGGTTGATGCCCATGTCGGCGCCTTCGATCTCCGGCGCGGTCTCGAAGGCGAAGGTGGAAAGCAGCGACAGCGTCAGGAAGCCGTGCGCGATGGTGCCGCCGAAGGGCGTCTCGGTGGCGGCCCGGGCCGGATCGCAATGGATGAACTGATGGTCGTCGGTGGCGTCGGCGAACTGGTCGATCATGGTCTGCGTGACCTCGCGCCAGGGCGACAGGCCGCTTTCCTGTCCGACCATCGCCTTGAGTTCGTCGAGCGTTATCGTCTTCACGCTGGCTTCGCCTCCGCCGATTTCCGTTCGCCTCCCTATCGCGGTTCCGTCAGGCATTTCAACCTCGAAGCGTGCCGCGCTGATGGAGTCTGACAGACCGGCAACTTGCCGGCATCCTGCGTCGAAACTAAGAGCATGAGGGATCAGGCTTGACCCGCTTGGGGCGAGAGCGTCGGGAAGACGGCATGAGCACAACGGACCGCAACGCAGGAATGGTCATCATCGGCGCCGGGGAATGCGGCGCGCGAGCAGCCTTCGCCTTGCGCGAGAACAGTTTTTCGGGGCCGGTGACGCTGGTCGGCGAGGAGGCGCATCTTCCCTATGAGCGGCCGCCGCTCTCCAAGGAGGCGCTTACCCGCGACGAGCATCCCGAGCCGAAATGGATAGGGCTCGCCGAACGCTTTGCCGAAAAGGGCATCTCGGTGCTGACGGGGCGGAACGCGGTCTCGATCGACAGGGCGGGGAAGTCGGTGAGGCTGTCGGACGGCTCGACGCTCGCCTACGAAAAGCTGTTGCTCGCCACTGGCGCCGTGCCCAGGCAATTGCCGCTGGCGGCAAATGCGGGGCCGCGCTGCGTGACGCTCCGGAGCTTCGACGATGCGCTCGCCATTCGCCGGCTGCTGCCACCCGGCATGCGGCTCGTCGTCGTCGGCGGCGGCTTCATCGGGCTCGAGCTTGCCGCGAGCGCGGTCAGGCGCGGCGCGGCCGTGACCGTCATCGAGGCGCAGCCGCGGGTCCTGATGCGCGGCGTGCCGGAAGAGGTCGCGGCGGCGGTGACCGAGCGCCATTGGGCCGAGGGCGCGGATATACGTGTCGGGACAGGCATCGCATCGATCGCGGGCGATGCCGGCGAGGTGCGCGTGACGCTTGCCGATGGGACCGAACTCGCCGCCGACCTGCTGGTGGTCGGCATCGGCGCGGTGCCGGTGACGGGCCTCGCCGAATCCGCTGGGCTGGCGGTCGACAACGGCATCGCCGTCGACCGCTTCCTCAGGACATCCGATCCCGACATTTTCGCGGCCGGCGACTGCTGCTCGTTTCCGCTGGAGATCTATGGCGGCCGGCGCGTTCGGCTGGAATCTTGGCGCAATGCGCAGGACCAGGGAACGCTTGCAGCCAGGAACATGCTCGGCGCCGAGGAGCCTGTCTCCGCCGTGCCGTGGTTCTGGTCCGATCAGCACGATCTCACGCTGCAGATCGCCGGACTGGCGGAGGGCGCCGAGCGGCACGTCCGCCGCGACCTCGGCGACGGCGCCTTCATCCTGTTCCACCTGGCGGCCGACGGAAGGCTGCTTGCCGCAAGCGGCATCGGCAAGGGCAATGCGGTGGCGCGCGACATAAGACTGGCCGAGATGCTGATCGCCAAGGGCACGCGGCCCGACCCGGCGGCGCTCGCCTCGCCCGAGGTGAAGCTGAAGTCGCTATTGTCGGGCGGGTAACGGGACAGGTTATTGGGTCTTCGTCTGGGCTCTGCTGTATAGGCGCAAAACGAGCCGGGTGGGGTAGCCGGAGGCAGCGCTCGACGTTCTTTTCAGCGTCGCTCAGGCGAGGCGGGTGTGAACGAACAGCCGCCAAATTTTCTTGAGATCGAGGAAAATCAATGGCTTGGCCGACGCGTCTCTCCACGCGTGGCGTTTGCCTTAATGCAGCACCAGCACGTCTTCGGGCGAGAAGCTGATCTCGGCCTTCTCGCCGACCGTCGGCGGCGGCGATGCCGGGCTGTTGAAGGTGTCGAGCGACACGGCTTCCTTGCCGAGGCCGACGCGCACGCGGATGACTGAGCCGAGGAAGCTCACCTCGGAAATCTCGCCGCCGAGCGTGGCGTCGCGGCCGGCCTGGCGGCCGAGCGAGATCGCTTCCGGACGCAGCGCGAGCGACAGCGTGTCGCCGGCCTTGGAACCGTTGAGCTTGCCTTTCAGCGTGACCTCGCCGGCGCCGACCTTGACCGTGCCGGTCGCCGCGTCGGTGACGGTGCCTTCGAGCACGTTCAGCGTGCCGACGAAGTTGGCGACGAATTTCGTGGAGGGGCGGTTGTAGATCTCGAAAGGCGTGCCGACCTGCTCGGCCTTGCCGCCATACATGACGACGATCCGGTCGGAGATCGACAGCGCCTCTTCCTGGTCGTGGGTGACGAAGACGGTGGTGATGCCGAGCTCCTTCTGGATGGCGCGGATCTCGTCGCGCAGCGACACGCGCACCTTGGCGTCGAGCGCCGACAACGGCTCGTCGAGCAGCAGGAGCTTCGGCTTCGGCGCGATGGCGCGGGCCAGCGCCACGCGCTGCTGCTGGCCGCCGGAAAGCTGGTAAGGATAGCGGTCGCCGAACTGCGGCAGCTTGATCAGCTCGAGCATCTCGGCGACACGCCTGTCGCTGTCGGCCCTGGGCACGCCGGCGACCTTGAGGCCGAAGGCGATGTTCTGCGCCACCGTCAGGTTGGGGAACAGCGCATAGGCCTGGAAGACCATGCCGATGTTGCGCTGGTTGGGCTTCAGCCGCGTCACGTCCTTGCCGGCGATGCCGATCGAGCCGGAAGTCGGCTCCTCGAAGCCGGCGACCATCCTGAGCACCGTCGTCTTGCCGCAGCCGGACGGGCCCAGGAAGGAGATGAACTCGCCGGCGCCGACGTCGAGGTTGAAGTCCTGCACGACGGTGTTGTCGCCGAAGGTCTTCTTGACATGCTGGATGGAGAGGAAGGAGTCGGCCATCTTGGATTGTCCTTAGTTCGGACGGTTGGCGGATTTCGGCGCATAGCGCGCCAGGAACTGGATCACCGACATGCAGCCCCAGGTGATCGCGAACGCGATGATCGCAAGCGCCGCCGGCTCATAGGCGCGATTGGCGCCGATATTCTGCAGATAGGGACCGAAGGCCGGGCGGTTGAGCAGCGAGGCCATGGTGAATTCGCCGATCACGATGGCGAAGGTGAGGAAGGCGCCCGACAGCACCGCGATCAGCACATTGGGCAGGATGACGCGCGCGATGATGGTGGTCCAGCCGGCGCCGAGGATCTGGGCGGCCTCGGTCAGCGTGCGCACGTCGATGGTTCTGAGCCCGGTGTCCACGGCGCGATACATATAGGGCAGCGCCAGCGTCGCATAGCCGATGATGAGCAGGATGTCGGTGCCGCGCGCCGAGGCGAGGAAGGGCAGCGGCGAGTTGGAGCCGTACATGCGGATGTAGCCGAAGACGATGACGATCGCCGGAATGACGAGCGGCAAGAGCGTGATGAACTCGACCAGCGGCCTGAGATACGGCATGCGCAGCCTGATCCAGTAGGCGGTCGGCACGACGACGAGCACACCGAGGATGATGGTGAAGACGGCGACGACCACCGAGTAGCCGAAGGTCGCCTGGAAACGCGGGTCGCCGAGCACGACCTGGTAGGCGTCGAAGGAATAGGTGCCGCGGCGCATGCGCAGCGAGAATTCCAGCGTCGCGATCAGCGGGATGAAGAAATAGGCGGCGCCGACGATGAAGGCGGCCCAGGCCCAGAAGCGCCCCGACCTCATTTCAGCCACCTCTCGGAGCGGGTTCGGAACCAGATGTAGAAGGCGTTGGCTAGCCCGGTGATGAAGATCATGCCGAAGGCGAGCGCGTAGCCGAGATGCGGGTTGTTGAGCACGTCGCCGCGGATCTGCGCATAGAGCAGGATCGGCACGATGTTGAGCGAGGAGCCGGTCAGCGCATAGGCGGTGGCGATGGCGCCGAAGGAATTGGCGAAGAGCAGGATGACCGTGCCGAGGAAGCTCGGCCACAGCACCGGGATGACCACCATGCGCCAGTATTGCCACTGGCTGGCGCCGAGTGTGGCCGCGGCCTCGCCCCATTCGCGCTTCAGCCCGTCGATCGCCGGCGTGATGATGACGATCATCAGCGGGATCTGGAAGAACAGGTAGGTGAGGGTCAGGCCCCAGAAGGAAAGGATATTGAAGCCGAGGTCGCGATAGATGTCGACGCCGACATAACGCAACAGCACGGTGACGAGGCCGAGGCGGCCGAGCGTCGCCAGGAAGGCGAAGGCGAGCGGAACGCCGGCGAAGTTCGAGGCGACGCCGGAAAAGGTCATGGTGGTGGAGCGCACCCAGTTGGGCAAGCCGCCGCGCACGATGGCGATCGACATGGCGAGGCCGATCAGGGCGCCGAGCACCGAGGAGGCGAAGCTGACCTTGATCGAGATCCAGTAGGCCGCCATGATCGAGGGCTGGAACAGCGCGCGGATGTTCTCGAGGGTGAACTCGCCGGCCGGGTTCTGGAAGGCGCCGAGGATCAGGTAGCTGGTCGGCAGGATCAGGAAAAGCAGGGCGAACAGGAAGAACGGCGCGACGCCCAGCCATTGCGTCGGCAAACGAATGCCGGCGCCGCTTGTCGGCGGTGCGGACCTGGCCGCTGCCGGGTCGGAAACGGTGATGTCTGTCATGGCCGCCAGCCCGCGCTCGCTTCGCTTGTCGCAGCTCCGGCACGGAAAACCGGATTCACCCGTGCCTGGAATTGCTCCGGATACGAGTCGGGCGGCGCAATCCGCGCCGCCCGACTCCTTGTCGTCTTACTGGACGTTGGCGCCGACCACGCTGTCCCAGCTTCCGGTGATGGCGCCCTTGGCTGCCGCCTGATCGTCGAGCGTCGGGAACACGGCCTTCTCGTAGGCGGCTGCCGGCGGCAGGGCGTCCAGCAGATCCTGCGGAACCTTGCCGTTCTTCACCAGGTCGTTGAAGCGGATCGGATGGCAGTAGCCCTTGAGCCAGAGCAGCTGGCCCTCGTCGGAATAGAGATGCTCCATCCACAGCTTCGCGGCGTTCGGATGCGGCGCGTAGGCGCTGATCGCCTGCACGTAGACGCCGGCGACGACGCCGTTGGCCGGGATCACGATCTCGGTCGGCGGGTTGCCGTTGAGCGTGTCGCGGCCCGACAGGTTGTTGTAGTCCCAGTTGATGAGGATCGGAGTCTGGCCCTGCGCCAGCGTCGCCGGCTTGCCGATGACGGGGACGAAGTTGCCGGCGGCGTTGAGCTCCTTGAAGAACTCGAGGCCTGCCTCGCCGGCGGCCTTGCCGGCCGCGGCGCCCTTCGCCAGGCCAGCGGCATAGACGCCTTGGATGGCCTGGTTGGAGGCGCGCGGGTCACCCGCGAGGGCGACCGCGTTGGCGTATTCCGGCTTCAGCAGATCGGCCCAGTCCTGCGGCACGTTCTCCACGAGGTCCTTGTTCACCATGAAGGAGAGCACGCCGTAATAGTCGCCGTACCAGTAGCCGTCCGCGTCCTTGGCCTCGGCCGGAATCGAATCCCAGGTCGCGACCTTGTAGGGCTGGATCAGGTTGTCGGCCTTGGCCGCCGGACCGAAGGAGAGGCCGACGTCGATCACGTCGGGGGCCTGCGGACCCTTGTTGTCCTTGTTGGCCTTGATCGCCTCGATCTCGTCGCCCGAACCGGCATCGGGGTTGAGTTCGTTGACGGTGATTTCGGGATATTTAGCCTTGAATGCAGCAATCACTTCGCCGTAGCCGCACCAGTCGTGCGGCAGCGCGATGGTCGTGAGCTGGCCCTCCGCCTTGGCCGCCGCCACGAGCTCCGCCGACGGCTCGGCCGCGACGAAAGCCGTGGTCGTCATGAGCGACGCGGCGGCAAGGGAAAGCAGCTTCCCCGTAAACTTGAACATGTGTTCTCTCCGTTGAACTGACGCCATTAGACGCCTCGGATGCGGTACCGCTGTCGTATGACAGTCCGATGAATGATCGGGCCGCCGGGACCCCCCAGGCAAGAAAAGTTAACGCCTTTTTCAAGGCTGTAGCAATCACCGCCGAGTTGTTTCTCGGCTAATTATTTCTGGTTCCCTCGACTGTGCTTCCCCTCCCTTTCGCGACCCTGGCCCCCTCAAGTGAAGGCGCCAGGGTTGCAGTTCAAAGCTTGCCTGCAATAGCGTTGTCGAGCAGCGCGCGTGCCGCCGTCTTGGTGAGCTTGACCGGGTTGGAGCCGGTGCTCGGGTCCTCGACCGCCATGGCGGCTATCTCGGCCTTGCGGGCGCCGTCCATCTTCAGGCCCTTGATGAGGTCGGGGAGGGTGTGCGGAACCTTGAGCTCTTTCCTCAGCTTCAGGATCGCCTTCGCGAACCCGTCGAAGCCGCCCTTGATGCCGAGATAGGCGGCGGCGCGGGCGATGCGCTCCTCGATCGCCGGGCGGTTGAAGGCGAGCACATAGGGCATGAAGACGCCGTTGGTCATGCCGTGATGGGTGTCGTAGAGCGCGCCGATCGGATGCGACAGCGAGTGGATGGCGCCGAGACCCTTCTGGAAGGCGGTGGCGCCCATCGCGGCCGCCGCCATCATGTTGGCGCGGGCGGTGATGTCCTTGCCGTTGGCGGCCGCCTTAGGCAGGTTCTCGAAGACCAGCCGCATGCCTTCGAGCGCGATGCCGTCGGCCATCGGATGGTAGCCGGGAGCGCAATAGGCCTCGAGGCAGTGGGCGAGCGCGTCCATGCCGGTGCCGACGGTGATGAAGGGCGGCATGCCGACGGTGAGCTCGGGATCGGCGATGACGATCGCCGGCAAGAGCTTCGGATGGAAGATGATCTTCTTGGTATGGGTGGTCTCATTGGTGAGCACGCCGGCGCGGCCTACCTCGGAGCCGGTGCCGGCGGTGGTGGGCACGGCGACGATCGGCACGATGGCGTCGGAATTGGCGCGCGTCCACCAGTCGCCGATGTCCTCGAAGTCCCAGACGGGTCGGGTCTGGCCTGCCTGGAAGGCGATCAGCTTGCCGAGGTCGAGCGCGGAGCCGCCGCCGAAGGCGATGACGCCGTCATGCTTGCCCTTCTTGAACGCCGCGATGCCGGCGGTGAGGTTGGCTTCCACCGGGTTCAGCTTGACGTCGGTGAAGACCGAATAGGGGATCTTGGCGCCGTCCAGTACCTTGAGCGCCGAGGCCGTCGAGGGAAGCTTGGCGAGCCCCGGATCGGTGACGAAGAGCGGCCGCTTGATGCCAGCGAAGGCCAGCGCGTCCGGCAGTTCCTGGATGCGGCCGGCGCCGAAGCGGACGGTGGTCGGGTAGTTCCATTTGGAGACGAGCTTGGTCATTGAAGCCTTCTACCGATTATCTGACGAAAGTGTTGGCGACACGCTCGGAGCGCATCGTATACGGAATCCAGATCGCAGCGCTGATGATGGAGCGCCCGATGTTGCGGACGGTGTCCTTGTCGAAAACGTCTTCGCCGGCGAACATCTCCGGGAATATCGCCTTACCGAGCATGGCGTCGGCGATCACGATGATCGGTGCGGCTGCGAGCCAGATCATGTACCAGCCCGGGAAAATCTCCAGACGCTTGAACATGAAGAAGAGCAGTGTGATCGGCGCCACAAAGAGAAGAATGGCGTTCAGCACTAGTTCGATGACGATGAAGCTCGCCTGTACGGCTGTTAGATAAGGCCATGCGTCTTTAAGACCCGAAAAATCGACCAGCCCCGCCAGGCCAATCAGGGGCGCGGCGAAGAGGCCGAGCATTGGCAGGAGGAGCCAACCGCCGAGCCCGACGGGTCCTTCCTTGATGTCAGCCGCGACGCCCCCTTCGCTCATCGATCAAATCTTTTCCCGAAGGTGATAGGATTTCGGCCGGGTCAGGTTGTCGTAACCGATGGCCGAGAGTGCCGCGCCCTTGCCGGTGTCCTTGACGCCGGTCCAGACCAGCGCCGGGTCGAGATAGTCGCAGCGGTTCATGAACACGGTGCCGGTCTCGACGCGGTCGCCGATACGAACCGCATGCTCGGTGTCGGCGGTCCAGATCGAGGCGGTGAGGCCGTAGGGGCTGTCGTTCATCAGCGCGATCGCCTCCTCGTCGTCGCGCACCTTCATGACGCCGACGATCGGACCGAAGCTCTCCTCGCGCATGACCGACATCTGATGGTTGACGCCGGTCAGAACCTCGGCGGGCAGATAGGGCGAGCCGGCCTGGTCGCGCTCGTCCTTGACGTTCAGATGAGCGGTCGCCCCCTTGCGCAGCGCCTCGGCCTTCTGCTCGCGGATGAGGTCTGCGAAACGAGGCTGTGCCATCGGACCGATGACCGCGTCCTTGTCGAGCGGGTTGCCGAGCGTCCAGTTGCGGCTTTCGGCGATGAAGCCTTCGACGAAGTCGTCGTAGACTTTCTCGTGCACATAGACCCGCTCGATGCCGCAGCAGCACTGGCCCGAGTTGAAGAAGGCGCCTTCGGCGAGGTTGGCGATGGCGTGATCCATCTTGGCGTCGGGCAGCACATAGGCGGGGTCCTTGCCGCCGAGCTCCAGCCCGAGCGTCATGAAGGTGCCGGCCGCCGCCTTCTCGATGGCGCGCCCGCCGGCGACCGAGCCCGTGAAATTGACGTGGTCGATCTTGCCGCTGCCAAGTAGCCTTTCCGTCTGGGCATGGTTCAGGACGATGTTCTGGAAGACGCCCTTGGGCAGGCCTGCCTTCTCGAAGGCCTGGGCGAAACGCTCGCCGACGAGCAGCGTCTGCGCGGCGTGCTTGAGGATGACGGTGGAACCCGCCATCAGCGCCGGCACGATGGTGTTGACGGCGGTGAGGTAGGGATAGTTCCACGGCGCGATGACCATCACCACGCCGAGCGGCTCCTTCTTCACGTAGCGACGGAAGCCGTCCTTGGGATTGGAGGCGGGCACGGGGGCGAGCGCCTTCTCGGCGATCTCGACCATATACTGCGTGCGCTCCTTGACGCCGCCGAACTCGCCGCCGTAGCGCACAGGCCGGCCCATCTGCCAGGCGATCTCAGGCACGATCTCGTCGGCCATGCCGACCAAGGCTTCCAGCATGGCGAGCATGTATTTGCCACGCGTGGCGATGGAGGTCTTCGCCCACTCGACCTGCGCGGCCCTGGCGCGTTCGACGGCGGCGTTGACCTGCTGGTCGGTCGCGACGGGACGCTCGGCGTAGATCGAGCCGTCGATGGGGGATTTGAGTTTGATGGTCTCGGTCATGCTTTCGTTCCTCGTAACTCCGGCGCAGGTCCTTGCGCTTCCGGCAAGGACAAGAGCGGCTCAGTACCTTTCAAACCCCCGGTGCAGTTCCCAGTCCGTGATGCGGCGGTCGTATTCGAGCTGCTCCCACTTGGCGGTGTGGACATAATGTTCGACGACCTCTTCGCCGAAGGCCGCCTTCATCATGCCGGACTTCGCAAAGATATCGGTCGCCTCGCGCAGTGTCTTCGGAATCTCCGGCAGCTTCCGGGCATTGTAGACGTCGCCCTCGAAGGGTTTCGACAGTTCCAGCTTCTCGTCGATGCCGGCGAGCCCTGCCGCGATTAGCGCGGCGAAGGCGAGGTAAGGATTGAGGTCGGCGCCGCCGATCCGGCACTCTGTGCGGATGCCTTTGGTACCTTCCCCGCAAAGACGGAAGCTGGCGGTCCGGTTGTCCCGGCTCCAGGCGATGCGCGTCGGCGCCCAGGTCGCCACCTGGAAGCGCTTGTAGGAGTTGATGTAGGGCGCCAGCATCAGCGTGTACTGGCTGGCGTATTTGAGCTGGCCCGCCACCCACGACCGCATCAGCGGCGACATGGTGTTCTCGGCTTTCTTGTCGAAGAACAGCGGCGTCTTGCCGTCGGCGCTCCACAACGAGTTGTGGACGTGGCTGGAGCTGCCGGCCAGCGAATAATTGTACTTCGACATGAAGGTGAGCGACTTGCCGAGGCCCGCCGCGATCTCCTTGCAGCCGTTCTTGATGATGACGTGCCGGTCGGCCATCTCCAGCGCTTCGGCGTAGCGGACGTTGATCTCTTCCTGGCCGGGCCCGGCCTCGCCCTTGGAATTCTCGACAGGAATGCCGGCGGCGTCCAGGCCGTTGCGGATCGCCCGCATGACGGCTTCCTCCTGGGTGGTGATGCCGATCAGGTAGTCGCCGATATAGGGGGATGCGGTCGCGACGTTCTTCCAGTTCTTGGCGCGCGCCGCCGCATAGGTCTCGTCGAAGAGGTAGAATTCGAGTTCGGAGGCCATGTAGGCCATCCAGCCGCGATCCGTCAGCCGCGCAACCTGCTTCTTCAGGATCGCACGCGGCGAATGCGGCACGTCGTCATGGCTCTGGTGGTCGAGCAGGTCGCACAGCACGAGCGCCGTCTTATCGAGCCAAGGAACGTGCCTCAGCGTGGAAAGGTCGGGCTTGAAGACAAAGTCGCCGTAGCCCTTTTCCCAGTTGGCCGCCTTGTAGCCGGAAACCACCTCCATATCGATGTCGACGGTGAGCAGGTAGTTGCAGCCGTGGCTCTCCGCGTAGCCGGATTCGACGAAAAACTTGGCCAGAAAGCGCTTTCCGACCAGACGTCCCTGCATGTCCGCCGCGCAGGCGAGCACGGTGTCGATCTCGCCGCTGGCAACGGCCTTCTTCAACTGGTCGAAAGTCATGTTGCCGGCCATCTGGTGTCCTCGTCACTGCACGCTGTTTGTCGTCTGAAAAGGGGGACCGGCCGCGCAAGTGGCGCGGCCGGCAGGTTTCGAAACTTAGCTGTAGCGGTACGGCGCGCCAGCCTTGTTCATCGAGTCGTTGTATTTCTTGATGATCTCGACGACCTTGGCGCTGCGCGGGCTCTGGCCGGCGACCTCGTCCCAGAACTTGGTCGCCTCGTCCTCGACCTGCTTCCACTCCGCGGCGGGAATGGTCGTCAGCTCCAGCTTGCCCTCGTTGCGGTACTTAGCCTCGCCCGCCCAGTACCAGTGCTGGCGATAATAATGCGAGGAATCCATCGCCAGCTTGAAGAGCTGCTGCAGGTGCTCCGGCACCGCGTTCCACTTTTCGGTGTTGACGAAGTAGGAGCCGGCCCATGCGCCCGACAGCGGGTTGGTGAGGTAATACTTCAGCACGTTCGCCCAGCCCACGGTGTGCATCTCGGTGATGCCGCACCAGCAGACGCCGTCCAGTTCGCCGGTCTGGATCGCCGGCTCGACGTCTTCGTAGGGCAACGACACCGGCACCACGCCGAACTTGGAGAGGAACTGGCCGCCTGTCGGGAAGGTGTAGACCCTGAGGCCCTGGAGGTCGGCCAGCGAGTTGATCGGCTTGGTAGTGCCGAAGTTGCAGGGATCCCACGCGCCGGTCGAGAGCCAGGTCACGCCGGGAATCTCGGCGTAGGCTTCCTCCCAGACTTCCTTGAGGCCGTGCCAGTGCCACAGCGCCGGCACATCGAGCGAATAGCGCGAGGCGAGCGGGAAGTAGGCGCCGAACACCTTGACGTCGACGGGCGCGGCAGCCGAGTCGTCGTCGCTCTGGGCGGCGTCGATGGTGCCGGACTGCACGGCGCGGAACAGCTCGCCGTGAGGAACGAGCTGGTCGGCCGTATAGAGCTCGATCTCCATCTCGCCATTGGCGGCCTTGTTGAACCAGTCTATCGAATTCTTGACGACGTGCTCTGCGAGCGCCGGGCCGGCATAGGTCTGCAGGCGCCACTTGATAGGGCTCTGCGCCTTCACGTAAGGCGTCGCGAGCAAGGTGGCGCCGGCAGCGCCGGCGCTGGTCAGCACCGATTTGCGCAGGAAGTCGCGTTTGCTGAGGTTGGTCTTCTCCGTCATCACTACGTTCTCCTCTTTCTCGTTGCGGTTTCAGTATCGAATACCCTGCCCGGAGGCAGTCATGTCCCCGGCCGTCGTCACCCCCCGCGGTAGAGCGACGGCAGCCACAGGGCGATCTCAGGGAAGACCATCAGGATGATGATCGACAGAACCATCAGGAAGAAGAAGGGGATGATCGAGCGATAGATGTCGATCAGGGTCACCTCGGGAGGCGCCATCGCGCGCATCAGGAACAGATTGTAGCCGAAGGGAGGCGTTATGTACGCGATCTGGCAGGTGATCGTGTAGAGGATGCCGAACCAGATGAGATCGAAGCCGAGCGCCCCCACCAACGGAATGTAGAGCGGCGCCACGATGACCAGCATCGCGGTGTCGTCGAGGAACATACCCATGACGATGAAGGAGAGCAGCATCAGGATGAGGATCGTCCAGGGGCTGAAATCGTATGTATCCACCAGCAGGGTCTTCACCGCCTTGACCGCTCCCAGCCCGTCATAGACCGAGCTGAAGCACAGCGCGCCGAGGATGATCCACATGAACATGCACGAGATGGTGAGCGTGTTGCGCGTGGAATCCTCGAACACGCGACGGTTGAGGTTGCCCGACCACCAGGCGGCGCCGACGGACAGCAGCGCGCCGACGGCCGAACTCTCCACCAGGCTGGTGACGCCGGTGAGGAACAGTCCCATCATGATGAAGAAGATCGCCAGCGGCAGCAGGCCCGAACGCAGCAGCGCGAATTTCTCGGAGCGTGTGATCTGCGCGCGCTCCTCGGCCGGCAGCGCCGGCCCAATCTCCGGCTGCAGGAGGCAGCGGACATAGACGTAGATCGCGAAGATGACCGCCATCAGCAGGCCCGGCCCGATGCCGGCCAGCCACAGGTCGATCACCGGCGCCCGCGCAATCATCGCGTAGAGCACCAGCACGACGCTCGGCGGAATGAGGATGCCGAGCGACGAACCGGCCTGGATGACGCCGGTCACCATCACCTTGTCGTAGCCGTGGCGAAGCAGCTGCGGCAGCGCGATCGTCGCGCCGATCGCCATGCCGGCGACCGAGAGGCCGTTCAGCGCCGCGATCAGCACCATCAGGCCGATCGTGCCGAGAGCCAGACCGCCGCGAACCGGGCCGAACCAGACGTGGAACATGCGGTAGAGGCCGGACGCCATGCCCGATTCCGACAGCATGTATCCCATGAAGACGAAGAACGGCACGGTGATCAGCGGATACCAGTTCAGCACCTGGAAGGTGGCGTTGAACGGCATCTCGAAGGAGCCCTGTCCCCACAGCCACAGCGCCGCAGCCGAGCCGACGAAACCGATGACGCCGAAGACGCGCTGGCCGGTGAACAACAGCACCAGCATGGTGCCGAACATGAACAGTGTGATCAGCTCGGAGCTCATGCGAGGGGCTTTCCGCGCGCAATGGCGATGTCTTTGAAGAGGGCGCTGACGCACTGCAGCAGCATCATGAAGATCGCGGCCGTCATCACGACCTTGATAGGCCACAAGGGCGGGCTCCACGCGGAGTAGTTCTTCTGGCCGTAGACGATCGCGTAATTCGTGCTCGACAGGCCGCCGCCGAAGAGGACGGCAAGATAGAAGATGACGAACAGGATGGTGAATGCGTCAGTGATGGCGCGATTGCGCGCCGACAGCCTGTCATAGAGCAGATCCATCCGCACATGCTGGCCGAGCTGGAACGTGTAGGCGCCGCCGAGCAGGTAGTAGGCGGACAGGATGAACTGCGACATTTCCAGCGCCCAGTTGATCGGCAGGCCGAGGAAGATGCGCGATGCCGTGGAGGCGAGCAGGATCGCCGCCAGCGGATAGAGCAGGTACATGGCGAAGCGGCCGATCCTGTAGTTCAGGCCGTCGACCACTCGGACGAATATGCGGATCGGCTCGGGCAAGGCGCTTGTGCTCCTGTCTACGAATCGAGATGCGGGTCTGGGTGCCCGGCGGAAGCGGGCAGGCGGATGTTTCCGAGGATCTGCGCGAGCAGCTCCGCCCATCGCGCCTGCCCGTCGGCGTCGGCGATCTCGGCATTGCTGATCTCGATCATCACGCAGGGGAGGCCGCGCGAACGCGCATGCCGCTCCAGCGTGAAATAGACGCGATCGGCGGGCGAATAGGGCTGGTTGATGCCGACGTCGAAGCGTTTCGTGGCTTGCAGGGCGGCGATGAGGGGGGCCGACAGGCGCTCGTCCTGGTCGTGGATGACGCCGATCTCCCAGGGACGGACGACGTCCTTGTAGACGGGGGTGAAGGAATGGATCGAGACCAGCCAAGTGGCGCGGCCGGCGGCCAGCCGCTCTTGGACCAGCGACTCGATCGTGTCGTGGAAGGGGCGCCAGGAAAGCGCGATCCGCTCGGCGCGGTCGGCCTCGGCGAGGGCGGCGTTGCCGGGGACGAGCGTGGTCTCGCTGATCTGCGGGATGAGGTCCGGCGCATCCAGCGGCCGGTTGCAGTCTATGGCGAGGCGCGACACGCCGGCCTCGACCAGCGCGGCGTCGAGCATATCGGCCATCTTGAGGGAAACGGGCAGCGCGCCCGGGTCCCAGGCGATGTGGCGCAGCATGTCCGCCGGCTTCAGGCCGAGCGTGCCGAGATGCGGCGGCAGGTAGTTGGATGCATGATCGCAGACGAGCAGGAAGGGCGACGTGCCGGCGCGGTTCGTGACCCGAACCATGCCTTTCTCCACCACGCCTTCGCCGGCGTGTGCCGCCTGCCTTGCATGCTGCATGCGAAGCCCCTCCGACGCTGTATCGTATGTTACGATTTTTGTTTCATTGCGTCGTCGTGGATGATTTCATACACCTTTCGCGGCTTTGTCAAATCGGTTTTGGAAAGAAGTGGGGGACGGCAAAGATGAAAACCGGCGTCGCCGAACTGATCTCCGACCGCATGGACTCGATGCCTGCGGGGGAACGGCGCGCCGCGCAGGCGCTGATCGCCGGCTACCCCGTCGTGGGGTTGAAGACGGTGGCGGAGTTCTCGCAAGTCGCCGGCGTCAGTTCGCCGACCATCCTTCGCTTCGTGGCGCGGCTGGGGTTCCACAACTATCCCGAATTCCAGGCGGCGCTGCAGGACGAACTGGCGGCGCAGTTGCAGTCGCCGGCCTCGCGGGCCGGGCTGCCGCAGCCGTCGCGGCGCGGCGGCGTTCCGCCCACGGTCGAGGCGACGCTGGAAAACATCCACGAGACGTTCCGCCACGTGTCCGAAAAGCAGATCGCCGACATGGTGACGCTGCTGTCGAACCCGAAAGCCGCGGTTTTCCTGATCGGCGGGCGCTTCACCGACCCCGTCGCCCACTACATGGCGGCGCATCTGACCATCATCCGGCCCAACGTGCTTCACCTCGCCGGCCAGGAAAGCAACTGGCGCGACCGGCTGATCGACATGGGCAAGCGTGACGTGCTCCTGATCTTCGACATCCGCCGCTACCAGGAAAGCCTCGCCCGCTTCGCCGAGAAAGCGCATCAGCGCGGCGTCCACATCATCCTGTTCACCGACCAGTGGCTGTCGCCGATCGCGCGTTTTGCCCGCCATGTCGTCGTCGGCCGGACCGCCGTGCCGTCGCCCTGGGACTCCTCGGCGGCGCTCTTCGTCGTCGCCGAAACCCTGATCGGAGAGCTGACGCGGCGGCTCGAGGCGGACAGCGCGCGGCGCATCGGCGAGATGGAGGGCCTGCGCTGAACAAGCTTTTGTGAACAATCGTTTACCGGAACGCAGGCGCTCTACCTTACCTAGATTTAATGATAAAATGGGTGCGCCGGGGCCGTGAAATTGTCATAAGGCGCCAGTAGGGATTCCTGGGGACAGGGCGTGCAGGGTCGCGCCTCATCCTCAATCCAGCATGACCGTTACGGGCGCATCCCTGGCCCGCCGGACCCGGAGTGTCTATGACAGCCTGGAAACAACTGCTCCTTGCCCTGGTCGTTCTGGTCGCAGCCGCGGCCGCATGGGTGAAGTTTTTTCCGGGCGCTTCCGAGATTCTGGCGGGCTGGGGCTTGGGCTGGGCCGTGCAGGTCGCCGGCGATGCGAAGCCGCAGGGCGGGAACGGGGAACCGCGCCGCAGCGGCCCCCAGACCGCGGTGATCACCGCGCCGGTGATCGAGGCCGTCATCAACGACAGGCTTTCGGCGATAGGCACCGGCCGGGCGAACAATTCGGTCACCGTCAAGCCCTATACGGCCGGCCGGGTGACGACGATCGAGCTCGAATCCGGCGCGCAGGTCGATGTGGGCACGGTGATCGCGCGGCTCGACTCGGAGGTCGAGGAAATCGCGCTCGACCGCGCCAAGATCGCACTCGCCGATGCCGAGGCGAAGCTGGAGCGCGTCCGCTCGCTGAGATCGAGCAATACGGCGACGCAGGTGCAGGTGACGGACGCCGAACTCGTCGTCGGCAACGCGAAACTGGGCCTGCGCGACGCGCAGCTCAACCTCGACCGCCGCGCTATCACCGCCCCGATCGAGGGCATCATCGGCATATTGCCGGTGGAGGCCGGCAACTACGTCACCACCGACACCGTGGTCGCCACGATCGACGACCGTTCGCAGATCAAGATCGACTTCTACGTGCCGGAGCGCTTCGCCGCCAACATGGCGGTCGGCGGCCGCCTGACGGCGTCGCCGATCGCGCGGCCGGACGAGGTGTTCGAAGGCACGGTGAGCGCCGTCGACAACCGGGTCGACGACAAGAGCCGCACGCTGCTCGTGCAGGCCGCCATCCCCAACGACAAGGACACGCTGCGCGCCGGCATGTCGTTCCGCGTCTCGGTCAAGTTTCCGGGCGACGCCTATCCCTCCGTCGATCCGCTGGCGATCCAGTGGGGCACGGACGGCGCCTTCGTCTGGGTGATCCGCGACGGCAAGGCGAAGCGCACGCCGGTCCGTATCGTCCAGCGCAACACCGAAAGCGTGCTGGTGTCGGCGGAAGGCATCAGGCCGGGCGATACGGTGGTGACGGAAGGCGTCCATGCGGTGCGCGACGGCGCCGAGGTGCTCATCGCCCGCAGCGAGCCCGGCACGACGCGGCCGGCCGTGGTCGGCAGCGGCTCGTAGCGCGGGGCAAGGCGCGCGATGTCGGAAGCCAGCAACGCCCATCCCGAAAACGGCATGACGGCGCTCTTCGTGCGCCGTCCGATCCTCGCCTTCGTGATCAACACGCTGATCATCGTTGCGGGGCTTGCCGCCTTCTTCGGCGTCGAGGTGCGGGAACTGCCCGACGTCGACCGGCCGGTAATCACCATCACCGCCGACTACCGGGGCGCGGCGGCGGAAACCATCGACCGCGAACTGACCGACGTGCTCGAAGGCGCGGTGTCGCGCGTCTCCGGCGTGAAGTCGATCTCCTCGACATCCTCCTACGGCCGCAGCCGCGTCACCGTGGAGTTCAACGACGGCGTCGATCTCGACGTCGCCGCGTCCGACATGCGCGACGCGGTCGGCCGGGTTACCGATCAATTGCCGGACGACGCGGATCCGCCGCGCATCGTCAAGGCCGACGCCAATGCCGACGCGGTGCTGCGCCTCGCCGTTACCTCAGACACGATGTCGGTCGAGGACATGACGATCCTGATCGAGGACCAGATCCTCGACACGCTGTCGGCTGTGCCGGGCGTGGCGGACATCAGCGTCTACGGCGACCGCGAGAAGATATTCCGCATCGACATCGACCAGGCGAAGCTCGCCAGTCTCGGCCTCACCATCGCCGACATCCGCAACACGCTGTCGTCGATCGCCCTGGACACGCCGGCCGGCGCGCTGACCACCAACGACCAGAACATCATCGTGCGCGCCACCGCCGACGTGACGACGCCCGATGCGTTCGAAGCGCTGATGATCGGCGACCAGAACCGGCTGGGCGACGTGGCGACGGTGACGCTCGGTCCCGACATCGCAGTCTCCTCGCTGCGCTCGGACGGCAAGACGGGCATCGGACTCGGCATCATCCGGCAGGCCGAATCCAACACGCTCGACATTTCCGACGGGGTGCGGGCGGCGGTGGCGAACATCCAGAAGAACCTGCCGGAAGGCATGAGCATCAAGGTGACCAGCGACGATGCGGTCTTCGTGCGCGGCGCGGTGCACGAGGTCGAGATCGCGCTTGTGATCGCCGTGTCGATCGTGCTGCTCGTCATCTATCTCTTCCTGCTCGACCTCAGGGCGACGCTCATTCCGGGCCTCGCCCTGCCGGTCGCGCTGATCGGCACGATCGCGGCGATCTACCTCGTCGGCTTCTCGGTCAACATCCTGACGCTGCTGGCGCTGGTGCTGGCGACCGGTCTCGTCGTCGACGACGCGATCGTGGTGCTGGAGAACATCGTGCGCCGGCGCAACGAGGGCATGGGGCCGCGCGCTGCCGCCGTGCTCGGCACGCAGGAGGTGTTCTTCGCGGTGGTCGCCACCACGGCGACGCTGGTCGCGGTGTTCGTGCCGCTCTCCTTCCTGCCCGGCCAGACCGGCGGCCTGTTCCGCGAATTCGGCTTCGTGCTGGCGATCGCGGTGATGCTTTCCTGCGTCGTCGCGCTATCGCTCTGCCCGATGCTCGCCTCGCGCATGCTGACGGCGCATGCCGGCGACCATCATGGCGGTGTGATCGGCAATATCGGCGGCAAGCTGGCCGGCCTCTACCGGCGCTGCCTGCACGCCTGTCTCGGCGCGCCCTGGATCGTCGTGCTGGTCTCCCTGCTGTTCGCCGCGAGCGCCTATGGCGCTTTCGGGCTGATCCGGCAGGAGCTTACGCCGTCCGAGGATCGCTCGCTGGCGATGCTACGCATCAACGCGCCGCAGGGCGTGAGCCTCGACTACACGACGCAGCAGCTGCGCCGCATCGAGCAGTTGATCCAGCCGCTGCGCGATTCCGGCGAGATTCAGGCGACCTTCGCCAATGCCGGGCAGGGCGGTTCCGTCAACAGCGCCTTCATGGTGATGGCGCTGGCGCCGTGGGACGAGCGCGAGCGCTCGCAGCAGGAAATCATGGCGGAGATCGTCAGGCTGGTGGCCGACGTGCCGGGCGTCCGCGCCTTCCCGGTGACGCCCAATAGCCTCGGCATTCGCGGCGCCGGCAACGGCCTGCAATTCGCGGTGATCGGTTCGAACAGCTATGCCGAGCTCGGCGAGACGGCAAACAGGATCATCGCCGAGATGGAGAAGGATCCGCGTTTCCAGCAGCCGCGCCTCACCACCGACGCGACGCAGCCGCAGCTTTCCGTGTCGATCAACCGCGACCGCGCCTCGGACCTCGGCATCGACATCGTCGGGCTCTCGGAAGCCATACAGGCGATGCTCGACGGCAACGAGGTCGATGAGGTGTTCATCGACGACCGTTCCTTCGCGGTGAAGCTGGTCTCCACCACCAATCCGATCAACGACCCGACGGATATGGAGAACATCTTCCTGAAGACGGTCGACGGCCGGTTCGTGCCGCTGGCCTCGATCGCGACGCTGACCGAGAAGGCGGTGCCGCCGTCGCTGGCGCGCGAGCAGCAGCTCAGGGCGGTCGCCATAACAACCAACCTGGCGCCGGACTTCGCGCTGGGCGACGCCTATCAGCGCGCCCAGGAGATCGCGGGGCCGATGCTGCCGGCCGGCAGCCGCATCCTGCCGCTCGCCGAGGCGGCGACGCTCGGCGAGACCAACAGCGGCATGATGACGATCTTCGGCTTCGCGCTGGTCATCATCCTGCTCGTGCTCGCCGCGCAGTTCGAGAGCTTCGTCAGCGCCGTGATCATCATGGCGACGGTGCCCCTCGGGCTTGCCTGCGCGGTCTTCGCGCTGCTGATCACCGGCACCAGCCTCAACGCCTATAGCCAGATCGGCCTGGTGCTGATGGTCGGCATCATGGCGAAGAACGGCATCCTGATCGTCGAATTCGCCAATCAGTTGCGCGATCGCGGCATGGACGTGCGCCAGGCCATCGAGGAGGCGTCCAACATCCGCCTGCGGCCGGTGACGATGACCATGATCTGCACGGTGCTCGGCGGCTTGCCGCTGGTGCTGGCGTCGGGCGCCGGGGCGGAGGCGCGCATCGCGCTCGGCTGGGTGATCGTCGGCGGCCTCGGCATGGCGACCATCTCGACGCTGTTCCTGACCCCCGTCGCCTATCTGCTGTTAGGGCGCTTCGTCACGCCGAAGGTGCAGGAGGAGGCGCGGCTGAAGCGCGAACTCGAGGAAGCCGCCTATTCCGGCGTGGAGCCGGCCGAGTAGGCTCTTGCGGCTTCCCCGCCTGCCGGAACCATTCCTGCCGGCCTGAGGTTATGGCGCAAGCCGGCGGGTGAGCGCCTGGCCGCCGGCAGCTCAACAGGAAGGGACAAGCCATGAACACCGCGAACCTGCAGCTTCAGGGCCTTCTGCTTGCCGTCGCCTCCATCAACAACGCGCTGGTGCACAAGGGCCTGCTCAGCATTGACGAGATAGACCTTGCCTTGCGAAAAGCCGAGGCGAGCCTGACCGGCGAAGAGAGGCTGTTCGAAGACATGTCGCCCGCCAACCGTGACGCCATCTGCTTTCCGATCCGCCTGCTGCAACTGGCGAACAACAGCCAGGGCGAATCGAGCATGCCCGGCTTTTCGGAACTGGCGCGCATGGTCGGGCAGACCAAGGAACACTACAACGACCAAATGTGAAGCCATGCTTCTGGTGAGCACCTATGTGGCCGCCAGCGAGATCGAGGGAGTGGGCGTCTTCGCGGCGGCGCCGATCGGCAAGGGAGCGCCCATATGGCGGCTCAATCCGGATTTCGACCGGCTGATCCCGGCGGATGCCTATGATTCCATGCCTGAAACGATGAGGGAACTGCTCGACCGCTACGCCTATCCGAGCCCGGACAGTCCCGGTTTTCTGGTCTACGAGGTCGACAACGGGCGCTTCATGAACCACTCCGACACGCCGAACACCGATTTTTCGGAATATGGCGTCGGAACCGCAACGCGCGACATTGCGGCCGGCGAAGAGCTGACCTGCAATTATCACGAGTTCTACGAAGGGTGCGAGCTTGTACCTGGTACGGGGGGCGGGGCGGCGCAAGCGGCTGCCGCCGGCGAGTAAAGCCGCGCACTCCAGACCCTGACGAAGCCCTGCCGGGTCTGGTTCGACTTCACTGATCCTGGCAGTTGGCTGGATCGCGGCGTGTTAGCCTTGCAGGTGGCGTCTGCCGTCCGGATCGCCGGCGACGGCCGGCTTCAGATCGGTCTTCTTCAGGATGCCGGTGATGCGGGCGAAGCCGGACAGCGATTTCCTCGCTTCCTCGACCGTCAGGTAGCCGTCGCGGGCCGCGGTGCAGGCGTTGTAGGCAGCCTGATAGACCGGGCCGCGCCTGTCTGCCGGCCAGTGGCGCAGGAAAAGCAGCGCCTGCTCCAGATCCTCGATGTCATGGCCGGAAGGCTCGTCAGCCGACGACACGCATACCGGCGAAAAGAAAGGCATCTTGCGCATACATTCCTCCCGGAACCCCGCTTTAGGAGCTTAGCAGAAATAAACGCCGAAGCCGCAAAAATGTTCCGCTGGGGAACGCAGCCGGCGAGGAAATCGCCGGCTGCAATGAGGGGTTGCGGGCCGCTTCTGGACGGATGAGCCGGACGAAATCGCTCAGGTCGAGATCATCTTCTTCTCGATGCCGACGCCGGCAGCCATCGCCCGCTCGTATTCCAGCGGCACGGTCGCAGAATCCTGCAGCGCGATGCCGGTGGAATCGAAGATGGTGATCTCCTCGTCGGAAGTGCGGCCTTGCTTCCTGCCGGTGATCACCTCGCCGATCTCGCCGGCGACGTCGGCCTCGGTGATGACGCCTTCCGAAAGCGGCACGTTGATCTCGCCGTCGGTGCGGCACTGCCTGATATCGTCGACGAAGATGCGCGCGCCCTTGAGCAGCCTGCTCTCCAACTCCTGATCGCCCTTCTTGTCGGCGCCGACGGCGGCGATGTGGGTGCCGGGCGAAATCCAGTCGGCCATGACGATCGGTCCGCGCGCCGGGGTCAGCGTCACCACCACGTCGGCGCCGCGCACCGTCTGCTCGAGGTCGGTCGAGGGCTTGATCTCGAAGTGGTCGAACTTCGGCTGCATGTCCTTGACGAAATTGTCGAGCGTCTCCTTGCCACGGCTCCAGACGCGCACCTCAGACCATTTGAAGACCTCGTTGCAGGTCTGGATCGCGCCTTCGGCCATATGGCCGGCGCCGATGATGGCGAGCTTCTTGGAATCCTTGCGCGCCATCCATTTGGTCGACACGGCCGCAGCCGAGCCCGTGCGCATCACCGTGTGGTAGCTGCCGTCGACGATGGCGAGCGGGAAGCCGGTCTCGGGGTGGGTGTAGATCAGGATCGAGAAGACGGTCGGCAGGTTGTATTTCTCGCGATTCTGCTCGCGGATCGACACCCATTTGCAGGCCGCCGCATGCGGCTCCTCGATATAGGAGGGCATGGCTTCCCATTCGCCGGGGAAGCGGTCGAGCACGATGTGGCCCTTCGGGTCCATGTAGAAGCGGCCCTCGCCATGCATGCGATAGGCCTGTTCGACGCAGTCATTGTATTCGTGCGGCTTCAGGAGGCCGATCATCTCGTTGCGGCCGAGGATCAGCGTCTTGCGGTTTGCCCAGTTTTCCATGTCGATGGTTCCCCTTTTTGGATTGGAATGGTGGGTGGGTGAGCTCGAAATCACGGCGCCAGGTAGGCGGCGCTGACCCTCTGGCTGGCTTCGATGAAGCGGCGCTTGGCCATGTTGATGCTGGTGCGGCGCCAGGCGAGGTGCGTCTCGATCTGCAGCGGCGGGTCGGTGACGATGGGCCTTGGCGCGATCGCGTTCTCGCCGCAATAGCGGGGCATGGCGGTGAAGAGCGTGATGCCGACGCCGGCGGTGACGAGGCCGAGCAGGCCGGTGAGGCTCGACGCCTCCTGGCCGACATTCATCACATAGCCATGGCTCTGGAACAGCGCGACGACGATGCGCCGGAAGGTCGGCCACTCGGCGTTGGTGCCGATGACGAGCTTCTCCTTGGCAAGGTCCTCGATGGTCAGATGCGGCTTGGCGGTGAGCGGATGGCGCGGCGGGAGCAGCGCCCACAGCTTGTGGCGGGCGACGAGGCGGGATTCGATCTCGGAACTCTGGAAGGGGCCGTCGATCAGGCCGAGATCGATCTCGTCCTGCAGGATCTTGTCGCGCTGCACCGGCGACGTCATGTACTCCAGTTCGAGGCGGACGTCGGGATTCGACTGGCGGAACTCGCGGGTGATGTCGGGCATCAGCGCGTGGCCGGTGATGGTGGTGTAGCCGACGCGCAGGATCGCCTTGGTGCCGGAAGCGAGGAGGCGGGTGGTGTTTTCGGCGATCTCGATGCGGTCGAGGATCTCCTGCGCCTCCTCAAGGAGATAGCGCCCGGACTCCGTCAGCCGCACCTTCCTCGTGGTGCGCTCCAGGAGCTTGACGCCGAGCCGGTCTTCGAGCTCGAGCACGATGCGGCTGACGGCCGGCTGCGCCATGGCCAGACGTTCGGCGGCGCGGTGGAAGTTGAGTTCCTCGGCAACGGCGATAAAGGTGGCGAGATGCTTGAGATCGTATCGCATTCGATGTCCGCCTGCAGATTGATAACTATTTCATTTCAATCTATGCGAAATAATTATTTCACAATAAAAGCTTCGCTGTCTACGACTTATATAAATTGAAAAAAGCGTCCGTCAGTGACGTTGGGGTGAACAGATTAATGGGTGATCCAGCGTTGGATATACGCGCCTTCAGCGCCCTTGTGTCGGCAGCAGACGAAGGTTTTGCAATCTCCTGCAACCGCTTTCCCATCCTTGCCGGCGGCCATCCGCGCGATGGCTTCTGCCGCGGCGGGGGATGGATGCTCGACATGGATGAAACGAATGCGCCGGACGCCGGGATGGCGCGCGGCTAGGACGGATTGAAATGCCGCGGCAAGGCGCCGTGGAATTTCATTGCCGGCACTGTTCCGCCGGAGGATAGTGACGGAGCGACGAAGGGAGACTGCATCACTTTACCAACAGCCGGCCTACCGACTTCAAGAAGACCGTGGCAAACTCGGCATGCGAAGGGCAAGGCGGCGTCGTCGACGCAGCGTGAAAACGCAAACGCAATGGGAGAACTGACATGAAGAAGACACTTCTGAACAAGACGGTTTCGCGGCGCGCGGTCCTCAAGGGCGGCGCAGCGGTCGCCGGCGTGACGGCTGTCACCGGCTTCCCGATGGTCTGGGCGCAGAACCTCAAGGACATCACCCTCAACCACACCGGCATGTCCTATTCGACGCTGCCGGACATCGCCAGGCAGGCAAGCCAGGATCTCGGCTTCAAGGTCGAGATGTCGGTGGTCGACCATCCGGGACTGCTCAACCGTCTGGTGCAGGACCCGTCCTCGCTCGATATCGCCGACCTCGAGGTCTGGCAGAGCAAGGTGGCCGTCCCGCAGGGCGCGCTGCAGGGCGTCGAGATCGCCAAGATCAAGAACTGGGGCGACCTGACCCCGCTCTACACGGAAGGCACGTTCGCGGGCAAGGAAGTCTCGCGCCAGGGCGATGCGCCGATCGAGTTCATCTATCGCGAAGGCAAGGACAGCAACGGTTTCGCCAGTGGCAAGACCGATTGGGCGAACTTCTGCCCCGGCGTCTTCAATGCCGACACGCTGGGCATCCGTCCCGACCTGGTCGGACGCGAGGTCAACAGCTGGGCCGACCTCTTCTCGCCCGACTTCAAGGGCAAGACGGCGATCCAGAACATCCCGACCAACGGCATCATGGACGCCATGATGGCCTGCGAGGCCGCCGGTCTGCTGACCTATGGCGACAAGGGCAACCCGACCCAGGAAGAACTGACCGCCACCATCGCCAAGCTGATCGAGCTGAAGAAGGGCGGCCATTTCCGCGCGCTCTGGAACACGTTCGACGAGAGCGTGAACCTGATGGCGTCGGGCGAGGTCGTCATCCAGTCGATGTGGTCGCCGGCCGTCACCGCCGTGCAGACGCAGGGCGTGAAGTGCACCTACCAGCCGCTCAAGGAAGGCTATCGCGGCTGGGGCAACGGCCTCGGGCTGCTCGCCCACCTCGAGGGCCTGAAGCTCGACGCGGCCTATGAGTACCTCAACTGGTACAATTCCGGCTGGGTCGGCGGCTTCATCGCCAAGCAGGGCTACTACAGCTCCAACCCGAAGACGGCGATGGCCAACCTCTCGGAGAACGAGCGCGGCTTCTTCTACGAGGGCAAGGCGGCGACTGCCGACATCACCAGCCCGACCGGCGAGAAGACGAACTCGGCGGGCGACGTGCGCGACGGCGGCTCCTTCGAGGAGCGCTTCGCCCAGGTCGCGGTCTGGAACAACCTGATGGACGAGGCTGAATTCCTCTACTCCAAGTGGAACGAATTCAACGCTGCCTAAATCGGGAACTCGGGGCGGCGCGATGCCGCCGCCCCGAAACTGCCCCTCGGGGCGAGATTGATTTCATCCGGGATAGACGATGACATCTGCGCCGACTGCAAAACGCTCCATGTTGCCGACCTATCTGCAGGTCGCGCCGCTGACGATCGTGCTTGCGCTGTTCTTCATCGTGCCCGTCGCGCTGGTCGTGGTGGTGAGCTTCTTCCGCTACCAGATGCTAGTCGGCATCGTGCCCGACTTCACGCTGAAGAACTACATCGACCTGCTCAGCAATCCGACGACCTGGACGCTCTACCGGTCGACGCTGAAATTCACGCTGATCGTGCTCGCCATCACCTTCGTGCTGGGTTTCTGGATCGCCTATTTCCTGGTCTTCCACGTGCGCAGCCTGCTGATCGCGATCGGGCTCTTCCTGGTCTGCACGGTGCCGTTCTGGACGTCCAACATCATCCGCATGATCTCCTGGCGCCCAGTGCTTGGCACCGAGGGTCTGATCAACAGCGCGCTTTTGAAGATGGGCGTCATCGACCAGCCGCTGCAATGGCTGCTCTATTCCGACTTCTCGGTGGTGGTCGCCTATGTGCACCTGTTCACGCTGTTCATGATCGTGCCGATCTTCAACTCGATGGCGCGCATCGACAAGTCGCTGCTGGAAGCCGCGGTCGACGCCGGCGCCACCCGCTGGGGCGTCATCTGGAACGTGGTGCTGCCGCTGTCCAAGACCGGCATCGCGCTCGGCGCGCTGTTCGTGGTCACGCTGGTGATGGGCGACTTCTTCGTCGTCACCGTGATGAGCGGCGGCCTGTCCGGCTCCGCGACCTCCGGCATCTTCAACGACCTGCAGTTCCTGAACTATCCGCGCGCCGCGGCTAGTGCGGTGATCCTGCTGATCGTCGTGCTCCTGATTGCCGCCTCGATCTTCCGCCTGGTCGACGTGCGCAAGGAACTGGTGAGATAGGCATGGCTGCTTCTTCCCCCTCCTACGGACCGCGCCCCTGGACGTTCTACGTGCTGGCGGCGCTGTTCGCGCTGTTCGTCATCTTCCTGTACGGGCCGATGATCGCGGTGCTGATCCTCTCCTTCCAGGGTCCGTCCGCCTCGCTCGTCTTCCCGCTGCGCGACCCGTCGCTGATGTGGTTCGACGAACTGTTCAACCCGCGCCGGACCGGCGACGTGGTCGGCGCCTTCAACCGCTCGCTGCCGCTGGCGGTCGGGGTGATGCTGCTCACCGTGCTGATCTCGGTGACGGCCGGCTTTGCCTTCCGCCGCCGCTTCAAGGGCGCGACCGCGATCTTCTATACGGCGATCGCCAGCCTGATCGTGCCCGGCCTGGTGCTGTCGATCGGCATCCTCGTCACGTTCCGCTATCTCGGCTGGCCGGCGAGCTGGTACACGTCGGCGCTGGGCGCACACCTGTCCTGGGCGCTGCCCTTCGGCCTGCTCATCATGTTCGCGATCCTCGGCCGGCTGAGCCCCTCCTACGAGGAGGCGGCCTACGACCTCGGCGCCAGCAAGTGGCAGACGGTCAAGGAAGTCGTCGTTCCGATCGTGTTCCCGGGCATGATCGCGGTGGCGCTATTCGGCTTCACGCTGTCCTATGACGAGTTCCCGAGAAGCTGGCTCACCGTCGGCTCGAAGAACACGCTGCCGCTGGAGATCTGGACGATGACGACCAACGTCACCTCTCCGGCGCTCTATGCACTGGGCACCGTCACCACCATCGTCTCGTTCCTCGTCATCGCGCTTGCGCTGTCGTCGATTATCCTCATCCAACGCAAACGGTCCCGCGGGAAATGAACAGCATGACAACAACCGCAGCCCACGTTTCGAACGCCCGTCCGCTGCAGGAAAGCGGCGAGATCCGCCTGGTCGACGTCGCCAAGCAGTTCGGCAACACCTACGCCGTCCAGAACATCAATCTGACGATCCCGCACGGCTCCTATTGCTGCCTGCTCGGGCCGTCCGGTTGCGGCAAGACGACGATCCTCAGGATGATCGCCGGCCACGAGACGCCGAGTTCGGGCGAGATCTACATCGGCAAGGACATGGTGGTGGGCAAGGCGCCGGTCGAGCGCGGCACCGCTATGATGTTCCAGAGCTATGCGCTGTTTCCGCATCTCTCCATCCTCGACAACGTCGCCTTCTACCTGAAGATGCGCAATGTCGGGAAGGAAGAGCGCCGGCAGAAAGCGCTGGAGATGCTGCAGCGTGTGCAGCTCGACCACCTGAAGGACCGAATGCCGGCGCAGCTTTCGGGCGGCCAGCAGCAGCGCGTCGCGCTGGCGCGCTCACTGATCACCAACCCGAAGGTGCTGCTGCTTGACGAGCCGCTGTCGGCTCTCGACGAGTTCCTGAGGCTGCGCATGCGCGGCGAGCTTAAGAGCCTGCAGGACGAGCTCGGCATCACCTTCGTGCACGTCACCCACACGCAGCCGGAGGCGATCGCGCTGGCCGACATGGTGGTGGTGATGGACACCGGCCGCATCGACCAGGCAGACACGGCGAACGTCATCTTCAACAAGCCGAAGACGCCATACGTGGCGCGCTTCATGGGCGGCCAGAACGTGCTGACCGGCACTGTGGAGAGCAATTCCGGCGGCGTGTTCAAGCTGAAGTCCGCGGACGGATCGACGTTCGAGGCGAAAGCCGGAGACGAGACGGCCTCCGCCGGCTCGAAACTGTCGGTGTCGGTGCGGCGCGACCATGTCGCGCTGCGGCGCGGCGACGGCACGACCGAAGTCAACTCGATCGCCGGCGTCGTCGACGCCACCGAGTACCAGGGCAGCTACGTCAAGGTCACGATCAACACTGCGGGCGGCGTCTTCGTCGCCAACGTGTCGGACCGCGCCTATTTCGCCGAACCGGTCGACACAGGCGACAAGGTCGTCGCGAGTTGGAGCACCGAGGACGTCCACATCCTCTCCAAGGCCGATACCGGCGTGGCCGGCGATCCCTATCTGGATGGAGGCCATTAGCCGAGGCGGCAAGCACGAGATGATCGCCGGCCGCCGTGAAGAGCCGGAGCGGCAGGCGTGCGATCGAGGCAGAAACGGAACGTTGGACGCGCACGGCCATGCGGCAGGGCGTGGAGGAGAGCTGTTTTTTGAAGGGAGCCCGCCGGGCGGAAGCGCTCAGGTCGGCAGCAAGGGAGATGTAGCCCGGGTTCGGCGGCAGCGCAATGGCGGTCGCAGCAAGGCGGGCATGACGGCGGCGCCAAACGGGGCAGCGCGGCCGCTGCAGGCGAGGAGCAGGAGCGAAGCGTGAGCAGTATCGAAGACATCGCCGACCGGACAGCGGCGGGCATCGCGCTTGCCTACCGTTCCGGCGAGGCGAGCCCCGTCGAACTGACCGAATGCGTGCTGGAGCGGATCGCCAGGGCCAAGGGCGACAACATCTTCATCACCGTCGGCGCGGCCCGCGCCCGCGCCGAGGCGAAGAAGGCGCAGGGCCGCTACGAAGTCGGCGCGCCATTGTCGCCGCTCGACGGCGTGCCTATCGCCTGGAAGGATCTCTTCGACGTCGCAGGCACGCCGACAACCGCGGCCTCCAAGCTGTTCAGCGGCAAACCGGCCAAGACTGCGGACCACGCCTGCGTCGCCAATGCGGCGGCCGCCGGCATGGTGTCCGTCGGCAAGGTCAATCTCAGTGAACTCGCCTATTCGGGCCTCGGCCTCAACCCGCATTTCGGCACGCCGGTGAATCCCAACGACCGCAAGACGCGGCGCTCGCCGGGCGGCTCGTCCTCGGGCAGCGCCGCCGCGGTCGCCGGCCGGCTGGCACCATGCGCAGTCGGCACCGATACGGGCGGGTCGGTGCGCATCCCGGCGGCGTTCAACGGCATCGTGGGCTTCAAGACTAGCACCGGCCGCATCGACACCACCGGCCTCATCCCGTTGGCGCGCAGCTACGACACGATCGGACCGCTGGCGCGTTCCGTCGAAGACTGCATCCTGCTCGACATGGCGCTGCGCGGCGCGGTGACCACGCCGGTGCGCCGCCGCGAACTTTCGACGCTGACCGTGCTCGCGCCGCAGAACGTGGTGTTCGACGATGCTGACGAGGCCGTGGTGGAGAATTTCCAGCGCTCGTTGGAGGCGTTGGCGCGAGCCGGCGTGTCGGTGCGGCACGAGCATGTCGATACGCTCGACGAGATCCTCGAGATGAACGCCAGATACGGCACGCTGACGGCGGCGGAGGCTTACAACGAGTACCGCGACCTCATCGACAGCGACAAGGTCGAGGTGATCGACCGCCGCGTGGTGAAGCGCATCCTGGACGGCAAGCGGATGTCGGCCGACGACCTGCTGTCGATCCAGCGGGGGCGCAACAGGCTGATCCCGAAATTCCACGCACAGCTCGGCGGCGCGCTTCTCGTCATGCCGACGACGCCGATCACCGCGCCGGAAGTGGCGCCGCTCGAGGCCGACGACGACCTCTTCCACAAGGTCAATCTCAGGGCGCTACGCAACACCATGCTCGGTAACGTCCTGGACCTTTGCGGCGTGGCCCTGCCGAACGGACGCGACGCGAACAACCTGCCGACGAGTTTCCTCGTCCAGGCCGGCCACGGCGAGGACGAGCGGCTGCTCGGCCACGCGCTGGAGATCGAACGCATCCTTTTGGACGCGACAAGCTGAAGCCAGAGGCGCCGAGGGGCGCGGTTGGAAAGATTCAAGCGCGGACAGGAGGTCCGCGGCGAAGCAGAAAGAGGAGGAAACGATGGCACGCATCGTCAACGCAGCCGCAGCCCAGATGGGGCCGATCGCCAAATCCGAGACCCGCAAGGACACGGTGAGGCGCCTGATCGAGATGATGCGCGAGGCCAAGGCCCGCGGTTCCGATCTCGTCGTCTTCACCGAACTGGCGCTCACCACCTTCTTCCCACGCTGGCTGATCGAGGACGAGGCGGAGCTCGACAGCTATTACGAGAAGGAGATGCCGGGACCGGAGACGCAGCCGCTGTTCGACGAGGCCAAGAAGCTCGGCATCGGCTTCTATCTCGGCTATGCCGAGCTTGCGCATGAGGACGGCCGCAAGCGGCGCTTCAACACCTCGATCCTGGTCGACCGCTCGGGCAACATCGTCGGCAAATACCGCAAGGTGCACCTGCCGGGGCACTCCGAGCCGCAGCCCGGCCGCACGCACCAGCACCTGGAGAAGCGCTATTTCGAGCCGGGCAACTACGGCTTCAAGGTGTGGCGCGCCTTCGACGGCGTCATGGGCATGTGCATCTGCAACGACCGCCGCTGGCCCGAAACTTATCGCGTCATGGGCCTTCAGGGCGTCGAGATGGTCATGCTTGGCTACAACACGCCGCACGACCACACCGGCCACAGGGACATCGACAGCCTGACCCATTTCCACAACCATCTTTCGATGCAGGCCGGCGCCTACCAGAATTCGACGTGGGTCATCGGCACCGCCAAATGCGGCGTCGAGGAAGGCTCGAGCATGGGCGGGCAAAGCGCGATCATCGCGCCGTCGGGCGAGATCGTCGCACAGGCGGTGTCGCTGGAGGACGAGGTG
The DNA here is from genome assembly GCF_003666685.1 of Mesorhizobium sp. YM1C-6-2. GTDB lineage: Bacteria > Pseudomonadota > Alphaproteobacteria > Rhizobiales > Rhizobiaceae > Mesorhizobium_K. Next base: position 231,515 of record NZ_RCIZ01000002.1, read on the forward strand.
ATCACGGCGCGCTGCGACCTCGACCTCGGCCAGCGCTACCGGCAGACGATCTTCAACTTCGCCAAGCACCGCGAGCCGGAGGCCTACAGGCTGATCGTGGAGCGGAAGGGCGCCGAACCGCCGCCCGAAGCTGACTTTTCGGTCGGGGCGGGGCACAATGGTTTTTGACACGGAACACGGGAGAGAGACGATCATGTCGACAGTCATCAAGGGCGGCACCATAGTCGCTGCGGACAGGACCTACGAAGCCGACCTGCTGATCGAGGGCGAGAAGATCGCCGCGATCGGCCCGAACCTCAAGGGCGACACGGTGATCGACGCCGGCGGCGCCTACATCATGCCCGGCGGCATCGATCCGCACACCCATCTCGAAATGCCCTTCATGGGCACCACCGCGGCCGAAACCTGGGAAAGCGGCACCTTCGCCGCCGTCTCCGGCGGCACCACGCTGGTGGTCGACTTCGTCATCCCCGGGCCGGACGGCATGATCGCCGCGCTCGACGAATGGGAGGCGAAAGCCAAGCGCCAGGCCTCGACCGACTACTCGCTGCACATGTGCGTCAACGGCTGGTCGAAGAAGCATTTCGAAGAGATGGAGAAGGTGGTCGGCCGCGGCGTCAACACCTTCAAGCACTTCATGGCCTATAAGGGCGCGCTGATGGTGAACGACGACGAGATGTTCGCCTCGTTCCAGCGCTGCGCCGCACTCGGCGCGCTGCCGCTGGTGCACGCGGAGAACGGCGACATTGTCGCGGCGCTGCAGGAAAAGTTCATGAAGGAAGGCATCTCCGGCCCGGAGGCGCACGCCTATTCGCGTCCGCCCGAGGTCGAGGGCGAGGCGACCAACCGCGCCATCATGATCGCCGACGCGGCGGGCGTGCCGGTCTATATCGTGCACACCTCCAGCGAGCAGGCGCATGAGGCGATCCGCCGTGCCCGCCAGAAGGGCATGCGCGTCTACGGCGAGCCGCTCATCCAGCACCTGACGCTCGACGAGACCGAATACCAGAACAAGGAATGGGACTATGCGGCGCGGCGCGTGATGAGCCCGCCCTTCCGCGACAAGAGCCACCAGGATTCGCTGTGGGCCGGTCTCGCCGCCGGCTCGCTGCAGGTGGTGGCGACCGACCACTGCGCCTTCACCACCGAGCAGAAGCGCACCGGCATCGGCAACTTCACCAAGATCCCGAACGGCACGGGCGGCCTCGAGGACCGGCTCTCGGTGCTGTGGACCAAGGGCGTCGAGACCGGCCGCATCACGCCCAACGAGTTCGTCGCGGTGACCTCGACCAATATCGCGCAGATCCTCAACATCTATCCGCAGAAGGGCGCGATCCTGCCCGGTTCCGACGCCGACATCGTGGTGTGGGATCCAAAACTGTCGAAGACGATCTCGGCCGCCAACCAGAAGTCGATCATCGACTACAACGTGTTCGAAGGCTTCAAGGTCAACGGCCAGGCGCGCTACACGCTGTCGCGCGGCGAGGTCGTCTGGCATCACGGCCAGAACTCGCAGCCGAAGCCCGGCCGCGGCAAGCTGGTGAAGCGGAACGCCTTCCCGGCGGTGAACAAGGCGCTGTCGACCTGGAAGGAACTGACCGCGCCGCGCGCCGTGACGCGCTCGGCCGAGCACATGCCGATCGGCGTGTAATTTTCAAACGGCGGCCGGAGTTGCATCCGGCCGCCGGCTCCCCACCGATTGGAGGCGAGGGAATGGCGGAGACCATTCTGCTGACCGGAGCGGCCGGACTGATCGGCCGCGCCCTGCACAGGCGGTTGCTGGATCGCGGCGACACCGTGATCGCCATCGACAGGATCGGAGGCGACGACATCCTCGCCTGCGACCTGACCGAAGTGCACAGGCTGCACGAACTCGGCGCCGACGCCACCGCGGTGCTGCATTGCGGCGCCATCTCCGGCCCGATGGTGGCGCGGGACAATCCGCACCTGATCGTCCAGTCGAACATCGTCGGCACCGCGAACATACTGGAGCTTGCCCGTGTCCGGGGCATGCGGCGCGTCGTGTTCCTGTCCTCCGTCAGCGCCTACGGCAACACGCCTGCCGGCGTCGACCCGGTGCCGGAGAATGTGGTGCTTTCGCCGTCCAGCGTCTACGGCGCGAGCAAGGTGGCCGGCGAGGCGCTGGTCAACGCGTATCATCTCCAGCACGGGCTGGATGCGGTCAGCCTGCGCCCCGCATGGGTCTACGGTCCGGGCCGCACAACGGCCTGCGCCATCCGCGACATGATCGAGGACGCGCAGGCGGGACGGCCGACGCATTTTCCCTTCGGCCGCGACTTCTTCCGCCAGTATGTGCATGTCGACGACGTCGCCGACGCCATCCTGCTCGCGCTGGATGCCGAGAATTTCCGGCAGCGCGCTTATACCGTCACCGGCGGCAGCTATCTGACGCTCGGGCAGGTGGCCGACACCGTGCGCACTGTGCTGCCCTCCGCCGAGATCAGGATGGAGCCAGGCCGCGATCCGATCGACGATCTGCAGGCGCGCTTCGACATCTCAGCCGCGGCGAACGACCTCGGCTACCGGCCGCGGATCGCGCTGGAAGACGGCATCCGCAGTTACGCCGAATGGTTGGCAGCGCAGCGGCAGACTCACTGAGCCGGGCTTAATCTGCCTGATGCTCCCGGCGTCAATGCAGGGGCCATCGGCGCAGGATCCTGTACTCCTTCAGCCATAGCATGCTGTGCACGAGCACGAATTCCGTGACCAAGAAAGTGATCGGTTGGATTGCCCGCGCCGGCACGAACTGCAGGTTGTAGGAAAGGGTCAGGTGGGGCCGGAAGCTTTCCGGCACGCGGAAACGGAATTTCCTGAGTTCGGCGGCGAGCGCCGCGTGAAGCTCCGCGACCGGTCCGTAATCGGCAAGCAGGACGAGCGGGTGTTCGAGCGGACGGTCCCTTTTCGGCGCGCCAGGAAAACTGCCCATGCGGCTGTAGGTGATTTCGAAGGGCGGTATCTTCACGGTCCTGGCGGCAAGCTCTGCGGCGTATTCGTCGCCGCTGCGCACGCGCTTGCGATCGCTGAGATGGATGAGGGAGGTATGATAGCGCTCGGCACGCAGCGGGTTGCCGACGAGACCCAGTTCGCCGGAAACCAGCCGACTCCAATGGTTCGCCTTTTCCCTGGCGTGCTGGTTCGGAAAGAGGCCGATGAACACCCGCTCCGGCATTTTGGGCCGTCGCGGCTGTACCGGGATGAAATCGAACGTATTCTGGTCGGGAACGGGCATGGGCAAGACGCGCCCTCGGTTCACTACATACAACAGTGAACAAAGCATGAACATTTGGGAAAGTCAACACCGCCAACCGCCGAACGAGGGCTTGCCTAAATCAGCCGCCCCACCTCGTTGCGCTCGGCGATCGACCAGAGGCGCGGCATGAGGCGGTCGATGCCTGGGGCGTCCAGGCTTTTTCCATAGGACGCGAGCCGCCGCGTCTTGGCGTCGATCTCCTCGCGCGACAGCGTGTTGCCGGGGTCGCCCTTCGGCTCGTCAACACGGCCGTCGAACGTCTTGCCCGACGTCGTCGTCACCGAGACCTTGCCGATCCAGCGGTTGGGATAGGCGGCGTCGACTTCCGGATCGAGCTTCATCTCGACGCGGCTGAGGAAGGCGCGCGCCGCGTCGTCGGCGAGATAGGCGTCGAATTCCGCCATGCCGGCGCGGCGGTGCGCCGCGACCAGGCCGAGGGTGGCGGGCATGGAGAACTTCGCCTGATGCACGGTGACCGGATCGACCACCGGTCCGAGCACGTCGATCGCCCCCTGGTGCACATGGGCGACGATGCCGGCGATGTCCGCCGCCGCCAGGTCGTGCGCCTCGATCACCTGGAGAAGCGCATCCGCCGCGGGATGGGTATGGCGGCAGGAGGCGTGGTACTTGAAGGAGGTCTCGAGCACCGTCCAGCGGGAGCCGAGGCGGTCGACGAGCTTGGCCGGGTCAGCGTCGGAAGACATGCCGGCCGCCATGCCCTGCTTGCCCTCCAGGATGCGCTTCGCGCCGGTAAAGCCGTCTTTGGCGAGGAAGGCGGCGGTCAGCCCGTCGGCTGCCGCCTTGGCGGTGTGGAGCTGCTTGGAATCGGCGGCGTCGCGCAGGAACTCCCAGAGACCCGCGGCCTGGGTGCCGGCCGAGCCGATCGCATGCAGCATCGTGGCGCCGTCGAGACCGAGCAGCCGGCCGACAGCAACCGCTGCGGCGATGGTGCCGGCGGTGCCGGTCGTATGGAAGACGCGGTAATGCGAACGCCCCAGGAACTCGCCGACGCGGATGCCCACTTCGTAGCCGGCGACCGACGCCGCGATGAAGTCGCGACCCGAGGCGCCGGCATGCTGTGCAGTCGCCAGCGCCGCCGGAAAGACCACGGCCGCCGGGTGGAATACCGAGCCGTTGTGGACGTCGTCCTGCTCGGAGATGTGCGAGGCGGCAGCGTTGACCAGCGCGGCGAAGAGCGGCGAGGTCATCTTGCGCGAGACGAGGATTTCGGATCGTCCGTCCGTCGGCCCCATCGTTTCGGCGAATTTCTGCAACGCGACGATGGCGCGCTGGCCGGCGCCCGACAGCGTCGAGCCCGCCCAGTCGACGAAGAAGTCCACCGTACGATCGATCACCGGCTGCGGGATGTCCTCATAGCGCAGGGCGGAAGCGAAGGCGGCGAGCGCAGCGCTTTCCTCACCGGTAGCGCCGGCCATTGCGGGATTCTTCAGCGCTTCAGCAGCCATTTTTGCCTCAGAAGGAAGGGCTCATGCCAGCTTCGCCTGCGCCGTCATGGCGAGGTCGCCATCCGCATTCGCCGCCCAGAGCTTTACCACGCCGTCGGCGTCGGGCGGCGTGGCGTTGACGCTCATCCTGTTGCCGTCGAAGAGGGGCGAGACGGCACGGAAGGAGAATTCCGCGATCCGCGCGGCCGACGCATTGCGGCGCACGAGATCGACGAGTAGCGTCGCCGTCAGCGGCCCGTGCACGATCAGGCCCGGATAGCCCTCTTCGCGGGTGACGTAGTCGCGATCGTAGTGGATGCGGTGGCCGTTGAAGGTCAGCGCCGAATAACGGAAGAGCTGCACCGCATCGGGCACGAGTTCGCGCCGCCATTGGCCAGGCTCCGCCTTCTTCGGCGAGGCCTTCACCGCCGGTGCTTCCAGCCCGCGATAGACGATATCGTGCTCGTCGACGATTGCCGCCGCTTCGCCCTCGCGGCCGAGCTCATGGCGCACTGTGACGAAGACGAGCGGGCCGCTGGCGCCGTCCTTGCGCTGCACCGACTGGATGGTCGAGCGCCGCACGATGCTGTCGCCGACGCGGATCTCGCCCGGAAAGGCTATGCGGCTGCCCGCCCACATGCGGCGCGGCAACTCGTGCACCGGCGGCAGGAAGCCGCCGCGCTTCGGGTGGCCGTCCGGCCCGATCTCCGACTGCCTGATGTCGGGGAGGAAAAAGAGCCAGTGGGCGAGAGGCGGCATCGCATCGCCGTCCCCGGCGCGGGGATCGTCGCGGTCGAGCGTGGCGGCCAGCCGGTCGAGCGGACCGGCCGTCACGGTGTCGCGGTTTTCCTCGGAGCGACCGACCCAGGCGGAATAATCGTCGGACTGAGCTTCGGCCATGGGGTCAGGCGGCCTCGAAGCGGATGTCCTGCGCGCCCTGCCAGAGTGTGCGCCGGCCGATCTCGGGCAGGAGATCGAGGTTCGACGTCAGCGTGATGAAGTGATTGCCGGCGAGCTGGCCCATCTTGCTGGCGAACTGCACGCCGCCATAGGCGAGCAGGATCTCGGTCTCCGATATGCCGCCCGGATAGAGCAGGATCTGGCCCGGAGCGGGATGGCTGGTGTGGTTCTCGTAGCCGACGCCGAAGTCGAGGTCGCCGAGCGGAATCCAGACGCCCTCGCCACTCCAGCGCACATGCACGACCTTGCTCTCGTAGGGAAGGCGGGCGGCGAAGACAGCGCTGGTCTGCGGCGCCTTCTCGCTTTCCAGTCGCGCGTCGAAAACCATGTCGGCGATGGTGATTTTCAGTTTTGTCACATTTTCCTCCAGGATTGCTTTTTCCATTCGGCTTCTCAGCAATCCAGAATCCAACATCAATTGATGCTCAATTCAGATTAATGTGGAAGCACAATGGCTTAAGTCGTTCTGCACGATAAAGAAAATTCTGGATTTTTCAATGAGGTCATGTTCCTATCAGTGAGATTGGACCAATCCAACACGCCGCGTCGACGGCCAGAATGGGAGAAGGAAAATGGCAAAAGAAATTATCTGCGCGTTCGGCACCGACATCGATTCCGTTGCCGGCTGGATCGGCTCCTATGGCGGCGGCGACTCGCCGTCCGACATCCAGCGCGGCATCTTCGCTTCGGAAGTCGGCGTGCCGCGCCTGCTGCGCCTGTTCAAGAAATACGGCATCAAGACCAGCTTCTTCGCCCCTGGCCACTCGATCGAGACCTTCCCGAAGGAGATCGAGATGATCGTCAAGGACGGCCACGAGCTCGGCGCGCATGGCTATCTGCACGAGAATCCGATCGCGATGACGCCGACCCAGGAAGAGGCGGTGCTCGTCAAGTCGATCGAGCTGATCGAGAAGCATTCCGGCAGGAAGCCGCGCGGCTACGTTGCGCCGTGGTGGGAGATGTCGAACTCGACCGCCGCTCTCCTGCAGAAATACGGCTTCGAATACGATCACAGCCAGGGCTATCGCGACTTCCAGCCCTTCTACGCCCGCGTCGGCGACAGCTGGAACGTCATCGACTACACCAAGAAGGCGGAAGACTGGATGCATCCGCTGAAGCACGGCAAGGAGATCGACCTCGTCGAGATCGGCGCCAACTGGTATGTCGACGACCTGCCGCCGATGATGTTCATGAAAAAGGCGCCCAACAGCCACGGCTTCGTCAATCCGCGCGACATCGAGGACCTGTGGCGCGACGCTTTCGACTGGGTCTATCGCGAGATGGATTACGGCGTCTTCGCCTTCACCATCCATCCCGACGTCGCCGGCCGCCCGCAGGTCCTGCTGATGCTCGAGCGCCTGATCGAGCACATCAACAGCAAGAGCGGCACCAAGTGGATGACCTTCGAGGAGATCGCCGGGGACTTCCGCAAGCGCTATCCCTTCGCCGGCAAGGCCCGTCCGGAAGTCATCTGACGGCGGCGGCATTCGACACGGCGCGCCGGCGGCGTTAGAATCGCGGCCGGCGCTCAACGGAGCAGATCAGCCATGTGCTCAAGCTGCGGATTCCCTGCAGCGCCCGGCCACTGGACCGAGGCGGGGGCGGCAACGCCGCACGACCGCCTGCGCGCCCGGTTCCGCCGCGCGCAGGTGCTGCAATCGGTGCTGCCGGCCTACGGGCTGACGGCGCATGACGGCGCCCAGGTGCCGGGCATCCAGCTCGGCACGCTGTCGGGCAGCCAGACCATCGTGCGCGACCTCGAAGAGGTCTGGGCCGAGGCCGAGCGGCTGTCCGGCAAGGCGATCGACCCGCTCGATCCGCGCTTCATCGGCGAGGAGACGCCCTGAGCAAGATGGCCGGCATGGTCGAGACGAGCGACGCGGCTGAAGGCCGGATGCGGCTCACCGTGCTCGGCGGTTTCCTCGGTTCCGGCAAGACGACCTGGCTGCGCCACCAGCTCCATCACGGCCTGCTCGCCGATGCCTTCGTCGTCGTCAACGAGGCGGCGGAGACGCCGGTCGACGACGCATTGCTCAGCCAGTCGGCGGAGCTCGCGGTCGTGGCGGGCGGCTGCGCCTGCTGCGAGGCGCGGGACGAGTTGGTCGCGCTCTTGCGCGACATTTGCGACAGGCGGGTCAGCGCGGAAGGGCGGCGGCCCGACCGCATCGTCATCGAAACCAGCGGCCTTGCCGATCCCGGCCCGATCGTCTCGGCGATACGTTCCGATCCGATGCTCGCCTACCACATCGTCATCTCCGAGATCGTGGTGGCGGTCGACGCCGTCTACGGGCTCGAGCAGTTGCGGCAGGAGCCGCTCAGCCGCCGGCAGATGGAACTCGCCGACCGCCTCGTCGTCACCAAGATCGACGAGGCTGACGAAGCGGCGCTGGCGCGGTTGCTGGCGACGCTGAAAGCGATCAATCCTGGCGCGGCGATCTCGGGTGCGGTCAAGGGAAGCGACGCCGCGCTCCCCGACTCCGGCAGCGCCGAGCCTGAGGTGCTGGGCGAGGTGGGCGATGGCGGTGCGCCGATCCGCGCGCTGAAGCTCGAGATCGGCGAGGACATCGACTGGACGGCCTTCAGCGTATGGCTGAGCGCGCTGATCCATGCGCGCGGCGACGACATCCTGCGGGTCAAGGGCGTGGTGCGCACGCCGGCCGGCCGCCTGCTGCTGCAGAGCGTGCGCAAGATCGTGCAATCGCCGGAAATCCTGCCCGACGACAGGCCGCTCGGCGACGACAACGGGCTGGTATTCATCGGCCGCGGCTTCGGCACCGACCAGCTTGCCAGATCGCTGCGCCATTTCGCGGGACTGCGGGAATAGGGGGAGAGCATGGCCGACGACGTCTACGCCAAGCAACAGTTCGGCCAGAAGATCGGCTTCGGCAGGCTGCCGGCGCTGCTGGTCGTCGATTTCGTCAACGGCTTCACCGACCCGGACATCCTCGGCGGCGGCAACATCCTCGATGCGGTCGAGGCGACGAAGCCGTTGCTCGCCTTCTTCCGCGCGGCGAAGCTGCCCGTCGTCTTCACCCGCATCGTCTATGCCGACGACGGGGCGGACGCCGGCGTCTGGTGCCAGAAGGTGCCGCGGCTGCGCGACCTCACCGAAAAGGCGCATGCCAGCCAGGTCGTCGACACCCTCGCGCCCGTGGAGGGCGAGCTGGTGATCCGCAAGACGCAGGCGTCGGCCTTCTTCGGCACGCATCTCGCCGCGCATTTCGTCGGCAAGGGCGTCGACACGGTCGTGCTCGCCGGCTGCACCACGTCGGGCTGCATCCGCGCCAGCGCCATCGACGCGATGAGCATGAACTACCGCGTCACCGTGGCGAAGGATTGCGTCGGCGACCGCGCACTCGGCCCGCACGAGGCGAACCTCTTCGACATGGGCCAGAAATACGCCGACCTCTTGACCGGCGGTGAGGTGGTGGCGGCGCTGAAAGCCAGGGCCGCCTGACCGGACGGTCGCAGCAGGCCGCCCATCGCGCCCGCCAACCTTGTACGCTCCGCCCCGATCCCTAGTTATGTGGTGAACGGCACGACAGCCTTGGGCTTCCCGGTGGGCTGTATCGGGGCTGGAAATCGGGCCGATACGGCGTCAGGATGAAAAGCATGAAAATCGAACCTGTCTTGCGGTCAGTCGTGGCCATTCGCTCTTCGATCCCGGAGGACGCGTTCACGGCGGGCACGCTCGGCAACCTCAGGGAAGGCAGCGGCGTCGTCATCCGGGAAAACGGACTGGTGCTGACCATCGGCTACCTGATCACCGAGGCCGAGGAAGTCTGGCTGACGCGCCATGACGGGCGCGTGGTTCCCGGCCATGCGCTCGCCTACGACCAGGAAACCGGCTTCGGCCTGGTGCAGGCGCTGGGTCCGCTCGACTTGCCGGCGCTGGAACTCGGCGATGCGGCGGCGGCCAAGGTCGGCGACGACGTCGTGCTCGCCGACGGGACCGGCAGTTATATCGAGGCAGACATCGTCGCCAGGCAGGAATTCGCCGGCTACTGGGAATATCTGCTCGACGACGCGATCTTCACCGCACCGGCCCATCCTTCGTGGGGCGGCGCAGCCCTGGTCGGCTCTGATGGCAAGCTCATCGGCATCGGCTCGCTGCGCCTGCAGATGAGCCGGGGCAGCGAGGTCGCCGACATCAACATGGTGGTGCCAATCGACCTGCTGCCGCCGATCCTCGACGACCTGGTCAAACGCGGCCGGGTCGACAAGCCGCCGCGCCCCTGGCTCGGTGCCTTCTCCGCCGAAAGCAATGGCGAGGTGATCGTCATGAGCGTGTCGGAGGGCGGTCCGGCGGCGCAGGCGGGGCTGCAGCAGGGCGACATCATCTCGGATGTACGCGATACGGAGGTCGAGGGCCTCGGCGACTTCTACCGCAAGCTCTGGGCGAGCGGGCCGGCGGGTGCGGAGGTGCCGATGCGCATCGTGCGCGACGGCCGCGAGACATGGCTGCGCGTGAAGACCGCAGACCGCAGCTCGTTCCTCAGGAAGCCGCAGCTCCAGTAACGCAGTCAGCCGTTGCCGGATTCGGCCCTGGATCCCGGCCAACGAAGGCGGCGGAGCACCAGCACCGTCGCGGTGACCAGGATAAGGATGACGGAGATCGCGGCGATTGCCGGGTCGATGTTGTCCCTGAGACCCATCCACATCAGCCGCGGCAGGGTGATGGCGTCGACGCTGGTGATGAACAGCGTCACGCCGATTTCTTCCCAGGACAGGACGAAGGAGAGCAGCGCCGCCGTCATGATCCCGAACTTGATGTTGGGGATGATGATCTGGGTCGCGCGCTCCCACGTGCTGGCGCCGAGGCCGCGCGCCGCGAGGTCGATGCGCCGGTCGACCTGGGAGAGCGCCACCAGGATGAGGACGGTGGCGAAGGGCACGGTCATGACCGAATGCGCCATGGCGACGCCGAGCCAGGTATCGTAGCCGAGCCAGGGGATGACGTTCGAGAGCGAGGTGAGCAGGAAATAGAGCGTGATCGCCGACACGACCGGCGGCACCACCATGGGCAGCAGCACGAAACCGACGAGAAGCGCGGTGAAGCGCGGCTGGAACATCCATACGCCCAGGCTGAAGCAGAGCGCCAGCACCGTCGAGAATACGCTCGAGACGATGCCGATGCGGATCGAAAGCAGGATGCCGCCGATCCACTTCGGATCTTCGATCAGCGCGCGGTAGTGCCTGAGCGATAGCTCGCCCGACGGCATCGCCAGCATGCGCGACGGCGTGAAGGACACCGGCACTACGGCGAGCAGGGGCATCAGCAGGAAGAGCGCCACCAGCGTGGCGGCGATCAGCGAGACGGGGCCGGGGCGATAGGTCGGCATCAGATCAGCTGCCTTGGCCTGACATAGCGGAAGAGCACCGCCATCAGCGCGCCGACGAAGAGTACGAGCACGACGCTGATCGCCGCGCCCAGCCCCCAGTCGGGGCTCTGGAAGATGCGCAGCCAGACCAGTTCAGCCACCATCACGCTGCGGCCGCCGCCGAGGATGGCGGGGGTGACGAAGAAGCCCAGCGCGAAGACGAAGACGATCGCCGCGGCGCCGATAATGCCCGACGCCGTCATCGGCACGAAGATCGTCCAGAAGGTCCGTGTGCGGCTGGAACCCAGGCCGCGCGCGGCGAGAAGCACGCGGTCATCGAGGTTGCGCATGGCCGACGCCAGCGGGAAGACGGCGAACGGGACGAGGAAATGCGTCATGCCGACGATGACGCCGAATTCATTGCGCACCAGCGCCAGCGGCTCCGAGATGAAGCCGATTCCCTGCAGCCAGGTGTTGATCAGGCCGCGGTTGGACAGCAGCGCCACCCAGCCGAAGGCGCGTGTCAGCACCGATATCCAGAACGGGATGAGGATGCAGAACTCGGCGGCCATGCGCTGGGCAGGGGTCCCCCGGACCCACACGACGGTGATGGCATAGGCGGCGATTACCGAGGCTATGGTGACGACAATGCAGATGCGCAGCGTGCGGATGAACACCGATTGCACGAGCGGATCGGTGATCAGCGCGCCATACTGCCCGAGCCCCGGCTCGGGCAGGGTGAAGCTCCATTTCACGACACCGAGGAACGGCCACAGATAGGTGACGGCCAGAAAGAGGAGCAGCGGCGCCATCGTCAGCGCCGCGCCTCGTCCGTTCGAAAGGTGTCGCATCTCGGCCCGGTCAGGCGGAGATGATCTTGGTGTATTCGTCGAGCGCAGGCCCGTAATTGGCGGCATACCACTCCATGTCGAGGGTGATCTGCTTGGCCATGTTGGCCGGGTCGACCGGGTTGAAGTTCTTCTTGTCGGCGGGGACGAGCGCGTCGGCCGCCGGATTGGCCGGACCCTGCCCGAGCTTGTCGAACATGATGAGCTGCCGCTCGGGATCCTGGGCGCTGGCGATGAACTTCATCGCTGCGTCCTTGCCGCCGGGATTGCCCTTCAGGACGGCGAGCGCGCCGGGCGAGATCAGGCCTTGGTCCCAGATGAACTTGATCGATCCGCCCGAATCCTGCTCGATCAGCGAGGCGCGCGTCGACCACACGATGGCCATGGAGGCTTCGCCGTTGAGCAGCACGCTCTGGCTTTCGGCGCCGCCGCCCCAATAGGCGACGACGTTTTCCTTGAAGGCGGCGATCTTGTCATGCGCGCGCTTCAAGTCGAGCGGATAGAGGTCGGCGGGCGCCACGCCATCGGCGAGCAGCGCGGCTTCCCAGCTCGACACGCCCCATTTGTAAAGAGAACGCTTGCCGGGGAATTTCTCGACGTCGAAGAAATCCTTCATGCCGGTTGGGGCGGTGTCGCCGTATTTCTCGGAATCGTAGGCGATGACATAGGAGAAGAAGTAGGTCGAAGCGGCATAATCCCAGCCGAAGCCCGGCCGCATTTTCGACTTGTCGACGATGGCGTAGTCGATCGGCTCCAGCATGCCCTTGGCGCCGAGCGTGATCGCGGAGAACGGGTCGACGTCGACGAGGTCCCAGGTCGGCTTGCCGCTCTTGGCCTGCGCCTCGATCGCGCCTTCCGTCGGTCCGGAGCCGTCCATCTTGACGACGATGCCGGTCTCCTTGGTGAAGGGCTGGCCGTAGGCCGCGTCATAGGCGGTGATGGCGTCGCCGCCCCAGTTCACCAGCACCAGTTCCTTGGCCTGCGCGAAAGCCTCGCCCGAGCGCAGCAGCAATGGCGTGCCGGCGAGCACCAGCGCCGAGAGTTGCGTGAACTGGCGGCGGGAGATCTCGCCGCGGGCGGCTCTGCCGGCCAGCGACTCCACTGCCTGTTTCTTGAATTCGTTCGTCATGTCAGTTCCCCTTTTTCGTTGCTATCGACCGTTGCGGGCATCGCTACCTTGCCAGCAGTATGCCCCTTTCCGCCGGCCATGTGAGCCAGACCGAATTGCCGCCGCGCAAAGCCGTCGCGGCAACGTCGTTGGGTACGGAAACCGTGAGTCGGGTGCCCTGTCTGGTCAACAGGTCGAGCTTGGTGGCCGCGCCGAGATAGGTGGAGGCGGTGGTGGTCGCGACGATCCCATTCTCGCCTGACTCTGCCTCGCTCCTGATCGTCATATATTCGGGCCTGACCGCCAGCACGGCGTCGCCGGTCACGTCCGTGGCGCCGCGCACGGTGATTGTGCGGTCCTCGCAGAGGCCCGTCGCCGCGCCGTTCTCCTGCCGCACATTGTTGAGCGGCAGCATGTTGATCTCGCCGAGGAACTCGGCGACGAAGCGGTTCGCCGGCCGGTCGTAAACCTCTTCCGGGGTTCCCACCTGCAGCAGCTCGCCGTGATTGAAGATGGCGATACGCGAGGCGAGCGCCAGTGCCTCGCTCTGGTCGTGGGTGACGAAGACGAAGGTGGTGCCGGTCTCCTGGTGCAGGCGTTTCATCTCGGCCTGCATCTGGCCGCGCAGGCTCTTGTCCAGCGCCGAGAACGGTTCGTCGAGGAGGAGAACGCCCGGCTCGAACACCAGCGCCCTCGCCAGCGCGACGCGCTGCTGCTGGCCGCCTGAAAGCTGCGAGGGAAGCTTGGTTTCGTGGCCCTTCAGCCCGACGCGCGCGATCATCTCGGCGACGCGCTGCCTGATCTCTGCTGCGGGCCGCTTGCGTACCTTGAGCGGGAAGGCGATGTTGGCCTCGACGCTCATATGGGGGAAGAGCGCATAGCCCTGGAAGACCATGCCGGCGGCGCGCAGCTCAGCCGGCCGGTCGGTGATGTCGACGCCGTCGCTGAACAGCCGGCCGTCGCTTGGCGGCAGGAATCCGGCCAGGATCATCAGGAAGGTCGTCTTGCCCGATCCGGACGGGCCGAGCAGCGCCAGGAACTCGCCGCGACCGATGTCGAGCGTGAGGTCGTTCAGCGCGCGAAAGTGACCGAAGCTCTTGCCGATCCCGATCGCCTTGATTTCCGCTGCGCGAGCGTTCTTGGGCATCCACATTTCCTTGCCGATGGGAAAAGCGTACGGAGGCCGGGTTGCGTCCGCAACAGAAATATTTTCGCGCCTCCGGCAAATTTCATTCACCTGAAACTGTCGTCAGATTTCAATCATAGGCATTTCGCGCCACGGCTTCCGCCTCGATCAGCCGGGATTTGAGCCAATGTGCAAATGTCTTGAGCAGAGGCTGCTCGGCGCGCGAGTGCTCGGTGACGAGGTGATAGGAGCGGGTCGACTTGATGGCGTCGTCAAAAGGCCGGATCAACTGTCCTTCCTTCATGGCGGTCCGGCAGGTGAGTTCGTCGCCCATGGCGATGCCCTGGCCGGCGCTCGCGGCGGCGAAGACGAGGTTCATGTCGGAGAATACGATTCCGGATTGCGCATCAGGCGCCACCACGCGCGCCTGCGCCAGCCAGCGCGTCCAGTCCTCCTGGTCGCCGAGATGGAGCAAGGTCGCCCGGAATACGTCGGCCGGCTCCGACAGGCCGCCGAGCTTGTTGAGGAGCACGGGGCTGCACAACGGCGTGAACTCGACCTCGCAAAGCAGCTCGACCAGGCGATCCGGCCAGTTGCCGTCGCCGAAGGCTATGAAGATGTCTACGTCCGGACTGCTGACGTCGTCGAGCCGCCGCGGGGTTACGATGTGGAGGGCGATGTCCGGATAGAGCGCCTGGAACTCGCCGATATGCGTGCACAGCCACAGGGATGCGAAACCCGGCGTGCAACTGACGCAAAGCGAGCCGGCGAGCCCGCCCTGGCCGTGCTGCGAGCCGGCGTCGCCGAGCATGGCGAGCGCCTTGCGGACATCGCTTGCGTAGCGCTTGCCGCGGACGGTCAGTGCGACGCCCTTGCCAATGCGTTCGAGCAGCTCGAAGCCGAGGTCGCGCTCGAGCAGGCGCAACTGATGGCTGACCGCGCTGCGCGTCAGGCTGAGTTCGTCGGCGGCGCGCCAGACCGAGCCGTGCCGGGCAAAGCTGTCCAGCGCACGCAGCGCCTGCATGGAGGGTATACGCATGGCTCGGCCTCTTTGGTGAAGAAAATTTGCAGATAATGGCAAAACATATCACTTTTAGCGCGGCCTTTTCACTGATTACCTGTCGATCAGGAGGTGGCCATGAACACTTCAGCATCGAGAACCGCCGAGGCCGTCGTCGACGCGCGGCAGGCGGAGCTTTCCGGCTGGACCCGCCACATCTTCGATCTCGGCGAGACTGCCTGGCGGGAATATGAATCAGCGGCGTGGTATGTCGACAGGCTGAAGCGGGAAGGCTTCTCGGTCGAGGAAGGCTCCGGCGGCATGCCGACCGCCTTCTGCGCGCACTGGACGAACAAGGGGACCGGCGGCGCCGGCTCGGCCAATGGCCCGACCATCGGCATGTATGCCGAATATGACGGCGTGCCCGGCAACTGCCAGGACGCGGCGACGGTCAAGCGGCCCCGCACCGGCCTGAACGAGCATGCGGGCGGTCATACCGATCCGCATTCCGGCCTCGGCATGGGCTCGTTCGGCGGCCTGCTCGCCACCAAGGCGGCCATGGAGAAGCACGGCATTGCGGGAACGCTGCGCTTCACCGGCGAGCCGGCGGAGAAGGTGAGGGGGTCGAAGCCGATCCACGCCGCCAGGGGCTATTATGATGGCCTCGACGCGATGATCTCCTTCCATCCCTTCTACATGCTGCCGATGTGCAACACGGTGCGCTGGGAGACGCATTGCGGGGCCGCCTACGGGATGATCTACCGCTTTATCTGCGACGAGCCGGAAAACTGGACGCGGGGCGACGGCGCGCCGATCCCGCAGGCGCATTCGGCGGTGCGGGCGCCCGGCGCCAACGACGCGCTGATGCTCATGTACATGACGTCGAAGGCGCTGCGCGATTCCATGCTGACCTACCAGGGCGGCTGGTCGATGAGCGAGGCGATCCTGACTGCCGGCCAGGCGACGGCGGACAACCTGCCGGCCGGCCTCGCCGAGATACAATACATGCTGCGGGCGCCGACGGTCGCAATGGGAGAGCGGGTGGCGGCGCTGCTCGACCAGAACGCCGAGGCCACGGCGCGGATGACCGGGTGCCGCGTCGAGCGCCACTGGGTGACGAAATCGCGTCCAGGCCTCGCCAACCATGTCATGGCGCGCGTCACCTGGGATGCGCTGAAAACGGTCGGCGCGCCGCGCTGGAGCGAGAAAGCAAAGGCAATCGCGCGCGAAATCCAGCTCAATGCCGGCGGGCAGGCGACGGACGAGCCGTTCCTGCCCGAATGCGAGCGGCTGATCGACCCGGAAGCGGCGGAGGCGATCCTGCGGCGCGACCTGCCGCCCTCGCAGATCAACTCGACCTCCGACGACTACACCGACATGAGCTGGCATGCGCCGACCTGCCGCTTCTACATCGCGCGGCCGGCGCTCGCGGCGCAGCCTGATGTCGCCTGGCCGGGCTGGGCGATGAATGCGCTCGGCGGCATTCCCGAGACGATCGACCCGATGGTGACATGCGCCGCCAAGACGGTGGCGCTGACGGCATTGCGGCTGCTCGAGGACAAGGCCGCGCGCGATGCGGCAAAGGCGGAGTTTGTCGAGCGCACCGGCGGCGGGATCGGCGGCGACAAATGGCTCGCGCCGCTCTGCGACTACGATCCGCCCATCCATTTCCGCTGGCCGGAATATGTCACCACGCCGCGCGGCCGCGACTGGTGGATACCGACCGTTCCCAACGCATGAAGAGGAGACCGACATGACACGGCATGAAACCATCGCTGCTGCGGAGCCCTTTTCGCTGCAGCGCCGCAACCCGGCCGGCGGCACCAAGCCGCTGGCCGGCTGGGGCTTCCGCAACGAGACCGACCAGCTTACTGACGTGCTGCTCGGCTCGCCGGCCTTCCTGCGCCATCTCGCGACCAGCTCGCTGTCGCGCAAGCATCTGCGCGAGGCGCCCTGCAACATCCAGACGGCGCAGGCCCAGCACAAGGACCTGGTCGCCGCTTACGAGAATTTCGGCGTCAAGGTGCACTGGCACGAGCCGTCGCCGGAACTGCCGATGCAGGTCTATTCGCGCGATTCCAGCGTGATGACGCCGTATGGCGCCGTCATCACCGCCATGGCCAACTGGTGGCGGCGCGGCGAGAATTACGCAGCGATCCGCACCTATGAGAAGCTCGGCATCCCGATCTACGACATGGTGACGGCAGGCACCTTCGAGGGCGGCGACTTCAACGTCATCGAGGACGGCGTGGTGCTGATCGGCTGCGGCGGCGCGCGCACGCAGGAGGAGGGCGCCCGCCAGGTACAGGACTGGTTCGAGAAGGAAGGCTGGGAGACGCGGCTTGCCTTCATCGACGAATATTACGTGCATATCGACCTGATGGTGGTGCCGATCGCCGAAAAGCTCACCGCCGTCTGTCTCGCCTGCACCGAGCCCGGCATCGTCGACTGGCTGAAGGGCAAGGGCCACGAGATCATCGACGTGCCGTTCCAGGACACGATGGCGCTCGGCTGCAACTTCATGTCGCTCGGCAAGGACAGGGTGATCGCGCCGACCGTGTCGAAGACGCTGATCGAGAAGCTCAAGGCGCGCGGCTTCGATGTCGCGGCGGTCAACATGAGCGAGATCTCCAAGACCGGCGGCGGCATTCACTGCATGGCGCAGGCGCTGAAGCGCGTGCCTGCCTGAGCAGCCGGCAGGCGCGCGGATAAATCGATCGCGACGGCTCCGCGCTGCGGAGCCCGATGGCAGCGCGCGCCGCCGATTCCCGGCGCACGCTCCGAGATCGCTGTCAGTACCGCTATATCCCTTGCGTCGAATGGCCCGACAAGCTTGTCTCGCATGTCGGAGGATTCTTCATTACTTCCTGCCCGGGAGAAGACGATGAGCGGACCCTTCGCTGCGGGCTGCCGCCTCACGACCGGACTGGGGAAGCATCATGGAACTGACCAATCAGGACATCTCGGATCTCGTCGCATTCCGGCGTGAGCTTCACCGCTATCCGGAAGTCTCCAACGAGGAGGAACAGACGGCGAGACGCGTCGTGGAGTTTTTGGCGGGAACCGGCCCGGCCGAGGTGCTCACCGGGCTCGGCGGCCACGGCGTCGCGATGGTCTACGAAGGCGAGCAGCCTGGGCCGACCGTCCTGTTCCGCAGCGAACTCGACGCGCTGCCCATCGAGGAGCTGTCTGAGATCCCGCACCGGTCGCTGGTGCCCGGCAAGTCGCATATGTGCGGCCATGACGGGCACTCCACCATTCTGGCGGCGCTCGCCCGGCAGTTCGGCCGCCGGCCGCCGGCGCGCGGGCGGGTCGTGCTGATGTTCCAGCCGGCCGAGGAAACCGGAGACGGAGCCGTCGGCGTGGTTGCCGATCCGCGCTACCAGAGGATCCGGCCTGACTTTGCCTTCTCGCTTCACAACCTGCCCGGCACGCCGCTCGGCCATGTCCGTCTCAAGCCCGGTGTCGTCAACTGCGCGTCACGCGGCATGCGCATCACGCTGCAAGGCAGGACGGCCCATTCCTCCATGCCGGAAAACGGCGTCTCGCCGATGCTCGCGGTGAGCCGGCTGATGCCGGCGCTTTCAAAGCTCGGTGGCGGCAGCTTTCACGATGACGATTTCGCCATGGTGACGGTCGCCCACGCCTCGATGGGAGAGCCGGTCTTCGGCATCGCGCCCGGCCATGCGGAGATACTGGCCACGCTCCGCACGCGGCTCGACGAGCGCATGGCGGATTTGTGCGCGTCGGCGGAAGCGCTGGTGCGCGACGCCGCCGAGGAGAACGGTCTGCGCCATGCCGTCGACTATCACGAGATATTCGTCGCCAGCCTCAACGATCCGGAGGCGGTTGCA
Organism: Mesorhizobium sp. YM1C-6-2; assembly: GCF_003666685.1. Taxonomy (GTDB): domain Bacteria; phylum Pseudomonadota; class Alphaproteobacteria; order Rhizobiales; family Rhizobiaceae; genus Mesorhizobium_K. The sequence continues at coordinate 250,448 of NZ_RCIZ01000002.1, forward strand.
CATCTGCGTGCGGCGCTCGACGCTGAAAACATCCCGCATGACGAGGAGCAACTGCCGATGCGCGCCTCGGAGGATTTCGGCGTCTTCGGCCACTCGTCGAAATCGGCGATGTTTTTCCTCGGCGCCGGCGTCGACCGGCCGTCGCTGCACAATCCGGACTACGATTTCCCGGACGATCTGATCGCGATAGGGGCGCGCATCTTCATGCGCACCGCCCGTAACCTGCTCGGGTGAGGGCGCTGGACATGTCCGGGCCGCCGTTCGCGGCTGCCGCGCCGTAGGTGGAGGCGGATATGGCAAATGCAATTGCCATATCCGGAAGGCGTCGAGACGTGCAGTCGATGCATCTCATGGAAAGGGCAGAACCCTTAAACCTCCCGTCAGGCGATATAGCCGACCGCCGTCATTTCCACCCGGATGTTGGGATCCGCCAGGCGGCCTTCCACGCAGGCGCGGGCCGGCGGACGCGACGGGTCGATCCACTTGTCGTAGACGGAGTTCATGCGGTCGAAATCGCTGATCGCAGCGAGGAAAATATTGACCGACACCAGTTGCGATTTGTTGCTGCCCGCCTGCGCGAGCAGCGCGTCGATCTTTGCCAGCACCTGCCTGGTCTGGTCCTCGAGAGAGGTGGTGCGATCGTCGGGAACCTGACCGGCGATGTGAATGAATCCTCCGTGAACTACGGCCTGGCTCATCCTCGAGCCGACGTCAAAGTGCTTGGTCATTGGAATTCCTCATTTGCTCATTTCGACGAGCCATCATGCTTGCGAAGACGGCGCGTTTACCCAGCGGCCTGAAATCAGGCTGCTGATCCGGCCGGCCATCGCGGCCTGCTCGGGATTCTGATCCGGCGCGGGAACGTCGCCGCGGTAGGTATGCTTGAAGCCGGATGCGGTGATCACACAAACGGCTGGTCCGGCCAGCTTGGCGGTCCTTCTCATCAGGAAGGCCACGCCGGCAGACGCCGAAAGCTCCGCGTCCACGCCGTCCCACTGGAACAGCGCCGAACGCGCCGCCTGCATTTCCGCGTCCGAAACCGCTTCGGCCAGTCCGCCGCTTTCGCGTATCAGCCGCAACGTGTAGGTCCCGTCCTGAGGATAGCCGTTCAGTCTGTCGGTGATGGAGGTGGCGGCCGTCTTCACCTCGCCCTGCCAGGGCACGACGGTGTCGCTGCCCTCGCGATAGGCCTTGGTGATCGGACAGCAGGCGTCCGGCTGGACGGCGACAAGGGCCGGAAGTCCGCCGTTCGTTTCCTGAGCGACGCCGTGGCCGGCGCCAACAAGCACGGGGCCCGCGCTTATCGGCGCGATAACGGTCGTCGGAGCAGCACCGAGCTGACGGACGGCTTCCACGCCGATCATCCGGCACGCCCATTCGGCGATGGGCGAGGCGAAGGTCGAATAGAGCTGGATGAGCCCAAGTTCCGCCGCCACGCGGTCTGCCGCGGCATAGGCTTCGCTGGGGTCCTGACCGGCTTCGATGACGACGGCTCCGCGCGCGACGACCGGCGCTATACGCTCGCTTGCGGTTCCCCTGGGAACGATGGCGTAGACGGGCAGGCCCTGGCTGGCGCCGGCGGCCGCCGCCGACAGCGCCGCGTTTCCGCTGGAGGGCACCACGGCGCCGAGCGGGCTCGCCTGCATGGCGCGGGCGACCGCAACGCGCATGATGCGGTCCTTGAAGGAGCCCGTCAGCGAGCCGTTCTCATATTTCAGGTAGACGTTCTCCAGGCCCGGAATGCGGCTGCGGATCAGCGGCGTTCCCGGCCAGCGCAGAGCCTGCGCATCGGCATCCGTTATCGGCTGCCGCACGATGCGAATGCCGCCGCAACGGCAATAGCCGACCGATTCCGGGGTCTCGGTTCCGCAAGTCGAGCAGACGGTCAGCATGTCAATGTTCCGTCAGGCGGCGCATGAACTGCTGGATGCGGGGGTCGGTCGGCCGCACCAGAATGTCTTCCGGCGTGCCGTCGGCGAGCACGCTGCCCTTGTCCATGAAGAGAACGCGGTCGGCGACCTCGCGCGCGAAATTCATCTCATGCGTGACCACGAGCATTGTCATGCCGCTCTCGGCGAGAGAACGCATCACGCCGAGCACCTCGCCGACCAGCTCCGGATCGAGCGCCGAAGTGGCTTCGTCGAAAAGCATGATGCGCGGGTCCATCGCGAGCGCCCGCGCGATGGCGACGCGCTGCTGCTGTCCGCCCGAAAGCTGGCTCGGATAGGAGCCCCACTTTTCCTCGAGCCCGACACGCGCCAGCAGTTCCCGCGCTCTTTTCTCCGCTTCGGACTTGTCCCTGCGCAGCACCAGCCGCTGCGCCAGCATGACGTTGCCGCCGACCGTCAGATGCGAGAACAGGTTGAACTGCTGGAAGACCATGCCGACCTGCTTGCGGACTTCGCGCAGGCCCTGGAGCGACGCAGTCGAGACGCCGTCGACCTCGATCGTCCCCTTTTCGATCGGTTCGAGACCGTTGATGACGCGCAGCAGGGTGCTCTTGCCCGAGCCGCTCGGGCCGATGACGGCGGCAACCTGGCCTGCCTCGACGGACATGTTTATTCCGTTGAGCACGGTCAGCGCGCCGAAGCGCTTGTGCACGTTGTTCATTGTCAACAGGGGCATTGGGAGAAGTCCTTGCGGAATTATGCGCCGTTGCGCGCCAGGCGGCGTTCCAGCCACTCGCTGAATTTCGAGATCGGGAAGCAGATGATGAAATAGAGAATGCCCACGACGAGGAAGATCTCGAGCGGCCTGCCATATTGCAGGACAAGCTCCATCGCGCGGCGCATCAGCTCGTTGTAGCCGATCACCGTCGCAAGCGACGTGTCCTTGATGACGGAGACATAGACGCCGACGAGCGGCGGCAGCGCTACGCGCAACGCCTGCGGCGCGATGACGTAGGTCAGCCGCTGTACGAAAGTGAGGCCGAGCGCCGTCGATGCCTCCACCTGGCCGCGCGGCACTGCCTCGACGCCGGCGCGGAACACTTCGGCGACGTAGGCGCCCGTGTAGAGCGAGATCGCGCTGAAGGCGGCCCAGAACTTGTCGACGTTCACGCCGAGCATCGGCAGTCCGAAATAGACGAAGAACAACTGCATCAAGAGCGGGGTGCCGCGGAACAGTTCGACATAGGCGCGAAGCACGACGTTCAGGATGCCGACATTGAGCGTGCGCAGGACAGCGACGATCGCGCCGACCAGCGTGCCCACCACGACGGCGATCGTCGACAGCAGCAGGGTCGTGAGGAAGCTGTCGAGCAGCAGCCAGCGGGCGTTCCAGACGGGTGTGAAATCCATCGTTCAGCTCCGTGACGCGCGCGGGAACAGCCAGCGTGCGAGCAGCGCCAGACCGATGGAGCAGCTCAGCGTGAGCGCCAGATAGATAAGGGTCGAGAAGGAGTAGACCTCGATCGTCAGGAAGGTCCGCGAGCTGATCTCGTTCGTCTCGCCGGTGAGCTCGGGCACCGCGATGACCGACAGCAGCGAGGAACCGAGAAGGGTCGCCAGGAACATGTTCGAAAGCGCAGGGAAGACCGCGCGAAGCGAAACCGGAATGACGACCCAGATCAATGTCTGGACCTTGCTCAGGGCGAGAGCGGTCGCCGCTTCGCGATGCCCCTTGGGGACCGCGATCACGCCGGCCCGGAAGATCTCTGCGAGGTAGGCCCCGACATTCAGGCCGAGGCCCAGAACGCCGGCCGTCACCGCGCTGAAGCGCAGGCCGAGGCTGGGGAGGCCGTAGAAGATGATGAATATCTGCAGCAGCACGGGGGTGTTGCGCATCACCTCGACATAGACGGTCGAGGCCCAGCGGACCGGGGCGACCCGGCTGATGCGTCCCGCGCAGACGAGGAGACCGACCGCGATGGCGATTGCGAACGCCAGTCCCGTGATCACCAGTGTCAGGCCCGCACCCTTCAGGAGCTGGCCGTAGAAGGTGGTGATAGATCCCCAATCCAGAAACACGCGCTATTCTCCATCGTGCAGGCACGGCAACCGCCGCGCCTGCACCTGATCTCGAAGATACCGATCAGAACTGCGGATTGACCGGAGCGGGCATGTCCGCGTCGAACCACTTGCGATACAGCTCGCGGCCCTTTCCGCTGGTGTTCAGCTCGAAGACGAACATGTTGACCCAGTTGAGCCACTCCTGGTCGCCGCGCTGCACGCCGATGCTGTTGTAGTCGATGAGGTTGCCGAAGGCGGGATCGATGATCACCTTGAGGTTGCCGGCGAGCTTGGCCTGATAGTTCAGGAAGTTGCCGTCTTCGATCATGGCGTCGACCTGGCCCTGCTTGAGCGCCAGAAGCGCAGCGGCCGAGCTGTCGAAGCGCTGGATGTCGGCGCCCGGAACCGCGGCCGAGAAGGCAGCGTCCTGCGTCGTGCCCTTGATGACGGCGACGCGCTTGCCGTCGAGATCGGTAGCTTTGGCCGCCGTGCTGTCCGACGGCACCGCGATCGCCATGACGACTGCGGTGATGTACGGGTCGCTGAAGCTGATGACCTTGGCCCGCTCGGAGTTGCGCGTGAACTGGCCGATGATCATGTCGACCTTGTCCGTGCGCAGGTTCGGGATGCGGTCGGCGGCCGTGGTGTCGACGATCTCGAGCTCGGCGCCGAGACGCTCGGCGGCCAGCTTGGCGACGTCGACGTCGAACCCGTCGGGCTCGCCGGCTTCGTTCTTCATGCCGAAGGGCGGCAGGCTGAGGATGATGCCGACCCGAAGCTGCTTCGAAGAGATGATCTTGTCGAGGCGGGATTCCTGCGCCGATGCCGGGCCAGCCATCGTCAGCGCGATACCGAGCGCCGCCGCGGAGAGCGCGGCAGCCTTAAGGATGCTTCTCAATTTTTTCTCCCTGTGTGTCTGTTATACCGGACAACTTGTCGGTATAGCGGACGTTCTTAATTTTAACGCGCGCCTGACGCAAGGGTGATTGTTGTTGTAAGGGTGCGACCAGATTGCATATCCAGGCGACCAGCATGACGACTCAGACGGTGAGGGCTCGGGGCATAGACCGGGCCGTCGAGATACTGGAATATCTGCGGGCGACGCGGCAGCCGATCGGCATCGGCGACCTCGCGCGCCGACTGAAGGCGCCCCGCTCTTCCCTGTACGAGATCGTCGACAGCCTCGTTCAGGCCGGCATTCTCGAGATCGCGGACGAGCAGGGGAGGATCTTCTTCGGCAGTTCGGTCTATTTCTACGCCGACGCCTATCTGGCCTCGCAACCGCTGGTGCGCAGCGGGCGCGACGAGGTGATCCGCCTGGCGGAAATCACCGGCGAGACCGCACAGCTCTGCATCCTTCTTGGCAACAAATATACAGTGGCCTACATGCAGCCCGGCTCGAGGCTGTTCCGCATCAGCTCGGAAACGGGGGTCCTGGTGCCGATACCCTGGACGGCGTCAGGACGGGTTCTGCTCGGCGACATGACGGAAGAGCAGGTGCGCGCTTTCTTGCCCCCGGAAGATTTTGTGCTTCCCAATGGCAGGAAGATAGAGTTCGGTGAATTCCTGGACGACCTGCGCCTGGCGCATGACCGGGGTTATGCCGTGACGACCAGCCTCGCCGACGAATTCACCTGCTGCCTCGCGGCGCCGATCCCCGACCAGATCACCGGCCGGCCGCTGGCCACGCTGTGCTTCGTGGTTCCCGTCCATACGCCCGACGAGAGACGCGCCGAACTCGTCCAACTGCTGATCGACAGCAGCCGAACGATTTCGACGAGGCTTTCTTGACTTACGCCAAGGGGCGGGCGGCTAACGGGAGAGATCGGAGACTCCCTCTGTCCCTGTGAGGCTTGTAAACCCCTCAGCGCCTCGGTTCACGTGCGATCCGGCGCGCTTTCCGATTGCTGTTCGCCGATCACCAGCCGAAGGCCCTCAAGGGTCGTCGTGTAGTGCTCGGCAAGTAATGCACAGGCCCGCGCCGCATCGTGCTCAAGCACCGCGTCGAGGATGCCCTGATGCTCCGCCGCCGCGCCTTCCCGCCGCAGCCTGCTCGGATTGGTGTTCATCGACAGGCTGCGATAGCGGACCGCCTGGTCCATCAACGTCGAGCAGAAGCCGAGCAGCCAGCGGGAGCCGCAGCGCGACAACAGGAGCAGGTGAAACTCCTTGTGGCGGATTTCCCACTCCTCCGACACCTCCCGTCCGACCTCGGACGGCAATCGTCTCTGCGTGCGGGCAAGCCGGTGATAGCTGACGACGAGCGCGTCCTCCCACGACTCGTCTCCGCGTTCCATGGATTCCGTCAACGCCTTGGTTTCCAGCCAGATGCGCGTCTTTACCAGCTCTTCGAGGTCGGTGATCGAGATGGTCTGGACGAAGAAGCCGCGATTGCTCTTGCGGTAGACCAGTCCTTCCGACGACAGCCTGTTCAGCGCCTCGCGCACCGGCACCGTGCCGATGGCGTATCGCTCGGAGATCGCCTCGATCTGCAGTTTCGCATCTGGAAACAGGGCGCCGTGCAGGATGTCGTGACGGATCCTGTCATAGGCCTGCTCGGACAGGCTTTTGCCCTCCGCCACTGTTTCGACAAGGCTCATCTTAGCCAATGGCCCCGGGCTGATCCGACTTGTTCCAGAACACCAGGCGCCGCTGCACCCACACCACGGTGAAGTAGAGCGCCAGGCCAAGCAGGCTGAGATAGATGATCAACGCGAAGACGCGTGGCGTGTTCATCTGGCTCGCCGATTGGCGAATGAGGGCTCCAAAACCTTTTCCTCCACCCAGGAATTCTCCCATGATCGCACCGGCCATCACGCCCACGGCCGCGATCTTGAGGCCGGTGAAGATATAGGGCAAGCCCGTCGGCAGCTTCAGTCGAAGCAGCGTCTGCATCCGCGAGGCCCCTATCGACTTGAACAGCATGCGTTCGTTCTCGCTCGCGGCATAAAGCCCGGCGGCGGTCGCCACGACGATCGGGAAAGTGGCGATGAACGCCGCAAGGGCGACCTTGGACGAGATGTCGAATCCCAGCCATGCGATGAAGAGCGGCGCGAAAGCCACCTTCGGCATGGTGTCGATCGCCACCAGGTAGGGCATCACCGCACGCTCGCCGAACTTGGTCTCGCCGACCAGGACGCCGAGCGAAAAGCCGATCGCCGTCGCGATGAGGAAAGCGTAGAACACGGTGAGCGTCGTGGTCCACAGCGCTTCCAGCATGTACTGGCCCGAAATCAGGTTCTGCCCGACGAAGATCAGGTCCGCCAGCGTTTCTGCGGGGCTCGGCAGGATGATGGGCGAGACCCAGCCCATGCGGGTGACCAGATCCCAGATTGCCACGACCACGATGAACAGCAGCGCCATCGCCACGCTGCGCGGAATGCGGTCGATCAGCGCGTCCTTCTCTATCCAGACGGTATCGGCATTGGACACATCGGACACGTTGCTCATACGAAAGCCTCCTTGCCCAAAAGGTCGCGGATATGCGCCACGATCTCGCCGAAACGGGGCGTGTTGATCATCTCCAGCGTGCGCGGGCGCGGCAGATCGATCTTCACCTCCTCGATCACGCGGCCCGGCCGTGGCTTCATGACCAGGATGCGGTCGGACAGGATGACGGCTTCGGCGAGCGAATGGGTGACCAGGAAAGCCGTTGCCTGCCGCTCCATGCAGATACGCTGCAGCTCCATGTTCATGAAGTCGCGCGTCAGCTCGTCAAGCGCCGAGAACGGCTCGTCGAGAAGCAACACCGCAGGATCCGCGACGAGCATGCGGCAGATCGAGGCGCGCTGCGCCATGCCGCCTGACAGCTCGCCCGGATAGACATTCGCGAAATCGCCGAGGCCGACCAGGCGAAGCAGTTCGAGCGCACGGCCCGAAGCGGCTTTTGCCGCGCTGCGGCCGTTCCTGATCTCGATTGGCAGCACGATGTTCTCGAGCGTGGTCTTCCACGGCAGGAGGGTCGCCTGCTGGAACATCATGCCGATATCCGCGCGCGGACCGAGCACCGGCTTGCCTTCGAGCACCACGCGGCCCGTCGTGGGTGGCAGCAGGCCGGCCATGATCTTCAGCAGGGTGGATTTGCCGCAGCCTGACGATCCCACCACCGAGACGAATTCGCCCCTGTGCAGCGAGAGGTTCACCCCTTGTAGGGCAACCAGTTCGTTGCGCGCATATGTCTTCGAAAGCCGCTGGATCTCATAGACCGGCCGCTCTGTCGAGGCGGCCGGTCCCGGATCCCCCGGACGAGGGATCACGATTGTTGTCACGCGTTCCAACCCTCGACGAATTCGTTGGTGTAGACCGCCGAGAGATCGGGGAGGGCCGCCGGGAGCGCTCCCGACGCGACCGCCGAATCGTGGATCATCTTCCAGTGCTCCGGCGGCTGGTAGCCGTAGCCCTTGGCGACGAAGGCCTCCGTCGGGGTCATGCGATCGATGACGCCCTGCAGAAGCGATGCGGCGAAATCCTTGTCCTCGCCTTCCTGCGGGTTGCCGGCCGCGCAATGCGCCAGCGTCTTGTCCTTGTTGGCGGGGTCGATGGCGAAACGCATGCCGCGCACCAGCACCTTGCCGAACTTCGGGGCCAGATCCGGCGTGGCGGCCATCTGCGATTCCAGCATGGCGATGCCGTTGCCGAAGAAGCCGAGATAGGCTTCCGGCGTGATCTCGCGAAGCTTCAGGCCGCGCGCGCCGAGGATTGCCGCGTCCGACACCGCGCCGGCATAGCAGGCTACCTCGTCGCGCAGGAATGCGACCGCGGCGGTGCCGCCATCGCCGACCGGCAGGAAGGTGTAGTCGTCGCCCTCGTTGAGGCCGACATCCGTCATGATGGCGCGGGTGAAGGAGACTTCGGCGCCGTCGGCAGTGCCGACCCCGATCACCTTGCCCTTCAGGTCTTCCGGCTTCTGGAACTGGCTGTCATCTTTCACCAGCAGGCCGAAGACCGACTTGGGATAGAGATTGTAGAGGAACTTGATGTCGACGCCGCGTGCCCGGGCGCCGAGCGTCGGCCCGGGGCCGGGCGCGCCGATCTGGGCCTGGCCGGCCGACATGGCCTGCATGCAGGCCGAGGAGCCGTCGACGGCCTCCAGCGTGGGCGAAAGTCCTTCTTCCCCGAAATACCCCTCGCCAAGGGCTGCCCAATAAGGGAGCCACGTCAGCGCCGAGGGATTGGGCACGACAAAGGTGATGGCCGTCTGCGCACGGACAATCGCAGGCATGCCGATGACCGCGCCGGCCAAGCCGCCGGCCGCCAATTTTCCGAAACTACGACGCGATAGATTGAAGCCTCGCTTCATCGAAAGATCCTCCCGTTCTTATTCTCCTCCGGACAACGGCGTGGAGCCTGCTGCCCGACAGGAAGATTATACAAATCGTGGTCCATTGCAAAAAGAATATACAAAAATCCAAAATGACGGATTTCATATCTTGATTTTTGACGGTAACCGGGAAAATCTGCACCCGCTCCCGGCGAGGTACCTGCCCGCGATGGGGACGGATTGTAATTCAGGGAGGAAAATCATGGTCTCTTATGCCGTCTCGGCACCACCGCAGGCGCATCTCGACATAACCGGATCGGACGAGAAGTTTCCGGTCAGGCGGATTTATTGCATCGGCAAGAACTACGTCGCTCATATCCGCGAGATGAACGCCGACGAACGGGATCCGCCCGTGATCTTCATGAAGCCGGCGGACGCGGTGGTGAAGAATGGCGGCGAGATTCCCTATCCCGTATTCACCAATAACTTCCACTACGAGTGCGAGCTCGTGGTCGCGCTGAAATCAGGGGGTTACAACATCGCCGAAGGCGACGCCTTCAGGCACATTTTCGGCTATGCGGTCGGCCTCGACATGACCCGGCGGGACCATCAGGCTGCGGCGCTTGCCAAGGGCCTGCCGTGGGAAGTCACAAAATCCTTCGACCGTTCCGCGCCGATCGGGCCGCTCACCCGCGTCGAGGACGTCGGCGTGATGGAATCCGGTCACGTCAAGCTGAAGGTCAACGAGCAAGTGCGCCAGGACGCCGATATCTCGCTCATGATCTGGAAGATCGACGAGATCATCGCCAAGCTGTCCGAGCAGCATGAGCTGAAGGCCGGCGACATCATCATGACCGGCACGCCAGCCGGCGTCGGCGCAGTCGTTACCGGCGACGTCCTCGACTGTTCCGTCGACGGTCTTGCCGACATGCAGGTTCGCGTCGGAGCCAAGGCGGCGTGACACCCGTCGCACGGCTTGCCGCGCTCGGCACGGCGACCGTTGGAGAAGCTGCTTCGTCGGCAAGGATCGTCGACCTGCCGCTCCGTCCGCTCGCGCCGGGCATGGTCGCGGCCGGGACGGCACTGACGGTGCGCTGCCACCCGGGCGACAACCTCGCGCTGCATCGCGCGATCGCCGCCGCTGTCCCGGGCGACATCCTGGTCGTCGACTATGGCGGCAGCACCGCGAGCGGTCCATTCGGCGAGATCATGGCGCTCGCCTGCCAGTTGCGTGGCATAGCCGGGATGGTGATAGACGGCTCGGTGCGCGACAGTGTGAGCATCGCCGCACTTGGCTTTCCCGTCTTCTGCCGCGGCCTAGACATACGCGGCACCTCGAAGCTCGATCCCGGCCGGGTCGGCGAAACGATCACGCTGGGATCGGTGGAGATCCGCCGGGGTGATGTCGTGGTCGCCGATACGGATGCGGTCATCGTCCTGCCGCCGGAGGCCGTCGCCGACGCGGTTTCAGCCGGCGAGGTTCGCGTGGCCAGGGAGGCCGCCATGATGGAGCGCTTGCGTTCGGGGGAGACGACGTTGCAGATACTCGGGCTCGAAACGGGGGAGCAGCAATGAGCACCGTCGGAATTGCCGGCGCCGGCAGGATGGGCACCGCTTTCGCCCGCCGCCTGATCGAGACAGGTCATACGGTCCTCGTCTGGAACCGCACCCCGGCGCGGACCGCGGATGCCGCCAAGGCCGGCGCCGGAGTTGTCTCCAGCCTGGCGGCGCTAGCGGCCGCCGACACGATCCTGATTTCGCTGACCGACGCCAGGGCGGTCGAGGCCGTGGTCGACGGCCTGCTGGCGGCGGGCATTTCCGGGCGGCTCGTCGTGGACATGTCGACGATGTTGCCTGACCAGACCCGGCCGATCGCGGCGAAGGTCGTCGCGGCCGGCGCGGACTTCGTCGATTGTCCGGTCGGCGGCACGGTTGCGCCGGCCCTGAAGGGACAGCTTCTCGGCATGGCCGGCGGAACCGAGGCAGCGTTTTTGCGGGCAAAGCCCGTTCTCGACCAGCTTTGCCGCCGCGTCGAGCATCTCGGACCTGCCGGCTCCGGCGCGCAGATGAAGCTCGCCATCAACCTGCCGCTGGCGCTCTACTGGCAGACGCTCGCCGAGGCGTTGGCGATGCTCAAGGGCTCGGGCATATCGAACGAGATGGCGGTCAGCCTCATCGCCGACAGTTCCGCCGGGCCGACAGTGCTGAAGAACCGCGCGCAGGTGGTCGTCGATACGCTGGCCGGGACCGACCAGCCGGGAACCTTCGATATCGCCGGCTTGAGCAAGGATCTCAACCTTGCGCTGGCGTGGGCGCAGACCGGCGGCCACGCGCTGCCCCTCTCCGGCGCTGCCCGCGAGAGCTATGAAAGGGCGCTCGCGGACGGTCTTGGGCGTTTCGACGGCGCGAGCCTCACGCGATTTCTGTTGAGGTAGCCAGAGCTTGCAAGTTCTCTCCGATCCAGCGACCCTTTTCACGCTCGTCGCGGCGCTTGTCGTCGCCGGCGCGGCGATCGGCTTCCTCGCCGGCCTCTTCGGCATCGGCGGCGGCGCGATCTCCGTTCCTGTGTTCTTCGAGATATTCGGAATTCTAGGCTACCAGCCCGACGTCGCCATGCCGCTCGCCGTCGGCACGTCGCTTGCCGTCATCATTCCGACCTCGATCAACTCGGCGATGGGGCACTACAAGCGGGGAACGGTCGACACCGACCTGCTTCGCGTCTGGATCGTGCCGGTGCTGGTCGGCGTCCTCGCCGGCGCGGCGATCGCCCGCTATGCCTCGCCTGAGGTTTTCCAGGGCGTCTTCATCCTGGTCGGGGTCGTCAATGCAGCAAAGCTGCTGTCCGGCGGCAAGGGGTGGCGGCTGCGCGAGGAACTGCCGTCGCGCGGAGTGCTCCGCCTCTACGGCGCGGTGATCGGCCTCGTCTCCGCGCTGATGGGCATCGGCGGCGGCGCCGTCTCCAATCTTGTGATGACCCTGCACGGCGTCCAGATCCACCGTGCCGTGTCGACATCGGCCGGCGTCGGGGTGTTGATCGCGATACCCGGGACGCTGGGCTACATGGCGGCCGGTTACGGCCGTCCCGACCTGCCGCCCGACGCCATCGGCTTCGTCTCGCTCGCGACCTTCGCCCTGACCATCCCGACGTCGCTGCTGACGACCCGTTTCGGCGTCGCTCTGGCGCATGCCCTGTCGCGGCGCGCGCTGGAAACGGCTTTCGGCCTGTTCCTCCTCCTCGTCTGCATCCGCTTCGCCTGGGACATGTTCGCCTAGCCGGCGATCGACTTCGCCTAACCCGCGATCGATTCAAAGAACTGCAGGAACAGTTCGCGCTCGGTGGTGATATCGAGCTTCTCGTAAATTCGCCTGCGATGGTTCTTGACTGTCCCCACGGTGATTTCCATGCGCTGTGCGATCGCCGCAGTCGGATGCCCGGCAAGAATCAACTCCACGAGCTCTTTCTCGCGCGCGCTCAAATCAAGCCAGAGGCCAGGCGGGATGCTTGTCTCCTTTCGGGGTAGCGCGCCCAGGCCATCCCGCGCCCTGCTCCGGGCGAAACCAGGGCCCCGCGCCTTGATGTCGAGCGCGTGCAGGGCTGCGAATACCGGGAAACGCTGCACCAGTTCCTGGATCTCGTGATCGCGGAACGGCTTTGCCGATCGATCCAGGAATATGCCGAGGCACCAGTCGTCGCCGTCCTCGAGGATAACGCCTACTTCGTCGCAGATTTCGGATTGTGCAAGGAACTCGGCCATGTACTGGCCGCGCTTGACCTCGTCGTCGGCCAGCGTCCTCAGCGGAATGATGCCCAGCCGCCGTTCGCGCCGCCAGCAGGCGTAGAACGGGTCGAAGACATAGTAGCGATCGAGGTACCGCTCGACCAGGCGATCAGAGAACCGGCGATGCTTCACGAACTCCGGAATCTTCGTCGTCGAATACCGGGTGACGGTGACGAAATCATGCGGCACCTCTGCCGAGATCAGATCGATGAGACGATCGACGTGCTCGTCGGTCCCGGTCGCCGAGACGGCGCTTGCCATCGCTTCCCATGTCTTTTCGCCAGGCATGGCCAGTTGTTGGCTATCCATCGGACCCCGTCATTGTGCCTTTAGGCATATGGCGCGATCCCGGGAAAAGAATCTAGCCTCCCCGCCGTCATAGATGTTCTGGAAGGCGACCCGTGGACCAGCTCACTGTCACCCAGCCTATCGTGATCGGCATCGACGCCGGCGGCACGATGACCGACACCATCCTCGTCGACAGCAACGGCCACTTCAAGATAGGCAAGTCGGCGACAACCCCCATGGATGAGGCCGAAGGATTCCTCGCCTCGGCCGAAGACGCCGCGGATGCCTGGGGCATCTCGCTGGAGAGCCTGTTTTCAGGTGTCGGCGTCGTCCTCTACTCCGGCACCGGTATGCTCAATACGCTCCTGTCACGGACGGGACGCAAGCTCGGCCTCATCACCACCAAGGGCCTTGAGGACATGATCCTCATGGGTCGGGGGCTCCAGGCGTGGGCGGACTATTCCTATGCGGATCGCCTCCATGCCGTCACCCACGCGCACCCGGACCCGCTGGTGCCTCGCCGGCGCACGCACGGCGTCACCGAACGCGTCGACCAGTTCGGCGACATCATCCTGCCGCTCTACGAGCACGAGGTTCACGCTGCCGCGAAAAAACTGATCGCCGACAAGGTCGATGCGATCTGCATCATGACCGTGTTTTCACACGTCAACCCGACGCATGAGAAACGCATCGCGGAGATCTGCCGCGAGGAGATCAGGGCGGCCGGCGCAGACATGCTCGTCTACACCAGCCATGAGGTGCGGCCTGTCATCCGTGAGCAGTCGAGGCTGAATTCGGTCCTGATCGAGGCCTACGCAACCTCTCGCGGCCGCAAGCAGCTGAAAGGCATCGAGGACGTCTCGAAGAAGTACGGCTTCAAGTACGGGGTGCAGACCCTGCTTTCCTTCGGCGGCCTGACCTCTATCGACCACCCCCGGCTGCACGAGACGATGATCTCCGGACCGATCGGCGGCATCCTCGGTGCCGCCTATGTCGGCAAGCTGATCGGCAACGACAGCCTGATCTGCTCGGACATGGGCGGCACGTCCTTCGACATGGGCGTCATCACGCGAGGCCAGACGCGGATCGAAAACGAGCCGCTGATGGATCGCTTCAAGCTGAACGTGCCGACGCTGCATCTCGACACGATAGGCGCCGGCGCGGGCATGATCCTGAAGGTCGATCCGCTGACGAAGAAGGTCTCTCTCGGTCCGGAGAGCGCCGGCTCCGATCCCGGCCCGATCTGCTTCGCAAAGGGCGGAACCGAACCGACGATCGCCGACTGCGACGCGATTTTGGGAAGGCTCAATCCCGACTATTTCCTCGGCGGCAAGGTCAAGCTCCAGGTCGAGAAGGCAAGGAAGGCATTCAAGGAGAAATGCGCCGACGTGCTGGGCGTTGGTCTGGAGGAGGCCGCCGAGGGCATGATCGACATGCTCGAAGCCGACGCCAACAACGCGCTTCGCCGGGTCATCTCGAGCCAGGGCATCCATCCTTCCGAGTTCACGCTCCTTTCCTACGGTGGCTCCGGACCGCTTCACTTGGCCGGATGCTCGCGCGGCATCGGCTTCAACGACATCATCACGTTCCAGTTTGCGGCCGCCTTCTCCGCATTCGGCTGCACGACGGCCGACTTCATGCGCCGGCACTCGGTATCGACCCAGATCGATATCGGCTCGCGGGCGAACGATGGCGAGTTGGAAGGTTTCGGCGAGCGCGTCACAGCAGTCTGGAACGATCTGACGAAAGCCGCCGTGGACGAGATGATCGCGGACGGACATGCCCGCGAGAAGATCAAGACCATCCCCTTCCTGATGATGCGCTACACGGGGCAACTGGAGGATGTCGAGGTCATGGCCCCGCTGTCCGAAATCCGTTCGGTCGAGGACATGCGCAAGGTGCTTGCCGAGTTCGAGGCGGTGTACGCCAAGGTCAACCACCGCGTCTCGCGCTACGGCGAGGCCGGGTACTCGATCACCGAGCTCGGATTGATCGCGACGGCCGACAAGGTGAAGCCGGTCCTTGTCAAGCGCCCCCTCGGAAAGCCGGATCCGTCTTCGGCCCACAAGGGCGTCCGCGAAGCCTATATCGGCGGTCGCTGGCACAAGGCGAACCTCTACGAGATGGATCTCCTCCAGCCGGGCCACGAAGTCATCGGCCCGGCGATCATCGAACATCCCGCGACCACTCTCGTCGTGCATCCCAAGGATCGCGTCACGGTCGACGAGTGGACCCTCCTTCATTACTCCCATGCTTGAAAAGGCGAGTACGATGCTGGACAAACCCGCCTCCACGCTGCGCATCCGCGAACGCCTGCTCGAATCCGAGCGGCTGATGGAAGAGACCGGATGCTATGACGGCATCACCGAACTGGAACTGCGCAACCAGGACCCGCTGAAGTTCGAGACGCTTCACACGAAGCTTCGCGCCTACTGCGTCTCGGCCCGCGAGATGGCCCGACGCATCTCGGCATCGCCAGGCGTTCGCGAGGTCGGCGAGATGGTCGTCGCGATCTACACGCCGGAGGGAGACGCGATCGCGCTTTCCAACGGCATCATGGTTCACGTTCACACGATGAGCCGCTTCATCAAGTGGATGATCCGCAACGGCTACGAGGACAATCCCTGCATCCGCGACGGCGACATCTTCGCCAACAACGATGCTTTCATCGGGACCGTCCAGGTGCCCGATGTGATGGACGTTGTCCCTATCTTCCATTCCGGAAAGCTGGTCGGCTGGGCAGGCGCGGTCTGTCACGAACTGGAGGCCGGCGGCATCACGCCCGGCGGCGACGTCGCGCTGGCCCAGGAGCGATTCACGGAAGGGCTCTTCGTTTGCGCCGAGAAGGTCGGCGAGAACGACGAGCTTCGCCGGGACTACGTGATCCGCTGCGAGCGCAATTTGCGCATGCCGATCTACTGGGTTCTCGACGAGAAGGCGAAGGTCGCATCCTGCATCGATATGCGCGAGAGCGTGAAGGCGCTTATCGACGAGGTCGGCCTCGACTACTGGATGAAGATCTCGAAAGAGTTCATCGAGGAAGGCCGCCGCGCGCAATTGGCCCGCTCCCGCCAACTCACTGTTCCGGGCATCTATCGCGGCCACACGTTCTACGGCCATGTGACCGCAGGCAAACCCGGCTATCAACCGCTTGGCGATCCCGACTGGCTCTACAACATGCCTATCGAGATGGAGATCACCACGGACGGCAAGATCATCATGGATTTCGAGGGCACGCAGCCCTGGGGCTTCCATTCGATGAACTGCACCCCTGCCGGCATGGATGGCGGCATGTTCGTGACGCTGACCCAGCACATGAACTTCGAGGGCCTTGTCAACGACGGCGCCTGGATGGCGACCGAGTTGAAGCTGCCGAAAGGAACCTGGACGAACCCGGATAGCGAGATGGCGGCGACGGCCACGTCCTGGGCGCTTCTACTTCCCGCCTATGGCGTGTTCCAGCGACTTCTGTCGCGCTCCTTCATAGCACGCGGCTTTGTGGAGGAAGCATTCGTAGGGCAGGTCAACTCGCCGATGATCGAGATGGGCGGGACGAGCCAGTACGGCACTCTGTTCGGCATGGCGCATTTCGAGTGTGCGGCGGCAGGTTCGGGTGCTCTTGCCATCAAGGACGGGCTCGATACCGCCTATGTCGGGTGGAACCCCGAATCCGACATGGGCAATATCGAGATCTGGGAGCAGAACATGCCGATGCTCTATATCGGCCGGTCGATCGTCCCCAACTCCGGCGGCGCCGGCAAGTATCGGGGCGGCTGCTCGTTCCTCTCGACCTGGCTGGTCAGCAAGACCGACCATCTCCGGTTGGTCACCTCCGAGCATTCTTCCAGAGTGTTCGACAATGGCGGCATGTG
This sequence comes from Mesorhizobium sp. YM1C-6-2, assembly GCF_003666685.1. Classification (GTDB taxonomy): domain Bacteria; phylum Pseudomonadota; class Alphaproteobacteria; order Rhizobiales; family Rhizobiaceae; genus Mesorhizobium_K. The sequence goes on from NZ_RCIZ01000002.1 coordinate 267,597, forward strand.
CGGCGGCTATCCGGCGCCGACTTGCCAGAAGCACCGTGCAGTCCGCAACTCGAACATCTTCGAGCTCGCCGGGAAGGGCGCTCCGCTGGCGCACCACACCGGGACCAACCCGCACCGTTCGGAATTGGAACTCCGGCTCGAAGGTGAACATGTCACCGTGGAGGGGCCCTACATCACGGCTCCTCACAAGACCGGCGATGTATTTACCCACTCCTACAACGGTGGCGGTGGATATGGCGACGTTCTCGAGCGCGATCCTGTAAAGACCGCCTGGGACGTCGAGAACGGGTTCCTCACCAAGGAAGCCGCGGAAGGCGTCTTCGGCATCGTTCTCGACGAAGATGCCGACGGCTTCCCGGTCGCGAACCTCGACGCGACCAAGCGGCATCGCGCCGGCATGCGCGCCGAGCGCCTCGCCAAGGCTCGGCCGGTTTCCGACTGGATCGCCTCTCAGCGGAGTCGTGTCGAAGCTGCTGCATTCGCCCCTGAAGTGAAGAAGATGTACGCGAGTGCCATTAAGCTCTCGCCGCGTTTCACCAAGGATTTTTCGGATTTCTGGCAGGTCGACGCGAAGGCGGCCTTCGGGGTGGAGTGACGGACATGAGCTCGTACAGCAAGGAAGTGATCGCCGATCTCGTCGCCGGAACCCTGCCATGGCCGCAGACACGACGCGTCATGAGCGCGTACAAGGATGACGACCGCTTCTTCAAATATGTCGCCGTCCTCCAGGACAGGGTGGAGTGGAAGGATCCTATACTGCTGCCCGTCAGCGACCACCTGTTCATCTGCCAGAGCGGCGACGAACGCGTCACCAAGTGCGAATGCGGGCACTCCTTCGGCGACTACCGGAAGAACTGGAAGCTGAAAGCCCACATAATCGTGCGCGACACCGAAGAATCGCTGCGGGAGATCTACCCCAACAGCGACCTTCCCGATCCGGAATGGATGGAGATCCGGGAATTCATCTGTCCCGAGTGCGGCACGCTGCACGAAGTCGAAGCCGCCGCTCCCGGCTACCCGATCGTCCACGATTTCGAGCCGGACCTCGAAGGGTTTTACCGGGACTGGTTGAAGAAGCCGCTGGGCGGGGAGTGACGGTATGGCGCGGGTCAGCGGGAAGGTAGCGTTGATCACCGGAGCGGGAATGGGGCTCGGCAGGGCCACCGCTCTCCTGCTGGCCAGGGAAGGTGCGACGCTCGCCATCTCCGACATCAACCCGGAAGCCGGGGCGGAAACGGTTGAGTTGATCCGCCAGGCCGGTGGCCGTGCCTTTTTTCAGAAGCATGACGTATCCGACCCGGATGCCTGGACCTCCGTGCTCAAGGCCTTCGAGGAAGAATTCGGGCGGCTGGACGTGCTGGTGAACAATGCCGGAATAGCGATCGCCAAAAACGTTGAGGAGACGACGCTGGAAGAATGGCGGCGCACCATGGCGATCAACTCCGACGGCGTCTTCTTCGGGTGCAAGTACGCCATCCCGTTGATGGCCCGTTCCGGCGGTGGCTCGATCGTGAACCTTTCCTCCATCGACGGCATCATCGGCGAGGCCGACCTTGCGGCGTACTGCGCCAGCAAGGGCGCAGTACGCACGCTGACAAAGGCGGTGGCGGTCCACTGCGCCGAGAAGCGGTACGGCATCCGCTGCAACTCGATCCACCCCGGCTACATCTGGACCCCGCAAACGGAAAACTACCTGCGGGATCTGGGCAAGCTCGACGAACAGAAGGCGAGGGCGCTTTCCCGGCACCCGATCGGCTATCTCGGGGAACCGAACGACATCGCCTACATGGTTCTCTACCTCGCCTCCGACGAATCCAAGTTCGTCACCGGAGCCGAGATGGTTGTTGATGGCGGCTACCTGATGGTGTGACGATGGCTTCTCTTTCCGGACGCAGTGCTATCGTAACCGGGGGCCTGACCGGTCAGGGGCTGGCCATCGCGCATGAACTCGCGAAAGCGGGGGCCAGTGTTGCCGTCGGCTCCTATGTCGGCGAGGCCGCCGGACGGCAGGGTGATGCGGCAGCCTATCCCGAGCCGACGGAAGTGTCCGACGTCCGCGACGCATTGAACAGTTACGGCTCAAAGGTCTTTGCCGGACATCTCGATGTACGCGACACGCCGGCGATAAAGCGGTTCATCGCAGATGCGGAAGCTCATTGCGGACCGGCCGACATCCTGGTGAACGCCGCCGGCACGACGGCCGAGCAGCCTGTATCCGGCCATCCCGACGATCTCTGGCTCAAGATCATCGACACAAATCTCAACGGCGCTTTCCGAATGACCCGAGAGCTTCTCCCGGGCATGATCGCGCGCCGGTGGGGACGCATCGTCAACATAGGCTCCACCGCCGCCACGGTCGGCTGGAAGGACAATCCCGCCTACTGCGCCTCGAAGTCGGGGCTGCTCGGCCTGACGAAGTGCGTCGCTCTGGAGGGTGCGTCCCACGGCGTGACCTCGGTGATGGTCAGCCCGACCTGGGTGGAGACCGAGCTCATGCGCCGGAACGTCGCGCAGGTCGTCGCCCGTGACGGAAGCGGTCGCACCCTCGAAGACGCGATGGCCGATATCGCTGCCCAAAACCCACAACAGCGCCTGATACAGCCAACCGAGATTGCCGCCCTCGTCGCCTTCCTGTGCAGCGAGGCGGCGAAAGGCATCACGGCTGAAAACATACAGATCACTGGCGGAGCGCTCTGGTAGCGCCCTGCCGGTGTCTTCAAAAACCAAAAAAGAAGGAGAGGGAACAATGCGCAGTGCAGTCATCACCACCTTGGCATTCACCTTCATTGCGCTGGGGGCGGCGCGAGCCGCGGAGCCGGCCAGTTGCAAGAAGGTCCGGCTTTCCGACCCCGGCTGGACGGACGTCACCGCCATCACTGCCACTGCGTCGGTGATTCTCGAAGCGCTCGGCTATGAGACCGAAGCCCAGATGCTGTCGATCGACGTCACTTACGCCAGCATGAAGAACAAGGACATCGACGTCTATTTCGGCGACTGGCAGCCGAGCACCGCCGCGAACCGCCAGCCTTATCTCGACGACAAGTCCATCGAGGTGGTGAGCACGAACTTGACCGGAGCGAAATATACCCTGGCGGTCCCCCGCTACACCGCGGAAGCCGGAGTGAAGGACATCGCCGACCTGTCCAAGTTCGCCGACAAGTTCGGAAAGAAGATCTACGGCATCGAGCCCGGCAATGACGGCAACCGGCTGATCGGCGAGATGATCAAGTCCGGCAAGTTCAGGCTGGAGGGATGGGAGGTCGTGGAATCCTCGGAGTCAGGCATGCTCTCGCAAGTGGAGCGCGCCGTCGCACGGCAGCAATGGATAGCCTTCCTTGGCTGGGCTCCCCACCCGATGAACGCCCGTTTCCCGATGGAATATCTTTCCGGCGGCGATGACTATTTCGGACCGAACTACGGCGGCGCCGAGGTCCACACCGATATCCGTGCCGGTTACGGCGCCGAATGTCCGAACGTCACGAAGTTTGCCACCAACCTCAAATTCACGGTCGACATCCAGAACGAACTGATGGGCAAGGTCATCGAGGATGCGAAGGACCCGAAGCCGGTCGCGAGAACCTGGCTCAAGGCCAATGAAAATCTGATCGGACCGTGGCTGGAAGGTGTGACGACGTATGACGGCGGCGACGCGAAAGCAGCGGTGGCTGCGGCCTTGGACGGTGATTGATCCCAGGCTGCCTCGCCGCCGCGCCGACGGCCACAGCAGCCCATCTTCAGGTTGCACAGGGATCATGCTGCGCGCTGAAATGTCTGCTTTCAGGATATAGCAGGCCAGCCCTGATCGGCGGCATAGAGCCAGGCATGCCGGTCTGGCTCGGAATGTGCCAGTTGGCGATGCCGCCAGATGTCTCGGTCATCGAGACTGCTTCACGGATTCTGCAATCAGACATTGTTGGTCAGAGATCCTCAATTCTCCGGCGCAACACGCCTGTGGCAGGGAGAGGAAATCAACGAACATCGATTTTTCGCAAGGCGATGATATTTCGCAAAATCATCCCTCTCCAGTAAGTCTACAAACTTCATAGAGTTTACCCGCCGGCGATTTCCGCACGGCCTCGAGGCAAGAAGAGCCTCATGCGAAAAGGGGTAGACTTATGAAGAAGCTTCTCGTGGCCGCCCTTGCAGGGCTCTCCTTTGCCATGTCGCTTTCGGCTGCCAGCGCGGCCGAAGACAAGAAAGTGGTTATCGCCTACCAGACTGGTTCGGTGCCATACTTCGTCGGCATCGCCAACGGCGACTTCGCCAAGAAAACCGGGTGGGACATCGAGTTTCGCCGGTTCAACTCGGGCGCTGAAATCTTTGCCGCCATCGCTTCCGGCGACGTGCAGATCGGCGATGTAGGCTCCAGCCCCTTTGCCGCTGCGGTGAGCCGGGGCGTCGACGTCAAGGGCTTCTTCATCTCCTTCGTGTCCGGCGACGGCGAGGCGCTGGTTGTGCGTCCCGATATCCAGACGCCGGCTGACCTCAAGGGCAAGAAGCTCGCTGCCGCGCCCGTTTCGACCGATCACTACCAGTTGCTGGCCGTGCTCAAGCAGGAAGGAATCTCAGAGAGCGAGGCCCAGGTCATCGCCATCCCGCAGCCGGAAATCGTCGCGGCATGGAAGCGCGGCGACATCGACGGCGCCTTCGTTTGGGATCCGGCGCTGACGGAGCTGAAGAAGGACGGCAAGGTGCTGCTGACATCGGGAGAGGTCGCCAAGCGTGGCGCGCCGACCTTCAGCGCGATCGTCGCAACCGGCCCTTTTCTTCAGGAGCATCCGGACTTCATCACGCAATACGCTGATCTGGTCGACGGCTATTTCCGCTCCTATGCCACCGACGCCGCCGCCTGGAGCGCCGACTCCGAGAACGTCAAGCTGATCTCGAACCTTCAGGGCGGCACCCCGGAGAATGTCGTCGAGCAGCTGAAGGCGACGGTCGGCGTGCCGACGCTCGACGAGCAGACGTCCGACAAGTGGCTCGGCGGCGGCGAGAACAGCGGCGTCGCGAAAATCCTGAAGGACACGGCCTACTTCCTCAAGGATCAGAAGAAGATCACGGCCGTCAAGGACAGCTACGGCGAGTTTGCCGATCCCCAGTACGCCGAAGCGGCCAAAACCCTGTCGAACTGATCTGCCTTCCAGGGCTTGAAACGAGGACGCGGCCGGCCACCGGTCGGCTCGCGTCCTCCAGATGCGGAGAAGTTCATGCTTCAGGTTCGCGAAGCCAGCGTTGTCTTTCCGGCGTCCGACGGCAGCGACGTCCAGGCGTTGGACCGGGTGTCCCTCGACCTTCACAAGGATTCCATCGTGGTGGCCGTGGGCGCTTCCGGCTGCGGCAAGTCCACCCTTCTCAACGCGGTCGCCGGTTTCTTGCCGCTGACCGAAGGTTCGATCACGCTGGATGGAGAGCGGATCGAAGGTCCTGGCGGAGATCGCGGGGTCGTCTTCCAGAAGGACACGCTGCTGCCCTGGGCGTCGGTCCTCGACAATGTCGCGCTCGGCCTCAGATACCAGGGCGTTGCGAAGCGGGAGCGTCACCAGCAGGCGCGCGAGCTTCTCGGCCTCGTCGGGTTGTCGGAATTCGGGGACAAGCCGCCCTATGAACTCTCGGGCGGCATGCGCCAGCGTGTCGGAATAGCCCGTGCGCTCGCCACCGATCCGAAAATGCTGCTCATGGACGAGCCGTTCGGCGCGCTGGACAGCCTGACGCGCGAGACGATGCAGCAGTTGCTCGCCAGGATCTGGGCGCGGACCGGAAAGCAGGTGCTTTTCATCACACATTCGATCGAGGAAGCGCTGCTTCTCGGCACTATGATCGTGGTCATGTCGCCGCGGCCGGGCCGGATCGTGGCGCGTTTCGATGCCGACTTCGTGCGCGACTTCGCGAACTCCGGCGAGATCGGGCCAATCGTTTCGCAGCCGCGTTTCGTCGCGCTGCGTGAGGAGATCCGGGCTCTTATCCACAACCCTCCCGTTTCCAAACATGGAGCGCTGCAATGACTGTTACGGCAGACCTTCCGCTCGATCTTGCGCCTGCGGTCCGCAGGCGCGCAGGGGCTCGGCCGGCAAAGCCGCTTCGCGAGAAGGGCACGGCCCTCATCGGTTTCGCAACCTTCGCGGCGTTGGTCGGGTTCTGGTTCGCGGCCAGCCACTTCCAATGGGCCTCGCCGCTTTTCCTGCCGTCACCCGCCGAAGTCGCCACCCAGCTGCGGATCGTTGCTGAAGACGGCTACGCCGGTGGAACGCTTGTCACCCACCTGGGATCGAGCTTGTGGCGCATTGGCATGGCGCTGGCGCTTGCGATTGTGATTGGTGTTCCGCTCGGCCTTGCCATGGGCATGAACCGATGGGTACGCGGCGTCTTCAGCGTTCCGATCGACCTCTATTGGGGCTTGCCGCCGCTCGCCTACCTGCCGCTGCTGATCATCTGGCTGGGCATCGACGAGACGTCGAAGGTGCTGCTGCTTACGCTCGCGACCTTCGCACCGGTGTGCTTTTCCGCCCAGGCCGGCGTTCGCTCGGTGCCGGCCGAGCGCATGAACGCAGCCCGCTCGCTCGGCGCCGGCCGCTTGCAGCTGTTCAGCACGATCATCCTGCCGTCCGCCTTGCCGGAGATATTGACCGGCCTGCGCATCGCCATCGGCGCGGGGCTGGCGACGCTGGTCGCGGCAGAGCTGATCGCGGCGAGGTCGGGCGTCGGCTACATGATCATGTCCGCCGCGAACTTTCTCGCCACCGACATCGTCTTCGTCGGCCTCATCGTCATCGCCGCTCTCGCTTTCAGCCTCTCCACCGGCATGCGCTGGCTGGAGCGCCGGCTCGTGCCCTGGAAGGGCAAGATCTGATCCTGAATTCCACGCCAGAAAGGAACGCCCAAATGTCCAAAGCACCTGACATCTACTGGTATCTCCCCACGCATGGAGACGGCCCTTATCTTGGGACCGACGAACGCCATCGCCCGGCGACGCTGGGCTATCTGAGCGAGATCGCCAGGGCCGCCGACCGGTTCGGCTTCAAGGGCGTGCTTTTGCCGACGGGAACACGTTGCGAGGATGCCTGGATCATCGCGGCCGCGTTGATCCCGCAAACCCGGGACTTGCGCTTCCTGGTCGCGCTGAGACCGGGCAGCGGAACGCCGGCGCTGTTCGCACGCCACGCAGCGACCCTCGACCGCATCTCGGGTGGCCGCGTCCTGGTCAATGTGGTCACCGGCGCCGATCCTGCCGACCTGGCAGGCGACGGCAACACGCTGTCGCATGACGAGCGTTACGCCCAGACCGATGAGTTCCTGACCATATGGCGGCGGATATTGTCGGGTGAGCCGGCGGACTTCGAAGGCAAGTATCTGTCCGCCCACGGCGCAGACCTTTCCTTTCCGCCGGTCCAGCGGCCGCATCCACCGCTGTGGTTTGGCGGATCGTCGGACGCAGGCATCGAGGTCGCTGCCAAGCATATCGACGTCTATCTGAGCTGGGGCGAGCCCGTCGAGCAGCTCAAGGAGAAGTTCGAGCGAGTGCGCGCGCGAGCCGCCGCGTTGGGGCGCAGCATACGCTTCGGCCTGCGCATCAACCTGATCGTGCGGGAGACCGAAGAGGAGGCCTGGGCCGCCGCCGATCGCCTCATCAGCCGCGTGACCGATGACATCATCGCCGAGGCGCAGCACCAGTTCACAAAAGTGTCGGAATCCGTCGGCCAGAAGCGGATCTCTGCGCTTCATCAGGGCCGCCGCGACAAGCTCGTGGTCGGGCCGAACCTCTGGGCCGGCCTCGGCCTGGTGCGTGGCGGGGCGGGGACGGCGCTCGTCGGCAGCGCCGAAAACGTCGCGGCGCGTATCCGGGAATATCAGGAGATCGGCGTCGAGACCTTCATCACCTCGGCCTATCCACACCTGGAGGAAATCTTCAACGTCTCCGAGTTGCTGTTCCCGGCCCTTGGCATCGAAGGCGAGGCAGCGCCCGCCGAACGGGGTTGGGACCTCGAGTTCGGTCGAGGGGGTGGCGCACCCGGTGTCGTCGCTTCGCTTCCACGACAGCAAGCTGCCGGCTGAAGGAGGCTGTGATGTCGCATGCGACGGTAATCGGGTTCTCGGGAAACATCAGCCGACCCTCCAAGACGTTTGCCTTCGTCGATCATGTTGTGCAGGACGTTGCCAGGACCACGGGCCTGACGGGGCGTACATACGACATCGAAGATCTCGGTGCGTCGCTGCTGCAGGCCCGTCGAGCGAGCGAACTCGACGGGCAGGCACAAGGCATATTCGAACAGATTGTCGGGTCGGACATCCTGGTCGTGGGATCACCGACCTACAAGGGAAGCTACACCGGGCTGTTCAAGCACTTTTTCGACCTCGTCGAGCCGGCAGCCTTGCGAGGCAAGCCGGTGGTGCTCACGGCCACCGGCGGCGGCGATCGCCACGCCTTGATAGCCGAGCATTCGCTCCGACCCCTCTTCGGTTTTTTCGAGGCGCTTACCTTGCCCACCGCGATCTACGCATCGGAGCGTGATTTTGCAGGCGGCAAAATTGTCTCCGACGCCGCGCTTGGGAGAGTATCACAGGCGGTTGGCCAAGCAGCGGCGGCACTGAAGTCCACCGGCGGCTTTGCACTCGCCGCCGAGTGAGAATGATCGTGCCTGATAGGGCTGGCGGTTAGAGGCGGCTATGAATCTCGGGCAGCCGAACGGCCTCGTTCAAGAAGCCCGAAGAACTGTCTCTCTTATTCCGGGAGCAGCGTGTCGCGCAGGCCCTCTTTGAGGCCGCCCCACCGCTTGACGGCGCCCGTGTCGATGTCGAAGAGGTCCAGCGCCCGGGCGACGGAATGGCTGACGACTTCGTCAAGGCTCGCCGGCTTGGCATAAAAGGCCGGCACGGGCGGCATGATTATCGCGCCCATCTGCGTGAGGCGCACCATCGTTTCCAGATGCCCGAGATGAAGAGGCGTTTCGCGGACCATCAGGACGAGGCGGCGCCGTTCCTTGAGCACGACGTCGGCAGCGCGGCTCATCAGCGTCGAGGTGACCCCGGTGCTTATCTCCGACATGGTCCTCACCGAACAGGGTGCGACAAGCATCCCCATGGTGCGGAACGACCCCGACGCGATCGTCGCGCCGACATCGGACACCGGATGGATGACGTCGGCGAGCCCGTCCAGGTCGGCCTTGTGCAGGCCGAGCTCCTGATGAAGCGTCAGCATGGCCGAGCGGGAGACCACGAGATGCGTCTCGACGCCTGCGGATCGGGCGAGCTCCAGCGCCGCGAGACCGTACGCTGCCCCTGATGCGCCGGAGATACCGATTATGAGCCGCCGCGACGTCATTGTTACCTGCCTGGGAACCAGTCTTCGGATCGAACCTGATCGGCCATACGAAGCCGCTTGCGTTCGAATTCCGGCTCTCTCCCCCATGGTTTGGTGGCGTCCACGAGAAGACGGCCCCAATGGTCCTTCTTTTCGTCCCGGTAGAATGACGGCGTCTCCGGTATGATCATCATGCTTTTGTCAGGCCGGCAACGCGTGAGAATGGCCCACTGGACGTCGTCCATGTCGTAGATATTGACGTCGGTGTCGACGACGGTGATCTGTTTTGCCCATATCGGCTCCGCCCCGATCGTGGCGAGCATCACCTGGCGTGCATGGCCTTCGAACTGGGGTTCGATCTGGACGATAGCATGGTTGACGAAAGGCTGGCAGGTGACGTTGACGATGCCGGGCAACGCCGCCGACAGCCGCTGATAGATATTCGCCGACACCGAAAGCTCGAGCGTGAGCACCTCTTCCGGCGAGCCGCAGAGGATCGAGTGGAAGATAGCGTCCTTGCGCACGGTGACGCCGAGAACCTCGAACACGGCGTTGGGCCCCACGGGGACATAGTAGCCCATGAACTCGCCGAAGGGACCTTCCGGGCGCCGCTCGTTGGGCAGGAAGCGCCCTTCGATGACGACCTCGGTTTCGGCCGGCACTTCCAGATCGATATGGTTGCATTTGCGCATCGCGATCGGGCGCCCGCGCAGGCGCGCCGCCACCTCGAGCTCGTCGACATCGTAGGGCAGGGGGGCTGCCGCGGTCAGGAAGGCATGTGCTGGCGGGCCGATAAGCATGGCCGCCTCGAGCGGCTTGCCCATCTTTTCGGCCTTCTCGTGATAGATCGTGAGATGATGGCGGGGAGCGAGGCGGCAGCGCAGCTCGCTGTCGCTGATATACATGGAGCGATGGTAGGACAGATTGCCGACGCCGGTCTCGGGGTCCTTGGCGATGAACATGGCCGAGGTGAAATAGGGAGCCCCGTCCTTGTCGGAATAGGTGATCAGCGGCAGGTCTGACAGCTTGACCTCATCGTATTCCGGGAGGTCCGTCGCCGGGACGAGCGGTTCCTTCAGTTCCGACGAGCCCAACGAAGCAAGCTTGCTCCATTGCCGGCAGAAGTCGCCGGCGTCGATGCCGATGACCTCGCCCAGGCGCTCGCGGGTGCTGTAGACGTTGCTGATGACGGGAAACCGCGTCCCCTTCACATTGGTGAACAGAACCGGCTTGGCCCACTTCTTCTGCGCCAGCTGGGTCACGGCGGCAAGCTCATGAGCCGGATCGATCTCGCGGTCCACCCGCAAGACGTCCCCTCGCTCCTCAAGCTTGCGGATGAACTCTCTCATGAAATCCTCCTGGGCGGAAAATCAGCGGCCCTTTCCGGGCATGCTGAGAATGCGATTGGTGCGCGCTTCGTGGGTCGAGCGCAGGCGATAGCGGTCGCCGGGATAGATGAAGCGGCTGCGGGTGACCGGGATCCCGTCGCGCCATGTGGAACGGTCGAGCAGCAGGCAAGGCTGGTTCCCGTCGATCTGCAGGTAGTTCCGCACGTCCTCATCCGCACGGATTGCGCGAATGGTGTTGTCGATCGTCGTCACGGTGGTCTCGCGGAGAAGCCAGTTGTGCGGCGTTACGTTGGTGAAATCCTGTTCGATGTAGCCGGGCGCCTCCGCACCGTTCACATACCGATCCTCGAGCTGGATCGGGGTCCCGTCTTCCAGATGGATGAGCCGGGAAAAGAAGACGACGTCTTCCGGCGGCAGTTGGAGCATGTTCCGGCCGGGGCTGTCCTTCCCGAGTATCGCGTGTTGCAGCACGCGGCAGGTGTGAGCTCCGCCCGAGAAGGAAATCTCCTCGGTGATGTCCGGCAGGCTGAATATCGCGCACTGCATTCTTGGCCCGATGACGAACGTGCCCCGGCCTTGAATCCGCACCAGCAGGCCGTCGGCCTGCAGTTCGCGCAACGCTCTTCGTACAGTCAGCCTGGAGGCGCCGAACTCACCGGCGAGATCGCCTTCGGAAGGCACCTGGAAATTGGCGGGCCATTCCTCGGTCTCGATACGCCGATCGATCACGGTCTTGATCTGTTCGTAGAGGGGAAGCTCTGAATTCACTGGTCGATCCATAGTGATATCATTATCCACATAAAACACTCATATCAATCCCGTTGGGAAATCAACCCGGGCTTGCCGTCACTGCCCTGCAGAATTGTGATTCACTGCCGTTTTCCCCAGGATCGCAGCGTTTCTGCCAAAAAAGCACAACATTATAAGTCGCTCAAAACCATTCTGTTGACAGCTAAAAAAATATCAGTTTCATTCCAAACCAATATCACTTTGCACCCGAATGCATGAAGAAGCGAATCCTCGCGTCGGATTTTGGGGTGCGGCTACCAAGCTTTTGGAGGAAATATGCCGACCGAGAATTTGCCGAAGCTAGCGATGTATATCGGCGGCGAATGGGTGGCCCCCGCTTCCGGCGAATATCTGGAAACGATCGATCCTTTCACGGCAAAGCCTTGGGCTCTGGTGCCTCGCGGCAACGCTGAAGATGCCGACCGGGCCATTCAGGCCGCGCATAACGCGTTCACAAACGGCCCGTGGCGCACGATGCATCCAAGCCTTCGTGGCCGCGTCATTCAGCGTTTTGCCGAATTGATCGAGGAAAACGCCGATGCGCTGGCTGAAATTGAGGTGCGCGACAATGGCCGGTTGCTGGCCGAGATGCGGCACCAGATCCGCTACATTCCGCGCTGGTATCACTATTATGCAGGCCTGGCGGACAAGATCGAGGGCGCGGTTCACCCCTGCGACAAGAACGCGTTGAGCTTCTCGCGGCACGAACCGCTCGGCGTCTGTGTCGGCATCGTGCCCTGGAATGCGCCGCTGTTCCTGTTTTCGCTCAAGGCGGCGCCGGCTCTGGCGGCAGGCTGCACGCTGGTGATGAAGCCGGCGGAGTATACGTCGGCGACCGCGCTCAAGCTCATGGAACTGGTGGAAAAGGCCGGCTTTCCGCCGGGCGTCATCAACGTCGTGACCGGCTTTGGACCTGAGGTAGGCGAGCCGTTGGTGACGCATCCGCTCGCCCGCCACGTGGGCTTCACCGGATCCACGCGCACCGGCGCGCATCTCTATTCACTGGCAGCCAAGGACATCAAGCGCGTCAGCCTGGAACTCGGCGGCAAGTCTCCCAACATCGTTTTCGACGATGCCAATCTGGACAATGCCGTGCGCGGCGTCGTCGGCGGTATTTTCGGCGCCGTGGGTCAGACCTGCATTGCCGGGTCGCGTCTCCTGGTCCATCGCAAAGTGCAGGACCAGTTCCTCGAAAAGCTGACGGCGTTCACCAAGACCGCACGCATTGGCGACCCGAAACATGCCGACACGCGGATCGGCCCGATCGCCAACTCGATGCAGTACGAGAAAGTACTGGGCTACATCGACATTGCCGTGCAGGAAGGCGCCGATCTCGTCCTCGGTGGCAAGCGTCCCGACATCGCCGAATGCGAAGCGGGTTATTTCGTCGAGCCGACGATCTTTGCGGGCGTCAACAACGACATGCGCATCGCCCGCGAGGAGGTGTTCGGTCCGGTGCTCGCCACCATCGCCTTCGACGAGCCTGAAGAAGCCATTGCGATCGCGAATGACAGCGAATTCGGCTTGGCGGCAGGCGTCTGGACCGCGGACATGCGTCGCGCGATCCTGATGTCCGAGCGCCTGGAGGCCGGCAGCGTCTGGGTCAACACCTATCGGGACGTTTCATACACCACACCCTTCGGCGGGTACAAAAAGAGTGGCATCGGCCGCGAGAACGGCATCGAGGGTATCCGGGAGTTCTTGCAGACCAAGGCTGTCTGGCTCTCGACCGCTGAAGAGATTGCGAACCCCTTCGTCATCGGCTGATCGGCGAAGGGTCCGACGACCGGACTGTGGACCGGTGTCGGACCGAATGAAGACCAAATCCCGGCTGTGAGCCGACAGCCGGACCGGATCAACAATGGGAGTATCGTTATGAAGAAGAGTGATGAATACCGGCGCGGCAAGATCGGCGCCACGCTGGCAATAGCCCTGCCTGGCCTCTTGCTGGCGGCTGGCGCCGTTCACGCCCAGAGCGCGGCCGACCTCCTGCCCCAGAAATATCGCGACGCGGGCGTCATCAACCTGGTGACGGACGCCAAATATCCGCCGTTCCAGTACATCGACGACGCCGGGAAGATGGTCGGGTTCGAGGTCGATCTTTGGGATGCGATCGCAGAGCGGCTGAACGTGAAGGTGGAAGTGACGTCGGTGGCCTTCGACTCCATGATCCCCGGCGTTCAGTCCGGCCGGTGGGACATTTCCATGGAAGGCATCACCGATAACGCCGAGCGTCAGGCGGTCGTGAGTTTCGTCGACTACGGTTACACGACCTCGTCGGCCTATGTGCTGGAATCCAAGGGCGCGGAGATCAACGATCATCTGGCGCTTTGCGGCCTGAAGGGCGCGGCGCAGAGCGGAACCGAATGGGTCGGCATGATCACGGCCGAGATGGCGGCGGCCTGCAGCGAGGCGGGAAAGCCGGCGCCGACGGTTTCCGAATTCGGAACTTCGGACGCGACGCTTCTGTCCGTCTATTCGGGGCGCACCGACTTCGTGCTGACGTCCGCGGCGTCCGCCCAGGAAATCAAGAAGGCAGCGCCGAACCCGGTGAAGGTCGTGCCGATGCCGATCCTGCCGCGCAAGCCGAGCGGAATTGCCTTCCGCAAGAATGAAGAGGATCTTGGCAAGGCTCTGCTGGCCGCGCTCAAGGAGGTCCGCGCGGATGGCACCTATGACAAGATCTATGCCACCTGGAACGTCGAACCCATGAAGATGGAACACGAGCCGGGCATCAACCTCGAGACCGTCCCGACGAAATAGTGCCGACGGGCCGGCGGTTGATACCGTCGGCCCTTTTTCCTGCACAATCACCGAGCGCCCATGTCCCTAGTCAAGCAAGATGATCGGGAGCCCTCCGGCTCTCACCAGTCGGACGAACCAATGCTGACTTACGTCCCCGCCCGCGCCTGGGGAACCCGTGTGGCCGCGGTGATGCTGTCGTTGGCGGTGGTGTATTTTCTGGTTTCCATCGCCGGAAACGCGAACTTCGGCTGGGCTGTCGTCGGGGAATACCTGTTCGACGCCCGCATACTTTCCGGCTTCTATCTCACCATCTGGCTGACGCTCGTCACGATGGTTATCGGCGTCGTGCTGGGGACGGTTTTTGCCGTCATGGCGATGTCCGGAAACGTCGTGATCTCGACGGTTGCCAACGCCTATATCTGGTTCTTCCGCGGGACGCCGGTCCTCGTCCAGCTGATCTTCTGGTACAATCTGGGCGCGCTGTTCCCTGAACTGTCCCTGGGCATCCCCTTCACCGACTGGGGCGTCTCGGTTCCTACCAACACCCTCATCTCGCCGATCACCGCAGCGGTGCTCGGGCTGGGCCTCAATGAAGGGGCCTACATGTCCGAGATCATCCGCAGCGGCCTGCTTGCGGTCGACCCGGGCCAGCGCCAGGCCGCGACTTCGCTGGGTATGACGGCGAGGAAAGCACTGTGGCGCATCGTGCTGCCGCAGGCAATGCCGGTGATCATCCCCCCGACGGGAAATCAGACGATCGGCATGCTGAAGACGTCTTCGCTGGTCAGCGTGATTTCGCTCTCGGACCTGCTTTATTCGGCCCAGACGATCTATTCCCGCAACTTCCAGACCATTCCGCTGCTGATCGTCGCCTGCCTGTGGTACCTTTTCGCGACGACCATCCTGAGCTGGCTGCAAAGCCGCATCGAACGGCATTTTGCCCGCTCTCGCAACACATCGACATGATGCACTTTTCACCAGAGAACCGGCAAACCATGCACGCTCCCATGATTGTGTTCGACCGGGTGTCCAAGAATTTCGGCAACCTGCCTGTTCTGCGCGATATCAACCTCACAGTGTCCGCAGGCGAGGTCATCAGCCTGATCGGACCGTCGGGGTCCGGCAAATCGACGCTGCTGCGCTGTGTCAATCACCTCGAGCGGATCGACAGCGGCAGCGTGACGGTCGATGGGGAGCTGATTGGCTACAGGCGCGCCGGCAATCACGCCCACGAGCTGCCGGAAAAGCTGATTGCCAAGCAACGCGCCCGCATCGGAATGGTCTTCCAGAACTTCAATCTGTTCGGCCACAAGACCGCGCTCGAAAATGTGATGGAAGCGCCCGTTCATGTGCTGCGCATTCCGCGCGAGGAGGCCAAGGAGCGGGCGATCCAACTGCTCACCCGGGTCGGGCTCTCCGACAAGATGCAGAATTACCCACGCATGCTTTCCGGCGGGCAGCAGCAACGCGTCGCCATCGCCCGTGCGCTGGCCATGAAGCCGAAGGTCATTCTCTTCGACGAGCCGACCAGCGCTCTCGATCCGGAACTGGTCGGCGAAGTGCTCGAAGTGATGCGCGACCTGGCCTCGGATGGCATGACGATGATGGTCGTCACACACGAGATGTCGTTCGCGCGCGAAGTGTGTCACCGCATAGCGTTCATGGAGGGAGGCAGGATCGTCGAATGCGGCAAGCCTGCCGAGGTTCTCGACAATCCCGCTTTTGAACGGACGCGGGCGTTTCTCTCCAGGGTGCAATGACGCGGCATTCCGATGGGAACGAAATCCACACGCGATTGGGATGTTATCGTCATAGGTGGGGGCATCGTCGGGTGCTCGGCGGCGTACTACGCCGCCCGTAGCGGCATGCGCGTCCTGATCGTGGAGCGCGATGGCCCGGGATCAGCCCAGTCCGGTCGAAATCTCGGCTTTATCCGTCAACAGAACCGGGACTTTCGAGAACTCTCCTTGATGATCGGCGCCTTGCGGATCTGGGAAGGCCTCGAAGCAGAACTCGGGTGTCGCGTCGGATGGCAGCAGGGGGGCAACCTGTCGCTGGCGTTCAGCGAAGCGGATCTTGTTGCGCGGCGTGACTGGCAGCGGCGCGCGGTCGAGGAGTTCGGCCTCGACACGCGTATGCTGTCGGCAACGGAAACCCATGCCCTGATACCGCAACTGGCGACCGGTCGCGGCGTCGTCGGAGCGATGTACACGGCGAGCGACGGGAAGGCCGAGCCGGCGCGGGCGACCCGCGCGTTTTTTGATGCCGCGCTCGGAGCGGGTGCGGCAGTCTGCTTCGGCGAGCCGGTGACGCGCATAGACACGAGCGCCGGGAAAGTCTCCGGCGTTCAGATCGGCGATCGGCTTTACCGGGCGAAGACGGTTGTCACCGCCGCCGGCGCCGGGAGTGCGGCATTGTTGCGGAAGGCGGGATTGAGCCTGCCGCAGGAGTTCATCCGTGCAACGGTGGCGCGAACGGTCGCCGCGTCCGATCAGCGAATACCGGCCTGCGTCTCCGGTCAGCAAACCGGAATCCGCCAGGATGTGAATGGAGCCTATGTGATATCGGTAGCGGGAGGCGAATACGACCTGCGCCTGGATTCCTGGCGTCACATGCGTTGGTACGAAGCCACCCGAAAGTCCAATCCCGATGCTGCCCGCATAGACTATCTCGCACCGCTCAAGCGGCTGCTTCCGGGGAAGACGACGTCGCCGCTGGCCGATTTTCCGCCGAGCCGGGACGATGCGCGTCCGGAGCCTTTTCGCGTGGAACAGGCGCGCCGCGAATTTGCTCATCTCTTTCCCGTATTGGCTGACTTGCAGATCGAGACTTCCTGGGCAGGGATCATCGACGTCATGCCGGATGTCATCCCCGTGCTGGGGACGGTCGACGGCATATCGGGCCTGCTCGTTGCAACGGGGTTCAGTGGTCACGGCTTCGGTCCGGGTCCGATGGCCGGAAAGGTTCTTTCGGAACTGGCGGCAGGACGGCTTTCGCCTGTCGACATATCGAGCCTCTCGCCAATGCGTTTCGAGAGACAATGAATCGGGTCAGAAGCGAGATGAACGCCGTGTGGGCGGTTGTTTGGCAACCCCGATCATCCAACCGGTGTCCGCCGCGGACTTGCGCCGTTGCCGGTCCTGGTCCCGACCTTCATGACGGACGTTGCCGCTTCAGACCCAGTTTTTCTCTGACATCGGACTCTCAATGAGCGAGAAGATCGATTTGACGCTTCATGCAGGCGAGGCGCTGCTGCCGGAGGGCTGGGCAAAGGACGTGCGGATCGCCGTGGCCGGCGGACGCATCGCCTCGGTCGAGGCCGGTGTCCCAGCGGTCGCGGGCGATGAGCAGGCGGCGATCCTCCTGCCCGGCATGCCCAACCTGCACAGCCACGCCTTCCAGCGCGGAATGGCAGGGCTGGCTGAGACGCGGGGGCCCGGAGCTGACAGCTTCTGGTCATGGCGCGAGGTCATGTACCGCTTCGCGCTGTCCATGACCCCGGAGCACGTCGAGGCGGTTGCCGCCCAACTCTATGTCGAGATGCTGGAGGCAGGGTTCACGCGGGTCGGAGAGTTCCACTATCTGCACCACGATCATGACGGGCAGACTTATGACGATGTTGCCGAGATGGCCAACCGCATCGCGGCGGCGGCCAGCTCGACGGGAATAGGCCTGACGCTTCTTCCGGTCTTCTATGCCCATTCGGGTTTCGGCGGCGCTGCGCCGAATGAAGGCCAGCGTCGCTTTATCAACGACCTCGATGGTTTTGCACGCCTTCTGGAGGCGAGCCGAAACGCCGTCCGGTCGATGCCTGAAGCGGCGGTGGGCATTGCCCCGCACAGCCTGCGTGCGGTCACGCCTCGGGAGTTGAACGCCCTTGTCGAACTCGCCCCCGACGGTCCGATCCACATCCATGTCGCCGAGCAGGTGCGCGAGGTCGAGGATTGCGTTGCCTGGTCGGGTGCAAGGCCTGTCGAATGGCTTCTCGACAACGCCGCTGTTGACGGACGCTGGTGTTTGATCCACGCAACGCACATGAGTGAGGACGAGACGCGACGCATGGCGGCGAGCGGGGCCGTGGCAGGCCTCTGTCCGGTCACCGAGGCGAACCTCGGGGACGGGACCTTTCCGGCGCCGCTCTTTCTCGACAATGGAGGCCGATCGGGCATAGGCTCCGATTCCAATGTGCTGATCGGCATTCCCGACGAGTTGCGTCAGCTCGAATATTCCCAGCGCCTTGCGCGGCGGGAACGCAACGTGCTGGCGGCGCCCGGCCGCTCCAACGGCCGCGACCTGTTCGATCGCGCAATTGTCGGAGGCTCTGCCGCGCTTGGCGCATCCGCCTGTGGTCTCACTGCCGGCGCATCTGCCGATTTCGTCTCGCTCGACCGCGCCCATCCCACGCTCGCCGGCAAGGCGAACGACGCTGTCCTCGACGCCTGGATCTTCGCCAACGGAGCAAGCGTGGACGGCGTTTGGGCGAACGGCCGCCGGCAGGTCACGGCCGGCCGCCATCGACTGCGCGAAGAAGTGGCGGAACGATTTCGACGGACGATGCTGGCATTGTCAGACGACTGAATCGGCAGAGGCGTTGTTGGAGTAGGGAATTGAACCAGGAAAAGCAAAAGCTCGATCTGGAGGGCGATCTTTGGCGCTTCGCGCTCGCCTTCTATGGTAGGCCCGGCATCGCGGAAACCTGCTTGCGTCTGCAGGACGAGGCAGGGATCGACGTGATCGCCCTCATCGTCGTCCTATACGCGGATACCGTCCTCACCCACGGCTTGGACGAGCACGACATCGCCGGGCTACAAGCCTCTATGCGCCGCTGGCGGGAGGAGACCGTGCTTCCGCTGCGGCGACTGCGGCGGGCGCTCAAGCAACCGCCGCAGGAATTTCCCGCCGAGGAGACGGAGGCCTTGCGCGGATTGATCAAGAAGACCGAATTGCGGGCCGAGCAGATACAATTGGCCTTGGCCGAACGGTGGCTCTCGGAGCGCCCCCCTCACGCCGGCATCGAGCTGGAAAAAGCGCTGACGCTCCTGGTGGGCGCTGCCAGCGGGGACGACGAGATCGCCGGCATGTTCGCCCGGACAATCGCCGAGGCGCGTGCGACAGCGCGCGGTTGACGAACCGGTATGCCTAGGCCCAGGCAGCTTTCAGCCGTAAGGCCGTCAGTAGGCGAACTGCTCGCCTAACGGGCATACCTCCCCGGCGCTTTTGCCTAGCCGAACGGTAGGGTGGAACAGCCGAGCGCGCTGTACGCTCATTGATGCCGACTAGGCGAAAAAGTCTCTTCCAGTGAGTTCGGATGGTGGGCGTGACAGGGATTGAACCTGTGACCCCTACGATGTCAACGTAGTGCTCTCCCGCTGACAGTCGCTTTCGCTCCTTCAAAGACTGAATGAATTCAGCTGCTTACGCAGTCTGCGATCTTTTCTCAGCTACGCCGCCCCATCCGACCAAGCGCCGCGATCAATGTCAAGTGGAGCCACAGTGGGACCAAAATTGGCAGTGCACTCGACAGAATTCGACCTTCTGAAAGCTGCTTTCGGAGGGCAGCACTCTATCCAGCTGCTCGCTCTGCTCGCATCGAAAGATTGAATAAATTCAACTTCTTGCGCAGTGGACGATCTTCTCGGCTACACGCAATGCGACGCCTTTGGTAAGCCTTCCGATGTTTGGTGTTACACCAGTGTGACAACCCTGCGCGAAAGGTGTTTGAGTTCGATCAGTCCAACTGGGGCGACAGTTCAAGATCGTCTATTTCCATTACTCGACGGCAACCGGATGCTTCGGAAGCTACGAAAAGGGTATCTGCTCCCTCCAACCAGTTCGATAGCTCATCGATCAGCTCAGGTCGCTTAGTCGCACACTCCCAGATCAATGCTGTGCGCCATCCGGCCTCTTTGAGAAAAACTATGCTGTTACGGTCTCTGGTACTGTTCTTCGAAAGCTTGCTGCTCCAGAACTGCAAATTGCTTTTGGGTAGCCTGTAATGCCTACATCCCTCGTGTTGATGCCAAAAGCAGCCGTGAACGAAGACAGCGACTTTCCTCGGGGTCAGTACGATGTCCGGACGTATTGAGCCTATGAGCTTGTGAAGCCGGAAGCGGTAGCCGCGGCGAAAGAGGCCTTGGCGTACGAACATCTCAGGTTTCGTGTCTTTTCCCTTGATCTTCGCCATCATAGCCGAGCGTTCTTGCTTTGTTACTATATCGGCCAATATGGGTCTTCCCTTTCCGTAGCGCTTGCAAGGGGCGGGCGCTCAGAGCTGTGATAGGCCAGCCCGAAAGCCTCGGCCGCCACTAACTCCTGAATCGAACAATGGTATGATTCAAAACGAATCACCATCACTGGGTCAATCTCACTGACTCTGAAATTGTGAGTACGAAATTGAATATGAGAGTAGGTGATGAGCCCTTTATCCTAGGGAAGCTCAGGCGGGCCGATAAGCGCGGATATCTCCGTACACTCGATCTTTTCGCGGGATGTGGCGGTATGAGCTTGGGGTTCGACAGGGCTGGTTTCCGCTCGGTTGCGGCCGTCGAGATCAACGATTATGCCCGGGCCTCGCATGAGATGAATTTCGCACCGCTGGTGCCAGAGGGTGACTACCGCAGCTTCTCCGACATCACCACCCTTGAGCCGCAGGATGCAGTGGCGCATCTGAAGCGCTACGGCGGTGTAGACGAGCGCGTCGATGTGGTCATCGGCGGACCTCCCTGTCAGGCATTCTCCCGTCTTGGCCGTGCTGCTCTTTGGCGGCTGGCAGGTAAAGACCACGCCCACGGCGAAGATCAGCGAGCCTCGATGTACCACCACTACCTTCGGTTCGTCGCATCGTTGAAGCCGATTGCGTTCGTCATGGAGAATGTGCGGGAGATTGGCAAGTTCGTGGGCCGCAATGTGGCCGAGGAAGTCGCAGCGACCGCCGATGAGCTCGGCTACTCGACACGCTACTGCCTGTTGAACGCAGCTTGGTATGGCGTTCCGCAATTGCGTGAGCGCATGATCATCATTGGCATCCGCAAAGAACTCGCGACCACTCCCGAATTCCCTGTGATCACGCATCACTGCGAAATCCCGGGCGGATATTCCACCGCTCGGTCCGGAAAGGGGCACTTGCAGGTGCTGCCCCCTTTCGACCATTTCGTCGATCACGCTGATGCCTTACCCGCGCTCTCCCCCGCTGTGACAGCATCGGACGCTTTTGCTGATTTGCCCAGGATCGTGTCTCACCTGGATGGAAAGAAGGGGAAGGGACAACCCCGCGATATTGCGCAGTCGTTCGAATATAAGAGTGAGCAAACCTCCTTCACTCGTGCGATGAAGAAATGGCCGCATTTCGAGGCAGGATCGACCTTTACCGGACACGTCATACGCTACACGCCCAGAGACTATGAGACTTTCAAGCGCATGCCTGAAGGCGGAATGTACCCCGAGGCTCTGGCGACTGCACAGGAGATTTTTCGCGAACGCTTAGCCCACCTTGAGAAAAAGCTGAAGCGGAAACTTGCCGAGGACGATCAGGAATACAAAGAACTGTTCGCAGCTACCGTGCCTCCGTACAAGGATAACCGTTACCCCAACAAGTTCCGCAAGATGTGGCGCGACCAGCCCGCGAGAACGCTCCCGGCGCATATCGGAAAAGATGCCTACTCTCACATCCATTTCGACAGCCAACAGGCACGCGGTATCTCGTTGCGGGAGGCTGCACGTATCCAATCCTTCCCTGACGGCTTTCGTTTTTCTGGCAGCATGAATACCCAGCTCACGCAGATAGGGAACGCGGTGCCACCATTGCTCGCATTCGCGGTTGCTTCGAAATTGAAGCAGCAACTTGTCGATGCGTGCCCAGTCCGTCATGCGGAAGCGGCTGAATAGACGTGAGTGATGTTGTCTATGCTGCGCGCAAACTTGCTGCCTCAAACTTAGGGTGGTTCAACCGTACACGTCAAACGCTGGGCGAGGCGGCGGGTCGAGAGCGGGCCATCAACATCAATCGGGACGTACTTGCGGACTGGTTCCCCGACCGCAATCTTGACAGCGCAGACCCCATCGAAATCAGCACCCGCTTTCTGGACGGCTCCCAAGGAAGCGCTCATGAGATAAGGACCGTTAGGAGAACAATTCGGCTTCAAGGCGGCGGAAAGAATTGGCGGCTGGCAGGGGACGCAATTCCTGGCGAGTTGTATGATGTGCGCGAGAATGACCTCCTCATCATGGCGTTCGATCGCCCGACATCCACTCTCTCATTCATCGTTTTGAAAAAGGATAATCAGCCGACCCGACCCGTCGCGCCGATCGAGCAAGCAGCTTATGCAAGTGTTTCAGCGGAGCTAGGGCCAGACAATCGAAGTATGTGGATCGTTCCTGCGGGCAAGGCGGGCAAGATCATCGAAATCGCAAAGGCAGTTTATGACAACGCAGGGGACGTCCTCATGCAATACAAGAGCATGGCGGAAAGCTGGAGGAGCGATCTCTCCTCATCGGGGTACGCGGTTGTCCAGAACGTTGACGATCGGCTGCTTCTGGCGCTCTTCGCCAAGCGCTTCCTGATTTTGACCGGCCTATCTGGATCGGGCAAGACGCTGCTTGCACGGTCTTTTCTGCGGTGGTGCTCTGCGCAGCCGGACCAGTATGCAGTTGTCGCGGTCGGCGCAAACTGGACTTCGAACGAACATGTTCTCGGGTATGCGGATGCTCTCGATGAGAACCGTTATGTTCGGACGAAGGTGCTTAATGTGCTGCTGAGGGCAGCCAACAACCCCGAGCAACCTTATTTCGTAATCCTCGATGAAATGAACCTCTCACACGTAGAACGCTACTTTGCTGATTTCCTATCTGCCATTGAGTCGCCTAACGAGCCGATCCACCTCCATGGCGATACACTGCCTAGGGGCGGCGTTCCAAGCCAGCTACCTAGTATGCCCCCGAACTTGTTCGTGATCGGAACGGTAAACGTCGATGAGACGACATACATGTTCTCCCCGAAGGTGCTAGATCGCGCCAACGTCATCGAGTTCAGGACATCACCTGAGGCGATGGAAACGTTCCTAACCCTATCGAAGCCCCCCGCAACTCCTGTCGATCAAAAGGGGAGCGGCTTTGGCAACGTCCTAGTTGAGGCTCATCAGAAGAATATCTCTCCGGTAGACCTGCCCGGAGCGGTCCGGAACCCTGCGGCAGGGGAGATACTGCTCCTTTTCAACCTTCTGACAGAAGAAGAGCTGGAGTTCGGTTTCCGGAGCGCCGACGAGATGGTACGTTACTTCTGGTTCGCCTTCGAGGCTACGCAGCCTGCAACTGATGCAGAGCGTCACGACGTGTTGGCCACGGCGTTAGATCATCAAGTTCTTCAGAAAATCCTTCCCCGCATCCATGGGGCGCGGAAGCGGGTTGAGCCTTTGTTGCTGAAGTTGCGCTCCTACTGCCAGGAGGCGCATGAGTGGGAAGTGGCAGGGATCAAGAATTTGACAGATCTGAACGCTGCTATCGCTGACTCGAAAGGCGTTGCGCAGACTACTGTTGCCGAGGACGTAACCGCCACGCCTTTCCTTCCTCTCTCACACAGGAAAATTGAACGGATGTTGACGAAGCTCAAGTCAACTGGATTTGTTAGCTTCGCAGAGGGGTAGCTCTTGCTCACGAGGCTCGCTTTTCAGAATGACCAGGGCCATCCGTTAACGGAATTGCGAATCGTCGCCCGCGAAAGCGACGTTGATGCGATACGTGTATTGTCCGCATCGGAGGCCCTCGAATATGGTGAGGAGCAAATCCAGCTCTTGGAGGGATGCACCTACCATTATGAAGTCAACGATGCGGGGTTCGAGCTTGAGCCCATCTCAGGCATCGTTCAGCGCTTCATGGTTGGAGCTGTTGATCTCGACCGAGGCATGATTACCCCTGGCCTCTACGTTGGGTCATTGCAGCTTCACCTACTTCGAGATGGACGGCGGATTGGCTCGGCAAGAGTTGAGGTACGTTCGAGAAAGCTTGATTTCCGCAGCGACTACCGGCGAATGCTTGATGACATCGCTAGCGTCTCTTTGGACCTGCTCTTGTCGATGTTCTCCCCTTCATCCGTTGACGTGGATTTCGATCTTGCAAAGGACGGCGAGGCGCTCCAGCAGCAATTCTTCTTTCTCCGCTCGCTCATCGACTGTGCGGATTTTAGAGCCGCGATACAGCAGGTTTTGGCCCAGCCACACAGTCGTCTGGTAGCAACCCATGAAGAGAGGTCAGCTTCAAGGCCTGTCAGTGGCGGTGCCGACATTGGCAGACAGATCGCTTCCCGCTATCCCCGCGAACGGCTGGCCTCCTCCCACCCTCTGAGGGCCTCGCTTCCTACTATACCCCGCTACATACAAAGCAGCGCAGTTGTCGAGACGCTTGATACACAGGAGAACCGTTTCGTTCTCTTCGTCATAGAGCAGTTCATCGAAACCCTGACTACAATTTCCAGCACGCTGCTGGCGAAAAGAAAAAGCGCTGCGCATTTCGTTGGGCGAGAGATCGATCCGCTCCTCCGACGTATGGAAGAGTACCGCGGGCATGATTTCTTTCGAGACATATCCCATCTCACTGAACTCCCCCTTGGCAGTCCGGTGCTTCAGAGGAAGGCAGGATATCGCCAAGTGCTTGAGGCGTGGCTCAAGTTTACCGCCGCTGGGCGTCTGACATGGGGCGGCCTGAGCGATGTAATCAGTGCAGGGAGCAGAAACGCGGCCGCCTTGTATGAATACTGGCTGTTCTTTGTGATGCTAAAGGCGCTGGAACCTTGGCTTGGAGCAGAACGAGAGGAAGTGATCAAGACGATCTTGTCCCCTCGTTCCGACGGGTTCGGATTGAAAGTAAAATCCGGGCAGGTTCTGCCCCTTCCGAGCGTCGCGCTCACGCACAAGGGTTGTGAATGGAAGCTCCAGTTCAGCTACAATCGCACGTTCTCCGATGGACCTTCCACGCCGAACATGAAACGCTTAACCTTTCTCGATACCGGGAACTCGGAATCTTGGTCGCGCAAGATGCGTCCAGATTTCACGGTTTCCTTCTGGCCCGCTGCCTTTGATCAAAATGATGCGGCGATGGCTGGCAAACTTATCCATTTGCACTTCGATGCAAAGTATAGCGTCGACCAACTCAGGGACCTTTTCGGTGACCCCGAGATAGATATTGACGAAGAGAAGGACAAGCAAAGAGTCGGAAGGTACACCCGAGGTGACTTGCTGAAGATGCACGCATATAAGGATGCGATAAGGCGGTCCATGGGTGCCTATGTACTATATCCTGGGCAGGGCTCCGGTCATCGGGATTTCTTGTGGCAGGAGTACCACGAGGTTATCCCAGGCCTTGGCGCCTTTTCAATTCGACCTGATGAAGCTGACTCCGGTTGTGAGACTATCCAAAGGTTTCTTCTCGACATTCTGGATGAGATTTCGACAACGACATCACACTGACGAAAGGCTTAATCGCCTCGCAACGAACACGCGCGAAGGTAACCCAACCCTTCAATTGCAGGTTTGGAAGGAGGCGACGACCTTCTGGACAGTGGCCTTGCAGAAACCTATCTGGGCAGCGATCTTTCGCATACTGACACCGTCCTCCCGCAGCTTCCGTACTTCTGCGACAACAGCATCGGTCACTAGCTTAGGCCGACCTCCTACCCTGCCTTCCGCCTTGGCCCTGGCTATGCCTTCCATCTGGCGTTCCCGGCGTATCTCCGTCTCGAACTCTGCGATCAGCGCCAGTATGCCCATGACGAGCTTGCCGGTCCTCGACGTGGTGTCGACAGCCGGATCGTCCAGAACCTTGAAACCGATGCCTCTATCGCTGAGGTCCGTCACGATCTTGTAGAGGTCGGCTGTCGATCGAGCCAGTCTGTCCAGCTTGGTAACGAGCAGCGTATCACCCTCTCGGACATACCGAAGGCACTCGGCCAGCTGAGGTCTGTTGCCGTCCAAGCCTGACCGCTTCTCTGAGAAGAGCTTCGTAGCGCCTGCTGCCTTCAAGCGATCAAGCTGTGCCTGGTAGTCCTGCTTTCCCGTCGAGACACGGGCGTAAGCCACGACAGTGCCCATATACGTACCCTTTCCTCTCAGAGAGACATGGACAAATTGTTAGTGTACGAAAAGGGTACGGTCAACAGTCGCGTGCTCGAAAGGTATACTTTTGTGGACATAGGATTCGGGTCCTCCGCTTCCCGAAAGTTCAAAACCCGTCGGCATAAGGACCGTTGCCAACCTCACATCGCTTGTTCCGAAAGATTGTTTACAAAAACGTACACGCAGCCGCCGCACCCTCCAGTGTCTGAGATATGTAAACTTTCCCACTGTGCGAAATTGAAGATGAGGGAGAAGCGTGCCAGGGTGGGCAAGTGCCAGGTGGGGGTGGCACGCTAGTCGTATATGCCCGGGACAGGCTTTCAGAATTTGGTTTGTAAACTATCTGTTCTACCTCGCTAAGCTGAGGTTCTGCGACCTGCCAGTATTTTCATTGTTTACACTCCAACAATAAGGTCGCCATTCAAATCCGACGACACCTGAGTACAAGCTTCCGCCCGCCTTCGCTTAGAACACGTGTAACGTATCCTTGACACCCCTCTGAATTCCTGTGTCAGTCTCAATTTGTCTGTTCGACATGGAGAGCGGCATGAGGGGCTTCATGTGGTTGTTGGTGATCGTGGGAGCAGTTTCGGGCTGCGTTTCACCTGGAGAAATGCGGCGCGAAGGAGAAGATGATCGCGCTTGTGTTTCGTATGGGTTTGCAAAGGGAACTGAGGGCTATGCCAATTGTCGGCTCGAACTTTCCCGAAATCGTGCGATTGCGCGTGGCGGTTCTTCATCGGCTGAGAATCAGCGACGAGGACAAGCGGCAGGGGCGGCGGTCGGTCAGTCGATGGGCCAACATGCTAGAAAGTCGTGTGTCTTGAGGCAGAGCTTCCCGGGCGGACCGACTTATGTCGATTGTTAACCGGAAAGCATGTGAGGCGAATGCCCTGACACCAGTATTCTCACACTGGCATCAACGACACCCGCCTCAATGCGGCAACGCAAGTCTCTGGTGACAAGTTCAGGCAACTAGAAACTGCCGGAGCCTGCTCACTTGTGCACCTGTGCGAGGCTTACCAAGCCAATGCCGGCTTCCTCTGGGAATGGAAGACCTCATCCGGACTGGGTAGAACGCTTCCGTTTTCGAGCTTGCGCTCTCCGAGTACCACCTTGGCCTCTTTGCCTTGGCCAGGATTACGGTTCTCCAGATAGCCGGCTGAGATGCCTGCATTGATATTTCGACCTACCGTCGAGCGATCAATACCGAGTACCTCGGCCAACTTGGAATGGCTGATCCCGTCACCGGAATGCCCCACCGCCTGAAGCTCAGCTACCTTCTCCACGACCGTTCGAACAGGCTGCTTTACAGTAGCCTCTATCCCCTCTGAAAGAGGTTTATTGATTAGAGCATAGACAGTTTCGTAGTCGCTCCTATCGGCTAGGATTCCGCTTTCCCCTTCGGTCTGTCTCTGATTATAGTGCACAAGTGCGCAAGCTCGTACGAGAGCCAAGACCTTGGGGAAATCCCTCTGGATTTTATAGCCTGTTGTGGGAAGTAGATCAGCAATCCGCTCAGCGTAGGGGATCCGGACCGTCATCTTGTTGTCTGCGATGTAGTCGCAAAGGTCGTGCCAAGGGGTGAGGTCGAGTTTGACAGTGCTCTTTGTCAAACCTCTGGCTTGGTTTCTCAGCGCTTCCCTTACCCGCGCTGGGTCCTCCACCATATTCAGAACGAGCATGCGGCTCTGATCCTCGTGGTGGATACGGTTCGCAGTCGTCGCCATCATGAAGCAAACGGGACCCTCGGTCGTAGGCAGCTTGGCGCCGTCCATACCGTTCTGGCTCTTCTGGACGGTCAGGTAGTCGATCTTCCCCTCTGTCATCAGTTGCCTGAGGAAGGTTCGACCTTGACCGTCAGCCATGCCTGACGCCTCTCCCAAAAAGAGGACACGGTGCTTCAAAGGGATGTTCAAATAAGGCAGAGCTTTTTCGCTCATACCTGCGATGCTTTCAATCGCGCTAGGCGTTATGAATTGCAGCCCGGATTCGATGGAGTAGGTTTTTCCTGATCCAGATGGGCCCATAACTACCAGCGAAACGGGATCGTCGAATACCCGGGAAATTGCCGCCAAGTAGACAATTTTTGGTATGTCGGTTGATCCCGAGTATCCCTGCTTTTTTATGCTTTCATCCAGTTCGTCCATTATACCTTTTTTTAACAAAATAGTCATTTATCATGCTTTCAAGGTTTCTTTCTAAAAAAGTCATTTCTTCTATGGATACAATTGTCCCCGACTCCCTTACGTAGGGACATTTTTTGAGCATTAAGGTTGGGAGCCGGAAGAGAAAAACTCTCACTCTACACGGTTAGTATACCACGTATTTCAGGTTTTGTCAATATTCTGATAACCTTCACATGAATGTCGGTCGAATTTCCGTCGGATAGTCTGGAGTGATGCGTGAGCATATCGAAGTAGCATTCTCACGTCGCGATGACCGCTGATGGAGGCAACTTCCGGAACCGTTAGACCTAGTTCGAACAACCGGGAAATAGCCTCGTGCCGTAAATCGTGAAAATGAAGATCTTCGATCTTCGCCCTTTTCGTCAGCCGATCCCAGGAGAGACGAAGTGCGAGGGGAGTTGTGGGAAACAGTCGCCTGTTTTCCGCTCTAGCATCCGCGCTCATTTTGGCGAGAACGTTGTCCAAGATCGTCGTTGCGGTAGGCGAAAGTGGGATGATTCTCGAATAGCCGTTTTTCGATTCCCTGACTGTCGCAATTTGCCGCTCAAGGTCGATGTCCCCGAATCGTAGCGCCAGAATCTCACTGCGCCTCATGCCGGTTTCGAGAGCAAAACGAACTACAATCATGGTGTAGGGGTTACGCAACTTCCTCGCGGCTTCCAGCAGCTTGTCGAATTCGCCAGGGCGCAGACGCCTTTCACGCTTGTTGTCGTTTGCCTTCACGGAAAGCTCAGAAAGTGGATTGTGCCTGAGGGGGATTTTCCAGTCAGTGCGAGCGACTTCAAACATATTGCTGACAGGCGACAACTGTCGCTTTAGAGACTTCCCGGAGATAGTCCTGAGACGTTCATCCCGATAGCTGGCGAAGTCTGCTGTTGTTAGATCAGAGAGGCGTTTCTTACAGACCGGATGGCGGAGGAATGCGTCGAGTATAATTGTCTCGATTTCGGCTCCCTTCTTGGCCGGGACGACTTCGTTCCGGTAACGCGTCACGAGTTCGGCCAGGGTGATCCGATCAAGCTGTTTCCTGTCGGGACCAAGCTCGCCTCTGTCCGCTTGTCTTTCCTGATGTCGAGCCCATTCTTTAGCGTCGGACAGTTTATGAAAAGTCTTAGTGATCGTGGGGAATCCCGTTCGGCGGATTCGTACTTGGTACTTGTCGCGATGCTTGCGTATTGAAGACATGTCGGCACGCTCCTGGAGCCAGAGTGGGACCAGCAGCGAATTCAACAGTCTTTGGAAGCTCGACGAAGCCGATTTGTCTAACGAAATCAGCTATTTGGATGGTGGGCGTGACAGGGATTGAACCTGTGACCCCTACGATGTCAACGTAGTGCTCTCCCGCTGAGCTACACGCCCATCCGACCGGAGCGCATACACCACTTTTGATCCGGCGCGTCAATAGCGGTTTGACGGCCTCGATGCATGTCCCCTGCGGCGAAAAATCCTGCTTGTCAGGCGGCCTGCAGCATCTTCTCGACCTCGTTGACGAGATCGCGCAGATGGAAGGGCTTCGACAGGATCTTGGCGTCCTTGGGCGCCTTCGAGTCCGGGTTCAGCGCCACCGCCGCGAAGCCGGTGATGAACATCACCTTGAGGTCGGGGTCGATCTCGGTGGCGCGGCGGGCGAGCTCGATGCCGTCCATCTCCGGCATGACGATGTCGGTGAGCAGCAGCGAGAAGGGCTCCTCGCGCAGCCGCTCATAGGCGCTCGCGCCATTGTCGAAATCGCTGACGTCGTAACCGGCGCGTTCGAGCGCCTTGACCAGAAACCGACGCATGTCGTCGTCGTCTTCCGCAAGCAGTATGCGTGCCATTCCTATCCCGTCCGAATCGCCCACGGAGCCGTTCCCAAGCCGGCCCGTTAACCATGATGTATATGAAGCCTGGAGGGTAAACATCAAGTGAATGTTGCCGGCCCGGTCGATGACGGCCGGCGCGGCTGTGCTGGACAGGGGGGCCTGCAGATGTCAATTTCGACGCATGTTGTTCCAGAGCGCATGGCCATGACGCCGGCCGACGACTTCTCGGCCGTGCCGCCCTTCGAGATCCGCGAGAGCGCCGAGCAGCGCGTCCCGTTCGTCTTCAATTCTCCGCACAGCGGCAAACACTATCCCGAGCGCTTCCTGTCGCTGACCAAGCTCGACCGCATGGCGATCCGCCGCTCGGAGGATTGTTTCGTCGACGAGCTGTTCGGGGCGGCGGTGCCGCTCGGCGCGCCGATGCTGGCCGCCAATTTCCCGCGCGCCTATCTCGACGTGAACCGCGAGCCGTGGGAGCTCGACCCCAGGATGTTCGTCGAGCCGGTGCCGTCCTTCGCCAACATCCGCTCGGCGCGGGTGGCGGGCGGTCTCGGCACCGTTCCCAAGCTGGTCGGCGAGGGGCTCGACATCTATCCCGGCCGCCTGCCGCTCGCCGAGGCCGTGGCCCGCATCGATTCGGTCTACAAGCCCTATCACGACGCGCTGAAGCGTCTGCTCACCCGCACCCATTCCCGCTTCGGCTACGCGGTGCTGATCGACTGTCATTCGATGCCGGCGAGCATCCGCGTCGGCGACAACGGGATGCGGCCCGACTTCATCATCGGCGACCGGTTCGGAGCTTCCGCCACGCGGACGCTCACCGAGGCCGCGATCGCGCTGCTCATCTCGATGGGTTACACGGTCGCCCACAACAAGCCCTATGCGGGCGGCTTCATCACCGAGCATTACGGACGGCCGGCGCGCGGACTGCACGCGCTGCAGATCGAGATCAACCGCGGCCTCTACATGAACGAGCGGACGCTGCAGAAGTCGTCGGGCTTCGATGCGCTGGCCGACGACCTGGCGCGCCTGTCGGCCGAACTGATGGCGATGCCCGACCACAATTTCCTGGATGGCCCGCTGGACCGTCCGCTCGCCGCCGAGTAGCGCCGGCAGCCATCGAGCCCGCCGATCGAATCTGACCGATGGAACAGCGGCGCTAAAAAAAGACCGCATCGTCGCCGACGCGGTCGAAGTCTAGGGAGGAAACGCCCAAGGAGGGCATGGACAGGACACCTGTCCGACTCGCAGGGTATTGTGCGATGCACAAATGTCAACAATTTCTGAAGGGCTTTTGGCCTACATATAGGGAAAAACGGCGCGAAAGAGCATACTAGTTGTATTTTTGCATCAGTTTTGCCCGGGGAGAGGCGCAATTTTGTCGGGCGCCGTATCGCGTTCGGTGACGTCGAAATCGAAACGGCGCTGGGATAGAAGGGTTCTCTGGAAGTGGCGCGGCCCTCGATTGCGGACCGGCGCGGCTTCAGGGATCGGGCATCAGGAGGCGTTCTTTGGAAATTTCGGTCGAGTTCTTCCGGCGCATAGCGGCCGCCGCGGGAGAGCAGGCATTGCCGCGCTTCCGCCGCTACGGCGACATATTGAACAAGCAGCAGGGCGGCTTCGACCCGGTGACCGAGGCGGACCGCGAGGCCGAGCAGGCGATCCGCGCCTTGATCCGCGCGGAGCATCCCGGTCACGGCATCCTCGGTGAGGAATTCGGCTCTGAGAACATGACGAGCGACCATGTCTGGGTGATCGACCCGATTGACGGTACGCGCTCCTTCATTTCCGGTATCCCGCTCTGGGGCACGCTCGTCGGCCTGACGGAAAAGGGTGACGCCGTCGCCGGGATGATGGCGCAGCCCTTTATCGGCGAGCTGTTCTACGCGACCGGTGGCGAAGCCTGGTACGAAGGCCCGCACGGCCGGGCCAAACCGCAGCGCCTGTCGACGCGCAAGACGACCTCGCTCGCCGAGGCGACGCTCTGCACGACGACGCCGGCGCTGTTCCAGGGCGACAGGCGCACCGCCTATGACCGGCTGGAGAAGGCGGTGCGGCTGCCGCGCTACGGCACCGATTGCTACGCCTATGTCATGCTCGCCGCCGGCAATGTCGACCTCGTCGTCGAGGTCGGCCTGCAGCCATACGACATCGTCGCCCTGATCCCGATCATCGAGGCGGCCGGCGGTATCGTCACGGAATGGAGCGGCGGGGCGGCGGAGGAGGGCGGCGGCATCATCGCCGCGGCGACGCCCGAGCTTCATGCCGCCGCGATGGCCGTGCTGCATGCCGGCCGGGACGATCCTGCCGGCTAAAGCTACTCGAGGAAAAGCGACAAGCCCTGTTGCCGAGAATTGCACGCGAATTCTGGGGTAGAACTGCGTCGGACCCCGGATATCCGGGAACGGGTTTGCATCTCAGGCGGAAGCTTTCTCGAGAGCATGGGCGATGGCTTCCTGCCCCCATTCATTCAGGCTCTTGCCGGCCAGTTCAGCCGCTATCGCAGCTTTGGAATGGACCTCTGGACTGACGCGAAGCATAAGGTTGCCGCTCAGACTCTTCTGCGGGGCCTTGCCAACTTTCTTGCAGGTCTCGATGTAGTCGTTGACCGCCTCATGGAAGGCAGCCTTCAGATCAGTGACCGTGTCTGCGTGAAAGCCGACTACATCTTGTATTCCAGCGATCCGGCCGACGAAAATTTCATCGTCGCCGTCGAATTCGATCCGGGCCGAATACCCCTTGTACGAGAGCGCCTTCATGGCTCCACTCCTATCTGTGCGAGAAACGCACGGGCGTCCCTGACCTGATAGCGCTTCGCTTCCTTGGCCGGGTGCGGTCTGTGAAAACTGGCGATCTGGCCTTTGAAGTTGAACCGGACGCGGGAACCGCTTCCCTCGATCACTTCGCATCCGACCGCGACCAACAGGCTTTCGATATCGGCCCAAGCAATGGATCCCGATACGGGGTCGGTGAACACGGCTGCAAGGGTCTTCTTCTGCCTGCTGTTCATGCTTGCAATATATGCATGCATGCAGGATTTGCAAGCAAAAAATGCATGCAGCGCTCGTGATACCTCCTCCGGCACTTGAGGTGCTCGACCGCCTCAGTACTTCAGCGGTTGCCTTAGATCCCCTCGTCGTTGCCGGGGATGAAGGCGTCGAAGGCGGCAAGCAGCTGCTCGCGGAAGATATCGGCCTCCTGCAGCAGCTCGTGGCGGGCCCCGGCGATGGTGAGGATCTGCCCGCCGCGCAGGCGCCTGGCGTAGTCGGCGATGGCGCGGGTGGAGACGATCTCGTCATTGCCGGCGCCGACGAACATGACGGGAATGTTGATCCGCTGCATGAACTCCGGGTCCTGCACGATGTCGACCGCCCTGCAGGCAGCGCGGATCCATGCGACCGTCGGGCCGCCCAGCCCGAGCTTGGGATGTTTCTCGTAAAGCTCCATGTTGCGGCGATAGCGACCGATGTCGGTGGTCAGCTTGTTGGTGGCGAAGGGCGGCGAGCGCCTGGGACGCGGTCCCCAGGCGCCGTACATGCGCCCCAGCCCCAGCCAGTAGAGCACGCCGGCAATGCGGCCGATCGCGGACATGGTGAGCGGGAAGCCGGTATAGGTGAAGAAGGGCGCGGCCAGCACCATGCGCCTGACCCGGTTGACCAGTGAGGGCGTGGCGAGCAGCGCGATCAGCGAGCCGGTCGAATGGGCGAGTATGTAATAGGGACCGCGACAGTCCGGCAGCACGACCTCTTCGAAGAAGCGGTCGAGATCCTTCACATAGTCGCCGAAGTCCCTGACATGACCGCGCTGCGGATCGCGCAGTAGCCGCTCCGAGCCGCCCTGGCCGCGCCAGTCGAGAATGGCGGTGGTGAAGCCGCGCTCCGACAGGTTGCGCGCAGTCTCGAAATATTTCTCGATGGATTCGTTGCGGCCGGGGAGCACGATGACTGTGCCCTTCAGCGGACGCGCCACGGCCGGAAAGCGCCCGTAGCGCAGCTTCTTCCCGTCGAAGCCGGCGAAATAACCTCCGCTCGCCTTCTCCGGCAGGGGATTGCTGGGAATCTCGTGGAAGATGTCCGTCATGAGGCGCTTTCGCGTCGGTGGGTCGGCGCCGTGGCCGATCTGGCGCGCTGTCAGGTGATAGAAAGCGGGACGGGAGAAAGCAAGCCACCGTCCCAACCGGTCTGAAAGACAAGGCCGGAAGACCGCCTGCGCGATCCTCCGGCCTCGGTCGATCCGGGGGAAGGGACGTTACACCCGGCTCGAACTGATCGCGGTGCGGCTTTCGCATCGCGTCGTTGGGATGAGACTAGGCCGGATGTCCTGAACGTTGCCCGAAGCGGCGGTTCATCTTCGGTTCATCGGATTCCCGCTCCAAAACCGTCGGCAGGAAGCCTTGAAATGCCGTTTTTGCCTTCCCAAATGACCTCTGCGGCCGCCGTATCCGGGGCCGCTGGTCCGGTCGGAACGCCAGAATGGGTTCTGCCGAAGGGCCAAACGCAAACCATGTTGCTCAACAGGAGAACACCCCATGCGTCATGTCGATTTTTCCCCGCTCTATCGCTCGACCGTAGGCTTCGACCGCCTCTTCACGATGCTCGACTCGCTCGCGCAGCCTGACAGCGGCCAGACCTATCCGCCCTACAACATCGAGCGTACCGGCGAGGACGCCTACCGCATCTCCATGGCCGTCGCCGGCTTCTCGGAGAAGGAGATCGCGATCGAGGCCCACCGCAACGTTCTGTCCGTGAAGGGCGAGCGCAAGGACGAGGCCAATGGCGAAGGCTCCGAGGTGCTCTATCGCGGCATCGCCGCCCGTTCTTTCGAGCGCCGCTTTCAGCTTGCCGACCATGTCGAGGTGCTGGGCGCCGAGCTGAAGAATGGCCTGCTCCACATCGATCTGAAGCGCTCGGTTCCCGAGGAGCTGAAGCCGCGCAAGATCGAGATCGCCAATGGCGGCAAAGCCAAGCAGATCGAGGCGAAAGCCGCTGCCTGACCTTAGAGTCTCCTCCCGAGACGGAAGCGGCGCCGAAAGGCGCCGCTTTTTGTTTAGCCGATCAGCTCGCCGAACCGGTCGACTTCATCCGTCGTGGTCGCGAAGCTGGTGACGAAGCGCCAGAGCTTTTCGCCGGGCTGGATGCCGCCGCTGAAAGCGGCGGGCGTGTGCCAGTCGTAGAAGCGGGCGCCTTTCTCCTGCAGTGCCTCCGCCGTCTTCACCGGCAGGATGGCGAAGACCTCGTTGGCCTCAGGCTCCCAGGCGAGGCGCATCGTCTTCGAGGCGCGGATGTGTCCTGCGAGCCGCGCCGACATGGCGTTGGCGTGACGCGCCGTTTCCAGCCACAGCCCGTCCTGGAAATAGGCGTCGAACTGCGCGGCGATGAAGCGCGATTTCGAGAAGAGCTGTGCGGCGCGCTTGCGGATGAAGGTGAATTCCCTGGCGCGGTCGGGGTCGAACATGACGACGGCCTCGGCGCACCAGCAGCCGTTCTTGGTGCCGCCGAAGGAGATGATGTCGACGCCGCTCTTCCAGGTCATCTCGGCCGGCGTCGTCTCGAGCGCGACCAGCGCATTGGCGAAGCGGGCGCCGTCCATGTGGAGCGGCAGCGCGTGCTTCTTGGCGATGGCCGAGATCGCCCGGATCTGGTCGAGGGAATAGACGGTGCCGATTTCGGTCGCCTGGGTGATCGTGATGGCAGCCGGCCGGCCGGCATGCACATTGTCGACGGCGAAACGCCCGACGGCCTGCGAGAGCTTTTCGGGATCGATGCGGCCGAGCGCACCGTCGACTGCGAAGAGCCGCGAGCCGCCCATGAAATATTCTGGCGCGCCGCATTCGTCGTCCATGACATGCGATTCGCGGTGGCAGAAGGAGAGGCCGCCCGGCTTGTTCGCCGAAACCAGCGACAGCGAGTTCGCCGCGGTGCCGGTGCCGACGAAGAAGACCGCCGCCTCGCGCTCGAAGATCTCCGAAAATGTCGCCTGCACTTTCGCGTCCAGCGAACCGTTGCCATAGGCCGGCGCGAAGCCCGATGCATGAGCCGAGAGGCCGGCGGCGATCTTCGGGTGCGCGCCCGCCCAATTGTCCGATGCGAAAATCACGTGATCCATTCCGAGGGTTTTTGAAGCGGTGCGACCTGACTGCTTTTTCACGGCAACTTCAAGGGCAGCCAGTCCAGAAATTCGTTGCGTCACGCCCGGCGATTGCCCGATGCGGACGACCTTAGATTGTGTGCCGCGCCGCTCTCGCGCAATTTTCTTTCACAGATGCTCCGATTTTTTTGTGAATCGGTCTTGTCAGGGCCGCCGGTTTCTGCGATAAAAAATTTAGGACAGCATTACTGTCTTATTTATCTGCGCATTGCCGGCCGGTTTGGCGTATGCTTGACGCCCCTGCCGGCCATGCGCGTCGCAAGAACGCACGGCAGCCCTCTAGAAGGACGCACGGAGGTTATGATGATGACGGACTTCATGCCATCTGCAACAGCGGAAAACACGACCGCGCAGACCAATGGCAAGTCTGTCAACAAAAGTGGCCTGCCGGACGCCCAGGGTCTCTACGACCCGAAGAACGAGCACGATGCCTGCGGCGTAGGCTTCATCGCCCAGATGAAGGGCATCAAATCGCACAAAATCGTCGAGGACGGGCTGTTCATGCTCGAGAACCTCACTCATCGCGGGGCGGTCGGCGCCGATCCGCTGATGGGCGACGGGGCCGGCGTGCTGGTGCAGATCCCCGACCGCTTCTTCCGCGAAGAGATGGCGAGCCGTGGCATCGAACTGCCGCCTGCCGGACATTACGGTGTCGGCCACTGGTTCATGCCGCAGGACGAAGCGCTTCGCGAGCATATCAATGAGATCATCGCCGAGTCGGCGCAGTCCGAGGGCCTGCCGCTCATCGGCTTCCGCGACGTTCCGGTCGACAATTCCCTGCTTTCCAAGGCGCCGGAGATAGCCGCCGCAGAACCGTTCCACCGCCAGGTCTTCATCGGCCGCCCGGCCGAGATCGACGATGACGAGGAATACGAGGCGCGGCTCTATCTGCTGCGCAAGGTCATTTCCGGCCGCATCTATGCCGAGAACAACAACAAGGACAGCGGCGCCTATTGCGTGTCGCTGTCGGCGCGCACCATCGTCTACAAGGGCATGTTCCTCGCCTATCAGGTCGGCGCCTACTACAGGGATCTCACCGATCCGCGTTTCGAGACGGCGTTGATCCTCGTCCATCAGCGCTTCTCGACCAACACCTTCCCATCGTGGAAGCTCGCGCATCCCTACCGCATGGTCGCGCACAACGGCGAGATCAACACGGTGCGCGGCAACAACAACTGGATGGCGGCGCGCCAGGCCTCTGTCGATTCGGAGCTGTTCGGCAACAACATCTCCAAGCTCTGGCCGATCTCTTATGAGGGGCAGTCGGACACCGCCTGCTTCGACAACGCGCTCGAGTTCCTGTTCCAGGGCGGCTACACGCTGGCGCATGCCATGATGATGCTGGTCCCCGAAGCATGGGCCGGCAACAAGACCATGGATGCCGAGCGCAAGGCCTTCTACGAATACCATGCCGCGCTGATGGAGCCGTGGGACGGCCCGGCTGCGCTGGTCTTCACCGACGGCCGCCAGATCGGCGCCACGCTCGACCGCAATGGGTTGAGGCCGGCGCGCTACATCGTCACCGACGACGACCGCGTCATCCTCGCCTCCGAGGCCGGCGCGCTGCCGGTGCCCGAGGAGAAGATCGTCACCAAGTGGCGGCTGCAGCCGGGACGCATGCTGCTCATCGACCTTGTTGAGGGCCGCATCATCTCCGACGAGGAGATCAAGCACGAGATTGCCACCCGCCATCCCTACAAGCAGTGGCTGGCCAACACGCAGCTCATCCTCGAAGACCTGAAGCCGGTCGAGCCGCGCGCGCTGCGCAAGGACGTCTCGCTGCTCGATCGCCAGCAGGCCTTCGGCTACACGCAGGAGGACACCAAGCTCCTGATGTCGCCGATGGCGACGACGGGCCAGGAGGCGGTCGGCTCGATGGGCACCGACACGCCGATCGCGGCGATGTCCGACAAGCCCAAGCTGCTCTACAGCTATTTCAAGCAGAACTTCGCGCAGGTCACCAACCCGCCGATCGACCCGATCCGCGAGGAGCTGGTGATGAGCCTCGTCTCCTTCATCGGTCCGAGGCCCAACATCTTCGACCTCGTCGGCTCGTCGCGCCGCAAGCGGCTGGAGGTGCGCCAGCCGGTCCTGACCAATGCCGATCTCGAGAAGATCCGTTCGATCGGCCACACCGAGGACCGCTTCGACACCAAGACCATCGACATCACCTATTCGGTGACCGAGGGCGCCGCCGGCATGGAGGCGGCGATCGAGCGTCTGTGCGAGCGCGCCGAGGCTGCAGTCGCCGGCGGCTACAACATCATCATCCTCTCCGATCGCCAGATCGGGCCCGACCGTATCGACATACCGACGCTGCTGGCGACGGCTGCCGTGCATCATCACCTGATCCGCAAGGGCCTGCGCACCTCGGTCGGACTGGTGGTCGAGTCCGGGGAGCCGCGCGAGATCCATCATTTCGCGTGCCTTGCCGGCTACGGCGCCGAGGCGATCAATCCCTACCTCGCCTTCGACACGCTCACCGACATGCACAAGCGTGGCGAGCTGCCGGAGGAGGTCGACGCCGAAGAGGTCGTCCATCGCTACATCAAGTCGATCGGCAAGGGCATCCTCAAGGTGATGTCCAAGATGGGCATTTCGACCTACCAGTCCTATTGCGGCGCGCAGATATTCGACGCAGTCGGGCTGAAGTCGGACTTCGTCGACAAGTACTTCACCGGCACCGCCACCCAGATCGAAGGCGTCGGGCTGGAGGAGGTCTCGGCCGAGACCGTCCGCCGCCACACCGACGCGTTCGGCGACGATCCGGTGCTCCGGAACGCGCTCGAGGTCGGCGGCGAATATCTCTTCCGCATGCGCGGCGAGTCGCATATGTGGTCGCCGGATTCCGTCGCCACGCTGCAGCACGCGGTGCGCAAGGGCTCGTGGGAGACCTTCAAGGAGTTTTCCGCCCAGATCGACAGCGAGGCGGCGCGCGCCCAGACGATCCGCGGCCTGTTCAGGATCAAGCTCGCCGAGGAGACCGGCCGCAAGCCCGTTCCGCTCGACGAGGTGATGCCGGCAGCCGACATCGTCAAGCGCTTCTCCACCGGGGCGATGTCGTTCGGCTCGATCAGCAGGGAGGCGCACACCACGCTGGCGCGCGCCATGAACCAGATCGGCGGCAAGTCGAACACCGGCGAGGGCGGCGAGGAGCCGGACCGCTATCTGCCGCTGCCGGGCGGCGGCGCCAACCCCGAGCGCTCTGCCATCAAGCAGATCGCGTCCGGCCGCTTCGGCGTGACGACCGAATATCTGGTCAACTCCGACGTCATGCAGATCAAGGTCGCGCAGGGCGCCAAGCCCGGCGAGGGCGGCCAGCTACCCGGCCACAAGGTCGACGCGACCATCGCCAAGACGCGCCACTCGACGCCTGGCGTCGGCCTCATCTCGCCGCCGCCGCACCACGACATCTATTCGATCGAGGATCTGGCGCAGCTCATCTACGACCTGAAGAACGTCAATCCGGCGGCGGACGTGTCGGTCAAGCTGGTGTCGGAAGTCGGCGTCGGCACGGTCGCGGCGGGCGTTGCCAAGGCGCGCGCCGACCACATCACCATCTCCGGCTATGACGGCGGCACCGGCGCCTCGCCGCTGACCTCGCTGAAGCATGCCGGCAGCCCTTGGGAGATGGGCCTCGCCGAGACGCATCAGACGCTGGTGCTGAACGGCTTGCGGTCGCGCGTTGCACTGCAGGTCGACGGTGGCCTCAGGACCGGCCGCGACGTCGTCATCGGCGCGCTGCTCGGCGCCGACGAGTTCGGCTTCTCGACCGCGCCGCTGATCGCGGCCGGCTGCATCATGATGCGCAAGTGCCATCTCAACACCTGCCCGGTCGGCGTGGCGACGCAGGATCCTGTCCTGCGCAAGCGCTTCAAGGGCACGCCCGAGCATGTCATCAACTACTTCTTCTACGTGGCCGACGAGGTGCGCGAGCTGCTCGCCGCGATGGGCTTCCGCCACATCGACGAGATCGTCGGCGACACCGATCTTGTCGAAAAGCGCGGCATGATCGACCACTGGAAGGCGCGCGGGCTCGACTTCACGCGTATCTTCCACAAGCCGGACGCGCCGCGCGAGGCGACCCACTGGACCGAGCGGCAGAAGCACCCGATCGACGACGTGCTCGACCGCACGCTGATCGAGCAGGCGAAGCCGGCGCTCGAAGCGCGCCAGCCGGTTGAGATCGCGCTGCCGATCCGCAACGTCGACCGCTCCGCCGGCGCCATGCTGTCGGGCGAGGTGGTCAAGCGCTTCCGGCACAAGGGCCTGCGCGACGACACCATCTCCGTGAAGCTGACCGGCACCGCCGGACAGTCCTTCGGCGCGTTCCTGGCGCGCGGCGTCTCCTTCGAACTGATCGGCGACGGCAACGACTATGTCGGCAAGGGCCTTTCGGGCGGCCGCATCGTCATCCGCCCGCCGGAAGAATCGAAGATCGTCGCGGAGGAGTCGATCATCGTCGGCAACACGGTGCTCTACGGCGCGACCGAAGGCGAGTGCTATTTCCGCGGCGTTGCCGGCGAGCGCTTCGCCGTGCGTAACTCAGGCGCTGCGGTCGTCGTCGAGGGCGTCGGCGACCATGGCTGCGAATACATGACGGGCGGCATCGTCGTCGTGCTCGGCAAGACCGGCCGCAACTTCGCGGCGGGCATGTCGGGCGGCGTCGCCTATGTGCTCGACGAAGCCGGCGACTTCGCGCAGCGCTGCAACATGGCGATGGTCGAGCTGGAGCCGGTGCCGGAAGAGGACTACCTGCTCGAGAAGTTCCACCACCATGGCGGCGACATCGACCACAAGGGCCGTGTCGACGTGTCGGGCGACATGACCAGCCATGACGAGGAGCGGCTCTACCAGCTCATCTCCAACCACGTGCATTTCACCGGCTCGACCAAGGGCAAGGCGATCCTCGACAATTGGGCCGACTATCGGCCGAAGTTCAGGAAGGTCATGCCGGTCGAGTACAAGCGCGCGCTGGAAGAGATGGCCCGCATGCGCATGGGCGTCGCGGCGGAATGATCAGGCTGGCGATCTTCACGATGGGGGTGCCCCCATCACGAAAACCCGGAGCGCGTCCGCGCTGATTGACGGGCCGCTGCGTGTGGCCTTGAATGCCGGAGCCAGTCTCCGGCTCCCAATCAATGTACGCAGGACCGTGGGTTGCCGATGAAGGTCCCGGTCGAACGCTGATCCGAGATGAGCCATGGGCAAGGTAACAGGTTTTCTTGAAATCGACCGGCAGGTGCACAAGTACCAGCCGGCCTCCGACCGCATCCGGCATTTTAAGGAATTCACGCTGCCGATGTCGGACAAGGAGGTCGAGAAACAGGCCGCCCGCTGCATGGACTGCGGCATTCCGTTCTGCCACGGCCCGACGGGTTGCCCGGTCCACAACCAGATCCCGGACTGGAACGACCTCGTCTACAATGGCGACTGGGACGCTGCGATCCGCAACCTCCACTCGACCAACAATTTCCCGGAATGGACCGGCCGCATCTGTCCCGCGCCCTGCGAGGAAGCCTGCACGCTGAACCTTGAGGACATCCCCGTCGCCATCAAGACGGTGGAACAGGCGATCGCCGACAAGGCCTATGAGACCGGCTACATCCGGCCGCATCCGGCGCAGAGCAAGACCGGCAGGCGCGTGGCGATCATCGGCTCGGGTCCGGCGGGCATGGCCGCCGCGCAGCAGCTCGGCCGCGCCGGCCACGACGTGCATGTCTACGAACGCGAGACCAAGCCCGGTGGGCTGATGCGCTTCGGCATCCCTGACTTCAAGATGGAGAAGCGCTACATCGACGCCCGCGTGAAGCAGATGGAAGGCGAGGGCGTCACCTTCTTCTGCGGCGTCAATGTCGGCGTCGACAAACCTGTGACCGAGCTTCTCGCGGAATATGACGCGGTGCTCTATTGCGGCGGCTCCGAGACGCCGCGCGCGGCCGGCATCCCTGGCGACGATCTCGACGGCGTGCACGATGCGATGCCCTATCTCGTGCAGCAGAACAAGCGCGTCGGCGGCGAGGACATCCAGTCGACCGCCTGGCCGGAGAAGCCGATCCTCGCCGGCGGCATGCATGTCGTGGTGGTCGGCGGCGGCGACACGGCGTCGGACTGCGTCGGCACCGCCTTCCGCCAGGGGGCCGTACGCGTCACCCAGCTCGACATCCGCCCACAGCCGCCGGAGAAGGAGAACAAGCTCGCCGTCTGGCCCTATTGGGCGACCAAGATGCGGACCTCGTCCAGCCAGGCCGAAGGCGCGGAGCGGGAGTTCCAGGTGGCGACGCTCGAATTCATCGGCGAAGAGGGGCAACTCACCGGTGTCAAGTGCTGCGAAGTCGACGATGGGCGCAAGCCGATCGCCGGCACCGAATTCGTCATCCGCGCCGACCTCGCCTTCATCGCCATCGGCTTCGCCGGTCCGATATCGGGTGGCGTGACCAAGGAGCTCGACGGCCAGATGAAGCTCGTCACTGACAGCCGCCGCTCGCTCAACGTCGCCGCCAACGACCGCGACTACCGCACCAGCGTCGACAGGCTCTGGGCGGCGGGCGACGTGCGCCGGGGCCAGTCGCTTGTCGTCTGGGCGATCCGCGAAGGCCGCCAGGCCGCCCGCGCCATCGACGAAGCGCTGATGGGGTCGACCGTCCTGCCGGCCTAAGCGACCTCTTTCCTCTCTCTGTTTACGGGGAGAGGATGCCGGCAGGCAGGTGAGGGGCAGCACGAACCTGTCCGGCTTCGGCGTTCCTGACCGCTCCGTCATTCCGGGTTCCGCTTCGCGCCCTGGGATGACTTACGTCTTGGGGTCTGTCAGGAGTTGTCAGGAATATCTTCCTGCGTTTTCCACGCCCCCAAAACCTCCCTCATACTCGTCGTCAGCAGCTTGCTTGTGGGAACGGGTGTGCACGACCGGCATCCAGGCAAGTGTGGCGCTGGATCGCGTCCCGTGTTGGTCACACGGGCGGCTCCGGTCCCGATGCTGGCCTGCGCGCCCGCTCCTCCAGCCTATCGGAAGGGGATGGGCCGGGCACGGCACCGGGAAAAACGCCGGCGGCGCATGGCTGCGCGTCAACTAGATTACTTAGAAGACGTCGCAGCCATGCGCCGCCTCCCACAATGGCCAGACTGCGAAAGCAGGGCGTGGCGATGGCCACGCATACCTGGAGACAGGAGGGTTTCGCATGAGCAGGTCCGCCCGCAGCCTTCACGCAAGCTTGGGCGTCTAGCCTGATCGCACCTGCGCCTGCGCGGGCCGTTTGCGATTGGACTGAGACATGGCGATCACGGAGACAGTCGGCACCGAACCGGCAGCCAGGAACGGCCGCGACGTCTTCTTCGCGCTCGGCATCGTCGTTATCCTGGCGGTGCTGTTCCTGCCGATCCCGGCCTTCCTGATCGACGTCGGCCTCGCCTTCTCGATCGCGCTCTCGGTGCTCATCCTGATGGTGGCGCTGTGGATCGCGCGGCCGCTCGACTTCTCGTCCTTCCCGACGATCCTGCTCATCGCCACGATGCTCAGGCTTTCGCTCAACATCGCGACGACGCGCATGATCCTGTCGCACGGTAACGAGGGCACGCACGCCGCCGGCTATGTGATCTCCGGCTTCTCGAACCTGGTGATGTCGGGCGACTTCGTCATCGGCCTGATCGTGTTCATGATCCTGATCATCGTGAACTTCATCGTCATCACCAAGGGCGCGACGCGCATCGCGGAGGTGGGCGCGCGCTTCACCCTCGACGCCATCCCCGGCAAGCAGATGTCGATCGACGCCGATCTCTCCGCCGGCGTCATCGACGACAAGACGGCGCAGCTTCGCCGCCGCGAACTGGAAGAGGAAAGCTCGTTCTTCGGCTCGATGGACGGCGCCTCGAAATTCGTGCGCGGCGACGCCATCGCCGGCCTCATCATCACCTTCATCAACATC
Organism: Mesorhizobium sp. YM1C-6-2; assembly: GCF_003666685.1. Classification (GTDB taxonomy): domain Bacteria; phylum Pseudomonadota; class Alphaproteobacteria; order Rhizobiales; family Rhizobiaceae; genus Mesorhizobium_K. Next base: position 311,936 of record NZ_RCIZ01000002.1, read on the forward strand.
GTCGGCGGCATCATCATCGGCTATTTCCGCCACGGCATGGACCTCGCGCATGCTTCCGACGTCTTCATAAAACTGTCGGTCGGCGATGGCCTCGTCACGCAGATCCCGGCGCTCATCGTCTCGCTCGCCGCAGGCCTGCTCGTTTCCAAGGGCGGCACGCGCGGCTCCGCAGAGAAGGCGGTGTTCGGCCAGCTCGGCGCCTATCCGCGCGCGCTCTATGTCGCCGCCCTGCTGCTCCTCCTGCTGTCGCTGATGCCCGGCCTGCCGATGTTTCCCTTCGTGGCGCTCGCCGGCGCGATGGCTGCGCTGGCCTACATCGTGCCGCTGCAGCAGAACCGCCGCACGGCAGCGGTAGAAGCGAAGAAGGACCAGGAAGCCGCCGCCAAGGCCGACGAGGAGAAGAACTCGGTCAAGGCTTCGCTCGCCACCGCCGAGATCGAACTCCTCATCGGCAAGCAGCTCTCGACCAAGCTCATCGTCGCGCATCAGGAACTCGCCTTCCGCATGTCGAAGATGCGCAAGAAATTCGCCCAGCAATACGGTTTCGTCGTGCCTGAGGTGAAGCTGACCGACGATTTCGCGATTCCCTCAAAGAGCTACCAGATCAAGGTCCACGGCACCGTCGTCGCCGAGCATGCCATGCGCGTCGGCGAGATCATGGTGCTGCTCGGCAATCGTCCGGCGCCAGAGATTCCCGGTGAGGAAGTCCGCGAGCCCGCCTTCGGCATGCGCGCCTGGTCGGTGCCGGAGATGTTCTCGGAGGATCTGAAGCGCGAGCAGTACACTTTCGCCGACAACATGTCGGTGCTCCTGACTCACCTCTCCGAGGTGATCCGCAACAACCTGCCGCAGCTTCTGTCCTACAAGGACATGAAGGCGCTGCTCGACCGGCAGGACCCGGAATACAAGAAGCTCGCCGACGAGATCTGCACCTCGCACATCACCTATCCCGGCCTGCAGGCGGTGCTGAAGCTGCTGCTTGCCGAGCGCGTCTCGATCCGCAACCTCCACCTCATCATCGAGGCGATCGCCGAGATCGCGCCGCATGTCCGCCGCACCGAGCAGATCGTCGAGCATGTGCGCATCCGCATGGCGCAGCAGATCTGCGGCGACCTTTCCGAGGGCGGCGTGCTCAAGGTGCTGCGCCTCGGCAACCGCTGGGATCTCGCCTTCCACCAGGCGCTGAAGCGCGACGCCAAGGGCGAGGTGCGCGAGTTCGACATCGATCCGCGCCAGCTTGAGGAATTCGGGCAGGACGCTTCCAAGGCCATCCGCGCGCAGCTCGACGCCGGCGAGCGTTTCGTGATGGTCACCGCGCCCGACGCACGGCCCTATGTGCGCATGATCATCGAGCGCCTGTTCCCGACGCTGCCGGTGCTCTCCCATGTCGAGATCGCCAAGGGCGTCGAGTTGCGCATCCTCGGGACCATTTCGTGACCGCGACGGTCGAAGGCGCGGTCATCGCCGCGTTCCTCGCCTTCTGCCGTATCGGCGCCTGCTTCCTGGTGATGCCCGGCCTGTCCTCGGTGCGGGTGCCGATGCAGATCCGCCTGTTCGTCGCGCTCGCCGCCACCGGCGGCCTGCTCGTTCTCCTGTGGGACCAGATCTATCCCTATGTCGACCGCCGGCCCGGCGTGCTGGTGCCGCGCATCGTCTCCGAGCTTCTGATCGGGGTGCTGATCGGGCTCCTGGCGCGGCTCTATATCCTCGCCCTGCAATTCATAGGCGCGGCGATCGCCATGCTGGTCGGATATGGCGGCATGAGCGGCCCCGGCATCGAGGACGGCGAGCCCCAGGCGGCGCTCGGCGCCATCATCTCCTTTTCCGCGCTGCTCCTGCTTTTCATCTTCGACTTCCACCACGAGATCATCCGCGCGCTCGTCGCCTCCTATCAGATCGCGCCGCTCGACGTGCTCTTCAATCCGCAGTCGGCCCTGATCGACGTCACCGACACGCTGTCGGAAAGCTTTCTCGTCGTGCTGAGGCTCGGCAGCCCCTTCGTCGCCTATTCGCTGCTGGTCAATCTGACGATCGGCTTCGTCAACAAGCTCGTCCCGCAGATCCCCGTCTATTTCATCTCGCTGCCCTTCGTCATCGCGGCGGGCCTCATCATCTTCTACTTCGCCATCGGCACCATGCTCAGCCTGTTCGCCGACGGTTTCGTCGACATCACCATCGGGAGGTGAGCTTTGACCGATCGGGTGAAGCGGCTGAAGAAACTTCTCACGCTGCAGGAGCAGCTCAAGGCCATGCACGAGCTTCGCCATGCCGGCTTCGTCGCCGGAGCCCTCGCGGCGAAGGAGGAGGCGGCCGAGATCGTCGACCGTTTCAACGCCGACGATTCCCTGTCGGGCCTCTTTCCCGAAGTCTACAACCGCCGCATCGGCCAGGCCTTGTCGCGTGAGGAGACGAACACGAGGCTGGCGACCGGCGAGGCGGCGAAGGTCGCGACCGCGACGGCGCGCACCAACATGGTCGAGCGGAACTATCGGGAAGCGCGCGCCGCCGACGAGCGGGAGCGCGGCGACCGCGAAAGGTTGGAGATCATCGGCCAGCGCCTGAGCAGCAAGGCTGCCAAGTAAGGCTGCCACAAGCTTGCCGGTTCATGATCGGCATCGAGGAAACGGGAACGGCATCTTGCCCATCTCTGCGCCGAACACTGTAGCACTGGACGTCATGCGCTCGCCCGCGCTGCCCGACATCGCGGCCGCGCGCGCCGAGATCGCGCGCCGGTCGGACGCCGCGGCGAATGCCACGTTCAGCGCCGAAGCCAAGGCGGAAACCGCAACAACGCCCGCAGCCGGCCCGACCGCCACGCCGGAGACGTTCCGGCGTTTCGAGGCAATGGTGCTGCAGACCTTCATCCAGAACATGTTGCCGAAGGACGGTGCGGCCGTCTACGGCAAGGGCATGGCGGGCGACATGTGGAAGTCCATGCTCGCCGAGAAGGTGGCGACCGTCGTGGCGGAGCGCGGCGGCATAGGCATCGCCGACCGCCTGCTCAGCGCACGCTACACAGCCGACGCAAAGCCGGCAGCCGCTACAGAAACGGCCAGCGGCCCGGTCGACGCCGGACGGGAAATCCACGATCCGTCGCGGATAGCACCAGCCGTCCTCGACCGCATGCAGCACTCATTGTCCGAGCTGCTGACCGAAGCGGCAGCCATGCCTGCCAATGACGAAGTTCAGTTCACGAACGGATAGAGCCGATGTCCTTTTACACGCCTGAAATCCAGAACCCGGGCCAGAGTCTCGCCCTCCGTCCTGGCATCGAGCAGACCGTGCCGGCGATCAATCTCGGCGCGCTCATCGGGCGCATCGAGGAGGCGATCTCGGAAGAAACGGCGGCGATCCGCACCGACATCGACTTCGACATCAAGGCATCGAACGCGAGGAAGAGCCGTTATCTCTACGAGCTCACCCGCGCCCTGAAGGGAGCCCGCGAAGGCAACGTGCCGGCCGAGCACCGCGACGGCCTGATCCGGCTGCGCAACAAGCTCGCCGACAACGAGGCGGCGATCCGCGCCCATCTTTCCGCCGTCAACGAGGTGGCGACGCTGATGCAGAACGTCATCCAGCATGCCGAGAACGACGGCACCTATTCGGCCGGCGAATTCGGGTACGGGCGGTGATCAAGTTCATCGCGGCCGCGATCTGGATCTGCGCCGTGACCATCGGCGCGGTGTTCTATTCCTTCCAGAGCGCCTCGGCCAGGATGGACGCGCCGGCGCCGCCGCCTCTGCTCGGCGGGCTCGACTACATCAAGACCGACATCGTTTCGGTCCCGGTGCTGCATGAGGGGCGGATCAACGGCTATTTCCTGACGCGCCTGGTCTACACGGTCGAGCCGGAGAAGGCGGCGAGGCTCTCGGTGCCGGCCGATGCGCTGATCGTCGACCAGGTCTATTCCTACATCTACGGAAATCCGGAACTCGATTTCGCCAGCCACGAAACGCTCGACCTCGACGCGTTCCGGGACGGAATCCGCAAGAAGATCAACGAGAAGATCGGCGAGGACCTGATCCACGAAGTGCTGGTCGAGCAGGTCGACTTCCTGTCCAAGGAGGAGATCCGCGACAACACGATCCGCCGCAGGATGCAGTCGGGTTCGACCGCGCGGGAAATGGCGAAGGGCTTCAAGGAGCCGCCTGCGAAGTCGCATTGACGTGCCCGGCCGCCTCACCCATGGTAACGCCCTGCCGGGCTTGAGGCGGCGCGCTTTCCGGCTATCTTCCCTGCAAGCCTCAGGGCCGCGACGCGGCCCGCACCGGCACGGAAACACGAGGAGATTTTCGATGGGCGTCCAAGCGATCGTGGACCAGATCAAGCCGAAAGTGGAGAGCGCGGGCTTCGAGCGCTCGGTGAAGTTCGACACCGGGCAGGACGGAGTGATCGTGATCGACGGCGCGACGATCTCGACCGCCGACCAGGAAACCGACTGCACGATCAAGCTGTCGCTGTCCGACCTCGAGGACATGATCTCGGGCGAGCTCAACCCGACGACCGCCTTCATGACCGGAAAGATCAAGATCGAGGGCGACATGTCGGTCGCCATGGCGCTCAGCCAGCTGATCGGCTGAGCGCTCTCAAGCCATTGCAGGAAAAGGCTTTTCAGGCCGCTGCGGCGACGCGTGCGGCCTTTGACTTGCGGCCGGTGGCCTTCAGCGTGCCGGCGGCGTCGTCGAGTGCACCGGGCACGAGCTCCAGCGCCAGGAAGCGGTGGCGCTCGTAGGGGCCGGGCATGGAAAGCGCGCCCGTCTTCTCGGCCGAGAAGCCGAAACGGCCGTAATAGCCGGCGTCGCCGATCAGCAGGATCGCCTTGTGGCCGAGGCGCTTCGCCTCCGAAATCGCGTGCAGCATCAAGGCCTTGCCGATGCCGGCGCTCTTCAGATGGGGGTCGACCGCAAGCGGGCCGAGCAGCAGGGCAGGGCGGCCGTCGCCGGTTGCGACGTCCCACAGGCGGACCGTACCGGCGAGATTTCCGTCCTCGCTGCGCGCGACGAAGGCCAGGCCCTCGGAGGGCCGCCGGCCGCGGCGCAGCTTCTGCGACGTTTTTCTCTTCCAGTTCAAGCCCATGGCGCGGCCAAGCAGCGCTTCGCGCGCTGCCGCGACGGCCGGCGACTGTTGGTCGATTTCCGCCGAGATGGCGAATGACACGGGAACTTTTTCAACGATTTCAGCGGTTTGCATCTGTCCAATCCTGTGCGAGCAGCAGAATTTGTTCACAAGGACCGGAAGCCCGCGAAAACCGCAGGCTTCCGAAGTGATCTGAGGGTCCGCCGGGCATGATCACCCCGAAAACCGGTTTCCGGTCTTCGGGACGATGCCCGACGCCTCAGATCACGTAGGATCGCAGCGGCTCGAAGCCGTTGAAGGCGACAGCCGAGTAGGTCGTCGTGTAGGCGCCCGTCCCCTCGATCAGCACCTCGTCGCCGATGGTGAGCGTCAGCGGCAGCGGGTAGGGCGCCTTCTCGTAGAGCACGTCGGCGGAATCGCAGGTCGGGCCGGCGAGCACGCAGGGTGCAACCTCGGCGCCGTCGCGCGGGGTCACGATCGGATAGCGGATCGCCTCATCCATCGTCTCGGCGAGGCCGCCGAACTTGCCGATGTCGAGATAGACCCAGCGCACATTGTCGTTGTCGGCCTTCTTGGAGATGAGGACGACTTCCGACTTGATGACGCCGGCGTTGCCGACCATGCCGCGGCCGGGCTCGATGATGGTCTCCGGGATGCGGTTGCCGAAATGCTTGCGCAGCGCGCCGAAGATCGCCTGGCCGTAGGCCTGGGCGGCCGGCACGTCCTTCAGGTAGCGGGTCGGGAAGCCGCCGCCCATGTTGACCATCTTCAGGACGATGCCTTCCTCGGCAAGCGTCGCGAAGACGCGCTTGGCGTCGCCGAGCGCGCGGTCCCAGGCGGTCAGGTCGCACTGCTGCGAGCCGACATGGAAGGAGACGCCATAGGGGTCGAGGCCGAGCGCCCTGGCATGGCGCAGGACGTCGACGGCCATCGCCGGCACGCAGCCGAACTTGCGCGACAGCGGCCACTCGGCGCCTTCGCCGTCGGTCAGCACGCGGCAGAACACGCGGCTGCCCGGAGCAACGCGTGCGACCTTCTCCACCTCCTCGACGCAGTCGACGGCGAAGAGACGGATGCCGAGCGAGAAGGCACGGGCGATGTCCCGCTCCTTCTTGATTGTGTTGCCGAAGGAGATACGGTCTGCGGTTGCCCCCGCATCAAGCGCCATCTCAACTTCGGCAACGGACGCGGTGTCGAAGGAGGAGCCCATCGAAGCGAGCAGGCGCAGGATCTCGGGCGCAGGGTTCGCTTTCACCGCGTAATAGATCTTGGAATCGGGGAGAGCCTTCTCGAAGGCGCGGAAATTCTCGCGCACGACGTCGAGGTCGACGACGAGGCACGGTCCGTCCGGACGTCGGGTGGCGAGGAAGTCGAGGATGCGCTGGGTTGCCATCGGTCTCTCCATTCGCGCTTTCGCGCGCAAGCATGCTCATGCGCGCGGGCACTCGGGCCACGCGGCATGCGGTCAAACAAAGGCGGGACAGTCATCCATGGAACCAGCCGGTGGAGACACCGGAACCATGAAAAGCCGTCTCGCGGCGGTGAGCTGAAGCCTTGCCCGGCTCCTGCTCGCTTTGTCTGCCTTGGCTTGGATTGGGAGACCCGTTCCGCACTGCCGGCAATGAGGGTGTGCCTCTTCAGTAACCCCGGTTTTTGGACAACCGGGTGACACCAGAAAGGCCCGCACCGTCGTTGCTTCAAGACGTCCTCGGATATGCGGTTGGCCGCTCATCCGACCGGGTTCGTTACTCCCCGGGTACCGTCCCGATTACCTCGCCATTTCGAGGATCGGGGGACGCCCACAGGCACGTGCGACTTTGGGCAAGCGCGCATATAGAGATTCGCGCCGTCACAATCAATAAAAAATTTGAGGCCGCAGGATGTTTGGTCACCGCGCGCGACAGGTGGCCAAAACCGGTCCGGGCTGGGTGGGCGGATTTGACCATGATGAACGGCGCCGTTCGTCGTAACATCGCGCCCGAGTGATCTTGAAGGAGATGCAGCATGGACCGATTCACCGGCGGTTGCCTGTGCGGCGACGTTCGAATCGTGGCGTCGGGACGCCCGTACCGGGTCGGCCTCTGCCATTGTCTCGACTGCCGCAAGCATCATGGCGCTCTTTTCTACGCCGCCGCGGTGTTCCCCGAGGATGCGGTGACGATCGAGGGCGAGACACGCGACTATGCCGGGCGGTTCTTCTGTCCGCGTTGCGGCTCGTCCGTTTTCGCGCGCAGCGGGGACGAGATCGAAGTGCATCTTGGGTCGCTCGACACTCCCGACCAGCTTATGCCCACCTATGAGGGCTGGACGATACGCCGGGAATCCTGGCTGCCGCCGTTTCCGCTGAAGCGATACGACCGCAATCGCACCGGTACGGGCCGCTCGGAGGAGTAGGCCGGACAGGCGCTCGCGGCTGCCGGAGTACCGGCAATCGCGACGCTAGAGCGTTTCCGTGTTCTCCGAATCGCGGAACCGCTCTATTATTTTTTGCGCAATTCCGGACGCAAAACCGCTGCGCACTTTTGCTGGAATTGCTCTAATTTCCGGCGCTCTCCATGCGCCGTGACGCAATCGCCTTGTCGAGCCAGCCGATCTCCATCTCCGGCACGGAGGAAAGCAGCAGGTCCGTGTAGGGATCGAAGGGCGGCGCCAGGACCTCGCTCTTCGATCCGTACCGGACCACCTCGCCGCGATACATGACGGCGATCGAGTCGGCGATCGACCTCACGGTCGCCAGATCGTGGGTGATGAAGAGATAGGCGACGCCCTCTTCGGCTTGTAGCTCGAGCAGGAGCTTCAATATGCCGTTGGCCACCAGCGGATCGAGCGCCGAGGTGACCTCGTCGCATATGATCAGCTTCGGCTTGGCGGCGAGCGCGCGGGCGATGCAGACGCGCTGCTTCTGCCCTCCCGACAGCTCGGCGGGATAGCGGTCGGCAAAACCCTTGCCCATCTCGATCTTGTCGAGCAGCTCGGCGACGCGGCGGTCCCGCTCGGCCCCCTTCATGCCGAAGTAGAACTCCAGCGGGCGGCCGATGATCGTGGAGATCGGCTGTCGCGGGTTCATCGCCACGTCGGCCATCTGGTAGACCATCTGCAACTGCCGAAGGTCCTCCTTGCTTCTCGCGGAAAGCGCGTTCGAAAGCTTCTTGCCGCCGAAGGTTATGGAGCCTTCCATGGGCGGCAGCAGCCCGGTGATGGCACGCGCCAGTGTCGACTTGCCCGATCCGGATTCGCCGACGACCGCCAGCGTCTGGCCGGAATGGATGTCGACCGAGACGTTCTTGAGCACCTTGACCGTGCCTTGCCCATAGGCCGCGGTGACGTTCTTGACCGACAGGAACGGCGTGTCGGCGGCCTTCTTCTCCTGGTGCTCGATCTCGTGCACCGAGACCAGCGCATTGGTGTATTCCTGGCGCGGCTCCTTGATGATCTGCCTCGTGTCGCCCCATTCGACCAGACGGCCATGCCTGAGCACCATGATCTCGTCGGCCACCTGCGCGACGACGGCAAGATCGTGCGTGATGTAGAGGGCGGCGACGCCGGTATCGCGGATGGCGTCGCGGATCGCGGCCAGCACGTCGATCTGGGTGGTCACGTCGAGCGCGGTGGTCGGCTCGTCGAAGACGATCAGGTCGGGCTCGGAGCAGAGGGCCATGGCCGTCATCACGCGCTGCAACTGCCCGCCGGAGACCTGATGGGGGTATCGCTTGCCGATGTTCTCGGGGTCTGGCAGGCCGAGCTTGCGGAAAAGCTCGACCGCGCGTTTTTCCGCCGCGGCGCGTTTCGCGGTTCCGTGCAGAAGGGAAGCCTCCACCACCTGGTCCATCAATTGATGGGCCGGGTTGAAGGCGGCGGCGGCGGACTGCGCCACGTAGCACACCTCGCGGCCGCGCAGCTTGCGCAGGCCGGAGCGGCCGCCCTTCAGGATGTCGCGGCCGTTGAGGACGACCTCGCCGCCGATGATGCGGCAGCCGCCGCGGCCATATCCCATCGATGCAAGCCCGATGGTCGACTTGCCGGCGCCGGATTCGCCGATCAGGCCGAGCACCTTGCCGCGCTCCAGCGTCAGCGACACGTCGTGGACCAGGGTTATGGTCTTGGGCGGCTCGCCGGGAGGATAGGTGGTCGCCTCGATCCTGAGGTTGCGGATGTCGAGCAGACGCCCGGACTTCGCCTTGCGGGATTGTTCGTCAGGCATTGCCGCGTCCTCCCTTGAGGTCGGTGGTGCGGTTCAGGATCCAGTCGGCGACGAGGTTGACGGAGATCGCCAGCGCCGCGATGGCGCCGGCCGGGATCAGCGCGGCCGGTATGCCGAACACGATGCCATCCTTGTTCTCCTTGACCATGCCGCCCCAGTCGGCGGAAGGCGGCTGGACGCCGAGCCCGAGGAAGGAGAGCGCCGACAGGAAGAGCACTGCATAGATGAAGCGCAGGCCGAGCTCCGACACCAGCGGCGACAGCGCGTTGGGCAGAATCTCGCGGAAGATGATCCAGCCGCGGCCCTCGCCGCGCAGCTTGGCGGCCTCGACGAAGTCCATGACGTTGATGTCGACGGCCACCGCGCGCGACAGCCGGTAGACGCGCGTCGAATCGAGGATGCCCATGACCAGGATGAGGGTCAGGATATTGGCGGGCAGCACCGAGAGCACAACCAGCGCGAAGATCAGCGTCGGGATCGACATCAGGAGGTCGACGAAACGCGACATCAGCGAGTCGAACCAGCCGCCGACGACGGCGGCGGTGAAGCCGAGGATGGAGCCGAGCGAGAAGGCGAGCGCCGTCGCAAGGACGGCGATGAAGATGGTGATCCTCGCGCCGTAGATCATGCGCGAGAGAAGGTCGCGGCCAAGATTGTCGGTGCCGAGCAGATTGGTGGACGTCATGGGCCCCCACACGTCGCCGACGATCTCGCCGTTGCCGTAGGGCGCCAGCCATGGTGCGAAGATCGCGCAGATCAGAAACAGCGAGGTAAGGATCAGGCCGATCCAGGCACCGAGGGGGATGCGCTTGATGTCGAGCATGGGCGCCTCCTATTTCGGGTGCCGGAGGCGGGGATTGGCGAGGATCGCCGAGATGTCGGCGACGATGTTCAGCAGGATGTAGACGGCCGCGAAGATCAGGCCGACCGCCTGCACCACCGGCACGTCGCGCTTGGCGACATGGTCGACGAGGTACTGCCCCATGCCGGGATAGACGAAGATGACCTCGACCACGACGACGCCGACGATCAGGTAGGCGAGGTTCAGCATCACCACGTTGACGACCGGCGCGATGGCGTTGGGAAAGGCGTGCTTCCTGATCACCTCCAGCGGTCTCAGCCCCTTCAGCTCGGCCGTCTCGATATAGGCCGACTGCATGACGTTGAGGATCGCGGCGCGCGTCATGCGCATCATGTGGGCGAGCACCACCAGCGTGAGCGCGGTCGCCGGCAGCGCCACGGCATGCAGCCGGTCGATGAAGCTCATGCCGTCGAACACAGTCGAGATCGCCGGGAAGAACTGCCATTTGACCGCGAAAAAGAAGACCAGCAGATAGCCGATGAAGAACTCGGGAAAGGATGTGGACGCCAGGGCGAAGGCGGAGATCGCCTTGTCGACCGGGCCGTTCCTGTAGCGGACGGCCAGCAGGCCGAGCAGGATGGCGAGCGGGACGGCGACGACGGCGGCGCAGGCGGCCAGGAAGAGCGTGTTGGCGAGCCGGTCGCTGATGGAACTGGCGATATCGTGTCCGCTGGTCAGCGCGGTGCCGAGGTCGCCGCTGAGCACGCCGCCAAGCCAGCGGAGATAGCGGACATAGGCGGGGTCGTTGAGGCCGAGCTCCTCGCGGAGGGCGGCCAGCGCCTGCGGCGTCGCCGTCTGGCCGAGGATCGACTGGGCGACGTCGCCCGGCAGGATCTCGGTGCCGACGAAGATGAGGAGGGACACGGCGAACAGAAGAACGATGCCGAGCGCGACGCGCTGGACGATCAGCTTCAGGATCGGTGAGGACATTGGCTTCCTGACGGGGGACCCGAGGTTGCGTCGATGCGGGTATGATGCAGAAGGGGCCGGTTTCGAGCCGGCCCCTTTCACATGACTAGGCTTCGAGCCAGCAGCGCACCAGCGCGTGCCCGTTGCACATCTCCTGGGCGGGGTTGGCCACCCAGCCCTGGACACCCTTGCCGCTGGCGTCGATGTACTGGTTGAAGAAGGGCACGATCAGCCCGCCCTCGTCGCGCATGATCTCCGCCATGTCGCGATACATGGCCTTGCGCTTGTCCTGGTCGAGCTCACCGCGCGCGGTGGCGACCATCTTGTCGAATTCCGGACGCTTCCAGCGGGTGTCGTTCCAGTCGGCGCTCGACACATAAGCGGTCGAGTACATCTGGTCCTGCGTCGCCCGCCCGCCCCAGTAGGAGAGCGAGAAGGGCTGCTTGTTCCAGACCTCCGACCAGTAGCCGTCGCCGGGCTCGCGCTTGATCTCGATGGTGATGCCGGCCTTGGCGCAGCTCTGCTGGTAGAGCTGGGCGGCGTCCACGGCGCCCGGGAAGGCGACGTCGGAGGTACGCAGCAGGATCGAGCCGGAATGCCCTGATTTCTTGTAGAGCTCGGCCGCCTTTTCGGGGTCGAACTTGCGCAGCTCGATGTCGGTGGAGAACAGCGGATAGGCCTCGTTGATCGGGAAGTCGTTGCCGACGGTGCCGTAGCCGCGCAGGATCTTCTCCAGCAGCTCCTCGCGGTCCATGGCGAGCTTCAGCGCCATCCGGAGGTCGTTGTTGTCGAAGGGCGCGGTGTCGCAGAACATGTTGAACGGGTAGAAGCCGCGTCCGGATGCGGTCTGGACGGTGACGCCCGGCACGCGCTTGATCAGGTCGACGATCTTCGGCTCGACGCGGTTGACCATGTTGACCTGGCCGCCCTGCAGGGCGGCGGTGCGGGCGGTCGGATCGTTGATGACGATGATCTCGACCTGGTCGGCGTGGCCGAGCTTGTCGCCCTGCCAGTAGTTGGCGAACTTCTCGCCGCCGTAGCGCACGCCGGGTTCGTCGACGGTGACCTTGTAGGGGCCGGCGCTGATGCCGGCGTTGGGGTTGTCCTTGCCGCCGTTCGGCTGGATGACGAGGTGGTAGTCGGCCATCAGGTAGGGGAAGTCGGCGTTGGCCTCCTTCAGGGTGATGATCGCCTCGTCGCCGCTGGCCTTCATGGAATCGATGCCCGACAGGATACCGAGCGCGGCGGATTTGGACGCCTCGTCGGCATGGCGCTCGAGAGTCGCGACGACGTCCTCGGGCGTCACGCTCTTGCCGTCATGGAATTCGACGCCCTTGCGGATCTTCATGGTCCAGACCTTGGCGTCGTCGGACGAGCCGATCGACTCGGCGATGCGGTGTTCCAGGCTGCCGTCCGGCGCCAGCTCGACCAGCAGTTCGCCCCAGCACTTGCCGAAGTTGAAGTTGACCTGGCTGAGGTTGAGGGCGGGGTCGAGCACGTTGGACGACTCGCCGCCCTGCAGGCCCGCCTTGAGCATGCCGCCCTTGACCGGTCCTTCGGCGCGGGCGGCGGCCGCGAGCATCGAATTTGCGACAGTTGCCGTCACGCCCAGCGCCGCGGCCCTTCCGAGGAAGTCGCGGCGCGTCAGGCGGCCTTTTGCGACGCGTTGGCTCAGGAATTCGAGTTCATTCGACATATTCGGGTTCCTCACCTCTGTTGGCAGTTTTCTTGTCAGGGATAGTGGCCAGAAGTGGCAGGAGGTAACAAGACCGAATGCGACATTGCGTGGCGTAATTGCATTGGATGTGTGGACCAAACCGCTCCAGGGCGCCCGGCAGACCCCCGGCCGTTACAGACGGTTCATGAAGGCGACGAAGGCCCGGCCGGGGAGCAATATCCCGAGGGCGATATGGGGAAAGTCGGCGGGGGAGGTCGGTTGGAGGGAGGAAGAGATCGGGACGCCAGGCCCCGATCTCCAAGGGCGGCGGCTTACACCACCAGGACGTAGACGATCTTCAGAGTGCCCGGCTCGACGATGATGATGCGGCCGTCGGCGAGCACGAAATATTCGTAGCCGCGATAGGTCGGCACGATCTCGATCACGCGCGGGGGCAGCGGATGCAGGACCACCGTCCTCGGAACCGCGACGCCGACATTGATGTCGAAATCGACATCCACCGCTTCGGTGCGCGTGTCGCGGAAGACCTTGGTGATCTCGGTGCGCTGCTCGGTATTGATGTCGATACTGCCTGTCGTCTCGGTCGACGGCTGCTGCTCGTCCGAGGCCGCATCGGTTCCGGGCTCGCCTTCAGCCGGCTTCTGGCCCTCGGCCTCGCCGGTCTGCTGCTGCTGTTCGCCGGCAGCAGGCTTCTTGCCCTCGGCTTCGCCCGTCTGCTGCTGCTTTTGTTCGGGAGCGGCTTCGGTCTCGCCGGTCTGGGCCTGGCCCTCAGCACTGCCGGACGCCGACCCGTCGGGCTTCACTTCGCCCTGGGCGGTCCCGGTTGCGCTGCCTGACTGCCCGCCAGCCTGACCCTCGGTCTGGGCCTTGCCGGACGCTTCGCCTTCCGTCTGGGCGGACGGCTTCTGCTTGCTCGGCGCCGCCTCGGGAGCCGATTTCGCATCGGGCTTCTTGATGATCTCCTCCTGGGCGCCAGTGCCCTGGGTATCCTGCGTCTGAGCGCTGGAAAGGGCGGTACTCGCAAGCAAGACGGCGCTTGCCGCCGCGACGACAAACTTTTTCATGATCTTTTCCTTTTGGTTGTTTGAAGTGCGGCCGCGCTCAAGGCGCGGCCGATACGGTCGATCGTGCATCAGTCGAGGACGTAGACGACCTTGCGCGTTCCCGGTTCGACGACATAGGTCCGGCCGCCGACGACCGTGTAGCTGTAGGCAATGTCGGGCGCCTCGATCCTGTGGAGCTCGACGGTGTCCGGGAGGGTGGACCCGATGTTCAGTTCGACGCCCGGCAGATCGATGGAAGCGAGGGGTTTCGACTGGACATATTCACGGATCACGGTCTGCTGCTCCGGCGCGATCACGACGGTCTCTGCAGCGGCAATACCGGCGCCGGACAGCAAGATACCGGCCGCAAGGATTGGGACATGTACTTTCATCATAAAACTCCTCTCGGGTTCTGCGGATCTGCGTGACCCGCACACGTCGGTCCAACGTGGCTTGGGAGGCGCCGTTCCACCTGCGGACCTTTGCCGGGAAGGGGCCGTCGAAGGTCCCCTGAGGCCGCGGACTTTGGTCCCGGCGCCGGCGCAATGGTCCCTCGGCGCCAATTTGCGGGAACGTCGGCCGGCCGGTCGGAGTTGATCCCGCCGAAATGTGGGATCATCGTCATGGACCGAAGCGTCTACCAGGCCCGCTGGCTGCTCGCGCCAGTGTTTGCGCTCAGCCTCTCGCTCGCGGTGCTGGCCGCACTGTCCGGATGATGCTGGAGAACCCGCGCAGCAACGTCCCTTCCTGCCGGGCGGCGGCCCGCTGCCACGGCTCGGCCGCGGCGGCGGGCCTTTCCTGCCGTGCGATGTCTCCGGAATATTGTTGAGCGGCGCGCCATGCAGACCAGACGCCTTTTCCTCACCATGCTCCTTGCGGCGTCGGCCTTCCCGGCCACGCGGGCCGCCGCGCAGGGGCAGGGCAACGGGGCCTCCAACGGGCAAGGCAACGGCAATGGGCAAGGCAACGGCAATGGGCAAGGAAATGGCAACGGCGGCAACGGGAATACGGGGGGAGGCAACAGCGGCAACGGCAATGCCGGTGAAAACGGCAATGACAATGGCGGCAACGGAAATTCAGCCGGGAGCGAAACCGAAGGAGGAGCGGAATCGGCGCCCGCAGCCGACGAAAGGACGAACCGTCCGTCCGCCCTGCGGCTGCGCCACAGCAACGGATTCGAGGAGGAGATCGGCGGCGGCCGCTACGAGATGCGCGACAACCGGGGCCGGCGCATCGTCAACCGCGCGGTTCAGCCCTCCGACTATCTGCGGCTGCGGCGGCTGAGTGGGCGGTAGGCTGCAGCGAATCGCGGAAGACCATCGCCGCCTCCGTCCTGTTGCTCACCGCTAGCTTCGAGAAGATCCGCGTCATCTGATGCTTGATCGTCTTCTCGTGGAGGTCGAGCTCGATGGCGATCTCCTTGTTGCTGAGCCCCGCCGACACAAGGTCGAGAATGCGGCGCTGGCGTTCGTCGAGGGCATCGACCGGCGACCTGCCATCTGCCTGGGGTTCGGCGCCGTCCGACAGAAGGCGCGCCGACAGGGCAGGCGACACGTAGCGCTCGCCGGCGGCGATGTTCGCCAGTATCGTTGCCAGCGATCCGGCCTCGACACCCTTCAGCACATAGCCCCTGGCGCCGCCGCGCATGGCGCGGGCGACGTCGCCGCCGGATTCAGACACGGTGAGCATGACGACCTTCTGGCCGGGATGCCGGGTGACTATCGCGTTGAGCGCGTCCAGACCGCCCCCCGGGATGGAAACGTCGAGCAGCAGGATGTCGGGCGGGCGATCCCCGACGACCCGCAGGGCATCGTCGCGGCTGCCGCCTTGCGCGATAACCTCGAACCCGCCGCTCTCCAGCAGGCTTTGCGTCACGCCCGCCCTGAATAAAGGATGATCGTCAACGATCGCGACCCTTATGCTGTCCATTCGTCAACCTTATCGCCAGCCACCTTCATGCCGGTTCGTCGATCCTGCGAGCCGATGAACCGTCCGGCGCCTCGCCGTGGCGCAATTCCCGGGCAGCCGGTTCCCACCGTTCCTGGCATTGCTCCACCGACATGGTCAGCCGGGTGCCTGTAGACGCAGATGCGATCACTATGGTTCCGCCGAGGCTTTCGATGCGTTGGCGCAGGCAGGCGAGACCAAGGCGTTCCTGCGGCACCGCGTCGGCGTCGAAACCCGGCCCGCGATCGGCCACCTCAATCGACAGGCAGCCGTTTTCGCAGCTCTGCGAGACCGACACGCCTTTGCCGCCGGCATGGCGGAAGGCGTTGGCGAGGCCCTCCTGCACGAAGCGGAAGGCGCAGATCTTCACCGCCGGATCAAGCGACGCGAGATCGTCCGAGACGGTCAGCGGCACCTTGGTCTTCGTGCGCTGCTCATGGGCCTTCACGGCCGCCACGAGGACTTCGGCGAGGCTCGCCGTCTCGATATGCGGCAGGGCGAGGCCGGCGGAAATCGCCCTGATCTCCTCCATGGCGTCGGCAAGGCTCGCCTTGATCGACTTCAACTCGCGGTCGCGGGCCGCCTTCGGCGACGCGCCGTCGCCAAGAACCCGGCTGCCCAACCGCAAGGATGCGAAGGCGACAAGCTGGGCGGGGCCGTCGTGGAGGTCGGCGCCCAACTGGCGCAGGAACCGCTCGTTGAAGGCGGTGGCCTGCTCGGAAGCCGCCTGCGCACGCCTGGCAAGGAGCTCGTTCGACCGGGCGAGGCGCGACAATTCATGGACACGCTGCTTCAGGGCCAGCCGCTGCGCCTCGATGGTGGCGCTGCCGCGAAAGACGATGGCGGCGAGCGTCAGGAAAAGCCCGAGCGTGACCACGACGACCGCGCCCCAGCCCTTGAGTCGGGCAAGATGAAGGGCCTGGGCGAAATCGGGAGCGTGCTCGTAGAATTCGGAGACGGCGACGACCTCGCCGCTCCAGGGTTGCAGCATGGGGCTGTAGATCTCGAGAAGCGGCAGCCCTATCGACCGTTCCGAACCGCTTTCCGGGTCGTCCGCATGGCCGTATCCGGCGACGACCTGGCCTGAAAACGCCTTGGCGAGATCGGGGCCGGGCTCGAACCGCTTGCCGATCAGGTCCTGCTGGTTCGCATAGAGGATCGTGCCGTCGCGCCGCCACAGCCGGTAGGAGACGAGGCGCTCGCCGAGCTTACCGGCTGCCAGCGTCTCGTCGAGGGCATGCGCCACCACGCTGTCCAGGTTCCGCACGGTGCGCATGTCCGGCAGGATCGGCGCGATGACGCTGTCGACATAGAGCGCCGTGGTCGCGGCGGCGTGGCGGGTGAGCGAACGTTCGATGACGTTGGCGACGAGGGCGCCGACACCCAGCATGGCGACGAGCGAAACCAGCGTTCCCGCCAGCAGAAACTGCCTGGCCAGGGTGAAGGAACGCCATCGGTCGAGCATTTTCGGTACAATGCGCATCGGCTTTCAGTTCCAGCTAATGCAGGAGGCCGAACCGTCAATGCGCGGGCCGATACTCGGTTGCGCCTCAACGAACTGTTGGGGCAAGCGATCGACGCTTGAAAAACTTCATCCGTTGAACAATGCTCCCACGATCATATCAGGGCAGTGAACGATGAATCTGAAGACACGCGACCGGCTGAACGCTTTCCTCGACCTTCCGGATGTACCTGTCGAAAGCGCGACCACCGGTCCGCTCGCCGGGCTGACGCTCGGCGTCAAGGACATATTCGACGTCAAGGGCAATCTGAGCGGCTGGGGCAATCCCGACCGGCTCGATGAGGCCGTTCCGGCGGCGGCAACCGCACCCGCGGTGCAAAAGCTGCTCGACGCCGGCGCGCGCTTCATCGGCAAGACGCAGACGGAAGAGCTCGCCTTCTCGATGCTCGGCCAGAACGTGCATTTCGCCCATCCGGTCAACCCGGCGGCGCCGGGCAGGGTGACCGGCGGCTCGTCGTCCGGTTCGGCCGCGGCGGTCGCCGGCGGGCTGGCGGACATCGGGACCGGCTCGGACACCGGCGGCTCGGTGCGCGTCCCGGCGAGCTTTTGCGGATTGATCGGGCTGCGCACGACGCATGGCGCGATCTCGCTCGAAGGGACGATGCCGCTGGCGCCGTCCTTCGACACGTTCGGCTGGTTCGCCAAGGATGCGGAGATTTACGAGCGGGTGGGGGAGGTCCTGCTGGGCGCCGCCAAGGGGAAAGACAAGACGCCGCGCCTGATTTCCCTTCCGGCGCTGGACGAGCTCGTATCGGGACCGGCCGAGGCGAAGGCCTATGGCCGCATGCGCAACACGATCTCGAACGCGCTCGGGCCGGTGCATGCGGCGAAGCAGCCCTCCTTCTCCATCGACGAACTCTACTGGGCGATGCGCAAGCTGCAGGCATATGAGGCCTGGATGGCGCAAGGCGAGTGGATCTCGGCGGAGGGCCGGCGGATCGGCCAGGGGATCTACGACCGTTTCGCCTTCGGCAGGACGGTCAGCGCCGCCGAGGTGTCGGAGGAGACGAACAGGCGCGACGCCTTCCGCAAGGCGCTCGGCGACCTGCTCGGCGAGGACGGCATCCTGGTGCTGCCGACCGTGCCATGCGTGGCGCCGCTGGCGGACAGCTCGGACGAGGAGAAAGGAGCGTTCCGCGAGCGGGCGATAAGGCTGCTCTGCTGGTCGGGGCTTTCCGGCTTTCCGCAGATCAGCCTGCCGCTGGGGTCGATCGGCACTGGCGACGGAAGCGCGCCGTTCGGCATCTCGCTGCTTGGCCCGGCGATGAGCGACATGGCGCTGATCCGGCTGGGGCGCAAGGTGCTCGAAGCAGCCGGAAAGGCCTAGACGATGGGCACGCTGACCCGCATGCGCGCCTTCATCGACGTGGTCGAGGCGGAGGGATTTTCCGCCGCGGCGCGCAAGATCGGGCGCTCCAAGGCGCTGCTGTCGAAATATGTGCGCGAGCTGGAGGACGACCTCGGCGCGCTGCTGCTCAACCGCACGACACGGCAGTTCTCGCTGACCGAGGCCGGCCATACCTACTACAAGCGCGCCTCCGAGATCGTGCGCGAGGTGGACAGCCTGTCGGACGCGGTGCGCGAATCCTCGGGCGACGTCCGCGGCCGGATAAAGCTCTCGGCGCCGCGCACCTTCGCCGACGCGCCGATCGGCCAGTCGCTGATCGATTTCGCGGTGGCGCATCCCGAGATCGTGCTGGAGATCCAGCTCGACGACCGTTTCGTCGATCTCGTGGAGGAGGGGTTCGACCTCGCCATCCGCATCACCAGGCTGGAGAACTCGTCGCTGATCGCAAGGCGGCTTTCGCCTTTCGCGATCAGGCTCTGCGCCTCGCCCGAGGCGATCGAGAAATACGGGGCGCCGGAGCGGCCGCAGGATCTCGCCGGCAAGCCCTGCGTGATCGACACCAACGGCCGCTGGCTCTCCAACTGGCCCTTCGTCGGCGAGGACGGGCAGATGTTCACGGTGTCCGTCAGCGGGCGGATCGAGGTGAACAGCCCGATCGCGGCGCGCGCGGCGGCGGTGTCGGGCCTGGGCTGGGCCGTGCTGCCCGACTTCATCGCCGAGCCGGACATAAAGGCCGGCCGCCTGGTGCCGGTGCTCGACGAAACCCTGCCCAAGGGCGGCGGCATCTTCGCCGTCTATCCGCACCGGCGCTACCTGCCGGCCAAGGTGCGCGTCTTCGTCGACTTCCTGGTGCAATGGTTCCGCAAGGCCGGCGAGGAGTGAGCGGACAGCAGGTCGCGGCGTTTGCCGCCGGCACGGTCCCATTTTCGCCAGCTTTGTGATAACGTTACGTTCCGGCGAACAAAGAGCGATTCAGGAAAAGATGCGGACCGCGACAACGGCCTTCGGACTTGCAGTCCTCCTTGCCTCGACGATTCCGGCGAGCGTGCATCCGCACGTCTTCGCCGAGGCGCGGCTCGACGTCATCGTCAATCCCGACCAGACCGTGAAGTCGCTGCGGCATCTGTGGCGCTTCGACGATCTGTTCTCGTCGACGGTGCTGGTCGAATTCGACGAGAACGCCGACCTCAAGCTCGACGACGCCGAACTGCAGCAGGTTTCGCAGACGGTCTACGACTCGCTCGCCGACTTCAACTATTTCCAGCTCGTTTCCGTCGACGGCAAGGACGTCGCGATGAAGCCGCCGCCGCAACTGATGGCGAATTACGAGAACGACCAGCTCATCATCATGTTCGAGACCGAGCCGAAGGAGGGCCTGGCGCTGAAGGGCAAGATCGACTTCGGCGTCTACGACCCGACCTTCTACACGGCGATCGAGTTCCTCGACGACGACAACATGGCGGTGAAGGATCTGCCGGCGAGCTGCACGCGCGCCGTCATCCGGCCTGACCCGGACGAGGCGATAGCGCAGAACCAGGGCACGCTGACCGAGGCGTTCTTCAGCGACCCGTCGGGCAACGACCTCAGCAAGATATTCGCGACGAAGCTGGAGCTGACCTGCAGCGGCTGAAGGCAGGCGAGGGGAGACGGGATTTGCAAAAGACAACGGTCCGGATCGTCTTCGGCCTGCTCGCGCTGACCTATGTGCTCACGCATTTCATGGGACATGCGCATGCGCAGAGTTCGCTCGGCATCGGCACGGCCGAGACGGCGGTGCCTTCGACCGGGCTGTTCGCCGGCTGGCTGAACTGGATCAATGTGCAGCAGCAGGGTTTCTACCGGGCGCTGACCGGCGCGCTCAAGGGCATGCGCGAGGACGGCAGCCGGCTGTGGGTGCTCGTCGGCCTCTCTTTCGCCTATGGCGTCTTCCACGCCGCCGGGCCCGGTCACGGCAAGGCGGTGATCTCCTCCTACATGCTCGCCAACGAGGTGGCGCTGAGGCGCGGCATCATGCTTTCCTTCGTGTCGGCCTTTCTGCAGGCGGTGACGGCGATCCTGGTCATGGCGCTGGTGTTCTTGGTGCTGCGCGGCACCTCGGTGTCGATGACCGACGCGACCTGGTTCCTCGAGATCGTGAGCTATGTGCTGATCACGCTGTTCGGCGCATGGCTGCTCTGGCAGAAGGCGGGGCCGCGGCTGCTGTCGCTGTTCGGCGCCGGTCCCGCCCACAGCCTGTCGGCCGCGCATTCGCACGATCACGGGCATGCGCATGTGCATCACGGCCACGCGCACGACCATCACCATCATGGCCACCATGCGCACAGTCACGCGCACGAACATGCTCATGGGCATGCCCACGCCGCGGGCGAGGTCTGCGAGACCTGCGGCCACAGCCACGCGCCGGACCCGGCGATGCTGTCGGGCGACCGCTTCAGCTGGAAGACGGCTTGGTCGGCGGTCGCCGCGGTCGGGCTGCGGCCATGCTCCGGCGCACTGATCGTCTTGACCTTCGCCTTCCTCAACGGCCTCTTCGTCGGCGGGGTGATGTCGGTCTTCGCGATGGCGGTCGGCACCGCGATCACAGTCTCAGTGCTGGCGACGCTAGCCGTCACCGCCAAGAACTGGGCGGTGGCCTATGCCGGCGATGGACGCATGGGCAACCGCGTGCACGCGACGATCGAGATCGCCGGCGCGGCAATGGTGCTCCTGCTCGGCCTGCTGCTGCTCACCGCCAGCCTGGCGACATAAAGGTCAGCCGCCGCGTTTGCGCTGGCTCCTGCCGCGCAGCCAGAACACCATGAAAAAGGCGGCGACGAAGAGTACGGCGATGACGCCGGCGACGGCCGTCGAAAAATTGCCGACCGCGAGCATGACGGTCGGCAGGTAGAAGGCGCCGAGCCCGAAGACGGCGAGAAGAACGGCGGCGGCGATGGCGGAGTTGCGGTTTTCCGGGGTCATGCGGCCTTCCTAGCCCAAGCGCGGCGCATCGGCGACAGGGCGCCCGTGCAGCATGGTGACGCGGAGCGGCCTGCCTGAGAGGTGGTCACAGCGCGAAACCGCCATCGACCTGCATCACCGTGCCGGTGGTGAAGGCGGCCTCGTCGGAGGCCAGGTAGACGACGATCGGCGCGATCTCGGCGGCCTCGGCGACGCGGCCCATCGGCTGGCGCTGCACGAACATCTCCAGCGCCTTCTCCTTGCTGCCCCATTCCTTGCCGAGCGTCTCGACGCGGTCTTCCCAGGAGGGCGACTTGAAGGTGCCGGGAGCGACCGCGTTGCAGCGGACGCCGTCGCGGATGAAGTCGGCGGCGACCGCCTTGGTCAGGCCGATGACAGCGGCCTTGCTGGCGCCGTATGCATAGCGGTTCGGGATGCCGCGCACGGAGGAGGCCCCGGACGCGATGTTGACGATGGAGCTCGTCCTGCCGCTCTCCTTGGCCCGCTCCAGCATTCCGGGCAGGAAGGCCCGGATCGTGCGGTGCATGGACTTCACGTTGAGGTCGAAGGAGAAATCCCAGTCCTTCTCGCTGGTGGTGAGCACGGTGCCGTGATGCACGAAGCCCGCCACGTTGACCAGGATGTCGACCGGCCCGACCTTGGCGGCATAGGCATCCACGGCCTTGGTCGAGAGCACGTCGAGCTTCGCTTTCTTGGCGCGGGCGAGCCCCTCGAGCTTGTCGCGGGAAACGTCGGAGGCGTAGACGGTCGCGCCCTCCGCCACGAAGGCCTCGGCGATCGCCCGGCCGATGCCCTGTCCTGCCGCCGTGACGACGGCGATCTTCCCCTTCAGCCTGCCTGCCATGATGTCCCCTGATGAATGTTAGTGCTGATTTCCCGATGGTTCGTCCGTACAGGCGCCGAATTCCGGCTCGACGGTGGCATGGTCGATGCCGTGCGTCTTGGCAAGCCGCGATTTTATCGCAGTGACGGCGGCGTAGGCGTCGGTCCCGTCGGTGAGGCAGGCGTGCAGCGTCGCCATGTTCCTGGCGCCGTCCATCGACCAGACATGCATGTGATGGATCTCGCGCACCCCGGCCACATTGGCCGCGATGTCCTTCGCGATCCCGTCGCGGTCGAGGCTGTCAGGCACGCCTTCGAGCAGCAGATTGCCCGACTCGCGCACCAGCGACCAGGCGCTGCGGAAGAGGAGCACGGCGACCAGCGCCGAGAGGATCGGGTCGATCAGCACCCAGCCGGTGGTGATGATGACCGCCGCCGCGACAAGCGCGGCGACGGAGCCGAGCAGGTCGCCCAGGACATGCAGGATGGCACCGCGCATGTTGAGGCTTTCGCGGTCGCCGCCATGCAGCACCAGGAAGGCGACGATGTTGACGATGAGGCCGAGGACGGCGATGACCAGCATCGGACCGCCGAGCACCGGCGTCGGGTCGTTGAGGCGATGGAAGGCCTCGACCACGATCCAGGCACCGATGGCGAAGACGGCTATGCCGTTGGTGTATGCGACCAGGGTCTTCACCCGGTGGAAGCCGTAGGTCAGCCGCGGGGTGGCCTTCCTGTCGGCGAGGTGGAAGGCGTACCAGGCGAGCAGCAGCGAGATCGAGTCGGTCAGCATGTGGCCGGCGTCTGCAAGCAGCGCCAGCGAGCCGGTGATGATGCCGCCGGCGGCCTCGGCGACCATGAAGCCGCCGGTCAGGCAGGCGGCGATGAGGACGCGTGTCTTGTCCGTCGAGCCGTGCACATGGCCGGGGCCGTGGCTGTGGCCGGCGTGACCATGCCCGGCATGGCCGTGCCCGACATGGCCGGGGGCTTCATGAGCGTGCCCCGAATGGTCATGGTCGGGGTGGTCATGATCGGAATGGTCGTGGTCGTGGCGGTGGCCGCCATGACCGGGGGAAGATGCCAAAACAGACCTCGTCGTAACGAAATAACCTTTCACGCCAAGGACTTACGAAAATCCTCCAGGCGGCGTTTCTGGTTTCCGTCACTATCAAAATTGGCCGGATCGAGCCAGCCCTCATATGCCGTCTTCAGCGCAGGCCATTCCTTGTCGATGATCGAGTACCAGGCGGTGTCGCGGTTCTCGCCCTTGATGATCATGTGCTGGCGGAACACGCCCTCGAACTGGAAGCCGAAGCGTTCGGCGGCGCGTTTCGACGGCCCGTTGTTGTTGTTGCACTTCCATTCCCAGCGGCGGTAGCCGAGATCGTCGAAGATGTGCTGCATGAAGAGATAGTGCGCTTCCGTCGCCGCCGGCCTGCGCTGCATCAGCGGCCCCCAGTGGATGTGGCCGATCTCGATGACGCCGTTGGCCGGATCGATCCGCAGGAAGGTCTGGCGGCCGGCGATTTTGCCCGACGCTTTGTCGATGGCCGTGAAATAGAGCGGATCCGTGCTCGCCTCGGCCTTGTCGAGCCAGGGCTGGAACGCGGCGCGGCTCTCAGGCGTCGTCTCGCCCAGCCAGCGGAAGCGCTCGTCGGCGTTGGCGACGGTTGCCGCCTCGAAGAGCCCGTCGCCATGTGCCGCGGCGGAGAGGGGTTCGAGCCGCACATAGCGGCCTTCGAGCGACTTTCGCTCGGGGCGCGGGCGCGGAGTCCAGTCCTTCAGATCGGCCATGCAAAAACCTCGCCTGCTTGAGAATGGAAGCATAGCAGTATATGCTTCCATTCCAGCAAGGAGATAGGGCCAGTGGCCATCACCATTAGGAACACGGAGATCGAAAACATGATCCGCGAGATCGGTCGCCATACTGGCGAAGGCCCGAGCGCGGTGATCGCCCGTGCCGTTCGCAGCCTGAATGGTGACCAACTTTCGCCGGAGGAGTCGCGCGCAAAGCTGAACCGGCTCATGCGCGGAGTGCCGCCGCGTGATCCGAAGCTGACGTGGAAAGACCTCGAGAACGACATGAACAGCATTTTCGACTGATGTCCGACGCCGTCGTCTCGTCCTGCGTGATAGACACGTCGGCGATCGTCGCCGTGCTTGCCCGCGAGCCCGATGCCATCCCCTTGATCGAGGCGCTGGGTTCATTCCCTCACCGCGTCCTGCCGCCGTCTTGCGTGGTCGAGCTTTGTTTCCTGCGCAGGCTGGGGGTGGACATGAAGCGCTGGCTGTCGGACTTCATGCATGAATACGATGTCACGATCCTGCCCATGGACAGCCACATCGCCTGGCTGGCCGCGGAGGCCGCGACACGTTACGGACGCGGCTCGGGCCATCCCGCGAAGCTGAATTTCGGCGATTGCATGTCCTATGCCTTCGCACGGAATCTGGACGCCTCCCTTCTTTTCAAGGGAGAAGATTTTGCGCATACCGACATAAAGACAGCTCTACCGAGGTAACACATGCTCCACACCGTCGCCGCCTTCGACCGGCTGGGCGAAGAGAACGCCTTCGCCGTGCTTGCCCGTGCCACCGCGCTCGCAGCGCAAGGCAAGGACATCATCAACCTTGGCATCGGCCAGCCCGACTTCAAGACGCCGGGCCACATCGTCGAGGCGGCGATCAAGGCGCTGAAGGACGGACATCACGGCTATACGCCGGCGACCGGCCTGCTTGCCACCCGCGAGGCGGTGGTGCGCCGGACCCTGACGACGACCGGCGTCGAGGTGTCGCCCGAAAACGTGATGATCCTGCCCGGCGGCAAGCCCACCATGTATGCGGCGATCATCATGTTCGGCGAGCCGGGTGCGGAGATCATGTACCCGGATCCCGGCTTCCCGATCTACCGCTCGATGATCGAGTTCACCGGCGCGACGCCTGTGCCGATCCCGATCCGCGAGGAGAACGGTTTTGCCTTCTCGGCCGAGGAGACGCTGGCGCTGATCACGCAAAAGACAAGGCTGATCATCCTCAACTCGCCGGCCAACCCGACCGGCGGCGTGACGCCGAAGGCCGAGATCGACAAGCTGGTGAAGGGGCTGGAGAAGCATCCCGACGTCGCGATCCTGTCCGACGAGATCTACGACGTGATGACCTATGACGGTGAGCAGCACACCTCGCTGCTCAACTACCCCGAAATCCGCGACCGGCTGATCGTGCTCAACGGCTGGTCGAAGACCTGGGCGATGACCGGCTGGCGCATGGGCTGGTCGATCTGGCCGAACGGCGAGAAGGGCGGAAACCTCTACGACAAGGTGCGGAAGCTCGCGGTGAACTGCTGGTCCTGCGTCAATGCGCCGAGCCAGTTCGCCGGCATCGCGGCGATCGACGGGCCGCAGGACGAGGTGGAGAAGATGATGAAGGCCTTCGACCGGCGGCGGAAGATCGTGGTCGAGGGGCTGAACGACCTGCCCGGCGTCTCCTGCATCACGCCGAAAGGCGCCTTCTATGCCTTCCCGAACGTGTCGAAGACCGGCTGGAAGGCGAAGAAGCTGGCCTCCGAACTGCTGGATGACGCCGGCGTCGCGCTGATCGGCGGACCGGATTTCGGCGTGCTCGGTGAAGGCTATATCCGCCTGAGCTACGCCAATTCAGAAGAGAATATCCTCAGGGCGCTGGAACGGATGAAGGCTTTTCTGAACAGGACGCATAATCAGGGCTGAGCCTGATAAGCCATCGACGGCCGGATGCTACAATCTGGCCGTCGCGAGCTTGAAGCTGGCGAACAGGAAGAAGCAGCCGAGACCGGCCTCGATCCAGCGGCGGGCGCGCACATAGGTGGCGCGGACCGGGGCGGAGGACAGAAGCAGCGCATAGCCGCCGTGGCCGAGGAACGAGTTCACGAAGGCGACGACGACGAAGAGGGCTACCACCGGCAGCGGCGCATCGCCGACGCCGCCGACGCTGGCGATGGCCAGCCAGAACATGATCGCCTTGGGGTTCGAAATCTGCAGCACGAAGCCGGCAAGTCCGGTGCGCCAGACGCTTTCGTGCCCGACCTTTCCAACGACGAGTTTTGGCGTCGAGGCGGCGTTGCGAAACGCCTTCCAGGCCAGCCAGGCCAGATAGGCCGCGCCGGCGAAGCGCAGCACGGTCATCAGTTCGGCGACCTGGGCGAGGATCGCGGTGACCCCGGCGACCGTCGCGACGGCCAGCACGATCGATCCGCAGGCGACGCCGAAGGCGGCGACCACGGAGGGCAGCCGGCCGCGGCTGGTCGCCACGCCGAGGATGAGCGCCACGCTCGGCCCCGGCGAAAGGATGCCCATGGCCTGGATCGACCAGGCGAGCAGCAGTTGCGGCAGGTATTCGGCGAAGTGCATCGTTTTTCCCGGGCGAGACGTTCGGTTGGAGTTGCCGGGGATCGGCTAGCATAACCTCTGCTGCCAGCGTCGTGGCAGGAGGCGGTCTCCGCTTGGCGCACGGGCCGCCCCTTGGCGCGGCCCCGTGCGCGTGGTCAATTGCGCCCGGTTGTTTCAGGAGAAAGGTGTCTGCCCGTGCTCTACGCAATTCTGGCCTATCACGAGGAGGCGAAGATCACCTCGATGTCGTCCGAGGACCAGGCGGCGCTGATGGCGAACCTATTGAGGATCCAGGGACCGAAGGTCGAGGACGGCAGCCTCGGCCCGCAGGTGCGGCTCGGCGCGACCAGGGAGGCATGCACAGTCCGCGCGCGCGGCATGGTGGTCGATGGCCCCTTTGCCGAGACCAAGGAGCATCTGCTGGGGTTCTACGTCATCGACTGTGGCGAACGCGACGAGGCGATCGCGTTCGCGCGCGAACTGCAGCAGGTCAATCCGACCGCGGTCTACGAAATCCGGCCGGTCCCGCTCTACATTCGCGGAGCGCCGCTGGGGTGACCGCTATCCCCTGCCGACGAACGGCATCTTGGTCGCCATGACGGTCATGAAGAGCACGTTGGCCTCCGGCGGCAGGCTCGACATATAGACCACCGCTTCGGCCACGCGCTGCACGTCCATCACCGCCTCGGTCGCCATCTCGCCATTGGCCTGCGGCATGCCTGTCGTCATGGCGCGGGCCATGTCGGTCAGCGCGTTGCCGATGTCGATCTGGCCGCAGGCGATGTCGAAGGGACGCCCGTCGAGCGCCAGCGTCTTGGTCAGGCCGGTGATGGCGTGCTTGGTGGCGGTGTAGGGCACGGAGCCCGGCCGCGGCGCATGCGCCGAGATCGAGCCGTTGTTGATGATGCGGCCGCCCATCGGCGTCTGCCGGCGCATGGCGGCGAAAGCGGCGCGCGCGACCAGGAACGAGCCGGTGAGGTTGACGGCGACGACGTCGTTCCACACCTCGACCGGAATCTCGTCGATGGTCGAGGTCTTGAAACCCATGCCGGCATTGTTGAAGACGAGGTCGATGCGGCCGAACGCCTTGTCCACTTCGGCGAAGAGGGCGTCGACTTCGGCGGGCTTGGTGACGTCGCAGGAAACGGCGAGCGCCTTCGCGGCGGGGCCGGACTTCTGCGCTTCGGCAACCGCCTCGTCGAGCAGGTTCTTGCGGCGGCCGACGAAGACCGTGTTCCAGCCCTCGGCGAGAAGCGCTGCCGCTGTCGCCTTGCCTATGCCTGTGCCGGCTCCGGTGACGATCGCGGTCTTGCCGTTTGCGGGTTTTGCCATCCTGCCTTCCTCCTGGTTTGCGAAAAGACACATGGCAAACACGGGAGGGCAAGGCAAACAAAAAGGGCGGCCATTGGCGACCGCCCCAGTTCGCAGATCAAGCTTGGGAGGAGGAGGCTCGATCCGACTGCTCCAAAGCATGCGCCCGACTGGTTAACGAAAGCTTAACGGCTGCAGCCTCGCTCAGGACGCAACTTCCGCGTGTTACCAGCGCGAACTGCCCGACCCGGAGATGGGCGGTACGGATGTGGGGGAGCCGCGGTCGCTCTCGACATCCACGGTCGCGGGCTCCTTGGCGGCCGAGACGGTGGCCTCGATGTGGTCGACCAGCGCGTCGGGAAGCTGCAGCCGGCCGGCGAGCAGGTCGAGATAACCGCGCTCGGCGCGCGAATCCGGCTCGATGGTGAGGCGCGAGGCGGTGTAGAGCTCGACGCGCTGCGCCTCGGTATGAGCAAGCCCCACCAGCTCGTCGAGGTCGAGCGGCTTTTCCAGCTCCTCGGTCAGGAAGGCTTCGGCCTCCGAACCGATGCCGGCAAGCGCGAGGCGGTCGCCGATCTTCTTCTTCTCCTCGTCGTCGATATGGCCGTCGGCCTTGGCCGCGGCGATCATGGCGCGCACCAAAGCGAGGGTGAATTCGGCTTCGCCCTGCGGTGCCTGGGCAGGATCGAACTCGGTGTTGGAGGGTGGCGGCAGGAGCTCGGGCTGCTTCTGGGCCTCGGCGCCCGGCTGGTCGCCCTTCTGGTAATTCTGGTAGGCCTTGTAGGCGAGGCCGGCGACGGCGGCGAGACCGCCGATCTTCAGCGCGGAGCCGGTCACCTTGCGGCCCGTGCCGGTGCCGAGCAGCACCGCGACCAGCGCGCCGGCGGCAAGCGGATTGTCCTTGGCGAGCTGGGTCGCCTGTCCGGCCTTCTCGCGCACGGTGGATTCGGTGCCGGGGATCTTCGAGCCGAGCAGGTCGTCGAGCAGTTTCTTGGGATCGAACATGAGGGACTCCGGGTTGGCGGGGCGGTCTTCGATCAGGTAGGCGCAGGCGGCGACATTACAATGACGCGCCGGCGAATTCGACGGCGACGATCAACTGCCGATATGCGGGCGGGCGCCGCGCGCGGCGGCGAGTTCGACCTGGCGGTGGCGCTCGGCATAGCGGGCGCGGTCCTGTTCGCTGCGGTCGCCGTGGCAGCGCTCGCAGGAGACGCCCTCGCGGAACTTCGGCGACTGGCGATCGGCGGCGGTGAGCGGGCTGCGGCAGGCGCGGCAGAGTTCGGCCTCGCCGATCTCCAGCCCGTGGGCGACGGAGACGCGCTCGTCGAAGACGAAGCATTCGCCCTGCCAGAGGCTGTCCTCGGCGGGCACCTCCTCGAGATATTTCAGGATGCCGCCCTTGAGGTGGAAGACGTCCTCGATGCCGAGCGAGCGGACATAGGCTGTCGCCTTCTCGCAGCGGATGCCGCCGGTGCAGAACATGGCGACCTTCCTGCCTTCGAGGGCATCCCGGTTGCGGGCGACCCAGTCCGGGAAATCGCGAAAACTCGGCGTTTCGGGATCGATCGCGCCGGCGAAGGTGCCGAGACGGACCTCGTAGTCGTTGCGGGTGTCGATGACCACCGTGCCAGGGTCGGCGATCAGCGCGTTCCAGTCGCCGGGATCGACATAGGCGCCCGCATCGGTCAGCGGGTCGATGTCGGGGACGCCCATGGTGACGATCTCCTTCTTCAGCCGCACCTTCATGCGGTGGAAGGGCATCTCGCCGGCGGTGCTGTATTTGACGTCGAGGCCGGCGAATCCCGGCATCGCCTCCAGATGCGCGACGAGTTCGGCGATCGCGTCCTCGCTGCCCGCGACCGTGCCGTTGATGCCTTCGCGGGCAAGCAGCAGCGTGCCCTTGATGCCGTGCCCGCAGCAGAAGGCGGCGAGCGGCGCGCGCAGGCTTTCATAGTGCTCCAGCCGCACGAAGCGGTAGAGCGCCGCGACGCGGACGGGCTGGGCTGGCGTGGAGACGTTCATGCGCCGGGGCGGTACTGTTTCAACACGGTGTTTTCAAGGCCAAGGCTTCATATGCGGCAGTGCAACTATTTTTTCCACCCTGTCTCAAGTCGGGCGATAGTGGCGGCATGACGGAGGAAAAGATGTTCACGCAGGCGACAGCAGATGAAATCAGGAAAGTGGCGGCGGAGTTCGGGATCGAGCCGGCGGCGCTGCTGGCGGTTGCCGAGATCGAGAGCGGCGGCGACGTCTTTGCCGTGATCGACGGCAGGCAGGAGCCGCTGATCCGCTTCGAGGGCCATTATTTCGACCGGCGGCTTTCGGGAGAAGCGCAGGCACGGGCGCGCGCCGAGGGCCTTGCCTCGCCGGATACCGGCGCGGTCGCCAATCCGGCCTCGCAGGCGGCGCGCTGGGAACTGCTCGAACGGGCCGCCGGGATCGACCGCAAGGCTGCCTATGAATCGGTGTCCTGGGGACTCGGCCAGGTGATGGGTGCGCACTGGGAATGGCTGGGTTTCCCCGATGTGGATGCGCTGGTCGCCGAAGCCCGCACCGGGGCTGGCGGGCAGGCGGGGCTGATGGCGCGCTTCATCCGGAAATCGGGGCTGAAGGACGCGCTCGAAAAACGCGACTGGGAAGCGTTCGCGCGCGGCTATAACGGGCCGGGGTTCCGAAGGAACGCCTATGACACGAAACTCGCAGCCGCCTATCGGCGGCATTCCGGCGGAGGCGATGTCGGCGAGTCCGTCGGCGCGCCTGCCGAAAGGACGGCGCTGCTCGGCAGGGGATCGGCCGGCGAAGCCGTGCGCGACCTGCAGCGGAACCTGTCGGCGCTCGGCTATCCGCTCGCCGCCGACGGCATCTTCGGCAGGGACACGGAGAAGGCCGTGCGGGCTTTCCAGCGGGACCACGGGCTGGACGCGGACGGCATCGCCGGCCCCAGGACATTCGCGGCGATCGGCGAAGCGCTGCCGTTCGGCGGAGCCGGCGGCTGGGCGCTTGCGGCGTGGCGGCGGGTAAGCCGCTGGCTCGGCCTGCGTTCATAGACTCGCCATCCGCCTTCTGCTAACCGGTCCAAAATCCCCGCGCGCCGAAAGAGGACCCATGACCGGAAAATCCGAAAAGCTCATCTCCCTGCTCGGCGGCCAGCCGGTCATCCCGGTGCTGAAGGTGAAGGACGCGGCGGACGCGGTGCCACTTGCCCGCGCTCTTGCTGCCGGCGGCCTGCGGATGATCGAGATCACGCTGCGCACCAAGGATGCGCTGGAGGCGATCCGCCGCGTGGCCGGCGAGGTCGAGGAGGCAATTGTCGGTGCCGGCACCGTGCTCGATCCGAAGCAGTTCGCGGAGGCGGCCGCCGCCGGCTCGAAATTCATCGTCAGCCCCGGCGTGACGGCGAGCCTGATCGCTGCGCAAGGCGACAGCGAGGTGCCGCTGCTGCCCGGCGCGATCACGCCGGGCGAGGTCATGATGGCGCTGGAAGCCGGCATCAGTTTCCAGAAATTCTTTCCGGCCGAGCAGGCCGGCGGCACCGTGTTTCTGCGGTCGCTCGCCTCGCCGCTCGCCGCGGTGCGCTTCTGTCCGACCGGCGGCATCTCGGCGCTCAACGCGCCGGAATATCTCGCCGTGCCGAACGTGGTCTGCGTCGGCGGCTCGTGGGTGGCGCCGGACGAGATGATCCGCGAAGGCAAATGGGACATGATCGAATCGCTCGCCCGCCAGGCGAGCGAGCTGAAGCCGATCTGAGCCTCGTCGCCCATGGCCGCGAACAGGTTGCGCATAGCGGTGCTCTTTGGCGGACGCTCCGCCGAGCATGACGTCTCGGTGATGTCCGCCAACAACGTCATGCGCGCGCTTGATGCGGCGAAATACGATGCCGTCCCGGTCTTCGTCACCCGCGAGGGACGCTGGCTGCTGTCGAGCTACGAGGACGGGACGCTGGCGAAGCCCGCCGGCGGCGTGGAACTCAGCCTGGTGCCGGGCGGGCAGGGGCGCGTGCTCGCCATCCCGCAGGAAGGCGCGCCGCACGAACTGCCTGCAATCGACATCATGTTTCCGGTCCTGCACGGGTTGCATGGCGAGGACGGCGCAATTCAAGGGCTGGCGGAAGTGGCGCGCGTGCCGCTCGCCGGATGCGGCATACTCGGGTCAGCGACCGCGCTCGACAAGGATATCGCCAAGCGCCTCATGAAGGAGGCGGGCCTCTCCGTTGCGCGGTCGGTCACCATCCAGCAGGGCTCGACCCCGGATTTTACGGAGATCGAGGGCGAACTCGGGCTTCCGGTCTTCATCAAGCCGGCCCGGCAGGGCTCCTCCGTCGGGGTGAGCAAGGTTTCCAGCGAGGCGGAATACAAGGCGGCGCTCACCGAAGGGTTCCGGCACGACCGCAAGCTGCTGGCCGAACAATTCATCCGCGGACGCGAGATCGAATGCAGCGTGCTGGAGGATACCGAGGGCGCGCTTTTCGTCTCGCGCCCCGGCGAGATCGTGCCCGCCGAAAGCCACGGCTTCTACAGCTACGACGCCAAATATATCGACGAGCAGGGCGCGGCGCTGAAGGTGCCGGCGGAACTGGCGCAGGGGATCGAAGGCAAGGTCCGGGAACTGGCCGCCGCCGCCTTCCGGGCGCTCGGCTGCGACGCCATGGCGCGCGTCGACTTCTTCGTGACCGAGGACATGGAGTGCCTCGTCAACGAGGTGAACACGATCCCCGGCTTCACCGACATCAGCATGTATTCGAAGGCGATGGCCGCGAGCGGCGTCAGCTATCCCGAGATCATCGACCGGCTGGTGGAGCACGGACTGGCGCGGGCAGGGCGGTCGGCCTGAGGCGCCGCTCGTGCGCCGTCCGCTCGAAGGGCTGCAAATGAAAAAGGCCGGCGATGCCGGCCTTTTTGTTTTGCCAGAGCTGGCGGTTCAGTTCTCGAAGCGGGCGACCGGCATGAAGGTGATCGCCTTGCCGCTGAAGCGGCTGGCGTCGGCCACCACCGTGTCGCGCTGGAAGCCGGTGGCGTAGACCTCGCTCGCCACGCTGCGCAGATGCTCGATCGACGGGCCGCCGGCGGCGTAGGCGAGATGCGTCTCGCCGCTGAGCGCCCAGCGGGCGGCCTCCGGCTGGGCGGCAACGACCAGCGGCTTCGGAGCCGGCCTGGCGCCGGAACGGGCGCGGGCGGCCTTCTCCGTCGTCTTCACGCTGCCCGGCTTGGCCGCGGCTTCGGTGTCGCGGGAAAGCGAGGCGACAGCTTCGTCGATGCCGGCAGGCCTGGAGAGCCCTGCGAGACGGTTGCTGTTTTCCTGGATCACGGCCTCGATGGCGTCGGATTCGGAGCCGTTCAGGCCGGCAAGGCCGACTTCCTGCAGGACCGCGGCGCTATCGGATTCGGGCTGTGCGAGGGCGAGCAGCGAGCCGTCCTCCCCGACCCCGGGATCGGGCCGCCAGGTCGGCAGCGGGACGTTGATGCCGGCGTCTTCGCCGATCTCGTCGCCGCCGTCCTCCGGCAGCACCTCGGCCATGCCGAAGGGGATGTTTTCGGGCTGCGCTGCGGCAACCGTCGTCGGGCCGACATCGGCCTGCGGCCGCGGCGCGAAGGCCGGCAGCGGGATGTCGCGTGCGGGGAGCGCCGCGATGATCGTCTCGGGGGTCGCCTCGATCGGCTCCTCGACCGCCGGTGTGGCAGCGGCTGCGGGCGTGGCGAGCTCCGGCGGGACGATCTGGATCTCGCCGGCAGGCTTCTTCGGCGCCCGCGCGGCAGGGGCGGCGGCTGCGACCGATTCTTCGCCGTTGTCCTCTTCCTCGTCGGCGCCGCCGCCGAAGAGCGCCGAGAGCAGGCCGCCGGACCGGCCGGACTTCGAAGGGCTGGCGGCAAGGGCGAGCGCGGTGGTGCCGCTCTTCTTGCGTGCCTCGTAGGAGGCGAGCGCGGTCTCGAAGCCGGGCAACGGCTTGCCGTCGGAAGGCACATGCAGCGTCTTGCCGTTCGGGAACACCGCGACCAGCTCCTGGCGGCTCATGCGCGGCCAGTGGCGCACGTTGCCGACGTCCATGTGGACGAAGGGCGAGCCGGAACGCGGATAATAGCCGACGCCGCCGGCCTGGGCGCGCAAGCCTGCGTCGCGCAGCTTCTTCAGCGAAACACCGGGGATATAGAAGTCCATCGCCTTGCCGAGCATGTGCTGGCTCTTGTTGGCGACGCCCTTCGAGCGCTTGCGCAGCATCGAGTTGGTGGCCGGCGAGCGATAGGCGGAGACGACGTGGATATAATCCCTGGCGCCGACGGCCTTGTAGGTCTCCCAGACGGCGTCGAGCAGCCGCGGGTCCATCTTCGTAGGCTCGTTGCGCCGCCAGTCGCGCAGGAAATTGTTGATCTTCTTCAGCCCGGCCTGGTCGTAGCGGCCGTTGCGCTTGAAGGTGATCTCGGCCTTTTCCTTGGTGTGGATGAAATAGAGCTTGAGCGTGCGGGTTTCGGCCTCTGCGGCGGGGGCCATGGCCAAAACGAAACCGAAAGCCAGCATGAAACCAGCAAGCCACTTCGGCCAGACCGTGGTCTTCAACGTCCGCCGATCGATGGGTCGGTCTGTATTCGTCAAATCAAATGGCCTTGCAGGCTGCCGTTTGTCCCCGGAGATGACGCACGGATGTGTTGGAAGACATCCGAATATCGATCCTAATGGTTAATCCTCGCTTATTGAAGCCGAAATGCGGTGAGACCGTGGCGGAAATCCGGTGCAAATCGTCAAGCCGATTTCTTGGTAAACCGCAGGTTTAATTCAAATCCCACCCTATCGACGGGGCCTGCCGCGATCAGGAAGCAAGCCGATCCTCCCGATCGGCGCGGCCAGCTTCGGGATCGATACCATATTCCTTGAGCTTCCTGTAGAGCGTCGAGCGCCCTATCCCCAGCCGGCGCGCCACCTCGCTCATCTGGCCCCTGTAGTGGTCGATGGCGAGCCTGATCATCTCGACCTCGACGTCGGCGAGCGTGCGCACATTGCCGCGCTCGTCGAGCGCCTTGAGTATGCCGAACGCCGCCGCCGGGGGCTGAGGGGCGACCCCGGGCGATTCGGCGGCCGCCGTTGCCAAGCCGTTTCCAGGCCGGGTTTCGTGGCGGTCGAGGTCGATGGAACCCTCCATCTGCGCTCGGATCTGCGGGAACTCCTCCTCGGTCAGCGTATCGCCCTCGCAGAGCACGGAAGCCCGGAAAACCGCGTTTTCGAGCTGCCTGATGTTGCCCGGCCAGTCATAGGCGCCGAGCATGGCGAGTGCGCCTTCGGAGATCTTGTCGATGCGCGGCGCGCCCTTGCCGGACGCCACGCGGGCCATGAAATGGCGGACGAGATAAGGGATGTCGGCGCGGCGCTCCCTGAGCGGCGGCACCACGATCGGATAGACGTTGAGGCGGTAGAACAGGTCCTCGCGGAACTTTCCGTCCTTCACCTGCTGCAGAAGGTCGCGGTGGGTGGCGGAGATCAGCCTGATATCGACCTTTACCGTCGATTTGCCGCCGACGGGATCGATCTCGCCGTCCTGCACGGCTCGCAGGAGCTTCACCTGCACGTCCAGGGGGAGGTCGCCGATCTCGTCGAGGAAGAGCGTGCCGCCATGCGCCTCGACGAACTTGCCGACATGTTTTTCGGTGGCGCCGGTGAATGAGCCCTTTTCGTGGCCGAAAAGGATCGATTCGACCAGATTGTCGGGGATGGCGCCGCAATTGACGGTGACGAAGGGTTTTGAGCGGCGCTCGCCCGAGCCCTGGATGGCGCGGGCGACGAGTTCCTTGCCGACGCCCGATTCGCCCTCGACGAGGATCGGGATGTTGGAGGCGGCGGCCTTCTGCGCAAGACGGATCACCTTGTCCATCGCCGGGCTTCTGGTGACGATGTCGCGGAAGGTGACGACGCCGCCCTTCCGCTGTGCGCGCCTTGCGTCGGCCTCCAGCGCCTCGACCTTCAGCGCGTTGGCGATCGCGGTGCGCAGGCGTTCGGGCGAGGCCGGCTTGACGACGAAGTCGACGGCGCCGTTGCGCATGGCCGACACGACGGTGTCGATGCCGCCCTGGGCGGTCTGGACGACGACGGGGATGGCGATGCCGCGCTCGCGCATCGCCTGGAGCACGCCGATGCCGTCGATGCCGGGCATTGCCAGATCGAGCACGATCGCGGCGATATCGCCGCCGGCGGCCGTTTCGAGCGCCGCGAGAGCTGCCTCGCCGCCTTCGGCGAGCAGCGTCTCGTAGCCGAATTTCTGCAATGCCGCCTGGAGCAGGCGGCGCTGCACCGGATCGTCATCGACTATGAGTATGGAACCTGCCATGAGAGATCGCTATTTGGGGCATGCCCTCGGGAGCCGTCGCCGGCGACTGGATCAACTTGGCACAGGCTTCTAAATAACGCTTCAAAAAAGCCGGTGAACGAAGTCTTTAGACTTTTCACGGTTTCGGATCGGAAGGCGGTCAAATGCGGACGTTTTCAACGCAAAGAGCGGTTTCGGCGCAAAGAACGGGCGCCGCGGCGGCGAAAGAGGCCAAGGCGGCGCTCGGTGACCTGCCGGAATGGAACCTCGCCGACCTCTATGCGAGCATGGATGCGCCGGAGCTGAAGGCCGACATCGAGCGCGCCGGGCGCGAATCGCAGGCTTTCGAAACCCGCTGGAAGGGCACGCTCGCCGCCGAGGCGGAGAAAGGCGCGGCGGGCCGGCTCGGCGAAGCGCTGCGGGACTTCGAGGCGCTGGAGGAACTGATCGGCCGCGTCGCCTCCTATGCGGGCCTCGTCTATGCCGGCGACACGTCCGACCCGAAGCGGGCGAAGCTCTACGGCGACATCCAGGAGAAGATGACCGATGCTTCCGCGCATCTCCTGTTCTTTGCGCTGGAGCTCAACCTGATCGACGACGCGCTGATCGAAAAGGCGCTGGCGGCCGATCCGCTGTTCGGCCACTACCGGCCGTGGGTCATCGACCTCAGGAAGGACAAGCCCTATCAGCTCGAGGACCGCATCGAGCAGCTCTTCCACGAGAAGTCGATCACCGGGCGCGGCGCGTGGAACCGCCTGTTCGACGAGACGATGACGGAACTGCGCTTCGACGTCGGCGGCGAGGAGATGCTGCTTGAGCCGACGCTGAACCGGCTGCAGGACGCCGACGGCGCGGTGCGCCGCGAGGCCGCCGAGGCGCTGGCGGCGACCTTCCGCAAGAACCTGCGCAGCTTCACGCTGATCACCAACACGCTGGCCAAGGACAAGGAGATCTCCGACCGCTGGCGTGGCTTCCAGGATATCGCCGATTCCAGGCATCTGGCCAACCGGGTGGAGCGCGAGGTCGTGGATGCGCTGGCCGCCGCCGTTCGCGAAGCCTATCCGCGGCTGTCGCACCGCTATTATGCCATGAAGGCGCGCTGGCTCGGCATGGAGGCGATGAACCACTGGGACCGCAACGCGCCGCTGCCCGAAACCCCGCAGGCGACGATCCAGTGGGACGAAGCGAAGAACACGGTGCTCTCCGCCTACCAGGATTTCTCGCCCGACATGGCGGAGATCGCGCGCACCTTTTTCGACAAGAACTGGATCGATGCGCCGGTGCGCCCCGGCAAGGCGCCGGGCGCCTTCGCGCATCCGACGGTTCCCTCGGCGCACCCCTACGTGCTCCTGAACTACATGGGCAAGCCGCGCGACGTGATGACGCTGGCGCACGAACTCGGCCACGGCGTCCACCAGGTGCTGGCGGCGGGGCAGGGCGCGCTGATGGCGTCGACGCCGCTGACGCTCGCCGAGACGGCCTCGGTGTTCGGCGAGATGCTGACTTTCCGCTCGCTGCTCGACAGGACGAGCGACCGGCGCGAGCGCAAGGCGATGCTCGCCCAGAAGGTCGAGGACATGATCAACACGGTGGTGCGCCAGATCGCCTTCTACGAATTCGAGCGCAAGGTGCACACGGAGCGCAAGAACGGCGAGCTGACGTCGGACAAGATCGGCGAATTCTGGCTGGAGGTGCAGGCAGAGAGCCTGGGCCCGGCGATCAAGCTGCGCGAAGGCTACGAGACGTTCTGGACCTACATCCCGCACTTCATCCATTCGCCCTTCTACGTGTATGCCTATGCTTTCGGCGACTGCCTGGTGAACTCGCTCTACGCGGTCTACCAGAATGCCGAGCGTGGTTTTCAGGAGAAATATTTCGAGATGCTGAAGGCCGGCGGCACCAAGCACCATTCGGAGCTCCTGAAGCCGTTCGGGCTCGATGCATCGGACCCGAAATTCTGGCAGATCGGGCTCGGCGTGATCAGCGGGCTGATCGACGAGCTGGAAGCGCTGGACTAGGCAAAGGCCACCCGATCGGCGGACCGCGCCCGTGCTGAAATCACCCTTCATCCTCTTCCGCGACGATTTCTCGGGCAGCGAGGTGCTGTTCGACCGGCCGCGGAAAATCATCGTCGCGGAGAAGCCCGAGGAGTTTTTCCCCGCACTGGAGGCGGCGCAGAAGGCGCATGAGCAGGGAAAATGGCTCGCCGGCTATTTTTCCTACGAGGCGGGCTACCTGCTGGAGCCGAAGCTTGCGCCGATCATTCCAGAGGACAGGCGCACGCCGCTGATGATGCTTGGCGTTTTCGATGGTCCGTCGGAAAACGCGCTGCCGCAGGACCGCCGTCCGCAGACCAACGGGCCGATCTTCGGCGTCAGCGCGACGTGGTCGTTCGAGGACTACAGGAAACGTTTCGACCGCGTGCACCGGCACCTGCGCGAGGGCGACTGCTACCAGGCAAACCTGACCTTCCCGGTCGAGGCGAAATGGACGGGCGATCCGCTGTCGGCCTTCGACGCGCTGGCTGCGCGGCAGGCGGTGAAATACGGCGCGCTGGTCGATCTCGGCGGACCGGTGATCCTTTCGCGCTCACCGGAGCTTTTCTTCGAGATCGACGACGAGGGCTGGATCGAGACGCACCCGATGAAGGGCACGGCGCCGCGCGGCGCCACGCCGGAGGAGGACGAGGAACTGAAGCGTTTCCTCGCCAACGATCCGAAGAACCAGGCCGAGAACCGGATGATCGTCGACCTGCTCAGGAACGACATCTCGCTGATATCAGAGGTCGGCACGCTCGACGTGCCGGAGCTCTTCCGCATCGAGAGTTTTGCGACAGTCCACCAGATGGTGAGCCGGGTGCGCGCAAAGCTGCTGCCGGGCCTCACCATCCGCGACATCTTCGCGGCGCTGTTCCCCTGCGGCTCGATCACCGGGGCGCCGAAGATCCGCGCGATGGAGATTCTCCGCGAGCTGGAGACGGCGCCGCGCAACGCCTATTGCGGCGCCATCGGCTGGATCGAGCCTGGCGGCCGGATGCGCTTCAACGTCGCCATCCGCACCATCACCCTCTTCCCCGACGGCGAGGCCGTCTACAATGTCGGCGGCGGCGTGGTGTTCGATTCCACCGCCGAGGAGGAATATGCCGAATGCCTGCTGAAGGCGCGCTACGCGACGGGACGGCCGCCGGCCTCGAGCTGATCGAGACGCTGCGCTGGGAGCCCGGCGAGGGGTTCGTGCGGCTGGAGCGGCATCTCCAGCGGCTTTACGCCTCCGCGCATGCGCTTGGCTTCGCCGCGGATCCCGAGGCGATCGGCGAGGCGTTGCGTGAATGCAAGGGCGAGCGCGTGCCGCTCAGGGTACGGCTGACGCTAGTGCGGAATGGCGAGATAAAGGCGACGACCGCGCCGTTCGAACCGCTGCCCGCGGATGCGGTGTGGTCGCTGCGCATCGCCGCGACGCGGCTGGATTCGGCCGATCCGCTGATCCGCCACAAGACGACGCGCAGGCAGGTGTACGAGGCGGCGCGGGCGGAATTTTCGCGCGAGGAGGCGGACGAGGTTCTGCTCCTCAACGAGCGCGGCGAGGTCTGCGAAGGCACGATCACCAACGTCTACATCGACACGGGCGGGCTGGTGCTGGTCACGCCGGCGCTCGACTGCGGCCTGCTGCCCGGCGTGCTCCGCGGCGAGATGATCGATGAAGGGAAGGCGAAAGAGGCGGTGCTGACGGAGGTCGATTTGCGCGCGGCAAGGGCGCTCTATGTGGGCAATTCCCTGCGCGGGCTGATCAAGGCGAGGCTGGCCTAGCAGGCGAATGTTGCAGCCACCAATTCGAAACGTTATCGCGAAGCGGAACGAGACAGGCCTGTTGTGACGCAACTCCCCATCCACACGCCCTATGACGGTTCGTCGAAGCTTTTTCAGATCGGGCTGAAGCAGCTCGACCTGACGACCTGGATCGAGATCGACGAGACCTTCGATTTCCAGCTTGCTGAAAAGCGGCGCATCTACGCCGCGCATGCGCGTGACGTCTTCGTTGCCGAGCCCGGCACCGAAGAGGCGCAGGCCGAGGTGCTGGCTCTGCTGACCGAGCATCTGCCGACGCGGTTTCCGGAACGCTACCGGCAGGACGGTAACAGGCTGATCGTTGCCGGCCAGCCGGAACTCGACGGGCTTGAGGCACAGGAGCTGCCACCGCTCCAGCAGGCATCGCTGCTCGTGCAGGAAGACCTGATCCTGATGCGGCGCGGCGAGGAGAGCTGGCGACTCGCCGCCGGCGCGCTCTGCTTCCCGTCCTCGTGGCGGCTGACGGAAAAATTCGGCAAGGCCATGTCTGAAATCCATGTCCCGGTGCCGGGATTCGGACCGGGCACGCGCAATGCCGGGCTGATCGACCGCATGTTCGGCAGACTGCAGATCGCGCAGCCGGTGGAGCGCTTCAACTGGTCGATCCAGGCAGGCGACGCGCTCTATCACCCGCTGTCGAACGACGAGCGCATCGACCGCGCCACCGGCCGGCCGGTCCGCTTTCCCGATGTCGAGGCCGCCGCCCGCGCCTTCATCCGCGTCGAGCGGCAGACGCTTCGGAAGCTGCCTGTCTCGGGCGACATCCTGTTCACCATTCGCATCCATCTCGATCCGATGGGACTGCTGAAGAGCCGGCCGGACCGCGCAACGCTGGCGGCCTCATTCGCCGAACAGCTTCTCGCCCTCGACGGCGAGCAGCTCGACTACAAGGGCCTCACCGCCGACCGCGACAGGCTGGTGGAGGCGCTGCGGGGGATCGCGGCGGCTTAGCCGACAAGGCGCACGCCCCTCAATTCAGCGCGTGCTCGACATGCT
Organism: Mesorhizobium sp. YM1C-6-2; assembly: GCF_003666685.1. Lineage (GTDB taxonomy): Bacteria > Pseudomonadota > Alphaproteobacteria > Rhizobiales > Rhizobiaceae > Mesorhizobium_K. Next base: position 353,105 of record NZ_RCIZ01000002.1, read on the forward strand.
TCAGCTTGTCGGGGTTGCGCATGACGTAGATGCCGAAGATCTTGCCGTCACGGATGTCGAGGGCAGTCGTCTGCAGCGTGTCGTCGGCCTCCATCGTCACGAAGCCCGGCAGGCCGTTGATGACGGCGAAACGCAGGAAGCGCGAGCCGTTCCTTGCAAAGAACTGCGCCAGCGCGGTGTGGAACTTCATCACCTCGTCGAGGCCGAGCATCGGCTTCATCGTGGCGGGTTTCTTGCCGCCGCCGTCGGTGTGCATCGAGACATCGGCCGCGAGCAACCCGGCGAGGGCCGTCATGTCGCCGCTGCGCGAGGCGGTGAAGAAGGCCTCGGCGATCTCGATCCCCTTTTCCCTGGGCAGGTCGAAGCGGGGCCGGTCGGCCCGTACGTGGCTGCGCGCGCGGGCCGCAAGCTGCCGGGTGGCGGCAGGGTCGCGGCCGATCGTCGTGGCGACCTCCTCGAAAGCGACGCCGAACACGTCGTGCAGGATGAAGGCGGCGCGTTCCAGCGGCGAGAGCCGTTCGAGCGCCATCATCAGCGGCAGCGTGACGTCGTCGGTCTCGTCCTCGCCGGATTCGACCACCGGCTCGGGCAGCCATTCGCCCGGATAGACCTCGCGACGACGGCGCGCGGATTTCAGATGGTCGAGGCAAAGACGCGTGACGGTGCGGCGCAGGAAACTTTCGGGCTGCCGCACCGCCGAGCGGTCGGTCGCCATCCAGCGCAGGAATGCGTCCTGGACGACGTCCTCCGCGTCGGCGACCGAACCCAGCATGCGATAGGCGATCCGCGCGAGCTTCGGACGCAATGGATCGAAGACCGATGCCGGGTCCGGCGCCGACGGGGTCGCCATCACGCGGCCTTGCGCTGCTGCGAGATGGGCGGCACGTGAAAGCCGACGCCGATGCGGTTGAAACTGTTGATCACGCCGACCATAAGGGTAAGCGCAACCTGCTCCTCCTCGCTGAACTGGGCCTGCACGGCTTCGTAGACATCGTCCGGCGCGCCCTTTTCGGACAGCCGCGTCAGCGTCTCGGTCCAGGCGAGCGCCGCCTTCTCGCGCTCGTTGTAGAGCGTCGTCTCGCGCCAGGCCGAGAGCATCAGTACGCGCTCCTCGGTCTCGCCTGCCTGGCGCGCTTCCTTGGCGTGCATGTCGAGGCAGACGCCGCAGCCGTTGATCTGCGACGCGCGGATCTCGACCAGCCTCATCAGGCTTTCTTCCAGGCCGTAGCCCTTGACGGTCTTGCCGAGGTCGATCAGCGGCTTCACCAGGCCGTAGTGCGTCACATAGGGGTTCATTCTAGCAGTCATCGTCGCTTCCTTTCAGATGGTTCCGGAGACAAGACGAGATGGCAACGCCCGATGTGACATGGGCCGGAAAATTTTTCCCGGCCCATACAGAATTCCCGAAAATGAAGCGGAAATCTCACTCCTCCGGCACGATGCGCACGGCGCCCTTGTCGGCGCTGGTGGCGAAGGCGGCGTAGGCGCGTAGCGCGGTGGTGACGTTGCGCTTGCGCTTCTCGGCCGGCTTCCAGCCCTTGGCGTCCTGCTCGGTCCGGCGGGCGTCGAGGGTCGGCTGGTCGACCAGGAGGTTGATGGTGCGGTTGGGGATGTCGATCTCGATGAGGTCGCCGTTCTTCACCAGCCCGATCGCGCCGCCGAGAGCCGCCTCCGGCGAGGCGTGGCCGATCGAGAGGCCGGAGGTGCCGCCCGAGAAGCGGCCGTCGGTCAAGAGCGCACAGGCTTTGCCCAGGCCCTTCGACTTCAGGTAGCTGGTCGGATAGAGCATCTCCTGCATGCCCGGGCCACCCTTCGGTCCCTCGTAGCGGATGACGACGACATCGCCTTCCTTGACCTCGTTGGAGAGGATGCCCTTCACCGCCGCGTCCTGGCTCTCATAGACGACGGCTGGGCCGGTGAACTTCAGGATCGACTCGTCGACGCCGGCGGTCTTCACCACGCAGCCGTCGAGCGCGATGTTGCCCTTCAGCACGGCGAGGCCGCCGTCCTTGGAGAAGGGGTGTTCGGCCGAGCGGATGACGCCCGACTTGCGGTCGAGATCGAGCTCGGCCCAGCGGTTTGACTGCGAGAAGGCCTGCGTGGTGCGCACGCCGCCGGGCGCCGCCATGAAGAACTGGCGCACGTTCTCGCTGTTGGTGCGCGAGATATCCCACTGGTCGAGCGCGTCGCCCATGGTGACGGCATGCACGGTCGGCTCGTCGCGGTTGATCAGGCCGGCGCGGTCGAGCTGGCCGAGGATCGCCATGATGCCGCCGGCGCGATGCACGTCCTCGACATGCACGTCGCTCTTGGCGGGCGCCACTTTGCAGAGCACCGGCACGCGGCGCGACAGGTCGTTGATGTCGTCCAGCGTGAAGTCGACGCCGCCCTCGTGAGCCGCCGCCAGGATGTGCAGCACGGTGTTGGTCGAGCCGCCCATGGCGATGTCGAGCGCCATGGCGTTCTCGAACGCCTTGCGGGTGGCGATGGAGCGGGGGAGTGCGGTCTCGTCGTCCTGCTCGTAATAGCGCCGCGCCAGATCGACGATGAGATGGCCGGCCTCGACGAACAGCCGCTTGCGGTCGGAATGGGTGGCGAGCGTGGAGCCGTTGCCGGGCAGCGACAGGCCGAGCGCCTCGGTCAGGCAGTTCATCGAGTTGGCGGTGAACATGCCGGAGCAGGAGCCGCAGGTCGGGCAGGCGTTCTGCTCGACCGCTTCGACTTCCTCGTCGGTGTATTTGTCGTCGGCCGCCATCACCATGGCGTCGACGAGGTCGAGCGCCTGCAACTGGCCTTTCACCAGCGCCTTGCCGGCCTCCATCGGGCCGCCCGAGACGAACACGGCCGGGATGTTGAGGCGCATGGCCGCGTTCAGCATGCCGGGGGTGATCTTGTCGCAGTTGGAGATGCAGACCATGGCGTCGGCGCAGTGGCCGTTGACCATATATTCGACGGCGTCGGCTATGATCTCGCGGCTCGGCAGCGAATAGAGCATGCCGTCATGGCCCATGGCGATGCCGTCGTCGACGGCGATCGTGTTGAACTCCTTCGCCACGCCGCCGGCGGCCTCGATCTCGCGCGCGACGAGCTGGCCGAGGTCCTTGAGGTGCACGTGTCCCGGCACGAACTGGGTGAAGGAGTTCACCACCGCGATGATCGGCTTGCCGAAATCGCCGTCCTTCATGCCCGTCGCGCGCCAGAGGCCGCGGGCGCCGGCCATGTTGCGGCCGTGGGTGGTGGTGCGTGAACGATAGGCGGGCATGGGTGGTTTCCTCAAAACTGCGGCCGTCTCGCGATACAGTCCCGGCCTTGCAGCCTAGTTAATATGAAAGCGCGCGCCCGGCAACCAGAAACCGTACCGTACGGTACGGTACGGTTTTCTGAAGGCAGGCCCGGCGCCCGCTGGCCGGTGCGGCTGAGCCGCGGCTCGGCCTCATCTCGTGGCAAGGCCATCGAGCAGGGTGTCGAGGCCTTGCCTGAAAGCCCCGTCCCAATCGTTGTCGAGGAGAAGGCGGGAGCGCGCGATTGTCGGGTAGCGTTCGCTTTGATCTGCGAGGCGCTGCTGGGCGGCGGTCCTCTCGTCGTCCGAGACGCCGAAACCCGCCCGGGTGACGGTGGCGCCTATCACATAGTTCCAGAGCGACCATAGCGCGACGTTCAGATCGGCGTCCGCCACACCGGCCCCGGACAAGGTTCTGCTCAGCAGTTCCAGGCGGCCGAGGATGTTCGGGCCGAGCGTCCGGCGCGGCAACAGCAATGCCGACCAGGGATGGCGCAGCATGCCGGCGCGCCAGTCTTCGAGCATGTGAACGACGTCCTCGTGCCAGGCCTGGGGCCCGGCCGTCCGCGACGGTCCGCGATATTCGAGCACCGAGTCGAGCGCCAGGTCCAGGACATCCTCCTTGTTGTCGACGTGCCAGTAAAGGCTCATCACCCCCGAGCCGAGGCGGTCGGCCAGCCGACGCATCGTCAACCCCTCGAGCCCTTGGGCGTCCAGCAGTTCGACCGCTGTCGCCACGATGCGCTCCAGGGAAAGCGGCGGCTCCTGACCGGATCGAACCGATTTGGCCCTGCCTCGAACCGGTTTGTCACGAACCGGTTTGTCTGGGGCGCTGCTATGTTTGCCTGCCATCCATGCCCTCGCTGTCAGAGCGGTCGATCTAGACCGTCAATGCGCCGAATGTCGATCCCGGTCCAGTTGACTCGTACTATGTACGATGCGACTAGTAGTACATTGTACGAGTCGATCGTTATTCAGGCGGGAACGGCCAGCGTGCGGATCCCGCCCGATGCGATCGTTCGCGTTCATCGAAGCCACGAGAAAATCATGTCACTGACAATCAAGCATCCGCTCATCGGAGGACTAATCATCATGACCATGGGAATTTCCACCGCTGCGACGGCGACCGGACTGACCATCGTCAATCCGGGGAACCTTCACGATCCGTCACCGAACGGCTACAGCACTGCGGTGATCACGCCTCCCAACGCCCGGGTGGCCTACATCTCCGGGCAGGGCGGCCAGGACAGCACCGGAGCCCTGTCGCCCGACTTCGCTGTCCAGGTCGAGCAGGCCTATGCCAACTTGCGCACCGCCATCGAAGCCCTCGGCGCCAGACCGGATCAGGTCGCCAAGCTCACGATCTTCGTGGTCGATCACGATATGTCCAAGCTCGAGGTGCTGACCAGGAACGTCAAGGCTATGTTCGGCAAGTCGCTGCCGGCGCAGACTTTGGTGCCTGTTCCGAAGCTTGCAATCGACCCGATGCTCTTCGAGGTCGAAGCCATCGTCGTTCTGGAATAGCGCCTCCGGCCGCCCCGGGCAGGGGAATTCCGCGCTTTTTGCCTCTTTATTGTGACACCGCCTTGTGCTTTCTGCTTGGCCAGTGCGCAACAGAGACGGAGTGCTGCCCAAAATGGCGGATCAGAAATGGCCGGTTCACGGCGAGATAACGGGCCCAATCGTGATGATCGGCTTCGGGTCGATCGGGCGCGGGACCCTGCCGCTGATCGAACGCCATTTCAAATTCGACAAGTCGCGCCTGATCGTCATCGATCCGAGTGACGAGAACAAGAAACTGCTCGACGAGCGCGGCATCGCTTTCCTGCAGGAGAGCGTCACCCGCAAGAATTACAAGAAGCTCCTGACGCCGCTGCTTACCAATGGCGGCGGCCAGGGTTTCTGCGTCAACCTCTCGGTCGATACCGGCTCGGTCGATCTGATGCATCTCTGCCGCAAGCTCGGCGCGCTCTATGTCGATACCGTCGTCGAGCCCTGGCTCGGCTTCTATTTCGACGCCAAGGCCGACAATGCCAGCCGCACCAACTACGCGCTGCGCGAGACGCTGCGTGAGGAGAAGCGCAAGCATCCGGGCGGTCCGACCGCGGTGTCCACCTGCGGCGCCAACCCCGGCATGGTCTCGTGGCTGGTCAAGCAGGCCCTCGTCAACCTCGCCACCGATCTCGGCCTGAAGTTCAAGGAGCCTACCGTCGACGACCGCGAGGGCTGGGCGAAGCTGATGAAGAAGGCCGGCGTCAAGGGCATCCACATCGCCGAGCGCGATACCCAGCGCACCAAGAAGCCGAAGCCGCTCGACGTGTTCTGGAACACCTGGTCGGTCGAGGGCTTCATCTCCGAAGGCCTGCAACCGGCCGAGCTCGGCTGGGGCACCCATGAGAAGTGGATGCCGAAGAACGCCAGGAAGCAGAAGCAAGGCTGCAAGGCGGCGATCTTCCTCGAACAGCCCGGCGCCAACACCCGCGTGCGTACCTGGTGCCCGACGCCCGGCCCGCAATACGGCTTCCTCGTCACCCACAACGAGTCCATCTCGATTGCCGATTTCTTCACCGTGCGCGGCAAGGACGGCAAGGTGAGCTACCGGCCGACCTGCCACTACGCCTACCATCCCTGCAACGACGCGGTGCTGTCGCTGCACGAGATGTTCGGCGCGGCGGGCAAGGCGCAGCCGGTCCACCACGTGCTCGACGAGAATGAGCTGGTCGACGGCGTCGACGAGCTCGGGGTCCTGCTCTACGGCCACAAGAAGAACGCCTACTGGTTCGGCTCGCAGCTTTCGCTGGAGGAGGCTCGCAAGCTCGCCCCCTACCAGAACGCCACCGGCCTGCAGGTGACCTCGGCGGTGCTCGCCGGCATGGTCTGGGCGCTGGAGAACCCGGAGGCCGGCATCGTCGAGGCCGACGAGACGGATTACCGCCGCTGCCTGGAAGTACAGCTTCCCTATCTCGGCCCGGTCAAGGGCTATTATACCGACTGGACGCCGTTGGAAGGCCGACCGGGCCTGTTCCCCGAGGATATCGACAAGAGCGATCCCTGGCAGTTCCGCAACGTTCTGGTGCGGTAAGCGTCGAAAGCAAACAGAGCGGCCTTGAGGCGCCCTCTAGAGCACGCACCACGCGGGATGGTAAAGAACCTACATGGAAACGGTCGAGGTTAAAAAACCCAGGGTGTCGGTTCGCAAGCGCGCGGACGCGATCAAGTCGTTTCGCTGTAAAAACTTGGTCGCGGTCGTCGAAGATCCAAACGACATCAAAAACATCGGGACGGTAATACGCAACGTAAACGCGCTCGGCGTCGAAAAAGTCTATATCGTGGATCCGCGAAAGGCGCTTCCCGATGATTGGCAGGATATGCGCGAGCGCAAGTCCCTTTCCGGCACGTCCGTATCTGCCGTCAAATGGACGTTCGTAAGGCGCTTCGACAGCACCGAAGCGTGCTGCGACCATCTGGAGAAGCAGGGCTTCGTGTCGGTCGTTACCTCGCCGCATGTGAAGGGCAAGACGAACGTTTTCCTGCACGAAGGCGATTACACGGGGCCGACGAAACTCGCCGTCTGGTTTGGTAACGAAAAACGCGGCATCAGCCAGCTTGCTGTCGAGCGCAGCGAGATGTGTGTGGCAATCCCGATGTTCGGAATGATTGAGAGTCTCAATCTGGGCACCAGTTCAGGCATCGTTCTTTACGAGGTCGCCAAACAACGGCGTGAATATCAGAGCAAATATCGCCGTAGCAGGCGGAAGGGGAAACGCGCTGAGCCACTGCCCACCGTGATGCTTCGCGACGATGAGTCGATGCCCTTGGAAGCGATGCTGTCGATGGAAGACGCCGGCTAGGCGACCTTGCTTTTTGGGCGCTTACCTGACTGCGCCCGGCCTACTTGCGCAGTTCGGCTTCGATCTCGTCGAGCGCCTTGTCCTTGCCGATGCCGGTGAGGAAGGCGAGGCCCTTGATGACCGGGATGGTTATCGACGAGGAGACCGGCGTGGTCGCCACGATCAGGTCCGCGTTCTCCGCCATGCTCGGCGCCTCGGTCGCCTTGCACTGGACCGAGTTGAAGGTCAGCCCGCGCGCCTTCATCGCCTCGGTCACGGTGGCGTTGACCGCCGTCGAGGTGGCGACGCCGGTGCCGCAGGCAAAGAGTATGGTCTTCTGTCTGGCCATGCCGAGCTTTCCTTCCCTTCTCAGCCGAGCAAGGATCTGATCTCCTCGGCGGTCCTCGCGCTTGTGAGACCGCTGAGTGTATCCGGATCCTGGATCGCTTCCATTATCTGCTGGAGCATGTCGATCTGCTTGTTCTTGTCATCGATGGCAAGCAGGAACACCACTCCGACCGGTACCAACTCATCCGGCTCCTCCATATTGGCGAAATCGACCGGGGCCGACAGCACGCCGAGCGCGACGCCCGGCCTGATGACGTGCTCGGGATCGGTATGCGGGATGGCGACGTTGACCGCCCGCCCGAGCGGCAAGCCCGTCGGCATCGTGGCCTCCCGCTTCACCACCGCGTCGGCGTAGGACGACCTCACATAGCCCAGTGCCTCGAGCCTTTCGGCGAGCAGGCTTATCGCCTGCTCCGCACTCTGCGCATCGATGCCAAGCGCAAGCGCTTTGGGGTGGATATGGTCGATGAGCGCCAAAGAGGCCTCCCCGTGTTCCGGAACCGGCCGCATGGGCGGCCGGTTCCCTTACTATACTATGGCTTTGCCTTTCGGCTCAGGCCGTACTGGCCTCCGGCTCGTCCTCGGCGCCGGCCGCCCGCTCCCAGGCCGCTGCGTTGCGGTGGTAGAGGACGAAGGTCACCGCGATGACGACGGCGAGCAGCACGAGGCCGAAGACGGCCAGCCACTGGATCGCCTCGATGACCACGTAGGGGATCCACAGGAAGCCGTCGACCACCGAGGTGATCTCCACCGCGTTCGCCGGCAACTGGAAGCCCGATGCGACGGCGGCGCTGGTGAAGAGCGGCGCCAGCGCGTTGGCGACGTAGAAGCCGACGGCGAGCGTTATCGTTCCGACCACCACCATGCGGAAGACGTTGCCCTTGAGCAGCGGCGCAGTCATGGCGACGATGAAGGGGATGACGGCGAGGTCGGCGAACAGGATCACGCGGTTGCCTGGCAGGACGATCGACAGCACGATGGCGATCGGCACCAGGATCAGCGACGAGGCGATAGCCGCCGGATGGCCGATCAGGATCGCCGAGTCGAGGCCGACCAGCAGCTCGCGGTCGCCGGTGCGCTTGCGCACGAATTCCTGCGCGGCGTCGGAGACGGGCAGCAGCCCTTCCATGAGGATCTTCACCATGCGCGGCAGGAGCAGCATGACCGCGGCCAGCGTCATGCCCGTGCCCAGCACCTTCGACAGCACCGTGCCGAAATCGCCGGCGTTGTAGTAGCCGATGAGGCCGAGAACGAGGCCGATGATCAGGCCGAGCACGACCGGCTCGCCGAACACGCCGAACCGCTTCTCGATGGTCTCGGTGCTGATGTCTATGCGGTTGATGCCGGGGATGCGGTCCATCACCCAGTTGAGCACGATGGCGATCGGCAGGATCTGCGCCGAGGCGAGATGCGGTACCGAGACGCCGGGGATGCCGTAGAACTGTTGGACGGCGCGCGCCGACCAGTCGGCGAAGAGCAGCGCCAGTGCCGCGACCAGCGCGCCGACGACGAGGCCGTAGCCGAGGCTGCCGGTCGCCGCGGTCGCCAGCGAGCCGATGAAGGCGAAGTGCCAGAAATTCCACACGTCGACGTTGAGCGTGCGGGTCAGGCGGGTGAGCAGCAGCACTATGTTGACGGCGATGCCGATCGGAATGATCCACAGGCCGACCGACGAGCCGAAGGCGATCGCCGCGGCCGACGGCCAGCCGACGTCGACGATGTCGCGCTTTATGCCGGTGTTGGTGACGATCGCCTGGGCGACGTCGCCGATCGAGCCGAGCATCAGCCCGAGCACGAGATTGATGCCGATGAAGGCGACGCCGATGGTGACGGCGGCGCGGAAGGCGCGGCCGACCTTGGCGCCGAGCACGATGGCGATGATGAAGATGACGATGGGCAACAGAACCGTCGCCCCGAGCGTGTCGATGGCCGTCTTGAGGCCGGTCAGAAAGACATCCATTCCTTGAGTTCTCCTCCCGCAATGCCCCGATCTTCGCCGGGGAACATTTGTCGATTATGGAATGCGAAAGTTCGTCGTCAAAGGGCGGTCGGCGCCGCCACACAGCTTATCCCGAGAAAAATGCTGGAACCGGGGCCGGCCTCCTGTCGTTTGCGCTGTCCAGAAAGACGTGATGCGCTTGCGAGCGCGCCTTGATTTCATTCGAAAATCAGGCGATTGAGGGTGTCGGGTCGGAAAGAGAGGGACGAAATCATGACGATTGCACGCAAAGTGTTCTCGGCAGGTGCGGTTGGCGCCCTGTCTGTCATCCTCGCCGGCTGCATGGGCGATGGCGGAGGCGGCTCGCCGTCCAGGCCTTCCCAGTCCGGCGTCGAGGGTTCCTGGATCGACGCGCAGGGAACCGGGCTTTCCACGCTTGCGGGGGGCTCCTTCTCGACGGTCGCCACCGACACCGGGCAGAAACTCGCCGAGGGCAGCTACACGCTGACCAACCCGACATCGGTGCAGATCAACGGCACCTCGCTGATCCGCCAGTCGCCGATCAGCTTCAACTGCCTGCTGGTTTCGGCCAGGCAGCTCAACTGCACCAGTTCGGCCGGCCAGCAGTTTGTGCTGACCAGGCGCGCCTGACAAGCTGAGCCCTTCACAGCGCTGACGATCGTCGTCTTCGCCGTTTTTCCCCTGGCAATCCGGTCCGGGTGCAGCGCGCCATAGGCTGTCATGGCGCGGAGCGCCCCGACCTCGACGGCGCGAAGGTCGAGATATCCGACCAGGGTGACCGCACCGCTCCCGTGGCAAAGGCGGTTCGTCTACCGCCAACGGCTATTCGCCCGCCTTGCCGATATCGCTGGCCAGCCTTGCGCGCCGGATAGGACTGCTGCGATAGTCCGGCCCACGCCGGAGGAGCGTCATGGTCGCCTATTTCGACGAGCGGGAAATCCGCGACTACAAAATTCGCGAGGCCGATCTGTTCGGTCGCCTGCCAGCCTTTGTGGCGCGCGCGATGGCAAGGGCGCCCGGCTGGGCGCGCTGGCTGGAAGGCGTCGATCCCGTCAGCGTCAAGAGCCGCGAAGCGCTGGCCAGGCTGCCGGTGCTGCGCAAGGCGGAGCTAGCCGAATTCCAGGCAAAGGAGCCGCCTTTCGGCGGTTTCGCCGACCGCGACGCGCTGCAGGGCGCGCGTCTCTTCCAGTCGCCGGGGCCGATCTTCGAGGTCCAGGGCGCCGGCGTCGACCCCTGGCAGTCGGCGCGCGCCTTCTTCGCGGCCGGCGTGCGCGCCGGCGACATCGTCCACAACGCCTTCTCCTACCATTTGACGCCGGGCGGGTTCATCCTCGACGAAGGGGCGCGGGCGCTGGGCTGCGCCGTGCTTCCGGCCGGGGCGGGCAACACGGACGCGCAGGTGGAGGCCGCGGCCGGCCTGCGGCCCGGCGTCTATTGCGGCACGCCGGATTTTTTGAAGATCCTGCTCGACCGGGCGGCGGAGATGGGCCGCGACCTCGGTTCCTTCCGCCGCGCGCTGGTGTCGGGCGGCGCGCTGTTCCCGGCCATGCGGCAGGACTATGCGGCGCGCGGCGTCGCCGTCTTCCAAGCCTATGCCACCGCCGAACTCGGCGTCATCGCCTATGAAAGCGCGGCCGACGACGGCTCGCCGTATCCGGGCATGATCGTCAACGAGAAACTGATCCTCGAGATCGTGCGGCCGGGAACCGGCGACCCGGTGCCGGCGGGAGAGGTCGGCGAGGTGGTGGTGACCAGCTTCAACCCGGCCTATCCGATGATCCGGTTCGGCACCGGCGACCTGTCGTCCGTGCTATCAGGCGCCTCGCCCTGCGGGCGGACGAACACCCGCATCAAGGGCTGGATGGGCCGCGCCGACCAGCGCACCAAGGTGAAGGGCATGTTCGTCGATCCCAGGCAGGTCGCCGAGGTGCTCCGCCGTCATCCTGAAATCGCCAAGGCGAGGCTCAGCGTCTTCCGCGACGGCGACCGCGACGCGATGCGGCTCGATATCGAGCCGGCCGGCGCTTCGGCGATCGACGCGAAGGCGATCGAGGCGGCGCTGCGCGATGTCACCGGCCTGTCAGGCGCCGTCGCCATGGTCGACCCGGGAAGCCTGCCGAACGACGGCAAGGTGATAGTCGACGAACGGGATTATTCCCGCTAGCGGGCGGCGCGGTTTTCACTTGCATCGGAGAAATCCGGGTGTGAACATCCAAGCCTAGGGAATGCTGAGAATTCCATCGGCGAAGGCGCGTCAGACGCTGTCGGGACACCAGTAAAATCGGGAGACGTTGCATGAGAAAGATCGCCGTAATCGCCGCGCTGTCGGCCTCGGCTTTCGGCCTTTCGGCGGGAGCGTCCTTTGCCGACTACACGCTGACCATCCTGCACATCAACGACTGGCACAGCCGCATCGAGTCCAACAATGCCTACGAGTCGACCTGCTCCGCCGAGGAGGAGACGGAAGGCAAGTGCATCGGCGGCGCGGCGCGGCTGGTGACGGCGATCGCCGACCGCCGCAAGGCCAACGAGGGCAAGAACGTTCTCCTGCTCAACGGCGGTGACAATTTCCAGGGTTCGCTCTTCTACACGACCTACAAGGGCAAGGCGGAGGCCGAGTTCCTCAACCTGATGAAGTTCGACGCCATGACGGTCGGCAACCACGAGTTCGACGACGGCGAGGATGCGCTGGTCCCGTTCCTGGAAGAGGTGACCTTCCCGGTGCTCTCGGCCAACGTGCATCCCAATGCGCAGTCCAAGGTCGGCGACAGGATCAAGCCGTCGCTGGTGCTCGATGTCGGCGGCCAGAAGATCGGCATCATCGGGGCGGTGACGACCGATACGCCCGAGATCGCCTCGCCCGGTCCCAACATCGCCATCGAGGACGACATCAAGACGATCACAGCCGAGGTCGAGAAACTGAAGGGCGAGGGCGTCAACAAGATCATCGCGCTCACCCATGTCGGCTATCCCCGCGACAAGGAGCTGATCGCCAGGATTCCGGGCGTCGACGTCGTGGTCGGCGGCCATTCCCATTCGCTGCTGTCGAACACGGACGACAAGGCCGAGGGGCCGTATCCGACGATGATCGACAATCCGGACGGCTACAGGGTTCCGGTGACGCAGGCGGCGTCCTATTCGAAATATCTCGGCGAGTTCACCGTCACCTTCGACGACAACGGGGTGGTCAAGGAAGCGAAGGGCGATCCGATCTTCCTCGACAAGTCGATCACGCCGGACGCAGCCGTGCTGGTTCGCGTCAAGGAGCTCGCCGGGCCGATCGAGGAGGTGAAGGCGAAGGAGGTCTCGGAGACCACCGCGCCGATCGACGGCGACCGCAAATCCTGCCGCGCGCGCGAATGCGAGATGGGCAACCTCGTTTCCGAGGCCATCCTCGACCGCGTGAAGGACCAGGGCGTCACCATCGTCTTCCAGAACGGCGGCGGCCTGCGCGCTTCGATCGACCAGGGCGTCGTCACCATGGGCGAGGTGCTGAACGTGCTGCCCTTCCAGAACACGCTCGCCACCTTCCAGCTCACGGGCAAGGACGTCGTCGCGTCGCTGGAGCACGGCGTCAGCATGGTGGAGGAGGAGAAGGGCGCCTTCCCGCAGGTCGCCGGCCTGAAATACTCCTTCGACAAGTCGGTGGGGCCCAATGCCGGCCGCATCAAGTCGGTCGAGGTGATGGAAAATGGCGCCTGGGCCCCCATCGACGAGGCCAAGCTCTACACGGTCGCCACCAACAATTTCACGCGCGGCGGCGGCGACGGCTACGAGTTGTTCGAGAAGAACGCTGAGAACGCCTATGATTTCGGCCCAAGCCTGGAGCAGGTGGTGGCCGACTACCTGACCGCCAACCGGCCCTACACGCCCAAGCTCGACGGCCGCATCGTGGATCTCGCCGCAGCAGCTCCGGAAACCGCCGCTGCACCCGCGCAATCGGAGGCTGCGGCGGCTCCCGCAGCCGCCGAGCCGCAGGTGCCAGCGCCGCCAGCGGCCTCGGCTGACATCGCGGCGACGCCGCCGACTGTCGAAACGGCGGCTGCACCCGCCGCGACGGAAGCCGCAGCCCCGGCGGCCGCGGAAAACACGCACACCATCGTTCGCGGCGATACGCTGTGGCATATCGCCAGAAAGGCCTATGGCGCCGGTTCCAAGTGGAAAGTGATCTCCGATGCCAACCCCGGCATCGACGCGCTTGATCTGACCATAGGCTCGACGCTGAAAATCCCGCCGGCGAGCTGAGCCGCGGCTTCGCGCGCCTTGCCGCTTCTCGCTTGCCGGGGCTGACGGGCGGGCGCCTGTAGGCGGGCAGGGGCTGTGCGGGAGGCCCTTGCGCCGAATTTGAAGTGCGGCCAGACGCAGCATTGAAAACGCCGCCGCCGCCGCTAAGTTCGCGCCATGTCAGAAGCACCCGTGAAATCCGCCGCCGACAAGCAAGTTCCCGGCGCCGCCACTAGGGAAACCATTATCCCTGCCGCCCGTCCGTCGGCAGAGCCGCGCCGCGTCGGCGTGCTGCTAGTCAATCTCGGCACCCCTGACGGCACCGACTACAAGTCGATGTGGCGGTATCTGCGCGAATTCCTGTCCGATCCGCGCGTCATCGAACTGCCGAAGATTGCCTGGAATCCGATCCTCTACGGGCTGGTGCTGACCACCAGGCCACAGAAATCCGGCGCGAACTACAAGCGGATCTGGAACACGGAGATGGACGAATCGCCCCTGCGCACCTTCACGCGGGGCCAGGCGGAGAAGCTCGCGGCAGCGCTTGCCGACCTGCCCGACGTCCGCGTCGAATGGGGCATGCGCTACGGCAATCCCTCCACCCGCAGCGCCGTGCAGAGCCTTTACGAGCAGGGCTGCGACCGTATCCTCATCTTCCCGCTCTACCCGCAATACTCGGCGACGACGACCGCCACCGCCAACGACCAGCTCTTCCGGGCGCTGATGAAGATGCGCGAAGCCCCGGCGGTGCGTTCCGTGCCGCCCTATTACCGGGAGCCGGTCTACATCGAGGCGCTGGCGCGCTCGCTGCAGGCGAGCCTCGCCAGACTCGATTTCGAACCGGAAATGGTGCTCGCCTCCTATCACGGCATACCCAAGCCCTATGCCGACAAGGGCGATCCCTATGGTTTCCACTGCGAGGAGACGACCCGGCTGCTGCGCGAGTTTCTGGGCTGGGACGAGAAAAGGCTGATCACCACCTTCCAGTCGCGCTTCGGCGCGCAGGAATGGCTGCAGCCCTATACGGACAAGACAGTCGAGCGGCTGGCGAAGGAAGGCGTGAAGTCGATTGCCGTCATCAATCCGGGGTTCTCGGTCGACTGCATCGAGACGCTGGACGAGATCGGCCGCGAGGTGCGCGACGAATTCCTGCATGCCGGCGGCAAGCATTTCGCGCATATCCCCTGCCTGAACGACAGTCCGGAAGGCATGGACGTCATCGAGACGCTGGTGCGGCGCGAACTGCAGGGCTGGGCGTAACCGGAACCGCCGGCCCCGCGAGGCGTTGAGGGCAGTCTCGGGGAGACTGCCATCCATGCGCCGAAAGCTCGATCTGAGGACCGGCCGTCCGGTCTGGTTCGCCTATCGCGTGCCTTCCGTTCCAACCGAAAAGCTCACCCGCGACGTCAAGGCGGACGTCGCCGTCGTCGGCATGGGCATCAGCGGGGCGATGATGGCCGAAGCGCTGACGGCGCGCGGCCAGTCGGTCGTCACCATCGACCGGCGCGGCCCGATGAAGGGCTCGACGGCGGCGACCACCGCGCTGGTGCAGTTCGAGATCGATCAGCCGCTCGCCAAGCTGTCGGGCATGATCGGCCGCGCGAAGGCGGAGCAGGCCTGGCGACGCTCGCGGCTCGCCATCGAGAGCCTGGCCGCCCGCATCCAGGGCCTCGACATCGATTGCGGGCTGGGCCGGCGTCCCTCGCTCTATCTCGCCGGCAATATGCTTGGGCCGGGCGCGCTTCGAGAGGAGGCTGAGGCAAGGCGGCGGGCAGGGATCCATGCGACATATCTCACGGCTGCCGCGCTCAGGGAGCGCTTCGGCATCGGGCGCGAGGGTGCGATCCTCAGCTACGGCAACCTGACGCTGGACCCGCGCAAGCTGACCGCCGGCATGCTGCTGAAGGCGTGGGAACGTGGGGCGCGTTTGTATGCGCCGGCGGAGGCGGTGGCGATCGAGGACGGCAAGGACGAGGTTACGATCGTGACCAAGGCCGGGCCGACCGTCACCGCCGGCCATGTCGTGCTCGCCACCGGCTATGAGCTGACCGACATGGTTCCGGCGGCAAGTCATCGGATCATCTCGACCTACGCGATCGCCACGCGCCGGCAGCCACGCAAGCTCTGGCCGCAGCAGGCCTTCATCTGGGAGGCGTCGGACCCCTATCTCTACATGCGCGCCACGAGGGACGGCCGCGTCATCTGCGGCGGCGAGGACGAGGAGTTCTCCGATGAGGACAAGCGCGATGCGTTGATCGGAAAGAAGGCTGCGCGCCTGTCGAAGAAGCTGGCAAGGCTCTTCCCGGGCCTCGATACCGATCCGGAATTCGCCTGGGCCGGCTCCTTCGGCACCACGACGACCGGCCTGCCCTATATCGGCAAGGTGCCGCGCCATCCCCGCATCCTTGCCGTGATGGGCTATGGCGGCAACGGCATCACCTACTCCGGGATCGCCTCGGAGATCGCGGCTGCCGCGATCGAAGGCCGCGACGACAGCGACGCCGGTCTTTTCGCCTTCAGACGCCGTTAAGCCTCGCCGCCAACCACCGGTTCAACAATCGGCTGCCGTCTGATTGTATAGCGGCCAGACGAATCCTAACTGATTCTCGGGCGGCCGACGCCGCGACAATGGGGAGAAGCGGAATGTTCTCGGGCTTCGACATCATCATACCCGTGCTGGTCGTTCTCGTCCTGCTGGTGATCTTCACCGGCATCAAGACGGTGCCGCAGGGCTACAACTACACGGTCGAGCGTTTCGGCCGCTACACGCGCACGCTGGCGCCGGGCCTCAACATCATCATCCCCTTCGTCGACCGCATCGGCGCCAGGATGAACATGATGGAGCAGGTGCTCGACGTCCCGACGCAGGAGGTCATCACCCGCGACAACGCCATCGTGGCGGTCGACGGCGTCGCCTTCTTCCAAGTGCTCAACGCCCCGCAGGCCGCCTACCAGGTGTCCGGCCTGCAGAACGCCATCCTCAACCTGACCATGACGAATATCCGCTCGGTCATGGGCTCGATGGACCTCGACGAGCTCCTGTCCAACCGCGACGCCATCAACGAGCGGCTTCTGCGCATCGTCGACGAGGCGGCGCATCCGTGGGGCATCAAGATGACTCGCGTCGAGATCAAGGACATCAACCCGCCGGCCAATCTGGTGGAATCGATGGCGCGGCAGATGATGGCCGAGCGCGACAAGCGCGCGCAGATCCTGACCGCGGAAGGCCTGAAGGCGGCGCAGGTGCTGGAAGCCGAGGGCCGCCGCGAGGCGGCGTTCCGCGACGCCGAGGCGCGCGAGCGCGCGGCCGAAGCCGAGGCCAGGGCGACGCAGGTCGTCTCGGAGGCGATCGCCAAGGGCGACGTGCAGGCGATCAACTACTTCGTGGCGCAGAAATACACCGAGGCGCTCACCAAGATCGGCTCGGCGTCGAACAGCAAGGTCGTGCTGATGCCGATGGAAGCGTCGTCGCTGATCGGCACGCTGGGCGGCATCGGCGAGATCGCCAAGGAGGTTTTCCGGGCCGAGGGCACGGCCGGCGCGCAGCGGCAGGCCGCCCGCACGCCGCTGGTGCGCCCCGAAGACAACCAGTAGGCGGCGGCCATGCTGGAGCGCGTCTTCGCCGAACTCGGCCCCTGGAACTGGATGGTCCTGGGCTTTGCCCTGCTGACGCTCGAGATTCTGACGCCGGGCGTATTCATGCTGTGGATTGGCCTGGCGGCGCTGATCGTCGGCGCGCTTTCGCTGATGTTCTGGAGCGCCGGCTTCTGGGTCTGGCAGGTGCAGATCTTGGTGTTCCTGGCGCTGGCGCTGGTCTGCGCCTTCGCCGGCAAGAAGATCATGAGCGGGCGCGGGAGCGCTTCCGACCAGCCGCTGCTCAATCGCCGCGGCGACCAGCTGATAGGCCGCACCGCGACGCTGACCGAGCCGATCACCGATGGGCGAGGGCGCATCAAGATCGGCGACACGACTTGGCGCGTGTCCGGGCCGGACCTCCCGGCCGGCACAAAGGTGCGGGTCAAGGCGGCGGCCGACCTCGATCTGGAACTGGTGGTGGAACCGGTGTGAGACGGCTTCTCCCCGTTACGGGGAGAAGGTGGGACTTACGCGATGCCGATCCTGAGCAGGTCGTGGAAGTGCACGATGCCGACCGGCTTGCCGTCCTCGACCACGACGAGCGCCGAGATGCGTTTTTCTTCGAGGATAGCCATCGCCTCGACTGTCAGCGCGTCCGGGTCGACGGTCTTGGGCGTACGGGTCATGATCTCGTCGACGGCCATGCCGCCGAGGTTCCTGTCGAGATTGCGGGCAAGGTCGCCGTCGGTGATGATGCCGGCGAGCAGGCCGTTGTCGTCGACGATGCAGACGCAGCCGAAACGCTTGTTGGACAGCGTCACCATGGCGTCGCGCAGCGAGCTGCCGACCGGCGCCATCGGCATGTGGTCGCCCCGATGCATGATCTCGCGCACCTTCATCAGGCTGGCGCCGAGCTTTCCGCCGGGATGGAAGGTGCGGAACTGGTCCGGAGTGAACTCGCGCGCCTCGAGCAGCGCGATGGCGAGCGCATCGCCGGCGACCAGCTGCAGCAGCGTCGAGGTGGTCGGCGCCAGCCCGTGCGGGCAGGCTTCCGGCACGCGCGGCAGGGCCAGCACGACGTCGGCCTCGCGCGCCAGTGTCGATGTCTCGCCCGAGGTGACGGCGATCAGCGGAATGGAAAACCGGCGCGAATAGGCGACGATGCTTTTCAGTTCCGCGGTCTCACCCGACCATGACATGGCGATGATGGCGTCGTCCTTGGCGATCATGCCGAGATCGCCGTGATTGGCCTCGGCCGGATGGACGAAGAAGGCCGGAGTACCGGTGGAGGCCAGCGTCGCGGCGATCTTGGCGCCGATATGGCCGCTTTTCCCCACCCCGGTGACGATGACGCGGCCGCGGATCGCCGAGATCAGCTCGATGGCGTGGGCAAAGGATTCGGACAGGCCGTTGTTCAGCGCCTCGGCAAAGACGGCGAGGCCTGCCTGCTCGGTGGCAACGGTTCTCAGGGCGGAGGCGATCGCGGCGCTCCGGTCAGGCTGCTTCTTCATCGGCACTGCATGCATGGGCACAGCGATTAGCGCTTCGCGGTGCGGCTGTCCATACGATCCTGCGCCGGGCGGCCCCGGCAGGCCGGCTTTCTCAACGCTCCATTAACCATCGGCATTTACGGTTCGGTAAGCATGGCGCGGCTCGCGCCTTCAATCATTTGGGTCGAGATGCCGCCGGTACGCCCCGACAAAACAACACGTCCCGGCCGGGGCGCCTTGCAGGCACTTCTCCTGGCAGCCACGGCTGCCGGGGCTGTCTCGGCCGGCACGGTCCAGGCCCAGGAAACCACGGGTTTGCGCGGCGCCCTGACAGCCGCCGATACGAACAGCGGCCTACTTGCCGGAGAGGATGCCCGCCCGGCCGAAGCGGCGCCGGCCTACGTGCCGGTGAGCCCCGGCGCGTTGCCGGAGGAGGATGCGCCCCGTCCGCCCCGGATATTCGCGGCCGACCCTGCGTTGCCGGGCGAGGCCGAAGCCCAGCCCCAGTCCCCTGTCGCTGCGGCCGCGTCACGGGCGGCAGCTGCCGCCGAGATCGACCAGACTCCGACCGGAACCGTGCGCCAGCCGACGGTCGATTCGCTTGAGAGCGAGTCCCTCGATCGTGGCGCGCAACGCGCCCAGGCGATCGAGGGCCTGGACCGGCCGATCGAGGAAAACCCCTATGAGGCGCCGGGCATCACCTTCGGCACCTTCATCCTGAAACCCTCGATCGAGCAGGGCGTGACCGCCACCTCCAACGCCGATTCGAGCACCGACGGGTCCGAAGCGGTGCTGTCGGAGACGACGCTGCGCCTCAACGCGGTGTCGGACTGGTCGCGCCATTCGGCGACGGTCGACGCCTTCGGCACCTTCCGCAAGACGCTGTCGGGCCAGGAGGTCGACGACTTCGAGGGCGGCGTCGACGCCGTGCTGGATCTGGAACTCGCCCATGAATACCGGGCCCGGGGCACCTTCACCTACTCGGCGGCGCCCGAATCGGCCGCTTCGCCGGTGGTCATTGCCAATACCGTGGAAGAGCCGATCACCCAGCGCGTCGGCGGAACACTCGGCCTCCAGAAGGACATGGGCAAGGCGCGTTTCGGCATCACCGGTGGCGCCATCCACGACAGCTATGGCGACGCCGACCTCGAGGGCGGCGGCACGCTGTCGCAGAGCGACCGCGATGCGACGCTCTACACGATGACGCTGCGCGCAGGATACGAGATATCCCCGGCGCTGACGCCGTTCGTGGAGACCGAGATCGGCCGCAATCAGTACGACCAGGAAGTCGACAGCGCGGGCTATCAGCGCTCGTCCGACCGTTATGCCGTGCGCGGCGGCCTGGAACTCGATCTCGGCGAGAAATTCTCGGGCGAGGTGGCCGCTGGCTGGGTCCGCGAGGATTTCGACGACGACAGGCTGGATGCGCTCTCGACGCCGACGGTGGACGGCCTGCTGAGATGGTCGCCCGAGCGCGGCACCGACGTGACGCTGTCCGGCTCGACCATCCTGGAAGGCACCACGACGGCGGGCGAAAGCGGATCGGTGCTCTATTCCAGCCGTATCGGGATCGAGCGTCAGATACGCTCGAACCTCACCGGCGGGGCGCTTCTCGGCGTGGCATACCGAAACTACTCGCAGTCGGACGGATACGACGTCATCTTCGATGCCGAGGCGAGCCTGACCTGGTGGCTGAACCGCTATGCCGGCGTCGTGACGCGTGTCGAGCACGAGACGGTGACCAGCAACCTCTCCGACCGCGACGCCAAGACGAACAGCATCTTCCTGGGGCTGAAGCTGCAGCGCTAGAGCATCGGGCCGGCCTGCGGGACCGCGCAGCGAAAAGATGCGCGGCCGTTTCGGGAAATCCGATGCTCGAACAATGAGATAGGCTGCAAAAGCGGCCCGGGTCGGGCGTCTGCCGGGCTAGTTCACGTTCTGCAATTTTGCTCCGGTCTTCTCGTCGAGCAGGCCCGAGATGATATCGGCCATCTTGGCTGATAAATCCGGCCTTGCCAGCGCAAACGCGACGTTGGCCTCGACAAAACCTTCCGGCGAGCCGCAGTCGAAGGTGCGGCCCTTGTAGTGATAGCCGTAGAAGCCCTGCTGCTTCTCAAGCTTCAGCATGCCGTCGGTGAGCTGGATCTCGTTGCCGGCGCCCCGCTCCTGGTTCTCCAGGATCGAGAAGATCTCCGGCTGCAGGATGTAGCGGCCGTTGATGAACAGGTTCGACGGCGCCGTGCCCTGCTTGGGCTTCTCCACCATCCCTGTGATGCGGAAACCGTTATGCGCCGCCTCGCCCTTGCCGACGATGCCGTATTTGTGCGCCTCTTCAGGATCGCATTCCTGCACCGCGACGATGTTGCCGCCGGTGTTTTCGTAAAGCTCCACCATCTCGGCCATGCAGCTCTTCCTGGACTGCATGATCATGTCGGGCAGAAGCAGCGCGAACGGCTCGTCGCCGACCAGTTCGCGGGCGCACCAGACCGCGTGGCCGAGCCCCAGCGGCTCCTGCTGGCGGGTGAAGCTGGTCTGCCCGGCCAAGGGCTGCAGCCGCTGCAGCTTGGCCAGCTGGTCGTCCTTGCCGCGCTGCGCCAGCGTATGGTTCAGCTCGAACTGCATGTCGAAATGATCCTCGATGACCGCCTTGTTGCGGCCGGTCACGAAGATGAAGTGCTCGATACCCGCCTCGCGAGCCTCGTCGACCACATACTGGATCACAGGACGGTCGACGACCGTCAGCATCTCCTTGGGCACCGCCTTCGTCGCCGGCAGGAACCGCGTCCCCAACCCTGCTACCGGAAATACTGCCTTGCGGACTCTTTTCGGCCCTCGTTCCATTCCCATATCGATCCTTTCGAAAAGCCCGGCATTGCTTACGTAACGACATTTTCATGCCGGAATTCACGGCTACCGACAACGTCGTCACGTTTTTGTGTCCGGCGGATAAGGCGTTTCAGGTATTTTCGTTCCCTGCATCGAACATGGTAAACTGATTCATAACCTTCAGCGATGAATCGTCTTCCTGACTCTCGAAGGAGGAAAAGATGCGTCTCTCTATAAGCGTCCGGCGTCTTGCCGGCACGGCTGCGGCGACTGTGCTTGGGCTTGGCATGCTTCTCTCGCCCGCGCTTGCCGAGGCAGGATTCGAACGCTGGGTCGCCGGCTTCCGCCAGACGGCGGCCGAAAGCGGGATATCGCGCTCGACCTACGACCGCGCCTTCCGCGGCGTCAACAGCATCGACCCGGAAGTGCTGGAAAAGGCGCGCTACCAGCCCGAGTTCACGGCTCCGGTGTGGGATTATTTCGACAACCGCGTGCATGAGCACTCGGTCGAGGTCGGCCGCCAGATGGCGCGGAAGTACAAGGGGACCCTCGACCGCATCGAGCAGCGCTACGGCGTCGACCGCTATATCCTGCTCGCCATCTGGTCGATGGAATCGAACTACGGCGAAATCCTCAAGAACGACAAGGTGATGCGCAATGTGGTGCGCTCACTCGCCACGCTCGCCTATGCCGACAAGAAGCGCGCCAAGTTCGCCCGCACGCAGCTTATCGCGGCGCTCAAGATCCTGCAGAGCGGCGACATCGACGAAAGCCATCTGACCGGCTCCTGGGCCGGCGCCATGGGCCACACGCAGTTCATCCCGACCAGCTACCAGGCCTATGCCGTGGATTTCGACGGCAACGGCCGCCGGGACATCTGGAACTCGGTGCCGGACGCGCTGGCGACGGCGGCAAATCTCCTGCGCAAGAACGGCTGGCAGGCGGGCAAGACCTGGGGCTACGAGGTCGAGCTTCCGGGCGGACGCAAGTTCCCGAGCGGCTCGTTGTCGCTCGCCAAATGGCAGGACCTCGGGGTGAGGCGCGCCAATGGCAAGGCGTTCCCGCGCGGCAACGACAAGGCCGAACTCAAGGTGCTGGACGGGCGCGGCGGCCCGGCCTTCCTCGCGACCAAGAACTTCTTTGTGTTGAAAAGGTACAACAACGCCGACAAATATGCGCTCGCCGTCGGCCTGCTCGCCGACGAGATCGCCGGCTATGGCGGGCTCGTGCGCGACTGGAACCGGCCATTCACGAAGCTCAGCTTCGAGGAAAAGCAGGAATTGCAGGAGCGGCTGTCGGTTCAGGGCTATTACGACGGCAAATTCGACGGAAAAATCGGCGAAGGGTCCAAAAGCGCCATCAAGGCGTTTCAGGCGCAGGCGGGCTTGACGCCCGACGGTCATCCTAGCATGGAAGTGCTGTCGAGGCTGAGGCAGCGTTAGGAGCACCTATTGAAGGCGAGGACGGGCGATGGGGCTCTCTCATCCCGATGCGCAGTGCTGTTCCTTGCGCTGGCCGTCCTTGCCGCGGCTTTCCTTGCCGCGCCGTCAAACGCGCAGGCCCAGGAGGACGAGCCCCGCATCGGCATCCTGAACCGGCTTTTCGGCAGGCCTGCCTACCGGGTCGAGGAGCCGCCGGCCAATGTCGCCAAGCCGAAGGCCGAGCGGACCGAGCGGAGCCAGCGCAAGAAGGCGCGCGCGCGGCGCGATAACGACGAACAGCCACCGCCGGTCGCGGTGATCAGCAAGCATCCGGATGCGCGCGTCGTGCTGGTCATCGGCGATTTTCTCGGCAGCGGACTGGCCGAGGGCCTGACCACCGCCTTCACGGAAATCCCCAATGTCAGGATCGTCGACCGCACCAGCGGGTCGTCGGGTTTCGTGCGCGAGGATTTCCACAACTGGCCGGAGAAGATCGGCGAGCTGATCACGGCCGAGCGGCCGGCGGCGGTGATCGTCATGATCGGGGCCAACGACCGCCAGCAGATGCTGGTCGACGGCGTGCGCGAGACGGTGCGCTCGGAAAACTGGAACAAGGAATATGCCGAGCGCGCCGGCGAACTGGCGAAGGCGATCGCGGCACGCAAGGTGCCGTTCCTGTGGGTCGGCATGCCTCCCTTCAAATCGTCGAAGATGATGCTCGACATGCTCGCCTTCAACGACGTCTACCGCGCCGCGGCAACCGGCGTCGGTGGCGAGTATGTCGACATCTGGGACGCATTCGTCGACGAGAACGGCGCCTATGCGCCGAGCGGCCCAGACATCAACGGCCAGCCGGCGCGGCTGCGCGCCAATGACGGCATCAACCTTGCCCGCCCCGGCAAGCGCAAGATCGCCTTCTACGCGGAGAAGCCGCTCTACAAGCTGCTCGGCCTCGACCCGACGGCGGCCGCTGCTGCCACGGCCGTCGCGCCGCGCTCGCCTTATCGCATCATGGGCCCTTTCGGACCGGCCGAGGTCGAGCTGCCCTCCGACATCGACGTCGTCGTCAATCCCAACGAACTCGCCCCGCTGGACGCCTCGCGGCCGGTCTTCCTGAGGACCCCGGGTCTCGACGGCGGCGAGGAGCTGCTCGGCATGGTCGCCGAACCGCGCCACGAGGCGCGCACGCCGGCAGAGAAGCTCGCCATCGAAGGCCTGGCGCCGGCGCCCCAGGCGGGTCGCGCCGACCAGTTCGCCGGCCCGCAGGTGGCTTCCGCCGCGACCGCTGCCCGTGCGATCGCCGTCGACCGCACGACCAACAAGGTCGCGGCGCCGTCGGTGCTGCCGGAGGCGCCCGGCGACCGGGCCGAGCTGCGGCTGGTCCGTTCCGATGCGTCGACCGCGCCTGCGCCCGAGGCGCCGCTTCCGATACCGCCGGAGATCAGGCCCGATCGGCTGGATGAGATCTCGCCGGCGCAGGCAGCACCAGACATCGCCGCCCTGCCGCCGTCGATGACGTCCCCGGCCACCAAGAACAGGGCGACGGTGCCGGATTTCGCCGCCGGCGATCCGAAGGACCGGTCGCCGTCGCGCGCCGCGCCGCGCGAATCCTACAAGCGGCCGAAGTCGATCGGACCCGAGCCGAACCGCGCGCCTACGGCCGTGCCGCCTCCGATCGAGCAGATTCTGGCGCCGGCGGAGGTGCAGCCCGAAGTGCCTTCGGCTTCGACCGGCGAAGGCGCGGCAGAACCTGTCGCCGAAGTGCAGCCGGCCTTGCCCGACACCGCGCCGGCGAGGGCAGGCGCACCGTCGCTCGTGCAGGAACCCGTCGCCGATCCGGCGCCTGCCAGGGGCGCGCCGGCCAAGGCCGATCCGGTTCCGGTGGCGGCCCTGCCGGTGAAAGACGTTCCGACTGCGCTGGAGCCGGTATCCGTGGCGCCGGCCATCGCCGCGCCGAACGCGCCGGTCGAGCCGGCGGAAGATGTTTCCGTCGCCAAGGCGGCGCCGTCCACGATCATGTCCGACGATGTCGACGGCCCGCCGTCCAGGACGGTCCCGACAGACGAGACGCTGCCCACGAGCGGGGCGCTGCCGGCGGGTGAGGCGTCCGCGCCCGCGCAAGCACCGGTTCCGACCGAGCCGGCAGCGCTTCCCGAAGCCTCGCCCCCGACGTCCGACGCGGTCGCGCCGGCGGCAGCCGGTCCGCAGCCGGCTGCACCCACTGTCCCGACCGAAACCGTGAGGCCGGCGACGCCGGTCGCGCCGGCCCCGCCGACGGTGCTGCCGACCGGTTCACCCGCGCCGCGCGAAAAGGCGGAAGCGCTTCAGGACGAGCCCGCCGGCCCGGCGCCCGCGGCTCAGCCTTCGTCTTCGACGCCCGGATAGCTCCGGGTTTCCCGTCGGCCCGCGATTTTGCGCGGGAAGCGGGAGGGGCTTCAGGCCTGCACGAAGGCTTCGAAGCCGCCGAAGATCATGCGCTTGCCGTCGAAGGGCATCTTGTCCATGTCGCCGTCCATGCGCGGATCTTCCATCACCTTCTTCATGATCCGGTCGCGCGCCTCGCGGGATTCATAGGTCACCCAAGAGAAGATGACGGTCTCGTCGTCCTTGGCCTGAACGGCGCGCGGGAAGGAGGTCAGCTCGCCGTAGGGCACGTCGTCGCCGGTCGCCTCGACATAGCTCAGCGCGCCGTGCTCCATCCACACCTTGCTCGCCTTGCGCGCCAGCTCCTTGTATTCGTCGAGTCTGGCCTTCGGCACCGCGAGCAGGAATCCGTCGACATAGGTCATGGTCGTCTCCTTGTTACCCGCAAAGGACGAACGGGCCGGCATCGATCCGACACCGGCCCGCAAATTGTTCTGGCTGTCTTCTGCGATCAGTAGACGCAGTAGCGGACAGACCCGATGCGCACGCAGTCACGGCCGCCGTGGCCGTCCCAGCGGCGCAGCACGCGGACGCGGCAGTTGGGGCCGACATGACGGTGCAGAACGCGGCCATATCCCGGCACGAAGTGCCGCCGGGCGTCGCGGTGGCAGTCCCTGCGGTTTCCGCTGTCGACGCGAACGGGACGGCAGTTCCTCTGATGGCGATGGGTCGCGGTGCGCCCGAACTCGGGAACATAGGCGCGGCGAACGTCGGAGTGGCACCGGTGGACCGGCACGACGAGGCTCTGACCCGCAGGCTGTGCGCCGGGCGAGGCAAAGGGAGCCGCGCCTACAGGTGACACCAGAGCGAAACTGGCGGCCAAGCAGGCCGCAGATGCGAAGCGAAGCAGATTCATGCAATGATTCCTCGAAATGCGTCCCAACGTGCCCCAACGTCTTTCCGCCGGAAAAGTTCAGGCGCCGCAATCAGGCATGGGTCAGGAAAAATTGCAACCAGGACTAGAAGCCGACCCTGCCGCCGCGGATCGGACAGGGTCAGACCTTGACGTAGACTTGGATCGTCACCGGCCGGGCCTTCCGGTCTTGCCGGAACGCTTCTTGCGGCTGTTCTCGTCGGCCGGGTCTTCGTAGGACCCGGCACCGATCTTCTCGCGCTTGATGGGCTTTGCGCCTTCCACCGGCTTCTCGGTGCGGCGCACGGTCATCTCGTCGAGTGAGTTCTTGCGGAAGAGGGACGGGCGCATGCCGTCGTCGCGCACGCCGTAATCCGACTCGTGCGCCTCCTTGGCCGACTGCTTCTTGAACAGCGACCGCGAGACGGCGCCGGCCGGCGTGACCGCGTCCGTGCCGGGACCCATGTCGTCGATGTCGGGCTTCTGGAACAAGGACTTGCCGGCGGGCTTCGCGCCGTCGGCGCCCATTTCGTCCAGCGTCGGCTTGCGGAACATGTTGGGGCGGGCGGCCTTGGCTGCTTCTTCGGCGGCGCGCGCCTCGTCCAGCTTGCGAAAACGCTCCTGCTCCTCCGCCGTGCGGTGCTTGGCAACGCCCTTGTTGTGCTTGCCCTTGCCGCGTCCGGAAACCGGGCTCTCGGATTCCGCCTGACGGGCCAGCGGATCGTCGGACAGCGTCAGCTCGAGCTCGGTCAGCCGCTTGATTTCGTCGCGCAGCCGCGCCGCCTCCTCGAAGTTGAGGTCTGCGGCGGCGTCGCGCATCTTCTTCTGCAGATATTCGAGATGCGCCTTGAGATTGTTGCCGACCATGTTGCCGTCGGCGGCGAACTCGGAAATGTCGGGCCGGACGTGATCCTTCTCGTACACGCTATCCAGTATGTCGGCGATGCGCGACTTCACGCTCTCCGGCGTGATGCCGTTCGCCTCGTTCCAGGCGAGCTGTTTTTCGCGGCGGCGGTTGGTCTCCGCCATCGCCCTTTCCATCGAGCCGGTGACCTGGTCGGCGTAGAGGATGACCTTGCCGTCGACGTTGCGCGCGGCGCGGCCGATGGTCTGGATCAGCGAGGTCTCGGAGCGCAAAAACCCTTCCTTGTCGGCGTCGAGGATGGCGACGAAGCCGCATTCGGGAATGTCGAGGCCCTCGCGCAGCAGGTTGATGCCGACCAGCACGTCGAAAGCGCCGAGGCGCAAGTCGCGCAGGATCTCGATGCGCTCCAGCGTCTCGATATCGGAGTGCATGTAGCGCACGCGCACGCCATTCTCGTGCAGATATTCGGTGAGGTCCTCGGCCATGCGCTTGGTCAGCACGGTCACCAGCGTGCGGTAGCCTTTCTTCGTCGTCTCGCGGATCTCGCCGACGACGTCGTCGACCTGGGACTTGGCCGGGCGTACCTCGACCGGCGGGTCGATCAGGCCGGTCGGGCGGATGACCTGCTCGGCGAAGACGCCGCCGGCCTCTTCCATCTCCCAGCCGCCCGGCGTCGCCGAAACGGCGACCGAGAGCGGGCGCATCGCATCCCATTCCTCGAAGCGCAGCGGCCTGTTGTCCATGCAGGAGGGCAGCCGAAAGCCGTATTCGGCGAGCGTCGCCTTGCGGCGGAAGTCGCCCCGATACATGCCGCCGATCTGCGGGATGGTGACGTGGCTTTCGTCGATGAAGATCAGCGCGTCGTCGGGCACGTATTCGAACAGCGTCGGCGGCGGATCGCCGGGACGGCGGCCGGTCAGGTAGCGCGAATAGTTCTCGATGCCGGCGCAGGAGCCGGTCGCCTCCAGCATCTCCAGGTCGAAGCGGGTGCGCTGCTCCAGCCGCTGCGCCTCCAGCAGACGGCCGGCCTTTTCGAGCTCTTGCAGTCGGTGCTGAAGCTCTTCCTTGATCGACTTGATGGCTTGATTCAAGGTCGGGCGTGGCGTGACGTAGTGCGAGTTGGCGTAGATCTTCACCGATTTCAGGTCACCGGTCTTCTGGCCGGTCAGGGGGTCGAATTCGGTGATCGTCTCGATCTCGTCGCCGAACATGGAGATACGCCAGGCCGAATCCTCCAGGTGGGCCGGGAAGATCTCGATCGTGTCGCCGCGCACCCGGAATGAGCCGCGCACGAAGTTGATGTCCTGCCGCTTGTATTGCTGGGCGACGAGGTCGGCGAGCAGCTGGCGCTGGTCGAGCCGGTCGCCGACCGTCATCTGGAAGGTCATCGCCGTATAGGTCTCGACCGAGCCGATACCGTAGATGCACGATACCGAGGCGACGATGATGACGTCGTCGCGCTCGAGCAGCGAGCGCGTCGCCGAGTGGCGCATGCGGTCGATCTGTTCGTTGATCGAGCTTTCCTTCTCTATGAAGGTGTCGGTGCGCGGGACGTAGGCCTCCGGCTGGTAATAGTCGTAGTAGGAGACGAAATACTCGACCGCGTTGTCGGGGAAGAATTTCTTGAACTCGGAATAGAGCTGCGCGGCCAGCGTCTTGTTCGGCGCCAGGATCAGGGCAGGGCGCTGCGTCTCCTCGATGACCTTCGCCATGGTGAAGGTCTTGCCCGAGCCGGTGACGCCCAGCAGCACCTGCGTGCGCTCCGCCTCGTCCACGCCCGCCACCAGGTCCTTGATCGCCTGCGGCTGGTCGCCGGCCGGCTCGAAGTCCGAGACCATCTTGATGGCGACGCCGCCCTCGGACTTTTCCGGCCGGGCAGGGCGGTGCGGCACCCAGAGCTCGCCGTTCTTGTGCAGCGGGTTGCCGCTCTCGATGAGCTTCGACAGGGCTGCGACAGTGGCGGTGACACCGGAATTGGAGAGCTTGTCGACATCCTCAAGCGCGATATCGAGGCCGGCGACCGGGTTCAGGCCTGCCGCGGCGCGCTCCTTCGGCGTCGCCGCGCCGCCCATCGAGGTGCCGCGCGCGGTCTTGGTCGGAGCCGACGAGCGTTCGGGGATCTTCTTCTTCGGCTTGGCGGGCGCTTTTTCCGCCTCGCGCGCGATCTCGTCCGCCCAGTCGGAGATCGAGCCGGACAGCGGCTTGCCCGACAGTTCCGGCTGCGGCGCCTCGGCAAAACCGCCGCGCTCCAGCGGCACAGCGGCATCGAGGTAATCCGTCAGCGGATTGCCACGCTTACGATAGCCGTCCGGCGCCGGCGACTTCTTTTCGGGGGTTTTGGCCATGACCCGAATATGGGGCGAGTCAGGCCGAATGGAAAGTGTCAGTTGGACGTGAGGCGCGAGCCAGCCGGCAATGCTGACAGGAGGGTGTCAGGAGGGTCGTCGCTGTCGTCGCCGAAAAGAGCGGTGGACGATATTTACGTAAAAGTTGACGTAACGTCAGATTGATGATGTTGTCCCGCCCAGGGCACTGGCATGAGGCAAGGCACACGCGCTGCGTTGCCTCTGCAATCCGGTTGGAGGATTGACATGCCACTGCTCACAGCACTTGCACTCAGCATCGGCATTCTCGGCGGCATCGCGACCTACCTGTTCGTAGGGCCGGCTGCCGCGCTCGGCCTGCAGATATGGGCCGCCTTCGTGGCCTGGGCGGCCTATTACCATTCGGGCGGCAAGGAAGCGTCGCTCAGGAGCAACATTCCCGCGCATATCTGGGGCGCGCTGCTTGGCTGGGTGGCGCTGCTCGGCATCAACGCATTGGCCGGCTCGCTCGGCGTGCCGCTCGCTGCCGGGATTTCGGTCGCGGTCACCGTGATCGTTCTGGTGCTCGGCGCGAACCTGCCGCTCTTCTCCCAGATCCCGTCGGCGGTCTACGGCTATGCCTGCGTCGCGGCCTATGCGCTGCTTGCCGGCAAGCTCGCCACGCTGACCTCGGCGTCGCTGGTCGACAATCCGCTGGTCAACATCATCGTATCGATGATCATCGGATCGCTGCTCGGCTGGCTTTCTGAGAAGATCGCAACCGCGCTCGCCACCAAGGCGCCTGCGGCGGCGTCGGCCTGACATCGACGCACGCCGGCCGGCCGGGTTCACCGGCCGGCGTCGCCCCGGAGCCGGTCCGGCTGCGCCGGGCGCGCGCGGTTCGGCTTGCCAAGCCCGAACGAAAGCGGTCTGCTCCGCGCGTGTCGAACTTTCCGCTGTCCTACAGGCTTTCCTGGCCGCTGCGGCTGCTGAAGCCGTCGCTGGCCGGCAAGGGCGGGGCGTTCGGCCCGCTTGCGGCACGGTGGCGCAAGCCGCACTCGGCCGTGCGGCTGGCCTTCCTGGGCGACATCTCGGCGGTGGCGAACAGCGAGCCGCCGGAGATCGACCCGGCGCTGCGCGAGGCGATCGCCGGGGCCGACCTGGTCGTCGCGAATTGCGAAAGCCCGGTGGTCGCAAGGCCTGCGTTTCCCTTTTCAACGCGGCTTGGCCTGCGCCATACGATGACGCCGGCGTTTCTCGACCGGGTGCTGGTGGCGGCAGGCATCGCGCCGGCCAGGCTGGCGCTGTCGCTTGCGAACAACCATGCGCTCGACCAGGGTATCGCCGGTTTCGACGAAACCGTTGCGGCGCTGGCCGATCGCGGAATCACGGTGATCGGCACGGCCGCGGGCGGACCGGTTCAGGGCGTGGAGGCAGGCCCGCTCAAGCTAGGCTTCCTGGCTTTCACGAGATGGCGCAATGCCGCCGCCCTCGACTTTGCCGGCCGCGTCGTCATGCCGGACACGACGGGCGGCTGGCGCGAGCGCGCGCCGGAGGTCGATCTCCTCTGCGCGGTGCCGCACTGGGACCTCGAATTCAGGCATTTTCCGCTGGCGGAGACGAGAACGCTGGCGCGAAGGCTGGTCCGGGAAGGCGTCGGGCTGGTCGTCGGAGGCCATCCCCATGTCGTCCAGCCCGTCGAGGCTGTCGACGGAGCACTCATCGCCTACGGGCTCGGCGATTTCCTCGGCACCGTGGCTTCGCGCACGCCCTGGCCGATGAGGCTCGGCGCAATGCTGTCGGTCGAGGTCAGCGCCGACGCGGATAGCAAGGGTCAGGTCGCCGCATACCGGGTTTTTCCTTTCATGCGCGAGAGGCGGGGGCGGCATGAAACGCTGCTGCCGATCGAGCGGTCCGAAGGGCCGGGGGCAGGGAAGGTGAAAGGCCGGCTGGCGGCGATCTTCGCCGATCGGGCCACGAAGGTCTCTACGGCGGCGCGTTCCCAGGCCGGTGCGCGAGACAGGAGCGGCGGCGGGCACTCAACTCCCGAAACAGAGTAGGCGCCGGGATTTCTCCCAGCGCCTCCCTGCCAGATCGAGCCTTGCGCTCGCGCCGCTGCTCGGAGAGCAGGGTACCGCGCTGGCTTTCTCGTGACGGTCCGGCAAAGCGCTTCTCGAAAGATGCGGCATCTGTCCGAACCTACGCC
This sequence comes from Mesorhizobium sp. YM1C-6-2, assembly GCF_003666685.1. Taxonomy (GTDB): domain Bacteria; phylum Pseudomonadota; class Alphaproteobacteria; order Rhizobiales; family Rhizobiaceae; genus Mesorhizobium_K. The sequence continues at coordinate 384,711 of NZ_RCIZ01000002.1, forward strand.
TGCTTCTCCCGAAGGGTCCACTGACGTGCCATCGAAAGTCTTTCCCGGCCTTTCATGGCAGCATCGGTCCGCCGTAGGCGTTTGCACGCTTCCCGCGGTCCCCCGTTCGTCGGACTGGCGCGTGACGGGCGAACCCGCCGCCTTCCTGCCCCCGGTTTCGGGGTTCCCCAGGTTGCTCCCTCCACTTCCGCTTCGCCTTGCGGCGCCGTTTCCGTTTCGGGCCTGAGATGGGTTTACCTTAGGTGACGAAAGACCGGGAGGAAATGGCCGCGGTCCTGTGGAAAACGGGATTATCGGGGAACAGTCGACGGAAAATCGGCGGCTTGCGGCGGGCGCGAAACTGCAACAGGGTGCGGGGGGAGGACGCATGAAGGTCGGCGTGATCATGAACCCGGTCGCGGGAGGCGGCGGACTCCGCCGCCATTGGCCTGTCATCGCCGTCGCTCTGAAAGGCGCGTTCGGCGAATTCGAATTGCGCGAGACGCAGGCGGCGCGCGATGCGGTGACACTGGCGATGGACCTCGCCGCCAACGGATGCGGGCTGGTCATCGCGGCCGGCGGTGACGGCACGGTGAGCGAAGTCGCCGGAGGGCTGATCAGCGCGGCGGCCGAGGGGAGCAAGGCGTCTCTCGGCGTGCTGCCCTGCGGTACCGGGACCGATTTCGCGCGCGGCCTCGGCGTTCCGCTCGATCCCGAGGCGGCCGTCCGCCGCATCGCCGCTTCGAAGGGACGGACGATCGATGCCGGCCGCGTCTCCTATGTCGACGCTCATGGAGCGCTGGCCAGCCGCCACTTCATCAACATAGCGAGCCTTGGCGTCTCCGGCGCGGTCGCGAGCGCGGTCAATGCCGACGAGCGCCGCGGACGCGTTTCGTCGAAGGCGCTGTTCTACTGGCACACCGTCGCCGAATTCGTCCGCTACCGCTTCCAGGACGTCAGGATCACCGTCGACGATGCCGAGCCGTTCGACGCGCCCGTCGCGCTGGTCGCGGCGGCCAACGGAAAATTCTTCGGCGGCGGCATGATGGTGGCGCCCGATGCGGCGCTCGACGACAGCCAGTTCGACATCGTCGTCCTGCGCGCGGCAAGCAAGCTCGGGCTGATCCGCGACATCCGCCTCCTCTATGGCGGACGGCACCGCAACCATCCGGCGATCACCATACTGCGCGGCCGCAAGGTAACGGTCGAGCCGGTGTCGGCAGCGACCCGGCTGCCGGTCGAAGCCGACGGGGAATCGCCCGGACATATACCGGCGACCTTCGAGATCGTGCCGGGGGCGCTGACGCTCATGGACTGATTCAAGTGGCTGCCGGCCTGATTCAAGGAAGGCAGGCAAGTCATTGGCAGGCCGTGCTTTTTTCTCAGGCCTCGAGCCTGGCGGGAAAGCCCGGGGCGCGCAGGTCGGTGCCGGTCGTGTCCTCCAGCAGCCTGACGATCATGGTCGACCATGCTTCGCCACCATAGGCCGCCTTGCCCTCCTCGAAGATGGCGCGGACGCGGGTGGCGAGGTCGAGCGGCGCCCCGAATTCCTTGCCCATGGCGAGCGCGAAGCCGAGGTCCTTCAGCGCGAGGTCCATGGTGAAGCCGATGTCGTAGGAACCGTTGAGCACGAGCTGGCTCTCGGTCTCGTGCACGAAGCTGGTGCCCGACGACGCTGAGATCGCGTGGTAGGCCTGCGCGAGGTCGAGCCCGCCGCGCTTCGCCAGCATCAGCGCCTCGCCGGCGGCGACGAGGTGGATGAAGGCCAGCATGTTGGTGATGACCTTGATCACCGCCGCCGAGCCGACCGGCCCCATCAGGAAGCTTTTCGCGCACATCGCCTCGATCGCGGCGCGGTGCCTTTCGTAGAGGGCGGGATCGCCGCCGACCAGCGCGGTGATTTTTCCCGCCGCGGCGAGGTGAACGCCGCCGGTGACGGGACATTCGAGCGTCTCGACGCCTCGCGCGGCTGCGATGGCTGCCAGACGAACGATCTCGTCGCGGCCGTTGGTCGACATCTCGATCCACGTGCCGCCCGCCGGAAGTCCCGACAGCAATCCGTCCGGCCCGGCCAGAACCGCCTCGCTGATGGCGGGCGAGGGCAGGCAGGTGATCGCATTGCCGGCGCTGGCGGCGGCTTCGGCAGGCGAATTTGCGGGGGCTGCACCGAGCGCGACCAAACGAGCGACGGCGGCCGGGTCACGGTCATGGACGGTGACGGTAAAACCCGCGCGCAGCAGCGAAGCGGCCAGATGCCCGCCGAGATGGCCGAGGCCGATGAAGGCATAGGCAGGCTTCGCCATCACGGGAACAGCGGCGTCTGCCGCATCTCCAGATGCAGCGCCTTGCCGTCATAGGGATGCGCCTCGCAGACGGCCTCGTCGAGCTCGACGCCGAGCCCCGGCTCCTTCGACGGGATGACGTAGCCGTCCTGCCACTCGATCTTCTTCTTGAGCAGCTTGGCGTGAAAACCGTCCCACTGCTTCAGCGATTCCAGGATCAGGAAGTTGGGCAGGGTGACGGCGAGCTGTATGTTCGCCGCGCCGACGATTGGCCCGCAATAGCAGTGCGGGGCGATCTGCACGTGATAGGCCTCGGCCATGGCGGCGATCTTCTTGGTCTCGAGGATGCCGCCCGAGCGTCCAAGGTCGGGCTGCAGGATCGTCGCGGCGCGTGTCTCGATGACGCGGGCGAACTCGAATTTCGTGGTCAGCCGCTCGCCGGTGGCGATCGGGATCGAGGTTCCGCGCGCCACCTCGGCCATCACTTCCGGCATGTCGGGCGGCACCGGCTCCTCGAACCACAACGGATCGTAGGGCTCGATCGCCTTCGCCATGCGCAGCGCCCCGGACGTGGTGAACTGGCCGTGGGTGCCGAACAATATGTCGGCCTTCGTGCCGACCGCCGCGCGGATCGCCTTCAGCATGCGGGCGGAGAGGTCGATGTCGACGAGCCTCGGCTGGTGCCCGTCGAAGGCGGTGTAGGGCCCGGCGGGGTCGAGCTTCACCGCGTCGAAGCCCTGGCTGACGTAGACCGCGGCGCATTCGGCCGCCATGTCGGGGTCGTTGTAGACGTTCTTCGGCCCGACATCCTCGGTGTGGACGGAGCCGGTGTGCGGGTAGAGATAGGTGTAGGAGCGCAGTCTTTCGTGCACCTGGCCGCCGAGGAGCTTGTAGACCGGCTTGCCGGCCTCCTTGCCGACGATGTCCCAGCAGGCCATCTCCAGCGCCGAGAAGCAGCCCATGCCCGAGACGTCGGGCCGCTGAGTGAAGCCGGAAGAATAGCAGCGGCGGAAGAAGATTTCGATGTCGTGCGGGTCGTGGCCGATGAAATAGCGCTCGGCCATGTCCTCGATCATCCTGGCGGTGACATGCGCCGAGAAGGTTGCGTTGTAGGCCTCGCCATAACCGGAGACGCCGGAGTCGGTCGTCAGCTTTACGAAGATGAAATATTTGCCGCCGATGCCCGGCGGCGGATTGCCGACGACCCAGGTCTTTACGTCGGTGATCTTCATGTCTGCTCCTCCAGCACCATTTCCGCGCCCTTCCAGCCGGTCATGATGGACGCCGCATTGGTGTTGCCCGAGATGTTATCCGGAAAAATCGAGGCGTCGATGACCCGCAGGCCGGAAATCCCGTGGACGCGCAGGCGCGGGTCGACCACGGCGCGCGACGGGTCGGGTCCCATGCGGCAGGTCGATACCGGGTGGTAGACCGTGCCCGAGCGCTTCCGGAAATCCTGGATCAGGTCGGCGTCCGCGGTGACGGAAGGGCCGGGTAGCACCTCCTCCTCGATGATCTCGGCCAGTGCCGGCTGCGCCGCGATCTTGCGCACGAATTTCACCGCCGCCAGCATCTCGGCGACGTCGGCCTCGGTGGAATAGGCGTTGGCGACGATTTTCGGATAATCGCGCGGGTTCTTCGAGCGGATCATGATCTCGCCGCGGCTCGACGGCCGGCAGTTGGAGAGACCGACGGAGAAGCCGGGCCATGGGTCGGGGGTCAGGATCGGCCGCTCGCCGCTCTTCGGGATGACGGTCGAGAAGGCCTGGAAATAGAGCTGCATGTTCGGCCGTGCCATCGTCGGGTCAGTGCGGAAGAAGCCGCCCGCCCCGTTCATCGACAGCGACAGCGGCCCGCTGCGCAACAGGATGTAGCGCATGCCGACCAGCGCCTTGCCCCACCAAGGGCGCAGGATCTGGTTGAGCGTCGGCAGCCGTCCCTTGAAGGTATAGTTGATGCCGACGTGATCCTGCAGGTTGGCGCCGACATCGGCGTTGGCGTGCACGACCGGGATGCCGAGGTCTTGCAGCAGCGGAGCCGGACCGACGCCGGAAAGCTGCAGGAGTTGCGGCGAGTTGATCGAGCCGCCCGACACGATGACCTCGCGGCCGGCGCGCACGGAATGGGTCCGGCCGTGCTGCTCGTATTCGATGCCGACGGCACGTGTGCCCTCGAACAGGATCTTCGTCCCCAGCGCGTTGGTCTCGACGCGCACGTTGCTGCGCTTCATCGCCGGGCGCAGGAAGGCGCGCGCCGCCGACATGCGACGGCCGCCCTTGGCGTTGATCTGGTACACGCCGACGCCCTCCTGGCTCGCCCCGTTGAAGTCCGGGTTGAGCGGCAGCCCGGCCTGTTCGGCGGCCGCGAGGTAGCGCGCGGTCAGCGGGTGAACCTTGTCGGTCGTGTCGGTGATGTGGACGGGACCGCCGGCGCCGCGCCATTCGTCCGCGCCGGCTTCGTTGTCTTCGATCGCCTTGAAGACCGGCAGCAGGTCCTTGTAGGACCAGCCCGGATTGCCGGCCGCCGCCCAGGCGTCGAAATCCTCGCGCTGGCCCCTGATCCAGACCATGGCGTTGATCGAGCTCGACCCGCCGAGGATCTTTCCGCGCGGCCAGTGGTCGGCATTGCCTGATAGCCCGGGGTCGGGCTCGGCACGGTAGTTCCAGTTGACGGCGGGGTCGAAGAAGGTCTTGCCGTAGCCGAGCGGCATCTGCACATAGAAGCGCATGTCGGTGCCGCCGGCTTCCAGCACCAGCACGGAGAAACGGCCGCTCGCCGACAGCCGCTCGGCGACCACCGAGCCGGCGGAGCCGGAACCGACGACGATGAAATCATAAGCCTGCATGATGGGCTGGTCCCGGAAGCTTGCCGAAGCTAGTCCGGGCGCCGCCCGCGCGTCATGCGCCCATCCGGCATGGCCTGTGGAAAAAGCGACCGGCCTTGGCTTGCGGCCGCGTCTGCGGCATGAGGGAGTCACCGCATCGGACGAGGATCACGCATATGGCCGCCGACAAAGTGCACCCCATCGGCGAATTGACGCTGCGCACGCTTGCCATGCCGGGCGACACCAACGCCGCCGGCGACATTTTCGGCGGCTGGGTGATGGCGCAGATGGACCTTGCCTGCGGCATCCGCGCCGCCGAACGCGCCCGCGGCCGCGTGGTCACCGCCGCGGTCAGAGAAATGTCCTTCGCCGCGCCGATGAAGATCGGCGACACGCTCAGCATCTACACGAAGGTGACGAGGGTCGGGCGCACCTCGATGACGCTGAAGGTCGAGGCCTGGGCGCAGCGCTACCTGACGCACATCATGGAGAAGGTGACCGACGCGGAGTTCGTCATGGTGGCGCTGGACAGCGAAGGCAAGCCGACGCCGGTGCCGGCGGAATAGGGAGGACTAGACGGTCCTCCCGATTCGGTTTGTGTCGACCCCTGCAACCGCCGCATCGAACCGCGCCCGTGCGGCATTGACGCGCCCCGTATTCTTCCGCGCCCATTCGCCCAGCCTGTTGACGGGCTCGAGGAGCTCGCAGCCGAGATCGGTGAGTTCGTAATCGACGCGTGGCGGAATGGTCGGAAAAACAGTGCGGGTGACGAAGCCGTCGCGCTCCAGCCCGCGCAGCGTCGTCGTCAGCATCTTCTGCGAGATGCCGCCGACGGCTGCGCGCAGCTCGTTGAAGCGCAGGGGGCCGTCGCCGAGCTTGCCGACCACCAGCACCGTCCACTTGTCGCCGACCCGTTGCAGGATGTCGCTGACCGCGCGGCAGTCCTCGCTGAGGTGCTCGTGCCTAGGTTTCAAAAAGGTGCCTCCTTGCCGGAGTTGCTTCCAGTATCCTATGTAGGCCAGGTATCCTCTGGATACTAGAGCTTCACAGGAGACTAATATGTCCAAACCCAAGATCGCGGTGATCGTCGGCTCGACCCGCGCCACCCGTTTCGCCGACAAACCGACGGAGTGGATCGCCAACATAGCAAAAGCGCGTGGCGATTTCGATGTCGAGGTTGTCGACCTGCGCGACTACCCAATGCCGTTCTTCGACGAGGCCACCTCCTCCCTGTGGGCGCCGTCCAAGAACGAGGTGGCGCTGCGCTGGCAGAAGAAGGTGGCCGAGTTCGATGGTTTCATCGTGATCGCTGCCGAATACAATCGCGGCCCGACGGCGGTGCTGAAGAACGCGCTCGACTACGCCTACACCGAATGGAACCGCAAGCCGATCACTTTTGTGGGATATGGCGGCGTCGGCGGCGCGCGTGCGATAGAGCAACTCAGGCTGCATGCGGTCGAGCTGCAGATGGCGCCAAGCCGTTTTGCCGTGCACATCGTCTGGGGCGATTTCATCCAGATTCTGCAGCAGGGCAAGAAGATCGAGGAATTCGAGCACCTCAACCAGGCCGCGACCGTCGCACTCGACGACCTCGCCTGGTGGGCGAGGGTGCTGAAGCAGGCGCGCGAGGAAGACCTCCAGGTCAAGCAGGCCGCCGAGTAAGGCAGACCCTATCCTCCCAAAGCATGATCCCGAAAAGTGCGAAGCGGTTTTCGGAAAAGATCGTGCTCAACAAACAGGTAGGCACGGGGGCGGCATTAGCCGCCCTTTTTTGAGAAAGCTGGAACCGCTAGGTCTTTCGGCCGCGGTGGACGTCGGGCAGCCGCGAGGCGATGACCTTGTCGATGCGGCGGCCGTCGAGATCGACCACCTCGAAACGCCAGCCGTCGGCGTCGACGCATTCGCCGGTCGCCGGCAGCCGGTGGAGATGCGACAGGATATAGCCGGCGACCGTCTCGTAGTCGCGGCTCTCCGGCAGGTCGATGCCGATCTGCTCGGCCATTTCGTCGGCCTGCATGTAGCCGGCGAGCAGCCAGGAACCGTCCTCGCGCCTGACCGCCGGCGGCTCTTCCTCCTCGTCGAGGTCGGAGCGGAAGACGCCGGTGATCGCCTCCAATATGTCGGCCGGCGTGACGATGCCTTCGAAATGGCCGTATTCGTCATGCACCAGCGCAACGGGCACTTCCGATTCCTTCAGGGTCGTCAGCACGTCCAGCGCATCGGCCTGGTCGTGCACGATCGGTGCGTGGCGCATGTATTTGCGCGGCTCGTAGGCCTGGCCGGAGAGCAGCGCTGCGAGCAGGTCGCGCGTCTTGACGACGCCGACCATGTTGTCGACGGCGCCTTCGCCGACCGGCAGGCGCGAATGCTGTGTCTCCACCAGCATCTTCCTGGCCGTCGGCTCGTCCCATTCGAGGTTCAGCCAGTCGATTTCGGTGCGCGGCGTCATCACCCCGCGCACCGCGCGGTCGCCGAGCCGCATGACGCCGGCGATCATGCGGCGCTCGTCGGATTCGATCGTGCCGTGGTGTTCGGCCTCGGCGACGAGCATTTTGATTTCCTCGTCGGTGACCTTCTCCTCGCTTTCGCCGGACTGGCCGAGCAGCCAGAGGACGCCGCGGCCGGATACGTCGAGCAGGAAGACGAGCGGCAGGGCCACCTTGGAAAGGACGGCCATGGCGGGCGCGACCATGACGGCGATGCGTTCGGGATCGCGCAGCGCGATCTGCTTGGGCACCAGCTCGCCGATGATCAGCGAGGCATAGGTGATCACCGCGACCACGATGCCGACGCCGAGCGGGTTGGCGAGGCCGGGCGACATGCCCGATGTGTTCAGCGCCTCGCTCAGCCGCTGGCCGAGCGTTGCGCCGGAGAAGGCGCCCGACAGCACGCCGACCAGCGTGATGCCGATCTGCACCGTCGACAGGAAGCGGCCTGGATTGGCGCCGAGTTCGAGGGCGTGCCCGGCGCCTTTGACGCCGCGATCGATCATTGCCTTGAGGCGGGCAGGCCGGGCAGAGACCACCGCCAGTTCCGACATGGCCAAAAGGCCGTTCACGCAGATCAGAACGACAACAATCGCAATTTCTAAAGACATCGAGGCTCAATAGCATCCCAGCGGGGACGAAGAAAATAGACGCCGCGCCGATTTAAGCAATGGCCGGGCTGGCCGGTTCCGGCACTCAATCGGCCTTTCCGAGCACGCCGACCATCACTTTGCCGTCAGTGAAATAGCGGTCGCCGCCGCCGTTTCGTCCGTCCTTGGTGGCTCCGGAGCCCTTTACCTCGTAGGTCGAGCGGATCCAGCCGGCTTCGGTCAGGTTGGAGATGACGAAATCGCGCTCGGCGTCGAGGTCGGGCCCGATGTGGTGGGTTATCTGGCCGGTGTCGTGGCTGAAGCCGACGCCGCGGTCGAAACTCGCCGAACCCAGCCACAGCGGGCCGTCGCCGCCCGGCGTCAGCGGATCGCTGTGCCAGAAGCGGACGTGGTTGCGCTGGTCGGCGCTGCCGCCCACGGGTTTCTCGAAGGCGAGGTCCTGCCGCCGTCCGTCATAGACCAGCGTGCTGACCGGGGCGTCGGGATCGGGCAGGCGCAAGGCCACGCTGAGGCCGATCTCGACGCTGGTCTTTAGCGTGATCGCGTCGGCAGGCCGCCAGCCAGCGGCGGTGAAGGCCTGCAGGAGGTCTTCCTTGGCGCCGACAAGGCCGACATTGATGGGATCGCCCGGAATGCCGTCGGTCGTCGTGGTGCGCATGGCGAGCCGGTTCAGTCCGCCCTCGCGGAACCACCAGAATTCGGGCGCGGCGATATAGGCGATGGCGAGATAGACGAACAGGATGACGAGGCTGGCCGTGGCGGCGCGCCGCGAGCGTTTGGGGTGGTGCTTCTCCGGCTCTGCGGGCGCTGCGGTCATGGCCCGCAGTCTAGGCCAGCAGCCAGTCGGCTGCCAAGCGGAACTCGTTGCCGACCGGCTGCCGCCTCAGTGGCAGGCGACGCGGTTGGCGCGGCGCTCCTTGATGTCGAAGTGGAAGTGGTTGCGGTGGTCGTAATTGTAGCCGGGGCCGAGCACCGTGTTGAAATACTGGCAGCCGTCGGCGCGCACATTGTTCAGGAAGCCGCGCTGGCGGAACGAGAAGAAGCCGGGCTTCTTCACGTCGATGTCCCTGCCGCTGTTCAGCTCGATGCGCATGATGTCCAGTGCATTGCCCTTGCCGTGCTCGGACAGGGTGCGGCTGCGGGCGATCTTGCGGCAGGAATAGCTCGAACCCTGGTGGATCGTCTTGACCCCGGTGAGGTAGCGCCGGCGGGCGGAAGGCACGAGTTCGTTCTTGGTCCACTGCGCGAAGGTCAGCGCCATGGCGCAGGTGAGGGTCGCCGCGGGCTTCATCTGGACGCTGCCGATGGCCGAAATCTTGACCGGATGGTCGATGCCGCACTGGCCGTCACGGATGGGCGCCAGGTCGACGAACTGCACTTTCAGCCGCTTGAGCTGCGCCCGGCAATCGACCTCGTCTGAAGGCATCGGGTTGTATTGGGGAGCGGATGGCGGGTCGGGACGCGGATAACCGGCCATATAGGGATCGGACGGCACCAGTGTCTGCAGCCCGACGCCCTGACGAGGCGAGGCCTGCGCGACCTGCACCGGGGGCGTCATGGTCTCGGCGGGCGGCGCCAACACGCCGTTGGGTGTCGCGAGGGTTTCGGCTTGTGCGTCCAGAGTCTGGGCTGGCGCAGCCGCAACCTCCATCTGCGACGCCGCTGCGGCCGTTTCCACACGGGAGATCGACGCGGTGGGAGGACCGACATCGACGGCCGGCTGAAGCGACAGCACGCTGCCGGTGGTGCAGGCGGCGGCCGACGCGGCGAGGACCGCCAGCATCGCTCCCGCGCGTAGGCGCGCCAGCCTGTTTGGCCGGCCGGGAAAACGATGGCGTCGATGGTCTCCCATCGGGCAGGGCTCCGAACTCGCAACAAAGAGCACCAAACGCCCGAGGCGGCCGGCATCTTGCTCTGGAAAGCCTGAGATTAGGCTCAAAGTGTAAAGGAAAGCTCAGCGGCCCGATTTACGGGTGCGGCCAAATTGCGGCGGCTATTCGCAGACAGTGCCGCCGTTCCGCCGCGGCGCCAGGTCGAAATGCAGATGCTCGGAATGGTCGGGATCGCCGGGGCCGAGCACCGTCTTGAACGGGCCGCAGGCGGCGCGGCGCACGGTGGAGACGAAACGCCCGTTCTTTTCCGGCGGGGATGGCTCGACCGCCACGGTCGTACCGTCCGAGAGCGTGAAGGAGGAAATGTCGAGCGCGTTGCCGAAGGCGTGTTCGGAGAGCTTCTGGGTGCCGGCGCGCGGCCGGCAGACATAGGCGGAGGCGTGCGAGATCGCCTTCAGCGGCTTGCCGAACACGTCCTGGGCAGCCGGCGAGATCACATCCTTCGCAAAGCGGGCGGCGGCTTCGGCCATCGCGCAGTTCATCGCCGCGTCGGGCTCTATGCCGATCCCCTTGCCGAGCGACTTTATCACGATCGGGTAGGGGATGGAGCAGCCGACCGGATCGGATTCCGCCGGCAGGTTGTCGAACTTCACGCCGAGTTCGGTCAGCCTTTGCCGGCAGGCGATCTCCTTTGCCGGCATCTGGCCGGAAGGATCGGGACCGACGGCCGAGCGCGCATCGGGGAGCATCGGTTTCGGCTGGTCGCTCTCGGGTTCCGTCTCCTCGCCCGGTGCGGCATCATCAGGCTTTTCAGCCGCCGTCCGCGGGTTCGGTTCAGGAATGGGAGCGGTTTCCGGCGGTGTCTCGTCCTGTCGGGATGCTTCGGAAGCAGGCGGCATCGGTGGCCCCTGGACCGGGCCGGCCGGCTTTTGCGGAGGCTGCTTGTCTTCCTTCGCCGCGCGTGGATTCGGCTCCGGAACAGGCACCGGGTCGACGGTTTCCGGCAGCGTCGTGCTGGGGTCGCCCGGAACGCTGTCTGCGGGCACCGCCGGCTTGGGCTGAGGCATTGGCGGGCCCTGCATGGGACCCGCGGGCTCCGTCGCCGGTTCGGCTGTTTTCGTATCGTCCTTTGGGGCTTGAGCGCCCTCGACCGCCTGCGGCGGTTCCTCGTCGCGCGCCGTCATCTCCTCGCCGGGCTTTGGCGCAGGCACCGGCGCCATCAGGGGAGTAACGATTTTCGCCGCCGGTCGGGATTTTGCCGCCGGGCGAGGCTTGCGGGACTTATGCGCCTTGTGACGCGGCGCGGAGAACAGCCTCTCCAGCCAGGCTGGCGCTGCCAAAGAATCCGTTGGGGGGAACAGGAAGATCCCGGAGATCATCATGGCCAAAGCCAGTCGCGGGATCGATAGCTTGCCCATGGCCATCAAACGCAGATCGCCGCGCCCGGGTTGCATCGACGATGCGGCTTCGCCGTTCACCATTCATTGCGCCGCGGACACGCCGATTGCCTCCAGCCCTTCCTCCAGCCAGTCGCCTAGCATCGGCATGCCGAGCAGATAGCGCGCCGGGCGGTAGTTGCGCTGTCTCGCCTCGGCGACCGCCTCGGTGAACTCGGTCGGCTCGTAGTCGCCGCGCCCGATCCAGGTGAGCGCGATCAGTTCGCTTGCCTCGTCGACGTTGAGCTGGCGGATGATCTGGCGCAGTTCCTGTCCGGTCAGGTCTTCGGTCTCTTCCTCGGCAAGCCCGTCATGGTGGTGATTGTCGCGGGCGTCGCCGTCGAGTTCGACCTCGTGCTCGGCGCCGTCCTCATAGTCCTCGTTGACGGCGGCGCTGACCATGCGGGCCTTTTCGATGATGAGGCGCACCGTGTCGGGCGCGATCGTCAGGTCCCACACCTTCTCGACAGGTTTCTGCACGCGCGGCGCTCCCTTGTTCGGTGCAGACCAATAAACAAACAGATTCGCGGGATGTAAACGCCGATTGGCCGCGCAAACCCGGTCAGAAGCTCACCAGGCCGGTCGCCCACAGCCATGCGGCGGCCGCGGCCATGCTGGCGAGCGTCATCGGGACGCCCGACCGGGCGAAATCAGCGAAGCTCAGCGGCGCCCCCGCCTGGGCGGCGCGCTCGGCCACGATGATGTTGCAGAGCGAGCCGGTGAGCAGGAGGTTTCCGGCGAAGGTGGAGAGCAGCGCAAGCGCCGCCAGCACGCCGTCCGACAGGTCGGGCATGAGCTGGATGATCAGGATGACGGCCGGCACGTTGCCGATCGTGTTGGAGGCGGCAAGCGTCAGCGGCGCCAGCACCGAAAGTCGGTCGGGCATGAGTCCATGCGAGGCGAGGAAGGCCAGCCCCTCCTGCGCCAGGCCGGTGTTGGCGAAAGCCGCGGTGACGCCGAACAGGCATGCGAAGAGCAGCAGGAGCTGCCAGTCGACGGCGCCGATCATGGCGCGCGACGACAGCCGCCGCGACATCAGGAGCAAACCGGCGACGGCGAGCGCGGAAAGCTCGCGCGGCAGCGGCGTCAGGAAAAGGCCTATGAGGAGGACGACGGCGGCCAGCCCCTTCGCCATCTGGAAGCGGTCGATCTCAGTCTCCCTGACTGGGTCCGTCGCCGCCCGCTCGGCCGGTGCGAGCCGCCATGTCGCCAGGATGGCGACGAAGGTGATCGCGAGGCAGATGAGCGTCGGCGGCAGGGCCAGCACGAAATAGGTCCAGAAATCGAGCCCGCCGGCCTGGCCGATCAGGATGTTCTGGGGATTGCCGATCAGCGTGGCCGCCGATCCGGCATTGGCGGCGCCGGCAAGTCCGATCAGATAAGGCCGGGGGTCGAGTTTCTGCGACATCAGGCCGGCCGCCACCAAGGGCGTCAGCGCGAAGACGACGACGTCGTTGGTGAACACCGCCGCCAGCGCGCCGGTCACCGCAATCAGCACGGCAAGCAACGTCTTTGGATTGTGGGTGGCGCGGATGATGCGGCTTGCGACCCAACCGTAAAAGCCGGAATGCTCGAACTGCGCCGACAGGATCATCAGCGCGAAAAGCAGCGTGATCGTCGGCATGTCGACGGCGTCGCCGGCCTGGTCGAGCGTGAGGTCGCCGGAGGCCAGGAGCACGATCAGCCCGAGCAGCGCGACGCCCGTCCGGTCGATGGCGAGGCCGGGCACACGGCCCAACGCCATGCCCACATAGGTGAGCACGAAAACCGCGACGGCCAGGGTTGTCATGCGGAAGCCTCGGAGAATCGGGCTGTTGGAAGGTATCGCCGGCAACAGATAGCGGAGTTGTTCGGTTCGCGCGCGGGGGGGCGGCCGAAATATCTGTTGGTCGGCGGCTGCCGCCGCGACAGCTTGCCAGCGCGCCTGCGAGCGGCGAGGATCGCTGGGATCTAGGAGGACGCCATGTCGCTGAAAGACAAGACGCTGTTCATCACCGGCGGTTCGCGCGGCATCGGGCTGGCGATCGCGTTGAGGGCCGCCCGCGACGGCGCCAACGTCACCATCGCGGCGAAGACGGCGGATCCGCATCCGAAGCTGCCGGGCACGATCTATACGGCGGCCGAGGAGATCGAGAAGGCGGGCGGCAAGGCGCTGCCGGCGCTCTGCGACATCAGAGACGAGGCGCAGGTTGCGGACGCCGTGGCGAAGACGGTGGAGAAATTCGGCGGCATCGACATCTGCGTCAACAACGCCAGCGCCATCAGCCTGACCGGCACGCTGGACACCGAGATGAAGCGCTACGACCTGATGCACCATATCAACACGCGCGGCACCTTTCTCGTGTCGAAACTCTGCATCCCGCATCTGAGACAAGCCGCCAACCCGCATATCCTCAACCTCGCGCCGCCGCTCGACATGAAGGCGAAATGGTTCAAGGGGCACGTCGCCTACACGATGGCGAAGTTCGGCATGTCGATGTGCACGCTCGGCATGAGCGCCGAGTTCGCCGGGGACGGCATCGCGGTCAATTCGCTGTGGCCGCTCACCGCGATCGACACGGCGGCGGTGCGCAACCTGCTCGGCGGCGACGGCATGGCGTCGATCAGCCGCTCGGCCGACATTCTCGCGGACGCGGCCTATGCGATCTTCAACCGGCCGTCGCGCGAGACATCAGGCAATTTCTTCATCGACGAGGAAGTGCTGCGCGAGGAAGGGGTCACGGACTTTTCCGTCTACGCACCGAACGCCAAAGGACCGCTCGCCGGCGACTTCTTCGTGCCGGACGAAGTGTTCGCGCGCAGTGAAACCAAGGTGGCGAGGACGTTCGGCTAGGGAGCCGTCAGATTACGCTGGCCAGCGCTTCCGAAAGCTTCGCGGCTTCGTCGCGTCGGATGCGGCCGGCTATTCGAACGATGCGGCCGACATCTACGGTGGCCAGCTTCCATGGGCGTATCACCGATGGCGCGGTGAGGCCGGTTTCCGGACCGTCGGCCAGGGGGATGTCGCACGACCATCCTGCGTTCATGGTGCTGGTGATCATCGCGACCCAGACGATGCCGTGATCATGGGCGAGGTCCGCCTTCGAGACGACCACCGCCGGTCTGCGCTTCTCGGCAAGTCGGTCGGCATAGGGGAACGGAAGGACGACGACGTCCCATTGCCGGATGGCCGGCTCAGAGGTTGGCATAGGCCCTGTCGTCGGCTTCAGTTGCCCATTCCGTGAAGGTGGCGAACGGATCGTCCTCCATCGTCCGCGCCTTCTCGATCATGATGCCGTCGGCCGTTTCCACATAACGCAAACTGTCACCCGGGCCGATGCCAAGTTTCTCGCGGATGACGGCGGGGATGACGGTCTGGCTTTTCGACGTCACCTTGGAGACGACGGGTTTGGTGCGCATATCGGTAAGATATCTTACTTTCTTACCAAATTCCAGTGCTTGCCGTTCAGGCGCCTGATCAGACGTCTGGCGCCTGATCGATCTTCTTGCCGGTCTTCAGCCCGGTCAGCCGGTCGATATAGGCCAGCAGCAGGGCGGAGGCCACGAAGGCCATGTGCATGATGGTCAGCCACATCAGCTGGCTGCTGGTGTAGGTCGCGCTGTTCAGGAAGACCTGCAGCAGGTGGATCGACGAGATGGCGACGATGGTCGAGGCGACCTTCACCTTCAGTGAGCCGACATCGATCGTGCCCAGCCAATGCACCTCGCCGGTCTCGCCGTCGAAGCGGCTGACGAAGTTCTCGTAGTCCGAGATGATGACCATGACGACGAGGCTCGCGACCAGCGCGGCGTCGATCAGCCCGAGTATCTTCAGGATCGTTTCGGTGTCGTTCATGATCATGACGGCGGCCACGAACTCGAAGAGCTTCTTGCCGAAGGAGAGCGCATAGATGGCGAGCGCCGCCGCAAGCCCGAGATAGAAGACGACCAGCAGCCAGCGCGAGGCGAGGATGATCGATTCGATGGCGAGTTCGATGCGCTTCATGAGGGAATCCGGTGATGTTTCGGCTGCTTTTTCGGGCAGGCGGGGGCGGTTTGCAAGAGCCTGCGGGACCGTTCACGAAAGCGTTTCAAGGGAGAAACCCGGCCGGGGAGGGGGACCGGCCGGGTTTCGATCCCGCAATCTCTCGCGGGATGGGGCAGGGATGCCTTGTTGCCGAATCTGGTGCGGAACTCCCGCGATTCAATAGTTTCCCATCGAATCGCGGGAGGGTTTCGCCGTCAGTTGGCGCTGGCGACAGGCGCCACCAGCGGCGTGACGCGGCGGATGGCGACGCGCCGGTTCTCGCGCTCGCGCGCCTGGGTGTTCACCTTCAGGTACTGCTCGCCATAGCCTTGCGTGGCGAGGTTCTCCGGCGGGATGTCGAACACGTTGGTGAGCGCTTCGGCGACCGCCTCGGCGCGCTTGTCCGACAGCGCCAGGTTGGCGTTGTCCGAACCGACCGCATCGGTATGGCCTTCCAGAAGGAAGGTCTCGGCCGGGTTCTTCTCCAGGAGCTTCTGCATCGCGTTCGCCACGCCCTCGAGCTTGGGTATCTCGCTCTCCGCGATGGAAGCGGAGCCGAACTCGAAGGTCAGCGTGTCCATGTCGATGCGGCGCACCTTGTCGCGGATGCGGGCGGAACGCTTCACCTCGGTCAGCGAATAGGTGCGCTCGACCCGTTCCACCGGCGGCTGCTCGAGGAACTCGTAGTAGTCGTCCGGCTCGTCCACATATTCCGCGTCGAGGATATATTCCTCGCGTGGAATGGTGAGACGCATCGGCGGCAGGTCGAGGCCGGGGTCACGCCACACGCCCCTGTCCTCGTAATCGTCCTCGACATAGACGAGGATCACCTCGCGGTTGTCGGGCTCGATGCGCGAACGGCGGATGACATCGCCATAGCGGTTGCGGATGGTGACGATGCGCACCCCGTTCGGCCGGGTGACGACCTCGCGGATCCGGCCGCGCGGCAACTCGTCGTAATAGACGTCGTCGCGATCCCGGATGATGCGGGTGTAGTCGGGGCTGTCGATATAGGTGTGGTTGTTGATCTGGATGATCGTGCGGTTGTCGTTGAATTCCTCGACGACCCGCGTGTCCTGGTGGCGTTCGCGGCGCTCCTCGCGGAACCGCTGGCGCTCTTCGCGCGAGGCGCCGACCTCGATGCGGCGGCCTTCCTCCGAGGTCAGAGGCTGGATCTGCTCAGGCCGCATCGTCGCCTGCGCTGCCGCATCGCTTTCGGGCGGAGGACCCTGGTCGGCAGGCGGCTGCGGCTGAGCTGCCTGCTCGCCCTGCTGCTCGCCTTGCTGTCTGTCCCGTTGCCTGCGCTGCCGCTCGCCGGTCTGGGCAGGCTGCTCGCCTTCCAGGGCCGGTTGCTGGCCGGGCTCGGCTGCCGGTGCCGTTTCCTTCTGGCTGTCGAGGATCGGGGCGGCATTCGGATCGGCCGGAGCCTCGCCGGATTGCTCGCCCTGCTGCGCGGGCTGCCCGTCAGGCTGTTCACCCTGCCGCTCGCCGCGCCGGGCCGGTCGTCCGCCCTGTTCGGAGGGCTGTTCGCCTGTTAGGCCGGGTTGCTCGGCTGACGGCTGTTCGGTTGAAGGCTGTTCGCCCTGAGGCTGCTCGCCCTGCCGCTCCTGTGCAGGCACCTCCTCGGCCGGAGTCTCCGCAGCAGGGGCTTGCTGTTCTTCCTGCTGCTGCCGGCGCTCCTTGCGGCGTTCCTGACGGGGCTGCTGCTCTTCGGCAGCGGGAGCCTGCTGCTCTTCCGCAGCCGGGGCCTGCTGTTCCTCCTGCTGCTGCCGGCGCTCGTTGCGGCGTTCCTGACGGGGCTGCTGCTCTTCGGCAGCGGGAGCCTGCTGTTCTTCCGCGGCAGGGGCCTGCTGTTCCTGCTGCTGCCGCCTCTCCTTGCGGCGTTCCTGGCGGGGTTGCTGCTCTTCGGCGGCGGGAGCCTGCCGCTCTTCCGCAGCGGGGGCCTGCTGTTCCTCCTGCTGCCGCCTTTCCTTGCGGCGTTCCTGGCGAGGCTGCTGCTCTTCGGCAGCAGGAGCCTGCTGTTGTTCCTGCTGCTGTTGCCGGCGCTCCTTGCGACGTTCCTGGCGGGTCTTCTGCTCTTCAGCGGCGGGAGCCTGTTCGGGCGGGCAGGCCTCGCCCTCGCATTCGGCCTGGGCAAGGATCAGCGGTGCTTCGGTGGCGCGTGCGGCGAGCGGCTGGGCCGACAGCGGGAACGCGCCCAACGGCGCGGATGCCATGAGCAGGCCGAGCGCCGTGCCTGCCAGAATCCGTGGTTGGCGTTTCATCGATTGAATCTCCTAAGGATGTGGGTGTCCCTAACCTCGCCGAAACCCTGCTGTGTCAGTTTTGGTTCCGCCGGAGCCGCTTTGACAGCGCTATCGGGCGACACCCGGACGGCTTCGTGGCAATATCGTGTTCGGGAAGGGGCAGAAGCCGTGCTTGACCTTCTCTCGGCGAAGCATCACATGCGCGCGATGAGCGAGCCCTTCTGGAAGACGAAGACGCTGGAGGAGATGGACGCCGCCGAGTGGGAATCACTCTGCGACGGCTGCGGAAAGTGTTGCCTGTCCAAGCTAGAAGACGAGGACACGGGAGAAATCTACTTTACCAGCGTCGGCTGCCGGCTTTTCAACTCGAAGACCTGCCGCTGCAACGACTACGCGAACCGACAGTCGCAGGTCTCCGATTGCGTCAAGCTGACGCCCGAAAACGTCCGCACCATCGCGTGGCTGCCGAGCACCTGCGCCTATCGCCTGGTGGCGGAGGGACGCGACCTCTACCCCTGGCACCCGCTGATCTCAGGCGACAGGAACAGCGTGCACAAGGCGGGAGCCTCGGTGCGCGGCCGCGTCACCGCGTCCGAGGCGGACATGCAGGACCCCGAAGACTATTTCGAGCACATGCTCGACGGCGAGCCTTGAGCTCGGCCCCCGAAATCCCCCGGCATCGATGGCTTGCAACATGAACCTTGAATGAACGGACGATTCCCGTGCCGTTCAGTCGGGGTCGCGCAATCTCCGGTCAATCGCCTCGGCGAGATGACAGAAGGAGAAGAACATGTTGACCAAGCTCAGGACCGCCGCCTTTTCCGCCCTGATCGGCCTCGGCGCCATCGCCGCCGTGCCGGCCGCGGCCCAGGCCGAAGGCCTCTACCTCAATTACGGAAGCGGCTATGGCGGCTCCGGCTTCGGGGTCCAGGTCGGCGACTACGGCCGTCACCACTATCGCCCTGACCGCCGTCACTTCCGCGCCTGCACGCCGCAACGCGCCGCGAACAAGGCCGAGCGCTACGGCGTCCGTCGCGCCCGCGTGATCGATGTCGACCGCCGCACCATCACGGTCGCCGGCCACAAGTGGGGCGAGCGCGTGCGCATGACCTTCGGCCGTTCGGCCAACTGCCCGATCGTCCGCTGGTAGATCGCCGGCCTTAGAGTAGCGAGAGCCGCCGTCACCGACAGGCGCGCTCGAAAAAAAGCCCCGGAGGTCTCCTTCCGGGGCTTTTTCAGGCTGCCGGTTGCGGCTATTTCAGCTCGAAGGTCATGTTGACCTGCACGCGATAGCTGGTCTCGCCGGCCTCGATCGGCACCGAGGCCCCCATCATGGCGCGGTCGAAGGATTTTGCCTGGATCTGCATCGGCTGGGCGCCGAACGACTGGTCCATGATCTCGAGCACGCGGCCGAGCTGGACACCGGCGGCCTCGGCCAGGGTCTTCGCTCTGGTGGTCGCCTCGGCGACGGCATTCTTGCGCGCCTCGGTGATGGTGGCCGACGGATCGTCGTTGGTGAAGACGATGTTGCCGCCCTGGTTGACGCCCAGCGACACGGCCTTGTCGATGATCTCGCCGGTCTTGACGAGGTCGCGCACCCGCACCGTAAGCGTGTTGACCACCTGGTAGGCGACGAGTTCCGCGTCCTGGGTGCCGTCCGGCTTGTTGGTGTAGTTGTAGCGCGGCATGATCTGCAGGCCGGCCGTCTGCACGTCGCGGTCGGCGATGCCGAACTGCTTGACCGCCTCGATGACCTCCGCCATCGCGGCGTTGTTGGCGTCGAGCGCCTCGCGTGCGGTCTTTGCCTCGCGCATCACGCTGAGTGACAGGATCGCCATGTCGGGCGCCACCGTCGCCTCGCCCTCGCCGGTCACCACGATGCGTGGTTGTATCGGTTCAGCGGCGGCCGCCACGGCCGGCAGGGCCATCATCGCCGCGAGCCCCAGCGCCATCATTCTTCTGTTCATGAGGTTTCCTCGTAAGATTCACTGCAATTGCGACGTATGCCGCGATTATGGATGCATTGCGGCGGACGGTCTCCTCCGCCGCACGCCGATCGACACGACAATCTACGGCTGTATCGTACCTGGCGGAAGCTTGAGGCTGGCCGAATGCGCAGAGATTCTCTAAGAAAGTACGATCTACCGGAATTGAACCCGTTGTGAGGGGAGTGCAGGATTGTGCCACGTCGTCGTTCAGGGCTAGCTCTAGCGATCGCGGGTTCCTGCCTGCTTGCCGGTTCCGGCGCGTTCGCCCAGGAGCAGCCGGCCGCAGCGCCGCCAATGGTCGAGACCGCGGCCGTCAAGCTTTCGGAGGTCACCACGAAGACCGAGTTCGTCGGCTCGGTGGTCGCGGCGCAGCAGGTGGCGCTCATGGCGCGCGTCGAAGGCTTCCTCGACGAGGTGAACTTCACGGAAGGCACCTTCGTGAAGGCCGACAGCATCGCCTTCGTGATAGAGAAGGATACCTACCAGGCGGCGGTCGAAGGGGCGCAGGCTCAGCTCGAATCGGCGAAAGCGGCCGAGGCGGGGGCGGAAGCCAATCTCAAGCTGCAGGACATCAACCTGGTTCGGCAGCAGGAGCTGCTGAGGACTGCCGCCGTTTCCCAGTCGACCGTCGATCAGGCGCAGGCCAACCGGGACAACGCGGCAGCCCAGGTCGATCAGGCGAAGGCCCAGATCCTGCTGATGCAGTCGCAACTGCGGACCGCCCAGCTCAATCTCTCCTACACCGACGTGAAATCGCCGATCGCCGGCCGCATCGGCAGGGCGAACATCACGGAAGGCAACCTCGTGTCTCCGTCCAGCGGCGCGCTGGCGACCGTCGTGCAGACCGATCCGATCCGCGTCGTCTTCTCGATCTCCGACCGCGAATATCTCGGCGTGGTCAAGTCGCTGCAGCCGGACAATGCCGGCATCGCCGCCGATGCGGCTCACTTTCAGCCGAGGCTCAGGCTGTCCGACGGCAGCGACTACGACCAGCCGGGCAAGATCGCCTTCATCGACAACACGCTGGACCCGTCGACCGGCACGATCGCCGTCTATGCCGAATTCGCCAATCCGCAGCTGAAGCTCGTACCGGGCCAGTTCGTGTCGGTCACCGTGCAGTCCGGCGAAAGCGTCCAGCTTCCGGTGGTGCCGGCATCAGCCATCCTGCAGGATCAGGAGGGTGCCTATGTCTTCGGGCTTGGCGAAGGCAACCGCGCGGAAATTCGCCGCGTGACGCTTGGCCAGCGCGTCGGCACCGACTGGGCGGTGACGGCCGGGCTCGCCCAGGGCGAGATGGTCATCGTCTCCGGAATCCAGAAGGTGCAGGCAGGCGTCGCAGTGACACCGCAGCCGGCGGGGAACTGATCCATGTTCGCCGATATCTTCATCCATCGTCCCCGGCTGGCGATGGTGATCGCCATCATCATCACGCTCGCCGGCGCCCTGGCGCTCATCAACATACCGGTCGCGCAATACCCTGATATCACGCCGCCGACCGTGCAGGTGACCGCCAGCTATCCGGGTGCGGACGCGCAGACGCTGGCCGAGACGGTCGCCGCCCCCATCGAGCAGCAGGTCAACGGCGTCCAGGGCATGATCTACATGGCCTCGACCACCAGCTCGAGCGGTCTCTACACGCTGACGGTGACGTTCGCCGTCGGCTCCGATCCCGACATCGCGCAGGTCAACGTCCAGAACCGCGTGGCGCTTGCGACGCCGCAACTGCCCGACGCGGTGACGCGGCTCGGCGTCAACGTGCGCGCACAGCAACCGAACTTCCTGCTCATCGCCAACGTCTATTCGCCGAACGGATCGCGCGACGGGCTCTTCCTGTCGAACTACGCGCAGATCAACGTGGTGAACCCGGTGGCGCGCGTCGCCGGCGTCGGCTCGGCCAGCCTGATGGGCGGGCTCAGCTATTCGATGCGCATCTGGCTCGATCCGCAGCGCATGGCAGCCCTCGGCATCACGTCCGACGACGTCACCAACGCGATCCAGCAGCAGAACGTGCAGGCAGGCGCCGGCCTGATCGGCGCGCCGCCGATACCGAACGACCAGGTGCTGCAATATTCGATCACCGCGCTCGGCCGCCTCACCAGCACCGACCAGTTCGCGGACATCATCATCCGCGTCAACGACACCGGCGGCATCGTGCGCGTGCGCGACATCGCCAGGGTGGAACTCGGCGCGCAGACCTATGCCTCGATCAGCCAGCTCAACGGCCGGCCGGCGGCGACGATGGCGATCTACCAGTCGCCGGGCTCCAACGCGCTCGGCGTGGCGCAGGCGGTCAAGGCAGAGCTCGAATCGCTGAAAGGGCGCTTCCCCGACGACGTCGCCTATCAGGTCATCTACGATTCCACCGATTTCGTCCGCGCGACCGTACACGAGATCGTCTACACGCTGGCGCTCACCGGCGTCATCGTTCTCGCCGTCGTCTTCATCTTCCTGCAGGACTGGCGCGCCACGCTGATCCCCGCGCTCACCATCCCGGTGTCGCTAATCGGCGTCTTCGCGGTGCTGCTCGCCTTCGGCTTTTCCGCGAACACGGTCACCCTCTTCGCGCTGATCCTGGCGATCGGACTGGTGGTCGACGATGCGATCGTCGTCGTCGAGAACGTGCAGCGCGTGATGGAGGAGGAACCGGGCATCCATCCGGCGGAAGCCGCGCACAAGGCGATGGCGCAGGTGACCGGCCCGATCATCTCGACCACGCTCGTCCTCTTCGCCGTGTTCCTGCCGGTCGCTTTTCTCCCCGGCATCACCGGCCAGCTCTACCGGCAGTTCGCGATCACCATCACCGCGTCGGTGGCGATCTCAGCGCTCAATGCGCTGACGCTCAGCCCTGCACTTTGTGCCGTGTTCCTCAGGCCGCCGCGTGAGGGCAGGGGGCTGTTCCGCTACTTCAATCGCGGGCTCGACAAGACGCGCGACGGCTATTCCACTGTCAACCGGCTGCTGTCGCGCCGTTCCCTGATCGCGCTGCTGATCGTCGCCGCCTTTGGCGGTCTCGCGGCCTGGCAGTTCGTGCGCACCCCGACGGCCTTCATCCCGACCGAAGACCAGGGCGTGCTGTTCGCGAACATCCAGCTTCCCGACGCCGCCGCGCTGCCCAGGACACAGGGCGTCCTGGACAAGGTCGAGCAGATCGCCACGGCCACCGAGGGTGTGGCCAACGTCGTCACCATCTCGGGCTATTCGCTGCTGTCGGGAGCCATCCAGCCGAACAGCGGCCTGGCCCTCATCGTCCTGAAGCCGTGGGACGAGCGCAAGACGCCCGAGACGGGGCTGCGCGGCATCTACGCCAAGCTCAACCAGGATTTCGCCGCGCTCGGCGCCGCCAATATCATCCTCTTTCCGCCGCCCGCCATCCCCGGCGTCGGCAATGCCGAAGGCTTCGACTTCCGTCTCGAGGCGCTCGGCGGCCAGTCGCCGGAGGAGCTCGCGCAGGTCATGCGTTCCTTCATCGTGGCGGCGAATGCGGACCCGGCCATCGGCAGCGCCTATTCGACCTTCTCGGCCGAAGTGCCCGGCCTGTTCGTCGACATCGACCGCAACAGCGCGCAACGGCTGAACGTGCCGGTCTCGACGATCTTCAACACGCTGCAGGCGCAGCTCGGGTCGGCCTATGTCAACAACATCACGATCATGGGGCAGGTCTATCAGGTCAATGTGCAGGCCGATCAGGCCTTCCGGCGCACGCCCGACGACATATTGAAGATCTACGTGCGCAGCACCACCGGGGCGATGGTGCCGCTGCGCGCCGTCGCGACTGTCAGGGCGGAGCTTCAGCCGACGCTGCTTGCCCGCTACAACCAGTTCACCGCGGCGACCATCAACGGAACGCCGTCGGCGGGCTCGTCGTCCGGCCAGGCGATGGACGCGATGGCGAAGCTGGCCAGCACGTCGCTGCCGCAAGGCTACGCGTTCGAGTGGTCGAGCCTCTCCTACCAGGAGGCGCTGGCCGGCGCCTCGACGGTCGTCGTCTTCGCGCTGGCGATCATATTCGGCTATCTCTTCCTCGTCGCGCAGTATGAAAGCTGGACCATCCCCTTCGCGGTTCTCGCCTCGGTCGTGGTGGCCATCCTGGGCGCCATACTCGGCATCCAGATGGTCAAGCTCGGGCTGAACATCTACGCGCAGATCGGCCTGGTGCTGCTGATCGGCCTGGCGGCGAAGAACGCGATCCTGATCGTCGAGTTCGCCAAGGAGAGCTACGAATCCGGCAAGAGCCTGCAGGAGGCCGCGATCGAAGGCGGGCACATGCGCTTCCGCGCCGTGCTGATGACGGCGATCGCCTTCATCCTCGGCTCGGTGCCGCTGGTGCTGACGACCGGCGCGGGCGCGGCGAGCCGCGTCTCGATCGGCGCGACGGTGGTGGCCGGCATGCTGGCCGCGACCGTCATCGGCATCCTGCTCATCCCGGCGCTGTTCGTGCTCTTCGTCAGGCTGGGCGAGATGATCGGCGGCACCCGGCGCAAGGAACCCGCCGCCGCGACCCCGCCTGCCGCCTAGCCGAGGCAGCTGCCAGGGGCGGCGCCGGTTGGCGCCTCCCGTCCGCCGGCCGGCATCGGCTGATTGTCGACAGGCCTAGTCCACCAGCTCGAAATCGCCGGGCTTCCAGGTCTTGTCGAACCACGGCGCCTGGGGTCCGTAGAGCCTGAAGATCACGTTCCAGCTCTTGCCGGGCCTGGTCTGCACCCAGTTGCCTTCCTGGCCCTCCGGCGCCTGCGGGCCGAACCAGATCGTGTGGGACCCGTCCTCGTTTGCCTTCATCGCCGGGTTGAGGCTGTCGATCCCGGCCGCCCGCTGGTCCGTCTCCAGCAGCGAGCGCGTCTGCGAATCGTAGACGACGAAGGACCAGAAGGCTTCCGCCGGCACCGGCGCGGGCAGGGTGATCCTGTAGGTCTTGCCGCCGTCGAGATAGTCGCCCTTGGCGTCGCGCACCGCATAGGCGTAAGCCGATCCCGTCCCCGGTTTCGCCTCGGCCATCGAAGGCGTGATGCCGGTGGCGTAGTAGTGGAACGCCGTGCGCGCGTCGAGGAGCCTGGCGCCGGCCTCGAGGAACTCGTAGCTGCCGCCGATGAAGGCGTTGCGCCATTGCCGGTCCTCATAGAGGATCGCCTGCGGGTTGCGCGGCGCGAAAAGCAGGGCGCGCGCCGTCGCATTGCCGACGGCGATGGCGTCGGACAGGATCTCCTTCGTCTTCTCGCTCGGCTCGAAAGGCTTGCCCTTCTGGATTCCGATCGCAGCGAAAAGCCCCGCCATCTCGGGATCGAAGGCACCGGCGGGTTCGGCCTGGACGGCAGCGTTGAGTTCTTCGTAGAAGCTGAAGTCGTTGGGGGGGATCGTGTTGAGCTGCACGCCCGATATGTTCGAGAAGGTGGACGGCGGCGGGTTCTCCGCTGCCGACAGCGGGTAGATCCTGGCCTTCTCCTTGACGTTCCTCACCGTCGCGGCAATGTCGCCGTTCTCCACGAAGGCGCGATAGAGGCCGACCAGGTGGTTGGTCCGCGACGGGACCATGTAATAGCCTTCCGGCGGGAGCTCGCCGGAATAGCCCGGCGGCACGAAAAGATACTTGCCTCCCTTGCCCTGGTCCGGGCCGGTGATGCCGAGATCGGTGATGAAGCGGAACGCGGCGTCGTTGACCGGCCCCAGCACGGAAGGCGGCACCTCGACGACCATCGGACCGTCGGTGAGGTCGAGGCAGTGGAAGACATAGGGCGTCGCCGGGTTGGGCGTCAGGAGCAGCGAACGCGCGTCGACCAGCGTCTCGGTGATGGCGATGCCGCCATTCTTCCTTACCCCGACCGCCTCCAGCCCCTTGCAGATGGCGTGCACTGAGGCGACCGGCACGCCCGACAGGAAGGCCTCGATCCCGCGGGTGAAATCGAGATTGTCGTAGATCCTGGCGACCGTCTCGGCGTCCGGCAGGCCGTCGAAGAACTTCAGCGTGCCGATCCGGCTTTCGGTCGCCTCCGGCGTCAGGATCGAAGGCGGGATCTCCGCCGAATAGTCCGGCTTCTCGCCGTCTTCCTGCGCGTGCAGCGAGGCCGCCATCATGAAAAAAGCAAGCAACGCCGTGGCCGCCACCACTGACGTATTCGTGCACTTCACCGTGATTCCTCCTAGCAGTGTGCGCCGCACCCTATGCGCGCCCGATGACAGGCACAAGCGACGCGTCGGGGGATCGGCCCCGACAGGTCAGAATTCGGCCCTTCTCCCTGGAACCGGGCGAAAGACGCCGTTCCGGCCGCCTGTTTGAGCACTGCGATCCGGTGGAGTGCTGAGGAGGCGGCGTGCGCCTGGACCGGCTGTCCCGGCTGCATGGATGGATTTTGCGCTCTTTTCGCAACTGGCAATTTTGTTGCTTCAGCGTGATTTTGCACAAACTGTTGGAATCGCTGGGAGTCCGCCCAACAAGAGCGACATCTGTGACGCCTCCTGCAAAAAATTCTTTCGCAACTGCACTCACGCCACTCCCGGTTGAGCGATACTTCTCGTCATCTCCTGCACGGGAACGCGGGTCGCGAACCGGGCGAGCGTGGCAGGGACGGTACCGGTTCGGTCGCGCGGAGGTGGCGCGGCTGGGTGATGAGCCCCGAGGACCGGGCCCTGACCGAGGTCGCGCGGTGAAACGATTCTGCGTCCCCTCCAGGTAGGGCAAGTATGCCGGCGGGGTACGGGAAACCGGCCACGTAATACTATTGAGAGGCCAGGCCCCGTGCCCCGCTTCCCACCTTTTCCGGCAATGGCCAGATGCGAAAGCAGGCGTGGCATCGATGAAGCGCGGGAGAAGGAAAATTGCACATTCGGCCGAAGCCCGAGCCCGCGACCGCGGGCCGCCGGCTGTCCGGCGCCCTCGCGGAGGCCAGCGAGCAAAGCGAGCGCCCGGCCGCGAGCGAAAGGAGGCCGTGGCCCAATCGCGAAAACCTGTTTGTCTGATTTGTCGGACTTGCGCTCGTTTCGACTCCGCGCAACTGTAGGGCGACATGGGAATGGCTGCCGGTCTCGGGCCCGGCGACATCGGCGCGCAGACGCCGCGACAGGAGAAACGCCGGCAGGAGGTGCCGGCGTAATGGTCTGATGGTTCCCGAAGGGAGGGAGTGGAATGAAGAAGCTGCTTGTATTGAGTGCGCTCGCCGCAATGCTGGCGTCTGGCACCGCTCTTGCCGACACCAGCGGCAAGAAGATCGCGTTCTCGAACAACTATGCCGGCAATTCGTGGCGACAGGCGATGCTGAAGAGCTATGACGCGGTGACCAAGAAGGCGGTCGCCGACGGCGTGGTGGCCGCGGCCGACGTGTTCACCACCGCCGACCAGGAAGTGCCGACCCAGGCTGCCCAGATCCAGAACCTGATCCTGCAGGGCTATGACGCGATCGTCATCAACGCCTCGTCGCCCGACGCGCTTAACGGCGCCGTCAAGCAGGCCTGCGACGCCGGCATCGTGGTCGTCTCGTTCGATGGCATCGTCACCGAGCCCTGCGCCTACCGCGTCGTCGTCGACTTCGAGGACATGGGCCGGCAGGAAGTCGAGCAGATGAAGGCCTTCCATCCGGACGGCGGCAATCTGCTGGAAATACGCGGTCTTGCCGGCACCTCGATCGACGAGGCGATCCATAAGGGCATCCTCGCCGGCGTGGAGGCCAATCCGCAGTTCAAGATCGTCAACTCGGTGACCGGCAACTGGGACCAGACGACGGCGCAGAAGGCCGTCGCCACGGTGCTACCCTCGCTGCCCGACATCGTCGGCGTCGTTACCCAGGGTGGCGACGGCTACGGCACGGCGCAAGCCTTCGCGGCGGCCGGCAAGCCGCGCCCGACCATCATCATGGGCAACCGGCAGGACGAGTTGCAGTGGTGGAAGGAGCAGAAGGAGAAGGACGGCTACAAGACCTGGTCGGCCTCCATCGCGCCGGGTGTCTCGACGCTCGCCTTCTGGGTCGCCCAGCAGGTGCTCGACGGCCGCACCGACGTGCCGCACGACCTTCTGGTGCCGTACCTCGCCTTCACCCAGGACGATTTCGAGGCGGCCCTGCCGAACATCGAGGTCGGCGGCGTGGCGAGTGCGGAGTACACGCAGGAAGACGCGGTCAAGGCCATCGAGGCCAACATCAAGAAATGATCGTGGAGCGTCTTCCGGCGGGTGGCGGAGACTGATGTCCGGCACCCGTCCCAACATCGTGAAGCTGGACGGCGTCGAAAAACATTTCGGCGCCGTCCGCGCGCTCGACGGCGTCGACTTCAGCGTTGACGCCGGCGAATGCATCGGCCTCGTCGGCCACAATGGCGCCGGCAAGTCGACGCTGATGCACACGCTGGCCGGCACGCTCGTGCCCGACCGGGGGCGGATCGCCGTGCGCGGCTCGGCGGAGGAAAACTATTCCGTCGTGCGCGCGCAGCGGCTCGGCATACGCTGCGTCTTCCAGGAACTGTCGCTCTGCCCCAACCTCAGCGTGGCGGAGAACACGCGCGTCAACCACCCGTCGCTGAAGGGTTTCGGCTGGCGCAAGAGATCCGCCGCGCTGATCGCCGCCAAGCTCGACGAGATTTTCCCCGGCCATGGCGTCGACCCGTCCGACGTCGTCAGCGACCTGTCTATCGGCAAGCGCCAGATGGTCGAGGTGGCGCGCGCGTTCACCGTCACCGACGACCCGCTGGACCTCGTCATCCTCGACGAGCCGACCTCCTCGCTCGACGCCCATACGGCCGGCCAGTTGCTCGCCTTCGTCAGGCGCTTCGTGGCGGGCGGCAGGAGCTGCATCCTGATTTCGCACCTGCTCGGCGAAATCCTCGAAAATGCCGACCGCATCGTCGTCATGCGCGACGGCAAGGTCGTGGCGACGGACGCAGCCTCGGCCTTCGACCGGGAAAGGCTGGTCGCCACGATGGGCGGCGCGGAGCATCACGAGAAGACCATCGCTGCCGCCAAGGCCGAGGCCAAGCAGGGGGCGGCCCTGCGGGTCCGCGCCCGTCCGGCGCGTCAGGGCGACGACAAGGAACTCGTCGCGCGTGAAGGCGAGATCATTGGCCTTGCCGGACTGGCGGGGCACGGCCAGACCGATCTCCTGCTTGCGATCTTCGACGGCGCGCGCCGGCGCAAGGCAGGTGTCGAAGTGACCGCTCCGGTCGCGCTGGTTGCCGGCGACCGCCAGACCGACGGCATCTTCCCGCAATGGTCGATCTCGGAGAACATCGGCATCCGCTCGCTGGCGCGTCTGCGCAACGGGCTGCTGATCTCGCCGCGTCGCGAGGCCGAGCTTGCCGAAACGTGGAAGAAGAAGATCGGCATCCGCACGCCCGACATGGGCAACAACATCCTGTCGCTGTCGGGCGGCAACCAGCAGAAGGCGCTGTTTGCGCGGGCGCTCGGCTCCGACGCCAGGATCGTGCTGATGGACGACCCGATGCGCGGCGTCGACATCGGCACCAAGCTCGAGGTCTACGACCTGATCCGCGAGGAGGCGAAAAACGGCCGCACCTTCCTCTGGTACACGACCGAGACCGACGAACTCGACCATTGCGACCATGTCTACGTTTTCCGCGGCGGCCGCATCGTCGCAAACCTCGATCGCGGCGAACTCACGGAAGAAAAAGTGATCCAGTCTTCGTTCAGCGAGGCGTCATGACAACGACCGCCATCGAACGGTCGGTGGCGCGTCCAGGGTCCGCCTCGCGGGCTCGGATGCTGCGCGCCATGCTGCCGGCGCTGTCGCTGTCGCTCGTGGTGATCGCCATCGCCTGGCTCAATCCGCGCGCGATCAGCTATTTCGGCTTCAGCCTGATGCTGAACCTCGCTATCCCGATCGCGCTGGCGACGATCGCGCAGATGTTCGTCATCGCGAGCAACGAGCTCGACCTGTCGATCGGCACCTTCGTCGGCTTCGTCGGCTGCGTCACCGCGACCTGGCTGCGCGAGGCGCCGCTGGTCGGCGTGCTGATCCTGCTCGGCTCGATCGGCGTCTACGCGCTGCTTGGCGCGCTGATCCATCTGCGCAACCTGCCGTCCATCGTCGTTACCCTCGGTATGAGCTTCGTCTGGCAAGGGCTTGCGATCCTTACCCTGCCGACGCCCGGCGGCAAGGCGCCGGAATGGCTCTCGGCAATCATGGGGTTCAAGCCGCCTCTCGTCCCGTTCCCGATCGTGGCGGCCGTGGTCATCGCGCTCGTCGTGCATTTCGGCCTGATGCGCACCTCCTACGGCGCCATTCTGCGCGGCTCTGGCGGCAATCCGGTGGCGCTCGGGCGCGCCGGCTGGTCGATCCTCAGGGTAAAGGTCACGCTCTTTGCGCTTGCGGGCCTGTTCGGGGTCCTGTCCGGAATGGCGCTGATCGGCATCACCACCTCCGGCGACGCCAATATCGGCAATGGTTACACGCTGCTGGCGATCGCCGGCGTCATCCTCGGCGGCGGTGAGTTCGTCGGCGGGCGCGTCTCGCCGATCGGTGCGGTGCTGGGCGCGCTGACGCTGGCGCTGGCCGCCTCGCCGCTGCTCACCTTCATGAAGATACCGCCCGACTGGCAGGTCGCGGCGAACGGCATCATCCTGATCGTCGTGCTTGCCGCCCGCGTGCTGATCAGCCGGAGGGAACGCTGAGATGACGCAGGTCCGCGCGATCTTCTCCACGCCCTGGATATGGTCCTTCGTCGGGGCCTTCGCGGTGTGGCTGGCGACGATCATCTTCACGGGCGGCGTCGGCGGCGGCGGCATGATCACGGCCGCGCTTTCGCTCGCCGTCTTCATGGTCATCGTCGGCGTTGGCCAGATGTTCGTCATCACGCTCGGGCCGGGCAATGTCGACCTGTCGCTGCCCGCCAATATCGGGCTGGCGAGCGCGGTGGCGATGACCGTGATGAACGGTCAGGATTCGCGTATCGCGCTCGGGCTTCTCGCCGCCCTCGCTTCCGGCGCCGCGGTCGGCATCGCCAACTACCTGCTGATCTGGGCGCTGCGCATCCCGCCGATCATCGCCACGCTGTCGGCGAGCTTCATCATCCTTTCGATCGACATCGCCTTCGGGCGCGGCCTGCAGATCAAGCCGCCGCCGGGCTTCGCCGACTTCACCAACGTGCAGGTCGCCGGCATCCCGGTCATTGCGATCCTCATCGTGCTCTTCACCATCGTTGCGGCAGTAGCGCTCAACCGCATGATCTACGGCCGTTCGGTGCTCGCCATCGGCCAGAACATCCGCGCGGCCTGGCTCGCCGGCGTCAATGTGGGCTGGATACGCTTCCTCACCTATACGCTCTGCGGTACGCTCGGCGGCCTCAACGGCGCTCTGCTCGCCGGTTATTTCCGCGGCGCCAATGTCGATATCGGCAGGGAGTACCTGCTGTCGTCGATCGCCGTGGTGGTGATCGGCGGCACCTCGGTCGCAGGCGGCAAGGCGAACGTTCCCGGCATATGGGGCGCGTCGCTTTTCCTGGTGCTGCTGCTCACCATGCTGAACACGTTCGGGGTGAGCGCGGGCGTCAGGCTGCTGCTCACCGGCCTCATCATCGTGGGGGTCATTACCGTCGCGGGCGGCGAAAAGGCGCCGCGCTAGCGCGGCCGTCAGACACCGGCCTCGACCGGATCGACCGACATCGCCGCGAGGTCGAGCATGGTGAAGCGGTCGCGGATCAGCCGCGCATTGGCGACCGCCTCGCGGTAGAAGGGCAGGGGCAGGCCGACATCCTGCGGCGCCGTCGGCGCGCCGACTGCGAGCAGCGCCTGCTCCAGCTCCACCGGCGCTCGGGCCACCCGGCGCAGCCGCTCGCGGATCGCGGGCCATTCCGCGGCGAGTTTCCGGTTGAGTTGATCGGTCGCGTCCTTGTCGAAGACCTTGGGCAGGAAAGCCTGCCAGCAGGCGCGGCCGACCTCCGGGCCGAATTTTTCGATCGTGGATGTTTCAGTGTCCGACGTCGGAGCCAGCTGCAGAGCGTCCAGCGCCAAGACACGCTGCTGCAGCCGCGCCATGGTCAGCGTCGTCACCGCGATGTGCTCGCCGTGGAAGGCCTGCGGCAGGTTCTCGCCGCGCATGTCGATATAGTGCGCGATCAGGTGCTCGCCCTGGCTCGCCGGGTAGGACCCCCCGCAAAGCGTCATGCCGAGCCCCGACATCACGAGCGTGCGCACCAGAAGCTCGACCGCGGACACGTCGCCGGCCTTCAGCGCGGACGCTGCCTCGATCATCGCGTCCTCGTCGTCGGCGAGCAGCATGAAAGGCGCCTCGCGGTAGGGCTTGCCGAGCAGAAGGTGAGCCATCAGCCAGTCGGTCTGGGCCGTGGCGCGCGCCAGCGAATCGCCGAAACCGGAGGCGATCAGCCGCTGCGGCGCCGCCGCCATCACGTCGAGATCGAGGAAGACGCCTTTGGGCATCGTCGCCGGTAGCGACTTCTTCAGGCCGTGTTCGGTGATCGCCGCCGACACCGAGGTGTAGCCGTTCATCGAAGGCGCCGTGCCGAAGACGGCATAGGGCCTGCCGGTCAGATGCGCTGCATATTTGGTGATGTCGTTGATCGAGCCAGAGCCCACGGCAATCAAGGCGTCGGCCGTTCCTGTCCTGGCGATGACGCCGTTCACCGCGTCCATGTCGGGATGGGGGAGGCGGGAAAGGACGATCTCGTCGACCTTATGGGAGGCAGCGAGCAAAGCCGTGACCTGCTCGCCCATGGCGGCGCGCGTATCCGGATCCATGATCACGGCGAACGATTTGCCCAGGGAGAGGGGTGCTACCAGCGAAGCCGCCGCCTTGCCCAGTCCGCGCGCCAGCGCGATGTGCTTCAGAGGCGGAACCAGCATGCCGCCACCGTCAGGATCGCGGAGCTTTCCTGCAAGCAGACGATCGAGCATCTCCTTTGACATCGTTTCGGCCTCCCGTCAGTCGGCGTGTGGCGGCACGGGTGATCTGAGTCGATAAAGCGGTTTCATGTGCCGGCACTCGCGGACTGGCCGGGGCGAGGCCGAGGCGCCATCGGACCCTCCGCCCCGCAATCGGCAAGGATGTCGCGCAATTGCGACAGGATCGAGCCCTTGTTCGGCGAATAGGAGCCGTTGAAGACCGCCGTGCCGATGGTGAAGGCATCGGCGCCGGCGGCCTCGATCGCCCGGACGCGTTCGGGGGAGGCGATCGCACCGGCGACGATCAGGTATTTGTCTGGCCCGAGCCCGCTCCGTGCGGCTTTCACGAGGTCGATCGGGTCGGCCTCGGTGGCGCGGAAGGCGAGGAGATCGCATCCGGCGCAACCCCTGGCGACGAAGTCGCGGCAATGGGCCTCGACGTCCGAAGGCCTGCCGCCGAGTCTGGTCGGATGGCCGGTCGGCTTGCCCGGGAAAGGATAGTATCGGGTGTCGCTGCCATCCAATATGTCCATGATCTCGTCGACCTGCGTTCCCCCGAGCAGCCGGTCGACGCCGAGATCGCGCGCCACGCGTGCGGACGCCAGGCATGCTTCCGGCGTCGTCGAGACGACTTCCATGTATGAGGTGGCACCTGCCGTACGGATAGCTCTGGTCAACGCCTTCTGCACATCGGGCGAAATGCCGACATCCTTGAAGCCGACATGTTTCAGGCCGACGGGACGGATCAGTTCGACCAGGTCGAGGCAATCCTCGACCGTGCGATCGTCGCGTGTCAGCATGAAGATGAAGTCCATGGAAAGCCCCTGCTTGGCGAGACCGTGGTCGCGGCGAAGCCACTTCGCATCCGCCTGCCCGGTGACATAGCATCGCTGCAGGCAGCGTGGGGCACAATCCGGCGCTTGGCCTATCATGTACCTGCCACACGGCCCAGCCTTGTGCGAGACCTCCCGACGGGTAGAAATCGTCGCGCATTTTTCGGCGGACGCGCCTTCGCCTCGGGTCGATACTGTCGCCAGGGAGGCGCGGAAAGTGATTGCGGCTGGGGTCGAAGCCGGCTTGGGCTTCTTTGCCGGATTATCCACGACGAGCGACCGTCGGGGATGTGCAGGTCCTTTCCAGTTCGTGTAGCGGTTCCGGCTCCGCGCGCTTGTTCGCGACTTGTGCGGCGCGCCAAAAGCAACTAATGCAGCCGCGTGGGGCCTGTAGCTCAATGGTTAGAGCCGGCGGCTCATAACCGCTTGGTTGGGGGTTCGAGTCCCTCCGGGCCCACCAACGTCCTGCAATATGTCGTTGCCAAACAAAAGCGAATTTGATCCAAAAAATAGCGAATTGCCTTCTAAGCGGCGCACCTCTTTTTCCGCCCGTTCAAGAATAAGGTTTCGCTGCTGAAGGCCCGAGAGCGCTCAGAAAAAAATTTTTGCGTGACAAGTAAGATTGTCTTTGGAAGATTCGCTTCTCCAAAGCTGCCACGTTAATGCCGCGCTTCCACGCAGCTATTTCAAAAAGAGTAGCGATTCGGTTTTCTACGACCGGAAGGTGGCGGGCTTCATTTTCCAAGCGTGGTCTTGCTGAGCGAGTTATGCACGGGGTCAGCACACGATCTTTGGGTGCGATGTCACTAACTCCAGGCGCAAAAGCTTCGCTAGCCAGCCCTGATCTAAAACACGGCGTTCCCTTCTTTTCCGGCGTAGCGGGTGGCGCGTACGGATCATTGCATTGAATTCAAAAGGCTTTTGAAAGAACGCGGAATAGCGGTGCTATTTGCGGATGAAATGTCCGGTAGGTCTGGGCTTCGATCTGAAGTCGGCAGGGAGGCGCGTGGGCAGCCAGGGGGTGCACGCGCCCGCGACCTGGGTCTGCCCTTTCCAGGTACGCCCGGTCCACTGAACGCCATCACCGACATTCCGGGACTGGCCGTCGGCTTCTGCACGCTTACCGATCCTGCGCGGAAGATCCGCACCGGCGTCACCGCCATCCTTCCCCGTCCGGAACGTGAGGCTAGGCCGGTCTGGGCCGGCCAGTTCACGCTGAACGGCAACGGCGAGATGACCGGAACGCATTGGGTGAACGACGCTGGCTATTTCGTTGGCCCGGTGCTGATCACCAGCACACATGGCGTGGGCGCAGCCCACACCGGAGCCACCCGCTGGATGCTCGACCATTACAGCGATCACTTCCATGGCCCCAACCACGCCTGGGCCATGCCGATCGTCGCCGAGACCTACGACGGCGTTCTCAACGACATCAACGCCATGTTCGTCACCCCCGAGCATGCGATCGCGGCGCTCGATGCGCGCTCGACCGGACCGGTGGCCGAGGGTTCCACGGGGGGCGGAAACGGTATGATCGCCTATGAGTTCAAGGCCGGAACCGGCAGCGCGTCGCGCCAGGTTAAAGTCGGCGGGCGCCATCACATTGTGGCGACGCTGGTGCAAGCAAACCACGGCATCCGGCCGTGGCTCAACATCCTTGGCAATCCGGTGGGCAGGCTGATGCCGGAGGGTACCCTGCACAGCCAGGAGACCGGCTCGATCATCGTCATCCTTGCCACGAATGCACCATTGTCGCCGCTGGCGCTGCGGCAGATGGCCAAGCGCGCGGCAATCGGCATCGGTCGTGGGGGTACTCCGGGAGGCAACAATTCCGGAGATATTTTTCTCGCGTTCTCGACGGCGAATCCGGCGCCGATGCCGGAGGCCGCTTCTGTCTTCTCGATGCGCGAGGAAATCAATCAGGATGCGCTCGACCCCTTTTACCTAGCTGCCGTCGAGGCGGTGGAAGAGGCCGTGGTCAATTCCCTCGTCGCGGGCGAGGACGTGCCCACCTTCAAGCCTCCTGACAAGGTCTGTCGCGCAATCGACCGCGAACGGCTTGCCGAACTGTTTGCGCAGTGATCATCTTCCCGGTGCGAACAAGGCAAGGCGAGCAACCCATTCGCGGCTACCAAACGCCGGTCATCTATGCTCGGCGATCACCGCCAGGAAGGCCGGGCCGTAGCGGTCGAGCTTGGTTTCGCCGACGCCGGGCAAATCGGCCATCTCGGCACGCGACGCGGGCCGCGCCGCCGCCAGTTCGATCAGCGTCTTGTCGTGGAAGATCACATAGGGCGGCACGTTCTGCAGGCGCGCGATCTCCGTGCGTTTCTGCCTGAGCGCCTGGAACAGGTACTGGTCCGCCTCGCTGACGGCGGACTGCGCGGCATTCCGCGTGACCTTGCCACGCCGGGCGCGCGGAGGCGGCGGCACGCGCAGCATCAGCGTCGGCTTGTCGCGCAGGAAGTCGCGGCCATCAGGCGCTATCGACAGGCCACCGTGGCCGGCAAGATCGACGTCGACAAATCTCAGCGTGATCAGCTGGCGCAGGATCGCCCGCCATGTGCGGTTGTCGTGCTCTCTTCCGATGCCGAAGGTGGAGATGCGGTCGTGGCCGAACTGGGTGATGCGCTCGTTTTCGACGCCGAGCAGCACGTCGACGACATAGGCCTGCCCGAAACGCTCGCCGGTGCGGTAGATGCATGACAGCGCCTTCTGCGCCGCGATCGTGCCGTCGAACAGTTTTGGCGGCTCGGCGCAGGTGTCGCAATTGCCGCACGGCTCGGCATGGTCGCCGAAATAGGAGAGCAGCACCCGCCGGCGGCAGTCCGCCGTCTCGGCCAGTCCCAAAAGTGCGTCGAGCTTCTGGCGCTCCATGCGCTTGCGCTGGTCCGACGCGTCCGATTCCTCGATGAAGCGGCTGCGCAGCGCGATGTCCTCGGAGCCGTAGAGCATGAGGGTGTCTGCGGCCAAGCCGTCGCGCCCGGCGCGGCCGGTCTCCTGGTAATAGGCCTCGATGCTGCCGGGCAGATCGAGATGCGCGACGAAACGCACGTCCGGCTTGTCGATGCCCATGCCGAAGGCGATGGTGGCGACCATGACGACCGCCTCGCCGCGCTGGAAGCGCATCTGGTTGGCCTCGCGCGCCGCCTTGTCCATGCCGGCGTGATAGGCGAGCGCGTCGTAGCCGAGGCCCTGCAGCCAGGCGGCGGTCTCCTCGGTCTTCCGCTTCGACAGGCAGTAGACGATGCCGCTTTCGCCCTCATGCCGTTTCAGGAAATCCTTCAGCTGCGCACGCGGATTGTCCTTTTCCTCGATGGCATAGCGAATGTTGGGCCGGTCGAAGCCGGCGATGAAGGCGTCAGTTTCGGCGATCTCGAGGTGCGACAGGATCTCTGCGCGCGTCGGCTCGTCGGCCGTCGCAGTCAGCGCCATGCGCGGCGTACCGGCAAAGCGCGGCACCAGCGCGTCGAGCTGCCGATAGGAAGGACGGAAATCGTGCCCCCATTGCGACAGGCAGTGCGCCTCGTCGATGGCGATAAGCGACAGCTTCACCCGGTCCAGTTGCTCCAGCACGCCCGGCCGCAGCAGCGTTTCGGGGGCGACGTAGAGCAGGTCGAGATTGCCGCCGTGGACGTCGCGCCACAGGGCGCGCCGCTCGTCGGCCGGCAGGTCGGAGTTGAGGGCTGCCGCCCGCACGCCAGCCTGCCGCAAGGCCGCCACCTGATCGGCCATCAGCGCCAGCAGCGGCGATACGACGAGCCCCATGCCGGGACGGACGATGGCGGGGATCTGGTAGCAGAGCGACTTGCCGCCGCCCGTCGGCATCAGCACGAAGGCGTTGTGGCCTGATATCACATGCTCGACGATCCGCGCCTGCGGTCCCCTGAACGCATCATAGCCGTAGACGGTCTTGAGTATTTCGAGGGCGGGCATGGTCATCGGCGGCAGCAGGGAGAATCATGGAGACGTCCCTCATAGCAGCTTCGCCGCGCCGAAACCGTAGAGCTCGTGGATATGCCAGTCGGTGACGAGCAGCGCCCGTTCGCGCGACACCATCCCCGCAAGCAGCCTGTCTGGGATCATCGTGCCCGTATGCGGAAAGGTGACGAGAAGAGGAGCTCTCCGCGCACGACTTCCATTGCGCCGGCCGAGGACGGCTCGGCTGCCTTCAGCGGCTCCAATTCGTGTCTCCGATCCGTTGCCCCAGCTTGGCGGCGGTGCGCAGCAAGGCGTGGCGGACGTCGCTCTGCTGCCCCTCGTTCAGATTCGCCACGGGAAACGAAACGCTGAGCGCTATGCCGGAAGGTTCGCTGGCCGCCGTCAATGCGACGCTTATCGAGGTTATGCCGTCGATGATCTCCTGCCTCGTCTCCGCCCAGCCCCTTTTGCGTATCGTCGCCAGCTCGGCCAGAAGGCGGTCCATCGAGGTCAGCGTGTTCTCGGTGAAAACCGGCAGGTCCGACGAGCGGTACAGCGCGCGGATCTTCTCGTCTTCCAGGCGCGCCAGCAGGGCTTTGCCGGCGGCCGTGGCGTGGGACGGCAGCTGGCTGCCCACTTCGACCACCAGCCGGATCGGGTAACCGCCGTGAATGCCGTCGACAACCGTTATGTCGGTTCCCGAAAGCACTGACATCCAGCAGGAATGGCCGGTTTCCGTCGCAAGCTCCTTCATGCCCTCGCGGATGATGTCGCGCGTCGAGACGGTGGAGGAATAGAGCGCGCCGAGCCTGCGCGCGAGCGGCCCGATGCCGTAGACGCCACCCTTCGACACCTGCGCAACGATCTCGCTTTTGCGCATCGCGGAGAGCAGCCGGGACGCCGAACTCTTTGGAATCGCAAGCTCCTTGGCCACTTCGCTGACGCTGATCTGCATGCGCTCCGTCGAGAACAGCTCCAGCACCTTCATAGCATTCGTGACGGATTTCATGATTCCGCTTGACACCCGTTTTCTGGTACAGTTTCATAATAAGCATATAGTTTCACATTGTGCAACACATAAAGCAGGTAATTCAGATGACTTTGACTGTCGGTGCGGCCATAGCCCGGACGTTGCAGGAATACGGGGTGACCTGCGTGTTCGGCATGGAGGACCCCGTGAACATCGTGCATGGGCTGGACGGCAACGCCGTCAGGGTCGTCACTGTGCGCGACGAGAAGCACGGGGCGATCATGGCGCACGGCTATGCGAAGGCGACCAACCGCCCCGGCGTCTGCCTGTCGACGTTCGGCCCCGGCGCAACCAACCTCGCCACCGGCCTCCTCGAGGCGCAGAAGTCCTCGATCCCCGTCATCGCCTTCGTGCAAGAGATCGCCCAGTCGAACCGCGGCAAGCATTCGTCGAGCGAACTGGACCACGGGCTGGCGCTTTCGCCCTACGTGAAATGGGTCGGCCGCATCGAGATGCGCGAGCGCGCGCTGGAAATCACCCGCCATGCCTTCCGCATCGCCACCTCCGGGCGGCCGGGTCCGGTCGTCGTGCTCTGTCCGCCGGATGTGATGGCGCAAGTCGCGCATGAAGACGGCGTGGCCAACCAGGAGCGGTACACCTCGTTCCCGTCCATGCGGACCCGGCCTTCGCGGGAAGCGGTGGCGGAAGCCGCGGAAATCCTGCTTTCGGCACGCCGCCCAGCCATCCTGTCGGGAGGCGGCGTCATCATTTCGCAAGCGTGGGACGAAATGCTCGCGCTCGCCGAGAAACTGCGCGCGCCGATCGCCACCACGATGAACGGCAAGGGCGCCGTTCCGGAGGATCATCCGCTGAGCGCCGGCGTATCGGGCACCTCGACCGGCGGCCAATACGGTCGCGGCATCATTGCAAACACCGTCCTTGAGGAAGCGGACGTCGTCCTGATCGTCGGCTCCCGCAACGGCCAGATCTGCTCCTTCAACTGGACGCTGCCGAGACCGGGAACGCGGGTCATCCACATCGACATGGACCCCGAGGAAATCGGCCGCAATTTCCTGACCGAGGTGCCGCTCTTGGGCGACGCGCGCGAAACGCTGCAGGATCTGCTTGCCGAGATCGGCGGCCGCGCGCCGTCTTCGCGGGACCCGGCGCCGCGTCTCGACGCGCTGCGCGCCGAATGGGAGAGCGAGGTCAGCGAGGTCTTCGCCTCGCAGCAAACGCCGATCCGCCCCGAGCGGCTGCTTCGCGAGATATCGGACCGCGTGCGCGACGACACCGTGATCGTCACCGACGCGAGTTACATCACCGGATGGGCCATGAGCCACATCGACACCGTGGGCAAGGGCAAGGCGATGATTTCGCCGCGCGGCACTGGCGGCATCGGCTGGTCGCTGCCGGCAGCCATCGGCGCCAAGATGGGGGCGCCAGACAGCACGGTCATCTGCGTGACCGGCGACGGCGCGTTCGGCTACGTCTTCAACGAGCTGGAAACGGCCGCGCGCTACCGGGTGCCGCTTGTCGTCATCGTCTTCAACAACGGCACGCTCGGTTTCCAGAAGCACTACGAACAGAAGATGTTCGGCAGCTACCGCGAGTGCGATTTCCTCGAAATCGATTTTGCCGAAGTCGCGCGCAGCCTGAAATGCAGGGGCGAACGCGTCACCGACCCGGCCCTCATCGGCGCGGCCATCGAACGGGCTCTCGCCGGCAACGAGCCATACGTCATAGACGTCATTATCGACCCCGACGCGATGGCGCCCATCGTCGGCATGAGCTCGGATCTCGTCATGCAGTCGCACTAACCGAAACCTGGTCCAGAATAAAAAGGGGAATAAAAATGCTCAAACGACTGAAGCTGGCCCTGGTGGCCGTATCGTTACTGGTGGGCGCAACCGCCACAGGCAGCGCCCAGGAAGCTCTGCAGCGCGTGCTGCAGGAAAAGGTCATCAAGGTAGGTGTCGTGCCGGGCTGGCCGCGCTTCCTCATGAAGAAGCCGGATGGCGACGGCTACGAAGGCTTCCTCGCCGACGACCTCAAGAACTTCGAAGAGCGCATGGGCATCAAGGTCGAATATGTTGCGACCAACTGGGCCGGCATCGTCGCCGGTCTTCAGGCTGGCACCTTCGACGTCATGGTTGGCGGCGGCGTCACGCCCGAGCGGGCCGCGGCCCTTGCATTCGGCAAGCCCTACGCGTTCTTCAACACGTCGGCGCTGGCGCGCCCTGACAGCGATGCGCAGTCGCTGGCCGATCTCGATCAGGAGGGCAAGGTCCTCTCCGTCGTTTCCGGAACGGCCATGCACACCTTCGCGCGCAACCACATCAAGAACGCCCAGATTTCCGCCCTGGCCGATTCCTCCTCCGCCGTGCTCGACGTGATGCAGGGCCGGGCCGACGCCTATATCGGCGATTCCTGGACCAACTTCATCCGCGCCGAGGAGCGTCCCGACGAACTCAAGCTCGTGCGTTTCAAGGACGACGAAACCGAATGGGGCGGCCTCGCCTTCGCGGTGAGGTATGACGACGCCGATTTGCTCGCCCTGCTCGACGGCTACGTTACGTCGATGCAGCTTCAGCGCTGGTATCACACGCTGACGAAGCGCTACAGCCTTCCCGAGGAAACGCCCATCGGACCGCGCTGAGCCAAGGACGACGTGACCTGCGGGGCGGAGGCGTGTCCTCCGCCTTCGCTTCCCGGGAGACAGCCGATGCCGTCATGGCTCGTCGGAGCAAATTGAGATGAACTACAAGTTCGATTTCAGCATCCTCCACACCTACGGGCCCTACATGCTCGAAGGGCTCTACGAGACGGTGTGGGTCGCAATTCCCTCGATCGTCATCGCCACGGTCCTCGGCCTGCTTCTCGCTGTCTTCTCGACGGCGCAGCATCGGCTGCTGCGCATCCCGACCGTCGTCTTTGTCGATGTTTTCCGAACCATCCCGGTCATCTGCCTGCTGTTCTGGGTGCACTACGTGCTTCCCATGTTGACCGGATGGCGGTTTTCCGCCGCCGAAAGCGCGATTATCTCGCTATCGCTGAACGGCGCCGCCTTCACGTCCGAAGCGTTTCGCGGCGGCCTGGAATCGATCGCGACCACGCAGCGCCAGGCGGCCGCGTCGCTCGGATTTTCCGGCATCCAGACCATGCGCTACGTCATCTTCCCGCAGGCGTTCTTCATGACGCTGCCTGCGGTGACAAACGTGCACATCACCATCATCAAGACAGTGCCGATCGCGGTCGTCATCGCGGTCCCGGAAGTGATGTTCCGCGCGCAGGAACTGACCGTACAGTTCTTCCGGCCGCTGGAGCTTTATACCGGCGCCGCCGTTCTCTACGTCGGCCTGGTCATCCTCTACACGATGTTCATGCGTGGCATCGAACGCCTTCGTAAGTGGGAGCCTATCTGATGCAGGGTGCAGCTCCCGTCGTCAAAATCGAGAACGTCACCAAGAGGTACGGCTCGCTCGAGGTGCTCAAGGGCATCTCTTTCGACGTCGCGCCCGGCGAAGCCGTGGTTCTGCTTGGCCCCAGCGGCTGCGGCAAGAGCACGCTGTTGCGCTGCGTGAACGGGCTGGAAAAGATCAACGGCGGCAAGATCTCCGTCGGCGGCATCGACGTTGGATCGGCGAGCCCCAAGGAGATGCTCAGGATTCGCCTTTCCACCGGCTTCGTGTTCCAGCAGTTCAACCTTTTCCCGCACATGACCGTGCTGGACAACCTCACCATCGCGCCGCGCAAGCTTTTGGGCATCGACCGCCGGGAGGCCAACGAGACCGCTCACGATCTGCTCAAGCGCGTCGGCATTCCGGAGAAAGCGAACGTCTATCCCTCGACGCTGTCCGGCGGACAGCGGCAGCGTGTAGCCATCGCGCGGGCGCTGGCGATGAAGCCAAACCTGATGCTCTTCGACGAGCCGACATCGGCGCTCGATCCGGAAATGCGCGAGGAGGTGCTCAACGTCATCCGCAGCCTCAAGGAGGTGGACAACATCGCCATGATCGTCGTCACCCACGAGATCGGCTTCGGGCGGGACGTCGCCGACCATGCGATTCTGATGGATTCCGGCCACATCGCGGAAAGCGGCAGCGCGTCCGACGTATTCCGCAATCCTCAATCGGAACGCGCCAAAAAATTCCTCAAGTCGATCATCAACGCGTGAGCATGGCCATGCCTTCCGGAACGGCGACTGTTGTAGGCGGAGGTTTTGCCGGTCTCGCGGCGGCAACGGCGCTGGCTCGCTATGGATGGGACGTCACCCTCCATGAGCGCGGGCCCGAAATCCGCGCCTTCGGCTCCGCCCTCGCGCTGTCGGAAAACGGGCTGAAGGTCCTCGAAATGCTGGGTGCCTACGACGATGCGGTCCAGGGCGCTTTCCCTCTGTCCAACCGCGAGACACGGGATGGGGAAGGCCGGCTTCTATCTTCCTATAACTGGAAGACCGAGGTCCAGACGCTGCGCATGTTCATGCTGTTGCGCAGCCGCGTCATCGCAGCGCTCGAAACTGCCGCCCGGAAGGCAGGCGTCACCATTGTCACCTCTTCGGAGATCTCGGACGTCGATGCCGGCGGCGCCGTGACCTTGGCAAGCGGAGAAACCCGGACTGCCGATCTCGTTGTGATCGCCGACGGCGCGGGTTCGCGAAGCAGCGTTCGCAAGGGGCTTTTCAAGCGCAGGAAGCTCTTTGCCGACGGGTCGATCCGCATGCTGGTTCCGCGTGACGCCGCTGGCGAATGGCCGGAAGGCACCTTCGTGGAATACTGGAGCGGCCGCCGGCGCGCGATGCTTTCCCCGTGCAGCGAAAAGCATCTCTATCTCGGGCTGATCGCCCAGAAAGGCGACGAGCGCGGTACCCGGGCGCCCATCGACAAAGAGAGCTGGATCGAGAGCTTCCCCGTCCTTCGCGACTACATCGAGACCGTCGGCGAACAGGAACGGTGGAGTTGGGACCAGTACCAG
The DNA here is from genome assembly GCF_003666685.1 of Mesorhizobium sp. YM1C-6-2. Lineage (GTDB taxonomy): Bacteria > Pseudomonadota > Alphaproteobacteria > Rhizobiales > Rhizobiaceae > Mesorhizobium_K. The sequence continues at coordinate 427,928 of NZ_RCIZ01000002.1, forward strand.
AGCGTCATCCTGACAAAGTGGCACCAGGGGCGCGTGGCCATTCTCGGCGACGCCGCGCACGCGATGTCGCCGAATTTCGGACAGGGCGCCGCACTTGCCATGGTCAATGCGCTCTCGCTTGCCGCCGTTGTGAGCAAGGCGCGCGACATCGAGACCGCGCTTGCCGGCTGGGAGGAAAACGAGCGCCCGCTGGTCGATCGGACGCAGCTTCTTTCCGGCGTCTACAGCTCGTTGATGAACTGGCCTGCCTTCGCGCGCAACGCAGCGCTTGCAGGCATGGGTCGCTCGCGCTGGATCATGAAGCAGCGCACGCTGGCGGCCTACCGCACGCCGACCGGCTACGCCCCCGGACAGGTGGAAGCATAACATGCCGTTTGAACTCCCATCCGATATCTCCGCGCTGGTGGAAGCGGTGCGCGCATTCTCCGCCGAGCATCTTGCGCCCGGCTCGCTGGAAAGGTCGAAGGGCGAGCGCTTCCCGCGCGACGTCTCGCAACTTCTGGCAGGCAGGGGCTGGTCGGGCCTCTCTTCCTCGAAAGGTGCTGGCGGCGGCATCCTTGCCGCCGCTGCAGCGCTCGAGGCCGTCGCCCGCGCATGCGCGCGATCCGGCGATGCGTTCCACCAGCTCAACTTCGGTGCGTCGCTGCTGCTTGCCCGCCACGCGCATAGCGATCGTCAGCGAGCCGTGCTGAAGGACGTCGCCGAAGGCAAGGCGATCGTCCCGATCGCGATCACCGAGGACAACGCCGGCGCTCAGGCCGCGGCCACGCAAACCGCCGTTGCCGGCGGGATGCTGGCCGGGCACAAGACCTACTGCTCGAACTCGGCAGAGGCGGACGCCTTCGTGGTCTATGCCAATTTCGGAAGCACGGTCGCCGATATCGGAGCGGTCCTGATCGAGCGTAACAGACCAGGGCTGGATATCCACGCTGCCGGCGCTTTCATGAACGGGGAAAGCTGGTGCCGGCTGGAGTTCGATAACATCGCCATCGGCGAGGAGGACATTATCTTCTCCGCGGGAGGCTTTGTGGCGAAGGCCGGCTTCTTCGACGTCGAGAAGCTGGGCAATGCCGCCCGAGCGCTTGGCCTCGGCTGGTGCGCCTACGATCTCGCCCGCGCTCATGCGCTGGACCGGCAGCAGTTCGGCCGGCCGATCTGTGAGTTCCAGGGTATCCAGTGGAAGGTCGCCGAGGCCCGCCTGCAGCTCGAAGCGGCACAGCTCATGCTTTACCGGGCGGCCCACCGCGCCGACGAAGGCCGCCTCACCGGCGACGAATCGTCGATGGCCAAGATCCACTGCAACCGGGCGGCGCTGGCCGCCGGCGACATGGCCGTACAGGTGATGGGCGCTGCGGGCTACAGCGATGCCGCACTCGCCGAATACTGCTTCCGCAAGGCGCGGGGCCACATGATCAATGGCGGCACCATCGAGATGATGCTGACCCGGATCGCCGAAGCGGCATTCGACCGCAAATTTCCACAGCAGGCCGCATGACGCCCGAACAGAAAGGAACCGAACCATGAGCATTACGCGACATCACAAGAACGCCCGCATGAGCCAGGGCGTCTCCTGGAACGGTATGTTCGTCACCTCTGCACAGGTCGCGAAGGATTTCGATCTCGACGCCGCCGGCCAGACCAGAGAGGTTCTGGACAAGATCGACGCGCTTCTCGCCGAGCAGGGCTACGACAAGTCGAACATCGTTTCGGCCACGATCTGGCTGGCCGACATCGCCGACTACGCCGCGATGAACAGCGTCTGGGACGCATGGGTGTCGACCGACGAGCCGCCGGCGCGCGCCTGCGTCGAGGCGCGCTTCTCGTCGCCGCGCATCAAGGTCGAAATCCAGATCATGGCGGCCGGCTGAGCCATTCAACCATCCAATCGCGAGAGGTAGGTTCGACCGTGTCCAACGAATATCCCGATCTGATCCGGCTGTGCATCGGCGGCGAGCGTCGAACCGGCGGGGATGGCCAGACGCTTCCCGTCGAGAACCCCGCCACGGGCGAAGTGATCGGCCGTGTCGCGGCCGCGACCGCCGGGGATACCGAGGCTGCGGCGCAATCGTCGGCGCGCGGCTTCCGGGAATGGAGTGCGACGCCCGCTTTCAGGCGCTATGGCCTGATGCGCGACGCCGCACGCCTGCTGCGCGAACGGGCCGAGACCGTCGCGCGCCTGATAACGCTGGAGCAAGGCAAGCCGCTGCGGGAGGCGCGTGCGGAAGTCGCCCTGGCGTCGGATCTGATCGAATGGTTCGCCGAAGAGGCTCGCCGGCTCTATGGACGCGTCATTCCTTCGCGTCAGGAGGGCGTGACCCAGACCGTCATGCCGCATCCGGTCGGGCCAACCGCGGCGTTCACGCCGTGGAACTTCCCCATCAACCAGGCCGTGCGGAAGGTTTCGGCCGCTCTGGCCGCGGGGTGTTCGATCGTGCTCAAGGGGCCGGAGGAGACGCCGGCTTCCTGTGCGGAGCTCGTTCAGGCGTTTCATGACGCCGGCGTGCCCGTTGGCGTCGTCAACCTGCTCTACGGCAATCCGGCCGATATCTCGTCCGCCTTGATCGCCCATCCGGCGATCCGCAAGATCTCGTTCACGGGGTCCACCGCCGTGGGCAAGCATCTCGCATCGCTCGCCGGCCGGCACATGAAGCGCGCGACGATGGAGCTCGGCGGACACTCGCCGGTCATCGTCACCAGGGATGCAGACGTTGCCGCCGTCATCGAACTGATCGCGGCGGCAAAATTCCGCAACGCAGGGCAGGTCTGCGTATCGCCGACGCGTTTCATCGTCCATGAGGATATCGCGGCGGATTTCACCGAAGCTTTCGTGGCCAAGGCGCGTGCGCTGACGCTCGGTTCAGGCCTCGATGAGGCGACCGGCATGGGACCGCTGGTCAACGAGAAGAGACGCGCGGCGGTCCGGTCCATCGTCGCCGACGCGCTCGATCGCGGCGCCAGGCTTGCCAGCGGCGGCGCACCGGTGGACGGTCCCGGATATTTCTTCGAGCCGACGGTTCTCGTCGACGTGCCGGTCAGCGCGCGGATCATGAACGAGGAGCCCTTCGGGCCGGTCGCGCCCATCGTGACGTTTGCAGAGATCGAGGAGGCGGTCGCCGAGACCAACCGCCTCGACTACGGACTTGCCGCCTATGCCTTCGCGCGCGACCCGCAAGACTTGGCCAGGCTGCGCTCCGGCGTCGAGGCGGGCATGCTGACCATCAACCATCTGGGGCTCTCGCATCCCGAGCTTCCGTTCGGCGGCATCAAGGATTCCGGCATCGGCTCGGAAGGCGGCGAGGAGGCGCTGGAAGCCTACACCTATCCGCGCCTCGTCACCGAGCGAGCCATCGCCTGAATGGTTCTGGCTGTCTCGGTCTGACGGGCTATCTGCTTGGCCCTAAGGTTTTGACCCTCCGCGCTACCACTGCGTTTTCTGATAGCTGCTACGAGGCCGATCGGCTTTGGAGACCGTCAGTTGGTCGGCGTAGTTGTGGGCCTATGTCTACCTTCGAGAATTGCAGGCTGCGCGCGCGGCCATCGCTCGGCTTCCGTTAGCTTAGCAACTTCGGCCGCAAGGCCAAGCACCACGACTCCGTCGACGCCGGCAGCGATGCAGTACTCGACTTGTCTGTTCATCGCGGCGCAATTCAGAATCCAGCTTGGATATTTCCAACTGACTAGTTGTAAAATCGACTCCGATCCCGCAAATTCCGGGGCTGACTATCGTGTGCGTAGCCGAGAAGGGGTTGCTTGATGCGCTCATCCGCCGATTTGCCTGTTGCCGAGCGCGTCGACGCTCCTGGCCTGCTCGTGATCGACATGCAGAACGATTTCGTCCGGCAGGGCGCGCCCCTCGAGGTCGCGGAAGCGCGCGACACGATCGTGCCTATCCAGCGTTTGATCGAAACATTCCGCAAGCTCGGCCGGCCGGTGATCTATACGCGTTTCCTGGCCGAGCAGGAACCGGGCCTCATGTGGCTGTGGTCGCCTCAGTGCGATGCCACGGTAAAATGCTGTTGGGAGGGTGCGACGCGGGAATATGCCGACGCGTCGGGCGCGCTGGAGTGTATCGCGGTCATCGACGAACTGGCGCCGCTGCCCGGCGATCCCGTGATCGACAAATATGCCTATGGTTCGTTCCACGGCACCGATCTGGACCGGTTGCTGCGGGAGCTCGGCGTCCGTTCGCTGGTGGTGACGGGCACCGTCGCGCAGATCTGCGTCGACCAGACGGCGCGGGAAGCCATGCAGCACGGCTACCGCACGGTGCTCGTCTCCGACGGCGTTTCATCCTTCGACCCTGAGCTGAAAGCGGCGACGCTGAAGAATTTCGCGATGAAGTTCGGCTGGGTGGCCGACAGCAACACGGTGATCGACTGGCTGGACGGCGAGGGCCGTTGAGGTTTTGCCGCCCGCGGCAGGTCCCACCTGCGTTCGGAATTGCGCAAAGCAGCAAGATAGGGCGTTTCAGGCGATCTAGTCTGATGGGATGCCTCGAAGAGTGAAGGGGGGCTTTGTGCCCCCCATTCCAATTCAGAGCTTACAGCCTGCCACGGGCGGCTTGGGCTCGTATGATTTGAGGATTTCCAGCTTGGCGCTGTCGTTCACCCTGGCGAGGTAGTTCGGCAGGACGGCGTGATGGGTCTCCGCTTCCACGCGCATCGTGCCGATCGGACCGTCGACCTCGACCTGGCTGATCGCCTCGACCACCTTCTCCGGCTCCACGCTGCCGGCCTTCTCGACCGCCTTGGCGTAGAGCATCGCGGTCTGGTAGACGGATGCACCGATGTAGTTGATCGGCTTGTCGGCCCCGAACTTCTCCGCGAAGGCTGCGGTGAAGGTCTTGTTGGCCGGAGAGTCGATCTGCTGGAAATATCCCTGTGAGGACAGGATGCCGGCTTGCTCGGCTGGCGTCACCGCTCCGAGCGAAACCTCATCCCAGGCGTGGAATACGAGCGGCTGCGTCATGCCGAAGCTGTGGTACTGCTTGACGGCGGTGATGGCGTCGTCGGCCACCAGCATGAAAGCGACCACGTCCGGATTGGCTTGCTTGACCTTGGCGAAGGACGGCCCGAAGTCGCTGACGCCGAAGGGCATGAACTCGGCGCCGGCGAGCCTGCCGCCGCGTGCCTCCAGTCCTGCCTTCAACTGCTCGGTGCTGCCGCGCGGCCAGATGTAGTCATGGCCGATCACATAGACGCTCTTCCCGGCCAGGTGTTCGGCCAGCGGGTCGATCTGCTGGTTCGGCACCTGCCCGGTGTTGATCAGATAGGGTGAGCAGTCGCCACCTTCGTAGTAGGTCGGATAGATGAACAGCTTCTTGGCCCGGCTGGTCACGCTCAGCGCCGCCGTGCGCTCGAACGAGGCGAGCGTGCCGAGCACGAGGTCGACTTCGTCCTTGGCGACCAGCTTGCGGGTCTTGTCGATGGTCGACTTGGCGTTCGTCTCGTCGTCCTCGGTGATCGACACGATCTCGCGTCCGCCGATGCCGCCTGCCGCGTTGAGGTGGTCGATGGCCAGTTGGTAGCATTGCAACTGCACGATGCCGAGAATAGCCTCGGAGCCGGTCAGCGGTGCGAGGAATCCGATCTTGACCTGGTCGGCGGCGCGTAGGATCGGCGGCATTGCGAGCGTCGTGGCGGTGGCGAGCCCGGTCTTGAGGACGGTGCGGCGGTTGATTTGGAATTTCGGCATCGGAGTTCCCTTCTTCTGGTTTTGGTTGGCCTGGTTGAAACGGTGGTGGCTACAGGGCCAGGTGGCGTCTCAGGACTGCCTCGTTTCGGAATTCGTCGGGCGGTCCGGAATGGACGATCCGGCCCTTCGCCATGACGATGCAGCGGTTTGCGGTCGCGAGGGCCAGTTCGAGATTCTGCTCGACGATCAGGATCGCGAGCCCGCTTTCGTCGGCCAGCTTGCGGACAAGCTGCCCGATCTGCTGGACAATGTTGGGCTGCACGCCCTCGGAAGGTTCATCGAGCAGCAGCACCTTGGGCCGGCCCACCATGGCCCTGGCGATGGCAAGCTGTTGCTGCTGGCCGCCCGACAGCGTGCCTGCCATGGCGGGCAGTTTTTCGCGCAGCGCTGGGAACGGCGCGATCGCCTGGTCGATCGAAAGTGCCGGGCGGGATCCCGCTGCGCGCATGGCGGCGCGCAAGTTGTCGGCAACGGAGAGCTTGCCGATGATGCCGCGGCCCTGGGGTACAAGCGCCATGCCCATGCGTGCGATGTCGTGGGTGGCGATAGGGGCGAGGGGCGTACCGTCGATGCGGATGCTTCCGTTCCAGGATGGAACGAGGCCGACCAGGGTGCGCAGCAGGGTCGACTTGCCAACGCCGTTACGCCCCAGCAGGGCGACCACCTCGCCCGCTTGCACCGAAAGGCTCACGCCCTGCAGCACTGGGCCTGCGTTGTAGGATGCGACGAGGTTGTCCACCGACAGCATCAGCCGCGCCCCAGATAAACATCGCGCACATGGTCGTCGTCGGCGACTTCCTGGAAGCCGCCTTCGGCAATGACGCGGCCCTGGTGAAGGACCAGGGTGCGTACGCCGAGTTCGCGGACGAACTCCATGTCGTGTTCGATCACGGCGACTGCGGCGCGCGAGGCGATCTCCTGGATCAGCCGTACCGTGTGCATAGTCTCTTCCGGCCCCATGCCGGCGGTGGGCTCGTCGAGCAGCAGCACCTTGGGCCTGGCCACCAGTGCCATGCCGATCTCGAGCCATTGCTTCTGGCCATGCGAGAGGGTCCCGGCCGGGGCGTCTGCCATGCCTGAAAAGCCGAGCAGACCGAGGATCTCGCCGAGATGGATTTCGTCACTGCCCTGGCGCTGCGCCACGCGCAGGTTGTCGCCCACATTCAGCGACGAGAATATGCTCGGTGCCTGGAACTTGCGCGCGACGCCGCGCCTCGCGAAGGCGTGAACGGGGCGGCCGCTGAAATTCTTCCCGTCGATCAGGATGCGGCCGGTGGTGGGTTTCACGGTGCCGGTCAGCACGTTGAACAGCGTGCTCTTGCCGGCGCCGTTCGGCCCGACGATGCAGCAGATCTCGCCGCGGGCGATGGAAAGGCTGACGCCGGCTACCGCGACCAGGCCGCCGAAGCGTACGCCGACATTGTCGGCCTCGATCAGCGGCGTGCTCATGCGGTTCCCCCGCGATCGCGTCGCGGCACGAGCCGGTGGACGAGGTCGCTGATCAACGGCAGCAGGCCTTTTGGGAAAAGGAAGACCATGGCGATGAAGAACGCCCCGAGCAGCAGCGGCCACAGCGCATAGCTGAAGCTCGACACTTCCTGCTGTACATGGATCACCAGGACGGTAGCCAGGACTGGGCCGATCAGTGTTCCGCGGCCGCCGAACGCGACATGGACGATGGCTTGCGTGGAGAGCAGCAGACCGACGAGGTCGGGCGCGACATAGCCTGCAGCGGACGCGTAGAGGCCTCCCGCGATGGCTGCCAGACCCGACGACAGGACAAACACCGCCAGAAGATAGCCCGAGGTGTCGTAGCCAAGGGCCCGGGCCTTCGCCTCGTCGTCCTGGATGGCGGTCAGTACCCGGCCTAGGCGTCCGCGCGAGGCGGCCCAGAGCGCGGTCAGGGTGACGGACAGGACGATGGCGACGACGAGGTAGAGGCTGACGGAATCGCTCGCCGTCACGCTCCATCCGCCAATCGACAGGCCGGGCGGCGGTGCGCCGATCAGTCCGGCCTCGCCGCCGGTGACGCTGGCCCACGAGGTGGCGACGTTGCGGGCGATCAAGGTCAGCGCCAGCGTGACGATGGTCAGGTAGGCGCCGCGCACGCCGCCATAGATGAGGAAATAGCCAACGATGCCCGAGACGAGCACTGCGAGCCCGATGCCGGTGACCATCCCGGCCAGTGCGCCATTGTCGTTGGGGACCATCGGGCCGACGATCGCCACGGCATAGGCGCCCATGCCGAAGAAAGCAGCTTGGCCGAACGACAGTACGCCGGCCTTGCCCCACAGGAAGTCGAGCGACAGGGCGAGCAGCGCGAAGATAAGCGCATCGCGGGCGACGTCCATCTGATAGGAGGACAACAGAAGCGGATAGGCCAGCACCGCGGCCATCAGGCCAGCCGACAGTGAGATGGAAGCCAGGCCTCCCTTGTTTTGCGTCGTGGCTTTTACGGAAGAGGAGGAGGCCTGGAGGGTCATGCCGGCAACAGACCCCGCGGACGGAAGCGGACAATGACGACCGCGGCGATGAGCACCAGCGCCTGCGACAGCGTCGTCGGCACCTGGTAGTCGAGCAGCGTTCGTAGCCCGCCAATGAAGGCGCTTCCGGCGACCACGCCCATCAGGCTTCCGGCCCCGCCGACGATGACGACGAAGAAGGAAGGCGCCAGATAGTCGGCCCCCATCGTCGGCACCACCTTGATGAGGGGCGCCACGAGAGCGCCGGCGAGCGCGGCCAGCGCCGAGGCGCCCACCAGGGCGAACATGAAGATACGACGGGAATCGATGCCGACTAGTTCGGCCACCTCGCGGTTCTGGATCACCGTGCGCAGGTCGAGGCCGAAGCGGGTGCGGTTCATGACGATGGCGGTCGCCGCGATGGTGAGGACAGCGGCCGCGATCAGCACCAGGCGATAGCGGGGGTAGGGATTGCCGAAGAGCGTGATCGAGCCCTCGATCGGCGTGTAGACGATCTGGGGGCTCGGGCCGAACAGGAGCAGGAGCCCTTGCTGGATGATTAGGCTGACGCCCCAGGTTGCCAGGATGACGCCCATCGGGCGATCGTAGAGGTACCGGATCAGGCCGCGCTCCAGTACCCATCCAACCAGAGCGCCGACAATGATTGCCGCGACGACGCCCAGCCAGAAACTGCCGCTATGCACCTGCACGAGCGACGCCGTGAAGGCCCCGATGGTGACCAGCTCGCCATGCGCCATGTTCAGGATGTTCATCAGGCCGAAGACGATGGCCAGGCCAAGCGCGACCAGCAGCAGGATGCTGACCATTGTTGCGATGTTGAGCGCCGCTTCGAGATACACGGGCGACTTCCTATCCTGGCTTTGCCTGGATCGGCCCAGGCGGAGTGTTGTGTGTGGCGCGGCCCTAGAGGGCCGCGCAGACCGACTTGATCTCGGTATAGGCGCGGATGGCCTCGAAACCGCATTCCCGGCCCCAGCCTGATTGCTTGGCGCCACCGAAGGGCAGGGCGGAATCGAAGGCGCTGTGCGTGTTGATCCACACGTTGCCCGCCTTCACGCGGCTCGCCATCTTGTGGGCGACGCCGAGATTCGTGGTCCAGATCGAGGCGGCCAGTCCGTAGGGGGTGTCGTTCGCGGCCTTGGCGATGTCGTCCAGGTCCTCGTCGTCGAACGACATCGCGCAGACGACCGGGCCGAAGATCTCCTCGCGCACGACGTCCATTGAATGATCGGTGTTGGCGAGAAGCGTGGGCTCGAGGAAGTAGCCCGCATTGCCGATGCGACGACCGCCGGTCCAAACCTTGGCGCCGGCGTGGCGACCCTTCTCTACGTAGCCGAGCACGCGCTGGAACTGTTCGTCCGAGATCAGCGGGCCGAAATGGGTACCGGGCTGGAGCGGATGACCCGGGGCCATCTTCGACGCCTGCTCGGCAATGCCGTCGAGCAGTTTGTCGTGGATAGACTTGTGCGCATAGATGCGGGTGCCCGACGTGCAGACCTGCCCCTGATGGTAGAAGCCCGCGCCAGTGATGCCCGGGATGGTGCGTTCCAGGTCGGCGTCCGGGAAGACGATCATCGGCGATTTGCCGCCGAGCTCCAGCGTCAGGCGCTTCATGTTGCCGAGGGCGGCTCGCGCCACGATCTTGCCGACCTCCGTCGAGCCAGTGAAGGCGACTTTGTCGACGTCGGGATGCTCTGCGATCGCAGCCCCCGCCGTCTCCCCAAATCCGGTCACGACGTTCACGACGCCCGGCGGGAAACCCACTTCCTCGATGATCTGGGCGAGGCGCAGCGTGGACAGCGGCGCCTGCTCGGCCGGCTTTATGACGACCGTGCAGCCGGCGGCGAGCGCGGGGGCGAGCTTGTAGGACAGCAGGATCTGCGGGAAATTCCAGGGCAGGATGAGACCCGCCACGCCCACCGGCTGGCGCAGCGTGTAGGCATGGAAATCGCCGCCGCCGGTCAGCTGGATCTGCTCACCGTTCAGCTTGCTCGCCCAGCCTGCCATGTAGTGATAGGTGACGCTGGTCTGCACCATGTCGCTGTGGCGTGCAAAGGCGAGCGGCTTGCCGCCGTCGATGGCTTCGATCTCGGCCAGTTCGTCGGCCAGTTCCTCGATGCGCATGGCAAGCTTGGTAATGAGCTTGCCGCGTTCGATTGGGCTGATCTTCGGCCAGGGGCCGCTCTCGAATGCCTTTCTTGCAGCGGCTACGGCCTTGTCGACGTCGGCCTTGTCGCCGGCCGGAACCGTCGCCAGCTGCTGGCCGGTGGCAGGGTCCTCGACGGCAAGCGTTGCGCCCGACTGGGCGTCGACCCACTCGCCGCCGATATAGAGCTTGTGCTTCTGCGCCAGGAAGCGTGAAACGGACGGGCTGATCAGCGCCGCGACGTTCGAGATGTCCAAGGCAAACCCCTCATGCTTGGAGCGCGCAGCACCATGCGTTCGGGCAGCATGCCACCCGCACGTCCGGCCTGGGCCGCTCAATTGTAAGTTCTGTCAACCAACCAGTTATTTGATAATATTTGCGCGCTTGCCGCTGTCAAGCGGAAGTGGCGCCTAGGACAGCCAGCGGTCCAGATTGGCCTTCACGAATTCGTCGTCGGCCAGGTCGGCATGAACCTGGTACACCCGGTCAATGGCCTCCGATTGACCGGGGCTCAGCGTCTCGTTCGGATTGAGGCACCAGATGCCTTCCAGGAGCCCTTGCCGGCGCAGCACCTCGTGACAGCCGGCGATGCAGCCATGGAAGTCGTTGGCGACGTCGAAGAAGGCTGCGTTGCAGTCGGTCACGCGCGCATCGAGCGCCAGGATGTCGTTGGGGATGGCGCCGGCCTCGACAGCCGCGCGAATACGCTGGTGAAGTTCGACCGCGCCTCGCGTCCATACCGACCAGTGGCCAAGCAGCCCGCCGCGGAAGCGCACGTCGACGGAGGTTCCGTCGCGCGGGATGGAGAACGGGAGCGCCAGGTCGAGCACGATATGATCGTCGTTGCCGGTATAGAGTGTGATGCGGTCCTCCGCGCGCGCTTCCACCAGTCCGCGCAGCACGTCTATCGTCCGGTAGCGGTTGAAGGGCGCGGCCTTGATCGCCACGACATTTTCGATTTCGCAGAACTCTCTCCAGAAGGTGGCGTCGAGACTAACGCCGCCGACCGCGGGCTGCAGGTAGAAGCCGACCAGCGGAATTTCGTCCGCCACGCGGCGGCAGTGCTCGATGATCTCCTCCTGCGAGGCGCCCTTGAAGGCGGCGAGGCTGAGCAAGCCGGCATGATAGCCGTGGTCGACGGCGATACGCGCCTCCCGCACCGCCTGTTCCGTGCGCCCGACGACGCCGGCGATCATGACCAGCGGCCGATCGGTCCATTCCCGCGCCGACTGCATCGCCAGCGACAGCACCGGCTCGTAGAGGCCGACGTCGCGGATTTCGAACTGGGTGGTGTGGACGCCGACGGCCAGCCCGCCTACGCCGGCATCGATATAGTACCGCGTCAGCGCCTTTTGGCGCCGTGCGTCGAATTGCCGGTCTGCGGTCAGGGCAAGCGGTTGGGCGGGAATGACGCAGCCTTGGCGCAGCAGGGCCATGACTTCAGCAGGCAGATCGTCGCGATGAAGGCCCATTCTCGTCTCCAGCAATCGTCATGGCTGCCGGCGCCAGAGCAGGCGCCCGCGATCAGCGGACGATAGCAAAGGAATGGCAGTTGTCAACCAACTGGTTGGTTTCTTTGTAGCGCCGTCAGGACGAACTCGATCACATGCTTGCGCCGCTGCGCGATCGCCGCCGGCGCGCCGAGCTTCTTGCCGAAGATCGCCGACAGGGTCGGGTTGTTGGAAAAGTAGAAGTAGGAAATGCCGGCGATCGAGATGTAGACGTTGATCGGGTCCATGTCGTCGCGGAAGGTGCCTTCGGCCGCGCCGCGCTTCAGCGTCTCGGTCAGGAGGTCCACCAGGGGCCAGTGCATTTCCGTCAGCTGGTCGGATTTCTTGGCGTGCGGCGCGCCTTGCGCGTTCTCGTCGTTGACCAGCCGGATGAATTCGGGATGCTCGACGAGATAGTCGAAGGAGAAGCCCACCAGCGTCCGCATCGCCTCGAGCGGCGTCAGGTTGCCGAGATCAAGCGCCTTTTCCTTGGCCCGGATCTCCGAATAGACGGCCTCCAGAGCGATGCGGTACAGGTCGTCCTTGTTGCCGAAATGGTGATAGAGCAACTGCTTGTTCACCCCGGCCCGGTTGGCGATCTCGTCGACGCGCGCGCCGGCAAAGCCCTTGTCTGCAAATTCGCTGATCGCGGTCGAGAGCAGTGCGGCTCGCGTTGCCGCCGCGTCGCGCGGCTTTGGTTTGCGGGCTGGTGTGCTTTCGCCCGCTGTCACTTTCGCCGTCCGCTGGCTCATCGGCCGTGCCTCCTGAGTACCCTGCCAATCTGCCACATCCGTGCAGAAATCAGCACGAGAGCACGGCGCGCGTCCAGAGGGACTGCGATGTATATTGACCGGTCACCGAGTCTCGTGATAACCAACTACTTAGTTACTTTTGGGATGGAATGCAAATGCGGCCTTTGCAGGCTACCGCGTTGGCTTGCCAGAGGCTTCCCCGGATATACTGGGCGCTGTTTCTGCTGGTGTTGGCTGGCCTTGTCAGTACGCCGCAATTCGGCACCGCCGCCAATCTCGCCAACGTGCTTGAGCAGTCGGCGACGCTCGCCATCCTCGCGCTTGGCCAGGCGGCGGTGATTGCCGGCGGCATGATCGATCTTTCGGTTGGGCAACTGGTTGGTCTCATCACGGTTGTCGCCTGCATGCTGTTCGAGGCGTATCCCGCCATGAGCCTGCCCATCATCGCCGTTTGTCTTGGTCTCGCAGCATTCGTCGGCCTGGTCAACGGCGAGCTGGTCAACCGCCTGCGCATGTCGCCGCTGATCCTTACCTTCGGCATGCTGAGCATCCTGCAGGGTGCCATATTCATGCTGACCGACCGCAGCGTGGGCCAGGCCCCGCCTGTCATGACCTTCCTCGCCAATGGCCGCATTGCCGGCATTCCCGCATCCCTGCTGCTCGTGGCCGCGATCGCCGTCGGAGCCTGGTATCTCTTGCAGCGCTCGGTCTTCGGCTGGCACCTGCTTGCGATCGGCAACAGCGCGGAATCGGCCCGCAAGGCGGGGCTGAACCTGGCCTCGCGGACCCGCACGGCCTTCGTCCTTTCTGGTCTGTGCGCAGGCATTGCCGGCCTGCTCGTCGCCGGCCGTCTCGGCACGGGTTTCCCGAATGCGGGCAGCGGCCTGGAACTCGACTCGATCGTCGCGGTCGTTCTCGGCGGCACTTTGCTGAAAGGCGGCAGGGTGAGCGTGGCGGGCATTCTGGGCGCGGTGCTCTTTCTCGGCGTGCTCAGCAACATACTCAACCTGCTTCAGGTCCCGGCCTTCACCCAGATCGTGGTGAAGGGGCTGATCGTCATCGCCGCCATCCTGGTCGACCGCCCACGCGAGGCGGCAGCGGCATGACGACGTCGGTGCAATCCTTCCCGCGCACGCTGCGCCTGCCATCGCTCGACAGGGCCGCGGTGTGGATCGTGCTCGTCGTGCTGGTTCTGCTGGCCGGGCTCGTCTCGGATGCCTTTTTCAAGCTGAACTACCTCACCAACCTCGTCCGGCAGGCGGCGCCCGTGGGCATCACGGCGGTCGGGGTCACGTTCGTGATGCTGCTGCGCGGCGTCGACCTTTCGGTGGGCGCGATCGTCTCGATGAGCGCGGTGGTGTGCGCGCTCGTCATGGGCGGCAAGGTCGATAATCTGTGGCTCGGCATTGCAGCCGCAATTGCCTGCGGCAGCGCCGTCGGCCTCGCCAACGGCCTGCTGATCGCCTACGGCAAGGGTTCCGCCTTCATCCTGACGCTCGGCATGTCGATCGTAGTCTACGGCCTGGTGCAGATGGGCACGGGCGGCACGGCCCGCGGCATCGTTTCGCCCGGCTTCCGCGAGACGCTCAACGGTCGCATCGGCGGGGTGCTGCCGGTGCTGGTGATCTGCCTTCTGCTTGCCGTGGCGGTCGGCATCTTCTTGCAGTCGCGCACCCGCTTCGGGCGCAATGCCTATCTGATCGGCGCCAATCCGGACGCGGCGCGGCTGGCCGGCCTGCCGGTCAGCCGGGTGACCGTCGTCGCCTATATGGTGTCGGGTTTCTTCGCCGCGCTCGGCGGCCTTGCGCTGCTGGCCCGCACCGGCGTGTCGGGCACCAACCCCGGCGCCGGCATGGAGTTCGACGTGCTGGCTGCCGTCGTGCTTGGCGGCACCACCTTTTCGGGCGGGCGCGGCGGCGTCGGCGGCACTTTCGCCGGCGTCTTGGTGCTGATCATCGCGCTCAATCTCGCCAATGTCGCCGGGCTGCCCTTCGCGGCGCAGCTCGCGGTCAAGGGCGCCATCATCATCGCCGCCTCGGCCGCCTATTCGTGGATAGGTCGGCGCGGCGGTGGTCTCGGTCGGGAGTAATCAACAATGGGAGTAGAAAAAATGCGCCAGCTCATCAAGCCGGTCATCGCCGCGGGCGTGATCGGGACGTTTCTGACCTGCGGCTCCATGGCCCAGGAGCTCGATCTCACCAAGAAGGAAACCTATGACCAGATCATGGGTTGGGCGAACGAGCCGCTCGACACGTCGGCCTTCAAGAAGGACGGAGACCTGCGGATCGGCGTCGCCGCCGGCTATCTCAGCAACGCCTGGATCAACTTCACCGCGCAGTCCATCAAGTACGAAGCCTCCCTGCATCCGGAGATCAAGGAGATCAAGGTCACCGATGCCGCCTTCAACCCGAGCAAGCAGGCCGCCGACATCGACGACCTGCTGACCAGCGGCGTCGACGCCATCCTGTTCTGGCCGGTGGACGAGAAGGCCATCCTTCCTGTGCTCAAGAAGGCGCATGACCAGGGCGTCGCCACGATCAACATCGGCTACAACTTCATGCGCGACCCCTCGGTCACGTCCAACGCCTATGTGAACCAGTGGAGCTACACAGAGCAGGTCGTGGACGAGTTCATCAAGTCGCTGGACGGCAAGGGCAAGGTGTTCGCCATGCTGCCGATCGCCGGCTCCTCGGCCGCCGTGGTCCAGCTCGCCGTGCTGCAGGACGCGTTGAAGAGCCATCCGGACATCGAGCTTATCAGCACCGAATATGGCGACTGGGACCGCGCCAAGGCCAAGCAGCTGACGGAAAACCTGCTGCAGCGCTTCCCGCAGATCGACGGCGCGTTCTCGCCCGCCGGCCAGATGTCGATGGGCATCTACGAAGCGTTCGACGAGTCCGGCCGCCTGGAAGAGCTCACGCTGTCGCCTGGCGATGACTACAATGGCTGGACCAAGCTCGTCGCCAAGGAAGGCAAGTGGGGCTCCGTCACCAGTGGCCTGGAAGTCGGGCGCGAGGCCGTCAAGCAGGCGGTCAAGATCCTGACCGGGCAGCCGACCACCACCGCGGTTGTCGTCCCCACTCGCTATCTCGATCCGGCCGAAGCCGCCAAGCTCAACGAGGCAGATCGTCCGGACGACTGGTTCAAGACGGACCTGCCGGCCGAGTTTCTGCCGCAGTAAGTGGTAATGACCATGCCGCTCCTGCAGACACGAGCGCTGACCCGCCGCTTTCCCGGTGTGGTGGCGCTCGCCAATGTGGACTTCGCCGCCGACGGCGGCGAGGTCCATGCTGTATGCGGCGCCAACGGGGCCGGCAAATCCACCCTGATGAACGTGCTTTCGGGGACCATCCTCCCGAGTTCCGGCAGCGTCTCCGTCGCCGGGCAGGAGGTGTCCTTTGCATCGCCGGCGGACGCACGCGCCGCCGGCGTCTCCATCGTCTACCAGGAGTTCAGTTCGATCCCCGAACTGACCGTGGCCGACAACATCTATCTCGGCCGCGAGTTTCACGGCCCGCTGCATACGGTCGACCGTCGTGCGGCTGTCCGCGCCGCTGGCGTGTTGCTGGAGCGGCATGGCATCGCGCTTGACGCCAATGCCATGGTCGGCTCGCTCGGCGTCGCCGACCGGCAGCTCGTCGAACTTGCACGCGCGCTGTCTACCGACGCCCGCATCCTGATCCTGGACGAGCCGACGGCGGTCCTCTCGATCGCCGAGCAGGAGAAGCTGTTCGGCGTCATCCGCAGCCTTCGCGAGAAGGGCCTGCTCGTCCTCTACATCTCGCATCGGCTGGAAGAAATCTTCGAGATCGCCGACAGGGTCTCGGTCATGCGTGACGGGGCCCTGGTCGCGACCCGCGCCAAGGCGGATCTGACGGAGACCGAGCTGGTGCGGCTGATGACCGGTCGCGAGGTGTCGGCGCCGCATCCGCCGGAGCCGATCCCTGCTGGCAGCCGAACGGTACTGACGCTGTCCGGCCTCGCCACCGACGGCAGCGCTGTCGAACTCAGGCAGGGCGAGATACTCGGCCTTGCCGGTCTGGTCGGCGCCGGCCGCACCTCGATTGCACATCGCATCGTCGGCCTGCGCCCGCGCAGCGGCTTCACCGCCGCGCTCGATGGGGCGCCGCTGCCTGACGATCCGGCCCGCGTGCTGGAAGCCGGCGTGGTCTACATGACCGAGGATCGCAAGCGCGACGGCATCTTCGGGCCGCTGGCCATCACCAGCAACGCCACGGCAGCCGCGCTGAAGCGCTTTTCCTCCGCTGGGTTCCTGCGGCTTCGCCGCGAGCGCGCGGCAGCCGGCGAGATGTTGCGCGGCCTTCGGCTCGTCGCGGCCTCGCTGGACACGCCCATCGCCTCTCTGTCGGGCGGCAATCAGCAGAAGGTGCTGTTTGCGCGCGCGCTGATGACGGCGCCCCGCGTGCTGATCTGCGACGAGCCGACCCGCGGCGTCGATGTCGGAGCCAAGGAAGAAATCTACGGCGTGCTGCGGCGTCTGGCGGGGGAGGGCGTCGCCATCATCGTCATCTCGTCGGAGCTCAACGAGGTGCTGGCGCTCAGCCACCGCATCGCGGTCGTGCGCGATGGCCGCATCACCGCGACGATGGACAATGCCGGGCTGGATGAGCACTCCCTGACAGTCGCTGCGACCGGCGTCGCGCTGCGGTCCGCCCAGGGGTAGGTTCGGTCGTTCAGCCGAATTCCGGGCCGGCGGCGACCATCACGTCGGAAACTATGCCGGGCAGGTCGTTGCGGTCGAGTACCATCCGCTCGAACGTGCGGAACGCCTCGAATCCGTGCTTCTCCAGCACCGGGTGAAGCCCTTCGCCGGCGTCGAGCACGTCGAGGATGATCGGCCCCGAGACATGGCTGAACGCCAGTTCCAGCAATTCGCGCGCTTCCACCGGCGAGGCGCAGACCAAGGGGCCGATCTGCGTGGCGCGGCGCCCTTGGCGTAGCAGGACGAATGACCTGGAATTGCCGAGGACGAGCGTTCCCGGGCGGTTGAGGAAGTCGTTGAGCAGGAAGCCGCGATCGCCTCCGAAGGCCTCGCGGTCCCGCTGCAGGATCGCGCTGCGGTCGGGTTGGATCGCCGCTTCGCGGTTCCGGCTTTCGGTTCCCATGCCGCGCCAGCGCGCCATGCGGCAGCGCGTGCGGAAGCCGAGCTGGGAATAGACCAGCGCGCCTTCGGGCGTCGCGTCGAGCAGCGACGCCGCGCCGTGCCGGCGCATCGCCTCGATACAGCGGTCCATGAGGCGGCTGGCGAGGCCCCTGCGCCTGCTGTCGGCAGTCACCAGGACCATGGAAATCCAGCCGAAGCCGCCCGCAAAGGGCAGGATGGCTGCCGAGGCGACAAGGCGTCCGTCGGTCCGCACGCCGTAGCATTCGCCGGGCGACATGAAGAGCGCCCAGTCTTCGGCGATCTGATTCCACCGTGCCTCGTCGGAAAGCAGAAGGGCGTCGTCGATGTCGGCGACGCCCAGGATCACGCTCGGCGAAGCGTCAGTAGGCCCCACTACGAACCTCGAACTTGGTGGGCTTCCCGAGGCTCCTGCGCCCCGCCGCGACCCAGTCGGCCACCCAGCCGATCATGGTCAGCGTGGAGACGGACGGATAGCCGAACAGCTGCGCGGCGCGCGCCGTGTTGGTGAGCCAGGAGCGTTCGGCCTCGACGCCGATGATCTCAGGTTCGATATCGAGGCGGCGGCCGAGTTCCTGCGCCAGCCAGCGCACCGACAGGATTTCCGGACCGCTGACATTCAGCGGCATCGGCGGCGAGGCGCAATGCGCCAGGCTGCGCAATGCCTGTGCGCACGCATCGCCCTGCCAGATGATGTTGACGTGGCCCATCGACACGTCGATGGGCTTGCGGTCGATGATCTTCTGGGCGAGGTCGTGCAGCACGCCATAGCGCAGGTCGATCGCGTAGTTCAGCCGGAACAGCACGCCGGGCGTGCCGTAGAGCTTGGAATAGTGCTGGAACATGCGTTCGCGGCCGAGGCAGGTAATGGCGTATTCGCCGGGAGGCTCGGGCGTCACGTCCTCCGAGCTGCCGCCCTCGCGCACCTCCGCGAAGGGATAGACGCAGCCGGTCGAGAAGGCGACGATGCGCGAGTCGCGGAACGTCTCTGCGACGATGGCTGGAACCTGCACGTTCATCGCCCAGGTCTGGCCGGGATCGGACTGGGCTCCGAACTTGAAGCCCGCCATGAACACGATGTTCTCGATGCGCGGCAAGGCCCGCACCGCTTCCGCGTCGAGAAGATCGCATACGATCGTGTCGATCCCTTCCGTTTCCAGCTCCTCGCGCAGGCCGCTCGATGAGAAACGGGCCACGGCCACGATGCGCTTCTCGGGGGCGGCGCGCCGCGCCATGCGGGCCAGCGTCGGGCCCATCTTGCCGCCGACGCCGAGGATCATGATGTCGCCCGGCACCCGCGCTAGGTCCTGCACCAGGCCGGGGGAGGGCGTCGACATGATGTCCTCGAGCAACGCTTCGCTCTCGATGGATGTTGGAAACCCGTCGTTAGGGGACATGATTCAAATCCTGCATTTCATGGTTGGCGAGGCCGGCGCAGATGGCTGCGCCGGCCTGCGGAGCTAGCCCCGCGGCGGATGGCGATCCTTCCAGGGCATTTCCTGTTCGAGCACGGCCGCCAGCGCCAGGATCGTGGCTTCGTCGCCGTAGCGCGCCACGGCCTGCACGCCGATGGGAGCGCCGCTCGCCGACATGCCGAGCGGCAGCGACATGGCCGGCTGGCCCGACATGTTGAAGGGGAACGCGAAGACCGCGTCTGTCCATTTGGCGTTGTAGCGGTCGAGATCGGTCTCCGACATGTCGTAATAGCCGACCGGGCGGGGCAGATGCGTCAGCATCGGCGTCAGGTAGATGTCGTAGGCATCGAGGTCGAGGCAGATGTTGCGGCCGATCTGGCGCATCGCTTCGACGTCGGCGATGTGGCGTACGCCGCTCGTGGCGCGGCCGCGCTCGATGACCGCCCAGGTAACGGGCTCGACGTCGGCTTGCGTCACCGGCCGCCCGACCAGGCCCGCCAGCCAGTCGAAGACGATCGCCGTCTGCACGCAGCTCATATGGGTGTAGGTCTTCCACGCATCGTCCGCGTCGAAGGCCATGTTGTGCTCCTCGACATGATGGCCGAGGCGCTCCAGGACCTTGACCGTGTCGAGAACCGTCTTCCTGACCTCGGGATCGATCGCTCTGCCGTCCGGCGGCGTCACGGAATAGCCGATGCGCAGCTTGGTCGGCGCACGGCGCGAGAGTTCCAGCCAGCTCTGGGCCGGGACTGGCGGCTGGTAGGGGTCGCCCGGAAGCGCACCCGCCACGGCGTCGAGATAGGCGGCGGTGTCGCGCACGGTGCGGGTGTTGGCCAGGAAATAGGCGCCGCCGTGCCAGACGTCGGCTGCCGGAGCCATGGTGACGCGCCCGCGCGACGGCTTCAGTCCCAGCACGCCGCAGCACGACGCAGGCACCCGGATCGATCCTGCCGCGTCGCTGGACTCGGCGATCGGCACCATGCCGGCCGCCACCGCGGCACACGAGCCGCCGCTCGACCCGCCGGCCGTGAGGTCGTTGCGCCACGGATTGACGGTCGCGCCGTAGAGCTTCGGCTCGGTCGAGATCGACCAGCCGTTTTCCGGTGCGTTGGATTTGCCGACCAGCAGGAAGCCGGCCTTCTTCAGGCGCTTCACGACCTCGGCGTCGAAATTCGAGACGATGTCCTTCAGATAGTAGGAGGAGTTGGTGTTGGGCGCTCCATCCCAGGACGTTGCCAGCTCCTTCAGCAGATAGGGCACGCCGGCGAAGGACGCCTGGCGGTCGACCGTCTTCGCGGCGTCGCGGCCCATGTCGTAGAGCTTGTGGATCACCGCGTTGAGCTTCGGATTGAGCTCTTCGATGACCGTGACTGCGGTCTCAACGAGTTCGATCGGCTGGACCTCGCCCTTGTGGACGAGTTCGGCCAGCGCCAGGCCGTCGGATTCCAGATATGTCTGCTGCAAGCTCTTGGTAGTCACTAGGTCCTCCCGGTCAGTTCATGAATTCCGAGCCGCGCTCGGCGATCATCATCACGCTCGACATGATATTGCTGGACACGACATCAGGAAACACCGAGGCGTCGCAGACCCGCAGGCCTTCGAGCCCGCGAACCTTGAGGGTCGACGGATCGACCACGGCTTCCCCGTCGGTCCCCATGCGGCAGGTGCTGGTCGGGTGGTAGATGGACTGGCTCTGCGCGCGGACGAATGTCGCGATCTCGTCGCGGGTCTTCGCCTCGGAGGACGGAAAGGCCTCGCGCAGGCCAAGATGCGAAAACGCCCGGGTCGCGGCGATGCCGCGGCTCAGTTCGACGCCGCCGATCAGCGCGCCGAGGTCTTCGCCGTCCGGATCGGAAAGATATTGCGGGTCGATGGCCGGATGGACGAGCGGATCGGCCGACCTGAGCTTCAGTGTGCCGGTGCTCTTGGGGCGCTGCAGCACGTTGAACATCGAGATGCCCGGCAGAGTGGACAGGTAGCGGGCATGGTCGCGATGGGGTGTGGCGATGCCGTAGATCTGCAGGTCCGGCTCGGCGAGGCCGGGACGCGACTTGGCCTGTCCGCCGGGGGTCGACCACGGGTTGGCCATCGGGCCGGTGCGGTGCTCGGTCCACTCGTTCACCGCGTCCGCGAACTCATCGGCGGTCATCCCGCCGATGCCGAACTTCTCGCGCGTCGTGAACGTCACCACGCAATTGAGATGATCCTGCATGGAACGGCCGACGCCTTTCAGGTCGTGGATCGGATCGATGCCGGAGGCGCGCAGGTCGTCGGCAGGGCCGATGCCCGACAGCATCAGGAGGTGAGGGCTGTTGACGGTGCCGCCGGCCAGCACGACGTCGCTGCCGGCAAAGGCGGTGCGCAACTGCCCGAAATGCAGATATTCGACGCCCTTGGCGCGGCCTTGGCTGACGATGATCCGCGTCGCCATCGCCGAGGTGATTACCGTCAGGTTGGGGCGCGAGCGCACCGGTTCGAGGAAAGCGGTCGCCGGGCCGCAGCGCTCGCCGTCGCGCATGAAGACCTGGAAGTAGCCGCAACCATACTGGTCGCCGCTGTTGAAGTCCTCATTGTACGGCAGGCCGTATTCCTGCGCCGCCTTGAGCCAAAGCTCCTCGGCGGGATCGTGGTTCGGCACGTCGACGACGGGCATTTCGCCGGTGGCCCCATGCATGGGGGAGTGTGCGAGCCTGGGATTGCTCTCGGACTTGCGGAACCAGGGCAAGACGTCGTCCCAGCCCCAGCCGGGGCAGCCCTTGTCTCGCCAGCGGTCGTAGTCGGACGGCGAGCCGCGCATGTAGACTAGCGCGTTGGTTGAACCGGACCCGCCGAGCATGCGGCCGCGCGGCCAGGCGATGCGGCGGCCAAAGCAGCCCGCCTGCGGCACGGTGTGGTACTTCCAGTCGTATTCCGTGTCGATCAGGCTGATCCAGGCGCCCGGCATCCGGGCGGCGACCGGCATGTCGCCCGGCCCCGCCTCGAGAAGCAGAACCTTGCGGTCGGGATCGGCGGTCAGGCGGTTGGCGAGCACGCAGCCTGCAGCGCCGGCCCCGACGATGATCACATCAAACTTGCCGGACTGCGCCATGCCTGTATTTTTTCCCGCCCCGCCTTGCCGGTGGATGAACTCAGCGGACCGAGCCTAACCAGAAACAAATGACTCAGTCAACCAACTAGTTGGTTCTGGTTGGTATGTGGATCGACGATTGTAAAGCGTCCTTGTGCGAACGTAGTCTATAGCGCACGGCTTCCGTCGCAGATCGTTGCGGGTCACGTAGGCGTTCTTCCTCGCCGTCCGCCGGTCATCGATAGGGGGTATGCCACGCGGCAGAGGAGGAATGTGGTGATACTCGAGCCGTCCGGTGCTCGCTCACCAAACAGGCCACCCGTCGCGGTTCTTCTGCCGGAAACCATCGGTCTGATCCTGGCAGATTTCTAGCCCTGGCAGATCGGGTCCAGAGCTAGAACGTCGGAGGTGTATTCACCCAGAAAATGCTGGCCGGCTTACTGCCGGGATTCAAATATCCATGGGGAATATTCGAGGGAAAGAAAAATGTATCGCCCTCTGACAACAGATAAGAATGGCCGTCCGCGATCAGCTCTACCGTCCCGGAGATGACGTAGCCTACTTCCTCGCCTTCGTGCGAGATCATTCCATTGCTGGTGCTGTGGGGTTCAAGGCGATGGATATAGCATTGCAGATGACCATCCTTGCTGTATGGGATCACCCGCTCGAGGGATACTCCTGCCCCTTGGTGCAGGCGGTCCAGGTGGATCAAGGGTCGTTCCCCCTTTCTGTCCACTACCACTTTTCCGCGCTGCTCGTTCTCGAACAGCCAGGAGATGTTGGTATGGAGCACCTGGACAAGCGCGTGCAGCAACGGCAGCGAGGGCAGCGTATGGTTGTTCTCGATCTTGGAAAGCTGGCTTTCGGAACAGCCGACCATGGCGCCGACTTCCTTGAGCGTCAGGTTCCTCTCCAGCCTGACGCTCTTCAGCTTTTCGCCCATCCGGGTTTCGATCATCAGGTTGCTGTACTGGCCGCCGCCAGATGAAACCTCGGCGCCATTCTCCTCTTTATTGTCGCTCATTGTCGATCTGCCTGCCCGCTTTGTGAGGGGCCTTTGCTAATCGTTCGGGAAATGACATGCAACGTGTCGTTGGCTGCCCTTGACCGTGATGACCGGCGGCACCTCCCTGCATTTGGCCTGGGCGCGGGTGCAGCGAGGATGAAAGTGACAACCGGAGGGAGGCGCGGTCGGGCTGGGTATCTCACCCTTCAGCGGCACCAGGCGTGCCGGTTGCGGCTCCGCTTCGGGGATCGCGTCCAGAAGCGCCTGCGTGTAGGGATGAAGCGGCCTCGAAAATACCTCGTCGACGGGCCCGACCTCGACCAGCTTTCCCAGATAGAGAATGCCGACGCGCTCGCACAGGTGGTGCACGACGGCGAGATTGTGGGAGATGAACAGCATCGCCATGCGTTGCCGCTCGTGCAGGTCGCGCATCAGGTTGATGACCTGGGCCTGAACGGACACGTCGAGGGCCGACACAGGCTCGTCCGCAACCAGCAGCCGAGGGCTGCCTGCAAGCGCCCTCGCCAGAGCGATGCGCTGCCGCTGGCCACCGCTGAACTGCGATGGAAGCCTGTCGAGATGCTCGACGCTGAGCCCGACGGCCAGCAGGAGTTCGGCAACGCGTTCGCGCAGCGCCCTGCGTGCGACACGCTCATGGGTGATGATCGGCTCGCCGACGATCCTCTCGACGGTCCAGCGCGGGTTGAGCGAGCCATAGGGGTTCTGGAAGACAACCTGCACATCGCGGCGTCTCGCGCCAAGCTCCCGGTCGGACAGGGTCGACCATGGCTTGCCGTCCAGCTCGACGGCCCCTGCCGTCGGGCTCAGGAGATGGGCGACCATCGATCCAAGGGTGGATTTGCCGCTGCCGCTCTCGCCGACCAGTCCGAAGACTTCGCCCGGCATGATCTCAAAGGTCACGTCGTCGACGGCTCGCAGTGGGCGCGACCTGCCGAACAGCCCGCTAATGCCTTTCGACGCCGTCGGGAAATACTTCTGCAATCCGGTTGCCTTCAGCAGCGGCTTCCGGTCGTTGCCGGCATCGCTCGCCGGTGCGAGTTCGCCTTTCATGTCAGCAGGCTCCCGCGACCAGGTGACAGGCCACCAAGCGGCCGTCATCGACCGGCAACAGGCCGGGGTTGACCTCGGAACACTTCGGGATGGCGAATTGGCAACGGTCCTGGAAGATGCAGCCGGCGAACCGCTGCGACGGCGGCGGTACTGTTCCCGGTATGCTCTCCAGCACGCGATTGCGCGAACGAACGGATGGAACCGCGTTGAGCAGGCCCTTGGTGTAGGGGTGGAGGGGGGCGGCCAATATCTTCGAGGTCATCCCGCTCTCGACGATCGTGCCGGCATACATCACCGCCATGTTCTCGCAGATCTGGGCGATGACGCCGATGTCGTGGCTGATGAGGACGATCGCCGTCTGCAGCGTCGACTTCAGCTCCCTGATCAGTTCCAGGATCTGTGCCTGGATGGTGACGTCGAGCGCGGTCGTCGGCTCGTCGGCGATTATCAGCTTCGGCGACAACAGAATCGCGGAAGCAATCGCCACGCGCTGGCGCATACCGCCGCTTATTTCATGCGGATAGTTGGACAGGCGTTCGCGCGGGCTGGAAATGCCGACGCTTTCCAGGGCCTGCTCGCATATTTCGCGCGCTTGTGCTTTTGACAGCTCGGGCCGGTGGCAGCGGAGCTGCTCGGCAAGCTGCGCGCCGATGGTCATGACCGGGTTCAGCGTATTGCTCGGATCCTGGAAGATCATGGCAATGCCTGCGCCGCGAATCTTGCGCATCCTCTTCGGCGAGGATTCGAGAAGGTTCTCGCCGTCGAATTCGATCCTGCCGGTCACCTTTCCCGGCTTCGGAGTGAGGCCCATGATCGACAGGCCGGTTATGGACTTGCCGCAGCCGCTTTCGCCGGCAAGTCCGAGCGCCTCGCCCGACTTCACGGAAAAGGACACGCCCTGAACCGTATCGCGCAGGCGCGTCTGGTCGAAGTTGATGGTCACATCCTTGACCGACAGGATCGGCGACCGGGACGGAGGTGTCATCATCGCTGTGCGCTCTCCGGATTGGAGCCCGATTCACTGTCGAGCGCGTCCTGCAGGAAGTCGCCGAGAAGGTTGATCCCCATGGCGGTGAGGATGATCGCCAGGCTCGGAGCAAGAACGATCCACATGTTCTGGGTCAGAAAGCCCCGCCCTTCGCTGATCATCACGCCCCATGA
Source organism: Mesorhizobium sp. YM1C-6-2 (assembly GCF_003666685.1). Lineage (GTDB taxonomy): Bacteria > Pseudomonadota > Alphaproteobacteria > Rhizobiales > Rhizobiaceae > Mesorhizobium_K. Next base: position 453,356 of record NZ_RCIZ01000002.1, read on the forward strand.
TGTCTGGGGAGGCTGCACGCCGAGCCCGAGAAAGCTCAGGGACGCCTCGAAGATCATCGCCCACGACAGGTCGAGCGTGGCCATCACGATGACCCCAGGCAGGATCGCCGGCATCAGATGCCGGCGAATGATGGTGAACGGGCCGACGCCTATGGAGCGTGCGGCGGTTACGTATTCGAGCGTCCGCAGTTTCATCACCTCGGCGCGGACCAGCCGGGCGTAGTTGATCCACAAGGTGGCGGCGAGCGCCAGGATCGCGGTCAGGGCGCCTGGCCCCAGGACGGCCAGGAATATGAGCGCTATCAGGATGAAAGGAAGCGACAGCTCGAAATCGGTGATCCGCATGATCAGGCTGTCGATGAAGCCGCCAAAATATCCCGCGATCAGACCGAGAAACGTTCCCACCACAAGAGCGCAGGCGACGACGACGAGGCTTACCCCCACCGACACGCGTGCGCCTGCGATGGTGCGGCTCAGAATGTCCCGGCCCAGATTGTCGGAGCCAAGAACATGTTGCCATGTGCCGCCATCGAAAACCGGCGGCAGGAACCGGTTCTGGACGATTTGGGCCGTCGGGTCGTGCGGCATCAGGAAATCGCCGAACAGGGTGGTGATCAAGGCGACGAGGACGATGACTAGGCCGGTCATTCCCTTCTTGCTGCGCAGCCGGGCAGCGACCCCGCGCAATTTCGAGGCGGCCGGGGCCACCTTGGCGACGTTGACGGTCTCTGCCGTCGTGGCGGCCGCCGCGGACTCGGCTAGGAGGCCGGACGAAGGACTGGGATCACTTGGCATGACGTATCCGCGGGTCTGCGATCTGATAGAGCATTTCCACCGCGATATTGATCAGCAGGAACATGACGGCGGTGACGGCCACGATCGCCTGGATAAGCGGATAGTCGCGCCATGACACCGCCTGAACGGCCAGCCGGCCGATGCCCAGCCACGCAAACACGTTCTCGACGATAAAGGCGCCGCTGAGCAGATATCCCATCTGCAGGCCGACGATCGTGATCGTGGGGATGAGGGCGGTGCGAAATGCATGCCGCATCACCACCGTGAATTCCGGCAGGCCTTTCGCCCGCGCAAAGCGCACATAGTCGGCCTTGAGAACCTCAATCATGGACGACCGGATCAGCCGCGTGTTCCACGCCACGACCGAGAAGGCCAGCGCGAATGCAGGAAGCGCCAGATGGCGCAGTGCACTGACAAGCGGCTGAATTCCCCGTCCTGACGCGAGGTCGAGAAGTCCGAAGATCAACCCCTGGCCTCCGCGTCCGGCGACCGGAAACCATTTTAGATGCAGGGAGAAGAAAAGGATGAGCACCACCCCCAGCACGAAGCTGGGAATGGAGACTCCAAGGATGCTCACAGCCGAAGCCACGCGGTCCAGGAACCGTCCGCGGAACAAGGCTGCCAGAATGCCCAGCGGCAAGGAGATCGCCAACGCCAGGAACATGGCTGCGAAGGTCAACTCCACCGTAGCAAGAAGCCGCTCGACGACCACTTCCGCCGCCGAGCGGCGGAAGCGTATCGATTCACCCATATCCCCCGAAGCGAACCGCTGGACCGAGCCGACCACCTGCGTCAGCAGGGATCCGTCCAGACCGAGCTGGCTGCGTAGCTCCTGTCGCTGTTCCTCCGTAATTCCCGGCGTGCCCGCCGTCATGATCTCGACCGGATCGCCGGGAATCATCCTCACCGCCACCACGACCGTGACGACGACGCAAAACAGGATCGCCGCCGCATGGCCCAGGCGCCGGAGGAAAAAGGGAATGAGATACATATCCGTCCTCGGGACGCGCCTCTTAGAGGTTGAGGTCCTGCAGGTGCACGAAACCAAGCGTGTCGATGCTGATTCCGGTCACCTCCTGGCGCGACGCGATCAGGTAGCCGGGCTCATAGAGCGGGGCCCAGAACGCCTGATCGACCAGGATGTCCTGGATGCCGAATACTAAATCCTTTCGCTCGGCGGCGTCGAATGACAGCCGCTGACCGTCCAGCTTGCCCTGCAGATCCGCGTTTTCCGGCGCAAAGCAGAAGTTGAGACCGCCGCCCTTGCCGAAGAGCGCAACGAGGATGTCGGGATCGCCGAAGGTGTAGTACAGCGCGACAGCCGTGCTCTCGCCCTTGCCGGCCAGCGCCAGCGCATCCCCGACCGGAAGGATCTGGACGGACATCTTGATGCCGACCGCGGCCAGATCGGCCTGGACGACTTCCGCGACACGCTTGAAGATCGGCGCGTCGAAGATGATCAGTTCGAACTCGAAACCGTCGCCGAGGCCGGCCGAGGCAAGCAGCTCCTTCGCCTTCGCCGGATCGAACGGATACTTGCTTTCGGTCGCCGGATTGTACTGCGGGAACACCGAAGTCAGCGGGCTTGCCGCGGGCTTGCCGTTGCCGTCCAGCACCAGGGCGATGATCTTTTCCTTGTCGACGGCAAGGTTGACCGCCTGGCGGGCTTCAAGCTTGTCGAAGGGCGGCTTCGACTGGTTGAAGATGATGCCGAACACGCTCGGCGCCTGCTGGCGGCTGATCCGCAGGCTCGGATCGGACTCGATCTCGCGGGCGCGGTCGAAGGGAACCGCATTGTCGCCGGCCAGCAGATCGACCTCGCCGCCCTGAAGGGCCGCAATACGGGTCGAATCCTCGGGGATCACCACATAGGTGGCAGCCTCGAGATGCGCCTTGCCGGCGTTCTCATACCACGGCGTTGCCCAGTCGTGCTCATCGTTGCGGACCAGCCTGATGCCGGTGTCCGGCTCCCATGCCTCCAGCTTGAACGGACCGGTGCCGATCGGCTGACGGCCGATCTTGTCGCCCATCGATTCGAACGCCGTCGGGCTCATCGGTGCGCAATAGCTGTAGCCAAGACCGACCCAGAGGGGAACGAAGGGCGACGTGTAGTGATATGCAACCGTCAGATCGTCTATCGCCTCGACCTTTTCCAAAGGCCCGAGCAGGAATGCGTTGGGGCTTGCCGTTTCCGGCGCCTGGTGACGCGCGACGGTCTTGGCGACCGCCTCGGCGTTGAACGGCGTGCCGTCATGGAATTTCACATCGGGACGAAGCTTGAACGTGACCGTCTTGTTCTCGTTGGAGAACTCCCAGCTCAGAGCCAGGCCCGGATAGACCTCACCCTTCTCATCGAGATAGATCAGGGTGTCCATGACCTGCCAGAGTATCTCGTGATCGACGAGATTGAACGTCTTCTGGGGATCAAGCGTCGTGGATTCGAGCGACCTTGCAACTCTCAACGTGCCGGTTCCGGCCTGCGCCCGCGCCGACTTCATGAAGCCGGGAGCCATTGCGAGGGCGCCCAGTGACAGCGCACCCCCCAACAGGGAACGCCGGGTAACGGCGTGCTGACGAGCGTAGTCGCGTGTCAGTTCCTCGAATTGCTTTCCGGGCAGGCCGGCGAGTTCATTTGCTGCAGTCTCGGTCGTCACATCGATCCTCCTGGTTGCCAGAGGCGTCCTCATGCCTCATGAACTTGCATCCTAGTCAAATTCCGAATACCGTCAATCGGTGCCTCCGTCAGATGCTGATATCAGCAATTTAGGCTGATTTTTGTGGATAAACGGTAGGTTGGCGAACCTTCGGAAACGTGGTTGTGGAATTGACACGCTTGACTAGCTTGAAAATCAGGAAAGTCTTTCCGGATGAATAAAAGTCAACTCGATTCCGCTCTCGACCGCTTCGACTTGGCGCGCGCGCACGGCGTCGCGATTGCAGCCGTGAAGGACGGAGCTGTCGTCTATTCGCGTGCAGCCGGCATGGCGTCGGTGGAATTCGCCGTGCCCAATTCCATGGATACGCGCTTCCGCATCGCGTCCCTGACGAAGCAGTTTCTCGCCTATGCGCTGCTTCAGCTCGCGGAGGAGGGCGTTCTCGACCTGGACGCGGACCTGCGGAGCGAAGTTCCCGCGCTCGCTCGGTACCAGGTGAAGATAAGCCTGCGCCATCTGCTGGAAAACACCAGCGGGTTGCGCGATATCTTCGACCTTCTTGTCCTGCGCGGACAGGACATCGAGGCCCCGATCTCCGACCCCGAGATCGATGCGTTGCTGGAGCGCCAGCAGGGCCTCAACTTCACCCCGGGCTCGCTGTTCGTTTATTCGAATTCCGGCTTCCGATTCGCGTCCCGTCTGGCCGAAAAAGCGACCTCGCAACCGCTCGAGACGATCCTGCGCACGCGGATATTCGAACCGCTCGGCATGACCGCGACGGAGCTTTGCCGCCATGAAAGCGCCGTCCTGCCCGGCTTGGCGACAGGATACCAGGCCGATGGCGACACCATCCGTAAGGCAGGCTACGGCCTTTCCTTCAACGGCGATGCCGGCCTCGTCTCCAGCGCGAACGATCTGGTGACCTGGGAGCGCGCCATGCCCGGGTTGCGGGTTCTCGGAAGTCCTCTCGAGGCAAAACTTTCCGAGGCGGCGCGTTACCACAATGGACGTTCAGGCAGCTACGGGCTGGGTACATTCTCGACCACATGGCGCGGTCTGCGTGTCTCGGGCCATGGCGGGCTTCTGCCCGGCTTCACTTCCAAGTTGCTGAGGTTCCCGGAAAAGGGCGTCTCGATCATCGTGCTGGCCAATTCGTCGGACACCGACGTCGTCAAGCTCGCATCCTTGACGGCAGCGGCGGTGATGGACGACGCGCCGCCGGAGCAGGAGCTTCCCGGCGATCTCGGTGGCCGGACCGGTCTCTACATCGATCGCGACCGGGACGAGTTGCTCGAACTGGCGTTCAACGAGGGCAGGGCGGTCGTGCGCATGCACGCGATGGAGTTCCCTCTCGAGACACAGGACGAAGCCTGCGTACGGATAAAATATTCCGCGATCGACCGCCAACTGGCGCTCAAGGACGACGGGCTCAGCCTTCTGGAAGGCGGAGAGGAACATGGCCTCTCCAGACTGTCGCCCTATGCCGGTGGGCATGCCGATCTCGATCGCTTCGTTGGCCAGTTTTACTCTCCGGACCTTGAGGCGACTTACCGTTTCTTCCGCGATGGCGATACGTTGAAACTGTCCATCGAAGGCCCCGCCGGGCGTGCGGCCTATAACCTTGAGCGACTGGAGCAAACCTTGTTTGCCGGATGCTCGGGGCAAGGCTACTGGCTGCCCTACCAGATCGCGATCCGTTTTGTCGGAGAGGGCGGTTTCGACGCCATCCGACTGACGACCGGTCGAACCAAATCGCTTCGGCTCTCGAGAAGCAGCTCATAGAGCCACCGAAAAACAACATCAGCCCAAAAAGGAGACAGACTTGAGTAAGATACTGCGCGTTTTGTTTGCCGGAGAATCGTGGTTCACCCACACCCAGCATGTGAAGGGCTTCGATTCGTTCGAGGAATGCAGCTACGGCGAAGGCGGTGATCATCTGATCGAGGCGCTTCGCGGAGCCGGGATCGACGTCACCTATTTCCCGAACCACATCGCCAACCGCGACTTTCCGATGACCCGGGAAGAGATCGACAAGTTCGACGTCGTCATTCTGAGCGATATCGGCGCCAACACGCTTCTTCTGCCGCGCAAGTCGTTCAACGAGGCGCAACGCACCCCCAATCGTCTGGACCTCATCCGCGACTACGTACAGAACGGCGGCGGCTTCCTGATGGTTGGCGGATATCTGACGTTCCAGGGCATCCAGGCCAAGGGCAACTGGGCCGGAACCGCCGTCGATGCTATCCTGCCCGTCGAACTGCAGCACAAGGATGATCGGTCCGAGCATCCGGAAGGTATTACGCCCGTGGTCGCCAAGGCAGAGCATCCCATCGTGCAGGGACTGCCGGCCTGGCCTCATCTGCTAGGCTACAACCGCGCCGCCCTCCGGCCGGATTCGGATCTGATCGTCACCGTCGGAAACGATCCGCTGGTTGCGGTGAGAGAGGTCGGCAAGGGCCGCACCGGCGTGTTTTCGTCCGACTGCGGTCCGCATTGGGGACCGCCGGAGTTCGTCAACTGGGAAGGCTATCCGCCGTTCTGGACCAACCTGGTCCGGTGGCTCGCCAAGCAATAATCCGCAAGCAGGGGGCAGGCGGTTCGCTGCCTGCCTCCCCATCATACCCAAAGACTGCAACTTGAATTTTCAGTGAGGAATTGACGTGGCGTCCTATCGCTTGAGAGAAGTGGAACTTCCTTCCATCACCTCCCCCAAGATCATGCCGGAGATCGCGGACAGCGTCTATGCGGACCGGTTCCAGACCTTCCTTGACCGTGCGGCGAAGCAGGGCATCGATACGGTGGTCGTCTATGCCGATCGTGAGCATTGCGCGAACATGGCCTACCTCACCGGCTTCGATCCGAGATTCGAGGAAGCGTTGCTTGTGTGTTCGGTCAAGGGCGGCACTCCCGTCATCGTTACCGGACCGGAATGCCAGCCGCGTGCAGCCAATGCGCGCATACCGGTTTCCACGAAGCTCTATCCTCCCTTCGGCCTGCTCGGCCAGGACCGCAGGCAGACGCCAGCATTGCTGGACCTGCTGTCCGATTGCGGCATCAGGCAAGGCGCCAGGATCGGGGTTGCCGGATGGAAATATTTCACCAGCCTGGAATCCCCGAACCCCAACAGCTGGATCGAGATCCCCGGCTACGTTCTCGACGGGATCAGGACGCTGGCGGGCGCGAGCGCTGAGATCACAAATATCGGTTCCATCCTCATGAACGCCAGCGACGGCATGCGGGCCATCAATGAGCTTGAGCAACTGGCTCAGTTCGAATTCGCCGCCGCAAGCGTCTCGGACGCGATGCAACGGGTGATCGGCCAGATTCGTCCCGGCCAGAGCGAATACGAGATGCTGTCGAAGGCGATGCTGCCTGGGATACCTCTCAACTCACACCTGATGCTGTCCACCGGCGAGCGCGCCCGCGCCGACGGCCTCAACGGCCCCTCGTCGCGCATTGCAAAGAAGGGCGATCCCATCTCGATGGCCTTCGGCCAATGGGGTGCGCTGACGGCGCGCGGAGGCTGGATCGCCGAGGATGCGGGCGACCTGCCTCTTGAGGTCCAGGACTATGTCGAGAAACTGGCCGGACCGTTCTTTGAAACTGTGCGAGAGTGGTACCAGACCATCGGCATTGGCGTCGTCGGCGGCGACATCGATGCGATGGTCCGCTCGCGCCTGGGGGACAAGTTCTTCAATCTCATCCTGGTTCCCGGCCACCTGATCCATCTCGACGAATGGATGAACACCCCGATCTATCCGGGCAGCACGGAAACCTTCAGTAGCGGGCAGGCGGTCCAGATGGACATCATCCCTGCAACCGGAACGCCCTACTTCACCACCAACATGGAAGACGGAATTGCGCTGCTGGACGAAAACGGGCGCGCCGCGTTGAAGGAACGCTATCCCGATCTCCACGACCGGGCTGAAGCAAGGCGCGCCTACATGGCGGACGTCATCGGCATCAAGCTGAAGCCGGAAGTCATCCCGCTGAGCAATACGTGCGGCATCCTACAGCCATTCGTGCTCAGTCCGAATCGCATCCTGGTCGCAAACTAGGTCGCGGCGCATCGGCATGGATCACAAGCAGATGATCGTCATCCTCGGTGTATTCGTCGCCGATACCGCGTACCGGGCCGCCCGGCAGCCGCGGGTGGGGGAGACCGTCATGGGGTCCTCCTTCCACCTCGGCCCGGGGGGCAAGGGTTCGAACCAGGCTGTCGCCGCCGGCAGGCTGGGCGCCGACGTCACGTTCCTTACACGACTTGGCGTCGATGCCTTTGCCGAGCTGGCAAAGCAGACCTGGGCTGCAGCCGGGGTCACCAGCGCGGCGATCGCTACGCCCGACAGCTATACGGGCGCGGCTTATATCTTCGTGGAGGAGACGACTGGCAACAATGCCATCATCGTCAGCCCTGGAGCGGCCTCTCTCCTGTCGCCGGATGACATCGACGCCAACGCCGATGTCATCCGTTCTGCCAGCGTGTTCGTGACGCAACTCGAGCAGCCGGTCGAAACGGCCCTGCATGCGCTGCAAATCGCGCGCGCGGCCAAAGTGAAGACGGTCCTCAACCCAGCACCGGCAGCCGAGCTCCCGGAACATATGTATGGGCTTTGCGACTATCTCACTCCCAATGAAACCGAGGCCGAGGCATTGACCGGCATGAAGGTCTCGTCAGTCGACGACGCCAGGCGGGCCGCCGACGTCCTGCTCGCCAGGGGTGTCGGAACCGTGATCGTGACATTGGGCGACAAGGGCGCGCTGGTGCATTCCGCGCAGGGCTCGCACCATGTGCCCGCCCTCCATGCCGGGCCTGTCGCCGAGACGACCGGCGCGGGCGACGCTTTCACGGGCGGGCTGGCGGTTGCGCTCTCACGAGGCGCAGAAGCTATCGAAGCCGTCCGTTTCGCATCTGCGGTCGCCGGCATTTCAGTGACGCGGGCGGGAACCGCCCCATCCATGCCGACGCTGCCGGAGGTCGAGGCCCTGCTCGCCGCGCAGCGGCCAACCGCAACGCCTTCGACAGAGAAATAGCATGACCAAAGCGAAGATTGATGCACAACGGCTGCTCGGCCGGCTTGACGCTTTTGCCGCCATTGGCGCCACCCAGGGCGGCGGCGTCAACCGTCAGGCCCTTTCGCAGGAGGATCGGCGGGCGCGCCAGTTACTGACCGAGTTGGCGCAAGCCCGTGGCTTTACCGTTCACCAGGACGCAATCGCGAACCTGTTCGTGCGGCGGACGGGCAAGGATAGCTCCCATGCGCCTTTCCTGATGGGCAGCCATCTCGACAGCCAGATTACCGGTGGACGCTTCGACGGCGTGCTCGGAACGCTGGCCGCCTTCGAGGTCCTGGAAGCTTTGGAGGATGCCGGCATCGAGACGCCCATAGCTGTGGAAGCTGTGGCCTGGATGAACGAGGAAGGCTGTCGCTATCAGCCGGGCTGCATGGGTTCGATGGCTTTCGCCACCGGCTCGATCCCCGACGGCTGGGCAACGCTGCGCAGCAATGACGGGCGACTGTTTCGCGACGACTTGCAGGCCGCGCTGGACGCGCTGCCGCAGGCTGCGATGCGCCCGCTCGGATTTCCAATAGCCGGTTACCTCGAACTTCATATCGAGCAGGGACCATCCCTGGAGCGCGCCGATGTTCCCATCGGCATCGTCGAGGGGATTCAGGGAACCCGGTGGCTGGAAATCTCGATCAAGGGACAGGCAGCGCATGCCGGCACCACCCCGCTCGAGTTCCGTCGCGACCCGATGGCTGCGGCGGCGAGCGCTCTTTCCGAGTTGTACGCCGAGATCATGCCTCGGGATGCACGGGCCCGTTTTACCGTCGGCAAATTTGTGGTCGCACCGGGTACCGTCAACGCCATCCCCGAGCAGGTGGATTTTACGGTGGACCTGCGCCATCCACAGAACACCGAGCTCGACCGCCTCGTATCCTTCATCGAAACCACCTGCACGGAGGCGGCGGTCGCTGTCGGTTGCGAGACGCATATACGCCGTGTCTTCGACATGGCGCCAACCGATTTTTCGGAGACCCTGCTGGACGAGATCAGGCAGGCGGCCGACGGATTGGGGCTTTCATACAGACCCCTGCTTTCCGGCGCATTCCACGACGCGCTCTTTGTCAACAGGGTCGCGCCGACCGCGATGATCTTCGTGCCTTGTCGAGCCGGCTTGAGTCACAACGAAGCCGAGCACGTCGAGCCGCAACATACCGTCGCCGGCGCACAGGTGCTGTTCGATTCCGTGCTGAACATTCTCGGGAAACTTGACTGAAATAGCATCGACGATGAGGGGCCCGCCGCAGCTGCTTGGAGAATGGCTGGAAAGGCAAGGGTGTCATGAACGCCCGCCAGGGCTTGAGGTCTTGGTTCGCCAGGAGCAGACAGTCCGGGCCGAAACCTTTCGCATTGGCTGTGGGCGCTGTTGTCTATGTGCCTGGGATCGTCGTTCGGACGAAGATGGAAAACAGCTCTCTCTGTGACGAGATGCGCATCTTGGCGTAGATGTTCTTGCGATGGATGCGGACCGTGCCCGCCGATATGCCGAGCACGCTGGCGATCGACTCGGACGAATGACCCTCGAGGACGAGCCCGACGACCTGGAGTTCGCGGGGCGTCAGCGCCGGCATGTCGCGGGCCTTCAGGGCTTCCTGAACGGTGCGCCGCAGGACCTCCTTGTCGTCCTCCACGTGGCTTGCCGTCTTCAGGCGCTCTTCGGTTCGCCAGTGCATTTCGGCGATGCGTCGAACCAGGGGCTCGACCGTGCGCAAGGTCCGCAGGTCGTGGGCGGAAAATCCGGGCTGGCTCGGCGCGCGCATCAAGGACGTGACGATGATCCAGTTGTCCTTGCCGGGAATGAAGAAGCCGATCTCGTCCACCGGGCCGGTCTGGACATAATAGGACTTATAGTACTCGCTCTTGTAGAACTGGTCCGGCGCGACATCGCCAAGCCTGTAGAGGCCAGAGGGGATGCTGTTTGTGGCGGCCTTGTAGAAAGGGTCGAGCAAGTAGGGCCCGATCTCGTATTCCTTCACGTGGATGTCGAACTGTTTCGGTCCGAATGTATGATGCAGGCAGACCGGTATGCCCGGGCCGCTGTATGCGAAACTCACCGTGTAGTCGAAAGGGGCAAGGCGCTGGACCGTGGCGGCGAACGCGTCGGGAAAGTCGTGGCTGCCCACTTGCGAAATCAGGTCGCCGAGGCCCGCAAACCACTCGGGCTGGGACAGGAGCCGCCTGCCGGATGCGGCTTCGACGCCATTCTTTGTCACGCCGATCCTCCTATCACAAAAGGCATATGCCTTTTAGATTACCCTGAATGGGAAATATCCCATCGGCAGGGTATTCTTATAGGCTTTGCTCGATTTGTGGAATATGCCTCCAATGGCGCTCGGCGTTGAGGAGGCTACTGTCGGATGCATATTGCGAGCTTGCCTCATCAGGCTCGTTTAGGAGGCAGACGACAGGTCTTCGCAGGTCGTTGGGAGGGTTCAAGTGGAGGATGCCAGCGAGCGGTCAGGCGGTGCCTGCGACGTGCTGACGGATAGCCGATCCGTCGGTCTGGATGCTGCCGAATGCCGTGCTCTCTTCGTGCCAGTCCGCGGGCTTCTGCCCGACCGGTGCCCATCCGATGACCGAATCTGGCGGCAGGTCGAAAACCATAACCAAGCAAGGGGAACTACGATGTATGGAAACGGCTCACGGTTACGTATGCTCATAGCGACTTCGCTGCTGGCGACGAGCGCTGCATTGGTTCTCGTCGGCGAGGCGGGAGCCTGGTCGCTCGAGGAGGCAGCCGCGCCCTACAAGGGCACGACTATCCGCACCATAGGCGAGGCGCTGCCGCCGCTCGAGGCGATGAAGAAGCTGGCGCCGGAGTTCGAGAAGCGCACCGGCATCACGGTCGAGATCGAGATGTACGAGGCTTCCGAGACCGCCAGCAAGGTGATGCTCGACCTCAACTCCAAGCGCGGCCGCTACGACTTCATCCTCCAGCAGCACCGCAACGTCGGCAAGTTCGTCACCAATGGCCATGTCGAGCCGATCGAGCAGTTCATGACGTCTGCTGAGTTGCGCGACCCCGAATTCAAGCCGGAGGAGCAGCTCTACCAGGGCCTCTGGAAGGAAATCTCCTGGTATGACGGCAAGGCTTACGGCTTCCCGTTCACCGCGCTCACCATGTACGAATGGTATCGGGCCGACCTGCTGTCGGATCCCAAGGAGCAGGAAGGCTTCAAGGCGAAATACGGCTACGACCTCGGCCCGGCGCAGGACTGGAAGCAGTACCGCGACATCGCCGAGTGGTTCACGCGTCCCGACCAGGGTCTTTACGGCACGGCGATCCAGGGCAAGCGCCACGAGGCGCTGTGGTACGAGTGGCTGAACTTCCTCTATTCGTTCGGCGGCGACATGCTCGAAGTGAAGACGGGTTCCGAATGCGGCCCGGTCATCGTCAACAGCCCGCAGGCGATCGCCGCCACCGAATACTATAAGAGCCTGATGGCCTTCTCGCCGCCGGACACGCTCAACTACTTCTGGGACGACGTCATGGCGCTGATGCAGCAGGGCAAGGTCGCCGAGCTGATCATGTGGAACGATGCGACCTACGCGGTCGCCGTCGACGAGAACGTGTCGACGGTCGTCGGCAAGATGGGCTTTGACATCGTGCCGCAGGGCGAGGGCGGCAAGGTCGCCCAGGTCGAGGGCTGGTCCTACCTCATCCCGACCGCGGCCAAGAACAAGGAGGCCGCCTACCTCTTCATCCAGTGGATGATGGAATACGACCAGCAGCTCGAGCAGCACCTCAACGGCGGCGCCACCCCGCGTCCCGACGTCTATGCCTCGGCCGAGGTGCAGAAGCTGCCCTACGCCAAGGCGTCGATGGCGTCCAACGAGGTGGCCAAGCCCAAGCCCACCATCCCGCAGTCGAGCGAGATGACCGACATCCTCGTGCGCGAAATCTCCTCCTACCTGGCCGACGAGAAGACGGCCAAGGAAGCGCTCGACGAGTCGGCCAAGGAAATCTCGGCGGTGCTGGGCTCCTGCGCGCCGATGAAATATCCGGTGCAGTGAAGACTGCGATCGCGTGAAATGATCCCGTGGGGAGCAAGGCCCCACGGGAGAACGCCAGGCACCTCATGACCACAACAGCACAACCTTCGCGGGGACAGATCCTGCTCGACCGCGGCGCATCGCTGCCGCTGATCCTGCCGGCGACGCTGCTCGTCCTCGTTTTCCTCGTCGGGCCGTTTTATTACATGGCCTACACGGCGATGACCGACCTGAGCTTCGCCAACCCGGACCAGAACGGCGCCTTCATCGGCTTCGACAATTTCCGCAAGCTGGTGCGCGAGGACACGATCTTCTGGGGCTCGTTCTGGCGCACCATCCGCTTCGTCGCCATCGCCGTCTCGATCGAGTTCGTGATCGGCTTCGCGCTCGCCTGGCTGATCTGGCGCTACGTCGAACGGCAGCGCCTGCTTACGACGCTGCTCCTCGTGCCGATGATGCTGGCGCCGGTCGCCGTAGGCCTCATCTGGCGCCTGCTGCTGCAGGGCGACTTCGGCATGGCGACGCATTATCTGCGCGCGGTAGGCCTCTTGTCCCAATCGAGCGCCGTCTTCTCGACGCCGAGCCTGGTCATGCCCACCATCATCGCCATCGACGTGTGGCAGTGGACGCCGTTCGTCACGCTGATCATCCTCGCCGGACTGATGAGCATGCCGCGCTCGCCGTTCGAGGCCGCGACCATGGACGGTGCCGGTCCCTGGCGGCAGTTCTTCGACATCATGCTGCCACTGCTGAGGCCGATCATCGCGCTGGTGCTGCTGCTGCGCGGCATCGACGCCTTCAAGGAGTTCGACAAGGTCTTCATCATGACCGGCGGCGGTCCGGGCACCGTCTCGGAGCTGCTGTCGATCTACGCCTACCGGGTGAACTTCAAGACGTGGAACCTCGGCTACGGCGCCGCGGTCTCCTTCATGGTCTATCTCGTCGTGCTGATCCTGTGCTCGGTCTTCTACAAGGCCGTCTACTGGAAGTCCGCTGACCAGAGGGCCCAGGCATGAGCAAATCCTGGAAGATACTCGCCTTCGGCATTCTCGCCTGCGTGTTGGTGATCGCGCTCACGCCCTACGTCTGGATCCTGCTCACCTCCTTCAAGGGTCGCCTCGACATCCTGTCGCCGCAGCCGACCTGGTTCTTCACGCCGACCTTCGCCAACTATCCGGCCGTCTTCATCGACAAGGAATATCTGCCGCTCGTCTTCAATTCGCTGATCATCGCGTGCGGCTCGACGGCCCTGTCGATCATGATCGGCGCACCGGCGGCCTATGTCTTCGCGCGCACGGATTTCGCCGGCAAGGAAGACCTGTTCTTCTTCTTCCTGACGACGCGCATGGCGCCGCCGATCTCGATCGCCGTGCCGCTCTTCCTGTTCTTCACGACCCTCGGCCTCACCGACACGATCTACGCCGTGGTCATCGCGCACACGACCTTCAACCTGTCGCTGGTCGTCTGGATGATGCGCGGTTTCTTCGCCGAGATCCCGAAGGAGATCGACGAGGCCGCGATGATGGACGGGCGCTCCAAGCTCGGCGCCTTCGTGCGCGTCATCGTGCCGCTCGCCGCCCCCGGGCTCGCGGCGACCGCGGTGCTCTGTTTCATCATGTCCTGGAACGAGTTCCTCTACGCCTTCATCCTGGTGGCGTTCGAGGGCCGGCCGCTGACGGTCGGAATTCCCGGTCTGATCACGCCACACGGCACCTTGTGGGGCCAGGTCGCCGCGGTAGCGGTGGTCGCGACCCTGCCGATCATCGTCTTCACCTTTCTCGTCCAGAAGCACCTCGTGCGCGGCCTGACTTTCGGCGCGGTGAAGGGCTGAGGGGCCAGCGGAGTATTTTATGGCAGTCTCGTTCAAGCAAGTGACGAAGCGGTTCGCGGACGGCACCGTCGCGCTCGACCATCTCGACCTCGACTTCGAGCTCGGCGAATTCGTCGTGCTGCTAGGCCCTTCCGGGTCGGGCAAGACCACCGCCTGCCGCCTGCTGGCCGGTCTGGAGCAGCCGTCGAGCGGTCGCATCGAGATCGACGGCAAGGATGTCACCAACGTGCCGCCGCGCTTCCGCGGCATCGGCATGGTGTTCCAGAACTACGCGCTCTACAGCCACAAGTCCGTCTTCGAGAACATCGCCTATCCCCTGCGCATCCGCAAAGTTCCCGCCGCCGATATCGAGCGGTCGGTCAGGGACGTGGCCGATTTGCTGCGTATCGGGGACTACCTGAAGCGCAAGCCGGCGCAGCTTTCCGGCGGCCAGGCGCAACGCGTCGCCGTGGCGCGCGCGCTTGTGTGGGAACCGGCGATCTGCCTGATGGACGAGCCGCTGTCCAATCTCGACGCGCTGCTGCGCCTCCACATGCGCACCGAGCTCAACCGCCTGCACCGCAAGCTCGACAAGACCTTCGTCTTCGTCACCCATGACCAGGAAGAGGCGATGACGCTGGCGACGCGCATCGCTGTGCTGAAGGACGGAAGGCTGGTGCAGTTCGACGAGCCGAAGACCATCTACCGCAAACCCGCCAATCGCTTCGTCGCCGAATTCATGGGCCGCCCGGCGATGAACACGATCGACGGCATGGTCGAGGGTGGGGTTTTCCGTGCCGGCGCGGTCGCCTGCCCGGTGGACCGGTCGGACGGGCCGGTCACGCTGGGTATCCGGCCCGAGCAGATCGAGCTCGCAGCCGCCAGCACACCCGGGGCCATGACGCTCACTGTCGATGTCAAGGAAGCCGTCGAGCCCGATACGCTGCTGATCTTCCAGAACTCGGGCGGCAACGCCATCACGCTGCGGACTCAGGCCAATTGCGATGCGATCGAGGCCGGCCAGCCGGTAAGCCTCGCCTTTCCCAAGTCGGCGCTGCACTATTTCGATGCCAGGACCGGGCAGAGGGTCGAATGACCGCGACGAGCTTTGTCCCGCTCATCCTGGCGGCGGTCGTCTGGCTGGTTTTCTGGCGGCTGAACCGGAAAACCGGATGGTTCACGATCGGCGAGGTGATCTTCTGGGACGTGATCATCCTCATTCTCATCCAGCTGGTATGGCTGCGATGGTTCTGAGAAACCGCCAGATCAGATACAGCACAGGAGAGCTGCGATGACCTCGCCTCCACGCTGGCGTCGCTTCGACGAGTGGGATACGCGGCCGCTGCGTCACGACCAGTTTGCGGTCGAGGATCCGGAGGCCGGGTTCGCGACCTTTCACAGCCCTTGGGACCCGGCGCCGTCGGCACGCGTGGAGAACGGCCGCGTCGTCGAGATCGACGGCAAGCCTGAGGCCGAGTTCGACATACTCGATTCCTTCATTGCAGCTCATCACCTCGACCTCGACGTGATCGACGAGGCGATGGCGATGGATTCGGGCGAGGTCGCCCGCATGCTGGTCGACATCAACGTGCCGCGCGAGAGGCTGGAGCGCCTGGCGCGGGGGATGACGCCGGCGAAGCTGGCTTCCGTCGTCTCGCATCTGTCGTCGCTGGAGATCACCTTCGCCTATTCGAAGATGCGGCAGCGCCGCACGCCGGGTAATCAGGCGCACGTCACCAATGCCAAGGACGATCCGCTGCAGCTCGCCGCGGATGCCGCGGTGGCCGTGGCGCTCGGCTTCGACGAGATCGAGACGACGATGCGTGTCGCATCGAACTCCTGGTCCAACGCCATCGCTTGCGCGGTCGGCGCCTCGGTCGGGCGCGGCGGTGTGCTGTTCCAATGCTCGATCGAGGAAGCGGAAGAGCTGCGCATCGGCATGGCGGGCTTCACCTCCTACGCCGAGACGGTGTCGGTCTATGGCACTGAGGCGGCCTTCGTCGATGGCGACGACACCCCGTGGTCCAAGGCGTTCCTCACCGCCGCCTATGCTTCGCGGGGCATCAAGGCGCGCTGCACCTCCGGCGCATCGGCCGAACTGCTGATGGGTTTCCACGAGAAGCAGTCGGTGCTCTATCTCGAAGCGCGGTGCCTCTGCCTGCAGCGCGCCATGGGCGTGCAGGGCACGCAGAACGGCGGCATCGACGGGGCGCCGCTGACCGTCTCGATGGCCGGCGGCATGCGCGAGCTGATGGCCGAGAACCTCATCGCCGTCTGGCTGGGCCTCGAATGCGCCTCCGGCAACGACACGCGTGTAAGCGAATCCGAGATCCGCATCGGCGCCAAGATCACGCCGTACCTCATGGCCGGCTCCGACCTCCTGTGTTCCGGCATGGGCTCGATCCGCAAATACGACAATTCGTTCAACCCCTCGCTCTTCAACGGCGAGGACGTGGAGGATTTCCTCGCCCTGCAGCGCGACCTCGAAGCCGATGGCGGCCTGACGCCCATCGAAGAGGGAGATATCCGCGAACTCCGGATGCGGGCGATCAAGGCGCTGGCGGCGGTCTTCCGGGAGTTGGGTCTGGCCGAAATTCCGGAAGCCTGGATGCTCTCGGTCGCAGCCGCCTCAGGCTCGCTCGACACCGAAACCTTCTCGACCGGCGAGGTCACGCGCATCAGCGAGGCGATCCGCGATCGCGGGCTGACGGCGGTGGACGCGGTGCGGGCGCTGGAGAAGCATGGTTTCGTGCACGAGGCCGAGAACCTGCTGTTGATGCTGCGGCAGCGCATCTCCGGCGATTACCTGCAGACCTCCGCCATCCTGCGCGACGGCAAGGTCATCAGCGCGCTCAACGATCCCAACGATTACCAGGGACCGGGCACCGGGTACCGGATGTCGGAGGCCCGTCGGCAGGCGGTGAACGGCGTCCGCGACCTGCAGACCCGCGAAAAGGTCCTCGACACCGAGCGCCGCGTCGACCCGACCGCGGAGCCGTGGCTGATCGCCGGACGCGAAGCGAACAAGGGGACCGACCCGCGCGAGGTGGTTATCGGTCTGAGCCCCGCCTTCGGCAATGAACTCACCCAGACGACTGCCGGCCACGACCTGATCGACGTGGTGCTGGCGCTGACCGACGGCGTGCGGGAAGGCGGCGGGAACCCACGCCTCGTGCGCATCCGCCACACCGCCGATACTTCGTTCCTCGGCCTGACGGCGGCACGCCTTTCCGGCTCGGGTTATGCGATCGGCATCCAGGCCAAGGGCACGGCGGTGATCCATCGCGCCGGCCGGCTGCCGCACATGAACATCGAACTCTTCTCCAACGCACCGATCACGACGCTCGACCACTACCGCGCCATGGGCCGCAACGCCGCGCTGCACGCGCTGGGGCGCGAGCCGGAACCGGTCATCGTGCCGACCGAAGGCCAGGCGCTCGGCGCCCGCTACCACGTCCGCGTCGCCATGCTCTACGCGATCGAGACAGGCCTCGTGATCCCGGACGCTCCGCCGCTCGAACTGGCGCTGAGCATCGGCCAAGGAGGGATGCAGCAATGAGCTCTCCGCTGGATATCTATCCGATCTCGGAAGAGGCGCCCGAGCGCGCCGTCTCGGCTTCGGGCATGCCGCTTGATCGGCTGACACTCGACGCGGTCGTGTCGGGCCAGGTCGGCGCCCGGGATATCCGCATCTCGGCGGATGTCCTCAAGCTGCAGGCCGGGATTGCCCGCGCCGCCGGCCGGGATCGCCTCGCGCTCAATCTCGAACGTGCCGCCGAGCTGGTGGAAGTGCCGCAGGACGTCATCCTCGAGACCTACGAGATGATGAGGCCGGGACGTATATCCGATCCCGCGCCGCTGTCGGAACGCGCCGAAATGCTGCGGCGGGAATACGGGGCGCATTCCATCGCGGCGCTGATCGACGAGGCCGTCGCCGTCTACGAGCGCCGCAACCTGTTTCGTCGCCGTTACTGAATGAGGAAGGAAATAGCATGATTCTTGAGGGCAGGACGGCGATCGTGACCGGTGCTGGCTCCGGTATCGGACGCGCCGGATCGGAGGCCATGGCCCGCGAGGGCGCCATCGTCGTCGCAACGGACCGCGATATTGCCGCTGCGCGCGAAACGGCGGACCGGATCGCGGCCGCCGGCGGCAAGGCGGAAGCGTGGCAACTGGACGTTACGGACGACGCAGCGGTCGCCGCGCTGATCGGCGATGTCGCCACCCGTCACGGCCGGATCGACATCCTGCACAACCATGCCGGCGTCCAGGTGGCCGGCAGCCTCGAGGAGATCGAAATTGCGGGTTTTGACCGGTCGTGGGCGGTAAACGTCCATGCCCAGTTCGTCGCCTGCCAGGCCGTCCTGCCGATCATGAAGAAGCAGCGGCGCGGGGCGATCTTGAACACGTCCTCGAACTCCGGCGTCTTCCTCGACAGGGCGATGACGGCCTACATAACCAGCAAGGCGGCGTCGATCACGATGACCCGTCAGATCGCGCTGGACGTGGCGCGCTACGGCATACGCATCAATGCGCTCTGTCCTGGCTGGGTCGATACGCCTTTCAACGACCCCTACACGAGACAGCTTGGCGGCCGAAAGGCGCTGGAGCATGCGATCGCCAACATCGTGCCGATGGGCCGTTTCGCCACGCCCGAGGAGATCGCGGAGGTGATCTTGTTCATGGTGTCGGACCGCTCCTCCTACATGACCGGCCATGCGCTTGTGGCTGATGGCGGCGAGTCGCTTGCGGGCGGAACGAACTCGGTGAGCGACAGCGAGGAAGCCCTGGCTTCCTGATCGCTCCGATGCACACGTCCCTTACTTTGGGCGCGAAGGTGAGGGCGGACGTTCAAGTCGCAGGACGCGACGTCCAGATGCGCCTATGCCGGGAAGCGGCGAGGGCGCTCACAAGGCAGCAGTTTTCGCCGGTACGGTCGTGAGTTCGTTCCTGTCGATGGCGTTGGAAATCCCCTCGACGGTCCTGAGGTAGTGTTCCGTCAGGAGCGCGCACGCCTTGTCCGCGTCGCGGTCGAGCGTCGCCTCGGCCAGCGCGCCGTGCTCCGCCTGCACGTCGCGGGATACCGGCAATGACGCGTTGAGCAGCACAGGGATGCGATAGCGCTCGGTCGCGGCATAGAGGCGCTCGAAGAACGCCATCTTCCACGGCGATCCGCAAGCCGACAGCAGCGCGCGATGAAAGAGAAGGTGCCGGGCCTCCAGCGCCCATATGCCGTCGGGCGCCTTTGCTCGCGCGACCTGCAGGTTGAGCGCATAGAGCGCCGAGACGATCCCCGCGGCCCAGTTGTCGTCGCCGAGCTCAATCGAGGAGCGCAACGCGTCGGTCTCGATCAGTATCCTCGTGGATACGGCATCCTTGAGTTCTTCCAGCGACAGCGGCGCAACCCGGAAGCCGCGCAGGGATTCGGCGGTGACCAGGAGTTCCGCGTGAAGCCGGTTGAGCGCCTCGCGCAACGGGGAAAATCCCATTCCATATCGCTTGCTGAGATCGGCCAGCCGCAACGGGCGACCCGGCGCAAGCTCGCCCCGGATTATGTCGTGGCGCAGCGCCTCATAGGCTTTTTCGGCAAGGGTCATGGGTACCGTTCTCTTAGTCTGAATCCATAACTCATCGTGGCGTTTGTCGGCAATCCCAAAAACTTTCGAAAATTATGTTGCTTTCGAAAGAACGACAATCCATCTTGGCTCGCTCGGGAAGGTTTGTGCAAAGGGAGGTTGCGGTGGCGAGAGAGCGGGAGAACTATCGCGAGGACGTCGCCGGACGCGCGAACGTCGAGGATACGCCGGAACTGCTGGCGTATTACGAGGAACTGGAGCGCCATAAGGCGGGCGCGCTCTGGACCGTCGCCAACAAGATCGAGCCTGGGAGCCGAAATCTCAATCGGTTCCGGTGGTCTGGCGTTATGCCGACCTGCGTTCGCACGTGCTGCGCTCCGTCGATCTGGTGACCCCGGAAAAGGCCGGACGGCGCGTGATCTATCTCAACAATCCCGGACGTACCGACGTGGCTGCGGCCGTCGGCTGGATCTATGGCGGACTGCAGGTGATGAAGCCCGGCGAAGTCGCCTCCGCGCACCGCCATTCCGCTTCGGCCATCCGCTTCATCATGGAGGGCTCAGGCGCCTATACCGTGGTGGACGGCCACAAGATGACGCTCGGCGCGAATGACTTCGTGCTGACGCCGAACGGCACCTGGCACGAGCATGGCGTCGAGGCTACCGGCACCTCCTGCATCTGGCAGGACGGGCTGGACATCCCCTTCGTCAACGCGATGGAGGCCAATTTCTATGAGGTGCATCCGGATCTGAGCCAGGTCGTCGGCTACGAGGTCGACGACATGACCAAGACGTGGGGAAATCCCGGCCTCAGGCCGATGGGTGAATCCTGGGCCAAGGGCTACAGCCCGATGTTCAAATACGAATGGGCGCCGACCTACGAGTCGTTGCTGAAATACGGGTCCTGCACCGATGGCTCGCCCTTCGACGGCGTGCTGATGGAATATGTGAACCCGTCGAACAATGGCCCGGTGATGCAGACGCTGGGCGCATCCATGCAGATGCTGCGACCCGGCGAACATACGAAGGCGCACCGCCATACCGGCAGCGGCCTGTTCCACGTCGCGAAAGGCAGCGGCTACTCGATCATAAACGGGCAGCGCTACGACTGGCATGAGCACGACATATTCTGCGTGCCGTCATGGGCCTGGCACGAGCATGTGAACGGCTCCGACCGCGACGATGCCTGCCTGTTCTGCCTGTCCGATCTGCCGGTGATGCGTGCGCTCGGCCTCTACCGGGAGCAGGCGTTCGGGGACAATGGCGGCTTCCAGCCGCTCAACTGAAGGAAGAAGCATGAAACTCGTGACCTATCGCGCCTCCGTCGAGGCGGCGGCGAAGCTCGGCGTCCTCGTCGATGACCTTGTGGTCGATGTCGCGGCGCTTGGGACGACGCAAGGCGCCCGGCTGCCCGACACGATGCTGGGGCTGATCGATGCGGGACGGCCGGGGCTGGAGACCTTGCGTGCGTGTCTCGATGCGGCAGGCGGACGTTTTCCCGCTGGAGCGGCGACGGCGCTGGCGAATGTGAAACTGCTCGCTCCCATCCCGCGTCCCCGCAAGAACATCTTCGGCATCGGCCTGAACTATGTGGAGCATGTCGCCGAAAGTGCGAAGTCGCTCGACACCGCCAAGGAACTGCCGAAGCAGCCGGTGATCTTCTCGAAACCGCCGACGGCCGTGATCGGGCCGGGCGACGGCATCGAGCACAATGGCAGGATCACGCAGCAGCTCGACTGGGAGGTGGAGCTTGCCGTCATCATCGGCACCACGGCCCGCCGCGTGCGCAGGGAGGACGCGTTGGGTCACGTGTTCGGCTATTCGGTCATGATCGATGTTTCGGCGCGCGACAACCGGCGCGCAGGGCAGTGGATATTCTCCAAGGGCCTCGACACCTACGCGCCGTTCGGCCCCTGCATCGTCACCGCAGACGAAATTCCCTATCCGCAGGTGCTCGATCTCTGGCTGACCCTCAACGGCGTCGAGAAGCAGCGCTCCAACACGCGCCACATGCTGTTCAAGGTCGACCACCTGATCGCCGATATCTCGTCGGGGATTACGCTCGAGCCCGGCGATATCATCGCCAGCGGTACGCCGGAGGGCGTCGGCGCCGGGCGCAGTCCCCAGGAGTGGATGAAGCCTGGCGATGTCGTCGTGGCGTGCGTCGAAGGTATCGGGACGCTCCGGCATCCGGTGGTCGATGCGACGCCCGAATAGGCGGACGCCGGTCCCGCCCTCGGTTTTGCGGACAGCCTTGCTTGCGTATCCGCCGGTCGCTAGCAAGGTGTGTCTCCTGACGGTTCCGGAGATGCCGACTCTCAACTGCCCGACAGGCAAAAGCTGATGCGTTTCGATCTGGACGACGTAGGGGCGCAAAACGCCTACAAGCTCCTGGCGGCGACCGTGATGCCGCGCCCGATCGCCTGGGTCGTGACACTGGACCGGGAAGGGACGATCAACGCCGCGCCGTTCAGCTTCTTCAACGTGATGGGATCGGCCCCGCCCACGGTTGCCCTCGGCATTCTTGCCGATCCGGAACGAGGCTTCAAGGATACGGCCCGCAACATCCTCGACACCGAGGAGTTCGTCGTCAATCTGGTGCCCGAGCGTCTCGTCGGCGCGATGAACGTCACCGCCGTCGATGCGCCGCGCGGTGTTGACGAACTGGCGCTCGCCAACCTCGCAACGTCGCCGTCGTCGCGTGTCAGGCCCCCACGCATCGCAGAAAGCCCGGTGAACTTCGAATGCGTATTGCTGTCCTCGGTGCAGACCGGTCCGGCGCAGCTGGTGGCGATCGGTCGGGTTCTGGTTGTTCACATCGACGACGACTATCTCCTCGACGTCGAACGAGCCTATGTCGACACGCCGAAACTGGATCTCGTCGCCCGCTCCTATGGCAGCGGCTATGTGCGCAGCCGTGACACTTTCAATCTCGAAAGGCCGAAATGGAGCGACTGGGTCGCCGAAGGACGGGTAAAATAATCGAACGTACAGGAATTTTCGCAAATCCTGATTGACAAGGCGCGGCCAATCAGAAAACTTAACTCCCAAGTAAAGAAATCCGAAAACGACGGATCGTCAATGGGAGTTTTGCGATGCTGCAGGAACGCGTCGAAGGGCGGTGGCTGGACTGTTTCCGGCGCGTCTTTGCGCTGAACGGTATCGGCAAGGGAACGCAGGTCGCGGTCCTGTCCGAGACGCAGTCGCGTCCGGTTCTCATCCATCTTTCGGAACTCGCCCTTCACGACCTCGGCGCCGAATTCTGCATGATCCAGATGCCGACGCCGCGCCAGACCGCGCCGGTGCCGGTGAAATCCACGGGAACGTCCTGGGCGATCCAGGGCAATCGCCCCGTGATCGAAGCGCTGAAACGCGTCGACGTGATCGTGGATTGCACGGTCGAGGGCCTGATCCACGCGCCCGAGTGGCCGGAGATCGAGGACGCGGGACGCACCCGCCTGCTCGTGATCTGCAACGAACACCCTGAAATTCTCGAGCGTACCGAGCCGACGGCGGAGCTCGGTCCGAAGGTGGCGCGCGGAATACAGCTGCTGCGCGATGCCAATGAGATGCGCGTCACCTCCGCGGCCGGCACCGATCTCGTCATCGATCTCCGCAACGCCCCTTGCGGTGGCACGCCCGGCTTCGGCACGACGCCGGGTTCGGTGGCGCACTGGCCGGGCGGGTTGTGCCTTGCCTTCCCGGGCAAGAACTGCGTCAACGGCCGTATAGTCATGGATGTCGGCGACATGAACCTGACGTTCAAGACGACGCTGGCCAGTCGCATCGACTTCACGGTCGAGGACGATTTCGTGACCTCGATCAAGGGCGACGGCGTCGATGCCATCCATTTCCGCGAATACATGGAAGCCTGGAACGACCGCAACGCCTACGGCATGAGCCATGTCGGCTGGGGCATGCATCCTCGCGCCCGCTGGGTTTCGGCCGCCATGTACGACAAGCGCGACATGCAGGCCGTCGAGTTTCGCGCCCTGGCCGGCTCGTTCCTGTGGTCGACAGGCGCCAACCAGTATGCCGGCCGCTACACGCTCGGTCATTTCGACCTGCCGATGCGCAACTGCACGATCGCACTGGACGGGATCGTCGTCGTCAAGGACGGCGTCCTGCAAGGCGAACTGGCGCTCTGACGCCCTCCGGAGAAAGTGATTTATGAGCAGCGATATCGCCGACTATTACGATCTGTCCCGCATCCGCCCCGAAGTGCAGGCCAAGCTGCGGCTGGTCAACGAACTCGGCCGCGATAAGTTCGCGCCGCGCGCCAAGTCGATAGACGACGACGCATCGTTCCCGGTCGAGAACTACAGGGATCTGGCCGCCGAAGGTTTCCTCGGCCTCTGCATTCCCGAGGAATTCGGCGGCTGGGGCTATTCGATGTTCGAATACGCCATGGTCGGCGCCGAGATCGGCAAATATTGCGGCGCCACTGCGCTCACCTTCAACATGCACAATTCGTCCATGGCCTGGTCGCGCTTCATGTACGAGATGCCCAACCTCACGCCCGAGGAGAAGGCGGCATTCGCGCCGCTGCGCGAGCGACAGTTTCGCCGCGCCATCGCCGAGAAGGCGATCTATTCGCAGCCGATCTCGGAAGGCGGGCAGAACTGGACCTCGAAGCCCAACCAGACGCAGTGCCGCAAGGTCGACGGTGGCTGGAAGATCAACGGGTTCAAGAAGTTCGCATCGCTCGCAGGCTATTGCGACTACTACACCATCGTCTGCACCGAGGTCTTCGAGGGGCAGGAGCCCCGCCACGAAGACACCATGCTGTTCGTGGTGCACAAGGACGCGCCCGGCCTCAGCGTGAAAGGCGACTGGGACCCGCTCGGCATGCGGGGCACCAACAGCCGCGACCTCATCCTCAAGGATGTCTTCGTCACCGAGGAGGACATGCTGATGCCGCGCGGCATCTTCGGCAAGACGCTGCCCAACTGGCCGCACATGATGGCGACGTTGTCGCCCACCTATATGGGCGTGGCACAGGGCGCCTTCGACTTCATGGTCGACTACCTGAAGGGCAATATCCCCGGTCAGCCGCCGATCGACCGGCGCATGTACGCGACAAAGCGCGTCGCCGTCGGCAAGATGTATGCCCGCCTCGCCAGCATCCGTGCGCTGTGGTGGCAGGCCTTCAGCGAGGCTAAGGGCTTTCCGAGCAAGGCAGAGGTGCTGCGCATGTATGCGGCGCAGTACAACGTCATGGAGGGCGCGGCCGAAATGGCCTCGATGGCGATCCGTACCTGCGGCGGCCAGTCGATGCTGAAGTCCCTGCCATTGGAGCGCATGTATCGGGACAGCCGCTGCGGTGCGCTGATGCTGCCCTACACGTCGGAGATCATGGAGGACTATATCGCCGTCCTCTCGCTCTACGAGATGGACGAGATCGACAGCGCTCCGGGAGACGAGGGCGGCGCGCGCACATCGCTCTGGCGCGGCGATTCCGGCACGCTTCGGTCCCTGCGTTAGATCGATGGCGCGGGGGACCGTCGAAGCTACCGGCAGCTTGAGCGCCTCGCCCGAGGCGGTCTGGTCCGTATTGTCCGATTTCTGCGGCGCGTGGCATCCTGCGATAGCCTCGATCCGAGCCGAAAGGGATGAGCGTGGCGCCGTTGTCCGCGCCTTCACGGTACATGGCGAGGATACGCTCTATCGCGAGCGGCTGACATGGCTGAGCGACAGCGACCGAACGCTTGGATACACCCATCTGGAGGGTATCGAAGGCGCCCGGGCCTATGACGCTCGTATCGAGGTGGACGGCACCGAGGACAGCGGCAGCGTGGTACGCTGGAGCGCCGTGGTCGAGGCCGACAGCCCACGCCTCGACGCGATCTGCGCGGGCACCAAAGCCGTCTTCGAAAGCGGCCTCGCGGCGCTGGCGGAAGCGGTCGGCAAGACTGGCGTAACGCAAGTGGCGAAACCCTTGCCCGCGCCGGTTCCGACGGCTGACATCATCATCGATTCCGAGCCGCGCCTTGCGCTGACCGTCACGCCTCAAGCTCCCGGTCCTCTCTGCCTCTTCCTGCATGGGATAGGTGGGGCGCGCGGCAACTGGCTGCCCCAGCTCGCTGTTGCCGGGAGCGCGACGCGTGCGGCCGCACTCGATCTGCGCGGCTATGGCGGCAGCGCGCTCGGTCGGCATCAATCGACGGTCGACGACTATTGCGACGACATCCTGCGGGTGATGGAAAAGCTGGGTGCGGATCGTCTGGTTCTGGCCGGCCTCTCCTACGGGTCCTGGATCGCGACGTCCTTTGCCATGCGCTATCCGGAAAAGCTGGTGGGGCTGGTTCTGTCCGGCGGCTGCACGGGAATGTCCGAGGCCGGTCCCGAAGAACGCGAGGCCTTTCGCGTCAGCCGCGAAGTGCCGCTGAATGCCGGCCAGACGCCAGCCGATTTCGCGCCGGCCGTCGTGAAGGTTTTGGCCGGCCCCAACGCCTCCGAGGCGGTCAAGGCGGAATTGCTCGCCTCGATGGCGGCCATCCCCGCGGCCACCTATCGCGATGCGCTGGTCTGCTTCACCAATCCGCGCGAGCGCTTCGACTTTGCGCGCCTGAACATGCCGGTGCTGATGATGACCGGCGAGCATGACCGTCTGGCGCCGCCCTCCGAGATCAGGGGAGTGGCCGAACGTATCCTGGCGCAGGCGAAGCATCCGGACGTGCGCTACGAGACGATCGCCGATGCGGGCCATGTCTGCAATGTCGAGCAGCCTGAAGCGTACAGCCGGGTCCTGCTCGAGTTTCTGGCGAGGCTGCGGTGATGACCGCGCTTCCCAAGCGGCAACAGAACAGGATCGAGCGCGAGCGGCGTATCCTCGAAGCCGCAAGGAAGGTCTTTGCCGAAACCGGATATTCGGGTGCGACGATGGACGTCGTCGCCGTCGAGGCCGGCCTGTCGAAGCCCACCCTCTATCAATATTTCGAATCCAAGGAAGCGCTGTTCGAGGCGATGATGCTCGTCGAGCGCGACCACATGCTCGACGCTTTCCAGCATCCGTCGCCGCGAGGAATGGTGGCCGAGCTGCTGGAGTTTTCCTGGGCCTACGCCGACACGGTTCTGCGCCCCGACATGCTGTCGCTCGCTCGCCTGATCATCGGCGAGGTGCAGCGTTTTCCCGAGATCGGCCACGCCTATCAGGCATCCGGCCCGGACCGGCTGCTGCGCGGAATCATGGACTATCTGGACGACCAGAAGAAGGCCGGGCGGCTGGCTTTCGAGGACACCGAGTTGACCGCGCAGGATCTATGGGGCCTGATCCTCTCGGCGCCCCGCAACCAGGCGCTCTACATGCCCGACAACCCGCCGACGCGCGGCGAAGTTGCCCGCTTCATCCACAACGGCCTCAGGGTTTTTCTCAAGGCCTATTCCACCCGATCCCAGGCCGATATCGCTGAACTCGAACGATGCATCGGCGCCACCTCCAGGAAGGTCAGACATGACAGCTGAGGATTATCTGGCGGACCCCGCCAGCCGTTTCGCCACGGTCGCGATGACCGACACGAACGGGCTGTTGCGCGGGCAGATGGTATCCGTGGGCAGCCTGAAGGGCATCATGAAGAACGGCATGGGCATGGCGCCGGCCCAGCTGGCGCTCGATCCCACCGACGCCATGCTGACGATCCCCGGCGTCAATGACGACAAGGGCGATTTCCACGACGATCCCCTGCAGGTCGATCCGGCCTCCGCCAGGCGGCTGCCATGGTCGAAGCCCGGCTACGATCTTCTGGTCCTGTCGAACTACACCGGTGCCGCGGCGCAGATATGCCCCCGCGCGATCCTGAAGTCGGTCCTTGCGCGCGCCGCCGACGCTGGGCTCGTGCCGAAATACGGGATGGAGCTCGAATACACGCTGTTCGACGAGACGCCGGAAAGCGCGAGAGCCAAGGGCTATCGCAACCTCAAGACGGCGACGGCGCATGCCAGCCACGACCTCGTTCTCTACCAGGTCGTGCAGACTGAGTGGTACGAGGCCGTCGCCGGAATATGCGAACCGCTGAGAATCGACCTGGCGAAAATGCATGAGGAGATCGGCGCCGGCTTCATGGAGGCCTGCATCGCCGCCGGCGAGGGCATAGAGCCCGCCGACCAATTGGTCCTCTTGAAGAATTTCATCCGTGCGCTGGCCCTGCGGCAGGGAAAGTCGGTCACCTTCATGCCGCGCTGGAACGAACAGGCCGACAGCCAGTCGATACACCTGCACATCAGCGTGAAGGACAAGGACGGCAAGTCGCTGTTCTGGGATCCGGCCGAGAAGAACGGCGTCAGCCGCACCTTCCGGCACTTCCTCGGCGGCCTGCAGGCCTATGTCGGCGACATGACGCTCCTGTTCCAGCCGACGGTCAATTCCTACAGGCGTTTCGCGCCGGGCACCTTCGCTCCGCCCGGCCTCACATGGGGTTTCGAGAACCGCACGACCTGCTTTCGTCTTGTCGGCCATGATCCGGGATCGCTCAGGGTGGAGAACCGCCTGCCGGGAGCTGACTCCAACCCCTATCTCTCCACCGCGGCCACCATTGCCGCCGGCATCGCCGGCATTCTCGGCGAGATCGAGCCGGACGACGAAGTCATCGGCTCGGGTTATGCCCAGGAACCTTCCCGCGACTTCGCCCGCTCGATGCCCGAGGCGATCGAGCGATTGCGCGGATCGGCGTTCGCAAAGGACTGGCTCGGCGAGCGCTTCGTCGAGGCGTTCACCTCAACCCGTCAGGGGCAATACGACGAATTCCGTCGCAAGGTTCCCGACGTGGAGCTGGAGCGGTTCTTCGACCTGGGATGAGACCTGCCATGGACGCCGATCTCCGCAGTCGTTTCCTTGAAGGGATGAGCCGGGTTGCCTCGGCGGTCACCGTCGTGACCACCGATGGCGACGCGGGCCGGTTCGGCGTCACCGTATCGTCGATGACTTCGGTGTCGGCCGATACGACCAGGCCGTCATTGCTGATCAGCGTCCATCATCTCAGCCCCGCCTGCGAGGCGATCCGCAACAACCGGCGGTTTTGCGCGAATGTGCTGAGCGGCAACCAGAGCTTCGTCTCCGATCTTTTCTCCGGCCGGCTCAAACACCTGAACGAGGATCGTTTTGGTGCGATCGGCTGGCATCCAGGCGCGACCGGCGCGCCGATCATCGACGGTGCCGTGGTCGCACTGGACTGCGAGTTGAAGACCGCGCTGCTCTGGGGAACGCATTTCATCTTCATCGGCGAGGTCGAGCAGATCGAGCTCTCGGCCCAGCGTTCGCCGCTGGTCTACGCCAACCGGGGCTACCGGCGCGCCATTCCGATAGCCCCTGAAGACCACCAGCGCCATTCTCCCGGGAACCAGCTGCGCGTCGGCTTCTTCATCACGCTCGGCCCGGAGCTGGTGCCGGCGCTGTTCGCCGATTTCGCAAGCAGGAAGCCGAGCGTCGATCTTCGCCTACTGGAGGCCGATCACGACGATCTTGTCGAGCAGATGCGTGCCGGCAACATCGAGACGGCCATCACCTTCGGTTCCGTGGAAGACCCCGACATCGCGGTCGAGCCCATATGCCCGCCCGACCCGCATGTGCTGGTGAGCGTCGACCATCCGCTGGCCGGGAAATCCAGCCTTCGCCTCGCCGACCTGGCGGAACAGCCGATGATCCTGCTGGATCATCCCTCGGTCCGCAGGGCCAACGCAGCGCTGTTCGACCGCCACGGCTCGAAGCCCATCGTGCGTTTGCAGTCGCCTTCGTTCGCCATGGTGCGGGGGATGGTGGCGCAAGGCCTCGGATATTCCATCGTCCCGCAGGAGCCGCAGACGAAGACGGGTCCGGACGGCAAGGCCATGCTGGCGATACCCCTGGAGGAGGAATTCCCGGAAGGCGCCGTCATCGCCCTTGCGCAGCAGGCGGACCGCCGCGGCCCGCTGGTGGAGGATTTCGTGGCGCGATGCCGCACCCATTTTACGGCCCGCATCAGAGCCGGGTGAGAGAGGAAACGACAGGCCCGGCGGCTACGGGCAGGTGAATACGGCGCTCGACGCCGGGAGCAGAGGGCGCGGACCGAACGGCCGGCCGAGGGGAACTGAACTCAAAGGGAGATCGTGGACATGAGTATCGAGGGGACCAATCAACTTCGCAAGAATTCGCTGGGGCTCATCGCCGTCACCTTCATGGTGATATCGGCGGCGGCGCCGCTGACGGGCATAGCCGGCGCCATGCCGATCGCCTTCCTGCTCGGGAACGGGGCGGGCATTCCCGCCACCTTCATCTTCGTGACGCTCCTGATGCTCGCCTTCTCGGCCGGCTATGTGGCGATGTCGCGTTATGTCACCAATGCGGGCGCCTTCTACGCCTATGCCGCGCACGGGCTTGGCGGGCGCACGGCTGGCGCGATCGCCATCGTTGCGCTTGTTGCCTACAACGCCATGCAATTCGGCCTGATCGGCCTGCTTGGCGGCATAGCATCGGGCGTCTTCGCCGAATTCGGCATCGTCCTGCCCTGGTGGGGATGGAGCCTGATCGCCATCCTCCTTTTTGGTATCCTCGGCTACCGGCAGGTGAACCTTTCCGCCAAGGTGATGGTCGTCCTTGTCGCGCTCGAATACCTGATCGTCCTGATCGTCGACTTCGCGATCATCGGCAAGGGCGGCGGCCCGAACGGTCTTTCGGTCAATATCTTCGACACCAGCGCGATCTTCTCCGGTTCACTCACCATCGCGGTGCTGTTCTGCCTGGGCTCCTTCATCGGTTTCGAGGCAACGACGATCTATGCCGAGGAAGCCCGCGAGCCTGAAAAGACCATTCCGCGCGCGACCTATCTGTCCGTGCTGATGATCGGCGTCTTCTACGTCTTCAGCACATGGCTGATGATCGCGGGCGTCGGCGCCGAAAATCTCGTCCCGACGCTCCAGGCGCTTCCCGATCCGTCCGCCTTTTTCTTCAACCTGGCGGGCGAATATGTCGGCGGGCCGATACCGGCGATCGCCGGGATACTGCTCGTGACCAGCCTCTTTGCGGCGCTTTCGGCCTTCCACAACTACATCGCCCGCTACAGCTACGTCGCGGGTCGCGAAGGTCTGCTGCCGGCCGCCTTCGGACGCACGCATTCCGACCACCAGAGCCCGCATATCGGCTCCGTGGTGCAGACCGTCGGCGCGCTGGTCGTCGTGGCGATCTTCGCCGGGCTCGGCCTCGATCCGGTGCTCAACCTGTTCACCTGGATCAGCCAGGTGGGGACGCTCGGCATCCTGGGCATGATGATCGTCACGTCCGTCGCGGTCATCGCATATTTCGGCCGCAGGCAATTGAAGGCATCGGCGCTGACGACCAGGCTCCTGCCCGCTCTGTCGGCGCTGATCATGGCCGCCCTGTTCGTCTACATCTTCCTGAACTTCGGCGACCTGACCGGCACGACAGGCGGTGCGCTCGGCATCATCCTGCCCTGCCTGATTCCGGCGGCCGCAATCGTCGGCTACCTCCTGGCGGTCCGGCTGGAAAAAGCAGATCCCGCCCGCTTCGCCGCCATGGGGCAGAACCGGAACTGAGCGAATTTTGCCCGGGCTGGAGCACACCTGCCGCACAGCCCGGGCAAATTCGGCGGGGACGTCGCCATTCAATGCGGAAGATGGCGAGTGTAAATTCGCCGCCGGCCGGCTTAATCGAAATTGGTAGACATCTGACCGGAAATGTTTCCTTCAGCGTCGAGTACTCGCACCGTTCGCCACAGATGCATGCATGTGCACGGGTGAGAGATTCCGAACTCAACTATATCACCCACTTTTAGGTCCACGTCGTGGGCCGATAAGAACGCATGCTGATCGTTGAGCCGTGTTACGATGATGTCCGTAGTATCTAGCTGCTGATCCACACCGTCTCGGAATACGCGCAATGCGCGCGGCAAGCCCGCGTCGTAGGAGGCGTGGCGCATGCCCATGCCGCATATGGCCAAGCCCGACTCCGGTCGCGACAAGACCTCCGCCCACACGCGCAGCGCCGGACGGAAGGGACCTATATCGGAGACATCGGCTTGTGCGAAACCGTGTCGTGCCCCCATCGCCGTCAAGGCGCGCTCGTAGAGCCCATGATCGCTGAACAGAATTGCACCCGGCCGTATGATCAGGTCGGCATTCTCATCCAGCTCGACGGTTCGCCCCAAGAGAGCAGCAACGCGGTCAAGATACATCGAGCCTCCCGCAGTCACTATCAGGCGACGGTTGGGCCCCACGGACTGCCTCAGATATTCGAGAGCGCGGCCTTGCAAGGACAACAACGTGTCGACGCGGTGAACGGCATCGTTCATGTCGCCGGTGGCTGCGGCGCCCTCATATGCTGCGACACCAGCTAACAGAATGTCGCCGTTCTTGTCTGCACGGATCGCCGCATCGACTACGCGGGCAAAGGCGTCGAGGTTGCGAGCGCCCGCGCGGCCAGCGCCCAACTCCAACAGCACCGCGGCGCAGCGGGCCGGACGCACCTCCTGCCATGCGACGGCTAGCGCCTCCACCGTATCGACTGAATCGGCGAAGACAAAAAATTCAACGTCCGGGTGGGCCGCTGCGAGCAGTGCGAAATGACGCGCGCCGTGAATTCCCCCGACTTCATTTGCAATCAGGACCCGCTTTATTCCGGCGTCGACCATGACGGTCGCCTGGCGCACGTCCGCGACCGTGATTCCCCATCCCCCGGCCTCGACGAAATCAACGGCAAGGTTAGGGAGCATCGCTGTCTTCACGTGCGGCGCGATCAGAAGGTGATGACCGGCGCCGTAGCGCAGAAGGGCGTCGCGGTTTGAACGGTAGACCTCGAGGTCGAGCGTCAGCATGGGCAACGGCAATGCACCGTTTTCCGGGCGCGGCTTCAGGTCTGCTTCGAAATCATACACGTCTTTTAGACGCGCCCCGGATGGAGCTGCCTGCATAGTCGTGTCCATGTCCACTCTCTGCGGTAGGGGCACTACGCTATCGGTTTACGTCGGGGTCTTTGGGTATCCGGCGGGATATTCCCGCAACGTCAGGCCGCCATCGACCGTCAGCGTTTGACCGGTGATGTAGCCCGCCCGTTCACTGGCAAGGAAGGCTACTGCTTCTGCAATGTCGGCAGGCGCGGCGAAACGGCCGATCGGAATGAAGGCCTCGACCGCCGCCCTGAAATCCGCGTCATACATCGGTCCGGCGCCTTCCGTCATGACGTGCCCGGGCTCAACCGCATTCACGGAAATTCCGAACGGCGCAAGCTCGAGTGCCGAGGCGCGAACGAATCCGTTGATGCCGGCCTTGGTGGAGGCATAATGTGCCATGCCCGCGATTGCCGTGCGGTTTCCGGTTATGGAAGAGGACGCGACGATGCGCCCGTAGCGCTGGGCCTTCATGGCCGGCAGACATGCCTGCACGGAGAGAAAGACGCCTTTGAGGTTGACGGACATCAACCGATCCCAGAGCGCCTCCTCCATCGTGTCGAGCGGTGCGCTGTCGAAGACGGCGGCGTTCGGACAGAGCACGTCGATTCGGCCGAACGTTTTAAGCGTCTCGGCTGCGACGCGCTCCATGTCGGCTGCGGAAGATACGTCTGCGGTTGTCGCGAGGACCTGACGGTCCCCGAATTTCTCTCGTACCTCGCCGACGAGGTCGGCGTCGCGGTCGATGATCACCACCGCCGCACCATCGTCCGACAGCTTCTGTGCGATCGCGAGGCCGATGCCGCGGCCTGCACCGGTAACGAGAGCTACCCTGCCTTTTTGTGATACACCAGACATGATTGTTCCCTCCCTAGCCGGCGAAAGGTGTTTCGAGGACGCCAGGGACGTCGACGTCGATCGCGAAAAGCGCGCCCGCCAGTGGGGTCTTCTCGAAACCGGCCTCGTCCATGTAGACCCACTTGCCATCGATCATGTCGATCGAGGCTGATGTGACATACAGAGTGCCTAGATCCGGCCCGCCAAACGCACAGCTTGTCGGGCTCTTGACCGGCATCTCTATGACGCGGTCTTCCGTTCCGTCCGGCCGATACCGGGTGACCCGCCAGCCGCCCCAGTGGGTGGACCAGAGATATCCTTCTGCATCTACGGTCGACCCGTCCGGAATACCGTGCCGCTCATCGACGGTTGCGAACACGCGGCCTCTGGACGCTGCCCCGGTGGCGGGGTCGATGTCGTAAGCCCAGATCTCGCGGTCCTGGCTGCGTGTGTGATACATCCTCCGCCCGTCCGGGCTGAAAGACGGACCGTTGGAACAGACGTAGCCGTCATTCACAGGCAGCACACTGCCGTCCGCCTCTATGCAAAAGAGGCGGCCGAATTTGTCGGTCTCCAGGCGGTCGGTGGTTCCCGCCCAGAGGCGGCCTTGGCGGTCGCATTTGGCATCGTTGAAACTCGCGCGCGGCATGTCGGCGATCGGATTCACGAATGGCCGCCGTGAGCCCTGTTTGAAATCGACTAGTGACACCCCGTCGCTTCCCGCCAGCGCGAACCCGCCCGCTCGGCGCGCCACCAGCGCGCCGAGTTGTTCAGGCAATGGCCCAACATCCAGCTTTTCGTCCGTCAGCCCGACCGGATCGAAGCGATGCAGTTCGGGCCGCATCTGGTCGATCCAGTAGAGCAACCCTTCGTCAGCCGACCACAGGGCTCCCTCTCCAAGGACGGACCTGGATTCGTGAATGCAACGCACGTTCATGAGAATGCCTAGTATTTGACGATGATGTCGTTCAGTTCACTGACGCTTGTCTCGGCTTTGGCAAGATTGCGGATCACCCTGCCGCGCGAAAGGATCGTGAAGCGATCGCAGCTTTCGTAAGCGTGATAAAGATTGTGCGTGATGAAGACCGCGGAGACACCCTCTTCCTTGAGTTCGGAGAGATGGGCAAGCAGCTTGTCCGTCTCGCGTACCGAAAGCGCGCTTGTCGGCTCGTCGAGCAGCAGCATTGCTGTCTTGAAGTAGACCGCACGAGCAATGGCGACTGCCTGCCGCTGCCCGCCGGAAAGCGCCTCTACCGGAATATCGGGAGAGTTGATGCCCGAGATGCGCACCACGTTCATCAGCTGATCCATGACGATCTCGTTCATGCGTGCGGTATTGAGGATACCGAGCCCTCTCGTCAGCTCACGGCCGGCAAAGAAGTTGCGCATGATCGACGCCGATCCGACCAAGGCGGAGTCCTGGTAGATCGTCTCAATGCCGAGACGTTCCGAATCTTTGCGCGAGCGGATCGAGACCTCTTTCCCGTCGCGAAGGATCTTGCCGCTCGTCGGGAACTCGACGCCCGACATGATCTTCACCAATGTCGATTTGCCGGCGCCGTTGTCGCCCAAGAGGCCGACCACCTCGTTGCGGCCGATGGTGAAGCTCGCGTTTGTAAGAGCATCCACGTGGCCGTACTGCTTGCTGATGTCCCTGAGTTCGAGCAGCGGAGCGGCGTGTTCCTGTTCGGCGATGGCGTTCATTTGCTGCTCCGGCGCGTCATCCAGGTGTTGATTATGACGGCGCCCACGAGGATCGCGCCGACGAACACGTCGAGGTAGAAGCCTGGTGCTCGCAGGAGCAGCAATACGTCCTCCACCATGTATAGGAGGCAGGCGCCGACGAAGATGCCCAGCACCGTGCCGCGGCCGCCGTTGAGAGCCAGGCCGCCGATGACGCAGATGGCGATTGCACGCAGTTCGAGCCCGGTGCCCTGGGCCGGCGTTGCGGTACCTACGCGGGCAATGCTGATGACGCCTGCGAGCGCGGCGGCGAGGCCGGCGAGCGCGAACGCGATCACCTTGACCCGCTGCGAGGCGATGCCGACCGCCGTAGCCGTGCGTTCGTTGCCGCCGACCAGGAACATGTGGTTTCCAAGTTTCGAACGGTGCAGAAGAATCCAGGCAAGAACGGACAGTCCGATAAACCAGATGAACGGAGCCTCGATACCGGCCACCGAGCCGGTGAAGATGGCTGCGACCTCGGCCGAGGGACGGAAGGAGACGGAGCCCGATTCGGAAAGCCATCGCACAATACCGCGCACGACAAGCATGCTGCCCATCGTCGTGATGAAGGATGGGATCGCGGCGCGCACGGTGATCAGACCGTTGATGACGCCGATGACGATGCCTACCAGCAGCGCGCATCCGACTGCGATGAGCACAGGATATCCGGCAGTAAAGACGATGGCGGCGACATAGGCCGCAAGCGTGTAGACGGAGCCCACGGACAGGTCGAACTCACCGGTGATCATGAGAATCCCGACACCCAGAGCTATGATCCCCAGGGTGGGAATAGCCTTCATGAGAAGACCGATATTCGTGGCGCTGAGGTATCGAAACTCGTTCGGATAGGCGAGCGCGACGAGGACGCAGACGATCTGCAGCAAGATGAAGAGGAGCGTGATATTCGCGATGGGCTCGCGCATCAGACGCCTGAAGCTGCCTTGCGGCGCCTTTGCAGGCGGGGTCGTGGATATGTCGGCCATCGATGAAACCAAAAACGGGCAGGAGGGAAGCGGCTGGAACGCCGTCGCGTAAGTCTGTCGAAAAGGTGCCGGCGGAAACCGCCGGCACCCTTTAAGGAACTAGCGGTAAGTGCCCGCAAATTCCTTGACGAGTTCGGCATTGCTGGCATCGATCACAGTGCCGCCAATGGGAATGCTGGACGGCGGGATACCGTACTTGGCGTAGTAGTGGAGCATCACTACCGGCATGTAGCCCTCGTAGTAGGCGCCGGAGTCGACCGTGGCGACCATGCTGCCGCCGAGGATGGCATCGATGATGCCCGGGCTGAGGTCAAAACCGCCAACGGCGATTTCTACTCCTGCCTCCTTGGCCGCTTGGGGCGCGACTTCGGTGACGACGCTGCCGAGGCCGATGACGGCCTTCGTGTTCTGATTGCCGACGAGATATTGCGAGATGCGGGTCAGCGCGGTTGCCATCGTTGGAGAAGCGTCAAGGCGCTCCGACGTGATGCCGGCCTCGTCGAGGACAGCTTTGATCCCGCGATAGCGCTCAGTCCCGTAGAAGGCATCAGGATCCTCCACGGGAGCCACGACATGGTCGCCGCTCTTGAGCTTGCCCGCTTCGATCATGCGCTTCGCGATGCGCTGGCCCGCCGCGAAGAAGTCCTGGCCCACATAGGCCTGGCTCTCCGTCGCGCCGGGGCGCGGATCGTCCGTGTCGAAGGTGACGACGCCGATGCCCGCGGCCCGCGCCTTGGCGATATTGTCGGTGAAGGCATCCGGCAGGTAGTTGACCACTGCTATGCCGTCGACGCCGTTGGTGATCGCGGTTTCAAGCAGATTGTTCTGCTTCACAGGATCGCTGTCACCATATTGTATGTCGAGGTTTACGCCACGATCGGCGGCAGCCTCCTTCGCCCCGGTGATCACCGGATCCCAGAACGGATCGCCGGCCGCCGTGTAGATGATGAAGGTGACGTCGACGCTCTCGTCCTGTGCGAGGGCCGGCGCGGACTGCACTGTCCCCAACATTAGCAGCGAAGCCGCGAGCGCGCGTAAGCGCGATGCGCGAACAAATCTTTCTCCGAATTGGCGTGTCATTCTGGTTCCCTTCTTCGTTTGAGGTTCAGCTTGGAGTATCGGTAGTGTCCAAGGTGGTCCGGCGGGCGTTTTGACCCTTACGGTCGGATGCGTCGATCATCGCTGAGTCGACGATATGGCGGACGAGGTAGGCAGCAGCGGCATCGCCATCACGCATGCGGACGAGGCTCAGCAGTTCGCGATGCTCCCGCAACTCACGTTGCTTGAACTCCTCGGGATTGTCGCGCCAGCGATGCGCCTGCAGCAGTTCGAGAATCGACCGGATGAAGGCGAGCGAGACAGGATTGCCTGACGCTTCCGCCAGCATGATGTGGAAGCGCATTGCCGGTTCCGCGACATCGCGGCCGGCCTTGAGAGCCTCCTCGTGCCCGTCGAGCAGACGTTCGATCGCCGCGATCTGGTCGTTGCTGATACGCAGGCAGGTGTAGCGGATCGTCTGGGGCTCGATCATCTCCCGCGCCTCGATGAGGTCGAGCACTGCGGCGTCGTTGATCAGCAGGCTGATCAGGTCAGGCCGGAAGAGGTCGTCGGCTCCGACGTTCTTGATGAAGCTACCCTGGCCGGGGACGATCTGTACGACATTGAGGGTTGAGAGAATCTGCAGCGCCTCTCTGACCGTGGAGCGGCCGACGGACAACTGCTCAACCATCTCGCGCTCGGACGGCAACTGATCGCCCGGCTTCCAGACGCCTTGCAGGATCAGCTTGATGATCTGGTCGGCCGCCTTGTGTGCTGTGGTCGACTTTTCTATGGGAGCCAGTTTCATTCGCAACCTCGTGGTCAGACCAGCAGACCAGATAGTTGCGGCGGCTGTCAAGCCCGGAGGAATGCGATCACATCAACGAAGCCCTTTTATCGAAACATCCGAGGTCAGGGTCCGGATCTATGGCGAGATGCTTGACGTGTTGGCTCATATCGCCGACGTCTTGGCATGGCCGGGGTGACACCGGGCGACCGTGTTGTGGTCCAGGTTGAAAAAAGGCGCCGAAGCGCCGATGCTTTATTTCGTGGGACGAATACGCGGATCTTTACGACCGAAACCGCAAACCTACGGTTGAGCGTTCGGCAGCGGAGCCGCCCCTCACGTCGCTGGCGCACATCTCTTGCTTGAGCATTTTGGCTGCTCGGAGTTCCTGGCTAAGGCGTATGCTATCGCTGGGCCATGACATTGACGGGTTCGGCTGGCATTGAGCCAGGATGTCGTTTCCTGCTGATCTGGTTCTGGGTCCCATCTTCGTCGGCAAAGCCGTGACACGCTGGGACGGCAGGCCTGCGAGCGCCATTGCCAAGCAAAAGGTAGATGGCAGGATCTGGCTGACAAAGCTTGGACTTCGCGGCGACGAGCAGGCCGACCTTACCGTCCACGGCGGTCCCGAAAAGGCCTTGCACCACTACGCCGCCGACCACTACCCGTTCTGGCGGGAAAGGATGCCGGACAGTGTCGGGAAATTTGCGCCGGGCGGATTTGGCGAGAACGTCTCCACCGTCGGGCTGACCGAGGAACAGCTCTGCATAGGCGACGTCCTCCAGCTCGGCGAGGCGGTGGTTCAGATATCGCAGGGCCGCCAGCCCTGCTGGAAACTGTCCGCCCATACCGAGCGTGAGGACATGGCGGCGCAATTCCAGAAATCCCGCCGCACCGGCTGGTATTATCGCGTCCTGCAGGAAGGGTACGTCGAGGCCGGCGCCCCGGTCGCCTTGGCCGAGCGCCCGCAGCCGGAATGGCCCCTCCCGGTGGTGATAGCGGCCCGGTTCGATCCGAAGCTCGATCCGGCGGAGGCCGGGCGCCTGGCGATGATCGAGGAGTTGTCGACGTCGTGGCGCGAAGGTTTTAGGCGGAAGTCCGTCTCCGGCTATGTCGAGGACACCGCTCCCCGGCTCGCCGGCACCTGACGCTGGCAGCGACTGACCGCAGCCGATCCGGGAACCTCGCGAGCATCACAAGGCCGCCGCCGGACGTTGCGCGGCAATCGACGCCAGCAGCGCCTCGATTTCGGCCTCCACCACCTTGAGGTCCTCGCCGCCCGACATGATCGAGACGACCTCGTCGCGCGAGATGTCCGACTTGGCGTAGGTGCCCCGGTTCCTGCCCCGGTTGAGCAGGGTAAAAGTATCGCCGACCGGATAGGCGTGGTGGATGTTGTGGCTGATGAAGATCACGGCGAGCCCCCGCATCCTCGCCTCGATGATGAATTTCAGCACCATCGCGGCCTGGTGGACGCCGAGCGCCGAGGTCGGCTCGTCTAGGATCAGCACCTTGGCGCCGAAATGCACGGCGCGCGCGATCGCCACCGACTGGCGCTCGCCTCCCGACAGCGTGCCGACCGCCTGGGTCGGGTCGCGCACGTCGATGCCGATATCGGCCATCGCCTGCTTGGCCACCGAATTGGCGCGCTCCTTGTCCATGCGGGAGAAGGGCAGGCTGCTTCTCGTCGGCTCGCGTCCGAGGAAGAAGTTGCGGGTGATCGACATCAGCGGGATCATGCCGAGGTCCTGGAAGACGGTGGCCACCCCCATCGCCTGCGCCTCGCGCGGGTTGCGGAAGGCGACCGGCCTGCCGTCCACCAGGATCTGGCCCCGGCTCGGGCGGTGCACGCCGGACAGCACCTTGATCAGCGTCGACTTGCCGGCGCCGTTGTCGCCGAGCAGGCAGTGCACCTCGCCGGGATAGACCTTGATGTCGATGTCCTGCAGCGCCTTGACCGAGCCGAAATTGACGCTGACGCCGCTGAGCTCCATGGCGGGAACGAGGGCGCTCATCGGCTGCGCCCTCCGCCGAGCGCCTTGGTGCGGATGTAGGTGTTGACCAGCACCGCGGCGAGGATGACGAGGCCGAGGAAGACCTTGAACCAGTCGGTGTCGATGCCGGTGTAGAAGATGCCCATCTGGACCAGCCCGAAGATCAGCGAGCCGAACAGCACGCCGTAGACGGTGCCGTAGCCGCCGGTGAGCAGCACGCCGCCGATGACGGCCGCGATGATCGCTTCGAATTCCTTGAGCAGGCCGCGCGTGGTGTCGGCCGAGCCCGCTTCCATCACCTGTATGGTGGCGAGCAGCGTGGCGGCGCAGGCGGTGCAGATGAAGAGGCTGATCTTCACCCGCCCGACCGGCACACCGACATTCCTCGCCACCTCCTGGTCGCCTCCGGTCGCGAAGATCCAGTTGCCGTAGCGGGTCTGCGTCAGCACATATCCGGCGGCCGCGGTGATGGCGAGCCACCAGACGATCGAGGCCGGGATGCCGGTGACGAAGGGGATGCCGTCCGAGCGGGCGGCGATCCAGCCCTGGGCGGCCATCCACCGGAAGAAGCCGGTGAAGACATGGCCGTTGAACAGGCCGGCGGTGGCCGGGTCGGGCACGTCGTCGAGGATATAGGGGATCTGCGTGCGGCCGGTGACGGCGCGGGTGATGGCGATCGACAGACCGCGCAGGATGAACAGCGAGGCGAGCGTGACGATGAAGGATGGCAGCCTGGTCCTGACGACGATCAGGCCGTTCAGATAGCCGACCAGCACCGCGACGGCGAAGGCGGACGCGATGCCGCCCCACAGCGGGAAGCCGAGCTCGCGCACGGTGAGGCCGATGACGACGCCGGCGAAGCCGATCATCGAGCCGATCGACAGGTCGAACTCGCCGGCGATGATGAGCAGCGCCGTGGCGGTGGCGATGATGCCGAGCTCCGCCGACAGCGTCAGGAAGGTCATAGCGCCCTGCAGCGAATAGAGGTTCGCGGCACCCGGCAGCAGGGCGAAGATGACGATCGTGGCGACCAGCCCGCCGGCTGCGCCGGCTTCGGGACGGCGCAACAGCTTCGTGAACCAGTTGGCGGCGGCAAGCCGTTCGTCGGCCCCGCCCGCCCGCTTCGGCTTGATGCCGAAACGGTTTTCCTGAGACGTCAGATCCGGGACCTGCTGTTCCACGGCCGTCATTAGGCTCCCCAATTATTCGATGCGCAATGCGATCTTGATATCCACCAGCCGGCAAGGCCCGATTCCCTCCCCTTGTAGGGGAGGGGGCCAGGGTGGAGGTCCGTTGGCGGAAGGATGCTCCGCCAGATCTCCCGGTTTACCGTATCCCGTCCTTGGCGAGACCGAGCATGGCCTTGGCCTTGTCGGGCGTGTCGATGAAGAGCGGGCCGGTATAGGCATCGCTGATCGGCCAGAAGCCGTGGGTGGCATTCTCGACCAGATAGATCACCGGCAGGTAGCCCATCAGATATTGCTGGGCATCCATGCCGAAGCCCATCTCGCCGGCGATGACGGAATCCAGCACTTCGGGGCTGATGTCGAAGGTATAGAGCTTCAGCTTGCCGAACA
Organism: Mesorhizobium sp. YM1C-6-2; assembly: GCF_003666685.1. GTDB lineage: Bacteria > Pseudomonadota > Alphaproteobacteria > Rhizobiales > Rhizobiaceae > Mesorhizobium_K. The sequence continues at coordinate 495,063 of NZ_RCIZ01000002.1, forward strand.
GCTCCTTCTCGCGGAACATCGGGATCAGCGGGTTGGCGGCGCCCGCGCCCATGGCAAAGACAGCCTGCACGTCGGGATGCGCTGACAGGTATGCCTCGGTGCGGCGGGTGATGTCGGCCGGGTCGGGCGTCACCGCGACCACCTCGGTGCCGCCACCCGACGGCTTCAGCCCGTCGTTCAGCCCGCGGCAGCGGTCGTCCAGGCTGACATTGCCGACCTCGTGGTTGATGCAGACGACCTTGAGGATGCCGTCCTTGGCGAGGCGTTCGCCGGCCTTCTTGCCGGAATCATATTCCGACACGGTGCCGACATAGAGGGTGGTGCCCATCTCCTCGCCGGTCAGTTCGCCGGAATCGACGACGATGACCGGGATGTTGGCTGCGAGTGCTGCCTGCACCGATTTCTTCATCGCGTCGGCGTCGGCGATCGACACGGCGATGCCGTCTGGCTTGGTGGCGATCGCCGCCTCCATCAGGCGCGCCTGCTCGATCACGTCGAAGACCTGCGGCGAGTGGTATTCGACCGTCGCGCCGGTCAGCGCGGCGGCGTCGTCGACTCCGCGCTTGACCACCGACCAGTAGGGGTCGGAGGCGGAGCCGTGGACGACGAAGGCGATGCGGACGTCCTTCGTCTCCTTCAGGTTGGCGGCCAGCGCGCCGCCGGCGGAAAAGCCCGTGACAAAGCTCGCCGACACGAGAGCGGCGATGGCAAGTTTCGATAACAGCTTCATGTTCGGTCTCCCATTTGCCGTTTGAGTGACAGTTCCCTTGCTGCGCGCCTGCTGGCCGCAGATCGAACGGGGGACCGCGTCTATGCGCGCTTGCCCCGTGCGAATTCCTTGCCGGTGGTTTTGCCTGCGGTCGGCAGCCTGGCGCGCAGTTCGTCGCGCAGCGGCCGCATGCCGACGATGTCGAGATCCTGCGCCAGCAGCCAGCCGCGAAAACCGTCGCTGCGGAACAGGTCGTATTCCTCGGTGCGGATATAGGCCGAGCGCGGCTCGATGAGTTCGAGTTCGCCCGGTGCATTGAAATGCAGGCAGAAGAAGGTGAGGCCTTCCTTCACGCCTTCGATGATCGCCTTGTAGGCCGGCTCGGCGGGCTTTGAACGCGGCCGGCTCCATGTGGTCTGAACCGCGGCGTCGAAGATCGCGAAGCCGGCCGCCCGCGCCTTGTCGACGCCCTTCCTGTGCGCCGCCTCGGTGACGCCGACCAGATTGTCGTTCGGGCTGTAGGCGGCGATCGTGCCGGTAAGCAGGATCGGCAGCCGGTATTCCAGGCCGAGCCTCACATAGATGTCGCAGAATTCCGGCGCGAGCGCGCAGCCCATATGCGCATCGAGATGGGTGACGTCGACGCCGGCCGCATAGGCTGTCTCGATCTGCGCGCGCAGCTCCGCCTCGACCGCATCGGAATGGGCGAGCCGCCGGGTCGTGGCGACGTCGGGATGGAAATAGCCGAGTTCGTCGACGAGGCCCGACGCGCGGCCGGGCGCCGTCAGCGGTCCCCATTTGTAGTGGCGCTTCTCGGCGTTGAGCGTGAGGTGCACGCCGAGGTCGATCGCCGGGTCGGCAGCGGCGGCCTCGGCGATTTCCAGGAACCAGGGGCAGGGCACCATGACGGCGCCTGAACTGCATGCACCGAGCTTGACCAGCTCCAGGAAGGCGGTGTTGGCGCCGTGGCACATGCCGACATCGTCTTCGTGCAGCACGATGCGGCGCCTGGATCCGGCCGCGCTCATCGCCGGGCCTCGTTCCCTGGCACGCAAGGATACGTCGCGGGTCGTCCGAAGTCTGTTCCCGAAAGCATGGAACCAACCGTTTAGCCGATGGCGTTCAGCCAGGGGCGTTGCCCAACTGGATGGGATGGAACCGCGAAATTATAGCACGAGACAGAGCCACTTCGGCGGATTCTGATAGGTACGCTTGGCCTAGGCGGAGCCTTCCTTTGCGCAGTTGCTAAATGCGGGGGTGGACGGAAGACCGAAAAGTAGAAGGAAAATCCGACCGACGGTCGCGGGTCCGGGCCATCGACTTTCAACTCTTCTCTGTCTGAGCCCTGTGCTTACCGGTTGTCAAACAATCCTGGTTGCATCTGCAGGAACTCAAAACTGGTGGAAGGGCTAAAGGTCGGTGCTGTCGTGGTCACGGTCTTCCTACCCTTGGAGTCGACGATCACGACCTGCATAGGTTGCGGTTTCTTGATTTCCTTCATCACAACGGCAAGTCGGTGAGTGTGAGATCGTCCGGCGTTGACGCCAAAACCGCCAGTCAGATTGTCGATGCCGAAGCTTGGCCTAAGAAACCCGTCGTATGTAACAACAAACTCGAGCGTCCGGCCGAGGCTGCTTGGTATCAGCATCGGATCGTCAATTGCGCTGTCGATCCATTCTGCAATTCCCAGTCGCCCCTTTAGAGCAGGAATCGAAACCTCGTATCCAGTGCAATACGGCCTTTCTTCCGCGGTGTAGACAAAGCTGGAGGTCACCAAGGTCGTATCGCTATCCTTGCCGGTTGCTCCGATGCCAATCCCAAGCCCGAACTTGCCGTCCCCAGATGGAATGACCCAATCAAGCGCCGACATGCCAGCGCCTACCCGACGCTCCACAATCAGGAATATCTGGTACTCACCGCCCCATTTCTTTAGTTCGGGCTCGGATCTAGCCGCCTGCCGCAAGGCGTCTTCGAATTCACATTGGACCATTCGTTGCACGTCGGCAGGCAAGAGCAACTTGCCGTTTTTATCCCGCGTCAGGGACGCACAACCAGTTAACAGGCCAAGCGCGACCAAAATTATACGGGCGCGCATATTAAGATCCAAAATGGCCTGAAGATTCCATTCATGTCTTAGCCCCCCGACGCAGACATAATCTATCTTTGGCGGCGCCAAAGGATAGCTATACTTTCATATATTTAGGTAGTTATTCTAATATCTCCCTCGAAACAAATCATCATTAAATACGACATAGTATTAAGTCAAGATGGCTAATCGTGTAATCGTGCTCCTGTGCTTGGTGTTCAGAGCAGCGCTCACTGATTGACAACGTCGGTGTCGGGTTGCCAGCAATCTGACATCGTCCTGGCTTGTGTTAAATTTCATACTCCCGCGCTCGATTCCTCAGGCGATCCTGAAGGCTCGCAAAGGGGCAAGAGGTGGATTCGTCCGAATGCGCCGGAGTGGTTCTTTCAAGCCGCAAGCATCCGGTGCATCACGGGATACCAGTTCCAAGCAAGCGACCGGAGGCGGCGATGTATCTGGCAGGTGAGGAAGAGATCGAGGCCATTGCGCGGGTGATCCGCTCCGGCAAGCTGTTCCGCTATCGTGACGACAGCGAATGCGAGCGTTTCGAGAAGCGTTATGCCCAGCATCTCGGCGTTGGCGAGTTCGCGCTCGGCGCCAGCGGCACGCAAGGGCTGGCGGCGGGGCTGGTCGGCCTCGGCATCGGCCCCGGCGACGAGGTGCTGGTGCCCGCCCACACCTACATGGCGACGGCGACGGCCGTCCTGGCCGTCGGCGCCATTCCCGTCATCGTCGACATCGACGAGACGATCACGATCAGCCCGGAAGCCATCCGCGATGCGATCGGCCCGCACACGAAGGCGATCGTCCCCGTGCACATGTGGGGCGCCGCCTGCAACATGGATGCGATCATGGACATTGCCGAGCGGCACGGCCTGCTGGTGCTGGAGGACGTCTGCCAGGGCATCGGCGGTTCCTATGAGGGAAAGAAGCTGGGTTCGATCGGGCATGCCGGCGCGTTCAGCTTCAACTTTTTCAAGAACATGAGCGGCGGCGAGGGCGGCGGCATCGCCGCCAGCGATCCGAAGGTGATGGAACGGGCGCGCTGCTATATCGATCCTTGCCATTTCTACTGGCAGGGACGCAGCGACGGGACCAAGCCCTTCGCCGGCGTCGGCGCGCGTGCCTCCGAACTCCTTGGCGCAATGCTGAACGTCCAGCTCGACCGGCTGGACGGCATGATCCGGACCATGCGGGCCGAGAAGAAGCGGATTCTCGCAGGCACGAAGCATCTCGGCAATCTGGGCCTCCTTGCGAGCCCGATGAACAGCGCCGACCACGACTGCGCGACGCAGGTGATGTTCACGCTGCCGAGCGAGGCTGCGGCGCAGGCCTTCGTGAAGACCATGCCCGCCGTGATTGCCGGCAAGACCGGGCGGCACACTTTTACGCAATGGGATCAGGTGCTGATGCACGAGGGCGCGCATCATCAGGCGATCAACCCCTACACGCTGCCTGCCAACAAGGGCCTGCGCACCGAGTACAAGGACGGCATGTGCAAGGATTCGCTCGAGATACTCAACCGCACGGTGATGGTGGCGACCAGCCCCCTCCATACGGACGAGGAGATAGAGGCGATCGTCCACAACATCGACCAGGCGGCGCGGGTCGCACTGGAGGACGCGGCGGCCGAGACTGTGGTGCTGCGGCGCCAGCAGGCGGTGGATTTGCAGAAGTTCGACGCGTGAGAGCGCCCCTCCCTTCTCCTTGAGGGAGAAGGTGGCCGAGCTGAGCGAAGCGATGGCCAGGTCGGATGAGGGTGCTGGAGAGTTGCAATTTTCCGAAGGGGGTGACGGGTCGTTGTGTTTCCACTCATCATCAGCCTTCACTTGATTGAGGATCACTTCCTCAACAGAGGAGCGGGCGTGTGGAAAGAAGCTCCGGCCAACCCGTTGATTTCGTTCACCTGCACACGAAAATCAGGCCCGGCTTATTCACGCTCCTCCAACCTCCCGCATAATCCGCTCACCGCCCTCGCGGGAACTCTGGTCCGGACCAGGGATCAGGGGAGGGCGGCGGTACCGGTTCGGTCGCGCGGAGGTGGCGCGGCTGGGTGATGAGCCCCGAGGACCGGGCCCTAACCGAGGTCGCGCGGTGAAACGATTCTGCGTCCCCTCCAGGTAGGGCAAGAACGCCGGCGGGGTGCGGGAAACCGGCCACGTATAACATTTGAGAGGCCTGGCCCCGTGCCCCGCTTCCCGACTTCTCCTCCCGGTGGCGAGGAGCGTTCTTTGAAATGGCCAGACTGCGAAAGCAGGGCGTGGCGACGGTGAAACGCGCAGCTATCCCTCCCCTCATGAGGAAGGTGGCGCTACTGCAGGTCGAGTCGCTTGAAGGCGGCGCGCAGCGCCAGCACCGCGCGCAGAATCTGCCGCTCGTCCATGGCGGCATAGCCGAGCAGCAGGCCGTGCTCGGGCTCCGTCGAGTGATAGTTGATCGAGACCGCCTGCACGTCGAGCCCTTCCTTCACCGCGGCCGCGACGACGTCGAGGTCGTTCAGCGGGCGGGTGAAGCTCGCCAGGAGCTGCATGCCGGAATCGTTTTCCGACACCGTCACCCATTCGCCGAGATGCTCGCGGCAGAGTTTTACGAAATTCGCCTGCCGGCGCGCATAGAGCCGGCGCATGCGCTTCAGGTGCGTGGCGAAATAGCCCTGTCTGATGAAGTCGTTGACGGTGGCTTGCAGGATCAGCGGTGCGAACTGGCCGGTGATCGAGACCGCCTTGTCGAAGGAAGACACCAGTTCCGGCGGCACGATGAGATAGCCGATGCGCAGCGCCGGCAGCAGCGTCTTGCCGAAGCTGCCGATATAGACGACGTGGTTGGCCTGATCGAGGCCGCGCAGCGCCGGCACCGGACGACCGCGAAAACGGTACTCGCCGTCAAAATCGTCCTCGACGATCCAGGCGCCGTGGCGCTCGGCGATGTCGAGGAGCTGCAGCCGCTCCTCGATGCGCATGATCGTGCCGAACGGCCATTGGCAGGACGGGGTGACGTAGATCAGCCGCGGCGGCGGCAGTTCCGGGTCGGAGAGGTTCCAGCCGCGGCGATCGACCTTCAGCGGCGCGAGTTTTGCGCCCGCGGCGAGGAACGCGCTTTTCGCGCCGAGATAACCGGGCTCTTCCATCCAGACATGGTCGCCCTCGTCCATCAGGACGCGCGAGACGAGGTCGAGGGCGGCCTGTGCGCCGGTGACGACGATGACCTGTTCGGGCGAGCAGTCGACACCGCGCGACACCGAGATGTTGCTGGCGATCGTGGCGCGCAGTCCCGGATGGCCGGCGAAGGAGAGGTAGCCGAGCAGGCTCTCGTCGCGTGAGCGCGAGTTGCGCACCAGCAGGCTCGACCAGATGGAGAAGGGGAAGGATGCGGTCTCCGGCACGCCGGGGTGGAAGTTGATGACGCCGGCGTTCCGCGGCGGCTGCGGCCCATCGACGATGGTCTGGCCGCGGGAAGAGAGGCGGCGCGGGCTGCCGTTGTAGCGGATGGGGGAAGCGTCCGCGTGCTTCGCCTGGTTGATCGGCGCGACCCAGGTGCCGGAGCCGGCGCGCGCCTCGATGAAACCCTCGGCGAGGAGCTGGTCGTAGGCGGCGATCACGGTGTTGCGGCCGACCTTGAGGTCCTCGGCCAGCGAGCGGGTGGAGGGCAGCAGCGTGTGCGCGGCGATCTGGCCGTCGAGGATGAAGCGGCGCAGAGCCGCGTAGATCTGCCGGTGCATCGGATCGTCGGAGGCGCGGTCGACCGACAGGATGTCGAGCGAAAGGCGCATGTGCTCGCCCAAGTTCTTTCACCTCCCTCGCGGCCGGCCGGTGGAAGTCTGCACCTTTTCGGCCGCATGCTCCAGCCGTGCCGCACGGGCGATCTTCTCCTCGTTGAGCAGTCGCACGGTATCGAGGACCAGCCGGCGGGTCTCGATGCTGACCAGCCGGCCGCCCTTCAGCGCGCGGTGCACCGTGCCCGCGCCGAGGGCGGCGCGATCGGCGATCTCCTTGATCGTGCAGAGCCGTTCCGAACCGAGCCCGACTTCGTAGGTCATTCCGCGTCGTCCTCAGCCGGACCAAGTCGCCGTATCGCCGCCGAGTTCAGGGTCGCCGTCATTCGTCCAGGCGATGGGATCGATGCCGATCCTGATCGCCATTTGCCCCACCAATGGACCCATCGAACTCAGCAAATCGGGCCGCTTCCATGGAACTTGGCAGGGTACTGGACCCTGCGCTAGGTCCACTTGCTGCAAATTGGCCGGAGCCATCGCATCGTCATTTGGGCGTGGATCTGGCGGCGAGCGCTGCCTGCATCGAGGCGACCAGTTCCGAGACTGGTCCGGCGTTTTCCCATGCGTAGAGCGAGACGGTCATGGCCGTTTCCGTGCCGAATGGCGCATATTGCCGAACGCGATGTTGCTGCGTTGCGCGGACAGGCAGGAGCGTCAGGCCGAGCCCGGCCTCCACGGCGATGAGGACGTTGTGGAGGCTGCTGGCCGCGAACGCCACATACCAGCGGCGCTGCTCGCGCTCGATGCGTTCGAACATCGTTTCGCGGTAGAGGCCGCCCGGCTGGAAGGCGACGAGCGGAAGCGGATCTGGCCAGTCGCCCTGAATATCGGCGCTTTCGAACCACGCGATGGGTTCCTGAAAGGCCGCCCGGCAATCGGAGGCCGGCTCGTTCTCCTTGACGACGGCGATGTCGAATTCGCCGCTGCGGTAGCGCCTTGTCAGATCGCGGCTCAGCCCCGCAGTGACATCCAGCCGGATTTCGCGGTGCCGGCGGGCAAAGTCGGCGAAGGTTCCGGCCATCGTGGCGCTGACGATGTCTTCGGGTACGCCGATGCGGATGGAGGCGGTCCCCGCCGGATCGCCCAGCGCCGCCTGGGCCTCCTGCTGCAGCGCAAGCAGCCTGCGCGCATAGCCGAGGAGCCGTTCTCCGGCTGCGGTGGGTTCGACCGGTCGTGCCGAGCGTTCGATCAGCGCGGAGCCCACGGCATCTTCCAGCCGGGCAAGTTGCTGGCTGATGGTGGACTGGGTCATATGCAGCCTCTCGGCTGCAAGCGTGAAGCTTCCGGCATCGACGATGGCGGTGAAGGCGCGAAGCAGGCGGGGATCGAGCATGTCGCCGGGATCCTACGAATGACATTCACAAACGCGATTTAAATCATCCTGATATTTAATTTTCAAATGCGTTCTGTCCTCCTTATCTGGAAGCAGAACCAGATCCACGCAATCACGCAGCTGGCCCACCGCTGCCCCTGATCGGGGGAAATCCAATATGCTTCGTCGTTCGATCCTGATAGGCGCCGCCGGCCTGCTGTTGATGACCGTTCCCTTGACTGCAGGAGAAGCCATGAGTGAAACACGCTTGCACCAGGCGGCCGCGGACAACGCTGCCGCCGCAGTCAGCCAGCTTCTGGCCGAGGGCGCGAAGATTGACGCGCGCAATGACAATGGAGCAACGGCGCTGCTGGTCGCCACCCACGCCAACGCCGTCGATGCGGCCCGCGTCCTCATCGAAGCTGGCGCTGACGTCAACGCCAAGGACCGGATCGACGACAGCCCCTATCTTTATGCCGGGGCGCGCGGGCATCTCGAAATCCTCAAGCTGACGCTGGCGCATGGCGCCGATCTGAAAAGCACCAACCGCTACGGCGGCACGGCGCTCATTCCGGCCTCGGAGCGCGGCCATGTCGAGACGGTGCGCACGCTGATCGAAGCCGGTGTCGACGTCGATCACGTCAACAATCTCAACTGGACCGCGCTGCTCGAGGCGGTCATCCTCGGCAATGGCGGTCCCCGCCACCAGCAGATCGTCGACGTGCTGGTCAAGGCGGGTGCCGACGTCAATCTGGCCGACGGGAACGGCGTGACGCCGCTTCAGCACGCCCGCCGCGCGGGCTATCGCGAAATCGAGAAAATCCTCTCCGCCGCCGGCGCCCGCTAAACAATGGAGGCTTCCGTGAACGATGCAAAACGCTACCTGAGCCAGGCAATCAAGCTTGCGCGCGCCAATATCGAAGCTGGCGGCCGTCCCTTCGGTGCAGTCGTGGTCAGCAATGGTGAGGTGATCTCGACAGCGGTCAACGAGACGCATCTCAGCCACGACGTCACCGATCATGCCGAACTGCTGGCCATCCGCGCCGCCGCGCGCACACACGGTCCGGCGGCGCTCAAGGGCAGCGCGGTCTTTGCCAGCGGCCATCCATGCCCCATGTGCCTGGCCGCCATGCGGCTGGCCGGGGTGGGCGATGTCGCATATGCCTATTCAAACGAGGATGGCGCGCCGTTCGGCCTGTCCACGGCGGATATCTACGCCGAACTCAAGCGGCCTTTTGCCGAGCAGTCGATGGCGATCAGCCATGTGCCGGTGCATCCAGAGACGGGCCTGCATCTTTACCAACACTGGGCACAGACCCGCGACGGACGGCGCTGAGGCGGTGGAACGCGCATCGATATCCGATCGCATGCCGCTGCTTGCGGCCATCGTGCTGGTTGGGCTCAATCTTCGGCCCTTCATCACCGGCATCGGCCCGCTTGCATCGGACATCGGGGCGCAGACCGGGCTCGGCCTGCAAGGCATCGCGCTGCTGACGCTGGTGCCGATGCTTCTGATGGGCGTCCTGGCATTTGCGGGTCCGTCGCTTCAGTTCCGGGTGGGCGCGCGCCGATCGATCATAGCCGCGCTCGCCATCCTGGCAGTGGCCTCGCTGCTGCGCCTGTTCGTGTCTGCCGGCTGGCAGATGGTGGCAACGGCGGCTTTGCTCGGGCTCGGGGCGGCGGTGGTGCAGGCGATGTTGCCGGGCGTCATCAAGCAGCATTTCCCCCGCCATGTCGGCGTCGTGATGGGACTCTATTCCGCCATGCTGATGGGCGGCGGTGCGTTAGGCGCGCAGTTGGCGCCACTGGTCGCCACTGCCGCTGGAGACTGGCATGCCGGACTTGCCTGGATGGCGTTGCCTGCCGTGCTCGCGCTTTGGCTGGTCGCACGCAGCCTGCCGAGGGATACGCGGCGGAAGGCGGGACCGAACAAGACCCTTGCTATTCTCGCGCGGCCGCGGACATGGCTGCTGATGGCCTGTTTCGGTCTCGTCAATGGCGGCTATTCGACCGTCGTGGCATGGCTTGCGCCCTTCTATCGGGGGCTCGGCTGGACTGCCGCCGCCAGCGGCAGCCTGCTGGCGGTGATGGCCGTGTGCCAGGCCATCGCCGCTCTGGTCCTGCCGGTTCTGGCCGGCAGGCGGGAAGATCGCCGGCCATGGCTGTGGCTGACGCTTGCCTTGCAGGCGCTTGGCTTCACGGCGCTGGCCGTGATGCCCGAGGCCGCTCCGTTGCTGTGGGCGGGCATGCTTGGCGCGGGGCTGGGCGGCTGTTTTGCGCTCTCCATGATCGTGGCGCTCGACCATCTGCCCGATCCGGCCGAAGCCGGCGCGCTTTCCGCGCTCATGCAGGGCGGCGGCTTCCTGATCGCAGCGCTGCCGCCATGGATCATCGCCATCCTGCATGATCTCACCGGCGGCTTCACCGCCGGCTGGATGCTTCACCTGGGCTGTGTAGGCATCGTCACGATCCTCTATTGGCGGGTCTCGCCGGCAAGCTATGCGCGAGCATTGGGACTGACAGCCCCGACATCCCCGACCGACGCGGCCTGCGCCGCCAGAGCGTGATCGTGACGGCGCGCGGCTGAATTAGAGGGCGGTGCAACTGTCCACAAAAGCCCGGGTCGCGGCAATCTGCGCCCCGGACTTGTTCCAGAGGACGCCGGTTACCCTCATCTCGGCGTCATCCAGGATGTGCTTGCGAAGCTTCAGCCCCCCGGGCCAGGGCGGGGCCCAGTCCGGCACAATAGCGACGCCGAGGCCGCGATCGACAAGAGCGGCGATCGCATCAAGTGCGTCGAGTTCCAGCCATTCGCGGACCTTCAATCGATGTTGGCGGAGGTATCGATCCACCAGTTGCCCGCCCCATTGATTGCGGTCGTATCTGATGAAGGGATGCTGTTGGATGGCCAGATGGACATTCTCGAAAGGCATCGCCTGAGGCGTTATCAGCACCTGCGGCTCTTCCCTCAACGGCAGCCAGCCGGTGGATTTCGGCGGCTGAAAGGGCGGCTGCACGATGATGGCTGCGTCCAGGTCGCCGGTGACGACCTCCTGGTAGAGATCCAGCGACGAACCGGGGCGGACGAAATATTCGATCAGGGGGTATCCCGCGCTCAAACGTGAAATGATGCCGGGCAACAGACCCGTGAGCGCGCTTGCAGTGGCACCCAGGCGAAGCCGGCCTTCAGGCTGGTCGTTGGCCGCTATGGCGCGCAAATCCCGCGCTGAATCGACCAGCATGCGAGCGTGCCTGATGATCGCCAGGCCGGATTCCGTCGGCTGCATTGTTCGTCCGACGCGGGTGACGAGCGAGTGGCCGATGTCTTCCTCAAGCCTGTGGAGGCGCTGCGCCACCGCTGCCGGCGTCAGTCCCAGCCGCCGTGCCGCGGCGGCCACGGACCCGCTTTCGGCCACGGTGATGAAGCTCTCCAGGAAGCGGACGTCCAAAAGTTATAATTCCTATCGTTTGAAGCTGTAAAAAATCAGATTTTCTATCTTTATTCCAGTGCTATTGAACGTCGCTCAACCTGCTGCAATCTTCATTTCGGGGTAGAACCAGTGTCCATCGAAGCCAAGTTCAGGAAGCTCGGAGTAGACAATGCTCCCGGCCAGGAAGTCCGCCAGACGAACGCGGGAATAGAAGCCCTGCTTCGCGGCGAGAAGATCGACGGACGTCCCGTCGACTTCTCCCACGGCGACGTCGATGCCCATGAACCGACGCCGGGCTCGTTCGATCTGTTTTCCGCGGGTGTCGCAGTCGGCGGTGCGCAGGCCTATACCGAGTATCGCGGCGACGGCGGCATCCGTCGCGAGCTGGCCGTCCGGCTGGCGGAATTCACCGGCGCCCTCGTCGATCCCGAGGACAGCCTGATCATCACGCCCGGCACGCAGGGCGCACTTTTCCTCGCCGTGGCGGCGACCGTGACCCGAGGCGACAAGGTTGCGATCGTCCAGCCAGACTATTTCGCCAACCGCAAGCTGGTCGAGTTCTTCGAAGCTGAGATGATCCCGGTGCGCCTGAACTATCAGGAAGCCGGCGAGGACCGGGCCGGGCTCGATCTCGATCAGCTGGAGAATGCCTTCAAGGCCGGAGCGAAGGTTTTTCTTTTCTCCAATCCGAACAACCCGGCTGGCGTCGTGTATTCGGCCGACGAGATCCGGACCATCGCAGCCCTGGCTTCGCGCTATGGAGCGACTGTCATTGTCGATCAGCTCTATTCGCGGCTCCGCTACGCCGGCGTCAGCTACACGCATCTGCGCGCCGAGGCGATCGATGCCGAAAACGTCGTCACGATCATGGGTCCCTCAAAGACGGAGTCGCTTTCCGGCTATCGCCTGGGGGTCGCATTCGGCTCGAAGACGATCATCGTCCGGATGGAGAAGCTGCAGGCTATCGTCAGTCTCCGCGCTGCGGGGTATTCCCAGGCGGTCTTGCGCAGCTGGTTCAATGAACAGGAAGGCTGGCTGGAAGATCGCATCGTCCAGCACCAGCTCATACGGGATGATCTGCTGACCGTGCTGCGCGGCATAGAAGGGGTCTTCGCGCGTTCGCCACAAGCCGGCAGCTATTTCTTTCCGCGTCTTCCAAAGCTTGCCGTTTCGCCTGCGGATTTCGTGAAAATCCTGAGGCTCCAGGCCGGCGTCATCGTGACCCCGGGAACGGAATTCAGCCCCCATGCCGGCGACAGCGTGCGGCTGAATTTCTCGCAGGATCGCAGCGCGGCGGTCGAGGCCGTCAAGCGCCTTGGATCGCTGGTCGAGAGGTATCGTGCATGACCGGCGGTCAAGGACCGAAGCCGCAGGGCGACTACGTACCCGCCACCCGCAACGGCAACCTGATCTTCACTTCGGGCATGACGCCGCGCAAGGATGGCGTCATGACGCTGACCGGCCCGGTGAAGGTCGATGAGCCTCTCGACACCTACAAGAATGCGGTGCTGCTGGCGTGTGGAAATGCGCTTGCAGCGGCCCGCAGCATGCTGGGCAGCGGAGAGCGCATAACGGCGATCCTCAGCCTGACGGTCTACGTGGCGGCCGAGCCCGGATTCACGGCGCATTCCAGGCTGGCCGACTTCGCCTCCGCGTTCCTGCGCTCCGAACTGGGAACGGACGGCATAGGAAGCAGGGCGGCCGTCGGTGTCGCCACGCTGCCGGGCAACGCACCGGTAGAGATCCAACTCGTCGCTGCTGCCTGATATCGACGTTGCGCCCAGGCGATATCGCCGGTCGTCGAGTGTGGCGACCGGTCTTCCGCCCGCGGATTTATGCCTTGGCCACCCCGCCAAGCAGGTCGATCGTCCACCAGCGATCCGGCGGGATCGGCAAGGCTGAATCCGCTCGTTCGCGAATGGCGCTGAACACAGCCTGGATATCCCACTCCTGCTGCCGCGCGATGCGCTCGGCAGCTTCGGCATCTACAGCCTCGAAGCGCAGGGGCTGGCCCGGGCGGGCCTGCGCCACCTTGCGTAGATCCGGGCCGATGACTGTGGCAATCTTGGCGTAGCCGCCCGTCGTCTGCCGGTCGGCAAGCAGCACGATCGGCTGCCCGGTGCCGGGAACCTGGATGCTTCCATTCACGATACCATCGGAGACGATGTTGAAATCGCCCGCATGTTCGATCCTGTCGCCTTCCAACTGACATCCCATGCGGTCGACCTTGGTCGACAGGCGATATTCCGAGCCGAGGAATGTGGATATTCCAGCCGGCGTGAAGAGATCGTCCTGCGGCCCGAGCACCACGCGGACCGCGCCGAGGTGAGAGGGCAGCATTTTCGGATCGAGTTCCCGGCAGATGACCGGATCGGCAGGCGAACCAACGGGGATACGTTGGCCGGCTCGCAAAGGACCACCGTCGAGCCCGCCGATATTCGACCGGGTGTGCGTGGCACGGCTTCCCAGCACGGGTTCGGACAAGATGCCGCCTTCAACGGCCAGATAGCCTCGCAACCCGCTGCGCATGGCGCCGATCGTGATCGTGGAACCTTCCTCGGCGATGAAACTGGTGCACGGCTCTATCGCCACGCCATCGACGCTGATCGCCGCCGGCGCGCCGACATAAGCCAGGTGGCAGCGCCCCTCACTGATCTTCAGCGTCACGCCGGCCAGCGTCATCTCGATCGCGGCCGCATCGTCATCATTGTCGACCAGCGCATTGGCAACCCGGAAGGCGACCGTATCCATCGCCCCCGATGCGGAAATGCCGAAGCGCTGATAGCCCAGCCGGCCCCTGTCCTGGATGGTCGAGAGCGGCCCTGCCTCGATGACTTCGAGTACGCTATTCACGGAAGTCCTCACGCTCTGCGACGAGATCGCCTGTTTCGGCGGCTTCAAGCTGCCGGTGGTATTCCTGCGGCGTGACCGCATGGAAACGCAGATAATCGCCCGGCTCGAACAGGAAACTTTCCGACTTGCGCGCCGGATCGTAGGTGCGTACCGCCGTTTGTCCCAGCATGTGCCAGCCGCTGGGGATTTCCAGCGGTGGCGAGACTGCCGTCTGCATGCCGCCGACCGATATGCTGCGGGGAGGGGTCTTCAAGCGGGGGTCGGTGCGGCGGCTCGTATGCAGCGCCGGATCGAGGCCGCCGAGATAGGCAAATCCCGGCGCAAAGCCGATCATGTAGATGCGATAGGTGGCCGCGGCGTGCCGGGCAATCACTTCCGCCTCATCGAGCCCGTGTGTTTGCGCGATGAATGGAAGGTCCATCCCGTGATCGCCGCCGTAGCACACCGGGATATGCCAAAGACTTGCATGGCGTTGGGTGCTCTTTGCCGAGGTCCAGCCTGACAGGACGGTGGTAGCCAGCTCGGATTTCGTCAAACGCAGCGGGTCGAATTGAACGAGCAAAGAACGGTAGGTGGGAATCAGTTCCAGAATGCCGTCGAGATTCGCTTCCGCGAGTTGTTCGGCGAGCGCCATCACGGCGGAGTTGGTGCCCGCGTCTATTTCCCGGCCAAACTCGACCACCAGACCGCCATCGCCGGCATCGAGAAAGCGCAAGCCGTGACGAGATGCCTCCGTCAATTGTCATCCTCCGCTACGAGCAGCTCGGTCAACAGCGCGATCGCCGTTTCAAGGTCCGCCAGCCGCATAGCTTCGTCGGGATTGTGGCTGCCGTTCTGATTGCGAACGAAGATCATCGCGGACGGAACGCCGTTTGCGGCGAAGACGGCGGCGTCATGGCCCGCACCGCTCGGCATGCGAAGCGTTCGAAGGGCGAGCTTTGTCGACGCGATGTCTTCCAGGCGCTGGACGAGATCCGCGTCCATGGGCGCCGGCGTGCTGCCCGAACGCGGCCCCCACTCGAAGCGTACGCCGCGCCGTTCTTCTATGTCCTTGGCAAACACGAGCATGGCTTCATGAGTCTTCTCGACAAGCGATGTCGAGGTGCTGCGCACATCCAGGCAGAAATTCACCTCGCCCGGAACCTTGCTGAATGCATGCTGCGAGGGGTCCGTTGCGACTTGGCCGAAGGTGATCGTCAGCGGCGTCTCGGGTTGCTCGTTCTCCTCCCAGAAGCGATCGAGCTTCATGGCTAGATCGGCCAAGGCCATCACCGCGTCCTGCCGGTGGCGCCGCGGCACGGCGCCCGAATGTCCGTAGGCTCCGAGGCAGCGGCCGGTGCGATACCGGAAGCTGCCGGAAATGCCGGTCACCAGCCCGATCGGGATATCCTCGAGCTCGAGCGTCGGCCCCTGCTCGATATGTATCTCCACATAGCCCTTGACCGTTTCCGGGCGGATCGACGCCTCGCCCCGACGGACGCTCTCGGGATTCAGCTTGAGATCGAGCATATGCTGTCGAAGGGTTCTTCCGGTGTCGGCGCGTGGCAGGTCGAGGGCCTCCGCATCCAGTTTCCCGAATGCAGCACGGCTTCCGATATAGGAAGCGGGGAACCAGGTGCTCTCCTCGGCCCGGATCGCCAGAACGGTGACAGGCCGCGAAGGCTCCCGTCCCGCCTTGATCGCCGTCGAGATCGCCGCCAGGCCAGCAACGACGCCGGCTGCGCCGTCGAAGTTTCCTCCATGCGGAACGCTGTCGAGATGCGAGCCGACGATCCATGCCGGCCGATCGGGATTTTTGCCCGGCAAGGTCATGAAGAGGTTGCCCGCGGGATCGCGGGTGATCGACAAGCCGAGCCGCTCCGCCGCTTCCCGGACGATCGCGTGAGCAGTCTCTTCGCCAGCGCCGTAGGCATCGCGCGTGACGCCCGGCTCGTCACGCGACGCCTCGCGCAAAGCATCGAGGAGTGCGCCGGCAAATTCGATATTGGGCGTTGGCATGAATTCTCCGCGTCAGCGATTGAGGATGGACTGGCGCCTCGACGCCCAGACCTGCGGATTGACGAGCGTCTCCGGCCGCTTGTCGGACAGGACGGTCAGGACACATTCGGCCGCTGCAATCGCCGTTCGCCTCAGCGCGGCTTCGGTGGATCCCGCGAGATGCGGTGACAGAATCACGTTCGGCAGCGAACAGAGCGGATGATTTGGGTCCAGCGGCTCGGACCTGAACACGTCGAGGCCGGCGCCCCTGATCGTTCCGTCGCGGAGCGCATTCACAAGGGCGTCTTCATCGACGGTGCTGCCGCGTCCCGTATTGATGAGGAGAGACGTTGGCTTCATGAGCGCCAATTGTTCGCGGCCGATTATGTTTCGGGTGGACGGCGTCGACGGCAGATGGAGGGAAACGACATCGCTTTCGCGAAGCAGCGTCTCTAGCGACGCTGCGCGGACCACGCCCAGCCGTTCGAAGACGGCGTCGGGCTGATGGCTGGAGAGGGCGATGACCCGCATGCCCAGCGCGCGTCCGATCGCTGCAGTTTGCCGGCCGATGGCGCCGAAGCCGAGGATGCCCAGCGTCAGCCCTGCGACCTCCATGAGGTCCACCGAATATTTGAAGGCAAAGTCGCCCGTGCGCGCTGCCGTGTCGGCGGCAACTACCTGCTTGGCCAATGCAAAGATGAGCGCGATTGCCTGCTCGGCCACCGACCGCTCGTTGCTGCCCGGCGTGTTGGTCACCGAGATTCCGAGGCTCGTGGCCGTGTCGATGTCGACGGGGTCATAGCCGACGCCATGAACCGCCACGACCTTCAGGTCCGGCAGGCCGTTCATCTGCTGGCCTGAAAACCCGGCGTTGCGCGTGATCGCCGCTACTACGCGCCCCGGGTCCACGGCGTCGAGACTATCGACCGGAAAAACGCCGGCATCTTTCAGGCGGCCCATGCCGGCCGAGTGGATCGGCTGAACGATCAGACATGCAGGCAATTCGGACGAGTTCACAATGTAAAAATCCCTCTTGCGTTCCATTGGTATACCAGCGATACTCCACTTGGCAAGCCCGATCGGAGGAGACGATCCTGCCGGGGCAGGCTGTGTGGCTGCAGCGGTTTCACGCCTACGGCACGCGATCGAAACGGATAGCTGAAACCAGCAAGAACCAATCAAGGGGAAGTCATGAAGATCAAGCTGGCGATTGCCGCCATTCTCGCTTTTGCAAGTGTCTCCGCCGTTCAGGCCGAGGACCTGAAACTGGTCCAGGATGGAACATTGATGGTCGCGACCGAGGGCACCTATCCGCCCTTCTCGATGCAGTCGCCGTCGGGTGAGCTCGACGGGCTTGAGATCCGCGTCATGAAGGAAATCTCCAGCCGGATCGGCCTTACCTATGAACCCGTCGTGACGAAGTGGGACTCGCTCCTGGTCGGCCTTTCGGCCAATCAGTATGACGTCATCAGCGCGGCGATGGACATCACCGAGGAGCGCCAGAAGGCGGTCCTGTTCTCGGACGGATGGCTGGAGTCCGGTGGCCGCATCGTGACGATGGAAGACTCGGCGATCAAGTCGGCCGCCGATCTCAAGGGCAAGGCGGTCGGTGCGCTCGTCGCCTCGACCTGGTTCAAGATCGCGGAGGATCTGGGCGGTACGGTCAAGGGCTACAAGGCCGAGTCCGATGCGCTCCAGGATCTCGCCAACGGCAATATTGATGCCGTGATCACGGATGCCGTGGCCGCCGGCTACTCGATCAAGAATGCCGGCCTGCCGCTAGTCATGACCGAGGACTTCGTCAGCCGCGTGCAGAAGGGCTTTGCCTTCAACAAGGATCGTGGCGACCTCGTCGAAAAGGTGAACAAGGCGCTGGCCGACATGATCGCCGACGGCACCTACGCCAAGCTTACGACGGAACTGGTCGGCTTCGATCCGCATCCGGCCGAGCCGATCCGCACCCTGAAGTAAATCGGTTGCGCGGGCGCTCCGCGCCCCTATTCAGAACGGAGGCCGGTGCGCCCGTGCGAACGATCGACATCAACTGCGACATGGGTGAGAGCTTCGGCGTCTACACCCTCGGCGACGACGACGCTATGCTCTCCATAGTGACGTCGGCCAACATCGCCTGCGGCTTCCACGCGGGCGATCCGCTGGTCATGCACCGGACATTGGCTGCTGCGGCTGCGCGCGGGGTCAATGTCGGCGCCCATCCAAGTCTGCACGATTTGTGGGGGTTCGGGCGTCGGCGGATTCTCGATGAGAGTCCCGACGAAATCGCCAAGCAGATCATCTACCAGATCGGCGCGTTGCGAGCATTGGCCGAGTGTCAGGGCATCAGGTTGGCGCACGTCAAGACGCATGGTTCGCTCGGCAACATGGCTGCGGAGGATGCGGCGCTGGCTGTGGCCATCGCCGGTGCGATCGCGTCGGTCGACGGCGATCTCTTCTTCACCGTCATGCCTGCA
Source organism: Mesorhizobium sp. YM1C-6-2 (assembly GCF_003666685.1). Taxonomy (GTDB): domain Bacteria; phylum Pseudomonadota; class Alphaproteobacteria; order Rhizobiales; family Rhizobiaceae; genus Mesorhizobium_K. The sequence goes on from NZ_RCIZ01000002.1 coordinate 513,671, forward strand.
ATGGAGACGGAAAAGGCAGCGCTGGAGGCAGGGCTCAGCCCGATACGCGAGATCTACGCAGATCGCGCCTATGCCGACACTGGAAATCTGCTGTCGCGCAAGCTTCCCGGTTCGGTGATCCACGATCCGGATCTGGCCGCGGACAGGGTGCTTCGCATGATCGAAGCCGATGCCGTGATCTGCGAGTCCGGAAAGCGCATTCCGGGGCGGATCGACAGCGTTTGCGTGCACGGGGACACGCCCGACGCAGTTTCAATGGCCAGGCGCCTGCGGGAGCGGCTGGAGCAGGCCGGCCTCAAGGTCGCGCCACCGTCCAAGGATACGAAAACATCATGAGCAATCCTTCCGTCGTAAAGGCCAGCCATGGCCGGGCGTTCGCCCTGAAGGCCGGCGACCACGTCCGCATAACGACCCCCGCGGGAACGCAGGTGTCGGACACCTGGGCATTCGCTGCCGACGATCTGCAGGAACACCTGTCGATGGATCATACGAGATCCGTGAACTCCAACATCTTCGTCGATCGGGGCACGCGGCTCGTTTCCAATCATCGCAGGCTGATGATGACGGTCGTCGAGGATACCACCCCGGGACGGCATGACACGCTCCTGTGCCCTTGCAACTCCGCGATCTACCGGGAGCTCGGCGCGCCTGAGGATCATCGCAGCTGCACCGGCAATCTGCACGACGCGCTGGAGGAAGCTGGCCTCAAGGTGCCCTTCACGCCGGCGTCGCTCAACCTTTTCATGAACGTGCCTGTGGCGCCTGACGGCAGTGTCGACCGGCTGCCTCCGCGCTCTGCCGCGGGCGATCATGTCGTCCTGCGCGCCGAGATGGATTTGACGCTGGTCATCTCCGCCTGTCCGCAGGATATCACCCCGATCAACGGCGACGCTCGCACGCCGACCGACTTGCATGTCGACATCTGGTCGGGAGACGCGCCATGACCCGTTCCGAACAACCGCAGGACGGCACTCCGCTCCTCAAACTCCAGAACATCGAGAAGAGCTTTGGCGACGTGAAGGTGCTGAAAGGCGTCTCGGTCGAGGTGGAGCGGGGCGAGATCGTCGCGATCATCGGCGGCAGCGGGTCCGGCAAGTCCACGCTGCTTCGTTGCGTGAACCTGATGGAGGTCCCGAGCGCGGGCCGTATCGAGTTCCAGAATTTCGTCGCCGAGTTTGCCGAAGGCCGCAAGAACAAGATCAGCGGCGAGCATCTCCGGCAATTGCGCACCCAGATCGGCATGGTTTTCCAGAGCTACAATCTGTGGCCGCACAAGACGGTGATGGAAAACGTCATGCATGCTCCCATGATCGTAAAGGGCGTAAGCCGTCGCGATGCTGCCGAGCAGGCCGAACAGTTGCTCGCCCGCATCGGTCTGGCGGAGCGCCGCAACCACTATCCATCCCAGCTTTCCGGCGGCCAGCAGCAGCGCGTCGCGATCGTCCGCGCCCTGGCCATGCAGCCGAAGGCGATGCTTTTCGACGAGGTCACCTCGGCGCTCGACCCGGAACTTGTGGGGGAGGTGCTGAGCCTCATGGCGGAACTCGCGAATGAAGGCATGACGATGCTGATCGTCACGCACGAAATCGCCTTCGCCCGCGAAGTCAGTTCGCGCACGCTGTTCTTCGACCAGGGCGTGATCGCGGAATCCGGACCTTCGAAAGAACTGCTGCGCAACCCCCAGAGTGACCGGATGCGGCAGTTCCTGAGCCGCGTCCTGCACGAAACCTATTGAGGCGTGGTCATGAACAGCGACCTTCTCGTTTATGTCCCCGGCTTTCTCCACGCGAGCTGGCTTGTCTTCTCGATCACCGTCCTTGTGATCGTCGTAAGCTGGATCTGCGGTCTCGCCGCGGCGCTCGGCAAGACCTCGAGCTTCGCTCCGGTTCGCTGGCTGTCGACGTTCTACATCTGGTTCATTCGCGGAACGCCGACGCTGATCCAGGTCTTTATCGTCTATTTCGGCTTCCCGCAGCTCGGCCTGAAGCTGTCGCCTTTCGTGGCGGGCGTGTTGGCCCTGGGCGTGAACTCGGGCGCCTACGTGGCCGAGATCATTCGTTCCGGTCTGACCGCAATTCCGAAAGGACAGATGGAATCGGCGATGGCGCTTGGTATCTCGCGCCGCAAGACGATGACGACGATCATCCTTCCCCAGGTGTTTCGCATCATCCTTCCGCCGCTCACCAACGAGGCGATCACCTGCCTCAAGAATACGTCGCTCCTGTCGACCATCACCGTCATGGAGCTGACGCTCTATTCGCAGGTGTTGATCGCGACGACGTTCCGTCCATTCCAGTTCTACATCGCAACGGCCGTGATCTATCTGATCATGACGACCGTCCTGTCGCAGCTGTCCGCCTATCTGGAGAGGCGGAACATGCGAAGCGCCGCCTGATCGGAGAATACATTCACCATGACAAACACGCTCCCTGTCGACTCGCTTGCGCTTCCGCGTTTCTGCGGAGTACCGACTTTCATGCGCCTGGAGCAGAATGCGAGCCTGGACGGCATCGACGCCGCGATCCTAGGCATCCCGTCCGACTCCGGTGCTCCCTACCGCACCGGTGCGCGCTTCGGACCAAATGCCATCCGCGCCCAGTCGGTGATGCTGCGTCCGATCAATCCCTACAGGGGCGGGCTGCACGTTTTCCAGGAGTTGCGTGTCCGCGACGTCGGCGACTGCGGCGTCGTCCCCGGCTATCTGGAGGAAACATACCGGCAGATCGAGGAAGCGGTGGCGGCGATCGTTTCGGCGGGCGTCGTTCCGATGTCGCTCGGCGGCGATCATTCTGTAACCCTTCCCCAGTTGCGTGCCGTGGCCGCGAAGCACGGCCCCGTCGCTCTGGTCCATTTCGATTCCCATAGCGATACCTGGGACAACTATTTCGCCGGCAAGAAGTACAGCGCGGGAACGCCGTTTCGCCGCGGCGTCGAAGAGCAGATCATCGACACCGCACATTCGATCCAGATCGGAATGCGCGGCTCGCTCTTCTCGCCTACGGATGTCAGCCAGTCGGTCGAGCTCGGCTATGAAGTGCTGACGACGGACGACGTCTTCGCATTGGGGCCAGACAAGCTTGCCGAACGCATTGCCGAGCGCACGGCCGGGCGGCCGGTGTTCCTGACCTTCGATATAGATTTCGTCGACCCGTCGGCCGCACCCGCTGTCCAGACGCCCGAAGCGGGTGGCTTCTCGGCGCACGAAACGCTGACGATCCTGCGCAAGCTCAGGGACATCAATCTCGTCGGGTGCGACGTCGTCGAGGTCAATCCGCTGTATGACGGGCCAGGCCAGATCACGTCGTTGCTGGCGGCGACGGTGATGGCGGAACTGCTTGCGCTGCTTGCCGATGGCAGGCGCGCCGCGCGGTAATTCCATGGGCAAGAGGCACACGATCTCGCGAGCTTTGCATATGATAGCGAGCCGTGTGACGGCACCGGGGCTGTTCCCTGGACATGGCCATGGCGAGGATGGCTTCGGGGGAAGGATGTTGTGATGCGCACTGCGGCAGACGCCATACTTCAGGCTCCGGAAAAGAGCCTCAGCCAGCAGATCTACGATCGTCTTCTGACGATGTTGATCCAGCGCGAGCTTCCTGCCGGAACAGTCCTGCAGGAGCGCAAGCTCGCGGAAGCCCTGGACGTCTCCAGGACGCCCGCGCGCGAAGCCCTCAATCGCCTCGAAACCGAGGGGTTCATTTCCCGCCAGCCGGGCAATTCGATGATCGTGCGTGAGTTCTCCGTGCGGGAACTCACCGAAGTCCTGCACCTGCGCGGGCTTCTCGAGGCAGAGGCCGTGTCCCTCGCCATAGGCCGCATTCCCGCCGAGGAACTCGATGCCATCGAGGCCGGCGTCCGCCGCATGCTGGAAGCCGAGAAGCCGGACCCCCTGGAGGACTGGAAGGTCGACACTCATCTGCATGGCGCCATCGCCGAGGCAGCGGGGAACGCCCTCCTGGCCAAGATGGCGCTAGAACTTCGGCTGAAGACGCGGATGTTCAACCTTACCCATATGCCGGAGCGCTTTCGCGTCGGCCATGGGGAGCACCTCAAGATCATCGAAGCGATCAGGGCAGGGGACAGGGAGGCAGCCAAGACTGCCGTCCACGATCATATCGATGGCGTCAAGGGTTCGATCATCCGCAAGCTGAGCGAGGTCTGACGGAATGACCTCGGAAGGAATGATCCGCAAAGGCCGCGGAGCTGTCTGGTCATGACAAGCGCGGAAACGAACGTCGCTGCGGCAGTCGACGCACGCGACTACCTGGATTTCGCGTTCGACGCCTCCGGCTGGAAACGCCTTGGCGAGAGCGATTGGCACGTCTGTGCCCGCGGAGCGATCGGTGGCCGTGACATGCTCGCCGTGGCGCTCGGCAATGCCGACTCGCCAATTCCGCCTCAGGCCCTGAACGACATCGCACACTTTGTTAGACGCGACGGGAACTCGCCTCTCCTTATGGTCCTGACGTCTTGTGAAGTCTCGAACCAGCCCGAACAATACCTGGCCCTGAATCACCTTCTGGCGGAATTGTCGCTCCGCCGGAAGCGGAGCCCGATCCTCGCCGTCGTGCTCGGCTCTCTCATTGGCCCGATGGCCATGCTGGCGCGGCTTGCGGACATCATCTGTTTCGGCCCCGAGGGAAGCCTGGCGCTCGCCGATGCTGTGACAGCGAAGCGGATTCCGTCCCGCAACGAAGCCTCGCCGCAGCCCGGAGAATTGAGCTGCGCATTCGCCACCGACGCTGCCGCGCTTCTCGGTCTTCGCCGCATAGCCAATCTGCTGCCGGCCGGGCTGATGTCGCGGTCGAACGGGGATGCACCGGATCGTGGCAACGACCTCGCTTTCGAGTTCCTTGCCGGTTCGGACACGAGCCAGCATGTCGACGAGCGTCGCTTGTTGCAGCGGATTGCGGACGACCGCAGCTTCGTCGAATTCAAAAGCTCCGGCGGCCTGAGGGGCTATCTAGCAAGAATCGGCGGGGAGCCCGTCGGCGTGCTGGCCAGCACCGCGGCGATGTCCGGAGCACTGGACGCCGCGGCGCTTGCGCAGGCCGGCAAGCTGGTCGGCTTCTGCGGACGCCACGACATGCGCGTCATAACTCTTGTCGATTGCCCGGGGGTTGTTCCCGACGACGCGGCCCTCGGCGGATTGGCCAATCTCGTGACGGCGTGGACGGACAGCGGCGTCGCGGTGATCAGCCTCGTCGTCCGCAAGGCGATAGGCGCGGCCGCAGCGGCACTGATGCCGTCTTCGGCGGCGGATCATGTCGTGATGCATTGGCCCGACGCAAGGGTGGGGCTGCTCAAAGACGCAGCCGGTGCTCCGCAAGGACGGCTGATTTCCGGTCGTGAGACGCGGCGCGCTCTGGTGGAGACGCTTGCTTCTTTCCGGGAGGCTCCAGTTTGACCTCCTTGTTCCGCAAGATATTGATCGCCAATCGCGGCGAGATCGCCTGCCGCATCATGCGGACCGCGAAGCGGTTGGGCATTGCGACGGTGGCGATCTATTCGGATGCCGATCGCGACGCGGCACATGTCCTGATGGCGGACGAGGCTTATCGCGTCGGGCCTCCGCCTGCCGCGCAGTCCTACCTGGACGTCTCCCGTATCATCGAGGTCTGCCGTGAGGCGGGCGTGGACGCCGTCCATCCAGGATACGGCTTCCTTTCCGAGAGGCGCGCCTTTGCCGAAGCGCTCCGCGAGGCGGGAATAGGCTTCATCGGGCCCAATCCCGAGGCCATCGACGCCATGGGCGACAAGATCACCTCCAAGCGCGTGGCGGCCGAGGCCGGCGTCTCGGTGGTGCCGGGCTATCTCGGCACGATTGCCACAGCGGAAGAGGCAGTCCGCATCGCCGATGAAATCGGCTACCCGGTGATGATCAAGGCCTCGGCCGGCGGCGGCGGCAAGGGCATGCGGATCGCCCACTCGGCCGGCGAAGTCGCGGAGAGCGTGGAACGCTCGCGATCGGAAGCCGCCGCCTCCTTCGGGGACGACCGGCTTTTCATCGAGAAGTTCATCGTCGATCCGCGCCACATCGAAATCCAGGTTCTCGGCGACCGGTACGGCAGCATCGTGCATCTGGGCGAGCGCGAGTGCTCGATACAGCGCCGCAACCAGAAGGTTCTCGAGGAGTCACCGTCGCCGTTTGTGGACGCCGCCATGCGCAGCGAGATGGGCGCCCAAGCCGTCGCGCTTGCACGTGCGGTGGGTTACGACAGCGCGGGAACCGTGGAATTCGTGGTCGGGCAGGACCGCTCCTTCTACTTCCTCGAAATGAACACCCGCCTGCAGGTAGAGCACCCGGTCACCGAGTTCGTCACCGGCCTCGATCTGGTCGAAGAGATGATCAGGGTCGCTGCGGGCGAGCCGCTGCGCTACCGACAGGAAGACATACGCCTCAACGGCTGGGCAATCGAAAGCCGCATCTGTGCCGAGGACCCGGAACGTGGGTTCCTTCCTTCCGCCGGCAGGCTCGACATCTATCGAACTCCCGATGAGCAGTCTGACCGCTTGCGTGTCGACGACGGCGTGCGGGAAGGGGACAATGTTCCCGCACTCTACGATCCTTTGATCGCGAAGCTCGTTACCTATGCCGAGACCCGCGACGAAGCGATAGAGCTGCAAGCAGACGCGCTGGATGACTATGCAATCGAGGGCATATCGACAAACATCGACTTCCTTTCCGACCTGCATAGAAACCCGAAGTGGCGCTCCGGAGAGTTTTCGACCGCATTGATCGCAAACGAATATGGCGCGCGTTTCGAGCCGCGCGCCTGCGCGGGCGAGGAATTGCTCTTGCGGGCAGCGGTTGCGGCGTCGGCGCATGTGGCGGCGTTCTATGGGCGTATGAGCCAATCGGTCCCGATTCAGCTCGCTGTTCTCTGCGGCGAGGCCAGGATCGACCTGTCGGTGACGCTCGATGACGCCGGCGCGACAGTTCAACTGGGAGACCGGAGCCTCTCGCTTGCTGCCGATTGGCGGTCCGGGCAGCCTTTCTGGCGTGGTTCGATCGACGGTGCGGCGGTCCGGCTGAAAATCTCAACGGTCGACGACGTCATCACGCTTGCTCGCAGAGGCCAGCGAACATCGCTGCGCGTGCTCACGCCCCGCCAGGCGGATCTCTTCGATCGGCTTAACGCTTCAGGCAACGCTCACGGAACCGGGCAGCTCGTTTCGCCTCTGCTCGGCGTCCTGGTGCGCTGGATGGTCGTCGAAGGTGACCGCTTCTCGGCTGGAGATCCGCTCTGCGTACTCGAGGCGATGAAGATGGAGATGGTGCTGCGAGCGGAGCGGGACGGAGTGGTTACCCATCTCGACGCCTCGCCGGGAAACAGCATCGAGGCCGACGCCGTACTGATGCGCTTTGCCTGAACGATTTTTGATTTGAAATGACGGAGACCCCGAAGATGTCCATACAGTTCCCCGAACCGGCTCGTATCTCGCGCCTTCAGCTACCCGAACGCAAGGCCGAGATCGGCATGTCGCTGCGCGAGGGTGAGCGCGTGCTGGAGGTGAATGCTTCCAAGCATCAGAATCTGGTCGATCTGACCTATGCCGATACGAAGCGCTTTCCCGCGCCCGACTATGCGATCAAGGCGTTCACCGAGGCGGCGACCGCAGGCGGCCTGAGCTACACCGCCTATCGCGGCGGCAAGTCGGTAAGATCTCCGGTGGCCGCCAATGTCAGCGCGTTCATGGGCATCGATGTCGACCCGGATCGGAACCTGATCCTGACCCCCGGCACCCAGGCGGCGCTCTATGCCGCGCTGTCCTCCGTCGTCGAAGAGGGTGACAAGGTGGCGATGATGGACCCCGACTATCTGACCAACGAGCGGATGCTGCGCTACCTTTCGGCCCAGCCGATCCGCGTACCTCTGCTTTGGGAGGAATCGCAGGAAGACACGATCGATTTCGATGCTCTCGAGGCGGCTTTCAAGGGCGGCGCCCGCGTGTTCTTGTTCTCCAACCCGAACAACCCGACGGGCACCGTCCACTCGCCGGCAGTCATCAAGCGCCTTGCCGAGCTTGCGATGCGCTACAATGTGTTCGTCATCGCCGACCAGCTCTATGCGCGACTGGTTTACGATAACAGGCCGTTCCTTCACCTCGCAGCCGTACCGGGCATGGCAGAACGTACCGTGACCCTGCTTGGCCCTTCCAAGACCGAATCCATGAGCGGATATCGCCTCGGGCTTGCTGTTGGACCGGCGGAAATCATCGACAGGATGGAAGATCTGCAGAGTATCACGGCGCTGCGCGCGCCGGCTTATGCGCAGCATACGCTCTCGCATTGGCTAGTCGAGGACAAGGATCTCGTCGCAGGGCGCGTCCAGGAGTTCCAGAAGCTGCGGGACATGGTCGTCCAGAAGTTCCGGAAGACGAACTTCCTGACCGTCGTTCCGTCCGGCGGATCCTCCTACATCTTCCCGCGTGTGGTCGGCCTCGACCTCAGCGACAAGGAGATCGCGGTGACCCTGCAGGACAAGGCCGGCGTAATCATCAACCCCGGTTTCCAGTCGGGTCCGCGCGGCATCGGGCATTTCCGCGTCTGCTTTGCGCAGGAAGAGAGCGTTCTTGAGCGTTGCCTCGATCGGATCGTGGCAGCCCTGGGCGATCTGGCCGCTCGCTAGTCCGAAGCCTTCGATAACCGGTTGCGGTACGCCCAACGGCTCCGCAACCGGTTGTACATGTGACTGTTGACTGCAGGACGATGCTGTCCTGAACACTTCAGTCTGTCAGCACCGGCCCGCGGCCGGATCGGCCAATACGACGACCGAGCAGTTTTCTCTGACCACGGCTGTCTTGCATGCGCGGCTGGTCTAAGCCGCAAGTCGCCCCGTAGCGATTCCCAACATCTCGAAGCCGTTTTCCACGGCTAGATCGCGCGCGCTCCGCAGCTCCTACGCTCATCCCTCCCGCCCAGGCGTGCGATCCTTCCCGCATCATATGCAATCGCTCCGTCTTACCGCCTTCGCCCAGATGAGACGCGGACGATCGGGACGGTTGACTCCAGGCGGGAAATCGCGGAAATAGGCGAATGAGATCGATCTCATAAGGGAGGAACCCATGAAATTGCTTCGTTCATTGGCCGCTGCGGCCGTCGTTTCCAGCATCGCCTTCGGCGCGGCGATCGCGCAGGACAAGCCGACCGTCGCCTTCATCCCCGGCATCGCGTCCGATCCGTTCTTCAAGGCGATGGAGATCGGCGCCAGGGCCAAGGCAGAGGAACTCGGCATCGAGCTCATCTGGCAGGGCAGCGCCTCCGAATATTCGCCGCAGACGCAGCTTCCCTTCGTCGACGCGGCGCTGGCGCAGGGCGTCGATGCCTTGATCCTGGTGCCGACCGATCCTGACTCGCTGCAGGCCAGCGTGGCGCGCGCCGAGGCGATGAACATCCCGGTCATCACCGTCGATACCACCGTCACCGACCAGGCCTACCTGACCTCGCACATCACCGGCGACAACGTCGACGGTGGCCGCCAGGCGGCCAAGACCCTGGCCGAGCAGATCGGCGGCGAGGGCAAGGTCTTCATCCAGTCGGGTTCGCCGAGCGCGACGACCAACACGCTGCGCGAGCAGGGCTTCCGTGAGGAACTAGCGGCCAACTACCCGAAGATCGAGATCATCGGCCGCGAATATTCCAACAGCCAGCCGGCGACCGCGACCTCGGCGATCAACACCATCCTGCTTGCCAATCCGGACCTCAAGGGCATCTTCGCCATCGACGGCACCAGTGGCACCGGTGCCATCGCCGCGCTGCGCAACAACAACGCCGTCGGCAAGGTGAAGCTCGTCGGCTACGATGCCTACAAGGTGCAGGTCGACGCGCTGAAGGAAGGCGAGTTCAGCGCTCTGATCGCCCAGCAGCCGGGTCAGGAGGCGGAGCTCGCGCTCGAATACGTCAAGGCCAAGATCACCGGCGAAGGCGTGGACAAGATCGAGAAGAGCGTGGTGATCCCGAACGTCGCGATGACCAAGGACAATCTCGGCGAGACCGAGAAGTACATGTACGCCGAATAGGCTAGGCAAGAGTAGCGCGGAACAGACGCCATGGCTCTCGAAAGCAGCCCTGTCGAAGACAGTGCCGGCCAGCGCATCGCTGCTGTGCTGATGCGTCAGGACGTCATCCTGCTCGGCATCTTCGCGGCTATGGTGGCGTTCTTCTCCGCCATCAATCCGCGCTACTTCTCTCTGCCTTCGGCGGCGAACATCCTGCAGGATTTCTCGCCGGTCGTGCTGATGGCGATCGGCCAGACCTTCGTCATCGCCTCGCGCGGCATCGACCTTTCGGTCGGCTCGGTGCTCGGGCTGTCCGGTGTCACCATGGCGCTGGTCATCCGCACCTGCAACGAGGCCGGGCTCGACCCTGGCCTCACCATCGCGCTAGGCCTGCTGGCGGCGGTCGCCGTCGGGCTGGTCGTCGGCCTCGTCAACGGCCTGCTGATTGCCTATGCCGGGCTCGTGCCCTTCATCGCCACTCTGGCGACGATGGGCGCGGCAGCGGGCCTCAGCCTCGTCCTGACCGGTGGCGTCCAGATAGCTGGCGCCCCGCGCGCCGTGATCATGCTTGGCAATACCGCCTATTTCGGCTGGCTCACCGTGCCGGTGCTGGTCGTCTTCGTCATCATCGCGCTTGCCTGCGCTTTCATGGCGTGGTCGCGCTTCGGCCGCTGGACCTATGCGATCGGCTCCAACAGCTTTGCCGCGCGCGGCGCCGGCATCGACGTGCAGCGCCACCTGATCAAGATCTATGTGCTGTCAGGCATACTCGCCGCTCTCGCCGGCGCCTTCGTCTATTTCCGTCTCGGCTCGGGCTCGCCGCTTTCGGGTCGCGGCGGTGAGCTCAACGCCATCGCCGCCGCCGTCATCGGCGGCATCAGCCTGCATGGTGGTGTCGGCAAGATGTCCGGCGCGGTACTCGGCGCCCTGATCACCACCGCCGTGCTCAGCGGCCTGATCATGGTCGGCGTGCAGCCGAACTGGCAGCAGATCGTAGTCGCCTTCCTGATCGCCATAGCCGTCGGCGTGCAGGGCATCGGCGCGCCGAAGCGTGGAGGCTGAGATGACTGCCGCGCCACTTTACGAAGTCCGCAATGTAGGCAAGCGCTACGGCAACGTGGTCGCTTTGCAGGACGTGAATTTTGCGCTCCACGCCGGCGAGGTCGTCGGATTGGTGGGCGACAACGGCGCCGGCAAGTCGACGCTGGTAAAGATCCTGTCCGGCGCCCATGCTCCGGATACCGGCGAGATATTGCTCGACGGCTCGCCACGCAATTGGCATTCGCCGCATGACGCGCTGCAGGCCGGCATCGAGACGCTCTACCAGGACTCCGGCATCGCGCCCGACCTGACTGTGGCGGCCAATGTCTTCCTCGGCCGCGAGATACTGAAGAAGGGCCTGCTCGGCAGGCTCGGCTTCCTCGACGAGAAGAAGATGCGCGAGGAGGCGCGGCAGGAACTGGAGCGCGTCGGCATCGCCGTGCCGTCGGCCACCCGCGCGGTGGCAAAGCTTTCCGGCGGCCAGCGGCAGGCCGTCGCCATCGGCCGCGCCGTCGCCTGGGCCAACAAGGTGATCATCCTCGACGAACCGACCAACCATCTTGGCGCCCGCCAGGCGGCGGAAGTGCTGCAGGTGATCCGCCAGGCGCGCGACAAGGGCCTCGGCGTGGTCTTCATCTCGCACACTCTGCCGCACGTCTTCGAGGTGACCGACCGCACTGTCGTGCTGCGACTCGGCAAGGTTGTCGCCGACGCACCGACCGCGAGCTTCACCCACGACAGCCTGCTCAAAGCCATCACCGGCTTGAAATGATCCGGAAAACACCATGCTTCTGCAGATAGCCTTCGACAAGCCCGAACACCTTGCGCTGATGCCGCAGGTGAGGGAGTTCGCCGACATCATCGAGATCGGCACGCCGGTGCTGAAGCGTTTCGGCATCTCCGCCATCAGCACGGCGCGCGAGCTTTGCCCTGATGTGATGGTGCTGGCCGACACCAAGACGGTGGACGGCGGGCAGCTGGAAGCGGACATGGTGTTCGGCGCCGGCGCCGCTTTCATGACCGTGCTGTCCTGTGCCTCGCGTGCCACGCATGAGACGGTGGGCAGGCGCGCCGCTGCTTTCGGCGCCACCGTCATAGTCGACACTATCACCGAATCCGGTAAGCCCGATCTGCTGGAGCATGGCTCAGATTTTCCGGAGAGCTTTGGCTACGTCGCCGTCCATTCGCCGACCGATGCGCGGCTCGCCGGCAACACCTCGACCTCGCATATCGACGCGGTGAAGCAGATGCACGAGCGCGGCTTCCGCGTTTCGCTCGCTGGCGGCATCGGCCCCGACACGCTCGACGCGGTGATCGGTGTCGCTCCCGAAATCCTCGTGGTCGGCAGCGCGATCACGGAATCTGCAAACCCGAAAGAGATAGCCAAATGGATTCGCGACAGATTGCCCAATCCCGGCCTTGGCTGGCCGTGGGACAGGAAATAACCGACCTTCTGAACCGCGTCGACGGCGATGCTTTCGCGCGCGTCGTGCAGGCCTTCGCCGATCCCGGCCAGCGCTGGTTCTTTTCCGGTCAGGGTCGCTCCGGCCTCTCGGCCCAGATGGCCGCGATGCGCTTCATGCATATCGGGCGAACCGTGCATTTCGTTGGCGAGGTGTCGGCGCCGTCGATCCGCAAGGGTGACGCCATGCTGATCATCTCGGGCTCCGGCGAGACGCCGGTCAGCGTCGGCTTCGCCCGCATCGCCAAGGCGGAAGGCGCCAAGGTGGTGACGCTCACTCACAAGCCAAAGGGCACGCTCGCCGGCATCGCCGACGTCACGCTGCCTGTGCCGATCGAGAAGACCGAGCAGTTCGGCGGAAGCCTGTTCGAGCAGTCCTGCCTGATCCTGCTGGACAGCGTCATCCTCGCCATGGCCCGGGAGGTGCCGGACGCACACGGGCTGATGCTGCATCGTCATACCAATCTGCAGTGAGCCGCATGCCGACTGTTGTCAGTATCGGCGACGGCATCATCGACGCGGTGGAACTGACGCCCGGCAGCGTCGAGCGTTTTCCCGGCGGCGCGGCGCTCAACCTCGCGGTCGGCATCGCGCGGCTCGGGCTGAGGTCGCAATTCGTGACGCGCTTCGGCCTCGACCGCGACGGCTTCCTGCTCGATCGCTATCTGCGGCAGGAAGGTGTTCAGGTCCTCAATTCGCCGAACGTCGACTTCACCGGCGTCGTATCGTCGAGCCGGCGGGACGGCGAGCCGACCTATCACTTTGCGCCCGCTATGTTCCGGCGCCGCATCACGTTCACCGACAGGGCGCTGGAGGCGATCGCCGCCGCCGACGCGGTGGTGGTCAACTCGTTTCCGTTCGACGATCCGCGCCAGGCGGAGGCATTGGTGGCGGCGCTCAAGCAGGCGCGCGGGCTGGTCTTCGTTGATCCTAATCCCCGGCCCAACCTGATCGCCGACCTCTCGGCCTATCGGGACGGTGCCGAGAAGGCGATGACGGTCGCCTCCGTCGCCAAGTTGAGCGACGAGGATGTTTCCCTGCTCTACGGCACATCGACCGAAGAGACGGCGGCGCGCCTGTTCTCATTAGGCGTGGACACCGTGCTCTTCACGTATGGAAGCGCCGGCGCAAGCGTGGTGACGAAAGCCGGTGTGACGACCTCCATGCCCGTCGCGCCGGCAGAAGGCGCTGTCGTCGACACGATGGGCGCCGGCGATGCGACGCTGGCGACGGCCATCGCCTTCATGCTGCGCGAGGGCGCACCGTCCGACGCGGCCGGCTGGCGCGCCTGTCTCGATGAGGCAATGCGGATCGCAGCCGCCACCTGCCGAAGTCCCGGCGGCTCGCTCGCGCTTCCCTCCGGCTATCTGGCGGTGCGCGAGGAACGAGTCTAGAGCGATAGCCGGCACGCTTGTTTCTGAGAGGATGGCATGGCCAGGGGTTCCGGCGAAGCCGAAAAAGACACTGTGGAACGGCCGGCGCGTCTGCTCGATGTCGCGCGTCGCGCCGGCGTCTCGCGGGCGACCGCCGCGCGCGCTCTCGGCGGCTACGGCCTGGTCGGCGATGAGACGCGCGAGCGCGTGCATGCCGCGGCGCGAGAGCTGAACTACAGCGCCAATGTGGTGGCGCGCGCCATGCGCGCCGGCAGGACGCTGACCATTGGCGTCGTCATCGCCGACATCAGCAACTCCTTCTTCAGCTACGCGACGAGGGCCATTATCGATACGGCGGCCCAGGCCGGCTACCAGACGCTGGTAATCAACACCGACGACGACCTCGCCAGGGAGATCGACGCGGTGCGCGTGCTGGTGGAAAAGCGTGTCGACGGGCTGATCCTGGTAGCCTCGTCCAGGCAACATTGCGAGCATCTCGTCCAGGATGGGGAACTGGCGACGCCACTGGTGCTGCTCGACCGCCGAGTCGACGGGCTGGACGTCGCGGCCGTCACCACCGACGACCGGCGCGGCGCGGAGGCGGCGATAGACCTCTTCTTCGAACGCGGCCATCGCCGCATCGGGCTGCTCGTGGCAACCGCGGCGGCAACGGCCAGGCACGAGGCAGCGCCTGGCGAGGTCGTCTCGACAGTCAGCGATCGTCTGGAGGGCGCTCTGGGAGCGATCGCGCGCCAGGGCATGGAATTGCCCGAACAGTTTATCCGCTACAGTCGCAGCGACGTGGAAGCCGCCACGGAGGGTGCCTTGGAACTGCTGTCCCAGGATCCGCGCCCGACGGCCATCTTGGCGACTAACGAGGAGATGGCGCTCGGCGTGCTCGCCGCCTGCGGCGAACTTGGCCTCAACATCGGCAGCGACGTCTCCCTGGTCAGCTTCGACGACTCCCCTTGGGCGAAGGTGGTCACGCCCGCTATCTCGGTGGTGAAGCGGCCGGTCTACGAACTCGGCGACGTCGCCGTGACCAGCCTCATCGCTGAAATCAAGGGCGAGGGGAGGGCAAAGGCAATCGAACTGCCGACGAGCCTGATCGACCGCCGGTCGGTAGCGGATCTGACGCGCGGTTGATTTGCGGGCAAGTCCCCGTAGCAAGCCGGATTCGACACGTCGGGCCAATTCGAAACTCATTCGCCCAAACTCTCCGAATACACCGCCATCAGGTTCCCCGCGGGCCATGGTGGGTATGGCCGGATACGATCACAATTGGCTGCGGCCAGGCCGGAGGGCGCGTTCTATCGGCGCATTGCCTTTTTTCATGCTCATGAACCGCATAGACCCTAGCATCGGCGGGAAGGAAGACACTTTTCGAATTTCGCAATGTGAAACTTGAGTTTTTTACAGCGAAACTCTGTTGACAAACCGGATGGTTTTCCGACAATCTCCCAACTGAAAATGGGAGATGAGAATGGGTATTTCGCGGCGAGAACTGCTGTTGACTGGGGCTGGGGTTGGTTTGGGGAGTTTGCTCCTGCCGGCTTTGGGGAGTGCTCAATCGGGCAACACCTCGCCGGTGAGTCTGCTTCTAGGCTCGCACATGGACTATCTCATTGCGCTCACCTCCAAATACCAAGCGCTTCACGGAGTTGAGCCAAAGGTGGAGCTGGTCACCACGCCGGATCTGCCGGTGAAGCTGTCGTCGGCCTTTATTGCTCGCCGTTCGCTCGGCGATGCGGTGTTCGTCGATGCCGCGACCCTCGCCGGACTTGCGGACAAGGGCTGGCTGACGGATGTCGGAGATATGGTGGAAGCCAAGTTTCTTCCAGCAGGTCTGCTTCCCAACAGCCTGACTGCCGCGCGCTACAATGGCGGCATCTACGGTGTGCCCGTGACGATCGGTGCGCCGATCATGCACTGGAACAAGGATCTGTGCGAAAAGGCTGGCCTCGATCCGGAGGCGCCGTCTGATTGGCATTCGACGCCGAAAAGCTGGTCGGAATTCGTGCGCTACGCGAAGACTATCACGAGCGCCGAAGGCGACATCTACGGCGCGGTGGACAACTGGGGCGGAACGGGCAGCGTCTTCACCTTCGGTTCGCTGTTGCAGATGCATGGCGGCCGCTTCCTGGACGATGAGCGCAAGCCGATCATGAACAGCGAGGCGGGCGTCGAGGCGCTTTCCCGCATGGTGGAGCTGCTGCACGTCGAGAAGGCGATCGATCCGGCTTCGGTCACCTACAATTGGGTATTCGACGCATCGCCAAGTTATCTGGCCGGCAAGCGAGGGTTCTTCCTGACCTGGCCGTTCATCGCCGATATCGCCAATAATGGCCAGGACTCGGCGATCAAGGGACGCAGCGGCTTCGCCCCGAACCCGTCCGTCATCACCTCCGCGTCGGTGGACGGGTCCGAATTCCTCGTCGTTCCGACCTTCGCCGAAAATCCTGAAGGTGGCCGACAGTTCATCGAGCTCGCGCTCGATCTGCCAAATCAGATACGGCAGGGCTCGGAGACCGCTTGGGCTCCTGTGCTGGATGCGGCGCTCAGCGATCCCGCGGTGGAAGGCCATCTGCCTGTCGCCGCCGTCATTCGCCAGTCCTATCTCTACCCGGTCGATGGCGGCTTCTCCGCGGATCGTCAGGCGTGGATGGAAATCCTGTGCGGCGAGCTATCGCAGGCATTCGCGCAGTCGAAGACCCCGCGCGCCGCGCTCGATGACGCAGTCCGTCTGATCGAGCAGAGCCGCGCCTAATGGGGAATGCGCCTTTGCCGGCAACGGTGAGGGCGCTCGCGGGCAATCAAGTGGAGACAGTGTCGATGAAGCGTCGGGGCGAGCAGATGCTTGGCCTGCTGATGGCCGGCCCAGCTTTGCTGGTCGTGCTGGGAATCTATCTATACCCGGCGGTATTCACCCTGGTGCTCAGCTTCGCCGATTACGATTTGGTCCGGCTGAGCATCAAGCGCTTTGTCGGCTTTGCCAACTTCTCGAGCCTTGCGGGCAACCCCGCCTTCGTGCAGGCGACGCTGAGGACGATCTATTTCGGCCTTTTGGTGTCGGCGGTCACCACCGTCCTTGCCTTCTTGATCGCGCTTCTGCTTGACCAGAAATTCTATGGCCGCGGCCTGCTGAGGGTGTTCGTGGTTCTCCCCTGGGCGGTTCCGCCCGTGGTCGCCGGCGTGCTCTGGGGGCAGATGTTCCACGCGGATGTCGGCTTCGTGAATGCCATGCTTTTCCAGCTCGGCCTGATCGACAGCTATCGGATATGGTTAGGCGACGCGTGGACGGCGCTGCACGTGATCGCCATCGCGGAGATCTGGAAGGCCATTCCCTTCATGGTCCTCTTCTTTCTCGCGGGTCTGCAGAGCCTGCCGCAGCAGGTGTTCGAGGCCGCCGCGGTGGACGGGGCGACGGCGACGGAGCGTTTTCGCTACATCCTCGTTCCGCTGATGACGCCGGTCGCCATTCCGCTGATGCTCATCCAGTTCGTCTGGGCGATGAAGGCGTTCGACACGATCTTCGTTCTGACCCGCGGAGGCCCCGCCGGCGGCACCACGACGCTCAACTATTTCGTTTACCAGGAGGCATTCCAGAGCTTCAATCTCGGCCGCGCTTCCGCCGCAGCCTACATCCTGCTCCTGGTGACGTTGCTCACCGTCGCGGTCTTCGCCTTCATCCGCATCTACGTCGACCGCAAGTGGAGGCGCGCATGATCTTCCGGCGCCGCCGCAAGGCGATCTTCAGGGCGTCCGCGATCTACCTGGCGGCGGCTGTCGTCCTGCTGGTCATGGCCTTCCCGCTTTATGCACTCGTGCTGACCAGCGTGCAGCCGGAAAATCTGATGCGCTCTCGCGACCTTCAGGTGATCCCCTCCCAGATCATTTTCGACCACTATCAGGCGGTGCTGGCGCCCGGCCACATCGTGCCCTTGCGCCAGGGCATGCTGAACAGCCTTCTGGTCTCGCTCTGCACGGCGGCGTTCTGTGTTTTGCTGGCTCTTCCCGCCGCCTACGCGCTGGCGCGACTGCGCGTCCCCGGCAGTAAGGCGATTCTCGGGGTTCTGGTGTCAGTCTATTTCCTGCCGACGACCTTGTTCCTGATCCCGATGTTCGTCGTCTTCGTCGGCTGGGGACTGGACGACACCATCCTCAGCCTGGTTCTGACCTATTCCGGTTTCATCCTTCCGTTTCAGATCTGGATACTGAAGACCTTCATCGATCGCCTGCCGGTTGAACTGGAGGAAGCGGCCCGCATTGACGGCTGCACTCCCGGCCAGATCGTCCGGCTGATCGTCCTGCCTCTCATACGTCCGGGCATCCTCGCCGGGTTCGTCTTCGCCTTCATCCTGTCCTGGATAGAATTCCTCACGCCGCTGATCTTCACCAATTCGCTGAAGATCAGCACAGTGGCGCTGGGGATGTTCCGCTCGACGATCGACATCCAGATCGGCCAGCAAGCGGCGGCGGCTGTCCTGACACTGCTGCCGGTGGCGCTCGTGATGATCGTGTTCCAGCGCCTGGTGACGCAGGTGATGCTCGCCGGCGCCGACAAATAAAGGGAACCTGATGTCAAAGCTGCGCACCGCCGTGATCGGCGTCGGAATGATCGGAAACCTGCATGCGCGGATCTATTCCTCCAGCCCGCGTTGCGAGCTCGTCGCGGTGTGCGATGCGGATCCGGCGCGAGCCGATACGGTGGCGAAGGCGACTGACAGCAAGGCATATTCCGATCCGCTTGAAATGCTGGGCAACGAACAGCTCGATGCGGTCAGCATCGCGACGCCGGAGACCATTCGTATCGAACCGGCATTCGCTGCGGCCGAGCGGGGCATTGCGCTGCTGATCGAAAAGCCACTCGGCCGTTCGCTTGATGCCGTCAGGCATTTGGTCGAAGGGCTGGAGGCCCGTAATGCTCGGGCGGCCATAAACTTTATTCTCCACGCCGAACCCCGTTATGCGCGCATGAAGCAGATCGTGCGGGCGGGCGAGATAGGACGCACGGTGTCTTTCTTCGCTCGGCGCCGGGGCACCCGTCTCGGCATGCAGATGTACGGGCCTTGGACTGATCTTCTGTCCTCGACGCTCATCCACGACATCGAGATGGTGCTCGCCGCAAGCGGGTCGTATCCGGAGCGGATTTTTGCCGAGGCCGTGGTGCGGGAGTGCGCCCCCTTCGGCAGCCAGGATGCGGTTTTCGCAACGATCCGTCTCGCCGACGGGGCGATCGCCGCCTTCGAAACGTCGTGGGTGCTTCCCGAACTCCAGCCGGAGCCGCTCGAGCCCGCATTGCATGTGGTCGGCGACGCAGGCGCGGTGATCATCGAAGGATCGTCGCAGGGCATGCGCGTCCTCACCAAGGATTCATACAGACATCCGGACATGACGCACTGGCCGATGCTTGGCGAGGAAGTCGGCGGTGCCTTGCGGGCATCGATAGATTCCTTCGTTCACTCGGTTGCGACGGGGGCCAAGCCGCTTGTGGGCCTTCGGGCCGCGCTGGCCGCAGAAGCCGCCGTCGATGCCATCAAGCGATCCATTGCCACGGGGGCGCCGGTGTCGGTCGATCCAGAACTTGTCACCGGAGCAGGCTAGATGCGCGTCCTTCTCGCCGAATATACTTGGCCTGAGGTCGAGGCCCTCCTGAAGCTGGATCCGGTCGTCGTCGTTCCGGTCGGCGCGTTCGAGCAGCACGGGCTACATCTGCCTCTGATGGTGGACGCCAATCTGGCCGGCAGCGTCGCAGAGCGGGCGGCGGGAGAGGCCCAGGTGGCCGGCGCGAACGTTGTCGTCACGCCGACGATCTGGACCGGCTATTCACCGCATCATCGTGATTTTCCCGGCACGATCACACTCGACGACAAGACCTTCAGCCTGGTCGTTTCGCAGGTGGCACGGAGCTTGGCGGGACACGGCTTTCGACGCATCGTCCTTTTGAACGGCCACGGCGGCAATGCCAATCTCCTGCGCAACGTGGTGCAGTCCCTCTACTATGAGGACGGCATTTCGGTTGCGGCAGCCAACTACTGGGACTTCGCGCTGCAGGAACTCGCCGCGTGGCGCCGCTCGCGGCCTGGTGGGATCATGCATGCATGCGAGATGGAAACGTCGCTGATGCTGGCCAGCCGGCCTGACCTCGTCCAGATGGACAAGGCGCAGGACCATTTTCTGGATCGCTCGAACTACCTCGCCGCCGATCTTCTTTCGGGCGGGCCTCTCTCCGTGGCTGCGAGCTTTGCCGAGCTCAGCCCTACCGGCGTGATCGGCGCACCTTCGCTTGCCGACCCGGAACGCGGCGCGGAACTGCTGGACGCGATGGTTGCGGCGGTTGCGCGTTTTCTTGTTGACCACGCGGCCTGGCCGCTGACCAAGCCGGAGAGCGGCCGATGACAAATTCTCCTCTCGGACTTTTCGCCTATCCCTGGGACGTGCTGGACGAGGGCGCCGATGTGGTTCTGGACGCGGTGGAGCGCGCCGGGCTCAACACGCTCTACATCACGACCTGGTATCATTCAGGCATGTTTTTTCTGCCGCACAACCCGCGGCGACGGCTCTATTTCCCGACTCCGGGGGCACTTTATTTCTCTCCCGGCGAGTGGCACCGCCGGCATCCGCTGGCCCCACCGGTCAGCACGCTGACGGATGACTGGATCGGTTTCTGGCAGGACCTTGCCCGCAAATGCGCCGCAAGGGGCATCGGGCTGTCCGCATGGATGCCGGTCCTGCACAATTCGGGCGTCGGCAACGCGTATCCCGGCATGGCGGTGCACAATGCGTGGGGCGACGCCGTCACCCATACGCTCTGTCCCGCCAACGAGGCTGTGGTAGATCTCGTCGCGTCCGTCATGACCGATGTCGTTAAGCTCGGCGTGTTCGACCGGGTCCTGCTGGAATCGATCGAATACCTGCCGCTTCGACACGGTCATCACCACGAGATCATCGGCGTTCCGCTGGATGGCGACATCGACTTTCTCGCCTCCCTGTCATTCTCGCCTGCACTCATGCAGCGCCTGTCCCAGCAAGGCATCGACGGCGAGGAAGTACGCCGCTTCGTCCGCGATACATGCGACCATGCACTGACGGGTGTGGAACGCCAGCCCTTGGGTTGGGCCGCGCTGGAAGGCGCGGTGGGCGGCCAACTGGGCGCTTATCTGCGCGTCCGCGAGAGCGTCCTGACCGAGATCTTGGCTGCCGCCGCACAGGCTCTGCGGGTGCAGGACGGTATCCGTATCGGGCTCCTCGATTTCGGACCGCTCTACGGGCTTGGGCCGAACGGCCGGCGCTGGCAGAGCGGCGTCGATCTCGACGCGCAACTACCCCTGGTCGACGAGGTCCATCCGACCTTCTACTTCACCGACGCTGACGTGCTTGCGGCGAAGATTGCGCAATATAGAGAGGTTGTGGGCGACACCGTCCCGCAGATACCGGCGATACGCGCAATCCTGCCGCAAACCGTCGATGCAGCCAGTCTCGCCGCCCAGGTCGCAGGCGTGTCCGGCCATGCCTCAGGCGCGACTTTCTACAACTACAGCTTCATGCGCCTCGACACGCTCGACTGGATCCGGGCCGCGCTCGATAAGCACTGGAGGGTCGGCGCATGAGCGAAAATGGGAAACTGCCCCGGGTCGATGTGATCATCCACCCCGTCTGTCTGCGCTTCCGCTACGACAAGGACGAGATCGTTTACATGTTCGCCGGGAATGCCGACCAGCAGCTTGACGGAATGGAGACGATGCTCGGCATCGAGCCGTCGCAGGGCCCGATCTTCGACAGCAATCTGGGCTTTCTGCCGGTGGCGAGCACGATCCTCATTCGCGGTGAGAAGACACTTGTCGTCGATCCCGGCAACCATCACATCGGCGCATATTCGATGCTGCGGCGCGCTCTTGCCAGCAGGGGCCTGAGCTATGACGACGTCGATGCCGTGGTCACGACCCACGGTCACTCCGATCACGCCGCCGCCATCGTGCAGCTGCGCGGCAAGCCGTGGATCCTGGGCAAGGGCGAATTCACCGAGATGGAGGCGATCGAAGGCAAGGCCATCATCGACGCCAAGAAATCGATGATGGGGCTTGTCACCGAAATCGGTGGAGACGAGCCGGTGGAGATCATGGCCGGCGTGCTTGCTGTGCGTACCCCGGGCCACACCGCGGGTCACATCTCGCTCGTGGTGGAGACCGAGGACGGCCGCGTGCTGATCGCAGGAGATCAGACGATGACCCGCTCCGAATATGAGGATCGCCGGTTTTCCCAATGGTATGGAGCCCCCCAGCTCGAGCAGCTCAATGCTTCCCTCGACAAGGTGATGGCGTTCGAACCCCACCTCGTCATTCCCGGGCACGACAGGCCTTTCAGGCCGCGCAACGCCTGAGCAACCGTCCGATCGAGTAAAACATGGCACCTGTCACAATTGCTAATGCGCGCAAATCCTACGGCACGCACCCGATCATCAAGGGGATTTCCGTCGACGTCGAGGACGGCGAGTTCGTCGCGTTGGTGGGGCCGTCAGGCTGCGGGAAGTCAACGCTGCTACGCATGATCGCCGGTCTTGAGGAGATCACCGAGGGCACGATTTCCATAGGCAACGTCGTGGTGAACGACCTTTCGCCGAAGGAACGCGACGTGGCGATGGTCTTCCAGAACTACGCGCTCTACCCCCACATGACGGTGGCGCAAAACATGGGCTTCTCCCTGAAGATTGCCCGTTCCTCCCCGACCGAAACCGAAACACGTGTGAAGCGCGCAGCCGCCATACTCGATCTCGAAGGATTGCTGGCCCGTTACCCACGCGAATTGTCGGGCGGACAACGCCAGCGCGTGGCGATGGGCCGGGCCATCGTGCGCAATCCGAAGGTGTTCCTCTTCGACGAACCGCTGTCGAATCTCGATGCGCAACTGCGCGTGCAGATGCGTGGCGAGATCAAGCAACTCCACCATACGGTCGGGACGACGACGATCTACGTGACCCACGACCAGATCGAGGCCATGACGATGGCAGACCGGATCGTCGTGTTGCGAGGAGGCGTGGTCGAGCAGGCCGGCGCCCCGCTGGAGGTCTACGATTCGCCCGCCAATCTGTTTGTGGCGAGCTTCATCGGCTCGCCTTCCATCAACCAGTTGAAAGGAACGGTGCGCCGTGTCGACGGCAAGCCGCGTTTCGTCGTGGCGGAAACCACTCTGCCTCTGCCTGAGAATACGCCATCGCGGATTGAGGACACGCCCGTTGTGTACGGCATCCGGCCCGAACATCTCTCGCTGGGTGAGGGCGGGGTTCCCGCCAAGGTGGAGATCGTCGAGCCGACCGGGTCGGAAACCCAGATCGTGGCGACCCTCGGGGGACAGAAGATCGTCTGCGTGTTTCGCGACCGACTGTCGACCGCCCCCGGAAGCCTGCTGCCATTGAAGCCGGACCTGCAGAAGGTGCTGCTCTTCGATGCCGGGACAGGCAACCGCATCCAGACGAACTAGTTCGCATTCTTAAGGAGAGTTCTATGCAAGTGTCCCGGGTCTTTGAGGCTTCGCGCGCCTACAATGTCGAAGCTTCCAAGGTGATCGCCGGTGCGGTCAACTCGAACGTCAGGCTGGGCGGAGCCCCGTTGCCGCTCTGCTTCGAGCGGGCGGAAGGGGCGTATCTCTACGACGTCGACGGGAACCGGCACATCGATTACGCGCTGGGCATGGGGCCGACTATCCTCGGTCATGCGCCGAGGCAGGTATGCGAGGCCGTAGCCGGGTCGCTGTCGCTGGGCCAAATGTATGCAGGGCAGCACCGCGCCGAATTGGAACTCGGGAAACTGCTGCAAGAACACATTCCGAGCGCCGGTCTGGTGCGTATCGGCATGTCGGGTTCGGAAGTCGTTCAGGCGGCGCTACGGCTGGCGCGCGCCCATACCGGACGGCGCAAATTCGTAAAGTTCGAGGGGCAGTACCATGGCTGGTTCGACAACGTGCTGATCAGCCACAGCCCTCGGGCCGCTGAGGCTGGCGAAGTACTGCCTTTGCCACGCGAACCCCATCTCGAAACGATCGGCCAGGTCGAGTCCGTTAAGGGCGACGTGATGGTGTTGCCCTGGAACGACATCGATGCGATCGAACGGGTTTTCGCCGAGCACGGCCACGACATCGCCGCCGTGATTACCGAACCCGCCATGTGCAATACCGGCGTGATCGCGCCGCGTCCGGGCTATCTCGAGCATCTGCGCGCGGCAACGGAGAAGCACGGCATCGTGCTGATCTTCGATGAGGTGATCACGGGTTTTCGCCTCGGCCTGGGTGGCGCGCAGGCGCGGTTCGGGATCACGCCCGACCTCTCCACCTTCGCCAAGGCAATGGCGTCCGGTTTCCCGGTCGCCGCATTGGTGGGGCGCGCCGACCTCATGCAGCGCTTCGGAAACGGTTCGGTCAATCACTCCGGAACATACAATTCCAACGTGCCGAGCATCGTCGCTTCGATCGAGACGGTGAGAGAACTCGCTCGCGATGACGGTGCCGCCCTGAAGCATGCCGAGGCGATGGGCAATGCGATCATGGAAGGACTGCGGGCAATTGCTGCGAAGCAGGGATTGAACTTGCAGGTTTCAGGCTTCGGGACCTGCTTCAACACCTATTTCGGTGCGCCGGATTCCGTCCACGACTATCATAGCTACAAGAGGACCGATCTGGCGACGCAGCAGAAGTTCCTGGCCGGGCTTGTCCAGCACGGCGTGCGGCCAACGGGGAGGGGCACCTGGTTCGTATCGGCAAGCCATTCCGAGACGGATGTCGCAGAGACGCTCGATGCCGTTCGTGCGGCCGCGGCGCAGTTGTAATGCTTGTCCAGTGCAATGAGGCGATCACGGGCGAAAGGCACTTCGTTCCGACCGGTCCGGAGACAGATAGGCGTGCGATGACGGAATATCGTGGCAATTGCTCGCCTGATGGAGCGAGGTCGTGAGCCAGCCGATTGCAGTTCTGGAGAAAGCTTTCCTTGTGCTGGAGACGGTCGACAAGCTCGGCCGTACGGCCACGCTCAAGGAACTGACCGAGGCGACAGGACTGCCGAAGCCGACGCTCTATCGCATCCTTCAGACGCTGGTCGACCTCGGCTATGTCGATCAGGACAGTGCGCGCAGCCGCTACGGACTCAGCTTGCGCCTTCGCCAGCTCGCCAGGGGCGGAGACGACTTCGAAGAACTTCGTCAAAAGATGCTACCTGTGATGGAAAACCTTCATCGCAAATTCAACGAAACGATCAATCTCGGCGTCTTGCAGCTTAACCACGTCTATTACGTGCACTTCATTGAAACGACGCAAAATCTTCGCTGGCAGGTGCGGCCTGGCTCCCGTGACCCCTTCTATTGCACGGCGCTCGGCCGCGCGGTCGTCGCTCATCTGCCCGAAAAGCAGCGGAAGCAATTGCTCAACAGGATCGTCTTCGAACAACGAACGCCCAGTACGCCGACAAACCGGGAGGAAGTGGAGCGCCTGCTCGCCGAAACCGAGGAACGGGGCTGGGCGTATGACGACCAGGAAAACGATCTTGGCGTTTCTTGTTTTGGCGTGCCGCTCTTTGACCCTGACGGAGAAGTCGTTGCAAGCCTGAGCATTTCAGTACCGCAAAGCCGCCTGACGCCGGATCTGAGAGATGAGATCATCTCGGCGCTCCTGGCGGTGCGCCACGCAGCCCTGGGATCAGAGTCCTCCGTGGTCGAGGGCGTTCCGACATGAAGCGCATCCTGCTGGCTGGCCTCTATCACGAGACGCATTGCTTCGTCGACGAAGTGACGATCATCGACGATTTCATGGTTTCGCGGGGAGACGAAATTTTCGGCCATCGCGGCGACGGGTCCACCATCGACGGCTTCCTGGAGGTCGCGGACAGGGAGGGATGGGAAGTGGTCCCGACCTGCGTCTATTCCGCAACGCCGTCGGGGTTGGTCGCAGGCGACGTGCTCGACCGCTTCTGGACCGATTTTGAACAGGCTGTCCGACGATCCGCGGACCGGACCATCGATGCCGTCTTCCTGAACCTGCACGGCGCAATGATGTGCGAGGGGACAGACGACGTTGAGGGGGAAATTCTCTCGCGCATAAGGCGCATCGACAGACTCCGCGAAGTCCCGGTTTTCGGTGTGTTCGACCTGCACGCGAATTTTACTGGCGCCATGGCGAGAGGCGCCAACGGCTTGGTTTGTTATCGTGAGAATCCCCACACGGATGCACGTGAAAGCGCTGTTCGCGCGGCAGATCTGCTCGCGCGCAGCTTCGCGACCGGAAGCATCCCCACGATGACGCGGCGCAATCCTGGAATCATTTGGCCTCCGACTGGTACCGGCACCGCGGATACTCCGATGCGCGACCTGGAGGCGCTCGCCCGTCGTATTGAAGTTGCAAATCCGGACATTTGGGCCGTCAACGTGGTTGCGGGCTTCTCCTTCTCGGATATGGGCGATACAGGCGTGAGCTTCAGCCTAATCAGCACCGCATCGGATACGATCAACGCCGTGGCGCTCGAAGCGCTTTGCGCGGAAGCCTGGAAGCTTCGCCAGTCGGGCCTTGTCGAAGAATTGACCCCGCAGGAGGCTCTCGACCGGATAGGCGAAGCGAAAGCAGAAGGTCCCGCCATCCTCGTCGAGCCGTCGGACAACATCGGTGGCGGTGCGCCGGGCAACGGCACGGTTGTTCTTAGGGCGCTCATGGAGCGCGGGGTTCGCAATGCCGGCGTGATCATCAATGATCCGGAGGCCGTATCTCAGCTATCCAAGCTCGTCGACGGCGAAATGTGCATGGTCGAGATCGGCGACAGAAGCAATCGGTTCACCCCGGCCCTGAAGCTTCCCGTTACCATCGTGTCGCGCAGCGACGGCCGCTTCGGGCTTGAGGACCTCAACAGTCATCTTGCGGCGATGCGGGGAAGCCGGATCGATATGGGCCCGACTGTGGTGGTCGTCCATGAGGGCATCACGATCCTGCTCACTTCCATGAAGACGCCCCCTTTCGATCTCGGACAGTGGCGCAGCCAGGGTATCAATCCGGAAGAGCTACGCGTGATCGTAGTCAAGGCAGCGGTTGCGCACAGACGCGCATACGATCCGATCATCTCGGCCAGCTACACGGTGGCGACGCCGGGGCCCTGTGCGAGCGATCCTCGACTGCTGCCCTACCGAAAGGTCCAGCGGCCGATATTCCCCCTCGATCCGGAAAGTGAACGATGACAGGCATTTCCTACCACAATTCCCCCAATCTTCCCCACTCCCACCTGCCGTTCAGTCCGGCTGTGCGGTTCGGCAATCTCGTCTTCGTGTCCGGCCAGGCGTCCGTCGATCGTACCGGCAAGATCGTCGACGACAGCTTCGAGGGGGAAATGCGCCGTTCGATCGAGAATTTGAGGGCGGTGCTCGAAGGAGTGGGGAGCGGTCTGGAACACGTGGTGCAGACGCGAAATTATGTCCGGTACGCTGAAGATCTGTCCGCTTACAATGCGCTCTATACGGAGTATTTCCAGGCGCCTTTTCCGGCACGTACGACAATCACCAATTGCCTGTCGGGAACGCTCAAATACGAGATCGAATGCATCGCCGCTGTGCCCGATGTTTCTTGACCACGGGTGACCTGCCCTTAAGCATCAAGACTGCTACTGCTGCACAATCGGCTCCTTCTACGATATCGGCCGAAAGGGGGCGTTGCGGACCCGGCGAGATGACGTGTACTGATATTGCCCACGAGGGGGGTTGCGGTGTAACCGCGCCAAGTGGGGCAACCAATGCAGTCGCGTCGATCTGTACTTGTGGGTTCCGCCACCCTTGCCCTTTCGGCATGCATTTCAAAGTCATCGCTTGATGGGATTTCCGACGAAGTGACCGGTACCGGAAAGCTGCCGTCGCTCAAGGCACTCGGCGCCCAGCGTGGTCTCGAAATCGGCAGCGCATTTACCGGAAACCAGGATTCTGCCTATCGCCGCCTGGTGGCCTATCAGTGCGGGTTGATCACGCCCCAGTGGCAATTGAAGCCGCGCTTTTTGCGCCCGGAACGGAACTCGCCTTACAATTTCGCCCCTTGCGACGCGATCCACGCCTTCGCCGTGCGGAACCGTATGGCTTTTCATGGCCATACGTTGTTCTGGCACGAAGAGCCCATCCGCTGGGCCGAAAGCGGCGACTTTGCCGAAGTGAAGGAAAGCTATGGCGGCTTCATCCGGGATGTCGTCGCGCACTATCCGGATGCGGAATCGTGGGATGTCTTCAACGAGATACTGGACGAGCAGCAGCGCTACCGCAACGAACTGCTGATCCGCAAATACGGTCTGCAGTTCATCGACTTCTGCCTCCGCACGACCCACGAGACGGCGCCGAAGGCGCGCCTGTCGATCAACGAATACAATCTCGAATGTGGCCAGGATTGGTGCCGCTCGAAGCAGGCGAACATGGCTGCCCTGCTGCGCGACCTGAAGAAGATGGGTAGCCCCATCCATGCCGTGGGCATCCAGTCGCATCTCTCGACCGTCTATAGAGCGTCGCCCCGCGCCACGCTCGATATGATAGACGTCATCGCCGATCAGGGGCTCGACGTCTTCATCTCCGAACTCGATGTCAACGATTCCACCCTGCCGCAGGACATAGCCGAACGGGACCGGCTGGTCGCCGAGTACTATGAGGAATTCCTGACCGGGGTGCTCAGCCACAAGGCGGTCAAGCGCCTGGTTTTCTGGGGGATCTCGGATTTCGACAATTGGGTTGTGCAAGGCTACACAAGCGAGAAGCGAAAGGCCGGAACGGGAGCTGCCCGTCCGGCCTTGTTCGACTCCAAGAACCAGCCGAAGCCGGCCTTTCACGCCGTGGTCCGCGCCCTGTCGGCGGCGCCAGCCCGAACCGCTACGCCTTGACGACCCGATCGCAGACGATGTTTGCGCGCTGCATCGCGTTGCGGGTGTCGATTATCAATCTCGAATGGTTGGCGAGCAGGCCATAATCGACGTCGTCATGATCCGTCACGATGACGATCGCGTCATAGGCCGCGATCGAATCCCGCGACAGCCGGATGCAATCCTTGCCGGCGAGCGTCGGGTGCTTCCGCGTCCTTGGAATGCGCGCGACGTGCGGGTCGTGGTAGGCGATGTCGGCGACGCGGGTCTCGAGCAACTCGATCAGCTTGAGGGCAGGGCTCTCGCGGACATCGGAGACGTTCTTCTTGTACGCCACGCCGACCACCAGGATGGATGCCTGGCTGAGCGGCAGCCCAAGACGCTTGTCGAGCGCATCCGTCAACTTGTTGAGCACGTAGTGCGGCATCGACACGTTGATCTCGCCGGCCAGCTCGATGAAGCGGGTCGACACTTCGAACTCGCGCGACTTCCAGGTGAGATAGAAGGGATCGATCGGTATGCAGTGGCCCCCGAGCCCCGGGCCCGGATAGAACGGCATGTAGCCGAAAGGCTTGGTCTTTGCCGCTTCGATGACTTCCCAGACGTCAATGCCCATCGCGTCGTAGATCACCTTGAGTTCGTTGACCAAGGCTATGTTGACCGCCCGGAAGATGTTCTCCGTCAATTTGACCACTTCGGCGACCTTGATCGTCGATACCGGCACGACGGTCTCGACGATCGAGCCGTAGAACTGCGCCACAAGCTTTGCGGCGATCGCGCCATCGCCAGCGACGACCTTCGGTATCGTTGCGGTTTCGAAGCCCGCACTGCCGGGGTCCTCGCGTTCCGGCGAATAGCCGAGGAAAAAGTCGCGGCCTGAGCGAAGGCCGGTCTTTTCCAGGATCGGCTTCATCAATTCGTCCGTCGTGCCAGGATAGGTGGTCGATTCCAGGATCACCAACTGCTCCTTGCGCAGATGGCGCGCAATCGCCGCCGTCGTGTTCTCCACGAAAGACAGGTCGGGCTCGCGCTGCCTCGTCAGCGGTGTGGGAACACAGATGGCGATGACGTCGCATTCCTTGAATACGGCGAAGTCGCAAGTCGCCCTGAACCGATTGTCGGCCATATGCGACTGCAGGGTCTTCTCGCTGACCGCATCGATGTAGGACTTGCCCGCATTCAGTTTTTCCACCTTCGACCGGTCGATGTCGAAACCGATGACGTTGAAGCCGGCCCGGGCGGCGGCCGACGCAAGCGGAAGCCCGACATAGCCCATGCCGACGATGCCGATCGTGGCGGTGCGCGTCTCCAGCTTGGAAAAGAGCGATGAAGCTCGGGTCTGTTCAGCGACTAGCATGCTAATCTCCTCGTGTCGGCGCGATCTGCGCCATCAGGTACATTCTTGGACGCCAGGTTCCAGTTGTCTCAGATGCCCGACGTTACCTCCGGCGGCAGGAACGGGGTCCTTTCGGCCATGATGTATGAGATGGCTTCCAGGATGATGCCGTTCGTGTTGACGTCGGCAATTCCGGTGGCGGACTGGCTGATTTCGCCTACGCCCGAGGCGAAGCCGATGCCTGGCAATTTGCCCTTCTCGCGGATGAAGGAGATCAGGGTGTCGCTGTATTGGCTCTGGCGGCATGCGTACCAGAGATAGGACGCCTTGCTGTTGACCATCCTCAGCCTCTCTTCGCGCTTCGCCGCCTGACCTGCCTGCTTCGTCGTCGGCGCATCGACGACGAACTCGCCGCCTGTCGGGGTGATCTGGTATCCCTGGTATGTGAAGTAGGGTGGTTCCCCGACAGGGCCTTCGGATGTCGCCGTCAACGTACCGGTCTCGCGGTAACGCTTGAGCTGGGCATCGAAAAGAATGTCGGCGGCGAGACGGCCGTGCGGCGATCCGCCGAGCTCGATCTCCTCGGTGAGGTGGGGTTCCGTTGCGATGCGTCCACGGCGGGTCATCTCGTCGAACGCCGCGACCGCATCGTCCATGTTGCGGCTAGGGTCCTGCTCGCCGAAGACCGGCTTGGTGTCGAAGCCCCACAACCGGTAGCCGTTCGATACATAGTTCGCATAGCTGTTGTCGTGCAGGGAGATCGGGCGGCCCTTGCCGCTGATCATGTGCATTTCGCCCTTCACCAGGATCTTGTGGAAGCCCCACTTGCCGACAAGCTTGTCGATGCCGAGGCTGCCTCCGGTCTCATTGTCGAGCACCTTGAGCGCGATGAGCAGGCGTCCGGTATCGGCCGAATCGAACCCTTTGCGTTCGCCCGCCTGCTTGGCGAGCCGTCGTTCGGCGGGCGGTAGTCTGACGCCGGCATAGCGGTAGCTTTCCTCGCCGAGGAACTGCAGGATTCTTTCGGCTCGTTCCGCCATCGCCGTTTCGTCGATCAGGCCCAGCCGCTTCGCCGAAACGGTCGCCATGATGTTGCTCGCGACGTCCCACATGGTGGAGAAGGGATAACCCTGCTGCTTTCCGTCTTCCATCCAGGACGTGCCGGGCGCAATTCCGTTGAAGGCCTGCATGCCCCAGTCGAAGTAGCGCCAGGCGAGCGCGGCGTCGCTCAGCAGCTCGGCCTTTTCCTTGTCGGCCAGTTCCGACGGCTTCCAATTGCCGATCATGACCTCCGCCCGGGCGCTTCGGATCCGATCATAGCTTCCGAGCGGCGGCAGGACCTGGTTGCGATACTCGGCGAAGTTGACCAGCCTGGTGCCGCTCCGGCCGGACAGGAACGAGAGCACGTCCTTGATCTGCTGCATCTTCAGCGGCGTGTTCGCCGTGCTCACATGGATGCTGAACACCGCGTCGTTCTTGTCGCCGATCATGTCCAGGACTGTCTGGGTGTCCCGGTACGGATAGTCGCCGTCCCACGATTTTTCGAACATGATGGTGTTCGAGACGTGCAGCAGCCCGCGCTCATCCAGTCCAGAGAACCAGCGGAAATCATGCTTCTCGGCGCTGATGACGGGCGTGCCGATCTCCGACAGGGCGATCAACGTGTTTTCGTCATAGGCATTGTTCGGAGGGATGAAGGATACGGGCATGCGGCCGGTCGCATGGAACACCTCGGCCACGCCGTAGCGTATCAGATCGAGGTTCTTCTCGACCGTATTGCCCTCGAGCTCGGATGGTTGATGTTTCCATCCATGGGTCGAGACGTCGTAGCGCGGAAGCTGCACCATGCGCTTCAGGTAGGCTTCGATCTTCTCGTCCTCGGAAAGGAATTTGTTGTCCGAGACGGGAACCACGGCCTCGGTCACCGGATAGCCGGCGCTGATGAATTCCTCGACCAGTGCGATCTGTGCCGGATCGCGCTTCGCATCGACCCTGAGGTCGTCGAAGCGGACGACCACGAGGTTGTGGCTGTCCGGGTAGCTCTGCCGATGCAGTTCCATGGGCAGGATCGGCCTCGATTCACCCGCCTCTGTGGAACGCATTACGGCCTGCGCGATTTCGGTTGCATAGCTTGCAAGCTCGCCTTCGCTCATCTTGGCGAAGGCTGCGAAGGGAATGTCGACGATGATCGGGTCGTCGGACGTGGAAAGCTTGCCGATGCCGCTTGCGATGATGGCAGGATCGGGGATGCGTTTCGGCGTCGGCCGGCTGCTGCTTCTTGCCGAGCCGAAGATGTTCACCAGCCCGGTGTCCGTCGTCCAGTACCCCCCCTTGTCGGGCTGGATGCCAACCTCGTCCTTCACGCCGGCTGCCAGGCGGATCACCGATCGTATGCCGGTGGCCCGCATCGAAGCCCCGTCCTGATGGGAAGCGAGTGGCGAGTTGGTGGTCAGCGTGTAGGCCGTGGTGACGGCCGTGGACTTGTAGCGCTCGTATTCGTTGACTGCTTTCGAGAAGACCGCCTGCACACCGCTTGCCTGGCGGAGCTGGACATACGGATCCGCAGAGTCGATCGTCTCGGCATGAATGCCGATTTCGAGATCGGAATTCTCTTCCCGGATGGTCTGGCGCAGGTATTGCGCCATCTTGGAATCGTAGTCGAGCGTGACTCCGTCGCTGCCGTAGGGATTGACGGTCAGCGTAACCGGGACACCCCTGATACGGAAAGGTTCGATCAGCGTGGCGATCCGAATCGGATCCGATGTCGCGTCGGCGCCGCTGACGGTGACGATGAGCGGGTTTGGCCATGCGGCTGCGGCTCTCGCGGCGGTGCGCCCGAGAAGGGTAGCGGCGGGCACGCTCAATGCGCCGAGAAGAAGATTGCGTCTGGTGACGTTCATTTCACAGCTCCCTTCGGTTGTTCATGCACTGGTCGCGGTCGCATAGCGCTGGGGGCTGATCCAGCGTCCATCCGACTTGGCGACGAAAGAGGTGACGAGGGCGCGCCAGAAAAGCGCGGCATCGAGCAGCCGGATCAGCGGGAACAGGAGCCCGTAGAGAAGCATGCTCGGGCGGCGTTCCAGCAGGCTGACGGCTATGGTGAGGGTATAGTCCGCGGCAAGAAAGAGCGCGATCAAGGGTACCGGCGAGGTCATTTCGACAGTCATGTCGAGCAGGGAAAAGGCCGGAACCTGGATGTCAGCGGCCAGATAGAGCACCAGCATCAGCGGCAGGGCCAGCGCCAGCGCCGAAATGGTCAGCAGTTCGACGAGAAGCGGACCAAGCGAAAGCCAGAACAGGCTCGGCCAGACGCCATGGCGGCGAACCGTCTGCCAGAAACCCAGATACCACCGCTGAACCTGCTTGCGATAATCGTTCAGCGTGAATGGATCCTCCGACGAGCAACGGGCCCTCGGCGTATAGGCGATGCGTCCGAGCCCTTTGCGCTGCACCTCGAAGGTCATGTTGAAGTCCTCGATCACGAGCTTCGGAGCCGTGATGTCGATGTGCTTCAGGACGCTGCTGCGATACATGCTGGCGAAGCCGGGCGCGATGTAGGCGACATTCGTCCAGCGCCAGGTCTGGCCGTATTGGAACACCATCTGCAGAAGCCGATAGAGGCGCGTCCGGTACGCGGCATAGAGCATGTCGAGGCTCGGCCAGAACTGGTTGCGCCAGCGCGAGAGAACATGCCCCGCGACCACCGCGTTTCTGGGATCGTCGAAAAGCGGAAGCGCGTGATCGAGATAGTGCGGATCGATCTCGGAATCCGCGTCCTGGATCAGCACCGCCTTGTAACGCTCGCAGAGTTCGAACTTTTCGATAGCGCTGGCCAGCGCCTTTGCCTTGCCGCCGTTTGGCTGGATATCGAGGACGTTGCAGCCAGCCTCCCGCGCGATCGCGACCGTCCGATCCCTGGAACCGTCGCT
The DNA here is from genome assembly GCF_003666685.1 of Mesorhizobium sp. YM1C-6-2. Lineage (GTDB taxonomy): Bacteria > Pseudomonadota > Alphaproteobacteria > Rhizobiales > Rhizobiaceae > Mesorhizobium_K. Next base: position 547,662 of record NZ_RCIZ01000002.1, read on the forward strand.
GGCGACGTGGATCTGCGAAGGCGGCACGATCGCCGAGAGCGCCGCCAGGCATTTCGGCAGGGCGACCTCCTCATTGTGCGCTGGAATGACGATCGCGACATCGGTGACCGACAGCGACGGCTGTCCGCGAGGCGGCCCGGACAGGCTCTCGAAGACAAAACGGCAAAAACCGACGATGCACCAGAAGGTGGTGCTGACGCCAAGCGAGGCTGCAAGCATCGGCAACAGCCAGCCGCTATGGAATCCGATGGTCATGCCCGTGCCGGCTGACGCCTGCTCCCGCCGCGCGCAAGGGATGCGACGAGGCTTTCCTCGACGGCGCGGCGCAGTTCCAGCTCCGTCAGGAACTCCGCGTAGATTTCGCGCAGCCCCTCGTCGAGGCTGACCTTCTGCCGCCACCCCAAGGCCTCGATCTTCGAGGTATCGGGCCAGCGACCGCGATGGTCCGAAATGAAATGCCGCTGGTACGCGGCGCTTCCCTTCAGACCGGTCGCTTCCTTCACGGCTTCGAACAGCGCCGTGATGGTGATCTGCTTGCTGCCGCCGATGTTGTAGACCTCGCCGTTGCAGCCTCGCTTCATCACGGTAAGCAGGCCGGCCACCAGGTCGTTCACATGGAGGAAGGTGCGCGTCTGCGAGCCGTCGCCGTAGATCGAAGCCGGCTCGCCATTGATCAGGCTGGCGATCATCTGCGGGATGACCCGCTGGTCGTCGGGCGACATGCGCGGGCCATAGGTGTTGAAGATGCGCACGATGCGCACGTCCACCCCGTGCTTGCGCCCATAGAAGCAGGTCAGGGCCTCGCCGAAGCGCTTAGCCTCTTCGTAGGCGCTGCGCGGCCCCACCGGGTCGACATTGCCCGGATAGGACTCGGCCTGCGGAAACACCTGCGGATCGCCGTAGGCTTCCGCTGTGCTCGTGAACAGGAAGCGGGCGCCGCTGCGGCGCGCTATCGCGAGAAGATTGTAGGTTCCGGAAGAAGAGGCGAGCAGCATCTCCTCGCCGAGGATCTCGATGTTCGGCACGCCGGTCGGGCAGGCCAGATGATAGACCTCGCCGTAGTTCCGCCGGAGAAGCCGGGCACACGCCTCGGCATTCGACACATCGAGTTTGATGAAACGGAACGACGGATCTTGCTTCAGATCGGCGATATTGCCCTGTCGTCCCGTAGACAGGTCGTCGACACAGTCGACCTGCATTCCCCTGGCCAGCAAGACCCTGACCAAATTGCTGCCAATGAAGCCGGCTCCGCCGGCCACAAGGCAACGCTTCGCACGCGCCCCAAGCTTACGCATTACGCCCACACCCACTGTACTTGGAAGCGACTGTACGCCCCGCTTCCACATTAGCCCCGCCCATAAGCAAACAGATTATCCACAGAAGCGCAATGCCATAGTTAACGCATGGTTAACGGCCAATTCTGTTGAATACATTGCCTGTTTCTGTCGTGGCCCATGAAAGTGCCGTGCCCAGCCCGCGAATGGCATTCGGTACGGCGGTGAAAATTGTTGACATTCAGGTGGTTAGCGGCGCAGCCGGGAGTGACGGCGATTCGTTCTTCGCTCTGAAGGTCTATGATATCTGTCGGACGAAAAGGGATAGTTCAGCCAGGAAACTGACGCCCGATCTTCGTGCGAGGCAGCAGACTAGTTTCCCAGTCCGGACGCAGAATTTCTGCAAAAGCGGTGCGAACAGCAGCCGTGATCTGTTCGGCTCCGACTTCAAGACAAGTGGAATCTCTCTGCTAAGGCGCCACCACACGCAGCCCGAGTTTCTTCAACGATCCAGTCTTGGAAGAGCGCTATCTTCTGGATTCCCTGATAGGGCGGTGGATAAACCAGCGTGTGCGCTCCTATGACCATGTCGCCGAACTCCGGCGCGAACAGCCGCACAAGTTCGCCTCTGCGCAAATAAGGCTCTGCGAACACAGTGCTTTCCAGTGCCACGCCAAGCCCTTGAGCCGCAGCCTGAAGCGCAAGATAGCCGCGGTCGAAATGAAGGCCCCGGTTCAGCGTCCGTTTGAAGTTCTTCGCGCGGAACCATTCCTTCCACCCGATGGGCGCACGCTCGGAGATTATTAGAGGCATGTGCGTCAGCGCATCTGCGCCGTCGGGACTTCCGATGCGCTTTTTGACTTCGGGGGAGCAGAGCGGCGTCAAAGCGTCATCGAGCAGGGGAATGACGACAAGCCCCGACCAATCGGAACTCCCGTAGCGTATCTCGACATCCGTATCGGTCTTGAAGAAATCGACCGGCTGCGGGCTGGCGTGGATGCGCAGGTCGATGGTCGGATGTTTCTCGAGAAAGCCCTGGATGCGGGGCACGAGCCAGGCCGGCGCGAAACTGGGCGGGCAGTGCACCGTGAGCACGTCGCTCGCCATGCCGCCGGCCAGACGTTCGCTTGCCTGCTCGATGCGATCGAACGCGCTGCCGACGGACTGGAGATACTCCCGGCCTGCATTGGTGAGCACCATGCGGCGGTTCGCCCGGTAGAAGAGCCGGACGCCGAGATGGGTTTCAAGTTTGCGCAGGCGGTGGCTGATCGCTGAAGGCGTCAGGGCCATCTCATCCGCTGCCTCGCTTACCGATTGCAGCCGCGCGATCGCTTCGAAGGCCTGGATGGCGCGCAGGGGAGGAAGGCGTCTGGACATATGAATCCATTTCAGCTGTTCCCTGAAAACTAATCATTTGCTGTCTCTGAATTCAACAAATAGCTTGCCGCAAAAACCTGGGGCGGAAACGCATAATGGCTTTGACAGCAGAGGCTGCCGTGCGCATCGCGCGGCGGGAAGAGTTTCTTCGGCGGAACGCCGACCGTCTGGTCATCGACGCAGACGTGCATCCGAGCGATCTGGCGGCACTTCCGGCGGCGACCCGCGAGCGTATCGGGCAGGACCCCAATTACTTTCACGGCCGGCCTTTGCTATCGGACCAGCTTCTTCCCAAGATGGATCAGGCAGGTGTCGACATGGCCCTCTGCTGGCAGAATCCTGCCGTGCTTCCCTATGGCGACGACCAGGTTGAAAACGCGCTGCGTCTCGGCGCTGCCAACGAGCGCATCAACGCTCTGGCGATCAACCATCCGGAGCGAATCATTCCGGCTGGCTGGACCGACCCGAAGGCGCTCGGCACGGACCGGGCGATCGATCTGGCGAAGCGTTGTGTGGAAGAATTCGGCATGCCGGTCGTGAAAATGAATCCGGCGCAGAACCACTACCCGATCGACTCGCCTGAGGTGGCGGAGGTCGTCGACGTCATCGTGGCGCTGGGCGCCATACCCGCCTTCCATTTCGGGTCCGACAGTCCGTTCACGCCGGCCGAAGGGCTCGAACGTATCGCGCGGCGACACCCGGAGCACCCGGTGATCGGCGTCCATATGGGTGGCGGCGGCGGACATTTCGTGGAAGCCGAACCGACCTACCAGGCGGCACGCCAGATCGGTCTCGCCAATCCCAATATCTTCTACATCCTGAGCGCCAAGCGCGACACGCACATCGAGAGCGCGCTGATCACCTACGCGAGCGCAGGCGTACCTTTTGCCGGCAATCTCGGCGCCGGCAGTGATGCGCCCTACGGAGACATGGTGTGGAACTTCGGTGCCTTCCGCTCGCTCTTCGCGGCACTGAGGGACGGCACAACCTATGGAGATCCGCGGCTCACGGAACGTCCGGACCTGTTTTCTGCCGAAACCATCGCGGGTTTCATGGGAGGGAATCTTGCAAGGCTGGTCGCGGCAGCGGATGAACGCATCCTGGCGCGGCAGGGCAAGGGCCTGGAGCCGACGACATGATCGCCGCCGTCCGCCGCGCCAGTGATCTCGCCAACCGCGTGACGGAATGGGCGCTGGTGCCCGTGGTACTGTTCTTCGCCGGGCTGCTGATCGTCACCGTCTTCTCGCGCTACATTTTCCAGCTTCCGATCATCACATCGGTCGAGATGACGAGGCTTGCCTTCGTCTGGGCGACCTTCCTCGGCGTCGCGGCCGGGGTGAAGCGCGGCGTTCATGTCCGTGTCGTCGCCTTCGTCTCGCTCCTGCCGGCGCCGCTTCGCGCCCTTACCGTCTATCTCGTGCATGGCTCGTTCCTGCTCTTCGGCCTGCTGATGGTCTGGTACGGCTACTTCCTCACGGTCCAGATGTCCGGCACCAGCTTTCCGACGCTGGGCATTTCGCAGTCGTGGCTCTATGGCGTGCTGCCGGTGACCGGCGCACTCATGGTGCTTCATGCGCTGTCCGGCTTGTTGTCGAAGGAACCGGTCGACCTGCCGCTGATCGAGGAGACGGCGCAGTGATCGCTGTCATCCTCGTCGCCTTTTTCGTCCTGATCGCGCTCAGCATACCGATGGCGATCGCCATCGGGCTTGCGGTCGTCCTCGGTCTTATGGCCGCGAGCCCGTTCCCTGCGACCATCATGTTCCAGAAGATGATCGCGGGAACCGACAACTTCGTCCTTGTCGCCATCCCGCTCTTCATCCTTACCGGCAATCTGATGAATGCGGCCGGAATCACCGACCGCATCTTCACCTTCGTGCGCAACTGCATCGGGTTCGTGCCAGGCGGGCTTGCCTATACCAGCGTCGGCTCGAGCGTCGTCTTCGCCGGCATGAACGGCTCTGCGGTGGCCGACGCCGCGTCGCTCGGCAAGATGCAGGTCAAGGCGATGCGCGACAGCGGCTATACGACCGATTTTGCCGCTGCGCTGACCGCCGCCTCTTCGGTGATCGGGCCGATCATTCCGCCGTCGATCCCCTTCATCCTCTACGGCGCGCTGGCGGAAGTCTCGATCGGAAAACTCTTCGCAGCAGGCATCCTTCCGGGTCTGCTGTTCGCCCTGGTGCTCTGCGTCTGGGTGGCGATCATGGACCGCTGGCATCATTTTCCGCGCGATCCCAAGCCTACCCTTAAGGGGATTGCCAAGTCGTTCAGCCGGGCCTTTCTGGCTCTGGCCACACCCGCCATCATCCTTGGCGGTCTGCTCGGCGGCATCTTCACGCCGACGGAGGCGGGCGCTGTCGCCGCCGGCTACGCCTTTATCCTTACCTTCTTCGTCTATCGTTCGGTGAAGTTCTCGGCGCTGCCCGGCATCCTCGTCGAGACGATGGTGACGACCGCAATCGTCCTTTTCATCATCTCCAACGTCTCCTCGCTTTCCTGGGCGCTTGTGGTCACGCAGTCGGCGCAGGCGCTTGCCGGCGGCATCATGGCGATCAGCGAAAACCCGCTCGTCTTCCTGCTGCTCGTCAACCTGCTGCTCGTCTTCCTCGGCTCCTTCATCGAGGACGGCGCGGTGCTGATGCTGATGACGCCGATCCTCGTGCCGATCGCGCTTACGCTCGGCATCGATCCGGTTCATTTCGGCGTGGTGATGGTTCTTAATTTGATGATCGGCGTCGCCATCCCGCCGGTCGGAATGGCTCTGTTCGTCACCGCACATGTCGCGGGCATCTCGGTCGAGCGCATGTTCCGGGCGATCATCCCCTTCGTCATACCGATGTTCGTCACGCTGCTCATCTGCACCTACTGGCCAAGCATGGTGCTCTACATCCCGTCGCTCCTTTTCCCGTAGGGCGGCGGCCAGGATCATTCGGGAGGAACAGGGAGAAGATCATGAAATTGTTGAAGAGTTTGGCCGCCGGCGCCGTCATTGCCATGCTTGGCGCAGGCGTCGCCTCTGCCCAGACGGCGCTGAAGATCGGCCACGGCCACAGCGACAAGCACAGCTTCCATCTGGCGATGGAGAAGTTCAGCGAGATCCTGGAGCAGAAGGCCCCCGGCGCATTCACCGTCACCATCTTCCCGCAGGCTCAGCTCGGATCGGAGCGCGAGATGCAGGAGCAGCTCACCACCGGGACGCTGGAGGTCACGATCACCGGCGTGCTGGCGATCTTCGAGCCCAAGATCACGCTGCTCGAACTGCCCTATCTCTTCCGCGACCGCGAGCACATCAAGAAAGGCCAGTCGAGCGAAGCCGTCGAGCAGCTTGTCGCCGGACTGCCGGCCAAGGGCGTGCGCCTCGTCGGCTTCCTCGAGAACGGCTTCCGCAACATCACCAACAACACCCGGCCGATCAACACGCCGGAGGACGTGAAGGGTCTCAAGATCCGCACGCCCGAAAACCTGGCGCAGGTCGAGACATTCAACGCGCTCGGCGCCAGCCCGACGCCGATGGCCTTCTCGGAACTTTATGCCGCCTTGCGGCAGGGCGTCGTCGACGGCCAGGAGAATCCGCTGCAGAACATCTATGATGGCAAGCTGTTCGAGGTGCAGAAATATCTGGCACTCACCGGCCATATCTACAACTCGGCCTATGTTCTTGTTTCGGAAAGCTTCTACCAGGGCCTGAAGCCGGAGGAACGCACCGCCATCGAGGAAGCGCTCAAGGAGGCGACGGACTGGCAGTTCGACTATATCGCCCAGCTCGACAAGGAGCTTCTCGAAGCTCTCAAGAAGGAGGGCATGGAAGTGACCGAGCCGGACACGGAACAGTTCCGCGCGGCGACCGCACCCGCCTACGATGCCTTCTACGCCAAGTTCGGTGATGACGCCCGCAACTTCGTCAAGGCTATCGAAGGACTTTAAGGGGGTGACGAAGCCCGGCAGAATCGGGCTCGCGTAAATCTCTGACGATCTCGAAGAATTCCCTGCGCGCTAACGCCGGGAATTCTTCCCCTCAATCGCTCACTCCAGACGCTGACCACTACCTCGATAATTCTCCAAACTTCGCGCATCAACCGCGGGCCGGCAGGTTCTTTGCGACTTCGATGAACTGGCGCACGGCCTTCGTCCTGTTGGTGCGCTTCCAGGCGAGCACGGTCTGGATCCGGAAATCAGGGTGAATGATCGGTCGTACCTGGACGCTGCGTCCCAGAAAGCCGATCAGGCTTTCAGGATAGATGGTCACGCCGAGACCCGCCGCAACCAGCCCCAGCAGCGCCAGCGTATTCGACGCCTCGAGCTTCAGGTTGAGCGGCACGCCTTCTGCGGAGAACATGTCGTTGAGACGCCAGCGATACGCTTCCCATTCGACCATGTCGCCGAGGATGAGGTCGCAGTCGGCAAGGTCCGACGGCTTGATCTCGCGCTTGCGCAGCAACTCGTGGTTGTTCGGGGTGACCACGTAGAGCGGGTCGGAGGTCAGCAGCAGGCTGTGGAAGTCGCTGTGATCGAAGGGGCCGATCATGTAGCCGACATCGATCTCGTCATGCGCCAGCGCCAGCTTTTGTCCTTGCGTCCGGATGTAGCGCAGGCTGACGTCCACATGCGGATGGAGCCGGCGATAGCGGGAGACCGCGAGAGGCATCAATTCGGTGGCTGCGAAAGCCATGTAGGCAAGCCGCAGGCTGCCGGTCTTGCCCTCGGCGATCAGTTTCGCCGTTCGCGCAGAGCGGACGTAGTCCTGCAGTAGCCGGGCGTTCTCTTCGTAAAAGGACCGGCCTGCCGGTGTCAGCGACACCTCGCGGGTCGTCCGCTCGAACAGCGCGAAACCCAGTATGTGCTCGAGTTTCTGGATGCGCCGGCTCAGCGCCGACTGGTCCACGTGCAGGCGTTCGGCGCTGCGCCGGAAGTTCAGTTCCTCGGCAACGACGATGAAGGACTGGGTCAGTTCGAGACCGGCTTCGGGATCCATGCGCTCCGATCCGTCGGTTTTTGCGAGCGTATAGATTAATGCATGGGATGCAAGAATAATTGGCCAAAGATCATTTCCGCTCCATCCCTCGGCACGGCAGTTTTGAGGCCGCAGATACCGGCGGCATCAAGCCGACCGGTCGTCGGGACAGCAAACCCTGCGCCGAGTCTGGGCCGGGAAAAGGAGCCGCCATGAGCGAAGTGGACAACAAGGAACTCGATCGCATGCTTCAGCAGGCTTTCGAGGCGTCGACCAAAATCTACCAGGAGCGTGGCTTCCAGCGGCGCGTCGGCTTCGGCAAGCGGCCGGCACTGGTCAGCGTGGACCTCGCCAATGCGTGGACGCGTCCGGGCAACCCGTTCACCTGCGACCAGGAGGCGATGGACAACGAGATCATCCCCGGCATGCAGCGCCTGCTCAAGGCCTGCCGCGCCAACGGCCATCCGGTCATCCACGTCACCACGGCCTACGAGATCACGGACCGCAACTCGCCCTTCACCGACATGGGCTTGTGGCACTGCAAGATCCCGATCGATGTGGTGAATCTCAAGGACAAGGAATTGTGGGCAATCGACTCCCGCATCGCTCCGGTCGAAGGCGAGTACACCTTGCTGAAGAAGCGGGCGAGCGCCTTCCACGGCACCGAGTTGGCGGGCATCCTGCGCGCGGCAGGCGTCGACACCATCCTCGTCACCGGCGTGACCGCCACGGCCTGCGTCCGGACCACCATCTGCGACGGTCTTGCCGACGGCTTCCGCACCATCGCCCCGCGTGAATGCATCGGTGACCGCGTGCCCGGTGCCGTCGCCTGGAACCTCTACGACATCGACGCGAAGTTCGCCGACGTGCACAGCGTCGACGAATGCGTCGAATATCTGAACACGGTCAACTCCACCCGCCTCGCGGCGGAATGATCCGGGCGGGCGCGGCCTTCGGGGCGCGCCCTTTTTTCTTCGGGAGGAAGCAATGGCGCGCATTGGCGTGGATGTCGGCGGAACCAACACGGACCTGGTACTGGAGTGCGCCAAGGGCGTATTTTATCATAAGGTTCCGACCACCCTGAAGAACCAGTCGATCGGCGTGGTCGAGGGCGTCAGGAGCATATGCGGCCTGGCCGGCATCGAGCCGGCCGAGGTGGACGTCATCGTCCATGGAACGACCACCGCAACCAACATCACCATCGAGCACAATGGTTCCGAGACGGGCATGCTGACGACGCGGGGCTTCCGCGACATCCTGCATATCGGACGCCACAAGCGGCCCTATAACTTCTCTCTGCACTTCAGCGTTCCCCGGCAGGACCAGCCGCTGGTGAAACGCCGCAACCGGATTGCCGTTTCGGAGCGCGTCCTGCCGCCCACCGGCGAGGTCCATACGGCGCTCGACGAACAGGAAGTGCGCGAGGCGATCAAGCTGTTCAGGAAACGCGGCATCAGTTCCATTACGGTCGGCTTCATGTTCGCGTTCCTGAACGATGTACATGAGCGCCGCGCCAAGGAGATTATTCTCGAGGAGATGCCCGACGCCTACGTCACGCTGTCGAGCGAGGTCGCCAATGTGATGCGCGAATACGAGCGGTTCTCGACGGCGGCGATGAACTGCTACGTGGGACCGAAAACCGCGTTCTACCTGCGCGACCTGGAATCGAAGCTGCGCGAAGCGGGCGTTTCGTCCAAGCTGCGCATCATGCAGTCGAACGGCGGCGTTTCGACCGTCGAATCCTGCGCGGCCAAGCCGATCCGCATCCTGATGTCCGGGCCTGCCGGCGGCGTCATTGGCGGCGCCTCGGAAGGCGTGATGGCCGGCGTGAAGAATGTGATCACCGTCGATATCGGCGGCACCTCGGCCGATATCAGCACTATACCGGACGGCCGCGTAAAGATCATGAATCCGCGCGACACCTACGTGTCCGGCCATCCGGTGCTCACGCCGATGATCGACCTCGTCACCATCGGCGCCGGCGGCGGCTCGATCGCGTATATCGACGAGGCCGGCGCCTTCAACGTCGGGCCGCGTTCCGCCGGTTCGGAACCGGGGCCTGCATGCTACGGGCGCGGCGGCGTCGAACCGACCGTCACAGACGCGCAGATCGTGCTTGGCCGGCTCGATCCCGATCTGGTGCTCGGAGGCGACCTGCAGCTCGACCCGGAGCTTTCCCGAAAGGCGATCGAAGAGAAGATCGCCCAACCGCTCGGCATGTCGGTCGAGGAGGCGGCACTCGGCATCCTCAAGATCATCAACAACAACATGGCGTTGGCGATCCGGTCGAACTCGGTGGCGCGCGGCATCGACCCGCGGGACTTCTCGATCCTGCCGTTCGGCGGCGCCGGGCCGCTGCACGGCGTTGCGCTCGCCGAGGCGATTGCGGCGAGGGATGTCATCGTTCCCGTCGCGCCCGGCATCACCGCAGCGGTCGGTCTCCTGAAGACCGACCTGCAGTACGAGCACACGGAAGCCGTCATCGTCGAGATCAATGCCGCGGACGATGCACAACTCGCCCGTATCAACGATGCCGCCAGGATCCTGCACGATCGGGTCGTCGCCGAACTGGATGACGACGGCATTCCGCGCGACGGGCAGCAGGTCGAGATGATCGCGGAATGCCGCTACCACGGGCAGGGGTTCGAGCTTCGGGCGCAGATGCCCGACGGGCCGGTGACGCAGGCCAACAAGTCCGTCATCGTGGGAAGCTTCCACGACCAGCACCAGCTCGATTACGGCTACAGCTATCGGGACCAGGGTGTCGAATTGATCACCTTGCGTGCGATCGGCCGGGCATCGATCGAGCGGCTGCACATACCCAAGGTCCGGCAAACGGACGGTTCCAGCATCGACCGTGCGCTGATGTTCGTGCGCAAGACGACATTCGACGACGGCCGCACGCTGGAAACCCCTCGCTACGACCGCACCAGGCTCTATGCCGGTGACAAGGTGGAGGGGCCGGCGATCCTGGTGCAGCACGATTCAACCACTCTGGTGCCGCCGGGCTACGTGGCCGAGACGCTGGAGTACGGCAACACGCGCGTCCACCGCGTCGGGGTCGCCTGAGAAGAGGGAGGTTTTCATGGTCAGCACAGCTCATGCACTGGCGCTCAAGGAAGCGCCGGCGGAAATCGATCCCATCACGCTCCAGGTGATCCGCGGCTCGTTCGAGACGATTGCGGAAGAGATGGCGCACATGCTCTATCGCATGTCGTTCTCTTCGATCATCCGCGAATCCGAGGATCTCGGCGCCGGCCTGTTCGACGTCGATTTCAACACGCTTTGCGAATCTGAATCGACGCCGATGCATATCGGCTCCATACCGGGCTATCTGCGTGGCATCCAGGCGACGCTGGAGGACGGCGAGTGGTTCGAGGGCGACGTCGTCGTCCACAACCACCCTTATCACGGATCGAGCCACACGCCGGATCTCGCGATCGTCGTACCGGTCTTCTACCACGGGCGGCTGGTCGGATTCGCAGGCAATACCGCCCACCATGTCGACATCGGCGCGGCGACGCCGGGCCTCATCATCGACGTGCCCGACGTGTTCGCCGAAGGCATGCTGTTCGCGGGAACCAAGCTCTACCGCAAGGGCCAACCCAACAACGCGATGTGGAACTTCATCCGCAACAACAGCCGCGCGGCGCAGCAGTTGGTCAGCGATATCGAAGCCCAGGTCGCCTCGGCTCGGCTGGGCGCCAGGCGATTTGTCGAACTGGTCGACAAGTTCGGCGAGGAAACCGTCTTCCAGGCCGCCGGTCAGCTGATGGATTATGCCGAACGGATGATGCGCCAGCGCATCTCGGAAATCCCCGACGGCGAATATATGGCCGAGGGCTGGCTCGACGACGACGGCCGCAATCGCGAGCAGCGGCTGAAGGTCAAGGTCACCGTCCGGGTGAGAGGAGACGAACTCGATGTCGACCTGACCGGCTCTGCCGACCAGACACCGACGGCCTACAACGTGCCTTTCGAAGGCTCGACCAAGGTCGCAGCGTATGCGGCGTTCCGCAAGCTCCTGCTCGATGCCTACACGTCGGATGTCCGGGTGCCGTCCAACGAAGGCTCCTTCCGGCCGATCAATGTCATTGCGCCGTTGGGCTCTATCTTCAATCCGAAGCCGCCGGCCTCCGCCGAGGCGCGTTTCACCCAGTGCAATCGCATGATCGACCTGATCATCCGGGCGCTGGCGCCGGTGATGCCGGATACGGTCATCGCCGGCAGCTCGGCGTCGATCTCCTTTGCCGCCTATTCGGGTGTGCGGCCGAGCGGCGACTATTGGGTGTTCCTGGAGGTCAACGAAGGTGCCTATGGCGGGCGGCCAAGATCGGACGGACCGGATAGTATCGACAATCTGATGGCCAACACGCGCAACAATCCGCTCGAAGATCTGGCCATGCACATCCCGATGATCTGCGACCGTTACGAGCTGCGCGATGACGTGCCGCCCGGCGCCGGGCGGTTCCGCGGCGGCCTCGGCGTGGTCAAGGCGCAGCGCGTCCTCACCGAAGGCTTCATCACGCACGAGTCGGAGCGGCACATGGAAGCCCCCTGGGGGATCTTCGGCGGCACCGACGGCGCAGTAGGCAAGTGCCTGATCTACAACTCGGCTGCGCCCGATAGCTCCCGGGAGATGCATTCCAAGTTCTCTGGCCTTGCGGTGAACGCCAACGACACCATGGCCTATTTTAGCCCGAATGGCGGCGGTTACGGCTCTCCGTTGGACCGGCCTGCGCAGAAGGTGCTGGAGGACGTGCTGGACGGCTTCTATTCGGCCGAGCACGCAAGCAGCGTCTACGGCGTCGTCGTCGATCTCGAGGATGAGACGGTCGACATACAGGAAACCGCGCGGCTGCGGGCTCGGAAGAAAAAGGGATAGTTCGGCACCGTAGGGCCAGAGTTGCTGGACGGTTGCACGTCGTTTCGATGCCGGTCGATTTGCGGTACGAAATGAGTGTTGCCGAATCGTCGGGCAGCTGGCTCGAGGAGTCCTTCTGAATGCCCGGACCCTATGTCGTTCCTGTCCACGGGGATGCGGAACTGCCGAAGGAAGTCGACGTCGTCGTCATCGGTGGAGGGATCATCGGCGTATCGACGGCGCTGGAACTGTCGGAGCAGCGCCTGCGTGTCGCTTTGTGCGAAAAGGGCGGCATCGGGCAGGAACAGTCGAGCCGCAACTGGGGGTGGGTCCGCATCTCCCGCCGCGATCCCCGCGAGGTGCCGCTGATGGCCGAGGCCCTGCGGATCTGGGGTAATCTCGACCAGCGCACCGGGCGCGACACGGGATACCGGCGTGCCGGCATCATCTTCACCTGCGCGGACGACGAGGAGTACGCCAATCACGAGAAGTGGAATCGCAATCTCGACGGATATCAGCTCGACTCGCGAATGCTGGGCGCTGCCGAGTTCCGCGAGATGTTCCCCCGGTCGAACATGAAGCTGAAGGGCGCGCTCTATACCGCCGCCGATGGCCGTGCGGAGCCTCAGAAGGCTGCCCCGGCGATCGCCGAAGCCGCGCGTGCGAAGGGTGCCGCCATCCTGACGGAATGTGCGGTGAGGGGCATCGAAACCGCCGCCGGCGCAATCTCGGGCGTGATCACCGAGCGCGGTCCGATCGCCTGCAAGGCCGTAGTTCTGGCCGGCGGCGCCTGGTCCAGCCTGTTCTCGAACCGCCACGGGATTGATCTTCCGCAGCTCAAGGTCATGAACTCGGTGCTGCGGACCAAGCCTCTCGAAGGCGGGCCCGAGCAGGCGATCTGGTCGAACGGCTTCGCCGCCCGCAAGCGCCAGGACGGCGGCTACACCATCGCCTCCGGGCACGAGAACATAGTCGACATCGTGCCGAAATCCTTCCGCTATGCGCTCGATTTCCTGCCGGCGCTGCGCAAGGAGTGGCGGTCGCTGAATTTTCGGGTCGGCGGCCGGTTTCTCGACGAGGTGCGTATCCCCAACCGGTGGGAGATGGATGAGGCGAGCCCGTTCGAATATTGCCGTGTCCTCGACCCCAAGCCGTCGAAGAAGCTGTCTGACCTAGCGCTGGTGAACCTGAAACAGGCGTTTCCGGTTTTCGAGAAGGCGGAGATCGCCCAGCGCTGGGCGGGCTATATCGACGTGACCCCCGATGCCGTGCCGGTGATCTCGGCGATCGACAAGGTCCCAGGCTTTCACATAGCGACCGGCTTTTCGGGCCATGGCTTCGGCATCGGCCCGGCCGCCGGCAGGCTGATGGCCGACATCGTCCTTGGTCGCCAGCCGCTGGTCGATCCGAAGGATTTCCGCTTCTCCCGCTTTTCGGACGGTTCGAAGATCGAGTTGATCAGCGGGTTCTGAACCACCGGGTATTCTCAAGCGCTGAGCGCGCGCTTGCGGAAGGACTGCGCTAAACGTGCAGTGCAAGGCCGAGCGCCTTGAAAGCGGCCTCCTGGAACCCTTCTCCCTGGGTAGGGTGGGCATGGATCGTGCCTGCTATGTCTTCGAGGCGAGCGCCCATCTCGATGGCGAGGGCGAAGGCCGCGGCAAGCTCCGACACCGCCGTTCCGACTGCCTGTATGCCGAGCACCAGGTGATTGTCCGCGCGCGCCACCACCCGCACGAAACCGGCCTCGCCGCCGAGCGTCATGGCGCGGCCGTTGGCGCTGAGGGGGAACTGCCCCACCTTGACCTGCTTTCCTGCGGCGCGGGCAGCCTCCGGCGAAAGGCCCACGCTGACGATCTCCGGATCGGTGAAGCACACGGCCGGGATGCATCTCTTGTCCCAGGCGCGGCGATGGCCGGCCACGATCTCGGCAACCATCTCGCCCTGCGCCATCGCGCGATGGGCCAGCATCGGCTCCCCGGTCACGTCCCCGATCGCGTAGATGCCGCGCATGGATGTCCGGCATTGCTCGTCGATGCGAATGGAGCGACCGTCCATATCGAGCACGAGCTCCTCCCGACCCCAACCCTCGGTCACCGGGAGCCGCCCCACCGTGACCAGCACCTTGTCGGAGGCGATCCGCTCGTCCTTGCCGTCGGCCCGTTCAACCACAAGGGCGTCTCCCTTCGCGGCCAGGCCCTTCGCCTTGGCCGACGTCAGGACAGTGATGCCTAGGTCGCCGAGACGGCGGGCGACCGGTCGCGTGAGCTCGGCGTCGTATTGGGGCAGGATGCGCTCCATGGCCTCGACGATCGTAACCTTGGCGCCCATCTTGGCGAAGGCCGTCCCAAGTTCCAGCCCGATGTAGCCGCCGCCGACCACGGCCAGCTTTCCGGGCACCTTTGCCAGCGCCAGCGCCTCGGTTGACGAGATCACGTTGCCGCCCAAGGGCAGCGCCGGTAGCTCGGCCGATACCGAACCGGTGGCAATCACCACGTTTTCCGCCCGGATGAGCTGCTGGCCGGTCTCCGTCTCCACCTCGACCGTTTTCCCGTCGCGGAATGCAGCGCGGCCAAGGACGATCTTGACGCCAGCCTTCTTCAGCAGCCCAGCCACACCGCTGGTCAGCCGGCCGACGATGCCGTCCTTCCAGGCGACCGTGCGGGCGAGATCGATCTTCGGCTCGGCGACCGATATGCCGATATGGCCCGTACCGGCGGCCATGGCGGCCGCCAGCGCGAACTCGTCGGCGGCGCGGATCAGCGCCTTCGAGGGGATGCAGCCGACATTGAGGCAGGTGCCGCCGGGCTTGGCCATTTCCACGATCACAGTGTCGACGCCGAGCTGGCCGGCGCGGATGGCGCAGACATAACCGCCGGGACCGGCGCCGATGACCAGCAGCCTGCAGGAGATTTCCTTCACGGCCTCATCCCTCCACGAAGATCATCGCCGGTGTTTCGAGCAGCGCCTTCACGCGCTGGACGAACACGGCCGCATCCCAGCCGTCGACGATGCGATGGTCGAAGCTGGACGACAGGTTCATCATCTTGCGCGGGATGAACTGTCCGCCGTCCCACACCGGCCTGACCATGATCTTGTTGACGCCCACGATCGCCACCTCCGGATGGTTGATCACAGGCGTCGTCACGATGCCGCCCATCGCCCCCAGCGAGGTGATCGTGATGGTCGAGCCGGTGAGTTCCTCGCGTGTCGCGGTGCCGGCGCGGGCCGCCTCCGCCAGGCGGTTGAGTTCCGCTCCGCAGGCCCAGACGTCGCGCGCCTCCGCGTGGCGCACCACCGGCACGACGAGCCCCGACGGCGTCTGCGTCGCGATGCCGATATGGACGCCGCCATATTGATGGATCACTCCCGCTTCGTCGTCGAACAGCGCATTGATCGTGGGCTGCTCGGCGATCGCCTTCACCATAGCGCGCATCAGGAAGGGCAGCAGCGTCAGCTTGGGCTGGTCGGAGCGCTTCCCCTTGTTGAGCGCGGCGCGCAACTCCTCCACCTCGCCGACATCCACCTCTTCGACATAGGTGATGTGGGGAATACGTGATTTGGAGAGGCTGGTCTTTTCGGCAATGCGCCGCCTCAGGCCCGTCAGCTTGATGTCGGTGACCGAGTTGTCTCGGGCCAGCCCCGGCGCGCCGGCAGGCTGGCGCCCGGCCGCAAGGAAGGCGTCGAGGTCTTCATGGGTGATGCGTCCGGCCGGCCCGTTGCCGGAAACCTGCCGCAGGTCGACGCCCGCCTCGCGGGCCCTGAGCCTTACCGCCGGCG
Source organism: Mesorhizobium sp. YM1C-6-2 (assembly GCF_003666685.1). Lineage (GTDB taxonomy): Bacteria > Pseudomonadota > Alphaproteobacteria > Rhizobiales > Rhizobiaceae > Mesorhizobium_K. The sequence continues at coordinate 563,907 of NZ_RCIZ01000002.1, forward strand.
CTGCGATCGGCCGCTCTGCGCCGACCCTGGCCGATCCCGGTCTTTCCTGCACCGGCGGCTTGTTCCGTGCAGGCTCAGGCTGAGCCTTGGCTTTCGCCGCAGGTGCTTGCTCTACGGGCTTTGCTGGGGAGGGCGCAATTTCTGCGTTCGCGGGGGTCGTTTCGCCTTCGTCCTCTCCCGTCTTGCCGCTCGCGTCCGTTCCGGCTTTCACGCCGGAGGCATCCTCGCCGGCGATGCTGAGCCGGACGAGCGGCGCGCCAACGGCTACAGTGTCGCCGATTTCGGCGCCCAGCCAGACGATCTCGCCATCGACCGGCGAGGGGATTTCCACCGTCGCCTTGTCGGTCATCACGGCGGCAAGGACTGCGTCTTCGCGGACCAGGTCGCCGACCTTCACGTGCCATTCGACGAGTTCGGCCTCGGCGACGCCTTCGCCGACATCGGGAAGCTTAATGACATGCTCCGCCATTCAACCCTCCATGACGTCCTGCAGCGCCCGTCCGACGCGCGCCGGGCCGGGGAAATAGTCCCATTCCTGCGCATGCGGATAGGGTGTGTCCCAGCCGGTCACGCGGGCAATCGGAGCCTGCAGGTGATAGAAGCAGTGCTCCTGCACCAGAGCCGCCAGTTCGGCGCCGAAACCGGATGTCAGCGTCGCCTCGTGGACGATGACGCAGCGGCCGGTCTTCTTCACCGAGGCGACGATCGTTTCGAGGTCGAGCGGAAGCAGCGTGCGCAGGTCGATCACTTCGGCGTCGATGCCCTTTTCCTCGCAGGCCGCCTGGGCCACATAGACCATCGTGCCGTAGGCCAGCACGGTCACGTCCCCGCCTTCGCGCCGGATGGCAGCCTTGCCGAGGGCGATGTTGAAATGACCGTCCGGAACGTCGCCGAGTTCGTGTTTCGACCATGGCGTCACGGGCCGATCATGGTGGCCGTCGAACGGGCCGTTGTAGAGCCGTTTCGGTTCAAGGAAGATCACGGGGTCCGGGTCCTCGATGGACGATATCAGGAGGCCCTTCGCGTCGACCGGGTTCGAAGGCACCACCACCTTCAGCCCGGAAACATGGGTAAATAGCGCTTCCGGGCTCTGGCTGTGCGTCTGGCCGCCGAAGATGCCGCCGCCGGTCGGCATGCGCACGACGATCGGGCAGGTGAACTCGCCGTTGGAGCGGTATCTCAGCCGGGCGGCTTCAGAGACGATCTGGTCGTAGGCCGGATAAACGTAGTCGGCGAATTGCACTTCCACGCAGGGACGCAGGCCATAGGCCGCCATCCCGATCGCCGCGCCGACGATTCCCAGTTCGCTGATCGGCGTGTCGAAGCAGCGGCTTTTCCCATACTTCTGCTGCAGTCCCTGCGTGCAGCGGAACACGCCGCCGAAATAGCCGACATCCTCGCCGAAGACGACGACGTTGTCGTCGCGCGCCATGGATACATCCATCGCGCTGCGGATCGCCTCGATCATGGTCATCCGCGACATTGGCTATACCCCCGCCTGCTGACGCTGGCGCCTGAGGTGAGGCGGCATGGTCTCGTAGACGCCCTCGAACATGTCGCGCGTCGAGGGCTTGCCGCCCGAATGCAGCGTGCCGTGCTTCTCGGCTTCCTTCTGCGCCGCAATCACGGTGTCGAGCACCTCGGCCTCGGCCTGCTTGTGCCGTTCTTCGCTCCACAGTCCGCGCGCGATGAGATGGTTCTTCAGCCGGATGACGGGGTCGCCGAGCGGCCATGCGTCGGATTCGGTCTTCGGCCTGTAGGCGGAGGGGTCGTCCGAGGTCGAATGCGCTCCGACGCGGTAGGTGACGTATTCGACCAGCGTCGGCCCGAGATTGCGCCGCGCGCGCTCCACCGCCCATTTGGCGACGGCGTGTACCGCGAGGTAGTCGTTGCCGTCCACCCGCAACGCGGGAATGCCAAAGCCCAGGCCCCGCGCCGCGAAGGTTCCTGAACCGCCGCGGGCGATGCCCTGGAAGGTCGAGATGGCCCACTGGTTGTTGACGATGTTGAGAATGACAGGCGCGCGGTAGGTCGAGGCAAAGACAAGCGCGGCATGAAAATCGCTCTCGGCCGTCGCCCCGTCGCCGACCCAGCCCACGGCAATCCTTGTGTCGTTCTTGATCGCCGACGCCATCGCCCAGCCGACGGCCTGGGGGAACTGCGTCGTCAGATTGCCTGAAATCGAGAAGAAACCGTGTTCCTTCGAGGCGTACATCACCGGCAATTGGCGGCCCTTCAGCGGATCGGCCTCGTTGGAATAGATCTGGTTCATCATGTCGACCATCGGATAGCCGCCGGCGATCAACAGCCCGGCCTGGCGATAGGTCGGAAAATTCATGTCGCCCGGAGCCAGCGCGCGCCGGAAGGCGCAACTGACGGCTTCCTCGCCCATATGCTGCATGTAGAAGGAGGTCTTGCCCTGCCGCTGCGCCGTCAGCATGCGCGTGTCGAAGGCGCGAAGCGTCATCATGTGCTTCAGGCCTTCCGCGAGTTCTTCGTCGGTCAGGGTGCCCGCCCACTCGCCGACCGCCTCGCCGTCCCGGTTAAGCACACGGATGATGGAGTAGGCGAGATCGCGAATCTGCCTGGGATCGACGTCTACGGGAGGGCGGGGGACCGAGCCGGCCTTGGGGATGGGAACGTTGGAGAAATCAGGCGTGCCGCCGGGTCTGACCTCCGGTTCGGGCACATGGAATTTGAGCACACCATCGCCTCCTGCCATCTGCATTCCTCCTCGCGGTTGGCCGACGAGAGTCTTGTCGCCTCCAGATCAATATGGGGCTCGCCGCCCCCGGTGGCGAGCGCCTTGATGCGAACGCCATGATACGAGCACGAAGAAGGTGGTCATCTATCCGGAAAGGGCTCCGGCGACCGTTGCGGTCTGGCTCTGACGCAGGCCGGGCGGGGAGGGCGCCGGCCTGCCTGCCGTGCGATCGGCCGGCTGACCCGGTGCCCCCGGGGTCTGCCGGCCTCGGGGCGGCCATGGCTCACAAGGTGTTCTTGTGGACCCTGCCGTCCTTCATGATGACTGCCAGGTTCTTTTCCGGATCCTCGATCAGGCGGATGTCGTCGAGGGGATTGCCGTTCATCACCAGAATGTCTGCGAACGCGTCGCGCTCGATGACGCCTATCTTGCCGGGATACGGAGTACGAAGATTGGAAAGGGCGAGCAGGTCTGCGTTGACCGACGTGGCCATGCGCAGGATCTCGGCATTCGTGTACCAGTTGCTGAGATGGGTGAGCATGATATTCTGGCGCGGCGTGAGTTCCGGTGAGAACAGGACGTCCGAGCCCCAGGCGGTCTTGATGCCGTACTTCTTGACGAATTCGTAGACTCTCGGGGTTCCGGCAAAAAGCTGCTGTACCCGTTCGACGCCCGGTCCGGTCTGCGAGGCGGCGTCCGCCATCGTCAGGAAAGGCTGCATGCTGAGCCAGACGTCCTTGTCGGCGATCATCCTTGCCGTTTCTTCATCCATCAGATGCGCGTGTTCGACACAGGTCACCCCGGCCGCCAGCGCCCGCTGGACCGTGTTGGAGGCATAGGCATGGACCGTGACATAGGTATTCCAGTCCTTGGCGACGTTCACCGCCGCGCGCAACTCGTCTTCGCTGAAGGTGGTCATGTCGAGCGGGCTGCGCGGCGACGACACGCCTCCGCCCGCCATCACCTTGATCTGGGAGGCGCCTTGCAGAAGCTGCTCCCGCACGCGCATCTGCAGGCTGCCGATATCGTCGACGATGGCCGCGCCGCCCATGCGTTCGCCGAGGCTGAGCTTGTCGCCATCGCGTGGAATCTCGAACGGCATGCGGAGATCGCCGTGTCCGCCGGAAGTAGTGATCATCGCTCCCGAAGGGAAGATGCGCGGACCGGGTATTATGCCGGTGTCGACCGCCTGCTTGAACGAGAAAGCCGGGCCGCCGAGGTCGCGCACGGTGGTGAAACCGCGCATAAGCGTGCGCTCGGCTTCCGCGGTCGACGTAGCGAAGATGATCCCGGGATCGCCCGCCATGAGAACCGGCAGCGGCACGGCGGCAAACACCACATGCCAATGCGCATCGATCAGGCCCGGCATCAGCACGCGATCGTTGCAGTCGATGACAGTCGCGTCGCCGGGCGGAGCGTTGTTCGCCGTGTCGATCGATGCGATCCTGTTCCCCTCGACAAGCACCTGGACGTTTGTCTTGAGCGTATCCGATGTGCCGTCGAACAGCCGGGCACGGGTGAAGAGGAACTTGGAACCGTTCCCGCCCGTCTGGGCAAAGCCGGGCCTTGGCATCATGCCAGCCAGCGCCGCCGCCCCCATGCCTGTAAGGAAGTTCCTGCGCGAGAATTCAACCTGTAGCCGCCGCGAGGCCTGCTGGAGAACCGGGCTATGGCATCCGCAGCCGGCGCCGTGCACGAGATGCTGGTATTTCTGGCCCAATCGAAGCATTCGCTTTTCCTATCGGCTGGTCGGTTTCACTAGGGAGTTGGAGCGGCTGCGCAGGGCTCACGTCCTGCGTGCGATCCAGGCCAGCCAGCCAAGGGCGGCCCCTTCGCTGATCAACTCGATGCCGAGGAGCGCGCCCAGAAGCCACGCGGAAGCCACCGGCATGCTGGCCCAAAGCACCAGCGCCAGCACGATGCCGACGATCCCGCTGAGCAGAACCCAGACCCAGTTTGGAAACGGCCTAATGGTGAGGGCGAGGACGATCTTCGACATGCCCTCGACCATGAACAGCACGATCAGGAGCAGGGTGAGCGTCAGCAGGCTCTCGCCGGGATTGCGCAGGAAAAGCGCACCGATCAGCAGGAACAGGACGACTGACAGCAACTGCAGCCAAAAATGCGGTGCGCCCCCTGCGCCGATCAGTCCCAGCGCCTGGAACAGGCCGCATGCGATCAGGAGCCAGCCCAGGAAAACGACCGCCGCGATCGACGACGCGACCGGGAAAAGCAGAGCCAGGATTCCTGCCAGTATCATCAACCCGCCCTGGAACAAGTACCAGAGCGAATGACGCTTGACCGTCTGGCGCATCGCCTCGCGCATGACCTGTGAGGCGGCTTCAAGTGAGATGGACATGCAATGCTCCGTCTTGGCTTGCGGATGGGATGAGGTCGTGGCCCGTCGGCCGGGTGGCTACTTTTTGCCTGGATCCTGTCCGCCTGCGGGAATCTGGCCGGGTTTGTAGTCCGGCAGCCGCCCGGCCGGAACGATCGCCAGGAACGCCAGTGCCGCCATGATCAGGAGCCCGATCTTCAGCGCGCGCAGCCGTGCCTCGGTGTTGACGCGCATGGCTTCCGTTACCTGTTCGGGCGATGCGTCTGTGCCGGCCAAGATGGTTTCCAGCCGGTCGTTGCTGACGAAGGTGGTGCTGTCCAGGTCGACCTGCGACTGGATCTCCTTGGGCAGCAGGGGATTGGCCGCGATACGGCTCATCACGGCTGCGCTCAGCAGGCCGACGAGAAGTGCGCCCGCAACGGCGGTGCCGACGGCCGCCGCGAGATTGTTGGTCGTGCCTCGCAAGGAACCGACGTCGCCGGCAAGCTCCTTCGGCGAGGCCGTGACCAGCACGTTGAACAGCAGCGTGACCAGCGCGCCCTGGCCGATGCCGAACAGGATCAGCCCGGCGAGGACGGGAATCTCGCTCCAGTCGTTGCGTACGACGAAGGCCAGCCACAACAGCGCCAGGGTGCAAAGAATGAAGCCGTAGCGGCCGATCTGCCTGGGCGTCAGGCGGTCGTAGACCCTCACTATCAGCATTGCCGCGAAGAATACCGTGAGGTTGAACGGCATCATGGCGACTGCTGTCGCCAGTGGCGAACGGCCCTGGACGATCTGGATGTAGAGCGGCACCGTGAAATTGAGCGCCGCCTCGAGCGCGACAACGGCAAACATGGCGTAGACGGCGGCGCGCTCCTGCGGAGAGTCGATGACCTCGATGGCCAGGAGCGGGGTCTTTCCGCCGCTTGCGCGTCGGTGCGTCCACGACAGGAAGGCCTGGCCGAGCCCGATGCCGAGCACGATCAGGATCGGAGCAGGGGATAGGCCGAGCAGGTTGAAAGGCGCATTCGGGCCGGCCAGCATCAGCCCCCAGCCGTTCAGATTGTTGAAGCCGAAGCTGATCAGGATGATTGAACCGGCCGCCAGGACGACGCCCACCAAGTCGATGCTCACGTCAGCGCTTCCCGGTATCGACTTGAGACGGAAGCTCAGCAGGAAGACGATAGCCGAGACGGCGATCAGGATGCCGAAGGCGGGTCGCCAACCGATATAGGTTCCGAGGATGCCACCGACCACGAAGGCGAGCACGCCGGCGGCCGCACGAGCCGAACCCAGCGCGCCGATCGCCGTCGCCTGCTGGCGGCCTCTGTAGTTCTCGGCAATCAGCGCCACCAGCGCCGGTACGATGACCGCGCCGGCGGCGCCACAGAGCGCCTGGGCGCTGATCATGGCGACGGCGGTCGGGCTGAACGTCATCAACACCTGCGATGCGCAGAACACGATGACGGCGGCGCGGAAAACGCGCGCCGCGCCGTAGCGCTGGACGAGTTTGGCGCCAAGCATCACGAAGCCCGCCACCAGCATGGAATAGGCCACGATGCCTGTTGCGACCGTGGTGGGCGGGACGCCGAAACTTTCCACCATTCCGCCGAGTGCGACCGGCAGCGACGCGACGTTGAAGGACATGATCATCTGTCCAAGCGCGATCGCGATCATTGGCACCCACGAGTCGCGGGCCTCGGCGTCGGTGCGTTCAACGGCAATCGTGCTCATGTAGGTCCCTCCAATGCGCTCGGGGCGCGATACCTGTACGGCTCGAAATCTCGCTCAGACTTCCGGTTTCGAAACGAACAGGTCCAGTCCAAGTCCTTGTGACAGGAACTTTGCGACGAGCTGTCCCTTCACGCTGTTTCCGGCGCCGTCGAGGAGGGGCGCGAACGTGCCCAGCCCGCCCTTGCCGGGCGAGACGGTCACGATGCCGCCGCCGATGCCGCTCTTGCCTGGCAGGCCTATCTCATAGAGCCAGTCGCCCGATGTCTCGTAGAGGCCCGCGGTGGCCATCACCGCCAGCGCGTAGTGGCACACTGCCGGATCGACCACGCGCTCCTTCGTCACCGGATTGACTCCGCCGTCGGCAAGCGTTGCGCCCATAACCGCGAGGTCCCTGGCGCTGACGTTCAGCGAGCACTGCTTGGTGTAGAGATCAGTCGCCTCGACCGGGTCGCAATAGATCCGGTCCAGGCTCTGCAGCATGCGGGCAATGGAGCGGTTCCGGAAGTTGGTTTCCGATGCTGACGCGTAGACTTCATTGTTCACCAGGAGTTCGCGCCCCGCCAGCCGCGACAATCCTTCCTGGATGAAGGTCCATTTGGCTTCTTTTGTCTCCCCGGGCACCAGGCTTGTCGTCGCAATGGCGCCGGCATTGACCATCGGATTGGTGCGCCCATCGGGGCTGAACTCCACGCCAGCCAGCGAATTGAAGGGGAAGCCGGTGCTGTTCGCACCGATCTTCGCATGCGCCTCCTTCGGGCCGATCTGCTCGCAGATCAACGCGAACAGGAACGGCTTCGAGACGCTCATGATGGAGAATTCGTGGTCGGAATCCCCGACCGCGTAAATTTCACCGCTGGTCCCGACCACGCATATGCCGAACATGTCCTCGGGAACACGGGCAAGCGCGGGATAGACCTGCGAGTTTTTGCCGTCCCGGTTGGATTTGAAGCGCCGATAAGATTCGTCGACCAGACTTTGTACCCGTTCGGCAGGCGGGAGGTGACCGGTCGATATATAGAAAGGATCCTGATCTGTCAGCGACGCTGGCATGGACCGCCTCTTGATCAATAAAATAATACTGAAATAGGTCCAGCAACAAGTTGTCATACCCGTCAGGGGTTGTAAACCGATGGAACATTACAACGCGTGTGAAAGTATCGGCTTGTCCGGGACGGCTCGGAGCGCTCGTTAGGGCGAAGCAGGCGCCGGTCGAATATACTGGTGACGCCGAACCCCGCGACGGCGCAAGAGGAAGACGGTGCGATGCGAATCTACCTGGTGATCGTACCGTTGGTCCTGGCCTTGCTCCATTTCGCCAGCTCGGTCTTCATGCCGTTGTTCTTTGCGTTTTTCCTGATCGCGATCGCATGGCCGGTGCAGAATGCGCTGCAGCGCCGGCTGCCGAAGCTGCTCGCCCTGCTGATCACGCTCGGGCTCATCGTCATCGTGATCGTCGCGATCACCTCGTCGATCGTATGGGGGTTCGGGAGGCTCGGTCAGTGGCTTTTCCTGAATGCCGCGCGTTTCCAGGCGATCTATCTCGACTGGACCTTGTGGCTGGAAGAAAACGGCATCGCGATAGCCGGTCCGATCGCGGATCGGTTCAATGTGACCTGGCTGGTCGGTCTGGTGCAGAGCGCGCTGCTGCGGATGAACAGCATGACGGGCTCCGCCGTTCTCGTTTTCGTCTACGTCATGCTGGGTCTGCTCGAAGTCGATGATTTCAACAGGCGTCTGCGGGCGCCGCTCGCACAGCCGATAGGCGAGAAGATCCTGTCGGCCAACCGCGAGATCGGACGCAAGCTGCGCCGCTTCATGATGGTGCGCACCGCCGCCAGCGTCCTCACCGGCCTTGTGGTCTGGATATTCGCGCTTGCGGCCGGGCTCGAGCTGGCTGCTGCGTGGGGGGCGATTGCCTTCGCGTTGAACTACATACCCTTCCTCGGCCCGTTCCTCGCCACCGTGTTTCCGACGCTGTTTGCGATCGCGCAGTTCGAATCCTGGCAGATGGCGGTCGTCGTGTTCGGCTGTCTCAGCCTCATTCAGTTCATCATCGGCAGCTATCTGGAACCCTTGCTCACCGGCGCCTCGCTGGCGATCTCGCCTTTCGCCGTCGTGTTCGCGGTGTTTTTCTGGAGCTTCATGTGGGGAGTGCCGGGGGCGTTCGTCGGAGTTCCCATCCTTATCGCCGTCATCGCCTATTGCGCACAGGAACCATCGAGCCGTTGGATCGCGGTGCTGCTGTCCGGCAACGAGGTCAATCGGAACGGCAACGCACTGGAGCCGGGACGCGAATGACGCCAGGGAGAAGTCTCGCTTTCCGGGAAGTCATGGTGCATCATCCCGGTTCGTGGCAGCGTTCTCCTCCGGCATTGCAGCCTCCCGGCTATGATCGCTTTGGACGGCGTTCCCCGAATGCGAACCGCCTGATTGGGTGAACCATGCTGACTGCGGAATTTCTGGTCCCGATCATCATCGAGATCGTCACGGGCGCAGCCAGCGCGGTGTTTATCGGCAACATCATCCCCCCTTTGTCGCTGGGACCGTGGAAAAACGCGGCGGTCGGTGCGCTGGGCGGCGTTGTCCTGACCTGGCTGGCCGCCCGGACGCCGGGGGTGGAACAGTTCGTCGAAGATCTCGATCCGGGACTTCCGGGAGGCGGTCTGTCGCCCGAGCTGCTGGCCGGAGTAGGGGTTGCCGGACTGCTCGGCGGTGCTCTCTTCGTAACCGTCGTCGGTCTGCTCCGGAAACGTGCAGCAACTTGAACAGTCTGAGGTGCCCGCCACCCGCGCATCGGGCCAGGGCGCGAGCGCTACGCCGATTCGTGCACGAGGTCCGGTGTGTTTCGTTGCGCCTTGGCGGAAATCGTCTGATGGAAACGCTTTGACATGATGCGTCGCGGGCTGGCCCGATTCTGGAACTCCCTCTCGGTCGCAGGGCTGCTGCTTGGGACGCTGTTCTTCGTGGGGTCGTTGACCCCATCCCTCGTGCCCCGCACCTATGTGATGCAGGGCGCGCTGGCGGGTATCTGCTTTGCTGCCGGCTACGGCATCGGCGTCGGTTGGCGGTGGCTCTGGTTCTACATGGAGTTGCCGGGAATTCCGGATCGGTCCCTGCGCGTTTTCCGGATGGTGGCCACCGTCGTCTGCGCCGTCGGAATGTCCGTTGCGCTGTGGCAGGCCGCTGAATGGCAGAACTCCATCCGGGTGCTGATGAAGATGGAGCCCTTGTCGACCGGGCATCCATTTGAAGTATGGGCGATAGCCGCTGCGACTTTCGTGCTGCTGATCGCCGTGGCGCGCCTTTTCGTCCTAGTCTTCCGCCTGATCTCCGGAAGCGCCGGCCGCGTCGTGCCGCCGCGTATATCCAAAGTGCTCGGCTTCTCGGTTGCCGTCGTTCTGTTCTGGGGGATAGCGAACGGCGTGCTGTTCCGCTTCGCGTTCCATGTCCTCGATTCCTCCTTCAGGGAACTGGATGCGCTGATCGAGCCGCAGTTCGCCCAGCCCGACGATCCGCTCAAGACCGGGAGCGCGGCATCCCTCGTCAAATGGACGGAGGTGGGCCGCGCCGGACGAGAGTTCGTGACCTCCGGACCGACGTCGGCCGAAATAGGCGCCTTCACCGGCAGGAACGCGCTTGAGCCGCTCCGGGTCTATGTCGGGCTTCGGGCGGCCGAGACCGTGGAAGAGCGTGCAAGTCTTGCGCTGGAAGAACTGAAGCGCGTCGGCGGCTTCGACCGCTCCGTGCTCGTCGTCATCACGCCGACCGGCACGGGCTGGGTCGATCCGGCGGCGATGGACAGCATCGAATATCTGGAGGACGGTGATATCGCGAGCGTCGCCCTGCAATACTCCTACCTCTCCAGCCCGCTTTCGTTGATGGTTCAGCCGGAATACGGAGAGGATGCCGCACGCGCGCTTTTTGACGCTGTCTACAGCTACTGGACGACGCTTCCGAGGGACCAGCGTCCGAGGCTCTTCCTGCATGGATTGAGTCTGGGTTCGATGAACTCCGAGAAGTCGGTCCAGTTTCTCAGGATGCTGGGCGATCCCATCAACGGCGCCTTGTGGAGCGGTCCGCCTTTCGAAAGTACTCTCTGGCGCTCGATCGTCGACGACAGAAACAGCGGCTCGCCGGCATGGCTCCCGCAATTCGGCGACGGGTCACACGTCCGTTTCATGAATCAGGATGGCGCGACGGTGCCGGCGGATACCCCTTGGGGGGCGATGCGCATCGTCTATCTGCAGTATGCCAGCGACGCGGTGACCTTCTTCGACATCCGCGACGTCTATCGCGAGCCGGCCTGGATGACGATGCCGCGCGGACCGGACGTATCCTCGCAATTGCGGTGGTACCCGGTCGTCAGCATGCTTCAACTTGCCTTCGACATGGCGGTCTCGACGTCCACTCCGATCGGCTATGGGCACGTCTATGCGAGCGAGCACTATATCGAAGCATGGGTCGCCGTTGCCGACGTCCGCGGCTGGTCAGCCGAGCAGGTCGCACGGCTGAAGCAAAGCCTTGCGGATCAGCAGCGGGCAGCCGCCGGTTCTGCCGTAGAAGCTTACGAAAACCGCGGCGGCTGAGAGCATCCCGGCAACGCCGATCAGCCGGCGCGCTTTTTGAGCGCTGTGGTCTGTCGGTAGAGAGGGAGGCAGGCATGGGGTCTGCCTCCAGTTGGCTGGCGTCTCGTCAGCTCGTGAAGAAGCTTTGTGTGCCGTGCGCCTCGATCGCCTCGGCGAGGCGGCCGAGCGCGTGGACATAGGCCGCCGTGCGCATGGTGACTTCCTTCTCGCGCGAGACGCTCCAGATCGCGCGGCCTTCGCGTTCCATGATGGAGCGCAGCCGATGATGGATTTCTTCCTCGGTCCAGTAGAAGCCCTGCCGGTTCTGCACCCACTCGAAATAGGAGACGGTGACGCCGCCGGCGTTCGCCAGAATGTCGGGCAGGACCACGGCGCCGTTCTTGGCAAGGATGTCGTCCGCCTCCGGCGTCACCGGTCCGTTCGCCAGTTCCAGCACCAGCTTCGCCTTGACCGAGCCGGCGTTCTTCGCGTCGATCATGTTTTCCAGCGCTGCCGGCACCAGCAGGTCGCAGTCGACACTGACGAGATCTGCCGGAGACATGGCTTCGTGTCCGCCCTGACCGACCGTGCTGGAGACGGAGCGGCCATGGCCCTTCGCGTCGATCAGCATGTCCACATGAAGGCCCGCATCGGAGCGCACCGCGCCTTCCGAGTCCGACACCGCGACGATCTTGTGGCCGTCGGCGGCGAGCAGGCGGGCAATGTGCTGGCCGGCATTGCCGAAGCCCTGGACGGCGACGCGCATCGTCTGGCCGAGGCCGAGGTCGTCGGCGAGATGGCGGACCAGATAGTAGCCGCCGCGCGCCGTAGCGTCGCCGCGCCCCAGCGAACCGCCGAGCGCGATCGGCTTGCCGGTGATGACGGCCGGTTCGGCCTGCCCGACGATCTGGGCATATTCATCGGCCATCCAGCCCATGATCATCGAGTTGGTGTAGACGTCCGGCGCGGGGATGTCGCGGTCGGGCCCTATGATGCGGGCGAACGCCTGGATATAGGCCCTCGACAGCCGCTCCAGTTCCGCCTTCGACAGTTTGCGCGGATCGACCTGCACGGCGCCCTTGCCGCCGCCATAGGGCAGGTTCATCACGGCGCATTTGAACGTCATCCAGAAGGCAAGCGTCTCCACCTCGTCCGCTGTGGCCTCGGGATGGTAGCGGATGCCGCCCTTGGTCGGGCCGCGCGTGTCGTCATAGCGGCAGCGCCAGGCGAGGAAGGACTTGCGCGATCCGTCGTCCATGCGGATCAGAAGACGCACTTTGGTCGTCTCGCGGGCGTATTTCAGTTTCTCGATCACGTCCGGGTCGATGCTGATGTGCGTGGCTGCCTCGTCCAGACGGACGAGCGCGTGATCGAGAAGACTGTCTTCCACCATCTGGCTCCTGCAGGTTGGATTGATACCATCTGCATAAAAGACGGAGGGGAACATCGCAAGTCGGGACAGTGTCCCTGACCTATTTTGGCGGCAGGTTTTTAAGAATCCTCGCGATTTTACCCGGATTCGGGGGTCGCCAGCCTATTGGATGGCGACTGTCGGCATCATGCGGTCATAGGGAGGAGCTCGGTCCGGCTGCTCGATCACCGGCTCCGCATGGACATAACGCCTGTGGAAACGGCGGCCCAGGCGGGTCAGGATCTCATAGCCGATGGTCCCGGCGGCCTCTGCGACGTCGTCGATGCTCTGCTCCTCGCAGATCAGATCGACAAGCTCCCCTTCGCGGGGCTGAATGGCGCAATCGGTCAGATCCAGCACGATGCTGTCCATCGATACGCGGCCGGCGAAGGGCAGCCGGCTGCCCCGGAAGAAGGCGTGAGCCGGTGCATTGCGGGGCCACCCGTCGGCATAGCCGATTGAAATCGTCGCCAGCCGCGACGCGCGGCCGGCAGAGGCAGCATGGCCGTAGCCTATGCCCGTGCCGGTCGGCACGTCCCGAATCTGGATCACCCGGGCGGAAAGACGCACCACGGGCCGCATGGGATTTTCCGCCGAAGGTGTCGGGTTGATGCCGTAGAGGGCCGCACCCGGACGGGCGAGGTCGAAATGGAAGGACCTGCCGAGGAATATTCCCGAGGAGTTCGCGAGCGAAGCCGGGGCTGGCGGCAGCATCGCACGAAGTCTGTTGAACTCGCGCAACTGCGCCTCGTTTGCTGGATGCCGCGGCTCGTCGGCACAGGCGAGATGGCTCATGACCAGCTTGATCCGCAGGCCTTCGAGGCGCGTCCAGTCGTCTGCGATCGCGGCGACGTCGCGTGATGGCAGACCGAGCCTCGACATGCCGCTGTCCAGTTGCAGCGCGACGTCGATCGGACGGCCTGCTGCCGCCGCATGTTTCCGCCAGGCCGACAACTCGGCCAGCGAGTTGATCACCGGGACGAGATCGGCGGCGGCGAAATCCACTTCGGTGCCCGCGGGCGTGCCGTTGAGGACGAAGATGCGGGCGTCGCCCCCTAGAGCCCCGCGCAGCGCAATGCCTTCTCCCGGATGGGCGACGAAGAAGCTGCGTACGCCGGCCTCGGCCAGGACGCCCGCAACCTCAGCGGCGCCCAGACCATAGGCGTCGGCCTTGACGACTGCGGCGCAGGCTGTGTTGCCGAGTTTCGCACGCAGCAGGCGCCAGTTCGAAACGATGGCGCCGAGGTCGACGGTAAGGACGGCGCCGGCCCGTTCCAGCGAAACAGTCATGCCCGATACCGCCCGAGGTCCAGGCCGGAAACGTCGATCTCCGGCGTTCTGCCACTCACCATGTCGGCCAATACGCGGCCCGAGCCGCAGGCCATGGTCCAGCCGAGCGTGCCGTGGCCGGTGTTGAGGTAGAGACCGTCGATGCCAGCGGATCCGATGACCGGCGGGCCGTCCGGTGTCATCGGCCTCAGCCCGCACCAGAACGTTGCCTCGGCGACTCGGCCGCCCTGGCCGAAAAGATCGGTGACCGAGTGCTCGAGGGCGTCGCGCCGCGACGGCCTCAGCGAGAGGTCGTATCCGGCGATCTCGGCCGTCCCGCCGACCCGGATCCGATCGCCCAGCCGGGTGATCGCGATCTTGTAGGTCTCGTCCATGACGGTTGAGACGGGCGCTCCGGCTGGATCGGCGATCGGAACCGTCAGCGAGTATCCCTTCACGGGATAGACGGGCAGCCCGATGCCGAACGGGCGCAAGAGATGCGGCGAATAGCTGCCCAGCGCAACGACGACCGCATCGGCCTGAACGGTCTTGCCGTCGGCGCGCACGCCGGTGACGCGGCGGCCGTCGCGAAGGATTTCCTGTACGGTGACGCCGTAGCGGAAGTCGACGGACGCTGAAGCAAGCTCCGCCAGCCGGTTCGTGAAGATGTGGCAGTCACCGGTTTCGTCGCCCGGCAGACGCAGGCCGCCGACGAATTTTTCGCTGACGCGCGCGAGCGCCGGCTCCGCGGCTGCACATCCCTGCCGATCGAGCACCTCGAAGGGGACGTCGAACTGCTTCAGGACCTCCACGTCGCCGCCGATGCCGTCGAGCTGCTTCTGCGTACGGAAGAGCTGGAGGGTGCCCTGGCTGCGCTCGTCATAGGCGATGCCGGTTTCCGTGCGCAATTCGCGCAGGCAGTCGCGGCTGTATTCGGCGATAGGCACCATGCGCGCCTTGTTGATGGCATAGCGGGCCGAGGTGCAGTTGCGCAGCATGCGAAGCACCCACGACCACATGGCGGGGTCCAGGTGCGGGCGGATCGCCAGCGGACCGTGCTTCATCAGCAGCCATTTCACGGCCTTGACCGGTACGCCGGGGCCGGCCCAGGGCGACGAATAGCCGGGTGAGATTTCGCCGGCATTGGCGAAGCTCGTCTCGAGGGCGGGGCCGTCCTGCCGGTCGAGGACGATGACCTCATGTCCGGCCTTGGCGAGATACCAGGCCGATGTCACGCCGATGACGCCTCCGCCGAGAACAACGACTCTCATTTGGAGCATCCTTCTGCCAGAGAAATAGGCTGGCCGCGCCGTCCGGTCCGGACGTTGCGTGCACGTGCGAAATCAACGGCGAGCGCCTGGCGAAGCAGCCGGCTGAAGGAAGGATGCGGCTTCGCCGCCTTCGATGTTTCTTTGCAAAGATGGAAGTCGCATGCCGCCATGCCGCGGCCCGGAAAGTCTGTTCTCATCATACATCTCCACCGGGCCTGCGGTGGCCGGGACCCGGAAATCAGAACCGATTGTGTGTCTGGCTTGGATTTCCGGCCCCCGGTCGACGGCCTTGCGGCCGCGCCAGGGCTAGATGCATGCGATGAGGCTGCCCGCGTGGTTCAAAAACCGGACGCGGCTCCTTGCAGGGCTGAAATTGAGAAAGCGCATTGGCAATGTGCTACGGGCCCACGCGGGAGAACCTGAACGGTGCATATATAGCTTTATCGGCGTTGCAAGCAAGATCGTGGTTGTCGCAGGAATACCGACACGTTGTGTTTGAGACTCACTGGTTAGGAGGCTCAGCCGCGTCGGCAGTTTCTCCTTCGTCGGTCGCAACGACGATCCACGCGTTGCCGATCGCGGGCACGGGCCGGGAAAATGTCCAGAGATCGGCCGATAGGGTGACGGCCGCCGGGTTGCCGCCGATGATGTCGCCCGTGGCCGACCGCTCGGCGCTGACGATCAGCGCGCGGAACAGCACGGTGATCTCGATCGCGTCGGCGGTGCTTTCGATGTCCGTGATGCTGGCCGTCTCGAGGCCGATGAAAGTCAGTTCCAGCGTCTCCTGCCTTTCCTGGCGCAAGGCGCAGGCATCGGCGAATGCCTTGAGCACTTCGGCAGACAACAGCGACCGGAGCGTCTTCAGGTCGCCGAGCGCGTAGGCGTTAAGCACCGTCTCGTAGGCCCGCTTGGCGCCGCTGAGGAAAGTTTCCCTGTCGAACGTTGGGTCGAGCTTGCGAAGCTCCGCCTCGCGTGGATCCGCCGCGTCGTCGTCGGGAGGTTTTGCCGGCGCCCGGTCCGGCTTCTCGGACTCGGCTGGCGTGAACAGGAGGTCCAGCGTCGACAGGAATGCCCACCATAGGGAAAGCAGGACGACGGCGGGGATGTTGTTCGCAACGTCGGCGGCTTCGTTCATGGCAACTCCTCCTCATTGGATCCGAGGCAGGGAACTGAACTGATGGAACGGCGGCGGAGACGACAGCGTCCATTCGAGCGTCGTGGCTCCTTCGCCCCATGGGTTGGCAGACGCCTGGCGCTTGCGCGCGAAGGCCTCGATCACCGCGACGAAGAAGACGAGAAGCCCCGCCGCCGAGATGTAGGAGCCGACGGATGAAACGAAGTTCCAACCGGCGAAGGCGTCGGGATAATCGGCATAGCGGCGGGGCATGCCGGCAAGCCCGAGGAAATGCTGCGGGAAGAAGACCAGGTTGACGCCGATGAAGGTCAGCCAGAAGTGGATGCGGCCGAGCGTCTCGCTCATCATGTAGCCGGTCATCTTCGGGAACCAGTAGTAGAAGGCGGCGAAGATGGCGAAGGCGGCTCCGAGCGACAGCACATAGTGGAAATGTGCAACCACGTAGTAGGTGTCGTGCAGCACGCGGTCGACGCCCGGATTGGCGAGCACGACTCCGGTTACGCCGCCGATGGTGAAGAGCAGCACGAACCCTGTCGCCCATAGCATCGGCGTCTTGAACGTGATCGAGCCGCCCCACATGGTCGCCAGCCACGAGAAGACCTTCACGCCGGTGGGCACTGCGATGACCATGGATGCGAAGGCAAAGTAACGCTGGGAATCGACCGACAGGCCGACCGTGAACATATGGTGCGCCCACACCACGAAGCCGATCGCTCCGATCGCCACCATCGCATAGACCATGCCGAGATAGCCGAAGATCGACTTTTTGGCGAAGGTCGAGATGACGTGGCTGATGATGCCGAAGCCCGGCAGGATCATGATGTAGACTTCGGGATGACCGAAGAACCAGAACAGGTGCTGGTAGAGGATCGGGTCGCCGCCGCCCGCCGGCGCGAAGAAGGTCGTGCCGAAATTGCGGTCGGTGAGCAGCATGGTGATGGCGCCGGCCAGCACCGGCAGTGCCAGGAGCAGCATGAAGGCGGTCACCAGCATTGACCAGGCGAAAAGCGGCATCTTGTGCATGGTCATGCCGGGCGCACGCATGTTGAAGATGGTGGTGATGAAGTTGATCGCGCCGAGGATCGACGATGCGCCGGACAGATGGATCGACAGGATGACGAGATCGACTGCCGGGCCCGGCTGACCGTCGGTCGAGTAGGGCGGATACAGCGTCCAGCCTCCGCCGTGGCCCGGCGATCCCGAGGCGCCGGGAACGAACATCGACACCAGGAAGAGGACGAGCGAGGCGACCAGCAGCCAGAACGAGATGTTGTTCATGCGCGGGAACGCCATGTCCGGAGCGCCGATCATGATCGGTACGAACCAGTTGCCGAAGCCGCCGATCAGCGCCGGCATGATGACGAAGAAGATCATCACCAGTCCGTGGGCGCTGACCACGACGTTGTAGAGATTGGGATCGGCGAATATCTGCAGGCCGGGTTCCTGGAGTTCCATGCGCAGGGCGACCGACAGGCCTGTGCCGAGTATGCCGGACAGCATGGACAGGATCAGGTAGAGCGTCCCGATGTCCTTGTGGTTGGTGGAGAACAGCCAGCGCCTGACGAAGGGTGGCCTGGCATTTTCTGTTGCGGTTGCTTCCGACATCGCGTCCTGCCTTTCGTCTCATGGCAGGCTTGGCGGTTTCGGAACGGGACGGCGTCTCAGACCGTCGTCACAACTGGGAACCAGGCCTTGCCTGCATCTTCTCGATCAGTCCGTGACGACCACATCCATGGGAATGTCGTGGGACTGGGGGTAAATGGTCGGTATGCGAGTCTGTGCGTAGCCGACGCCGATCGTCAGCGGCTTCCTGGGCATGGCCGCGAGCGTGCGGTCGAAGAAGCCGCCGCCATAGCCCAGCCGATAGTGCGCCTCGTCGAAGCCGACCACCGGCGCGATCATGACGTCGGGCTGGACCGCGGGGCCGCGCGACGGCACGAGGATGTTCCAGACACCGCGTTCCAGCGGATCGCCGGGCGTCCATATCCGGTATTCGAGGGGCCAGCCCTTGCGGATGACGACGGGCAGCGCGATGCGTCCGCCGCGCTCGATGACCCTGATCCCCCAGTTGCGCAGGTCGGGCTCGCCTCGGAACGGCCAGTAGGTTCCCACGATCCGCCCGCTGAACTTGCCGATCGTCAGATCGAGCATGCTGGCGATGCGTCCGGAGCGGATCTGCCGCTCCTCCGGCGCGAGCGCGAGGCGCTCATTGATGAGACGCTCGCGCTCGGCCCTCCTCCACTTCGAGACCTCGCTCCAGGCATCCGGCGGGGTCTGCGCATCACGACTGTCGGACGCCAATTCGTGCATGAAGGAAGGTGGCGCCGTGTGTTTGGCTATGATGGCTTCGTCCGCCATGGTCAGTCCCGCTGAGTGCTGGATCTGAGCGTGGCGGCGCTGAAAGAAGAAGGCAAACGGAATTAAATGCTGTATGAGTGCAAATAATTTGCACTAAGCGAGATGCAGCAAATGGACATTGACCGGGCTCGCACGTTTCTGGAGATCGTGCATACAGGCAGCTTTCTCAAGGCTGCCGATCGCCTCCATGTCACTCAGACCACGGTAAGCGCGCGCATCCGAACGCTGGAGGAGGGGCTCGGCCGACAACTCTTCGTGCGCAACCGCAACGGCGCCACGCTGACGCCGGCCGGCCGGGAGTTCGAGCGCTTCGCTCAATCCTTCGTCCAGATATGGGAGCGCGCCCGTCAGCAGCTCACCATTCCGCCGGGGCGCAGTAGCGTCGTGGCGCTGGGAGGCGAGCTCAGCCTTTGGAACCCGCTGCTGCTCGACTGGCTGGTCTGGATGAAGCGGGAACAGCCGAAGATCGCCATTCATGCCCATGTCGGCGTGCCCGACCAGTTGCTGGAGCAGTTGCGTACGGGCGTGCTCGACGTCGCGGTGCTTTACGCGCCCAAGCTTCTGCCCGGCTTCAAGGTCGAGCTGATCGAAGAAGAGCAACTCGTGCTGGTCAGGACCCCGGCCCGGAACGGGGACGAACCGCTGGACTACGTCCATGTCGATTGGGGTCCTTTGTTCGCAGCACAAGGGGGTTTTGGCCAGGCTGCATTCGGCGAGCCTGGACTGATGGTCGGGCTCGGTCCCCTCGGCCTCAGCTACATATTGAGGTCCGGCGGCATGGGCTATTTCCGAAGAGGGGTGGCGGCGCCCCATATCGAGGCCGGGGAGCTGGAGCTCGTCGAAGGAGCGCCGGAATTCACCTATCCGGCCTATGCCGTCTATCCCGAATCCGCAGAGGCGCGCGGCGATCTGCAGGAAGCCTTGCGCGGCCTGAAGGAGGTCGTGGTGGCTGGATAGGCCTAGCCGGCCGCGTCATCCTGGCGGGCGTTCAGCAAAGTGGTGATGACCAGTTCGCGGCCCTGTCGGCTGATGCCGATTTCGCCCGATCTCGTTACCGCAAGCCCCAGCTCGATCAACCGCAAACCCACGGCTTCCGCGAGCGCGGGATACGGTCCACGGTTCATGCGCTTCAACGCAGTCCGTTCCGGCTCGGAAAGATCGTCCCAGCTCACCTGGCTGGCAGAATCGGCCGAGATGGGATCTGTGGCGCTTTCTGTCCTTCGCCGCGATCGGGCCGGCCTCGATCTCAAGGCACGTCGTCCATGGCGACGGTTCCGCCTTCTCCCTCGAGAGTGGCGATCCGGCGGACATCCGCCCGGCTGAATTTGAGCCGGACGCCAACGCCTCCGCCGTTCTCAGCGATGAACAGCGCACCGCCTGCCTCCAGCGCCCGCTCGATCTTCTGTCGGTCGTCGCCGGTCGGTTCAGCGAGCTTGCGTTCGAATGCCTCGATGACGGCGGCGTCGACATCGGCCTTCCGGGCCAGCGTTTCGCGCGTCCATTCCACCAGGGCGCGCGCAGCCCGGCACTGAGCACCTGTAACCACGATCGAAACTGTCTCCTTCACGGTATCCAGTCAGGATGCCGCCCGGAATCGTTTCTGGCAAGCGGTGGGCCGGCGACCTTTTGGCAGCACCACGGGAGAGATCATTCCAACCTGATTGAGTACAAAATTTTTGTGCTCAGCCAGCAATATCATTCGTTTGTCAGCCCCGATTCCGCCGGTAAATGTCTTGCGGCCGACGTGCAGTCGCTGGAACATCCCGGCTGGTCCGCCTGCGGTAGCAAGATGAAGGTCAGGCGGCGTAACGGGGAAGGCGACATGACACAGCGTGATCCCAGGACCATCGCCGCGGCGAACGGAATCGCTTCGGACGAAAATTTTGGCGCGGTGACGCCGCCGATCTATCTCAGCAGCACCTTTGCCTTCTCCGGCTTCGAGAAGCACCGCGGCTACGAGTACAGCCGCACGGCCAATCCCGGCCGCGATCTTCTCGCCGATACGCTCGCCAGGCTTGAAGGCGGCGCCGACGCCATCGTCACCTCGTCGGGAATGGCGGCCGTCGATCTCGTGCTGTCGCTCGCCCGGCGCGACGAACTGATCGTGGCGCCGCATGATTGCTATGGCGGCACCTACAGGCTGCTGTCGGCACGACGCGACAGGGGGCATTTCGACGTCGTCTTCGTCGACCAGTCCGACGCCGCCTCGCTGGCGTCGGCGCTGGCCCGCAAGCCGTCGCTGGTGCTGGTCGAGACGCCGTCCAATCCGCTGATGCGGGTCGTCGACATCCGCGCCATTGCGCGACAGGCGAAGGAGGCCGGCGCAAAGGTCGCCGTCGACAACACCTTCCTGTCGCCGGCCCTGCAGCGGCCGATCGAGCTTGGCGCCGATTTCGTCATCCATTCCACCACGAAATATCTCAACGGCCATTCCGATGTCGTCGGCGGCGCCGTCGTCTGCGCGGCCGGGACCGATGTCGAGGCACTGCGCTTCTGGGCCAACGTCACCGGCGTCACCGGCTCGCCCTTCGACGCCTACCTCACCCTGCGCGGCCTGCGCACTCTGTTCCCACGCATCGAGCGCCAGCAGGCGAATGCCGCCGCGGTCGCCGCCTTCCTGTCGACGCATCCTGCCGTGGCGGCCGTGCACTATCCGGGCCTGGAGTCCCATCCGGGCCATGCCATCGCGCGCAGACAGCAGAGCGGGTTCGGCGCCATGCTGAGTTTCGATCTCGCAGGTGGCGCCGAGGCCGTCCGCCGCTTCGTCGAAAGGGTAGAGACTTTTACCCTCGCCGAGTCGCTTGGCGGCGTGGAGAGCCTTGTCGCGCATCCGGCGACAATGACCCATGCCGGCATGGGGGCGGAAGCCCGCAAAGCGGCCGGCATCGGCGACGGCCTCTTGCGCCTGTCGGTCGGGCTCGAGGCCGAAGCCGACCTTATCGCCGGTCTCGAAGTCGGATTGGCGGCGATAGAAGATCGCCGCCTCTGATCGGGGCAGTGGGCCTCGCTGGCTCCACGGCCAGTGAACAAATCGCCGGCGGCAATCCTCAGCCTTGGGGGTTGCCGTGGACGACCTTTGCCAGCGTCGCCAGCGCAGCCCGGACGTCGGCTTGCTGGAACACGTTTCGCCCGAACATCAAGCCCTTTGCGCCGGCGCCGATCGCGTCCTCCGCGAACCGCACGGTGTCGGCCAGGGTCGCCAAGGCCGGACCCCCGGCTACCGCGATGGGAGCGAGGGACTGCTGCGTGATTTGCCTGAAGCGGGCGGCCTCGCACCAGTCCGTCTTGATCCAGTCGGCTCCGAGTTCGCCGGCCATGCGGCAGTTCATCGCGACAACGTCGGGATCGTCGGCGCGCGCGAAGCCGCCTTTGGCCGCCATCGCCTCGATGACGTGGACGACACCCCATTTTCGGCATTCGGCCGCGACGGCGCCGGCGATCTCGAAGGATCTGGTCTCCTCCTCCGGCCGGTTGTTGCAGGTGAAGAGGTAGGTGATCACCGCCTCCGCGCCCATCTGCACCGCTTCCTCGACGGTCGAGACCAGCCTGTTGTGCGTATCCGGGTAGCCGGTTTTCGTGTCGTGCCGCCACATCGTCGTCTGGTCGAGGCGCAGGATGACCGCCGGTCCGCCGGCAAGCCGGTGCCCATGGCGGACGAGCATGCCGGGGTTGACGATCACTGCGTCGACGCCGGCCTCCACCACGATGTCGATCAGCAGCGCCGGATCGGCGATGCCGGCTATCGGCCCGACCTGCATGCCGTGGTCGAGCGGCACGCATAGCATGCGTCCTGAGCGCTTCTCGAACAGCCGCGCCATCCTGCGAGCCTTGCCGATTTCGGACATTGCTTCCCCTCGTGAATGAAATTGGTCTGCGGGTCCCGGCTCAGACGAGCTCGAGCTTGACGCCTGCCTGCCTCATCTGTTCGACGACGGCCTTGTCGACGGAGTGCGAGACGAGGACGACGTCGAAGACGCTGAGGTCGGCGACATAGTTCAATGCCGAAAAGTGGAACTTGCTCTCGTCGACGAGCAGGATCTTCTTGCGTGCGATCTCGATCATCGCCTGCTTGGCGCGCAGCACCTGTTCGTCCTGCGTGAACATCGACAGGCCCTGGATGGTTGTCGTCGACATCAGCGCGACGTCGACCCGGTAGGACCGGATGGCGCGCTCGCAGGCAAGCCCGAAGAAGCCGTTGTAGGAGCGGTGGAATTTTCCGCCGAGCGCGATCAGGTCGATGTCCGGCGCGTCGCGCAGCTTCTCCATCACCGGCAGCGCGTTGGTGATGATCGTGACCGGCGCCACCTGCTCGATGAATTCGGTCACGTGGAAGGTGGTCGAACTGTCGTCCCAGACGATGGCATTGCCGGATTCGATATGGGCGATCGCGGCGCGCGCCAGCTTGCGCTTCTCGCTGACATGCTGGCGGGTGCGGTAGAGATAGCTGCTTTCGAACAGCATCGACTTCTCGGCCGATACCGAACCGCGCAGACGGCGCACCAGGCCTTGTCCCTGCAGGTCGTTCAGATCGCGATGGATGGTCATCAGGCTGACGTCGAGACGCGTCGCCAGTTCCTTGATCTGCAGGGAAGGGCTTTCCATCAGCAGCCGGATGATCTCGGCGCGACGCTGGTCGGCCTTCGACAGGTGCTGCATGTCGCCGTCCGGTTCGAACAAGACGGGAGCCTCCCTCTCCGTGCTCATGACGCAATGCCTCTAGCATGACTGTGATGCGACGGAAAGAAAAATGTTAAATTATCAAATACTCCGTTGTGCAATGCGATATCGCACATGCGTACATGGAGGCTGATGTCGTCGTGGGAAGGCAGAAAAATCAATGGGTTGTGGCTTGAAGTCGCTATGCTGGTTCGTTCTAACATTGCTTGACTCTTAAATTTTCAGGCTGTTTCAAGCAGTTATAGGTAACAAGAAAAATGAGAAAATATAAGTTTCTTGTTGATATTTTTAACTGTGCTGACTAGCGTCGAGAGAGGGCAGGAGACGGGACGGAGGAGATCGGCCGCCGGCTGGATTGCCCGCCTAACGCTGGAGGAACACCATGAATCACGCAACGCGTACGCGTCTGCTCGCGTCCGCTGCTGTCGCTGCGACGGCGATGGCCGCAAGCGCGGGTCTCGCCCGCGCCGACACCACGCTCACCTTCGTCTGGCATGCCGGAACCTGCGCCGACGCGCTGGTCGAAATCGCCAAGGATTATCCGGACAAGTCGGTCAAGATCGTCCCGGCTCTCGTGCCCTATGGCCCGCAGTGGCACGACAAGATCGCCTCCGAGTTCGCCATCCAGGGCGACGCTTTCGACTTCGCCATGTGGGACAGCCAGTCGACGGCCGAGTTCGCCTCGCACGCCGTCAAGCTCAACGACATGTTCGACCAGTCGAGCTATCTCAAGGCCGACATCTTCCCGCCGGCCTCGCTGTCGCGCTACGGTGAGTATCCGGATGGCTCGGGCGAATTCTACGGGCTGCCGGCCAACCAGGACGCCTACGGCCTGACCTATCGCAAGGACCTCTTCGAGGACCCGAAGGAGCAGGAAGCGTTCAAGGCCAAGTACGGCCGCGACCTCGCGGTTCCACAGACCTACCAGGAAGCCAAGGAAGTCGCCGAATTCTTCACCCGTCCCGACCAGGGCCTCTACGGCTGGGCGCAGATGGGCGGCCGCGATTACGACTTCGCCACCACCGCGTCGAACTCGTTCCTGTGGTCGTTCGGCGGCGAGCTCTACAATCCCGAGACCTTCGAGGTTAAGGGCTACCTCGACTCGCCGGCTTCGGTCGATGGCGTGCAGGCCTTTGTCGACATGTTCAAGTTCGGACCGCCCGGTTCGCAGAACTGGGGCTTCGACGAGGTCAACACCGCGATCCAGCAGGGCCAGGTCGCGATGGCGATGCAGTGGTTCTACTTCAACGGCTCGAACGCCGACCCGAAGGTCTCGAAATTCGCCGACAAGGTGGGCTTCGCGGTGCTTCCGGGCGCCGTCGGTCGCGACGGCAAGTTCCGCCGCCAGTTCTCGGTCGGCGGCCAGGGCATGGGCATCAACAAATATTCCAAGAAACTGCCCGAACTGACCAAGTTCATGGAGTGGTACTTCCAGCCCGAGCAGCAGAAGCGCTACGCGGCGGTCTGCCAGACCGGCCTCAAGGCCGTGCTGGAAAGCCCGGACTGGCAGGGTCTGAACTCCTACAACAGGCAGTTCTCGACGGCGCTGGCCTATCTGAACGACTACTGGCACCTGCCGGAATATCCCGTGCTGCTCGACGAATTGCAGCAGGAGATCTCCGCTGCCGCAGCCGGCACCAAGACCGTGCAGCAGGCGCTGTCGGACGCCGCCGAGAAGAACGAGCGCACGCTCGAGCGCGCCGGCTACGAGATCAAGCGTGGCGAAAGCACCCCGGAGGTTCCCGACCAGACGATCTCGCCGGTCGGCCAGGACAAGGTCGTGCCGGTCGAATAACGGCGTCCTCCCACGGGGCGCGCGGGGAGTATTCCGCGCGCCCTTTCCGTCTTACCGTGCAGGCCGTTCTTAAAGTGGCCAAACGACAAGGTTCGGCATGACGAACTCGCGAACATCGATGGTCGATCTGGTGACGAGGTGGCTCATCCTCGGCCTGCTGATCGTCTACACGATCTACAATGTCGGGCCGATCTTCTGGCTGATCCTCTCGTCCTTCAAGAGCCGCATGGACCTCTTCACCATGCCGCCGAAACTGTTCTTCACGCCTGACTTCAGCGGCTACCAGAGCGTGTTCGGCGTCGGCGCCGCCAAGGACAGCGCGTCGTCGGTCGGCGTCTTCGATTCCCTG
This sequence comes from Mesorhizobium sp. YM1C-6-2, assembly GCF_003666685.1. Classification (GTDB taxonomy): domain Bacteria; phylum Pseudomonadota; class Alphaproteobacteria; order Rhizobiales; family Rhizobiaceae; genus Mesorhizobium_K. The sequence goes on from NZ_RCIZ01000002.1 coordinate 589,495, forward strand.
GTCAACAGCATCATCGTCTCGGTCGCCGGCACCTCGCTTGCCGTCTTCTTCGGCACGCTTGCCGGCTATGTCTGCTCGCGCTTCAACTTCAGGGGCAAGGGCGACTTCATGTTTTTCGTGCTGTCGACCCGCATGCTGCCGCCGGTCGCGGTGCTCGTCTTCTACCACCTGATGTTCGCGCGGCTCGGCCTCGCCGACACCCGTTTCGGCCTCGTGCTCGTCGCCATCTTCGCCAATATCGGCCTCGCCACCTGGATCATGAAAGGCTTCTTCGACGGGGTGCCTAAGGAGGTCGAGCAGATAGCGATCGTCAACGGCTACACGCGCATGTACGCCTTCACCAGGCTGGTGCTGCCGATGGTGAAGGGCGGCATCGCGGCGACTGCCGGCTTCTGCTTCATCTTCGCGTGGAACGAATTCGCCTTTGCGTCGATCCTGACGACCACCCAGGCCAAGACGCTGCCGGTCAAGATTTCCGCCGCTTCCGGCGCCACCGGCATCGAGTGGACGCAGATCTGCGCGGCCGGCGTCGTGCTCATCATACCGGTGCTGATCTTCTTCTATCTGATCCGCAAGCACCTCCTGATGGGCATGACCTTCGGCGTGCTGGGCAGGAGGTAGACATGGCCGCCGCTGACGCCCCCATCACCCCGGAAGGCCAGGCTGCCGCCCACGCTGCGCGGCAGGCGAAATTGCGCAAGCGTTCCTCCGGCCGCCTGATGATCTTCGGCTTCCTGTCGCCGAGCCTGGCGATCCTGCTCTTCATGGTCGCCTATCCGGTCTTCTCACTGGTCTACTATTCGTTCTTCAACTTCTCCGCGCTTCGCCAGGCGACCATGAAGCCGGTCGGGCTGAAGAACTACACCTTCCTGCTGTCCGATCCGGAGCTTTGGGAGCGCTTCGTCTTCACCGGCAAGTTCGTCTTCATCTGCGTCACCCTGCAGATGCTGATCGGCATTTTCGTCGGCTACCAGCTGCAGAAGAATTTCCGCGGACGCGACGTCATCTTCACCATCCTGATGATGCCGATGATGCTGTCGCCGGTCGTCGTCGGCTTCCTGTGGCGCTACATGCTGAATTCCGAGTGGGGTATCGTCAATTTCCTGCTGTCGTCGGTCGGCCTGCCGAAGGTCGACTGGCTCGGACAGACCAATGCCGCCCTCTGGGCAGCGGCCGCGGCGGACACCTGGATGTGGGCGCCGTTCATCGCGTTGCTGGCCACGGCGGCGTTCCGCGGCATTCCCGAGACGATCTACGAGGCAGCCGAGGTCGACGGGGCCAGCCCCGCCTACCGCTTCTTCCGCATCACCTTGCCGATGTCGGCGCCGGTGCTCTTCATCGCGCTGATCCTGCGCCTGATAGACAGCTTCAAGCAGTACGACCTCTTTGTCGCGCTGACGGGCGGCGGGCCGGGGTCGAGCACCGAGACGGTGTCCTACGCTGTGGCGAAGACGGCGTTCAGCTATTTCTACACCGGCGAGGCGTCGGCTCTCGCGGTCATCCTGCTTCTCATCATCACCGGGCTGTCGCTCATCCTTGTCCGCCACCTGACCAAGATGAGCGAAAAGTACTGATGGCCGAGATCTCGCTCAAGAACCTCACCATCGAGTTCGGCGCCTTCAAGGCGGTGGACGACGTGAGCCTGACGGTCAAGGACGGCGAGTTTGTCGTCTATCTCGGCCCGTCCGGCTGTGGAAAGACGACGACGCTCAGATGCATCGCCGGTCTGGTGCCGGCGACGTCAGGCGACGTGCTGTTCGACGGCGTGCGCGTCAACGAACTGTCGGCGAGCGAGCGCAACATCGCCATGGTGTTCCAGTTCGTCTCGCTCTACCCGCATCTCAGCATCAAGGAGAACATCGTTTTTCCGCTGAAGGCGCGCGGCGTTGCCAAGGCCGAAATCGCGCGCAAGCTCGACTGGGTCACCGACGTGTTCAAGCTCGGCGACGAGCTCGCCCGCTATCCCAGCGCCCTGCCGCCCGGCGCGCGCCAGAAGGTGGCGCTGGCCCGCGCTGTGATCCGCGACCCCGCCGTGCTCCTGCTCGACGAGCCGCTTTCTGCCATCGACGAGCAGTTCCGCGAGGAGATGCGCTGGGAGCTCGGCCACCTGCAGCGCCAGCTCGGCGTCACCACGATCTACGTCACGCACGATCAGCGCGAGGCGATGTCGCTCGCCGACCGCATTGTGCTCATGAACGATAGTCGCATCGTCCAGGTTTCGGTGCCCGACCGCATGTTCTTCGATCCTGTCAACGTCTTCGCCGGCCAGTTCATCGGCTCCCCTTCGATGAACCTCATCGACCTTGAGCCAGTGGCCGGCGGGCTGAGGCTCGGCAGCAGCGACGTCACGCTGACGGCCGAACGCGACCGCCTGCCGCAATGGGCGCTCTCGGCCAGGCGGCCGCTGAAGCTCGGGGTCAGGCCGATCAACGTCCACCTGACCGACGATCCGGCCGCCGGCGTCGTCCTTCCGGTCGACGACGTGTTTTCGGTGGGCCGCGAGCGGTTCTTCTCCTTCCGCATCGGCGATACCATCCATCAGGGCGTCGACAAGCGAAGTTCCCGCAACGGCTCGGAAGGCCGCATCCATTTCGAACCCGAGGGGCTTCTGTTCTTCGACGCAGCCACCGGCCGGCGGGTCGGCGCGGAGGACGCGGCATGAGCGCCGGCCCGATGCTCCAGCTTCAGGGATTGAAGAAGGCCTACAAGGGCAAGGCCGCGTTGCGTGGCCTCGACCTCACCGTCAACGACAATGAGATCTTCGCGCTGCTCGGCCCGACAGGCGCCGGCAAGAGCTCGACGCTGCTGGCGTCCGCCGGGCTGATCGAGCTCGATGCCGGTCGTGTCGACCTCGCCGGCCGCGACGTCACCGACGCCGATCCGGCGAGCCGCGACGTCGCCATCGTCTTCGAAGGCTTCAACCTGCTGCCGGTTCTCGACGTGAAGGACAACATCGCCTTCGCGCTGCGTTCGCCGGAGTTCCGTGAAGCGGAGGACGAGATCGCAAGGCGGGTCGGCCGCACGGCGGAGCTGCTCAGGATATCGCATTTGCTCGATCGCGACGTCGGCACGCTTTCAGGCGGCGAACGGCAGCGCGTCGCCATCGCCCGCGCGCTGGTCCGCCGTCCCGTCATGTTCCTGCTCGACGAACCGCTGTCAGCGCTGGATTTGAAGCTGCGCGAGGGCCTCCGGGCCGAACTCCGGCAGATCCACCGGCAGTACCGCTCCACCATGCTTTATGCGACGCACGATTATCACGGCGCCATCGCGATCGCCGATCGCATCGGCATCATCGACGGCGGCGTCCTTCAGCAGGCCGGTCCGATCGAGGAAATCTATCGGCTGCCGGCCAATGTCCTCGTCGGCAAGCTGATCGGCAGCCCGTCGATGGCTTTTCTGGAGGCGCATGTGGAAAGCGGCCATGTCGTCATCAAGGGGGCCGAGCAGCGGCTGCCGATCGGCGAGTTCGGCACGGTGGCCCCCGGAAGCGGGAAAGTGCTTCTCGGCGTCTGGCCGGAAGATATCGAAGTCGGGCCTGCCGGTGCGGAGGGCGCGAGCGCTGGCACGGTCTACGCGGTCGACAATCGCGGCTTCGAGCGGGCCATCCAGGTCGAGACGCCGGCCGGTTCGTTCCGCAAGGTGGTGCCGCTGTCCATGCCCGTTGCGCAGGGCGACGCCTGCTCCTTCCGCATCCCGGCGAGGGCGGGGTTCCTGTTCGATGCCGAGAGCGGCAGGCGCATCTCCCAGACCGGGGAAGGCGGACGCTGATGGCCTCTTTTTTCAGCAAGAAATGGCTTTACCGGCTGGCGTCGACGTTGATCCTGGGCGGCTTTGCGATGCTTTGCCAGCCGTTCACGCATGCTCTCTTCGTGCTGGGATTTCCGGTCCTGCTCGCTGGCGTCGTCGTGTTCATGATCCTCGACCATGTGCCGGATGGAAGGATCGAGGAGGACAAGAATGGCTAATCCGAAGAAGATATTGAACGATCCGAAGAAGGTCGTCGCCGAGATGATCGATGGGCTGGTGCTCGCCAATGACGGACGGGTGCGCAAGCTGCCCGATCATGCGGCGATCGTCCGCACCGATCTGCCCGACAGCAAGGTCGCGCTGCTCATCGGCGGCGGCAGCGGACACGAGCCGCTGTTCCACGGTTTCGTCGGCCGGAACATGGGCGACGGCGCGGCGTGCGGCCAGGTCTTCGCCGCACCGGCGCCGGACATCATCTACGAAGCCGCCAAGGCTGTACATCGCGGCAAGGGCATCCTGTTCCTCTACGGGAACTATGCCGGCGACAACATGAACTTCGACATCGCGGCCGAGATGCTGGAGGACGACGGCATCGACGTCCGCACGGTGCGCGTTACCGACGACGTCGCCGCCGCGCCGCCGGAGCGCACGCATGACCGCCGCGGCATTGCCGGCGACATCTACATGATCAAGATCGTTGGCGGGGCCGCGTCCGAACTGGACACGCTCGATGAGGTCGAGCGTGTTGCGCGCAAGGCGGTCGCCAACGTCCGTTCGATCGGCGTCGCGGTCGCCGCCGGCTCCATCCCCGAGACCGGCAAGCTCACCTTCGAGCTGGCCGACGACGAGATCGAGATCGGCATGGGCGCGCATGGCGAGGCCGGCGTGGCGCGCCAAAAGATGAAGTCGGCGGACGCCGTCGCCGACGAGCTTCTCCAGAAGCTCTTGTCCGACCTTCCCTTCAAAGCCGGCGACGAGGTCGCGTTGCTGATCAACAATCTCGGCGCCACGACGATGATGGAGATGCTCATCGTCAACCGCCGCATACGCCAGATCCTGGAGCGCGAAGGCATCAAGGTGCATCGGAGCGACGTCGGCACCTGGCTGACCGTGCAGGAGATGGCCGGTTTCTCGGTGACGCTGATGAGGCTGGACGACGAGCTCAAGCACTATCTCGATATGCCCGCCGAGTCCCTCGGCTATTCCAGGATGTAGCCCGACATGGCTGATACGCTCGATCTCAAGGCTTCGACCGACATGCTGAGGACTGTCTCGCGTTCGGTCATCGACCAGACCGACGTGCTGACCGACGCCGACCTCGCGATCGGCGACGGCGACCACGGCATCGGCATGCGGCGCGGTTTCGAGGGCGCGCTGGAGAGCCTCGACGCGACACCGCCCGATTCCATCGAGAATGCGCTCAAGGCGGTCGGCACCGCGATCCTGTCTAAGACGGGCGGCGCTGCCGGGGCGATCTTCGGCACGCTGTTTCGCGCCGGCTCGAAGCCGCTGGCCGGCCGCGACAGGCTGGATGGCGAAGGTTTTGCGGCCTTCCTGGAAACCGGGCTTGAGGCCGTCTTGAAGCGTGGCGGCGTGACCGAGGGCCAGAAGACCATGATCGACGCCATCGCGCCCGCGGCCCGCGCGGCGCGGACCAGCAGCGGCGAGGGGCTGCCGGCGACAGTCGCCGCTGCGGCCGCAGCTTCGCTCGAGGGCGTCGAGGCGACGAAGAACATGATCGCCACGACCGGCAAGGCACGCTCGCTCGGCGAGCGCAGTCTCGGTCATCCCGATCCGGGCGCGATCTCGGTCTCGCTCATCCTCAAGGCGATGCAGGATTTCACCGCGAAGGCCTGAAGGCCGCGCGGCCAGTACGAAAGGGTTCAGACATGGCAGACCTCTGCGACAACAAGGGCGGCAAGGCCGTTGCCATGTTCCACCTGGAGCCAGTCAAGGCAGCCTGATCATGGTTCATCCCGAGGCATATCCGGAACAGGGTCCGCTGGGCGGCAAACGCGTCGTCGTGACTGGCGCGGCGAGCGGCATAGGCCGCGAGATCGCGCGCGTCTTTGCCGGCGCCGGCGCCGCCGTCGCCATCCTCGACATCAACGAAGCGGCGCTCGCAAAGGTGGCCGCCGACAATGGCTGCCGGCCATATCTCTGCGACGTCACCGATCCTGCCGCGGTTGCCGGCGTGTTCGAAGCCGTCGCGGCGGACATGGGCGGCCTCGACATACTTGTCTCGAATGCCGGATCGGCCGGGCAGGGGGCCATCGGCGACCTGCCGATCGAGGAGTTGCGGCGCAGCTTCGAGTTGAATTTCTTCGGCCACCAGAACGCCTGCCAGGCGGCCATCAAGATCTTCCGGCGGCAGGGCCGGGGCGGCACGATCCTCTTTAACATCTCCAACCAGTCGGTCAATCCGGGCAAGGATTTCGGACCCTACGGCATACCGAAGGCGGCGACGCTGGCGCTCATGAAGCAGTATGCGGTCGACCACGGCCGCGAGGGCATCCGCGCCAACGGCATCAATGCCGGGCGCATTCGCAGCGGCCTGATGACCGACCAGATGATCGTCGAGCGCGCGGGCGCCCGGGGCCTGACGCCGCACGAATACATGGCGGGCAACCTGCTCGGCGTCGAGGTGACCGCCAGCGACATTGCCGACGCGTTCCTGCATCTCGCCCAGATGGACAAGGTCAACGCCGCCGTGCTCACTGTCGATGGCGGTGTCATGGCGACATCGCTGCGGTAGGCAAGCCACCGCTCCGGTAGCCAACGAAGTGCAGGTAAGATGACGACGATCCACGACGCACCCGAAGACTTCGCCGCCGCCGCGCTGGCGGGCTTTTGCGCCATACACGGACGCAACGTACGCCTGGTGAGGGGCGGCGTGGTCCGCTCCACCGAAACGCCCAAGGGCAAGGTCTCGCTGGTTGTCGGCGGCGGTTCCGGCCATTTCCCGGCCTTCGCTGGCTATGTCGGTCCGGGCCTCGCCGACGCTGCCGTGGCGGGCGACGTGTTCGCCTCGCCGTCGACCGCCGCCGTCGCGCGCGTCTGCCGTCATGCCGACCATGGCGGCGGCATGATCCTGGGTTTCGGCAACTACGCCGGCGACGTGCTGAATTTCAGCGTCGCGGCCGAACGCCTGCGCGCCGAGGGGATCGACGTGCGCATCGTGCCGGTGACCGACGACGTCGCCAGCGCGCCGGCTGAAACCGCCGCGAAGCGCCGCGGCATCGCCGGCACCGTCCTCGTCTACAAGGTCGCCGGCGCGGCGGCCGAGGCCGGCTTGCCGCTCGACGAGGTCGAGCGCATCACCCGCCACGCCAACGACCGGACCGTCTCCTTCGGGGTGGCGTTCGGCGGCTGCACGCTGCCCGGTGCGTCCGCCCCGCTGTTCACCGTTCCCGACGGCAAGATGGGGGTGGGGCTAGGCATTCACGGAGAGCCGGGCATCCGCGAGGAGAAGACGCCGCCCGCCAGCGAACTCGCGAAGGTGCTGGTCGGCACGCTGGTTGCCGAGCGGCCCGCCGGCGCCAGGAAAGCCGCGGCGCTGCTCAACGGCCTGGGCGCGACGAAATACGAGGAACTCTTCGTTCTCTGGCAGGCGGTCGCTGCCGAATTGAAGGTGCATGGGCTTGAGATCGTCGAACCGGAGGCCGGCGAGTTCGTAACCAGCCTCAACATGCAGGGCTGCTCGCTCAGCCTCATGTGGCTGGACGACGAACTGGAGCGATACTGGCGCGCGCCGAGCGATGCCCCCGTGCTGCGCAAGGGCGTGGCCATCGAGGCGAGACCGGCGACGGACATATTGGAGGATCGCGAAGACCAGGCCGTGTACGGTCCGGCGTCGGACGCATCCAGGGAGAGCGGCCGTTGCATCGCGTCTCTCATTGCCGGCTTGGCCGCCGCCCTTCATGCGGCGGAGGACGAGCTTGGCCGCATCGACGCCGTCGCGGGCGACGGAGACCACGGCCAGGGCATGAGCCGCGGCTCGGCAGCGGCGTCTGCCGCCGCCTCGAAGGCGGTCGCCGCCGGTGCCGGAGCCGCCAGCGTGCTTGCCGCGGCAGGCGATGCCTGGGCGGACCGGGCAGGCGGCACGTCCGGCGCCCTGTGGGGCCTGCTCCTGCGGGCATGGAGCGGCGCGTTCGCCGATGACAAGGCAGTCAGCCCGGACGCCGTCGTGGCCGGTGCGCGCCTAGCCCTTGACGGTGTGACGCGGCTTGGCCGGGCCCGCCTCGGCGACAAGACGCTGGTGGATGCTTTCGTGCCCTTCGTCGAAACGCTGGAGAAGAGCAGCGCCGCTGGCAAGCCGCTCGCGGAGGCCTGGGGCGATGCCGCCCGGGCAGCGAAGTCCGCTGCCGAGGCCACTAGGGCGATGACGCCGAAAATCGGCCGCGCCAGGCCGCTTGCCGAGCGCAGCGTGGGACATCCGGATGCCGGCGCTGTGTCGCTCGCGCTGTCGGCGGAGACCGCCGTTTCGTTTCTCCGGAAGCCGCAGGGCTAGCCGCGGCGGGCGGATCGTCTCTTGCGGCATATGCGCGAAGAACCGGTGAGAGCCGAAGGACCAGGAATGCAGACCTGCTGGGTCGGAACGAGCTGGAAGATGCACAAGACCCTTGGCGAGAGCTTGGCTTTTGCCGAGGCGCTTGTGGCTTTCATGCCCGGCCTCGACAGGCGCATCCAGCCCTTCGTCTTGCCCTCGTTCACGGCGGTTCGCGAGGTGAAGCGCGCGCTTGCGCAGACCCGCGTGAAGGTCGGCGCGCAAAACATGCATTGGGCCGACGAGGGCGCGTGGACGGGCGAGGTTTCGCCGGTCATGCTCAGGGATTGCGGCCTGGACCTCGTCGAACTGGGCCACAGCGAGCGGCGTGCGCATTTCGGCGAGACGGACCGTACCGTCGGGCTGAAGACGGCCGCCGCCGTCCGCCATGGCTTGACGCCGCTTGTCTGCGTCGGCGAGACACAGGCCGAGCTGGACAGCGGCCGGGTAGAAGAGGTCCTGACGGACCAGGTCCTGGGCGCGCTCCAGTTTCTGGACGAAGACACAGCCGCCGACGTCCTCTTCGCCTACGAGCCGGTGTGGGCGATTGGCGAAGGCGGAACCCCGGCGAGTTCCAGCTATGCCGATGGACGGCAGGCGTTGATCAAGTCGGTCGCCGCGACCCGGCTGGGCAAGGCCGCGACCGTCCTCTACGGCGGCAGCGTTAACGCGCGGAACGCCGCCGATCTGATCCGGCAGCCGAACATCGACGGCTTGTTCATCGGCCGTGCCGCCTGGCGCGTCGAGCACCTGCAACAGATCCTGAACGTGGTCTCGGCGTCCCTCGACGAAAAGGTGGCGGGCACCTCAGCCAAGCAAATGGAGCGACAGCGATGAAGATAGTGATTGGCGCGGACAGCGCCGGCAAGCCGTTGCTGGACGTCATCGCGGCGCACCTTGCCACCAAGCCGGAGCACAGCGTCACCGATCTCAGCCAGGCCGGCTACTATGCCGATCTCGCCGCCAAGGTCGGTGGGGACATCCTCCAGGGCCAGTTCGATCGCGGCATTCTGTTCTGTGGCACGGGCATCGGCGTCTGCATTTCGGCCAACAAAGTGCCCGGCATCCGCGCGGCGCTGACCCACGACACCTATTCGGCGGAAAGGGCGGCCAAGTCGAACAACGCCCAGATCATCACCATGGGGGCCAGGGTCATCGGGCCTGAACTCGCCAAGTCGATCGTCGATTCCTGGCTGGCGTCGGAATTCGATCCCGAAGGTCCGTCGGCAGGTAATGTGAAGGCCATCGACAGGCTGGATGCCGGACGCTAGCGCTCGTTGGCGCTTCCGGCCTGTGGGTGGTCGGGCAGAGCTAGAGCAGCGCCATGGCGACCGCCAGCAGGGCCACGGCAAGCGCCGCCATGCTGGGTATGATGACCGCGGCTCCCAAGCCAAATGCCAGTCCCGCGATCCAGTCGAATGGCCTGTCGGCTGATCTCGTCACGATTTTTTCCCTTCCTTCTCATTTGCCGACCTAGTGTGATCGGCCGACGGGGCGTTCCTCGTCTCGTCACGAAGAGGCGCCTCGGCTTCGGCCAGCAGCACCCGCTCGGCGGCGCCGTCGAGGTCGTCATACTGGCCGCTGCGCATCGACCACAGGAACGCGGCCAGTCCGACGACGCCCATTCCCAAAGCGATCGGCACCAGCCAGACTAGGTAGCTCATACCGCCTCCGCGAGGCGAAGGCTGCCTCCGGTCGTGGCAGCCGTGGCATCGCTCTCCGCGTGGGGGAGGCGCATCGCATTGGCCACGACAAGGATCGACGACGCCGACATGGCGACGGCGGCCATCAACGGCGTCACGTAGCCGGCCATGGCGATCGGTACGACGAGAACGTTGTAGGCGACCGCGAGGGCGAGATTCTGCTTCACCAGGCGCGACGCCTGGCGTGCGACGGTCACCGCCTGCGGCACGGCCCCGAGGCTCGAACCCAGGAACACCAGGTCGGCCGCATTGCGCCCGACGTCGGCCGCCGAGGAGGGCGCCATGGAGACGTGCGCGGCTGCGAGCGCAGGCGCGTCGTTCAGTCCGTCGCCGACCATCAGCACGCGCCGGCCGGCCTTTTCCAGATCCGCGAGGTGCCTGACCTTGTCATCCGGCAGCGCGCCGTGGCGCGCCGCGCCGATGTCCAGCGTCCGGGCAACCCTGCCGACTTCCTCTTCGCGGTCGCCGGACAGCACTTCCGTTGCCAGTCCCAGGCCGCCGAGCTTCCTGACCGCATCCCTCGCGCCGGTGCGCAGATCGTCGGCGATCCTGAACCAGCCGGCGGGTTTGCCGTCCTTCGAAAACCAGACGGAGCCTTCGCCGCCCTCGTCGGTGAGCGTCCCGCAGGCCCATTCCTTCCTGCCGAGCCGATATTGGCTCCCGCCCACACGACCTTCGACGCCGCGTCCGGGAATCTCGTGGAAATCCTCGACCGACGCTTCCGATCTGCCCAGCGCGGCGACCGCGCGCGATGCTGGATGCCGGGAGAGTGCGGCGATTGCCGCTGCATTGGCGAGATCGCCCGGGCTCACATCATGCCGTTCGACACGCGCGCTGCCCGTGGTCAGCGTACCAGTCTTGTCGAAAACGACCGTATCGATCTCGGCCAGCCGCTCCAGCGCGCTGCCGTCCTTCAGCGTGATGCCCTTGTCGAACAGCCGCCGCGCGGCCATGACCTGCACCATGGGCACGGCAAGGCCGAGCGCGCAGGGGCAGGTGATGATCAGCACGGAAATCGCCACCGTGACCGCCTGGTGCCAGTCGCCAGTGAGCAGGAACCAGCCGGTGCCGGTGGCCAGCGCGAGCAGGTGGATGACCGGAGAATAGAGTGCCGCCGCGCGGTCGGCTATGCGGCGGTAGCGGGCGCGCCCGTTCTCGGCCGCTTCCATCAGCCTGACCATGTCGGCGAGGAACGAGTCCCGCGCCGGCCTGGTCGTGCGGATGGTCAGCGCGCCGTCGAGGTTCAGCGTGCCGGACAGCACTTCGGTACCCGCCGCCGAGGCCTGCGGCACGGATTCGCCGCTTACCACCGAAAAGTCGAGGCTGCCGGCGCCGTCCACCACGATGCCGTCCACTGGTATCCTGTCGCCCGGAGCGACGGCGATGGTGTCGCCTGGCTGGATGTCGCCGAGGCTGCGATACTCGCGAACCCCGCCGGCGCCGACGACCGTCGCGCCCCGCGGCATCATCCGGGCGAGGCCGGTGACGGCGTTGCGCGCCTTCCTGCGCATGGCGTGATCCAGCGTGCGCCCGGCCAGCAGGAAGAAGATCAGCGACGTCACAGCGTCGAAATAGGCATGGGCGCCGCCGGAAAACGTGTCGTAGAGGCTGAGCCCGAGCGCCAGCAGGATGCCTACGGAAATCGGCAGGTCCATGTTGGAGCTGCGCTTTCGCACTGCGCTCCATGCCGAGGCGAAGAACACGCGCCCCGAATAGGCGACCGCGGGGATCGCGAGCAGGGCCGAGATCAGGTGGAAGGCGTGGCGGGTCGCCGCGTCGGCGCCCGACCATACCGAGACCGACAGCAGCATGATGTTCATGGCGGCGAAGCCGGCAACCGCGGTTGCCCGCAGCAGCCGCGACATTTCGGGGTCGCGTCCGCCGTCATCCGACTCGGCCAGGAACGCGTCGTATCCTGCCGCCTGCAAGGCATCGATCATGGGCGGCACGTGATCCTTGCCGCGCCAGCGCACCGAGACCCGCCGGGAGGTGAGGTTCAGCCGGGCGGCGACGACGCCGTCGAGCCGCCGCAGGCTGTTCTCGATCGTCGTTATGCAGGCGCCGCAACGGGCCTGCGGCACCGACAGGTCAGTCTGGAAGATTCCGTCCCCGAGGTTGCGGCTGGCGAGGACGATCTCGTCCCCGTCGGCCGTGCGCCCCGGAATGAGCGCCAGCGCGGCTTCCGTTCCCGGCGCGCAGCAGCTCATCGTGTCATTCCTCCGGTAATGCCACGGCGCGGTAGGCGTGCCAGGTCGCGTGGCCGAGCAGCGGGAAGATGACGATCATGCCGATCAGGCCGGTCGCGACGCAGATGCCGAACAGCACCAGCACCATGGCGCCCCAGGCGATCATGGGCAGCGGGTTGTTCCAAACCAGCCTCATGCTCGTGCCCATCGCGGTCAGCGCGTCGATGCGACGGTCGAGAAGCATGGGGACCGCGAAGACGCTGATGGCGAAGGCGAAGGCCGCGAACAGGCCGCCGATCGCGGTCCCCACGATCACCATCGTCCATCCGTAGGCGGTGCCGAACAGGACGCCGACCACGTGGTCGAGGCCGGGGAAGGCGGTTACGCCGAAGAACAGCGCCCACAGCAGCACTGCCGCCCGCGCCCACAGGAGCATCAGCAGGCAGAGCAGCAGCCCGGTGAAGAAGATCTGCGCGCCGGCGCGCGGGCGAACCCTCAGCATCGCGCCGAGGCCGATATCCTTGCCTTCGCCGATCGCGCGGCTTTTCTCATAGAGCCCGATCGCCAGGAAGGGCGCCACGATCAGGAACCCCGCCAGGGCCGGAAACAGGATGTAGTCGCGGCCGAACTCGACGAGCGTCCAGACGAACGCCACCGACAGCAGGAAGACTCCGATGCCGTATGCGATGCTGGAGGCGGGGTGTGTCCAGAAATCACGCCAGCCGGCGGCCAGCCAGCGCAGGCCTTCCAGCATCGGCAGATGCCGCTGAAGCCGCGGGTCGCGGGTCTCGCCGATGCCGGACGTCTCGCTGAGCAGCCAGTAGGATTTTTCGCTTTCGCTCATGTCCTTGTTCCTTCAGCAGGCCGACTTGGCGGCGCGATAGCCTTCGCCATCGTCCGCGCTCTTCACATGCGCAACGCAGTCCGGCTGCGACTTGAAGGCCACGTAGACGAGATGCGCGTTAGCCCCGACGAAAAGCAGCAGCCCGGCCGGGACCAGGAGCCATGGCAGCCATCCGCCCGGCAGTGAACGCCCGCGCCCGGTCATGGCTGCTCCGTCCCGAGGTCGTGGACGTAAAGCGCCAGCGTCCTGATGTCGGCGTTGCTCAGCCGCTTCTCCCAGGTCGGCATATGGCCCTGCCGGCCCCCATGCACGGTCGCGATGATGGTGTCGAGATCGCCGCCATAGAGCCAGTGCCCGTCCGTCAGGTTGGGTGCGCCGACCTCGCGGTTGCCTGCACCGTCCTCGCCGTGGCAGGCGGCGCAAGTGGTCAGGAACACCTCCCGCCCGGCATCGATGCGGTCGATGTTGTCCGCCGTGGAATAGTCGGAATGGCTCAGCGAGTAGACATAGGCCGCGACGTTGCGCACCTGGTCGCGGTCCAGCATGTCGTCGCGCCCGAAGGCGGGCATCTGCCCGATCCTGCTCTCGGGATGGGCGGTGTTGATGCCGACGCGCATCGTCTGCTCGATCATTTCGGGACCGCCGCCCCAAAGCCAGTCGTCGTCGGTCAGATCCGGATAGTTCTTGCTGCCCTTGCCGTCGCGTCCGTGGCACGCGGCGCAGTTGTCGCCGAACAGTTGCCGCCCCGTGTCGCGGACCGTCCGCATCAGGGATTCGTCGGCCAGGATCTCATCATAGGGTTCGGTCTCGAGCTTGGTCGTCCAGGCGGAACGCTGCTGCTGGCCTTCGGCCACCTGCGCCTCGACTGTCGTCCTCTGGTCGACGCCGAGAAGACCTCTCGTGTAGGTCGTCCCCAGCGGCCAGGCGGGAACCAGGAACCACCAGGCGATCGCCCAGATATGCGTCACGATGAGGAACATCAGCACGCCGCGCGGAACCGGCGTGTCCAGTTCCTTGATGCCGTTCCATTCGTGGCCCGTCGTCTCGCGGTCGGTGACGGGATCGCGTTCTATTTCTGCCATGGCCTGTCGTCCCGATCGAGGATGCTGTGCTTGGCGCGGTCGAATCGTTTCCGGTTGGAAGGCCAGAGGGCGTAAACGACGACGCAGACGAAGAAGGCCATCAGGTAGAACAGGCCCCAGCTCTTGGAAAAGGCGACGAGCGTATCGTGACTGATATCCATCATGCCCTCCTCATTCTTGCGACGCCGGCGCTTCCTCGGCGGCGGCGGTTTCGCGATAGGCGGCGTCGGTAAGCCGTCCGAGCACCTGCAGGTAGGCGACCAGCGCGTCCATCTCGGTGACCTTCGTGGTCACGCCGTCGAATGCGCTGACCTGGGTCGCCTCGCCGTAGCGCTCGGTCACCCCGGCCGCGTAATCCGTGTCCGGCGTGGCCTGGCCGTAGGCGTCGCGAGCGGCGTTCTCGATCATCTCGTCGGTGTACGGAACGCCCAGCGCGCGCTGGGCCGCCAGATGGTCGGACAGGTCGTCCGTCTTGAGCGGCGTGCGGGCGAGCCATGCATAGGCGGGCATGTTCGATTCCGGCACAACGTCGCGCGGATTGTTGAGGTGCGCGACGTGCCAGAAGTCGGAATACTTGCCGCCGATGCGCGCCAGGTCCGGCCCGGTGCGCTTGGAACCCCACAGCATCGGTCGGTCGTACTGGGATTCCACCGCCAGCGAGAACGGACCGTAGCGCTCCACCTCGTCGCGCAGCGTGCGGATCATCTGGCTGTGGCAGGCGTAGCAGCCTTCGCGGACGTAGATGTTGCGTCCGGCGAGCTCCAGCGGCGTGTAGACACGCATGTCCGGAGCCTGCTCGACGGTTTCGTCGATGGTGAACAGCGGCGCGATCTCGACGATGCCGCCGACGCTCGCCGCCGCGATGATGGCGATGACGAAGCCAATCGCTGAACGTTCGAGCTTGCGGTGCACAGTATCGGACATCTCGTCATTCCCCCGGTACGGCGACCGTTGTGGCCGGTATGTCGGTGGCGCGCGGCGCTGCCGCCGGAACGGCCCGGACCGTCATCCAGATGTTGTAGCAGGCGACCACCGCGCCGATCAGGAAGAGCAGGCCTCCGAAGGCGCGGGCAATGTAGTAGGGGTACATCGCCACGAGTGAATCGACGAACGAATAGGCCAGTGCGCCTTCCTCGGTATAGGTCCGCCACATCAGTCCCTGGATGATGCCGGAATTCCACATCGCGAAGACGTAGATCAGCGTTCCGGCGATCGCGAGCCAGAAGTGGACCTCGATGAGAGCGGCTGAATACATCCGCTCGCGCTTCCACAGGACCGGGACGAGCGTATAGAGCGAGCCGAAGGTGATCAGCGCCACCCAGCCGAGCGCACCGGCATGGACATGGCCGACCGTCCAGTCAGTGTAGTGGCTGAGCGCGTTCACCGGCCGGATCGCCATGAAGGATCCCTCGAAGGTCGAGAGGCCGTAGAAGACCGCCGCCGCCATCATGAAGCGCAGCGTGGCGTCGTCGCGCACGCGGTGCCAGGCGCCGTTTAGCGTCAGCAGCGCGTTGCCGGCGGACGCCCAAGACGGGACGAGCAGCATGACCGAGAACGTCATGCCCAGCGTCTGCACCCAGTGGGGCAGCGCCGTGTAGTGCAGGTGGTGCGATCCCGCCCACATGTAGAAGAAGGTGATGCCCCAGAAGCTCAGGATCGACAGCCGATAGGAGAAGATCGGGCGCTGCGCCCGCACCGGCAGGTAGTAGTAGAGCATGCCGAGGAAGCCGGCGGTCAGGAAGAAGGCGACCGCATTGTGCCCGTACCACCACTGCACCATCGCGTCCTGCACGCCCGGCCAGATCGTGTAGCTCTTGGCATGGCCCCACGACACCGGCAGCGCCAGGTTGTTGACGATGTGCAGGATCGCCACGACCAGGATGAACGCCATGAAATACCAGTTGGCGACGTAGATATGCGGCTCTTTGCGGCGCGCGATCGTGGCGATGTAGAGGATGAAGTAGGTCACCCACACGATCACCAGCCAGAGGTCGGCGTACCACTCGGCCTCGGCATATTCCTTCGACTGCGTCACTCCCAGCAGGTAGCCGGACACGGCCAGCACGCAGAACAGGTTGAAGCCAAGCAACACGAACCAGGGGCTGACCTGACCCGCAAGCCGGGCGCGCGAGGTGCGCTGGACGACGTGGAAGGAGGTCGCGATCAGCGCGTTGCCGCCGAATCCGAAGATCACGCCGGTGGTGTGCGTGGGCCGCAGCCGGCCGAAGCTGGACCATGCGCCATCGAAGGCAAGGTCGGGCCAGGCGAGCTGCGCGGCCACCCATACGCCCATGAACATGCCGAACACCGCCCATACCATCGCCAGCACGATGCCGGCCTTGATGGGGTCGTCGTAATACGAGGCCTCGCGGTCCTCGGTCGGCTCCGGCTCGTAGAAGGACGCCATGATCAGATAGATCACGACACCGGCGAAAATCATGACGATCAGGCCGTGCACGCCGAGGACGTCGGAGCGTCCGAGGATAGCCATCGCCGCTCCCGCGAGCGCGACGATCACCGCCAGGACCAGGGCGTTCTGCCGTTCAGAGGACGTAAGCTTGGCGATCATTCATTTCCCTCCTGACAAGGCATCAGGCAACTTTCTCTGAAACCGGGGATATTTCAAGCAACTCGGCCAGTTCGGATCTGTTTTCTACAATATCGGCCAATGTAAAGCTGTCGAAAACTGCCAGGAACGCCTCCAGCGCGTTGCTGGCGATGTGTTTGAGCCTGCAGGCCGGGGAGATCGCGCACTGGCCGCCGTCCCGCATGCATTCAGTCAGCGCGAAGCCGTCTTCCATGCTTCTCACGACCTCGCCGAGGTTCACGTCCTCCGGCCGCCGGGCGAGGGCTATCCCTCCCGTGCGCCCGCGCAGCGTGGTCACGTAGCCCAGCCGGCCCAGCCGTAGCGCCACCTTCAACAGATGATTGTGCGATATCCCGTAGTCCAGGGCCACGTCGGTCACCCGGCACGGCCGATCCTGGCGAAGCGCCAGATACATCAGCATTCTCAGCGCATAGTCCGTTTGCAGGGTGAGGCGCATCGTCCGAATCCCGGTTCCGTCAGCCTAGACGATCATGCACTGTAGGCGCGACCGTGCTGCGACAGCGTAGCATGGTTCGGTCATCCTGCTGCTCCGCTTATTGGGCGGTCCAGCCGAAAGAACATTGCAAGCTTCAGGCTGCGCGCGATCCGCTCGGCGCGGTCGATGAAGACCGCCGCGACTTCAGGGGGGCAAAGCGCCTCGGCGGTGCGGCGGAAATGGCCGAGCCAGATGTCGAAATCCTCCTCGCGGACCTGCTTCAGCTTGAGATGGGCGGGTACCGGGCGGCCGCTATAGGCGCCGTTCTTCAGGATGACCGAACACCAGAAGTCGGTCATCTTCTCCAGGTGAGGTTCCCAGTCGCCGCGGATTTCCCCGGCGAAGATGGGCCCGAGCCGCGCGTCGGCGCGAACCCGGCCATAGAAGTCGCGGACCAGGACGCCGATGAAGGCGCGGTCCACCGAGGGGTGAACAAGCGGCATTTCCGCCGGCGGAGGGCTGCGATCGGGAAGGGTCGACATCATCATCACACGAAAAGTGGTATTTGAGATGCCATTTTTACGTTTCCACCTGTGACCGGGCAAGCGGACAGATGTCGCACCGCGAGCCCGCCGGTCGCCGGGGCGTTCTGCTCGCTGTTTGCGCCCGCGCAAAGTTTTGCGCGACGGAGATGGTTTAGATGCGCTTCTTTGGAGACGTGTTCCGTGACCAAACCTGAAACGATCGATCCCGACATGACGGTCGACGAGATCATGCGACGCTGGCCGGCCACCATCCGGGTGATGATCCGCAACAAGATGCTGTGCATCGGCTGTCCGATCGGCGTCTTCCACACGGTCCTCGATGCTTGCGAAGCCCATCGAGTCGACCTCGAATCCTTCTCGAAGGAGCTGCTCGAAGCGATGGGCAGCGATCCGATGGCGAATGCGCCGTCGGCATTCGGCGGCGAAAGAATCGCTGCGTGCTGAACCGGCTGTCCCGCTTCGGCAATGTGGCCGGGCCGCCCCGGGAACGGGGCCGGCCTATCCTCGGGTCCTGAGCGGGAAATGTGGAACATGCAGTCTCCAGCGAGTTGCCTGAAGACGCATACCGCCGGACTGGCACGATGCCTTGATCCAGATCAAAGCCCGGGATCAAAGCCTCGCGCGGGCACGCGGCAGCATGCCGCGGCTGCTGCGGCTAGACCGGCTTCTTCCGCCTGTTCTCGGCCACCAGCATCAGCGCATGCGGGTCGGTCACCGTCACCTTCTGGCGCCCGCCGCGGACGATGCCCTGGTCTTCCCATGCGCTGAGCAGCCGGCTGACGGTGTGCAGCGTCGTCCCGGTCATCTCCGCTATGTCCTGGCGGGTGATCGGGAAGTCGATCTCGATGCCCTCCGAGGTCTTGCGGCCCGACTGGCTGACGATGCGCAGCAGCGCGTGCGCGATGCGCTGCTCCACCTGCTGGGTCGACATCTCCATGACTTGCGTCTGGGTTTCCTGCAGGCGCGCGCCGATCGTCCTGTAGGCGTTCGCCCCGAATGCAGGGAAACGCGCCTGCAGGTCTGCCCAGGCGCTGTTGGGCCATGAGAGGACGACGCAGTCCACCGCGGCGAATGCGGTCGCCGGATAGGTCGTCTTGCCCATCGCCACGGCGATCCCGAACAACTCTCCCTCGTTGATATATCTGGCGACCACCTGATGCCCTTCGGCCGAGGTTCGCACGACCCGGATATGGCCGGAGAGCAGCAGGAAGAACGACTTGGCTTCCTCCTCCTGCGCGAAGATTTCCGAATCCTTCGCGAAGCGGGAGGATCGCGCCCGCGACAGGATCGCATCCATGTCTTCCCCGGCGAGACCGGAGAAGGCGGGCAGGGACGATATCAGTGACCTGTCTAGGGGCATCGCTGTCGGGTTCCGGTCTCCTGCATCGGGCGCGCCTGTTTCTAGCCGGTGTTTGCGCCAGCGCAAACACCCCTGGCGCATCGCGCTTTATCAGGAGGGCAACGGCGCTGGAGCCGCATACCAGGAAAGGATAACAAAATGGACAAGTTCATCGCAGCCTTGGCGCTCGGCGCCGCCGTCATCTTCGCCGGGGCAGCGGGCGCGGCCGAGGTCGAGATCAAGATGCTCAACAAGGGCGAGAAGGGCGCGATGGTTTTCGAGCCTGACTTCGTCAGCGTTGCGCCGGGCGACACGATCCGCTTCGTGCCGACCGACAAGGGCCACAATGCCGAGAGCATCAAGGGCATGATCCCGGAAGGCGCCGAGGCCTTCAAGAGCAAGTTCAACGAGGAACTCACCGTTACGCTCGACAAGGAAGGCGTCTACGGGGTCAAGTGCACGCCGCACTACGGGATGGGCATGGTGGCGCTGATCGAGGTCGGGCAACCCGTCAACCTCGAGGAAGCGAAGGCGGTCAAGCAGACCGGCAAGGCAAAGGCCGTGTTCGCCGAGCTGTTCGGCCAGGCCGTGGCGTCGAACTGAGGCCGCCAGCCGCAGGAAGCCCGGACGGCAAGCGTCCGGGCAGGGGAGGCGAAAGTGGATAAACCAGTCGCAAAGGCGGGCCGCGCAGGCGGCGATGTACCGGGGTTCGATCCTGCGGTCGTCGAGGAAACGGCGCTGCATTACGACCGCTGCCACCCCGGCGACACTTTCTCCGACCTCGTTCACCGGTCGTCGTTCTCGAAGGAGGACCGGCGGCTGTTGGAGGACTGGCTGGCGGCGACGCTTGAAGCCCGTCACCATCAGTCCCGCGACGGCGAGACGCGTCGGCGCTTCAGGGAAAAGCCGGATATCGGCGAAGTCGCACGCGTCTGGCGCGAAGCGATACAGCTGGCGGTGCGATGCCCGTGAAGGGTAGCCTCGCTACGCCGTCGTCCGGTCACTGATAGGATGGATGCAGCCCGACAAACCGCTCGAGCTGATCGAAAACCGACGCTGCCGGCAGCTTGTCGCCCTGCAATTCCGGCGGAACCTTCCAGCCTGGATCCACGCCCTCCATGTTCGGCAGCTCGTGCGCGATCCCCTTGTGGCAGTCGATGCAGGTCGCCTCGCCGGAAAGCAAATAGCGCGTGTGGATCGTCGCGGCGCGCTCGGTCTGCTTGGACAGATCCATCGCCACCGAGGAATGGCAGTTGCGGCATTCGAGGCTGTCGTTAGCCTTCAGCCGCGCCCATTCGTGCTGGGCCAGCTCCAGCCTGTGATCCAGGAATTTTCGACGCGTGTTGATGGTGCCGAAGATCTTGCCCCAGACCTCCTTCGAGGCCTGCATCTTCCTGGCGATCTTGTCGGTCCATTCATGCGGAACGTGGCAGTCGGGGCAGGAGGCGCGCACGCCCGAGCGGTTCGAGAAGTGGACCGTGCGGGTAAGCTCCTCGTAGACGTTCGTCTCCATCTCATGGCACGAGATGCAGAACTGCTCGGTGTTGGTCAGTTCCAGCGCCGTGTTGAAGGCGCCCCAGAAGATCACCCCGCCGAGGAAGCCGCCCAGCGTCAGGAAGCCGAGGCTGAGCGTCGCCGCCGGCGTCGACAGGATACCCCAGCCCCACAGTAGGATCGCCCGTATGCGCGCCCACATCTATTGGTCTCCCGCGTGGCCGACGCCAAGCTCGCTCATGTCGGTGAACGTGTTTTTGACCAGCGGAGCGGTGTTGGCCTGGGGCACGTGGCAGGCCGTGCAGAAATAGCGGCGCGGCGAGACGTCGGCCAGCATCTGTCCCTCGCGGGTGACATAATGGGTGACGCTGATCATCGGAGCGCCCGAGCCTTGCGTGAACTCTCGCTTGTGGCACGACAGGCAGCGGTTCGTGTTGACGGAAAGCTGGTATCCTTCGATCGAATGCGGGATGACCGGCGGCTGGTCGGGATAGGCGCGCATCTGGCGGATGTCGTCGACCGTCCATTTCGGCGTCGGGCTCGCCGGCAGCTCCTCCATGGGCGGCTGCGCGCCGGTGAGCGGCGGGATGATCTTTTCGGCCGACATCTGGGCCAGGGCGGCGGTGCCTGCCGCGAGAACCAGTCCGGCTGCGAGGAAGACGCGCGTGCGGCGCGTCAGACGGGAACGACCTTCACCGCGCATTTCTTGAAATCCGTCTGCTTGGAGATGGGATCGGTCGCGTCGAGCGTGACCTTGTTGATGAGCTTGCTGGCGTCGAACCATGGCACGAACACCACGCCGCGCGGCATGCGATTGCGCCCCCGGGTCTCGACACGGACCCTTATCTCGCCGCGCCGCGAGGCAACCCTCACTTCCGCACCCTGGTTGATGCCGCGCCGCCGCGCATCGTCGGCGTTCATGAAGCACACCGCGCCGGGAAACGCCCTGTAGAGCTCCGGCACGCGCATGGTCATGGAGCCGGAGTGCCAATGTTCGAGCACGCGCCCTGTGACCAGCCAGACGTCATACTCCTCATCAGGGGATTCGGCCGGCGGCTCGTAGGGCACGGCCAGGATCACCGCCTTGCCGTCCGGCCGCCCGTAGAACTTCACGCCTTCGCCCGGCTTCACATAGGGGTCGTAGCCTTCCCGGTAACGCCAGAGCGTCTCCTTGCCGTCGACGACGGGCCAGCGCAGTCCGCGCACCTCGTGATAGGTGTCGTAGGGCGCGAGGTCGTGGCCATGGCCGCGGCCGAACTCGGCATATTCCTCGAACAGGCCCTTCTGGAGATAGAAGCCGAATTGGCGCGATTCCCGGTTCTCGTATTCGGCATCGAGATCCGAGAGCGGGAAGCGGTCGACCTTGCCGTTCCGGTAAAGCACGTCGAACAGCGTCTTGCCCTTGTAGTTCGGATTGGCCGCCAGGATTTCGGCGGGCCACACCTCGTCAGTCGTGAAGCGCTTCGAGAATTCGACCAGTTGCCAGACGTCGGAGCGCGCATCGCCCGGCGCGTTCACCAGCTGCCGCCAGGCATGCGTGCGGCGCTCGGCATTGCCGTAGGCGCCCTCCTTCTCGACCCACATCGCCGCCGGCAGGATCACGTCGGCCGAAAGGGCCGTCACCGTCGGATAGGCGTCCGACACCACGACGAAGCTGTCCGGGTTCCTGTAGCCCGGATAGGTCTCGTTGCCGGTGTTGGGCGCGGCCTGGACGTTGTTGTTGACCTGCACCCAGTAGAAGTTGAGCTTGCCGTCCTTCAGCATGCGGTCCTGCTGCACCGCGTGGAAGCCGATCTTGTCCGGCAGCAGTCCCTGCGGCAGCCGCCAGATTTCCTCAGTGTGTTTCCGGTGCTCGGGGTTGGTCACCGTCATGTCGGCGGGAAGGCGATGGGCGAAGGTTCCCACTTCGCGGGCGGTGCCGCAAGCAGACGGCTGGCCGGTCAGCGAGAACGGGCTGTTGCCGGGCTCCGAAATCTTACCGGTCAGCAGATGGATGTTGTAGACCATCTGGTTGGCCCACACGCCGCGGACATGCTGGTTGAAGCCCATGGTCCAGAGCGACATCACCTTGACGTCGGGATTGGCGTAGAGTTCTGCGAGTTCCTCGAGGAACGAGGGCTCCACGCCGGACAGTTCCGAGACCATCTCGAGCGTGTAGTCCGAGACCATCGCCTTGAATGCTTCGAAGTCGATCGGTTCGGTCTTGCCGGGATCGGCCGCCCCCTTTGCTGCCGTCTCGACCGGATTGTCGGGCCGCAGCCCGTAGCCGATGTCGGTCTGCCCACGCATGAAGACCGTATGGTCGCGCACGAAGGCTTCGTTGACCCGGCCGGTCTGGATGATGTGGTTGGCGATGTAGTTCAGGATCGCGAGATCGGTTCCCGGCTTGAAGACGACCGGGATGTCGGCCAGATCCATCGAGCGGTGGGTGAAGGTCGACAGCACCGCGCAGCGGACATGCGGATGCCCCAGCCTGCGGTCGGCCACCCGAGTCCACAGGACCGGGTGCATCTCCGCCATGTTCGAGCCCCACAGCACGAATGCGTCCGCGTGCTCGAAATCGTCGTAGCAGCCCATCGGCTCGTCCATGCCGAAGGTGCGCATGAAGGCGTAGGCGGCTGACGCCATGCAATGGCGCGCATTGGGATCGAGATTGTTCGAGCGGAAGCCGCCGCGCATCAGCTTGGTCGCGGCGTAGCCCTCGAAGATCGTCCACTGGCCGGATCCGAACATGCCGACCGCCTCGGGTCCCTTCTCGCGAAGCACCGCCTTGCACTTCTCCGCCATCAGGTCGAAGGCTTCGTCCCACGACACCGGCTCGAATTCGCCGTCCTTGTCGTAGACGCCGGCGCGCTTGCGCATCAGCGGCGTGGTCAGGCGGTCCTCGCCGTACATGATCTTGGAGAGGAAATAGCCCTTCACGCAGTTCAGGCCGCGGTTGACCTCGGCCTGCATGTCGCCATGGGTGGCGACCACATGGCCGTCCTTGACGCCGACCATGACGCCGCAGCCGGTGCCGCAGAAGCGGCATGGCGCCTTCGACCACTTGATTTCGAGCGCCTCGACCCCGCCCGGGACCGGCTGCGCGGCTGCGGGAAGCGCGATTCCCGCCGACGCAGCGGCGAGCGAGGCCGCATGCGCCTTCAGCAGATCGCGACGGTTGATGGTTGCCGTCATGATCCTATCTCCTCGCCTTCGTCCATGTGCTCGAACACCATGTTGGCGGTGATTACGCCGTCCAGCGTCGAGATGGCGATCAGCGTCTCTCCCAGCATGCCGCTGGTCGGCCCCTCGATCGTGACGACGAGCCTGCTGCCTTCGCTGGCATGGACTTGCACGCCGGGCATGGCGGCTATGCGCCTGCCGATCTCCTCGCGCCGCGAGGGATGCGTGACGACCACCGCGCTCGAAATATGATGTCGTGAGGGGACATCGCCCTTGAAGAACGACCTGCGGCTTATCTTCGGGCTGTCCTGCATCGCCTCACCCTCCAGGCGGGCCGGGCGGCCCGAACACGATCTGATACATCCAGACGAGGAAGCCATAGCCGCCGACCACGCCGACGGCGACGATCGGCCAGATGCCGAAAGCGAGCACGAGAAAGGCCAGCAATTCCGTTCGTCTCGTCTTCGCGCGGGAAGGCCCAGGGTCCGAAATGGCTTGCTGACGATCCTGGGTCATGATCTTTCTCATGTGCCTTGGACTGGTCAGTCGCTCAGTGAGCGTGACTCTGGGTGAGAGGCTAGCGCCTTGGGCGACTTTTTCAATCCCCTCAATACGCTACTTGACGTTTGTTATGCCCGGAGCATAGTCCCGAGACTTGGAGCGGGGCGTTCCAATGCCCGCTTGGAACCCGGAGTGTATGTCTCCGCGCTTCATGCCACGGCTCTGCGGCCCCACAGGATCGGCGCGTATCTGATCGCGAACAGCAGGAAGGCGAGGCTCCACAAGGCGCCGCCGCAGGCGAGTACGTGCCCGTACCAGTCCTGCGCCAGCGGTGCGGCCACGCGCAGGACGGCTCCCGCCGTGACGGCGATGTAGGCCGCGACCACCACCCGGTCCGCGACGATCTGCCGGCCGGTGTGGCCGAGGCTGGCGCGGGTCATCACCGCGAGCGTCATCGTGCCGACCGCGCCCGCCGTCAGCGCATGCAATGCAGCGGTCTGGGGCAGCGCGTCGACTAGGGCGGAACTGCCGAGCAGGACCAGGGCGACGGCCAGCCATGCGTAGCCGACATGGAGGATCAGCAGGATGGGTTCGCTCAGGGTGCGGTGGCCCTGCCAGCGCGCCAGGCGCGCGGCGAGAAGAATGCCGGCCAAGGCGAGGACGACGCCGGCGACGGGCGATTCCGGCGCGGCAGCCCAGAGCGCCGCGCCGACTGCCGTGGCTGCGAGCGCTGCCTTGTCGATGTGTCCGAAGCTTGCCGGAAGCCGTGTCTCGCCGGTCTTGACCAGCCAGTTCCGGGTGAAGCTCGGGACGATGCGGCCTCCGATGAGCGCCAGCAGCATGGCGATCACGCCAAGCGCCAGCCGCGTGCCGAGGCCGTGCGGAAGCAGGTCAAGATTGGCCGCGTGGTCGAGCGCGTTGGCCGCTCCGAACAGCGTGATCATGACGGCCACCGGCGCGTTCTTCCAGTTGCGTCCCGCCACGACCTCGCGCCAGACCGACAGGGCGAGCACGGCCGGAAATGCGATGTCGAGCGCCAGCGCGACTGCCGGGTTGGCAACCGCGGCGCAGGCGATCCGGCCAGCCAGCCAGAGCAAAACCAATCCCGCGAGCGGCCATCCGCTGAGCGGCAGGCGCCCCGTCCAGTTCGGGATCGCCGTCAGGATGAAGCCGGCCAGGACGGCGCCCAAGTAGCCGAACAGCATCTCGTGGGAGTGCCAGTAAAGGCCGGGGAAGGGACCGGGCGGCGCGTAGCCCGAGAAATACATCCAGAGCCATGCCGGGATGGCGAGGCCGGCGTAGAGGGCGGCAAGGAAAAAGAAGGGCCTGAACCCGTATTGAAGGATCGGCGGCATCGACGAGATGCGTCCCCGGCCGTCGCGCGAGAAGTCGCCTGCCTTGCGCTGCGTGCGCACCACGGACCTGTCGGCTTGCGGGAGAACGGTTTCGGCGGACATCAGTTGTTTCCTTCCCCTGCGGCCTGCCTTGCGGCCTTCGCCCCAAGTGCCGCGAATTCTGTGACGTCCTCGAAGAGGTCGGCGATTTCGCCGAACACCGACAGATCCGGCTCGTCCGGCGTGAGTTCGTCCAGTTCGCCAAGCAGCGCCAGCACGACCACGATGGCGTCGCGCATCTTGCGGGCGTCTGCGAGACCGTCCGCGCGGCGCATCAGGTTTTCTTCGGCGCTCGCCCGGTCAAGCAGGTCGTCGGCCACGTCCCGGCATCCGCAGTCGAGAGGCGCCTCGGCCAGGCGTCGGCGTAGCCGCTCGACGACCGTCTCCCGCCCTGCGGGGAGGACGGGAGAAATCGGCGGTGGAACCATGGCGGATGTCTTCGTTCTCATGATGGCCTCCCAGGTCAGCTATACCGGAACATGTCGATCACGCTCCGGAGCCGCGCCTTCAGCGCGGCGATTGCGGGAAGGCCTCCGTCGTCACGGACCAGGCGGAAGCCGAGGTTTTCCGGCGGTGTCCCGACGGCGCATCCGCCGCTTTTTCCGTCGCGCACGAAATTGGACATGTACGCCCGGTGCCTCCCCTCGAGCACATGCACCCCGCAATTCTCGACAGCGCTCTCGACACCGCCTTCGGCGGTCAGTGTGACGCGGCTGTAGCAGGTTGAGGTCCACTCCCAGACATTGCCGCCGAAATCCTCGACGCCGAAGCTGTTGGGGCCATAGTGCCCGCGTGGCTTAGGCTCGGGGTCGGCCGGGCGCTTGGCGGCGGCTTCCTCGCGGTACCGCCTTATCCAGCGCACGGCCGGGTTGCCCGGATCGTCCGCGCCGGCGGCGAAGGATTCGCCGCCGAACCGCTCGCCGGCGGCCGCAGCCGCCTCAAGTGCGGTCGGAAGCCGCCACTTTCCGTCGGTGACCTCGGAATACCACCTTGCGTAGGCCTGCGCGTCCGTCCAGTTCACCCCGGTGACCGGGACATCGCCGTGCGTCGCCCGCGCGTCTGCTGCGGCGCATGCGCCCGCCGCCGCGCAGCGTTGATAGTCGGCGAGGCTGACCTGATGTTTGGTGATGCGAAAGGCCGCGACGTCCTCGCGGGTTGTGGGTGCGGCGGCTGGTCTGCCGTCGGCGAGGAATTCACCCGGCAGCGGGAAGTCGAGCACCTGTTCGGCGATCGTCACCGTTTCCGCTGCCGGAACCGGCGGTTCGCTCGGCGCCTGCAGCCCGAGGGCCAGCGCCGGCGCGACAAGGGCGGCGGACGTGAAAGAGGCTTCCAGCAGGGTGATCGCCATGGGAACGCTCCAGAGAAACGCGGCCCGGATCTCCCAAGGTCCGGGCCGCGACCTGATCGTCAGTTGGTCGGGATCGGGCCGGGCGCCTCGACCTGCTTCATCAGGTCGTCGCGCCACTCGCCCTCGACCACGAAGTGGGCCGTCGCTCCGAGCTCCACCGCTTCGATCAGGTTATGGTTGACGTAGGCGTAGACGCCCGGCTGGAGGAAGGTGTAGAGCGCCGCCCCGGCCGATCCGCCGCGGATGAACCAGGTCTCAAGGTCCTTGGCGGGCGGGTTGGCGAACTTGCCTTCTTCCCACACATAGTCGCCGTGACCGCCGATTATGTGTGGCCGGGTGTCCCGGTTGGCCTGCGAATGGACGATGAGCACCATCTCGCCGACTTTCGCCTTCATGGCGTTGTCGCCCGTCAGCGCGCCCTTCGCACCGTTGAAGACCACGTGGGTCGGCACCAGGCCCTTCATCACCTCGAGCGTGTCGGCATAGCTGTCGCCGTGGCTCTCGTAGGTCTTGAAGTTGCCGTCCTCGTCGCGCGGAATGTAGAACTCGTTCTCGCCGATGTAGAACACCTTGTCGTAGGTGAGCGGTTCGCCCTTCTCGTTCTTCAGTCCGTCGCGCGGCAGGACCATGATGGTGCCGGCCATGCCCGAGACGACGTGCCAGGGGATCATCGGGCCTTCGGGCGCGCAGTGATAGACGAAGGTTCCGCTGCGGGTCGCCTTGAAGCGCAGCTTCACCTGCTCGCCGGGGTTGACGAGCGTCAGCGCGCCGCCGCCCAACGCGCCGGTGGCGGCGTGGAAGTCGATGTTGTGGGGCATCGAGTTGCTGCCCGGGTTGACCAGCGTCAGCTCGACATAGTCGCCTTCATGGACCACCATCATCGGGCCGGGTATCGAGCCGTTGAAGGTCATGCCCTGCAGGACGGTGCCGTCGTCGTCGATGACGACGGGCTTCTCCTCGATCGCCATGGTGAACTCGATGACCTTGGGTCCGCCCTTCGCCACCTGATCGTGCGCATGCACGAAGGGCGGGGCGACAAGCTTGACCCGCTCGCGCGGCAGCGCGGCGATCTGGTCCTCGGTTGCGAAAGCGGCCATCGGGGGCATCGCGGCCAGCATAGCGGTGGCCGCCGCTCCGATCATTGCCTGGCGACGCGTGAACATCTTGGTTCTCCTTGTGATCCAATCCGTTGTCGATGGGGAGAACCATATCCATCGTGCGGACAGCCTCTTTGTGCTGCGACAAACACCAGACACGAGGCGGGATTTTTGGAAGTTGCGGCGGTCCGGAACACTTGGGAACGGGGAACTCCGGTCCGCGTGAGTACCTCGGCGTCCCGGTACGAAACCGGGCCTTGAACGGGATCAGCTTGACGCTGCGGCCGTGCTACCCGCCTGCGCCACCGCCGGACGGCAGGATGCCGGCGTTAAAGGCCGAGGAATGCGGGGTCGCAGGGGATGGTTACGGCCCGGCCCGACGTCGGCGTGACATCGATGCCGTGACCGGCCTGCGCCAGCGATGCGATCTTTCCGGCCTCGTCCCAGGGCACGCAGCCGATGATGTGGCGCACCTCGGTCGTGCCGCCGGGGTCGAGCGTCAGACCGGTCGGCACGCCTGCCGCTGACGGCGGCAGCTCGTTGAGTTCCCGCAACCCCTCCTCGACGCCGAGGCAGTTGACGTGCCTGCCGTTCCAGGGCGCGTAGTCGCGCCCGCCGTTCGAGAACCAGAGCATCGTGACCGGAAGCCGGGCCGGGTTGCGCAGGCTGATGAAAAGGTCGCCTTCCTTTTCGCGCGCCACCGTCGACCAGCCGAGCCTGCTCCCCTCCGCTTCGACGCCGACCGCGAAATCCTCATGCCGGGAAGCGAAGGGGTAGCGGGTGATGTCAGCCTCGCCGCCGGCGGCGAGCGGGAACTGCGCGGGATCGGCGACCTTGGCGGGGCAGGCGAGCAGCGAGCGTCCGCGCGCCGGATCGGATTCCAGAGGCGCGGCCGGCGTCTCCCACCAGCGTTTTTGCGAAAAACTCAACTGGCCGCCATTGGGCAGCGAGACCATGGCATGGTTGGCGACCGACATGTTCTCGGCCCGCCCTCCGGTGAAGATGTGGCGCTGGTAGAGGAAGGGGTGGCCGTCGACCAGCCGCAGCTCCTTGACCAGGTCCGCGCCCATCGCCTTGCGGTCGAGCCGAAAGCGGGCGACCGTCTCTCCCCCTGAGCGCTCTGTCCCGACATGCGTCCAGCTCGTGTTCGCCGGCCAGCCATGGCCCGGCGCGCCGTCGGCCGACGCGTCGCCGAACGGGGCGCAGAAGAAATCGCCCGCAAGTCCGCCGAGATGGGGGCCCGCGCCGTCGGGGAGGGCGATATCCTGCCCGACCCATGGCGCCTTGTGCAGCATGGAGATTTCGCGTCCGCCGCGCTCGACGACGAGTTCGGAGATCATTCCGAAAAGAAGCTCAACGCGCGCCCTGATGCCGTCTGCTTCGATCTCGACATGTGCCATCGGCGAGCCTTCTCCGGTTGCGATTCACTCTGGGAAGTTGCCGATGCTTAGAGGATCGGACCGAAAATGCGAAGCGTTTCGGATGATCCGGCGCAATCACAGGCCGGCTGCCCGACAAGCGCCGACCGCAGCCGCTGCGCCGGGTGTGCGCCCCAACTCAGGGATTGTCCTGCCATCCATGCTCGCCGATCAGCGGCACGAACATGACGCCGCCAAAATCCTCTTCCTCGAATTTGTTCGCTGCCGTCCGGGTGATACGGATGAGCCGCTGCGAGCCGCGTTCGCGGCCGACCGGCATCACCAGCCGTCCGCCGATCTCCAGTTGCTCCTGGAGGACCCGCGGCGCCGAGGGACCGCCGGCCGCCACGAGAATGGCGTCGAACGGCGCTTTCTCCGGCCAGCCCTTGGAGCCGTCGCCGACCTTGACGTCGACGTTTGCATAACCGGCAGCGCCAAGGCGTTGTTGGGCCTTCTCGGCAAGCGGCAGGTGCCGTTCGATAGTAACCACCTCCGCGGCGAGTTCGGCCAGTACCGCCGCCGCATAGCCCGAGCCCGTGCCAACCTCCAGGACGCGGTCGGTCGCCGCTATCGCAGCGGCTTCCGCCATCATGGCAACCACGAGAGGCTGGGAAATCGTTTGTCCGCAGCCGATAGGCAACGGGCTGTCTTCATAGGCGAACTCCTCGAATCCCTCGTCGACGAAGGCTTCGCGGGGTACCTTGCGCAACGCTGCCAGCACGCGCTCGTCATGCACCCCGCGCCGCGCGATCTGCACCTCAACCATCCGATGCCTGGCATGCTCGAAATCAAGCATGGCACTTCGAGCCTCTTCCCTGGAGACGTTGCTAACGACCGTCGCGCCGGTTGTGATGCTCACCCTCCAGCTTCTCGCCACGGATCATCTGCCTGTCGGCTGCATCCGTAAACTGCACACCTGGTCTTCGCTGATCCATCAAACAGCCGCCGGAACCGATGGGTTCCGGCCCACGGTGATAGAACCGCCGGGCCCGTACAGGGCCCAGCCGTCGTTTCGATCCATGCAGCACCGCGCCGCCGGTGCAGGCTTACCCAGGAATGTTGGCGCCGATGGCTCCGAGCCAGATCGCCACCGCCGTGGCGCCGCCGTCCGGATGGCCGAGGGCGCGCTTGCCGAGATAGCTGGCGCGTCCGAGCGCCGGCAGCATGTCGCTGGTCGCCTTGGCGCCCGCGTCGGCCGCCTTTGCCGCATCGGCGAAGCTGCCGGACTTCTTCCACGCATCCGCGGCCGGCGCCAGAGCGTCGACCATGGTGCGGTCGCCTGGCTTGGCGCCGCCGAGTTCCATGATCGCGGCGGTGCCGGCCTCGAACGCCGCCTGCCAGTCCTGCTGGGTCGGCTCGGCTTTCTCCGCGAGGACGGCGGCGGCGCGCAGAAGGGCCGTCGCGTAGAACGGGCCCGAACTGCCGGCGATCGCGCGGCGCAGCGCGTTGCCGAGATCGGAAAGCAGGCGTGCCGGCGAGGAGAAGCTGTCGTCGCCGAGCGCGCGGATCGCATTCGCGCCGCGCACCATGCTGGCGCCGAGGTCGCCGTCGCCCGACTTGGCGTCGAGATCGCCGAGCATCTGTTCGGATGCCTCAAGGGCTTCGGCGACGGCCAGCGCGACCTGCTTCAGCCTGGGCGACAGCGGTCCGGGCGATGCCTTCGCAGGAACGGGCTGCGGCGGAACCTTCACCAGCTTGCGCTCCGCGATCCGGCCGTCGCCAGGCCACACCGGAACGTCTGTCGCATCGTCGAAGAGCCCGTTGCGCTGTTCGTCGAGCGGCAGCACGGTGAGCGAAACGCCGGGCATCTCGATCGCCGTCATGAAATTGCCCGTCCATGCGCGCTCGACGGCAATGCCGCGCCCGCGCAGGTTCGCCAGCGCCGCCCGCGAGACGACGGCGAGTTCCATCGGCGGCGTGCTGCCCAGCCCGTTCACCATCAGCGCAACCTTCGCGCCGGGTTTCAGCTCGAGATCCGCGACGATTGAGTCGAGCAGCGACGCCACGATCTCGTCGGCGCCGAGCATGGTGCTGCGCTCGACGCCCTTTTCGCCATGGATGCCGAGGCCGAATTCGATCTCGTTCTCGCCGAGTTCGAAGCCCGGCTTGCCGACCGACGGCACCGTGCAGGCGCCCAGCGCCACGCCCATCGAGCCGAGCGCCGCCGCTGCGCTGCGCGCGATCCCGGCGACGTCGGCGAGCGGCAGGCCGCGCTCGGCCGCCGCTCCGGCAAGCTTGTGCACGAGCACCGTGCCGGCGATGCCGCGCCGGCGGTCGCGCGCCACCAGGTCGCGCAGCGCCACGTCGTCCGCCACGACCACCACCTCCACCGGGATGCCCTGCTGGCGGGCAAGCTCGGCGGCGAGGCCGAAGTTCAGCCGGTCGCCGGTGTAGTTCTTGACGACCAGCACTGCGCCGGCCGGCCCGCTGACGGCGAGGATCGCGGCAAGCACCGCATCGGTACTGGGTGAGGTGAAGACGTCGCCGGCGACGGCCGCCGTCAGCATGCCGCGCCCGACATAGCCGGCATGCGCCGGCTCGTGGCCGCTGCCGCCGCCCGAGATGATCGCGACCTTGCGTTCTGCCGGAGCCGGAAGCTCGGCGCGGATCACCACATCCTCGCCGTCGAGCAAGGCGAGGCGAGGGGAGAGGTCGACGGTTCCCTCCAGAAGTTCCCGAACGAGGCGCCGCGGGTCGTTGATGAGCTTCTTCATGGAGGTCCCCTCAGGATGGAAAGCTGGCAGGTCAAGAACGAGCGAAAACGGGCATGTGTTTTCGGGACGGCCATTTGCCCGAATCCATGGCGGGATCGCAACCCTGTTCGTCGCACGTGACCTGCGCCGGATAGCCGACGGCCCTGAAACAGGCAGCATGGATATTTTTGGGAAACACCGCTAAGCCACACGCCGAAGCGACAGGCGCGGTTCGCGGCTGCGCATCCGTGGCGCCAGGTATTTGGAGAATCGCATGCCCGAGGCTTTCATCTGCGATTACGTCCGCACGCCGATCGGGCGGTTCGGCGGATCGCTGTCTTCCGTGCGGACGGACGATCTCGGCGCCGTCCCGCTGAAGGCGCTTCTGGAACGCAACGCAGGTGTCGACTGGGCTGCGGTCGACGACCTTGTCTATGGCTGCGCCAACCAGGCCGGCGAGGACAACCGCAACGTCGCGCGTATGGTGCTCCTGCTCGCAGGCCTGCCGAAGGAGGTGCCGGGCTCGACGGTCAACCGGCTGTGCGGCTCCGGCATGGATGCCGTCACCATCGCCGCCCGCGCCATCAAGGCCGGCGAGGCCGAACTGATGATCGCCGGCGGCGTCGAATCGATGAGCCGCGCGCCCTTCGTTCTGCCCAAGGCCGAGAGCGCCTTCTCGCGCAACGCCGAGATCCACGACACCACCATCGGCTGGCGCTTCGTCAATCCGCTGATGAAGAAGCAGTACGGTATCGATTCCATGCCGGAGACCGGCGAGAACGTCGCCGAGGATTTTTCCGTCTCCCGCGCCGACCAGGACGCCTTCGCCGTGCGCAGCCAGGCGAAGGCCGCCGCCGCGCAGGAGAATGGCAGGCTGGCGAAGGAGATCGTTCCGGTGACGATCCCGCAGCGAAAGGGCGATCCGGTCGTGGTCGGCAAGGACGAGCACCCCCGTGTCACCAGCATCGAGGCGCTGGCAAAGCTGCCGACGCCGTTCCGGCAGGGCGGCACGGTGACGGCCGGCAACGCGTCGGGCGTCAACGACGGCGCGGCGGCGTTGATCGTCGCCTCGGAAGCGGCGGCGAAGAAGCATGGCCTGACCCCGATCGCGCGCATCCTCGGCGGCGCTTCGGCCGGTGTGGAACCCCGCATCATGGGCATCGGCCCGGTGCCGGCGACGCAGAAGCTCTGCGCCCGGCTCGGCCTGAAGCCGGCCGATTTCGACGTCGTCGAGCTCAATGAGGCCTTCGCCTCGCAGGGCATCGCCGTGTTGCGCCAGCTCGGCATCGCCGAGGACGCCGCGCATGTGAACCCCAATGGCGGCGCCATCGCGCTCGGCCATCCGCTCGGCATGTCCGGCGCCCGCATCACCGGCACGGCCGCGCTCGAACTGCGTGAACGCAATGCCAGGTTGGCGCTCGCCACCATGTGCATCGGCGTCGGCCAGGGCATCGCCATCGCGATGGAGCGGGTCTAGCCTTTCGTTCTGCGTTGTGTCGCCTGACTGCCGCGAGCCGGCGATTGGGGCCATGACTGGCATGCGTAGGCGCCGGTTGAGCTTGGGTCCCGCTCAGCGAGCAGCGCCGAGGCCGGTACCCGACAAATCCCGCCGGCCATGGCCCTCCCAGACGAAAGGACTATTCTCAAAACGGGGTTTTCAACGCGATATGTTTTCGGCACTTTGGCGTTTCGGCCGACAAAAACGAATGGGAGATCGGAAATGAGGACTATTCTTGCAGCAGGTGCGCTGGCGCTGGCGCTGGGCGCCTCGGGCATCGCTTTCGCCGAGCCGGTGAAGGTCGGCATGATCACCACGCTCTCCGGCGGCGGCGCCGGCCTGGGCGTCGATGCCCGCGACGGCTTCATGCTGGCGATCAAGCTCTCCGGCTCCAAGGATATCGAGGTCGTCACCGAGGATGACGCCATGAAGCCGGAGCTGGCGGTCCAGATCGCCGACAAGATGATCCAGAGCGACAAGGTCGACGTGCTCACCGGCATCATCTGGTCGAACCTCGCCATGGCCGTGGTGCCGAATGCTGTCGCGCAGGGCAAGTTCTACCTGTCGGTCAATGCCGGCCCGTCGCCGCTGGCCGGCGCGAAATGCGACAAGAACTATTTCAACGTCGCCTACCAGAACGACAATTTCCACGAGGCGGCGGGCAACTATGCGCAGACGGAAGGCATCAAGAAGATGTTCATCCTGGCGCCGAACTACCCAGCCGGCACCGATTCCCTGAATGGCTTCAAGCGCTACTACAAGGGCGAACTCGTCGGCGAGGTCTACACCAAGCTCGGCCAGACCGACTACGCCGCCGAGATCGCGCAGATCCGCGCCTCGGGCGCCGATTCCGTGTTCTTCTTCCTGCCCGGCGGAATGGGCATCGCCTTCATGAAGCAATATGCCCAGTCGGGCGTCGGCATCCCCGTGATGGGACCGGGCTTCTCCTTCAGCCAGGACGTTCTGGCCGCGATCGGCGACGCTGCGCTCGGCGCCAAGAACACCGCATCCTGGTCGCCGGACCTCGACAATCCGAAGAACAAGGAATTCGTCGAGGCGTTCAAGACCGAGTACAACCGGCTGCCTTCGATCTACGCCGCGCAGGCCTTCGACACCGGCACGCTGCTCGCTGCGGCGGCGGCCAAGGCCGACGTCAAGGACGCCGACGCCTTCCGGGCGGCGCTTGCGGCAGCCGAGTTCGATTCCGTGCGCGGCAAGTTCAAGTTCAACACCAACCACCATCCGATCCAGGATTTCTACGTCCGCGAGGTGGTCAAGAACGACGAAGGCGTCCTGACCAACAAGATCGTGGCGACCAGCTTCACCGACCACACCGACGCCTACGCGGCCGAGTGCAAGCTTTAAAATTGACCCCGTATCAGCCGTTGGCGCGTCGGGGGGCGGCATCGCCGCCTCCCTCGCGATGCGCCGAGGTCCCGATCTTCCCGCTGTCCGGTGGTAGGTGCGGATCGTGCAGACAGCCCTGATCGTCGAACAGCTTCTGAACGGACTCCAGTTCGGGGTCATGCTCTTCCTCATGGCCGCCGGGCTGACCCTCATCTTCGGCGTCATGGGGCTGATCAACCTCGCGCACGGTTCCTTCTACATGGTCGGGGCCTTCGCCTGCGCGGCGGTGGCCGCGGCGACCGGCTCGTTCTGGCTCGGTCTCGCCGCCAGCCTGGTCGCCGCCGCGGCGGCCGGCGCCCTGATCGAGGTCACAGTGATCCGCCGGCTCTATGGTCGCGACCATCTCGACCAGGTGCTAGCGACCTTCGCGCTGATCCTCATCCTGTCCGAATCCGTGCGCTGGCTGTTCGGCGACTTTCCGCTCTACCTCAACATCCCGCCGCAGCTCGGCGGCGCCGTCGCCTTGCCGGGCGGCGTGCAGTACCCGGTCTACCGGCTTGCCATCATCGCGGCGGGCCTGCTCGTCGGCGTCGCGCTCTATGCGCTGATCGCCAGGACGCGTCTCGGCATGCGCATTCGCGCCGGCGAATCCGACCGCGAGATGATCGGGGCGCTCGGCGTCGACATAAGCACGCTCTACACAATCGTCTTCGCGCTGGGCGCCGCACTCGCCGGCCTTGCCGGCGCGATGGTCGGCGCCCTGCAGTCGGTGCAGGTCGGCATGGGCGAGCCGGTGCTCATCCTCGCCTTCGTCGTCATCGTCATCGGAGGCATCGGCTCCATCAAGGGCGCCTTCGTCGGCGCGCTGCTCGTCGGCGTCACCGATACGCTCGGCCGCATCCTGCTACCGCAACTGCTCGCCGCCGCGATCGGCCCCGCCCAGGCGGCCGGTATCGGCGCGGCGCTCGCCTCGATGTCGATCTACATCGTCATGGCGCTGATCCTCGCTTTCCGGCCCAAGGGCCTCTACTCGGCGCAGGGCTGACCGATGCGGCGGGAAGGATTGCTCAACCTCGTGCTTGCGCTGCTGCTGCTGGCGCTGCCCTTTGCCGCCCAGATGCTCGGCGAGCCGTTCTATGTGACGCTGGCGACGCGCATGGCGATCCTCGCGCTGGCGGCTGTCGGACTCAACCTGGCGCTCGGCTTCGGCGGGCTCGTCTCGTTCGGCCACGCCGCCTTCTTCGGCATCGGTGGTTATGCCGCCGGCATCCTTGCCAGCCACGCCTTCAACGCCGAGCCGCTGCTCGGCCTGCCGGGAACGGACCAGATGCCGGTCATCTGGCTTGTCGCCGCGCTCGTCTGCGCGCTGGTCGCGCTGCCCATCGGCGCGATCAGCCTGAGGACCAGCGGCGTCTATTTCATCATGATCACTCTGGCCTTCGCGCAGATGGTCTATTATTTCGCCGTCTCCTGGCCGGCCTATGGCGGTGAGGACGGCCTGTCGATCACGGTACGCAATGGCTTTCCCGGCCTGAACACCGCCAATCCGCTGAGCTTCTTTCTCGTCTGCTATGCTGTGCTGATGGCGGCGCTCGTGCTCATGTGGCGCATCCGGGATTCCCGCTTCGGCGCTGCCCTACAGGCCGCCAGGCAGAACGACACGCGCGTCGCGGCGATAGGTATCCGGCCGTACCACATCCGGCTTGCGGCCTTCGTCATCTCCGCCGTCGTCACCGGCATTGCCGGCGCGCTCTTCGCCGATCTCAACCGCTTCGTCAGCCCGTCGATGATGTCCTGGCAGATGTCCGGCGAACTGATCGTGCTGATCATCCTCGGCGGCACCGGCAGGCTGTTCGGCCCGGTCGCAGGCGCCATCCTCTACGTGCTGCTCGAATTCGCGCTCGGCGGGCTGACCGAGCGTTGGCAGTTCTTCCTCGGCTTCATCCTGCTCGGCGTCGTGCTCTTCGCGCGCGGCGGCATCATCGGCGTCCTTGCCGGGAAGGCGCGCCATGGCTGACCCGATCCTCGACATCCGCGACCTGTCCAAGAGTTTTGGCGGGCTGAAGGCGACCGACGGCGTCAGCCTCGACCTCAGGGCAGGGGAGATTCACGCGTTGATCGGCCCCAACGGCGCCGGCAAGACGACCCTGATCCACCAGATCTCGGGCGGCCTCAGGCCGGACGCCGGCTCCATCCGCTTCCTCGGCCAGGACGTGCTTGGCCTCGGTGTGGCCGCGCGCGCCCGCCTCGGGCTTGGCCGCACCTTCCAGATTTCGTCGCTGGCGCTGGAATTCTCCGCGCTGCGCAACGTGATGCTCGCCGTGCAGGGCCGGCAGGGGTCGAGCTTCCGCTTCTTCGCCAACGTCATGGCCGATACAAGTCTCACCGAGCCGGCGATGGCCGCGCTCGACCGTGTCGGCCTTGCCGGACGCGCCGCCGTTCCCGCCGCCGAACTGTCGCATGGCGAACGCCGCCAGCTCGAGATCGCCATCGCGCTGGCGCTCGGCTCCAGGGCGCTGCTGCTCGACGAGCCGATGGCGGGCATGGGGCAGGAGGGTTCTCGCGCGCTGACGCGGCTGCTCGACGCGCTCCGCGCCGAGGCGCCAATCCTTCTCGTCGAGCACGACATGGACGCCGTCTTCGCGCTCGCCGACCGTATTTCCGTGCTGGTCTACGGCCGCATCGTCGCCAGCGGCGCCGTCGAGGACATCCGCAACAATCCCGACGTGCGCCAGGCCTATCTCGGAGCATCGGCATGACGCTGCTTCAGGCCTCTGCCGTCGAGACGTTCTACGGCCCGAGCCAGGCGCTGTTCGGCGTCGATCTCGATGTCGGCGAGGGCGAGGTCGTCACACTGATGGGTCGCAACGGCATGGGCAAGACGACCACCATCCGCTCCATATGCGGCATGACGCCGGCGCGCGCCGGGCGCATCGTCTTCGCCGGCGCGGAGCTTGCCGGACTGCCGCCGCACCGCATCGCACGGCTGGGCATCGGCCTCGTGCCGGAGGGGCGTCGCTGCTTCCCCAACCTGACGGTGCAGGAAAATCTCGTCGCCTCCGCGCGGCCGGGCAAATGGACGCTCGACGCGGTCACGTCGCTGTTCCTGCGGCTTGGCGAGCGGCTGCGCCAATATGCGAGCACGCTTTCGGGCGGCGAGCAGCAGATGTTGGCCATCGGCCGCGCGCTGATGACCAATCCGCGCCTGCTCATCCTCGACGAGGCGACCGAGGGCCTGGCGCCTATCATCCGGCAGGACATCTGGGCCGCGATCCGCAAGCTCAAGGCGGACGGCCAGGCCATCCTCGTGGTCGACAAGACAATGGACGAGGTGCTCGGCGTCGCCGACCGCTGCGTCGTGCTGGAAAAGGGCCGTACCGTCTGGAGCGGCGGCCCCGCCGAACTCACGCCCGAATTGCAGGATCGGTATCTGGGCGTCTGACCCTACGCCGCCAGCGCCCGCTCGAGATCGGCGATCAGGTCGTCGCCGTCCTCGATGCCGCAGGACAGCCTGACCAGCGAATCGGAGATGCCGATCGCCGCGCGCTGCTCGGGCGGTATCGAGCCGTGCGTCATCAGCGCCGGATGCTCGATCAGGCTCTCGACCCCGCCGAGGCTCTCGGCCAGCGTGAAGAGCTGCGTGCGCTCCAGGAAACGTTTGGTGCCGGCGAGGTCGCGGTCGAGCTCTACCGAGATCATGCCGCCGAAGGCCGACATCTGCCGCTTGGCGACGGCATGCTGCGGATGGCTTGGCAGGCCGGGATAGATGACGCGGCGCACATCCTTGCGGCTCTCCAGCCATTTGGCGATCTTCAGCCCGTTCTCGGAGTGCCTCTCCATCCTCAGCGCCAGCGTCTTGATGCCGCGCAAGGCGAGAAAACTGTCGAACGGCCCGGAAATGGCGCCGACCGCGTTCTGCAGGAATTTGAGCTGGTCGAGGATTTCGCCTTCCTCGCGCACCACGGCGACGCCGCCGACCATGTCTGAATGGCCGTTGAGGTATTTCGTCGTCGAATGCACGACGATGTCGACGCCGAGTTCCAGCGGCCGCTGCAGGTAGGGACTGCAGAAGGTGTTGTCGGCGACTGTGATCAATCCCCTGCGCTTCGCCAGCGCCGCGATGCCTTCGAGGTCGACCACCTTGAGCAGCGGGTTGGTCGGCGTCTCGATCCACAGCATCCGCGTTTCCGGCCTGATCGCGGCCTCCACCGCGGCGAGGTCGGTGAAGTCGGCGAGGCTGACCTGCAGCCCGGCCGAGCGCTTGCGCACCCGGTGCATCAGCCGGTAGCTGCCGCCATAGATGTCGTCGGTCGCCACCACATGGGCGCCGGCGTCGAGCAGTTCGAGGATGTTGGCGATCGCCGCCAGTCCCGAGCCGAAGGCGAAGGCGGCGGCGCCGCTTTCGAGGTCGGCCACCGCGCGCTCGAAGGCGAAGCGCGTCGGGTTCTGGCTGCGGGCGTATTCGAATCCCTTGTGGACCGCCGGGCTCTCCTGCGCATAGGTCGAGGTGGCGTAGATCGGCACCATCACCGCGCCGGTGGTCGGGTCGTGGCTCTGTCCGCCGTGGATCGTGCGGGTGGCGAAGGCCAGGCGGTTCTTACCGGATGCAGTCATGTCTTGGATCGCCTCAGATGGTTGATCAGGTCGATGCGGGTGATCAGGCCGAAGAACTCGTCGCCGTCATAGATGATCGCCACCTCGTTGCGGTCGAACACCGGCAGCAGCGCGTCGAGCGTCTGGTCGGCCTGCAGCGTGTGGAGCTCGGCGGTCATCGCGGTTTTCACCGGCGCATCGAAGCGCGCCCAGCGGCCGTCATAGGAGCCCTCGACGCGCTGCAGGATGTCGCTCTCGTCGATGATGCCGATCAGCTTGCCCTGGTCGATGACGGGAAGCTGCGAGACGTCGGCGCGGCGCATGCGCCCATAGGCGTTGATCAGCGTGTCCTCCGGCCCGACGGTGATGGTGCCGCCCTCGCGGTGCGAGCGCGCCACGAGATCGCGCAGATCGCCGTGCTGCACGCGCTCCGACAGGCCCTGCTCGGCCAGCCAGTAATCGTCGAACACCTTGGAGAGGTATTTGTTGCCGGAATCGCAGACGAAGGTGACGACGCGCTTCGGCATCTTCTGCTCGCGGCAATATTTGAGCGCCGCCGCCAGCAATGTCCCCGACGACGAGCCGGCGAGGATGCCCTCCTTCGACAGCAGGTCGCGCGCGGTGGCCATGCTCAGCCGGTCGGCGATCGAATATGCCTTCTTCACGAGGGAAAGGTCGGCGTTCGGCGGCACGAAATCCTCGCCGATGCCCTCGACCGTCCAGCTTCCAGCCTCGATCATCTCGCCGGTCTTGACCAGCGGCGCCAGCACCGAGCCGATCGGGTCGGCAAGCACCATCTCGGTCTTCGGCGAAACCTTCGCGAAGAAGCGTCCAAGCCCCGAGAGCGTGCCGCCCGAGCCGACGCCGACCACGACCGCGTCTATGTCGCCGCCAAGCTGTTCCCACAGCTCCGGCCCGGTCGTCGTCTCATGCGCCAGCGGGTTGGCCGGATTGGCGAACTGGTTGACGTAGAAGGAGCCGGGCGTCTCCGCCGCGATGCTCTCGGCCATGTCCTGGTAATATTCCGGGTGCCCCTTGCCGACGTCCGAGCGCGTCAGCCTGACCTCGGCGCCCAGCGCCCGCAGATGCTGCACCTTCTCGCGCGACATCTTGTCGGGCACTACCAGCACGATGCGGTAGCCCTTCGGTATGCCGACCTGCGCAAGCCCCAGCCCGGTATTGCCGGCGGTCGCCTCGATGATCGTCCCGCCCTTCTTCAGCTTGCCGCTCTTCTCGGCCTCGGCGATCATCGACAGCGCGATGCGGTCCTTGATCGAGCCGCCCGGGTTCTGGCTTTCGAGCTTCACGAACAGCCGGCATTGGCCCGTATCGAACTTGGTCAGCTCCACGACGGGCGTCTGCCCGATGAGGTCGAGCACCGACGCATAGGGCGGCTGCAGCCGTGCCCGGATTGCGGTGGTCTTGGTCTGGTTCTTCGTCTCGCTCATGTCTGGCTCCAACAGACTGCGCTTGCCTCGCGCGGTGGGAGATATGGCAAATATGGCCGGGGTCCACGAGAAAATCCAATCCGCGAAAGCTCAGGTGCGTAGTTGAAAAATCCGGTAGGGCTGCGTGCGGAGACTTTCATTCCGTCGGGCCGGCCGCGTTGGGGCTCCCGGATGCGCGCCCACGTCATTTGACTGTTCGGGTCATCTGCGCAATCTGGTCGCTCCGACGACCCGCCGAACAGGACGAGACGAAATGCCCGCCGAGAAAGACGAACACGCCCGCATGCCCTACCAGTTCCCGATGCCGGTGGACGCATTGCCGGAGATCGTCGTCCCGGACGCCGTCCCCACGGACGACCGGCTCTGGGTGCCGCAGGCCGAGAATGTCTGGTTCAGGCCGCTCTGCCTGAACCGCTCGCAGGGCTACTGGACGAACCTGCTCAAGGTGCGCAAGGCGGGCGTGCTGTCGCGCCACCGCCATCCGCAATCCGTGCACGGCTTCGTGCTCAAGGGGCGCTGGCGCTATCTCGAGCACGACTGGGTCGCTACCGAAGGATCCTATGTCTTCGAGCCCCCGGGCGAGACGCACACGCTCGTCGTGCCTGACGATGTCGAGGAGATGATCACCTTTTTCCAGGTCAACGGCGTCATGTATTACGTCGACCCCTGGGGCAAGAATCTCGGCTACGAGGACGTCTTCACCAAGATCGACATGTGCCGCGCGCATTTCGAGCGGGTCGGGCTCGGCGCCGACTACGTGAACGCCTTCATCCGGTGACGGCGATGGGCTTCTGGCCGAACGGCTGCTTCGCGGACCGGCATGTCCTGATCAGCGGCGGGACCTCCGGCATCGGCGCCGCGGTCGCCAAGGCATTCCTCGCGGAGAACGCCCGCGTCACCGTGACCGGCGTCGGCGACCTGTCGGCGGCCGAACGCGAGCTGGAAGGTGCAACCGTCCGGCAGCTCGATGTCCGCGACGAAAGGGCCATCGCCGCGCTGGTCGCCGGCTTCGACAGGCTCGACCATCTCGTCAACTGCGCCGGCGTCATCCGCCGCGGCGACGAGCTCCAGCCTGAAGTTTTCGCCGATGTCGTCGACATCAACCTGACCGGCACGATGCGCCTCTCGTCTGCCGCACGGCCGCTGCTTGCCCGGCAGGGCGGCACCATCGTCAACACGGCATCCATGCTGAGCTTCTTCGGCGGCGGGCTGGTCCCCGGCTATTCCGCGTCGAAGGGCGGCATCGCCCAGTTGACCAAGTCGCTGGCGATCGCCTGGGCGGGCGATGGCATCCGCGTCAACGCCATCGCGCCGGGCTGGATCGAAACCGCGCTGACGCAGGCCGTTCGCGAGGACGAGGCGCGCAACCGCGCCATCGCCGAGCGGACCGCGCTGAAGCGCTGGGGCAAGCCCGACGAACTGGCCGGCGCGGTTCTCTTCCTCTGCTCGCCGCTCGCCTCCTACGTCACCGGCACGATCCTGCCGGTCGACGGCGGCTATCTCGCCGTCTGAGAGGCATCGGTCTCAATGTGCCGGGATGTTCTCCCGGAAGATCAGCCTGGGCTCGATGTAGCGGTTGGCGATCACCTGCGCCGACGAGGCGATCGAGCCGAGCAGCTGGATCACCGACTGCACGGCGGTCAGGCGGGCATTCTGGTCGATCACCACGTCGGCAAGGTCGTCGATCAGGTAGGTGCGGGTGAGCGGCGTCAGGTCGTGGCAGATGAAGACCGGCCTTTGCGCCAGCTTGGTCTCGCGCAGCGCGCGCGCCACGCCGAAACGGCCGGCGCCGACGCAGTAGATCCCGCGCAGCTCAGGCTGGTCGCGCAGCAGCTTCACGGTCTCCGCATAGCTCGCCTCGCCGTCCTCGTTGGTGTCGACTGATATGCTCACCGTGAGTTTTGGGAAATCCTCGGCGAGCACGGCGCGGAAACCCATCTCGCGCTCCTCATGGCCGCGATAGGAACGTGAGCCGGTGACGATCGCGATGTCGCCGGAAAGGGCGCGCAGCAGCCTGCCCA
The DNA here is from genome assembly GCF_003666685.1 of Mesorhizobium sp. YM1C-6-2. Lineage (GTDB taxonomy): Bacteria > Pseudomonadota > Alphaproteobacteria > Rhizobiales > Rhizobiaceae > Mesorhizobium_K. Next base: position 632,527 of record NZ_RCIZ01000002.1, read on the forward strand.
TCAGGAACGCCGCCGTCCGCCCGGCAACGCGGTTGTCCAGCCCGACATAGGCCGAGCGCGGCGCCGCCGGCACGTCCGAGGCGATGGTGACGAGCTTGACGCCCGCATCCGCAAGCCGCTGCAGTACGCCGCGCGTGCGTGGGTGGTCGACGGCGATCACACCGACCCCCTTGGTCTCCAGCGAGAGCTTGTCCATCGCCGCCTGCAGGGTGGCCGGCGAGATGTCTGCAAGGTCGTGGATTTTGCAGGAGGCGACCAGCGGCATGCGGCTGGCCTGGTCGCGGATGTGGTCGGCCAGCTCGCTCATGAACACGTTCTGCCGGATCGGCAGGAAGAATTCGAGCGCCGCAGGCCGCGAGGGAAGGGTGACGGAGCCGGCCGTCGGCAGATAGCCGAGCCGCTGCGCCGCCTCCATCACGCGCTGGCGGTTCGCCGCGCTGATACCCGGCCTGTTGTTCAGCGCCCGGTCGACCGTCGCGGTGGAGAGGCCGCAGCTTTGCGCTATCGCTGAAACCGTAACTTTCATGAAGAATCCCTTTGTAACGAGCGACGATTAAGCATCTCACCGCGCATGCTGCCAATATGTCGATCGAAACTGAGCGTTTCCCTGATTGCCCCCTCATTTACTGGAACGGGCCTCAATACCAAGAAAAGCATGGGGTTAGAGATCGGGCTCTTCTGGTTTTTGGCCGATTTCCATCGGCCTGAGCTCGCCTGTCGATCAAATATCGTGATGTGATCTGATGGAGAGTTTGATTGTGAGCGCCCTTTCGGCGTCTATGCTCGATCTTGGAGGAGATGCGTTGTGATGCCTTGGCTCTGGCATGGGCAGCACCACGCGCAGGTTAAAAAAAGGGGAGGAAGTAAACGTGAAAACTGCATCGATACTTTTGGCTGGAACTGTACTGGCGGCCCTGGTGGCCGTTCCAAGTGTCGCCCAGGATTTGCCGGGCAAGGATCTGAAGATCGCCGTGGTCCTGAAAACGCTGGCCAATCCCTACTGGGCCGCCACGCAGCAGGGCATAGAGGCAAAGGCCAAGGAGATCGGGGCGGTCGTGACCGTTCAGGCGGGCACCGATGAGTCCTCGATCGACGAACAGACCAACATCGTCCAGGCCATGGTCGGACAGGACTACAACTGCTTCATCGTTGCGCCGATCAGCAACAGCAATCTGATCCAGCCGCTGGTGACGGCAGCGCAGAAGAACATTCCGATCGTAGCAGGCGACGCCTTCGACGAAGCGGCTCTCCAGGCCGCCGGCGTCAAGCTGACGACATATGTGACCGTGCGCCATACCGACGCCGGTAAGGCTGTGGCCGAGGACATGGTCAAGCGTTTCGACGGCTCCGGCAAGGTCGCGCTGATCGGCGGCTTGGCGGCTCACCCGGCCAGCATCCAGCGCCTCGAAGGATTCCGCAGCGGCGCCGGTGGCCTGGAGATCGTCCAGGAGCAGGCGGCCGACTGGGACCGCGAGAAGGCGCTCAATGCCGCCGACGCCATCCTGCGCGCGCATCCTGATCTCAAGGGCTTCTACGCGGCCAATGACGGCATGGCGCTCGGTGTCCAGCAGGCCGTGAACAATGCCGGCCTCACCGGCAAGGTGCTGGTGTTCGGCACCGACGCCATCGACGACGCGCTGAACTCGATCGAGGCCGGTCAACTCACCGGAACGGCCGCACAGTTTCCGTTCCTGATGGGCGGACTCGAGGTCGAGGCATGCCTCGCCGCCTCGCAGGGGGCGACGGTCGATCCGCTGACCGCGGCTCCACAGGCGCTGATCACCTCGGAGAACGTCGCAGCCGCCAAAGCTTCTGCGCCACAGCCGTTCTTCGAATACGAAAGCCCGATTGCGAAGCTGATCAAGTAGCGCGTTCAAAGCAAGCAGATCCGCTAACCGGGCAACGTATATGACGCAGCCGAATGTGCGCAGCGGGACCAGTGTGGTGGCCCCGCTTGTTCCTGGGCAACTGGCACGGTTCGTCCAGTCGAGCAAACTGCTCGACTGGGCGATCGTGCTGGCTTTGCTCGCGGTGATGGCGGTAGGCGGGATCGCCTCACCGCATTTCCTGACGGTCGCCAACATCACTTCGATCCTGGTGGCGAGTTCGATCCTCGTGGTGGTGGCGATCGGCCAGACCTTCGTCATCATCACCGCCGGCATCGACTTGTCGGTGGGGTCGCTGGTGCAGGTCTCCAGCGTGATGATCGGCGTGGCCGTCACCTATAAGCTCGGGGTTCCCGCGGGAATGCTGATGGCCGTGCTGGTCGGCGCGCTCTTCGGCATGATCAACGGCCTCATCGTCTCCAAGGGAAAGATCAGCGATTTCATCGCTACGCTCGGCATGCTGAGCATTGCGTCGGGCACCGCGCTGGTGCTCTCCAACGGACGGCCGGTCAGCGTGATATCACCGCTGCTGACCTCGCTGGCGAGCGGCAGTATCGGGCCGATCCCCAACATCACGCTCCTTGCGGGCATCGTCGCAGTCCTCGGCCATCTGGTACTCTTCCACACCCAGTTCGGCACGCATCTCTTCGCCATTGGCGGCAACCACGAAGGCAGCCGCAACCTCGGGCTCAAGGTCGGGCGCATAAAGGTCGCAGCCTTTATGATCAGCGGCCTCCTAGCCGGTATTGCCGGCATCATGCTGACGGCGCGCATAGGCTCAGCCGAACCTGCGACTGGAAGCTCCTATCTGCTCAATTCGATCGCGGCGTCCGTACTCGGCGGCACCAGCCTGTTCGGAGGCCGCGGTACGATCGTCGGGCCGGTCATCGGCGCGCTCGTGCTGATGGCGCTGCTCAACCTGATGACGTTGCTTGGGATCGGCGTCTTCTACCAGCCGATCGTCACCGGTCTGGTCGTGATCATCTTCGCTATCGCCTACAGGTTCCAGAAATGACGCCGGCCGCCTCTACAGCTTACGATGCTGCGGTGTCCGCAGCCGGGCCGCGCAAGATGCTGGATGTCCGCAACGTCAGGAAGCATTTCGGCCCGGTTGTCGCGCTCGACGGGGTGAGCATATCGGTCGAGGCCGGCAAGGTCGCGGCAATCGTCGGCGACAATGGCGCCGGCAAGTCGACGCTGGTCAAGATACTGACCGGCGTGCACCAGCCGACCTCCGGCGAGATCGCCTTCGACGGACAGCCGGTGGTGATGCACGACCCGGACGAAGCGAGGAGGGTCGGCGTAGAGACGCTGTTTCAGGATCTTGCGCTCGTCGACGACCTGACGATTTGGCAGAATCTCTTCCTTGGGCGTGAGCTGACTTGGGGCGGCCCGCTCAGGCTGACGCGCAAGCGCGCCATGGCCGAGCGGGCCAGAGAGATGCTGAGCGGCCTGCAGATAAACATACCCTCGATCGAGGCGCGGGTGCGGCGGTTGTCGGGCGGCCAGCGTCAGGCCGTGGCGATCAGCCGGGCGGTTGGCTGGAACGCCAAGCTCACCATCATGGACGAGCCGACGGCTGCCCTCGGCGTGAAGGAACGGACGGAGGTCGAGAACCTCATCGAGCGGCTGCGCGACCAGGGACGTACATTCCTGCTGATCAGCCACAATTTCGATCAGGTGATGCGGCTTTCCAACGAGATCTGGATCATGCGCAATGGCCGCGTCGTCGGCCACCGGCGTACCGCCGAGACCTCCGGCGACGAGCTTGTCGCGCTGATCACCGGCGCGAAACCCGCCGAAATCGGCAGAAAACCAAGCGATTGAAAGCGGCTACCCAACGAATTGATTGATTCTGATTGGGTGTTTGATTGCATCACATCAGAGACATCAGCTAGCGTGAATCAAACAGCCGGCATGCCGGCCGATAATCTTTGGGGAGGATGAGAATGACCAAGCCGATCGCGGTGCTCGACTCGCAGTGGCGCAGGCACGACGAACTGTTCACATCAGAGGATTTCGCCAGGCTTGGCGAGATGTGCGAGCTGGTGTGGGCCAAAAGCGATCCTATTCCGGCCTCGGTGCTGGCTGAGAACCTTGGCAAGATGCGCTTCTACCTCTCGGCTCTGCCGACGCTCGACGCGAACCAGATTGCGGCGGCTAAAAACCTGCAGGCGGTGATAGAACTCTATGGGGCCTTCCCGGACACGGTGGACTACGCGGCCTGCTTCGAGCACAAGATCGAGGTGCTGGCGACCGGTCCCGGCATGCGCGGCTCGGTCGCCGAAATGGCTGTGGCGATGGCGCTTTCCGCTGGCCGCGGCCTTGTCGAGGAACATGAGCTGTTCCGCACCGGCGGCGAGCATTGGCTGAACGACAACCCGAAGACGGACTTCACCATGTTCGGGCAGTCGATCGGCTTTGTCGGCTTCGGCCAGATCGCGCGCGAAATCAGCAGGCTGCTGGCGCCGTTTTCGCCTAAGATCGCTGCCTACGATCCGTGGCTCGATCCGGCGGAGGCCGCCAAGCTCGGCGTCAAGCTCGCCTCGCTGGAGGAGGTCGCCAAAACCAGTCGCGTGTTCTTCGTGACCGCCGCCCCGACCAAGACCAACAAGGGCCTGGTCGATGCGGCGACCATCGCCAAGCTGCAGCCCGGGGCGCTTGTCGTGCTGGTCAGCCGCGCGCATCTGATCGATTTCGACGCGCTGGTCGCGGCGGCCGAAGCAAAGCGCATCAAGGCCGCGATCGACGTCTTCCCGGTCGAGCCGCTGGCGGAGAACCATATTCTGCGCAAGCTGCCGAACGTGATCCTGTCGCCGCATCGGGCAGCAGCGGTGACCGGTGGGCGGCAACTGATGGGGAAGCTCATCGTCGCGGACATCAAGCGCATGCTGGACGGCCAGCCGCCGGCAAATCTTCAGCGTGCGCGCCCCGAGCATGTGCTCGATCTTGCTGGCGTTCAGCACTCCAAGAAGCTTGAAAGCATGGCCGAGGAGCGCGAGTAGAAGGAAATGGAGCCGATTTCACGATGACGAAGCGTGATTATGACCTGATGGGCGAAAGCGGCCGTCGCGCCGTCGAGACCGGTCTTGCCGCCGCCGAGTGGTATCACACCGACATCCCGCGTAAGCAGATGAAGGAGCTGATGCAGCGTACCGACGGGCCGGCACTGCGCGACACCGCCATCTGGCTCGGCGTCCTCGCCCTGTCGGCCGCCGGCGGCATCTGGTTCTGGGGCACCTGGTGGTGCGTGCCCTTCTTCTTCGTCTACGGCACGCTTTACGGCTCGTCGGGCGACTCGCGCTGGCATGAGGCCGGCCATGGCACCGCCTTCCGGACGCGCTGGATGAACGACGTCGTCTACCAGATCGGCAGCTTCATGATCATGCGCAATCCGGTGACCTGGCGCTGGAGCCATGCGCGCCACCACACCGATACCGTCATCGTCGGCCGCGATCCCGAGATCGCCGTCATGCGGCCGCCGGACCTGCTGCGTGTCGTGCTCAACTTCGTCGGCATACTCGACGTCTGGCACTACATGATCGACCTCTCGCGCAATTCGGCCGGCATCCTCAGCGACGCCGAGAAGAGCTTCATCCCCGAGCAGGAGCGCTACAAGGTCGTGCGCGTTGCGCGCATCCATCTCGCCATCTACGCCGCGACCGTCGCACTGGCGCTGTGGATGGGGTCGTGGCTGCCGCTGATGATCATCGGCCTGCCGCGCATGTACGGCGCCTGGCACGGCATCCTCACCGGCCTCTTGCAGCATGGCGGGCTCGCCGACAACGTCACCGACCACCGGCTCAACTCGCGCACGGTGCTGATGAACCCGATCAGCCGCTTTATCTACTGGAACATGAACTATCATGTGGAGCATCACATGTTCCCGATGGTGCCCTACCATGCGCTGCCCAGGCTGCACGCGCTGATCAAGCACGACCTGCCGGCGCCGAACCCCTCCATGTGGCACGGCTACCGCGAGATGGTCCCGGCCTTCCTGCGCCAGTTGCGCAACGAGGACTATTTCCTCAAGCGCGAGCTGCCGCCGACGGCAAAGCCCTATCGCGACGAGTTCCACGATCTCACCATCCAGGCGGCCGAGTAGGGCCGCCCGGAAGACCCCACCCGAAGAACAAGAAGAACAGGCAGGCGAGACATCATGGCGGAATGGATCGAGGCGTGCGGCGCCGACGAGATCGACGAGGAAGACGTGGTGCGCTTCGACCACGAGGGGCGCACCTTCGCGATCTACCGGTCGCCCGACGACGAATATTTCGCGACCGACGGTCTCTGCACGCATGAGCAGGTGCATCTCGCCGACGGGCTCGTCATGGACGAGATCATCGAGTGCCCGAAACACAACGGCCGCTTCAACTACAAGACCGGCGAGGCCAAGGGCGCGCCGGTCTGCGTCAACCTGAAGACCTATCCGACCCGCGTCGAGGCGGGCAGGGTCCTGATCCAGATCGGCTGACGCTGTTCCACTTCCCGAGCGGAAGCCATCACTATTTCAAGAGGGGGAAACCATGCGCTCGAACCGACCGACGGTCGCCGACCTTCGCGCCATGAAGGGCAAGCGGCAGCTTTCCAAGATACGCGTCTTCACCATGGAAGAGGTGGAAGCCGCCGCCCGCGCCGGCGTCGAGATCCTTTCGGTGACTCCGGAGCTCATCCTCAACCCCGAGTTCCGGGACGCCGCGCCCGACGTCTTCGCCATTCCGGGCAGCGTGAATTCCTTCTTCGCGCTGAAGGACGACGTCATGCGCGACGCCTTCCGCTTCATCCGCACCGGCGCCGACGCCGTCTATTGTGCGGCGAGCCTCGACACGATCCGCGCGCTCGCCGACGAGCACGTGCCCGTCTGCGGCCATTCCGGCCTTATCCCGCATCACTCGACCTGGACCGGCGGCTTCCGCGCCGTCGGCAAGACGGCCGACACGGCGATGTTCGTCTGGAAGCAGGTCAAGGCGCTGGAAGAGGCCGGCGCCTTCGCCGCCGAGATCGAGGTGGTGCCGGTCGAGGTGGCAAGCGCGATCTCGGCGCGCACCTCGGTCTTCCTGATCTCCATGGGCGCCGGCGGCGGCTGCGACGCGCAATATCTCTTCTCGGAAGACATACTCGGCTACAACCGCGGCCACTATCCGCGCCACTCCAAGGTCTACCGCAACTTCGCCGCCGAATATGACCGGCTGCAGCAGGAGCGCATCGCCGCCTTCAGCGAATATGTCGCCGACGTGCGTTCGGGCGCCTATCCGGAGCCGAAGCATGTGGTAGGCATCGAGCCGGGCGAGCTGAAGCAGTTTATGGACGAGCTGCAGCAGGCCTGATTCTCGCGACAATTTCATCGCGCGCGCCATTGCCGTAAGGGCTTGGCTGCGGTTCAAAGACATCTGATTGCGAATTGCCAGGGAGGAATGCCGGAATGGCGAAATGGAAGGTGGCGGGCATCAATTTCGATCACTTCCACATGGGCGACCTGCTCAGGGAAGCGTTCAACCATCCGGATGCCGAGATCGTCGGCATCTGCGACGCCGACCCGAAGCGGATGCAGGGTGCGATCGATAATTTCGGTATTCCTGCCGACCGCGTCTACACCGATCCGGAAAGATGCCTCGCGGAGACGAAGCCCGATCTCGTCATCCTCTGCCCGGCGACCGCCGAGCATGCCGTGTGGGTCGAGCGCGTCGCACCGGCAGGCGTCAACATCCTGATGGAAAAGCCGTTCGCCGCCTCGATCGCCGACGCCGACCGCATGATCGCGGCCGTGCAGAAGACCGGCAAGCTGCTCGCCATCAACTGGCCGCTCGCCTGGTATCGCTCGCACAACACCACCAAGCGCCTGATCGACGAGGGCGTCATCGGTGACGTCATCGAGGTGCATTTCTACGACGGCAACCGCGGCCCGCTCTACCATCTGGCCGACAAGGTCGAGGTCAGCGACGAGGAGGTGCAGGCCGGCAAGCCGAACTCCTGGTTCTACAAGAAGTCCGCCGGCGGCGGCAGCCTGCTCGACTATGTCGGATACGGCGTCACCCTCGGCTCCTGGTTCATGAACGGCGAGAAGCCCATCGAGGTCACCTGCATCATGGACGAGCCGCAGGGGCTGGAGGTCGACGAGCATTCCGTCACCGTCTGCCGCTACAGCAAAGGCCTCTCCAAATTCGAGACCCGCTGGGGCACCTTCACCGATCCGTGGACGACGCAGCCGCAGCCGAAATGCGGCTTCGTCATCGTCGGCACCCACGGCACCATCGCCAGCTACGACTATGACGACCACGTCACCGTGCAGACGCGGGCGAAACGCGAGCAGCATGTCGTGCCCTGTGACACGCTTGCCGCGCCGCGCCGCGCGCCGGTCGAATACATGCTGCATCTGATCGCCACCGGCGAGCAGATCTCCGGCCCGCTGGACCCCAGGCTTTCTCGTATCGGCCAGCAGATCACCGACAGCGCCGTGCTTTCGGCGCGTGAGAAGCGCACCGTGGAGCTGCTGCCATGAGCAAGGACGATCTTCCCTCCGAAAGCGACTACGCACTGGTCGGCAAGACGCTGCCGGAAATCGCCGCACCGGAGCTGCCCTACAAGCCGCCGATGCCCAAGAGCTTTCGACCGAAGATCGCGCTGATCGGGGCAGGGGGCATATCTTTCGCCCATCTCGACGCCTACCGGCGGGCAGGGCTCGACGTCGCTGCGGTGATGTCGCGCACGCTGGCGCGCGCCACCACGCGCCGCGACGAATTCTATCCCGACGCGATTGCCACCGACGATTTCGAGAGCCTGCTCAGGCGCGACGACATCGAGGTGTTCGATATCACGCCGCATCCTCTGGAGCGGGTGCCGCTGGTCGAGGCCGCGCTCAAGGCCGGCAAGCACGTGCTGTCGCAAAAGCCCTTCGTCACCGACCTCGATACCGGCGAGCGGCTGGTCGAGCTTGCCGACCGCAACAATGTCAGGCTCGCGGTCAACCAGAACGGCCGCTGGGCGCCGCATTTCGCCTATATCCGCGAGGCGGTGCGGGCCGGGGTGATCGGCGACGTCATCTCCTCGCACACGGCCGTCCACTGGGACCATAGCTGGATCGTCGGCACGCCCTTCGAGAAGATCGACGACCTGATCTTCTTCGACTTCGCCGTGCACTGGTTCGACTTCCTGTCGAGCTTGATCGGCGCCAGGGGGACGAGCGTCTACGCCACCCGCAACCGCGCCGCCGGCCAGCAGGCGAAGCCGCCGCTGCTGGCGCAGGCGTTGGTCGCCTTCGACGGCGGACAGGCCTCGCTGGTGTTCGACGCGGCGATCAAGCACGGGCCGCTCGACACGACCTTCGTCGGCGGCACTCTCGGCAGCCTCGCCAGCACCGGGCCCAACCTCGGCGAGCAGTCGGTGACGCTGACGACGGAGGCGGGCATCGCGCGGCCGAAGCTCGAAGGCGCCTGGTTCAACGACGGCTTTGCCGGCACGATGGGCGAGCTTCTGGTCGCGGTCGAGCAGAAGCGCGAGCCGCTCAACGGCGCGCGCGGCAATCTCGACAGCCTGGCGCTCGTCTTCGCCGCCATCCAGTCGGCGCACACCGGCCAGGCGGTGAAACCCGGCACGGTGCGCAAGGTGCCTGGCATCTGAGGGTCCCGCGGCGCGGCTTCCATAGATATTTGGAACGAAATTTTCATTTCTTGACTATTGGAAATCTGGTGCGATAGTCGGGAACGGTGGAGGTTTGGGAGGTTTTCGGGCGGCGCGGCTTCAGCCGGGCAGTCCCACCCCTGAAATGAAGGACTGAGATGGTTTACGCTACCGGCGACAAGATCGGTCCCAGCCGCCTGCGCATCGGCATGGTGGGTGGTGGCCGCAACGCCTTCATCGGCGCCGTGCACCGCATGGCGCTGCGCCTCGACGACCGCGCCGAGCTGGTCGCCGGTGCGCTCTCCTCCGATCCCGAAAACGCAAGGCTGTCCGGCGTCGATATCGGCATTGCCGAGGATCGCGCCTATTCCGACTATCGCAAGATGGCCGAGGAAGAGGGCAAGCGCGCCGACGGCATCGAGGCCGTCGTCATCGTGACGCCCAACCATCTGCATGCGCCGGTCGCCCGCGCCTTCCTCGAGGCCGGCATCGACGGCATCTGCGACAAGCCGCTTTCCGCCACCCTCCAGGAAGCCGAGGAACTGGCGGCGATCGCGAAAAAGTCCGGCCTCGTCTTCGCGGTCACGCTGAACAACACGGGCTACGCCATGGTGCGCCACGCGCGCGAGCTCGTCGCGTCGGGCGCGCTCGGCAAGGTCCGCATCGTGCGCGCCGAATATATACAGGACTGGCTGACGCTACCGATCGACGCCGACGGCCAGAAGCAGGCCGAATGGCGCACTGACCCTACCCGGGCAGGGCGCTCCGCCTGCCTCGCCGACATCGGCGTGCATGCCTTCAGCCTGGCGCATTTCGTGTCCGGCATCGCGCCAGACGAAGTGGCTGCCGACCTCACCACCTTCGTTCCCGGCCGCCGGCTCGACGACAACGCGCATGTCATGATGCGCTATGCTTCCGGCGCGCGCGGCGTGCTGGTCGCCAGCCAGGTCTCGCCCGGCAACTACAACCGCCTCTCGGTCAAGGTCTACGGCGACAAGGCGGGGCTTGAGTGGCACGGCCACGAGCCGGAATATCTGCGCTTCTGCGAATTCGGCAAACCTCACGTCATTTTGACCCGCGGCGGCGCCGAGGTCGGCGGCGAGGCGGCGCGGGTGTCGCGCATGCCGGCCGAGCATCCCGAGGGTTACGTCGAGGGTTTCGGCAACCTCTATCGCGACGCCATCGCCTTGATTTCGGCGCGTCGGCGCGGAGAGCCGGTGGATTCGGCGCTTGCCGCGCTCGTGCCCTCGATCGAGGACGGGCTGCTTGGCATGCGCTTCATCGACGCTTCCGTCGACAGCCATGAAGCAGGGGGTGTCTGGACACCGATCGCGGCGCAACGGTAGAAGAGTTTCACAACCGGGGGTGCGCCTGACGGCTCGTATTGAGGACCAGGCGCGAAGGCATCGTTACAGGGAGAAGATCATGAAGGTTTTGAAGACGATCGGGCTGGCGGCGCTCGGCGCCACCATGCTCGCCGGCGCGGCAGCCGCGCAGGAATACACGATCGGCGTGTCCAACACCGTGCAGGGCAACGGCTGGCGTGAAGAGATGATCTGCGCGATCAAGGCGCAGGCGCTTGCTTCCGGCAAGGTCAAGGCGCTCAACATCGCCCACCGCAACACCGACGCTGCCGGCCAGCTCGAGGACCTGCGCAATCTGATCAGCGCCAAGGTCGACGCCATCGTCGTCAACCCGGCCGACCCGGCCGGCATCCAGGCGGCGCTCGCCGAAGCCACCGCCGCCGGCATCACCGTCGTCGCGGTCGACCAGGCCGTCACCGAGCCGTCCGCCTACATCATCTCCAACAACCAGGAAGAGTACGGCTATCTCGGCGCCAAGTGGCTGTTCGAGACGATCGGCGGCAAGGGTAACATCGTCTACATGCGCGGCGCGGCCGGCGCCTCCGCCGACAGCGACCGCGACAAAGGCTTCAAGCGCGCTCTCGCCGAGTTCCCCGACGTGAAGGTGGCGCAGGAAGTGTTCACCGGCTGGCAGCAGGATCAGGGCAAGCAGCAGATCCTCGACTACATCGCCACCGGCGTGCCGTTCGACGGCATCTGGACTAGCGGCATCGACAACGTGATCGTCGACGCTCTGGTCGAGAGCCAGGCCACGCTGGTGCCGGTCGTCGGCGCCGATAATGCCGGCTTCGTCGGTCAGCTCAACTCGGTCGAGGGCCTGAAGGGCGCGGCCGTCACCAACCCCGGCTCGATCGGCGGCGCTGGCGTCACGCTGGCGGTGCAGATCCTCGACGGCAAGAAGCCGGCCGAGCAGACGGTCCTCGTGCAGCCGGAAATCTGGGAGAACGTGACGGATGCCGGCAAGGAGAAGCTGAAAGGCGCTGCCGACCCGTCGCTGTCGCCGGAGTGGCCGGTGTCGATCTCGATCCCGGATTGGACGACCTACACCAAGGACCAGATCGTCGCCTGCAAAGGCCCCGGCGAATAATCGCCTGACCTGAACTGAAGCGGGGACGACGGCTCGCAGCCGTCGTCCCCGCCGCTCTAACCGAGATTTTAATCGATTTGGCGACAGAACCGCTCCTCGACGCCACCGGCGTGGCCAAGCGCTACGGTGCCGTGGCCGCCCTGAAGAACGCGTCGCTCACCCTGCGGCCGGGCGAAGTGCATGCGCTGATGGGCGCCAACGGTGCCGGCAAGTCGACGCTGGTCAAGATCCTCACCGGCGCCATTCCGGCCAATGCGGGACGCATCCTTGTGCGCGGCCAGGAGCGCGACATCCGCTCGCCCGCGAAGGCGCGGCAGGCAGGCCTCGTGCCGGTCTATCAGGAGCCGTCGCTGATCCCCGATCTCGACGTCCTTTCCAATCTTCGTCTCACCCAGACGCCCGTCGAGCCGTTCCGCCACTGGATCAAGGAACTCGGCGTTCCCGATCTCGACCTGCGCGATCTGGCGCGGGACGTTCCTCTCGCCATCCAGCGCGTGCTCGACCTTGCCCGCGCGCTCGCCGTCGAGCCCGACGTGATGCTGCTCGACGAGATGACGGCGGCACTGCCGGCGAACCTCGCCGAACGCGTGCTCGACGTGGTCAAGCGCCAGAGCCAGACCGGTCGTTCCGTCATCTTCATCTCCCACCGCTTCGTCGAGATCGCGGCGCTTTGCGACCGCGCCACCGTGCTGCGCGACGGCGCCACCGTCGGCGTGGTCGACATCGAGCCGGGCATCGAGGAAAAGATCGTCGAGCTGATGCTCGGCGCCAAGGTCGAGAAGCAGCGCGTCGCGCAGAAGAAGGCCACGGAAGGCGCCGCGCCGGTGGACGGCAGCACGCGCATCGCCGTACGCAATCTCAAGGTCGGCACCAAGCTGCAGGACGTCTCCTTCGACCTCAAGGACGGCGAGGTCGCCGGCGTCGTCGCGCTCGAAGGCCAGGGGCAGGACGAACTGTTCGCCGCGCTCGCCGGCTCGATCCGGCCGGATGGCGGCACGATCGAGGTCGACGGCAAGGCCGTACGCTTCACGCACCCGGTGGATGCTATCGAGAAGGGCATCGCCTATGTTCCTGGCGACCGCTCCGAGGCGCTCGCCATGCAGCAGTCGGTGCGCGAGAACATCGCGCTGCCGTTCTCCGCCGCCTTCCGCAACTGGGGCCCGATCGCCAAGCGGCGGGAGGACGCCACGGTGCAGAGCGCCATCGAGCGCCTGCAGATCGATACGCGGGCGCAGCGCGAGGTGCAGCGCCTGTCGGGCGGCAACCAGCAGAAGGTGACGATTGCCCGCTGGATCGCGGCGGACGCGCGCACGCTGCTCTGCTTCGACCCGACGCGCGGCATCGACGTCGGCACCAAGCAGGAAATCTACAAGCTGCTCAGGCAGCTCGCGGGGCAGGGGAAATCCGTCTTGTTCTACACCTCCGAGCTCGAGGAAGTGCAGCTCGTCTGCGACCGGGCGATCGTCATCTTCGGCGGCAAGGTCGTCGACGTGCTGCCGGTCGAGATCGCCGACGAGCCGGCCCTGACGCGCGCCGCCTACGGGCTGCCGCGCGACGCCAAGGCCGACGTCGGCATCTTGGCCGAACCCCATGCGGCGCCGGAGGCGCAGCCATGATGCGCATTCTGCGCCAGCAGGGATGGATTGCGGGGCTGTTGGTCCTGTTCGTCCTGCTCTTCATCGCCGCCAGGGTGATCCAGCCGAGCTACGGCGCCGGCGACTTCGGTTCGCTGGTCAGCGCCGTGCTGCCCTTCGCCTTCGCGGTCGCCGCGCAGACGGTGGTGGTCATCGCAGGCGGCATCGATCTGTCGGTCGCCGCCATGATGGCGGTGACCAGCGTGACGGCTGCCGCGCTGATGGCCGGCGCCAGCGAGGAATTCGCGCTGCTCGTGGTGCCCTTCGTGCTCTTGATGGGCTTCGCGCTCGGCGCGCTGAACGGCATCCTGATCGTGGTCACGCGCGTGCCCGACATCGTGGTGACGCTCGCCACGCTGTTCATGCTGCAGGGTGCGGCGCTGCTGATCCTGCCGGCTCCGGGCGGCGGCTCGGCGGACTGGCTGCGCAGCCTGATCTTCGGCACGGTGCCACTGCCGGTGCTGCCCGCCGCCGTCACCGCCTGGTTCCCGAAGGCGCTGCTGCTGCTCGTCGTGCTGCTCTGCATCGTCTGGATCCCGCTGAAGCGGTCGCGCCTCGGCCTGTCGATCTACGCCATCGGCTCCAACGAGCTGGCTGCCTTCCGCTCCGGCGTGCCGGTGGCGCGCACCAAGATCCTTGCCTATGCGATCGGCGGCCTGTTCGGCGCCATGGGCGGCCTGTCGCTCACAATGAGCACCGGCATCGGCGCGCCGATCCCCGGTCCCTATCTCATGGCCAGCGTCGCGGCGGTGGTGCTGGGCGGCGTCGTTCTGGGCGGCGGCAAGGGCGGCCTGCTCGGCCCGATCATCGCCGTCTTCGTGCTTCGTCTCGCGCGCACGGTGCTGACGCTACTCGCCATCGACCCCAACGTCACGGCGATCGTCGAAGGCACCATCCTCGTCGCGGTCGTCATGTTCGGCGCCTTCATCGCAATGCGGAGCCGCCAGTCATGAGCATCAGCGCAACCACACCGGAACAGGCGCCGCTCGGCCGTCGCATCAAGCGCTTCATGAGCGACTATCCGCTCGTGCCGCTCATCATCCTTCTGGTCCTGCTGGTGCTGGTGCTCAACATCATCCAGCCCGGCATCCTCAACCAGCGCTGGGTCGGCAACACGATCAAGTTCGCCATTCCGCTGGCCTTGATGGCGGGCTGCCAGACGATGACCATGCTGACCGGCGGCATCGACCTGTCCGTCGGCACCGCCGCGACGATGGCGGCCTTCATCGTCGCCACGCAGGGCGCGATCCACGACCCTGCCACCGCGATGCTGATGGCGCTGGTGCCCGCGCTCTGCATCGGCTTCGTCAACGGCATCGGCGTCGGCGTCTTCCGCGTGCATCCGCTCATCATGACACTCGGCACCAGCCTGATCGGCGTCGGCTGCCTGCAGGTCTACCAGCGCACGGTGATCGCTTCCGGCGCCAAGGTGCCGGATTTTCTCATATGGCTCGGCACCGGCGTGACGTGGGGCTTCCCCAACGCGCTGCTGCTGTTCATACCGGTCGCCGCGCTGCTGATCTTCATCCAGAAGCGCACCGGCTTCGGCCGGCTGCTCTACGCGATCGGCGACAACGAGCGCGCGACGCGGCTCGCCGGCGTGAAGTACTGGCAGGTGATCTTGGCGCTCTACATGTTTTCCAGCCTGCTCGCCGGCGTCATGGGCCTGCTCTACATGGGTCTGATCCGGGCGCCGTCGCTGTCGCTCGCCGAGCCGCTGGTGCTGACCTCGGTGGCGGCCGCCGTCATCGGCGGCACCTCGATCTTCGGCGGCCGCGGCAGCTACACCGGCACCATCGTCGGCGCGCTCATCCTGCAGGTGATGATCACGCTGCTCACCGTCCTGCAGATGCCGGAAGGCGCGCGCCGCATGCTGTTCGGCGCGATCATCCTGGCGGTGACGGCAGCCTATCTCAGGATCATCGACGACAAGTAGGTGTTTCTGGAAGAGGTGGGCTAGCCCGTTTGGTCTGACCCTTCCCGAAATCTTACCGGCCATTCTGGCTCAGGCCATTCCTCGCCGTAGCTGTAGCCCTCGATGGCGTTCAATAGTCCGTCCTTGAAGAAAAGAACGAATCCAATCTCGGTTCCGACCGCCAAGCTTATCGCATCGGGAATTTGCTCATAGGCTCGCCGGCTGTAGCTTAGTGGCTTCACGCAAGATATTTCGGTCATAAATCCGACGGGGTTACGATCACGGAACGTGACAGCAAACTCATGCGGGTTCGGAACGTCTAAGCCCTGCTGTCCGCAGAACTTTGATACGACTGCGTACTCGAGAGAAGTCAGACGCTCGGTCATATCTGGAACGCAGCTCCGATACGGGAAATTCCTAGGTTGCCAAGTTTGCTAGCGCCGCCTTGTCGGCTCTCTAGCCGCCACCTCCGGCGTCCGATACCCCAGGCTCATCACCAGCGTCTGGCAGAGCACCATGGCCGGCACCTGGCTGCGGAAATGCCCGAGCCGGCCTTCCTTCACATAAAGCACATGGCTGGCGAGCGGCGCGACCGGACTCAGCTCGTTGTCGGTGATGGCGAGCACGGTGCGTCCCGCCTCGGCGGCCTTGCGGGCAAGTTCGACCGTCTCGGGCGTGTAGTCGTCGAAGGTGATGACCAGCAGCGCGTCGTCGGCATCCATGGCGGCGAGCTGCTCGGCGCGCATGGCGCCCAGATTGTCGAGCAGGAAGGCGCGCTTTCCGATCCGCGACAGGCCGTAATAGGTGTAGCTGCCGACGCCGAAGGCGCCGCGCGCCGCCGCGATGTGCACGGCTCTCGCCTTCTGCAGCGCATCGACGAAGGGCGTCAGCGCGGCCCCTGCCACATCCTCGCGCAGCCTCAGCAATGCGTCGAACGCCGCCTGGATGAAGGTTTCAGCGACCTCGTGCGGATCTCTGGGATCGCCGGGCTCACGCGACCCGGCGGCAACCTCGCGGTTCACCGCCTGCAGCCGGTCGGCATAGGACATGCGCGGCCCGAGCAGCCTTTGCTTGAACAGTGCCTGCAGTCCGGCAAAGCCGTCGAAGCCGAGTTCCTTGGCGAAACGCGTGATCGCCGACGGCGGCACGCCGGCGCGGCGCGCGATCTCGACGATGCTGAAGATCGCCGCATCCTCGGGATTGTTGAGCAGATATTGTGCGACCTGCTGCAGCCGCCGGCTGAGCGAAGGCTTTCGTTCGAGAAGCGTGGCGACGAATTCGCCATAGTCGTGCGTGCTGCCGGTTTCCTCGCTCAAGCAGTCCTCCCTGCTGGCGCCGTCCTACACAGGCGGCGCCTCGGCCATCGTTCCGGCAAGCGTCCTAGCCACGCCGTCCTCGAGCAGCGCCCGCGCGGCCGTGGTCGTGCGGGCGATGAAGCCCGCATCCTGCGCCAGTCCGTCGCCGAAGATTGCACGGTTTTCGATGAAGAGCCTTGTGAACGCTCCGACGTTGCCTGACGATTTCTTGGCAATGTCGGCCACGAACGGCATGATCTGGTCGCTCGCGGTCCAGGTCGCGCCGAAGGCCGGCTGCGATTTCGCCAGATAGGCGACCCAGCCACCCACCGCGACCTCCAGCAGGGGCGAGGAAAGCCCCCTTGCCATGCGGTCGCGCAACGGCTGCAGGATGCGCTGGTTGATCTTCTGCGAGCCGTCCGTGGCTATCTGGTGGTTCGAGTGGCGGATCGCCGGGTTGCCGAGCCGCGACAGCGTGAGGTCGAGATAAGGCCCCACCTGCATGCTCGGCACATCAGGCAGCACCGCCGCGGACTCCGCAAGGATCATGCGCCGCGCGAAACTTTTCAGGAGCGGGTCGTTGACGTCGTCGCAGGTGGTGCCGAGACCCGACAGCGCGCCGAGATAGCAGAGCGCCGTCTGGCAGGCGTTGAGTACGCGCATCTTGATGAATTCGTATGGCTCGACATCGCCGACGAATTCCGCGCCGGCGACGTCCCAGCGCGGGCGAGGGCGGTTGAAGTCGTCCTCGATCACCCATTGTCGGAACGGCTCGCCCACCACCACGCCTTGGTCATGCAGGCCGGTGATCTCCTCGGCCCGCTTCAGGTCCTCCGACCGCGTCGCCGGCACGATGCGGTCGACCATGGTCGAGGGAAAGCGAACATTGTCCATGATCCACGCGGCGAGCGTCTTGTCGGCGGCTTCCGCGAAGCTTGACACCACGTTTCTCAATATGTGCCCGTTGCCGGGAATGTTGTCGCAGGAGATCAGCGTCACCGGCGCGTTGGCGGCCATGCGCTTGGCGAGCACGTCCGCGAGGAAGCCCGGCAGCGACTGGCGTCCCGCCGTCCGCTTCAGGTCCTCTGATATCTCCGGCCGCTCCCAGTCGAGCGCGCCGCTCGCCGGCACGTGGCAGTAGCCCTTCTCCGTCACCGTCATGGTGACGACGTCGATGCCGGTGTCGGCCAGCGCCACCACCGCCTTCGCCGGCTCGCGTTCCGCGTCGAGGACGCGCCTGATCGAGCCGATGACGCGCGCTTCCGCCTTCTCGCCGTCGACCAGCAAGCGCGTATAGAGCCCGTCCTGCGGGGCAAGCTGATCCTCGATCGACGGCGGCCTCAGATTGACGCCGATCTCGGCGCGGTCGTCCGCTCCGGCTTCCAGCGCGTCCTCGGTGTATTCGGCCTGGTGGCAGCGGTGAAATGCGCCGACGCCGACATGCGCGAAGCCTATGCGCGTCCTGGCGCGGTCATAGCCCGGCCTTCGCACGCCCGCCGCGGCAAGCGGTAGGGTCTCTTCGTTCAGCCGCTTCATGCGTCTCTCGGTCCGACGGCCCACTGCTCCTGGTCGATCACCGCGCCGGTCATCGGCTCCGATGCAGGCGACAGCAGGAAGTGCGTCAGCCTGGCGACGTCCTCCGGCGACAGCAGCCGGCCGAAGGGTTGCCGCGCCGCCTGCTCGGCCAGCCACTCCGGTCCCTTGCCCAGCGTGTCGGCATGCATCACCCGTTCGGCCGGCGTATCGGCCCAGCCCATGTTGATGCCGTTGATGCGGATGCGGTCGAAGCGGTGCGCATGCGCGGCGTTCTTGGTGACCAGCGCAAGCGCCGCCTTGCTGGCGGAATAGACCGTCAGGTCGGTGGCGCCGCCATGCACGTTGATCGACAATATGTTGACGATGGCGCCCGGCTTCCCGCGTGCGCGCATGTCGGCGATCGCCCGCTGCATCAGGAAGAAGGGCGTCTTCGCGTTGACCGCGTGGATCCAGTCCCAGAGTTCCGGCGTGGCCGACATCATCGAGCCGCGGTCGGTGGCGCCGGCGGCGTTCACCAGCGCGTCGATGCGGCCGAATGTCTTCAGCGCCGCATCCGCGATGATGTCGCTTGCCTTGGGGTCGGCAAGGTCAGCCGCCGCGAAATGCGCCTTGGCGCCCAGCGCCTCGACTTCCGCCGCGACGGCTGCGCCGCGCGCCTTGTCACGGCCGGTGATGACGATCGCTTCGGCGCCGTTCTTCGCGGCCTCCAGCGCGACCGCGCGGCCGACGCCCTGCGTCGACCCCGTCACGACCAACACGATGTCGGCGAGGGAAAGGTTCATCGTTCACGCAACTCGATTTCTATTTATTGAAAAATAGAAAACTCATTCCATTCGGTCAAGCGGCGGAATCCTCTTCCGTCATCATGGCTGGCTCGCGCTTTGCCGTCGCGCCGCCGCGTGGCAGCACGATGCGGAATTCGGTGAATGCGCCGGGCTGGGTCTCGCAGTCGATCGTGCCCGAATGCTGCTCGACGATGATGTCGCGGCTGAGCGACAGGCCGAGGCCGGTGCCTTCGCCCGATGGCTTGGTGGTGAAGAACGGGTTGAACATCTTCGCCTTCACCTCAGGCGGAATTCCCGTCCCGTTGTCGCGGATCCTGATCTCGACCGCGTCGCCGAGGTTCTTCGTCGATGCCGCCAGCACCGGCTGGTAGGCGATGCCGTTCCCTTCGGCGCTGCGCCGGGCCGTCGCATGAAGGCCGTTGCTCATCACGTTGAGCAGCGCGCGCATGATCTCCTTCGGGTTGAGATCGACCGTGCCTGCCGCCGGGTCGTACGCCTTCTCCAGCCTGACCTCGAAGCCCGCCCGCTCGGCGCGCGCGTCGTGATAGGCGATGCCGAGGCTCTCGTCGACCACGGCGTTGATGTCGACCGGACGGCGGCCGCCCTGGTCCTCCCCGTCGTCTTGGCGCAGCATGGTCACGACGATCGAATCCGCACGTCTGCCGAACTCCACCACCTTGTCGAGGTGGTCCTTCAGCGTATCGCCGAGGTCCTCGACCTCGGCCCTGGTGCCGCCGTCGATCACCGCGCCTTCCAGCACCATGCGGATGTCGTTCACCAGCCGGTTCGACAGCGCCGAGTAGTCCTCAAGCGAATCGAGCGAGCTCCTGATCTCGTTTGCGATGCCGGTGGTGAGCTGGCCAAGCGAGGCGAGCCGCTCCATTCCGCCCACCTGTTTCTGCAGCGAGTTCAGGCTGTATCGGGTTTCGGCCAGCTCGTCGGCGCGCGCCTGCGCCTCTTCGGCAAGCTTCTTCGTCTCGATCGCGATCACCGCCTGGTCGGCGAAAGCCCGCACCAGCTCGATCTGCTGTTCCGTAAACGGTTGCGGCCGGGTCAACACGAAGACGCCGGTAGCGGCACCGTCGCGCAGCAGCGGCACGCAGAGGAATGCGCCCGAGCCGGCGCCGCCTGACGCTTCGCTCACATCAGGCACATGCACCACCGCCTTCTCCAGCGCCGCGCGGTCCATCCAGTCGTCGCGTCGCGGCCCGCGGGCTTCGCCGGTCGCCGCACCGAGACGATAGGCGCCGTCCTCCAGCCTGTAGATCTCGGCGCTCGCGGTGCCGCAGAGCGCGGCCGCCGACCCCGTCAGTGTGCCCAGCACCTTGTCGAGGTCGAAAGCCGAGCGGCCGAGCGTCTTCAGCACATAGGCTATCGCCGTCTGCTGCCGCAGCGTCTCGCTCACCTCGGCGGTGCGCGTCTCGACCTCGTCGGCGAGGCGCACGGTCTCGATCGCGGCAGCCGCCTGGTCGGCGAAGGTCTGGACGAGCCCGATCTCGCGCTCGCTGAACGGTCCGGGCAGCGGCCGCGTCAGCGTGAAGATGCCGACGGCGGCGCCGTCGCGCAGCAGCGGCACGCAGAGCACGGCAGCGATGTCGTTCGTCTTCGCGACCTCGGGGTGGTCGCTGTCGTTGGCCGTATCAGGTACGTGCAGGACCGCCAGATCGAGCGCGGCGTTGCCGGCCCAGCTGCTGTCTCCCCGTCGGACGGGGTTCGTCTTTTCCTGCGCCAGCCGATCCGGTCGGAACCCGGTGGCGGCAGCGAGATGATAAGCGCCGTCCTGCAGAAGGTGGATGCTGGAGGTACCGGCGCCGCAGAGCGCCGCCGCCGATGCCGCCAGCGACGCCAGTACCTTGTCGAGGTCGAAGGTCGAGCGGCCGATCGTCTTCAACCCCTCGGCGGTGGCGGCCTGCTGCCGCAGCACGTCGTCGAGCTCGGCCCTGCGAGCCCGCACCTCGTCTATTAGGCGCACGTTGCCGACGGCGATTGCCGCCTGATCGGCTATCGTCGAGGCCACCGCGATGTCCTGTCCGCCGAACGGCGTCGGCCGGATGATCACCAGCGCCCCGATCGCTCCGCGCTCCGCGATCAGCGGCACGGCAAGCGTGCTGTCGGCGGCTGCATCGTCCGACAGTTGCAGCGGCGCGGCTTCGCTGACGGCGCGCGCTGCCAAGTTTGCCGCCTGCGCATGCGCTTCGTCGCCGAGCCATCCCTGCGGGAAACCGGCGCTGCCGGCGTTCGCAAGGGCGCCGCCATTGTCCGCCAGGCAGATCGCCGTCCTGTCTGCGCCGCAGAATTCGGCTGCGGACCGCGCCAGCGTGTCGAGGACGGAGCCGAGGTGGAAGCGCGAGCGGCCGAGGGTAGCCAGCATGCGTGCCGTCGTCTCCCGCTCGTTCAGCGCGCGGCCGAGGCTTTGGGTGCGTTCTGAAAGAGCGCCGGCGAGCCGCGTCTTGGCGATGGCGATGGCCGCCTGCGCTGCCAGCGTGCGCGCCAGCTCGATCTCGCCTTCGTCGAAGGCCGCCAGCCGCCGCAGGGTCAGCGAGCCGGCCGCCTTGCCGCCGAGCATCAGCGGAACGGCCAGCACGGCGCCGACGGAGGATGCGGCATGGATCATGCGCCCCTCCGCGATGGCGTGTTCCGCCGCAGAGTTGTCTCCCGCCGTGCCCGCCACGGCGACGAGGAGGAGCGCTCCACCCTCGGCAAGGTTGAGCTCAGCGGCCTCCGCCCGGCACAGTTCGGCTGCGGTCGCCACGACCGCGTCGAGCGCCTGCCGGGGATCTGCCTCGACATCGGCGACGAGATCGAGCGTCCGGGCAACGGCTTCGCGGAACTGCCGCGCGCCTTCGAGTTGGTCGGCGCGCAGCGCGGCGAGCCCGGACAGCCGTTCCGTCTCCATCGCGATTGCCGCCTGGTCGGCAAAGCTGTCCGCCAGCGCTGCCGTCTCTTCGTCGAAGGCTTCTCCTTCGGTGCGCAGCAGCACCAGCGCTCCCTGCGCGGCGCCGTCCTTGCGCAGCGGGACGCCGAGCGCGGCGTTGAAGGCCGCTTGGCCCGGCATGCCGGCGAGGTGGACGGTCCTGTTCTGCGTGATCGCGGCGGCCGCCACTGCGTCGCGCGCCGCGGCGAGCGTCGCCTCGGAGTCTTCTTCCGGCATTCCCGCCGTCGCGTAGACCTCGATTCCGTCGCTGCCTTGGCCGAACAATATGCCGGAGCTTGCGCCGCATGCCCGCGCAGCCGCATCGGCCACTGCTTGGAGCACGGCGCCGAGGCCGTCCGCCGGATTGGCGACGTGTTTCAGCGCCTCGCCGGCCGCCATGCGCTGCAGGCGCGCCGTCTCGCGATCCCTGGCATGCAGCCTGCGCGCACCGTCCAGCTCGCCGGTATAGACCCCGATCGTTTCGGCAAGCTCGGCGGCATGCGCCTCGATCGTTCCTTTCAATTCCCCGGCGTGCAGGCCGCGCGTCTCGGCAAGCTCCGCCTCGCGCCGATCATGCGCCTCGGCCAACTCGACGGCGTGACGCTCGCGGAGCTCGCCGATCTCGGCTGCGTGCCGCTGCTCCGCCGCTTCCACGTCGGCGACATGGCGCTGGCGCGACTCGTCGCGCTCGGCGGTGCGTTCGCCGAGTTCCTCGGCGTGCAGGCGGCGCATCTCGGCAAGCTCCGCCTCGTGTTGCTGGCGGGTTTCTTCCACCTCGGCGGCGTGCCGCTGAAGCGTCTCGTCCATCTCGGCCGCGCGCCGCCGCTCGGCCTCGTCCACGTCGGTGACATGGTGCTGCCGCGATTCGTCGCGCTCGGCCGTGCGTTGGGCGAGTTCCTCGGCATGCAGGCGGTTTGCCTCGGCAAGCTCTGCCTCGTGCTGCTGGCCGGTCTCCTCCACCTCGGCGGTGTGTCGCTGAAGGGTCTCTTCCACCTCGGCGGCATGCCGCTGGAGCGTCTCGTCCATCTCGGCCACGCGCCGCCGCTCGGCCTCTTCCAGGTCCGCGGCATGGCGCTGGCGCCACTCGTCGCGCTCGGCCGTGCGTTCGCCAAGCGCCTCGGCGTGCAGGCGGTTCGTCTCGGCAAGCTCCGCCTCGTGCCGCTGGCGGGTATCCTCCACCTCGGCGGCGTGCCGCCGCAGGGTCTCGTCCATCTCTGCCGTGCGCCGCTGCTCGGCCTCTTCCAGGTCGGCGGCATGGCGTTGCCGCCACTCGTCGCGTTCGGCCGTGCGCGTTGCGATCTCGGTCGGCAACTGCGTGCCGGCGATGGCAAGCGCCGCCTGGTCGGCCAGTTCCGCGGCGAGCCTTCCCTGCTCCTCGTCGAACGGCAGCACCTGGCTGCGGGCCAGCGTCATCACGCCGACCATCTCGCCCTTCGCGAGCAGCGGCAGCCCCAGCATCGAGCGGGTCCCGGCGAATTTTCCGGAGTGCTCCGGGTCCTGCCACGCGTCGGTCAGGCTGAGCCCAGCAGCCCCGGCGACGACGCGGCGTGCAAGGCTGGCATGGCCCTCGGTGGGGGCTTCTGCGCCCGAGGCGTCGCGCAAGACCGTGCCGTCGAGACGGAAGAACTGCGCGTCGTCCGCGGCGCATTCGCGGGCTGCCCGTCCGGCCAGCCCGGCCAGCATCGCGTCCAGATCGTAGTCCGTCCGGCTGACCGCCCGGAGCAGGGCGCCGGTGGCGGTTTCGCGGTCGAGCGAAGCGGCGAGCCCCGAAGTACGCGTATTGAGGTCGCCGGAAAGCCTTGCGCTCTCCAGGGCGATCGCCGTCTGGTCCGCGAAGGTCTTCAGCAGCTCGATCTGCCTGGCGGGCAGGGCGCCTGCCTCCGGCCTTTCGACGGTCAGCACGCCGATCGGCCGGCCGTTGCTCAGCAGCGGTACCGCCACCAGGCTCTTCGAGCCGAGCTGCGCGGACAGCGGGCCTGCTTCTTGCTCTGCCTCGATGTCGGCGATCTCGACCACGCCGCGGGTTTCCATCGCTCGCGCGGCGGCCGTGCCCGGCACCGGCTCGGCCGGGAATGTCCTCGTCGCAAGCTCGATCGCCTCCGGCGGCAAGCCGTGCACCGCCTTGAGATGCAGCCGCTCGCCGTCGAACAACTCGATGTGGCAATAGGGGGCGTCGCAGAACCGGGCGGCGTTGCGGGCGATGGCGTCGAGTGTTTGTCCGGCGCTCGCCGGCGACCTCGCGATCCCCCGCAATATATCGTCCGTCGCCATCTGCTCTTCGGACGACCGCGCCAGCTTGCGGTCCCGCGTCTCGATTTCGTCGAGCAGCTTCATGTGCCGGATGGCGATCAGCGCCTGGTCGGCGAAATCCTCCGCCACCGCCGCCTGCCGGTCGCCGAAGGCGATGGGGTCGGCGCGCGACAGCGCGAACACGGCCTCGACGCGGCCGTCATGCTTGAGCGGCAAAGCGAGCGCCGAACGTTCGTCGCTGTAGGCGGGCCGTTCGCCGTAGTCGCCGGCGAAGCGGACGTCGCGCAGCACGTCGTCGACATTGATGATCTGTCCGGAGAAGGCCGCCGCCGCCGCCATCGCATGCTTCTCGGACCCGGCCGTGAAGGGTTCCTTGCGCGCCGCCTCGGCCCATTCGCGGGTGTGTCCGAGCTGAGCCGCGAGGCGGAACGCATCGCCCTGGCGCAGCCATACCGCGCCGACATTGGCCTCCGTCAGCCGCACCGCCGAGCCGATCAGATCGTCCAGCACCCGCTCGAGCTGGTAGTCCGTACGGCTGATCGTCTTCAGCATGTCGACCGTCAGCCCGGCCTGCTGTTGGGCGATGTCCATGCCCTGCGTTCGGTCGTCGACCTCGGCCTCCAGCCCCTTCCGGTTCTGCTGCAGCCGGCTCGCCATCGTATTGAAGCGGTCGGCCAGCGCGCCGATCTCGTCGCGCCGGTTCAGGACGACCCGCTGCGCCAGGTCGCCTTCGCCGAGCTGTTCGGCGCCGGCCTGCAGCTTTCGGATCGGAACGGAGACGCGGCGCGCCAGCCATATGCCGGCTGCGGCGGCGACCAGCAGCCCGGCGGCCGCCAGCAGCGCCGACTGCCAGGCCAGTGTCATGAAAGGCGCGAGCGCCGCGCTCCGCGGCGTCTCCGCTATAACCCGCCAGCCCGTATCGGGGACCTCGGCATAGGCGGCGAGCGCCGGCGTGCCGTCTTCGGTCAGCGCGTCGGCGGTGGTGCCGGTGCCGGCGGCTGCGAGCGCCGCCGCCACCTGCGGCAGCGCCGCCATGTCGCTGTCGCCGGCGATCGGGTTCTTCTCAGGATGCGCGATCAGCCGACCGGTGCCGTCGACCACGAATGCCCGGCCGTCTTCTCCGCCGGCGGCGTTCACCAGTTGCGCGACGAAGGCGAGGTCGATCTCGGCGACGGTGGCTCCGCCGCCCGGATGCGCCATGCCGATCGTCGTCGAAAGCTCGGCCCCGTTGCGGACATAGACCGGGCCGAACCATGTCCGCGCCTTGACCGTTTCGGTGAAGCGCGGCTCATTGGCGTGGTTGGTGCGGCTGGCGATCGAATCGGGTGCGAAGCGCGACACCTTGAGCTGCTCGAGACCATTGCCGTCGATATGGAAGAGCTCGGTGACGGCGGGGAACTGCTTCAGCATGCGGGTGAAGTCGGCGCGCTGCTGTTCGATGCCGGCGCTCGTCCAGGCGGGCTGCGTCGTCCAGGCGATCTGGCTTTGCAGTTCCGACACCGCCGCGCCGATGCGCCCGGCAAGCGTCTCCGCCTTCTGGCGCTCCGCCGCGAACGCGCTGCGCTGGGCATTGTCATAGGCCCACCAGAGGCCTGCCGCGCTGCCGAGCGCCAGCAGCAGCAGGGCAAGCGCCACCATTGCAGTGGCGAATTTCAGCGACAGCGGAATGCGCAGCCGTCGGCCCGGCCCGTCGGCCGCGGCTTTCGATCCGTTCACGGCGATAGCCACCGTTCAGCTCGGCCGTGCGAGCGGACTGGTCCGTGCCATTACAACCCCCCGGAATCCCGCAATTCTGAACCGGGCCGTCACAGGCGTATGTCGGCTGCCGGTTGAGAGACCGGCAACCTAAGCATCTTTGAAAACCTTGTCCATGAAGGGCGGTCCGGAAAGCCTTAATTTCCTGCGTAAAACCGCCATCGCCTCATCCTCTCCCCGAGCCGGGGAGAGGATCGTTTGCGAGGCGCCCGTCGCCCCGGGCGTCTCGGTCTTGGCTCGACAGCATCGGACCGAAAAGTGCGAAGCGGTTTTCGGATAAATCCGATGCCGAACAAAGAGATAGAACGGCGAACGCTATTCGGGCGTTCGTCGTACTAGTGCGCCGAGTGGTCGGCTTCCTTGCCGCCGGCCTTTTCGACGGCGAACTCGACCTCCACCGTGCCGGCCTTCTCGAAGGTCAGCGTGCCCGGGAATTTCACGCCCTCGACCGCCGGCGCCTTCAGCTCCATGAACATCAGATGGTAGGAGCCCGGCTCGAGCTTGACCTCGCCGCCGGCCGGGATTTCCACCCCGCCGGTGACCGGCCGCATGTTCATCACGCCGTCCTTCACCGTCATCTCGTGGATTTCGCCCTTGCCGGCGATCCCCGCGGTCGCCGAGACCAGCCTGTCCGGCGTCGACCCGTGGTTCTTGACGGTCAGGTAGCCGGCCGCGACCTTGGCGCCGGGAAGCGTCGCGCGCGACCAGGGATGGCCGATCTCGAGATCGCCGAGCTTGTATTCATGCGCCGTCGCCGCCTGCGCGAACGACAGGGCCAAGGCGAAGGCGGCCGCGGGCAGGGCGGCGTTGCGGAAAGAGAAGATCATCATATTGCTCCGAAGAATGGTGTCGCGCCGCGTCCTGCGGTCGGCGAACCTCTGCTGCTGACAAGGGCATGATCCGGAATCCGGTTTTGGAAGGGACCATGCCAGACATTCGGTCGGCCGCGCCTTGTTGGAGCGCGGCGTCCGGCTGTCAGGCGGCAGGCGGAGCGCGGGGATTGGCCGGGGTTCGCCGCTCGCGCGGGAAAACGGGCTGCGGCGGCGGAAAGCTGATCTCCTCGCCGACAAGCGCGACGGCCGGCCATTCGACCTCGACGGGCAGGCCGGCGGCGGTCTGGAAGGCGGCGCTGCAGGAAAGCATGCAGCAGTCGGGCATGTGGCCGCCGTCGCGGCCCGGGCCGGATGGGCTGTGGCCGGTGCTGCCTTCCGCGCAGATGACGTTGCCGAAAAGGTCGCGCTGGACGGGCGGGGCGGCGATGGCGAGGGCCGTCTGCAGGACAAGCGCCAGCGCCGCGACGAAAGCCGCGAGCCTTGCCATGCCGATCCTGTTGTCACCCTGTCTCATGAGGCGCGCCGCCTGGAGCATTTCCGTCCGTCCTGGATAGTCCCGGAAACGTCCCACCTCCTTGCTCTTGCGCAAATTCGGTCCCGAAACCGGCGCGCGCCTGCCGGGTTTTTAGCATGCGCGTCCTGCCCGGCAAACGCGGCGCATGCCTCTGCGGCAAGATGACCGTCGGGCCGCCGCCTATCCCGCCTGCGGCGCGAACCGCGCCATCAGCGAATGCGTCTCGCCGGCATAGGTCAGCCGGACATCCGTCACCGGCATGTCGTCGCCACCCCAGGTGCGCCGCTGCACGACGAGGCAGGGGCTGTGGCGCGGCACGTCCAGCATCTTCGCCACATGCTCGTCCGCCGCCACCGCGCGGATCGTGTGCTCGGCGGCGTTCCAGGGCACGCGGGACAGCAGCCAGGGCCCCGGCACGGCCGTCTCGAATTTTTCGTCGGCAGCCTCCGGCACCGCCGCCAGGCTGATCGCGCGTTCCTCCAGGCAGAAGGGGGCTGCCCCGGCGAAATGCCGGCAGACCAGCTCGACCAGCCCCGTGCCTGCCGGAAAACCGTCTTCGTCGTCGGCCGCCAGACGCTGCTTGCGCGACGCGAGTTCATAGCGATAGGGCAGGCCCAGCGCCTCGACCTCCGTCCTGATGTCGTGGATCTCCAGGATAGCCGCCTGGCTCTGCGGCCGCCTGACGAAGCTACCGGAGCGCCGGCGCCGCTCGATCAACCCGCTCCGCGCAAGCTCCGACATCGCCTTGTTCACGGTCATGCGCGAGCAATGGTATTCGGCCGACAGTTCATGCTCGAAGGGAATGCGGTGGCCGGGCGGCCATTCGCCCGACAGGATGCGGCCGCGAATGTCGGACAGGATGCGCTGGTAGAGCGACACTCCCTTTGCGTCCGCTTCGGCGTCCATCCTGTCCTGCTGCTCCGCTTTCTATGCCGTCACCGGATCGTCCGGAAGCCGTCTTGCGGCTTCGGTCCGGTACTCTGCTTGGAATCGGCCCGCTAGCCGGCCGCCAGGTCCATCATGACCTTCCGGAACCGCTTGGCAATGGCGTCGGCGCGTATATGCCGGCCGCCCTCGACCAGCTTCTGCCCGCGCACCCAGGTGCAGTCCACCCTCGCGCCGCCGGCAAAGATCCAGGCGTCGAGGATGGCGTCCTCGTCCTTGCCGGCGAGCGTCGGATGCGACGGATCGAGCGACACGAAGTCGGCCGGCGCGCCTTCGGCCAGCCCACCGCCGCCCGCGCCCAGAGCGACGGTTCCGCCGGCAACCGCCGCGTCGAACAGCGCCCGCCCGTTCGACTGGCCGGGTCTCGCCAGCACGTTGCGCGCCTCCCGGGCGAGGCGCTGCGAATATTCGAGCTGGCGCAATTCGTCGGCCAGCCCGATCAGCACGTTGGAATCCGAGCCGATGCCGAAGCGCCCGCCGCTCTCCAGGAAAAGCGGTCCCGGAAAGGTGCCGTCGCCGAGATTGGCCTCGGTGATCGGGCAGAGCCCGGCCACCGCGCCGGCCTTCGCCATGCCCGCGGTCTCGGCATCGGTCATGTGGGTGGCGTGGATCAGGCACCAGTTGCCGTCGACGCCGGCATTGGCCAGCAGCCACTCCACCGGTCGCGCGCCGGACCATGCCTGGCAGTCCTCGACCTCGCGCATCTGCTCGGCGGCATGGATGTGGATCCGGCCCTTTTGGCCGCCCGCGACCAGCGCCGTGACCGCCGCCAGTTCTTCCGGCGTCACCGCGCGCAGGCTGTGCGGCGCCACGCCGACCACCGCTTCAGGAACTGATTCAACCGCCTTCCGGCTTGATTCAAACAGGCGGGAGAAGCCGTTGAGATCGTTGATGAAACGGCGCTGTCCCTCGCTCGGCGTCTGCCCCCCGAAACCCGAGTGCGCGTAAAACACCGGCAACAGCGTCAGCCCGATGCCTGTCTCGCTCGCGGCTGCCGCGATCCGCGCCGCCATCTCGGCGATATCAGTATAGGGCCGCCCGTCGACATCGTGGTGCAGATAGTGGAATTCGCCGACGCGGGTGAACCCCGCCTCCAGCATCTCCGCATAGAGCTGGCAGGCTACCGCCTCCACCTGGTCCGGCGTCATCGACAGCGCGAAGCGGTACATCACCTCGCGCCACGACCAGAAGCTGTCGGCGCCCGGCCCGCGCGTCTCGGCCAGCCCCGCCATGCCGCGCTGGAAGGCGTGGCTGTGCAGGTTGGGCATGCCCGGCACGAGGATCGCGCAGCGCTCGTCGCCGGCCCTCGCCGCCGCTCCAGCCGTCACCGAAGCGATCCGCCCGCCACCTGTCTCGATGCGCACGTCCTTGGCCCAGCCGTCCGGCAGGAGTGCGGTCCCTGCGAACAGCGAACTCATGCCATGCCCCTTTCAGATTGCGGCATTTCCTTCCGGCCTTTCATGGCAGTTGACCTTGCACGCCCTGCTTCACCCCGGCGCGTCCGGACGGCTATAACACGTCGTCGCAACCAGTCGCAGGCCGTAGATGCGTCCTCTTTCGTCGCCGATCTCTTCCTCCAGCCTCTGGGCCGGCTGATGGCTCCCGTTACCGTCGATCCCCGCAAGGTCCGCGAGTTCGAGACCGCCGGCGCCTTCTACGAATGGCTCGGCAGGAACCACGACCGGACCGACGAGGTCTGGATCAAGATCCACAAGGTCGGTTCCGGGCTAGCATCGATCACTCCGAAGGAGGCGATCGACGTCGTGCTCTGCTGGGGCTGGATCGACGCCATCCGCAAGGGGTTCGACGAGAAGAGCTATCTGCAGCGCTACACGCCGCGCGGCGCGAAAAGCACCTGGAGCCAGATCAACGTCGACAATGTCACGCGCCTCGTCGGGGAGGGCCGCATGACCGAGCACGGGCTGAAGCATGTCGAGGCGGCCAAGGCCGACGGCCGCTGGGACCGCGCCTATGCGAGCGGAAAGGACATGACCATCCCCGGCGACCTGCAGGCCGCCATCGACGCCGAGCCGAAAGCGAAGGCGATGCTGGCGCGGCTCAGCGCGCAGAACCGTTTCGCGCTCGCCTTCCGCGTCGGCAACATGAAGACCGAAGCCGGCCGCAGGAAGAAGATCGAGACCTTCGTCGCCATGCTGAAGCGCGGCGTGACGATCTACCCGCAGAAGAAGTGAGCTTTCCTAGCGGAAGGCAGTCAACGCGTGGCCCGATAAAATTGTCGTGGGCAAGCTTTCATCGGGCAGAAGAATGAATTAGGGGTCTGGGAAACCATCTTTGAGGGACTTGAGATGAAATCTCTGCTTCTTGCACTGGCGGCATCCGCCGCCTTGGTTCTTCCCGCGCAGGCCGAGGATGTGACGGTCGCCGTGACCGCCATCGTCGAGCATCCGGCGCTCGACGCCACGCGCGACGGCGTCAAGGACGCGCTGGCCGCCGCCGGCTACAAGGAAGGCGAGGGGCTGACCTTTGTCTACCAGTCGGCCCAGGGCAACCCGGCCACCGCTGCCCAGATCGCGCGCCAGTTCGTCGGCGACGCGCCCAACGTCATCGTTCCGATATCGACGCCGTCGGCCCAGGCCGTGGTTTCGGCCACGCAGGACATCCCGGTGGTGTTCACCGCGGTGTCCGATCCGCTCGGCGCACAGCTCGTCAAGGACATGCAGAAGCCCGGCGGCAACGTCACCGGCCTTTCCGACATGTCGCCGGTCGCTGCCCATGTCGACCTGATCAAGGAAATCCTGCCGCAGGTGAAGACCATCGGCTACCTCTACAATTCCGGCGAGGCGAACTCGGTGTCGCTGCTTGCCGCCCTGAAGGAAGCAGCCGAGCCCGCCGGCATCACGGTGGTCGAGTCCGCCGCCACCAAGACGGCCGAGGTGCAGGGCGCCGCCCGCGCGCTGGTTGGCCGGGTCGACGCCGTCTACGTACCGACCGACAACACCATCATCTCGGCCCTCGAGGCTGCGGTGGCGGTAGCCGAGGAAGCCAAGATGCCGCTGTTCACGGCCGACACGGATTCGGTCAGCCGCGGTTCGATCGCCGCGCTTGGCTTCAACTACTACGACGTCGGCAAGCAGACCGGCGAGGTCGTGGTGCGCATCCTCAAGGGCGAGAAGCCCGGCGACATCGCGGTCGAGGTTGCCAAGGGCACCGATCTGGTCGTCAACAAGTCGGCGGCGCAGAAGATCGGGCTCGAGCTGCCCGAAAGCGTCGTTTCGCGCGCCACCAAGGTGATCGACTGACAGGACGGCTGGGCGATCCAGGGATCGCCCGGCCTCGTTTTTCCCGTCCGGCGTGCGGCTCCGCGGGGCAAGCCCGGATCGGAAGGCCCGCCGCAGGAGTATCCGTGAGATGCGCATGCTGCTGAAAGGCAGGCAATCTTGAGCCAGATCGCTTTTTGGGGCGCCGTCGAGCTGGGGCTCGTCTACGCGTTCGTGGCGCTCGGTGTCTATCTGGCCTTCCGGGTGCTCGATTTCCCCGACCTAACGGTCGACGGTTCGTTTCCGCTCGGCGCCGCCGTGACGGCGGTGCTGATCCTCGCCGGCCTCAATGCGTGGCTGGCCGCGCTCGTGGCGATGGCCGCCGGCGCCGCCGCGGGGCTGGTCACGGCCCTGCTCAACGTGCGCTTCAAGATCCTGCACCTCCTGGCATCGATCCTGACCATGATCGCGCTGTTTTCCGTCAACCTCAGGGTGATGGGCAAGCCGAACGTGGCGCTGATCAACGCCGACACGATGCTCACGCCCTTCTACGGGTTCGGCCTCAGCAGCTATCTGGTCCGCCCGCTCTTCGTCGGCATCCTTGCCGTGATCGCGCTTCTCGTCGTGTGGCGCTTCCTCGTCAGCGACGCCGGGCTCGCCATGCGGGCCACCGGCGCCAATCCCCGGATGGCGCGGGCGCAGGGCGTCAACACCGCCGGGCAGATCTATCTCGGCATGGCCATCTCCAACGCGCTGGTGGCGCTGGGCGGGGCGCTGTTCGCACAAACCAACGGCTTTGCCGACGTCACCTCGGGCGTAGGCACCATCGTGGTGGGACTGGCTGCGGTCATCATCGGCGAGACGCTGCTCGGCGCACGCGGCATCCTCATTGCGCTGATCGGCTGCGTCATCGGCTCCATCCTCTACCGCATCGCCATCCAGCTCGCGCTTTCCAGCGACGCGCTCGGCCTGCAGGCCTCCGACCTCAACCTGGTGACGGCCGTGCTCGTCACCTTCGCCCTCGTGCTGCCCCGTCTTCGCCGCGGAGGTAACCGATGATCTCGCTCCGCAACATAGGCGTCGTGTTCGGTAAGGGCACCCCGCTCGAGAAGAGGGCGCTGAACGGCATCAATCTCGAGATTGACGAGGGCATGTTCGTCACCGTGATCGGCTCCAACGGGGCTGGCAAGTCGACCCTGCTCGGCGTGCTTGCCGGCGACATCGCGCCGAGCACCGGGCAGGTGCTCATCGGCGGCGTGGACGTCACCCACAAGCCGACCGCGCGGCGCGCCGAGCTGGTGGCGCGCGTGTTCCAGGACCCGCTGGCGGGAAGCTGCGGCGCGCTGACCATCGAGGAGAATCTGGCGCTGGCCGAACGGCGCGGCCGGCGTCGCGGCCTGACGATGGCGCTCAATGCGGGACGCCGCGCGATGTTCCGCGAGCGCGTTGCCGACCTCAATCTCGGCCTCGAGAACCGTCTCGGCGACCGCATGGACCTGCTGTCCGGCGGGCAGCGGCAGGCGGTGTCGCTGGTCATGGCCACGCTCACCGGATCCGATATGCTGCTGCTCGACGAGCATACCGCCGCGCTCGACCCCGGCATGGCCGAATTTGTCATGAAGCTGACCGAGAAGTTTGTCGCGGAACGCAAGCTGACGACGCTGATGGTCACCCATTCCATGCGTCAGGCGCTCGATTTCGGCGACCGCACCATCATGCTGCATGGCGGCGAGATCGTGCTCGACGTCCGCGGGGACGAGCGTAAGGGCATGCAGGTCGAAGATCTGATCGAGATGTTCCGCCGCATCCGCGGCCAGACCATCGACGACGACGAACTGCTCATCGGCTAGGGCTGTCGAGGTTCAGCTCAGGCGGCCGGCATCGGCTGAAACCGCCAGACCTCAGTCCACCTTGGCCTTCACCGCCCATGCGCGCGCCTTCAGCGCGATGGAGCCGTCGTCGCTGCGCGGCAGCCTGGCCTCCAGCCGGTCCTTCAGGCGCTGCCGTGCGTCGGGCGCGAGGCTGGCGACATAGCCCGGCGCCGGACCGGCGCCCAGCGTGAAGGGCCGCCAGTAATCGTCGAAATCCGAAAACACCGTCGGCGCCTCGAGCGCCTCGCAGGCCGCGCCCGCCAGTCCGGCCTCCCGAGCCGTCGCGGTCAGCGCGTCCGGCGTGCAGAAGGGAAAACGCCGGTCCTCGGTCAGCTCGCCCGCCTTGGCGTCGAGTGCCGCGGCCTCCCGCCAGAAGGCGCGCAGGAATTCCAGCCCGGCGCCGGGATAGTCCCAGACATAGAAGGCGACGGTGGCGCCCGGCCGCGCCGCGCGCTTCATCTCGCCGACCGCCTTCACCCTGTCGGGCACGAAATTCAGCATCAGCGCCGAGACGACGGCGTCGCGGCTGGCCGTCTCCACAGGCAGCGCCTGCGCGTCCCCCTGGCGGAAGTCGGCGCGCTGGTCGGGAACGCTTGCCCGTGCCTTGGCGAGAAACCCTTCGGAGGGATCGACGGCGACAAGGCTTTCCGGATCGCAGTGCGCAAGGATCGCCGCCGACAGCGCGCCGGTGCCGCAGCCGACCTCCAGCCAGTCGAGTTCGCGCGGCAGCGCCAGGAGGTCGAGGAAGAGCGGGGCGATGCGCCGGCTCCATCGGCCCATGTAGAATTCGTAGGCGTCGCCTGCCTGCCAGGCGTCATGTCGGGAAGCTTCGCTCATGGCGCATCCTCCGGCGCCCCGCCCGGGAACGCCATGCGAGAATACATGCTCGGGGAGCCTGCCGTCGAGCGCTAAGGCGGGCCCGGCATCAACGACGCGCCAGCGCCTCGATGTCCAACCCCAGCAGGTCGCCTATCCCCTCCACCGTGACGTCCGGCGCGCGGTATTTTCCCGCATTGGCCGGGTCGAGCGCATAATGCCCCTGGCGCGGGAACACCGTCACCAGCCGCTCGCCCCAGACCTTCTTCACCGCATCGAGGATGCGCTGCTTGTCGTCGATCAGCACGTAGCGCCTTGCCGGAAATTCGCGCTCGACCGTCGCGAGCATCTCCTCCTTGTGAACGAAGATCAGCACGCGGCCGTCCACCGCCTTCCAGATGCCCGAGCGCTGCACCTTGCGCGGCTGGAACACCACGTCGCCATCCGACAGGATCACCGTCGGCCCGGTTTTCGCGAGCCTGTCCAGCACCGCCAGCGCGCCCGGATAGAGCCGGTCGGCGAACGGATAGTCGATCAGGAAGCCGGAAACCGAGAGCAGCCGGTGCGCCGCCTCGCCGTTCTCTTCGAGGTCGGCCCGGTAGCGCTGCAGCGCGCCGAGATAGTCGGCATAGCCGAGTTCCTCCCTCAGCCTTTCGAAATGCCTCCAGTAGAGTTCTCCCGCCCTGCCGAAATTGCCGGTCAGATGCGCCCGGAGGTCGTCGGCGACGCGGTCGTTGTCGAGCAGCGTGTTGTCGACATCCAGGAGAAAGACGACGTCGTGCGTCATGCGTGTCCCCACGTGTTGCTCATGTGTTGCCGGTCCCGCAAACACGAGGCGAGGCTAGCGCCGTTCGTGCCTGACGCCTAGCACCTGCAACTTCCGGGGGAACCGGAGCCCTCGCCGTGCATTCTCTAGCGGACAAGGAAAAGGAGCACAGGGTGAAGGCGCTGCTGGCGATCGTTGCGGGTTTTGGGGCGTCGCTCGGCATGTTTGCCGGCGGGCTCGCCCTTGCCATCTATCTGGTCGCGGTGGAGCCGGAACAGCAGCCCGGCCCCAGCGTCGACGTCGCCGACCTCTGGACGGCGGAGCCGCGCAAGGTGGACAGGGCGGCGCAGCATCTCGAACGGCTGCCGGCCGAGACACCTTCCGATCCTAAGCTGACCGACGGGAATGCCGCCGACCCGGCCCGGAATCCCGCCACCGGCGCGGTGGACGATTTCGTCACCGGTTCGGTTCAGGCGGCGGTAGGCGAGGGCGCCCGCGAGGATCGCGTGCCCCCTGACGAATACCCCTCGAACGAACTGTCGGCGGCCCATCTCGCCTGGTGCGCCGACCGTTACCGCTCCTATCGTCCGGAGGACGACAGCTACACGTCCTACAGCGGCGACCAGCAGCCCTGCGTCTCGCCGTTCTCCGGCGACCTTGCCGCCACCGCCGAAGACGTGTCGTCCCCGCTCGCCGAGAGCTATCCGGAGCTCCTCGCGGAACCCGCGGTGCAATATGCCTCGGACGGCCCGGCCGCCTTCGCCTCGGACGACCATGTGAGCTACTGCTTCAGCCGCTACCGCTCCTACCGCCCCGAGGACAACAGCTACCAGCCCTATGGCGGCGGCCCGCGCCAGCAGTGCCGGTAGCCTGCGGGCCCTCCGGTCCCGATATCCGCCCCGTTCCTCCGCCGCCGGCGTTCCTCCCGGCGCGGCGATGTGGCAGTCTGCCCCCGAATATCCCTCGGAGGTGGAATCATGACCGATCTGGGAGAACTGCTCGACCCCGTCCGCAGGCAGGTCATCGACCTCAAGGACGCGCTGCTTCATGCTCGCTACCGCTATGACGGCCTCGACCTCATCCTGGAGGGCGTCGCGGACCCGAAAGTCCGGGGCGCGGCGCAGGAAATCTT
The DNA here is from genome assembly GCF_003666685.1 of Mesorhizobium sp. YM1C-6-2. Lineage (GTDB taxonomy): Bacteria > Pseudomonadota > Alphaproteobacteria > Rhizobiales > Rhizobiaceae > Mesorhizobium_K. Next base: position 668,660 of record NZ_RCIZ01000002.1, read on the forward strand.
TGCCGTCGCCGGCGAGAAGATGAACGCGGTCGACGACCTGCTCGACGAGCTCTACCGCGAGCTTTCCGATCTCGACCGCAAGCTCGAGACGCTCGACCGCAAGGCCTGACCCGGCCTACCGGGAGGGCAGCCGGCGGCGCTCGCGCTCGGCTGGCGGCAGCAGGTCGCCGACACGGAAGGCGAAACCCACCACCCGGGTCGCGTCCGCATCTACCTCGCAGCGATAGCTCAAATCGTACCATTCTCCGCCGACGCGGAAGGCGGCCTTCTGGGCGTCGATGACCTCCGCGCCGTCATCCAGCCGGAAGGATGGCAGGAGATCAGGGAAGTAGGGCGGCCACGTGTTGCGCAACTGCTCGCGCAGTTCGGTGACGCAGAGCCGGCCGCCCCTGACGCCGCGCGGCAGCCTGCCCATCGCGCTGGTCGCGATCACGTCGCCGGTGGCCTGTTGCGAGTACAGCCTTTCGGCCTCCTTCGGCTCGGCGCCTTCTTCCGCCTTGGCGGCTTCTGCCGGGTCCGGCGCCGCGGCCTCCGGCTCTCCGGGCGGCGGAAGCTGGTTCTCCGACCCGTCCGCCGTCAGGGCAGGCGGCTGCACGGGCTCCGGCTTTTCGGCTTCGCGCTCTGCTTCCGGCGACGCCGAACCTTCCTCCGGGCTGTTGCCGTCCAGGGCCTGGCGAGGCCCGGCATCCTTCTCGCCGAACTGGAAGACCGGGCTGATGACCTCAGGGGCGGCCTGCTGGCCGTCTGCCTCATCGCCGGTCGGAGGCGGCTTCTCCTCCGCCGCCTGTTCCGGCTCCTCGGGTTTTTCCGGCTCGGGCTCTTCAGCCTTTTCCTGCGGCGGCGGCTCGGCCTTCGCTTCTTCCTGCTGTTCGGGCGGCTGCACGAGCTCGACGTCGACGGCCTGTTCCTCCTCCGGCTGGAACAGCGACACCGGCAGCCCGAATATCACCAGCGCAGCGATGGATAGATGGACGGCCAGCGAAACCGGCAAGGCCCATCTCGACGCAAGGCCCGGATTCTGCAGATCGTCCTTCATCGGAACCGATGTGGAATGAATTACACCCGGCTTCAAGCGTCCATCCCGCAAATATCCGTGTCTGCCCTGCGTCCGTCATCGGCCGCGATCCCGTTCGGCCAGGTGGCCGTGCCCGAGACGTCGCGGCGTCGATCTGCCGTCAAATCTACCTGCCATTGCGGCTGAAAGATGCGCCGAGGCTCCGAAATCGGCGTACCGGCGCGGGGCGTTCCTGATCGCGAGCCTCGGCCTGCCTACCGGTCCATGCTGATGACGTCGCCGGCGTCGGTCACCGTGCAGTGCGAGCTGTCGCCGCCGGTGTCCATGGTCAGCACCCAGTTCGCGCCCGACCGCTTGGCGTGCTTCATCACGCTCGAACCGTCCGGCTCCTCCTGGTATTCGTCGGCGCTGTTCATGCAGGCGTCCACCGCCGCCTTGGAGGGTTCGCCCGGCGCTGCGGCGTCGCTTTCCTCCATCGCCTTCATGCCGCAGTCGCCGTCCGGCAGCATGTCGATCGTCTTGTAGCGTCCCTGTGACACGTGCACCTTCACGCAGACGCCGGTCTTTGCGTTCCACCAGATGTTGTTGCCGCCGACATCGGCATAGCCGCGCGTCTGCATCTGGGTCTCCGCGCCGGGCGCCCGCGCCCCCAGCAGGTCGACGATGTCGTCAGGAGTGTCGGCGAGTGCCGGCGATGCAAGGAGCGCGAGGCCGGCAGGAATGATCAGTTTCAGTTTCCGCATCGTTCGCCTCGCGGTTTTTAGGGCCGTACAGCGTTAGTGTACGGCCGGCGGTGCCCTTGTCCTTCAGCCGGCCGGCTGGGGCTCCGGAAATTGCCACGTCCCGTTCAGGATCTCTTCGCGTGGGCGGTAGAGCCTGACCGTGTAGTTCCAGCCCTTCATGATCGGCAGGCAGTTCGGCACCTTGCCGTCGCACCCGCCGAACTGGATGTCTATCGCGCCGCCGTCGCTCTTCTTGGCGGTGATGTTGTTGATCGAATAGGCGTTGTACTCGTTCTTTTCGTAGTAGCCCTCGGCGTCGTAGAGGCTGACCGACCAGAAGCCGTCGACCGGCACGTCCTTGACGTTGAGCCTGTAGACGGTGGTGCCGTCATTGTTGGCCGGCGTGATGTTGAGGTAGGTGGCGTCCTTGTCCGGATTGCCGCCCCAGCCCGCAGCGGTTCCGAGCAGGTGACGGATGGGATCGACATCGTCCTTCGTGCCGAACGCGCCCTTGAAGTCGGGAATCGTCGTCGCCAGAACCAGAAGCGCATCGCGCACCTTCTTCTGACTGGCCTGGTCCCAGTCGGGAATCTCGAAGGTGCCGGCGCTTGCCTGTTCGACCTTGATCGCGTCCTGAAGTGCATGCACGTCCTTGACGTCCTCGGGATCGGCAGGATCGACCAGCGTGCGGATCGCCACGACGACGTAGCGAGTGCCGACCTTCTCCTTGTCGAGCGTATAGCCGCCCGCGCCGTAGTTCACCTCGGGAACATAGTGATCCTCGCTGATCACCTGCATCGACATAAAGCGCTCGCCCGCGTCCGGCAGGGTGACGGTCACGGGCCCGGCGTCGAGATCGAACAAAGCCGACGAATAGAGCGTGTCGCGGTTGAGGCGGATGACCGTCTGGTGGTCTATGTTCGCCGGCTCGCGGCTATGATGGAACGTTCCGAGCGCGCCGGCCTCCTTGAGGACGCCTCCGAAATAGAGATCGCTTTCCGCTCGGTTGAAATTGTCCACCGTTACCGGTTCGGCCGCGGTCGCCTGTTGTCCGATCAATGCGACGAACCCCGCCGCGAGCATCGCCGCCATCACTTTGGCATTCATTTTTGTCTCTCCCGAAAACTCAGTTCACGCGCTCGAGCGGCGGCGCCTTCCAGGTGCCGTCGAGCGCTTCCTTTTTCGGCCAGTAGAGCCGCATCGCCATGAAGAACGGTCCCTCGGGCGCCGGCAGCCAGTTGGCCTCCTTGTCCGCGCCCGGGCTCTCATTCTGGATATAGAGCGTCAGCCCGCCGTCGGCGTCCTTCTTGAGATCGGGCAGCATCGGCGAGTTGATGAGATACCGGTTCAGCCTGTTGGCCGACAGCAGGCTCTCCGGCAGCTTGTACATGGTCAGCGACCAGAAGGCGTTGACCGGCGGCAGCCCGTCCGGCGCAAAGCGCAGCGTGTAGCGGTTCGCTCCGGTCATCGGCTGCTGCGCGGCATCCGTGAAATAGGCCGGATACATCGCCTCGTCCTTCGAGTTGCCGTAGATGCCGAGGACCGCGCCCGACATGCGGTCGAGGTAATTGCCCTTCAGATGCTCGCGCGTGCCGAACCCGTCGGCGCTGGTCTTCTTGCCGGTGTCGAGCTCCGTCTTCTTGAATTCGGCGAACGTCGCCCAGGCGTCGGCCATGCCGCCTTCCACCGCCGCGCGCATCTCCGGCGACAGCGCAGCCGCGTCGAATCTCTTGCCGCCCTGGATGCCGAGCTTCGCGAAGCGCGCCCTCATCTCCGTTTCCGCCGGGTTGACCGGGCAGAATTGCAGCACGAAGTTCAAGACGTCGAAGAACTCCGGCGAGGTCTTCTGCGCCTCCGGCGTCAGGGGTTTGCGGAAATCGACGCCGGCCGACGCCGCCGGCGCCGGCTGGCCGAGGAAAGTCGACAGCGGCTCCACCTTGTAACCGGCCTGTATGTTCTCGACATTGCCGATGTCGTCGGGGTCGAAGAGCTGCGTGCGGTAGAGCACGAAGGCGAACTGCGTCTCGGAGCGGATGACCTCCTTGACGCCCGCCGGCTTCTCGCCCTGCCAGTTCGGCCCGGCGAGCAGGAAGCTGCCCGCGCCGTTGCCGGTCGCGCGGCTGCCGACATAGGCGAAGTTGAACGTGTACATGTCGATGAACTGGAGCGAGTAGTACCGTCCCTCCTCGACCTCAGGCACCGTGATGACGAGCGGCTCGGCCCAAAGGTCGGCGCCGACATAGGAATAGGGCGTATCGGAATTGGGCGTCTGGATCGCCGTGTCGTCGGGCGTGTAGACGCGGGCATTGTTGAAGATCACGTTCCACGGCGCCTTGTACTCCGGGCCGCCCTTGTCGACGAAATAGGAGTGCTGGATGCGATAGTTGTCCACCATCGGGAAGCCATAGATATAGGCCTCCTTGGCGATGGCCCGCGCCTCCTCGGCCGACAGTTCCTGCGCGTATGCTCCCGGTGTCGTCAGCGGCTGGACCAGGGCTGCCGCCAGCAGCGCCGCCGAACCACGGAGAGCTTGTCGCCGCGTCGTCAATATCGTTCGCATGGGAGCCTCCGCCGAACAGACAGGGCGCGAGACTAGGCTTGCGCTCGACAGTTTGGAAGTGGGGTGGTGACGCCGTTGACGGCGAAAGGCGGAAATGCCGTACCTGGTCTGCACGGGCACGACCGCAACGCGAGACTGCGCGACAATCGAATCCAATATTCCGGGCGAATCCGCTATTTTCTGCAGTCGGTCCCGGATCCCGGAAGGGGAATGCGACATGGTGGATTCCGATCGCATCGACAGGCTGATCGCAGCCGTGCCCCATGCGCTCGCGCTGCGCGCCGGGCTTGACCTCGGCATCTTCACCCGGCTCGCCGGCGGCGCGGCGACCGCCGACAACCTTGGGGCTGCGCTCGAAGTCGATCCCGACCGCCTGTCGCGGCTCCTCTATGCGCTGGCCAGCATCGGTCTCCTCGACGTCGAGGACGGAAAATTTCGCAACGGAGCCGAAGCGGCCGCATTCCTCGACGCGACCAGCCCGACCTATCGCGGCGGCGACCACGCGCTGCTGCGCGAACTCTGGGAGGCCGACCTCAAGACCGCGGACTCGCTGCGGCAGAACCGGCCGGCCGCCCTGCACGACTTTTCCGAAGCGGGGCCCGAGGAAGCGGCCGCCTTCAGCCGTATGCTGGCGCCGGGCGGGGTGATCTTCGGCCGGCAACTGGCCGAGGCGATCGACCTCTCGGCGGTCGGTTCGGTGATCGACATCGGCGGCGGCGCAGGCGCCATTCTCGTCGGACTGCGCGAGCGGTGGCCACACATCGCGGCGACGCTGATGGAATTGCCGACGGTCGCTGCGGTCGCGCCAAAAATCCTGGCGGAATACGGCGCCGGCGACGTGGTCGTCGAGGAAGGCGACATAACCGTCGCGCCGTCGGCCGGCCGGCACGACCTGGCGATCCTGAAGGCCGTCGTCCAGGTGCTTCCGCCGGACCAGGCGCGCAGCTCGATCCTGAACGCGGCGCGTAGCCTGAAGCCCGGAGGCGAGATCGCCATCGCCGGGTCGGGCGTCGTCGACGACGACCGCCTCGGCCCGCCCGAGGGCGTCTTCCTCAACCTCACCTTCCTGAACCTCTACCGCCACGGCGAATCCTACACGGAAGCCCAGTATCGCCAGTGGATGACCGAGGCCGGCTTCCGCGACATCTCCAGGTCGCGTCTGGCGGATGGCAGCACCTTGTTTCGCGGGCGTCTCGCGGACCGATCTTGGTGAGCGAGGCCGGCATGTCCGCCGGGGGTGGACGGTCAGGGCCTTATGCTGACTTTGCCCTCAAGTCGGGCAATGTCGAAATCAGTGATCAAGATATCGACGCGCACCGCCCATGATCCCGCGAACGGCAGCACAACGCCATCGGCTCGCCATGTTCCATCTCCGGGCTGTTCCGCCCGACGCCGGAAGGGTTCGATTCCGGCGTCTGGATTGGAGAAAACGAATGTGACCTCCTTGGCTTCGAGCGGACCAAAATCCCCGGTCATGATGATAGCCGAAACTGCGACCTCCCCGGCCTTGCCGGGGGTGATCGTAAGGTCGGCCATTGCCTTGTTGCTGTGGACATGAAGAGTTGCAGGCAAAGCAGCCGCGGCTGCCAAAACCCGCGGAGGAGGCGTAAACCGCCATGTCGAAACTGCGCCGAGAATGAGCAGTGCGAGCAGCGTTTCGAGCGCTATCGAGCGCGCCATCCGTTGCGTCGACCTCTCGTCGCCCTTCTCAACGGGAGTCGTGAGTTTCCAGCGGTTAACTGCCGCGAGGAGGAAAAGCCCTGCGAGCAACACCAGCTTCACGACGAACACTTGACCATAGGCCGTATCGAGCAGTGCGCCGGGACTGTCGATCTGCACGATGGCGAGGATGACGCCTGCGCCCACGAGCATGGCTATGAATGCGGGAATGATCTTCGAGAAACGCGTGAGCGCGCGAGCCGCGCCATGCTCTCCGCGCCGCAAGGCCAGACCGAGAGGAGCCAGCGCACCGATCCAGACTGCTATGGCGGCTGCATGCAGGAAGACAGCCGGACGCATCAGCCATTGCGGCGAAGCGGCGCTTGCGTGGCCGCTGAGGGCAAGGGAGCCGGCGCCCAACAAAAGGGCTGCCGTTGCTGCCTCCGCGGCGGCCTTGGAGTCGAGTGCCAGGGATGCTCCCGCAGCCAGAAACCCGAAGAACGCGACATATATCGTCGTTCCGTATGTCGTTGCGTATCCGGTGCTCCAGACAATGGGTTCACCAAACCTGTCGATCGGCGTCCCGAGAGCGTCGAGCCCCTGAAATCCGAGCGAAAACACGGCGCCGATGAAGCCGATGACAATCGCCGTACCAACGATCGCGGAGCCAGCCGTGACGCCTGGCATCAGCAGCGTGCGAGCGAACACGCCGCCGATTCCAAAGAACAGGCCGATATAGAGCGCTGCCTTCGACATCCAGAGACCGGACCTCACGGCCCAATCGGCTTGTTCCTCGACCATCGGAGCCTGAGCACTGACTTCCCCTACAGAAAAGATGACCGAGCCGCCTATGGGATGTCCGTCGCTCGACACGACGCGCCATGTAAATACATGCGTACCGCGACTGAGTTTTTCCGGTGCGAGGACTTGAAGCGTAGTGTCGCGCAGCTCGAAGTTCTTGAGCGCTGTCGATGTCCCATCGGGCCGGACAAGATTCAGGCCCAATGGTGAAACAGGCTCGCTGAAAACCAGCGTGAAATGGGAAGGTGCGGACTCGATTATCGCGCCATCGGCCGGAGTGCTCCCGTTGAGGGAAGCGTGTGCTGACGCGGCAACCGCCTGGACGAAGAGTGCGAAGAGCATCAACACCAGCGTCGGCAGGGTGCTCGATACGTTTGTCTTCATGGATGGAAATCCGACTGTGGGCGGAGGCACGCCTTGCTCAACGTGCCTCCGTGTTGCATCAGATCAATGTCCGCTGGTCTTTTCGAGGAGTTTGATCCCGGGGGCAGGAAGCTCCAGATCGTCACTCGACTGGCCCTCCGCCGGTATCTCAATCCATCGCTCGGCCGCGCCCTCCGGGCATTCCTGAACCACCGGGAAATAGAGCGTCTGGCCGACAGGGAGCCCGGGTGTCAGGTAGCCCCTGAGAACGAACTCGTCATACTCGTCGTCGCCGAGGTTTCCCCCGCTCCAGATGACTTCCTTGACGCCTTCGCTGGTCGGGGTCCCGTAGTAGTCATAGGATTGGCCGTATGCGCCGCGCACCTTCTCAAGCGTCCAGCCCGGCTTCGGCTGCGGCTTGACCGAAATCACGCCCTCGGGGATTTGGACGCGCACGACGTTTGTCGGTTTTCCCTCGCAACCGTGGGGAACCCGGAATACGGCTTTGTACGTCGATCCGACCGGCGCCTCGCTGGTTTCGAGGCTGACATGGGCAAGGGCGGGGCTGGTAGCCAGAATGATGGCTGAAGCGGCGAGATAGGCTTTCATGACGGGAATCCTTCCGTGCCGGTCTGGCCGGCTATGTCTCTGATAAGAATGGAACGCAGCGCATCAATGGCTGCGAAGGTCGACGATCAGAGAACCGGAGGGGGAGCGCGTGGACTGCCGGGGTTGTATTCGTCCGGAGCGATGTGAATTTTTGTTTTGACGAAGCCGGAAAAACCGAGCGGAACCGCCGGATGGACGAGCAGCGAATGCGCAGTGTCAGGTTCGATGGCGGCATGCGCGACAGCGCTGCAGCTATGAATGCAACAATCCGGTTGTTTGGGGAGGTCCTCGGCTGGTGCCGACGAATGGCCGTCGGCGCCGGTAATGCAGAGCGGATTGCCGAAGATGTCGAGCAGCGGTCCGGCTGAATGAACGCCCGCCCAAGCCGGCAGCATGAACTGCATGAGAAGCACGACCACCGCCGCCAACGCGACGACCGGCCTTGCCATCCTGCGCGATCCCCAGTCCATCTGTTTTGTGTAGCACTCGGCAATCCCAATGGGGAGCCTATCGTTGTGCGGCAAAGCGCGCTGCAAGAAGCTGACGGCCATGGCCGTTAGCTTTGCTGGCCTGCTTGTCGCGCCGCGCGGGTTGAGCTGGTTCCTACCCCCAACAGCCCCTGCAAATTCAGCTCCTTCCCCTCGCGCAATCGATCGCAATCTCGTAACCCACATCGGCATGCCTCACCACGCCGGTCGCCGGATCTTGCCACAGCACGCGCTCCAGCCGCCTTGTTGCTCTGTCCGTGCCTTCAGTGGCGATCACCATGCCGGCGTCACACGCAAAATCATCCAGCCATTGAGAAGACCGCCGCGGCCGGCCGAGGCGCGGCGGTAGGGGCTGCTACTGGGTGTGGCCCGTCGCCATGTTGGCGGGCAGCATCAGGTGCTGATATTTGGTGCCCGGAAACATCACGTAGGGGTTCGTAGGATCGGGGTCGAGATCGCTGGGGTAATTCGCCGCCATCTCGTGGGCCGCCTTCCCGACGATCATGACGTGCGGACCCGTATGAACCCAATGCGACTTGTCGGTCGCATAGGGATCATGATTGCTTGTGCCCAGGTCCCCTGCCAGCATGTAGATGAAGCCGGTCTTGTCCGGCGGCTCTGCCTTGGTGAAAATCGCCTTGAACCAGTCGAGCCCGGCGGCATCCGCGCACCACGGCTCGCCGCTCATGTCCACGGCGCAGGTCCAGATGTTGGTTCCGGCCTTTACGGGCGTGACTGTGAAGCCGTCACCGATCCGGACGATCGTGGCATTCTTGCCGATGTCCGCCGGGGCAGCGGACATCGCTTTTGCTATGAATTCGGGATCCCCCTTGGGAATGTCCGCGGTGAGTTCCGCGGCAAGGCCTATTGCGGGGAAAGCCAAAGTGACCGACGCGAGGGTAAAGAGCCATTTCATGGCCACCTCCTGTGTAAGCGGCCGGCCTGGCTAACCTACGCCCAAGACCCCGCTCGGAGAAGAGGTTCGCACTGTCACTTTTGAATTGCCCCTTTCGGGCAGTCCTACCCCAGAATCCCCGGCAGGTTCAGCCCCTTCTCCTTGGCGCACTCCACTGCAATCTCGTAGCCCGCATCGGCATGGCGCATGACGCCGGTCGCCGGGTCGTTCCACAGCACGCGCTCCAGCCGCTTGGCCGCTTCCTCGGTGCCGTCGGCGACGATCACCATGCCTGAATGCTGCGAGAAGCCCATGCCGACGCCGCCACCGTGGTGCAGCGACACCCAGGTCGCGCCGGACGCGGTGTTGAGCAGCGCGTTGAGCAGCGGCCAGTCCGACACCGCGTCGGAACCGTCCTTCATCGCCTCGGTCTCGCGGTTCGGCGAGGCGACCGAGCCGGAATCGAGGTGGTCGCGGCCGATCACGACAGGCGCCTTCAGCTCGCCCTTCGCCACCATGTCGTTGAAGGCGAGCCCCAGCCTGTGGCGGTCGCCGAGCCCCACCCAGCAGATGCGCGCCGGCAGGCCCTGGAAGGAGATGCGCTCGCGCGCCATGTCCAGCCAGTTGTGCAGATGCGTGTTGCCGGGCGTCAGTTCCTTCACCTTGGCGTCGGTCTTGTAGATATCTTCCGGGTCGCCCGACAGCGCGGCCCAGCGGAACGGGCCGATGCCGCGGCAGAACAGCGGGCGGATATAGGCCGGCACGAAACCGGGGAAGGCGAAGGCGTTTTCAAAGCCCTCGTCCTTCGCCACCTGGCGGATGTTGTTGCCGTAGTCCAGCGTCGGAACGCCGGCCTCCCAGAACTTCACCATCGCCTCGACATGCTCGCGCATCGACGCGCGCGCCGCCTTCTCAACAGCCTTGGGATCGCTGACGCGCTTCTCGCGCCACTCCGCCATCGACCAGCCTTTCGGCAGGTAGCCGTTCAGCGGATCATGCGCCGAGGTCTGGTCGGTCAGCATGTCCGGGCGAACCCCACGGCGGAAAAGCTCGGGCACGATCTCTGCGGCGTTGCCGAGCAGGCCGACCGACTTGGCTTCGCCTGCCTTCGTCCAGCGCTCGATCTTCTCCAGTGCTTCCTCGATCGTCTCCGCCTTCTCGTCGAGATAGCGGGTGCGCAGGCGGAAATCGATGGAATCGGGATTGCACTCGATCGCCAGGCAGGAGGCGCCGGCCATCACCGCCGCCAGCGGCTGCGCGCCGCCCATGCCGCCGAGGCCGGCGGTCAGGATCCACTTGCCCTTGAGGTCGCCGCCATAATGCTGGCGGCCGGCCTCGACGAAGGTTTCGTAGGTGCCCTGGACGATGCCCTGCGTGCCGATATAGATCCAAGAGCCGGCCGTCATCTGGCCGTACATCATGAGGCCTTTCTTATCGAGCTCGTTGAATTTTTCCCAGTTCGCCCAATGGGGCACCAGGTTGGAGTTGGCGATCAAGACGCGCGGCGCGTTCTCATGCGTGCGGAACACGCCGACCGGCTTGCCGGACTGCACCAGCAGCGTCTCGTCCTCCTTGAGGGTCTTCAGCGTCGACACGATCTTGTCGAAGTCGTTCCAGGTGCGCGCCGCCCGGCCGATGCCGCCATAGACGACGAGCTCGTTCGGGTTCTCGGCGACGTCGGGATCGAGGTTGTTCATCAGCATCCGGAGAGGGGCTTCCGTCGTCCACGAAAGGGCGTTGAGTTCGCTGCCGCGCGGGCTGCGAATCTCGCGGATGTTGTGGCGTGGGTCGGTCATCTGCTTGCTCCGGCGAGTTCGAGGGCGGTTCGTTCGATTGCGGCGAGCACCTTTTTCAACACGGCCGTGAGCCGGCGCTCCTTGCCTATGTCGAGTTCGAAGGGCGGCGTTTCAGTCTCCAGGTGGGTGATCCTCGCCAGTTCCATCTGGATGGCGTGCACGCCCGTTTGGGGCCGCCCGTAGTGGCGGGTCGTCCAGCCACCCCGGAAGCGGCCGTTGAGAACGGAGGTGTAGCCCTCCGCGCCGGCGCAGATATCGGCCACCGCGCGTTCGATCTCGGGCGCGCAGGTCACGCCATTGTCGGTCCCGATGTTGAAGTCGGGCAGCACGCCGTCGAACAAAAACGGGCAACGCGAGCGGATCGAGTGGCAGTCATAGACGACGGCGATACCATGCAGCGCCTTCACGCGCGCGATTTCGGTCTCCAGCACGGCGTGATAGGGGCGGTGGTATGCCGCGACGCGCTCCGCGACGTCGGTGTCCGTCGGCTCCAGCCCTTCCTTCCAGATCGGCTGGTCGTCGAAATCGGTCAGCGGCACAAGCGAGGTCGTGTTCTGCCCGGGATAGAGGCTCGCCCCCGATGGGTCGCGGTTGGCGTCGATCACGTAGCGATGGAAAGTCGCGCGAACGGTCGTCGCCTTCGGCAGCAGGCCGCCATAGAGCAGGTTTATATGCCAGTCCGTGTCGCGCAGCTTGCAGCCCTCGTCGTTCAGGCGATCGCCGACGCCACCGGGAAGCTGAATGCCGGTGTGCGGAAAGGCCAGGATGACCGGCGAGGTGCCACGGTTGAACTCGACGTGTGTCATGGCTGGCCCTCGCTCGCGCCGCGCGTCATCCAACACCTTGATCCTACCAGATGATCAGTGCGCTGATGCTGGGTCATCGGAGAACCGCTTGTTCGGATAAATGCGCTTCTTCTCCGTCAAATCGACGAACAATGTCCCGTGGATTCCCTGGACTTCTGGTTTCTTCAGAAGCCGGGGCCAGAGCGCGGAATAAATCTGGCTGGCCTTCTTTGGCCCAATGCGTTTCCAGAAATCTTCAACGAACTCGATGTCCTGCCCATCTGGAAACATCAATTTGAAATCTTCATCCGGCATCGCGTAGATATTGTACGCACAATTGTCGGCGGGCTCGATTATCTGAATATTCTTCATCAACGCATTGCCCCGTTTTTGACTATGCGGCTAGCCCAATGATGGAAGGATGCCGGCACTCACGCTGGCGTTGAGGCCGCCCGAAAGCACCAGTTCCGCGCCCGCCTTCAAATCGTCCGCCATGTAGCGGTCGACTTCCAAGTCCGGCACCGCCTGCCGAACCGCATGGTGTGCCTTCAGCAGTTCGTGGCCGGTCTTCAGTGGGCTGCGGAAGTCCACGCCCTGCGCTGCCGTGATCGCCTCTATGCCGATGATTCCGCTGAGGTTTTCGGTCATCTGCAGCAGTCTGCGAGCGCCGTGGCAGGCCATCGACACATGGTCTTCCTGGTTGGCCGAGGTCGGCGTGGAATCGACCGATGCCGGATGCGCCATCTGCTTGTTCTCGCTCATCAGCGCGGCACTGGTGACCTCGGCGATCATCAGCCCGGAGTTCAGCCCCGGCTTCTTCGCCAGGAAGGCCGGCAGGCCGAACGACAGCGCCGGATCGACCAGCAGCGCGATTCGACGCTGCGCAATCGCGCCGATCTCGCAGACTGCAATGGCGATCTGGTCTGCCGCGAAAGCCACCGGCTCGGCATGAAAATTCCCGCCCGACACCACCGAACCGTCTGAAAACACGAGAGGATTGTCGGTGACGGCGTTGGCCTCCGTCTCCAGTGTCTTCGCCGCCATCCTGAGCAGATCGAGGCAGGCGCCGTCGACCTGTGGCTGGCAGCGGATGCAATAGGGGTCCTGCACGCGCTCGTCGCCTTCGAGATGGCTGTCGCGGATTTCCGAGCCTTTCAGCAACGCGCGCAGCGCAGCGGCGGTGTCGATCTGCCCGCGATGGCCGCGAAGCGTATGGATTTCCTCGTGAAACGGCGCCGACGAGCCCATCGCCGCGTCGGTCGACAGGGCGCCTGTGATCAGCGCCGCATTGGCCGCGCGATGCGCCCGGAACAGGCCCGCGAGCGCCAGCGCGGTCGACACCTGCGTCCCGTTGATCAGGGCCAGCCCTTCCTTGGCGGCCAGCGTGATGGCTTTGAGACCAGCCTTTTCAAGGCCTTGCGCGGCATCCATGCGCTCGCCCTGATAAAAGACCTCGCCGACGCCGAGCATCGCCGCCGTCATATGCGCCAGCGGCGCGAGGTCGCCCGACGCGCCGACCGAGCCCTTTTCGGGGATCAGCGGCAGCACGTCCTTGGCCAGCATCGCCTCGATCATGGCGACCGTCGTGGGTTTCACGCCGGACGCGCCACGGCCGAGCGAGATCAGCTTCAGCGCCATGATCAGCCTGACGATCTCTGCGGGAAGCGGCTGCCCGACGCCGCAGCAATGCGACAGGATCAGGTTCCGCTGCAGCGTCTCGACGTCCTTGGCGTCGATCCTGACGCTCGCCAGTTTCCCAAAACCGGTGTTGATGCCGTAGACCGGCTCGCCCTTGTCGACGATCTTCTGGATCACGCCGGCCGCCGCGGCGATCTTTTCGCGACAGCCCTCGTCGAGCGACGGTAGCGCGCCTTCATAGATGTCGCGCAGCTCCGCGAGCGTGACCTGCCCCGGTTTCAGCACCAGGGACTTGGCGGACGATTTCATTGGCCTCTCCAGACGCGGCGATAGAGCGGATTGAATCCCATGCGGTAAACAAGTTCGGCTGGGCTCTCGGCGTCCCAGATGGCGAGGTCGGCCCACTTGCCAGCTTCCAGCGTTCCCGTTTCGCCTTGCAGCCTCAGCGCCCGTGCGGCCTCGCGCGTCACGCCGGCAAGGCATTCATCGACCGTCATGCCGAACAGCGTCGCCGCCATGTTCATGGTGAGCAGCAGCGAGGTGAGGGGGGACGTGCCGGGGTTGCTGTCGGTGGCGACCGCCATCCTGACGCCGTGCCGGCGGAACAGCTCGATCGGCGGCTTCTTCGTCTCGCGGATGAAATAGAAGGCGCCGGGCAGGATGACCGCCACCGTTCCGGCTTTCGCCATCGCGATCGCGCCCGCTTCGTCTGTATATTCCAGATGATCCGCCGACAGCGCGCCGTAGCGCGCGGCGAGTGCTGCGCCATGCAGGTTGGACAGTTGGTCGGCATGCAGCTTCACCGGCAGGCCGATCGCCTTCGCCCTGTCGAACACGCGCGCCATCTGCTCGGGCGAGAATGCGATGCCCTCGCAGAAGCCGTCGACGGCATCCGCCAGTCCGGACGCGGCGATTTCCGGCAGCATGCCGTTGGCGACCAGGTCGATATAGGCGTCCTTGTCGCCGTTTGCCTCTGCCGGCAGGGCATGCGCGCCGAGGAAGGTCGTGCGGACCGTGACCTCTCGTTCCGTCGCCAGCCGGCGCGCCGCGCGAAGCGACTTCGCCTCGTTCTCGAGGTCGAGCCCGTAGCCGGACTTGATCTCGACCGTGGTCGCTCCTTCGGCGATCAGCGCGTCCAGCCGCGGCAGCGACTGGCGGACGAGTTCGTCCTCGCTTGCCGCGCGCAGGGCCTTGACCGAGGAGACGATGCCGCCGCCGGCCTTGGCGACCTCCTCATAGGTCGCGCCGGCAAGCCGCATCTCGAATTCGTTGGCCCGGTTGCCGGCATGGACGAGGTGGGTGTGGCAGTCGATGAGGCCCGGCGTGATCAGCCGCCCCTCGCAATCGACGATCTCGGCTGCGCGACCGAGTTCCGCGGGCAGTCCGGCCTCCGGTCCCGCATAGGCGATGCGGCCCTCGCGTGCGGCCACCGCGCCCTTGAGCTCCAGGGCGGGAGCGTCTTCCGACATGGTCGCAAGCCGGGCATTGCGCCAGACAGTGATCCGGTCCGATGCTGGAGTCGAAGCCATCGCCTCCCATTCCCTCGGTTGTTAGATATGTATATACATATTACCGACAGAGCACGTGGCGGTCAATGGAGAGAATAACAGATGCTCATATTGCGTGCAGAGAACCACCGGCGGATGCGATGGAAGAACGGCGGCGGCGAGACGGCCGAGATTGCCGTCTTCCCCGAAGGCGCCGGGCTCGATGAATTCGGCTGGCGGGTTTCGATGGCGACGGTCGAAGCGGGTGGGCCGTTTTCGGCGTTTCCTGGTGTCGACCGCACGCTGTCGATCCTCGAGGGCGAGGGGATGGCGCTCGAGATCGATGGCCGGCCGCCGGTGACGCTGACCGAGGGTTCCGCGCCTTATGGCTTCGCCGCCGATGCGGCGACACACGCAAATCTCGTCGGCGGACCGATCACCGACCTCAACGTGATGACCCGGCGCGGGGTCTATCGGCACAAGGTCGGTCTGCACGACCTGCGCGGGCTGCGGGAGATCTCGTGGGTAGGCGAGGCGGCGCTCGTCTTCTGCAGCTCCGGGAGCCTGCTCGTCAATTCCGACGGGAGGCAGGAGAAGCTTGCCCGGTTCGACGCTGCCCTGTTGGACAATCCGCAGGCAGGCCTCCGCGTCGAGGGCAGTGGCCGCTTCTTCCTGATCGAACTCAGCCTGATCGCATCTCGATAAGAGGTCTCGGCGTGGCTCAGGCGCCGGCGGGCATGTCCTGCGCGCCGCGCCAGAGCCACACCGTCATCGTGCCCGACCGCCCGCGGATAGGTGCCTGCAACGGCCCCTGCAGGCGGCCGGCGGCCGGCAGCGCCTCACCTGCTGCCCGGTAGAGGTCGCCGCTCAACGCCACGTCCGCGCCGTTCTGTGCGGCCACTTCCATCAGCCGGCTGGCGACGTTCACCGTGTCGCCCGTCGCGGTGATCTGCTGCTGGCGTCCGCCGCCGAGCCGCGAGGCGACGATCGAGCCGCAATGCGCGCCGAGCTTTATGCCTATCCGCTTGGCGAAGCTTGCCGGTTGCGCGGCGAGCCATGATTTTGCGCGTGCGGCGAGCGCTGCTGCGCAGGCGAGCGCGTTGGCGGGGTCTCCCGGCGTCGGCTGCGGCAGACCGAAGACGATCATCGCCCCGTCGCCCATGAAGCTGGTGATGACGCCGCTGCGGGCCTGCGCCTCTTCCTCCACCAGCCGGTAGAAGTCGTCGAGCAGCTCGCGCATCGCGACCGCGCTCGCCACCTCGCTGAAGGCGGTGAAGCCCGACAGGTCGATGAAGACGATCGCCGCCTCCTGCCGGACCGGCTCCGCCAGGAAGCCCGGATCGTGCGCCAGCCAGTCGCGCAAAGCGGGCGCCTGGAAATGCTGCAGGATTTCGTTCTGCACCGCGAAGCTCTGTGCGCGCCGGCGGTCCAGCCAGAGCTGGTCGGCCCCATAGATGATCACCGGCGGAATGGCGGCGGCGATCGGCAGCGCCGCGCTGAACCATATGCCTTGCGCGAAGAAGGCGAAGTTCGCGGTGAGCCACAGCGCCATCACCACGGCCATCGCGGCGAAGCCGGGCAGGCTGCGGCGCCAGGCGAGCAAGGCGACCAGGATCATCGGGAGGAGGACGGCGACAGTTGCATCGGCGAGGCGCACCCGCGCGTCGCGGACCAGCCCGTCGCCGGCAACCAGATTCGAAATGGCGGTGGAGATAACCTCGACGCCCGGCAGCACCGGATCGAAAGGCGTCGGAAACACGTCGCCGCTGCCGATCACAGTCGCGCCGATCACCACGATGCGGCCCTCGACCTGCCCGCGATCGACCGTCCCAGCGAGCAGGGCGCCGGCGCCCACCGTCTCGATCGTCCCGCGCGGTCCGTAATAGCCGATTGGCAGCCTTTGCCCGAGATCGGTCGGAACCGCGCGGTCTCCCAGCACCATGCGACCGGGCTCGAAGGCCGGTTCGGCATTCAGGGCGACCGATGCTGCCTGCAGCGGGAACGACGCCTCGATCCTGTCGCTGGCGCGGAAGACCATCGGGACCAGACGCGGAGTGCCGCCGAAATCGGTCGCGACGTTGACCAGCCCGACCGCAGCCCGCTGTGCAAAAAGGTCGAGGGGCAGGGCCAGCCGGTCGGCGATCGGCACGCGGTCAAGCGCCCCGCCGCCGGCGGGGCCGAGCCTCTGCCTGTCGGCGTCGAAGACGGCGGCGCCGGCGATCACGCTGCGGTTGCGGGCGAGCGCATCGGCAAGGGCCGCATCGTCGGCTTCGTCGCCGGCGTCCAGAAGCAGCACGTCGACCGCAACGGCCTTCGGCGAGAATCGGGCGACGCCGTCAATGATGCGGGCAAGCGTGCCGCGGCTGACCGGATATTTGCCTTCCTCTCTCACGAACGCGTCGTCGACGGCGACGATCAGCACGGAGGAGGGCGGCTTGCGGACGCCGCGGACCAGCGTGCGCAGGTCGGTCATGGTTGCCTCGACCCTGTCGAGGAACCACGCCTCGCCGCCGAGATGCGGGATGGCGAGCGCGGCGCCCCAGAGCCCCGCCAGCAAAACCGCGACGATGGCCTGCAGCCGCCGGCCGCCCATCATTCGCCGAAGCGGGCAAGCAGCGCCGCCACCCGCGCGGCGCCCCATTGGCGGACCGTCAGCGGCGCCGTGCCGGCTTCGACGTCGACGCCGTCGCCCGGCCCGAGTTCCACGCCCGCGCCGCCGCTTTCGCGGCTGACGGCGACGCGTCCGTTGACCACGAAGACGGAGGTCTTGCCGTCGGCGACGTCTACGGCCCATCTGGTTCCGCGCACGGCGGCGATCGCCTGAGGCGTGACCACCTCGAACCCGTTGCCGGTCGAGCCGGCCGGCGTTTCGAGCAGCAATGCCTTGCCCTGCAAGGCGGCTGCATCCGGGCCGGCCGTTCCGTCGCGGTCCTGCAGTTCGAACTGCGTACCGGCTTCCGCCGTTATCGTCACGCCGTTCGGACAGGTAAGCACTTCACGTGCCGGATCCTGCAACTGCCGGATCTCGCAGCCTGCGGTCTGCCCGAGCGCCGGCATCGTGGACATGGCGATCACGGCGGCCGGAATCAGGCCCGCCTTCCAGGTGCTGGTGAATTCCATCGGAAGCTCCTCGCTTGCCCGCCGCCCAGCCTGTTCCGTTGCTGATGATGACGCCGTAGCAGGCGATCGTTTCAGTCGGTTGTCGCCGCGCGGACGATGTGGATACCGAGGCGCCAGGTGCATCGCTCAAAAGGACCTCGAGGGCCTGATCGGTCCGCCATCGCATTCCAGCCACGAAAAAGCCCAAATCCAAACATTGTCACGAAGGTCGATCCACGCTTTGATCGAAACGCGTGCCGACGGGTTCTACGGCCGATGTTTGCGGTTATGCCGCAAGCGGGGTACGAGGATGTTGCGGCGCAACCAATCGCCGGTGAAACGGTTTAAGCACGGGCCTGCGGTCGCTCGGTCTACTGCCTGAACGGATTTTATATGAATATTCAGACCGATCCGAAACGGCTGCAAATGCCGGCGCATCATTTCCCACCTGCTCCCGAACAGCCGATACGGGACAAATTCCTGCACGAGGACCGGCTGCGGTCGCTTGGCGAAAACCTGGCCAGGAATCAGATCCCGGTGCTCTTCGGCATGGAGGCGTTCGACTTCCAGAAGCGCGTGCGCGAGAACGCCGCGAAGATCCTCGACGTCTACCTCTCGACCAACGCCGCGCAGGGCCGCGGCGAGATGGTGACGCCGGCCGCCCAGTGGCTGCTCGACAACAACTATCTGGTCGAAGAGACCATCTTCCAGATCAAGCGCGACCTGCCGCGGCGCTTCTACCGCGAACTGCCGACGATGACGCTGCCCGACGGCACCACCGTGCCGCGCGCGCTGGCGCTGGCCTGGGTCTATGTCGCCCATTCGGACAGCCAGGTCGCCAGCCATACGTTCAAGGCGGTCGTCGAAGGGTTCCAGTCGGTCGAGCCGATGAAGATCGGCGAGCTCTGGGCGCTGCCGTCGCTGCTCCGCTTCGTGCTGGTCGAGAATCTCAGGCGCATCGCCGTCCGGGTGAACCGCGCCCGGCAGATGCGCCAGATCGCCAACGAGGTCGCCGACCGGGTGCTCGCGACGCCCGACGACGAGGACGACCGCAGGATCCTCGCTGACTATTCCGCGCATGCCCGCGACACCACGTTCGCGACCCATCTTCTCTACCGCCTGCGTGACGGCTCGCAGAATTCCGGCAAGGCGCTGAACTGGCTCGAGAAGGAGCTGGAGACGTCAGGCACCGACGCGGAAGAGATCATCATCGACGAACACCAGACGCTGTCCTCCGGCAACGTCACCACGGGCAACATCGTCCGCGGGCTCCGGCTCATCAACGACATCGAGTGGAGGGACTGGTTCGAAGGCGTCAGCCGCATCGATGCGCTGCTCAGGGAGCGCACCGACGTCGCTGCGCTCGATTTCCCGTCGCGCGACCAGTACCGACAGGCGATCGAGGAACTGGCGCGGCGCTCCAACCTCAGCGAGTTCGAGGTAGCGGAGAAGGCGACGGAGCTCGCCGGCTACGGCAAGCCCGAGGCGGCGTTGCGCGAAAGCCAGGCCGGGGCCTCAGCCGGCCTGGCTGCCGAAGACAATGTCGGCTTCTTCCTGGTCGGCTCGCGCCGCGAGGAACTGGAACAGGCGATCGGCTACCGTCCGAGCTTCGGAACGCGGCTGCTGCGCGCCTTCCGCGCCACCGGCTGGACCGGCATCGTCGTGCCCGTCTTCCTGCTCACCGTGCTCCTCATGGTGATGGCGGGCTCGGCGCTTGCCGCCATCGGCCTGTCCGATCCGGCGATCGCGCTGCTGCTCCTGCTGTTCGCCGTGCCGGCGAGCGAGGGTGCGCTTGCCTTCTTCAACACCGTGGTGCTGCTTTTCCTCACGCCGACGCGGCTCGTCGGCTACGAGTTCAGGGAAGGCGTTCCGGCGGAGGCGCGCACGCTGGTGGTGGTGCCGACCCTCATCGGCTCGCGTGACGACGTCGAGGAGAGCGTGCGCAAGCTCGAGGTGCATCATCTCGCCAACATGACCGGCGAGGTGCATTTTGCGCTGTTGTCCGATTGGCCGGATAGCAGCGTCGAGCAGACCACCGCCGATACGGAAATCCTGGCCTTCGCGAGGGCAGAGATCGAGCGGCTCAACCAGCGCTATCCGGTCAGCGGGCCGCCGCGTTTCTACCTGCTGCACCGCAAGCGCCTCTACAACCCGTCGCAGGGATGCTGGATGGGCTGGGAGCGCAAGCGCGGCAAGCTGCACGAGCTCAACCTGCTCCTGCGCGGCGAGCCGGATACGACTTTCATGCCGCCGGACGCGCCGCTGCCGGAAGACGTCGTCCACGTCATGACGCTCGACGCCGACACGCGCATGATGCGCGATGCGGTCGACCGTCTGGTCGGCAAGCTCTGCCATCCGCTCAACCGGCCGGTGATCGACGGCGGCAAGGTCGTCGCCGGCTATTCGATCCTGCAGCCGCGCGTGACGCCGTCGCTGACCACCGGCGACGAAGCGTCGTTCCTGCAGCGCGTCTTCTCCGCCAATCGCGGCATCGATCCCTACGTCTTCGCCGTCTCCGACCTCTACCAGGACGTGTTCGGCGAGGGCTCTTTCACCGGCAAGGGGCTCTATCACATCGACGCGCTGGAGACGGCGCTCGACGGCCGCATCGCCGAGAACGAGGTGCTGAGCCACGATCTGCTCGAAGGGGCGCTGGCGCAATCGGCGCTGGTCACCGACGTCGAGGTCGTCGAGGACTACCCGACCCGCTATTCGGTCGACGCGTCGCGCCAGCATCGCTGGGCGCGGGGCGACTGGCAGCTCCTCGGCTACATCTTCGATCCGAAGTCCGGCGTTCCCGCTCTGTCGCGCTGGAAAATGATCGACAACCTCCGCCGCTCGCTGACCCCGATCTTCTGGGTGATGGCGACGATCGCCGGTTGGACGCTGCTGCCTTTCACGCAGGCGGCGCAATGGCAGGCGCTACTCATCCTTGCGCTGTTCATGGCGCCGACCTTCGACATCGTCGATTCGGTCCTGCCGAAGAGCCGCGAGATGACGGCGCGCGGCCATTTCACCGCGCTGGCGCGCGACGCCGCATTCGGCACGGCGCTGGTCGCGCTGCGTGTGGTGCTGATGGCGCACAGCGCCTGGATGATGGGCGACGCCATCGTGCGCACGCTCTACCGCATGTTCGTCAGCCGCCAGAACCTACTCGAATGGCGCACCGCCTCACAGGCGCACCAGGCTGACGGCAACAGCCTCCGCTCCTACTATGCGCTGATGTACGGCGCGGTGATCATCGCGGTCGTCGGGCTGGCGATCCCGGTGCTCGCCGACTCCACCGGCGCGTTCGTCGCCTTCTTCTTCTTCGTCTTCTGGGCGGGATCGCCCGCCTTCGCCTGGCTGATCAGCCGGTCGGCCGAGACCGAGGACCGCCTGCGCGTCTCGCCCGCCGATACCGCGATGCTGCGCACCGTCGCGCGCCGCACCTGGGCCTATTTCGAGACCTTCGTGACGGCCGAGCACAATCACCTGCCGCCGGACAATTTCCAGGAGACGCCGCACCCGGTCGTGGCGCCCAGGACCTCGCCGACGAACATCGGCGTCTATCTGCTGTCGGTCGTCTCGGCGCGCGATTTCGGCTGGATCAGCCTGGCCGACGCGGCCGCGCGCATCGACGCGACGGTGTCGACCATCGAGAAGATGGAGCGCCATCGCGGCCACCTCTTCAACTGGTACGAGACGACGGCGCTCCGGCCGCTCTACCCGCTCTACGTTTCGGCCGTCGACAGCGGCAATCTCGCTGGCCATCTGGTCGCGGTCGCCGCCGCCTGCGCCGAATGGGCCGAGGCGCCCTCGGTGCATCTGCAGGGCGACTTCGACGGCATACTCGACTGCGTCACCATCCTCGACGAGAGCCTGTCCGAGCTGCCCGACGACCGGCGGCAGCTCAGGCCGCTCAGGCAAAGGCTGCTCGACCGCGTGGTCGGCATGCGCCGCGCGGTCCAGACCATCAAGACCCAGCCCGAGATGGCGTCGATCCGCACCATCAACCTGACCGTCCAGGCGAGCGAGATCCGCAAGCTCGCCGTCGCCATCGACACCGAGGCGAAGTCCACGCGCAGCGCCGAGCTCGCCGAATGGGCGGCCCGGCTGGCGGCGACCTGCGAGGCGCATGTGCAGGACGCGCACAGCGACGATCAGGCGGTCGCCGTGCTGCGCACCAAGCTCATGGCGCTCAGCCAGCGCTGCCGGCAGTACGCCTTCGAGATGGATTTCTCCTTCCTCATGCGGCACGAGCGCAAGCTGCTGTCGATCGGCTACCGCGTCGAGCAGCACCAGCTTGACGAGGCCTGCTACGACCTGCTCGCCTCCGAGGCGCGGCTGACCAGCCTGTTCGGCATCGCCAAGGGCGACCTGCCGACCGAGCACTGGTTCCGGCTCGGCCGGCCGATCGTCGAGATCGGCTTCCGCGGCGCGCTGATGTCGTGGTCGGGCTCGATGTTCGAGTACCTGATGCCGCCGCTGGTGATGAAGGAGCCGCAGGGCGGCATCCTCAACCAGACCAGCCACCTGATCATCAAGCGTCAGATGCAGTACGGCCGCCAGAAGCGCATACCGTGGGGCATATCCGAAGCCGCCTACAATGCGCGCGATCCCGAGCTGACCTACCAGTACACCAATTTCGGCGTGCCCGGCCTCGGCCTGAAGCGCGGGCTCGGCCAGAACACGGTGATCGCGCCCTATGCGACCGTGCTTGCCGCGCAGTTCATGCCGCGCGAGGCCGTAGAGAACCTCGAGCGGCTGAACGCGCTCGGCGCGCTCGGCCGCTACGGCTACCACGACGCCGTCGACTTCACCCCGCAGCGCGTGCCCGAGGGCACCGACCACCAGGTCGTCTACAACTACATGGCCCACCATTCGGGCATGTCGATCGTCGCCGTCGCCAACGCGGTGTTCGAGGGCCGCATGCGCGATCGCTTCCACAGCGATCCGGTGATCGAGGCTGCGGAGCTGCTTCTGCAGGAGAAGGCGCCGCGCGACATCCCCGTTTCGACGGTGCGCACCGAGGCCGACGAACGCGTCAAGAGCCTCCCCGTCGAGCAGAGCCCCGACACCCGGCTGGTGCTCAATCCGGCCGCTGCGCTGCGCTCGACCAGCCTGATGTCCAACGGTCGCTATTCCGTGATGGTGACCGCGCGGGGCTCCGGCTACAGCCGCTGGGGCGAGATGGCGGTGACGCGCTGGCAGGCCGATCCGACCGAGGACCGGCTTGGCACCTACATCTTCGTGCGCGACACCTCGACCAACGAGTGGTGGTCGGCGACGTCGGAGCCGAAGCAGGCGCCCGAAGAGTTCACCGAGACGCTGCTTTGCGACGACAAGGCGACCTTCATCAAGACGGTGGGGACGCTCAGGACCGAGGTCGAGTGCATCGTCGTCTCGGAAGGCGACGGCGAGGCGCGCCGCGTAACCATCATCAACGACGGCGCGACCGACCGGCTGATCGAGGTGACCTCGTTCGCCGAGCTGGCGCTGGCCCTCGAGGCCAACGACAACGCGCATCCGGCCTTCTCGAAGATGTTCGTCGAGACGGAGATATCGCCCGACCGCAACGCCATCTTCGCCGAGCGGCGCAAGCGCGCGCCAAGCGAGACCGACATCGCGGCGGCGCATTTCGTCACCGACCCGACCGGCGTGCGCGACATGGAGGCGGAGACCGACCGCCGCGCCTTTATCGGCCGCGGGCGCACCATCGCCGACCCGGCCGCCTTCGATCCGGAGGCGCGCCTTTCCGGCGCCGCCGGCTTCACGCTCGATCCGGTGATGGCGCTGCGCCGCCGCGTGCGCGTGCGCGCCAACAAGAAGGTCTCGCTGACCTTCTGGACGGTCGTCGGCGCCAACCGTGCCGAGGTCGAGGCCTCGATCGGCCGGCTCGACCATCCCGAAGGTTTCCAGCGCCAGGCGATGCTCGCCTGGACGCGCAGCCAGGTGCAGACCCGGCACATCGGGCTCAACCTCTCCGACGCCGCCAACGTGCAGCGGCTCGCCTCCTACCTGATCTACCCCGATCCGTTCCTGCGCCAGTCGGCAGACCTGATCGCAGCCGGCCTCGGTCGCCAGTCGGCGCTCTGGCCGATGAGCATCTCCGGCGACTATCCGATCTGCGCGATCAGGATCGACGACGTGGCCGATCTGGAAATCGTGGCGAGCGCGCTGCGCTACCAGGAATACATGCGATCGAGGGGGCTGGTGGCTGACCTCGTTATCGTCAACGAACAGGCGTCCTCCTACGTGCAGGACCTGCAGCAGGCGATCGAGCAGCTCTGCGAGAACAGCCGTTCTCGCGGCGGCGAACTCGGACCGCGCCAGCACATCTTCGCCGTGCGCCGCGACCTGATGGACGAGAATTCCTACAAGACCCTGCTCGCCGTGGCGCGCGTGGTGCTGCACACCAGGAACGGCCGCATCTTCGACCAGATCGAACGCGCGGAAGCGGCAGCCCTTGCCACCCGCGACGCCGCCAGGCTGGCCGACGGCCAGGCGGCCGAGACAGCGGTCCCGCCGCTGCCGGCTGCTGCTGCTCAGCCCGTACCGGCCCGCATAACCGAGCGCCCGGGCGGCGAAGGGCTGCAATCGTGGAACGGTTTTGGCGGCTTCGACCGCGACGGACGGGATTATGTGGTGAGGCTCGCCGCCGGCCGCGCGACGCCGCATCCCTGGATCAACGTCATCTCCAACAAGGCGTTCGGCTTCCACACCTCCGCCGAGGGCGCATCCTTCACCTGGAGCCGCAACAGCCGCGACTTCCAGCTCACGCCGTGGACGAACGACCCGGTCACCAACCGGCCCGGCGAGGCGTTCTACGTGCATGACCTCGTTGGCGGCGGCACCTTCTCGCCCTTCGCGGCGGTCGCCCCCGACGCCTCGACGCGTTACGAGGCGCGGCACGGGCAGGGTTTCTCGACCTTCACGGCGAAGCGCGGCCCGCTGACGCTGGAGCTGACGCAGCTCGTCGATGCCGCCGATCCGGTGAAGCTGTCGCGGCTGACGGTCCGCAACGACGGCCCGGGCGCGGCGCGGCTCAGGGTCTATGCCTATGTCGAATGGGTGCTCGGCAACAACCGCGCCCGGTCGGCGCCGGCCATCGTGCCCGAGCTCGATGCCAGGACGGGCGCGCTTTTCGCCCGCAATCCCTACAGCCTCGACTTCGGCGACCGCACGGCGTTTCTCGCCAGCGACGGCGAGGCACAGTCGGTGACCGCAGACCGCCATGAATTCATCGGCCGCGGGGCGACCGTCGAGCTGCCCAAGACGGTCGCGTCGGGCGCGCCGCTGTCCGGCAAGGTCGAGGCGGGCAACGATCCCTGCGCGGCGATGGCGCGCGACATCGAGGTTCCGGCCGGCGGCGAAGTCGCGCTGCTCTGGCTGCTCGGCGATGCCGCGTCCCCTGACGAGGCAAGCGCGCTGGTCGAAAAGCACCGGGCCGCGGATTTTGCCAGCCGCCTTGCCGAAACCGGGAAGGAATGGGGCGGCTTCCTCGAGACCCTGCAGGTGGAGACGCCCGACCAGGCGTTCGACGCCATGGTCAATCACTGGCTTCCCTACCAGAGCGTCGCCTGCCGCATCCGCGCGCGCTCCGCCTTCTACCAGGCGAGCGGCGCCTTCGGCTTCCGCGACCAGTTGCAGGACACGCTGGCCTTGCTGCTGCACGATCCGCAGCTTGCGCGCGACCAGATCCTGAACGCCGCGCGACGGCAGTTCCAGGAAGGCGACGTGCAGCACTGGTGGCTGCCGCGCACCGGGGCAGGCGTGCGCACCATCATATCGGACGACGTGGTGTGGCTTGCCTATGCCGTGCATCGGTACATGCGCGTCACCGGCGACGACGGCATCCTGAAGGAACAGGTGCCCTATATCGAGGGCGAGCCCCTGCAGCCGGGCCAGCACGACGCCTTCTTCACGCCGGAGGTCTCGCAGAAGACCGCCAGCGTCTACGAGCATTGCGTGCGTGCGCTGGACCTCGCGGTGAAGCGGACGGGCGCCAACGGCCTGCCGCTCATCCTCGGCGGCGACTGGAACGACGGCATGAACCGCGTCGGCGAGGAGGGCAAGGGCGAGAGCGTCTGGCTCGGCTGGTTCCTGCTCAAGACACTCGGCAACTTCGCCGCCATCGCCAAGGGCCAGGGCGACGCCAAGCGCGCCAAGGCCTGGGACAAGCATGCCCACAGGCTGAAGCAGGCGCTCGAGAATGCTGCCTGGGACGGCGAATGGTACCGGCGCGGCAGCTATGACGACGGCACGCCGCTCGGCTCCCGGGATTCCGAGGAATGCATGATCGATTCCATTGCCCAGTCGTGGAGCGTCATGTCCGGGGGCGGCGATCCGGTGCGCTCGCGCACCGCCATGGAGGCGGCGACGAGGCACCTGGTCGACGACGAGCTCAAGATCATCAAGCTCTTCACGCCTGCCTTCCACGACACGCCGAAGGAGCCGGGCTACATCAAGAGCTACCCGCCGGGCGTCCGCGAGAATGGCGGCCAGTACACCCATGCCGCGACGTGGTTCGTGATCGCGCTTGCCGAGATGGGCAAGGCCGACGAGGCCTACCGCTGCTTCTCCATGCTCAACCCGGTGAACCATGCGCTCGACGAGGAAGCTGCCGAGCGCTACCGGACCGAGCCCTATGTCGTGGCTGCCGACGTCTATTCCTCGCCCGACAAGGGAGGCCGCGGCGGCTGGACCTGGTACACGGGCTCGGCCGGCTGGATGTACCGCGCGGCGGTCGAGAGCATCCTCGGCATCCGCAAGGCCGGCAACCGCCTGTCGGTGGAGCCCGCGCTGCCCAGCCACTGGGATGGGTTCAAGGCGACGCTGCGACTTTCCGACGCGGTCTACCGGATCGAAGTGCGGCGGCAGAAAGGCGCCAAACCGGCCATCGAGGTCGACGGCGAGCGCCGGTCGGGATCGGAGATCGAGCTTCGCGAGACCGGAGAGTTCGAGATTTCAGTATTCGTTCCGAAATAGACTTGCGAAATTTATCACGGAATCAGAGGCGGCCGCCTTTTTTTCGCCGCAACACTGCCTTTTTTGCTTAATTCTCAATCCGTTAGAAGATCACGGGACATTACACGTGGTTGTCGTTTGTTGTTCGGCCCAAGGGAACGGACCCGATAGGAGCGCATTGTAGTGCGTCCCTACAGCAAACACGGCATCTTCTATGGTGCGCTGCACAATTTTCATATGACGAGGTAATTGCGTGTCATTGTTCGAGGTTTACTGGAGGGCTCTCCGGTATCTGGGCGCGGATAGGGGGCGAGTAGCCCTGATCTGCGGCGCCAACATCGTCCTTGCCATGGTGACCATCGCCGAGCCGATCCTGTTCGGCAGGATCATCGATGCGATTTCCGGTCACCAGGAACTGGTCCCGACACTCGTCCTCTGGGCCGGTCTCGGCGTCTTCAACATCGTGGCCTTCGTTCTGGTGGCGCGCGGCGCCGACCGCCTCGCGCATGCGCGCAGGGCAGGGGTGCTCTGCGACTCCTTCGAGCGCGTGATCACCATGCCGCTCGCCTGGCACCACGAGCGAGGCACCTCGAACACGCTCCACACGATGCTGCGCGCGATCGACTCCCTGTCGGCGCTCTGGCTCGAATTCATGCGCCAGCACCTGTCTACTTTCGTGGCGCTGGTTCTTCTGGTCCCGACCGCGCTGACGCTCGATTTGCGCATGTCGGTGGTGCTGATCACGCTCGGCGCGCTCTACATCGCCATTGGCCGGCTGGTCATGCGCAAGACCAGCGAAGGCCAGAAGTCGGTCGAGAGGCACCACCACAAGGTCTTCGACCATGTGAGCGATTCCGTCGGCAACGTCGCCGTGCTGCAGAGCTACAACCGCATCGGCCACGAGGCCGAAGCGCTGCGCAACCATGTGCGGTCGCTGCTTTCGGCGCAGAATCCGGTGCTCGACTGGTGGGCGCTGGCGAGTGCGCTGCACCGGCTCTCGTCGACCATCTCGATGATGGTGGTGCTGATCATCGGCGCGCTGCTCGTTTCGCGCGGCGAACTGCGCATCGGCGACATCGTTGCGTTCACCGGTTTCGCCACTCTGCTGATCAGCCGGCTCGAGCAGGTCTCGAATTTCGTCAACCAGGTATTCGACGCCAAGGTGAAGCTGGAGGAGTTCTACAAGCTCGAGGACGATGCCGCCGAGGCCGAGGAACCGGCCGGCCTGCGCGAACTGGAGCATGCCAAAGGCCATGTCCGTTTCGAGGACGTGACGTTCCGCTTCCCGAATTCGGGACAGGGGGTCGCCGACGTCTCCTTCGAGGTCAAGGCCGGCCAGACGATCGCCATCGTCGGACCCACGGGTTCCGGCAAGACGACGCTCATCAACCTGCTGCAGCGCGTCCACGCGCCCCAGCAGGGCCGTATCCTCATTGACGGCGTCGACATCGCCAGCGTCACCAGGAAGTCGCTGCGGCAGCAGATCGCCACCGTTTTCCAGGATGCCGGCCTGTTCAACCGCTCGATCGAGGAGAATATTCGCATCGGCCGCGCCGGCGCGGTGAACAACGAGGTCCATGCCGCCGCCGAGGCCGCCGCCGCGCACGACTTCATCCTCGCCAAGAGCGACGGCTACGATACGCCGGCCGGCGAGCGCGGCAGCCAGCTTTCCGGCGGCGAGCGCCAGCGCATCGCGATCGCCCGCGCCATCCTAAAGGACGCGCCGATCCTGGTGCTTGACGAGGCGACCAGCGCGCTGGACGTCGAGACCGAGGTGCGCGTCAAGGAGGCCATCGACCGCCTGCGCGAAGGCCGCACCACCTTCATCATCGCCCACCGGCTGACCACGGTGCGCGATGCCGATCTGGTCGTCTTCCTCGACAACGGGCGCATCGTCGAGGCCGGCGGCTTCAACGAGCTTTCGGCCCGGAACGGCCGCTTCGCGAGCCTGCTGAGAGCCGGCGGCCTGCTCACCGACGAGGAGGTGCGGCGTCTTTCCCGCATCGCGGTGGAAGAGGCGGCCTGACCGACGCGGTGCGCCTCCTCTCTGCGGAGAGGTGGCAGGCACAGGATGAGAGGGCGGCGACATCTTTGCCGCCCCTGAAGCGTGGACAGGCTTTTCCGCCAACCCATTGATTTTGCTCGATCACGAAAAATAGCTGGGCGGGTTTATCAACGCCCCCAAAACCTCCTGCATAATCCTCGCCATCTCCCTCGCGGGAACACGGGTCATGAACCGGATGAGCGTGGAGGGGACGGTACCGGTTCGGTCGCGCGGAGGTGGCGCGGCTGGGTGATGAGCCCCGAGGACCGGGCCCTGACCGAGGTCGCGCGGTGAAACGATTCTGCGTCCCCTCCAGGTAGGGCAAGCATGCCGGCGGGGTGCGGGAAACCGGCCACGTATTACAATTTGAGAGGCTCGGGTCCCGTGCCCCGCTTCCCACCTTTTCAGGCAATGGCCAGATGCGAAAGCAGGCGTGGCGACGACGGCGCGCGCCTTCTGCGGCGCTTGGGCACGATTGCGGCTGGAGAACAGCGGGGCTATGTAACGCGCCATGAGCGATACGAGCGACGGCGATACACGGAACAGGATGAGACGCCTTTCCGACCTCGCCAATCCGACGAGGTTCCTGGCGCTGGTCGACCGCGTGCTGCCGTGGCTCGCGGGCGCGAGCCTCGTCGTTCTTGCAGTCGGCCTCTGGCTCGGCTTTACGGCGCCCGAGGACTTCCAGCAGGGCATCACGGTCCGGATCATGTACATCCACGTGCCGTTCGCCTGGCTTTCCATGTTCTGCTACTCGCTGATGGCGGCCTCGGCGCTCGGCACGCTGGTCTGGCGCCATCCGCTGGCCGACGTGGCGCTGAAGTCGGCGGCTCCCATCGGCGCCACCTTCACCGCGCTGGCGCTCGCCACCGGCTCGATCTGGGGCAAGCCCATGTGGGGCACCTGGTGGGTGTGGGACGCGCGGCTGACCTCGGTCTTCGTGCTCTTCCTGATGTATCTCGGCATCATGGCGTTGACGCGGGCGCTCGACGATCCCTCCAAGTCCGCGCGGGCGGCCGCGGTCATCACGCTGGTCGGCTTCGTCAACATCCCGATCATCAAGTTTTCGGTCGACTGGTGGAACACGCTGCACCAGCCAGCGTCGGTGTTCCGGCTCGACGGGCCGACGATCGACGCCTCGATGCTCTGGCCGCTGATGGTTACGGCCGTCGGCTTCACCCTGCTTTTCATCACCCTGCATCTGATGGCGATGCGCACCGAGATCTGGCGCCGGCGCGTCATCGCCATGCGCCAGATCGCGGCGCGGCGAGCGGAGCGGCCGTCAGCCGGCTAGCCCCGCGCTACGGCCGGATCCCATAAGCCTCGCGCATCAGCGCGATATCCGCCAGCTTTGCATGGAAGGCCGACCAGTCGTCGCCGTCGGCGATCGGCGCCCACAGCGCCTCGACCTCGTCGATCAGCATCGTGCAGGGTTTTTCGCGCGAGAAATAGGCGTGATCGAGACGCAGTCCCGCTGCCTGCTGGTGCGCGCCGATCGCCGCGAAGACCGGCTCGAAACCCTTTGCCGCGTAGGCCTCGGCCGAGGGGCTGCCGGCGGCGCGTTTCTCGTTCGCCATGCCGCCGTGCCAGTCGAAGAAGAACTGCTCGAACGGCATCTTGGTGTCGATCAGGAATTTCCACACCGAGCGCACCAGCGCCGTCGCCGCTTCCTCGCCTGATGGCGCAAGGCCGAGCCGGCGCAGCATGGCTGCGTTGAAGGCACGGTGGAACTGCGGCTCGAAGCCGCGCAGCACGTCCTCCAGCTTCGACTTCTCCGCCAGCGGCAGCAGGCATTCGGCCAGCCGCGTCAGGTTCCAGAGCAGCGTGTCGGGCTGGCGGCCATAGGCGTAGAGCCCGGTCTCGTCGAAATAGGCGGCGGTGAAGGTGGGGTCGAGCACTGGCAGGAAACGCCACGGACCATAGTCGAAGCTTTCCCCGGTGATGTTGATGTTGTCGGTGTTGAGCACGCCGTGGACGAAGCCGGCGAGCATCCAGGCCGCGCCCGTCAGCGCGACGCGGCGGCAGACCTCCTCGAGGAAGGCCACCGCGCGCTCGCCCGGCTCGTCGCGCCAGAGCTCCGGCATATAGGTGCGGATCGAATGGTCGAGCAGCTTGCCGATGCCGTCATGGTGGTCGATGAACAGCAGGCGCTGGAAACTGCCGATGCGGATGTGGGAGTGGCTGAGCCGGACAAGCACCGAGGAGCGCGTCGGCGAGGGCTCGTCGCCACGCATCAACTCTTCGCCTGTCTCGATCAGGCTGAGGGTCTTCGACGTGTCGACGCCGAGCGCCTCCAGCATCTCGGTGGCGAGGATTTCGCGCACCCCGCCCTTCAGCGTCAGTCGCCCGTCGGCGGTGCGGGACCAGGGCGTGCGGCCGCTGCCCTTGGTGCCGAGGTCGAGCAGCCGGCCGTCCTTGAGGTCGTGCATCTGGGCGAACAGGAAGCCGCGCCCGTCGCCGATCTCGGGGTTGTAAACGCGGAACTGGTGGCCGTGGTAGCGCAGCGCCAGCGGGATCGGATAGCCGCCGGGGAGAGGCTTGAAGCGGCCGAAATGATCGAGCCATTCAGCGTCGGTCAGCGCGCCAAGGCCGACGCGTCCGGCCCAACGCTGGTTGCGGTAGCGCAGGATGTGCCCCGGGAACTTCGCCGGCTCGACCTCGTCGAAGAAATCGTCGCCGAGC
Organism: Mesorhizobium sp. YM1C-6-2; assembly: GCF_003666685.1. Taxonomy (GTDB): domain Bacteria; phylum Pseudomonadota; class Alphaproteobacteria; order Rhizobiales; family Rhizobiaceae; genus Mesorhizobium_K. The sequence continues at coordinate 700,252 of NZ_RCIZ01000002.1, forward strand.
GCGGCGTGGGCGAGGGACGGGCGGAAGTTTTCTGCAACGGGCATCAAGTCACTCCGGCCGGAGAGGCCGGCGCTGACCCCTTATGTAGCGTCGGTAGGGGAAGAGGGCTACCGACGGTTCAGGCCGTCATCCTAGGGACAAGCCCGAGGATGACGGCGAGTATCACCTGGCAGACAGTCATGCTGCCCGTGCCGGAAACACCCGGTAGCGGCGCGGGCGGAAGGCGACGCGGCTTTGCTGGGACGCGGGGTGCCCGACCGGTAGTTCGATTTCGACGCGCTGGCGTTCGCCGCCGATCTCGAGTTCGACGCGGCGGGTGCCAGCGACGCGGCGGGTGGCCGCGACCGTGCCGGCGATGCAGCCGCCGCAGCCGTCGAGCAGCTCGACGTCCTGCGGACGGAAGAACAGCGTGGCATCGCCGTCCGCCACGTCGGGCGCCGGCAGGCCGATCGTGCGGTCGGCGATCCAAAGCTCGCCATTGCCGATCCTGACAGGCAGCGAGCTCGACTCGCCGATGAAGCCGTAGACGAAAGGCGAATTTGGCGTGTCGTAGATGTCGTCGGCGGTGCCGATCTGCTCGATCTGGCCCTGGCTCATGACGACGACGCGGTCGGCGAGTTCGAGCGCCTCTTCCTGGTCATGGGTGACGAAGACCGTCGTGTGGCCGGTGGCGTCGTGGATCTCGCGCAGCCAGCGGCGCAGCTCGCGGCGCACCTGCGCGTCGAGCGCGCCGAACGGTTCGTCGAGGAGCAGCACCTTGGGCTCGATGGCCAGCGCCCGGGCAAGCGCGACGCGCTGGCGCTGGCCGCCGGAAAGCTGCGCCGGGTAACGCTTCTCCAGGCCCGAGAGCTGGACGAGGTCGAGCAGCTCGGAGGCGCGGCGGCCGATCTCGGTTTTGGTCGGCCGCGTGGCGCCGGGCCTGACCTTCAGACCGAAGCCGATATTGTCGGCGACGGTCATGTGGCGGAACAGCGCGTAATGCTGGAAGACGAAGCCGACATTGCGCTCCTGCACGGTCTTGTGCGAGGCGTCCTCGTCGCCGAAATAGATCGCGCCTGCGGTCGGGCGCTCGAGCCCGGCAATCAGCCTCAAGAGCGTGGTCTTGCCGGAGCCCGAGGGGCCGAGCAGCGCGATGAGTTCGCCGGAGCGGATATCGAGCGAGACATCGCGCAGCGCCGGAAAGCGGTCGAACTCCTTGCGCACCTTGCGGATGGAAACGTCCATGACAGGTCCCTAATGCTTCTTGGATGCGGCGATCTCGTCGCCGTAGCGGTATTCGAGGAAGGATTTCAGCACGAGCGTGACCAGGGCCAGGCCGGCAAGCAGGGTCGAGACCGCGAAGGCGGCGACGAAATTGTACTCGTTGTAGAGGATCTCGACATGCAGCGGCATGGTGTTGGTGAAGCCGCGTATGTGGCCCGACACGACCGAAACCGCGCCGAACTCTCCCATCGCGCGCGCGTTGCAGAGCAGTACGCCGTAGAGCAGGCCCCATTTGATGTTGGGCAGCGTGACGTACCAGAAGGCCTGCCAGCCGCTGGCGCCGAGCGACAGCGCCGCCTCCTCGTCGCCGGTGCCCTGGTCCTGCATCAGCGGGATCAGCTCGCGCGCTACGAAGGGGAAGGTCACGAAGATGGTGGCGAGAACGATGCCGGGGACGGCGAACAGGATCTCGATCCCGTGGCTTTTGAGCCAGGGGCCAAGCACGCTGCCGGCGCCGAAGAGCAGCACGTAGACCAGGCCCGAGATGACCGGCGACACCGAGAAGGGCAGGTCGATCAGCGTCGTCAGGAAGGCCTTGCCCTTGAACTCGAACTTGGCGATCGCCCAGGCCGCGGCGATGCCGAAGACCATGTTGAGCGGAACGGCGATCACTGCCACGAGCAGGGTCAGCCTGATCGCGGCCTGCGTGTCCGGGTCGCCAAAACTCGCAAGAAACTCGCCGGCGCCCTTGCGGAGCGCTTCGACGAAGACAGCCGCCAGCGGCAGCACCAGGAAGAGAAGCAGGAAAATCAATGCGGTGCCGATCAGAACCGCCTTGGTTGCCGGCGATTCCGTGGTCGCGCTGATATATCGGCCCTTCCTCACGCCGGATAAATTAGCGGAGGCGGAGCGGTCCGGCAAAGCGCTGGTGGCCTCAAGTGCCATAACCGTACCTCCTTCGGCTCCACGCCTGCACCAGGTTTATGACGAACAGCATGAGGAAGGAGATCGCCAGCATGATCGCCGCGATGGCGGTAGCGCCGGCATAGTTGAACTCCTCGAGCCTGATGATGATGAGCAGCGGCGCAATCTCCGAGACATAGGGGATGTTGCCGGCGATGAAGATGACCGAGCCGTATTCGCCGACGGCGCGCGCGAAGGCGAGCGCGAAGCCGGTCAGTACGGCCGGCGCGAGGCCGGGCATGACGACGCGCGTGACGGTCTGGAGACGGCTCGCGCCGAGCGTCGCGGCAACCTCCTCGACCTCGCGGTCGATCTCCTCCATCACCGGCTGCACCGTCCTGACGACGAAGGGCAGGCCGATGAAGATCAGCGCCACGACGATGCCGAGCGGGGTGAAGGCGACCTTGATGCCGAGCGGCGCGAGAAGCTGTCCGACCCAGCCGTTGGGCGCGTAGATCGCGGCGAGCGCGATGCCGGCCACGGCGGTCGGCAGCGCGAAAGGCAGGTCGACCACAGCGTCAACGATGCGTCGGCCGGGGAAGCGGTAGCGCACCAGCACCCAGGCGACGACGACGCCGAAAACCACGTTGACGAGGGCCGCGATCAGCGAGGCGCCGAAGGATATCTGCAGCGACTTGACCGTGCGCTCGTCGGTGGCGATCGCCCAGAACTCGGTCCAGCCGAGCCCGGTCGTGCGCCAGACTACGCCCGAAAGCGGGATGAGGATGATCAGCGTGAGGTAGGCAATCGTGAAGCCGAGCGTCAACCCGAAGCCCGGGATGACGCTCGGCCTCCTGAAATGCCACCCCCGTGCAAGGGCAGCGTCGCTCATGGTCAGTTCGTCGGCTTGTAGATCTGGTCGAAGACGCCGCCGTCGCCGAAGTGGTAGGGCTGCGCCTTCGCCCAGCCGCCGAAGATCGGATCGTCGATCGACACGAGTTCGAGCTTGGGCAGCTTTTGCAGGATGTCCGCGGGCACCACCTCCGGGTTCGACGGGCGGTAGAAGTGCTTGGCGGCGATCTTCTGGCCCTCGTCGGAATAGAGATATTCGAGATAGGCCTCGGCGACCTTGCGCGTGCCCTTGGCGTCGACATTGGCGTCGACGACGGCAACCGGCGGCTCGGCGAGGATCGAGGAAGGCGGCACCACGATGTCGAAGGCGTCCTCGCCGAATTCTGCGCCGGCGAGTGCCGCTTCGTTTTCCCAGGCCAGCAGGACGTCGCCGATCTGGCGCTGCGCGAATGTTGTTAGCGAGCCGCGCGCTCCGGTGTCGAGGACGGGCGCGCGCTTGTAGAGTTCGGCGACATAGGCCCTGATCTTCGTCTCGTCGCCGCCGAACTGCTTGTTGGCCCATGCCCAGGCGGCGAGATAGTTCCAGCGGGCGCCGCCGGAGGTCTTCGGATTGGGCGTCACGATCTGGATGTCGTCTTTCACCAGGTCGCCCCAGTCATGGATGCCCTTCGGATTGCCCTTGCGCACCAGGAAGACGATGGTCGAGGTGTAGGGGGCCGAATTGTGCGGTAGGCGCTTGCGCCAGTCGGGATTGATCTTGCCGCCGTTCTCGACGATCGCGTTGATGTCGCTTTCGAGCGCCAGCGTCACCACGTCGGCCTCCAGGCCGTCGATCACAGCGCGGGCCTGTTTGCCGGAGCCGCCATGCGACTGCTGGATGGTGACGGTCTCGCCGGTGTCGGCCTTCCATTTTGCGGCGAAGGCCTGATTGTATTCCTTGTAGAGTTCGCGGGTCGGGTCGTAGGAAACGTTGAGCAGCGTGGTGTCGGCGAAGGCGAAGCCGAGTACGCCGAACTGGACTGCGCCGGCCAGCAGGCCTGCGAGGAGAGAGCGGGATGCGGATCTGGTCATGGGTATGCCTCCGTTGATCGCATTCAAACTCTACCAAACTTATAGAATTAGGATCGTAGGCCCCCGTTCCTTTTTCGCGTCGCTCTGAGCAAAAATAGTGTCCGGCCCGGACGCTCGAAGAATTTTTTTCCAAATCCTGTGGGCGTACGTATCCCGAACGCAGGGAAACGCGGAAGCGGGGAGAGGGGTTCCCGCAATGTCGTCACCAAATGTGAGTCGGGAGCCTACTCGACGAAAACCTTGACGCTTGCGGCGCGGCCGGCGGCGTCGATGACCGTCAGTGTCGAGTAGCCGGCGCCGTCCGGCTGCCAGACGGCCTCGCGGCGGCGCTCGATCTCGACCAGCGGCTTGCCGTTGGCCAGCCAGCGGAACGGCGCGCGGCCGCCCTGCAGCTTCAGCACCAGCGGGGTGGCGTCGGTGGTCGCCGTACCCAGTTCGACGCGGGCGCCGTCGGGCGGGAAGACGATCCGAGGAGCGGGTTCCGCTACGGCGCGCGGGGCCGGGGTAAGCTCGCCAGCCTGTGCCGAGACAAAGCGCTCCAGCGTCACCGGCAGATCGCTGTGGGCCGAGCGGAAGGCGCCCGCCGGTGGACGGCGGAACGGCGTCGCGGCTAGGCTGGAGCGGACAAAACCTTCGAACAGGATCGGCGCGGCTGTCACGTAACCCGAAATGCCGGGCAGCGACCCCGAATCGGCGCGGCCGACCCAGACCCCCAGCACATGGCGTCCGTCATAGCCGACCGACCAGGCGTCGCGGTTGCCGTAGGAGGTGCCGGTCTTGTAGGCGATGGCGCGTGGCGCCGCCCCCGCCGGCGGCCTGACGCCGGCCAGCATGTCGGTGACCTGCCAGGCGGCCTGTTCCTCCAGCACCATGCCGTTGGTGAGCGGCGCCGGTGCGGCAGCTTCCGCGCCGTCGCGCAGCACCTTCGCCTTGCCGCCGTTCGACAGGCCTGTATAGAGCTGGACGAGGTCGCGCAGGGAGATCCCGACGCCGCCAAGCCCGATGGCGAGGCCGGGGATTTCTCCCGCGGGCAGGGTCGGCGTGACGCCGGCCTGGCGGAAGCGCGAGACGAGGCGCTGCGGGCCGACGGCGTCGAGCAGGCGGATCGCCGGCACGTTGAGCGAAAGCTGCAGCGCTTGGCGCACCGTCACGTCGCCCTGGTAGGTCATGTCGAAATTCTTGGGGCGGTAGCCGGCGAAGTCGGCCGGCCGGTCCTCGATCAGCGTCTCTTGGGCAACCAGCCCTTCCTCGATGGCGAGGCCGTAGATGAAGGGTTTCAGCGCCGAGCCGGGAGAACGCAGGGTGCGGCTCATGTCGATCCAGCCGGAGCGGCTGGCGTCGAAATAATCTGCCGAGCCGACCTCGCCGAGGATTTCGCCGGTCATCGCGTCGGCGAGCACCATCGCCACCGACACGCGCGGACCGACGCGGCGCGCCCCCTCGCGCGCGACCGTTTCAAGTCCTTCCTGCACGCTCCTCCTGATGGTGAGCTGGTGACGCGACTCGGCAGGGCGGCTGCGCAGCGCGGCATCAGCCGCGTGCGCGGCAAGCGCCGGCAAGGGGCGGCGGACGGCCGCGACTTCCTCCAGCGCGGCGCGCCCGGCTTCCAGTTCGCCGAGCAGGCCGGCATTGACCATGCGGATCAGCACGCGGTCGCGCGCCGCCTGCGCGCCTTCAGGATTACGGTCCGGGCGGCGGCGCTCGGGCAATTGCGGCAGCGCCACCAGCAGGGCGGCCTCGGAAACGCCGAGGCGCTTAGGCTCCTTGCCGAACCAGGCGAGCGAGGCGGCGCGCACGCCTTCGAGATTGCCGCCATAGGGCGCCAGCGTCAGATAGCGCTCCAGGACATCGGCCTTGGAAAGCCGCCGCTCGATCTGGATCGCCCGGAAGATCTGGCGGAGCTTGCTGCCGAAGCTGCGGCTTTCGCGCGGCTCGATCAGGCGCGCGAGCTGCATCGACAGCGTGGAGCCGCCCGAGACGATGCGGCCGTTGCTCGCGAACTGGGTCGCCGCGCGGGCAAGCGCGATGTAGTCGACGCCGGCATGCTCGTAGAAACGCTTGTCCTCGTAGGCGACCAGCATTTTTACGAATTGCGGGTCGACCTGATCGAGCGTGGTCGCCAGCCGCCAGCGCCCGTCAGGCGTCGCATAGGCGCGCAAGAGCTGGCCGTCGCGGTCGACGACTTCAGCGGAGGCCGCGAGTTTTTCGGGCAGCGGCGGAGGAAAGGCGCGATCGGCGGCTTCGAAAAAGGCCCACCCGGCGACAGCGAGGGCGGCCGCCGAGCCACCCGCGACCGCCGAACGCCGGAGCCATCTGTTGAGACGCATCGCGTCGCCCTTCATCCCTTCGCAGGCGCCTTCTCCCCGCGGACGGGGACAAGGAAGGTCGCCTCGCTCACGGCGCCTTGACCTCCATCATGCCGGTCGAGGTGCGGGCCGAATATTGCGGCCGGTACATGTCCTCGACGCCGGCGGCTGGATGGACGAAGACGCCCGGCGTCACCGCGCGCACGACATAGGCGAGCGTGATGTCGCGGCTCGCCCCTTCCTCGCGGTCGAAGGCCGCGATGAAGCGGTCGTCGCGGAACTCCAGATGCGCCGCGTCGGTGCGCTGCAGCCAGCCGAAATTCGCCAGATCCGCGCTGGACACCAGCCTCGGATTGTCGATCTCGAAACCAGCCGGCAGCAGGTCGTTGACCAGCACGCGCGAGGCCCAGTCGTTGTTCTCGGTGACCCTGAGCACCACGACGAAACGCTCGTTCTGCGTCACCTCCGTGACATTCGCCTCGCTGCCGTCCATGCGATAGTAGGTGCGGGCGATGATGAAGCCGTCGCCGCCGGCCGGCAGCGGTTGCGCGGGTGCGGCGACCGTCGTCACCACCGCCTGGATCGGCGTGGTGCCGGCATTCGCCACCGTGATCGGCTGTGCAAGCAGTTCGTCGCCTGTCACGGTCCTGGCGAAAGCGCCGGTGTAGGCCGCCCCGTCGACAGCAAGCTGCAGCGAGGCGTTGCCCGCCTGCAGCGCGCGCGCGGCAAGCAGCATCCAGGCGTTGTCCTGGGTGCTCGTCCAGCGGGTCGCGGCGCGTTCGGCCGAGACGAGCTTGACGAGTTCCGGCACGATCGACGGCATCGGCCGGCTCTCGGCGGCAAGCGCCAGGATCGCGGCGCCGTCGCGCAGCCTGGAACCGTAGTCGGAGCGGTACCAGTTGTACTCCGGCGTGTTCTTGGCAAGCTGGAGGGCCGCCGTGAACGCGGCCTCCGAGCGCTGCGCGTCGCCATAGAGGGCGAGGCTCGCGGCAAGCTGGGCCACCGCCATCGGGCTCGAAAAGGCCTCGAGCTGCGTGTCGGAATAATATCTGAGGTCGCCGACCGAGGCCCGCTTGTTGCGGGCTAGCACGTAGAGCGCGTAGGCGATCTCCGAGCCGCGGTCCTCGAGGTCTATGTCGTAGGCGAGCGCGTTCTGCAGGTTGGAAAGTGCCTGGCTTATCGACTGCGCGGGCACCTCGTAACCCTTTTCGCGCGCCCGGGTCAGGAAGTCCGACACATAGGCGTCGAGCCACAGATCGCCCGAACCGGGGCTCCAGAGGCCGAAGCTGCCGGACGAGGACTGGTAGTTCAGCAAGCGCCAGATGGCATCCTGGACGCGCTCCTTGAGTTCGGGCTCGTCCTTGAGGCCGGAGCCGGCCGCAAGTTCGCTGACATAGAGCAGCGGCAGCGCGCGGCTGGTCGTCTGTTCGGCGCAGCCATAGGGATAGCGATCGAGCGTCATCAGCATCGCCGGCACGTCGAAGGACGCTGACTGTGAGACGCCGACGCTGACGGTGGCGCCTTCCAACAGGCTAGCCGCGAGAAGCTCGCGATCGACTCGCAGCGACGAGCCGTTGGGGCCGAGATCGACAACCATGCGGGTGGTGACCGGCGTCGCTGCCGGCCGTACGGGCAGCGAAAGGACCTGTTCGACGGCCAGGCCGTCGGCATGGGCAAGCCTGACCGTGATGCCGGCGTTGCCAACCGTTTCGGCCGACAGCGGCACCGTCATGGTGACGCGCTTGCCGCCGGTGAGCGTCAGCTTGTCGGGGAACGGGCCGGCGGAGACGTCGCCGCCGGTCTCGATGTCCAGCGCATAGTCGCCGTCGGGACCGTCGGTGTTGGCGACGTCGAGACGCATGACCGCTGCGTCTCCCGGAGCCAGGAAGCGGGGCAGGGCGGCTGTCAGGACGACCGGATCGCGCACGATGACGTCCTGCTCGGCATGGCCGACCGCCTCCTTCGTCCAGGCGACGGTCATGATGCGCACCGTGCCGTTGAACTGCGGAATGTCGAAATTGACCGTCGCCTTGCCGTCCATGTCGAGGCGGACCGGTCCGGAGAAGAAGGCGACCAGCTTTTCGGTCGGCGGGCTGCCCTGGGCCTGCAGGGCGGCCCCCCCGTCGCCGCCGGTGCGGATGCGGCCGGTGGCGCCCAGCGAGCCGTCGATCAGGCGGCCGTAGAGATCGCGCAGTTCGAGCCCCAGGCGACGCTGGCCGAAGAACCATTCGACCGGATCGGGCGCCTCGTAGCGGGTCAGGTTGAGGATGCCGACATCGACCGCGGCGACCATGACATAGGGGTCGCTGCCGGGCGCGGCCCCGGTAACCGAAACCGGGATCGAGAGCGTCGAGCGCGGCGTCGATTTTTCGGGTGCTGCGGTCGCCACCGTCAGCTTGCGCTGGCCGGGATCGACCTTCAGCCACTTCACGCCGATGGCGCGGGCGGGCATGCGCGATTCCTGCGCCTCGCCCGGCCGGAAGAGGGTGGCCGTGACATAGGCGCCGGCGCCCCAGTCGGCGCCGACAGGTATGTCGACGGTCCCGCCGCCCTCCGGCACTGTGGCCGACACGGTGGTGATCAGCTTCTCGGCGCCCACTGCGACCAGTACCTCGCCGGCGAAGCGCGGCGAGACCTTCAGCTTGGCGACTTCGCCCGGCGCATAGCTTTCCTTGTCGAGCGCGATCTCGAGGCCGTCGGGCGTCTCGGTGGACGTGGCGGTGACGAACCAGCCGGCGTCGAATTCGTAGCTGGTCGCCGGGCCTGCCGGATCGGGCGTCTCAATTTCGAGGCGATAGCGGCCCCAGTCGACCGACTGCGAGATCGAGACCTCGCCGTCGGCGGGAATGTCGATCGTGCCGGTGGCGACCGCCTCGGTGAAGGTCACCGGTTCGTAGTTCCAGTAATTACCCGAGCGGTACCACTGGTAGTTCCGCTCGATCTTGACGAGCTTCCACAGCGCGCCGGGGATGGCCTTGCGCTGGCCGGAAGAATCGGAGGCGATCAGCGAGAATTTCGCCGTGCCGCCCTGCGGGACCTCGTCGCCGGCAAAGTCCGGACGGATGCCGATCATATCGGCGCTGGGCATGACGGCGATGTCGAGCGAGCGCTCGACCGCGCGGCCGCCGGCCTCGCGCATGCGCAGCGTGACGGCGGCGTTGATCAGCCGCGTGGTCGACGGCGCCTGGTCTACGGTGACGGGGAAGCTTGCCTTGCCGTCATCGCCGATGAAGGGCAGGCCGGTCAGCGGCGTGCGGTTCGCCTCGCCGGTGTCCTCGTCGGCGAGGCCGAAATAGTAGCCCTTGAACGTGTCCCACTGGCGCTTGGTGGTCAGCGTGACCTCGCCTTCCAGCGCGAGGCCCGCCGCCGGCGCGCCGTAGAGGAAACGGCCGTCGACGGTGATATCGGCCGTCTCGCCGGGGGCGATCTCGGGCTTGTCCGAGGTCATGTCGAACTCGATGCGGTCGGGCACGAAGTCCTCGACCAGGAAGTTCTGGCTGGCGACGGCGGCTTCCTTGGGATCGGTGTGGATCGCCACCGTCCAGGTACCGCGCATGGCGGCGCTGGACAGGCCGAGGTCGACGGCATGGCCGCCTGCAGAAGCGCCGTCCGAGACGATGCGGCGGTCCTCGACGCCGTCGGGGCGGGTGAAGATGAAGGTGAGCGGCAGGTTCTCGACCGCATCGGCCGAATCGTCGCGGGCAAGCGCCGCGACATGCACGGTCTCGCCGGCGCGGTAGATGCCGCGCTCGGTCCAGGCATAGACGTCGAGTGCGCCGGGCGCGGCGCGTCCCTCCACGCCGCGGTCGGACAGGTCGAAGCCCGCCTTGGTCATGTCGAGGAAGACGAAGTCCTGCTCGCCCTGCGAGGCCATCAGCACGGCCGGCGCCATGCCGTTTTCGCCGCGGTTGAGGCCGGGGTTGAAAATGGCGCGGCCCTCGGCGTCGGTCTTGGCCGTGCCGAGGATCTCGTTGTTCCTGGCAAGCAGGGTCAGCTCGATGTCTGCGATCGGCTTGGCGGTGCCGAGCGAGCGGGCGAAGACGTTCAATCCATCCTGGCCGGTATAGGTGGAAAGCCCGATGTCGGAGACGACAAACCACTGCGTGGCGCGCGGGATCCAGGCATCGGTGCGGTCGTCCTTCGGCTGGGCGGTCAGCACATAGACGCCGGGCTTGCGGTCGGGCAGCGCCTCATCGACCGGGAAGCTGGTTGTGACTTCCTTGTTGAGTTCGTTGGCGATGGTAAGTTCGCCTTCCCAGACTGGCGCACCGAGCTGGGTGGCGACGCTGTCGAGGTCGTAAGTGTCGAGCTGCCGCAGGAACTGGTAGCCGGAGAGAAGCTGCGCCAGCGAGCGGTCGCCGACGCGGAAAAGCTTCATCTCGGCGGCGTCCATGTTGACGGTGACGACCGGAATGCCGCGCCGGGCGGTTGACGGCAGCACGAAGGCGTCGCCGGTGAAGCGGGCGGTCGCGGCGCGGTCCTGGATGTAGATCGACAGCAGCACGGGCCCTTCGAGCACCTCGCCGATCGCCGCGGGCAGGCCGGGGCGGAAGGCGATGCGGTAGTTGCGGCCGTGCTCCAGCCCTTCGACGCAGATCTGGCGGCCCTCAGCCTCGATGCTCTTCGGCGCTCCTTCGTCGACGGTGACGAAAGGCGTGTAGTCGACACCGGCCTTGACCAGGTCCTCGGAAAACTGGGCGCAGACGCGCGGCGAGGCGCTGTCTGCCTCCACCGTATGTTGGACGACGCGAAAACCCTTGCGTGCCTTGAGGTCCTCGTATTCGGCGCGCACCGACGCGGAGTTCACCAGCGCGAGGCTCGCCTCATAAGCCTGCAGAGACGGGCGGAAGAGGTCGCGGTTGTCGAGCGCGCCGGCAATGGCCGCCAGCGCCTCCGCGCGGAAAGGCGCGGTCCGCGAAAGCAGGTAGGCGTTGTAGACGGCGGATGTGGCATCGCTTTTCAGCGTCGCGGTCTCCTGGCTGTTGATGCCCTCGACCTTCCGGAGCGCGTTCGAGAGCTTGAGCCAGAGCGCGCCGTCGTCAGGCGACGTGGCGACTGCCGTGGTGAAACGCTGCACCGCCGTGCGGGGGTCGCCGGTGAGCAGCGCCGAATCGCCGGCTTCGGCGAGCGCCGCCAGGCCCTGTTCGCCGACCGCGATGCTGCCGTTGGTCAGCCGCGTGCGCATGCGGGCGGCTTCGTCGGCCATCCAGGCCGGGAAATAGGAGAGGGCGGGCGGTGCGCCGATGTCGGGATCGCCGCTGATCGGCACGACCTTGCCGGCGACAGCGCCGTTGAACGTCTTCGTCGTCGCGAAGTCGGACTTCAGGAAACACCATTTGGCCTTGGTGTTGTAGGTGAAGGCGCGGCACTGGCTGTCGCCAAGGCAGGAGGTCTTGCACTGGTCGAGCGTGACGTTCTGCTCGGATCTGAGATCGAAGCCGAAATAGTCGGTATTGTCCGAGGTGATGACCTGCCGGGCCTCCACCGCGGCGGCCACGCCGACGAAACCGAACAGAAGAAACGCAAGTACCGAAAGAACGCGCGCACGCATGCCGCACCTCCCCATGACGATCCGTTTCGCCGCGGCGCTGCCGGATTCCGCTTGAATGCGCCTGCGGGGCAGGAAGACCGCCTGCCAGTGTTTGCGCATGCCGCCAAGCATGCTATGTCGCCTGCGCTCCCGCAGGCCGGGAAAACATTGATTTAGCGGCAAGAAGTGCTCGGATGCAATTCCTGACACATCGATTGTGGCCCCTTTACGAACGTTTCAAAACTTCATTCCAATTTTAGTTTTGACGGTTAGTTTGGAGGAGATGGCAGTCGAAAGTGCGTTGAGTTCGGGAAGGATTGCGGCAGGGCGTGGCGTGCGCCTCCTGCTCGTCGCCCTATTGTCCGGCACTGCCGCAATGACGCACACGCCTTCCGCCAACGCTTTCGAACTCTTCGGCTTCAAGCTTTTCGGCTCCGACGAGGAGGACGACGATGTCGTCGATCCCCTTCATTATACGGTGACGCTCACCGTCGAGGGCGGCGACGAGAAGCTGAAGGACGATCTCGACGAGGCATCCTCCCTGGTGCAGGACGTGGAGCGCCCGGTTTCGGGGTCACTCGGGCTGCTTGCGAAAGCCCGCTCCGACCGCGAGCAGCTCGTGGCGGCGCTCTATGCTCAGGCCCGCTACGATGGCGTCGTGCAGATCGCGATCGCAGGACAGTCGCTCGACGACATCGCGCCGGACGCGGATTTCGGCGCCGGGCCGGTGCCGGTGACCATCACCATCGATCCCGGCGCGGTCTTCACGCTGGACGAGATAAAGCTCGAAGGCGACGCCGCCAACCTCATGCCGGCCGAGTTCGGCCTGATCCCGGGCGGCAATGCGGGCTCCGCCGCGATCCTGCGGGCGGAGGCCGAGATCGTGCGGCGACTCAAGGAAGACGGCCGGCCGCTGGCGCAGGTGACCGGCCGCGACGTCGTCGCCGATCACGAGACGGCGACCCTCGATGTCACGCTCGCCGTCGAGGCCGGCCCCATCGCCGGCTACGGCCCGACCACGGTCAGCGGCGCCGAAACGATGGATCCGGGCTTTACCGCCTATGTCACCGGGCTGAAGGAAGGCCGGCAATATTCGCCCAGGGAGGTGGACGAGGCCCGCGACCGGCTGCTGGCGCTCGGGGTCTTCTCCAGCGTGACGGTGTCGCAGGGAACGGCGCTCGATGCCAATGGGCAGATCCCAATCGAGGTCGAGGTGACCGAGCGCAAGCTGCGCTACTACGGCGTCGGCGCCACCTACTCGAACACGGAAGGGCTGGGCATCGAAGGCTATTGGGGCCACCGCAACCTGTTCGGCCGCGGCGAGACGCTTCGCATTGAAGGCTCGATCGGCCGCATCGGCGACGACGACGTCTCGGACGTCAGCAAGCTGAACTACAATGCCGCCATATTGTTCGAGAAACCCGCCGTCGTCGGCCCCGATTCGAAGTTCTTCTCGCGCTTCCGCACCGTCTATGAGCATCCGGACGCCTACGACCGCTTCTCCACGGAAGTCGCGGCTGGCCTGTCCTACCAGTTCACGCGGACGCAGAGCGCCTCCGTCGAAGCTTCGCTGGAATACGAGGACGTCACCGATTTCTTCCACCCGGACGGGCAGCGCCATCTTATCGCCAGCTTGCCCACGCAATACGTTTTCGACAATCGCGACAACAAGCTCGACCCGAAGCGCGGGTTCCGGGCGCTGGCGTTTGCGGAGCCGGCCCATGACTTCCTCACCGGTGCGACCTTCGTGAAGCTCCGCGGCGAACTCTCCGCCTACAGGGCAATCGACGACGCCCAGCGCTTCGTCTTGGCCGGCCGCGTGGCGACGGGTTCGATCTTCGGCGCGTCGCTTGAGCAGATCCCGGCCGACCGGCGCTTCTATGTCGGCGGTGGCGGCTCGGTACGCGGTTACGAATATCAGGGCATCGGTCCGAAGGACCCGGACGGCAATCCGATCGGCGGCCGCTCCTACATGGAGCTGTCCACCGAATTGCGCGTGCAGGTGACCGAGACGATCGGTATCGTGCCGTTCATCGATGCCGGCGCGGTGTCGGAGGACGAGTTCCTCGGTTCGGCGGGCTTCAAGGTGGGCGCCGGCGTCGGCCTGCGCTATCTGATGCCCTTCGGACCGCTGAGGATCGATGCGGCGGTGCCGTTGAACCCCGGCCCCGACGATCCGGACTTCGGCATCTATGCCGGTGTCGGCCAGGCGTTCTGACCGATGCGGTTCGTCAAGCTTTTCGCTCGCATCCTGCGCTATGCGATCTACGCGACGCTCGCCTTCGTGGTCGGTGCGATCGCGGTGCTGACACTGACCGAGCGCGGCCGGGAGAATCTCGCCGGGCTCATCTCGGACCTCGCGTCGTCGCCGGGGCAGGTGGTCAGGATCGCTGGCATCGACGGTATCTGGTCCGGCAATTTCAGGCTGCAGAGCCTGGTGCTGGAAGATGCCGACGGGCCGTGGCTCGTCGCCCGCAACGTGGCGGTCGACTGGTCGCCGCTGAAACTGTTTTCCGCCACCTTCGCCGCCGACCGCATCTATGCCGAGCGGATCGAGGTGGCGAGGACGCCGAAGCCGGCAAGCAAGCCGAAGGAGGAGGCCGGCTCCTTCTCGCTGCCGGTCTCGATCGACCTCAAGCAGATCGACCTGCCCGACATCGCGCTCGGACCCGCGCTGGCGGGCGGCGTGGCGTCGGTCGCGGCGAAGGGCTCGGCGCGGGCGGAGGCATCGCCGCTTCAGGTCGTCTCGCAGCTCAACATCGCACGCAGCGACGGGCGCGCCGGCGCCATCGACGCCTCGATCGACTTCGCGCCGGACGAGAACCGGCTCGGCCTCGACATTCGCGCCTCGGAACCGCAGGGCGGCATCCTTGCCAATCTGCTCGGGCTGCCGGGAGAGCCGCCGGTCGAGATTAACGTGTCGGGCAGCGGACCGGCCGCCAACTGGGCCGGCAGCGGCACTTTCGCGGTCGACGGAACGGTGATCACCCGCGTCGAGGGCCGCCACCAGTTCGTCAGCGACGGCAGCGCGATCGAGGCCAAGGGCGACGGCGATTTCGAGCGCTTCATGCCCGAGAACCTCAGGCCGCTGCTGTCAGGAAATTCGAGCTTCGACTTCGCCGGCGTGCTCACACCGGCAGGCGGCGTCAGGATCGAGCGCGGCACGATCGAGAGCAACGCCGTGAAAGGCACTGTATCGGGCACGCTGGACCCGCAGGGCGCCAGCGATTTCGCGCTGCAGGTCGAAGCGGCGGGCGAGGGCGTGCCACTTTCCTTCGGCACGCCGGAGAGCCCGATCGACATGATCGTGCAGATGGCCTCGATCAGGGCGCTCGGCGACGGCCGTGAGCCGAACCTCGATATCGCGGCGACGCTTTCGAAGGTGGCGACCAACGACGCCGAACTCGACGACCTGGCGGTTGCCCTGCATTCGGACTCCTTCAACATCCAGGCGCGCACCGGGCCGGTGACGGGAACGGCGACGGCGGCTGCGCTGATCATCGACAACCCGACCATCGCCCCGCTGGTGGCCGGAAAGATCGGAGCCGGATTTGCCGGTACGCTGACCACGGATTCGCTGACGGTCACCGACGGCAATCTCAGCAGCGATGCTATTGCCGGTAAATTCACCGGCGACGTCTCGCTGGTGGACGGCTCGGTGACCTTGAAGCTCAACGCCGATGTGGCCTCGTCGGCGCTGCCTGCGTCGGTACGG
The DNA here is from genome assembly GCF_003666685.1 of Mesorhizobium sp. YM1C-6-2. GTDB lineage: Bacteria > Pseudomonadota > Alphaproteobacteria > Rhizobiales > Rhizobiaceae > Mesorhizobium_K. The sequence continues at coordinate 715,832 of NZ_RCIZ01000002.1, forward strand.
CCGGCGCTTGCCGAGCGCGTACAGCTCGACGCCGCCATCGCCCGCGACCATGAAGGCATGGTCTCGGCTGATCCGTTCTCGATCTCGTCCGGCGAGCTTTCCGCATCCGGCCGGGTGCGCACCGCTAACCAGGAGATCGACGCCAGCATCAGCGGGCGGCTTGGTAATGTCGGCCTGCTGGCGCAGGGCGCCTCGGGCGCGGTCGACCTGGAGGTGACGGCAAAGGGAGCGCTGGCGGCACCCGACGTGTCGCTGGCCATGACCAGCGATCGCATCGAGGCGGCCGGACGCGAGATCGCAGGGCTGCGGCTGACTGCGGCCGGCAGGGCCGACATGGACAATCCGGCGGCCGAGGTGTCGCTCACCGGCACGGTCGGCGGCGAGGCGCTCGACGGCAGGGCCAATCTTTCGACCTCCGGCGGCAAGCGCGAAGTGAAGGGCCTCACCCTGTCGCTCGGCAAAAACCGCATCGCCGGCGACCTGGTGCTCGACGAAAAATTCCTGCCGCTCGGAACGGTGACCTTCCAGCTTCCCGACGTCGGTGCGCTGGCGGCTCTCGCGCTTGAGACGGTGAAGGGAGACCTCAACGGTACGATCAGCTTCACCGACAATGCCGGCAAACCGCAACTCGCGGTCAATGCCACGACGAAATCACTGGCGCGCGGCGACCTGACGGCCGCAGACGTCGCGATCGATGCGACGGTCAGCGACTATGCCGCGGCGCCTGCGGTCGCAGGCCGTGTGCAGGCGGCTACCGTAACCTCCGGCACGACGGTGGTGAAAGGCATAGACGTCAAGCTGACACAGGAGGGCGGCTGGACCGGCTTCGACGGTGGCGCGACCGTATCCGATATCCCGGCGCGCGCATCTGGGCGCGTGCAGGTCGCGGACGGCCGGACGGTGATCGAGCTCGCCTCCGGGCAGGCGACCGTGCGCGGGCTGCAGGCGAGGCTGGCGCGGGCCTCACGCGTCGAGATCGCCAACGGCACCACTACCCTCGACAACATCGCGCTCGACATAGGCGGCGGTAACGTCACGGTATCCGGAACCGCCGGTTCGACGCTCAACATCAACGCGACGCTGTCCGCGGTCCCGGCCACGGTCGTCAATAATTTCGCGCCGGGCCTCGATGCCGCCGGCGCCATCTCCGGCACCGCGAAGGTCACTGGCGCCGCCGCCAATCCGGCGGTCGGCTATTCGCTGGACTGGAGGGGCGCACAGACGGCGCAGACGCGTTCCGCCGGCTTCGGCGGGTTCACCATCACGTCGAGCGGCGACTTTTCCGGCGGCAGGCTGACGTTCCAGGCTAATGCCGCCGACAGCGCGGGCCTCGGTATCCGGGGTGGCGGCACGGTCGATACCGGTTCGCGCGCGCTCTCGCTCGATTTCTCAGGCGGCGTGCCGTTCTCCTTCCTGTCGTCGCAACTGGCGGCATCCGGCCTGTCGTTGACCGGCACGTCGAACGTCGACCTGCAGGTGCGCGGCACTTTCAGTTCGCCTGCCATCGGCGGCTCGCTGTCGACCTCGGGCGCGCGGTTCGTCGCGGCGGCGTCGGGCATTGCCATCAACGACATCCGCGCCGAGATCGCGATGGCCAACAACGTCGCGACCATCCGCACGCTGACGGGCAACCTGTCGACGGGCGGCAGCCTGTCGGGGTCCGGTACGGTCGGTATTGCCGCCGGCAGCGGGTTCCCCGCCGACATAAAGCTGCGCATCAACAATGGGCGCTACACGGACGGTCGCGTCGTCACCACGACGATGAACGGCGATCTCGCCATCAAGGGGCCGCTGCTGTCGCAGCCGGTGCTGTCGGGCACGGTCGACCTCGAGAAGACGGTCATCACCGTTCCGGACCGGCTGCCGGGCTCATTGGCGGCGCTCGACGTGCGGCACAAGAACGAGACGGAAGCCGTCAGGGCGCAGCAAGAGGCGCTGGCGCCGTCGAAGGCCACCGGCGGCGGCTCCGGGGCGCTCACGCTCGACCTTACCGTCAACGCCAACAACCAGATCTTCGTCACTGGCCGCGGCCTCGATGCCGAGCTTGGCGGCAGCCTGAAGCTCACCGGCTCGACCGCCGCGCCGGAAGCGGTGGGCGAATTCACGCTGCGGCGCGGGCGCCTCTCCGTGCTGGGCAGGCGACTGACCTTCACGCGCGGCACGATCAATTTCGCCGGCTCGCTGGTGCCCAACCTCGACTTCGCCGCCGATTCCGACGTCGGCGACACCACGGTGACGGTGAGCGTGTCCGGCCCCGCCAACAATCCGCATTTCAATTTCACCTCGATGCCTGCCCTGCCGCAGGACGAGGTGCTGGCGCGGCTGATCTTCGGCCGCTCGCTGTCCAATCTCTCGCCGCTGCAGATCGCGCAGCTCGCAGATGCGGCGGCGTCCCTGACCGGCGGCGGCAGCAGCTCGCTTCTTCAGTCGCTGCGCAGCCAGATCGGCGTCGACGATCTCGATATCCGCACCAACGAGGACGGCAGCACCTCCGTCTCGGCCGGCAAATATCTGAATGACCGCACTTATTTCTCTCTTGAGAAGGGTGACAAGGCCGGCTCCGGAAAGGCCAAGATCGACCTCGATATCGGCAGGGGCGTCAAGCTGCGCGGCGAGGCCAACGACGGCGGCGAAGCCAAGGGCGGCATCTTCTTCGAACGCGAATATTGATCGTTTAAAGGCCTTTAGGCGCTTTCCACACATCTTTGGGGTTGACACCCCTGACCCTTGGAAACAGGGGGAAGCGCGCCGTTCTGGCACCACTGGCGGGCCTGCTTGGCGCTACCCGAATTCACGCCGAAACGTCAGTTTGGCGCGACTGGAAGATTCTCTCGAATCTGCAGAGCGCTACCATTTTTGCGCCAAGTTTGTCGCATTCCCGCATACCGGCTCCCCGCTAAAGTTGCACATTTCCGCTCCGGTTCTCATTCCGGTCTGCTTTTGACAATGCAGACCGGATGCGGAATTGTAATCGGCGGAAAGCCAACAATGGGAGTTCGTGATGAAATTCTACAGGAACAACGGGGATCGCGTTCCGGATCACATCCGCAAGATGGCGGAGGACGCCAAGGCGGGTGAAGTCAGCAGGCGCGAATTCCTCGCTCTGGCCAGCGTGTTCGGCGCTTCGACCGCGATGGCTTACGGCATGATCGGGCTAGCCGCGCCGACGGACGCGTTTGCCCAGGAAACGCCCAAGAAGGGCGGCGTGCTGAAGGTCTCGATGTTCGTCAAGGCGAACAAGGATCCGCGTACAGCCGACTGGTCTGAGATCGCCAACGCGATGCGCCAGTCGCTCGAGCCGCTCGTCAAGTTCACGCGCGACGCCACTTTCGAAGGGCGGCTGCTGGAGAGCTGGGACGTCAACGAGGACGCGACCGAATACGTCTTCCACGTGCGCAAGGACGTGACCTGGACCAACGGCGACGTCTTCAACGCCGACGACGTGATCTACAACATCCAGCGCTGGTGCGATCAGACGGTCGAGGGCAACTCGATGACGCAGCGCCTCGGCGCGCTCATCGATCCGGATGCCAAGAAACTGCGCGAGGGCGCGGTCGAGCGGGTCGACGACTTCACCGTCAAGCTGAAGCTTTCCGGGCCTGACGTGACCATCATCCCCGGCGTGTCCGACTATCCGGCGCTCGTCGTGCACCGGAGCTTCGACGAGACCGGCGCGGACTGGGTGAAGAACCCGATCGGCACCGGGCCTTTCGAACTGGTGTCCTACGAAGTGGGCAACCGCGTCGTCTATAAGCGCCGCGAGAGCGGCAAGTGGTGGGGCGGCGAGGCGCCTCTCGACGGCATCGAGTTCATCGACTACGGCACCGATCCGTCGGCCGAAGTGAACGCCTTCGAAGCCGGTGAAATCCATACGAACTACGAGACGACCGCCGACTACGTCTCCATCCTCGACGACCTCGGGCTGAACAAGTCGGAGGTGCAGACCTCGACGACGCTGACGGTCCGCATGAACGTCGCCAACAAGCCTTATGACGACCAGAAGGTGCGCAAGGGCGTGCAGCTCGCGGTCGACAACAACGTCCTCCTTCAGCTCGGCATCAACAATGCCGGCACCAAGGCGGACAACTACCATGTCGCGCCTATCCAGCCTGACTTTGCCGAGGGTATCGCTCCGCACGAGCGCGACGTCGAGAAGAGCAAGGCGATGCTGACCGAAGCCGGCCAGCAGGACTTCGAGCACGAGATCATCTCGGTCGACGAGAACTGGCACAAGAACACCTGCGACGCGGTCGCCGCGCAGATGCGTGAGGCCGGCCTCAAGGTCAAGCGAACGGTGCTGCCCGGTTCGACCTTCTGGAACGACTGGACGAAATATCCGTTCTCGGCGACGAACTGGAACATGCGCCCGCTCGGCATCCAGGTCGTGGTGCTTGCCTATCGCACCGGCGGCAGCTGGAACGAGACGGCCTACTCCAACCCGGATCTCGACAAGCTGATCGACAAGGCGGTGACGATCGGAAACGATGCGGACCGCAAGCCGGTGATGAAGGATATCCAGCAGATCCTTCAGGACTCGGGCATCATCATTCAGCCCTACTGGCGCAACCTCTACAACCACTCGGTGGCGGCCGTGAAGAACCACGGCATGCATCCGATGTTCGAGCTCGAGCTCTCACACGTCTGGCTCGACGAGGGCTGATCGGCGAATTGGGGAAGGGGCCTGCACGCCCCTTCCCACTGTTCAGACCGGTCTGCACTCGGGGTCGAACCAAAGCAACAGACCCCGATGCACGGCCGGGCCACAGTGGGTTCACAGCGAACCTACCCCAACCCGTTAGGCAGGGGGTGCAATGCTGACCTTCATTTCGCGGCGTCTGGGCACCATGCTGCTGACCATGCTGTGCCTGACGCTCGTCGTCTTCTTCATGGTCAATCTGGAGCCCAATCTCCGGAAACTCTCGATCAGCCAGCTCGACATGCGTTCGTCCGATGCGGACATCGAGCAGTGGCTGGTGAAGAATGGCTACCGGCAGAATTTCTTCGTCCGCTACGGCCAGTGGCTGGGCGTTGTCCAGAAGCAGCCCAACGTCGATCCGGCGACCGGCAAGGCGGTGCCCCGTTTCAGTTACTGCAACGAACCGGCGGAGCCGTATTTCGGCGGCATATTGCAGGGTAATTTCGGCTGCTCGACCAAGTTCAAGACGCTGGTTGCGAACAAGCTCTTCCCGGCGCTCGCCGCCACCGGCAAGCTGATGTTCTGGGTGATGGCGACGATGGTTCCCATCTCGCTGCTGATAGGCATCCTCGCTGGCATGAGGGAGGGGTCGCGCACGGACCGGACGCTTTCCGTCGCCTCGATCGCCACGACGGCGACGCCGGAATATGTGTCGGGCGTCATCTTCACCGTCATCTTCGCTTCCTGGCTCGGCTGGCTGAACGGCTCTGCGGCTTCGGCGACCGGGCAGGGGCTGACCTTCTACAATTTCACCCTGCCGGTGATGACGATGGCGGTCTACGGCATCGGCTACATCGCGCGCATGACCCGCGCCTCGATGGTCGAGGTGATGACGCAGCAATATATCCGCACTGCGCGGCTGAAGGGGCTCTCCTTCTCCAGCGTCGTCATCAAGCACGCGCTGCGCAACGCACTGATCGCTCCGTTTACCGTCATCATGCTGCAGTTTCCGTGGCTGCTCACCGGCGTCGTCATCGTCGAGACGATGTTCCGCTACCAGGGTTTCGGCTTCACGCTGGTCGAGGCGGCCGGCAACAACGACATCGACCTCCTGCTCGGATGCTCGCTGGTGTCGGTCTTCATCGTTCTGATGACGCAGCTGATCTCGGACATCGGCTACGCCTATCTCAATCCACGCATCCGGGTGCAGTAGGGGACACCGCGCATGGGGATCGAATATATCGGCGTCTTCCAGATCATCGTCGGGGTCATCGGCCGCTTCTGGCCGGTATGGCTGGCGCTGGCGATCGTGCTCGGCATCAGCTTCTTCTACAAGAAGAAACTCGGCCTCTACGGCCAGCTGTTCGACAGCGGCGTCGGCATAGCCGGCGTCTCGATCTGCTTCTTCTGGCTGTTCACGGCGATCTTCGCCTCGACGATCGCGCCCTTCGACCCGCTCGGCCAGGTGCCGGTCATGAAGGATGCGCTGCCGGGCGCGATCGAGCCGGGCACGCAGAACATATATTTCTTCGGCGGCGACAAGCTCGCCCGCGACGTGTTCTCGCGCATGGTGTTCGGCAGCAAGATCGTGCTGATCATCGCGCCCGCGGCGACTGCCTTCGCGCTGATGGTCGGCATCACGCTTGGCCTGCCGGCCGGCTATTATGGTGGGCGGATCGACTCGATCCTCTCCTTCCTCGCCAACCTCGTGCTGGCGTTCCCCGTCATCCTGCTCTTCTATCTGCTGGTGACGCCTGGAATAATGGACACGCCGATCCCCTACGGGCTCGCCGGACTGTTCTTCCTGTTCCCGATCATCTTCTTCCTGACGCTGTTCTACACGCGCTTCAAGAACCGGCCGGACCGGCTCTACGTGCTGCTCGGGCTGACCATCTTGCTCGGCGGCTGGGTCTATATCGGTCTCGTCTTCGACGCCGATCCGCTCGGCATCGTCTCGATCGCGCCCAACCAGCTCAACATCTTCGTGGCGGTCGTCTTCGCGTCCAGTCCCGGCGTCTTCCGCATCGTTCGCGGGCTGGTTATGGACATCAAGACGCGCGACTATGTGGCGGCGGCGCAGACGCGCGGCGAGACGCCCTGGTACATCATGCTGTGGGAGATCCTGCCCAACGCGCGCGGACCGCTGATCGTCGATGCCTGCCTGCGCATCGGCTACACGACGATCCTGCTCGGCACGCTGGGCTATTTCGGCCTAGGCCTGGCGCCGGAGAGCCCCGACTGGGGCACCGCGATCAAGGACGCCAGCCGTCTGCTGCGTTCCTTCATCCACCCGGCGCTGCCACCGACGATCGCCCTGATGAGCTTCGTGCTGGGCCTGAACCTGCTTGCCGACGCACTGCGCGAGCAATCGATGAAAGACTGATCCGCATGGCCGCCGAAAGCGGTTGCCGGTTTCCGGAAAAGGCCATGCGATAGGAGAGCGGATGATGAACGAAGCTGTGAAAGCCACGAACATCGACGACGCCGAACCCATCATCGACATCGAGAACCTGTCGATTTCCTTCTTCACGCGCCGCGGCGAGATCCCCGCGGTGATGGACTTTTCCTGCAAGGTGATGCCCGGCGAGGCGATGGGCATCGTCGGCGAATCCGGCTGCGGCAAGTCGACGGTGTCGCTCGGCATCATGCGCGACCTGTCGAACGTCGGGAAGATCGTCGGCGGCCGCATCAAGTTCAAGGGCAAGGACATGGGCGAGCTGACCGAGGAGGAGCTGCGCTCCATCCGCGGCAACGAGATCGCTATGATCTACCAGGAGCCGATGGCTTCCCTGAACCCTGCCATGAAGATCGGCCAGCAGCTCATGGAAGTGCCGATCCTGCACGACAAGGTGTCGAAGGAAGAGGCCTACAAAAGAGCGCTGGAGACGGTGCGCGCGGTGCGGCTGCCCGATCCGGAACGGATGATGAAATCCTATCCGCATCAGCTTTCGGGCGGTCAGCAGCAGCGCATCGTCATCGCCATGGCGCTGCTGTCGAAGCCGGCGCTGCTCCTGCTCGACGAACCCACCACGGCGCTCGACGTGACGGTCGAGGCCGGCATCGTCCAGCTCGTAAAGGGGCTCGGCAAGGAACTCGGCACATCGATGATCTTCGTGTCGCACAATCTCGGCCTCATCCTGGAGACCTGCGACCGCATCACTGTCATGTATTCCGGCGAAGCCGTCGAGACCGGCAACATCAAGGACGTCTTCGACCGCATGCGGCACCCCTATACGCAAGGGCTGTTCCGCTCGATCCCGCTACCCGGCGCCGACAAGAACTCGCGGCCGCTGGTCGCCATCCCCGGCCAGTTGCCGCTGCCGCACGAGCGGCCGAAGGGCTGCAATTTCGGACCGCGCTGCCACCATTTCGTCGAGGGCGTCTGCAACGCCGCCGAGATCCCGATGATCCCGGTCGAGGGGCACGAGAACCATTTCTCGCGCTGCGTGCGTTTCAACGAGATCGACTGGGAGGCGCTGCCCGAGGGCGCCAAGCAGGAGAAGGAACCGGTGACGCCCGGCGCGCCGATGCTCAAGGTCGACGATCTCAAGAAATACTACAAGGTCGCCGCCAACGAGATTTTCGGCGGGGCGGAGCCGCGCACCGTCAAGGCCAACGAGACGATCAGCTTCATCGCGCGCGAGTCGGAGACGGTGGCGATCGTCGGCGAGTCCGGCTGCGGCAAGTCCACGCTGGCGAAAGTCCTGCTCGGGCTGGAGACGGCGTCGGCCGGCACCGTCATGCTCGGCAACACGGAGATCCAGTCGACCGGCATCGAGAATCGCGACGTCGATACGGTGTCGTCGATCCAGATGGTGTTCCAGAACCCGTTCGACACGTTGAACCCCAGCCATTCGGTCGGTTCGCAGATCATCCGGACGCTGGAGAAGTTCAAGGTTGGCAAGACGGTCGCCGACCGCAAGCAGCGCATGCTTGAGCTGCTCGACCTCGTGAAGCTTCCGCGCGCCTTCGCCGAACGCATGCCGCGCCAGCTTTCAGGCGGGCAGAAGCAGCGCATCGGTGTCGCGCGCGCATTCGCCGGCGCCGCCAAGGTGGTGGTGGCGGACGAGCCGGTCTCGGCGCTCGACGTGTCGGTGCAGGCCGCCGTCACCGAGCTCCTGATGGATATCCAGCGCAAGAACAAGACGACGATGCTGTTCATCAGCCACGACCTGTCCGTGGTGCGCTACATCGCCGACCGCGTCGTCGTCATGTATCTCGGCTACATCGTCGAGCAGGGCACGACCGACCAGATATTCTCGCCACCTTATCACCCCTATACGGAGGCGCTGCTGTCGGCGATCCCGATCGCGGATACGAGCGTGGTCAAGACGCACATCGTTCTCGAGGGCGACATTCCCTCGGCGATGAACCCGCCGACCGGCTGCCCGTTCCAGACGCGCTGCCGCTACAAGCATCTGGTGCCGGACAATCTCTGCGAGACGAAGGTGCCGCCGGTGAAGGATCTCGGCGACGGCCACAAGAGCCTGTGCTGGCTGGACGACGACGTGCTCTCGCGCATGGAGCCGGTGATACGCTTCGACGTCCAGCACGCCTCCCACGAAGGTGTGCCGGAGGATGCGCCGCACGGCGTCGGCCCGGGCTATGCCGGCGAGCCGCCGAAGCGTCCGCGTGGCAAGAACGCGACTGTCCAGGCCGGTGAATTCGGCGAGGATGCCGAGGAGGCGGAGGCGACGATGCGGGCGCGTCAGCACGAGCGCCGCGACGAGACCTCCGAGCCGCATGCGGACGACGATCACTCGCACTCGGCGCCGTTGACGCCGCGCACGGTGGGCGACGGACGGCAGGCCGACGATGAGGACGTGCCCTCGGCCTTCGAACCTACCGAAGCCGAAAACGAGGAAGACGCAAAGAAGAAGCCGCAGTAGGCTGCGGCCTCAATTGCATTCCTGCAATTGCTGCTCGTATTCGCGCGCCATTTTCTCCGTCTCCCGTGCATAGCGCTGCAGGCCGGGTTTCTGCGCCCAGTCGCCGCGGCCGTAGCCGCTCCAGCCGAAATAATAGGCGAGGTAGAGATTGTAGGCGTCGGTTCTCGACACGCCGAACCGATCGGCGGTCTTGGAATGGTACCAGCCGACGAAATCGACCGCGTCGGCGAAATTGTTGCGTTTGGCCGAGCCGTTGCCGGTTTCCTTCTGGTATTGCGTCCAGGTGCCGTCCAGCGCCTGCGAATAGCCATAGGCCGACGAGGCCCGCTTCCAGGGGATGAAGCCGAGCAGCATGGTGCGCGGCGGCTTGGCATTGTGCTGGAAGCCGGATTCCTTGCGCAGCGTCGCCATCAGCACCGGCACCGGCACGCCGTATTTGCGCTCTGACTTCTCGGCGGCCGTGCGCCAGTTCTCGAACCAGCCGTTCTTCTGGTCGAACACCCTGCAGACATTGTTGATGTGGCTCGGCGCCGACGCGCATGCGGACAGCGCGAGCACCAATGCGAACACAGCTACAATTTTACTCAAGCTCGAACGAAGCATTAACCGATCAATAGGCTTAAAAGCTGAAAGGATTGTTGCACTAACTGTTAACCCTGCGGCCGCCGTAGATAGGGGCGTGGAAGCGCCGCGGGAAGTGTCCTTGTGACAATGAGGTTAAGCGGGGAGGTTAAGGACGGCCGGATCGCCCTGGACGGGCCGCGCGAGGAATACGACCCATCTTGTCGGAATTTTGGCACTCGTCATCCGAAGTGACGCGATCACGACAAACCTGTCCGGAAAAGGACGGTTTTCCGATAGCCGGACCGGCCAGCGCGCGATTGTTATGCCGGCATGACCGAAACAAGACGCCGCCGCAGCACCGAGCGCTCCGCCAAGGGACCGGCTGCGATCCCTCAACTGCCGCTCCGCCGCGTGCGCAATCCCTACCCGCCGATGGCGCTGCTCTCGGCCGACCAGATCGAGGCCATCCACGAGGCTTCGCTGCATATCCTCGAGAATTTCGGCATCGAGGTGATGAGCGCCCGCGCGCTGGCGCTGTTCGAGAAGGCCGGCGCCTCGGTCGACCATGCGACGCAGACGGTGCGGCTCGATCGCGGGCTGGTGGCCGAGGCGCTGAAGACCGCGCCGTCCGCCTATACGCTCACTCCGCGTAATCCGAGCCACGCCGTCCATCTCGGCGGCGACACGATCAACTTCACGCTGGTCGCCGGGCCGCCCAATGTGCACGACATGGAGCGTGGACGCCGCGCCGGCAACCTTCGCGATTATTCCGACCTCATCCGCCTGGCGCAGCATTTCAACTGCATCCACATGCTCGGTAACCAGGTCTGCGCGCCGATCGAGCTGCCGGCGAATTCGCGCCACCTCGACACCTATTTCGCCAACCTGACGCTGACCGACAAGAGCTTCCACGTTTCGGCGATCGGCCGGGGCAGGGCGCTCGACGGCATATCGATGATGGCGATCTCGCGCGGCCTGACGCTCGACCAGATGCGTAACGACCCCGGCGTGACGACGATCATCTCGGTCAATTCACCGCGCCGCTTCGACGACGCCATGTCGGAAGGGCTGATCACCATGGCCGAGCACGGCCAGTCGGTCGCGGTGACGCCGTTCACGCTGATGGGCGCCATGAGCCCGGTGACCCTCGCCGGTGCGCTGGCGCAGCAGAATGCCGAGGCGCTGTTCGGCGTGGTATTGACTCAGCTGGTCAGGCCGGGCGCTCCGGTCATGTACGGCGCCTTCACCTCGAATGTCGACATGCGCTCAGGCGCGCCGGCCTTCGGCACGCCGGAGAACACCAAGGCCAACGTCGCGTCCGGCCAGTTCGCCCGCCGTTATTCACTCCCCTACCGCACCACTCCCGGCAGCGCATCCAACGTCGCCGACGCGCAGGGCGCTTACGAGACGATGATGGCGCTGTGGGGCGCCGTCCTCGGCCACGGCAATCTCGTCTACCACGCCGCCGGCTGGCAGGAGGGCGGGCTGACGGCGAGCTACGAGAAGCTGATCATCGACGTCGAGATGATCCAGCACATGATGGCGTTTCTCGAACCCATCAGGGTGGACGAGGGGGAACTCGCCGTAGAAGCGCTCGGTCGCGTGCCGACCGGCGGCCACTTCTTCGGCGAGCCGCACACGCTGGAACGCTACTCCACCGCCTTCTACCAGCCGATGCTGTCCAACTGGCAGAACTTCGAGGCGTGGACTGAGGCAGGTGCGCTCGACGCTACCCAGCGCGCGACAAAGCTCTGGAAGAAGGCGCTCGAGGAATACCAGCAGCCAGCGATGGATCCCGCGATAAGCGAGGCGCTGGAGGCCTATGTGGCGAAGCGCCGTGAAGAGATCGGGGACGGCGAGCCGTGAAGTTTCATATTCCGATTCAACCCCTTCGTATCCAGATTCCTAAAAATCCTGCAACTCTTTGAAACAACGGACGAAAACATGAAATCGCATGCGCAGGTCGTGGTCATCGGCGGAGGCGTGGTGGGATGCTCCGTGCTCTATCATCTGGCCCGCAGCGGCTGGAGGGATGTGGTGCTTTTGGAGCGCGACGAACTGACGTCTGGCTCGACATGGCATGCCGCCGGCGGCATGCACACGATCAACGGCGACCCCAACGTCGCCAAGCTGCAGAAATACACGATCGAACTCTACAAGGAGATCGAGGAACTGTCGGGGCAGGCGACCGGCGTGCATGTCACCGGTGGCGTTTTGCTTGCCGCGACCGAGGCGCGCATGGACTGGCTGCGCGGTGTCGTCGCCAAGGGCCGCTATCTCGGCCTCGACCTGGAGGAGATATCCGCCGAGGAAGCGCATCGCCTGATGCCGCTCATCGACCCGAAACAGTTCGTCGGCGCCGTCAGAAATTCGGAGGACGGCCACCTCGATCCTTCGGGCGTGACGCACGCCTATGCCAAGGCAGCGCGAAAACTGGGAGCGGAGGTCGAGCGCTTCACCAAGGTCGAGGACATCGTGCGGATGGCCGACGGCAGGTGGCGCGTCGTCACCAACAAGGGCGAGGTCATCGCCGAGCATGTCGTCAATGCCGGCGGGCTGTGGGCGCGCGAGGTCGGCCGCATGGTCGGGCTGGAGCTGCCTGTGCTCGCCATGGAGCACATGTATCTCATCACCGAGGACATGCCCGAAGTCGCCGAGTGGAATCAGAAAACCGGCACCGAGGTGATCCACGCGGTCGACTTCGACGGCGAGCTGTACCTGCGCCAGGAGCGCGGCGGCATGCTGATGGGCACCTACGAGAAGGCCAACAAGCCGTGGTCGGAATTCACCACGCCGTGGAATTTCGGCCACGAGTTGCTGGAACCGGACATCGACCGTATCGCGCCGTCGCTGGAAGTCGGCTTCCGTCACTTCCCGGCCTTCCAGAACACCGGCATCAAGCAGATCATCAACGGCCCCTTCACTTTCGCGCCCGACGGCAACCCGCTGGTCGGCCCGGTGCGCGGGCTGCCGGGCTTCTGGGTTGCCTGCGGCGTCATGGCCGGCTTCAGCCAGGGCGGCGGCGTCGGCCTCGCTCTCTCCAACTGGATGATCCATGGCGATCCCGGCTTTGACATCTGGGCGATGGACGTCGCGCGCTACGGCGACTGGGCGACCATGGCCTACACCAACGCCAAGGTGCGCGAAAACTATTCCAGACGCTTCTCGATCCGCTTCCCGAACGAGGAACTGCCGGCCGCACGTCCGCTCAAGACCACGCCCGTCTACGATCTGCTGGCCGAAAAAGGCGCGCAGTTCGGGGTCGCGTACGGGCTGGAGGTGCCGCTCTGGTACGCGCCCGAAGGCGTGAAGGACGAGTTTTCGTGGCGCCGCTCGTCCGATTTCGAGCACGTCGGCAACGAGGTGAAGGCGGTGCGCGAGCGTGTCGGCCTCACCGAAATCTCGTCCTTCGCCAAATACCGGGTCGTGGGGCAGGGGGCCGAAGCCTGGCTCGACCGGCTGCTCGCCTGCAAGCTGCCCAAGCCGGGCCGCATGACGCTTGCTCCCATGCTGAAGGAGGACGGCAGGCTGATCGGCGACTTCACGCTCGCCAATGTAGGCGGGGAGGGGGTGGAACCGCCGCTGCTTATAGAGCCGCGCCACGAACGACGCGCGGAATCGGAAACCCTTGCCGAGCGCTGGGGTGTCGAAAGAGCGAGTGCATTGAGAGAATACGCTCCGGAATGGATGATCTTCGGCTCCGGCGTGGCCGAGCAGTTCCACATGCGTTGGTTTGAACAACACCTACCGTCTGACAACTCTGTACGCGTCGAAGCCCTCGGCCTCTCGCTGGTCGGTTTAGCAATTGCTGGACCACGTGCCCGCGATTTGCTGGAGAAGGTCGTCCGCGCGGATGTTTCGAACGAGTCACACCCGTTCATGGGAATCCGGCGCATCGACATCGGCATGTCGCCCTGCCTGGTCGGGCGCGTCAGCTACACCGGCGATCTCGGCTACGAGATCTGGATGGCGCCGGAATACCAGCGCAGCGTCTTCCATGCGCTGATGTCTGCCGGAGACGAGTTCGGGATCAGGCTTTTCGGCAGCCGCGCGCTCAACGCGCTCCGGCTGGAGAAGAATTACGGCTCCTGGGCGCGCGAGTACCGGCCGATCTACGGGCCGCTCGAAGCCGGGCTCGACCGCTTCGTCGCCTACGGCAAGCAGGCCGACTTCATCGGCAAGGCGGCTGCGCTCGCCGAGAAGCAGGCAGGCGGCAAGCTCAGGCTGCGGGCCTTCATCCTCGACGCTGAGGACGCAGACGTGATCGGCGACGAGGCGATCTGGCATGAAGGGCAGGTGAAAGGCTGGGTGACCTCGGGCGGCTACGCGCACGGGTCAAAACTCTCCGTCGCCTTGGGCTACGTGCCGAAGGAGATCGCCGACGCTGCCGGCGGCTTCGAGATCGAGCTGCTCGGCAAGCGTTATCCGGCGCGCATCCAGCCGGCGCCGCTGTTCGACGCCAATCTTGAGCGCATGCGCGGATGAGCGAAATCGGGTCCATGAAGACACCGCTCACCGTTGCTCGCGACCGGGCGGCCCTGCTCTGCATCGACCTGCAGGAGGAGCATCGCCAGGACCGACGCCTTCTCGCCGTCGGCTTCGACGGCGTCGTCGCCAATGTCCGGCGGCTGCAGGACGCCACCCGGGAAAACGGCATTCCCGTCTATCATTTCGCCTATATCGTCGATGCCGCCGCATCGCTTCCGCATCATCCCAAGCTGCCGGACGGCCGCTCGGCCTTCAGCGACAAGGACGATCCGCTGACCGCCATCTGTCCCGAGGTCGCGCCGCTTGACGGCGAGCGGCTTGTCATCAAGTCCGAGGCCAACGCATTCGGCACCGGGCTGGGCGATGAGCTGAAGGCGGCAGGCGCCGAGTGGCTGTTCGTCTGCGGCGTCTGGACGGAGGCCTGCGTCGACGCCACGGTGAAGGCCGCGCTGAAGCTCGGCTTCCGGGTCGTGCTGGTGAAGGACGCCTGCGGCAGCGGATCGGCCGCCATGCACCAGACCGGCATCCTCAACCTCGCAAACCGGCTTTACGGTGGAGCCGTGACCGATACCGAGGGCGCATGCCGCCTGATGGTGGGGGAGGCGGTCACGGCGTGGCAGCCGGACCGGCCGGTCCCCATCCGCTACGGTTTCGAGGATGCCGGCGCCCTTTACGCCGAGCTCTGAGGTGCTTCAGCTCTATAACTTGACTAACATTATCATGTTTTTACGCTTTGAAATCAAGGGCTTGGGCAAAATTTGACCGATTGATAAAAAATCAAAACGTGCTAGCCTTCCGGAAAAACCAATAATGGGGAATTCCGTATGCCCGAAGGCCAGTTCAAGGAAGGCATTGCCGGCGGACGTCTGGCGCCTTCCCAATACGACGACAATTTCGCGGACCTGCATCCTCCGCTCGATCACCACGAGGCGCTGGTCGAAAGCGATCGCTGCTATTTCTGCTACGACGCGCCCTGCATGCATGCATGCCCGACCGAGATCGACATTCCGCTGTTCATCCGCCAGATCTCGACCGGCAATCCGATAGGCTCGGCCAAGACGATCTTCGACCAGAACATCCTCGGCGGCATGTGCGCCCGCGTCTGCCCGACCGAGACGCTCTGCGAGGAGGCCTGCGTGCGCGAGGAGGCGGAAGGCAAACCGGTGCAGATCGGCCGCCTGCAGCGCTACGCCACCGACACGGCGATGACGGCCGGCAAGCAGTTCTACGAAAGAGCCGCGCCGACCGGCCGCAAGATCGCCGTCGTCGGCGCCGGCCCCGCCGGTCTTGCCGCCGCGCATCGCCTCGCCCGTTACGGCCATGACGTCACCATCTTCGAGGCGAAGGAAAAAGCCGGCGGCCTCAACGAATACGGCATCGCGGCCTACAAGAGCACCGACGATTTCGCGCAGGCCGAGGTCGACTACGTCACCGCCATTGGCGGCATCACCATCGAGCATGGCCGCGCGCTCGGCCGCGACATCCATCTTGCCGACCTCGCCGCCGCCTATGACGCGGTGTTCCTCGGCATGGGGCTTGGCGGCGTCAATGCGCTGAGGGCCGAGGGCGAGGATGCCGGCGGCGTCGACAATGCCGTCGAGTTCATCGCCGAGCTCCGCCAGGCCGAGGACCTTGCCTCGCTTCCCGTCGGCCGCAAGGTGGTCGTCGTCGGCGGCGGCATGACCGCGATCGACGCCGCGGTGCAGTCGAAGCTGCTCGGCGCCGAGGAAGTCACGATCGTCTACCGGCGCGGCAAGGAGCATATGAACGCGTCCGAGTTCGAGCAGGACCTGGCGGCGTCGAAGGGCGTCACCATCCGCCACTGGCTGCAGCCCAGGCGTGTCGTCTCACAGTCCGGCAAGGTGGCCGGCATCGAGCTGGAATACACTGAGATGCAGGACGGCAGGCTCGTCGGGCTCGGCCAGACGGTCACCGTCCCCGCCGACCAGGTGTTCAAGGCGATCGGCCAGACCTTCGTCGGCGATCACCTCAACGGCAGTGGCGCTTCCATCGCCATGCGGGACGGCCGCATCGAGGTCGACGCCGAAGGGCGCACGTCGAATGCCAAGGTCTGGGCCGGCGGTGACTGCGTCGCCGACGCGCGCGAGGACCTGACGGTCGCAGCGGTCGCGGCTGGTCGCGACGCTGCAGAGAGCATCCATCGGGCGCTTCGAGGAGCGGGAGGATGATCGATGAGCGACATCGAGGAAGGCGTAAGCCGGCACTATTCCGCCTATGACGTGCTTCCCCGCATCCGCGCGGGGCTGCAGGCGATGGGGCGCGATCCCGATCATGTCGAGCCGGGCGACCTGAAGCTCGTGGACGAATTCCATATCGGCGGCGCGGAAGCCACCGCCGCCCTGCTTTCGGAGCTGGAGATCAAGCCGGGCATGGATGTGCTCGACATCGGCTGCGGCATCGGCGGGCCGGCCCGCACGATCGCACTGGAGAAGAAGGCCAACGTCACCGGGGTCGACCTGACGCCGGATTTCGTGGAAGCCGCAAGCACGTTGTCCAGCATGGCCGGCATGGGCGACCGCGTCGTCTTCAGGGTCGGAAGTGCGCTCGATCTTCCGTTCGCCGACGCTTCGTTCGATTTCGCGACGCTGCTGCATGTCGGGATGAACATTGCCGACAAGCTGAAGCTCTTCCAGGAAGCGCACCGCGTGCTGCGTCCGGCTGGCGTCTTCGCCGTCTACGAGGTGATGCGCACCGGAGACGGCACCCTCGCGTTTCCCGTCCCCTGGGCCGAGCGCGAGGAACTGTCGGCGCTTGCGGCGCCCGATGCCTATCGCGACGCGGCGGCAAAAGCAGGCTTCCGGCTCGACGGCGAGACGGACCGCCGGCCGATGGCGCTCGACTTCTTCCACCGCATCCGCGCCCAGGCGGCCGGCGCCAAGCCGTCGCCGCTCGGACTGCACCTCCTGATGGGACCGACAGTCGGCCAGAAGATGGCCAATATGATCGACGCCATCAAGGCGGGCACGATCGCCCCCGTCCAGATGATTTTCCGCAAAGCCTAGCCGGAGAAAAGCCATGGCAGACATCCGCAACAACTTCGTCGGCATCAAGAGCCCGAACCCGTTCTGGCTGGCTTCGGCGCCCCCGACCGACAAGGCCTACAACGTCATCCGCGCCTTCAAGGCGGGCTGGGGCGGCGTGGTCTGGAAGACGCTCGGCGAGGAGGGGCCGCCCGTCGTCAACGTCAACGGGCCGCGCTACGGCGCCATCTGGGGCGCGGACCGTCGCCTGCTCGGCCTCAACAATATCGAGCTCATCACCGACCGCGACCTGCAGACCAATCTGCGCGAGATCAAGCAAGTCAAGAAGGACTGGCCCGACCGTGCCGTCGTCGTATCGCTGATGGTGCCCTGCGTGGAGGAAAGCTGGAAGGCGATCCTGCCGCTGGTGGAGGAGACCGGCGCCGACGGCATCGAGCTCAATTTCGGCTGCCCGCACGGCATGTCGGAACGCGGCATGGGATCGGCGGTCGGGCAGGTGCCGGAATATATCGAGATGGTGGTGCGCTGGTGCAAGGCGAACACCCGCATGCCGGTCATCACCAAGTTGACGCCCAACATCACCGACATCCGGAAGCCCGCGCGGGCAGCACTCGCCGGCGGCACCGATGCGGTCTCGTTGATCAACACGATCAACTCGATCACCTCGGTCAATCTCGACACCTTCTCGCCTGAGCCCTCGATCGACGGCAAGGGCACGCATGGCGGCTATTGCGGTCCGGCGGTGAAGCCGATCGCGCTCAACATGGTTGCGGAGATTGCGCGCGACCAGGAGACACGCGGCCTGCCGATCTCGGCGATCGGCGGCATCACCACCTGGCGCGACGCGGCAGAGTTCATGGCGCTCGGCGCCGGCAACGCGCAGGTCTGCACGGCGGCCATGACCTACGGCTTCAAGATCGTGCAGGAGATGATCGCCGGGCTCGAGAACTGGATGGACGAGAAGGGCCATCGCTCGCTCGACGACATCGTCGGCCGCGCGATGCCCAACGTCACCGACTGGCAGTATCTCAACCTCAACTATGTCGCCAAGGCGCATATCGACCAGGACGCCTGCATCAAGTGCGGCCGCTGCCACATCGCCTGCGAGGACACCTCGCATCAGGCGATCACCGCGATGGTGGACGGCGTCAGGCACTTCGAGGTGATGGAGGACGAGTGCGTCGGCTGCAACCTCTGCGTCAACGTCTGCCCGGTCGAGAACTGCATCACCATGGTGCCGCTCGCCGCCGGCGTCATCGACCAGCGCACCAAGCAGCCGGTCTCGCCCGTTTATGCCAACTGGACCCAGCATCCCAACAATCCGGCGGCCAGGCAGGCAGCCGAATAGTTCCTCCTGCCGGGCGGGCGGCCGCGTTGCGTATCGGCCTCCGCCCGGTTCCCCCTGGGAAACGCTTCAGGCTTTGCCGCGCCGCCCGAATCCGCTAGCAGTCGAAGGACGAAGCTCAGGCGGGATGGTACGATGACGGCGACGACACTGGTTCTGATCGGCCGCGTGGTGTTCGGCGCCTTCTTCCTGATCGCGGGTATCCGCAACTTCCGTCATTTTGGCGAGCGCCTGGAGATCCTGACCAATTACGGCTGGAAACTGCCGGCGCCGATCATGGCTGTGGGTTTCGCCGTGCAGCTGCTTGGCGGGCTTGCGCTGATATTCGGCATCTGGACCGTGCCGGCGGCGGTCGCGCTCATCCTCTTCCTGGTCGCCGCGACGCCGCTCTACCACAATCTCTTCATGTTTCAGGGCAAGGAGCGCGACCCGCATCTCTACCTGACGCTGGTCAACATCACGCTCGCCGCCGGCCTTTTGCTGGTCATCGCGGACGCGAGCTGACGGTTCCAGGCCGCGGGCGAGGTTGGCCGAACCCGAGCAGACACGAATTCTCCAATTCGTGAGGCCTGAACGGTCGAAAACTGTTTGACTACATCGATTTGCGCCGACAGAACGGGGCAGGACTTTTCGGAGTCGCCTTTGCCGCATGACGTGAACCTCATAGCGACGATCGCCGTCGGTTTCGTGCTGGCGTCGATTTTCGGCTACCTGGCCGACAGGCTCAGGTTGCCGGCGCTCGTCGGCTATCTGGTCGCAGGCATCTTCGTCGGCCCGTTCACCCCCGGTTTCGTCGCCGACACCGGCATGGCGGGGCAGCTCGCCGAAATCGGCGTGATCCTGCTCATGTTCGGCGTCGGCCTCCATTTTTCCGCCTCCGACCTGTTGGCTGTCCGGGGAATAGCGATCGCCGGCGCGGTCGGCCAGATCCTGCTCGCCACGCTCATGGGCATGGCGCTCACCCATTTCTGGGGCTGGAGCGTCGGGCATGGCATCGTCTTCGGCCTCTGCATCTCCGTCGCAAGCACCGTGGTGCTGCTCAAGGCGCTCGAGGAGCGCAACCTCCTGCAATCGACGATGGGTCGTGTCGCGGTCGGCTGGCTGATCGTCGAGGATCTGGCGATGGTGCTGGCGCTGGTGCTGCTGCCCGCCTTCGCCACCGTTCTCGGAGGCCATGCGGACACCGGCCACGGCGACGCGCAGCAGGGACCGGTGGCGATCGTGCTCCTGCTGACGCTCGCCAAGGTTGGCGGCTTCGTGCTCATGGCCGCCCTGATCGGACCTCGTGTGGTGCCATGGGTACTGATCAAGGTGGCGCGCACCGGGTCGCGCGAACTCTTCACCCTTTCGGTGCTCGCGCTTGCGATGGGCATCGCCTTCGGCTCCGCCGCGGCTTTCGGCGTCTCTTTTGCGCTCGGCGCCTTCTTCGCCGGCGTCATCATGGGCGAATCCCAGCTCAGCCACCGCGCGTCCACCAATTCGCTTCCCTTGCAGGACGCGTTTTCGGTGCTGTTCTTCGTGTCGATCGGAATGCTCTTCGAGCCGACGGTCCTTGTCGAAAGACCTCTCGAAGTGCTCGGCGTGGTCGTCGTCATCGTCGTCGGCAAGCCGATCGCCGCCTTCCTGATCGTTCTCGCGCTGCGCTACCCGCTCCGGCTGGCGCTTGGCGTTTCAGCAAGCCTGGCGCAGATTGGCGAGTTCTCCTTCATTCTCGCCGGGCTCGGGGCGACCTACGGGCTGATGACCACCGAGGGCCAGAGCCTGATTCTGGCGGGCGCCATCCTGTCGATCACGCTCAATCCTCTGGCTTTCTCCGCGGCCGACGCCATCGATCGCCGGTTGCGCGCCCGCTTCCCCGTCTGGGCGGTCAATTTCGGCAAGCGGCACGAGCGCGTGCTCGCCGTGGAGCTCGAGCGCATCCGGGGGGAGGCCGAAAAACGCGAGCACGAGCAGGCGCGCAAGATCACCGAATTCGTCGAAACCTTCCCGCTCTTCTCAGCCATCGACAAGGAAGACCAGGAAGAGCTGCTGCTGCTCTTCGTGCCTCTGTCGGCAGCGCCCGGTGACCGCATCATCCGGGTGGGCGAAAAAGGCGACGCCATGTACTTCCTGGTGTCGGGAACCGTCGACGTACATGTCAAAGGCACTGCATTTTCCCTGGAGGCGGGAGCGTTCTTCGGCGAGATGGCGCTGCTCACCGGTGCGCCGCGCGTGGCGGACGTGACGGCCGTGGATTTCTGCAATTTCCTGGTGCTCTACCAGAGGGACTTCCGGCTGTTCATGTCGCGCCACCCGGAAGTGAGGGCGGCGGTCCAGGCGATGGCCGAAGAACGCCTCGCCATGAACCGGGCGGCGGCGACCGCCGCCGAGCATGGCGACGAGCGCCTGGACCAGGGGGCTGCCGCGACCGATCGGTAGGTCAAGGCCGCCGTATATGCCTGCCGGGCCGTCTAGCCCTGCGTTCGCGACAGCTTGTCGGACTGGTAGAACGAGACTGTGTGGCCGTCGGGGTCGCGAAAGTCGGCGAACCAGCCGTCTGGCGCCTGCGAGACAGGCGTCACGATCTCGATCCCCGCCGCCGCCAGCGAGGCGATGACAGTATCGATCCCGCCCTCCGGCAGGTTGAAGACGACGTTCGGCGAATTGCCCGGCTTCGGATCGCCCTTGAACGCCATCACCTCGACATTGCTTCCGATGCTGGCCATCAGGAACGAGCCGTGATCGTCGTCGTCGAAGCGCTGGAAATCGAGGCCGAGATGTTCCCGGTAGAAGCGTTCGGTGCGGTCGATGTCGCGGACGTTGAAGATGATCGTGACGCGGTCGATCTTCTGGCGCATGGCATACTCCTCTTGACTGGTTGTTGCGCCCTTAGTTGCCGCGGCCTGCGGAAACGTGACCGCCGGAGATCAAAATTATCATGCCGTCGGGGTCGCGCACCGCAAACTGGCGGACCGGCCGCGGTGGCAAGGCCGCCTTCATGGCCCGGCGGGCGAGGCCGAGCGGTGCCTCTGCATGCCTCTCGACGAAGGAATGGGGGCGGGCCCCTGATGTCTCGATCGCCTTCCTGAGGCCGGCGATGCGCTGCCTGAGGGCGACATCGTTCAACCCGAGGAGATAGCCGATCTCGCGCCGTCCCATGCCGAGATTGATCAGCAGCGCCACCACGCGGCGGCTCGGCGGCAACGCGACGACCAATTCCTGTGGCAGCTTCATCTGCGTGCTGTCGCTGGCGTCGCGCTCGAAGCCGTGAGCCGTTTCGCGATGCCTGCGCCGGACCGCAGTCCGCGAGAGGAAGCGCGCCCGCAGCATGATCGCGCCCCTGGCCCAGGCGATGAAATTCGGATCGGCCGGGCTTCTGCCCTGGCTGATCGCCGAGAGAAGTACGTCCTGAACGAGATCGTCCGCCTCGTGGGCGATTTTCGAATGGCGTACGGCTACCGCTTGTAGACTGCGCAGGACAGATGCGGACAGTTGCGGCATCGGTGCGATCAGCCTTTCCGGCGGGGGCGCAATCCGTCCAGGAAGAGTTGCTCGAGGAAATGTGCGGCCGCCTCGAAACGGCTCTCGCCGTCACGGTCGGGGCCGAGCACGGCGCGCACCTGCACGTCGAAATCGGCGTAATGCTGCGTCGTCGCCCAGATCGAGAAGATCAGGTGCCATGGATCGGTTTGTACGATCTTGCCGTCGCGCATCCAGCCCTTGATCACTTCAGCCTTCTCGTCGACGAGATCCTTCATGTCGCCCTCCAGCATCGGCTTGATGCGCGGTGCGCCCTGCAGGATCTCGTTGGCGAAGAGGCGGCTCTCGCGCGGATAGTCGCGCGCCATTTCCAGCTTGCGGCGTATGTAGCCGCGCAGCTCCGTCAGCGGGTCGCCGACATTGTCCAGTTCGCGCAGCGGCGCCAGCCAGGTGTCGAGCAGGCGCTGCATCAGCGTCTCGTGGATGTCTTCCTTGCTGCGGAAATAGTAGAGCAGGTTGGGTTTCGACATGCCGGCGGCCTCGGCGATCTGGTCGATCGTCGAGCCGCGGAAGCCGTGCGCGGAGAAAACCTCGAGCGCCGCCTCCAGGATCAACTCGCGCTTTTCCTGCTGGATGCGCGTGCGCCGGGGGGCGGCCGCCGCGGCAGTCATGCGCCGAACCCCCGGGAGCGTCTGTGGCCCAATTCGCTGGACCAGTTTTTGCTCATCTGTGGAGCGCGCTCCCCGAGCTTCATTTACGCTATCAGTCCCCTTGACCGCCTCTTTGGCGGTGCTAACGTTTGTCCATTCGGTCAAAATTCGACTAGCACGAAAAGGCCTCCCGGACCAAGCGCTGGCATCACCGCAACGGGTTTACTTGAAAGGAAAGCTTGGTCATGTCGAACCGGCTCAGGGTTACGCCGAACGATCTCAACGCATTCTGGATGCCGTTCACGGCAAACCGGCAGTTCAAGCAGGCGCCGCGCATGCTGGCCGCCGCCAAGGACATGCACTACACGACCACCGACGGCCGCAAGATCCTCGACGGCACGGCGGGCCTCTGGTGCGTCAATGCCGGCCACTGCCGCCCCAAGATCACCGAGGCGATCCAGCACCAGGCGGCCGAGCTCGACTACGCGCCGGCCTTCCAGATGGGCCACCCGATCGTCTTCGAACTCTCCAACCGGCTGATCGACATCGCGCCTGCCGGCATGGAGCATGTGTTCTACACCAATTCGGGCTCGGAATCGGTCGACACCGCGCTGAAGATGGCGCTTGCCTACCACCGCGCCAAGGGCGACGGATCGCGCACCCGCCTCATCGGCCGTGAGCGCGGCTATCACGGCGTCAACTTCGGCGGCATCTCGGTCGGCGGCATCGTCACCAACCGCAAGATGTTCGGCACGTTGCTCGCCGGCGTCGATCATATGCCGCATACGCATCTCCCCGCGAAGAACGCCTTCACGCGCGGCGTGCCGGAGCATGGCGCCGAACTCGCCAACGAGTTGGAGCGCATCGTCGCGCTGCATGACGCCTCGACGATCGCAGCCGTCATTGTCGAACCGGTCGCCGGCTCGACCGGCGTGCTCATCCCGCCGAAGGGTTACCTGCAGAAGCTTCGCGAGATCTGCACCAAGCACGGCATCCTTCTGATCTTCGACGAGGTCATCACCGGCTTCGGCCGCCTCGGCACGCCGTTCGCGGCCGACTATTTCGGCGTTACGCCCGACATCATCACCACCGCCAAGGGCGTCACCAACGGCGTCATCCCGATGGGCGCGGTGTTCGTGAAGAAGGAAATCCACGACGCCTTCATGAACGGGCCGGAGCATCTCATCGAGTTCTTCCACGGCTACACCTATTCCGGCAATCCGATCGCCTGCGCGGCCGCGCTCGGCACGCTCGATACCTACAAGGAAGAGGGACTTTTGACCCGCGGCGCCGAGCTCGCGCCCTATTGGGAGGAGGCGTTGCATTCGCTGAAGGGCGAGCCGAATGTCATCGACATCCGCAACATCGGCCTCGTCGGCGCGATCGAGCTCGAGCCGATCGCCGGCAGCCCGTCCAAGCGCGCATTCCAGGCTTTCGTGAAGGCCTTCGAGCGCGGTGCGCTGATCCGCACCACCGGCGATATCATCGCTTTGTCGCCGCCGCTGATCATCACCAAGGGCCAGATCAACGAACTGATCGATCACGTCCGCGAGGTGCTGCGGGCCGTCGACTGATGACAGCGATTTGCGAGGCGGCGACGGGAACCGCCGCCCGCACGCTGGAGTATGATCCCGAAGATCATGCTCGGATAAAAAGACACAGCATGATCCCCGGGAAGTCGGAACCGGTTTTCGGATCAGATCATGCCGGATAAAGATAGAGCGTGATGGTGCTTTGACGAAGCATCATCGCGCTCTGTGCAATGAGAGGAAGCACTATGACCGCCCCCGGCGAAAATCTCCGAATCAATTCAGACCGTTTGTGGGATTCGCTGATGGAGATGGCCAAGATCGGCCCCGGCATCGCCGGCGGCAACAATCGCCAGACGCTGACCGACGAGGACGGCGAGGGGAGGCGGCTGTTCCAGAAATGGTGCGATGCGGCGGGTCTCACCATGGGCGTCGACCAGATGGGCACCATGTTCGCCCGTCGCGAGGGCACGGACCCCGACGCGCTTCCCGTCTATGTCGGTTCGCACCTCGACACCCAGCCGACAGGCGGCAAGTTCGACGGCGTGCTCGGCGTGCTGGGGGGCCTCGAAGTGATCCGCACCCTGAACGACCTCGACATCAAGACGAAGCATCCGATCGTCGTTGCCAATTGGACTAACGAGGAAGGCACCCGCTACGCGCCGGCCATGATGGCGTCGGCGGTGTTTGCCGACATGATCACCCAGGACTACGCCTACGACCGCCAGGACAAGGACGGCAAGCGCTTCGGCGATGAGCTGGAGCGCATCGGCTGGAAGGGCGACGAGCCAGTAGGCGCCCGCAAGATGAAGGCTTTCTTCGAACTGCATATCGAGCAGGGGCCGATCCTCGAGGACGAGGACATTGACATCGGCGTCGTCACCCACGGCCAGGGCCTGAAGTGGCTGCAGGTCACGCTGACCGGCAGGGAGGCGCATACCGGCTCGACGCCGATGCCCAAGCGCCGCAACGCCGGGCTCGGCATGGCGCGCGTCACCGAACTGGTGCACGAGGTGGCGATGGACTACCAGCCGGACGCCGTCGGTGCGATCGGCCACATGGAGGTCTATCCGAATTCGCGCAACATCATCGCCGGCCGCACCGTCTTCACCGTCGACATACGCTCGCCGGAGAAGAAGGTGCTCGATACGATGGATGCCCGCATCCGCGAGGGCATCGCCACGATCTGCGAGGCGCTCGACATCAAGTTCGAGATCGAGCAGGTCGGCCATTTCGATCCGGTGACCTTCGACAAGGATTGCGTCAAGGCAGTTCGCGACGCCGCCGAGCGGCTCGGCTACTCGCACCGCAACATCGTATCCGGCGCCGGCCACGACGCCTGCTGGGTCAACCGCGTCGCGCCGACGGCGATGGTGTTCTGCCCCTGCGTCGATGGGCTTTCGCACAACGAGGCCGAGGAGATCTTCCCGGAATGGGCGGCCGCCGGCTGCGACGTGCTTTTCCACGCGGTGGTCGAGACGGCAGTGATCGTCGAGTGAGGCGGCTGCCGGGAGGCCTGTTGAACAAGGCTTGGAAAGCGAGGATAATTGCCGCGATCCAGGAGGAGGCCATCGTGGGGCGTCCAAGAGAATTGACGGCGGAAGAACGGCGACAACTTATTTCCGAAGGCTACCGGCCCGTGGAAATGTGGGTGCCTGACCTGTCCGATCCACAATTGCTGGCCAAGGCCGACGCCGAAGCCAAGAGGATCGCCAAGGCCGATCAGGACGAAGATATTCTGGACTGGATCGAGGCGGTACAGAAGGACATGTGGGAGGGCGAAGACCGTACATGAAGCGCGGCGATGTGGTGATTGTCGCGTTGCCGGGGGATCTGGGCAAGCCGCGACCGGCAGTCATCGTGCAGGCCGACGTTCTCAACGACAATCTCAGGACAATCATGCTTTGTCCTATCAGCAGTTTCTCCTCCAACCCCAGCTTCTTTCGCGTTCCCGTCGAGCCCACTCCTGAAAACGGACTTCGCTTGCCCTCGGAAATCATGGTGGAGAAGCTCCAGGCCGCCAACCGCATCAGGATAGCCCAGGTTATCGGCCGACTGGACGACCTTACCCTTCGCAAGCTCGCCCGATCGCTGACGATCGCGCTCGGCTTGACGGAGGTCTGATTGAAGCGTCCGTCCTGTCTTTCCGCATTGCTGAGCCTGACCGTCGCTGTCGGCGTCCCTGCGATCTCAGCCGAACTCGACATCCCCGGCAACTATGGCAACGAGGCCGGCTGCAGGCATGCCGCGACCGGCGACTTCGAAGGCGATGATTTGCTCCTGCTGACACGCCGCGACGTCAGCACTTACGCGACGCTCTGCTCCTTCGTTCATCTCTACCCGGCCGAGGCGGACAGCCACGTGGCCGTCGTCACCTGCGGTCATGAGGGCGAGGGCTACACGACGCTCGGCCTCATGCGTGTGCAAAAAGATCCCGATGGCGTGGACGCCTATCACATCTTCGACGAAGATGGTGCCACGTGGGGGAAGGCCGGGCGGTGTCCATGACGATGACGGAAGCTGCGGCGGGGGAAACGACGGCTGTCGTCGAAGCCAGAAAACTCGGTCTGACATTCCAGACGAATGACGGGCCGGTGCAGGCTTTGACCGGCGTCGACCTCACCATCGGCAAGGGCGAGTTCGTCTCCTTTATCGGGCCTTCGGGCTGCGGCAAGACCACGTTCCTGCGCGTGATCGCCGATCTCGAAAAACCGACCGAAGGCACGATCTCGGTCAATGGCATGTCGCCGGAGCAGGCGCGCGAGCGCCGCGCCTACGGCTACGTCTTCCAGGCCGCCGCGCTGTTTCCCTGGCGCACCATAGCGAAGAACGTCGCGCTGCCGCTGGAGATCATGGGCGTCCCGGCGGCAGAGCAGAAGGCGCGCATCGCGCGGGTGATGGACCTCGTGAACCTCACCGGTTTCGAGAAGAAATATCCCTGGCAGCTTTCAGGCGGCATGCAGCAGCGTGCTTCCATCGCCCGTGCGCTCGCCTTCGACGCCGATCTTCTCCTGATGGACGAGCCGTTCGGCGCGCTCGATGAGATCGTGCGCGACCATCTCAACAAGCAGCTTCTCGAACTCTGGGCGCGCACCGACAAGACGATCTGTTTCGTCACGCATTCCATCCCCGAGGCGGTCTACCTGTCGACGCGCATCGTCGTCATGTCGCCGCGGCCGGGCCGGGTGACCGACGTGATCGAATCGACGCTGCCGAGGGAACGTCCGCTCCACATCCGCGAAAGCGCTGAATTCCTCGCCATCGCCCACCGCGTCCGCGACGGCCTGCATGCGGGACACGGCTATGAGGATTGAGGGGGCTTGATGGATCGCGCCCGCGACAAGATCGTCCCCGTCCTCACCATCCTCGCCGGGCTGGTGGTCGTCTGGTATGTCGCGGCGGTGCTCCTTAACGCACCGTTCCAGCGCGATCTCGACCGGCGCGCGGGCGAGACGCCTGATACGATCGAGTTCATCGCCAAGACCCTGTCGCAGCCAAAGCCCACCATGCCGGCGCCGCATCAGGTCGCGGAGAACTTCTTCGAGAACACGTTTCTCAGGAAGATCACCAGCAATCGCAGCCTCGTCTACCACGCCTGGGTGACGCTTTCCTCGACGCTGCTCGGCTTCGCCTTCGGTACGGCGCTCGGCATAGTGATCGCGGTCGGCATCGTGCATGTCCAGGCGCTCGACCGCAGCCTGATGCCCTGGATCATCGCCTCGCAGACGATCCCCATTCTTGCCATCGCGCCGATGGTGGTGGTGGTCTTCGCGGCGGTCGGCATAACGGGCATCGTGCCGAAA
This sequence comes from Mesorhizobium sp. YM1C-6-2, assembly GCF_003666685.1. GTDB lineage: Bacteria > Pseudomonadota > Alphaproteobacteria > Rhizobiales > Rhizobiaceae > Mesorhizobium_K. Next base: position 744,197 of record NZ_RCIZ01000002.1, read on the forward strand.
TCGCTGATCTCCACCTATCTATCCTTCTTCCCGGTTGCCGTCGGCATGGTGAAGGGTCTGCGCTCGCCGGAATTCATGCATCTCGACCTGATGCACACCTACAACGCCAGCGCCTCCCAGCTCTTCTGGAAACTGCGGGTGCCTGCTTCCGTGCCTTTCCTCTTCGCCTCGATGAAGGTGGCGGTCGCAGCGAGCCTAGTCGGCGCGATCGTCGCCGAACTGCCGACCGGCGCGGTGGCAGGCATCGGATCGAAGCTGCTCGCCGCCTCCTATTACAGCCAGACCATCGACATGTGGTCGGCGCTGGTCGCCGGCTCGATCGTGGCGGCGCTGCTCGTCACGCTGGTTGGCCTCGCCGGCCGCCTCGTCGACCGCTCGATGGGGGCGCGTCCGGCATGAGGTGGTTCACGCTTTCCTGGCAGGCGGTCGCCGCGATCCTGCTCTGCATCCTGGCCGGCCTTCTCGGTCCGATGACGCAGCCCGAGATGAAGGCGCTCGCCAATCCGGCCGTGACCATCGCCTATCCGTTCCTCAACACCAAGGGCCTCATCTTCGACCTCATCCTGGGCGCTGCCGCTGTCTCGATGCTGCGCATCCCGCCGCTTGCCGCCGTGGCCGCGCTGGCCATAGGCGCGCATGTCGCGGCATGGCTCTTGCTGACTGGCATCGTCGGTTTCGAGGGATCGGCGCATGCGCCGTACTATCTGCTGCTCGCCGCCGCCTGGCTGCTCGCCTGGCGCTGCGTGACCATCCTGTCGGAGCTGAAGCCGGCGAACCGCGCCGCGAACGCGCTCCTGCGCCTCGTCATCCCGTTCATCTTCGGCGTCTGGATCCTGATCGTCTGGGAAGCCGTCGTGCGCGGCGCCGGCATCCCCTTCATCCTGCTGCCGCCGCCATCGGCCATCGGCGTGCGGATTGCGAACTCGCTCCCCATCCTTGCCGCCGATGTCAACCAGACGATCTTCAAGTCCGTCATAGCAGGCTATGTCATCGGCTGCGGCGCCGGCTTCCTGACGGCGATCCTCGCCGATCGCGTCGCCTTTCTCGGGCGCGGCCTGCTGCCGATCGGCAACATGGTGTCGGCGCTGCCGATCGTCGGCGTGGCGCCGATCATGGTGATGTGGTTCGGCTTCGGCTGGGAATCGAAGGCGGCGGTCGTCGCCATCATGACCTTCTTCCCGATGCTGGTGAACACGGTGACCGGGCTCGCCGCCTCCGGCCACATGGAGCGCGACCTGATGCGCACCTACGCTTCCGACTACACGCAGACGCTTCTGAAGCTCAGGCTGCCGGCTGCGGCGCCTTTCATCTTCAACGCGCTCAAGATCAATTCGACGCTGGCACTCATAGGGGCGATCGTCGCCGAGTTCTTCGGCACTCCGGTCGTGGGCATGGGTTTCCGAATCTCGACGGAGGTCGGCCGCATGAACATCGACATGGTGTGGGCCGAAATCGCTGTTGCGGCGCTCATCGGTTCGGTCTTCTATGGCCTGATCGCCCTCGCAGAAAGGGCGGCCACGTTTTGGCATCCGTCCGTCCGTGGTGGATAGGCGGTACTTCAGAGGGCAAGAGCATGAAAAAGCTTATGGTCTCCATGTTGGCAGGCGCTATGTCGCTCGCCGCATTCCAGGCACTGGCTGCGGACAAGGTGACGCTGCAGCTGAAATGGGTCACGCAGGCGCAGTTCGCCGGCTACTACGTTGCCAAGGACAAAGGGTTCTATGAAGAGGAAGGTCTCGACGTCGAGATAAAGCCGGGCGGTCCCGACATCGCGCCCGAGCAGGTGATCGCGGGCGGCGGCGCCGACGTGATCGTCACCTGGATGGCGGCGGGGCTGGCCGCGCGCGACAAGGGTGTCGGCCTCATCAACATCGCCCAGCCCTACAAGAAGGCAGGCATGGAGCTCGTCTGCCCGAAGGATGGCCCGGTGAAGAGCGAGGCCGACTTCAAGGGCAAGACGCTCGGCGTCTGGTTCTTCGGCAACGAATACCCGTTCTATGCCTGGATGAACAAGATCGGCCTGCCGACCGAAGGCGGCCCGGACGGCGTCACCGTACTGAAGCAGAGCTTCGACGTGCAGCCGCTGATCCAGAAGCAGGCCGATTGCATCTCGGTCATGACCTACAATGAGTACTGGCAGTTGATCGACGCCGGCTACAAGCCGGAAGACCTGATCGTCTTCAACTACACCGAGATGGGCAACGACCTGCTTGAGGACGGGCTTTACGTGCTCGAGGACAAGCTCAAGGACCCCGCCTTCGAGGAGAAGATGGTCAAGTTCGTGCGTGCCTCTATGAAGGGCTGGAAATACGCGTCGGAAAACCCCGATGAAGCGGGCGAGATCATCATCGAGAACGGCGGCCAGGACGAGAACCACCAGAAGCGCATGATGGGTGAGGTGGCCAAGCTGATCGACAATGCTGACGGCAAGCTGATTCCGGCCGCCTACGACCGGACCGCCAAGGCGCTGCTCGACCAGAAGATCATCTCGAAGCCAGCGGAAGGCGGCTACACGACAGTCATCACCGACAAGGCTGTTCCGTAAGGCCTGCCGCTCTGCGACTGCGAAAAGGGCGGGCGACCGCCCTTTTTTCATGGGCGGGGAAACTTCCGCGCTCCCGGTTCGTTTTCAGGGTGCCGCCGGCAACGCCGTGCGGCCCCCGCAACAAACTTCTGGGAGGAATGATATGCGCATCCACGTTCTATCGCGTGTCGCCACCGCCCTGACGATCGGCACGATGCTGGCAGTGGCTTCACCCGCCTTTGCCGAGATGGTGAAGATGTCGGCCACTATGGACGCTGCCCAGGAGGTGCCGCCCAATGACAGCGCCGGCAAGGGCACCGCCGACATTTCCTTCGACACCGAATCCAAGCAGCTCGACTGGACGATCGAATATTCCGGCCTGACCGGAGACGCCACCGGCGCGCATTTCCATGGCCCTGCGGACGCCGGTGCGAATGCCGACGTCGCCGTTCCGATAGAGGATCCGAAGAGCGGGGCGAAAGGCTCGGCGACGCTGACGGACGCCCAGGCGGCCGACCTGATGGCCGGCAAATACTACGTCAACGTCCACACCGCCGCGCATGCCGGCGGCGAGATACGGGGCCAGGTGGAAAAGGCGATGTAGCGCGAGAGCGGCTGGGAGCAGCAAAAAGTGGGCGGGCGACCGCCCCTTTCATGTCGTGAGACAGAGCGGTTCTCGCCGCCGCAGGCGGCCGGCTGGAAGATCAGGCTTCGGGCCCGTCGGCGCAGAATATGGCGTAAAGCGCCTCGACCAGCCGGGACGCCTTCTGCGCGGTCAGCCGATAGAATATCTGCTTGCCCTCGCGGCGGGTTTCCACGATTCCGGCTTCGCGCAGAACGTTGAGCTGTTGCGACAGGTTGGGCTGGCGGATGGCCAGCTTCTCTTCCAGCGCGCTGACGGAATACTCCGCTTCGGCGAGCGTGCAGACGAGCATCAGCCGGGACGGATGGGCGAGCGTCTTCAGCAGGGCCGCCGCTTCGGCGGCCCTGACCTCCATCGCCGCCGGTTGCGCCGTCGGCCGGCTCTTGTCCAGTGTCGAAACGGCGGTCACCAGGCTGCTCCAGTCAAGGCGTCCAGCGGGATCTTCAAATAGCGCCGGCTGTTCGCCTCCGGTTCCGGCAGGCGGCCGCCGCGGATGTTGACCTGCAGCGCCGCCAGGATCAGCTTCGGCATCGGCAGGCTGCGATCCCGGGCCGTGCGGAGTTCCACGAAGGACCGCTCGGACATCCCGGCCAGATGCGGGTTGGTCCGCTTCTGCTCGCCGACTGTGCTTTCCCAGCGTGCGGCGCGTCCTCCGGGCTGGTAGTCGTGACCGGTAAAGACACGCGTCTCGTCGGGAAGTCTTAGTATTTCAGTGATCGACTGCCACAGCCTGCGGGCGTCGCCGCCGGGGAAATCCGCGCGGGCAGTTCCGCTGTCGGGCATGAACATCGTGTCATGCACGAAGGCGGCGTCGCCGATCAGGTAGGTGACGGACGCAAGCGTGTGGCCGGGCGAGAACATGACCTTGCCGCTCACCGAACCGATCTTGAACTCGTCGCCTTCGGCAAACAGCCGATCCCACTGGGAGCCGTCGACGGGCAGTTCGGGCCAGTTGTAGATATCCTTCCAGAGGCGTTGCACGTCCGTGACGCGCTCGCCGATCGCCGTCGGCGCCCCTGTCTTCTGCTTGAGATACTGGGCGGCCGAGAAGTGGTCGGCATGGGGATGCGTGTCCAAGATCCATTCGACGGTCAATTCCTTGGCGGCGATGTAGTTCAGGATCGCATCGGCGCTCCTGGTCGCGGTCGAACCGGACTTTTCGTCGAAATCAAGCACGGGATCGATGATTGCGCATTTTCGGGTCCGCGGGTCGGAGACCACATACTGGACGCTGCCGGTGCGGGGCTCGTGGAAGCCTTTGACGTCGACCGGCCGCGCGGCGTTTCGCTGCAGCCACGAAGCGGCGCCGGACAGGTCGAAGCTGTGCCGTTTCCCGAAAGCGACGACGTCGTCGGCAGCCATGCGACCGTCGAGAACCTCGCCGAGCACATATAGCGCCATGGCGCGAGTGCCGCTCTTGCAGTGCGCGAACACCGGCCCGCCCGCATCGCCGAGCGCCACCTGGAAGGCGCGGATGTCGGCTTCGGTGATGGTGGCCATCGTGACCGGGATGAACGCGAACGACATACCGGCCTCGTCGGCTGCGGCGCGCTCGGCCTGACTGCCGGGCTGCGTCGTCTCCTCGCCATCCGGACGCAGGTCGATCAGGCGGCGGAAGCCCGCATCGCCCAGGGCGGCTATATCCTGCCCGTCCGGCTGGCCTCCGATGGACAGCATGTCATTGATCTGGACGACGGTCATCGATTGCTCCTTGTCATTATACATTTTCATATAATGTATAATGACGGTTTTGCAATCGGTCACGCCGTCTTTGCGGCGGCGCTAACCGTCAGCGGCTCTCCCGGATCTCCGTCAGCGTGCGTGTCGGGGTGATCGCCTCAGGGTCGAGCTTGACCTCGATGATCGACGGCTTGCCGCTTTTCCGCGCACGCTCGAATGCCGGCACGAACTCCTCGGTGGTCTCCACCGTCTCGCCATGCCCACCGAAAGCGCGGGCATAGGCGGCGAAGTCGGGGTTCTTCAGGTCGGTGCCCGAGACGCGGCCCGGATAGTCACGCTCCTGATGCATGCGGATCGTGCCGTAGATGCCGTTGTTCAGGATCACCACGATGATCGGCAGATCGTACTGGACCGCGGTCGCGAACTCCTGTCCGTGCATCAGGAAATCGCCGTCGCCGGCCCAGACGATCACCTCGCGTCCGGGGAAGAGGCGCTTGGCGGCGACGCCCGCCGGCAGGCCGTAGCCCATGGAGCCGGAAGTCGGCGCGCCCTGCGTGGCGAAGTTGCGGAAGCGGTGGAAGCGATGCATCCAGGTGGCGAAGTTGCCGGCGCCGTTGCAGATGATCGCGTCTTCCGGCAGCACGTCTTCGAGATGCTCCATGATCGGGCCCATACGCACCGCGCCGGGACCCGATGCGGGAGGTGTCGACCACTGGAGATAGGCGCCGTGCAGCGTCGCGGTGCGATCGGCCCAGGCCGGCGGCGCTTCCGGCCCGCGCCCGGCAAATGCCTTGGCGAAGGCATGCGGCGAGGCGTTGATGGCGAGCGCCGGGCGATAGACGCGGCCGAGTTCGCCGGCGTCGGGGTGGACATGCACCAGCGTCTGGTCGGGGTAGGGGCTCTTCAGCAGCGTGTAGTCCGAGGAGGGCATCTCGCCCATGCGTCCGCCGACCAATAGCACGAGGTCGGCTTCCTTGATTGCTGCCGCGAGCTTCGGGTTCGGTCCGATTCCCACGTCGCCGGCATAGCAGGGATGCAGATGGTCGAAGAGCATCTGGCGGCGGAACGAACAGCCGACCGGCAGCGCCCAGCTTTCGGCCGAGCGCTGGAACAGGCCGACCGCTTCCTCGCTCCAACGCGTGCCGCCGAGGATGACGAAGGGCCGCTCGGCCTTCTCCAGCAGTTCTTCCAACTGCTGCATCTCATGCTCGCCGGGCGAGGTCTCGACCGGCGTATGGGGCAGGGCGCGCGGAGTGTCGGCCTCGCTGGTCAGCATGTCCTCGGGCAGCGACACCACGACAGGGCCGGGGCGGCCGGACGTCGCCACCGCGAAGGCGCGCGTCAGAAGCTCCGGAATGCGGGCCGCGTCGTCGATCTCCACCACCCATTTGGCGATGTCGCCGTAGAAGCGCTTGTAATCGACCTCCTGGAAGGCCTCGCGCTCCTTGGCGTGGCCGGCAATCTGGCCGATGAACAGGATCATCGGGTTGGAATCCTGCCGGGCGATGTGGACGCCCGCCGAAGCGTTGGTGGCGCCCGGTCCCCGGGTGACGAAGCAGATGCCCGGCTTTCCGGTCAGCCTGCCTTCGCAGTCCGCCATCATCGCGGCGCCGCCTTCTTGCCGGCAGACGATCGTCTCGATGGAGGAATCGTGCAGCGCATCGAGCACGGCGAGATAGGATTCGCCCGGCACGCAGAAGATCCGATCGACGCCGTTGGCTTCGAGCGCTTCGACGATCAGTTGTCCGCCCGTCTTCATGCTGCGCGCCTTCATTTCTTCTCCAGTTCGGCGAGTATCTCTGCCGTATGCTCGCCCAGCCTAGGTGAGGGGCGGCCATAGGCGAGCGGTGTTTCGGAAAGCCGCATCGGCGAGCGCACCGAGGGCAGTTTGTTGCCTTGGCCGTCGTCGATGTCCATGCGCATGCCGCGCGCCTTCACCTGCGGATCGGAGAACATCTCGCCGATGGTGTTGATCGGACTTGCCGGCACGCCGGCAGCGTCGAGTTTCGCCAGCAGGGGCACCCGCTCGAAGCGCGTCAGCGCCTCGACCATCTTTTCGCGCAGGCGCTCGCGGTTGGCGACGCGCGCAGCATTGGTGGCGAAATCGGGATCCTGCGGCAGTCCGTCCAGGCCGACCGTCTTGCAGAACTTCTGGAACTGCCCGTCATTGCCGACCGCCAGGATGAAATGCCCGTCGGCCGCAGGCAACACTTCGTAGGGCGCGATGTTGGGATGCGCGTTGCCCATCTGCACCGGCGACTTGCCGGACACCAGGAAGTTGAGGTTCTGGTTGGCGAGCACCGAGATCTGCGCGTCGAACAACGCCATGTCGATGTGCTGGCCCTGGCCGGTCGCCTCGGCATGGCGAAGCGCCGCCTGGATGGCGATCACCGAATAAAGCCCGGTGAAGAGGTCGGTGACGGCCACGCCTACCTTCTGCGGCTCGCCGCCGGCCGGCCCGGTGATCGACATCAGGCCGGACATGCCCTGCACGATGAAGTCATAGCCGGCGCGCGGCGCGTACGGCCCGTCCTGGCCGAACCCGGTGATCGAGCAGTAGACGAGCTTCGGGTTGATCTTCTTCAAGCTCTCGTAGTCGAGACCGTATTTCTTCAGGCCGCCGAGCTTGAAGTTCTCGATCAGCACATCGGCCGTGGCTACGAGTTGCCGGACGGTCTCGGCGCCCTCGCTCGTCGAGAAGTCGATGGCGATCGAGCGCTTGCCCCGGTTGCAGGAATGATAATAGGCCGCCGACAGGTTCTCGCCGTCATGCGCGGTGACGAAGGGTGGCCCCCATTTGCGGGTATCGTCGCCGCCGTCGGGGTTCTCGACCTTGATCACGTCCGCGCCGAGGTCCGCCAGCATCTGCCCGGCCCAGGGGCCGGCAAGGATACGGGCAAGCTCGATGACGCGAATATTGTGGAGGGGAGGCTGGGGCATCGGTACCTGTCTCTATTCGAGCGTCCCGTCTAGCAACGGGCGCGGCCGATGTCATGTGCCACGGATTAGCGCAGGTTTGTTTTGCGTGGGCGTCCGCCTTTCGCGCCGTTGGCGCGCGCCGCCGCCGCCTTCGCCGGCGAGGTCGCTCGCCCAGCGTGGCGCGCCATGTATGAACGCGTGCCGAAAATGCCTGCGAGCAGGCCAGGGACGGTGAAATCGACGTCGAGCGTTTCCCAATGAAGGCCGTAACCCGCGCCCATCACCTCGACTTCAGCCAGTTCGTCGTCGGTCGCTTGCTCCAGACCTTGTGCGAGATGAGGCGGGAAGGCGAAGGTGCAGCCATTCGTGAGTTCGATCAGGATCCGGTGAAGCCGGCGGTCATAGTGTGCTTTCGCGGCGCGTGGTTCGCTTGATGCAGCCGCGCGACCGCGCGCAAGTGCTTCGTCAATTTCCTTGTCCGTCAATTCAGCCATGTACTTCGTTCCATCTGGCGAGCAGCGCCTCATGATTCCGTTCGACTAGGCGCATGCTTTTGCGGATGTCGGCATGCTTCATTCCCACGGCCCAGATCAACTCGGGCCGGTTGTTGGGACCGGAGAGATTTATCTTGGCTTCCCCGTCGCCGAACACATGTACATGCGCCGGTTGATGATCATCCGAGAAGATCACGATCCGGAAACCATCGGCACGCAAGACCGTGATCATCAAATAACCTATCGTGATAGGTTTTTCAAGATTCCACTCAGCCATTCGGCGAAATCAACCATGATCGCGTCCCGATTGAGCTCGTTCAGGCTTTCGTGGCGGGTGTCGGCGTAAATCGTTGAAACCAGATTCAAAAATTCCATCCGGCGCAGGCGTTCCGCGAGACGTTCGACCGCTCTGCCGCCATCGGTCGCGGGGTCCTTCGCGCCGCCGACGAGATGGATCGGCAGGCCGCGCGGCAGCGCCCTGAAGTTGCGGTCGTCGTCGCCGAAAAAGACGAATCCGAACAGGTCCTGCCACATGGAAACCGACGCGTCCCAGCCGCAGAGCGGATCGTCGATGTATTTCTTCACTTCCTCCGCGTCCCTCGACAGCCAGTCGAAAGGCGTGGCGTGGCCGGGCACTTGCCTGCCCCAGGCCTGGAAGGTGAGGCGCGGCAGCAGCCGTGAAGGCACGTCTGATCCCAGCCGGAATTTTTCCCAGGCGAGGATCGCCCGGGCGGCCAGGCCGGCGAGGCCCGCCGAGAAATTGGCGTTCCAGATCGCCGCGGCATGAATGCCTTCCGGGTGGCGCAGCAGGTAGTTCAGCGCGATCAGGCCGCCCATCGAATGGCCGAAGAGGATCACCGGCAGGCCGGGGTACTCGGCATTGATCAGGTCGTGGATCGCGGTTACGTCGGCGATCACCTTGTCCTGCCCGCCAGGCGTGCCGAACCGCCCCGGCGGCGCGTCCGGGGCAGTGGTGAAGCCGTGGCCGCGATGGTCGTGGGCGTAGCTGTGGAAGCCGCGTCCGGCGAGGAAATCCGCGAAGCGGCCGTAGCGCACAGCGTGTTCGGCAAGGCCGTGATTGATGTGCACGACGGCTCGGGCCTCGCCGTCCGCTCGCCGCGTATAGAGATTGAGCGTCGCACCGGTCGGCGAGGCGACCTGCCTTTGCGCATCGAATGGCATTCGCCGTCGGCTATTTCTGGACCGCGGCCGGAGGTTTCGATCCCTGCCATGCCCAGCGGATCAGTGACCATGCGCTGCCGCCGGTCGCCATGCCGAGCAGGTAGACGATGATGAAAAGAATGGCGAGCGGCATCGTGAAGCTGAAGCCGAGGAAGCCGACCGTGACGCTCTGCAGGTTCTGCACCGCGAAGATCAGGAATGCGATCGCCAGCACGGCAACCACTGTCATGTGAAACCAGCGCATCTCGGCCTCCCTTTGCGTCGCCGGCAGGATGCTCCGGCGCGGCTGAGAAGTACAGTGGGAGGCCTTGGACTTCGCTGGCTGCGGCCAGCCGCCTGTCAGGAGGACCGGCCCGCTGGCTTGCGAGGCATGCGGGATGACCTATATAGCCGTAATTCCTTTCAGGCGCCGGATTTGGGCGCGATCCCGACAGTTTCAGCCATTCCCATGCAGCCCGCGATTTCGATCTCGAACCTGTCCAAGACCTATGCCACCGGCTTCGAGGCGCTGAAGGGCGTCGACCTCGAGATCAGGCATGGCGAGATTTTTGCCCTGCTCGGCCCGAACGGCGCCGGCAAGACCACGCTGATCAACATCGTCTGCGGCATCGTGAAGCCCGGCGAGGGCACGGTTCTGGCTGATGGTCACGACATCGTCTCCGACTACCGCGCAGCGCGCTCGCTGATCGGGCTGGTGCCGCAGGAACTCACCACCGACGCTTTCGAGACGGTATGGGCGACCGTCAGCTTCAGTCGCGGCCTGTTCGGCAAGACGAAGAATCCGGCGCATATCGAGAAGGTGCTGAAGGACCTGTCCCTCTGGGACAAGAAGGACTCGAAGATCATGACGCTGTCCGGCGGCATGAAACGCCGCGTCATGATCGCCAAGGCGCTTTCCCACGAGCCCAGTATCCTGTTCCTCGACGAGCCGTCGGCCGGCGTCGATGTCGAGCTCCGCCGCGACATGTGGGAAGTCGTGCGGCGTCTCAGGGACTCCGGCGTCACCATCATCCTCACCACCCACTACATCGAGGAAGCCGAGGAGATGGCCGACCGCGTCGGCGTCATCAACAAGGGCAAGCTCGTGCTGGTCGAGGAAAAGACGGCGCTGATGAAGAAGCTCGGCAAGAAGGAACTGACCCTGCACTTGCAGCAGCCGCTCGATCGCGTGCCGGAGAGCCTCGCCGGATTCTCGCTGCAGCTTTCCGAGGACGGCAACGAGCTTGTCTATGTCTACGACACGCAGGGCGAGCGCACCGGCATCACTGGGCTCTTCAAGGCGCTCGAGGGCGAGAACATACGCTTCCGCGACCTCGCCACTACGCAAAGCTCGCTCGAGGAAATCTTCGTCAACCTGGTGGGCCGCAGACAATGAATTTCCATGCGGTGAAGGCGATCTACAGATTCGAGATGGCGCGCACGGGGCGCACGCTGTTGCAGAGCGTCGTCTCGCCGGTCGTCTCGACCTCGCTCTATTTCGTCGTGTTCGGCGCCGCGATCGGCTCGCGCATTACCGAGGTCGGCGGCGTCAGCTACGGCGCCTTCATCGTGCCGGGTCTCATCATGCTGTCGCTGCTCACGCAAAGCATCTCCAACGCGTCCTTCGGCATCTATTTCCCGAAATTCGTTGGCACCATCTACGAGGTGCTGTCGGCGCCGGTTTCCTTCATCGAGATCGTCATGGCCTATGTCGGTGCGGCCGCGACGAAATCGATCATGATCGGACTGATCATCCTGGCGACCGCCCATCTGTTCGTGCCCATCGAGATCCAGCACCCGTTCTTCATGCTGCTGTTCCTGGTGCTGACGGCGGTCACCTTCGCGCTGTTCGGCTTCATCATCGGCATATGGGCGGACAATTTCGAAAAACTGCAGCTCATCCCGCTCTTGATCGTCACGCCGCTGACATTCCTCGGCGGCAGCTTCTACTCGATCGACATGCTGCCGCCGGTCTGGCAGACGATCAGCCTGTTCAACCCGGTGCTCTATCTCGTCTCCGGCTTCCGCTGGAGCTTCTTCGGCCAGGCCGACGTCAGCGTGACGGTCAGCCTCGGCATGACGCTCGTCTTCCTCGCCGCCTGCCTGATCTTCATCTGGTGGATTTTCCGGACCGGCTGGCGCATCAAGACCTGACCGCTCCGAGCTGTCTTAGCGCCGCGGCAGCAGCCCCAGCACGCCGACGCAGCCCGCTATGATCATGCCGCCGCCGGCGAACTGTATCGCCGACAGCTGCTCGCCGAGCAGCAAGGCGCCGACGATCACGGCGACCGCGGTGACGACGAACTCGACGCTGATCGCCCGTGTCGCCCCGATCCTGGCGACGAGGCCGAAGAACAGGAAATAGGTGAGCGCGCTCATCACGCTGCCGCTGATGACGAGATAAAGATAGTCGATCGGCTCGGGGACGCCCGGAACGGGAACGAAGGCGATGAGCGGCAGGGTGAGCAGCCCGCCGAACATGAACGACCACAGGGTCACGTCCAGCGGGCTGACGCCCTTCAGCCGCCGGTGCGCGTAGTTGCTGCCATAGGCTGCCGAGAAACAGGCGACCAGGGCGGCGGCGCAACCGCCGATGAAGGACATGGTCATCGGTTCGGCGGGGAAGCCGACCAGCATGACGATCCCGACGACGCCGAGAAGCAGGCCCGCCAGCCGCTGCGGGGTGATGCTCTCCACGCCCCAGAGCTGGCCTATGAGCATCGAGAACATCGGGATGGTGGCGACGATGATGGCGGCCATGGCGGTGCCGATCAGCGGCATGGCGTAGGACAGCCCGACCAACTGGATCGCGACGGTCGTCGCGCCGACCACGGCGTAGGGCTGCCATCCGGCCTGGAAGTGCAGCGGTTTTCGAAGCAGCCGCGCCGCCAGGAGGAGCGTGAAGCCGGCGATGAAGGCACGGAAGGTGACGGCGCCGATCCAGCCGAAGGCGAGGACCGCCTGCAACTGCACGAGGAACGACAGCCCCCAGGCGAGCGCCAGGAACGCGTAAATGGCCGTGTCGCCCGTGCTGAGCGGGCGGGTCGAAATCGAGGACACTGGACGATGCTTGGTTGCTGTCGCGGGAGGTCCGGCAATAGGCCGGGGCATCGCCGGCGGCAAGCAACCAGCGCGGTGTAAGCGCTGGGCCTGCCGCCGAGGATCGGGCAGCCCGGTACTTGGGCAAGGTAACTGGCCGGACCGGACTGCCGATGCCTGCTCAGTGGCGGGCCACCTGCAGGTGAGGGTGCCCGTCGCTGGTCCTTGAGGCGGAAACGCCATCGGCATCGATCGTCGCCGTAACGCGGCTTCGGAATGCCGAAAAGCTGTCGAAGCTGACGACGTCTACCGGTGTGTCGAACTGCAACACGACCTCGTATGAGCCTCCGCCATAGACCTCGCGCACGCCCAGCACACGGCCGGCGAACGGCTGCTTGAGGTATCTGCCGGCGACGCGGTCGCCGACCTGGAGCGGAACTTCCGGCAGGTTGGACAATCGCGCCGACGCGGTGTTCCAGTCGCGATAGCCGAGTTCGGCGGCGACCTTTTCGAGCGCCGCGGAGTGGCTGATTGCGATGCCGCGGGCGGTATGCTCGGCCCGGATGGCATGGGCGCGCTGTTTGGCTTGTTCCCGCGTGGCGGGCAGGGTTGGGGTTTGCATGGCAAGCTTTCCGTCATCCATGCGGTCGATATCGCGGGTGCTCGCCTTGCCGCATGACCGCGATGATCGGGTCTTGCGAGAACTGTCCGGCTTGCCGGGAGGCTTCACCGTCGGATTTGTCCGGCGAGCGGCGGGCGCCTCAGGCCCGCCGTGCAGATAGGTCGAAGGCGGCACTGCGTCAACCATTGCTGTTCCGCCCGCCATCGCCTAAATAGCGCGCAACTCTCCATCCAGATCAGGGATACCGCGCGCGTGGCACGCCAGTTCATTTATCACATGGCCGGGCTCAACAAGGCCTACGGCACCAAGAAGGTCCTCGAGAACCTCAACCTGTCCTTCTATCCGGACGCCAAGATCGGCATCCTGGGTCCCAACGGCTCGGGCAAGTCGACCGTCCTGCGCATCATGGCCGGGCTCGACAAGGATTTCCAGGGCGAAGCCTGGCTCGCCGAGGGCGCCACCGTCGGCTACCTCGCGCAGGAGCCGCATCTCGATCCGGCGAAGACCGTGTTCGAGAACGTCATGGACGGCGTCAAGAAGAAGACGGCCATCGTTGAGCGCTACAACGAGCTGATGATGAATTATTCCGACGAGACCGCCGACGAGTCGGCGAAGCTCCAGGACGAGATGGATCGCCTCAACCTCTGGGATCTCGAGCAGCAGGTCGAGATGGCGATGGAGGCGCTGCAGTGCCCGCCCGGCGATTCCGAGGTCACCAACCTGTCGGGCGGCGAGCGCCGCCGCGTCGCGCTCTGCCGGCTGCTGCTCGAACAGCCCGACCTGTTGCTGCTCGACGAGCCGACCAACCATCTCGACGCCGAGACCACCCAGTGGCTCGAAAAGCACCTGCGTGACTATCCGGGCTCCGTGCTGATCATCACCCACGACCGCTACTTCCTCGACAACGTCACCGGCTGGATTCTCGAGCTCGACCGCGGTCGCGGCATCCCCTACGAGGGCAATTATACCAAGTACCTCGACGCCAAGGCCAAGCGGCTCATCCAGGAAGGCCGCGAGGACGACGCCCGCCAGAAATCGATCTGGCGCGAGCGCGAGTGGATCCAGTCCTCGCCAAAAGCTCGCCAGACCAAGTCCAAGGCCCGCATCAAGGCCTATGAGGAGCTGCTCGAGCAGGCCCAGAACCGCAAGCCGACCGACACGCAGATCGTCATCCCGTCCAGCGAGCGGCTGGGCAACCGGGTGATCGAACTCGAAGGCGTCAACAAGGGCTTTGGCGACGAGCTGCTGATCGAGAACCTGTCGTTTCGCCTGCCTCCGGGCGGCATCGTCGGCGTCATCGGCCCCAACGGCGCCGGCAAGACCACGCTCTTCAAGATGATCACGGGCCAGGAGAAGCCGGATGCCGGCACGATCCATGTCGGCGAGACGGTGAAGCTCGGCTATGTCGACCAAAGCCGCGACGCGCTCGACCCCAGCAAGACCGTCTGGGAGGAAATCTCCGGCGGCGCCGAGGTGATCAAGCTCGGCAAGCACGAGGTGAACTCGCGCGCCTACTGCTCGTCCTTCAACTTCCGCGGCGGCGACCAGCAGCAGAAGGTCGGCAACCTCTCGGGCGGCCAGCGCAACCGCGTGCACCTCGCCAAGATGCTGAAGAACGGCGGCAACGTGCTGCTGCTCGACGAACCGACCAACGACCTCGACACCGAGACTCTCGGTGCGCTCGAAGACGCGCTCGAAGCCTATGCCGGCTGCGCGGTCATCATCAGCCACGATCGCATGTTCCTCGACCGCATGGCGACCCACATGCTGGCCTTCGAGGGCGACGCGCATGTCGAATGGTTCGAGGGCAACTTCGAGGAATATGAGAAGGACAAGGCCCGCCGCCTCGGACCGGAGGCGCTCGTTCCTCACCGCATGACGCACAAGCGGCTGACGCGCTGAGCCATCAGGAAAAAGCCGGGCAATGCCCGGCTTTTTTGTAGGTCACTGAATCCGGCAGCAGAACGGGAAGAACGGCCCGCTCAGTCCCGGCGCGGCCGTCGGCGTGATGGTGAAGTCGCGCACGGCGTCGCTTTCGTCGGTGCAGCCGCCGGGCGTCGCAGCGATCGTGCCTTTCACCGGATGGCTGGTCTCGAAGGTCCAGGGATCGTTCGAGGAGAAGGTCACTGTGCCCGGCGTCTCCTGGATGTCCGAGCCGGAAAAGGCGTCGACGAATGTCGAACTCATCGTCCCGCCGCTGCAGGTGAGCCTGATCGCCCAGTTCGGCTCGAAGCCGGAGCAGATCATCGTCTGGCCGGAGGGGACAAGGCCGCCCTCGCAGGAATAGTCGGCAGCGAGCGCGGGCACCGACGCGGCGGCCAGCATGGCGGCAAGCACTGTCTGTCGAAGAGCGGCAGGCATGCGATCCTCCTTCACGAAGCTCCCGGCCCGGCGTCACGCTACGCTCGAAGCCAGCCGCGGTAAAGCCGCCGCGGCTGTTGCGGATTCGGTTGTTGATCCGGCTGTCGGGGAGGGCACGAAAAAGCCGCGCCAAAAGGTCGGCGCGGCTTCGGACACGAAGCTGTGGTCGGTCAGGCGGCCTCTGCCTTGCGGTTCTTCGCTGACCCTTGCGCGAGATCGGCGATGTGGTCCCACTTCTCCCATAGGGCGATGCGATTAGCATATTCCTGCTTGATCATCGGCAGGCCGACGTCGCCGAAGAAGACGCGCAGCGGCGGCTCGGCGGCGTCGACCAGCGCCAGCATCGCCGGCCCGGTCGCCTCGGGGTCGCCGGGCACCACATTCGCACGCCGTGCCTTCATCGTCTCGCGCGCCGGCTCGTAAGCCTCGATGGGATTTGCCCGCTTCGACGACGGCCCGCTCCAGTCGGTGGAGAAGCCGGCCGGCTCGACCAGCGTCACATGGACGCCGAACGCGGCGACTTCCGCCGCCAGCGACTGGCTGAAGCCTTCGAGGGCCCATTTCGAGGCGTGGTAGAGGCCGAGGTTCGGGAAGGCGTTGACGCCGCCGATGGAGGAAATCTGGATGATGTGGCCCGAGCCCTGCTTGCGCATGATCGGCAGCGCGGCCTGCGTCACCCACAGCGCGCCGAAGACGTTGGTCTCGATCTGCGCGCGGGCTTCCGCCTCGCTGATCTCCTCGATGGCGCCGAACAGGCCGTAGCCGGCATTGTTGATGACGACGTCGAGCCGGCCGAAGCGCCGGTGTGCTTCGGCGACCGCCGCCTCGACGGCGCGCTTGTCGTTGACGTCGAGTTTTATCGCTGCGATGGCGTCGCCATATTTGCCGACGAGGTCTTTCAGCGTGCTGACGTCGCGCGCCGTCGCCGCGACGCGGTCACCGCGCGCCAGCGCTGCTTCGACCCAGACCCGCCCAAAACCCTTGGACGAGCCGGTGATGAACCAAACCTTGGATGTCATGGTGTAAGCCTCCGTGGGTCCAGGCCGCACGGCCCGGACTTGGAATCGTGATCGCCTCGCGCCAGCCCATATCTAGGTGCGCATATTGCCGGCTGGAAGGAGCGCCGCTCAAAGATCGTCGTCGTCGGGATCGAGCAGCCTCGTGGCGCGCCATGAGGTCAGCACCTCGTTGGTGCGGTCGATGACGAAGAAGCGCGCGGCGTCGCGGTCGTAGCCTTCGGCGAGCAGTTGTTCGTAGTCGGTGTGCTGGTGACGCACATGCGCGACTGTCGCCAGCCACACCGCGATCGACGGCGGCAGTTCCTTCATGTGCCTCGAACCGGCCTCGGCGCGGATCGCCTCGATCTCGGAATAGGGCGCGGCCGGCAGCAGCAGGGTCAGCGCCTCGGCGATCGCCTTGCGGCGCTTCGTGGTGGCGATCAAGGCGCGTCCTTGTGGCGTGGCGGCGCTGCGTCCGGAAAGCTGTCGATCGACGCGAAATAGGGTTTTAGGTCGATCACCGGCGTCCCGTCGAGAACATCGATGGCGTCGAGCGTGAGCAGTCCGGCCTCGGCATCGAGCGCGACGAGGCGCGCGACATGCAGCCCGACCGGGTTCGGCCTGGCCGGCGAGCGCAGCGCGAACACGCCCTTCGGCGCCGATGCATGGCGGGGATGCTGGACGATCAGGTTGCGCGGCGCAAAACCCAGCCAGGACAGGATGACGACATGGCTGGTGCCGGCGAGGCCGGCGAGGCCCGGCCGGTACTGCGGCTCGATCTCCAGGCTCGCCTGCTCGCCTGAGGCGCGTGCGGCGGCCATGTTCTTCGGGCAGTCGGCCCTTGTCTTCCACGGCGAGCGGATGCTTCCGATGAAGACCAGATGGGCATCCGCCGCCATCGCTGCGGGATCGTCCGCCAGCGCGATTTCACCCTCGCGCGCTTCAAACATGGATTGCCTCCCTTCGAAACGTCCGCGCCATTTTCTTGTCCGCCTGCGACATTGACGGTTGCCAAGGGAGCGAATTGCACATAAAGATATCTTTATATCTGAATTACAGAGACCGCAACGTGACGGCAACGCGATGACAGCCACACTCGACGATCTGGTCGACACCCTCAAGGCGGCGGCCGAAACCAGTCGCCTGCGCATCCTGGCGCTGCTGTCGCGCGGCGACCTTACCGTCTCCGACCTCACCGAGATCCTCAACCAGTCGCAGCCGCGCGTCTCGCGCCATCTGAAGCTTCTGCTCGATGCCGGCCTGATCGGTCGCTACCAGGAGGGGTCCTGGGCCTATTTCCGCATCGCCGACGACGATACGGCGCGCGATTTCGTGCATGGCATCGTCGGCCGCCTCAATGCCGGCGATCCGCAGATCGAGCGCGATCTCGAGCGGCTGGCCGCCGTCAAGCACCGCCGGCAGGCGAGGGCGGCCGAATATTTTTCCGACAACGCCGCAAGCTGGGACGAGATCCGCTCGCTGCATGCCTCCGACCGCGCCGTCGAGGCGGCGCTGCTGAAGCTGGTCGGCAAGCGTCCCTTCCAGTCCATGCTCGACCTCGGCACCGGCACCGGCCGGCTGCTCGAAATCTTTGCGCCGCTCTATCGCCGCGGCGTCGGCATCGACATGTCGCGCGAGATGCTGGCCGTCGCCCGCGCCAATCTCGACAAGGCCGGCGTCGGCAATGCGCAGGTGCGCCAGGGCGACATCTATGCGCCGCCGGTAGAACGCGACAGCTTCGACCTCGTCACCATCCACCAGGTGCTGCATTATCTCGACGACCCGGCGCTGGCCGTCCGCGAGGCGGCGCGCCTGCTGCGCCCCGGCGGCCGGCTGATCGTCGTCGATTTCGCGCCGCATGCGCTGGAGTTCCTGCGCGACGAGCACGCGCATATCCGCCTCGGCGTTTCCGACAAGCAGATCGCGGACTGGTTTTCAGAAGCCGGTCTCGACCTCGAGGAAAGCCAGGAATTCGAGCCGCGTGGCGGCTCCGAGGCGCGGCTGACGGTGAAGCTCTGGCTCGGTCGCGACCGCCGCCGGCTGATTGCCGAACCGACCCGCGCCGGCGAAAGGGAGACAGCCTGATGAACGAACCGAATTTCTCCCGCCGCCCTGATATCGGCCAGAAGATTGCCGTCTCCTTCGAGTTCTTTCCGCCCAG
This sequence comes from Mesorhizobium sp. YM1C-6-2, assembly GCF_003666685.1. GTDB lineage: Bacteria > Pseudomonadota > Alphaproteobacteria > Rhizobiales > Rhizobiaceae > Mesorhizobium_K. The sequence continues at coordinate 762,799 of NZ_RCIZ01000002.1, forward strand.
GACCGACGACATGGAGACGCGGCTCTGGGACACGGTGCAGCGGCTGGAGCCGCTCGCTCCCCGCTTCGTGTCCGTCACCTACGGCGCCGGCGGCTCGACGCGCGAGCGCACCGCACGCACCGTCAACCGTATCCTGACCGGTTCGAAGCTGACGCCGGCGGCGCATCTCACCTGCGTCGACGCCACGCGCGGCGACATCGACACCGTGATCGCCGAGTTCGCCGGCATGGGCGTGAAGCGCTTCGTCGCCTTGCGCGGCGACCCCGCCGCCGGCGTCGGCGCCCGCTACCAGCCGCATCCCGGCGGCTATGCCAACGGGGCCGAACTCGTCTCCGCGCTGAAGGCGCAGGGCGATTTCGACATATCCGTGTCCGCCTATCCGGAAAAGCATCCGGAGAGCCCGGACTTCGCCACCGACATCGAGATGCTGAAGCGCAAGGTCGACAATGGCGCGACGCGCGCCATCACCCAGTTCTTCTTCGACAACGACCTCTACGAGCGCTACGTCGAGCGCGCCCGCCGCGCCGGCATCTACATCCCCATCGTGCCCGGCGTGCTGCCGATCCACAATTTCACCCAGGTCGCCAATTTCTCGGGACGTTGCGGCGCGCATATCCCGGCCTGGCTCGGCGAGCGCTTTGACGGGCTTCAAGCCGATCCGCAGACCCATGCGCTGGTGGCCGCCGCGGTCGCGGCCGAGCAGGTCATGGACCTCGTGGAACGGGGCGTTTCGGACTTCCATTTCTACACGATGAACCGCGCCGACCTGGTCGTCGCCGTCTGCCACATGATCGGGATCAGGGCGCATTCGGCCGGGGTTCCGGCCTCTGCCGCCGCCTGAGGTAAAGGCAAGCGCGGGCGAAATGCGAAAAGGCCGGGCATCTGCCCGGCCTTTTCAAATCTTCACCGCCTTTTCAGGCCGTTGTCATGTCCCTTCGCTTCCGCTTACGGAAGAACTCCCATTATGAGGGCGCCGATAAAAGCAAACGCAGCACAAATCATGAGTGCATTGATTGGCCGTGTAAGACCCATACGTAGCCTCCTCACTTGAGAAACTATGGCGAGAGTCTAGGTGACTTGAGGCAACAGGCAAGCGGAAATTTTGCTGCAATGCGACGTGATTATGGAAAAAGCGACCTGCCGATCCGCTTAAGTCTACGGAATTTATAGGCAATCCGGATTTTAGGTGTTGTGGAAAAAATATGGCGGGTCTGTGACAGCAATGGGCGTCGCAGCCCTGTTGCCGCAGGGTCATGCCCTAGCGTCGCCCGAGAATCCGTCCGTCGATGGTGATCAGGCCGAGTCCGATCAAAATCATTCCCGCGACTTCGAAAAGCTCAAGCCTTTCACCAAGGAAGACGAAGCCGAGCAGGATGGCGCCGACCGGCACGACCAGCGTCACCAGCGATGCGTTGGTGGCGCCGGCCGAGCCGATGAGGCCGAAAAAGAGGATGTAGGCGAAGGCGGTGGACACCAGCGCCAGGGCGAATATGGCGGCCCAGATCGGCGGGCTCGCCGCGAACAGCCCGGCCGGGCCGTTCCACAGCAGCACGACCGGAACCATGATGATCGTGGAGGCGGTGAGCTGGCCGGTGGTCACCACCACCGGCGACACGGTCCGGAAGCGCCGCGCGAAGATCAGCGCCACAGCGTAGGAGAGCGACGCGCCGACGATGGCGAACTTCGCCCAGACCGGGCCGCCGAGGCTGGCGACGATGCCGGGCCCCACCATCACGGCGACGCCGGCAATGCCGAGCAGCACGCCGGCGACCTTGTTCAGCGACAGCTTCTCGTCGGCGGTGACGGCGTTGGCGAGCAGGATCGTCCAGAAGGGCGTCGTCGAGTTGAGGACGGCGGCCAGTCCGGCGCCCATCTCCGTCTGGCCGGCGAAGATCAGCGAGAAGGGCACCACGTTGTTGACCAGCGCTAGCAGGAAAAGGCTGCCCGCCAGCGGCAGCGCCAGCCGGAAGGACGGTCCGGCGACCAGGAGATAGAGGTGCAGCGCCGCTGCCGCGATCGAGACCCGGAACAGAACCAGCGTCAGCGGGTGCATCTCGGCGACCGCGATGCGGGCAAAGAAGAACGAGCCGCCCCAGATCGCGCCGAGCAGCAGGACCCGCGCCCAGTCGAAGGCAGACATCCGCCGCTGCGTCGCCGGCGCTACAGTGACCTCGGCCATGCCTCTTCCTCCGTGCCGGGCCTAGCTAGTCTCGGACATCGTCCGCCCGCCACCCGCTTCCTGCTCTGCCGCAACCGTTTTCCGCCGGTGGCCGCATCGGACGCGCCGCTGCCGTCCGTCATGGAACGGATTTCTTTGTGCCCTAGCTTGTTCTAGATTCCGACCGCCAGCCGAGGAGAGGCCATTGCAGCGATTCGAGAATGCCCGCGCGGCGGCCCGCGCGCTTCGTCCCGATGAGCCGGTCTATTGCTTCCGTCCGGAGGTGCTCAAGGCCGACGCCCGGCAATTCATGGAGATGTTCCCCGGCAAGACGGCCTACGCGGTCAAGACCAATGGCGAACAGATCGTCCTGAAGGCGCTCGCCGAAGCCGGCGTATCGGCGTTCGACGTCGCTTCGCCCGGCGAGTTCGCGGCGGTGCGTGCCGTCGCGCCCGATGCCGAGATGCTCTACATGCACCCGGTCAAGGCGCAGTCCGACATAAGGCTGGCGCTGGAGGAATATGGCATCCGAGTCATCGCGGTCGATCACGAGGACGAGATCACCAAGGTGACGCGGGTGGTGCGGGCGCTCGACCTCGACCCCGGCTCGCTGACCGTCTTCGTGCGCATCCAGACCAAGGGACACGCGGCCTACGAACTGTCGAAGAAATTCGGCGCCGGGCCGGCCAACGCCGTCGAACTCGCCGAGCGGCTGAACCGCACCGGCTTCCGGGTCGGGCTCTGCTTCCATGTCGGCAGCCAGATCGAGGACCCCGACACCTACGAGCGGGCGCTGGCGTCCGCCGACTGGGTGCGCAACCGGCTTTCGTTCGACCTCGCGGGGCTCGACGTGGGCGGCGGCTTCCCCGCCGAATACGGCAACGATCCGAGCCGCAAGCAGGTCGAGATGCCGTCGCTCGGCCAGCTGATGTCCAGGCTTGCCGGCGACATCAAGGAATATGGCTTCGACGGCATTCCGCTGGTCGCCGAACCCGGACGCGTCATCGTCGCGCGCTGCCTGTCGCTCATCGTGCGTGTGCTGCTGCGCAAGGGCAGGCGGCTCTACATCAATGACGGCATCTGGGCGTCGCTGTCCGATTCATGGACCGGCAAGATCACGCTGCCGGCGCGCTTCATCCCCGATCCCGCGATCCGCTCGCGCAACGGCAGCGAGAAGAACATCGTACCTTTCAAGGTGTGCGGCGCCACCTGCGATTCGGTCGACATCCTGTCGCGGCCGTTCTGGCTGCCGGAGACGGTCGATACCGGCGACTGGATCGAGATCGGCCACATCGGCGCCTATTCGCTGTCGCTCAGGACCCGCTTCAACGGCTTCTATCCCGACACCTTCGTCGAGGTCACCACGCCCTTCGACGAAGGCGACGCGCCGCAAGGTCTGGCGAGCCTGGAGACGATGGCGGACTAGGGGAGATAAGGGAGTAGGTTAGTAGGGAATAGGAAGTGAGTTCCCCTACTAACCTACTCCCTTATCCCCCTACTCCCCTAAGTCGCATTCTGCTTCAGCCACTTCTTCCACGCCGCCATGTTGCCGTTGAAGACATTGATGTCGGCGTTGCCGCGAATGCCGGGAACGACGCCCGTGCCGGTGTACTGCCAGAAGGTGAAGGGGTGGTCGGCGTATTTCTGGGTCGGGTGGCCGGCGACCGAGCGCAGCCAGTACGGGTAGCCGCGGAAGCTCGACAGGCCGTTGTCGTCGAAGAAGTCGACCGACGTGTAGATGATCGGCCGCTTGCCGTAATGCCTTTCGACGATCGAGAGGAAGGTCTTCATCTCGCTGCGCACGGTGGCCGGGTCGGGCCGCTTCTTGCAGGTCGGCGAGTCCGGGTTCCACTCCATGTCCAGCACCGGCGGCATGGCCGCGCGATCGTTCGGCACGTTCCTTATGTACCAGGCCGCCTGCTCGGCGGCGGGGCGGCAGAAATAGAAGAAGTGATAGGCGGCGCGCGGCACGCCGGCCGCCTTGGTATTTTGCCAGTGCTCGTCGAAATAGCTGTCGATGCGGTCGCCGCCTTCGGTCGCCTTGATGAAGGCGAAGGAGACGCCGCTCGCGCGCGCTTTGTGCCAGTCGATGGAGGTCTGGTATTTCGACACGTCGGTGCCGTGGACGGCGTAGGTCCAGGGCGCGCCGCTGTCCCATTCGTGCGGGTCGGTATCCTCGAAGCGCGGATGCGTCACCGCGACCGAGGGCGAGCCGGAACTGGCCGACAGCGAGGCCGGAGACAGGCCGTCGGCGACCGAGCAGGCGGAAACCGCGAAAAGCGCTGCTGCGGCGGCAAGGTTGCGCAAGGCGCGCGCGGCCGCCGGCTGCCCGGCAGCCGAAATCCCCACGCTGTTGAACCGCCTCTCCCGCATCCGTCCCCGAACCCTTGCGGCCATGCCGCACTGCCTGTCACCCTGCCGTAAGAGCGCATCGTTGGGCCATCATGGTTGATTTTCGGTTGATGGCGCGACCGCAGGCTGCGAATCCTCGTCGGGCAAAACACGGCAAATCGATGGCGGAAGAATGGCAGCCGGTGCAGCGTCGGGCAATCAGGGCTTCGTCAGCACCGAGTACACGGCATAGCCGCGATAAAGCGAAACGAAGGTGAGGCTTTTGCCGACGCGGCGCGATTCCGATTCGAGGATGTCGCGCAGCGAATCCCGCGGGCTGACGTGGAATTTCGCCAGCCAGCCGCGCAGCGCCGTCTTCGACCAGCGGGGCAGGCGCTCCTGCCGGCCGAAATCGACCACATGCAGCGAGCCGCCGTCGTTCACTGCGGCAAGCGCCGCCGCCACCGTGCGCCGCCACTCCGGGATCATCGACAGTGAATAGGAGACGAAGACGCGGTCGAAACCCGGCCGGCCGAACAGCGCCTGCGGATCGAAGTCGGCTGCGTCCCCGCAGGCAAGCGTCACGCGTCCCGACAGGCCGCGCCGGCCGATGGTCATCGACGCCGTCTCCAGTATCTCGGCCGATATGTCGAGGCCGCAGAACTCGGCCTGCGGAAAGGCGCGCGCCGCCTTCACCAGGTTGCGGCCGGTGCCGCAGCCGATCTCCAGCACGGTGCCGCCGGCCGGCACGTCCAGCGCTTCAATCAGCCGGTCGCGGCCAAGCAGGTAATATTTGCGGGTGAGATCGTAGACATGACGCTGATACCGGTAGACGCCGTCCATCAGTTCAGCATGCGTGTGAGCGGCCGCGCTCATGTCTACCCCTTCACGTAGAGGTGGAAGCCGCCGTAGATCGCCGAGCGGTCGCGCGCGAGATATTGCCGGGACTCCTCGGCGGCGTAGCGCCACTGCGCCAGCAGCGCGTCGGACACGCGACCAGGCAGAACGCTCTCTTCGGCGGCGGTGCGAAAGATGACGCGCGCGCCGGGCGAGGCGGTGCGGGTGATCTCCGTCCACAATGCATTGAGCTGCGCGTCGGTCATCCAGTCCTGTGCGTCGAGCAGCACGAAGCGGTCGACCGACGAAGCCGGTTTTCCCGCCAGCAGTTCGGTGAAGTTCACGTGGTGCACGGCCACGCGCCCGATATTCGCCTTCAGCGTCTCGTAGTTCGCCCGTTCCAGATAGGCGGGCAGAGCGCCTTCTCCTGATGCCGGATAGCGGCGCGCGAATGCCTGCCAGGCGAAATAATTGTCGTTCAGCGGGAAGTCGCAGGCGAGCTTCTCCAGCCTCGCCTTGAGCACGCTCGCCATCGAGCCGTCGCCCGAGGTGATCAGCGAATCATACTGCGCCGGCGGGATGCCGAGGCCGAACAGCGACGATTTCCTCGACAGCACCATCCGCATCAGCCTGCGGTCGAAGATCGGCGCCAGCTCTTCCTCGAAGAAGCGGCGCTGGCTGGCGAGATCCCCCGCCTTGAGGATGGCCGCCGGGTCGACGCCATGCAGCCGCGCCGCCCTGTGGCCGGCCGCGATGAAAAGGCCGAGCAGGCCGGTGCGGTAGAAGTTGCGGTCGAAGGTCTCGATGCGCCGGCGTCCGCGCCAGCTGCGCTTTTCCCAGTAGCGTCGCGTCGCGGCGTCGAGATGTGGCGCGAGGAAGCGGTCATAGGCGACGGAATTCGTGCGGTTGCCGGCCTCGCCGAAGAAGCGGAAAAGATCGCCCTGCGCCGGCAGGTGCTTCACCGCGGCGAGCTTCAGCCTGTTCAGCGCGATGTGGGCGGTGTTGAGATCAACGGCATCGATGTGGACTGGCGAGCGCGTCAGATAGGCGAGCACGTTGCAGCCGCCCGATGCGATGGTGACGACGCGGTGGCCTTCGAGCAGGTCCATCGCCTCGATGTCGACCTCCGGGTCCTCCCATATCTGCGGATAGACCAGACCGGTGAAGAGGAACGCGAAGAGCCGTTCCGAGAAGCCTGCACGGGAGAGCGCCCTGTTCTGATAGACGGCCTTGCCGAGCTGGCGGTTCCTGCGAAAGCCAAGCTCGCTCGAAAGGTCGGTCATAGGGGTGAATCTCCCGCTTTTGTGTTCCGCAAGCGGGTATCGCGCCGCGATGACAGGTGGATGACAGTAGACAGCGGCGCGAAGAAGCGCGGCGGCGCCTTCGTGCTTGCCTTGGCGTGTGCCGGTCGGCCATCTTTCCGGCGGTATCCAGGGAGGAAGCATGGCTCGACACGATTTCGATCCGGCTGCTGTCACGCCGGATGGCCGCCGGCCCGCAAAGGCACGGCTCTTCGACGGTACGCTCGGCGGCCCCAATCGCGGGTCCGTGAATGGCGAGGCGCTGGCCACGCAGGTCACGGTTCTGACCTATGGCACGGACGAGCCCGGGCGCGGGCCGAAGCTTCACGTCCACCCCTATGACGAGGTCTTCGTGATCCAGGAAGGCCGGGTCCGCTTCTTCGTCGGCGACGAGGTGATCGATGCGGAGGCCGGCGAAACCGTGCTTGGTCCCGCCGGCGTGCCGCACAAATTCGTGAATCTCGGTCCGGGGCGGCTGCAGACGGTGTCCATCCACCTCTCATCCCGTTGGATCCAGGCCGACCTGGAATAGGTCATCAGGCGCGGCCGAGAAGCGCCTTTAGCAACGTCCCTTCCGCGCCCCAGACCGGATCAGTCCGCGGTTTTGCGACGGCTGCGATCTGCCTGCGCATGGCGTCGTCGTAACCGGACGAGCCGCGGACGACGGTGTAGTTCTCCTGGCCCGGAGGATAGGCGCCGCAGATCTGGAAGCCGTCGCCCATGGCGAGGCGCCGGTGGCCGAAGCCGGGCGGCAGGATCATCACGTCGCCGGCCCGCACCTCCACAGTCTCGCCCTGCGGCCCGCCGAGCATCAGCGTCGCTGAGCCGGACGCAACCGCCAAGGCCTCGAAGGCATCCGGGTGGAAGTGATGGTAGTCGAAAACGGTCCATGTCCAGGTTCCGCCCCAGCCGTTGCGCTCCATCAGGCCGCAGACGGCGCGGTCGTCATGGGCGCCGCCAAGCGCGTCGCGTGCGATGACGGCCGGGTGATCGGCATTGTTGGGCACTTGGTCGCCCGCCGGAATTTTCAGGCGGACGATCTCGACTTCTTCGCTTGATCGGGGCGTGAGTAGCTTTCGGCTCATGATTGATCTGACCTGTGGCCCAACTTAGCACAAGGTCCCACGTCGCCGATCGTTCCGCTCAGGTTCGCCCGAATCCTCCTGCGGTAGGCGTCGTCACGATCACCGCCTCGCCGGCCTCGAGCACGGTCTGGTCGCAGGCCTTCAGCGTCTCGATCCGGCCATCCGAACGGCGCACCTCCGTCTTCCCGACCGCACCATTGCCGCCACCTTCAATGCCTTCCGGCGGGCGGTTGCGGTGCGACGACAGGATCGCGCATTCCATCTTCTCGAGGAAGCGGATGGTGCGCCGGGTGCCGTCGCCGGCGCTCCACTTGCCCTTGCCGCCGGAGTTCTCGCGGATGTGGAAATCCTCGAGCAGGACAGGGAAGCGCAGCTCCAGCACCTCGGGGTCGGTGAGGCGCGAGTTGGTCATGTGCGTGTGCACGCCCGACGTGCCGGCAAAACCGCGCCCGTCATTCATGCGGCCGGCCGGCGAGCCCGAGCAGATCGTCTCGTAATACTGGTACTTCGCGTTGCCGTAGGTGAGGTTGTTCATCGTGCCTTGCGCGTTCGCCAGCGCGCCCATCGCGCCGAACATCGCGTTGGTGACGTGCTGCGAGGTCTCGACATTGCCGGCGACGACCGCCGCCGGATAGGCGGGCCTCAGCATGCATCCCTCGGGGATGACGATGTTGATGGGCCTCAGGCACCCGGCATTCATCGGGATCATGTCCTCGACCATCACGCGGAAGGCGTAGAGCACCGCCGCGCGCGCCACCGGCTCCGGCGCGTTGAAGTTGTTCTTCATCACCGGCGACGTCCCGGTGAAGTCGACGGTGGCTTCGCGCTTGTCGCGGTCCACCGAAATCTTCACCTTGATCGACTGGCCGGTGTCGGTCGCGTACTCGTAGGCCGAATTGTCCGGGAGCCTCTCGATCACCCGGCGCACGCTCTCGGCCGCATTGTCCTGCACGTGGCCCATATAGGCCTCGACCACGTCGAGCCCGAAATGCGCGACCATCTTCCTGAGCTCGGCGACGCCCTTCTCGTTGGCGGCGATCTGCGCCTTGAGGTCAGCGACGTTCTGCGCCGCGTTGCGGGCAGGGTAGGGGTGGTCGGTCAGCAGCGCGAAAAGCTCCTTCTCCATGAAGGTGCCGCCCTCGACGATGCGGAAATTGTCGATCAGCACGCCTTCCTCGTCCACCGTCGTCGCCAGCGGCGTCATCGAGCCCGGCGCCGTGCCGCCGACATCGGCGTGGTGGCCGCGCGATGCCGAGTAGAACAGGATTTCCTTGCCGGAATCGTCGAACACCGGCGTCACCACGGTGATATCAGGCAGGTGGGTGCCGCCATTATAGGGCGCGTTCAGCGCGAACACGTCGCCCGGATGGATGTCGCCCTGGTTCAGCCGGATCACCGTCTCGACCGAGCGGTCCATCGAGCCCAGATGCACCGGCATGTGCGGCGCGTTGGCGACCAGCGCGCCGGTGCGGTCGAACACGGCGCAGGAGAAGTCGAGCCGCTCCTTGATGTTCACCGAGGACGCCGTGTTCTGCAGCGTCACGCCCATCTGCTCGGCAATCGACATGAAGAGGTTGTTGAAGACCTCCAGCATCACAGGGTCCGCTTCCGTGCCGAGGGCTGCCTGCCGTTTCTTCTTCTCGATGCGCGAGAGAAGCACGTGGTCCTTGGCGGTGATCGCCGCACCCCAGCCGGGCTCGACGACGATCGTCTGGTGGCTCTCGATGATCAGCGCCGGCCCCGATATCTTCTGGCCAGTCGCCAGCGCCTCGCGCCGGAACACCGGCGCATCCAGCCATTCGCCGCCGCAGAACAGTTTTCGCGACTCCGCCGCGTGCGGCTTCTCCTCCGACAGTGGCCGGTCGGTCTCGTCACGGCCGGCGACGCGGCCGTCCTGTCCCTGGATCTCCACCGTCTCGATGACGAGCGTCCTGTCGGGATAGGTGAAGCCGAACTGCGCCTTGTGCGCCGTCTCGAAGGCGGCTCTCGCCTCGGCGACGGAGTAGCTCGCATAGTTGATGGGCAGCGCCGTATCGGTGCCGTCGTAGCGCACATGCAGGATCGGCCGCCACGACACGGAGTCCTCCGGCACGCCCTGAGCCACGAGCTCCGCGATGACAGGCTCGCACAGAATGTCGACCGTGCTGCGGATTTCCCCCGCATTCTCGTCGGCGAGCGGGCGGACGAAACCTTGCTGGCGCGAGGCGAAGACGCCCGACATGCCGATGCCGTAGGCAGACAACAGGCCGGAGAAGGGGTGGATGAGCACCGACTGCATGCCCAGCGCATCCGCCACCAGGCAGGCGTGCTGGCCGCCGGCGCCGCCGAAACAATTCAGCAGATAGCCGGTCACGTCATAACCGCGCTGCACCGAGATTTTCTTGATGGCGTTCGCCATGTTCTCGACGGCGATGGTGACGAAGCCTTCCGCCACCGCTTCCGGCGAGCGGCCGTCGCCGATCTCGTCGGCAAGCGCTGCGAATTTCTTGCGCACGACGTCCGTGTCGAGCGGCTGGTCCTGCCCGGCCCCGAAGATTTCAGGAAAGAAATCGGGTTGCAGCTTGCCGAGCATGACATTGGCGTCCGTCACCGCAAGCGGGCCGCCGCGGCGATAGCAGGCGGGGCCCGGATTGGCGCCGGCCGAATCCGGGCCAACGCGGAAACGTCCGGCCTCGAAATGCAGGATCGAGCCGCCGCCTGCCGCCACCGTGTGGATGCGCATCATCGGCGCACGCACGCGCACGCCCGCCACCTCGGTGTCGAAGGCGCGTTCGTATTCGCCGTCATAATGCGCGACGTCGGTCGAGGTGCCGCCCATGTCGAAGCCGATCACCTGGTCGAAGCCGGCGAGCCGCGCGGTCTCCACCATGCCGACCACGCCGCCCGCCGGACCCGACAGCAGCGCGTCCTTGCCCTGGAACATGTCGGCGGCGGTGAGCCCGCCCGACGACATCATGAACATGAGGCGTGGCGCCTCTTCACCCTCCCCTCGAGGGGGAGGGTCGGCGCGCAGCGCCGGGGTGGGGTGCGCGGCGTTGCCGGAAAGGTCACCCCCACCCGCGCCTTCGGCGCGACCTCCCCCCTGAGAGGGGGAGGTGGGCGAGGTGCCCAGTTCTCGCGCCACCTGCTCTACATAGCGCGACAGGATCGGCGACAGATATGCATCCACGACCGTCGTGTCGCCGCGGCCGACGAGCTTCACCAGCGGCGACACCTCATGGCTCACCGAGATTTGCGAGAAGCCCGCCTTGCGGCAGACCTTCGCGACGGCCTGCTCATGCTCGGGAAATTTCCAGGCGTGCATGAAGACGATGGCGACGGCGTCGATACCATCCTTCTTCGCCTGATCGATCGCCGGCTTCACCGCCTCGATGTCGAGCAGCTTCTCCACCGTGCCGTCGGCGCGCACGCGCTCGTCGACCTCGACCACCCGTTCGTAAAGCTGTTCGGGCAGGATGATCTCCTTGGCGAAGATGTCCGGCCGCGCCTGGTAGGCGATCCGCAGCGCGTCGCGAAATCCCCTGGTGATGAGGAGAAGCACGCGGTCGCCCTTGCGCTCCAGCAGCGCGTTGGTGGCGACCGTCGTGCCCATCTTGATCTCGCCGACGAGGCCCGACGGAATGGCGTCGCCTGGTTTCAGTTCGAGCAGGTCGCGCACGCCCTGGATCGCCGCATCGCGGTAAGCCTCGGGGTTTTCCGACAGCAGCTTTCTGGCATGCAATCCGCCTTCGGGGTCACGGCCGATAATGTCGGTGAAGGTGCCGCCGCGGTCGATCCAGAAGTCCCATCTATTCGCCGGCATCACTGCTCTCCCGCAAGTCCGTGTTTGATTTTCACGTGAAGTCGTATAAAACAGAACGGCGATATTTCGTCAACGTTTTGTCGATAAATTGACGGTGTAGCCATGGCAAAGAAAACCTCTCCACTTGGCCCGATCGTTTCCGCGGCCCATCTCGCCGAAGGCCAGATTCCGGCGCTGTCGGAGGTAGAGTTCGCGCTGACGGTGCTCTCCAACGCCTTTCAGCGCTGGATCGTGCGCGCCATGAGCGCCTCCGGCGTGCCTGGTCTGGCGGCGATCGACGTGCTCGTGCTTCACGCGGCCAACCATCGCGACCGCGAAAAAACGCTTGCCGACATCTGCATGATGTTCAACGTCGAGGACACGCACGTCGTCGCCTATGCGCTGAAGAAGCTCGAAGGCCTCAAGCTGATCTCGACCGGCCGGCGCGGCAAGGAAAAGACCGTGAAGGTCACCAGCGCGGGCGCCGAGGCGTGCCGGCGCTATCATGAAGTGCGCGAAGAGCTGCTGGCCTCTAGCGTCAAGGGCATGGCTTTCGACGAAGAGGACATGAGCCGCGTCGCCGCCCTGATGCGGGCGCTGTCGGGCCAGTACGACCAGGCGGCGCGCGCTGCCGCCAGCCTCTAGCTTCAGCCGGCCTCTGACGAAATGTTAACGGCTGTCAGATGTTGTGACGCAACTCAAAATGGATGTCGGCATTTTCTCCTCGACCGCCTACTGGGGTGCAGGCGGCCTATGAGGAGATATGTGATGAAGAAACTTATTCTCGCTTCCGTCTCGGCCCTGGCTCTGTTGAGCGTAGCCGCTTGCAGCGACTCGACCGACAGCACCACGACCCAGGGCTTGCCCGATGCGCAGCAGACCGAACCGGCGCCGGCTGATCCGGCCGCCCCGGCGACCCCGCCGGCCACCGAGCCTGCTCCCGCGCCTGCGCAGTAAGGTTGCGTTCGAATCATGAAGAAAGCCGGCTCGACCGGCTTTTTTCATGACCGTCACCGGTCCACGGATCTGGCCGGCGCTTTGCCGCATCCCTTCTCTCGCCAAGCCGCGCGTTTCACCTTATGGAAGCGGCATGTCGATTTGGCAGTTCGTGAAACGAGTGACAGCGTCCGCGACGTCCGGGGTAACCGGCGTCGTTGAAGCAGTGCGCACCATCTTTGGCGGCAATCCGGAGTTGCGCCGCCGCGTCGCCTTTTCAGTCGCCATGATCGCGCTTTCGGCGAAGATGGCCAAGGCCGACGGCATCGTCACCCATGACGAGGTGCGCGCCTTCCAGCAGATTTTCGAGGTTCCCGTCTCAGAGCGCCACAATGTCGCGCGGCTCTACGATCTCGCCAAGCAGGACGTCGCCGGTTTCGAAATCTATGCCGAGCGCATGGCCGGCCTTTGCGGTTCGGGCCACCAGAACTGCGCCATGCTGGAAGACATACTCGACGGCCTCTTCCACATCGCCAAGGCCGACGGTCTGCTGCACGAGCGCGAGGGCCGCTTCCTGCATCGTGTCGCCCAGATCTTCCGTATCGAGGAGAGCCACTACCAGAGCATCCTGGCGCGCCACGCCCATCTCGGCGACGCCGATCCCTGGCTGATCCTTGGCGTCGAGCGCGGGACTTCCTTCGACGAGGTCAAGAAGCGCTACCGCAAGCTCGTCGCCGCCAACCATCCCGACAAGCTCCTGGCACGCGGCCTGCCGGAGGAGTTCATCAAGATCGCCACCACCAGGATCGCGGCGATCAATGCCGCCTACGAGATGATCGAGCGCGGGCTCAAGGTGATATGAGTGGCTTCTCGCCCGACCATGCCGGTGCGGAGGTCAGGGTTTCGCCCAATTTCGGTCCGCGCCTCGCCGTTTCCAGTCCCGACATGATCATCCTGCATTACACCGGCATGCAGACGGGGGAGGGTGCCGAGGCATGGCTCTGCGCGCCGGAATCGCAGGTCTCCTCGCACTACCTCGTCCACGAGGACGGCCGCGTCGTGCAGATGGTGCGCGAAAGCGACCGCGCCTGGCATGCCGGTAAAAGTTTCTGGCGCGGCGTCACCGACGTCAACTCGCACTCGATAGGCATCGAGATCGTCAATCCCGGGCACGAGTTCGGCTATCGCAGCTTTCCCGCCAGGCAGGTCGTCGCGGTCGTCGCGTTGTGCCGCGGCGTCATCGACCGTCATCGCATCGTCTCGCAGCGTGTGCTCGCCCATTCCGACGTGGCGCCGGGCCGCAAGGTCGACCCCGGCGAGAAGTTTCCCTGGCGGCAGCTGGCGGAGGCCGGGATCGGCCATTTTGTCGCGCCGTCGCGCGCCGGCGGCAAGCCGGTGCTTTCGCCGGGCGACGAGGGCGCTGCCGTCGAGGAACTGCAATCCATGCTGTCGCTCTACGGTTTCGGCATCGACATCACCGGTCGCTACGACGAGCCGACAGGCGTTGTGGTTGCTGCGTTTCAGCGGCATTTCAGGCCTCGACGGGTCGATGGCCTCGCCGACCGCTCGACGGTCGACACGCTGCGCCGCCTGCTGCGGGCGATGCCTGCCGAAGCCGGCTGAACGGGCTCCTCTCTCGCAAGCGGCGATGAACTGTCGGTTACAGGCTGTAACCTAATGTGACTTGTGCCGCCTCTTTTGCCCCACGGTTCCCTTGCACGCCGTCGCCCATGCACCGCTGGGGACTTGAATCCGCAACTCCGGCTTGAACGACAACTCCCGTGCGCAGCACCTGCATACGGGCCGGATAACCAAAGGGACTCATGAGAATACTGACCGTTTTGGCGGCAGCGCTCGCTGCCGGGGTGATTTCGTTTGCCGCAAATGCACAGGAAGACAAGCCGCAGCTTGCCGCGGTCGCGCTGAAGCCTGACGAGACGATCGCCATAAAACCCGCCGACGAGGCCGTAGCGGAAGACAAGAACAAGGCAGATCCGGGCATCGGACGCGGCCTGACCGACGAAGAGGTTTCCCACGCCATTCAGGCCTACCGCGCCGACGAAGGGGACAAGCCCTATACGGCCATCATCGAACGCCACGCGGCGCTCAATGGCGTCTCCATCCAGCTCGCCCACGCGGTCATCAGCGTGGAGAGCAACTACCGTCCGGATTCGCGCGGCAAGGCCGGCGAAGTCGGCCTGATGCAGATCAAGCCGGCGACGGCGAAGCTGATGGGCTATTCCGGTTCGGTGACGGAGCTGTTCGATCCGGAGACCAACATCGAGTTCGGCATGAAATATCTCGGCAAGGCGCAAAAGCTCGGCAACGGCACCACCTGCGGCACCATCCTGAAATACAATGCCGGCCACGCCGCCAAGCGCATGAACCCGATCTCGCGGGAATACTGCCAGAAGGTGAAACGCCATATCGTCGAGTCGCTGAGCTGGCTGTGGGCCAGCCGCCAGGACTACACGGGGGTCTGAACCTGAACCCTCTTGCGTTTCCCCGCGCGAACCCCTTTATACGCGCTGCCAGCCGGCCGGGCGGCCGCACCAGCGAGAGCCGAAAGGTTGCGGGTGAGGAAAGTCCGGGCTCCATGGAGACACGGTGCCGGCTAACGGCCGGCGGGGGTGACCCCAGGGAAAGTGCCACAGAAAGCAGACCGCCGCGGATTTTTCCGCGGTAAGGGTGAAAGGGTGGGGTAAGAGCCCACCGCGCGCCTGGCAACAGGAGCGGCACGGCAAACCCCACCGGGAGCAAGACCGAATAGGGGCGGTTGAGGGGCAACCCTCAGGGCTGTTTCCGGCCCACCGTCCGGGTAGGTCGCGTGAGGCCGGCGGCAACGCCGGTCCAAGACGAATGGCCGCCACGTTCTCCGCGCCGCAAGGCGTCGAGGGCCATACAGAACCCGGCTTACAGGCCGGCTGGCAGTTCTGTTCCCTGCCCTTTGAGCGACCTTGAAGGCTGGAAGGGCGGTGCTAACCCAGCGCCCGCTCGATCGTCGCCCACAGCTCCTCGATCGGCTCGCAGCCGACCGACAGCCTGACGAAGCCCGGCGCCACCGCGTCGCCCCAGCGGGCGCGCCGCTCGGCCGAGGTGTGCACGCCGCCGAAGGAGGTCGCCGGCTGGATCAGTTCGCAGCCGTCGATGAAACCTTCCGCCGCCGTCTCCGATTCCAGCGTCAGCCCGATCAGGAAGCCGAAGCGCTCCATCTGCGCGCGGGCGAGATTGTGCGAAGGATCGTCCTCGAGGCCGGGGAAGCGCAGCGCCTTCACTTTCGGATGATCCTTCAGCCGGCGCGCGATCGTCTCCGCCGACGAGCACATGCGGTCGAAGCGCACCTCCAGCGTCTCCAGCCCGCGATGCACCAGCCATGCCTCGAACGGGCCGGGGATGGCGCCTGAAAGCTTGCGCCATTCCTTCACGCCGGCGATCACCGTCGCGTCGCGGCTCGCGACATGGCCGAACAGCGCATCGGAGTGGCCGTTCGGCGCCTTGGTGTCGGCGGCGACCACGATGTCGGCGCCGAGGTCGAGCGGCCGCTGGCCGTAGGGCGTCATGGTCGTGTTGTCGGCGACGACTGTCGCCCCGGCGGCATCGGCGGCTGCCGCCACCGCCGCGATGTCGCAGAGGTCGAGCCCCGGATTGGCCGGCGTCTCCAGGAACACCAGACGGTACCCCTCGAAGCCGCCGTCGAGAAAGGTGCCGGTGGCGCGCAGGTCAAAGGAGACGCCGAGCGGCTTCAGGAAGCGCTCGGCGAGCACGCGCGTGGTGTAATAGCCGTCCGACGGCAGCAGCACGCGGTCGCCGCTCCTCAACTGGCTGAAGAAGACGGCCGAGATCGCCGCCATTCCGGAAGGGAAGGCGACGGCGGGCGCGTCTTCCAGATGCGCCAGCATCTCCTCGACCGCCTCCCAGGTCGGATTGTCGAAGCGGCCGTACTGCGCGAAGCCGGCCGGATCGCCCGGCAGGTTGAACATCGCCGCCGGCGTGATCGGCAGGGGCACCGGCTCGCCTTTTGCCAGCTTGCGGCGGCGTAGATGGATCAGATGTGCCGCGCGGGCGGAATTGTCGGTCATGATCAGTTTTGTGTCGAGGCGATTTCGAGGCAGACGCTATTCGCAGGGGCTATGGTCGGCAAGCGCGAATGCGATCCCTACTCTGATTTGTAGCGGCGTCCTTCCGCCATGCCGAACTTCAAATAATGTTCGCGCGGGTTCATGCCCGCACTGCGGACGTCTTCGTGTATCGCGAGATAGATGTCGTCGCGGAAATCCCGTGGCAGCCTCTTCTTTGCGACTTGGGTCGGCCAGAGGACCGTCTTCTTGTCGGTCAGCATGCCGGGGAAATAGTCCGGCTCGAACCCGAGCCTCCTCGCCACCACCGGTAAAGACAACTGGTCGCGATAGGAATAACGGCACACCTGCATGAACCACTGCTCCATCACGGTAGCCAGCGCGGCATCGTTATGCCGCCGAACGAGGTATCCCCCGGCGATCAGGCCGGCGTCCTCGGGATGACCGATTGAGCGGTAGTGCTGCATCTGCACGTCTATGGTGGCCGCATCGTCGTAGCCGTAGCTCTTCACCATCTGCGCCTCCTCGTAGACGCAGGAGCGCGCCGCGTGCCTGAAAGCCATGAGCGGCGATGCCGACCGCTCGAGCTGCCCGAAGATGTCGGGGTAGGGCGCTACCATCTGCACTGTATTGTCGAGATAGATCGAGCAGTCGTAGTCGCCGAGGAATCGGTGAGGCAGTATCTTGAACATCTTGGCGGTACGCACCGGGCCCAATAGCGCGGGGTCGTAGGGGCGGAATGTCCAGGTCTTCGAGCGGAGGCCGCGATCGTCGGTGAAGCAGATGAAGTCGGTCTGTCCATCGGGCTGGTAGGGCGTGTCGGCGAAAGCTTCCGAATAGCCGAACAGACAGGTGAATACGACACGCCTGGGACGCCTGCCCGCCGCAGGGAACATCCGACGCAACAACTCCACTCCTCGACTCCCGCCGTTGTCCAGCACGAGGATTATCTCAAAGTCCGTGCCGGGCAACCCTTCTCGGCGCTCAATAACCCTTCGTTAGGCTTAATGGAGGATAAAGGCTGGGATGCCCGAAGGTGCGCCTTTCCAGTCGGTTTTCGGGTGCCCGTATAAGCTGTTCCCGTTGACGCCCATAGTGCCCCATGTTATCCCATTCACTCAATCAAGTTCCTGTTCCTGTCACGGGTAGATCGTGCGCGAAGCGGGCGGCCATCGGGCCGCGCGAGATGCTCGCGCATGGCCGTGAGCGGAACAGGCTTTGCGGCAGGGGCCGCGCTGTGGAGGCGCGGGCGAGATGACCAGATGGGCCACGGCGGAAACGGCTGTATCGAGTGATGAACCGGTTTCTGTCCAGCGCGGTGAACAGGATCGATGCGAAGGGGCGGGTTTCCGTCCCGGCGCATTTCCGCGCGGTGGTCCTCAGCCGGGGCTATTCGGAACTCTACGCCATCCGCCAGCTCGATGTGCCGGCGCTGGATGTCGGCGGGCTCGACCTGCTCGACCGCTACGAGGAGAGGATCGCGCAGGAGGATCCCTTCCTGCAGGCTGCGGACGACATGTCCTTCTTCGTGCATGGCGACGGCGCCTTCCTGAAGCTCGACCAGGATGGGCGGATCACGGTCACGGATTTCATCCGCGAGCAGACGGGCATCACGACGGATGTGGCCTTCGTCGGCCGCGGCAATTTCTTTCAGATCTGGGAGCCCGCGAAACTCGCCGCCTATGGCGCCGAGGTGAGGGCGCGGCTTTTGCAGCTTCGGCAGGGGACGAAGCCCGGGGGACAAACCGGGGAGCGATCGGAATGATGGCGGGCAGCAGCGGAGGGGACTCCGCGGTTGGCGGACCGGCCCGCCACATTCCGGTCCTCCTTGCCGAGGTGGTCGCGGCGCTCCAGCCTGCCGAGGGGCAGACCATCATCGACGGCACCTTCGGAGCAGGCGGCTACACCAGGGCGCTGCTCGCCGCGGGCGCGTCCGTGGTCGCCATTGACCGCGATCCCGATGCGATCGAAGCCGGGCGCGCGCTGGAGACCGAAGCCGGCGGTCGTCTGATGCTCGTGCACGGCCCGTTCTCGCATCTCGATGAAGCCGCGGCCGAGGTCGACGGCGTGGTGCTGGACATCGGCGTCTCCTCCATGCAGCTCGACGAGGCCGAGCGCGGCTTTTCCTTCCGCGCCGACGGGCCGCTCGACATGCGCATGGCGCAGACGGGGCCAAGCGCCGCCGACGTCGTCAACCGCTTCAAGGCCGGCGACCTCACGCGCATTTTCGGCCTGCTCGGCGAAGAGCGGCATGCAGGCCGCATCGCCCGCATGATCGAGAAACGCCGCGAGGCGCGCCCGTTCCTGCGCACGCTCGACCTTGCCGACGCCATCGAGACCCATATCGGCCGCAAGCCCGGCGAGAAGATCCATCCCGCGACGCGCGTCTTCCAGGCGCTGCGCATCTACGTCAACGACGAGCTCGGCGAACTGGCCGCGGCGCTGTCCGCGGCCGAGCGCGTACTGAAGCCCGGCGGACGTCTTGCTGTCGTCACCTTCCATTCTCTGGAGGACCGCATCGTCAAGCGCTTCATCGCCGACCGATCCAGCAGCCCGGCCGGCTCGCGCTATCTGCCCGAGGCGCAGGTGAAAGCCGCGACCTTCGACAAGCGCGGCGGCGCGATCTCGCCGACACCCGACGAGATCGAGGCCAACCCCCGTGCGCGGTCGGCGAAGCTGCGCGTCGCGATCCGCACGGCCGCACCCTTCCGCGCCGCCGATCCCTCGATCTTCGGCCTGCCGAAGCTTCCCGAAATCCGGCTTCCGGTTGAGAGGTAGTCTAGAGTGTTCCGTACCAGCGACATCGTCCTCATCGCCGTCATGGTCGCCGCGGCGGCATTCACCTACAAGACCAAGCACGAGGCCGAGGACCGGCAGACCACGCTGCGCCAGATCGAGCAGCAGATCCGCTTTGAGGAGGACACGATAGACCTTCTCAATGCGGACTGGAGCCTGCTCACGCAGCCGTCGCGCCTGCAGAAGCTGTCGCACGTCTATCAGGACCAGCTCGCGCTGCAGCCGCTGGAAGCCAACCAGATCATCGGCCTCGACGAACTGCCTGCCAAGCCGCTCACCATCGAGGACCTTTCGAGCCAGCATCTTGGCGGTATGGCCGACAGCGGCGGGGCGCCAGCCGGACAGGACAAGATCGTCACCGGAGGCGTCGTGCGATGATTGCTTTATTGCGCGGACGCAGAAAACCGGGCGATGCCGCCGGCTCGATCGTCCTCGAAGGCGCCCGCAAGGCGACCGGCGGCAAGCAGAAGAACCGCGTCGTCATGACGATGGCGGTCTTCTTCGGCCTCTATGCGGCGATCGCCGGCCGGCTCGTCTATCTCGGCATGCTGGACCCGGAAGAATCCGGTCCGCCGGCCAGCCGCGTCACCGCTTCGCGTCCCGACATCGTCGACCGCAACGGCGAGGT
Organism: Mesorhizobium sp. YM1C-6-2; assembly: GCF_003666685.1. Lineage (GTDB taxonomy): Bacteria > Pseudomonadota > Alphaproteobacteria > Rhizobiales > Rhizobiaceae > Mesorhizobium_K. The sequence goes on from NZ_RCIZ01000002.1 coordinate 782,728, forward strand.
GCTGGCAACCGACATCAAGACCGCCTCGCTCTTCGCCGAGCCGCGCCGCATCGTCGATGCCGACGAGGTGATCGAGAGGCTGTCGACCGTGCTTCCCGATATCGAGGTCGAGCAGACCTATCACAAGCTGAAGAGCGGCGCGGGATTCGTCTGGCTCAAGCGCCAGCTCACGCCCAAGCAGCAGAGCGAGATCATGGCGCTCGGCCTGCCGGGCATCGGCTTCCGCACCGAGAAGCGCCGTTTCTATCCGGCCGGGCCAACCGCCGCGCACATCGTCGGCCTCACCAACATCGACAACAAGGGCATCGCCGGCCTCGAGAAATATATCGACGATCAGGGGCTTGCCGACCTGCAGGCCTCGGGCCTCGCGATCGCCAAGGATCTCAAGCCGGTCAAGCTGTCGGTCGATCTGCGCGTCCAGCACATCGTGCATGACGAACTCGCCCAGGCGATGGAGCGCTACCACGCCATCGCCGCCGGCGCCGTCGTCCTCAACGCCAACACCGGCGAGGTGGTCGCCATGGCGTCGCTGCCGGACTTCGATCCCAACAATCCGTTCAACGCCCATGAGAAGGACCGGCTGAACCGCATGTCGGCCGGCGTCTACGAGATGGGTTCGACCATCAAGAGCTTCACCACCGCGATGGCGCTCGATTCCGGCCTCGCCAATCTGGAAAGCCGCTTCGACGCCTCCCGCCCGCTCAGGATCGGCCGCTTCACCATCAAGGACTTCCACGGCAAGGGCCGCGTGCTCACCCTGCCGGAGGTCTTCATCTATTCCTCGAACATCGGCTCGGCCAAGGAGGCCGACATGGTCGGCATCGAGGGGCATCGCGAGTTCCTCAAGCGTCTCGGCCTGCTCGATCGCTTGAAGACCGAGCTTCCCGAGGTCGCGAGCCCGACCGAGCCCAAGGAGTGGAAGAAGGTCCACTCCATCACGATTTCCTTCGGCCACGGCATGTCGACGACGCCGCTGCAGACGGCGGTGGGCGCCGCCGCCCTGATGAATGGCGGCAAGCTCATCCAGCCGACCTTCCTGCCGCGCTCGCAGGACGAGGCCAACGCCGTTGCCGAACAGGTCCTGAAGCCCACCACCGTCGAGCAGATGCGCTATCTCTACCGCCTGAACGCCGAGAAGGGATCGGGCAAGCGGGCCGAGGTTCCCGGCTTCCGCGTCGGCGGCAAGACCGGCACTGCCGAAAAGGTCGTCAACGGCCGCTACTCCAGCGACAAGCGCTTCAACGCCTTCCTGGCCGCGTTCCCCATGGACAACCCGCAATACATCGTGCTGTCGATCATCGACGAGCCCAAGCCGGAAAAGCCCGGAATGGGCGCGACCTCGGGCCTCAATGCCGCACCGATCGTCGCCAACATCATCCGCCGGTCCGGCGCGTTGCTTGGCGTGAAGCCGGAATTCGGCCATGAAAGTGGCGCTACGGTCGTTTCCTACCAGTGATTCTTTCGAGGCGGCCGGAGAGGGCCTGCCCATAACCGCCTGTTTTAACGACTGGACCTGTATGAAGCTCAACGATCTCGCCGGTTTGCTCAGCGCCGAAGGCGGCGGTACCGCCGCGGCCGAGATCACCGGGGTGACTTCCGATTCGCGCAAGGTCGTGCCCGGCATGGTCTTCGTGGCGATCGCTGGCAGCAAGGCCGACGGCGCGTCCTACGCCGCCGATGCCGCGAGGCGCGGTGCCTCGGCCATCGTCGCCGCGAAGGGTGCTGCGATCGACGCGCCGGCGGCGCAGGTATTCCTCGTCGAGGACCCGCGGCTCGCGCTGGCACGGCTTGCCGCGCATATCTTCCCGCGCCAGCCCGAAACCATGGTCGCAGTCACCGGCACCAGCGGCAAGACCTCCGTTGCTTCCTTCACGCGCCAGATCTGGGAACAGGCGGGCCATGCCGCCGCCAGCATCGGAACCACCGGCGTCGTCGCGCCCGGCCGCAACGAATATGGCTCGCTCACCACGCCCGACCCGGTCGAACTGCACAAGCTGCTCGGCGAACTCGCCGACGCCGGCGTCACTCACGCTGCGATGGAAGCGTCCAGCCACGGCCTCGACCAGCACCGGCTCGACGGCGTCAGGCTCACGGCCGGCGGCTTCACCAATCTCGGCCGCGACCACATGGACTACCATCCGACGGTCGAGGATTATCACCGCGCCAAGCTTCGCCTTTTCGACACGCTGCTGCCAAAGGGAGCGCCCGCCGTCATCTTCGCCGACGACCGCTGGTCGAAACCCACCATTGATGCGGCGAAGGCCGCCGGCCTCGACGTTCTGACGGTCGGCCGCCACGGCGCTTTCCTGACGCTGAAGCGCGTCGAGCATGAGCGCTTCCGCCAGCGCGCCGAGATCGCCGCAGGCGGCGAGCTCTTCGAGGTCGACCTGCCGCTCGCCGGCGACTTCCAGATATTCAACGCGCTGGTTTCGGCCGGCCTCGCGATCGCCACCGGCACGCCGGCCGCCAGCGCGCTTGCCGCGCTCGAGCATCTCAAGGGCGCACCCGGACGGCTCGACCTCGCGGGGACGACGAAGGACGGCGCGCCGGTCTATGTCGACTACGCGCACAAGCCCGACGCGCTGGAGAACGTGCTGGCGTCGGTCAGGCCATTCACCACCGGCCGCGTCGTCGTCGTCTTCGGCTGCGGCGGCGACCGCGATCGCGGCAAACGCCCGATCATGGGCGAGATCGCGACGCGCCTCGCCGACCTCGTCTTCGTCACCGACGACAATCCGCGCTCCGAGGAGCCTGCCTCGATCCGCAAGGAGATACTCGCCGCTGCGCCAGGCGCCATCGAGATCGGCGACCGCCGCGAGGCGATCCGCGAGGCCATCGCCGCGCTGCATGCCGGGGACACGCTGATCGTCGCCGGCAAGGGTCACGAGGAAGGCCAGACGGTCGGCGGCCAGACCTTCCCCTTCTCCGACCATGACGAAGTGCGCAAGGCGCTTCGGGAGCGCGCCACATGAGTTCGCTCTGGCTCGCCGACGAACTGATCGAAGCGATGGGCGGCAGGCCGCTCGGCAGCATGCCGATGGCGGTCACCGGCATCTCGATCGACACACGCAGTCTCGTTCCAGGCGATGCCTTCTTCGCCATCAAGGGCGACGCGATGGACGGCCACGATTTCGCGACCGCCGCCGTCAAGGCTGGCGCCAGCCTGCTCGTCGTCGCCGAGGGCAAGCTGCCGGCGCTCGGCCGGCTGACCGCCCCGATGATCGTCGTGCCGGATGTGCTCGCCGCGCTCGAGAAGGCCGGGGCCGCCGCCCGCGCCCGCACCAAGGCCAGGATCATTGCGGTCACCGGCTCGGCCGGCAAGACCACCACCAAGGAAGCGCTGCGTCACGGGCTCTCCGCCGTCGGAAAGGTGCATGCCTCTGCGGCCTCCTTCAACAATCACTGGGGCGTGCCGCTGACGCTCGCCCGCATGCCGGCAGATTGCGACTACGCGATCTTCGAGATCGGCATGAATCACGAGGGCGAGATCCGCCCGCTGGTGAAGCTGGTTAGGCCGCATGTCGCGATCGTCACGCTGATCGCTGCGGCGCATCTCGGCCATTTCAAGACGCTCGACGACATCGCCAAAGCCAAGGCTGAGATATTCGAAGGCGTCGAGCATGGCGGTGCTGCGCTCATCAACCGCGACGACCAGCGCTGGGGCCTGCTCGGCAAGATGGCGCGGGAGGCCGGCGTCGAGAAGATCGTCGGCTTTGGCGAGCACGCCAAGGCTGTCTACCGGCTGACCAACCTCGCTCTCCACGCCGACCATTCGCTGATCACCGCGCGCATCGGCGGCAAGGAGATCGCCGCCCGCATCGGCGCGCCCGGCCGGCACATCGTGCAGAACGCGCTGGCCGTGCTCGGCGCCGCCGACCTCGTCGGCGCCGATGTCGCCAAGGTCGCGCTGGCGCTCGAAAGCCTCTGTCCCGAGCCCGGCCGCGGCAAACGGCACGTGCTCAGGCACCCGAAAGGCCCGATCACGCTGATCGACGAGAGCTACAACGCCAACCCCGCCTCCATGCAGGCGGCGATGGCGCTGCTCGACGCGACGCCCGTCTCGGGCGAGGGGCGGCGCATCGCCGTGCTCGGCGACATGCTGGAGCTCGGCAGCCATTCGGCCAAGCTCCATTCGGCACTCGCCGGTCTGATCGCAGGGACGCGGACGGACCTCATCCTGCTTGCCGGGCCGGAGATGAAATCGCTCGCCGAGGCGCTTCCCGAAGACGTCAAGGTGGAGTACAGGCCGGGCGCCGAAGATCTGAAGCCGGTGCTGATCGACACCGTGCGCCCCGGCGACGTCGTCATGATCAAATCGTCCAAAGGCATCGGCTTCTCGAAGCTCGTCGATGCGCTCATCCGCCAGTTTCCGGCCGACGCCGGCAACGCCAAGCCGTCCTGATCGGGTCCGGGGGGACTAAAAAGCATGCTTACCCTGCTTGTCGAATTCGCGGATGATGTCTCGGCGTTCAACGTCTTCCGCTACATCACCTTCCGCACCGGTGGCGCGCTCATCACCTCGGCGCTCATCGTCTTCATCTTCGGGCCGGCCATCATCGCCTCGCTGCGCGTGCGCCAGGGCAAGGGCCAGCCGATCCGCGCCGACGGCCCGCAGACGCATTTCAAGAAGGCCGGCACGCCGACCATGGGCGGCCTGATGATCCTCACGGGCATCGTCGGCTCGAGCCTTTTGTGGGCCAACATCTTCAGCGTTTACGTCTGGGTGGTGCTTCTGGTGGCGCTCGGCTTCGGCGCGATCGGCTTCTATGACGACTACCTCAAGGTCACCAAGCAGTCGCATCTCGGCCTCTCAGGCAAGGCGCGGCTCGGCATCGAGTTCGTCATCGCCGGCATCGCCGCCTTTTTCATCATGCGCGCCGGCCAGGAGCCGTTCTCCTCCTCGCTGACCTTCCCCTTCATCAAGGACCTGATCGTCAATCTCGGCTGGTTCTTCATACCCTTCGCCTGCGTCGTCATCGTCGGCGCCGGCAACGCCGTCAACCTCACCGACGGCCTCGACGGTCTCGCCATTGTGCCGATCATGATCGCTGCGGCCTCTTTCGGCGTCATCGCCTATCTCAGCGGCAACGCCGTCTTCGCCGAATATCTGCAGATCCATTTCGTGCCCGGCACCGGCGAACTCGCCGTGGTGCTCGGCGCCGTCATCGGCGCCGGCCTCGGCTTCCTCTGGTTCAATGCGCCGCCCGCCGCGATCTTCATGGGCGACACCGGCTCGCTCGCCATGGGCGGGCTGATCGGCACCATCGCGGTGGCCACCAAGCATGAGATCGTGCTCGCCATCATCGGCGGCCTCTTCGTCATGGAGGCGCTGTCGGTCATCATCCAGGTCGGCTTCTTCAAGATGACCGGCCGCCGCGTCTTCCTGATGGCGCCGATCCATCATCATTTCGAGAAGCTCGGCTGGACCGAAAGCCAGGTCGTGATCCGCTTCTGGATCATCGCCGTGATCCTGGCCCTCATCGGTCTCTCCAGTCTGAAGCTGAGGTGATTTCATGATCCCAGGCCGCTCCTTCGACGGAAAGCGCGTCGCCCTCTTCGGACTTGGCGGTTCGGGGACTGCTACGGCGCGCGCGCTCGCCGAAGGCGGGGCCGAGGTCGTCGCCTGGGACGACAATCCCGACAGCGTCGCCAAGGCGGCGGGCGAGGGCATCGCGACCGGCGATCTGCGCACCGAAGACTGGTCGGGTTTCGCCTCCTTCGTGCTGTCGCCGGGCGTGCCGCTCACCCATCCGAAGCCGCACTGGACCGTCGAGCTTGCGCGCGGGGCCGGCGTCGAGATCATCGGCGACGTCGAGCTGTTCTGCCGCGAGCGCGCGCTGCAGGCGCCGGACGCGCCCTTCATCGCCATCACCGGCACCAACGGCAAGTCGACCACCACCGCGCTCACCGCGCATATCCTGAAGGCTGCCGGACGCGATGCCCAGATGGGCGGCAATATCGGCCGCGCCGTGATGACGCTCGATCCTCCGAAATCTGACCGCTACTACGTGGTCGAGTGCTCGTCCTACCAGATCGATCTGGCGCCCTCGATCGATCCGACTGCCGGCATCCTGCTCAACCTGACGCCCGACCATCTCGACCGCCACGGCACCATGCAGCACTACGCTGCGATCAAGGAGCGGCTGGTCGCCGGCAGCGACACCGCCATCATCGGCATCGACGACAGCTACTGCCTGCAGATCGCCGACCGGCTCGAACGCGCCGGCCGGCACGTCATCCGTATCTCCAAGCGGCTGCCGCTCACCGACGGCTATTTCGCTGACGGCACCGACCTGATGGAGGCCGAGCACGGCCGCTACAGCCGCATCGGCTTCCTCGAGGGCATCGGTTCGCTGCGCGGCCAGCACAATGCGCAGAACGCGCTTGCCGCGGTCGCCGCCTGCCTCAAGGTCGGGCTCGAGCTCGGCGAGATCCAGTCGGGGCTCGAAAGCTTCCCCGGACTCGCGCATCGCATGGAGCAGGTCGGCAAGAAGGACCACGTCCTCTTCGTCAACGATTCCAAGGCGACCAATGCCGACGCCGCGGCGCCGGCGCTTTCCTCGTTTCCGCGCATCTACTGGATCGTCGGCGGTCTGCCGAAAGAGGGCGGCATCGAGTCGCTCCGCGGCTATTTCCCGCGCATCGCCAAGGCCTATCTGATCGGCGAGGCGGCGCCGGCTTTCTCCGCCACGCTCGGCGAGACCGTGCCTTACGAGATATCAGGCACGCTCGACGCCGCCGTCGAACATGCGGCCAATGACGCCGCGCTCGATGCGGCGGGCGAGGCGGTCGTGCTCCTGTCGCCCGCCTGCGCCAGCTTCGACCAGTACAAGAACTTCGAAGTCAGGGGCGAAGCCTTCAGGCAAGCTGTGCATGCTATCGAAGGGGTCAAGCCCATCGGAGGGAAGAGCCAATGATCAGTCGTCTGGATCGCAGCCCGGTCGCCAATTGGTGGCGGACGGTCGACCGCTGGTTCCTTGCCGCGTTCCTGTCGCTGATGGGGCTCGGCATCGTGCTCTCCTTCGCCGCCAGCCCGGCGGTCGCCGAGCGCATCGGCCTCGACAGCTTCCATTTCGCGACGCGCCAGATCGTCTACATGATCCCGGCGCTGATCGCGCTGATCGCGGTCTCCTTCCTGGACGCCCGCCAGATCCGCCGTCTCTCGCTCTTCCTGCTCGGCCTCATGCTGCTGATGATGGTGGCGGTGCTCTTCGTCGGCGTCCAGGTCAAGGGCGCGCACCGCTGGCTGTCCATCGCCGGCATCTCCGTGCAGCCGTCCGAATTCCTGAAGCCCGCCTTCGTCATCATCTGCGCCTGGCTCTTTGCCGAGCACAAGCGCCAGCCCGACATTCCTGGCAACCTCTTTGCCATGATCCTGCTCGGCGCGGTGGTCGCGCTGCTCGTCGCACAGCCGGACCTCGGGCAGACCATCCTCGTCCTCGGCACCTGGGGCGTGATGTTCTTCATGGCCGGCATGCCGTGGCTGTGGATCATCGTCATCGGCGGCCTCGGCCTCGCCGGCGCCGTCGGCGCCTACACCGTCTTTCCGCATGTCGCCGGCCGCATCGACCGCTTCATGACCGGCGAGGGCGACACGTTCCAGGTCGACATGGGCCGCGACGCGGTCATCCAGGGCGGCTGGTTCGGCGTCGGCCCGGGCGAGGGCACCGTCAAGCGCCTCATACCCGACAGCCACGCCGACTTCGTCTTCTCGGTCGCCGGCGAGGAGTTCGGCATCGTGCTTTGCCTGCTCATCATGTCGATCTTCGCCTTCATCGTGCTGCGCGGCCTCAGGACGGCGCTCAGGGAGGAAGACGACTTCACCCGCTTCGCGGTTGCCGGCCTCGTCGTCGTCTTCGGCTTCCAGTCCGTCATCAACATGGGCGTCAACCTGCAGCTCATGCCGGCCAAGGGCATGACGCTGCCCTTCATCTCCTATGGCGGCTCCTCGCTCATCGCCATCGCCATCTCCATGGGCATGGTGCTCGCGCTGACGCGGCGCCGGCCGGAGAAGCGCAAGACGCTCTCCTTCGAGCGCGCGGGCGGCCACATGCTGCCGGCGGAATAATGCCGAAAGGGACGATCCTTCTGGCGGCCGGCGGCACCGGCGGGCATCTTTTCCCGGCCGAGGCGCTGGCCCACGAGATGGTCGAGCGCGGCTGGAAGGTGCATCTCGCCACCGACGACCGCGCCGAGCGTTTCGCCGGCCATTTTCCCGCGGCCGAAGTGCATCCGATCGCCTCGGCCACCTTCGGCTCGAAGAACCCGCTCGCGCTGGCGAAATCCTTCTGGACGATCTGGCGTGGGGTGCGGCAGGCCTCCGAGGTGATCGCCCGCATCAAGCCGGAGGTCGCCGTCGGCTTCGGCGGCTATCCCACCGTCCCGCCGCTCTACGCCGCCAACCGCCGTAACGTCCCTGTTGTCGTGCACGAACAGAACGCCGTCATGGGCCGCGCCAACCGCGCGCTCGCCGCCAAGGCTGCGGCGATCGCAGGCGGCTTCCTGCCTGAAGGCAAGGGCCAGTACGGTTCGAAGACCGTGATCACCGGCAACCCGGTACGCCCGGCCGTGCTGTCGGCCGCCGCGACGCCCTACACGCCTGCGCGCGACGGCGACCCGTTCCGTCTGCTCGTCTTCGGCGGCAGCCAGGGCGCGCAGTTCTTCTCCGACGCCATCCCCGCCGCCATCGCCGCGCTGCCGCAGGAGCAGCGTACGCGCCTCCTCGTCACGCAGCAGGCGCGCGCCGACGATGTCGGCCGCGTCAAGGCCGCCTATGCCGAGCTCGGCATGGTGCCGGAGGTGCTGCCCTTCTTCACCGACATGGCACAGCGCATCGCCGCCGCCAATCTCGTCATCTCGCGCTCCGGCGCCTCGACCGTCTCGGAGATCGCCGTCATCGGCCGTCCGGCGTTCCTCGTTCCCTATCCCTACGCACTCGACCACGACCAGGCGGCGAACGCCGCTGCGCTCGCCGCGGCCGGCGGAGCCGAGCTACATCCGCAGTCGACGCTCACCACCGAGCGCCTCGCCAGCCTCATCGGCGACGCGATATCCCAGCCGGATCGTCTGGAAACCATGGCTTCGGCTGCCAAATCAGCGGGGAAACCGGACGCCGCGCGGTTGCTCGCGGACCTGGCAGAGGCTATTGCGTCAGGGAAATCCGCAGAAGAATTCAGGAAGGGAGCGCGGCCATGAAGATGCCGCAGACGATCGGCCTGGTGCATTTCATCGGCATCGGCGGCATCGGCATGAGCGGCATCGCCGAGGTGCTGAAGAACCTCGGCTACCGCGTGCAGGGCTCCGACCAGGCCGACGGCGCCAATATCCAGCGCCTGCGTGAGCAAGGCATAGAGTGCTTCGTCGGCCATCGGCCGGAGAACCTCGGGGACGCCGAGGTGGTGGTCGTGTCGACCGCCATCAAGAAATCCAACCCCGAGCTCAAGGCCGCCCGCGAAAGGCTGCTGCCCATCGTGCGCCGCGCCGAGATGCTGGCCGAGCTGATGCGCTTCCGTCAGGCCGTCGCCATCGCCGGCACGCACGGCAAGACCACCACCACCTCGATGGTCGCGACGCTGCTCGACGCCGGCGGGCTCGACCCGACGGTCGTCAATGGCGGCATCATCAATGCCTACGGCACCAACGCTCGGATGGGCGGCGGCGAATGGATGGTGGTGGAGGCCGACGAGAGCGACGGCACTTTCCTCAAGCTACCGGCCGACATCGCCGTCGTCACCAACATCGACCCCGAGCATCTCGACCACTACGGCACCTTCGACAAGGTTCGCGAGGCCTTCCGACAGTTCGTCGAGAACGTGCCTTTCTACGGCTTCGGCGTCATGTGCACCGACCATCCGGAGGTGCAGGCCATGGTCGCCCGCATCGAGGATCGCCGCGTCATCACCTACGGCGCCAATGCGCAGGCCGACGTTCGCTTTTCCAACCACCGTATGGAAGGTGCCACGTCGCGCTTCGACGTATCGATCCGCGACCGCAGGACTGGCGCCGACAAGCTGATCGCAGATTTCGCTCTGCCGATGCCCGGCCGCCACAACGTCTCCAACGCGACCGCGGCCATTGCGGTCGCGCATGAACTCGGCATCTCGGCGGATGACATCAAGAAGGGCTTGTCTTCCTTCGGCGGCGTCAAGCGCCGCTTCACCCACACCGGCTCGTGGAATGGCGTCGAGATATTCGACGACTACGGCCACCACCCGGTCGAGATAAAGGCGGTGCTCAAGGCAGCGCGCGACGCCACGCAGGGCCGTGTCATCGCGATCGCGCAGCCGCACCGTTTCACGCGCCTGCGCGACCTCTTCGACGAGTTTTCCGCCTGCTTCAATGACGCCGACATCGTCGCCATTGCGCCGGTCTATGCCGCGGGTGAAGACCCGATCGACGGCGTCAACTCGGAAAAGCTCGTGCACCGCATCCGCTCAGGCGGTCACCGCGATGCGCGCTACGTCGCCGAGCCCTCGGCCATCGCGCCGATGATCCGTGAGACCGCCCGGCCCGGCGACTTCGTCGTTTTCCTCGGCGCCGGCAACATCACGCAGTGGGCCTATGCGCTGCCCAAGGAACTCGCGGCCGGCGACGAGGCCGCCGCATGATCAAGGGGGAGGCGCTTCTTGCCAGCCTCGGCGACCGGCTGAAGGATATTCGCGGCCGCATCACGCCGAACGCGGAGATGGACAAGATTACCTGGTTCCGCGCCGGCGGGCCGGCCGAGGCGCTTTTCCAACCGGCCGACGAGGATGACCTCGCCGCCTTCCTCAAGGCCGTACCGGAAGACATTCCGATCACCATCGTCGGCATCGGCTCCAACCTCCTCGTGCGCGAGGGCGGCATTCCGGGCTTCGTCATCCGGCTCTCCGCGAAGGGTTTCGGCGAGGCCGAGCTGATTTCGCCGACCAGGATCAGGGCAGGGGCCGCGACCCCCGACAAGCGCGTCGCAGCGCTCGCCTACGAGGCCGGCCTCGGCGGCTTCCATTTCTACCACGGCATTCCTGGCGGCATCGGCGGTGCGCTCCGCATGAATGCGGGCGCCAACGGCGTCGAGACGCGCGAGCGCGTCGTCGAGGTGCGTGCGCTCGACCGCAAGGGCAATGTCCACACACTCACCAATGCTGGCATGGGCTACGCCTACCGCCACTCCTCCGCGCCCGCCGACTTCATCTTTGTCTCTGCAGTCTTCGAGGGTTTCCCGGAGGACAAGGTCAAGATCAAGGCGGACATGGACGCCGTCCAGCACCACCGCGAGACGGTGCAGCCGATCCGCGAGAAGACCGGCGGCTCGACCTTCAAGAATCCGGAAGGCACCTCGGCCTGGAAGGAGATCGACAAGGCCGGCTGCCGCGGGTTGATGATCGGTGGCGCCCAGATGTCGCCGATGCACTGCAACTTCATGATCAACACCGGCAACGCCACCGGATACGACCTCGAATATCTTGGCGAGACGGTGCGTGCGCGCGTGCTGGAGAATTCCGGCATCCGCCTGCAGTGGGAGATCAAGCGCATCGGCCAGTTCAAGCCAGGCCACGAGGTGCAGGAGTTCCTCGGCCAGTTGCTCTAGCTTCTGGCCCGCGCGGCGCCGACTGTTCGATCGGCCGGCACCGGGGATTTTGACTATTCGGCCGCGCCGCTTCGCATGGCCGCTGTCGGCGCCTTCAGCACCTTGCCCATCAGGAACAGGCACAGTACCGGCCCGACGATCAGCGTGGCGAACAGCCAGAAGGCTGCATTCGCCGTGCCCTCCACGCCGCCCGGATTGGTGAGTCCGGCGGTGTTGGCGATCATACCGGCGAGTGAAGCGCCCATCGCGGTGGCGTACATCTGCACCGTCATCACCGATGCCGCCGCGAGGTCCTGCTCGCCCTGCGGTGCCACCTGGAACACGCGGGTCAGCAGATGCGGCCACACCAGGCCGACGGCCAGGCCGACGCCGGTCACCGCGATGGAGATCTGCAGGACCTGCGGCCACGCCCCGTCGCTGGCGGCCGGCATCAGCAGCGCCAGCGCCGCCAGCGAGCCGATGCAGAGCCACGGCGCCACCCGGCCGACGGTGGTTATGCCGCCGTCGCGAAGGCTGGAGCTGAAGATCGAGCCGGCCGTCCAGCCCGCCGACATCACCGCCGCGATATAGCCCGCGAAGAGCGGCGACTGTGCGTGCAGGACCTGCAGGAAGAGCGGGATGAAGATGTCGCTGCAGGTGACCGACATAGCGAACAGGGCGACGGTGGCGTAGGCGCGGCCGAGCGGTGTCGCGAGGTTGAACGCGCCCTTCGGGAAGAGCCGGTTTGCGCTGCGCGCCTCGGCTAGCATCAGGAGCCCGAACAGCGCCACCGCCGCGGCGATGCCGAGCGTGGTCGCCAGCAGTCCCTCCGAGACGCTGCCGGCCGACACCGCCAGCACGCTGGCGCTGAGGAAGAGCAATTGCGGGATGGGCAGCGCCGAGCGCTCGTCGGTGTCATGGCTTCTCGCCGGCAGCAGCGCCAGCGCGGCGACGGCGAACAGCGCCGCCACCGGCACCAGCGAGCCGTAGGCGACCCGCCACATGCCGAGTTCGGCGAAGATGCCGCCCACCGCCGGCCCGAACAGCGTGCCGATGCCCCACATGCCCGACACCAGCGCGATGGCGCGCGGCCAAAGGTTTTCCGGGAAAATCAGGCGGATCATCGCATAGGAGAGGGCGACGAGCAGGCCGCCGCCGAGCCCTGCACCGTGCGTCCGGCCAGCATCACCGGCATGGACCCGGCCAGCGCGCAGGCCGCGGCGCCCGCCAGGAAAAGCAGCGCCGCGACCAGATAGGCGCCGCGCGGTCCGGCCGACTGCAGCAGCCGCGCCGAACAGGCCGCCCCGATGATCGACGCCACCACGAACAGCGTGGTGTTCCAGGCGTAATAGTCGAGGCCGCCGATGTCGGCGACGATCGACGGCAGGATCGTGGTCGCCAGGAAGACGTTGATCGCGTGCAGCACCACCGCCGACGCCAGCATGGTCGCGCGCGCAGCGTTGCGGCCGGCGAACAACTCGCTCCATCGCGCTTCATTCGGCATGACGGTCCTCCTCCCCGCAAGCGGTAGCACACGGCCGCCCTTCCGGTGTCTTCCGGCAAAAAACCGTCATCTCGGTCTCCGACTCTTTGATTGAACTGATGCGTGTGGATTTCAGCGGCGGGCTTTTTTGTCCGCGAGCTTCATCAGGTCGGCGCGCAGCCGTTTCTGGTCGTGGATCATCTCGGGATAGAGCAGCCGGGCGAGCCAGATACCGTCCGCCGCGAAGCGGACGACCTGCAGCGCCGGATCGGCGTCGGTGTCGCCATGCTTTTCGAGCCGCCCGACGATCCAGGCCCTCCATCGGTCCCGGTACGCCGGATCCGACAGCATGAAGATCGACAGTGCCGACCAGGGGTCGGTTGCCGGCTTCAGGTCCCGCCGCAGCGACAGGTCGACATAGGCGCGGGTGAAGGCGCCGTAGCTGCCGCCATCCTTGGCCAGGGAGGCGTCGATGTTCTGGTCGAGCCGGGCGAGCACTTCGTCGAACACCGCGTCGATCAGAGCCTGCTTGCTCGGATAGTGGTGCAGCAGCCCGCCCTTGGTGACGCCCGCCGCGTCCGCCACCGCCTGCAGGGTGACGCTCGCCGGTCCAGCCTCGGCCGCGATCAATGCCGCGCAGTCGAGCAGGGCCTGCCGCACGAGTTCGGGTTGCTTCTTGCGTTCATAGGAGCTTGTCATGATTTGAAAGATACCAACCGGTCGGTATCTTTCAAGCGAAAAAATTCTGCTGCGGCTGCCGCGGTCGTGGGTCTCCCAAACTGATTCATGTCGCCGCGCTAAGCCGCTGCTTCTGAATCGAAATTTCCGGCTCTCAGGTTTTGCTTCAGCCTTGTCGCCGGTTTCACTGTCTGTTGGGCGTTCGTCTGCCGCCTCAAAAATCCGTCCCGGCGCAACTCTGTTGCACTCCCGTCAGAGGGGGGCGGGGTCTATGCCATCGCAGCCAGTTTTCGTTTGCCGGCGCTCGGGCTTCGGTCGCACGCTCGTTTCGCGCTCCGTTTTTGCGTCGCGCACCATGCCCTTCGACACTCGTTTTTTGCGTCAAAAAAGCCATGCTCGAATCAAGAAAATGCCGCGCGGGCAATTCCATACTTGCCAGCGAGTCAACTCTCTGATTCTTTCGGTCAACAGCGTTTCCTGATTTGAGTCGGTCGCGTCGTTTCAGCCGGGCAGTTCCGCCGGAGGACTCGGACTCTATCCTGAAGTCAGGCCTGCGTTGTGAGGGGAATTGCAGGGCATGAATTCGAAGCACGTAGCAGTCTTGATGGGAGGGTTTTCTTCTGAGCGGCCGGTCTCGCTTTCCTCGGGGAATTCCTGCGCCGACGCGCTCGAAGCGGAAGGCTATCGCGTCACTCGCGTGGACGTCGGCCGCGATGTCGGCTCCGTGCTTTCCGAGCTCAAGCCGGACGTCGCCTTCAACGCGCTGCACGGCCCGTTCGGCGAGGACGGCACCATCCAGGGCATCCTCGAATATCTCGCCATTCCCTACACCCATTCCGGCGTTCTCGCGTCGGCGCTCGCCATGAATAAGGCGCAGGCGAAGAAGGTCGCCAAGGCCGCCGGAATTCCCGTCGCGGAATCGAAGGTCGTCGACCGCTTCTCCATCGGCGACAAGCACCCGATGCCGGCGCCCTATGTGGTGAAGCCGGTCAACGAAGGGTCGAGCTTCGGCGTCGTCATCGTCAAGGAGGATCGCTCGCATCCGCCGCAGGTCATCGCCTCGTCCGAATGGCGCTACGGCGACACGGTCATGGTCGAGCGCTACGTGCATGGCCGCGAGCTGACCTGCGCGGTGATGGGCGATGTGGCGCTCGGGGTCTGCGAAATCGTTCCGACCGGCCACGCCTTCTACGACTACGATTCCAAATATGTGCCGGGCGGATCAAAACATGAGATACCGGCTAAAATTTCACTAAATATTTACCAAAAAATACAGACACTGTCCCTCAAGGCACATCAAGCAATCGGCTGCCGGGGCGTTTCCCGATCGGACTTCCGTTACGACGATCGCCATTCGGAAAATGGCGAGCTGATCTGGCTCGAAGTCAACACCCAGCCCGGCATGACGCCGACGTCACTGGTGCCGGAGATCGCCGCGCAGGCGGGGCATTCGTTCGGCGAGTTGTTGAGTTGGATGGTGGAGGACGCTTCGTGTTTGCGTTGAAGACCGGGCAGGGCGGGGAGACCGGCGCGCCGCGGCTCGCCATCTTAGGCCTGTCCTTTTCGCCGGAGAATTTCGTGCTGCCGCGCTGGCTGCGCCGCCCGGCGCGTCTCGTCTCGCGTCTCTGCGACGGCGAATATCAGCCGCCGCGCTTCGCCGGCGTCATCGCGACCGCCGTCTTCCTTTCGTCGAGCGCGCTCTATGGCGCCTGGCTCGGTGGGCAGATCCCGGTCGCCGCGCAGGCGGTCACCGCCCGCCTCGGCTTCGCTGTCGATCAGGTCCGCGTCTCTGGCAACAGGGAGACGTCGGAGATCGACATCCTGGAGCGCCTCGATCTCGATGGCTGGACCTCGCTCGTCGGCTTCGACGCCGAGGCCGCCCGCGAGCGCATCGTCGGGCTGCCCTGGGTGAAGGCCGCCGCGGTCCGCAAGGTCTATCCCGATGCGCTCGAAGTCCGCATCGAGGAGCGCGACCCCTTCGCGATCTGGCAGCACGGCACGCAACTCGCCATCGTCGAGCGCGACGGCCGCGTGATCGCTCCCTTCGACGGTGGCCGCCATGCGGTGCTGCCGCTGGTCATCGGCTATGGAGCCGCCGAGCAGGCAGCCGATTTCGTCGACAAGATCAAGCGCCATCCCGGACTTGCATCGCGCGTCAAGGGTTTCATCCGCGTCGCCGAGCGTCGCTGGGATCTCCGTCTGGAGAACGGCATCACCATCCGCCTGCCGGAAAACGGCGAGGACGCCGCCATCGCCGAGGTGCTGAGGCTGGACCGCGAGGACGGGCTTTTGTCGCGCGACATCGCCACCGTCGATCTTCGTCTGGAAGATCGCCTTGTCATCCGGCTCACGCCCGAGGCCATGGAGCGTCGCACGACGCTGCTGGCCGAGCGCGCGAAGGCCGCCAAGAAGAAGCCGGGGACGAGCATATGAGCTGGCTCGGGGGACAGAAGGACGCCTCGCAGCGCCGCTCCGGCATCGTCACGGTGCTCGACGTCGGCTCCAGCAAGGTCTGCTGCATCATCGCCAGGCTTCGGCCGCGCGGCGAGAGCCAGATGCTGCGCGGCCGCACCCACGAGGTGCAGGTCATCGGCATCGGTCATCAGAAATCGCACGGCGTGAAGTCGGGCGTCGTCATCGACCTCAATCGCGCCGAGCACGCTATCCGGCTCGCAGTCGACGCCGCCGAGCGCATGGCCGGCCTCACGGTCGACTCGCTCATCGTCAATCTGACCGCCGGCCGGCTGAAGAGCGAGACCTATTCCGCGACCATCAATCTCGGCGGCCACGAAGCCGCCGCGGCCGACATCCGGCGCGTGCTCGCGGCCGGCGCGAAGCAGGCGCTGAAGGCCGAGCGCGAGGTGGTGCATTCGCTGCCGGTCGGCTTCTCGCTCGACGGCGAGCGCGGCGTGCGCGATCCGCGCGGCATGGTCGGCGACACGCTCGGCGTCGACATGCATGTGCTCACCGGCGACGCCGCTCCGCTGCGCAACCTCGAACTCTGCATCAACCGCTCTCACCTGTCGGTCGAGCGCATGGTCGCCACGCCCTATGCCAGCGGCCTGGCGTCGCTGGTCGACGACGAGCTGGAAATGGGCGCGGCCTGCATCGACATGGGCGGCGGCACCACCACCATCTCGGTCTTCGCCGATGGCAAGTTCGTTCATGGCGACGCCATTCCGGTCGGTGGCAATCATGTGACGCTCGATATGGCCAAGGGCCTCTCGGCGCGGCTCGACCACGCCGAGAGGCTGAAGGTCATGCACGGCTCGGCGCTGCCCGGCAGCGCCGACGATCGCGAGACCGTCACCATCCAGCCGATGGGCAATGACGACGGCGAAGTGCCGCTGCAGGTGCCGCGCTCGGTGATGACGCGCATCATCCGCGCCCGCGTCGAGGAGACGCTGGAGATCATTCGTGACCGCCTCGGCAAATCAGGTTACGGCAGCGCTGTCGGCAAGCGCGTCGTGCTCACCGGCGGTGCGTCGCAATTGCAGGGTCTGCCGGAGGCAGCCCGCAGAATTCTTGGTCGCAACGTGCGTATCGGCAGGCCGCTCGGCGTTGCCGGTCTGCCCGAGGCGGCCAAGGGACCGGCCTTCGCTACGGCGGTGGGCCTGATGATCTATCCGCAGGTGGCCAGCTTCGAGAGCCGTGAGGGGAAAATGGCATCGAGGCTGCGCATGACCGGCACCGGCGGACGGTTCAATCGTATGAGTCAGTGGATCAGAGACAGTTTTTAAAATCAGCGGGGACAGCCCCACAGGCGGCCGTGGCGGCGAACGCGGCAGGAAGGCAAAGGACGAGGACCATGACCATCAATCTGAAGAAGCCAGACATCACCGAACTCAAGCCCCGCATCACCGTGTTCGGTGTCGGTGGCGGTGGCGGCAACGCCGTCAACAACATGATCACGGCCGGGCTTCGCGGCGTCGAGTTCGTGGTCGCCAACACCGATGCGCAGGCGCTCACCATGTCGAAGTCCGAGCGGCTGATCCAGCTCGGCGCGCATGTCACTGAGGGTCTCGGCGCAGGCTCGCAGCCGGAAGTCGGCCGCGCCGCCGCCGAGGAGTGCATCGACGAGATCATCGACCACCTGTCGAACACCCATATGTGCTTCGTCACCGCCGGCATGGGTGGCGGCACCGGCACGGGTGCAGCCCCGGTCGTCGCCCGCGCGGCGCGCGAGAAGGGCATCCTCACCGTCGGCGTCGTCACCAAGCCGTTCCATTTCGAAGGCCAGCGCCGCATGAAGACCGCTGACCTCGGCATCGAGGAACTGCAGAAAAGCGTCGACACGCTGATCGTCATCCCGAACCAGAATCTCTTCCGGCTCGCCAACGACAAGACCACCTTCGCCGACGCCTTTGCCATGGCCGACCAGGTGCTCTACTCCGGCGTCGCCTGCATCACCGACCTGATGGTCAAGGAAGGCCTGATCAACCTCGACTTCGCCGACGTCCGCTCGGTCATGCGCGAGATGGGCAAGGCGATGATGGGCACCGGCGAGGCTTCCGGCGAGGGCAGGGCGATGGCCGCTGCCGAGGCCGCGATCGCCAACCCGCTGCTCGACGAGACTTCGATGCGCGGCGCCAAGGGCCTGCTGATCTCGATCACCGGCGGCCGCGACCTCACCCTGTTCGAGGTGGACGAGGCGGCGACCCGCATCCGCGAGGAAGTCGACCAGGACGCCAACATCATCCTGGGCGCCACCTTCGACGAGGAACTCGAAGGCGTGATCCGCGTCTCGGTCGTCGCCACCGGCATCGACAAGTCGGCGGCCGACATCGCGGCTGCCCCGATCTCGATCCGCCAGGCTCCGGCCAAGCCGGCACAGCAGCCTGCTGCCCAGCCTGCCGCCGCGCGTCCGGCCGCCGTTGCGCAGCCTGCCCTGCAGGCCGAAGCGCCGCGCGCCGCCGATCCGGTCGCCGACGCCATCCGCCAGGCCGAGATCAACGCCACGGTCATGGCTTCGCGCCCCGCGCCGCAGCCGGTCGACGACTTCCAGCCGGTGAGCAAGCTCTTCCAGCAGCCGCAGCCGGTCCAGCCGCAGCAGCCCCGGCCGCAGCCGCAGGCAGCGGTTGCCGCGCCCAACGCGGAAGCGCGTCTGGCGGCGGCTCTGCAGCCCCAGCCGGCCCCTCAGCCGGTGCAGGCGGCGCCCCGCATGCCCAAGGTCGAGGACTTCCCGCCGGTCGTCCGCGCCGAAGTGGAAGCCCGCCGCAATCCGGTCGAGCAGCATGAAAACAACGGTCCGATGGGCCTTCTGAAGCGACTCACCACCGGTCTGACCCGTCGCGAGGAGGAGCCGGCGAAGCTGCAGCCCGCCGCGCCGCGCGAGCCGAAGCTGCGCCAGCCGGCGCCGGAAGCACGCCGTCTCGCCACCCAGGACCCGCAGCTCTACGCGCCGCGCCGCGGCCAGCTCGACGAGCATGGCCGACTCGCTCCGCAGCCGCGTGCGGCCCAGGAGGACGATCAGCTGGAGATTCCGGCGTTCCTTCGCCGGCAAGCCAACTGAGCCTTCGCGGAAGGCCTCGCTAAACAGGCCGGCGGACGGAAACATTCTCCGACCGCCGGCTTGAAAAAACCCGCAAATTCAGCCGGTTATGATTCGTTAAGTATGTGCGTGCGGTAACACAGAGTAACCAAGCGTGATTTGTTGTCTCCCTGCCGTCCCACTACATTCTCGCCACAGAAAGGTCGGCGTGTGGGCGGATTCGGGGATGAGATCCTGCCCACCAAACTCAGCAAGGCCCATGCACCGGAAACTGGCAAGCAAGCCACCGGAAAAGCAGGCAGGCTGAAGGGTGGTATGGGGATCAAGTTGCACGATTATCAGACAACGATCAAATCGCGCGTAACCCTGGCAGGGTTCGGCGTTCATAGCGGCAAGCCGGTTTCCATAACCTTCCTCCCGGCCGATCCCGACACCGGCGTGGTCTTCCATCACATGGACGCCTTCGGCGACACGCGCGAGATTCGCGCACTCGTCTCCGAGATCGGCGCCACGGACCTGTGCACCGCGCTCGGCGATCCGGCCGGCCACCATGTCGGCACGGTCGAGCACGTCATGGCCGCCCTGTTCGGCCTCGGCATCGACAACCTCGTGGTCGAGGTGGACGGCGACGAGATGCCGATCCTCGACGGCAGCGCTGCGTCCTTCGTCGAAGCCATCGATCAAGCCGGCATCGAGACGCTCGACGTCAAGCGCCGCTACATCCGCGTCGTCAAGCCCGTGCGCATCGACAGCGGCGCCTCCTTCGCCGAGTTCCAGCCCTATGACGGCACCCGCTTCGAGATCGAGATCGACTTCGAGAGCCCCGCCATCGGCCGCCAGTCGTTCGCCGCCGACATCGATCCGGCGGTGTTCCGCCGCGACATTTCCCGCGCCCGCACCTTCGGCTTCATGAAGGATGTCGAGCGGCTCTGGGCAGCCGGCCACGCGCTCGGCTCCTCGCTGGAGAATTCCGTGGTGATCGGCGACGACAGCCGCGTCATCAACATGGAAGGCCTGCGCTACAAGAACGAGTTCGTCCGCCACAAGATGCTCGACGCCATGGGCGACCTGGCGCTTGCCGGCGCGCGCTTCATCGGCTGCTACCGTTCCTATCGCGGCGGCCACCGGCTGAACGCGGCGGCGCTGCGCCACCTCCTGTCCGACCGCTCGGCCTTCGAGATCGTCGAGACCAACCGCCGCGAGCGCGGCCGCTCCGCCGAGCTCGTCGCCGTCAACGCCGCCGTCTACGCGCCCTGGGTGCTCTGACGTTCACGCCTTTCTGGCCGCGTGCCCGGAAAGTCACACCGAAGGCATTTTTCGCCAAGGGTTTGTTAGCGAAATCCGCGCCATAAAAATGCGCCATTGCCGGGCGATGGCATTGTCGCCTGAAAGCGACTATGCTTAATCGCGGCAGGTCGACGGGCCGGCGCCCATGTCCCCGGGACGGGAGGGCGCCGGAGCACGATCCCGAAAATTGCGAAGCGGTTTCGGAATATCGTGCTCGGAAGATGGGACGGATGGCGGCATAGAGTGGAGTCATCCGTTCTGGAGTGGGAAATGGCGACGCCGAGAAGGGCTAATCCAACCATGTATTTCGTGAAGAAGGCTCACGCGGGCAGGGCGATTCGCACGGCGTTGACGGTCGCTGCGTTTGCGATGGTTCCGGCGCTCGCCGCCGGCTGCATGTCCAAGGAAGAGGATCTCAACCTCGCCACCTATGTCGAGCAGACCGAGCCGGCCGACCAGCTCTACAACCAGGGTCTCGCCAATCTGAACGCCGGCCGCCTCAAGGAGGCCAGCCGCAAGTTCGAAGCCGTCGACCGCCAGCACCCCTATTCGGAGTATGCGCGCAAGTCGATGGTGATGGGTGCCTTCACCAACTACCGGCAGGGCAATTACGACGAGGCGATCAACGCCGGCAAGCGCTACGTCACGCTCTACCCGTCCTCCGAGGACGCCGCCTACGCGCAGTACATCGTCGGCCTCTCCTATTTCCGTCAGATCCGCGACGTCACCCAGGACCAGAAGGAATCGCGCCGCGCCATCGAGGCGATGGAGGAGGTGGTCCAGCGCTGGCCCGAATCGGAATATGTCGACGACGCCCGCTCCAAGGTGCGTTTCGCCCGCGATCAGCTCGCCGGCAAGGAGATGCAGGTCGGCCGCTACTATCTCGAGCGGCGCGAATACATCGCGGCCGTCAAGCGCTTCCGCTACGTGGTCGAGAACTATTCCAACACCCGCCATGTCGAGGAGGCGCTGGCGCGCCTGACCGAGGCCTATTACGCGATGGGCATCACCTCGGAAGCCCAGACGGCGGCCGCCGTGCTCGGCGCCAACTATCCGGACAGCCAGTGGTACAAGGATTCCTACGCGCTGCTGCAGTCCGGCGGGCTCCAGCCGCGCGAGAATGCGGGGTCGTGGCTGTCCAAGGCCGGACAGCTCTTCGGCGGCGACGCCTGATCTGGAGCATGATCCCGAAAGGTGGTAGCCAGTTCCGGAAAAGGTCATGCCGCACCGGGCATGATCCCGTGACTGGAAACCGGTTTCGAAAAAGGCTCTAGCCTGGATGCTGTCCCGCCTGTCGATCCGCGATATCGTCCTGATCGAGCGGCTGGACATCGATTTTGCGCCCGGCCTTTCGGTGCTGACCGGCGAGACGGGCGCCGGCAAATCCATCCTCCTCGACGCTCTGTCGCTGGCGCTCGGCGCGCGCGGTGACGCCTCGCTTGTCCGCCACGGGGCGGCGCAGGGCCAGGTCTCGGCAGTATTCGACGTGCCGAAGAACCATCCGGCGCGCGCCATCCTCACCGAGAACGCGCTCGACGACGACGGCGATATCATCCTGCGCCGCGTGCAGACGGCAGACGGTCGCACCCGTGTCTTCGTCAACGACCAGCCGTCCTCGGTCACGCTGATGCGCGACATCGGCCGCGCGCTGGTCGAGATCCACGGCCAGCACGACGAGCGCGCGCTGGTCGATCCCGCCGCCCACCGCGAACTGCTCGACGCCTTCGGCGGCCATGTCGGCGAGGTCGGGAACTGCGCCAGGGCCTGGCACTTCTGGCGCGACTGCGAACAGCAGCTCGCGACTCACCGCGCTCGCGTGCAGGCCGCCGCCCGCGAGGCCGACTATCTCAGAGCCTCCGTCGCCGAGCTCGTCCGCCTCGACCCGCAGCCCGGCGAGGAGACCGAGCTCGCCGACATCCGCACCGCCATGATGCGGGCCGAAAAGGTCGCCGGCGAGATCAAGGATGCGCAGGACGTGCTCTCCGGCCAGAACTCGCCGCTGCCGCAGCTCGCCAGCCTGCTGCGTCGCCTGCAGCGCAAGACCACCGAGGCGCCGGGCCTGCTCGATGAGGTGGTGAAGTCGCTCGACGACGCGCTCATCCATCTCGACGCCGCGCAGTCAGGCGTCGAGGCCGCCCTGCGCGCCACAGAGTTCGATCCGCAGAAGCTGGAGCGCTCCGAGGAGCGGCTTTTCGCGCTGCGCGCCGCCTCGCGCAAATTCTCCGTCGCCGTCGACGATCTCGCCAGGACGCGCGACACGATGGCGGCCGATCTCGCCGATCTCGACGCCGGCGAGGAAAAACTCGCCGCGCTGGAAAAGCAGGCCGTTGCCGCGCGCGACGTCTACGACCGCGACGCCAGGCGGCTCACCGAGCTTCGCGCCGCCGCCGCCGTCGCCTTGAAGAAGGCGGTCATGGCCGAGTTGCCGGCGCTGAAACTCGACCGCGCGGAGTTCCTGGTCGAGATTTCCAGCGAGCCGGACAACCGCACCGAGGCTGGTGTCGACCAGGTCGAGTTCTGGGTGCGCACCAATCCCGGCACGCGTCCGGGACCGATGATGAAGGTCGCGTCGGGCGGCGAGCTGTCGCGTTTTTTGCTGGCGCTGAAGGTGGCGCTCGCCGACCGCGGCTCGGCGCCGACACTGGTCTTCGACGAGATCGACACCGGGGTAGGGGGCGCCGTCGCCGACGCGATCGGCCAGCGCCTCGCTAGGCTTTCCTCCCGCGTGCAGGTGCTTTCCGTCACCCATGCCCCGCAGGTGGCGGCCCGCGCCGCGACGCATTTCCTGATCTCGAAATCGGGCGGCAGGAACAGCGTCTCGACCGGCATCGCCGAGATGGACACTGCCGGCCGGCAGGAGGAACTCGCCCGCATGCTCGCCGGCGCCACAATCACCGAGGAGGCCCGCGCCGCCGCCGAAAGGCTGCTCCGCGAGAGCCTGGTCTAACCTACCGTCAGGCGTTGCTGGCAAGCCGGGCGCTGCCGGTCATAGGGGGCCGTCGCGGCGTCCTTTGATTACCTCCCGGGTAATCGACCTCTCTACGAATTCTCCGGAAAAGTGAGCTCATCGACGATCCCGCCGGGATCGCCACGGAAGCGAGGAGAAAGCCATGACCGCCAGTTTCACCGCTGTAAGAGAGGTCCCGGCCGCAGCCCCGAGTTCAGACGCCGCGACGACTCGCGCCGTCGTGCAGGAATTCCTCGCCGCCCGGCTGGCCGGCGATACCGAGCGGCTCGTCGCGCTGTTCGCCGACGAGGTCGACTGGATGCTCGCCGAGAACCCTGCCGCCCCGTGGATACGCCCGCGGTCTACCGCCTCGGAATGTGCCGCCCAGTTCACGGAACTGATGGAATACACCGTGGCCGAGGATGCGCGGGCCTCCGTTGACACGTTCCTGGTCGATGGCGCCAACGCGGTCCTGATGGGACATCTGTCGGGGACCGTACGCGCGACGGGAAAGTCCTTCGAGGGGCCGTTCGCGCTGCATCTCGCCGTCGAGAACGGTCGCATCACGCGGCACCGCCTTTACGAAAACAGCCTGTCGATCGCCCAGGCCTGCGCCCCGTGACGGAATGCGCATTCGGCTCCGAGTCCAGTGGCGGCGCGGCCGATTGCAGGCAAGATACGGACGCCGAAAGGCTGCTTCCGGGAGAGCCTGGTCTAACCTGCCGTCAGGCGTCGCCGGCCAGGTAGGCGTCGGTTTTGACGACCTTCGCATAGGTGCCGTCGAGCGCTCCCATGATCGTGGCGTGGACCTGTCCGGGGTCCACCTGCATGGACCCGAACGACACTTCCTTGGCGCCGCAGGCATCTTCGGCCACCGTCACGTCGAACCCGAAATCCGCCGCGGCGCGCGTCGTCGCATCGATGCACATTTGCGACATGGCCCCGCAGATCGTCACGTTCCGTATCCCCTTGTCCTGCAGCAATGCCAGCAGGCCGGTTTCACGGAAGCTGTTGGGGTGATGCTTCAGGATCACCGCCTCGTCCTTCTGTGGCGCGACGGAAGCATGGATGCGGGCGCCCTCGGTGCCGGGACGGAAGAACGGCGCGTCGTCTGACGGTATTTCGTGATGAACGTGGACGACCATCTGGCCGGACTGGCGGGCCTGCTCCAGCAGCCTTGCCGCGTTGGCGCTCGCCGCAGCCATCCTGGCGACGGGCCAGTTGCCGCCCTCGAAATAGTCGTTCTGGATATCGACCAGGATCAATGCGGTGTGGGTCATCTCGTCCTCATCTGTTGTCGCTACATTCTTAAGCCGGGGCGGGACGAATTTAGAGTCGCAAATTGCGATTTTCGAATCGGGAACGACCGGCTATGCGGATGTGAAAACGATTTTCATCTAACATGTTGATTTCGTTGCAACTTCAAAAATACTTGGACCGTTTTTGTTCACACCTCTCTGATCGCTCTCATACTCCCCGTCAGCAGCTTGCTTGTGGGAACGGGTGTGCACGACCTCCATCCAGGCAAGTGTGGCGCTGGATCGCGTCCCGTGTTG
>NZ_RCIZ01000019.1 GCF_003666685.1 Mesorhizobium sp. YM1C-6-2
TGGAATTGAACCATTTTACTGTGCCGGTGGTCATGATGAACCCTTTCCTCAGCAACATTATGTTCTCCCGATGCGGATGCACCGTGAGTAAAAATCGAGTTTTGCGGGAAGGAAGATCGCAGACCAGCGCCGGAGCGCAAATAAACAAAGTTCGAACTTCAAAAGTCGATGAGTTTGTATACATGCAGAACGCGTGAATGTCCACCTTTAATTCGGCTAGCGTTTGAGATCTGCGGGGAGCCTACCGAGATGGTTCTTCCTAGCGGCCGCTCGGAGGCGGGAAACGAGAAGCGCCGGAGAAAGAGATGGTGATGGTGAGCCAGCATCCCCTAGATCTCGAGTTCACCGCCGATCTGCTTAACCAGCGACCGCACCAGACCACCCCCGCCCTCCGCGATCCGGCTCGCCACCGGCAATCCCGGCACGCGGCCCATCAAGTTCATGAGCGAATTGGGCCTCTCGCCGGCCTCACGCAGCCGCGTCGCCAGCACTCGCGACATGGGACCCAAGCCCTGAGAGTTCACCGGTGGGGAAGACGACGGAATAGAGCGGAAATTCTTCCCATAAATTTTATGCCGAGTGGACCGCGACTCCGTGATGTATCTTCGTCACTGCGGCGCCGGCGGCTGCGACGGAGGAGTCCGATCCACAGCCGCTGGTTCAGCTCCAAACGGAGCGGTCTCGGTGCCCCCCCGCTGCTGATATTGCGAGTCGAGTGCGGCCAGGGCAATCAACGGCGGCGGCATGGCGACGCCGGCCACTCTCATTTTCCGGGCTGCATTCTGGCATTGGCTGATGTCGTTGGCGGCTGCGAGTTCCTCAGCCTGCTCGACCGTGATGATCGATTCCTTCGGTGTGCTGGTCACATCGGCAGGCGGCACCGGTGCGGACAGGCTGTCCTTCTGAGGTGCATTTTCCACCGAACCGGCGGCTACCTTCGCCTTGCTAGGGTCTGGTGCGTCAGTTGCCACGCCAGTCTGACCGGTAACCGCTTGCGCCGAATCGGACCCGATCTCCGGCTTCGCCGAGGCACCTGCACCCGCAGCTGTTGTGCCGGCCAAAGCGGACGAGCCCTTCCCCGCAGGGGCGGCCTGTTGTTGTGGAGGTGCTGTCTGCTGGCTGGAGGCTGCCTGTTGCGCCGAGGATTGGGCTGGAGCCGGAGCGGGATTAGCAGCCGCTGTCTGAGTCGCCGCTTCAGGCGGCGGCGCCTTCATGAAGGCAAGAAGTTCCTGGCAGAGATTGGCCGGGCCACCAGCCGTTTCCTGTTGGGCCTCCGCCGGATCAATCGGCGCCATAGTTGCAGGTGCAGCCGGCGATGTAGTTTCTGTCGCAGGAGCCAAAGGCGCTGGGGCCGGGCCTGTCTGTGCAAACGACGTGGAAGCTGACAGGGCGAATATCCCGGCGAGAACTATTCTTTTCATGGCTTAAGCTCCTCCACACGAAATTCACGAGATTGTAACTCCACAAAGTAACGCCGGTATGTGTCAGAACGATCCACGAGCTCGCAAACTTTAAGCAGCGCTCGGCAAAGCCGAACGCCGGGCGCGCTCACCAGCATCCAGCTTTCAGCCGATGCCAGACCAGTTTGTGTGCAGGGGCGGCCATGGCAGGCCCAAGAAGGAATAGGCTGCCGTACGGGGCAGTCGCGACCCTAGGTTGGCGACAACCCCAGAAGGCCCGCAAAGCCGTCTCAAAGGTCTGCGAGAAGCCTAAAAATCCGAGGGATTTTTCAGAAGCTCATGCCTAATAACGTGGTCCACGGTTGGATGACACCGGAGGGCGTTCGCCTTACCCCCGTTTCGTGGCGGCCTCGGAACGTAATCGTCGGATCTAAATTATGGTGCCAGCATCTGCGATGTTGGACACCTCAATCATGTTTGCACTCAAACCAACTACGCTTGGCATTGCGCCGGGCGGTAGAAGCGCCCCGGATCCGGTGATGGGCAACCACCCATCACATCCGCCGGCATATCCTAAGGCGATAGCCGTCATTGCCACGGTGGCAGCATTGTATTTTGGCCGAGATATTTTTATCCCGCTGGCGATGGCGATACTCCTAACGTTCGCGCTATCGCCGCTCGTTGCGGCTTTGCGTAAGGTACGGGTCCCTCGACCAGCAGCAGTGATCGCGGTTGTCATTGGCGCGTTCGCCGCCATCTTCATGTTCGGCGCAGTGGTCGCTTCGCAACTCGGGACGCTGGCTCAAAACATACCGCTCTACCAGTACAACCTCGTAGCTAAGGTCGAAGTCATAAAGGACGCCAAGGTTGGCGGTGGCGTGTTCGAGCGGCTATCCAAGTTGCTCGAGCGCTTGGGACGAGAAAGCCAGGTTGACGAGGAGCCTAATACCGTCGGCGGTCCGGGCTCAGATGACCCTTCTCCACCGCCTATACCCGTGGAGGTTATCACGCCGCCGCCTGGCCCGCTCCAGGTTTTGCGGAGTGTCGTTGGGCCGCTCATTCAGCCCCTAGCCACCGGTGGCATCATTATTGTGGTGGTGATCTTCATGCTTTTGAGGCGTGAAGATTTGCGCGACCGTTTTATTCGTTTGGTCGGAGCCGGCGACCTCCATCGAACGACGGCTGCGTTGCAAGATGCAGGAGACCGCGTGGCCCGCTATCTTTTGTCGCAGCTGGCTGTAAACGCAGCTTATGCGCTGCCAATTGGCATCGGGCTTTGGGTCATCGGCGTACCGAATGCCCCGCTCTGGGGATTTATGGCTTTGATCCTGCGTTTTATTCCCTACATCGGACCGATCATCGCTTCAATATTCCCATTGGCTCTGGCGTTGGCCGTTGATCCCGGCTGGACAATGGTGCTCTGGACGGCGGCGCTATTTGTCGTTCTTGAACTCGTCAGCAACAATGTCGTCGAGCCCTGGGTCTACGGCTCCCGCACCGGGCTGTCCCCGCTCGCTATTATTGTTGCTGCGATATTCTGGACCTGGCTATGGGGGCCGATGGGGCTTCTCCTGTCGACACCTCTGACCGTATGCCTGGTCGTCCTCGGCCGGCACGTGCCTCAATTCGAATTTCTCGATGTACTCCTAGGGAACGAACCAGTTCTCGATCTACATCAGCAGCTCTATCAGCGGCTTCTCGCCGGCGATCCCACAGAAGCGACGGAGCGCGCCGAAGCTTATCTTGAGGAAAATACTATTCTGTCATTTTACGAGACCGTTGCGGTTCCTGCCTTGGCGCTAGCGGAAGAAGATCGGTCTCGGGGCGTACTCACGGATGAGAGGCGCTCGCGAGTGGCAGAAAGCGCTCAGACGCTGGTGAATAACCTCGATGACTTTGCTTTCGAATCCGATGAGGAATCTGAGCCAAAGCAAGACTTGGCTATCGAACCCACCACGAAGCTGGAACTGCCTCTGCCGAATGGAGAAGGCAGAGTGATCGCATGCGCAGGGGGTCGAGGCGAATTCGACGATGCCGCAGCAGCCATGCTCGTTCAGGTGCTCAAGGCACAGGGCGCCACGACAAACTATATAGAGCACACATCGCTCGCGCCCGGTCGAATTAGGCAACTCTCAATCGATGGTCTGGAAACAATTGTGATTGTCTTCTTGAACCCTTCGTCTGTTCAGCATGCTCGCTACATGACACGTCGCCTTAAACGCTTACGTCCATCACTCCGGGTGGGCATTTTGCTATGCAACACCGACACGATCGAGCCGGTTAAACTTATCGCGGATGTCGGGACCGGTTTTGTGGCGAGCACTTTGGCCGAAGCCGCCGCTCAATCCCTGGAAGAGCCTCGCCCATGGCCACCAATGCCGCTGACTAAAACTACATCACGGCGCAAGGCATCCAGCCCAAAGGCCAAGCAAACTGCATAACATGGCAAAATGGTCGGGCCGGCCAGAGGGTGAGGTTTATATCCACCTGTTTTGCGGCTTGCGTGCAAAATCCACACGAATTTGGACAAGGTGAAATCGAACTCGATGGTATTGGTCAGGGGTGCACGGATAACTCGCTCCGACCTGAAGGTCCGCTTCGAATAGTCGGATCATGGAAGCTGCCGTTCTGCTGATGATGCGGTGGACGGCTCTCCTCCCTCCCTGCGGTATGATCGCGGGATTAGAGCTGGAGGAGCGCTATGATGAACAACGTTACGACGATTGGTCTGGATATCGCGAAGTCCGTGTTTCAAGTCCACGGCGTGGATGCGGCTGGTGAGGTTGCCGTTCGCAGAAAACTTACGCGTGGGCGCGTGCTGGCATTCTTCAAGAGCTTGCCGCGATGCCTGGTTGGTATCGAGGCGTGCAGCTCGTCGCACTATTGGGCTCGTGAGCTCATCGCACTTGGCCACGATGTGCGGCTGCTGCCGGCACAGTATGTGAAGCCCTATTTGAAGCGGCAGAAGAACGATGCGGCCGATGCGGAAGCCATCTGCGAGGCGGTAACTCGGCCCACATGCGCTTCGTGCCGGTGAAGTCGCCCGAGCAGCAAAGCGTTATGATGCTGCACCGGGTCCGGTTGATGCTGGTCCGCTGCTGGCGAGCGCGTTCGTCGCCACCATGGCCGATCCGCACGCATTCAAGTCGGGCCGATGCCTCTCCGCCTGGATCGGGCTCGCGCCAAAGCAGAACTCGAGCGGGGGCAAGGAGAAGCTCGGCAGCATCTCCAAAGGTGGTAATAGCTACCTGCGCCAGCTGCTCGTCGTTGCCGCAATGGCGGTCATCCGCTATGCCGAACGGAACGGGACCAGGCGACCATGGCTCGTGCAGTTGATGGCACGACGAACGACCAAGGTCGCGGCGGTTGCGCTGGCTAACAAGACAGCCGGCATGGTCTGGGCGTTGATGACCAGCGGCGAGCGCTACAGCCAGCCGGTCATCGCATAGACGAGAACAGGTGAACGATCGCCGACGAGGTTGGAAAGGGCGGACAGGAGCTGATGCACAAAGCCGGTTAAAACCGCCGGATCAGGAGAACCCACTGGACCCGTGCACTTCGAGTGCGAGCTTACGATCGGGACCTGAGCCGCGCGAATAGCATTATGGCCAGCGGCACATGAAAGGCCGCACCTACAGGTCGGACAGCAGCGGGGTTCCCGTGTCGCAGTGCGCAATCGCTTACTACAGGGTGTCGACCCAGCGGCAGGGGCGCTCTGGCTTTGGCCTAGAAGCACAACGCGCGGCTGTGGCTCGCTTCGCTGAAGCTGAGGGCATCACGATCCTGCAAGAGGTCACGGAGGTGGAGACGGGCAAGAGAGCCGATGCGCTCGATCGTTGGCCGCAACTCTCAGCCGCCCTCGCCTCTCGCAAGTCGCAAGGCCGACAACTCGCAGTCCGACTGGCGCTGCATCGTCGGCAGCAAAGGGCCGCCAGGTAAACATTGACGAAGCAGACAGGTTTGCGGCAAGCGTGTTGCCTATCTATGCATAGCGCCGGAGCGACCAGTTTACTATCGATCGCACTCGCCCTGAACAACCGCGGGGTGCGCACCGCTCGAGGAGGAAACTGGCAGGTTTCGATCGTGCGCGGGTCCGCTCCCGTACCCTAGGAAGAGAAAGCCCGCTGGGGCGGGCCTTTCACCGGACGACTACTGCCGTTCGCAGCGGCCCTGCTTCGCTAGACCGGGCGGGCAGAAGTCGCGGGCCATTTTGCGTATTCCGCGGGGAACGTCCTCGTTGAAGCGGCGCTTGGCGGACCGCCACGAGGCTCGTTGCGCACCGGATCATTCGAGAGCCGGCGGGTCGATCCGGTAAGTACCTCGTCATCGACACGCCGGCTCCTGGCTTCACCGTCGTCGTCATCCCGGCTTCGCGATTGTCCAATTGACGGGCGCAAGGATGATGCGAAAACGCTTCAGGCGTTGCAGGCTTTAACTTACCCCAACGAGCCGCCCCGAAGTTCACCTAAGGATGATTGGCCTCCGAAGGCCTGGGATTGATCCGACTAGGCCAGTACACGATCTTCTTCAGCTAAGCGGTTATGAATATCCGTGGCAGCTATGGCCGCGTGCCCGAACGCAACGGCAAGCTGGTTTATCTCGTTGATCATGTCGCCGGCTGCATACAGACCTGGAACAGTTGTTCTTTGCCGAACATCGACGATGAGGTTGCGCATCTCGTCACTTGCCGCTCCCAGCTCGGTGGCAATGTTCGATCGCACCTCGAACCCCATCGCTGGGTATAAGGTATCGAAATGAAGATTTCGGCCGCCTGCCGCCCTTACCGTTGCCCCGCGTTCCCCAAGTTGAATTGCGGCTGAGGTACAAAAGACCGCCGCGATACCCGCCTCCCTCAGCGCTTCCATTGCGGCGGGCGCAAGCTGGCCACTCCCGCTGACAATCAGCGCGGTCACGTGTGGGGTGAACGTGCGCATAAACAGGGCCTTTTTACAGGCCTCCTGCGCATTTCCGAATACTGCAACGTTCCTATCGATCGCTTCATAACCGTCACAAATGGGGCAAAGCCGTAGGGATCCGCTTTGAACCGCCTCTTTTATGTTTCGCCAATCGGGAAGTTTGTCGACGATGCCTGTGGCAACAACCACCGAACGCGCCTGAATCGATAGCGGGGACTCGGCCGTAAAGGTCGCGCCCGTCACTCGAATACGCTTAACCACACCATCAACAAGCCCTGCACCATATTGTTCGGCTTGTTGCCGTAGGCGGCTGAGTAGTTCCGAGCCAGAGATGCCATCCGGGAAACCAGGACAGTTGTGTGTGGAAGGAATCCATTTTGCACGGCTCTCGCCTGCGTCGACTACTGTTACACGGCGCCGGAATCTTGCCAAGTATGAGGCAGTTACCAGTCCCGCCGGTCCTCCGCCAATTATCAAGCAATCGATGACTCCGTCGCCTGACATTTAGCAGGCCTCTGCCTTCAGCGACCGCACCATCCTGACGACAATCGGATCGCATGGGACTTTATCTTCGACATCGTAGTCTAGTTGAAAAATTCCCACTCGATCGTTGCAGATTGCGATGGCGCGGACGTAGCGAATCCTGCCATCCTTAACTCCAGAATAACTTGCCCAAGTGGGCGTGACCCGACGGTATGTAACGTCCCAACCTTCGTCCTCATCGGCATCGAGTTGGGTCTGAACAGTGGTTTTGAAATTGCGCTCGGGGAGGTCGTCTCCCCAGACGGTCAGGAAGGCTCCGTCCTCGGCTTCGAAGGTTGCGCCTCCCCCATTCTCGGCTGTCTCTTTCAACACAAATCCAAGCGGCACGTCGAAGACAAATCCCAGCTTTCGAAACCCGAACTGTTCCCATTCCTGGGCGACAGCCTGAACGGCCATGAGGAGAAAGGCTAGAGCGACTGTGCCAAGGTTCGGCAGATACAGCACGGAGCACGCTCCGGAGTTACGGACGCGGAGGCACATCGTCGAGCAGGTTTTCGGAGTTGGACAAATGGTCAGACGGCAGCTCGCCGTTTGGCGTCATCTTATCAACCGCTTCTGGCAGGGCCTGCGTGATCCTTGCGATCAGTTCCTCGCGAGAGAGCCCGGTCTGTTCCGAAAGTGCCGCAAGCGTCTCTTCATCGATGGCGGACTCGACCTCCTCAGTCTCGATGGGCTGGTTTGGGCCTGTCCCAACCCACGAGTCCACCTTGGCACCAGCCCCAGAGTTGCGGAAGCGGTCGAGGACATCTCCGAGCGGCGTTCCAGAGACTCCTTTCGAAAGTTGATCCATAAGCCCGCCTTGCGGGTTGTTCGGGCCCGTCCCGCGGCTGGCACCGCGGATCATATCTCCAATCTTGTCGCGGTTTTGATACGCCAGTATGCCAAGCATCGCGATTGCAAGTCTGCCGAGGTTTGCCATGGGTAATCTCCTTGTTGAGAGAGAAGCTCACGGCGCTTTGAAAGTTCCCAACGCTGAATATCTCGGGCTCTGTCGGCACGCACGGAAACGTGACGGGCGCCTTCTATGGTGAAGCGGCTTTCTTCGACGGTCAGAAGTCCGTTCATATAAGCTTCGCCGATCGAAAGTTCCGGATTCACGGCAAGCGTATAGTTGAGATAGCGAGCGCGGAGCCGAACGGTACAGTGGGGCGGGGAGCCGTCGCCATACACATGGCTCCGTCCCGCACCGTCGATCAGACGCAGACTGCCGGTCCGTACCACTGTTCCGAGGATGGCGGGAAACAGCATGAGAGAACTTCGGATCGAAGCGAATCTAGCGCTATCGCGTGTCACGAAAAGTCAAATATCTTTGCAGAGCGCATTTAGCCTACGGTGATTGTCGCTCTAACTGGAACGAAAAGAGACCGCCCACCATTGATGAAAGTCGAACTAAAGTTGGCTTACTGCCGCAAGGGTCAAACGTCGGCTCCAGGGAGTCACATGGAAAAAGCGTTATCGTACTCATCGTCATCTGTTTGGTAGCGGTATGGATGCGGGCCCTGGTGCTGAGCACGCACCTTCACCCACGACGCGCCCGGCCGAGTACGTCCCTCTCATAGGTAACGGAAGCGTGACCACTTTTCTAAACCACGGCTTCTGCTTGCCGGGTCGTTCCGCGCAGCAGTCTCCGAACCTATCGAGGCCTGACCATTGTCGTTGACGGAAGCCACCACATCCATCTCCACGCTCCAAGACGGCGAGCGGCCCTGGCCCAAGGTGCTCGCCAGCTATCGGAAGCCACACAGGGGGCGTAGTCTGCTTGAACTGATGGTGACGCTTGTCCCGTTTGTCGGCCTTTGGTCGCTTGCCGCGATTACGGTGCATTATGGCTTCTGGTGGGGGATGGCGCTGACAGTGCCTGCGGCGGGATTCCTGCTTCGTTTGTTCATGATCCAGCACGATTGCGGTCACGGTTCCTTCTTCGCTCACCGCACCGCGGATGACTGGACCGGCCGGGTGATCGGTGTCCTGACGTTTACGCCATACGATTATTGGCGTCGTGCACATGCGGCGCATCATGCTTCTGCAGGTAATCTCGATGAGCGCGGCGTTGGCGACATCACGACCCTGACGGTGGCCGAATATCATTCCCTGTCTGGCCTGCGCCGGCTCGCGTACAGGCTCTATCGCAACCCATTCATCATGTTCGGCATTGGCCCCATATGGCTTTTCCTGTTCAAACAGAGGCTGCCTTTCGGGATGATGCGCTCGGGCACCGAACCGTGGGTCTCGACCATGGCGACCAATCTGGGCATTGTCCTTCTGGCGGTCATCCCGATCTGGCTGATCGGCTTCGGGTCATTCCTCCTGGTGCAACTGTCGGTCGTGGTGTTGGCGGGATCGGCGGGTATCTGGCTGTTTTATGTTCAGCATCAGTTCGAGGAAACGCACTGGTCGCAAGGACCGCAATGGCGATTCCAGGACGCCGCCCTACACGGATCCTCATACTATGAACTGCCCTCGATCCTGCGCTGGCTGACGGCCAATATCGGCATCCATCACGTCCACCACCTCTCTAGCAGGGTGCCGTACTATCGGCTTCCGGAAGTGCTGCGGGACTACCCGGAACTACGCGGCATTGGCCGCATCACCATCATGGAGAGCCTCCGCTGCGTGAAACTCGTCCTGTGGGATGAGCGCCGCCAGCGCCTGGTTTCGTTTTGCGATGCCCGCGTCAAACCATCTCAATAGCGATACTGTCGTATTCCTTTAGATGGCTGCCTTCGCTGAGAAAATTGCGAGAATTCGCGGCCATCGAGTGCCGATCCTGGAAGGGCTGTCAAAATGGTGGAGGCCGCTATCCGCCTTTATCGGGATGCAGCAGAAATGGCGAGCGAACTTCGAGCGCCCGCGACGATGTCGCATAAAGGGCTTGTGGTGTAAGGGTTTCTATCACCAAACAGCATCCCACAGAATCCGATATCGCCGCCGAAAAATATGCGCCGACGCCTCAGGGCTCGTTGCTACTCTACGGCGTCATCGCTGTGGTTCTGCTCGGAATGACGCTCTGGATACTCGGCCGCTTTTACAGCTTCAGTTTTCTGGAGCACATCGCGTTCCTCGTCAGTGGAGGTGCTGCTGCCTTCTGCGGAGGCTTCATCCTCAGACGAGTTCGGGGGTACCTGTCGGAAAGCGACTACCCGGCGCATCGCTCTTGGCGGGCCAGATTTACGGCAGCGTCACTTGTTGTGGCGTACTGCCGCAAGCGTCAGGGCGTCGGACCCACTGCTGTCCAATCCGGCCCCACCGACACAGGACGCGTCAAGACAAAATGTCAAACATGGTCGCCGCGCTACAGACTCAGCATAATGGCCCTACAGGCCCGAGCGGTGCCGGCCGGTAATCTCCAAGCACTG
The DNA here is from genome assembly GCF_003666685.1 of Mesorhizobium sp. YM1C-6-2. Taxonomy (GTDB): domain Bacteria; phylum Pseudomonadota; class Alphaproteobacteria; order Rhizobiales; family Rhizobiaceae; genus Mesorhizobium_K. The sequence continues at coordinate 10,216 of NZ_RCIZ01000019.1, forward strand.
GTTGTTCGCTAATTAGAACACTACCCTAGATCGTAATAGAAATCGCACATCAGATCGGCAACCTTGATCGCCTCAAAATCAGTCATATGGGCAGCCGTTTCCTCCGCTGTCTTTTCGATGTCATCTTGATCAAGGGCCAGCAGATCTAGAAGGCGAGCAAACTTGATCTTCAGTTCGCTGTCCCCTTCGAACTCGTCAATGGTGACCTCGAGTATGCTCTGTGTGGCATCTATTACACGTGCCTGTATGCTGTCGGCCGAAGCCGCGAGGGCGCGTATCGCCGCGAAAAATTGCTCACGCGCGTGGGCATGAAGTTCGTCCATGTTCGGGTACTTTCTTCGACGTCTCTCACGTCCTGGACGTAGCAGGGGAGAGACGACTTTTGAGGTCGGGAAGGCGCGCGCTATTCGTGAATACCGCACAGCGCGCATCGCAACACTTTTGTGTCGCGGACTGACGGTATCGCAGGTCTTGAGGACAATAGCAAAAGTTCTCGCTTCAGCACTGAAGCCTGTGACGTCGAAGATTACCGTTCCTTCGCACGTGCATGATGGTCTCCTGCCACCAACAAGGATTCGCCGTTTGGAAATCAGCATCATGCTGTGCGGCACTGCATGGCGGTCGAGACCGCCCTCGTTGCCGGCATGGAAGAAGCCTTTCGGCAGCGTAGCCGTTCGCACACAGAGGGTTTACAAGCTGTGCGGCAGAAAGGGCTATCAAAAAGCCGTTCAGCGCGGCGATCCGCAAACTTTCGGCGGCATTCCAAAAGCACCTTGCTGAAACCGAAGCTCAGGTCGAGCGCCTGGAACAGGTTTTCGAACTCATCGGAAAGCCTGCACGCGGCAAGACATGCCCTGCGATCGACGGCATTCTGGAAGAAGGCGAGGAGATAATGTCAGAGTACAAAGGCGCCCCAGCCCTTGATGCCGGTCTGGTGGCAGCTGCCCAGGCGGTTGAGCATTATGAGATTGCCCGCTATGGCACTTTGATAGTCTGGGCGGAGCAGCTCGGCATGTCGGAAGCTGCAGAGCTCCTCAAAACCACTCTCAGCGAAGAAGAGTTGACCGACGAAGCGCTGTCGGCACTTGGCGAGAGCGGTGTCAACGAAAGGGCGATGCAACAGGCCGCGTAACAGCCGGAATCTGTGAAATGACGTCGCGTGGGCTTATCCACGGTCCGCTCGGCCAAAACCAGCGTGCACGTCTGTGTAGAGGTGCAGCGGCTGTTTGCGCCGGGCGGACCTTGGGCCCGTCCCTTGGATGAAAAGATCTGCCGGCGGATGAGGATCCCGCTGTCACAGACACAGACTTCCGGTTGCTCAGTGCCCATTAGTTTAGGCGTTACTCGCTGAGAGATGAAGTGCTCCGGTCGGGCAAACAAGGTACCGACCGACGGGAACCGCTCCAAGCTGAGGAGCTTGCGGTTCTCACCGTCTTAGATGGCCGCACCGCTGCCTTTCCATAATAGGAGTTGACCCAGGGTCGCCTACGCGACCGCTTTCATTCGTAGTTGGCGGGGTATTTGCTTCGTGCGCAACCATCTCACGTAAGAGTGTTGTGATTCACGCGAATTTCGCGTGAAGAGGAGAGGAGAAATGGACGACACTGCTGTCGGCTGGATTGCAGCCATAATCATCGGCGGCATCGCAGGTTGGCTGGCTGAGATGTTCATGAAGTCCAACCAAGGGGTGTTGATGAACATAGTTCTCGGCATCATTGGCGCAGTGGTTGCCAACTTCCTGCTCAGCCTTCTTGGCATCGGCCTGGGTGGGTGGCTTGGCTACCTCATCGCTGGCTTTATTGGCGCCTGTATATTGATCGCCATTGGGCGAGCTTTTTCACGCCGCGCATCCGTCTAACAAAGCAATTAGATAGGTAGTAGTTCGAAGCTGTTAAAAATCGGGATCGCGAATATCTCCACGATCCGTGGACTTCGACACCCGAGCCGGCCGCCGCTCGTACCGGCAGCGGGCACTTCGTATGTTGAGACTGTCTACGCGAAAGAGGCCTATGAAGGCTTCGTCACTGAAGGCACCAGGATGAGCCATCTCTACGCCGATTTGGCGAAAGACGCTTACAGGCAGTTCGAGTCGCTAGGCGCCAAGGGATAATTTCCCCCTGCGCCGCAAGCCGCCGCGTCCGAGTGGCATGGGTGCAAGGGCCACAGATACGGCAGCGTCGCCGGTGGAGTACCGGCGGCATCTGATGCGTCGGTAGCCGCAAAAAGGGAACAATCTGCATGGCTTCCGGTTGAGCTTGGAACGGAGGATTAGCCATGACTGAAAAGACAGCCTACGAGTACGGAGCCCGTGCACTGAAACCGCGCAAGGGGCCAGACCCCAACGACGAGTTTTCCCAGAAGGCGGCCAAAAATAAAGAGCCGCCCCTTGGACTAGGTTTGACTGAAAAAACCTCTGAGCGCAGCGAGACGGACAAGTCCGACTTGCGAGATGGTAAAGGCGGGAAACCGGAAGCGGACGCCCAGGGACAATCTGAGAAGCGGCATGCTGGGGGTAGCAACGATGGCGTGTCGAGCGCTAACCCCCGTGTCCTATCCGGCAGTGAAGAGGGCGACGCCACGTTCCCGTACAAATCGAAGCGCTAGAAGCGGGAGCATGGCGCAGCAAAATAGGCAGGTTCATTGTCCGGACCTGATCTGGTGACGGCCGCTGCGTCAGCTGGGTACTGCTATTCTTAAGCCCGCGCCGAAGCGCGACCCTTTTTTAAGTTAGCGTGGGTATGGCGTCACCAGCGGATCACGCGAAGCGAGGTTTTCGTCATCTTCGACAAGCTTTTCATATTCGTCGTCGAACCCGCTCCAACCGCTCGACTCAAATTCAGTCCGGCGCGAATTAATGTCGACCGGGTCATGTCTGTTCAGGATCGCTTCGGCGGCTTCAACTTCGGTCTCCTCGACGTGTGCAGTCACAAGAGTAGCACCCCGCCGAAGTCCCTCCGCGAAAACATGGGCTTCGTCTTCATCGATACCGGCCTCGGTCAATGAACCAAGGATACCGCCGGCAGCTCCGCCTGCCGCTGCGCCGATCAGGGTGGTAGCGAGCCAGCCGGCGCCCACCACTGGGCCTATCCCCGGGATGGCAAAGGTACCAAGTCCCGCGAGCAGTCCCCCAATTCCCCCGACCGCGGCGCCAATGCCAGCGCCAGCAGCCGTTCCCTCCGTGGAACCAGGTTTGTCGGGAGATACGATGCTGACATCGCTCACCCCGGCCTCCTCAAGAGCCGAAATCGCTTTGCTTGCGTCGGCATGTGTATCGAACAATCCGCTCATCGTTTTCATTCCAATCTCTCCAAAGTTCGAGTGGTCTAACCCAACCTCGGAAACGACGCGAAGTTCCTACCTTGTGTTATCAAGTTCCTGCCTTCCGACGCGTGATGGGATGGCCACCCGCGCGATGCGAAGCTAGGAGCAATAGGGGCCGCCGCGGTGATCTGGCTGGTCTTGTGCTTGTGTCGCCCGCGTACATGCTGTACGCCCATCTCTGTGTTGTGGTGATACCTCTTAGGAGGACGGCGAGCGCGTGCTGGGCAGGGGGGCCGCAGCGACCAAGCTGGTTCAAGTGGACTGCTCCTAGTTTGGCAGACAAGTCCCAGCCTCACGCGGCGGCGCTTTCGAACGCCTCGGGACTGACGCCGCCGAGATGGCTGTAGCGGCGGGTTCGATTGTAGAACGCTTCGACATAATCGAAGACATCGGCTCGAGCGAGATCGCTCGTTTTGTAGATGCGTTTTCGGATGCGCTCCTTCTTCAGGCTGCTGAAGAAGGATTCCGCGACGGCATTGTCCCAGCAGTTCGCCCGCCTGCTCATGCTCGGCTCCAGATTGTGGGCTTGGCAAAACCGCTTGAAGTCGTCGCTGCCCTATTGGCTTCCTTGATCTGAATGCACAACGACACGGCCGGGCGGCTTCACACCACACGGCCATGAGCAGCGCATCCAGCGCCAGCTCTTCCGAGAGACTGGCCTTCATCGACCAGCCAACCACTTTGCGCGCATAGAGGTCGACCACGACCGCCAGGTAGAGCCAGCCCTGCCGGGTCCGGATATAGGTGATATCCGTCACCCAGACCTTGTTGGCTGCATCTACTGTAAACTCGCGCTGCAGACGGTTGGGTGCAATGATGGAGGGCCGTCCTACGATGGCCCGCGGTTTCTTGTAGCCCCGCACGTGCTTGATACCGTCCTCCCGCATGATGCGTTCGACACGATGCAGGCCACAGCTTTCGCCTGCTTCCCGAAGGTCGCCGAATAGACTTTTCGGCTGATACGCGCTGCCTTTTCGTCACCAAATGGGTCAGGACGTTCTGGGGAGAACCTTCTTCGACCTACCGCGTTGATCTTCGATCCCCGAGATCAGCCCCCAACCCACAGGTCGTCATGGCTCGTTCCTCGATCATCGTCATAGGCGCTTCGGCAGGCGGAGTCGCTGCATTGCGCTCCTTGGCCGCCGCGCTGCCGAATGCGCTATCGGCCCCTGTTCTCGTCGTCCTTCATATCGGCGCCTATCGAAGCGAGTTGCCCGCGCTTCTTAACGCGGCGGGGCCGCTCCCCGCCAAACATGCGGAGGACGGCGAAACGATCTTCCCCGGCCACATCTATGTTGCGCCGCCCGATCGCCACATGATCGTCGCCGACGGGCGGCTGCGCCTTTTGCGTGGCCCCAAGGAAAACTGCGCGCGGCCGGCCATCGACCCGTTGTTCAGGAGCGTGGCTGAAAGCTATGGTTCGGACGCAGTGGGCGTGATCCTGACAGGCAACTTGAACGACGGCGCGCTGGGCCTATTCGAAATTAAGCGATGCGGCGGAGTTGCAATAGGCCAGGACCCGAACGATGCCGCCTATCCGGAAATGCCGAGGAGCGCGGCTGAGCATGTCGCGCTAGATTACTGCCTGCCGCTCGCGGAAATGCCCGAATTGCTCGTTGAACTCGTCGATCGAAAGGGAAAGGTAGTGGTCATGCCGAAAACCTCTTCTCAACTGGACGGGCAAGAGCCCGAAATTATCAACGGCCAAATATTCGAGCGGCCGCTGACAGTGACCTGCCCCGAATGCGGCGGCGCGCTGAAAAAGTTCGAGGTCGGTTCGATCGTGAAATTCGGCTGCCACATCGGGCACAGCTATACCGCAGAGATCATGGCCACGGCACAGTTCGAGGAAATGGAAAAGGTCATGCGAGCAGCGGTGAGGTTCCTGAACGAGCGAGCCGAATTTTGCCTCCAGATGGCAGAGCACAACGGGGTTGCCGAACCCGATGCCTCCAATGATTGGCATGCAGCCAGCAAACAGGCATTGGATCGGGCCTACAAACTCCGCGACCTCGTGGAGCAGGAATGGCTTACGCCGGAGACCTCTCACCGCCCTGTCTTGGCCCCTGACGGCAGTGATCGAGCCCGGTTTCGCGGATAGATTGACCGCTCCCGCTCAAGCCCGGCAGGATTCCTAACGGATCAGCGGGGGCCATCTGCGAAAAACCTGCGCGATGGTTCGTTCTAGGTCTTCTTGCGCATACGGCTTTTGCAGCGCTGGGTAATTACGATATCCATCCATTACACCCTCGGCCCCGTATCCGGTTGCAAATGCAAAGGGGATGCCGCGCTGGCGGAGAACATCGGCTACTGGAAAGGATTTCGTCCCAGCCACGTTGATATCCAGAACTGCGAAATCGATGTCGCATTCGCGGGCAAGTTCCATCGCCATGTCGATACGCGTGGCTTGACCGACTACCTCATGACCGAGTGCAATCAGTAGGTCCTCCAGATGCATCGCAAGCAGGACGTCATCCTCGACGATCAGAACCCGTTTCGCTGTCTGTCCAGTCAAACCGTTTCGCCCCTTGCCTGACCGTCGGGCATTGGAGCATCGATTGTGCAGACAACGCCGGACGTCTCATAGGCAACGCCCACCTTTCCGCCCAGTTCCGCCGCAAGCACCCGCTGGACCATGCGTGAGCCAAACCCCTTGCGTGTCGGCGGGATGACAGGCGGGCCGCCGCTCTCCATCCACCGTAAGGAGAGCCGTCGGTCCTTGCCATCACCAACAAGCTGCCAGATGATATCGACCTGGCCGTCCTCGGTTGTAAGCGCGCCGTATTTCGCGGCGTTCGTGGCCAGTTCATGCAACGCCATTGCAATCGAGAGCGCGGCGCTCGGTGCCAGCCATAGGTGTGGACCTTCGATCCGGAAGCGCTTCGATCCTGCAGAATGAGGTTCAACTGTATCCAAGACAATATTCCGCAAATCCGCGCCGGCCCAGTTTTCCCGGGTCAGCAAGTCGTGAGATTTACCCAGCGCGATCAGACGCGACCCGAACGTTGAACGCGCTTCCTCGATAGACGTGGCGCTGCTGAGCGTCTGCGACGCTATGGCCTGCACCGTCGCCATCACATTTTTGATCCGGTGATTGAGTTCGCCGACCAGGACCTCCCGATGCTCATCGAAACGCTTGCGTTCTGTGACGTCCTCGATGGCAATCAGGATCAGGCCGTCACGGCCTCTTTCTTGTGGCAACTTGGACGCAGTGAGCAACATAGATCGTCGGCCGGTCGGATAGAAATCCTGCTCGACCTCGAAATTGTGGAGTTCCTCGTCCTCCGAAAGGACTTTGTCCAGAAGTCCCCGCAGCGGCGGGTTATTCCACTCGCCGCTTCCAAGTTCAAAGATCAGACGCCCTTTAGGTTCGTCCTCAAAGACAGCGAATAATTCGCGGAAGGCCTTGTTGGCGGTCTGGACGCGTAAATTGCGGTCCAGAACGAGCAGGGGATGCTGAACCGTCCGCACAATGGCTTCGGAATAGACGCGAGCCTCGTTGACCGCATCGGCGGCACGTTTTCGGTCGGTGATGTCGCTGAACGTGACGACGACCCCTGCGATGCGGTTGTCCTGCGTTCGATAGGGAAGCACGCGTCGCACATACCAGCGCCCCGCATTGCTTGGCACCTCTGCCTCGATGGCGGACAGCTTCTTCAGCACTGTTTCCACATCCTGCAACAAATTCTCGTCGACGAATTTCCGCGCCAGATGTGCAATCGGCCGGCCGATGTCGGACGCGACGAAGTCGAAAAGATCCCTCGTTGCCGGGGCAAACCATCTTATGCAGAACTTTTCGTCAAGGAACAGCGTCGCCGTCTCCGATCCGGCCAGCAGATTGTTGAGGTCGTTGGTCGTGGTCTCCAGCTCGCCGATCTTGTGCTGAAGCTGGCTGTTCACGGTGTTCAATTCCTCGTTAAACGACTGCAACTCCTCTTTCGAGGTCTCGAGTTCCTCGTTGGTGGACTGAAGTTCCTCGTTCATCGAGGTGGCTTCCTCGTTCGAAGCCTTCAGCTCCGCGTTGGTGGTTTCCTGATATTCTATGGTTTTCTGCAATTCGGCGCGGGTCGCCCTCAGTTCCTCCTGTAGAGCGCGTTCGCCAGAGGAGGCGTCGCCTGCTCCCTCATGCGGGGCCGGGGTGGTATCGGGCTGCGGCACGGCCGGCGCGAAGCTCACCAAGAAGAATCCGCCTTGCGGTGACGCAGGCAGCGGCATAACCGTCATCGCGACGGATCGACCTGCCTCGCTCTCCCGGATGCGGGCGTTGACCGTCAAGCTTCTATTCTCTCTCGACGCTTCGCGGATCGCGGCTCGCAATTTTGCGGCCAGCCCATCACGGGTCATGGACAGCAAGTCCCTGGTGGGCTCGCCAGGCGGATTCTCCAGATAGTCCCTGGTCGTGCCGTGGAAATAGAGGACGCGACCCTTCTGGTCGATCAGCACCGATGCCGGAGCGTAGCGCTCCAGCAACGCGCGTCGGGCTATTTCGGCAGCCGAAGCGCTCGGATCGGAAGCCGATGGCGAAGGACTTTCCATCGTCCGCGGTTCCGATTGGCCGCGCGGCGGCGGATACTCGATCAGGTCATGCCGGGTCGGACCCAACCGGCGGTAAATGCGCCATTTCTTCGACACCGTTTCGAACAGGTCTTCGTGCCGCCCGATCGTTTCGGCGTTGCCGAGAAACAGGTTCCCTCCTTGTCGCAGCGCAAAATGACAAAGCGCGATGATCTTCTGCTGCGCGTCCGGTTCCAGATAGATCAGAAAATTGCGGCACGACACCAGGTCCAGCCTCGAGAACGGCGGATCGCGCAACAGGTTCTGCGGCGCGAACACGACCATGTCGCGCAGCTCCTTGCTGACCTGATACGAGCCGTCAAGCTTTTCGAAGAAGCGCGTCAGGCGCGACGTCGGAAAGCCTGCCATGGCAGCGGCCGGGTAAATGCCATCGCGCGCCTTGCGCAGATTATTCTCCTGGGCATCGGTCGCGAACACTTTCAGGTCGAAGCGTTTCCCCGCTGCCTCGGCATGCTCTGTCGCCAGCATGGCAAGGGAATAGGCTTCCTCGCCCGTTGAGCAGGCCGGCACCCACACTCGGATCGATGCGCCGCTCTCCCGCTCCTCGACCATTGGCGCCATGACCAATTCGGCAAGAGCCTTCCATGCATCGGCGTCACGGAAAAATCCGGTGACGCTGATCATCAAGTCGCCGACAAGCGAGGTGACTTCATCGGGACTAGTCCGCAATGCGTCGATATATTCGTCCAGTGTTTCGATGTTTCTGAGACCGAGACGACGGTAAACGCGCCGCCTCAGCGTCGAGTGCTTGTAGCCGCGAAAATCATTTCCGCCCCGAGCGCGCAAGAGCTCCAGAACATGGCTGAGCGTCGCCCGGCCGTCCGGGGAGGTGGCCTCGATCTCGGCAGGGGCTGCGACGTAGCCGTGGCGTATGAAGGCAAGCAGGGTGTCCGGCATTTTTTCGGGAGCAAGGACGTGATCGGCCATGTCCGCCGCAATCGCACTCCTTGGCATACCATCGAATTTCGCGGTCTCGGGCGACTGCACCAGGCTCATGCCGCCCTCCGCCCTGATATCCCTCAACCCCTCGGTACCGTTGCTCCCCGTTCCTGAGAGCACGATGGCGATCGCCCGCTCGCGTTGGTCTACGGCGAGCGACGAGAACAGCACATCGACAGGATGGCGCTGGCCGCGAGGCTCCGTCGGCCTGGACACGTGCAGCCCACCGTCGCTGACCTTCAGATCCGAATCGGGAGCGATCACATAGACGTGGTTCGCCGCGAGCCGCATACCGTCCTCGACCTGACCGACAGGCATCGTGGTGTGGGAGCTCAGGATGCGGGCCAGTTCGCTTTTGCGCTTCGGATCGAGATGCAGCACGACCACGAAAGCACAGCCGCTGTCAGCCGGCATCACCTCGAAGAAGCGGCTCAGCGCCTCGATGCCGCCCGCCGACGCGCCGATGCCGATAACCGGAACTGCCGCGACGTCGGGCGTGGCACCACCGATGGCGGTCACGGACCGGTCACTCCCACTCGGCCGGAGGGCAGCGTCGCTGCCTCTCGCATCGGTGTCCTGAATCGCCTTCGCCTTCGACTTGCGCACGGAGCGATTGCCCCGTCCTTGCGGTTCATCCGCCATATTCGCATAACCCAAAAGCTTACGTTGGATCTCACGGAAAGATTCTTCCGCACATCAACCGCCGCCTGGCCGCAATGGGCGGAAGGCTCCATCGCACAACGTTGCACGGCCGCCCCCCCCCCGGCAACCAAGCTGATAAGTTTTCGCTGGCCAGAAGGTCGGCTGGACGACCAAGGAGATGTCGGCTTCTGGTCCACGAGCGGTAGTTTTGCCCAGCACAAGCAACCTGCAAGCGAAAGCAGCCAGGACCTAATACAATTGTCTGCGGATATGGGTTAGCGGGCTTCTGTTTCTGATGAAACTTTTGCCTTCAAAATGGTTCGAATGGAGCTGGCCCCCAGCAAACAGCCCTAAGCCCGCTGCCACGACGCTTCCTGTCCCGGCGGCGGGCTGTGATTTCCACGGAACATGTCCTCTCACAGCGGGTTGAGCGCCGGTCGTTTGATCCATGACCCGGAAGCCCGCTGCTGATGACGGTCTCATCCTCATCCGGTAGCCGGCTTCTGTCACTGGTGGAACAATTGTAGCGGGTTCGCTTTGTAGTCGTACCTTCGACTCGGAAGCCGTTGTGCATGAGAACTTGTTTCTTGTTCGCAATGGTTCTGCTAAGCGCAAGGGGAGGCGAACTAGACGGCCTTCCCGCTGCTTTAATCTGGCTCCCCCCGCTCTGATGCAAGATGCCAGCCGATCAACGGAAGATTGCCGATGCAACCAATTGGCATGGGCAAATGCTAAAGCTGAACTAAGTGAAGCCTGTTCCACAAAAACACTATTGGCCCCTGTGGGGTGGTTGCGGAGCTGTCGCCGTTACCAGTGTCGTTGTCCTAAGTTCATTCACTGGGGAGCCATTTGTTGACAACCTTTTTCCGGCAGCATGCGGTGGCTTTGCTTGGGGCGCTTTTATCGCATGGTATCTAAACTGGCGGGCTGGACGGCGTTAATTTCCTCACACAACCAGACTCTTCTGTCAGCCGGAAGCGGCTGGCCGAGCTCTTGGCTTCAGGAATCACAACCGCCGTTAGTGCCCCGCTCATAGCATGTAGAGCACAGCCGACCTCTTCCTTATTTGACTACGGCTGGAGAAGGTTCGATTTCAGTCCCCTTCCCTCCGCCACTTGCCCCTGCGAAAGCGTTCTCCCCGTACGGCGGAGGTCGGATTTTTCCGTGATTTTATAGGGTTATGCGGGAAGGGCTGAACACCGTCTATGGTGCCGGGAGGCCCAGAAGTGCTCTCTTGTGCAGATATTCTCCAAACCTAATAACCGGCGGCTTCCGGTTAATAGCCTGCAAGCGTATGATTTTGCTTAGCAAACGATAGGTGCGGCAAGACTTTGTAGCGATATCACGCGGTTGGCGATGGGAACCGGCAGCCAACTTTTTCGATGGCCGAAATGGGGCCGAAAGCAGTCAGACAGCTTTCGGTGTCTGACTGGCGAAAGCGGCCGGCCTCTAAACTGGATACGATTTCGAACGACGTCCCCAAGACGGAGGCTACAGACAAAGTTGTGCATGGCGGGCCTCAAGACCTGAAGCGCCCGATAAGACATAGCACAAGTCATCCCCTGATAGGGCAGATGGATTGGGCAACGCGCTTCGTTACGCCGCGCATATATCCTACACCGACCCGATCTGCTGCGGGCTGCTGGCAGTCAACCAATTTGAACGCGGCGTGTCACTTGCCCGTTGCTTTCCCAATATGTGTGCTTCTTGGCGATCCAGGGATCGCTCATCGCCGGCTGGACGTTGCCGCTCGTATCGATCGCGCGTGAGGTGACTGCATGCTCCCCAGCGGGAGGATTGGGCCAGTCGATAGACCACATCTGCCAGGCAAACTCCGCCTTGTCGGCTTCGTCGAGGGTCGCGGGCATCCAAGGCCCATCGTCGATCTTGACCTCCACCCGCTCGATTGGCGCGCCCCATGCGGCTCCAACGATGCGGTAATCGTCGCCGATACGAGTCACCCGGGCTGGCGCGGATTTGAGCCGCGCCCGTCCGACGGATGTTTCCACCCATACGGTCTCGCCGTTGTGATCTTCCTCGCGAAGCGTAACGTAGTCGCGTCCCATGAACTGATTCTCGAAGCGCTGGTCGCGAACCTCGATGCGCTTGAGCCATTTCGCATTCGCGATCCCGTACCAGCCCGGCGCTATCAGCCGGAGCGGGAAGCCATTATCGGGCGGCAAGGGAGTTCCATTCATCTCGTAGCAAAGGATGTTTTTCGGATTCATGGCTTCGGCGAGCGACATGCTGCGCGCGAAATTCTGCTTGAACTTGACGTCATCGGCTTTTTTGATCTCGCCTTCGTCGGCGCCCCAGAAAACGACCTCGATGCCGCTGTCGAGGACCCCGGCCTCCTCCAGAATCGGAGCGAGCGGCGTGCCCGCCCAGTGCGCATTGCCTATGCCCCCGTTGAAAAACGGGAGACCAGTATTACCCGAACATTCGACCGTGAACGTGACCTCCTGGTGCGGCCGAGATCTGATATCGTCGAGCGTCAGCGCAGTTGGCTTTTTGACCAGGCCGCCGATTTCGAGCTTCCAAGTGCTTGCGTCAATGACTGGCCGGTTGAAGTGCGCAATTGAGAAGAACTTGTCGTTGGGCGTTATCCAAGAGTCGAGGTCCTCCCATACGAGCTGGTTCTTGATGATCTCCGGAACTGGGTTTGGCGGCAGTTGATCGAGCCATTTGACGACTTCCTCACCGGGGCGGCTTGGAAAAGCATAGGCGTGTCGGTCGGAGAGAAAGGCCGCAAGACCCGTAAGGGCTGCACTGCCCTTTGCGATGAATTCTCGACGCTGAATCTTCTGCATGAAGGCGTCTCCCTATTGCGACCGGCTTGCCGGATGCAAAATTGGGATAACCGGTCTGCTTGATTTCGGTACCGGGCGCAACTTGCCTTACCCCGGTACGAAAAGGATTCCAGTCCCGCTCGATCTCAAAGTCAAGGGGGTTCAGAACGCCGAATTGAGCCGCGACGACGACTCAAACGCTGTCGCCCGCCATGCTAGCTTCCGGACGGCGACAAGGGTGCCTTGAAGGGCCGTTTGCGACGCGGGCGGATGTTCTCGCTGACAACCTCAGGGGCCGTTAACTTAGCTGGACGCAAACGACGGCGATTAAGCTGCCCGACTCCGCTGTGCTCTGCCATCTGGTCACAATTACCTTGGGCTGCAATTCCCTCTGCCGCTTGCTGATCGGCTGCTATCGGCGATCCAGCGGCAACCTTGCAGCATGTCGAGCCGGAGCAACTCAGGCGGCAGATACTCTATGCGGTGCGGACGATCGCATCGTCCGGCCGCGGAGAGCGACCAGCTTGGTTAATCCGCAATTGCGGACATTCAGGTCAATATCCGTTCGTTGTGACCAACCACGACAATTCGAACAGCAGCTCAGCGAAGAACCCGCTAGCGTTTGTGATCGTAGCCGAGGCCCACTCATGCTATGAAGGCAAATATCTAGAGCGGGATTCCGGGGGGTTACGCCACCGAAGGATGACCCCGATGCTGGTATTCGATAGACGAAGTTTCTTGACGTCCACTGCACTAGGGACTGTAGCTTCCGTCTGCTCGGGCGGGCCTGCCGCGGCAATTGGCGGTTTGGACCCACCATCTGAAGCCGCGGGCTTGTACAGCTTCACTTTTGGCGATTTCCGGATCGCACCTGTGTGCGATGGTGTTTTCCATCTGCCAATGGACAGTATAGCGGTCAACGCCGATGCAAATGAACGAAAGGCCTACCTACATTCGCGCCAAATGACAGGCGACACCGTTCAGTTGCAAGCTACGCCGCTATTGATCAACGCTGGCGACAAGCTGATCCTGATCGATACTGGCGTTGCACCGGGCTCGGATTGGGCTCCGAAGGCGGGCCGTCTGGTCAAGTCTTTGCAGCATGCCGGCGTTGAACCTTCCGACATCGACACAATTGTACTCAGCCACTGCCACGTCGATCACGTCGGTGGATTGCAAGCAGCGGCTGCGGAAGGGTTTGCAAAGGCAGAAATCATTATTTCGGAAACCGAGTTTGATCTGTGGAATTCACCCGACGCAGCCTCGAAAGTCCCCGAATGGGCAGCTGAGGGAGTGCCTGGGCTGCAGACAACATTTGCGGAACTTGGCGATAGGATACACCCGGTCAAAGACGGAGCTAGCATTGCGCCCGGCGTGAGCGCGTTGGCAACTCCCGGCCATACTCCTGGACATATGTCGTTGCTCATCAACTCCGGAAGTGACGCAATGCTGGTGACGGGCGATGCAATCACAAGCGTGCATGTGGCTTTTGAGCACCCCGAATGGCAGATCATCTGGGACCATGACCGCGATCTCGGCGCAAAGACTCGCGCTACATTGCTCGATAGAGCGGCAAATGAGAAACTGCTCGTGATCGGATATCACTACCCGTTTCCGGGTCTTGGTCACGTCGTCAAAGACGGTACAGCCTATCGCTGGCTGCCTGCCGATTGGGTGTGGGATGGGTGAATTGGCGTGGGCCCGGTGCAGGGTGGAGGTACAAAGCTCTCTTCGCCCTTAGACCCCGTTAGATTTTTGCTCGGGCTGGAAGCGAATTGCCGCACAGCCCCGGGGCAATTGGCGCGACAGGTTGTCGTAAGTGACATCGGAAGTGAACTTCGGAGTCGCATACGACGCGAGGATATCGCCCAAGCGCGGCCATCGGCACGGTTGCCGGGCGTCGAGGCCCAATGCGGACCGGCGAGGCCCAATGCGGACCGGCGGCATCGAGTCCTCACTCTGGTAGTCTGGTTTTGCGCCCGTGCCGTCTTGATAAACCGTGCCGGCAAAGCAGAGATACTCAACTCAGTCATCCAAGCAGCCGGAACTCGTCTCTCGATCAATCACGTACCAGATAGGCTTCTACCGGGCCGACGCCTTTTAGATTGACGCTGCGCGGCTCAAGCGCCCGGGATGATCGCAGGACACGCCGGGTCGCCTCCGAGATCTGCAGGCGATCGGCGACACCCTGCGACTCGAGTCGGCTGGCGACATTTACCGTCTCGCCCCAGACGTCGTAGACGAAGCGGCTGCGGCCGATCAGGCCGGCGATGACCGGCCCAGTGTGCACGCCGATGCGCAGACGAAAGGAATCAGGACTAGAGGGCTGTTCCTTCAATGCTGCCAGCATTGCTTGCCCAAGCGCCACGATCCGGTCGGCATGGTCTTGAGCCGGCTCGGGAACGCCACAGGCGGCCATGTATGCATCACCGATTGTCTTTATCTTCTCGACGGCATGTGCCTCTGCCAACTCGTCGAACAGGCTGAACATCGCACCAAGGCGTTTGACGAGGTCTGAAGCCGGCAGTCTGGCGGCAATGGGAGAGAAGCCGACGATATCGGCAAAAAGGATAGTCACGTCCTCGAAGCGGTCGGCGATGATCTGCTCGCCTTTCTGCAGCCGCGCGACGATCTGGCCGGGCAGAATGGCGCGCAGCAGGGAATCCGCCCGCCTCTTCTCCGCCTCGATCCGGCGCAGATAGTTGTGCTCGCGGTCGAGCCAGCGCTTCTTCTCCAACGTCGAATTGATCCGTGCGTGCAGTAGAACGGGATTGAAAGGTTTCGGCAGGTAGTCATCGGCGCCCGCCTCGATGCAGCGCGCCACCGCGTCGACTTCGTTCAGTCCTGAAATCATGATGACCGGGATACGCTGCCACCGGCGATCAGCTCTCAGCCGCAGAAGCAGCTCGATACCGTTCATGTCCGGCATTAGGACATCCAAGAGTACGAGGTCGAACACCTGTTCGCCAAGCCGCTCGAGAGCAGACAGACCGGTGGCGGCGGTGACCACCCAATGACCGGCTCGCTGCAGTCGTCGCGAAAGGAGGTCGCGGTTGCTGCCGATATCGTCGACGACAAGGATCCTGCCACCGCTAGCCGCGTGCGCGTCGCTTTCCGTCCTGTTCAGCGTCTGTTCGAGCCCTGCCGCGTCGATGCGCGCCCGATCCGCAACCTGTAGATTCTCGATGCCGCCGTTGCGCGAGATACCGGCGATGGCGTCGATATGCGCCAGCAATTCCTCGGAAGCCGCCAGCATCACCCTGACATCATCGGCCAACGCATGGTGATTCAAATCCTCAGCTTCCTCGAGGATCATTTCGGAATAACCGATGATGGCATTCAGGGGCGTGCGCAGATCATGCCGCAGCTTTGCCTCGCTCTCGATCCCGGCGCGCTTCGGGAAATTCGCCCGACCGGCAATCAACCTGTCTATGAGAACGTTCAACTGCTGTGCCGCGGCCCCGACTCTTTCAAGGTCAGGCATCACCTCGTCCAGGCCGAGATCGCGCGCATGCTCCGTCACCAGTTCCTGAAAACCGGTGATCGCGCGCGCTGGCCCGGCAAGTTGTTGCGCGACGTGTGTGACGATCGCCTGACGCTGGAAGTCGCTCTCAACACTCATCTGACGAAGCCACCAGGTCGCTGCTCACCGGCTGGCGGCGAGCAGTTGTTCGATCTTACGCACCAGCCGTGTCAGGTCCACCGGCTTGCTGTCGTAGTCGTCGCATCCAGCCTCGAGCGCTTGTTCGCGGTCGCTCGCCATCGCATGCGCAGTGAGCGCGATGATCGGAATCGTCGACGTGTTCGGATCCGCCTTCAGCCGCCGTGTCGCCTCCCAGCCATCCATCACCGGCAGGCTCATGTCCATGAGGATCAGATCCGGCCTTTCCGAAACGGTGAGGTCCACGCCTGACTGCCCGTTCTCAGCAATGAGCATTTCAAAGCCGCGCCGCGCCAGGCGCCGCGAGAGCATGTCGCGATTCATTTCGTTGTCTTCCACCAGGAGAATTCTCGCCATCTTCCGAATTCCTCCAGCCGTGATGCGTGGTTATGTGCGGCCGATGCCGGCGCCGACCGCGTCCCGTGCTGAGATCTGCCGCTCGAGGGCTTCCACCAACTGGGACCTGCTGTTGGCGCCCTTGGCCACGACAGCGACCGCCCGGTCCCGCAGCCAGTTGAGTTCGTTCGCCGAAAGGTCTTTCGAGGTGACCACAACCACGGGAATGTTCTGGAGCTCCGGAATCCGCTGCATCTCGCTCAGCGTCTCGAAGCCGTCCATTTCCGGCATCAGCAGGTCAAGCAGGACCAAGCGAGGTGACAGCCGCTTCATCAGTTCGATGCCGCGCACCCCGTTGCTCGCCTCGTGAACCTGCCAGTTCTTCTTGGTCAGAATGCGCCGGAGGACATCGCGCGAGGCCTGATCGTCGTCGACGATAAGCACATCGCGTTTGCCGTTGCCGCAGGCCTCGATTGTGCGGACCAACCTCTCCGTATCGATCGGTTTGGTCAGATATTCTACGGCGCCTAGCGATAGGCCGAGTTCGCGGTCCGCCAGGATGGTCGCGAGGATCACCGGAATCTCGCACAGTTCCGGATCGTTCTTCAACTCGCGCAGCACTGACCAGCCGTCTTGATGCGGCATGATAATGTCGAGAATGATCGCAGCGGGGCGATGTGCTCGAGCTACTGCCAGTCCTTCCGCTCCACTCGCCGCCTCGATGGACACCAACCCCGCCTCTGCCAGTGCCCTGGCGATGACATCCCGGGCAGCGGGCTCGTCGTCTATGATGAGGACCGTCTTGCCCGACACCGGAGGCAGCGGTTCTGCCGGCTTCCTATCCGGGGTATTCTCTTTGCACTCGGCCGGAATTTCCATCGTGAAGGTCGAGCCTTTCCCGAGTTCGCTGTCGACGCTCACCGTGCCGCCAATCATCCGGGAGAAACTGCGGGTTATGCTGAGACCGAGCCCCGTCCCCCCGTAATTTCGGGTGGTGGACGCATCCGCCTGGGTGAATGCGTTGAAAAGCCGCTCCTGCTGCTGTGGCGTTATCCCGATCCCGGAGTCAGATACCTTGAACACCAGCCAGTCCCCGTCTGGCCTGCTTTCGCGACTGGCCGTGAGCGTTATGCGGCCTCCTTCGGTGAACTTGGCGGCGTTGCTGAGCAGGTTGAACAGGTTCTGACGCAGCTTGGTCTCGTCCGAATGCATGGTCCCTAGATCGCTCTGGAAATCCTCCACCAGGATGTTGCGGTTCTTGTTGATCAGCGGCGAGACGGTCGCCTGCACGTCGCGGAGCATCTCGGCCACATCGAAGGCTTCGAGGAACAGCTCCATCTTGTTGGCTTCAATCTTCGACAGGTCGAGGATGTCATTGATGAGCGCGAGGAGACTGCGGCCGGCGCCTGCGATCCTCTCCAATTCCGGGATGAACTCACGCGTCTGCTGGTCGGCCGCCTCCTCGATGAGCATCTCACTGTAGCCGATGATCGCGTTGAGCGGTGTACGCAACTCATGGCTCATCGACGCGAGGAAGCGGCTTTTGGCTTCGTTGGCCGACTCGGCACTGCTCTTGGCCTGTTCCAGCTCGGCCTGTCTGAGCTTGAGTTCGGTGATATCGGTATAGACCGCGACCGTGCCGCCGTCCGGGGTTCTGCGTTTGCTGACGCGAACCCACCTGTCGCCGTACCGCCATTCGCGCACGAAGCCTGCCGGATCCCTATGGACCCGCAGGCTCTTGGCCATCCAGTCCTCCGGCCGCTCTCCGTCAAGGTCTACCTGCCCGCTTGCGAGGCGGCGCTTCAGGATGTCCTCGAAGCTCTGCCCGATCAGCTCGCTTCGCTGTTGGTCGGAGAAGATCTCGCAATACTTGCTGTTGGCAAGCAGGATCTTGTCTTCGGAATCGAATAGGACGAAGCCGTCAGAAATCGCCTCGAAGGCAGTCGCGATTGTGCGTCTCTGACGCTCCGCCTCCTCCTCAAGCCTCTGCTTCTCTATGGCGCTCGCCCGGAAGAGCCTGAGGGTACGCGCCATCGCGCCGAGTTCGTCCCCGCTCTCCACGGGAATCTCGACATCGTAGCGTCCCTCGGTCAGTTCCCCGATCACTCGGTTCAGCCTCCGCAGCGGGCCGATGATCGAGCGAAGGACGAGGATCGTGAGAAGGGCTCCGATCAGCGCAACGACACCCACCAGGATGGCCGAAGCTCTGGCGGTCTCCTGAGTCTGCCTCACCGCCTCATCGCGTGCGGATTCCGCGCTGGCGCTCGCATCGGCGACGAGCTTGTTCAACGCGGCGTCGACGTTGGCGCTGTGGGTACGGGCTTCGGCGAGCAGTGCGTTGCCGATTATGCGGTTGTCCTGGGTGTAGCTGTCGGCGGCCTCCAGCGCCGTCTTGACGTATGCGTCCACCTCGGAACGGATTTCCTTGACCGCCTCGGGAGATGATTTGGAGAGGTGGTCCATGTGGACGACCAGCCGATCGCGCGCCAACGTGGCATTTCGTTCTGAGTTC
Source organism: Mesorhizobium sp. YM1C-6-2 (assembly GCF_003666685.1). GTDB lineage: Bacteria > Pseudomonadota > Alphaproteobacteria > Rhizobiales > Rhizobiaceae > Mesorhizobium_K. The sequence goes on from NZ_RCIZ01000019.1 coordinate 28,991, forward strand.
ATCAGCAGGCTGACTGAGAGGTCGGTCAACCAGTACCGCAGTTCGCCGAAGGTCGCGTGTGCCGCCGCAGCAGTGCCCGCGAGGTCGAACAGGGCCTTTGTTTCGGCGGTACGGTCGGCACTGCGATAAAGGGCCTGGGTGAGAAAGATCGACGACAGGATGAGGCTGATGAGTCCCGCTGCCGTGAGGGCCACAATCCGCGCCGAGATGGGCAGACTGGCAAAGCGGCTTGCGAGCGACTTCGTCGAGGCAGGGGACGGAGCAATCCGGCGCGGCGCTTGTTCCGCGGCGGTCATTTGAACAGGACGATGCTGATCGCCCCTCCCAGATCACCCGTCTTGCCGCCCTCCTTCGGGTATCCGGTCACGTCGATCTCGCCTTTGGGCTCGCCGTGGCAGGTGAGGCACGAGTCCGTGTAATATTCCGGCAGCAGCATACGGAAAGCCGGGCGCCCATCGACTTCCGCCACCTCCATATACGCTTCCCCCTTGGGTCTCTTGGGATCGGAGAAGACGTCCTGGATGATCATTCTTTCCCATGCGTCGGGGAGCGATTTGCGGTTGCGCACGAGCTGCTCCGGCGCGGTCACGCGTACGCGTGCTTCCTCGCCGACCTTGGCGGCAAATTTCTCGTTGATCAGGCGGGCGAAGATGGCCGGGACGAACCCCTTGAACCCAATCCCCTTGCGATTGATGTCGTCCTGATGTTCGTCAAGGACTTCCCTCATCGCATCGAGCTGGGCTTGGAGAAGACGCCGATCGCGTTCGGTCAAGTCACCCGAAAGCGGCTCCTGACCGACGCGCTGGGCATAGAGGATGACAGCTTCGTCGACGAAACGCGTGCTGTCGATCTTCTTGTCGCCGATCGTTGGATCGTTGATGAGTGTCTGGTAGTTCGAGACGATGCTTCGGCCGGCGCGCAGCAGCTCGGCCAGCCGCGACGCCATACCGGCATCCTCGGCGTCGCCCGCTGCGACAACGGAGGTCAGGAGGAGCGCGCAGCCAACAAGAGCAGCGCCAACAGTTTTTCGCGTCGCGGCTGATGTAGCTACCATTTCCTTCTCCCTTAAGAAGATAGGCAGGCAATCCGCGCAATATACCACAATGGGAGTCAAAGGTAATAACGCAGGGGTGGTGCTGGATCTTCGGCTGAGAAGCTGCTCCGGGCGGCTTCGAGCCGTGTTATGGTCGTGACGGACTCATAATGTTTCGTTCAGCCTGCATGATCAGAGATAACGCCGATGAACAAACTAGTCCCTGCCACAGGGTTGGCGCTGGCAATTTCCACGCCCGTAACCGCGCAGGACAACCCGACGGCGAAGGCCGTGTTCGTCAACCTGGCCGGCGCGAAGATCGGGACCGCCATTTACGTCGCAAGGCGTGCTGGTTGCCTTAGAAGTGATGGGGCTGCCAGCGGGAGAGTGGGTGCCGACGGCGTGCGGCGCAACCACACTTCCGGCGTCGTCGCTGCCAACGTCTGCTTTCAGAAAGTCGCAAAGCTATTCTCGATGACCGAGATGAGGGCGCAAACCTGCCATTCAGCGGTATTGCCAACAGGTCAAAGCTGGTCGCCCCTTTCGGCCAAGTGCCATGTGTTCTGCCCAACGTATTCGGTTTCAGTGCGTGGAACAGTCGCTCTTCCCGTTGATCCATCGGATCGCATCATCCAGACGGTCATCGCCCCAGAACACTTCACCGGCCACAACGAATGTCGGTGAGCCGAAGACGCCCAAAGCCATCGCCTCGTCGGTGGCGTCCGACAACGCCTTTACGATTGGCGGGGTCTGCGCCAATTCCAGAGCTCGATCACGATCTTGCCCGGCTTCACGCAAGCTTGCGGAAATGTTCGGCTCCTCTCCGGCGGGCTCGCCATATTCAAACCATCGCCGATATGCGGCGCGCGTATAGCTTTCAACCCATCCTTCCGCCGTTCCCAGGACGGCGATCTGGTTGGCAAGCACGAGACCAGGCAATGGATATGGCGCGGGAATCTTTAGCGAGAGGCCGTACTGGTGCGCGCGGCGTTCGACGTCTCGCCACATATAGGCGGCCTTCACGGGCTTGTCCTTGAACGGAATGTTGTTCTGCTCGATCATGATGTGCCGCACGTTGAACGGGCGCCATCGAAACGAGACACCGGTCGATCGGGTCACATCCGAAAGACGCATCACCGAAAGATAGGTGTAGGTGCTCCCGATCGAATACCAGAAGTCGATGACGGCCACGGCTGCCCCCATTCCGTTCGAGCCCCGAATGTACACGAGAGGCGTACAGAGGTCAGCACACGCTGATCGATCACCAAGATCTCCGCTTGGTCGCGCCTCTCCCGAACGCACCAGCAACGATTAATGCCGGAGATCCTTCTACGATCAACGCCGGGAGGATCATTGATTTCGAGCCAGCGTGCGTCTCTGGACGTCCCAGTCGTCGTCAATGCCGGTCCGCAATGTCTCTACCGTGACGGACATGTCCTGCCTGCCGTGGACGATCGCCTCGATGATGTCCGGCGCGAGGAATGTCAGGCGCAGAATGCGGGTCAGGTAGGACGGCGCGATGCCTTCGTGCCTGGCCACATCGGCGATGGTGGGGAAGTCGCCGGATTCCAGCATGCGCTTCCAGCGGAAGGCGCGGGCGAGCGCTTTGACCAGCGTGTTGTCGGTCCCCTTCGCAGGTGCAGCGCCTTGGGGGAGCTGCAGCTCCCTGCGGCCGCCCCGTTTCACGAGGCGGAGCGGGATGTGCAGCGTCAGAGTTTCGGTCATGGGCGTGGTCCGTTTATGCGGCCTGCTCCAGCCTGCCGGCGAGCATCTCGCGCGCCAGGCCATTTAGGCCGTCGATCCGGAGGTGGACGTCGATACCGTCTCTGCCGATGTCGACCCGCTCGATCAGCAGCGCTACGATGCGGGCCTGCTCTGCGGGGAAGAGTTCGTCCCACAGCGGATCGAAATGCTGTATGGCTTCACGGACGTTGGCCTCGGTGACGGCGCCGTCCTGTGTGCGCGCCGCCTTCCACGACCCTGCAACGACCTCCGGCTGGCGGAACACGGCACGAAGTCGGTCGACGACCGCCGCCTCGATCTCTCCAGCCGGCACACGGCCGACCGGACATGATCCAGCGCCATGCTTCAGCACGGTCTGGCTGACGTAGTAGCGATAGAGCCGGCCGCCCTTACGGGTGTGGGTTGGAGAGAACGCTGCGCCGTCAGGACCATAGAGCAGCCCCTTTAGCAGCGCCGGCGTGTCGGCACGGGTGCGGGCGGCGCGTTTGCGCGGGCTCTCCTGCAGTATGGCGTGAACCCGGTCCCACGTGTCCCGATCGATGATGGCCTCGTGCTCGCCCGGATAGCTGGCGCCCTTGTGGACCGCCTCGCCGATATAGGCGCGGTTGTTCAGCGTCCGGTAGATACACTTTTTGTCGATCGGTTTTCCCTGCCGGGTTTGCATGCCTCTGCTAGATGCCTCGCGCGCCACCACCGTGCCAGAACCGACCTCGAAGAAGCGGTCGAAAACCCAGCGCACGTGCGCGGCGGCTTCCTCGTCGACCACCAGCTTCCGGTTTTCGACCCGGTAGCCAAGCGGCGGCACGCCGCCCATCCACATGCCCTTCATGCGGGAGGCGCGGAACTTGTCGCGGATGCGCTCGGCCGTCACCTCGCGCTCGAACTGGGCGAAGCTGAGAAGGATGTTCAGCGTCAGCCGCCCCATCGATGAGGTGGTGTTGAAGGATTGGGTCACCGAGACGAAGGTCACGCCGTTGCGGTCGAACACCTCGACCAGCCTGGCGAAGTCCATCAGCGAGCGTGACAGGCGATCGATCTTGTAGACCAACACCACGTCGACCAGCCCGTCGTCGATGTCGGCGAGCAGTCGCTGCAGCGCCGGACGCTCCAGCGTGCCGCCAGAGATACCGCCATCGTCATAGCGGTCGCGGACCAGGACCCAGCCTTCGGAGCGCTGGCTGACAATGTAGGCTTCGCAGGCCTCGCGCTGCGCGTGGAGAGAATTGAACTCCTGTTCCAGCCCCTCTTCCGAGGATTTGCGGGTATAGACGGCGCAGCGCAGCTTGCGCACGACGCTCGATTTCTCCGAGGGTATGGTCATGCCCCTGCCCTGCGATGGTTCCTGAGGCCGAAGAAGGTCCAGCCGTTCCAGCGCGTGCCGGTGATGGCGCGGGCAATGGCAGACAGCGACTTGTAAGGCCGCCCCTGCCATTCAAAGCCGTCAGCGGTGACGGTGACGACGTACTCGACGCCCTGCCATTCGCGCAGCAGCCGCGTGCCGGTGATGGGGCGGTCACGGTCGAGGCGGATGCTGCGCTTCTTCCGGTCGCCGCCGTCCAGCTCTTCGCCCAGCCGCTCCAGCCGCCGGATCGTCTCGGGCTTGAGACCGCCATAGGCAAGTTCCTGGATGCGGCAGGCCAGCCGGCTTTCGAGATAGCGTCGGTTGAACGGCGGCGGCTCGCCGTCAAAGAGGTCCCGCCACTGCTGCTTGAGGTCGGGCATGGGGCTGGTCTTGAGGGCTGCCAGCCGCGCGGGAATGGGATCAGAAATGGTCATGCGTTTCTCTGCTCGACTACGGTTGCATGACCGCTCCGGTCGGCCGCACAGTCCAGCAAACCATTCTCCGGACCGGCAGATAGTTCACTTGACTGTCGCGATCGAAGCCGAACCAGGCCGAGCGCCAGCAAGCCGCAGAGTTCGGCGCGGCGTTCATCAGCCGCAAGGAAAGCAGCAGGTATCGGATTTGGACGTGAAGAGGAACGTAGAGCAAGTTCGAATGAGGGCATAACATCGGGAGTAAGCCGAAACGGACCGGCCTCCAACTATCTCGCGAATCCCTGCGAAAACCTGCGTAACCTGAGGAAAACTTTGAGAAAGTATAGCGCAGAGGAATGTTTTCCTGCTATAGTCTAAGTTGTGTTCACCGGGAACCAGTGATGCCCCAAACCTACCTGTACCAGCACGAACTTGCCCTTCGTTGGCGCGTCAGCCCAAGAACGCTGGAGCGCTGGCGTTGGCAGAAAACAGGTCCGATCTACACCAAGATCGGAGGGAAGGTCCTCTACGCGATCAGGGATGTGGAGGACTATGAGAAGCGAAGACGCGCCCAAACCCATTCGTCCATTCTAGGCAACTGGAGGGCGGCATGAATGCGCGCTACGCAGTCAACCCGCCGAATGAAGCGGCCGATCCCCGCCTGCCGCCGGCGCTCACCTCAGAGATGTCTAGGCTGTTCTCAGCAGGTTTCTCACTCGTTCCTCTCGGCGGCGACGATGGGAAAAAGCCAACGATGTCGTTCCGGGATCGCAGACGCTTCCCTCTCGCGACCGTCGTTGACCGCATGGCTGGATCGGGCAGCAGATCTTATGGAATTCGCCTGAAGGGCCTGCTCGTCGTAGATGTCGACACAGATACTCCCGAGGCGCGCGCCTATGTCGAGCGGCGCTTCGGGACGTCGCCTGCGCGCACCAGGACCAGTCGTGGGTTCCATCTCTGGTTCCGACATTGCAGCGACAGACCGGCACCGGTCCGACTGCCCGGCATCGCTATCGACTTCAAGACGGGCCAGAACGAGTTCGTCGTCGGACCCCAATCCGAGCGGCCGGACGGCGCCGTCTACTGGCCGGAAGGCCGGATCGCGACCATTGCCGACCTTCCGTGGCTTGAGGATCGCGACCCCGGGGCGGCGATCGCAGATCAAAATGCGTCCGTCGGTCGCATACCGGTGGGATCGCGAAACGATGCGCTGAAGCGGCGCGCCCGAAAGTCGGCGCGCGTGGCGAGCGACTATGACAACCTGCTCGCGGAGCTACTGGCGTTTCGCGATGTCGAAATGGACGATCCGCGGTCATACTCCGAAGAACAGGTTGTCGGCCTGGCCAAATGGGCTTGGCAGTTGCGCCAGCAGGGTAAGTTATGGGGCGGGACGAACTCCGTCGTCGTGATCAGGCGCTCCGCCGTAGAAGAGCTGGCTGCCAACGGACACCATCGCGCCCTGTCGCTGCTGTTGTTCCTGAGGGGACAGCACGGTCACGACCCGAGCGCGAATTTTGCGGTCGACCCCCGGGCGTTGCGCAAGAACGGGCACTTCAGGGACGGCACAAAGCAGCTTTACGGGGCGATCAAAACTCTCGTGGCGCGCGGCCACTTGGTTCTCGTCCGCCCCGCCCGTGGCAAACGGAACCATCATGACTATCGATTGGGAGATGTAGCGGAAAGGAGAAGAGAAGCAGAGAGGGCTTATTCTTATATTGGTGCCCAAAATGACCACCCCAAAAACGCCGATTCCGAAGCTGCCTGACGGAGCCGTCATGCCAAGTCGACCCTCTGCCATCATACTTGATTGGTGTGGGCCATTCGCTGAGCGTGTCATGGCGCGTATCCACGAGTATGACGACTCCTGGCCGAAGAAGCAGTACGTGGGCAACGTAGTCGCCTTGGAAACAGGTCCTCGTGTAGAAACCGGGATCGGGACGAAACGCTGACACCAAACCTTTCAGGGTGTTCAGGCCGGAATGGGCCTCGAACTCTAGTCGTCGTCCATGTCATCCGAGACGTCTGCGTCGCCATGGAAGAAGGCCTCGATCTCGGTCATCTCGACCTTGCCGTCGCCATTCTCGTCCACAGCCTTGAAGATGCGGCCGTGGAAGTCCTGAAGCTCTGCCAGCGACAAGGCGCCGTCGCCGTCACCATCGACGATCGCGAAGATCATGCGCATGCCTGCGCCATGCATCATCGCCGAGCGCATGCCGTCGCGGTCTCTCTCGCTGCTGGCATGGTGCTGGCGCCATCCCTTCTTCCTGTCTCCATCACGGCGCGCCTCGTGCATGGACCCGTCGCGCATCATCTCGAGAATCATGTCGCGGACCGCCTGCCGCATGGCGTCCGATCCCATTCCGCCAGGCTCTGAGGGTGTCGCGGTGCTTTCCGTGGGCGAAGCTGGAGCGGGCGTGGTGGTTTCTGTCTGGGCCAAAGCCGGTGCGGCTGCCAGCATCAGTGTCATCGTCGTGATTGAAGCGGTCTTGAACATGGTCATCTCGTTCTCCTCTGCCCATGACGTGCCTGAACAACTGTCCGGCCGATCAAACGTTCCTGTGCTCACCCAGACTTGAGGACAAGCGTGGGCGCTGCTTAACCTGCACGATAGCTGCACTGCTCGGGCGGCAGCATGCACCGGGTGCAAATCTATTCGCGATCCTGACTTTGAAACCCCGAATGCCGCCGCCCCGGTGCCAGGCAATGCCCAACGCTGTGCAAGCTGCATCAGGTACCAACCGTCCGGGATTAGCGAAGTCGTATCGTTCGCGTCTCGAGCCCCTTGGAGCCACGGCTGTAAGTGATGATCACCTTCTGCCCGACTTCGAGCGTCGGTACGCCGCTGCGGGTCAGAGTTGTGGCATGAACAAACACATCGTTCCCTCCGCCATCCAGCGCTATGAAGCCAAACCCCCTGTTCAGGTCATATCGCTTCACGACGCCAGTGGCTTCCTGGCCCGCGAGATCTGGCGCTGCGACTGACGCGCCGGTGGATCGCCTCGCCACAGATGCGGAGGACGCATCGTCCGCAGGGCTGACGGAGACGACCTCGGCAACCTGAAGCCCCTTCGGGCCCCGTTCAGTCTTTACCGTGAGGCGAGCACCTTCAGTCGGGCCGTCATGTCCGGCAGCTTGCAACTTTGACAGGTGAATGAATGCGTCGGAGCCATCGCTGAGCTTCAAGAAGCCGAAACCCTTCTCGGCGTTGAACCAGAGTACCTCTGCATCAGATGCGGGAGACGTCGTGGCGGAAGAAGCCGGCAGGGGTTCTGGCCTGCGGTCAAAATAGCTTGGTTCCGACCTCTCTGGGCGGTCGTCGCTTTTGGAGCCATGGCTCCTTGGCTGACGGTGGTCTCGATACCTGCCCATTCAGGAAATGTCCGCACAGTGAGAGATGCCAATATCACCGTGAATGAGCGGCGATCAACATGGTTCCAGTGGTTCCCCGGCTATGGGGAATGTCCCGTCTAACAAAGGAGCGGCGATCGTTGCACGGCGCATTCAACACCGAACTGCTGGCCAGGCCGCCTTTCGCAACCGACCGCGGCGTCCAGGGAAAGGGTATGCGCAGCGCACGAAGCACTGGTGCGCTGATGTTAATAGCTTACTTGCGTTTCAGCGCCTTGTGAGCACACTGCAAACGCTGGTTTGCAGTCTGAACACCCGAGGCTCATTCATGTTGCAGCGCGCAATCGCCTACTACCGTGTGTCGACCCAGCGGCAGGGCCGGTCCCGCCTCGGCCTCGACGCGCAGCGTGCCGCTGTCGAGGACTTTGCCAGAGCACAAGGGTACGACATCCTGGAGGCGTTCACCGAGGTGGAAACCGGCAAGGGCTCCGACGCTCTGGATCGGCGCCCCTTATTGGCTGCAGCACTCGCCACCGCTCATCGAGCCCGCTGCCCGGTGATCGTGGCAAAACTTGACCGGCTCTCGCGAGACGTGGCCTTCATTGCCGGGCTGATGACGAGGCGCGTGCCGTTCATCGTCACCGAGCTCGGCGCGGATGCCGACCCGTTCATGCTGCACCTCTATGCGGCGCTGGCGGAGAAAGAACGCCGGCTGATATCGGAGCGGACCCGGGCAGCTTTGGCGGCCCGCAAGGCCACGGGCGCCACGCTCGGCAACAGGACGAACGCGGCGCAGGCGGCAGCCCGGGGTCGCGGCGCAGCCATACAGGCGGCCGAGGAGTTCGCCCGATCAACCCTTCCGTTCGTGCGCGCCCTGCAGCAGGCGGGAGTCACAAGCTTGCGCGGGCTTGCGGCGGAGCTCAATGCCCGCGGCGTGCGTACGGCGCGCGGCGGTACGTGGCAGGTGTCGAACGTCCGCAACATGCTGGCGCGCCTTGATGTGCAGGCACAGGGACAAGAGAGCGTGCCGGCCGTTTCCTGCTGACGCAGCAGCCCGGTGAGCTGAAGGAACTGCTTTCCCTCCGCTACTCTACGAAGGCCTGCGCTACCGCACGCAGCCTGTTTGCCTTTCGTGCCGGACATCGTTCTCATCGGTTCATGACGTTTCAGGGACCGATTGCATGGACACCGAGGCTGCATCCGATGAGATCATCTCTACCCCGAAAGCGGGTCAACTGCGGGCGCGCCGGTCGGCTACTAACGTGGCTGACGGCTTGGGCAGCAGCCGCCTCGCAGTGGAGTATCGTCCTGCCGCGGCTCTGATCCCCTTTGCCAAGAACGCCAGGACGCATTCGGATGCGCAGGTGGCGCAGATCGCAGCGTCGATCCGCGAGTTTGGCTGGACCAACCCGGTCCTAGTCGACGGCGACGATGGCGTCATTGCCGGCCACGGGCGGCTGCTGGCGGCAAGAAAGCTCGGAATGAGCGAGGTGCCAGTGATCGAGCTGGCGGGTCTGAGCGAGGCACAGAAGCGAGCCTACATCATCGCCGACAACAAGCTGGCACTCAACGCCGGCTGGGACAACGAACTGCTGGGGCTCGAACTGGCCGATCTGGGCGAGCTCGGCTTCGACCTGTCGCTCACCGGCTTTGACGATCTGGAGATCGCCGCCCTGACAAGTGCCGGCACTCCCGGCCTGACCGATCCCGACGACATTCCCGAAGCGCCGGAGCAGCCGATCACCCTGCCCGGGGATGTCTGGATTTTGGGCAAGCACCGGCTGATCTGCGGCGACAGCACCGATGCCGATGATGTCGAACGCGTGCTTGCCGACGTCAAGCCGCATCTGCTCGTGTCGGATCCTCCCTATGGCGTCAGCTATGACCCGGCATGGCGTGAGCGGTTCGGCGATGGTGATGGCCTCGCCAAAGGCAAGGTGCTGAATGACGACCGTGCCGACTGGCGGGACGCCTGGGCGCTGTTTCCGGGCGACGTCGCCTATGTCTGGCATGGCGCCCTTCATGCCGCCACGGTTGCCGCCAGCCTCGAAGCCAGCGACTTTGCCGTGCGCTCGCAGATCATCTGGGACAAGACCCGGCTGGTGATCGGCCGCGGCGACTACCACTGGCAACATGAGCCATGCCAACCCGCCGGCACGATGGTCCAGAGGGTCCTTGAGCGCGGCGCGGGTTCCCAGCCGGCAAAGATCGCAGAGGTGCCGATCGAGACCCTGCGCGAGGGCGACTTCGTGGTGTCCTATAACCCTTACGAGAGCGTGGTTCGCCGTCGCGGCCGCGAGGTTACCCGGTTCGGCGAACGTCAGTTCGATGGCCTGATGCACTCAATCTCGGCTGCCGGACGGGTCACGCGCGCCACCCCGGAGCACCGCTTCTCGGTGCGCCTGAACCCTGATGCGGCAGACAAGCAGGTTGTCTACCTCATGCGCCGCGGCGACTGGTGGCGCGTCGGCCGAGTCACCCTGTTCAATTCACGCGGTTTTGGTCTCTCCACCCGCATTGCCGACAATAAGGCCGAGGAGGCCTGGATCATCTCTGTCCACAACACCGCCTGTGAGGCCCAGTGCGCGGAACAGGTTCTGTCGTGCCGGTACGGGATCCCGACAACCCATTGGGAGGTGGACGGCTGGGCGCCGGCGCCTGAGCGCGTACGGTCGCCGGCGATGATCTCCGGCATGTACGCGAGCCTTGATCTGAGTGCGCTCGCCGCGCGGGCGACGTTGCTGCTTCGCGATCATCGTCTGGAGCGTAGCCAGCCGCTCGTTACGGGCGGCGAGCGGCTGATGTTCTCGCGCAAGGCGACCCGACTTGTAAGGGCCTGCAATATCTTCGCTCAGATCATGCAGATCCCGGAGCCGGCTGAGGGTGACGAGTTTTCATGGGTCACGGTCACCGGTAACGATGCGACGCCATTCAGCGGCCCGGTCTACTCAATGGATGTGGACCGAGATCTCCACTACGTCGCAGACGGACTGATCACTCACAATTGCTGGTATTGTGTCCGCAAAGGCAAGAAGGGCCACTGGGCGGGAGATCGCAAGCAGACCACCGTGTGGGCCATCCCGCATAGGAAGTCGCCCACCGGCCATGGCACCGAGAAACCGGTCGAATGCATGCGCCGGCCGATCGAGAACAACTCCTCGCCGGGCCAGGCGGTCTACGAACCGTTTTGTGGTTCCGGCACCACCATCATCGCCGCCGAGATGACCGGCCGCTCCTGCCATGCCGTGGAGCTCAACCCGCCCTATGTCGATGTGGCCGTGAAGCGTTGGCAGGACTTCACCGGCGAGAAAGCAGTGCTGGAGGGTGACGGCAGGAGCTTTGTAGAGATCGCCGCGGCACGAGCCGGAGCTGCACAATGAGCCGGACCGCCCTCGCCTCGGTATGGCCGCCCACACGCGCCGTCGCCATGAAGGCCGAACATGCGCCAATGAGCCCGATGCAGGCGATCAGGCGCAAATGCCAGGACTGCTCGGGTCAGCAGCTTGTCGAGGTGAAGCGCTGCGAGACGGTGACCTGCCCGCTCTGGCCATTCCGTGCCGGCCGGCACCCTTATACCAGAAAGGGTCTCCTGGAGGCTGATCCCGAACGGCGCGCCTGTTCCAGCACTCCGAAGCCCCTAGATCGCTCACCATCGCGAATTGGCCTCCTGGAGGCCTCTGGCGGGAAGGATGGCGGCAACGAACCCGTAGTGACGTTCATCGCCTCCACGACTGAGGTGATCTGATGGCCCGGCCTCGTCACCAGCCCGACGCCTTCCATCGCCGTCAGGTCGAGGCACTGGCGGGCTATGGCGTTCCCGAAGCCGAGATCGCCGGCATGGTTGGCATAGATCCCAAGACGCTCAGGAAGCACTATCGCCACGAACTCGACTTCGGCCACATCAAGGCCAACGCCAAGGTCGCCGAGAACCTGTTCCGAAAGGCGACAGGTGAAGGCCGCGAGGCTGTCACGGCAGCCATCTTCTGGCTGAAGGCTAGAGCCCGGTGGAAGGAGGTGTCGGTCAGCGAGCATTCCGGTCTCGACGGCGGTCCGATCGAGCAGGTGACGAAGATCGAGCGGATCATCTTGGCACCAGCTGACCGGGCGAGCACTACGTTGGCATCGGACCACGTCACCCCGGACGTGGCGCCGATCACCCTTTGGGAGGCAAACCAAGCCGATGAGCGACGCCGCCGATCCCGTCGGATATGAGAAGCCGCTGGCTTCCAGGGTCGAGGCTCTTGCGGGCTACGGTCTACCTGCAGCCGACATCGCCTGCGTGCTTGCGGTCGGCGAGGATGAACTCATTGCCGCCTATGCCGACGAACTGGACAGCGGCGGCATCAAGGCGAAGGCCCGTGTGGCGGAGAGCCTCTACCGCAAGGCCCTGGGCGATGGCCGCGAGGGGGTCGCGGCGGCGATCTTCTGGCTGAAAACGCGCGCCCGCTGGAAAGAAACCTCGATCCATGAGGTGGACGGAAAGCTTCGGTAGCCGGCTGCCCCCGGGGGGGCGGTCACATCTCTGCAGCGTTTCGGACGCGGACCGGTGGCATCGGTTTCCTTACACAACCGCGAAATTGGCAGGGGGGTCTCAGCGGATATGAGAATGGCACAAATGGCTGAACAGCGGGGTTCCTGCCCCGCTTCGCATCTGCAGATCGCCCTACAACAGTCGGCTAAGTCCGGAGTCGGATCGGCTTCGGCGGCTGACGTCTCCCATCTTCCAAATGCAGGACGCTCTTGATGCGCGGCAGAAAGCCCCTGCCCTCCGCGATCAGGCTCGCCACCGGCAATCCCGGCAAGCGGCCCATCAATGCTCGTGAGCCGAAGCCGGTCACCTCAATTCCCACCTGCCCTGCCCACCTGATGCCGACCGCCAAGGCCGAGTGGAAGCGACTTGCCCGCTACCTTCACGACCTCGGAGTCATCAGTGAACTCGATCGCGCAGCGCTCGCCGCCTACTGCCAGGCTTACGGTCGCTGGGTGGAGGCGGAGAAGAAGTTGAAGGAGACACCGCCGCTCCTCAGAACGCCGGCCGGTTACGTGCAGCCCTCTCCCTGGCTGGCCATCTCGAACAAGAATGTCGAGCTGATGTACAAGTTCATGAGCGAATTGGGCCTCGCCCCGGTTTCGCGCAGCCGAGTGGAAACCACAACCCGCAGCATGGGGCCGAAACCTTGGGAGTTCACCGGCGAGGACGACGGGTTCTCCTAGGCTGGAGACATGGCCACAGGCATGCGGGCAACCGAGGAAGAGCGAACAGCTCGCGAAGGTCCGTGTGGAGGAGGATGCAGATCTTTGTAGGGGTGAGCGTCGTGACCGCAATGTCGGCCACTCCGCTGTGGAGGTTCAAGAGATCCGAGAGGCCGCCCGGCAGGTGAAAGGCGGTGATCTGCCGCTTGCCTTCTCCAGTGATCTTCCATGAACAGGTCTGTCCCTGAACCAACAGGCGTCCTGACCAGTCCGGTCGGCCTGGTGAACGATGTCCTGTTCGGCGCCCATGGGGACCACGCGCATTAGCTAGGCTGCCAAAGCGAGATCGCCATCCGAAAAGGTGGAAATGTCCTCAGATTCCCGTCCGGGTCCCGCCGTGCGACCGCGTCCGCAAGTGCCGGGCAGGACCTGGCGTCACGAGCGGCCAACGCTCCGGCGCGCGTCGACCCGTACAAGGACAGACTCAACACCGCCACTTCGATCGTGTCTGTCTCAGCTTCTTTGTCAGGCAGACGTAGGAGCGGCAGTTGCGGCGATTTCCATTTGCGCCCTGAACCATCGCAGCGTCTCGAGCGTCGAGGGTAGCGCATTCTGCTTTCGTGCCAAGACCTCCAGCTCCATGAACCGCAATGCAAACGGCCTCTGATCGGGCAGCGCATGCAAGAGCGAGCTCACGATGATCTTGAGGCCATCGATCTGGCCCTGCATTTCAAGGCTCTCTTCAACTTCGTTCATGAACTTCTCCTAATCACCGATCCTCTGGGCAGGCCAGTTGACGGCCTTTCCGCGAATGCAGCCGCGCGGTCACGGGGGACGCGCCAGACAAGCCGAACGCTGCAGTTGCCAGGGCAGCGTGAGATAGAGTCAAGCCAGATTCTCGTCCTTCCTGAACTTGGTCAGGAAGGAGCGCCACTTCCGCTTGGCGGCACCGTCTCGCAGTTTGAGGATGCGGGGCGCCATGAAGTGGACGACGGCCATTCCGCTACTACGCACGTCAGCTTCAGCAGCCGAGCGGTGTTCATAGCGAGCGTCGTCCATCGACGCGACATCATCGCCTTCGAAGGCCTTGAATTCTGCTGCGCTGCGATTAAACCGCTGCACGCAGGCATCGAACTCCGCGCGAGCGCCCTCATCAAGCCGAAGCGTCTGCAACTCATCGGAGGTAAGTTTCTCCAAGGCCGAAGTGCGCGGCTTTGACGTGCGACGCAGTGGCCTCTTCCCTACTTGCACAGCGGACGCTGTTTGGTCGATGGTATCAGTCATTTCGCTTCCCTTTCCGTTTGCTGGACCTGTGAGTCGCGTCACCGTGGTACGCGGCGGTTCGAGAGTCACACTGAGGTGGGCCAGGCACGGCGCGCACGCGAGCATCGAAAATGAAAAGGCCGAGCAATTGCCCGGCCTCTGATCAGGAACTTA
>NZ_RCIZ01000020.1 GCF_003666685.1 Mesorhizobium sp. YM1C-6-2
TACATGACCAGCGACGACTGCACCGACATCATCGAGCGATAGCCTGAATCGACCCGCTCGACCTCGCGGGCGACCAGTCCGTAGGTGACATAGCCGGCGCCGAGCCCGCCATATTCTTCCGGAACGGTGATACCGAGCAGGCCGGCGTCGCCCATCTCGCGGAAGATCGCCGGGTCGGTCAGCTCGTCGAGATAGGCCTCCTGGATGCGCGGCGCCAGCTTGTCGGCGGCAAAGCTCGCCGCCGCATCGCGGATCATCCGCTCATCCTCCGACAACTGATCCTCAAGAAGGAAAGGATCGTCCCAGACGAAATTCGAGGCAGCGACCTTGCGTTCCATGTTCATGACGGCGTCCCGTTCGTTCACAAGCCGATCCTAGACCCAAATACCTGCAACGGAAATTGCGCTGCACGAGGTCGTTTGGCGCAGATCGCATAAATGCAGGCGAAATGCAAAACGACCCGATAACCATTCTCTCGGAATTGGCCGTAACCAAGGCATGTAACGGACAAAGCTATGCCGCGCGTTAACCATTATCCTGCCAAGGGTCTGCGCATGGAAGCATCAGTCAGTCGTCACAGGCAACCTTTTCTGCAGCAGCCCAATGTGAGCTCCAGAAAGCTGATCGCGCTCATCAAGAGCGCGTACTGGATCGCGCTTCTGATCATCGCCGCGATAACGATGGCGTCCTTCATCCTGCTGCAGCAGATGATGGCGGCGCAGCAGCGTGACGACACCCTGCTGACGCTGGCAAGCGCGCAGAAGGCCCTGTCCCAGCGCGTGGTGTTCCTCGCCAACACGATCGGCGATGCGCCGCGCGAGAACCAGCTAGGACTTGTCGCTTCGCTGAGAAAGGCGGTCGGAGAGTTCGAGGCCAATTACGACATGCTGCTGGAGCGGACGGATGCCGACGCTTTGTCGACCGCGCCATTCGATCCGAAATCCATTGAAGGCGTGCTCTTCTCCAAGCCGTACCACCTGGACGTCTTCTCGACCGAACTTGCTGCCAATGGCTGGCGTTTCATTTCGGCGCTGGAGACGGAACTCGGGGTGCCTGGCGCCGACTACCGCGCCGGCAAGGAGACGGCGGTGCTCGACGAAACCGTCGCCAACACGACGCTGGAGGGGTTCACGGCGCTCGGCGACCGCATCAATGCGCTCGCCGACGCCCGTCTCGACAGCACGCTTTCCCTGCACCGGACGCTCTTCTACTCGACCATCGGCGTCATCATCCTCGTCGCCCTGTTCATCTTCCGGCCGATGTCGGACGTCATCCTGCGCAAGACCGACGAGCTGATGGACGCGCGCAACTCGATGGCCTTCCTCGCCGTCCACGACGGACTGACCGGCCTGCACAACCGCTCCTTCCTCACCGATCACTTCGACACGCTGATCAAAGGGGCGGAGCGGCGCGACGAGCGCATGGCCGTCGTGCAGATCGACCTCGACCGCTTCAAGCAGATCAACGATACGCTCGGCCACGCCGCCGGCGACTACGTGCTGGTGGCCACCGCCCAGCGCATGCGCGAGTCCTGCCGGGCTTCCGACATCTGCGTCAGGCTCGGCGGCGACGAGTTCGTGATGATCCTGCAGGGCGCCGGCACCACCGAAGACATCAACATGGTCGCCCGGCGCATCATGGACCGCATCAACGAGCCGATCGGCTTCCAGGGCGCGACGATCCTGCCCGGCGCCAGCGCGGGCATCGCGGTCTACCCCGTGGACGCCGACAACGCCAACGACCTCATCGTGCATGCCGACCTTGCCCTCTATTCGGCCAAGAAGCAGGGTGGCGGCGCATATTCCTTCTTCTCCGAAGAGCTGCGGCGAGAGCTCGAGCACCGCAAGCAGCTCGAGCACGACCTGCGCATCGCCATCGCGGAAAAGTCGTTCCAGGTCTACTTCCAGCCCCAGGTGTCGCTGACCAGCGGCGCCATTGCCGGCATCGAGGCGTTGGTGCGCTGGAAGCACGAGACGCGCGGAATGATCTCGCCGGGCGAGTTCATTCCGGTCGCCGAGAAATCGGGCCTGATGGCAGAGATCGGCCGGGTGGTCATCGCCAAGGCGATCCGCGCGGCGGCAGAATGGTATCGCGCGGGCATCCAGTTCGGGCGTCTTGCCGTCAACGTCTCTGGTACGGAATTGCGCGAGGTCGACTTCGACAAGTTCCTCTTCGACACGCTCGAAGCGGAGGGGCTGCCGCCGCAGAAACTGTCGCTGGAAATAGTCGAATCCGTGATCCTCGACGATGAGAAGACAGGCATCGCCGCCAAGCTGCGCCATATCCGCTCGGCCGGCGTGCATCTCGAACTCGACGATTTCGGCACCGGCTACGCCTCGCTCAGCCACGTCAATCCGAACGAGATCGACAGGCTGAAGATCGACCGCCGTTTCGTTCAGAACATCAACGCCAACGGTGACAACTCCAAGATCGTGCGCGCCATAACCGAGCTGGCGCGGGGACTGGGCATCTCCATCATCGCAGAGGGCGCGGAGACCGAGGCGGAGCTGTCCTCGCTGAAGTCGATCGGCTGCGACCAGGTGCAGGGCTACTCCATCGCGTTCCCTATGCCGGTGGAGCAGGCGCAGGAATGGCTGGCCTTGCGCAGCCCGAAGAAGCCGCTGCTGACGGTGCTCCAGGGCAGCCGCGCCTAGAAGACTGGCACAAGCTTTCCACAGCGACCGTTTGCGGCAACTGTGCCATAAGCCGCCATCGTCAACGTGGCTTCAGCGTGACTTCCTGCCATGATCGAACCGGTCACCCGAGATATCGAGCCAGCCGTCCTGGCGCTCAACAACCGGCATGCCGAGGAATTGTCCTGGCTTGAGCCGGAGCAGCTCTCGCATCTCATCTCGCAGGCCTTTTATGCGCGCCGCATCGGAGCGGTGGAGGCGTTCCTGATCGCGTTCGACCAGGATGCCGACTACGACAGCCCCAATTTCCTGTGGTTCAAGTCGCGCTATGCGCGCTTCGTCTATGTCGACCGGATCGCCGTGGTGGAGACCGCGCGGGGGCAGGGCCACGCCCGGCGGCTCTATCATGACCTGTTCGACATCGCGGCCCGCACCGGCCACGACATCGTCGTCTGCGAAGTGAATTCGGACCCGCCAAATCCGGGGTCGGACGCGTTCCATGCGGCGCTCGGCTTCCTCGAAATCGGCCAGGCGACGATCCACGGCGGCAAGAAGGCGGTACGCTATTTCGCCCGGTCGCTCGGCCCGGCCTAACCGGGCAATTCGTCTTTCCGGAACTGAAGCGCTCGGACAAACGGCGGCTTGACGGCGGGCCGCTATGGGCCTTGTTGTGGTGGAAGGCCGAAGATCGGTGCGAGGAGAAACGAATGAAACTGGCTACGCTGAAGAACGGGACGCGTGACGGGAAGCTTGTCGTCGTGTCGCGCGACCTTACCCGCTGCACCGACGCCTCGTTCCTGGTTCCGACCTTGCAGGCTGCGCTCGACGACTGGCGGCGCATAGCGCCGCATCTGGCGACGCTCGCGGAATCGCTGGAAACCGGGGCGGTGCCGTCGTCGCGCTTCCACGAGCATGACGCGCATTCGCCGCTGCCGCGCGCCTATCAATGGGCCGACGGCTCGGCCTATCTCAACCACATCGAATTGGTGCGCAAGTCGCGCGGTTCCGAAATGCCGCCGGGTTTCGCGACCGACCCGCTGATGTACCAGGGCGGTTCGGATTCCTTCCTGGCGCCGCGCGACCCCATCCGCGCAGCCGACGAAGCCTGGGGCATCGACATGGAGGGCGAGATCGGGGTGATCGTCGACGATGTGCGGGCCGGCGCCGATGCGGAGGAGGCGAGGGAGGCGATTCGGCTCGTCATGCTGGTCAACGACGTCAGCCTGCGGCGGCTGGCTGCACCGGAACTCGCCAAGGGTTTTGGCTTCTTCCAGGCAAAACCCTCGTCGGCGTTTTCGCCTGTCGCGGTGACGCCGGACGAGCTGGGCGAGGCCTGGGACGGCGGAAAGCTGAACCTGCCGCTGCACGTGGACCTCAACGGAAAACCGCTCGGCCGCGCGAATGCCGGCGAGATGCATTTCGATTTCGGGCAACTGATCGCGCATGCGGCGAAGACGAGGCCACTGGCCGCCGGCACCATCGTCGGCTCGGGCACCGTTTCCAACAAGCTCGACGGCGGCCACGGCAAGCCGGTTTCGGAGGGCGGGGCGGGTTATTCCTGCCTGGCCGAGCTGAGGATCGTCGAAAGCATGGAGGGCAGGGAGGCGAAGACGCCGTTCCTGCGCTTCGGCGACACCGTGCGTATCGAGATGAAGGACCGGAGCGGCCACTCGATCTTCGGCGCGATCGAGCAGACGGTCGAGAAATACGAGCGCTGAAGGCCCAGGGAGGCGGGACGGCCGCTCGTCAGTTGCTGACGATCGGCTTCAGCTCGATAAGCGGCTGGGCGATCGTCGGCTCCAGGAGCTCCTTGGCGAAGGTGAAGAGTTCGATCTCTTCCGCCACCCCGGAGAGGCGCTGCTTGCCGATGCTGACCCATTTCTCGGGCTGGAGGGCGACGATGTCGTTCGTCACGAGGGCGTCCATTCCGGTCGCCTTGGTCAGCGATTCGATGCGCGACACCTCGTTCACGGTCGGACCGATCACCGAGAAGGCCAGACGCCGCGATATGCCGATATTGCCGAACATCACCGTTCCGGTGTTCAGCCCGATGCCGAACTTGATCGGAAACAGACCGTCCCCGCGCCGTTTGGCGTTGAGCTGATCGCGGGCCTTGAGCACGTTGCGCAGAGCGGTCGTCGCCGCGTCGACGGCAGCCATCTGCTGTTCGACGTCGTTGTAGGGAAAGATCGCCAGCACGCCGTCGCCCACGAAATCGAGCACCTCGCCGCCCGCCTCGATGATCGGCGTCGCGGTGCAGTCGAAATATTCGTTCAGCAGGTCGATGTAGTCCTTGCCCGGCATCGTATCGGCGAGCGCGGTGGAATTGCGCATGTCGTTGTACCAGACGACCGCCCTGGTCTCGCTGCCGTCGCCGCGGCGGATGGAGCCGGCGAGTACGCGGGTTCCCGCCTCCCGGCCGAGATAGGTCTCGGAGATGTTGCGGGCTATGCGCGACTGGATGACGGTCTTGCAAGCCACGGCGAAGCGGCGCTGGATCTTCTGCAGCGCCTCCAGTTCGCCGTTGGTGAAGCCGCCCTCGCGGTCGGCCGACCACGTCGCGATGATGCCGAGCTGCTTGGCGGTGGCGTTTTCATTCTTGATCGAGAGACCGGTGCGGATGACGAGGTAATCGGTCATGCCTTGTGCCGCGACTTCCTCGAGAACCGGAAAATCTAGGAGCTTGGACGGCCCCTCGAGCTTGCGGCGGAGCACGTCGACATCGTTGTCGAACATGTATTTCATCGGGCTGCGCAACCACGCCTCGGAGGCGGTGTCCTGGTGGATGAACTGCTCGAATTCCGTCGGCTTGCCGCGCGCCCACAGGATGGTCTCAGCCTGGAAGAGCGGATGCAGGGTCGGCCAGGTGAGCCTAGCCCGGCCCAATGGTATGCCGATCGCATGGATGCGGTTGCAAAGGGCTTCGAACATGCCGACGATATCGGGTTCCGACAGCGCCTGATCGACCAGCCACTCGTTGATTCCGTTCACCAATGTCGTGTCTGTCATGAAGAGCCTTGAGAAGCGCCGCCAGCCGCAGACCACGATATGTGGAGTGCCGAGCGGGATTTTTTAAGTCCGCCGACCAAATCAGCAGCTACATTTCTTCGTGATATGTTCCGGTGGCCGTAAATGTCGAGCGGAAGCGTTCCGGCAAGACGGCTCGATCGAACGAGGGCGTGCCTGATGACAGCAGCAACCGCCGAATTCACGCGCTCCTTGCCCGTCGGCGGCGAGTTCCGCACCGTCCTGGAAGACGGGCTCTATCGTCCCGCGCCGGATGATTGGCTGATCGCGGTCAGCGATGTCGTCGGCTCCCGCAAGGCGATAGCGGCCGGCCAGTACAAAGCGGTGAACATGGCGGGTGTCGCCGTGATCAGCGCCTTGATGAACGCGCTGGATACCCAGGCTTTGCCCTACATCTTCGGCGGCGACGGCGCGGCGATCATATGTTCGCCGGCCGATCGGGACGTGGTGGCCGATACGCTGGCCAAGACTGTGGCATGGGTAAAGGAGGACCTCGGCCTCACGCTGAGGGCGGCGCTGGTGCCGATCTCCGCGGTACGGGCGGAGGGCCACGACGTGCTCGTCCAGGCGACACGGGTCTCCGAGGCGGTCAACAACTATGCCTTCCGGGGAGGCGGGCTCACGCGGGCCGAAGCGCTGATGAAAGCGGGCGAATACGCGGTTCCGCCGGCTCCGCCGGGCAGCAGGCCGGACCTCACCGGGCTTTCCTGCCGCTGGTCGCCGGTAAAGCCCGAAAACGGGAAGATCGTATCGATCATCATCGAACCGGGCGAGGGCAGAGCGGCCAGCTTCCCGCAAATAGCGGAAAAGCTGCTGGATCTGGCGGGAATGCGGCTGCCGAGGGGCGGTTCGCCGATGCCGGCCGGCGGGCCGACCGGAAGATGGCCGCCGGAAGGGCTGGAACTCGAGGCGCGGGCGACGCGCGGCACCCATCCGCTGGCGGTCCGCAGGGCAGGCCTCTACCTCTGGACGTTCCTGTCGTGGTTCATCATGACCTTCGGCGTCCGCATCGGAACTTTCAGCGCGAGGCACTACAAGGAATTTACTTCTCTCAATACGGACTATAGAAAATTCCAGGACGGGTTGCGCATCACCGTGTCGTTGGGGGACGCTGAACTGGGCAAACTGACGGAATTCCTGGAGGACGAACGCAAGGCGAAAAATCTTCGCTACGGACTTTGCGTTCAAGATAGTGCAATCCTTACCTGCTACGTGCCATCGGTGACGTCGGATTCGCATTTTCATTTTCTTGACGGGGCGGGTGGAGGCTATGCGCAGGCGGCGGAGAACATGAAGTCCTGATCGAACGGCCAACATCGGAAAATCAAAAGCATGCGGAGCGGTTGCCGATGGCGGCGGCGGCCGGTTCCGCAACTGATGCAGCCGGGCGAGGCGATCGAGCATAGTTAGCGGGTTTGGGGAACGACGAGTTGGAAGAGGGTGAGGTTCTTCGCGTCAACGATCTGAGGGTGGCGTTCGACGTCAGCGGCTCCCCCGTCGAGGTCGTCCGGGGCATCGGCTTTCGCGTCTGCTCGGGCGCCGTGACCGCCGTTGTCGGCGAATCCGGCTCAGGCAAGTCGGTGACCGCCCAGGCCATCATGCGCATTCTGCCGAAAAACGGCACGATCACGGGCGGATCGATCGATTTTCGCCCGAAATCCGGGGAAATCGTCAATATGGCCGCATTGCCGGCGAACGGACCCAAGGTCCGGTCGCTGCGTGGCTCGGCGGTTTCGATGATCTTCCAGGAGCCGATGTCGTCGCTGTCGCCGGTCCACTCGGTCGGCGACCAGGTGGAGGAAAGCCTGCGCATCCATGCGCTGGGCGCCGGCATGTCGCGCAAGGAACTGCGCGCCGCCACCGAAGAAACGCTCGAACTGGTGGGTTTTCCCAATCCGCATCGCGCCTACGACATGTATCCGTTCGAGATGTCCGGCGGCCTGCGCCAGCGCGCCATGATCGCCATGGCGCTCATCTGCCGGCCGTCGCTGCTGATCGCCGACGAACCGACCACGGCGCTGGACGTCACCGTCCAGGCACAGATCCTCAAGCTTCTCAAGGACTTGCAGAAGAAGCTGAACATGGCGGTTCTGCTGATCACGCATGATCTCGGCGTGGTCGCCAACCTCGCCGACGAGGTGGTCGTGGTCTATAATGGCAGGGTCGTCGAGGCCGGGCCGGTCGACGAGATATTCAGGGATCCGCAGCACGACTATCTCAAGGCCCTGCTCAACGCCGCCCCGCATTTCGACATGGCTCCCGATCAGCGGCTGGTGGCGCTTCGCGGGGGCAAGCGCAGCGCCGTCGAAATGCAGAAGCATCAGGCCAAGCACGCCCAGCCGGCCGACCGGCCGCTGCTTACCGTCTCAAACCTCAGCAAGGTCTATCATCTGAGGAAGGCGTCGCTGTTCGGCGGCGAGGCCCGTGTGATCAGGGCCGTCGACGATGTGAGCTTCACCATCCGCCGCGGCGAATGCCTGGGGCTCGTCGGCGAAAGCGGCAGCGGCAAGACGACCGTCAGCAAGATCCTGACCCGCGCCATCACGGCGGATTCCGGGTCCGTGCTGTTCGACGACGGGCAGAAGCAGGTCGACGTGCTCAAGCTCGACGAGCGCCAGCTGAAGGAATTCAGGCCGCGCCTGCAGATGGTGTTCCAGGACCCGGTGAGCTCGCTCTCGCCGCGCATGACCATTGCCGACATATTGCGCGAGCCGATGCAGATCCACCGACAGGGCAACCGGGCCGAACAGATCACGCGGGCGAAGGATCTGCTGACGTCGGTCGAACTCGGCGCCAACGCACTCAACCGCTACCCGCACAGCTTCTCCGGCGGCCAGCGCCAGCGCATCGGCATCGCGCGTGCGCTCGCCATGGATCCCGACCTGCTCATCCTGGATGAGCCCGTCTCGGCCCTCGACGTCTCGGTGCAGGCGCAGGTTCTGAACCTGCTCAAGGACCTGCAGAAGGAAATGGGGCTGACATATCTTTTTATCGCCCACAATCTTGCGGTCGTGAACTACATGGCGGAACGTGTGGCCGTCATGGCCGCGGGCCGCATCGTCGAGATCGGGCCGAGCCGGGCGATCTTCGAGGCGCCGGCCCATCCCTATACCAGGGCGCTGCTGAAGGCCGTTCCGTTTGCAGATCTCGACCGGCCGCTGGTGCTGGATGAACTCGTGCTCAAGGGATCGTCCGATCCGTGCAACTGGCCGGACGCGTTCCGAGGAGAAATGCATGACCTGGCCGCCATCGAGCTTGGCGGCGGGCATCAGGTTCTGGCCCGCCAGACCGCTGATATCGGGGAGATTCACGCATGAAAATCTTCGCTGTACTCCTGGCCTTGCTGGCCATGCTTTCCATTCCAGCGCGGGCGGACGAAGCGCCGTTGCTGGCTGAACTCGTCAAGGCGGGCACGCTGCCTCCGGAAGCCGAAAGGCTGCCGAAGGAGCCGCGCGTAATGACCATCGACGAGGCGACGGGCCGCACCGTCGGCAAGCGCGGCGGGACGATCCGCACGCTCATGTCCGAACAGGGCGACCTCAGGCTGATGACCGTCTACGGCTACGCACGGCTTGTGGCCTACAACAGGTCGATCGAGATGGAGCCGGACATCCTGCTCGGCTACGAGAACGACAAAAATCGGGTCTTCACGTTCCATCTGCGGCCGGGACACAAATGGTCGGACGGCACGCCGTTCACGGCCGAGGATTTCCGCTATCAGTGGGAAGACATCCTGACCGACAAGGATATGGAGCGCGGCGGCCTGGACTCGGCGCTTCTGGTCAACGGCAAGGGTCCGAAGTTCGAGGTGATCGACGACCTGACCGTGCGCTATACGTGGGAAGAGCCCAATCCGCTGTTCCTGCCGGCGCTGGCCAGCGCGCGGCCGCTCGATATCTACAGCGCCTCCGCCTACCTGAAGCAGTTCCACGCAAAATATGCCGACCCGGACAAGCTCGCCGCCGAGGTCGCAAAGGAGAGGGTCAAGGACTGGACGCGGCTGAACATCAGGAAAAGCCGCAGCTATCGCTTCGAAAATCCCGATCTGCCCACCTTGCAGCCCTGGCAGAACAAGACCTATTCGCCGGCCAACCGCTACGTCTTCGAGCGCAATCCCTATTATCACAGGGTCGACCAGAACGGGGCGCAACTGCCCTATGTCGACCAGATCGTCATCAACATCGCCGAAAGCTCGATCATCCCGGCAAAGACCGGTTCGGGGGAGAGCGACCTCCAGGAGCGCTATCTCAGCTTCGCCGACTACACTTTCCTGAAGGAAGGCGAGAAGCGCAACAACTACACGGTCAGGCTGTGGACGGTGGGCAAGGGTGCGGCGGTGGCGCTCTACCCGAACCTCAACACGAACGACGCCGGCTGGCGCGCCCTGTTCCGCGACGCGCGTTTCCGGCGCGCCCTCTCGCTGGGCATCGACCGCACGCAGATCAACCAGGTGCTGTTCATGGGTCTGGCCAAGGAAGGCGCAAGCACGGTGCTTCCCGGCAGCCCGCTGTTTCGTGACGAACTCGGCAGCGCCTACGCCGAATACGATCCCGAGAAGGCCAATGCGCTGCTCGACGAGATCGGCCTGAAGCGCAACGCCGCCGGCATCCGGCTCATGCCCGACGGCAGGCCGCTCGACCTGATCATCGAGAGCACCGGCGAAAGCTCGCTGGAGGCGGACGTGCTCGAACTGGTGACCAGCGACTGGGCCGATCTCGGCGTCAAGCTCCTGACCCGCACCAGCCAGCGCGACATCTTCCGCAGCCGCGTGGCGGCGGGCGAGACGAACATGTCGGTCTGGGCAGGCGTCGACAACGGTGCGCCGACGGCTGATTTCAGCCCTCAGGAATTCGTGCCGACCGATCCCTACCAGCTGCAGTGGCCGATGTGGGGCACCTATGTCAGCACACAGGGCGATGCGGGCCAGAAGGTCGACGATCCGGCCGCGCAGAAGCTGGTCGATCTCTACAAGCAGTGGCTGGTGTCGGAAGACATCGAAACACGCAAGAAGATCTGGGAAGAGATCCTCGACATCCATGCCGATCAGGTCTTCTCGATCGGCATAGTGACCGCGACGCTGGTTCCGGTCGTGGTATCCAACAAGCTGCACAACGTGCCTGCCGAAGGCATCTCGAGCTTCGACCCCTACGGTTATTTCGGGGTCTACGAGATGGATGCCTTCTGGATGGACTAGGGGCGATGCTGGTCCCTGGTCCAGGCGCTGATATGAGGGGGAGCCTCGCCGTCAGCGGCGATGCGGACAGGGTCCGCAAGGGCGCGCGCAGGGGAGGCGCGGCTTAGGGAAATGGTCTACTACATCTTCCGCAGGATGCTGATGATGATCCCGACGCTGGTGATTACCAGCGCGCTGATCTTCGCCATCATCGAGGCGCCTCCGGGCGACTATCTCGAAAGCTACATCGCCGAGCTGAAGGCCCAGGGCGAAGCCGTCGACACGGCGCGGATCGAGTATCTGCGCAAGGAGTACGGCTTCGACAAGTCGCCGGTCGAACGCTACTTCAACTGGGTCGGCGGCATGTTCGTCGGCGATTTCGGCTATTCCTTCGCCTATGAGCTTCCGGTCACGGCCGTAGTCGGCGACAGGCTGTTCCTCACCGTCGTCGTGTCGATGGCGACGATCATCTTCACTTGGCTGATCGCGTTCCCGATAGGAATATATTCTGCGACGCGACAATACAGTTGGGGCGACTACGGCTTCACCTTCCTCGGGCTGCTCGGCCTGGCGATCCCGAATTTCCTGCTCGCGCTGGTCCTGATGTATCTCGCCAATGTCTGGTTCGGCACGTCGATCGGCGGGCTGGTGGACCCGGCCTTCGTCGGCCAGCCGATGAGCTGGGCGAAATTCGTCTCCGTCCTGCACCATCTCTGGATACCGGTGATCGTCATCGGCACGGCGGGGACGGCGGGCATGATCCGCCGCATCCGCGCCAACCTACTGGACGAGTTGCAGAAGCAGTATGTGACGACGGCGCGGGCCAAGGGACTTCACCCGTTCAAGGCGCTGGTGAAGTATCCGCTGCGCATGTCGCTGAACTTCTTCATCTCCGATATCGGCTCGCTGCTTCCGGCGGTCATCTCCGGCGCCGAGGTTGTGGCGATCGTGCTGTCGCTCGAGACGACCGGCCCGCTGCTGATCTCGGCGCTGCAGCAGCAGGACATGTATCTCGCCGGCTCGTTCCTCATGTTCCTGTCGCTGTTGACCGTCGTCGGCGTGCTTATCTCGGACATCGCGCTCGCCTGGCTCGATCCGCGCATCCGCTTGAGTGGAGGCGTCCGCAAATGACCTTGCCTGCCAACGCGACAAGGCTGCCGCACACGGTTTCGGACCAGCCCTTCGATCCGGACGCTATCTACAAATACACGGATGCGCAGAAGGCCCTTTTCGAGGCCTCGCAGCTCAGGCTGATGTGGTGGAAGTTCCGCCGCCACAAGCCAGCGCTGATCTCCGGCATTTTCCTCGCCGTCCTCTATTTCTCCATCCTGATCTCCGAACTGCTGGCGCCGTACAATCTGGAGACCAGGAATTCGAGCCACATCTACGCGCCACCCCAGGCGATCCATCTGTTCCACAACGGCGAATTCATAGGCCCCTTCGTCTATGGCTTCGACTACAAGCTGAACATGGAGAATCTGAAGCGCGAATACGTTCCAAACCTCGAGAAGGTGCAGCCGCTCCGCTTCTTCTGCAGCGGTGAGAAGTACAAGTTTTGGGGCCTGTTCGAGGCGAGCTTCCGCTTCGTATGCCCGGCGGAGAAGGGGACGATGTTCCTGCTCGGCACCGACCGGCTCGGCCGGGACGTGCTCAGCCGCATCATCTACGGCGCCCGCATCTCTCTGACGATCGGCCTGCTCGGCGTCGGCGTCAGCCTGGTGCTGGGCATCGTCATAGGCGGCATGGCCGGTTATTACGGCGGCCTGTTCGACGTGCTGAGCCAGCGGCTGATCGAGGTCATCCAGTCGCTGCCCTCCATTCCGCTCTGGCTCGCCCTGGCGGCGATATTGCCGATCACATGGTCGCCGATCGTCGTCTATTTCGGCATCACCGTGATCCTCGGACTGCTCGACTGGACCGGGCTTGCTCGAACGGTGCGCTCGAAGCTGCTGGCGCTGCGCGAGGAGGACTACGTCTCGGCCGCCCAGGTGATGGGCGCGAGCAGCCGCCGCATCGTGTTCCGCCACCTGATCCCGGGCTTCGCCTCGCACCTGATCGCGACCGCGACGATCGCTATTCCCACGATGATCCTCGGCGAGACGACGCTGAGCTTCCTCGGACTTGGCCTGAGGGCGCCGATCACGAGCTGGGGCGTGCTTCTGACCGAGGCGCAGAACATCAATGCGGTGGCGCTCTACCCCTGGCTCCTCTGGCCAGTGCTGCCTGTCATCCTCGTCGTGCTTGCCTATAATTTCTTCGGCGATGGCCTGAGGGACGCTGCGGACCCTTACAAGTGAGGATTGTAACGAATATCTTCCTGCCGGCGGAGGAGACTCCCCGATGTCAGCTTGAGAGACACACTCCGAAACTGGACAGACTCAAATGAGCGACAGGATGGAGCAGAATCTGTTCCGGTACATCTGGACGCATTCCAAGCGTCAGCAGGTCTGGATTCTGATCGTCGTCGCCCTGTCCATGCCGACCTACTTCCTGGCCTTCGACATTCCGAAGCAGATCGTCAACGGCCCGATACAGGGCGGCGGCTTCGAGACGCCGGACGCGACGCAGAAGGTGCTGCCCGTGGTCGTCGGCAATCCGTTCGGCGACCAGTCCTACACGCTGTTCAGCGGGTTCGATCTCGACCGCATGGGAGCCCTGGTCGCGCTGTCGCTGGCGTTCCTCGGCTACGTCATCATCAACGGCGCCTTCAAGCTCTACATCAACACCTACAAGGGACGCCTCGGCGAGCGGATGCTGCGCCGCCTGCGCTATCAGCTCGTCGACA
The DNA here is from genome assembly GCF_003666685.1 of Mesorhizobium sp. YM1C-6-2. GTDB lineage: Bacteria > Pseudomonadota > Alphaproteobacteria > Rhizobiales > Rhizobiaceae > Mesorhizobium_K. The sequence continues at coordinate 13,619 of NZ_RCIZ01000020.1, forward strand.
GGGTGTTACGCTTCCCGTTCCCGCAGTACCGGAGGGTCCGCAGCTCCGAGATCGCCACCATGATCAAGGACGAGGTCGACCCGCTGGGCGGCTTCATCGGTGAAGCGTTCGCGACACCCGCCTTCCTGGCGGGCCAGGCGCTGGCTGCGCTGCTTTTCATCATGCTGCAGAGTTGGGCGCTCGGCCTCGTCACCCTTGCCATCCTGATCGTGCAGACCCTGCTGATACCGAAGCTGAGGGGGCGGCTGCGCAAGCTCGCCTTGCAGCGTCAGCTGACGGCGCGCGATCTCTCGGGCCGCGTCAGCGAGATCGTCGACGGGGCGACCGACATCCGTCTCAACGACAGCACCAATTTCGAGCGGTCGGACATTTCCGACCGGCTGGCGAAGATCTTCTTCATCCGCTTCGACTTTTACCAGTGGAAGTTCATGGTGAAGTTCATCAACAACTTCCTCGCCCAGTTCACGCCTTTCGTGTTCTATCTGGGCGGCGGCATACTGGCGATCCGCGGCAATCTGGACATCGGCCAGCTTGTCGCGGTCATCGCCGCCTACAAGGATCTGCCGGGGCCGATCAAGGAGCTGATCGACTGGGATTACCAGCGCCTCGACGTCCAGGTGAAATACCTGCAGGTCGTCAACGCCTTCGATGTCACGCCCCTGGCGCCGCCGCGCGCGCAGGAACTCCAGACCGGCAAGGTGCCGCCCCTCGAGGGCCCCTTCATCTTCCGCCAGGTCTCGGCAACGGACGAATCCGGCAAGACGCTGATCAGCGGGCTCGACCTGGAGATCGGCCTGCGCGAGGACGTGGTCGCCATCGGCGCGGCGGGCGACGGGGCGGAGGTGGTCGGCGATCTGATCGCGCGCCTGATGGCGCCGTCGGCAGGCACGTTGAACATCGGCTCGACCGCGCTTGCATCGCTGCCGGAATGGCAGACCGGCCGGCGGATCGGCTATGTCGGCCCCGAGCCGTTCTTCGCGCATGGCACAGCGCGCGATGCGCTGCTCAGCGGCCTCAGGCATGCGCCGTTCCGGCCGCCGCCCGAGGGGGAGGCGATGAGCCCGCTGATCGTCAGGGAGGCGATGGCGTCAGGCAATCCGCAGTTCGACCGACGCGCCGACTGGATCGACTACGAGGCGACCGGTGCAAGCACCGAAGAGGAGCTGTCCAACCGGATCACGCAGGTTCTGGCGCTGGTCAACCTGGAAGAGGATTTTTACGCATTCGGGCTGCGTACGAAGCTGTCGGACGCGACCGAGGGCGATGACGAGGAGATGTTCCTCAACGCACGCCGGATGTTCCTCGACAGGCTGACCGAGGGCGACAATGCCGCCGACGTCGAGCCCTTCGTCGTCACGCAGTTCAACTCGCAGCTCACGGTTTTCCAGAACATCGTCTTCGGTGCGGTGTCTTCGCCGGAGATGCTGCCGAACGAGTTTCCAGCCGACTCGCCGCTGTGGAGGCTTTTGGCGATCGACGGCCTCGACAGGCAGCTCTACCAGCTCGGCCGGGAGGCTTCGGCGGTCATCGTCGACCTGTTCGGGGAAGTCTCCGACAACATCAAGATCCTGGAGCGGCTCGACCTCATCGATCCGAACAAGCTGCCGGACTACAGCGCCGCACTCGGCCGGACCGATGGAGCCGACTACGCTAACGTGACGACGGCAGACCGGCAGAAATTCATTCGCGTGGCGCTGAGCTACTGCGAGCCGCGCCACAGGTTGGATCTACTCACGAACGAGCTGCAGGACGCCATCGTGAAGGCGCGCATGATCTTCCGCGAGAAGCTGCCGCCGCACCTTGCCAATGATTTCTTCTTCCACGATCCCGACCAGATCAATCCGTTCGCCTCGCTGCAGGACAACATCCTGTTCGGCCGGATCGTCGACGGGCGCGCCGGCGCGGTCGACCGCGTCAACGCTCTCCTTCGCGAGATACTCGCGGAACTGGGCCTCTCTTACGCCGTTCTTGAGCGCGGCCTGAAGTACGAGATCGGCTCAGGCGGCCGCAGGCTGTCGCTCTCGCAGCGGCAGCAGCTCGGCCTGGCGCGGGTGCTTTTGCGCCGGCCGGAGTTCCTGATCGTCAACCGCGGCCTGAACGCTCTCGACAACCGCACCGTCGAAAGGGTTGTCCGGGGCATTCTCGACATGGCAAAATCAGACGCTGGAGGTTTTGGAGTGCTGTGGATCACATCGACGGAATCTCACGCTGCGCTGTTCAGTCGCGTGCTGAAGTTCTCGCGCGGCGAGCTGGTTTCGGACGAGACGTCGAAATGAACGGACCGGAAAGCCTGCCGTTCCCGGAGAGGGGAGCGGATACTCGTAGCTGGGGCGCGCCTGCGTTTTGCGCCTGCGGGAGAGTCACATGAGCCTTGAGGAAGATGCCCTGCTGCTGGCGAAAGTCGAGCTGTTTGCCAATGTGGCGCCGCGGCGCCTGAAACTGCTTGCGCTGGCGTCGAGCCGGGTGCTGTTCGCCGCCGGCCAGGATCTCTGCGTCGAGGGCGACGAGGGCTACGAAGCGTTCATCCTGGTTTCCGGAGAAGCGGATGTGAAGATCAGGACGCCGTCAGGCGTGGCGACGGTCGCCCGGTTGAAGCGCAACGACATCGTCGGTGAGATGGCGATCCTGCGCGACATGCCGCGCACCGCAACCGTCACCGCCGTATCGGACGTTTCGACGCTGCGGATCGGCAAGCAGGATTTCCTGAACCTGCTGAAGGAGTTTCCGGAGGTGACCGTGGAGGTGATGCGCTCGCTGGCGGAGCGCCTGGCCCGCACGACCAGCGAACTGGCGAATTTGCGGTCGGCCGCGAAGGCCTGAGATGTCGCAATCGCCTGCTATCGACGTCAGGGTTTGGGGTGCGCGCGGAACGTTTCCGATGGTCGGTGTCGACGCGCTGTATTTCGGCGGCCATACGGCCTGCGTGGAGGTGCGGGCAGGCGGCGGCCTGATGATCTTCGACGCGGGCAGCGGCATCATCCCGCTCGGCAAGGCGCTGCTCGAAGAAGGTGTCACCGAGATCGACCTCTTCTTCAGCCACGTCCACTACGACCACATCCTCGGCCTGCCATATTTTCTGCCGGCCTTCTGGAACAAGGCGAAGCTGCGCATCTGGGCGGGCCATATGCTCGACGGCTCGACGCCCGAGGAACTGGTCGACGGTATTTTCCGGCCGCCTTATTTCCCGATCACCAAGGACTACATGCGCGCCGACGTCGACTACCGCAAGTTCTCGCCCGGCGACGTGCTCCAGCCCCGGCCCGGCGTGCGCATCGAGACGGGAGCGCTGACGCATCCGAACGGCGCGGTTGGCTACCGCATAGAATGCGGCGGCGCGACCTTCTGCTACCTCACCGACTTCGAGCATGACGGCGGGGCCGGCGACGCCGAGATCGTCCGGTTGGCGGGCAACGCCGATCTTGCGCTGCTCGACGCCACCTACACGCCCGAGGAATATCCGCGCTACGTGAAGTTCGGCCACTCGACCTGGGAACAGTGCGGTGCGCTGTGCGCCATGGCCGGAGTGCGCCAATGGGGCATGTTCCACCACATGCATATGCGCGCCGATATCGACCAGCAGGCGATCGAGGACGCTGCCCGAGCGGTTTATCCGAACGCATTCGCGGTACGCCAGGGGCAGCATTTCGAACTGTACGGACCTCCCAAGCAGGATCGCAAGTGACGCTTGCGGAGATCCCTTCTTAGCGGCCGGCTTCTTGCAGAGGTGACGTCCAGCGCGCCGCGCCGCTCGCCATCAGCGTTTCGAGGAAAACCGCGATGAACGTCCAGGTCGCGTCGTTCTGTACGAGATGGTGGGTGAGCAGGCCGTAGGGCTCTTCGTTGTCTGCGCTGCCGGTCCTGCGGGCTTCGAGTTCCCGCGCGAGCTGGGAGTCGAGCAGCGACGGGTCGAGGAGGCCCCCGTCGGATTTCCAGGCCACCGGATCGAGATGCGTGTTGACCTGGAGCAGCCCGTCGGCGGCGAATTTGGTTCGGCGTGGCGTGAAGGTCGAAACGGCGGCGAAGCCGATCGCGGGCAGGGCCTCCACGACGTCGGGCGCGATGCGGTTCCAGGGCGGCGTGAACAGGGGGAGCGCCTTGTCCCCGAAAAGCTCGTCGAGCCGCTGCCGACCGGCGGCGATTTCCTGGACCATTACGGCGAGCGGCCGGTCCGATTCGAACTCGGCTTTCTTCTGATCGCGAGATGCATGGTTGGCGTGCCGCCATCCATGCGTTAGCACGAAGGCGGAGGCGGTGCGCAGGCGCTCCGCGAGCTCGGACGTCGCCGGCTCCGGAATGACCGCCAGATGCAAGGGCGCCTCGAACCGGTCGGCGAGTTCGAGCAGCCGCTCCAGCGCCGGCGTGGGGGCGACGGCGTCGTCGTCGCGCCACCAGACCGGCAGGATCAGGCCTTCGTCGCGCCAGCGCACCAGCTCAGCGGTAGCCGCAGGCAGCGTCATTGGCGCGCGTCCAGGAGTTCGGCGAGGATGCGGCTGGTGCGGGCCGCGCCGTCGAATTGCAGGCCGTCCGCCCTGAAGCGTCCACGCTGGATAGCGGCGGAGGTGGCCGCGGCGAGGTTCTGCGGGGTGAGATCGTCCTCGGCGATCCGGCCGTAGCCATAGCGCTGCTGGAGCGACGAGGCGCGCAATGTCTGCTCGATTTCGCCGGCCTCGGCGAACGGCACAAAGACGCCGGGCACGCCGGCCTGCAGCCAGTCGATGGCGGTGTTGTACCCGCATTGACCGACCGCGGCCGCGCAGTTTGTCAGCATCGTGCGATAGTCCGGGCGCAGCGGTTCGGCAAAAACTGGCGCGCCGTTCGCCACGCGGTTGAGCCTCGCGCAGACGTCCGCCGCGTCGCTGCCGCCGACAAGCAGCCGCCAGCGATGATTACCTATGCGTGCGGCTTCGATCGATGTTTCGAACAGCTTGCGCCCGACCGGGCCGCCGCCGGCGGTGACGATGATCTCGTCCGCTCCCTCCCGCTCCCCAGGGTTTCGGATGGGCACGGGAGGCGCGATGAAGCCCGTATAATGAAGCAGCCGTGCTGTGTCCGGCGTTACCGGCCAGCTTGCTTCAAGCGGCACGACCCCTGCGTCCGAATGAACGAGCACGCCGTCGTAATATTCGGCGAGCCAGGTTTCCGTCTGCCGCGCTTTCTTCTCGTTGGAGGGCGGTGCCAGGATATCGCGGATCGAGGCGAAGACGAGCGGCGCCGGCGTCGTCGCCTTGGCGAGAGCAAGTGCGGCCCCGAATTCCTCGCGCAGGACCCGGCGTCCGAACGGAAAGAGCTCCGTGATGAGGACGTTGGGCGGGTGGGCGCGCAGTGTTTCCTCAAGTACGCGGATGCGCTCGGCCATGAATTCCGGGCTGATCGGATCTCCCGCGCTGTCGAGCAGGCGGGTAAAACTCGTGCCGTCGGAACGTACGGGCGGAAGCTGCACGAAATCGACGCCCGACATGTCGAGATGTGCTGTCGGCATGCCGCCCGAAATGAGCAGCGGCGCGAAACCGGCGTCGCGGAGCGCCCGCGCAAGGATCAGCGAGCGGCTGAGGTGCCCGGTGCCGAGCAGGTGGGTGACCAGAATGGCGACGCGTTTCATGAGCGGTCGGCCTCGATCAGGCGCACCGGTTCGCCGTCATGCGACAGCGAGCCGTCCTCATGGACATCGACCCGGTAAAGTCGGTCGCGCTTCACCTTGAATGGAGGAGTACCCTCGAAATTCCAGCCGGTCGCGTGAGCCAGCAGGACGCGCATGATGCCGATATGCGAAACGACGACCGCAGCCCCGCTGATCGAACCCAGCCAGGGTTCGACGCGTTCCCAGACCAGTCGTGGCGTCTCGCCGCCCGGAGGCTGAAAGTCCCATCCCCATTCCTCGATATGGCAATAACCCGAACTGCCGTCCTCCAGCAGGTCGACCCCGCGCCGGCCCTCCCAGCGGCCCCAGTCCATTTCGACCAGCGCCGGAACGGCGGTCGGCTCGCGCCCGGCGACGATGCGCGCGGTTTCCACGGCGCGGACGAGGGGGCTCGAAAACAGAGCGGCGTCCTTGAATTCGTCGGGCAGCCGAAGCCGCGAGAGATGCTCGCGCGCCTGCGGGTCCAGCGGTTCGTTGACACGACCCTGTATGCAGCCGGCGCGGTTCCACGCGGTGTGGCCGTGGCGCAGGAGTGCGAGGCGCGCGGTAATCAGCGCCGCCGCTCCGCAAGGAGAGGGGAGAGCTCCGCCGCCAGCGTGGCGCGTGCGGCGGGCAGCAGATGCTCTACCGCGATCCGGTCGCGTCCCCTGCGGCCGGCAGCCATCCTGCCGTCGATATCGATGGCGAGCATGTCGATCGCCTTGGCATAGGCTGGAGGATCGTTGGCCGGCACCAGCCAGCCGCCGTCGCGAACGACGTCCCTTACGCCAGGCCTGTCTTCGGCCAGCACCGGGCAGCCTTGCGCCTGTGCCTCGAGATAGACCATGCCGAAGGCCTCGCCGACGCCCGGCCAGGCCAGAAGGTCCCCCTCGCGGAACTGGCTGGCGACGCCGTCCTGGTCGAGGGCGCCGACAAACGTCGTCCTGTCTGCAAACCGCGAAAACAACGCTTCGACCTTCCCCCGCGCCGGTCCATCGCCAACGATGTTTAGCGACCATGCCTGCGATTGCACAAGAGCCAGCGCTTCGGCCAGCATTTCGTAGCTCGCAAGTTTATCGCCGGGGCGGAACATTGCACAGGCAAGTAACCGAAAAGTGTCGGACCACGGGCGTGGTTGCCATGGGGGCAACGTCTCGGCGGCAAGGAAGGGCCGCAGCCTGGCGAGACGTTGGTTCGGAACGCGATCGCGTTCGAGCGCTTCGCGGTCGTATTCGGTGAGATAGAAGATGATGTTGGCCGCATCGCAGGCCGTCTCCGCGGCCTTGGCGAACCGGGCGTAAGGCCCTTGCAGGCGGCTCGACGCGCGGGTTCCCTCGATGACCGCATAGGGAATGCCCCATTGCCTGGAGAGGCGTGGGCCGAGCAGGTCGGGAGCCTTGTAGTAGGTGTGATAGGTGAGCCAGAGGTCCGGCCGCGGACCGGCCGAGAGCAGTTCGATTTCGCGCTCCGCCGCTTCGAATATGCGCTCCTGCGCTGCCGCATCGCCGACACCGTCGCGGCTGCGCAGCCTGCTTGCCAAACGGACATCGCCGAGAGCCGCGCCTTCCAGCGCCGTGAGCAGGGCACGCGCCATGGTTCGGTCGCCGGAGGGGACAGGATCGTCCGGCGGTTTCATCGGGGCATAGAAGGCGATGGTGCTCATCGGGCCAGGGCTGTTGCCAGCCGGGTGGACAACAGATCGATACCCGCATCCATGCCGAAGCTTTCGACCAACCGAGTGCGGGCAGCGGCGGCCAGCCTCGCACGACCCTCGGGATCGGCGATCATTTTGGCGAGGGCGGCGCCGAGTTGTCCGGCGTCGGGTTCGACGAGGATGCCTTGCCTTCCGTTCTCAATGAATTCCGGGATGGAGGAGACGCTGGTCGAGAGGATCGGGAGTTCCTGGCTCGCGGCTTCCATGAGGACGTTAGGCAGTCCGTCGCGGTCGCCGTCGCTGGCGATGCGCGAGGGCAGCATGAAGATATCCGCCTCGCGCAAAGCTGAGATGACTTCGCCCTGGTCGCGTGCGCCGCGCCATTCGATGTGTTCGGAAAGGCCGAGCTCTTTCGCGCGCGCCTTGAGCGCCTGGGACAGGTCGCCGCCGCCGATATGCACGAAGCGCCATTTCAGCGCGGCGGGCAGCTTAGCCAGCGCATCGAGCAGCAGATTGTAGCCCTTCTTCTCGACCAGCCGGCCCACGGAGATGATGGTGACAGGCTCGTTCGATCCGTCGCGCGGCGGTCGCGGAGGCGGCGGCGAGGGAAAGCGCGACAGGTCAAGCCCGTGATAGACCAGGTCGAGCTTGGCCGGGTCGGCGGACAGGCTGCGCAGATGCTCGGCGCCGAGGCTGGTACAGGTCACGCCGAAGGTCGCGCGTTCGAGCTTGTCGCGCTTCTCCCAGTCTGGCGATTTCCAGATGTCCTTGGCGTGGGCCGAAAACCCCCATTCGACGCCGCGCATCATGGCGGCATAGAGCGCCACCGACGATGGCGTGTGCATGAAATGGGCATAGACGAAATTGAGGTCGGGCGACGCCTCGCGTGCAAGCACCGCGGCCTGGCCGAAGCGGCGCACGCGGTTGGGTGTCGGGTCGCTGACGAGATGCTTCAGCCACAATTTCAGCGCCGCGCCGAAGCCGGGCAAGCGCGCCGAGCGGGCAAGGCCTTTCAGGACACGTAAGGGCTCCTGGTAAAGATATTCGGGCAGGTAGCGGACCTTGGCTTTCAGCGCGTCGTGCAGCGCGTGCCGCTTCTTGTCGGTCGGATGGCGCATCGACCAGACCTCGAAGCGCAGGCCTCGTTGCTCCAGCGCGACGAGTTCCTGTGCGATGAAGGTTTCGGAGAGGCGCGGCCAGCCCTTCAAAACGACTGCGAGCCGCCCGGCAGACGGTACCGCGTCGTTCATGCGTTGACAGGTGTGCTGATGAGCGACTTCGTCAGCGCGATGATCTTCTCAAGCCCGTCCATGAAGCCGACCGGGGCCTTGCCGGAGGGCGGGGTCTGGAAAGGAAGCTCGCGGATCGCCCGGGCCATGACTTCCGGTCCTTCGCCGTCCCGCTCGCGGTCGAGCATCCGGATCAGCCCGAGCTGCTCGGCGACGGATGCGCGGATGTGCTGTTCCATGCGTGGCACGGTTCGGGGTGCGATGACCGCGCGGCAGTCGAAGGAGAGGATTTCGCAGAAGGTGTTGTAGCCGCCCATGGCGACGACGCCGAGGGCATTCTGCATCAGACCTTCGATGCGGGAATCGAAGCCGATCGCGGTGACGCGCGGCTCTAATGCCGCCACGCGCTGGTCGAAAGCCGCGCGGCGCTCGCCGTTGAGGAAGGGTCCGTAGACGATCAGCGCATCGGGCTGCAGGGTGGGGTCGTTCTCGTAGGCGCGCAGGGTCCAGTCGACCAGCGCTTCGCCGTCGCCGCCGCCGCCCGGCGTCACCAGCACGAAAGGCTTGTCCGGCAGGGCGGCAGGGGTTTCGTGTGGCACGACGCGCCGCAGATAGCCGGTATAGCGGACGCGACTTTTGAAGTCCTCGGAGAGGTGGAGGCTCTGCAGCGGGTTGTAGATGCTCTGGTCGCCATACACCCAGAACTGGTCGTAGAACTTGTCGGCAATGTCGAGTGCGCCCTTGCGCTCCCATTCCTGGCTCAGTGCCTCGGGGGAATCGAGGATGTCGCGGATGCCGAGCACGATCTTCGCGCGGCCCATCTCCTTGAGGATTTCGAGCGTCGTGGTGAGCTCGCCGCGGAAGCCGGCAGGCTCCTTGTCGACGATGACGAGATCCGGGTTGAAGGTCACCGCGGCCGCAAGGATGACGCTGGCGCGCAAAGCCGTCGTCTGCTCGATGTCCATGTTGAGCGATTCGGAGACGTAGTCGGCATCGATCGTCTTGACGACGCCCGGCATGCGGATGTGGTCGACGCCGGGCGGGAAGGTGAAGCGACCGGCTACGGGCGACCCTGTCAGGATGAGCGCCGACGAGCCTTCCAGCGAGGAGACGAGCCCCTCGGCAATCGCGCGCGAGCGGCGCAGATGGCCCAGCCCGAACGTATCGTGACTGTATAGCAGGATGTGCGGAGCACGGTTGGCCTGCTGGACTCCGTCACGCATACAATAATCCCGCTTCGTATCGACTGGCCGCGCGCAACCGGAATACTCGTTTTGAGGCGAGTTACCATTAAACTCCGGGAGCCGGTTTGTGAATAGCTTCGGCCAAAAGAGACTGCGGTCGCAGGCCTCCTCCACGGGGCTTTCGCGAAGGCCTTCAAAGCCTTACATGACATGCTCAACCCGGTCCTACCGGGACGGAATCCTTCGGGCAACTTGCAGGCAGGTGATCATGGCCGGAACCGATGCCCAGCGCATCGCCGCATCGGGGCGGACCCTGGAAGAACACAGGGATATCGCCAGATCGCTTGAAACCGATCCGCGCGGCAGCCGGACGGTGCGGCTGGACTTCGAAAGCGGCGACTTTGCCGGCTGGAGCGTCAGGCGCCTTGCCAAGGACTATTCGGCAGTCATCCAGAGCGAAATCGTGCGCACCGGCAGCAAGGCCTGCCGTTTCGAGATCAGGCCTGGGGACTATGTTTCCCAAGGGCTGCGGGCCGAATTGCGCGACTGGTACAATGCTCCGTTTGAGCAGGATACCTGGTACGGCTTCTCCACCTATCTGCCGGAGGATTCTTTCGCGCCGCCGAAGGGCGCGGGCGTGGTGCTGGCGCAGTGGCATGACCAGGCGGAGCTTGGCGATCCCGCGGGAAAACCGCCGCTGGCGATCCGCTATCTGGACGGCACGCTGCGTTTCACCGGTGCGTTTTCGGAAGTTGCGTCGCAGAACCCGGACAAACGCTATGTTTTTCATGAGATACCGGACGTCGCCCGCGCGACATGGCTGGATTTCGTCTTCCGGATTCACTGGTCTCGGGAAGGGGATTCGAGCATCGACGCCTTCCTCGGCGGACGGAGGCTATTTCGCTTCAACGGGCCGCTCGGCTACCGCAACCAGATAAAAGGCCCGTATTTCAAGCTCGGCGTCTATGCGAGCGGAGAAATCACGAGCCCGCTGGTGGCCTATCACGACAATTACAGCCGCGCCGACAGCTTCGAGGCGGTAGATCCAAGTACGATCCATGGGGCTGCGGACGAGGCATGAGTTCGATCGGGTCTCCAGGTGCGGTCGCTGTCGTTTCATTGTCGGGAGAGCGGCCGGAAACCCTGCCCAGGAAAGGGAGCTTCGCCGCCGTCCGTGCCCTCGGTCCAACGGACCATGCCCCGGATATGCGGGCGGCCTGGGCCGCGGCGGTCGAGCTTGCAAGAGAGGCAGGCGCCGAATGGATGATCGCGCCGGCGCCGGGTGAGGCGATTCCCGACGATGCCTTCGAACTCGCCGCACCGGGCCTCGGGCTCTACGACGCGATTTTCGGAGCGGCCCATGTGCGGGGTAGCAACGAAGACGTGGCGAAGCTCAGCCGGCTGGCTTTCGACACGGCGGACAGGCTGCCGCACGCTCTGCTGAACTGGTGGATGCCGCAGACGCATCTGGTGCGGACGGAGGTGGCATCCCAGGCGTTGGCACGCATTGCGGATGGCCGAAACTGGAAACTCGACTATCTGTTCGACATCTGGGCCAATGCGCGGTGCCTGAAGTCGGCACAGCCGCTCCTGGAACTCGACGTCGAGCCGATGCCGCTGGACGCCGAGGGCAGGGATCATGTGCTGCGGCGTCTCGTCGAAAAGCCGGTCTTCCTGCCGATCGTGCACGGCGACGCCGTCTATTATCTTCCCTACACCGGCCGGAACGCAGGGATAGAACGCGAGCAGACGCGCGGCCTGTTCTTCGAGGCGATGGAACTGGAAGAACTGCGCAAGGTCGTGAGGCCCGGCGCGCATGTCGTCGACGTCGGAGCCAACACAGGCAACCATACGATCTTTTTCGCCGGCCCGATGAAGGCGGCCTCGGTGCTGCCCTTCGAGCCGCTGCCGGCGGCGGCGGACGCGCTGCGCGCAAGCGTAGCGCGGAACGGCCTCACGAACGTCGACCTGTCGCGGCTCGGGGTAGGCGTCGGGGATCGCGAAGGACGGGTAAAGCTCGTGTTTTCGGGCCGGGGCGGGCTCGGCGCCACCAGCCTCGCGCCCGATCCGGCAGGGGAAATCAGTGTCGCGCCGCTCGATTCGATGGTATCGGGTCCAGTCGATCTGCTCAAAATCGATGTCGAGGGAATGGAGATGAGCGTGCTGGCAGGCTCGCGGGAACTGATCCGGCGCTCGAAGCCGCTGATCTTCGTGGAGATTGCAAACCGGAATACGCCGGCCCTAATGGAATGGCTGGACAATACGGGCTACCGGGTAATGCGCATCTTCACCGACAAGGGCCACGCCAACTATCTGCTCGCGCCCGAGGCTGCCGGCTGATGCGTTTCTTCATCACGGGTACTGCGGGCTTCATCGGCTTTCATCTGGCGCGGCGTCTGCTGGACGATGGCCACACGGTCGTCGGCTATGACGGCATCACGCCTTACTATGACGTCGCCCTGAAGCGCCGTCGCCACGCGATCCTGGCTGAAAACCCCGGGTTTGTGGCTGTCGAGGCCATGCTGGAGGACGCTCCGGCCCTGCGCGCGGCAGCCGACAAGGCCGCTCCCGATGTGATCGTCCACCTCGCCGCGCAGGCGGGCGTGCGCTACAGCCTTGAGGAGCCCCACGCCTACGCCAGCGCCAATCTGACCGGCATGGTGAACATGCTGGAGCTTTGCCGAGCGCTGAAGCCGCGGCATTTCCTGTTCGGGTCGACCAGTTCGGTCTACGGCATGTCGGACAAGCCGGAATTCGTGGAGACGGACACCACCGACCGGCCGGTGTCGCTCTACGCCGCCACCAAGAAGTCCGGTGAGGTGATGGCGCATTCCTATGCGCATCTCTTCGGCATCCCGACGACGGTCTGCCGCTTCTTCACCGTCTACGGTCCGTACGGGCGGCCAGACATGTCGCTGTTCAAGTTCGTCAGCGCCATCCTGAACGATGAACCGATCGACGTGTTCGGCAAGGGCGTGCATGAGCGCGACTTCACCTATGTCGGCGATCTCGTCGAGGGGGTGACGCGGCTGATCGGCTGCGTTCCGGAGACAGGCAAGCCGGTGATCGCGGCCGGCGTCACCGACACGCTCTCGGCCGTAGCTCCGTATCGCGAGGTCAACATGGCCGGCGGCAACGCCGTCGGGTTGATTCGTTACATAGAGACGATCGAGGAAATCCTTGGGAAGAAAGCGAAATTGAACCTGCTGCCGATGCAGGCGGGTGACGTGATGCGGACCGCCGGCTCGCCCGCCTTGCTGGAGGCGCTGACGGGCTACAGGCCGGATACAGACATCCGGACGGGCTTGGCCAGCTTCATCGACTGGTACGTCAAGGAACAGCGTTTGCCGACCGGCGAGGCGCGCTGAGCAATGAATCTCGACGACAAGAAGATCGCCGTGATCGGGCTCGGCTATGTCGGGCTGCCGCTGGCGCTGGAGTTCGCCCGGACGAGGCCGGTGGTCGGTTTCGATATAAGGCCGGAACGCATCGGCGAGTTGCGGGCAGGCCGGGATTCGACGCTGGAAGTCGATGCCGGTGAACTCGGGCAAGCCACCCGGATCGAATTCACGGACGATGCCGAGGCATTGCGCCAGTGCGGCATCTTCATCGTCACCGTACCGACCCCCATCGACAAGGCGAACCGGCCGGATCTCAAGCCACTTATCCGGGCGACGGAGACGGTGGGCAAGGTGCTGCGAGAGGGCGGCGTCGTCATCTACGAATCCACGGTCTATCCGGGCTGCACCCGCGAGGTCTGCGTCCCCCTGCTGGAGGAACTGTCCGGGCTGACGCTGAACGAGGGGTTCCACGTCGGCTACAGCCCGGAAAGGGCAAATCCGGGCGACCGCCAGCATAGGCTCACAACGATCACCAAGGTGACCAGCGGCTCCACGCCGGAGGCGGCGGACGCGATCGACGCGCTCTACGGCTCGATCGTGCGCGCCGGCACCCACAAGGCCAGTTCGATCGAGGTCGCGGAGGCGGCGAAGGTCATCGAGAACACGCAGCGCGACCTCAACATCGCGCTTATGAACGAGCTTGCCATCATCTTCAGCCGGCTGGGCATCGACACGCTGGAAGTGTTGGCGGCGGCGCAGACCAAGTGGAACTTCCTGCCCTTCCGCCCCGGCCTTGTCGGCGGTCATTGTATCGGCGTCGATCCATATTACCTGACGCACAAGGCGCAGGAGGCCGGCTATCATCCGGAAGTCATCCTTGCCGGCCGGCGCATCAATGACGGGATGGGCCGCTACGTGGCCGACCAGGTCGCCCGGCTGATGATGAAGCGCGGCTTCCCCGTCGTCGGCAGCCGCATCCTGGTGATGGGGCTGGCGTTCAAGGAGAACTGCCCCGACATCAGGAATTCCAAGGCGATCGACATCGTGCGAGAGCTGAAACAGTTCAACGCCGAGGTCGACGTATGGGACCCCTGGATTTCAGCCGAGACATGCAGGGAAGAGGCGGACCTGGACAGCCTTTGCGGGCCGCCGGCGCCCGGCGTCTATGATGCGGTCGTCGTGGCGGTCGCGCATCGCGAGTTCGTCGAGGCGGGCGCCGCCGGGGTGAGGGCGCTCGGCAAGGACGGCGCGGTGATCTACGACGTCAAGGGCATATTCCCGAAGGACGAGACGGACGGACGTCTGTAGTCGGGACCTTTCCAGGCGGAAGGGTCCCGACGGAACTACATCGTCGCGCCGATCTGCCAGGGCACGAACTCGTTGTCGCCGTAGCCGAGTTCTTCCGACTTGGTCTTCTTGCCGGAGGCGACGGCGAGGATCTCCTTGAAGATCTCCTCGCCCTTTTCCTGCAGCGTCACGCCGTCGAGTATATCGCCGCAATTGATGTCCATGTCGTCCATCATGCGCTCGTACATCGGCGTATTGGTGGCGAGCTTGATCGAGGGCGTCGGCTTGCAGCCATAGGCTGAGCCGCGACCGGTGGTGAAGGCGAGGATGTTGGCGCCGCCGGCCACCTGGCCGGTCGCCGCGACCGGGTCGTAGCCGGGCGTGTCCATGAACACGAAGCCCTTCTCGGTCACCGGGTCGGCGTAGTGGTAGACGGCGTTCATCGTCGTCGAGCCACCCTTGGCCGCCGCGCCGAGCGACTTCTCCAGGATCGTCGTCAGCCCGCCGAGCTTGTTGCCCGGAGACGGGTTGTTGTTCATCTCCATCTTGTTGCGGGCGGCATAGTCCTCCCACCAGTGGATGATCTCGATGAGCTTCTCGCCCACCTCCTGGTTCTTCGCGCGGCGGGTCAGCAGATGCTCGGCGCCATAGATCTCCGGGGTTTCGGAGAGGATCGCGGTGCCGCCATTCCTGACGAGAATGTCGGCCGCGACGCCAAGCGCCGGATTGGCGGTGATGCCGGAATAGCCGTCGGAGCCGCCGCACTGCAGCGCCAGGATCAGTTCCGAGGCGGGCAGCGTCTCGCGCTTTGCCGCGTTGACTGTGGGCAGCATCGCCTTCACCGCCTCGACGCCGGCGTCGACGGTTTTCCTGGTGCCGCCGACCTCCTGGATGGTCATGGTGCGGAACGTCTCGCTCTCCTGGACGCCGTAGGCCTCCTTGAAGCGCGGGATCTGGAAGCCTTCGCAGCCGAGGCCGACCATGATCACGCCGCCCATGTTCGGGTTGGTGGCATAGCCCCAGGTGGTCTTCTTCAGCGTGTCGAAGATCACGCCGCGATAGTCGATGACGCATCCATTCGCCTGCTTCAGCGCGACGATGCCGTCGATGTTGGGGTAGTCGTCAAGGATGCCGGAGCGTTCGATCTCCTTGGCGATGAAACCTGCCACCGTCGTCGAACAGTTCACCGAGGTCAGGATGCCGACATAGTTGCGGGTGCCGGCCTTGCCATTGGCGCGACGAAACCCCTGAAAGGTCGCCTGTTCCTCCACAGGCAGTATGTTTTCCGGCCGCGCACCCTGCGCGATCTGATAGTCGCGCTCGAAGGCGCCGTGCTCGGGGCCCATGTCGCAATTGTGCTCATGCACCCAGTCGCCGGGGGCGATCGGCTGGCTGGCGAAGCCGATGATCTGGCCAAACTTGACCACCGCATCGCCTTGCGCGATCGGGCGGATGGCGGCCTTGTGGCCGAAGGGGATGCGCTGACGCGCGGTGATGCCGTCCGCTACCGTTGCGCCTGGCTCGGTCCTCTCGGTTGCGACGACGATATTGTCATCATCGCTCAGACGGAGAGTCCTGGCTACTTTCTCTAACATTTTGGGTCGTTCCAAGTTGGTCCTGACCATTTACAGCAGCACGGTTGGCAGCGCTACCAGTCCTTTCGCCGGTCAGGCGCAGGGCTGCCATTCAGTTGGTGGGCGCATCGTCGCGCATCAAGCCCTCGGCTTTCAGGTCGCGCCAGAGCTCCGGAGGAATTTTCGCGTCGAGGATCTTGCGGTTGCTCTCGACTTCCTGGGGCCGCTGGCCGCCGGGGATCAGCGAGACGACGGCAGGATGCAGCGCCGGGAACCGCAGCGCCGCCTCGATCAGCGCAACGCCGTGACGCTTGCAGACCGTCTCGATCCTGGCGACGCGGTCGAGGATATCCTTCGGCGCCTCGCTGTAGTTGTAGAAAGCGCCGGGCTTCGGACCGGTGGCCAGAATGCCGGAATTGTAAGGGCCGCCGAGCACAATGCCGATGCCACGCTTCTCGCAGAGCGGCAGGAAGGATTGCAGCGCCTCCTGCTCGAGCAGCGTGTAGCGCCCGGCGAGCAGGAAGAGGTCGAAGTCGCCTCGCTCGGCGAGCGTCTGCGCAACCTGCCATTCGTTGATGCCGCCGCCGAAGGCCTTGATGACGCCCTGGTCGCGCAGCGCCAGCATGGCGTAGTAGCCGGAGCGCATGAATTCGTCGATGCGCGCGTCGGATGCCTCCTTCGAGCCGTGCGTGAAGATGTCGACGTCATGCACGAACAGGATATCGACCCGGTCGATGCCGAGGCGCTCGAAGGAGGCTTCGAACGAGCGCATGACACCGTCATAGCTGTAGTCGTAGACCTCGCGCCGGGTCGGCGTGTCGAAGAACTTGCCGATGCCGGTCCGCTGATCGGGCGGGCAGGCCTTGAGCAGACGGCCGGCCTTGGTCGAGAGGACATATTCGTCGCGCTTCTTGCCGCGCAGGAACTGGTTGAGCCGGGTTTCAGAAAGTCCGAGGCCGTAGAGCGGAGCGGTATCGTAGTAGCGGACACCGGAATCCCAGGCAGCGTTCAGCGTCGCCTGGGCGTCGTCATCGGAAACGGCACGATAGAGATTGCCGAGCGGGGCGGTTCCGAAGCCGAGTTCGGTGAACGTAAGCCCGCCATTGCCGATGCGGTCCCAATGCTTGGTCTTCATGGACGCTTCCTCTGTCTCGAGACGCCTCCGGCGCCATTCGCCGGATCATGCAAATTCGATCGGTCCGGTCCAGCGGATTTCGCCCGTCGAGCGGTCGCTCGGACTGCTAGCGAACCATGGACATGGATTCCATCGGTGCTAGCATCAAAGAAAACGGAAGGGGAGGGCCAGGTGACGCAGAAGCGTGTTTGGGCCAACGGGATGGCGGGATTCTCGTGATGGCGAGCGGGAGCGATCTTTTCGACAAGGCTCTCGGCGAGTTGGGCATGGTGCTGGCGCGCGTCGACCAAGGCGCGGTCGACGAAGCCTGCCGCATCCTGGCGGATGCGCGGCAGATCGTCTTTTATGGCTGCGGCCGCGAAGCCCTGCAGATGAAGGGTTTTGCGATGCGCCTCTTCCATCTCGGCCTGCCGGTGTCGGTGGTCGGCGACATGACAACGCCGGCGCTGGGACGGGGCGATGTCTTCTTCGCAAGCTCCGGGCCGGGCGAGACGACGACCGTGCTGACCCTGATGAAGGTCGCGCATGCAGCACGCGCGAAGAACCTGCTCGTCACGGCTCAGCCAAAGGCGAGCGCCGCCGATCTCGCCGACTACATGCTGGTGATCCCTGCGCAGACCATGGCCGACGATCAGGGAGCGCAGCGGAGCTCCGTGCTACCCATGGGCTCAGTCTTCGAGGGCGCACTCTTCCTGCTGTCCGAGATCATGGTGCTGAAGCTGAAAGACATGCTCGGCGTGTCGCCCGAAGCCATGCGCGCCCGGCATACGAACATGGAATAGACGGCGAGTTGACGGCCGCCTACTTCACCGCGCCAGCCGTCATGCCCTTGATCAGATAGCGTTCCAACAGGATGCCGATGACGATCAGCGGCAGGATCGCGGCGAAGGAAAGTGCCGCCATCGACCACCAGCTTATGCCCTGGCTGCCGGTTTGCGATGCCACCATCACCGGCAGCGTGTTGGCATGCGTCGAGGTCAGCAGCGCGGCGAAGAAATATTCGTTCCAGGTCAGCACCAGGCTGAGGATGAAGGCGGCCACCATTCCGGGCAGCGCGATCGGCAGGATGATCTGGAAGAACGCGCCCCAGATCGACAGCCCATCGACCAGCGCGGCTTCCTCGAGTTCGGTCGGGATGGACTGGAACTGGTCGCGCATGATCCAGATGACGATCGGCAGAACGGTCAGCGTATAGAGCAGGATCAGGCCGATGCGCGTGTCCAGCAGCGCGAGCTGCTTGTAGAGCACCAGGAAGGGCAGGGCGAGCACGACCGGCGGCAGGATCAACTGGGACAGGAAGAAGAACGAGATGTCCGAGTTGCGCATGAAGCCGAACTTGTAGGAGAAGCGCGACAGGCCGTAGGCCGCGAGCGAACCCAGGACGACTGCTATCGACGACGAGCTTATGGCCGTGATCGCCGAATTGAAGAAGCGCTTCATGAACTCGTCGCGCACCGTGCTTTCGGCGCCGATCGTTTCCGGCGACAGGCCGAGCGAACGCCAGCCGAGCCAGGCCGGCGTGTAGTCCCACCAGGGGATGAGCGAGCCCTTCATGACGTTGGCCGCCGTCTTGAAGCTCGTCGTGATCGTCCAGTAGATCGGGAACAGGCAGACGATCGCCCAGGCGATCAGCAACAGGTAGATCACCGTCTTGCTGGCGAAACGGCCGGCGTTCGACGTCCGCTCCGCGTCGCCGTTGCGAAAGGTCGCTTCGCTCATGCCATGGTCCTCATGTCCTGGGCCTCGCGAACCTGTCCGCCAGTTTCATCAGTATGGTCATGGCGATGATGATGATGACGAGATAGACCATGGCCAGAAGCGTGCCGTAGCCGACGTTCGACCGATCACGATACTCGCGGAAGATGAAGGACGTCACGGTGTCGGTGGCGCCACCGGGGCCGCCGGCCGTGAGGTTGATGACGATGTCGGCGAGCTTCAGTTTGAAGATGATGCGGATCAGGATCGCGGTGATCGAGACCGGCAGCATCAGCGGGAAGGTGATTTCCCAGAAGCTTTTCCAGGGACCGGCGCCGTCGACCTTGGCGGCCTCGGTCAATTCCTTCGGTATCGCCTGAAGCCCGGCCAGGATCATGATCATCATGAAGGGGATGAAGGTCCAGGCGTCGAGCAGCATGATGGTGAATTTCGCGATCTCCGGCGAACCGAAGAAGGACGGGTTGTCCCAGCCGAGCCAGCGCGCGAAGCGGGCGACTGGCCCGAAGCGGACTTCCAGCATCGACTTGCCGATCATCCAGCTCACCGCCACCGGCGAAAGCATCAGCGGCAGCAGGAAGGCGACCCGGAAGAATTTTCGTGCGCGGATTTCGGCGTTGAGCAGCAGAGCGAGGCCGAAGGCCACCGCATATTCGACGAGGATGGCGAGGCAATACCAGACCATGTTGCGCATCGCGTTCCAGTAGAACGGATCGGCCCACATCTGGCGCACATTGTCGAGGCCGTTGAACTGCCGGCCGAGCGGCGAGGAAAGGTTCCAGTTCGAGAAGGCGATCACCAGTCCGAACAGCAGGGGAAACACCGTCAGCGACACGACGAAAAGCGCGGCCGGCAGCACGAAGAGCGTCCGCTTGCCGTGCTCGCCACGGATCAGCACCTGGCTCCAGCAAAGACAGGCTGCCCACAATATGTAGGCGTAGAGAACGGGACGCCACGTCCGGAAGCCGAAATCGGCGTAGCCCAGGTGCTGCGCCGTCTGAAGCGCGGCGACAAGCGCCACGACGAGCGCCGATCCCCAGACGATCGCACGGCCGAAGAACCGCCGCCTGTCAGAGATGTCGTCGGCTGTGACGACGTGAAGAAGATCCCCTTGGCTCAAAGCGCCCCCGATACCAATTCGTCTTTGTCGAGCCCGGAAGAAAGCCGAGGAGGCGCGATCACGCCCCCTCGCTATTAAGCTACATGCCGAGCGAAGCCTTGTAGAGCTTGATCTGGCTTTCGCGGCCTATCTGGTCGGTGATCTTCTCCCAGGCCGCGGCGATCGCATCAGCCGTTTCCTGAGCCGACTTGTATTGACCCGCAAAACCCTTCGCCAGTTCGTCCTCGGCGACCGAATAGTACTGGAAGATGCCGGGGATACGCGGTTCGATGGCGGCGTTGGGGTGGTTGTAGCTGTCGAGGTTCGAGCCCAGATAGTCCTCGATGTAGGCGCGGTCGTAGCCGGCTGCCTCCCACTCGTCATACTGGAAGTGCGACTGGCGATAGGGCTGGAACCCGGACGGATAGGCAACCGTCCAGAGGCTGAGGTCCTTGCCGCCGAGATGCGCCGCGGCCGACCAGGCAGCCTTGCGCTTCTTCTCGTCGCCCGACACCCGGCTGGTGACGTACACGCCCCAGCCGATATAGGCCATATTGGGCGCGAAGTTGCCGCCCTCGGGCGTTTCCCACTCGCTGGTCTTGGAGTTATAGACCTTGTCCGAGCCGGGAAGGATCGAGAAGCTCACCACGTCGCCGACCACGGAGGTGTCGGAGGTGCGCGCCATCGAGCCGACGTCGCCCCACCAGGTCAGCGCACCGCCGGTGCCGGCGAGGAACTGCTGGAAGGCCGTGGTGCCCGGGTCGGCGTTGATCTGGTCCGCCGGGAATGCGCCGGCCGCGATCAGGTCCATCACGTCCTGGATCGCCTGCACGAAGGCCGGGTTGTTGACGCGCGGCTTCATCGTGTCCGGATCGAACAGCCATGCCTTGTCGTCGGGATGTTTCGCATAGGCGGAGGCGCGGTCTTCCAGGAAGTAGAAGCCGAACCCGCCCCAGCCCTTCAGCGGATCGAGGAAGCCATAGGCGTCGAGGCCCGTCAGCGGGTCCTTCTGTCCCTTGATCTTCTTCGACCACTCGTTGACCTGCTGCCAAGTCGTGGGCATCTCGGTCACGCCAGTGGCGCCGGAGATCGCCGGGTCCGAGAGATAGTCCGTGCGGTACGAGAAGGTATGGCAGTCGCCGTCGATGTTGACGCGATAGGTCTTGCCGTCCCAGGTGCCGACCGGCGGCTTGAGGTAGCCGACGAGGTCGTCGGCCTCGATCTGCGTCGCCACCCAGTCGGGCATCTCGTCGAGCAGGCCCTTGCTGGCGGTATCGCCCTCGAAGGGCGCGCCCATCTCCAGGATGTCGAAATCGACCGTGCCGGTCGCGATCGACTGCTGCAGGCGCGCATTGTAGTCGGCCTGGGCGAGGTCGATCCAGTTGATCTTGGCGCCGGTATAGGCCTCCCACGGCTTCAGGAAACCGCGGAACAGGAAGTTGTGCAGGTTCTGGTTGTTGAGGCCCATGAAGGTGAGCTCGACGCCGGCGAACTCGCCTTCGGCGACATTGGCCTTGGTCGCGCCGAGGCACATTTCACCGACCTTCTGCCAGTCAGCATCCGTCGGGGAGCCCTTGCCCACGCCGGGTATCTTGAGGATTTCAGCGCGCAGATTGTCCTGCGCGGATGCCTGTCGCGTCAGCGCGCCGAGCGTACCCGTGGAAGCCGCAGCCACGGCGGCCATGCTCGCCGCCCCCTTCAGGACGCTGCGTCGGGTCGCGCCGACGCGAACGAGGTGTTCGTAGAGACTTACTTTCATGTGGTGTTCCTCCCAGAACGTGTTCAGGCAATTCCCGCGTATTGAGCCCCCGGTATCCTGCGGCGCCTGCACTCCTGCAGACGGGCGGACGACTAGTTCAATTCACCTGCCGGTTTCCCCGGCAGCCCGGAATATCAAGACGATAGAAAGCGTCCGACACTATGGGTGAAGCCCGGACGGTGTCAACGCGATTGGCCTGACCAGTGATTGACCGATGGACTTGGCCATTCCGGTTGGCTAGCTTCACGCAAAAATCACCGTTTGGGGGGCCTTTTGGCAAAAGTAGAGATCCGCGAAGTTTCGAAGGCGTTCGGATCGGTGCAGATTCTGCACGGCGTCAGCGTCGACATAGCGGACGGCGAGTTCGTCGTGCTGGTCGGTCCCTCCGGTTGCGGCAAGTCGACCCTGCTCAGGATGGTCGCCGGGCTGGAGGCCGTGACCAACGGCACCATCGCCATCGGCGACCGCACGGTGAACCATCTGCCGCCCGCCAAGCGGGACATTGCCATGGTGTTCCAGAGCTACGCGCTCTATCCCCACAAGACCGTGGCTCAGAACATGGCCTTCTCTCTCAAGCTGCGCGGCATAGACAAGGCCGCGAGAGACGAGCGCGTGCGAAAGGCTGCGGAGATCCTCGACCTGACGCCCTATCTCGAGCGCTATCCACGCCAGCTCTCCGGCGGCCAGCGCCAGCGCGTCGCCATGGGCCGCGCCATCGTGCGCGACCCCCAGGTCTTCCTGTTCGACGAGCCGCTCTCCAACCTCGACGCCAAGCTGCGCGTGCAGATGCGCACTGAGATCAAGGAGCTGCACCAGCGCCTGAAGACGACGACGATCTATGTCACCCACGATCAGGTCGAGGCGATGACCATGGCCGACAAGATCGTCGTCATGCAGGCCGGGCGGATCGAGCAGATGGGTGCGCCGCTGGAGCTTTTCGACAGGCCGGCGAACACCTTCGTCGCCGGTTTCATCGGCTCGCCGGCCATGAACATGCTGAAGGGCAGGGTGGAAGGCGGCGGCGTGCAGGTCGGCGGCGCGGTTCTTCCCGTATCCGACGCGCAGAAGCTGTCCGACGGCCAGGAGGTGCTCTACGGCGTTCGCCCGGAACATTTTCAGATTGCCGAGGACGGCCTGCCCGCGCGCATCTCGGTGGTGGAGCCGACCGGCTCGGAGACGACGGTCATGCTTCGTTTCGGCGAAAGCGAAATCGTCGCGCTGTTTCGCGAACGTCACGACTTCAAGCCAGGCGACACGCTCCATCTGAGGCCGCGCACGGACCAGGTGCACCTCTTCGATCCACAGAGCGGAAAGCGCGTCTGACCGCCAAGCCCAATATTCCGAAGGAATTCGCCGAATGCTCAAAGGTATCCATCCGCTCCTCAACGCCGACGTGCTTTACGCCCTGCGCGCCATGGGCCATGGCGACGATCTGGTCATCGTCGACACGAACTTTCCTGCTGACTCGGTTGCGCGCCAGACGCGACTGGGCAAGCTGCTCAGGATCGACAACACGACTGCCGCGGAGGCCGCCGCGGCAATACTCTCCGTCTATCCGCTCGATACCTTCGTCGACGACGCGGCAGCGCGCATGGAGATCGTTGACAAGCCGAAGGAAGTGCCTCCGGTGCAGAAGGAGGTGCAGAAGGTGATCGACAAGGCCGAAGGAAAATCCTGGCCGATGATCTCGATCGAGCGCTATGCCTTCTACGAGCGCGCCAAGCAGGCCTATTGCGTCATCCAGACCGGCGAGCGCCGCTTCTACGGTTGCTTCGCCTTCCGCAAGGGCGTCATCCCGCCGGACGCAGGCTGAGCCGCCATGCCATCGCGCAAGCCGGTCGTCATCCTTGGCGTCTTCGTGGCCGATACGGCCTATCGCGCCGCCCGCCCGCCGCGCATCGGCGAGACGATCCTGGGTTCGGGCTTCAAGCTCGGGCCGGGTGGCAAGGGGTCCAACCAGTCGGTCGCGGCGGCCAAGGTCGGTGCCAACGTCTCCTTCATCACTCGGCTCGGCCGCGACCCCTTCGCCGACATGGCGCGGGCGACGTGGAAGGATGCGGGCGTCAAGCCGGCCGTCATCGAGACGCCCGAGAGCTACACCGGCGCGGCCTATATCTTCGTCGAGGAGACGACGGGCAATAATGCGATCATCGTGAGCCCGGGCGCGGCCGCGCTGATCTCGCCTGCCGACATTGACGCCAATGCGGCGCTGATCCGCTCCGCCGGCGTCTTCGTCACGCAGCTCGAGCAGCCGATCGAGGCGGCGCTGCGCGCACTGGAGATCGCCAGGGAGGCCGGCGTCACGACGATCCTCAACCCGGCGCCGGCGGCAAAGCTGCCCGATCGGATCTATGCGCTGAGCGACTATCTGACGCCGAACGAGACCGAGACCGAGGAACTGACCGGCCTGAAGGTCGAGACGGTGGAGGACGCGCGCCGCGCCGGCGACAAGCTTCTGGCGATGGGCGTCGGCACGGCGATCATCACGCTGGGCGAAAAGGGCGCCTTGCTTCACACCAGAAGCCAGTCGGAGCATGTGCCGGCGGTGAAGGCCGGGCCGGTCGTGGAGACCACCGGCGCCGGTGACGCCTTCAACGGCGGGCTGGCCGCCGCCCTGGCTCGTGGCGCTGCGCCGCTGGAGGCCGTTCGCTTCGCCAATGCCGTCGCCGGTATTTCGGTGACGAGGCCGGGAACGGCGCCGTCGATGCCCACGCTGGCCGAGGTCGAGGCGCTGCTCGGGACCAGGGTGTAGCGGAACGGCGGGCTCGTGGTGGAAGAGATCGACGAAGTAAGAGCCCTTCTGAAATCGCTGCCGCGACCGACAAGCCTGGCGGAGCGGCGCGACCGCCTCGACACGGTCGCATCGGCCTATGGCGTGGCGCCCGACATCGCCTTCGAGCGGGTCCGGATCGGGCACTGCGAGGCGGAGTGGTCGCTCGCGCCCGGCAGCGACCCCGGTCGCGTCCTCCTTTATTTCCACGGCGGCGGATACTGCTCGGGATCGATCCGAAGCCATCGCGGCATGGTCTCCGAGACGGGCAGGGCGGCCGGGGTGCGCACCCTGGCGCTGGGCTACCGGCTGGCGCCGGAACATCCCTTTCCGGCGGCGCTCGAGGATGCCGTCGCCGCGGTCGAATATCTTTTGCGGATCGGCATCCCCGCCGGCCAGATCGCCATTGGCGGCGACAGCGCCGGCGGCGGCCTCACGCTTGCGACCATGATCCGGCTGCGCGACGCCGGTCGGCCCCTGCCGGCATGCGCCTGGCTGGTGTCGCCCTGGGTCGACCTCGAGATGACGGGAGCGAGCATCGACACCAAGGACGCTGACGACCCGCTGATCCATCGTACCTATCTGCAGGAATTGGCGGGCGCCTATTGCGGCGGCGAGACGCCCCGCGACCCGCTGATATCCCCTGTGCATGCCGATCTTCGCGGCCTGCCGCCGGCGCTGGTGCAGGTCGGGTCGGCCGAGACCTTGCTCGACGACGCCGTCGCCATCGTGGAGCGGTTCGGCGAAGCCGACGTTGCGGTCACGCTGGAAGTCTGGCCGCGCATGATCCACGCGTGGCACCTCTGGTCGGCGCGGTTAAGCGCAGGGCGGCAGGCGATCGCTTCCGCCGGCGCCTATATCGGCACGCGGCTTGCGACATAGAATCGGCGACCGCGGCCGAAGGGCCAGCGCTATTTGGGCATATGCGCTTCGACGACCGTCTTGCACTGCGGCGTAAGCTGGTCGAGGTGCTTGCTCAGGCACGCCATCACCCGACCGCCGCCGGGCTCGACGCCCGGACAGTATTTCTCGAAGTCGGCCAGGCAAGCCTCGCGCTCGGTAGCCGTCTGCGCCATTGCCGGGGCAGCGGTCCAAGCAAGCGCCAGGCCGACCGCAGAAAGAAAGATCCGCATGACAATCTCTCTCATGAAGCGTCGAGCATATTCCGGATGTCGAGGTGACGTAAGGGGAGAGCGAAAGCCGGCGCAGCAGGTCCACACGGAGCGCAAGAGCGGCGAGCTGACGCAAACGTATTCGTGGCATTGATTGGCAACGAAGCCTTGACTATTTTTCGGTCGTGGCTACAAGGCAGCCTTCGGTCGCGCCAGCGCGCCGACTTCGGCCCGGCTTCATGTGCTGCTGCGGTTGATGGGGAATAGGTTAACGGTAGACCCACGGACTCTGACTCCGTTAGTCCTGGTTCGAATCCAGGTTCCCCAGCCAGTATACCTCCTAAACCATTGAAATCGTTGGACTTTTGACCTTTCCGAGCAGGCGCATTTTGCGGCACCTTGGCAATCTCGACCATTTCCTGAAGCACCTGCGTTCATCGCATTTCACAGTTCCCGAATGGACCTTCGAAGGCTTGCGGCCCAAGAAGCCGCCGAAGGGCGAGGTCAGGCTTCAACAGGTCAAGCCGAAACCGGAGGACATTCGACCGCTGTTCGACATCCCTTTCTTTAGGGGTCGAATAAATGTGGAGGAACCGGAGGTCCCGGGCTTGAACGGCCTGACAAAGGAGTTTGTGTTCTGGCCGTGGTCACAAACCGAGCTGCCATTCTTCAAGGCGCTGACTGCCACCGTGCGCGGAGCCGTTGCGAAATCCTGAAGCTCGGTTTCAAGCCCGTTTACGACCAGTCCCCTTGGCATTCGGAAAGCGCTTGTCGAACTCTTTCCAAACTTTTCCCAGATGCCGACGTCCCTCAGCACTGCGATGACCTCCTCTTGGCTATCGGCGGTGACGCAGTACCTGTCAGCCAACAACGCACGCAATCGCACCTGTACATTCAGTTTTCCGCGACCCTGGACAGTGTTCTCCGCGAAAAGACACCAGTGCGCCGCCATCTGGACTACGCCTCGCTCATCCAGAACGGCTATCAAATGACGATCAAGTGCGGTCGCGATAGTATGTGTTGATTGCTGCTGAGAAGTGACCCGGGGTTTTCATCGAGAAGTGACCCACCGTGCGATTATGTTTCGGGTCT
>NZ_RCIZ01000021.1 GCF_003666685.1 Mesorhizobium sp. YM1C-6-2
ATGAGACCCGAAACATAATCGCACGGTGGGTCACTTCTCGATGAAAACCCCGGGTCACTTCTCAGCAGCAATCAACAATCTCTGCCGGCATCGAACCGGAAAAGCAGATCGAGCTGGTCACCGACCTCTGCAACACGATGAAGTTCGGATCACTTTGCGCGCTCGGCGGCTTCACCCCCTATCCGGTGATGAGCGCCATCAACCATTTCCCGGACGATTTTCGCCCATCCCCGATCGCCGAAGCCGCGGAATAGGAGCGGACGACCATGAACGCCCTGCCCGAATTCAACACACTGGTCCAGGAAACGGACTACGGCACGCCTGCCTCTCGATCCGCGAAGCAGGTGACGCTGACTGTCGATGGCAAGTCGATCACCGTTCCCGAAGGCACTTCCATCATGCGCGCCTCGATGGAGGCCGGCGTCGAGATCCCGAAACTCTGCGCGACCGACATGATCGACGCGTTCGGGTCCTGCCGCGTCTGCCTGGTTGAAGTCGAGGGCCGCAACGGCACGCCGGCCTCCTGTACGACCCCGGTCGGCGAAGGCATGGTGGTCCATACCCAGACCGAGCGGCTGAACGCGATCCGGCGCGGCGTGATGGAACTCTATGTTTCCGATCATCCCTCGGCTTACGGCGGATCGGCAGGAACGGGCGCCAGCGAATTCGATCACGTCGTCCAGTCCGTCGGCCTGACGGAGAACCGCTACGGGGCGGAAGGCCGCAGTCACGTGGCGCCGGGCGATGGATCGCTCACGATCGACTACATGGTGCGCGACGAATCGAACCCCTATTTCGCCTATGATCCGGCCCAATGCATCGTCTGCTCGCGCTGCGTGCGCGCCTGCGAGGAGGTGCAGGGAACCTTCGCGCTGACGATCGAGGGCAGGGGCTTCGAGAGCCGTATGGTCGCCGGCATGCACGAGCCGTTCCTCGAAAGCGAATGCGTCTCCTGCGGCGCCTGCGTGCAGGCATGCCCGACCGATGCGCTGCGCGAAAAATCCATCCTTGAAAAAGGCCTGCCCGAGCGTTCCGTGGTCACCACCTGCGCCTATTGCGGCGTCGGCTGCTCGTTCAAGGCCGAAGTGAAGGGTGACGAGGTCATCCGGATGATGCCCTACAAGGATGGCAAGGCCAATCATGGCCATTCCTGCGTCAAGGGCCGTTTCGCCTACGGATATTCCAGCCATAGGGACCGCATCCTCAAGCCGATGATCCGCAAGCAGATCACCGACCCATGGCGCGAGGTGAGCTGGGAAGAGGCGCTTGCCTATACCGCGAGTGAATTCCGGCGCATCCAGTACCAGTACGGGCGCGGCGCCGTCGGCGGCATCACCTCGTCGCGCTGCACGAACGAGGAGACCTATCTCGTCCAGAAACTGGTCCGGCAGGGCTTCCTCAATAACAATGTGGATACCTGCGCGCGCGTCTGCCACTCGCCGACAGGCTATGGCCTCGGCCAGACCTACGGAACGTCGGCAGGCACGCAGGACTTCGATTCGATCGAGCAGACCGACGTCGTCCTGATCATCGGCGCGAACCCGACCGACGCGCATCCGGTCTTCGCCTCGCGCATGAAGAAGCGCATCCGTCAGGGAGCCAGGCTGATCGTCATCGACCCCAGGCGCACCGACATCGTGCGTTCGGCGCATGTAGAAGCCGACCATCACCTGCCGCTGAAGCCCGGCACCAACGTCGCCATGCTGACGACCCTGGCGCATGTCGTCGTCACCGAGGGTCTATTCGACGAGGCCTTCATCCGTGAGCGCTGCGACTGGGACGAGTTCCAGGATTGGGCATCCTTCGTCGCCTTGCCGGAGAACAGCCCCGAGACGATTGGCGCCTATGCGGGCGTCGACCCGCAGGAGATACGCGCCGCCGCACGGCTCTATGCGACGGGCGGCAATGCGGCGATCTATTACGGCCTCGGCGTCACCGAACACAGCCAGGGCTCGACGGCCGTCATGGCGATCGCCAACCTCGCCATGGCGACCGGCAATATCGGCAGGCCCAGCGTCGGCGTGAACCCGTTGCGCGGCCAGAACAACGTGCAGGGCTCCTGCGACATGGGCTCGTTCCCGCACGAGCTTCCCGGCTACCGTCATATCTCGGCCGACGCCACCCGCGAGATCTACGAGAGCCTCTGGGGCGTGAAACTCGACAACGAGCCCGGCCTGCGGATTCCGAACATGCTCGACTCCGCGGTCGAGGGCACGTTCAGGGGCCTATACATACAGGGCGAGGATATTCTGCAGTCCGATCCCGATACCAAGCATGTCTCGGCCGGCCTCGCCGCCATGGAGTGCGTCGTCGTGCACGACCTCTTCCTCAACGAGACGGCCCGCTACGCCCACGTCTTCCTGCCGGGCTCGACCTTCCTCGAAAAGGAAGGAACCTTCACCAATGCCGAGCGGCGCATAAACCGCGTGCGCAAGGTGCTGGAGCCGAAATCCGGCTATGCCGACTGGGAGGCGACGCAGTTGCTTGCCCAGGCCATCGGCCTCGACTGGAACTACACGCACCCGTCGCAGATCATGGATGAGATCGCCGCCACCACGCCGTCCTTCGCCAGCGTCTCCTACGCGATGCTCGACAAGGTCGGCTCGGTGCAGTGGCCGTGCAACGAGAAGGCGCCCGAGGGTACGCCGGTCATGCATGTCGGCGGCTTCGTTCGCGGCAGGGGCAAGTTCATCCGTACCGAATATGTTGCGACGGACGAAAAGACAGGCCCGCGCTTCCCGCTGCTGCTCACCACCGGACGCATTCTCAGCCAGTACAATGTCGGCGCGCAGACCAGGCGCACGGCCAACGTGGTGTGGCACGAGGAGGACCGGCTGGAGATCCACCCGCATGACGCGGAGAACCGCGGCATTCGCGACGGCGACTGGGTCCGTCTGGCAAGCCGCTCGGGCGAGACTACCTTGCGGGCAGAGATCAGCGACCGGGTTTCTGCCGGCGTGGTCTACACGACCTTGCACCATCCGGACACGCAGGCGAACGTCGTCACCACCGACTACACGGACTGGGCGACCAACTGTCCGGAATACAAGGTCACCGCCGTCCAGATCTCGCCATCCAACGGACCGAGCGAGTGGCAGGAAGAGTACGATGAACTCTCCCGCAAGAGCCGCCGGATCGCCGGGCGCCTGGAGGCGGCGGAGTGACGATCCGTTCTGGATCCGGCAACATCGTGGAAACGCCATGACCTCGCGCGTCCCCCTGGCCCGGATTTCGCGCATTGCCCACCGAGCCGGCGGCGCCGCTGCCGCCAGCCGCCTGGTGCCCGAGGAGACGCCGATCGCACTGTCCTACGGCGGCACCACGCATGCCGTGATGATGGCCACGCCGGCCGATTTCGAGGATTTTGCGCTCGGCTTTTCGATCACTGAGGGCATTGTCGGGTCAGCGGAGGAGATCGACCTCATCGACGTGCAGGACCAGGGCGCCGGCATCGATATCCAGATTCGTATGAAGAACGCCGCCGGCCGACGGTTCGAGGCACGCCGACGCCGGCTGGCCGGCCCGGTCGGATGCGGACTGTGCGGCATTGAATCCATCGAGGAGGCGACGCGCAGCGTCGGCGCTGTCGGCTACTCCGGTTTGACGCTTACGGCGCATGACGTCGTCCGCTCGGTGCAGTTGCTGTCCAAGCTCCAGCATCTGCACGCGCAGACGGGCGCGATGCATGCGGCCGGTTTCTATGTGCCCGGCCACGGCATCGTCGCGGCTCGCGAGGATGTCGGCCGTCACAATGCGCTGGACAAGCTTGCAGGGGCGTTGGCCAGGGCAGGCATCCACGGCTCGACTGGAGCCGTCGTCATAACGTCCAGGGTTTCCGTCGAAATGGTGCAGAAGACGGCAGCCATCGGCGCTTCCGCGATCCTTGCCGTGTCCGCGCCCACCGCCTTTGCCATAAGCACCGCCGCCAGCGCCGGCATTACCCTGGTGGCGCTGGTGCGCGGCGACGATTTCGATATCTTCACGCATCCCGAGCGCATCGCCTGCGGAGTTGTCAAACATGTCGCCTGACAAACTCATCTATCAAGCCAATCAGATCGCGAGGTTCTTTCGATCGAAGCCGCATGCCGAGGGCATTGCAGGCGTCGCCGAGCACATCAACAAGTTCTGGGAGCCGCGCATGCGCCGCCAGTTCTTCCAGATCATCGAGGCCGGCGGCGAAGGCTTCGACAGCCTGGTCGTCGAAGCAGCACCCGCCGTCCGTCCGCCGCCTCCGGAACAAAAGCCCGCCGCCTGACCGGAGGGCCGTTGAAAGCATCGAAAAGCCGCGGTTCGCCGCGGCTTTTTTCAAGTACCTGAAAAATCGCGCTTAGCCGAAAACGCTCCCCGAAGGCCAGGCTGTCGACAAAAGCTTGCGACAGATCAATGATCCGCTGGCAGGAACCCTGTATCCCTAGGGAACAACCTGTTTCGTGGAGGTTCCATGTACGATCACATCCTAATTTCGTCGGACGGTTCCGCACTGGCGCAGCTTGGCGTCGATCATGGACTGGCGCTGGCGAAGCTCCACGGCAGCAAGGTGACGGCGGTCACCGTTACCGAGCCTCTCGGCGGCCAGTTCGCTTTCGCCAGCGATCTCTGGACGCCGAGCGAGGCGGAGATCGCTGCCTACGATGCCGCCCAGCGCACCATAGCGGAACGCATACTGGGGCCTATCCAGCGCGAGGCCGAGGAGATGGGCCTCACCATCGAGACGGTGCACGTTCCTTGGCGGCTGGTGGCCGGCGCCCTGCTGCAGGTCGCCGACGACGTCGGCTGCGATGTCATCGTGATGTCTTCGCACGGACGGACCGGGATGGACCGTGTCGCGATGGGCAGCCAGACCGCTGAAGTGATCAACCGAGCCAAGGTGCCCGTCATCGTCGTTCGGTAAGGGTTTTTCACACCAGGTTGGACGGAGCGCCGGCTCGAAGGAGGCCACCGAGCGGCAATCCTAATGGCGGCGAGGTTCGAGCCACATCCGTCGGGCCACCCAGGCCAAAGCCGCGTCAGTCGATGTCCTGCCCTGCCTCGCAGAGTATGGCGCGGGCGCGGATCCGCACCGGCTCGTCGACCATTGCGCCGTCGACCGAAACGGCGCCGTCTCCCGAAGCCAGCACCCTGCGGGCCCAGCCGATCTCCGCTTCGGTCGGCGCGAAGGCGCGCCTGACCGCGGCGATCTGTTTCGGATGGATGCAGAGCTTGCCGGTCATCCCGAGCGCGCGGGCGTGAGCGGCATCCTCCTCGGCGGGCCTGGGATCGTCCAGTTGCACCGTCACCCCGTCGATCGGCGCGGCAATCCCCGCAAGGCGCGAGGCCAGGACCAGTTCTGAGCGCACCGGCAGCAGCACCTCGCGCAGATGGGCGCAGCCGAGGTCGGCGCAATAGTCGATCGATCCGAAGGCCAGCCGCTCGACGCCCTTGGCAGCAGCGATCGAGCGGGCGTTCGCAAGCCCCCGCGCGCTTTCGATCAGGCCGATGACGGCGCAGCCCGCCGCCTGTCCGAGACGCGCGGCCGCGTCCGCCTCCTCCGCCTTGGGAAGGATGACGCCGGCGACAGGCAGCGCCGCCACCGCGGCC
The DNA here is from genome assembly GCF_003666685.1 of Mesorhizobium sp. YM1C-6-2. Taxonomy (GTDB): domain Bacteria; phylum Pseudomonadota; class Alphaproteobacteria; order Rhizobiales; family Rhizobiaceae; genus Mesorhizobium_K. The sequence goes on from NZ_RCIZ01000021.1 coordinate 5,578, forward strand.
ACATCCGCTTCGTGCCAGGCGGTCCCGGCCCCGTTGATGCGCACCAGCACCGGCAGATCGGTGAAGCCGCAGGCGAGCGCCGCGCGGGCAGCGTCCTTCGCCGCGGCCGCGACCGCATCCTCGAGGTCCAGGATCACCGCATCGGCGCCGGAAGCGGCCGCCTTCGCAAACCGCTCGGGACGGTCGGCGGGAACGAAGAGCGGTGCGCGGATGTCGGACAGTCCTGCCATCGGGCGCGCCGTCACGGCTTCTTTCCGGGCAGTCCCGGCACCGGACCATAGCTGCGCGGCGCGTTGGCGAAGACGGCGCCCGGCGCGGGATAGCTGACGGGGCCGTTCGGCGTGTCGACGCTGATGCGACGCAGATGCGGGTGATGCGACAGCCCTTCCATGTCATTGACCGAGGCGAAGGCCAGATCCGCCGCCGCGATCGCGTCGATGGCCTCGGGCGCTGTCCTGCGGGCGAAGGCCGCCGCGATGAGGGCGTCCAGCTCGACCCGGTTGGCGACGCGCGCCACGTTGGTGGCGAAGCGCGGATCGGTCCCGAGCGCCTCGTCCCCGAGGAATTCCGCCGCCAGCTTGCGCCATTCTCGATCGCTCTGCACCGCGATCAGCAGCTGCCGTCCGTCCGCGCAGGCAAATACCCCGTAGGGCGCGATAGAGGGATGAGCGAGGCCGATCCGTTTCGGCGTCTTGCCGCCTTCGTGGTTGAGCAGCGGCACCGTCAGCCAGTCGGCCATGACGTCGAACATCGAAATCGTGATGTCGGCGCCCTCTCCGGTCACGCCCCGGCGGATCAGCGCTTCAAGGATGGCGGAATGCGCCGTGGCGCCGGTGGCGATGTCGACCACCGAGATGCCGACCCGCGCCGGCGAGTCCGGCCCGCCGGTGATCGAGCACAGGCCCGATTCCGCCTGGATCAGCAGGTCGTAGGCCTTGCGGTCGGCCATCGGGCCTTCCTCGCCATAACCCGAGATCGAGCAGGTGATCAGCCGCGGAAAATCCTGCCGCAGCCGTTCCGCGCCGAAACCCAGGCGCGCCAGCGCGCCGGGCTTCAGGTTCTGCACCAGCACGTCGGCGTCGGCCAGCAGCTCCGCCAGCATCGCCTTGCCGTCGGCCGTGGTCAGGTCGGCGACGCGGCTTTCCTTGCCCCGGTTCAGCCAGACGAAATAGCTGGATTGCCCGTTCGCCACGTCGTCGTATCCGCGTGCGAAATCGCCCTCCGGCCGTTCGATCTTGATGACCCGCGCGCCTGCGTCGGCAAGGCGCGATGTCGCAAAGGGGGCTGCCACAGCCTGTTCGATGGCGATGACCGTCAGCCCCTCGAGCGGAAGCGCCATGTCAGAAACTCCGGGGCAGGCCGAGCACATGCTCGGCGACGTAGGACAGGATCAGGTTCGTCGAGATCGGCGCCACCTGGTAGAGGCGCGTCTCGCGGAACTTGCGCTCGACGTCGTATTCGGCGGCGAAGCCGAAGCCGCCGTGGAACTGCAGGCAGGCGTTCGCCGCCTCCCAGCTCGCCTTGGCGGCGAGGTATTTCGCCATATTGGCCTGCGCCCCGCAATCCTGATGCGCGTCATAGAGGCGGCAGGCCTCGAACCGCATCAGGTTGGCGGCCTCGATCTCGATATAGGCCTCGGCGATGGGAAACTGCACGCCCTGGTTCTGGCCGATCGGGCGGCCGAACACGTTGCGCTCGGACGCATATTTGCAGATCTTTTCCGTGAACCAGTAACCGTCTCCGATGCACTCCGCCGCGATCAGCGTGCGCTCGGCGTTGAGGCCGGTCAGGATGTATTTGAACCCCTTGCCCTCCTCGCCGATCAGGTTCTCCTCGGGGATATCGAGATTGTCGAAGAACAGCTCGTTAGTCTCGTGGTTCACCATGTTGAGGATGGGGCGCACCTCCATCCCCTTCTTCATCGCCGCCTTGATGTCGACGATGAAGATCGACAGGCCTTCCGACTTCTTCTTCACCTCGGCCAGCGGCGTCGTGCGCGCCAAAAGGATCATCAGGTCGGAATGCTGCACGCGGCTGATCCATACCTTCTGCCCGTTGATGACGTAGCGGTCGCCCTTCTTCTCGGCGGTGGTCTTGATCTTGGTCGTGTCGGTGCCGGTCGTCGGTTCGGTCACGCCCATCGACTGCAGGCGCAGCTCGCCGCTGGCGATCTTCGGCAAATAGTGCCGGCGCTGTTCCTCCGAGCCGTGCCTGACCAGCGTGTTCATGTTGTACATCTGGCCGTGGCAGGCGCCGGAATTGCCGCCGGCCCGGTTGATCTCCTCCATGATGACCGACGCCTCGGTCAGCCCGAGCCCCGAGCCGCCATATTCCTCGGGGATCAGCGCCGCCATCCAGCCTTCCCGCGTCAGCGCCTCGACGAATTCCTCTGGATAGCCGCGCGCCTCGTCGACCTTGCGGTGATACTCGGCCGGGAACTGGTCGCAGAGCGCGCGCACAGCGTCGCGGATGTCCTGGTACTGGTCTTGCGCACGGCGCGACATGGATGGTCCTCGATGCTCAGGGAAATCTCCGGCGGCGCCGGATGAGCTTGACCATCGGAACCATCGCGCCATAAGTCAAATATCTGCTTTGTCTGATGTCCATATAGGAACATTATATCTGACGGGATCGAGTACAGGACATGGATATCCGCCAGCTCCGCTACTTCGTGGCGATCGTCGAACACGGCTCGTTCTCGCGCGCGGCCACGGTTCTGAATGTCGCCCAGCCCGCCCTCTCGCTGCATGTGCGCAACATGGAGGAGGCGCTCGGCACGCCGCTTCTCCACCGCAACCCGCGCGGCGTGACCGTCACCGAGGCGGGCGCCATCCTCCTGCGCCACGCCCGCGGTATCCTCGATCAGCTCGCTCTGGGCGAGGAGGAGATTCGCGGCCGCCTCAACGATCCCTCCGGCACGGTGAAACTCGGCCTGCCGGGGACCATCAGCCACATACTCGCAGTCCCGCTGATCACCGCGGCGCGGGCGCGCTGGCCGAAGATCAGGCTGCGCATCGCCGAGGCGATGAGCGGATTCGTCCTCGAATGGATGCGTGAGGGCCGGATCGATCTGGCGGTGCTCTACGACGCGGTCGAGGACCACGGCATCCGCACCGAGCGCCTGCTGGAGGAGGATCTTCTGTTCTTCGGTCCCGCGCAGGGGACTGCGGAGGCAGGGCTGCCGGCCCCGGGGGAGCCCCTCACCTTCGCGACCCTTGCCAGGATGCCGCTGATCCTGCCCGGCGAGGGCCACGGGCTGCGCGACCTCCTCACCCGCACCGCGCGCGAGGAAGGCGTCACCCTCGACACCGTGATGGACGTCGATTCCTACAACAACATCAAGGAACTGGTCGCTGAGGGGCTTGGCTTCTCGGTGCTGCCCGAACACGCGATCGCGCGCGAGGTGGCGGCAGGCCGCCTGCAATTGTGGCCGGTCCGCGATCCGCCGCTGCGCCGCAGCGTCTATCTGGCCCGGCCGGGCGACCGGCCGGTGACGAGTGCGGCGCAGGCGATCTGCGAGCTGACGGCCGCGACCCTCATCGACCTCGCGCGTTCGGACCGCTGGATCGGAGCCAAGGCGGTCCGTCGCGACGAGAGCTGAAGCGGCCTCGCCCTCAGCCGGGCAGGCCCGCCAGCAGGCCCCCATCCACCACATGCGCGGTGCCGGTCACCCATTTGGCATCGTCCGTGGCGAGATGGACGAAGGCGTCCGCGATATCGTCCGGACGGCCGAGACGTCCCAGCGGATGCAGCCTCACCGCATAGTCGCGCGCGGCGGCTGGATCGGGCTGGTCGTTGAAGTAGCCGTGGATCATCGGCGTGTCGATGAAGCCCGGGCAGACGCAGTTGACGCGAATGCCGCTCCGGGCGCCGTCGACCGCCATGCATTTGGTCAGCATGACGACGCCGGCCTTGCTGGCGCAATAGGCGGCGTCGGCGGGGATGGCGGTGATGCCGGCGATCGACGCGGTGTTCAGGATGACGCCGCCGCCTTGCCCGGCCATCTGCGGCCAGACCGCGCGGGACATCAGGAAGATGCTCTTCAGGTTGATGTCGAGCTCGCGGTCCCACTGTTCTTCCGACAGGTCCATGATCGAGCCGACGATGGTGATACCGGCATTGTTGACCAGTATGTCGATGCGGCCGGCCTCCCGGCTGATCCGCTCGACCGCCGCCGCGATCGCCGATGAGGAGGTCACGTCGAGCTCGAGGCTCTTCGCATCGCCGCCGATCTCCTTCGCGGTCTTTTCGGCGGCTTCGGCCCTGATGTCGGCGCAGTAGACCTTCGCCCCCTCGCGCGCCATGCGGCGGGCGGTTTCGGCTCCGATCCCTGAACCGGCTCCGGTTACGATGGCGACCTTGTCTTTCAGTTTCATGATGAATCCCTCGTCGGTTAGCGTCGTCTTGCCGCCAGTTGCGACAGTGTCACGGCGATCACGAGTGCGCCGCCATAGAACAGGCTCTGCACGTAGGTCTGCACCCCCAGCATGGTGAGGCCAGTTATGCCGGTGGTCAGGAAGTAGACGGCCGCCATCGTGCCGAGCGCATTGAACCGCCCGGGAGTGAACACGGTGGAGCCGAGGAATACGGCGGCGAAGGCCGGCAGCAGCAGGCTGAGGCCCGACGTCGGATCCGCCGCGCCGCTGGTGCCCACATAGATCACGCCGGCCAACGCCGAGCCTATCGCCGAAGCGAGCAGGCAGCCGAGCCGGATCATCCCGACATTGATGCCGGTCAGCCGCGCCACTTCGCGGCTGCGCCCAGTGAACAGGATGCGCAGCCCGAGCCCGGTGCGGTTCAGCACGTACCAGATGGCGAGGCAGAGGATCAGGCCGCCGAAGAACACCAGCGGGATGCCGAAAAGTCTCTGTACGATGAGGAAGTTCACCAGCGGGCGGGCGACGCCCGAGATGGTCTGCGAATTGCTGATCCACAGGATGACACCGCCGAGGAAGGTGCCGGTACCCAGCGTGACGATCAGCGAGTTCACATTGAACCAGATGATGAAGAGCGCATTCACCAGGCCGACGACGATCGCGACGGCGAGGACGACGAGCAGCGCCACCGGCATGCTGACGCCGACCCACTGCATCATGATGGCGAACACCATCGATCCCAGCGTCATGTTCGCTGCCACCGAGAGATCGAAGTCCCCGGCGACCAGCGGGATCATCAGCGCCAGCGCCAGCACGACCAGCACCGTCTGCGATCCGAGGATCAGCGAGACCGTGCCCCATTGCAGGAAGACGTCGGGACGGATCAGCGCGAAGATCACCGCGATCACCGCCCAGATCAGGATCAGGCCGTAGCGCTCGAAGATGGCGAAGACGTCGGGCCGAGTTTGCGCTTCGGACGCCGGCGCGGCGGGGGTGCTCATGCGGGTTTCTCCGGCTTTGAAGTCGCGGGGGCTGACAGGACCGCCTCGCCGATCGTGCTTGCGCTGAGATTCGGCCGGGCGAGTTCGGCGACCAGATGCCCCTTGTTCAGGATCAGCACGCGATCGCAGATTTTGGCGAGCTGGTCGTGGTCGGTCGATGCGCAAAGGATGCTCGAGCCTCCTGCGACCAGCTGATGCAAGAGAGCAAAAATCTGCTCGCGCGCGCCGATGTCGATGCCCTGGGTCGGCTCGTCGAGCAGCAGCAGCGCCGGCTTCATGGCCAGCCACTTCGCCAGCACGACCTTCTGCTGGTTGCCGCCCGAAAGCCTCGATATCTCGAAGGCGGGCGCCAGCGGTCGCACGCTGACGTCCTTCAGCCTCGGCGTCACGGCGCGCTCCAGCGCGCCGGCCGAAAAGAACAGCGGGTTGACCAGGGACTTGAGCGACAGCACCGCGGCATTTTCGGCGAGCGTCAGCTCCATGGCCGCGCCGGCGCCGGCGCGGTCGGACGGGATGAAGGCAACGCCGAGATCTATGGCGCGGCCCGGCGTCAGGCTTTCCAGCGCGGCCGTGCGGTCACCGACCGTCAGCCGCCCGCTGCCCTGGCGGCTGCCGAACAGCGCATGGACCACATCCGCATAGCCCGATCCGATCAGTCCGGTCAGTCCGACGATCTCGCCGCGGCCGACATTGAACCGCATCCGTTGCGCCAGTCCCGCGTTTTCGATCTGCACGTCAACATGCGGGACGAATGCCTTGGGGCCGGTCTGGAAATCCGCCGCCGCCAGTTGATGGCCGACGATGAGCTGGACGAGCCTGTCGCGGTCAAGTTCGTCGCGCTTCACGACGCCGGCGACCTTGCCGTCGCGCAGCACGGTCACGCGGTCGGCGATCGACAGCACCTCGTCGGTGTCATGCGTGATCAGGATGACGCCGGCGCCCTGGCGGGCGATGCGCTGCGTCGTCTCGAACAGCCGCTCCACCTCGCGGCGGGGCAGGAAGGAGGTCGGTTCGTCCAGCACCAGCAGGCTGCCCGCCAGCCCTTCGGGGCGGCGTTCGAGCGATGCCACGGCGCGCACGATCGCCACGATCGCCCGGTCGACGGCCGGGAGCTTTTCGACCGGCAGGTCCGGATCGATCTTCACGTCGAAGGCCGCCAGCGCGGCGCGGGCGCGCACCGCCGCGCGGGCGGGCGAGTAGTACCAGCCCACGGCGCCGTCGAGCTGGTCCTGCGCGAAATGCTCGGCCACCGTCAGGCTGGGGATCAGGCCCAGCGACTGGTGAACGAAGCGGATGCCGAGATCGTGGATCTGGCGGCCCGACACCGGCGTCTCGCAGACCTGGCCGTTGACCGTCATCGTGCCGCCAGGGTCGGGACTGTGGATGCCGCCGATGATCTTGATGAGGGTCGACTTGCCCGAACCGTTGTGGCCGAGCAGACAATGCACCTCGCCCGGACGCACCTCGAGGTCGACGCCGTCCAGCACCTTCGTGCGGCCGAAGGTCTTCGAGATACCCTGCAGGGAAAGCACGGGATGAAGCGGCGCTGCCGCCGCTTCATCTGTCCGGGCGGTGTCGATCACTCGACACCCCAGAGCTTGTAGAACTCGGCGATGTAGTCGCTGCCGTAGCCGTTGGCGCTGCTGGCGGGGACGCCGGCGGTCTCGGCATTGGCAGCCGACCAGATCATCAGCGGGATGTTGGGATTGCCGTTGGCTTCCGCCCCGCACAGCGTCCGCATGTCGTGGTCGATGATGACGCGGCCGAGCCAGTCGGGGCTTTCGCCGATGACCATCTCGACGGTGCCGTCCCGCACCATGTCGATCACGAACGGGGTACCGTTGAAGGTGGCGATCTTCACGCTGTCGCCCTTGCCGGTCAGCGTGATCGCAGGCTCGACGAACTGCGCCATGCCGTCATAGATCGGCAGCACGTAGTTCACCGCGCTGTCGGCGAGCAGCGTCGACTGGACGACCGACTGGATCTTCGTGCTCCAGTCGGTGACGGGCACGTTCTGGTAGGTCATGCTGCAGTTCTCGCAGCCCTCGATCGCCTTGCGGATGGCGTCGACCAGCGGCGCGGTCGGGACGACCTCGTCCGAGCCGATCACCAGCACGTTGGCCTTGCCCTCGGTCTTGGCGATCGCCCAGGACGCGAGGATCGTGCCGACCTTGGCGAAGTCGTTCGGCACATGCGTGGTCAGCGCTTCGTTGGGGCTCTGGCTGTAGTCGTAGAAATGGCCGGCGCCGACCTTGATGCCGGCGGCGGTCGCCTGCTCGACCTGCGGCTGCACCGTCGCCGGATCGACGCCGGCGGTCAGGTCGATCATGTCCGCCTTGGTGTTGATCGCATTGGTGATGCCGGCGGCCCACTGCGTCGGCTGCCCCTGGTTCTCCCAGATGGGCAGCTCGAAGCCGACCTTGTCGGCCGCGTCCTTCATGCCGCCCATGATGTCCTGGAGGAACGGCACGGCGCTTGCGAGCGGCACGATGGCCACTTTCTTGCCGGCCATGCAGGCCTTCGCGTCGAAGGCCGGCCCCGGCGCTATGAACTTCGGCAGCTCCGAATATTCCGCGACCACGGCTTTCGCCTTGGAAACCGCGTCCTCCGCAAGCGCCGGTGTGGCCGTCAGTGCGATCGCCGCACCGATCAAAAGACAGTGTCTGCGCATTCTCTCCTCCCTGCTTCGATTCTTTGCTCAGTCCATGCGGCCGTGAAGGAAGTCCGCGACGACGCGGCAGTTCTCCTCGGTGCCGTCGAACAGCGACGAATGGTTCGATCCCTTGATGAGGTATTTGATCGCGCCCGGGATGTGGTCGGCGATGTATTGCTGGCCGGCGCCGCTGGCGGCCTGGTCCCAGGGCGTCATGATGTCGGCGTCGCCGCCGATCACCAGCGTCTTCGCCTTGATCGTCGGCAGGAGCGGCCTGAGGTCCATGTCGATCATGGCCTGGCAGGCGCGCTTGAAGACTTCCTTGTGGTTGGACTTGTCGAGGATCTCCTGCACCAGGTCGATCGCCTTGGCGCCGGACTCGCCCTCGAGGAACTGGCGCGACAGCGCCTGCATGGCGATCAGCTCGGCCAGCGTGCGCGATCCGACGCCCATGTGCTCGGCGATGTCGATCCAGTTGCGGAAGGTCAGCTGGCCGGCCCGGTCGAGCTTCGCAGCCGAGCAGTTGACGATCAGGCGGTCGGTCTTCTCCGGATATTTGGCCGCGAACTGCTGCGCGACCATGCCGCCCATCGACGTGCCGTGGATGTGGACCTTCTTGTAGCCGAGCTCGTCGATCAGGGCGGCGATGTCGTCGGCCCAGACCTCCATGCTGTAGTGCTGGATCGGCTTGTCGGTGTTGCCGTAGCCGCGCAGGTCGAAGTCAACGCACTTGAATTCCTTCGAGAGGATGGGCGTCGCCGCGGCGAAGTTCGAGTGGCCGAAGCCGCAACCATGGATCTGGAAGACAGGCGCGCCTTCGCCTGTAACCTCGTACCACATCTTGATGCCGTTGATGTTCGCGATAGCCATCTTGGAATTGTCTCCCTTGGGTCGGTCAGTAGTCGGTGGTCGGTCGGTTCACTTGAGGTCGAGGCCGGGCTCGCCGATCGACCAGCCGCCGTCGACCGCGAGCGTCTGACCGGTCATCAGCGAGGACATGTCGCTTGCCAGGAACAGCGCGACGGAGGCGATGTCATCGGGAACACCGACGCGGCCGAGCGGAATGCGGCGCTCGGAAGCGCGCAGCACGGCCGGGTCGGCCAGCATCGGCTCGGCCATCGGGGTGCGGATGAAGGTTGGCGCGATCGCGTTGACGCGGATGTTGTCGCGCGCCCAGTCGATGGCGAGCGAGCGGGTCAGGCTGGTGACGCCGCCCTTGCTCGCCGTGTAGATCGCCTGGTTGGGCAGCGACAGCAGCGCCGCCTGCGACGACAGGTTGATGATCGAGCCGCGCCCGCCCGCCTTCAGGTGGGGATAGGCGTGTTTCGCGGTGATCAGTATGCCCTTCAGATTGACCGCGATGACGCGGTCGAAGTCGCTCATCTCGGCCTGGTCAGCCGGCACGTTGGGGCTGATCACGCCGGCGGCGTTCACCACGATGTCGATGCCGCCGGCCTGCGCGGCGATGTCCTGCCAGGCGGAGGCGACGGAGGTCTCGTCGGAGATGTCGACGCCGATGCCGCGCGCCCGGCCGGGAACGCCGGCCTCGCGGGCGGCCGCCTCGGCGCCGGCGGCGTTGCGGTCGACGAAGGCGACGGCGGCGCCGGCGCGGCAAAGCATTGCGGCGACGGCTTTGCCGATACCCTGGGCCGCGCCGGTGACGACGGCGCTCCTCCCCGTGAGATCGACGGCATAGGTCATATCTGGTTTTCCTCCCGGCCGCAGCCGCCCTCCGGACCGTCCCCGGCTGTCCTCGCGGACAGCCGCCAACAGACAGCCTTCTCCCGGCGCTGACGCGACGGGCAGGAAGACGATCCTGCGGGCATGACATTGAAATCCGGCGCCCGGTGCCGAGCGCTGACAGGGATGATCGCCTAGAAAAACGAGGGAGTGAAATTCAGTCTGATTATTTCTTGATACCGAAACGGTATCAAGAATTTCGCCGCCGCCGAGAGGCTGGCAAACCGGCGTCCATGCCGGCGCGGGCGCAGGAATCCGGGCCTCGGGCTGTCCGGATCGCTGCCATGTCTTCGGGCTCTACGCCGGCGCGGCGGCTCAGTTGTCCATCGATAGATAATGGCTGCGGGCGGCGACCGTCTTCACCGAATCCCGGAACAGCCGGAGCGCCGCATTGGTGTTGGTGCGCCGCCAGGCGAAATGCGTTTCGACCAGCACCGCCGGTTCGGTCATCAGCGGCCGGCTGACCAGCGCCGCAGTGGCGAAGCGGGGGAAACCGGGAAAGATGGTGATGCCGGAATCCGAGGTCAGGAAGCCGAGGATGCTGGTCAGCGTCGGCAGCTCCTGGTGGATCTTCAGCACCCGGCCTTCGCCCTGGAAGACGTTGGTGATGAACTGCCTGAGCGTCGGCCAGTGGTCGGGCGTGCCGAGGATGATCTTTTCCTCGGCGATGTCCTCGATGGTCAGCACGTCCTTGGCGGCCAGCGGGTGGTCCGGCGACAGCAGCACCAGCAGGCGGTGCCTTGCCGCAAGCCGGGTGACGATCTGGCTGCCGTGGAACGACCCCTCCATGAAGCCGCCATCGAGTTCCCCGGTGACGATGCGGTCGCGCTGCGGCGGCGCTGCGAGATAGACGAGATCGACCTGGACGTCGGGGTTCTGCGCCCGGAAATGGTTGACGACGTCGGGCACGAAAGCATGGCCGTTGATCGTCGTGAAGCCGATCTTCAGGATGCCCTTGGTGCCGGCCGCGATCAGCTTCGCATTGGTCGCGGCCTGGGTGACGCGGGGCAGGATGTCCTGCGCCTCGTGCAGCAGGAAGCGGCCGGCGTCGGTCAGGCGCACCAGGCGGGTCGTGCGTTCCAGCAGCTGGATGCCGAGCCGGTCCTCGAGATCGCTGACGATACGGCTGACCGCCGGTTGGGTCAGCCCGAGCCGCTCGGCCGCGAGGTGAAAGTTCAGCTCTTCCGCGACGGCGACGAAAACACGGAGATGTTTGAGGTCGTAGTGCAAATCGGATCCCGCCTGCTGCAAGCCGCCCGTAGCAGACCGGACGGGGCGCCGGGATCAGTTGCTGCGCAGGGCCCGCTCAACCTCCTGTCCGAACGCAAGCAATCGTTCGTCGTTGCCGTGTGTATCGCAAATCATGAGGCTTGTCGGCAAGCCCGCGTCGCTGTGGCCGTTCGGAATGGCGAGTGCGCAGAGCTCGAGCGGATTGCCGAGGCTGGCGTTGCGCAGGCTCAGCTGATTGATGCGGTAGAAAAGCTCGTCGTCCGCGTCCAGCGGAGCAACCTCCGGCGCGGTGTTCGGCGTGGTCGGCATGACCAGCAGCGCGCCGGCTAGCTGCCGCCGCAGCTCGGCCTCCAGCACCTGCCGCGACCGCTGGATGGTCAGCACGTCGTTCGAGGTCATACGCTTGCCGCCCAGTATCCGGTGCACAACCCGGCGGTCGATCTCCGACACCAGCGGGCTCTCCACCAGCTCGCGATGCTCGTGATAGGCTTCGGCAGCAACCAGCGTGCCGTGGGCGGCGGTAATCTCGGAGATCGCCGTAAGCGACGGCACGTCCTCCATCCTGACGGTGGCGCCGCGGGCCTTCAGCCGCTCCAGCGAGCGATGGAAGTTCCGCTCCACCGCCGGCGTCAGATCGTCGAGCACGATGTTGGTGGGGCAGAGCAGGACGAGGTCGCGCAGCGCCTGGCGCCGGGTCAGCGGCAAGGCATGGCCCTGCAGATAGTGAAACAGCAGCGCACAATCCTCGACGGAACGCGCAAGCGGGCCGATCGTGTCATAGGAGCGCGCCAGCATGAACATGCCGGTCCGGTCGATGCGGCCCGTGCTCGTCTTCAACCCGACGGTGCCGTTGAAGGACGCCGGGACCCGAACCGAGCCGCCGGTGTCGGAGCCGATGGCGCAGCAGGTCAGGCCGGCGGCCACGGCCGCGCCCGATCCCGAGGACGAGCCTCCCGGGGAGCGCGCAGTCTGCCGGTCGTTCGGATTGCGCGGCGTGCCGAAATGCGGGTTGAGACCAAGGCCGGAATAGGCGAATTCCGAGGTGTTCAGCTTGCCGAGCGTCACCATGCCAGCGGCCGACAGGCGGGCGACGCAACCGGCGTCCTTGTCGCGGACGCCAGCGCGCGCCCAGACCTTCGACCCCGCCGTGGTCACGGTTCCCTTGACGTCGAACAGGTCCTTCCAGGCGATCGGCACCCCGTCGAGCAGCGAGGCCGGAGCGCCGTCAGCATAGCGCTTCTCAGCGGCGCGCGCTTCTTCCAGCGCGCGATCGGCGGTGACGGTGATGAAGATTTTGTCGTCCGCCGCGGCTTCGATCCTGTCGAGCAGGTAGGCGACGAATTTCGTCGGCGTCAGCACACCGGATCGATATGCAAAAGCAAGGTCGACAGCCGTGGCTTTGCTGTAGCGTGCTTCTGTTTCTCGCAAAGTCGCACCTGTTCTCTGCGGCACGCGGGTGCCGGATACGCATTTTTACAAAGAGGGAAACCGCGGCTCGTGCGACGGCTGGCGGCACCCGTTAGCGGATGCCGCCAGTTATGTCAGGCGCGAAGCTCGGCCCGGCGCGCATTGGTCGCGGCGGCGTCGACCTGCCAGCCGTAGCCGTCATCCACCTCGGACAGCACGACGCCGTAGTCGTCACGAGCGTGGTCGACGCTGATGAACCCGTCGAGCACATCGTCCAGCACCATCTGCGGCTCGCGGTCGAGCGGGTCGCCATAACCACCGCCGGTCGGCGAGTAATAGCTGACCACGTCGCCATCTTCGGTGCGCAGGCCCGAGAATTTCGACGGGTGGCTGGTCAGGTTGCCGGTGTGGATGTTGTGGACTTCGACCTTCGAACCGGAACCTGCCTTGCCGCCGAAGATGCCCCAGGGCGCATCGTCGTTGCGGTCGGATTCATGCGTCATGAAGCCGGGCGTCAGATAGCGCTGCGACTTGACCACGCCGGCGCCGCCGCGGAACTTGCCGGCGCCGGGAGGGGCGTCGTCGCGAACCTCGTAGCGGTCGCAGATCAGCGGCAGGTGCATGCCGAGGTCTTCGAGCGGGTTGTTGCGCGTGTTGCGCATCAGCTCCTCGATCGTGTCCGGCCCGTCCGAGCGCGGACGCCCGCCCATCGCGGCCTCGTTCACCTCGAGGAACACCCAGTAATCACCGTTGCTGCGCACGCCCGAATAGGAGGCGAAGGACAGCACCGCGGCGTTGCCCGCCGTGCATTTGTCCGGCAGCACCGGCGCCAGCGCCTTGATGATCAGGTCGCAGAGCCGCTGGATCTGGCTGAACCGCGCCTCGGCCGCCGCCGGGGCGATCGGGTTGAAGATGCTGCCGAGCGGAGAGGTGACGGCGACCGGACGGAACGAACCCTCGTTCTGAGGGATGTGCTCCTGGTGGGTATAGGTATCCAGGAGCAGCGCGCGGAAGGCGAAGAAGCAGGCCACCTTGGTCGAGCCTTCGAACGGCACGTTGAAGGCGGTCGGCACCTGCGCCGACGATCCGGTGGTGTCGACCTCGACGCCGTCGCCGCGGACGCGCACCGTCACCTTCAGCGGCAGGTGCACGCCGCGATTGCGCCCGTCATCGTCAAGGAAGCCTTCGGCGACGTAGTCGCCGTCGGGTATCTTGGCGATCTCACGCCGCAGCATGGCTTCGGTATAGTCCATGAGCTGGTCGCAGGCCTGCTGGACGGTCGCCTTGCCATAGGTGGCGAAGAGTTCCTCGAAACGCTTGACGCCGAGTTCGGCCGAGGCGATCTGCGCCTCGAGGTCGCCCATCACCAGGCCCGGCACCCGGGTATTGCCCCGGATGTAGTTCCACATCGGGTCGTTGCGCTTGCCTTCGTCGTACAGCTTCACGGCGTTGAAGAGCATGCCCTCGGCGAAGACGTCGGGAATGTCGATGACGAGGCCCGGCGTGGCGGCGCCGATGTCGACATGGTGCGCGGTGTTGGCCGAGAAGCCGACCAGCTCGCCTTCATGGAACACCGGCATGACGACGCCGATGTCGGGCGAATGGCTGGCGCCGAGATAGGGGTGATTGTGGATCACCACGTCGCCGGGCTTCCAGTCGGTCAGCGGGATCGTCTTCTCGATGCCGCGCAGATAGGCCGGCAGCGAGCCGATATGCATCGGCGTCGAGTCGGATTCGCACAGCGTGTTGTACTGCAGGTCGAACAGCCCCGCGCCGAGATCCTGGCTCTCGCGGATGATCGAGGAATAGCTCATCCGGTAGAGCACGTTGCCCATCTGCTCGGCGATGGAGTGGAGCGCCCCGCCGATGACCTGGAGCGTGATCGGATCAACTTGTTTTGTCATGTCTTTGCTCCTCCTCAGCTGCGACGGACGATGAGTTCACCGTGCGGCATGACGCTGGCGGCATAGCCGGGCGGGATGACCGTGGTGGAATTGTGCTGCATGACCAGCGCCGGACCTTCGACGCGATCGTCGGCCTGCAGCTTCTCGCGGGCGTAGCGGGGCGTATCCCTTGTGGCGCCGTCGTCGAAGGTGGTCGGACGCACATACATCACCGCATCCTTCGGGTTGGTCTCGCCGCGCCGCGGCAGCGCCGGCAGCGTCAGCGTGTCGACCTCCACCGAGGCGATCAGGCGCAGGGTGATGATCTCGACGGTCTGGTCGCGGAAGGCATGGCCATAGACCAGCTTGTGGGCGTTGTAGAAATTGTCGATGACCGTTTCCGCGGCCGCCTTGTCGAACGGCCCCTTCGGCACTTCGGCGCGCAGCTCGAAACCCTGTCCTACGTAGCGGCATTCGGCGAAGACGCGGTAGCGCGCATCCGCGGCCGGCACGTTGTCGCTCGCCAGCTGCTCTGCGGCCTTGGCCCTGAGCTCGTCGAGGGCCGCGTTGACCCGCTCGAATCCATCGGCCTTGCCGGGATCGAGAACCTGGATCAGCGACTGCGTGTACTCATACTGCAGGTCGGTCACCAGGAGGCCGGAAGCGGCGGTGATGCCGGGATGGGTCGGCACGATCACCTCGTCGGCGCCGATCGCTTCGGCGAGCGAGGTCGAATGCAGCGGACCCGCGCCGCCGAAGCCCATCAGCGAATAGCCACGGGGGTCGATGCCCTTGGCGACGGAGTTCGCGTTGATCGCCAGCGCCATGTTGTTGTTGATGATCTTGAGGATGCCGAGCGCGGCGTCCTTGACGCTCATCCCGAGCTTATCGGCGATGTGTTCCTTCACCGCCGTATGGGACAGGGCGCCGTCGATCTTCAGGTCGCCGCCGAGGAACTGCTCGGGGTCCATGCGGCCGAGCACCACCTGGGCGTCTGTGACCGTCGGTTCGGTGCCGCCCTTCGCATAGCAGGCGGGACCGGGCACCGATCCGGCCGAGCGCGGGCCGACGCGGAACGCGCCGCCGGCGTCGATATAGGCGATGGAGCCGCCGCCCGCGCCGATGGCGTCGACGTCGATCATCGGCACCAGCACCGGCAGCCCGGCAGCTTCGGTGTCGCGCGGATTCTTGATGCGCAGCTCGCCGTCCTGGATGACCGAGATATCCGCCGAGGTTCCACCGATGTCGATGGTGATGATGTTGCGCCGGCCGCAGCTCTCGCCGGTCCAGCGGCCGCCGATGACGCCGCCTGCGGGGCCGGAAAGCAGCAGCGAGATCGGCAGCTCCGCCGCGCCCTTGATGGTCGAGATGCCGCCGTTCGACTGCAGCATCCTCACATGCGCGGTGACACCGTTGCCGTTCAGCCGCTGCTCCAGGTTGCGCAGGTAGAGCGCGACGCGCGGGCCGATATAGGCGTTCATCGCGGTGGACGAGAAGCGCTCGTACTCGCGCATCGTGTTCACGACCTCGGCCGAGGTGCAGACATAGGCCTCCGGCAGGAAGCCACGCACGATCTCCTTCGCCCGCAGCTCGTGCTCGTTGTTCAGGAACGAGAACAGGAAGCCGACGATGACCGCGTCCATGCCGCGCTTGGCCAGCAGCTCGGCGGCCGCCTTCACCTCGTCCTCGGCGAGCGGCACCGCGATCTCGCCGGTCGGCGGCATGATGCGCTCGGTGATCGGCAGCCGGTCGCGGCGGCGCACCAGCGGCTTCGACTGCCAGGGAACGTCGAACTGCAGCGAGAAATTATGCGGCCGCTTGTGGCGCGCCATGTGCAGGATGTCGCGGAAACCGCGGGTGGTCAGCATGCCGACCTTGGCGCCGTTGCGCTCGATCACCATGTTGGTGGCGACAGTCGTCCCGTGGAAGACCTGGTCCACCGCCGACGGGGCGACGCCCGCGATCTGGCAGACTTTCAGGATTCCCTCGACCACGCCTTCCGATTGATCCTGCGGCGTGCTGGAAACCTTGGTGACATGCACTTCGCGGCGTCCGTCCGCGTGCACGTTCTCCAGGACGATGTCGGTAAACGTACCGCCAACATCAACCCCTACTCTGATCATGCTCAACTCCCTTATTTTCTCCCGCCCTTCGAGGAAGGACGGAAATCTCCTCCGCCGGTGG
Organism: Mesorhizobium sp. YM1C-6-2; assembly: GCF_003666685.1. Lineage (GTDB taxonomy): Bacteria > Pseudomonadota > Alphaproteobacteria > Rhizobiales > Rhizobiaceae > Mesorhizobium_K. The sequence goes on from NZ_RCIZ01000021.1 coordinate 22,052, forward strand.
CTGCACCCGCTGAAGCATGCTGCAACTGACGGTTGTCGGCGTAGCAAGGATGGTAGAGGGCGCGGCCGGAAAGCAGAAATCAGAAATTTGACGAGTTTAATGCCGTTTCATTATCACTGCCGGAAGCCCTTGTCCGGCCTGCTTTTACGTCGGCAGACATGGCCTCGCCGGGGGCTTGCTCCGCGTCACTACGCCCGCGTCCTCGGGCTCTGTCGGATTGCCGCGATTGTGCTAGGATCGGCTTCGATGGACTGGAGGCCAGTATGAGCGACGACAGGCAACATCGTATCCGTCAACGCGCGCACGCCATTTGGGAAAGCCATGGACGCCCGCATGGTCACGACCGCGACCACTGGGATCAGGCCACGCGCGAGATCGACGCCGAGGACGCGGCAGTGAAGAAGCCGGCCCGCGCCGCAGCCGCTGCGAAACCCAAAACCGCCGCCAAGCCAAAACCCGCCCCCAAGGCTCCGGCTGCGAAAAAACCAGCCGCGAAAGCCAAGGCGAAGTAGCCAGGCCCGACCATTGATCATGGTTTGCTCGGCGTCCCGCCGCGCGCTCTTGGATGCTGGCGGAAAGGCCGCTACAGTTTCAGTGGCTTTGCCGTCTTGAAGAAATCGGCCCAGGGATCGGGCCTTTTCAGCGCGTCCTCCAGCGCCTTCGAGCCGATCGGGAAATCGGCCGGCCCGATACCGTCCTTCACCATCTCGAACGTCACCGGCACCGCGACCGTCGCGTTCGGCTTGCCCCTTGACGACCACGGCGCCACCGCCGTCGCGCCGCGACCGTTACGGAGATAGTCGACGAAGATGCGCCCCTTGCGCGCCTTCTTCGACAGCACCGACGTGTAGCGGTCCGGCGCGGTCTGCTCCATGGCGCGGGCGAAGTCGTGCGCGAAGGTCTTCACCTTGTCCCATTCCGCCCTCGGCTTCAGCGGCACGACGACATGGAAACCCTTGCCGCCCGATGTTTTGACGAAGCTCGGCAGGCCGAGCACGTCCAGCCGCTCCTTGACGTCGAGCGTCGCCGCCCTGACATCCCCGACATCGAGCCCTTCGTCGGGATCGAGGTCGAAGATGATCTGGTCGGGTTTTTCGATGGCGTCGAGCGTCGAGCCCCAGACATGCACCTCGACCACGCCGAACTGCACCAGCGCGGCCAGCCCGTCGAAATCGCGGATCGACAGCAGCTCCTCGCCGTCCTCCGGATCGCTGGTGCGGATGATCGCCTCGTGCATGCCCTTCGACGCATGCTTCTGGAAGAAGCGCTGCCCGTCGACGCCGTCGGGCGCGCGCACCAGGGCGAGCGGCCGGTTGACGACGAACGGCTCCATGCGCGGCCACACTTTTTCGTAGTGGCCGAGCAGATCCTCCTTGCTGATGCCGGCCTCCGGCCACAGCAGCTTGTCGGGACTGGTCAGCGTCACGGACATGGTACCGGTCTTCCTCCGGGCAGGCTTGGCGGCGCCGGGCTTGGCCGTCTTCGCCTTGCCGCCATCTTTGGCCAGAACGCCGGTTTCGGCAACGACCTCCTTGGCCGGCTTGTCCTCGCGCAGCCCCTGGAAAGAGGCCTGGCGCAATATGCCGTCGCTGGTCCAGCTCCGGAACTCGATCTCCGCGACCAGTTCCGGCTTCGCCCACACCACCTTTTTGTCCCTGGCCTCGGGCCCCTCGATCGCCGGTTCTTTCGTCTTGATGCGGTCGAGCCGCTTCTTCAGCTCATTGGTGACCGCGCCGGAAAATCCCGTGCCCACCCGGCCGCCATAATGCAGCTTGCCCTTCTCGTAATAACCGACAAGCAGCGAGCGCAGGCCGCGGCCCGCCGCCTGCGAGGGCACGTAGCCGAGGATCACGAATTCCTGCCTCAGCGTGCATTTCGACTTGATCCAGGCGAGGCTGCGCCCGCTCCGGTAAGGCGCATCGGCGCGCTTCGACACCACGCCTTCGAGCCCCATCTTGCAGGCATGCGCCAGCATGGTCTGCCCCGGCGCGACGAAATGCTCGCTGTAGCGCACCGGCGACGGCTCCTCGGTCGCGACCAGCCCGTGCAGCTTCGCCTTGCGCTCGACCAGAGGCTCGTCCCGCAGGTCTTCGCCGTCGAGGCGCAGCAGGTCGAACGCGTAGAACAGCATGCGCTCGGTCCTGCCCGAGGAAAGTGCTGCCTGCAGCGCGGAGAAGGAAGCAACACCCTTGTCGGAGAGCACCGCCACCTCGCCGTCGATTACCGCGTCCTCGCAGTCGAGCCCCGCCAGCGCCTCGGGGATCGCCTTGCCGAACTTGCCGGTCCAGTCGAGGCCCTTGCGCGTGAACAGCTTCACCTTGCCGCCGGCGATATGCGCCTGGATGCGGTAGCCGTCGAACTTCACCTCATGCAGCCATTCCTCGCCCGAGGGCGGGTTCGATCGCAGCGTGGCGAACTGCGGCTCGATGAAATCGGGCATCGCCGCCGCCTTTCGCTTGCCCGGTTTCGGCGAAGCGCCCTTCTTCAATCTTGGCTGTTTCGTCGGCGCCTCCTTCCCCGCCGCGACCTCGTCATTCGTCCGCCCGGACTTCACCGAGCGCGGCTCTTCCTCCAATATGTCCTCGCCGGGCCGCGCGAACCGGTCGTCCGATTTGATCAGCAGCCAGTTGTCGCGCTTCTCGCCAGGCCGGGGCTTCAGCCGCACCAGATGCCAGGCGCCGTTGAGCTTGTGCCCGGCGAGTTCGAAGCGGATATGGCCCTTCTTCATGCCGGCTGCGGGATCGCCCTCCGGCGTCCATCGCCCTTCGTCCCAGACGATCACCGAGCCCGCGCCGTACTGTCCCTCGGGGATGTTCCCTTCGAACGAACCGTAGTCCAGCGGATGGTCCTCGACATGGACGGCGAGCCGCTTCTCGTGCGGGTCGAGGCTCGGGCCACGCGTCACCGCCCAGCTCCACAGCACACCGTCATGCTCGAGCCTCAGATCGTAGTGCAGCCGGGTGGCGTCGTGCTTGTGGATGACGAAGAGGCCGCCTGCCCCCTTGGCCGTGCCGCGCGCCCGCCTTCCCGGCGGCTCCGACGTCCGCTTGAAATTACGTTTGGCGCGGTAGGTCTCGAGGCTGTCCATGGATCAGGCCGATGTCCGCTTCTTTGCCGAGCTCTTCCTGCCCGTCGTTTTCTGGGTCGCCGTTTTCTTGGCCCGGCTCGCAGCCGTCTTTCGTTTGGCTGGCGGCTTGCGCGGCGCCGGCTTTTTCTGCGGCTCCTCGCGCTTCGTCTTCGGCTCGTTGTCGTTGCCGCCCGACGCCAGGCTCTTCTTCAGCGCGTCGAAGAGGTTGATGACGTTGGACGGCCTGTCCTCGGCCTCCCGCGCCGGCGCCTTGCGGCCGCCCTTCTTCTTGGTCGACTGGATCAGTTCGAGCATCGCCTGTCCGTAGCGGTCCTCCAGCTTCGACGGATCGAACTTGCCTTTCTTCCGGTCGATGACGCGCATCGCGAGGTCCAGCATGTCCTCGTCGATCTTGACCTTGTCGAGCCCGTCATATGCGTCTTCGGCAGAGCGCACCGTGTCGCCATAGCGCAGCGTCGTCAAAAGCATGCCCTTGCCGAAAGGCTCGATCATGCAGGGGCGCTCGCGCTGGTAGAGAACGATGCGCGCCAGTCCCGCCATCTTCTTGGTCTCCAGCGCCTGGCGGATGACCGCGAAGGCTTCTTCCGAGACCTTGTCGGCGGGGGCGAGATAATAGGGTTTTTCGATATAGACGGGATCGACTTCCGCCTTGTCGACGAAACTGTCGAGCGCGAGCGTGTGGGAGGATTCGATCTGGACGGCTTCTATGTCCTCGTCCTCGATCAGCAGGAACTCGCCCTTCTCGACCTCGTAGCCGCGCACCTCGTTCTTCTCGTCGACCGGCTTGCCGCTTTCGGAATCGACATATTGCCGGCGCACGGCATTGCCGGTCTCCCGATTGAGCGTGCGGAAGGAGACCTTTTCACTCTGCGTCGTCGCGCCCGAAAGCTCGACCGCGCAGGTGACGAGGGAAAGTTTCAGATAACCTTTCCAGGCGGGGCGGGGCGCCATGACGAACTCCACTGACTTGATCCCGGAAGGGGACCTTTCGGGCCCGAGCGAAGGCGCGCGTCGTCGCGCTGTCAGGCGCCGCATCCGACATAATGCCCGGCGCCGCTCTTCGTTCCAGCGCCAGCCGCTATCCCGCAAAGCCGGCTGGCGCTAAAACTGAAGCTTGGCTCGGACAGGGGAGGGAAACCGATGACCGCAACAACGACGCCAAGCTTCGATCTGACCGGCAGGATCGTCATGGTGACGGGCGCCACGCGCGGCATCGGCCGCGCCGCCGCACTCGCCTGCGCCGGTGCTGGCGCCGACATGATTGTCGGCGTGCGCAAGCCGAGGGACGGCAAGGCGCTGGTCGCCGAGATCGAGGCGCTCGGCCGCCGCGCGCTGGCGGTCCAGATGGACCTCGCCGACCTCGCTTCGATGCGCAAGGCAGTCGCGAAAGCCCAAAAGCATTTCGGCCGCATCGACGTCCTGGTCAACAATGTCGGCATCGGCCCCGAAAACCTTGCCGAGGACGTCACCGAGGAGGATTTCGACTACACGGTGAACATCAACCTCAAGGGCACGTTCTTCACCACGCAGGCGGTGGGCAGGCTGATGATCGCCCAAAAATCCGGCCGCATCATCAACATCAGCTCGCAGGCGGGCACGGTCACGCTGCGCGGCGAAGCGATCTATTGCATGAGCAAGGCCGCCATCAACCACCTGACCCGCTGCCTCGCGGCCGAATGGGCGCGGCACGGCATTGCGGTGAACAGCATCGCGCCGACCTTCATCTGGACCGACGGCACCCGCCCGAGCTTGGAAAATCCCGACTTCCACAAGCACGTGCTCGACCACATTCCGCTCGGCCGCATCGGCCACCCGATCGACGTCGCCGGCGCCGTCGTCTTCCTGGCGTCGCCGGCCGCCTCGCTGATCACCGGCGCCAACCTCATGGTCGACGGCGGCTGGTCGGTGGCAGGCGGGTAACGACGGGCGCTGGCGAGCAGCCTTCCTTGAATGGCAGCATGGTCGCTTGAGCGACGCCGTCATTCGGCACGCATGCTTGAATGCGTCCATCGGATGCCATAGAGAGCCACGCTCCAGGAGAGACCATGGCTGACCAGATCTGATCCGATCGCGACCAACGTCGCCTGATCGTGCCCCGCAGGAGCGCATCGCGCTTCTGTGCAACGCGGTAGCTCAATCTGGTTGTCACACATGAAATTCGACTTCGGCCTGTCCGGCAGGAACTATCTCGTCACCGGCGCCAATTCCGGCATAGGACGTGCGATTGCCATCGCCCTCGGCGAGCAGGGCGGCAACGTCGCGGTCCACTATCTGCCCAGGACGGAACTGGCCGAGGGGACGGCCCATACCGTACTCGGCAAGGAGACCGCTTTCGAGGTCGCCGAAACCATCCGCCGCAGCGGCGGCAAGGCAGCGCCGCTGCCTGCCGATCTGTCTAAGGAACAGGAAATCCTTCGCCTGATTTCCAACGCGGAAGACGCCATCGGTCCGCTCGACGGGCTCGTCAACAATGCGGCGGCATGCGCGTTGCCTGACACCGTTCTCGACGCCGATTTCGACCGTTATCGTCGGCACTACGACGTCAATCTGGCGGCGCCGACGCTGCTCATGCGCGACCTCGCCCGCCGGATTTCAGGGCGCGCCCAATCCATCGCCCGCATCGTGAATATCAGCACGGATGCAGCCCGCGCCTTTCCGGGCCAGGTCTTCTACGGCACCAGCAAGGCCGCCATCGAGGCGATGACGCGGGCAGCCGCGATCGAACTGGGCCGCTCGGCATCACCATCAACGCCGTTGCGCCGGGGCCGGTCCAGACGGGCTACATCGACGATGCGCTGGCCGCCGAGGTAATCCCCTCGATCCCGCTTCGCCGTCTCGGAACGCCGGAAGATATCGCCGCAGCCGTTCTGTTCCTGCTCAGCGATGCATCGGCATGGGTTACGGGCCAGGTCGTCCAGGTGGCGGGCGGACACGCGCTCTGATCCGGCGGCAGGCCGTCATTCCATATAGCGTCGCGCGAGCAGCGCTTCGGCGCGAAGGGCCTCGGCGCGATCCGCTTTGTTGAGATGCATCATTTCGGCAGCCGCGGTTTCGCGTTCCAGCACTTCCGCTGCCAGGATCGCACGCACCGCAGCTTCGCTCAGCGAGAGCCTTTCGACCTCCGCCGATCCGTCGCGGAAACGGTGTTGGTCCGCTGCCTTTCGACTACCGTCGAGAGGCGGCGCCTCGGCATTGTCGATCGCTGCCAGGAGGACCCGGATGAGCGCCGCTTCCGATGCGCGCCCACCCTTCATCGCTTCGCGCAGGTCGGCGCGCAGCCGGTTCTTCATCTCGGCGCCGGCATCGCCTGCCGGATCGAGGCGCTCGGTCATGAAAGAGCGCCCTTAGAGCTTTGTCCAGGCGCCGTTCTTCTTCGACGATTTCACGCAGGCCTCGACGAAAGCGACGCCTTCGACACCGTCCTGCACGGTCGGATAGATGACGTCCTTAGCCGGCTTTCCACCTTTCCGGCGCGCTGCGCGGATCGCCCGCGCCGCCTCCTGGTAGATGTTGGCGAAACCTTCGAGATAACCTTCCGGATGGCCCGGGGGCACCCGGGTCAGCCGTGCCGCGACCGATGTCGCGCCGGCCCCGGCGCGGGTGATGAGCTGCTTCGGCTGTCCGAACGGCGTGTACCAGAGATAGTTCGGGTCGGCCTGCACCCATTCGATGCCGCCCTTGGTGCCGTAGACCCGGAGCTTCAGCCCGTTCTCATGGCCCGGCGCCACCTGGCTCGCCCAGATCATGCCCTTCGCCGCCGGCGCCTTGCCGGCCGGCTTGAAGCGCAGCAGCACGTTGACGTTGTCGTCGACCTTGCGGCCCGGCACGAAGGCGTCGAGGTCGGCCGACAGCTCGGCGAGTTCGAGGCCCGAGACGAAACGGGCAAGATTGTAGGCATGCGTGCCGATGTCGCCGGAGGCGCCGCCGGCGCCCGACTGTTTCGGGTCGGTGCGCCATGCCGCCTGCTTCGAGCCGGCCGCCGCCGCATCCTCGGTCAGCCAGTCCTGCGGATACTCCGCCTGCACGACGCGGATGTCGCCGAGCTGGCCCTTCGCCACCATGTCGCGCGCCTGCCTCACCATCGGATAGGCGGTGTAGTTGTGGGTGAGCACGAACACCTTGCCGGTCTTTTCGACGAGCGCGGCGAGCTTCTTGGCATCGGCGAGGTTGGAGGTCAGCGGCTTGTCGCAGATGACGTGGATGCCGACCTCGAGGAAGGCCTTCGCCGCCGGATAGTGCACATTGTTCGGCGTCACGATCGCCACCGCCTCGATGCCATCGGGACGTTTTGCTTCCGCCTTCGCCATCTCGAGGAAGGAACCGTAGCTGCGCGCCGGATCGAGCCTCAGTTCGGCGGCCGAGGCCTTGGCCCGCGCGGGGTCCGACGACAACGCGCCGGCCACCAGCTCGAACTCGCCGTCCATGCGCGCGGCCAGCCGGTGCACTGCGCCGATGAAGGCGCCCTGGCCGCCGCCGACCATGCCGTAGCGGATCGGGCCCTGTCCGGATTCAACCTGTCTGCCGCTGACCATTTGTGTGTCCCTCCTTCGAAAATCAGGGGAGTAAGGGAGATAGGGGGAGTAGGTTAGTAGGGTCCTCGGGATCCGGCTGCGCCTGCCGCTATCGACCCTACTTCCCTATTCCCCTACTAACCTACTCCCTTAAATCCCCATCATCTTCCTGAGCAGCTTCTTGTCCGTCGCGCCGCCGGCGAAATCGTCGAACGCCTTCTCCGTCACGCGGATGATGTGGCTGGCGATGAAGGGCGCGCCTTCCGCCGCGCCGTCCTCCGGATGCTTCAGGCAGCATTCCCATTCCAGCACCGCCCAGCTGTCGTAGTCGTACTGCGCGAGTTTCGAGAAGATGCCGGAGAAATCGACCTGCCCGTCGCCCAGCGAGCGGAAGCGGCCGGCGCGGTTCACCCAGCCCTGGTAGCCGGAATAGACGCCCTGGCGGCCGTCGGGATTGAACTCCGCGTCCTTCACGTGGAAGGCTTTTATGCGCTCGTGATAGATGTCGATGAAGGCGAGATAGTCGAGCTGCTGCAGCAGGAAGTGCGACGGGTCGTAGTTGATGTTGGCGCGTCTGTGCCCGCCGACCGCGTCCAGAAACATCTCGAAGGTGGCGCCGTCGAAGAGGTCTTCGCCCGGATGGATCTCGTAGCCGACGTCGACGCCGACGTCGTCATAGGCGTCGAGGATCGGCTTCCAGCGCTTGCCGAGTTCCGCAAAAGCTTCCTCGATCAGGCCGGCTGGCCGCTGCGGCCACGGATAGAGATAGGGGAAGGCGAGCGCGCCGGAGAAGGTCACCGAGACGTCCAGCCCGAGGTTGCGCGACGCCTTGGCGCCGAACTTCATCTGCTCGACCGCCCATTTCTGTCGCGCCTTCGGATTGTTGTGCACCGAGGCGGGCGCAAAACCGTCGAACTGGGCGTCATAGGCCGGATGCACCGCGACCAGCTGGCCCTGCAGATGCGTCGACAGCTCGGTGATCTCGACGCCGGCTTCCGCGCAGATGCCCTTCACCTCGTCGCAATAGGCCTTCGAGCCCGCCGCCTTCTTGAGGTCGAACAGGCGGCCGTCCCAGGTCGGGATCTGCACGCCCTTGTAGCCGAGCCCAGCCGCCCATTTGGTGATCGACTTCAGCGAATTGAACGGCGCTGCGTCGCCCGCGAACTGCGCCAGAAAAATCGCGGGTCCCTTCATCGTCTTAGGCACGAAATCCTCCCTCGGCTGACCTCTCGGCGGTCAGCAATCGGTTTGCATCCTTGTCGCTGAATGTCCAGCAGGTTCGGCGGATACTGTCCTCGCCCGTACTGCCTCGGCGCCTGCCGAGAGCCATGGCCGGCGGCGCCCACCAGACCGCCGGCCATTAGCCTCTCCCCCATGGAAGCCGGACGCATCACTCATATCGGCATCCATGTTACCCGCCCATTCTGGTATTACCAAATTTCGCCATTCGGTCAAGCCGCCCCGTCCGCTACACTGATGCCGCGTAAATTTTCGCGTCCCGTAATAACTCTATTCTGTTCAGCCACTTAGGCTATATCCCCATGCCCTACAGCCAGCGGCTTGCGGGTGGATTTTTTTTGCTATAGAGGTCGAGACAGCCCCAATTGGTCGAACCAGATTCAGACTGGAGCGCTGCCAGGCGGGAGGGAAGAGGAGCCAACGACCCCGGGCGGGCTCGCGCGGGGCGAATTTCGGGAGAGAGAAGACCATGCATCTTTCAACACACAACTGGATGCGCGCCGAGCCGCTGGAAGTCACCCTCAAGCGGATCAAGAAGTTCGGCTACGAGTCGATCGAGATTTCCGGCGAGCCCGAACAGTACAAGCCGGCCGAAACCCGCAAGCTCCTCAAGGAATACGGCATCCGCTGCTGGGGCGCCGTCACGCTGATGCTCGGCGAGCGCAACCTCGCCGCCAAAGACCAGGGCCAGCGCGAGCGCTCGGTGAAATACGTCAAGGACGTGCTCACCATGATCAGCGAGCTGGAGGGCGAGATCATCACGCTGGTGCCCGGCACCGTCGGCAAGGTGACGCCCGACGCCACCGAGGAGGAGGAGTGGAAGTGGCTGGTCGACGCCACCCGCGAGTGCTTCACCCACGCCAAGAAAGTCGGCGTCAGGATCGCGATCGAGCCCCTGAACCGCTTCGAGACCTATATCTTCAACCGCGGCGAACAGGCGCTGGCGCTCGCCGACGCGGTGAGCCCGGAATGCGGCGTCTGCCTCGATGCCTATCACATCCACATGGAGGAGTTCGACGTCGAGGAGGCGATCCGCAAGGCGGGAAAGCGCCTGTTCGACTTCCACGTCGCCGACAACAACCGCTTCGCCGCCGGCCTCGGCACCATCGACTGGCCGAGGATCGTCGGCATCCTCAAGGACATCGGCTATGACGGCGCGCTCACCAACGAGTTCGTCGCCCCGGTCGACCGCACGCCGGCCAACCGCTACCCGGAGATGGTCGAGCGCAACCCCGTCGACATCTCGCCGGAGCAGCTGAAGTTCATCCAGGACCACGGCTCCAGCGTGCTGACGGAAAAGTTCTACACCGACCAGATGCGCATCACGGCGGAGACCATCCTGCCGCTGATCGGCAAGAAGATGCCGGCCTGAGCGGCACGCAGACCCGGCAACGACCAGTCCGCCAGCGGCCCTGCCCCGGCAAAGGAGTATAATGCGTATCAAGAGCGTCAGGGCCTGGTGGGTCCGCATCCCGATCGAAACCAGTCGCCAGCACCGCAGCGACTTCGGTCAGGTCAGGACATTCGATGCCGCCATCCTGCGCATCGAGACGGATGACGGGCTGGTCGGCTGGGGCGAGGGCAAGAACGCCGCCGGCAGCGCCGGCGACTATGGCGCGCTCGTCCACATGCTCAACCAGGAGGTCGGCCCGCAGCTCGTCGGCATGCATGCCGGCGACATCGGCGTGATCTGGGAGATGCTCTACAACGGCGTCCGCTCCGATCTCGCCGCGCGCGAGGGCCATGCCATGCCGCAGATGGCGCGGCGCGGCATGACCATCGCGGCGATCTCGGCCGTCGACATCGCGCTCTGGGACATCCTCGGCAAGTCGCTCGGCGTGCCGGTCTGGCGGCTGCTCGGCGGCCGCAAGCTGGAGCGCATGCCGGCCTACGCCTCGGGCGGCTGGGCGCCGGCCGAGACGATCGGCGGACAGCTCAGATCCTATATCGACCAGGGCGGCTTCAAGGCGGTGAAGATGCGGGTCGGCGCCATGGACGGCGCGCCGCATGTGTCGGCGGCGCGCGTCAAGGCGGCCCGCGCGGCGATCGGCCCCGACATCGAGCTCGCGGTCGACGCGCACGGCACCTATACGGTCGCAGGCGCGCGGCGCTTTGTGCAGATGGTGGAGGATTGCGACCTCGCCTGGTTCGAGGAGCCCATCATCGCCGACGACAAGCCGGGCATGGCGGAGCTCAGGGCATCCGGCAACGTGCCGGTCTCGACCGGCGAGAGCGAGGCGACGCGCTACGCCTTCCGCGACCTCGCCGTGCTCCGGGCCGCCGACATCTTCCAGCCCGACCCCGCTTTCTGCGGCGGCATTTCCGAGGCGATGAAGATCGGCGCCATCGCCAGCGCCTTCAATCTGAGGCTGGCGCCGCATCTGTGGGCCGGAGCGCCTTGCTTCTTCGCCGGGCTCCATATATGCGCGGCCTCGCCGGCCAGCTTCACGGTCGAATATTCGCTCGGCGCAAATCCGATGATTCACGACCTCGTCGAGGATAAGATCGAAGTGCGCGACGGCCTCATCGCCATCCCGGAAAAACCTGGCCTCGGTTTTACCGTGTCGGAAAAGTTCCTGGAGGCCCACGCGCAGGGCGCTTAGAATGAAAGAGAAGAACCTGCTCGCCGAGCTCGCCGCGTACCTGTTCTCCGCTTCCAACAGCGAGACCGGGCGGACCCCGTCCGAGCGTGAGCTTGCCGAGCATTTCTCCGTCAGCCGCGGGCAGATCCGCGAGGCGCTGGCCATCCTTGAGGCCATGCAGATCGTCGAGCGCCGCGCCAAGTCCGGCATCTACCTCACCACCAGGCAGGCGAGCGTCGAGGCGATGGCGCTGTTCGCCAAGGCTGGCGTGCCGCTCGATCCGATCCAGATCTATGAGACGGTTGAGCTTCGCAAGATCCACGAGATCAAGGCGGCCGAGCTCGCCTGCAGCCGGGCGACCGAGGAGAATTTCGAGCGGCTTCGTGAGATCCTGCATGAATCGGAGCTGAGGCTCGCCGCCGGCGAGGGCATCGCCAGGGAGGACCGCGATTTTCATCTCGAGATCGTGCGAGCGACCAAGAACAGCGTCTTCCACAAGGTCTGCAGCGTCTATTACGTGATGGGCGAGCGGCGCCTGCCGATCTACTTCCAAGATCCCGAGCGCGGCCGCAAATCGCATGCAGAGCACCTGCAGATCTTCGATGCGCTGCTGAAGCGTGACGGCAATCTCGCCCAGGCGCTGATGAGCGCCCACCTGCAGGGCGTCGAGAGTTACTGGAAGGACCTCATCCAGGGCGGTCCGCAGGAAGCCGGGAAGACGCTGGCGCCGGCCTAGGGCACTTCCACCGGAGTGTGCAGCGTTTGCGTCCGGAATTGCATAAAAACAAGTAGATAGAGTGGCTCCGCGATGCGGAGAAAGGCGAAGGCCACTAGCGCAAGTCCGGGAAAAATGGGAACCAGTTTCCACTTGGAATTGCGATAGGGCGAACAGCTCGCGCGGCCGGCGGCCGCAGGGCTGCGCGCGGATGGGCGGCTCAGCCGCAAAGCGTGGTGGCAACGGTTTCGGAAGAGCTCATGTCTCGTCAGAAAAAGCCCGTCATCTTCTCGACGCACCCGCTGCACGAAAGGGCGGCCGCCCTGCTCGACGGCCACGGCAAGCTCGTCGTGGCGACCGCGATCGACGCGGTGACGCTTGCCGACGAGGCACGCGACGCCGACATCGTCATCGTGCGCGCCAACCTTCCCCCGGTGCTGTTCGAGCGCTCGAAAAAGCTGCGGGCGGCAATCCGCCATGGCGCCGGTCTCGACATGATCCCGATGGAGGCTGCGACCAGGGCCGGCGTGCTGGTCGCCAACGTGCCGGGAGCGAACGCCCGCACGGTTGCCGAGCACGTGATCTGGACATCGATGGCGCTGCTCAGGAAATTCCGCCAGGTCGATCGCGACCTCAGGAAGATCGGCTGGCTCGCCGGGCGCGAGCACGCCGCCTCCGGCGGCGATCTTTCCGGCCGCACGATAGGCATCATCGGCTTCGGCGCGGTCGGACGCCATGTCGCCGACATCGCCGCGAAGGGTTTTGGCCTCGATGTGATCGTCAACAGCCGCGCGCCGCGCGACCTGCCGGACCATGTGCGTTTCGCCTCCGTCGACGAGCTGGTCGAGGCGAGCGACATCGTCGTGCTCTGCTGCCCGCTGACGCTGGAGACCACTGGGCTGATCGGCCGCGAACGCATCGCGCGGATGAAGCAAGGCGGGCTGCTGATCAACGTTTCGCGCGGACCCGTCGTCGAGGATGCGGCTCTCATCGAGGCGCTCTCCGAAGGCCACATCGGCGGTGCCGCGCTCGACGTTTTTGCCACGCAGCCGCTGCCGCCGGACCACCCCTATCTCGGCTTCGACAATGTGATCGTCACGCCGCATATGGCGGGGATCACCGAGGAGAGCATGATGCGCATGGGGGTCGGCGCCGCGGAAGAGACCATCCGCGTGCTGTCAGGCGAGCTGCCGGCAAACCTCCGCAACCCCGAAGTGGTCGAGCACTATCGCAGCCGCTTCCCTGCGTAACCGCGCGGGCATCTGCGTGGATAATTTCCGCACGGTCTTTCGCAACTGAAGATCTTTTTGGTCCGGCAAAGCATGGTGCAAGCGATTGGAAGCGCTTTGCCTTTCGCGCGTGGCGGCGTCATGTGCACCGTCTTGCGGGTAAAAATCTTTTCGCAACTGCACTCACACCCTTCCAACTCGATTGATACTTGGCCCATCGCTCTCGCGGGAACCCGGGTCATGGACCGGATGACGGGGAGGGCGGCGGTGACCTCCCACCC
>NZ_RCIZ01000022.1 GCF_003666685.1 Mesorhizobium sp. YM1C-6-2
TCGAGTATTTCACCCTGCTCGCCGAACTGCTGAAGCGCAATCCTCCCTACGAAGCCGACGCGCCCATGCTGGAGAAGCTGGCCGAGATCGGCATCGTGCCCGGGCAGGATTTCGACAAGTCGAAGTTCGATCCCGCTTTCGCCAAGCGCCTTCCGCAGATCGGCTTCGCCAAGATCATGCTCCATTTCAAGTTCAGCGATGGAGACATCAAGGACATCGACGGCTGGGGCTTCACCACCAAGACCGGCATATACGGCACCAACTACACCCAGCGGGCGCTCATAACCGCGATAGGGCTCGGCGCCAACCGTCCGCAGGACGCGATCTATCCAACGTCGAAGAAGTCCGCCGGCGGGGTGATCAGGCGGGCCTACAACGGTTCGGAAAAATACGTCCTGACCTTCAAGAAAGACCTGACGCCGCCCGTCTCCGGCTTCTGGTCGCTGACCATGTATGACGAGAACTACTTCTTCGTCGACAACCCGCTGAACCGCTATTCGATCAGCGCGCGCCAGCCGCTGAAGGCCAATGAGGACGGTTCGATCGACCTCTTGATCCAGCATGAATCCCCCGGCGCCGACAAGGAATCCAACTGGCTTCCGGCTCCCGCCGGCAAGTTCATCCTGATGATGCGGCTCTATTGGCCGAACGAGAGCAACCCTTCGATCATCGACGGTTCATGGACGATCCCGCCGGTGAAGAAGGTCGGCTGAGCGCTGCAAGGACCCTGCCGTCGCGACGACACCTGTCTGTCGCGACGGCACCCGAGACCCCCAGATATCTTTATGAATAGAGAGGGATAGCCAATGCGACTGAAACACACCCTGTTCATGGCAATGCTGCTCGCGGGAGCCTGTTTTTCCGTCGGGCCGAGCCTTGCCCAGGACGCCATCTCCTCGCCGGCCGGCAAGCAGATCGGCGTCGCCAAGACGCAGATGGAGCCGTCGCTGATCGTGCTCAACTCCCGCGGCGCCAAGCTTGCCGACGGGCAGCTCGTGCTTTCCGGCGTCTCGACGAATTCGATCGTCTTCGCCGACCGGCCCGTCAGGGCCGCCGGCCACGTGCTGACCGCGCACCTCCTGGAGGAATGGGCGACCGGCGAGGACAGCTTCGCCAAGGATCCGCCGAACGCCACGGTTTCCGTTCTCGCCAAGGACGGCGGCTCGGTGGCCGATGCTGTCGTGACCCTGAGGTCCCCCAAGCTGGAGGGCGACACGCTGACCTTTGCCGTCGACGTTCTCGAAGGGAACCTCGACGGGGCGGACGGCCCGGCCTCGACCTTCATCGACATCATCGGCATGCCGCTGACGCCGCTGTCGTTTGCCGGCGCAGCCCGCCGCACGGCCTATCGCGGAGCCTGGTATGCAGGCGCGGCCGCCGGGGCGGCCGCAGCCGCGGCTCCGTACTACTACGGTCGCCCGCCGTGCGGCTATTACCCGGCTCCGCCCTGCTACTGATCGGATGAGAACGAGCATGAAGGAGCTTCCCATGAAGGGCATCGTCAAGGTCTGCGCCGTCTGGGCGGCTCTTTCGTCGACCCCTGCCGTCGCGGCGGATCTCGTTTCCGCCGCGGCGCCTGAACCTGTCGCCGCGCCCGGCTGGACCTATTCCGTCACCCCGTATTTCTGGGCGGCGGGGCTTTCGGGCGAGACGTCGCAGTTCGGCCTGCCGGTCATCGACATCGACGCGGACTTCAGCGACATCTTCGACAATCTCGATTTCGCCGCAATGCTCATCGGCGAGGCGCGCAACGGTCCCTACAGCCTGTTCGGCGACCTGATCTACACGAAGCTCTCGGCCGACAGCGCGACGCCCCGCGGCATACTGGCCACCAGCGTGGATGTCGAAACATCGACCTTCGCGGGGCTGGCCGGCGCAGGCTACTCCATCCTCGAAGGCCCCTCGGGCCGCCTGGACGTCGTCGGCGGCGTGCGCGTCTGGTCGGTCGACACGGATATATCCTTCAGCGGCGCATTCCTCGACGGCGAGAAACGAAGCGACGGCGCAACCTGGGTCGACGGCCTCGTCGGCGTGCGCGGCAACTACGCTTTCACGCCGAACTTCTACGTGACGGGCTGGGGCCTGGTCGGCGCCGGCCAGGCCGACATCGACTGGGACGTCATGGCCGGCGTCGGCTACCGCATCAACGACACGTTCTCCGCGACGCTCGGCTACCGCGCGCTCGGCGTCGACTACAGCAACGACGGCTTCCTGTTCGACGCCGTGCAGCAAGGCCCGATCGCCGGACTGACGATCCGTTTCTAGCCAAGACGAAATCCTGCGACCGAGCGAGCTTGCCGCAGGAAGACAATGCATAGGCTTTGCCGGTCGGATTGCGGACCGGAGACCACAGGAGGGACGAATGACGACTAGAATTGGCGCGGTTGGCGGAGCGTTTTTCATGCTGCTCGCCTGCACCGGCATCACCCAGGCACAGACCATCAGCTACGCCGACGCCATGTCCTTGCTTTCCAAGGATTGCGGCGCCGACGTCAAGAAGTTCTGCAAGGGCCTCAATCTGGGCAACAACGAGATCAGGAACTGCCTCGAAGGCCAGCCGGTGTCGTCCCAGTGCACCGCGACGCTCGCCTCCGTGACCGCATCGATAGAGCGCCGGCTCGCGGCCCAGGCCAGCGTTTTCAAGATCTGCGCCTCCAACGCGAACCAGCACTGCAAGGGCGTGGTCGGCGAGGTGCACATCCTTCAGTGCCTGATCAAGACCGAGCGGATCGACAGCGCCAAATGCACCCAGGCGATCACCGACGCCGGATGGCGCTGACCGAAACCCAGAAGGGAATAAAGACCATGCTACGTCGTCTATTGATCGCGCTTGTCCCGCTGGTCTGCCTCGGAATCCAACCCGCCGGTGCCCAGCAGATCACCGAGCACCAGCTGATCGGCAGCCTCGACAAGATGGCCGCCGCCGCTCCGATGGTCGATGTCGGGCTGCTGATCGAGGAAGCGAACAGCAATGCCGGCCGAGGTATTGCAGCGCTTCCCAACTGGAGCGTGCTGGCCGAACTGCCGCAATTCGCGGTCGACATCGAGTTCGAGAACAATTCGGTGGCGATCGAGCCACAGTCCTACCGGACCATCGGCGTCATCGCCGACGCGCTGCATCATCCCCTGCTGCGGAACTACAGGTTCCTGATCGTCGGCCACACCAACGCGACCGGCAAGCCGGAGCACAACCTCGAGCTCAGCCTGCAGCGCGCCAACGCGATCAAGGTCGCCCTGATGACGACCTTCTCCATCCCGGCAAATCAGCTCGAGGCGGTCGGCGCCGGGCAGGAATGGCCCCTGGACGGGACGAGCCCGAAGGATGCGAAGAACCGCCGCGTCCAGCTGATCAATCTGGGACCGGCCCGCTAGGCCACGGCACCCGCCGTCCTCGGGAGACAGGCGGCTCACGCCGGATGCCTGCCCCCGGACGACGCAATGAACATTCTTGTGGGAGTACCATGATGAAGCCCGCTTCGATCAAGTCCGGCCTGATGCTGTTGTCGCTGGCTCTCGCGGGATGCAGCACCGCGGGCAGCGGCACGAGCGCAAACGCGCCGCCCGCCGCCGGGACCGTGGTCGCCCAGGGCGATATGCCCGGCGTCTGCCAGAACGCGGCCGCTGCCAAATACAACGCGCCGCTCGAAAACATCAGCACCGAGGACCCGGTGACGCGGAGCTTCGGCCTGTTGATCCAGGGCTCGGTGGACACGGGCACGAACACGTTCGGGTTCGATTGCCGGTTCAGTTCCAGCGGCGCCTTCCTAGGGCTGATCACCCAATAGAGGCGGCGCCCGGAAGCGGCGGCGTTCCGGACAAGGTCCGCTCTGAAGGCTCACATTCAGCTATCGTCTTGGCTGTAGCCTCTCGATAGCGTGGGACGTCAGGAATGTTTCCGCATCTTCGGCATTGTCGAAGAAGAACACCTTGGGCCGCTGTTCCGGCAGGAAGAGGACTGCAACGTAAGGCAGGCCGTCGGCGGGGGGGTCGTACACGACATACTTGCCGACCGGTGGAGCCAGCTTGTCTTGTGTCGGTGTGCGCATGGGGCGACCGGCGTGCAATCCCAGCGATCTCTCAGCCTGGCCACTATCTCCCAGCTTGGCCATCAGACATTACATACCCGACGACCGTCGCCTGAAACTGTCCTCATGGACATTGGACCGAAGGTCCATTGCATCCCCGGACAGGAAGGCCAAAGCGGCCTCGTCCGTCGGCCGACAGTGGCCACCCGGAGAACCGCCTGGTTGTCCAGCGCTCGTTGTCGAAAGGGGCCGAGCCGAAGCTCCGCCTTGTCAATTGCCACGCTTAGCGGCAAATGTACTGCCGCGTGTCGTCGCTTGGAGCTTGATGGCCCCTTTGAGCACATTGGTGGCGAAATGGCTGGCCGGTCTTTGGCTAGCCGCGGCCATCCTTTTGTCATTGGTTGCGGCCTCTTCCGCTCAGCCCACTGCCGCCGCCCCCGCCGATCGGCCGAAGTTCATCCTGTTCCTCCAATCCTACGGCCCGAGCTTTCAACCCTTCGCCACTTGGAGCCAGGAGACACGCAGCGAATTGATCCGCCAGTCGCCCTGGCCGCTCACCTTTCAGGAACACTCGCTCGTAACCGCCGTCGCCGGCAACGACTCGGCCGAGGCGCAATTCGTCGCCTATCTCACCTCTCTCTACGCTCAGGCACCGCCGGACCTCATCGTGGCGTTCGGCGGGCCCGCCGCCCGTTTCGTGCAGAAATATCGGGCCGGCCTGTTTCCGACGGCTCCAATGCTGCTGGCGGCGGTGAATTCGCGCCGCGTCGACCCCTCGCTGCTCTCGCCCAGGGACGCGGTCGTCGGCACGCTCGTCGAACATGCCCGGCTCTTCGAGAACATCCTGCGTTTGCTGCCGGAGACCAAAACCATCGCAGTGATCGTCGGAAACTCTCCTCCCGAGCAATTCTGGATCAAGGAGCTGCGGCAGGAAGTCGAGCCGGTTCTGGGGGACAGGGTCGAACTGCGCTTCTACAACGAGCTGCCGTTCGCCGAGACGCTGCGGGAACTGGCGAACCTGCCGCCTCGCAGCGCGATCTTTTTCCAGCAGATGATGGTGGACGGCGCCGGCGCCGTTTATGGCGACAAGGAGCCGTTGAAAAGCATCGCCGACGTCGCCAATGCGCCGATCTTCACGTTCGACCAGTCGCTTTTTCGCGGAAGGGTGGTCGGCGGCCCGATGACGTCGCCGGTCGAGGGAGCCCGCTCGAGCGCCGCCGTCGCGGTCCGAATGCTGGGAGGAGAAAAACCGGACGGCATCCACGTTTCTCCGATCCCTTTTTCGGCGCCCAAATACGACTGGCGGGAACTCAAACGCTGGAACATCAGCGAGAGCCGCCTGCCGCCGGACAGCGAAGTGTTGTTTCGCGAGCCCACGCCCTGGCAAAGATATCCGCTGGAAATCTCCCTGGTCGCCGCGGCCGTCCTGCTGCAGGCCGGACTTATCGCGATCCTGCTGCGCGAACGCCATCGCCGCCATCTGGCGGAAGTGGAATCGCAGCAGCGGATGTCCGAACTGGCACGCGTCAACCGTTTCACGACGGCCGGGGAGCTCGGAGCCTCCATCGCACATGAGATAAACCAGCCGCTCGGCGCCATCCTCGCCAATGCCGAGGCCGCGCATATCATCCTGGAATCGCAAAGCCCGGACATCCCTGCCCTCAGGGAAATCGTCGGCGAGATCCTGCACAATGACGAACGCGCCAGCGAGGTCATCAAAAGGATGCGCAGCCTCCTGAAAAAGGCGCCCTTCGAGCTGAAAGACCTCGATCTCAACGACCTGGCGAGGGAAACCGTCGGCTTCGTCTCGACGATTGCCCGTGCGCGGGACATCGAGCTTGCCACCGACATCTCGGCCGACCCGCTGCCGGTCCTCGGCGACGGCGTCCAGCTGCAACAGGTCATCCTGAACCTTGTCGTGAACGCCATCGAAGCGACGAAGGATCTGTCCTACGAAAGGCGAGCCGTCAGTATCAGGACCTCACGTGACGCCAAATTCGCGGAGCTTTCTGTGTCGGACAGGGGGCCGGGCATCCCCGAGGACACGTTGAAGCGGATATTCGATCCGTTCTTCACCACCAAGCCGGAAGGGATGGGGATGGGCCTGTCCATCGCGCAGACGATCATCCAGGCTCACCACGGAAAAATAACCGCCAGGGATCGCGAAGACGGCGGCGCTTCGTTCACAATCAGGCTTCCTTTGGCGACCTAGGCGCAAGGCCGTTTCGGCGCTCCCGGCAAATGCCCCTACTTCGCTTCCGGCGCCCAGCTCAGGAAGAAACCGACGTCGCCGGGAATGCCTCCCGGGAACGTGACGATCATGGCCTTCAGCTTGAAGCCCTGGGGCTTGCCGAATTGGAGGAAGCGCTCATAGAATTGTCTGGCCTTGCCCTTCAGCGTGTCGGGCCACTTCGGATCGCTGCTGTTGATGGCGCGGCCGCTATCCGTGCAGAGATCCGACGGGAAGGTGTAGACGAGCGCCTCGAGCTTGCCGTCCTTCACCGCGTTCATGACAAGGCGGCGGACCCTGGCAATTTCGTCGTCGGTCACCTGTCCCTTCAGGAAGTCATCGGTGAAGGCCGTCAACTTTTGCTGCTCGGCGCTGCGCTGCGCCTCGCGCTTCTTCATCTCCGCCATCTGCTCGTCGACCAGCTTCTTGCGAAGCTGATCGGCGCTCGGCGGGGGTGCATTGGGATCGATTTTTTCTCCGGACATTCTGGGCTCCTTGTCGATCCAAAGTCGGTTCAAAACAAGTCCGTCACCACGCGCCGCGGCGTGGTGTCGTCGACGAAGTCGTCGGGGCGCTTCTGGCGTTTGCCCAGCTTGGGCTCCTCGAACGGGACGCGCTCATAGGGGATGGAATTCAGTATGTGCGAGATGCAGTTGATGCGCGCGCGTTTCTTGTCGTCGGACGGGACGATCCACCACGGGGCGAAATCCGTGTCCGTCGCGCGGATCATCTCATTGTATGCCTTCGAATAGTCCCACCAGCGCCGGTAGGATTCGACATCCATGGGGCTGAGCTTCCACTGCCGCACCGGATCGTCAATCCGCTGCCGGAAGCGCCGCTCCTGTTCCTCCTCGCTGACGTCGAGAAAATACTTCAGCAACGTCGTCCCGCTCTCGATGATCGCCGCCTCGAATCGTGGTGTGAGTTCCAGGAAACGCCGCGCCTTCGCCTCGCTGCAGAAGCCCATGACCCGCTCGACGCCCGGGCGCGTGTACCAGGACCGGTCGAAGATCACGATCTCGCCCGCCGCCGGCAGCTGAGCCACATAGCGCTGCATGTAGATCTGGGACTTCTCGCGATCGGTCGGTGCGGGCAATGCCACGACCCGGAAGATGCGCGGGCTCATCATCTCGGTGAGGCGCTTGATGACGCCGCCCTTCCCCGCAGCGTCGCGACCTTCGAAGATGATCACGATCCGCGCCCCTGATTTCTTCACCCATGACTGCAGGTTGGCCAGTTCGAGCTGGAGATCGCGCAGCTTCCTGGCATAGAGCTTGCCTGACTTTTCCTTCTTCGCTTGTTCCTTGGGCTGGTCGGGAGGAGTGTCCGGCGCGAGAGCGACGACGACCGCGCTTTCGTTTCTTTCCTTTCCCTTTTCCGCTTTGTTGTTCTTGCCCATGGCATCCTCCGAACAGTCTTTCGGCGCTCACGGCGTTTGCAGCCAGATGATGGCGGCCGAACCGCCTCCTCGCATTCGCGCGATTGTCGCGCGTGAGGTTCTGCGTTCAAGACTGGAGAGGGTAAGTTACGGTAGCGCCGGCCGGCCCGCCGGGCCTGTCGCCGTTGAAGGACAAGCCGTCCGGAACCGATCAGAACTTGAAAAGCGCGCCGCCGAACACGGCCTGTCCGTCCTCATATTCGTCGGCGTCGTCGTCGTAGCTGTAATTGCGCCAGAGCGCCCATAGCTGCAGGTTGTACGCGTCGATGTTCTGCACGGCGGCAAGTCCGATCGTATCGCTGTCGGAGCCGCCGGCGGCGATGTCGTTTCCGAAATAGTAGTCGATCGAAAATGCGGTCGCGCCGATCTCGAAGAACTCGCGCTGGTAGCCGAGCTTCACATATCCGTAGCGCCCTTCGATGCCGTCCGTGAACTCGTGGGCGGCGGCAAGCGTCAGGCTTATCCCGGTGGGCTTGTGAAGACCCGAAATCGATCCGGACAGCGTCTCGATGTCGGTCTCGGTGTTCCACGCGTAGCCGATTGCGGCATCAAGGTCGATCGCATCGAAATCGCCGGAATAGGTCGCGGCGACGTCATAGAGTGCTGAATTCTTGTCGGCGAGCGCGTCCTCGCCATAAGAGGTGCGCAGTCCGAAGCCATGGAATGTCGGCGTGTCGTAGCGCACGCGCAGCTTGCGGCCCAGTCCGTCGAAATTCGAGAAGGCGCTGCCGACCGTGATGTCGGACAGCGCGTTCGCCGAGTTGCGGAAGAAATAGCCGCCGGCCGTATCGGCGATGCTGGAATAGGCAATGACCGACGTGCCGGAATTATCCACCTCGGCGGTACCGTCGCTCGCCATGCTGCCCTGCCCCAGCCAGAGCTTTCCGAAGCGCTCGTTGGAGAAGACGATCTCGGCCTTCCTTATGTTGGTCGAGGGGAAATCCCAGTTCGGCTCGTCATTCAACTGGCTGACGACGTTCGATGCCAATGGCTGGTATTCGGCCTCCAGGGTGGATTCCATCTTCCATTCGTCACCAGTCATGAAGACCTGGAACCTCACCCGGGAGCTCGAATTGTCGTTGTCGACGAAATTCGTGAAGTCGTCGACGCCGTCGTCGTAGTGGAGGACGCCCATGTTGATCTGGCCGGAGACGCGGACGACCGTTCCATCGCCGAACGTGTATTCGATCGGCTCCAGTCCTTCGGCGAGCGCGGCGCCCGGCGACGCCATGGCGGCAAGAAACAGCAGCTTGGCGGCCAGTTGAAAGGATCCGGGTTGTCTTTTCATTGCTGCGTTCCTCTTCAAGCTCGCCGGCATGTCCCCGGCTAGGGCGTCCCCGCGCTGGCAATCACGATCACCGTTCCCCAAAGGGTGAGAAGTATGTTGGAGACGGGATAGGCAGGCGTATAGCCGAGCACCGCGACGGGGCTGCGCGACCGGGTCTGCACCGCGGCCATTGCGGCCGTCATGGTGAGCGCGCCCGCGACCCCGCCCAGCAGGAGCACCGGATTCATCTTCAGCACATAGCGGCCGAAATAGAGCCCGACGATCAACGGCGTCAGCGTGACGACGGCGCCGCCGAGCAGCAGGCCGAGCCCCACCTCCCGGAGCGCGGAGATGAAGATCGGCCCGGCATGAAGGCCGGTCATGGCGACGAAGGCCGCAAGCCCGAGCGAGGTCATCAGGGCGATCGCTCCATCGGGGATGCGGCCGAAGAGCGGGTGGCGCGTCCTCAGATGCCCGACGATCAAGCCGCCGATGAGGGCCCCGACACTGGTTCCAAGCGACACCGACAGGCTGCCGACGGGGATGTAGATGGTGGCGCCGGCAAGCCCGCCGAGAAAGATCGCGAGCCCAAGCACCACGAAGTCCGTCGAAGTGGTCGGCGCGATGATCGGACCGAGTTGCTCGGCGGCGCGGACCACGACGGCTTCGGGGCCGACAAGAGTGAGAACGTCGCCCCGCTCCAGGATCAGCTCCGGCCCGATCGGCAGCTCGACCTCGCCGCGCCTGATTGAGCGCAAATAGAGCCCACGCGCCCAGCTCTCGGTCGCTGCCTGCTCCAAGGTCCGGCCCGC
Source organism: Mesorhizobium sp. YM1C-6-2 (assembly GCF_003666685.1). Lineage (GTDB taxonomy): Bacteria > Pseudomonadota > Alphaproteobacteria > Rhizobiales > Rhizobiaceae > Mesorhizobium_K. Next base: position 9,773 of record NZ_RCIZ01000022.1, read on the forward strand.
CGCCTTTGTCAGCAGCACCTCGTTGACCCGAAAAGGCACGTCGAGCAGTTCGCGGTCCTCGAGCTCCTCCGCCCGGGCATCCAGAATCTCGACGATGGCTTCCCGGCGGCCGGTAACGGCGATGACATCGCCGCCGCGAAGCACGAGGTCGGGCGTCGCTTCGATGATGCAGCCATCGCGCCGCAGCCTGAGGATGAAGAAGCGATGGCTCGAGTTTGTCGCCTCTGCTTCCGCAACCGATTTCCCCGACACAGCCGCGTCAACGGGAAGCCGGTAGGCCCTGAATTCAAAGTGGCGGTACCCGGAAACGGCGCCATCCGCCGTTCGCTTTATGCCGAGTTGCTGCTCCAGTTGCTTGGCCTCGGTTTCCAGGTCGACGCCCAGGAGTTTCGGTCCCGCGGCGCTGCAGAACCAGATCGCCCCGACCGCGCCGAACAGGTAGCAGACCGCATCGGCGACAGCCACGTGGGCGATCAGCGTGGCGCGCTCGGCCTCCGGCAGGGGAAGCGCGCCGATCGCTTCGGTTGCGGTTCCCATCGCAGCACTTTGCGTCAAGGCTCCCGAAAGCATACCCGCGGCGAACCCCGCATCCAGGCCGATGAGCGACGCCATCACATAGGCCACCCCGAGGCCGGTGCCGGAGCAGACGAGCGCCAGCGCCACGGACTTCAGACCGTCCTTGCGGATCGTCTGCAGGAACTGGGGACCCACCGAATAGCCGATGCCGAAGAGGAAGAGCAGGAACAGGAAGGCCTTGGTCGTCGACGACACCGGAACTTCGGCGAACTGCCCGATGAGAATCCCGGCGAAAAGGGAGCCGGTCACCGGCCCAAATGAAAAGGTCCCGAACTTGAAGCCGCCAATGTAGTAGCCCCCCGCTATGGCAAGGTAGAGCGCAAGCTCCGGGTAACGGACCAGGAATTGCTCAAGCCAGACCAACATTCGCGGTCACTTCTTCGCCGACCTCGATGCTTCGTACACGTCCCTATAGCCGCGGGCGATGGATCGCACACCTCGTCCGATCGTTTCGTATGCCTCGTCCGGCAGGTTGGCCAACGAGACCCGCATCGACCACTCAGGTGCGTCGAATCCGCCACCGTTCAGCAAGACGATGCCATGGCTCTCGGCGAGTCGGAAGGCCAGGTCCAGCGGATGCACATTTTTCTTCAGATACTCGACAGCGGCGTCGCCGATGTTCTTGCGTGCCCAGAACTCGAAATCGATCAAGCCATAATAGGCGTCGTAATGTGGGTTGGGGGACAATTCGAGACCCAGGCCCTCGATCAAGTTCCAGAAGCGCTTGTGCACGATCTCCATGCATGCCTTCTGGTAGGCCTTTTCCTCGTCCATGAGTTCATAAAGCGAGAACATCGTCATCATCACCTGCTGAGGCAATGACAAGCCTGCGGTGTGGTTGAGGCCCACGTCGCGGCTGTCGGCGACGATGCGATCGATGAACTTCAGCTCGCGGGGTGTGAGCGTGATCGGGCCATAGCGCTTGTCCAGCGCCTTCAGGTCTTGTGCCGCCAACTTAGCGATCTTCTCCTGGAAGATGTTGTCCTCATGGATCGCGATGACGCCGAGGCGCCAGCCGGTGCAACCAAAATATTTGGAGAAGGAATAGACGCCGATCGTGTTGCGGGGGAGTTCGCCGAGGAGCGAGCGAAAATCGGTGACGAAAGTGCCGTAGACATCGTCGGTCAGCAGCATCAGGTCGGGGCGCTTTGTCTTCACCAGTTTGACGATCTTCGCGAGCGTTTCCCTGTCCATCCCCATGCCGGTGGGGTTGCCAGGGTTCACGATGAAGAACGCCTTGACCTTAGGATCCTCAAGTTTCTTGAGTTCGGCGTCCGAGTACTGGAACTTGTTCTCCTGTGGCGCGCTGACTTCGACGTATTTGAGGTCATAGTCCTCGAGGTGCGTGATCTCGAGATAGGGCGTGAAGATCGGCGTGCCGAGCGCAATGGTGTCTCCTGGGAGAAGCAACCGATTGGCCTTCAGAGACTTGAAGATGTAGCACATGGCCGCCGTGCCGCCCTCGACGGCGTACAGGTCGAACTTGCCGGACGGACGCGGCTCGCCACACATAGCCCACATCAGATATTCGTGCACGACACGCTCATTGTGGACGAGCATGCGGTCCGGGACGGGGTAGTTGTCACCGATGATCGAGTCGACCAACTCGTGCACGAAAGCGTCCCGGTCGAATGAAAACTTCCTGACAGCGAACTCCACCATCTTCGACAGCAGCGCCGCGCCAGGCATGTCCTCGTGCTTTGCCAGCCATGCGTCCAGCCGCGAAGCGATGCCGCTTGCCTGGGGCATCCCGCCGATCCCCGGCTGGAGTTCCATCACGCGCTTGCTTTCGGTAATCGCGAACTGGCCGAGCAGGAAGAATGTCTCGCGTGGTTCGGTGGCGATCCAGTTCGGATTGCCACGGCCGGCGTTCAGGAACGCCATCTGTGCCGTCTTGGAGGCCTCCTTGGCCAAAGTGATCAGTTCGTCCTTGATCTCGAAAGGGCTGAGCGTTTCGAACTTGCGAAGGGTCAACAGGTCAGCCATGGCGTGTTCCTTCCGTTTGAAAACATGAGCGAAGCTACCCGGGCATGTCGCCCCGAGCGGCTAGGCGAGCAAAATGATCAGAACCATGCCCCAGATCGTCAGCAGTGTGTTTCCGACTGCATAGGTCACCGTGTAGCCCAGCCCCGGGATCTGGCTCTTTGCGCGGTCGTTGACCATGCCGAGCGAGGCCGTGGTCGTGCGGGCACCGGAGACCGCCCCCAACACGATGGCGTCGTCGAAGCGGAACAGGTACTTGCCGACATACATCGCCAGGATGAGGGGCAACGTGGTCGCAAAGATGCCCCACAGGAACAGGCCAAAGCCCAGTTGCTGAAGCCCCGCCACGAACTTGGGACCGGACGAAAGCCCGACAATGGCGATGAACACGTTGAGACCGACGGAGTTCATGAACCAGACGGTGGGCGAGGGAATTCTGCCAAAGCTTGGATGGACCGACCGGAGCCATCCGAAGAAGAGGCCGGCGATCAGCGCGCCGCCTGATGTGGAGAGGGTCAGTGGGACGCCGCCCACATTGTAGACAATCGCACCCACCAGGGCGCCGATCGCAATCGCAGCACCGATGAACATGACATCTGCAACGTCGGTCACCTTGTCCGGATAACCGAGCATCTTGGTCGCTTGGCCGACGTCCTGGGTGCGCCCAACGAGGGTAAGGATGTCGCCGCGATGAACCTTCGTGGCGGGCAGGATTGGAATATCGGTCGCCGTCGCGCCCCTCGTGATCTTGCGCAGGAACACACCGCGCGCCCAGGGCAGTTGCGCAAGCTCCGCCAAGCTTCGTCCGTCGACATCCTTGCTGGTGACGTAGACATCGACGCCCTCGATGGGCACCGCAAGCAATTCGCGGTCATCAACCTCCTCCGCTTCGGCGCCGATCAGATTGACCAGGACGTCGCGCCGGCCGACAACGGCCACAACATCGCCTCCCTGGATGACCGTGTCCGACGTTGCATCCACGATCTTGTCGCCACGACGGAAACGCTCGACGAAGACCCGGTGCTCAGGTGCGAGGTGCTCGATTTCTGTCGCCGTCTTGCCAACGACACGCCCGTCCGGTCGAACCCGGTAGGCGCGCATCTCGAACTGGTGCCACGCGGTCCCTGGACCGCCTGCCTCTTTCTTTCCGCCGTGTTTTTCCTCATAGCGCTTGCAGGCGGCTTCGAGGTCGATGCGCAACAAAGCGGGCCCCAGTAGAGCGATGATGATGGCCGAACCCATCGTGCCGAAGATGTAGGTGACAGCGTAGGCCACGGGCATCGCGTCGAGCAGACGCTTGGTTTCTTCCGGCGGCAGGCCAAGGCGATTGATGGCGTCGGTCGCCAGACCCATCGAGGCGGAGATGGTCTGCGAGCCGGCATAGAGACCGGCCGCGGAACCCAGGTCGTAGCCTGCGAATCTCGCGGCAAGATAACCACCGAGCAGACAGAACACGCAGACCACCGCCGCGTACAGCGCCTGGGGAAGCCCGTCCTTGGCGATGCCGCGCACGAATTGCGGGCCTACCGCATAACCGATGGCGAACAGGAACATCAGGAAGAAGAACGGCTTCAGCGGGCCGGTGACCTCGATGCCGAGTTGGCCGATGATCACCGCAGCGATCAGCGTGGCCGTGACCGCGCCAAGGCCGAGACCCTTATAGGTGAAGGAGCCGAAGTAATACCCGAAGGCCAGCGAGAGAAAGATCGCGATCTCCGGATACTGGCGAAGCGTGTTCGCAAACCATTCAAACATGATCCCCTCTTCTCCTCTGCGGCGGTTCTCTCAACGCTTCGGCCATGCCCCGACCCGCTCGGCCACGGGCAACGCCGCCTCTTTCTATCTGCGCATCCTGGCGGCGACCGTGTCCGGCTTGATCAGCTTGAGCCCCCTGGCGCGCTCGTAGCCGTGGATCTCCTTGACATCGAGCTTGCGCATGAAGTCGATGGTTTCGGGCGTGACCACCTGACCCGGCACCATGATCGGGAAACCCGGCGGATACGGTATGACGAAATTCGCGGACACCATTTCCGGGCCGTCGCGCAGGCGACGGTCGCATTCCTCGGAATTGATCGGCACATATTCGCAGGCGGCCGGATCGTACCCGCCGTAGAAGGCCGAGCGCATGTCGCCTTCCGGCGTCTGCTCGCCGGCGTCGCTCCTGAAAACGCCGTGGAAGCGGCTGAAATTCGGAAGATCCGGCACATCGTGCATCAGCGACTTGACGCGCGCCTCGAACGACTTGCGTCCTGCGTCGCCCCCTTGGGCGAGACGCTCTTCGATCCCGTGGCAGATTTCGAGCAGCACGCGGATCAGATGGGCGATGTCGCTGCGGGTGTTGTTGATGTTGGACTGCAGCAGGACGGAATTGCGCGACGTCTTGTTGAGCTGGATGTCGTAGGTGTTGGCGAGCAGCGCCTTGAACTCGGTCCCGTCGAAGCCCGCAGTGCCGCAAACGAGCGTCATGCGCGTGGGATCAAGGCAGAACTCGTCCTCATGCATGCTCCGCACCTGGTCGACCCAGGTGACGCCGGGCGACAGGAAGTCGACAAAGCCGGTGTTGCGGAACTCGGCCGGGATCATCTCGTCGGCGCCGAGCACCTTGAAATATTTCGAGATCAGCGGATGCGCATTCACCTCGCGCCGGATCGCGAGCGCGATCTCGATCGCGTTGGTGACCAGGCCGTATCCCTCCAGCTCCATCTGACGGCGCGCAACTTCGAGGCTGGCGATCAGCTGCTGGTTGGGGCTGGTCGAGGCGTGGGTGAAGACCGCCTCGCGGAACTGCGATTCGACTGTGTGGTAGTCGACATCCTTGACCAGGACCATCGATCCCTGGCGCAGGGCCGACATCGACTTGTGGGTTGAGTTGGTCTGGTAGACGCGCAGGCGGATCTGCCGCGGATCGGGGATCAGCCGCGTCTCCAGCAGGGTTTCGCGCGACGGCGAGCTGCCGAGTTCGGCCTGCTGCTTTTCATACGCTTCGACCGACTTCGGATCGCGCATCCAGGCTTCGATCACCGCTGCCGCGCCCATCGCCGTGCGCGGACGCAGGAAGGGCGAAAAACGGGCAAAGCCGAACCAGGCCTCGTCCCAGAGGAAGATGAGATCCGGCTTGATCGCCAGGCACTCCTCCATGACGCGCCGCGTGTTGTAGATATGGCCGTCGAACGTGCAGTTGGTCAGGTCGACCATCTTTACGCGGTCGAGACGCCCCTCCTCCTTGAGGTCGAGCAGCGCCGACTTGATGCTGGCGAGCGGCACGGCGCCATACATCGAATACGCCGTCATCGGGAACGCCTCGACGTAGAGCGGCTGGCCGCCGGCGAGCACGAGACCGTAGTGGTGCGACTTGTGGCAGTTGCGGTCGAGGATGACGATGTCGCCCGGCGCGACCAGCGCCTGGTGCACCATCTTGTTGGAGGTGCTGGTGCCGTTCGTGACGAAGAACACCCGGTCGGCGCCGAAGGCGCGCGCAGCCATGTCCTGCGCCATCTTGATGTTGCCGGTCGGCTCCAGGAGGCTGTCGAGGCCGCCGGTGGTCGCGCTGCTTTCGGCAAGCAGGAGGTTGAGTCCGTAGAACTCGCCCATGTCGCGGATCCAGTCGGACTTGAAAACCGACTTGCCGCGCGCGATCGGCAGCGCGTGGAACGTGCTGATCGGGCGCATCGCATATTTCTTCAGATTGTCGAAGAAAGGCGTGCGGTAGCGCGCGGCGATGCCCTCCATCACGGTCAGGTGCAGTTCCAGCATCTCCTCGACCGAGTAGAGCACGCGACGCACCGCGGCCGCGCGCTCGTCACCGGCGACGGCCTCGACGCGCCGATCCGACAGCAGGTAGATGTCGAGCTCGGGCCGGATACGCTTCAGTGCGTTGGCCAGCGCCAGCGGCCGGTCGGCCTCCGACACGTTGCTCGCGCCGAAACCGGTCGCCTCCAGGAAGTTCCTCAGGATGGGCGCCGCGTGCGTGGATGCCTGCGAAAAACCCTCGTAGATGGTGACAGCCGCGATCGCCGGATTGATGACTGCGGCGCTGATGGCGTCCTCGAACGACGAAACCTGGACGGCTTCGTAGATGAAGCTGTCTTCCGGCCGGCGAAGCCGCCGCATCTCGCCGAGCAGCCTGTCGCTGCGCATGGCGGCCGCAGGCGTCACCATGAGCATCTCGAAATATGGGCGTCGCCTTTCGCCGTCCTCGAAGATGTCGACGAAGGAACTGGATCCCTCGCCGGTAGCCTCCTCGCCTTGCCAGTCCGCCGCGTCCTGCTTGTACCGGCGGGTGATGATCGAACGCGAGATGCGGCGTGCGAGTTCAGCGAATGATTCGGCGGAGCCTGCTTCCAGACGCTCCCTGAGCTTGGCCATCAGGCGCCGTCCGGGGAAGGCGTGAAACTCTTCGATGGCGCCCAGCGCATCGAGTGAAGACGCGACCTCGTCCTGGCTCGAGGACCCGGCGGCCCAGTCATTGGCGACCGCCGTAAGGTCGCGCCAGCGGTCTGCGCGGGCGGCGGGCATCGAAAAGAAGTGGTCGACTCTCTGCAGTTCGGCATCCTTCGAAATCGTCGCCGCATTCTTGGAGAGCGTCGTCATCGTGGTCCCTCGCTCGGTCCTCACGTCGAGCACGGTCTGTGCTTGCCCGACACACATGGCCCAGTTGGTCTTAGGGAGCGGAGAATGCGCAAGTATTGGGAGAGTAAGTTACGGTAGCATCGTTGGACGAAGCGGTGGATCTCGCCGGCATCAGTGCCGCGCGGTGTCCATCGGGAGTCCGGCGTCCTGGAGCGCCGACCTGATTTCGCGGACAAGAGTGGATTGCACGACGGCGCCGCCGCCGAAGTCACGCAGGATGCTGGGTCCGAACAGCGGATCGAGCCGGAGAATGCTTGTTACGGCATCGGCAGCCTCCTCATAACGTCCGAGCCGAACCGACGCGATCGCCTTCGCCACGAAACCTTGCGTGATATCCTGCGCGCGTATCTGCCGGGCTTCGTCATAGGCCCGTTCGAAGTTTCCGTTCATGAAATGATGGAACGCCAACCCGACCCGCTGGATGCCGACTTCGAGCGGGCTCTTCGAGATCGCCTCCGCGATGAGCCGGCTTCCGCCCTCCCAGTCGCCGGAAAGGCATGAGTAGTAGCCCAGGTCGGCCATCGCATCGGCCGAATTCGGGTTGAGCGCGACGGCGGCGCGTAACGACGCGAGGCTTTCGCCGACATTTTCCAGGAACCAGTGAGCGACGCCAAGCGCATGGTGCGAGCGGCTGGAATTCGGCGACAATTCGACAGCCCTCGAGGCAAGCTCGAACGCCCGCCGTCTCAGGTCGTCCGGTTCAGCCGACGCATAGCCGAACCGGTATCCGTCCGAGTGGATCTGGGAAAGGCATGCCAGGGGCTCGGATTGGCCCGCATCGGCTGCCAGCGCGCTCTCCAGGGACTTGCGTGCCGCGGTGTAGAGGTCGCGTTCAGGCGCCCGGCGATACCGGATGAAATGCGTCATGCTGTTGAAATGCACGAGGCTGCACGGGTCACCTGCCGCAAAATACCTGCGCAGGTCACCGATGAGCATCATGCGCGCCCACAGCGAGCGCGCGATACGATCCGCAATCTTGTCGCGGACCTCGAATATGCCGTCGGTCATCGTTTCATCGACCAGGGTCTCCGCCCAGATCACCTCGCCGCTCGCGCCATGCAGCAGTGTGGCTTTCACCTTGAGCACGTTCGACGCTACGACCGCGTCGCCTGTGAGGACGAAGTCGGCCGCCGGCGCTGCTGTCGGACACTCAGCCGAATCCGACCAGGATCTCGGGATCGGCATGAAGACGGCAAGTTCGGGATAACGGCTGAGCCCTATCGCGATCTGGCGGGTAAGGCCGTCGCAGTAGTTCAGATAGCCCGGGGTTTCGGATTCGAAATTGAATGCCGAAATCCCGATCGATGGCCGACGCGACACCGGCGCCGAAGCGATACCGCGTCGCGGCTCCTGGTCCACAGCGGATCGAAGCGCGGCCTGGTCCTGGAATTTCGGCACGTAGCCGCCTTTCGGCAGCGTGATCCTTATCGGGCCGGTTTCCCCTTCGACAAGATAGAAGCGCTCCAGCGACCGTCGCAGGCGCCGGGCTTCCATCCGCACCACAGGATCGAGCGCGGGATCGAAGCTGTCGTCCCTGCCGAACACGAGGGTGGCGATGCTATAGGCCTTTATCCGGTCGCCCCTGTCCGAAAGCGTCTCCTCGACGACATAGTCCAGAAAGCGCCGATTTCGTTCAGAAGCGTCGAATTGGGGGGAACTCAGAATGCGGTCCAGCTCGAAGCGAACCTGCTCAGCCGTATCGGACTTCCGGCCTTCTGAAGCACGCTCTTCACCGCCTTCCGGATAGGCCGTCACAAGATGCAACCTTGGCGAGTCCAACATGCTGCCCTCGCCGGCGCGGTTGACTTCCGCCGCCCGACGTCCCCGTTGACAAATGCTAGAACAAAGTCGAGCATAAGCCTTTGAGGGAGTTGTTCAATTGGCCATGGGTGCGTTGTTCTACGGGACATTGTCCCGAGGGACAATAAGACGCGAGGCGATCCGCCTTAGCCACGGGAACACTTGTCTGTCTACAATATTCGTATGCACCGCAACTGATGTCTATGTTCCATCGGGGACTATGAAGGCGTAGCGTTGCTGTCGCACATGATCGATGAAGTGAACCGGCAGGCGGGTGTGCTCGGAAGATGGATAGAACGAAGTTTGGTCCTTTGCAGGCAATTGGCCGTGTCGATGCAAAGGTGTGAGGTCCATGACCGCTCTGATTTGCATCATTGACGACGACGATTCTTTCCGGACAGCGATTGCACGTCTGCTTCAGTTGCGCGGCTATGATGTCACGCAGTTCGCCACTGCCGACGATTTTCTGGTCGAAGTGCGCAAGGGCATCGAGCCCGATTGCGTTTTGCTCGACATCAGCCTGCCGGGATTGAGCGGGCCGGCGCTTCAGGAACGCCTGGTCGAGCTTGGCTGCTCTTTTCCCATAATCTTCGTCACCGGCTTCGGGGACGTGCCGACGACCGTGCGGGCCATCAAAGCGGGCGCGGAGGATGTCCTGACCAAGCCGGTGTCGGAGCAGGCCCTGATGGACGGCATCAAAAGCGCGCTCGCCCATTTGCACCGGGACCGGTCGAACAGGGAATGGCGCAGGGGTGCACATGCGTTGCTTGAAACCCTGACCCCTCGCGAACGGGAAGTCTTCGAGTGCGTCGTGCGCGGCAAATCGAACAAGCAGGCCGGGCGGGAGCTGGGCATCACCGAGCGGACCATCAAGGCCCACCGGCAGCGCATCTTCGAGAAACTGCACGCCAGGACGGTCGCCGATCTGGTCTCGTTGGCCGAGCGGCTCGACTTACTGTCGCACCAGCGCATCGCCGTCACAGATACGCGGCCGGTCTCCATCGACTGAGAGAAGCCCGGCGATCGCGTTGAGTGCCGGCCGCGCCGGCAGACTGTCCGAGGGGACAGTAGCAGCCCTCAGGCACAATCTGCTAAGTCTCCTGTGTCAGCGGACCTTTGTCCACGCGTAGGTGCCGCTCGCGTCAGGACCGTGCAATGCCTGCGGCGAAACCAATCCACATACTCGATGACGACGTCGATTACCTCAAGGCGATGAAACGTCTGTTGGGGGTGCACGGCCTGCAGGTGAAAGCGTTCTCGTCGGCCGAGGAGTTCCAAAAGCAAGCGAATCTCGACGACGCCTCCTGCCTCATCCTGGACATTCATCTCGGCGCCGCCTCGGGCATCGACATCCTGCTCGAGCTGGTCCGGTCCGGCGTGACGACACCGATCGTTATTGTCACCGCGAGCGACAGCGACGCCGTCCGCCGGGCAGCGGTCGAAGGCGGCTGCGACGCCTATCTCCAAAAGCCGGTATCGGCCAAGGTCCTGCTGGACGTGCTCCGCAGCGTCGCCACATCGAAAATCGAGCCCCGTTGATTTCCCGTCGAAAGTCCCGCCGATTGTCGCCGGCATCCAGCCTTGGGTCGCCGCCCCGACAGATTACAGTAACTTACTTGTCTGGCCGGCAGGCGGCGGTGATCGTGTCAGCGTGCATCTATCCACGTGCATTCCGAGGATCGATCAGAGCACCGACAAATGAAGACGCCGAAAAACCGGTCCATGCCGCTGACAGCCGCGATGGCTCGGTTTGTCGACGTAGCCGAGTTGATCAGGTCGCGCGCAGAGTTGGACGACACTCTTCGGGACCTGTGCGAGGACTATCGCCTGGCGCGCGAACTGCTCCTGAACGCCAAGAAGGAGAAGCCCCGCTCGACGAAGAATATCTCCGAATATTCGTCTCTCGTCGACGACCTGGAAGATGAGATAATGCGGTACCTGGTGAACGTGAAGCAGCACCCCGAAACATGAACGAAGCAAGAAAATCGCTGCCGGGCCGTACGAGGGTTGGGGCTATGGTCATAACCCGGCCGCTCATCTACAAATCTTGCGGCAATCTCCCGGCCGCCCGCCCGGGAACAGCGAAGGAGCTGCGGATATGACGGCCACGATGAATCCAGCCGCGCCGCACTATTTGCCTGTGTTCATCACCGCGCCGGGCGAGTCGGATGTGTTCCTCAACGGGGCGGCGATCTTTCTTGTCGTGATGGTCTTTGTGCTCGGCAGCGTCTATTTCCGGCTGCACGCGCTGCCTGAGCATATGGCCCACAAGAACGCCAGCAAGCTTCAGTTCGAGGTAGTCGCAGTCCTGGCGTTGCTGGGACTGTTCACCCACAACACCACGTTCTGGTTCGCGGCCCTGATCCTGGCGCTTGTTCCCATACCGGACTTCCATGGACCTCTGACCACCATGGCCGACTCGCTGGCGAAGATGGCCGGTTATCGCAGGACGGCGCTTGCGGAGACGCCGGCTGCGCCGCCCCAAGAAGAAAATGCGGCGGAATCGCATACCGATGCGGGAGCCGCGTCGCCTCATCAGGAGGCGATCACCGTGCTCCCCGAGCGGCCGCACAAGGCTAGGGCCGAAAGCTAGATCGGGTTCCGGTCGAGATCCGACAGAGGTCATGCATGAGGGCTTGAGACATGATCGAACTGCTTCTTTGTTCCCTGGTGACGATCCTGCCGGACTACCTTTATCGGCGCTACGCGCAGGGGAAGCGGCTTGGTCGCGAGATCACGCTCTACTCGGTTTGGTTTGAGCTTCGGTACGGGATAACCGCCTGCCTTGCGCTGACGATCTCGCTCATCACCCTCATCCTGTACTTCCATCCGTCGACGTCCAATGCCGTTTCGTTCTTCCGCACGGTGCCGCTCCTTCCTGAGGGATCGGGCCGCGTCGAGGAGGTCTATGTAAAGGTTCGAGACAAGGTCGAAGCAGGCCAGCCGATATTCAGGCTCGACAGTTCCAAGCAGGAGGCGGCGCTGGAGACGGCTCGCCGACGTCTGTCCGAGGTTGACGCCGCCTTGGCGTCCGCCACCTCCGAACTGGCTGCCGCGGACGCGCGCATAGGAGAGGCACAGGCCGCGTATCAGCAAGCCCTGCAGGAACTCGAAACCAAGATAGAGTTGCGCAAGCGGCACGAGGCCTCCGTCGCGGCGCGCGAGATCGAGAGACTCCAGATCCTCGTCACCGGACGAGACGCGGCAGTTTTGACGGCCAAAGCGAACAAGGGAACCACCGAGACGCAGATTTCGTCCGTTCTACCGGCCCAGAAGGCAAGCGCCGAAGCAGAGCTAGCGCAGGCGGAGGTCGAGCTGAACAAGACGACGGTTCGCGCAGGCATCGCCGGCACGCTGGAACAGTTCACGTTGCGAAAGGGCGATGTCGTCAATCCCCTGATGCGGCCGGCCGGCGTGCTCATCCCGGCGGATGCAGGTCGCTGGGGGCTGATAGCCGGGTTCAACCAGCTCGAGGCCCAGGTGATCAAGGTGGGCATGCTTGCCGAGGCCACCTGCATATCGAATCCGCTGACGATCATCCCGATGGTCGTCACGGACGTCCAGGACCTGATCGCGAGCGGACAGTTGCGCGCCTCGGACCAGTTGGTCGATGCGCAACAGGCCGCCGTTCCGGGGACGTTGACGGTCTATCTCGAGCCGCTCTTCGAAGGCGGGTTCGACAACGTGCCGCCCGGCAGCAAGTGCCTCGCAAATGCATACACGAACAATCACGACCGCCTGCAGAACGAAGATCTGGGGACCATGACGAGCCTGTATCTCCACATGATCGACACGGTTGGAGTGGTGCACGCGATCATTCTCAGGATCCACGCGCTCCTGCTGCCGTTCCAGACGCTGGTGTTCTCCGGGGAGCATTGAGGCGGCCAAACCCGCAGTCGGCTGGCCGGCTGAATCGCGGCGCATCGGGCGCCAGCACGTTCAGCCGGCTCGAAAAGGTGGCATGTGATGTCGCAGCATCCGGATATCGGCCGGACCACACTCTCCGTCCTCTTCATCGGCGGGCTCATCGTGGGCAGCCTCTGGGTGATGCGGCCCTTCCTGCCGGCCGTCCTGTGGGCGGCGACGCTCGTCCTTGCCACATGGCCGCTGTTGCTGTGGGTGCAACGCCACGTCGGCAACCGCAGGGGCGTCGCGGTCTTCGTGATGACCCTTGCGATACTGCTGATCCTCATCATTCCGCTATGGCTCGCGGTCAGCACCGTCGTCACCAACATCGATCTGATCGGCGACCTCCTGAAAACGGTGCTGTCGTTGCGCGTCCCCCCGCCGCCGGCCTGGCTTGTCGACCTGCCGGTGATAGGAACGGCGGCGGTGAACGCCTGGACGAAGCTGCAATCCGCGGATGTCCAGGAATTCATTTCCAGGCTTACGCCCTATGCCGGCACGCTGACGCAATGGTTCGCGTCCGCCGCCGGCAGCCTTGGCGGCATGTTCATCCAGTTCCTGCTGACGACGGCCATCGCGGCGGTCATGTATGCCGGCGGTGAACAGGCCGCCGCCTATGTCCGGCGCTTCGGCCGCCGGCTGGCCGGCGACCGCGGCGAAAAGGCGGTCTATCTCGCAGGGCAAGCCATCAGGAGCGTCGCGCTGGGCGTCGTGGTCACGGCTGTGGCGCAAAGCATAATCGGCGGTGTCGGGCTGGCGGTTGCCGGCGTGAAGTTCGCAGGCCTGCTCACCGCCCTGATGTTCGTCCTTTGCCTGATCCAGCTCGGCCCCGCCCTGGTCCTCATTCCGGCGGTGGTGTGGGTGTACTATTCGAACGATGCATTCCTGGGCACGGTCCTGGTCGTCTTCACCATCGTGGCCACGACCATCGATCAATTCATACGACCAATCCTCATCAGACGGGGCGCAGCTTTGCCGCTGCTTCTCATACTGGCCGGCGTCGTCGGTGGCCTGATCGCCTTCGGCTTTCTCGGCATCTTCATCGGCCCCACCGTGCTTGCGGTCACCTACACGCTGCTGAACGCCTGGATCGCCGAGGAAAACCAGCCGGAGGACCTGGCCAAGGAAACCAGCCCGCCTCGCCAACCCGCTACCGCCGAGCCCGCGGCTCCCTACCTTGTCGGTGGTCCCGGAAGATAGAGACGTTGGATCACGATCATTATGAGCGCCGTGGCCCAGCCGAATATGATCCAGCCATTGGCCGCCTCGAACGTTGCGAGCAAGCGTGATTCCTTGTCGAGCACGATGTCGCCATAGCCGACGGTGGTAAAGCTAACCGTCGAGAAATACAGCGCCTCTTCGAAACTCGGCAGCGCGCTCCGGAGCCTGTAGACGGCAGCCCAAATGACGACATCGATTGCGATCGGAAAGAGCAGGAACAACACCCAGACGACGACCACAAGATTTGGTCGCTTCAGCATCTTGTGGCTGGTCTCCTCCATCGACTTCAGGGTGCGCAAGCCGACCGACATGAACGCCGCCTGGACGACGACCGTGGTCCCGATGACAAGGCCGGCCAACAGCAATTGCGACAGCATGCCCAGGCCCACTCTCGAAGCCACAGCGCGGTCGATCATAGCGCACAAGCGGGACCTGCGCACCCGGCCGCCACGATGGAGTAGCAAAGGCCGGCGACCGGCGGCCATTGTCCCTTGGGTCAGTGGCAGAACGGGACCGTCGAAGGGTAGTATCGGGCCCGGATAGAGACGCGTCTCCGGTGAGTGCCGGCCTTGCCCGGCGGCATCGACCTGGTGAGAACGCCATTAGGCGGAAGGGCTCGCGCCTGTCCGGAACCGTGAGGCTGGTTGCGGATGGCGTCCAAAACGCAAGCGACGGGAAACGATCGGAGCACCGGCATGACGGCCGGCTCGATCCGGCCCGACATCGTGGCGGGACTGACCGCCGCCGCCGTGGTCCTGCCAAAGGGAATGGCCTACGCCACGGTTGCGGGGCTGCCTGTCAGCGTCGGCCTTTATACGGCCTTCGTGCCGATGATCGTCTATGCTTTCCTCGGCACATCGCGCGTCCTGAGCGTCAGCTCCACGACGACGCTGGCCATCCTGACCGGAACGCAATTGGGCATCGCCGTTCCGGATGGCGACCCTGCGAAGCTGATCGTGGCAGCGGCGACGCTGACCGCACTGACCGGCGTCATATTGCTCGCGGCGTCCGTGCTCCGGCTGGGGTTTGTCGCCAATTTCATCTCCGCGCCCG
This sequence comes from Mesorhizobium sp. YM1C-6-2, assembly GCF_003666685.1. Lineage (GTDB taxonomy): Bacteria > Pseudomonadota > Alphaproteobacteria > Rhizobiales > Rhizobiaceae > Mesorhizobium_K. The sequence continues at coordinate 24,941 of NZ_RCIZ01000022.1, forward strand.
TGCTGACCGGCTTCAAGGCCGGCATCGGACTGGTGATCGTGCTCGATCAGCTCCCGAAGCTGCTCGGCATCCACATCACCAAGGAAGGCTTTTTTCGCGATGTATTGAGTGTGGTGCAGCATTTGCCCGAGACGTCGCTTCTCACGCTGGCGTTTGCGGTCGCGACTCTTGCCGCATTGCTGCTGATGGAACGTTTCTGGGCCCACGCCCCTGCCCCGCTCATCGCAATGGGCGCAGCGATTGGCCTCTCGTGGATCCTGGGCGCAAGCTCGCTTGGCGTCGCAACGGTGGGGTTCATCCCGCAAGCGCTACCTTCGCCGACGCTTCCCGATCTTGCACTCGTTCAGATGCTGCTTCCGGGAGCGCTCGGCATCGCCTTGATGAGCTTCACCGAAACGATCGCGGCCGGCAAAGCCTTCTCCGTCCCCTCCGATCCACCCATAAAGCCGGGCCGCGAACTCGTGGCGACCGGCGCCGCCAATCTCGCCGGCGCCTTCTTCGGGGCGATGCCGGCCGGCGGCGGCACCTCTCAGACAGCCGTCGTGCGCGCGGTCGGCGGGCAATCGCAGAAGGCGTCCCTCGTCACGGCGGCTGCGTCGGCGGCCACCATGCTTGCGCTGGCGCCGCTGCTCGGGCTGCTGCCGCAGGGCGTGCTGGCCGCCATCGTGATCGCCTACTCGGTTGGGCTTATCAAACCCACCGAATTCGCATCGATCCTCCGGATCAGGCGGATGGAATTCTGGTGGGCGGTCGTGGCGTTTCTGGGTGTGCTTTTCTTCGGAACGCTGCAAGGCATCGTCGTGGCGATCATCCTCTCGCTAGTCGGCCTGGCCGCCCAGGTGGCGAATTCGAAGGTGCATGTCATCGGCCGCAAGAAGGGGGCTCCCGTTCTGAGGCCGCTTTCACCTGAGCATCCGGACGATGAAACCGTTGAAGGCCTGCTCATCCTGCGGCCGGAAGGTCGGCTTTTCTTCCTCAACGCCCAGCAGGTGGCCGACCAGATCCAGCACGCCATCGCGACCCATAATCCGCGGGTCCTCGTGCTGGATCTGAGCGGTGTCGTGGACATCGAATATTCGGCCCTTCAGATGTTGGTGGAAGGCCATCAGCGCCTCTCCGAGCGCGGTGTGAAGTTATGGCTGGCCGGGCTCAACCCGCGGGTGCTCGACTATCTTCGAGCCGCGAAGTTCCCAGATAGGTTGGGGTCCAATGCCATGCACCACAACGCGGAAGCAGCGGTCGACGCCTACGAACGGGATCGATGCTAGCCCACGATGCTTCGCCTGCATGCCGGCCGGCAGCGCTCCGGGAGACGGCCGTCGACCGCCTCCGTAACTTACGCCTTGTACCTTTCTCGCCGCCGTCGCCCTCACCTAGAGTGGATCGACAGGCCGCGATACTGCGGCATCCGCCGGGGCCAACCGATGCGACCCATGCTTCCGATGCAAGTGCTCTCGACGTTCCTTTTGCTCGCGCTTGCCGGCTGCACCAGCGCCAGCAGTGGAACGGGCGGCCCGGCTCCCGGGTCGGATGCCTGGTACGAGACGGCTTCGCCCGAGAAGATCGCCAACTATTTCAGGTCTCAGTGCGTGACCTACGGCTATCTGCCGGGAACCCCCGAGATGGCCGAGTGCATCGGCAAGGAGGCCAGCGCCGCCAAGCAGACACATGTGGCGCGATCCGCGGCCATCGCCGCGGCAACGGCAGGATATTGACGAAGAGGACCTGCCCATGATGCGCGTTTTGCCGCTGAGGCTGGGCTTGGCGGGACTTCTTGCGCTGCTGCTCTGCCTGGGCACGGCCGGCGTTGGACTGGCGCAGCCCGGAGTGGCCGACGTTACGCCCGAGAAGGCCAAGCAGTTCCTCGATCTCATGAACGATCCCGAGATCAAGGCCTGGCTCGAGCGCAAGGTCGTCGAGCCCAGCGCGGCGGCGGCGGATTGGAGCCTCGCAGACTCGGTCGCGGCCTGGGAGCAGACCATGCGCGGCCGCCTTGGCAACCTCGTCGCGGCGATCCCCCGCCTTCCCGCGGAGTTCGCCAAAGTGGCCGAGGTCGCTGCACGCGACGTCAATGCAGGCCGACCGGGGCTCGTCTTTCTCATCCTGGTCGTTCTTGTCGCGGTCGGCGCCGGAGCCGAATGGCTTGTGCGACGATCGATAGGCAGGGTGGCGCCGGGCCGTGCCGGGGTCGACGCGACCGCGATTGCAATGGAGGCCGCCGCCCTTCTGGCCTTCTCGCTGGCCAGCTTCGGCTCCTTCGTGGCATTCGACTGGCCGCCGATGCTCCGCAGGGTCGTGCTCACGCTGCTTGCGGCCGTCATTGCTTTCCGCTTCGTCCGCGCGGTTGCCAGTCTGGTGCTGGCCTTGCCGGTCGTCGACCCGAACGCCGCCCCGGATGCTCCACCCGCTGCACCCGACCCGACGGTAATCCGCTTCTGGCTCCGCCGAACGAGCGTTATCGCAGGCATACTCTTTTTCGGCTGGGCCACGGTCAGCATCGTGCGGGCCCTCGGCATGTCGCCTGACGCGGCCCGCCTCCTCGCTTATCTGCTGGGCATCGGGCTGCTGGCCGCGGGCATCGAAACCGTCTGGCGGCTTCCGGCGCCAGATACGTCCTGGCTCAGGCGGATCCTGCTTGGCATATTCCTGCTCGTCTTGTGGCTGGTATGGGTGGCGGGCATGCCCGGCCTGCTGTGGCTCGGTATTTTCGGTCTGGTCCTGCCGTCGGCGGTGCGGGGCACCGGGCGGTTGGCGCAGGCGCTGGCCGGAACGGCGCGGCCCACCGGCGCGATCGGCATCGTCGTCGACGTGCTGGTGGTCAGGGGCGCGCGGGCCCTGGTGATCGCTGCCGCTGTGGCCTGGCTGGCCTATCTCTGGCGCTCCGGCGCCAGCGCGCTCTCCGGCAGCGAAATCGGCGACAGGGTGATCGGCGGCGTGCTCAACGCGATCATCGTCATCCTGATCGCCGACCTGCTCTGGCAGTTGTCGAAGGGCCTCATCAACCATCGGCTGAACGTCGAATCGCAAGCGGCCGGCAGCGACGACAAGATCGCGCGCGCCGCGCGCCTGAGGACGTTGCTGCCGATCTTTCGCAACACGCTGGCCGTCTTCATCGCCCTGGTCTCGGCACTCACGATCCTGTCGGGGCTAGGCGTGCAGATCGGTCCGTTGATTGCCGGTGCCGGCATCTTCGGCGTCGCCATCGGCTTCGGCTCGCAGACACTGGTCAAGGACGTTCTCAGCGGCGTCTTCTTTATGCTGGACGACGCCTTCCGCGTCGGCGAGTACATACAGAGCGGGTCCTATATGGGAACGGTGGAATCGTTCAGCTTGCGATCGGTGCGGCTCAGGCACCACCGGGGTCCGATCTACACCGTTCCGTTCGGATCGCTCGGCGCGATCGAGAACATGAGCCGCGACTGGGTCATCGATAAGATGAAGGTCCGGGTCACCTACGATTCCGACGTGGAGTTGGCGCGCAAGCTCATCAAGAAGATCGGCCAGGACCTCGCGGCCGATCCGGAGTTCGCCGCCGACACGATCGAGCCGCTCAAGATGCAGGGCATCGACAACTTCGGCGATTTTGCCATCGAGCTGAAGATGAAGCTGATGACCAAGCCCAACACGCAGTTCAAGATGAAGCGCCAGGCTCTGATGATGATCAAGAAGGCCTTCGCGGAAAACGGCATCAAGATCGCGGTGCCGACGGTTCACGTGGAGGGCGGCGGCGACCGGGCCGCGGCCGCTCAGCAGGCGGTGAACGCCTTGAAGCCGGTGCCGGAGGCGGCCGCCGGCTAGACTCGAAATTGCGAGGCTCTTCGCCAGGGCGGCAGCTTACAGGTTGTTACACCTCGGACGTTGAGGCGGTCAGCGCGGCGCGCGACACTGGCGAAAGGCAAAACGCCTTGGTTGCGGATCTGGCGGAGCGGACATGAACGCGATTGTCGGGGAATTGCGGACAAAGCCGCTGCTATGGCTGTTGGTGTTCGTTCCGGCTGCGCTTGCCGGCGAGCATATATGGCCGGACCGGCATGTCCTGCTCTTTCTGCTGTCGGTGCTGGCAATTGTACCCCTGGCGGCCTTGCTCAGCAAAGCGACGGAATCGGTCGCCGACAAGACCGGCGAAGCTATCGGCGGGCTTCTGAATGCCACGCTCGGCAACCTCACCGAGCTTATCATAGCGCTGACGGCGCTGCAGGCCGGACAGTATCTGCTGGTCAAGGCGTCGATCGCAGGCGCGATCGTCAGCAACACGCTGTTCATGCTCGGGGGAGCCTTCCTGATCGGCGGGCTGCGCCACCATGAACAGCAGTTCAACCGCGTCAGCGCGCGCCTCCAGTCCGGGCTGCTGTTTCTGGCGACAGTCGCCCTGCTGGTGCCGTCGCTTCTGGCCGAGGAAGGCCACGCGGCGATGCTGCAACCGCTCAGCCTCGGGCTCGCCGCGCTTCTCATCGTCGCCTATTGCCTCGGCATGGTGTTCTCGCTCTGGACCCACCGCGAGAATTTCGCCAGCGTCGGCCACGGCGAGGAAGGCGAAGCCCCCTGGCCCATTCCGGTGGCGATCGGCGTGCTCGCTGCGGTCACCGTGCTCGTCGCTTTGGTGAGCGAAGTGTTTGTCGCCTCTGTGCAGAGCGCGGCGGAGACGCTTGGCATGACGCCCGCCTTCGTCGGCTTCGTCATCGTCGCGCTGGTCGGCGCGGCCGCCGAGATAGCGACGGCCTTTACGGCGGCGGCACGCAACCGGCTCGACCTCAGCGTCAGCATCGCGCTCGGAAGCGCCGCGCAGATAGCCCTGTTCGTCGCGCCGCTGCTCGTCATCCTCAGCTACTTCATCGGCCCTGCCCCCATGAGCCTGCAATTCTGGCCGGGCGCGATCGGGATGATGCTGATCGCCACGCTGGCTGCGACGCTGATGACCAATGGCGGACGCTCCGCATGGTTCGTCGGCGTCATGATCCTGATGGTCTACGCCATCTTCGCCATGACGCTTTTCCTTCTGCCGCCCGCCGCATGACGAGCCACGCGTCATACAGAACAAGCGCGGGCGCCACGGCCGAGAAGACGGTGCGCCGCAGAATCCTCGATCCGCTGGATCGCGCCAGCGAAATCCTTTTCGGGCTGATCATGGTGCTGACCTTCACCCTCTCGATCACCGCGACCGAAGCGGGCCGGGAGGATGTCCACACCGTGCTGATCGGCGCTTTGGGCTGCAATCTCGCATGGGGGATAATCGACGCCGTCATGTACCTGATGGGGGTGCAGGGCGAACGGCGGATCGCGGTCTCGGATCTTGCCGCGATCCGCAACGAGGATGACCCGGTCCTGGGACGCGCTCTCGTTGCGGATCAGCTGCCCCCGGCAGTTCTTGCCGCGCTCACGGATGCCGAACTTGAACGCATCCGACTCCGCCTCAAGGCGCTTCCGGAAAGCCCTCCGGACCAGGTGTGGCAATGGAACGACCTGCTCGCGGCCTGTGGGGTGTTCCTTCTTGTCTTCTTCTGCGTGTTTCCTGTCGTCTTGCCGTTCCTGCTCTTCGACGAGATCGCCCTGGCGCTGAGGGTGTCGAACGTCGTCGCCATCCTGCTTCTGTTCCTCACCGGATTCACATTCGGGCAATACGTCGGAAGCCCCTGGCGCACCGGAATCCTGATGATCCTGATCGGTATTGCGCTGGTTGCGGTCGCGTTCGCGCTCGGCGGATGACACGCGGGTCCATGCTGAGCGCGCCAAGCCTGACCGGCACGGCCGCTCGGCCTGCTTCTCGCGGGTCGGGAGATTAAGGCAGGATCGCAGTCCTGTTATTTTGCCAGATCGTAGGCTTGTCCGGACGATCTCAGATCATCGAGCGTCTTGTCGGAGCATGACCCGGACTGTTCGCCGCCCACCCTGTGGCCCACGCCTTCGATGGTGATCATTCCGGCCTGCCTGTCCGGCGTCAGGTAGATCGCGACCCCGTCTGGGCTCAACTTGGAAAAGTAGAAGGCGTGCGCAACGCCCTCTGACTCGCAATAGATCAGATAGGGAAAATCCTTGAACGAAAAATCCTGGGCACCGGCGGGCGTCCACCAGGACGAGCAAGCCGACGCGCCCGCGAAGGCGATCGAAACGAATCTCAGCCATGCGGAGTTCGGCTGGCGACCCGACCGGGACGACACAGCGATCATGGAGCGACCTCCTCTATTTCTTAGGCATATCTCTTTCCCGGCGAGCGGAGCTTCGCCGGTTCGGCGGGGCTAGGCAAAGTGCCGGCCGCAAGGTCCCGGCATCAGTCGGCCACCACGTCCCATGCTGCATCGGGATTGAAGCGGTCGATGTATTTCGCGATCGCCTCGGTGGCCGGGCCGAGGTCGATCTCGTAGACGACGCCGTGCTGGTTGACGGCGAAGGTCTTGACGCCGGTCTCGCCGTATTTGGCCGGCCAGGCAAGCAGCCCGAAGC
>NZ_RCIZ01000023.1 GCF_003666685.1 Mesorhizobium sp. YM1C-6-2
CGGCGGGCGGCCGATTGTCGTTCACCGCGTTAGTGCGCTCGTCGAATTGATCCCGCGCCGGCAAACGCGGCATTAGATGGCTCCTCATTTCACCAACGCAAATACGAGCGCGCGCGGGAGGGGATGTCAACGGCTGATGGAATCCGGCCCTGACCGGCGAGCCGGCGCGAGCGGGACAGATTGGGGCTCTGCAGCCGCGCCGGCTCTGGCGGCCCAGCGGGCCACCGCGCAAAATGGTAATTTCGGCAAAAGCGGTTGGCAATTGGGCGCAATCCTCGATGGCGCTCCTACTGTAAGTTACCTTCCAAGCCCGCGGACCGGCCGGCATGATTGAGTATGCGTCTAGACTGGCTTCAATGGATAGGTGTCGTAGGCGTCGCCCTTGGCATCGCCATGGCAGGCTGGCTGATTGTGGGGTTCTTTTTGCCATGATTGCGTGGCGCTTGGCACAGATCGCATAGCGGCGTCTTCTCCGGCACCTTATCATTGCGCCCCAGAGCAGCTGGAGTGGGTGTGCGTGCCGGAAAGCAGACTTTGGCTGTGGGTGGGCGTTGCGTGCGCCGTTGGTGCGGTGCTGGCGGTAGCAGTGCTTGCCCTGCGGTTAGCCGCATAGCCTACGTCGCACCGCCTTCGAGTGAATGAACATGCGGCGGCGCGGCGTAGCAAACAGAGAGCAATTGGCGATGATGGCTCGGGTGATGGCGGCATATTGCGGGCATTTCTCGATCCCAGATGACACGACGGAACGCGACCGCCTTGCGTTCGAAATTATCGTGCTGTTCGACAACGGCATTCGCGATGAAGAAGCGTTGCTAGCCGAGATGATCCGGCTGAGGTCGATGCGCCATTAGCCGATCGGCGCAGCGAGGCAATCACACAGACATCATTACGAGTACCGCGCCTACCGCGGCGAGAAGCAGCACCGCCAGCAGCAGCCGGACAAGCCTGCTGCCGCGGGTGCCCCTTCTATCCACGCCGTTGTTGTCGACGACAAGCGGCGGCCGATTGTCGTTCACCGCGTTAGTTCGCTCGTCGAAATGATCCCGCGCCGGTAAACGCGCCATTAGATGGCTCCAGCAAATTTGAAGGGGACGCCTGCTCCCTTCTACCCCAGCAAACGTCCCCACACGCTAGCCCCAAGCCCCCGCCCGTGCCAACGCATTACAAGGTGCCCCGCCACTTCCCCGCAAGGGGCTTCCCTGCAAACTGGATGCCAAAAGTTTTGTGTCGAAATGGCACGGCTGGTGGAGGCCTCGCCCGGAATCGAACGAGGATATCTTTCAACCAATAGGTTCGGACACCTTCAACGCCAAATCTGTCATGGCTCGCCCCCACCGGATCGCGTTTTTCATTTCCTCAATGGAGGTGGCTTCAATAGCCAGTCCTTCACCCTCACGTTGATAAAGCTGAAAAACGATCCAGTCGGGTCGACCTCTCAAATGTCCAACACAATTCGAGTGTGCTATTCGGTTTCTGACCTTTGACCATAGCTCGTATTTTTTCTTGTGCTTCTTCATTGTCCGGGCTGCAGCTTGCCCACCAGGATGGTCTTTCAACTGCTTGTATATCTCTAGGAAACGTGAACTGGTCGACATATCTTTTACGAAGTCGGCGCCCTCGACTGGATGTTTCCCTAAAGCCTTAGCGACCATCATACCCATGGCCCCATCCAGTTTGCCCCAAACTAGAATCACGTCGAGCATCACGTCTCTTTGGGCGTCCGTCAGCCGGCTGAGGACTATATCGTCAATACCGATCGATACTGGCGTGTCAGCCATTAAGCGCCTACCAGCCGCATGCCTCTCGCAAGGCCTTTGACGCTTCTTCAGTTCCCTTGATGTCAAAGGTCGCCGTGAACGGGCTCTCCGAATACGGGGTCATTCGGACGATCATCTTGTCTCGGCTAAACATCTGCTTGATCACAGGGATAGACTTGCCGCCAGCCCACAATCCGATCGCTCTGTTGTCGGTTGATACGTCACCCTTGACGGTGCGCGCTTTCTGATCGTCTAGACGATAGGTGATGTCGCCATAGTCGTCGTAGTCGTTGGAAACCATGTGACAGCCGGTGGCAAAATAGAGGACCGTCTTGTTTTCGTGGCAGCGTAGAACGAGGCCTATTTTCTCGCCCTTGTTCCACCCGCAATCGACAGACTCCACGGAACTGAGAGACATGACGACTGTTGGCTGATCTGTCAGTTTGGACGTTTCCCTGGTGATGACCCACTTGCCCGCTGCCTCGGCGAATGTTGAAGCCGAAGGGGTCCGACCGGTTTCCTTGCCGTAGCAGGCAAGACGGTCGAGGTCGTTTGTGATCTTTATGCAGTCTATTGGTGCGGCAGACGCAGTGCCTGCTGCTACGCCAACGATGGCTGCCGCCAGTAAGGCGGCAAGCGTCGTTCTTTTCATTGTAATCCCCCCCTATCCCAACGCTAGGTTGCGCTTGGGAAGGGCGGGGAGTCAACTACTGCAGGAGGTTGACGGCACCTTGTAAAGCTCTAGCTTGGATGGCGACGCAGCCGATCTGCTGCGCGGTTCGGAAGCCGACTGCGAGGCGTCGTAGTCGAAGCGCGCCCTGAATTTGATCACAGGGGCGCGCTTTTATTTTGAGTCCTTGGGCACGAACGAAACGCCATCGCCTACCGCGGCCTGGCCGTCATCGAGGAAGGTGACGCCGGCCGTGGTGAGCGCGGCCTTGAGCTTTTGTGCCGTTACGGCGTTGAGTCCGCCGCGCTCATTCTCGAACCTTGTGATTGTGGCGGTTGTTACGCCTGCCATTTCGGCAAGCTCGCGCACGCCGACCTTGAGGGCCGATCTAGCCATTCGAAGCTGCGCAGGAGTCATACTTATTACCCTGTGGAAAAAACTTGTTACGTGGTGTTGACAAAGCTTACCGTGTGATAGAAATCTATTACACAGTAACAACACAATCGCAACAAGGAGCGCCCGACATGCTTAACACCCTCTCCACCCCTAGCCTGCACGACAAGTTCCTAGCCGCCTGGTCCCTGCCAAATCCTGCCCGCTTTGAGGTTGGCGACGAGATCGAATTCGAAAAGTCGGACGGCTGGCGATGGATCATCACCATCCTCGGCCGTGCCGAAGACGGCGAGTTCGAATGTATGTCGTACGATGGCCAGCCGCACTTCCTGACCACGGACGAGGAAACGCTAGCCGCGCTCCGCATTACTCAGCGCGGGAGGATGGATGAAGAGACGATCGCTATGTATCGCGACCTGCTTGGGCTGGACTAAGCGCCATCGCCCGACCCACCAGAGAAGCCCGCTTCGGCGGGCTCCTTCAATTAGGCGGGCCTTTTGCCTAATTACCCGCGTCGACGGAGGAGGGAAGATGCAAACAGTTCAACCACGCGGCCTGCGCCGAACGGCTGCTGCTGCATATCTCGGCATCAGTCCGAGTCATTTCGACAAGGAACGTGCGTCAGGCATTATCCCGGCTCCAAAAACATTGTTCGGAGTCACCTTGTGGGACCGCCAGGATCTTGACGCGCTATTCGACGGCAAGCCTGCCGCGGCGGCGGCGAATGACAATGCCTCTGACTATTGGGATCGCCAATGCGGCATCGGAAGCCACGCTAGGTAAACGAGTACATCGATCGGCACCGAAGGCCGCGGGTGTATCTGCGTCGGCCTGGCAAGCCGCAGATCGCGCTTCCCGTGCCGCTGTACTCGCAGGAATTCTGGACGGCTTACCATGCTGCGATGGAGGGTGCTGCCAGCGACAGTTCGCGGCTTAAGCCCGGATCGGTCGAGGCGGCTGTGCACGGCTACTATGGCTCGCTAGAGTTCAAGAACCTGGCCGACTCTACGCAAGCAGTTTACCGCGGCATTCTTGATCGGTTCGTCGAGAAGCACGGTAAGGGACCGATCGCCGGCCTGCAGGCGAAACACGTCAATACGATCATCGACGACATGGCCTCCACGCCGGCCGCGGCCAGCAACTTCCGTAAGCGTTTATCGGCGGTCATGGACTACGCGGTCAGCGTTGGCATGCGCACCGACAATCCGGTCGTTGCGGCCAAGCGCGTCAAATACAAGTCGACGGGACATAGGACGTGGAGCGAGGAAGACATTGCGGCGTTTCGCAAGCGCTGGGGCGCCGCCGAACCGCAACGGCTTGCTATGGAGGTACTTCTACACACAGGGCTTCGTCGATCGGACGCGGTGCGCCTTGGCTGGCACCACGCCTCCAACGGGGCGTTCTACATCACGGCCAAAAAGACGGGCGCCGAGTTGCATATTCCGATTCATGCGGAGCTAGCACGCTTCCTGAAATCGTGCCCCAGCGAGGGCGGCACATTCATCGCCAAGAGCAACGCGGCAGCCAGGTCGGAGAAGGCGTTCTCGGCGTACATTTCGGACGCCGCAGCGAAGGCTGGCCTGCCGCCGAAGTCATCGCCGCACGGGCTGCGGAAGGCTGCATGCCGCCGGCTGGCTGAAGCGGGATGTTCGGCATTGGAGATCATGTCGATCACCGGCCACACCGACATTCGCGAGATCGAACGCTATTGCCGCGAGGCTGCACGCAAGCAGCTTTCGGCCGCTGCGATGGAAAAACTGGAGCGTGGATTCGATGTGGAATTGCCTAACCCAAGTGAGGAGTTAGGCAAAAACGACGATAACGCATTGATTTCATTGGCCCACTTGGGCGATTGGCGATCCCGGCAGGATTCGAACCTGCGACCATCGGCTTAGAAGGCCGGTGCTCTATCCGGCTGAGCTACGGGACCGTAGAGCCGGGCGAACCGGCAACCTGCCTGGATGCGCTTGGCGTCCGCTCAGTGCGTCCAGGGAATTTTGCGGTCATAGCGGAAATTTTCCGCATATGAAATCTGCCGGCGCTTCGTCTCTTTCGGCTCCTGCACCCGGAAGCTCAGCCCATTCTTCTCGGCATAAGCGATCGCTTCTTCCTTCGTCTCGAAGGTCAGCCTGATCTGGCTCTTCATGTCGCCGGAGGTTGTGTAACCCATAAGGGGGTCGATCTTGCGCGGCATCTCCGGCTCGAATTCCAGGATCCAGTAGCCTGTCTTGGCCTTTCCCGACTGCATAGCGGTCTTGGCCGGGCTGAATATGCGTGCTGACATGTCTGGCTGTTTTCCTGACTCGAACTTCAACGGCTTCTAGCAGATGAACGCCCGCTGCTTCAACGGAACCTTCCGGTGGGCAAGTTGGTCGGAGTGATAGGATTCGAACCTACGACCCCCTGATCCCAAATCAGGTGCGCTACCAGGCTGCGCTACACTCCGACGTGCGGGAAGCCCTACATAGTCAACTCTTTCGGCGCAAGTCGAGTAAACGGACATTTTCGGCGCTCGCCGGCTTCTGGCGACCAAAAGTCACACTGAAACAAGCGCCGACGTGGTGCACCCGAGCCGATGGCGTCTTGAATTGCAGGAAAACCCTCGACGCTGGCTCGGTGTCTTGCAGAAGGGCTGATGCTCGTCCGCTGATGCCTCCCGAATTTTCTACGCATGGGAGACGGCTTCAAATCCTTCCGGTAGCAGAACAGCCGTCCAAAAGGGGTGTCCTCAACGTCATTTTTCGCTCAAAAAGTGAACCATATCTTGGGTGGGCAATGGATCTATGGCGTTGCAAGGTGCTGATATATAAAGATTTTGCAGGATTTTGGTAGCGGCATGCTTTCCGGCAAGGCGTATGCCGCTCAAAATTTAGACCATATCGTTGCGCTTGGAAACCGCACATGCTATCCGCATTCCGCTGCGGCTGGGTGCAGTCGCGCCACAGTGCGCCAATTTGGGATCATCAAGAAGGGGGAATTATCTTGAGCAGGAATTTTTTGGCGGATGCCTTTGAAATTGCGTGCCACCGCATGGCGGCGGGCACCTTGCCGAGACGCGATTTCCTGAAGGTCGCATCGCTGGCCGCCGCGGCCGGTCTGGTCGGCACCCGCGCCGCGCAGGCGCAGGCAAAAGAAGTCGTTTTCGCCAATTGGGGCGGCGATTCCGAAGTGATCTATGGCGAAGCCTGGGGCGTTCCCTTCGAGGAGGCGACCGGCATTCCCGTGGTGTTCGACGGTGAGGGCCCGACCGCCGGCCGGATTCGCTCGATGGTGACGAACAACAGCGTGACGTGGGATCTCTGCGACGGCGGCGTCGATGCCGGCAACCTGGCAGCCCACGGCTTCCTCGAGCCTGTCGACTACACGATCGTCGACAAGAACAAGGTCCTTGAAGGTTTCCGGTACGACTGGGGCCTGACCGGCTACATGTTCAGCTCGGTGATCGCCTACAACAAGGCGAAGTTCGGCGACGCGCCGCCGCAGACCTGGGCGGATTTCTGGGACGTGGAAAAATTCCCCGGCAAGCGCACCATGTACAAGTATATGGACGGCACGCTGGAATCGATGCTGTTGGCCGACGGCGTGAAGCCGGAAGATGTCTACCCGATCGATCTCGAGCGCGCGCTGGCCAAGCTGGCCGAATTGCGCGAGCACATCATCTTCTGGGATACCGGCTCGAGCAGCCAGCAGCTGCTGCGTGACGAGGAAGTCGTCATGGGCCAGATCTGGAACACCAGGGCGCACCTCGTGCGCGACGAGACCGGCGGCGCTATCGACTATCACTGGAACAACGCCATTCTCCAGCCGGGCGTCTGGTCGGTGCCGAAGGGCAACCCCGCCGGCAAGGATGTGTGGCGCTTCCTCGCCTTCATGCAGGACCCCGAGAGCCAGATCGAGGTGCTGAAGGGCCTGGGCAACGCGCCTGCCAACCCCGAGGCGGCGAAGTTCTACACCCCTGAACTCGAGGCGCGCAGCGCCACCGCGCCAGCGAACCTCGCCACGCAGTTCGTCGTGAAACCGGACTGGTACATCGACAACCACGCCGAGGCTGCCAAGCGCTATCTGGAAGTGATTTCGGGATGAATGCCGTGACGCAAGTGAATTTCGAGCCGGTCATCTACGTCGATGGCCGCGTGTTGACGATGGCGCCGTCCGGCATGGCGGCGGATGCCTTCGTCGTTATCGGCGACAGGTTCGCCTTCGTCGGCGAGGCGACCGAAGCGCGCAAGCGCTTCCCGCTCGCACGGGAAGTGTCGCTGCAGGGCAGGGACGTCATTCCGGGACTGATCGAGTCGCATTCGCATCCGGATCTCGAAGCGAATTTCGTGACCGAATGGGCGTGCTTCTCCTATCCGAAGTATCGCTCGAAGGACGAGGTCCTGGCCTATATCGCGGCCAATGCGGACAAGCCGACTGCCGACGGTTTCGTCAAGGGCTACGGCTATGACGACGTCAAGCTCGGGGGCTATCCGTCCCTTGACGAGCTCGATGCGGCAGCGCCCAAGACCCCGGTGTTCATCATGCGGACCGACGGGCATGTCGGTATCGCGAACAGCGTGGCTTTGAAGCAGTGCGGTCTCTACGCGCCGGGCAGCGATGACGGGATGAAGTTCGGTTCTGTCGATCGCGACGCAAACGGCCGTCCGACCGGACTGCTGCGCGAGGCCGCGGCCGAGGTGCTGGCGGCTCCGCTTCAGGACGCGGTCACCTACGAGAACATGAAGCGCGGCCTGAAGATCGTGTTCGAGGAATATGCGAGACGAGGCGTCACCTCGGTTCACAACTCCCTCACGACCGAAATCGCCTACCAAGCCTATCAGGAGCTGCACCGCAACGGCGAGTTGAACATCCGCGTCGGCGCGATCCTCAGCGGGCGCGACGGCGACTTCATCGACCGTGTCATCGCGTCGGGCACCAAGAACTACTTCGGCAACGACTTCGTGCGTATCATCGGCGTCGAGTGGTGCCCGGACTGCAGCACCAGTGGCCGCACCGCCGCTTACCATGAGCCCTATGTCGGCAAGCCGATCGACGGCGAACCGGTGCCGAACTACGGCATACTTCTCCACGACGTCGACGAATTCGCCGACTATGTGATGCGGGCGCACAAGGCCGGCTTCGTGGTCTGCGCCGACGGCGTCGGCGACCGCGGCATCGACTTCGTGCTCGACGGCTACGAGAAGGCGCTGACGGCGCTGCCCAAGGAAGACCACCGCTTCCGCGTCGAGCATTGCTGCTATGTGACGCCGAAGATCCTCGAGCGTCTGAAGCAGCTCAAGGTGATCGCGTCTTCTGCCACCGGCTTCGCCTACGACCTCGGCGACGCCTATGTCCGCAACCGCGGCGCGGACGCCATGAAGTACATGTGGCCGCATCGCACGCTCAACGACAGTGGCATCGTGGCGCCCGGGCATTCCGATGCTCCGATCTGCGAGGTCAATCCGTTCCGCGGCATGTACTCGATGGTCGCCCGCAAGACTGATACCGGCACCTCGCTCTATGAAGGGGAGGCGATCTCCAACATCGAGGCGCTGAACTGCTACACCTACCTGGCGGCATATTCCGGCCGCGAGGAGAATGCCAAGGGCACCATCGAGGCAGGAAAGCTGGCCGACTTCGCCATCGTGGACCGGGATCTCTCGTCGGCGACGGCGGAAGAGCTTCGCAACACGAAGGTGCTGGCGACCTACCTCGGCGGCAGGAAGATATACGAGGCCGACGACAAGGGCCGATGAATCGCCCATGACCGATACGTCCCGGCTGCTCTATATTTTCCCGGCGCTGCTTATCATCGTCGCGGTCTATCTCGTTCCTATCCTTCTGCAGATAGGAACGAGTATCGACCCGGCGATGGTCACGACAAGCGAAGGTCTCGACGGGCTGTTTTCCAACAGCGTCGTCGGGATATTCGCGACGACATTCCGGCTGTCGATCATCGTGACGGCGATCTCCTGCGCCCTCTCTTTCGTCGTCGCCTATTTCATCGTCTTCTGGGCCGGCCGGTACGAACTGCCGCTTCTCATTCTGGTCCTGATTTCGCTCTGGCTGTCGGTGCTGGTTCGCGCGTTCGGCCTGATCGCGCTCTTCCAGTCCACCGGCCTCGTCAACACCTTCCTCATCCAGGCAGGCCTCATCTCGAGCCCGATCGCCTTCATCCGCAACGACCTCGGCGTCGTGATCGGCATGGTGCACTACATGCTGCCGATCACCGTCCTACCGATCTATGCGACGATGTCGGCGCTGGACAAGAATCTGATCCGCTAGGCGCACAGCATCGGGGCTACCGACGGCCAGATCTTCTGGAAGATCATCGTTCCCTTGACGAAGGGCAGCGTGCTCTCGTCCGCGGTGCTGAGCTTCGTGCTGTGTCTCGGCTTCTACGTGACGCCGACCATCCTGGGAGGCGGGCGCACCGTGATGATCGCCGAATACATCACCGTGCTCATCCAGCAGTCTCTGGACTGGTCCTCCGCCAGCATCTACTCCATTCTTCTCGTCGCTACGCTGCTCTGCTGCGCGGCCCTGCTGAAGCTTCTTGGCAAGGTGGCGGCGCGATGATCGCAAAGAGCCGCTTCAACACCGCCCGTTCGCTTTCTTTCGTCGTCACGATGGCCGTGGTGGTGTTTCTCGTCGTGCCGATCCTCGTGATCTTCCCGCTGTCGCTGACGGACCAGCGGTTCCTTTCCTTCCCCAGGGAGGCGATCAGCTTCCAGCATTATTCCAAGCTGCTCTCCGACCCGCGCTGGCTGCGTTCGATCTCGAGCAGCCTGATAATCTCGACGTGCAGCGCGGCGGCGGCGACATTGCTCGGCGCGTTTTCGGCGGTCGCGCTCTGGTCGAACACGTCGCGCTGGATTCTGCGTCTCGCGGTCGTCCTGTTCCTTCCGCTGTTCGTGCCAGGCGTATTGCACGCACTGTCGCTCTACTGGCTGTGGGTCCAGTTCGGCTTGCTGGACACGTTCCCCGCACTGGTGATCTCGCACACGGTGCTCACTCTGCCGCTGGCCATTATCACCGTATCGGCGTCGCTGTCGCAGATCGATTATTCGCTCTACCGTTCGGCGATCTCTCTGGGCGCCAGCGACTGGACGGCGACGACACGCATCATTCTCCCGAACGCGAAGCTCGGGATATTTGCAGGCTTCGTCCTCTGCTTCATCACGTCGTGGGACGAGGTGGTGGCCACCAACTTCATCGCCGGCAGGACTTGGCGGACCGTGCCGCTCCAGCTTTGGAGCGGCCTGCGCGAGCGGGTCGACCCTTCCGTGGCGGCGCTGTCGGTGATGCTGATCCTGGCCACGGTGCTTCTGGTTCTCCTCGTCCGCCCGTGGCGGCGCATTTCCTGAGCGTGTCCATGGCGTATCTGAAGATCGAGAAATTGTGTTTCACGGCCGGCAGCAAGCAGATATTGCGCGATGTCGACCTCGAGGTCAGGCAGGGCGAGTTCATCACCATATTGGGGCCGTCGGGGTCGGGAAAAACCTCGCTGCTCATGGCGATTGCCGGCTTCAACAGGATCACGTCCGGAAGCATCCTCCTGCATGGCAAGGACATCACCGCCGCGCACCCGCGCGAAAGGAATTTCGGCGTCGTTTTCCAGAACTATGCGCTGTTTCCCCACTACAGCGTCGCCGAGAACCTGTCCTTTCCCTTGCGCATCCGCGGCAAGAGCGGCGACGAGATAAGGCAGGCGGTCGAGCGGGTCGCGGCGCTGGTCGATCTCGGCGATCATCTCGAAAAGCGGCCGTCTCAACTTTCGGGCGGCCAGCAGCAGCGCGTCGCGCTTGCCAGAGCGCTTGTCTATCAGCCGGATATCATCCTGCTGGACGAACCTCTGAGCGCGCTCGACGTGCAGTTGCGCAGCCGCATGCAGAGCGAACTCGTGCGCATCCACCGCGAGACCGGGGCCACCATCATCAACATCACCCATGACCAGCAGGAGGCGTTGAGCGTGTCCAGCCGCGTGGTGGTCATGAACGAGGGCGTGGTGGTGGAGGATGCGAACCCGGTCAACATCTACTACAGGCCGCAGACTGCTTTCTCCGCCGCCTTCATTGGCGACAGCAACGTGATTCCGGTCGAAAGACTGCGGCAGGTCGCGGCTGGTGAAGCCGGCAAGGCGTTCGCGGACGACGTGCTGGCCAAGCTCTCGCCGACGGCGGCCAGCATCGTCATCAAGCCGGAGCACCTCTCGCTCGAAAGGCAGCCGGAGGGCGCCTTGCTCGCAACCGGCAGAATTGTGGACCTGCGATTCGCCGGCGAAACCACCCATTATGTGATCGATACCTCCGTCGGAGCACTGCGACTCAAGATGGCTCAGGCACATCGCGATGATTTGGAGAGGCGCTCCGAAGAAATGCCGGTTTACGTGCAGGCTTCAGCGATACATGAACTGCACCAAAACTGATGGAACGGCGCGATAGCCGCGTTGACATCTTCCGTTCGAATTGCATTAACCGATTAGAGGGGCCGGCGGCGCTGGTGTAAGGTCAGTGAACACGCGGGGATTGTCAGCATGGAATCGGCGTTCGACATCGGAGCCCGCCTGAAGGCGATGCGGACGGCCGCTCAGCTGTCACAACGCGACCTTGCCGAACGCGGCGGTGTCCCTCACGCCCAGATCTCCAATATCGAGCGGAACAAGATCAGCCCATCGATTTCGACTCTGCGCAAGATTTTGAGCGGTTTGGGCATAAGCATGGCCGACTTCTTCGAAAGCGAGCGCACCTTGCCGCAAGGCCCGTTCTTCGGGGCCGACGAGTTGCTCGACCTGACCTCCAAGGTCGCTGCCAATGCGATCGGCACCAGCGACGGCCGCATGTTCTTCCGGCAGATCGGCGATGCGCGCGTCCACAATCTGCAAATCCTGCATGAGGTATACGAGCCCAATGCGGATACCGGAGAAACCCTGCTCCAGCACGCCTCCAGCGAGGGAGGCGTGATCATCGAGGGGGAGCTTGAAGTGACGGTCGGAGGCGAAGTCAGGATTTTGAAGGCTGGCGAGGCCTATCTGTTCGACAGCCGCATCCCGCATCGCTTCCGCAATGTTTCGGCGAACCGGACGATCGCCATTTCCGCCTGCTCGCCTCCGTATCTCTGAGCCTGATCCACAGGCCTGTCTCACGGCTATTTTGTCATGGGCTATTGCTCAATATTATGAGCAATGCTAGTCGCGCTACCGAACCAATTGAAGGGAAGAGCGCATGACGACGACGGCCGAACTACGGGCACGGCAGGCAGCGGCGGTGGTTGATGGCGTCGCCACGCGCGGAATTTTTGCCGATCGGGCCGAGAACTCGGAAATCTGGGATGTCGAAGGACGGCGCTTCATCGACTTCGCGGCAGGCATCGCGGTGGTCAATACAGGGCACCGGCATCCCAAGGTCATGCAGGCCGTCGCAGCCCAGGCCGAGCGCTTCACCCACACCTGCTTCCACGTCGCGCCGTACGAAAGCTACGTCGCCTTGGCGGAGCGCCTGAACCGGATGGCGCCGACGGGCGGGGAAAACCGCACCATGCTCGTCACCACCGGCGCCGAAGCAGTCGAAAACGCCATCAAGATCGCAAGGGCTCATACTGGCCGGAGCGGCGTCATCGCCTTCAGCGGCGCTTTCCATGGACGCACGCTGATGGGAATGGCCCTGACCGGAAAGGTGGCGCCCTACAAGAAGGGCTTCGGCCCATTCCCCGCCGAGGTATTCCACGCCCGTTTCCCGAACGCCTATCTCGGCATTTCGACCGACGATGCGATCGCTGACCTGGAGGATCTGTTCGCGAGTGATGTCGACCCGTCGCGCATCGCGGCCATGATCATTGAGCCCGTGCAAGGCGAGGGCGGTTTCAACATCGCGCCGCCGGAATTCCTGGCGCGGCTGAAGGCCATCGCCGAAGCGCACGGCATCCTGCTTATCGCCGACGAGGTTCAGGCGGGCATGGGGCGGACGGGCAAGATGTTCGCCTTCGAACATTCGGGGGTCCAGCCGGACCTGGTCACCCTGGCGAAGGGCCTCGCAGGCGGCTTCCCGCTCGCCGCGGTCGTCGGGCGTGCCGAAATCATGAACGCAGCTCCTCGCGGCGGGCTCGGCGGAACCTATGCGGGCAATCCTCTGGCGGTCGCTGCGGCAAACGCGGTGCTCGACGTGATCGAAGACGAGGGGCTCTGCGAGCGGTCGACGGTGATCGGGCAGCGGATCATGGAGCGCCTCACCGATATCGCGTCGCGTCAGGGCATGGAGCGTATCGGCGACGTCCGCGGTGTCGGCGCGATGGTCGCCATGGAACTGGTCGAGGACCGCACATCCAAGAAGGCTGCCCCTGCTTTGACCAACGCCATCGTGGCCGCGGCGGAGGAGCGCGGGCTCATCCTCCTGTCGTGCGGCGTGCGGGCCAATGTCATCCGGATACTGGTGCCTCTCACCATCGGCGACGATACGCTGGAGGAGGGCCTGCGCGTTCTGGAGGCCAGCATCGAGTCGGTGTTCTCGTCCACAAGCGTCTAGGAGGACGTCCAAGTGTCAATCGTCGCGAATTTCGTCTGGGACGATCCTTTCCTTCTTGAGGATCAGTTGTCGGAGGATGAGCGGATGATCCGCGATGCGGCG
>NZ_RCIZ01000024.1 GCF_003666685.1 Mesorhizobium sp. YM1C-6-2
GGACGGGTTCAAACATGGGTCACTTCTCAATGAAAATTACACGCTCCCCCGGGTCACTTCTCAGCAGCAATCAACAGCCAGCGGTGCCGCAATGCCGACGGTCGCCGACGTCACCGTGCAACTAGCCGAGTGCGTTCCGAGCGGCGTCGACGTCGACATCATGCCCGAAGCCCTTCGTCCGGCGAAACGCACCGCGCTCGATATCCTGCATAATCTGATTTGGAACGCCGTACACAGCGACGGCTCGCTGAAGTTCGATATTGAAGTAGTCGAAACCTGGCGGGAGGTCGCGTTTCACTCCGCCGCTGGAGTCGTCCGTTTTGTTCCGGCTGGTGAAGATTCGAGCCGATGGCGGTCCGGCAAGCAGCGTCGAACCACTCGCATTCCGTATTCCGCGCTGTTCCTCGCAGCCCGCAACTTATTTGGAGACAAGTGATGGCCCTCTTGAAGAAAAACGCCGCGGCCGAGCCGTATCAGGTGCCGACGCTGGCCGAGTGCGACGAGACTTACGGCACGCTGGTTGCCAAGCGCGGCGAGTTGCACACCGCCGGCGGGGAAGCCCGCACCGCCAGAAAGGCGGCGGAGCGCGAACTGGCGGCGGACACCAGCCGGGAGGTGCGGCCGGGAGTCGCTGAATTGCTCGGCGACGGCCCGTCGGCCAAGGCACTAAAGCGTAAGGCCGTTGCCGAGGCAAAGCAGCGAGAAAGCGACATCGAGACGGCGCTTACCGTGATCGAACAGCGGATCCGCGATGCCCGCACAGCCGCGGTGCGCGCTGCCGTGGCAAAGGTCCGTCCCGAGTGGGATAGACGCATGAAGGTGCTGTGCGACGCATTCAAGGTTGCTGACGCCGCGCATCGCGATTTGTGGTCGCTCCGTCAGGATCTCGATGCGGAAGATATCTCGCCAGCGCACCTGGGCGCGTGGCCGTTCTTCCTCGGCGAGCCGGCTGACGGTCGGATTGCATCGTTTCTGAAGGAGGCGGGCTATGCTTGAGCGTCGCGCAATGGAAAAAGCCGATCGAGACCGCGGCGAGGGAAGGACTCGCGTCACCTTCGCCGGCAAAACCTCGACGCGCACAAGCTTCGATCCAAAGAAGTTTGCACTGCTGCTGCTCGAGAAACGCATCAAGAAGACAAAGACGATCGAAGAGCGAGACGCTTGGATGCGTGAGGCGGAGGCGAAGGTTGGTCGACACTAGTCTCACGTTCAACGGCAAGATCGCATCCGGATATGCTGCGGTTTTCAATAGTTGGGCGCCAATCGCCGGGCTGTTTGAAGAGCGTCTGGCAAAAGGCGCCTTTACTCGCACGCTCCGCGAGGATCCGGATGTTTTGGCGCTGTGGCACCACAACTACGATCAGGTTTTGGGCCGAACCACGGCCGGCACGCTACGGCTCGAAGAGGACAGCCGCGGCCTTCATTTTGAACTCGACCTAGATCCTCGATCGCCGGCCGGTGCCTTGGCGTTATCGACGCTGGAGCGAGGCGAGGTGCGCGGTATGAGTTTTGGCTTCGGAGTTCGTGCAGAAGAGTGGCATGACTCCGGTACCGGATTGCCTCGTCGAACAATCACGGACGTGTCGCTGTGGGAAATAACCGTCACCCCAATTCCGGCTTATGAGGATACGTCGGCATCGCTCCGCTCCGACAACCAATCGGCCGCGCTCCGCCGTCTGCGTGAGAAGGCGGAGCGGGCGCATCGACTCCGAGGCATCCGGTGAGTCACGCAGCGTTCGCGCTCGCGTGTCTGGTCGTGCTGGCGATGATCCTGTCCTGAAGACCGGGAGGGGGCCTTCAAGGGTTGAAAAAAATCGCGTTTGGCGGGAACGGCGCGCACCCAACATATGGGCCGTGCATGCCCCGAATCGTCTCGTGAACCTTCGACGACTTGTGCGGCAAGCAAATCAGGCCATCCAGGCTACGGAAAACCTATGGAAAATTATAAAATTCCTGGCCATTTGCGGCTGGAAACACGCCGATGGGCGAAGAAAATACTCGAAGAGTACACCCTCGAGTCTCACCATTTCCGGATGCTCGTGAAGACTTGCGAAGCGTGGGACCGGAGCGAGCAAGCTCGTGAGGCCCTGGCCGCGGACGGGCTGACCGTCGTCGATCGCTACGGCACACCGAAAGCTCATCCGTGCGTTGGCATCGAGCGGGACTCCCGAACTGCGTTCTTTCGCGGCTTGCGCGAACTTGCCCTCGACGTCGATGCGCCAGAGGTGCCACGGCCGCCGCGAACGCGGGACTACGGGAGCAGACGATAATGCCGGTAAGAAAACGTGTGGATCGGCGCCGGGCCGAAGCGTTGCCTGCGTGGCGGATGGTGTTCGCGGCCGGCTACGACTATTTCGACGACCTTGCGAAAATTGGTGTGCCCGTCGATCGGTACGGTCGGCCGGCGCTTGATGAGGTGAGGGCGGCTTGGAGCCGGCTCGGCGATCTATTCCTGGCCGAATACGATGGGGAGGGAGAGCCGTGGGCCGAGGAGAGGTTTGGGAGGCCGGGTGGCTAGGCTGAGTAACTATTGGGGTGACGCCTTCTCTGCCTCTACAAGAAAAACGAGCGTGGAGGCGGTCATGTGCAACATATACGCGGCTAGGTAGCCGGGGACTTCGGTCGAAACGCTGCCTTGGCCGTGTCCGCCAAGGCGATTGCGTCCTGTTGGAACACCGCTTTCCAACAAGGTCCTCAGGGATCCCATCTGAGTTTGCCAAAAGGATGGGATGAGACCGTTTGCCAGGAGGATATCGATTAGTGTTTTTGCCGTTGCCTTCGGGTCGTAGCCCCATCCCCGTTTATCGCATATTGCCTTCATAGTGCTCTCAAAGGCCTTGAGGCAGTCGTTGAGCGCCTCTTTGGTTTTGCCCTGTCGGTAATGCTCATACGCGCTTAGAAACTCCTCCTGTGCGCCTTCGTATTGTTTTGAGTTGAGCAGCCTCAGGGCCGGTTTCACAGCCTCGGCGTGAATGAGTTGGGAATCGACGCGAATGATTTCCCCATCATACGAGTAGCCAATTCCATGCTCTTTGAAGCGAGCGTTGATCTCTTCGATAGCAGCCATCGCCTCTTTAGGGGCCTTCGGTCTATTACGATAGTCAAACTTGCTCGCGACGTTTTCAATAAGTCTACAGCCAATTTCTATGGCGCTTAAACATTGCTCAACGTCCTTCACTCCCAGGATGTAGCTTCGAAACTCTTTTATTGCGTTCTTATCATAGGAAGGGGCGTGAGGAAGTTCGAAAACTCCGAGTTCACGCCGCAACAATTTGATCGCGCTGATATACAGCCGCCGGACTTTTGGGCCGTGACCATAATGGTCGTCAAAGGCGTCTTGATCGCCAAGCGTTTCGTCGAAAATCTGTACAATCTGGACTCTAAGAGGAGTCGGCATCGTGTCGTAGACGAAAACATCTGGTTGCTCGCCCTTCTCCCTTTTCTGACGTTTTGCAAAGGTTTCGTAGACTGGCAATACAAATCTCCAAGTATCAGCGTCGTGGCGTTCATTTCCAGCTAGCATAAATCAACGCCGCATTCGATGCGCCGCGTGATCTCCCAACAGGATTCACATCATGACCAACTTCGACCGCTGCCTCGCGGCAGCGAGCGCTTTGTCGCGCCATCTTGAAGGCCGCGGCACCACCATCGACGAACTCTCAGACGCATTCCTCGCCGAGGCAATTGGCGCCAGCAATGCCGCCCGCGGCCGACTGGCTACCGCAGAGCGCCTGCGCTTCCTGGCTGATTATCTGGAGGCTTCCGATGTCGACTGACATGCAACGGCTCGTCGTCGCGCTCGAGGCCAAGATCGACAAGTTCGACAAAGCCCTCGCGAGAGCGAACGGAACAGCGAACAAGCGCGCGAAGGCGATTGAGACGCGCTTCTCGCAAATGAACAGCAAAGTTACCGGCTACCTATCCACCTTCGGCAAGGGCCTCGTTGGCGGCATTGCTGCGGGCGGTATTGCCGGCATCGTCAGCCAGGTCGGCCAGATCGCCAAAGGCGTCGCCGCGGTCGGCCAGGAGGCGAAGCGTGCTGGCGTGTCCGCGCAGGCATTTCAAGAACTCGGATACGTCGCGCAGCAGAACGGTGTGGGCGTCGATGCGCTGATCGATGGCCTCAAGGAACTAAACCTTAGGGCCGACGAATTCATCGTCACGGGGAAGGGGCCGGCCGCGGAAGCGTTCGCGCGCCTTGGCTACGGTGCCGACGAGTTGAAGGTGAAACTGCAGGATCCCTCTGCGCTTTTCACCGAGATCATTGGCAAGCTCGGCAAGCTCGAAACCGCCGCACAAATCCGTATCGCCGACGAGATTTTCGGCGGCACAGGCGGCGAGCAATTCGTCCGGTTCATCGAGCAGGGCGAAGACGGCATCAAGCGCACGATCGGCGAGGCTCACCGCCTGGGCGCCGTCTTGAGTGACGACGTCATTACCAAGGCGGCCGAACTAGACCGCAAATTCCAACAGGTCACCACGACCGTCGGCAATGCGCTGAAGACCGCCATCGTTGAAGCTGCTACGGCACTCGCCGGATTCATCGATGAGTTTCAACGGCTCCAGCAGCGGCAGGCTGAGGCGCAGCGGGCGGCCGATGCCGGCGCATGGGTCGGTGGAATGGTAAGGCCCGAGGGTGCGGTCCCCACAACTCCCACCCGAGGCAAGCCGACGGCGCTGGACGCGCGAATGGGTGGCGTGCTTGCTACTCAGTTAAGCGAGGCCGATCAAAGGCTCGTCGAGGCACTCCGCAAAAGATATGCGGATGCAGCGAACCGAGCCGTGTCGATGCCGCCTCCTGCGGGCAGTGGTGGTGGCACCAAGAAGGAAGACGAGTTCGATCCGGATCCGTCTGCCTTTAGAGATTTGTTGGGCTACACGGAAAGCTATGTCGAAGCGCAGCAACTCGCGAACGAGAAACTAGAGTTCTTCGGCGACCTGGCTGTCAGCGCGGCCAACTCGCTGGCGACCGCTTTTGCCGACGGCAAGCTCGAGGCGAGCGAAATATTGTCGATCGTTGGCCAGATCGCCCAACAACTTATGCGCATGCCGGGCGGTCTGTCTGGCTTACTCGGTCTGTTCACGGGGGGATTCAGCCCGACCGGAGGTGGCTTCGCTGCAATGCTCGGCATTCCCGGCCGCGCATCTGGCGGGCCGGTTGCGGCCGGGAAGCCTTACATCGTCGGCGAAAAGCAGCCGGAGTTGTTCGTGCCTAATTCGGCAGGGCGGATCATTCCAAAGGTGCCGAAAGCGATGGGCGGTGGCGGCAGCGGCGCCCCACAGGGCGTCCACGTCACTGTCGGCGTAGCGGTCGACCAGAACGGCAATCTCAAGCCTTTCGTGCAAAGCGTTTCGCGAGAGACCACGGCCCGCGGCCTCGCCGCCTACGACAAGGGCAAACAACGCCAGCAGATGACGAGCGGATAACAGCCTCCATCCACCGCTGCAGCACCAACCTTCCGCTACCGCGTGGCGGAGGGACGCTTTCGCTTATTCAAAATCAAAAGGAAACATCAAATGACGATACGTACACGTGCGCAGCTAAACGCTGACGCCGATACCTACATTAATGACAACACGACGGGCGACGTCACTGCGGCCGATGTCAGGCAGCGGGTGAAGGACCTGGCGGATAGTGCGGCCTTCCTGACCGAGATCCGCGAGAAGTTGACCGCGAACCGCACTATTTACGTCTCGACTAGCGGTAACGACTCAACCGGCGACGGGACCAGCGGCGCGCCGTTTGCGACGATTCAGAGGGCGGTCAATGTGGTTGCTGCGATCGACATGGCCGGATTCACAGCAACCATCAGCGTGGGCGCCGGAACCTATAATGAGGCGGTGCAGCTGAAGTCCCTGGTGGGCGGTTTCTGCGTCATCGTTGGCGACGAAAGCACGCCGAGCAACGTGATTATCAATGCGTCAGGATCGTGTTTTACTGGCGACGGCTTGGTAGGTGCCTGGCACCTGCGTGGCATGAAGCTTCAGGCAACGACACATGGCATTGGCGTCACCGATGGGGCGATCGTAAAGTTTCAAAACATCGATTTTGGCGTGTGTAGTTTCTACCACATGCTCGCTACGGGCGGTCGGCTAGTGGCGACCGGCAACTACTCGATAACCGGCTCGGCGAGCCGACACGTTTATCTGTTTGCCGGGGCTTCGTTCCAGTGTCAGGCGCGCACGGTCACCTTGTCGGGCTCTCTCGCTTTCGCCGTCTTCCTCCAGGCGACAACCGCATCAACTGCCACGGTCAGCGGTAACACCTATTCGGGATCTGCCACAGGGCAGCGCCATAACGCGCAAATGAACGCCGTCATCCAGAGCGCTGGGGGCGGGGCAAATTACTTCCCCGGTGATGCTGCGGGCGCGGTGGCGACCGGAGGGCAGTACGGATGACAGGAGTGTGATGGGCGGCCCGGCCGCTCCGGCGTTGTGGGCGCAGGGTTGTGAGGCAGCCGGGCCTGTGAGCCGAGAGCCCCCAGCCCACTCCATAAGCATGGTCTAATTTCAATGCGCGTCCAGTGCATA
>NZ_RCIZ01000025.1 GCF_003666685.1 Mesorhizobium sp. YM1C-6-2
CCCGACTGCCTTCACTTTATTGTAATAGTGCCTTTCATTCCCTTGTCTGCGAGGTCAGGGACTGACCATGTGTAGATGCCTGGGCGGACGGTTGTGAACTGGACCTGGATGGTGCCGTCGGCGTCGAATTCGAGCCAGGCCGGCGCCCCGTTCATGTGCACTTCGAGGTCGCTGATGACGATCTGGTTGTTCCACACATTGCGGAAGAGATCGGTGTGGAACTTGTATTCGAGCCCGCCGGCGGCGGTGATCTTCCAGCGGTAGCCCTGGCCGGCGATCAGCTCGAAATCCTTCTGGTTGACGGTGAACTGGTCGTTCTTGGAGCCGAGGACGAGTTCGGGCACGTCCTTGCTGGCGCGGGTCGGCTTCTCGGCCGGCGCCGTCGCCTCGACGGCGGCCGGAGCGTCGTCGTCGTCATCGTCGTCGTCCTGCGCCCAGACCTGGCCGCTTGCGGCGACAAAGCCGATCAGTGCCGCAAACGCGATCGCCCGGTATTTCCTCATGGTTTCCTCCTCACTGCTGATCTCGGGGGTTAACTCAGTTCGGCGACACGACGACGCCCCACGGCAGCTGGCCGACCGTCACCGATTGCACCGGCTCGTCGGTCGCCACGTCGATGAAGGTGATGTCGTTGGAGACGCCGTTGGTCGAGATGATGGTCTTCTGGTCGGGGGTGAAGGCGAGCTGCCAGACGCGCTGGCCGACCAGCACGTATTTCTCCACCTGGTAGGTCGCGGTGTCGACGACGGCGACATGGTTGGCCGGCCCCAGCGCCACATAGGCCTTCTTGCCGTCGGCGGTGATGCGCACGCCGACCGGCTGGATCGTCTCGGAACGCAGGCCGGGGATCTCGAAGGTGATCTTCTTTTTGATCTCGCGGGTGGCGTTGTCGATCACCGACACCGTGCCGCCGATCTCCGCACTCACCCAGGCCTCCTTGCCGTCGGGCGTGAACTCGACGAAGCGCGGGCGCGAATCGACCAGCACATTGTGGGTGATCTCATGCGTCTCGGTGTCGATGAAGTGGGCCATGTTGGTCGTCTCCGACGTGTTGACCATGGTCTTGCCGTCGGGGCTGATGCCCATGCCTTCCGGCTCCACGCCGACCGGGATCTCGGTGATGACGCCCTTGGTCTCGATGTCGATCACGGTGACCAGGTTGTCGTCCTCATTGGCGACGTAGAGCGTCTTGCCGTCGGGCGACAGCACGAACAGCTCGGGGTCGGGGCCCGACGGCAGGGTGGTGACGATCTGGTGGGTGGCGGTGTCGATCACCTCGATCGTGTCGTCGTCGCTGGCGCACAGATAGATGAACTTGCCGTCATGCGAGATGGTGATGCCGCGCGGCCGCTGGCCGACATCGATGGTGGTGACCACCGCCTTGGTCTCTGAATCGACGACGGTGACGGTGTTGTCCTTTTCGTTGGAGACGTAGACCATGTAGGCAAAGGCCGGGCTGGCGGTCAGGCCGGCGGTCAGGCCGGCCGCCATGGCCGCGGCGAGAAAGGGCAGTCGTCGCATCAAAACTCCTCCCGGTTGTCTTCAGGTTCCTACTGCAGGACGCATCTGGTCTCCGGCTGGTCGACGCCGAGCGTGTCCAGCTCCGACACCTGGTGCAAAAAGCCTTCCTGCGGCGAGGTCGAGACGACGGATTTGGTGTCGCCGAGGAAGATCGGCTGCCGGAGCTGCCAGTTCCATGTGCGGAAGGTCAGCTTCTGGCCCTTGAAGGCGGCGATGGAGAAATCGTCGGCGCGGATGAAGGCCTCGATCTTCTCCGGCTCGGCGCTCTGGGTGCGGGTGGCCGCTTCGCCGAGGATACGCACCGCCGTCCACGCCGACATGTCCTTGGACAGCATGCGGCGGCCATTGGCCTTGGCGAAGCGGTTCTGGATCTGGGTGCCGCCCCACTGCTCGCTGGCCGGATGCCAGGCCGACGGCATCAGCCCGGCGGTGCCGGCGACCGGCCGCGGTATCCATGTGCGGAAGGGTACGTAGGTGCCGAACACCTCGCTCTCGTCGGCGACCAGGACCACGTCGTGGTCGGGCAGGTCCTGCATGAAGACCGGGATCTGGCGCTGGATCTGGACGACGCCGGAATCGGTGCGCCTGGCCGTGCCGGTGTCCTTGAACTCCTTCTCGGCCAGGATCTGGCCGCCGAACCGCTCGGCAGAGCGCCGCAGCGCGTCGGCGAAGGCGCGGTCGCCCTCGTGCGAGCCGTAGAGCAGCACCCAGCGCGGCCACTGCTTCCAGATCAGGTATTGGGCCAGGCCGTCGGCCAGCATGGTGCGGCTCGGCGCCGTGTGGAAGACGTTGGCGCGGCACTCCTCCTCGCGCAATATGTCGTCGGTGGCGCCGACATTGAAGATCAGCACGCCGTGCTCGCGGCCGATGTCGGCGATCGACAAGAGCTGCTCGGCCGAGATGTCGGCAAGCACGTAGCGGTCGCCCTTGGCGACCATGTCCCTGAACGTCTGCACGACATCGGCGTCCCGCTTCACCTCGGTGACGTCGAGGGCGAAGGCCTGGCCCATGAACTTGCCGGTCGTGTTGTTGTCGGCAATCGCGACATTGGCCCCCGCAACACCCTCGTCGCGCGGCGCAACGTCGAGCACCGACAATGCCAGCTCAGGCTCATAAGCACGCAGATATCCTATCCGGATCTCGG
>NZ_RCIZ01000026.1 GCF_003666685.1 Mesorhizobium sp. YM1C-6-2
GAGTGGGCGAGCCTGCCGGCGATCTGCCCAGCCTTGCCCTGTGCCTTCTCCTGTTCGAGGGCGTTGACCAGCTCGACCGTGGAGAAGAACCGCACGCGCTTGCGATGATGCTCGATCGCCTGAACGCCAAGCGCAGTGGCGATGTGGGTCTTGCCGGTGCCCGGACCGCCGACCAGCACGATATTGTCGGCCACATCCATAAACTCACACCGATGCAGCTGGCGCACCAGCGCCTCGTTGATCTCACTGCTGGCGAAGTCGAAGCCGGCCAGGTCGCGATAGGCCGGGAACCGGGCTGCCTTGAGCTGATAGGAGACCGATCGCACCTCTCGCTCGGCGGTCTCTGCCTTGAGGAGCTGCGACAGGATAGGAACCGCCGCATCGAACGCCGGGGCGCCTTGCTCCATGAGATCGGTGACGGCCTGTGCCATGCCATGCATCTTGAGGCTGCGCAGCATGACGATGATGGCGCCGCTGGCGGGATCATGACGCATGGCGGTTCTCCCGACGCAGGGCATCATAGCGCTCCACGTTGGCCATGGGCTCACTGATCAGCCTCAGCGCCTGGGGCGCGGTCACAGGTGGCGTCGTTAGCGGCTTGCCGTCGAGCAGGCGGTGCAGCAGGTTGAGGATGTGAGTCTTGGTCGGAACGCCGGCTTCCAGCGCCATGGTGACCGCGCTCAGCACTGCCTGTTCGTCATGATGCAGGACCAGGGCCAGGATCTCGACCATCTCCCTGTCACCGCCGGGAGAGCGCAGCAGGTGGCGCTGTAGCCGCTGGAACGGGTCGGGCAGCTCAAGGAACGGTGCTCCGTTGCGGAGAGCCCCGGGCTTGCGCTGGACCACCGCCAGATAATGGCGCCAGTCATAGACAGTGCGCCCCGGACCATCATGGGATCGCTCGATGATCCGCTGATGCTCGCATATGACCTGCCCCTCTGCGACCACCACGAAGCGGTCGGGATAGACCCGCAGACTGACCGGCCGGTTGGCGAACGACGCCGGCACGCTGTAGCGGTTGCGGTCCAGATGGACGAGGCAAGTTGGGGATACCCGCTTGCCATACTCGACGAAGCCGTCGAACGGCCGACCCATCGGCATCAGGCTCGCCACCTCATCTCTCCAGGCATCGGCGACCGAGCCCAGCTCGATCCCATGCGGGATATCCTGCCACAGCGCCTTGCAGCGCTCCTCCAGCCAGAGGTTGAGCGCCGCCAGGCTCTCGACCTGTGGCACCGGCTGCCACAGCCGATGACGGGCATCCTGGACGTTCTTCTCGACCTGCCCCTTCTCCCAACCCGCGGCCGGATTACAGAACTCGGCCTCGAACAGATAATGACTGACCATGGTCAGGAAGCGGGCGTTGACGGTCCGGTCCTTGCCACGCCCGACCTTGTCGACCGCGGTGCGCATGTTGTCGTAGATGCCCCGGCGCGGCACGCCGCCCAGCACGCGGAACGCGTGATTATGGGCATCGAACAGCATCTCGTGGGTCTGAAGGAGATAGGCCCGCACGAAGAAGGCCCGGCTATAGCTGAGCTTGAAGTGCGCCACCTGCAGCTTGGTGCGCAACCCATCGATGATCGCCCAGTCCTCGCTCCAGTCGAACTGGAACGCCTCGCCCGGCGCGAACGACAATGGCACGAAGGTGCCCCGGCCACTCATCTGCTGCTGGCGGCGATAATCATCGCGCCAACTCCGGGCGAAGGCGGCCACGCGTTCATAGGAACCATCGAAGCCCAGGCTGACCAGATCGGCATGCAGCTGCTTGATCGTGCGCTTCTGCTTGCGCGGCCGGCCCAGCTCACGCCTCAGCCAAGCGGTCAGACGCTCAACAAACGGGTCCAACTTGCTTGGACGCTCAGGCGTCTTGAACCGCGGCTCCACGGTGCCAGACCGCAGATACTTACGAACGGTGTTGCGAGATAAACCGGTGCGCTTGGCGATCTCCCGGATCGATAGATGATCACGGTAATGCCAGCGCCGGATGACGCTCAATAATGCCATGTCCAACACTCCATGGTCCCCCGCTCGTCACAGCCAGGGACGGGTTCAAACATGGGTCACTTCTCAATGAAAATTACACGCTCCCCCGGGTCACTTCTCAGCAGCAATCAACA
>NZ_RCIZ01000027.1 GCF_003666685.1 Mesorhizobium sp. YM1C-6-2
TTGTTATTGAATTACAACGAACATATGATTCGTTAAAGTTTGCTGTAATTACACCGTTCCAAGGACATACAGAAAAGTGGAATGAACATAATCAAAGTAAGTATGCCAACATAATTAAGCATGCAGATTATGTTGATAGTATTTTTCATACGTCGTATCAAGGTCCTTTTCAATTTAAACAAGCAGATCAATTTATGCTTGAACATTCGGATCAAACATTGCTCATTTATGATGAGGAACAAGAGGCGAGTCCTAAGTTCTTCAAGCAGATGTTAGTTGATTTTATGGATAAAACAAACTATACTTGTGATATTGTGACGTTCGATGAATTAACAGCATTCATCAATGACTTACAGTGGTCTGAAGATCAAAGTTTCTAATGAGGTGGAAAAAATGTCAGATGTTTCATTGAAATTATCAGCAAAAGATATTTATGAAAAAGATTTTGAAAAAACGATGGCTCGTGGCTATAGAAGAGAAGAAGTAGATGCATTTTTAGATGACATTATTGCTGATTATCAAAAAATGGCCGATATGAATAATGAAGTTGTGAAATTATCAGAAGAGAATCATAAACTTAAAAAAGAATTAGAAGAATTAAGACTACGTGTAGCAACATCAAGACCTCAGGACAATAAAAGTTTTTCTTCGAATAATACAACAACAAATACATCTTCAAATAATGTAGATATTTTAAAACGTATTTCAAACTTAGAAAAAGCTGTATTTGGTAAATAATTACTAAATACAAAAGTTTAACTGTCTTACTAATAATGACTATGTTATAATTTTAAAAGTGATATTTTGGGTAATCGCTATATTATATAGAGGAAAGTCCATGCTCACACAGTCTGAGATGATTGTAGTGTTCGTGCTTGATGAAACAATAAATCAAGGCATTAATTTGACGGCAATGAAATATCCTAAGTCTTTCGATATGGATAGAGTAATTTGAAAGTGCCACAGTGACGTAGCTTTTATAGAAATATAAAAGGTGGAACGCGGTAAACCCCTCGAGTGAGCAATCCAAATTTGGTAGGAGCACTTGTTTAACGGAATTCAACGTATAAACGAGACACACTTCGCGAAATGAAGTGGTGTAGACAGATGGTTATCACCTGAGTACCAGTGTGACTAGTGCACGTGATGAGTACGATGGAACAGAACATGGCTTATAGAAATATCACTACTAGTTTAGCTCTCCTAGAT
>NZ_RCIZ01000003.1 GCF_003666685.1 Mesorhizobium sp. YM1C-6-2
GGGACGGGTTCAAACATGGGTCACTTCTCAATGAAAATTACACGCTCCCCCGGGTCACTTCTCAGCAGCAATCAACACTCCGACAGTTAGCAAGGCGATTGACCACTGGTTGGAGGACAGGGAGGGCAAGGTGAAGGCGTCGACGCTGAAGGGCTACAAGGTCGTTGCCATCGGCGCAATTCGGGGTCCGCTGCTGATCGGCACCCGCCAGGAGCGCGCCGACTATACCGCTACCGGCATTGCGCCCGAAGGAGCCCGCTTCATCAAGCTGCTTGGCGACATCAAACTGCCTGACCTCAATACGGCCACGATCCGGCAGTGGCATCGCACTATTGCCGAACAGTGCGGGAACTATACAGCAACCCGCGCCAAGTCGCTGCTGAAGTCCATCCTGGCGCTGGCCGAGGAGGATTTTGGCACCCGCGCTCCCTCGATGCCGACCGGGCTGGCAAAGGCCCGGCACAAGCCCAAGAAGGCTATCCTGACGCCCGAACACATTGCCAAGCTGGTGGCAGCGGCCAAGGAGGATCCGGAGCACGGTATCTTCTATGCCTTCGCCTTCCTGGCGGGCACCCGCCCGTCCGAGCAGTTGGGCCTGCTGTGGTCCGAAGTGGACTTCGACAAGAACGTCATCCGCATCCGCCGCATCCAGGAGCGCGACGGGACGCTGACGGAGATGACAAAAACCGAAGCAGGCACCCGCGACATCCCGATGGGGGTGAAACTGCGCGAGATGTTGCTTTCCTGGCGCGTCCGCTGCCCGCGAAAGGGCAAGGAGTTGCACCGTGTCTTCCCTGGCCCCGGCCGGCTGCAGCCTTGGCCAAAGCCGCGCCTCGGCGGCGGTGGACCGATGCTTTACCAGAATTTCCGCAAGCGCTATTGGGAGCCGCCGTTCAAGCGCCTCGGACTGCCGTACGTCACGCCGCACAGCGCGCGCCATTCCTTCATCTCGACCTTACAGGCGGAAGGCATCGAGGTCGGATTGGTGGCCCAGATCGCCGGTCATGCCAACCCCACAGTGACGCTCGGGCACTACACGCAGGCCGTTCGCGACGGCAGCGTCGCGGCCGAGGCGCTCGATCGGGCCTATGCCGGTTAGCCGCCCCCTCCAAACCACCCAACGAAAGGACAATCCGAGATGCCAATATCGATAGCTATCGCCGGTATGACGTTCACGTCTAAAGAAGCGTTCATCGACCACTGTCGAGCAATTTTGTACCGCAGTCCACTGGAAACCGAAATTGTGGGGGACGATCGAGAGTTCGTAGACGCCATCCTCCACGCTCGTCCTGACAAGCTCGCAGAGATGGCCGGCCGGAGGCCTGTCCGCTACTTGCGCAAGATGCATCGCCACAACACTCCAAGCTTCTTTGTCGAGCTGGATGACGGGAGGCTGCTGGATTTCAGTTTCATGAAATTCGTGAATGCCTATCCCAGACCTACCGCAGCCTGACCCCTGCCTGCAGGTACTGGCGGGCAGGGCTAGCGTGTGGCCGGACGCTGTACGCGTGTGGTCATGGGTACACCTGGGGCTGTGGTAGCCCGGCTGCCACGCGGTGCGGCCATCCGTTGGCAGGTGCATGGGATAAATTGCGTGAGGATTCTCGCTGTGTTTTCCTGTTCCGTTTGGGCAGGAGAACGCCATGCACATCCTTGTGCGGGACAAGCGGACCGGGGTCGAGGAATGGATACCGCTTGAGAAGGCTGCGGAGTTGATGGGCCTTGCTGCCGACGAGATCGAATGGGCCCTGGAAGAATATGGAGAATGCGAGTCGGTTGACCACATAGCGACACAACCCGAATAGCCGCGCCGCCTGCGCCGCGTGCCACCGGCACGGAGGGCAGCCAGCGCCGCCGCAGGAATGCGCATGATGACGGCGCTCCCTTCGGGGCGCTGCGCGACCTCCCCCTTCGAAAAAGTAAGCGCGAGGACCCAAGCAGGGACTCCTTCCCGGCCTGGAATGAGGCGCAGCACATACCCCCGCACGGAATGCCGTCGTCATCTGCCGCCAGCAAGCCTGCGCAATCGCCGCATTTCCAGGACACGGTTTCGCTCGTTACTGTAACGCTCCCAGTTCTCAAGGCTGTGCGCGCCTGGACCGTCGATCACGAGAAGGCGTCCATCGGGCGTAAGCGCTGAGTACATGTCGAACTGCGCCCAAAGTGTGTGAAGGGACGGGATCGTCTCGTCGCTGCTCCACACGCGAACCCAGTTGGAGGGTGCTTTCAGCACGTGAGTACGGGAATAATCATCCGAGTTCGGCACGATGAGTTCACCGGCTTGTGTGACTACGGCTCTGCCCAACTCCTGGATTGCCTGCCCGTAGTTCAAGCCGTGATGGTTGTAGGTTTCCGGCGCGCCATAGTCCTCGATATTGAGTGAGAGGATGAGCGACAGGTCGTCTTGGTCGACGATTGGACCTTCCTTGCACCGTTCGGTCAATTGCTTCACCAACCAATCCATGTGCGCTACTCGACCCGGTATTCGACGGAGGAGGGATGAACGCGGATGACCCGTAGCGTCCTACCGGCCACTGACGTCTTCTCGCCCGCGCTCAAGCTGAAGGTGATCGGACGCTGAGCCGTTGCGTATTCGCTTGATCCGCGCGGCGGAACATATCGGTAGGACGTTGAGCTGGCTTGGCCCATGACCGGGGTATGTCCGACCGTGCCACTCACCCGCGTGTTCGTAGTGGTTGGAACGATCAGCGACGTCTCGCTCATCGTGGTGGCGTTGCTTACGACCTGCACGTCCGTCCGCTCGAATACGGCCCGCCCGCCCCTGTTGCCGACATAGCGAACAGTCGTGCCACCCGCATTGGTCGTCCGGCCAAACAGGTCGGCCTTGCCGAAGGCATTGGGCAGCGCGCGACGGGACTGGAAGTTCAGCACCACGTCGCCTGGGCCGGCGGTCATTGTTGCGCCGCTACTCGGCGTAGTCAGCGAGGTCTTTGTCTCGACTGGTGCGCAGGCCGCGAGCCCGAACGCCGAAACCAGCAATGCGACGCGGATTGTAGTTGAGCGCTTCATCTTCGATCCCCCTGAACAGCCAAAAAATTTGCCAAAAAATCATCCGCGAAAATCGCAGTCAATCATTCCGCCGCCTCGCGCAGACTCGGCACGTACTCGCCTTTGATGAAGCTGGAATCCCAGCGCCTGCACCCCTCCATCGTGGCGACCGCCAGTCGAGCCGGGCTTTCGGGATGGATGGCGAGCAGGAACACCACATGCGCGGTGGTGAACGTCCAGAGCGAGGCATCGGGCGCGACGGCTCCCAAGCGGTTGAGGCAGGACGCCACGAACGCTCGCCGCTCGATCCTGGGAAAGTGTTGGTAGACGAGCAGCGATTTTCCTGTTCGGTAGAAGCCGGCCAGTTCGTCCAGATAGACATATTTCGACGAGTTCTTGCGGCCCTTCGGCAGTGTCGTCTCCATGCCGTTGTCGGGATCGAAGAACACAAGCTCGCGGTCGCGAAACGCCGAAGCAGCGTGCTCCATGAACATTCCTCGGCCGGCGAGATCGTCCGGCAGCGTGTCGTTGCAGTAGAGGGCGCCAGGGATCGCGCCACTTTCCTCGATCGCATCGAGCCGGCGGCGATCTGGCTCGCTTGCAGCGTGAGCCAGGATGTCGAACAGCTCGGGGTCGAAACGCCGGTGTCGCTTTGGCTGTTGGAGGTAGGCGAGCTTGTTGCCGTCGGAGCTGCCGTCCGAGTCCGTAAGCATCCAGCACACGCCAATCCGATTGGAGCCGCCCGCCGACAAGGCGCGCAGCAGCGCATATTTGCGGTAGTCGCTGATGTCCCCGACGTATTGATGCTTCACGCGCCCCGAATCCTCCTGGGGCGAGCATGCCAGAATACCCGAATTTGGGGTACTCAAAAATCGGGTTCTATTGAAGCGCTGGTCTTTGCACTGGCGCTTCCTCGTGTCCTCACTTCGTTCGGATCTCTACCAGAGAATGATCGAGCTGCTTGTGCAGGCTCGGAAAGACGGCGGTATCACCCAAGTTGAGCTGGGAAAGCGGATTGGGCAGCGCCAGACATTCGTCTCAAAATTCGAGCTGGGCGAACGCCGCCTGGACGTGGCCGAGTTCGTTGTGGTCAGCAGAGCTATAGGCGCTGATCTGCATGAGATAATTCGAGCGGCGGAGGGAAATGAATCCTAAAATGGGGCGAGCATAGCTGCGCGGCCTCTGATCGTTCCAATAGTAACAGATTACTCAAGGACCAGGTGGTATTCAGTGCTGCTTGCTCGCTCGACTTTGACGATCTGCACGTCTTCGAGATGCACGAGATCTTTCAGATGCCACTCGTAGGCGGCCGATGTTGGTGAGCCGCCGAGCGCTTCTTGCTGCGCGGCGAGTTCATCGCCGGTAACACCCTGCGGCCGCCGGAGCAGTGCGATCGCCGCGTTATACATCCTTGGGTTGGGGCCGCGTGGTCCGTGGAAGACGTCGGGATTCCTGCCACCGTGAGGCTTGAGCAGGGTGCCGGCTTTTGGGCCATCGCCAGTCATGTACATTTTCAGTTTGGCGCGCATGGTCCTCACCCTTGAAACAGTTGACAAAAAGTGGCGCGCCTTCGCGTCTGCCGCTAAATACCTAAAATGACGAAGTTGGCACATGGCGACAAGGGGTTTGCGGGTGAGCGAAAGCGTTCAAGGCGGCCAACTCGGCCTTGCAGGGGAATACTTTGTGGCAGGACAGCTCATCCTTCGCGGGTGGGCGGCCGCCCTTACAAAGGGCAATTCTCAGGACGTCGACATTTTAGCGCGGAAGGGGCCACGCAACATCGCGGTGCAGGTCAAAGCAGTTCGCAACAATGATCCGCCGTTGAAACCAAATCGCCTGCATGATGATCTGACTTACATAGTGGTAGATGTCGTCAATCCGGACACCCAGCGCTACTACGTGATCCCGGGTCATATTTTGAGGCAGTTCCACTATTCCGCGCCTAACGGGATCGACGGACGCATACCGTTGAAGAAATGCGGCGACTTTGAGAATCGGTGGGACGTGCTGGAGGCGTAGCCCTGATGGGCCGTTGCGTACCCGAGTAACACCGCGATTTCACACTCCGTCGAATCTGCAAACTCCTATCCGTAGCTAGACGGTGCGCATGATTCTGGAGGCGCCATGACACTTAATCTATTTGAGCACGAGTTGGCGGCCCTCATCGGTCGTCCTACCGATCTTCGACCATTTGTCTGCGAAGGCTCGCCGCTGACTTGCGACATATTTCTGGTCGGTTTTAACCCTGCAACGACAATGCAAGCTGATTTCTGGGAGTTTTGGCGGCCTGGATACGGTTATGACAAAGCGGCGTGGTTTCAGCGATACGTTGAGGAACGAGCGGCCAAGCCCCTGAAGCCTGGAAAGACCCGCCGACTGCCTATAAGCCCCACTCGTCGAAACATGGAGTGCTTCGTTGAAGGTGCAGTTGGCGCACGGGTGCTTGAAACCAACATCTACGCGGCGGCCAGCGAAGACATGAAAAGCTTGGACCTCGCGAGCCGAGAGATTGCGCCTTTCAGGTTCCTTCTAGACGTCATTCGGCCGAAGGTGATCGTAGTGCACGGCAAGCCTGCCGTGGAAGCGATCCGCCGGTTCGATACCCCTGCCAAGGTGATCGCGGCCGACCACCATTTTTCCCGGAAAACATCGAAGGAAACGGCTCGGACCCATGGAGCAATGGCGGCCCAGCAGAGCAGGGGAACGGCCGCCTGAACTGAATTCCAACCACTGCTACCATTCCGGCGATGCCTCGATTTTTCGCCGCGTCGATTCCGCGAATTGGTGACGGCGCTCTCTTTGCCTTCCCCTTTCCAGATGATTCGTGCTTAAGCGCTGGCTACTGCCTTGCGGAGTTGGCCGAGAAGCGACACGAGTTTGATCCCGTCACGTTTTAGAGCCGCCAACTTGGTTTCGGCCTCGGATTGATCCAGCGCCAACATAGCGCGAACAGGGGTACGTGAACGGATCGACAGCGTGCGAATGAGCAACTGCCATCGGCCATTGTGCTCGACCGACACCTTGACCGTCCCGTGACATATCAGTGTGCGGAAAGCCTCATGATTTTCGCGAAACCGCGTAAGCTGCGGGAGGGCATGCTTGCCCGCCTCCTGGAATGGACCCTCGGGACCGATAGCTGCAGCCAAATCCTCAAATCGTTGCCCGATGAGATGACGTAGGCGCACAATCGCCTGGCTTGGCATCGTGGCGCTCAACGCAAGCAGCGTCTCAGTCACGGCCGCTTCGACCATCGAAAAATGGTGCATGCAGGCGCCGCGCCACAAATTGACCTCGGAGAAGATCACATTCCAGTCGATCGAGTGCAGCGGCGGTATCGTATCGTCGGAAGTCGCGGTCATCTGTTTTCGATAGCACGACCACGTTAAGCATCAGATAAGCGGCCATCCCGTTTGCAATGACCATAAACGGCCAGATGGGTGGAATCTGCCCGAGGATGTCGAACTGCCGCACACCCCAGCGACGGTACGATTTTACGCCGCGTCGCTTCGCCGAACTGGTAACCCGCGTGTAACCCGCGTCCTTCGGCGGGGGTTACGTAAACCGTGACTCAACAGCACAGAAAACGAAAAAGCCGCGGAGGTCCGCGGCTTTTCGATGCTTTAAAGTATTGGAGCGGGTGAAGCGATTCGAACGCTCGACCCCAACCTTGGCAAGGTTGTGCTCTACCCCTGAGCTACACCCGCTCGCGCGGCGTCTCCGCCGCAAGCCGCGCCTATATGGCCGAAGAGGCCCGCGAATGCAACAGGGAATCCGCGGCCAATGAGCGGCAATTTGCGGATGTCGGTTCCGCAAGGGCAAGGCTTGCCCCCACCCGGCTTTTGCCGCAAAAGCTGCGTACCGACCAACCGCTCCGGAAGACATCATGCCAAAGACGGCCGCCGAGCTTTTCGCGTTCCTGAAGGAACTCGGCATCGAGGTTTCGACGGTGTCGCATCCGCCGCTCTTCACGGTGGCGGATGCGCAGGCGCTGCGCGGCGAGATCCCGGGCGGCCATACCAAGAACCTCTTCCTGAAGGACAAGAAGGACAATTTTTTCCTGGTCACGGTGGACGAGGAGGCCGAGGTCGATCTCAAGCAGATCCACCATGTGATCGGGGCGGCGAGCCGCGTGTCGTTTGGCAAGCCGGAAGCGCTGATGGAGCTGTTGGGCGTCATCCCGGGAGCGGTCACCGCGTTTGGGCTGATCAACGACCAGAACGGCACGATCAACTTCGTCATCGACAGCGCGCTGCTGGAAAACGAGACGATCAACGCGCACCCGCTGACCAACGAGGCGACGACATCGATCGCGGCGCAAGACCTGCTGCGGTTTGCCCGCGCGACGGGCCATGAGCCAGCCATCTTGAAAGTCTCGGCCTGATTGCCACATGCTGGCCAGCAGGCCGGCGCGGCGTTTCCGGCAAGGGCCGCGCGGGCAAAGCATCGGAAGGACGATATGAGCGACAAGGACAATCCGTTCGGCGGCATGGGCGGCCAGTATTCCACCAATGTCAGCTACGGCTCCGCCGAGCCCGGGCACGGCAACGGCTCGGCCGCGCCGCCTTTGGCGGTCAAGGACGTGACGACGGCCAGCTTCACCGCCGACGTCATCCAGGAATCGCGGAAACTCCCGGTGCTGGTCGATTTCTGGGCGCCCTGGTGCGGCCCATGCAAGCAGCTGCAGCCGGCGCTGGAGAAGGTCGTGGCCGCCGCCGGCGGCGCGGTGAAGCTGGTCAAGATGAACATTGACGAGCATCCGGCGATCGCCGGGCAGCTCGGCATCCAGTCCATCCCCGCCGTCATCGCGTTCCAGAACGGCCAGCCCGTCGACGGCTTCATGGGCGCCGTTCCCGAAAGCCAGATCCGCGACTTCATCGAAAAACTCGTCGGCAAGAATGGCGGCCAGCCTCAGGTCGCCGAGGCGCTGGCGGCCGCCAAGCAGGCGCGCGAGGCGGGCGACCTTCAGTCCGCCGCCGGTCTCTACGACGCCGTGCTGCAGGACCAGCCGGACAATGTCGAGGCCATTGCCGGGCTTGCTGATATCCTGTTCGACGCGGGCGACCAGGCCGGCGCCGAGGAGGTGCTCGCCCGCACGCCGGCCGACAAGCAGGAAAACGCGGCGATCGCGGCGGTCAGGGCGAAGATCGACCTTGCCGCGGAGGCGGCCGGGCTCGGCGATCCGGCAGCACTTGAGCGACGGCTCGCCGAAAATCCCGGAGACCATCAGGCGCGGTTCGAGCTTGCCATGATCCAGAATGCGCAGGGAAAGCGCGACGAGGCGGCCGACAATCTGCTCGCCATCGTCAAGGCGGACCGGACATGGAACGACGACGGCGCAAGGGCCCAGCTGCTGAAACTGTTCGAGGCCTGGGGCATGACCGACGAGGCGACGCTGTCGGCGCGCCGGAGGCTTTCGTCGCTGCTGTTCTCCTAGCGGGTTTTTCGACCTCAGGCACTCTTGCCGGCGGGATGACGACAGGCGGCGGCTGCAAGCCCGCGGCTCAAGCCTTGCGATTTCCGCGCGGCGCACCAGATTGTCTGGAGGAAGCGGAGGAATGCGGTGCAGGCAGGCAATTTCAACTACCGGCGCGTGGCAGACCTGCCGTCCGTGATCCCGGTCTTTCCGCTTCCGGCGGCGCTTCTCCTACCGGGCGGCCGCATGCCGCTCAACATATTCGAGCCGCGCTATTTGCAGATGGTCGATGCGGCGATGGCCGGCGAACGGCTCGTCGGCATGATCCAGCCGGGTTTCGACGGCGTGCTGCGCGAGGACGGTGAGCCGGAGCTCGTGAATGTCGGCTGCATGGGCCGTATCACGTCGCTGACCGAAACCGGCGACGGCCGCTACATGATCGCGCTGCAAGGCGTCTGCCGGTTCCGCATCGCCGAGGAGCTGGAGGTGAAGACGCCGTTCAGGCAGTGCCGCATCTCGCCTTTCGGCACCGACCTGGAGGAAGACCGGTCCGGCGCGGAGGTCGACCGGCCGTCACTGCTCAAGGCGTTCCGCTCCTATCTCGAGGCGAACGATCTCGACGCCGACTGGAACAGCGTCAGCCGGGCGGAGAACGCCATGCTCGTCAATGCGCTGTCGATGATGGCGCCCTACGGTCCCGCCGAGAAACAGGCGCTGCTGGAGGCGCCCGACCTGAAGAGCCGGGCCGAGACGCTGATCGCGCTGACCGAGATGGCGCTGGCGCGCGACAATGAGGATTTCGGATCGAGCCTGCAGTAGGGGCTGGGTGGGGCAAGGGAAGAGATCGTGAGCGAAGTCCAGCGCAAGTCCGGCATCGATGTGAAAATGCTCGAACTGCTCGCCTGCCCCCTCACGAAAGGGCCGCTGGTCTGGGACGAGGAGCGCTGCGAACTGGTCTCGAAGCTCGCCAAGCTCGCCTATCCGGTGCGCGACGGCATTCCGGTCCTGCTGCCGTCGGAGGCGCGCACCATCGACCTGGATGCGGCGACGCCGCTGCCGGAGGGGCGGTAGGTCAGCCGGCACAGGCCCGTCGCCGGTCCGCGCTCATTGGAAGTTCCGTCCCTTCGGCATGACGCTGCCGGCCTTGCGGGTCAGCGTCTCGGCATCCGCCGTCCCGACGGGAGCGTTCCTCCTGATGAAGGGCGCGAGCTTTCGCCGGTCCTGCGCGTCTGCGCCGGGGCGGGCCGGTTGCGCTGCCGTGGCTGAGTCTTGCGTGACTTCCTCCAGCAGGACCGAGAGCCAGGGCGTCAGATCCTCGATCGTCTCGGCGACGATGTGCACGACACCCGATTCGGACTGCAGCCTGCCGGCCACGCGGACGAATTTGGAACTCATGATGACCGGCAGAAGCCGCGCGAAATCGCGCTTCCACACGATGACGTTGGCGATGCCCTTGTCATCCTCCAGCGTCAGGAAGATCGCATTGCCCTTGCCCGGGCGCTGCCGCACGAGAACCAGCCCGGCCACGGAGACGCGGCTCTTGTCCGGCACGAACGGCAGCCGCTCGTTGGGCGTGACGCCAAGGCCGTCCAGCCGGTCGCGCAGGAAGGAGAGAGGGTGCGCCTTGAGCGAGAGGCCGAGCGAGCGATAATCGTGGATGACGTGCTCGCCCGGCGGCATGACAGGCAGCTTCGTAGCCGGCTCATTGTCCGGGAGGCGGACGCCGGGCCGGTCGAACAGAGGCATGGTCTCGGCGGCGGCTTTCCGATCGAGCG
This sequence comes from Mesorhizobium sp. YM1C-6-2, assembly GCF_003666685.1. Lineage (GTDB taxonomy): Bacteria > Pseudomonadota > Alphaproteobacteria > Rhizobiales > Rhizobiaceae > Mesorhizobium_K. The sequence goes on from NZ_RCIZ01000003.1 coordinate 10,198, forward strand.
CGCGGACCTGCCAGAGGGCGGCGCGGCGGTCGAGGCCGATCGAGCGGAAGGCGTCGGCCTGGGCGAGCTTTTCGATCTCGTCGACGTCGAGGCCGGAGCGCAGCCAGACGTCGCGCACGGTGGCGTAGCCGTCGCCGCGCCGGGCGACGAACACTTCCATACGGTCCTCCGCCAGGCCCTTTATCTGACGGAAGCCGAGGCGGACGGCGTGATCGGTCCTGATGACGCCGCGCATTTCGGCATGGCGGTCGAGGATACGGCCGGGGTCGAACTCGTCCTGCTCCAGCGTGCAGTCCCAGGCGGAAAGATTGACGTCGGCCTCGCGGATTTCGACGCCGTGGTCGCGGGCGTCGCGCACGAGCTGGGCCGGCGCGTAGAAACCCATTGGCTGGGAGTTGAGGATCGCGGCGCAGAAGACGTCGGGATAGAAGGTCTTGAACCAGCAGGACGCGTAGACGAGCAGCGCGAAGGAGGCGGCGTGGCTTTCCGGAAAGCCGTATTCGCCGAAGCCTTCGATCTGCTTGAAGCAGCGGGTTGCGAACTCTTCAGGATAGCCCTTTTCGACCATCGCCTGGATCAGCCTGTCGCGATACAGATGAATGGTGCCGTTGCGCCTGAAGGTCGCCATGGCGCGGCGAAGCTTGTCTGCTTCGCTGGGTGAAAAGCCGCCGATGTCGATGGCGATCTTCATCGCCTGTTCCTGAAAGAGCGGAACGCCCAAAGTGCGGCTCAAGATCGCTTCGAGCTCGGGTTTGTAATACTCAACCTTCTCCAGTTCCATGCGCCGGCGCAGATAGGGATGCACCATGTCGCCCTGGATGGGGCCGGGTCGAACGATGGCAACCTCGATGACGAGGTCGTAGAATTTTCTTGGCCTGAGGCGGGGCAGCATCGACATCTGCGCGCGCGACTCGATCTGGAAGACGCCGAGCGTGTCGGCGCGGCAGATCATGTCGTAGACTTGAGGCTGCTCCGGTGGGATTGTTGCGATGGAAACGATTGGTCTGCCGTCCTCATCGCGTGCGTCGTAATGATGCTTCAGCATGTCGAAGCAACGCCGCAGGCAGGACAGCATGCCGAGTGCCAGGATATCGACCTTCAGAAGGTTGACCGCGTCGAGATCGTCCTTGTCCCATTCGACCATCTTGCGCTCGTCCATCGCGGTCTTGACGATAGGCACGATCTCGTCGAGCCGATCCTTGGTGATGACGAAGCCGCCGACATGCTGGGAGAGATGGCGCGGACACCCGAGGATTTCGTTGGCGAGATCGATCACATGGCGTGAGCGCGGGTCGGTCTTGTCGAGACCGCCGGCCCTGGCTTCCGTCTCGCCCATCTTCTCCGACGACCAGCCCCAAATCGAACCCGCCAGCGCGCCGCGAATATCGTCCGATAGGCCCATCGCCTTGGAGACTTCGCGCAGGGCGGAGCGGCCGCGGTAGCTGATGACGGCGGCGGCGAGCGCGGTGCGCTTCTTGCTGTATTTCTCGTAGATGTATTCGATGATCTTATCGCGTTTCTCATGCTCGAAGTCGACATCGATGTCGGGCGGTTCATCCCGCTCGACAGAGATGAAACGGTCGAACAGGACCTCGCTGCGCTTGGGGTCGACGTCGGTGATGCCGAGGCAGTAGCAGATCACCGAATTGGCAGCCGAGCCGCGTCCCTGGCAAAGCACACCTGCCTTCTCGGAGCGCGCAAAACGGACGATATCATGCACGGTGAGGAAGTAGCGCGCATACTTCTTGACGGCGACGATCTCGAGTTCGTGCCGAAGAAGTTCCGAGACCTTTTCGGGAATAGTCCCGTGGTAGCGGCGAGCAGCGCCTTCCCATGCCAGGCGCTCAAGCTCTGTCTGTGGGTCGACACCTTCCTCGGTGGTCTCCTCGGGATAATTATGTTTGAGCTCGCTGAGCGAAAATGTCAGCTCGCCGGCAAAGCGGACCGTCTCGGCGATCGCCTGCGGATGGTGCTTGAACAGGCGGGCCATCTCGAGCGGCGCCTTCATGTGCCGCTCGACATTCGCATGGAGTTCGAAACCGGCTTCCGACACGGGAACGTTGAGCCGGATCGCGGTGAGCACGTCCTGCAGCGAGCGCCGCTCGGCGGCATGATAAAGTACGTCGTTGGTCGCCATCAGCCGCATGCCGGCCGTGGCGGCGAGGGCGGCGGCCTGCTCCAGCCTGAGAGGGTCGTTGCCGGAATAGGCGGGCGCCACGGCGAGGCGGATGTTTTTGCCGAAACGGCCGACGAGGCCCTGCAGGACGGCGAGGGTTTCGTCGGTGTCGGCTTCGAGATCCGGCAGCACCGCCAGCGACATGCAGTCGCCGAACTCAAGCAGGTCAGCAAGGTGGACGAGCGGCGCGCCCTTTGGGCTTTCATCGCGCAGATTTGCCTGGGTAAGAAGCCGGCAAAGATTCCCCCAGCCATTGCGATCCCTGGGATAGGCGAGCACGTCGGGCGTGCCGTCGCAGAAGACCAGCCGCGCGCCGGGATGATAGGGAAAGGCGATGGGCTTTCCGTCCGGGCCGGTATCGACAGTCTTCGACTGGCTCCAGGCCCGCACCACGCCCGCCACCGTGTTGCGGTCGGCAAGCCCCATGCCGGCATGCTCAAGGCCGAAGGCGGCAAGCACGAGTTCTTCCGGCTTGGAGGCTCCGCGCAGGAACGAAAAATTCGACTGGACGCCGAATTCGACATAGGGAGGCTCAGCGGGAACGCTCATGCCGAGACGCCCTGCAGATACCAGCGCGGCGCGGCATCCTTCCTGTAGAGGCCCTCGCGGTAGATCCAGAAACGGTGGCCGTCGGTGTCCTCGACGCGGAAATAATCGCGGGTCATCCGCGCTGTTTCGGCCGCTACGGCTTCCCTCTCCGCTTTTTCCCGTTTCGCTTCTCTTTCCTCCTCGTCCTTTTCGTTCTCGTCCGCCTTGACCTCGGGCTTGCCGTGCAGCCACCATTCGGGCGCGACACGCTCGGGTCCTTCGGCGCGCGCCACACGGTGCATGGCGCGTCGCCAGCGGAAATTGAGCGGCGGGCCTTCCGGGATTTCCGTCACCGGCACGTCGATCGGTTCGGGGCGGGAGAGCAATCTCAGCGGGCGTTCGGGAGCGCGGCGGGAGGGGGAAAAATCGACGTTTTTCCTGGGAGCCGCCGGCGCTTTTTTCGCCGGCGGCTCGCCGTCGGCGGGCACAAAGGACGCGGCGCGCTCGGGCAGGTGGCTCTCGACCAGAAGCGGCGTCAGCATGGCGGTCCGTCCGAGACGGGCGCGCACGCGGTCGGAGAAGAGCGCGACGTCCTCGTCCGCCACGGCAGCCTTGCCGTCGAGATCGGCCTGCAGCGTGTCGAGCGCCGCCGTCTCGAAGGCTGAAAGACGCACGAGATCGAAGCCGTAGCCGGGTTCGAGCGCTGCGCCGAGCGCGGCCAGCCTTTCGCGAAAAAGCCTGTAGATCAGAGCCGGCTCGCGCAGCGGCAGCGACGCGCGGGCCGCGATACGCGAGACCGCGCCGTCGACCCTGAAGAGCAGCAGTTCGAACAGCCGGGCGCCCTCGCCGCGCCGTTCGAGGTCGCGCTTCAGGCTCCGGGCGAGCATGGGGACGAGCCGCTCTATGTCCTCGACCAGGCCGATCGGCTCAGCGAGATGCCGCTCGACCGAAAGGACAGGAACAGGCAGGCGCGGCGAGACGGCTTCCTCGACCTCGCCCAGCGCCTGGTCGAGCCGCAGGAGCAGCATGGCGCCGAAGCGGCGGGCGAGCGGCGCGCGCGGCACCGCCAGGATGGAACCGACCGTGCGCAAGCCGACGCTTTCGAGACTGGCGATCGTTTCCGGCCCGAGCCTCAGGACGAACAGCGGCAGGCTTTCGAGAAAGGATCGCTCCTCTCCTTCCTGCAGGACTTTTCCCGGAAGCGAAAAGCGCGCCGCCGCCCAGGCCGCTCCCGGCGTCGGGCCGAGCGCGGCCCTTGTGCGAAAGCCCTGCTCGAAAAAGCTGGCGAGCATGCCGTCGAGCAACGCTTCCTCGCCGCCGAAGAGATGCGCGCAGCCGGTGACGTCGAGGAACAGGCCATCCGTCCCGTCGAGCGCCACCAGCGGCGTATAGCGGTCGCACCAGTCGGCCAGAGCCTCGAGCAGCCTGCGGTCCGCCGCCGGATCCTCGGCGACGACCTCGATCGCCGGATACATGGCGCGCGCGTCGGCGATCCCCATGCCGGGCTTCAGCCTCAGGTGCTGCGCCGCCTCATCCAGCGCGGCGATGCGCTGGGTGTTGTTTTCCTGGCGGCTGACGACCAGCGGCGGCCGGCCCTGCCGAGGGTGGGAACGCCAGGAGCGTCCCAGCCGCTGCCGCAGCAGGCGCTCGGTGCTCAGATGCGGGAACCACAGGGACAGGATTCTCCGCCGTTCTTTCCTGAAGGGCGCGTGCATGGCTGTTCCATTCCAGAGTGAAGCGGGTAGGGGGGGCGGTTCGGTTCTTGCTGATCTCGACGAGGAAGGCCGGCGGGCCGATCGAACCGGCGAGCGGCTTTCCCAGGATACGGCGCCGGCCGGCGGGGGCCGATCTCACGATGAGCCGGAAGGGCGCCGCGGTCGGCTCGGGCCCGGCCGTCTGGCGCAGCAGGAACAGCGGATGGCCGGCATCGCGGGCGCGACGATGAAGCCTGCGCGTCGCCGTCAGATCGAGATGGGGGGAGATGCCGCGGGTCTCCAGGAGCACGGCCGAGAACCCGTCGAGCGCGGCGGCCTGCTCGGCGATCCACAGCGCATCGGCCAGCTTCTGCGCCTGTGCGACCAGGAGGCGGGCGGGGTCGATGCCGTAGAGAAAACGGATACCCGGCGGATAGGGCAGACCCGCCTCGCGGAAGCTTTCGGTCATGCCGATCCACAGAAGCGGGGCCTGGCGCGCTTCGAGGACAAGCCGGACGAGGGCCAGCGCGAAGCCGGCGGCGGCGCCCGCGTCGCGGGTCTCCGGGGCATGGATTTCGGTCAGCCCCGTCGCAGGCAGACCGCCACCCAGCACCGCGTCGAAACGCCCGGCGCCGGTGACGAGCAGGTCGCCGCCATCAGGCACTCCGCCATGCCGGACAAGGTCGATATCCTCGGCTTCCCCGCCGAGGCGTTCGGCAAGGCGGCCTTCGATCTTCGCGATCTGACGGCGCAAGGACGCAATGGTTCCACGCGCCACGGCAGAGGGTGCCATGACGTTCAGCTCTTCCGAAATATGTTCCTGTTATGTTCTAATAGATTCCAGAGCCCATCCGAAGAGTCAAGCGGACTCCGGGAGAATTTATTCCTCTTCGAGGCGGGATGTTTTCCTTAATCGCCGAACAGCCTCGAAACGAAGAGACCGAACGGCTATATGCTCCGGCAAAGGAAGCAGAATGGCCCGTATCTACCAGACCCGCTCATGGCACGACCAGATGTCGCCCTCGATCGAGGAGCTCGAACTCCTGGCGCTGGAGGCCTATGCGCATCTGCCGGAGCAGTTCCGCTCGCTCACCGGCGAGATCGTCATCCAGATCGCGGAATTCCCGACCGACGAGATCATGGACGACCTGGCGCTGGAGAGCCCCTTCGACCTGCTCGGCCTGTTCGAGGGCCGCGGCATCGCCGAACGCTGGAATCCGCAGACCGGCGAGGGGCCGAACCGGGTGACGCTCTACCGCCGCGCCATCCTCGACTACTGGGCCGAGAATGACGAGACGCTGGGCTCGATCGTCACCCATGTACTGATCCACGAGATAGGCCATCATTTCGGCCTGTCGGACGACGACATGGAGAAGATCGAGGAAAACGCCGATCAGTAGTCGGCGAGCTTAATCTCCGGGCCGTAGTCGACGCCGTCGACATCCTTCACGACGCCCTGACCGCAGCGCATCGCCTTCGTTTCGGCGTCGAAGGCGTAGGTCGGCGAGCCGTAGAGGTGCCAGCCCTTGTTCAGGGCTGCCGTCACCTTGTGGCAGAAGGTGGCGTCGTCCGGCCCGCTGAGAAATCGATAAAGCCGCATTGCAGTCTCTCCTGTAGCCGCCCCGGTATTCGGTCCGCCGGCGATCAGAGCACCGGCAATCAGCGCACTCTGGCGAGCAGCCGCTCGGCCTGCGCAAGATGCAGACGCTCGACCATCCTGCCGTCGATCGAGATGACGCCCTTTCCGGCATTCTCCGGCAGGGCGAAGGCCGACCGGACGGCCTCGGCCTCGGCGATGGCGTCGGCGGAGGGCGAGAAGGCCGACAACGCCGGCCCGATCTGGGCGGGATGGATCAGCGTCTTGCCGCCGAAACCCATCGCGGCACCCTCCGCGCATTCGCGCGCGAAGGCATCGAGGTCGCGGAAATCGTTGCTGACGCCGTCGAGAATATCGAGGCCGCCGGCCCTCGCGGCGAGCACCATCTGCAGCAGCCAGGGCATGATGTAGCGGCGGTCGGGCGTCGCCAGCACGCCGGTGTCCTTGACCAGATCGTTGGTTCCGGCAACGAAACAATCCAGCCGCGCCGCGCGGTCGCGGCCGAATTCGGCAAGCGCGCCGATGTTGAGCATCGCCTTCGGCGTCTCGATCATGATCCAGAGCTTGAGATCGTCGGGCGCCGCCGCCTCGTCCAGCGCGTCGTCGACATCGTGGATGTCGCGCGGCGTGTCCACCTTGGGCAGCAGCACCGCGTCGGGCGCGCATTCGCAGGCGGCAGCGAGATCGTCCCGTCCCCATTCGCTGGCAAGCGGATTGACGCGGATGACGCATTCCGGGCCACCCTTCGGCCGCGCGGCGAACCAGGTCTTCAGGCGCTCGCGCGCCGCAGCCTTGGCTTCCGGCGCGACGGCGTCCTCAAGGTCGAAGATCACCGCGTCGCAGGCGAGCGAGGACAGCTTGGCGATCGCCTTCTCGTTCGAGGCGGGCACGAAGAGCACGGCGCGGCGCGGCCGATGGATTCTCTCGCTCACGGAATTCTGCGACCTCAGGAATTCTCTGGCATTTGGCCTTCTTGCCCGGCAATGCTGGCCCTTGCAAGGGCGTGGCGGCAATGTTTCGCCGGATGCGCAAAAGAGGAACGGCGATGCGTTACGACGTGGTGATCATAGGCGGGGCGATCGTCGGCAGTTCGGTTGCCTACTATCTGCGTGAGGAAGGTTTTTCGGGCACGATCGCGCTGATCGACCGCGATCCGCAGTTCACGCATGCCGCGACGACGCTTTCCTGCGCCTCGATCCGCCAGCAATTCTCCATCCCCGAGAACATCCGCCTGTCGCAGTTCACGCTCGGCCTGTTCCGGCGGCTCAAAGAGGAATTCGGACCGGATGCCGATATCGGCTTCCGCGAGAACGGCTATCTCATCCTGTCGACCGATGACGGGCTGCCGGTGCTCAGGGCGAACCATGCCGCCCAGCAGGCCGAGGACGCCGACATCGTCATCGAGGATGCGCAGGCGCTGGTCCGCCGCTTCCCGTGGATGTCGCCGGAGGGGATCGCGGCCGGCGCCTTCGGACGCACCGGCGAAGGCTGGTTCGACGCGCATGCCTATCTGCAGCTCTTCCGCCGGGCGCTGAGGACGAAAAACGTCGATTTCGTCAATGCCGCGGTGACCGGCATCGAACGCAAGGGCGGAAGGCTGACGGCGGTGCTGCTGGACAATGGCGAGCGGCTGGAAGCCGGCACGATCGTCAACGCAGCGGGGCCGAATGCCGGCAAGGTCTCGGCGATGGCTGGGATCGCGCTGCCGGTCGAACCCCGGAAGCGCTCCGTCTTCGTCTTCGAGGCGCGCGAAAAGTTCGAGGACATGCCGCTGATCGTCGATCCGAGCGGCATCTATGTGCGGCCGGAGGGATCGGTCTACATCACCGGCGGGGCGGAGAGCGAGGATGACGAGGCGGCCGCCGACCCCGGCGATTTCGAGCCGGACTGGCCGCTCTTCGAGGAAACGATCTGGCCGCTGCTCGCGACCCGCATCCCGGCCTTCGAGGCGATCAAGGCGACCCGCGCCTGGGCCGGGCATTACGACTACAACACGCTCGACCAGAACGCCGTCATCGGGCCGCATCCGGAGGTGAAGAACTTCATCTTCGCCAACGGTTTCTCCGGCCACGGCCTGCAGCAGGCGCCGGCGGTCGGCCGGGCGATCGCCGAACTCGTCATGCATGGCGGCTACCGCAGCATCGACTGTTCGGCTTTCGGCTATGAGCGCATCGCCGGAAACCGGCCTTATCGCGAGCTGAACGTGATCTGACCCATTGCGCCGGCCCTATGCGGTCTTTGATTCCGGGCCGGCTTTGTGTAAAGCGACTGCAGCAAAACAGGCCGGAAAGACAGAGCATGGATAAGTTCACCAAGCTGACGGGCGTTGCGGCGCCGTTGCCGATCGTCAACGTCGACACGGACATGATCATCCCGAAGGATTATCTGAAGACGATCAAGCGTACCGGATTGAGCGTCGGTCTCTTCGCCGAGATGCGCTTCAACGAGGACGGTTCGGAGAACCCGGACTTCGTGCTCAACAAGCCGGCCTACCGCAAGGCCGAGATCCTGGTGGCGGGCGACAATTTCGGCTGCGGGTCGAGCCGCGAGCATGCACCCTGGGCGCTGCTCGACTTCGGCATCCGCTGCGTCATCTCGACCAGCTTTGCCGACATCTTCTACAACAATTGCTTCAAGAATGGCATCCTGCCGGTGACGGTCAGCCCGGAAGACCTGGAAAAGCTGATGGACGATGCCTCGCGCGGCGCCAATGCGACGATCACGGTCGACCTCGAGGCGAAGGAAATCCGCGGGCCCGACGGCGGCGTGATCACGTTCGACCTCGACGAGTTCAAGCGCCACTGCCTGCTCAACGGGCTGGACGACATCGGCCTGACCATGGAGAAGGCGCCGGCCATCGCCAGCTACGAGCAGAAGCTCGCCGAAAGCCGCCCCTGGGCGTAAGCCGATTTTTCCGTCGCAATTCCAGACGGAAAACCGGCTTCAACTTTCCTGGACTGCTTCCATGCGCAAGCTGATCTCCACCGGTTCGCCCTTCGAGAAGACCGCCGGCTACAGCCGCGCGGTCGTCCAGGGCGACTGGTGCTTCGTCGCCGGCACCACCGGCTACGACTACGCGACGATGACCATGCCGGACAGCGTCGAGGCGCAGGCGAGGAACTGCCTCGCCACGATCGGCAAGGCGCTGGCCGAGGGCGGCTTCTCCTTCGAGGACGTGGTCAGGGCGCATTACTACATCACCGACCAGGCTTACGCCGACATCGTCTTCCCGATCCTCGGCGAGACGTTCGGCGATATCCGGCCGGCCGCGACGATGATCGTCTGCCTGCTCAACAAGCCCGAGATGAAGATCGAGATCGAGGTCACCGCGCTGAGGCGGAATTCCTGATTCTTTCGATCAATTTGAGCCTTGCGCCACATAGGGGCGGCGTTTAGCAAGGCGTCGGTTTCCTAATCTGCGACTTACAGGGGCGTTTCATGGCACCGAAAAAACTATTCCTTCTTCCCGGCGACGGCATCGGTCCGGAGGCGATGGGAGAGGTCAAGAAGCTGATCGCCGCCATGAACGAGAAGTTCGGCAGCGGCTTCGAGACCGATGAAGGCCTGGTCGGCGGCTCGGCCTACGACGCCCATGGCCAGGCGATCTCCGACGCCGACATGGCCAAGGCGATGGCCGCGGACGCGGTGCTGTTCGGCGCGGTCGGCGGGCCGAAATGGGATGCTGTGCCCTATGAGGTGCGCCCCGAGGCCGGGCTGCTCAGGCTGCGCAAGGACCTCGAGCTTTTCGCCAACCTGCGCCCCGCCATCTGCTATCCGGCGCTGGCTGCATCCTCCTCGCTGAAGCAGGATGTCGTCGAGGGTCTCGACATCCTCATCGTGCGCGAACTCACCGGCGGCGTCTATTTCGGCGAGCCGAAGCAGATCATCGACCTCGGCAACGGCCAGAAGCGCGGCATCGACACGCAGGTCTACGACACGTTCGAGATCGAGCGCATCTCCAGCGTCGCCTTCGAGCTGGCGCGCTCGCGCAAGAACCACGTGACGTCGATGGAAAAGCGCAACGTCATGAAGTCGGGCGTGCTGTGGAACGAGGTGGTGACGCAGACCCACAAGGCGAAATATTCCGACGTGAAGCTCGACCACATGCTCGCCGACGCCGGCGGCATGCAGCTCGTGCGCTGGCCGAAGCAGTTCGACGTCATCGTCACCGACAATCTGTTCGGCGACATGCTGTCGGACGTGGCCGCCATGCTCACCGGCTCGCTCGGCATGCTGCCCTCGGCCTCTCTCGGCGCGCCCGATGCCAGGACCGGCAAGCGCAAGGCGCTCTACGAGCCGGTGCACGGCTCGGCGCCCGACATCGCCGGCAAGGGCATCGCCAACCCGATCGCCATGCTCGCCTCCTTCGGCATGTGCCTGCGCTACTCCTTCAACATGATCGAGGAGGCGGACCGTCTGGACCAGGCGATCGCCTCGGTGCTGGAATCGGGCCTGCGCACCAAGGACATCATGTCGGAAGGCATGACCGAAGTCGGCACCATCGCCATGGGCGACGCGATCATCGCGAAGTTCCTGCTCTGATCCCGGCCGGCTTCGGCCGGCACCCCCAAGCAGAACCGGCTTTCTGGCACTCCGGAATGTCGTTTTTGCCGCTACGTCAGGTCTCATGCATGGGCAATCTCCATGCATGAGCGTCGTCGTGTCCGAACCGGCATCCCGGAAAGCGCATAGCGAGCGTCCCGCCGCGCCGCCGCCGCTCGTCGCCATCGCCTCGGTGATCGCCTCGATGGCGCTGGTCGCGGTAGGCAACGGGCTGATGTTCGCCTATATCCCGGTGCGGCTCGGCGCCGAGGGCTTCGCGCCGACCTGGGCGGGCGGCATGCTGACCGGGCTGTCCGCCGGCGGCATCGCCGGCTGCCTGCTCACCGGCGTGATCGTGCGCCGAATAGGGCATGCGCGCGCCTACATGGTGCTTTCGGCCCTCATCGTGCTTTCCAATGTCGGCGTCGCGGCCGGCACGCACCCGATCCTCTGGATCGTCGCGCGGGCGCTCTACGGCTTCGCCATCTCGGCCATGTTCATCGTCGCGCAAAGCTGGCTGAACGATGCCATCGACAATTCGATACGCGGCCGGGTCATGGCGATCTTCTATGTCAGCTATGTCGTCGGCCTGGGCATCGGCTCCGCGCTGATGGGGTTGCTCGACATAGGTTCGGCGCAGGTGCCGCTGGTCGGCATCAGTTTCACCGCGCTGTCGATGCTGCCGATCGGCCTGACCAGGCTCGCGCAGCCGCCGGCGCCAGAATCCGCTTCGGTGGCGCTGGGGCGCGCCTGGCAGATATCGCCGGTCGGCGTCGCCGGCATGCTCGCCGTCGGCGGCCTCTCCATGATGATCGCCGGCTTCTCGCCGATCCACGCCACTGCGAAGGGGTTCACGCAGCAGGAAGTGGCGATGCTGATGTTCTGCATGCCGCTCGGCACGCTGCTCCTGCAGATCCCGTTCGGCTGGATCTCCGACCGCACCGACCGCCGCTACGTGCTGATCACGGCGTCGCTTTTGGTGGCCGTGGCCGGCATCGCCGCCGCCCGCTACGATGCGGCGTCGCTTTCGGTGATCCTGGTCATCTACGTGGTCTGGAGCGGCGCGTCGGAATCGATCTATTCCCTGTCGTCGGCCCATGCCAACGACCGCGCCTCGAAGGACGACCTGGTGGCGCTGTCCTCCTCGATGCTGTTCGCCTGGTCGATATCGGGCTTCATCATTCCCGGCCTCGGCACGGCGCTGACGGCCGCCTACGGCACGCAGTCCTTCATCTATGTGGCGATCGTCATCGCCGTCGTCTATGCGCTGTTCGTGCTCTGGCGCGTGGCGCAGGCGCGGCCCGTGCCGCAGGCCGAAACGGGAAGCTTCGCGCCGATGACACCACAGGCGCCGCTACCGGTCGATCTGGCCTTCCCGTCCGAGGACGACCAGCGGCGGTAGCGGTCAGGCGGGCTGCGGCGCCGAGAAGGACAGGTCCCGCTCGTCGAACCGCGTTTTCATGCGTTCGATCAGCTCGATCTTCGTGCGCAGGAAATCCTTGTCGGATGTCCAGTAGCGCAACGTCACCGTCACCCCGGCGTCGCCGAGCGTGGCGAGATAGGCGACCGGCGACGGGTTGTCCCTGACGCGGGAATCGGCCGCGGCGAGCTCCATCATCAGCTTCTGGGCAAGACCGGCGTCGGAGCCGTGCTTGACGCCGACCGAGATGTCGTTGCGGCGGGTGCGGTTGCGCGTCGTGTTATAGACCGGCTCGTTCCAAAGCTTGGAGTTCGGCGCCAGTATATAGGTGCCGTCGGCGGCGCGCAGCCTGGTCGCGAAAAGGCCGATCTCCTCGACGTCCCCTTCGACCGCGCCGACCTTTATCGATTCGCCGATGCGGAAGGGTCTAAGGAAAAGCAGCATCAGGCCGGCTGCGATGTTCTGCAGCGTGCCCTGCAGCGCCAGCCCGATGGCCAGGCCGATCGCGCCGATCGCCGCGATGATCGACGCCGTCTGCACGCCGAACTGGCCGAGCACCATGACGATGACCATCACCAGTATCGCATAGCGCGCCACCGTCGACAGGAAGCGCGATACCGTGGCGTCGAATCCGCGGACCCGGCTGAGGGTGGCGAACAGGCTGCGTTCGATGAGGCCGGCAACCAGCCATCCCCCAATCAGCAGTATCACCGCGCCGATCACCGAGAAGGAATAGGAAACAGCCAGTCCGCTGATCTGCGCGACGCCGGCCTGGACGGCGATCCACGCGCCCTGGGGATCGAGCTGGGTTTCGAGGTCCATGGCGCCGGCTCCTGCTTGTGGGGTATGGGACCGATAACCCGTCGCGCGCCGATGCGTTCCCGCCAAAGCCGGGCGGAATTCGCTGCTTTGCTAGGCCAAGGAGCGTCTTGAAACTGCAATGCAACTCTGCCTATCTATTGGGTGCCGGCTTGATTTGCGCCGGTTGGTTGTTCCGTCCTGAAAGGAAAGACACTGAGAACAGCACTGCGGAAGAAGGCGGATATCCTGCCTTCGCCGGCCGGGTTAAGCGGAAACGACGCTTCCTCCCGCGCCCTTGAAACAGTCCTTGCCAGTCTGGAAGACTCCAAGGCCGAAAACATCGTCACAATCGACATCCAGGGTAAATCGAGCCTCGGCGACTACATGGTCGTCGCATCGGGCCGTTCGCACCGCCATGTCGCCGCCGTCGCCGATCAGCTCCTCAAGGCGCTGAAGGATGCCGGCCTCGGCAATGCGCGCGTCGAGGGCCTGGCGGGCGCCGACTGGGTGCTGATCGATGCGGGCGACGTCATCGTCCATGTCTTCCGCCCCGAAATCCGCGAGTTCTACAACATCGAGAAGATGTGGCAGGCTCCGGACCTCGAGGAAGAGACGATCCACTAAGGTCCTTTCGACCGGACCTGCATTCCGGGGTTCTCGGCCCGGATGTCTCGGCCTGCGGCATGACCCGAAATCGACATCGATTTCGGGTAGGGATCATGCGCAACAGAAAAGGCCGGAGGGCGGATGAAGATTTCGGTATTTGCCGTGGGCCGCATGAAGGCCGGCCCCGAGAAGGAACTTGCGGACCGCTATTTCGAGCGTTTCTCGAAAAGCGGCCCTGCCGTCGGCCTGGAATTCTCCGGTATCGCCGAAATCCCCGAAAGCCGCGCGCAGGGCACCGCGGAGCGCAAGCGCGAGGAAGGCGACAGGCTGAGGCAGCATCTGGCATCGGGCGCAGCGCTGATCCTGCTCGACGAGCGCGGCAAGAACATCTCCTCCGAAGATTTCGCGACCCGCATAGCCGCGCTGCGCGACGGCGGGCGGCGCGCGATGACGGTCGCGATCGGCGGTCCTGACGGCCACGACCCGTCGCTGCGCGAAACGGCCGAGCTGGTATTGTCCTTCGGCGCGCAGACCTGGCCTCACCAGATGGTGCGGGTCATGCTCGGCGAGCAGCTCTACCGCGCAGCGACGATCCTTTCCGGGCACCCGTATCACCGCGCATGAGGCTGCGGCCTTGCCGGCGGCGGTCGCGCATGGTTGATGGTTCGTTAACGAAGCAATCGCTAGGATCGGCGCTTCAGGCTGGCCGTAGATCGGCGACTGCAAGGGACGGATGAAAACTCCAGGCGGAAAATGGCTGAGCGTGTGGCGCGGTCTTGCGGCCGCGGCTTTGCTCGTCGCCGCGAGCCTGTCCGCCCATGCCGAGGAAACCGCTTTGAGCGGGTCCGCGACCGAACGGCAGGAGGTCGACCAGTCGGTCGCCGAATATGAACGGGTGTCGCGCGAGATCACCCTGTCGGAGGAGCGCAAGGCGTCGCTCGCCACAGAGATCGCCGAGGTCAAGAAGGACGCCGCGTCGATCACCGCCGCGCTGATCCAGTCGGCCAAGACCGAGCGCAAGCTCAGCCAGGACATCGAGGACATCACCGACCGCGTCGAGGCGCTGAAGACGCAGGAAAACGGAATCAAGGAATCGCTTGCCGGACGGCGCGAGGTTCTGGCCGAGGTGCTCGGGGCGCTGCAGCGCATGGGGCTCAACCCGCCACCGGCGATCCTGGTGACGCCGGAGGACGCGCTCGCATCCGTGCGCAGCGCGATCATGCTGGGCGCGGTGGTGCCCGGGCTGCGCAAGGAGACGGAAGCGCTGGTCGCCGACCTGACCGAACTGTCGCGCATCGCCGCCTCGATCGAGGACGAGCGCACGCGGCTGTCCGAGGCCTTTGGCGAGCAGCTTGCCGAGAAGGAACGGCTCGAGCTTCTCGCCGCCGAGAAGCAGCGCCTGCAGACCGAGCACGAGACGGCGCTCGACGCCGAGCAGAAGCGCTCGGAAGAGCTCGCCGGGAAGGCGAAGAGCCTGAAGGAACTGATCGCGGCCCTGGAGAAGCAGGCGGCCGAAGTGGAGAAGGCGCGCCTCGCGGAGGCCGAGCGGCAGCAGCGCCAGGACGAGCTCGCCGCGCTGCCCGTTCCAGAGGCGAATCAGCTCATCGCGGCGGCGCCGTTCAACTCGCTGAAAGGCCAGCTCGCCTTGCCGGTTTCCGGCAAATTCGGCCGTCGTTTCGGCGACAAGGACGGTAACGGCGGCGTGATGCAGGGCGACACGCTTGCGACACAATCGGGCTCCATCGTCACGGCACCGTCCGACGGGAGCGTTCTTTATGCGGGGCCATTCCGTTCTTATGGACAACTCTTGATCCTGAATGCCGGCGACGGCTATCATGTCGTTCTGGCCGGGATGAGCAGAATCAGCGTCACGTCGGGTCAGTCCGTTCTGGCGGGTGAACCGATCGGCGCGATGGGTGAGGCCAGGGTCGCGAGCGCCTCGGCCGATACCCTTGGAAATGCCACGCCGGAACTCTACGTTGAGTTCCGCAAGGATGGGAAACCCGTCGATCCGTCTCCATGGTGGGCGGACCGTCACTCTGGAAGGACAGGAAATGGTACGTAAATTGTCGCTTCTGTTCGCGGGTGCCCTGATGGGCGCTTCGGCCATGAGCCTGGTCTATGGAGCGCCTAGTTCGACCGCCAACGCGGCTGGTTCGGAGACCTACAAGCAGCTCGCCATCTTCGGCGACATCTTCGAGCGGGTGCGGGCGCAGTATGTGACGCCCCCCGACGAGAAGTCGCTGGTCGAGAACGCCATCAACGGCATGCTGACCTCGCTCGACCCGCACTCCTCCTACATGAACGCCGATGCCGCCAAGGACATGCGCGTGCAGACCAAGGGCGAGTTCGGTGGGCTCGGCATCGAAGTGACGATGGAGAACGAGCTGGTCAAGGTGATCACGCCGATCGACGACACGCCTGCTGCCAAGGCCGGCGTGCGCGCCGGCGACTACATCGCCCAGATCGACGGCGAGGAAGTGCGCGGCTTGTCGCTCAACGACGCCGTCGAGAAGATGCGCGGCCTCGTCAACACGCCGATCAAGCTCACCATCCTGCGCGAGGGCGCCGACAAGCCGATCGAGATCACGGTGGTGCGCGACATCATCAAGGTCAAGGCCGTGAAGTACCGCGTCGAGGACGATGTCGGCTACATGAAGATCACCTCCTTCACCGAGAAGACCTATGACGACCTCGAGGACGCGATCGCCAAGATCAAGGAGCAGGTCCCGGCCGACAAGCTGAAGGGCTATGTGCTCGACCTCAGGCTCAACCCGGGCGGCCTGCTCGACCAGGCGGTCAGCGTGTCCGACACCTTCCTCGACCGCGGCGAGATCGTCTCGACGCGCGGCCGCGATCCGAAGGACGTGTCGCGCTTCGACTCGCGTCCGGGCGACGACATCGACGGCAAGCCGCTGATCGTGCTGGTCAACGGCGGTTCGGCGAGCGCCTCGGAGATCGTGGCCGGCGCCCTGCAGGATCACCGCCGCGCGACGGTCGTCGGCACGACCTCGTTCGGCAAGGGCTCCGTGCAGACCATCATCCCGCTGTCGGAGAACGGCGCGCTCAGGCTGACGACGGCGCTCTATTACACGCCGGCGGGCAAGTCGATCCAGGGCAAGGGCATCACGCCCGACATCAAGGTCGAGCAGCCGCTGCCGGAAGATCTCGCCGGGCGCGACGTGACGCGCGGCGAATCCGACCTCAGGGGCCATATCAAGGGCGTCGAGGAGAGCGACGAAGGCTCGGGCTCCGCCGCCTATGTGCCGCCGGACCCGAAGGACGACGTGCAGCTTACCTACGCGCTCGACCTGCTGCGCGGCGTGAAGACCGACCCGGCCTTCCCGCCGAACCCCGACAAGGCCGTGATGAACCAGTAAGGGCCGCTTGTCCGGCTTTCGGTATTGTGAAATGCGTCGCTGCCGGGACCGAAAGGTTCCGGCAGTTTGATTCAAGCCCGAAGACATATCTCCAAACCCGCAGGTCGGCTGCTTGACGCATGTAACCAAGGATATCGAGCGCCCGCTCGGCCAGACGGAGCCCAGGCGACCGTCTCGCGGCTTCGTGCCGCCGGCGCGCTCGCTGATCCTCGGCCTCGGCGCCGTCGCCATCCTTGCCGTTTCGAGCGCCATCGCGCTGCGCGAAAGACCGTTCCGCAATCCCCAGACATCGGTGACCGCCACGCTGGAGGTGGCCGAGACCGTCGCGCCGCCTGCCGAGACCGCGGCGCCGGCTCCCACGGCTCCGAAGAGCGAAGGCCCCTCGATCATCCACGTCAATCCGGAGAGCGCGGGCAGGGGCGACGGCGTCATCATCATCCGCGACCCGTCCGCCGTCGGACAGAATCTCGCTATAGCCCACCTGCCCGACCAGGCGCTGATCGAGGAAAGCGAGACCGGGCCGCTGCCGATCCGCGCCGCCGACGGGCGCCGGCCGGTCGATGTCTATGCGAGGCCCTGGTCCGGCGCGCGCGGCGCGCGCGTGGCGATCGTGATCGGCGGGCTTGCGGTGTCGCAGACCGGCACGCAGGAGGCGATCGAAAAACTGCCCGCCGAGGTGACGCTGGCCTTTGCTCCGCAGGGCAACTCGATCGGCCGCTGGATGCAGGCGGCGCGGCGCAAGGGCCACGAGATCCTGATGCAGGCGCCACTGGAGCCCTTCGACTATCCGAACATCGACCCCGGCCGCAACACGCTGACCGTCGACGCGGCGCCGGACGAGAACGTCGAGCGCCTGCGCTGGACGCTATCGCGCACCACCAACTACACCGGCGTGATGAACTATATGGGCGCGCGCTTCGTGGCGGACGCGAAGGCGATGGCGCCCATCATGGCGGAGCTCGGCAAGCGCGGCCTGCTCTATCTCGACGACGGCACGACCGCACGCAGCGTGGCGCCGGACATGGCGCTGAAGGACCGGGTGCCGTTCGCTTCCGGCGACGCGATCATCGATGCCGAACGCGACCGCGGCGCGATCCTGAAGAAGCTCGACCAGCTCGAGGCGACCGCCCGGGCGAAAGGCTTTGCGCTCGGCACCGGATCGGCCTTCGACGTGACCGTCGACACGGTGACCTCCTGGGTGGCGGAGGCGAAGAAGCGCGGCATCGAGATCGTGCCGGTCTCCGCCGTCACCATCGATCCCGAGAAAGGCTGAGCGTGGCGAAGAAACCGGTCAATCCCGAAACCCTGCCCTACCGGCCTTGCGTCGGCATGATGGTGCTCAACGGTGAAGGGCTGGTGTGGGTCGGCCACCGCATGGCCGAGCCGGACAGCGAGATGGCGGGCTCCGCGCAGCTCTGGCAGATGCCGCAGGGCGGCATCGACAAGGGCGAGGAGCCGCTGCCGGCGGCGAAGCGCGAGCTTTACGAAGAAACCGGAATGGAAAGCCTGGAGCTGATCGCCGAAGCTCCGCGATGGATCAATTACGATCTGCCGGCCCATCTCGTCGGCGTCGCGTGGAAAGGCAGATATCGCGGGCAGACGCAGAAATGGTACGCCTTCCGCTTCCTCGGTGATGTCGGTGAAATCCGCGTCAATCCTCCGCCCGGCGGCCATGAGGCGGAGTTCGACCGCTGGGACTGGCGCAGGATGGGCGACCTTTCCGGGCTCGTGGTACCGTTCAAGAAGCAGGTCTATGACGAGGTCGTGGCGACGTTCCGGCATCTGGCCGGCTGAAAGCTCGTTGCCAGTCGAACTACGCTCGCGAGACGCTGAGGTTGCGGCATCCGCCTCGCAATCCTACTGATGCTCTGAAGCGTCACGAGCCCGAGAGCATGCAGGATAGCGGCGAGCAGCAGAACCGGGGTCCCAACCTGAGCCAGGCAGGGGCCGTCCTCACCATCGATCTCGGCGCCATCCGCGAAAACTACCGGCTGTTGAGGGAAAGGCTCGAGGGTGGCCAATGCGCCGCCGTCGTCAAGGCGGACGGCTACGGGCTCGGCGCGGCGGCCGTCGCCACGGCGCTTCGCAGGGAAGGCTGCAATGCCTTTTTCGTCGCACAGGCCGCCGAGGGGATTTCGCTGCGGCGGGTGCTCGGCGAAGGGCCTGACATCTTCGTGCTCAACGGCATCCATCCCGGCGCCGAGGACGACTGCGCCGCCGCCGGGCTTATCGCCGTCGCCAACAGCGCGGCGCAGCTTGCGGCCTGGCAGGCGGCGGCGCGAAGGCGCGGGCAGAGATTGCCGGTTGCCGTGCAGGTCGACAGCGGCATGTCGCGGCTCGGCATGGCGCAGGCGGAAGTCGAAAGCATCGGTCGCGATGCGTTCGACGGCCTCGATCTCAAGCTGGTGATGAGCCACCTCGCCTGCGCCGACGAGCTGAACAATCCCGTGAACGCGCTGCAGCGGAAGGCGTTCGAGGCGCTTCGCCGTATGCTGCCGGATGCGCCGGCGTCGCTCGCCAATTCGTCCGGCATCTTCCTCGGCGGCGCGTTCCACTACGATCTCGTGCGGCCGGGCGCGGCGCTCTATGGAGTGAACCCGACGCCGGGGCGGGAGAACCCGATGCGCCAGACCGTCCGGCTCGCCGCGAAGATCATCCAGACGCGCGGCCTCGAGGCCGGCATAGGCGTCGGTTACGGCCACAGCTTCCGTAGTACGGCGGAGTTGAGGCTGGCGACCATCGCGCTGGGTTATGCCGACGGCTGGCCGCGGCGCGCGGCGGCCGTCGCCTGGCATCGCGGCAGGAAGCTGCCTTTCGCGGGCCGCGTTTCGATGGACACCATCATCCTCGACATCTCGGCGCTGAGCCCTGAAGAACCGGCGCCGGGCGATCTGGTCGAACTCATCGGCGAGCGGCAGACGATCGACGAGATAGCGGCGCTTTCCGACACGATCGGCTACGAGATACTGACCGGCCTCGGGCACCGTTTCCACCGCCGCTACGAAGGTGGCTGAACCGCGGCCTGTCGGGAGGAGATCTCGCGCGGCGGTCTTGACTTCCGGAAGCCGTGCGCAAGGTAATGGCAAAGCGGTCTCACATTCGCGTGAAACCTATTCGTCTCTGGTGCGTTAATCCACGACCCAACAGACGGAGAACCGCCATGGCCAATCCTGCTCGCGTACCGGATCCGCGTCACACGGACCCGCTGAACCCTGTTCCGCCGGCAGATCCCGATCCCTTCACCCCGGATGCACGCAATTCGGGCAGTACCCACGATTCGACCGTAGTGAACCGCGTCGAAGGCCGCAGCGGCGGCAGCAGCGTGCTGATCGCGGCCATCGTGCTGGTGCTCGCGGTGATCGCGTATTTCGTCTTCGCTCCCGGCAGCGGGGAAACCCCGCCTGCGCCAGGCGAACCTGCAACGACGACGACGGAACCCGCGACGCCCGCGCCTGATGCGACCGCTCCGGCTGCGCCTGCGCCCGACGCGACTGCTCCTGCAGCGCCTGCCGATCCGGCAACGCCTGCACCGGATGCGACTGCGCCCGCAGCTCCGGCGCCTGACGCGACCGCTCCGGCCGAGCCGGCTCCTGCCCCCGCCGAGCCCGCACCGGCCCCGGCTGAACCTGCTCCGGCACAGTAAGCCGCACCATCGACCATTCGGAATGGCCCGCTTCGGCGGGCCATTTTCTTTCCAGCGTCATACAACCGGCACGCCGGGGAGCTAGGGACGAGTCAGTTGGGCGACAGGCATTGACAATGGGTGCACGCTCCTCCACCTCATGCCCGTAGCTTTCAGGACCAGGCTTTCAGGACCAGGCGGCCGGCGATGACCGGATATTTCTCTTCACCCTTTCCGCGGCGGCATTCGATCGGCGTCGACGTCGGCGGCGTCGTCGTCGGCGGCGGCGCTCCTGTCGTCGTCCAGTCGATGACCAATACCGACACGGCCGACATCGACAAGACGGTGGCGCAGGTCGCAGCCCTCGCCAGGGCGGGCTCGGAGATCGTGCGCATCACGGTCGACCGCGACGAAGCCGCCGCCGCAGTGCCGCGCATCAGGGAGAGGCTCGACCGGCTCGGCTTCGGTGTGCCGCTGGTCGGCGATTTCCACTATATCGGCCACAAGCTGCTCGCCGATCATCCCGGCTGCGCCGAGGCGCTGGCGAAATACCGCATCAATCCGGGCAATGTCGGCTTCAAGGAGAAGAAGGACCGGCAGTTCGCCGAAATCGTCGAGATGGCGATCCGCTACGGCAAGCCGGTGCGCATCGGCGTCAACTGGGGCTCGCTCGACCAGGAGCTGCTGACCCGGCTGATGGACGAGAACCAGAGCCAGGGTTCGCCGCTGACGGCCGTACAGGTCATGCACGAGGCGATCGTGCAGTCGGCGCTGCTGTCGGCTGAGGCGGCCGAGCAGATCGGGCTCTCGCGCGACAGGATCATCCTGTCGGCCAAGGTCAGCGGCGTGCAGGACCTGATTTCAGTCTACACCGAGCTTGCGGGGCGCTCCGACCATGCGCTGCATCTTGGCCTCACCGAGGCCGGCATGGGCTCGAAGGGCATTGTCGCCTCCTCGGCTGCCATGGGCATCCTGCTGCAGCAGGGCATCGGCGACACGATCCGCATCTCGCTGACGCCCGAACCCGGCGGCGACCGCACCCGCGAGGTCCAGGTGGCGCAGGAACTGCTGCAGACGATGGGTTTCCGCCAGTTCGTGCCGATCGTGGCGGCCTGCCCGGGCTGCGGCCGCACGACCTCGACGGTGTTCCAGGAGCTGGCGCAGAACATCCAGGAAGACATCCGCAAGAACATGCCGGTCTGGCGCGAGAAATATCCCGGGGTCGAGGAACTCAAGGTCGCCGTGATGGGCTGCATCGTCAACGGCCCCGGCGAGTCCAAGCATGCCGACATCGGCATCTCGCTTCCCGGCACCGGCGAGACTCCGACCGCGCCTGTCTTCATCGACGGCAAGAAGGCCGCCACGCTGCGCGGGCCTGCGATAGCGGAGGATTTCCAGAAGATGGTCGCCGACTATATCGAGCAGCGCTTCGGGCGCGGCAGGGCGGCTGCGGAGTAGCGATGCCGGGGGCCCGGGAGGCGGCGATCCTGGCACTGCTTGGCTCGGTGCTGGCCGGGGCCGCGCCTTTCTGGTCCGGCCGGGCGCTTGCCGATCCGCCGGGCCGCTCGCTGCCCGTCACGCTTGGCCGCATCTGCACGATCATCGAACGCGAGGCGGACAAGAACGCCCTTCCGCGCGACTTCTTCGCCCGGCTGATCTTCAAGGAGAGCCGGTTCGATCCAAACGCGGTGAGCCCGGCGGGCGCCGAGGGCATCGCCCAGTTCATGCCGGGTACGGCTGCGATGCGCGGCCTCGACGACAGTTTCGACATAGCCAAGGCGCTGCCTGCCTCGGCGAAATATCTCGGCGAACTGAAGACCGGTTTCGGCAATCTCGGCCTTGCCGCCGCTGCCTACAATGCTGGCGAAGCCAGGGTGAGCCGTTGGCTGACGTCGGGCGGCTTCCTGCCGCTGGAGACTGAGAACTACGTGCTCGACATCATGGGCGAACCGGCCGACGTGTTCACCGACGCGAAATATGCCGGCACCGTGCAGCCGCTGCATCCGACGCTGACCTTCGGCAAGGCCTGCCGCACCCTGCCCGTGACGATGAGCGCTGTCGTTGCCATGTCCACCGTGCACATCAAGCCCTGGGGCGTGCAGGTCGCCGGTAACATCCGGCGCACCGTAGCGATCCGCCAATGGCAGCGCGTGAAGGCGCGCTTCCCCGCCCTGCTTGGCGGCCATGAGCCGGCGGTCAGCCGGGTGCGTTCGGCCTTCGTGCCGCGCGGCATCTACGCGGTGCGCATCGGCGCGGAGTCGCGCAAGGAGGCCGACGGCATCTGCAGCAAGCTGCGCCAGGCCGGCGGCGCCTGCGTCGTGCTGAAGAACAGGTGACGACCGCTACGCCGTCTTCGCCATGCCGGCTTCACTGAGCCAGGCGCCGATCTTGCCGCTCAGACGGTCGGGCGATACCGGCTTCGGCAGATAGTCGTCCATGCCGGCCTCGATGCACTTCTTGCTGTCGCCCTTCAGCGCATGCGCGGTGACGCCGATGATCGGCGTGCGGGCGCCGCTGGCGGCCTCCGCCGCGCGGATCGCCTGGGTCGCCTCGTAGCCGTTGAGCTCCGGCATCGAGACGTCCATCAGGATGAGCTTGGGCTTCAGCGCGCGATGCATCTCCACCGCCGTGCGGCCATTGCTGGCGATGCGGTAGCTGAGACCCAGCCCGGACAGGATCTGGGCGAACACCAGCTGGTTCACCTCATTGTCCTCCGCCACGAGGATGTCGAGCGGTGCGCCGGCTTTCGGTTGTGCGATCTCATCGGCTGAAAGCGATGCCGATCCTTGCGTGGCGACCGAGGGTTCGGCCGATTCCCTGGTGAATTCGGCCCGGCCGGCCTGGCTGCGGGCCTTCTGGATGGCGGCGATCACCGTGCCCAGAAGTGCTGCCGACCGCGCCGGCTTCGTCAGGTGCGCGGCGATGCCGTATTCGAGCACCATGCGCGCGAAATCGACCTGGTCGACGGAGGTCAGCAGCACGACCGGGATGGACGCGGTCCTGACGTCGGAGCACATCGCCCTGGCGACGTCGGCGCCGCTCATGCCGGGCATCTGATAGTCGAGGATGACGCAATCCACCGCCGCGCCGAGCTGGGCGGCGCGGTCGAGGAAGGCGAGGCCGATCGCGCCCGATTCCGCCGCGGCGCAGTCGAAACCCCAGCTGCGAAGCTGCTCCAGCAGGATCTCGCGGTTGACCGGGTTGTCGTCGATGACGAGCACGCGCGAGCCGGTGACGTCGACAGGCACGGTCGCGTCGGCCGCCGTCGCCTCGTGCACCGGCATCTGGGCGGTGAACCAGAAGGTCGAGCCGCGGCCGACCTCGCTTTCGAGGCCGATCTTGCCGCCCATCAGGTCCACCAGCCGGGCTGCGATGGCGAGGCCGAGCCCGGTGCCTTCGTGCCGGCGCGTCGAGGAGCCATCGACCTGCGCGAATTTCTCAAACACGTTGGAAAGCTTGTCGGCGGGGATGCCGATGCCGGTGTCCTCGACGTTCACCTTGAGATGGACGATGTCGTCGACGGTCTCTCCCGAGACATCGATCAGCACATGGCCCTTTTCGGTGAATTTCACCGCATTGCCAAGCATGTTGGTGACGATCTGCCGGAAACGCCCGACGTCGCCGACGACGAAGGCCGGCAGGCGCGGGTCGATGCGCACGATGAGCTCGAGGTTCTTCTCGGCGACGCGCGCCGACACCAGGGCCGCCACGTCCTCGACCGCCTCGGCCAGCCGGAACGGCTCCGGCTCCAGCGTCAGCTGGCCGGCATTGATCTTCGAGAAGTCGAGGATGTCGTTGATGATGGTCAGCAGGGCGTTGCCCGACTTGGTGATGACGTCGGTGAAGGTCTTCTGGCGCGGCGTCAGCTCGGTCCGTGTCAGCAGTTCGGCCATCCCAAGCACGCCGTTCATCGGCGTGCGGATTTCATGGCTCATATTGGCGAGGAATTCGGACTTGGCGCGATCTGCTGCCTCGGCCTTGAACAGCGCCTGCGCGGCTTCCGCGAAGGCCTGACGGATCGCCTTTTCCATGGGTCGGAACACCCAGAAGGCAACGCCGCCGAGCACGCCGAGCAGGATGAAGCTCGCCCAGGCGAGCAGCCGGTCAGTCTCTTCCTCGGCGGCGCGACGCTCGACTTCCAGCGCGTCGCGGGCGCGCGTCAGCATGGGCTGCGCGAAGAAATCGCTCTGGTTGCGGATTTCGCGATAGGTCGAGTCGTCCACCGTCCCGGCGCTGGCGAAGACGCCGAGGCTGCGCACGATGTCGCGGGCGGACCAGAACAGATCACCGTTGATAGAGGCCGAGCGCAGCTCGCGTTCGGCCGACGGGGAGAGGCTGGGCCGCAGCGCCGCGATGCGCGCGTCGAGATGACCGATCGCGGCGTTGAGCCGCTCGACGTGACCGAGTGCCGCGCCCGCCAGGTCGTCACGCGTGTCGGCGCGCCAGTTGACGATCGCCTGGCCGGCAAAAGCCTCGGCCTTGCGCAGGTCACGGACCAGCGTGGCGAAATCCGCCGCGGTGTCGTCAACCTCGTGGCGGAACGAATTGGCGCTGTTCATCGCGAAGATGATGGCGCCGCATGCGACGGCTAGAATGAACAGGCCCGACATATAGCGGACCCGTATCGAACGGATGAAGGATTGCTGGCCGGTCACGCGCATTACCCCGAACTCTGCGCAGGAAGGAACGTTCGGGATTAGGCTGTATTTGAATTAAGATTTCACGAATGCGTTTACCATTTTACCGACGCCGCGTGGCGACGAAGCTCGCCGCCGATTTCAGCGTACCAGCGGCCGCGCCATAGGGCTTCAGCAGCTCATGCGCCTGGCCAACGAGGCCGCCGAGCTGCCTGCGCGCCCATTCGACGCCGTGCAGCCCGACCAGCGTCGCCTTGCCTGCGGCTTCGTCCTTGCCGGTCGCCTTGCCCATCGTCGCCGTGTCGGAGGTGAGGTCGAGCAGGTCGTCGGCGAGCTGGAAGGCAAGACCGATCGCCGAGCCGAATTCGGCTAGCCGCTCGCGATCGGCCGCAGGCGCGCCGGCCACGATGGCGCCGGCCTCGCAGGCGACGCGGATCAGCGCGCCGGTCTTCATCGCCTGCAGCGTGATGATGCCCGTCTCGTCGGGGCGGGAACGCTCGGCCTCGAGGTCGAGCGCCTGGCCGCCGACCATGCCGCCGATGCCGGCCGCCCGCGCCAGGGCCAGCACCAGCGCGGCGCGCCGGTCTGGGCTGAGCGCGGTAGCCTCGTCGGCGACGATGTCGAAGGCAAGCGTCAAGAGGCCGTCGCCGGCCAGGATGGCCGTCGCCTCGTCGAAAGCCCTGTGCACGGTCGGCTGGCCGCGGCGCAGATCGTCGTCGTCCATCGCCGGCAGGTCGTCATGAATGAGCGAATAGCAATGGACGCATTCGAGCGCCGCCGCCACGCGAAGCGCTGCGCCCTCGTCGGCGCCGAAAAGCGCGGCACTCTCCAGCACCAGGAAAGGCCGAAGCCGCTTGCCGCCGTTGAGAACGCCATGCCGCATCGCCTGGAGCAGCCTTGCGGGCCGCGCGATCTCGCCGGGCTCGATGCGTTCGTCGAGCAGTCGCACGAGCAGTTCCTCGATCGCGCGGGCACGAATCTCCAGGACGGTCTCGAAGGCGTCTGCTTGGCTCATGAGGCGACGGTTTACGACAAAGCCGCATGGGGTCAAGCCAGCAGGATGGCGCCGACGGCGTGTTGCGTATTCGGTCGTGCGACTTTATGCCAAAATCACAGGCAGGATGGGCGTGACCGAAGCGAACTCACAGACCGAAAGGCCAGGCATGGCGTCGAAACGGACTGTCCGACCGCGCCTTGTTGCTTGGGCCTGGTCGCTGACATGGCTGCGGCGCGCGATCAAGGTCGCGGCGTTCCTCGCGGTGCTGCCGATCGTGCTGACCATCCTCTATCTGCCTCCCTTCGTGCATCCGATCTCGACGCTGATGCTGAGGGACCTGGTGACCTTCCAGGGCTACGATCGGCAGTGGGTGCCGATCGAGGAGGTGGCCCCGGTGCTGCTTCATTCGGTGATCATGTCGGAAGACGGCCAGTTCTGCTCGCATCACGGCGTCGACCTTGCCGAGCTGAAGGTGGTGATCGACGATGCGATCTCGGGCGAGCAGCCGCGCGGCGCCTCCACCATCACCATGCAGACGGTGAAGAACCTCTATCTGTGGCAACGCCCCTTCACCACCCTGCGCAAGGTGGTGGAGCTGCCGCTCGCCATCTACATGGACCTGATCATGTCGAAGCGGCGGATCATGGAGATCTATGTCAACATCGCCGAATGGGGGCCGAACATCTACGGCATCGAGGCGGCCGCGCAGCATCATTTCGGCCGCTCCGCGAAGGATCTCACCAGGCGCCAGGCGGCGCTGCTCACCGTCGCGCTGCCCAACCCGATCACCCGCAATCCGGCCAAGCCGGGACCGGGCCTGCGAAGGCTCGCCAACATCATCGAAAGGCGCGCCGCGCGCGCCGGTGGCTATGTCGGCTGCCTCGAATAGCCGCAGTGGCGGCGTGCGGCGCAAAAAAATCGCCGCGGCACTGGTCAAAACCGGCTGGCAAGTGTATGGACACGCCACTTTCTGAAGCTATCGGCCTGTAGCGTGGCCCTTTCACTGGGGTCGCTCGGGCGTTTTACGGATTACTGGAGCACTTCCATGGCTGTGCCAAAAAGAAAAACCTCGCCGTCCAAGCGTGGCATGCGCCGCTCGGCCGACGCGCTCAAGGCCCCGACCTATATCGAGGACAAGAACTCCGGCGAAATGCGCCGCCCGCATCACATCGACCTGAAGACCGGCATGTATCGCGGCCGCCAGGTGCTGACGCCGAAGGAAAGCTGAGCCCTTCGCTCACCGTTCCATGAAAAAAACCCGGCTTTTGGCCGGGTTTTTTGTTTGAGGCTCTGTCTCGGACTTCAGCCCTGCGGCTGCGGTTCCATGCCGCCTTCCGGCTCCGAACCCTTCTTGCGCTTGCCCGACGCGCCGGCCTTCGGAACGGCCGAGCCGCGGCTGGTCGGCGTGTCGTCGCCGAGATCGCGGGACGGCTTCTGGCCGGCGAGCAACTGCTTGATCTCGTCGCCCGACAGCGTCTCGTATTCGAGCAGGCCCTCGGCGAGCGCGACCCAGTCCTTCTTCTTCTTGGTCAGGATGCTGGTGGCGCTCGTGTAGGCCTCGTCGATCAGGCGGCGCACCTCCGCGTCGATGAGCTGGGCGGTCTCTTCCGAGACGTTCTGCTGCCGCGCCACGGAATGGCCGAGGAAGACCTCTTCCTGGTTGTCACCGTAGGCGACATGGCCGAGCTTGTCGGAGAAGCCCCAGCGCGTGACCATTGCGCGCGCCAGCTTGGTGGCCTGGTCGATGTCGGAGGCGGCGCCAGAGGTGATGTTCTCCTTGCCGAACTTCATTTCCTCGGCGACGCGTCCGCCCATCATGATGGCCAGTCGCGAGACCATGTATTTGTAGCTCATCGAGTAGCGGTCGCCCTCGGGCAACTGCATGACCATGCCGAGCGCGCGGCCGCGCGGGATGATCGTCGCCTTGTGCAGCGGGTCGGCCGCGGGCACGTTGAGCGCCAGGATGGCGTGGCCGGCCTCGTGATAGGCGGTCAGCTCCTTCTCGGCCTGGGTCATGGCGGTCGAGCGACGCTCGGCGCCCATCATGACCTTGTCCTTGGCGTCCTCGAACTCCTGCATGGTGACGAGGCGCTTGTTGCGCCGCGCCGCCATCAGCGCCGCCTCGTTGACGAGGTTCATCAGGTCGGCGCCGGAGAAGCCGGGCGTGCCGCGCGCCAGCACCTTGAGGTCGACATTGGGAGCCAGCGGAACGTTGCGCACATGCACCTTGAGGATCTTCTCGCGGCCGGTGATGTCGGGGTTCGGCACCACGACCTGACGGTCGAAGCGGCCCGGACGCAGGAGCGCCGGATCGAGCACGTCGGGGCGGTTGGTGGCAGCGATCAGGATGACGCCTTCGTTCGCCTCGAAGCCGTCCATCTCGACGAGCAACTGGTTCAGCGTCTGCTCGCGCTCGTCGTTGCCGCCGCCGAGGCCGGCGCCGCGATGGCGGCCGACCGCGTCGATCTCGTCGATGAAGATGATGCAGGGCGCGTTCTTCTTGGCCTGTTCGAACATGTCGCGGACGCGGGACGCGCCGACGCCGACGAACATCTCGACGAAATCAGAGCCGGAGATGGTGAAGAAGGGCACGTTGGCCTCGCCCGCGATGGCGCGCGCCAGCAGCGTCTTGCCGGTGCCGGGAGGGCCGACCAGGAGCACGCCGCGCGGAATCTTGCCGCCCAGCCGCTGGAACTTCTGCGGATCGCGCAGGAACTCGACGATCTCCTCGAGATCCTCCTTGGCCTCGTCGACGCCCGCCACGTCCTGGAAGGTGACGCGGCCGTGCGCCTCGGTGAGCAGCTTGGCCTTCGACTTGCCGAAGCCCATGGCGCGGCCCGAGCCCGACTGCATCTGGCGCATGAAGAAGATCCAGACGCCGAGGATCAGGATCATCGGCAGCCAGCCGAGCAGCATCGAGAAGATGGAGGTCGAGCCGTCCGTCTCCGGACGCGCATTGATGGTGACGTTCTTGTCCTCGAGCCGGCTCACCAGCGTGGAGTCGCCGGGCGAGTAGGTCTGGAAGCCGCTGGAGCTGTCGCTGTAGGTGCCGGTGATGCGGTCGCCGGCGATCGTCACCGACTTGATGCGGCCGGAGTCGAGCTCGCTGAGGAACTGCGAATAGGCGATTTCGCTGGTTGCGCCACGCTGCTGCGGCGCCTGGAACAGGTTGAACAATGCGATCAGAAGAACGGCGATGATCGCCCAGAGCGCCAGATTGCGGTAATTCGGATTCATTTAATGTCCTGTCGGCGCCGCAACAGGACGCCTGTCTAAGGTGATATTCCTTGGCCGTAACATAGGGACCACGGCTACTATTGCCAAGCGTGACAGCCTGTCTCGGTTAAGCTTTACTCTCAATGTGTTCGCGAAAAGGCGGCGCCGGTATTTGCGGCGCGCCGATCAGTTCCGCCGCGGCGCGCGCCGGGGCGAGATCGAAAGACGGCAAAAATCGCGCCCATGGCGCGAGGACGGGGACCGCCGTCCGGCCGGCGGGAAGCTCGGGCTGCGCCGCGGCGGCAAGGTGGAGGAGGGTCTCCGGAACCGGGCCCTTTTCGCCGTAGACGAACGAGCGGTCGCCTGCCGGCGGCTCGGACGGGCCGGCAATCCGGTATCGGCCGTCCCAGATATGCGCATCGAGGTCATCGGCCTCCGGCAGGTTCCGCGCTTCGCGCAGCAGGAAGACGCCCGTCTTGCGCCGGTCGACAAGCGTCCGCGACAGCACGGCGCGGACCTGACCGCCGGCGGCCAGCCTGGCATGCAGGGCTGCGGCGCGCGCCTCGTCGGGCAGATGGCGCGCGCCGCCGGTAACCGCCAGTAGGATGCGCAACGCATAGATGGCAGCGTCAGGCCGCGCCTCGAAAAAATCCGGCTGCAGCCTCAGAAGACCCGGCGCGGGGCGGTCGGCATGCTCGCGGATCAGCGCCGCCGCCGCATCGCCAAGCCGTTCCCGCCGTCTCGCGGCATCGGCCGCCACAGCCAACGCCTCGACGACTGCCGCATCACCATCCTCCCCTGCGAGCTTCCTGCGGACACGCGGCCGCTCGTATCGCTGGTTGAGGTTTGTGGGGTCGTCGGACCAGCCGACATTTCTCTGCCTCAGGAAATCGCGCAGGGTTTCGCGGCGGGCGCCGAGCAGCGGGCGGGCAAACCATGTCCTGCCGTCGAACAGCGTTGCCGGCGCGATGCCGGCAAGTCCGCGTCCGTCGGCGTCGGCATCGCCGCGTTCGCGCCGCATCAGCACGGTCTCGGCCTGGTCGTCCGCCGTATGTCCGGTCAAGACGAGATCGGTATTCTCCGTGACGGCAGCCTCGGCGAGCAATCGGTGGCGCGCCTCGCGCGCGGCGGCGGCAAGTCCGGTTGCCGGCTTGTCACCCGTCCAGGCGAGGACGCGGTGGGCAACGCCGATGCCCGCGCAGAGCCGCGCGACGGCGGCGGCCTCATCGGCCGATTCCGGCCGCAGTGCATGATCGACGGTGACGGCGACAAACCGAGTCGTCGGTGAAAATCGGTCGAGGTGGAGCTTGAGCAGCAGAAGCAGCGCGGTGGAGTCGCTGCCGCCTGACACAGCGGCGGTCACTGAGCCGCGGGAGGCGAGGTCGAGAGGCGAAAACAGCCCGGAATGTTCGGTGCCTTGCGGCGCGGTCAGCACGCGGCCAGGGCCTGTTCCTGCTTGACGCGTTCCTTCAGCGCGCCGGAAATGCTCGGATAGCGCTTGCCAATCTCGGAGAAGGTCGCGCAGGCGACGTCTTTCTGGTCGAGGCCGACCAGCGACACGCCGAGCTTCAGCAGCATGTCCGGGGCCTTCTTGGACGAGGGGTATTGCTTGTTGGCCGACAGGAACATCTCGGCCGCGTCGCGGTACTTCTTCTGGCCAAGCAGCGCCTCGCCGAGCCAGAAATGCGCGTCCGCCGCCTTGGGGTCGGAGGGAAAACGCGAGATGTGGTCGCGAAAGCCCGCTTCCGCCGTGCCGTAGTCGCCGGAGAGGATGAATTCGTAGGAATTGCGGTAGAGCTCTTCCGGATCGTCGGTTGACGGCAGGGCCGCCATCTGGGTTCCGGCCGGCTCCTGGGCCGTCTGACTGGGGGTCGCCTGCCGCACCGGCGCCTCGTCAGCGGTGACGCCCGGGATGCCCCGGGTGACGCCGCCGACGGACTGCGTGGTCTGGTCGCCGACGGAGCCGCCGGTCACATTGCCCTTGTCGTCGAAGGTGATGGTGCCGAACGTCGTCGGCGGCGCGCCAAGCACGTTGCCGCCATTGCCCGACGGAACCTCCGCCGGCTCCCCGGTACGGTTGTCGACGAGCACCTCCGGTTCCATCGGGACGCCGGAACCATCTTCTTCCTCGTCGACGGCCGCCGACTGGTTCGCGTCAGCCGGCGGTGGGGCAGGGGTGGCCGGAGCCGACGCGACATTGCTGTCGGTCGGCGTGCCGGCGTCGGTCTTCTTGCCTTCGAGCTCCTGGAAGCGGAACTCGTTGTCCTCCTGCATCTTCCGCATCTGCTCCTGCATCTGCAGGATCTGGAAGTTCAGCTCCTCGATGGTGCCGGAAAGGGAGCGGATCTGCTCTTCCAGCGCGGTGATGCGGGGGTCGCCCGCCTGCGCCATCTGGATCTGGCCGGCAGGGCTCTCCTTGCCGCCGAAGAGCTTCGGCAGGCCGATCTTGGGCAGCGACAGGCCGCTCTCGGCGGTGTCGGACTTGAGTGCATTCAGGAGCCCGACGCGCTCGTCCGCATGGACGATCGTGCCGGACACGAACAGGATTGCGAGCGTACCGCTCAGGATGGATCGAAAATACATGGGCGTCTCAACGATGGAGAGGAACATTTGGCGCAAAGGCTGCGCATCTCGGCTTTTAGAGCAAGACGAGACTTCGGCCAAATTTTGTTTGCACGGCTCCGCAAACGAAAAAGGCGGCCGGAACGGCCGCCTTTCGATAGAAGTGTGACCTTTCGGCCTCAGCTGCCGGCGCCGGAGAGCGTGGTCACCGCGCGGCGGTTCTGCGACCAGCAGGAGATGTCGTCGCAGACCGCGACAGGCCGCTCCTTGCCGTAGGAGATCGTCTTCATGCGGTTGGCGGCGACGCCACGCGCGGCGAGGAAGTCGCGGGTCGCTGCAGCGCGGCGGGCGCCGAGCGCGATGTTGTATTCGCGGGTACCGCGCTCGTCGGCATGGCCCTCGATGACGATGGCGTACTGGCGGTACTTGTTCAGCCACTGGGCCTGGCGGCTGAGGATGCCCTGCGCGTCGGAGCGGATCACCGAGCTGTCGGTGTCGAAGAAGATGCGGTCGCCGACATTGACCGTGAAGTCCTGGGCGGAGCCCGGCGTCGCCGCGCCGCCGGCAAGGCCCAGATCCGCCGCATTGTTCGGGGTCTTCTTGTTGGCGCAGCCCGCGATCGCGAGCGTCAGGAACAACGCTACGACGAGCGGATTACGTGTGATTGCTGCGATGCGGCGCATGCCGGCCTCTCCTTCGCATTCGAGTGATTTCGTTGAACAACCAGTAACCACATCGCGGTTAACCGGCGTTCAAGAAACATGGTTAATGGTTTGTGACCGTCGCCCGTCCGCGACCAGCCCTTCCCTGTTTCGCAAGTGTCCGTGCTCCCTTGGCGGAAATACGGCATTAAGGCGGCGCCTCGGTGGCGTCGCCGCCGATGGTTAAAATTTGATCTATTCGAGCAGCGGCGACCAGGCAGGGTCCGAAGCGAAGTTCTGCGTCGGGATGGCCTGCTCGTTGCGGCCGGTCAGGTCGATCGAATAGAGGCGCGGCCCGCCCGATCCGGCGGCTTCCTTGAAGAACATGATGTAGCGGCCGTTCGGCGCCCAGGTCGGGCCTTCCTGCTGGAAGCCGGAGGAGAGGATGCGCTCGCCGGAACCGTCGGTCTTCATCACGCCGATCTGGAACTCGCCGCCCGACTGTTTGGTGAAGGCGATCAGGTCGCCGCGCGGCGACCACACCGGCGTCGAATAGCTGCCGCCGCCGAAGGAGATGCGGGTCTGGCCCGAACCGTCGGCGCCCATCACGTAGATCTGCGGCTGGCCACCGCGGTCGGAGGTGAAGACCACCCTGCCGCCGTCAGGCGAATAGGAGGGCGAGGTGTCGATCGAATTCGACTCGGTCAGCCGCGTCGTCGAGCGACTCCTCAGATCCATGGCGTAGACGTTGGAATTGCCGTCCTCGCGCATCAGGCTCATGATCACCTTCTGGCCATCGGGCGAGAAGCGCGGGGCGAAGGTCATGCCTGGGAAATTGCCGACGAGTTCGCGCTGGCCTGTCTCGATCTGCAGCAGATAGACGCGCGGCTGGCCGCTCTCGTACGACATGTAGGTGATTTCCTGACGCGTCGGCGAGAAGCGCGGGGTCAGGGTGATCGCCTTGCCGTCAGAGAGATAGCGAACATTGGCGCCGTCCTGGTCCATGATCGCCAGGCGCTTCTTGCGCTGGTTCTTCGGACCGGACTCGTCGATATAGACGACGCGCGTGTCGAAATAGCCCTTCTCGCCGGTCAGCCGCTCATAGATGGCGTCGGCGATGATGTGGGCGACACGGCGCGAATTCGCCTTGTTGGCGAAGAACTGCTCGCCGATCAGCTGCTCACCGGCGAAGGTGTCCCACAGCCGGAACTCGGCCCGCAGGCGGCCGTCGCCCTCCTGGGTGACGCGGCCGGTGACCAGGGCCTGGGCGTTGATGACCTTCCAGTCCTCGAAGCGGGGCGCAGCGTCGGGGTTGGAGATCTTCTCGATGAAGGCGCCCTTGTCGATGGGAGCGAACAGGCCGGACCGCTTCAGGTCGGCCGCGATCACGCTGGTGATCTCGGCGCCCATCTGGTCGCTCGCCAGGAAGTCGGTGATGGCGATCGGCAGCGGCTCGATATTGCCCTTGTTGACGTCGATCTCGACCAGCGCCCGCGCCGGCAGCGTGGCGGCCACGCCAAAACCGGCGGCAAGGGCGGCGGCGGTCAACATCGCTCGGAAGAATCTTTTCATGCACTTCATGCAGTCGAACCTCTTTGGCTAAAGTCCCGGGGACGTCGCTTCAGAACATTTCGCTCGGGTCGAAATTGACGATGACATCCGCCCAGGCTTCGTATTTTTCGGCGGGAAGATTGTAGGGGGCGCAGCGCGAGACGGCGCGGCGCGCCGCTTCCGCCGCGGCGCGTTCGACGCCGGCGCTGCCGCCGCCGCTGATGATCTGCGGGCTGCCTTCGATCGCGCCGGAACGGTCGAGCTTGAACTGGACGGAGACACGCAAATTGCCGGCGTCGGCAGCGCCGGCGGGTATGTTCCAGCAGCGCTGCACCTGACCGCGCAACGCGTCCATCTCGCTCTGCGACAGCTTGGTGCCGCCCGTCGACTTGTCGCCGCCGAGCGACGCCGTCTCGGTCGAGCGCTTGGCGCCGCCGCCGGACGCCTTCTCCTTGTTGAGGAGCGCTGCGACCTCGTCGGCGTCGAATTCCTTTTCCTCCGACTTCGGCCTGGAGGCCGCCTGCTTGGTCGGCTTCTCGGCTTCCTTGCGCTCGGGCGTCTTGGCGGTCTGCGCCTGCGGCGGCTTGGGCCTGGCCTCCGGCGCAGGCGCTTCCGTCGGCAGCTTGACGACTTCTTCGGCCGTCTCGTTCGCGGCGATCGCCTCGCTCACCGGATCGGGCTTGACCTCCTGCTTCGGCTCGGGCTGCGGCATCACCTCCGTCGCCGGAACGGCCGCAGTCTTCGGCTCAGGCTCGACGACCGGCTCGGGCTTGGGGCGCTCGACGGGCTTCGGATCCGGCTTCGGGGCCTCCTTCGGCATCGCCGCGGCCTCGACTTCCTTCGGCCTGACCTCGGGCGTCGCCTTCTTGTCGGTGTCGACCTTGTTCTCGCCGACCTTCTCCGCGTCAGGTATGGTCTCGGTCTTCTCGGTCGGCTTCGGCGTCGGCTTCTCGTTGAGTTCGGCCTTCTTGTCGCCCTGCTGGATCTGGGTGATCGATTCCACCGGCACCAGGTCGACAGGCAGCGACTCGATATCCATGACCTCGAACGGCTTCGGGGCCGACAACGAGATCAGCCCGAAGCCGAGCACGGCCGCATGCAGCACCACCGATGTCGTGAGGCCGGTCTTCATGGTTCAGGTGTCGTCCTGTTCCTGCAGCGTCACGAGACCGATCTTGGTGTAGCCGGCGGCCTGGATGCGGGCCATCACCTGCATCACGGTGCCGTAGTTGGTCGTCTTGTCGCCGCGCACATAGATGCGCTCCTCATAGCCCGTCGTGGCGATGGCATTGAGCTTGGCGACGACTTCCTCGAGCGGGATCTCGGTCTCCTGCAGATAGATCTGGCCATTCTCGTTGACCGAGATGGTGATCGGCTGCGTCTCCGGATTCATCGCGCTCGCCCTGGTCTCGGGCAGGTCGATCGGCACGCCGACCGTCAGCAGCGGCGCCGCCACCATGAAGATGATCAGCAGCACCAGCATGACGTCGACGAACGGCGTCACGTTTATCTCGGACATCAGGCCGTGGTGGCGTCCGCGCCGCCTGTGTCCCCGCCCGCCGCGTCCGGCGGTCCCTACAGACATTCCCATTGTCTAGTCCTCAGGCCTTCGGCGCGACTTTTTCATCGATTTGCCGCGAGAGTATGGCGGAAAACTCGTCGGCGAAGCCTTCCATCCTGACGGCGATCTTGCCGGCGTCCGACGACAGTTTGTTGTAGGCGATGACGGCCGGGATGGCCGCGAGCAGGCCTATCGCGGTGGCGAGCAGCGCCTCGGCGATGCCGGGGGCGACGACGGCGAGGCTGGTCTGCTTCGAGCCGGCGATCGCCTGGAACGAGGTCATGATGCCGACCACGGTGCCGAACAGGCCGATGAAGGGCGCCGCGGAGCCGATCGTGGCGAGGAAGCCGAGCCGGCCTTCGAGCCGCTCCATCTCGCGCGTCAGCGCCAAGTCCATCGCCTTGTCGATGCGCGTCTGCAATCCGAGCGGCGATTTGGCGCCCTTCTCGAAGCTCTTCTTCCATTCGCGCATGGCGGCGACGAAGATCGAACCCATTCCCGACGTCTTGCGCTCGGCCAGCGTCTTGTAGAGTTCCTCGAGCGACTGACCGGACCAGAAGACCTGCTCGAAACGGTTGAGCGAGCTTCGCATGCGGGCATAGGCGATCAGCTTGTCGACGACGATCGCCCAGGTCCAGATGGAGGCGGCGAGCAGGCCGATCATCACCAGTTTGACGACCCAGCCGGCCTGCGCGAACAAGTGCCACACGGATAATTGAACGCCGGGTTCGGCGAGAGGAAGATTTTCCATAGAGAGGTCCTTAAAGATTTCCGGGCGTGGCTCGCGGCTGGCCCCTGGCGCATGTTTTCCCGTTGATCCGTTCGCGCAATGCTTCCGGAAATGCCCCAAAATGCGCCGTTCGCGGCCTTTTCAGGGCAAATGTTGGTGAAAGGAAGGCGCGTGGATTCCCGTCCAATCCTCATCGGCTTCTTCATGAACCGTTATGGTTAAGGATCGGTTAGGACATCGGGCCGCAACGGCGGCGAAAATCCGTCAGACGCCGCCGGGCATGAACGCCGCTATCCATTCGGCCGGAAACCGTTTCGGTCGTCCGTTCTCGCCGATGATGGCGGCTTCCACCTTGGCGGCGATCAGCGCCTCGTCGCCGCGGCGGATTTCCTGCGCCATGAAGATGCGGGCGCCGGAAATCCTTTCCGTGCGCGTGTCGATGGTGAGCACGTCGTCCATGCGCGCAGACCTGATGAAGTCGATTTCCATGCGCCGCACGACCCAGACGATCTTCTCGCCGCGCTGGCCTTCGAGGAGCTCGGTGTGGCGGACGCCGGCGAGCCTTAGATAGTCGGAGCGGCCGCGTTCAAGGAATTCCAGGTAGCGTGCGTGATAGACCACGCCGGAGAAATCGGTGTCGGCATAATAGACGCGCGCCAGAAGCCTGTGGCCGAAGGGCGTCAGTTCGCCGGAGATTCCGGCGGCGAGAGCTTCCTGTTCGCCCACTTCAGCTCTCTTCCTGGAAAAGATTGATCTGCTGTTGCGCCAGGTCCTTCGGCGCTTCCAGCCCCAGATGCCGCCATGCGTTGGCCGTCAGCACCCGGCCGCGCGGTGTGCGCTGGATGAAACCCTGCTGGATGAGATAGGGTTCTATGATGTCCTCGATGGCGTCGCGCGGCTCCGACAGGCCCGCCGCAATCGTCTCGATGCCGACCGGACCGCCGCCGAAATTCATCGCGATCATCGAGAGATAGCGCCGGTCGAGCTGGTCGAGGCCGAGCGCATCGACCTCGAGCCTGAGCAGCGCCTCGTCGGCCACCTTGCGCGTCACATGGTCGACGCCGGCGACCGAGGCGAAGTCGCGCACGCGGCGCAGCAGCCGGCCGGCGATGCGCGGCGTGCCGCGCGCGCGGCGGGCGATCTCGACGGCGCCGTCGTCGCCGAGCGGCAGGCCGAGGATGCGCGCGCCGCGCCTGACGATCTGCTCCAGTTCCTCGACCGTGTAGAAGTTCAGCCTGACCGGAATGCCGAACCGGTCGCGCAGCGGGTTGGTGAGCAGGCCGAGCCGCGTGGTCGCGGCGACCAGCGTGAATTTCGCGAGATCGATCTTGACGGAGCGCGCCGCCGGCCCCTCGCCGATGATCAGGTCTAGCTGGTAGTCCTCCATCGCCGGGTAGAGGATCTCCTCGACGGCGGGATTCAGCCGGTGGATCTCGTCGATGAAAAGGACGTCGCGCTCCTCGAGATTGGTGAGCAGCGCCGCGAGATCGCCGGCCTTGGCGATGACCGGCCCGGAGGTCGAGCGGAAGTTGACGCCGAGTTCGCGCGCCATGATCTGCGCCAGCGTTGTCTTGCCGAGGCCAGGCGGCCCGACGAAGAGCACATGGTCGAGCGCCTCGCCCCGGCCTTTCGCCGCCTCGATGAAGATCTTCAGGTTGGCGCGCGCCGCCGCCTGGCCGATGAACTCGTCGAGCGATTGCGGCCGCAGCGTCTGGTCGACATCCTCGCCGCGCTTTTCCGGGGAGACGAAACGGGGGGCGAGGCTCACGAGAGAAGCTCCATGCCGGGCGCAGATTTCGCCGCGCCTCCATCGAATGTGAAAGTGCGGACAGCTCCGAGTTCGCGGTTTCGCAAGGCGATGATCATATCGGCGAAATCCGCAGTTCCTGCCTCATAGGTCGCCAGGGCCTTGCCAACCACCTCCAGCGCTTCGAACTCGATATATTCGACGCCAAGAAGGTCACGCATAACTGCCGCAAGCCTCGCCTGAGGAAGTTTATATCGCGACCGCAAGACCCAGAAAAACTCCATCAGGACCGGCAGATTGACGAATCCGGGCTCGTCGCGCCTGAGGCTCTTCAATAGCCGCTGCGCCGCCTTGGACTGCTCCGGATCGTCGTTCAAGGTCGCGCGCAGCAGAATATTGGTATCGAGCCCGATCAAGTGCCCGCCCCACCCCGGTTTTTCTTTCCGCCTTCGACATGGTCACTGACGCCTTCGCCGATGGCGCGGTCGTAGTCCTCGTTCGTTGTTCCCGGTATCGCATAATCAGCCAGCGCACCGAACAATATGTCCACCGGGCGATTACGCGGAACGATGAGATAGCCCTGATTCATCTCGATAAAGGCGATGCGGTCGCCCGTATGAAGCCCAAGCTTCTCCCGGACTTCCGCGGGGATCGTCGTCTGGCCCTTGCTCGAAATTCTTGCTTCTATGCCCATGGTAAGGATAACCCTATATCTCCTTACATAGTAGAAGAATGCAGGGATAACTGCAAATTGTTGCGGGCTACCGCGCCAGCTCCTTCAGCCCGAGCCGGATCAGCTTGGGCGAATCCGCGCCTTCCCCGGCCGATTTCATTGCCGCGGCGACGGCGTTGGCGGCGATGTCGCGCGAGTAGCCGAGATTGACGAGCGCCGAGACGGCGTCCGCCACCGGCGCCGGCGCGACGCCTTCGCCGAGCTCCTGCTTCAGCCCGATCGTGCCCGAGGCGGTTCCGGCATAGGCCGGCGCCTTGTTCTTCAGTTCGGTGACGACGCGTTCCGCAACCTTCTTGCCGACGCCAGGCGCGCGGCTGACGGTGGCGATGTCGCGCAGCGCGATCGCATTGGCGAGGTCGGGCGGCGACAGCGTCGAAAGCACCGCCAGCGCCACCTTGGCGCCAACGCCCTGCACATTGTTCATCAGGAGACGGAACCACTCGCGCTCGAGCGCCGACTGGAACCCGTAAAGGCGGATCATGTCCTCACGCACATAGGTCTCGATGAAGAGCGTCACCGCCTCCCCGGGGGACGGCAATTGCGCCAGCGTGCGGGTGGAGCAATGCGCTACATAGCCGACGCCGTGCACGTCGACCGTGCAATGGTCCTCGCCGATCTCGTCGAGCGTACCCTTCAGCTTGCCGATCATATCGCCGCCCTCAAGCCACTGCCGCAACCGCCCGGGCCAGCCGCGCCGCCGGGCTCTGCATGTGGTGCGCATGGCAGATAGCGATCGCCAGCGCGTCGGCCGCATGCTCGCTGTCGAACGAAGCCTTCGGCATCAGCACCTTCACCATCATGTGGATCTGCTGCTTCTCGCCGTGGCCGACGCCGATCACCGCCTTCTTGACCGCGTTCGGCGCATATTCGGCGACGTCCAGCCCGGCGAGCGCCGGCACCAGCATGGCGATGCCGCGCGCCTGGCCGAGCTTCAGCGTCGCCACCGCATCCTTGTTGACGAAGGTTTGCTCGACGGCGGCTTCGGCCGGCGCCTGGTTCTCCATCACCTCGCGCAGCCCGTCATGCAGTTGCCTGAGCCGCACGGCGAGCGTCGCCTTGTCGTCGGATTTCACGGTGCCGGCAGCGACGAAGCGCAAGGAGTTGCCGAGCGTTTCCACGACGCCCCAGCCGGTGCGTCTCAGTCCGGGGTCGATGCCGATGATGCGAATCGCCTGAGCCATGGTCCCACTCTAGGTACGGGCCAGCACCATTGACAGCACAATGTGAACAAATCAGAAACATCCCACAGAAATCAGGGGCTTCCGATGGGAGCCGGCCGAGGGGCGCAACTTGAGATGGGCGTGGATTTTCCGGCATTCGACGGGCCGTTCCTTGCACTGGTCGCCACCGTCGTCGTCGCCGGCGTGGCGCGCGGCATGTCCGGCTTCGGCAGCGGCATGATCATCGCCCCGGTGGCCGCGGCAATCTACGGGCCGCAGGTGGCGGTGCCGATGGTGGCAATCCTCGAAACGTTTCCCACCATCCCGATCACCATTCCGGCGCTGCCGCTTGCCCGATGGCGCGAGGTGCTGCCGGTGACGGTTGGGATGGCGGTGTTCCTGCCTGCCGGGGCCTATGTGCTGAGCCAAAGTGACGCCGACCTGCTGCGCTGGATCATCTGCATCGCGATCCTCGCCTGCGCCGCAGTGCTGTGGACCGGCTGGCGCTATCGCGGGCCGCGCGGCCTGCCCATATCGTTCGGCGTCGGCGGCGTCGCCGGCCTGCTGTCCGGCATAGCGTCCATTCCCGGGCCGCCGGCCATCCTCTACTGGATGGCTTCGAACCTCTCCACGACCGTCATACGCGCCAATCTCCTGTCGCTCTTCCTGCTGGGCGACTTCCTGGCAATCGTCACCTTCTGGGCTGCCGGCCTTCTCAAGCCCGACGTCGTCGGCGTCGGCATCGCCACGATACCGTTCTTTTTCGGGGCACTGCTCGTCGGAGCGAGGTTGCACGGCCTTGCGTCGGAACAGACCTATCGGCGCGTCACCTTTGCGCTGATCGTGCTTTCGGCCTTGCTTGCGCTGCCCGTTTTGTAGCCATGCCGGCACGGACGAGCATCGACGCCCGGCTCCGGTTCGCGGAAGCCGAACGGTGATCGCGATATGGGATCAGCCGCGCGCGAAGGCGGTGTTCAGGAGCGTGATCTGGTCGGAGACGGGGTTCGGGCTGCGGGCGCCCGACATCGGAACGACCGTGTTCTTGCCGTAGATCTCGTCGTCCATGCGGCGCACCAGCGCCTGCAGGCTGAGCGAGCGGTTGACCAGGTCGACAAAAGGTTTCGGCAGTTCGGCCCAGCCGGTCGCATCGGCATGCGCCGAGGCCGTGTCGAGGCGCACCTTGGCCTTCTCCGTCGCCACCTGGTCGCGGCTCATCTCGCCGGAATTGGCGGCGCGCTGCAGCAGCAGCCACGAGGCGATCTGCATCAGCCGCGTCGTCAGCCGCATCGATTCTGCCGCGTAGAGCGTGGCGGCCAGGCGCGACAGCTTCTTCGCTTCGACGCGGCCCTCGCCGTCGAGATACTCGGCCGCGTGCTCGACCAGCGTCATGCCCTCATTGTAAAGGGGCTTGAAAGACTGCGAGAAGACACGCCGCTCCGCGAGCTTGATCGTCTTGCTGTCCGTAGACGGCTCGCTCATTCCATACGCCCCTGAACTCGTTCGCGGATTCGGCTTGTCCATAGCAGCCGTCCCGCCGCTTTTCCGCAACCCCTACGGCGAGTGCATTGAAAATGCGCTTCGATTCCCAGCAACGCAAGCGTATGTTTAATAAAAGGTTAACGGACGATCTTGACGGGGCTCGTCGTCCCGGAAGCCGCGATGGTCGCAGGCACAAAAAAAAGAGCCGCGGATAGCGGCTCTCAGGAGTTTAACAGGGAGGCGTCAAACGAAGTGGCTCCAGCCACTCGGTAAGAATCCAGATCACTGGATGCACACAGTAAACGCCCGTAAAGCTTAACCGGCGGTTAACGGCCCGCCGGAAATGCACGAAAAAATCCGCGTCAGCGCGTTGCGGTCTGGCCCGCCGTCTCGGCTGTCTCGCTGCTCCAGAGCGCGCGCAGCGCGATGAAGGCGAACAGCACCGTCGCCGCGAAATAGGCCATTGCGGAGATGCCGAGTACAGGCTCGATCGAAGGATTGCCGCCGTAGAGTATGTAGAGCCCGACCACCATGCCGACGCTGCTGACGGCGGCCAGCCAGAAATGGATGGTGGCGAGCTTCGAATTTCGAGCGGCTGGCACGAGATGGTAGAAGAAGGCGAACACCGCGGACATCAGCCAGCCCAGAACCATGATGTGCGCATGCGTCGGCAATTGCTCGTGATTCTGCGACATCGCCATCGACAGACCGAGCGTCATCCCGACGAGCGCGTAGATGACGGCCATGGTGAAAAAATTGCGTGCTACGCCTTGCATTGGGTTCCTCCCGTGGAATGGATCGGTGCCTGAATTCGCCGCCGTTTTTGCGACCGGCTCGTTTCAGGAGCATGTCGCCGTCACTGGCCCAAGATTCCTCGATGATACGCGACTCCTACCCGCCGCCCATGATAGGCGCCGAGGCTTGCCTGTGGATGTCGGGCAAGTTGCCGCCCGCAGGGGGGCCGGAGCCGGTTGCCCGGCAGGCTCAGCCGATCCTGGCCATCTCGCGCAGCTTGAACTTCTGGATCTTGCCGGTCGACGTCTTCGGGATCTCGGCGAAGATCACCGCCTTGGGCACTTTGAAGCGCGCCAGCAGCGAGCGGCAATGCACGATGATCTCCTCCTCGGTCGCGGCCACGCCCGGCTTCAACTCGACATAGGCGACCGGCACCTCGCCCCATTTGTCGTCGATGCGCGCCACCACCCCGCAGGAGGCCACCGCCGCGTGCTTGTAGAGCGCGTCCTCGACCTCGATGGAGGAGATGTTCTCGCCGCCCGAGATGATGATGTCCTTGGAGCGGTCCTTGAGCTGGATGTAGCCGTCCGGATGCATGACGCCGAGGTCGCCCGAATGGAACCAGCCGCCGGCGAAAGCCTCGTCGGTCGCCTTCCTGTTCTTGAGATAGCCTTTCATGACGATATTGCCGCGGAACATCACCTCGCCGATCGTCTCGCCGTCGGCTGGCGTTTCCCGCATCGTCTCGGGGTTCATCACGGTGAGGCCCTCGAGCGGCGCATAACGCACGCCCTGCCGCGCCTTCTTCGCCGAGCGCCCGCCACGGTCGAGACTGTCCCATTCGCCATGCCATTCATTGACGGTGGCTGGACCGTAGGTCTCGGTCAGGCCGTAGAGATGGGTCACGGAAAAACCTGCATCGGCCATGCCGGCGAGCACCGCCTCCGGCGGCGGCGCGGCGGCGGTGTTGAAGATGACCGTCTGCGGGAACTCGCGCTTGTCGTCGGGCCTGGCGTTGATCAGCGTCGACATGACGATCGGCGCGCCGCAGAGATGGGTGACGCCATGGTCGGCGATGGCGTCGTAGATCGGTTTCGGCCTGACCCAGCGCAGGCAGACATGCGTGCCGGCCTGCAGCGCCAGCGTCCACGGAAAGCACCAGCCGTTGCAGTGGAACATGGGCAGCGTCCACAGATAGACGCAATGCTTGGACATGCTGGCGTGGATGGTGTTGGCGTAGGTCATCAGCGTCGCGCCGCGATGATGGTAGACGACGCCCTTGGGGTTCCCCGTGGTGCCCGACGTGTAATTCAGCGACAGCGCGTCCCATTCGTCATCCGGCATCGACCATGCGAAATCCGGGTCGCCGCCGGCGACGAACTCCTCGTAGTCGAGCGAGCCGATCCGCTCGCCCTTGGGATGCGGCGCGTCGGCCGGGTATTCGGGATCGTCATAGTCGATCACCAGCGGCCTGGCCTTGGCGAGCGCCAGTGCTTCCTTCATGACGCCTGAAAACTCGCGGTCGACGATGACGACCTTGGCCTCGGCATGGTCGAGCTGGAAGGCGATCACCGCCGCGTCGAGCCGCGTGTTCACCGAATGCAGCACCGCCTTCACCATGGGCACGCCGAAATGTGCCTCCAGCATGGGCGGCGTGTTGGACAGCATGACG
This sequence comes from Mesorhizobium sp. YM1C-6-2, assembly GCF_003666685.1. GTDB lineage: Bacteria > Pseudomonadota > Alphaproteobacteria > Rhizobiales > Rhizobiaceae > Mesorhizobium_K. The sequence continues at coordinate 53,985 of NZ_RCIZ01000003.1, forward strand.
GTCACCGTGTCGCCCTTGCCGATGCCGCGCTGTGCCAGCGCCGAGGCCAGCCGCAGAGAGCGGCGCCAGAAGTCGCGGTAGCTGATGCGCTGGCTGCCATGCACGATGGCGAGATGATCCGGGTAGGTCATGGCCGCGCGTTCGAGAAGGGTAATCGGCGTCAGCGGCTGGAAATTCGCCGGCTGCCGGTCGAGATCCTGTTCATAGGGATTGGTCATGTCTATTCGCCCATACGCTTTGCGTGCCGGCCCTCAATTGAGCACGTCGAGCACGCCGTCGTAAATCAGCTTCACCGCGATGACGGCGACCGTGCAATAGGTAAATGGATAAAAGATCTCTGGCCGCATGCGCCTGACCAGCCACGCGCCGGCCAGCGTGCCGAGGGGCGCCGCGGGCATCAGCACTGCCGAGGCGGCGAGGTTGGTCGAGTCGAACTGGCCAAGCAGGAAATACGGCACCAGCTTGATCGCGTTGAGGATGGCAAAGAAGACGACGCTGGTGCCGGTGAACACCTTGGGGTCCATCCTGAGCGGCAGTGCGTAGACCTGGAAGGGCGGGCCGCCGACATGGGCGACGAAGCTGGTGAAGCCTGAAACAAGCCCCCAGAAGGATCCCGCGGTGCGGTTTGGCTTGGCCGCATGGTTCGAGCCGTGGCGGGCGAGCTGATAAAGCCAGCGGCCGACGAAGATGACGGCTATGGCGCCGACGATGAAGCGCACCATGTCGGCGGTCACCATCGTGGCGGTGAACCAACCTATGCCGATGCCGACCAGCGAACCCGGCAGCATGATGGCAAGCGTGGTGCGGCTATAGACGCCGCGCCAGGTCCACAGAGACACCATGTCCATGATGACGAGGACCGGCAGCATGATCGCCGCTGCCTGGATCGGGTTGATGACAAGCGCCATCAAAGGCACGCCGATGAAGCCCATGGAGCCGCCAAAGCCACCCTTGGACAGGCCTGCAAGAAGCACGGCCGGCAGAGCAGCCGCGTAGAACCAGGGATTTGCGAGAAGTTCGTACATGGAAGGGATGCGGCGGGCGTGCGACAGGAAGGACGCGTTGAATAGCCTGAAATCGCCCGTCATGCGACCGGATTGTGCGCAAGCGGGAAAATCCGCCTGCTGTTCAAGCGGCCGGGCTTCGTCTATGCCGCATTCCAACCAAACTCGCCCGGCATAGCCGGACAATTGGAAGACATGGCATGAACGAACAGACCCCGCCGAATCGCTGCCGCATCGTGCTGATCTCGCCTGCCGGCGAGAGCGCCGACGGCTTTTCGGTGAAATTCACCGCAGCGATCGCCGGCGGCGATGTCGCCTCGATCATCCTGCCGGCCAACGGCATGGACGAAGCTTCCTACCAGGCCTTCGCCGAGCGCATCGTGCCGATCGCGCAGGCGGCCGGCATCGCAGCGCTCATTGTCGACGACACGCGCATCGCCGGCCGCGTCAAGGCCGACGGCATCCATATCGAAGGCGGCAAGGCATCGCTCGCCGAGGCGGTCGAGAGTTTTCAGTCCAGGATGGCGGTCGGCGCCGGCGGCGTGAAAACCCGCGACGATGCGCTGGAACTCGGCGAGGAGCGTCCCGACTACGTGTTCTTCGGGCGGTTCGGCTACGACACCAAGCCGGAACCGCATCAGCGCAACCTCTCGCTCGGCAGTTGGTGGGCGGAAATGGTGGAGATACCGGGGATCGTGATGGCTGGCTCCGACATCACCACAGTGGAGACGGTGGCCGCGACGGGCGCGGATTTCGTCGCACTGTCGGCGGCTGTCTTCGGCGAGGGCGTCGATCCGAAGGCGGCGGTGGCGCGCGCCAATGCGATCCTCGATGCTAGCGCGCCGCGCTTCGAGCCGGCCGAATGACGGCGGCGCGACTCGTCCTTTCGGTTGTCGCCGCGCTGCTTGCCGCAGGCGCGGTGCATGCGCAGGACAAGAACGCGCCGGCCGAACAGGAGACCGACACCAAGGGCGCCGAGAGCGTCGGCGGCATCGACCAGGAGCGTTTCGGCGGCCCGCCGGCAGACGCGGCATACGGCGCCTTCCAGCGCGGCCTCTACATGACGGCGCTCAACCTTGCCCTGCCGCGTGCGGAAGCGGGTGACTCCGCCGCGCAGACGCTGGTTGCAGAAATCCTGTCGCGGGGGCTCGGCGTCGCCCGCGACGAGGCCAAGGCCGCGAAGTGGTACCGGCTGGCGGCCGAGCAGGGCGTGCCGGCGGCGCAGTTCCAGTATGCGCTGATGCTGCTCGACGGCCGCTTCGTGAAGAAGGACCCGCAGGGCGCCTATGCGCTGATGCAGGCCGCCGCCGAGGCCGGCAACCGGCTGGCGCAGTTCAATTTCGCGCAGCTTCTCGTCCAGCGCGAACCCGGCAATGCCGGCATGACCAAGGCGGTGACCTACTACCAGCGTGCCGCCGACGCCGGCGTCGCCGACGCGCAGTATGCGATGTCGCAGATCTATGCCAACGGCGCTGGCGGCAAGAAACGCGACGAGGTCGAGGCGCGGCGCTGGCTTCTGCTTGCCGCCCGGCAGAATTTCGATACCGCTCAGCTCGATCTCGCCACATGGCTGGTCGACGGCCGCGGCGGCCCGCGCGACCTCAAGGCCGGCTTCGACTGGATGTCGCGCGCCGCCCATGCCGGCAATGTCGCCGCGCAGAACAGGCTCGCCAAGCTCTACATGGGCGGCATCGGCACCGAGCCAAACGCGATAGACGCCGCCGCCTGGTATTTTGTCGCCCGCCGCGCCGGGCTCACCGATCCCGAGATGGAGGATTTCCTGCGCGGCCTGACCGACGAGGAGCAGAAGCAGGCGTTGAGCCGCGCCAACCGGCTGCGCTAGGCGCGCAAGGCGGGCTGCCCTTGCCTCACCCGGCGTTTTATGGTCATGGAGGCGCCGAAAAGCGCCCGACCGGCGCAAATCCCCTTCCGAAAGTTCCAGCATGGCCAAGATAAGCGGCAGCGAAATCCGTCCCGGCACCGTCATCGAACATGACGGCGGGCTCTGGGTGGCGGTGAAGACCAACACCGTGAAGCCGGGCAAGGGCGGCGCCTACAACCAGGTGGAGCTCAAGAACCTCGTCAACGGCACCAAGCTCAACGAGCGCTTCCGCTCGGACGAGAAGGTCGAGCAGACACGGCTCGACCTCAAGGATTTCTCGTTCCTCTACGAGCAGGGCGACCAGCTCGTCTTCATGGACACCGAAAGCTACGAGCAGCTCGAGCTGAACAAGGAATTCGTCGGCGACCGTTCCGCCTTCCTGCAGGACGGCATGATGGTGACGGTCCAGCTCTACAACGAGACGCCGATCGGCGTGTCGCTCCCCGACCAGGTGACGCTCGAGATCACCGAGGCCGATCCGGTGGTGAAGGGGCAGACGGCAGCGTCTTCCTACAAGCCGGCGATCCTCGAGAACGGTATCCGCGTGCTGGTGCCGCCCTTCATCTCGACCGGCGAGCGCATCATCGTCGACACCAACGAACTCACCTACATCCGCCGCGCGGACTGAAGTCCGACGGACAACGGAAGATCTGGATAAAACATGGCGCGCTCAGCTCTCCTCAACGTGATGGTCCAGGCCGCCATGAAGGCTGGCCGCTCGCTCTCCCGCGATTTCGGCGAGGTGCAGAACCTGCAGGTCTCGCTGAAGGGTCCCGGCGACTATGTCAGCCAGGCCGACCGCAAGGCCGAGGAGATCATCCACGCCGAGCTGTCGCGCGCGCGTCCGGGCTATGCCTTCCTGATGGAGGAGCGCGGCGAGGTGGCCGGCGAAGACGACCAGCACCGCTGGATCGTCGATCCGCTCGACGGCACCACCAACTTCCTGCACGGCATCCCGATCTTCTCGATCTCCATCGCGCTGGAGCGTCAGGGCCAGCTCGTCGCCGGCGTCGTCTACAACCCGGCCATGGACGAGCTCTACACCGCCGAGCGCGGCGGCGGCGCCTTCCTCAACGACCGCCGCCTGCGTGTCGCCGGCCGCAGCAAGCTCTCCGACGCCGTCGTCGGCACCGGCGTCCCGCACCTCGGCCGCGGCCATCACGGCAACTTCCTGGTCGAGCTGCGCAACGTCATGGGCGAGGTGTCGGGCATACGCCGCCTCGGCTCGGCGGCGCTCGACCTCGCCTATGTCGCGGCCGGACGCATGGACGGTTTCTGGGAGCAGGGGCTGTCGCCCTGGGACATCGGCGCCGGCATCCTGCTCATCCGCGAAGCGGGCGGCTTCGTGTCGGACAAGGCCGGCGGACAGGACATGTTCGACACCGGCGACCTCGTCGCCGGCAACGAGGCGATCCATCGCGCCTTGCTGAAGACGCTGAAGAAGCCGGTGCCGGCGCGCTGACCCGGCTACCGGCGGCGCGCGGAAGCGTCGCGGTCACGAAACCGCAATCGAACCTTGCAATCCTGCCCTGCAAGCTCCCAGATGAGGGCCATGCAGGTCTGCCATGCATAACGGCGGTGGCGAATCCCGTGTCGACGTCCCCTTCTGGGGCCGCTTCCACTACTCGCGCGCCGAGATCATCGCCGACGGCGTCGTCCATGCGGTCGGCATCGTGCTGGCGATCGCGGCCGGCTCCGCGCTGCTGTCGCTGTCCGCCTTCCACGCCGGGCCGGGCGAATATGTCGCCGCGATCTTCTATGTCGTCTCGCTGCTGACGGCGCTGTCGATCTCGCTCGCCTACAATCTCTGGCCACTCACCCCGGCCAAATGGGTGCTGCGACGCTTCGACCACGCGGCGATCTATCTGCTCATTGCCGCGACCTACACGCCCTTCCTCGCCCAGCTCGACGATCCCGCCGTGACAGGCTGGATGATCGCCATGGTCTGGTGCACAGCGGTCGCCGGCATGGCGATCAAGCTGTTCCTGCCCGGCCGCTTCGACCGGCTTGCAATCGTCTTCTATCTCGCCATCGGCTGGAGCGGGATGGTCGTGATCCGCCCGCTGCTCGACACGCTGCCGCCGGTGACGCTCGGGCTGATCCTTGCCGGCGGCGTCGTCTATTCGGCTGGCGTCGTGTTTTTCGTCTGGCGGGGACTGCGCTTCCAGAATGCTCTGTGGCACGGTTTTGTGGTGACCGGGGCCGGCCTGCATTGCGCCGCGGTCATCGATTGCCTCGTCGTCGCTCGCTTCTGAACGGCCCGATGTCGGGTTGCAGGCCGTTAGCGTCTTCCAATTTCGTCACAATTCCGCTTAGAGTCGCGGACATGGCATCGCCGGGAACGGAATCGGGGCGAGAATGGGCATATTGAGGTCCTTGGGCTTGGTCGGCTCGTCCGACGTGATGGAGTACGACCCGCACAGGCTGTCCAGCCCGCAAGTCTTCGTCCTGTCGATGCTGGTGTTCCTCGCCATCGTCGCCTTCATCGCCGCCATCCTGGCCCGCCAGATATCCTCCGCCTTCGCCAGCAATCCCGGCCTCAACGGCCTGATCCTCGGCGTTTTCGTGGTTGGCGTGCTCTTGTCCTTCCAGCAGACGGTGCGGCTCTTCCGCGAAGTGCGCTGGATCAACTCATTCCGCGCCGGCTCCGAAGTCACCGAGCCGGTGCTGCTGGCGCCGATGAAGGCGCTCCTGTCGCGCTCCTCGACCATGGCGCTGTCGACCGCCTCGATGCGCACCATGCTCGATTCGATCGCCACTCGCCTCGACGAGAGCCGCGACATCCTGCGCTACCTGACCGGCCTCCTGATCTTCCTCGGCCTGCTCGGCACCTTCTGGGGCTTGCTCGCGACCATCGGCTCGATCAGCGAAACCATCCAGTCGCTCGATGTCGGCACCGGCGACAGCGGTGCGGTGCTCGACGCGCTGAAGGCGGGTCTTGCCGCACCGCTGGCCGGCATGGGAACCGCCTTCTCGGCCTCGCTCTTCGGCCTGTCCGGCTCGCTTGTGCTCGGCTTCCTCGACCTGCAGGCGGGCCGCGCGCAGACGCGTTTCTACACCGAGCTCGAGAACTGGCTGTCCTCGGTCACCGACCTCTCTTCCGACATGGTCGTTCCCGACGCCGGCAGGGGCGAGACCTCTGACGAGATCCGCGCATTGTCGGAACGGCTGCGCAGCCTGCAGGAGCATGGCGGCTCCAACCCGCGCGTCGCCACCGCCATGGCCAACCTCGCCGACGGCATCTCCGGGCTGGTCAAGAACATGCGCTCCGAGCAGCAGATCATGCGCGACTGGGTCGAGGCGCAGTCGGAAGAGCAGAAGGCGATGCGCCGCACGCTCGACCGTCTCGCCGACCAGTTGAAGAACCGGGAACTCAACTAAATGGCGCTCGCCAGGGCCAGGCGCGGCAATCGCCACATCGACTACTGGCCGGGCTTCGTCGACGCTCTGTCGACGCTCTTGATGGCCATCATGTTCCTGCTGTCGGTCTTCGTTCTGGCGCAGTTCCTGCTCAGCCGCGAGATCAGCGGGCGCGACGAGGTGCTGGCAAGGCTCAACTCGCAGATCAACGAACTGACGCAGTTGCTGGCGCTGGAGCAGAGCAGCACCCAGGACGCCCAGGACAGCATCGCCAATCTGCAGGCCTCGCTGTCGGCGGCCGAGAGCGAGCGTTCGCGACTCCAGCAGCTCCTCGACCAGGGTGCGGGCGCCGACTCCGAGGCCAATGCACGCCTCAACAGCGTGACGGGCGAACTCGATACCGAGCGGCAGATCAGCCAGCGGGCGCTCAGCCAGGTCGAACTGCTCAACCAGCAGATCTCCGCGCTGCGCAAGCAGATCGCCGCGCTGGAACAGGCGCTCGACGTGTCGGAAGCGCGCGACCGCGAGTCCAACACCAAGATCGCCGACCTCGGCCGCCGCCTCAACGTCGCGCTGGCGCAGCGCGTGCAGGAGCTCAACCGCTACCGCTCCGACTTCTTCGGCCGGCTGCGCGAGATCCTCTCCGACCGCGAGAACATCCGCATCGTCGGCGACCGTTTCGTCTTCCAGTCGGAAGTGCTGTTCCCGTCCGGCTCCGAGGTCATCAACGAGGCTGGCCGCGTCGAGATGAAGAAACTCGCCGACGCCATCATCGAGCTGCAGCGCGAGATCCCGCCGGAGATCAACTGGGTGCTGCGCGTCGACGGCCATACCGACACCGTTCCGGTCTCGGGCAACCGACGTTACCGCGACAATTGGGAACTTTCCTCGGCCCGCGCGACCTCGGTGGTGAAATTCCTGATCGAGAACGGCGTGCCGGCCAACCGGCTCGTCGCCGCCGGTTTCGGCGAATACCAGCCGCTCGACACCGCCGACACGGATGCGGCGCGGGCCAGCAACCGCCGCATCGAGCTCAAGCTCACCGAGCGCTGAGCCGCGCCACAATCCTCCGCAATCGGCGGCTTTGTGGCTGCCATTGTGGCGGCCGGACGGGCCTGCGGATTATCTTTTTGTAATTTGCCGGCGCCCGGAAACGGGACGAAGCTTGCATCGCGGCTGGGAAGTGCCGGCGGCCGAAACGCCGCGACGCGACACGACCTGACAGCCCCTATGCGGGGCGGCGCGCGCCGCTTCCGCGCATCGAGGAGACGCAATCATGCGCTCTTTTGCAGTCAAGGCGGCCATGGCCGCAGTTTTCGTTTCGACGGCGCTGACAGGCGCCTTCGCGGCCAGCGGACAATATCCCGCATCGCCGATGCCGCAAGCGACGCATGCGCAGATCAAGCCGGTCGCAACTTCGACCGTCGCCGCGCCGACGTATCGGCCGCGCCTCACGCACATCATGAACGAGGTGCACGCCGCGAACCAGCGCATGGCGATCGACCACCGGCGTGGCTACCTGAATGCTGCGGAGTACCGCAAGCTGGAGAACCGCTCCAACGCGATCCGCAACAGCGCGCTGCATGTCGCCAGACTGCATGACGGTGCGCTGCCGGCTGCGAACTACAAGGACCTGCAGCGGCGCGTCGCCATGTTGAACCGTTCGATCCACATCGACGCAACCAACAGGGTTTGATCGCGGGACCGGTCGGGCGCCGCCCCTGCGCGGGACGGCGCCCTCACATGCCCGCCCGCAAGGCGATGAGCGCCAGCGCCGCTGGCAGCGCCTGCACATAGGCGATGCGGGGACTGACGGTCGCTGCTCCGAACAGGCCGGCGACGATCACGCATCCGAGGAAGAAGGACTTCTCGGCAAATCCCGCGTCTCCGAGCCACAATCCCGACACCAGACCGGCGACGAGGAAGCCGTTGTAAAGGCCCTGGTTGGCGGCGAGCGCCTTCGACGCCGCGGAGAATTCCGGCGTCGTGCGGAACACCTTTCGGCCAAGCGGCCGATCCCAGGCGATCTCTCCAGATACATTAAGCCGACGTGCAGCACTGCGACGAGTGCGATCAGGATACTGCTGAGCATCTTACCCCCGGGGTGCGTTCGCAGCGGATAAATCCGACCTCGTTTTAGCTTGCCCGAAAGAATTATACTCCCCATCGCTGTCGCGGGAACCTGGTGTGCCGGGTACAGGGAGGGCGGACGGTGACCTCCCGCCGTGGAGGCGGTTTCCGAGGACAGCATCTCGCACTTGCCGTAGTCCCGTCCTTGCTGTCTTTTCGCAGCAGCCCAAAACGATGGAATCGCCATGTCCTTTGCCAAACTCGACGAACTCGGCCGCAAGCTCGAAGCGCTGGAGCATGCGCTGGCCATCCTCGGCGCCGACGAGGCGACGCATATGGCGGTCGGCGGCGGCGAGAAGCGCGCCGAGGCGATGGCTTCGCTGGCCGGCATGCTGCACCGCCAGGCCACCCAGCCGGAAATCGCCGACTTGATCGAGACGGCGCAGGCCGAGCCGCTCAACGAGGAGCAGCAGGCGGCAGTGCGCGAGTTCCGCCGCCACTACGAGAATCTGGCCTGCCTTCCCGCCGAATTCGTCGAGCGGCAGACCACGGCCCGCATGCGCTCCGAGCAGCTCTGGCGCGACCTCAGGGCCAAGAACGACTGGCAGGGTTTTCTTCCTTCGCTCGAGGGCGTCGTCGCGCTGGTGCGCGAGGAAGCCGCGATGCGCGCCGGAAAGACCGGGCTCGATCCCTATGACGCGCTGATGGACCAGTACGATCCCGGCAACCGCGCGGCCGACATCACGCCGGTCTTTGCCGAGCTGAAGGCCTTCCTCGGGGATTTCGTGCCCGAGGCGCTTGCAGTGCAGGAGGAGCGGCTGGCGAAGACGCCGCTCAAGCAGCTCTCCGGAAATTATCCGATCGACCGCCAGCGCGAACTCGGCCTCGCCATGATGGCGGCGGTCGGGTTCGACCTCACCCATGGCAGCCTGTCGGTTTCGCATCATCCCTTCTGCGGCGGCGTGCCTTCAGACGTGCGCATCACGACGCGCTACCGCACCGACGATTTCCTCTCTGCGCTGATGGGCGTGCTGCACGAGACCGGCCATGCGCTCTACGAGCAGAATCTTCCGTCCGAATGGGCGCACTGGCCGCTCGGCAGGGCGCGCGGCATGGCCGTGCACGAAAGCCAGAGCCTGTTCGTCGAAAAGCAGCTCGGCCGCAATCCTTCCTTCTGGGTGTGGTCGCTGCCGGTGGTCGAAAAACATCTCGGCGAGGACTGGTCGATATCCGACATCCTGCCGCATGTGCATCATGTCGGGCGCGGATTGATCCGCGTCGACGCCGACGAGGTGACCTATCCGCTGCACGTCATCCTGCGCTACGAGCTGGAGCAGGAACTGGTCGCCGGCCGGCTGGAGGCCGCCGACATCCCCGATGCTTGGGATGCCAAGATGCAGGATTATCTAGGCCTCTCGACCGCTGGCAATTTCGCCGATGGCCCGATGCAGGACGTGCACTGGCCGGGCGGTGCTTTCGGCTATTTCCCCTCCTATACGCTCGGCGCCATGATGGCCGCGCAGCAATGGGCGGCGCTGAAGCGCGAGCATCCGTCGGTCGACGACGACCTGTCGAAGGGCAGGTTCGATGCGGTGAACGACTGGCGTCGCGAAAGGATCTGGTCGCTGGGCTCGCGCTGGTCGACGCCCGAACTGCTCGAACGCGCGACCGGCGAGAAGCTTGCCGCCCGCTACTTCACCGAGCATCTCAGGCAGCGCTACGGCAAGGCGTGAAGCCAGCCGGAAAACGGGAAGAGAGACGGCTCCCCGGCGTTCACGCCATGCTCACGTTCACGCGAGGCGCTTGCCGCGACCGGGCATTCGCCTAGTCTAGTCGGGGACGCGGCGGCGGCATTTCGCCGGGCCGCGCCGTTCATTTCGAGGAGGTTCGCCATGCAATTTTCGCGACGCGATACGCTTGAACTCGGGCTGGCGGCATTCGCCGGCCTCGGCGCCACGACCTTCATGCCCTTCACCGCACGCGCCCAGGGCAAGGGCGACAGCTACAAGACGGACGGCGGCGAAATCCTGATCAGCCCGGTCAGCCACGCGAGCTTCGTGATGACCGTTCCGGGCCTGGTGATCTACAACGACCCGGTGGGCGGCAAGGCGCTGTATGAAGGCCAGCCCGCAGCCGGGCTGGTGCTGATCACCCATGAGCACCAGGACCATTTCGATCCCGAGACGCTGGCGGCACTCGTCAGCGCCGACACGAAGCTTCTGGTGAACCCGGCCGTCCTGGAGAAGCTGCCGGCCGATCTCAAGGCCAAGGCTTCGGCGATCGGCAATGGCGAGAACACGACCTTCGGCTCCGTCGCCATAGAGGCCATTCCCGCCTACAACACCACCGAGGACCGGAAGAAATATCATCCGCAGGGGCGCGACAACGGCTATGTGCTCACTGTCGACGGCAGCCGCGTCTACATTGCCGGCGACACCGAGGACATCCCCGAGATGCGCGCGCTGAAGGACATCGACATCGCCTTCGTGCCGATGAACCTGCCCTTCACGATGGACGTCGACCAGGCGAGCTCGGCGGTCGCCGAATTCAAGCCTGCCGTCGTCTATCCCTATCATTACAAGGGCAGCGACCCTGAGGCCTTCGCCAGCAAGGTGACGGCAGCGGCGCCCGACACCAAGGTGGTGCAGGGCAACTGGTACGGATGAGCTAGCCGTTATCGCCGCAATTCCGGGCGGAAAACGGGGTCGGCTTTTCCTGGAATTGCCTAGGTCTGCGCCGCTCGGATCGCGCTCGACGACAGTGACGAGCGCGGGCCATGGATGAAGGTCCAGGCCGGCGCCTTCATGCGCGCCAGCCTCGGCGCGTCCGCCTCGTCGACGCGGGCATGATCGAAGGTCTTCGCCACGACCGACGACAGGAAGGACAGCGTCGAGCCCGGCCGGTCGATCACGGCGATGGGGAAGGTGGTGGCGATCTGGCGCCAGCGCTGCCAGCGATGGAAGTCCCTGAGATTGTCGGCGCCCATGATCCAGACGAAGTCGACGCCCGGATTTTTGGCGCGCACCAGCGCCAGCGTGTCGGCGGTATAGCGCACATTGTGGGCAGCCTCGAAGGCCGTCACCTTGATGCGCGGGTCCCTGGCGATCTCTTCCGACAGCCTCAGCCGCTCGGCGAGCGGCGCGCGGCCGTTGCTCGACTTCAGCGGGTTGCCCGGCGTGACGATCCACCAGAGCTGGTCGAGCGCCAGCCGTCGCAGCGCGATCTCGGCGACCAGCGCGTGGCCGGCATGCGGCGGGTTGAACGAGCCGCCAAACAGCCCGACGGCCAGGCCCTTCTCGACATGCGGCATGCGGAGGTAGCGGGCGGGGACTTCTGGTTGGGAAGAGGATAGCACGGTGCTAGCCCCCCTCTGGCCTGCGGGCCCTCTCCCTCACAAGGGAGGAGATTGGCTGTCTCGTTTGTGGGGGGGTAACGTCGATCACCAGCCCTCGCGCGGTCTAATGAGATGGCGTCACGAGCGAACCTGCCCGGTTCCGCGCACGCGGTACTTGAACGAGGTGAGCTGCTCGATGCCGACGGGCCCGCGCGCATGCATCTTGCCGGTGGCGATGCCAATCTCCGCGCCCATGCCGAACTCGCCGCCGTCGGCGAACTGCGTCGAGGCGTTGTGGAGCAGGATGGCGGAATCGATCTCGCTGAAGAAGCGCTCGACGGCCGTGGCATCGTTCGCGACGATGCCCTCTGTGTGGTGCGAGGAATGCGTCTCGATGTGCTCGATCGCCTCGCCGACGCCATCGACCAGCTTCGCCGAGATGATGGCGTCGAGATATTCGGTCGTCCAGTCGGCGTCGGTGGCGGGCTTGGCCTTCGGGAAGGCGGCGCGCACCTCTTCGGAACCGCGGATCTCGCAGCCGGCCTTGTCGAGCGCTTCGAGGATAGGCACGAGATGGGTGGAAGCCACCGCACGGTCGACCAGCAGCGTCTCGGCCGCTCCGCAGATGCCGGTGCGGCGCATCTTGGCGTTGACGGCGATCGTCACCGCCATGTCGAGGTCGGCGGACCGGTCGATGTAGAGATGGCAGATGCCTTCGAGATGCGCGAACACTGGCACACGCGCCTCGTTCTGCACGCGGGCCACTAGGCTTTTTCCCCCGCGCGGAATGATGACGTCGAGATTGCCGGAGAGGCCTGACAGCATCTCGCCGACGGCGGCGCGGTCCGTCACCGGCACGAGCTGGATCGCATCCTCGGGCAGGCCGGCAGCCTTCAGCCCCTCGACGAGGCAGGCATGGATGGCGGCGGAGGAATTCAGCGAGTCCGAGCCGCCGCGCAGGATGACCGGATTGCCGGCCTTGAGGCAGAGCGCGCCGGCGTCGGCAGTGACGTTCGGGCGGCTCTCATAGATGACGCCGATGACGCCGAGCGGCGTGCGCACACGCTCGATGTTGAGCCCGTTCGGCCGCTGCCATGCGGCGATCACCTCGCCGATGGGATCGGCAAGCGCGGCGATCTCGCGCACGCCATCGGCCATCGCCTTGATGCGCGCGGGGTCGAGCTTCAGCCGGTCCATCATGGCCGGCGAGAGTTTTGATTCCTCGCCATTCGCCACGTCGATCGCGTTGGCATCGAGGATCGTCTTCTCGTTGCGCAGGATGGCGTCCGCCATCGCCGCGAGCGCGGCGTTCTTCTGTCCGGTTGGAGCGATGGCGAGCGGGCGCGAGGCGGCGCGTGCCTTGCGACCGATTTCGGCCATCAGGGCGGCGGTGTCCTTGGCGGATTGTTCATGCGTCTTCAGCATGGCTCAACCTTTCGCTTCCTCGGCGACGTGCTCGCTCGCTTCCTCGCGGGCGCTCATCGCGAGATCGTCGCGATGGACCATAGCGGAGCGCGCCTCGTAGCCCAGCACGGCATCGATCTCGGCCGTCTTCAGCCCGGCGATCCTTACGGCATCGGCCGCGTCATAGGCAACAAGGCCGCGGGCTATCTCGCGCCCCTCGGGCGACAGCACGGCCACCGTGTCGCCGCGCGAGAAATTGCCGCTTACAAGCTTTACACCGGCCGGCAGCAGCGACTTGCCCTGAAACAGCGCACGCACCGCGCCAGCGTCGACCGTCAAACGTCCGGCCGGCTCGAGCTGGCCGGCGATCCAGGTCTTGTAGCCCTTCACCGGCGTGCGGCTGGGATGGAAGAGCGTAAAACGCTCGCCGCGCTCGATCGCCGTCAGCGGGTTCTGCCGCGCGCCCGAGGTGATGATCATCGCCGTGCCGGCCGTGGTGGCGATCTTGCCGGCGTCGAGCTTCGTGCGCATGCCGCCGCGCGAAAGCTCCGATGCGGCGGCGCCGGCCATCGCCTCGATCTCGGGCGTGATGCGGTCCACGAGGGGCAGGAACTTCGCCTTCGGATCGAGGGCAGGCGGAGCGGTATAGAGCCCGTCAATGTCCGAGAGCAGCACGAGCAGGTCGCCACCCATCATGGTGGCGACGCGCGCCGCCAGCCGGTCGTTGTCGCCGTAGCGGATTTCTGACGTCGCCACCGTGTCGTTCTCGTTGATGATCGGCACCGCGCCCATCTTGAGCAGCGTGCCGATGGTGGCGCGTGCATTGAGGTAGCGGCGGCGCTCCTCGGTGTCGCCGAGCGTCAGCAGGATCTGGCCCGACTTCAGGCCCTTGCGGTGAAGCTCTTCCGACCAGGCGCCGGCAAGCGCGATCTGGCCGACGGCGGCGGCGGCCTGGCTCTCCTCGAGCTTCAGTGTGCGGCGGCCGAGGCCGAGAATGGTGCGGCCGAGCGCGATCGCGCCCGACGAGACGACGAGCACTTCCGTGCCGTTCGCCACGAGCGAGGCGACGTCGTCGACCAGCGAGGCCAGCCATTCGCGCTTCAGGCCGGTGGCGCGGTCGACCAGCAGCGCCGAGCCGATCTTGACGGTGATGCGCCTGTATTTGCGCAGCGAGCTGCCGCTCATGACCGCACCTCCGCGGAGGGCTTGCCGTCGGCCTGCCTCGCAGCCTCGATCTCGGCCATCAGTGCGCGCAGGACCGCCTCGACACCTTCGCGGGTGGCGGCGGAAAGCAGGAGGGGCGCGCGGCCCGCGGCGCGCTTGAGCGAAGCCGCCTTCTTCTTGCGGGCTTCGGCGTCGACCGTGTCGACCTGGCTGAGCGCGACGATCTCCGGCTTCTCGGCAAGCCCTCCGCCATAGGCCTCGAGCTCGCGCCGCACCGTCTTGTAGACCTTGCCGGGATTTTCCTCCTGGGCGGAGACGAGGTGAAGCAGCACGCGCGTCCGCTCGACATGGCCGAGGAAACGATCGCCGATGCCGACCCCCTCATGCGCGCCTTCGATGAGGCCGGGAATGTCGGCGAGCACGAATTCGCGCCCGTCTATGCGGGCGACGCCGAGGCCCGGATAGAGCGTCGTGAAGGGATAGTCGGCGATCTTGGGTTTGGCCGCCGTGACCGCCGCCAGGAAGGTCGACTTGCCGGCATTGGGCAGGCCGACAAGCCCGGCGTCGGCAATCAGCTTCAGCCGCAGCCAAATCGACTTCTCCTCGCCGGGCTGGCCGGGATTGGCGCGGCGAGGCGCCTGGTTGGTCGAGGTCTTGAAGTGCTGGTTGCCGAAGCCGCCATTGCCGCCCGCCGCCAGCCGGTAACGCTGGCCGACCACAGTCAGGTCGCAGATCAGCGTCTCGTTGTCGTCCTCGTAGATCTGCGTCCCGACAGGCACTTTCAGCGTCACGTCGGCGCCGCGCGCGCCCGTCATGTTGCGGCCCATGCCGTGCACGCCGGTCTTGGCCTTGAAATGCTGCTGGTAGCGATAGTCGATCAGCGTGTTCAGCCCGTCGACCGTCTCGGCCCAGACGTCGCCGCCGCGCCCGCCGTCGCCGCCGTCGGGACCGCCGAACTCGATGAATTTCTCGCGGCGGAACGACACCGCGCCGGCGCCGCCGTCACCGGATCGGATATGGACTTTGGCCTGGTCGAGGAATTTCATGCGACCGATACCGTTCTGCTGCTATTCAACGTCGCGGCCTCGTCTATCGCAAAGAACCGGCAAGCGCGAGTGCCCGCGTTCCGAACAGTTACCGGGCGAACGGCCTGGTAAGGGAAACAGGAGGCCCCATGAAGCTCGTCACCTATAACACGCAATATGGGGTCGGCCGCGACGACAAATACGATCTCGCGCGGATCGCCGGAGCGGTCGACGGCGCCGACATCATCGCGCTGCAGGAGGTGACCAGGAATTTCGCCAGAAACGACGGCGCCGACATGGTGGAGGGACTGGCCGCGCTGCTGCCCGGCTATTTCACCGCCTTCGGCCCGGCGATGGATATCGACTTCGGCGCCGTGGACGGCGAGGGCCGCCCGCTCAACAAACGCTTCCAGCTCGGCAACATGGTGCTGTCGCGCTATCCGATCGTCGCGTCGCGCAACCACCTGCTGCCGCGCACGCTGCGCTTTTCGCGCGGCAATCTGCAGCGCGCCGCGCTGGAGGCGCTGGTGATGGCGCCGTCGGGGCCGATCAGGATCTATTGCGTGCACCTCGACCATGTCTCGGCGGCCGAGCGGATATTGCAGGTCGCGCATCTCAAGGAGCGCGTCTTCGCCTATGCCGGCGAGGGCGGCGTGATCAGCGGCGCGGCAGAATACGGCTTTCCCGAGCCGCCGCGCCCCGAAGGTTTCGTGCTGATGGGCGACTTCAACATGGAGCGGGGCTCGCCGGAATACGGGCTGATGGTCGGCGAGCGGGATGGCGCCGCGAAAGGCGCCGATCCCGTCGACATATATTCCCTCGGCGACGGGCTGCCCGAGGGCGCGGTCAGCCGGGTCGACGACGCCAGGCCTCAAGACAACTGCCTGATCGACTTTGCCTTCGTCGAGAAGAGCCTCGCCGGGAGGGTCGGCAAGGTGCGCATCGACCGCGAGGCAATGGGCTCCGATCACCTGCCCGTCTGGTTCGAACTCGCCTAGCACGGCGGCCGGGCGGCAGCCCGGAGGCGTCCGTCCGGCCGTTGCAATCATGACCAGCTCCGCAGGCTTTCCCAGGTCTTGCGGTCGAGGCGGTAGCGCTCGACCGGCACCTGGCCGGAAACGATGGAGTTCATCATGCCCTGGCCCGCATACTGGAAGCCACATTTGTGGATCACCCGCCGGGAGGCCGGGTTGATGACCCGGACCGAGCAGTGCAGGACGGAGATCGCCGTCGAGCGGAAAGCTAGATCGACCAGCGCATGGGCTGCCTCGGTGGCATAACCCCGCTTCCAGTGGGGCTCGCCGATCCAGTAGCCGAGCTCGAGGCCGCGATCCTTCACGTTGAGACCGGCGCAACCGACGAAAGTGCCAGTTTCGGCCAGCGTCAGCGCGTAGCTGACGCCGGGCTGCCTGACCTGCGACATGGCGATGAAGGTGCGCGCCTCCGCCTCGCCGTAGGGATGCGGCATGCGGGCAAGCATCTGCGCGACGTGCCGGTTGTCGGCGAGCTGTACGAGCTGGGCGATGTCGCTGTCGCGCGGGGCGCGCATGACGAGGCTCTTCGTCACCAGTTCCGGCCTGTCGATGAACAGACTCTCGTCTTCGCTGTCGTCCTTGGCGGCAATCATGGCAGTCCCTCCAGAGTGAAAAAGAAAAAGGGGAGATGGCGGCCCATCTCCCCTGATCCTTTTCTGGCTCTGCCAGACACCGGTTCCCGAGATGGGGCGCCGGTGTCTTGGTGCGGAACCGGCTACTCCGCTGCTTCTTGCGTCGGGTTTACCGACACGTAGGTGCGGCCGTTGGCTTTCTTTCGGAACGCAACGGCTCCGGCCTCGAGTGCAAAAAGCGTATGATCCTTGCCCATGCCGACGTTGACGCCGGGATGCCAGGTCGTACCGCGCTGACGCACGAGGATGTTGCCGGGAATAACGGCTTCGCCGCCGAACTTCTTCACGCCAAGGCGCTTGGATTCGGAGTCACGACCGTTGCGCGACGAACCGCCAGCTTTCTTGTGTGCCATGGTTTATCTCCTTAAGTCGCTAACTCTTTACTCTGATTCCTTGGCGGCCGCAGCATCTTTGTCGATCTGGGCGCGCGGCGGCTTGCCGGCGAGCAATTCCTTGGCCTGCGCGACCCATTCCTCGCGTTCGATGCGGCCGCCGAGCGAAAGCTCCTCGTCGAGCTTGGCGATGTCGGCCTTCTTGAGCTTGGAGATCGCGGCGAGCGTGCCGTAGCCCGCTTCCGTCATCTTCTCCTTGAGCACTTCACCGATGCCGCCGATCAGCGCGATGTCGTCGACGATCTCGGCCTTCGCAGCCTTCGCCTTGGCGGGCTTGGCCTTCGGCTCGAGGTCGGCGATCCCGGCGACGGGAGCGGCTTCCGCAGCCTTGGCCTTCTTCGGCGCCGGCGCTTCCGCGGCGACTTCCTTCTTGGCGGCTTCCTTCTTCGAAGGCTTCGCGCCACCGATCAGGATCTCGTCGATGCGCACCGTCGTCTCGTACTGGCGATGACCGCGGCGACGCTTCGAATTCTGGCGGCGACGCTTCTTGAAAGCGATGACCGTTGCGGCGCGGCCCTGCGCGACGACCTCGGCCGTCACCAGAGCGCCGTCGACGAAGGGGGCGCCGAAGGTGACGTTGTCGCCTTCGCCATGCGCCAGCACATAGCCGATTTCCACGAAATCGCCGACTTCGCCGGCGACCTTCTCGATCTTCAACACATCATTGGCGACGACGCGATACTGCTTGCCGCCCGTTTTGATGACTGCGAACATTTTTTGCCTTTCGCTGTTCGGTCGGCCTTGCGGAATGCTCGGAAGCGCTCCGGCCGTCTTTTTGTCAGTCTGCGGGTTCCAAAAACATCACCGGCGCGGAGAGACCCCACGCCGGATGCATGGGCTCCCTAGCCGAAGCAAGGTGCGGAGTCAACCGAAAGACGGCGCCGAAAAGCCGTGAAAGGCGCAATCCGGGGCGATTTTCCATGCCGGCGGGCCGAAGCCGGTACGGGGTTCGGGCGGCGGCGTTGCGCCCTTATCCTTCTTCGCACACATCGCGAATTTGGCCTTGTAACCTGGAAGGAGCGCCGTTATCTAGTGCCCGCGCCGAAACGGCCGACCACGCTGCGGAGAAGTGGCTGAGTGGTTGAAAGCACCGCACTCGAAATGCGGCATACTCGCAAGGGTATCGGGGGTTCGAATCCCTCCTTCTCCGCCATCGCCTTTTTAGCTCTTTATTCGAGTAAAACTCCGGGGTGCCGCGTGGCTCAGGGTTCGCTGGTCCCTTGGCGAGCGGCCCAGTCCGCGGGATAGAGCGCATAGAAATAGCCGGCGCGTTCGCGGGCGATGTATTTGAGATGTGTGCCCTCGGGGAGCCATACGATGTCGCCCGCCGTGCATTCGTGCGCGCCGTCGTCGAATTCGAGCGTCAGGCGGCCTTCGAAGATGAACAGGATTTCGTCATAGGTCACGGTCCAGTCGATAGCGACATTCTCGAGATACTCAACGCCACCGCCAATGTGTCTGCTGAACGAGGCGTTGACGACCCTGGCGATCGACGTCGCGCCGGTGGCGGTGACGGCCGGCGCCAGCGTCATTTCCGATCGCTTGAAGATGCGCGGCCCGGAATTCATTTCGCGTCTTCCTTCCGCTTAATGTTGGCCTTGGACGGGGTGACGCCGGACGGCGCCAGCCCCGCCAGCCAGCGCGTGAACGGCCCCGGCTTCCTGTCCCGGTGCTCCAGCCAGTCGCGTCGGCGCACTGCGCCGCGCACCAGATGCGCGCCTACGAAGCGGAAGGGCTCGCGCGGGAAGCCGCGCGTCACCGGCCGCACCAGCACGCTCTCGCGCCAGTGGTCGTCGCGGCCGGTCAGCAGCGAGGTGACGATCTGCCCGCCCAGATAGGTCATGCCGATGCCGTTTCCGGAAAAGCCGTAGCCGAATGCGATGTTCGGGTTCGACGGCAGCACGCCGAAGAAGGGGAGGCCGCTGGCGGTCCTGTCGATCGGGCCGTTCCAGGAATTGGCGAGCGGGAAATCGGCGAGTGTGGGATGCCCCTCCCGCAGCGCCTCACGCATCGCTCTGACGCGCGGAGAAGGACGGTCGAACCGCGCATCTATGGTGCCGCCGAAGCCAACATGTCCGCCGGTGACGCCGACCAGCAGCCGGCCGTCACGAGTCACGCGATAGCCGGAAACGAAGACGCGGGAATCGATTATCAGCGGACCGCGGCTGTAGCCGGCGGCCTGCAGGCGTTCGGGCATGGGCTCGGACACCGCATCGTCGCTCGATATGGTGAAGATACCTGGAGCCAGCTCCGGCACGGCGGCGGACCACGCATTCATCGCCAGCACCAGCCTGCCGCAGCGGAGATGGCCGCGTTCGCTTTCCACCACGATCGGGTCCCGCCGGCTGAAGCGGCGCATGCGCGTCTTCTCGTAGATGCGAACGCCCCTTCGAAGCGCCGCCCGGCGCAGGCCGCGTACGAGATGGCCCGGATGGATGGTCGCCGCCGACGCGTCGAAGACGCCGGCAAGATGGCTCCGCGTGCCGGTCATCTCGGCGATCTGCTCGCGGCTGACCGGCTGCGCGGGCTGGCGCCCGTGCCGGGTGAGCTTGCCGAGGGCGCCGTCCCATGCGCCGAGCTGAGGCGCACAGGTTGCGCCCCAGATCCAGCCTACCCGATCGAACCAGCAGTCGATGCCGTTCTCGGCGCAGAAGGTCTCGATGCCGTCGATGGCTTCGCGTGATCGGTCAATCAGCGCAACCGCGGATTCCTCGTCACGCAGTGCCGCGATGGCGTTGAACTTGGTCCAGGCTGAGAGCAGCATGCCGGAGTTGCGGCCGCTCGGTCCGCCGCCGCAGATGTCGCGTTCGAGCAGAGCGACGTCGAGGGAAGGGTCGGCCTCCTTGAGCCGTATGGCGGTCCAGAGGCCAAGGAAGCCGCCGCCGACGATGACGACATCGGCGCGCGCATCGCCTTCGAGCGGCGGCTCCAGCCCATCGTCCTCGGCCAGAGCCTGCTGCAGCCAGTGGCTCCGCCAGCCGATGTCCGCTCGGTCGACCTTCGTCATCGTCACGCCCCAGGCGCAAGGCGGCGCTCCACCAGGCGAACGAAGATGCCAGCGGCGATTGGCAATATGCGGTCGTTGAAATCGTAGTTGACGTCATGGGCGACGGCCTGATGCTCAGCGTCGCCCTGGCCGACCAGGAAATAGCAGCCGGGGCGGCTCTGCAGCATGAAGGAGAAATCCTCCGAGCCGAGTTCCGGCGGAGGATTGCGCCGGATCGCGTCCGTCCCGGCCACCTCGGCAGCCGCTTCTCGGACAAAACCGGCATGCATGGCGCTGTTCACTGTGGGAGCGAACAGCGTCTCGTGGGCGATCCGTGCCGTAGCCCCATGCGCTGCGGCCTCACTGTCCGCGATCCGCCTGATGGCCTGTTCGAGCTTGAGTCGCACATCCTCGTCGAAGCAGCGGACCGTGCCGATGAGCGTCGCCTGATCTGGGATCGTGTTGAAGGCGTCGCCGGCATGGAGGCTGCCGACCGTGACCACGGCCGGCGAGCTCGCGTCGGTCAGTCGTCCAGGCAACCCCTCGATGGCGAGAAGGATGCGGGCGGCGATCGGAAGCGGGTCAATCGCCAGATGCGGCGTTGCCGCATGTCCTCCGCGGCCCCGGATCGTGATGGTGAAGCGGTCGGCGGCGGCCGCCACGACGGTGTCGTAAACGACCACCTGTCCGAACGGACGCTCCGAATTGTGATAGGCGTAGATCTCGTCGCAGGGAAAGCTGTCGAACAGCCCGTCCGCAAGCATGGCGAGCGCGCCGCCCTGGCCCTCCTCGGCCGGCTGGAAAATGAAATGCACGGTTCCGGCGAAATTCCGCGTGCTGGACAATGCGGCGGCGGCGCCGAGCAGCGTCGCCATGTGTCCGTCATGCCCGCACGCATGCATGCGGCCCGGCACGCGCGATGCATAAGGCAGGGCGCGTGCTTCCGTCATGGGCAGTGCATCCATGTCGGCGCGCAACCCCAGACTGGGGCCTTTGCCATGCTTTCCCTTCAGCGTGCCGACCAGACCGGTACGCCCGATGCCCTCGACGACGTCGATGCCCTTTTCACGCAGAACGTCGGCCACGAACCTGGCCGTGTCGACTTCCTCGAAGCCCAGTTCGGGCCGCGCATGCAGGTGCCGGCGCCACCTGACCATCTCGTCCTTCAACCGGTCGACCTCGGCGGGGATGTTCATGCGGACGCTCGTGAGCGGAGGCGGACGGCGCGCGACTGGAGCCAGCCGATGATGCCGAGCAACACCGCCGAAAAGGCGATGAGCAATACGGCAACCGCGGCGATCGCCGGGCTCACGGATTCGCGTACGCCGGAAAAGATCATCCTCGGCAGCGTGCGTTGCTCGCCGGTCGTCAGGAAGCTCGCCACCACCACTTCGTCGAAGGAGATGATGAAGGCGATGATCGCCCCGCTGACCACTCCCGGCGCGATGAGCGGGAGGATCACCCGGAAGAAGGTCCGGACGGTACCGGCGCCGAGAGAGGCTGCAGCCCGCACGAGAGTGCGGTCGAAACCGGAAAGACTGGCGACGACGGTGGTCAGCATGATCGGCACCGCGAGCGCTGTATGGCTGAGGATGAGCGCCCAGCGGCTACCGGTCAGGCCGGCCGCGGCGAAGAAGGAAAAGGAGGCGACGCCGACGATCACGATCGGCGCCACCAGGGGCGCGGCGACCAGCGCATAGACGATACGCTTGCCAGGAAAATTGCCCCAGGCCAGCCCGATCGCGGCGGGAATGCCGAGCAGGCAGGACAGCAGCGTGGAAGCCGACGCGACGATGACTGAGTTCACGAAGGATGTCAGCCATCGCGGATCGTCGACGAGTTCCTGGTACCAGCGGAGCGAGAAGCCGGGAGTCGGAAAGCTGAGCGACGTGCCGCTGGTGAAGGACATCGGCACGATGATCAGCAACGGCACCAGGATGAAGGCGAGCACCGTTGCGGCATAGGCGTACATGGCGAGACGGCGGATGGATGCGGCGCTCATGGCGCACCCGCCGGCCGGCGCGTCAGCACCCTCGCGGTCCAGAGCAGGAAGGCACTGGCGAGAAGAACGAGCAGCAGCTGCACGGAGAGAGCGGCTGCAAGGCCCCAGTTCAACGTCGTGTTCGTGTAGAAGGCGATATAGGAGGAGATCATCTGATCGCCCGGCCCCCCCACCAGGATCGGCGTGATGTAGTAGCCGAGCGCGAAGACGAAGACGATCGCCGAGCCGGCGAGGAGGCCGGGCATGATCAGCGGAAGCTGCACGCGGCGCCACGCCGTCGCCCATGGAGCGCCCAGCGAGAGCGCGGCTTTCATGTAGCTTGCCGGCACGCGTCGCATGACCGAGACAAGCGACAGCACCATGAGCGGCAGCAGCACCTGGATCATTGCGATATAGAGCGAGAAGCGGGTGTAGATCAGCGTGAGCGGCGTATCCACCAGCCCGCTGAACACGAGGGCCGCGTTCACGGGACCGTTCTTTTGCAGAACGATGATCCAGATCACCGTTCGCACCAGAAGCGACGTCCAGAGCGGAAAAAGCACGAGCGCGAACATTATCCGCGACCAAGCCGGTGGAGCGCTGACGATCGCCTGGGCGACCGGAATGGCGAGGACGGCGCAGACCACGGTTACGACGAGGCTGATCCAGATGGTCCGCAGGAGCGCATCGACGAACACGGCGCGGTCTGCGGGCACCCGCTCGATGCCGCCGTCGGCCGAGCGCTGGAGGTCGAGGCTGCCGAGCAGGTAGTAGGCGGTCAGCGTGCCGCGGGCCCGGATGATCTCCGTCCACAGCGCGGGGTCAGCCCAGCCGGGATAGGTCGCAAGCAGCGCATCGCCGACAGGCCGGGCGTCGAACTTGCCCTCGGCGGCGTCCTTGGCGGTCTTGATCACCAGGAAGCGTGTGCCGACCTGCCGCTGGTTGATAAGCTGCGCAAGCACACCGTCACGGCCCTTGTTCCTCGCCTCGGCGAGATCCTGGACCAGCGCGTCGAGCAGCGGCTCGGGCGGCGACCCTGTGGCAGGCTGCCAGTCCCCGATCGCCGCAAATGTCCGGGACAGGTTGGAGGAGATGTCGGAGTTGTCGACAGACAGGGCAAGGAAGCGGGCAACCGGCCAGAGAAAGACCACGACTATGAACAGGACGAGCGGCGCGACCATGGCGGCCGTCAGCATGTTCTGCCGACGGCCGCGCTGACCGGTCCTGGTGGCGCCGCCCGACATGGCGTGACTTACTGCGCCAGCCAGGCCTGGAAACGGGCTTCCAGCGATTCCTTGTTCTCGACCCAGAAGTTGGTGTCGTAAGTGGCGCCGAACTTCGCATGCTGGGGAGCGGTGGGCAGGTTCTTCTGCCATTCCTCGGGCACGTAGTCGGCAGCCTCGATGCGGCCGGTGCCGTAGGCATAGAGCTTCGAGAATCCGGCCTGGTTTTCCGGTATCGAGAACCACTTCAGCAATTCGAGCGCCGCCTTCTCGTTGGGCGAGCCCTTCACCACCGACCACATGTCGGTCCCGTAGAAGAAGCCAGCGTCCCATACGATCTTGTAGTTCTTCTTTTCGTTGACGATGTCGTTGGTGACGCGGGCATTGTACTGGTCCGTCATCACGACCTCGCCGCTGGCGAGGTTCTGCATGGCCTGGGTCGAGGTGCTCCACCAGACGACATGCGGCTTGATCTTGTCGAGCATGGCGAAGGCGCGATCGATGCCGCCGGGCTTGCGCAATTCGTCATAGACGTCGGCAGGCGCCACGCCGTCCGCCATCATCGCGTTCTCGAGAGTATACTGCGCCTGGGCCAGCATGCCGCGCTTGCCCGGGAATTTCTCGGCATCCCAATAATCCGCCCAGCTTTTCGGGCCGTCGCCCTGAATGGCGTCAGCATTGTAGGCCAGCACGGTCGCCCACGTGTCGGAAGCTACGCCGCATTCATGAATGGTGCCCGGCAGGTATTTCGACGGATCGCCGGTGATCTCCGGCGTCAGGGATACGAACAAGCCCTCGGCGCATCCGACCTCGACCGAGGGCGCCTCGGGCGAAACCATGTCCCATGTGATGCTGCCCGACTGGATCTGGGCGCGCACCTTGGCGAGCTCGCCGCCCCACTCCTCCATGACGATCTTGGCGCCGGTCTGCTCGCTGTATTTGTCCCAGACACCTTCCTTGTATGCCTTGTCCCAGTTCCCGCCCCAGCCAACCACGTTGATCGTATCCGCGGCCTGGGCCGTGGCGAGCGATGCGGCAAGCATGGCGGCGACGGAAAGAGAATGCGAGAATTTCAACATGACGTTCCCCTTTTTGCTGAATTTGATCAAATTTCATACTGGATATGGATTGAAATGCAAGCGGAAATCATGAAGTATGCGGAAAACAGACGACGAAACGCCGAAGCAATCATCAGGATTTGATCAATGTTAAACGCTTCCTCCCAGCGACTCGGCAATGCCAGTCTCGAAGCCGTCCTGGCCGATGCCCGTCAGCGTTTCACGTCGGCAAACCCGAAGAGCCTCGAGCGCCACAGGTTGGCGGCGGATTCGCTGCCGGGCGGCAACACGCGCGCCGTCTTGTGGTATCGGCCGTTCCCGCTGACGCTGGTGTCGGGCGACGGCTGCCGCGTGACAGACCTCGACGGCCACAGCTATGTCGACCTCGTGTCGGAATACAGCGCCGGCCTCTACGGCCATTCCGACCGGACGATAGCGGCGGCGCTGAAGGAGGTCATCGACCAGGGGCTTCTGCTTGGCGCGCCCAACCGCTACGAGGCGCGTTACGCCGCCGAGATCGTGCAGCGCTTCCCGGCCATCGAGCGCGTGCGTTTCTGCAACTCGGGCACGGAAGCAAACATAATGGCGCTTTCGGCGGCGCGCGCCATCAGCGGCCGCTCCAAGATCATGGCTTTCCGCGAAGGCTATCACGGCGGCGTGCTGACCTTCGCGCATGGCGGGTCGCCGCTCAACCTGCCCTTCCCCTTCGTCTTCTCCGACTACAACGACACGGAAGGCACCGTGCGCCTCATCGAGGAGCTTGCGGGCGATCTCGCTGCGGTGATCATCGAGCCAATGATGGGCGGCGGCGGATGCATCCCAGCGGACCGTTCCTTCCTCGCCGCGCTTCGCGAGGCCACGGCGAAGGCGGGCGCCTTCCTCATCTTCGACGAGGTGATGACGTCGCGTCTCGCCTATCGGGGGCTGCACGGCGTGCACGGCATCAATCCCGATTTCGTGACGCTCGGAAAATATCTCGGCGGCGGCGCCAGCTTCGGAGCCTTCGGCGGCAGGGCCGACCTCATCGACCGTTTCGACCCGGCTTCTCCCGGCGCCTTCTCGCATGGCGGCACGTTCAACAACAACATCCTCAGCATGGCTGGCGGCTTCACCGGCCTCACGCAGGTACTGACCGAAGAAGCGAGCACCAGCTTCAACGCGCGCGGTGACCGCATGCGCGGGCGGATGAACGACGCACTCGAGAAGCACGGCGTCGAAGGCGTCGTGCTCGGCCGGGGTTCGCTGATGAACCTGCATTTCGTCGCCGGCCCGGTGAACACGCCGGCACCGCTCGACGACAGTGACCCGAATCTGCTGGCGCTATGGCATGTCGAGATGATGCTCCGCGGTTTCCACGTCACGCCGCGCGGGATGATGGCTCTGTCCCTGCCTTACGGGGATGCCGAGCTCGATGCCTTCATGGACGCCTTCGAGGATTTCCTCGTGACGCACAAATCGATCCTCCCCGGCAGGACCGCTCTATGACGGCCAGGAAGATCCCGCCTTCCGGCTCGATGCAGGCGACAGCGCATGAGCGTGTCTATGCGGAATTGAGGCAGGGGCTGATGAATGGCGATTTCATCCCCGGCCAGAGGCTCGTCGTTCGCAAGATCGCGGAGCGTTTCGAGACCAGCGCCATGCCGGTGCGCGAGGCGTTGCGTCGGCTGGTGAGCGAGGAGGCGCTCTTCGATCATTCGAACCGGGGTGTCATCGTTCCCGAGGCGTCGGTGGACGTCATCTCCGACATCGTGCGCGTGCGCTGCCTCATCGAGGGCTCGGCGACGGAGTGGGCCGCCGCGACGATCACCTTGCCGGAGCTGGAGGCGATCGACGAGCTCAACGAGCGCATGAAGGCCTGCACCACGGTCGACGGCTCGGAAAAATATCTCGCCTTCAACCGGCAGTTCCATTTTCAGATCTACCGGGCCGCGCGCTCCGTCGCCACCCAGCAGATCATCGAGCGGCTCTGGCTGCGTGCGGGCCCTTGGCTCAATATCATGCGCGGCGAGGCCACGCTCGGCCTCGGGCTGGACTATCACGCCGAGATACTTGCAGCGCTTCGCGCCGGCGACGGAGTAAAGGCGCGCCGCGCGCTGGTGGCGGACATCAGCGACGCCGCCGACATGATGCTGCGCGCCGCAAGCGCACCGCCGCCTGCAACCGGGCGGACATCAGCCCGGCGCCGCGCCGCGATGCCTGTCACGCAGGCCTCTCGATGACAAGCGGCGAGGCCGGATCGGCCGTTCATGTGCGCTTCGCCGGCGTGTCGAAGCATTACGGCACGGCGGTGCAGGCGGTCAGGGATCTGAACCTCGACGTCATGCGCGGCGAGTTCCTGACGCTGCTTGGCCCGTCGGGGTCCGGCAAGACGACCTCGCTGATGATGCTCGCCGGCTTCGAAGAGCCGACCGAAGGCGAGATACTCGTCGACGGCCGGCGTATCGACAACGTACCGCCCAACAGCCGCGGCATCGGCATGGTCTTCCAGAACTATGCGCTTTTCCCGCACATGACCGTGGCTGAGAATCTCGCCTTTCCGCTGCAGGTCAGGCGTATCGGCAAGGCCGAGATCGAGACGCGCGTCGCGGCCGTGCTCGACATGGTGCGGCTTCCGAGTCTTGGAGGGCGACGTCCCGACCAGCTCTCGGGCGGCCAGCAGCAGCGCATCGCGGTTGCGCGCGCACTGATCTTCCGGCCGACCCTGGTGCTGATGGACGAGCCGCTCGGAGCGCTCGACAAGCAACTGCGCGAGCAGATGCAATACGAGATCAAGGAGATACATGCCCGCCTCGGCGTGACCTTCGTCTATGTGACGCACGACCAGACGGAAGCGCTCACCATGTCGGACCGCATCGCCGTCTTCGATTCCGGCACGGTCCAGCAGCTTTCCGATCCTGCTACGCTCTACGAGCGGCCGCAGACACGTTTCGTCGCTGGCTTCATCGGCGAGAACAACCGTCTCGAAGGCGTCGTCGAGGCGATCGACGGACCGCATGTCAACATACGCCTCGGTTCGGGGACTGCCATCCTCGCGCTGGCGGTCGGCGCCGGCGTGGCGCGGCAGGGGGCCCCCGTTATCCTGTCGCTCAGACCTGAGCGCCTGGCGCTGCTGAGCGGCGACGAGCAAGCGCACAACGTCCTCGACGCCGCGATCCGGCAGATCGTCTATGTCGGCGACCATATCCGCGTGGTTTGCGCGGTGGATGGCGTCGGCACGCTCATCGCGAAGATTCCGAACCGTTCCGGCCTCCAAGGCCTTTCGGTCGGGGCTGCCGCCCGACTGGGCTGGCGAACCGAAGACTGTCTGGCGCTCGATCCTTGATCGGGCAAGTTGCATTGCATCCTGGGAAGAAAGAAAAGCGCAATGGGAAGAAAGGTCATCATCACCTGTGCGGTGACAGGGTCGATCCACACGCCGACCATGAGCCCGCATCTGCCGATCACGCCCAACGAGATCGTCGAGGCGTCCGTCGGCGCGGCGGAGGCCGGCGCGTCGGTCATCCATCTCCATGCGCGCGACCCGGAGACCGGCAAGCCGTCGCCCGACCCGCGCCTGTTCATGGACTTCCTGCCGCGCATCAAGCAGCAGACCAACGCGGTCATGAACATCTCGACCGGCGGCGGGCTGAAGATGTCGCTGGAGGAGCGGTTGGAAGCGGCACATGCGGCACAACCCGAGCTCTGCTCGCTCAACATGGGCTCGATGAACTTCGTGCTCAGCCAGATCGTGCCGAAATATTCCGAATGGAAATATGACTGGGAGAAGCCATATCTGGAGGGCACCAAGCAGGGCATCGTCTCCAACACCTTCGAGCAGATCGAGCGCATCATCGTCGAGGTCGGCCAGGCCTATGGCACGCGCTTCGAGTTCGAGTGCTACGATGTCAGTCATCTCTACGCGCTGGCGCATTTCCTTGACCGCAAGCTTCTGACGCCGCCGCTCTTCGTGCAGACGATCTTCGGGTTGCTCGGCGGTATCGGGGCCGACCCGGAGGACATGATGCATATGCGCCGCACCGCCGACCGCCTGTTTGGCGGTGATTACATGTGGTCGATCCTGGCAGCCGGAAAACATCAGATGGGACTCTGCACGATGGGCGCCGTGATGGGCGGCAATGTGCGCGTCGGCCTGGAAGACAGCCTGTATCTCGGCAAGGGACAACTGGCGAAAAGCAATGCCGAGCAGGTGGCGAAGATCAAGCGCATACTCGGCGAACTGTCCCTCGATGTTGCCACGCCGGACGAAGCGCGTAATCTCCTGAAGCTCAAGGGCGGGGACGAGGTAGCGTTTTGACGGACAGCCGAAGAGATGGCGTCATTACCTATGTCGGCGTCGCGCATCCGTGGATGTGCGACACCATGGGGCACATGAATGTGCGCCATTACATGGCCATGTTCGACGACGCCAGTTTCCAGTTGCTTGGCAGGCTGACCGGCGTCGAGAAGGACAGGTCGCTCGGCTGGGCCGATGTCCGCCACGAGATCGAATACCGGCACGAGACGCCCGCCGGCACGCTGATCACAATCCGCTCGCAGGTCACACGCATCGGGCGGACATCGGTCACCTATCGCCACGTCATGGCCGGCTCGCTCGAAGGCGAACTCCACGCCGAGGCGACGGTGACCTCCGTCCGCTTCGATCTCGTCGCGCGCAAATCGCTGGCGGTCGATGCCGATCTGCGCCAACGCGCCGAACGGCTTCTTCTCGACACCGGAAGTTCCCCCTGAACGGCAAGGATGCGCCGCACGCGTGGTCGCTGGGCGCCTCTTGAACGAAAAGGTGTTTCGCGCTATCCACGCTTAAGTAACTATACAGTTATTTATGCGGGCGTGAAAAAATGCTCAGCTTGAACCTGCCGACGGCGGACGGCCGCATCGAGCCCTACAAGCTTGCCGGCGAGCCCTGTCGTCCGCCGGCCCATGCCGCGCCCTGGAACAGGCGGGTCTTCGCCGCGGCGCATGTGGTGGTCGATCCCTTCGCCGACATCGATCCGACGCTTGGCACGGCCATCGACTGGGAACGCACGCTGGCGTTCCGTGACCATCTCTGGGGACTGGGCTTCGGCGTCGCCGAGGCCATGGACACGGCGCAGCGCGGCATGGGGCTCGACTGGCCGCACGCGCTGGAGCTGGTGCAGCGGGCTGCACGGTCCGCAAAGGCGCGTGGCGCGGCCATCGCCAGCGGCGCCGGCACCGACCACCTGCCCGAATCCGACAGCCCGACGCTCGACGCCGTCACCGAGGCCTACCTCATGCAGTGCGAGGCGATCGAGGCCGCCGGCAGCCAGGTCATCCTCATGGCGAGCCGCGCTCTGGCAAAGGCGGCGCGCGGGCCGGACGACTATGTCCGAGTCTACGGCAAGGTTCTGACCCAGTTGCAGCAGCCGGCCATCCTGCACTGGCTTGGCGACATGTTCGATCCGGCGCTTGCCGGATATTGGGGGACCGACGATGTCGCCGCGGCAATGGCGACCGCGCTCAAGGTCATCCGCGAAAACAGCGCGAAGGTCGACGGCATCAAGATTTCGCTGCTTTCGGCGGAGCGCGAGATCGAGATGCGGCGGACGCTGCCGCAAGGCGTCGTCATGTATACCGGCGACGACTTCAACTACCCCGATCTGATCGCTGGCGACAAGCAGGGATATTCCCACGCGCTGCTCGGCATTTTCGATCCGATAGCACCTGTCGCTGCGACCGCGCTCGAAGCGCTGGCGTCGGGCGACCGCGGTCGCTACGACGCGTTGATGGCGCCGACCGTTCCACTGTCTCGCCACATCTTCCGGGCGCCTACCCGCTTCTACAAGACGGGCGTCGTCTTCCTCGCCTATCTCAACGGCTTCCAGGACCATTTTACCATGCTGGCCGGGCAGGAGAACACGCGCTCGACGCTGCATCTCGCCGAGCTGCTACGGCTCGCCGATCGGGCGGGCGTGCTGCTCGATCCCGACAGGGCGGTTGCCCGCGCCAGGCCCGTTTTTGCTGCCCGCGGCGTTGCCTGTTGAGGCGATGACGTCGGCGGTGAAGCGAAGCAAGGTCGTCGGTCGGGAGGTGCGGCGCCGCGATCCCGATCGCGCGCGGGCTTCCATCCTTGCCGCGGCGACCGCGGAGTTCGCCGCTCTCGGTCTCGGCGGCGCGCGCGTCGACGCTATTGCCGACCAGGCCGGCATCAACAAGCGCATGCTCTACCATTATTTCGGCACCAAGGATGACCTCTATCGCGCTGTGCTCGAGGAGGCCTATGCCGCCATCCGGGCGGCGGAAGGCGAGATCGTGCTCGGGCGCGGCAGTCCGGCAGAGGCCATGCGCGAACTCGTGCTGTTCACGTGGCGCTACTATCGCGAGCATCCGGAGTTCCTGAGCCTGCTGGCGACGGAGAACGTCAACAAGGGCGCGGCGCTGGGCGGCTCGGCGAGGATCCGCGCGTTGAACTCGCCGCTGATCGCGAAGATAGGATCGCTGCTCGACCAAGGCGTGGCGGAAGGGAAGTTCCGACGCGGCGTCGACCCCTTCAAGCTCTATGTGTCGATCGCCTCGCTCTGCTTCTTCTATCTCGCCAACCGCTGGACGCTCGGTGTCAGTTTCGGACGGGACCTTTCCGAGCCGGCTGAAATCGAAGCGTGGGGCGAGCACGTCGTCGGCGTCATCCTGGGCTATCTGCGGCCATGAGGTGATCCGGCTAGCGGGCAGCGTCCACGTTTGCCTCGAACCCGGCCAGCCATCGGTGAACGCTCGCGACGTCAGGCAGCGCGAACCCGGCTTCCGTCCCTCCCTGAGGGCGCACGCGGATGGAGACGCCGTTCAAGGCGTTCACATATTCGAAGCCGGCTTCGTCCGAGACATCGTCGCCGAGGAACACCGGCAGCCTGCCTGCAAAAGGACTTGCCTCCATGAAGCGCTCGATCGCGGCGCTCTTCAGCGCTTCGAGCGGCATGAATTCGAGTCCGGCATGGCCGGCCACGATACGATAGCCCTCGGGGAGCCGAGCCAGCGCCTCCTCGGCCGCCGCCTTGACCTCGGGCAAAGCTGCGGGCGCCGCGCGGGTATGTATCGCCAGCACCGCGCCCTTGCGTTCGAAATAGATGCCTTCGGTGGTGTGGAACCGGTGCTGCAGATGGTCGGCGACTGCTGCGAGGTCTTCCGGTTCGCCGGCGCTCTCGACCGGCCCCTCGGGCGTCAGCCGATGCTCCAGCCCGTAGAGCCCAGCAGTCGGCAGATGCAGCGGCGCGAACAGGCGGTCGACCATGGCGATGTTGCGCCCCGTGACGAAGGCCACGGCGCCGCCGAGCGAGCGCGCGATTGACCCGAGCAGGCCACGCAGCCGATCGTCGACGCGCACGTCCTCCGGATGCGGCCGGTGCTCGAGGAGCGTGCCGTCTATGTCGAGAAAAAGCGCGATGTCCCGTCCCTTCAGGTCGTCGGGCGGCGGTTGTGTGGTCATGCAGTCCGTATTCCTTCTCCGGAGAATGTCAGCCCGGCCGGCGTCGCCGACGGCGCGCGCCTGCGGATGCGCGCGGCGTCGAGCAGCATCGAGCCGGCCCAGCGGAAGACGTTGTTTGTCCTGACCGTCTCGCGCAGCAGCCGCATGCGCTCGCGGATCTCTTCGGGGTCCATGGTCAGCGCATGGAAGAAGGCCTCGCCCATGCCGGCCGCGTCAAAGGGATTGACCAGCAGAGCCTCGGGGAGCTCCCGCGAGGCGCCGGCAAAGCTGCTCAGCACCAGCACGCCCTGCTCGTCGTCGCGTGCGGCGACGAATTCCTTGGCGACCAGGTTCATGCCGTCATGCAGGCTGGAAACGACGCAGAGGTCGGCGGCCCGGTAGAGCTCGAAAAGCTCCGACTGGTCGTGATGCTCGTCGAGCATGATGACGGGCTGATAGCCGTCGCGGCCATAGCGTTCGTTGATCTCAGCAACGAGGCGCAGGCATTCCTGGTGCAGCCTCCGGTAGGAGGGAAGCGTGCTGCGGCTGGGGGCGGCCACCTGCAGGAAGACCACCCGGCCGATCCAGTCGGAGTGCTGCTGGAAGAACTCGTCCAGAGCCCGGAAGCGGTCGAGTATGCCCTTGGTGTAGTCGAGCCTCTCGACGCCGAGCGCCAACTTCATGTCGGCGGGCAGGTCGAATTTCTGGAAGACGCGTTCGCGCGCGCTTCGCGCCGAAGGCGGGCGTTCCTCCGGCCATTCGATGGAGATCGGATAGGGGTGCACGGCCGTCGCATTGCCGCCGTAGGAGATCGACGAATCCTCGCGGTCGATGCGCGACTCCAGGAGCCGGTCGACGCTGTCGAGGAAGTTGTTGCAGTGGAGCTGTATGTGGAAGCCGACGATCGAGCTGCCGAGCAGCCCGTCGAGAATCTCCTCGCGCCACGGGCAGACGCCGAACACCTCGGCGTTCGGCCAAGGTATGTGCCAGAAGGTGATGATCACCGCTTCCGGCAGTTTTTCGCGAATGAGCCGGGGCAGCAGCGCGAAATGATAATCCTGGACCAGGATGACCGGCCGGTCGGTCTTGGCCTCCTGCAGCACCACCTCGGCGAACTTGCGGTTGACGGCCTGGTAGCATTCCCAGTCGGCGGCGCGGAAGATCGGGCGCGTGAAGGCGATGTGGCAGAGCGGCCAGAGGCCTTCATTCGCAAAGCCGGAATAATAGCCCTTGTATTCCTCTTCGGTGAGCCAGACGCGTCTCAGCGTATAGGCAGGGTTGGAAGGCGGCACCGCCAGCCGGTCGCCGGCGTCGACCGTTTCCATGTCGGCGGAGCCGCTGCCATGCGCGATCCATGTGCCGGCGCAGGTGCGCGTGATGGGCTCGAGCGCGGAGACCAGTCCGCTCGCCGGAACCTGCAACTGGATCCTGCCGCGAACGCGTTCGTGCACATAGGGCTCGCGGTTCGACACCACGATGAGATCGCCGTCAGGCAGCTCCGTCCGCAGGATCTGGCGCAGCATTTCGGGCGACCAGTGCACGAGCGCGTCCTCGGCCGCCGTCAGCCTCTCCGTTTCGCGCAAGGGGCCGACAGCAGCAGCGCTCACGGCTTCGCGCTCGGCGGCGCCGCGACCGGATCTCCTGAATGTCAGAACGAGAGCGAATGCGGAGAGAGCGAGGCTGCCGAGTACGATCAGCCATAGTGCAGTCATCGAAATTTGCGACGTCATTTCCCAGTCCAAAACGCCCCGAAACGCCGGGCGAACTCAAAGGCCCCGAAGGCGGGGCGACACGGGACGTAACCGCCGCTCAGCGGCAATGGTTCCATCACGATCTGACGATCAGCGGCACCAGTCCCTCATGCTGGCGGTCGAGGTAGCAGGCGACCCGGTCGCCGACGCGACGGAAATGCACGTCCGCGGTAACCTGTCCGACGCTGAGGCGGCGCACCGTCAGGCTGTCTATGCCGATCGGCAGACGCGGCCGGTCGACGATTATCTCGCCAGCCCAGCCGTCGACGCGAAGGCCCAGGCAGGCCTGCAGCATCATGAAGGGAGCGCCGGCCGACCAAGCCTGCGGCAGGCAGGCGACGGGATAGGCCACGGGCGCCTCGCCCGGCGAGCGCACGAAACCGCAAAACAGCTCCGGCAGCCGCATCTGGAACTGGACGGCGGCTTCGAACATGCTGCTCGTCAGCCTGACAACGGCGTCGCGCCCGCCGTAGCGCGCCAGCCCGGCGCCACAGATCGCCGTGTCATGCGGCCAGATCGAGCCGTTGTGATAGGACATCGGATTGAACGGCATCTCGTCGTCGGCGAGGGTACGGATGCCCCAGCCGTTGTAGAAATGCCCCGACAGCAGCTGCTCGGCCACACGCGCCGCGCGTTCGGGGCCGGGCAGGCCGACGAACAGCAGATGGCCGGCGTTCGATGCGCGAACCGCGCATTGGTCGCCGTTGCCGTCGATCGCTATGCAGTAGTAGCCGGCATCCTCCATCCAGAACCTGGCCTCGACCGAAGCGCGCAACGTCTCCGCCCGCTCCGACCACCCTTCCGCAAGCTCTTCCTCGCCACGCTGGCGCGCCAGTTCGGCCATGCCCTTGAGGGCTGCGAAGACGTAACCCTGGACTTCCACCAGGGCGATCGGCCCGGCCGGGATGCGGCCGTCGGCATGGAAGACGGAATCGTGGCTGTCCTTCCATCCCTGGTTGGACAGACCGGTGCCGGCGGCGCGCTGATAGGTGACGAATCCGTCCGGCGACCTTGCCGCCACCGCCTCGATCCAGGCGGTCGCCGCGAGCAGCGAGGGCCACAAGGCGTCGACGAATTCCGTGTCGCCCATGCGCTGCGCGTAGGCGGTCGCGAGATAGATGTAGAGCGGGGTCGTGTCGACGCCGCCATAATAGCGGCCGAAGGGAAGCTCGCGCAGCGCGGCCATCTCGCCCTTGCGCGTCTCGTGCATGATCTTGCCGGGTTCGGAATCGCTGAAGGGCGCCGTTTCCGTCGCCTGGTGGCGGGCCAGGAAGGTCAGCACGCCGCGCGCCAGGCTGGGGTCGAGCCACAACATCTGAAGCGCCGAAATGACGCCGTCGCGGCCGAATGCGGTGGAGAACCAGGGAATGCCGGCATAGGGATAGGGGCCAGTCTCCAGGTCGGTGGTCAGCAGTGCGATGTCGGAGCGCGCCCGCACGAGCCAGTCGTTGAACACGCGGCCCGAGCTCTGCACCGTTGCGCCGAGCCGGCGTTTCGACCGCATGGCATAGCGCGCTCTCGCGGCGGCGGCCCGGAAACGCTGGCGCGACGGGTCGGCCGGCTCGGCGCCGATCTCGACGAAGACCGAGCGGCGTGCGCGCGGCGCGACCTCGAAGGCGAAGTCCGCACTTTCATAGGTGAGGGCCACCGGCGCGTCCGAGAAGGCGATGGCCGATTCCCGGACCAGCCCGTCGAGCCCCTCGTAGCGGAACCGGACCGAATGTCCGGCCGCCTCCGCATCGCGCGAGACACCGCGCCGGCTGCGCGTCGAGCCGCGCACCTCGAACATGTCGCGGAAGTCGGCGGCGAATTCGAAACGCAGCGGCACCGTGAGCGAGCGGCCCCAATAGTTGGTGACCGTCACGCGCTCGTAGAGCCGTTCGTGCCAGAGGAAGCGGCTGCGCTCGATATGGATCACGCCGTGCGGCACGCCGTCGGCCGCATGGCCCCGGTTGCTGAGATTGGCGGTGAAAAGGATGTTGTCCTGCGAGAGCGAGGCGCCGAGCAGCGACGGCTGATGACCTGCGACCTTGAGCCGGAAAAGCGACAGCACGCGCGTGTCGTTGATGAACAGCCCGTCGCCCATGCCCCGGATGTCGCCATGCGCGTCGGCGACGACGAAGCAGTCCTCGTGCTTCAGCGCGAACTGGCGATGGGGCTCGCGCGGACTTGCGTCGTCGAGTGCGGCGAGCGCGACCGCAGGATCGAGCTGCCGCTCGTCCATGGTCCGCGGTTCGGCCGCCGCTGCCGTCCCGGCGGTCATCGCATTTCCCGCAAACGTTCGGAGCCGGCAAAGGAACCGGCCTCCCCGGCGGGGTTCCGGTCCGTGCCCGCCAGCGTCCGGTAGACCGCCTCATAGTCCGAGATCATCCGCTCCGCCGAGAAGCGGCGTTCGAAGACCTGGCGGATATGGTCACGGTCCAGTCCGTCGCATCGGGTAACCGCTTCGACCGCGGCCTCGATGCTGTCGACAACGAAGCCGGTCTCGCCCTCGTCGACGATCTCCGGCATAGCTCCTTGCCGCCATGCGACGACGGGGACGCCGAAGGCCATCGCTTCGATGACGACCAGCCCGAACGGTTCCGGCCAGTCGATCGGGAAAAGCAGCGCCGCGGCATTCGACAGGAACCCGGCCTTGGTCTTCTCGTCCACCTCCCCGATGAACTCGACGTCGGGGCCGAGCAGCGGCTTTATCGTTTCGTTGAAATAGCGGTCGTCGTCGCCCTCGATCTTGGCGGCGATCTTCAGCTTCATGCCGGAACGGCGGGCGATCTCGATGGCGCGATCCGGGCGCTTGTCCCTGGACATGCGGCCGAGAAATGCCAGGTAGCCGCCGTCGCCGCGCGGGCGGCGCGGATAAAGCTCCATCGGCAGGCCGTGATAGACGTTGCCGACCCATCGCGCGTTGCGGAGCGGCTGGCGCTGCCGCATCGAGATCGAGATCATCGGAAAGAAGGGCCAGCATGCATAGGCGCCGGGGAGGTCGGCATAATCCAGCCGGCCGTGCGGGGTGGTCACCGTCTTCTCCGCCACGTCGGCGAGGATCGGAAAATGGATGAAGTGGCTGAGGTGCACGTGGATGAGGTCGAATTCGTCGGCGCGCTCCCTGATCTCGTGGAGCATCGTCAGATGTGCGGCGATCACCGATTGAAGGCCGGGATCGAGGCGCAGGGCGCGCGGGCGCGCCGCCACGAGCCGCGCCGCGGTCTGCGATTCGCCGCTGGCGAACAGCGTCACCTCGTGGCCCCGGCGGACGAGGCCTTCCGTCAGATAGGAGACGATCCGCTCGGTGCCGCCGTAGAGCCGTGGCGGGACGGCCTCATAGAGCGGCGCAACCTGTGCGATGCGCATCAGTGCCTGTTCGGATTGGGCTGCTCGGGAGCGGCCGGCCGCCGCGCGGATCGCCTGGCCTGAAGCGAATAATCCGCCGTGTTGGCCCCGTAGATGTCCCGGTCGAGGCATTCCCGCCAGGCGGCGTCGGCGTCGGAACTCCTGACTTTCGGCGCATGGCGTCGCCGGCGGACCGGGCCGGACCCGTAGGATCTGAACAGCTTGATGAATGAGAATGACACAAAGGGCTCCTTGGCAGGGGGCTCCTCGGCAGAACCGGAAACTCGCATTTATGTTCCAGGGAGCGATCGGGTCAGGGGATCGCTCCCTCGCGCACGGAACCCGCCGCTCTAAGGAGCGGCGGGCCGTTGCCTGACAGCCGCCCGCATGTTGCGCGGCCAAGGAACTAAATGCGCGATTCCGGCTTTGGTTCCGGCCGGCGGTAGATTTCGTCCGATCCCTGCCGGCGGGTCCCGTCCTCTATCGCGCCGGCACTGCCGCCTCGACGCCGTCCGGAGCCGGCCCCCATTTGTTTTCACGCTTCTGCGACGGGATGAGCCCGAGCACGATTGCCAGGATCGTCACGCTGCCGGCGAGGAGGAGGCCGACCACAAACATCACGAGATAGAACCAGCCGGACAGGCCGATATCGTGAAAGCGGCGGACGCCCATCGCGATGCACGGCACCGCGCCGGCAAGGAACGCAAGAACCACGATGACGATGGTCGCGACCGGCACCTCATAGCCGTAGTCGAAGTTGCCGGCCGCTGCATCGATCGCAACGCCGACGGCTGCGAGCGCGATCATGCCGAGCGTGTAGAAAAGCGCAAAACCCCAATATTCCTTGCGCCGTGCTCTGCCGCGGAAATTGGCGTAGTTGGCGGTGATGCCCGTCCAGAAATGGCCCCAGAGGCCGGTTGCCTGTCCCCGGCCGGGGTCACCGTTGCCGACGGCATTGCGGCCGTAGCGCTGTGGCGTCGGCCGGGCGGCCGGCATGGCAATCGGTGTGGCCGTCAAGGTGGCGGGAGCCTGCTGCGCCGCCAGCGGCGGAGAGACGTCGCGCGCCTGATCGCCGCTTTCCAGGAATTCGACGGCAACGCCCCTCGACACAGGAAAGGAGTGTGTCAGGTCCTCGCGGCGGAAAGTGTAGCGGTTGCCGTCCTCGCCGGTGATGAAGCCGAAACCGTGGGCGTCGTCGTAGTGTAGCACTTCCCCGCGCATGAAAGCTCCTGCAGCCCGAATCCTTGGACAAATTAGCACCGGAAGCGGCCGCGTGGACAAATTCGCCGATCAGGTCCGGCGTCAGACAAAGCCGATGAAGCGGCCGTCAAGGAGCACGCCGCTCCAGAGCAGGATCGAGGCGACGGCGGAGATGCGGAGCGCGGCGGCGTTTTCCTGCGGCCTTCGGTCCAGCGCGAGGAAGGCGAAAAAATTGAGCCCGGCGAGCAGGATCAGTCCGAGCTTGGTCAGGAATACCGGGTTGCGGACATAGTCCGTCGCCTGAACCGAGAACAGTGCAAGCCCGGTCAGAACGGCGACGACGAAGGCGGCAAGCGCGGCACGCCTCAAGAGCGCCACCAGTATCCGGTGCGGCACGGAGCGGATGGCACCGAGCACGGACAGGTCCATCAGGAGCACGCTGCCGAACAGGGTTCCGATCGCGGCGATGTGGAGCGTGTTGACGACCGGATAGACGAAGAACGACGCCTTCAGCAGCCGGACCGGCCCGATCTGCTCGATGGCCTGAAGGAACTCCATGCCCCACCGCGCCCGGCTGCTCAGCTCGGCACGCGGTTCGGATAGACGTCGTAGGTCTTGCCGTTGACGGTGATGCGGACCGCCTTCATGCGCTTCTCGGCCTCGTCGCGCGAGCGGTGGCCGATCACCACGATCTGGTCGCCGATCTTGGCGGTGTCTTCCATGAAGCCGGCGCGCTGGGTGGCGGCGGGCGTCGCCAGCTCGACCCGCCACGTCTCGCCCTCGACATCGACGTCGAGCGTCGGGTGCGGATTGCCGTAACTGATCGCGCGGATGGTGCCGGTGATCTCGAAGAAACCTTCCTCGGTCCACGACCAGCCATGATGGGCAAGGGCCGGGCCGGCGGCAAGCAATGCAATGCCGACGGTCAATCCGCTCGACAGCAGCACACGTCTCGAAATCGCCATGGCCTCCTCCTGTAATCCGCCCCTGCGCGGAATGCTAGAACGGCGGGGCCGCCGCTCCAAATCACATCGAGATGAGCGGCTCTGCAGGGAATTCGGCCGCGGGGCTGGATAGATCGGCTTCGATTGACTATTTGCGGATTCGCGGTAAAAGCCAGCCGCGAACGGGATTTTCGGACAATGCGCGGCCTGACGATGGCGCTCCTTGCACTCGACTTCCCCGGCCACGGCGGGAACCGTCGAGCCGGGCGGTTCGGCGTGCCGTTCCTGTCCAATGCCGTTTCCGGCACGACCAAAGCCAAGACGATCACCACCAAAACGACCGGCAAAACGGTCTGATCTCCCTTGGCCTTACCGTCCCTCCCGGGTCTGGCCCGGGGAGACGAGGCCCGCGCCGGTCGGCGGGTTCCTCCAGAAGTTAACAGGCGGAGAGGGGCAGGAGAAGTTTCATGGGTTTCAAGGTTGCAGTCGCAGGCGCCACCGGCAATGTCGGGCGCGAAATGCTCAATATCCTCGAAGAGCGCGGCTTTCCGGCCGACGAGGTGGTGGCGCTCGCCTCGCGCCGCTCGGTCGGCTCGGAGGTCTCCTACGGCGACAAGACGCTGAAGGTGAAGGCGCTGGAGAACTACGATTTCTCCGACACCGACATCTGCGTGATGTCGGCGGGCGGCGAGGTCTCCAAGCAGTGGTCGCCGAAGATCGGCCAGCAGGGCTGCGTCGTCATCGATAATTCTTCCGCTTTCCGCTACGATCCTGACGTGCCGCTGATCGTGCCGGAGGTGAACCCGGACGCCATCGCCGGCTTCACGAAGAAGAACATCATCGCCAACCCGAACTGCTCGACCGCGCAGCTGGTGGTGGCGCTGAAGCCGCTGCATGACGCGGCGACGATCAAGCGCGTCGTCGTGGCGACCTACCAGTCGGTGTCGGGCGCCGGCAAGGAAGGCATGGACGAGCTCTTCACGCAGACCCGCGCGGTGTTCGTCGCCGATCCGGTCGAGGCCAAGAAGTTCACCAAGCGCATCGCCTTCAACGTCATCCCGCACATCGACGTGTTCATGGAGGACGGCTCCACCAAGGAAGAGTGGAAGATGGTGGCCGAGACCAAGAAGATGCTGGATCCGAAGATCAAGCTGACGGCGACCGCGGTGCGCGTGCCGGTCTTCATCGGCCATTCGGAAGCCGTCAACATCGAGTTCGAGAAGCCGATCACCGCCGACGAGGCGCGCGACATACTGCGCGAAGCCCCGGGCTGCCTGGTGATCGACAAGCGCGAGAACGGCGGCTATGCGACGCCGATCGAATCGGCCGGCGAGGACGCGACCTACATCAGCCGCATCCGCGAGGACCCGACCGTCGATAACGGGCTGGCGATGTGGGTCGTCTCCGACAACCTTCGCAAGGGCGCTGCGCTCAACACCGTGCAGATCGCCGAGCTGCTGATCGAGCGCGGCCTGATCCAGCCGAAGCGCAAGGCGGCGTAGTTTATCACTCACGGGCCGTACCGCCGCCTGTCGGTGGCTGGTCCTCCGCGGGGGCGCCGGATAGCCGGCGGCCCGCGGTCGCGGGCTCGGCCTTCGGCCGAATGCGCCAAAGCTCACCCTCCCTCAAGGGGGAGGGAAATCTGCGCACTTCATTGTCGCCACGCCCTGCTTTCGCGGTCTGGCCATTTCAAAGAACGCTCCCTGCCACGGAGGGAGAAGTCGGGAAGCGGGGCACGGGGCCTGGCCTCTCAAACATAATACGTGGCCGGTTTCCCGCACCCCGCCGGCGTTCTTGCCCTATCTGGAGGGGACGCAGAATCGTTTCACCGCGCGACCTCGGTCAGGGCCCGGTCCTCGGGGCTCATCACCCAGCCGCGCCACCTCCGCGCGACCGAACCGGTACCGCCGCCCTCCCCTGATCCCTGGTCCGGACCAGGGTTCCCGCGAGGGCGATGCGAGGAGTATCGCTCAGGCAAGGACGGCGTGGATAAACGGCCGCAGAATTTTCTCAATATTAAATGAAATCAATAGGTTAGTTGAGAGAGCCATCCACGCGCAAAAAGAAAACGGCGGGGATCGCTCCCCGCCGCTCGCGTTTGGACCACCCGCGAAAGATCAGGAAGCGGCTTCTTCCGCCGGGGCTTCCTCGGCCGGGGCCGCGGTGGCGGCGGCGATCGCCGCGGCGGCGTCTTCCTGCGCCTTCTTCAGCGCGTCGGCGCGTTCCTGCGCCTTCTTGCCGGGCAGCGCCTTGGTCGGGTTGTTGCGCGCCTCGCGCTTGGTGATGCCGGCCTCGTCGAGGAAGCGGGCGACCCGGTCGGTCGGCAGCGCGCCGTGCGACAGCCAGTGCTTGACGCGGTCGGCGTCGATCTTGATGCGCTCGGCGTCCTTCGGCAGCAGCGGGTTCCACGAGCCGATCTGCTCGATGAACCGGCCGTCGCGCGGGCTGCGCACGTCGGCGACGACGACGTGGTAGTAGGGACGCTTCTTGGAGCCCGCTCGGGCCAGACGAATCTTCAACGACATTTCTTTCTCCTTGGAATGGGTTCGTTGTCTGGTTGTCGGCTGGAATTCAGCCGGTTTTCGTCACGCCGTTTTCAGCGGCGATCTGTTCGTGGTGCCTGATCACTTCCTTGATGACGAAGTTCAGGAATTTCTCCGCGAAATCGGGGTCGAGATGCGCGTCCTTGGCCAGTTGCCGCAGGCGGGCGATCTGCTCGGCCTCGCGCGCCGGATCGGCCGGCGGCAGGCCGTACTCGGCCTTCAGGACGCCGACCGCCTTGGTGCAGCGGAAACGCTCGGCCAGCATGTGGATCAGCGCCGCGTCGATATTGTCGATCGAGATGCGGTAGTCGGCGAGCATCTTTCGCGCTTCGGTGATCTGGATCGGGTCGCTCATCTTCCCCTCACTTCTTCTTGCCCAGTCCCGGCGGTCCGCCGAGTCCCGGCAGCTTCATGCCGCCGGGCAGGCCGGGCAGTCCGCCGCCACCCAGGCCAGGAAGGCCACCGGGCAGGCCACCCGGAAGTCCCTTGGGCATGCCGCCGCCGAGGCCGGCGGCTTCGGCCTGCTTCTGCAAGGCTTCGAGCTGCTTCGGATCCATCTTGGAGAGGTCCGGCATGCCGCCCATTCCGGGCATCATGCCGCCCAGCCCCATCTTGTTCGCCAGGCCACCCATCATGCCGCGCATGAGGCCGCCGCCTTTGCCCTTGCCGCCCATCGCCTTCATCATGTCGGCCATCTGGCGGTGCATCTTCAGGAGCTTGTTGATCTCGGCGGCATCGGTGCCGGAGCCGGCGGCGATGCGCTTCTTGCGGCTGTGCTTGAGGATGTCGGGATTGGCGCGCTCGGCCTTCGTCATCGACGAGATGATGGCGATCTGGCGCTTGAACATCCTGTCGTCGAGACCGGCGGCGGCGAGCTTGTCCTTCATGCCGCTCATGCCG
The DNA here is from genome assembly GCF_003666685.1 of Mesorhizobium sp. YM1C-6-2. Taxonomy (GTDB): domain Bacteria; phylum Pseudomonadota; class Alphaproteobacteria; order Rhizobiales; family Rhizobiaceae; genus Mesorhizobium_K. The sequence continues at coordinate 96,619 of NZ_RCIZ01000003.1, forward strand.
GGCATCATCGACATGATGCCGCCCATGCCGCCCATCTTGGACATCTGCTCGAGCTGGCCGGCGAGGTCGTTGAGGTCGAATTTGCCGGCCTGCATTTTCTTGGCGATCGCCGCGGCCTTTTCCGCGTCGATCGTCTCGGCGGCTTTTTCCACGAGCGAGACGATGTCGCCCATGCCGAGGATGCGGTCGGCGATGCGCTTGGGATGGAACTCCTCCAGCGCATCCATCTTCTCGCCGGTGCCGATCAGCTTGATCGGCTTGCCGGTGACGGCGCGCATCGAGAGCGCCGCGCCGCCGCGGCCGTCGCCGTCCATGCGGGTGAGCACCAGGCCGGTGATGCCGACGCGCTCGTCGAAGCTTTTGGCGAGGTTGACGGCGTCCTGGCCGGTGAGGCTGTCGGCGACGAGCAGGATCTCGTGCGGGTTCGACGCCTTCCTGATCTCGGCCATCTCGGCCATCAGCGGCTCGTCGATATGGGTGCGGCCGGCGGTGTCGAGGATGACGACGTCATGGCCGCCGAGCTTGGCGGCCTGCACGGCACGGCCGGCGATCTGCACCGGCGACTGGCCGGCGATGACGGGTAGCGTGGCGACGCCGGTCTGCTCGCCGAGCTGGCGCAACTGCTCCTGCGCGGCCGGACGGCGCGTGTCGAGCGAGGCCATCAGGATCTTCTTGCCCTGACGGTCGGTGAGGCGCTTGGCGATCTTGGCGGTGGTGGTCGTCTTGCCCGAGCCCTGCAGGCCGACCATCATGACGACGACTGGAGCGGGTGCGTTGAGGTCGATGGCGACGCCTTCGGAGCCCAGCATGTCGACAAGCTCGTCATGGACGATCTTGACGACCATCTGGCCGGGCTTGATCGACTTCAGCACCTCGGCGCCGACGGCCTTGGTGCGCACCTTGTCGGTGAAGGAACGCACGACGTCGAGCGCAACGTCGGCCTCGAGCAGAGCGCGGCGTACCTCGCGCAGCGCGGCGGCGACGTCGGCCTCCGACAGCGCGCCGCGGCCGGTCAGGCCGTTCAGGATGGAACCAAGGCGTTCCTGTAGCGATTCAAACATCATTCAACCCTCGGCGCATGAACGCCTTGGTTCTCTTTTGATCCCTGTCGGCCCTCCGGGCCTCCACGCCTCTTGAGCGTTCCTGCAGGCTCTCGAACATCATGCTTCCTTCGGTCTCGGATCGGGTCAGACCCGAGAGGTAGTGCATCCGCTCCGGAGGTCCAAGCAATGCGCAAAGCCAAAAAGCACCCGGGGGCGCATCGCGCTGCCGGGTGTTGGCCTCCGGGATCGATTTATACCCACCCTGATACAGGGCTTTGGGGGTCCCGGTCGGCTGCTCGGAGTATACACTCGTCGCGGAATTTCGCGGCGCTTAGACAGGAAAAGCCGGAAAGAGTCAAGTTTCGGCTGACTCAGGCGAGCCTGGCGATCACCTGCCGCGCCACCGCCTCGCCGGAGAGGCGCGCGCCGCCGCAGGTCTGGATCAGCGGACCGGCCAGATGCTCGCCGGCGAACCAGATGCGCTCGCCCACCGGCTCTCCGAGGATGGCGCGGGCCGTCGCCCTGCCCGGACGCGCCGCCGCATAGGCGCCGCGCACCCAGCGCTCGCCGCTCCAGTTGGTCATCGCGGCGCGGCCGACATATTTGCGGATATCGTTGCCGAAGATGCCGCAGAGCTGGCGCACGACATAGTCGATGCCGGCTGCCTCGCCGGCCGCCTCCATCTCCCAGGCGAAGTCGCCGCCGACGAAGCCGACCATCAGGTCGATGTCGAAGGGGAAGCACAGGAAGAACAGATCGTGCCTTGCATGGCCCTCGATCAGCAGGTCGTGGAAAGGCTGCAGGCCGAAGCGGCCACCGCTGATCTCGACCGGGATTTTCGTCAGCATGCCCATCGGGAGATCGTAGAACGCTTCCGCGTGGGGAACCGGCAAATCGGGCAGGAATTCGATCTCGCCGAAGGCGAGCACGGCGGGCGAGGCTGTTACGATCGCGGCCTTCGCCTTGATGGTGCCGCGGTCGGTGCCGACGGCGACGCCGGGGCCGCCCCAGCGGATGTTCCTGGCCGGGGTGGAAAGCTCGACCGGCAGGCCGGCGCCGAAACGCTCGACCAGCGCGCCAAACCCTTCCTTGGTGAAATAGTTCGGATCGAGATCGGCGGCGGCGTTGAAGTCGGCGATCGAGATCTCGTCGTCGTCCATGCCGAAATCCATCGGCCCGCAGAAGGTCGAGGCGGCCCGCAGCGCGTGGCTGTCCGACAGCAGCGAGGCAAGGTCGGCGTCGACGCCCTTATGCGCGGTGATACTCGCCTGGATTTGCGCGTCGGCGGCCTTGGTGGCGGCAAGCTCGTCGCTGCTCGCCCTGCGCCTGCCGTAGTAGAGATGGTCGAGGTTCATGTCGTGTTGGAACAGCGTCCAGCCTGCGGCCCTGGCCTCCTCGAAATAGGGGTTGCGGTCGGCGGCATGCAGCCAGGCGCAGCCGACGTCGAAGGGGATGCCGAAATGCCTCGACGAGGTGAAGGCGCGCCCGCCAATCCTGTCCATCGCCTCGATGATCCTGAAGGAGCGGCCCGCCGCCTGCAGCGTTTTCGCCGCCGCCAGCCCGGACGATCCGGCGCCGACGATCACCACATCGACATCTTCCATGGCCGGTTTCCCCTCAGAAAAGGCCTGGGCAATAGGGAAAGATTATTCAAGTTCAGCGCGGCGCGCCAGTGGCGCCACCGCACGGCGACGGCTCGTTGGCAGGCCGGTCAGCCGAGATCTGGCTTCACCCTCAGCGGCGAGCGCGGGTGGAGCAAGAGCAGCCAGGTGAGCAGGATGGAGACGATGCTGATGCCGGCAATCGTCGCGGTCTCGGCCGGCGTCCAGGCAAGGCCGTCGAGTGGCGGCGCGCGGAAGAGCGCCAGCCCGCCCAGCGTGTCGTCATGCGAGATCAGCAGGAAGCCGACGATGTTGTTGCCGAAATGCGCACCCATGGCGGCGCCGAGATTGCCGGTCGCGTAGACGAGCAGCGCGAGCAGGGCGGCGAAGGCGCCGATCGAGACGGCGACGCCGATGTTCATGCCGAGCACGGAGGCCGGGTTCCAGTGCAGCGCGGTGAAGACGAGCGTCGGCAGCACCGCCCAGACGAGCGGGCTTTTGAAGCGGTAGGCGAGGCCGCGCTGCAGGTAGCCGCGGAACAGCAGCTCCTCGGAGGAGGTCTGGACGAAGGCGAGGAAGAGGATCGGCAGCAGCAGCAGCGCCCATATGCCGAGGCCGATCGGACCGCGGCCGACGTCGGGGATGATGAGGAGGTAGCCGAGTTCGGTGAGCACCGAGGTGATCAGCACGGCGACGAAGCCGTTGAGGAAGCCGGAGCGCGACAGGCGGGCGCTGTTGCCGAAGAGCCGCCTCAGCTTTTCGCCGTGGAAGCCGCGCATGGCGATCCAGACGCCCAGCCAGATGCCGGCGAAGGTGGCGAGGGTGGCGACGAGGCCGCCGGCCGTGCTGAGGAACCGTTCGAGGACCGGTCCCTGCTCGAAGGTGAGCGCGCTCTCCGCGCCGGAGCGGATCCAGCCATAGGTGCCGGCGAAGACCACCGCGATGGTGACGGCGAACCAGCAGACCGTCACCACCACCACGCCGGCGGCGAGGCGGGGCAGCGTGGTCTTTTCGTTCGGCGAGCGCCGGTAGCGCTCGAAAGCGGCGGGATCGATGGCCATCGGAGAACCTGTCGAGTGGAAGGTCAGCCGCGATAGGCTCGATGAAAACGTCCCGCGTCAAGGGCGGCAGACGCCTTCTCCATGAGGATGGTGAAGAAAGCCCACTGAAAAAAGCCCGCCGGGATTTTCGCCGGCGGGCTTTCGGAAGGGCACTTCCTCTAACGCTTCAAGTCAGCGCATCACATAGACGATCCGCCGCGAACCCGGTTCGACGAGCACCTGCTGGTTGTTCACATAGACGTAGCGATACTCGTAGTCGGGGATTTCCCTGAGCGTCACGGTTTCGGGCAGGCCGGCGCCGACGACGACTTCGCCGTCGAGATAGACCGGGTCGATCTGGTTGGACGAGACGTAGGTGCGGACCCGGTCCGGCGGATCGATGACGGTGCCGGCAGCCGCGCCGCCGACCACGCCCGCGCCGCCGCCGACAACCGCGCCGACCGGGCCGCCGACGATGGCGCCGGCAACCGCGCCGGTGACGCCGCCGGTAATGGCGCCGGTGGCGCCGCCATCGACGTCAGCAGGGGCTTCGACGATGCGGACGCCGGAGTTCGCCGGGCGCTCGGTGACGACGACCTGCGTGCCGCCGTAATCGCCGGTCAGATAGTCGGAATAGACCCAGCCTTCGCCGCCATTGAAGGCGATGACGCACCATTTGCTGCCCTCGAGGCAGCCGTTGAGGTTGGCGGACTGGCCGGCGCCGATGACGCCGAGGACCTGATGATGCGGGCCTGGCCCGGCACGGACGTTGAGGTCGGTGGTGACGACGACGGCCGACTGCGCGAAAGCCGCCCCCGTCATGGCGAGCAACGCGCCGGCCGCCGCCGAGACAAGGAATTTGGTGTGCATTTTTCGTCTCCGTTATCTTGGTCCCTCGACCTTCAAACGGGGCTCAAATCGATCAGTTCCAGCTAAACAAACCCGCTTCATGACGTTTTGTTGCATTCGGTTTCAGCGGTCGGCGGGCGGCGCGTCGGCGCAGGGTCCTTGCGTCAGGCGGACCGCGCCGGGAGTGTCCGATTGATCACAACTAGGACAACATCGCCCGCTAGGCGCGATTAACCGCAACAAACGCTTGATCAGCAGCGGTTTTTTAGGCATTCGCAGCGGACAAAGGCTGCTTTACGTATGTGTTCGCGGGCGCGACGAGCCCGCACTACGTGGGTCCAGGCACAGGAGAAGAGCATGGCATTCTTTGCCAAGGGAAAGATGATCGCGGCGGTCGGCGCCGCCTTGCTCGGCCTGCTGGCCGGTTCCGCGCAGGCCGCCGAGTGCGGAAACGGTGCCGCCGGATTCGAACAGTGGAAGGCGGATTTCGCCAATGAGGCGAGGGCCGCCGGCGTCAGGAACAAGGGCCTTGCGGCGCTGGACAGCGCGAACTACGCATCGGCGACGATCAAGGCCGACCGCGCCGTCAAGAAGGCCTTCAGCGGCTCGGTGGAATCCTTCATGCAGCGCCGCGGCGCCAATGTGATCATTTCGAAGGGCCGTTCGCTGAAGAAGTCGAACGCGGCGCTGTTCGACAAGATCGAAAGCACCTACGGCGTGTCGCCCGGCGTGCTGCTCGCCATCTGGGGCATGGAGACCGGCTTCGGCTCCTTCATGGGCAAGCAGAACACGGTCTCGGCGATCGTCACGCTGGCCTATGACTGCCGCCGCCCGGGCTTCTTCACCCCGCATGCCGTCGCAGCGCTGATGCTGGTCGACCGCGGCGCTTTGAGCGCCGGCTCGGTCGGCGCCATGCATGGCGAGATCGGCCACACCCAGTTCCTGCCGGGCAACGTCCTGAAATACGGCGTCGGCAACATGAACCTGCGCGACAAGAGCACGGCGCTGATGTCCACCGCCAACTTCCTCAGGGCGCATGGCTGGCGGCCGGGCGTCGGCGCCCAAGGCAATATGGGCGCGATCGCGGGCTGGAACTCGGCGAGCGTCTACCAGCAGGCCATCGCCCGCATCGCCACGGCCATCGACGGCGAATAACGGCAGACTTCATTCCAAACAAAAAAGCCCGGCCATGTGCCGGGCTTTTTTGTTGTCTGCGAGGATTCTTACGACTTGCGCCTGCGGGCTGCCAGCGTGCGAAGGCGCAGGCCGTTGAGCCGGATGAAGCCCTCAGCGTCCTTCTGGTCGTAGGCGCCGCGATCGTCCTCGAAGGTGACCAGCGCGTCGGAATAGAGCGACTTGTCCGAGCGGCGACCGGTGACGATGACGTTGCCCTTGTAGAGCTTCAGCCGGACGTCGCCCTCGACGTCCTCCTGGCTCTTGTCGATGAGGGCCTGCAGCATCTCGCGCTCGGGCGAGAACCAGAAGCCGTTGTAGATGAGCTCCGCATAGCGCGGCATCAGCTCGTCCTTGAGGTGCGCCGCGCCGCGGTCGAGCGTGATCGATTCGATGGCGCGGTGGGCGGCGAGCAGGATGGTGCCGCCGGGGGTTTCGTAGACGCCGCGGCTCTTCATGCCGACGAAGCGGTTTTCGACAAGGTCGAGACGGCCGATGCCGTTGTCGTGGCCGAGTTCGTTCAGCGCCGCGAGCATAGAGGCCGGCGAAAGCTTCTTGCCGTTCAGCGCAACCGGATCGCCCTTGCTGAAGCTGAGGGTGATTTCGGTAGGCTCGTCTGGCGCCTGCATCGGCGAAAGCGTGCGCTGGTAGACATATTCCGGCGGCTCGTCCCAGGGGTCTTCCAGCACCTTGCCCTCGGAGGAGGAGTGCAGGAGGTTCGCGTCCACCGAGAAGGGAGCCTCGTTGCGCTTGTCCTTGGCGATCGGGATCTGGTGCTTTTCGGCGAAGTCGATGAGATCGGTGCGTGACTTGAAGGACCAGTCGCGCCACGGCGCGATGACCTTGATGTCGGGGTTCAGCGCATAGGCCGAGAGCTCGAAGCGAACCTGGTCGTTGCCCTTGCCGGTGGCGCCATGCGCGACGGCGTCGGCGCCGGTTTCGGCTGCGATATCGACAAGATGCTTCGAGATCAGCGGACGGGCGATCGAGGTGCCAAGCAGATAGACGCCTTCATACTGGGCGTTGGCACGGAACATCGGGAAGACGAAGTCCGAAACGAACTCCTCGCGGACGTCCATGATGCGGATATCCTTGACGCCGAGCATCTCGGCCTTCCTGCGCGCCGGCTCGAGGTCGCTGTCGCCCTGGCCGAGGTCGGCGGTAAAGGTAACCACCTCCGCGCCGAGTTCGGTCTGCAGCCATTTCAGGATGATCGAGGTGTCGAGCCCGCCCGAATAGGCAAGCACCACCTTCTTGACGTCTTTCCACTTCGACATGCCGGTCCCCGGTTGGCATGATCCCTAAAGCCGCGGACTCGTCAGCCGGGATCATGCGACAGAAAAAACTGGTCAGAGCGCCACCCGGAACGGACAGGCTCTCATTTTCGGGGCACTCATATTCAGGAAAGGCCGCGCGGGCAATATGATGCCGCTCGTCCGCAGGGTCTCCGTCCGGCGCGTTTTATCGTCCGGCTCGACTACGGGGCTTCAGTTGAGACCACAGATCGTAGCCGACAAGAGCGATCCCGATCAAAATGGCCCCGGCGAGATCGAGCCGGGGCACGCGGTACAGCATGATGCCGAAGAACGCCGCCAAACACAGGAAGGCTAGGAGAGCGAAGATCCGCTTGCGTGTCATGCAACTGTCTCCGTGACCGTTCGTTCGTCAGCCGTAAATGAGGTTCGGCAGCCAGTAGACTATCTGCGGGAATATGTAGATCAGCACCATGCAGAGGATGACGATAAGCATATAGGGCATCATGCCTCGGAAGATGTCTGAAATCTGCACATGGGCCGGCGCGATGCCCTTGAGGTAGTAGGCCGACATCGCCATCGGCGGCGACAGGAACGCGGTCTGCAGGTTGACTGCCACCAATATCCCGAAGAACAGCGGGTCGATGCCGAAATGCGGCAGCAGCGGCAGGAAGATCGGGATGAAGATGACGATGATCTCCGTCCATTCCAGCGGCCAGCCGAGAATGAAGATGATGAGCTGGGCCACGATCAGGAACATCAGCGGGCTCATGTCGAGACCGGTGACGAAATCGGCGATGAACTGCTGGCCGCCGAGATAGGCGAAGATCGAAGCGAAGGTCGCCGAGCCGACGAACAGCCAGCACACCATCGCCGAGGTGCGGGCCGTGAGATAGACGGACTCCTTCAGCCGCTGCCACGTCAGGGCACGGTAGGCGACGGCGAGCAGCAGCCCGCCGAGCGCGCCGATGGCGGCGGCCTCCGAAGGGGTAGCGAAGCCGAAGAGGATCGCGCCGAGAACGGCCAGGATGAGAAAGGCCAAGGGCACGAAGGAGGTGAACATCATCCAGCAGATTTCGAGGAACGAATGTTCGCCGACCTGTTCCGCCGTCGGTTTGGGGGCGAGCTGCGGCTGCAGCAGCGCCTTGCCGACGACATAGACGAGATAGAGCCCGGCCAGGAACAGGCCGGGGAGAAGTGCTGCCGCATACATGCGCACCACCGAGACGCCCGACGTCGCGGCATAGACGATGAGCAGGATCGACGGTGGGATCAGGATGCCGAGCGTTCCGCCGGAGCAGATCACGCCGGTGGCGTAGCGCACGTCGTATTTCGCCTTGAGCATGGCCGGAAGGGCGAGCAGGCCCATCAAGGTGACAACGGCGCCGACAATGCCGGTTGCGGTAGCGAACAAGGTGCAGGTGATGAGCGCGGCCACCGCCATGGAACCCGGCACTCGCCTCGTGGCGATGAACAGCGTGGTGAACAGCCGGTCGACGATGTTGGCGCGTTCGACGATGTAACCCATGAAGAGGAACAGCGGGATCGCCGTCAGCACGTCGTTCGACATGACCGAATAGGTCTGGTTCACGAACAGGTCGAAGATGCGGTTGTTGAAGAAGCCGCCGAGCCAGTGCTCCCATTGCGTGAAGGGGCTGAGATCCTGCTCCACCGCTCGCTCATAGGCGCGCCACATGCGGCCGGCGTCGAAATAGGCGTAGTAGCCAAAGCCGACGCCGAGCGCCATCAGGGTGAAGGCGACGGGAAAGCCGAGGAAGATCGCCAGAATCAGGATCAGAAGCATGCCGACGGCAATTTGCGGATCGCTCATCGGTGGTCCTCGTCCCTTTTGTTGATCGTCGTGTCGTAGCCGGAAGGAATATCGATCGCTTCGGAGCTATGTTTGAGCGCGTCGAGCGTCTGAGCCTGCATGAGCACCGTTTCCGTCTCCTCGACATCGTCGACGGCGCGGACCCATTCACCCGTGCGCAGGCAGATGATGCAGCGGAAGACCTGCGCTATGCCCTGCAGGAAGAGCAGGATGCCCGCGGCGACGATCACCGACTTGAACTGGTAGATCGGGATTCCCGCCGGACTGTTCGAACTGACTTCCAGATAGCTCCAGGAGCGAGCGGCATATTTCCAGCCGGCGAAGACCAGCGCCAGCACGCCGGGGAAGAAGAACAGGAAATAAAGGACTAGCTCGACGATCGCCTGCGTGCGCGGCTTCCACAGCCGGTAGATGAAGTCGCCGCGCACATGGGCGTCACGAGACAGCGTGTAGGCGCCGGCCATCATGAACAGCGTGCCGTAGAGCATGTAGCTGAGGTCGAAGGCCCACGGCGTCGGCGCCCGGAATGCATAGCGCACGACGACCTCGTAGCCGATGCCGAAGGTCATCACCAGGATGCACCAGGCGAAGACCTTGCCGAACCATGCCGACAGGTCGTCGGCGAAGCGTATGTAAGCTTGCATGGGTGTCCCTGCCTCCGGCGCGCAACCGAACGGGCCGGAGCATTCGTGCCCCGGCCCCGAAAGCGATGCGGCTAGAGCTTGCCCGGGAAGTAGTGCTGGTAGGCCAGCTTGTAGTCGGGCGCGTTCTGCAGGCTGTAGTAGACGACGCGCTCGCACCAGGCCTTCTGGCTGTCCGCCACCTTCGCGAAGAACGGATCTTCCATCAGCCCGGGCAGGATCTTGTCCCAGGCATCGAGCTGCGCCTTCAATACGGAATCAGGGGTGCGCTTGACGTTGACCCCGGATTCGGTCGCCAGCTTCTGCAGATCGGCCGAGTACTGGTTCATGGCCAGAGCGTAGTTGGCGAGATGGGCGGACTCGACACCGTATTTCAGGATTGCCTGGAGGTCGGGATCGAGGTCCTCGAACGTGTCCCGGTTGAAGATGTACTCGAAGGATTCCGAAGCCTGGTGGTAGGAGGCCAGCATGTAATTCTTGGCGACGTCCTGCGAGCCGAAGCGCATGTCGGAGGTCGGGTTGTTGAATTCGAAGCCGTCGATGACGCCGCGCTCCATGGCCGGCACGATCTCGCCGCCGGGAAGCTGCGCCACCGATGCGCCCATCGCCTGGAAGAGGTCCGCGGCAAGGCCGACCGTGCGGTATTTGAGGCCCTGAAGCTGCGCGGCGTCAGTGATCTCGTTCTTGAACCAGCCAAGCGGCTGGGCCGGCATGCCGAAGGACAGGAAGCCGACGACGTTGAGGCCGAGGATGTCCTGGGTCAGTTCGCGATAGAATTCCTGACCGCCGCCATAATAGAGCCAGGCGATCATCTGGTTGGCGTCGCCGCCGAACACCGGGCCGGTGCCGAAAAGAGAGGCGGCCTTGTTCTTGCCGTACCAGTAGACCGGCACGGTGTGGGCCGCGTCGATGGTGCCGTCATGGCAGGCGTCCTGCACCTGGAAGGCGCCGACCACGGCGCCGGCCGGCAGCAGGTCGATCTTGATGCGGTTGTTCGACATGGCCTGCACGCGCTCGACATATTGCGCGGCCATCTCCTGGAAGACGTCTGAAGCGGGCCAGGACGATTGCATCTTGAGGACGACCGGCGCCTGGGCGAGCACCGCCGGCGCGGCAAGGCTGGCGCCGGCTGCGGCCGTGCCGCCGACCGTGGCGGTCTTCAGGAATTTGCGGCGTGAAATCTTGTCCTTGGTCATGTTCTCCTCCCGGGGTGCACATTCCGTGCGTTATTTTGCCGCGCCAGAATATGCATGAGAAGCAGTCGTGCAAGCGCGGATAGTGCTAATCATGGAAAGAAATGTTCACGCAGACGTGACGATCTGCACTGAATCGCAAGAAGTTATACTTTAGTCGTAGAACTTTCGTCTTAAAAGTATCCGCGTTTTGTCTGTACATTTGTTGCGGTGCGAGAAAATTTATTCGCAATGCAGCAGAATGCCCTGACGTCATCTCGACAGGCGCGGCTTCCTGCTTCCGCAGCCCGGATGGAAATCGCTTTCCACTTCTCCGGGAATTGCTCTATAGGCCAGCCTTCTCAACCGGCCGCGCCGCCATGTCCTTCGTTCCCGACACGACAGTCCTCATCCAGTTCGCGATCGCCTCGGTGATCCTGGCGATCACGCCGGGTCCCGACATGACGCTTTTCGTCAGCCGCACGCTCAGCCAGGGCCGCGCGGCCGGCTTCGCCTCGATGGCCGGCGCGCTGACCGGCACCATCGTGCACACCACGCTGGTGGTGGTGGGCGTCTCGGCGCTGATCGTGGCATCGCCGTCGGCATTCCTGGTGCTGAAGATCTTTGGCGCGGGCTATCTCGTCTATCTCGCCTACCAGGCGATCCGCTACGGCTCGGCTTTCTCCCCGGAGACGAAGGCCGGCCCGCGTATCTCGGTCGGCAAGAGCTTTTCGATCGGCTTCGGCGTCAACCTGATGAACCCGAAGATCATCCTCTTCTTCATGACCTTCCTGCCGCAATTCGTGTCGGCGCACGACCCGTACGCCGCCGGCAAGCTGTTCTTCCTCGGCGCGATGTTCGTGCTGATCTCGATCCCGGTGACGGCGCCGATGGTGTTCGCGGCGGACCGCTTCGCCTTCGCGATGAAGCGGAGCCCGCGCGTGACGCGTGCGGTCGACTATCTGTTCGCCGGCGTGTTCTCGGCCTTCGCGCTGAGGATCATCACGGCGCAGGCGAAGTAGCCGTTTTTATCCGAACGCGACTTTAGATCGCATGGTGTTGCAGGACTGCAATTGCGCGCTTGCGCCAAAGCCGCCAAAGTCGTCCTGGATTCGCGGGGGAAACTGAATGAAGAACATGCTGCTGGCCTCGGCCGCGATCGTCGCGATGGTCGGCCAGGCCGAAGCGCAGGAGGCGGGCTACACCTGGTCCGGCTTCTACGTCGGCGCGCAAGCGGGCTACGGCTGGTCGACGGCGGAGTTCAGCGGGACGAGCGCCGTGCCGGAAGGCGATCACCACGCCGACGGCTTCGTCGGCGGCGTCTATGTCGGCCATGACTGGCAGCAAGGGCGCTGGGTTTTCGGCGCGCTCGCCGATCTCGACTATATCGATGCCGACCAGCTTGAGTTGGCCGGCGCCTTCGACGGCAAGGACGAGAACTATACCTACGACATGGACTGGATGGCGACGGCCCGCGTCCGCGCTGGCTATCTGCCGACCGAACGCCTGTTGGTTTACGGCACCGGCGGCCTGGCGCTGACGCATGTCGAGGCGTCGGGCCTCAAGGAACGGTTTTTGAGCCCTCCGGACACGTTCGAAAATTCCGGCGTCAAGGTTGGCGGCGTCATCGGCGTCGGCGCTGAATTCGCCCTGACGCGAAACTGGTCTGTGAAGACCGAGTACCTCCACTACGATTTCAACACGCTGGTTGTCGATCCGGGCGAAGGGAATCCGAGCTTCGATCCTTCGCTAGACACGGTGAAGGTCGGCATATCCTTCCGCTTCGGGCAGTAGCTGCCGACCTCAGCGCATGCGGCGAAATGACGGATCGATTCCCGGGCCGTCATAGGATGCCGAAAAGCCCGGATCGAGCCCCATCTCGTCGCGTTCGGCGAATTCGGCGCGGGTCATGCCGAAGACCACCTGGTCGAGACGCTCGCCGGTGCGGCCGTCGATGCGGTGCGAACGCAACGTTCCTTCCAGTTGAAGCCCGCTTGACCTGCAGACTTCAACTGCTCGGGTATTGCGGGCAAGCGGCTGGAAGGTCAGCTTCTCCATCTTCCGCTCAAGAAAGAAGTGACGGACCATGACGGTCACGGCGTCGGTGGCGACGCCGATGTTGCGATTTTCGGCCTCGCCGACGACGATGTGCAGCGACCCGACCTTATGGCGCAGGTCGATCTCCAGCATCATAAGACCAAGCGGGGCATCGTCCGACTTGCGGCGGATCGCAACCAGGTTTCGCCGGAGATTGTCGAAGCTCGCGACATAGGCGCGGAAGGCATCGATGCCCATGGCGTCGCGCGGCGCGTTCAACCCTTCCATCACTTCAGGCGCGGTCAGCCAGTTGGCTATCTCAGGGGTCACCTCGTCAGGCTTCAGCGTGCGGACGTGGTAGCGCTCGCTCCAGCGGTCGACGAAGACAGGCTTCAACCGGGCCGCCGCAAGTGGCGTGACGACTCGCTTGGTCGGCGACTGGGGCTGGCTTCCGAACTTCGGCATCTTCGGCATCAGCTATCCATGCGGGGCGGCAAGCTGCCGGTCAAGGCCCCGAGCCTCCGCGCCGGGCGCGGCTTCGCGCGTCCGCCAGCCGCCGGCGCCGCGGCCGGCGACAGCCCAGTAGCCGATGCCGCCGCACATGCCGGCGCCGATCACCACCAGCGCGAAATTGAGGTCGGCGATTTCGGCGAAGGCCGATCCCTCGCCGCCGCGGCTGAAGCCCAGGATGACCAGGGCGACGATCCCGCCGGCGAGCGCATGGAAGAGCCAGTCGCGCTTGCCCATGATCTCCGAAACGGCGATCGCGACGGCCGAGGGGATGAAGGCGAGATAGGCGACGAAAAGCGCGACGAAGGGCACGGAGAAGACGAAGGAACTGGTCGCGACCATGCGCGTCTCCTCGGCGGTGAAGCCGAACCAGGCCAGCATCACGACATTGAGGAAGGCGCTCGCCGCGAGCGATGCGACGGCATAGCCGACAAGGATGACGAAGCAGCGGACGAGGCCGGCGACCACGCTCATCGCGCGTGCCCGGCGGCGGTCCCGGTGCAGGGCTGCCTCACGCCTCGCCGTGTCCCGCGATCATCATCGCCTCGAGGGCCAGGCGCTCGGTCTTCTTCAGCCGCTCCGATTCCGACTTGAGCTGGCCGCAGGCGGCGAGGATGTCGCGGCCACGCGGCGTGCGGATCGGCGAGGCATAGCCGGCATTGTTGATGTAGTCGGCAAACTTCTCGATCGTCTCCCAGTCGGAGCACTGGTAGTTGGTACCCGGCCAGGGATTGAACGGGATGAGGTTGATCTTGGCCGGAATGCCGCGGAGCAGCTTCACCAGCGCCTTGGCGTCATCGAGCGAATCGTTGACGTCCCTCAGCATCACATATTCGAAGGTGATGCGGCGCGCGTTTGACAGGCCCGGATAGGCGCGGCAGGCGGCGATCAGCTCCTTCAGCGGATACTTCTTGTTGATCGGCACCAGGAGGTCGCGCAGATCGTCATTGGTGGCGTGCAGCGAGATGGCGAGCATGACGCCGATCTCCTCGCCGGTGCGCACGATCTCCGGCACGACGCCGGAGGTGGAGAGCGTGATGCGGCGCTTCGACAGCGACAGGCCGTCGCCGTCGGACGCGATCAGCAGCGCCTTCTTCACAGCCTCGAAATTGTAGAGCGGCTCGCCCATGCCCATCATGACGATGTTGGAAACCTTGCGGCCCTCGGCGGGCACGATGGCGCCGGCCGGCGTGTCGCGGTCCGGGAAGTCGCCGAGGCGGTCGCGCGCCGTCATCAGCTGCGCGAGGATTTCTTCCGCCGTCAGGTTGCGCACCAGCTTCTGGGTGCCGGTGTGGCAGAAGGAGCAGGTCAGCGTGCAGCCGACCTGGCTGGAGATGCAGAGCGTGCCGCGGCCTTCCTCGGGAATGTAGACGGTCTCGATCTCGACCGGGCGACCGGCGCCGCGCGGCGGGAAGCGAAACAGCCATTTGCGGGTGCCGTCCTCGGAAATCTGCTCCTCGACGATCTCGGGCCGGGCGATGGAGAAATGGCGGTCGAGTTCGCCGCGGAGTTCCTTGGAGATGTTGAACATCTCGGCGAAGTCGGAGACGCCGCGCACATAGAGCCAGTGCCAGAGTTGCTGGGTGCGCATCTTGGCCTGCCGCTCCGGCACGATACCGGCGGCGACCAGCGCCTCGGCGAGCTCGCTGCGGGTGAGACCGATCAGCGGCGGCTTTTCGGGCGCGCCGGCACGTGGTGAAAGCGCTGCGCGGGCAGGTGCCGTGGTGAGGTCGAGCGAGAGGGCCATGGTCAGATCATATAGGGTGGGCCGGTCCGGGATGCCGCCCAAGTCGGGCCGCATGTATCACGGCGGCGGTCCGGCGTCACGCCGGCCGTGCCTCTTAAAGCGGATGGGGCCGGTCTGAGCCGGCCCCATCCGAGAATTCATTCGAGCGGTTTCCAGCCTATTTGCAGCCGGCGATCGAATCCAGAGCGGCGGTGATGCCCTTCAGCGAGAAGGAGTAGCTCGTCTTGGTACCGCGCCCGGAGGTGGCCTTGACCTCCATCTCGGAGCCGCCCTTCATGGCGGCGATCAGCTGCGGCTCCTCGGCGGCGTTCTCGACCCAGGCCGACTTGCCCTTGGTGAACATGGTGAAGTCCTTGCTGCCGATGCTGACGGAGACTTTCGAGCCCTCCCGCAGAGCGTAGCCGGCAATGAACTGCGGCTCGAAAGAGACCGCCTGGCCGGGCCGCTGGCTGACGAAGAAGAACATGTCGCCGTGGTTGACGCTCGCCGGTTTCATCGAACTCGGCTTCGGCACGGTCAGCACGTAACAGACCTTGCCGTTCTGCGCCTGGTAGCTGTAGGTCGCCCAATCGCCGTGCTCGGCCATCTTGCGGGCGGACTGGGCATGGGCCTGGCTGGCCAGAATGACCAGCGCCAGGCTGGAGAAAAAGGTGATCAATCCCCGCATCGTCTTTCGTCTTCCTATGTTTGCCGGCTGTCCGTACTGGCTCGATTGCTGGCCGGATGCGACCCAAGCCCGTTGGGTTCATTTTGATTTAATCTGGGTTACCAAATGATGAACCCTTCGCGAGAAGGACCATCTTCGGCCGCACCGCCCGGCGCAGGTACGGAACCTGCGTTAATTTACCCCTTGATCGGGTTCAAGAGCAGGAAAAAGGCAAGAGTTTGACTTCTGCCGGTGTCGATCGCCTCCGGAAGGCAGCGATCAATCTTCCGCGAGCGCCTGTTTGGCGGCCAGGCGATGCGCCGGCGTCATATGTGCGCGCACGGCGGTGATGGCGGCGGTCAGCACCGCGACGTCGTCGGTGAAGCCGAGCCCAAGCACGATGTCGGGGATGGTGTCGACCGGCAGGATGAAATAGCCGAGGGCCGCAAGCAGGATGCCCTTGGCGCGCAAGGGCGTGTTCCTGTCGAGCGCGCAGTAGTAGGCGGCGACGACCTCGTCCATGAAGGGGACCTGCCGCGCCGCCCGCTTGGCGGTGCGCCAGAATTTTTCGCGCACCTCGCTTTCGCTGGCGTCGATGGTACGGTCGGTCTTGGCGGAACGGGTCCAGGCGGCCATTGGCAAATCTCCTCGCGCGAGAATGTGGGGTGATCCGGGCGGCGCTGCAAGATGGCGGCGGCTTGCCCGCCGGGCCGTTCCCGTGCCATGCCCTCCGCTTGCCCCGGAGACCGCCTACCTCATGCCCAAGCAATCGATCCTGTTCGTCTGTCTCGGCAACATCTGCCGGTCGCCGCTCGCCGAAGGCGTGTTCCGGGCGGTGCTTGCCGAGCGCGGCATGGCCGACGACTTTTTGGTCGATTCGGCTGGCATGGGCGACTGGCATGCCGGCCAGGCGCCGGACCATCGCGCGATCGCGGTCGCCCGCGCCAACGGGCTCGACATATCCGGCCAGCAGGCGCGCGCGATCACGGAAAGGGATTTCGAGCGCTTCGACCTGATCCTCGGCATGGACCGCAAGAACATCAGGGAATTGCAGGAGATCGCACCGGACGCCTTTCGCGACCGCATCCACCTCTTCCGGGACTTTGCCGGCGGCGGCGCGGAGGAGGTGCCCGACCCCTATTTCGGCGATGCGGCCGGCTTCGACGAAACCTACCGGCTGATCCGCGCGGCCTCGGAAGGGCTGGCGGACAGGCTGGCCAAGCCGGGCCGGGGGAAACCGGCCTAGGCCGTCACAGCGTCCTGAACACGCCCGGCGCGACATAGGGCGTTGCGGACGGCCGCTGGTCGGCGCCGCTCAGCGGCCAGGCCTCCTCGATCACATAAGGCCCGCCGCCGACCGAATCACGCGACGACATCAGCACGAAGCGGCCGACGCGGAAGGGCGCGGCGGAGAAATTGCCGCGCGCCGAAAGGTATTTCGCGACCTCGGCCGGGCTGGTGTTGCGCAGCCTCGCCAGCGTGACATGCGGCGTGAACTTGCGGGCGTCGGCGGCGATGCCCAGCCGCTGGCAGATGCGGTCGATCTCGCCCTGCAGCGCGTTGAGGTCGGGTGACGCCTTGGCGCCCGCATAGACTGCATGCGGCTTCTTGGAGCCGAAGGCGCCGACGCCTGACAGTGTCAGCGAGAAGGCGGGCCGGCGCACGCGGTCGAGCGCATTGGCGATCTCGTCGGCGACGTGGCCTTCGACGTCGCCGATGAAGCGCAGCGTCATGTGGTAGTTCTCGACGTCGATCCAGCGTGCCCCGGGCAGGCCCCCGCGCAGCAGGGAAAGCGAAAGCGCGGCGTCACGCGGAATTTCGAGGGCGGTGAAAAGTCGCGGCATGGCCAGGCTCCCTTCCTCGAATCGTACTTACAGGCTCAGCGAATCACCGATCCCCACGGGGGGCAAGCGGTTTTTCACAACTGCACGGTGCAGCGGGGATGCCGCTGCGTGAACCCGCGTTCGCCGGTTGCCGCGCCCGTTCAGGCGCTGCCGGGGCGCTCCGCGAGCAGCTTCTCGACCACCGGCAGCAGCCTTTCGACGATGCGGTCGACGCCTGCCGGGTTGGGATGCATGCCGTCGGCCTGGAGATAGCCAGGGTCGGCCGCCACTCCGTCGAGGAAAAACGGATAGAGCGGCACGCCGTGCTTTTCGGCGAGCCGCGGATAGATGGCGTCGAAGCCCGCCTGGTATTCCGGCCCGAGATTGGGCGCGGCGCGCATGCCGGCGAGCAGCACGGCGATGTTTCGCTCCTTCAGCCGCGAAATCATCGCGTCGAGGTTCTTCTCGGTGATGTCGGGGCCGATGCCGCGCAGCATGTCGTTGGCGCCGAGTTCGAGAATCACGAACCGGGTGCCGTCCGGCACCGACCAGTCGAGCCGCGACAGGCCGCCGGACGAGGTGTCGCCGGACACGCCGGCGTTGGCGATCACAACATCGTGACCCTTTTCCCGGAGTGCTTTTTCAAGCTTTTCGGGAAAAGCGTGTCCGGCATCGAGGCCGAAGCCGGCCATCAGGCTGTCGCCGAGGCCGACGATTTTGTAGGGCTCGGCCCGGGCGGAGGCAGTAGCTGCCAGGACGGCGAGCCATGCAAGAACGACGAGACGCAAGGGAAGCCGGACAGGGAATTTGAAAGCCATGCCTGAAAGACCATATGACGAAGACTGCCTTCGCCTCCTGCCCTCCATATAGGACAGATTTCACGTGACTGAACCCGTCATCCAGTTGAAGGACGTGTCGCTGACGCTCGGCCAGGGGGCGTCCTCGGTGCATGTGCTGAAGGGCGTCAGCCTCGAGGTCGGGCAGGGCGAGGCGACCGGCATCGTCGGTCCGTCTGGCTCCGGCAAGTCGACGCTGCTGATGGTGCTGGCCGGGCTGGAGCGGGTAGACGCTGGCACGGTCCGCATCGCCGGCGAGCTGCTCAACGGCAGGAGCGAGGACCAGATCGCCGCCTTTCGCGGAAAGAATGTCGGCATCGTCTTCCAGTCCTTCCACCTCATCCCCAACATGACGGCGCTGGAGAACGTCGCCGTGCCGCTGGAGCTCGCCGGCCATGCCGATCCGTTCGGCGTCGCCGCGCGGGAGCTGGCGGCGGTCGGCCTCTCCGAGCGCGTGACGCATTATCCGGGCGAGCTTTCCGGCGGCGAGCAGCAGCGGGTGGCGATCGCCCGCGCGCTGGCACCCGAGCCCAGCATCCTGATCGCGGACGAGCCGACCGGCAATCTCGACCAGGCGACGGGGCGGCAGATCGCCGACCTGCTGTTCGCCAAGGCGAAGGAGCGGGGCATGACGCTGGTGCTGGTCACGCACGACCCGGCGCTCGCGCAGCGCTGCGCGCGGCAGGTGGCGATGCGCTCGGGCCGGATCGAGACCGCGCCCGAACTGACGGCTGTCGAAAGGGCGACCGCGTGAGGAGGCGGCGCAGGGCTCCCGTCAACACGGTTTCCGCATGATGAAGGATCTGCGCCTTGCGCTCCGTTTCGCGCTGCGCGAAATGCGCGGCGGGCTGTCGGGCTTCCTCATCTTCATCACCTGCATCGCGCTCGGCGTGGCGGCGATCGGCGGCGTCAATTCGGTCGCCCGTTCGATCACCGCGGGCGTCGCCGAGGAGGGGCAGGCGCTGCTCGGCGGCGACATCCGCTTCGAGCTCAACCAGCGGCAGGTCACGCCGGCCGAGCGGAGCTTCCTGCAGGGGCTAGGCACGCTGGCGGAGAGCGCCAACATGCGCTCGATGGCGAGGCTCGAAGACGGTTCAGACCAGGCGCTGGTCGAGGCCAAGGCCGTCGACGCCGCCTATCCGCTCTATGGCGAACTCGTCACCGAGCCGGCTTTGCCACAGGCCGACCTGTTCGGCGAGAAGAACGGCATCTTCGGCGCGGCTGCGCCCGACCTGCTGTTCGAGCGGTTGGGCATCCAGCCGGGCGCTCGGATCAAGCTCGGCACCCAGACCTTCGAACTGCGCGCCAGGCTGGTCACCGAGCCGGATGCGGCGTCGGACGGGTTTGGCTTTGCGCCGAGGCTCCTGCTGTCGCTCGACGGGCTGACGGCGTCGGGGCTGGTGCAGCCGGGCAGCCTGGTCGAGCATGCCTACAAGGTCAGGCTCGACGGCCAGCCGAGCGAGGCCGATCTGGACGCCATCCGCGATCAAGCAGGCGAGGAATTTCCGCAAGCCGGATGGTCGATCCGCACGAGGCTCAACGCGGCGCCGGCGCTGTCGGCCAATATCGAGCGTTTCTCGCAGTTCCTGACGCTGGTCGGCCTGACCGCGCTGGTGGTCGGCGGGGTCGGCGTCGCCAACGCGGTGCGCGCCTATCTCGACGGGAAACGCGGCGTCATCGCCACCTTCAAGAGCCTCGGCGCGTCGGGAGGCTTCGTCTTCGCCGTCTATCTGATCCAGATGCTGGTCATCGCCGGCATCGGCATAGCGGCCGGGCTGGTGCTCGGCGCGCTGATGCCGTTCGCGGCGCAGGCTGCGCTGGCCTCGGTTATCCCGGTGCCGGCCGAGGCCGGCTTCTATCCGGCAGCACTCGGCATGGCCGCGCTGTTCGGCGTGCTGGTGACGCTCGCCTTCGCGCTGCTGCCGCTCGGCCGTGCGCGCGACGTGCCGGCGACGGCGCTCTTCCGCGAGATGGGTTTCGAGGCGGGCGCGCTGCCGCGCAGGCCCTATGTGGTCGCGGCGGTCGGCATCGCCGTCGCGCTGGCGCTGCTGGCGGTCTGGTTCTCCGGCGACCGGCGCATCGCCACCATCTTCGTCGGCGCCGTCGTCTTCTCCTTCCTCGTGCTGCGCGCGGTCGGCCAGCTCGTGCAGTGGCTGGCGAGGAGGAGCCCGCGCGTGCGCTCGGTGGCACTCAGGCTGGCCATCGGCAACATCCATCGGCCCGGCGCGCTGACGCCGTCGGTGGTGCTGTCGCTTGGGCTCGGGCTGACGCTGCTCGTCACGCTGGCGCTCATCGACGGCAACCTCAGGCGGCAGCTCGCCGGCAGCCTGCCGGAGCGCGCGCCGAACTTCTTCTTCGTCGACATACAGAGCACCGAGGTCGAGGATTTCGCTTCCTTCATCGCCAGCGAGGCACCCGACGGCAAGCTGGTCCGCGTGCCGATGCTGAGGGGCCGGATCGTCCAGCTCAACGGCATCGACGTGCAGCGCATACAGGTGCCGCCGGAGGGAGCCTGGGTCCTGCGCGGCGACCGCGGCATCACCTACGCCAGGAACCTGCCCGAGAGCTCCAGGCTTGCCGCGGGCGAATGGTGGCCGCAGGACTATTCGGGCGAGCCGCTTGTCTCGTTCTCGGCGCAGGAAGCCGGCGAGATCGGGCTGGAGATCGGCGACACGGTCACCGTCAACGTGCTCGGCCGCGACGTGACGGCGAAGATAGCGAACCTGCGCAATGTCGAATGGGAATCCATGTCGATCAATTTCGTCATGGTGTTCTCGCCCAACACCTTCGCCGGCGCGCCGCACAGCTGGCTGGCGACGCTGACCACGCCGGACGCCACCACCGCGGACGAGGCGCGCCTGCTCAACGCGGTGACGCGCAGCTTCCCGGCGGTCACCACGGTCAGGGTCAAGGATGCGCTCGACGTGGTGAACCGCATCGTCGGCGAGCTCGGCACCGCGATCCGGGCGGCGGCAAGCGTGGCGCTGATCGCCTCCGTGCTGGTGCTGTCCGGCGCGCTGGCGGCGGGCAACCGCGCCCGCATCCACGATGCGGTGGTGCTGAAGACGCTCGGCGCCACCAGACGGACGCTGATCACGGCCTTCTCGCTGGAGTATGCGCTGATCGGGCTCGCCACGGCGATTTTCGCGCTGTTCGCCGGCGGCCTGGCGGGCTGGTACGTGGTGGCGCAGGTCATGCGGCTGCCCTCGACCTTCCTGCCGGAGGTCGCGCTGGCGACGGTGATCGCGGCGCTGGCGCTGACGGTCGGCTTCGGCCTCGCCGGCACCTGGCGGGTGCTCGGCCACAAGGCGGCGCCGG
Organism: Mesorhizobium sp. YM1C-6-2; assembly: GCF_003666685.1. Lineage (GTDB taxonomy): Bacteria > Pseudomonadota > Alphaproteobacteria > Rhizobiales > Rhizobiaceae > Mesorhizobium_K. Next base: position 118,139 of record NZ_RCIZ01000003.1, read on the forward strand.
TGCTGCGCAACCTCTGAAGGACGCGATTCGAAGCGTTTTGACGTGGTTTCCGGGCCGGTAACAGTCGCGTGATTACGAAAAATTCATCCGCTCGCGCGCCCTGCAAACCGTTGCGGCCCTTGTCCTTTGGTGCCGAAAGCCTCATATTTCGCGGAGGCATGCTGGAGTCCCGCCAGCGGCGCCTGGGCGCTTGAAAGGGCCGCCCGACACCCGACGGGGCAGAAGCAACAGAGGAATCCCATGGCTGAACTCCGCAACTATCAGACGCGAGCCGTGCCCAATGCCGGCACCCGCGCCGATACCTCGATCGACGAGGGCCTGCGCGCCTATATGATCAAGGTCTACAACTTGATGGCGCTGGGCCTCGCCATCACCGGCGTCGCCGCGCTGGCGACGATGATGATCGCCACCACCAACGATCCGGCCGCCGCGGTCGCCACGCTCGCCAACGGCAAGATGCTGACTGGCGCCGGCGTCGCTCTCTACGGCTCGCCGCTGAAGTGGGTGGTCATGCTCGCTCCGCTCGGCATGGTGTTTTTCCTGAGCGCGCGCGTGCACACGATGAGCCTCTCGGGCGCGCAGACCGCGTTCTGGGTGTTCGCCGGCCTGATGGGCCTGTCGCTGTCGTCGATCTTCCTGGTCTACACGGCGCAGAGCATCGTCCAGACCTTCTTCATCACCGCCGCCGCCTTCGGTGCGCTGTCGCTCTACGGCTACACGACCAAGCGCGACATGACCGGCATGGGCACGTTCCTGTTCATGGGCGTGATCGGCCTGATCATCGCGATGGTGGTCAACATCTTCCTGGCGTCGCCGGCCCTGCAGTTCGCCATCTCGGCGATCGGCGTGCTGGTCTTCGCGGGCCTGACCGCCTACGACACGCAGAAGATCAAGGAGATGTACTACGAGGGCGACGAGGTCCTGGTCGCCGGTCGCAAGGCCATCATGGGCGCGCTGACGCTCTATCTCGACTTCATCAACCTGTTCACCTTCCTGCTGTCGTTCCTCGGCAACCGCGAGTAACGGAAGCAGCCGCAAGGCTGGACCAGAAAAGAACGAAGGGCGGCCCAAGCGGCCGCCCTTTTCTTTTGGCGCCCGGGTCGCTTTTATCTGCCGGTCCCAAAGCGGAATGAGCCCGAGTGAACGACCTTGCGATCCGGCCGGCGACGGCAGCAGACCTCGACGCGATCACCGACATCTATGCCGACGCGGTGCGCAACGGCACGGCGAGCTACGAGCTGGAGCCGCCGACCAGGGCGGAGATGGCGGCGCGCTTCGAGGCGCTGGCGGCCGGCGGCTTCCCCTATCTCGCTGCGACGAGCGCGGCTCGAGTCGTCGGCTATGCCTATGCCGGCCCGTTCCGTCCGCGCCCGGCCTACCGCTTCGTCGTCGAGGACTCGATCTATATTGCCCCGGACGCCAAGGGCCGGGGGCTGGGCAGGCTGCTGCTCGAAAGGCTGATCGTGGAGGCCGAGCGGCTTGGCTTCCGGCAGATGATCGCCGTCATCGGCGACGGCCACCCCGAGAGCGCCTCGGTGAAGCTGCATGAGCGCATGGGATTCCGCCACAGCGGCCGGCTGGAAGGGTCGGGTTACAAGCACGGCCGCTGGCTGGACACGACCTTCATGCAACTGTCGATGAACGGCGGCGCGGAGACGGCGCCCGATCCCGATTCACTGCCGGAGAAGAGGTTCAGAAAGGCGAAGTGACGGCTGGCCGCTGCACTTCAACGGGGCGCACCCATCGGAGGCGCGGTCAGGCGGGGCTTACCCGTGACGCGCAAATACGACTGCTGGCCCGAGCGGCGGAAAATCAGGCCTCGACCAGTCTCAGCTTCTTGTCGAAGACGGCGAGCACGCTGGCCAGCTCGTGGCCGCGCTTCAGGATGAGGCCGGTCGCCGAGACTACCGACCACATGCCCTGCTTGCGGGCCAGCGCCGGGTTCTTGGTGATGCTGTAGAGCGGCGTCTCGCTGGTGCGCCGGAACACCGAGAAGACGGCGCGGTCTGAGAGATGGTCGATGGCGTAGTCGCGCCATTCATTGGCCGCCACCATGCGGCCGTAGAGCCTGAGGATCTGGTCGAGTTCGCGCCGCTGGAACGCCACGGGCAGGTTCTGCCGATCCCGCCGCGCCTCGTGCAGCGGGATCAATGTCGGGGAATCGTCCCCACCCTCCGTTCCGCCGAACCGATCCATGGCTGCCGACCTTTCATCAAATCGTCACAGGGGTCGAGCGTGACGTTTTCATGCCGGAATTGCAAGTCCCGGGCAGGCGATCCGGGCAGGCTCCCAACTTTAATCACAAATCGGTAACAGGAATGAAACATTCCGTTACGATTGGTGATGCTGCGCCACAATACCGCCGTTTTTTATCCGCGCTGACGCCACGATGTCCGACGAACTTACACCCGTTGCCTGAGACGGTTCGGTCCGGCACCGGCTCGTAAACCCCAAGCCCCCCGCCCACGGGTCAGCGTCGGATCGAACCAACCTCGGCTTCCACGGAAGCCGAATGCGACGATCCCAAATTCCTGATGACCGGTGTCAGAAGCAAGCTGGCGCCGGTTTTCTTTGCCGGCTGCCCTGAAAGTGGGGCCGCGGCGCGATCATGGCGTCTGCGCCTCCGGCGGCACCACTGCGGCGCCGATGATCGGCCCCGGCAGCCCATTCTTGTCGACCGACTGCAGCAGGATGGCGCAGCCGCCCTTCTGGTTGATCTCGCTGCGCGGTAGCTCGAAACGCGCCGCCTTGCCGTGCCACATGCCGGCGGTCTGGATCTTGGTGACCGGGTTGGCGTAAGCGATCGTCCGGCCCTTGTTCTCGCCGCGCTCTATGGTGACCGGCCGCATCGGATCGAAATGCACCAGAACGAGATGCGCCTCGCCCTTGCCCTGCGGCGTGCCGGCCGCGTCGATGACGACGCTCTCGCCGTTGCGGGTGACGCCGATGTCGACGGTCAGCCCCATGCCGGTGCGTTCCATCTCCGACATGGCGGCGTCGATGGCGCCGCGCTTGCCGGCCTTGACGTGGGTGCGGCCGTTGATGACCGCCTGCGGCGTATAGACCTCGCGCTTGCCGAATGCCTTGCCGTAGAGCTTCTGCCGCTCGGTGTTCGCCGGCGAGGCCAGCGTGTCCTTCCAGCCGAGATAGTCCCAGTAGTCGACATGGTAGCCGAGCGCGACCACGTCGCCCTTCTCAGCGAGCTTGGCGAGCACGGAATCGGCCGGCGGGCACGAACTGCAGCCCTGGCTGGTGAACAATTCGACCACGGCCTTTGGCTTCAGAATGTCGCCGGCAAAGGACGGCGCGGCGCAGATCACCGCGGCGGCGGCCGCCAATCGCAACACGAGTCTTCGGTTCATGGTCTTCAATTCTTGGGCGTTTGGATCCCGCCGGCGGGGTCCGGCTTTTGTTGCCGGCATGGTTGCCAGAGCGCCTCTACAAGAGGAAGTCACGTTGCGGTGAAATATGCGGGCGGCGGGCGGAGGGCGGCCCTCCCGCGTGGTGGCTGCGGGAGGGCCGGGAGTGCGAGGCGGCCTAAGCGGCGAGGTCGCGCAACACGTATTGCAGGATGCCGCCGTTCCTGAAGTATTCGAGTTCGTCGATCGTATCGATGCGGCAGAGGATCGGCACGTTCTTCACCGTGCCGTCGGCATAAGTGATCTTCGCCGTCATCTTCTGGCGCGGACGAATCTCCTCCAACCCGGCGATGGTCACGGTCTCGTCGCCCTTCAGGCCCAGCGAGGCCCAGGAGGTGCCCTCCTCGAAGACGAAGGGGACAACGCCCATGCCGACCAGGTTCGAGCGGTGGATGCGCTCGAAAGACTGGGCGATGACGGCGCGCACGCCGAGCAGGTTGGTGCCCTTGGCGGCCCAGTCGCGTGACGAGCCGTTGCCGTATTCGACGCCGGCGAAGACGACGAGCGGCACGCTTTCCTGCTTGTAGAGCATGGCGGCGTCGTAGATCGACATCTCCTCCTTCGACGGATAGTGGATGGTGAAGCCGCCTTCCTTGCCGTTCTCGCCCAGCATGTGGTTGCGGATGCGGATGTTGGCGAAGGTGCCGCGCATCATCACCTCGTGATTGCCGCGCCGGGTGCCGTACTGGTTGAAGTCGGCGACGCCGACGCCGTGCTCGGTGAGGTATTTTCCGGCCGGCGAGGCGGCCTTGATCGAACCGGCCGGGGAGATGTGGTCGGTGGTGATCTTGTCGCCGAAGAGGCCGAGGATGCGGGCGCCTTCGATGCCCTGGACCTCGCCCGGCTTGCGGCCCATGCCGACGAAATAGGGCGGGTTCTGCACATAGGTCGAGGAATCGTTCCAGCTATAGGTCTGGCCCTCGGGCGCCTGCACGGCCTTCCAGTTGTCGTCGCCCTTGAAGACGTCGGCATATTTGCGGGCGAAGAGCTCGCGGGTGACGTTCTCGGCGATGAACTCCTCGATCTCCTGGGTGGAGGGCCAGATGTCCTTGAGATAGACCGGCTTGCCGTCCTTGTCCTCGCCGAGCGGCTCGCTGGTGAGGTCCATGGTGACGGTGCCGGCGAGCGCGTAGGCGACGACCAGCGGCGGCGACGCCAGGTAGTTCGCCTGCACGTCGGGCGACACGCGGCCCTCGAAGTTGCGGTTGCCGGAGAGCACGGCGGCGGCGATCAGGCCCTTGTCGTTGATGGTCTTGGAGATCGGCGCCGGCAGCGGGCCGGAGTTGCCGATGCAGGTGGTGCAGCCGAAGCCGACGAGGTTGAAGCCGATCTTGTCGAGCTCCTTCTGCAGGCCCGACTTCTCAAGATATTCGGCCACCACCTGCGAGCCGGGAGCCAGCGAGGTCTTGACCCAGGGCTTCTGCTTGAGGCCGAGGCGGTTGGCGTTGCGGGCGAGCAGGCCGGCGCCGATCAGCACGCTCGGGTTCGAGGTGTTGGTGCACGAGGTGATGGCGGCGATGACGACGTCGCCATGGCCGAGATCATGGTCGGTGCCTGGCACCGAATAGCGGGAGGCGATGTCGGCGGCCTTCTTGTATTCGGTCTCCATCGCCTTGGCGAAGCCGGAGGCGATATCCTCGAGCGCGGCGCGGCCTTCCGGACGCTTCGGGCCGGCCATCGAGGGCACGACGGTGGAGAGGTCGAGGTCGAGCAGGTCGGTGAAGACCGGGTCGGCCGAATCCTTGTCGCGCCACATGCCTTGCGCCTTGCAGTAGGCCTCGACCAGCGCGATGCGGTTCTCCGCGCGGCCCGACATGGTGAGGTAGCGGATGGTTTCGGAATCGACCGGGAAGAAGCCGCAGGTCGCGCCGTATTCCGGTGCCATGTTGCCGATGGTGGCGCGGTCGGCGAGCGTCATGTTTGAGAGGCCGGGGCCGAAGAACTCGACGAACTTGCCCACCACGCCCTTCTTGCGCAGCATCTGGGTGACGGTGAGCACCAGGTCGGTGGCGGTGACGCCCTCCTTGAGCTTGCCGGTGAGGCGGAAGCCGATCACCTCGGGAAGCAGCATGGAGACCGGCTGGCCGAGCATGGCCGCCTCGGCCTCGATGCCGCCGACGCCCCAGCCGAGCACGCCGAGGCCGTTGACCATGGTGGTGTGGGAATCGGTGCCGACGCAGGTGTCCGGATAGGCGACGATGTCGCCATCCTCGCCGGTCAGCGTCCACACCGTCTGTGCGAGATATTCGAGATTGACCTGATGGCAGATGCCGGTGCCGGGCGGCACGACGCGGAAGTTGCGGAACGCCTGCTGGCCCCACTTCAGGAAGTTGTAGCGCTCCTGGTTGCGCTGGTATTCGAGGTCGACGTTGCGGGCGAAGGCAACGGGCGAGCCGAATTCATCGACGATGACGGAGTGGTCGATGACCAGATCGACCGGCACCAGCGGATTGATCTTCTCGGGATCGCCGCCGAGCGAGGCCATGGCGTCGCGCATCGCCGCGAGGTCGACCACCGCCGGCACGCCGGTGAAATCCTGCATCAGCACGCGGGCGGGGCGGTAGGCGATCTCGACGCCGGCCTTGCCCTTGTCCGTCAGCCAGCCGGCGACGGCCTGGATCGCCTCCTTGGTGACGGAACGGCCGTCCTCGTTGCGAAGCAGGTTCTCGAGCAGCACCTTCATCGAGTAGGGGAGCTGGCTGACGCCCGTCAGCCCGTTCTTCTCAGCTTCGATGAGGTTGTAATAGACATATTCCGCGCTTCCCACGTTGAGGGTGCGGCGGCAATTGAAACTGTCGAGCGATTTGGACACGTGCGATCCCATCCTGGTCTGTTCTGCCTGAGGGAACGGACTCCGATGGCATGCTCATCACGCGCAAGGGTGCGGGTACGGCCATTTCCGCTGTCCGCTCCCGAGCGTCTGTCCGTGAGAACGGTGCAGGCGCTGGTCCGGCGCATATAAAGGTTGCCTTCCCCGACCGCTGGGGTTGGTGAGACGCATATAGAGAAGTTCCTGGAATAGTTCTAGACACGGAATCGCCATTTTTATTGCGCTGCAGCGGCGGCGACGACCGGATCGAAGGGGAGAGCATGCGGCTGATCGCCGAGGACCTGAGCGGCGAGCGCGGCGGCCAGCCGGTGTTCGCCGGCATCGACTTCTCGCTCGCCGAGGGCGACGCGCTGATCGTCACCGGGCCGAACGGATCGGGCAAGTCGACGCTGCTCAGGGTGGTTGCGGGGCTGCTGCCGGCAACCGGCGGCGGCGTGCGGCTGGAGGGCGGCGGCGAGGCCTTCCCGACCGCCGCGTCGGCCGCGCATTATCTCGGCCATCTCAACGCCATGAAGCCGACGCTGACGGTTGCCGAAAACCTGTCCTTCTGGCGCGATTTCTGCGGCGAGCCGGAACTTTCCGTCGAGGCTGCGCTGGACACGGTCGGGCTCGACGGGATCGGGCATCTGCCCTTCGGCTACCTCTCCACCGGCCAGAAGAGGCGCGCCGCGATCGCCAGGCTACTGGTCAGCCGGCGGCCGCTCTGGCTGCTCGACGAACCGACCGCCGGGCTCGACGCGGCATCCGAACGGCGGTTTTTCGTGCTGATGGAGAAGCACCGAGCCGGCGGCGGCATGATCCTGGCGGCGACCCACCTGCCGCTCGGCATGGAGAAGGTACAGGAACTGAGGATGGGGGAGGCTGCTTGACGAGGCTGCGCTCCAGGCCCTCCCACTCCCCTCCGATCAATTTTTCGCGAAGGGGACGATAACAGTGCGCGCGCTCTTCCTGCGCGAGCTTCGCCTCGCCACCCGCGCCGGCGGCGGGGCGCTGACCGGCGTGCTGTTCTTCCTCGCCGTCGTCGCGACCATCCCTTTCGCGCTCGGCCCCGACCTCAACCTGCTCGCCCGCATCGGCCCGGCGGTGCTGTGGATCGGCGCGCTGCTCGCCTCGCTGCTCGGCCTCGACCGGCTGTTCCAGGCCGACCGCGAGGACGGGTCGCTCGACATGCTGGTGCTGTCGGCCGACCGGCACATGCTGGCGCTGACGGTGCTGGTGAAATGCCTGGCGCACTGGACGGCGAGCGTGCTGCCGTTGGTGATCGCCGCGCCCGTGCTGGGCCTGCTGCTCAACATGGAAGCGACGGCGATCGGCGCCACCGCGCTGACGCTCCTGGTCGGCACGCCGGCGATCGCCTTCGTCGGCGCGGCGGGGGCGGCGGTCGCGGTAGGCCTGCCGCGCGGCGGCGTGCTGGTGTCGGTGCTGGTGCTGCCGCTCGCCATCCCGGTGCTGATCTTCGGCGTGTCGGCGAGCTATGCCGCCGTCAATGAGCCCGACCCGTTCCTGCCGCCCTTTCTCATTCTTGCCGCACTGACCATGTTTCTCGCCGTGATCGGCCCGGTCGCCGCCGCGCTGGCGCTCAGATACGGAGCGGACTGATGTGGCCGTCACGCATCGAGAACCCGATATTCCTGCTCAATATCTACGGACATTATCCGAGCTTGGCGGATGTTGAGGTGACCTCACTGCAAATCATCCGAGATGGCCCCAGCCTCAAATTGTCCTTCATATCGAAAGTGTTGCCATATCGACCACCAACCAAATGGGAACCATTCAACGCGGTCGGCTTCGAACTGAACTTCTTCGCTCTGAAGGCAGTGAACGTCGTTCACATGGCGAGTGACGGCCTTAGCACCATAAAAATGCAGGACGGCTATGGCGCCATTTCCATGAGTTGCGAGGGTGCGCTGAAATGCTCGCTAACCTGCGGCTTCCTTTTCGTTGACAAGATTGTAGGGCTGCTTCAGTCCGATAAAGAAGACTGGTCCTAACAAGGTCTCAAACCGAGCCAATACCCGTTTGCAATGAAAACCGCTTCACGACGCACGTAATGACCGCACACGCGCTCTACGTAACAGCCGCTTACGGCATATCGGCGCTGGCGATCGCCGGGCTGATCGCCTGGGTGCTCGTCGACGGCCGGGCGCGGCGGCGCGAGATGGCGGAACTGGAAGCGAGCGGCCTGCGCCGCCGCTCCGACCGCAAGGATGTGGCGTGATGGCCGACGAAACCACCATACGCAAGCCGCGGCGCCTGCTCGTCTTCCTGCCGGTCGTGGTTTTCCTGGTGCTGGCGGGGTTGTTTCTCATCCAGCTGACCTCCGGCCGCAACATCGCCGAGATCCCGTCCGCGCTGATCGGCCAGCAAGCGCCGGCAACCAGCCTGCCGCCGCTCGAAGGGGTTTCGCTGCCCGGGCTCGACAGCAAGGATTTCGCCGGCAAGGTGACGCTGGTGAACGTCTGGGCGTCGTGGTGCGCGCCCTGCCGCGAAGAGCATCCGGTCCTGCTCGCACTCTCCGCCGACAAGCGGTTCGGCATCGCCGGGCTGAACTACAAGGACGCGCCGGAGAATGCGCGGCGCTTCATCGGCAGCCTCGGCAATCCCTATTCGGCGATCGGGGTGGACAGCGCCGGCAGGGCGGCGATCGACTGGGGCGTCTACGGCGTGCCCGAGACCTTCCTCGTCGGCAAGGACGGCAAGATCCTGCTCAAGCATGTCGGACCGCTGACCGAACAGTCGGTCACCGCCGACCTGCTCCCGGCAATAGAAAAGGCGCTGGCAGCGGAATAGCTGCAGCGCCTTTCAAATTTCTACTGACGTCCGGCAGTTCAGCCGTAGATCGACTTGCGGGCGTGGCGCAGCATGTCGCCGCGGTCGGCCCTGAGGTCGGCGAGGTCGCGCTGCGAGAGGCCGAGGATCTCGTCGGCGAGGCGGTTGTACTGCCGGCGCTTGGCGATGCGGTCCTGGGCGTAGGCGATGAAATTCTGGATCATGGCGAGGCTCCTTGCCGCTCCCCAATCGGCGGCTCTGGTTGTTCCTCCCTGACACCACGGAAGATATGCGTTCGATTGTGCGATGCAACATCTCATGTTGCATCGCAGCAATGCAGATCACGCATGGCCGGTTAACGGAGCGTTGCGGCCGCCGGCGTACCGGCGGGGAGCGCTACCACATGGATTGCCTGTAGCCGTCGTCGAGCCAGCGGTCAGTCTGTTCGGCGGTCTGGTCGAGCGCCAGCTGATCGCGCAGGATCTCGCCGAGCGTCGGCATGGAGGCCCGGTCCGGCCAGCTTTCATTCCGCCAGAGCTGCGAGCGCATGAAGGCTTTGGCGCAATGCATGTAGGCGGCGCTGACGGCGACCACGACGACGCTCAGCGGCGGCTTGCCGTCGACCGCCAGCCGTTCGCGCAACGCGGCGTCGACGGTGATCCTGGCCTCGCCGTTGACGCGCAGCGTCTCGTTCATGCCAGGGATCAGGAAGAGCAGGCCGACGGCCGGGTTGGCGACGATGTTCTCCAGCGTGTCGAGCCGGTTGTTGCCGGGCCGGTCAGGAATGGCGATGGTGCTGTCGTCGAGGATGGCGGCGAAGCCGGGCTTGTCGCCCTTGGGCGTCACGTCGGCATTGCCCTTGCCGTCCGACGAGCCGATCAGCACGAAGGGGCTCCTGGCGATGAAGGCGCGGCAATGGCCGTCGAGCTTCTTCAGTTCCTTGCGGATGGCGCCGGCGGTGGGCTCCGGCGTCTTGTAGATCCTACGCAGTTCCTCATGCGAGGCGATGAAGTCCAAGGTTCCCTCCCGCTGGAATCTCCAGGCTATTTCTTCTGCAGTTTCTCGTCGAGCGAATGGCGCATGATGAGCGGCATCTGGCTGAAGGTGAAGAGGATGGTGATCGGCATGATGCCCCAAACCTTGAAGGCCACCCAGGTATCGGTCGAGAAGGAGCGCCAGACGATCTCGTTGACGATGGCGAGGAAGAGGAAGAACAGGCCCCAGCGCAGCGTCAGCTTGCGCCAGCCCTCGGCGTCGAGGCTGAAGGCCGAATCGAAGACGTAGCCGAGCAGCGATTTTCCGAACCAGAGGCCGCCGAGCAGCACCGCCCCGAACAGCGTGTTGATGATGGTAGGCTTCATCTTGATAAAGACGTCGTCTTGCAGCCAGAGCGTCAGCCCGCCGAACACGAAGACGACGACGCCCGAGACCAGCGGCATCATCGGCAGCGTGCGGGTCAGCGACCAGGAGACTGCGAGCGCGATGGCCGTCGCGATCATGAAGAGCGCGGTGGCGATGAAGATCGGGCCGCCGAAGGCGGCGAGCGCTGGGAACCGTTCGACCAGCCACCCGCCGCGCGCATTGGCGAAGAAGAAGACGAGCAGCGGCCCGAGTTCCAGCGCCAGCTTGAGCAGCGGGTTGATCTCTTTCTTCCTGGGGTCGCTGGGATCGCGTTCGAGGATGGGTGGGTTCATGATTTCCTTCTGCGCATGGCCCTGTCCAAAAGTCTGCAACTTTTTGGGACCACGCGTCTACGCCACTCCCGCGATCGCTTTTGCGAAATCGCCCGCCGAAAAAGGTTCGAGGTCGTCGACCTGCTCGCCGACGCCGATGAAATAGACCGGCAGCTTATGCCTGGCCGCGATCGCCACAAGGATGCCGCCGCGTGCCGTGCCGTCAAGCTTGGTCATCACCAGGCCACTGACGCCGGCCACGTTGCGGAAGGTCTCGACCTGGCTCATGGCGTTCTGGCCGGTGGTGGCGTCGACGGTCTGCAGGACCGTGTGCGGGGCGTCGGGATCGTGCTTGCCGAGGACGCGCACGATCTTCTCCAGCTCCGCCATCAGCTCGACCTTGTTCTGCAGCCGGCCGGCGGTGTCGATGATCAACACGTCGGAGCCGGCTTCCTTCGCCTTCTCGTAGGCGTCGAAGGCGAGGCCGGCGGCGTCTGCTCCGAGCTTCGAGGAGACGACGGTCGAGCCGGTGCGCTCGCCCCAGATCTTGAGCTGCTCGATTGCCGCGGCGCGGAACGTATCGCCGGCGGCGAGCGTCACCTTCAGCCCGCCGGCGGTCAGCTTCGCGGCGAGCTTGCCGATGGTGGTGGTCTTGCCGGTGCCGTTGACGCCGACGACCAGCACGACATGCGGCTTCACCGAGAGGTCGAGCTCAAGCGGCTTCGCCACCGGCGTCAGCACCTTCTCGATCTCGGCGGCCATGATTGTGCGCACGTCGGCGTCCGACACGTCGCGGCCATAGCGGGCGGCCGACAGCGCGTCGGTGACGCGCAGCGCCGTCTCCATGCCGAGGTCGGCGCGGATCAGCACGTCCTCCAAGTCCTGCAGCGTCTCCTCGTCGAGACGCCTGCGGGTGAAGACGCCGGCGATGTTGCCCGTGAGTTCCCGCGAGGAGCGGGAAAGCCCCTGGCTGAGGCGCTGGAACCAGGAAAGTTTCGGCGCTTCGGCCGGGGGCGGAGCGACGGGTTCGGCCTTCTGCTCGACGGTTGTCGTGACGGTGACCGTGCCGGACGCGACAGGCTGGGCAGCCGTGGTCCCAGGAGGAATTTCCAGCGGCACCGGTTGCGCAGGCGTCGGACCGGGAATCTCGGGCGCCGGGGGCTGATATTCCGGCGGCGCTTCAGGGGGTATCTCGGCCGGCGCCGGTGTCTCGGGCTGGGTCGGGAATGGTGGCACTTCCCGCGGCCGCTCGGGCCCCGGTGACGGCGGGACGTCCGGAACCGGAGGGAGCGGCGGAGTTTCCGGTGTGGGACCCGGCGGCTGCTCTGGCGGACTTGGCGGGGTCACAGGCTGGGGAGCCGGTGGAGTCTCGGGTGGAGCCGGCGGGGTTTCAGGTGGACGCGGCGGTTCGACGGGCGTCGGCTGCTGCTCGACCTTGTCCTGGCCGAACGAGAAGACCTTTTTGAAAAATCCAAGCGCCATATGCGTCAGGCAGCCCGGTTGTGGCTGATAGCGGCGGGCACGGCAATCAGCCGCTCGCCGTCATGGCCGGTGACCTGCGCTTCGACGATCTCGCCGGGCTGGCCGGCATCGAGCGCGACAAGCGTGAAACCTTCGGTGCGGCCGAGACCCTCGCGCTCGATCAGCACCGACTGACGAGTGCCGGCGTGCGAGGCGAGATGCCTCGCATAGGCCTTTTCGCCGACGGCGCGCAGCCGCGCGGCGCGCTCTTTCACCAGCTCGCGCCTGACCTGCGGCATGCGCGCAGCGGGCGTGCCCTCGCGCGGCGAGAAGGGGAAGACGTGGAGATGGGTCAGCCCGCACTCCTCGACGATTTTCAAAGAATTCTCGAACATCTCCTCGGTCTCGGTCGGGAAGCCGGCGATGATGTCGGCGCCGAAGACGATGTCGGGACGCAGCGCCCGCACCTCGGCGCAGAAGCGGATGGAATCGTCGCGCAGATGGCGGCGCTTCATGCGCTTCAGTATCATGTCGTCGCCGGACTGTAGCGACAGATGCAGATGCGGCATCAGCCGCTTCTCGGTGGCGATTGCCTCCAGCAGCTCGGCGTCGGCCTCGATGGAATCGATAGAGGAGAGGCGAAGCCGCCTGACATCGGGAACCTGGCGCAGGATGGTCTTGACCAGCCGGCCGAGCTTCGGACTGCCCGGCAGGTCGGCGCCGTAGCTGGTGAGGTCGACGCCCGACAGCACGACCTCGGCATAACCGTTGCCGGCCAGCCGCTTCACCTGCTCGACCACCGCGCCCATCGGCACGGAGCGCGAATTGCCGCGGCCGTAGGGGATGATGCAGAAGGTGCAGCGGTGGTCGCAGCCATTCTGCACCTGCACGAAGGCGCGGGCGCGGCCCTCGATGGCGTCGACCATGTGGGATGCCGTCTCGCGTACGGAGAAGATGTCGTTGACGCGCGCCTTCTCGAAATCGTTGACGCCGAAATCGGGCAGCGCGCGGTAATTGTGGCGCTGAAGCTTTTCCTCGTTGCCGAGCACGAGATCGACCTCGCCCATCGCGGAAAAGCTCGCCGGATCGGTCTGGGCGGCGCAGCCGGTGACGATGATCCTGGCGTTGGGGTTCTCGCGGCGGGCCTTGCGGATCGACTGCTTGGCCTGGCGCACGGCTTCCGCCGTCACCGCGCAGGTGTTGAAGATCACCGCGCCGTCCTCGAGCTCGCCGAGGCCGGCGGCCGTCGCCTCGCGGCGCATGACTTCCGACTCGTAGGTGTTGAGCCGGCAGCCGAAGGTGACGACGTCGATGCCCATCAGGCGGCGCTTTCGGTGTCGCGCGCCCAGCCGCCCGTCGCCGGGTCGAAGGTGCCGGAGAATTCCCACTCGGCCGGGCCGGTCATGACGACGTGGCCGTCCTCGCGCCAGTCGATGTGGAGCGGCCCGCCGGGCACGGTCACCGTCACCGTGCGGCCGGTGCGGTTGGTGCGCGCAGCACTGACGGCGACGGCGCAGGCGGCCGAGCCGCAGGCGCGCGTCAGCCCGGCACCGCGTTCCCAGGTGCGGATGGTGATCGCTTCCGGCGAAGTGACATGGGCGATCGAGATGTTGGCGCGCTCGGGGAAGATCGGGTGGTTCTCGAGCATCGGCCCGAAACGGTCGAGCTCGTATGTCCAGACATCGTCGTCGACCCAGAAGACGGCGTGCGGGTTGCCCATGTTGGCGACCGAGGGAGAGTGCAGCACAGGCGCATCGATCGGGCCGATCTGCAGCTCGATCATGCGGGTGTCGCGGAACTCCTCGGCCAGCGGGATCTCCTGCCAGCCGAAGCGTGGCACACCCATGTCGACAGAGATCAGCCCGTCGGCATGTTCCTCGGCCGTGAGAATGCCGGCGATGGTCTCGAAGGTGAACAGCTTGCGGCCGGTCTCGGCCGACAGCGCCTGCACGACACAGCGCATGCCGTTGCCGCAGGCCTGCGCCATCGTGCCGTCGGAATTGATGATCTCGATGTAGTTCTCGGTGCCCGGCGTCCTGCTATCGTGGATCGCCATGATCTGGTCGAACTTCGTCGCCGGATCGGCGGCGAGCGCCACCGCCGCCGCCGGCGTGACGCGGTCCGCGCGGCCGCGCATGTCGGCGACGATGATGTCGTTGCCGAGCCCGTTCATCTTGGCGAAGGGGGCTGCGCTGGCCATGAGGCAAGGGTTTCCGCTGTCTTCCGGCGCTATATGGCCGAACGGACCGCAAATTACCAGTACGGTAACTGTCGGCGCAGGGCCGCCTTCAGCTTATGGCGAAGAGGCCGAGCACCACCAAAAGGAAGAGGATGAGCACGATGCCGATGAGGATGCGCGCGCCGGTGGCCGCCGCGCCCGCCAGCGCCGGCATGCCGAGCAGGCTCGCCGCCGCCGCGACGATGAGAAGGATGAGAATCCATTTGATCATCGGAATCGTGCTCCGGATTTCAGTCAGCCGGCACAACGCGCCGCGCCGTCCCGATGTTCCGCGGGGCGTGAAACTCGGGCGTTGCCGCCATATCGCGGGCCCTAGCCTCCGTGTCTTCGCGCCGGGCGTGGCGCACGGCGGCTGACGGACGGAGTCGGACGGTCACAATTGTTGAAAAAATTTCGCGACAAATCCGACCACACACCCAATTTTAACCATATGAGGCTGAAATTCGGCCACCTTCGCCGGCATGTTGGTGTGAGGAACGGTCCTGTGGCGCCGCCGGCGCCTGACGGAGGGTTGCGATGGTTGTTTCGAAGACTGGTATGATTGCGGTTTCGCTGGCAGCGCTGCTTGCCGCGGGCTGCTCGAGTACCCGCTTCTCGTCGATGAACGAGCAGCCCGCGCCGTTGCAGGCCGCCCCCTCCGGCAAAGTGACCAGCTCGACGTCCCTGCCGCCGCCGGCCGCGCCCGGCACGGCCACCGATCCGGCGAGCTTCCCGGCCGCCCCCGGCGCCTCGACGCAGATGGCCGGGGTCGATCCGGCTGCCGCCGCGCCCGACCTCACCACCGGCAACGTCGTCGGCGCCTGGAACGCGTCGGTGTCCGGCCAGAGCTGCCAGCTCATCACCTCGCTGACCAAGCTCGGTTCGAACAACCGCGCGGCGTCGCGCGGCTGCGCCACCCCCGTAAACGGGGTGAAGAGCTGGAACGTCTCCGGCAAGCAGCTCTCTCTCTACGACGAGAGCGGGT
Source organism: Mesorhizobium sp. YM1C-6-2 (assembly GCF_003666685.1). Classification (GTDB taxonomy): domain Bacteria; phylum Pseudomonadota; class Alphaproteobacteria; order Rhizobiales; family Rhizobiaceae; genus Mesorhizobium_K. Next base: position 133,494 of record NZ_RCIZ01000003.1, read on the forward strand.
CGACGCTCGCGACGCTCTATTCATCCGGAGCGGAAAAATTCAATGGACAGACCTCGACCGGATTGCCTATCTCGCTGTCCAGGTAGACCGTTCCATCCCTTTCCGTTCCATGACCAATGCACCTGCGTGACGGCCTCCAGCCGCATTCGACCGTCGCGCAGCGCTATGCGCACCTCGCGGAGACCGGCGAGATCGCCGAGGATCCGGCGCAGCGCCCGGTTGTATCGGCCCTCGACCACCTGATCGACGAGATCAGGGCCAAGCGCCTCGCCCGCAAGTCGAGCGCGCTCGGCTGGCTGTTCGCCAAGAACCGCGCCGCGACCGAGCCCGTGACCGGCCTCTACGTCCATGGCGGCGTCGGGCGCGGCAAGACCATGCTGATGGACCTGTTCTTCGACACGGTGCCGGTGCGCCGCAAGCGGCGCGTGCATTTCAACGACTTCATGGCCGATGCGCATGACCGCATCCAGAAGCACCGGCAGGCCCGCAAGGAAGGCACGGTTCGCGAGGACGACCCGATCCCGCCCGTCGCCAGGGCGCTGGCCGAAGAGGCCTGGGTGCTCTGCTTCGACGAGTTCTCGGTCACCGACATCGCCGACGCGATGATCCTGTCGCGGCTGTTCTCGGCGCTGTTCGCCAACGGCGTGGTGCTGGTCGCCACCTCCAATCTGGCGCCTGACGATCTTTACCGCGACGGGCTGAACCGCCAGCTCTTCCTGCCTTTCGTCGCCCTCCTGAAGCGGCATGCGAGGGTGATCGCGCTCGATTCCGAGACCGACTACCGGATGGAGAAGCTGAACCGGCTCCCGGTCTACATGACGCCACTGTCGGCCGAGACGGACCGCAGGATGGACGAGGCGTGGGGCGCGGTGACGCGCGGGACGGCGAGCGCGCCGGATGCGCTGACGGTCAAGGGACGGCAGGTGGCGGTGCCGATCGCGGCGGGCGAGGCTGCCCGCTTCAGCTTCGCCGAGCTTTGCGAGAAGCCGCTCGGCGCGCGCGACTATCTGGCGATCGTCGACAGGTTCGGCACCATCTTCGTCGACCATGTGCCGGTGCTCGACCAGACGCTGCGCAATCCCGCCAAACGCTTCATCCTGCTGATCGACACATTGTACGACAAGCGTGCGCGGCTGGTGCTGAGCGCCGCGGCGCCGCCCGACCGGCTCTATGCCGGCCGCGCTGGCGTCACCGAGGCGTTCGAGTTCGACCGTACCGTCTCGCGGCTGATCGAGATGCAGAGCCGGGAGTGGCTGGACGAATGGTCCGAGAGGCGCGGCGACCCTCCGAAGGCGGCGGCCTCCGGATCCTGACCGCAGCTAGAGCGTATCCGTCTTCTCTCCGAATCGCGGAACCGCTCCATCCGTTTGTTTTTACGCAATTCCGGACGCAAAACCGCTGCGCACTTTTGCTGGAATTGCTCTACAGCCGATAGGCGTACATGACGAAGGTCCCGGTCTCGTCCAGGTGCAGATCAAGGCTTTCATACAGCCCCCGCGCCGGCAGATTGTCCGGCTCGGTGCCGACCCAGGCTTCGCCGCAGCCGAGTTCCCTGCCGATCCCGAGCATGCTTTCGACCAGCGCGCGGCCGATGCCATTGCGCTGCATGGCGGGCGTCACGCCGACCTCGTCGAGATAGAGTTCCGTCACCTTGTCGGGATGGCGATGGAGGACGGCTGCGCATTGGCCGACCACAATGCCGCCCGAAAGCGCGACCAGCATGATGTGGCCGGGTTCGGCCAGATAGGCAGCCAGCCGATCGGCGCGGACCGGCTCGTCGAACACGTCGTCGGCGAGGCGATGGAGCAATTCGGCATTGTCGGGCGAGAGCCTGACGATCTCGAAACTTGTGTCCTCCAAAGGTGAGATCATGACAACTCCGTGACTATTCTTTGACGTTTACGTAAATGCATTATTATCTAACCGATTGAAAATATTCACCCAAAAATAATCGTTTGAACTTTATCTGGCGCGAGGCTATCTCGGGGCCGCGAATTTTTCGGCATCGCTCTTTTTCTGGCCTTTCGCTCTTCCCGGGTCATTCGCCCGGTCTACGGATCAAGGGAAAAATCCTAACATGGCACGCAACAAGATAGCCCTCATCGGGTCCGGCATGATCGGCGGCACGCTCGCCCACCTCATCGGCCTCAAGGAACTCGGCGACGTCGTTCTGTTCGACATCGCCGAGGGCACGCCGCAGGGCAAGGGACTGGACATCGCTCAATCCTCGCCGGTCGAGGGTTTCGACGCGCGTTATGTCGGCGTCAACGACTATGCCGGCATCGAGGGCGCGGACGTCTGCATCGTCACCGCCGGCGTGCCGAGAAAGCCCGGCATGAGCCGCGACGACCTGATCGGCGTCAATCTCAAGGTGATGGAGCAGGTCGGCGCGGGCATCCGCAAATACGCGCCCAAGGCCTTCGTCATCTGCATCACCAACCCGCTCGACGCCATGGTCTGGGCGCTGCAGAAGTTCTCCGGCCTGCCCAAGACCCATGTGGTCGGCATGGCCGGCATCCTCGACTCGGCGCGGTTCCGCCATTTCCTGGCCGAGGAGTTCAAGGTCTCGGTCGAGGACGTCACCGCCTTCGTGCTCGGCGGCCACGGCGACACGATGGTTCCGCTGGTGCGGTATTCGACGGTTGCCGGCATCCCACTGCCCGACCTCGTCAAGATGGGCTGGACCTCCAAGGAGAAGCTCGACCAGATCGTGCAGCGCACCCGCGACGGCGGTGCCGAGATCGTCAGCCTGCTGAAGACCGGCTCGGCCTATTACGCGCCGGCGGCGTCGGGCGTCCAGATGGCCGAGGCCTACCTCAAGGACAAGAAGCGCGTCCTGCCTTGCGCGGCGCATCTGTCGGGCCAGTACGGGGTGTCGAACCTCTATGTCGGCGTGCCGACGGTGATCGGCGCCGGCGGCGTCGAGCGCGTCATCGAGATCGACCTCAACAAGGCCGAGCAGAAGATGTTCGAGAAGTCGGTCGAGGCCGTGCAGACGCTCTGCGAGACCTGCGTGAAGATCGCGCCGAACCTGGCCAAGAAGTAATCTCGCCCAGAAACAAGGACGGTCCGCGATGAACATCCATGAATATCAGGGCAAGCAACTCCTGAAGGCCTATGGCGCGCCGGTCGCCGACGGCGTGGCGCTGCTTGACGCCGGCGAGGCGGAAGCGGCGGCGAAGAAGCTGCCCGGCCCGCTCTACGTGGTGAAGAGCCAGATCCACGCCGGCGGCCGCGGCAAGGGCAAGTTCAAGGAGCTTCCCGCCGACGCCAAGGGCGGCGTCAGGCTGGCCAAGTCGGTCGAGGAAGTCGTCGCCAACGTCAAGGAGATGCTTGGGCATACGCTGGTCACCAAGCAGACCGGTCCCTCGGGCAAGCAGGTCAACCGCCTCTATATCGAGGACGGCGCCGACATCGAGCGCGAACTCTATCTCTCGATCCTGGTCGACCGCTCGGTCGGCAGGATCGCCTTCGTCGTCTCGACCGAGGGCGGCATGGACATCGAGGCGGTGGCGCATGACACGCCGGAGAAGATCGTCACCGTGGCGATCGACCCCGACAAGGGCGTGACCGCCGAGGACGTGAAGGCGCTGAACGCGGCGCTGAAGCTCGACGGCGACGCGGCCAACGACGGCGGGACGCTCTTCCCGCTGCTCTACAAGGCCTTCGTCGAGAAGGACATGAGCCTGCTCGAGGTCAACCCGCTGATCGTCATGAAGGACGGCCGGCTGCGCGTACTCGACGCGAAAGTGTCGTTCGACAACAACGCGCTCTTCCGCCACCCGGAGATCGTCGAGCTGCGCGACATCACCGAAGAGGACGAGAAGGAAATCGAGGCGTCGAAATACGACCTCGCCTATGTCGCGCTCGACGGCAATATCGGCTGCATGGTCAACGGCGCGGGCCTCGCCATGGCGACGATGGACATCATCAAGCTCTACGGCGCCGAGCCTGCCAACTTCCTCGACGTCGGCGGCGGCGCTTCCAAGGAGAAGGTGACGGCGGCGTTCAAGATCATCACCGCCGACCCGGCCGTGAAAGGCATCCTCATCAACATCTTCGGCGGCATCATGAAGTGCGACATCATCGCCGAGGGTGTGATCGCCGCGGTGAAGGAAGTCGGGCTGAAGGTGCCGCTGGTGGTCCGGCTCGAAGGCACCAATGCCGAGCTCGGCAAGAAGATCATCAACGAGAGCGGGCTGAACGTAACCTCCGCCGACGATCTCGACGATGCCGCCAAGAAGATCGTCGCGGCGGTGAAAGGGTAGGCGGTGAACGTCTTGTCGATCCCGCTGCCGCTTGTCGTTGTCGTGCCTGTTGCGATGATGCTGGCGGCTGGGTTGAGCCCAAGGCTTGGGCTGGGACGTTTTGCTGCTGTAACCGTTGTAGTGCTTTCGTTGATTGGCGCCGGCCTGATTTGGCTTTCAGGTTTAAGGGCCACTTGCGGGATCAATGAGAGTGAATGCTTGGGTGCAACAGCAACGACTTACCTCGTTGGTCTGTTTTGGCTGATGGCATTTGCAACCAGTATTATTTCAATTTCGCGCACCAAGGCCGTGGGAAATAATTCGGAGTCCGGGAACTAATGTCCATCCTCATCGACAAGAACACCAAGGTTCTCGTGCAGGGCCTGACCGGCAACACCGGCTCCTTCCACACCGAGCAGGCGCTCGCCTATCACGGCACCAAGATGGTCGGCGGCATCCATCCGAAGAAGGGCGGGACCAAGTGGGACGGCTCGGTTCCGCTGCCGATCTTCGCCACCGTTGCCGAGGGCAAGGCTGCGACCGGCGCCAACGCGTCGGTGGTCTACGTGCCGCCGGCAGGCGCTGCCGCGGCGATCATCGAGGCGATCGAGGCCGAGATTCCGCTCATCGTCTGCATCACCGAAGGCATTCCGGTGATGGACATGGTCAAGGTGAAGGCGAAGCTCGACAAGTCGAAGTCGCGGCTGATCGGGCCGAACTGCCCGGGCATCGTCACGCCGGATGAGTGCAAGATCGGCATCATGCCCGGCAACATCTTCCGCAAGGGCTCGGTCGGCGTTGTTTCCCGCTCGGGAACACTTACCTATGAGGCGGTGTTCCAGACCACCAATGAAGGGCTCGGCCAGTCCACCGCTGTCGGCATCGGTGGCGATCCGGTCAAGGGGACAGAGTTCATCGACATATTGGAGATGTTCCTGGCCGACGACGAGACGAAATCGATCATCATGATCGGCGAGATCGGCGGCTCGGCCGAGGAGGATGCGGCGCAGTTCCTGATCGACGAGGCAAAACGCGGCAGGAAGAAGCCGATGGCGGGCTTCATCGCCGGCCGTACCGCCCCTCCCGGCCGCACGATGGGCCATGCGGGCGCGGTGATCTCGGGCGGCAAGGGCGGCGCCGAGGACAAGATCGCGGCGATGGAAGCCGCGGGCATCAAGGTGTCGCCGTCGCCGGCAAGGCTGGGCAAGACCCTGGTCGAGGCGATCAAGGGTTAAGGGAGTATGGGTTTAGGGGAGTAGGTTAGTAGGGCGCCTAACGCTTTCCCCTACTTCCCTTACTCACCTACTCCCCTCGAAAAGGAGACGGAGCGCGGCGCTCCGACAGGTAAAGATGGCACGGCAAGATCAGGCCAACGACGAATTCTCTCTCACCTCCTTCCTCTACGGCGGCAACGCCGACTATCTCGAGCAGCTTCAGGCTGCCTATGAGGAAGATCCGCAGTCGGTCGATCCCGAGTGGCAGGACTTCTTCGGCGCCCTGAAGGACGACGCGATCGACGTCAGGAAGAACGCCAGGGGCGCGTCCTGGTCGAAGCCGTCCTGGCCGCTGCAGGCGAACGGCGAACTGGTCTCGGCGCTCGACGGCGACTGGGGCCTGGTCGAGAAGCACATCGAGAAGAAGGTCCGGGACAAGGCGGTCAATGGCGGAGCGGCCGCCGGCGTCGCGATCTCGGACGCCGACATACAGCAGGCGACGCGCGATTCCGTGCGCGCCATCATGATGATCCGCGCCTTCCGCATGCGCGGGCACCTGCACGCCAATCTCGATCCGCTCGGCATCGCCAAGCCGCTCGAGGATTACGACGAGCTGTCGCCCTCCTCCTACGGTTTCGTCGAGGCCGATTACGACCGCAAGATCTTCATAGACGGTGTGCTCGGGCTCGAATACGCGACCATCCGCGAGATGCTCGACATACTGACGCGGACCTATTGCTCGACGCTCGGCGTCGAGTTCATGCACATCTCCGATCCCGAGGAGAAGGCCTGGATCCAGGCCCGCATCGAGGGCACGGACAAGGAGATCACCTTCACCGCCGAAGGCAAGAAGGCGATCCTGTCGAAGCTGATCGAGGCGGAAGGCTTCGAGCAGTTCATCGACGTCAAGTACAAGGGCACCAAGCGCTTCGGTCTGGATGGCGGCGAGTCGGTCATCCCGGCGCTGGAGCAGATCATCAAGCGCGGCGGCGCGCTCGGCCTCAAGGAGGTCGTGCTCGGCATGGCCCACCGCGGCCGCCTGAACGTCCTCTCCCAGGTGATGGCCAAGCCGCACCGCGCCATCTTCCACGAGTTCAAGGGCGGCTCCTTCGCGCCCGACGACGTGGAGGGCTCGGGCGACGTGAAGTACCATCTCGGCGCCTCGTCGGACCGCGAGTTCGACGGCAACAAGGTGCACCTGTCGCTGACCGCCAACCCCTCTCATCTCGAGATCGTCGATCCGGTCGTGATGGGTAAGGCGCGCGCCAAGCAGGACCAGCTTTTTGGCCGTACCAGGGAAGAGATCGTGCCGCTCGAGGAGCGCGCCAAGGTGCTGCCGCTGCTCCTGCACGGCGACGCCGCTTTCGCCGGCCAGGGCGTGATCGCCGAAATCCTGGGCCTGTCGGGCCTGCGAGGCCACCGCGTCGCCGGCACGCTGCACTTCATCATCAACAACCAGATCGGCTTCACCACCAATCCGCGCTTCTCGCGTTCCTCGCCCTATCCGTCGGACGTCGCCAAGATGATCGAGGCGCCGATCTTCCACGTCAACGGCGACGATCCGGAAGCCGTCGTGCATGCCGCCAAGGTGGCTACTGAATTCCGCATGAAGTTCCACAAGCCGGTCGTGGTGGACATGTTCTGCTACCGCCGCTTCGGCCACAATGAGGGTGACGAGCCTGCCTTCACGCAGCCGATCATGTACCGCAAGATCCGCGGCCAGAAGACGACGGCGGCGATCTACGCCGAGAAGCTGATCGCCGAAGGGCTGGTCACGCAGGCCGACATCGACAAGATGCGGGCCGACTGGCGCGCCCGTCTCGAGACCGAATGGGAGATCGGCCAGTCCTACAAGCCCAACAAGGCCGACTGGCTGGACGGCGCTTGGACGGGGCTGAGGGCCGCCGACAACGAGGACGAGCTGCGCCGCGGCAAGACCGCCGTGCCGGTCAAGACGCTGAAGGAGATCGGCAAGAAGCTGACCGAAGTGCCGAAGGATTTCGAAATCCACCGGACCATCGGCCGCTTCCTGGACGCCCGCCGCAACATGATCGAAACCGGCGAGGGCATCGACTGGTCGACGGCCGAGGCGCTCGCCTTCGGATCCATCGTGCTCGACGGCAATCCGATCCGCCTCTCCGGCCAGGATTCGGAGCGCGGCACCTTCTCGCAGCGCCACGCCGTGCTCTACGACCAGCGCGACGAGACCCGCTACATCCCGCTGAACAACCTCTCGGCCGCCCAGGCCGGCTTCGAGGTGATCAACTCGATGCTGTCGGAAGAGGCCGTGCTCGGCTACGAATACGGCTACTCGCTGTCGGCGCCGAACGCGCTGACGCTGTGGGAGGCGCAGTTCGGCGACTTCGCCAACGGCGCGCAGGTCGTGTTCGACCAGTTCATCTCCTCGGGCGAGCGCAAGTGGCTGCGCATGTCGGGCCTCGTCTGCCTGCTGCCGCACGGCTACGAAGGGCAGGGGCCCGAGCATTCCTCGGCCAGGCTCGAGCGCTTCCTGCAGCTCTGCGCGGAAGACAACATGCAGGTGGCGAACGTCACGACGCCGGCAAACTATTTCCACATCCTGCGCCGGCAGCTGAAGCGCGACTTCCGCAAGCCGCTGATCCTGATGACGCCGAAGTCGCTGCTGCGCCACAAGCGCGCCGTGTCGAGCCTGTCGGAGATCTCGGGGGAAAGCTCCTTCCACCGGCTGCTGTGGGACGATGCGCAGCTGCTGCCGAACCAGGCGATCAAGCTGGTCAAGGATTCGAAGATCCGCCGCGTCGTGCTCTGCGCCGGCAAGGTCTACTACGACCTCTACGAGGAGCGCGAGAAGCGCGGCATCGACGACGTCTACCTCCTGCGCGTCGAGCAGCTCTATCCGTTCCCGGCCAAGGCGCTGATCACCGAGCTCAGCCGCTTCCGCAACGCGGAGATGGTGTGGTGCCAGGAAGAGCCGAAGAACATGGGCGCCTGGTCGTTCATCGACCCCTATCTCGAATGGGTGCTCGCCCATATCGACGCCAAGCACCAGCGCGTACGCTACACCGGCCGTCCGGCCGCGGCGTCGCCGGCGACCGGCCTGATGTCGAAGCACCTGGCGCAGCTCGCCGCCTTCCTCGACGACGCGCTCGGCCAATAACGAAGCCAATAACGAAGATCGTACGGTAAACACAGAACGGACAGGCAGGACCAGAACAATGGCTACCGAAATCCGCGTTCCCACCCTCGGTGAATCCGTGTCGGAGGCGACTGTCGGCAAATGGTTCAAGAAGGTCGGTGACGCGATCGTCGCCGACGAGCCCATCGTCGAACTCGAGACCGACAAGGTGACCGTCGAGGTGCCCGCGCCTGCCGCCGGCACGCTGTCGGAAATCACCGTCAACGAGGGCGACACGGTCGGCCTCGGCGCGCTGCTCGGCCAGATCGCGGCCGGCGGAGAGGCTGCCGCCAAGCCGGCGGCGAAGGCCGAGGCGAAGCCGGATGCGGTTGCCCAGGCTGCCGGGGCCTCGGGAGCGGACACGACGAAGGAAGCGGCCAAGAAGACGGCCGCGACCGCCGGAGACGCAGGCGGAGTCGAGACGCGCAAGACGCCGCCGGCGCCCGCCGCCGCCAAGCTGCTTGCCGAAGCCAATCTGTCGGTCGACCAGGTGGCGGGAACGGGCAAGCGCGGCCAGGTGCTCAAGGGCGACGTGCTCGACGCCATCGCCAGGGGCGCTCCCTCGCAGCCGGTCGAGACGCCGCGCGTGGCCGAGGCGCCCGCCGCCCCGCGCGCGCCGTCCTCCGGCGACGATGCGGTGCGCGAGGAGCGCGTGCGCATGACCAAGCTGCGCCAGACCATCGCGCGCCGGCTGAAGGAAGCGCAGTCCACCGCCGCCATGCTCACCACCTTCAACGAGGTGGACATGAAGGGCATCATGGACCTGCGCGCCAAGTACAAGGACGTGTTCGAGAAGAAGCACGGTGTGAAGCTCGGCTTCATGGGCTTCTTCACCAAGGCGATCACGCATGCGCTGAAGGAGATCCCGGCGGTCAACGCGGAGATCGACGGCACCGACATCATCTACAAGAACTACGCCCATATCGGCGTCGCCGTCGGCACCGACAAGGGGCTCGTCGTGCCGGTGGTGCGCGACGCCGACCAGATGTCGATCGCCGAGATCGAGAAGGAGATCGGCCGACTGGGGCTGGCGGCGCGCGACGGCAAGCTGTCGGTCGCCGACATGCAGGGCGGCACCTTCACCATCTCCAACGGTGGCGTCTACGGCTCGCTGATGTCGACGCCGATCCTCAACGCGCCACAGTCGGGCATCCTCGGCATGCACAAGATCCAGGACCGGCCGGTGGCGCTCGGCGGCCAGGTCGTCATCCGCCCGATGATGTATCTGGCGCTCAGCTACGACCACCGCATCGTCGACGGCAAGGAGGCGGTGACCTTCCTGGTACGCGTCAAGGAGAGCCTGGAGGACCCGGAACGGCTGGTGCTCGACCTCTAGGCGCATTGCTTCGCTGTGTTCGCCTGTCGGAACGGCCGGTTCTCGAACGACATTCGCCTGTAACTGTCTCGAAAGCGAAGCATCGCTTCGCGTCAGGAAGGTAGTGACATGGAAGTCGCAGCAGCATCGACCGAAATCTGGGTTCTCGGCTGGAGCGCGGTGCTCCTCATCCTGCAGGTCGCCGCGCAGGCGACCGCCGCCGGCGATCTCGGCGGCGAATATCTGCTCGGGCCGCGCGACGAAAAACGCGAATCGAAGAGCATCCTTGCCGGCCGACTCGACCGCGCGCTGAAGAACCTGCTCGAGACCTACCCGGCCTTCATCGCCATCGTCGTGGCGTTGGTGGTGACCGGCAAGACCGGCGGCATGGCCGCGACCGGCGCGTGGATATGGCTGGCGGCCCGCGTGCTTTATGTCTTCCTCTATGCGGGCGGCGTCCGCGCCATTCGCACGCTGGCGTGGACCGTCTCGATCGTCGGTCTCGTGCTGATGCTGATCAGGCTGTTGTTCTGATGTGGCCGTCGATGCGGGGGCCAGCATTCCCAAGAATGATTTTGCATCGAAGGGTTGCCGGGAACGGCCGGCTCGACCGTGGCTTTCAGGCCGCGAAGATCATAGATAGCAGGGGTCGCCGGGCTACCGGCGCACTGAAAACGGCAGGATGGAAAAATGGCTTATGATGTCGTCGTCATCGGTTCGGGACCGGGCGGATATGTTTGCGCGATCAAGGCTGCGCAGCTCGGACTGAAGGTTGCGGTGGTCGAGAAGAACGCGACCCTCGGCGGCACCTGCCTCAACATCGGCTGCATCCCGTCCAAGGCGCTGCTTCATGCCTCCGAGATGTTCGCCGAGGCGGGCCATTCCTTCGACACGCTCGGCGTCGAGGTGACGCCGAAGCTCAACCTCAAGAAGATGATGGCGCACAAGGACACGACGGTGTCGGCGAACGTCAACGGCGTCGCCTTCCTGTTCAAGAAGAACAAGATCGATTGGCTGAAGGGCACCGGCAAGGTGGTCGGCGCCGGCAAGGTCTCGGTGACCGGCGAGGATGGCAAGGTCGAGGACGTCGAGACGAAGAACATCGTCATCGCCACCGGCTCCGATGTCGCCGGCATTCCGGGCGTCGAGGTCGCGATCGACGAGAAGGTGATCGTCTCCTCGACGGGAGCGCTCTCCCTCGACAAGGTGCCTGGCCGTCTGGTCGTCGTGGGCGGCGGTGTGATCGGGCTCGAGCTCGGCTCGGTCTGGGCGCGGCTCGGCGCCAAGGTGACCGTCGTCGAGTATCTCGACACGATCCTCGGCGGCATGGACGGCGAAGTGGCGAAACAGTTCCAGCGCATGCTCGCCAAGCAGGGCTTCGACATCAAGCTCGGCTCCAAGGTTACCGCCGTGAAGAAGGCGAAGAAGGGCGCGTCCGTGACCTTCGAGCCGGTCAAGGGCGGCGAGGCCGAGACGATCGAGGCCGATGTCGTGCTGATCGCCACCGGCCGCAAGCCCTACACTGACAAGCTCGGGCTGGCCGAAGCGGGCGTCGAGCTCGACGAGCGCGGCCGCGTCAAGACGGACGGCCACCTCAGGACCAACATCGCGGGCATCTATGCGATCGGCGACGTGGTTGCCGGGCCGATGCTGGCGCACAAGGCGGAGGACGAGGGCGTCGCGGTCGCCGAGATCATCGCCGGCCAGGCGGGCCATGTGAACTACGACGTCATCCCGAGCGTGGTCTATACCAGCCCGGAGGTCGCCTCGGTCGGCAAGACCGAGGAGGAGCTGAAGAAGGCCGGCATCGACTACAAGGTCGGGAAGTTCCCCTTCTCCGCCAACGGCCGCGCCCGCGCCATGCTGCACACCGACGGTTTCGTGAAGATCCTTGCCGACAAGGCGACTGACCGCGTGCTGGGGGCGCATATCGTCGGCTTCGGTGCCGGCGAGATGATCCACGAGGCCGCCGTGCTGATGGAATTCTCAGGCTCGTCCGAGGATCTGGCCCGCACCTGCCACGCCCATCCGACCATGTCGGAAGCGGTCAGGGAGGCGGCGTTCGCCACCTTCTCCAAGCCGATCCACACCTGATCCTTACGCCGGTGCGGAAAGCGATGTTCCGTAGCGTAAGCTGAAACGCCGGCCAGCCGGCGAAATACCGGGCGGGGGGTTCATCTCCCGCCGATCATGCGGCAGGAGCCTTGTCAGGACTGATCGCCGTATGAATTTTTGTGACTGTTTTGCAGTGCAAACTTGATGTATGAGTGCGCCGCCCCTGCGTAAGCCCGGGCGTGGGCGGACTCGAATCGTTTGAAGTCGGTGTAGCGCGAACCCATATCGGACTCACTCGCGTTCGACTTGACTGCTGCCTCGGACTACCTGCGCAAGCGGATCACGTGAAGCATGGCAAGATTCAGGTTTCATAAGCTGGCCGCTCTGGCGGTCCTCTTCGGTGTCGGCGCATGGGTCGCGACCGGCGAGTTCTCGTCTGTGGGCAGCGCCCAGAACGAAGCGCCGCCGACGCCGGCCGAAGCCGCCGCAGAGGTGAAGGCGCCGCTGAGGACGGTGGCGGTGATCACGCCGCCGCGCGTCGAGCATGCGCGCGCCATCCGCATATCCGGGCACACCGACGCCGAAAAACGCGTCACGCTGGCGACCCGCGTCATGGGCGTGATCGACGAACTGCCGGTGAAGCAGGGCGAGCGCGTCGAGCGCGGCGAACTGGTGATGCGCCTCGAGGCCGAGGACAAGGAAGCGGCGGTCAGGATGGCCGAAAGCCTGGTCACGCAGCGCCAGGCCGAGGCGGACGCCGCGGAGCGGCTCGTCTCGGGCGGCAATGCGCCGAGGCTGCAGGCCGATCAGGCCCGCGCCTCCCTTGCCACCGCCAAGTCGCAGTTGGAGGGCGCCAAGGCCGAACTCGCCCAATATTCCATCTACGCACCCTATAATGGCGTCGTCGATCGCATTCCGGTCCAGCGCGGGAGCGCGATCCTCGCCGGAACCGAAGTGGCGACGCTGATCAATCTCGATCCCTTGCTGGCGATAGGCGAGGTGAGCGAGCGCGACCTCAGATATCTGAAGCCGGGCAACACCGCCCAGATCAGGCTGGTCGACGGCACCGTCACCGAAGGAACGCTGCGCTATGTCAGCCGCGACGCCTCGCCCGCTACGCGCACCTTCCGCATCGAGGTGGCGATCCCCAACGAGGACAAGAAGCTGCCCGCCGGCATGACGGCCGAGATCGTGCTGCTCGCCGATCCGGCCGATTCGGTGGTGCTGCCGCGTTCGGTGGTGACGCTGAGCTCGAACGGCGACCTCGGCATCCGCGCCGTCGACAAGGACAACAAGGTCGTGTTCTTCCCGATCGACCTCGTCGACGACACGCCGAAGGGCCTTGTGCTTGCCGGCATCCCGGCCGATGCGCGCGTCATCGTCGCAGGCCAGGACCTGGTCAGCGACGGCGACGAGGTGAAGCCCGTCGAAGCCGACCTTGCGACGGTCCAGAAGCTCGCCGGCGAGACCGCCGACGGAACCTGATCCGGAGAAGCACGGAACAATCGCCCCATGGATATCGTCAAGCTAGCGATCAAGAACGCGCGACTGACGTTGTCCGTGCTTGCCTTCCTGGTGATCGCGGGCGCGCTTGCCTATCAGGCGGTGCCCAAGGAGGCGGAGCCGGACGTCGCGATCCCCATCATGTATGTGAGCCTGGTCTATCAGGGCATCTCGCCCGAGGACTCGGAACGCCTGCTGCTGAGGCCCGTCGAATCCCAGCTCAAGAACCTCAAGGGGCTGAAGGAGATGAAGTCCGCCGCCTATGAGGGCGGCGGCTACGTGCTGGTCGAATTCGACCCGTCGACAGATCTCGGCGACGCGCTGATCGACACCCGCAACAAGGTGCAGGACGCCAAGCGCGACCTGCCCGAAGGCGTCGAGGAGCCGACGGTCAACGAGGTCAACATCTCGGAATTCCCGGTGCTCGTCGTCACGCTGTCCGGCAATGTGCCGGAACGCACGCTGACGGCGGCGGCGAAGGAGCTGCGCGACCGCATCGAGGAAGTCCCCGGCGTGCTCGAAGGGGCGCTCCAGGGTTCGCGCGACGAGCAGGTCGAGGCGATCATCGATCCGGTGAAGCTGTCCTCCTACGGGCTGCGGCTCGACCAGCTCATCCAGGGCGTGGGCACTTCGAACAGCCTGGTGGCCGCCGGTGCGATCGAGGGCTCCGAGGGCAAGTATTCGGTCAAGGTGCCTGCCCTCATCGAGACGCCCCAGGACGTCGCCAACCTGCCGGTCGTCGCCGGCGAGAACGCCGTCGTGCGCGTGCAGGACATCGCCACCGTGCGCTCGACCTTCAAGGACGCCGAGACGATCACCCGGCTCGATGGCAAGCCCGCCATCGCCATCGAGGTGAAGAAGCGCATCGGCGCCAACATCGTCGAAACGATCGAGGGCGCCAAGGCCGTCGCCGACGCCTTCGTAAAGTCCGCGCCGGAGGGCATGGAAGTCACCTACACGCAGGACAAGTCGGTCTTCGTCAACACGCTGCTCAACGACCTGCAGAACCATGTGATCATCGCGGTGGTCCTGGTCTTCATCGTCATCCTCTACGCGCTGTCCGGCCGCGCCTCGCTGCTCATCGGCCTCGCCATCCCGTCCTCCTTCCTGATGGGCATACTGGCGCTCGCGCTGATGGGCTACACGATCAACATGATCGTGCTGTTCTCGCTGATCCTGGCGGTCGGCATGCTGGTCGACGACGCGATCATCGTCACCGAATTCGCCGAGCGGCGCATGTCGGAAGGCATGCCCAAGGAACAGGCCTTCGAGCTCGCCGCCAAGCGCATGGCCGGCCCGGTCATCGCCGCCACCATGACGCGCATCGCCGCCTTCTCGCCGCTGCTGTTCTGGCCGGGCATCGTCGGCGACTTCATGAAATACCTGCCGATCACGCTGATCGTGACGCTCGCCGCTTCCATGGCCTATGCGCTCATCTTCGCGCCCACCATCGGCGCGCTCTACGCCAAGGCGCCTAAACATGGCGAGGAGGAGCACAAGGACGGCTTCTACATGGCGATCGTCAACAAGGCGGTCCACTATCCCAAGACCGTCCTGGTGCTGACGGTTGCGCTGCTGGTCGCCGTGCCGGTCGCCTATTCGAAATACGGCGCCGGCGTCGAGTTCTTCCCGACCGTCGAGCCCGACTACGGCCTGCTCTACGTGCATGCGCGCGGCAACCTCTCGCTCGCCGAGATGGACGCGGCGACGCGCGAGGCGGAGAAGCGCATCCTCGGCTGGCCGGGCATCAAGTCGGTCTACACGCGGGCGGGTAAATCGCGCGGCGGCGGCGCCGAGATCCCGGAGGACGTGGTCGGCGTCATCCAGTACGAATTCATCGACTGGCGCCAGCGCAAGTCGGCGCATGAGATACTCGACGATTTGCGCGTGGCGATGGCCGGCATTCCCGGCGTCGACGTCGAAGTGCGCGTGCCCGACGCCGGCCCGCCAACCGGCAAGCCGATCCAGGTGCAGCTCTCCGCCGTCGATCCGACCGGGCTCAACGAAAGGGCCGCGAAGGTCGCCGCCGAAGTCGCCAAGGTGCCCGGCGTCATCGACATCTCAGACGGCCTGCCGCCGCCGGGCGTCGACTGGTCGCTTGAGATCGACCGCTCGAAGGCGGCGCAGTTCGGCGTCAGCCCGATGGCGGTCGGTACCGCCGTCCAGCTCGTCACCACCGGCCTCAAGCTGACCGATTACCGGCCGGCCGGCGCCGACGACGCGGTCGACATCCGGCTGCGCCTGCCCGAGGACCGCCGCACGCTGGCCGAACTCGACCAGCTGCGCATCCAGACGGCCCAGGGCGCCGTGCCGATCTCCAACTTCGTGTCGCGCAAGCCGGAGAAGACGGTCGGCATCCTGAACCGCATCGACGGCAAGCGCACCATCACGATCCAGGGCAATGTCGCCTCAGGCAATCAGGTGGCGGCCGTGCAGGGCCAGGTCAGCCAGCTCGTCGGCGGCATGGGTCTCGACCAGGAAGGCATCGACTGGAAGCTCGCCGGCTCCAATGAGGACAGCGAGGAGGCGAGCGCCTTCCTCAGCAATGCCTTCGGCGCGGCGATCTTCCTCATCTTCCTGGTGCTGCTGGCGCAGTTCAACAAGTTCACCAGCGTGTGGCTGGTGCTGTCCTGCGTGGTCATGGCGACGATTGGCGCGCTGCTCGGCATGATGCTGACCGGCCAGGCCTTCGTCATCGTCATGTCCGGCATCGGCGTCATTGCGCTGGCCGGCGTGGTGGTGAACAACAACATCGTCTTGATCGACACCTACGACCGTCTTCGCGACGAAGGCTGGAACAAGTTGGACGCGGTGCTGCAGACCTGCCGCGAGCGCGCCCGCCCCGTCGTGCTGACGGCGCTGTCGGCCATCCTCGGCGTGCTGCCGATCGCCTTCGGCCTGGGCCTCGAACTCTTCCACCACGAGACGACGATCAACGCGCCGTCGACGCAGTGGTGGATCGCGCTCTCCTCGGCGATCGTGTTCGGCCTCTCCTTCGCCACCGTGCTGACGCTGGTCGTGACGCCGTCGATGCTGATGGTGTTCACGCGTGACGTGCCCAAGAAGGGCGAGCGGCGCGGCTGGTTCAGCCGCCTGTTCCGCCGCGGCGGCAAGGCCGAGGAACCGGCCGCTCCGGCCGCGAAGGACGAACCTGCCATCGCCTTCCCGAAGGCGGCGGAATAACGCCGACGATCCCGTTCGGTACGGACTTCCGGACGGGATCGCGCTTTTCCAGTCAATTCCCTCGGCACTTGGCCGGCCAGGCAATCGCCCGACGTCTCCCAGACGCAGGGAACAAGCCGCCGATCTCGCGCATTGTTGTGCGATTGCAACACCAAGCGAGGGTTCAAATGACCTTGACGACCATCCTGATCATCATCCTCATCCTAATCCTGCTCGGCGCGATCCCCGCTTGGCCGCATTCGCGCGGCTGGGGTTATGGACCGTCCGGCATCGTCGGCGTTATCCTCATCATCCTGCTGATCCTGGTGCTGATGGGCCGCATCTGAACGACCGCCGGCGTCTCAGGAACCAACAGGATAGAGTGGTTCTGCTAACCGCTCTAGATCGGCAGGACGGGATCGCTGCTGTCAGGCGAAAAGTCGGCGGTGCGGGTGATGCTGGAACCCAGGAACACCAGCATCAGCAGGATGGCGATCGCTATGTAGATCGGCGAGAAGCCGGTGCGCTCGCCGACGAAGCCGATCAGCGAAGGGGCCACCAATATGCCTGAATAGCCCATGGTGGTGACGACACTGACGCCGGCGCCGGGACTTGTGTCGGGCTGGTTGCCGGCCGCCGAAAACAGGATCGGGATCGTGTTGGCGATGCCGAGGCCTGCGATCGCGAAGGCGCCGATCGCCAGCCACGGCCACGGCGCCAGCCCCGCGACCAGTATGCCGGCGGCAGCGACGAGGCATGAGACGCGGAACGTGACCACGGCGCCGAACTTCTTGCGCACGCCGTCGCCGAGGAAACGCATGAGCGCCATGGCGCCGGCGAAGGCGCCGAAGGCGAGACCGGCGGTGGCGATGTCGCTGCCGAGTTCCTGGTTGAGATAGAGCGCGCCCCAGTCGAGGACCGCGCCCTCGGAATTCATGCAGAGAAGCGCCATGGCGCCGACGATGTAGACGCCCGGCCGGCGCGGCAGCGAGAACTTCTTGTGCTGTTCCGCGATCGGCAGGTCCGCGACCAGATGCCGGATCGCCAGTCCCGTCATGATCGCCGCCGCGATCGTCACGATCACCGCATGCGGCAGGTGTCCCCAGTTCTGGATCATCAGGCCGCCGGTGCTGCCGCCGACGAAGCCGCCCAGGCTCCAGAAGCCGTGCGAGGAGGACATGATGGGACGTCCGAGCCGCCGTTCCACCGTCACCGCGTTGGCGTTCATCGACACATCGGTCGCGCCGAAGGTGGCGCCGAATATGTACATCGCCACCGCCGCAGTGGCGACGCCCGGCGCCAGCGCGACCAGTAGCAGCCCGAAGCAACAGGAAATCGCAAACAGGGTCGTCACCCTCTTTGATCCGTGTTTCGGGATCAGATGGCCGGCCCAGATCATCGCGCTGACCGCCCCCGCACCGAACAGCAGGAGCAGCAGGCCGAGCGTGAACTCGGTGATCTGCAGCCGGACCAGGAGGACGGGAATCTGTGGCGCCCAGCTTCCCAGGACGAAGCCGTTCATGAAGAAGATCGCGGCGACCGCCCAGCGGCCGCGAATTGCGATAGCGGCGGCGTTGCTGGCATCCATGGGTGTAGCTCCGGTTCGGGCGCGAGGTAAATCGATTAGGTGAGGCCGAGTCAATCCGCGCGCATCGAAAGCGCTTGGGCCACGTTCCGGCGAGCATTGGCAAGACAGAGCGAATGCATTGCACATTCGCGGCGGCGGCTTTATGGCAGGATCGTTCTCAGGGCAGGGTGCAACTCCCTACCGGCGGTATGCGGCCGATTTGTGAATGAACAATTTGGTCGCGAGCCCGCGAGCGCCTTCCGCAAGGAAGGGTCAGCAGATCAGGTGCGATGCCTGGGCCGACGGTCATAGTCCGGATGAAAGAGAATATGCGGTGTGGAGTGGTCAACTCCGCACGATGCGTATGATCGCCTTGGGTGACGTGTCAGTTGCAGAAAGGTGATCATATGACACAAACCCGCTATGCATTCGTCAAAGCCAATTGGCATGCCGACATCGTCGACCGCGCCTATGAAGGCTTTTGCGAGATCATCCCCGCCGAACAGGTCGACGTCTTCACGGTCCCGGGCGCCTTCGAGCTGCCGCTGTTTGCCCGCGAGCTCGCCCTGACCGGACGCTACGCTTCGGTCGCGGCCGCAGCCTTCGTCGTCGATGGCGGCATCTACCGGCACGATTTTGTGGCGCAGGCCGTGGTCGAGGGGCTGATGCGCGTCGGCCTGGATACCGGCGTGCCGATCCTGTCGGTATCGCTCACGCCGCATCACTACCAGGAGACGGAACACCACAACCGGATCTTCCAGGCGCATTTCGTTGAGAAGGGCCGGGAGGCGGCGCGCGCCGCCCTCATGCTGGAAAAGTCGCGCGCGGCGATCGCCGCGTAATCAGACTGTCGCGATTTGCCGTCGCCTGACTGGCGTCGTCATCCCCGGCTTTTCCCCGAGGATGACGACTAGGCAGATGCGATCGAGGCGGAGCGCTTCCTCGCGGCCCTACCCGAACACCACAAGAAGGTCTTTCGCGTCGATCTGGTCGCCGGCCTTGACCAGCACTTCGGCCACCATGCCGTCGCGCTCGGCATGCAGCGCCGTCTCCATCTTCATCGCCTCGATCGACAGAAGGACGTCGCCGGCCTTGACCGCCTGGCCGACGGCGACGCCAAGCGTCGAGACGACGCCCGGCATCGGCGCGCCGACATGGCTTTCATTGCCGGCTTCGGCCTTGCGCCGCGCGGCGCTGGCGGAGGCGCCATGCGCCCGGTCCGGCACCTTGATGCGGCGCGGCTGGCCGTTCAGCTCGAAGAACACCGTCACCATGCCCTTGTCGTCGGTGTCGCCGATGCCCAGGCAGCGCACCACGAGCGTCTTGCCCTTCTCGATGTCGACGAAAATCTCGTCCTCGACCTGCATGCCGTAGAAATAGGTCGGCGTCGGCAGCACGCTGACCGGCCCATAGGTCTCCTGCGCGGCGGCGAAATCCGAAAACACCTTCGGGTACATCAGCCATGAGCCGAACTCGTGCTCGGAGAGCGGGCGGCCGAGCTTCTCCTCGATCTCCTTGCGGCTCGCCTGGAGGTCGGCGGCCTTCAGCAGCGAGCCGGGCCGCACGGTGATCGGCGCGGCGCCCTTCAGCGCCTTCTTCTGCAGCGTCTCGGGCCAGCCGCCGGGCGACTGGCCGAGGTCGCCGCGCAGCATCGACACGACCGAATCCGGGAAGGCGATGTCCTTGGCCGGGTTCTCGACGTCGGCGACGGTGAGGTCCTGGCTGACCATCATCAGCGCCATGTCGCCGACGACCTTGGAGGAGGGCGTCACCTTGACGATGTCGCCGAACATCAGGTTCACGTCGTGGTACGCCTGCGCCACCTCGTGCCAGCGCGTCTCCAGGCCGAGCGAGCGCGCCTGCTCCTTGAGGTTGGTGAACTGGCCGCCCGGCATTTCGTGCAGATAGACTTCCGAGGCCGGCCCCTTGAGGTCGCTCTCGAAGGCCGCATACTGGTTGCGCACGGCCTCCCAATAGAAGGAAATCTTCCGGATCCATGCGGGATCGAGGCCGGGGTCGCGGTCGCTGCCCTTCAGCGCCTCGGCAAGCGAGCCGAGGCAGGGCTGCGAGGTGTTGCCGGAGAAGGCGTCCATCGCCGCGTCGACGGCATCGACGCCGCTTTCGACCGCGGCCAGCACGGTCGCCGCCGACAGGCCGGACGTGTCGTGCGTGTGGAAATGGATCGGCAGGTCGGTTTCCTCGCGCAGCGCCTTGAACAGCACGCGCGCGGCGGCGGGCTTCAGCAGCCCGGCCATGTCCTTGACCGCGATGATGTGGGCGCCGGCCTTCTCGAGTTCCTTGGCGAGGCCGACGTAATATTTGAGGTCGTATTTGGCGCGCGCGGGGTCGAGCAGGTCGCCTGTATAGCACATCGCCGCTTCGCAGAGTTTTCCTTCGGCGCCGACCGCATCCATGGCGACCCGCATGTTCTCGACCCAGTTCAGGCAGTCGAAGACGCGGAAGAGGTCGATGCCGCCGGCAGCCGCCTGCTTGACGAAATGCTGCACGACATTGTCGGGATAATTGGTGTAGCCGACGCCGTTGGCGCCGCGCAGCAGCATCTGCAGGAGCAGGTTGGGAGCCGCGTCGCGCACCAGTGAAAGCCGCTCCCACGGGTCCTCGGTCAGGAAGCGCATGGCGACGTCGAAGGTCGCGCCGCCCCAGCATTCGAGCGACAGGAGCTGCGGCAGCGAGCGGGCGTAGATGCCGGCGATCCGGGCGATATCGTAGGTGCGCATGCGGGTCGCGAGCAGCGACTGGTGTGCGTCGCGCATCGTCGTGTCGGTGACGAGCACCTGCTTCTGGCTCCGCATCCAGGCGGCGAATTTTTCCGGCCCGAGCTCGTCGAGGCGCTGCTTGGAGCCCGAGGGAACGGCGCCGTTGAGATAGGGCACGACCGGCTCGGCGGCGTCGGGGTCGGGCGTTGGCCTGCCGCGAGTCTCGGGATGGCCGTTCACGCTGACGTCGGCGAGGTAGTTGAGCAGCTTGGTGGCGCGGTCCTGCCGCTTCACCTGCGCGAACAGTTCCGGCGTCGAATCGATGAAGCGCGTCGTGTAGGAATTGTCGCGAAACGAGGGGTGGTTGATGATCGCTTCGAGGAAGGTGAGGTTGGTCGCCACGCCACGGATGCGGAATTCGCGCAGCGCCCGGTTCATGCGCTGGATCGCCTCCAGCGGCGTCGGCGCCCAGGCGGTCACCTTCTCCAGCAGCGGATCGTAGTAGCGGGTGATCACGGCGCCCGAATAGGCGGTGCCGCCGTCGAGGCGGATGCCGAAGCCGGTGGCGCCGCGATAGGCGGTGATGCGACCGTAGTCCGGGATGAAGTTCTGCTCGGGATCTTCGGTGGTGATGCGGCACTGAAGCGCGTTGCCGTTCAGCCGGATCGCCGCCTGCGCCGGCACTCCGGATTCGGGCGTGCCGATGGCAAAACCGTCGAGGATGTGGATCTGCGCCTTGACGATGTCGATGCCGGTTACTTCCTCGGTCACCGTATGCTCGACCTGGATGCGCGGGTTCACTTCGATGAAGTAGAACTTGCCCGTGTCGGCGTCCTGCAGGAACTCGACCGTGCCGGCGCCGACATAGTCCGTCTCGTTCGCGATCTTCAGCGCGTAACCGCAGAGTTCCTGCCTCAGCGCGTTTGAGAGATAGGGTGCCGGCGCGCGCTCGACGACCTTCTGGTTGCGGCGCTGGATCGAGCAGTCGCGCTCGAACAGATGGACGGCGTTGCCGTGGGTGTCGCCGAGGATCTGCACCTCGACATGGCGGGCGCGTTCGATCAGCTTCTCGAGATAGACCTCGTCCTTGCCGAAGGCGGCCTTGGCCTCCCGCTTGCCCTCGGTCACCTCGCGCACGAGGTCTGCTTCGCTGCGGATGGCGCGCATGCCGCGTCCGCCGCCGCCCCACGAGGCCTTCAGCATCACCGGATAGCCGACCTCGGCGGCGAGTTTCTTCACCGCCTCCATGTCGTCGGGCAGCGGATCGGTCGCCGGGATGACCGGAACACCGACCTCGATGGCGAGATTGCGCGCCGCGACCTTGTTGCCGAGCCGCTTCATCGTCTCCGGCTTCGGGCCGATGAAGATGATGCCAGCGGCGGCGCAGGCCTCTGCGAATTCCGGGCTTTCCGACAGAAGGCCGTAGCCGGGATGGATGGCGTCGGCGCCCGACAGCCTGGCGACGCGGATCACCTCCTCGATCGAGAGATAGCTCTCGATCGGCCCCATATCGCGGCCGAGATGCGGGCCGCGCCCGACCTGGTAACTCTCGTCGGCCTTGAAGCGGTGCAGCGAATATTTGTCCTCCTCGGCCCAGATCGCGACGGTTTTCAGCCCGAGCTCATTGGCGGCGCGGAAGACGCGAATTGCGATTTCAGAGCGGTTGGCGACAAGAATCTTCGTGATGGGCAAGGGCGCGCTCCGGAAGGGACGGGTTTTGACGGAGCAACAATTAGCGCGAAAATGCTGCAGTGCAACCAAATTGCGTAGGCGGCTTCCGACCGATCCGGCCGGCCGCGCCGCGCCCGCCAAAAACAAAACGCCCGGCGCATGGCCGGGCGTTTCGCGTGATATCCTGGGATATCAGAGCTGGAAGTAGTTGTACTTGCCGTCGTCGCCCTTGCGCCATTCGTAGACGACGTAGTCGGCGTCGGTGCGGTCACCCTTCTCGTTGAAGGACAGCTCGCCGAGAACGGTCTTGAAGGGACCCTTCTCCTTGATCGCCTTGGCGACTTCCTGCGGATCGTTCGAACCGGCAGCGGTGGCCGCCTGGGCGAGGATCTGCGTGGCCGCATAGGCATAGAGCGTGTAGGCTTCCGGCTCGAAGCCGGCGGCGCGGAACTTCTCGACCACTTCCTTGGCGGCCGGGTTGTTGCGCGGATCCGGACCGAAGGTGTTCAGCGTGCCGGCAACGGCGTCGCCCGCGATCGAGGCGAGTTCGTTCGACACGATGCCGTCGCCCGAGAACAGCGGAGCCTTCAGGCCCTGGTCAGCCGACTGGCGGATGATCAGGCCGGCTTCCGTGTGCAGGCCGCCCCAGTAGATCAGGGTGACGCCGGCGTCCTTCATCTTGGCGATCAGCGCGGAGAAGTCCTTGTCGCCGACATTGACGCCTTCGTAGAGGGCTTCGGTGACGCCGGCGGCGTTGAGCGCCTTCTTGGTCTCGTCGGCGAGGCCCTGGCCGTAAGGCGTCTTGTCGTGGATCACCGCGACCTTGGCGTCCTTGAAGTTGGCGGCGATATAGGCGCCGGCCACCTCGCCCTGCTGGTCGTCACGGCCGCAGACGCGGAACGTGTTCCACAGGCCGCGCTCGGTGTAGACCGGGTTGGTCGCCGCAGGCGTGATCTCCAGGATGCCGTTCTCGGCATAGACTTCGGAAGCCGGGATCGAAACGCCCGAGTTGAAGTGGCCGACCACGAACTTGACGCCATCGGCGACGAATTTGTTGGCGACCGAGATGCCCTGCTTCGGATCGGAAACGTCGTCGCCGACGCTGAGCGAAATCTGCTCGCCGTTAACGCCGCCGGCGGCGTTGATGTCCTTAACGGCCATCTCCGCGCCCTTCTGGAGCTGCGCGCCGAAGGCAGCGTTCGGACCGGTGATCGGACCGCCGACGCCGACCAGAAGGTCAGCCCAGGCGCTGCCGCTGAACGCGAGCAACGATGTCAGCGCGACGGCGGACAAGAATGACTTTCTCATTGAAGACTCCCATTAAACCGAGTGGGCGTGGATGAACTTTCATGCGATGCCCACCCTATCGCAGAAAGCGTACTTTGCCGATTTTCCGGCGCTTGTCACGCCTATTCGGAACGGCTTGGCGTTACATCGCGGTAATGATCAGGCTCCGCTTTTCGGCCTCCAACTCAACAGAGATGCTCGCTCGTAGAGCCAGTTATACTGCGTCACCATCTGAGTGGTGCGCGTATACTGGTATCCGAGGATGCCGATGACGAGCAGGATTATCGTGTCGACGATGTAATATTGCGCCGTGAACATGGTGCCATTGAACAGCGCATGATGGATGAAGCGCACTGCTATGCCGAGAAGCAGCAGGAACACGACGAGCGAGGACATCGGCCGCCATGTCTGGGCGCAGGCGCGTCCCGTCATCCACGCCGCACCGCCGCCGAGCAGGCAGGTGATGAACAGGAATTGCCAGACCGAGGGTTCTTCGTAGAGGATGCCTTGCATGTATGCCTCCTAGTGCCGTCCGCCTTCGAGATAGGCGGCGCGCACTTCCGGATCGGCGAGCAGCTGCTGGCCGGTGCCGCTCATGGTGACGTTGCCGTTGACGAGCACGTAGCCGCGATTGGCGAGCTTCAGCGCGCCGAAGGCGTTCTGCTCGACCAGGAACACGGTGAGCCCCTGGCTGCGGTTCAACTCGCGCACCGCGTCGAAGATCTGCTTGACGATCAGCGGCGCCAGTCCCAGCGACGGCTCGTCGAGCAGCAGCAGCTTCGGGCGCGCCATCAGTGCGCGGCCGATCGACAGCATCTGCTGCTCGCCGCCCGACAGCGTGCCGCCGCGCTGGTTGATGCGCTCCTTCAGCCGCGGGAAGAGCTGGAAGACCTTCTCGGCGTCCTCGTCGTAATGCTTCAGCTGATCGAGGCTGGCGCCCATCTGCAGGTTTTCCATCACCGTCATGCGCGGGAAGATGCGCCGCCCTTCCGGCGACTGCGCGATGCGCATGCGCGCGATCTCGTGCGTCGGCATGTTGGTGATGTCGGTGCCGGCGAAGGTGATGGTGCCGTTCCTGGCGCGCGGCGTGCCGAAGATCGTCATCATCAGCGTCGACTTGCCGGCGCCGTTGGCGCCGATCAGCGCGACGATCTCGCCCTCGTTGACGGTGATCGAGACGCCGTTCAGCGCGCGGATATTGCCGTAATAGGTCTCGACGCCCTCGACCTGGAGCAGGGGTTTGCCGGCCATCACTCAGCCCCTCCGCTCTTTGCCGCGAGCGCTTTGGCCTGGCCGATCCAGTCCTCGCGCGCGATGCGTCCGTCGAACTCCAGATAGGCTTCGGCCGCCTTGACGTCCGCCTCGGTCCAGGCCGCGATCTGCGCGAAATGGAAGATGCCGTGCTCGTTGAGCTTTCTCTCGTTCACCGGCCCGATGCCCTTGATCAAAGTCAGCTTGTCGGGCGTGCCGCCCTTCGGCGCATTGAGCGCGTTGGAAACGCCCGTCCCGTGGCGATGGTCGTACTGCTCGGCCTTCGAGGCGCCGGGCGAAACCTTGACGGTCTCGCCGTCGTCGTCGCTGTGGCCGATCGTGTCGGAGACCGGCCCGGCCATCATCGAGGAGGAATCGGCGGGGCCGTGCGCCCGGTCGGGCTCGGCGTCGAGTTCCTCGATCACCTGCTCGTCGCCGACTGCCGCCAGCACTTCCGTAACCTCGTCGTCCTCGACGCCGAGATAGGCGGCGATCACGCGCGGATCGCTCCGTACCGAGGCCGGGTCGCCGTCGGATATCTTGCGGCCGTATTCCAGCACCACGACATGGTCGGAGATCTGCATCACCACCGACATGTCATGCTCGATCAGCAGGATCGAGGTGCCGGATGTCGCCTTGATGTCGTTGAGCAGTGCGTTCAACGCCAGCGACTCCTTCGGGTTGAGGCCGGCGGCCGGCTCGTCGAGGCAGAGCAGCTCCGGTCCCGTGCACATGGCGCGCGCGATCTCCAGACGGCGCTGCGCGCCATAGGGCAGGTCGCCCGCCGGATCGTCGGCGCGGTCGATCAGGTCGGCCTTCTCCAGCCAGTGCTTCGCCAGCTCTATCGATTCCGCCGAAGCCTTGCGGTAGCCGCCGAAGCCGAGCAGGCCGAGCACGGTGAAGCCCGACGCCTGCATCAGCCGGTTGTGCTGCGCGACGAGCAGGTTCTCCAGCAGCGTCATGCCGGAGAACAGCCGGATGTTCTGGAAGGTGCGCGCCACCTTGGCCTTGGCCGGGATCTGGAAGTCCGGCAGCCGTTCCAGCAGGAACTGGTTGCCGTCGCGGCCGGTCAGCGTGATCATGCCCTCGGACGGCTTGTAGAAGCCGGTGATGCAGTTGAACACGGTGGTCTTGCCGGCCCCGTTGGGGCCGATCAGCGCAGTGATTTCGCCGCGCTTCGCCTCGAAGGACAGGTCGCCGATGGCGACGAGGCCGCCGAACTTCATCGACAGGTGCTCGACCTTGAGGATCGGCATGTTCATAACGGAAGTCGCGTTCATCAGCCGTGTCCCTCCTTGGTGAAGGAACTGGATACGGCCTTGCGTTCATGCAGGAAGGCTGTCGGTTCGCGGCTGCCGACGAAACCGCGGGGTTTCCAGATCATGACGATGACCATGGCCGATCCGAACAGCAGCATGCGGTAGAGCTCCGGTGTGAAGCCTTCGCCGAATACCGCCTTGAGGAAGTGCAGCTCGCGCAGGATCTCGGTGCCGCCGATCATCACCAGCGCGGCGATGGCGATGCCGGTCAGCGAGCCCATGCCGCCCAGCACGACGATCGCGAGGATGATCGCCGATTCCAGGAAGATGAAGGATTCGGGGCTGACGAAGCCCTGGCGGGCGGCGAAGAAGGCGCCGGCGAAACCGCCGAACATGGCGCCGATGGCGAAGGCGGTGAGCTTGGTGTTGGTGGTGTTGATGCCGAGCGAACGGCAGGCGATCTCGTCCTCGCGCAACGCTTCCCAGGCGCGGCCGACCGGCAGCCGCCTGAGCCTGATGGTGACGAAGGCGGTCAGCAGGGCCAGCGCCAGCGCCAGATAGTAGAGGAAGATCTTGTAGTAGGCGCCCGACTGCGCGATGTCGAAGACCTTGGCGATGTAGTAGGGCGACGAGACGTCGAAGTCGAACAGGCCGAAGAACGTCACTTTCGGAATGCCGGAAACGCCGGCGGTGCCGTTGGTGACCTCGCGCCAGTTGATCAGCACCAGGCGGATGATCTCGCCGAAGGCCAGCGTCACGATGGCGAGGTAGTCGCCCCTGAGGCGCAGCACCGGGAAGCCGAGGATGACGCCCCAGAAGGCCGCCATCGCGCCGGCGGCCGGCAGCAGGATCCAGAAGGACCAGCCGAACTCGGTGCCGAGCAGCGCGTAGCAATAGGCGCCGACGGCGTAGAAGGCGACGTAGCCGAGGTCGAGCAGGCCGGCCAGTCCGACGACGATGTTCAGGCCCCAGGCCAGCATCACGTAGATCAGGATCTGGATGCCGAAATTGTCGACCCATTTCAGCGAGCCCTGGAAGCCGACCAGAAGCACGATGACAACCGGGTAGAGGATCAGCGCGCCGATGGCGATCTTGGTCCAGTGCCTGACGAAGGCGGATTTCTCCGCATGCGCCACGACCGGCGCCTTCGCCTTCTGGAGCTTGCGCGCCTCGAGATAGGGGTGCAGCCAGACGACCATCAGGAAGCGCCCGGCCATCACCAGCGCGATCACGACGGCGAGCAGGCCCCAGCGCGGCACGAGGATCAGTTCGTTGCGGATGTTCTGGTCGGTCTTGATGCCGATCAGCAGGAAGAACATGCCGAAGGAGATGGCGCCGGCATAAAGCGCCTCGCGTATGCCGCGCTGAACGAGACTCGTGTTTGCCGGCCGGTCCTGGGATATCGCGGTCATTCGCTCAGACCTTTTCGACTTCTGGCCGGCCGAGAATGCCGGAAGGCAGGAAGATCAGCACGATGGCCAGGATCGAAAAGGCGGCGACGTCCTTGTAGTCGATGGAGAAATAGGCGGACCACATGCCCTCGATGAAGCCGATGAGCAGGCCGCCGAGCACGGCGCCGGGGATCGAGCCGATGCCGCCGAGCACGGCCGCGGTGAACGCCTTCACGCCGGGAACGAAGCCGTCGGAGAAGACGACGACGCCGTAGTACATGAGGTAGAGCGTGCCGGCGACCGCTGCGAGCGAGGCGCCCATGATGAAGGTGATCGAGATGGTGCGGTCGACGTCGATGCCGAGCAGCGCCGCCATCTTGCGGTCCTGCTCGCAGGCTCTCTGCGCCCGCCCCAGCGAGGTCTTGTTGACCAGGTACCAGAAGATCGTGAGCAGGACGGCGGTGACAACCACGATGACGATCTGCTTAGCCGAGATCGAGATGCCGAACACGTTGTAGACGGTCGAGATCATCGGCGGGATCGGCTTGTTGCGCGGGCCCTGCGTGACCTGCACGAAGTTCGACAGCGCGATCGACATGCCGATCGCGGTGATCAGCGGCGCCAGCCGGAACGAGCCGCGCAAGGGGCGGTAGGCGACCTTCTCGATCGTCCAGTTCCAGAGACTGGTAAGCAACATCGCCACGATCATCATGATCAGCAGGAAGAGCACGACGTTGATCGAGGCGAAGATCGAGACAAGGAAGAGGAATACGATCAGCGCGATGAAAGAGCCGATCATGAAGATGTCGCCATGGGCGAAATTGATCATGCCGATGATGCCGTAGACCATCGTATAGCCGATCGCGATCAGGCCATAGATCGATCCCAGCGTCAGCCCGTTTACAAGCTGCTGGACGAAATATTCCATCTGTACGCTGCTCCCCCGGAATGTCGCCCAGTGGACGCATTCCTTTTCTTGCTTTCACCTAGTCCTAAAGTTTCGGGCTCCGATTGCAACGTCAAATTTTCGCGATGAAACATGCCCTTGCGGCATGCCCCGTTGCTGCTCCCCACTGTTCCGGATAGCCCTGGACCATATCGAAAGCTATCATTGGCACAACGCAATGTCTTTGACGAATCCCGCCAAAGAAAGCCCGAAAATCGAAGATCGTGCGGCCAAGTCGATAAGGCGCGGAAATATATTGCGCGCCGGAGCGCAGTTGCGGCGCTCCTCCAGCGCCGCTGCCTACATTGTTCCAATAGACGCTTCTACTTGACGATAAATCCATGCGCGAAGGGATCCCTGTCGTCGATGAAGATGGTGTTCAGGCCGGTCTGGCGCGCCCAGCCGCCGATCGAGGGAACGATGGCCGGCTTGCCCGCGACGCTCACTTCCCTCTCGACGCGGCCCTTGAAAAGCGAGCCGATGATGGACTCGTGCACGAAGCTGTCGCCCGCCTTCAGTCTGCCCTTGGCGTGGAGCTGCGCCATGCGCGCCGAGGTGCCGGTGCCGCAGGGCGAACGGTCGATCGCCTTGTCGCCGTAGAAGACGGCGTTCCTCGCGTCGGCCTCGGGATGCACCGGCTTGCCGGTCCACAGCATGTGGCTGAGGCGGTTGATGGCCGGGTTTTCCGGATGCTCGAAACTGTATTTCTCGTTGAGCCGCTGGCGCACCACCGGGCTCCAGGCGATGAGCTGGCCGGCGGAATAGTCTGCCATGTCGGCGTAGTTCTCCTGCGGCTCGACGATGGCGTAGAAATTGCCGCCATAGGCGACGTCGACCTTCAGCTCGCCGAGATCGGGACAGTCTACGGTCAGCCCTTCGGCGTAGAGGAAGGAAGGCACGTTGGTGATGCGCACTTCCTCGACATAGTCGCCCTCCTGCCGGTACTCGGCGATGACCAGGCCGGCCGGCGTGTCGAGCCGCAGCACGCCCGGCGTCTTCGGCTTCACCAGCCCGTTCTCGATCGCCATCGTCACGGTGCCGATGGTGCCGTGGCCGCACATAGGCAGGCAGCCCGACGTCTCGATGAAAAGGATGGCGATGTCGCAATCCTCGCGGGTCGGCGGATAGAGGATCGAGCCAGACATCACGTCGTGGCCGCGCGGCTCGAACATCAGGCCGGTGCGGATCCAGTCATATTCGGCGAGGAAATGCGCGCGTCGCTCCATCATCGAGGCGCCGTGGAGCAGCGGCCCGCCGCCGGCGACCAGCCGGACGGGATTGCCGCAGGTATGGCCGTCGATGCAGGTGAAGGTGTGTCGGGCCATTGTGTCGAATTCCTCAGAAACGCTGCGGACTGAAAGGCGAAATGTCGAGTGCGGGCGCCCGGCCTGAAACCAGATCGCGGATCAGGCGGGCGGTGCCCGCGGCCTGGGTCTTGCCGAGATGGCCGTGACCGAATGCATAATACACATTGGCCGACGACTTCGAGCGGCCGATCACCGGCAGCGAGTCCGGCAACGACGGGCGGTAGCCCATCCATTCGCGGCCGCCCTCGGTCTTCAGTCCGGGCAGGAAGCGCCTTGCCTTCTCCAGCATCGCCTTCGAGCGCGCGTAGTTGGGCGGCAGCTTCAGTCCGCCGAGCTCGACGGCGCCGCCGATGCGCAGGCCTGTCGAGAGCGGCGTGATGACGAAGCCGTGGCCGCCGAAGATGAGCTGCCGCTTTACGTCGAAGGCGTCGACCGGCAGCGTTGTGTTATAGCCGCGCTCGGTCTCGAGCGGGATGTCGTCGCCGAGTTGCTTCGTCAGCCTGTGCGACCATGCTCCCGCCGCGACCAGCACACGGCTTGCCGGCTCCGTGCCGCCGTCCGCGAAAAGCAGCGTGACGCCGGCGCCGGGCGGCACGATGGCGACCGCCTCGCGGCGCGCGAAAGTCGCGCCGAGGCGCTCCGCATAGGCCCAGATCGCCTTGCCGAGCAGTTTCGGATCGATCGAGGTCTTCCAGCCGGGGACGAAGGTCCCCTTGATGAACTGTCCGGAGAGGCCCGGCTGCAGGGTGGATATCTCGTCGCCGTCGACATGGCGGTAGGGAATGCCGAAACGATCCCTCGCCGCCCAGCCGGGCAGGGACGCCCGGAATTCGCCCTCGCTCTCATAGAGTTCCAGCGAGCCGTCCTCGCGCAGCATGCTCCGGGTGCCGGAGCGGTCGAGCAGGTCCATCCATTCGGGTTCGGCCAGCTTCATCATGCCGGCCTGCGCGGCGAGGCTCGCCTCGTAGTGCCTGGGCGAGCCGGCGCGCCAGAAGCGCCACAGCCACGGCAGGAGCTTCGGCAGGTGGGAAGGCGGAATGGCGAGCGGCCCGAGCGGATCGGCCAGCCAGCGCGGCAGGTTCCTCATCATGCCCTTGTGGGCGAGCGGCAGCACGTCGGAGAAGGCGAAGGCTGACGCATTGCCGGAACTCGTCTCCTCGCAGACGCCGGTGCGGTCGTAGACCTTCACCCTGTATCCGGCTTCCGTCAGATAGGCGGCCGCGCAGATGCCGACGATGCCCGCGCCGACGATGGCGATGTCGTTTCCTTCCCCCCGGTCACGGGGAGAAGGCCCCTCTTCGCGGGCATCGGAAATGCCTGTCACGTCGGCGCTGCCCCTCATCTGGCTGCCGTCATCCTCTTCCCGTTCGCGGGGAGAGGAAAGCCCTGCCTTATGCAGCCTTCGCGATCGACAGCTTCGGCAGTTCCGGCCTTGTCGCCATCGCGTCCCTGACGATCTTCTCGGCCATCGCCCGGCGCTCGCCCGTCAGCGGCTGGCGGGGCATGCGCACGCGGTCGTTGGTGCCGATCGCCAGCATTTCGGCGAGCTTGATGTTCTGGACGAGATAGGTCGAGACATCGAGATCGAGCAGCGGGCGGAACCAGCGGTAGATTTTCAGCGCTTCGTCGCGCCGGCCCTGCTTCATGAGCTGGTAGATCGCCACCGTCTCCTTCGGGAAGGCCACCACCAGGCCGGCCACCCAGCCGATCGCGCCGACCGACAGCGCCTCGAAGGCGAGGTTGTCGACGCCGGTGAAGAGGTCGTAGCGGTCGCCGAAATGGTTGATGATGTCGGTCGAGCGGCGGATGTCGTCGGACGATTCCTTGATGGCGACGAAACGCTCGTCCTTCGCCAGCCTCTCCATGTCGGCGATCGACACGTCGACCCGGTAGGCGATCTTGTTGGAATAGATCATCACCGGCAGGTCGCCGGCCTTGGCTACTGCCGAGAGCGCGGCAACCGTCTCGTCGGGGTTGGTGTGGTAGATCGGCGAGGGCACCACCATCAGGCCGTTCGCGCCGGCGTCCGCGGCGCGCTTGGCCATGGCGGCGGCCTCGCGGGTGCCGGCCTCGTTGACGGTCATCAGCACGGGCCTGCGGCCGGCGATTTTCTGGGCCGTTTTCAGCACCTCGATCTTTTCGTCCTGGGAAAGCATCGGGCCCTCGCCGAGCGAGCCGGCGACGATCAGGCCGTCGCATCCAGCCTCGATCTGCAAGGCGAAACAGCGCTCCATCTCGGCGTGGTCGAGGCGGTCATCCTCGGTGAACTTGGTCGTGACTGCTGGGAAAATACCGGCCCACATGGCAACCTCCATCTGATATATCACTGATATATCTTAAGGAGACATGCCCTGTCAATGCTGATTCCAATGTGATATATCAAAAATATATCAAAGGAGTTTAGCTTGAATTCCAACAACATAGCCCAGGAACCCGCGGCGAGCAGAGCCTATCACGCCCTGGAGAGGATGATCGTCACGCTCGACCTCCTGCCGGGAAGCGTGGTGACCGAGGGGGCACTGATCGACCGCCTCGGGCTCGGACGGACGCCTGTTCGCGAGGCCATCCAGCGGCTTGCCTGGGAGGGTCTGATCGAGATCAGGCCGCGCGCCGGCCTGGCGATCGCACCGCTGCATCCGGGCGACTGGGTGAGGGTGATCGACGCGCGGCGCAGCCTCGAACTGCTGCTGGCCCGCTCGGCGGCGCGCTTCGTCACCCGCAATGCGGCCGACCTGTTCCACGCCTCGGCGCTTGCCATGCGGCAGGCGGTCGTCGCAAATGACGTGCTGGCTTTCCTGCAGGCCGACAAGGCGCTCGACGAGGCGCTCGCATTTGCGGCTGACAATCCGTTCGCGGTGCGGGTCGCAGCACCACTCCAGAGCCACAGCCGCCGCTTCTGGTATCGCTACAACGCCGAAACCGGGCTGGCGGAATCGGCGGAGCATCACGTCGCCCTGATCCGCTCGATCCTCGAAGGCGACGAGGAAGGGGCGGCGGCGGAGGCCGACCGCCTCATGATCCTCCTGCGGGCATACGCCGAAGCCGCGGCCAGGCGGTAGGCCTGACCCGGCCGGTCAGGCGCCTTCGCCGAGTGCGGCGACGTTGAACTCAAAACCTTCGCCGGCGGAAACGACGCAGCTCTGGCCGTTGGTGTCGGTGGCGAGGATCGTCCAGCTGCCTTTCTCCGACACGAAGACCTCGATCACCGCGCTGCCGTCGATCTGCCCGACAGCGGTCGGGTTCTCCTTGAACTTGTCGGCCAGCGACTTCACCATTTCGGCGCGGGCGGCGCAGAAGTTCTGGGCGGGGGCTGGATTGGCGGTCATTAGCAGGCCGCCGATCAAGGCGGGAAAGAGGACGATCTCGCGTTTCATCTCGACATCTCCTTGGTCCAGGCGACGTTTGGGACTTCGGGAGCCTGCCTTGCGGCCAGTACAGTCGAGGTGGCGACCCGGTTGCAAGTCAAGCAAATCCGGGCTTCGGCCGTTCCATCACGAATCCGTAACAGCGAAATTCCGGATGTGATGGAACGAAAACGGCCCGGAGTTTTGCTCCGGGCCGTGAAGGACTTAGCCGCAGTGGCGGTTTCGTTCGGATCAGTTCATCGTCGGAATTACGAACTCGGCGCCGTCCTTGACGCCGGACGGCCAGCGCGAGGTGACCGTCTTGGTCTTGGTGTAGAAGCGGAAGGCGTCCGGCCCGTGCTGGTTCAGGTCGCCGAAGGACGAGGCCTTCCAGCCGCCGAAGGTATAGTAGGCGATCGGCACCGGGATCGGCACGTTGACGCCCACCATGCCGACCTGGACGCGGCTGGCGAAATCGCGCGCGGCGTCGCCGTCGCGGGTGAAGATCGCGACGCCATTGCCCATCTCGTGGTCGTTGGTGATCTTCAGCGCATATTCGTAGTTCGGCGCCCGCACCACCGAGAGCACCGGCCCGAAGATCTCTTCCTTGTAGATCTTCATCTCCGGCGTCACGTCGTCGAACAGGCAGCCGCCCATATAGTAGCCGTTCTCGTAGCCCTGCATCTTGAAGCCGCGGCCGTCGACGACCAGCTTCGCGCCTTCCTTCACGCCCGCGTCGACGTAACCCTTGACGCGCTCCAGCGCCTGGGCAGTCACCAGCGGGCCGAAATCGGCGGAACCGTCGGTCGAGGGGCCGACCTTGAGGCTCTCGACGCGCGGGATGAGCTTGTCCATCAGGCGGTTGGCGGTGTCGTTGCCGACCGGCACGGCGACCGAGATCGCCATGCAGCGCTCGCCGGCCGAGCCATAGCCGGCGCCGATCAGCGCGTCGACCGTCTGGTCCATGTCGGCGTCGGGCATGATGATCATGTGGTTCTTGGCACCGCCGAAGCACTGCACGCGCTTGCCGGCTGCGCAGCCCCGCGCATAGATGTACTGCGCGATCGGCGTCGAGCCGACGAAGCCGATGGCCTTGATGTCATGGTCGTCGAGGATGGCGTCGACCACTTCCTTGTCGCCGTTGACGACATTGAGCACGCCCGCCGGCAGCCCTGCCTCGATGAAGAGTTCGGCGATGCGCAGCGGCACGCCCGGATCGCGCTCGGACGGCTTCAGGATGAAGGCGTTGCCGGCGGCCAGCGCCGGGCCGATCTTCCACAGGGGGATCATGGCCGGGAAATTGAACGGGGTGATGCCGGCCACGACGCCGAGCGGCTGGCGCATCGAATAGGTGTCGATGCCGGTGCCGGCATTGTCGGTGAACTCGCCCTTCATCATGTGCGGGGCGCCGAGCGACACTTCCACCACTTCGAGGCCGCGCTGGATGTCGCCGCGCGCATCGGCGATGGTCTTGCCGTGCTCGCGGGCGAGGATGTCGGCGAGTTCCTCATAGTCGCGATGCACGAGATCGATGAACTTCATCAGGACGCGCATGCGCCGCTGCGGATTGGTGGCGGCCCAGGCCGGCTGCGCGGCCGAGGCGTTCTCGACGGCGGCGCGCAGCTCCGCGGCCGAGGCGAGCGCCACCGTGCCGCGCACGGTGCCGTCCATTGGCTGCATCACGTCCTGCTTGCGTCCGCTGGTGCCGGCGACGCGCTTGCCGCCGATGAAATGGCCGTATTCGATCATGACTCGCTCCCTGGCGTTTCTCTGGTGGCTCGGATTGTCCCGCTTTGCGCCTGTCTTTGCAACGCGAGCCGGCACGCAACCGTTGTGCGTTAAATAAAGAACGACGTTGGCGATCCCTTGAATTTCTGCATAGATAGATCCCATGAACTGGGACGACGTCAGAATCTTCCTGGCCGTCGCCCGCGCCGGCCAGATCCTCGGCGCGGCGCGGCGGCTGGAGCTCAACCACGCCACCGTGTCGCGCCGCGTCGCCACGCTCGAGGACGCGCTCGGTGCAAAGCTCTTTCGCCGGCTCACCACGGGCAGCGAACTGACGCCGGCGGGTGAGCGTTTCCTCGGCGTCGCCGAGCGCATGGAGGCCGACATGATCGCCGCCCGCTCGGAACTTGCCGGCGGCGACGAGGCCGTCTCCGGCACGGTCCGAATCGGCGCGCCGGACGGCTTCGGCGTCGCCTACCTCGCGTCGCGGCTCGGCACGCTGACCGCCCAGCACCCAGACCTGAAGATCCAGCTCGTGCCGGTGCCCCGTTCCTTCTCCCTGTCGCGGCGCGAGGCCGACATCGCCATCACCACCGAACGTCCGTCGGAAGGCAGGCTGGTGGCGCAGAAGCTCGTCGACTATTCGCTGGGCCTCTACGCCTCTCGCGCCTATGCCGACGCCAACGGCCTGCCGGCCAGCCAGGCAGAACTCAAGGCGCATCGCCTGGTCGGCTACGTGCCGGACCTCGTCTTCAGTCCCTCGCTCGCCTATGCGCAGGAGTTCAGCCCCGACTGGGACGCCGCCTTCTCGATCTCCTCGGCGCTCGGCCAGGTCGAGGCCGTGCGCTCGGGGGCGGGCATCGGCATATTGCACGCCTTCATCGCCCGCTCGCTGCCGGAGCTTGTACCAGTCGCCGCCGCAAAACCCATCCGCCGCGCCTACTGGCTCGTCTACCACGAGAGCGTGCGGCCGCTGAGGCGCATCCAGGCGGTAGCGGGTTTCATCACCAAGGCGGTGGAGCGCGAGAAGCGGCTCTTCGGCTGAGCACAGGCATCCGGGTGGAAATCGCACCGCCTTGCAACGCAACCGGAGCGGGACGCCACAGTTTGCGCTACATTGCCGGCTTGCTTGGGATGCCGCCCGCCCGGAAACACCGCCGACGCCATGCGTTTCGAATTCGCTGCCGCATCGATCGTCCTCGCCGCGCTCTCGGTTGCGGCCTGCTCGAATCCCTGGGGAACGAAGCCGGTGAGCGAACTGCCGAAGCCGCTTCGTTATGCCGTCGCCAAGCCGTCCAACTTCGTCTTCGGCAATTATTGCGGCCTCGGCACGCGCACCGGCGACCTCACCGCCAAACCGGTGGACAGGCTCGACATGATCTGCTTCCGTCACGACAGTTGTTATGTCGACCGCAAGAACCATTGCGATTGCGATTCCGCGCTGGTGCGCGACGCCTCCGCCGTCCGCGACGACGAGATGCTGCCGAAGAAGATGCGCCGGCAGGCGGCGCTACTCGTCAACACCTTCTCGCTCGGCGTCTGCAAGGTCTTTCCGCAAGGCTTCATGCCGCCGCGCCCGCGCGACAGACGCGAGCTCGGCCTGCCGCCGGCCCAGCCAGTGATGTCCACCGGATGAGGTCGGTCCGGCCGGCCGTCGCCACGGCGGCGCTTTGCTGCGCCGCCGTGTTGCTCGCCGCCTGCGCCGGCCCGCTTGCCGGCATCGACACGGACTGCCGGCTGGCGCCGGGCGAGACGCGTTGCAGCGTGGCGTCGCTGGAGACGGCGCTGCTGCCCGGCGTGGGGTCGGAGGACGCCGACTATGCCAGCGGCTTCCTGGCGCTGCTTGCCGAACAGAAGCTCGGCGAAGCCGACCGCGCCAACGGCACAGGGCCGTTCGGTCGCGACGTCGACACGATCACCAACCGCGACTTCCTCGCCGCCTATCGCGGGCTGGAGCGGGCCGCCGACAGGTCCCGCCTGCTGCCGTCGCGCAAGGCCAAGAGCGGCAGCTTCTCCGCGGCCTGGCGCCTGTCGCGCCAGACGCTCTATATCGACGCCGATGCGCTCGATCGCGACGCCGGCACCTTCTTCTTCTCCGGCCTGCAGGCGCGAGAGATCGAGATCGATGTCAGGCAGATCGGCGGCGGCCCTGCCAACATCTCGGGCCGCTGCGACGGCCAGATGGCCGTGGGGCCGGGCCGGCGCATCGTGCAGCCGGGCGAGACGCTGCATCTCAGCCTCACCGGTGCGGTCACCTCCGGCAGCGCCTCGGTGCTTTTTCCCGGTCCCGATCTCAGGCGCTGCGACCTTTCTGTCCGCTCGAAAGGGAAGATCCGCCGCCTGACATTGCTGCGCGAAGAGAAAGCCGACAGGAAGCTCGCCCGCCTCGACAGCCTCTACCAGCGCTGCCCGTCTCCCGACCCGCAAAAGCTCTCGCCGCTCGAGCGCGTCTTCCATGCCAGCCGCGAACTCTCGCAGACCTGCCCGATGGTGCTGGGCACGCCCCGCCTGCTTCTCAATTCACGCGAGGGGTTCAACGCCAAGGTCGAGGCGCTGGCCGGAACCCGACTGTCCGACGCCTTCTTCGACGCCGGCGATCCGGAGGCGCCGATCGATCTGACCCATGCGCCAAAACTCAAGCTGATCTACTTCTCCTATCTCGACTACAAGGCTGATTTTTCCGGCCGGGTCATGGAGCGGCTGATCCGCCACCACGCGGCGCGCGGCACCAAGGTGCGCATCATGGTCACCGACGTGTTGCAGCGGGAGAAGGACCGCGTGCTGCTCGAAAGGCTGGCGGCCGACCATCCCAATGTCCAGCTACAGGAGTTTTCCTGGAAACCGGCGACCGGCGCGCCGGTCGGCGAGCAGCTCTCGCAGTTCTACAAGACCCACCATGTCAAGATGCTGGCGACGCTAGCCGCCGACCGCAGGCGTTCGCGCGCCATCATCGGCGGCCGCAACATCCATGACGGCTTCCTCTTTCACGAGCCGCTCGACCTGTCGCGCTATCCCGAGCTGCACCAGTATGGCCGCACCAACGGGCTGTCGCTCAACTACTATTCAAACTGGAGCGACTTCGAGATCGAGTTCGAGCAGCCGAAGACGGTGGAGACGCTCGTCGCGCATCTCGCCACGCTCTGGCATCGCGACGCCAGGACCGACCTGGCGCGGCCCTTCTCAATCGAAGGCAAGACGGTGAGGCGACCGCCGGCCGGCGCCAGCGCGCGCCATTTCATCTCGGTGCCCTACGCAGACGGGCGGGCGCTCGAGGATTATTATGTCGAGCTGATCGACGCCGCCGCCGAGACTGTCGAGATCGTCAATCCCTATCTCAACCTGACGCAGAAGCTCGCCGACGCCTTCGGCCGCGCGATCGACCGCGGGGTCGCGATCACGCTGGTCACCCGCATCGACCTCAAGGGCGATTTCGGCGGCCAGTTCCTCACCGAGCTCAACGAGCTTTTCGTCGAGAAATATGCCAGCCGCATCACCATGTACGAATTCCGCGCGCCGGATGTCGTGCTGCATTCGAAGATCCTCATGATCGACGGCCGCTACGTCTCCGTCTCCTCGGTCAATCTCAACAACCGCAGCTTCATGCAGGACAGCGAGAACGGCATCGCCGTGCTCGATCCCGCTTTCTACCGGCGCATGAAGCCGGTCTTCGATTACTACGTGACCCGTTCGCGACGGGTCGACCCGGACGTCCACGTGCCGCTCTTCTATCGCTTCCTGTTCTCGACGCAGCATTTTCGCGAGGCGTTCTGACCGGCTTTCCACGACGGGGCGCTGCGAAACCGTCCCGGAAGGGCATCGGTTAACGCCCGGAAAACACGGGGCTTTCCGGGCCGGAATGCCAAAATGCTGCGCTGCGAAAATCTGAAATTCCCGTAAAGCATTGCAAATGAACGAAAAATGTGCGCATATTGAATGAACATTCAACAATTTCAGAGCGCTCACATGAACCCACATCTTCGGAACGTGGCCGTCCCGAACGATTGGGACAGGCGGGGTCTGCCAGGCTGGGCCTATCACAGCCCGGCCCTTCTCGAGCTCGAGAAGGAGCATGTCTTCCGCAATCACTGGCAGATCGCCGGCCATGTGTCCGACGTGCCGGATCCGGGCGACTATCTCACCATGGACGTCGTCGGCGAGCGCGCGCTCATCGTGCGCGGCAAGGACGGCGTGGTGCGCGGCTTCCA
Source organism: Mesorhizobium sp. YM1C-6-2 (assembly GCF_003666685.1). Lineage (GTDB taxonomy): Bacteria > Pseudomonadota > Alphaproteobacteria > Rhizobiales > Rhizobiaceae > Mesorhizobium_K. Next base: position 172,817 of record NZ_RCIZ01000003.1, read on the forward strand.
CAATATCTGCCGCCACCGCGGCAGCCGCGTCGTCGCCGAGAACCAGGGCAACTGCAAGAACGCTCTGGTCTGCCCCTTCCACGGCTGGGTCTACAATCTCGACGGCACGCTGCGCGGGGCGGCCCGCCCGCGTTCCTTCCCGGACCTCGACAAGGACGAGTTCGGCCTCATGCCGCTCGACCTGGAAGTGTGGATGGGCTTCATCTTCATCCGCTTCCATCCTGGCCCGCAGCCTTCGGTCGCCGAGCTGATGAAGCCGGTCGAGGCCGAGATGGCGCATTACGACGCCGCCAACATGGTTCCCTCCTGGGGCATCTGGACCCAGACCTCGCCGGTCAACTGGAAGTCGGTGCGCGACGTCGACAATGAGGGCTATCACGTCGCCATGGCGCATCCGGCGCTGCAGGACCTCTACGGCGCGACCTATTTCGACGAGCCTTTCGTCGGCGGCGTGTCGCGCTCCTTCGCGACCTACAATCCGCATGCCGGCCGCCGCTGGAGCGTGAAGAACTACGTCAAGTTCGCGCCCGAGCCGGCGCGCCTGCCGGAGGTGCTGCGCAAGGCCTGGCTCTACTACGGCATCTTCCCCAACAACGTCATGGCGATGACGCCTGAATCGGTGCAGTTCTACCAGGAGTTCCCGCTGTCGACCGGCGAGACGGTGCTGCGCGGCGCGATCTACCGCTACAGGGACGAGACCCGCGAGCAGGCCGCGGCGCGCTACCTCGCCTTCCGCATTGACCGCGACACCATGGCCGAGGACGTGCAGCTCTCGGTGTGGTCGAACGAATCCATGCTGTCGCAGTCCTTTGCCGGCTTCTATCTCTCTGACCTCGAATACGGCGTGCGCACCCACCACGACCATCTGCGCGACCGGCTGCCGGTGCTCGGCCTCGAAACCGCGCCCGAGGAGAAGGACATGGCCAACCTCAACGCGGCGCTGCTCAGCCGGAGCTGAACGGCGCCGGCCGCAGGACCGGCGACCTAGTTGCTGGCCACCTTCTTCTTCGCCGCGACGTAGTTCTCGCGCTCGTCATAGGACACTTCGACCGCCCCTTTCGCCTTGAGCGAGAGGCGGTTCAGATAGTTGTCCATGTGGTGGTCCTTGAGATTGGCGAAATTCAGCGAGCGGCCGAACTCGCCGATCGAGATGCGGTCCGCATCATGGGTCGGCAGGAAAACGTAATGCGGCCCTTCTAGCAGGATGATCTCCGGGCCTGCATGCTCGTAGACGCCATAGACGCGGTTGACGATGGTGGTCGGCGGCAGCATGGGGACGATGTCGTTCTCGTCGACGACGCGGGTGAGCGACAGGAAGCCCAGCCTGCCGACGCCGTCGGTGGTGGTGAATTTCGGCTGGCCGAAGGTGATCACCCTGTCGACCTTGTAGCCGTCCTCGACCATGTGGATGGCGAGCAGCGCGGCAAGCGCGCCGCCCAGCGAGTGCCCGGTGATGTAGGTCCTGTAGCCCGGCTTCAGGTACGGCTTCATGTCGGCGTAGAGGACCCGCGCCGTCGCGTCGAAACCGGCATGGACGGGGATGGCGAGCGCCAGATCCTCGCGAATCCTCATCTCGACGTCCTCGATGAGGTTCTTCCGGTTGGCGGTCCCGCGTATGGCGATGTACTGGACCTTCGCCCTGTCGTCCCGCTCGATGAAATATTGCGCGTCGGTCTTGCCGGGCGCGCTGACGCGCACGGTGGCCGGATACTGGCCTCGGATGACCGCTTCCTCCGCATAGGCGGCCTTGGCCCGGCCGGCATAGGCGGTGAGCTCGACGAAATCGATCTTGGTCGGCGTGATGGTCGAGCCGAGCGCCTGCAGCTCGCGTTTTGAAACGCCGACGCAGGCGGTGAGTGCCATCAGGCACACCAGAACGATTGCCGGCTGCGCGAGGCGAGGCCGCATATGGGAACCCCCGTAGGACGTCGACCGAACCTGAATCCGGCTTCTTACCGTGTCGACGCTCAACCGGAATCTACATGAAACAGGCCGCCGCCGCCATGGAGGTCGATGCTTAGCATTGTTTGGATGGCAGATTCACGAATGCTGTGACCGACCAAGTCAGCCGAGCGGCTTCGACATCGCCTTCAGGAACCGCACGCCGCCATCGTCGGTCGCCTCGCCGAGCGCGACATCCATGAAGCCGTCGGTCACGCGGGCGAGGCCGAAGCCGCCCAGATAGGCCGCCGTCGGCTTGAACAGGTCGTAGCCGCCGCGGTTGTAGATCATCGGCGTGTCGTGCTCGTGGCCGTGGAATATGCCGGCGACGTTGTACGGCTTCACCGTGTCCAGCAATGCAGCGCGCTGCTCTTCGCTCCACCAGTGCGGCGGGCCGGCGCCCTCGTCGTCGAAGGTTACCGCCGTCGGGTCCCACCGCTCGATGGAGAAGGTGTCCCAGCCATAATGCTGGAAGAGCACGACCGGACGGCCGTCGCCGGCATGCTGCGCAAGGTCCTGCGCCAGCCAGCCGAGGGAGCTTGCCGCGCCCTTGTTGGTGTCGCCGCCGAAGCGATGGAGCTGCACCAGGTGCAGCCTGTCCCAGTTCCATGAATAGCAGTCGGAGGCGACGTCGTAATTGTCGGCGGGGGCGATCGGCTTGAAGAAGACGCCCGGCCTGTGGTTCAGCTCGACATAGTCGCGCAGCTCGCGGCGGTACCAGTCGACTTCGCCCTTGGGTCCGTCCTGGTCGAGGTCGTGGTTGCCGAGGCCGGCATAGACGGGGAAATGCACTTCGTCCTCGCCGTCTCCCCGCTGGTAGCGCCGGCTGAACTGGAGGATCTGGAAACCTTCCTCCGGCTCCGCCCGCTGGCCGCCGCCATCATCCGTCATGTCGCCGGCAAGCACGACGCCGCGCGGGGTGGCGACCCTCTCCCCGGCGGAGCGCAGGGGTGTCGCCGCGCCGTCGATCGTCGCGGGCCAGCTCGCTTCCCCGATGCGGTTCAGCGCGCGGATGTGGCGCAACAGGTTCTCGTCGGTCTTGCCCTCCTCCTTGCAGTTCGGGCTCAGCCCGTTGCGGGTGCGGCAGGCATGCACGTCGTTGATGAAGAGGAAGGTGACGTCGGTCGTGGATTGTGCGCGGGCAGAACGGCCGCCGAGCACAGCGAAACCTGCCATGCCGGCAAGCATGCTGCGGCGGGAAAGGCGCGGCGCGGTCATCGGGGCTCGACGCGCCTGAACAGGCTGAATTGGAAGGATTGCGGCGAGCCCCAGGGCGTCGTGTGGACGTTGCGGCGCTGGCCCACCAGCTCGAAGGAAGGCCCGAGCACCTCGGCCAGCCCGGCCGGATCGTAGCGCATGACCGGCAGGCCGCTGCAGCGCTCGGGCCCATCCAATGCGAAGGTGGCGATGACGGCATGGCCGCCGGGCTTCAGCGCGGTGCGAAGCCGCTCGACATAGGCGGCGCGAGCGTCGGCTTCGGTCAGGAAATGGAAGGCGGCCCTATCGTGCCAGATGTCGTAGCGGCGCTCCGGCTTCCATTCCGTCACATCGGCGGCGATCCACTCGATGTCGTCTGCGGCCGCGCCCACCCTCGCCTTGGCGGCGTCGAGCGCCGCCGGCGAGATGTCGAGCACGGTGATCCTGCCGACGCCTTCGCGCAGCAAGGCGTCCGCCAGCCGCGACGCGCCGCCGCCGATGTCGATTACGCTGGATGCCGGACCCGCGCCGGCCTGGCGGATGAGCTCCAGCGAAACCGCCGGCACGTCCTCGAACCAGCTTACGCCAGCTTCGCCCTTCGTCGCGTAAGCATTGTCCCAATGCGCCCGGTTTCCTTCGACGGACATTAGCAGCCCTTGCTCCTCACGGATCGCCTTCCAGTCTAGCACGTGTCGAGGGAAGGGAGTCAGGTCGCCGCGCCAATGCCCGAGACATGCCGGGCCGCTGCATGCAGAGCCGGCATGTCTGGACGCCGCGAGACTATTGCGGAGCGGCTTGCTGGACGGCGTCGCCGATCATTTTGTTCAGCGCGCCACGGACCTTGTCGAGGTCGAGATTCTCCTTGAAAGCCTCCCTCCTCTTCATGGCGTCCATCGTCGTTTCCATGACGTTCGCCGGGTTGAAGCTCGGCGGGAAGGAGCGCGGCGGGAAGTCCTTGAACGTCCCTACGAACTGGAAGACTTCGTCCATCACCCCGTACATCATGTGGACATGGTTCATCTGCCAGTCCCAGAAGGTGTTCGACGTGATGTCCGCTCTCTCGAACGGATCCTGGAAAAGATTGAATATCTTCTGCAGGCGCAGCGTGGTGAATGGCTCGGCCCAGACGCCCATCGTGCCTTCCTTGCGCTGCTCGGAGAACACGTACTTGTAGTCCCCTGGCGGAAGCCGACGAGCAGCCCGTCGTCGTCCGAGTAGAAGAACATGCCGCGGGCACTCTTCGTGCCGTTGTTGGTGGCGGCGCTGCCGGTCACAGCCGTCAGGAATGCCGACTGGTCGTAGCCATCCAGATGGACCTTGTAGTCTATGCCGTTGGCTGTGTAGCCGGCCTTCAGCTTTTCGACGATGGCGGGTTCACCCGCGATCGAGCAGAGCGTTGGAATCCAGTCATTGTGGCTCATCAGCTCGTTGGTGACTGTCCCTGGCGCGATCTTGCCCGGCCACCGAACAAGGCACGGCACCCGGAAGGCGCCTTCCCAGTTGGTATTCTTCTCGGAGCGGAACCAGGTCATGGCGCCGTCCGGCCAGGTGTTCATGTGGGGACCGTTGTCGGTCGAGTAGACGACGATTGTGTTGTCCGCGATCCCCATGTCGTCCAAAGACTTGAGCAGGTTCCCGACGATATCGTCGTGCTCCATCATGCCGTCGATATATTCGCTGTCGCCATGGGTGTAGCGGCCGCGATGGCTGTCGCGGACATGGGTGCGCAGATGCATTCGGGTCGAGTTGAACCAGCAGAAGAAGTTCCTGCCGTCGGCCTGCTGCCGCTTCATGAAGTCGATCGCCGCCGCCGAGGTCTCGTCGTCGATCGTTTCCATGCGCTTCTTGGTCAGCGGGCCGGTGTCCTCGATCGTCTGCTTGCCGACCTTGCCGAAGCGCGGATCCTCGGTGGGATCGTCGACGTCGGTCGCCTTGCAGCGCAGCACGCCGCGCGGCCCGAACTTGGCGAGGTATGCTGGGTCTTTCGGATAGTCGGGCAGTTCAGGCTCTTCCTCGGCGTTCAGATGGTAGAGATTGCCGAAGAATTCGTCGAAACCGTTGACCGTCGGCAGTGACGGGTTGCGGTCGCCGACATGGTTTTTGCCGAATTGCCCGGTGGCGTAGCCGAGATTCTTCAGGAGGCCGCCGATCGACGGATCGAGCTGGCTCATGCCCATCGGCGCGCCCGGGAAGCCAACCTTGCTCAATCCGCTCCGAATGATGTGCTGTCCGGTCAGGAACGCCGAGCGGCCGGCAGTGCACGACTGTTCGCCGTAGTAGTGCTGGAATTTTACTCCCTCCTTCGCAATACGGTCGATGTTAGGGGTCTCGTAGCCCATCAGGCCGTTCGAATATGTGCTGATGTTCGCAAGGCCGATATCATCGCCCCAGATGACGAGAATGTTCGGCTTGCCGCCGGCGGGAGCCGCTTCCTGCGCCCCTGCGACGCGCACGCCTGGCGTCGACATCAGGGCGGTGGTCGCGGCAAGCGTTCCTCCAAGCAATATGCTGCGTCGACTGACAGCGGTCGGAGAGCTGTCTCGATATACGCTGGGAGCAGGACTTTGTGGATCGGTTGAAACCTTGGTCATTGTGCTAACCCCTTGCCTCAATCATAAAATCACAAGTTGTGGTGCGGTATAAGAAAGCAGGATGGCTCATGAACCGGACGCCAAAGGCGACTCCGGCCAACATCGCTGTTGAACACACGGATCTCAGAGTTTGATGACAGCGGCCGACACGGCGCGAACCGAAAGGCCGTCGCTGATCGACTGCGACAGCCGTCGCTTTCGCAGAAGCCGCCAGCGTGGAGCAGGATTTTTGGACATACGCCGTCCCTCCTCGTTGCAACGACAACAAGTGTCAGCCCCTCAATATTTATAGAGGAGAATTGTAAGCTCGGCTACGGTTACTTGAGTGGGAAAGTATTGATCGGCGAGACGTCGATAATGGACCCGGCGTCTGCGGTCCGCAACGGGCCGCCTGCGAGAAAAGCAGTAGACCCATTGCGCATATGCCTCATCCCCGCCAGACGCCTTCTTTCCTGAGATCGTCCATGGTGCGCGAGATGCCTTCGCGCAGGATGGCGACGAGGTCGTCGACCTGCTCCCTGGTGATGACCAGCGGCGGGCTCATCACGCACATGTTGATCAGCGGCCTGACCAGCAGGCCGAGCTCGTGGCAGTGCTGGTCGATGCGCTTGCCGACATCCTTGTCGAGCTGCAGCGGGTCCTTGCTCTCGCGGTCGGCGACGCATTCGACGCAGCCCATGAGGCCGGCGCCGCGCACCTCGCCGACCAGCGGCAGCTCTTCCAGCGTCTTCAGCTTTGCCTGAAAATACGGACCGACCTCGCACGCGTGCTCGAGGATGCCGCCTTCCAGCAGATCGAGATTGGCGATCGCCACTGCGCAGCCGATCGGATGGCTGGTGTAGGTCAGCCCGTGGCCGAACATGGCGTCGGGATGGTTGGAGCGGTTGAGCCCCCTCAACAGCCGCTCCGAGATGACCACGCCGCCGAGCGGGAAATAGCCAGAGGTAACGCCCTTGGCGAAGGTGATCATGTCGGGCTCGATGCCGAACAGGTCTTCCGATGCGAAGACATGGCCGAGCCGCCCGAAGGCGGTCACCACCTCGTCCGAAACATAGAGGATGTCGTGTTCGCGGCAGATCTCGCGGATGCGTTTGAGATAATCCTTGGGTGGCACGATCACGCCGCCGGACGCCTGGATCGGCTCGCCGACGAAGCAGCCGATTTTGTCCGCGCCGATCCTCTTCACCGTTTCGCGGAACTCGTCGACCAGGAAATCGCTGAACGCTTCGAGGCTCATCCCCTTCGGCCGCCGGAACGGGTCGGGCGAGGAGAGCTTCACCACCAGATCGTCGGCGGCGTCCATCCAGTCGCGATCGCGCGGCCGGCCGTTCAGCGAAGCCGACAGATAGGTCGAGCCGTGGTAGGCGCCGCCTCTCGACAGGACCAGCTTCTTCTCGGGCCGCCCGCGCACATTGTTGTAGAACTGCATGAAGCGCAGCGCCGTCTCCACCGCCGAGGAACCGCCGGTCGTGTAGAAGACATGATTGAGGTCGCCGGGCGCATGCCCGGCGATGCGCCGCGACAGCTCGGCCGACGGCGTGTTCATCGTGTACCACGGCGTGTTGTAGGAGAGCTCGAGCGCCTGGTCGTACATGACGCGCGCCAGCTCCTCGCGGCGGTGGCCGACATTGATGCACCACATGCCGGCCGGCCCGTCGATGAGCTTCCTGCCGTCGCCGTCGATCAGGTAGATGCCGTCGCCGCTGGTCACCAGCGTGCGCGCTTCCGCGCCGATCGAGCCCGCATAGGGCCAAGGCTGGACGAGGTGGCTCTTCGCCAGCTCGACAGCCTCCGCCGCGGCATTGCCCGCTTCCGCCTCCCGATAGTCCCTGACTGCCGCCATGTCCCGTCTCCGCATCGGCCCCGGACCTCCTGCGCCGCCGCCCGCAGCACCGGAAAACCCGCCTGTTTTCACACGATATTGAATGTCCGTTCAATCAATATCGCAGAAATAGCGCTTGCTTTCAATCGCGGTCTGCGTTCATGATGACGGAAAGCCGGCAAGCGGGACGGGAACCTCGCTGCCAGTAGCTGGTGGGATGACGCGACACATCATGTCCGCGCAGAGAAAGTCCGGGCAGGCGACCGAGCCTTTCTGTAGACGGTGTCCGACCGGGCTGCCGCTCGACGCAGTTTCGGAAGCTTTCGGGTTCACGCGACCCCTGGCAATTCCGAAGGCAATTCCGAAAACCGGGCCGCTGCAATGACGGCGGTTGCGGAAGGACCGGTTTCGCGCCTGGGGCGCAGCCATCGAAAACCCCTTCTGCAATCCGAACAGGCCCAGGGCCTCGCGCTGATCAGCCCGACGCTTCTCTATGCGCTGATCCTGCTGGTCGCGCCGATCGCGGTCGTCATCGCCTACAGCTTCTGGACGCAGGACTATCTGACGATCGACCGCACCGTCACGCTGGAGCAGTACCGCATCGCGCTCACCGAGCCGATCTACCGCGACCTGCTCCTGCGCTCGCTCTTCGTGTCGCTCTCAGTCAGCTTCATCACCGTGGCGCTCGCCTATCCGATCGCCTACTACATCTCCTTCCACGGCGGCCGCCACAAGGCGCTCTGGCTCTTCCTCATCACTATACCGTTCTGGACGAGCTATCTGCTGCGCGTCATGTCGTGGAAGGTCATCCTCGGCTACAACGGCGTCCTGAATTCCGGCCTGATGGGTCTCGGCATCATCGACGAGCCGTCGACGGCGCTGCTCTACAACACCTCGGCCGTCGTCATCACGCTCACCCATGCCTGGGCGGCGTTCGCCATCCTGCCGATCTTCGTGTCGCTCGAAAAAGTCGACCGTACGCTGATCGAGGCCGCCACCGATCTCGGCGACGGGCCGATCCGCAGCTTCCTGCGCGTGACGCTGCCGCTGTCGCTGCCCGGCGTCATCTCGGCGCTGCTGATCGTGATGATCCCGACGGTCGGCGACTACGTCACGCCGAAACTCGTTGGCGGCAAGGACGGCGTCATGATCGCCACCGCGATCGAGGCGCAGTTCAAGCGCGGCGCCAACTGGCCGCTGGGCGCTGCGCTTTCCGTCGTCACCATGACGGTCGTAACCATGATGGCGCTGGCGATCGTCTTCGTCATCCGCCAGGCAGGTAGGCGCGCCCGATGAGAACGCTGCTGTCAAGATGGCTGCCGGCCTATGCCTTCCTCTACATCGTCTTCCTCTATCTGCCGGTGATCTTCCTGCCGATCTTCTCGGTCAACACGTCGGCCGTGCCGAAATTCCCGCTGATGGGCTTCACCTGGAAATGGTACGAGGAACTGCCGAGGACGCCGGCGCTGCTCGACGCCGCCTGGAACAGCCTGATGGTCGGCGTCACCGCGGCGATCCTCTCCACCGTGCTCGGCATCTGCGCGGCGCGGGCGCTGACGCGCTACCGCTTCCCCGGCCGCACCGCCGCCAATGGTCTCATCATGGCGCCGCTGGTGCTGCCGGAGATCATCCTCGCGGTCTCGCTCCTGATCGTCATGCTGTCGATCGGGCTGAAACTCTCGCTCTTCACCGTCGTGCTCGGCCACGTGCTGATCTGCATCCCCTATTCGGTGACGGTGCTCAACGCCGGCTTCGAGGGGTTCGACCGCAGCCTGGAGGAGGCTTCCGCCGACCTCGGCGAGACGTCCTTCGGAACGTTCCGGCGCGTCACGCTGCCGATGGTGGCGCCGGCCATCATCTCCTCGCTGCTCGTCTCCTTCACCATCTCGCTCGACGAGTTCATCATGGCCTTCTTCCTTGCCGGCACCGACGCCACCCTGCCGGTCTACATCTGGGGCCAGCTCCGCTTCGCCGCCAAGCTGCCCGGCGTGCTGGCGCTCGGCACGCTGCTGCTCGTCGGCTCCTTCATCCTTCTCACCATCGCCGAGGTTCTCCGCCGCCGCGCGGAGCGGCGCGTCCACGGCACGGGGGTCGCCATTGCCTGAAGCCACGCAAGCCGCCGGCGCAAGCGCCCGGACCATGATCGAGATTCGCGGCGTCACCAGGAGTTACGGCGCCTTCAAGGCGCTCGACGACGCCAACCTCGCCATCCGCGAAGGCGAGTTCTTCTCGCTGCTCGGTCCGTCCGGCTGCGGCAAGACAACGCTGCTTCGCATGATCGCCGGCTTCGACACTCCGACGTCGGGCTCGATCCACATCGACGGCCAGCCGATGGAGGGCATCCCGGCCAACCGGCGCCCGACCAACATGGTGTTCCAGAGCTACGCCATCTTCCCGCATCTCAATGTCGAGCAGAACGTCGCCTACGGGCTGAAGCGCCTGAGGCTCGACGCCGGCGAGGAGAAGCGCCGCGTCGAGGAGGCGCTGGCGCAGGTGTCGCTGTCGGGCCTCGGCAAGCGCGGCGCGACAGAACTGTCCGGCGGCCAGCGGCAGCGCGTCGCGCTCGCCCGCGCGCTGGTCATGCGGCCGAAGGTGCTGCTGCTCGACGAACCGCTGTCAGCACTCGACAAGAAGCTGCGCGAGCAGATGCAGGTGGAGCTGCGCCGCCTGCAGCAGGCGGTCGGCATCACCTTCATCCTGGTCACCCACGACCAGTACGAGGCGCTGGCGCTGTCGGACCGCATCGCGGTGATGTTCGGCGGCAGGATCGCGCAGGTCGCCTCGCCGAAGGAGATCTACCAGCGGCCGGTCAACCGCCAGGTCGCCGACTTCCTCGGCGGCATGAACTTCATGAAGGGGGACGTGGTCGAGACGAACGGCGCGACGATCACGCTCGACACGCCGGGCTTCGGCCGGGTCAGGACGGAGAAGCCTGCCGGCTTCGTCGCCAACGGCCATGCCACGCTCGGCATCCGCCCCGAGCGGCTGCGCGTGCTGTGGGACGATGCCACCGCCAGCCACGAGATCGAGGGCCGGGTGGTCGAGCGGCATTATTTCGGCGAGATCACCCACCTCGTGGTCGAGGTGCCGGGTTTCGAGAAACCGCTCTCGGTGACGGAGACCAACGATTTCGGCGCCGACGACCTGCCTCTCGGCGCCGCCATCCGCCTGGCATACGACCCCGACGCGCTTGTCGCGATGGGAGACTAGCGCTGTTTACCTCACCCTTGAGGGGACGTCGGCACGCGCAGGACGACGGGCGCCCGCAACGACTGCCAAATCGAGCTGCATGAGGTTCCAATGGACATCCGCTCAACCCTGGTCGCGATCTGCGACGCCTTCAACGCGCACGACCTCGACAGGATCATGGCGTTGTTCTCGGACGATTGCGTGCTCGAGATGCCGCGGGGCGACAAGCCCTGGGGCTCCCGTTCCGAGGGCAGGCAGGCCGTTCGGGAGGCACTGGCCGCTCGTTTCGCAGGCCTGCCCGACGTCCACTACGGCAATGCCGAACATTTCGTCGATGCGGCAGCCAACACCGGCATGTCGAAATGGACGCTCACCGGCACCACGCGCGAGGGCGTGCGAAAGGAAGTCCGCGGCTGCGACTTCTACACCTTTCGCGACGGCAAGGTGATCCGCAAGGACTCCTACTGGAAGATCGTGGAATAGCTTGGCTGCGGGACGCCCGGCTTATTTCCCCGTCGGGAAGAGGAACGTCACCACGCCGCGGAACCCGACGCCGTCAGGGCCGCTTTCGGGGCTCTCGGCCCAGTAGCGGACGCCGGCCGTGAAGCTGACCGGCTGCTGGTCGAACTTGACCAGCTTCGCCACGGTAAAGTTGATCGGCACCGACCACTCCTCCGTTTCCCAGTTGTAGGTGCTTTCCGTATTGACGCCGAAGGTCCAGGCGTTGTGCGTCGTGTAGGAAATGAATGGCTGCAGGAAGGTCGAATTGACGTCGGTGCGGTCGTCGTCGCCGGCGAAGGACCAGATGTGGTTGGCCAGCCCGCCGACCGTCCAGCCGCCCATCTGCTTGAGCACGACGGCGGTCGGCCCGGCGCCCCATTTGCCGGTGCCGAGCAAATCGTCGGTTCCGGTCGGCACCAGGAAGGCCGGCCCGACGCCCCAGATGATGCCGGACGGCCCGGGATGCTTGGGCGAGAAGAACAGGCTCTGGGTGATGTCGCCGAGGCCGGTCTGCTCGCCGGAATCGCCGGCGATGTCGTTCTGCCAGATGACGGGCAGGATGGTGCGCGAAATGACGTTCCATTCGTCGTTGAGCGAAATCGGAATGACTGGTTGGATGTTCAGCGTGAGCCTTTCGCCGTCATTCGGTCCGTACCCTTCGTCATAGTTGAACTGGAGGGGAACGCTGATCATCGCCGCCACGGGATTGGACAGTTTCTTGGCGAGATCGGCGCTGTCGTCCTGAGCGAAAACGGCCGCCGGGCTGAGGCCAAGGCCGACGACCAGCATAGAACAGAGGAGCCGCATTTTCTTAATCCCTCCAAGTAAACCGCGAGATTACTCGAAAGATTCCGGGCATCAATCCCTCCCGCACCGTCTTCCCTCCTTTATCCAAAACACCAGGCGCCCCTGTCCGGAAAGGGTCGCGTGAACGTATGCTGGCTGCAATTCCAATTAGTGTTGACTTATCGATTAGTATGCACTATTGAATTGGCATGACCGAAGCCGAGACCATCAACGCCGTCATGCGCGCGCTCGCCGATCCGACCCGGCGCGCCGTCTACGAGCGGATCGCCGGCTCCGAGGAGATCACGGTCGTGGAACTGACGCGCGGCAGCGGCGTCACGCAGGGCGCCGTCTCGCAGCACCTCAAGCAGCTCAGGCAGGCAGGTCTCGTCGCCGAGCGCCCGGAAGGGCGCAATGTCTTCTACCGGGCCGCGCCGGGCGGCCTTGCTCCACTGGCGGACTGGATGAACCACTACGCCGTCTTCTGGCGCGAGCGTTTCGACAGCCTGCGCGCCCTGCTCGAGGAAATCGATCCTCCACACGCTCCCCGCAAGGACCCCACCCGATGACCCGCGCCGCATTGAAGCCCGCCACCGACGACATCGTCGTCGATGAACTGTTCCCGCATGCGCCGGAGACGATCTGGAAGGCGCTGACGACCGGCGAGCTCATCGCCCGCTGGCTGATGGAAGCGCACGGCTTCGAGCCGGTGGTGGGCAACCGCTTCACCTACAAGACAACGCCCGCCGGTGCGTGGGACGGCACCATCCGCTGCGAGGTGCTTGAGGTCGTGCCGAACGAACGTCTCGTCTATTCCTGGAAGGGCGGCGACGAGGCGAATGTCGGCTACGGATCGAAACTCGAAACGGTCGTCACCTGGACGCTCGCCCGCGTCTCCAACGGCACCCGCGTGCGCGTCGTCCATTCCGGTTTCGTCCTGCCCAGGAACGAGACCGCTTACCGGAACATGAGCGACGGCTGGAAGACGGTCGTGCGCAGGCTCGACGCGACAGCCGCCGAACTCGGCCCGTCAGGAAAGGCGCACTGACGGTCGCCGGGGCGGGGATCGCGCCCTAGCTTGATGCCCATCCACAGAAAAAGCGAACAGGAGATCAGCCATGCAGAACCTGAGCGAGAACATGAAGAAGCCGCCGGTCGTGTCGCCGCAGGAATGGCAAGCCGCCCGCGAGCGCATGCTGGTTAAGGAGAAGGCTCATACACGCGCTCGCGACGCGCTGGCGGCCGAGCGTCGGCGCATGCCGTGGATGGCCGTGGAAAAGGATTATGCGTTCGATACGCCCGACGGCAGGAAGTCGCTCGCCGACCTTTTCGACGGCCGACGCCAGTTGATCGTCTACCGCGCCTTCTACGAACCGGATGTCGAAGGCTGGCCGGACCACGGGTGCAAGGGCTGCTCCATGGTTGCCGATCAGGTGGCCAAGGTTGCTCACCTCAACGCTCGCGACACCACGCTGGTCTTCGCCAGCAGGGCGCCGCAGGCCAGGATCGCGCAGCTGAAGAAGCGCATGGGCTGGGAAATGCCGTGGGTCACCATCACCGACGACTTCGACAAGGATTTTGGTGTCGACCTGTGGCACGGCACGAATGTGTTCTACCGTGACGACGACGGCCGCGTCTTCCTCACCTACTTCATCGACAATCGCGGTGACGAACAGATGGGCGGCACCTGGAACTATCTCGACATCACGCCGCTCGGCCGCCAGGAGGATTGGGAGGATTCGCCGGAAGGCTATCCGCAAACCGAGCCTTACAGCTGGTGGAACTGGAACGACAGCTACAAGCACGTCGAGACGGCGCTGCGCAGGGGCTGCTGCTGACGGTGCCGGCCGCCGCCTCGCGGCGGCGTTGCAGAAGTTCCCGACAATAACATCGTTGGCGGACCCGGCGCGGCCGGGCCCGTATCGCCTCCCCATGTCCTGCACAGGAGAGAAAAATGACAAAACCTTATACCGGCGGCTGCGCCTGCGGCGCCATTCGTTACGAGATCACAGGCGAGCCGATCGTGATGCTCGACTGCCAGTGCCGACAGTGCCAGCACGAGAGCGGCAGCGGCCATGCCTCACATGTGACGTTCCAGGCCGCCGAAGTGACGATCGAAGGCAAGGCGACGACATGGGACATGGTGGGCGACGGCGGCACCAGGAAGCGCCGCGCCTTCTGCCCGGTCTGCGGCTCGCCCGTCTACATGACCTTTTCCGATGCGCCGGACATTTTCATCGTCAAGCCGGCGAGCCTCGACGAACCCGAGCGCTACCGGCCGCAGATGGTCACCTGGGTCGCCGCCGCGCAGCCCTGGGACAAGGTCGACCCGGCGCTGCCGGCGTTCGACAGGATGCCGCCGCTGGGGTGAGGGATGAGGGCGCATCTTTGCGCGAAGGGCTGACGCAAGTCCCGAATGAGAGTATTCCGTACACGAACAGCCCGGAGCGATCATGACCACCATCTACACCATCGGATATGAAGGCACGGACATTGACCGATTTGTCGCAACTCTCCGGGTCGTCGGTATCAAGCGCATTGCAGACGTTCGTGCCGTTGCACTGTCCCGGAAGAAAGGCTTCTCGAAGAAGAGTCTAGCAGAGAGGCTCAGAGCCGAAGGCATCGATTACGTACACTTTGTAAATTTAGGTGACCCGAAACCTGGGAGAGATGCCGCACGGGCGGGACAATACAAAAAGTTTCGTGCTATCTACTCGAAGCACCTTGATTCAGAGGGCGCGCAGGTGTCCCTCCAAGAACTGCTGGATGTGGCGGGGGAAAAGCCAACATGCCTGCTGTGCTTCGAGCGCGATCCTGTGACCTGTCACAGAGCCATCGTCGCAGAAGAGATGACTGCGTTCGGCTTCGAGGCGCTGAACCTCTACGGCGACGACCCGGCGCGCTATGCACGTAACGCCCACAGACTGCCGGGTCACGATTCTCGTGAAGGCGCTGCCGCAGCCCAGTAAGAAGTATGGCGAAACGGTCTGCTGCGCCGGCATCACACCAGATGGCCACTGGAAACGTTTATACCCGATCAGGTTTCGTCATCTCGCCGGCGATACATCATTCGGTCGCTGGCAAACTATTCGATTCCGGTTTCGACCGCCAATGCGCGACAAGCGCGCCGAAAGTTGCAACGTTGAGGAGGATAGCATCGAGATTGTCGGCGCGATGCCCTCCAAGGAACAGTCGCGCTTTCTCGATCCGCTCGTGCTTCCTTCTGTGGCTGAGATCGAACGTCGACGCCAGTCGCTCGGGCTCATCCGACCTCGCGAGCCCCGCTTCTTCTACAAGCGTAAATCTCCTGTGGAACTCGCGGAGGAGAAGGCCGCGTATGTTCGCGCGGCCCGCCAGGGATCGCTGCTTGACAACGCACTCGAAGCGCTCGACCCAACCCCCTACAAATTTAAGTTTCAGTTCAGCGACGCCGAGCATCCACACATCTACACGAATGGTGATTGGGAAGCCCATGCGATGTTCTACAATGGGCGGAGACGTGGGCAGAGCGAGGCGGAAGTTCTTGAGTGGATGGAACACACATTCAACGTTGAATACCGAGCCAAAGGAATGGTTTTCGCCGTCGGCAATCAGGCTAAACGACCGCACGTCTGGCAGTTGCTTGGGGTGATCAGATTGAACGAACTCTCCGAAACAGAAAAGGCTCAGGCAAGTCTGTTTTAACGAGTCTCCTGGTTCAGTGAGTCTTAGCCTCCGCTCACCCCTTCTTCTCCTGATGCCCGCCGAACGCATGCCGCATCGCCGACAGGAGCTTGTCGGCGAATTCGGATTCGCCGCGCGACGAGAAGCGGTCGAACAGCGCCGATGACAGCACCGGCGCCGGCACGCCGGTGTCGATCGCGGCTTTCAGAGTCCAGCGGCCTTCGCCCGAATCCGACACGCGGCCGCCGAAATCCTTGAGGTCGGGATCGTCCTTCAGCGCGGCGGCCGTCAGGTCGAGCAGCCAGGAGCCGATCACCGAGCCGTGCCGCCACACTTCGGCGACCGCCGGCAGGTCGATGTCGAACTGGTAGTATTGCGGCTCAGCGAGCGGCGTCGTCTCGGCGTCGGCCGCACGCTTCTTCTTGCCGGCGTCGGCCGCCTGCAGGATGTTGAAGCCCTCGGCATAGGCGGCCATCAGCCCGTATTCGATGCCGTTGTGGACCATTTTGACGAAGTGGCCCGCCCCACTCGGCCCGCAGTGGAGATAGCCGCGCGGCGCGGTCCCCGCGTCCGCCGGAGGCGCCGCTTCCGCATCGGCCCCGGGGGCGAGCGAGGCGAAGATCGGGTCGAGATGCTGCACGGCCTCGGTCGGCCCGCCGATCATCAGGCAGTAGCCGCGCTCGAAGCCCCATATGCCACCTGACGTGCCGACGTCGATGAAGCCGATGCCGCGCCCGGCCAGCTCCGCGCCGAGGTCGACGGCGTCGCGGTAGTTGGAGTTACCACCGTCTATGATGATGTCGCCGGGTTCCAGAAGTTCCGCCACCTGGCGCACCACCTTGCTGGTGATGGCGGCGGGCAGCATCAGCCAGACCGCGCGCGGCCTGGCGAGTTTCTCGACGAACTCCTCCAGCGAGGCCGCGCCGATCGCGCCTTCCTTGACGAGGTCGGCGATGGCGGCCGCGTTGATGTCGTGGACGACGCAGTCGTGCTTGTCGCGCAGCAGGCGGCGCACCATGTTGGCGCCCATCCTGCCCAGTCCCATCATGCCAAGCTGCATTTTTCGCGACCTTTCCTTGCCTCTGTCGTCACAGCTTATCCGACAGGAACTTCAGCCGTTTGACAATCCGCCGGTGCTTACGCCAGCGCCGGCGCCGCCTGCCCTGTCCAGCTCCTTTCGATCTCCTCCAGCGACCGGCCCTTGGTCTCCGGCACGGCGCGCCAGATCCAGAGCCAGCCCGCGAGGCAGAAGAAGGCAAGCAGCCAGAAGGTCGCCGACGTGCCGATCGCCTCGATCAGCGTCAGGAAGAACTGGCTGACGAGGAAGGCCGAGCCCCAGTTGACGGCAGTCGCCACCGCCACGGCGCGGCCGCGCACCTGTCCCGGGAAGATCTCGTTGATGACGGTCCATACGACCGGGCCGAGCGAGAAGGCGAAGGAGACGATGAAGACGACGAGCGCGATCAAGGTCACGATGCCTGCCGTCGTCGGTCCGCCCCCCGCCAACTGGGTGTCGATCGACAGGAAGGCGATGCCGACCACCGCGAGCGCCAGCCCCATGCCGATCAGCCCGGCGAGCAGCAGCGGCCGCCGGCCGAGCCTGTCGATGAAGGCGATGGCGATGAAGGTCGCGGCGACGTTGACGCCGCCGACCGCCCAGGTGGTCGCCATGGTCTGCGCCTCGGGTGTGGCAAAGCCGGCAGAGGCAAAGATCTGGTTGGCGTAATAGATGATCGCGTTGATGCCGGTGATCTGCTGGAAGACGGCGAGGCCGAGCGCGATCGCCAGCGGCCGCCGCCATCTGGGATCGAAGACGTCGCGCCACGAGGCGCTGCCCGCCTCCTCGCCCAGCGTGTGCTCGATCGATGCGAGCCGCGCCGCCGCATCGGCCTCCGGCGCCACCCTGGCGAGCACCGCCCGCGCCTCGTCGCGCCGCCCGGCCTTGACCAGCCAGCGTGGCGATTCAACGCCGATCGCGCCGACCAGCACGAGCAGGATGCCGGGCACCACCGAGACGCCGAGCATCCATCGCCAGGAATCGTTCGCGGCGAGCGCGGAGTCGACCAGATAGGCGAGGAAGATGCCGATGGTGATCGCCAGTTGGTAGGCGGAGACGAAGCGGCCGCGATGCGAGGCCGGCGCCAGTTCCGAGCCGTATAGGGGTGCCGCCACGGCCGCCACGCCGACGCCGAAGCCGACCACCAGCCGCCCGGCGACAAGAATGACGACGCTTGGCGCGAAGGCCTGCAGAAACGCACCGAGGATGAACAGCAAGCCGGCGATCAGCACGGCGCGCCTGCGCCCGTGGCGGTCGGCGAGATAACCGCCGGCGAGTGAGCCGATCAGCGCGCCGAGCGTCACCCAGCTCGTCACCACCTCGGTGAGCAAAGCGCTCAGGCTGAAATGCTGCCTGATGCCGCCAAGCGCGCCGGAAATCACGCCCTGGTCGTAGCCGAACAGCAGCCCGGCCACGACGACCACGGCTAGCACGACCAGCAGCGGTCCGCTCAGTGTCCCGCTTTGCGGCCTCGGCACGTTGATCGACGGCTGCGTCACCGACATGGGTCTTCCCCCCGTCGCATGCGTACCGCGCGCCTGGCGCGGTCCGCTGTTTTCGTGCCACGCCGGGCGGCGCTTGTCCATTCCGCCGGGCGTGTCTGCCTCAGCCGCGCAGCCTGCCGCCGAGCGATGCGACGATCTCAGTCGCGGCCTGCCTGCCGGCCACGATCGCCCCTTCGATATAGCCGGGGAAAGACGGCGACAGCTCCGACGAGGCGAAGAAGAGCGGCGGCGCGCCGACCCGCAGCGCGTCCTCGGCGTGGCGCGCCCGCATGTCCACCACGAGGTCGCTGTAGGCGCCGCCCGACCAGCGGTCGCCGGTCCAGTCGCGGATCGTCAGGTCGCTCATTCCGCCAGCCTCGGGGCCGAGCGCCGCCACCAGCCTTGCCTCTATCTCCGCGCGCAGAGCCGTCTCGCCGCGCTTGCCCCATTCGGTCGCCAGCGGCCCGCCGATGAAGAAGGCAAGCTGCGGATGCGCCGCATCCCTGCTTGCGTCGAAAGCGAAGAGGCCGGGCGGCTCGCGCCACATCACCATGCCGCTCCGGCCTCGGTCACGCCAGAAGGCGCGATCGTAGCGCACCAGCACCTTGATCACCGTGCCGCTTCGCCAGGCACGGAGCGCGCCCGCCAGCGCAGGCGGCAAGGCCGGCACATAGGCGATGCGCGAGGCCATCACCGGCGGCACGGCGACCAGCACTGCGTCCGCCGTGATCGTTTCGCGCTCCGTCACTACGCGCACCGCGTCCGGACCGCGCTCGATGCGCGTCACCGGCGCCGCCAGCCGCACCCGCCCGCCGAGGCCGCGGGCGAGGTCGCCGGCCAGCGAATGCATGGTCTCGGCAAGCTGGTACTGCAACTCGCCGACCTCGTTGGTGATGCGGCGGTCATTGTCGATCAGGTGCCAGATCGGCAGGCTGCCGAGATCGAGGCACCAGAGTCCCTCGATCATCGAACGGAACGCCGCCTTCACGTCGGCCGGCTCGTCCTGCGCCGCCAGCCATGCGGCGACGCTCATGCCGGCGAGCCGCGGATCGTCGGGCGACAGCTGGTTCATGCGCTCGCGCAAAGCCGCCGAGCCATCGTAGGCGCGCTCGGCATCCTGGCGCGTCATCGCCGGCTGCGCGACATGGTCGCCGTCGAAATCGCTTCTCACCAGCGTCTTGCCGTGGTGCCGGGCCAGCGCCATCACCTCCGGCATGTCGTCGCAGATGAACTGGCCGCCGGTGTCGACCGTCTCGCCGAGCCCGTTCGCCCGCGCCTCGACCCGCCCGCCGACGCGGTCGCGCGCCTCCAGCACGGTGACCTCGACGCCCGCCTCGCCGAGCGCGGTGGCTGCGGCAAGCCCGCAGAAGCCGGCGCCGACCACGACGACCTCGGTCATGCGGCCGGCCTCCGGCGCCGTGGGCTCAGTAGCCGGCTTTGATCTTCTCGAACTCGTCGATCATCTTCTGCTTCAGATCGGCCGGCACCGGCGACTGGAACAGCGTCTTGTCGACGAACTTGTCGACATCGGCATAACCCGCCTCGGCGACCGCGGCGGGATCGACCGTCGCCATCGACTTGGCGTCGGCGTGGCCATAGCCCCAGTCGGTCAGCAGGAAGCTCGCCACCTCCGGCGCATTGATCGCGTTGAGGAAGTCATAGGCCTTGTCAGCGCTGCCCGGCGCATCCTTGAGGCGCACATAGCCGCACACCCAGGTCGACTGGCCTTCCGCCGTGTCGCGCGTGTTCTTGATCGGCGCGCCGGCCAGCGCCGACTGCACCGCGGCGTCGTTCCAGGCCCAGGCGATGTCGACCTCGCCGCCAGACAGCGCCTGCACGATCTCGGTCGTGTCGGTCCAGTAGAGCCGCACGTTCTTGTGCACTTCGCGCAGGAAGTCGGAGGCCTGCTTGAACTGCTCGTCGGTCATCTGCGTCCAGTCCTTCAGCCCGATGACGAGCGAGGCCAGCGCGTAGGCGTCGTCGACATTGTCGCCGATCGAGACGCGGTCCTTGAACTTCGGATCGGCGAGCGACTTCAGCGACTTGATGTCGTCGGCCGAGACTTTTTCGGAGTTGTAGGTGAGCAGCGTGTTGCCCCAGTCCCAGGGCATGAACCAGGCGGTGCCGTCGGCCGTGGTCGCCAGGTCCTTCATGCCCATGATGCCGGGGTTCATGTCCTTCCAGCCGTCGATCTTCGAGGTATCGAGCGGCTGCAGCAGCCCCGCCTCGCGCCATTTCACCACGCTCTGCGAGCAGGGATGCGCGAGATCGGTCTTGAAGCCCGAGCGCATCTTCTCGAAAGCCTCGTCCTCGTCGCCGAAGAAGGTGAAGGTCGGCGACTGGCCGTGCTTCTCTACATAGCCGGGATGGAATTCGGGCGCCTCGTAGCCAGACCAGTCGAAGATGACGAGTTCGCCGTCCTCTGCGGTGGCGACCAGCGCCGTCGAGCCGAGCAGTGCTGCCGCCAGGGCGACGCCGATGCCGATACGCTTTGCTGTCTTCATGTCCAGTTCCCCTTTATTTTCGTTTCATTCCGTTGCGGCCTTTCCTGCGCGCTGGCCGTCGCGCGAAAAATGCTTCGGAAACGCCGAAGCCAGGCATTCGCAGGCGGCCTGGTGCGCCGTTTCCCGCGTCACCTCCTCGGTGCCCATCATCAGCCGCAGCCACAGGCCTTCGAGCATGGCCGAAAGCCCGAGCGCGGTGGCCACCGGGTCAAAGTCGTAGCCGCCGTCCTCCTTGAGCTTGCGGCAGAGATCGATGAACACGTTCTGGTAGGCGCGGTCGCGCGCGCCGCAGAGCGCCTGGTAGGTGGGCCGCGATTTCGCCTCGCCCCAGAAGGCGCACCAGGCGGCGAGCTTGCGCTTGTTGCAGATCGAGCGGTCGAAGTCGGCCGCCACCAGCGTGTCCAGTTGCCGCGCCGGGTCGTCGCCCGCCTTCTGCAGCGCAGAACGCCAGTGCGCCGCATATTCGTCGGCCATGTATTGCAGCGTGGCGACGAGCAGCTTTTCCTTGCTCTCGAAATGGAAATTGACGATGCCGCGCGAGAGGCCGGCGCCGTCGGCGACGTCGGCCATCGTCGTCTCGGAGTAGCCGCGCCTGGCGAGCGAATCGATCGTTGCCTCGATCAACTGCTGGCGCCGCGTCTCCTTGGAGGCCTTTCGTCCGCGCTTTTCCGGTTCGGCGGCCGGCGGCTTGAGGGCTTCCACGTTCATGCCGGGACCGCGCCCCGACGCGCGCCCCTCCGGTCTTCCGGCCAAGTCCGTTCAGAGGATGACGGCGTTGGTGTTGGTGAGTGCATCTTGCGGCTTCTATCCTTGCTAACCCGGCTTCCAGCCGCGAAGATGAGTGGGCCGGTGCTCGCCCGAGTCAAGCACCTTCTGCATGGCCTCCCAGGTGCGTATGTTCTTGTCCACATAGGCGGTGCCGACGGCGGCTGCGACCTTGTCGTATAGAGGCCCCTTGAGCTGATCGAGTTCCCTGCGCGCGACCTCGCGGTACCAGGGGTTGCGGTCGCGCGTGACGACGTCGGCGAAGCCGGCGCGGCGCATCGCCTGCGCGTAGCGGCCCGGCGAGGCCATGGCGAAGGACAGGCCCTCGGCCGCGATATAGTCCTTCATCTCCTGCGACGGCTCGCCGTCATGCGAGATCATCCAGTTGGACGCGGCGAAAACCCCTCCGGGCTTCAGCACGCGGAAGATTTCGGCAAACAGCGCGTCCTTGTCGGGCACGTGCAGCAGCGCGTCCTTGGAGAACACCATGTCGAAGCTGCGGTCGGCGAAGGGCAGGGCTCCCGGCGGCGCCTGCACGAAGGTGACGCGGGCCGACAGCCCGCGCTTGGCGGCGCGCAGCCTTGCCGCCTCGACCACCGGCAGCTCGACGTCGAAGCCCATCGCGTGGGCGGCGCCGTGCCTGTCGACGAGATGCAGCGTGATGCCGCCCGAGCCGCAGCCGACGTCGAGGATCGTCTTATCCGCGAGCGACAGGCCTTCGAGCACGCGGTCCACTTCGTCAGGCCCGCCCGGCGACAGATAGCCGTCGCCCCACAGCGCTTCCAGGAAGCGTATGGCCTCGTCGTCATATTCGGGCGCGGCGTTCGCCGTCTCGATCATCGATCGTTTCCCAAATGCCCGGCCTCCAGGGCCGCCAACCAGCCCGCAAAGCCTAACCCAGCCTGCGCAGATTGCAACCATGTTTGTTGAACATTCATTCAATATGGCTGGACAAATATGGATTCCGCATGGCAGATTTTTCGCATGTCCGGCAATTCGGCGCCGGCAGATGAGGGCCGATGTGAAAACCTGGGACGCGATCGTCGTCGGCGGCGGCCATAACGGGCTCGTCAACGCCTGCTACCTGCAGCGAGCGGGCCTCGACGTCCTGGTGGTCGAGAAGAACGACTGGGTGGGCGGCGCGGCGACCAGCCGCGAGCTGGCGCCCGGCTTCCTCTATTCCAACTGCTCCTACGTCTGCTCGCTGTTCCGGCCGGAGATCATGCGCGACCTCGAGCTGCCGCGCTTCGGCCTTCAGGTCATCGCCTATGAGGGCGGCGCGGTGTTCACCCGCGACGGCGACTATCTCGCCAACTACCGCGACCATGATGCGCACCGCCGCGAGTTCGCGCGTTTCTCGAAGCGCGACGCCGAGGCCTATGACCGCTATGCGCGCGACGTGACGCGGCAGTGCCGCTTCATCCAGCCGCTCCTGATGCGCACCGCGCCGGACCCGACGAGTTTGCGGCCGCGCGATGTCGGCGAGCTGATGTATCTGGCGAAAAAAATCTGGGACCTCGGCCCCAGCCAGATGGCCGAGACGCTGCGCTTCTGGACGATGTCGATCTCGGACTTCCTCGACGAATATTTCGAGACCGACGTCATCAAGGCGAATTTCTCGATCTCCGGCATCATCGGGACCGCGCTCGGGCCGATGTCGCCCGGCACCGCCTATGTGCTCCTCCATCATTATATGGGCGAGGTCGACGGCTCGGTCGGCGCCTGGGGTTATGCGCGCGGCGGCATGGGCGCGATCACCAAAGCGCTGTCGGCAAGCTTCCAGGCCTCGGGCGGCACGATCCGTACCGGCGCGGAGGTCGACAAGGTGCTGGTCAGGGACGGCAAGGCCACGGGCGTCGTGCTTGCCAATGGCGAAGAAATCTTCGGCAAGCTGGTCGTCTCCAACGCCGACGTGAAGCGCACCTTCCTGAAGCTCGTCGAGGAGAAGGAGCTGCCGGACATCTTCCTGCGCCGTGTCAGGAACTTCAAGATCAGGGGCTCGTCCGGCAAGGTCAACATCGCGCTGGACTCGCTGCCCGAATTCCCCGCCTTGCCGAAGGACTCGCCCTGCTATCGCGGCGACATGCATTTCACCGATTCCGTCGAGCGCATGGAACGCGCCTATGACGACTGGAAGGCCGGGCGCTGGTCCGCCGACCCCTTCCTCGACATGATGATCCCGACCACGCTCGACCCGACGATGACGCCGCCGGGCAAACACTTCATGAGCTGCTTCGTGCAGTACTGCCCGCCCAAGGTCGAGGGGCGGGACTGGACCGACGCCGACCGCGACGCCTTCGCCGAGACCGTCATTGCGCAGATCGCCGACTACTCGCCGGGCTTCCGCGACCGCATCGTGCACATGGAGGTGCGCACGCCGCGCGAGCTGGAAGCCGAGGTCGGCCTGACCGAAGGCAACATCTTCCAGGGCGAGCTCACCTTCGACCAGCTTCTCTTCAACCGGCCGGTGCCCGGCTACGCGCAGTACCGCTCGCCGGTCGGCGGCCTCTATATGTGCGGCTCGTCCACCCATCCGGGCGGCGGCGTCATGGGGGCGCCGGGCCGCAACGCCGCCGCCGAGATCCTGCGCGACCTCTCGAAGCCGACCCGACACATGAGCCCCGCCCATGACGTCATTTGATGTTGTCGTCATCGGCGGCGGCCACAACGGGCTCGTCTGCGCGACGCTGCTGGCGAAATCCGGCCGCAAGGTGCTGCTGCTGGAAGCCGGCTCCGAGCTCGGCGGCGCAGCGCGCACCGAAGAATTCGCGCCGGGTTTCCGGGTATCCTCCGTCGCCCATCTGCTGAACCGGCTCCATCCGGACGTCGTGACGGGCTTGGATCTGGAAAAGCACGGGCTGAACTTCGTCCTGCCGGAGCAGATTCCATCCTTTTCTTTGTCGGCTAAGGATGGTCCTCTCGCGCTCACCGGCGCGTATGGCGAAGACCTTGTCGGAGCCTCCTCATCCGAGCAGGTGGCCTGGAGGGAACTGCGCGCGCAGCTCTTCCGCTACGCCGGCATATTGAAGCCGTTCCTGTCCCGCCGGCCGCCCGACCTCAGGGGCGGCAACTCGCTGTCGGAGACCCTTGCGCTCGGCCAGACGGCTCTGGCGCTCAAGAAGCTCGGCAAGGAGGACATGCGCGACTTCCTGCGGGTGATCCTGATGAACGTCGCCGACCTGCTCGACGAGCAGTTGACCGACGACCGGCTGAAGGGGCTGGTCGCCTTCGACGCGGTGCTCGGCAGCCATCTCGGCCCGCGTTCGCCGACCTCCCTGCTCGGTCTCTACTACCGGCTTGCCGGCGAGGTCGGCGGTCAACCGGGCGCGCAGCTCGTGCCGAAGGGCGGAATGGGCACAGTCGTCGCCGCGATGGCCGCTTCCGCCGCAAAAGCGGGCGTAATCCTGCGCACCGGCGCGCTTGTGAACAAAATCCGGGTCGAGAATGGCCGGGCCATTGGCGTAGTGCTTGAAAACACAGAGGAAATTACTGGTGCAGTGATCGTGTCGGCTGCCGATCCATCCACGACCTTCCTCGACATGGTAGGCTCGCGAGAGCTCGACACCGGCTTCGTGCGCAAGATAAAAAACATTAGAAATCAGGGGGATGCGGCGAAGCTGCATCTCGCGCTCGATCGTGCCCCCAGGTTCTCCGACCTCGATGCCGACGCCCATTGCGGCCGCCTCGTCATCGCCCCTTCGGTCGACCATGTCGAGCGCGCCTTCAACCCCTGCAAATACGGGGAGTTCTCGCCCGAACCGGTGCTCGAGATCACGCTTCCGAGCCTCGCCGACCCGTCGCTCGCGCCCGACGGCGCCTGCGTCCTGTCGGCCGTCATCCAGTACGCGCCCTATCGGTTGAAGGAAGGCTGGGAGATCGGAAAGCCAAAATTCTTCAAGGCCATCATGGACTTGCTGGAGCGCCATGCGCCCGGCATCGGCAGGCTGACGCGCCATGTCGAGCTTCTGACCCCTGCCGATATCGAGGAGCGCTACCGCATGCCAGGCGGCCACTGGCACCACGGCGAATTGCAGGCGGACCAGATGCTGATGTCGCGTCCGGCCTTCGGCACCGAGGGTTATGCAACGCCGGTCGACGGGCTCTATCTCTGCGGCGCCGGCTCGCATCCCGGCGGCGGCATCTCGGGCGCGCCGGGCCTGAACGCCGCCCGGCGGATCATGGCGCTGGAGCGCTAAGTCATGGCAAAGACTGCGAAAATTAGCTCGCCCTACGCCGCCCGCATCGCCGCGCGCGGTCATTTCCGGACGCTGCGCCTCGATACGCCGTTCCAGCCGCGCATCGACGCGCTGATGAAGCGCAACGACTGGTACGACTGGGGCGGCTACCGTGCGGCGAATTCCCTTTGGGATGAAGAACTTGAGTATTTCGCGATCCGCAGCCAGGCGGCGCTGTTCGACATCTCGCCCATGGTGAAATACGGCATCGAGGGCCCGGATGCCGAAGCCTTCCTCAACCGCGTCACCCTGCGCAACGTCTCCAAACTCAAGCCGGGTCGGGTCCACTATACGGCCTGGTGCGACGACGAAGGCCATGTGCTCGACGACGGCACGCTGTTCCGGCTGTCGGATGAGCGTTTCCGGCTCTGCTGCCAGGAGCGGCATCTGCCCTGGCTGCTCGACTCAGCGATCGGCTATGACGTTTCGGTAGCGGAACAAACCGAGGCGATCGCTGGCCTGGCACTGCAAGGGCCGACCTCCTTTGCGATTTTGCGCGCTGCAGGGTTTGCGGGCATCGAACGGTTGAAGGTTTTCGATCTCGCCGATTTCGAGCATCAGAACGGAACCGTAACAATCTCCCGAACCGGCTTTACGGGCGATCTCGGCTACGAGCTCTTCGTGTCGGCCGAGCTGGCATTGAGCCTCTGGGACCGGCTGATGGAAGCGGGACGGCTCCACGGTATCCGCGCCATCGGCTACACGGCGCTGAACCGCGCGAGGCTCGAAGCCGGCCTGATCGTCGCCAATGCCGATTTCTCGACGGCGGAACATGCGCTGAGGGCAGACCGGGTGCGCATGCCCGACGAGATCGGGCTGGGTTTCATGGTCGATCTGGAAAAAGGCCATTTCAACGGCCGCCGGGCCATCGAGATTGCGCGCAAGAACAAGAAACTGCGCCATATCCTGGTCGGGCTGGAGATCGAGGGCAACATTCCCGCCGACCACGCCATCGTCTATCATCGTGGGAAAAAGGAAGTGGGGCTGGTCAGCGCCGCCGGCTGGTCGCCTCTGGCGAAGAGGAACATTGCGATCGCCAGCCTCGCCCGGCCGTTCGGCGACACGGTAACCGACGATCTCTGGGTCGAAATCTACGCGCTGCGCGAGCTTAAATATGAGAAGCTGATGAAACGCGCGAAAGTCGTGCCGCGGCCGTTCATCAAGCTCGACCGGCGCACGGCCAACCCGCCCGCGGACTTTTGAGGATGACTGAAATCGACACCGAAGCCCGGGAACAGTGGGGGCTGGTCAACACGCCGCTCGGCGAGAGCTGGTCCGGCCGCACGCGCTACGCCGCCGCCATGTATTTCTACAAGCGGGGTGAGCTGCCGGCGGAAGTGCTCGAGGTCTACCGGCTCTGCTCGCGCCTCGATCATCAGGATCCGCTGGCCATCGTCCGCGACCGCGGCGTCGGCAAGGAATGGCTGAAGCGGATGGAAGCCGGCGGCGCCTGACGCCAAAACTAGCGGATGATCGGGCCTGCCTGCGTTCGCGTCAGCACCTCGGCGCCCGTATCGGCGAGGAGCACGGCATTCGATATGAAATGGTCGCCCTTGCCGGTCCCCATGAGCCAGGAAAGGATGTGGAAGCTCATGCCCGTCTCCAGCACGAGGTCGGAAGCGTGCCTGAGCCCGGTAACCGAATTGCCTCCGGTCCAGGATGGCGGCTGGCCGATGCCGACCAGATAGCCGCAGTGATGGCGGCGATAATGGGCAAGGCCTGCTTCGTCGACGACCTGCTGCCAGGCGGCGTAGACATCGCGCGCCCTGACGCCCGGCCGTAGTGCCGCGACGACCGCATCGAAAGCGGCTGCCGTGATTTCGGCCATCCGGGCATCCTCGTCGCTAATGCCGCCGATGCGGACCAGGCGCCCCAGCGGCGCGTGATAGCGCGAGACGCACCCGGACAGTTCGAGGAAAACCTTCTCGCCCTTGCCGTAGCGGCCGGCGCCCCAGGTGGTGTGTTCTTCGCCGAGGCGAGCTTCGGGACGGATGAAGGGGCCGAAACCCGGAGGGTGGCCGCCGGCCCTGGTCATGGCCGCAAGGCACTCCGCCGCCACGTCCTCTTCCCGCGCGCCTTCGGCGATAGCTGCGATCGCGGCCTCGGCCGCGGCATCCGTCACCGCCGCGGCTCGAAGCATCAGCGCCTGCTCCTCCCGGCTCTTCACCAGCCGCATCCTGTCGACCAGTCCGGAAATGTCGGTCCACCTTGCGTTGGCAGCTTCCCGCAACCTCAGCGCGAGGCCGTGGCTCAGCCCCGAAGTCCATTGCTCGACGCCGATCCCCTTTCCCACGAGCGAGCGGTCGGCGAGGATGCGGGCAGCGGCATCCGCCGCCGTCTCGCTGTCGCTGTGGCCCCGGAATTCGGCAGCGGTCACCCGGTTAGCGATCGTCACCGCTTCCATGGATCGGGTGACGAGCACTGGCATTCCATCGAGGGGCACGATCAGGAGGTGCGGCGCGAAATAACCCCAATGATCGAGGCCGGTGAAGTAGAAGACGTTCTCCGGAGACGCGATGATGGCTGCGTCGAGGTTCAGGCCGACAAGGGCCTGGCGAAGCCGCTCGATGCGCGCGGCGATCTCCTCCCTGCTGAACGGATTGCGGTCCATCAAACGCTCCTTTCCGTCAGCTTCACAGGCAATGGTCTGATAATGACGCATCGTCGCCTATCTATTGTGCACAACAACTCCGTACGCAATCTCAAACAGCCGTCATTTTGATGATTTTTGCCTGAGATGACATCTGAACTTGCAGGATGTTTTGTCTAGTTGTACACTTCTATTCATCGGGAGTGGTTTCGAAGAAAGCCGCCCAGGGGAAACTGCATCTATGGAGCAACGGGAGAAAAGCATGATCACGTCACCTCTATCTCGCCGCACCGTCGTCAAGGCCGCCGCCGCGCTTGCGCTCGCTGCGGCTTCGCTGGCGCCGGCATTGCCAGCGATGGCGCAGTCAACGCTCGAGCGCGCCAAGGCCGACGGCTATATCCGGGTCGGCTTCGCCAATGAGGCGCCTTTCGGCTTCGCCACGCCCGACGGCAAGCTGACCGGCGAGGCGCCAGAAGTCGCCAAGGCGGTTCTGGCCAAGATGGGCATCGCGCAGGTCGACGGCGTGCTCACCGAATTCGGCTCGCTCATTCCCGGTCTGAAGGCCGGCCGTTTCGACATCATCGCCGCCGGCATGTTCATCAATCCCAAGCGCTGCGCCGAGATCAATTTCTCCGAACCGTCCTACGGCATCGGCCAGGCAATGCTTGTGAAGGAAGGCAATCCGAAAGCCATCAAGGACTATTCGAGCTTCAAGGACAACGCCGACCTCAAGCTGGCGGTGATGGCCGGCGCGGTTGAGGGTGGTTACGCCAAGGATGCCGGCGTCCCCGAAGCGCAGGTCGTCTCGCTGCCCGACCAGTCGAGCCTGGTCGCCGCGGTGCAGTCGGGCCGCGCCGACGGCGCCGCACTGACGGCGCTTTCGATCGCCGACATGGCGAGCAAGGCCGAAGGGGTCGAATCCACCACGCCGTTCGGCGAAGTCGCCGGCAAGTCGGTCAAGGGTCATGGCGGCTTCGGCTTCCGCAAGGACGACGAAGATCTGCTGAACGCCTTCAACGCCGAACTGAAGGCGTTCCTCGGCACGCCGGAGCACATCGCGCTGGTCGAGCCGCTCGGCTTCGGCAAGGACTACCTGCCGAACAAGACCACCGCCGAACTCTGCGCGGGCGAATGATCCGGCGGGCGGCGCGCTGAAGCGCCGCCTTCTCCCTCGCTAAGTCGAGGAACCGGCTCGATTCCAGAGCCGGATCGTGCCCAGATTGAAGCCGTCGCGGCGTCGTTTACGGATGCCGCCGCCCGGGCTTTGCAAGCAGGAGGGAGATCGATGGGGATAGGCACGCTCGTAGCCATGCTGGTGACGACGCTCGTCGTGATCGGCGTGCTGGCGACGCAGGAAACCTACAGCCTGTTCCTGCCGGGACTGCTGCAGGGCGCCTGGCTGACCATCCAGATCACCATACTCGGCGCCCTCCTCGCCGTCGTCATGGGCGTGCTTGCCGCGCTCTCCCGGCTCTACGGCCCGGCGCCGCTAAGATGGCTGGCGACCGTCTATGTCGAAATCTTCCGCGGCACATCGGCCCTGGTGCAGCTCTTCTGGCTGTTCTTCGTGCTGCCGCAGTTCGGCATCCTGATCGACGCCTTCAGCGTCGCCGTGCTGGCGCTCGGCCTCAATGTCGGCGCCTACGGCTCGGAGGTGGTGCGCGGCGCCATCGGCTCCGTCGCCCGCGGCCAATGGGAGGCCTCGATCGCGCTCAATATGAGCCGCGCCCAGATGCTGCGCCGCATCATCCTGCCGCAGGCCTTCGTTGCGATGATCCCGCCCTGGGGCAACCTGTTCATCGAACTCCTCAAATCGACCGCGCTGGTCTCGCTGATCACGCTCGGCGACCTCGCCTTCAGGGCGCAGCAGATGAACCAGACGACGCTGAAGACAGTGCCGATCTTCACGCTTGTCCTGTTGATCTATCTCGTCATGTCGCTGGCGATCACCATCGGCATGCGGTTTCTCGAACAGCGCGCCTCGCTCGGGCTGGCGCGGGGCAGGTCGGCATGATCTGGGACTGGGCCTTCGCCCTCGAAATCCTGCCGACGCTGGCGCGCGCCGCGGTCGTCACCATCCAGGCGACGCTGCTCGGCTTCGTCATCGCCGCCCTGCTCGGCCTGGCCATCGCTGTCGCACGGATCGCCGTGCCGCGCGCCGGCTGGGCGATCTCCGTGCTGGTCGAGCTGATCCGCTCGACCCCGCTGCTCATCCAGATATTCTTCCTTTATTTCGTGCTGCCGAATTTCGGCATCGTGCTCGACGCCTTCGCTGCCGGGGTGATCGCCATCGGCGTCCACTACGCCGCCTATTGTTCGGAGGTCTATCGCGCCGGCTTCGACAACATCCCGCGCGGCCAGTGGGAAGCCTCGATCGCGCTCAACCTCTCGGCCTGGACGACGTTCAAGGATATCATCATCCCGCAGGCGATCCCGCCCGTCGTGCCGGCGCTGGGCAATTACCTGGTGGCGCTGTTCAAGGAGACGCCGCTGCTGTCGGCAATCGCCGTGCTGGAACTCATGCAGACCGCCAAGATCATCGGCTCGGAGACTTTCCGCTATACCGAACCGATCACGCTCGTCGGCCTGTTCTTCCTGGCGATGAGCCTGGTTTCAGCCATGCTGATCCGGGGTGTCGAGGAGTTGCTGAACCGGAGGACGATACGATGACGGAACAGCCCATGGTCCGCTTCGACAAGGTCTCGAAACGCTACGGGTCGCTGACGGTGCTGGACGGGCTCGACCTAGATATCGGGCGCGGCGAGAAGGTCTCCATCATCGGGCCCTCGGGCTCGGGCAAGACCACCGTGTTGCGCATGCTGATGACGCTCGAGACCATCAATGACGGCGTCATCTGGGTCGAGGGCGAGCCGCTGACGCACATGCAGAAGAATGGCAAGCTGGTGCCGGCCGACACCGCCCATATCCGCCGCATCCGCTCCAAGATCGGCATGGTGTTCCAGTCCTTCAACCTGTTCCCGCACATGACGGCGATGGCCAACTGCATCGAGGCGCCGGTGACGGTGCTCGGCATGAAGCGCGCCGACGCCGAGGCGCGGGCGGCGGAACTGCTGGAGATGGTCGGGCTCGGCCAGAAGAAGGGCCACTACCCGTCGCAGCTTTCCGGCGGCCAGCAGCAGCGCGTGGCGATCGCCCGGGCGCTCGCCATGCGGCCGAAGATCATGCTGTTCGACGAGGTCACCTCGGCGCTCGACCCGGAGCTGGTCGGCGAAGTTCTGGAAGTGATCCGGCGGCTTGGCCGCGAACACGACTTGACCATGCTCATGGTCACGCATCAGATGGGCTTCGCCAAGGAATTCTCCGACCGCGTCTGCTTCTTCCACCAGGGCAAGATCTGCGAGCAGGGTCCGCCGAACGAACTCTTTGGCGCACCGAAGAATGAGCGGACGCGGCAATTCCTGCATGCCGTCCTGGAGGCCGGATGACGCTGCACGCCGAGATCGAAACCGAACCCGCGGCAGTGCCGCGGCCACCTTCGGCGCGCGAACGCGCCGAGCGCATATACCGCATCCTGCGCGACCGTATCTGTCTTCTGGAATATCCGCCGGGCAGCCTGATCTCGGAGGAAGGGCTCGCACAGGAGTTTGAGGTCAGCCGCACACCGGTGCGGCGGGTGCTCGCCCGGCTGGAATCCGAGGGGCTGGTCCAGTCCGTGCACGGCGTCGGCACCCTGGTCACCGATCCTGACATCGAGGAGCTGCAGCAGGTCTATCACCTGCGCCTCGAACTCGCGCTGCTTATCGGCAAGCTGACGCCTACTCCCTGGACCCGGGAGGATATCGGCCGCATCCGGGGACTGATCGCGCGTTGCGACGTGGATTCATCCGGCTCCGACCAGCGCGCCTTCCTTCGGCTCAACCTCGAATTCTTCAACGAGCTCAATGCCCTGACCGGCAACCAGCCGCTGCGCGAGATCAGCGAGCGGCTTTATTTCCAGGTGGCGCGCGTGGTGTTGAAGCTGATGCCCAAACTCGGCGTCGAGGAGGAGTTCACCGCCTTTCGCCGCGAGATGGAGGAGGTGCTGGCCGCCGCCGAAATCGGCGACTGGGATGCGATCGGCCATATCAGGCGGGCGCATATCTCGATGAGCTTCCGCCGGATGATGCGCTACGCCCAGGAGGAGGCGCTCACTCCGCCGCGCCCCTGAAGGCGCTGGCGCCGGTCTCGAACTGCAGCTTGGCGAGACGGGCATAGATGCCGCCCTTCGCCACCAGGCTCTGATGCGTGCCTTCCTCGACGATGCGGCCACCATCCATGACCAGTATGCGGTCGGCGCGAAGAACCGTCGCCAGGCGATGCGCGATGACGATGGTGGTGCGTCCCTGCATCAGCCGTTCGAGCGCGGTCTGCACCAGCGTCTCGCTGCCGGCGTCGAGCGCCGAGGTTGCCTCGTCGAGCAGCAGGATCGGCGCGTCGCGCAATATGGCGCGGGCGATCGCGATGCGCTGGCGCTGGCCGCCGGACAGGGTGATACCGCGTTCACCGACCTCGGTGTCGAAGCCGTTCTCAAGGCGCTCGATGAACTCGTCGGCCAGCGCGTCCTTCGCCGCCTGCTCGATGTCGGCGTTGGATGCGCCGGGGCGGCCGAAGGCGATGTTGTCGCGGACGGTTGCAGCGAAGACGGTGACGTCCTGCGGCACGATGGCGATGCGGCCCCGCACGTCGGCCGGGTCGGCCTCGCTGACGTCGACGCCGTCGAGGACGACCCTGCCGCTGGCGGGATCGTAGAAGCGCAGGATGAGCGAGAAGAGGGTGCTTTTTCCGGCGCCCGACGGACCGACGACCGCGACCGTCTCGCCGGGCCGGACCGAAAAGGAAACGTCATGCAGCGCCGGCAGGTCGGGGCGTGCGGGATAGGCGAAGGTGACGTCGTCGAAGAGGATCGCGCCCTTGCCGGACGCCGGCAGCGGCTTCGGGTTCGGCGGCGCCGAGATCGCCGGCTTTTCGGCAAGGATCTCGGTCAGCCGCTCGGCCGCGCCGGCCGCCTGGGAGAGTTCGCCCCACACTTCCGAGAGAGCGCCGAGCGCGCCTGCGGCGAACACCGAATAGAGCAGGAACTGGCCGAGCGTGCCCGCCGACATGGTTCCGGTCAGCACGTCTTGTGAGCCGAACCAGAGCACCATCACCACCGAGGCGAAGATGGTGAATATGGCGAAGAAGGTCAGCACCGCGCGCGCCAGCACGGAGGAGCGCGCGGCGTTGAAGGCGGTCTCGACCGCATGCGAGAAACGCCCGGTGACGAGGCTTTCGTTGGTGAAGGACTGCAGCGTGCGCACCGACGAGATCTGCTCGCTGGCATAGGCGGTCGCGCCGGCCAGCGTGTCCTGCGCCTGGCGCGACTTCTTCCGTACGGAGCGGCCGAAGGCGACGAGGGGCAGGACGACGAGCGGGATCGCCGCAAGCACCAGTCCCGACAGTTTCGGGCTGGTGACGATCATCATGCCGACCGCGCCAAGCCCGAGGATGAGGTTGCGCAGCGCGACCGAGGCGGTGGCGCCGACCGCGGACTTTATCTGGGTGGTGTCGGCGGAGAGCCGCGAGACGATCTCGCCGGAGAGCGCCGCATCGAAAAAGGCAGGCGACAGCGTGGTCACATGGCTGAAGACATCGCGGCGGAGATCGGCGACGACGCGCTCACCGAGCGTGATGACGAAATAGTAGCGGCAGGCGGAGGCCAGGGCGAGCAGGGCCGCGATCGCTATCAGGAGGGTGAAATAATTGGCGACGAAGGTGGTGTCGGCGCTGCTGAAGCCGTGATCGATCATGCGGCGCACGGCGAGCGGCAGGGTCAGCGTGGTGGCGGCCGCGACGGTGAGCGAAATGAACGCGGCCACGACCAGCGCCGGGTAGCGCAGCACGTAGGGCATGATGCGTCGCAGAGGCCGCAGCGGCTGCCTCTTGCGGTCTTCGGCGAAAGTCGCCGTCAAAGCCATCTCGTTGCGTTTCCCAGGTCCAGACGCTTCCGCGTGGTGCGCAGCATGCGGCCTTGTGATTCAAGTTCGGCTGATGTATAGGCACGCCGACCGTTTTTGAAGCCGCCGCTGCCTGAATAGCTGCGGCTTGACGTTTTTCAAAAGAGACGCATCGACGCAGGCCCAACGGCCGACCCGGCGCGCCGAGGCAAAGGACGAGACCGATGAAGGACAAGATCCATCCCGACTACCACACCATCACGGTGGTGATGACCGACGGCACCAGCTACGAGACGCGCTCGACCTACGGCGCGGCCGGCGACACGCTGAACCTCGACATCGACCCGAACACGCATCCGGCCTGGACCGGCGGCCAGCAGAACCTGCTCGACCGCGGCGGTCGCCTGACGAAGTTCAAGAACCGCTACGCCGGCCTGACGATCTGAGATCCGGCTGCAGTCCCGCAGTAAAAAAGGCTCCGGTTTCCGGGGCCTTTTTCTTTTGGGCTGTCGCGTGTTCGGCTGTTCCAAATGAAAATGGCCGCGTCCTTCACAGGGCGCGGCCATCGATTTTCCTGTTCGCCGTGCGCAGGCGCGATCAGGCAGCCTCTTCCTGCTCGGCTTCCTCATTGTCGGCCTTGGCGCCGCGCTTCGGACCCTTGGCGAGGTTGACCTCGATGAGGCGCACGGCCTCGGTTTCCGACATGCGGTTCACGGCAGCGATCTCGCGCGCCATGCGGTCGAGCGCGGCTTCATAGAGCTGGCGTTCGGAATAGGACTGCTCCGGCTGGTTGTCGGCGCGGTAGAGGTCGCGCACCACCTCGGAGATCGAGATCAGGTCGCCGGAGTTGATCTTGGCGTCGTATTCCTGCGCGCGGCGCGACCACATGGTGCGCTTCACGCGGGCGCGGCCCTGCACGACTTTCAGTGCGCGCTCGACATAATCCTCTTCGGACAGCTTGCGCATGCCGATGGAGGTCGCCTTGGCGACCGGCACCTTCAGGCGCATCTTGTCCTTCTGGAAATCGATCACGAAGAGTTCAAGCTTGTGCCCCGCCACTTCCTGCTCGTCGATCGCCACGATCTGTCCGACGCCGTGCGCCGGGTACACGATGTACTCGCCGGTCTTGAAACCGTGGCGCGTCGCGGACTTCTTGTGCTGAGTGGTAGTTGCCATTACGCCCTGAACTCCTTGTTATGGCCACCGGCGGCGAGCCGGCAAACCTGCTACGGCCCCAGAGGCCGAACCCGTGCCAGCGGCAACAGGAGAATCCGACGGAACAGTTCCAAACCAGCATGACGCAATAAAACGTCTGCCTGGCCCAGATTATCCTGGTCCGAAGTCAGATTGCACCTTCTCAAAGATTAGGGCTTTCGCGCCTTGATTGACGTTTTGCCACCGGCATGTCCGGTACAGCTAGCACAAAAAGTCGCAAGAATCAAGAATTTGCTGCATACGCGAACGGTTCCGCCGCCGATTCGGCACGGTCAGGTCGGCATCGCTTGGCGGAAGGCCGGTCCGGACGACCGGCTTCCATGAAACCCTCAGTCACCTTCGCCGGGTTCGGCCGAGAAGTATTTCTCGAACTTGCCCGCCACGCCGTCGAACTCCTTGGCGTCCGCCGGCGGTTCCTTCTTGGCCGTGATGTTTGGCCATTTGGCGGCATATTCGCTGTTCACCTCAAGCCATTTGTCGAGGCCGGATTCGGTATCGGGCTTGATCGCGTCGGCCGGGCATTCCGGCTCGCAGACTCCGCAGTCGATACATTCGTCCGGATGGATGACGAGCATGTTCTCGCCTTCATAGAAGCAGTCGACCGGACAGACCTCGATGCAGTCCATGTATTTGCATTTGATGCAATTGTCGGTCACTACATAGGTCATCGGCGGCTCCGGGAATTTTCCCGCTTTTATAGTATTTTGGGTGAGTTAGCTCGTTTGCAAAGGGCTGGCAAGGTTCGTGGTTTCCGGCGCGCGGGTCCTGGCGAAATCTCTTTCCACCCGTACCGCCCAGGCTGCCGGCGCAACATTCATTCCCACCCGCGCAGCTTGTCCGTCTCGCGTCGCTCGCGCTTGGTCGGCCGGCCGCCGCCGGCGTTGCGCAGGGGAGGCATGGCGTTTGCCGGCGCTTCGCCTTTCGGCGCGGGCGGCGGCGACATGTCCTCATAGAGGGTCCTGGCCTCGTCGGCGGGGCCGCGACGCTTGCCGGCATCGACCACCTTGTAGACGAGGATGCGGCGGTCGAGGGTGATGGTGAGCACGTCGCCCGGCTTCACCAGATCCGATGCCTGCGACGCCTTGTCGCGATTGATGCGCACGCGGCCGGCTACCGCCAGCTTGGCGGCGAGCGACCGCGATTTCACCACGCGCGCGAAGAACAGCCACTTGTCGATGCGCTGGCGGGCAGCGTCCATCTACTTCTTGAGCTGGTCGCGCAGCGCGGCGAGCTTGGCGAAGGGCGACAGCGGATCGATCTTGGCGGGACGTTCCTCGCGCGGGGGGCGAGCCTGGAAAGCCGGCTTCTGGCCGCGCTCGGACTGGCCATCCTCCCGCTTCCCCTTGCGGAAATCCGGGCGTCCGCCCTCGCCTTTCGGACCCTTGAAGCGTTCGCGGTCGAATTTCGGCTTGCCGCCGCGGCCTGCGGCGTCCCCTTCGCGGCGTCCCTGGAAAGGTGGCCGTCCGCCCTGGCGATGCGGCGGGCGGTCGCCGGCGTCGGCGCCCTCCGCCTGCCCACGGCCATGGCGCGGGCGCTGGTCGTGCCGGCGATGGCCCTGGCGGTCGAAGCGGCCGGGCCGCCAGAGAAGGATGGGTTTCGGCTCTTCGGCGGTGGCCTCGCCGGAGCCGGCCGGTTCGGAGGCAACGGGCGCGACCTCTCCCTCAGCGGGAGTGTCGCCGGATGCCGTCTGGCCGGATGGGGGCGCTTCAACGGGTTCGGCGCTTTCTCCTACCTGCACGGGAATGGAGGTCGCGTCGAGCACGTCGCCGGAAACGTCCTCCGCGACCTGCGTCGACACCTCCGCGTCAAGGAGGGCGGGTGCCTCGATGGCGGGCGTTTCCGTGGTTTCGGGAGCCCAGGTGGTCGCTTCGAGCGGAGCAGCGTGGTCGGGCACGGTCGCGTCGACGGGGTCGGCGCCAACCGTCTCCTGGCCCTCCGAGGCGGCGGCGATCGCGTCGCCGGCATCGGCGTCCGGCGATGCCTCTCCCTCAGGGGTGGTGGAAGCCAAGGCATCCGATGCGGCCTTTGCCTCGGCTGCCTTCGCCGCCGCTGCTTCAGCCTTCTCGGCCTCAGCCTTGGCGGCGGCTTCCTGCGCGGCCTGGTCGAGTGCGTCGATCTTTGCCTTCACTTCGACGGCGGGCTTGGCTTCGGCGCGATAGCCGAGACCCTTCAGGATCTCTTCCATGTCGTCGGCATTGGCGCCCAGGATCGACATCATCGCCGGGGTCACCATGAAGGCCTGGCCGTCATAGGCGCCGTCGGGGCGCGCGCCGAGCCCTGCCTTCCAGGCGAGTGCGGGGCGGATGAGGTCGGCGAGCCGCTCCAGGATGTCGACGCGCACGGCACGGCGGCCGAGCGGACGGAAGCCGGCGAGCTTGTAGAAGGTCCGGTCGAAGGCCGGATCGATGACGACCGAGGTGCGGCCCGAGGCCAGCGCATGAACCACGTCGCCGAAGCCCGGCTTCTCCTTGCCGTCGTTCGCCAGCGCCCAGAGCAGGGTGATGAGGCCGGCTGGAGCCGGCTTGATCAGCGAGGGAATGAAAATGTGATAGGCGCCGAAACGCACGCCGAGACGGCGGAGCGCCGCGCGGCCGGCCTGATCGAGCGACTTGACGTCCTCGGCGATGTCGCGGCGGTTGATCAGGCCGAATTCCTCGACCAGCCGGAAGGCGATGCCGCGGCCGATGCCGGTGATCTGGTCGGCGTTCTTGAGGTCGACCAGCGGCTTCAGCAAGGACTCGATCTGGAAATTGACGAAACGCTCGGCGCGCGCCGCGACCTTGTCGCGTGCCGGGCCGGTGAGCTGTTCGTCGGCAAAGAGGATGACGCGCGGCCGCAGCGCGTCTTCGCCCGAGGCCAGCGTTCCGATCGGCGCGCCGATCCAGCGCAGCACGCCGTCGGAGCCGAGCGCGATGTCGCCATTGGCGGAAGCCGCGAAACGGTCGGCGCGGGCTTCGAACTCGGCGGCAAGCGCCTTCTGTGCCGCCGTTTTGACCGCCTTGGCGTCCTCGCCATTGGCGCTCTGATCGGCGGTGAAGCGGAAGCCCTGCAATTCGCCGACATGGTGTCCTTCGACCACCACCGTGCCGGTTGGGCTGATTTCGGCTTCAATCATGCTATTTTCCCGGAGGCGCCGCACAAGAACGGATGTCCTGCGATCAACGAAGCGTTTCGTCAACCGCTCATGCAGCGCATCCGACAATCTGTCCTCTATTTCGCGCGTCTTTTCCTGCCAGTGTGTCGGATCGGCAAGCCATCCGGGGCGGTTGGAGACGAAAGTCCAGGTCCGGATCTGCGCGATGCGCTGCGACAGCGTGTCGATGTCGCCGTCGGTGGAATCGGCGCGGCGCACCTGCTCGGCCATGTAGGTCTCGTCGACATGGCCCTTGCGGGCGAGGTCGTCATACATGGAAGCGATCAGGTCGGCATGCTGGGCCGGCGCGATCCTGCGATAGTCGGGGAGCGCGCAGGCTTCCCACAGCAGCGCCACGCGCTCGCGGCCGACGGCAAGGTCGCGTATGACTGGGTCGCGCGACAAATGATCGAGCGCCTGCTGGTCGACCGCGGGCAGGGCGCGGGTCAGGCCTTCCACCGGCGCCGGCGTCTCGATCGAGCGCTTGAGCGCGTCGATGCTTGCGAAGTCGAAGCCGACGGTGCGCCATTGCAGCACCTTCACCGGGTCGAAGTCGTGCGCCTCGATCTTCTTCACCAGTTCGTCGTCGAGCGGATCGACCTGGCCGGTGACGCCGAAGGTGCCGTCGCGCAGATGCCGGCCGGCGCGACCGGCGATCTGGCCGAGCTCTGCGGCAGAGAGATCGCGGAACTGATAGCCGTCGAACTTGCGGTTCTGCGCGAAGGCGACGTGGTCGAGGTCGAGATTGAGACCCATGCCGATCGCGTCGGTGGCGACCAGATAATCGACGTCGCCCGACTGGTAGAGCGCCACCTGGGCGTTGCGGGTGCGCGGCGACAACGCGCCGAGCACGACGGCGGCGCCGCCGCGCTGGCGGCGGACGAGCTCGGCAATGGCGTAGACCTCGTCGGCCGAGAAGGCGACGATCGCCGAGCGGGCGGGCAAGCGCGTCAACTTCTTCTGGCCGGCATAGGCGAGGTGCGAGAGGCGCGGACGCGTCACCACCGAGATGCCCTTGAGCAGCCTTTCCAATATGCCGCGCATGGTGGCTGCGCCGAGCAGCAGTGTCTCCTGCCGGCCCCTGAGATGGAGCAGCCGGTCGGTGAAGATGTGGCCGCGCTCGAAGTCGCCGGCGAGCTGGACCTCGTCGATGGCGACGAAGGCGGCGTCGGTCTCGCGCGGCATCGCCTCGACCGTACAGACCGAATAGCGCGCGCCGGGGGGTATGATCTTCTCCTCGCCGGTAATCAGGGCGACCTTGTGCGCGCCGACCTTCTCGCAGACGCGGCCATAGACTTCGCGGGCAAGCAGGCGAAGCGGCAGGCCGATCAGGCCGCTTTCATGCGCAACCATGCGCTCGATGGCGAGATGCGTCTTGCCGGTATTGGTCGGTCCGAGGACCGCGGTGACATCGCGGCCCGAGAGAACCAGAGGTGCGCCGGGCAGATCGTTCTTGTTGGGATGAATCGTCATCGGATCGGAACGTGGCCTTTTCTGGCTCCGCGTTTCGTTGGCGACGGGCCGTCGCGGTGTCCGGGAGGATATGGGGACACAATAGGGGACACATAGGCATTCGCGTGCGCCAGCGAAAGGGAAAAGTGCCGGCCAGGAGGTTCCGCGAAAGCGATCCGAGTTAAGGCTTGGAACGAGTCTGGAACGAATCAGCGACGAATCAGTGACTCCAGCTGATTCAGGTTTTGTTCGCCGCTAGATGTAGTCTTAGCGGCGCCGAGTCTCACCACATGCTGAATCGCTAAAATGACCGGGGAAGCGAATCCACGCGGAATCGCTCGAAGGCGTTAACGTTTCGGCCGGGCCACCTCGGCTGTGCCTGGATGATTCGCTCAAGAATATGAAATCATTAAGATTTCCTGCCGGAAACCAGATCCTTCGCGAAGGCTTTTCGGGACATCCCGTTAACGATCGGGCCAAAGGCGGAACGAATCGGCGACGAATCACTTCCCCGGCTGATTTCCCGTTCTGTTCACCACAACATGTTGTGCTCGCGGAGCCGGCCGTCGGCTAGTTTACGGACGGGCCGCCGACGAGTGTTCCGCGCCGCCGTGATGGCGTTAACCATTCTGTTCCGGGACGGGACAGTCCCTGCTGCGCCGCTTCGACAGGTCATTTCGCGAAATAGTTGTGACTATGGCCGGCTGCCACCTGCCGGAAGGCGCGGAGCCGATTGTCAGGACGACGCCGGAATGTTCATTACACGCGGGGCTTTGCAGGAGGGAAACATGTCTAAAAGGCTTCTCGCGGAATTTCTCGGAACGTTCTGGCTCGTCTTCGGCGGTTGCGGCAGCGCCGTGCTCGCCGCGGCGTTTCCGGAACTTGGAATCGGGTTCGTCGGTGTCGCGCTGGCCTTCGGCCTTACCGTGCTCACCATGGTCTATGCGGTTGGCGGCATTTCGGGCGGCCATTTCAATCCGGCCGTCTCGGTGGGCCTAATGATCGGCGGACGCTTCGAGGCTAAGGATCTCATTCCCTATGTGATCGCCCAGGTGATCGGAGCGATCGTGGCTTCGGCGGTGCTCTATGTCGTGGTCAGCGGCAAGGCCGACTTCGCCGGTATCGGCGGTTTCGCCACCAACGGCTATGGCGAAGCCTCTCCAGGCAAATACGGGCTCGGCTCGGCGCTGGTCATCGAGGTCGTGCTGACCTTCATGTTCCTGATCATCATCCTCGGGGCGACGCATGGCCGCGTTCCCAAGGGCTTTGCACCGATCGCCATCGGCCTGGCGCTGACGCTGATCCACCTGATCTCGATCCCGGTGACCAACACGTCGGTCAATCCGGCGCGCTCGACCGGCCCGGCGCTGTTCGTCGGCGGCATCGCATTGCAGCAGCTCTGGCTGTTCTGGGTCGCGCCGATCGTCGGCGCCGCGCTTGCCGGCATCACGCACAAGGCGCTGTTCGAAAAAGACTGAGCAGAGCTGAAAAAGGAAACGGCGCCATCGGCGCCGTTTTTTCTTCTACTACCTGGCAAGCAAGGCCGCCCATGGCGGTCAAGTCATGTACTGGCCGCCATTGGCGGTGAGGGTTGACCCGGTGATGAAGCCGGAATCCTCGGACGCCAGAAACACCACGCAGCGGGCGATCTCGTCGGGTTCGCCGAGGCGGCCGGCCGGAATGGCTGCCACGATCGTCTCCAGCACCTTCTCCGGCACAGCGCGCACCATTTCCGTGCCGATATAGCCCGGGCAGATCGCATTGACCGTGATGCCGGCCCTCGCGCCTTCCTGTGCCAGCGTCTTGGTGAAGCCGATGTCGCCCGCCTTTGAGGCAGCATAGTTCGACTGGCCCATCTGGCCCTTCTGACCGTTGATGGAGGAGATGTTGATGATACGGCCGAACTTGCGGTCGCGCATGCCGCTCCATAGCGGATGCGTCATGTTGAAGAGGCCGTTGAGATTGGTGTCGATCACGTCCTTCCACTGCTCGCGCGTCATCCGGTGGAACATTGCGTCGCGGGTGATGCCGGCATTGTTGACCAGCACCGATACCGGGCCGAGATCGGCCTCCACCCGGCCGATGCCGGCGGCACAAGCGTCGTAGTCAGCGACCGACCATTTGTAGACGGGGATGCCCGTCTCCGCCTTGAACTTATCCGCGGCCTCGTCATTGCCGGCATAGTTGGCGGCGACGGTGTAGCCGGCATTCTTCAGCGCGACCGAGATCGCGGCGCCTATGCCGCGCGAGCCTCCCGTCACCAGTGCGACGCGTGTCATGCAAAGTTCCTCCCTGTTGTAGGGAGTACGGAGCAGGCGAGCAGGGGAATAGGTTCGTTGAAGGCCGACCTAGATCCCCTGCTCTCCTACTGCCTTACTCCCCTGATTCCCCTCAGTTCATCGCTTCCACGCACATGGCGACGCCCATGCCGCCGCCGATGCAGAGCGTGGCGAGGCCCTTCCTGGCGCCGCGGCGCTTCATCTCGAAGACCAGCGTGTTGAAGACGCGGGCGCCGGAAGCACCGACCGGATGGCCGATGGCAATGGCGCCGCCGTTGACGTTCACGATCTCCGGGTTCCAGCCCATGTCCTTGTTGACGGCGCAGGCCTGCGCGGCAAAGGCTTCGTTGGCCTCGACGAGATCGAGGTCGGCAACCGACCAGCCGGCCTTCTCCAGCGCCTTGCGCGAAGCCGGGATCGGGCCGGTGCCCATGATCGCAGGGTCGACGCCGGCCGTCGCCCAGGAGACGATGCGCACCAGCGGGGTGAGGCCACGCCGCGAAGCCTCGTCCTCGGTCATCAGCACGACGGCGGCGGCGCCGTCATTGATGCCGGACGCGTTGGCGGCGGTTACCGTGCCGTCCTTGTCGAAGGCGGGCTTCAGCTTGGCGACGGTCTCCAGCGTGGTGCCTGCGCGGATATACTCGTCCTGGTCGACGATCGTGTCGCCCTTGCGGCCCTTGATGGTGACCGCGGTAATCTCGTCCTTGAACCTTCCCGCCTTCTGTGCGGCCTCCGCCTTGTTCTGCGAGGCGACGGCGAAACGGTCCTGCTCGTCGCGGGTCAGCTGCCATTGGCGCGCGACGTTCTCGGCGGTGATGCCCATGTGGTAGCCGTGGAAGGCGTCGGTCAGACCGTCCTTGATCATCGTGTCGACGAGCTTCAGGTCGCCCATCTTGACGCCGCTGCGCAGATATTGCGCGTGCGGGGCCATGGACATGGATTCCTGGCCGCCGGCGACGATGATCTTCGCGTCGCCCGAGGTGATCTGCTGCATGCCGACTGCGATGGCGCGCAAGCCTGAGCCGCAGAGCTGGTTGAGGCCCCAGGCGGTGGTCTCCTGCGGAATGCCGGCGGCCATGGCGGCCTGGCGGGCGGGGTTCTGGCCCTGCGCGGCCGTCAGGATCTGGCCGAGGATGACCTCGTCGACTTCCTTGGCGTCGACGCCGGATCGGGTCAGCGCTTCCTTGATGGCGACGGCGCCGAGCTCATGCGCGGGCACGTTGGCGAATGCCCCGTTGAACGAGCCGACCGGGGTGCGGGCGGCTCCGGCGACGACGATGGAAGCAG
The DNA here is from genome assembly GCF_003666685.1 of Mesorhizobium sp. YM1C-6-2. GTDB lineage: Bacteria > Pseudomonadota > Alphaproteobacteria > Rhizobiales > Rhizobiaceae > Mesorhizobium_K. The sequence continues at coordinate 216,444 of NZ_RCIZ01000003.1, forward strand.
GCATGGTTTTCTCCAGAGTGTGAGGGTGCTTGGTAGGCGCACCGGATTTATGAGCATTTCTCCCGCGTTTCCACGGGCCGAGTCAAACCGGAAATCGGCGATCCGGCGGCGCAGGGACGGCGGCTACTGTTATGCTGCGCAGCATAATTTGCCGGCACTGCAACATAACAATTATCCCGCAGTGCACAAACTACTTGGAATTGCGATGCTTTTGGGCATATCCTGCCCGAAAGGCGCAATCGTTGCCGGGGGCTTACGAGGCTGCCTGGTCTTCTGGGAGGATGTCGATGCCCGCCAAAGACGAACCGGTGGTGATCAAGAAATACGCCAACCGCCGCCTCTACAATACGGGCACCAGCACGTATGTGACGCTCGAGGACCTCGCCGAAATGGTCAAGAAGGGCGAGGACTTCACCGTGCAGGACGCCAAGACGGGCGACGACATCACGCATCCCGTCCTCACCCAGATCATCTTCGAGCTGGAGAACAAGGACGGGCAGAACATGCTGCCGATCTCCTTCCTGCGCCAGCTCATCTCCTTCTACGGCGACCAGATGCAGATGGTGGTGCCGAGCTTCCTCGAACAGTCGATGATCGCCTTCGCCAAGGAACAGGAACGGTTCCGCGAACAGATGAAATCGGCCATGGGCAAGGGACCCATGGAGATGATGAAGATGACCCCGCCGATGAAGGCGATCGAGGAGCAGACGCGCCGCAACATCGAGCTGTTCCAGAACGCCATGCGCATGTTCACGCCGTTTCCCCCGACCGGCAGTCAGGCCGCGCCACCGGAGGGCGGTCGCGGAAAGGGCGGCGAGAAATCCGACGAGCTTTCGGAGCTGAAGCAGCAGATCGCTGCGATGCAGCGCAAGATCGACTCGATGGGTTGACGCGCCGCCTATCGAGGCGGCAGTGCTTCACTGCAGGTGGCTGAGAGCCGTCGGGGAGGTCAGTTGAAGCTGACGTCCCGTCCCGCCGCGCGCAGCGACACGGAAAAGCCGGCCAGCACGTCGATAAGCGAAATCACCATCAGGACGAAGAAGACCGGGTGCGCCGCACCCTCCACCAGCAGGAATTCGACCAGGAAGGCGACGAAGACGAAGGTCGACAACAGGTGGTCGACCACCGAGGCGTTCGAGGTGCGGGTCGACTTCACGATCTCGACGAAGAAGAGCAGAAGCGCGATCACGATCATCGATATTCCAAGCGTCATCGAGAATACGCCGCCCGACATCATGCGGAAGGAGAACAGCTCGGTTGCCCATGGGTCTCCGTTCGGCCCGTCGCCGAACAGGCCGGCCAGGCCGAGATTGTAGAGGATGAAGGACACGACCAGCAGCGGGACGCTCGTCAGCACGGCTTTCTCCTGAGAGGTTTTGTCCGCCCTGTAGAGAGCGCAATCGGCGGCGCGTCAAGGTCCGGCAGAGGGCGGCTGCTTCACAGTCCGCCCATCAGGGACACGTCCCGGACAGCTGCGCCGACCCGCTCGACCAAGCCTTCGCCGACAAGCGCCGACAGCAACCCGTCGATGTCGTCCGCCACCTTTTGACGAGGCGTTTCAGGGAAGGCGCCGGCAACGACATCGCAAAGCGACGACGCATCACGCGGCGTTTCGAGAAGGTTCCAGACGCCGAGGCCGAGCGGGTCGAGCATGTGAATGCCGTTGCCGCGGCTGTCCAGGAGGAAGCCGGACGCGTCGACCCGTTCCAATGTGACGGAAGGACTCCTCCGGTAGAGGGGCAGGCCGGGCTTCGGCGCGGGCGGACCGGCCTGTTTGACCCGTGCGCCCGACAACTCGTCGCGGATCACCGGATTGGCCCGGATCGGGCGCGGTGAGGCAGGTGCCTCTTTTCCAAACGCCACGTCGAGGCAGCGGACGGCGTCCTCCAGATCCGAATAGACGAGGCGTTGCACGGGAACGTGCCTGATGATCGAGGCGAAAGTGGAAAGCAGCAGCAGCGCGTCGCGATCGTCGCGCGTGTTGCGCGTGAGGATTTCGAGGAGCGTCCGGTCGAGCGGCGCGGGCTCCAGCCGCGCCCGCACAGGCCGATTGTTGCGTTCAAGCAGGACGACGGCGCCAAGTGGCAGCCGTTCGCCGAAGCGGATTTCCGCGTCCTTTGGCGCGGAGAGGTAGGCGTAATAGCCGTCGCTCAGGACCGTCCGGTCGCGCACATGGTTTTTGAATGCGCGGCTCGTCCGGCGGGGAAGTGGCAGCCGCAGCCGCGTCATGCATCCAGTCGAGACGGCTTCGCCGGCGGTAAGGTCGAACGGCAGGATGTCGTCGGCGAAGATGCGTCGTCCGCCAGCCGAAAGCCGCCCCATCAGCGTGCTCTTGCCGGCGCGATGCGCCGCGGGGAAGAGAACGAGGCGTCCGCCGAACTCGGCTGCCGCAGCGTGAAGGCAGACCAGTCCGGGCGAAGCGGCCGCCAGCGCATCGACCACCTCGACGACCAGCGAGCAGACGGCGCTGACGGCGGTCGGCTCATGGAAGGTTCCCCCGTCCTCGGGCCGCTCGATGATGATCTCGCCGCCGTCGGCGAAGATCCGGAGAAGCGGCTTCCCGGCCAATTTGCGGTCGCTCTTCATCGGCCAGCCGGTCAGAACCGATTGCAGCATCCCGGCGACGTGAGCCGTATCGGGGGAGAAGACGAGCGGCCTTTCCAGGCCATGCGGAAGAAGGACGAACATCAGGCGATCCGATGGAAGTCGGTGAGCCGGCATCGTTTCCGGCCGCCAACAGAGCAGGTGCGAAGCGGTTCCGGATGAAGCCTTGCCGGACAAGGAGACGGAGCAACGGAAGCGTATTGCCTCCGCTGCTCCGACACTGTCAGTCGGTCAGCTGAAGATACGGCGGAGGGGACGGAGGAGATTGCCGGCGTTGACCGAACGGCGTCCTCGTCCGCCGGAACCGCGCGAGCCCCGCGAACCGCCGGAGCCGCGCGAGCCGCGTCCGCCGGAACCGCCGCTGCCCCTGCCGCCACGGCCACCGCCGCCGCCCGAGCCGCCACCGCTTCCGCCGGATGCCCTTGCCTGGTCGAGCGAAAGCAGGGTCGGCGCGGCATAGGCGGCGGCTCCGGTGATGCCGAGCAGCGCCAGCATGCGGCGGCGGCTCATATCCTTTCCTTCGACGTCGGGATGGTTGTCCGACTTGTCAAAAATCCTGTCCGACATGGCATTTCTCCTTTCAGGTTCTGCGGCCGGACCCTTGTGCCTGGGACACAGGCTCCGATCCGGCTGGAAGAACGGGAGAATTCGTCGCTTATTCCACGCCGCGGGCGATTTTTACCAACCGCACAAATCGACAATGATTTCTAAGGGGTTCGTAATATAGAATCATCAAATGTGATTGCGAGGCGTGTGCCATTCTGTGGCAGAAACCGCGCCAAAGGCGCCAGAAAGCGTCAAGCTTTTCGGGGACGACAAAGATGAGCGGCAAATATTTCGGCACGGACGGCATCCGTGGCAAGGCCAATACATTTCCGATGACGGCGGAAGTGGCGATGAAGGTCGGCATGGCCGCCGGCCTGTCCTTCCAGCGCGGCAATCACCGGCACAGGGTCGTGCTCGGCAAGGATACGCGCCTGTCCGGCTACATGATCGAGAACGCGATGGTGGCCGGGCTGACCGCCGCCGGCATGGACGTGTTCCTGCTCGGGCCCATTCCGACGCCCGCCGTGGCGATGCTGGCGCGCTCGCTGCGCGCCGACATCGGCGTCATGATCTCGGCCTCGCACAACCCCTATTTCGACAACGGCATCAAGCTGTTCGGGCCTGACGGCTACAAGCTCTCCGACGAGATCGAGCAACGCATCGAGGCGATGCTGGAAGACGGCGTCGAGATGGCGCTGGCCGATTCCGAAGGGCTCGGCCGGGCGAAGCGGATCGACGGCGTGCACGACCGCTACATCGAATTCGCCAAGCGCACGCTGCCCAAGTCGATGTCGCTGGCGGGACTCAGGGTCGTCGTCGACTGCGCCAACGGGGCCGCCTACAAGGTGGCGCCGGAAGCACTCTGGGAACTCGGCGCTGAGGTCGTTTCGATCAATGTCGAGCCCAACGGCTTCAACATCAACCATGAGTGCGGCTCCACCCATCCGGAAGGCTTGTCGAAGAAGGTGCACGAGGTGCGCGCCGACATCGGCATCGCGCTCGACGGCGACGCCGATCGCGTCGTCATCGTCGACGAGAACGGCGAGGTCATCGACGGCGACCAGATCATGGCGCTGGTGGCGGAAGCCTGGCACAAGTCGGGCAAGCTCGCCGGCGGAGCTGTGGCGGCGACGGTCATGTCGAATCTCGGCCTCGAACGCTTCCTCTCCGGCATCGGGCTGGAACTGCACCGCACCAAGGTCGGCGACCGCTATGTCGTCGAGCACATGCGCGCGCATGGGCTGAATGTCGGCGGCGAGCAGTCCGGCCATATCGTGCTTTCCGACTTCTCCACCACTGGCGACGGTCTGGTGTCGGCGCTGCAGGTGCTCGCCTGCATCAAGCGGCAGGGCAAGCCCGTCAGCGAGGTCGCCAAGAAATTCGAGCCGGTGCCGCAGCTTCTGAAGAATGTCCGCTTCTCCGGCGGCAAGCCGCTTGAAGAGGCGCGGGTCAAGGCGGCGATCGAGGAGGCGCGCAACCTTCTCGGCCAGTCGGGCCGGCTGGTGATCCGCCCTTCCGGAACAGAACCGCTGATCCGCGTGATGGCGGAGGGCGACGATCCAGGCCTGGTCAGGCGCGTGGTCGACGACATCGTCGGCGTCATCTCCGAGACGCGCAGCGCCGCCTAGCCGCGGGCATTCCTGCTTTGCAGAACCGCCGTCTGCGCCCTACATTGGGCGCAGCACGAAGGGAGCACGCCATGGATGCGAAAACCTATCCCGTCACTCATACGGATGCCGAATGGCGCGCCAGGCTGACGCCGGAACAGTACCAGGTGATGCGCAACCACGGCACCGAGCGGCCCGGAAGCTGCGCGCTGCTTCACGAGAAGCGGGCCGGCACGTTCAGTTGCGCCGGCTGCGACCAGCCGCTGTTCGAATCCAAGCTGAAGTTCGAAAGCGGCACCGGCTGGCCGAGCTTCAACGACCCGGTCCCCGGCTCCGTCGAGACCACGACCGACCGCAGCTATGGCATGGTCCGTACCGAGGTTCATTGCGCGCGCTGCGGCAGCCATCTCGGCCACGTCTTCGAGGACGGCCCGCCGCCGACCTATCTGCGCTACTGCATCAACGGCGTCGCGCTGAACTTTCAGGCGACCTGAGCATGCCGGGGAGGGTGGGGGCCGACGCGATCACGCTGCCAAGGGTGGGCTAGCATGCCCCGTCTTGCAGGCGTCGATGCTGACGTCGAATACGATTATGTCGTGGTCGGCGCGGGTTCCGCCGGCTGCATCCTGGCGAACCGGCTTTCGGCCGATCCGAAGAACCGCGTCCTCGTGCTGGAGGCGGGCGGGCGCGACAATTGGGTGTGGTTCCATATCCCCGCCGGCTATCTCTTCGCCATCGGCAATCCGCGCGCCGACTGGTGCTTCCGCACCGAGGCGGAGCCCGGCCTCAATGGCCGCAGCCTCGCCTATCCGCGCGGCAAGGTGATCGGCGGCTCGTCGGCCATCAACGCGATGATCTACATGCGCGGCCAGGCCGGCGACTACGACCACTGGCGGCAGCTCGGCCTCACCGGCTGGGGCTGGGACGACGTGCTGCCCTATTTCAAGAAGCACGAGGACCATTTCCTCGGCGCGAGCGACGCGCACGCCGTCGGCGGCGAGCTGCGGATCGAGCCGCCGCGCGTGAAGTGGGAGATATTGGAGGCCTATCGGGAAGCGGCGGCAGAACGCGGGATAGCTGCGATCGACGACTTCAACTGCGGCGACAATGCCGGCTCCTGCTACTTCCACGTCAACCAGCGGCGCGGGCTGCGCTGGTCTTCCGCGACCGCCTTCCTGAAGCCTGTGCTGTCGCGACCGAACCTTCATCTCCTCACCGAATGCCATGTCGAGAAACTGGCCTTCGAGGGGACACGCGCCAGCGGCGTCACCGTCCGGCACAAGGGAGCGACGCATACCGTCAGATGCCGCGGCGAGGTCACCCTCTCGTCCGGCTCGATCGGCTCCGTGGAGATCTTGCAGCGGTCGGGCATCGGCCCCGCCGACGTCCTGCGACAGGCCGGCGTCGAAGTGCTCAGGGAGATGCCGGGCGTCGGCGCCAATCTGCAGGATCATCTTCAGCTTCGCATCATCTACAAGCTTTCCAACGCCCGCACGATGAACGAGACCTATCACTCGCTCGTGCGCCGCGGGTGGATGGGCGTCGAATATGCGCTGTTCCGGCGCGGGCCGCTGACCATGGCGCCGTCGCAACTCGGCGTCTTCGTGCGCTCGGAGCCCGAGCGCGAGCGGGCCAACCTGCAGTTCCACATCCAGCCGCTGTCGCTCGACAAGTTCGGGGATCCTCTGCATCGGTTCCCCGGCCTCACCACCAGCGTCTGTAACCTGCAACCGGAGAGCCGCGGCATGGTGCGCATCCGTTCCGCGGATCTCCACGACAAGCCGTTCATCGCGCCGAACTATCTGTCGACGGAGGAGGACCGGCGCGTCGCGGCGCAGTCGATCCGCATCGCACGGCAGATCGCCAGGGCGCCGGCGCTCGATCGCTACAGGCCGGAGGAGTTCCTGCCCGGCCCCGGCGTACCCGACGAGGACGAGGCATTGGCGAAGGCGGCGGGTGACATCGGCACGACGATCTTCCATCCGGTCGGGACGGCGAAGATGGGACTGGCGAGCGATCGTGGCGCGGTCGTCGACGAGCGCCTCAGGGTGATCGGGCTCGGCGGCTTGCGCGTGGTCGACGCGTCGGTGATGCCGACGATCACCTCGGGCAACACCAATTCGCCGACGATGATGATCGCCGAGAAGGGCGCGTCGATGATCCTGGAAGACGCGCGCCAGGCCTGACCGTCAGGAAGCCACCTTCTGCTGGCGCTCGGGCGCAGGCAGGAGCACGTTGCCGCGGCCGGCGCGCAACAGCGCGCTGTCGAGCGCATGCGGGATGAACTCCTTGTGCACCCTGGCCACGTCGAGCAGCTTGTCGAGATCGATGCCCGTCTCGATGCCCATGCCGTGCAGCATGTTCACCATGTCCTCGGTCGCGATGTTGCCGGTTGCGCCCGGCGCGTAGGGACAGCCGCCCAGCCCGGCGACGCCTCCGTCGAAGCGGCTGACGCCCGCCTCCAGCGCGGCAAGCGTGTTCGCCAGAGCCATGTCGCGGGTGTTGTGGAGGTGCATGTTGAACGCCACCTCCGGATATCTCGCGACCATGTGCGAAACGACGTCGTGGACCAGCTTCGGGTTGGCGACGCCGATCGTGTCGGCGATCGAGATTTTGCGGACGCCAAGCTCGACGTAGCGGGCGGCGATGCGATCAAGCTGGTCCAGTCCCACCTGCCCTTCGAAGGGGCAGCCGAGCGCGCAGATCATGCTACCGTAGATCGTGAAGCCGTCTTCGGCCGCCAGCCTGGCCATGCCGGCGATCTCCTCGAGCGTCTGGTCGATCGACCGGTTGCCGTTGGCGCGGTTGTGGGATTCCGTCACCGACAGCATGAAGGAAACGCCGTCGATGCGGTCGCGGAAGCGGCGGGCGCGCTCCAGCCCGCGCATGTTCGGCACCAGCGCGCGATAGCTGACGCCGGGCACGATATCGATGCCGGCGACCACATCCTCCGCGTCCACGAATTGCGGGATGGCCTTCGGGTGCACGAAGGACGTCACCTGGATCGCCGGCAGGCCGGTGCGCGACAGCGCGTTGATGACCCTGATCTTGGTCTCGGTCGGGACGAACTGTTTTTCGGACTGGAAGCCGTCGCGCGGACCGACCTCCATGAGGTGGACCTTCTTGACCTTGTCCGTCGCAAGCATCGTCAGAACTCCCGACACGTCTCTGTTCCGGTCATATGGTGTCGAGCGCAGCGATGCAAAGGCGTGTTGCCGGAAGATCGACCGGCTGTCGGGGCCCAGCGTCAGACCTCGGCGCGTTCGCCCGTCTCGGACGAACGCAATATCGCGGCGATCAGGCGGTGCACCTTCAGCGCTTCGCGGCCGGTGACGGCGGGGTCGCGATCCCCTTCGATGGCGTCGAGGAAATCTTCGATAACGGCCCGGTGGTGATGATGCGGAAAGGCCATCGGGTCCGCGCCGGCGCCGCCGCCGAGCGCGCCGTCGTTGACGATCTCCTCGGTGCCGTCGTGGAAATGGGCGATCATCTTCGCGCCCTCGATGCGCGCCATGCCCTTGGTGCCGATGATGTCGACCGCGTCGGGAATGCCGGGATAGGCCGAGGTCGTTGCGCTGATCGCGCCGATGCCGCCATCCTCAAATCGGGTCGCGGCAAAGGCGAGGTCTTCCGTCTCCATCCTGTGCACCGGGCTGGTCGCGGCATAGCCGGTCACCTCGACCGGCAGGCCGGCCAGCGAGATCATCAGGTCGAGCGTGTGGATCGCCTGGGTGAGCAGCACGCCGCCACCGTCGCGCGCTCGCGTGCCGCGGCCGGGCTGATCGTAATAACTCTGCGGGCGCCAGTTGTAGAGCCGCGCCGAGGCGCTGACGATGTCGCCGAGGCGGCCCTCGCGGATGAGGCCGGCAAGTGCCGTGCTGATCGGGCGGAAGCGGTGCTGCAGAACGACGCCGAGCTTCACGCCGGCGTTTTCGGCAACGGCGACGAGGTCCTCGGCACGCTTGAGGCTGATCTCCAGCGGTTTTTCCAGCAGAACATGTTTGCCGGCTAGGGCCGCGCGGCGGACGAGATCGAGATGCGTGTTCGGCGGCGTCAGCAGCAGCACGGCGTCGATGGAAGCATCGGAGAAGATGGCGTCGGCGCTGTCGGCGAGAGCGAAGCCGTAGGTCTCAGCGAAGGCCTTCCGGCGCTGGGCACTTGGACTAAAGGCTGCCTTGACCTGGACGCGTTCTTTCAGATCCTGAAGGCTCCTCGCATGGGGCGCCGACGCCATGCCGAGCCCGATGATGCCGATCTTCCTCATGCGATGTTCCTCCGAGGCCGGCACGATAGCTTCCCGAAAGTCATCATACAACCTTGTGATTTTTGTATGTTGACATTGCCGTAAGCTCGCCAATACGGTTGCGCCCGGGGAGGAAGTCTGGACCGATGGGCGCATTGATCGCCGACGATCTTCTGTTTCCGGCCGAAGCGGGCCCGCGCCAGGTGGCGCGCGATCTCTACGCCGCGGTCAGGAATCTGCCGATCGTCAGTCCGCACGGCCACACCGATCCCAGCTGGTATGCGCTCGACGAGCCTTTTCCGGATCCGGCGCAGCTTCTGATCGTGCCCGATCACTACATTTTCCGCATGCTGTTCAGCCAAGGCATCCGGCTGGAGGACCTTGGCGTGCCGACGCTGGACGGCTCGCCGGTAGAGACGGACGGCCGCACCATCTGGCGGCGTTTCGCCGAGAACTATTTTCTCTTTCGCGGCACGCCGACCCGGCTCTGGTTCGACTACACGCTGGAGCATCTCTTCGGCATCGCGGAGCCGCTGTCGGCCGCCACCGCGGACGCGCACTACGACAGGATCGCGGCGCTGCTTGCGACCGACGACTATCGTCCGCGCGCTTTGTTCAAGCGCTTCAACATCGAGGCGATCGCCACCACCGAGGGCGCGCTCGACGATTTGAAATGGCATCGGATGATCCGCGACAGCGGCTGGGACGGGCGCGTGGTGACGGCCTACCGGCCCGATGCCGTGGTCGATCCTGATTTCGAAGGTTTTGCCGCCAATCTCGACAGGCTCGGCGAGATCACCGGCTCCGACACCGGCACATGGTCGGGCTATCTTGATGCCCACCGACGGCGGCGCGCCTATTTCAAGGAGTTCGGCGCGACGTCGTCGGATCACGGCCATCTGACAGCAGAGACGGCGAACCTGTCCGACGCAGCAGCGGCGGAACTGTTCAACCGCATCCGGCGCGGCTCGGAAGACGAGCGCGAGCGGCGGCTCTTCCGCGCACAGATGCTGACCGAGATGGCGAAGATGAGCCTCGACGACGGGCTGGTCCTGCAGATCCATCCGGGCTCCTGGCGCAACCATTCGCCGGCGATGATGCAGAGGTTCGGACGCGACAAGGGTTTCGACATACCGACGCGTACCGACTACGTCGCGGCGCTGAAGCCGCTGCTCGACGCGGTCGGCACGGAGCCCCGCCTTTCCGTCATCGTCTTCACGCTGGACGAGACGAGCTATGCGCGCGAACTCGCTCCGCTCGCCGGCGTCTATCCGGCGCTGAGGCTCGGGCCCGCATGGTGGTTCCACGACAGCCCCGAGGGCATGCGCCGCTTCCGCGAGATGACGACGGAGACGGCGGGTTTCTACAACACCGTCGGCTTCAACGACGACACTCGCGCCTTTCCATCCATACCGGCCCGTCACGACGTGGCGCGCCGGGTCGATTGCGCATTTCTCGCACGCCTCGTCTCGGAGCATCGGCTGAGGGAGGACGAGGCGCACGAGCTTGCGCAGGAACTGGCCTATACGCTGGCGAAGAAGGCGTACCGGCTCTAGCGGGCAATGGCGCCCGACATGCAAACGGGAGGAGACCATGTTGCATTTCACGAAACTGGCAGGGACGGCGCTTGCCGCCGCGACCTTGCTGGTCGGGGCGGCCAATGCCCAGACGGTGCTGCGTTCGTCCGACACGCATCCCGACGGCTATCCGACCGTCGAGGCGGTGAAGTATTTCGGCGACCTGATCAAGGAGCGGACCGACGGCCGCTATTCGGTCGAGGTCTATCACTCGGCTCAGCTCGGTCAGGAGGCCGACACGATCGAGCAGGTGCGCTCGGGCGTCATCGACCTCAACCGCGTCTCGATGGCGCCTTGGAACAGCCTGGTGCCGCTGACCATGATCCCGTCGCTGCCCTATCTCTTTACCTCGCCGGACCATGCACGCAAGGTGATGGCGAGCGAGATCGGCGACGAGATCGCCAAGGGTTTCGAGCAGCACGGCGTGGTCGTCATCGCCTATTATGACGGCGGCTCGCGCTCCTTCTACAACTCGAAGAAACCGGTCAACACCGTTGCCGATCTGGCCGGCCTGAAGTTCCGCGTCATCCAGTCGGACGTCTTCGTCGACATGGTCGGCGCGCTCGGCGCCACCGCCACGCCGATGCCTTATGGCGAGGTCTATTCCTCGATCGAGACGGGCGTCATCGACGGCGCGGAGAACAACTTCCCGAGCTACGAGTCGGCGAAGCATTTCGAGGTTGCGAAGAACTATTCGCTCGACGAGCATACCATCGTGCCGGAGGTGTTCGTGATGTCGAAGATGGCATGGGACAAGCTCAGCGACGAGGATAAGGCGATCTTCCGGCAGGCCGGCAAGGAGTCCATGGAGAAGCAGTGGGAGCTGTGGGACGCCCGCGTCGCCGAATCCCGCAAGATCGTCGAGGATGCCGGTTCGCAGATCACCACCCCGGACAAGCAGCCCTTCATCGACGCGATGAAGCCGGTCTACGAAAAGTACGTCAACACGCCGGAGCTGAAGGATCTCGTCGCCCGCATCCAGGCGGTGAAATAGTACCGGAAAGGTCCGGGCCCCGGGTGGAAATCCTGGCCCGGACCTTTCTTCCGTCCACGTTTCCAGGAGCGGACCAGTGCAAGAACCGATCAGCGCAGCCGAGCCGGACTTGACCCAGCGCCCACGCATGGCCGCCGTCGGCCGCACTCTGACCTTCCTGTCCAACGCGGCGCTCTATGCCGCCGGCGCCGGGCTCGTCGCCATGACGCTGATCGTCGGCTGGCAGGTCTTCCTGCGCTACGTGCTGAACTGGAGCAATGCCTGGACCGAGCTCTCGTCGATCATCATCATGAGCTGGTTCATCTTCCTCGGCGCGGCTGTCGGCGTGCGCGAGAACTACCATCTCGGCTTCGATGTGCTGCTCTATGTGCTGCCGCCCGGCTCGAAGAAGGTGTTGCGCACCCTGTCCGACCTCGTCGTGTTTGCCTTCGCCTTCGGCATGATCTGGTACGGCATCGTGCTGATGCGGCTGCAGTGGGAGGAGGTCATGCCCGGCCTCGGCATATCGGGCTCGTTCAAATACATGCCGCTGACGGGGGGCGGCGTGCTGATCCTGTTGTTCTCGCTGGAGCGGATCGTGCTGCGCTGGTCCGGGGTGGATGTCGACCACGACGCCGAAGCGGACGACGAAGTGCCCTCGCTGGCCCAGGTCAAGGAGGCCTGAGATGGCGTCGCTCATCCTGTTCGGCGTCTTCACGCTCTTGATGCTGATCGGCACGCCGATCGCCTTCTGCCTGGGCGCCGCCAGCTTCGCGGCGATCCTCTATATGGGCCTGCCGCCGCTGGTCATCTTCCAGCAGATGAATTCGGGCATGAGCGTCTTCACGCTGCTTGCCATCCCCTTCTTCATCTATGCCGGCGACCTGATGGTGCGCGGTGGCATCGCCCAGCGCATCGTCGCCTTCGCCGGTTCGCTCGTCGGGCATCTGCGCGGCGGGCTCGGCCAGGTGAACATCGCGGCGTCCACCCTGTTCGGTGGCATCTCCGGCTCGGCCGTGGCGGAGGCGGCCGCCGTCGGCGGGCTGATGATTCCGCAGATGAAGGCGCGTGGGTATGGAGCCGACTACGCGGTCAACGTCACCTCGATGGCGGCGCTGATCGCACTCCTGCTGCCGCCCTCGCACAACATGATCATCTATTCGATCTCGGCGGGCGGAAAAATCTCGATCGCCGACCTCTTCACCGCCGGCATCATCCCTGGCCTGCTGCTTGCGGCTTCGCTGATGGTGACAGCCTACGTCGTCGCCCGCAGGCGCGGCTATCCGACCGAAGCCTTTCCAGGCTTTGCGCGGGTTGGCTGGTTCCTGCTCAATTCGCTGCCGGGACTGCTGCTGATTGGCATCATCTTCGGCGGCGTCCGCTCGGGCATCTTCACGGCGACGGAAAGCTCCTGCATCGCGGTCTTCTACGCGGTGCTGGTCACGATCACCGTCTACCGCTCGCTCGGCTGGCGCAATTTCGTCGACGCCACGCTGGGCGCCGTGCGCACCACGGCGATGATCCTGCTGATCATCGGAACGGCGGCGTCCTTCGCCTGGTTGATGGCCTATCTCAGGATACCCGCCCTGCTGATCGACTGGATGGGTACGATCTCGGAAAATCCGCTGGTCGTCCTGCTCCTGATCAACGTCATCCTGCTCCTGCTCGGCACCTTCATGGACATGGGGCCGACGATCATCATCGCGACGCCGATCTTTCTGCCGGTCGCCGCGCATTACGGCATCGACCCGGTGCATTTCGGCGTCATCCTGATCCTCAATCTCGGCATCGGCCTGAACACGCCGCCGGTGGGTGCGGTGCAGTTCGTCGCCTGCGCGGTCGGAAAGATCACGGTCTGGGAAGCGATGCGCTCGATCTGGCCGTTCTACGCGGCGGGAATCGTGGTACTCGGGCTCGTCACCTACATCCCGGCGCTGTCGCTCTGGCTGCCCGGCGTGTTCAAATAGGAGACGGACATGGCCGACGCCGCCCCGGAGATCCGGATCGAACGCAAGCCCAAGCTCTCGGAGCATGTGGTGTCGGCGCTGCGCGACCAGATCTTGGGCGGGCAGATCCAGCCGGGGCAGAAACTGCCGACCGAGGGCCAGATGACCGAAACCTTCGGGGTCAGCCGCACCGTGATCCGTGAGGCGATGGCAAGCCTTGCCGCGGACGGGTTGGTGGAGTCGCGGCAAGGGGCCGGCGTGTTCGTGCTTGAACATCCGACCCTGGCCTTCGGCTCGTTCAACCAGGATATCAGGAAGGTCAGCCAGGCGATCAACGTGCTTGAAGTGCGCATGGGCATCGAGATAGAGAGCGCCGGACTGGCGGCACAGCGCCACAACGCCGCGCAGGAGGCCCGCATCCAGGAGGCCTTCTTCGAATTCGAGCGGCTGCTCAATCTCGGCGAACCGACCGGGAAGGCCGATTTCGCCTTCCACCGCGAGATCGCATCGGCGACCAACAATCCTTTCTATGTCGAGATAATCGATGCGCTCGGCGACCGCACCATACCCTGCGACCGGAATTCGCCCTGGTATTCGGTGGAGGTGCTTTCGACCGAATATCTGACCGGCCTGCAGAGGGAACATCTGCTGATCCTCAAGGCGATCTCGGCGAGCGACGCCGACGCAGCCCGCGCGGCCATGCGCGCGCATCTCGTCGCCGCGCAGCACCGCTACCGGCAACGGCTGACCAGCCAGCAGGCGGAATATCTGGCCGCCATGCGGACCAAGGCGATCTGACAAGCAAGGAAAGCAACACCAGCGACATGCCAGACCACACCGACTACACCTCCCGCTACGCCATTGATCCGCAGGCCGGAGCCGCCATGGCGACCGACGAACTGCGCAGCAACTTCCACATCGGCGACCTGTTCCAGCCGGGGTGCGTGAGCCTGACCTATACGCATTACGACCGGATGATCGTTGGCGGCGCGATGCCGGCCGGCGAGACGCTGGAGCTTGCAGCGATCAAGCCCACCGGCACGAAGAACTTCCTCGACCGACGCGAGCTGATCGCGGTCAATATCGGCGGGGCCGGTACCGTAGAGGCCGGCGGCGAGACACACCGTCTTGCCGCGCGCGACATGATCTATGTCGGCATGGGTACGGAGGCGGTGCTCTTCTCTTCCGACGAGGCGTCGTCGCCGGCGAAGTTCTATCTGCTCAGCGCGCCGGCCCACCAGGCGCATCCGACAAAGGTCATCCGGATCGGCGACGCCAAGCGGCTCGACCTCGGCAGCCAGAAGACCTCGAACGAGCGCTCGATCTTCCAGTTCATCCATGCTGAGGGGGTAAAAACCTGCCAGCTCGTCGTCGGCATGACGCAGCTTGCCGAGGGGTCGGTCTGGAACACGATGCCGGCGCATGTGCACGACCGCCGCATGGAGGTCTATCTCTACTTCGACCTGCCGGATGCGTCGCGCGTCTTCCATCTCATGGGGGAACCCGACGAGACGCGCCATCTCGTCATGAAGAACGAGGAGGCGGTGCTGTCGCCGCCCTGGTCGATCCATTCCGGGGCCGGCACGTCGAATTACGCCTTCATCTGGGCGATGGCCGGCGACAATGTCGACTACACGGATGTCGACCCGGTGCCGCTGGAAATGCTGCGATGACCGATCTGTCGGCCTTCGGCCTTACCGGTAGGCGCATCGTCGTCACCGGGGCCAACACCGGCATCGGGCAAGGCATATCGCTTGCGGTGGCGCGAGCGGGCGGCGCCGTGGTCGGCGTTGGCCGTTCATCCATGGCGGAGACGGCGGCGCTGGTGGAAGCAAAGGGCGGCGTCTTCACACCCGTCTCCTGTGACCTCGGCGATCATGCCGCGGCAGGTGCGATGCTCGACGAGGTCTGGCAAACGGCCGGCCCGGTCGACGGGCTTGTCAACAATGCCGGCATCATCCGCCGCGCCGACGCCGTGGATTTTTCCGAAACGGATTGGGACGACGTCATGGACGTCAACCTGAAGTCGCTGTTCTTCCTTTGCCAGGCTTTCGCGCGAAAGGTGCTGGCGGCCGGACGCGAGGGGCGCATCGTCAACATCGCCTCGGTGCTTTCATTCCAGGGCGGCATTCGCGTAGCATCCTACACGGCGTCCAAGCATGGCGTGGTCGGCATCACGCGGCTGCTGGCTTGCGAATGGGCGGCTAACGGCATCAACGTCAATGCGATCGCGCCCGGCTATGTGGTCAGCAACAACACCGAGGCGCTGCGCAACGACCCCGACCGCAGCGCGGCGATCCTCGGCCGCATCCCGGCGGCCCGCTGGGGCAGGCCCGAGGATATCGGCGACGCGGCGGTCTTCCTGCTGGCGCCGGCCTCGGCTTACATGCACGGGGCGGTGGTGCCTGTCGACGGCGGCTGGCTGGCCAGATAGGAGTTCTTGACGTGACCGAGCCGACGCTCTTCTCCCAGCCTGACGCAAAACCGTGGACGCCGACGCCGGACGGCAACCGCCGACGGGTGATCCTGCACACGGAAGAGCTGATGATGGTCGAGTTCGATTTCGACAAGGGCGGCGTCGGCGCGCTGCATTCGCATCCGCATGTCCAGTCGAGCTATGTCGCGGAGGGGCGCTTCGAGGTGACGATCGACGGCAAGTCCGACATCGTGGAAAAAGGCGGCGCCTACATCGTTCCGTCGGGTCTGGTGCATGGCGTCAAGGCGCTGGAGGCCGGCCGGCTCGTCGACACCTTCACGCCGCACCGCGCCGATTTTCTGTAGCCACCATGTCCGAACGCCTGTCAGACAAGACGCTGAAGAGGCTGCCGTCGTCGGCGGCGGTCCCAGCCTATGACCGCGCCGCGGTAACGCCCGGCATCGTGCATCTCGGCGTCGGCGCCTTCCACCGCGCCCACCAAGCGGCCTATGTCGACGACTGCCTCGCCGCCGGCGAAACGAACTGGGGCATCGTCGGCGCCTCGCTGCAGAGCGCCTCGACCCATGATGCGCTGGAGCCGCAGGACGGTCTCTACACGCTGGCCGAGCGCGGCAGCGCCGACGAGAAGCTGCGCGTCATCGGCTCGATCGGAACGGTCCTCGTCGCGCCGCGCGATCCGGCGAGATTGCTCGACGCGCTGACCGATCCCGACATCCGCATCGTCACGTTGACGATTACGGAAAAAGCCTATCTGCGCGGCGCGTCGGGCAGGCTCGATGAGAACCATCCCAGCATCGTCGCCGACCTCGCCGACCCTGCGCGGCCACAGACAGCGCATGGTTTCCTGGTCGAAGCGCTGGCGCGCCGGCGGGCGGCCGGTACAAGACCTTTCACAATCCTGTCCTGCGACAACCTTCCGTCCAACGGCAAGACGCTGCACCGGCTGCTGGTGCGGTTCGCGGCGTTGCGCGAGGCCAAGCTCGCCAGCCATGTCGAAAGCGTGTCCTGCCCGTCGAGCATGGTCGACCGCATCGTGCCGGCCACCACCGATGCCGACCGAGCCCGTATCTCGGCGACGCTCGGCGTCGGGGACGCCTGGCCTGTGATGACCGAGCCGTTCAGCCAATGGGTGATCGAGGACGATTTTTCGGCCGGGCGGCCGGACTGGGAAAAGTTCGGCGTCGAGATGGTGCGCGACGTCCGTCCCTTCGAGGAGATGAAGCTGCGCCTGCTCAACGGCGCGCATTCCTCCATCGCCTATCTCGGCCTGCTTGCCGGTCACGACACGGTGGCAAAATCCTTCGGCGATCCGGCCATCCGCCGCTTCGTGCAGGCGCTGTGGGCGGAAGCCGCACCGACGCTTCCCGGGGATGCCGGCCTCGACCCGAAGAGCTACGCGGCGGCGCTCACCGACCGCTTCGACAACACCGCGCTTCAGCACCGTACGGCGCAGATCGCCAATGACGGCAGCCAGAAGCTGCCGCAGCGGATCATCGGTTCGGCGCTCGACCGGCTGGCCGCCGGCACCGGTGCCAATCATCTGATGCTGACTGTCGCGGCATGGATCCGCGCGGCGGAACTGCGCGGCACGACGCTTCCGTCGGGCCATTTCACCGATCCGCTCGATGCAAAGCTCGCCGAGATCGCCGCCGCGAAGCAGCCGCCCGCAGACACCGTGGCGGCCATCTTCGACCTTGCGGGTCTTGCCAGCGGCAGTCCCCACCGCGCCGCGCTCGAAGCATTGGCGTCCCGGCATCTCGACAAGCTGCGCGGCGGCGACGTAAGAGCCGCGCTCGCAGCGTTCCAGATTTGAAGGAAGATCCGCTTGAAACAGACTTGGCGCTGGTTCGGTCCAGACGATTCCGTTCTCCTCTCGCATGTGCGACAGGCCGGTGCGACTGGCGTGGTGACGGCGCTCCATCATCTCAATGACGGCCGCGCCTGGCCGGAGGACGAGATCGCCAAGCGCAAGGCCGAGATCGAGGCCGCGGGGCTGGTTTGGTCGGTGGTCGAAAGCGTCATCGTGCATGAGGACGTGAAGACCCGCAGCGGACGCCACCGCGAGCTTATCGACAACTACAAAACCTCGATCCGCAACCTGGCACGGGCTGGCATTAAAACGATCTGCTACAATTTCATGGCGATCACCGACTGGACGCGCACCGACCTCGACTATCGGATGTGGCATGGCGGCACGGCGCTGCGTTTCGACATCGTCGATTTCTGTGCCTATGACGTGCTTGTGCTGAAACGCGCCGGTGCGGAGGCCGAGCATCCACCCGAACACATCGAAGCTGCGAAGGTTCGACTGGCGGCGATGAGCGTGAGCGATCTCGCGCGGCTCGAGGCGAACCTTATCGGCTGGGTGCCAGCACGCGAATTCATCTTCGACCGCGAAAGCTTCCGGCGCGCGCTCGACGTCTATAGGGAGATCGCGGTCGAGGATTTCAGGCAGAACCTCTTTGCGTTCCTGCGCGAGATCGTGCCGGTCGCGCAGGAGGAAGGGGTCAGGATGGCGATCCATCCCGACGATCCGCCTTTCCCGATCTTCGGTCTGCCGCGGGTGGTCAAGGATGCCGACGATGCGGCGGCGCTGCTCGCCGCCGTCCCATCTCCGTCGAACGGGCTGACGCTCTGCACCGGCTCCTACGGTGCGAACCCGCGCAACGATCTGCCGGCGATGGCACGGCGCTTTGCCTCAGACATCCACTTCGCCCATCTGCGTAACGTGACCAAGGAGGCCGATGGCTCCTTCCACGAGGCCGAGCATCTCGAAGGCGACACCGACATGGTCGCGGTGGTCGACGCGCTGCTTGCGGAGGAGCGGCGGCGCAAGGCGGAAGGCAGGGCGGACTGGGAAATCCCGATGCGGCCCGACCACGGCCACGCCATCGTCGACGACATCGGCAAACAAGTGAACCCGGGCTATTCCTGCATCGGCCGCCTGAAGGGGCTGGCCGAGCTTCGCGGCATCATGCGCACGCTGGAGACGCTGCGGGCCTGAGTCCCTGCTCAGGATCTGACGGGCGCGGCCCGGTGGGCCAGGGCAGCAACGCCGATCGCGCAGGCCTTGTCGCCGAGCATGGCCGGCACGATGGGCAGGTCGCGCGCAAGGTCGGCGAAGATGAAAGGCCGCGTCAGCTCGCCGAGCCGTTCGTTGATCTCAGGGTTGCTGCCGATGCCGCCGCCGATCACCATGAGTGACGGGTCGAGTATGTTGACGAGCTGGCCGAGATAAGAGGCGATCGACAGCAGCGAATTCTCCAGCAGCCTTTCCGCGCGCGGATCGGCGGCCGCTGCCTCGATGAGCTGGCGCGCCGTAGCGTTTCGGTCGCCGACAAGCACGCCGTAGCGCTCGCCCAGGCCCTTGCCGCTGGCGAAGACTTCGATGTTCTGGCGGACCTCTATGTCCTGGTCCGGGCCGCTCCATGCCACCAGCTCGGCGCCGGCGAAGTGGATGGCGAAGCCGCGTGCGCCGCCATAAGGCTTTCCGCCGATGACGAGCGTATGCGACATGCCGGTCGACAGGGTGACGTAGACGAAGATGTCGGCATTGCCGCCGGCGCCGATCCAGCCTTCGGCAAAGGCTGCGGCTCGCACGTCGCTCTCGAGATAGACCGGGCCGAAGGCAGACAGCGGCGTGCGGTAGTCGAGACCGCGCCATTCGAAATTCCACGCCGATTCCGGCTCGCCCTCATTGCTGACCAGTTCGGGCAGGCAGACGCCGACCGGGCAGGCCTCGCCGCGCGTCAGCTCGCCGGCCTCGCGCTGCGTCTCGGCCGCCATCGCGACGACGAGGTCCAGCACGGCGGCCCCGCCTTCCGCGCAAGGTGTCGTCCGCGTCTTCTCGATCAGCACCGCTCCGTCGGCGATGCGGACGAGGCAGGCCTTCGTCTTGGTCCCGCCTACATCGACGCCGATCGCCCAGGCATCGCCCGGAGAAAGGTCAGCCATAGGCGGCGGCCCTGTCCGCATGGAACTCGGCCTGCCGACATTCGACCACGATCGTCGCCGGCCAGGATGGATCGTAGAATCTGGCGTCGGCGATGCGCCTGTAGGCGGTGCGCTTGGCTTCGCCCCAGACGATCATGGCGACAGACTTCGACAGCTCGGCGATGGAGCCGATGCCGATGGTGACGCCGTGCGTCGGCACTTCGTCGAGCGATCCGAAGTCGGGGAAGGTAGCGAGGTTGTCGCGGCGTGTCTGTTCGGCGAGCTTGACGATGCGGCTGCGGCTGTCGCGGGCGGAGCCCGGCGGGTTGAAGGCGATATGGCCGTCGCCGGCGCCGGAAGCGAGCAGGAAGAGATCGACGCCGCCGGCGTCGGCGAGGCGCAGATCGTAATTCGCAGCATCCGCAGGATCGGGCGTCCAGAAATTCCGTGCCTGGATGCGCAAGGCCTCCGGCAGGCCGGCATTGATGCGCTCCAGAATCTCGCGCTCGCCGAAACCGCGGCAGGAATAGTGCGCCGATGCATCGGGCGGCGAGAGGGCGCCGCCGGGCCCGGCAAGCAGATATTCGTCCATCATGGCGATGACGAGATGCGAGCAGTCGACTGACTGGTCGGCGAGCCTTGCCGCGAGCGCCTCGTAGACCGGCATGGCGCTGCGCCCGCCCGGACAGCCCAGCACATAAGGGCGGCCGGCGTCGCCGGCGTCGCGGATGCCGGCGTCGATCCGCTCGGCAAGGTGCGCCCCGATGCCTGCCGGCGTCTCGTGTATATAAGTCTTCATAGGAACTCGCGTCGCCCCTCCACACGCCTGCTATAGCGGGAGACGGCAGCCGCGCCAACCTTGCTGCCGGCATCGCCGACCCGGTCGCAAGCCGCCCGCGAAGACGGACGGCAGCCGGAACGTGCAGAACATGAGTTTCATCCGGAACACATTGCATCCCGAGGAGTTGGATTCGTGGACGCGGGGCGAAGACCCTAGGAGAAAGACAATGCCCCACAAAGGCGGAAATCAGGATCGCAACGACAAATCACGCCAGCAGGGCGGCGGCCACATGGATGACGACAAGCGCCGCAGCTCGCAGCAGCAGGCGGAAGGCGGCGCAAGCCGCCAGCAGGGTGGCCATCGCGGCGGCAGCGGGAACTTTGCCGAGGATCGCGAACGGGCATCCGAGACCGGACGCAAAGGCGGCCAGCGTTGAGTGCCAGCGTTGAAAGACGTCGGGCCCTGAAGACATCAGGGCCCGACGTCTTTATGTCCGAAAATGCCGCGCGAATTGAGGGACGCTCTGCTTGAGCGCCCGACCTCTGTTCCGTCAGCGCCAGCCCAGGCCGGGCGCGACGTGGGTCAGAATGGCTTCCATGACATGCGCGTTATAGTCGACGCCTAGCTGGTTGGGCACGGTGAGGAGCAGCGTGTCGGCTTCGGCGATGGCCTCGTCGCCCTTCAACTGCTCGATCAGAACGTCGGGCTCCGCGGCGTAGCTGCGACCGAACACAGCGAGTTTTTCCGGCTCTATGTAGCCGAAATGATCGACGCTCTCGTCGCGCCCGAAATAGGCGCGGTCACGGTCGTCCACCAGCGCGAAGATGCTGCGGCTGACCGAGACGCGCGGCTCGCGCGCATGGCCGGCTTCCTTCCATGCCTTGCGGAAGAGGCGGATTTGCTCGGCCTGCTGGATGTGGAAGGGCTGACCGCTCTCGTCGAACTTCAGCGTCGAGCTCTGCAGGTTCATTCCGAGCTTGGCCGCCCATTCGGCGGTGGCATTGGTGGCTGCGCCCCACCAGATGCGTTCGCGCAGGCCCGCCGAATATGGCTCGACGCGCAGCAGGCCGGGCGGGTTCGGGAACATCGGCCTTGGATTGGGCTCGGCAAAACCCTCGCCTTTCAACACCTCCAAAAATACTTCCGCGTGGCGGCGGGCCATGTCAGCGTCGCTTTGGCCCTCCGGCGGGGCGTAGCCGAAATAGCGCCAGCCATCGATGACCTGCTCGGGCGAGCCGCGGCTGATGCCGAGCTGCAGACGCCCGCCGGCGATGAGGTCGGCCGCGCCGGCGTCCTCCGCCATGTAGAGCGGGTTCTCGTAACGCATGTCGATGACGGCCGTGCCGATCTCGATGCGGCTCGTCCTGGCTCCCACCGCCGCCAACAGCGGGAACGGCGAGCCGAGCTGGCGGGCAAAGTGATGCACGCGGAAATAGGCTCCGTCCGCGCCGAGCTCCTCGGCGGCGACGGAGAGCTCGATCGACTGCAGCAGCGCGTCGGATGCCGAGCGCGTCTGCGACTGGGATGAGGGCGACCAGTGGCCGAACGACAGGAAACCAATCTTTTTCATGAAAAAAGCTTGGCACGGACAGCCTGTGCCGCACAACATCGGCGATAGCCGTGACCGGTGAAGGCACCGTCAACGGGCCGGATACGCCGGATCGGTCGTCGTATCCGCGAGACGCGCTTGCACATTCCTTGCCGGCGTGGCTTAGGGTCCCCAGCCATTACGGGAACGGGACTTCATGAAGACGATCTACTCGCCGCTGCACGCCGGTCATTCGGGCACGATGGAATTGGTGGGCGGGTCGATCGTGCCCGGCTTCGAGATGCCGTCGCGCGCCGAATACATTCGCGCGCGGGCAGAAAGCGAGCGCCTCGGCCCCATCCTGCCGCCGGCGGAGCACGGCATGGAAGCCGCCGCCCGCGTCCATGCGCGGGACTATCTCGATTTCCTGCCGACCGTCTGGCGGCTCTGGACCGAATCGGGACGGGAGGGTTCGGCGCTGCCCTACACCTGGCCGATCCGGGGCCTGCGCGCCGATGTCCGGCCGCAGACGATCGACGCGCTGCTGGGCTTCTATTCCTTCGACGGCGGCGCGCCTTTCGTGGGGGGCACGTGGACGGCGATCAAATCGTCCTACGACGTTGCGCTGACGGCGGCTGCCCTCGTCCAGGGCGGCGAACGCTCGGCCTTCGCGCTCTGCCGGCCGCCGGGGCACCATGCCGGCGACCGCTTCATGGGCGGCTATTGCTACATCAACAACGCGGCCGTCGCGGCACAGTGGTATCGCGACCAGGGTGCAAAACGCGTCTCGATCCTCGACGTCGACTACCACCACGGCAACGGGACCCAGCAGATTTTCTACGCGCGCGGCGACGTGCAGGTGCTGAACCTGCATGGCGACCCGATGACCGAATATCCGTTCTTCCTTGGCCATGCCGACGAGACGGGCGAAGGCGAAGGCGCCGGCGTCAACGTCAACTATCCGATGCCCCTGGACACCGGTTGGGACCGTTGGAGCGCGGCGCTCGAGGACGCCTGCCGGAAACTCGCCGCCTATCGGCCGGAAGTCGTCGTCGTCTCGCTCGGCGTCGACACGTTCGAGAAGGATCCGATCAGCAAGTTCAAGCTGAAGACCGAGGATTATCCCAAAATCGGCCAGCGCATCGCCGCGCTCGGGCTGCCGACGCTCTTCGTCATGGAGGGCGGCTATGCGGTCGAGGAAATCGGCGTCAACGCGGTCAACGTCCTGACCGGGTTCGAAGGCGACTAGGCCGGAGGCCCATGGAGCCATCAAACCATGGATGACGCACCCGGCTGCGCACCTCGTCGCCTCCAACGGCCCGCATGTGATATGAGCAGCTTCGAACCCTGGCGCAGAAGCGGACGGCTGCGTTGCGCCGTCATTTCGGCCGGTACGGCGGCATTAAGTGCTTTCCTGAGCGGACATATTCAGACAGGGAGGAGGCACGATCACTCTGATGTCGTACAGTAATGTCGCTCCACGTACCTGATACTGGAATGCGCTCAATCGGTCGGCCGTCGCCTTCAAAATCCTCTTCGAGCCGCCGACATGCCGCGAATTGGTCTTGATGACTTTGGAGGTTTTCAAACCATCGCCGATCCGGCGCGCACGATCTGCAGCGCCAGAACAACGATCAGGCTCACCGAAATTGGCACTCCGAATGGCACCACCTGGTTGCGATCGAAAAACTGGATGTATCGGCGGAACACGCCTTCCGGCAGAAGGACCGGGTTCTTGATGATCAACGCCGTCACGGCGGCCGCGACCAGGAGCACGACAGAAAACAGAAGAAGGTCGCCGCCCCCGATCAGGATGGGCGAGACTGCCAGGAACTTTACGTCGCCCGCCCCTATCTTTCCCGCCATCCAGAACGGCATCAACAGGCAAAACAGAACAAGCGCGGCGATGATGCCAAGGCCGACGAGCCAAGGATCCGCACCCCCGAGCCAGCCCACGACGATTGTCAGAATTCCGAGAGCCAGCATAGCGAGAACGTCGTCGTTGCCGATCTTCTGCCGAGTGAAGTCGATCACGGCGATCTTGCAGAGCAGCGCGATCAGCACGAGCTTCGTACAGATGAGGAACGCCAGCATCATCCCTGGCGTTCTATGTTGTTTACGGAGGAGGCAAGGAGCTCGAGATTGTTCTTTACCGTCGGGTCGTTGGGCGCGAGTTCATAGGCCTTGAGGAAGTTCTTCCTCGCATCCTGCAGCTTGCCGCGCAGCAGATAGGAATAGCCGAGGTTGTTGTAGTATTCCGGCGTCGCGCCAATATAGCGGAAGGCCTGCCGGTAGGCCTTCTCGGACAGGTCGAAGCGGCCGATCCGGTCGCAGGAGGCGGCGAGCCCGAGCCATGCGACGCCGTCATTGGGCGCCAGCTGTACCGCCTTGTAGAAGAGCGCTCCCGAGTTGCCGTAATTCTCCGAGCGGAACTGGTTCTTCGCTTCGGCGACAGCCTGGTCGGAGGCGTAGTATTCGACCGGCGCGATGGTCTGCAGCCCCGCGAAGGTGTCGCCGAACGCGGTCATTTCCGACGGGCTCGGTTCATTGGTGCGCACGATGCCGTCGCCGGCACCCCCCGTCTGGCAACCGGCAAGCGCTATGGCCAACATCAGCGTCGGCAGCAACTTGCGCATAAGAACCGGACCGGTTCGACCGGACCTCTCCCCCTTCTGCCGTTTCATAGCGCCACATCCCCTCGTGACTGTCTAGAACTAGAAGAAAACCTAGAAGAAAACGCCCTTCATCCTCAGGATCACCGGCAGCATGACGATCATCAGGACGACGGGAAAGACACAGAGCCCCAGCGGCAGCACCATCTTGACCGGCAGCGCATTCGCCTTCTCCTCGGCCCGCAAGATGCGTTGCGTGCGCATCTCGTCGGAATAGACGCGCAGCGCCTCCGTCAGGCTGGTGCCAAGCTCCTCAGACTGCCGGAACAGGACGGCCAGCGAGCGCGCCTCGTCGATGCCGATGCGGTCGGCGAGTTCGCGCAGGGCATCGCGAAGCGGCTTACCCGCGCGCATCTGCAGCGTCATAATCGCCAGCTGTATTCCCAGCACCTTGTGCGTGCCGGCAAGCTCGTTGCTGACCCGCTCGACCGAGGCTTCCAGACTCATGCCGGCGTCAGCGCAAGTGAGCATCATGTCCATGAAGTCGGGAAAGCCGCGCCGGTACCTCTGCTTCTGGGCGTTCTCGAAGCGGTCGAGCGCGATGCTCGGGATGACGATGCAAGCCAGCCCGAACAGGAAGGCGCCGGCGAAAGGAAGGAAGGCCGGCAATTGCGGCGGCAGCACTCGAGACAGGATGAAATAGGCCAGGACAAAGCCGAGCGCGACGGAGCCGATGCGGATCACCGCATAGAAAGCCGGCGCGCTCTGCTGGTGGAAGCCGGCGCGGAACAGCTTGGCCTCGAGAGCGTCGGGCTGGCCTGTCTCCAGCGCCTTGAAGTAGGCGTCGACCGGCCGACGTGCGGCGATTTTCGTCAGTTCGGTCCGCGCCTCCAGCGAGCGCCGGTTCCGGATACCCTCGGCATGCAGTTGGTCGGCAATCCGGCGCCTGGTCTGAACTGCCGGCAGTATCACCGTCGCGACCGCGACAACCATCAGCGCGGTGGCGCTGAAAATCGCCGCCGAAAACAGGAAGCCGGAACCCAGCAATGAAGACAGCGTTTCGATCTCGCCTCTCCTAGAAATCGAAGTTTACCATCCGGTACATGATGAAGTCGCCAAGCAGCGCCCAGATGCCGAAGATCGTGAACACCGGGAAGATCAGCGGGTTTCCCCAGACTTCGCCGTAATAGGAAGGGGCGATAAGGGCCAGAATTCCGAACATGACGAGCGGGAAAAGCGAGATCATGATCGCGGACAGGCGCCCTTCGGCCGACAGCGACCGGATCTTCAGGCGCAGCTTGCGCCGCTCGCGCAGAACCTTGGCCAGATTGTCCAGGATTTCGGTCAGGTTGCCGCCGGTCTTGGCCTGGATCGAAAGCGAGACAGAGAGCAGGTTGAGGCCTTCGAAGCCTACGCGCTCGGACAGCTTGCGGGCAGCCTGCTCTAGGCTGAGGCCGAAGGTTATCTCGTCCGAGACGATGCCGAATTCGGTACCGATGGGGTCGGGCATTTCCCGCGCCACCAGCGCAATGGCAACGGTTGCAGGATGCCCGGCGCGCAGCGAGCGCACGATCATGTCGAGCGCATCGGGAAGCTGACCCTCGAACTTCCTGACGCGACGATTGCGCGCGCGTCGAAGCCACAGCAGCGGAATAGCGCAAGCAACGACCAGGAAGATAGCGACGACGACCGTGAGCGAAAAGGAGAACAGAACGCGCATCGCAACGGCGATCAAGGCGCCCGCCGCGACGAAGACCAGCGCAAAGGCCATCGGACTGCCGGTGACGCCCGACTGCGTGTAGAGCTGGTTCAGCCACACTATGCCGAACGCGAAGTCTCCGTCAGCCGTCAGGCCCCGCTCTCGCAGCAGGTTCTGCAGCGTCTGCTCGGCGGGCGTCTCATCGGCAAGCTGGCGCACGCGGCGGTTGATCGTTCCGATTTTCGCCCGGCGGCCCGCATAGCCGAGATAGAGGGCCTCGATCGCCAGGATTGCCGATGCCGCCGCCATGGCGAGCACCAGGTAGAAGAGCGCCTGACCGGAGATCATCACAAAGCGACCTGCGGATTGAAGGCATCCCGCGCGAAGTGATGCCCCAGGATAGCGGCCTCCTGGGCAAAGCGGGGACGCACGCCGGTCGCCCGGAACTCGCCGATGATGACGCCCTCCTCGGTCACGTCGCGGCGGATGAAGTGATAGATCTCCTGCAACTGGATGACCGACCCTTCCATGCCTGTGAGCTCCGAAATCGACACGACGCGTCGGCCGCCGTCGGAGAGGCGCTGGGTCTGCACGATGACGTCGATCGCCGAGGCGATCTGCGCGCGGATAGACTCCTGGCTCATCGCCGTGCCGGCCATGCCCACCATCTGCTCCAGGCGTGACAGCGCATCGCGCGGCGCGTTCGCGTGGATCGTCGTCATCGAGCCTTCGTGGCCGGTGTTCATGGCCTGCAGCATGTCGAAGGCTTCCTCGCCGCGTACCTCGCCGACGATGATGCGGTCGGGGCGCATGCGCAGCGCGTTCTTGAGCAGCTCGCGCTGGCGCACCTCGCCCTTGCCCTCGACG
The DNA here is from genome assembly GCF_003666685.1 of Mesorhizobium sp. YM1C-6-2. Lineage (GTDB taxonomy): Bacteria > Pseudomonadota > Alphaproteobacteria > Rhizobiales > Rhizobiaceae > Mesorhizobium_K. The sequence goes on from NZ_RCIZ01000003.1 coordinate 243,797, forward strand.
TTGGGCGGGCGGGTCTCGAGACGCCCGACATGCGGCTGCTGCAACTGCAGTTCGGCAGCGTCCTCGATGGTGATCAGCCTCTCCTTGGGCGAGATGTAGCTGGAGAGAGCGTTGAGCAATGTCGTCTTGCCGCTGCCGGTGCCGCCCGACACCAGGATCGATTTCTTCGACCGCACCGCTATGCGCAGCATCTCGATCATAGGCGGCCTGATCGAATTGAACTCGACGAGCCTCTCCAGCGAATAGGGGCGGCGTGAGAACTTGCGGATGGAAACCAGCGGCCCGTCGATCGACACGGGACGCACGGCGACGTTGACGCGGGAGCCGTCGGCGAGGCGTGCGTCGACCATCGGCGCGGATTCGTCGACACGTCGCCCGACTGCCGCCACGATCTTGTTGACGACCCTCAGCAGATGCGCCTCGTCGCGGAAGCGGATGCCGGTTTCCTCCAGCACGCCGCGCCGTTCGACGAAGACGCGCCGGTGAGTGTTGATGAGGATGTCGGCGATCGAGTCGTCCTTGAGCAGCGGTTCTATCGGCCCGAGCCCAAGCATCTCGTCCGCCGTGTCGGTTGTCAGCTGATCGAGCTCGCGGGCATTGAGGGCGACGGCGGCAGCGCGCACGAAATCGCGCACTATGGGCCGGATCTCGTTCAGGATCTGGTCGCGCGTGGCCGTTTCAAGGATCGCCAGGTTGAAGCGGTCAATCAGGTGCCCATGCAACTCCACCTTCAGGTGGAGCAGCGGATCCTCGGCGAGGTCTTCCCGCAGATCGTGATGGACTTGAGGCGCAGCAGCAACAGCGTCAACGTGCGGCTCGGTCCGCACATCCACCTGACCCCTGGTAAATCTCCCAAACATTTGCGCAGCCACCCAGACGCGCTTACCCCGCAGGCAGCCTCATGCATTTTGCCACCGGCTGCAAGGATTTGTTAACGGTAAAGTTAACTTGTCTCTTCTTGCATCGCTAGGAATACACTGCAGGGCACTTGTTGCGGCATCGGCGAACTTGTGGGAGACTTAAGAATTGGGGATTGGGGGATGTGCCGATGACTTTCGTCATCGCCTCCGTGAGGGCATGATCTGGTCGCTGCAGACGCTGCGTTTCGCCGCCGCTCTGATGGTCGTCTATGTCCACGCCGCACAGACCGCGTTTGCGGCTACCGGCTCGAATGGTTTTCTGCCTCAGGAATTTCAGATTGCCGGGCGGGCCGGCGTGGATATCTTCTTCGTCATTTCCGGTGTCATCATCACCCGGACGGCCCTTGGCCTGACCTGGCAGTCGTTTGCGTGGAAGCGGGTAAGGCGCATCATACCGATCTACTTTCTGGCTTGCATCCCGGCAATGTTTATCGCCGGCCGTTCAGGCATCGAGTGGCGGGAACTGATCGCGACTTTCCTGCTATGGCCGGCCACGGACGTGATGACCGTGCCAATCCTGCCGGTGGCATGGACATTGTGTTTCGAGGCGCTGTTTTATATCGCATTCGCAATTGTCTTGTTTGATGGGCGATTGCTTTATGCCGTGCTCGGCATTTTCGCCGGATCAATGCTGCTCAGACCTTACGGCCCCGTGTTCCAGTTCCTCGGCAACCCTCTCATCTTGGAGTTTATGATGGGCATGGCATTGGCCTATCTGCCGATGAAGCGAGCCGCCATTTGGGGCATTCCCATCGGAGCAATCCTGCTTGTGGCCGTGGGCTTTGCAGGAGTTGCGCCAACCGGCGGAACCATGGAATTTCTCGTCGGCGAGGACGGCTTTCAGAGGGTGCTGGTCTATGGCATTCCGTCGGCCATGATCGTCTGTGGCGTAATGCAGGTCGAGACGAAGGAGAGTTTCTGGACCGAAATGGGCGACGCGTCCTATTCCTTGTACCTCACACATACTTTTCTGGTCAGCGCGCTTCTGACTCTATGGATGACCTATCCGTTGCCGCCCGACCTGATCATCGGCTTCGTCGTGCTAGTGTGCGTAGTTTTCGGGTGGAGGGTGCATGTGAGATTCGAGGCACCCCTCATGCTCCTGCTCAAGCCGGGCACCGCGGTCGCGTCCGAAACCCCACAAGCCGCACACTAGCGTGTGTATGGCGGCGGCGAACGACAAGAAATTTACAGCCATCCACGAACTAAAAGTGATCTCTAGGTGCACGTTAACCGACGACGTTCTTGGCGACGAGATCTCGATTACTGCATCTTCTTTCCATTAATAGCCGATACATACCTCTTTTTGGGGTCTGATGTGACATTTTGGTTAAAGCGACAGAATCCAGAAGCAATTCATTAACTTACGGGCAAAGGCAACTTGTCCGCAGCCGGCAGCGACGCTGCACAAAAGACTTAAGCAATCGTTAAATTATTGACTTCTGATTAAAACCGCGTCCACGATTTGGGCTGGGACGAGGTGGTCCCGTCTGTGTTCAAGTGGGTGAAAGGGGAATGGGCATGCGTAAGGTCATGGAAATCGCCAAGCGGTTCCGTCGCGAAGAAGACGGCGCCGCGATGATCGAATACACGGTTCTGCTAGGCATCATCACCGTCGCCGTCATCGCGACGATCATTCTCGTCGGCACCTGGGTGTCGGGGGAATGGACGGATCTTGAGGCCGCCCTTCCGGCCTGAATTCAACGTGCCGAGCCCGGATTTGGTTCGGGCTCGGCCAACGAAAAAATCGGGTCATCCCCAGGGGGCTAGGGATGCGTGCCAACACAATCATCATGATCGTACTCGCCGGCGTGTTCGGCGTGCTTGCGGTCGTTCTCGCCAACATGTGGCTGGCCGACCAGCGCGTCGCTGCCGCGGCAACCGCGCCCGACGCGCAGCGCGACACCATCGTGGTCGCCCGCGTCGCGCTGAAGTTCGGCGATGCGCTGACATCGGACAATCTGCGTGAAATCGCCTGGCCGTCCGGCGCCTTGCCGGTCGGCGCCTTCCGGACCCGCGACGAGGCGCTCGCCGGCGAGGGACAGCGCCAGGTGCTGACGCCTATCGGCGTCAATGAACCCGTGCTGACCTCGAAGATCACCGGGCCGGGCCAGCGCGCGACGCTGTCGGCCGTGCTGGCCGACGGCATGAAGGCGATGTCCATCCGCGTGAACGACGTTCTTGGCGTCGCCGGCTTCGTGCTGCCGGGCGACCGCGTGGACATCCTGCTCACGCGCAATATCCGCAACGTGCAGGGCGGCGAGGAAGCCTTCGTCGACGTGCTGCTGCAGGGTGTCAGGGTGCTGGCGATCGATCAGGTGGCGGACGAGAGCGAGGAGAACCCGACGGTCGCCAAGGCGGTCACGCTCGAAGTCTCGACCAAGGATGCGCAGAAGCTGACGCTTGCGGCCGGAATCGGACAATTGTCGCTGGCCCTGCGCGAGGTGGCATCCGACAAGGGAGAAGAAACCGACCGCATCACCACCGCCGACTTGGTGAGCGCCATGCGCTTGGAGCCGGTGGCGGCGCCCGCGGAACCGGTCGACGTGGTGAAGGTGCAGGAGCCGCCGTCGCGCGCCAGCGTCAGCGTCTACCGGGGCATCGAGGTCGAAGTCTATGAGGTTCCCAGGACAAGATAACGAGGCGGGAAAACGGCGGGGGTCGGAACTATGGATACGGGCAGTAAGGGTGGATCGCTTCCCAGGCCAGGCTGGATCTTCGCCGCCTGCGTGTTTGTGCTGCTGGCGCTGGCGGGCAATGTCCAGGCCGCCGACCGCAAGATCGACGTGTCCTCGCCGAAGGTCCACCGGCTATTCATCCCGATGTCGCAGTCGGTCACCGTGGAACTCAACCGCAATCTCGGCGACATGGTCGTCGCCGACGCCAAGATTGCTGATGCGCAGCCGATGACGGACCGCGTTCTCTACGTCATCGGCAAAGGCGCCGGCACCACGACCGTCAACCTGTTTTCGGACGAGAAACGCTCGCTTGGGGTGCTGGAGATCGAAGTCGGCGTCGATGTGGACGACATGGCGCAGGCAATCAGGCAGGTGGCGCCCAGATCGAAGGTCACGGTCGGATCGGTGAATGGCAAGGTCCGCCTCGGCGGCCGGGTCAAGGACGGCGCGACGCTGGCCGCCATCCTCGACGTCGCCAACCAGTACGGTCCCGACGCAGTCATCAATTCGGTGACGGTGGAGGACAGCCAGCAGGTGAACCTGGAGGTGCGCGTTCTGGAGGTGGCCAGGAACGCCGGGCGTGAGGTCGGCGTCGGATGGCGGTTCGGCAGGAAACTCACCGACTCCGAAACCGGGATTACGGTGCCTGATCCTAGTTTCGGTCAGCCGGCACAGGGCTCAATAGGATTGAGCGACCTGTTCGCCACGTCCAATGCGCCGTTCGCTACAATCATCGCCAACGTGATCGACGCGGGTGTAAATGTCGATGTCATCATCAAGGCACTTGAAGACAAGCGATTGGCACGTCGGCTGGCCGAGCCAAACCTGACTGCGCTTTCAGGCGAGACGGCGAGCTTTCTGGCCGGTGGCGAAGTGCCTATTCCTGTGGCGCAAGAAGACAACGAGATCAGCATCGAGTTCAAGGAATACGGTGTGAAACTCAACTTCACGCCAGTAGTGCTCGAAGACAGCAAGATCAACCTACGACTGAACCCTGAGGTCAGCGAGGTCGACCCAACCGTCACCATCCGCGCCGATCGCATTGAAATCCCTGCCTTCACGACGCGTAAGGCTTCGACTGTGGTCGAGCTGCGCGACGGGCAGAGCTTCGCCATTGCCGGCCTGCTGCAGTCGCATAACCGCAAGCTGCAGAGCCAAATCCCCTGGCTCGGCCAGATCCCGGTGCTCGGCGCCCTCTTCCGTTCGTCGAGCTACATCAAGAACGAGACGGACCTCGTCATCATCGTGACGCCGAGGCTGGTGCGTCCTGCCGGACCTGGCGAACAGCTCGCGACGCCGCTCGACAAGACGAGGCCGGCCAACGACCCCGAATATTTCCTGCTCGGCGAGCTCGAGGTGACCAAGGACATGGTGCGCTCCTACCAGCAGGGCAAGGGCGTGGTGGGGCCGTACGGGCACATGCTCGACGTTCGGTCGAAGGACAAGATGATCTATGCCAAGGAATAGCGCACTCCCGATCCTGATCGGCATAGGCCTGCTTTCGGGCTGCGCCGACTATCTCAACCGCTACGATACGGTGACGCTGGCGGCGGGCGACGCGCAGAAGCACAATTTCATGATGCAGACAAAGGATCCGTTCAATCCGGCATCGAACGACACGGCGATCCCGACCGACGGCGAGCGCGCCAGCGATGCCGTCAACCACAGATACAAGAGGATGCTGCAGCCGGGGGCGGCGCCACCGCCGGTAAGCATCATCGTCAATACGGGTCAGGACAGCGCGAACTGAGAAAGAAATTCGGACGACCGGGTGGGGCTCCGGTCCGAATGGGTGGTAGCCATGCTGAGGGTGGTCAACAGGTTCTGGCGGGACGAGCGCGGCATTGCGCTCATCCTGGTCAGCATCATGCTGCCGGCGATCGTCGGCTTCGCGCTGCTGGCGATCGACATGAGCCGGGCGAACAATCTGCACAACGATCTGCAGAAGGCGGCGGATGCGTTCGCGCTTGCGGCGGCCGCGGAGCTGGATGGACAGTCGGACGCACATACTCGGGCCGAACTGGCTTTGGCGACATTGGTCGACAATACACACCGCTTCTCGACGACCAACACGCAGACGCCCCTCACATCCGACAACATCTCCTGGGTCTTCCTGAAGAACATCCCGGCCAATGACGCGACCTTCCTGAACCCTACAACCGGTGTCGACGGGAACGGCGTGAACCACAAATCCTCCGGCCCCGACGAAACACGATTTATTCTCGTGAACGTCAACCCGACCGACTTTGCGAGCATCTTTCCCGCTTCTTTCCTCACCAACGATGTGAATTCCAACGCCATGGAGATTGGCGCGACTGCCGTCGCGGGCTTCGGGAGCTCGGTGTGCGAATACACACCGATGTTCATTTGCAATCCCTATAACGACATGGACAAGCTTGCCGAAGCCATGGGTGGGGACGAGCGTGACATGATGATCCTCAAGAAGCAAAACGGTGGCAACAACGCACAGTATGGGCCGGGCAACTACGGATTTCTCAAGACGCCCGACGGCAGCGGCGCCACGCCGGACATTACCGAGATGTTCGCGTCGACTAGGCCCGAGGTATGTTACGCACAGAATGGCGTTGAAACCAGCCCCGGCAACGTGCCCCCGGTCAACGATGGCATCAACGTGCGGTTCGACATCTATCCGAATGGGAACAAGTACGACCCGGCCATCTACCCGCCGGCGCCGAACGTCATAAAGGGCATGTCCGTCAAGAAATCCGGCAAGAATTGCAGCTACGAGACGCCGAAAGGTGCGGACGCTTCGAAATACATGGCAATGCCGCGCGACACCTGCCTGATTGGAGGCACATGCGCAGCCACCGGTAGCGACCGGCTGGGCGACGGAGCCTGGAACCGAAGTGCCTATTGGTCGGTCAATCATCCGTCGACCGCTTGGCCCGGTGAGCTTTCCGCGAACGCCAGCAGGTATCAAGTCTACCAGTGGGAGGTTGGCCACCCCACCAGCCACGGCACGGAAGCAACTCAGCCGCAATGCAATTCCCCTACAACCGACGTCAGGCGGCGGCTGATTTACGTCGCCGTTATCGACTGCAAGGCAAATCCTGTCGGAGGCGGCAGTACGGCCGTTCCCGTCGAAGCTTTTGCCAGCTTCTTTCTCACGGAGCCGGCCGGCGGGCCTCCGAATGCAGACATCTATGGCGAGATCGTCGATATAACAACATTCGGCAATGGACAGACTCTCGCAAACTTCCAGCGGGACGATGTGCAGCTTTACAGGTGACCGCATGAGAACGGTCCTGCAGCATTTGAGTATTTTCGGACGGGAAGAACGAGGCGCCGTCCTCGTCGAGATGACGCTGATCACCCCGCTCATGATCGCGCTGTCCGCCGGGGTGTTCGAATTCGGCAATCTCATTCATCAAAAGCTGCTGATCGAAACTGGCTTGAACGATGGTGCCCGATATGCGGCCCGCTGCAATCCCGACTTCTACGAAGCCAAGGTCGGCGAGACGATCTTCTCCTGCGAGCAGATAGCCGCAAACATAGCCTCCACAGGAACATGGGATGGAAGTGGTGGCTCGCGCGTTGCTGGCTGGACCGCTGCAGATGTTTCCGTCGACAGAGATTATCTGGATATCCCGGTGACCACAGATGCAGCCGGAAACCAGAACTACCGAAGCGCAACGGCGAGCGTCCGCACGGTGCGCGTTAGCACATCTTTTGAGTACGAGGGCACATCGCTCCTTTCGTACTTAGGCCTCAATCCGATCACGCTCACCGGCGCTCACGAAGAAAGGGTGATTGGGTGGTGAGATGAATTTGCTTGTCCGGTTTCAAAGGGATGAATGTGGGGCCGCCATGGTCGAGATGACCATCGCGATTGTCTTGCTCCTAACGCTCACACTTGGCTTCGTGGATCTCGGCAACGCCTACTATCAATGGAACGCGGCGACGAAGGCCGTTCAGGCCGGCGCCAGGATGGCGTCGATCTCGAACCCGATCGCGCCCGCTATCTCACAAGCTGGACCGATTGCCGTTGCAGGGGGGACAATTCCTGTCGGTTCCTACGACTACGTCTGCGATGGATCGACTTCGACCTGTGCGTGCACCGGAGTCAGCTGCGTCAACGGCGCCTGGGTAGCAGCCAATTTCAACCGCATCTATGCCGGTGACGACGGCGCTTGCGGCCCGGTTGCCGGCAACCGTCCTGGCATGTGCGACTTCTATCCGTTTCTCCAGCCCGCGAATGTGGTGGTTCGCTACACTGCGACGGGCCTCGGCTACCAGACGCGCCCCAACGGCTCGATACCGAGCATCACGGTCAGCCTGCAGAACGTGAATTTCCGTTTCTTCTTCCTGAGCGGACTGCTCGGGTTCAACACCATCACCATGCCGGCGATGCTGAGCACCGTGACAGGCGAAGACATGAGAAGCACCGCTCCATGAATGCGATCAGCCAGAAAGTCCTGCCGACCCGCCGGAAGCGGATCGCGCTCTATTCGTCGGATACGCAGTTCCGCCGAGAGGTGGCCGTGCGCCTGGAGTCGCTGGCGATCTACGATGTGCAGGTCGCCGACGCGACAGCGTTCCTGCGCGGCGCCGCTCCAGACGCCAAGCCGACCGTGATCATCCTGGATGTCGGCGACGGCGAGATCCTCCTGGAGCCGGCGCTGTCGACGGCTCGGGCAAGCTGGGCGTCGATCCCGCTGATCGCGGTTTCGGCGGAACTCGCGCCCGACCGCATGCGCAACCTGGTGCGGATCAACGCCTCGGACTGGCTGCACAAGCCGCTCGACGGCAAGGACCTGCTCAACGCGGTCACCTTCCACGACAGCGGCAGCCACGCATCCAGAAGCAGGGTGGTGACGTTCGTCTCGGCCAGCGGCGGAGCAGGCGCCACGACCCTGGCGCTTTCAGCGGCCAAGCATATCGGCGATAAGTCCGCACAGCATGCCGCCGGCACATGCCTGGTCGACCTCGATTTCCAGAGCGCCAGCTGTGGTGCCTACCTCAACCTGTCCAATCAGTTCGACATCGAGGGCATCATCGGCCAGCCCGACCGGCTCGACGTCGAGTTGATGGACGTGATCAAGCTGACGCGCCAGCCCGGCTTCACCATCTATTCGTTTGAGCGGCCGAGTCTGCCGTTCGAGCCGACCGGCCGCGATTTCGTGCTCAAGCTTCTCGACCTGGTCGCCTACCGTTTCGAAAACGTGATTGTCGACCTGCCCAACCTCGAGACGCCTTGGCAAAGTTCCGTCTTGTCGACGAGCGACGAGATCTTCGTCGTCTTCGAACTCAACGTTGCGTCGCTGCGCCAAGCCAAGAGGCTCTACACCAGAATCCGCGAGATCAAGGGCAATACCGCTTCCGTCACGCTCGTGGCGAACAAGCACAAGCGCAAGCTGTTCGGGAACCATTTCTCGAAGGGCGAGCTCGAGAAGATTTTCGCCGCCAAGCACATCAAGACGGTGGCATTCGATCCCGACCTGATGTCGGATGCCCTGAACCGGGCAATGCTGCCGGTCGAAATACACCGGCGGGCAAGGCTCAACCGCGATCTCAAGCGCATCTTCGAGGAGCGCGTGGATGCTTCCTAGGAGACGCCATTACTTGGCCGCCGTCTTGCCGTGCGTCTTCTGGATGTGGCCTGCCGCGCTGGCCTCCGCGGTCGAGTTGAAACCAGTTCTTGCCGCGGCCAAGTCGCGGCCGAAACTGCCGGGTATGGGTCCGAGCTTCCGGCAACAGGTCGAGTTCCCCACCGGCGAGGCGGCAGGGACGATCGTCATCCGCAAGAACGCCAGGGCGCTCTATCTGGTCACGGGAGCCAATCGCGCCTTGAGATACAGGATCAGTGTCGGACGGGAAGGCTTCCTCTGGACAGGCGTCGTCAAGGTGGGGGCAAAGCAGGAATGGCCGGAATGGCGACCGCCGCTTGAGATGCGCGATCGGCAGCCGGGCCTGCCGGAAATGGTGCCGTCAGGTCCATACAATCCCCTCGGAGCGCGGGCGCTCTATCTGCATGACAAGGGTAGAGACACGCTCTACCGGATTCACGGGACCAACGATCCGAAGGGGGTCGGCTTCGACGGCACCTCGGGATGTTTCCGGCTGACCAATACCGACATACTGGATCTCTATCGGCGCGTGGAAGTCGGAGCCAAGGTTGTGGTGGAATGACGACCATTTCGGACAGCCCGACCCCGCGGATCGACGAACCTCGCGTCATCAGGCACAGGGCCTACGTCACGCCGGCGGTGGTGATCCTGCTCGTGGCAGCAACGCTGACGTTCCTCAACCTTGCGGCCGCGGTCTATACGTTCCGATCGACCGGCGACCTCATCGCGATCGAGAACCGCCTCGACGAGTTGAAGGCGTTCGAAGACCGCATCGCCGGCCAGCTGGACCGGATGAATTCCGGCATCCAGGCTAGGCTGGAGATGCTGCAAAGCGATTTTCGAGGCGAGCTCGGGGGCTTGCGGGACGAGGCCAGCCGCCTCGCCACCATTCCTCTGGTTTCCGACCAGACCGAAGAAGCCATCCAGAGCGATCTGCCGGAGATAGCACCCGCGCCGGTCCTGGAACAGGCAGCTGAGATCGAGCAGGAGGCTGTCGCCGAGGCTCCGGCGCCACAGCCCAAGCGCGCGGCACGCATGAGCACGGCAGAGAAACCGCCGGCCTATGAACGGATCCAGTCCCAGGACGGAAAGGTCTATTATCGCAAAGTGCAGTGAACAAAGCCTGGGCTGGAAGCGTGCGACCAGCGTCGCGATCGTTGCGGTGGCGCTGTCGGCGGCGAGCGCGCCGGCTGTTGCCGAGCCGCATTGTCTGCGCGTCGTGAACGTGGACTTCTGGGATGTCCTCTACATACGCGCGAAGGATTCCCACCGGTCGAAAGCGGTCGGCGCGATAGCTCCGGATCACGACGGGACAATTGAGCTCACCGGCCCCTGCATGCCGCAGGGCCAGTCGCCGGAACGGCAATGGTGTCCCGTCCACTATTATCCGCTGCCGTCGGTCCGAATATCGGGCTACGTGAAGGCCTATTTCACGACGGCCACGGCGTGTCCTAAAGGTTTTTCTGGAGCATCCTGACGCGCAGAGAAACCGCTGCGGAACGTTCGTTCAGGTGCTTCAGGACCGCCAGGTGGCACAGCACGCAGCTGGCGATACCGCCGCACAGAAGCAGGAGCTGGACGGGCGAAAACTGCGCTATCCAGGTGACCGCCCAGTTTCCTGATGAGGCGGGCACTGCGGCAAGGCTCGACACTTTCGCCTGGCTTGCCATCACGAAAGACGCAACAGCCACCAAAAGCGCGATGTGATTGCTGAGGAACGAGTAGGACCGCCACCTGCGTGACCAAGCAACCAGCACCACGATTGCGGCGATGAGGAGAAGTGCGAGAAAGTGGCTGGAGATGGACCCGCCGATGCTTGTTTCGACGGTCTGCCACATTCTGCCGAAGGCGGCACGCATTTTCAGCCAGACTTCCCATGCCAGGGGGCTTGCGGGATCCGTGCCCAGCCACAGCAGCGCACATCTTTCCGCCGCCAGCACACCAACCAGCGTAAGCGGAAAAATCGACAAGAGAATCCGAGTGGCCTGCATGATGGCAGATTGCGCGATTGGCATTAAATAAATGCTAATGACTTATTCTGTGTCCTTCCGCACGGAGTTGCCCGTTGCGAACTGAAACGGGCACGACTGGCTTTACCTTGTGCCGGCGTCAGTTCCAACCTGAAGCGGAAACGAGCGAGAGCTTATCTCGCCAAGGACCTGCCGGGGGCTTCCAGCATAACATGATCTTATTCCCTACAGGATAGCGGCCCATTAACCGATGTCCGCTAACCGGTGTCGGCCATTTTCATCTTTCCGCCAGAAGCCGCCGTTTCTCCAACGGCCCCACTTCCGACACCTCAACATCTAGCGCTTTTGCGGACGATGCGGCACATCGCCGAAGATGCGGAGCGTCAGCAAGAGCATGTGTTTGATAGATTTCTCCCGAGTGAACACGGGAGATCGCCATGCGCCTCGCAACCGCAATGATCGAGGACATCAAGGTTCGGGTTTCGGCTGAACAGAAGCGGGCGCTGCGGGCCGCCGCGGTGAAGCAGGGCCTGACCCTGTCACAGTATGTCCGCGAGGTGGCGACCAAGGCTGCGGCGAGGGCTGCAGCGTGAGCCACGACCTAACCCTTATGGCACTCTGGTGTCGTCACAAAGCCGACTGCCGTCCGATCAGCGGCACCGTCGCCGATGCTCGCGCCGGCCGCCTGCCTGGCGTCGAACCCCTTCCCACAGGCTTCGGCCATCGTATTGTCGATAAGGCTGTCGCGCTCTCGGCTATGCATAGGAGGGCCGCCTGATGGCTTTCATCTTCAACGCTATGAAGGGCGAGACACCTGCGCCAGGAGACGAGCAATTGTCGACTCGCTCATGACGCCCGATCCTGGCGTGCCGCGCAATGTCGGCGAGGGCATTGCCGCAATTGGAAAGGCGCTGAGCGGATATTTCGCGAACAAGGCTCTCCACAAGAAGGAGATGGAACTGCAGTCCGGAGCGGATGCGCGCTGGAACGAGATGGTGGCGGCCTTGCAGGGACCGTCAGCCTTTCCGTCAGCGCCTGGCTCGCCGACTTCCACGCCGTCACCGCAAACAGGCAATGCCTCCAGCCCTGCTGCGCAGGCGCCTGGGGGACTTCCAGGGCAACGGCGTCTTCAAAAACAATGACTAGATACCGCCGTTGGTGGAGCTGAGGGGGATCGAACCCCTGACCTCGTCATTGCGAACGACGCGCTCTCCCAGCTGAGCTACAGCCCCGTCCGACGGATGGCGCATTTATCGACCGGCCTCCCCGCCTGTCAAGCATTGCTCGTGCTCCAGCGATGGTCAGGTGTATCGATCCGATGGAGCCGGTGCGAAACTTGGAAGCGGCTTCGGGCTTCCAGCCCTTGCCGCTTCGCCGGGCAATGGCTAAATGTCGCGGGTCCCAGGGTATGATCCCGAAGGGCCGCGTTGGCGAAACGCCAGGACCGGCTTTCCGGGGGATCATGCCGATCCAACCGATTTGCCGCATTTGTGCTGCGCGGCCTCGCTGCAAGATGCTCTAGGAGACCGGCATGCTCGCCCTCATCAAGACGATCGATCTGGCGCTCTATCTCTACTGGTGGATCATCATCGCCTCGGCGATCTTCTCCTGGCTCTACGCCTTCAACGTGGTCAATCCACGCAACCAGTTCGTCGGTTCGGTTGGCAACATGCTGTTCCGCCTGACCGAGCCGGCATTGCGGCCGATCCGCCGCTACATGCCTGATCTCGGCGGCATCGACATCTCGCCGATCGTGCTGCTGCTCATCATCTACTTCGTTCGCGAACTGCTCTGGTCGACGATCGCGCCGCTCTTCGTCTGAGCGTGACCGCCTGCTATCGGACGCGGCCGGACGGCCTCGACCTTTTCGTGCGGCTGACGCCGAAATCCTCGGTCGAGGCAATCGACGGCTTGCAGGAGACCGCGGATGGCGCGACCCATCTTGCGGTGAGGGTGCGCCCGGTGCCGGAAAAGGGGGCGGCCAACGCGGCGTTGGAGAAGCTCCTCGCCAAGCGTCTCGGACTTCCGAAACGGGCGGTCAGCGTCGTCGCCGGATCGACGTCGCGGCTGAAAACCGTTCGCCTGACGGGAGATGCGGCAGAGCTCGCAGAGGCGGTGGACGCAGCGATCCGGCTGGCGGAGCAAGGAAAGGGACGCTAGCCTTGTCCGGTCGCTGACGCGAAAGCGAGGTGCCCCCGATGACCAGAACAGGGATTGCAGCCGGCCTTCTCGCCGGTCTTTGCCAGGCTGCGTTGGCCGGCGAGATATCGAACGCCTACACGGACATAGACGTCGAAAAAGGCTGCTCGGTCTTCGCCGCAAGCGAGGAAGAAGGCCCGTTCGCCAATCTCATCTGCAACGGCTGGCAGGGCTATCCGGTGCTGATCTTCTCCGGCGACCTGCGCGAATCCGTGTTTTATGGCTTTCCGCCCGGCACCGATCTGCCCTGGGAGAGTTTTTCGGCCTTCAACTCCACCGGCGGCAGGATCGAATGGCGGATAGAGAAGGACGGCCAGCGCTCGGTTCCCTTCGCGACGATCCACCGCTGGTTCGTCAATGCCGATCCGGAGAACCCCGACAGGCGGACCGAGGTGCTCGTCGTCGAAAAAGTCGGCCAGGTCGACAAGCGTGACGGATGCGCGGTTGGGCTGGTGCTCGCCACCGGCAACCCGCAGGCCAACGAGGCGGCGCGCAGGATCGCCGACGAGCGGGCGCGGCATTTCGACTGCGGGACCGACAAGCCGGCGGTGGTCGGCGCCGGCGTGCCGGACTTCACCAGCAGCGGGAACGGATTATTTCTTGGCCCGTTCGATCGCGTCGGTGATCATCTTCTTGGCGTGCGTGCTGTCGTACCAGCCGCCGATCTTCACCCATTTGCCGGGCTCGAGATCCTTGTAGTGCTCGAAGAAGTGCTGCACCTGCTGCAGGGTGATGTCGGGAAGGTGCGTGTATTCGGTGACATTCTCGTAACGCAGCGTGAGCTTCGGTGACGGCACGGCGATCACCTTCTCGTCCTCGCCGGCATTGTCCTCCATGATCAGCACGCCGATCGGCCGCACATTGATGACGCAGCCCGGCACCAGCGCGCGCGTGTTGCAGACCAGCACGTCGATCGGGTCGCCATCGCCCGACAGGGTGTGCGGCACGAAACCGTAATTGCCGGGATAGCGCATGGAAGTGTGCAGGAAGCGGTCGACGAACAGCGTGCCGGCCGCCTTGTCCATCTCGTATTTGATCGGCTCGCCGCCGATCGGGACCTCGATGATGACGTTGACGTCGTCCGGCGGGTTCTTGCCGCTGGGGATCGCTTCGATGCGCATGCGTTGTGCCTCACTTGATGGCGGATGGATACAGGCAGGCCGTGCCGAGCGCAATGCAGCTTGCTGCACTGCGAAACGGCGAAAGGTCGCGTCTCCCGTAAGAATGCGGCGCTATTCAGGCCTTCCCTCGCGTCATTCTTCAAGCCGGCTTGGAGGCAGCTCGGGCATGGCCGAATCGCGTTTAAAGTGTATCACTTTCCGGTCTGAGCCACGCCATCGGGGAGCCTGGAATGGACCGGTTGTTCGCGACGCTGGATATCTATTGCGAGCGCACGGAGGCAGGCCTGTGGGCGGAGCCGGTCAATGCGCTCACCAATCTCCTGATTCTCGGCGGCGGCTTCTTCGGCTTGGCGCAGGTGCGTTCGAGGCAGGCCGGCATCTACGCCGAAATCCTCTGCTGGTGGGTCGTCGCGATCGGGCTCGGCTCGTTTCTCTTCCATACCACGGCGATCGAACTGACCAAATGGGCAGACATCATTCCGATCGCCACGTTCACGCTCGCCATGGCGATCTTTTGTCTACGCCGTTTCGCCGGCCTGAGCGCGCCGAAGACCGTGGTCTATTTCGTCTCGTATTTTGCGGTCATCTCAGTCGTCACCTGGCTCATCCCCGCATGGGTGAGCGAGGCCACCAACGGCACGATCGCCTATCTCCCCGCGCTGGCCGGCTACGCCTTCTTCGGCGTCGTGGCGCTCCTCCACGGCAGCCCGGCCGGATGGTATTGCATCGCCTGCGCGGTGATCCTTTTCGCCGGTTTCGTCTTCCGCGCGATCGATCAGGACATCTGCCAGGCGTTCCCGCTCGGCACGCATTTCATGTGGCACGTCCTCATCGCCCTGATGCTGTCCGTGAACCTCATGGCGGTCGCGAAGTACGGCGCGCCGCGCAGGCCGGCGGCAGGCGATCGCAGGTAGGAAGGGCGGCCGGGGCTCAATCCCAGACGAAGGCGACCTTCTTCAGCGCCTTCTGGTCGAAGACCTCCACGCCTTCGGCGATGTCGCGGCCGCCGGCGCCCTCGTAGAAGGAAAGCGCGCCGACATTTTCCTCCAGCGCCCAGACCACCAGTCCGCGCAGGCCGGAATCGGCGAGCTTCTTGCGCGCCGTGGCGAACAGCCGGCTGCCCAGCCCGATGCCCTGGTATTCGGGGCGAAGATAGAGCTCGTAGATCTCGCCCTGCTGCGACAATTCGCGGGCGCGGTTCCTGCCGATGGTGGCGTAGCCGGCGAGCTTGCCGCCGATCTCGACGACCAGCACGGTGGCCGAACGGCGTATCGCGTTCGCCCACCAGTCGGGCCCGCGGCGGTTGATCATCCTGGTCAGCGCGCGATGCGGGATGATGCCGCTGTAGGCGCCGCGCCATGCATCCTGGTGCACGTCGGCGATCGCCGCAGCGTCATTCGGTTCGGCCTTCCTGATGTCGATCGTCAACGTCTTCATGATTTGTTAACCATAAACGCTGCCTCGACTCCCTGGCAAGCGGCTAGAGAGCGATCCCCTAAAAGCGGAAACGGTTCTCGAAGCGGATCGCTGCTCCGCGGAGGGAAGCCTGCCCGCCAGCCTGCGCCGGAAAACGCCGGATGGGAAATCAGATTTCGACGAGATGGTCGTCGAGTTCGTTGACGTCGCCCGGCCGTATCGGGAAATGCTCGGCGAGCAGGGCGCCGACGGCGGTCACGGCGGTGACGAAACCGTCGGCAAGCCTGCCGTTCCTTGCGTCGTCGACCAGGCCGGCGACGATCGAATCCCACATGTCCTGCGGCACCTTGGCGTCGATGCCGGCGTCCGCCACGATCTCGGCATAGCGTTCCGCCAGCGAGACGAAG
Source organism: Mesorhizobium sp. YM1C-6-2 (assembly GCF_003666685.1). Lineage (GTDB taxonomy): Bacteria > Pseudomonadota > Alphaproteobacteria > Rhizobiales > Rhizobiaceae > Mesorhizobium_K. Next base: position 260,096 of record NZ_RCIZ01000003.1, read on the forward strand.
ATCAGCACGCCGGTCCGCTCGGCGGTCAGGTGCACGTTGCGTGCGAGGAACTGCTTCAGCGCGTTTTCATGTGCGCGTCCGTATTGCCAGCGCCGCGGCGCCAGCCGGATGCGCAGGCCGGGCAGGATATAGATGAGCGCCAGCGCTGCCGCGAGCGCCAGGAGCTGGGCGCTGACGAAGATCGGCAGGCGCATGGAAAACCACCAGGTCTCCAGGAGGAAGGCGACGGCCAGGCTGATCACCAGGATAGACACGGTGACCAGCATCGCCGCCGAAAAGAAATAGCCGTCGCTGCGGCGCGCCACGACGCAGTAGATCTCGCCCGCAGTGGAGGCCTCCGCGATGCGGATCGCCTCGGCGATGCGGGCGTGTTCCTCTTTGGTCATGGTCTCGTCAGCCATCTACCAGCTCCCTGACGATCCACCGCCGCCAGACGATCCGCCGCCACCTGAAAATCCGCCACCCGACGATCCGCCCGACCAGCCGCCGCCGCCCGAATATCCGCCTCCCGACCAGCCTCCGCGCGACGCGCGACGTCCGCTCGAATTGTAGTTGAAGGTCATGCCGAGCCATTCGTAGCGGCCGGGACCGATCTTGCGGCCGAACATGCGGGGCAGGATCGCCATGGCGAAACCGCCAAAAAAGATCGTCGCCCAGACGATGAAGAACAGCACGACGATGATCGTGTCCGGGTCCCATCCCGCTGTCTGCTGATTGCGCTCGGCGCGCGCTTCGAGCTCGGCCGCATTGCCTTCGAGCACCATGATGATGTCGTCGACCGCCTTCGAGATGCCGCCGGAAAAGTCGCCGGCGCGGAAGGCCGGCACCATCGTGTTCTCGATGATGAGCTTGGAATGAAGGTCGGTCAGCGTGCCTTCCAGCCCGTAGCCGACCTCGATGCGCATTTTCCGATCGTCGCGGGCCACGAGCAGCAGGATGCCGTTGTCCTCGCCCGCCTGGCCGAGGCGCCAGGCGCGGAAGAGGCGGTTGGCGTAGGGTTCGATCGCCTCGCCGCCGAGGCTCGGAATGGTGGCGACCACGATCTGGTCCGACGACTTCTGCTCGAACGCCTGGAGCTTCTGGACGAGCGCCGTTTCGGCGACAGGATCGATCAGCCCGGCGTCGTCGACGACGCGTCCGGTCAGCGCCGGCAGGTCCTGGGCAAAGGCCGCGAGAGGCAGGAAGAGCAAGGCAAGCAGCGCAAAGCCCAAGGCGCTGAGCCTGCCTGCCGTGCGCTGCGCCCGGACGCTGGATGCCGCCGAATTCATGGCTGGCTTCGCCGCCTAAGGCTCACCCGCCCTGCTGCTGGGTTCCGAAATCCACCTTCGGCGGCTGCATGGCGTCGTCGGAGACGGTGAAGTTCTGGAAAGGCTCGTTGCCGAACCAGAGCGTGTTCCAGAGGATCGACGGGAAGGTCCTGAGCGACGTGTTGTAGACCCGGACCGCCTCGATGTAGTCGCGCCGCGCCACCGCGATGCGGTTCTCGGTGCCTTCGAGCTGCGCCTGCAGGGCGAGGAAGTTCTGGTTCGCCTTGAGGTCGGGATAATTCTCAACCACGGCCAGCAGCCGCGACAGCGCGCTCGTCAGGCCCGACTGGCTGTCCTGGAAAGCCTTGAAGGCCTCCGGATCGGACAGCATTTCGGGCGAGACCGTCACCTGCGTCGCCTTGGCGCGCGCCTCGACGACGCTCTCCAGCACTTCCCGCTCGTGCGAGGCATAACCCTTTACCGTCTCGACCAGGTTGGGGATGAGATCGGCGCGGCGCTGGTACTGGTTCAGCACCTCGCTCCACGCGGCCTTGGCCTGCTCTTCCAAGGTGGGAATGGTGTTGTAGCCGCAGGCGGACAGCAGCGGCAACGCGAAGGCCAGGACGAAGATGGCCGGCAGCAGGCGCAGGGGGGATGATGTCTGGGGGGCAAGCATGGGGTTCCCTCGGGTTGCAATCGAACCGGCAACACGTTTAGCACGACCACCGGCCCGAATGACAGTTGCACAAACCGACGGTTGCACTGTCCCCGGCACTGTGAATGCTAGGCCTCATGCGGCAAAACCGATGAAAGAGGGACCCGGCATGGCGAAGGACCGCGACAGCGAGCAAACGGCCGAATCGCGGCGCATCCTGGACCGCGTCTCGCGCGAGGCGGAAAGCGGCGGCCGCTCGGTGATCGACCGTGCGGCGCGGAGGGCGCGCGATCATGTCACCGCCGCCGATGTGGACCACGAGGATTGGGTGGAATATTGGGGGACGCGGATCGGCAGGATACTCGGCCTCGTCCTGCTCGTCGGACTGATCGTGTGGCTTGTGCTTTATCTTGCGCAAGGTGAGTAGCTTGGGGCGAATGGCCGACGGCGAGTAGTTGGGGCGGATGGCGCAATGAACGGCAGTGCAGTCGAGACGCCGCGGGCGGTGATTGTCGTTTCGAGCCATGTGGCGCGCGGCTCTGTCGGCAACCGGGCGGCGGTCTTCGCGCTGGAGACGCTCGGGCACCCGGTCTGGGCTGTGCCGACCGTCGTGCTGCCCTGGCATCCCGGCCACGGCCCGGCGACGCGCATCGTACCCGATGCGGACCAGTTCTCGGCCTTCATGAAGGATCTCGAACGCGCACCGTGGCTGGGCGAGGTCGCGGCAGTGCTCTCCGGCTATCTCGGCGATGCCAGACAGGCTGCAGACGTCGCCGCCCTCGTGCGTCGGGTCAAGGCGGGGAACCCGAACGCGCTCTACATCTGCGACCCGGTGATGGGCGACGCCGGCGGGCTCTACGTGCCGCAAGCGACCGCGGAGGCGATGCGCGACCTCCTGTTGCCGCTTGCCGACATCGCCACGCCCAACCGCTACGAACTCGAATGGGTCGCGGGGGCGAAGCTGGAAGATCTGTCTTCCGCCATCGCCGCCGCGCTCGATCTTGGCCCGCCGCGCATGCTGGTCACCTCGGCGCCGGCGCTGATGGCGGGCGGCATCGGCAATCTGCTGGTCACCCCGGACGAGGCGCTGCTCGCCGAACACCGCCAGATTCCCGGTCCGCCCAACGGGCTAGGCGACCTCACCGCCGCCGTGTTCCTGGCACGGCTGATGGCAGGCCAGCCCGACGCCAAGGCGCTGCAGACGACGACGGCCGCCGTCTATGAGATCCTTGCCCGTACGGCCAAGCGCGGCGGTGACGAGTTGCAACTCGAGACCGACGCGCGCAGCCTGTCGCAACCGATGGCGATGGTGCAGCTCCGCCATCTCACCCACCCCGGCGCGAACAGGCGGGCGTGATATGTCCTGCTGCGTCGGGGTAGACGGCTGTCCCGGCGGCTGGATCGCGGTCTGGAGGCCGGATGGCGGCGAGGCGGCGGTGCGGGTGTTTCCGGCCTTCGCCGATCTGATCGCCTGCGTTGCGGGCGACGCGACCATCGCCGTCGACATGCCGATCGGCCTGCCGGAGTTTTCGCGGCGGGGCGGACGCGGACCGGAGGCGCAGGTGCGGCCGCTGCTCGGGCAACGGCAGTCGAGCGTCTTTTCCATCCCGTCGCGCGCCGCCGTCTATGCGGAGACGGCTCCGTTCACCACGGTCGCGGCATCGTATGCCGCGCATCGGCGGGCGAGCGAGGTCGCCCGCCGCACCTCCGATCCGCCGCGCGGCGTCTCGATCCAGGCCTTCGGCATCTTTTCCAAGATCCGCGAGGTGGATGCATTGCTGCGTGAGCGCCCCGATTTGCGCGAACGCATCTTCGAATCGCATCCCGAAGTCGCCTTCATGCGCCTGAATGGCGGCATTCCCATGCGGTTGCCCAAGAAGATCAAGGGGATGGTCAATCCTGATGGCATGGAGGAGCGCAAGGCGCTGCTTTGCAGCCTCGGCTACCAGCGAACGTTTCTGGACGGGCGGCCGCCCCCCGGCGCGAAACCCGACGATTTCCTCGACGCGGCCTGCATGATGCTGGTCGCAGGCCGCATCAGGCGCGGCGAAGCCGTGTCATTCCCGGATCCTCCGCAGGGCGACGCGCTCGGCATTCCCGTTGCGATCCGCGCGTGACCTGCACTTTTTGTTGCAGTGCGAAAAGAATTGGCGTTTAAGTGCGGTTCATGGCTCATCTCCCCGACCATCTGCTCGCCGGCTACCGCAGCTTCATGAACGGGCGCTATGCCGCCGAGAGTGGGCGCTATCGCTCGCTCGCCCGCGACGGCCAGACGCCGGAAACGATGGTGATCGCCTGCTGCGACTCGCGCTCGGCGCCGGAGGTGATCTTCGATGCCGGACCGGGCGAGCTTTTCGTGCTGCGCAACGTCGCCAACCTCGTGCCTCCCTATGAGCCGGACGGCGAGTTCCACTCCACGTCCGCAGCGCTGGAATTCGCCGTACAGAGCCTCAAGGTGAAGAACGTCGTGGTGATGGGGCACGGCCGCTGTGGCGGCATCAAGGCTGCGCTCGAGTCCTCCGCCGGGCCGCTGTCGCCGGGCGACTTCATCGGCAAGTGGATGAGCCTGATCGGCCCGGCGGCCGAAACGGTCGCGAGCAGCACGCTGATGACCCAGACAGAACGCCAGACCGCGCTCGAGCGCATTTCGGTCCGCTATTCGCTCGCCAATCTCAGAACCTTTCCCTACGTCAAAGCGCTGGAAAGCGAGGGAAAGCTGACGCTTTTCGGCGCCTGGTTCGACATCTCGGCCGGCGAACTCTGGGCGATGAACCGCGAGACCGGCGATTTCGAGCGGCCGGACGAGGCCCGGGACGGGATCTGAGACGAGCCTGGGAGCCGCCACCGGTTGCGGCGCACGGCAGGCGCGCCTACATCGGTGTCCGTTCCTCGCAGTTCGGAAGACCTCTCCATGACCAAGATCGTCGATCTCGACCGTCATCCGCTCACCCATTGGGAGGGCCCGCTCGGCCTGCCCGATTTCCCTGGCATCGACGATGATGGTTTCGGTCCGGTCTTCGACGCTGCGCTTGCCGCGCATCAGGCCGACATCGATTCGATCGCGGGCAATCCCGAAACGCCGACGATCGAAAACACCTTCGCCGCCATCGAGCTTGCCGGCGATCCGCTCGATCGCGTCTCGTCGATCTTCTGGTGCAAGGCCGGCGCCAACACCAATGACGCGATCCAGGCGATGGAGCGCGAGATCTCGCCGAAGATGTCCAGGCATTTCTCGGCGATCTCGATGAACGAGAAACTGTTCGCGCGCATCGACGACCTCTATCAGCGCCGCGCCGCGCTGGATCTGAATCCCGAGACGCTGCGGCTGGTCGAAAAGAGCTGGAAGCGCTTCGTCAAGTCGGGCGCCAAGCTCGACCCGGAAGGCAAGAAGCGGCTTGCGGCGATCAATGAGGAGCTCTCCTCGCTCGGCACCACCTTCAGCCAGAACGTGCTCGCCGACGAAAAGGAATGGGTGATGTTCCTCGGCGCGGACGACCTCGCCGGCCTGCCCGATTTCCTGAAGAGCGCCATGGCGGGCGCAGCCGAGACGCGCGGCCGCAAGGGCGAGTACGCCGTCACGCTTTCGCGCTCGATCTACGAGCCGTTCACCACCTTCTCCGAACGTCGCGATCTCAGGGAGAAGGCGTTCAAGGCCTTCGCGGGCCGCGGCGAGACGGGCGGGGCGACCGACAATGCAGCCGTCGTCAGGAAGATGCTGGCGTTGCGGGCGGAGAAGGCGAAGCTGCTCGGCTATGACAGCTTCGCCGCACTGAAGCTCGACGACACCATGGCCAAAACGCCGAAGGCCGTCTTCGATCTGCTCGAACCCGTCTGGGAGAAGGCGCGCGAGAAGGCGGCGGCCGACGAGGCCGAGCTGCAGCGTCTCGCCGTGGCAGCCGGCAGCAACGAAAAGCTCGCCGCCTGGGACTGGCGTTTCTACCAGGAGCGGCTGCGCGCCGAGAAATACGCCTTCGACGAGGCCGAGCTGAAGCCCTATCTGCAGCTCGAAAAGATCATGGAAGCGTGCTTCGACGTGGCGACGCGCCTCTTCGGGGTCAGCTTCGCCGAAAAGGAAGGCGTTCCCGCCTGGCATCCCGATGTCCGCGTCTTCGAGGTGCTGAATGCCGACGGCTCGCGCCGCGGGCTGTTCCTCGCCGACTATTTCGCGCGGCCCTCGAAGCGTTCCGGCGCCTGGATGAGTTCGCTGCAGTCCGGCTACAAGCTCGGCCACGGCTCGACGCCGATCATCTACAACATCATGAATTTCGCAAAGCCGCGGGAAGGCGAGCCGGCGCTGCTCTCGCTCGACGAGGCAAAGACGCTCTTCCACGAGTTCGGCCATGCGCTGCACGGCATGCTGACCGACGCATATTGGCCCTCGCAGTCGGGCACGTCGGTGTCGCGCGACTTCGTCGAACTTCCCTCGCAGCTCTATGAGCACTGGCTGACGGTGCCCGCGGTGCTCGAAAAATATGCACGCCACTACAAGACAGGCGAGGCGATGCCCAAGGCGCTGCTCGACAAGATGCTCGCCGCCACCACTTTCGACGCCGGCTTCCGCACCGTCGAGTTCATCTCCTCGGCGCTGGTCGACATGGCCTACCATTCGCAGAAGGAAGCGCCCGCCGACCCCCAGCAATTCGAGGCCGAGACGCTGAAGAAGCTCGGCATGCCGGATGCGATCGTGATGCGCCACCGCACCCCGCACTTCGGCCATGTCTTCTCGGGCGACGGCTACTCGGCCGGCTACTATTCCTACATGTGGTCGGAAGTGCTCGACGCCGATGCTTTCTCGGCCTTCGAGGAGACGGGCGATCCGTTCAATCCCGATCTCGCCGACAGGCTGAAGAAGAACATTTACGCGTCAGGCGGTTCGGCTGATCCGGAAGTGCTTTACACAGCCTTCCGCGGCAAGATGCCGACGCCCGACGCGATGATGGTCAAGCGCGGCTTGGCCTGAGCAGCGTTACTGGCCGTCGGCAGGCGCAGCCTGCCTGGCCAGTACTTCCTCGTAGGCTGCCCGCAGGCCGGCGCGGACCGAGCCCGGCCGTAGCGGATCGAGCGATCCGGTCGGGTGGTCGAGATGTTCCTCGCGCAGCTCGGCCATGAACTTTTCCCACAGTTCCGGGCCGCCCGCCTCCATGAGCTGGGCGCGGATGGACAGCGGCTCGCTCGCCGGCAGCCATTTGCGGCCCCAGGCGCCGAGATGCGCCATGATCGGCACCAGGGCGATCGCCATTTCGGTCAGGCTGTAGACGGCCTTCTGCTTGTGGGTCGGGTCGTCCATCTTGGTCAGCAGGCCGAGTTCCACCAGCGTCTTCAGCCGGTCAGCCAACATGTTCGATGCGATGCCTTCCTCCGAGCGCAGCAGGAGTTCGCGAAAATGCCGGCGTCCGCCGAAGATCATGTCGCGCAGGATCACCAGGGACCATTTGTCCCCAAAAACCTCGACCGCGAGATTGATGGGGCAGCCCGATCGATGGGCGTCGTTCGATTTTTTCATATGCGCGCAATAACCGGTTGCAAATCCTAATCACCGATATAATAATCGAACTGGTTACAAAATGCAATCAGATTGAGGAGCGAAGATGGCGACATTTGTCGTGGCGCATGGTGCCTGGGCGGGCAGCTGGGCGTGGATGCGCGTGGCGGACCGTCTCCATGCAAGGGGACATCGCGTGTTTGTCCCGACACTGAGCGGGCTCGGCGAACGGTCGCATCTCCCCGCAAGCTCCATCAATCTCACGACCCATATCGGCGACGTGGTCAACGAGATCCGCTGGAAGGACCTCGACGGCGTGGTGCTGGTCGGCCATTCCTATGGCGGCTTCGTGATCACCGGCGTGGCGGAGGAGATAGCCGGGCGCATCGCGTCGATCGTCTATGTCGACGCCTTCATTCCCGGTAATGGCCAGGCCTTCGCGGATTTTTCGCCGGAATGGAACCTTCCGCCGGACGCGCTGATTCCTGCGCCACCGGCCGTCATCGGCGATTATCGCGACGAGGCCGATCTTCTGTGGGTGAACGAGAAGGCGACGCCACAGCCGGCAGGAACCTTCACGGAGCGTGCCCGCGTCACCGGCGCCTATAAAACCATTCCCAGCAAGACCTTCGTTCAGGCGACCGGCTGGGACAGCCCGTTCAGGGAGGCCGTCGAGGCGTTTCGCGCGGACGCCGGCTGGCGCGTCCATGAGGTGGCATGCGGCCACGACATCGCGATCGAGGAGCCCGACGAACTGACCGGAATCCTGGAGAGGTCCGCCTAGCGCTTCGGATAGCAGGCGAGTGGGATGTCGGGCCAGACGGCCTTGTCGCAGCCGGCATCAGCCTGCTGCTGCTTGAACGACGCGCTGGTCGGCCCGGTCACCATGGGGTCCACGCCGTAAGGCGCGTCGGAAAAAGCTTCCTCGGCCGGGGTCAATTGCGTCAGGCCCGCCGGGGCGTCGATATATCTCGTGCCGGTGGAATGCGCGACGCCTGCCGCGAGCAGCACGGCCAAGGTCGCCGTCGCCGCGGTCGCCCTGAAAATCCTGGAAAACGCCATGGTCATGCCCGTTAACTTTTCCAGCATCGAAACGATCCGCATCGGTTAGCTTTTTATTATCGTCGCCAAATGGCTAATTTTCGGTAACCACCAGCCTTAACCAGGGCCCTTTCGCATCTGCGAAAAAACCTGTATGAGCCGCCCAACCAAACTCGCGGCGCAGGAAGCATGCGCTGCCTCGCTCCCGAGACCACAACATGAATCTTAGAAACATCGCGATCATCGCGCATGTCGACCATGGCAAGACGACGCTGGTTGACGCGCTCCTGAAACAATCCGGCTCTGTCCGCGAAAACCAGCGCGTCAATGAACGCGCCATGGACTCGGGCGACATCGAAAAGGAACGCGGCATCACCATCCTCGCCAAGGCGACCTCGGTCGACTGGAAGGACACCCGCGTCAATATCGTCGACACGCCGGGCCACGCCGATTTCGGCGGTGAGGTCGAGCGTATCCTCAACATGGTGGACGGCGCCATCGTGCTGGTCGATGCCGCCGAAGGCCCGATGCCGCAGACCAAGTTCGTGGTCGGCAAGGCGCTCAAGGTCGGCTTGAAGCCGATCGTCGCCATCAACAAGATCGACCGGCCCGACGCGCGCCATGTCGAGGTCATCAACGAGGTGTTCGACCTCTTCGCAGCCCTCGACGCCACCGACGACCAGCTCGATTTTCCGATCCTCTACGGCTCAGGCCGCGACGGCTGGATGGCCGAAAGCCCTGAAGGACCCAAGGACCAGGGCCTCGCGCCGCTGTTCGATCTCGTGCTCAAGCACGTGCCCAAGCCCAAAGTGGAGCCCGGTCCCTTCCGCATGATCGGCACCATTCTGGAAGCCAATCCGTTCCTCGGCCGCATCATCACCGGGCGCATCGCCTCCGGTTCGCTGAAGCCGAACCAGGCGGTCAAGGTGCTGCATCATGACGGCACGCTCCTGGAAAACGGCCGCGTCTCCAAGATCCTTGCCTTCCGCGGGTTGGAACGCCAGCCGATCGACGAGGCCCAGGCCGGCGACATTGTCGCCATTGCCGGGCTGCAGAAAGGCACCGTCGCGGACACGTTCTGCGATCCCGCTGTGACCGAGCCGCTGGAGGCGCAGCCGATCGACCCGCCGACCGTCACCATGTCGTTCATCGTCAACGACAGCCCGCTTGCCGGCACCGAAGGCGACAAGGTGACCAGCCGCGTCATCCGCGACCGGCTGCTGCGCGAAGCCGAAGGCAATGTCGCCCTGAAGATCGAGGAATCGGCGGACAAGGACAGCTTCTACGTCTCCGGCCGCGGCGAGTTGCAGCTTGCCGTGCTGATCGAGACCATGCGCCGCGAAGGCTTCGAGCTTGCCGTTTCGCGCCCGCGCGTCGTCATGCAGAAGAGCGAGAACGGCGAACTGCTGGAGCCCGTCGAGGAGGTCGTCATCGACGTCGACGAGGAGCATGCCGGCGTCGTCGTGCAGAAGATGAGCGAGCGCAAGGCCGAGATGGTCGAGCTGCGTCCTTCCGGCGGCAACCGCCAGCGGCTTGTCTTCCATGCGCCGACGCGCGGTCTGATCGGCTACCAGTCCGAGCTCCTGACCGATACCCGCGGCACGGCGGTTATGAACCGGCTGTTCCACGCCTATGAGCCTTACAAGGGCGAGTTGCCCGGCCGCACCAATGGCGTGCTCATCTCCAACGAGCAGGGCGAATCCGTCGCCTATGCGATGTGGAACCTCGAAGATCGCGGCCCGATGATCATCGACGCTGGCGTCAAGGTGTATCAGGGCATGATCATCGGCATCCATTCGAGGGACAACGACCTCGAAGTGAACGTGCTGAAGGGCAAGAAGCTCACCAATATCCGCGCTGCCGGCAAGGACGAGGCGGTGCGCCTGACGCCGCCGGTGCGCATGACGCTGGAGCGCGCGCTCGCTTGGATCCAGGACGACGAACTGGTCGAGGTGACGCCGAAGACCATCCGCCTGCGCAAGCTCTATCTCGATCCCAACGAGCGTAAGCGCTTCGAGAAGCAGAAGATCAGCGGCGCGGCCTGACCTTCACAGGGAACGCGACATGACTTAACTCCGTTCGGCGGGCGCCGAACGGAGTTTTTTCATGCCCAGCCCCACCTACGAATTGTTCGCCGAGGCGATGGCGGCGCGAAGGCCAGTGGTCTGCATGTACCAGGGCCATCCCCGCGCGATCTGCCCGATCATCCTCGGCCATACCGACGGAGCCGAGAAGGCGCTGACCTGGCAGTTCGAGGGAAGCGGCAGTGGCGGATCAGTGCGCGGGCAGTGGAAATGCCTGTCCCTGGCGGCGGTGAGCAAGGCCGAGATCGCCGATGGTCCCTGGCGTTCCGGTCGCGAGCACGGCCAAAGGCAGAGCTGCGTCAAGGACGTCGATCTCGACGTCAATCCGGACAGCCCCTACGAGCCGAAGCGACGGCTGCCAAGGATGCGCGTGGTCAAATAGGCGCCTGGCGTTGTCCCCAATGCGCCGGCAGCGCAATCGTCTCCGCTGGCCCGTGCGACGCGGCCAGGCTGCGCCCTTGGCCGCGAATGAAAAGCAGCTAGGATGGAAGAAGGAGGACACCCGATGGCGTTTAGCTCGCTTCTCATCTTCGCCGGCGCGCTGCTCGTCGCGGCCGGCTCGCCCGGTCCGTCGATCGCAGCGCTCGTCGCCCGCGTGATCTCGAAGGGTTTTCGCGACGTCTTCCCGTTTCTCGCCGCCATGTGGATCGGCGAGGCCATCTGGCTCTCCATGGCGGTGTTCGGCCTCGCCTTCGTGGCGCAGACCTTCCATCTCGCCTTCGTCGTCGTGAAATGGGCGGGCGTCGCCTATCTCGTCTATCTCGCCTGGAAGATGTGGACCGCACCGGTCGCCGTCGGCGACGCCGACATGCCTCGCGAGGATTCGTCGGCCAGGCTTTTTCTCGCCGGTATGGCCGTCACGCTCGGCAATCCGAAGATCATGATGTTCTACCTGGCGCTCCTGCCAACCATCATCGACCTGGGCGCGGTCACCCTGCTCGGCTGGGCCGAACTGACGCTGACGATGGCCATCGTGCTGATCGCCATCGATCTCACCTGGGTGCTTGCGGCGGCGCAGGCGCGCAAGCTTCTGCGGAGCAAGCGTGCCATGCTGATCGCCAACCGCATCAGCGCCGCGACCATGGGCGGAGCGGCGGCCGCGATAGCCGCGCGTTCGTGAGGCCATGAAGCAGCCGTCATAACCGGTTCATCTGCCATCTGCATTTTCGAGCCGCCGGCGCGTCCGGCCGAATTCGCGGCTGCATTTGGCTTTAGCCAGTCGCCAAAAGTCCGCCTTCTGCTACGATGACGGGAAAAGCATTTCGGAGGATTCGATGGACACCGTTCGCGCCAAACCGGCAGCCGCAACCCTGAAGGCCGCGAGGTCCTCCAGGGCAGGCGGCCTTGCCGCCTATCTGCTTGCGCGCGCGCCTGCCGAAGACGCCGCCGCCTATGAGCCGAAGGTGCTGGCCAGGGCGATGGCGCTTGCCGAGAAGGCGGTGCTTTCCCATCGCCGGGGCGAAAGCGTGATCGCCATCGATACCGATCCGGGCATCGTGCGCAACGACCGCCCGCTCACTGCCATTACCGTCGTCAACGACAACATGCCGTTCCTGTTCGATTCGGTGCTCGGCGAGATAACCGACACCGCCGGCGAGCCGACCTTCGTGATCCATCCGGTGGTCGGCGTCCGCCATGCCAAGCAAGGCGTCAGCGAAATCATCGCCGATGGTCCCCGGGACAAGGATGTCGACCGCGTCAGCGTCATCCATATCCATATCGGCGCGCTGTCGGCCGACGAGGCGGAGGGCCTGAAGGAGCGTCTCGGCCGGGTGCTGACCCAGGTGCGCGCCGCAGTCGGCGACTGGAAGCCGATGCTTGCGCGGCTCGACCGCGCCATCTCGGAATTCCGCTACCAGCCGATCCCGCTCGCCAAGGATGACGTCGCCGAAGCGATCGCCTTTCTCGAATGGCTGCGCGACGACAATTTCACCTTCCTCGGCATGCGCGAGTTCCGCTATTCGGGCGGCGAGAAGAGCGGCACGCTGGCGCGCTCGACGAGTCCGGGCCTCGGCATTCTCGCCGATCCTGACGTGCGGGTGCTGCGCCGCGCCGAGGGAGAAGCCACCACGGCCGAGATCCGCGCCTTCCTGCACGGTCCCGATCCGCTGATCGTCACCAAGGCCAACGCCAAGTCGATCGTCCACCGCCGCGCCTATCTCGACTACATCGGCATCAAGACTTTCGACAGGAAGGGCGCGCTCACCGGCGAGTTGCGCGTCGTCGGCCTGTTCACCTCGACCGCCTACACGCGTTCGGTGATGAAGATCCCCTATCTGCGTTCCAAAGCCGAGGCCGTGATCAAGAAATCCGGCTTCGACCCGCACGATCATTCCGGCAAGGCGCTGATCAACGTCCTCGAAAGCTACCCGCGCGACGAGCTTTTCCAGGTCTCCGTGCCGACGCTGCGCAAGCATGCCGAAGCCATCCTCGGCCTCGTAGAGCGCCCGCGCGTCAGGGCGCTCTACCGGATCGACCAGTTCGACCGTTTCGTCTCGGTCATCGTCTTCGTGCCGCGCGATCGCTACGATTCGGTCGCCCGCGAGAAGATCGGCGCCTATCTCAAGACGGTCTTCGAAGGGCGTCTCTCCGCCTACTATCCGGCCTTTCCCGAAGGCGGCCTGGCGCGCGTCCATTTCATTATCGGCCGCTCCGGAGGTAAGACGCCCAAGGTCGAGCCGGAGGTCATCGAGGAGGCTATCCGCGACATCGTCCGGACCTGGGAGGACGCAGTGCGCGAGGCGGCGCTCGGTTCGGGCGCCGACCTGTCGCTGCTCGCAACTGCGGGGCGGTTTCCCGAGAGCTATCGCGGTTCGTTCACAGCAAGCGAGGCGCTCGCCGATTCGCGGCGCGTCGCTTCAATAGGTCCGCAGCAGCCGATCGCCATCGACTATTATCGCGAACCAGGCCATCCGCCCGAACAGGCCTCGCTGAAGATCTACCATCACGGCAAACCGGTCTCGCTGTCGCGACGCGTGCCGGTGCTGGAAAACATCGGCTTCAAGGTCATCAGCGAGCGCACCTTCGAGATCGCCGGAGGTCCGGACGGGCCGGTCTTCATCCACGACATGGAGCTCAAAAACGCTTTTGGCGGACCGATCGACCTTTCCGACGGCGGCAAGCTCTTCGAGCAGGTGTTCCTGTCGGTCTGGCGGGGCGAGGCCGACAACGACAGCTACAATTCACTCGCCCAGACCGCCGGCCTCGGCGCCTCGGCGATCGGCGTGCTGCGTGCCTATGGCCGCTATCTCCAGCAGGCGGGCATCCCGCAGAGCCAGGGGTTCATCGCCGCGGTGCTCAACCGCTATCCCGACATCGCACGCGGTCTCCACGGGCTCTTCGTCGCCCTGCTCGACCCGGCGGCCGGCAAGGAGGGCGGGGTGACGGCGAGGCACCTCAAGGCCAAGATCAAGGACGCGCTGGAAGACGTACCCAACATCGACGACGATACGATCATCCGCCGCTACCTCAATCTCATCGAGGCTTCGCTGCGCACCAACCACTTCGTGCCCGGCCTGCGTGAAAAGGGCCAGTCGCTGGCGATCAAGTTCGACTCGCGCGCGATCGACGGCCTGCCCGAGCCGCGGCCGTGGCGCGAGATCTTCGTCTACGGCTCCGACGTCGAAGGCGTGCATCTGCGCTTCGGATCGGTCGCCCGCGGCGGCCTGCGCTGGTCGGACCGCGCCCAGGACTACCGCACCGAGGTGCTAGGCCTCGTCAAGGCGCAGCAGGTGAAGAACGCCGTCATCGTGCCGGTCGGCGCCAAGGGCGGCTTCTATCCGAAGCGCCCGACCGCCGGCCTTTCGCGCGACCAAGTCTTCGAGGCCGGCCGCAACGCCTACGTCAACTTCATCTCCAGCCTGCTTTCGGTGACCGACAACATAGAGGGCAGCGAGGTGGCGCCGCCAGAGGATGTCGTGCGCCGCGACCCCGACGATCCCTATTTCGTCGTCGCCGCCGACAAGGGCACGGCGACCTTCTCGGACACCGCCAACGCCATCAGCCAGAAGCACGGCTTCTGGCTCGACGACGCCTTCGCGTCAGGCGGCTCGGCCGGCTACGACCACAAGGGCATGGGCATCACCGCCAAGGGCGCGTGGGAGGCCGTGAAGCGGCATTTCCGCGAGATGAACCGCGACATCCAGACGTCGCCCTTCACCGCCGTCGGCGTCGGCGACATGTCGGGCGACGTGTTCGGCAACGGCATGATGCTGTCCGACCAGACGCGCCTGATCGCCGCCTTCGACCATCGCGACATCTTCATCGACCCCGATCCCGACCCGGCGGTCTCCATCGCGGAGCGCCGGCGCCTGTTTGCGCTGCCGAGATCGTCCTGGCAGGACTACGACAAGTCGAAGCTCTCCCCGGATGGCGTCGTCGTCTCGCGCAGCCAGAAGTCGGTGACGCTGCCGGCCGCCGCCGCAGCGGCGATCGGCCTCGAAAAGACGGTTGCCTCGCCGGTCGAGATCATGAAGGCCATCCTTCAGGCGCCTGTCGATCTCCTCTGGTTCGGCGGCATCGGCACCTATGTGCGCGCCTCCACCGAGACCAACCAGGACGCCGGCGACCGCGCCAACGACGCGATCCGCGTCACCGCCGCCGAGGTCCGCGCCAAGGTGATCGGCGAGGGCGCCAATCTCGGCGTCACCCAGCGCGCCCGCATCCAGTTCGGCCTGCTCGGCGGCGCCTGCAATTCCGACGCCATCGACAATTCGGGCGGCGTCAACTGCTCGGACGTCGAGGTCAACATCAAGATCGCGCTGGCCTCGGCCATGCGCAGGAACGCGCTGGCGCGCCCGGCGCGCGACAAGCTGCTTGCCGACATGACCGGCGAGGTATCGCGGCTGGTGCTTTCCAACAACTACCAGCAGACGCTCGCGGTCTCCGTCGCACGCAAGGCCGGCATGGCCGATTTCCCGCACCATGCCCGCTTCATGACGACGCTCGAGGCGCGCGGCCTGCTCGATCGCACGGTCGAGACCCTGCCGTCGCCGGCCGCGCTCGCCGAACGCGAGGCTCGCCGCGAGCCGCTGACGCGCGCCGAACTCGGCGTGCTGCTCGCCTACGGCAAGATCGTGCTCTTCTCCGACATCGTCGCCAGCGACGTGCCCGACGATCCGCATTTCGAGCGTGATCTGCTCGCCTATTTCCCCGACCGCATGGAGAAGAAGTTCGCCGCCGACATCGCCTCGCACCGGCTGCGCCGCGAGATCATCGCGCGGGTCGTCGCCAACGATCTCATCAACCGCGGCGGGCCCTCCTTCGTCACGCGGCTCATGGATGCGACCGGGCGCGGTGCGCGCGAGGTCGTCCGCGCCTTCGCGGTCGTGCGTGACGGCTTCGGGCTGCCGGCGCTCTATCGCGAGATCGACGCGCTGGACAATAAGATCGACGGCCAGATGCAGCTCGACCTCTATGCCGCCGTCGGGCGGTTGGTGCTGACGGCCAGCGCCTGGGACCTCAAGAACGGCGACGGCAGCGCAGCGCTCGGCACGCAGATCGCAGCGCTCGGCCAGGCTCGCAAGCAGCTCGAGCCGAAGCTCCTCTCGCTGCTGCCTGAGTTCACCAGGGACCGCGTCACCGCGCGCCGGCTGACGCTCGTCGAGGCCGGCACTCCGGAGGAGCTTGCCGGGCGACTGGCGCTGCTCGACGCATCGGCCCTGATCCCCGATATCGCGCTGGTCGCGGAGCAGGCGAAGTCCGATCTGGCCGCTGCCGCCAAGGCTTTCTTCGCGATCACCGACGCCTTCCGCATCAGCCGCATCGAGGACGCTGCCGCCGACATCTCCACGTCCGACTATTATGAAGGCATGGCGTTGTCGCGCGCCGGAGACACGATCGGCGCGGCCCGCCGCGGCATGGCCGTCGCCGCGCTCACCGGCTTCGGCAAGAAGGGCGATCCGGTTGCCGCCTGGCTCGAAGCGGGCGGCGAGCGCATCGCCAAGGCGCGGGAGCGGCTGGTGGCCCTCACCGAAGGTGGCGATATCACCGTGTCGCGGCTGACCGTCGCGTCCGGCTTGATGAGCGATCTGGCCGAGCCGCGAGGCTGATGAACGGCAAGCAGAGCTTGCATTCGGCCTGGATCGGAAGCGACGGTCCGGTGGGTGTCGCCGGATCGGCCACGTCGCTGTTTCCGTGGTGGAGCTTCACCAAGACCGTGCTTGCCATCGCCGCGCTCCGGCTGGTCGAGCAGGGGCGCCTCGATCTCGATCTGCCGCGGCCGGGAAAGCCATACACGCTGCGCCAGCTCCTGCAGCACCGTGCAGGCGTCCCGGACTACGCTTCGCTGGCGGTCTATCAGGAGGCGGTTGCGCGGGAGGAAACCGCCTGGTCCCGCGACCGGATGCTGGCGGAAGCCGGCGCGGCCCGGCTGGAGTTTCAGCCGGGTATGGGCTGGGCCTACAGCAATATAGGCTACATGCTCGTCTGCGACGCGATCGAAGAGGCAAGCGGTCTTCCGCTTGCGACCGCTCTTTCGGAACTCGTGCTCGATGTGCTCGTGCTGCCGTCCGTCAGGCTTGCGGACGCGCCCGGTGATTTCGAGGATGTGTTCTGGCCGGAATTGCGCCGCTATGACCCGCGCTGGGTCTATCACGGCTGCCTGATCGGAACACCGGTCGACGCAGCCCGGCTGCTCCACGGCCTGTTTTCCGGACGGCTCCTGCGCTCCGATACGCTGGACCAGATGACGAAGCGCCATCCCCTCGGCGGGGCCTTGCCAGGGCGGCCTTGGACCGATCGCGGTTACGGGCTGGGCGTGATGTCGGGGCAGGTCGGCGGTGCGGGCAGCGCCGTCGGGCATTCCGGCAGCGGGCCGTTCAGCGCCAACGCCGTCTATCATTTCCCTGATGGCCCCCAGGCCGTCTCGGTTGCGACCTTCACGCATGGTTCCGATGAAGGTCCCGCTGAATTCGAGGCGGTTTCAAACGCGCTTCGCCGATCACAGCAATAGCCGTTCATTTGCGCCGTTCCAAAAAACATGCAGACATGCCGCGGGTCGCTGGCGGGCGGCAGGAGGGACGATGACCGATACGACTGTGCAGCACGCCTCGCGGCGCGGCATCTGGGGCTGGATGTTCTTCGACTGGGCGGCGCAGCCATTCTTCACGGTCGTGACCACCTTCATCTTCGGTCCCTATTTCGTCTCGCGCATGGCGAGCGATCCGGCCGCCGGCCAGGCCGCCTGGGGCTACGGCATCGCGGCCGCCGGCTTCGCCATCGCCATCCTGTCGCCAGTGCTCGGCTCGATCGCCGACCAGACCGGCCCCCGCAAGCCGTGGATCGGCTTCTTCGCGGCGGTCAAGATATTCAGCCTGTGCATGCTCTGGTTCGCCGCGCCGGGCTCCAGCCTGTTCTGGGTAGTCTTCTTCTTCTCGCTCGCTTCGGTCGCGGCGGAGTTCTCGACCGTCTTCAACGATTCCATGATGCCGCGTCTGGTGCCGAAGGCCGAGATCGGCCGCATCTCGAACATCGCCTGGGGGCTCGGCTATCTCGGCGGCATGATCGTGCTGATCTTCGTGGTTGCCTTCATGGCAGCCTCACCGGAGACCGGCAGGACCATCATCGGCGCCGCTCCCGTCTTCGGCCTCGACCCTGTCCTCGGCGAGGACGCGCGCGCCACCGGGCCGCTGTCGGCGGCCTGGTATCTGATCTTCATCCTGCCGATGTTCCTCTTCACGCCGGATGGCATGAAAGGCATACCGATTCGAGCCGCCGTGCGCGCCGGCCTCGCCGAACTCGCCTCGACCATCGGCGAGGTGCGCCGGCGCAGCGGCATATTGAGGTTCCTCATCGCCAGGATGATCTACCAGGACGGCGTCGCGGCGCTGCTGGCGCTCGGCGGCGTGTTTGCTGCGGCCATGTTCGGCTGGTCGATCACCGAGATCGGCATTTTTGGCATCATCCTGAACGTCGTCGCCATCTTCGGCTGTCTGGTCGCCAGCCGGCTCGACACCGCGCTCGGTTCCAAGCACGTCGTGGTGACGTCGCTCGTGATGCTCATCATAGCCACGCTCGGCGTCGTCTCGACCGGCCCGGGCTTCACGCTGTTCGGCGCCTTGCCGCTTCCGGGGGCCGACTCCGGCGGTCTGTTCGGCACGCCGGCGGAAAAGGCCTACATCCTCTACGGTCTGCTCATCGGCCTTGCCTTCGGCCCGGTGCAGGCCTCGTCACGCTCCTATCTGGCACGCAGCGTTACTGCCGCCGAGGCCGGCCGCTATTTCGGCATCTACGCGCTCGCCGGCCGCGCCACAAGCTTCCTGGCGCCCTTCATGGTTGCGACCGTCACGGCGCTGACGAACTCGCCGCGCCTAGGCATGGCGATGATCCTGCTGTTCCTTCTTGGAGGGTTGGCCGTGCTCTGGCCGACGCCTTATCCGGCGGACAAGGTGAGGGACAACTAGTGCCTGAAATGCCTGGTCCCGGTGAACACCATGGCGATGCCATGTTCGTCCGCCGCGGCGATCACCTCGTCGTCGCGCATGGAACCGCCCGGCTGGATCACCGCCGTCGCGCCTGCCTCAACCGCTGACAGCAGCCCGTCAGCGAAGGGAAAGAAGGCGTCCGACGCGACCACCGAGCCCCTGGTCAGCGGTTCGGCCAGCCCGGCGGCCTCCGCCGCGTCGAGCGCCTTGCGCGCCGCGATGCGCGACGAATCCACCCGGCTCATCTGGCCGGCACCGATACCGACGGTCGCCAGGTCCTTGGCATAGACGATTGCATTCGACTTCACGTGCTTGGCCACGCGGAAGGCGAATTTCAGGTCGGCCATCTCTCTGTCGGTAGGCGCGCGCCTGGTCACCACCTTCAGCTCGAGGTCGTCGACCACGGCGTTGTCTCGGCCCTGCACCAGCAGTCCGCCCGCCACCGACTTCACGCCGATGCCCGCCGCGCGTGGGTCGGGCAGCCCGCCCGTCACCAGCAGCCGCAGGTTCTTCTTTGCGGCGACGATGCCTCTCGCCTCCTCGCTTGCGTCCGGCGCGATGATCACCTCGGTGAAGGTCTTCACGATCTCCTCCGCCGCCTCGGCATCGAGCAGCCGGTTCAGCGCGACGATGCCGCCAAAGGCCGAGACCGGGTCGCAGGCGAGCGCCTTGAGATAGGCCTCCTTCAGGCTGGCGCCCTCGGCGACGCCGCAGGGATTGGCGTGCTTGATGATCGCCACCGCCGCCGTGCGCTTCGGGTCGAACTCGCCGGCCAGCTCGAAAGCGGCGTCGGTGTCGTTGATGTTGTTGTAGGAGAGCTGCTTGCCCTGCAACTGCCGCGCCGTCGCCACGCCCGGCCGCTTCTCGCCAGTGACGTAGAATCCCGCCTGCTGGTGCGGGTTCTCGCCATAGCGCATGACGCTGTCCAGCCTGCCGCCGAAGGCGCGCCAGGTCGGATGCTCGACCGCGAGTTCGTCGGCGAACCAGCCCGAGATGGCCGCGTCATAGGCGGCCGTGCGCGCGAAGGCCTTCGCCGCCAGCCTCTGGCGGAATTCCAGCGACAGGCTGCCGAAATTCATCTCCAGCGCATTGAGCACCGAGGCGTAGTCCTCGGGGTCGGTCACGATCGCGACATAGGCGTGGTTCTTGGCCGAGGCGCGCACCATGGCCGGTCCGCCTATGTCGATGTTCTCGACAACGGAGGCATAGTCGGCGCCGGACTGCCTGACTTCCTCGAACGGGTAGAGATTGACCACGACGAGATCGATAGGCTCGATGCGGTGTGCCTTCATGGCCTCCGCGTGTTCCGGATCGTCGCGTATGCCGAGCAGGGCACCGTGCACGGAAGGATGCAGCGTCTTCACGCGACCGTCCATGATCTCGGGAAAGCCGGTTATATCAGACACGTCGCGCACGGCGATGCCCGCCGCCTGGATCGCCTTTGCCGTGCCGCCCGTCGACACCAGCTCGATGCCAGCCTTTGCCAGCGCCGCGGCGAATTCCGTCAGTCCTGTCTTGTCCGAGACGGACAGAAGCGCGCGGCGCACCGGAACGAGATCGGGTGCGGGAATCTTCTTCGAGGCGACCGCCATGCCGGGCCTTTCAGGCTGCTGCCGTAAAAATGGTTCGTCTGTAACCAGAATGGTGCGCCTACCGGCTCGGAGCGCGGAAATCAAGGAGCAGGCGCCGAGCGGTCGGGTGTTCTGCCGCTATCCCGCCATATGCGTTCGGGTAAGCTGCCAATGCACCTCCTGCAGGTCGGACGCCTTGAAGGCGAGGACGAGCTGGCGGCTGTGCCTGGGGCCGCCGAGACCGGCGAAATAGATCGATTCCTCGATCTCGGGCGCGATCTCGCCGCAGGACATGACCCAGCGATCGGCGTTCGGCGCGGTCAGCACCAGGCGCTCTTCCTCGTCATGGAACAGCTCGACATCCGGATGCAGATGGAAGCGTATCGTCACGAAGTCGCGGCCGTTGTTGCGGGCCGTCGCGCCGCCGCTGCGCAGGAAGCGGTCGATGCCGGCCAGCACATTGCCGTCGGAAGACAGCGAAAGCTCGCGCTCGTGATAGAGCGAGAAGCGGGCGACATAGCCGTCGTGGCTGGCGATGAAGCCCTGCATGCCGGGCTGGTCGGTGCGCCGGCAGGGCACCTGCCGCGGTCCGCCGATCAGCGGCGGGCTCTCCACGTCGTTGATGCGCAGCGAATGGTTGAAGCGCGCCGAGGAGGTGTCGTTGAGCGTCGCCGTGGAATGCGCCGCGGTGGCGCGCGCCAACGGCCGGAATTCCGCGGCGCCATAGGTGTCGACGCCGCAATTGACGACGAAATGCTGCCGCCCCGACGACATCTCGAAGGACAGGCATCCGGCATGCGCAGCGTTGGAGACGTCGACCGGCGGCGGCGGTCCCGTGTCGGCGATGACAGTCGTGCCGCCCATCGACAGCCGCTCGTAGCCGGAATGCGGCGCATGCAGCAGCGGCGCGCCCTCGGTGTCGTCGTGGCGCAGGATCGCAGCGATGCGGTCGTGGATCGTGGCGCCCATGCCGTTGAAGCGGGCAAGCGCGCCGTCCTCGTGGCGGAAGAAGCGCAGCGCCGGCAACATTCGGTCGACCGCATTTATAAGTGCCGCAGGCGGTGTCTCGGCCTGGTTGGCGTAGGTGTAGCGTAGCGGCAGCAGGTCGGCGAGCAGCTCCATCAGGGTCAGCGGGTTGCGGGAGATGTGCCCGCCGTCGGGCAGGATCTGGCGGTCGAGCTCCTCGGCGAGGTGACGCGTCGCGTTGCGCAGCGCAGAAGCCGGGGCCGGCAGTGACAGGGCTGAGAAGGCGAGCGCGATCCTGGCGCGCAGCCTGTCCTTGCCGTCCGGCATCTCCTTCGTGACCGAGCGGAGGTAGCGGATCTGCATGGCGAGCGATTTCAGATAGGCGCGGTAGAACGGGAACTCGGCGCCCTGCAGCACGACCGAGGAATGCTGCAGCCAGGCGATGATGCGTTTTGCCGTCGTCGCCGGCTCCCAGGCGACGCCGGTGATGCTGTTGCCATGGATGGCGATCCAGTCGGCCACCAGCGCGCGCGCATTGGCCGCCGCCAGTTCGGTGCCGGCCGCGCGCATGTGCCGCAACCAGCGGAAGCCGTGCAGCGTTTTCAGCCAGCCGCGGTTCTGCACCTCGATCTGGAAGGGCGAACGTCCGCCTGTCTCCACTAGATGGCCGGACAGCGGGAAGCGGCCGTAGTAGATTTCCAGCGCGATCTGCGGATCGGCGAGACGCAGGTCCGGCGGTGCGATCAGCACCCGCTCGGGCGTGCGGCCCGAATAGCGCCAGCGATAGATCGGGCCGGCGCGTAGGCGCCGGCGCGCCTTTCGCCACACCTCCTTTGCGACGAGCGTCCATAGACGCGTCGTGCTGCCCGCCGCAGTTGCCAAGAAACGTTCTCCCGCTTGTCCCGCTAGCCGCCATCCGGCCCAAGCTCCCGAATGACTAGTCGATTCAGCAGTTTATACGAGAGTGAAATTTACGTGAAGGCAACGAGGCCTTTTTCGGCCAAATCCGCCCGATTGCTCACATGACACGCCGGAATCGGGCGGCGAAGAAGCCGTCGAGACCGGAAATGCCCGGTGTTGCGAGCTGCATGTCCGCCGGCGTTGTCCTCAACATGCCTTCCGCGGTCAGGAATTCGTCCGCTCCGGCGATTTCTCCCGGCAGGACCGGATCGTGCTCGACATTGGCGGTCCCGGCCAGGAAGGCCCGGTAGAGGTCCTCGCCCTCGGCCGGGTCGAGCGAACAGTTGGAGAAGACGACGCGGCCCCCTGGTCTCACCAGCCCGGCCGCCGCGGTGAGCATCGCCGACTGCAGTGAAGCGAGCTTCTCGATGTCTGCCGGCGATTTCGTCCAGGGCACGTCAGGGTGCCGGCGCACCGTTCCTGTCGACGAGCAGGGCGCGTCAAGCAGGATGGCGTCGAAAGGCGTTTTGGGTTGGTAGGTCAGGAGGTCAGCCTGCACGACGGTCGCCGGCAGCCGCAACCGCTCCAGATTGCGCGCTAGGCGCGCCAGCCGGTTCTTCGAGGCATCGATGGCGGTGACATCGGCGCCGGCCAGCACAAGTTGCGCAGTTTTGCCGCCAGGCGCGGCGCAGAGGTCGGCGACCCGCATGCCGGCAACGTCGCCGAAGAGCCGTGCCGGCAGGGCGGCGGCGGCGTCCTGCACCCACCATTCGCCTTCGGCGAAGCCCGGCAGTTCGGAAACGTTCGCGCTCAGCCGCTCGACCCGTACGCCGCCTGTCGGCAGCACGATGCCGCCAAACCGCTCCGCCCACAGCTCGGGATTGCCCTTCACCGAAAAATCGACCGGCGCCTCGATCCGGTGAGCGGCGAGGATCGCGGCGGCCTTGTCCTTGCCGTAGGCTGCCGTCAGCCGCTCGGCGAACCAATCAGGCGCGTCCAGCGTAGCGGCGAGCATCGGCTGGAGTTCGGCGTCCTTTCCGCGCGCTAGCGAGCGCAGCACGCCGTTGACGAGTGCGGCGAAACGGGCCGTGCGTGGATCGGATTTCGCATGGGTGACGGCGAGGTCGACCGCTGCGCTGTCGGGAACGTCGAGGAACAGGATCTGCGCCGCTGCGACGTGCAGTATATGCGTGAGCGCCGTGGCGTTGGGCGGCAGCGGCCGCTCCAGCCGCCTGGAGATCAGCTTGCCGATGGTGACACGATAGCGCAGCGCCGTGGTCAGGATGGCCCGCACAAGGCCTCGGTCACGCGGATCGAGCGCCAGATAATGGGGGTGGCCGTTGTCGTTGTCGGTCAGCCCGTCGAGCGGTGTCCTCGCGTCGATTACCACCGCCAGCAGTTTTGCGGCTGTCTTGCGCGCGGCAAGGCCGGGAACGTGCCTGTCCGCGGCCTCTGGCTTGTGTCCGGTCCCGCGTTGCCTGACGCTCCGCCCCGCCGGGCGGTTCACGACCGGCGGCCTCGCGGTCCGGTCGGGTTGCGGCCCCACGGGTTCGGCTTGGGCTGCTCGGGCTCGGCCGGCGTTTCCGCCTGCCTGCCGCGCGTCCACGGGCCGGCCTCATCAGGCGCTTGCTCCGGCTCGGCCTGCGGCGCGTAGCCGGCTGGCTCGAACCCTTCATTAGCCAACGCCTGCAGCGCGCGGATGCGGTTCTCGGTCGCCGGGTGGGTCGAGAACAGATTATCCATGCGTTCGCCCGACAGCGGGTTGATGATGAACATGTGCGCCGTCGCCGGGTTGCGCTCGGCGTCCGGGTTGTGGATGCGCTCGGCGCTCTTGGCGATCTTGTTCAGCGCCGAGGCCAGCCAGAGCGGCTGGCCGCAGATCTCGGCGCCGCGCCGGTCGGCCGAATATTCTCGCGTACGGCTGATCGCCATCTGCACCATGGCGGCCGCCAGTGGTGCGACGACCATCGCCACCAGCACGCCGATCATGCCGAGACCGTTGTTGTTGTTTCGATTGCCACCGAAGAAGAAGGCGAAGTTGCCGAGCATGGAGATCGCGCCGGCCAGCGTCGCGGTGATCGTCATGGTCAGCGTGTCGCGGTTCTGCACATGCGCCAGTTCGTGCGCCATCACACCCGCCACCTCCTCGTAGGAGAGGCGCTCGAGCAGCCCGGTCGTCGCCGCCACCGCCGCATTCTGGGGGTTGCGGCCGGTCGCGAAGGCGTTCGGCTGCGGGTTCTGGATCAGGTAGGTCTTGGGCATCGGCAGGCCGGCGCGCGCGGAAAGATCGCGCACGATGCCGTAATATTCCGGCGCGTTGCGCTCGTCGACCTCGACGGCATGGTGCATCCTCAGCACCATCTTGTCGGCGTTCCAGTAGCCGAAGAAGTTCATGCCGGCGGCGATCAGGAACGCGATCATCATGCCGCCGCTGCCTCCGATGAGGTAGCCGACCGCCATGAACAGGGCGGTCATGAAAGCCAGAAGCATGGCCGTGCGAAGGATGTTCATGACGGTCTCCGTTGGAGGCTGTCGAAAAGCGTTCGATCCAGCCGCGACTTGCCACTATATGATGGGAAAGACTTTGTCGCGTTTCAACGATTCCTGCCCAGGCCATGACCAAAAACGACCCGGAAACATCTGCATCCGATACGTCTTCTGGCGAGCGGCTCACGCCGGTGGCCAGACGCGCCCTGGCCGAAGCCGAAACACGCCGGCAGGCCTATCGCGAGAACGAGGCCGCGCAGCCCACGGAATTTGGCGGGCGCGGCGGCAAGGAACCGGTCCGCTACGGCGACTGGGAAGTGAAGGGTCTCGCCTCGGACTTCTGAGCCTGCCGGATTCTTTGCGGCCCGCCGGAACAAGCTGGCTGCGAGCGCGTTGGTTTTCCAACTGTTTTCCCGGAAATGCCAACGCTGCGAGGTTAGGCCATGCTCATTCGGCTCGGCTACGAGATTGCCATTGAATGCCGACAGCGGACCCCGGTCGTTTCCCTTCTCGAAATACACAAGGACAGGCAGCCCGACATCAAGCGCCAGACGCGCGTGCTGACCGCTCCCTCCGTGCCGAGTTCCGTCTATCAGGACCGCTACGGCAATGCCTGCCGCCGTCTCGTCGCGCCCGAAGGAAGCTTCCGTATCCTCTACGATGCGGTGGTCGAGGATTCCGGCGAGCCGGACGAGGTGAATATGCTGGCGGGCGAGACGCCGGTCGAGGAATTGCCCGACGATGTGCTCGGCTATCTGCTTGGCAGCCGCTACTGCGAGACCGATCATCTGAGCGACCTCGCATGGAGCCTGTTCGGCCACATGCCGTCAGGGTGGGCGCGCGTCCAGGCAATCGTCGACTACGTGCACAACCGGCTGTCCTTCGGCTACGGCTACGCCCGCTCGACGCGCACCGCCGCCCAGGCGCATGACGAGCGGGTCGGCGTCTGCCGCGACTTCGCACATCTCGCCATCACGCTCTGCCGCTGCATGAACATCCCGGCCCGCTACGTGAACGGCTATCTCGGCGACATCGGCGTGCCGGTCGATCCGGCGCCGATGGATTTCTCGGCCTGGATGGAGGTCTTCCTCGACGGCAAATGGTACCCGTTCGATCCGCGCCATAACATTCCGCGCATCGGTCGCGTGGTGATCGCGCGCGGCCGCGACGCGACCGACGTGCCGCTGCTGCACAGTTTCGGCCCGCACCGGCTCGTCTTCTTCAAGGTGTGGACCTACGAGCAGGAAGGCCATCCCGCCCGGCCGCCCCACCATCGGGTCGACCGCACCGCCGACGTGCAGATGCTGGCCTGATCCCGTCAACCTGAAATTGCTTGCGGCTTTCCATTTATGGGAATAAAATCCTATAAATGGATTCGCGCCTGACATTCGTCCTCCTCGGAGCGGCCGCGCTTGCGCTGGCGGGCAAGCCTGCCTCGGCGGCCAAGCTGTTCCACGGTCCGGTCGAAGCCGCCGTGCTCGAAGTACTCGACGGCGACACTTTCCTCGCCGAGGCTCTCGTCTGGCCGGGCCATGCCGTGCGGGTGAATGTCCGCATCCGCGGCATCGATGCGCCCGAGATGAAGGCGCGCTGTCGAGCCGAGCGAGCGGCGGCGGAAAGGGCGCGCGACGCGCTCGCGGTGCTTTTCGGCGACGGCCCGGTCGCCATCTCCAACATAGCGGGCGCGAAATATTACGGGCGCGTGCTCGCCGACGTCACCACTGCGGACGGCCAGGGCGTGGCCTCGGTCTTGCTTGGTGAAGAACTGGTCCGCCCCTATGGCGGCGGCCGGCGCGCGGGCTGGTGCGGATGACCCGCTCCGGTACAGGCTTCCTGTCCCGACTTGATACGCTTCCGGTGGCAGCCCCCGCCTGCGGCGCGACCCGAGGTTAACAGGCGGTTAGCGTTTCGCCGTTTCCGCGGATTTCTTAACCCGCCATTTACCATAACTGGCGGCTGCATCGTTTGATATCAATGACTTGGCCTGGTGGCGCAGCCAAAAGGACTGCCGGCTCGGGTCTGGCCGGATTCCTGCTCTGTCCGCAGCAGATGCGCGGATGGAGGCTAAAATGCATTATGGTTCAGCGGTAGCCCGGCGGGTCGGCTTATTCGGAAGGGATCGGTCGGGCAGCTTTGCGATAATGACGGCGATGGTGGCCGCCGTGATCACCCTGTCGGCGGGTTTCGCGGTCAACCTCGCCCAGCTCTACAATGTGCGTTCGAGCCTCAGGCAGGCGCTGGACTCCGCCGTCACCTCGACCGCGCGCGATATCACGACCGGTAAGATCAAGACCGAAGACGCCCGCGACTGGGTCGAACGCTTTCTCAAGGCAAACGGCGACCCGACATTCATGTCCGGCGACCGCTTGGTGCTCGACAGGCTCACCATCGACAAAGCCAGGAACACGATCGAGGTCGCGGGATATGTCGACGTCGATATCTACTTCCCGCTCTTCGGTCTTTCCAAACAGCGTCGGGTGACCAATGTCTCGGCCGCCATTTACGCCGACAAGGATATCGAAGTGGCCATGATGCTGGACGTGACGGGTTCCATGGGGGCGATCCGCACCACCGACAAGATCGGTGACCTGAAGATGGCTGCAGAGAATGCGGTCAAGACGATGCTGCAGTACCAGGACCCGAAGAATCCTCGCGTCAGAGTTGCGCTCGTGCCCTATGCGTCGGGGGTAAATGTTGGCGATCTCGCGGACAGCATCTATGCCGAACGGTCGAGCAAGTCCGACCTTCCGCCTGCCGCCGACGATCCCGTTATCGGGGGCAAGAAGGGAAGCACCGAATTGCCGGCCTTCGGTAAGTACGTTTCCATGGTCAATTCGGCCTTCCCACGTGAGGACAACTGCGCGACGGAGCGCAAGGACAAGAACGGGAGCGCGGATTTCACCGACGACAGTCCGGACACGATCCGCATCAACAAGCAGAACAAGAAATATTATGCGCTGGTGAATCGCGATGACAATCTGAGCGGATCGGGGATGAACAAGTGCCCGGATGCCAAAATCGTCCCGATGACGGCCGATCAGGACGTGTTGCTAGAGTCCATCGGGAAATTCAAGGCGAGCGGTTACACGGCAGGCGCGATCGCCGTCCAGTGGACCTACTACATGCTGTCACCGAAATGGCGGAACACGATCAAAAACGCCGGCCTTGGCAACGGTCCGGCGAATCATGACAAGCGCAAGGTCTCCAAGGTGGCCATCCTGATGACGGATGGACAGTTCAACACCGCTTTTGCCGGCGTCAGCAGCGGTTTCAACAGGCAGGATTCGAAGACGCGGCAGAACGCCGAATCGATCTGCAAGAACATGAAGGACGACGGTATCGAGATCTATACAATCGGCTTTGACCTCAACAACAGGGACATGTCCAGGGAAGAGCGCGAGGCGGCGAAAGGCGTGCTCAAGAACTGTGCGACGGCCGACAGCTCCGCCATCAAGCATTATTTCGAGGCGTCGACCGGCGAGGAACTCGACGCCGCCTTCAGGGAAATCATCGCCAACACCGAGCGTCTGGCGCTGACCCAGTAGCAGGCAAATCCTGTTCAAAAAGCAAGGGCCGCCTCTGGGAGGCGGCCCCGTGCTTTCGTCCGTGGCGCGGCTCGTGGCCGTAGCGAGACTAACGGCCGCGCTTCATGCCGCTGTCAGGAAGGCTGCTTCCCGAAAGGGCAATCCGCACGAGCCACGCTCTGGAAACCGAAACCACTCGACATCGGATCACCTCCTTTCGTTTCGTTGAACACCCCTTCATGATGGGGTCGCCTTCCCGAAATGACAAGGGTGCTGACGAAAATTCGCGGGCTCATGCCGCCCGCGGCCATTGTGGCGGGAAAGCTTAGCGGCCATCATGCAGCGTCGCTGGCAATGGCATGGTGATCGGGATGAAGAGCGAGGAGAGGGCCGCCCGGATCGTCCGGACCGTGGTCGAGGAATTGCAGCCGGGCTTCGCGGTGCGGTTGTGGAACGGCGAGCGCATCGGGCCGGCAGATGGGCCCGTTCTGGTCATCAACGACAGCGGCATCGTCGGCCGCATCCTGCGGCGGCCGGTGTTCATCACCTTCGTCGAACTCTGGGTCTCGAAGGCGATCGACGTCGAGAACGGCTCGCTGTTCGACATCGCCGAGCGCAGCCCCCGCAGCAAGGTCAAGGCGAAGCTCCGCCAGATGCCGAGATGGAAGCTGCTGCGCGACCTTCCCGCGCTCTTCCTTTCCAGGGGCGGCGGTTCTTCGGTCGACAGCCTGGCCGGGCGCAACCCCTATGTCAGCGGTTCCAACAAGGAGGCGATCACCCACCACTACGACATCTCGAACGCCTTCTATCGGCTCTTCCTCGACGAGCGCATGGTCTACAGTTGCGGCTACTTCAAGGATTTCGGGAACGGCATCGACCAGGCGCAGTTCGACAAGCTCGACCACATCTGCCGCAAGCTGCGCTTGAAAGCCGGCGAGACGCTGCTCGACATCGGCTGCGGCTGGGGCGCCATGCTGATCCACGCCGCCAAGCACTACGGCGTCATCGGTCACGGTGTCTCATTGTCGGAAGCCCAGACGGCGCTGGCACGCGAGCGCATCCGCGCCGAAGGGCTGGAGGACCGGATCACCATCGAGGTGAAGCCCTATTCCGAACTCACCGGAAAGTTCGACAAGATCTCGTCGATCGGCATGTTCGAGCATCTCGGCCTCGCCAATCACGAGGCCTATTTCCTCGCGGTCGGCAAGCTGCTGAAGCCCGGCGGCATCTATCTGCATCACGCGATCACCCGGCGCATGAAGCGCGACCGCCGCGCGTGGCGGCGCAAGGCGCCGGCCTACAAGGCGCTGATCAAGTACATCTTCCCCGGTGGCGAGGTCGACCATATCGGCATGACGCTGGAGAATCTCGAGGCCTACGGTTTCGAGGTGCACGACGTCGAGGATCTGCGCGAGCACTATGCCCGCACCTGCCGGCTTTGGGCCGAACGGCTGCATGCCTGCTTCGACGAGGCGATCGCCGAGGTCGGCGAAGCCAAGGCGCGGTTGTGGCTGCTGTACCTGACCGGCTGTTCGCTCGGCTTCGACGGCGGTTCAGTGCTGATCTACCAGACCGTTGCGACGAGGCGGGCGCGCGGGCGCAGCGGGCTGCCGCCGACGCGCGCCGATCTCTACCGGTAACGCGCGGCGGGCCGCCGAGGCGTCAGTATTTTTTGGTACAGGTGCCGTTGGTCAACCAAAAATTGCAACAGCAGTTGATGCAACTCTTACGCGATAAGCCGCATCGCGTCACCCATCCTGACCCTGCCCGGCCGCGTGACCGTGCAATAGACGCCGAGATTGTGCGCGTTCTTCCTGACCAGCGTGCGCAGGATGTCGGGGTCGTTGGCGAACCCCTCCTGCGCGATTATGGTGAAGCCGCAGCGGCGGCACGGGTCCGCGATGGCAAGCTCCAGTTCGCCGATCGCGATCTTCCGTCCGAGCCACTCGGTCTCGGGAAAGTGTCCCGCCACCGGCGGCATGTCGACCAAAATGTTGGGACGGAAGCGGCGCGGGTCGGGATCGCCGGCAGGATGCTGCGCTTTCAGTTCGGCCAGCGACGCCGTGGTCAAAAGATGGATGGGCGCCTTCTGGTAGCGCGGCGAAAACGGCACCCCGTCCCCGTCGGCCCCTGGGCCCCGGAACGGCCGGATCGACGCATCGAAGCCGAGGAAGGCGCTCGCCGCGCGGTCGGCCGCTTCGCCGGGCGCTGCCAGCCAGTCGCCGCCGGGCGTCCTGATCTCCAGCCTGCCGTCGCCGACGAGCCGCCCCGCGATGCGCGGCACGCCGTGCCATTTCTGGTTGGTGTCAGGTCTGGCGATCTCGCCGGTCCCGATGTCGACAAGGCCGAACAGGCGGTCGCCATCCGCGCCTTCCGTTCCGACCGCCAGCTCGCTCAGGCTTTCGCCGCCGAGCGAGCTTGCCGGGTAGCGCCAGAGGCCGGCGACCCGGCCGGCCCCGTCCTGTCGGGCCTCGTTCACCCCCGCTTGTTCTGGCGGTTTGCGATGAGGTCGTCGACGACGGTCGGATCGGCGAGGGTGGAAGTGTCGCCGAGCGAGCCGAAGTCGTCCTCGGCAATCTTGCGCAGGATGCGGCGCATGATCTTGGCCGAGCGCGTCTTCGGCAGGCCCGGCGCGAACTGGATCTTGTCGGGCGTGGCGATCGCGCCGATCTCCTTGCGCACATGCTGGATCAGCTCGCTGCGCAGGGTCTCGCTCGCCGTCTCGCCTTCTGCCAGCGTGACATAGCAGTAGATGCCCTGGCCCTTGATGTCGTGCGGATAGCCGACGACGGCCGCCTCCGACACCTTGTCGTGCGCCACCAGCGCCGATTCCACCTCGGCCGTGCCCATGCGGTGGCCCGACACGTTGATGACGTCGTCGACACGCCCGGTGATCCAGTAATAGCCGTCCTCGTCGCGGCGGCAGCCGTCGCCGGTGAAGTACTTCCCCTTGTAGGTGGAGAAGTAGGTCTGCACGAAGCGCTCATGGTCGCCGAACACGGTGCGCATCATGCCCGGCCACGGCTCCTTGATGCACAGATTGCCGCTGCCCTCGCCCTCGATGGTCTTGCCGTCGCCGTCGACGATCTCGGGGACGACGCCGAACAGCGGCCGCGTCGCCGAACCGGCCTTCAACTCGGTGGCGCCCGGCAACGGCGCGATCAGGATGCCGCCATTCTCGGTCTGCCACCAGGTGTCGACGACCGGGCACTTCTTCTCGCCGACGACGTTGAAATACCACTCCCAGGCTTCCGGGTTGATCGGCTCGCCGACCGAGCCGAGCACGCGCAGCGTCTTGCGCGAGGTCTTCTCCACCCATTCGTCGCCGGCGCCCCTGAGTGCGCGGATGGCGGTGGGCGCGGTGTAGAAGATGTTGACCTTGTGCTTGTCGACCACCTCCCAGAAGCGCGAAGGCGTTGGATAGTTCGGAACGCCCTCGAACATCAGCGTGGTGGCGCCGTTGGCGAGTGGCCCGTAGAGAATGTAGCTGTGGCCCGTCACCCAGCCGACATCGGCAGTGCACCAGTAGATGTCGCCGTCATGGTAGTCGAAGACGTACTGGTGGGTCATCGAGACATAGACGAGATAGCCGCCGGTGGTGTGGAGAACGCCCTTCGGCTTGCCGGTCGAGCCGGAGGTGTAGAGGATGAACAGCGGGTCTTCCGCCTTCATCTTCTCGGGCGGGCAGACCGGTTTCACCGAGGCGGCTTCCTCGTGCAGCCACAGGTCGCGGCCCTCGGTCCAGTCGATCTTGCCGCCGGTGCGGCGCACCACGACCACCTTGTCGACCTTGACCCCGCCCTTGGCGGCGATCTCGATCGACCGGTCGGTGTTGTCCTTCAGCGGGATCTTCTTGCCTGCGCGCACGCCTTCGTCGGCGGTGATGACGAAGTTCGACTGGCAGTCGACGATGCGGCCGGCCAGCGCCTCCGGCGAGAAGCCGCCGAACACCACCGAATGGATGGCACCGATCCGGGTGCAGGCGAACATCGCATAGGCCGCCTCCAGAATCATCGGCATGTAGATGGTGACGCGGTCGCCCTTCTTGACGCCGTGCTTCTTCAGCACATTGGCGAAGCGGCAGACATGCTCGTGCAGCTCGTTGTAGGTGACCTTCTTCTCGTCATAGGGATTGTCGCCTTCCCAGATGATGGCGACCTGGTCGCCGCGCTTCTTCAGGTGCCGGTCGATGCAGTTGTAGGAGACGTTGGTGACGCCGTCCTCGAACCATTTGATCGAGACATTGCCCTTGAACGAGGCGTTCCTCACCTTGGTGTAAGGCTTGAACCAGTCGATCCGCTTGCCATGCTTGCCCCAGAACTTGTCCGGGTTCTTCACGCTGTCCGCGTACCATTTGAGATAGGTCTCGTTATCGATCAGCGCACGCTTCTTCCACGACGCCTGGACCTTGTGGACATGTACCTCGGACATTCATTCCCTCCGCGAAACTTTCAGCCACTCATGCGGCGGCGGCCGTCGCCGCGCAAGCCTTCGAATGCGCGGCATTTATTATCAGTTCGGCCCCAGGGGCAACATTAGACGTTTGGCAGGCGCGGCAGCTTGTCTCACCGGTCTGTCAGCACTCTTTCCGTTTGGCTGCTAAGTGATTGATTCCACGTGTTGAATCCGATTGCATTCGCGCGGATTTCAAGAGACGGTTAAGAATCGTTCTCCACAATTCAACGCCGGGAGGACGAGACAACGCCTGGAGGACGGGCCATGCGCGATCATTCCCAACTCGAACTCTTGCTCAAGGGCTACGGGCTGACCACGGCCCGCATCCTCTATCACCTGCCGGACCATCCGCATCTCCTACAGACCTATGTCTGGCAGGACTACGACATCGCGCCGCGCTTTCCGGTGCTGATCGGCTTCATCGCGTTCTGGAAAGCCAGGCTGGAGGGGCCGCTGCACTCGGTCGAATACACGCACAGCAGGCTGATTGCGCCCAACGAGTGGCGGAAGGTCGACGGCGAGCTGATGCTGCACTGACGCCCCGGCTGCCGGCGGCGCCGATCGGTCGGGCGCGGCCGGTCGGAGGTTGACCTTCGTGCCTGGCGCGTTACCTCGCGTGAAGGCGGGATGTCGGCGACAAGAATTCGGGACGTTTTTGGAGCGATGATTTTTACACGACGGGAAGCGCTGGTCTTCCTGATGATTGCCTCGGCCATGCTCAATGCCTGTGTGGCTCCCGACGATATCAAATCCGTAGCCGGCGAACATTCGACGGTGGCGGCCGCGCGAACCGAGATGGTGGGGCTCACCGAGGCCGAACTCAGGATGTGCGCGGGCTTCCCGGACGAAACGTCCGACAGCGGCCAGGAGGGGCAGATCTGGAGCTTCCGGCGTTCGGCCCAACGCGGTAACACCAATCTGGTCGTGCCGGCGACGACGGTCGGCATGCTTCCGGCCGTCGGCGGCGCCATAAACATTGCGCCGAGCGGTTATTGCCATACCCAGGTCCGCCTCGTTGAACGTAAGGTCGCCGAGGTCGAATTCTCCGGCGACAACAACCGCCCGAGCGGCCGCAACGCTCTTTGCGCGACCATGGTCGATTCCTGCGTCGCCTACGCCCGCCGCAAGGGATAGCGGCCACGCACCCATCCTCGCGATACCGGCGCTGTTCAGGGGGGCGGTGAGCCAAGCAGTGGCCGGCATTGGCTGTTGCAGCGCCCTGCGGCTGGAGCTAAGGCGATAGCCACGCCATGCCGCTGCTCACCTTCGGGGGCGGCCAATAAGGAGATGCGTCATGAACAGGAAGACAGTTGCGGGCTTGGCCTCGCTTGCAATGCTCGGCTTCGCCACCGCTGCCCACGCAGACATCACCATCGGCCTCGTCGCCCCGGTGACGGGCCCGGTCGCCGCCTATGGCGATCAGGTCCGGAACGGCGCCCAGGCCGCCGTCGACGTGATCAACGCCGCGGGCGGCATTCTCGGTGAAAAGGTCGTGCTGCAGGTCGCCGACGATGCCGGCGATCCCAAGCAGGGCGTTTCCAGCGCCAACCTGCTCGTCGGCGAAGGCGTGCGTTATGTGGTCGGGCCGGTTACCTCCGGTGTCGCGATCCCCGCCTCGGACGTCTTTGCGGAGAACGGCGTGCTCATGGTGACGCCGACCGCGACCGCTCCGGAACTGACGGCCCGCGGCCTCACCAACGTGCTGCGCACCTGCGGCCGCGACGACCAGCAGGCCGAGGTCGCGGCGGCCTATGTGCTCAAGAACATGAAGGACAAG
This sequence comes from Mesorhizobium sp. YM1C-6-2, assembly GCF_003666685.1. Taxonomy (GTDB): domain Bacteria; phylum Pseudomonadota; class Alphaproteobacteria; order Rhizobiales; family Rhizobiaceae; genus Mesorhizobium_K. The sequence continues at coordinate 294,708 of NZ_RCIZ01000003.1, forward strand.
CGCATCGCCGTCATCCATGACAAGGGCACCTACGGCCAGGGCCTCGCCGATGCGTTCAAGGCGGCGATCAACGCCGGCGGCATCCAGGAGGTCGAATACAACTCCCTGACCCCCGGCGAAAAGGATCTGTCGGCGCTCGTCACCCGCCTGAAGGCGGCCAATGTCGAGGTCATCTATTTCGGCGGCTATCACCCGGAAGGCGGCCTGCTCGCACGCCAGCTCGGCGATGCCGGCGTCAAGGCGACGATCATCGGCGGCGAGGGCCTGTCCAACACCGAATACTGGGCGATCGGCAATGAAGCCGCGGCCGGCACGCTGTTCACCAACGCGTCCGACGCGCTGAAGAACCCGGCCTCTGCCGACGCCGTCAAGGCGCTCAATGAGCGCGGCATCCCGCCGGAGGCCTTCACTCTCAACGCCTATGCGGCGGTCGAAGTGCTCAAGGCAGGCATCGAGAAGGCCGGCAGCGCCGAGGACGCGGCTGCGGTCGGTGCGGCGCTCAAGTCCGGCGAGCCGGTCGCCACCGCCATCGGCGCGCTGACCTACGGCGAAAGTGGCGACCTCACCTCGCCGAGCTTCTCGCTGTTCAAGTGGGAAGACGGCAAGATCGTATCGGTCGAATAAACTGCAGGCCTGGCGGGCGGGGCGACAGTCCCGCTCGTCAGCACCCAGTACCGTCTCATCGAAGCGTCACCGAATTCCTTAGCGCGCGCCGAAGATCGCACTGCCGACCCTGACGCTGGTCGCGCCAAAGGCGACCGCCAGTTCGTAGTCGCCCGACATCCCCATCGACAGCTTGTCGACGCCGGCCTCCTTCGCCAGCTTGGCGAGCAGCGCGAAATGCGGCCCCGGATTCTCGTCCAGCGGCGGGATGCACATCAGTCCTTCGATCGCCAGCCCGTGCGTCTCGCGGCAGCGCCTGACGAAAGCCACGGCTTCGCGCGGCTCGATGCCCGCCTTCTGCGGTTCCGAGCCGGTGTTGACCTGCACGTAGAGCTTCGGCATCCGGCCCTGTCTGGCGATCTCCTTGGCCAGCTCGGCTGCGATCTTCTCGCGGTCGACCGTCTCGATCGCGTCGAAAAGCGCCACCGCCTCCTTGGCCTTGTTGGACTGCAGCGGGCCGATCAGATGCAGCTCGATGTCGGGGAATTCCGCCTTCAGCGCGGGCCATTTGCCCTGCGCCTCCTGCACGCGGTTCTCGCCGAAGACGCGCTGGCCTGCCTCGATCACGGGCCTGATCGCATCAGCGTCGAAGGTCTTCGACACCGCGACCAGCGTCGCCGATCCCGTCGGCCGCTTCGCCTCGCGCTCCGCCGCGGCGATCTTCTCCTTCACGATAGCCAGTTGTTCGACCGCGTTCATTGCCGTTTTCGCCTCGTTTCAGGCCCCTGCCGCCGCCCGCGCAGTTGACGCTTCAGGCAATACATGGTGAAGGTCCGCCCCGATATTTCCCGATCCGCGGGCCTGGCCGGCGGAATCGCCCGCTCTTCATAAGTGAAATACCGGTCATGGCAACCGAACGATACAACGCGCGAGCTTCCGAACCCAAATGGCAGAAGGCCTGGGACGAAGCAAAACTCTTCGAGACGAAGAACGACGACCCGCGCCAGAAATATTACGTGCTCGAGATGTTCCCCTATCCGTCGGGGCGCATCCACATGGGCCATGTCCGCAACTACGCGATGGGCGACGTTGTCGCCCGCCACCGGCGCGCCATGGGTTACAACGTCCTGCACCCGATGGGCTGGGATGCCTTCGGCCTGCCAGCGGAGAACGCGGCGCGCGACCGCGGCGTCAACCCGCGCTCGTGGACTTATCAGAACATCGAGGCGATGAAGGCCCAGCTCAAGGTCATGGGCCTGTCGCTCGACTGGGCGCGCGAGATCGCGACCTGCGACCCCAGCTACTACAAGCACCAGCAGAAGATGTTCCTCGACTTCTGGAAGGCGGGGCTCGCCGAGCGCAAGTCGGCCAAGGTCAACTGGGATCCCGAGGACATGACCGTGCTCGCCAACGAGCAGGTCATCGACGGGCGCGGCTGGCGCTCCGGCGCATTGGTAGAACAGCGCGACCTGACGCAGTGGTTCTTCAAGATCACCTCGATGTCGCAGGATCTGCTGGACAGCCTGGATACGCTTCCGAAGTGGCCCGAGAAGGTCAAGCTGATGCAGGCCAACTGGATTGGCCGCTCGGAGGGCCTGCTGATCCGATGGGAGATCGCCGATCCGGCCGCCGCCGGCGCCGCCGAACTCGAAGTCTACACGACCCGCCCCGACACCATCTTCGGCGCCTCCTTCATGGCGATCGCCGCCGACCACCCGCTGGCCAGGAAAGCCGCGGCGGGTAATCCCGAGCTCGCGGCCTTTATCGAGGATATCGGCCATCGCGGCACGTCGGTCGCCGATATCGAGACCGCCGAGAAGAAGGGGTTCGACACCGGCATCCGCGTCGTCCATCCCTTCGACCCGGAATGGACGCTGCCGGTCTACGTCGCGAACTTCGTCCTGATGGACTACGGCACGGGGGCCATCTTCGGCTGCCCGTCGGGCGACCAGCGCGACCTCGACTTCGCCAACAAATACGGACTGCCGGTCGTCCCGGTGGTCATGCCGGAAGGCGCTGACGCCGCGACGTTCCGCATCCTCGAAGAGGCCTATGTCGACGACGGCGTGATGATCAATTCGCGCTTCCTCGACGGCATGAAGCCCGCGCAGGCTTTCGACGAGGTCGCCACGCGCCTCTCCGGCGTCGCCGTCAGCGGCCGGCCGCAGGGCGAGCGCAAGGTGCAGTTCCGCCTGCGCGACTGGCTGATCTCGCGCCAGCGCTACTGGGGCTGCCCGATCCCGGTTGTCCATTGCGAATCCTGCGGCGCGGTGCCGGTGCCGGAATCGGCGCTGCCGGTCGAGCTGCCGATCGACGTCACCTTCGACAAGCCGGGCAATCCGCTCGACCACCATCCGACCTGGAAGCATGTCGAATGCCCGCAATGCGGCAGGGATGCGCGGCGCGATACCGACACGATGGACACTTTCGTCGATTCGTCCTGGTATTTCGCCCGCTTCACCGATCCGTGGAACGAGAACGCGCCGACCACGCTGTCGGTCGTCGACGGCGACAAGGGCTGGCTGCCGGTGCAGCAATATATCGGCGGCATCGAGCACGCGATCCTGCATCTGCTTTATTCGCGCTTCTTCGCCCGCGCCATGAAGGCGACGGGCCACCTGAACAGCGTCAAGGAGCCGTTCGAGGGTCTCTTCACCCAGGGCATGGTGGTGCACGAGACCTACAAGGGTCCGCAGGGCTGGGTCACGCCCGCCGAGGTCAAGGTCGAGGACTTCGACGGCTCGCGCAAGGCGTTCCTGCTCACCGACGGCACCCCGATCGAGATCGGTTCGATCGAGAAGATGTCGAAGTCGAAGAAGAACGTGGTCGACCCCGACGATATCATCGGCAGCTACGGCGCTGATACCGCCCGCTGGTTCATGCTCAGCGATTCGCCGCCCGAGCGCGACGTGATCTGGACCGAAGCCGGCGTCGAGGGCGCGCACCGCTTCGTGCAGCGTCTGTGGCGTCTGGTGTCCGAATCGGCCGCCACGCTTTCGTCGGTCGAGCCGAAGGCCGCCCGCGAGGGCGAGGCCGCTTCCATATCCAAGGCCGCGCACAAGGCGGTGAAGGCGGTCGGCGAGGAGATCGAGCGGCTGGGCTTCAACAAGGCCGTCGCCCGCATCTACGAACTCACCAACGTGCTGCAGACGCCGATCTCCGACATCGCTGCCGGCAAGGCGTCGCCGGAGATGAAGGCCGCGGTCCGCGAGGCGCTCGACATGCTGATCGTGCTGATCGCGCCGATGATGCCGCACCTGGCGGAAGAGTGCTTCGCCGCGCTCGGCGGCTCGGGCCTGGTCGCGGACAAGCCGTGGCCGGCTTTCGACCCGGCGCTGACTGTGGATAGCGAGATCGTCATGCCGGTCCAGATCAACGGCAAGAAGCGGGGGGATTTGACAATCGCCCGCGACGCGGATCAAGTTGCGGTCGAGAAAGCCGCGCTCGCACTCGATGTCGTGCAGAAGGCTCTCGAGGGGAAGCAGCCGCGCAAGGTGATCGTGGTGCCGCAGAGGATCGTCAATGTCGTCGTCTGATTGGTCCTTCACGGCTTTTCGCCGCGCCGCCGCTCTTTCGCTCGTCTTTGCACTTCCTTTGGCCTCGGCCTGCACCGTCAAGCCGCTCTATTCCAATCCGGCGTCCGACGGCACGCAGGCCGGAGTCACCGCCGACCTGTCGTCGATCGCCATCAAGCCGGTCGAGCAGCGCTATGCGCAGCAGGTGCGCAATCACCTGATCTTCCTGTTCAACCGTGGTGCCGGCCAGCCAGCGGCCGCCGCCTATACGATGACGCTCGTTGTCACCGCGGTGCATGAATCGGCCGCCGTCGTGCAGGTCGGCGACGACAACGAGCCGACCGCCGGCACGGTCACGCTGACCGGCCGTTATTCGCTGGCCGGCTCGACGAGCGGCACGGTCGTCGCCAGCGGCACCCGCCGGATCACGTCTTCCTATGACGTCCCGCGCCAGGAATTCGCGGCCTATCGCGCTCGCCTCGACGCCGAGAACCGCGCCGCCCGCGAGCTTGCCGAACTGCTGAACCTCGCGATCGCGCAGCAATTGTCCAAATAAACGGCGCGGCCGCGACGATGAAACGGGTCGCGGCAGCCCTGGCCTTCGGCCTGCTGGCGCTCACAGCGCCGGCTATCGCCCAGGACGCCTACCCGTCCAGGCCGATCACCCTGATCGTGCCTTTCGCGCCGGGCGGTTCGACCGACGCGATCGGCCGCATTGTCGCCGAGGGGCTGCGCCAGGCGCTCGGCCAGACCGTGGTGGTGGAGAATCGCGCCGGCGCCGGCGGCTCGATGGGCACGGCGGCGATCGCACAGGCGGAGCCGGACGGCTACACGATCGGCATCGGCACGGCGTCTACGCTTGCCATCAATCCCGCCGTCTACAGAAACCTTTCCTTCGACGTGCTGACGGACCTCGTGCCGATCGGCGGCATCGCCGAGGTGCCGAACATCATGTCGGTCAATCCGTCGGTCCAGGCCACCGACATGGCTGCCTTCATTGCGCTCGCCCGCGCGCATCCCGGTGAATTTTCCTACGCTTCGGCCGGTAACGGCTCGGTCAGCCACCTGCTCGGCGAGCAGTTCAAACTCGCCACGGGAACCGACCTCGTCCACGTCCCCTACAAGGGTGTGGGTCCGGCGCTGATCGACGCCGTCGGCGGCCAGGTGGAGGTGATGTACGACAATCTGCCCACCTCGCTGCCGCTCGTGCATGAAGGACGGCTGCGGGCGCTCGCCGTCTCAGGCGCGGCGCGCCTGCCGGCCCTGCCCGACGTGCCGACCTTCGCCGAGGCCGGGCTGGAAGACATGAATTGGATGGCGTTCTTCGGGCTGGTCGCGCCGAAAGGCACGCCGGAGCCGATCGTCAGAAGGCTGAGCGAAGCGCTCGGGCAAGCGCTCGCCTCGCCTGATGTCCGCGACAAGCTCGTTGCCCAGCAGGCCGTCGTCGCCGCTAGTTCTCCGGCGGAATTCATGGCGGAGATCGAACGCGAACTGAAACGCATGCAGGACGCTGCTGCCGCCGCCAGCATCCGGCTCGAATAATTGCTGCAGGCGGGAGCTAGACGATCTCCACCGACAGGCCGGGGAGGTCGAAGCCGCCAATCTCCGTCGACCAGCGCTCGCCGGCAACCACCGGAAACGCCCGTGTCAGCGTGCCCGTCGTGACGATCTCGCCGGCGCGAAGCGGCGGGTTCAGCCTGTCCTTTCCGAGCACCGCCGCCAGATGCGCCAGCGCCTGTATTGGTCCGTCGAGCACGTTCGCGCCCGATCCCGTATCGGCCGGTTCGCCGTTGCGGCTCAGCCTGATCGTCAGCGCGGAGAGGTCCGAGGCGAGGGTGGAGCGCTCTCTCTCGGACAGGTCCCGCCTCGGCCCGATGAACAGCCGGCCATGCAGCCCGCCATCCGCCACGCAGTCGGCGACCTGGAAACGCCAGCCGGGGAAGATCGACTGGACGAACTCGAAACCGTGCGCCACCCAGCCGATCGACCGGGAAATTTCGTCGACGCCCATGTCCGGCATCACGTCGCGTGCGAGCCCGAGGATGATTTCCGGCTCTATGCGCGGTTCCGGCAGTTGCGAGACCTGCACGCGGTCGCCGGGCGAGACATCTAGCGCGGTGGTGTCGTAGACGTCGCCCCAGATCGGCTGGAAGACGCCGTATTCGTCCCAGATGTTGCGGTTGGTGAAGCCGATCTTGCGGCCGACCGGCCTTTCGCCGCGCGCCACTCTCAGTGCGCGCAGCTCGGCGGTCACGGCGTAGGCGTCGGCCTCGGAGAAGTCGCTGCCGTTCGCCGTGAAGGGCTCGATCTGGCCGCCGCCGTCGGTCGCCGCGAGAATGGTTCTGGCGATGGCGGCAGCGTCCATGTCGAAGCTCAGGCGATCTTCTGGCCGGTCTTCGCCCAGTCGGCGATGAAAGCCGCGAGGCCCTTGTCGGTAAGCGGATGGCTGACCAGCGCGCGCAGAGTCGCCGGCGGCGCCGTGATGACGTCGGCGCCGATCAGGGCGGCCTGCTTCACATGATTCACCGTGCGTACCGAGGCGGTCAGGATCTCGGTCGGGTAGTCGTAATTGTCGTAGATCTGCCTGATCTCCGAGATCAGCTCCATGCCGTCCGAGCCGGTGTCGTCGATGCGGCCGACGAAGGGCGAGATGAACGACGCGCCGGCCTTGGCGGCGAGCAGCGCCTGGTTGGCCGAGAAGCAGAGCGTCACATTGACCATGCGGCCGAGGTCATTGCGGATCGCCCGGCAGGCTCTCAGGCCGTCGAGCGTCAGCGGGACCTTGATGCAGACATTCTTGGCGATCTTCGCCAGAACCTTGGCTTCCTTGATCATCTGGGGGAATTCGGTCGCCACGACTTCCGCCGAAACCGGACCCTCGACGATATCGCAGATCTGCTTGGTCACCTCGGTGATCTTCCCGCCCGACTTCAGGATCAGCGACGGATTGGTGGTCACGCCGTCCACCAGGCCGAGCTGGTGAAGCTCCTTGATTTCCTTCACGTCCGCCGTATCGACAAAGAATTTCATGACATGCTCCTCAATCGCTTGAGCCTCGCATCGGGCCCGGCATCTATGCTCGGCCTTTGCTCTAGCCGAAACTCGGGGCAAGGTCACGCGCCATGAAGGACGATTCGCATCCCACCGGGGCACGGGGGCGCGCGGCGCCGGTGCTGGTGCCGATGCCAGCCGAGCGGCCCTATACCTATGCTGTGCCCGACGACATGCAGGTCGTGCCGGGCTCGATCGTGCGCGTGCCGCTCGGTCCCCGCGAGGTTGCAGGCGTCGTCTGGGACGCCGAGACCAATCCTGTCGACCCGAAGAAGCTGAAGCCCATTTCCGAGGTTTTCGATTGCCCGCCGATCGACGCGGAGACGCGCCGCTTCGTCGACTGGATTTCCGCCTACACGCTTGCCGCTCCGGGCATGGTGGCTCGCATGCTCCTGCGCGCCCCTGCCGCCTTCGACCCCGAGCCCTGGACCGAAGGCCTGCAGCGCACCGAGGCGGTGCCCGACCGGATGACCGCCGCCCGCGCCCGCGTGCTTGAGGCCTCGAACGACGGTTTTGCCTGGACGCGTTCGGGGCTTGCCCATGCGGCCGGCGTCTCCTCGACCGTCATCGACGGGCTCAGGGACCAGGGCGTCTTCGAGACGGTGATGATCCCGCCGCGTCCCGTCGTTGCTCCGCCCGATACCGGCTACGCCCAGCCGGAGCTGTCGCCGGACCAGAAGGCCGTCGCCGACACGCTGCGCGCCGCCGTGGAAAAGGGCGGGGCGGGTGTCACGCTGATCGATGGCGTCACGGGTTCCGGCAAGACGGAAGTCTATTTCGAAGCCGTCGCCGCCGCGCTCGACAGGAACAGGCAAGTGTTGATCCTCTTGCCCGAAATCGCGCTTACCCACGCCTTTCTCGAACGCTTCCAGGACCGTTTCGGCACAAAACCCGCCGAATGGCACTCGGACCTTCCGCCCCGGATGCGCGAGCGCGTCTGGCGGCAGGTCGCCGAAGGCCGCATCCGCGTCGTCGCCGGGGCGCGCTCGGCGCTCTTCCTGCCGTTCCAGGAACTGGGGCTGATCGTCGTCGACGAGGAGCACGACCCCGCCTACAAGCAGGAGGACCGCGTCTCCTACAATGCCCGCGACATGGCCGTGGTGCGCGGCCGCATCGGCGGCTTTCCGGTCGTGCTCGCCTCGGCAACCCCGTCGATCGAAAGCCGTGTCAACGCCGACCAGGGGCGCTATGCGCGCGCGGTGCTGTCGGCCCGCTTCGCCGAGGCCTCGCTGCCCGATCTAAAATCGATCGACCTCCGCCGTTCTCCACCCGCCCGCGGCGGTTTCTTGTCCCCCGCCCTGCTGGCAGAGGTTCGCAACACGCTGGAGCGCGGCGAGCAGTCGCTGCTCTTCCTCAATCGCCGCGGCTATGCACCGCTGACGCTCTGCCGTGTCTGCGGCCACCGCTTCCAGTGCCCGGACTGTTCGAGCTGGCTTGTCGAGCACCGCTTTCGCGGCCAGCTAGTGTGCCATCATTGCGGCCATCACGAAAAACGTCCCGACGCCTGCCCGGAATGCGGCACCTTCGACCATCTCGTCGCCTGCGGGCCGGGCGTCGAGCGTGTCGCGGAAGAGGTTGTCGGCCATTTCCCCGATGCCCGCACCATCGTGCTTTCCTCCGACCTGCTCGGCGGCGTGAAGCGGTTGCGGCTGGAACTGGAGGCCATTGCCAATGGCGAGGCCGACATCGTCATAGGCACGCAGCTCGTCGCCAAGGGCCACAATTTCCCGAACATGACGCTGGTCGGCATCGTCGACGCCGATCTCGGCCTTGCCAATGGCGATCCGCGCGCCGCCGAGCGCACCTTTCAGCTCTTGAGCCAGGTCACCGGCCGGGCCGGGCGCACCGGCAAGAAGAGCCTCGGTCTGCTGCAGACCTACCAGCCCGATCATCCCGTCATGCGCGCCATCGTCTCCGGCGATGCCGAGGCTTTCTACCGGCGCGAAATCGCGGAGCGGGAGAGGGCGGGCCTGCCGCCGTTCGGCCGGCTTGCCGGCATCATCGTCAGCGCCGCCACCCGCGCCGAGGCGGAAGCCCACGCGCGCGGGCTGCGCCGCGCCGCGCCCGCCTCGTCCGACATCCAGGTGCTCGGCCCGGCTGAGGCGCCGCTTGCGCTGATCGCCGGCCGCCACCGCTTCCGCCTGCTCGTCCATGGTGAGCGCCGCTCCGACATGCAGGGCTATATCCGCGCCCTCCTCGCAGCCGGTCCGAAAATTCGTGGCTCCGTCCGCGTCGCCGTCGACATCGACCCGCAGAGCTTTTTGTAGCCGGCTACCGGCCGCCAACCCGCGCAACGACCGCAAGCAGGCTCGATCGGTCCGGCGCTTCGGTCTCCAGCACCTCGAAGCCGCCGGCCGCGAGTTTCTCTGGCAGTATCTCCGCGATCTTCGCCCGCTGGCCGGGCGAAGGCGCTTCGTAGAACAGGAAAAGCCGGCCGTTCCCCGCGAGTAGCCTCCGAACCGCTTCCAGCCCGCGCTTTGCATCCAGCCAGAACAGATTCACATTAACCGCGAAGATCGTCTCGAACGGGCCGGCCTCTCCGTCGAACGTCTCGATCGCCGCCTGACGGAAGATCGCCTTGCCTGCGGCGACCAGCGCCGCGTTCCGCTCCGTGGCGGCCTTGATCGCCGTCGCCGAGCGGTCGATTCCCGTGATCGTCCCGCCGTTCAGGAGCGGGCAGGCCAGCGAAACTGCGACGCCTCTGCCGCAGCCGATCTCGAGAATCGCCTCGTCACCGGACAGGCCCAGTCTCCCGACCGCCCATGTCAGCCGCTCCGGCGTCCTCTCCGCCATGCCGTGCTCCCCTGTTGCCTCCGCCCATCTGGCGAAGCGACGCCGAGTCGCTAATATGGCGCCCACGAAAACATCGGTCCGGGCAGCGCGCAAGAAGAGACGGCGCCATGCCGGGCGGCAGTGAGGGGACATTTTATGGAGTTCACATTTCCGTGGCCTGTGACGCAGGGCGAATGGCTCGCCTGGGTCAGCGCCGCCGTCACCGTGCTCCTCGGCGCCGTGCTCCTCTTCGCGCCGGGCCTCTCCTTCAGGCTGTTCAGGCTGCCGCCGAAGCCCGAGCGTCCGGAAGCGTATGCCGCCGCCCGCGCCAACATGGCGGGCTTCTATCTCGGCCTAGGCCTCTCGGCGCTACTGCTCGCCCAGCCGCTGCTCTACATGGCGCTCGGCTTCTCCTGGCTGTTCACCGCCTTCGGCCGAATCGTCTCGATGATGTCCGATCGCGGCACCGGTCTCGCCAACTGGCTCTGGCTCGCTTTCGACCTTGTGCTTTCGGCGCTGGCGCTCGCCTTCGCGCTGGGCTTCGTTTCCTGATTCCGGCAGGCCTAGCGGGGCAGTTCTCCACACTGCGACAAAAGTGTCGGAAAAGCCCGTCCGCCAACGTGTTGCGGACTTGGAAAGCCTGTGCTAGACGGCATTCGACTTCCGGCAGGGGATGCCGAGCGCGTGCGCTCATGTCGGGGAAAATCCAACAAGGCCAGGGACTTAGCCGGCGTTAGCGCTAGCCCCGAAAAGTCCGCGGCCGGGCCAGACAGAGAAAAGACGATCAGTGGCACAGTCCAGTTCGCCAGTCTCCGGTATTGCCGAACGTTATGCGGGCTCGCTTTATGAGCTCGCCGTCCAGTCCAGCACAGTCGACAAGGTCGAGGCCGATCTGTCCCGCTTCGAGGGGCTGCTCTCCGAAAGTGACGACCTCGCTCGCATGATCAAGAGCCCGGTCTTCTCGGCCGAAGAGCAGTTCAAGGCGATCGTTGCCATCGCCGACAAGGCTGGCATTTCGGGCCTCGTCGGCAATTTCCTGCGCGTCGTCGCGCAGAACCGCCGGCTCTTCGCCGTACCCTCCATGATCAAGGCGTTCCGCGCCATCGCCGCCGAAGCGCGCGGCGAGGTCTCGGCGGACGTCACCTCCGCGCATCCGCTTTCGGCCGCGCAGCAGGATGAACTCAAGGCGACGCTCAAGGGCGTCACCGGCAAGGACGTTGCGATCAACGCCGTCGTCGACCCGTCGCTGCTCGGCGGGCTCGTCGTCAAGGTCGGCTCCCGCCAGATCGACACGTCGCTCAGGACAAAACTCAATTCGCTCAAGCTTGCACTGAAAGAGGTCGGCTGATGGACATCCGCGCCGCGGAAATCTCCGCAATCCTTAAGGACCAGATCAAGAACTTCGGCAAGGAAGCCGAGGTCTCCGAGGTTGGTCAGGTTCTCTCCGTCGGCGACGGCATCGCTCGCGTCTATGGCCTCGACAACGTCCAGGCCGGCGAGATGGTCGAGTTCCCCGGCGGCATCCGCGGCATGGCGCTGAACCTCGAAGAGGACAATGTCGGCGTCGTCATCTTCGGTGCTGACCGCGACATCAAGGAAGGCGACATCGTCAAGCGCACCGGCGCCATCGTCGACGTGCCGGTCGGCAAGGGCCTGCTCGGCCGCGTCGTCGACGCGCTCGGCAACCCGATCGACGGCAAGGGCCCGATCGAGGCGACTGAGCGTCGCCGCGTCGACGTCAAGGCGCCCGGCATCATCCCGCGCAAGTCGGTGCACGAGCCGATGTCGACCGGCCTCAAGGCCATCGACGCGCTGATCCCGATCGGCCGCGGCCAGCGCGAGCTCGTCATCGGCGACCGCCAGACCGGCAAGACCGCCATCATCCTCGACACCTTCCTCAACCAGAAGCCGCTCAACGAAGGCGACGACGAGAGCCAGAAGCTCTACTGCGTCTACGTCGCCGTCGGCCAGAAGCGCTCCACCGTCGCGCAGTTCGTGAAGGTGCTCGAAGAGCGCGGCGCGCTCGAATATTCGATCGTGATTGCCGCCACCGCGTCCGACGCGGCGCCGATGCAGTTCCTGGCGCCGTTCGCCGGCTGCGCCATGGGCGAATATTTCCGCGACAACGGCATGCACGCCGTGATCGCCTATGACGACCTCTCCAAGCAGGCCGTCGCCTACCGCCAGATGTCGCTGCTCCTGCGTCGTCCGCCGGGCCGCGAAGCCTATCCGGGCGACGTCTTCTACCTGCATTCCCGCCTGCTCGAGCGCGCGGCGAAGCTGAACGACGAGAACGGCAAGGGCTCGCTCACCGCGCTCCCGGTCATCGAGACGCAGGCCAACGACGTGTCGGCCTACATCCCGACCAACGTGATCTCGATCACCGACGGCCAGATCTTCCTCGAGACCAACCTCTTCTTCCAGGGCATCCGTCCGGCCGTGAACGTCGGCCTGTCGGTGTCGCGCGTCGGCTCCTCGGCGCAGATCAAGGCGATGAAGCAGGTCGCCGGCTCGATCAAGGGCGAGCTCGCGCAGTATCGCGAGATGGCCGCGTTCGCGCAGTTCGGCTCCGACCTCGACGCCGCCACGCAGCGCCTCTTGAACCGCGGCGCGCGCCTGACCGAGCTCCTGAAGCAGCCGCAGTTCTCGCCGCTGAAGACGGAAGAGCAGGTCGCGGTGATCTTCGCCGGAGTCAACGGCTACCTCGACAAGCTCACCGTCGCCCAGGTCGGCAGGTTCGAGCAGGGCCTGCTCGCCCACATGCGCTCAGACGGCAAGGCCGTGCTCGACACGATCCGCACCGAGAAGCAGATCAGCGACGACACCAGGGCCAAGCTCAAGGAGCATATCGACGCCTTCGCGAAGAACTTCGCCTGAGCTGACGGATAAGGCATGGCCTCGCTAAAAGACCTCCGTAACCGGATCGCCTCGGTCAAGGCGACGCAGAAGATCACCAAGGCGATGCAGATGGTCGCCGCGGCGAAGCTGCGCCGCGCGCAGGAGGCCGCCGAGGCCGCGCGTCCCTATTCGCAGCGCATGGGCGCCGTGCTCTCCAACATCGCCCAGGCCGTCGGCTCGGCCGGCGATGCGCCGGCGCTGATGACCGGCACCGGCAAGGACGACGTGCATCTGCTCGTCGTCGCGACCGCCGAGCGCGGCCTGTGCGGCGGCTTCAACAGCCAGATCGCGCGTTTCGCGCGCGACCACATCCGCCGCCTGCAGGGCGAGGGCAAGACGGTCAAGATCATCACCGTCGGCAAGAAGGGTTTCGACATCCTTCGCCGCGACTTCGCCTCGCTGATCATCGACCGCGTCGACCTGCGTGAGGTCAAGACGTTGAACTTCACCCATGCCGACGCGATCGGCCGGAAGGTCATCCAGCTCTTCAACGAAGGCCAGTTCGACGTCTGCACGCTGTTCTATTCCGAGTTCAAGTCGGTGATCAGCCAGATCCCGACGGCGCAGCAGATCATTCCGGCGGCAGCGCCGGTCGCTGCGAACGAGCCGGAATCCGGCGGCGCGGCCGTCTACGAATACGAGCCGGAGCCGGGCGAGATCCTCTCCGACCTCATTCCGCGCAACATTTCCGTCCAGATCTTCCGCGCGCTTCTCGAGAACGCGGCCGGCGAGATGGGCGCCAAGATGAGCGCGATGGACAATGCGACGCGCAACGCCGGCGAGATGATCGGCAAGCTGACGATCACCTACAACCGTCAGCGCCAGGCGCAGATCACCAAGGAACTCATCGAGATCATTTCGGGCGCTGAAGCGCTCTAGGACGCCGTCAGGAAATCGACGGGCTCCGGAACCAGGACAAAGACGAGAGGCACGAAAATGGCTAAAGCAGCTACCACCAAGAAGGCCGACGCGGCCGCCGGAAAGGCCGGCCGTGTCGCGCAGGTCATTGGCGCCGTTGTCGACGTTCATTTCGACGGCGAATTGCCGAAGATCCTGAACGCGCTCGAGACGCAGAACGGCGACAACAAGCTGATCCTCGAGGTTGCCCAGCACCTCGGCGAGAACACCGTGCGCTGCATCGCCATGGACATCTCCGAAGGCCTGGTGCGCGGCCAGCCGGTCACCGACACCGGCGGTCCGATCACCGTGCCGGTCGGCGACGAGACGCTCGGCCGCATCATGAACGTCATCGGCGAGCCGGTCGACGAAGCCGGCCCGGTCAAGACCAAGTCGCGCCGCGGCATCCATCAGGACGCGCCTCCCTATGTCGACCAGTCGACGGAAGCGCAGATCCTCGTCACCGGCATCAAGGTCGTTGATCTTCTCGCGCCCTACGCCCGCGGCGGCAAGATCGGCCTGTTCGGCGGCGCCGGCGTCGGCAAGACCGTTCTGATCCAGGAACTCATCAACAACGTCGCCAAGGCGCATGGCGGTTACTCGGTGTTCGCCGGTGTCGGCGAGCGCACCCGCGAGGGCAACGACCTCTATCACGAGATGATCGAGTCGGGCGTTAACAAGGACCCGCACGAGAACAACGGCTCGACCGAAGGTTCCAAGTGCGCGCTGGTGTTCGGCCAGATGAACGAGCCTCCGGGCGCCCGCGCCCGCGTCGCGCTGACCGGCCTCACCATCGCCGAGCACTTCCGCGACCAGGGCCAGGACGTGCTGTTCTTCGTCGACAACATCTTCCGCTTCACCCAGGCCGGCTCGGAAGTGTCGGCTCTGCTCGGCCGCATCCCCTCGGCGGTGGGCTATCAGCCGACGCTGGCCACCGACATGGGCGCCATGCAGGAGCGCATCACCACCACCAACAAGGGCTCGATCACCTCGGTGCAGGCCATCTACGTGCCGGCCGACGACCTGACCGACCCGGCGCCGGCGACCTCGTTCGCCCACCTCGACGCGACGACGGTTCTCAACCGCGCCATCTCGGAAAAGGGCATCTACCCGGCGGTCGATCCGCTCGACTCCACCTCGCGCATGCTCGACCCGATGATCGTCGGCGAGGAGCACTACACGGTTGCCCGTAAGGTCCAGGAGACGCTGCAGCGCTACAAGTCGCTGCAGGACATCATCGCCATCCTGGGCATGGACGAGCTCTCGGAAGAGGACAAGGTGACCGTGGCCCGCGCGCGCAAGATCGAGCGCTTCCTGTCGCAGCCCTTCTTCGTCGCCGAGGTGTTCACCGGTTCGCCGGGCCAGCTCGTGCCGCTCGAAGACACGATCAAGAGCTTCAAGGGCCTGGTCGAGGGCGAGTACGATCACCTGCCGGAAGCTGCCTTCTACATGGTAGGCGGCATCGACATGGCGATCGCCAAGGCGCAGAAGCTCGCTGCCGAAGCGGCGTAATCAACGATGGCCGAACCTGACTATCGCGAGGGCGATCGGGTTCGGCTTCTGAAACTCAGCGACGAGTTCCTCTCAGGCTTGCCGAAGGAAGATGTCGAGGAGTTGGTCTCGCTGATTGGGCGGGAATGGACTGTGGACGAATGGCATGCTGACATCCAGCAAGTCGAGCTGACTTTTTGGATTCATGACGCGCCGAAAAAGTCACGAAGCCATTCGATTTGGGTACCGCCGGACTGGATTGAACGGATAAACTGATGGCTAGCTTCAAGTTCGAACTCGTCAGCCCCGAACGGCTCCTCGTTTCTGAAGAAGTCGAATCGGTCGTCATTCCGGGCGCGGAAGGCGAGATGACGGTGCTTGCCAACCACGCGCCGGTTATGACCACGATCAAGCCGGGCGTCGTCACGGTGAAGACCGCTGCCGGCGCCACCGAGCGCTATTGCGTGTTCGGCGGTTTCGCCGACATCCTGCCGGACGGCTGCACGCTGCTCGCCGAATCGGCTGTCGCGACCGACGCGATCGATCGCGACGATCTCGCCAAGCGCATCCAGGATGCGCGCGAGGATGTCGCCGACGCCAAAGACCATCAGAGCCGCAGCAAGGCCGAGCAGTATCTCAGCAACCTCACCACGCTCGAGGCGGCGATCTGATCCACGCCGAATGCGGGCATGAAATCGAAAGCGAGGCTTCGGCCTCGCTTTTTTGTTTCGGCGGCAGCCGCGCATAGTCGCTTTTGCGACTGGATCCCAGGAGGAGGTGGCGAAGACAGGGACGTGAGCCGCCTCCTGAAGGCGGCGGCCGCTACCCCGGATAGCAGCCGCGCTCGATCGCCAGCCGCCGCACCAGCGGCAGCACCGCGTCGATCGTCGGCGTCGCTTTGCCGGTCAGCCGGCCGAGCTCCTGCACCGCCGTCACCAGTGCGTCGATCTCCATCGGCCTGCCGCGCTCCAGATCCTGCAGCATGGAGGTCTTGTGCGCGCCGACATCGCCCGCCCCTTTGATGCGTTGGTCGACAGGGACGGGAAACGACACGCCGAGCGCCTCGGCAATCGTCTGCGCCTCCAGCATCATGTTCCTCGCCAGCGTCCGAGTGCCTTCGTCTGAAACGATTGCCGCGAGCGTGCTGCCGGTCAGCGCCGAGATCGGATTGAAGGAAAGATTGCCCCAGAGTTTCAGCCAGATCTCGCTGCGGATGTCCTGGCGCACAGGCGCCTGCAGGCCAGCCGCGATAAATTCCTCGGCAAGGCGCGTGATCCGTTCGCTCTTCTCGCCGCTTGGCTCGCCGAGCGAAAAGCGCCTGCCGTCGATATGACGGATCAGGCCGGGCGCATCGACCTCCGCCGCCGGATAGACCACCGAGCCGATGACGCGCTGCGACCCGATCGCGTCCCAGATCGTGCCGCCGGGATCGACGGCTTCGATGCGTCGCCCCTCGAACGGCCCCTTGAGCCGGTAAAAATACCACCAGGGCACGCCGTTCTGCATGGTGACGACGGCCGTGTTCTCGCCGATCAGCGGCGCGAACTGGGAGAGCGCCGGCCCCACCGAATGGGCCTTCAGCGCCAGCACCACGTAGTCCTGCGTTCCGAGTTCATCGGCGTCTGACGCGGCCTTCACAGGCACCGTCTTCTCGACGCCGTCCTCGATGAGCCTCAGGCCGCTGCCGCGCATCGCGTCGAGATGCGCTCCGCGCGCCAGCACGGAGAGGTCGACCCGGCCAGCCGCCGCGAGCTTGGCCGCGACGTAGCCGCCGATCGCGCCGGCGCCGAAGATCGCGATCTTCATCAGCCCAGCCCGAGTTTCGCCGCCAGTCCGATCCGCTGCAGCTTGCCGGTTGCGCCTTTCGGGATCTCGTCGAGGATGACGATCCTGCGTGGCACCTTGAAGTCGGCGAGCCTGCCCGACGCAAAGGTCCTGATCTCGCTTTCGCTTGCCGAGCGCCCCTCGCGCAGCACGATCGCGGCTGCCACCTCCTCGCCAAGCTTGTCGTGCGGCATGGCGAAGGTGACGCATTGGGCGATGTCGGGATGGTCCATCAGCACGTCGTCCACCTCGAGCGGCGAGATCTTCTCGCCGCCGCGGTTGATGATCTCCTTCAGTCGGCCGGTGACGCGCAGATAGCCGTCCTCGTCGAGTACGCCCTGATCGCCGGTGTGGAACCAGCCGAAAGCGAAGGCTGCCGCATTGGCCTCCGGGTTCTTTGCGTAGCCGGCGGTGACGTTCGGACCGCGGATGACGATCTCGCCCTGCGCGCCAGCCTGGAGAAGCGTGCCGTCCGGCGCCATGACGGCGAGATCCGGACCTGCGGACGCGCCCACGCTGCCCGCCTTGCGCTGGCCGGGCGGCAGCCGGTTCGAGGCCATCTGATGCGCGGCCTCGGTCATGCCGTAGGCTTCGATCACCGGGCAGCGGAAAGTGGCTTCGAGTTCGGCCATGACCTGCGCGGGGAGCGATGCCGAGGACGAGCGGATGAAGCGCAGCTTCGCGGCGGCAAGCGCTTCTTCGTTGCGGGCCGCGCGCGCCAGTATCGCTTGGTGCATGGTCGGCACCGCCGTGTACCAGCTCGGCTTCGCTTCGGTCAGCCACTGGAAGAACCGCAGCGCGTTGAAGCCCGGCGTACAGAAGACGCTGCTGCCCGCCGCCAGCGAGGAAAGCACCGCCGCGATCAGCCCATGGATGTGGAACAGCGGCATGATGTTCAGGCAACGGTCTCCGGGCGTCAGTGCCAGCGTCGCGCCGATATGCCTTGCCGATGCGGCGAGGTTGGCATGGCTGAGCGGCACGAGTTTCGGCCGCGACGTCGTGCCGGATGTGTGCAGCAGCAGCGCGATGTCGCTCGGCTGGGCCAGTTCGGATGCAGCCGCCGGACCGATTGCCCCGCCCTCGATGCGAAAACTGCCGGCCGGCGCGTCCGCCAGCGCGACCAGCCTCAGCACGCCGATCCCGAGTTTTCCGGCGACCTCGACGGCCGGCCCGGTTTCGCCCTCGGCGACGAGGATCGCCTTAGCCCCGATGTCGGAGAGATAGAAGTCGAGCTCTTCGGCGCGGTAGGCCGGGTTGAGCGGGGCGGTGGAGGCGCAGGCCGCGACCGACAGGAAGGCCGTCGCCATCTCCGGCCCGTTCGGCAGCACGATGGCGACGCGGTCGTTGCGGCCGAGGCCGAGCGCATGCAGTTGCTCTGCCGCCGCCCTTATCTGCCGGCGCAGCGCGCCATGCGAAAGCGCTGCCCGCTCCGGCGCCAGAACGGCCGGCGCGTCGTCGGCGCCGGCTGCGAGGCGTTCTATGATTGATGAGGCTTCAGACAACGCGGACCTCGAGATCGCCGACGCCCTCGACATGGCCCTTGAGCACGTCGCCGCGCTGCACCGGGCCGACGCCCGACGGCGTGCCCGACATGATGATGTCGCCGGGTGCTAGCTCGAACAGGCCGGAGAGGTAGCTGATCATCTCGGGCACCTTCCAGATCATCTGGTTGAGGTCGCCGGTCTGCTTGCGCTCGCCGTTCACGTCCAGCCAGACTGCGCCTTGCGTCGGATGGCCGATCTTCGATGCCGGCACCAGCGCCGTGCAGGGCGCCGACTGCTCGAAGGCCTTGCCGACTTCCCACGGCCTGCCCATGTCCTTCGCCTTGCCCTGCAGATCGCGCCGCGTCATGTCGAGGCCGACGCCATAGCCCCAGACGCAGTCGAGCGCCTTTTCGACCGGGATGTCGATGCCGCCGCTCTTCAGCGCTACGATCATCTCGATCTCGTGATGCACGTCGTTGGAAGCCGAGGGGTAGGGAAAACTGCCGCTCGTATCGAGGTTGTCGGCATTCTTCTGGAAGAAGAAGGGCGGCTCCTTGTTCGGGTCGTGTCCCATCTCGACTGCGTGGGCGGCGTAGTTCCGCCCGACGCAATAGACGCGATGCACCGGGAAAAGCTGGTCGGAACCGGCGATGGGAATGGCCGGGATGGCGGCCGGTTCGATGACGTAGCTGGAGGCCGAGGCCTTGATGTTCATTTATCTTGCTCCTGCGTAGAATTCGACCTTCGCCTCCAGCCGCTCGATCAATTCGGAGATGAGCAGCGCGAAGGCGAAGAGGATGATGGTGAGGGCCCAGAACTCGGCCATGCGGAAATTGCGCGAGAAGGTCTCGAAAAGGGCCCCGTACCCGACGATGGCGACCAGCAACTGGCCGATGACGACGCCCTTCACGCCGCGAATTAGCCCGAGCCGTATGCCGGCGAGGATTTCGGGGAGCGCCGCCCAGAGGATGATCTTCACGTAGAGAGCCCGCTTCGTGGCGCCATAGGACTTCGCCATCTCGATCAGCGAGGGCGAGATATGGCGGACGCCGGCGCGTGTGTCGAGCACGATGATCCAGATCGCAAACAGAAAGACGGCGGCAATGATCGTCTTCTCGCCGAAGCCGAACAGGATCATCAGCACCGGCACCAGTGCCGACAGCGGCGCCGAGGAGAAGATGCTGACCCACATGCCGAGCAGTTCGTCGGCGAGCTTGATGCGGCCCATCAATATGCCGAGCGGCACGCCGACGACGATGGACAGCGCCATGCCGATGGCGAAAGCGCGCAGAGTCGTCACGGTCGCGCTCTGCCAGGACGGCGTCTGCACGAGATCGACGGCTGCCCGCAGCACTTCGCTGAAGGGCGGCACCATGATCATGAGGTCGAGCCGGCCGACGATCTCCCAGGCGACGCACCAGACAAGCAGCGACGCCATCATTGGTATGCGGTAGCCGAATATCGTCATGGCCGAATCTCTGCCAGCATCGCCTCAGTCGACATATTGCTTCAGCCCCTGCCAGATCTCCTCGACCGTATCGAGATAGTGCTTGTCGCGATGGATGCGGTCGGGATCGACCGAGCGATCGATCTCGGGCTCGATGATCTGCGAGATACGGCCCGGCCGCGGCGACAGGAGCACGATGCGGTCGGAGATGTAGACCGCCTCCTCGATCGAGTGGGTCACGAAGATGAAGGTCTTGTTCTGGGTAGTGCGGAGCCGGATAAGGTCTTCCTGGAATTTCCGGCGGTTCTGCTCGTCGACGGCGGAGAAGGGCTCGTCGAGAAGCAGCACGTCGGCATCGACCGAAAGCGCGCGGGCAAGGCCGACGCGCTGACGCATGCCGCCGGAAAGCTCGTGCGGATATTTGTCCTCGAAGCCGGCCAACCCGACTTCGCCGATATAGTGCCGCGCAATCTTCTCGCGCTCGGCGGCCGCCTTGCCGCGCAGTTCCAGCCCGAAAGCGACGTTGCGCAGCACTGTCGCCCACGGCAGCAGCGCGAAATCCTGGAACACAAAGGCGCGCTCCGGCCCGGGCTTGCTCACTGTGCGGCCGTTGACCGAGATGGTGCCGGCGTCGGCGTTGACCAGCCCGGCGATGATCTTCAGGAGCGTCGTCTTCCCGCAGCCGCTGGGTCCCAGCAGGCTGGTCAGCTTGCCGCGCGGGAAGTCGAGATCGATGCCGCGCAGCGCCTCGACATTGCCGTAGCTCTTGGAGACGCCGCGCACCTCGACGATCGCGTCGACCGGTTCGGGCATCAGGGTCGGTCCTTTTCTCAAGGTTGCGTTGCGCATTTCAGGCGCCTCTTTTCTCGGGCCTGAACATGCGCGTCTCGACCCACTCGAGCGCGACGAGCGTCAGGGTCGAAAGAGCGATGATCGAGGCGATTGTCGCATACATCGCGGCATAGTTGGCGCGCGAGCGGTGGAAGGTGATGAGGTCGCCGATGCCGGTCGGCGTGATGAGCAGTTCGGCAAGCACGACGCCGACGAAGCCGGCGGCGACGCCAAGCCTCAGGCCCGCGAAGATGACCGGGCTGGCGTCCGGCAGGATGATCCTCGACACCACCTGCCAGCGCGTTCCGAGGAAGGATTGGCACATGGCGATCAGCGAGACGTTGACGTTGCGCACCGCCTTGTAGGTGTTGAGCACGATGACGGGCAGCGCAAGGATCATGACAGCCAGCGTCTTTGCGGTCATGCCGATGCCGTAGATGAAGGTCACCATCGGGATGAAGGCCGCAACGGGTGCTGCCTGCAGCACGATGAAGATCGGGATGAACAGCCATTCGCCGGTCCGCCACAACCCGCAGAGCGTGCCGACCCCGACGCCAAGAAAGGTCGACAGCACGACGCCGAGGATCAGCGGCTGCAGCGTCGACAGATAGGCCTTCGGCAGGCTGCCGTCGGCGATCATGCCGAGGAAAGCGGTGAAGGTGTCGACGAAGGTCGGGAAGGCAAAGCTTACCGGGATCATGCCGGCGATCTGCCAGATGCCGGCGAAGAGCACGACCGAGAGGACGCGGAGCAGCGTCGGATTGTCCTGCCATCTTCCGGCATCGCTTCGCCCTGTCGAGGGAGCGAGGCTGATCGCCCCGCCCTCTGTTCCCACGCCGGCCATCGCCTACTTCTTCCCCAGCTTTGCGGTCGCGCGGTCGATGGCGGAAACGTCCCAGAAATCCTCGACCTTGAGCGACGCCGGGTCGCCCTCGATCTGGCCCGCGGCGCTGAAGAAGGCGAAGTCGCCGGTCGCCGCCTCGGCGCCGCCGCCGTTCAGCGCCAGGGCGCCGGCTTCGGCGGTCTCCTTGTAGTATTCGGTGATCTCGGTGTCGGCTTCGGCGCCGAGATCGGGCAGCAGCTTGTACTTGTTACGGAGTTCCACGGCGACGGCGGGGTTCTCCGTGATCTCGCGGCCGGTCTTCATCAGTTCCTCGACCAGTATGTCGACATCGGCCGCATTGTTCTTGAGGTAGTCCGCCGTGGCGAAAACCGTTTCGTCCGATGCGTTGACGCCCTCGACCGGCAGCACGATGAACTTGCCGGGCGCCTCGGTTTCCAGCGCGCGGCGATTGGCGGCGTCGACGATCGACGCCTTGATCGTGCCCTGGATCAGTGCATTGCGGCGGACTTCGGAGCCAGGCACATAGCTGATCGTGCCGAGCGTGATGCCGTTGTTCTTCGCCATCAGCAGCATGACCGCCTCGGTGCCGGAACCGCGCGCCTGTACGGCGACTTCCTGCCCGTCAAGGTCCTTCCATGTCTTGTAGGACTCGGCGTTGACGACCGGGAAGAAGCGCTGGGTCGAGATCTGCGCGAAAATGCGAATCGGCACGCCGACCTTCTGGATCAGCGTATAGGGGGCGCCGATGCCGACATCCGCCTGGCCGCCGACGACGGCCTGCGTCGCCAGGTCCTCGTCGTTGAGGATGATGAGCTCGACATTGACGCCACGCTCCTTGGTGCGCTCGATCGCCGCCAGTGTCTGGATGGATTCGATGCCGGGCAAATCGCCAAAGGCGATCCTCATGTCGCCGGCATTAGCACCGGGCGCGGCCAAGGCAACGCCCGCGAAGGCGGCAAAGGCGGTTGCCAAGAGGGTGCGTCTCGAAAGGCTGGTCATTGCTTCCTCCCACTTTTCTTGTAACCAATATTATGATTGGTTAAGACCAGATGGCATATTGGTCAAGAACTTTGTGCCCAACCCGACTGCCATGTGCGATTGACCGAGCTCAAGGTTCGTCCTAGTACGCGCGTGGGACAGGGATTCTCGATTGGCTGAACCAATGGACAGGATTGGCAACGGCGGACACGCAGCGCTCGTACAGCTTCAGGCCTATCTCGCGCAGATAGATCTGCCGAGCGATGGCCGCCTGCCGCCGGAGCGTGAACTCTGCGACACGCTCGGCGTGTCGCGCGGTGACCTACGCAAGGCACTGGACGTGCTCGAACGGGACGGCCACATCTGGCGGCATGTCGGCAAGGGCACTTTCGTCGGAAGCGGTCCAATCGAGGAGGCAATCGGGATATCGGAGATCGCCGGCAGCTCCAGCCCCGCCGACGTGATGCGAGCCCGCCTCATCATCGAGCCTGAGATATCCCGCGAGGCGGCGCTGCATGCGACAGCTGCCGACATTGCCGCCATGCGGCAGTCGCTGGCGCAGACCAGGGATGCCGCGACCTGGCGCCAGTACGAGAACGCCGACAATCTGCTCCACCGTCAGATCGCGCAGGCGAGCCGCAACAATGTGCTCCTCGGCCTGTTCGATGTGCTGAACGCGGTACGCCGCACGGTGGTCTGGGGAAGGCTGCGTTCCGACAGCGCGCGGCCGCCGGCCGACCATCATAGCTTTGCCGACCACGAGCGGATCGTCTCGGCGATCGCCGACCGTGACCTCGGCGGCGCCGCAGCGGCGATGCGGCTCCATCTGCAGCAGGTCGGCAGCCGCCTCATTCCGCTCAACGAGGCGGCCGAGTAGGTCATTGTCCGCGACGACCGGCGCAGCATCCGCCTACCTACGAAATCGCGAGCCAAACAGCCGCCGCTGCGCTATGTAGCCGTCCGTCGGGCAGCATGACCCGCCGAGCCGATGCCCGCCCGAATGAGTCCAGACGCCTCGACCACGACCGATCAGCGCTACGCGGCTTTTCGCCATAGCGCCTTCCTGCGCTTCTGGCTGGCGCGGTTCCTGGCGACGTTCGCGACCCAGATCGTATCGGTCGCCGTCGGCTGGCAGGTCTACGACCTGACGCGCGATCCGTTCGACCTCGGCCTGGTCGGCATCGTCCAGTTCATGCCGTCGCTGCTTCTGGTGCTGGTCACCGGCGCGGCGTCCGACCGCTTCGGGCGACGGCTGATCATGGGGCTTGCGACCGGCATCGAGGCGCTGTGTGCCTTGGCGCTGCTCTGGTTCGCACTCCGCGGACTGACCGGCGTCGGCCCGATCTTCGGGGTGCTTGCCATCTTCGGCGTCGCCCGTGCCTTTCTCGGACCCGCCGCCGCTTCCCTCGTCGCCAATCTGGTGCCAAAGGAGGATTTCCCCAACGCAGTCGCCTGGAACTCTTCCGCCTGGCAGACGGCGAACATCGTCGGCCCGGTGGCGGGCGGCCTGCTCTATGGCGTATCCGCGGAAGCGGCCTATGGCATAGCCACGGCCTTGATGGCTGCCGCAACGCTGCTTGCTTTCTCGATCCCGAAGCCTGCCCAGCGACAGGCCAGCGAGAAGCCGAGCATGGAGACGCTGTTCGCCGGCTTCCGCTATATCTGGCACGAGAAGGTGGTGCTGGGGGCGATCTCGCTCGACCTGTTCGCGGTGCTGCTCTCGGGCGCCGTGGCGCTGCTGCCCGTCTATGCGCGCGACATATTGGAGCTCGGCCCGTGGGGACTGGGATTGCTGCGCGCAGCGCCGGGTATTGGCGCGCTCGTCGTCGCCTTCTGGCTGGCCGGCCACCCGATCCGCAACCATGCCGGCGTCATCATGCTTGCCTTCGTCGCGCTGTTCGGCGTCGTCACCGTCATGTTCGGCGTCTCGACTATGCCCTGGTTCTCTATCGCCGCACTCGCTCTGCTCGGCGCGACCGACATGGTCAGCGTCTATGTGCGCGAGACGCTGATCCAGCTGTGGACGCCGGACGAGGTGCGCGGCCGCGTCAACGCCGTCAACATGGTGTTCGTCGGCGCGTCCAACGAGCTTGGCGAGTTCCGCGCCGGCACGATGGCGGCGCTGATCGGCACGGTCCCGGCAGTGGTCTTCGGCGGTGTCGGGGCGGTCGCCGTGGCGGGATTGTGGGCGGTGATCTTCCCGCAGTTGCGGCGGGTCCGCCACCTGCAGGGACGGGGATGATTATCGGGTCCTGGCTTCGGCCGGCCTGCCGAAGATCGTTTCCAGGAATTCGTGCAGCCAGCGCTTGAGGTGGATATCCCAGATCAGCCGGCCGCCGAGGTGATCGCGGCCGGGCTGCGCGCCCGGCAGCTCGAAGCGGTGCGCGCCATGCACCACCCAGCGATGCATCATCAGCTGCGTCAGCTCGGCATGGAACTGGATGCCCCAGGCGTTCGCGCCGTAGCGGAACGCTTGGTTGGGATAGGTCTCGGAGGTGGCGAGCAGGGTCGCGTCCTTGGGCAGTGAAAAGCCTTCGCGGTGAAACTGGTAGACCATCTCCGGCCACTGCATCAGCGCCGCGCCATCCTCGGTCGCCTTGATGGGATACCAGCCGATCTCGACCAGCCCGTCGCCATGGCTTTCGACCTTGCCGCCGAGATGGTTGACCAGCATCTGCGCGCCGAGGCAGATGCCGAGCAGCGGGCGGCCTTCGCCGAGCGGCACTTTCAGCCATTCGGTCTCGCGCCGCACGAATTCGTCGCCGTCATTGGCGCTCATCGGCCCGCCGAAGACGACCGCGCCGGCATGATGATCGAGCGTTTCGGGCAGCTCGTCGCCGAGCGGCGGCCGGCGGATGTCGAGGTCGAAGCCGGCCTCGATCAGCTGGTGGCCCACGCGCCCTGCGCTCGACCTCTCCTGGTGCAGCACGACCAGGACCTTTTCCCTCGGCCGTTCCCGTCGCGGCATCAGTCTTCCATGGATTTCCCGGTCGCGCCCGGCGCCTGGGCCTGCGCCTTCTGCCGTTGCAGCACGCGTTCGCGCCGGTCGACCCCGATCAGCTCGGCGATGCGCCAGATCGTATGGTCCTCGAGTTCGTGCAGCTCGCCGTCAGCAAAGACGATCTCCCACATCAGGCCGACGAACTCGATCCGGGCGGTTTCGTCGAGATGCCGCTTCAATACGCTGGTGAAGGAATAGAGATCGACCGCGGCGTCGTCAGCCGCGCCGCCGGCGGCCACCAGCCTGTCCAGCGCCTCGCCACTGAGGTCGTAGGCTTCGGCGAGGAGCTCCTTCATGCGCTCCCATTCGGCGTCATGGCGCACGCCGTCGGCATCCATGACGTGGTACATCAATGCCGCGACCGCGACGCGCGGGTCGTCGGCGCCAAGCGACTTCTGTCTGCCGGCCTCGCCGGACGGCAGTTCCTTCAGAAAGGTGATTATCCGATCGAACATGCTGCTCCCCATCCGGCGCGCCGCCTCAGAAAAGACGGAACCGGCGTTCCGATTGTTCCTGTTCCTGGGATGGATCGACGCCCGGGTCGTCCGGAAGACGCGCGGGCTCCGGCGGTCGCGGCGCCGTCTCTTCGATGATTTCCGCCTCGGACACGTCGCTCGCAGGCTCGGCGGTGATCACCTCCGTACCGTCGATTGGCTTGGCGTCGTCTTCGGTCTCCGCGTCTTCGGCGGCGGCCGGTTGCGGCCGCGGCGGCGCAAGCGACGGGTGCCTGGCCTGGTCGTCCTGTTCTATCAACTGCCCGAGGCGCTCGACCGGCACGCGCCATTCGAAGGCGTCGAGCTTGCCGGTGACCGGCGAAACCGGCGCCCAGCGTTCCGACACCAGGCCGTCGGCCACCCAGGCCGGATCGCGCGGAGCGCGCACCGCCTTGGCGAGATATTGCCGCACGCGACCCTCGTCGCCGGTCTCAGCCTCCTCAATGTCCGCGAGCAGGAGGTAGGCGCCCTCGCGCGGCTGCATGCGGATCGCCGCTTCGGCGGCTTCCCGCGCCGTCCTGAACTCATGCGCGTCGAGCGCCGCGCGGGCGACGGCGAGCGAGGACTCGACATTGTTCGTCCTCAGCGATTCCAGCTTCTGCGCGCGCGACAGCCGATCGAGCACCGCATCGGCCGGGCGGGCATGGACATAGAGGTCGGCGATCGCGGGATGCGGCTCGGCCTTCCAGGCGGCCTCGAGTATCTTCGAGCCCTTGCGTATGTCGTTCTGGCGAAACAGCGTCTTGGCCGCGACCACGGCGGCCGGCGGGAAGTCGGGCGCCAGCCTGTTCGCCTCGATCGCGGCTGCCTTGGCGGCGGTCAGGTCCGTGTCCAGCAGGTCCTGCGCCTTGGCCGTCAGCAGCACCGCGCGGCGGCGGTTGATGACGTCCTTTTCCACCTGGCGCGTCGATTTCTGCGCATCGATCAGCGCCAGCGCGCCGTCCCAGTCGCCGCCCGCCGTCTTTTCCTCCAGCGTCGAATCGATCGCCCAGCCGAGTTGCGGCGCGATGTCGGCGGCGCGGCCGGCATAATGGCGGGCGGCCGCGCGATCACCCAGCCTCTCCGCCTCGAGGTAGAGTCCGCGCAGGCCGAGCAGCCGCATTTCCGGATCGTCCAGCATGCGCTCGAATTTTTCCCGCGCCGAATCATGGTCGCCTTCGAGCAACGAGGCCTGCGCGTCGAGCAGGTTGATCAGCGGCTCGGTGTCGGATCGGATGAGCTTCGCCGCCTGCTTGTTCATCCTGCGCGCAAGCGCCGCGTCGCCCGCCCCCGCCGCGATCATGCCGGTGGACAGCGCCTGGTAGCCGCGGTCGCGCTGCCGCACGCGGAAATAGCGCGCGATCGTGTAGGGGCTGTTCCAGATCGACTTGACCAGCCACCAAGTGATCATGACCGCGGCCACGATCACGGTGATCGCCACTGCCGCCACCATCAGGCTCACCTGATACTGGTAGCCGGCGAAGGTCACGACCATCTCGCCCGGCCGGTCTGCAAGCCAGGCGAAGCCCAGCCCGAGCGCGAAGACGACGAGGAGGAAGAGCAGGATCCGGATCATGGGGCTTCCTTACGGCGCCTGCATCGCCGAGGCGATGGCTTGATCGGCAAGCTGCTCGACGGCCAGCCGCGCCCTGATCTTGTCGGCAAACGCGGCGCCGGCGGTCTTGGCGGGCTCCGGCAGCGTGTCGAATTCGGCGATCGCCTTGGCGAGGTCGCCGGCCTTCAGCGCCACTTCCATGCGCGCCACGGTCTCGGGCACGCCCGGTCCTTCGACCGCACCGATCGGCCGCACTGTCACCAGCGATTCGGCGCTGGAGAGCAGCCGTTCGAAGTAGCCCGCGTCCTCGGACGGCGGTCTGGCCGCAGCGATGATGGCGGCGGCAGCGGCGTCGGTCTCGGCGACGATCTCGGCGCGCGTCGCTATGCCCTTTTCCGCATAGGGGCGCAGTTCGCCAAGGCCCGGAGCCTGGGGCGCGACCGCCGCCAGCGTTTCGAGTTCCGGCTCGAAGGGCGATCCGCGTTCGACCGCCGCCTTGAGCGCCGATGCGGCGATCGCCAGCGCGACCTTGGGCTGCTGCGCCTGCGAATCGACCTTGCCGGTCAACGCGGCAATACTCTGTTCCAGAGCGCCGAGGCGATTGTTGATGGACGAATCGGCCTCGCCGGCTGCCCTGGCCAGCGCCTCGACGCCGGCGATCTTGTCGTTCAGCGCGGCGATGTCTTCCCGCGTCGCGCCGTCCGGGCTGGGGCCGATAGCATTGATCCGGGTCTCGATCTCGGCGATCTTGGCGTTTATCGCCTCCGATCCGGCCGTTTCCCCCGAGTTCCCCGATTCGACTGCCTGCCTCAGCGAGGCGACATCGGCCTTCACCTGGTCGAGCGCCTGCGAGAGGGCGTCCACCCTCCCCGAAACGTCGCCGGTATCGCCGGGGGCTGCCTTCAGGCCTTCGACGTCGGATTTCAGAGTAGCAATGTCGGTTTCCACGGATGCGGGAATGCCGGCAGGCGAATCGGGCGCACCCGGCGTGCCGAGTATTCCCGCGAATTGCAGCAATCCACCACCGACGAGCACGATCAGGCCACCCGCGAGACCGGCGGCCAGCCCTGCTCCGCTGCGCGAGCGAGGCGGCGGCGGGACGGCCGGGGCGTCGGTCCAGGCAGAAGGCCGTTCCGCAGTCTCACTGGCATCGACCCGGTCAGCGGCAGGCCTCGGCTCCTCGTCGACGGGCATGCTCGCTTCCCGCACCGCTTCGTCGGCCGGTGTTCCTGTGGTCGGGCGAGCGTCACCGGCATGATCCGTCGGCTCGGTACCCGTTTCAGACGCTGCGATGTCCTCTTTCACGGTTTCGGCCCCCGGCTCCATATCTGTCGGAGACGCCTCGGCTTCCGTTGAAACCCGCGAAACTTCGTCCGGCCCGAGCTCGATGGTCATCGGCTCGCGTTCCGCGTTCGAATGCCGTGTCCTGGGTGTCTTGACCATTACGGCCTCCGCGCGGGGGTTGAGTATCCGGAAGGGTGAAGTGTGCCGATCACTATCATAGCCGTGCCCTGAGAAAAGGGGCAGGGTTATGACGCCGGCCTCACGGCGCCATGAAGCACCTTAAGCATTGCGGTTTCGTTCGGTTCCTCGGCCACCAGAATTTTGCGCCCCGCACCGGCAAGCTCCTTCGAAACGCGATCCGATATGCAGAGGAAGATGGTGCCGTCGAACCTGTCCTGCAAATCCGATGCCTGCACGATTTCCGCCAGCCTTGCTGCGGCGTTGGCGGAATAGACGAGGGCGCAATCGACCGCGCTCTTTCCGATGCCGCTGGATATCGCCCCGGTATCCAGCTCCAGCATCAATGTATCATAGGTTTCGAGGGTGAGGACCGGAACGCCGGCTTTTCTCAGCGTGCTTTCGAAAAGCGGCCGTCTCACTTTGCCGCAGAGATAGGCAACCCTTCCGGCAGGCGCATCGGAGATGACCAGATCGGCAAGCGATTCCGCGTCTCCTTGCGCTACGATCACATGCGCGAAACCGGCTGCCCGCGCCACCTGCGCCGTTGCTTCGCCGACGGCAAAGCACGGCAGGCCGGACCATTGCCGGAGGAGATCGTCCGGTGCATGCCTGACCGCGCTGGCGCTCGGGACGGCAACGGCAACGACGCCGTGCAATAGCGCCGCAGTCAACGCGACCGGTTCCGGTCGGGTTTCCTGCAAGGGCAGCCTGATCGGATCGAAACCGAGCGATTCGAGTCGCTGCGTTGTCTCGGACGCACCGGGCTCCGGACGCGTCACGAGAACGCGTATCCTGCCGGGCATGCGGCCTAGCTCCAACCGTCGAAGAAGCGTGGGCCGGCGTTGCGGCGCAGTTTCTCGCCGGCCGCTCGGCCTATTTCTGCAGCGTCGGCAACGGGTCCGCCCGCCGAGATATCGTGCGACTTCTTTCCGTCGGGCGTGAGAATCACGCCGCTGAATGTCAGTTCGTTGCCGTCGATCGTCGCATGTCCCGCGATAGGCATGCGGCATGACCCGTCGAGCGCGGCGAGGAAAGCGCGTTCGCAGGCGAGCGCCTGCGCGGTCGGCGCGTGGTTGATCGGGGCCAGCATTTCGACCACGCGGCGGTCGCCGATCCGGCTCTCGATGCAGATCGCGCCCTGACCCGGCGCCGGCGGGAACGTCTCGAGCGGCATCAGGTCGGTGGCGATGCTCTGCAGGCCCAGCCGCTTCAGCCCAGCCAGCGCCAGGATCGTGCCGTCGGCGACGCCGTCATGCAGCTTGCGCAACCTGGTCTGCACATTGCCGCGAAACGTCGCGACGTTGAGATCGGGCCGCATGCGGAGAATCAGCGCCTGCCGGCGAAGCGACGACGAGCCGACGGTCACGCCGCGCGGCAAGTCGATGATCGACTTGGCGGAAGTGCCTATGAAGGCATCGCGCGGGTCCTCGCGCGGCAGGAATGCCGAGAGTTCCAGCCCGTCCGGCAGAACGGTCGGCATGTCCTTCGACGAATGCACGGCGATGTCGATGCGGCCGGCAAGCAGCGCTTCCTCGAGTTCCTTGGTGAACAGGCCCTTGCCGCCGGCTTCCGTAAGCGGACGGTCCTGGATGCGGTCGCCGGTCGTGGTGATCGCCTCGATCGAAAAGGCCTCTTCCGGCAGATTATGCGCAGCCATCAGCCTGGCCCGCGCCTCGTGCGCCTGCGCCAGGGCAAGCGGGCTGCCGCGGCTTCCGATCTTCAGCACGGTTGTTTGCATGGCACCGTCCGTGATACGCCCCGGTTCTAATGACATTCGGCAAACCCGGGTTTGCCAGCAACCTCCTATCCCAGGACCCGCCAGGCCGGCAATGATCGAACGGCGCGACAAGATGATCCGCGTTCTCGGTATCGAGACGAGTTGCGACGAGACCGCCGCCAGCGTCGTCGCGCTGCGCGAGGGTGCGGAGCCTGAAATCCTGTCGAACGTGGTGCTCAGCCAGATCGAGGAGCACGCGGCTTTCGGCGGCGTGGTGCCGGAGATCGCCGCGCGCGCCCATGTCGAGGCGCTGGACGGTATCGTCGAGGCGGCGCTTGCCGATTCCGGCACCGATCTCGCCGAAGTCGACGCGATCGCGGCAACCGCCGGTCCGGGCCTCGTCGGCGGCCTGATCGTCGGGCTGATGACGGCGAAGGCCATCGCCAGTGCCGTCGGCAAGCCGCTGCTCGCGGTCAACCATCTCGAAGGCCATGCGCTGACCGCCCGGCTGACCGACGGGCTGGAGTTCCCCTATCTCCTGCTGCTGGTCTCCGGCGGACATACCCAGATCGTGCTGGTGCGTGGCGTCGGCGCATATCAGCGCTGGGCGACGACGATCGACGACGCGCTGGGCGAGGCCTTCGACAAGACGGCCAAGATGCTCGGCCTGCCCTATCCGGGCGGACCGAATGTCGAGAAGGCGGCGAAGGACGGTGATCCCAAACGCTTCGCCTTCCCGCGGCCGATGAAAGGTTCGGCGCAGCCGGACTTTTCCTTTGCCGGCTTGAAGACCGCGGTGCGGCAGGCGGCGACCGCCGCGGCTCCGCTGTCGGACAAGGACGTCGCGGATATCTGCGCCTCCTTCCAGGCGGCGGTGTCGGATGCGCTGGCCGACCGCGTCGGACGCTGCCTGGCGCGCTTTCGCGCTGAATATCCCGATATCGCCTCGCCGGCGCTGGTGGTGGCGGGCGGCGTGGCTGCCAACAGGGAAATCCGCGCGGCGCTCGAAGCGCAATGCGCAAAAAGCGGTTTTCGCTTCATCGCGCCGCCGCATGAACTCTGCACCGACAATGCGGCGATGATCGCCTGGGCGGGCATCGAGCGCATTCGTGCGGGGCTGGGCAGGGACGACGCCTTTTCCTTCGTGCCGCGCTCGCGCTGGCCTCTCGACGAGGTGTCGGCGCCGGTGGTTGGCTCGGGGCGGCGGGGAGCCAAGGCATGAACCTTCC
Source organism: Mesorhizobium sp. YM1C-6-2 (assembly GCF_003666685.1). Lineage (GTDB taxonomy): Bacteria > Pseudomonadota > Alphaproteobacteria > Rhizobiales > Rhizobiaceae > Mesorhizobium_K. The sequence goes on from NZ_RCIZ01000003.1 coordinate 326,782, forward strand.
TGTAGCCGTGCTGGGCGGAGGCGCGTGGGGCACTGCGCTCGCCATGCAGATGCGTCGCGCCGGGCACGATGTCAGGCTGTGGATGCGAGACGCGGAGATGGCCGCCGCGATCAGGCGGGGCGAGAACCCGCGCTATCTGCCTGATGTGGCGATCGACGTCGGCATCGAGGCGACCACCGACCATGCCGAGGCGCTCGACGGGGCGGCCTGCGTGCTTGCGGTGACGCCGGCGCAGGTGCTGCGCGACGTGCTTGCAGGCGTCGGCGGCGCTGTGCCGCCGGGCGTGCCGCTTGTGCTCTGCGCGAAAGGCATTGAGCACGAGACAGGGCTGCTTCTGTCGCAGATCGCCGGCGACTTGCTGCCGGGCAACCCGGTCGCAGCGCTGTCCGGTCCGAGCTTCGCGGCCGACCTTGCAAGAGAGCTTCCGACCGCCGTGGTGATCGCCGCGCAGGAAGCGGAGCTTGCGGCCTCGCTGGCGCAATCCTTCTCGACCGAGCGCTTCCGTTGTTATTCGACCGGCGACCTTGTCGGCGTCGAGATCGGCGGTGCGCTGAAGAACGTCTTTGCAATCGCCGCCGGCGCCGTCACCGGGGCAGGGCTGGGCGCCAGCGCGCAGGCCGCCATGGTGACGCGCGGCTTCGTCGAACTGCGCCGCATCGCCCAGGCATTCGGCGCCGAGCCGGAGACCGTCATGGGCCTCTCCGGCCTCGGCGACCTGCTGCTTACCTGTTCTTCCGCGCAGTCGCGCAACTTCGCCTACGGGCTGGCGCTGGGGCGCGGCGAGAGCCTCACGGGCCGGCCGCTTGCCGAAGGCGTGGCGACGGCGGGCATCGCGGCGAAGATCGCCCGCGAGCGCGACATCGATGCGCCGATCATCTCGGCGGTGGCCGCGATCCTCGCCGGCAGGATCACGATCAACGAGGCGGTCTCGGCGCTGATGACGCGGCCGCTGCGCGCCGAAGCCGGCTAAGGTTTAGAGAGGAGTTTTCGCCATGCTGTTTGCGCTGACCTGCAAGGACAAGCCGGGCCACCTTCAGGTGCGGCTCGACAACCGTCCCGCCCACCTCGACTTCCTGAGAAAGCTCAACGAAGCCGGCACGCTGAAGTTTGCCGGCCCGTTCCTGGACGATGACGGCAAGCCGACCGGCAGCCTCGTGGTGATCGAGGCGGCCGACAAGAACGAGGCGACGAAAATCGGCGCCGACGATCCCTATGCCAAGGCGGGTCTCTTCGAAAGCGTCAGGATCCGCGCCTGGAACTGGGTCTTCAACAACCCGGCCAATCCGTCGAACCCATAAGTTATTGTTATCGCCATTCCAGACGGAAAACCGGTATCCACTTTTCCTGGAATTGCTTTGAGGAGCGCGCCATGAACTACTGGCTGTTCAAGTCGGAACCCTTCAAGTTCTCCTTCGACGACCTCAAGAAGAAGGGGAAGGCCGGCACGCAATGGGACGGCGTGCGCAACTACGCGGCGCGCAACAACATGAAGGCGATGAAGATCGGCGATCTCGGCTTCTTCTACCATTCGAACGAGGGGCTCAACATCGTCGGCATCGCCGAGGTCTCTGCGCTCGCCCACCCGGACACCACGACCGACGATCCGCGCTGGGAGTGCGTCGACATCCGCGCGGTGAAGGATGTGCCGAAGCCGCCGACGCTTGCCGACATCAAGGCCAATCCAAAATTGTCCGAAATGGCGCTGGTTCGCCTCGGAAGGCTGTCGGTTCAGCCGGTCACGCCCGCCGAGTGGGCGGAAGTCTGCCGCATGGGCGGGCTCGATCCCGCCAAGTAGTTGACTTCTCTCGCTAAGATGCGGTGCGCGCCGGACAGGTTCGAGGATTTTATCCACGCCAACACGGCTTTCGCCGCGCCGCCGCACGTGCCGGAGATCGGGCTCCACCTCGCCGACGAGGCGCACGAACTCTGGCATCGCACCGAGGAGGAACTGGCCGAGATCGGCCTGCCGCCGCCTTTCTGGGCCTTCGCCTGGGCCGGCGGCCAAGGGCTGGCGCGCTACCTGCTCGACAATCCAGAGACGGTGCGCGGCAAGCATGTGCTCGACTTCGCGACAGGCTCGGGGCTGGTCGCCATCGCAGCGATGAAGGTCGGGGCCGCCAGCGTCACGGCCTGTGACATCGACGCTTTCTGCGAGGCGGCCGTTCGTCTGAACGCTGCGGCGAACGGCGTCACGGTCGCATTCGAAGACCGCGATCTCATCGGCGAGGATATCGACGCCGACGTTCTGCTTGCCGGGGACGTGTTCTACGACAACGGCTTCGCCGGGAGACTGGTCCCCTGGTTCGCGCGACTGGCGGAAGGCGGGACCTCGGTCCTGGTCGGCGACCCCGGCCGCTCCTATCTGCCGCGCGAAAAGCTGACCAAGCTTGCCGAATACCAGGTGCCGGTCACGCGCGCGCTGGAGGACGCCGAAGTGAAGCGGACGACGGTGTGGCGGTGGACGTGATCCTTACCTCCCCTTGAGGCGGGCTACCCGCGCGTTTCGCCATTGCCACGCCCTGCTTTCGCAGTCTGGCTATTTCAAAGAACGCTGCCCGCCCCTTCGTAAGGGAAGAGCAGAAGTCGGGAAGCGGGGCGCGAGGGCCGAGCCTTCCTGACTTATTCACATGGCGCAGCTTCCCGCGCCCCGCCGGCGTTCTTTGGCCGCTCCATTCCCTGCCTGGGACCTGCCGGCTGCATGCTCACGCCTGGTCTTGCCGAATAGTCCCGGGACCAGGTCTCAGCCGGTGGTTTACGACGCGCCGACGCGTGGACATACCCGCGTCTTGTCCCCGACGCTCGCGCGCGGGGAGCCTGGGAACTCCGGAGCGACCCTCGACCTCGACGGCCACGTTAGCCGCTTCACCCGAGCGCCGGTTCCTCCCCGCAGACCACCGTCATGATCGGCGTTCCCGCAGGAGAAACTGGTCGCATTGTGCGGCAGGCTGGAGGGGCGTGAGTGCAGTTGCGACGACTTTTTCGGGAGCAGCACGGGATGCGTCTCCCGCGCCGCCCTGAAGGCAAGCGATTTCAACGGCTTGGCCAGAGAGTGCCTGCCGGGAGCAAAAACCCAGTTGCAAAAGATGGGAAGGTTTTATCCACGGGCGCTGCCCGCCCCGCGGCATGAAAGGAAGAGCGCCACCGGCTGCACCGGCTCCGGCGTCATCTGCATCCGAAGCATGGGTTCCCGGCACTCTCCGCTTCGCGGAGCCTGTCCCCCTGCTTGCCGAAGGCAAGATCCGGGGCTCTCGCTCACGAAATCTGGAATAACGGACTGCTGCAAGCTGTCGAGCGGGTTGCCGACGTCGGCGATCGGCGGAATGCATGTAAGCTGTCGAGTTGATCGCTGATGTCGGCGGAAGGTGACAGAAGAGTTATTCCCGCGCCAGCGCGCGAGCGGAGCGAGGGAAAGGCGGCTCAGGTGCGCGTCTTCCCCGCTTCCTCCAGAATCCAGTCGCGGAAAGCGACGATGCGCGGGTCGTAGGCGCTCGCCTGCGGGTAGACGAGGAAATAGGCGTATTCGGCGGCCATGCGGACGCCGAGCTCGAAGGGCTGCACCAGGCGGCCCTCGGAAAGATCATGGGCCACCATGGCGAAGTCGGCGAGCGCCACCGCGCTGCCGTCGATCGCCGCCTGGATGCAATCGGATGACGTGCCGAACACCATCGTGCGGCTGTCGTCGAAATCATCGACCCCGGCAGCCGCCATCCACATCTGCCAGTTGGGCCAGGTAACCCCCTGCCGCGACCACTCGATATGCACGAGGCGATGGTTGAAGAGGTCGCGCGGCGTCCGCAGCGGCGGGCCGTTGCGCAGCAGGGCCGGGCTGCAGACCGGCACGATGACGTTGTCGAACAGGCGGTCGGCGGCGAGGCCGGGATATTTGCCGGCACCGAAGCGGATGCCGACGTCGACGTCGTCACGGTCGAAGTCGCGGACTTCGTAGGAGATATCGAAGCGAAGCTCGATGTCGGGCTTCAGCGCGCGGAAACCGTCGACGCGCCGCATCAGCCATTTCGCCGCGAAATGGGCATCCGCCGTCACCTTCAGCAGCGACTGGCCGCGTGCAAGCTTCTGTGCCCGCGACACCGCCCGGTTGAGGAGGTCGATGGCGTCGGCCGAGGCTTCGGACAGGACCGCGCCGGCCGCCGTCAGCCGCACGGTACGGCTGGTGCGGGCAAACAGTGTCAGGCCAAGCTGATCCTCGAATTCCTTGATCTGATGGCTGACCGCCGCCGGCGTCAGGCCGAGTTCGTCGGCGGCGCGCGTGAAATTCAGGTGCCTGGCCGCCGCTTCCAGCGTGCGCAAGGCGCGGGTACCGGGCACGAAACGAGCCATCATCTTCAAGAAAAGTTTTATGAACCGATGAAAACTACTCGTTTCCGCTTTTTCTTTCAATGGATCAGGATGGCTCCAGCAAAGAAATCATAAAACCGGACTTAGGCTCCGGAGAACTGGAAAATCCAGATGTCCATCTTCGTCGATTCGACCCCCGGCGCCGGCTGGCCGCGCCAGGCCGCCGACTGGCTGCGCGAAGCCAGGGCCGCCCTCGTCCATCCCTCCGTGCGTATATCGGGCCTGTCCGACAAGGAACTGCGCGATATCGGCCTGAAGCCGCGCTCGCTTTCCAGCACCGTCTATCGCGAGATCGGCAAGCCGGGTCTCGTCGACTTCGGCTGGCGACTGGGACGGTAGGCCGCAGCGCCTGACGGAAGGCTGCCAACGAACTCCCTCTCCGTCCCTGGTCCTGCGGACTGACCGCCTCTCTCCCCGCTTCGGCGGGGAGAGAGGGACCTTGTCCTTATCGCACTACCTGCAGCACCGTGCGGTCGGAGAGGTATGGCAGAAGCCTTGCCATCACCTTAGCCGTCACCGCCACGCATCCTTGCGTCGGCGTGAAGCCGGGACGGGCGAGGTGGAAGAAGATGGCGCTGCCGCGGCCGCGCCGGCGCGGTGAGATGTTCCAGTCGAGCACCAGGCAGCAATCGTAGAGCCGGTCGGCGCGGCGCATCGTCTCATGGCTCGCCCCGTAGGGGATCTTCACCGGCCGGTTGTAGTTGCGGTCGCCGGGCACCTCGCACCAGCCGAGATCGTCCGAAATCGGCGTCATGCGCAGCCGCGTGCGACGCGCGGCCACGTGGTCCGCCCGGAAATAACCCGAGAGGATGCGCATGGCGGCAAGCGGCGTGGCGCCGTCGCCCTCGCGCTTGCCGGCCGAGATGCCGCCCCTTCCGAGCGCACAGGGGAAAACCATGTTGCCGGCGACGAGCAGGCCCTGCGTCGGCTTGCCGGGGCGGGCGCGGACGATGAGGCGGGCAAGGCCCGGCTTTGGCCCGGCATGCCCGCCCGGCCGGTATTTTGCATTACCGGACTTACACTTATATTCTTTGCTGTATGATCTCGACATGCCAAATCACCCGGCCCGGATTTTCCGACGTTCCGCACAAACGAGGCTCCGGGTCAACCGATCAACCGGCTCCCCGCCGCCGCACATGGATTGAAGCATGACCTCACGCACCATTCTCATCGTGGACGACGACGACGACCTGCGCTCGACGCTGGTCGAACAATTGTCGCTCTACGAGGAATTCGAGGTCCTGCAGGAAGCCACCGCCGGCAAGGGCGTGGCGGCGGCGCGGGCCGGAGTGGTCGACCTCCTGATCATGGATGTCGGGCTGCCCGACATGGACGGGCGCGAGGCGGTCAAGCTGCTGCGCAAGGGCGGCTACAAGGCGCCGATCATCATGCTGACCGGGCAGGATACCGATTCCGACACGATCCTGGGGCTGGAAGCCGGTGCCAACGACTATGTGACGAAGCCGTTCCGCTTCGCCGTGCTGCTCGCCCGCATCCGCGCGCAGCTCAGGCAGCACGAGCAGAGCGAGGACGCGACCTTCTCGGTCGGGCCGTATACGTTCAAGCCGAGCCAGAAGCTGCTGATCGACCAGCGCGGCGGCAAGGTGAGGCTGACCGAGAAGGAGGCCTCGATCATCAAATATCTCTACAGGGCCGACCAGAAGGTGGTTACCCGCGACGTGCTGCTGGAGGAGGTATGGGGCTACAATTCGGGCGTCACCACGCACACGCTCGAAACGCATGTCTACCGGTTGCGCCAGAAGATCGAGCGCGATCCTTCCAATGCCGAAATTCTTGTGACAGAAAGCGGCGGTTACAAGCTCGTTCCCTAGGTCGGCTCGTCGCTTCACGGAGGCGGCGATCCGATCTAACTCATTGTTTTGGCGCAATTCCGGTCGGAATGCCGGTTTTCATTTCCCATGGAATTGCTCTAGCGTGAATTTTGCGGATAGGTAGGGGAGCATCGCAGGAGGAGCGCCAGACTGACTTTCCGGGGACACCATGGCGCTGGATGATCACATCCGCATCCTGTCCGGCGTGGGGCTGTTCGAGGGCTTCACGCAGGAACAGTTGCGCCTGCTCGCCTTCGGCGCGGAGGCGATGCATCTGTCGGCGGGGAAAAAGCTGTACCGCGAGGACGACGACGCCGATTCCGCCTATGTCGTGGTGCGCGGCCGGATAAAACTCTTCCGCGAGAACGAGGACAAACTGGCAGATGTCGGCATGGCCGAGCCCGGCGCTACGCTGGGCGAGATGGCTCTGATCGCCGACTCCCGCCGGCTGACCAGCGCCGAGGCGGCGACCGACACAGAAGTGCTGCGCATAAACCGCTCCATGTTCCGCCGCATATTGGAGGAATATCCCGAAACCGCCGAGGCGCTGCGGCAGCGGATCATCGAGGATCTGCAGGCGCTGATCAGGCGGATCGAGCAGGTGGGCGAGCGGCTGGGCTAGGCACTTTCCCTCGCCCTTGAGGGGAGGGTCGATCCGCGCAGCGGGTCGGGGTGGGGGCCGTGGTGACATGCTCAATGCGAATCTTGCGCCGCCGTGATGACCCCCTCTGCCCGCTTCGCGGGCATCTCCCCCTCAAGGGGGGAGAAAGGTCGGCGTCAGTCGAAATCGAAGCGGGCGATGACGGGCACGTGGTCGGACGGGCGCTCCCAGCCGCGCGCGTGGCGCAATATGTCGATGTCCTTCAGGCCGGGCACCAGGTTTTCCGACGACCAGATATGATCGAGGCGGCGGCCGCGGTCCGACGCCGCCCAGTCGGCGGCGCGATAGCTCCACCAGGTGTAGAGCTTCTGCTCGGCGGGCACGTTCAGCCGCATCAGATCGACCCAGCCGCCGGCCTTGCGCATCGCCTCGAAGCTTTCCGTCTCGACCGGCGTATGGCTGACCACCTTCAGGAGCTGCTTGTGCGACCAGACGTCGTGCTCCAGCGGCGCGATGTTGAGGTCGCCGACCAGGATCGAGCCGGAACGGTCGTCGAACTCGGCGGGCACGGCGTTCATCTCGGACACGAAACCGAGCTTGTGGCGGAATTTCGGATTGATGTCGGGGTCGGGCTCGTCGCCGCCGGCCGGGACGTAGAAATTATGGACCAGGATGGAGCGGCCGCCGGCCTCGACGCGGACTGAAAGGTGGCGGCAGTCGGCGATGTCGCAGAAGCGGCGGCGCTCGACCACCTCAAGGGGGCGGCGCGAGACGGTGGCGACGCCGTGATAGCCCTTCTGGCCGTGGATCTCTACATGCCGGTAGCCGAGCGCATGGAAGCGGTCGAACGGGAAGAGCTCGTCGGGGCACTTCGTCTCCTGCAGGCAGAGCACGTCCGGCGCACGCTCCAGGAGCAGGCGCTCGACGAGCGGCATGCGCAGCCGCACCGAATTGATGTTCCAGGTCGCTACAGAGAAGGGCATGGGCAGGTCCGGCCGAGAATCGAAGGCCGGAACTTACAGCCGCAGCAGAAAACGACAAGGCCGCGCGGGTGCGCGGCCTTGGGGAGAATGCCGTGTGGCTGCGATCAGCGGTTGTTGTTGTTGGCGCCCGGCTTGTTGAGCTTGTAGTTGCGCTTGTAGTCGATCGCGAACAGGTCCTGGTCGATCTTCACGCCCTGCTTGACGTTGAAGATCATCACCGTCGTGTCCTTGCCCTGCGGGTCGGTGATCGTCCACTGGCGAAGGTCGTAGGATTTCGGATCGAACATCATGGTGATGGTCGAGTTGCCGAAGACCTGGCGGTCGGAGAGCTGGATGGTGGTGAGATCGGCCTCTTCCTTGACGCTCTTCACCGTCCTGCCGGAGAGGTCGATGCGCTTGTCGAGCAGAAGCTTCAGCGGCGTCTTCGACAGCGGATAGAGGTCCATCGTGTTGAGCTTGGTGTTGTCGATGACGACCGACTTGCCGTCGGAGATGACGCGGTAGCCGGACGGCGGCTCGTAGTTGAAGCGGATCTTGCCGGGGCGCTGGATGTAGAACTTGCCGCCGGTCTGCTCGCCGCGCGGGCCGAACTGGACGAACTCGCCGCTCATGGTGGAGACGCTGGAGAAATGATCGGCGATCCTCTGCGCGGCGTCGGAGGCGGCGATCGCCGGCGTCGCGATGCCCATGCCGGAAACGGCGGCGACTGCCGTGGCGGCAGCCGCACCGGCGGCGAGGCGGAGCAAGCCACGGCGCGTGGCGGCGAATCGGTCGGTCGGGAAACGGGTTTTCATGGCGGTCGCTTTCGTCATGGTGGTATCGATTTGTTCGTCAGTCGCATCGATGGTTAGGCAGGCAGTGGGGCCTAAGTTTGGCAAGGGAACCGCCGGTTTTCCGGGGCAGGCGCGGAATTCTCCCAAAACCGCGCCGCACTTGGGGTCCGATGCCTAAAACCCGGCAGAAGGGGCGAAGTTCCCGAAATCCGCCGGAGGCTGCCCGTCATAACGGCTAGAGCTTGTCCTCCTCGGTCGGAACCAGGATTTCGCGTTTTCCTGCATGGTTGGCCGGGCCGACGATGCCCTCCTTCTCCATCTTCTCGATGATCGAGGCGGCGCGGTTGTAACCGATGCCGAGGCGCCGCTGTATATAACTGGTGGACGCCTTGCCGTCGCGCAAGACCACGGCGACCGCCTGGTCGTAGGGATCGTCGGATTCGTCGAACACGCCCGACGCGCCGCCGCCGCCCTTGCCGGAGGGCTGGTCGTCCTCCTCCTCGTCGTCCTCGGTGATGGCGTCGAGATATTCGGGCACGCCCTGGAGCTTGAGATGGGCGACGACCTTCTCGACCTCGTCGTCGGAGACGAAGGGGCCGTGGACGCGCTGGATGCGGCCGCCGCCGGCCATGTAGAGCATGTCGCCCATGCCGAGCAGCTGTTCGGCGCCCTGCTCGCCCAGAATGGTGCGGCTGTCGATCTTCGAGGTGACCTGGAAGGACATGCGGGTCGGGAAGTTCGCCTTGATGGTGCCGGTGATGACGTCGACGGACGGGCGCTGCGTCGCCATGATGACGTGGATGCCGGCGGCGCGCGCCATCTGGGCAAGGCGCTGGACGGCGCCTTCGATGTCCTTGCCGGCCACCATCATCAGGTCGGCCATTTCGTCGATGATGACGACGATGTAGGGCATGACCTCGAGATCGAGGTCCTCGGTCTCGTAGATCGCCTCGCCGGTCTGACGGTCGAAGCCGGTCTGCACGGTGCGCGAGATCTTCTCGCCCTTCTTGTCGGCTGCCGACACGCGGGCGTTGAAGCCGTCGATGTTGCGCACGCCGACCTTCGACATCTTGCGGTAGCGGTCCTCCATCTCGCGGACCGTCCACTTCAGCGCCACGACCGCCTTCTTCGGGTCGGTCACGACGGGGGTCAGCAGATGCGGGATGCCATCGTAGACGGAAAGCTCGAGCATCTTGGGGTCGATCATGATCAGGCGGCACTCGGCCGGCGTCATGCGGTAGAGCAGCGACAGGATCATGGTGTTGATGGCGACCGACTTGCCCGAGCCGGTGGTGCCGGCGACCAGCACGTGCGGCATCTTGGCGATGTCGACGATGACGGCCTCGCCGTTGATCGACTTGCCGAGCGCCAGCGCCAGCTTCGCCTTGGTCTCCTCGAAGTCGCGGCTGGCGAGGATTTCCCGGAGATAGACGGTCTCGCGGCGGGCGTTTGGCAGCTCGATGCCGATGGCGTTGCGGCCAGGCACGACGGCGACGCGGGCGGCGATCGCGCTCATCGAGCGGGCGATGTCGTCGGCAAGGCCGATGACGCGGGACGACTTGATGCCCGGCGCCGGCTCCAGCTCGTAAAGGGTGACGACCGGGCCGGGGCGGACATGGATGATCTCGCCCTTGACGCCGAAATCCTCGAGCACGCCTTCGAGCAGGCGGGCGTTCTGCTCCAGTGCGTCCTTGGACACCGTGTTGTCGCGGACGACATTCTTCGGCTCCGACAGGAAATGCAGCGTCGGCATCTCGAACTTGTCCGAGCCGATCAGCGAGGTCTGCGCCTCGCGCTGGGTGCGTGCGCCGGGAGCGGGACGCGGGGCGGGAGCCTCGACGCGGGTGGCGGCGTCGGAGCGGAAGGCCCGCACCTGCGCGGCCGAAGGCGAAGGACGCGGGCTTTCCAGTTCGTCCTCGTCATCCTCGACAGTGAAGCCGCCGTCGATGTCGTCGTCGACGTCGACCGGATCGACGGTCGCGGTACGGTCCGACACCATGGCGGCAAAGAATTCGGGTTCGACCCGGGCGCGGCCATCGGCGCTGAAACGGGCTTCGGCGCGTTCGGCCGATTCCACGCGCTCGGCGGCGCGGCGCCAGCCGCTGGCGCGGTCGCGCTCGTCGATCTCGAACTCGTCGTGTCGACGGAACCGCGCGGTGGCGCGGCGCAGGAAGGCGCGCGATGACAACCACCAATGGGTGATGGCGCCGAGCGCGAGCATGCCGCCGCCATCCTCCTCTTCGTCCTCATCGAAGGCAGTCGGCTCCTCGGCGGCCTTCGGTTTCGGCTTGGCGGGAATGAGGACGGCAAAGCCGTTCTTGCGGGCATGGAGGCCGGAGCCATAGGCGAAGAGGTAGAGGGCGGGTGCGACCAGAAGCACCGCAAGCAGGGTCGCGAGGAAACCGGTCGGATAGCCGCCGCCGGTGAAGACGGCGGGGATCTTGAGCATCATGTCGCCGAAGACGCCGCCGAGCCCGGAGGGCAGCGGCCAGGTGGCGGGCGGCGTGGCGCAGCCGGCGATCGCCGCGAAGCACAGGGCGGCGCCAAACCAGGCGGCCGCCCGCTTGGGCAGGCTGTCGACGCCGCGGGCGGTGGCGAAAAGGAAGCCCCAGATCACGGCTGGCACGAGAGCGGCGACCGAAGAGAGGCCGAAGAACTGCATTGCCAGGTCAGCAAAGACGGCGCCGGGATACCCCATCGCGTTGGACACGGGCGCGTCGGTGGCATGGCTGAAGGAGGGGTCGGCGACGTTCCAGGTGCCGAGGCTGGCGAGGCCGAAGGCGACGAAGGCGAACAGTCCCAGGCCGGCCACGCGCCCGGCCTGCCGGCGCAGGAAGGCCTGAAAGCCATGCGCCGTATCTTCCAGCGCCAGCGGAACTGTTACCCCAGAACGCATGTCGGTCCCCGTCATCCCATACGAAAGCATGCGCGAAGGGCGCATTGCAGCAGACAGGGGGAGCCTATCGGCGGGAGGTTAAGACCGCATTAACCAACAATTTTTTCAGTGCCTGGCGCTGCGGGGATTTGCATCTCGCACGTTCTGCATACCTAGAACGCGGAGCTCACACCGACGCGGCCTAGCAGCGTGTCGCTGCCTTCGCCGAACAGCCCCGCGGTGACTGAGCCCGTCAACCGCACGTCGTGCCCGACCGGCAAGCTGATGCCCACGGCCGCTTCCATCCAGTCCGAGGCCCCGACAGGCGCTGAGCCCGAGACGCCGAAGAGGTCGATAAACTGTATGGCGAGATCCACGCCGGAATCGTCGAACCGATGCGCCCATGCCGCCAAACCCCAGACCCACGCATCCGGCCGGAAGCGGTGCCTGAGTTCCGCGCCGAGACGGCCGATCTGGTCGGTTTGGGACATCTTGCTGATCTCGGCAGGGAAAGGACCGCCCTTTTCGGAATAGGCGTCCAGCCTGCTGTGGATCGCCTCGTACTGCGCGAAGGGTTCAAGGCGGTTCCTGTCGTCAAGCGCGAAGGCATAGCCGGCCCGTACGAGGCCGCCATAGCCGGCGCCGTCCGTCTCGCCGGAAGACGACGTCTCGCCCGCTCCATTCATGTATCCGCGGTGGATATCCGCGTCGAACCCGGCAACCGAACCCGCAGCAAGGAACTGCAAGCCGGTCTCTGGCGTGGAGGCGATGAACATAGTTGCCGACGGGCCGCGGATGGTGACCTCGCCGCCCATGTCCATGTCGCTGCGCACGGCACCGTAGCCAACGCTGCCGCCCACCACGAGATGGTCCGTCACCGCTACGGAGGCGCCGATCAGCGCTGCGCCGCTCGTGCCGTCGGGGTCGAAGGCCGCGCCGCCGAGGCCATATCCAAAGACCCGCAGCGAACGAGGGGGCACCATGGCGGCAACGCCCGAATCGCCTTCCTCGCCGTAAGCAAGCGGCTGGACAGGCGGCGTGCTCACATCGGTGGAATGCTGGCGGGCGTATTCGCTGTTGGTCGCGAGGACATTGAGCACGAAATTCGAGGCGACGTTGGGCACCTGGCCGAGCGTGAGCAGCGAATTCAATGCAGCCTCGCGCGTTGTCACGCCCGGCGTCGGGCCCAGCCGCGCGATCCAAAGCTCGGACCCCGGGCTCCCGTTGCCGCCCGATCCGACGATTGTCTTTCCGTCCGCTGAAACGCCCGTAGCCCATTGCAATTGCCAGCCGGCCACATCAACGCCAGCATCGGCCAGCATGTCGACAAGCGACACCATTTCGGTTTCCGGTGTCCAAATAAATGCGGTGTCTTCCAGGGAGGAATCGAATGCCCTCCCCACGATGACGGTGCCGTCGCCATTCACCGATAGCGCCCCGCTACCGCCGCCGGGCGACAAGTAGCCAAGCCCCTGCATGAGACCGGAAGGACTTCCGTCGTCAACCCAACGGAAAGCCTCGCTGGTGGAGCCGTTCCAGCTGCCACCCACAATCACCGTTCCATCGCGGTTCACAGCAGTGGCGCTGCCATTTCCACCAGGAGAGAGGGCACCAAGGCTTAAAATAAGCCCGGTCGACGTCCCGTTCTCGATCCACCGAACGGGCACATTATAGTTCCCGTCGTTCGAGAAACCCACGACAACCGTTGCGTCCGAACTGATGCCTAAGGCTGCGCTGGAATTGCCTCCAGGAAGAAAGCCCAACCCTGTCATGTCCGAGCTTTCGGTCCAGCGGAAGGCTTCGTAGTTCGAGCCGTTCCACGAACTTCCGACAACCGTAGCTCCAGTTGCACTGACGGCAAGCGCCTCGCTCTGCTGATATCCCGGTTCGCTGGAAAGGAAGCCTAAGCCAACCAATGCTCCGGTTGGGGTGCCGTCATCTACCCAGCGAAAGGCCTCGGCTTTCCCGCCATCATCCGCGACGCCTACGATTATGCGGCCATCGGAATTTACAGCGTTGGCTGCACCCCACTGAAGCGGCGCGATTCGCACCATGCCCGTGTCGTCTGTCCAACGAAAAGCGCGCGCCGTGCCGTTGTCGTTGAATTGCCCGACCACCACCCGGCCATCGGCGCTCACCCCAGAAACCTTGGGCGAAGGCCCTGGTCCTGACCCGGGGCCACCGTCGGAAGGATATCCCAGACCTTGAAGTGATTGCGCCGAAGATTCACTGGCTGCAATCAGCATTCCAACACTGAACGCCCCGGCAGCAAGGCGGCCATATTTCCCCATCACCCGACCCCAATGTCCATTGCTCAGGGACGATAATGAACGGTCTGTTTTCCGGAACCCCCAAATGGGGGTTACCCTTCGGGGTGTGTCGTTGGCCGTAGCGGAGCCGGCCCGGCCTGCCCAGCGACATCGCGGACAGTCGTGGCTGCGGCGGTGACCGCATCGAGTACGTTCGAGGGATCAAGTGCAAGGATGCGGGGCGCTTATCGGAACCTCGGGTTCTCCGACATGGGTCGCGCGCACAACCGGTCGCCCCCCGCTGGCTACCCCCTGTCGGTGATAGCCAGCGCGGGTTCAGGACCACAAATAGGGGGCGATATAAAAACTAGGCGGGCTTTCCGATGCGACGCCGCATGAGACCAAGGCAGCCTGTCGTCTTCGACCGGCTGCCTGCGGCGCGCGCCTCGACAGGAGGCCTGGCCTTGCGAATGCTAGGGTCGGGCCGGAGCCGGCCTGCGGGCAGCGGGAACGCGCGGCTTGGGGGCGGGCAGGAGCCCTTCGCGCTGCGCCTGCTTGCGAGCGGCCTTGCGCGCCCGCCTGATCGCCTCGGCCTTTTCCCGGGCACGCTTCTCCGAGGGCTTCTCATAGGCGCGGCGCGCCTTCAGTTCACGGAGAATGCCTTCGCGCTGCATCTTCTTCTTCAGCACGCGAAGCGCCTGGTCGACATTGTTATCCCTGACTAGAACCTGCATATGAATCCTAACTCTTGAGTGCTTGAAAACTTCCGATCAACGGATTGGTCTTCGGTCCGGCAAAAAAGCGTGCTTCCTGCGAGGCACTGCAGCCTGCCATCAAGTCCGCATCGCAAATCTGGAAGAGAGCGGCGGGTCGAAGTTTCCGACACCGCATCGAGCCATATAGGGCCCAACTCACGACAATACACCCCCTAGCAGCCGATTGCGTCCGCGGCAAGGCCGGGCCGGGATGGAGCGCCGCCCAAGGAACTTCTTCTGGTCTGCCGAGTCATATCTCCAGCGCCGGCCACTATGGGGAGGATGTAGCCGGCCAATGTGTTCATATGACGCGGACTGGCGACAGGTGGCGGCAAGACCGCTAGTATCGAAGATGGAGAGGGCTACGTGTAGCCAGCCGAAAAACCGTCGAGTGGATGTTGATGAAGAAATACCTCATTGCCGCAGCGATCTCCCTTGTCACATCGAATGCGCTTGCCGTGTCCCGCTACGAAATCACCAATGTGACCTGCGAGACGGTGCAGGCGCTGATCCGCACCGAGGGAGAGGTCATACTGGTCTATCGCTCGAGCGGGATCCTCGGGCTGCCGATCTACGACCGCTATGTGCTTGGCCAGCAATATTGCATGAGCGGAGAGGTTGCCCGCGGCGCCGGCGTTCCGACCGTCGACAAGAAATACTGCCCGGTGAGGAAATGCGTCGAGAGCGAGATTTTTCGGGCGAGGTAGGGAGTAGGGGCTGCGCTCGACAAGTCTTGAAACTGTGCCTGACCGTTGACGGCGTCAGGCGGTCTCCAAGAAAAAAGGACCCGGCCGAAGCCGGGTCAAAGTGCGGGAGAAAAAGAATCTCCCGACGGGATCAGTTGTAGGCGCGTTCGCCGTGGGTGGTGATGTCGAGGCCCTCGCGCTCCTCGGCCTCGGTCGGACGCAGGCCCATCACCGCCTTGACGATGTAAAGCGCGATCGCCGAGACGACCGCCGACCAGACGATGGCGATGACCACTGCGGTTACCTGCGTGCCGAGCTGGCCGCCGATGGCATATTCCGCGCCGCCGGGACCAAAGCCGCCGAGCGCGGGGGCCGCCACGATCGCCGTGCCGATGGCGCCGACGATGCCGCCGACGCCATGGACGCCGAACACGTCGAGCGAGTCGTCGTATTTCAGCATCGGCTTCAGCGTGACGACTGCCCACAGGCAGACGAAACCGGCGACGGCGCCGAGGAAGATCGCGCCGACCGTGCCGGCGAGACCGGCGGTGGGCGTGATGGCAACGAGGCCGGCGACGGCGCCGGAGATGGCGCCGAGCAGGCTGGCGTGGCCGCGCGCGATCTTCTCGCCGAGTGACCAGGCGAGCGCCGCGGCGGCCGTCGCGGTGATCGTGTTCAGCACCGCCTGGGCGGTGAGCCCGTTGGCCTCCAGGTTCGAACCGGCGTTGAAGCCGAACCAGCCGACCCACAGCAGGCAGGCGCCGATGAAGGCGAAGGTCAGGTTGTGCGGAGCCATGTTCTCGCGGAGGAAGCCGACGCGCGGGCCGATGATGATCGCCGCCACCAGTCCGGCGACGCCGGCATTGATGTGGACGACGGTGCCGCCGGCGAAGTCGAGCGCGCCCATCTCGAAGAGAAGGCCGCCGCCTGCCCATACCATGTGGGCGAGCGGCAGATAGGAGAAGGTGAACCAGAGCACGATGAAGAGCATCACCGAGCCGAACTTGATGCGCTCTGCGATGGCGCCGATGATCAGCGCCGGCGTGATGGCCGCGAAGGTCAACTGGAAGACGACGAAGGTGAGTTCCGGAATGACGACGCCCTCCGAGAAGGTCGCCGCCGTGCTGTCGGGCGTCACGCCGGCAAGGAACAGCTTGTCGAAACCGCCGAAGAAGGCGCCCGAGCCGTCGCCGCCGAAGGCGACCGAATAGCCGTAGACGACCCAG
This sequence comes from Mesorhizobium sp. YM1C-6-2, assembly GCF_003666685.1. Classification (GTDB taxonomy): domain Bacteria; phylum Pseudomonadota; class Alphaproteobacteria; order Rhizobiales; family Rhizobiaceae; genus Mesorhizobium_K. The sequence continues at coordinate 343,118 of NZ_RCIZ01000003.1, forward strand.
AGCAGCGCCATGATCGAGAAGCCGGCGAGCACCTGCATCAGCACCGACAGTACGTTCTTGGAGCGGACCAGGCCGCCATAGAAGAGGGCGAGGCCGGGAATGGTCATGGCGATGACCAGCACGGTCGAGACCAGCATCCAGGTGGTGTCGCCCTTGTCCGGCACGGGCACCGGCGCAGTTGCGGCAGCATCAGCGGCGGCGGGCGCGGCCTCCTGGGCGAAGGCCGCGACGGCTCCGATGGCGCCGAATGCCAGCGCGCCCGCCAGCGCGGTGCGGGCCGTGTTCTTCAGACTGGTTGGGATGTTCATTGAAATCTCCATGGAACAGGATGCGGCTCGCCTAGAGCGCGTCGGCGTCGGTTTCGCCGGTGCGGATGCGCACGGCATGGTCGAGCGGGAAGACGAAGACCTTTCCGTCACCGATCTGCCCCGTCTTGGCGGCGCCGACGACGGCTTCGACCGCCTTGTCGACAGTGTCGGTGGCGACCGCCACCTCGATCTTGATCTTCGGCAGGAAGCTGACGGCGTATTCCGCGCCACGGTAGATTTCCGTATGCCCCTTCTGACGCCCGTAGCCTTTGACTTCGGTGACGGTCAGGCCCTGTATGCCGACGGCGGTGAGCGCTTCGCGCACCTCGTCGAGCTTGAACGGCTTGATGATTGCCATCACGATTTTCATAAGGTTTCACCCTTCGCTGATTGCGGGTCTCCCGCGTTACGTGACTCTCCGGAGACCTTGCGGAGCCCGGGCAGCGCGAAAGGCAAATCAAGCTCCGTGCCAGTTGCGGCGGGAGCCTGTTAACCCGTTGGAAAAGAATGAATATCGCAACCGGAGACCATGCAGCCGGCGCAAAGGCGCGAGGCTGTCTGCCTATTTTGCAGGCATCTTTTTACGATTGCCTATCCGTTAGGCTGGTGACGGAGCCGGATCAGCCCTTCCTGCGCCACCGAGGCGACCAGGGTGCCGTCCTCGGCATAGATCGCGCCGCGCGTGAAGCCGCGCCCGCCCTGCGTCGAGGGACTGTCCTGGGTGTAGAGGAGCCAGCCGTCGAGCTTGTGGGGACGGTGGAACCACATGGCGTGGTCGATGCTCGCCGCCTGGATGTCGGGATCGAACACGGCGCGGCCATGCGCGAAGGTCGAGGTGTCGAGCAGCGTCATGTCCGAGAGGTAGGCGAGCACGGCGGTCTGAAGAGCCCGGTCGGCCGGGACCGGGCCGGTGGTGCGGATCCAGATGTTCTGGTGCGGCTCCAGCTTCTCGCGGCTGGTATAGTGCTTCAGCATGACCGGCTTCATCTCGACCGGCCGGTCGCGCTCCCAGTAGCGCCGGATGCCGTAGGGCACGTCGTCGCCGAATTCCTCGATCAACTGGCGCTGGTCGCGCAGCGTCTCGGGGCCCGGCACGTCGAGCGGCATCGGCACCTGGTGCTCCAGCCCGTCCTCCTCGACCTGGAACGAGGCTTCGAGCGAGAAGATCGCATGGCCGTGCTGGATGGCGACGACGCGGCGGGTGGTGAAGCTGCCGCCGTCGCGGATGCGATCGACCTCGTAGACGATCGGCAGCTTGGTGTCGCCCGGACGCATGAAATAGCCGTGCAGCGAGTGGACGAAGCGGTCGGGCTCGACGGTGCGCTGGGCGGCGACGAGCGCCTGGGCGATGGTCTGGCCGCCGAACACGCGCTGCCAGTCGAGTTTGGGGCTGCGACCGCGAAACAGATTGTGCTCCAGCCGTTCGAGGTCGAGAATGGCCAGGAGTTCCTGCATGGCAGCCGACATTATTTCGCGCCCTTCGTGGAACAGGATAGATGCGGCCGGTTTTCATCAGGGCGGCAGGCAAGTCAAGCGGAGCAGAAAAGATGACCACGACGCAAAGCCACGAGGACAGACCGCTCGACGTGCTGGTGGCCGGGGCAGGCTATGTCGGGCTCGCCACCGCGGTTTCGCTGAAGCAGGCGCGGCCGAACCTCTCGGTGGCGGTGGTCGACGCGGCGCCCGCCGGCGTCTGGCAGAAGGACACGCGGGCCTCGGCGATCGCGGCGGCGGCGAGCCGCATGCTCGACCGGCTGGGCTGCTGGGAAGAGATACTGCCGCAGGCGCAGGCGATGACGGAGATGGTCATCACCGATTCGCGCACGACGGATCCGGTGCGGCCGGTGTTCCTGACCTTCGACGGCGAGATCGCGCCGGGCGAACCTTTCGCCCACATGGTCGCCAACAAGGTGCTGAACGGCGCGCTGCGGCGGCGCGCGGCGGAGCTCGGCATCGACATCATCGAGGGCGTCGCGGTGTCCTCCTTCGAGGCGGGACCGGCGATCATGAAGGTGCATCTGGCCGACGGCGTGTCGGTCGAGACGCGGCTGCTTGCGGCGGCCGACGGCGTGAAGTCGAAACTGCGCGACATGGCCGGCATCAAGACGGTGACCTGGGAGTACGGCCAGTCGGGGATCGTCTGCACGGTGGGCCACGAGCGGCCGCACAACGGCCGCGCCGAGGAGCATTTTTTCCCCGCAGGGCCTTTCGCCGTCCTGCCGCTGAAGCCTGGAGAGGACGGCTCGAACCGCTCGTCGATCGTGTGGACGGAACGGACGGCGGACGCCGAGAAACTGGTTTCGGGCGACGAGCTGGTGTTCGAGGTCGAGCTGGAGCAGCGTTTCGGGCTGAAGCTCGGCGAAATCCGTGTCGAGGGCAAGCCGCGGGCATGGCCGCTCGGACTGACGCTGGCGCGCGCTTTCGTGGCGCATCGTTTCGCGCTGGTGGGTGATGCCGCGCACGGCATCCATCCGATCGCCGGGCAGGGGCTCAATCTCGGCTTCAAGGATGCGGCGGCGCTCGCCGAGACGGTGGTCGAGGCGGATCGGCTCGGCCAGGACATAGGCACTCTCGACGTGCTGGAGCGCTACCAGATCTGGCGGCGCTTCGACACGGTGCAGATGGGGGTCACGACGGACGTGCTGAACCGCATGTTCTCCAGCGATTTCGCCCCGCTGAGGCAGGTGCGAGACATCGGGCTCGGCCTCGTCGACCGCATGCCGCGGCTGAAGGAGTTTTTCATCCGCCAGGCGTCGGGGCTTGCCGGCGACACGCCGCGGCTGCTGAAGGGCGAGGCGATCTAGCCGATCCCGGTGTGCCGAGGTCCGTCCGAACGCAATGGACTCGGCCCGCCCGGAGGCTCATAACGCGCAGGCAGCCGGCGATGCCGGCACTCGTCCGCCGCGGAGGGAAGCAAATGGACAAGCCGCGTATCTTTCTCGGTTCTTCGGGAAAGCAGGAAAGGCTGCTGGATGATTTGACGAGCGGCCTCTCCGATATTGCGCATGTCGATCCGTGGACGACGTCGTTCAACCCCGGGACGACCACGCTGGAGCGCCTGGTCGAGCTTGCCCATGAAGTGGATTTCGCAGCGTTCGTGTTCGCCAAGGACGACTGGACGGCTGCAAGTACGTCCGGGCCGGCGTCGCCGGATGCCGGCCAGGCCTCACCGCGCGACAATGTCGTGTTCGAAGCGGGACTTTTCGGCGGCGTCCTCGGGATGCGGCGCACCTTCATCCTTCATTCGAGAGGGGCGAAGCTTCCGACCGATCTTCTCGGACTCACGTCTATACGCTACGGCGATGCGGACACCGCCGACGAGATACAGATCATAGTCGACAAGCTGCGCAAGGCGATCGAGAACGAAGGACGGATGGCCGACATAGAGGGCCTGTGGTGGCAGTTTTCGCTGTCGGAGCGCAGCCAGAAGGAACCCTCGGCGGTCAGCCTCCTGCGCATATCGCGAGACCGCAAGGGCGCGCTGGAGATAAACGGGCGTTCCTGGCAGGAGGACGGCCGGCTCTCGGCGAGGTACTGGAGCGAAGCGGCAAAGGAGAGGCGGGAGCCTTCCGGACTGTTCTACTACTGGAACGGCGAAAGGCCCCTGGACCCCAACGCCCCGCATCTGGAGGGGACAGGCGAGATCCGCCTGGAGTCGGCAGACCGGGCGAACGGCTATTTCACGACCCGCTCCGATGGGCGCCAGAAAGTGAATGCGCGGACATCGGGCATCTATGTCCGCGCCGGCTCCGAGGACCTGAAAACCCTGGACGGCTCGGACAACGCCCAGCGCGCGAAGCTGATCGCGGACATGCTGTCCCATTGGAAGGCCACGATCAGCACGTGAGACGCGTGCCCTAAGCTTCACCGCAGGGCAGGCAATAGTCCGACCACGCCGAAGGGCTTCAGGCGACCCAGGTTCCTTGGAGCGTCTCTGGACGCAAAACCGCTGCGCACTTTTGCCGGAATCGGCCTAGCTGCCGGGAATGTCGTAGACCGCCCTGACCTCGATCGTGCCCCATTCGGCGATCGGGATCTCGCTTGCGATCTCGAGCGCTTCCTCGCGGCTGTCTGTATCGATCATGACGAAGCCGAGCAGTTGCTCCCGGGTTTCGGCGAAAGGACCGTCCATCATGACGACCTTGCCGCTTCGCTTGCGGATGGTGGTGGACGTGCTCGTCGACTGCAGGGCCTGGGCGACGACCAGCTTGCCGGCTTCCTCGATCGATTTGTCATGGGCGGTCGAACGGCGGTCTAGCTCCGCCAGCCCCTCCTTGCTCAGGGCCTGCAGATATTTCTCTTCGCCGTAGACGAGACAGACATAGTTCATCGCTTGCTCCTTTCAGTCTGTTGGGCGGTGGTTCGAGCGGAGGACGGACGCGAACAGCGAAGGCCGACATTTTTCAGGCGGTTCTTTTGAGGGATTTTCGAGTCGAAGCATGCCGGGGTCCCGCGTATAGTGCCCGCCGTGCCGTGAAATTTCCGTCCGGCCTACCGTTTCAACCCCAGGAGAAGATGATCATGGACCGTCATGCCACAGCCGTCTGGAGCGGCACGCTGAAGGAAGGCAAGGGCACCGTAGACACGCAAAGCGGGGCGCTGAAGAGCGTCGGCTATTCCTTCAAGGGCCGGTTCGAGGACGAAAGCGGCAAGTCGGGCACAAATCCGGAAGAGCTCCTGGCCGCCGCGCATGCCGGCTGCTTCGCCATGCAGCTCTCGCATTTCCTCGCCGAGAACGGCACCCCGGCGGAAAAGCTCGACGCCAAGGCCGTGGTGACGCTGGTGCCGGGCACCGGCATCACCGGCAGCGCGCTGACGCTCACCGGCACGGTTCCCGGCATCGACGCCGCCAAATTCAAGGAACTGGCCGACAAGGCGAAGGCCGAATGCCCGGTGTCGCGCGCGCTCGGCGCCATCAACGTCTCTCTCGACGCCAAGCTCGGCTGAGCCGCCACGGCGCGGAGGCGACGGCCTCCGCGCCAGCCGACGAGCCTCTCCCGGGCAGCGCCCGGAACCTGCGCCCCCATTGCGCGTTCTTGCCGACCGGCATCTGAGGGGCGTCATGGAACAGCTCGTCGAAGAATTCGCGCATCCTACCTACACGTCGTTTCCGGTGATCGTGGCGCGGCTGCTGCTCGCGGCCATCTTCGGCGCGGCGATCGGCTTCGAGCGGGAATGGCGCAACCGGCCGGCTGGCCTGCGCACGCATGTGCTGGTCTGCGTGGCGGCGGCGACCTTCGCTATCCTGACCATCGAGATCATCCACGCCCCGATGTTCACCGCCGATGCGCTGGGCGATGCGGTCAAGGTCGATCCGATCCGCGTCGTCGAGGCGGTGACGGCCGGCGTGGCGTTTCTCGCCGCGGGCGTCGTCATCTTCACGCGCGGCCAGGTGCACGGGCTGACGACGGGCGCCGGCATGTGGCTCGCCGGTGCGATCGGCGTCGCCTGTGGCCTTGGTCTCTGGCAGATCGCCCTTTTCGCGACCGTTCTGGCGCTGGCCGTGCTCGTCCTGCTCTATGCGTTCGAGAATGAGATGGACATGAACAAGGGCGAGGATTTCGACCTGCCGGAGGGCGGCGGCGATGCCCGGCGCGCAACGAAGCCCAAGGCGGACGATCCGACACATTCGGAACCGCGCAAGGAGTGATCCTGCGCCGGGCAGCCGGTCACTTCTTCGGCACGACCTTGCCCGGCATGGACAGGTCTCCCGAGGCGATGTCATGGACGCCGGTCACGCAAAGCAGCGGCGCCTTGCCCTCGCCGTTGACCTGCAACTCGGCCGTCACCGCGTCGAACGAGGCCTGTTCGCCGCCCTTTACCGGTACGGTTACGCGGGCGGTCTTGCCTGAAAGCTGCGGCGACATGCCGGGGCTGTCCAGCGCCAGCGGCAACATGGGCGCGGTGGCAGGCAGGACGTCGACGCCGGGCGAAACGTCGAGCACCTTCAGGCCGGCGCCGCAGGCGGCGTCCTTGCCGAGCACCACCCAGTGGGAGTGCCAGGAAGCGCCGTCATCGGACGGGTCGCCGTTGGCGTTCTCGTCGAACAGCGGCGTATCGTCGAAATCGGGATGGGCGGTGATGGCAAGCGCAAGAATGCCCGACTTTTCGGCAAAGCCGGCGGTGGCGGGATCGAGTCACGCACGCCAGGCGCGCTTACGGCGTATCTGGGGGTAACGAAAGGAACCGTCTCGCAGACGCTAATGTCGCTCGAGCGGGCAGGGCTGGTGTCCAAGACGATTGACGCGGCCGATCGGCGATCGGTGAAGCTGGAGCTTACCGATGCAGGCCGCGACCGGTTGCGCCGGGACGAGATCGCGAGGGTCCAGGCGATGGTCGACGCGATGCTCGAACTGGACCGCCTTCGGCTCGACGACGCGCTGCGGCAATTGCTGAAGACGCGTCTCGAACTCGAGGGCGGCCGCGCCTTCGGCCTGTGCCGGACCTGCCGTCATTTCGCGGCCGATGCGCGAGGTCCGGCCAAGCATCATTGCCGGTTGCTGGATGAGCCCCTGGCCGACGCGGAGGCGGACGAGATTTGTTACGAGCAGGAAGCCGCGTGATGCGCAGACAATCCCATGGCTCAGCCGCACCAGCGGCGGCTGACGACGAGAACCGGGGCGAGCCATGAGCACGGGTGCAGGCGATATCGACCTGGCGCCGCCGCTCCAGGTCGCGCAATGGCTGAACACGGACGTCCCGCTCGACCTCGCGTCGTTGCGCGGCAAGGTGGTCCTGATCGTCGCGTTCCAGCTTCTGTGCCCTGGCTGCGTCAGCCAGGGCCTGCCGCAGGCGAACCGGATCCATCAGAGTTTCGGTCCGTCGGACCTTCAGGTGCTTGGGCTGCACAGCGTCTTCGAGCACCACGATGCGCAAGGTCCGGTCACCCTGGCCGCCTTCCTGCACGAGAACCGTATCCGGTTCCCGGTCGCCGTCGACGCTCCCGCGGACAACGGGCCGATTCCCCGCACGATGCAGGATTACCGGCTTCAGGGTACGCCGAGCTTCATGCTGATCGGGCGCGATGGTGGGCTGAAGGCGGTCCGGTTCGGCCATGTTCCCGACCTTCAGATGGGCGCCGAAATCGCGCAGTTGCTGCTGGAACGCCGGCCTGACGTTTGAGGCAATGGCCGCTCCGCTCGGCAATTGCCGATGGCGAGCTTTGTTGGTATGAAGGCCGCCGATGGAAGAGCTGTTCGGAGATTCGGCCTACAAGGGCTTCGTGCTGCAGGACAAGAAGCGCCTGCCGGCGCGCTTCTTTGCGTGCGTCACGGGCGCGCTTACGAGCCGACTCCGCTAGCCCCGACTTCGGCCGATTGGCCCGTCCGGCGCGGCCGGAACCTTTCCTGACATTTCTTCGACAATCGACGGATTTACGCACATGAGCGCACCGCGCACCCTCTACGACAAGATCTTCGACGACCATATCGTCCAGCGCGACGAGGACGGCACCTGCCTGCTCTACATCGACCGCCATCTCGTTCACGAAGTGACCAGCCCTCAGGCTTTCGAAGGGCTGCGGATGACGGGTCGTCAGGTCCGCCATCCGGAAAAGACGCTCGCCGTGGTCGACCACAACGTCTCGACCTCGCCTGACCGCAAGCTCGGCATCAACAAGAGCGAGGAAAGCCGCATCCAGATCGCGGCGCTGGCGCAGAACGCCGCCGATTTCGGCCTCGAATATTATTCCGAGAACGACGTCCGCCAGGGCATCGTCCACATCATCGGCCCCGAGCAGGGCTTTACGCTGCCCGGCATGACGATCGTCTGCGGCGACAGCCATACCTCGACGCATGGCGCGTTCGGCGCGCTGGCGCACGGCATCGGCACCTCGGAGGTCGAGCATGTGCTCGCCACCCAGACGCTTATCCAGAAGAAGGCCAAGAACATGCTGGTGCGCGTCGACGGCCAACTGCCGGAGGGCGTCACCGCCAAGGACATCATCCTCGCCATCATCGGCGAGATCGGCACGGCGGGCGGCACCGGCTACGTCATCGAATATGCGGGCGAGGCGATCCGCGCGCTGTCGATGGAAGGCCGCATGACGATCTGCAACATGTCGATCGAAGGCGGCGCCCGCGCCGGCCTCATCGCGCCCGACGAGACGACCTTCGCCTACGTCAAGGACAAGCCGCGCGCGCCGAAGGGCAAGGCCTGGGACATGGCGCTCGACTACTGGAAGACGCTAAAGACCGACGAGGGCGCCCATTTCGACAAGGTCGTCGTGCTCGACGCGGCCAAGTTGCCGCCGATCGTGACCTGGGGCTCGTCGCCGGAGGATGTCGCCTCGGTCACCGGAGCGGTGCCCGATCCTGCCGGGATCGAGGACGAGAACAAGCGCAACTCCAAGAAGCGCGCGCTGGAATATATGGGCCTGGAGCCGGGCACCAAGATGACCGACATCACGCTCGACCGCGTCTTCATCGGCTCCTGCACCAACGGCCGCATTGAGGATCTGCGCGCCGTCGCCAAGGTCGTCGAAGGCAAGAAGGTTGCCGCGAGCGTCAACGCCATGATCGTGCCGGGCTCAGGCCTGGTGAAGGAGCAGGCGGAGAAGGAAGGCCTCGACAAGATATTCATCGAGGCGGGCTTCGACTGGCGCGAGCCGGGCTGCTCGATGTGCCTTGCGATGAACGACGACCGGCTGAGCCCCTACGAGCGCTGCGCCTCGACCTCGAACCGCAACTTCGAGGGCCGCCAGGGCTTCAAGGGCCGCACCCACCTGGTGTCGCCGGCAATGGCGGCGGCGGCGGCGATCGCCGGGCATTTCGTCGACATTCGCGACTGGAACTGAGGCCGGCCAGCCAGCGAGGACTACTCAACGGCGCCCCTCGGGGCGCCGTTTTCGCAGACGGGTCAGTCGGACCGCCTGACGAACTGGTGGTAGTTGTCGCGGCGGCCGGGAACCTCCTCCTCGACTACCAGCGCCAGCCTGTTCTCGTCGAACACCTTGAACCACTCGTCCCATTCGACGAGCTCATAGCCGCCGGCGTTCGTCGGCCGGTCGGCCCGATCCTGGTCCTGATAGGCGGCCTGGTCGAAGACGAGCCGCAGCATGGGCTGGGTGCCGCCCGCCGGCGAGATGTCGACGATGGCGGGAAAGCCCGAGCGGGCGGCGGCCCAGTCACGGACTGCCTGATGGTCGGTGATGAGGATTGTCTCGGCCATCTCAAATCTCCTTTGCGGTTGCCAGAACGCTGGAGCGGAAGGCGGGTTCCGCGCGCCCTTGCTTCAAATCGGCTCGCCTAACTTAACGGTATCTTTGCGCCTCGCGGGTTAAGTGTCGAGCCCGGACCGCATGGGGGCGGCGCGTTATTGGACAACCAACTCTTCATAGCGCTGCTGAACCCGGCGATCTCGCTGACGCTCGCCGCAGCGTTTCTTCTCCTCTGGCTTTACCGGAGGCGGCGCTCGCATCTCCTGATGGTCGCGGTCGCCTTCACCGGCTCGGCCATAGGGTTCATGCTGCAGTACTTCGTTCTGCCGGTCGGCCTGCCGGTGAGCCGGCTATTGTCCACCCTGTCGTTCACCATTGCGGTGCTGGCGCTGGCCGGCGCGGTGATCGCGCGCTACGGGCGGACGCCGCCATGGGGCCAGATGGGCCTCCTGGCCCTGGGCGGATTGGCCGGCTTTGCCTGGTTCATGTTCGTCGAGCAGCATCTGACCTGGCGCGTTTTCTCGATCAATTTCGCGTTCGGGGGCATATGCCTCGTCGTTGCGGCTGAGCTGAAGGCCATTTCCGGAAGGGGGGCGATCGAGCGCATGATGATCGCGCTTGCCCTGCTGTCCGCCGCGAACTTCCTGATCCGGCCGGTGGCCGCCATGGCGCTCTACGGCTCGTACCAGTCCTATGACGGGTTTTACTCCTCGTTCTACTGGACGACGGCCGTGCTGTCGCATGCGGTGTTTTCGCTGCTCATCGCGCTTTCGCTGTTCACCGACGAAGCGTTGGTGATGATGCACAAACTGCATTCGGATTCGCTGACCGACCCGTTGTCCGGGCTGCTCAACCGGCGCGGTTTCGAGGCGAAGGCTTCGGCTCTGCTGGAGACATGCGCACGCATGAACCTGCCCGCCGCGCTGATCGCCGCCGATCTCGACCGCTTCAAGGCGCTGAACGACCGCTACGGACACGCCGCCGGCGACCGCGTGATCGTGGAATTCGCGGCGCGCCTGCGGATGGCCGCCGGCACGCGCGCCGTGGCCGGCAGGCTCGGCGGCGAGGAATTCGCCGTGCTGCTGCCGATGACCGACCTGGCGGCCGCCAGGCTGTTCGCCGACGCGGTCCGCACCGTGTTCTCGAGCGCCGAGATAGACGGGCTGCCGCCCGAAACGAGGGTGACGGCCAGCTTCGGCATCGCCGCGCGCGCCGGAGACGAAAGCCTCGCCGAACTTACGCACCGGGCCGACGAGGCGCTCTATCACGTCAAGCGGGGAGGACGCGACGGCGTGCGCGTCTCCTATCAGCACGTGCCCGAAGACCTGCCGTCCATGGTGATGCTTCGGCCGGCGTGAGGCGCCTCGATTTCGAGCGTGCGCAACCAGACGTTGATGACTTATCGGTTTCGATGTCAGATATTAACGGCTTCTTTGTCGGCGCGTGATCCAATGGGCTGAAAGAATGTATCGCTGATCATGACGGGCGCGGGTTTCATTCTCACCATCAACATGTTCGTCGCGGGGCTGCTCGCCGCGGCGTTCATGGCGATCGCCGCCTACGACCGACGACGGGAATCCGCGCGATGGCTGGCCCTCGGTTACGCGATCGGGGTGGCGAACTTCCTGCTCGAACTGGTTATCGCGACCGTCGGCACCTCGACGGTGCTCGTGCTTGCCTCCTACGCCGCGCTGCTCGCCGCCTTCACGGCGTTCAACGTCGGCATCGCCCGAAAATATGCGGTGCCGGTGCCGTGGACGATCATGGCGGTCATCTTCGTCGCGTCGCTCGTCGGCTGTTACTTCCTGCAGGACATGCCGCGCGAGTCCTTCGTGCGGATGCTGCTCTACCAGTCGCCCTATTTCATCATGCAGGCCATCGCGACGGGGATCGTCGCACAAGCCAAGATCCGCGCGCCGGTCGACAACGTGCTCATGGTCCTGCTGGCAGGAAGCGCGCTGCAGTTCCTGTCGAAGCCTTTCCTCCTGGCGAGCTTCGGCGGCACAGGGGCCAGCCCCGACCAGTATGTGAGGACCGATTACGCGCTGTTCTCCCAGTCGATGGGCACGATCTTCGCCATAGCCGTCGCGCTGATGCTGCTCGTCATCCTCGTTCGCGACGTGCTGGCCGAGGCCGACACGCGATCGCAGACCGATACGCTGTCGGGGCTGCTCAACCGGGGAGGCTTCGAAACCCGTGCGGCGAGAGCGCTGCTGGAAGCCGACAGGCTGGGCGTGCCGGTCTCGCTGGTGATCTCCGATCTCGATCATTTCAAGTCGATCAACGACAGCTTCGGCCATGCGGCCGGCGACGCGGTTATCGTGACCTTTGCGGGATTCCTGCGCTCTGCCATGGCCGAGCACCATGTGGCGGGGCGGGTCGGCGGCGAGGAATTCGCCGTTCTGCTGCCCGGCACCAATCTTGTCGCGGCACGGCTTTTCGCCGAGGGCACGAGGAATGCCTTCGGCGGACTGATGGTGGAGGGCCTGCCGGCGACGAAACGCTTCACGGCGAGTTTCGGGGTCGCCGAGCGCGCAAAGGGCGAGACGATCTCCGACCTCATGGGGCGTGCCGACAAGGCGCTCTATCTGGCGAAGAACAGCGGCCGCGACTGCGTGAAGATCGCACCGAGGCCAAGCGGCCGGCGCGGCGACGACAAGGGCGCGGCGATCAGCCTGGTGTGAGGCCCGGCTTGGTCGCGGAGCCGGTTTCGGCTTTTCCCGGCGCCACCTTCTGGGCAGTGGCTATAGGTGTGGTGACCAGCCGGTACTTCGCAAGCTCCTCCGGCGAAAAATAGTAGAGCGCCTGCGGCGGCGTATCGAGCGCGTGCAGCCAGAGCGTCGGGTCGATGCCCATGTCGATGAGATGGCGGGAGATGCGCGCGGTCGTCGCCTGCGCATCCGCCATGGCCTGGGCCGGCGCGGTCGTAGCTTGCGAGGCTGCGTAGAACTGGTGCACGCCGACCGCCGCCATCGGCCCGGCGGTCCGCGTCAGGCCGCCGGCGAGGAGGAGCGGGCAGGACGAGGCGCAGATGGCGCCGTCGGCGACCTGCGTCGCGATGCCCCTGCCGCGCACCAGCCTGGCCATCGCCATGGCGTCGTCGAGTGCACCGCCGGGCGAGTTCAGCGAGACGGTCTTCACGTATTCGCCGCGCGCCTCGATCTCGGCGGCGAAACGGGCGGCGGCGCCCTGATCGATGCTGCCTTCGGCGGCGAGCACGCCGTCGCCCTGCAGCGTGAAGGTCATCGGGCGGGCAAGAATCTCCTCGCCGGTGGTGACGAAGCGGCGCGGATCGCCGGACGGCAGCGGCGTGTCGGTCTGCACGACCGGCGGCAGGATCGGATCGGAAGGCGCGGCGGGCATTGAGGCTTCGGGAGCCCACCAGCCGTTCTCGCGCGACAGTTCGTTGAGGTCGAGCGCCAGCACGCCGATGGCACCGAGAAGCATGCCGCGGAAGACCCAGCGCACGACCTCGCCGTCATCGAAGCGCGCAAAATAGCGGACGATGGGGTTGCGCCGCCGCCGCGGCGCACCGTCCAGGGAAGCAGGCAAGGCCCCGGGAAGCGGCTGGACTTCGCTCATGGATCGCTCCGCTTGCGCTCGCCGAGCGTCAGCGGCGTGACGTTCTCGGCGGATGGCGGGACAGGTTCGGCGGAAGCCGCGGGCTGCTGCTGTTCCTGGGCGGCCTCCAGCCTTGCGGCAGCCTGTCTCCGGGCGAGCAGAGCTTCATGCAGATCGAGCGAGCGCATCATGTCGCCGGCGGTGATGCGGTCGGCCTCCTCGATATCGTCCTCGCCGCGCCGCATGGCCGCATGCACGACGCACATCACGCCGACCAGCACGGCGGGCAGCAGGTCGATGGAGATCGCGCCGGCCCAGCTCGGGATGAAGTCGGCGGCATAGCGGATGACGGCTTCAGCCGAGGTCAGGGGCACATAGCGGCGTTCGGGCACCTTCGGCTGGGCGAGGATTTCGCCGGCGGCGTCGGCGAGCGCCTTGGACTGTGCTTCCACCGAGGTGCGGATGGTCGCCATGACCAGGTCCTGGCGGCCTGCGAGATCGCCGGTCGAGCCGTCCGCGACCGGGGCGATGAAGCCCACCGAGAGGTCGGCCGCGGCGCGCATCACCGACGGCGCGATCGATGTCTGCTCCAGCGCCGCGATGACGCCGGTGAGCTTGACGGCCTCGGCCGCGAACTGATCCGAGCGCTGGTCGATCGGACCCGGCGCCGATACGAGGCCGCGCATGGTCGCAAGATGTGACTGGCCCTCGGTGAAACCGTTCTGCACCGTCTCGCGCGAAGCTTCGATGGTCGCGGCGAGCTCGTTCATCTGCGCCGACATCTGGGTGAGCAACTGCACGACGCTGCCCGATCCCGACGTGCCGGTCAGCGCGCCCGTCGCCTGCTCGTCGGCGGCAAGCCTGGCAAAACGCTCCGACGCGCGTTGGATGTCGGGCAGCAGGGACAGTGCGCCGAGCGCATTGCCATGGGCCTGGTCGAGATCCGCCGTGTAGTCCTCAAGGGTGACGGCGAGATGCTGTTCCACGGCCGCAGAGCCGGCGAGCGCGGCGGCGTTCAGCCAGGACGACATGGCGACGATCATGGCGCAGCCGACCGCCATGATGCCGACCAGCGCCAGGCGCGATCCGCCGTCCCGCATCTCGGGAAGGAAGCGGATCAGGTAGATCCAGAAGCCGTACATGGCGACCGAGACCGACACCGAGTAGATGACGGCGGCGAAGAAGACGAGGGTCGCGGAACCGTCGAGCAGCGAGCGGACGCCGAGATAGGTGTAGACGCCGCTGCCAAGCGCCAGCGTCGCCAGCACGAAACGCGTCATCGTTTCGAGGGACGCAATATGCTCCTTCAGGCGGCGTGTCTGAACGGCGCGGCTCATCTGTCCTCAACTCTCACGCGTGCGCCCCGCAACGGGACGCAGAAAGATGACCAAATCAGGGCTGGACGCGTCTGATCGCGGCGCCGGGCGCGGCGTGTTCGCGGCCGCCGCACCACTTGCCGGGGAGATCCGGCAGCTCGCCGTCTTCGAGGCCGTACATGTAGCTGCGGCCCTTGAGCAGGACGGCCGGCCTCCAGCACTCGTAGGGCACGGCCTCGTCGTCGTTGTAATAGACGACGCCGTCCGGGCTGGCGGCTCCTTCGTAGCTGGCGAGTTCCCGGGCAAGATGGCCCTGGCCGACGACGATGCGCTTGTAGCCGCTGCGGCTGTGGACGACGAGATTGCCGAAGCTGTCGGCATAGATCCGGTCGTGGTAGGGGCCGCCGCCGGCATAGGCGGGAACGGCGAGCCCGCCGGCCACCAGGGCAAGGGCGAGCGGCAGGAAGCTCAGTCCACTCAGTCTCGAACGCATGCGCGTCATCCTTCGTGCGGGTCAGGGCAATCGCCCTTCGCCTCCTCGCCGACAAGTTAACCTTTTCTTAAGCTTTGTTAATAGCTCAAGGCCGGATGCCGGTCACGGCTTCGGCAAACATGGTTAATATCGACGGAGCGGTGTTGCGGCGGCGGAAGCTGATTCGACCTCTCCGGCTCATTTTGCGCTGCAACAGACGGGCCGCCCGGTTCAAATCGATTGAAGCAGGCGATCCATCCTCGCGCATGGGGCTGTCGGGGCTAAATATCCGCGCCGGAACGGTTTTCGCACTTTGACGCGGTGCAAAAAGAGTTTTAGGGAAGCGGGCAGCAAACGTCGCAAACCGCGCCCGTCATGTTTATCCGGAAGGGCAGCGATAGGCGCCTATCTGGGGGAGCCATGAGCAAGGCCGCAGCCACCCGAGCAAGACCGCTTTCACCGCATCTGACGGTCTATCGCTGGCCCATCACCATGACGATGTCGATCCTGCACCGCATCACCGGCGGTGCGCTGTATGTCGGCACGCTGCTGGTCGCCTGGTGGCTGATCGCCGCGGCGACGTCGGAGAGCTATTTCAGCTTCGTCGACGGCCTGGTCGGATCGTGGTTCGGGCTGCTCGTGCTGTTCGGCTACACGTGGGCGCTGTTCCTGCATCTCCTAGGCGGGGTAAGGCACCTGATCTGGGACACCGGCGTCGGCCTCGAGAAGCACACGGCATCGCAGCTCGGGTGGGCGACGCTGATCGGCTCGGTGGTGCTGACGCTTGCCCTCTGGGCCCTTTATTTCACGGCCGGGTGACGAAGATGAGCGACATGCGAACCCCTCTGGGCCGAGTGCGCGGCCTCGGCTCCGCCAAGGAAGGCACCGACCATTTCTGGCTGATCCGCCTGTCGGCGATCGCGCTGGTCCCGCTCGCCTTTTTCGTGATTGGCTGGATCGTGTCGTTGCGCGGCGCGGACTCCGCCCAGATCAAGGCGTCGCTTTCATATCCGCCCACGACTTTCGTCGTCGGGCTGTTCGTGCTGATCAGCCTCTATCACATGCGGCTCGGCATGCAGCTCATCATCGAGGACTATGCGCACAACGAGCTGAACAAGCTGGTGCTCTTGATCCTCAACACCTTCTTCACGATCCTGATCGGCGCAGCCTCGCTGTTTGCCCTTCTGAAAATTGCATTCGGGGGCTGATGTGACCGCGTCTTCGACAAGCACGAAGCCTGCCTACACCTATATCGACCATACGTTCGACGTCGTCGTGGTGGGCGCCGGCGGCGCCGGGCTTCGCGCCACGCTCGGCATGGCCGAGCAGGGACTGAAAACCGCCTGCATCACCAAGGTCTTCCCGACGCGCTCGCATACGGTGGCGGCGCAGGGCGGCATCGCCGCCTCGCTGCAGAACATGGGCCCCGACAGCTGGCAGTGGCACATGTACGACACCGTCAAGGGGTCGGACTGGCTGGGCGACACCGACGCGCAGGAATACATGGTGCGCGAGGCGCCGGCGGCGGTCTACGAACTCGAGCACTACGGCGTGCCCTTCTCGCGCACCGAGGAAGGAAAGATCTACCAGCGGCCGTTCGGTGGCCACATGATGAACTATGGCGACGGACCGCCGGTGCAGCGCACCTGCGCGGCGGCCGACCGCACCGGCCATGCGATCCTGCACACGCTCTACGGCCAGTCGCTGAAGCACAATGCGCAATTCTTCATCGAATATTTCGCGCTCGACCTGATCATGGAGCCGGACGGGCGCTGCACCGGCGTCGTCGCCTGGAACCTAGACGACGGCACCATCCACCGCTTTTCCGCCAAGATGGTCGTGCTCGCCACCGGCGGTTACGGCCGCGCCTATTTCTCGGCGACGTCGGCGCATACCTGCACCGGCGACGGCGGCGGCATGGTGGCGCGGGCCGGGCTTCCCCTCCAGGACATGGAGTTCGTCCAGTTCCATCCCACCGGTATCTACGGCGCCGGCTGCCTGATCACCGAGGGCGCGCGCGGCGAGGGCGGCTATCTCGTCAATTCGGAAGGCGAGCGCTTCATGGAGCGCTATGCCCCCTCCGCCAAGGACCTTGCGAGCCGCGACGTCGTCTCGCGCTGCATGACGATGGAAATCCGCGAAGGCCGCGGCGTCGGCAGGAACAAGGACCACATCTTCCTGCATCTCGACCATCTCGATCCGGCCGTGCTGCACGAGCGACTGCCGGGCATTTCGGAGTCGGCCAAGATCTTTGCCGGCGTCGACGTGACCCGCGAACCGATCCCGGTGCTGCCGACGGTCCACTACAACATGGGCGGCATCCCGACCAATTATTGGGGCGAAGTGCTGAACCCGACCGCCGACAACCCCGACCGCGTGTCGCCCGGCCTGATGGCGGTGGGCGAGGCGGGCTGCGCCTCGGTGCACGGCGCCAACCGGCTGGGCTCCAACTCGCTGATCGACCTGGTCGTCTTCGGTCGCGCCGCGGCGATCCGCGCCGGCCAGGTCGTCGACCGCGAAGCGCCGGCGCCCGCGATCAACCACGCTGCGGTGGAGAAGATCATGGAGCGCTTCGATCGGCTGCGCCATGCCAGCGGCGGTTCGCCGACCGCTGTGGTGCGCGAAAAGATGCAGCGCGCCATGCAGGAGGACGCGGCGGTGTTCCGCACGCAGGAATCGCTGGAGAACGGCTGCAAGCGCATATCGGAGATCTGGGGCGAGCTGAAGGACCTGCACGTCACCGACCGCTCGATGATCTGGAACTCCGACCTCGTCGAGACGCTGGAGCTTGAAAACCTGATGGCCAACGCCATCGCCACCGTCCACGGCGCCGAGGCGCGCAAGGAGAGCCGGGGCGCGCACGCCCGCGAGGATTTCTCCGACCGCGACGACGCGAACTGGCGCAAGCACACGCTGGCGCATGTGGCGCCCGACGGCAAGGTGACGCTCAGCTACCGGCCGGTGCACACCGAAACCATGCTGCCCTACGACCAGGGCGGCATCGACCCGGCCAAGATCGCGCCCAAGGCGCGGGTGTATTGAGAAGGGACGGCTTCGAATGGTTGAACTAACCCTTCCCAAGAACTCGCAGATCAAGCAGGGCAAAACCTGGCCGAAGCCGGAAGGCGCGACCAATCTGCGCGAATACCGGATCTATCGCTGGAACCCCGACGAAGGCGGCAATCCGAGCGTCGACACCTATTTCGTCGACATGGACGATTGCGGGCCGATGGTGCTCGACGCGCTTTTGTGGATCAAGAACAAGATCGACCCGACGCTGACGCTGCGCCGCTCCTGCCGCGAGGGCATCTGCGGCTCCTGCGCGATGAACATCGACGGCTCGAACACGCTGGCCTGCACCAAGGGTGCCGACGACATCAAGGGCGCGGTCAAGGTCTATCCGCTGCCGCACATGCAGGTGGTGAAGGACCTCGTGCCCGACCTCACCACCTTCTACGCCCAGCACGCCTCGATCCAGCCCTATCTGCAGACCGTGTCGCCCGAGCCGGCCAAGGAATGGCGGCAGAGCCACGAGGACCGGCAGAAGCTCGACGGGCTCTACGAGTGCATCCTCTGCGCCTGCTGCTCGACCGCCTGCCCGAGCTACTGGTGGAACGGCGAGCGCTATCTCGGACCTGCCGTGCTCCTGCAGGCCTACCGCTGGCTGATCGATTCGAGAGACGAGGCAACCGGCGAGCGGCTTGACAATCTGGAGGATCCGTTCCGCCTCTACCGCTGCCACACCATCATGAACTGCACGCAGACCTGCCCGAAGGGATTGAACCCGGCCAAGGCGATCGCGGAGATCAAGAAGATGATGGTGGAGAGAAGGGTCTGATCTTGTCGGACGACCTTCCCATCCTCAATCCTGCTGAAGCCCGCATACTCGGTTCGCTGATCGAGAAGAAGGAGCTGACGCCCGACGTCTATCCGCTGACAGTGAACGGCGCGCTCGCGGCGGCCAACCAGAAGACGGCGCGCGAGCCGGTGATGGAGCTCGCCCAGACCGAGGTCTACCGCGCGCTGAAGATGCTCATCGAGAAAGGGCTGGTACGCCAACTTTCGGCGACGCGGGTCGAGCGTTACGAGCATGTTCTGCCGCAGAAATTCTCGCTCACCCAGCCGCAGATCGCCATCATCGGCCTGCTTCTCCTGCGCGGACCGCAGACGGCGCACGAGCTGATGGCGCGCTCGGAGCGCATGGCGCGTTTCCAGTCGGTCGATCAGCTGCGCGGGGACCTCGACCTTCTGATCGGCCGGCGGCCGCCGCTGCTGCAACTGATCGAACGCGGCCCCGGCCAGCGCGAGGACCGCTACGCACAGCTTCTCACCGGACCGGTGCAGGCAACGGCCGCCCCTGCTTCGGGCGCTGTCGCATCATCCTATTCGTCGGATCTGGAAGGACGCGTCGAAGCGCTGGAGCGGCAGGTGGCCGAGCTGACGGAGAAGCTGCGCATCCTCGCCGGCGACTGACCGCCGCCGGCGTCAGAGGATCTCGAACACGAACGCCTTCACCAGCACGTCCGGCTCGGCGATGGCGAAGGCCCGGAAAGGCGGGCTTTCCTCCATGGGCCGCCAGCGTCCAGCCTGTTCAAGCCGGCTAAAGACGTCCAGGAACCCGTCCCTTTCGAGCACGCTGTCGCGAACGGTGAAAATGGCATGGCCGCCGGGTCGCGCGATGCGCACAAGTTCGTCGAGGCTGGATGCCGGGGCGTGTCCTTCGGTGAACACGCCGGTCGACAGGAACGCCGTGAAGTAGTCGTCCGGCCAGGGCAGCGTCTCGCCAAGCGTCGCGCGCTTCAGGGCGCTGTAAGCGTTTCGCCGTCGCGCGAGGCCAAGCATCTCCTCCGAGAAGTCGAGCCCCTCGATCGCGTCGTAGCCGAGCGCCCGGAGATAGGGACCGGACAATCCGGTTCCGCAGCCGGCGTCGAGCAAGGGGGCGTTCCTGACCGGCACGTAACGCGCCACCCAGCCGGCGATGATGAAGGGCAGGCAGTAGCCGAGCTCCACCGTCTGGCGGTCGTAGCCGCTCGACCATTTCGCGTAGGCCGACGCGAGTTCCCCGGCGGAGTTCGCCGCATAGACCTCTTCCAGCGCGGATTTCTCCGGATTCATCCGCTTCCTCCTCCCCTTTGGCGCATCCGCCGCTCGAGCGCGCGCAGCGCGATCGACAGGCCGACCGTCAGGATAAGATAGATATAGGCGACGATCGAATAGGTTTCGAAGAAGCGGAATGAGCCGGCGGCGTAGATCTTGCCCATCTGGGTGATGTCGGCGACGCCGAGCACGGAGACAAGGGAACTGTCCTTGACCAGCGCGATGAAGTCGTTGCCGAGCGGCGGCAGGATGGTGCGGATCGCCTGCGGCATGACGATGTGGCGAAAGCGGCGATAGCGCGACAGGCCGAGAGCCTTGGCCGCCTCTATCTGGCCGGCGCCAACGGACTGGATGCCGGCGCGGAAGACCTCGGCGATGAAGGGCGAATAGCCGATCATCAACGCAAGCACGGCGCGCCACAGCAGCGGCACGTCGCGCACCTGCAGCTCGCCCGCGATACCCGCCTGCTGCAACGGGGCGGTGACGAAATTCCAGCCGGCGACGAAGGCCGGCACGCCGGCGAAGGCGATCCAGAAGAGCAGCACCAGGATGGGGATGCCGCGGATGATTTCCACATAGAAACGCGCGGTCTGCCGGAGCACGGACGAGCCCGACAGCGCCATGAGCGCGATGCCGAGGCCGATCGCGGACGCCGCGGCGAAGGAGACAAGCGTGACGGCGATGGTGATGCCGATCCCCTTGGCGACGGTGGCGAAGACCTGGCTGTAGAGATCGCTGGTGAAGATCGCGACGGCGGCGGCTGCCGCCAGGACGAGGGCCGCCACCAGCCACCACGGAAACTCGGCCCTGCCCCTCCGGTCCGGCGAACCCTCCGGCATGATCAGCGGCGGACCGGCAAAAGACGCTCGAAAATCTGCTCGGTGACGCCGCCGCTCCACTGGTCGGTCTCGGTCTCGCCGGTCAGCGAGAAGCCGAAGCGTTCATAGAGGCTGCGTGCGGCGTCGAGGCCGGCGAAGGTGGTGAGCCAGATGCGCTCGTAGCCGCGCTCGTCGCAGAAACCGACCGCGCGGCCGAGAAGATCGGCGCCGAGCCCCTTGCCCTGCATCTGCTCGCCGACGATGAACCATCTGAGATGCGCGCCCTGAGAGCCGCCGCCGGTCTGGTCGATGATGACCGAGCCGACGGCATCGCCATCCAGATAGGCGACGAGGAAAAGATCGCGTTCGGCGTCGTGGCGCGCCAGGAACTCGGCAAGCTCGGCGCCGACCTTGGTCTCGAAGGGCAGGCCGAAATTCCAGTGCCGCGCATAGTAGCCGGCATGCAGCCCGACGATGGCCGCGAGCGCTCCCGGCCGGTATCCTGCGATCTCGTATCTTACCGTTTCGGCAGCCATCAGCAGCGGGTCACGGCCTGTAGTCGACAAACCATTTCTGGGTGAGCTTGTCGAAAGTGCCGTCGGACTTGAGCGCGGCGATGCCGGCGTTGATCGGCGCAACCAGTTCGGAGCCCTTCGGGAAGATGAAGCCGAATTCCTCCGCCTGCAGCGGCTCGCCGATCATCTTCAGCGCGCCGCCCGAGCCGTCGGCGATGAACTTGCCGGCCGCGCTGTCGGTCAGCACGAGGTCGACGTCGCCGACCTTCAGCGCCTCGACGGTCGCCGCAAATGTCTCCATCAGCTTGATGCGCGGGTTGGCCTCGTTGCCGTCGAGCACATTGTAGACGGCGACGTAGAAGGGCGAGGTGCCGGCCTGCGCGCCGACCAACAGCTTCTCGTCGGCGGCAAAACTCTTGGCGTCGGTGAAGCGTTTTTCGTCGCCGCGCACCAGCATGAAGATCTCGGACTTCATGTAGGGATCGGAGAAGTCGACCTTCTCCTTGCGGTCGTCCTTGATGGTGATGCCGGTCATGCCGATGTCGTACTGCTTGTCCGAAACGGCCTGGATCATCGCATCCCAGGAGGTGTTCTGGTACTCGACCTTGAAGTTCAGCCGCTTGGCGAGCTCAGCCATCGCATCATATTCCCAACCGACCGGCTGACCGGTCTTCTGGTCGACGAACTGGAGCGGGAAATAGGCGTTCTCGGTGACCACCACGACGGTCTTGCCGCCGAGGTCGGGCAGCGCCTGGGCGCCGGCCGCGCCGGCCAGGAAAGCGCCGGCGACGAGACCGGCGAGCGCTGCAACTAGTTTCCTCATGTTCCGCTCCTCAAACCAAACCCCTGCCGCCAGCAAGCAGCCTTCGGCCAGACTGTAGCGGGACGGCGCGCGCGCTTGCAAGCGGCGGCAGTGCATCCCGGGAGCCGAATCGAGAACCGTTTTGCCGGAGACGCTGCGTGCGAGGAATGCAGCGCCGGCGCGATGACCAAAGAAAAAGGCGGCCGGAGCCGCCTTTTCGCTTGAACATGCAGCCAGCCTTATTCGGCGGCGTCAGCCTTCTCGGCAGCCGCTGCCTTCTCGGCGGCTTCCTGCGCTGCCTTCTCGGCGGCCAGGGCCTCTGCAGCGGCGACCTTCTCGGCCTCGAGCTTCGCCTTCTCGGCCAGCAGCGCGTCGCGCTCGGCGTCGTTCAGCTTGCGGGCGCGCACGCCGGTGTTCTCGGAGATGCGGGCCGACTTGCCGCGGCGGTCGCGCAGGTAATAGAGCTTGGCGCGGCGAACCTTGCCGCGACGGACGATCTCGACGGCCTCGACCAGCGGCGAATAGACCGGGAACACGCGCTCCACGCCTTCGCCGTAGGAGATCTTGCGGACGGTGAAGTTCTCGTTGAGGCCGGCGCCGGAGCGGGCGATGACGACGCCCTCATAGGCCTGGACGCGGGTGCGCGATCCTTCGGTGACGCGCACCTGGACGCGGACGGTGTCGCCCGGCTGGAATTCGGGAAGCTTGCGCTTGGCTTCGATCTTGGCGGCCTGCTCGGCCTCTAGCTGACGGATGATGTCCATCGGATGTACCTTTCTTGCTTCTCGACAGCCAGAGCGCCCGACGCTCGCCTTGCAGTCTCGGATCTTCCGATCCCGGCCGCTCGGCTATGCATTTCCCGCCAGACGGCCGGAAGAAGCAGGGGCGAATTCACCGTCCTTATGACGGGTCCGGAGGAAAGCTCCTCAGGTTCGGGCGGGGCGATACACCAAAAGTTCGGCGTTGTCACGTCCCGTAGCACATTTTTGCCGTTTCGGCAGCGCCGGCAAGATCACTCCTGCTAGAGGCTTCAATATAGGCAAGAACCGGGCTATGCGATCCCTGCGGCCCCGTTTGCCGCCAACGGGGCCAGCCTTGACGCTTTCGACCATCCTTCTGCTCTTTGTTGCCGGCCTGCTTTCGGGCATCGTCAACGCCATCGCCGGCGGCGGCACTTTCCTCACCTTCGGGGCGCTGACATTCGCCGGCCTGCCGCCGATCTCCGCCAACGCCACCTCGGCCATCGGGCAGATTCCGGGCTACATCACCTCCACGCTGGCCTATTGGGCAGACATCCGCCAGAGCTGGAGGAGCGCGGTGGCGCTGGCCGTGATTTCGGTGATCGGCGCCAGCATCGGGTCGCTGATCCTGCTGTCGCTCGACAATCCCGCTTTCGCCACGCTGGTCCCATGGCTGCTCCTGGCCGCCACAGCGCTGTTTGCGGCAGGCCCCTGGCTGAAGCCCGCCGGCGTCGAGGAGCGGCCGCAAAGCGGCGGCTCGACCATGACCAGCAAGATCACGCAGTTCGTCACCTCGATCTATGGCGGCTTTTTCGGCGCCGGCATGGGCGTGATGATGCTGGCGACGCTGGGGCTGACCGAGGGCGGCGGCTATCACCGGTTGAATGCGCTGAAGAACATGCTGTCGATCGTGATCGCCGCCGTGGCCATCGTGATCTTCGCCTCGGGCGGCGTCGTCGCCTGGCTTGAAGCGGCAGCTATGGTGCCGGGCGTCGCGATCGGCGGCTGGCTGGGCGTTTGGACGGCCAGGCGCGTGCCGCAGGGGGCGGTGCGGGCCTTCGTCGTGGCGGTCGGCCTTTTCCTCGCCGGCTACTATTTCATGCGCGGCTGAGAAGCGGCGAGCAGGTCCGGCCGCCGCTCGGCGGTCAGACGCCCGGCTTCGTCGCGCCGCCATCTGGCGATCCTGCCGTGATTGCCTGAGGTCAGCACGTCGGGGATGGGCAGCCCTTCCCATTCCTGCGGCCTTGTGTAGTGCGGGTGTTCGAGGAGCCCGTTCTCGAAGCTCTCCTCCTCGCCGGACGCCTCGTTGCCCATGACGCCGGGCAGGAGCCGCACGACGGCGTCGAGAAGCACCAGCGCGGCCGGCTCGCCGCCGGACAGGATGAAGTCGCCGATTGACACTTCCTCGAGGCCGCGGGCGTCGATGACACGTTGGTCGACGCCTTCGAAACGGCCGCAGAGAATCACCGCGCCGGGACCGGCGGCGAGATCGCGCACCTTGGCCTGGGTGAGCGGCTTGCCGCGCGGGCTCATGAGCAGACGCGGACGCGGATCGCCCTGCGGCGACGCGTGGTCGATCGCCCTTGCCAGAATGTCGGCGCGCATCACCATGCCGGCGCCGCCGCCGGCAGGCGTGTCGTCCACGGTGCGATGCCGGTCGGCAGCGAAGTCGCGAATCTGGACGGTTTCCAGCGACCAGTCGCCGCGCTCCAGCGCGCGGCCGGCGAGCGACAGGCCGAGCGCGCCCGGGAACATCTCGGGATAGAGGGTGAGGACGGTGGCGCGGAAGCTCATCGGTTGCCGCCCGCCTCCCGGGGCCCGCGCGGCCGTGCGTTCGGATTGAACCGGCCGGGCTCGTCAGGTTCCCCGTCGCCGTCGGCGTCCTCGACCAGGCCGGCGGCGGCCGGGTCGACACGGATGAAGCCCGCGCCGACGTCGACCTCCGGCACGGCGGCCTGCGAGAAGGGGATGAGCAGACCCTTGCGTCCGCGCCAGGCGATTTCGAGGATGTCGCCGCCGCCATAATTCTGCACGGCGGTCACGCGGCCGGCCTCGACGCCTGTCTCGTCGCGCACGGCAAGCCCGACCAGGTCGGCGTGATAGAATTCATCCTCCTCCTCGGCGGGCAGAACCGACCGGTCGACGAACAATTCGGTGCCTGTCAGCCGCTCCGCTGTCGTGCGGTCGCCGACGGCCTTGAAACGGACGACCACCACTTCGCCGGCCGGCCGGATCGTTTCCACCTCGAAGGCGCGCCCGTCCCTGGCATAGAGCGGGCCGTAGTCGGCAAGCGCCAGCGGATCGCCGGTGAAGGTTTTCACGCGCAGCTCGCCCTTGATGCCGTGGGCGGCACCGATGACGGCCATCTGGACGGGGTTCTTAGGTTTCATCAGAATAGGCAGAGCTTCACAGGTTGCTAACTTCGTTAAGTCAACACTGACTTAGTCCAACCGGATGCAGACTGCCAATGCAGGAATTCCTGATCTCCGCGAAAGCCGACCTGCAGCAGGCGCGCCAGCACTGGCTGGAGGCCCTGGCGAAAGAACGCCGGCTGTCGCCGGAGACGGTCGAAGCCTATGAGCGCGACAGCCGGCAGTTCCTGCAGTTCCTGACCGGGCACAATAGCGGACCTCCCGGACTTAAAGACATCGCGGCGCTGCGCACGGCAGACCTGCGCGGTTTCCTCGCCCACAGGCGCTCGGCGGGCGCCGGCGCGCGCACGCTGGGCCGCGGGCTTGCCGGCATCCGCTCGCTGCTGCGCTTCCTGGAGCGGCGTGGCCTTGCCAATGCGGCCGGCGCGACGGCGCTGCGCGCGCCGAGGCAGCCGAAATCGCTGCCGAAGCCGCTGACGGCCGACGACGCGCGACGCGTCGTTTCGTTGAGCGAGCAGCTTGCCGAAGAGCCGTGGATCGCGGCCCGCAACGCGGCAGTACTGACGCTGCTTTACGGCTCCGGACTGCGTATCTCCGAGGCGCTGGCGGTCAAGGCCGGCGAGATGCCTGGCGCCGGCGTGCTGCGCGTCACGGGCAAGGGCGGCAAGACGCGGCTGGCGCCTGTGCTGCCGCTCGCGCAGAAGGCGGTCGCCGAATATCGCAGGCTTTGCCCGTTTCATCTCGATCCGGACGGGCTGCTTTTTCGCGGCGCGCGCGGCGGCCCGCTCAACCCCGCGATCATCCAGCGCGAGATGCGGAAGCTGCGCTCCGCGCTCAACCTGCCCGACACGGCGACGCCGCATGCGCTGCGCCATTCCTTCGCCACGCATCTGCTGGGACGCGGCGGAGACCTGCGCACCATCCAGGAACTGCTCGGCCATGCCAGCCTGTCGACGACGCAGGTCTACACCGGCGTCGACACGGCGCGGCTGCTCGAAATCTACGATTCAGCACATCCGCGGGCATGATCCTTCCGTCCGTGTTGTTGCCGCATTCCACACGGAAACCGAGGCTTACGTTCCTGGAATTGCTTAGGGTTTTCGGAAGCCCGTTAACGGTTTCTAGCGCAATTGCCGGCTAGCATCCGCCCATGAACCGAAAGCGCGCCATCGCCATAGCCGACCGTGCAGCGCCGCTTGCGCTGAAGCTGATCGCAGGCGGAAACCTGCTGTTTCTCGGCGTGTTCCTGGCGACCCTCATTGCCGCAGCGGGCCATATCCAGTTCTGAACTTCCGCTCACCGAGGGTTCGGCATGTGGCCGGGATTGCCGCGCGTGAATTGCGCCGGTATCAGGTGCTGTCTCCAGTGGCAGCCGCCGTCAGCCCCGAAAGCCTTCCATGAGCCGCCTTGAAAGTTTTATCCGCCGCCTGACGGCGCAGCGCGACATACTCGACATGATCTGCAAGGACATGACGCTTGGCGACGGACCGGTGATCGAGCTGGGGCTCGGCAACGGCCGCACCTACGATCACCTGCGCGAAAGGCTGCCGGACCGGCGCATCATCGCCTTCGACCGGGTCAACGCGGCCAATCTCAGGTCGTTGCCTCCCGAGGGCGACCTGATCCTCGGCGAGATCAGCGAAACCGCCCGGTCCTTCGCAGGCATCGGCGCCGCGCTGGTGCATGCCGACATCGGCAGCGGCTATGACGATCTCGACGAAATGAACCTGCGCTGGCTGCCTGAACTGGCTGTCAGCCTGCTCGCCCCGGACGGAATCGCGGCGAGCGGCGTCCCCCTGGATCATCCAGAACTCGCACCGCTCGCTCTTCCCGAGGGCGTCCGCCCGGGCCGTTATTTCCTCTACCGGCGAACCGGCAGCTAGCCGGCACGCTTCATACAGCCGCGACGGGATCGCCCGTCAGGGGCTTAGGCACGGCGCGGATGTTGTTCTCGCGGAAGGCCTGGAGCACGGCCTTGAGCACAGCGCGGCGGATAAGCGTCTGGCTGCCGGGCTTGGCGACAAACTTGCCGCGCACGACCAGCGTGCCGTCCTCGACGTTGGATATGCCCTGGCTCTTGAAGGTCTCGAGCAGGCCCGGCGCCAGTTCCGGATCCTCGAGAAGATCCTGGCCGATCTTCTTGAACAGCTTGCGCAGCAGCTCGACGTCGGTGTCGATGGCGACGCGGAACTGGATCTTCTCGATGGCCCAGTCGCGGCTGAAGTTCACGACCTTGCTGATCTGGCCATAGGGCACCGTGGCCACCGGTCCGCGCGGATTGCGGAGCGTGACCGAACGCACGGAGATCTTCTCGACCGTGCCCTTGGCGCCCGACGTCTCGATGTACTCGCCGATCCGGAACGCATCGTCGGCCAGGAAGAATAGGCCCGAGACGATGTCCTTCACCAGCGTCTGCGAGCCGAAGCCGATCGCCAGGCCGAAGACGCTGAGGCCGGTGATGAGCGGCCAGACGTTGACGCCCAGCGACACCAGCACGGAGAGAAGCGCCAGCGTGACGATGGCCGACTTGCCGACGAGAGAGAGCAGCGGCACCAGCGTGCCCAGGCGCGAGCGCGGGGAAGCGGCCGCCGTACCGTGCGCGTCATGTCTGTCGCGCTGCGCGATACGGGCCATCGCGGTGACCAGCAGGCTCCACAGGAACGCCGCCGCCGTGGCGATCAGCGCAACATGGAAGGCCTCCGTGGTGATGCTGCGAAGGTTGATACCGAAGCCGGATGCGAGCGGCGAGGCCCATATGGCGCCGAGCATCGTGAACATGACGATGAGCACGGCGAAGCGCACCGTCTGTCGCAAGGCCACACCGATGATCGAGGCGCTCTCGGCTTCCAGTGCCAGATTGGCCCTGCTGGCGATCAGCGCGTCGAGATGCGGCATCAGCAGCAAGATCACGACTGTGAAGAGAACCGTGCCGCCCGGCAGCGGAACGCCCAGCGTCAGCGCGATCTCAGTCGTGAGGAACGTCACGATCAGGAAGCCGATGACCAGCCCCGGCCAAATGCGCGCGAGCCAGCCGCGCCACCGGCTGCGAGGCTTAACTCCGGCGACTGCGGCCGCGAGGGTCTTGCGGTGACGCCAGACCGTCCAGATGAAGAGGGCGAACGCGGGCAGAGCCAGCATCAGGCTGGAGAAAACGTCGCGAAGTCCGAGACCGGCGCCCCACAACCTCAGCGTGGCCATGACGGCCATGCCGAAGAAGCTCCAGCCCAAGGCGACCGAGAGATCGCGCGCAAGCCATCCCAATCGCCCGGCCTGATGGGAGCCCGATTTCGTGAGCAGCGCCCGGATCGTGAATATGGCCAGCATGCCGGCCGCGGTGACAACTATCCAGATTCGCAACGTGCGCACCGCCAGCCCTTCCGCTGGAAGCAGCCGCTGCGCGACCACGCCGGCGACGACGGCGACAATGGCCGCAGCGAGTATGGAGAAAAGGCGTCGCCACGCCCCCGCATCGTCGCGCCGGAACCAGCGCCGGCAGAGCAGGAAGACGCCGGCGGTGACGACCACCACGACGAATATCTTGAGGAACAGGGCGGCCGCACTCGTGCCGCCGGCCGCGAAGGAGGCATGCAGCGCTCCGAGTTCCCGGCTTGTGCCTGCGAGCGCGCTCACGCGCGCGTCGAGACCGCTGACGAAGCGGCCCATGACCTGCTCGGCTCCGGCTATGATGGATGTGACGTCAGCCGATGCTGGCGCTGCTGCCTGTTCTGCCATGTTCCCCTCGAAGCTGGCTTTCCCCCAACTGCCCGCTGAAGGGACTATAGGGGGAATTGTCCGGGAACAACATGCAGTAGGCGACCCCGCGCCAATTCTTGCGGGGAGGGTTAAGTCATTCCGAGCGCGGCCATGTAGAGGTCGAGGATCGCCTCCGCTTCCTGCCGCTCGGCCTGGTCCTGCTTGCGCAGGCGAATAATCTGTCGCACGGCCTTGGTGTCGAAGCCGGTGCCCTTCATCTCGGCATAGACTTCCTTGATGTCGTCGGCGATCGTCTTCTTCTCTTCCTCCAGGCGCTCGATGCGCTCGATGAAGGCGCGCAACTGGCCGGCGGCCACGGTCTGGCTGGTCTCGGTGATCTCGTCGGCCATCAAATACTCCTGGCTATATATCGGCGCGCGACTCGTACAGCGCGGCAGGCAGCGGTTCGATGCCTGAAGCGGATCGGAGGGTCAAGTGGCCAGATGTTTCCCTTCCGGGAGCGCCAGGTGCGCTCAGTGATCCCTGGGGCGATTGATCTCGAAGGCCGCCTTCTTCGCGTCGGAAGCCTCCGTCTGGTACTTCTGCTGCCATTCGGCATAGGGCATCCCATAGACGATCTGCCGCGATTCGTCCTTGGAGAGCGACACGCCTTCCGCCTCGGCCGCTTCGCGATACCAGTTGGACAGGCAGTTGCGGCAGAAGCCGGCGAGGTTCATCAGGTCGATGTTCTGAACGTCGGTGCGTTCGCGCAGATGCTCGACCAGGCGGCGGAAGGCGGCAGCCTCGAAATCGCGCTGCTGGGTCTCGGTGGGGTCGGCCATGGCGACGATCCTTCCCTAAATCAATGTCAGCGGCCCGGTCCGCGAGCCGTATTGCCTGACCTCATGTATATCGGGCCGGCGGTTGAGCGCGTCAACGATGGGGGCGAGGCGGCCGGCCCATTCCTCGGCCCCGCCGTCGTCGGCGATCAGGTCCTGCCTGATCTCGAGCAGCGCATGAGCGAAACCGTTGACGATGGCGTGGCGGTACATGGTGTCGCCGCGCAGCGCGCCGTCATAAGGTTCATTGTCGCCCACGATAAGCAGCGGGTCGGCGGCGAGCGCGTCGATCAGCGGGTGCGCCACGCGGTCGTCGAGGTCCCAGAGGACGCCTGCATGCCAGGGCCGGACGAAGCCCTGGAAAATCGGGGTGAAGGAGTGCACCGAGAAGATGAAGGGTGCCTTGCCCGAGGCCGCGGCGACAGACGCGACCATCGCGCCTACCGCGTCGTGATAGGGCCGGTAGAAAAGGTCGAGCCGCCGCTCCCGCTCCTCCGGCGCCATAGGGTAGTTCGCCGGCACGACGGTGCCGTCATAGAGCTGGCGGATCAGCGTCGGATCGTCCTCGCCGCGGTTGGGGTCGATCAGGAGCCGCGAGAAGCCGGCGATCACCGCCGGTGCGCCGGTCAGCGCGGCCAGCTTCCGCGTCACCATCTCGACGCCGATGTCATAGGCGATGTGCCTGTCGAACTCGTTGGCCGGCAGGCCGAGATCGCCATATTCCTCCGGCAGGTCGCGGCGGGCGTGGTCGGCGACGAGCACAAGGCCGCTGGCGCGGTCGCCTTCAACGATTTCAAAAGGGGCAAAGACAGCCGTGCGGGTCATGGATTCACAATATGGAGCGGGAGCCGTGAACTTAGGGGTGGATCACCGCCACAATGCCGTTGTTTGGCCAAGCTTTTCAAGGAATTCTGAGGGGGGCGTCAAGATGCGCCGCGTGGGCATACTAATCGATTGGATACGGGTGGCTGCGCGCGTTGACATGCGACCCGACTTTGCCGAAAAGGGGCGCCTGACGATGCTTCTGAAACGAATAAGGGGTTCGAGGATGGCTTGTGCCGGTGGGCAACGCATTCGATTTGCGTCGTCCCTGCCGTTGCTTTTCCTCGCGATGATCGGCTTCTCGGCGATGGGTACGACAGAGACACGCGCGGATTTCCGCGTCTGCAACGCGACGCAGAATCTCGTCGGCGTCGGCATCGGCTATCGGGCCAAGGCGGGCTGGGTCACCGAAGGCTGGTGGCACATCGAGGGATCGAGCTGCAAGACGCTGATCGAGGGCCCGCTGTCATCCAGATTTTATTATCTTTATGCAGAAGACGCCGAGCGCGGTGGTCGCTGGGACGGCCCGATCAACATGTGCGTGGCCGAAAAAGAGTTCAAGATCGCCGGCGTCAACGACTGCTTCGCGCGCGGATTCCAGCGCGCCGGCTTCCAGGAATACGACACGGGTGAGCAGGCAAGCTGGATGGTTCAGCTGACCGACGAGCCCGCAACGGACGGCGAAGCCGCCGCCACGGGACAGACTACTCCATGAGACGAACCCGCAACGTCAAGATACTCGCAACGATAGGCCCGGCCTCCTCCGAAGAGGCCATGCTGAAAAGGCTGTTCGAAGCGGGCGCCGACGTCTTCCGCATCAATATGAGCCATACCGATCACGAGCTGATGCGCACGCTTGTTGCGCGTATCCGCTCGGTGGAGGAGGCGGTCGGCCGGCCGATCGGCATATTGGCCGACCTGCAGGGCCCCAAGCTGCGCGTCGGCAAATTCGCCAACGGCCGCGAAACGCTGAAACCCGGCCAGACGTTCACGCTGGACGACAATCCTGAGCCCGGCGACGCCTCGCGCGTCTACCTGCCGCATCCCGAAATCCTGCGCTCGGTCGAGCCGGGGCACCGGCTGCTGATCGACGACGGCAAGCTCGAACTGAGGGCTGTGACCTGCGACGGCAAGTCGATCGTGACGACGGTGGTGGCGGGAACGTCGATCTCGGACAAGAAGGGCGTCAGCCTGCCGGACACCGACCTGCCTGTCGGCGCGCTGACCGAGAAGGACAGGGCGGACCTCGACGCGGTGCTTGAAGCCGGCGTCGACTGGGTGGCGCTCTCCTTCATCCAGCGTCCCGACGACCTTGCCGAGGCGCGCAAGATCGCGCGTGGCCGGGCGCTGCTGATGTCGAAGATCGAGAAGCCGCAGGCGGTGGCCCGGCTGGCCGAGATCATCGATCTCTCCGACGCGCTGATGGTGGCGCGGGGCGACCTCGGCGTCGAGATGCCGCTCGAGGCGGTGCCGGGTATCCAGAAGCAGATCACGCGCGCTGCCCGCCGCGCCGGCAAGCCGGTCGTGGTGGCGACGCAGATGCTCGAATCGATGATAACCGCGCCGGTGCCGACGCGCGCCGAAGTGTCCGACGTGTCGATCGCCGTCTTCGAGGGCGCCGACGCAGTCATGCTGTCGGCCGAATCCGCCGCCGGCGCCTATCCGGTCGAAGCGGTGGCGACGATGGACAAGATAGCCACCAAGGTGGAGACCGATCCGCTCTATGCAGGCATCATAAACGCGCAGCGCTCCAAGCCGGAAGCGACGGGCGCCGACGCCATCTCGCTGGCGGCGCGGGAAATCGCAGAGACGCTGAAGCTGTCGGCGATCGTCACCTACACGGCTTCCGGTACGACGGGCCTGCGCGCCGCCCGCGAACGGCCGCAGGTGCCGATCATCGCCCTGTCGCCGATCGTCAATACGGCGCGGCGCATGTCGCTTCTGTGGGGTACGCATTGCGTCGTGTCGCCGGACGCCCGCGATCTCGACGACATGGTCGACCGGGCGTGCCGGATCGCGCATGAGGAGAATTTCGGCAAGAAGGGCGACCGCATCATCATCACCGCGGGTGTGCCGCTGCGGACGCCGGGCTCCACCAACATGCTGCGCATCGCCTATATCGGCATCGACGAGGGCTCGGTCGATCCCGAGCGCGGCAAGATCACGCCACAGAAAGCTCCCCGCTAGGTTCCGTCGCCGCGCAGCCAGCGCCGAACCGGTCGTCGGCGATACGCGCTTCGACGGTCCTGCCCATCGACTGAAGGTCATGCGGCCGGCCGGCGAGTTTCTCGATCGCCGAGACGACGAGGTCGGGCGCTATCCAGTCCGGCTTGTGGCCGAGATTCTCGATCCAGACCAGCTCCGCGCCGGAAATGTCGCGCGCCAGCCCGAGCGAATGGACTTCCTCATAGACCACCGTGTCGGCATCGCCAGAGATCACCACGGTCGGCGCGGCGATCTCGCGGTAGCGCGGGGCATTGGCGAGCGCGAAACGGTAGAGGCCATCGACATCCGCGGCGTTGGCCCGGAACGCCCGCGGCCTGAGCACCAACGGAATCTGGGCGCGCGACAGGTAGTTTTCGGGCACCGCATTGGGCGCGAAGACACAGGTGACGGCGGGCCCGATGCGCGTTGAGCCGGCGAGGCTGGCGGCAGTTTCGGAAAACAGCCAGCCGAGAACCGGCAACATGGTCAGGTGATAATACCAGGAGGTCTTCCCGCCGGGCCAGGGATGGGTCGCGGCCGACAGAAACAGCAGGCCCTTCGTCCTTTCCGGATAGGCGAGCGCGAACGCAGCGGCGACCGAGCCGCCGAAGGAATGGCCGACGACGATGGCGGGGCCGACGCCCAGCCGATCCATCAGGCCGGCGATCAGGGCGGCCTGTTCGAATTGTTCCTCATGGCCCTTGCTGCGCCCCGACCAGCCATGGCCGGGGCGGTCGACGAAAAGCATCTCCGCCTTGCCCTCCAGAAGCGGCCTCAGGGGTACCATCTGGTCGTTGAGGTTGGCGCTCGCGCCATGGATGAAGACCACCGGCGGAAGTTCCGATCCTTCGGGCGCCGGGACATGAACATGGTGCAGCAGCACGCCTTCCACCTCGGCAAAGCCGCCGACGGGTGGGTGGCGCCGCTCGATCAGCCAGGCGTTGACGCGCGTCATGGTGGCTAGCAGCAGGAGCAGCGCGATCAGAAGCGCGAACGCGACGACGAGGAGATGCATGGAGGCCGGGCAGAATCCTTGAGACGACGATACCGGTCGCGGTGGGGCGCGGTCAGATGCCTTCGCCGGCGAGTTCTTCCGACAGCGTCGCCACTTCGTCCTGGGCGCTGCGCATCATCGGGTAGATATCGAGCACGCGCTGCCATGCCTGCAGCGCGAGCTCGTCGCGGCCGGTGTTCTTCATGATCTGCCCCATGCCCGACAGCGCGCCGAAGTGGCGGGGCTCAAGCTGCAGCGTATGGCTGATGTCGGCCATCGACTTGGCGTAGTTCTGCATCATGAAATGCACGGTGGCGCGGCGGTTCCATCCCTCGGCATAGGTCGGCTCCATGGTCACCACCTGGTCGAGGAAATCGAGCGCAACGTCGAACTTCTTGCCCTCCATCGCCGTCTGCGACCAGGTCATCATCAGGTCGATGGAAGCGCTGCCGGAGTGGTTCCATTCCTCGGAGATGCGGGAGGCGATGCGCTCGGCAGCCTTTTCGTTGCGCTCGCGCTTGAGCTGACCGAACAGCGCGTCGAGGCGGTTTCCGGTCGCGGCTTCCGTGGTCGCGGCGGCAGCCGGCTTTTCCGAGGCGGCGTCCGGTTCGGCGGCAAGAGCCGGGGAAAGGGTGGCGGCTGTCAGGGCAGCGGCGCAAAAGGCAGAAAAAATCCGCATGCGCGAGAATCTATTCCCGCGCATGGAAACGTCAAACTGAATTTTTTGTGTGACCGCAGTCGAAGGACCGCGCTCCCGATCAGCCCTGGCGCGCCTTGTAGCGCGGAGCGGTCTTGTTGATCAGGTAGATGCGGCCCTTGCGGCGAACCAGCTGGTTGTCGCGATGGCGAGCCTTGAGGGCCTTGAGCGAATTCTTGATCTTCATGGTTCTGGCCTGTCGAATGGGCCCAAATCCGGGCCGAACATAAAGGCGCGCCCAAGAGCGCGCCCTGAATTTGCGAAAGGCTCATAAACGAGGAGTATCGCCTGTGTCAACCGCGCGGCCTTCGTGGGCGCTTGCCGGCCCGTGATGCCGGCCATAACCTGATGTCCTTGCTGGAGAAACGAGATGCGCGCGATCTTCCTTGCCTTCCTCCTGTCCGTCCTCGGCCAATCCGTCCAGGCCATGGCGCAGGAATGCGACCCTTCCGACGAGAGCCAGGCCGGCATGAATATCTGCGCCAATGCCGAATACCGGGCGGCCGACGCCAAGCTGAACAAGGCGTATGGGGAGATCATCAGGCGGCTGGCCGAGGATGCTGGAGCCAAGAAGCTGCTGCAGAAGGCGCAGCGCGACTGGATCGCCTTCCGCGACGCGGAATGCGCCTTCTCGACCGACGGCAGCAAGGATGGGTCGATCTACCCCATGCTGAAGTCGCAATGCCTTGCCGGACTGACGACCGCCAGGACGGAACAGCTTTCCGGCTACCTGAATTGCGAGGAAGGCGATCTGAGCTGCCCGGTGCCGCCGGCGCAATAGGCGCGTTTTCGCCTCTCCGTCTGCGAAGCCGCTGCGCCTTTCCTGGAATCGCTATGGTCAGGCGCGGGGACGGATGCGGGTGAAATGGCCCATCTTGCGACCGGGCCGGGCCTCGGCCTTGCCGTAGAGGTGGAGCAGGAGATCCGGCTCGGCCAGCAGGGCGAGCGCGCGCGTCACATCGTCGCCGATGAGATTCTCCATCACGCTATCGGAGTGGCGTGCGCCGTCGCCGAGCGGCAGACCGGCGATTGCGCGGATATGCTGCTCGAATTGCGAGACGGCGCAGGCAGCCTCTGTCCAATGGCCGGAATTGTGGACACGCGGCGCGATCTCGTTGACCAGAAGCGAGCCGTCGGCCAGCGCGAAAAACTCGACGCCGATGACGCCGACATAGTCGAGCGCCTCGAGGATGGCGAAGGCGTTGCGGCCGGCCAGCTCGGCGGTTGCCGGCGAGACGGCGGCAGGCACGGTGGACGAGTGCAGGATGCCGTCGCGGTGGACGTTCTCGGCCGGATCGTAGGCGGCGAGCGATCCATCCCTGCCGCGCGCCGCGATGACGGAAATCTCGCGCTCGAAGGATACCAGCGATTCGAGGATCAGCGGCACGCCGCCCATCGCGGCATAGGCTCCGTCGACGTCGCCGGCGAAATCCCGGAACAGGCGCTGGCCCTTGCCGTCATAGCCGAGGCGACAGGTCTTCAGCACGCCGCTGCCCCCGAAATCGGAAAGGGCCGAGGCAAGGTCGGCATCGCTGTCCACAGGGACAAAATCGGCGGTGGATATGCCGATGCCGTTCAGGAAGCGCTTCTCCACCAGCCTGTCCTGGCTGACTTCAAGCGCTTTCGGCGGCGGGAAGACCGCAACCTGCCGGGCCAGCCGGTCGGCTGCCGCGACCGGCACGTTCTCGAATTCATAGGTGACGACGGCAGACAGGCCGGCCAGTTCGGCCAAAGCCGCGGGGTCGTCATAGGCGGCGACGATCTGGCGGTTGGCAAGCTGTGCGGCGGGGCAGTCCGCCTGCGGCTCCAGCACCGCCGTACGGTAGCCCAGCCTGGCGGCGGCCATCGCCAGCATGCGCCCGAGCTGGCCGCCGCCGATGATGCCGATGGTCGAGCCTGTCGGGAGCGGGCCGGGGGTGCTGGTCATTGCGCGTCGGAGGGAGCGTCGGCGACCTTGGCCGTCTGCGCCGCGCGGAACGAATCAAGCCGCCTGGCAAGCGCCGAATCAGAGAGCGCGAGCACGGCCGCGGCCAAAAGAGCCGCGTTGACCGCGCCGGCCCGCCCGATGGCGAGCGTGCCGACCGGGATGCCGGCCGGCATCTGGACGATGGAAAGCAGCGAGTCCTGGCCGGAAAGCGCCTTTGATTCGACCGGCACGCCGAACACCGGAAGCGGCGTCAGCGCCGCCGTCATGCCAGGCAGATGGGCGGCGCCGCCGGCGCCGGCTATGATGACGCTGTAGCCTGCGGCCTTGGCGCCCTTGGCGAACTCGTAGAGCCGGTCCGGCGTGCGGTGCGCCGAGACGATCTTCCGGTCATGGCTGATGCCAAGCGCGGCGAGAGTCTCGGCGGCATGGCGCA
The DNA here is from genome assembly GCF_003666685.1 of Mesorhizobium sp. YM1C-6-2. Lineage (GTDB taxonomy): Bacteria > Pseudomonadota > Alphaproteobacteria > Rhizobiales > Rhizobiaceae > Mesorhizobium_K. The sequence continues at coordinate 379,886 of NZ_RCIZ01000003.1, forward strand.
TGGTCGCCCAGTCGGACTGGCTGCCCATGATGATGGCGACGTCGGCACGCTTGTCGTTCAACGGAAATCCCCCGGCAACGGTCGCGGATTAGTTCAATTCGCCCGGTATCGCAAGAATCTCGGCAAGCCGCGAATCAGGCGATGATGTCGGGGATGATCCTGTCTTCCAGGTTCTTCATCCTGTCTTTGACGGCGAGCTTCTTCTTCTTCATGCGCTGGATCTGCAGCGGATCGCAACCGGTGGCGATCATGGCGTTGATCGCCGCGTCGAAGTCGGTGTGATCCTGCTTGAGCTTGGCGTATTCCAGGCGAATTTCGGTCTGTTCCTGGTCCGACATGGCTACCATTCTGCGGGGTTTCGGGCGCGATAGGCGCCAATCCGGGAAGGTCCGGAAGCGAAGAGCACCGGCGCGCAGCGCCATAGCACATTTCGGTGCTCACGTGAATGCTACCATGTCGCGTTCGACACCGAAGCCATAAGGTGGCAAAATGTCTTCGTACCGTCATAGGCGGAACCAGCGGTGGATGCCGTCTGTTGCGGTTTGCAATCGAGGAAATCATGAAAGGGAGAACCAATCATGTCTCTTGCCAACCATCTTGAAGAGCTGCAGCGGAAGCACGGCGATATCGAGCGCGAGATTGACGAAGCATTGCTTCATCCGTCAGTCGACGATCTCGAAATCGCCAATCTCAAGCGGCGCAAGCTGGCCATCAAGGACGAGATTGAAAAATTGAAGGCACATCCCACGAAACACTGACAAACAGCTATCGGCACATAATCTGTCCGCCGGCGGCGTGCCCGCGTCGCCGGACAAGCATCTCGATTTTGATCTGTGGAGCCGCTGCGGAGCGACGCATCCAGATCATCGAACCTTCGATTGCAGAACGCTCGATCCAGCGAGCGCGGTCAGTCGAATTGGCAGGGCCAGTTCTTGGAGACCGCGAGCCCCGCCGGCAGCTTGGTATTGGCGTCACCACAGGACATGTCGATCTGCCACTGCGCCAGCCCGGTGGCGGCCGAGAGGTCGAGGCCCTCGATCCTCGTCAGGTAGAGGAACGAACTGGCGAAATCGATCGATCCACTGAACTTCGCCTTGCTGAGGTCGGCGCGCGAAAGGTTGGCGAGCGCAAACTTGGTGCCCGTGATGTCGGCACCGGTGAAGTCGGCGCGGCCAAGCTCGGCCTTGGTGAAGTCGACATTGATCAGAGTCGCGTTGGTGAAGTTCGAGCGCTGCATCTCGGCGCTGGCAAAGGTCGCGCCCTGCGCACGCATGTCGCTGAAGTTGGTGCGATAGGCTTCGATGCGGTCGAATTTCGCGCCTTCGGCCTTCGAGCCGGCAAGCGAGGCGCGCACCAGAGTCGCCTTTTCGAGATTGGCGGCCATCAGGTTGGTGTCGCGCAGATCGGTCGAGGTGAAGTCGACCCCGACCAACGTGGCGCCGTTGAGATCGCTACCCGACAGGATGATCACCTTCTTGACGCATTCGGTCCAGTCGACCCCGGGCGCCGCCGCGGCAGAACAGCCGGCAGCCGCCGCGATCCGGAGGGGGAAGGCCGAAAGCGCGGCAACGACAACGGCCGCGAGGCCTATGCTGCGCAGAGGAAACGTCGGATTTCGGGATACCATAAGCTGAACCTCTTTCTGGCCTGATCCTGGCTTCCTCTGTGACAGCCTAGCAACTCGTCCGTTTCCCGTCATCTCATCATATCGTTGCCGCCATCCTCCGGCGGCGTGCGGGGGTCGAGGCGGGCGGCTTCCGGCGTCGCGCCGCGCTCCACCGGCATCGTCTTGAAGGCTTCGCGCTCTTCCAGCGGGACCGGAGCGCGGCGGCGGATGCGCAGGATGCTGAAGCCGACAAGCGCGAAATGCGCGAACGCCGTCGCCAGGAACAGGCTTTCGGGCCGCATCGAGCCCATCAACGCGGCGCCGATGACCGGGCCGATCATGGTGCCGAAACCGTAGAGCAGGAGAAGCCCGCCCGACACCTTCACGAAATCCTCCGCGTTGGCGTGGTCGTTGGCATGCGCGACCGCCAGCGAATAGAGCGTGTAGGCAAAGGCGCCGTAGGCGGCGGTCATAGTGAGGACGAAGGCGCCGGAGCGCGGCGTGGCGACGAAGATCAGCACGCCGACGATCGCGCTGGCGAGCGAGGCGCCGATCAGCACGTAGCGGCGGTCGGTCTTGTCGGAGAGCCGGCCGACCGGCATCTGCAGCGCCGCGCCCGCGACGACCACGAGGCTCATCATCAGCGCGATCTCGGCCGTCGAGATGCCGATCCTGGCGCCGTAGACCGCGCCGAGCGTGCCCCATGCGCCATTGGCGACGCCGATGAGCAGGCAAGCCCCCGCCGACACCGGCGAGGTCGCATAGAGGCGCTTCAGGTCGAGCGACACGTCCTGGAGCGGCGTCGGATGGGCGGCGGTCGAGACCGCGGTCGGCAGCAAGGCAAGGCAGAAGAAGATGCCGGTGACCATGAAGAGCGATTGGGTGCCGACGTCGCCCGCCGCGACCATCATCTGGCCGGCCATGATCGAAGCGTAGGTGACCATCATGTAGAGGCCGAAGACGGTGCCGCGGTTCTCGTTGCTGGCGCGTTCGTTGAGCCAGCTTTCGATGACCATGAAGGCGCCTGCCATGACGAAGCCGGTGAAGGCGCGCAGCACGATCCATGCATAGGGGTCGATCATCAGCCCGGTCAAAAGCGCGATGATGGCGCCCGACGCGGCGAAGGCGCCGAAGGCGCGCACATGGCCGGCGCGGCGCACGATACGCGGCGCGAAGAAGCAGCCGGTGACGAAGCCGCCCGCCCATGCCGTGCCCATCAGGCCGAGGGCCGCGGTGGAAAAACCTTCGAGCTGACCGCGCAGCGGCAGCAGCAGGCCATGCAGGCCGGATGCCGCAAGCAGGAAGGCGGTGCCGCGCAGCAGCGAGAAGATCGGTCGGTAGGCGGCGAAATTCAGCATCTCTGCGTCAGCTCATCGAATCAGGGAACACTAGGCGAGGACAAGGATTTCCAGGCGCTTTTGCGGCGTGCCGTGAGGTTTCCCGCCGGGCAGGGTCACGGCCGGCGGAAAAGCGACTCCGCGGCGCTCTTGGTGGCGCCCTTCGCCTGGAGTTCGGCCTCCAGCCTTTCGATCTCGGCCTTGAGCAGCGCGATGCGCTCATCCAGCTCTCCGACGGAGAGGAGCGAAAGATCCTGTCCGATCTCGTGCTGCTTCGGCTTCTTCCGCGGCTCGTCGTCGAAAAGCGCCATGGTGTCCTCCGCTTTGCATGGTCGGCTGCAGAGAATACATAGGCGGATCACAAGTACCAACCAGTGGCAGCAACAGAGGGCGCCGTCAGGCGTGGAACAAGAAAATGGCCAAGGCTTCGAGCATTCCCGCCAAGATGACGGTCATTGCGATCCCCGAACCTGGCGGGCCGCGCGCCCTGAAGCCGGAGCAGCGCGACGTGCCGCGACCGGGCGAGGGGGAAATCCTGATCCGCGTGCGCGCCGCCGGCGTGAACCGGCCGGACGTTCAGCAGCGCAAAGGGCTCTATCCGCCGCCGCCCGGCGCCTCGGACCTGCCCGGGCTGGAGGTGGCCGGCGAGGTCGCCGCCGTCGGCGCGGGCGTGAAGCGCTGGCACGGCGGCGATCAGGTGACGGCGCTCACGCCGGGCGGCGGCTATGCCGAATATGTCGCGGTGCACGAGAGCAACGCGCTGCCGCTGCCGGCGGGCTACACGTTCACGGAAGCCGCGGCGCTACCGGAAAACTACTTCACCGTCTGGCACAACCTCTTCCAGCGTGGCGGGCTGAAGGCCGGCGAGACGGTGCTGGTGCATGGCGGCTCGTCCGGCATCGGCACGACGGCGATCCAACTGGCTTCGGCGTTCGGCGCGCATGTGGTCACGACGGCGGGCTCGGCGGAGAAATGCGCCGCCTGCGTGAAGCTCGGCGCGGAGCGGGCGGTGAACTACAAGGAGGAGGATTTCGTCGCGGCGGTGAAGAACGCGACCGACGGCAAGGGCGCCGACGTCATCCTCGACATGGTGGGCGGCGACTACGTCATGCGCAACTACCATGCGGCGGCGGTCGACGGGAGAATCGTGCAGATCGGGACGCAGGCAGGCGCGGTGGCGAGCGCCGATTTCGCCCGGCTGATGGTGAAGCGCCTCACCCATACCGGTTCGACGCTGAGGCCCCGCAGCGTCGAATTCAAGGGCGAGATCGCAGCCGCGCTCGAGGCGCAGGTCTGGCCGCTGCTCGCCACACGCAGGATCGCGCCGGTGATGGACATGATCTTCCCGCTGACGGAAGCCTGGCGCGCGCATGAGCGGATGGAGGAGGGAGAGCATATCGGCAAGATCATGCTCGATGTAGGGGAGTAGGGGAGCGCCGCTTCCTCTCCTAGGTCGGGAGCCGTCGCGGAAAGGCTGGTCTCCCCCGCATTAGGGGAGACCAGGGTCCGGAGGATCAGAACACCTTGTCGACGGGGAGGCCGAGCGCCATCGAGCCAGCATAGGTCGCCTGCGGTCCCTGCTGCAGCGGATGGAAGCGCGCCCCCTGGACATCGCGGAAGCGGCGCTCCAGACCTGCGGCGCGGTAGAAGCCGGCGCCGCCGGCAAGCTCCATCGCGAGCTCGACCGCCTCGATGGCGTGTTTCGCCACCAGAGCGCGGCTGATCATCGTCTCGTTGACTGAAGCGGCCGACGGCGCGTTCTTCTCTGTCGTTGCAACCATGTGGCGGTGGGCGAGCTGCGCGGCGCGCAGGCTGGTGTCCATGCGGCCGGCGAGGCTTACCGCGTACGGATTGGCAGGCTTCTTCTTCGCAAGCTCGATGGCGATGTCGCGGGCGCTTTCGGCGACGCCGAGATAGGCGGCGTAGATGAGCGGGAAGGCGATGATCGAAATGACCTGGAAGAGCGGATGCCATTCGCCGGCATTGCGCGCCAAGGCGACATTCGCCTCCGGGATGACTAGTCCATCGACGACGACGTCGTTGGAGCCGGTGCCGCGCATGCCGAGCGTACGCCAGGTGTCGACGATCGATACTTCGGGCGCTTTCATGGGGACGCCGAAATGCAGGACCTTGGCGGGCTCGCCGTCGAGGATGGCGCCGGTCATCAAGAGGTCGCCGGCTTCCGCGCCCGAGGTGAAGACCTTCCGCGCGGTGATCCTGTAGCCGCCGTCGACCTTCTCGGCTTTGCCGGAGCCGCCGATCCAGTCCGAGCCGCCGCTCGACAGCAGCACGATCTTTTCCGCCGCGATGCGCTTCAGGAGCGGCTCGACGGCGGTGGCCTTCTGGTGGCGCCAGCGCCAGGCGGGGATGGCGACCTGGTGCGTGTGCATGGAGAAGGCCAAGCCAGTCGAACCGCAGCTTCCGGCGATGATGCGGATCATGTCGCAGAGTTCGGCGATTTCGGCGCCACGTCCGCCGAGCTCGACCGGGACAGCGGCCTCCACGAGGCCGACCGCTTTCAGGGCATCGTAATTGTCGGCGACGAAACGGTCGCCTTCGTCGGCCTTTGCGGCGTTGGCCGCGAAGCCGGGTGCAAGCCGGGCGGCGATCTCGGCGACGGTTTCCGTGCCGTTATTTGCCGCGGACATCTTGAGTGCGTTGCTGGCAGTCATTTGTCTGCTCCCTTGTCGTTGAGGGTCGCGAAAATCGTATCGAGCCGGCCCGAGGTCCAGTTCCAGAACTGTACCGCGATGCTGCGGCCGACTTCCTACGGCTCAGCCATGTAGTCGTTGCCGGTAACGGCGATGCCGCTCCGGCGGCAAAAAATGGAAACCGGGGGGTTTCAAAGTGCAGGTGCGGGGAAGAGGGATGGTGACCTATGCCTGAGCGCAATGGCTATGGACAATTCTGTCCGGTTTCGATGGCGGCCGAGGTCTTCTGCTCGCGCTGGACGCCGCTTATCCTTCGCGAGCTGCTGGCCGGAACATCGCGCTTCAACGACCTCAGACGCGGTGTGCCGCGGATGTCGCCGGCACTGCTTTCCAAGCGATTGAAGGATCTGGAGAAGGCAGGGATCATCACGGTGGCGCGGGGCAAGGTAGGCGCTGTCGAGTACAGCCTGACGCCTGCCGGCCGGGATCTCAAGGATGTGGTGGTGGGGCTCGGCCTGTGGGGCTCGCGCTGGGTCGAATCGCAGTTGTCGCTGCGCAACCTCGACCCGACGCTGCTGATGTGGGACATGCGCCGCAGGCTCGTGCCGGAGCCGCTGCCGCCGCGCCGCTGCACGATACAGTTCCAGTATCCCGAGCTTGCATCGACCAAGCAGAATTACTGGCTGGTGGTAGACGGCGGCGTGGTGGACCTCTGCTACAGCGATCCCGGTTTCGAGGTGGACCTGCTGGTGCGCTCGCCGCTGCGAACCATGACCGCGGTGTGGATGGGGGTGGCGCGGCTGAGGCAGGAGCTCGATACCGGCGCGATCGAGGTCGATGGCGATCCGGCGCTCGCAGGCGCGATCCAGCAATGGCTGGGGCTGAGCCCGTTCGCGCGCGAGCAGGCAAAGGCCGCTGCCTAGAATCCCGTCTCGATGCGTTCGAAGATGACGTTGGTGAAGGCTGAAATCTGCGCTCCGATGAAGGGGCCGGTGAAGGCGACGACCAGCATGATCGCGACGATCTTCGGGACGAAGGTGAGCGTGATTTCCTGAATCTGCGTCAGCGCCTGGACGAGCGCGATGCCGACACCGACCAGCATGGCGGCCGCCACCGACGGGCCGGAGGCCATGAGAACCGTCCAGATCGCGTACTGGACGATGTCGAGCGCGTCGGCCTCATTCATCTTCTGTACCCTTGGCCATCCCAGGTCCGACGGATCAGGAAATCTTCACGCCCGGCCCCATGGTGATCTCCTTGCCGCCTTCGAGAACGGCGACGATGCCGTTGGAGATCAGCCGCACCTCCGCGACCTTGCCTGACGTCTCGCCATCGGCCGAGGTGACGGTCCGGCCGATGATTGCGTCCGCCTGAGCCAAGGTAGAGGATTGCAGCATCTGGTCGAGCTTGGTGTTCATCTGCACCGACTGCTCGACCTGGCTGAAGGCGGCGAGCTGGGCCATGTACTGGGTGGAGTCCATGGGGTTGGTCGGATCCTGGTTCTTCATCTGTGCGACGAGGAGCTTCAGGAAGGACTGGTAGTCGACCTGGGTCTTCGAGACGGCATCCGACTGGTTCGAATAGGTGGACGCGCCGGTTGCCGGAACGGTCATGCTCATCGTGCGGCTCCCGCTGTTGCACGGCGTTGCTCGGCCTGGCGCTCCCGGGAATGCCCGACCTCAGGCTGCGCCGACGGCGCATCGTCGTTTTCCCCGAGTGCCTTGCGCTCCAGCGGATAGAGGCCGCGGATCGCCTTCAGCGCTTCGTAGACATGGCCTTCGCCGACCATGCGGTCGATATGCTTCAGCGTGCCCGTGATCTCGGGATCGCTGAAGCTCGCGATCATCAGCGGCAGCGAGCGGCGGAACATCTCGTAGGCATCGCCGGCGCCGGTCGGGTTCATCAGCATGACCTGCAGGATGAAATAGAGCTGGCGCAGCGGCGTCGAGGCCTCGTCGATCTGCAGCACGTGGCTTTCGAGCAGGAACTGCACGTCGTTCAGCAGTTCGAGGGTGACCTTGCGGTCGACCTTGATGACGGCGCCGTTGAGATAGATCTTCTCGTTCGGCTTCAGCGAGATTTTCAGCGTGTTCTTCATTGGATCCCATCGCGGATGATCTGGGAGACCTCGATGAGGCCGTCGAAATTGTCGGAGCGGCCCTGGCGCACGTCCTCGGCCTCGCGCAGCAGCCAGAGCCCGATCGAGATAAGATTGGCGCGCAGCTCTTTCGGCAGTGCATTCTCGGGGCTGCCGAGGTCCTCGACAAGCGAGGTCCAGACTCGGTTGAGGAAGTGGAGCGCCTCGATCGCTTCCATCGACTGGGTGCCGACGGCGCGCGCGGCCACCAGAAGATCGATCGAGCGGGTGAGCAACTGGCGCTCGCGGTCCTTGGCGTCGGCCACCGAGTCGGTCTGGATGTCGGCGTAGGAAAATTGGTACATTTGTCGCCCGTGTTTGCCGCCTGTTAGCCCAAGAATCTCAGCAGGCTGATCTGCTGGATGCGCGCGGTCAGCGCGTAGGAAGTCTCGATATGCGCAAGCAGGTCCTTGACGCGGTTGGCCGCCTCGTAGGGATCGACGCCCTCCGTCTCGATGATGGAGCGCTCGAACAGGTCCGCCTGCATCTTCATGCGGTCGCTGGCGGCGGTGACGCGCTGCTCGACCACGCCGGTCTGCGACTGAAGCTCGCCGAGTGCGCCGAGCGCCTCGCCGACAAGGCTCACGGCGCGATTGACCAGCGCCTCCTTGCCGGCGACGCCGAGATTGCTGTCGAAGAGGTCGCTTATCGCGGCCGCGGCCATGGCGAGCTTCTGCAAGCTTTCATTGTTGGCGCTGACCGACGTCTCCGTGGTTTCGTTCAGCGCGATGCGGCTGACGATCTTCTGGTCGGTGGCGTTCGACCAATTGGCCTGCCAGCCGGCGCCGAGGAATTGCGGCTCGAGCGCCGCCGTCATGAAGCCGTCCATATCAGCGGTGGTTATGTTCGCAGCCTGCGGATCGTTCTGCGCGAAGCCGAAATGCGTCTGAAAGGCGGCGTCGAACGCCGTCTTGGCCGGCGAGCCCGCGGCAAAGCCCTCGAACGGCTTCACGTCGGTGTTGATGCCGGCGAAGATGTATTCCCCGTTGAACGAGGTGTTGAGGATCGACGTCAGCATGCCGAGCGCGGCACGGCCGCTGTCGCGGGTGACGGATGCCGTCGTGTCGCCGGAGACGCTGGCCGTCAGCACGCCCAGAAAATCCTGGGCGGCGCTGGTGATGTTGCCGAGTGCCTCCTGCGTCGCCTTGAGGCGCGCCGAGACGAGCCCGTTGGAATCGACGATGCCGTTCAGCCGCTCGAGGTCGCGGGCGAAAGTGACGGTCTGGGCGGTGCGGGCGCCAAGCGCCAGACCGGCGTCGAAGACCTTGCCGGTGTCCTGCTCCTTCAGCGCCTTCGCGAGGTCTCCCTGGGTGCGCATCGTCGAATAGCGCATCGCCTGCGACATAGAGAGCGAGGAGACGAAGGAGGCTTTCATCGGCTTACCTCACCGCGGCGAGAAGAGCGGCGAGCATTTCGTCTACGGCACGGAGCAGCCGCGCGGAAGCTTCGTAGGAATGTTCGAGGTCGAGCAGCAGCGACATTTCCATGTCGACGTTGACGCCGGTCTCGTTTGAAAGCGCCTCGGCGGTGCGCACGGCGAGCGCCTCCTTGGCATCGGCGGCGTTCGAGGCCTCCTTGCGCATGCCGTCGAACCAGCCGATCGAGGCGGTGGAATAATCGCTGAGGCTGGCGGAAGAAACGATGCCTGCGCCGGGGTCGAAGGCGATCGGCGCGTTCATGCGGTCGCCAAAGGAGATCAGCAGGCCGGAATATGACGCGTTGTTGCCGGTGTTGTGGACATAGCCGGCGCCGTTGGCGCCGCCATCGCGCAGCAGTTCGGGATTGCCGCCCTGGGCCGAATCGATCGCGGGGTTGAGCTTGATCTGGCCGGCGAGGCCGGTGACCAGCGTGCCGGCGGCGGGAACCGCCGGCGCACCGAGCCAGGTGAAGAGGCCGGCGGCGGCCGGAAGGGCATTGGTGGGCGAGGTTTCGGCGAAGGCGGTGATCAGCCCGCGCGCGATCTCGTCGAGCTGGCCCTGCATGGTGACGGTGACGCCGTCACGCAACTGGATCATGCCCGCGATGCGGCCGGATGCGCTGGTGTTGCCGCCGGACGCGAGATCGATCGGAACGCCGTCGACGAAGACCTTTCCGCCCGACGTGCCGGGGGAGTAGACGCCGGTCGGCGTGAAACTGACCTTGCGCGGCACCGTCTCGAAAAGCGTCGAGCCGTCCTTGGTCAGCACGACCATGTCGTTGTCGCTGCGGGTATAGGTGGAGATCGGCACGTATTCGGCGATCTTCTTCAGCGTCGCGTCGCGCTGGTCGAGCGCGTCGGAGATGTCGCGGCCGGCACGCGTGCCGGAGATGACCGCGTTGTTGGCCTTCTCCAGATCGGCGAGCAGGTTGTTCAGCTCTCCGACGGCGGTCGAAATCTCCTGGTCGGCGACGGCGCGGAAAGACTGGATCGCGCTGGTGCCGTCGTTCAGCGTGCGCACCACCTGGCGCGCGGCGTCGAGCGTGTTCTCGGCGAGATTGCGATTGGACGGCGAGGCCGAATAGAGCTGCAGCGCCTCCTGCAGCTTGCCGAGCGCGGTGGCCGGCGAGGTGGCGTTCTCGATGCCGTTGATCGAAAGGTTCAGCCGCTCCATGCCGTTGAAGAGCGTGCTCTGCCCGTTGAAGGCGGAGAGCGCCGTCAAGTTCTGGCGGAAGAGCTGCTCGTTGGCGGCGCGCTGGATCTCGATGGCGCGCGCGCCAGGCGTGTTGGTGAGGACGGCGGAGCGCCGGCTGTAGTCCGGGTTGTTAGCTTCCAGGACGTTGCGGGAAACGATGCTGGTCTGCCGGGCAGTGTTCCTGATCGACGATTGCGCGATGCTGAGGGCAGATGACAGCGACATGCTAGCTTTCAGAAGCCTTTAGGTTCCGTAACCCTGGCTACCTCTTGAGGTTGACGAGGATGTCCATCAGGTCGGCGCCGGTCTGGAACACCTTTGAGTTGGCGGTGTAGCTGCGCTGCGACTCGATCATGTTGGTGAGTTCCTCGGCGATATCGACGTTGGAGTTCTCCAGCGCGCCCGAGATCATGGCGCCGAGCCCTCCCGAACCGGGGAACCCCATCTGCAGATCGCCGGAGTCGGCGCTCGGCGTGTAGACGTTGCCGGGAAGCGAGTTCAGCCTGTCGGGGCTCTGAACATTGGCGAGCGGGATGCGATAGAGCTCGCGGAAGGAGCCGTTCTCGTACTGCGCGTACATGGTGCCGTCGGAGCCGATCTCGATGCTCTCGATGCCGGATGGCGCGTTGCCGTTAGCCTCGACCCTGAGCTCGGTATATTCCATGCCGAGCTGCGTCAGGCCCGAGATATCAAGATTGAAGGTGCCGCCATTGGGCACCGCGACGTTGACGCCGCCGGTCGGCGCGGTGAGCTTGCCGGTGGTGGCGTCGAAGGTCAGGCTGGCGGTGGTGAGCAGCGAGCCGGGCGCATAGGGGAAGGGTGCGCCGGGAGCCGCGCCCGCCTGATTGAAGACCGCGACCTCCCAGGTGTTCGGACCGGTCTTGGTGTAGTGGATGTCGAGCATCACCTCGGAGCCGAGATTGTCGTAGACGACGAGCGAGGTCTTCTGCGTGGGGGTAGCATTGGCGGCGTTCTGCGACGGGCGCTGCGCCAGCGGCACATCGTCGGCGCCGACCGGCAGGTTGGCGACGAAGAGGCCCTGTGTGGAAGGAACCGCGAGCAACTGGTTCTGCGCGATCGAGACCCGCTCGAGGCCGCCGAAACCGTTCGCCGTGGCGGCGGGCGGACCAGCGGCGAAGCTGTAGCCCATCAGGTAGAAGCCTGCGGCGTTGACCAGATTGCCCTGGCCGTCGGGGACGAAGGAGCCGGCGCGGGTGAGATAAGGGGTGCCGCTCGAATTCTGCACGACGAAGAAGCCGTCGCCGTTGATCGCGAGGTCGCTGCCGGAGCTGGTGTATCTGAGATCGCCCTGCTGCGAGATCGACGTGCGGATCGTGGTGGTGACGCCACCGGACGTGTAGTTGCCGGAGGTCGAGGGGATGATGAGCGAAGAGAACTCGGTGGAAGAGCGCTTGTAGCCGGTGGTTCCGGAATTGGCGATGTTGTCGGCGACGGTAGACAGGCGATTGGCCTGCGCGTTCATGCCGGACACGCCGGTCCGCATCATTCCATAAAGACTCATCGTGGCTTCTCCCCACCTTCACTTCACCAGGGGGACACATTAGGTCACTGGACTTGCGCGAAACTGGCGCTGCGACAGGCGGCCGACCTGGCCATCGGCGCAGCGACGACGAAGCCGCCTACGCCGCCCCGGTCACTCCCCTGGGCTTTGGATTCATCCGAAAACCGCCGGGTACTTTTCGATGCGCTGGCTAGCCGACGAGCCGGTAGCCGAGGAACCGCTTGGAATCGATCGGGTCGAAGCCAAGCTTTTCGCGCAGCTTCTTGCGCAACTTGGAGATGTGGCTTTCGACCACGTTCTCCTCGACCTCTTCATCGAAGATGCCGTAGATCGCGTTGAAGACCTGGGACTTGGTGACGCGGCGGCCGCGATTGGCCGCAAGATATTCAAGGATGCGGCGTTCGCGGCGCGGCAGTGGCAGCGGCTCGCCGTCGATCTCGGGCTCACGCCCGTCCATGAAGATGCGCATGGCGCCGATGTCGGTGTATTGCTGCTCCTCCTGCACGCGACGGCGGATCGCCGTGATGCGCGCCAGGATCTCGCGGATGTGGACCGGCTTGCGAATGACGTCGTCGACGCCGGACTCGAAGAGCATCAGCGTGTTCTCGAGCGAATGATGATCGCTGAGCGCGATGACCGGCGCGCCGGTTCGATCACGGATCTTCTTGGGCGACACCGCCGCCTTGTCGCAGTCGCCGATCAGGAACGCCCGGACCGACTTCAGGTCCTCGTCCGCCGCGCTCGAAACCCACTCGCCGAATGCGTTGGAACCGAACGATGCGGTCGCCACGCCCTCACGGTCAAAAAGTGAATTATATCCCTCTTGTACGAGCTCTCGCTCGTCTACGATCACTATCATCGGCCCGCCCTCCGAATCAGGTTTTTTCTCTGACGGGAAAGGCGTACCGTTTGTCGGGAATCCTGCCTAACCCACAATTCTTGTGCCCCTTTTTTGAGGGGTCAAAAAATCACGGGTCGGATGGCTGCCGGAGATGCCCGTCGTGCCTGGGGTGAGCAGCTAACTGGAGGGGCGGCTGGAATCCCGAACGTCTTCAGGTTGCAGGATGGAACAACGGGGATCGGACTGCCGCCCGGAGCAGCAGGTCAGATATAGAGGCCGTTGCCCTGCTGCTCGCGCGGCGCTGCGGGACCGTGCCACCCGCTGCGGCCTGAATTCCCGTCTTCTCCGGGCTGCCGGCCTCCCGATCCGCCATTGCCGTCACCGGTTGCGCCGAAGCCGGACTGTTCGGGTGCGCGGCCCTGTCCGGACGGCATCGATGCGCCGTTGTCCGGACGCCCGGCCGACGTCGTTGCAAGCGTCGGTTGCAGGACGGTGACGCGATCGACGTCGTAGCCGAGGTCGCGCAGCGACTTCACGATGGCGTCGCCGTCGCTCGACAGATGGCGGTAGGCGTCGTGAGTCTCGACCTGCAATTCGATCGACAGCTGCTCTCCTGCAAAACGCAGCGTGGCCGTCACCATGCCGAGCTCGGCGGGATGCAACTGGATCTTGAGCGAGCGAGCCGAAGCATGCGTCGCGGAAGCGTGAATCGCATCGAGCGCAGACGTCTTCCTGGCCGGTTCGAGGAGGTCGCTCGTCGCAATGGATTCGACCAGGACGAAAGCGGTCGAGGGCGGCGGTGCCGGGATCGACTGTTGCGCGACGATGGTGATGCGCGGGGCCGCTTTCGCGGGCTCGGCGGGGGGCTCCGACAAGGCGTCCTTCGCGCGTGTCCGGGCAGTGGGGGTTTGTTCCGCGGAGGCAGCTGCGGGACCAGCAGCCGGTTCGTAACGGACGGGTGCGGACGGCTCGCCGCGCGCCATGGACATGAAGACAGGCGCGGCGGAGTCCTGCTTCCGAACGGGCTCGGCGGGGACGGGTGGAGCGGCCCTGGTCTTCTCCGAAGCGGTCCAGTCGAGCAGCGCTGGCGTTTCCTCGCGTGCGGGGGCCGCATCGGGCAGGGGATCTGTTTCGGCTTGGCCCGTCACCATTGCCGAAGTGGGTGAGGCAGCGGGGATTGGCGGAAAGGCCGAGATCGCGGCGGGCTGCGTGGTCTCGGCCGCCTGGCGCGCCGCTGGTGGTCCGTCCAACTCGTCGCTTTCCTGACGGTGCTCGCCAGCCTTTCCTGCATGATGCTTGCCCACGGCATCGTCGTCAGCCGTCTTTTTCAAGCCGGGGTCTTTCGGCGAGGTTACGGTCTCCGGTTCCGCGGCGACCTCCTGCGAACGACCGGTTGCGGTCTCGAGTTTTTCCGCCAGCCGCTGCCATAGAGATTTTGCCTCGATGTCATGGAGGTCGGTCCTGGCGTTGCCCGAGTTGGGCTGCTTCGAAAGCTTACCGATGCCGAGCGCCTCGGCGAAATCCGCTTGGGGCATGCGGTTGCGGACGGGCTTGCCTTCGGCGCCGGTCTTCGGCGCCAGAACCGGCGGCAAGGACTGTTTCACTCCACTCGTCATTCCGGCCTGCCTTTCAGCAATCTGTCTATGTCAGCGAGTTTTGCCCGCGTATCGGCAACCATCGCCTCGGCCCGATCCACGGTCGTGTCGACGCTTTTGCCTGCATCGCGGCGCGCTGGGGCGGCAACCGGCACGGCTTGCGCCTGGGCGGGCTGCGCCGCGTCGTGTCCGGAGGTCCCAATGCGCGCTGCCGTGGCAACCGGTTCCGGCGCGACGGAACGAACCGCAGGCGCGGGCTCGGGCTTTTCTTGCGGGAGCGTCGACCCGGCCGGTGCGACACTCATTTCCCTAGCGACGGCGCTCGCGGCATCGAGAAGCTGGCGGTCGCTTTCCGACAGCCGGCTGCGGTCTATCTGGGAAAGCCGGTGCAGCACGTCCTCGACCGAGCCCGATGTCATCGACGACAGGCTGGAATAGAGTTTGGCGCGTGGATCGTCCTCGACGCTTTCGGCACGTGTGGCGGCGAAAGCCGCGAAATCGATCAGCCCGTCGATGGCGGCGCGTCGCGCGATGCGAAGGTAGATGACCTTCTCCTGCTCGGGTTCCATCAGGGCGGCGATGTCGGTCACGGCCTGGCGGTCGACGGTGGCGTTGAGCGCGACGACGCCGGCGACGAAGGCGTCGGCGAACTGGCTGGCATAGGGCGAGCGCAGATAGGCGCGGACATATTGCTCCGACAGCCGCAGGAAACGTTCGGCGTCGCCGAGCTTGGCCGCGACAGCGACCGAACGACGGAGCGCGGCCTCCTCGACAAGCGTGCCAGGAGCGAGAAGCCGAGCGCGGTCGAGCAGCGCCAGCGCCTGCGCGGGTTCGGTCTCGGTAAGGATGGAGCCCTTCACCAGGGCAAGGTACATGGCGATGTCTGCCGAGTAGGCCATCGGATCGACGGTGGCGAAAGCGTCGATTGCCTGCTTGGGCTTGCCGTTGACGTAGAAGAGGATGCTCTCGCCGAGCTTGCGGCTCGGATCGTCCCGACCGAGGCGGGCGAGCGCTGCCTCGACCGTGACCGGATTACCGCCGCTCATCGCATAGACCAGAAGCGCGCGCCGGTTGAGCTCGTTCTCGAAGCGCGATCCCTCCCTGGTCGCGAAGCGCGCGTCGATCATTTCAAGGAGCCTGCGCTGCATCGGCTGTGAGGCGTGGTCGCCGCCTGCGAGACGGTCCTGCACCCGCTCGAGCGAACGCACGATCTGGTAGGGCTGGAGGCCCACAGGCACGTCGTCGGCGACGGCGGGAAACGCCGCGCCGATCACCAGCAAGCCTGCGAGGCCGGACCTGATCATCCGCCGACGTCCAGCAGAATCTCGATGCGCCGGTTGGAGGCGGCGAGCGGATCGGCCTTGTCCTTGAGGCTGCGCGCCGCATGGCCGGCGACGGTGGTGATGCGGTTCTCGTCGAGGCCGCCGCGCACCAGCATGTAGTAGGCCGAGTGGGCGCGCGCGGTGGAGAGACGCCAGTTGTCATAGGTCTCGTTGCGGAACGGGCGCGCGTCGGTATGGCCGTCGATGGTGAGCGTGCCCTTCTGCCCGGCGAGGATCCTGCCGATCTTCTCCATGGCGAGGACGAGTTCGCGGCGCGGCACGGCGGAGCCGACCTCGAACATGCCGAAGTCGAACTGATCGGTGACGGAGATGGTGACGCCGTTTTCGCCGGCGACCACGGTCAGGCCTTCGGCGAGCTTGCTGTCCGGCCCGAGCGACTGCGCGAGTTGCTTGCGGATGGCGTCAGCGGCCTCGATGGCAGCCGGATCTGGTTTGCCCTGGACTGGCTCGGCCTTAGCCGTTTCCGCCGGCGCGGCCTTGGCGAGCGGCTCCAGCGGCGCACTATCGGCGGGGGCCTCGGCGTTCGGCGCGCTTCGTTTTTCGGGGTTTGCCGGCAGACCGGTTCCGGAAGGCTTTTCGCCTTCAGCCGTCTCGCCTCGGCTCACCACCTGCTGAGTCCAGAAATCGGGCGCGAAGGGATCGCGATAGGCTTCGCCGCCCTGCGCGCCGGTCGACGGCCCGGAAACCTGCGCGCCGCCGTCGCCTTGCGTGCTGACATTCTGCAGCATGCCGGTTTCCTCTGCGATCTCGGCAAGCACGGCATAGGGATTGGAGAAGAGATACTTGTCCGAATGGAGCCGGCTGCTGTCGTCAACGGTCTGCTCGGAGGTTTCCTTCGCCTCGCCGGCGCCCGCGCCTGCAGCGCTGGCCTGGTCGGCCTGCTCGACCGAGCGGCCAGCTGAATTCGGATTCTCGCCGAGGTCGCCCAAGCCCTTCTTCGACGAGTTGCGGTCGATCAGCTTGACGGGATTGAAATAGCTGGCGACCGCGGCCTTGGTCTGCTCGTTGGCGGCGTTGATGAGCCACATGACCAGGAAGAAGCACATCATGGCCGTCATGAAGTCGGCGAAGGCGATCTTCCAGACGCCGCCATGGTGACCCTCGTCGTGGTCGTGGTTGCGGCGGACGATGATGATCTCCTGCCGCGGCTCTTCGCCTGCCGATACATTCATTCGAGGATTTCCGAGAGGACCGCCGACCATTCGGACAGGCGCGTTTCGAACAGATTGCCGTCGATGCTGACGGAGAGGTCGAAGCCGGGCGCCTCGACGTAGCCGAAATTGCCGGCCTGGTCGCCGAGCGCTTTCCGCAGCGCCTCGTAGAGCGACTGCGGCCCGCGTATGTCGATGCGGAAGCTCTCGCGTTCCTCGACGGCAGCGCGGATCGAGCGCGCGAGACTTTCCATCGAGCGTTTCTGCAACTCCTCACTGAGGAAGGAGCCGAGGATGCGGGCGGCGGCGGTGGCAGCCTGATGGCCGATGCGGTCCTCCATCTCGCCGAGACGGAGCGCGATGGTCTCGCCTGCGGTCTCGCCGATGGCGCGGAAAATCTCGTCGACCTGGGCGGCGTGCTCCTGGCGCAGTGCATCGAGTTCCGCGGCGTGAGCGAGCGCCAGGCGTTCCTCCATCGCCGCCTCCGCCCTGGCTACCTCGGCGCGGACGATCTCCTCGACGCTCGGCTGCGGCGGCGCCGACGGTTCAACATAAGCCTGCGCCGAAAAAGCGGCCGCGGCCGCAGGAGGCCGCGGCCCGAAATCCTTGAGGACGTCGAATAGTGCGGGCGCCGTCACGCGGCCTCCTCCCGGTGCGCCCATTTGCGCAGGATTTGCGCGGTGCGTTCCTCATTGAGGTCGACCATGCGGGCGAGGCGGTCCTGCGGGGCCGGACGCAGCTTCTGACGCAGCTCGTCGAGCGGCGTCTGGCCTGGACGTCCGCTGGTGAGCGCGGCCTGTGCCTCAGCCGCGGCGTCCGGGCCGGGCAGCGAGCGCTGCACCTCGTCGAAGCTTGGGCCGGCGGCGATCGCCGGCGTGGCTGGCTTGCCGATGGCGGCGACCATCGGCCGGAGGCCGAAGAAGGCAACGAGGAAGACGACGACGATGAAGGCGGCGGCGTTGATCATCGTGCCGGCATGCCTGCCGACAGAGGCCATGATGCCGGGCGCCTCGATCGGCTCGCCGTCCAGGCCGTCGATGAATTCAACCGCAGAAACGTCGATCACGTCGCCGCGCGCTTCGCTGAGGCCGGTGGCCGACGAGACGAGCTTCTGGATCTCGGCGACACGCTCGGCGATCTTCTCGGGCGTAGCTTCTTCGCCGAGGATGGTGCTCAACCGCTCGCGGTTGACGACAACGGCGATCGACATCTTGGTCACCGTATAGCCGTTGCTGACGGTGGCGATGCGCTTCGAGTTCATCTCGTAGTTGGTAGTCTCCTCCTTGCGCTCGCTCTGCTCGGAGGATTGCGGGCCGTCGGTCGGCGTAAGGTCCGCCTCGGGCAGGTTCTGCTCGACGCTCGCCGGCGTGCCGGCCGCCTTCTGGCTGTTGTTCTCGTGGGCGCGGACGATCTGGACGGAACGCTCCACGCGCGATTCCGGATCGAAGATCGTCTCTTCGGTCTGGCGGGTGTCGGTGTTGACCTCCGCCTTTACGCTGGCGCGGAAATTGTCCGGTCCGAGATAGGGCGCGAGGGCGCGGCGGATATTGTCCTCGATCTGGGTCTCGACGGTGCGCTCGACGCCGAGCGAACGGCTGACGCTGGTGTTGTTCGGATCGTCGCCGGCGGCAAGCAGCGTGCCGGAGGAATCGAGCACGGTGACATCCTCGGCGTCGAGGCCCGGCACCGCAGCGGCGACCAGGTAGCGGATCGACGAGGCGGCACGCGCGGCGTCCATCCCGGAAGAGCGGATGACGACGGAGGCGGACGGCTTCTCCGCGTCGCGGCGGAAATTGGCGCGCTCCGACATGACGATGTGGACACGCGCGGCGCGGATGCCAGCGATCGACTGGATGGTGCGGGCGATCTCGCCCTCGAGCGCGCGCACGCGGGTGATCTGCTGCATGAAGGAGGTGAGGCCGAGCGAGCCGACATTGTCGAAGAGTTCGTAGCCGGCATTGGCGCTGGTCGGCAGGCCCTTCTCGGCAAGCAGCATGCGCGCCTGCGCGGTCTTGCCTGCCGGCACCATTACGGTGGTGCCGTCGGCGGCGACGTCGAAGCCGATGCCGCTCTCGCCGAGCACCAGGCCGATCTGGTTCACGTCGGATCGTTCGAGGCCGACATAGAGCGTCTCGTAGGCCGGACGGTTGAGGTAGACGGAAGCGACGCCGATGACGATGAGCACCAGGGCGACGACGCCACCCATGAGGGCCAGTCGGCGGGGACCGAAATCGCGCAGGTTCTGGACGACGGCGTTCAACTGTTCGGGCAACTATCCTGCTCCGCATCCTCTTTCGGGGCATCCGGCCGACCGAAACGCCGCACGATTCACGGGCCGATTCAGGGAGCTGATGCTTCGACCGGTCCAGGCTATGGTCCGAAGCTTGTGCGAGGATGAAACCGGACGCGATCCGGCCAAGAAAATGCGGTTATGCAATCGCCGAAAAGAGCAGTCCAAACAAAAGGCTAGGGCCTGGTCCGCTCCCTTGCGGGAAGCGGACCAGGCCCTTCTCAAGCTTACCGGTGTGACGAATGGCCGGAGCTTAATTCAGTGCCGCTCCGGAGCCTAACGCTGGAAGAGGGAGAGGATCGACTGCGCGTTGCCGTTGGCGATCTGCAGCGACTGGATGCCAAGCTGCTGCTGCACCTGCAGGGCCTGCAGACGGGTCGATTCCTTGTTCATGTCGGCGTCGACGAGCTGGCCGACGCCGCGGTCGATCGAGTCCATCAGGCTGGTGGTGAATTCCTTCTGGAGGTCGATCTGCTTCTTGGCCGCGCCGAGCATGGTGGCTGCGTCGGCGATCTCGGCGAGCGTCTGGTCGGCGACGGCGATCATCTGGGTGATCTGGGCATCGGTGAAGCCGACGACGGTGAGCGTCGACACCGCATAGCCGTCAGTCGCAGCGATGGTGCCGGCGACGCCGGCGGTCGCTGTGTCCTCACGCGCGCCGGAGGTGGCGAGCCGCAGGCCCTCGACGATGCCGCGCGTCTCGGCCGTGGTCGCAGCCGAATCGTAGAGCTTGATCGACTGCACGTTGATCTTGATCTTCGACAGCACGACGTTGCCGGCGGCGTCGCGGGTAAAGGAAGAGACGATCTCGGCGTCGGCATGGGTACCGGCAGCCGGGTTGCCGGCGGCGACGGTGGAAGCGACCGAGAGCCAGTTGGTGCCGGAGAAGCTCGCCGAATCAGCGAAGCTCTTCAGCTGCGCCTGGAGGGCGGCGATCTCCGACTGGATCTTGTCCTTGTTGTCGGCGCTGGCGCCGACAGAAGCGACCAGCTTGACCTTGATCTCGTCCACACGCTCCATGACCTTGTTCATGGCGGTGTAGGCGGTGTCGACCTTGGATGCACCGAGGCCCAGCGCGTCCTGGACGACCGAGAGAGCCTTGTTGTCGGACCGCATCGTGGTGGCGATCGACCAATAAGCGGCGTTGTCCTTCGCTTCGGAAACCCGATAGCCGGTGGAAATCCGGTTCTGCGTGGTCTCCAGCGCCTTGTTGGTCGCGCTGAGACTCTGAAGCGCCGTCATCGCCGAAGCGTTCGTCATGATGCTTGACACGATTACTCACCCCTTCTTCGAAGCCCGCCCGGCCCGTGAGCCGGCTCAATCGCCTGAAGGTGGCATCCATGTCGGTCGCGGCCTCATGCCGCCGGTCCACCATGGTCAACCCGCCATAAGCGATGGTTAACCATGACTACATGCATATGGTTAACAGCGAATTAAGCGGATGAACGTGCCGTGGCGGCAGGGGAGACATGCGGAGCGGCGCAGCAGAGTGCGGGAAAGCGGCCTGCGACGCATGTGCGGCAGGGCCGAAACATAGGCTGCCTGATGCGAAAACGGGCCGCGCTTGGCGCGGCCCGTTCCGGCGAAATCCCCAGTTTCGCAGTTTAGCCTGAGACGGCTCTCCCCCCAAGCGTCGGCTTGCCCCCAAGCCGACGCCATTTCTGTCCGCGTTTAGCGGAAGAGCGAGAGGATCGACTGCGAGTTGCCGTTGGCGATCGACAGCGCCTGGATGCCGAGCTGCTGCTGGACCTGCAGGGCCTGGAGACGGGTCGATTCCTTGTTCATGTCGGCATCGACGAGCTGGCCGACGCCGCGCTCGATGGAGTCCATCAGGCTGGTGGTGAAGGTCTTCTGCAGGTCGATGCGGCTCTTGGCGGCGCCGAGATTGGTGGCGGCGTTGGTCATCTCTTTGAGCGCTGCCTCGACGACGGCGATCTGCTTGGTAATCTGCGCGTCCGAGAAGCCCTTAACAGACATGCTCGACACGGTGTAGGTGTCGCCAGCGGCGTCGGTGCCGGCGACAACAGTCGCGCCAGCGGCGATACGGGCGCCGGTGGTGCCGAGGCGATGCGCGTCGAGGATACCGTCCGTCAGGCCGGTCGCCGCCGAAGCGTTGTCGTACAGCTTGATGTCCTGGACCTTGACGTCGATGGTGCCGAGCGAGACGCTGCCCGCGGCGTTACGGTTGAACGAGGCAACGATCTTGACGTCGTCGAAGGTGCCGGCAGCGGCGTGGCCGGAGGTCGTGTCGACCGACAGCCAGTTGGCACCAGAGAAGGTGGCGGCGTCGGCGTAGCTCTTCAGCTGGCCCTGGAGCGCCTTGATCTCGACGTCGATCTTTTCCTTGTCGGCAGCGCTGGCGCCGTTGGCGGCGACGAGCTTGACCTTGATCTCGTTGACCGTGTCGATCGCCTTCTGCATGCCGGTGTAGGCGGTGTCGACCTTGGAGGCGCCGAGGCCGAGCGAATCCTGGACGGTGGAAAGAGCCTTGTGGTCCGAGCGCATCGTCGTGGCGATCGACCAGTAGGCGGCGTTATCGGATGCCTCAGCGACGCGATAGCCGGTGGAGATGCGCGACTGCGTGACAGCGAGCGACTTGTTGGTGGCGTTCAAAGTCTGGAGAGCCGTCAACGCCGAAGCGTTGGTCATGATGCTGGCCATGATACCCGTACCTTTTACAAGATTTTTTTTGCATACCGGCCCGACCGGTATGACGGTGCGGCATCATGCCAATGATCGCGTCCCCCGAGATCAACCCGCCATATGTGGACACTATCGCAGGCAGTCCCTGCGAATTGGATAAGCAGTGTGGTTAACGGATTATTTTTGCTGGTTTTTTGGAGTTGGCGCAGGTGAAAGGCGAGGAGGAACATTCAACGCAAAAGGGCCGCGCTGAAGCGCGGCCCTTTCCAGTCTGGAAGTAAATGTCGAGCCGGCGATCAGCCGCGGAAGAGCGAGAGGATCGACTGCGAGTTGCCGTTGGCGATCGACAGCGCCTGGATGCCGAGCTGCTGCTGGACCTGCAGGGCCTGGAGACGGGTCGATTCCTTGTTCATGTCGGCATCGACGAGCTGGCCGACGCCGCGCTCGATGGAGTCCATCAGGCTGGTGGTGAAGGTCTTCTGCAGATCGATGCGGTTCTTGGCCGCGCCAAGGTTGGTGGCGGCGTTGGTCATGTCCTTCAGCGCGCCTTCCACCTTGGCGATCATGCTGGTGATGAAGCCGTCCGTCACGCCGCTCGCGGTGATGTCGAGGTTGTGGACGGAAATGCCGGCGATCGACGTCGCGGTGTTGTCAGCCGTTCCGGCGGCGGTCGCCGCAGCGGTATGCGCAGCGGTGTCGGTACCGCCACCAGCCACGGTCGTGGCGTAGGTGGTGTCGTAAGCCGCCTGGGCCGCCGTCGAGCTCCAGATCGAGGTCGTACGGTCGAGAATGCCGTCGTTCTTGACTGCGGCGGCAGCGCCATTGTCGAAAAGCTTGATGCCTTCGATCTTGACGTCGATCGTGCCGAGCGAGACCGAACCTGAAGCCGACCGGTTGAAGGAAGCGACGATCTTGATGTCCTGCTGGACCGCGTCGGCGGTGCCGGCGGCCGCGCCGGCCGCGGTCTTGTCGGAGGTGACCGAGAGGAAGTTGGCGCCGGAGAAGGTGGCGGCGTCGGCGTAGCTCTTCAGCTGGCCCTGCAGCGCCTTGATCTCGACCTGGATCTTGGCCTTGTCGGCCGCGCTGGCGCCGTTGGCGGCCACGAGCTTGACCTTGATGTCGTTGACGATGTCGATCGCCTTGTTCATGCCGGTATAGGCGGTGTCGACCTTGGAGGCGCCGAGGCCGAGTGAATCCTGGACGGTCGAGAGCGCCTTGTGGTCCGAACGCATGGTCGTTGCGATCGACCAGTAGGCGGCGTTGTCGGATGCCTCGGCGACGCGGTAGCCCGTCGAGATGCGCGCCTGCGTGACGGCAAGTGTCTTGTTGGTGGCGTTCAAAGTCTGGAGAGCCGTCAACGCCGAAGCGTTGGTCATGATGCTGGCCATGGTACCCGTACCCTAAATTCTACAGGAAAATTGCATACCGGCCCAACCGGTATGACGGTACGGCATCATGCCAATGATCGCGTCCCCGGGATCACCCGCCATAGTCGCGCCGGACTATGGGGGCGGAAGCCTGCGAAAAGCATAACCGATATGGTTAACGCTTTCTGATCGGCAAAAAATATCGGGATGGTCGCTAGCTGAACGAGCGGACCAGACTGCCGACGAGCAGGTTCCAGCCGTCGATCAGCACGAAGAACAATATCTTGAACGGCAGCGAGACGACGGTCGGCGGCAGCATCATCATACCCATCGCCATGGTGATGGTGGCGACGATGAGGTCGATGACGAGAAACGGCAGGACGATGAGGAAGCCGATCTCGAAGCCGCGCCGGATCTCGGAGATCATGAAGGCGGGAACGAGCACGCGCAGGTCGACGGTTTCCCGTTCGACCGTGTCGCCGCGCTCGCGGGCAAGGTCGGCGAAGAGATTGAAATCCTCCTCGCGGACATTCCTGACCATGAAGGCGCGGAACGGATCGGAGATGCGCTGGAAGGCTTCGGTCTCGTCGATCTGGTTGTCCATCAGCGGACGCACGCCATTGTTCCAGGCCTGATCGAAAGTCGGCGCCATGACGTAGAAGGTCATGAAGAGCGACAGGCTGATGATGACCAGGTTGGCGGGCGTGGTCTGCAGGCCGATGCCGGCGCGCAGGATGGAGAAGGCGATGACGAAGCGGGTGAAGCTCGTCACCATGATCAGGAGGCCGGGCGCCACCGAGAGGATGGTGAGCAGGCCGAACATCTGGATGATGCGGCCGATGGTGGCGCCGTCGGCCTGGCCGATGGCACCGAGGTCTAGCTGCTGTGCGGCGGCGGCCGAGGCGCCAGCCAGAAGCAGAAGGAGGGCGAGGCCGAGGCGCTTCATTCGAACAGCAACGTCCTGATGAGAACCTGCTTCACGTGGCCGTCACTGCGGATGGCGGCGCGCTCCTCCAGACTCTGCTTGAGATGACGGAAGCCGCTTGCGCCTTCGATTTCGTGCATCTTCACGGTGCGGATATAGGCCAGGAGATCCTGCTGGATGACGCCGGGCAATTCCTCGCCCTGCGGCTTGTCGAGCACGATCGATACTTCCATACGCACCCAGACGTCGCTCGGAGAGGCGATGCTGGTGGTTATGGCGCCGAGCGGGACGACAGTTTCACTGGCTGGAGGGGCGTCGCCATGCCCGCCGCTCTTTGCTTCGTGGGCACCTGCCGGAGCATGCCCTGCTGCCTCAGCGCCCGACTTTCCTGGATTCATGAAGCCGCCGGACACCCAGCCCATGCCGGCGGCGGCAAGGGTCATGACGACCAGCGCGCCAAGCTGGACGACGAGCGAGGGGCCGCTCTTCGGCGCCAGCGCGGCGGCTGCCGCCGCATCTTTGGGCGCCGCCGCCATTAGAAGGGCAGTACCTGGTCGAGGATCTGCTGGCCGTAAGGCGGCTGCTGGACCTCTGTCAGGCGACCGCGGCCGCCGTAAGAAATGCGCGCTTCGGCGATGCGCTCGTAGGAGATCGTGTTCTGGGGCCCGATGTCGGTCGGGCGCACGATGCCGCCGATGGTGAGGACGCGAAGCTCCGCGTTGACGCGCACCTCCTGCGAGCCCTGGATGACGAGATTGCCGTTGCCCAGCACCTCGACGACCACCGCTGCGATGGAAAGCTCCAGGTCCTCGGAACGCTTGGTCTCGCCGTCGCCTGCCGATGCGGTCGCCGAGTTGATCTTGCCGTCGAGACTGCCGCCCGAGCCGACGCCGTCCCACTCATAGTCCAGAGCCGCGCCGAGCGAGCGGCTAGCGATGCGCTTGCGGTCGGACTCGTTCTTGAAGCGGGCGCGGTCGTTGATGTTGATCCTCACCGTCAGGAGGTCGCCGGGCGACAGAGCGCGCGGATCGGTGAAAAGCCTGCTCTGGCGGTCGTTCCAGAGCGAGAAGCGCTTCTGCGGTGGCGCGGGGTAACCGGCATATTGGACGGGCGGCGGCGGGACGCCGTCCAGGCCGGCTCCAACGGGAGAGAGCGCCGGCTCGACGCCGACCTCGCGCAGGCTGTTGCCACAGCCGGCGAGAAGCAATGCGAGGACGACAAGGGTAGGGGTGGCGAACGGGGCGCGGATCATGTCGGATCGTTTCTCCGCGACGCAGCAGCCATGACGCCGGTCAGCATCGCTGCCGCCTTGCGCTCCATCTCGTTGAGGATGACGCCTGCCTTGCGCGCCTCGAGCTTCATCAGGATGCCCGCAGCAAGCGCCGCATCCATCTCGGCCAGGCGCTCGGCCGCCGCATCGGGCCGCATGCCGGAATAGATCTTGACGACACCGTCTTCCGCCTTGGCAAGGAACTCCTCGCGGCGCTTCAGCCATGCCTCGTATTCGGCGCGTTTCTCCTCGAGCAGCTTTATGTGTTTGTCGACTTCCTGCTGCAGCGCCTGCAACTCCTCGGTCTGGAGCGCGTAGCGGCGGTCGCGTGCGGCGTCGGCGATGTTGGAGCAGAAGCGCTCCACCTCGGTGCCGCTCTCCTGCGGAATGCGCACGGGTTTCACCGCGCCCGTCGAATCGGCGTCGGTGGCGACGGTTTCCTGTTCGAGCAGGCCGGGCTCATCGATGTGGTCAACGACCATGTCGGTGGCGCCGAGAATGCCGGCCGAGGCGAGCAAGGCAGCCGAGACGAGGAGGGCGGCTCGGCTGCCTTGCATGATACGGGAGAATTTCATCAGGGAACTCATTGGAGCACCAGGTCGGCCTGCATCGCGCCGGCGGACTTGATGCCCTGCAGGATCGCGATGATGCCATCCGGCTTGACGCCGAGCCGGTTCAGGCCAGAGACCAGCGTTTCGAGATCGGGTCCGTCCAGCACCGCGACCTTGGCGTCGGGCTGGGTGGCGTCGATCACCGTATAAGGCTCGACCGCAGTCTCGCCGTCGGAGAAGGGCTCGGGCTGCACGACACGCGGCGCCTCGGAGATGCGCACCGTGAGCGTGCCGTGGCTGATGGCGACGCGCGAAATGCGCACGTCGCTGCCGATGACGATGGTGCCGGTTCGCTCGTCGACGACGACGCGCGCCGGCGCATCCGCCTCGACCACGAGGTTCTCGAGTTCGGCGAAGAAGCGTGCGGGCGAGATGTTGTCCGGCCGCTTGATGATGATGGTCCGCGAATCCTGCTCATGCGCGACACGCTTGCCAAAGCGCTGGGCGGTGTAAGCGTTGATGGCGTCGGCGACCTTGACGGCGGTGGAGAAGTCGGCGTTGCGCAATTGCAGGACGAGGTTCGACTGATTGGCGAAGCTGGCCTCGACCTCGCGCTCGATGATAGCGCCGTTCGGGATGCGGCCGGCGGTCGGCACGCCCTGGGTGAGCGTTTCCGCCTCGCCTTGGGCGCTGAAGCCGGAGATGAACACCGGTCCCTGCGCGACGGCATAGATCTCGCCGTCGGCGGCCTTGAGCGGCGTCATCACCAGCGTGCCGCCTGCAAGCGAGGTGGCGTCGCCGAGCGAGGACACGCCGACATCTATACGCGCGCCCGACTTGACGAAGGGCGGCAGGTTGGCGGTCACGATGACAGCGGCGACGTTGCGGGCACGGGCGCGGCCACCTTCGCCGGCGATGCCGAGGTTCTCCAGCATGGCGCGAATCGACTGTTCGGTGAAAGGCGAATTGCGCAGGCTGTCGCCCGATCCCTGCAGACCGATGACGAGGCCGTAGCCGACGAGCTGGTTGTCGCGGGCGCTCTGCAACTGGGCGATGTCCTTGATGCGCGCCGCTGCGCCGTGCGACGGCAGCTGGCTGCTCGCCGGCGGGAATTTCGCATAGGCGCCGGCACCTTCCTGACCGAGCGGCACGCCGGCCATGGGCGGCGGGAAACGAGCGTCGACGAAGACGCCGTCACCGGGCACCACGGGTTGGACGGCCTCAAGCATATCGGCGCCGGCCGCAGGGGAAGCAACCAGCGCGAATGCCAGCAGGAATGCCGTCGTATGCCTGCCGATCATGAAGCGCCTACCCGGATCGAGCCGTCGGCCATGACCGTGCCGGAGAAGATCTTGCCGCTGTCGATGTTGCGCACCTTGACGAAATCGCCGGCGGCGCCCGGCTGCAAGGTGACCGCGGAGGCGGAAATGGTGAGCGAGCCGGACACGAACACCACCTGCACCGGAACGCCCTGCTCGACCAGCCAGGCCTCGCGCAGGGCGGCGGCCGGGATGTAGCGGCCGGGCAGCAGGGTGCGCTTGGCGACCTTTCCCTCGATTTCGCGAACGCGGAACGCGACCGCCGGCGGAATGACCTTGCCGGGCTTCAGCGTGACTTCCCTGAGAGCGGCGAGGTCGATCGCCTCGCCCGGATAGATCACGCGGTTGGGGATCAGCACGACCTCCTGCGCGCGCGCCGGCAGCACGCCGACGAACAGCGCGAGCGCGACGATCGCGAATGAAGCCTTGCCCGGAAGCCACCTAGCCATAAAATCACCGGATGTTCTTGGAGACCACGGCGGCCATCTCGTCAGCAGCCTGGATGACCTTGGAGTTCATCTCGTAGGCGCGCTGGGCCGAGATCAGCTCGGTGATCTCCTTCACCGGGTCCACGTTGGAGTTTTCCAGATAGCCCTGCTCGATGGTCGCGTAGCCCGGATCGCCGGGGACGCCGATGGTCGCGGGGCCGGAGGCGGCGGTCTCCTGGAAGAGATTATCGCCGAGCGGCGCGAGCCCGGCCTCGTTGGCGAAGCGGGCGAGTGTCAGCTGACCAAGCTCCTGGAGGTCGGTCTGACCGTCGATGCGGGCAAAGACCTGGCCAGTCTTGTTGACGACGATATCAAGCGCATCGGGCGGCACGGTGATCGCCGGGATGACGTTGAAGCCGTCGACGGTGACAAGCTGGCCGGTCGCGTTGGTGTTGAACGAGCCAGCGCGGGTATAGAGCGTCTGGCCCTCGGCGCCCTCGATCTGGAACCAGCCATTGCCGGTGATGGCGAGATCGAGATTGTTGCCGGTGTTGGTGAGGCCGCCCTGCACGTGGACGTTGCGGACGGCGGAGGTCTTCACGCCCAGCCCGATCGAGACACCTTCCGGCACCAGACTTGAGTTGGCGCGGGACGGCACGCCCTGCATGCGGTCCACCTGGTAGAGAAGGTCGGAGAACTCCGCACGCGCGCGCTTGAAGCCGGTAGTGTTGATGTTGGCGATATTGTTGGCGATGACCTCGAGATTGGTCTGCTGGGCGTTCATGCCCGTGGCGGCGATGGCGAGTGCTTTCATGACTGCTTACCCTTCTGCACGGCGCGCTCAGATCGACATCCGGCTGATTTCCATGTAGGCGCTGACGATCTTGTCGCGGATGGCGACCGCCGCCGACAGCGCCTGCTCGGCGCTCATTACCGCGTCGGCCACCTCACGCGTGTCGGCCTGGCCCTGCAGGCCCTGTGCGGAGACCTGCTCGGCATGCTCGAGCGTGTCGACGGTGCGGGTCGCAAGATCGGAAAGCACGGCGGCGAAGGAGCCGGCAGCATCCGTCGCCCCGGCCGCAGTCGTGGCGCCGCCCTGGCCGAGGCCGCCCGCGCCGCCGATATTCCGGAAGTCGAGTGGGCCGATGCCTGAGATCATCACTGGCTCCGCATCAGGTCGATGGTCATGGAAATGAGTTCGCGCGCCTGCTTGATGACCTGCAGGTTGGCCTCATAGGAGCGGTTGGCCTCGCTCATGTCGGCCATTTCGAGCAGCACGTTGACGTTGGGCATCTTGACGTAGCCCCTGTCGTCCGCGGCCTCGTGGCCGGGAATGAACTCGACCGGGAAATCGCCGAGGTCGCGGCCGATCTCATTCACTTCGACAAGCGCGCCGCCGGTGGCCCGGTCGAGCTCGGCGGCAAAGCTGATCGTCTTGCGGCGATAGGGCTCGGAACCCGGAGTGGAGCCGGTGGACTGGGCGTTGGCGAGGTTCTCCGAGACGACGCGAAGCCGCTCCGACTGCGCGCCGAGGCCGGAAGCTGCGACTTTCAGGGCGGCTGCGAGCGGGTCCATGATCAGCCTTTGGAGGTCAGCATGAGCATGCGGTGGAAGGCCTTCACGATCGCCGTGTTGAGTTCGAACTGACGGCCGATCTCGCCGGCCTTGAGCAGCTCGTTCTCCAGCACTACGGAGTTACCGGAAGGCAGAAGCGAAGGGTCGCGCGCCTCCTCGCGGACGGCGAAACCGGATTCCGTCGCCTGACCGGTGAGATGACCGGCCTGCGTGGCGGCCATCTTCACACCGGTGTTGTCCAGGACCTTCTCGAACGGCTCGACGTCGACCGCGACATAGCCCGGCGTGTTGACGTTGGCGACGTTCCCCGCAACCGCCGACTGGCGCACCGCAAGCCACCGCGACTGCTGCGTAGCAAGGGCGAAAAGGTTGACGGACTCCATGAGAATCTCCGGGCAGATTTCCGGAGACTAGGCCGTCAGTCTTGCGCGGGCCTTGCGGGAAACTTATTCGGAGATTTCCAGCACCGTTCCCGAATCGGTAACCAGCACCGGGCGGCCGTCGCGCTGCTCGATCGCCTTGACGCGGGTGCTGTCGGGAAGCGCCGAGCCGGCCTGCACGACGAAGAGGCCGGTGTCGTCCTCGATCATGGCGCGGCCGTTGGCGATCTGGACGAGACGGAACGAAGCGACCGGCACGGGGAAAGGCTGCTCGGCCAGGCCAAGCGTGTCTTCATCGTCCTCCTCCGCGCGATCGCTTGTGGCGGTGCCGGTTGTGCGCAGATCCAGCTCGATCAGGGGAGGCTCCTGGATCGCGACGGGCGCGCCGACGCGCTCCGGCTGGGCGCCGAGCACGATCGGCTCGGTTCCGCCGCCGCTGCCGCCGAAGCGCATGGCGCGCACGCCGAACTCGTCCGGATTGAAGAAGATGTACCAGGGGAACAGCGCACAGATCAGGCCGAGCGTGACGCCGAGCGCGGCAAGGGTCAGATCGCTGCGACGGTCGCGGCGCCCGGCTTCCTGGGCGGGTGTGGTCGTCTCCGCGGCGGCGCCGAACAATTTTGACCGCTTCGGCGGCGCAATGTTCGCGCCTTCGTTGACGACAAGCTTGTTCTCGCGGATCATGTCCTCGATCAGACGGTCAGCCTTGCGGCGGGGCCACATGCGGCTTCTCCCTCGATTTCAGATGACGGGCGAGATCGGCGAAGGCGTCGGCGGACGGCCTGTCACGCGGCGTCTGCGTCATCGCCTCGTAGATCAGCGGCACCTGTCTGACGGCTGAATCCAGATCCGCGTCGGCGCCGGGCTGGTAGGCGCCAAGCAGACGGATATCGCGCGTCGATTCGAAGCGCGAGATCATTGCCTTCAGCCTGGTAACGAGCGTGCGCTGGTCTTCGCTCCAGGCCTTTGGGGCCAGGCGCGAGATGGAGGAAAGCGGATTGACCGGCGGATAACGGCCTTGCTCGGCGATGGCGCGGTCGAGGACGACATGGCCATCCAGAATGCCACGCACGGAATCGGCGATGGGATCGTTGTGGTCGTCGCCGTCGATCAGCACGGAAATGATGGCGGTGATCGAGCCCGAGCCCTCGACGCCGGGGCCGGCGCGCTCCAGGAGCTTCGGCAATTCGGTGAAGACGGAAGCTGGATAGCCGCGCGCGACCGGAGGCTCGCCTGTGCCGGTGGCGACCTCGCGCAGGGCGTGGGCGAAGCGCGTGATCGAATCGAGAATGAGCAGCACGCGATCACCCTTCAGGCGAAAGTGCTCGGCGACGCGCATGGCGGTGTCGGGCGCACGGCGGCGCATCATGGCGCTCTCGTCGCTGGTCGAGACGACGGCAACGGTTTTCGCCATGCATTCGGGGCCGATCGTGTCCTCCAGGAACTCGCGCACCTCGCGGCCGCGCTCGCCGACCAGCGCCACGACCACCGTATCGAAAGCGGAGGCGGCGGCGAGCATGGCGAGCAGCGTCGACTTGCCGACGCCGGACCCTGCGAAGATGCCGAGGCGCTGGCCGAAGCAGATCGGCGTGAAGATATCGATGACCTTGACGCCGGTGGCGAACCCGTCGCCGACACGCTGGCGCGCCAGCGCGGGAGGCTGTGCGATCAGCGCCGCCTCGTCCGGGTCCCCCTGGGCGAGCGGCGAACCTCCGTCTATCGGATGGCCGAGCGCGTCGATGGCGCGTCCACGCCAGGAATCATGCGGCAGGATCGAGAAGGGACCGAGATCGATGACGGCGTCGCCCACGCCTGCATCGCCGGCGCGCTCGAACGGTGCGATCAGCACCTCGTCGGGAGAAATCTGCACGACCTCGCCATGACGCAGGCCAGCGCGGCTGCGGTGTTCGACCATGTCGCCCAGCCGTGCGACGTCCGACAGGCCGCGTACCCGGAAATGAGTCGGCGAAACCTCGGTGATGCGGCCGCCCCGGCGCACAAGCGTGTGCTCGCCGGCGACGCGCCGCCAGGCGCGGTCGAGCGCTTCCAGCGGGCTGTCCTGTGCCGGGAGAGCAAAGCGCGAAGGCGGCAGCGAAAGGGTCATCTACAGAGCGCTATTTCGAGCCGAGGGTCTTGATCGCTTCGCCATAGGAGGATTCGGTGGCGCGGATCATCGCCGCGCCGTTCTCGAAAGCGCGCTGCACCATGATCAGGCGGGTGATCTCCAGCATCGGGTTGACGTTCGATTCTTCCAGGAAGCCTTGCGCCACGCCGGCGTCGATCCGGTCGACGACGGGCTCTGGCTCGCCGTTCGGCACAATGCCGGAATTGCCGAAACGGACAAAATTGGCGCCGGGATCGAAATTGTAGAGGCCGAGAGCGCCGACCAGGTTGTCACCCTGGCGCAGCGATCCGTCGGCGCCGGCGCGCGGCGGTCCGTTGCGCGGATCAAGCTGGATCGGCGCGCCGCCGGCGTCGAGCACCGGATAGCCTTCGATCGACACAAGCTCGCCATTCTCGGTGAGGCTGAAGCGCCCGTCGCGGGTCATGACCACGCCCGCCGGCGTCTCGATGCCGAACCAGGCGTCGCCCTTGATGGCGAAGTCGAAGGGGTTGCCCGTCTCGCGTAGCGGGCCACTGGCATTCGACATATATGTGTCGCCCGAGGAGACGAAGGAAAGCGACTTGTCGCCCAGGCCCGTCACGACATCCTCGAACCTAACGCCGGTTGCCCGGTAGCCGATGGTCGAGGCGTTGGCGACGTTGTCGGCGATGGTGTTCAGCCGTTTCTCCAGCGCGATCTGGGAAGAGAGCGCGACGTAAAGGCCGTTCTGCATGGCGGCTACCGCCTCATCGACTGGATAGCGAAGAGCGCATCGGTGGAGATGCCGAACTCGACGGGCTGGCTGAACAGGACGCTGATCTGCGCCTGCGCGGGGGCCGTGGGATTGTTGATCTCCCATAGGCTGGTGAAGCGGGTGAGGAACTTCTCCAGCCTCGCCGGATCGGTGAAGTCCTCGATGTCGAGCTTCTCCTCGAAGAGCTTGACCTGGCGGTCGATGTCGGCCGAGGCAAAGGAATCCGGCAGGCTGAGCGCGGTGCGCACGACCTTGGCGAGCGCCGGATCGGCGAGAATCTCGTAGAAGTTGGTCAGCGTGGATGCCTTGCGCTCGAAATAGAGGGCAAGCCGCACGCCTTCATTCTCCTTGCCGGCGTTCTGCTCCAGCGTCTGGCGCAGGAACTTGTCGATGGAGGGCAGCTGGGCCGGCGTGCGCGTCGTCGTCGCCTCGCCGTATTCGGCGAAATTGAAGGCGGTGACGAACGCGACATAGGCCTTGTCGGTGAGCTGGTTGGCCGGGCTTTTGGGATCGGCGATGCCGCCTTCGAGCATCTGCCGGATCCGCGCCGGCGGTTCCAGCGAGGGATCGAGGCCATAGGCGGTCAGCGCAAAGTTCAGCAGGCGCTTGTCGGCCATCAGATCGTCTATCGACTGGATGTCGCCGACCTTGGAGAGATAGTAGCTGGTCTCCACGTCGATGAAGTATTTGCTCGACGCGACCAGGCCGGATTCGGTCTTCACCGCGTAGAGCTTCAACGTGTCCTTCTGAACCGCGTCGCGCGTGGTCGTACCGGCGCCGTGTTCGGCGAAATTGAAGGCGGCGACGAAATTGGCGTAGCTCTTGTCCTCCAGCTTGTTCGCGGGGCTGTCGGGGTCGCTCACCCCGCCGGTCAGCATCGCGCGGATCTGCCTCGGCTCTTCCGTGTCGGCGTTGAGGCCATAGGCGCTCATTGCGATCCTGAGGAGGCGCTGGTTGCCGAGGAGGTCGTCTATCGACTTCACCTTGCCGATATTCGCCTTGTAGTAATCCGTCTCGGCTTTCACGAACTCGGCGCTAGGCTTGACGACGGCCAGGCCCGTGGCGAACACGAACTGTTTCGGCGCGTTCTGGACCACGTCGCGGGCGGTGGTAGCGTCTCCATGCGCGGCGAAGTCGAACGCCGCGACGAAGTTGGCGTAACGCTTGTCAGCGAGCTTGTTGGCCGGACTGTCGGGATCGGCAACGCCGCCTTCCAGCATCTCGCGGATGCGCTCTGGCGTTTCGAGGGTCGAGTCGAGGCCGAAGGCGCCCATGGCGACGTAGAGCAGGCGGCTGTCGGCCATCAGGTCGTCGATCGATTTGACGTTCGAGATGTTGGAAACGTAGTAGCCGACCTCGTCCTCGACGAAACCGAATCCGCCGTCCAGCGTGCCGATCACGACGTTGGAGGCGAAGTTCGTCGGCGCGTCGTGCTGCACGCGGTTGTAGGTGGTGGCCTTTTCCCCGTATCGCTCGAAATTGTAGGTGGTGACGAACTCGGCGTAGCGCTTGTCCTGAAGCTTATTGGCGAAGCTGTCGGGGTCGCGCACGCCCTCCTTCAGCGCCTTGACCATGAAGGCCTTGGCGTAGGTCATGTCCTCCAGCCCGTGCGCCTTCATGGCATAGCGGAACAGGCGGTCGTCCTTGACGAACTCGTCGATGGTTTTCACCTTCGAGATGTTCTCGAGATAATATTTCGTCTCGCGGTCCACCATTGGCTCCCGCTCGACGCGGTCCATCGCTCTAGGCATGTCCCGGGTAATGAGCTGATAGCTGAGATAGGTGCTGAGCAAGGCGGGCCTCCGGCCGAAGCTTGTCCGGCGAGACTAGGGCGGCTTGCTTGCGCGAGGCTGAAGGGGTCTCGCGAACTTTGTTCCGGTCATCGCGATTCAAGCCTCACACAAGGCACGGCCTGTACTCCTGAAACGTCATTGCATTCGCGAAGGACGTGCCGTGGGAATTCTGATCGGGCTGGTGGTGACGCTGGGCTGCGTGCTGGGCGGGTTCATGGCCATGGGCGGCCATATCGAAGTGCTGATCCAACCGTGGGAAGTGGTCATCATCTGCGGCGCGGCCCTCGGCTCCTTCCTCATCGCCAATCCGATGAAGGTGGTGAAGGACACCGGCAAGGCCTGCATGGAGGCCTTCAAGCAGGCGGTGCCAAAGGAGCGGGACTATCTCGAAGTGCTCGGCGTGCTGCACTCGCTGATGCGCGAACTGAAGTCGAAGTCACGCAGCGAGGTTGAGGCGCATATCGACAATCCCGAGGAGTCGGCGATCTTCCAGGCCTTCCCGACGGTCCTGAAGAACCACGACCTGACCCACTTCATCTGCGACTACTGCCGCATCATCATCATCGGCAATGCCAGGCCGCATGAGATCGAGGCGCTGATGGACGAGGAGATCCAGACGATCCGCGCCGACAAGCTGAAGGCCTATCATGCGCTCACGGTGGTGAGCGACGGCTTCCCGGCGATAGGCATCGTGGCGGCGGTGCTGGGTGTGGTAAAGGCTATGGGCGCGCTCGACCAGTCGCCTGAAATCCTCGGTGGCCTGATCGGCGCGGCGCTCGTCGGTACTTTCCTCGGCATCTTCATGTCCTACTGCGTGGTCGGGCCGATAGCCGGCAAGATCAAGGTTGTGCGCGAGAAGAAGAACCGGCTCTACATCATCGTGAAGCAGACGCTGCTCGCCTACATGAACGGCTCGCTGCCGCAGGTGGCGATCGAGTTCGGCCGCAAGACCATCTCCGTCTACGAGCGGCCGTCGATCGACGCCGTCGAGCAGAGCACGATGAACACCGGCGCCGCCGAGAGGAAGGCAGCGTGAGACTGCGATGAGCAAGGCGGTCCCCTCCAGCCCGGCAGAGATGCGGGCCTATATAATCGAGCGGCTGGTCGGCGAGACGGGCGAGCCCGAACGCGTGACCGATGCGGCGCGGGCGCTGATCGAGCGGGCGGTTCCCGCCATCAGGGATGGACTGAAGCAGAACCTCGCCCTCGACCTTGCCTTGGAACCGGCGGGGGTCGAACTTGCGCGCATGGCAGATGCGAAGCCGGACGGCGACGGCCATGCCATGACGGTTGCGGCGTCGCCGTCGTCTCCCGATGCACTTGTCCTGACGATGGACTCGGACGCGGTGGCGCTCGTCGTGAGCGCCCTCTTCGGCGGCGATCCCGGTATTGCTATCGCTCCCATCAGCCGCGATCTGTCGCCGACCGAGACCGTGGTGGCGTCACGGGTGTTCGACGAGATCGCAAGGGGACTTGGGGCTTCCGGCGACAAATCGCTCGAACCGGCCGTGCCGCTGCCCCAGGCGATCAGCGGAGGCGAGCTGAAGAAGCAGGTGCTGCGCGACGGGCCGGGCGTACGCGTCCTGCTCGCCATTTCGACGCCGGCCGGCGCCGGCAAGATCGTGCTGACCATGCCGCAGCGCCTACTGCTAAAGGGTTCAGCCGACAAATCGCAGCCACAGGGGCCGTCGGGGCAATGGCGCCAGCGCTTCAGCGAAGAGGTGATGCGGTCGGGCGTGGAGCTGCAGGCGACCATGCCGCTTGCCCGCATGACGCTCGGCCAGATCGCCGGGCTGCGTGTCGGGCAGGTCATCGAGTTCGAAGGCGACGCACAATCGCAAGCGAAGCTGTCGGCGCGCCAGAAGACCCTGTTCGTCTGCGAATTCGGCAAGCTGGGACAGAACTACACGGTCCGCGTCAAGCATCCCTTCGACGCCGGGCAGGACATCATGGAAGGGCTGGTCGCCAGCCGGTAGCCGGCAGCGGCGAGAGATTGGAGAAGCACGATGACGCAAGCGGCACTGAACCAGGGCGCTTCGCAGGAACAGCTCAACCGGGCGATCGAGGAACTGCGCGATGTGCTGCAGGAAGAGGAGCAGCAGCGGCCGCAGCCGCAGTCGCAATCAAGCGCTGTGCCGACGGGCCCGAACTCCTCGCTGATCATGGACATACCCGTCGAGGTCCAGATAGTCCTCGGCACCACCGAGATGGCCGTCTCCGACCTGATGGGGCTGCAGAAGGGCTCGACCGTCGCCTTGAACCGCCGCATAGGAGAGCCGGTCGACGTCGTCGTCAACGGACGCCGGATCGCGCGCGGCGAGATCACCGTGCTCGACAACGATCCCTCGCGCTTCGGCATCAAGCTGACCGAGGTAAGCGCGGCGAAGCCGGCCTGATGAGGGGCGGTCGGAGAGCGCCCGCATGAGCACGGCGGAGGAAATGACGCGGACGCAGAAGGCCGCGGCTATCCTGGTGGCGATGGGCAAGCCTTCGGCCAGCAAGCTCCTGAAATTCTTCAAGCAGGAGGAACTGAAGGCCTTGGTCGAGGGGGCGCGGCTGTTGCGCACCATCAGCCAGGCCGACCTGGAGAAGATCGTCGCCGAGTTCGAGGCCGAGTTCACAGAAGGCGCCGGCCTGCTCGATTCCGGCGACCGCATGGATACGATCCTCAACGAGGCGCTGAGCCCGGAGGAGGTCAACGCCCTGATGGGCGTCGAGCAGCCCACGCCAATACAGGAAGGGCCGGCGCCGGTCTGGCCGGACATCGAGAAGCTCGATCCCGCCCGATTGGGCGCGTTCCTGACCGAGGAACATCCGCAAACGGCGGCGCTGGTGCTGTCGAAGCTGTCACCGTCGGCCGCGGCAAACGCGCTGCTGTCGCTCGACAAGGACGTGCGCAACGAAGTGGTCAAGCGCATGATGTCGATGGCGGCGATCCCGGAAGTCGCCACGGGCATCATCGAGGACCAGTTGCGCGGCCGGCTGCTCGCCGAGAGCGCGAGCCGCGACACGTCGGCCGGCCAGATCCGCGTCGCCAGCGTGCTCAACGAGATGGACAAGGAGAAGCTCGACGAGGTGATACAGGACCTCGAGCGCTCGGGCGCGCCCGACATGCAGTCGCTCAGGTCGCGGCTCTTCGCCTTCGAGGATGTGATCCAGCTCACCCAGAAGGCGCGCGTCGCACTGTTCGACAGCATCTCGACCGAGCTGGTCACGCTGGCGCTGCGCGATGCGCCGGCCGCGCTGACCGAGGCGGTGCTCTCCTCGATCGGCGCGCGGGCGCGGCGCATGATCGAATCGGAACTCAGCCAGGGCTCGGAAGGGGTCGCCGCCGCCGATGTCGTGCGGGCGCGCAAGGCGATCGCGGCCGGCGCAATCCGCATGGCTCGCGAAGGCGCGTTCGAACTGCCGAGCGCGCAGAGCGCGGCCGCGTAAGGTCCTGAACCGCGATGGCAGAGGGCGTCGACAAGGAGAGTAAAACCGAAGAGGCCACGGAGAAGAAAATCCGTGACACGATCGAGAAGGGCCAACTGCCGCACTCGCGCGAGACCGGGATCCTCGCCTCCTTCGTCGCCATCCTCGTCTTCATCGTCTTCTTCGCCGGCTCCTCGATCATGGAGCTCGGCGGGTTCCTCTCCATTTTCCTCGAAAAGCCCGACGCCTGGCAGCTGAATACGGCCAACGACGTGGTGGCGCTGTCGCGCCTGGTCACCTTGGAGATCGGCAAGACTGTCGCCAGCCTGATGGTGCTGCTGGTGGTAGCGGGAGTGGGCGCGTCGGCCTTCCAGAACATGCCCCAGTTCGTCGGCGAGCGAATCCGCCCGCAGGCCTCGCGCATATCCCTGTCAAAGGGCTGGAAGCGGCTGTTCGGCGTGCAGGGCTTCGTCGAGTTCCTGAAGTCGCTGGGCAAGC
This sequence comes from Mesorhizobium sp. YM1C-6-2, assembly GCF_003666685.1. Classification (GTDB taxonomy): domain Bacteria; phylum Pseudomonadota; class Alphaproteobacteria; order Rhizobiales; family Rhizobiaceae; genus Mesorhizobium_K. The sequence goes on from NZ_RCIZ01000003.1 coordinate 417,992, forward strand.
TCGGCTTCGTGGTGGCGGTGCTGTCCTTCGTCCTGTCGGACAGCCTGCGCCAGTTCCTCGCCGGCATGCTGACGCAGACACCCGATTTCACGCTGGTCATCCGCGACATGGCGATCAACATATTGATCTCGATCGTGGTGGTGATGGCACTGATCGCCAGCGTCGACCTCGTCTGGTCCCGCTTCCACTGGCGGCAGGATCTCAGGATGACCAAGCAGGAGGTCAAGGACGAGCTGAAGCAGTCGGAAGGCGACCCCATCGTCAAGTCGCGCCTGCGCTCGCTGGCGCGCGACCGGGCGCGCCGCCGGATGATGACCGCGGTGCCGCGGGCTACCCTGGTGATCGCCAACCCCACCCACTATTCGATCGCGCTGAAATATGTGCGCGACGAGGACAGCGCGCCGGTGGTTCTCGCCAAAGGTCAGGACCTGGTGGCGCTGAAGATCCGCGAGATCGCGGAAGCCAACAATATCCCGGTGTTCGAGGACGTGGCCCTGGCGCGCTCCATGTACAAGCAAGTTTCGGTGGATAGCGTGATCCCACAACAGTTCTACCAGGCAGTCGCCGAACTGATACGGGTCGTCTACGCAAGCAAGGCCAAGCGCAAAACCCAATGAACCGACAGCCGCATGCAGCATGCCGCGAGGCGATCGTCGCGGAGGCCATCAAGGACGTAGTCGGCGAACTGCGCCTAGTCGACGTCGCCGACTACATCGCCTTTATCCGGCTCGAGCATTTCGCCACAGTAGCGGACATCGTGGATTCGGCAGCCGAGATGTTCTTCATGCCCGGCACCGTCAGGCTGGGTCATGGCGGCGAGGCACATGTGGACTGGTCCGAGCCGCCGCGCATCGTGCTCGACCTCGAACTCAGGCCGGCGGGTGCGACGGTCTATTTCGCGCTCAGCCTCGAGGACGAGGCGGCGTCGGTCGAGGTCCACTATGTCGCCTTCGACAGGCCGGACCCGGACCCGCAGCACAATACGGCTTTCCTCATCGACGCAATTGACCGGGCGCGCATTCGCAAGGCCGAGCGGTCGGCGGATGCTGATCTGGAGGCCTGAGCCGTCCGAAACCCGCAGCTTTCGGGATCGCGCTTATTCTATCAGCCCCATGCGCAGCGCTTTGGCGACCGCATGCATGCGGTTCACGGCGTCCAGCTTCTGCACCGTGTTGGTGAGGTACTGGTTAGCGGTGTGCACCGAAAGCTTCAGCAGACGCGCGATCTCGTCGCTGGTGTAGCCGTTTGCGGTCAGCTTGAGGCATTCCAGCTCGCGTTTCGAGATTGACGGGTATTTCCCGCCTTCGCCCGGCCTGATCCTGACGACGGCGTCGAACAGCGAGAAGCAGCGCGCGTGGATGTCGAACATCCCTTCCGGCGTCAGCGCGATCTCGGCGCCGAGAAAGACAATCAGGCCGCATTGCCCGCGGTCCGCATGTACGGGGAAGGCGAGGCCCGACGTGCCGCCGACCGGTGGCTCGATTTTCGCGGCCCAGCCGAGGGTCCGGAACGAAACGGCCGAAATCGAATCCTCGCCATCGTCCCACAGGCAAGGCACGCTGGAGGTGCGACTGTGCCGGGCGATGGCCGAGCGGTCGCCGCCGGCGATCCGCCTCGTGGTCTCGGCGACGCCCGGGTAACTGGAATCGAAGCACGGCACCAAGCGCGGCCGCTCGGTCGACGGACCTGCAAAGAACAGGGCGAAAGCCGAGGCGTTGACGTCGACCGCCATCCAGCGGCATCGGCGCACGGCGTCGGGAATCGTAACCGTGCGCTGCGTCTCGGGGCGGAGAGGAAAATCCCCGAAAAGCGTTCTGCGCTCGCCAAAGGGCGACTGGGCGATTTCGTCGTCCCGGACTTCGGCGGCGTCGGTCAAATGATGCCGTTCCTGATCGCGGTTGCGATCGCCATCGCGCGATTGCTGGCCGAAAGCTTCTGTATTGCGTGGGTGACGTAGCTGTTCACCGTATTGGCGGAGACGCCGAGGATCAGGGCCACCTCGTCGGTGGTCTTGCCTTCCGACACCCATGCCAGACATTCGCGCTCGCGGTCCGACAGAGGATCCTGCGCGGCTGCCTGGCGGAGCATTTCCGGAATCTGCGACAGAGCATAGCAGCAGCGCATCTGCGCTCCGATCAGAGCGCCCTGGTCGATCTTGTCGATCCGCTCGGCTGAGAAAAGCACGAAATAGCGGTTGCGGCCGGCCTGCACGCTCAACGGACAGATCTCGCGATGGCCGAGCACGTCCAGAAGCGCTGCTTCCTCGCCGTTCAGCACGCCCGGCAGTTCCGGCGCTTGCGAGGCGAGCAGGCTGCGCGGCCGTGCGCCCGGGGCAGTCGCCGGCGTCTGCGCCAGACTGGCGATCAGGGGGCGGCCGACCAGTTCGATCGCATCATGAATCCAGTTGGAGGCGAGGATGCGCGCGGTGTTACGGTCCTCTTCGTGGACGATCGCCACCAGCATATAGGCATCAGCGCCGATCTCGGCGGTGAGATCCATAAGGAAGGCGGTCAGGTCGCCGCGCGTCGCCAGCCTCACGGAGAGGCTGCTCGAATCCGAAAGAGCGGCGAGGCTGTTCATCGATGGTTTGGCCGGAATCGTCCTTTGTCCGACACTGGCGTCGCCAGAGACCGGGTAGGTACACGTCCACTTGAAGGAAGACACAGATACTGACGCGATAAGCGCGATCCGCCGAATCAGGACAGCTTGCGCTACCTGCCGCGCCCCTGCACCGGCCAAAGCCGGGACGTCAGAGATCTGGTGGTTCGCCGGCCCCCCTAGGACGGCTGATTCGCCATTAATCTAACGGCAGACGAATCCGACATCAAACGCCGATTGACAAAAGCTTGGAACACGACTTCGCGAGGAGGCTCCAGATCCCAGGCGTGGGCGAGCATTGGTTGCCTTGCTTGCCAAGGCGAGCGTTCGGATGCACGCTCTGATGCCGTGGCAGAACGACAGGGAGAAGAAGATGAAAAGGTCGCGCATCAACGAGATCATCCGCGAGGGCGACGCCTTCATCCGCTCGTTCGGCTACATAATGCCGCCTTTCGCCTACTGGTCGCCCGACGAACTCAAGTCGAAGCGTCCGGCCGGCATCGTCGACGCACGGCTCGGCTGGGACATCACGGATTACGGCGAGGAGAAGTTCGATGAGATGGGATTGTTCCTGTTCACCGTGCGCAACGGACGCTCCGAGGACCTGTCGCGCGGCAAGGGCATGCTCTACGCCGAGAAGATCATGATTTCGCGCAAGGATCAGTATTCGCCGATGCACCGGCACGTGGTGAAGGCGGAAGACATCATCAATCGCGGCGGCGGCAAGCTGGTGCTCGAACTGTTCATGCCGGATGCCGAAGGCGGCATCGACCGCCAGGCGGAGGTGACGGTGCCTACCGACGGCGTCGTACGCAAGCTGCCGGCGGGCGGGCTGCTGAAGCTCGAGCCGGGCGAGAGCGTGACGCTGCTGCCCGGTGTGTGGCACGCCTTCTGGGGCGAGGGCGGCGACGTTCTGATCGGCGAGGTGTCGACGGTGAACGACGACCTGACCGACAACATCTTCGAAAAGCCGATCGGCCGCTTCTCGAACATAGAGGAAAACGAGGCGCCGCTGCACCTACTGGTGTCGGACTACGACAGGTGGATCAAAGGCTAGGCTGAACCCGCCACTTTATGGTGTCGCTTGCTCAGCAGGCATGACCGAAAGCGGCCTCCCGTGGAATTTGCTGGCGTCGATATCGGTCAATACCTAGGCAACGTGCCTGCGGCGGCCCTGCCGATCGGTAGCGCCGTTTTCGGACAGCCGCTCGTCCTCCCGGCCGATGTCCTCGTCCCAGATATCCTTGGCAACGAAGCCGTCCCAGCCGTCCGTCGCGTATTCGCCGCGCCTGGCATTGGTATCGATCGCGCCGCATCGGAGCAGGACGGCCCTGGCTTCGCCGACCTCGTCGTCGTGGACGCGGGCGACCAGCAAGGTGCTGCCGCGCCGAGTGCGTTGTGAGCAAGGGGACGTGGTTTCGATGCCGGTGCCGCTTTTCGAACCGACGAGGCCTCCTGCAATGCCGCCCACGGCGGCGCCGATCAGGAGCGGAATGAGCCAGACCGGTCCGAACAGCCATTCCCGGCCTGACAGGACGATCATGCCGAAGCCGACGAGAAGTCCTGCGACGCCGCCGATGGCCGCGCCGAGTCCTGCGCCCTCGACGACCCTGGCCCTGGCGTGGCGACGGCGCGAAACCACGGTGATCTCGCTGCACGCCACACCCATTTCGGCCAAGCCATCGACTGCCGAACTCACTTCGTCATAGGTGTCAAAGGATGCGCTGACGGTCCTCACGCTTCACCTCGCCGGCTGGGCTTTTACAACAACCGCCGAAATGCCGATGAGTTCCAGCAATGCGCCGAAATCGGTGCCCGGCTTGAAGTTCCGCAGCGGAATCGCCTTGCCAGGATTGGCAAGCCCGGCGTGGCGCCGGGCTTCCGAGTTGGCATGTCGATGCCGTCAGCGGCTCGCGCTCTGGACCAGGGAGCAGAGCGCGACCAGATCGCGGTCGAAGCTCGTCCTGTCGGATAACACCTGGCGGCATTGCTTCCTTGCGCGTGCAAGCTGTCCGGGTGACATGTTCGAGACAACTCCGGGGATGCCCGGTGCGCCGGGTGTGCCCGGATTACCGGGAGTGCCCGGCGTGCCGGGATTGGACGGCCCGCCTATGCCGACGCCGACACCCACGCCGACGCCGTCACCGACACCGGCGCCAACCCCGGCATTGACGCCCCCGCTTCCGCCTATCGAAGCCGTGGCGCCCGCGTTGACACCACCCGAACCTCCAATGTTGGCACCGGCGCCGGCGTTGACGCCGTTACCACCGCCGACGCTTGCGCCCAGCCCGGCGCTGATGCCGCGGCTCCCGCCCGCGCTCGCACCGAGGCCAGCGCTGACGCCGCTACGCCCGCCGATCGATACGCCTGCGCCGACATCGATCGCGCTCGCTGGCGTTGACAATGCCGCTATGACCACACCGGTCGCCAGGGTGGCTGAGATCTTCCAGATATTCTTGGCCATGATACCCATCCTCGTCGGTTTCCAGCACGCCTGAGATGGCTTGCTCCGCTTATACGAAGCAGGCTGGCGTTTGGTTGCCAGTCCTTCGGGGGAAGAGGCACTCGTTGGTTATCAATATACCAGAGCGTGGCAGGCAAAATTTCTGAACCTTTTAAGCAATTTCAGCGGATCGGGCATCGGAGCCGTCGATGTGCCGGCTGCTAAACACGACCCAGAGAGCCGGATTCCGGGCGGCGTAGCTTGCGGCGGCGAAACGCAGTGTCACCGGACCGATGTGGTTGAAAAACGCAGGCGAATAGCTTCCGCCAAGCCAAGCATAACAGAGACTTTTTTCCCTTTTTCTGCCGCGTACAAAGTCCCTCTTCAATCTATAGATTTTGAAGACATTTTTCTCGGCGCCCTGTTTCTCCAGATGGAGGAATCGATATGTAAAGGCAAATAGAGGTCATTGTTTTGGGACTATACTAGTCAAATGGAATTGATATCATGGCCCCCGAAATCTGTTTACGAGGGAACAGATGTCAGGCTCAATATTGGAGCGTTTGCTCGGTCGTTTTGCGGATCTGACAAGTAGAGGGCGACCATGGTATCGCTGGCCATTCCTGGTAGCGATGCCGACGCTGGTGGGATTGCGCGTCAACATGCGTGCGCGCAACCTGTTCGACACGGAATCGGACCCCCAGCCGGTGGTGCCGGAACCTAAGGTGGACGTCCGCAACCAGCGGACCATTGACGGCAGCCACAACGATCTCGGCAAACCCTGGATGGGCATGGCCGGCAGCCGCTTCGGCCGCAACGTGCCGATACCGGACAGTTTCGGCGAGGAAGAGCCCGGAATCTACGATCCCAATCCGCGGCTGGTCAGCATAAAGCTGCTGCAGCGCCGGGAATTCGTGCCGGTGCCGCATCTCAACCTGCTTGCTCCCGCCTGGCTGCAATTCATGGTGCATGACTGGCTGAGCCACGGCGACAACGATCCGGCGGTGAAGCACGAATTCCCCGTTCCGGAGGGTGACGACTGGCCCGACGGCCGCATGTCGATCCTCAAGACCACGCCCGACGCCCGGCGTCCGGGCGAGGACGGCAGGCCCGCCGCTTATGTGAACCGGGAGACGCATTGGTGGGACGGGTCGCAGGTCTACGGCTCGTTTCCGGCGCGCCAGCTCCTGGTGCGCAGCGATCCGGAGACGGGCGCGCTGCTCGCCGACGGCAAGGTGGCGGTTCTGCCCAATGGGCTCCTGCCCCTGCACAAGGGGCACAAGACGCCGGGCCAGGAGCTCGCCGGCGTGAACGGCAATTGGTGGCTCGGCCTGTCGATCATGCACACGATTTTCGCGCGTGAGCACAATTCGATCGTCGACCGGCTGCGCATAGACCATCCCGCGGCCGACGGAGAATGGCTCTTCCAGAAGGCGCGTCTGGTCAACGCGGCGCTGATGGCGAAGATCCACACGACGGAGTGGACGCCGGCGCTGATGAATTCGCCGGCAGGCCGCCTGGCGATGCGCGGCAACTGGTGGGGCCTGCTCGGCGAGCATTATGGCCGCGCCTATGGCCGGCTGGGCGAGGGCGAGGTTCTGTCGGGTATTCCGGGCTCGCCGGCCGACCACCACGGAGCGCCCTATGCGATCACCGAGGAGTTCACCGCCGTCTATCGCATGCACAGCCTGATCCCGGACGAGTTCTCCCTGCGCCGGCATGAGACGGACGAGGAGGTGCTGCGCACCGATTTCTTCGGTGTGACGCGCGGCAAGGTGCGGACCGAGATCTACGCAAAGCTGCCATTCGAGGACGCGCTCTATTCCTTCGCGACCAGCAATCCGGGCGCGCTGGTGCTGCACAATTTTCCAAACGGGCTGCGCAAGATGCCCGAGGCTCCGCTGAAGCAGCCCGAGCATGCCGAGGACGCTTCCGTCTTCATCGACCTTGCCGCCACCGACATTCTGCGCGATCGCGAGCGGGGCGTTCCCCGCTACTGTGCGTTCAGGCGGCATCTCGGCATGTTCGTGCCGAAGAACTTCGAGGAGTTGACCGACGACAAGGAGTGGCAGGCGCAGTTGCGCGATGTCTATGGCGAGGTCGAGAAGGTCGACCTCCTTGTCGGAACGCTCGCGGAAAGCAAATCGAGCCACAACGGCACGCCGCCCGGCTTCGGCTTCTCGGACACGGCGTTCCGCATCTTCATCCTGCTCGCTTCGCGCAGGCTGAAGAGCGACCGTTTCTTCACCGAGGATTTCCGTCCCGAGGTTTACACGCGCGCCGGTTTCGACTGGATACGCGACAACAACTTCAAATCGGTGCTCGATCGACATTTCCCTGACCTGGCGGTGCATTTCGCCGAGGCGCGGAATGTGTTCTTCCCCTGGCGCAGGGGATCGGCGAGATGACCCGCCGGCTGCGCATCCCCGGCTTGGTCGACCTGATCAGGATCGACGATCCGGCCGTGATTGCCGCAGCTTCCGCAGACGCCAGGCTCGACCGGGATTTTTCCGGTGGCGGGCCGTTGATCAACCGCTGGATCGCCGGACGAATCCGCCGCAGCCTGCGGACACCGACCGCGCCGCTGCCTTCGGTCTCCCCGCGCGACCATCCCGGCCGCGCCGAACAACAGGCGGCGTTGCAAAGCCGACTTGGCGCACTGGTCTCCAAGGGCGCAGTCGCAACGGATCATGTCGCCGAACTGGCGGCCTATGTGCGCGGCGAGCGGCCGGAGAGCGCCGTCGGCCCACTCGTGCAGGAGGCGATCGGACGGCTCTTCGCCGACCGCTATAGCAGCAGCGACCATACATGGCGGGCGGCCTGCGTGCTCGATGCCGCGCCGAGGAACATGAACCCGCTGCGCGCGCTCTGGTGGGCCGTGACGGGCGCGTTGCGGCGAGCGCAACATGTCCTGTCGGATGCCGCCGGCGGTGATTCCGCCGGCGTCCATGCGACCGCGGTCGCCGTGCACAGCCTGGTGCGCAGCCTGCGACAGATGCGGCGATTGTGGCTGGAGCCCGGTCTTCGCGACAGGATCACCACCGATGCGGCAGTGATGCGCTCGCTGCGGGCGCCGGAGAGCGTACCACGCCGCTGGTCGGCGCCGGCGAGCACCATCTGGGGAAACCTGCCCGCCGGCACGCTGGCGTTGTTCGAACTGGACGCCGCCCGCGCGCGCGACCCCGACGCCGACATCATCTTCATGGCGGCGAGCTGGAGCCGATGCCCGGCCGCCGCGTGGACGACGGCGCTGCTGAAGGATGTCTGGAAACGCGCTCAATCCGGCGAGACGGCGCTATGAACGACCCGATCTTCCAGGAGCTCAGATTCCGCAATCTGACGGTCAAGAACCGCGTCTTCCGTTCCAACATTTCCGGCCGCTTCGACAATGAGGACGGCTCACTCACCCAGACGCGTATCAACTGGGAATGCAAGTTCGCGAAAGGCGGCGTCGGCGCGATCATTTCCTCCTACGTGCCGGTGCTGATGGAAGGCCGCATCATCGCCGGCTACGCGACGGTGCACCGTGACGACTTCATTCCGCTCTGGGCGAAGCTCGGCGAGGCGGTGCACAGTTTCGACGCGAAGTTCATCATGCAGCTCAGCCATTCGGGCCGGCAGATGGATCTGCCCGGAATCCACAACCAGCACAGGCCGACGCTCTCTTCCACCAGCCGCAAGGAGCCGCTGCACGGCTTCCTCTGCCAGGCCATGACGAAGGCCGACATAGAACGGACGGTCAGGGCCTTCGCGCACGGGGCATGGCGTGCACGCGAGGCGGGTCTCGACGGCGTCGAACTGCATGCGGCCAACGGCTATCTGTTCACGCAGTTCCTGAGCTCGGGGATAAACGACCGCACCGACGACTATGGCGGATCGCTCGCCAACCGGGCGCGCTTCCTGCTCGAGGTGATCGCGGCGATCAGGGACGCGGTCGGACGCGACTTCCATCTGCAGGTCAAGCTCAGTGCGATCGAGCGCAACAACGTCATTCCATGGGAGGGAAAGGGCAACACGCTGGCGGATTCGGTTCAGGTCGCCAAATGGTGCGAGCAGGCAGGGGTCGACGCGCTGCACGTCTCCACGGGCTCGCTGTTCCCGCATCCGCTCAATCCGCCGGGCGACCTGCCGATCGACGTGCTGGCGGCCACCTACGACGTGCTGATCAGCTCCGGCGTCTATGGCTTCCGCAACTTCCTGCTGTTCCGCTACCCGCTGCTCCGGCCGATCTTCCGCTGGATCTGGTTCCGCATGAAGAAGGGGTTGCCCTTCGAGGCGATCAGCATCGAGGAGGCGCGCGCCATCAAGGCGACCGTGCGAATCCCCGTTATCAACACCGGCGGCTATCAGACCGCGTCGGTCGTCCGCGAAGGGCTGGAGTCGGGCGCCTTCGACGCGGTGGCGATCGCGCGCTCGCTGGTCGCCAATCCCGATCTCGTCGAGCAGTGGCGCGACGGTTCGGACCGGCCGGCCGTACCCTGCACGTATTGCAACAAATGCCTGGTCAATGCGCCGGAAAACCCGATGGGCTGCTACGAGCAGGCGCGCTTCCCGTCCCGCGACGCGATGATCGAGCAACTCATGAGCATCTACCGGGCGAAGCCGCACCTCACCATACCCTCGCCGGCAGAGGTCTAGATGACGAGCGAACCGGTCACGGCGGTCGAGGCGTGGCGCCTGCGGCGCAACTGGAAGATCAACCTGCTCGCGCTGCTGGCCGCCATCCTGCTCGTGCTGTTCCTGGCCGCGCTGGTCGTCGGCATCATCGTGCTGAGGCGCATCTCCGACAACAGCACGCCGCATTACGCCGACATCGTCGAGCATTTCAAATACGGCTCCATCGGAGCGGAGCCCAGCAGCGGCATACCTTATGCGATCTGGAAAGTGCTGCCGGCGCTTTACCCCGACGAGTTCGAGGGGCGCGACGACTATTCTGCCTTCGGTTTCCTTTACGAGGAAGACGAAGCGGGTAGGCGACGCGACCTGCCCGTCGGCATCTCGCAAAGGAAGGTGCGCGGCGTCGAGGTCGTCTGGCTGAACTGCGCGACCTGCCACACCGGAACCTGGCGCGCCGAGGCCGGCGACGCCGCCAAGATCACCGCTGCGATGCCTTCCAACAATCTCGACTTCGGCCGCTTCGTGCGCATGGTGTTCCGACTCTCCACCGATCCGCGCCTGGCGCCGGACCGGCTGTTCGAGGTGATGGAGGAGCAAGGCATCGAACTCGACGCGCTGGACCGGCTGATATGGCGCATCGGCGTCCTGCCGATCTTCCGCGAAGGCCTGCTGCAGACGCGCGCAAGCCTGCTGCCGCTGATGGACATGCAGCCGTCCTGGGGGCCGGGCCGGGTGGACACGTTCAACCCGTACAAGCTGCTGCAGTTCGGCGTCGAGGCCTCGGCGCTGACGCCCGAGGAGCGGATAGGCGTCGCGGACCTGCCGGCTGTCTTCGACCAGCGTCCGCGGGAAGGCATGAACCTCCACTGGGACGGCAACAATGCGAGCCTCTCAGAGCGCAACCTGTCGGCGGCGATCGGCGCCGGCGTCACTGTGGAATCGGTCGATCACGAGGCGATAGAGCGCGTCGCCGACTGGCTGGGCGACCTGAAGCCGCCGGCCAGTCCTCACAAGCCGGATCCATCAGCGGTTGAGCGCGGCAAGGTCATCTACATGGCCGGCTGCGCCTCGTGCCACGGCTACCAGGATGGCGATGTCTATGTTTTCGACGGACAGCACATCGGAGTGGTCGAGCCGATTGCGAGGCTCGGAACGGACAGGGCTCGACTCGATTCCTATACGGAGACGTTCAGGGCACAGCAGCTCGAGAAGCTGTTCGCGGGCACACCCTATCAGTTCAAAAACTTCAAGAAGACCGACGGCTATGCCAACCTGCCGCTCGACGGGCTGTGGCTGCGCGGGCCCTATCTGCACAACGGTTCGGTGCCGACGCTGGCTGCGCTCCTTCAGGCGCCGGAACAGCGGCTGAAGGCGTTCGTCCGCGGAATGGACGTGCTCGATCCGGACGGCGGCTTCGTCGCGCCTGGCTGCGCTCCCGCCGAGCCGCCCGCGAAAGGCTACTGCTTCGATACCTCGCTGCCGGGCAACGGCTCCGGCGGCCATGCCTACGGCGTCGACCTTCCCGAGGCCGAAAAGGCCGATCTCCTGGCTTATCTGCTGACCTTCTGAGCGGAGCGATGACATGACGGACTCATTGATGACGGGCTGGTCGGAAGCGCAGGCTGCGGGGAGCATGGCGCTCTACCGGCGCGTGCTGGGGCTGAACCTGATCCTGCATCTGCTGATCGGCCTTTCCTGCATATTCCTGCCCCACTGGTTCTCCGATCTGGTCGGGCTGCCGGAGCCGTTTCCGGTCGGCTGGGTGAGGGGGTGGGGCGCAACGCTGATCCTCGTCACGGCGCTTTATATCCCGGGATACATCCATCCGGGTTTTCGGCGGGCGCCCAACGTCATCGGAATCCTCGGCAGGCTCTGGATGGCGATCGTTTGGACGTTCTGCGGCGGCGGTTTCCTCTGGCTCGCGCTGTTCGACTTCGTGTTCTTCCTGATCCTCGCCTTCCTCTATCTGAGGTTCCTGCAAGCCACGTTGATGAGCAGGCCGTAAGATCGGCAGCCCGAAGGGCTGGGCTGTTACGCGGCATGCTCAAGCAGCCGCATCGCCGATGCTTGACAGGACCAGTAATTTTTCCCAAGTCTTGGCGATGAACCGCGCCGACTGCATCGTCCGGATTTTGAACAAGGTCTGCCCGATCGCGGGCAATTGACCCCGGCCTGGCCATGTCGCGCCCGGCCGAGGGCGCGGATTTCCCTACGGGGAAAAGGCCACCGAAGCGACAACCCGAATTTTTCATTTTTTCTGCTCTCGCGCCGCGGGGGCGCACGCACCACAAGGAGGGCAATGTGGCCCCCGCAGACAGCAAGCGGCGCAAGCCGGCGATCACCATCTCCAGATCGGACCACGAGACGCTTGCGCGGCTCGCGGATGTGATCGCCGAGCGCAATCCCGCAGTGGCTGAAGAACTGACGGCCGAACTCGACAGGGCGCGCGTCGTCGCCGACGCCAGCATGCGCGACGATGTCGTGCGCATGGGGTCGACGCTCAGCTACGCGACCGATACCGGCGAGACCCGCACGGTGACGCTAGTCTTCCCTGCCGAGGCCGACATCTCCGCAGGCCGGGTGTCCATCCTGACGCCGATCGGCGCCGCCCTGATCGGGCTGTCTCCCGGCCAGTCGATCGACTGGGAGGCGCGTGACGGCCGCGTCCATCGGCTGACCGTGGAGAGCGTCGAGCGCCCCGCCGGTGCCGGTGGCTTGCAGCAGGCGTCGTGAGCAGGCCCTCGCGTCTCGCCCTCTTCGGAGGTTGTCTCATCGCAGGCTCGTGAGCCCTGCGCCGCGCTCGCGCGGGCAGGGTTTCTCCTCATTCTTCGCCAGAAAACCGGCCCGTTTGCGCGGGTACGATGGAGAATCACGGTGCCGCACGAGACATGCATCCTTACCGCCAAGGATTTCACCATATTGGAGGTCATGCTCGACCGCTGCCAGGGGACTGACGATCCAATGAGGGTGCTGCTCAGCCGCAAGATCGAAGCGGCAAGCGTGGTGTTCCGAGACGACATTTCGCCTGATGTGGCGACGCTGAGCAGCCGGGTGACCTTCAGCGTCGACGGTCGCGAGCCCGACACGCGTATCCTCTCGCATGACCGCCTGAGTTCGCCACCAGGCATCTTCCTGCCGATCACCACCGCGCGCGGGCTCGCTTTGCTGGGCTTGTCTGCGGGCCAGGCACTCAGCCTGCCGAAGCCGGACGGCGGCGAGGAGCGCATTGTGCTCGAGGCGGTGCTTTACCAGCCGGAAGCGGCCAAAAGGGAGAAGGACTTGCTGGCTAGGCTGGCGACGCCAGCCGCACGGAGAGCGTCACTGCGTGTCATCGCGGGGGGAAACAGCGGACAGCTTGCAGGGTCTGGAGCCCGGACCTTGGCAGCGGACGGTTTCGACGATCCTGGCCCCTCGGCCGCCTGAACCTCGGGCCAAGCCGGAGCCTTGCCCGGCAACTAGCCCAAGCTTGCTGATTCCTCAGTAATACGACCAGTACCAGACCCATACCCGCCTGCGGCGGCAGCGCCGGCGCCAACGGCCATGATACCACTCACGGCGGCAATACCGTCTCCAGACCCGCCGTCTGCGGCGCCGACGGCGACGATGGTGCCCGCGACGGTGATTGATCGGTTCGGCTTCAAGATTTCCTTCCAGCTCTTCCGCGGGTGCATCCAATTCATCGAGAATTCCCCTGCCGGTCGGAATCCCCGCCTGGGCGCTGTCCGTCATGACCACGCTCGATAGCGCGGTCGCGCCCGCCAGGCCGAGCATTCCGGTAAGGAACAATCGCCGATCCATCATGACATCTCCCGCTCCATAGCTTCGTGCATGCGGCAAGGCCGCAGGGCCATCCTGGGACCACGCAGCCATGTTCACGAACGTCAGTCGCCGCGGACGGTTCCGCGATCGGCGCACCGACGGGTATCGCGAGATTGGTTTGAAGGCGCCGCAGCGTTGCAACGCTAACGACGACAAATGTATGATCGACGCAGAGTTAAGTCATTGAGCTGACTGGTTGCGACGGGCTATCTGGCCAGACCCACCATAAAAAAGACTGGGGCGATTGGGGTGGTAGCGGAGGAGGGATTTGAACCCCCGACACAAGGATTATGATTCCTCTGCTCTAACCAACTGAGCTACTCCGCCGAGTAGACGGGACTTCGACAGCCGCAAGGCTTGCCGAGGCATCCGCCAAGGTCGCGCGGATATAAGGTTCGACCGGCGAGGCTGTCAAGCTTGCAAAAGCCGTGGATCATGCGTCTTTTCAGGGTCGCAGCTAGCCAGGAAAGCGGGATAATCCTCCGGCTGTCCCGACGGCGGGGTTGAAGAAGAGCCGTTCGCGGCAAATCGTCCGGCGTCCGGCCGTGAATGGCTGGCGGCTTGAGTTCGTTCCGGTGCGCCGTTATGTGTCCGTCACATTCTTCCTGAGCTGGCAAGTGATGAAACCGCGCATAGCAGTCCTTGGATGCGGATACTGGGGCTCGAACCACATCCGCACGCTGAAGGCGCTGGGTGCGCTGCACGCCGTGTCCGACGCCAACCGCGCCCGGGCCGAAGGCTTCGCCAGCGAGCAGGACTGCCTTGCGATCGATCCGGACGCCCTGTTTGCCCGTGACGACGTCGACGGCATCGTCATGGCGCTGCCGCCGCAGTTTCACGCCGATGCCGCCGTGCGCGCGGTCGAAGCGGGCAAGGACGTGCTGGTCGAGAAGCCGATCGCGCTGACCGTCGCCGATGGCGAGCGGGCCGTGGCGGCTGCCGCTGACCACGGTCGCATTTTCATGGTCGGCCATGTGCTGCGCTTCCACCCTGCCTTCGAGAAGCTAAAGGAGCTGATCGACGCCGGTGAACTCGGCGAGGTGAAATATATCCATTCGCACCGGCTGGGACTCGGCAAGTTCCATACCGAGAACGATGCGCTGTGGGATCTGGCGCCGCACGATTTGTCGATGATCCTTGCCATCACGGGCGCCGCGCCGGTCGAAGTGCGCGGCGAGGGAGCGGCGCTTCTCGACCGTCTCAGCGATTTCGCGCATGTGCACATGCGTTTCCCGAACGGCCTGCGCAGCCATCTCTTTGCGTCGCGGCTCAATCCCTATCGCGAGCGCCGGCTGACGGTGGTGGGCACCAAGGCGATGGCTGTGTTTGACGATGTCGAGCCGTGGGAGAGGAAACTCGCCGTCTACCGGCATGCGGTGTGGCAGGACAGCGGCCAGTGGGCCTTCACCGCCAACGAGCCGTCCTATGTGGCGGTGGAGCAGGGCATGCCGCTGACGCGCGAGCTCGAGCATTTTCTCCATTGCATCGAGACGCGCGAGGCGCCGCGCACCAGCGGCGAGGAGGCGATCACTGTGCTCAGGATTTTGACGGCAGGCACGGTCGTTCACGTCTAGAATTAGGTGGCGGGCCTGGGCCAGAACCACCACACAAGCAGGCCGGCCGAGACGATCCACAACAAGATGATGGCAAGCGCGCCGGCGCGGCTGACCGGCCTGGCCTCCATCCGTGCGGCTTCGGCCCGGAACTCCTGCATGAGGCTGGACGGTACCAGCCTGACCACGATCCAGATGCCCAGCGGGACGATGACAAGGTCGTCGAGATAGCCGAGGACCGGGATGAAATCCGGAATGAGATCGATGGGGCTGAGCGCATAGGCGGCAACCAGAGCCGCCATCGCCTTGGCGTACCAAGGCGTCCGTGGATCGCGCGCGGCAAGAAACAGGGCGATGGCGTCGCGCTTGATCGTCCTTGCCCAGCCCTTGAGACGGGCAAGCATGGCCTGGACGCTATTCGGCCGGGATATGCGCCGGCATCGAGGCGAGGCGCGACAGCATGGCTTCGGCCTCCTTGCCGCGCTCGGAGCGCTCTATGAAGCCGCCGCCATAGACACGGGCGTCGTTGCCGTCGTCGCTGTAGAGCACACAGGCCTGGCCGGGCGCGATGCCGGATTCACCCTCGCCAAGCTCGACCCAGACCGCGCCGTCGCCGTGATGCAGCATCGCCGGGCGCGGAGGCCGCGTCGAACGGACCTTGGCGTAGAGCTCTATGCCCTCGGGCGGAACGTCGGACAGCGGATCGTCGCCCAGCCAGTTGACGTCGCGCAGGTAGATCTTGTGCGTCTCCAGCGCCTCGCGCGGGCCGACGATGACACGCGCCCGGTCGGCGTCGAGATGGACGACATAAAGGGGTTCGCCCGAAGCGACGCCGATGCCGCGGCGCTGCCCGATCGTGTAGCGCAGGATACCGTCGTGACGGCCGAGCACGCGACCGTCGATGTGGACGATGTCGCCGGGATTGGCCGCTGCGGGCCTGAGCTTGGCGATGATGTCGGAATACTTGCCCTGCGGCACGAAGCAGATGTCCTGGCTGTCGGCCTTGGCGGCGACGGTGAGGCCCATCTCCTCAGCCATCGCGCGGACTGCCGGCTTCGGCATGCTACCGAGCGGAAAGCGCAGATAGTCGATCTGCGCCTGGGTGGTGGCGAAGAGGAAGTAGCTCTGGTCGCGCTCGGCGTCGACCGGCCGGTAGAGGGCGCGGTGAGCGCCCCCAGGACCGGCACCTGCACGGCTGCGGATGTAGTGGCCGGTGGCGAGCGCATCGGCGCCGAGTTCCTGCGCCGTCGCCAGAAGATCGGCGAACTTGACGGTCTGGTTGCAGGATACGCAGGGGATCGGGGTCTCGCCGGCGACGTAGCTCGCGGCGAAGGGATCGATCACCGCCTTGCGGAAACGCTCCTCGTAGTTCAGCACGTAATGCGGGATGCCGAGCGTCTCGGCGACGCGGCGCGCATCGTCGATGTCCTGTCCCGCGCAGCAGGAGCCGGTGCGGTGCACGGCGGCGCCGTGGTCATAGAGCTGAAGCGTCATGCCGATGACGTCGTAGCCCTCGCGCTTCAGGAGGCCGGCGACGACGGACGAATCGACGCCGCCCGACATCGCCACCACGACGCGGGTTTCTTCGGGCCTTCCGGGAAGGTCGAGGCTGTTCATCGAATTGCTGTTCCGTTGCGCGACGGGCAGGCGCCTATGGAGCGAATATAGGTCAAGCTTATCCGGCTCGCCAATACAACCGCCGCTCTATGCCGTTCTCACGGCGGACAGGCACGTTCCGTCAAATCCAACCGAAATCCCTAACGGTCGATTCAGGAACGTTACTTACCCATTAGGGAGAGCTTAGGCAATTTTTAAAGCTGTGGCGTTATTGTGACCGTGATTGCGTCGTAGCGTTTGTGGTTGTGTAGAGAGTAAGATGACCGATCTGATTAGACCGCGCGTCAAATATGTGATTGGCCCGGACGGCAGTCCGTTGACCATCGCAGATCTCCCGCCGTCGAATACGAGGCGTTGGGTCATCCGGCGCAAGGCCGAGGTCGTTGCGGCGGTTCGCGGCGGCCTGCTCAGCCTCGACGAAGCATGCCAGCGCTACAAGCTTACGACCGAGGAATTCCTGTCCTGGCAGGCCTCGATCGACGAATACGGCCTTGCCGGGCTGCGTACGACACGCATCCAGCAGTACCGGCACTAGCCGACAGAGCGGCGGATCCGCCCGGGTCGCCGATGCCGCTCACCATCTCCCTGCCTTCGCTTGTCTGTCCCTGCGGGAAGACCTTCCGCTTGTAACGCGATGTCGTTCAGGCTTCGCGCTTGACGAGCGCGGATGCCGTGGCGGTCAGCAGGGCCGAAGCGGCGAAGAACCACAATCCAGACTGGCTGAGAGCCGTGGCGAGGCCGCTGGTCTTGGCCGCGAAGATCACCAGCGCCACCAGCACGACGTCGAGCATCGACCAATTGGACAGGGCCCGCAGCCATGCGGGAACGCCATGGTGAGCATCGCGTTCGCCATAAGCTGCGACGTGCAGCAGGCCGAGCTTCAGGCAAGGCAAGACGATCGAGAACAGCGCGATCACGGTCGACAGCAGCATCTCACCCTCCCACCACAGTCCGGAGACGATGGCGAGAAGTGACGGTTCGTCGGTGAAGAGGAGCAGGCGGTCTATGCGGATGAGCGGCAGGACCAGGCCGAGGCCCAGCGACAGCGTCGATGCAAAAAGGACAATCGGGAGGAAGAGGCGCATCGCCGAGCCATAGCCGAAGGCGCAGGCCGGCGGAAGGAGGGTGCCAGGGCCGGGATTACCCGATCATTGCGCTGCGCAGCGGCACTTCGGCGTCGCGGCTCCGGGCGTCCCGGGATTCGAGCGCCTCGGCCTTGGAAAGCTCCGCTTCAGCTTCGGCGAGTAATGATTCTGCCGTGGTTCGCTGCTGCAGGAGATCCTGCTGCGAATTCATCAGATTGTCGCGGCGGAGCCGGGCTGCCTTGGCGAAGGTCGGATAGGCGAAATGGTTGATGTCGGTGATGCCGGCCTTCTTCTCCTCGGCGGCGATCTGGAGTTCCAGCTCGCTGGCCATGCGCTCGAACTCGGCGATCATCATGTCGAGCTGCAGCAGCTGCCGGCGCTTGTCGCTCACCTGAAACTGCTTCAGCCGAACGAGGTTCTCACGTGCCTTCATAATCCGAAACTCCCGGAAACACTGACGCCCTTAACCACAAAGCTCCCGCGCATACGAAGGCCCCCGCGCCGCACGATAGGAAACAAATTCCTAAGATATTTCGCCGGCGGTAACCATTCGTTTACGCGCATTGTTAATCATACGGGTCAGGACTTAAGGCAGGGTAAAAATCCATTCTCGCATCTGCATGGAATCACGACATTCGTACGGCAGGCTTACGGACTGCTATTAATGCAGAACGTTAAGAATTCCGCACACAGATTCAGCTTTAGATTCAATATGGTGTATTCGCAGGCTAAAGGACGGATTTTCACTTGCCAGACCGAATTAGGTTTTGTTAACCATTCGGTGGCAGCTTCTGATTCAGGCACACACTGCTCCGATACCGGGTGCCCGCATGAGACGGTCCGGCAGCAGAAAAGGGGAATAGAATGCGCGTTCTGCTGATAGAAGACGACAGTGCAACCGCACAGAGCATCGAGTTGATGCTGAAGTCGGAAAGCTTCAACGTCTACACCACCGACCTCGGTGAAGAAGGCGTCGATCTCGGTAAGCTTTACGACTACGACATCATTCTTCTCGACCTCAACCTCCCCGACATGTCGGGTTATGAAGTCTTGAGAACACTTCGCCTTTCCAAGGTGAAGACGCCGATCCTCATCCTCTCCGGCATGGCCGGCATCGAGGACAAGGTCCGCGGCCTCGGCTTCGGCGCCGACGACTACATGACCAAGCCGTTCCATAAGGACGAGCTGGTGGCGCGAATCCACGCGATCGTGCGCCGCTCGAAGGGACATGCCCAGTCGGTCATCACCACGGGCGATCTGGTGGTTAACCTCGACGCCAAGACGGTCGAGGTCGGGGGCCAGCGCGTGCACCTGACCGGCAAGGAATACCAGATGCTGGAGCTGCTCTCGCTGCGCAAGGGCACCACGCTCACCAAGGAAATGTTCCTCAACCACCTTTATGGCGGCATGGACGAGCCGGAGCTGAAGATCATCGACGTCTTCATCTGCAAGTTGCGCAAGAAGCTCGATGCGGCGTCCGGCGGGCAGAACTATATCGAGACGGTATGGGGCCGCGGCTATGTGCTGCGCGAGCCCGAAGATATCCGCGAGAGCGCTTGAGCGTTTCGCTATGGCAGAACGAAGACCCGGCCTTGCCGGGTCTTTTGCTTTTCAGGCTATTGAAAACGCTGGTTTTTTGCCTCAGGCCGCAGTCTGGAACACGCGAAAACGGTCCAGCAGCTGAGGTCGGTTGAAGGGCTTCAGCAGATATCCTTGGGCGCCGGCGCGTTTCGCCCGCATGATGGCGGCGATGTCGACCTCGGCCAGACACACCGCGATCTGCGGCTTGACCGGGCTGTCGATGCCGCGCACGCGGCGGATGAATTCCACAGCTGTCATGTCGGGCAATCCGCCGTCCACGACGATGATGTCGGGCATATCGCCGACGCAGATGGAGATCGCGTCGAAGCCCGTTGACGCCTCCATGACCTGGAGATCCGGGCCGCCGAGAATGCGCTTCGCCACTTTCCGGACCACGGCTGAATCATCAACGAAAAGGCAGCGCTTCATGTCCCGGTCCCTGCATGCGACTGCCGGGATGTGGGCAGCCGGCGTCGTCTGCGACCATAGCCGGGCTGCGTAAACAAGCGGAAAAGCAGTTAGGTAAAATTTTGGAAAATGCCGGCAAGGGCGGAGTTTTTCTTTGCCTTGCCGGATCAATACTTGGTTCGTCAGTGTTCGTGGCTGGCCCACAAAGACGGACTGCCAAGGGGAATCCCGTCAAGCGGCGGTCAGCACCACCTCTTCGGCGTTGGCATGGATCGAGATCGTCATGCCCGCCTCGCGCGCCAGCAGAAGCGTGTAATAGGGCTGTACGGAATGCGCGTCGATCGGTTCTTCCGGCTTGCGCCCCGAGTGCAGCTCGAGGAATTTCGGCGGCACGCGCAGCATCGGTCCACTCGAAGCGAGGGTGAATTTCGGCTGGCTGTGGACGTCGTCGAGCGTAACCACGATCTTGCCGCCGCGAGGGATTGCCGCCAGCGCCACCAAAACGAGGTTGAGGAGCAGCTTCACCTGATTCTTCGGAAGCAGGGCACGGCCGCCGCTCCAGACGAGCTCCGGCTTCTCATTCGCCAGGAACGCCGTGGTCACGGCCTCGGCGTCGCCGGTATCGATCTGCATGCCGGCCGAGCCCGCCGCTCCAAAGGCGATACGGGCGAACTGGAGGCGGGCCGAAGCATTCTTCGCGCTCTGCCGGATGAGGTTCATGGCGTCCTCGTCGGCACCGCCCTCATCGAGCAGTTCGAGCCCGTTGTTGATCGCTCCCACCGGTGAAATGATGTCGTGGCATACGCGGCTGCACAAAAGCGCCGCCAGATCCGGCGCGGAAAGCGTAAAAAGTTCAGACATCTATCGGATTATCCCCTGAAATCGACAGGTCAGCTTCGCCGCCCGCTGCGAATCACGTCCGCGCCCCGGCAAGCATAGGTATACGCCAAGCCTGACAGCGGCAACATTTTGCGGAAGTCGAGCACGCGCGGTCGGCACCGAGGCGACGCGGACGGCCTTCGATCCGCCATCTTCGCCATGCTTAACAGTTGGAAAAGGAATGGGGCATAGTTTGTCCGTGATTCCCATCAAGCGGCCGTGACAAGAGCCGCAGCGGGGCAAGGCGTCGGCGAAGAAGGCTCCCGGACGGAGATTGGAAGCATGTTTTCCCGACTGAAGAACCGGATCTCGCTCCGGATCATCGCATCCCTGTTTGCACTGTCGTGCATCATCGCGTTCTCGGCTACTCCGTCGCGGGCGCAGGAATACACGGCCGATGAAATCGTCGAATCGGGTCACCGGTTCTTTGGGGCGACATCGGGCGGCCTGGCGAGCGTCGTCGAGCATATCTTCGCGTCCTACGGCCTGCCGAACGGCTACGTTCTCGGCGAGGAAGGCTCCGGTGCGATCATCGGCGGCCTGACCTATGGCGAGGGCACGCTCTACACCAAGAATGCCGGCGACCATAAGGTGTTCTGGCAGGGACCTTCGCTCGGCTGGGATTTCGGCGGCCAGGGGTCTCGCACGATGATGCTGGTCTACAACCTCGACGACGTGCCCAATCTCTACAACCGTTTCGCCGGCGTCGCGGGTTCCGCCTATGTGGTGGCCGGCCTAGGCTTCAACGTGCTGAAGAACGGCAACATCATGCTGGTGCCGGTGCGTACCGGCGTCGGCGCCCGCCTCGGCGTCAATGTAGGCTATCTGAAGCTGACCGACCGGCCGACCTGGAATCCGTTCTGATCTCAGTATAGTCCGGGCAGGCATGTTCCACGGGCGGCCCTCGGGCCGCCCGTGCCATGTCGAGGGGCACCAGTCCGGCGGTACGGTGCGCGTACCGGCATTAATTCTCGCGGCAGTACTGGATTTCGCCCCTCGCACCGTGGCAAAAGCGGTACCGGCCGGCGTTGCCCGCGAGCACGGAAGAAACCATGCAGTCCAGCCTTGTCTTCGTCCTCGGCTTTCTGTCAGCCGGCTTCATCGCGCTGATCGTGGCGCCGATGGTCTGGCGCCGGGCCGTCGCGCTGACGCGCCGGCGCATCGAGGCATCGGTGCCGCTGACGCTGACCGAGATCCAGGCCGACAAGGACCGCATGCGCGCCGAATTCGCAATGGCGACACGGCGGCTGGAGATCAATTTCAAGAACTTCCGCGAGAAGGCGGCGGCGCAGATCGTCGAGATCAACCGCAACCGCGAAGAGCTGAAGCAGCTGATGTCGGAGCGCCAGGAGCGTCACGAGGCGCTGACGCGGCTGGAGGTGCAGGCGGGTGAGATACGTTCGGAGCTTCGCCGCCGCGAGGACGAGCTGCAGGTGCTGACCGAAAAGCTCGAGGAGGCGGAGAACCTCCTGGAGCGGCGAGCCACCGAGATCGAGAAGCTCGGCCGGATGTACGACGATGCGAGCTTCACCGCCTCCAACCGGCAGGTCGAGATCACGGCGCGGGAAGGCGAAATCGAAAAGCTCAACAACGACATGGCGACGCTGCGCAGCGAACGGCGCGAGATCGATCGCCGCAGTCAGGAAATCGGCGCCGAGAGCCAGGCCGGCCGCGAGGCGCTGAAGGCCGAGCAGGAAAGGGCGCTCGCGCTGGAGGCGCGCATCGAGCGGCTGCTGGCGACCATCGCCGACCGCGACGAGAAGATCGATCGCGGCGAGCGCGAGGTCACGCGCATGCGCGACAGCGTCAAGGCAAGCACCGGTGCTGAAGGTGAATTCCAGGCGCAGATTGCGGCGCTGCAAGCCGAGAAGGCGAAGCTCGAAAGCGAAAAGGCCGAGACTGCCGACCAACTCGCGACTTACGCGACCGGCGCGAAGCAGAAGGAGATGGAGAAGCTGATGGCCAAGCTGTCGGCCGATCGCGATCTCCTCGAAGAGCGCTTGAAGGTGCTGACGCGGGAGAACCGGAAGCTGAAGGTGGACGTCGCCGTCCACGAGCGGACGAAATCCGAGGAATGGAATGGCGGACGGCGGCAGAGCGCGGTCCTGCGCGAGCAGATGAACGAACTCGCGGCCGAGGTGGTCAAGCTCACCGCCGCGCTGGAGGGACCGAACTCGCCGATCGACAAGGCGCTGGGTCCGGCCGGCGAGGCCGACAACGACGCCGACGGGAAGATCACCAGCCTCGCCGACAAGGTGCGTGCGCTGCAGAAGGCAGCCGCGACCGGCTGACTATTTCGCGTCGCCGAAGCGGTGGAGCGCGACCGCAGACGCCGCCGCGACGTTCAGACTGTCGAAACCTTCAACGATGGGGATGCGGACCGTCCGAAGCCGCGACAGCAGATCGTCGGGAAGTCCGTCGCCCTCCGTACCCAGATAGAGCGCCATGCGGTCGGGCCGCGAGGCGACACGTATGTCGGTCGTCCCCGAAGGCGAGAGCGCGGCCTGTCCGAAACCCGCCTTGTCCAGAAGCGCGACGATCGAGCCCGCATCGGAGCCGGTGGCGAAGGGGACCTTGAGCACCGCTCCGACCGACACGCGAATCGCCTTGCGGTAGAGAGGATCGCAGCAGGTTGCGTCGAGAAGCACGGCGTCGGCGCCAAAGGCCGCTGCATTGCGGAAGATGGCGCCGACATTGTCGTGGTTCGAGAGACCGACCGTCACGACGACAAGTGCGCGCTCAGGCAACGAGGCGAGAAGTTCTTCCGGGCTATCGGCCTCACGCTTGCGGCCAACGGCCAAGATTCCGCGATGGATGTGAAAGCCCGCGATGGCATCCATGACCGGCTGCGACGCAGTATAGACCGGCAACGACGATGGTGCGCGCCGGAGCGTGTCGGCGAGGCCCGGCAGTCTGTTCTCCAGCACCAGCACCGATTCCGCTACGAAGCGCGCCGCCGAGAAAAGCACATTGAGCACGACCTTGCCCTCGGCGATGAAGCGGCCCTGACGGCCGGCAAGGTCGCGTTCGCGAACCGACAGATAGGGGGCGACGCGCGGATCGGCAGGATCGTCGATGCGGATGGTTTCCATGGTCAGCCGTCTGACAGGCTTCCGGCACATCGGCAAGACCGGTAACCTCGGCGGTAACCGGGGAAGATCTCGACGGGCGGCCGCGAAACTGGGATAGCCGGACCGGCGTGTCCGTTATGCCTCGCCGAAGATGCCGTCCAGCGTGCGCAGCACCTGCCTGACGGCGTCGGAATTGCAGGAGTAGTAGATCATCTGCCGGTCGCGGCGCGTCTCGACGAGGTCGAGGCCCCTCAGTTTGGCCAGATGCTGCGACAGCGCCGACTGGCTGAGCGAAATCCTGTCGGCGATCGAGCCCACTGTCATTTCGCCATGCAGCAGGAGCGCAAGTATCTCCAGGCGCTTCTCATTACTGATGAGAGTGAGAAATTCCGCTGCGGCTTCGGAATTGTCCAACAGTTTCTTTGAAACCATTCTTCCCCCTACGCCGATATTTCGTCCGGACGCCGAGGGCGACACTTCCGAATTCCAGGCACTTTATTCCTGGCGGAGGCGACAGAGTCGTTCCGCATCTCGATGCAACCTAACGTAAAGGACTCAAATCTCAAGACTCGAAAATGCACGGCAGGGACGTAATCTCAAACCTGTGATGTCAGCGCCTCGCGGGCTTCCTTGGCCATCTCCACCAGCGCGATCCGCATCTCCTGGGCATCCTTCAGGGGGGAAGGGAAAAACACGCGCCGTCGATCATCGCCCGCTGCAAGGTCGATCCCGTCCACATCGATGCCGGTGATGATCCAGCCGCCGCCGTCCGCCTTGGCGAAATGACGGGCGTAGTTGGCGATGGCATCGAGGTGATCGTCGTTCATGTGGTCGACAGCCCGCTGCTCGGATTCGGCCAGCGCTTCCACCACCGGCCCATCGACGACGATGTCGTCGCGGCTGAGCAGATAGGCCTTGCCGAAGCCGCCGTTGAGACTGGCGCGCTCGACCTCCAGCCGGAAAAACGAGAAGTCGCCGAGACCTACATAAAGCTTCGCCTTGGGGTTGCTGTTGAGGTAGCGCCGCTCGGCGCGGGCGCGTTCGGGTGTTCCGGGCTCAAGCTTCCTGGCGCGGCAAACCACCGTGATGCGCGGATAGGCGAGGGGATCGCCCTTGCCTGGCTCGCCGACGAGCAGCGAGCAGCGCGGATCGGCAAGGATCGCCTTCGTGTGGGCAGAAAGCTGCGAGACGAGGATGAGCGGCGTGCCGTCCGCATCGGTCGCCACCCCCACCCTGCTTGCCAGCGGCACGCCAGTGTCCGGATCGAGGACCCCGAGCGCGCCAAAGCGGGCCGTGCGGGTGAGGGTCTTTGCGAGTCTCACCGCCTCGGCGTCGGTTTCGCGGATCACGTCCTTGGGCTTGTCGTTCATTTCTCACGTCAAAAGTGGATGATAATTATCCAGTTATTGCGTGATGCGTCTCAGCTTACAAGGCAAATTGTGGCGCGAAAGGATGACGGGAGCAATGTCCCGGCCGCTCATACCGTCGCCAGGCAGCGTTCCTCGACCGTTGCGTGGTCGGCATGGCAGACCTCACCCGTGAGCCGGGCAAGTGCATCAGGCCTGATCTCCACGGCAAGGAGACGGTCAAGGTCGACGGGTCGCGGCATGGAGATCTGGCCGCGCGGAATGCGCTTGAAGCCGAGCGGGCCGTAGTAAGGCTCGTCACCGACGAGGACGACCGCTTCCGCGCCCGCCTTTCCGGCGGCCTCCAGCGCGATCGCCACGAGGCGGCGGCCGATGCCGAGATTCTTGAAGGCCGGGCGCACCGCAAGCGGCCCAAGCAGCAGGGCGCGGCCCTCGCCGGCGGCGATGCGGGTCATGCGGACCGAGGCGATCACGATGCCGTCATGCGTCGCGACGAAGGAGAGCGTCCGCTCATGCGGGCCGCCTTCGCGGATCTTGTAGGCCGCGCGGGCGAAGCGTCCCGGACCGAAGGCCTCTTCGTTGATGTGGTCGATTTCGGCATCATGCGCCGGAGTTTCCGGCAGGTAGGTCACGTCGGGAGCGTTCATGGTCTCGTCCGGTCGAGGAGGAAGGAATGCCGCGAAGGCGCGGCGGGCCATCGGCGCCTTAGGCGCGGGCTTCCATTCGTCGTCGGTTGATCCGGATATTGAGCATGAGGCGCCCGCTAACATCATTTTGCGGGCGCGTCTACGGATATTCGCCCGATCCCGTCTTTGCCGGGGTTCGTGACCGGTTTTAGGTGACGGACCGTCACTGCGTGCGCCCTGTCACCTGCTGGCACGCCGCACTAGATGTCTATGGCAAGCAGGAAAGGATATGCCATGGGACTGCTGGTCGAAGGCAAGTGGGTCGATCGCTGGTACGAAACCAAGGAGACCGGCGGAAAGTTCGTTCGTCAGGATGCGAAGTGGCGCGACCGGGTGACCGCCGACGGCAAGCCCGCCGAAGGCCGCACGCGCGGCTTCAAGGCAGAGCCGGGCCGCTATCACCTCTATGTCTCGCTCGCCTGCCCCTGGGCGCACCGGACCCTGATCTTTCGCAAGCTGAAGAAGCTCGAGGACGTCATCTCGGTTTCGGTCGTGCACCATTATATGGGCAAGGACGGCTGGACCTTCCTAGCCGAGGACGGCGCGACCGGCGACACGCTCTACGGCTTCGACTTCCTGCGCCAGATCTACACCAAGGCCGATCCGGCCTATACGGGCCGCGTCACCGTGCCGGTGCTTTGGGATAAGAAGGAGCAGACGATCGTTTCCAACGAATCGTCGGAGATCATCCGCATGCTGAACTCCGCCTTCGACGCGTGGGGCGACGCATCGCTGGACCTCTATCCGAAGGCGCTGCGCGAGGAGATCGACGGCGTCAATGCCCTCGTCTACCCCTCGATCAACAACGGCGTCTACCGGGCCGGCTTCGCGACCACGCAGGAAGCCTATGAAGAGGCGTTCCGGGAGCTCTTCGCAGTGCTCGACCAGCTCGACCATCGCCTGTCAAAGCAGCGCTACCTGGTGGGCGACCGCATCACCGAGGCAGACTGGCGGCTCTTCACCACGCTCGTCCGCTTCGATCCGGTCTATGTCGGGCATTTCAAATGCAATCTCAGGCAGATCGCGGACTATCCGAACCTGTCCAACTATCTGCGCGATCTCTACCAGGTGCAGGGTGTGTCCGAGACGGTCAACATGCATCATATCAAGGCGCATTATTACGGCAGCCATACCACCATCAACCCGACGCGCATCGTACCTGTCGGGCCGGCCATCGACTATCTCGAGCCGCACGACCGGGGCCGCTTCTCCAAGGCCGCCGCCTAGCCGCATCGTGCTTTACCAGTCCGGCGATGCCGGCGCACCGCCAAAAACTTCGGCGATGCGCCGTCGCGTCGCCGGAGTAGTCATGTCCGGCAGGCGGTCGAGCGGGAAGAAGCCGCCCTCGGCGATTTCCCTGTCGGGAAGCTTGGGCGCTGTCTGCCGGTAGCTCTCGACAAGGTAGAGGGCGACATGGTCGCGGCGGCTGGCCTGGCGGTTGAAATGGATCGATTTCAGGAGGGGAGAGCCGGCGATCTCGATATTGCCCTCCTCGAAAAGCTCGCGCTGCAGCGCCTCGATCGCCGTCTCGCCAACTTCGACGCCGCCGCCCGGAAGCTGCCATCCCGGCACATAGGTGTGGCGGATCAGGAACACGGAAGTCTGATCGGCGTCGTAAACAAGTCCGCGCACGCCGAAGGTCATCGGCCGCTTCAGCCGGAAATAGAAGTGGAACAGCCTTCCGCGCAGGCGGGACCAGCCGGTCTGTCGGAGCCGATCGGCAGTCGCAGTTGCCTTCGTCACAATGATGTTCCTGCGGTGATGCGCGGGTGGAAAGCCTTCGCGGCGTAGCCTAGAAAGGCACGATGTTCAGGCTCGCCCATGTCTCCGACGTCCATCTTGGTCCGCTTCCCGATGTAACCTATCGGGACCTCGCGTCCAAGCGCATGGTCGGCTACGTCAACTGGCAGCGCAACCGACGTCATATCATGCAGGACGGCGTGATCGGCTCGATCACGGCCGACATCAAGGCCGTCGGCGTCGATCATCTCGCGGTCACCGGCGACCTCGTCAATCTGGCGCTCGACGGCGAGATCGAGCTGGCACGGCTCTGGCTGGAGACGCTCGGCCCCCCCGAAGAGGTGTCGGTCGTTCCAGGCAACCATGATGCCTATGTGCCCGGCGCCTTCGACAAGGTCTGCCGCTTCTGGGGCCCCTGGATGACGGGAGACGGCCGGAACGCGCCATCCGACCGGCACGCCTTCCCCTATATGCGCGTCAGGGACAAGGTGGCGCTGATCGGCGTCTCTTCGGCGCGCGCCACCGCCCCCTTCATGGCCAACGGCTTCTTCCGCGAGGATCAGTCGCACCGCCTCGGCGGGCTGCTCGACGAGGCGGGCAGACAAGGCCTTTTCCGCGTGGTCATGATCCATCATCCTCCGGTTCGAGGCGCCGTGACGCAGCACAAAAGGCTGTTCGGCATCGGCAATTTCCAGAAGACGATCCTGCGCCACGGAGCGGAGCTCATCCTGCACGGCCATTCGCATGAGCCGACGCTCTACTGGATCGACGGCAAGAACAAGCAGAACGTGCCGGTCGTCGGCGTTGCGGCAGGCGGCCAGGCGATCGGCGGCTCGCATCCCGCGGCGCAATGGAACCTGCTCGAGATATCCGGCGAGCCGGAGGCGTGGATGCTGCGGCTCACACGCCGCGGTCTGTCGGGCCCGACCTTGCCGGTGGGCGAACTGTCGGCGACGGATCTGATCGGCGGACCGGATGCGGCTGTTGCCGTCGTCACTGCGGGACGGGTGGGGGTAACCGGAACAGGCAGCCGACCGTAGCGCGTTCCGTCAGGGCGCGGAACCGAAGCTCGTCATCAGCCGGTCCCAGAGGGCCATCACCGAAGCGATGAGGCCGACCAGTGCGCCGGCCGCGACAAGGCCGAGGCCCGACAGGAAGGCTGGCCAGCCGCCGCGCCGGACGATCGTGGTTTCCTCCTCGCCTTCGCGCATGTTCAGGCCGGGGATGGCCGGTTCGGCGCTACCCTCCATCAGGCGCTCGCGCTCGATCATCCGCTCGGCGACATAGCGGGCGACCTGGTCGGCGACCGGTTTGATGGCGGTGTCCTCGGCCAGCACCACGCGGCCGGCGCGCGTGTCCTTGACGAAGCGATAGGTGCGGCGGTCGCGCGCCATGGCGACATGGCTGATCGCATCGATCCAGAGGCGCGGCTGCAGCCCCGAGGAAATGGTGAAGTCGAAGAGGTCCATGTCGGCGGGAACCTGCGCGAAGAACGGTGCAAGTTCCGCCGCCATCAGCTCCAGCCGCGTGTGGCTTGCCTCGCGCAGCTCGACGACGACGTCGTCGCGGTCGGCCGCCGCGTTCTTCACCTCGCGGATGATCTCGGTGAGCCTGCGCGCCTGCGCGGCCGATTCCTGACTCTCAGCCTTTTCGCTCATCGCGGCGGTCCCAGCGCAGTCAACGTGGTTAACAAACCGCTAACATAGACTTTTTTCCGGCAAAAGTCCCGAGCGGCACGGCAATCCGCGCCGCTCGACACGAACCGGCTGCGGGCGGGTGACCGCCCGCTTGGTCGAAGCTACTTCGCCTCGATGATCCGGTTTGCCGCCGACACCACGGCCTCGAGCGAGGCGGCCACGATATTGGTGTTGATGCCGGCCCCGAAGATGATGCCGCCGGGGTACTCCATCTCGACATAGCTGATCGCTGCGGCGTTCGAGCCGTGCTGTATCGAATGCTCGGAATAGTCGCGCACGGAAAGCTCGACGCCGATATGACGGGAGAGCGCATCGACGAAGCCGTCGACCGGCCCGTTGCCGGTGCCGTTGATCACGAGCTCCCTGCCATTGTCGAGGATGGTCGCCTCGACGATGCGCCGCCCCTTGACCCCCGTGTCGGGAAAGGTCTGGTGGTCGAGGAATTTCAGCCGACCGCTCGGCTGGTCGACATAGACCTCCCGGAAGCGCTCGTAGATGCGCTTCGATGAAAGCTCCTTGCCTTCGGCGTCGGTGATGGCCTGGATGTCCTTGGAGAACTCGACCTGCAGGCTGCGCGGCAGGTTGAGGCCGTAGTCCGCCTGCAGGACATAGGCGATGCCGCCCTTGCCCGACTGCGAGTTGATGCGGATGATCGCCTCGTAGGTGCGGCCGACATCCTGCGGGTCGATCGGCAGATAGGGCACCTCCCAAAGCGGCTTGTTGGCGACCTTCAGCGCCTTCATGCCCTTGTTGATCGCATCCTGATGCGAGCCGGAAAATGCCGTGTAGACCAGCTCGCCGACATAGGGATGGCGCTCGGGAATCCTGAGCTGGTTCGAATATTCGTAGACGTCCTTCATCCGCGGGATGTCGGAGCAGTCCAATTGCGGATCGAAGCCCTGGGTGAACATATTCAGGGCCAGCGTCACGATGTCGACATTGCCGGTGCGCTCGCCATTGCCGAACAGCGTGCCCTCGACGCGGTCGGCGCCGGCCATCAGGCCGAGTTCGGTCGCGGCGATCCCGGTGCCGCGGTCATTGTGCGGATGCAGAGAGACGATGATGTTGTCGCGATCGTCGAGCTGCCGGCACATCCATTCGATCTGGTCGGCATAGATGTTGGGCGTCGACATCTCGACGGTCGCCGGCAGGTTGATGATCAGCTTGTTGTCGGGCGTCGGCCGGACGATCTCGGTGACAGCGTTGCAGATCTCCAGCGCCACCTCCAGCTCGGTGCCGGTGAAGCTCTCCGGCGAATACTGGAATCGGTAGCCGCCGCCGGCCTTGGCGGCCATGTCGGTGATCATCTTCGCGGCATCGGTGGCGATCTGCTTGATGCCGGCGACATCCTTGGCGAAGACGACGCGGCGCTGCAATTCGCTGGTCGAGTTGTAGAAGTGCACGATCGGGTTCTTGGCGCCTTCGAGCGACTCGAAGGTGCGCGTGATGAGCTCGGGCCGGCACTGCACCAGCGCCTGCAGAGAAACGTCGTCGGGCGTGCCACCCTCCTCGATCGCCCAGCGGGCGAAGTCGAAATCGGTCTGCGAGGCAGACGGGAAGCCGATCTCGATCTCCTTGAACCCCATGTCGAGCAGCAGGGCGAACATGCGCGCCTTGCGCTCGTGGCCCATCGGATCGATCAGCGCCTGGTTGCCGTCCCGCAGGTCGACCGAGCACCAGATCGGCGCCTTTTCGATGCGCTTCGAGGGCCATGTCCGGTCGGTGAGGCCGATCATCGGATAGGGTTCGTATTTGCGGGCCGCTTCTGGCATGCCCTTGACGGTCGAGGCTTCAGTCTTAGCGTCCATCTTGTTGCTCCCGGCGGCTGCGTCTCAACGCAGGCGTCGCCTAACGATTGTTCATGCGTGAATTGGCAAGGAGCTTGCAGCGCGAGGCGTCACGATCGACCGCCGGGCGCTCCTTCAGCGGACCCGGCGATCGCCGATAAGGCCGAGAAGCAGCAGAGCCGAAGAAAGCGCGCGAAAAGTCTCAGCCGCGAAAGCGGGCTGGCTGGACTTGGCTGTTGCCGGGCGCGTGGACATGACGGCCCTAATATAGCAGCCGCGGCTGTGTGGCAAGGCTGCCGCTCATGGCTTCGTCCAGCGGGAGACCAGACGGGCCAGCGAGGGGCCGAGCGCCAGCACGAAAAGCAATCGGGCGCTCTGCAGCGCCATGACGAAGGAAATGTCCACGCTGTCAGAGGCCGCGGCGATGATGGCGACGGAATCGAGACCGCCAGGACTCGTCGCGAGATAGGCCGTCAGAGGGTCGACACCGAGTTCGTAGCTGATCAGCATGGCGAGCCCGCCGCAGAAGGCCATCAGCGCGACGATCGAGCCGACTATCTGGGGAAGGGCGCGTACGGCGTGGCGCAGGATGCTGCTGGTGAAGTTCAGTCCGATCGCCCAGCCGATCAGCACATAGGAGGCCGCGAGCAGCCATTCCGGAATCTGCAGCGGAGCGCCGAGACCGAGATGAAGCACCGATCCCAGGATGACGGCGCCGAGGAAATAGGGCGAGGGCAGGCGGAGCAGGTGCCCAAGATAGGCTCCGACGACGGCAATCGCGATCATGGAGCCGAAAGCCACCCAGTCAATTGCCGGAAACCAGATATGGACCGGTCCCTCGACGCCTGACGTGTCGACCCAGAGCCGGGCGATGAAGGCCGCAGCGATCGAGACCATGATGACGCGCATATACTGCATGAAGGCGACGAGCCGGGCATCCGCCCCGAAGGCGCCGGCCATCAGCACCATGGCGGTGGCGCCGCCGGGCGCGGACCCCCAGACGGCGGTCGGCCCCCGCAGCGGCTCGAAGCGGCTGATGAACCAGCCGAGGAAGCTCGAGGCGGCAAGCGTCGCCACGACCACGCCGGTGAAGAGCGGCCAGTCGTCGACGAAGGTGGACACGATGTCGGGCGAGATCGAGCTTGCGACGAGACAGCCGACGACCGCCTGCGCGCCCCAGAAACCAAGCCGTGGCACGCGCACGGTCGCACCGTTGGCGCCGGCGATGATGGCAGCCAGCATCGGCCCGATCAGCAGCGCCGCCGGCAGGTGCGCCATCTCCAATGCGCCTGCGAAAAGCAGCGAAATGAGCAGCAGCACCGTCCATTGCACGCCGCTATGCAGTCGCTCGAGGCGCTGGAGCCGAGGGGCGGGAGCTTCCATCGCCCGGTCATAGACCCTGACCGGGCGAATTGGCAGTCCTGAAAGGCAAAAATCCCGGCAGGGTCGTTCAGGCGAAGGGCACCGCGCTCGTTCCCGGCGGCAGCTTGGCCTCGTCGTCGGGCTCGACATGGATGGTGATGCGAACGCTCGGGATCTCGGCCTTCAGCGCTTCCTCGATGCGGTCGCAGATCACGTGGCTCTCGCGCACGCTCATGTCACCGTCGACGATCAGGTGGAACTCGATGAAGGTGGCGCGCCCGGCAATGCGCGTCTTCAGGTCGTGCACCTCGATGGCGCCCCTGGAGTGATTGGAGATGATGTCACGGATCTGGATGTGCTCTTCCGTGCTGACCGCCTTGTCCATCAGGCCGCTCAGCGACTCGCCCATGATCTTCCAGCCCTGGATCAGGATATTGATCGCGACCAGCGCGGCGAGCAGCGGATCGAGGATCGTCCAGCCCGTGAGGACCGCCAGGATCAGTCCGGCGATGACGCCGCCCGAGGTCATCACGTCCGTCATCAGATGGTGGCCATCGGCTTCGAGCGCCGGCGATTTCGCACTGCGTCCCTGGCGGATGAGGACGAAGGCCCAGATCGCATTCAGGACGGCCGCGAAGCCGTTCACGGCAAGGCCTTCCCAAGGCTGTTCGAGCGGGCTCGGATTGCTCAGCGTCCGAAACACCTGCGACATGATCAGCAGGGCGGCGACGATGATCATCGCGCCTTCCAGCACGGCCGCGAAATATTCCGCCTTGTGGTGACCATGCTGGTGGTCGCGGTCGGCCGGCCTGTGGCTGACCCGGATCGCCCAAAGCGCTGCGATCGCCGTCACCACGTTGACGATCGATTCCAGCGCGTCGGAATAGAGTGCGACCGAGCCGGTGATCCACCAGGCGAACGTCTTCAGGCCCAGCACCACGAAGGCGACGACAATCGACCAGAAGGCCAGCCGGGCGACCTTCTGCTTGATCGCCGCCGAAGGAGATACTGCGTTCAATTCAGGCCGCCTTCACTTTTGCCTTGCGCGGCAGATGGGCGACGACGTTCTCGATCATGCGCATGCCGGCGTTCTGGCCGAGCGTCATGATCGATTCGGGATGGAACTGCACGGCGGCGACCGGCTCCTTGCGGTGCTCGAATGCCATGATGACCCCATCCTCGGTCTCGGCGGTGACGAGGAATTCGTCGGGCAGGCGCACCGGATCGGCGAAGATCGAGTGATAACGGCCGACGGTGACCTCCTTGGGCAGGCCGGCGAAGATCACGCCGGGCTTCGAGACGCGGATGCGCGACGGCTTGCCGTGCATCGGGATATGCAACTGGCGCAGTTCGCCGCCATAGGCTTCGGCGAGCGCCTGCAGCCCGAGGCAGACGCCGAAGATAGGCAGGTCGCGCTGGCGGGACTTCCTGATGGTCGCGGCGCAGTCGAAGTCCTTCGGCATGCCGGGACCGGGCGACAGCACGACGAGATCGGGCTTCAACCGGTCGAACACCTCGTCGGCAACCGGCGAGCGCACTGTCGAGACGTTGGCGCCGGTCTGGCGGAAATAGTTCGCCAGAGTGTGGACGAAGCTGTCCTCGTGGTCGACGAGCAGGATGTTGACGCCGTCGCCGACCTTGGCGGCCGGCCGTTCGGCGGCTGCGGAATTGCCTGCCTTGGCGTCTCGGATGGCGGAGATCATGGCCGATGCCTTCAGTTCGGTTTCTGCTTCTTCTTCCTCGGGCACGCTATCATAAAGAAGCGTCGCGCCTGCACGCACTTCGGCGATGCCGTCCTTGACGCGGATGGTTCTCAGCGTCAGGCCGGTGTTCAGGTCGCCGTTGAAATGGACCATGCCGATCGCGCCGCCATACCAGGCGCGCGGGCTTTTCTCGTTCTGCTCGATGAAACGCATCGCCCACAATTTCGGCGCGCCGGTGACGGTTACCGCCCAGGCATGGCTGAGGAACGCGTCGAAGGCATCCATACCTTCGCGCAGGCGTCCCTCGATATGGTCGACCGTGTGGATGAGGCGCGAATACATCTCGATCTGGCGCCGGCCTATGACGCGCACCGAGCCGGGCTCGCAGACCCTGGACTTGTCGTTGCGGTCGACGTCCGAGCACATTGTGAGTTCGGACTCGTCCTTCTTGGAGTTCAGGAGCTTCAGGATCTGTTCCGAATCCGAGATCGCGTCGTCGCCGCGCTTGATGGTGCCTGAGATCGGGCAGGTCTCGATGCGTCTGCCATTGACGCGCACGAACATCTCGGGCGAGGCGCCGATCAGGTATTCGCCCTCGCCGAGATTGATGAAGAAGGAATAGGGCGACGGGTTGATCTGCTTCAGCCGGCGGCTGATCTCGGAGGGGGCCGTCTCGCAGCGTTCGTAGAACATCTGGCCTGGCACGACCTCGAACAGGTCGCCGCGGCGGAAGCTTTCCATCGCCTTGGTGACGAGTCTGGCATATTCGCCCGGCTCATGGTCGCCGCGCGGCGGAATACGGTCGGACGGCCTGAACGGCTTCACCTCGCCGTCGCGCGGCAGGCCCTCGGTCGAGAAGCCGCTGCCGGAATAGTCGTAGCGGTCGTGCCAGGCCTTGGCCTGGTGGTGGTCGACGACGAGGATCTCGTCGGGGAGGTAGAGCACAAGATCGCGCTGGCTCTCGGCGCGCTTCAGCGAATAGTCGACCGGATCGAACTGGAAGGCGAGGTCGTAGCCGAATGCGCCGTAAAGGCCGAGATTGGCATCCTGCTCGGTGCGGAAGAGCGCGGTGACGGCGCGCAGCACGGTGAAGACCGACGGGACGCGGCTGCGCTCCTCTTCGGTGAAGACGCGGCCGGGCTCGGCGACGGTCAGCGCCAGCCGCTGCTTCGAGGTCTGGGTAAGCGTCACCTCCTTCAGCGCCGAGATCGCCTTGCCGATGATCGGTAGCAATATCTCGCCGCGACGGTTCAGGGCCTCGATGCGCATGGCGCGTCCGCGCGCCGAAATGACGACCGGCGGATCGATGATCGCAGTGTCCCAGCGGGTGTAGCGGCCGGGATATTCGTAGTTCGAGGAAAAGACAGCGCCGCGGCGACTGTTGAGGCCGTCGAGATAGGCTTCGATGGCGCCGGCATAAGGCGTATCGTGGCGTTCCCTGGTGATCGCCACGCCGCCGGCGGTGACAAATCTTTCCGCCCCGTTTTCAAGCACTTCCAAGGTCATTCCCCGTCTCCGTTTTCCCTGCCGGACCCGGAAAGCACCTGAAAAACAAATGGCCGCCCGGGTTTTCCCTGCGGCCACCATTTTCTCGCGCGCACGCGCCGTCAGGCCGCTGTCAGCAGGCCCACCACCAGAGCATCGCGTTCGAAAGCTTCGACATGAATTTCCCATAGCGGCGAACCGCGGGCCACGCAACCGGATTCGCGCTGTCGGCAGAGGACGGTTGACGACCGGGTGCGGCCTCTTGACGCGGACGCTGGCTGTGTCAATCTTCACTGGGAAGAAAAAAAGAAAACTGACCGGAAAACAGCAGCCGCCGTACAGGTGCGTGAACGGGACAGTCCCGCCCCTGGCGAAGAACAAACAACCGGCGCCGCGAACGCGCCTTGGAGAGGGGACTTCAGCATGACTTCCGTAACGACGGATGCCGTTGCGCCGCACAGCGGCCAACTGCACAGGACCATCAACTGGCAGGGCGCCTTCTGGGTCGCCAGCGGCGTGCCGGCGCTGGTGCTTTTCTCGATTGGCGGCATCGCCGGAACGACCGGCAACCTGGCCTTCGCCATCTGGACCGCCTCGGTGATCCTCGGCCTCATCCAGTCCTTCACCTATGCCGAGATCGCCGGCCTGTTCCCGTCCAAATCCGGCGGCGCGTCGGTCTATGGCGCGACGGCCTGGCTGCGCTATTCGAAATTCATCGCGCCGCTGTCGGTGTGGTGCAACTGGCTCGCCTGGACACCGGTTCTGTCGCTCGGCTGCTCGATCGCGGCGGCTTACATCCTCAGCGCGCTGGCGCCGATCCCGGGCTTCAGCGAGGCCTCGCCCGAAGTGGCGGCCTGGCTCGCCGATCCGGCCAATGCCGGCAAGGCTGCCGCCGACGCGATCGCCGCGCTGACCGCGGCAGGCACGCCGGCGATCCGCGACTGGACGCTCTACAGCGGCACGCTCGGCCCGGTCAGCTTCTCGCTGAACGCGATCTTCTGGATCGGCGTCATCCTGATGCTGATCGTCTTCTCGATCCAGCATCGGGGCATTCTCGGCACGGCCAACGTGCAGAAGATCGTCGGCCTCATCGTCATCATCCCGATGCTGATCGTCGGCATCGTTCCGATCCTGACCGGCCAGATCAACTGGGACAATTATTCGCCCTTCGTGCCGCTCGCGACCGCCTATGCGCCGGAGCCCGGCGAATGGAACATCGCCGGCTGGACGCTGGTGTTCGGCGGCATGTTCATCGCGGCATGGTCGGCCTATGCCTTCGAGACCTCGATATGCTTCACCAGCGAGTTCAAGAACCCGCAGCGCGACACGGTGCGGGCGATCCTCTATTCCGGCCTGCTCTGCCTGGTGCTCTACAGCCTGGTGCCCTTCACCTTCCAGGGCGTGCTCGGCCTGGAAGGCATGCTGGCGACGCCGATCGTCGACGGCTCGGGCGTCGGCCACGCGATGGCCGAGATGGTCGGCGGTGCAGGCATCATCACCTCGATCATGATCATGCTGATGATCCTGGCGCTGATGCTGGCGATCATGACGGCGATGGCCGGCTCCTCGCGCACGCTCTACCAGGGCTCGGTCGACGGCTGGCTGCCGAAGTACCTCAGCCACGTCAACCCGCATGGCGCGCCGACGGCGGCGATGTGGACCGACCTCGTCTTCAACCTCTTCCTGCTGGCGATCGCGGCGGCGGATGCGACGAGCTACTTCTTCATCCTCGCCGTGTCGAACTGCGGCTACATCATCTTCAACTTCCTCAACCTCAATGCCGGCTGGATCCACCGCATCGACAACGGCCACATCCCGCGGCCGTGGCGGGCGCCGACGATCTTCATCGCGGCGGGCTGCGTGCTCTCCTTCGTCAACGCCATGTTCATGGGCGCCGGCGCCAAGGTGTGGAACCCGTGGGCGCTGTGGGCGGGCGTCATCGCTGCCGCGCTCATCATCCCGGTGTTCTGCTTCCGCCACTATGTGCAGGACGGCGGCAAGTTTCCGCCGCACATGCTCGCCGACCTCGGTCTCAAGGATTCCGACCTCGCCGTGCGCAAGGCGGGCATGCTGCCTTACCTGGCGCTGGCGGGCGGCGTGGCCGTCGTGCTGCTGGCGAACTGGATTTTTGTCATCTGAGGGCAAGATCCTGACGACAGCGCGAGAGCCCGGACCAGCAACTCCGGGCTCTTTCAGTTTCAGTCCTCCAGCGCGCCCTGCCTGGCCTTGACGCTGCGGACCTCGCCAACCAGCTTGATGATGTCGTCGCCGGCGCGGCCGGAACGGTGGGCGCTGCGGGTGAGGATATAGCCTGCCTGCGGCGCATGGAGGTCGATGGCGCCGTCCTCGTCGCCGGGCGTGTGCACGATGGTGGCGAGCTTCGCGCCTTTCCTGACGCGGTCGCCCGGCGCGACGTGGAACAGGATGGCGCCGCCGCGCGGCATGGAGATCAGCTCGACATTGCCGATCGGGGCGGCGATGCCGGCGAACTTCTTCGGCTTCGCCGCCTTCCCGTCGGCGATGACGCCGCGGACGGAAAGCAGCCGGTAGATGCCCTCGGCGTCTGATTTCGCCAGGGACGTCTCGACGTCGCGCAGGCCGCGATATTCGACTGTGGTGACGACGCGGCGGTCGAGCCCTGCCTTCTCGGGCGGCACCTGCAGCCAGGGGTGGATCGCCGCCTCCTCGAAGGCGGCGCCGGATTCGCCCTCCCAGAGGATCACCGCCTCGACGCCGAGTGCTGCCGCGCAGTCCTGCATGGCGGGCCAAAGCTGGGTGGGCACGTAGAGGTAGGACACGCTCTCGAAGTCGCAATGCAGGTCGAGCACTATGTCGTGGCCGATGGAAAGCCCGACCAGCAGACGCTTCAGGCGCACATCGACGGTGGACGCGGGCGTGACAGGGGGAAGGGCGCTCCTGTCGGGCCGGTCCAGCAGCGGAAAGTCGCGGTTGAAATTGGTGCGGGTGCCGAGATGGAAGCGGCCCTGCACCTCGCCGAAATGATATTGCGCGCGGCCGACCGGGTTGGCAGCGGGCACGATGGTGATGTCGCCGAGGATGCGGCCCTCGGCTTCGGCGGCGCGCAGCTTAGGCATCAGGGCATGGATGGCGACGACGCCGGGCAGCTCGCCGGCATGAAGCGCGGCCTGGATGTAGGCAGTCGGCGCCGTCTTCGACGACCCCTTGAACCGGTAGACGGCGAGTTCATAGGACACGCCCTCGGTGTCGCCCGCCAGCTTCTCGATCGTCGTCTTCATGGAGGCCTCCTGTCCGGTCGTGGACCATGCCTGTTGCGGGGAACGGGTGCAACGGGGCGAGGAAAGAACCTCGCGTGCTTCATCATCGCCACGCCCTGCTTTCGCAGTCTGGCCTTTTCAAAGAACGCTCCCTGCCACGGAGGGAGAAGTCGGGAAGCGGGGCACGGGGCCTGGCCTCTCAATAGTATTACGTGGCCGGTTTCCCGCACCCCGCCGGCGTTCTTGCCCTACCTGGAGGGGACGCAGAATCGTTTCACCGCGCGACCTCGGTCAGGGCCCGGTCCTCGGGGCTCATCACCCAGCCGCGCCACCTCCGCGCGACCGAACCGGTACCGCCGCCCTCCCCTGATCCCTGGTCCGGACCAGGGTTCCCGCGAGGGCGATGCGAGGAGTATCGCTCAGGCGGGAGCGACGTGGATAAACAGCCGCTGAATTTTCTTGTGATCGTGGGAAATCAATGGGTTGGCGGAGAAAACCATCCACGCAGAAGCGGCCAGCTTGACGACCCATAGCCCGCTGGTTATATATAAATCATAACTGCAGAGTTATCGATCCCGAATGACCGACGCCCACGACATGCTTTTCAGGACGCTCGCCGACCCGACGCGGCGGGCGATCTTCGAGCGGCTCTGCCGCGAGGGAGAGCAGACGGTCGGGGCGCTGACGGCAACGGCGGGGGTGTCGCAGCCGGCGGTATCAAAGCATCTCGGCGTGCTGAAGCAGGCCGGGTTGGTGCGTGACCGCCATGCCGGCCGCCAGACGCATTACAGCGCGCAGCCGGGCTCGCTCGCTCCGCTCATCGACTGGACGAAGGAGATGGGCGGGTTCTGGGAGAAGAAGTTCGAC
Organism: Mesorhizobium sp. YM1C-6-2; assembly: GCF_003666685.1. Classification (GTDB taxonomy): domain Bacteria; phylum Pseudomonadota; class Alphaproteobacteria; order Rhizobiales; family Rhizobiaceae; genus Mesorhizobium_K. The sequence continues at coordinate 457,593 of NZ_RCIZ01000003.1, forward strand.
GGCCTCGAAGACCTGCTGCAAAGGATGGACCAATGAACGACAGGGCGACCGAAACGCGATCCGTCGCGGTCGAGCGGGAAATCCCGCATCCGCCGGAAAAGATGTGGCGCGCGCTCACCCAGCCGCATCTGATCGAGGAGTGGCTGATGAAGAACGATTTCAGGCCGGAGGTCGGCCATCGCTTCAACCTGACAGGCGAATGGGGCGGCGTGCTGGACTGCGAGGTGCTTGCCGTCGAGCCGAACAGGACGCTCACCTACAAATGGGATTTTTCGCATGAGGACGCGGCCTACGACCTCAGGAGCGTGGTGACCTTCACGCTGGTACCGACCGGGACAGGAACGCTCCTGCGCGTCGAGCAGTCGGGCTTCCGGCCGGACCAGAAGCAGGCTTTCGGCGGGGCGAAGGCGGGGTGGCGGGAATTCCTCGCGAAACTGGAAGAGGTGCTGGGGCGGACGGACTGACGTTTCGCCGGCCGACGCCTGGAAATCACCTTGCCGGAGCGCGGGCCGCACACCGGCAGGCCATCCACATTCAAGCCAAGAGGCATCCCCCGTGAACATTCTCCTTTGGGTCCTGCAAATCCTTCTCGCCCTGCACACCGCCGTCGGCGCCGGCTGGAAGTTCTTCAATTCCGAGCAGGCGGTGCCGTCGCTCAGCGCCATCCCGCATGGGGCCTGGCTGGCGATCAGCGTCTTCGAACTCGCCTGCGTCGCCGGCCTGCTGATCCCGGCGGTCTACAGGCCGCTCGGCATCCTGGCCCCGCTGGCGGCGGTCGGCATCGCTGCGATCATGCTTCTCTACTGCGTGCTGCATCTCGCCTCGGGCGATCCGAACCACGGCCAGTTGATCTACTGGCTTGTCGTGGCGGCCATATGCGCGTTCATTGCGTATGGCAGGTTCGTGCTGAAGCCTCTTTAGAGATTCAGGTGAGGCCGGCCTGACCTGAATCTCAACGACCTCGATAGTTTCATCGCTTTGGAGATGCCCAGCATGGCCGGCAAGACAGATACCAAGACATCCGACGCGACCAAGGGCAAAGCTCCTGGCGCGAAGCCGGTCTTGCTGTCGGGCGGCAATCCGCAGATAGCGAAAGGCTATGGCGACGAACCGGTACAGGCCTATATCGCGGCGATGCCGGGCTGGAAGAGCGAGGTCGGCAGCCAACTCGACGCGATCATTTCGCGGAGCGTGCCCGGCGTGAGGAAAGCGGTGAAGTGGAACTCGCCGCTCTATGGCATGGAGGAGCAGCACTGGTTCCTCGGCGTCCATGTCTTTGCGAAATACATCAAGGTGGCGTTCTTCCGCGGCGCGCAGCTCAAACCGCTTCCGCCGGTCGCGTCGAAGCAGAAGGACGTGCGCTATTTCCACATCCACGAGGACGACGAGCTTGACGAGAAGCAGTTCGCCGACTGGGTCAAGCAGGCGAGCAAGCTGCCGGGCGAGAAGATGTGAGAAAGGCCACGTCAGGGAACGCGGACGCGCCGGATCGGTTAGTGGCGGGGGCTTCTGAACGGGAGGTTCATATGGCCCAGGAACAGGTCAATGTCCGCTACATGGTCAGCGACGTGCAGGCGTCGGTGGACTGGTATGTGGCGCATCTCGGATTCGAGCAGATATCCAACGCCGCACCCGCCTTCGCCGATATGAAGCGCGGGGCGCTCCGGCTGCTGCTGAGCGGAGAGAAAAGTTCCGCCGGGCGGCCGATGCCGGACGGGCGACGTCCGGAGCCGGGCGGCTGGAACCGTTTCGAACTGGTGGTGGCCGATCTCGCGGCCGAGGTCGACAGGCTGCGGTCGCGCGGGCTGACGTTCCGGAACGATATTGTCACAGGTCCCGGCGGATCGCAGATATTGCTGGAAGACCCGTCCGGCAATGTGATCGAACTGTTTCAGCCTGCCGGAAGTCGGTGAGGGATTGCTCGAGTAAGGCGGCGAGAGGAGACGCATGGCGAATATGAAGAAGGGTGACGCTGAGCAGGACGATGCGGCTTCTGCTTCGCAGTTGATCGACGCCAAGATCGCGGAACTTGGCGGCTGGCGCGGCGAGATGCTCGCGAAGCTGCGGGCGCTGATCCGGGAGGCCGATCCTGAGGTGGTCGAGACGGTGAAGTGGCGCAAGCCGTCGAACCCGTCGGGCGTTCCGGTGTGGGAGCACGCCGGCATCATCTGCACCGGCGAGACCTACAAGGACAAGGTGAAGCTGACCTTCGAAAGGGGTGCCTCGCTCCCCGATCCGAAAGGACTGTTCAATTCGAGCCTCGACGGCAACCGGCGGCGGGCGATCGACTTTTTTGAGGGCGGCAAGGTCGACGGGGCAGCGCTGAAGGTGCTGGTGCGGGCGGCGGTGAAGGAGAATGTGGGGGCGTAGGTGCAAGGCCCCCTCATCCGACCTCATCTTCGCTTCGCTACGGTTCGGCCACCTTCTCCTTCAAGGGAAGGGACGTCGCGTGCTACGGCCAACGACCCCACCCGGCTCGCTTCGCGAGCCGACCTCCCCTCAAGGGGGAGGTGGACGGCCGCGCTATTCCTTCACGGCGCCCGTCATCGACGAGACGTAGTGCTCGACGAAGAAGGAATAGAGGATGACGACCGGCAGCGAGCCGATCAGGGCGCCGGCCATCAGCGCGCCCCATTCGTAGACGTCGGAGCGGACGAGCTCGGTGAGCACGCCGACCGGTACGGTCTTGTTCTCCGACGACTGGATGAAGGTCAGCGCGTAGATGAACTCGTTCCAGGACAGCGTGAAGGCGAAGATGCCGGCCGAGATAAGGCCCGGCACCGACAGCGGCAGGATGATCTTGGTGAGAATCTGCCAGCGGCTGGCGCCGTCGATCAGCGCGCATTCCTCGAGCTCGTAGGGGATGGAACGGAAATAACCCATCAGCAGCCAGGTGCAGAAGGGCACGAGGAAGGTCGGGTATGTCAGGATCAGCGCAAACGGCGTGTCGTAGAGGCCGAGCTGGAAGACCATCACCGAGAGCGGGATGAAGAGGATCGACGGCGGCACCAGATAGGCGAGGAAGATCGCCAGGCCGGTCTGGCGCGAGCCGGAGAAGCGCAGCCGCTCGATGGCGTATGCCGCGAAGACGGCGGCGAGCAGCGACAGGAAGGTCGAGGCGACCGAGATGAGGACAGTGTTCCAGAGCCAGCCGGGATAGGAGGTCTCGAAGAGCAGATAGCGGATGTGCTGCAGCGTCGGCTCGACCACCCAGAACGGGCTGAAGTCGTTGAAGTTGGTCATCTCGTTGTTCGGCTTCACCGCGGTGATCGCCATCCAGTAGAACGGGAAGAGCAGCACGAAGACGAAGACGAGCAGCGGCAGCCAGATGGTGACGATGCGGCGCGGCACGCTCTGCAGGTAGCCCATGCCGCCTTCGTCGCCGGTCGCGGTGTTGCGGGTTTCGACAGCGCTCATGTCAGTCGCCTCCGCCCTGCTGCCATTTGCGGCGCTGCAGCCCGAAATAAGAGAACAGGATGGCGGCGAGCAGGAAGGGGATCATGGCCACCGCGATCGCCGCGCCCTCGCCGAGCAGGCCGCCCGAGATGCCGCGCTGGAAGGAGAGCGTCGCCATCAGATGGGTGGCGTTGACCGGGCCGCCGCGCGTCAGCACGTAGATGAGCTGGAAATCGGTGAAGGTGAAGAGCACCGAGAAGGTCATGGTGATGGCGATTATCGGGGTGAGCAGCGGCAGCGTGACATAGCGGAAGAGCTGCCAGCGGCTGGCGCCATCGAGCGTCGCCGCCTCGTAGAGCGACTGCGGGATGGTCTGCAGGCCGGCGAGCAGGGTGATCGCGACGAATGGGATGCCGCGCCAGACGTTTGCTGCGATGACCGAGGCGCGCGCATTGGTGGGGTCGCCGAGGAAGTTGATGCGGTGGTCGATTATGCCCATCTCGATCAGCGCCCAGGAGATGATCGAGAACTGGGAATCGTAGATCCACCAGAAGGCGATTGCCGACAGCACGGTGGGCACCACCCAGGGCAGGAGCACGACCGCGCGGAAGAAGGATTTCAGCGGCAGGTTCTCGTTGAGCAGCAGCGCCAGCCAGAGGCCGAGCATGAATTTCAGGATCGAGGCCGAGACCGTGTAGAGCAGCGTGTTGAAGACGGAGAGCCAGAAGACGCTGTCGTCCCAGAGATATTCGTAGTTCTCCAGCCCGATGAAGATGCCGGGACGGCCGATCCTGGCATCGGTAAAGCCGAGCCAGACGCCGAGGCCCAGCGGATAGGTGAGGAAGACGAGGAGCAGCAGCGCCGCCGGCAGCATGAAACCGAAGGAGAGAAAGCCGCGGCTCTCCTGGAGGCGCTTGGCAAGCGGCGGGCGGGGCGGGGCTTCGGCGACGGTCGTGGAGGCCATTCGTTTTTCCTTGGTAGGCGCCCCCTCCACCATGCTTCGCATGGTCCCCCTCCCCCGCTTCGCAGGGGAGGAACCGGCAGTGCCGCCGGCTCGCCCTGGATCCTCCCCCGTTTACGGGAGGAGGGGGACCGCCGGAGGCGGTGGAGGGGGCGTTCGTTCTTGCAGCTACACCCGATAGTAGCGGTTGGCGCGCTTCTCGGCCTCCTCGATCGCCTCCTGCGGCGTCGCCTGGCCGGTGACCGCCTTGGCGAACATGTCGACCAGCACGTAGTCGGCCATGGTGGCGGCCGACGCGTAGCCGAGCGGGCCGGCATAGCCGTTCGGACGCAGCGTGTCGGAGGCCCGCGCATAGGCCGCGTTGTTCGGGTCGGCCTTCCAGATCGGGTTCTCGGCATAGGCCTTGAGCGACTGGCAGCAATAGCCGGCCGACTTCTCGATCCAGTCGTTCATCTGCTCGGCCTCGAACATGAACTGCAGATAGGCCTTCGCGGCGTTCGGGTAGGGCGTGTAGTTGAAGATCACCGCGGTGGTGGTCTGGTGCAGCTCCACCGACTGGCCGACCGGGCCGATCGGCAGGTTGGTGGTGCGGATGTCCTTGGCGATCTCCTGCAGCTTCGGATCGTCGCTGGTCTTGGCCGAGTTGTAGGCGGAGATGCCGTTGGCGATGACGCCGAGCTCGCCGGCCAGGAAGGCGCGGTTGTTGTTGACGTCGAGCCAGCTCTCGGTGCCCGGGATGAAGGTCTTGTAGAGCTCCATCGCATATTCGATGGACTTCATCGTCTCGGGGCTGTTGATGACGACCTTGCCTCCCTCGTCGACCATCTTGCCGCCGTGGCTCCACAGCAGCCAGTGGGCGTAGTTGTTGCCGTCGCCGACGCCGTGGCCGTGGGTGAAGCCGGCCGGATGGCCGGTCTTCTGCAGCGCCTTGCAGAGCTCGAGGAAGCCCGCCGTGTCTTTCGGGAATTCGGAGAAGCCGGCTTCCTTGACCCAGGAGTCGCGGTAGACGATGGCGTTGCCGATCGCCGCCAGCGGCAGGCCGATGAACTTGCCGTCCTTGGTCGCGTAGCCCTTGCCGCCGTCGTACCAGCCGCCATACTTGCCGCCGAGATAGTCGGCGAGGTCGGTGACGTCGAGCAGCTTGTCGGGATACTGGTGGGCGTCGTCGAACCAGACCCACATGATGTCGGGGCCGGAGCCGACATTGGCAGCCACTGCGGCCTTCGGACGGATGTCCTCCCAGCTCTCCTTGTCGATGCGGACCTGGACGCCGGTGGCGTCGGTGAAGCGCTTGGTGTTGACGATCCACTGTTCCTCGTCGGCCGGCACGAAGGGCGACCAGCGCAGCACGCGCAGCGTCGCGCCCTCCTCGGGCGTGTAGGTCGGGGCGCTCTGGGCATAGGCCGGTGAACCGATCAGCCGGCTGCCGACCACGCCCGCCGCGGCCGCGGCGCCGGTGCGGATCACGTCACGTCTGGTGAATTTCATCGTCACTTCCTCCTTGTGCGATAGTCCAGTTGTTAGTCGCGTATGCGTCCGGTCGAGCGGCCAAGGCAGAAATCACAGCCGCTTTCCGGTTTCTCCGTTGAAGAGGTGAATGAGGTTCGGCTCGACGGTGAGCTTCACCGTCTGGCCGGGTTCGAAGGCATGGCGCTCGCGGAAATTGGCGACGATCTCCTCGCCGCCCGGCGTGCGCCCGATGATCTGGATCTCCGAGCCGGTGGGTTCGACGACGACGATCTCGACCGGAAAGCCGTCGTCGGAGAGCTTCAGGTGCTCAGGCCGCGCGCCGAGCACGACCGGCGTGCCGCCGCCGGCCCCGGCCGCGCCGTTCAGCGGCACCGAAACACCGCCCTTGCCGTGGAAGGCCGGGCCGCCGTCGCTACCGATCTCGCCGTGCAGGAAATTCATCGCCGGCGAGCCGATGAAGCTGGCAACGAAGAGATTGTCGGGGCGGTCGTAGAGGTCGAGCGGGCGGCCGATCTGCTCGACGATGCCGTCATGCATGACGACGATCTTGTCGGCCATGGTCATCGCCTCGATCTGGTCGTGGGTGACGTAGACGGTGGTGGTCTTGAGGCGCTGGTGCAGCTCCTTGATCTCGGCGCGCATGGCGACGCGCAGCTTGGCGTCGAGATTGGACAGCGGCTCGTCGAACAGGAAGACCTGCGGGTCGCGCACGATGGCGCGGCCCATGGCGACGCGCTGGCGCTGGCCGCCCGAGAGCTGGCGCGGATAGCGCGACAGCAGCGGCACGAGGCCGAGGATCTCGGCGGCGCGCTGCACGCGCGCTTCGGTCTCCGCCTTGGCCGCGTTCTTCAGCTTCAGCGAGAAAGCCATGTTCTCCGCGACGGTCATGTGCGGGTAGAGCGCATAGTTCTGGAAGACCATGGCAATGTCGCGCTCCTTGGGCGCGACATTGTTGACGACCCGCTCGCCGATCGAAATCTGGCCGCTGGTGACGCCCTCCAGCCCGGCGATCATTCTGAGCAGGGTGGACTTGCCGCAGCCCGAGGGGCCGACAAGGGTGACGAATTCGCCATCGACGATATCGATGCTCACGCCGTGCAGAATTTCAGTTGAACCAAACGACTTGCGGACTTCGCGAATTCCGACAGACGCCATCGTTCCTCCCGAACGGCTGACCTATGACGCCCTTCGAGAGAAAGCGCCGGTTGTCTAGATCAATTCATCACTTCGTGGGCCGATGAATGATCTAACTCCTTGTTTTCGCAATTCCGAAAGGAAAACCGGTTCCTTTTTTCCTGGAATTGCTTTTCAGCGCCGCCTGCTTTCCTCGCAAATCTCGCGCAATGAGGATGGTAGCGCTACCCAAACCTTGGTGTAAAGTCATTCTTATGTCCAATATGCCGCCACGCCTGCAGGCCGGCAAGCAGGCTGCGGACGTGCCGGCCCCGAGAGTGTTTCCGTCTTGCTGGAATTGCTCTAGTCGGCCGAGGCGGTGAGCGGAGTGACGCCGGCGCGGCGGCGCACAGCGTCGAAGGCCTGCTGCAGGCGCACATTCGACTGGACCGCTTCACGGCCCGCCGAGATCAACAGGTCGACCTGATCGGCCGGGAGCTTGAGGCGCGTCTCGATGGCGTTGAGCCGGGCGCGTTGCTCGAGCGGAAAATCCTCGAAGGTGACGTCCTCCACCACGAAGCTCACATCGCGGCAATCCCAGCCGGCAAGCGTGCCGCGCAGCCGGAGCACGGTTTCGCGCGGCAGGCCGCAGCGCCAGCCGACGAGCTGGCGCTGCCAGAGCTCGGTGGACAGCGTCAACGCATCGAACTCGTCGCGCACCGAGGAGCGGATGCTGGTGTTGGAGGCGGCGCCGGTCAACTGGGGGAGCTTCGGCCCGGCGAGCGTCTTCACCCAGTCCCCCTCGGTCTCGACGCTGGAATCGACGACGATGAAGACGAAGTTCCTGAGCTTCACGGCCTCGGCCGGGGACAGGGGGCCATGAGGCGCCTTCGCCGCGGCGCGTTCCATGGCGAAGCCGGTGATGCCGATATTGTCCGTCAGGCCGCCGTCGAGGAGCTTGATGTAGTCGACATCGGGATTGTCCTGGTAGGTCCGGAGCGACCGCGCATAGGCCTTGAGGCGCACCGAGGCGGCAGGGTCCGCGAGCGCGCGGGTCAACCATTCCGGCTGCCGGTAGTTGCATTTCGGCGCGGTGGCCGCCGTCGACACGACGACGGGCTTGAAGACGACCGGAAAGGCGGCTGACGCGGCGACGGCGTCGGCGATCCGCACCTTGTCGAGATCACTGCAGAGTGCCGCGAAGGTATCGTAGGTGAAGTCGAAGGGCGTCCCGTTGTAGATGTCGGAGGCGTTTATCCAGACGATCGGCGCATCGCTCCGGCGGAAGGCGGCGTAGGTGGCGCCGTCGAAGACGTTGCGGTCGAGCCAGGCGGCGAAGGTCGAGAGGTCGTTGGCGCCGCCTTCATAGATGCGGACCAGATTGGCGGGCGAATATTTCGCGAGGTTCAGATCCTCCTCGGCGTCGGCGAGAAGGAACCGCTCGCGCAGATCGGCATAGCCGTCGCCTCGGTAGCCGAAATAGGCGGCGGTCACCGCGCCGCCCGACGTGCCCGAGATCATGCGGATGTCGTCGACTACGGTGCGCCGCTTCGGACGCTGGTCGACCACGATCTGGTCCAACCCCGTCAGGACGCCGTAACCGAAGGCGGCGGCGCGCGTGCCGCCGCCGGAAATGGCGAGGCCGACGACCATCGAGCCGTCATCCGCCGGGTCGGGCACGAATTCCGGCGAGGCGCGGCCTGCATCGACGACATGGGTGTTGATGGGGCCGACGTCGGGCGTGGCGCAGGCCGAAAGCGCCATTCCCGCAAAAACAATACAAGCAAGTCTATGCGCCCGAGATGCCGGCACCACGACCCTCCTACCGGGCCGCGATCCTGCCGCAGCGAGCGAACCCGCGCAACTGCTACAGGAAACGATGCATCACGAACGCGTCGACCAAACCGAAACGTGGGTGATCGAAGGCCTTGGGGATCGTCCCGACGATCTCAAAACCGAAGCGCCGCCAAAGATCGACGGCTCGTCGATTAGTGCTGATCACAAAATTGAACTGCATGGCGAGAAAGCCGAGGGAAGATGCGATCTGCAGGGAGTGCTCACACATGACCGATGCCACGCCCTGCCCTTGCGCCCGGAACGCAGTGGCGTAGCCGCAATTGGCCACATGGGCGCCGCCGCCCTGCTGATTGGCATGCAGGAAGTATGTCCCCATCACCTCGTCAGCCCGCACCGCGACGAAGACCGTGTTACCGGGCCTGAACCAGAAGGAGATCGCCTGCTCCTCTGCCCAATCCATGGGAAGCGCGTATGTCTCGCCGGCTCGAAGGATAGGCTCCAGAATCGACCAGATGGCGCCCTGGTCCGACGGCAGCGCTTCGCGGATGAGGAGGCTCATGTCACCAGACCGACGAGCAGGACGAGCACAATGACAAAGCCGGCGAAGACAATAACGGGGAGAGCAGTCGGGCTATGCTCGACCGCAGGCCGAACCGGTCGAAACGGCTGCATGAAACCGTCGAACATGGAAGCAGGATAGCACGGCCGCGCGGGAACGGCTAACCATCCTGCTCCAAAGGGGGCAGATGCCGGCAACGAGGCGGTCGTGGGCCTCAGACAGGCTTCATCTCCGCAATGACGGTCGGCAGAAGCTCCGACACGGTCGGGTGGATCGGCACCATGCGCTGCATGACGGTGTAGGGCGCCCTGGCGTAGATCATGTCGAGGATGCCGTGCACGACCTCGTCGCCGCTGGCGCCGAGGAACGCCGCGCCGAGCAATTCCTGGGTGTCCGCGTCGGCCACGATCTTCAGGAAACCCTTCGTCTCGCCGCGCTCGACCGCACGGCCGACCCTGGTCATCGGCCGCGTGCCGACGAGGATTTTTCGGCCCGACTTCCGCGCCTCGGTCTCGGTCATGCCGGCGCGGCCGAGCGGCGGGTCGATATAGAGCGCGTAGGCGGTCTCGCGGTCGCTGAGGCGACGGCTCTCGTTGTCGAGCAGGTTCGCCGCGACGATCTCGAAGTCGTTGTAGGCGGTGTGGGTGAAGGCGCCGCGCCCATTGCAGTCGCCGAGCGCGAAAATATGCGGCTGGCTGGTGCGCAGCTCGTCGTCGACGGTGATGTAGCCGCGTTCGTCGATCTTCACGCCGGCCTTGTCGAGGCCGAGATCGCCGGTGTTGGGGACGCGGCCGATGGCGAGCAGCACATGCGTGCCGACGACGGCGCGGTCGCCATAGTCGCAATCGACGCCGACCGACACGCCCTTGTCGTGCGGCGCGAAGGAGATGCACTCGGCCTTCAAACGGAAGGCGATGCCTTCCTCCTCGAGGATCGTCTTGATGGCGTCCGAAACCTCGGGATCCTCGCGGCCGATCAGACGCGGTCCCTTCTCGACGACGGTGACCCTGCTGCCGAAGCGGCGGAACATTTGCGCGAATTCCAGCCCGATATAGCTGCCACCAACGATGACGAGATGCTCGGGCAGGAAATCGACATCCATCATGGTCGAGTTGGTGAGATAGCTGACCTTGTCGATGCCGGGCATGGCGGGGACGTTGGCGCGGCCACCGACATTGATAAAAATGCGGTCGGCGGAGATTGTCTCGCCGTTGACGCTGACTGCATGCGGCGAAAGAAACGCGGCGTGGCCACGGAAGACGGTGCAGCGCTCCATGCCGGCGAGCCAGTCCTCCACGCCGGAGCGGGAATCCATGATCACCCTGTCCTTGCGCGCCGCGACAGCCTTCATGTTGGCCGTGACGTCGCCGCCGATCGTGAAACCATAGTCGGCGGCGCGGCGCGCCATGAACATGGCGTAGGCGCTGGCGACCATCGTCTTGGTCGGCTTGCAGCCGGTGTTGACGCAGGTGCCGCCGAAGAATTTGCGCTCGATCAGGGCGACGGTCTGGCCGGCGGCGGTCAGCCGGCCGACGAGGGGAGGGCCGGCTTGGCCGGCGCCGATCACGATGGCGTCGAATTTCATTGCGGTCATGAGACGGCCGAGACGACGAGGAAGGCAAGCAGGATGGCGACGGCGTCCTCGATGAGGGCGGCGGGCAGGTCGCGACCGAAGGCGCCGGCGAGCCGTGAGCGGACTTCGGCGCCGCCATAGGTGCCGATCGCCGCGCCGACGATGCCGGCCACCAGGCCGGCAATCAGCGCGCCGCCAGCCGTGCCGATGATGGCGCCGACGAAGGCGCCGCTGACCAGCCGCGTGCCGAACTGGACGGGCACCTTGCGGCTCGGGGTCGAGGGGAGCTGGTCGCCGACGAGTTCGACCAGCGCGAGCACGGTGAAGATCGCGACCGCGATCCAGTGACCCATGAAGCCGGCCCATGTGCCCGACAGCGGCAACCAGCCGAGATAGGCGCCCCAGGCGACCGCGGCAGGCGCTGTCATGGCGCGCAGGCCGGCGACGACGCCGATCAGCAATGCAAGCAGATAAAGCATGGATTCCCCTCTGATCTCGGTATCGGCGGGCAGGTCCGCGGGCCGTTGCGGGCCTGTGCGGGTTGCCGTAACGGTAACCGAGAAGGGAAAGCCGCGCCAGACGGGCGTTCTTCGTCAGTAGTCGCCGCCGGCGACCGGCGTCCAGATGATGTCGTCGATGCGCTGGGCTCCGGTGGCGAGCATGACGAGGCGGTCGAAACCCAGGGCCGAGCCGGAGGCCTCCGGCATGATCTTCAGCGCGGCGAGAAAATCCTCGTCGACCGGGTAACGCTCGCCGTAGATTTTTTCCTTCTCGTTCATGTCGGCCTCGAAGCGGCGGCGCTGCTCGTCGGGATCGGTCAGTTCGCCGAAGGCGTTGGCGAGCTCGACGCCGCAGCAATAGAGCTCGAAGCGTTCGGCGACGCGGCCGTCGCGCGGGCTGGGGCGGGCAAGCGCTGCTTCCGAGATCGGATATTCGTAGAGGACGGTCGCGCGGCCCGTGCCGAGATTGGGCTCGATGCGCTCGACCATGACGCGGCTGAAAAGGTCGGTCCAGGTGTCGTCGGGGGCGGTGCGCAGGCCGGCGGCGTTCAGGGCGGCGTGGAGCATGTCGCGGTCGGTGGCGCCGTCGGTCGCGACCGTGGCGAGGAGGTCGATGCCGGCGTGGCGGGAGTATGCTTCGGCGACGGAGAGCCGCTCCGGCTCGGCGAAGGGATCGGCCTCACGGCCGCGGAAGGCAAACCGTTTCGCGCCGGCTTTCTCGGCGGCGAGGGAGAGCAGCGCTGCGCAGTCCTCCATCAGGCTGCCATAGGTCTCGCCGGCGCGGTACCATTCGAGCATGGTGAATTCGGGATGATGCAGCGGCCCGCGCTCGCGGTTGCGCCAGACCGGGCCGAAGCTGAAGATTTTTTCTTCGCCCGCGGCGAGCAGCTTCTTGCAGGCGAATTCCGGCGAGGTGTGGAGATAGAGCGGCGAGCGGGACGTGTCGGGCAGGACGGCCTCGGTGGCGAAGGCCGAGAGATGTGTCTCGTTGCCGGGGGAGATCTGCAGGGCGGCGGTCTGGACCTCGACGAAGTCGCGGCGCGCGAACCAGTCGCGGATGGCCGCGGCGATGGCGTTGCGGGCGAGGAGGCGCGGCCGGCGGTCGGCGTGGCGATGGGGCGCCCACCAGGGCGAGGCAGTGGTCATCGAGGCTCCGGGTAATGATCGACGGCGTCCTTACCCATTCCTGCCGCTGTGGGAAAGGGCGGCGTGGCGGAGGACCCCATCCTGCAGATTGGTTCCTCGATCTGCGAGCCTCCGCCCGAGGGGAGAGAAAGGGCGCGGGGCTGGCGGTGGCCGATAAGATAGGGTAAGCGGCGTTCGACGGCTCTTTCGGGCCATGAAAACACGAAAATTCGCTCGTTTCAGGAAAGTCAGCCCGTGAAGGTCATCGCCAGTTCGCTCCGCAAGGGCAACGTCGTCGACAAGGATGGCAAGCTCTACGTCATCCTGTTCGCCGAGAACATCCATCCCGGCAAGGGCACGCCGGTGACGCAGCTCGACATGCGCCGCATCTCCGACGGCGTGAAGGTGTCGGAGCGCTACCGCACCACCGAGCAGGTCGAGCGCGCCCATGTCGAGGATCGCGAGCACACCTTCCTCTACGCCGACGGCGAGGGCTTCCACTTCATGAATCCCGAGACCTACGACCAGATCGCGGTCGCGGAGGACGTGGTGGGCGACGCGGCTCCGTACCTGATCGAGGGAATGGCCGTTTCGCTTTCGGTGCATGAGGGCGTCGGCATCGCCATCGTGCTGCCGCAGCGCGCGACCTTCGAGGTGGTGGAGACCGAGCCGGTGACCAAGGGCCAGACGGCGTCGTCCTCCTACAAGCCGGCGCTGCTGTCCAATGGCGTGAAGACGGCGGTGCCGCCGCACATCGTGACCGGTACGCGCGTCGTCGTGATGACGGCCGACGGGTCGTATGTGGAACGCGCGAAGGACTGAGCCGGCTGTCGCCGGCAAGAAATCATGAAGGCTGCACCGCGAACGATCTGAATGACCCCCGCGCAGGATGCGGGACCGGGCGCGGGACCTAGCGGTCCCCGCGCACCCTTGGCCTGCGCGTGCAGGCCCGGAACAACTCATTCAGAGAACGTCAGATGCAAAACTTCTTCGAAAGCCCGTTCAAGGGCATTACGCTCGACGAGCAGGTCACCAACCCGAACATCGTCGTCGGCCGCTACAGCTACTATTCCGGCTATTATCACGGGCACAGTTTTGACGACTGCGCCCGCTACCTCATTCCGGATGAAGGCGCCGACCGCCTCGTTATCGGCAGCTTCTGCTCGATCGGCTCGGGGGCGGCCTTCATCATGGCCGGGAACCAGGGTCACCGGAACGACTGGGCAAGCACGTTTCCCTTCTTCTGGATGCCCGAGGTCGCGGCCTTTGCCGGGGCTGAAAACGGCTTTCGGCCGGCGGGCGACACCGTGATCGGGAACGACGTGTGGATCGGCTCGGAGGCGATCGTCATGCCGGGAATCAGGATCGGCGACGGCGCGGTGATCGGCACGCGGGCGCTGGTTACCCGCGACGTCGAGCCCTACGCGATCGTGGGCGGGAACCCGGCGAAGACGATCCGCAAGCGTTTCGACGACAGGCAGATCGGCCTGCTGGTCGAAATGAAGTGGTGGGAGTGGCCGGGCGAAAAATTGTCCGGCGCCATGCCGCTGCTCACCAGCGGCAATATAGAAGAACTGCACCGCTACTGGGCGACGACGGTTCGCCCCGTATAACGGCGAGAGCACCCGCCGAGCTCGTCGGCGGGTGCTCTTGCTTTTCGGCGCGTCGAAGGGTGGTCGCGGTTAGGCGATCGACGCGGTTGACACGCCGGCGTCGTTCGGCCAATTGTTCGCCGCATAACCAGGGGTGCTCTCCTTTCGGAGGGCTGAGATGCGCTTCTACGCGCGAACCCTTCAAAGCTGATCTGGGTAATGCCAGCGGAGCGAGGGACCATGTTCATAGGCGCGCAAGTGTCGTTGTATCCGATGACGTCGGATTTCGTCGACGTCATCCTGTCGGGGCTGGAAGCCCTGTCGCCCCATCGCGAAAAACTGCGGATCGAGACGGACGACGTCTCGACGCTGATGGTCGGTGCGCCGGAGCCGCTGTTCGACGCGATCCGCGATCTGTTCGCCAGGGCGGCGAAAGGGCCGGCGCATGTCACGCTGCACGCGACGATCTCGCGCGGCTGCCCGGGCGAGCCCGACGACGAGCTTTGCCGCTGCGAGGCGCTCACCGTCGGCCAGTCGCTGCCGCTCGAGGAGCGCCGAGCACTTGCCGCCGCGGCTGTGAAGCAGGCGCCGGTGCTCGGGGTCGAGATCGACGTCCAGTTCTCGCTCTACGTGCTCGGCCAGGACCGTCACATGGACGAGATTTATGGCTGCATCGACTTCCTGAAAACCTCCGGCACGTTCCTGAAGTCGAAGAATTTCTGCACGCGGCTCAGCGGTGACGCCGGCCCGGTGTTCGAGACGGTGCGGCAGGCCTTCCTGCGTTTCGGGCCGGCCGAGGGGCATGTGACGATCGACCTGACGGCTTCGGCCAACAGCCCGAGCAAGCGCTGACGCGCCTTCGCCTGCTTTCCAGTCAGGACGCCGTCCATGCAGCCGCTCCGGCGCATTCTCCCTGCCATTTTAATTGCGCTCGCCATCCTGGCGGTGTGGGAGCTCTATTGCGCCTGGGCAGATGTCTCGCCGCTGATCCTGCCCGCGCCGAGCGACGTCGCGCGTGCGCTCGGCACTGAGCGCGCGGTGATCTCGGAACATGCGGCGAGCACGCTTTCGGTCGCCGCGCTCGGCTTCTCCACATCGGTGGCATTCGCCTTCCTGATCTCCGTCGCACTGCACTTCCTTCCGCCGCTGGAGCGCGGACTGATGCCGCTCTTCGTCGTCAGCCAGACCGTGCCGCTGATCGCGCTCGCACCGCTTATGATCCTGTGGTTCGGCTTCGGCCTGCTGCCGAAGATGCTGCTCGTCATCCTCGTCACATTCTTTCCGATGCTGGTGAGCCTGCTGTCGGGCTACGCGCGGGCCTCCAGGGACCATCTCGATCTGCTGGCGTCCATGGGCGCGGGGAAGGCGACGCTGTTTCGGCGCGTGCGGCTACCATCCGCGCGGGCTGCCTTCTTCGCCGGCCTCAGGATTTCCGCGACCTATGCCATCGTCGCCACCATCTTTGCCGAATATGCCGGCGCGCGGCGCGGCATCGGCATCTTCATCCTCTCGGCCAAGAATAATTTTCGCGCCGATCTCGTGCTGGCGGCGGTCGTGGTGTCGGCGACGCTGACGCTCCTCCTTCTTGGCGCCGTGCGGCTGGTCGAGCGATTCTCCGACCGCAGGCGAGGCCATCATGCTGCGCATTGAGGCGCTTACCGTCGCCAGTCGGGAGCGGGCGCTGGTCGAGCACCTGTCGCTCGACCTGGCGGCGGGACAGATCACCTGCCTGATCGGCCCGTCGGGGTGCGGCAAGACGTCGGTCATCAAATGGCTCGCCGGCATCCTGCCTGCCGGCTTGACGGCGACGGGCAGGCTGACGATCGACGGCGGGGAGAGGACGCGCCCCGATCCAGCCATCAGCTACCAGCCGCAGAGCGATGCGCTTTTTCCGTGGCTCACCGTCGCCGAAAACGCGGCGCTCGGGCTCGAAGTCGCCGGCGTGCCGCACGCGACCGCGAAGGCGCGCATCGCTCCGCTGCTTTCGGCCTTCGGCCTTGCCGGCAACGAAAGACTGTTCCCGGACCAGTTGTCCGGCGGCATGCGCCAGCGCGTCGCGTTCCTGCGCACCATCGTCCAGGAAAGCAGCTTCATCCTGCTCGACGAGCCGTTCTCCGCCCTCGACGCGGTGACGCGGATGCGCATGCAGGCCTGGCTGGTCGCACGGCTTCAGGAAGTGCGGCGCGGCGTTCTGATGGTCACGCACGATCTGCGCGAGGCGACAGAGATCGCCGACCGCGTGCTGGTGATGGCGGCCAGTCCGGGCCGTATCGTTGCCGACATAAAAATCGACACGCCTCGCGAGGCGCGCGGCGAAGCGGCGCTCGCCGACCTCAGGGAAACCCTCAAATCCATGTTGCTGGAGGACTTTTCATGATCCGTGCTTTCATCCTCGTTCTTTCGCTGCTGCTGCCGTTCGGCGCGCAGGCCGCAGAAAAGGTATCGGTGGCGCTCGACTGGTCGCTGAACACCAACCATGTCGGCCTCGTCGTTGCGCGCGACCGCGGCTTCTACGCAGATGCCGGGCTCGATGTGGAACTCCTGCCGTTCTCGGATACGAGCTCGGCCGCGCTGCTCGCCGGCGGCTTGGCCGACTTCGCCTACGTGCCGTCACTGGGCTTCATGAGCGCGCGCGCCGCGGGCGCCGACATCACCGCATTGTGGGTGACGATGCAGCGCGAGACGGGACGGCTGGTCTACAATGCCGCCAATTCCGAGATCAGCCGCCCTGCCGACCTGTCTGGCAAGACCTATGCCGGCTTCGGCAGCGCATGGGAGGCGGCGCTGATCGGCACCATGATCCGCAACGACGGCGGCACGCCGCAATGGGATACGGTGACGCTCGGCAGCGGCGCGTATGAGGCGCTGGCCTCGGGTGCGGTGGACTTCACGCTGGAGGTGGCGACGTGGGAGGGCGTGAACAGCGAACTCTTGCAGCGCAACCAGGCCTCCTTCGCCTATGGCGACTACGGCGTTCCCGACCAGCAGAACGGCTTCATCGCTACGCGCGGCGCGTCGATCGGGGAACGGTCGGAAACCGTCGCGTCGTTCATGCGCGCCACGCTTGCCGGCTACGAATGGGCGGCCGCCAATCCTGATGAGGCGGCCGAGATCATGATCGCGGCTGGCGACTTCCCCAATCCCGATCTCGTGCGCGGCTCGATGAAGCTCATCGCGGAAGGTGGATTCCTGGGGGGCGGCGATACGCCTGTCGGGAAAATCGACGGCATGCGCCTCCAGCGCATGGCGCAGTTCCTGGCCGACAACGGCGTCCTGAAGGACGGCACCGGCAATACGCTCAGTGCGCCGGGCGACGTGTCCGGATGGTTCGACGAAAGCTGGCGCGGGCAGTGACCGCGGATCGGATCGCCTGATGCAAGAAGGGCCGGCAAGAATGCCGGCCCTTCCCTGAATGGAAAGCCGTGTCGAAGCTCAGAACAGGCCTTCGATCTGGCCCTGCTCGTTGAGGAAGATCTTCTCCGAGGACGGCGACTTGGGCAAGCCCGGCATGGTCATGATCTCGCCGCAGATGACGACGACGAAGCCGGCGCCGGCCGACAGCCTGACCTCGCGCACCGGCACGACATGGCCGGTCGGCGCGCCGCGCAGGTTCGGATCGGTCGAGAAGGAATACTGGGTCTTGGCCATGCAGACCGGGAGATTGCCGTAGCCGGCCTGCTCCCAGGCGTGAAGCTGGTCGCGCACCGCCTTGTCGGCGATCGCCTCCGAGCCGCGATAGATACGCTGCACGATGGTGTTAACCTTCTCGAAGAGCGGCAGCTCGTCGGGATAGAGCGGGGCGAACTGCGAAGAGCCGGATTCGGCGAGCGCGGCGACCTTGTGCGCCAGCTCCTCGATGCCGGCCGAACCGTCGGCCCAGTGCTTGCAGACGATCGCCTCCTCGCCCATCGACGCCACGTAGTCCTTCAGCGCCTGGATCTCGGCGTCGGTGTCGGAATAGAAGTGGTTGATGGCGACGACCGCTGGCACGCCGAACTGCTTCACGTTCTCGATGTGGCGGCCGAGATTGGCGCAGCCCTTCTTCACCGCCTCGACGTTCTCCTTGCCGAGGTCTTCCTTCTTGACGCCGCCGTTCATCTTCATGGCGCGGACAGTCGCGACGATGACGGCGGCCGCAGGCTTCAGGCCCGCCTTGCGGCACTTGATGTCGAAGAATTTCTCGGCACCGAGATCGGCGCCGAAGCCGGCTTCGGTGACGACGTAGTCGGCGAGCTTCAGCGCGGTGGTGGTGGCGACCACCGAGTTGCAGCCATGCGCGATGTTGGCGAAGGGGCCGCCATGCACGAAGGCGGGGTTGTTCTCCAGCGTTTGCACGAGATTGGGCTGCATCGCGTCCTTGAGCAGGACGGCCATGGCGCCCGGAGCCTTGAGGTCGCGGGCGTAGACGGGGGTCTTGTCGCGGCGATAGGCGACGATGATGTCGCCGAGGCGCTTCTCGAGATCCTTGAGATCGGCGGCGAGGCAGAGGATCGCCATGACTTCCGACGCCACGGTGATGTCGAAGCCGGCCTCGCGCGGGAAGCCGTTGGCGACGCCGCCGAGCGACGCGGTGATCTCGCGCAGGGCGCGGTCGTTCATGTCCATGACCCGGCGCCAGACGACGCGGCGGGTGTCGATGCCGAGCTCGTTGCCCCAGTAGATGTGGTTGTCGATCAGCGCCGCGAGCAGATTGTGCGCGGTGGTGATGGCGTGGAAGTCGCCGGTGAAGTGGAGGTTCATGTCCTCCATCGGCACGACCTGGGCGTTGCCGCCGCCGGCGGCGCCGCCTTTCATGCCGAAGTTCGGTCCGAGCGACGCCTCGCGGATGCAGACGACCGCCTTCTTGCCGATGCGGTTCAGGCCGTCGCCAAGGCCGACCGTAGTGGTCGTCTTGCCTTCGCCGGCCGGCGTCGGGTTGATGGCGGTGACCAGGATGAGCTTGCCGTCCTTGGCGCCTCGCTTCGAGGCGATGAACTCGGCCGACACCTTGGCCTTGTCGTGGCCGTAGGGAAGCAGATGCTCGGGCGGGATGCCGAGCTTGGCGCCGATCTCCATGATCGGCTTCTTCTTCGCCGCGCGGGCGATTTCGATGTCGGTCTTCACTGCGGCCATGGCGACGTTCCCTCGGACTGGATGGTTGTGGCTGTGAATCAGGTTGCGGCTTCTGACGGTCGCTGCGCCGACGGCGCGGCGCGCGAAATTGCGCGGCGATCTAAGCTTCCCGCGTCGGCGTCGTCAACCAGCATGCAAAATTGTTTCCCTGGAAGAAACTGGGCGCAGAGCGCGGCACGGACCGTCTTGCGGATGCGAGACCGCCGCATAGAGCCCGAGCGCCGGCGACCGCGCCGTCCCAAAACAGGCGCGGAATGCGCGAAAAACGACAGACGGCGGAGCGGCCCGCATTCCCGGAATCCGGAAGACCTTGCTCGCACGATTCAACTGCGAACCGCCATGCGCTTCCTCCCGCGACGCTCCTATCGGTCGAGGACCGAACGGATCTCCACGATCTGCGAGCGGGCCCGCAGCAGGTTGAAGCCCATCGTGGCGAGGTGGGAGGGGAAGATGAAGCTCGACTCGTTGCCGTTGGAGATCAGCCAGGGCTGCATGTTGAGGGCATCGCGCATCTGGGTGGTCAAGGTTTCCCAGAGCACCGTGATGTTGCGTTCCCTGACCACGGCGGAGAAGTCCGAGCGGGCAGCGGTCAGGATGCCGTAATAGGCGTAAAGCTGGCCGTAGGCGAACCAGAAGCGGTCGTCGGCGCGCGGATCGAACCATCCGGCATCGGAATATTCGATCTGACCGCGCAGGATGTCCGAGGTGGAGCCCATGTCGCCGGCGATGCGGTCGAGGAACAGAAGCAGGTTGTCGGCGCGTGCGTCGAAGGTGACCTGGCATTGCGTCAGGCTGGAGTTGTAGGCGCGCAGTTTCCTGATCGCGTCGCGGTAGACGCTCGGCGTCGGGCGGGTCGGACCGCGCAGTCCGATGTACCAGGCGTCCTCGTCCCAGGCGAGCGCGGTGCGGGCGTCCTGCAGGTTCTGGTCGATGCGCGAGGTGCCGCGGGCGCGGCCGAGCGTATCGACCAGCTCGGTGGTCGTGCGCCGCATCACCTGGTTGATGCCGAGCTGGAAGGCGGCCTTGTTGTCGAAGAACGGCGTGTTGCGCCACGGAATGCCGAAAAAGCCGAGCTTGGACGCCAGCATGGAGGAAATCCATGCGTTGCGGTTGACGTTGAAGTCGACGAGATAGGCCGTCATTTCCGCGATTTCGGAGCGCTTGCAGGTCTGCTGGCCGGGTTCGGCGGGGGCCGCCGGCTGTGTCGCGGTTCCGCCTTCGGGCTGCTGCGTGCCGGTTGCGGTCGCCTGCGAAGGCGAGGCGATCGGATCGCCGGCGAGGACGTTGGCGGCCTGCGGGGCGGCGGAGGCGGCCGCGACGGCGTCGGGATAGTCGGGATCGAAATCGTTCCAGAACTGGGTGACGTAGAAGAAATAGGCGTAGGCGACGACGATGCCGGCGAGGATGAGGCCGAGAACGGCCTTCAGGATCCAGCCGCGCTGCGTGTACCAGCGGCCCGCCCACATGAAGGGCCACAGGATGATGCCGATGACGAAGCCGATGCCGCGGCCGATCCACTGGAAAACCCGGGTGAAGAAATTCACGATCGGATCGAGCATTCCGGCGTCCCCTTGGTTTCCGGGCCTGTGTGGGATGGTCTAGTCGACCAGCCCGTAGAGGCGCGCGCGATAGCCCGCCTCGTCTCTCAGATATGTGGTTTTCAGCGTGTCCACAACATGGGCGCGCCAGAGTTCCGGCCAGCCCTCGTAATCCTTGTAGAAACCCTGCTTGTTGAAGATGTAGCGCGAGATGAAGTCGGACGGCACGAAATCCGAGATCAGCCGGTTGGTCAGCCAGGCGTCCGGGTGGTCGGGCTTGGCGCGCACCACCAGGAAGCGGTGGAGCGGAAACACCTCCTCCAGCTTCAGCTGGCCGTACTGGGCGATCTCGCGCTTGGCCGCATTGAGGAAGGGGAAGGTGCCCTCGCTGGCGATCTCGGCGGCGTTGGAATGGATCCAGGTCTGCAGCCAGACCTTGTCGACTTCGCGCAAATCCCGCTTCGGCTCGGCTTCGCGGATAAGGTTCCGGATCGCCATCTCGGCGCGGTGCTCGAGATAGCCCGATGTTTCCAGCCATGAGGCGCGCGGCAGCTCGATGCGGCCGGTCGAGGCGAGGAAGCGGAAGACGCGGTCGGCGTCGCGGATGGACAGATAGCTGACCTGCCAGGGGCGCGAGCGGCGGAAGCCTGGAGCGGCCGGATCGGAGATGACGGTGGTGATGTCGGGATCGACGAAGACGTAAAGCCCGCCGAAATGGCTGGTCCAGTAGGCGTTGTGGCGGAAGATGACCTGGTCCGGCACCAGCGCGTTCTCGCGGATATCGCCGGTGACCTTCGCCAGTTCCACCATGCGGTCGAGCATGCGGTCGTCGCGCCAGGCGTCGGGCTCCTGCTTCAGCCGGTCGACGAGACGGCCGAGCTCGGAGGCCTTGCCGAGCACGTCCTCCGCCGACAGCACACGGAACTCGACCTGGTTGATCGAGAGCAGGTCCTCGATGTCCTCGACCCTGGAGACGGAGTCCTCGATCTCGCCGTAGATCACATCCTTGATGGTCAGCGCGTCGATGGCGCGGGCGTTCTTCGCGAAGAACTCGTAGACGAGCTGCGAGGTGTTGGAGAAGGCGGTGTGGACGACCGGCAGGTCCTGCTGCGACGGCGTGAGGATGATGAAGCGGCGGTTGACCTCGTTGGGATCGAGATGCTGGTAGTCGCCGAGCTCCTCGGCCACCTGAGGCGAGAAGCCGGTGCGGTCGATCTCGAAGGATTTGAGCGCCGTCGGCTTCAGGCCAAAGGCGACGAGCGCCTTGTTGTAGCGCTCGATGAGATGCGGTTCCTCGACAGGGAGGAGGCGGCCGTAGATGAGTTCGTTGTCGCGCAGGAGGTCCATTATTCCTTCTCCCCGTTCACGGGGAGAAGGTGCCCGAAGGGCGGATGAGGGGCAGCGAGAGCTTTCAAGATCTTGCTCCGTCCTCATTGATTGCCGGCAGGAATTTCATTTCGTTCGAGATCATCTTCCGATCAAGCCGCCCATCCAGTGTTGCGACGACCACTTCCAGCGCACCTTGCAGGTCTCGCATGACATCCGCGTGCCAAAGCCTCAGTACGGACCAGCCGTTCCGATTCATCGTATCATCGCGAAACCGATCACGCGCACTTCCGGCGTGTTGGCTTCCATCTATCTCAACAACCACGTTCTTTTCGCGGCAGGCAAAATCGGCGAAGAACGGCCCTATCGGAAGCTGGCGGACGAATTTGTAGCCGTTCAGTCGACGGCCGCGCAGTTCCTGCCACATCAATTCCTCCGCTGCGTTCTCGACTTTGCGAAGCTGTCGTGCACGTCCGATTTTGTTCAGATTTCCTCCACGCATGGCGCTGCCCCTCATCCGCCCTTCGGGCACCTTCTCCCCGTAAACGGGGAGAAGGAAACTACGCATTCCACAGCCCCTTCTGCTTCAGTTCCTCCATCTCGCGCGCGGCGCGTTCGCGCAGGCGGGCGTCGCGCAGGAGCTTTTCGACCGCCGCGTCATCGGCACGGTCGGAGTAGCGGAACTCGCTGTCGGCGTAGCGGTTGATCTCCTGCATGACCATCGCCATGTCGAAGGGACCGCGCAGCTCCTCGATCATCGCCTTCTTCTCGTCGTAGCCCTTGTGCATGAAGGTCTCGGGCTTCTCGAACCAGTCGTCGGGCAGCTCGATGTCCATGGCGCGCATCTTGATGGCGTCGGTGACGTTCTTGATGGCGCGGCCGGTGAAGCGCGGCTCGGCCTCCTTGATCCTATGCAGATAGGCGCCGACATCGGCCATGGTCTTCGGCTGGCCGTTCTCCTTCATGAAGCGCTCGTAGACCTGCATCAGGCCATCCTCATGCGGCTTCGAATGGCTTTCATAGGCGGTGTCGACGGCGCGCTGGATCTCCTGCGCCGCGTAGAGCCGGTGCTCGCCGAGCGGTATCTCGTGGTTCTTGCCGGCGAGGAGGACAAAAATGTCGATGTAGTCGTCGCGCGTCTGCGGCCCGTCGACCAGCCAGCGGGCGCCGGCGCGCTGGCGGAGCGCATCGTCGACATTCTCGGGATAGTTGGAGAACATGCCGAAGGTCGAGTTGCCGCGGATGACTGTCATCGCGCCGGAGAAGGCCGCCATCAAGACGCCGGTGATCTCGTGCTGGCCGGCGGAGGCGCGGTCGTCGGAACGCTTCGCCGCCACCTGGTCGATGTCGTCGATGGTGCCGAAGCCGATGGCGCGCGGGTTGAGCACGTTGTCGATGAAGGCGCGGCAGTTCTGGCCCGACTTGCCCTGGTAGGACGAGATCTGGTCGACGCCGAAATTCTCGTAGTGGAAGGGGTAGCCGGCAACCTGGCAGTAGCCGTTGACGAGGCCGGCGATCATCTGGATCAGCGTCGTCTTGCCGGTGCCCGGCGCGCCGTCGCCGATAAAGGTGAAGAGGAAGCCGCCAAGCTCGACGAAGGGGTTCATCTGGCGGTCGAAGTCGTAGGCCATCAGCATCTTGGCGAGCTTGACCGACTGGTACTTGGCGATGTGGTTGCCGACGACCTCTTCGGGCTTCTTGAAGGTCATCTCCAGCGGCTTGGATCGCTTGCCGGGCGCGACGTCGAAGCCGTCGAGGGTAAAATCGTCGGCGTCGATGCGGATGTGGGCGTCCTCGAAGGCGCCCAGCCCGTCAAAGCGGCCTTTTCGAGTCAGAAGACCGTCTATTGCAACGCGAGCGAAACTCTTGGCGCGCAGTGCGAGGTCGGAGTCGGCCTTGGCGCCCGACAGAGCGCCGTCCAGCCCGGCGACCATCGATTTCAGCGCGTCCTGCGGCGTGTCGAAGAGGAAATCGGGCTCCTCGACGTCGTTGGGTGCCTCGCCGTCGGCGTCTATGAGCTGGAGGAGGTAGGAGGCAAAGGCGAAGGCCGAAACGTAGGCCGATGCCGAGAGCAGCTTCTTGAAGCGCGTCGCGTCGTCGCCTTCGAGCGGCGCCCGGGCGTTCTTGGCCTGCAGGCTCTCCAGCTCGCCGGCGCGGGCGAAGACGTCGGAGATGGCGAGGGCAATCGAGAGGCCGCGCCGCGCGCGGTAGAGCAGCGTGTGCTGGGCGATCGAGAGAAGCTGGTCGTCCGGCTTCACCGACGCCACGGTCTTCGCCAGCTCGACCTCGCGCGTCTTGCGCACCGAGCCGGTCGAGACGGTGGAGACGAAGCGCCGGTTGGTGCCGGCAAGCGCGGTGCCGGATTCGCGCGACGAATCCTCCAGCACGACGACGCGGGTGATCATCGACTGCGCAGTGGCACGTTGCTTCTCGATGTCGGCTTCGGGGATGGTGGTCAGGCCGGTGTCCATGAAGCGTTCCTGATTTTGGCGGTTGTGTGCCGCCGGGTCGACGACAAGCGATCACACATCCGAGATCACCTGTCCCTTCGACAGGATGTGAACCTTGTAGCCGGAGAAGATCTTCTGTGCCTCGCCGGCGGCGTAGAGCGCCTGGTAAGCCTCGTGCGGGATCAGCGCGTGCTTCTCATAGCTCGACACACCCTGGCGCGCGGCTTCGAGGTCGTCGGTGTTGATGTAGAATTCCTCGGACGGCTGCTCGCTGGAGAACAGGCCCTTGCGGCCGGGCCGCTCGGCCTTCGAATAGATCTCCTGGATCGTCCAGGTCAGCAGCCACGCGTTCTCGGCCTTGCGCACCTTGGAGAGCACTTCCGACACGGTCGAATTGTGCTCGGTGATGCCGGCCGAATAGAAGGGGCCGAGCACGACGCGCCGGAGCTGCTTGGGATGCAGCGTCGGGAAATCCTTGTCGAGATTGCCGGCGATGGTGGCCGGCGAAAGCGTGTAGGCCGAGTTCTTCTCGGTGAAGTCGTCGAAGCGGTGGGCGAGCTCGGGATTGAGCAGGCCTTCGACGGGAAGCGGGATCTCGACCTTCTCGTTGAGCTTGCCGTTGTCGGTGACGAGCTGACGAACCATCGCCTCCGAGGAATCCTCGACGGTGGCCATGTAGATCAGCGGCAGGTTGGCGGTGCCGTCGAACGCTGCCCAGTGCACGAGGTAGAAGGGCCGCATCGCCTTGGGATTGACCGAGACCTTGACCGTCCTGGCGAGCGAGAAGGGCCCGAATATGTCGCCGTCCTTCACGTCCTCCAGATAGAGCCTTTCGGCCATCGACTTCTGCAGCGCCGCCGGGAACTCCTTGTGGCGCAGGATGAAGTCGGCCATCTCGGCGCGCAGTTCGTCGGGCGCCGGGATGTTGGTTAGCCGCTGCTCGGCCTGACGGCGGTCGTTCTCCAGCTCGAGCAGGTTCTGGAAGACCGGGAAGCCGCTCTCCGCGCGGGAAATGCGGAAGCTGTCCATGAAGCCCAGCCGGTTCCTCCAGCAGGCGAAGGATGTCTCCAGCCGGGTGATGTACTCGGCGACGACCCGGGCGACGATGCCGTGCCGGTAGAGCGGCGAGCGGTCGTCGCGCATGAATATCTCGAGGCCGCCGAGCGCTGCCGCGATGGCATCGAAATAGCGGACCGCCGGATCGTCGACTGAGGTGATCATGCGCGGCCTTCCGGGAGCACCAGCAAATTCAAACCAGCAACCTGGCTCCGGCTACGCCTGCACGTAGTCCGACGCGTTATGCTTGCGCATGACCTCGTCGAAGCGGCGGGCAAAGGCGTCGTCGGCGAGCTTCTTGCGGCGCTGGATGTCGGCCGTCGAGACCATGTTCTTCTCGTGCAGCTCCAGGAGGTCGCCGATATGCTTCTGGGCGGCGGCGCCGATGCCGGCCATCGTCTCCTCGGCCGTGTTGTCGACCCGGCTGCCCAGCGTGTTGATCTTGTGCGCGACCTCCTGCTGGGCGGCGGTCTTCAGCGAATCCTCCAGCGCCTTGTAGAGCACGATGCGCTGCTCGGTATCGATCGACAGCTTGTTGATCAGCGTGTTCTGCGCGGCGATCTGGTTGTTGAGCGAATCGACGAAGGTCTGGAACATGGAGGTGTAGCGCTCCAGCGTCTGGCTCTCGGCGAGCAGTTCCTGCTCCTTGGCCTGCTTCTCATTATATTCGGTGGCGAGTTTCGAGCGTTCGCCCTCGAGCTGGGTGCGCTCGGTCTGGTTGGTGGAGGCGGCGATCCTGTTCTCGATGTCGAGGAGCAGCGGATTGATCTCCTCGATGCGCTTCTGCACCGCCGTCAGGTTCTCGATGGTTGCCTTGCGGCGCTCGATTACCTGGGCGAGGCTGGTCTCGGAGGTGGCGTAGCGCTGTTCCAGCACCTGCTTTTGCGCCTTCAGGATGCCGACGATGGTGTCCGACTTCGACAGCAGTTCCTGCAGATTGCCCGACAGGGAGGTGTTGCGAACCCGCTCGGTGCGCATGCGCTGCTTCGATTCGGCGGAGAATATGCCGATGAAGGTCTCCCAGCCGGTGAAGCTCTTCATGTTCTCGAACTCGGTGCCGAAGACGTTGGTGGCGTCCTCGAGCCCGATGATCAGGTCGGCGATGTTGGCCTCCATCACCTTCTGCTGATTGATCACGTCCTCGATGCGGGCGTTCTCGATGTCGAAGTCGGTCGCGCCGATCTTCTGGTCGGACTGGGCGAGCCTGTCGAGCATTGTGCCGGACTGGTCGATCTTGGAGCGCATCTCCTCCACGACCTCCCTGGTCTTGGCAATCTCGGCATCGAAGTTCTGCAGTGTCGCCATCTAGATGTCTCCCGGCTTCGCTTGACGCGTGCGGAATATATGAGGGGCTGGTATCGATTAAAAGACGGGAACGCAGCGGCCGGGACGATTCCCGGGTCGCGGGCGGAGGCGCCGGCCACGGGTTTCGGCTGTCGCAAAATGCCCGCCTATGTCGCAGGCGGATCAACAGGCGACGCCAGACGCTGCGTCATGCCGCTTGAATCCATATGAAAATGGTGTTTGGCTTGGGGAACAGGGGCGGAGCGGCAGCCGCCGCCCCGTTCGGGCAAAAATGGGAGAAATTCATGTCGCATTTCAAGTCGTTCGCGGCCGGCCTCGGGCTGGCTGCAATGCTTTCCACGGGGGCTTTCGCGGCCGACCCTGAAAGCTGCAAGGCGGTCAAGTTCGCCGATGTCGGCTGGACCGACATCACCGCCACCACCGCGACCGCCTCCGTGATTCTCGAAGCGCTCGGCTATGCGCCGGAGGTGCAGGTGCTTTCGGTGCCGGTCACCTACACCTCGCTTTCGTCCAAGGACATCGACGTCTTTCTCGGCAACTGGATGCCGACCATGGAAGCCGACATCAAGCCTTATCTCGAAGACAAGTCGGTCGAGTCGATCAAGATGAACCTGGAAGGCGCGAAGTACACGCTCGCCGTGCCGAAATACACCTACGAGGCCGGGCTCAAGAGTTTCGAGGACATCGCCAAGTTCAAGGACAAGCTCGGCAACAAGATATACGGCATCGAAGCCGGCAATGACGGCAACCGGCTCATCCTCGACATGATCTCGGCCAACCAGTTCGGCCTCGAAGGTTTCGAGCTGGTCGAGAGCTCGGAGGCCGGCATGCTGGCCGCCGTGCAGAAGGCCGCCGGCTCCAAGCAGGACGTCGTGTTCCTCGGCTGGGAGCCGCATCCGATGAACGCCAATATCGAGATGGAATACCTGTCGGGCGGTGACGACGTGTTCGGCCCCAACTTCGGCGGCGCCACCGTGCACACCAATGTGCGCGCCGGCTATGTCGGCGAATGCCCGAATGTCGGCAAGTTCGTCTCCAACCTCGTCTTCTCCCTGGAGATGGAGAACGAGATCATGGGCGCGATCCTCAACGACAGCAAGGACCCGAAGGCCGCCGCCACCGAGTGGCTGCAGGCCAATCCTGATACGGTCACCCCCTGGCTCGAAGGCGTGACCACCATTGACGGCGGCGACGCAGCGGCGGCGGTGAAGTCGGCGCTCGGTGCGTGATACGCTTCCCTCCCCCTTTCGGGGAGGGTCGGTCCGCGTGAGCGGATCGGGGTGGGGTCTGGAGGGGCCGCGCTCGGCGTTTTCCTTGCGCCGTGTCCTTACCAGGCCACCCCACTCGTCCGACCGCCTGCGGCGGTTGCCTGTCCTCCCCTCGCCGGGGAGGGAAATTCCTGAAGGAGGGGCCCGCGCGTGGATCCGATATCCGAGCTCGTAAGGAGCGCAAAGATACCCATAGGCCGCTGGGGCAAGTCCTTCTTCGATTTCCTGACCACCAACTTCGAGTGGTTCTTCGATTCGATCGCCGACGCGCTGACGGTGGTGCTCGACGGGCTGGTGGATCTCCTGCTGATCGTCCCTCCGGTGGTTCTCGTCGCGGTGATCGCGGCACTTGCCTGGTGGCTGCAGAAATCCTGGAAGCTGGCGCTCGGCGTCGCCGTCGGCCTCCTCTTCATCATCAACCAGAATCTCTGGAAGGAGACGGTCGAGACGCTTGTGCTGGTGGTGGCGGCCGCCGCCGCCTCGATGGCGATCGGCGTGCCGATCGGCATATGGGCCGCGCATAACGAGCGCGGCTATCGCTGGCTGCAGCCGATCCTCGACCTGATGCAGACGATGCCGACCTTCGTCTACCTGATCCCGGTGCTGATCCTGTTCGGCCTGGGCATCGCGCCGGGCCTGATCGTGACGGTGATCTTCGCCTCGCCCGCGCCTATCCGCCTTACCTATCTCGGCATCACCTCGGTGCCGAAGCCGATGATCGAGGCCGGCGAGGCTTTCGGCGCGACCAAACGGCAATTGTTGTGGAAGGTCGAGTTGCCGGCGGCGCTGCCGACCATCATGGCGGGCCTCACCCAATGCATCATGCTGTGCCTGTCGATGGTGGTCATCGCGGCGCTGATTGGCGCCAACGGGCTCGGCAAGCCGGTGGTCAGGGCGCTGAACTCGGTCAACATCCCGCTCGGGCTCGAGGCGGGCCTCGCCATCGTCATACTCGCCATCATCCTCGACCGCATGAGCCGCATCGGAGCCGCGAAATGAACGCCGCGGTCGAATTCAAGGACGTTGACATCGTCTTCGGCAGCGAGCGCGATGCCGCGCTCGCCATGATCGACAAGGGCGCCACGCGGCAGGAGATCCTCGAGAAGACCGGCGCGGTGCTCGGCTGCGCCGGGGCGAACCTCACCGTCAACGAGGGCGAGATATCGGTGCTGATGGGCCTGTCGGGCTCGGGCAAGTCGACGCTGCTCCGCGCCGTCAACCGGCTGAACGTGCCGGCGCGCGGCAGCGTCTTTGTCAGGTCGGGCGACCGGAAGGTCGATGTCGCCAGCTGCGACGCCGAGACGTTGCGCGGCATCCGCCAGAAGCAGGTCGCCATGGTGTTCCAGCAGTTCGCGCTGCTGCCCTGGCGCACCGTCGAGCAGAATGTCGGGCTGGGGCTGGAGCTTGCCGGCGTGCCGGAGGCCGAGCGCAAGGTGAGGGTAGACAAGCAGCTGAAGCTGGTCGGCCTCGACCAGTGGGCGAAGAAATACGCGCATGAGCTGTCGGGCGGCATGCAGCAGCGCGTCGGCCTGGCGCGCGCCTTCGCCACCGACGCGCCGATCCTGTTGATGGACGAGCCGTTCTCGGCGCTCGATCCGCTGATCCGCACCAAGCTGCAGGACGAGCTGCTGCAGCTTCAGGCGACGCTCAAGAAGACGATCATCTTCGTGAGCCACGACTTGGAGGAGGCGCTGAAGATCGGCAGCCACATCACCATCATGGAAGGCGGGCGCATCGTGCAGACCGGCGCGCCTGAGGACATCGTGCTCAGGCCCGCCAACGACTATGTGCGCGACTTCATCGCCAACGTGAATCCGCTGTCGGTGCTCACCGCATGGAACGTCATGCGCGACCGCCGCGATCTCGAACCGGCCGGCGACGGCTGGCTCTGGCTCGACCGGCGGCAGACGACGCGCTTCAAGATCGACGAGCAGGGGCTGGTCGTGGCGGCCGAACGCCAGGGGCAGCCCTCGGTCTGGATCTCCTGCGACGACATGGAGAAGCTGCCGGACGATGCGCCGCATGTCTTCTGGGCCCGGCCGGGCACCTCGCTGAAGACCGTCATGCTGGCCATGCACCGCTCGCAGACCGCGCCTGTGGCGCTGTTCGACGACCAGTCGCGCTTCGTCGGCGCCATCGGGGTCAGGGATGTCCTGAGCGCGGTGTTGAGGAGGTAGCCGGACCCATCGCTTCCGCCGCAGTCTTTTGCCGTCACCGAGGGGAGGGGAAGATGACAGCGTTCAACATAGTCCGCATGCGCGTGAAGCCCGGTTTCGAAGAGGAGTTCAGGAAGGTCGGCAGCGCGCAGCGGCGCGACCATCTGGAAGGGCTGCGCAGCGCCCATCTGGTCAAGACCGGCGAGCGCACCTACCACTTCATCGGCGAGTGGGACAGCATGGAGCAGCTCGTCGCGGCGCGACCTCTGATGATCAAGAACCTCGATGCGTCGCGTCCGTTCCTGGAAGATCTCGGCGAGGAGAAGGGCGTGACCGACGCCGTCTCGGGCGAGGAGGTCGTGGAGCTTTTCCGCCGGCTTCCAGGCTAGAGCAGCGGAGGCCAGGTTCCATGGCCGAGCGCTTCGATCTCGACCGTTTCGTGCGGGCGCAAGAGCCTGTCATCGCGAAGGTCCGCGCCGAGCTGAAGGCCGGGCGCAAGACCTCGCACTGGATGTGGTTCATCTTTCCGCAGCTGGCGGGTCTCGGCCTCAGCCAGCGCGCCCAGTTCTACGGCATCGCTTCGCTGGAAGAGGCGCGGGCCTATCTCGGGCATGCCGTGCTCGGCCCGCGTCTCGTCGAATGCACCGGTCTCGTCAACGCAGTTCAGGGCCGGACGGCACATGACATATTCGGCAGCCCCGACGACCTGAAATTCCGGTCGTCGATGACGCTGTTTGCGCTGGCCGGCCCGGACGCGCCGGCGTTCGGTGCGGCTCTCGGAAAATATTTCGAGGGCCGCAAGGATCCGCGCACGCTGGAACTGCTCGGCGTCTGAGCAATTTCAGTCGCCGACGCCGAGGCCGGTGTCGAACGCCGCTTCGACCTTGGCGGCATAGGGCGCGACGGCCTTGGCATATGCAGCGCCTTCGGCGCGCAGCAATTGGATCTCGGCGATCTTCTCCTCGATCAGCGGCCGCACCTCGGCCTTCTGTTCCGCCGACAGATGGGACATGGACTCGAAGCCCTGCAGTCCCTCCGTCAGACGGGCGGAAAAGGCGTCGTTCGGGATGGTCGCGAGATAGCCGCGGAAGACAGCGTCGACGGCTTCCTTCCACTCTTCCCGGTCGAAGCCGGCTGCCTTGATCTGGCCGTTCGACGCCTCGTCCTCGTCAAAGATGCGGTCGGCCTCCTCCTCGTCATAGGCGAAGTCGCCGAGTTCCGCCGACAGTTCGGCCAGCAGCGCCGCAACCTTGCCGGCCTCGTCGGCGGTGAGGCTGTTGGCGGGAAACGTCAGGCCGAGGGCGAGGCCGATCCCGGCGATGGCGGCCATCAGGCTCTGGCGGAGCAGCCTCCTCACGACAGGCACTCCTCTTCCATCACGCCCTGGGCATCGTTCTGCGCCTTGGCCTGAACCAGCGAGCCGCCGACGGAGACGGCCTGGCCGGCGATGGCGCCGCCGCGGCCGGCAAAGCCGGCGACACCGCCGACCATTGAAAGGGCGCCGCCGAGCATCGCGGCGTTGGTGGCCTGCTGCTGCATCTTCTGCGCAGCCTCGGCGCAGCGTGTGGCCGCGGTCTGCTGGGCCTTAGGCTTCGCGGCCGATCGGGCCGTGGCGTTGGCGGTTTCATTTGTGTTGGTCTGGCTGCATGCGGCGAGCGCGCCGCAGAGCAGGACTGCAATCATTCTCATCGTCTTTCCTCGATCCGGATTTGCGGTTCGCGGATGCGCGAGGCCGCCAATGGCAAGCCGGCTGCCCGCGCCATTCGGTGCGGGTCAGCGGCTCGTGGCCGGGGTCTAGGACGAAGCGAGGCTATCAGTCTTGGCGCCAGGCGAACGGATCGGGCGGTAGGCGAACATGAGGGGTGAAGCTATTGCAGCTTGCGCAGGGCGGCCGCCTTGATGTCGCTCGGGGTTGCGCCGAAGCGGCTGCGGAAAGCCTTGTTGAAATGCGACAGATCGCCGAAACCGCAATCGAAGGCGATGGCCGAGACCGTGCCGGCGCCCGACTCCAGCGCGGCGTGCGCGAGGTCGAGCCGCGCGTCTCGCAGGAAATGGCCGAAGGTGGTTCCCTCGCGCTCGAACAGGCGCTGGATGTAGCGCGGCGTGACGCCCTGCCGGCGCGCGACTGTTGCTATGTCGAGTTCGGGATCGGTGAGGCTGCGCGCTATCTCCTGCTTGACCAGCGCCAAACGCGCGCCGCCGATGCCCGGCAGCTCCGACGGGGTGCGGGTTTCCCCCGCGCCGAGCGCGAGCGCTGCAAGCTGGTGGAGATGGTCGCCGGCAAGCCGCGCGCCCGCGTCGTCGAGCGCCGGGTTGCCGAGCAGAAGTCCGGCATAGCCGGTGACGAGCGCCGTGCCGGGACTGGCGGCCGGCACATGATGGATGGCGCGGGCGCGGATAGCCGGCGCCAGATCGGCCATCCGCCGCTCCTCAAGGACGATCGCCAGAAGCCGGGTATGCGGCATGGTGAAGGCCTGCCGCAGGCTTTCGTTGACGATCACGATGTCGCCCTTCGACACGTCGAGCCTGCCGCCGCCCTTCACGTCGACCTCGTAGTCGGATTCGTGAACGGTGAGCATATAGTTGCTGCGGCCGTCGGCAGTCAGTTCGCGGGTGCGTTCGCCCTGGACGGCCGAATAGCGCGCCGAGCCCACCACGGTGCCGTCTGCCAGAGGCCGGCAGGTGAGGTCGAACTCGAAATCCGCCTCGTCGCAGGGTGTGAATTGCAGGCCGGCGACGCAGCGCGCCACGAAATCATGCAGGAATGGCAGCCGGTCGCGCTCCGGCACGTCGCGGTTGGAAAGCCTGAGCATGCGGGATTACCGGGCGGCGACTGTCGTGGGGAAGACGGCGATTGGCAGGTTGCCGGCGGCGGGAAAAATCATGCGATGCTCCATGCGATGGGGCGGCACTCTGCGAGGCGAGCGTATCGAATGGATGACGCCCTGCAGCCGGCATGTAACCGGCCGCTGCCCCGAACTCATAGTGGATTGCGCCACAATGTCGTGCCAAAACGACCCCGACAGCCGAAGCGGGTCCGACACGATGTCCGACAGCCTCACGAAACCGCGTGTGAAGACCAGGGTCAAAACCGAACGGCCGAAGCTTCACAAGGTGATCCTGATCAATGACGACTTCACGCCGCGCGAATTCGTGGTGACGGTGCTGAAGGGCGAATTCCACATGAGCGAGGACCAGGCCTATCGCGTGATGATCACCGCGCACCGGCGCGGCGTCTGCGTGGTCGCGGTATTCACCAAGGACGTCGCCGAAACCAAGGCCACCCGCGCAACCGAGGCAGGGAAGGCCAAGGGCTATCCGCTGATGTTCACCACCGAGCCCGAAGAATAAGCGGGACCGGTTCATCGTTTCATTGAAACGGCGAACCGATGCTGCCTTGTTTCTTGTCGCAATTCCGGACGGAAAACCGGCCTCCACTTTTCCTGGAATTGCTCACTCTCCGCGCGGGAAGCGTTGCGCCTCTTCCAGCACGTTGAGGTCCATATGGTTGCGCATGTAGCGCTCGGAAGCGCGCTGCAGCGGCTGGTGGTCCCACGGATAATAGGCGCCGTTGCGCAACGCCTCGTAGACCACGTGGCGTCGGGCCTGGCTGGCGCGCACCCCGGCGTCGAAGCGGGAGAGATCCCAGCGGGCCTTCGCGGTGGCCGCCATCGCATCGAGCACGGCGGCATGTCGGGGATCGGCGGCGAGGTTCTTCAACTCGTGCGGGTCGGCCTCGAGATCGAAGAGCAGCGGCTCGTCGGCGGCGCAGAGCACCAGCTTGAAGCGGCCGTCGCGCAGGCCGACCATTGGCGTGACTGAGCCTTCGGCGGCATATTCCATCGGCACCGGGCCACGGCCGCCCGTGCCGTTGGCGAGGCCGACGAGGCTTTCGCCGTCCGTCCACGGCAGGACTTCGCCGAGGTCGATGCCGGCGAGATCGGCGAGGGTCGGCGTGACGTCGAGGGTGGAGACGGGCGCATCGACGCGGCCGGCGGCCAGGCCGGGAGCCGCGATCATCAGCGGCACGCGGGCGGAGCCCTCGAAGAAGCTCATCTTGAACCACATGCCGCGCTCGCCGAGCATGTCGCCGTGGTCGGAGAGGAACACGACGATGGTGTCCTCCTGCTGCCGCGTGGCCTTCAGCACGTCGAGGATCTCGCCGATCTTCTCGTCGATGTAGGAGATGTTGGCGAAATAGGCACGGCGCGAGCGGCGGACGTCCTCGGGCGCGATCGGATAGTTCTTGTAGTCGCTGGCCAGCATCAGGCGCTTCGAATGAGCATCCTGCTCGTCGAAGGGCATCGGCGCGACGGCAGGCTCGAGTTCGGCGCAGTCCTCGTAGAGGTCCCAGAAACGCCGGCGGGCGACATAGGGGTCGTGCGGGTGGGTGAAGGAGACGGTCAGGCACCAGGGGCGCTGATCGTGGCCGCGCGCCAGATCGTAGAGTTTCCTGGTCGCGTGATAGGCGACCTCGTCGTCGTATTCGAGCTGGTTGGTGATCTCGGCAACGCCGGCGCCCTTCACCGAGCCGAGGTTATGATACCACCAGTCGATGCGCTCGCCGGGTTTGGTGTAGTCGGGCGTCCAGCCGAAATCGGCCGGGTAGATGTCGGTGGTCAGGCGCTCCTCGTAGCCGTGGAGCTGGTCGGGGCCGACGAAATGCATCTTGCCCGACAGCGCGGTCTGGTAGCCGGCGCGGCGCAGATGATGCGCGTAGGTCGGGATGTCGGAGGCGAATTCGGCGGCGTTGTCGTAGACGCGAGTGCGCGACGGCAGCAGTCCCGACATGAAGGAGGCGCGGGCCGGGGCGCAGAGCGGACTTGCTGTGTAGGCGTTGGCGAAACGGGCCGAACGGGCGGCCAGCGCGGCGAGGTTCGGTGCGTGCAGGAACGGGGCCGGACCGTCCGGGAAAAGCGTCCCGTTCAGCTGGTCGACCATCAGGATGAGGATGTTGGGGCGCTTCATGCTCTGCTCGGACGGAGGGGCGGCGGAAGGCCGCCATCATGAGGCACCCACAGTCCGCCGGGAGCGCCGGCTGCGTCAAGTCATGGCGTGGGCGAGCAAGGCAAATCCCGACGAAGGAGCCGAGGCCGGCGGCGAGTCTTTTCGAAGCTTCGTGTCGTGGCGAGTGGATGCGTTATGCGATGCGCCACCGGCGGCTAATGCCGTCGGTGGCGCCGTAATGAGGATACAGCCTAGTCGAGCTTGCCGATACCTTCATCGAGAGCCCAGAGCGTCATGCCGGCACTGCCCGCCCATGGCGAGATCTTCGAATCGGCGATCGCCTGTATGACAGCCCGGGCACCAGCAGCGTTCAGCGCATATGTCGATTTCGCGGCGTTTAGACGGACCTGGATGTTCGGATGGTCATAGAGAGCGATAAGTATCCTCCGCTGGTCGTTGTCGCGGTGCTTTAGTTCGTCGAGGATTCTGCTTTCCCGATCGAACAGGCGATTGAATGCACCTGTTCGAAATTCCTCCGCCGCCTCACCTTGTGCAATACCTATCTCCACGAAAGACGAGAGCAGCTCCTCCAAGGGCATTTTTTTCACCTGTTTGATCATGGCTTCAGCACTCCATGGGTTCTGAGGGCCTCTAACCCAACTGCGCGCCTTGCCTCCCAAGGTTGTCCGCGAAGAAACTCCCGCGGCGAGAGGTTACCAAACTCCCTATTTTTCTTCGCATACCAGCCGGTGATTTCCCACGCGAGGCTGATTGGGCCGAAAGCCAGCCTTTACAGCTAAGGAACGCAGGCGCTTTGCTTGTGTAAGAAGCGTATGCCCGATGATGTCGCCGTGTAACCTGCGCAGTTTGGTCAGAAGTGCCGTATTGCTGCTGTACATGTTTTTCTCGTCACTTGTTGCGGACGAGAATTCTCACGGCAGTTGTAGAGGCGTGAAAAAGAAAGCTCCTAGCTTTCCGCGAAGAGTAGAAGAAATTTCGTTATTTCAGACGCTTAAGAGTCGTCGAGTCGAACTTGGTCGCCCAATTTTATGCCAATTGTATCGTTGCCGATCTGGCTGGTGGCTCATGGTAGGTGGATGCAGCCGGTCTATCGACCTTCCCGGTACCACATCGAGCCGAGCGCGAGCAGCAAGAGTCCGAGGCCGAAGAAGCCGCCGAAGAGCGGCACGCGGCTGACCGACTTCAGCACGCTGTCGTCGGTGGTCCTGAGCCCGATCCAGTCGTTGCCAGACGCGTTGGCCGAGCCGCGCACCGGCACGATGCTGGGCAGCGAGACGCCTGTGAGCGAGGCGATGCGGCGCACCGACCCGCCCGAGGCTTCCGCGGGAGGGCTCAGTATGTCCTCGGTCGAGATGGTGTCGGCGAATTCCGGCGCGTTGACCGGGCCGACATGCGCCAGCGCCGACAGATCGCCGTTGCCGACCTGGTAGAGGCCGATCTCCTCGACCTCGGCCGAGCCGGTGAAGACGCCGGGCTGCGAGGAGGCGAGCGGCAGCGTCATCGTCTTGCCGGAAGGGGATATGACGGTCGCCGGGCCGGGATCGTCCTGCATGGTCTGCCTGATGACGTCGAGCGTCATGCCGCGGCCGTTGGCGACGAGACGCTCCTCCTCGAGTTCAGGCTCCTTCATCAGCCAGTGCGCGATGCGGCGGTAGAGCGCGACGTGGGGTCCGCCGCCTTCGAAGCCGCGCGCCCAGAGCCAGCCCTGGTCGGACAGAAGCATGCCGACGCGGCCCTCGCCCTTGCGGTCGAGCAGAAGCAGCGGACGTTCGTCGGGACCCTTCATGACGACCTCGCCCTCGGGACGCTCGATGCCGACGAGGCGGAACCAGCGGCTCCAGTGCGGCGGCTCGCTGGCCGAACCTTCAAGACCGCGGGTGACGGGGTGGCGCTGGCCGAGCTCGGTGAGGCGGGGATAGAAGGGCTGGTCGATCACCTGTCCGGACGGCATGCCCGGAAGCGCCGACATCAGCGGCGTGCGTGCGATCGACTGGTCGCCGGCATATTCGGGACCGGCGGCGATCAAGAGTGCGCCGCCCTTTTCGACATATTCGGCGATGTAGTCGTAATAGAGGATCGGCAGCACGTCGCGGTGCTGGTAGCGGTCGAAGATGATCAGGTCGAAGTCGTCGATCTTCTCCACGAACAGCTCGCGCGTCGGGAAGGCAATCAGCGACAGCTCGTTGATCGGCGTGCCGTCCTGCTTCTCCGGCGGGCGCAGGATGGTGAAGTGGACGAGGTCGACGGAGGCGTCGGACTTCAGGAGGTTGCGCCAGGTGCGCTCGCCGGCATGCGGCTCGCCGGAGACGAGCAGAACGCGCAGGTTCTCGCGGATGCCGTCGAGGATGGCGATGGCACGGTTGTTGGTGTCGGTGATCTCGCCGTCGGCCTCGGGGATCGACAGTTCGACGATGTTGCGGCCCGCGTTCGGGATGACGATGTCGAGCAGCATCGGCTGGCCGATCACCGCGCGCTCGGTGGAAACGGGCTCGCCGTTGATGGAGACGCGGACGTCGACCTCGCCTTCGCCGCCATTGGTGGAGATGACGCGGTAGCTCATCTGGAGCGGCTTGCCGACGAGGCCGAAGCGGGGCGCGTTCTCGAAGCGGATGCGGCGGTCGCGCTCGCCTTCGTCGCCGGTGATCAGCGCATGCAGCGGAGCCTGGAAAGCCGGCGCGCCTGCCGGCACGTCGTGCACCTGCCCGTCGGTGATCATGACGGCGCCTGCGATGCGCGACGGCGGCACGTCGCGGAAGGCGCTGTCGAGAGCGCCGAAGAGGCGGGTCTCGGTGCGCTCCTCGGCGGCGTCGGCGCGGCCCGCCTCGACGACGCGCACCTCGAATTGCGGGAAGCGGGCGAGCCGCTGCTGCAGGCCTTCCAGCGCCGCACTCGTCTCGGCCTGGCGGTCGCCTATGTCCTGGCTCTGGCTGCGGTCGACGACAAGGGCGACGACGCTTTTCAGCGGTTCGCGCTCCTCGTCGAGCAGAACCGGGTTGACGAGGGCGGCGGCGAGCGCGACGAGCGCGGCGAAGCGAAGCCAAGCCCCGCGCTGGCGGAAGAACAGGCCGGCCAGCGCCAATAGCGCGATCGGCACCAGAATGACCGTGAGCCAGGCCCAGGACAGCAGCGGTTCGAAGGCGAGCGACCAGTCCATCTACTGCCCCAGCCGCTCGAGCAGGATGGGCACATGCACCTGATCGGATTTGTAGTTGCCGGTCAGCATGTACATCATGATGTTGACGCCGGAGCGCAGCGCGTAGACGCGCTGCATCGGGTCGGACGGCACGGTCGGCAGCATCGGGCTGCCGCTGGCGTCGATCGCCCAGGCGCCGGCGAAGTCGTTGGCGGTGATCATGATCGGGGAAACGCCGTCGCCGGTGCGGACGGGGCGGTTGTCGACGTTCTGCGCGTCGAACGATGCCTCGACCCAGAGCGGGCTGCCGTTGAAACGGCCGGGGAACTCCGGAAGGATGAAGAAGGATTTCGTCAGCACGTGGTCCTCGGGGACCGGCTCCAGCGGCGGCACGTTGAGGTTGGCGAGGATGTCGCGCAGGCGTTCGGTGGCGGGGCTCGCCGAGCCGGCGTCGATGCCGGTCGAGAACTGGTCGCGGGTGTCGAAGAGCACGGTGCCGCCGCCCTGCATGTAAGCGTCGACGCGGGCGATCGCCTCTTCGCTGGGCATCGCGGCATTGGCGTCGATCGGCCAGTAGATGAGCGGGTAGAAGGAGAGCTCGTCCTTCGCGATGTCGACGCCGGCCGGCTCGCCGGGCTCCAGCGCGGTCTTCTCGACGAGGAAGCGCGCCAGGCCGTTGAGGCCGGCGCGGCTGATCGAATCGATGGCGGAATCGCCGGTGACGACATAGGCCATGCGCGTGGTGGAGACCGCCGCCATGGCCTCTTCGTCGCCGGGCTTCGCATCCTGCTGCGCCCGGGCGGCGTCGGGAGCGAAAGCAAGGCCGGCAGCCACGAGAATTGCGGCGGCCATGCCGGCGGGGCGCGGCGGAATGCGCCGGCGGCGCGCGAGCAGCCCGCCCATCCAGAAGACGGCGAGCGTGTCGAGCACCATGAGCGCCAGAGCGGCAGCCACGAGCGGCCCCTTCAGATCACGCGATTCGTCGAGAGCATAGCGCAGTTCGGTCACCGACGCAGTCACGGCCGGGCGGGCCAGTGGCGCGAAGGCGGCATCGGCCTTGAGCAGGTTGTGGGCGAGCACGCCCTCCTCGGTCCCGTAGAGGCCGGGCGGATTCTCGATGGTGACCGGGACGTCGCCGGCGCCGGTGGGGAGCGGGCGGGCATCCGGCGTCGGTGGCACCAGTGCGCCGTCGGCGGCGATCATGCGATACGGCGCGAGCGAGCCGGCCTGGCCCTCGGCGTTGGCGGCGATGGCGCCCTGATTGCGCGACAGTTGCACGATGCGGCGCAGCATCTCGACGAAGCTGCCGGAGATCGGCAGGTTCGACCAGGTCGCTTCCGGGGTGATGTGGAAGAGAACCAGTGTGCCCTTCTCCCGCCGCGCGCCGGTGACAAGCGGCGTGCCGTCGGCGAGGCTCGCCCAGGTCCGCTCGACGATGTCGGAGGTAGGCTCGGCGAGCACCTGCCGGGTGACCGTGACCTCGCTCGGCGGGGCGAGATCGGCGAAGGGGCCTGTCGGGGGAAATTCGGTGACGGGTTGCGGCGTCGTCCAGGACAGCGCGCCGCCCATCGAGCGCTCGCCGAGACGCAGGCGGACCGGCAGCAGCTCCTCGTCATTGCCGGCGGCGGCGAGGCGCGAGCCGGCGAAACGCACCAGCGTGCCGCCGTCGCGGACCCAGTCGATCAGTTGCTGGCGCGCCGCGTCGGGGATGGTGCCGACGTCGGCCATGACGATCATCGCCGGCTTCTGCTCGAGGATCTGAGGGATCGCCTCGGCGAGGTCCTGGCTCGTCGGCTCGACGAGGTCAGCGAAGGGGGCAAGCGCGCGGGTGATGTAATAGAGCGGCGAAAGCAGCGGCTGCGCCTGGTCGGCCTCGGTCTGCGAGAGGAGGCCGACACGGCGGCGCTTGGCGTTGTCGTCGAGCACGCGCACGGCCGCCGCCTGCTGTTCGCCGTCGATGGCGATCGAGGCGAAGTCGTTGCGCAGTTCGAAGGGCACGGTCATCTCGCCGGTGCCGGTCGCCTGGCCGGCGCCGAAGCTGATGACGGCGTCGGCGATGCGGCGGCCTTTCTCGTCGAACGCCCCGGCCGTGACCCGGCGCGGTGCGGGATCGCCCGGCGCGCGGACGGCGGAAAGAGTGAAGCCCGAAACCTCGTTCTCGGCGGCGGTCAGGCCGACCATGTCGAGGCGATCGGGAACCGCCCAGAAGACATGCGCCGGATTGTGGCCGAGGAGGGCGGAGAAGGCGGCATCGTCGCCGGGTGCTGCGAGCCCGTCGGCAAGCACGGCGACCGAGGCGCCGGGCAGTTGGTCGAGCGCTGCGGCGACCCGCGCATAGATCGCCTGCCGGTCGACTGGCACCGGGCGCGGCTCGACGACGTTTAGCTTGTCGCGCGCAGCCGCGGCATCGAAGGGGCCGATGTCCTCGTTCGGCTTCTCGGCGGTGAAGGCGAGGACGACCGGCGAGCCGGTGGCGTCGGCATCGGCGATCAGCCGCTCGGCGGTGGCGACCCGGCGTTCCCAGTCGCGCGCGCTGGCCCAGCCATTGTCGATGACCAGCGCCAGCGCCGAACCCTCCGTCGGCAGCCGCTCGCGCGGATTCCAGATCGGCTCGGCCAGCGCCAGCACGACGAGCGCGGCCATCAGCAGCCTGAGCAGCGTCAGCCACCACGGGCTCTGGTGCGGCGTCTCTTCCTTGCGCAGGACGCGCGCCAGGATCTTCAGCGGCGGGAACACCTCCGTCTGCGGCTTGGGCGGGGTCAGCCTGAGCAGCCACCAGATGACCGGCAAGGCGAGCAGGCCCCACAGGATGGCGGGAAAGCCGAAGCTGAGCGGAAGCCAGCTCATCAGCGCACACCCGCGGCGTAGCTGCTGTCGGCGGTCATCGCCATGTGCACGCGCACCAGCGCCTCGGAGGCCAGGCGGTCGGTGTGGTTGACCGTGTAGCTCCAGCCGAGCCGCTTGCACCAGCGCACCAGCTCCTCGCGGCGCGCGGAATAGGCGAGGCGGTAGTCGTCACGCAGGGTTTCGGCGCGGCCTGCAGTCAGCTTCTCGCCCGTTTCGGGGTCGGCGAACTCGGTGCGCCCGGCATAGGGGAAGACCTCCTCCGCCGGATCGGCCACTTCGATCAGATGGGCGCGCACGCCGTGGCGCGCGATGACGTCGAGCCAGGCCATGATCTCGTCCGCCGGGTCGAGAAAATCGCTGGCGAGGATGATATCGGAGAAACGGCGGATGTTCGAGAGGTCGGGCCTCGCCGGCAAGTCGGCGGCATGGGAGAGGCGGGAGGCGAGGCGCTCGGCGCCGTTGCGGGCGGTGAAGGGATCGGTGAGGCCGGGCCAGGCGATGCGTTCGCCGCTGCGGGACAGGAGTTCTGCGAGGGCAAGGACAAGCACCAGCGCGCGCGATTCCTTGGAAACCAGGGCGCCTGACGATTTGTAGAGCATCGACGGCGACGGGTCGGCCCAGAGCCACACGGTGTGGGCCGCCTCCCATTCGCGGTCGCGGACATAGGTGTGGTCGTCGCGGGCGGAGCGGCGCCAGTCGATGCGCGACATCGCCTCGCCTTCGACATAGGGCCGGAACTGCCAGAAATTCTCGCCGATGCCGCGCTTGCGGCGGCCGTGCCAGCCGCCGATGACTGTGTTGACGATGCGGCGCGCCTCGACCAGCAGGTCGGGCACGAGCGAGGCGCGCATGCGCCCGCGGGCTAGGGCGTCGCGTGTCGATACCGGGGCTGAGATTTCGCCGATACGCGCCATCACATCTTCCTCGGCGAGAGGACGACCACAGTCACCCCTGCTCTTTGACCAGCCTGGCCACCACGTCGCGAACAGTCACGCCCTCGGCGCGGGCGGCGAAGGTGAGCGCCATGCGGTGCTGCAGGACCGGCTCGGCGAGCGCGTGGACGTCGTCGATGGAGGGCGCCAGGCGGCCGTCGTAGAGGGCGCGGGCGCGGGCGCAGAGCGTGAGCGCCTGGCTGGCGCGCGGGCCAGGGCCCCAGGCGACGTTCCTGTCGGTCTCGGCATTGCCCTGTCCCGGGCGGGCCGAGCGGACCAGCTTCAGGATCGCCTCGACGACGCTTTCGGGCACCGGCATGCGGCGGATCAGCGTCTGGATCTCCTTCAGCCTGGCAGGGTTGAGCACGTTCTCGGCCCTGGCGTCCTCGACGCCGGTCGTCTCGATAAGGATGCGGCGCTCCGCGTCGATCTCCGGGTAAAGGATGTCGATCTGCATCAGGAAGCGGTCGAGCTGGGC
This sequence comes from Mesorhizobium sp. YM1C-6-2, assembly GCF_003666685.1. GTDB lineage: Bacteria > Pseudomonadota > Alphaproteobacteria > Rhizobiales > Rhizobiaceae > Mesorhizobium_K. The sequence goes on from NZ_RCIZ01000003.1 coordinate 500,248, forward strand.
TTCGGGCAGCGGGTAGGTGCCTTCCTGCTCGAGCGGGTTCTGGGTCGCCAGCACATGGAAGGGCGAGGGCAGGTCGTGGCGGGCGCCGGCGATGGTGACGTGATACTCCTGCATCGACTGCAGGAGCGCCGACTGCGTGCGCGGGCTGGCGCGGTTGATCTCGTCGGCCATCAGGAGCTGGGCGAAGATCGGGCCGGAGATGAAGCGGAAGGAGCGCTTGCCGGTGTCGTCCTGCTCCATGACCTCGGAGCCGAGGATGTCGGAGGGCATCAGGTCCGGCGTGAACTGGATGCGGCTGGTGTCGAGGCCGAGCACGATGCCCAGCGTCTCGACCAGCTTGGTCTTGGCGAGGCCGGGCACGCCGACCAGCAGCGCGTGTCCGCCGGCCAGCAGCGCGACCAGCGTGCGTTCCACAACGCTTTCCTGACCGAAGATGACCTTGCCGACACCTTGCCTGATGCGGGAAATGTCGGCCAGCGCCTTTTCGGCCTCGGCAACCATCTCCTGCTCGCTTAGCGGCGTCTGCTTGATCATGATGCTCATGCGGAACTCCTAGGGTCGGCCGGGCGATCTGTCCAGAATGCCGACGCCCGCAGAGGCACCGTGACACGTGCCCTGCGGCTCGTACAGAGCGAACTTAAATCACCAGACCCGGCTGACAAGCGAAACAACAGTGACTATTTCGTGACCATGGCCGATCACAACTCTTCCATCGACAGCGGCGGACCAGCGGGTCTGGCGGCAGCCGCCGACACCGCGGGACTGTCCGCGCTCATCTCCCGCGCCACCCGCGCCGGCAAGGGCCTGCCGCCGGTCGAGAAGTGGAATCCTGATTTCTGCGGCGACCTCGACATGGAGATCAGGCCCGACGGGACATGGTTCTATCTCGGCACGCCGATCGGCCGCATGCCGCTGGTGCAGCTCTTCTCGACGGTGCTGCGCAAGGACGCCGACGGCAGGACCTATCTGGTGACGCCGGTCGAGAAGGTGGGGATAAGGGTGGTCGATGCGCCTTTCGTAGCGGTCGAGATGAACGTGTCCGGCGAGGGAGACGGGCGGGTGATCACCTTCCGCACCAATGTCGGCGATGTGGTGGAGGCGGGGCCGGACCACCCGCTGCGCTTCGTCGACGAGGACGCAACCGGCGGGCTGAAGCCCTATGTGCTGGTGCGCGGCCGGCTGGAGGCGCTTGTGGCGCGGCCGGTGATGTACGAACTCGTCAACCACGGCGAGGAGATCGAGGTCGAGGGCCGGACGATGTTCGCCGTCCGCTCCAAGGGGGTGACCTACCCGATCATGCCCGCTGAGACACTGAAGCGGCTCTCCGCATGAGGGGTGACCTGAAAGCGCCGCCCTTCTCGGCCGAGGATTTCCGGTTGCGCGCGTCAATCGATCGCGGCCCGCACGAGAATTTCGACTATGGCGATCACAGCTTCAATCCGGGCCATCCGCGCGTCACCGGCGTGCGGCGGCTGCGCGACGCGGCGGTGTTGATCCCGGTTGTCGACCACGGGGCGGAGGCGAGCGTCATCCTGACCAAGCGCGCCGAGACGCTGACCGACCATTCGGGTCAGGTGGCGTTTCCGGGCGGTCGCATCGACCCGACCGACGCCTCGCCAGAGCAGGCGGCGCTGCGCGAGGCCGAAGAGGAGATCGGGCTCGATGCCGGCCATGTGGAGGTGGTCGGGCGAATGCCGGACTATGTGTCGGGCAGCGGCTATCGCATCGCGCCGGTGCTCTCCATCGTGAAGCCGGGCTTCCATCTGACGATCAACGAGCATGAGGTGGACGCCGCCTTCGAGGTGCCGCTGCGATTCCTGATGGATCCGGTCAACCACACGCAGAACAGCCGTGAGTTCAACAAGCAGCTCTGGGTCTATTACGACATGCCCTATGGCGGACAGCGCATCTGGGGGGTGACCGCCGGCATCATCCGCACGCTCTACGAAAGGTTCTACCTGTGAGCGGCGCGTCGGTCGCGGGCGCGCAGTGGCTGGAGGTCGCCGGCCTGCAGCGGTTGCTGGCAGCGCTGAACGCTGATGGCGAGCAGGCGCGCGTCGCCGGCGGGGCGGTGCGCAACGCCCTGCTCGGCGAGGCCGTGGCGGATGTCGATATCGCCACGACGACGCTGCCGGACGAGACGATCCGCCGCGCCGAGAAGGCCGGCTTCAAGGCCATCCCAACCGGCATCGAGCACGGCACGGTCACGGTGATCGCCGAAGGCACAGGCTACGAGGTCACCACGCTGCGCGCCGATGTCGAGACGGACGGGCGGCGGGCGAAGGTCGCCTTCGGCCGCGACTGGAAGGCCGATGCCGGACGGCGCGACTTCACCATCAATGCGCTCTACGCCGAGGCGGATGGGACGATCGTCGACTTCGTCGGCGGGCTCGCCGACCTCGAAAGCCGGACGCTGCGCTTCATCGGCGACGCCGAGGCGCGCATCCGCGAAGATTATCTGCGCATCCTGCGCTTCTTCCGCTTCTTCGCCTGGTATGGCGCCGGCCGTCCGGATGCCGAGGGTCTAAAGGCCTGCGCCCGGCTGAAGGACGGGCTGGAGCAACTGTCGGCCGAGCGCGTGTGGGCGGAACTCAGGAAGCTGCTTTCGGCGCCCGACCTTTCGCGCGCGCTGCTGTGGATGCGACAGGCTGGCGTGCTGACCAAGGCGCTTCCGGAAAGCGAGAAATGGGGCATCGACGCGATCCACGGCCTGGTCGCCGCCGAACGCGATCTCGGCTGGGCGGCGGACGCGCTGCTCAGGCTGGAGGCGATGGTGCCGCCGGACGCGGCGCGCATGCGCACGCTCGCCGAGCGGCTGAAGCTGTCGAATGCGGAAGCCGGGCGGCTGAAAGCCTGGGCGCTGGCGCCGGCCGTCGAGTCACGCGGTACCGAAAGCGAACTGGCGAAAAAGCTGTACCGCAGCGGACCGCAGCCGATAATTGACCGGCTGAGGCTGTCGCTGGCCTCGGCGCGGACGCGCGCCGTGACCGACAATGACGCCCTGATCGAGGCGGGCGGCTATTCGCGGCTCCTGAAATTCGCGGAAAAATGGACGGCGCCCAAATTCCCCATCAAGGGCGCCGACCTGCAGACGATCGGCGTGCCCGACGGACCCGAGATGGGAAAGCTGCTGAAGCGGCTGGAAGAAGAGTGGATCGAGGCCGATTTCAGGCCAGACCGCGACGCCCTGCTCGAACGCGCCGCCCGCTATGCGGCGGGAGAATAGAACTCAGGGAAACGGAGACGCAATCACATAGCTGCCGGACAGGCGAAGACGTTGCCGGCGATGGCTACGGGGCTTCTAGGCGGCGCTGCGGACCTTGTCGATGCGGGAGCGGATGGCCTCGATCATCGTCTCGCGGATGATCGTCTCGCCATGGGTCTCGCGCATGTGCTCGACGGCGCGGCGCATGATCTCGGCCTCTTCCTCATGGCGCGTATGCCATTCGCAGCCGGGGACCAGAGAGCCGCAGAAAAATTCCTTCATCGGTTCCTCCTTGAATTCTTCTTGTTGCCGAGGTGAGGACAATAACACGGAACCGGGCAAAAGGTTGCGGCAATCTTCGCCGGATGGCGGAAAGCAGGACGCGTCCGCCCCGCCTTCCGCCAGGGAGTCAGCGGAATGTCACTTGGCAATCGTGACCTGGTCGGCGGTTCTGCTGGTGCCCTTCATCTCCCAGTTGATCGAGACCTTTTCGCCGGCCTTCAGGCCCGGGTTCTTGAAGGTCTTCGGCAGCATGTAGACGGAGCCATCGGCGAGGGTCAGCGTCTGGGCCTTGGCGTCATAGGCCTTGACGGTTCCGGTCGCGTGCTGCTGCGTGGCGGCAAAGGACAGAGCTGAGGTGGCGAGAAGGGCAGCGGCTGCTGCCGGGACAAGAAGCTTGCGCATGGCAGGCTCTCCTGGATTGGCGGGACGTCGGATGCCGAAATCCCGCGCCGGTATAGGACCGTCTGAACACGTCGCGTCGCGGCTTCCTGGGGCAAATGCCGCCGGCGTGTTCCGGTCTGGTGCTGGAAGATAGGCCTGCCGCAGAGGCTGGCTATTAGACGAAAAAGAAAGTGCCGGCCGGCGTTCTCGACACAATCGCACCCGGCGTGACTCCATTTCGCCCCGACCGTGGCAAAGCAGGCTTGCGGCTATCCGCCGCAGCGCCGGCGGGCGCAGTGCCACGCCCGCTATGTCTTGGCCGGGGGCTTCTTCGGCTTGAACTTTTTCGGCTTGAATTTGCCCGGCCTCGACTTCTCTCCGGGCCGATCTTTCGGGGCGCCATCGTGGCCGGGCCTCGGCGCATGGCTCGAAGGCCCCTTGCGATGCGGTTTCTTGGCCCAGGAGCCGGCTGGCCTCTCCGGCTTCCCGACAGCTTCGGCGCGCTGGATGACGACGCCCTTTTCGCCGGTGCCCTGCCGGACGGCCGCAGCGAAGCCGTCGGCCCGGTCGGCGACGATCTCGAAGCGGGATTCGGTGTCGAGGATGCGGATCGATCCGATCTCGCGCTTGGTGACGTTGCCGGCCTTGCATATCAGCGGCAGCAGCCAGCGCGGTTCGGCGCGGTGTTTCCGGCCAAGCGATATGCTGAACCAGACGCCATTCTCGAAGCGCGTGTCGGGACGTTCGCCCTTCGATGCGTCGAAAACCGGCGGCGCGCCTTCGGAAAGCTCTTCGGCGGCGGGACGCGAGGCAAGCTGCTGGCGCACGAAGGCCACCGCGATCTGCTCGGCGCTATAGGCAGCGAGGAGTTCGCTTGCAAAGCTGCTTTCGTCTTCGCCGGCCGCCTCGGACAAGGACGGATCGGCCAGGATGCGCTCGTGGTTTTTCCTGTCGATCTCGGCGGGGCCGGGCGCGGGCTGGGACGTCGCTTCGAGCTTGGCCAGCTTGAGCAGGCGGGCGGCACTGCCGCGCCGATGATACGGAACGATCAGCGCGCAGATGCCCTTGCGGCCCGCGCGGCCGGTGCGGCCGCTGCGATGGAGCAGGGTCTCCGGATTGCTCGGCAGATCGGCGTGGATGACGAGGTCGAGATTGGGCAGGTCGATGCCGCGCGCTGCGACATCGGTGGCAACGCAGACGCGGGCGCGGCCGTCGCGCATCGCCTGCAGCGCGTTGGTGCGCTCGGCCTGGCTGAGCTCGCCCGACAGCGACACAACGGAAAAGCCGCGATTGGCGAGACGGCTGGCGAGATGGCGGACAGCCTCGCGGGTGGCGCAGAAGACCAGCGTGTTCTGCGCATCGAAATAGAGCAGCGAGTTGATGATGGCGTTTTCGCGGTCCGACGGCGCCACCAGGATCGTGCGGTATTCGATGTCGTCGTGCTGGTCGTTCTCGCTGGTTGCGGTGATGCGCAAGGCATCGCGCTGGAAGCGCTTCGCAAGGGCGGCGATGGGCTTCGGCACCGTCGCCGAGAACAGCAACGTCCGGCGTTCGGCGGGCGCCGCGGCCAGGATGAATTCGAGATCCTCGCGAAAGCCGAGGTCGAGCATCTCGTCGGCCTCGTCGAGGACGACAGCGCGCAATTGCGAGATGTCGAGCGAGCCGCGCGTGATGTGGTCCCGCAGCCGGCCCGGCGTGCCGACGACGATATGCGCTCCCTGCTCCAGCGCGCGGCGCTCCTGGCGCATGTCCATGCCGCCGACACAGGAGCCGATGCGTGCGCCGGTGTCCCGGTAGAGCCATTCGAATTCGCGGCGGACCTGCACGGCGAGCTCGCGCGTCGGCGCGATGACCAGCGCGACGGGTGCGCCGGCGGCCTCGAAGCGGTCCACGCCGCCAAGCAGGGTCGGCGCGATTGCGATGCCGAACGCAACCGTCTTGCCGGAACCGGTCTGGGCGGAGACCAGGAGGTCGACGCCGGCAGCTTCCGGCGCAAGGACAGCCGTCTGGACCGCAGTCAGCGTGTCATAGCCACGCGCTGCAAGCGCCCCGGCCAACGCCGGAACAATATTCGTGGAGATAGTCACGGGAGTTCTTTCTTTGGGACGCTCGGGCGGCTGCAATGCATGGGCGGCCGCGCATCAACGATGCCGCATTCCCTAAACGGCACCAGCCGCCGGGTCAATGCGAGGTGTCAATGCCAGAGGCGGCAGGCCGGCGAAAAGAGGCCCCGACGTTTCAGGGCCATTTCACCGTCGGCGGCAGGCTGGAGAGGATCGAGAGGACGTTGCCGCCGGTCTTCAGGCCGAAGATCGTGCCGCGATCGTAGAGCAGGTTGAACTCGGCATAGCGGCCGCGGCGGACGAGCTGCTCCTCGCGGTCGGCCTCGGTCCAGGCGTGATCGAAGTTGCGGCGGACGAGCCGGTCGTAGATCGAAAGGAAGGAACGGCCGACATCCTGCACGAAGGCGAAGTCGGCCTCCCAGCCGCCCTTTTCCTCGGGCGAATGCTGCCAGTCGAAGAAAGTGCCGCCGATGCCGCGCGCCTCGTTGCGGTGCGGCAGGAAGAAATATTCGTCGCACCACGCCTTCTGGCGCGCGTAGTCCGCGACCTCGGGGTGGCGTTCGCAGCTTTCGCGCATGGCATCGTGGAAGGCGATCGTATCGGGATCGTCCTGCGTGCGGCGGCGATCGAGCACCGGCGTGAGGTCGGCGCCGCCACCGAACCACCAGCGCGTGGTGACGACCATGCGGGTGTTCATGTGGACTGCCGGCACGTTCGGGTTCCAGGGATGGACGATCAGCGAGATGCCCGACGCCCAGAAGCGCGGGTCTTCCTCGGCGCCTGGGATCTGCTTGCGGAATTCGGGCGAGAACTCGCCATGGACGGTGGAGGTGTGGACGCCGGCCTTCTCGAAGACGCGGCCGTGCAGGATGGACATGGTCCCGCCGCCACCCTTGCCCTCGTCGCGCAGCCAGGGCGTGCGCTCGAAGCGGCCGGGCTGGTGTTCGGCGCCTGAACCTATGACATCGTCCTCGATCTTCTCGAAGCCGGCGCAGATGGTGTCGCGCAGCGTCTCGAACCAGGCGCGGGCGCGGTCCTTGCGATCGTCGATGTCGGCTGGCAGGCCGATGGGTATTTCCGGGCGTTCCATGCTGGCGTGGCTCCCTATTGGGCGGAGCGAGATAGGACTCGTAATTTCAGACTCGTAATTTCCGGGGCGATCCCTAATCTCTTCCCCGGAAGGGTCAAGGAGTTCGTGCATGCGTACCCCGGCAAGACCGCCTCTCGACGGACTGAAGAAGCGGCTCGAGCGCTCGCGCGCCGAGCGGGAGCGGATGCCACGCGACGGGTTCCTGCGCGAGACCTTCGTGTTGCCGCGCAGCGACGCGCGCAACAAGGCCAAGGAGTGGTTCGACCGCTGGCCCAAACAGGCCTACTGGACCGAGATCGAAAGCTGGTTCGAACGGCCGGGCGACGTGATCGAGTTCACCATCCGGAGGCTGCCGGCGGCGGATTGATCTGCCGGGACGTGAAGACTTCATTCGTCAGGACTGCCTCTCATCCGCCCTTCGGGCACCTTCTCCCCGTGAACGTGGAGAAGGAAGAAGCCGCCGGGCGCCCGGGCCCTGCCTCGCCAGCCGGTCGTCCGGGTTCCGCAGCGGACACCTGTCGATCGACATGCAGCCGCAGCCGATGCAGTCGGTCAGCCCGTCGCGCAGCCTGGTCAGTTGCTCGATGCGGCGGTCCAGATCGTCACGCCAGGCGGTTGAGAGCCTGGACCAGTCGTCGCGGGTCGGCGTGCGGCCCTCAGGCAGGGAATCGAGTGCGGCGGCGATGTCGGCGAGCGGGACGCCGACTTCCTGCGCGACGCGGATGACAGCGATACGGCGTAGCACGTCGCGGCCATAACGGCGCTGGTTGCCTCTGGTGCGGTTCGACTGGATCAGCCCGCGCTGCTCGTAGAAATGCAGCGCCGAAACCGCGACGCCGCTGCGTCTCGCCACCTCGCCGACCGACAGTTCCTTCTGCATCGCTTGACCTCAAGTTTAGTTGAGGTTGTAGCAAGCTCTCCTTCGACAGGCAAACGATGGAGAGAAAAATGACGCGAGACGACCGCAATCCCTTGACCGCCATGCTGTTGCTCGCACGGCTGGAAGCATTTGCCGGGTTTGTCCGCGAGGCGCGCGAGCTAGCCGAGCTGCCGCGTGGCTTCGCCGGCGGCCATGGCGACGGACAGCGCGATATTGAGACTGCGGCCGCCACCCTTCATCGGGATCAGAAGCCGCGCGTCGGCCCGGTCGTGGACATGGTCCGGCACGCCGGCCGATTCACGGCCGAAGAGAAGCACGTCCCCATCCGCATAGGCGAAGTCCGTGTAGGGCTGGGCGGCTTTGGTCGAGAAGAGCACAAGCCTGCGGCCCTCGCCGCGCCGCCACTGCTCGAAGCGGTCGAAGTCGACATGCCGGGTGAGCGCCGCCATTTCGAGATAGTCCATGCCGGCCCGCCGGAGGTTGCGGTCGGAGAGGTCGAAACCGGCAGGCTCGATGATGTCGACGGCGACGCCGAGGCAGGCGGCGAGCCGCAGGATGGTTCCCGTGTTGCCGGCGATGTCGGGCTGGTAGAGGGCGATGCGGAAGGAGGCCAAGAGACTGATCGGGATCAGAGTTGCACGATGGCCACAGTTGTCGGGAGAGCAATGGCGGCCGGACGTTCCGGGGTGGCTTTCGCAGCGGAATGCGACTATAGCGGCGCCATTGTCAACTCGAACCAGCGGAGGCGGATATGGAATTGATGACGACCGTATATGCACACCGCCCCATGCGATGGGGTTTCGCCTGAAGGCGGAATCGGTTCGACGCTTTAGACACTTCTGAAAAAGCTGATCGCGATTCCGCCGGAACCAGTTCCGGTTCTCCAAGGATTCTCGCGATGTTTTTCAGTTCCAAGCGCCTGGTGCGCGACCCGTACAGCCTTTCGACATACGAAGCGGAGCAGCCGATCCGTCTCGACGACGCGCGTCTGGATGCCTGGGCTTTGTCGCTCGGCCAGCGGCGCGAGGCCTATCAGCCGAAACGCAATCCGCACCGCGGCATGTTGCCGGACGTCGATCTTTCCCGGACGGTTCCGGTCGCGAGCAGGCCAGGCTGGGTGGCGCGGGCGTTCAACCGGCTTGCGGGCAAGCGGCCGGACGCGGCTCTGCCAGCAGACATGTCTGGCGAAACGACCGTCCGGGCCGTGGCTCTCGGCGAGAGCAGGCGGAAGCCCTATGTCTGGCTGGTCGAAGCGGACGCCTCCGAGCCGGAGAAGAACGCACCGAGCGTGCCGGCCACAAAATACAATGGGAGCCGGGCCGCCTGACCGGGCCGGCTCCGTGCTCCAAGCTTGAAAGACCTTTGCATGTTCCGCTGGTTTGAAAATCGCCTAGACCCGTTTCCGGCCGAGGATCCCGTCGAGCCGCCGAAGACGCTGGTCGCCTTCTGCCTGCACTATACGCGCGGCGCGTGGCCCTACATCGCCGCCGCCGGGCTGCTGATCACAGCGATCGCGCTCGCCGAAGTGTGGATGTTCGGCTTCCTCGGCAGCATCGTCGACTGGCTGTCGGCGCAGAACCGTGAGACGTTCCTCCAGACCGAGGGCTGGAAGCTCGCCGGAATGGCGTTCGTCGTGGTGTTCCTGTTGCCCGGCATGGCCATTTTGCAGTCGCTGTTCCACCAGCAGACCCTGATGGGGAACTATCCGATGCGCATCCGCTGGGACGTGCATCGATACCTGCTCAAGCAGTCGATGACCTTCTACCAGGACGAGTTCGCCGGCCGCATCGCGACCAAGCTGATGCAGACGGCACTGGCCGTGCGCGAATGCGTCATCAAGCTGATCGACGTCCTCAACTACGTCATCGTCTATTTCCTCGGCATGCTCTACATCGTCGGCTCGTCCGACTGGCGGCTCGCGACGCCGCTGGTCGCCTGGCTCATCGGCTATGTGTTCCTGCTTCGCTACTTCATCCCGCGCCTCGGCAAGGTCTCGGCGGAGCAGGCGGACGCGCGCTCGATGATGACCGGCCGCGTGGTCGACAGCTACACCAACATCCAGACGGTGAAGCTGTTCAGCCACGCCCAGCGCGAAGCGGGCTACGCCCGCGAGGGGATGGGCGATTTCCTGGAGACGGTGCATCGCTCGATGCGGCTCGTCACCGGCCTCTACGGCATGCTCTATCTGATGAATTCGCTGCTGCTGTTCTCGGTCAGCGCGCTGTCGATCTGGCTGTGGCTCGGAGACGCCGTCACCATCGGCGCGGTGGCTGTGGTCATCGGACTGGTGCTCCGGCTCTGGGGCATGTCGCAGTGGATCATGTGGGAAGTGTCGGCGCTGTTCGAGAACATCGGCACGGTGCAGGACGGCATCGGCTCGATCTCGCTGCCGCGGCTGGTCGAGGACAGGCCGGGTGCCAAGGAGATCGTGGTGACCGAGGGCGACATCGTCTTCGACCGCATTGGTTTCCATTACGGCAAGGGCGAGGGCGTCATCGAGAACCTGTCGCTCACCGTCAGGCCCGGCGAGAAGGTCGGCATCGTCGGGCGCTCGGGCGCCGGCAAGTCGACGCTGGTCAACCTGCTGCTGCGCTTCTACGACCTCGAAAAGGGCAGCATCCGGATCGACGGGCAGGAGATCGGCGCGGTGACGCAGGACAGCCTGCGCGCGCAGATCGGCATGGTGACGCAGGACACCTCGCTGCTGCATCGCTCGGTGCGCGAGAACATCCTCTACGGCCGGCCCGACGCAACCGAAGAGATGATGATCGAGGCGGCGCGGCGCGCCGAGGCGCTCGACTTCATCGACGGCCTGGCCGATCCCAAGGGGCGCAGGGGCCTCGACGCCCATGTCGGCGAGCGCGGTGTGAAGCTCTCCGGCGGCCAGCGGCAGCGCGTCGCGATCGCCCGTGTCATGCTGAAGGATGCCCCGATCCTGATCCTCGACGAGGCGACCTCGGCGCTCGACTCGGAGGCCGAGGCGGCGATCCAGGAGAACCTGTATAAGCTGATGCAGGGCAAGACGGTGATCGCCATCGCCCACCGGCTGTCGACCATCGCGGCAATGGACAGGCTGGTCGTCATGGACGGTGGCCGCATCGTCGAGGAGGGACCGCATGAGGCGCTGGTCGCCAGGGGCGGCCTCTATGCCCAATTGTGGCAGAGGCAGTCGGGCGGCTTCCTGATCGACGAGGCGGTTTCGGAACCGAAGGAGGCCGAAGAGATTGCTGCGGAATGAGTGACGGAGATTTTCGGGAACGGCTCTGGCGGCGGTTCGAGGGCGCGATCGACGCGTTCCACGACACCGATCGCGAGGTGCTGCCGGACACCGCCTGGCAGTTCATCCTCTACTTCGCGCGCCAGGCGAAAGGGCCGTTCCTGCTCCTGCTCGTCGTCGGCGGGCTGGCAGGCGCCGTCGACGCCGCGCTCTACTGGTCGGTCGGCTGGCTGATCGACCTGCTTGACAAGTCCAGTCCGCAGACGCTGCTTGCCGAGCACTGGGTGGAACTGGTCGGGCTGCTGGCATTGCTGCTCGTCGTTCGCACGCTGGTGATGATCGGCTCGGCGGTGGTCGAGCAGCAGGTCATCGTGCCTGGCTTCTACTCGATGGTGCGCTGGCAGTCGTTCCGCCGCGTGATCGAGCAGCCCTACGCCTTCTACCAGAACGACTTCGCAGGCCGCATCGCCACCAAGATCATGCAGGGCGGCGAGGCCGTCGGCGACTTCATCGTCAACATGCTGCAGACCCTGTGGTCGTTCCTGACCTTCATGGTGCTCGCGCTCACCATCCTGATCTCGGTCGATCCCTGGATGGGGCTGGTCGTGGCGCTCTGGTTCCTCGGCTATGTCGGCATCATCTGGTTCCTGCTGCCGGAGATGCGGCGTGCCGGTCGCGCGACCGCCGACGAACGCTCGGTCTTCAACGGCAGGCTGGTCGACGCCTTCACCAACATCATGTCGGTAAAGCTGTTCGACAGCGGCAGGCGCGAGCATGCCTATGTGCGCGACGGGCTGGAGAGCTTCCTCGCCGCCGTCGTGCGGCTGACGCGCGCCATCACCACCGTGCGCTCGGCGATCGCCCTGCTCAACGGCGTCATGATGAGCACGGTCGCCGCGATCTGCGTGATGAAATGGACCGGCGGCGGCATCTCGACCGGCGCGATCGCGGCAGCGCTCGGGCTGGTGTTCCGGCTGAACCAGATGTCCGGCTGGATGATGTTCAACATCAACGGGCTGGTGCGCAACTACGCCACAGTGCAGGACGCGACCCGCACGATCTCGGTGCGGCCGGCGATCCAGGATGCGCCTGACGCCAAGTTGCTGACGCGCGCGGAGGGCGACATCCGCTTCGAGGACGTCACCTTCCACTACGGCAAGGGCGAGGGCGTCATCGAGAAGCTGAACCTGCACATCAGGCCCGGCGAGCGGGTGGCGCTGATCGGCCCGTCCGGAGCCGGTAAGACGACCGTCGTCAACCTGATCCTCAGACTGTTCGACGTCGAGGAGGGCCGTATCCTGATCGACGGACAGGACGTGCGGTCGGTGACGCAGGCGTCGCTCAGGCAGCAGTTCGGAGTGGTCAGCCAGGACGCGGTGCTGATGCACCGGGCGATCAGCGAGAATATCGGCTACGGCAGGGCCGACGCCAGCCAGGCCGAGATCGAGGACGCGGCCCGGCGGGCGGCCGCGCACGACTTCATCGTCGATGTCGCCGATCCCAGGGGGCGCAAAGGCTATGACGCGCAGGTCGGCGAGCGCGGCGTGAAACTGTCGGGCGGACAGCGGCAGCGCATCGCGATCGCGCGCATGATGCTGAAGGACGCGCCGATCCTGATCCTCGACGAGGCGACCTCGGCGCTGGATTCAGAGGTCGAGGCGGCGATCCAGGACAATCTCTACCGGCTGATGGAAGGCAAGACGGTGATCGCCATTGCGCACCGGCTGTCGACCATAGCCGCGCTCGACCGGCTGATCGTGCTCGACGAGGGCAGGATCGTCGAGGAAGGCACGCATGAGAGCCTGCTTGAACGCGGCGGCCTCTATGCGCAATTGTGGAAGCGGCAGTCGGGCGGCTTTTTGGGCGACCGGCTGGCCGCGGAATAGAACGGGAAAAGCGTTGTCGCAACGCATGTCGACCATGTGGCCGGGCCTGCCGGCCGATTCGGGGCTCGATCTTCTCGGCCACGAGATCCTTGCCGAGAAGGCGGCGGCGCTCGGCAAGGCCGGCGAAAAGGCGCGTCTGGCGCTGGCGGGGCTCAAGGCGCATCCCGAAGGGGCCGAAGGACGCGAGGCGCTGCTCAAGGCGGCGGCGGAGGCGGTGCATGCCTATTTCATCCAGCGCGAACTCTGCGGCTTTCGCCGGCATGACGCGATCATCCGCGAATATGAGATCCCGCGGGCCGTGCTGGCGAGGCTGGGAGCGAAATAGCCGGCTCGATACTGGCAGCAGTGCCATCGGCCAACCAGCCCGAGCCTTTCCCCCAGAAATTTGGTCCTAAGGTATGGGTCAAACTACCGAAATGTCGCGCTTTTCCGGTACTCCGCGACAATCTGCCCTGCCCCTTGGTGGCGACTGGACAAAGTGGGGCTTCACGCATAAACCAAACCTCGAAAAATGCCGGAGGAATCTCGCTAGCTCGTCGCCATGCGCTGACGGGCCGGCGCGTGATGAGCGAGGGGAATGGCTCCGCCGCCGGCGATCATGTGACGAAAGGACCGAGTCCCGTGAGCGCGACCGACACCCACGATCCCACACGCCGTGATTTCCTTTATGTCGCCACCGGCATGGCGGGAGCCGTAGGCGCCGCGGCGTTCGCGTGGCCCTTCATCGACCAGATGCGTCCCGACGCCTCGACGCTGGCGCTGGCCTCCATTGAGGTCGACGTCACGCAGCTGGAGCCGGGCATGTCGCTGACGGTCAAGTGGCGCGGCAAGCCGGTGTTCATCCGCAACCGCACGCCCGAAGAGATCGAAGCCGCGAAGAGCGTGCCGATGGCCGACCTCAAGGACCCGGTGGCGCGCAACGCCAACCTTGCGTCCGACGCGCCGGCGACCGACGAGGACCGCGCGGCGGGCGAAGGCAAGGAAAACTGGCTGGTCATGGTCGGCGTCTGCACGCATCTCGGCTGCGTGCCGCTCGGCCAGTCCGGCGATTTCGGCGGCTGGTTCTGCCCGTGCCACGGTTCGCACTACGATACGGCGGGACGCATCCGCAAAGGCCCGGCGCCGGAGAACCTCGCCGTGCCGACTTTCGCATTCATATCCGATACCCGGATCCGGATCGGTTGAGGGGGCATATCCAATGAGCGGTGGACACTCGACCTACACGCCTAATTCCGGCATCGGACGCTGGGTTGACGCACGCATGCCGCTGCCGCGGCTGGTGCACGACTCGTTCGTTTCCTATCCCGTGCCGCGCAACCTGAACTACGCCTATGCGTTCGGCGGCATCCTCTCGATCATGCTGGTCGCGCAGATCCTGACCGGCGTGGTGCTCGCCATGCACTACACGGCCAACACCGGCCTGGCCTTCCAGTCGGTCGAGCACATCATGCGCAACGTGAATTCCGGCTGGCTGCTGCGCTACCTGCATTCCAACGGCGCGTCGATGTTCTTCATCGCCGTCTACATCCACATCTTCCGCGGCCTCTACTACGGCTCCTACAAGGCGCCGCGCGAGCTGCTCTGGATCCTCGGCTGCATCATCTATCTCCTGATGATGGCGACGGGCTTCATGGGCTACGTGCTGCCGTGGGGACAGATGAGCTTCTGGGGCGCTACCGTCATCACCGGCTTCTTCACCGCCATCCCGCTGGTCGGCGACTGGATCCAGCAGCTGCTGCTCGGCGGCTTCGCGGTCGACAATCCGACCCTCAACCGCTTCTTCTCGCTGCACTATTTGCTGCCCTTCATGATCGCCGGCGTGGTGATCCTGCACATCTGGGCGCTGCACGTCGTCGGCCAGACCAACCCGACCGGCATCGAGGTGAAGTCGAAGACCGACACGGTCGCCTTCACGCCCTACGCGACCATCAAGGACGCGCTGGCGATGGTGGTGTTCTTCATCATGTTCGCCTGGTTCGTGTTCTACATCCCGAACTATCTCGGCCATCCCGACAACTACATCGTCGCCGACCCGCTGAAGACACCGGCGCACATCGTGCCCGAATGGTACTACCTGCCGTTCTACGCGATCCTGCGCGCCATCACCTTCAACATCGGGCCGATCGACTCCAAGCTCGGCGGCGTGCTCGCCATGTTCGGCTCGATCGCGGTGCTGTTCATCGTGCCGTGGCTTGACACCTCAAAGGTGCGCTCGGCCGTCTACCGCCCGTGGTACAAGTTCTTCTTCTGGCTTTTCGCCGCGAACGCCATCTTCCTGGGCTGGCTGGGCTCCAAGCCGGCGGAGGGCTGGTATATCCCCGCGATGCAGGTGTCGACGCTCTACTACTTCGCCTTCTTCCTGGTCATCATGCCGCTGCTCGGGCTGATCGAGACGCCGCGCCGGCTGCCCAATTCGATCACGGAGGCGGTGCTGGAGAAGAACAAGGGCGGGGCCGGCCACCCGGCAGGCGCGACGGCCGCGCCGGAAACCAAGGGCTGAGAGGGACATTTCGATGAGCAGGATTCTCAGCGTTCTGGCGGCTGCCGGCCTGGTGATGGCCGGCGCGACGGGCATCGCCGCGGCGCAGGAAGCGGGCCATAACGAGGCCGAGCCGACGCATTTCCCGATCCTCCAGCCGACGCAGGAGGACTGGACGTTCGCCGGCCCGTTCGGCACCTATGACCGCGGGCAGCTGCAGCGCGGCCTCAAGGTGTACAAGGAGGTCTGCTCGGCCTGTCACTCGATGGACCTGGTGGCGTTCCGCACCCTGGGGGACCTCGGCTATTCCGAGGCGCAGGTGAAGGCGTTCGCGGCCGAATACACGGTGCAGGACGGTCCGAATGCCGATGGCGAGATGTTCGAGCGCCCGGGCATTCCTTCCGACCACTTCCCGTCGCCGTTCCCGAATCACGAAGCCGCCGCAGCCGCCAACAACGGCGCCGCTCCGCCGGACTTCTCGCTGATCGCCAAGGCGCGTGGCGTGACCCGCGGCTTCCCGACCTTCGTGTTCGATATCTTCACGCAGTATGCCGAGAACGGTCCGGACTACATCCACTCGCTGCTGACCGGCTACGACCACGAGCCGCCGGCCGGCATGCAAATCGCCGACGGCACGCACTACAATCCCTATTTCATCGCGGGCAAGTCGCTGGCCATGGCGGCGCCGCTCTCGGACGACCAGGTGACCTATGACGACGGCAGTCCGCAGACGGTCGACCAGTATTCGCGCGACGTCGCGGCCTTCCTGATGTGGGCGGCGGAGCCGCATCTCGAGGCGCGCAAGCAGACCGGCTTCAGCGTCATGGTCTTCCTGGTGCTCTTCGCCGGGCTGGTCTACCTGACCAAACGCAAGGTCTGGGCGAAGGTCGCGCACTGAACGACCGGCAGGAACGTTGACAGAAAAGGGCGCAGCAGCGCCCTTTTCTTTTGCCCGCCAAACCGGCACAACTAGAGAGCAATGGGGCTACGCGCGTGAAGACCACTCTCGAAGACACGCTGCTTTCGTCGATCCGGACCATCAAGGACTATCCCAAGCCGGGCATATTGTTCCGGGACATCACCACGCTGCTCGGCGATGCGCGCGCCTTCCGGCGGGCGATCGACGAGCTGGTTTATCCGTACGCGGGACTGAAGGTGGACAAGATCGCCGGCATCGAGGCGCGCGGCTTCATCCTTGGCGGCGCCATCGCGCACCAGCTTTCCGCCGGCTTCGTGCCTATCCGCAAGAAGGGCAAGCTGCCGCACGAGACGGTCAGGGTCGCCTACAGCCTGGAATACGGGCTAGACGAGATGGAGATGCACAAGGATGCGGTGCAGCCGGGCGAGAAGGTCATCCTCGTCGACGACCTGATCGCGACCGGCGGGACTGCCGAAGGCGCCGTGAAGCTGCTCACCCAGATGGGCGCCGACATCGTCGCTGCGTGCTTCGTCATCGACCTGCCCGATCTCGGCGGACGCAGGAAGCTCGAAAACCTCGGCGTGACGGTGAGGACGCTGATCGCCTTCGAGGGACACTGAGGGCGGAGATGCTTCCCGGCAAAGGGAAGGCAGCTCTCCGGCGCTATTCCACCTTCACAAGCACGGCGCTGTCGAATTCGATGACCTTTGCACCGGTGGAATCAACGCCTTCGGCGCGGACCGTCAGAACGCGCCAGCCGGGACGGGACCCCATCGCCCGGTGCGACAGGGCGGTGCGGCTGTAGGCGACGGTCTCGCCGGCAAAGACGGGTTTCAGCCACTTCAGGTTCGTTATGCCCGGCGAGGGGCCGAAAACGGGAGCAGAGCCTGTTCCGGTCCAATGCTTGCCCGGGGTGGCGAGATTGCGTTTCATCCAGGCGGCTGCCGTATGCCAGCCGGACGCGCAAAGGCCGCCGAAGACGCTGTCCTTCGCCGCCTGTTCGTCGATGTGAAACGGCTGCGGGTCGTATTTCCTGGCGAAGGTTTTGATGCTTTCGGCGTCGAATGTGTGGGCCCCGAGCGGGACGGCGACGCCGATCTCGAAGAACGCGTCGAGCGAGGGATCATGCGTCATATGGCGGCCCCGCGCTTCAGGAACATCCCGGTATTTTCGAGCTGCAGGACGGTTTCGCCGCGCTGGTTGAACAGTTCGGAACGGAGCGTCACGAGGCCAAGGGATGGGCGCGACTTCGACGGACGGCTGGCGACGACGACGGTATGCCCGGTCAGCCGGTCGCCCGCCAGCACCGGCCTCCTCCATTTGATGTGATCGACGCCTGGCGCGCCCTGCGAAGTCGAATCGAGCAGGATTGCGTCGCAGAACAGCCGCATGAACATCGAGCACGTATGCCAGCCTGAGGCGGACAGCCCGCCGAGGATGCTTGCCTGGCCGGCCGTCTCGTCCAGGTGCATCGGCTGCGGATCGAATTCGCTGGCGAACTCGACGATCTCGGCCGCGGTGACGTCCTTGGCGCCGAGGTCGATCGACATGCCTTCGACGAAATCCTCAAAGGCCCAGGTCTTGCCGGTCATGCTGATCCTTTTGAGATGGGCCTTTATGCCAGGAAGGGCGTCGGATGCGGCTGGAAGCCGTTGCGGTGATAAGGGATTGCGGCCTCAGAGCCAACCCTTGCGGCGGAAGAACCAGAAGGGCAGCACGGCCGACACGACCATCAGGGCGAGCGCCAGGGGGTAGCCGAAAAACCATTTGAGCTCGGGCATCACGTCGAAATTCATGCCGTACACCGAGGCGACCAGCGTCGGCGGCAGGAACACCACGGCAGCGACCGAGACGATCTTGATGATGGCGTTCTGCTGGATGTTGATCATCCCCAGCGTCGCGTCGAGCAGGAAGGTGATCTTCTGCGTCTGGAACGAGGCGTGGTCGGAGAGCGAGGTCACGTCGCGCGACAGCGTCTTGACGCGGGCACGGATCTCCTTGTCGCCCGGGTCGCGGCCGACGAAATTGGCGAGGAAGCCGGACAGGCGCTGCAGGGTGAGCAGGCTGTCCTGGATCTTCGAGACGAGATCCTCCTTGCTGCCGATGCGGTGCAGGATCTCCTGGAAGTCGCGGTCGCGGTCGGAGACCTTCTTCTCCTTCGAATGAAAGATGTCCTGCGATATGTCGATGACCTCACGGCTGCCGCGTTCGAGCACATCGGCCAGCCGGTCGACGATCGCTTCGAGCAAAGAGACCAGGATGGTGTCGCCGCTGGTGCAGCCGAGGTCTGCCTTCTCGGCGCGCATCGGGAAGGTTTGGAAGGCGCGCGGCTCGTGGTAGCGGATGGTGACCAGCCGGTGGCCGGCGAGCACGAAGGTGACGGGCAGCATTTCGGGCCTGTCGCCGTCGGCATGCGCCGGCAGCGTCGCGGTCATGACAAAGGCGCCGTCCTCTACGTAGAGGCGCGAGGATATCTCGATCTCCTCCATCTCCTCTCGGGTGGGGATGCCGATGCCGATCAGCCGCTCGACGGCATCTTCCTCGTCCTTCGTCGGCCCGAGAAGGTCGATCCAGACGACCCGGTCCTTTTCGGCGGCAAGGTCGCCAACAAGGCGCAGACGATCGTTTTCAGCGACGAAAGCCTTGATCATCGCCGTACTCCCCTGATTTTCGACAGAAGCGGACGCTACGGGCCGTGGTTCACCGGGCGCTTAGACCGGGGGGAGGGCAGCGTCAAGACCGCTCGGGGAGGCGTCGGCTCAGGGGAGTTGCGGCGGACGGGCATGTCCGCCGCAACAGGCGCGTCAGCAAGGTATCAATCGCCGAGGGGATTGATGTCGTTCACGAAGCGCAACAGGTCGGCGAAGGTGAAATTTCCCGCCTTCGCGGAGGGCAGGGTGGGCTTCCAGTTCTTCTGCTGCCAGATGAACGAGTTGTGGTCGCCGTGGACGAGGCCGACAAAGACCTCGGATATGATGACCGAGCCGACCGGGCCGAGGCGCTCGCCATTGTTGCGGACCTTGGCCTCCTTGAGGATGTAGTACCAGAGCGGCGTTGCCGTATGGAGGCCCTGCGCCTTGGCCGTGGCGCCATCCGTCGAACCGTTGCTGTCGGAGGCGATCTCGGCCGAAGTGAGCGGGTTCTTGACCTTCAGATGCTTGGCCACGGCCTGGCCCGACGGCAGGCCGAGATTGACGCCGCGCTTCAAGTTGCGGAAGGCGAGATTGCCGCCCCCGCCGGGCAGGTTGTGGAGCGCCGAAACCAGGTAGGGGTCGAGCTTGCGCGATGGCGCCATCGGGACGGGCGCCCCGCCGCTGTCGCCGAGCTCATGGAACCGCCGCCAGTCGATGATCCAGTTGGACGGCAGTGTCGGGAAGCCGCTGCCGCCGGCCGACAGGTCGCCGATGATGTCGCCGGACAGCCCGCTGAACAGGAAGAACAGGCTGAAGTCCTGCGGCGTGTTGAACACCCGGTTGTGGGAGTAGCGCTGACGCACCATGGAGTGCCCCAGGCGGTAGGCGGCGGCGGAAAACTCCACCGGCATATAGGGCACCTTCTTGAAGCGGTAGAATTTGCGGCCGTCCTTGAGGATCCTGGCGACGATCCCCTTTTCGGTCAGCCGCTCCACCCAGTCGTGGAGCACGATCCACTGATAGTGCCAGGTGACGATCCGGCGGGCTTCCTTGAATATGTCGGGCGGCGGGTTGGCGCCGGTCGACAGCATGTCGCAGACGGCGTTGTGGAACTTCAGCATGGCCAGATGCGTCTGCGCCACCAGCAGGTTCTCGTCGTTGCGATGGTCGCCGATCAGCGCGAAGCCTTCGGGGCTGCGCGGCAGGTCGTTGCGGAAGTCGCCCTCGCCGGTGTTGAGGTTCTTGCCGATCAGCAGCTTCGGCCCATGCTTGTTGCCGGCGGCCGGATTGCGCGCATAGAGATGCGGGCTGCCGTCGGGACCCAGGCCGTAGACACAGTCGAGGTCGACGCTCGGCGTGCGGAAATTCTCGATGCCGAGCGGGTCCTTCTCCTTGTCGCCGAGCGAGGTCAGGTCGAGCGTGATGTCGTGATCGACGAACTGGCCGAAATAGGTGAAGCCGGCCGGTATGTTCGGATTGTTGCCGGCCGGGTCGCCGGCATTGCTGTCGACCATCGCCGCGGCAAGGGCCTGCAGCTTGGCGTCTGAGACGTCGAGCGGCGGCAGCGTCGGGAACATCCGGCCGAACATGCCGGGATCCTTGTGGCCCGACAGCGCATCGAGCAGCGCCCTGGTCGGGTGCCGGCCGGCCACGCCGTGACCGGGCGTCGTCTTCACCGCATTGTTGGCTGTCGTCGTCTCCAGCTTCAGCTTGGCGATCGTCAGAGCGAGATCTGCCGCGCTTCTGGCTGACCTGGGCTTGGAGGCAGTCTTGGGTTTAGGCGCAGTCTTGAGTTTAAGGGACATGACAAGCTCCTACTTTCGTACCGGGGCTCTTGCCCTCGATACTTTGGGTTTTCTCCCCATCGCCCGCGCAGGAGGTCTATGATTCAATAACAGCCTGAATCTCCGGCTATTTTCTCCTCCGATACTTCAATAGCGACACCCCGTTACCCCTTGGGGTGATTCATTTTATGAACTGCAACACGAAATGTTAGTATAACGCAATTGTCGTGACAATAGTCATAAAAGGACTTGTGTCATTCGGGAATTTTCTACTGCAATATCAACGCATGTTTTTCCAAGCTTATGGGCCTGAAAACAATGCGTTTTCTGGATGAAAAGACATGCGGTCGATCCCCTGTCCTTGGAGGGTCGACTCTCGATTGTGCAGCGACGCGGGAGAAAGTCGTCAGGTATTGAACTTGAAGAGCATGATGTCGCCGTCCTGGACGACATATTCCTTGCCTTCGTCGCGCGCCTTGCCCGCCTCCTTGGCGGCGACCTCGCCGCCCAGCGTGACGAAGTCGTTGTAGGCGATCGTCTGCGCGCGGATGAAGCCGCGCTCGAAGTCGGTATGGATGACCCCGGCGGCCTGTGGCGCCTTGGTGCCCCGCTGGATCGTCCAGGCGCGGGTCTCCTTGGGACCGGCGGTGAAATAGGTGATCAGGTCGAGCAGTTCGTAGCCGGCGCGGATGAGCTTGTCCAAGCCCGGCTCCTCGAGGCCCATGGAGGTGAGGAACTCCATCTCCTCGTCGTCGGGAAGCTGCGCGACCTCGGCCTCGATCGCCGCCGAGATGACGACGGTGCGGGCGCCCTGCGCCTCGGCCATCTTCTCCACCGCGTTGGTGTGCTCGTTGCCGGTCGCGGCATCCTTCTCCGCGACGTTGCAGACGTAGAGGACAGGGTGCGAGGTCAGCAGGTTGAGACCCTGAAGGATGCGAAGGTCCTCCGCGGCGATGCCCTTCAGCATGATGCGCGCCGGCTTGCCGTCCTGCAGAAGCTCCAGCGCCTTCTCCATGACCGGCAGCACCGTCATGGACTCCTTGTCCTTGGCCTGGGCGCGCTTCCTCACATTGACGATGCGCCGCTCCAGACTGTCGAGGTCGGCGAGCATCAGCTCGGTTTCGACGGTTTCGGCGTCGGCCACCGGATCGATGCGGCCTTCGACATGGGTGATGTCGTCATCCTCGAAGCAGCGCAGCACATGCACGATGGCGTCGACTTCGCGGATGTTGGCGAGGAACTGATTGCCGAGCCCTTCTCCCTTGGAGGCGCCGCGCACCAGGCCGGCGATGTCGACGAAGGAGATGCGGGTCGGGATGATCTCCTTGGAGCCCGCGGCCTTCGCGATCTTCTTCAGCCTGGGATCAGGCACCGCCACCTCGCCGGTATTCGGCTCGATGGTGCAGAAGGGATAGTTTGCGGCCTGCGCGGCCGCCGTGCGCGTCAGCGCGTTGAAAAGCGTCGACTTGCCAACGTTGGGCAGCCCAACGATGCCGCATTTGAAACCCATGATGGTCCAGTCCTATCGGGAAGTCAGAATTTGCTCAGGGCTATGGGCGAAAGGATCAACGATCGTCAAGTCTCGACCTCAACCCTTGCCGAGAAGCTTCTTCAGCATGGCAGCCATGGGCCCGGTTTCCGGCACCTTGACGGCCGGCTGCTGAGGCCTTGCCTGGCGGATGTGGCTCTGCGCCTTGGCCTTGGGCGCCTTCGGCGGCGGACGGTCATCCTCGCCGGTCGGCTGAAGCCTGTTGCGCAGCGCCAGCGTGATCCTGTTCATGAAGCCGCTCTCGTCGCCTTTCGCCACGAGGTCCGCGTTGTCGGCGATGGCGTCGAGCAGGACGTCGAGCCATTCGCGGTCGGTCTTGGCGAAGTCGCCGAGTACGTGACCGTGCACCATCTCCCGGACGCCCGGATGGCCGACGCCGATCCTGACGCGGCGATAGTCCTTGCCGAGATGCTGGTCGAGAGAGCGGATGCCGTTGTGGCCGGCCGAACCGCCGCCTGTCTTGACCCGCACCTTGCCGGCGGGCAGTTCGATCTCGTCGTAGAAGACCGTCACAGCGGACGGTTCGAGCTTGTAGAAGCGCAGCGCCTCGCCGACGGCCTGGCCGGACAGGTTCATGAAAGTCTGCGGCTTGATGAGCAGCACTTTTTCGCCGCCGATCCTGCCCTCGGCGATCTCAGCCTTGAACTTTTTCGTCCAGGGCGAAAAGGAATGGCGGCGGGCGATCGCGTCCGCCGCCATGAAGCCGACATTGTGCCGGTTGTTGGCGTATTTCTCGCCCGGATTGCCGAGACCTGCAAAGAGCAGCATCGAACCGGCCCTCCGGACCCGAACTTACTTCTCTTCGGACGGCTCTTCGGCCGCCTCAGGAGCCTCGGCGGCTTCCGGAGCCTCGGTCGTCTCCGGCTTCATCGCGGAAGAGCCGGCGACGGTCGCGATGGTGAAGTCGCGGTCGGCGATGACCGGCTTGACGCCGGCCGGCAGCTTCACGGCCGAGATGTGGATCGAGTCGCCGATCTCGGCGCCGGTGAGGTCGATCGTGATCGCATCCGGGATCGCATCGGCCGGGCAGTGGAACTCCACCTCGTGGCGCACGATGTTCAGGACGCCGCCGCGCTTGATGCCTGGCGACTTCTCTTCATTGATGAAGTGTACCGGAACGTTGACGTTGACCTCGGTGTTCTTGCCGACGCGCAGGAAGTCGACATGCAGCGGGAAGTCCTTGACGGGATCCAGCTGATAGTCCTTCGGCAGGACACGGATCTTCTTGCCGCCGACGTCGATCGTGGCGATCGTGGTCAGAAACCCGCCGCCGTGGATCTTGTAGAAAATGTCCTTGTAGGACAGGGCGATAGCCAGGGGAGGCTGTTTGTCGCCATAAATGACTGCAGGCACTTTGCCGTTGCGGCGAACTGCACGGGCGGACCCCTTACCGACCTGTTCGCGCGCTTCGGCCGTGAGCTCGTACGTATCGTGGCTCATGGCTTTTCCTTTCGCGTTGCTGGAGCATCTTCGAATTCCGCCGCGGCGGCTGCCGAAAATGTCGAAAGCCGCGCTTTGCGCATGATCTGATCCGAAAACCGGATTCCACTTTTCGGGATCATGCGAGCCGCGGCTCTCATCCGCGTTGCCTCCAAGGGTGTCTACGCGGGTGGCGGTCCTATAGCGGAAGGCGATAAATGACGCAAGCCAAGCACTGCATGGCCTGGACATGCACCAAATCCGCACTGGCAGATCACAGATACGCCGCTCCCGCGTATACCGCAGCCTTGCTCAGTCCATCCACGGCTCACCCCGGTATGAATGAATTCCTTTCCGTCGATCTTTCCACCGGCGGCATCGTTGTCCTTGTGGTCGTCGCGCTGGTGGCGGGATGCGCGCGCGGCTTCTCCGGGTTCGGAGGCGCGCTGATCTTCGTGCCCGTCGCCAGTGCGCTGGTCGGGGCGAAGCTTGCGGTTCCCCTGCTGCTGATCGTCGACATCGTCCTGACGCCGGGATTGATTCCGAAGGCGTGGCGGAACGCAGACAGACCGAATGTCGGCACGATGGCGACTGGTGCGGTGCTGGGCGTGCCGCTCGGCACCTATCTGCTCACCCACATGGAAGGCACCACGATCCGTTGGGGCATCGTCGGCATAGTGGTCGTTCTTCTCGCCCTGCTGATGTCCGGTTGGCGCTACCACGGTCGCCCGCATGCAAGCCTGACTGCCGCCGTCGGGCTGACGTCCGGACTGTTTTCCGGCGCCGCGCAGGTCGGCGGCCCGCCAGTGGTGGCGTACTGGCTGGGCGGCAATTTCACGCCGCAGACCGTGCGTGCCAACATAGTGCTCTATTTCGCGATATCTAGCGTCCTGTCGGTCGCCAGCTATCTGATCGCAGGCATCCTCACCTGGGAAACCGTGGAACTGTCGCTGATGATCGGCCCGGCTTTCGCGCTCGGCCTGTTCAGCGGAGCCCGCCTGTTCACCCTTGCGAACGAGATCGTCTTCCGGCGCATCTGCTACGGACTGATCGCTGGCGCGGCGATCATCGGCCTGCCGCTCCTGGACGGCGTGCTGCGCTGAGGGCGGTCGCAGGACGGGCGGCAGACTGCTGCCGATCGTCCGATCTAGTCGAACAGGCTGGAGACGGACTCTTCCTGGGCCGTGCGCGAGATGGCCTCGCCGATCAGGTCGGCAATGGAGACGACGCGGACGTTCGGCGCCGAAGCGATGCTGGAGGTCGGCTGGATCGAGTCGGTGATGACGAGTTCCTGCAGCTGGGAGCCGGCGATGCGCGCGATCGCGCCGCCCGAAAGCACGCCATGGGTGATGTAGGCGGTGACACTGGTGGCGCCGTTGGCCAGCAGTGCGTCGGCCGCGTTGCAGAGCGTGCCGCCGGAATCGACGATGTCGTCGATCAGCAGGCAATCCTTGCCGTGCACGTCGCCGATGATGTTCATCACTTCCGACTCACCGGGCCGCTCTCGGCGCTTGTCGACGATGGCAAGCTGCGCGTCGATGCGCTTGGCGAGCGCGCGGGCGCGCACCACGCCGCCGACATCTGGCGACACGACCACGACGTTGCCGAGCTGCTTGTATTTCGCCTTGATGTCGCGCGACATGACCGGCACCGAGAACAGGTTGTCGGTCGGGATATCGAAGAAACCCTGGATCTGGCCGGCGTGGAGGTCGAGGGTGAGCACCCGGTTGGCCCCGGCGCGGGCGATCATGTTGGCGACCAGCTTGGCCGAGATCGGCGTGCGGCCGGAAGCGCGGCGGTCCTGGCGGGCATAGCCGAAATAGGGAATCACCGCGGTGATGCGCCGCGCCGAGGAGCGCATGAACGCATCGATCATGATCAGGAGTTCCATCAGGTGGTCGTTCGTCGGGAACGAGGTGGACTGGAGGACGAATACGTCCTCGCCGCGCACGTTTTCCTGGATCTCGACGAAGATTTCCTGATCCGCGAAGCGCCTGACGCTGGCCTTTCCGATCGGTATGTTCAGGTAACGCGCGACGGCTTCGGCCAGCGCCCGGTTCGAATTACCCGCGAAAAGTTTCATGCAGCGTCTCGGCGTGTGTGGAGGACAGGCCTGGATATGATCGGGGCTTTTAGCGTCAAGCGCCGCCATTGCAAGCGCTAGCGACGATTATTCCAAAGATTCGGTGCAAGCCGGGTCATCCCGTGCTGCTGGCAAGCCATGATGCGAGCTGGTCGACGGTGGAATCGGCGATCGCCTGCATGGCGGCCGGCGGCACAGCGCCCCAGCCGTCGCCTTTGCCCGCCTTCTGCTGGCCATTTATGCGATGGAGCCGGTTGCCGGCCGGGTCGTAGACGTCCCAGACATAGATGATCGTGGTCTGCCCGCCTTCGGTAAGCGTCGAGAAATAGCCTTTCAGGATATGCGTCGTCGCAGGGTCGGCGTTGCCGGCGAGGGTGATTCCGCGCGCCCGGGCGCGCTGGGCGAGCCGCTCGGTCAAAGGCGTCGCAACGTCGACGGTGGCGCCGACGATCGGATCGAAGCGCAAGCGGGTGCGCGCCGCAATGCCCGGATTGAGCGCTGCCGACGTGTTTGTCGAAGCGGGCTGCATCGGAACGGCGCCGGCCCCGGTTTCGGACTGGAGGGCTCCGGGCGCGGGCGGCGAGGCGGCGATCGCCGACGGCTCCAGCACATCCTGGGTGCTGTTGCAGGCGGACACGGCAAACGCAGCAAGCAACGATCCGGCCAGGAACGGCAATCGTTTCATGCCCTCAATCTCCGTGTTACGCGATACTTACACTTTTGCCCGGGCACCGGATTCGTCCCAAACCGCTCCCCCCGTCGGTCCGGTGCCTGGCTGGCGACCAAGTCCTATCGTCACTGCACGATCAAGTCGAGATCATGGCGGGAAAGCGCCCTCGGCTGTGATTCGGTGGTCAGATAGGTGCGGCCGAGCGTCATTGCTGTCTCGGTTTCCGAATCCATGATGATCATATGGGCAAACAGCGTCATGTTCGGCGCGATGGGCTCGGAATTGCCCTGGTAGAACATGGGCATGTCCATCCAGGACGGCGAGAAGCGGGCGCCGAGCGAATAGCCGCAGGCATTGAGGCGGTGCTTGGTCAGCCCGTGCGCTTCGAGGATCCGGGCGTGGGCATCGAACACGTCGCCGAAGCTGTTGCCCGGTGTCATCGCCTTCTCGACGGCGAGAAGCGCGTCGCGGGCCGCCTCGAACAGCTCCAGGTGGCGCTTCGTCGGCTTGCCGGTGAGCACCGTGCGCATCATGGCGGCGTGGTAGTGATGGAAAACGCCGGCCCATTCGAGCGTCAGCTGGTCGTTCTTCGTCAGTTTGCGCCGGCCTGCCTTGTAGCGGCAGAGCAGGGCGTCGGGCCCGGAGCCGATGATGAACTCGTTGGCCGGGTAGTCGCCGCCGCCTGCGAAGACCGCTCCCTGCATGGCGGCAAGGATAGCAGCCTCGTCGCCACCCTGCTTGATCAAGGGAAGGGCGGCGTCCAGCGCGTCGTCGGCGAGGGCTGCGGCTTTCTCCGCCTTGGCGATCTCCGCCGGGCTCTTGAAGAGCCTGAGGCGGCCGACGATCCCGGACGCGTCGGCGATCTGGCCGAAAGTCTGGAGCTGCTCGTCGAGCCGGCGGCCATTGAAGGCGGTCAGTCCATGCGTGTCGTATTCGACGCCGATGCGTTTCCCGAGAAGGTCGAGATCGTTCAGAAGGTTGCGCAGGTCGACGGCCGGGTTGGCGCCCTCGCGGTCGGTCCACAGCACGATATTCTCGATGATCGAGGTCTGGCGCGCCTGGCGCAGGTCCGCCGAGCGGGTGAGCAGCACCATCGATCCATCGGACTTCACCACCAGAGACTGGAAGAAGCAGAAGCCGAACGTGTCGTAACCGGTCAGCCAGTACATGCTTTCCTGGGCAAAGAGCAGCACGGCGTCGAGCTTTTTTTCGGTCATCTCGACGAGCAGCCGGTCGCGGCGCGCGTCGAATTCGGAACGGTCAAAGTGCAGAGCCATCAAATACGCTCCAGGGCAATTGCTGAAACATGGCGCCCGTAATCCGCCTCGGAGCGGTGCGTGGCGCGGCGGTAGGAATAAAACAGATCCTCCTCGGCATAGGTGCAGCGGTAAAGGGCGTCGGCGGTAACGCCTGCCGCGGTCAGCCGGTCGACCGTATAGCGGTTGAGATCGAACATGGCGTGGCCCGGCCGGCCGGAAGGCGTGAAATACCGGTCGTTGGCGGGGTTGGCGGCGGCGAATCGGTCGATGAATTCCGGGCCGACCTCGTAGTTGCTGGCGCCGATCGACGGTCCCAGCACGGCGACGATGTTCTCGCGGCGGGCGCCGAGGCCTTCCATCGTGGCGATCGTATTCTCCAGCACGCCGGTGAAGGCGCCCTTCCAGCCTGCGTGGGCGGCACCCACGACGCGTGCTTGCGGGTCGGCGAACAGCACGGGTCCGCAATCGGCGGAGGAAGCTCCGACAGCGATTCCGGGACGATCGGTCACGATGGCGTCCACCTTGGGCCGTTCGCCGGAAAAGGGTTCGCGCGCGACGATCACGTCGGGAGAATGGACCTGGTACGCGGTCAGCAGGTGATCGGCCGGAACGCCCATCCACTCGGCGACGCGGCGGCGGTTTTCCGCCACGAGCGCCTGGTCGTCGGCGGAACCGGTGCCGATGTTCAGGCTGCCGTAAATGCCGGTGGACACACCGCCGGCGCGAGTGAAATAGCCATGCCTGATGCCTGCGAGCCTGTCGAGCAAGGTCGAACGGAGCGGCTCCGGTCTGGTCTGGGTCAGCATCGCCGCCTTTTGTGTTCGGAAACCGATTTCGTCAATACGGGATGTCGCCCGCGCGAGCGGCGGAGAGTGCGGCAAGGGGGGCGGTCAAGTCAACTCGCGTCGCGGAAGGGCGGCACCGAAACGCCTGGTGGCAGAAGCGCCAGAACCTTGAACAATTCGCCCATCTGGTCGGGTCCGGCGAGGCGCTCGACATCGGCGGTAATTTTTTCGTGCACAGCCGAATCGCCCGCCTGTCCGAGGCGGCCGGCGCGCTCCAGAAGCCCCATGCCGAGCAGGAATTCGGCCTGCGTCGCCTTGCGCGCCGCAAGGCCATGCGATGTGGCGACCGCCTCGAGAGCGGAGAAATCGACATGCGAGGTCAGGTCGGCCTCGCCCGGATTGTCGAACACGCCTTCGCTGCGGTGTTTGCGGACCGCCTGGAACGTGTCGCCCAATCCCGGCTCGAGGTGGCCGTAGTCGAAGAAGATGCCGGCGCCGCCGCGCGCGGCGATGCGTTGGGCGAGCGCCGACATCAGCGCTTCGCGCGCCGGCGCGATCTCGAAGATGCTGCCGTCCGGAGCATTCCTCGCGGTAGTAGGAAGCTGTTCCGCCGCGAGGGAGGCGGTGCCGATGCCGAACCGGAAGCTGCCGTCGGCGTCGAGGCCGATGGCGCGTTCCATCCATTTGCCGTCATGGCGGACGAACTGGCGGAAAGGCAGCGCATCGAATATCTCATTGCCGACAATGAGCAAGGGCTGGTCGGGCAGCGTGTCGGGCGTCGCATGCCAGGCAAAAGCAGGCCCGCTGTCGCTGAGCGTGTCGCGCTGGACCGCCGTCAGCCGGGGGCTTGCCTCGACGAGGGCGAAATCGGCCCCGGCGGCGAGACGCGGCGCGATGCGGCGCAGGGTGCGGACCATGTCCTTCATCAGCGTGCCGCGGCCGGGTCCTATCTCGGCGATGGTCAGGGGCAGGGGAGCGCCGACGGCCGACCAGGCCTCGGCCAGCCAGACGGCAACCAGTTCGCCGAACATCTGGCTGACCTCAGGCGCCGTGACGAAGTCGCCCGCCGCGCCGAAGGGCTCGCGCGTGGTGTAGTAGCCATATTCGGGATCGAACAGGCAGATCGCCATGTAGTCGGCGACCGAGATCGGACCGGCAGCGCCGATGAGCGCGGCGATCTTCTCGCCCAGGCGGTTCATGCTGCAGCGGATTGCGCCACCTGCGACCTCGCCCGCCAGATGGCCCACAGGCCGAAGAGCACCATGGGCGTCGAGAGTATCATGCCCATGGTCAGCCAGCCGCCGGCGAGATAGCCGATATGCGCGTCGGGCACGCGGAAGAACTCCACGAAGATGCGCGAGAGGCCGTAGCCGGCAAGGAACGCACCGGAGACGGTGCCGGGGTTTTTCAGCTTCAGGAGCCCGTGGGTGAGAAGCCTCAGCACGAGGAAGAGGACGAGCCCTTCGAGCGCGGCCTCGTAAAGCTGGCTCGGGTGGCGCGGCTCCGGGCCGCCGGTCGGGAAGACGAAGGCCCAGGGCACGTCGGAAGGGCGGCCCCAGAGCTCGGAATTGATGAAGTTGGTGACGCGCACGAGCCCGAGCCCGACCGGCACGCCGGCCGATATCACGTCGAACATCGTCCAGATGCCGATTCCGCGCGAGCGGGCGAAGAGGATCATGGCGACGGTGACGCCGGCGAAGCCGCCATGGAAGGACATGCCGCCCTGCCAGACCGCGAAGATGTCGAGCGGATTGGCGATGTAGCGGGCGAGATCGTAGAACAGTATGTACCCGACGCGGCCGCCGAGCACGACGCCGATCGCCGCCCAGACCAGGAAATCGTCGATGTCCTCCGGCCGCATCGGCTTGACGCCGGCAGGCCACAGACGCTCATTGGCGACCAGCCGCTTGGCGTACCACCACGCAAACAGGATGCCGACGACGTAACCGACGCCGTACCAATGTATGGCGAGCGGACCGATCTGGACGATCACCGGATCGATGTCGGGGAAGGGAAGGACCGCCAGCGGCAGCATCAGATAGTCGGTCACGTGAAGCTCCGGCTCGTCAATCGGCGCGGACCATGCGGCAGCGCTTTGGTCGGGTCAAGGCGAAGGTGGCCGTGCCGGCGCTTGCAATCCTGGCTGCACACCACTAGGTCAAATCTGAGGGCGCCAGGAGATCTGCCATGTCCAACGGTCCGAACCGCATTCTCGACGAATTCGCCAAGCTGCTGACGGACGCCGCGGGCGCCGCGCAGGGGGTCCGCCGCGAGGTGGAAACCGCCTTCAAGGCACAAGCCGAGAAGGTCATGAATTCGATGGACATGGTGCAGCGCGAAGAGTTCGAGGCTATGCGCGAGATGGCCGTGAAGGCGCGGGCGGAGAACAAGGCGCTAGCCACCCGCATCGCCGCGCTGGAGGCGAGGATCGCCGAACTTTCCGGCGAAAAGCCTGCCGAAGCCACCGCCGAGGCTCCTGCCAAGCCTCGCGCAAAAAAATAATTCGTTAACCTTTTCCACAAAGCCCGGCCGCGAAAAGCGTTGTCTCCTGAATCGCTTAACGGACGTGCGTGGCTCTTTCCTGCGACCGGTTTCCACACCCTTGCGCCGCGCTGCGGTAAAAAGGGGCTGGTCACGCGACTCGGCATCAATACACTGAATTTGTTGCATGATTCGGAAACGGGTCGTGCGCCGGTAGTGGGGCCCGGCAGAGGGGGTCGTTGCGTCCTGCCAGCCTGAGTTCGAAGAATTTGTTCGTCGTGTGTGCCCTCTGGCGGAGCGCCTGGGCGCTCCCGCAACGACAGGAAGCATTTGCATGGAACTGATCGAACTCGATATCGCCCGCGAGATCCACCCTGTGGATGTGATCGAGCAGGTGGCGCACAGCAACGACTGGGCCTTCGAACGGACCGGCGACGACGAGATCTCCATCTCGGTCGCCGGCAACTGGACCGACTATCACGTCTCTTTCTCCTGGATGGAGGATTTCGAGGCGCTGCACCTCGCCTGCGCCTTCGACATCAAGGTGCCGGAGGCTCGCACGCTCGAGGTGATGCGGCTGTTGTCGCTGATCAACGAACAGATGCTGTTCGGGCATTTCGATCTGTGGGAGCAGGAAGGCGCGATCATGTTCCGCCAGTCGCTCCTGCTTGCCGGCGGCGCCGAGCCGACCAGCCAGCAGGTCGAGGTGCTGCTCTCTTCGGCGCTGGAGGCCTGCGAGTGCTACTTCCAGTCCTTCCAGTTCGTTGTCTGGTCCGGCACCTCAGCAAAGGACGCGCTCTCCAGCGTGCTCTTCGAAACGCAGGGCAACGCCTGATCGCATCATGAGTTCAGGACCAGAGAAGAAGCCGGAGATCAGCTTCGCGGATTTCGACCGAGTCGACATCCGCGCCGGCACGATCGTCGAGGCCGAGCCGTTCCCCGAGGCGCGCAAGCCGGCCTTCAAGCTGAAGATCGACTTCGGCGCGCCGATCGGCGTGAAGAAGTCCTCCGCGCAGATCACCAAATATTATTCGCCGGAGACGCTGGTCGGCCGTCAGGTCTTCGCGGTGGTCAACTTCCCGCCGCGGCAGATCGGGCCGTTCATGTCCGAGGTGCTGACGCTCGGTTTCCCCGACGAAGCGGGCGACGTCGTGCTTGGCGCGATCGAACGCAAGGTGCCCGACGGCGGCCGACTGTTCTAGGTCGCCGCAGGCACCGACGCCCGCGCGGCGCGGATATTGTCCATGTACATCTCCGCGCAGGCGGTCCAGGTGTAGCGCATCGCGCGCTCACGCGCCGTGGCGCGGTCGATATCGAGCGCGTCAAGGGCCGCCTGCCGCAAATCTTCCGAGACGGCGCCGCCGATGCCGTCGCCGACGATGTCGATCGGCCCGGTGACCGGGAAGCCGGCCACCGGCGTGCCGCTCGCCAGCGCCTCGATGATCACATTGCCGAACGTGTCGGTGCGGCTCGGGAAGACGAAGACGTCGGCCGAGGCGTAGATGCGGGCGAGCTCGTTGTTAGGCCTGTGGCCAAGGAAATGGGCGTCAGGATATCTCGCCTTCAGCCTGGCGAATTCCGGCCCCTCGCCGACGATCAGCTTGCTGCCGGGCAGGTCGAGATCGAGGAAGGCCGGGAGGTTTTTCTCCACGGCGACGCGGCCGACGCAGAGGAAGACCGGCCTGGGGAAATCGAGCTCGCCACGCTTGTCCGGATTGAAGTGCTCGACATCGACGCCGCGGGTCCAGGGCTGCAGCTTGTCGAAGCCGCGCGCCTCGAGGTCACGCGCCATCGATTGTGTCGCCACCATCGTGCCCTGGCCGGAATTGTGGAAGTTCCTCAGCCAGCCATAGGTCCAGTCTTCCGGAATCGGCAGGCGCGCCGTGACATATTCCGGAAAGCGCGTGTGATAGCTGGTGGTGAAGGGCTGCTTCTCGTTCAGGCAGAAACGCCGCGCCATCAGGCCGAGCGGCCCCTCGGTGACGATGTGGATGTGGTCTGCCTTGCTGTCCTCGATCAGCTTGCGCACGTGGCCCGGCGTGGTCAGCGCCAGCCTGATGTCGGGATAGGTCGGCATCGGCAGCGTCCGGAAGAGGTTCGGCGTCAGGAACCGCACCTCGACGCCAAACGCCTTCAGCGTCTCGGTCAGCCGCTCCAGCGTGTGGACGACGCCGTTGACCTGCGGCCGCCAGGCGTCGGTGACCATGAGGATGCGCTTCGGGCCGTCGCGGCGCGCTGCCGCGAGGCCGTCGGGGGCCTCGTAAAACGAGCCTGCATCGGCGCTGATTCGGGCATGACGCATGCCGCGCCTTTGACCATCGTTTCATGACAGCCGCATGAATCGATGTCGTCGCCAAACGCCAAGGTCGATGACCTGCCGGATCAGTTCAGGTGATGGACCTCCTGAAGCCCGTAGACCGGTGTCGGGATGCCCTCCATGCGCGCCTTCAGCTGCAGGGCCAGAAACAGCGAATTGTGGCGCGACTGGTGCAGGTTGCCGCCGTGGAACCACAAGCTTTCCTGCTGGGTCGGCTTCCACATGTTGCGCGGTTCGCCCTCCCACGGCCCGGGGTCCTTGGTGGTGCCCGAGCCCAGTCCCCAGACCCTGCCGACGCGGTCGGCGACTTCCTGGCTGACCAGTTCTGCGACCCAGCCGTTCATCGAGCCGAAGCCGGTGGCATAGACGACCAGGTCGGCGGGCAGGGCGGTGCCATCGGCCAGGACAACCGATGTCTCGGTCAAATGGTCGACCTGGCCGACCTTCAGCTTGATCTTGCCGTCGATGATCATCTGGCTGGCGCCGACGTCGATGTAATAGCCCGAGCCGCGGCGCATGTATTTCATGAACAGGCCGGATTCGTCGTCGCCCCAATCGAGCAGGAAGCCGCTTCCCTCGAGCGCGGTATAGAAGTCGGCGTCCAGCGCGCGGATATTGTCGTAGATCGGCTTCTGGAACTCAGCCATCAGCCTGTAGGGGACCGACGCCGAGATGAGATCGGCCCTTTCGGTGGTGATCCCGGCGGCCAGCGCCTTTTCCGAGTAGAGAATGCCGGTGGCAAGCTCGGTCAGCGGCTCGGACCGGATGACATGGGTGGCCGAGCGCTGGACCATCGTCACATCGGCGCCGGCCGACCAAAGTGCCGCGCAGATGTCGTGGGCCGACGTGTTCGAGCCGATCACTACGGCGCGCTTCCCCGCATAGCCGTCCGGCCCCGGATGCCGCGAGGAATGGTGCAGGTCGCCCTTGAAGATATCCTGACCCGGGAATTCAGGGACGACAGGCTTGCTGGCCATGCCGGTAGCAAAGACCAGTTGTTTCGGCCACAGCGTGACCGTCTCGCCGGCCCTGTCGACGACGACAGTCCATTCGCCTTTCTTTTCGTCGTAGGTGGCGCTCTTCGCTTCGGTCGAACCCCAGTAGTTGAGTTCCATGACCTTGGCGTACATTTCGAGCCAGTCGCCGATCTTGTCCTTGGGTGAAAACACCGGCCAATTCGGCGGAAACGGCAGATAGGGCATATGGTCGTACCAGACCGGATCATGCAGGCAGAGCGACTTGTAGCGCTTGCGCCAGCTGTCTCCGGGACGCTCGTTCTTTTCGACGATGATCGTCGGCACGCCGAGCTGCCTGAGACGCGCGCCGAGCCCGATGGCGCCCTGGCCGCCGCCGATGATGAGGCAATAGGGCTGCCGCGAACGGCCGAGTTCGGCGGCCTCCGCCTCGCGCTCCTCCCTCCAGCTCACGGCATCCATCGCGGAACGATGCGGGACGCCAAGAGGACGTGCAGTACCGAGCGGCTCTTCATGGCCCTTGAGTTCGACCATGGTGGTGAGCAGGGTCCAGATCAGGCCGTTCTTCAGCCTTATGTGGCCGAAGCCACGCGCCACCCCGGTTTCGAAGGTGAACCAGCCCTCAAGCAAACCATTCTTTTCGGTGGCATCCTCGCCCGCCGCGACAGCCCAGCCGGAAGGTTTGGTGGCGTCGAGCTGGCTTTCCAGCATGCCCCGGATGTCGTCCTTGCCTTCGAGCGTCTTGATGTTCCAAGTGAACGTCACGAGGTCACGCCAATAACAGTCGTCCTGAAACAGGCCCAGCGCTGCATCGATGTCGCGCGCCGCAAGCGTGCCGCCGAAGCGGTCTAGGAATTCGGACAATTTCCCGTTCGCGGTCTTTTCGAGCATGTTTCCTCCAAGGCCCTGGATATTGCCCGCTTCCCGGCTCCTCCCGGACAGCGCGCGCCTGGTCAGTATCGGCAAAGACTGTCGTCTGCGCCAGACAGATGTTGACGATGGCGCCATCACAGATGGAGGAGCGGCCGGCCCGAGTGAAAATTCCGGTCTAGGCTGGAACGCGGACGATCACCCGCAGGCCGCCCATCGGGCTGTCGTCCAGCGTGATGTCGCCGCCATGGCTGCGGGCGATGTCGCGGGCGATGGAAAGCCCGAGCCCGGTGCCGCTTGCATCGAGGTTGCGGGCTTCGTCCAGCCGCACGAAAGGCTTGAAGACTTCCTCGCGGCTCTCCGGGGGAATGCCAGGGCCGTCGTCGTCGATGAGGACGGTGAGCGAGCCCTTCGTGTGGATCGCTTCCACCTTGACGTTCCTGGCGTAGCGCAGCGCGTTGCCGACGATGTTGGAAAGCAGGCGGGTGAAAGCCTTCGGACGGACGTGGATCGTCGGGTCGCCGGTCAGCGACGTCGTCACGGCGCGCTTGCGGAGCTTGGCCTCCTCGGCAAGCGTCTCGAAATAGCCGGCGAGGTCGAAGCGGCCGGGATCTTCCGCGGCCTCGCCGCGGGCGAAGTCGAGATAGCCTTCCAGCATCGACTGCATGTCGTCGATGTCGCGGTTGAGCGACTCGCGGTCGGGCTTCGATCCGGAGAGCGCCAGCTGCAGCTTGAAACGGGTGAGGATGGTTCTGAGGTCGTGGCTGACGCCGGACAGCATCGCCGTGCGCTGCTCGATCTGCCGCTCGATGCGCTCGCGCATCTGGATGAAGGCGAGGCCGGCGCGCCGCACCTCCTCGGCGCCGCGCGGCCGGAAGTCGGGCGGCATCGGCCGGCCCTTGCCAAAACTCTCCGCCGCCTCGGCGAGCTTGAGGATCGGCTTGATCTGGTTGCGCAGGAAAGGGATGGCGATCATCAAAAGCACGAGCGACGTGCCGACCATCCAGACGATGAAGATATGCGTATTCGAAGCGTAGGCCTGGCTGCGCCGGATGAAGGCGCGCAGCACCTTGCCCTCGAGCTGGATGCGGACCTCGAGCACGTCGGAATCGCCGACCGTGTCGATCCAGAACGGCCGGTTGATCTGCTTGGTGATCTGGGCGGAGAGGATCTGGTCGAGGATGGAGAAGAACGGCTTGCGGCCCGGCGGCGGCAGCGGTTCGGGTGGCAATATGTCGATCTTCATCGACAGGCGTTCCTGCGCGATGCGGATGACGTTCGAATAGTCCGCGTCGCCGGGATAGGTTTCGATCATGTCGACGATCGCGGCAAGGTCGCGGGTCGTCGCCGTCGACAGGCGCTGCGTGACCTGCTGCCAGTGGCGTTCCATGAAGACCAGCGTCACCACCGACTGCAGCAGGATCATCGGGGTGATGACGATGAGCAGCGAGCGGGCATAGAGCCGCTTCGGCATGTAGACGCCGACCACTCGCCAGAAACGGTTCCAGCGCGACGAAACGAAGCCCGCGGCATGGCGAACCCGGGTGATGACACGGCTGCCCTGCTGCCGGCGCTCGGCCTCTGCCTCGGTGGTCGCCATCGTTCTCCCGTCTGCTGTGGGCCACTCGTCGGCCGTCGCGTCATTCTAGGGCACATGGGACGGTTCGGAAACCTTCAGCCCGGTTCCGTCCGCTATCACGAACGGATCTAGTGTCTTTCGGGCCAAACTATGCGCAAATGCCGGCCGATTCCGCTGCGATGGTTCCGGTCAAGCTTTTAAATGCTCATTCTCGATCACGATTGGCTCAGCATCTACCCCGGGCTCAGCATCGCCCTGACGCTGGCCGTGATGGCGCGGATCCTGCTCAGGCCGAACCGGGTGCCGGCCTCGCGCATCGCCTGGCTGGTGGTGGTGGGAGCCCTGCCGCTGGTCGGTATCGTCGCCTATCTCTTGCTTGGCGAGGTGAATATCGGCAGGCGCCGCGTGGCGCGCGTGCGGGCGGTGCTGGCGCAATTGCCGAAATATGTCGGCGAGGGGAGCGACGAGATCGTTCCGGAGAAGTTCCGGAACCTCTTCCGGCTCGGCCGTTCGGTGAGCGGCTTCTGGCCGGTCGGGGGAAACACCGGCCGGCTGCTGGCGGATTCCAATGCGGCGATCGACGCCATGGTCGCCGACATCGACGCCTCGAAGGATCACGTCCACCTGCTCTTCTACATCTGGCTGGCCGACAACAATGGCTGCAAGGTGATCGAGGCGCTGAAGCGGGCCGCGGCGCGCGGGGTCACGTGCCGCGCCATGGTCGATGACATCGGATCGCGGTCGCTGGTGCGCTCGCCGCACTGGCAGACAATGCGCGAGGCCGGCATCAAGGTGGCGAGCGGGCTGGCGGTCGGCAACCCGCTGCTCAGGATGCTGACCAGCCGCATCGATCTCAGGAACCATCGCAAGATCGTCGTCATCGACGGCACGATCACCTATTGCGGCAGCCAGAACTGCGCCGATCCCGAATTCCTGGTCAAGGCGCGTTATGCGCCGTGGGTGGACGCCATGGTGCGCTTCGAAGGCCCGATCGCGCATCAGAACCAGCTGCTTTTCGCCGGCGACTGGATGGCGGGGGTCAGGGAGGATCTCGGCGACCTGCTGAAGCCACCCGTGGCGCGCGGCGCAAGCGACATGCCAGCCCAAGTCATCGGCACCGGGCCGACGGT
Source organism: Mesorhizobium sp. YM1C-6-2 (assembly GCF_003666685.1). Taxonomy (GTDB): domain Bacteria; phylum Pseudomonadota; class Alphaproteobacteria; order Rhizobiales; family Rhizobiaceae; genus Mesorhizobium_K. The sequence continues at coordinate 538,183 of NZ_RCIZ01000003.1, forward strand.
GCGCTATTCGGCCATGCAGGAGGTGTTCCAGTCGCTGCTGTTCGCCGCCCGCCGGGAGATCGTGGTCACCACGCCCTACTACGTTCCGGACGACTCGCTGCAGACCGCGCTCTGCGCCAGCGCCTATCGCGGCGTCGACACGACCATCATCTTCCCGGCGCGCAACGATTCCTGGATCGTCGGCTGGGCGAGCCGCAGCTATTACGCCGACCTGCTCGCCGCCGGCGTGAAGATCTACGAATATGAGGGCGGTCTGCTACACACCAAGTCACTGACGATCGACGGCGAGCTGCTGCTGATCGGCTCCGCCAACATGGATCGCCGCAGCCTCGAGCTGAACTACGAGAACAACATCCTCGTCCACGATCCCGACCTGACCGAAGCCATGCGCACCCGCCAGCGCGAATATATCGAACGGTCGAAGGAGATAACCGTCGGTCAGGTCGCGCGCTGGTCGATGCCGCGCCGGCTGGTGAACAACACGGCGGCCATCCTCGGCCCGCTGTTCTGACCGGGAACGGCGACTACTTAGCCGGCTATTCGATGCTCAGCCGGTAGCCGATGCCGCGCACCGTCTGCAGCCAGACCGGGTTGGACGGATCGCGTTCGATCTTGCGGCGCAGCCGGTTGATCTGGACGTCGATGGTGCGTTCGCCGACGTCGGATTCGCCGGCGACGAGCTCGTGGCGGGGGATCGTCTCGCCGGCGCGGCCGGCGAAGATCGCCAGGATTTCCTGCTCGCGGTCGGTGAGCTTCAGTGGCTCGCCGCCGCGCTTGAGCTCGCGGCGCGCGATCTGGAAGGTGTAGGGACCGAAAACCAGCTGCTCGACCTTCGGCGTGGCGGCCGGCCCGCCGCGGCGCAGTATGTTGTTGATGCGCAGGATGAGCTCGCGCGGATCGAAGGGTTTCGGCAGATAGTCGTCGGCGCCCGCCTCCAGGCCGGCGATGCGGCTGTCGGTCTCCGACAGCGCCGTCAGCATCAGGATCGGCACGTCCTTCTGCGCGCGCAGCGCCTTCGTCAGGTCGACGCCGTTCTCGCCGGGCATCATGACGTCGATGACGAGGAGATCGAAGTCGAGCCCTTCCAGCCTGCGGCGCGCCTCGGCGGCGTTGCCGGCCACCGTCACGCGAAAACCGTTCTCGGTGAGGTACTGCTTCAGAAGGTTGCGGATGCGGGTGTCGTCGTCGACGACCAGCAGATGCGGCGCGTCGTCGCCCGGTGCTGCCGGGAGGTTCGTCCTGTCACTGGTCTCCATTGCCTTTTCCTGCGATTTTTCCGGCGCCGTTCGCCGGCAGATTGTCGATCTGCGTCCTGAGTTCCGGGTTGACCATCGCCTTCAGGAACCGCTCAACCGCCGATCGGTCCCCGGCGCTCGCCCCTTCCAATGCATCATGGATGCGGCGCGACTGTGGCCTTGCGAGGGCAAGCGCCAGCGCGCGGCCCTTGGCCGTCGGGTACAGTTCGCGCTGCCTGCGGTCGCGCGGACCCTGGACCTGGACGATATGGCCGGTGTCGATCAGCTGCTTGAGCACCCGCGCGAGGCTCTGCTTGGTGATCTTCAGCACGTCGAGGAGTTCCGCCACCGTCAGGCCGGGCATGCGGTTGACGAAGTGCAGAACGCGATGGTGCGCGCGGCCGAAACCATAGTCGGCAAGGATCTGGTCCGGGTCCGAGGTGAAGTCCCGATAGGCGAAAAAGAACAGCTCGATGATCGAAAGATCGATCCCGTCATCGCTTGTGATGGCTGTCCTGATGGGTTTTTCGGCGCCGCCGTCAGCCATTCCGAATCCTGTGCTCTCCAAAAATACGTCAGCACTGTTGACATAGTTTTGGCCCAATGATAATTTTTGCCAAGCTTTTCGGCGGATTGCGAACGAAAAGGCAAGCCAGCTCCGGTTTTTCCGGAACTTCCTTCAATTTGCCTTCAAGTCCCTATGCGCCTAGGTTTGGCCTCGCATTTGAGCTATGTGCCCGGCTGGAATCGATAGATCAACGACAGAGTGGGCGCCGTCCCACGGGAGGTTTTACCCTATGGCATCCGTTTCCTTCGACAAGCTCGACGGGTTCATCTGGATGAACGGCGAATTCGTCAACTGGGCCGACGCTAAGGTTCACGTTCTGACGCACGGGCTTCACTATGCCAGCGCCGTGTTCGAAGGCGAGCGCGCCTATGGCGGCGAGATATTCAAGCTCACCGAGCACACCGAGCGACTGCACGAATCCGCCCGCATCCTCGGCTTCAAGATTCCCTACAGCGTGGCCGAGCTCGACGATGCGTGCCGCGAGCTGCTCAAGAAGCAGGGCTTCAAGGACGCCTATGTGCGCCCGATCGCCTGGCGCGGCAGCGAGCAGATGGGCGTGTCGGCGCAGAACAACCGCATCAATTGCGCGATCGCCATCTGGCAGTGGCCGAGCTACTTCGACCCGGCGCAGAAGCTGAAGGGCATCCGCCTCGACATCGCCGAGTACCGCCGGCCCGATCCGCGCACGGCGCCGTCGAAATCGAAGGCCGCCGGCCTCTACATGATCTGCACCATCTCCAAGCATGCGGCGGAAGCGAAGGGCTATGCCGACGCGCTGATGTACGACTGGCGCGGCCAGATCGCCGAGGCGACCGGCGCCAACGTGTTCTTCGTCAAGGACGGCAAGATCCACACGCCGAAGCCCGACTGCTTCCTCGACGGCATCACCCGCCGCACCGCGATCGACCTCGCCAAGCGGCGCGGCATCGAGGTCATCGAACGGGCGATCATGCCGGAGGAGATGGAAGGCTTTGAACAGTGCTTCCTGACCGGCACCGCCGCCGAGGTGACCCCGGTCTCCGAGATCGGTCCGTACAAGTTCACGGTCGGCAAGATCGCCGAGACGCTGATGAACGACTATTCGGCCGAAGTGCAGCCGAAGCACGCGATCGCAGCCGAATAGGTTTTTCCTTCGGACGCAGCGGATTGCAGGCGGCCAACGGCCGCCTGTTTCCTTTACGGCATCTCTGTTTGACTTTCGCTGGAATGGGCGTCTGATTGACGAGCCGATTCGTACGAGGTCGGCTTCCTTGGAGGGAAACACAGATGGAAACTCTTCTTCCGATCATTGTGCAGGTGATCACCGGCGTCATCGGCGGCCAGGCGGTGGGCGCGGCGCTCAAAAACGCGGCCATGGGCCAGTTGCCCAAGATCCTCAGCGGCGCGGTCGGCGGTCTGGCCGGCGGCCAGATCCTGGGAAGCCTGATGGGTGACCCCGCCACCGCCGGCGCGCTTGGCGGAATGCTCGGCGATGCGGTGGGCGGCGTCGGCGGCGGCGCCATCCTGACGGCGATCGTCGGTGCGGTCATGGGCGCGATGAAGAAGGCGTAGCCGGCGGCCACCCGGTTCCGAACGGGCGGCCTTGTGCCGCCCGTTTCGTTTTTGCAGCGACGCGGCTTCCGTGCCCGCTAGGCGACGATCTCCGGTTTGTCTCCATGCACCCGCTTTTTGGCCCGCGCTGCCGCTTCCGCCAGCAATTCGGGCCTTGTATTGCCGCCGGTGATGATCGTCGCGACCTTGAGGGTGCGAAACATCTCTCCATTGCGCAGGATAGCGGCAACACCTGCCGCGCCGGAGGGTTCGGCCACCAGACTCGCTTCCCGCAGCAGCAATGCCATCGCGTCGACCAGCGCATCCTCTTCGACCTCGATGATGTCGTCGATAACCGCCGCGACGGCGTTGATGGACGACGCGATCGGCGTGTCGATCGCCATGCCGTCAGCGATCGTCCGTGGCGTGGCGCTCACCGGTTTGCGCTGGGCGAGCGACTTACGCATCGCCGGAGCGCTTTTCGCCGTCACGCCGATCACCCGGGTACCCGGCGAGGTTGCCTTGATCCAGGACCCGATACCGGTGATCAGCGCCCCATCGCCGATCTGCACCAGCACCGCGTCGAGCACCCCGGCTTGCCTGATGATCTCCATGCCGATCGTGCCGGCCCCCGCGGCGATTTCCGGATGGTCGCCGTCCTCGATGTAGAACGCGCCCATCGCGACCGCTGCCTGCCGCGCCGCCGCCTTGAAATCCTCGCCGACCGGCACCAGCCGCACCTCGGCGCCAAGCCGTTGCATCGCGGCCAGCTTGCCTGGGTTGATGTCGTCCGCTGAAAAGATCGTCGAGCGGATGCCGCGCCTGGTCGCCGCGCGGGCAACGCCCTGGCCGAAATTGCCGCTGGACGTGGTGACCACATGCGCGGGCTTGCTGTGCAGCGAAGCCATCAGCGCTTCGGTGCCGCGTCCCTTGAACGAGCGTATCGGGTTCAGCGTCTCGACCTTCAGCGCGACCTTGCAGCCGAGCTGTTCGTCGATGGTCTCCTGTTGCACCAGCGGCGAGTCGAGGAAGACGGGGTCGATGAGGGCGCGGGCTCCGGCGATGTCGGCTTCTATTATTGGCGTGGTCACGGCGTTGCTCCGCGGTGGTGTCTGGGATGACGCTGTTGTAGCCTCCTTGATGCGCGGCCGGGCGGCGTCTTTCGATCGTTTGCCGCCTTTTTGTTGCGCAATCGCGCCCTCTCACGCGAGTTCTTATGATTATTAAGGCCACCCTCGATTCCACCGATCGCATCCTGCTTGACGCGCTGCAGCGCGATGCAAGGGTCAAGATGGAGGCGCTTGCGGAACAGGTCGGATTGTCCGCCTCGGCGGTCCAGCGCCGCATTGTGCGCCTGCGCGAAACTGGCGTGATCGCCGGGGAATCCGTCGTTCTCGATCCGAAAGCGGCCGGCAACCGGGTCACCGTCATCGTCGAGCTGATGCTGGAACGCGAGCGGTCGGCATTGACGGAAGGGCTGATGCGCTGGCTCGTGGCTGCGCAGGAGGTGCAATCGGCCTGGGGCGTCACCGGCGATACCGATTTCGTCCTGGTGGTCACCGCGCCGGACCTCGAAAGCTACGAGCGATTCACCCGGCGGATGATGGACGAGAACGAAGTCATCCGCGAATTCCGCAGCAGCGTCGCGCTCAACAGGCTGAAGCATTCGCTGTTCGTGCCGATGCTGGCTGGGGACGCTGACTGAGTGGTCGCAGCCCACGCGCATCGCGTGGGTGGACGCGGCAGTTGACCGCCTCTATGTGACAGCCGACACGACAGACGAGGCAAGGTGGTCATGGGCGAACTCAATGCCGGCATAGTTCCGGTCACCCCGTTCCAGCAGAACTGCACGATCCTGTTCGACACGGACGACAGGACCGGCGTGGTGGTCGATCCCGGCGGCGATGTCGACCAGATCCTCGCTGTGCTTGAGAAGAACAGCATCAAGCCGACGGCGATCTGGCTGACGCATGGCCATATCGACCACGCCGGCGGCGCCATGGAATTGAAGGAAGCGCTCGGCGTCGAGATCATCGGCCCGCACGAGGCCGACAAGCCGCTGCTCGACAACATCGAAAACCAGGCGAAGCGCTTCGGCGTGGCCGACGCGGTGCGCAACTGCGTCCCCGACCGGTTCCTCGTCGAGGGCGACACGGTGTCGTTCGGAGGGCATGTGTTCGAGGTGCTGCATTGCCCCGGCCATGCGCCGGGCCATGTCGTGTACTACAACCGCGCCGCCCAGTTCGCGCATGTCGGCGACGTGCTGTTCCACGGCTCGATCGGGCGCACCGATCTGCCGGGCGGCGACCATCAAGCGCTCATCCGCTCGATCAAGGAAAAGCTGCTGCCGCTCGGCGACGAGATCGGCTTCATCTGCGGCCACGGACCGGGCGGCCGTTTCGGCGAAGAGCGCCGCAGCAATCCCTTTCTCGTCTGACGGCCGAAAAGAGAAGCGGCGCGAGCCTTTCGGGCCCGCGCCGCGCGATATGGTGCCGGCAATCAGTTGGCGACGCAGAAGCGCTCCTGCCCGTCATAGCCGACGAAGGTGCCGGAACGCGGGTTGAAGCTGCGGTAGCGGTTGGAGCAGTAATCGTACCATTCCGCGCTCCACGGCTCGAAGCCGCCGGCGTATTCGTCATACACCCTTCTTGGATACGCGCGCACGGGCTCGCGGTAGGGCGGGTCGTAGTAGACCGGCTCGGACCGTGAGGTGAGGCCGACCGCGAGGGCGCCTGCCGCGAGGCCAAGCACGCCTGCAGCCACCAGGTCGCCGCTGTTGGAATAGTGGCGATCGTAATGCCGGTGCCGCCAGTAGCGGTCGCCGGCATTGGCGGCGGGCAGGGTTGCCAGCGTCGTGGCGGCGACAGCAGCCGACAGGACCGCCGTCTTGAGATATCGGTTCATCTTCGTCTCCTTCGCGCCGGCCCGCCTCGAAAGCAGAGCTGGTCATTGCGAAGAGAATAGGGCGGTGGCGATGAACGCTGGCTGAACGCCGGCAGGACGGCGCAGCAACGCAAGGAGCGTTGTCCTTGCGCAGTCCTTCCAAACGCCGGCCGTGAGACGGCGGGCGTCGCGGAGATCAGAGTACGGTGAGATTCACCGCTTTCGGGCCCTTGCCCCGCTTGTCCGGTTCGGTGTCGAAACTGACTTTCTGTCCGTCCTCGAGCCCGGGAAGGCCAGAAGCCTGCACCGCTGAAATATGGACGAATACGTCTTTCTCTCCGCCTTCCGGCGTGATGAAGCCGAAGCCCTTTGCGTGGTTGAAGAACTTGACTGTGCCGGTCTGCGGCATGGGAAACTCCTCTATCCCATATTCATGCTTGCCAGCCGGACCCCTCATCCAGACTGGCTCGGCGTTTGCCGCAGGAAAAAGAGGTTGTTCCGCGTGGGATATTCTATCCTCTTGCCGCGGTACGCCCGGAACCCCTATTTGCCGGGCGCAGTCCCCTACCGTCTCCGGGCCGGCAAATGCCCGAAGCCAAATTGTTCCTTTTTTTTAGGCCACGGGCAAGTGGAAACTTATTTCAGCCAAAGCTGCCGGCTCCTTGCGCAGAGCCCCCGCAGCAGCATTTGCTTGCGCGGAAACATCGGGACGACGAGGGCGGCAGCGGCATCGCCTCGCCGCCCCATCTCTTTGTCCGAACTTCGGATGCGCCCAAAAGCGCGGCGGCCTTTTCGGACGATTTTCTAGTCTTCGCAGACGGTGATCGGGCCGATCCGCATGCAGTTTCCGCCGCGGTATCCATCGTCGCGCGGATGGTAAACCCTGACCCTGCAATATTCGCCGACATGCTTGTGATAGAGGCTGCGACCATATTCGGGCAGGTAGTGACGGCGCACGTCGCGGTGGCAATCCCGCGGGCGGTCGTCGAAATCCGGGTCGGCGAGGATCACCCTGCAGTTCGACTGCCGATGCCGGTGCCAGACCCTGCGGCCGTATTCGGGTAGGTAATGACGGCGCACGTCGCGGTGGCAGTCGACCTGGACCCTGGTGACGAGGCCATCTCCCTCCGTAACCGGCGCCTGCGGCAGCGCCGCGGCGGTTCCCGTGCCGATGCCCAGTGCGAGCAGCGCCGCGCCGACATATCCGATTGATTTCATTCGCGTTCCCTCTCCAGGGTTGATTGCCCGAAAAAAGCGGGTCCCAACCCGTTGCGGCTTGGAACCCGGTGCTCGACGAAGTCGGGACTATAAGAAAAGGGCATGGCGCTCGCGCCATGCCCTCAGATATCGCTCATGCCGCCGATGGCGGCATGATGATTTCACTCGGCGCGCAGGTTGACCGCCTTCGGGCCCTTGCCCATGCGATCGGGCTCGACGTCGAAGGTGACCTTCTGGCCGTCGACGAGCGTGCGCAGGCCTGAAGCCTCGATCGCCGAGATGTGCACGAACACATCCTTCGCGCCGCCGTCAGGCGTGATGAAGCCAAAACCTTTGGTCGTGTTGAAGAACTTTACGGTACCGGTCTGGGACATGGGAGAACTCCTTCGCCCGTTGCTTGTCTGGTCCCTGATCCGCCGCTTCGCCCGGCGGGCAGGTCCGATTGTGTCTTGGCGGTCATGCATTCACGCACGAATTGCCCCCCGCCAAAGCGGGGCCGTCAGATATTCACAGCTTCGGGGAAAGGGTCGATCAAACGTTCCAGTCTCCGGGTCAGCAAACGCCCGAACGGCGGTTTTTATGGCACGGAACCGCGGTTCTGACAAGATGTCGCACCTGGAGTTGTCGTCCGAGGCAGCTTCATCGGCCCTCCGCGGGAGGGAACGATGTCATGCGGATGGGCTTGCAATCGGCAGATTTGCCGGGGAGGATCGGAGCCGGCAACTGCGCCGGGGGCGGGTGGATACGGAGGAGAATCGATGCGTTTTGCAACCTATCTGCAGGGCCTCGCGGCGATGCTTGCCGGCCTGATCGTGCTGTCGGCCTGTACGGTCGCCGTCGAGGACGGACACCGACCGGGCCCCGGGCCGTGGCCAGGCCCCGGGCAAGGGTCCGGCTTCTGCACACGCGAGTTCCAGCCGGTCTGCGCGCGCCGCCATGGCGAGGAGCGCACTTTCGCAAATCCCTGCCTTGCCGACCGCGCCGGCTTCCGCATCCTCCACCGTGGCGAGTGCAGCCGGCGTGATGACCGACCGCGTGCCTGCACCATGGAGTACCGGCCGGTTTGCGCAACGCGCCGCGGCAACTTCCGGACCTTCGGCAATGCCTGCCAGGCCGACGCGGAAGGTTGGCGCATAGTCCGCAACAGGCCGTGCTGATCTGACCACGGCATTCCGTCTCCCCCGAAACGGGGAGACGGAACCTGCATCATGCAGTGTCAGTTCACGGCGCTGATGTTGCCGAGACGAATGAACAGCGTCTCGCCGGAGGAATTGTCGACGCCGTCATTGTCGGTGACGACGTAGGCGTCGCCGTTCCCGTCGATGGCGAAACCCTCGACCTTGTCGACGACATAGCCGTTGGCGGCCGACTTGAGATCGGCCATCAGGTCGCGCGCAAGCGTCTTCTCGACAACCGGCAGCTCACCGCCCAGGGCAGCTGGCTTGAAACCATCCAGCGATACCGCATAGACGCGCTTCACCTTGGCCTCGGCGCCGATCAGATTATCGCGCTCGATGACATAGAGCTTGCCGTCATGGGCGGTGATCTCGGAGAGACCGATCCAGCCGGTTTCGGTCGCTTCGAGCGGATAACGCACCGCCGACCATTCCTCGGTCCCGGGTTTGTAGGCGAGCAGCTTGGTCTGACCCTTCGGGTCGTCGCCCCATTCGCGCTGCACGGCCATGACCAGGGTGAGGTCGTCGCCTTCGCCTGTCGTGGTGATGCCTTCCAGGCCGAAGCGGGTCTGGCCGGCGAGCAGTTCGACGGGCAGGCTGACCTCCTCCTTGATCCGTCCCTTGTCGTCGACATGGATGAGCGCATGCGGGACGAGCTTTGCCGCGTCGCCCTCGTTGGCGAGCCAGAAGCCGCCTTCGCCATCGCCGACCAGGCCTTCGATGTCTAGCTTCTGGGCGGGATCGCCGTTGCGGGTGACAACGATCTTGCCGGTGATAAGCGCAGGCGTCTGCGTGGCGTCGATCATGAAGATCGAGGGCTGGCCGGAATAGGCGGAGTCGGACGCGGCGAAGAGCTTGCCGGCCTCGTCGGCCGCAGCGAGCGCCGAGAGGGCGCCCCAGCCGAGCGGCGTGCCTTCGTCGGTCAGCCCGGCGGCAATCATCGGGTAGGCCGCCGGGCCTTCGCCGCGCTCGAAGATCATGACATGCGAGCGAGCGAGGCCATCCTCGACGAGGTCTGTCTCGTTGGCGGTTACGAAGAGGTTGCGCGAGGGGATGGCGATCAGGCCCTCCGGACCGATGCCAGAGGGCAGCGCCTGGATGAACTCAGGCTCTGCGCCGCTGTCCTTGTAGACGCCGACCAGCAAGCCGCGCTCCGAGCCGACGAAGATCAGCCTGTCGTCGCCGAAGGTTCCGGTGGCGAGGCCTTCCGGCTCGACGCCCTTCTTGTTGCGGTGCTCCGGATAGTGGCCGAGGTTCGCCACTTCGTATTCGAAGGACGGCCCGGATTCGTAGAGCACCTCGCCAGTCTTTGAGAAGATGGTGAAGCCGCGCGCGCCGCCCTTCCAGTCGCCCTCGTTGGCGACGACGAAGCGGTTGTCGTCAAGCCATTTGGCCGAGTCCGGTTCGCGCAGCACATTCTCCTGAGTACCGGTGAAGGAGAGCTTGCCGTCCTTCTTGGTGTCCACCTTGTCGAGCGTGACGGCGCCGGCGGGGAAGTGCGAGACGACATTGCCGGTCTTGCCGTCGACAATGGCGATGTGGTTGTTCTCCTGCAGCGTGACGACGATCTCGCCCTGGCCGTTGATGTCGACGAATTCCGGCTCGGCGTCTTCAGGAACGATCGCGGCGAGGCCGTTGAGCTCGACGGTCCTGATCGCGGCGCAGTCCGGCACGCCATCGGCGAGCGGGACGATCTTCAGATTGCCGGACGGCATCTGCGGGATGGCGCCGTCGTTCACGTCCTCGTCGCGCTCGTTCTCGATGGCGACGGCGAGGAAGCTCTTGTCGCTGCTGAGTGCGACCGAGTCGGGCTGGCCGCCAAGATCGCAGGAATTCTCGATCGCCTTCGATGCGAGATCGATCACCGTGAGATTGCCCGATGGACTTGTGTAGCTTTCGGAGGTGTTGACTGCTGCCAGCACCTTGCCCCCGGCGACGACAACCGAAGTCGGCTCGCCTTCGATCTTGACGATGCCGCCCGCCTTGGGGGCCTTCGGATCGGTGATGTCGATGAAGCCGACCGCACCGAGCGGGCTGTCGGAATAGACCAGCGTGTTGCCGTCCTCGCTCGCGGTGATGATCTCGGAGGAGGTGGGCGTGGCTTTCTCGATATCGGCGGGCAGATTGTCCGCCACCGCGAAGCTCGCGATGCGGTTGAACATCATCTCGGCGTGTGCGGGCAGCGAAACGGAGGCAGCCAGGGCTGCGGTCAGAGCGAATAGTGGCGATTTGCGGTGCATGGCGGCGTCTCCCTCATGAATGAAGCGGCCATGCTTTGGAACCGGTAGATTTCAGCCCGATGACGATGGAATGACAATTCCGTGACATGCGCCGGACACCGTCGATATGGCGGTGATGGCAGCACTCCAGGCAGCGGTTTCCCGCATTTTTCGATAGTCTCGCCGGCGGTCGGGCGGGTCCCACCAGGCAATGAATCCTTGCTCACAATGGCGAAGATCGCTATATACGCCGCGATTTTCCCAAAAATTCGGTGGTCTGACCACCGCCCGCGAAAGGGACGCGGGCGAACGAGAGGATTTTATCAATGGCAAATACGCTTCTGATGCCCAAGGCGACCGCGGTCTGGCTGGTCGACAACACCGCGCTCTCCTTCGACCAGATCGCCCAGTTCTGCGGCCTGCATCCGCTCGAGGTGAAGGCGATCGCCGACGGCGAATCCGCGCAGGGCATCAAGGGCATGGACCCGATCATCACCGGCCAGCTCACGCGCGACGAGATCAAGAAGGGCGAAGCCGACCAGAACTATCGCCTGCATCTTTCCGAGCCGAAGGTCCGCGTGCCGGAATCCAAGCGCAAGGCGCCGCGCTACACGCCGCTGTCGAAGCGCCAGGACCGGCCGAACGCGATCCTCTGGCTGGTGCGCAACCACCCGGAACTCAAGGACGCTCAGATCTCGCGGCTGGTCGGCACGACCAAGTCGACCATCGAGCAGATCCGTGAGCGTCGGCACTGGAACGCTTCCAACCTGGTGCCGATGGACCCGGTGACGCTTGGGCTGTGCTCGCAGATCGACCTCGACCTCGAGGTGAACCGCGCCTCCAAGGGCCGCGAGCAGGCGCCGCCTACCGGCGACACGCTGCTGCCGGCGGCGCTCACCGAGCGGCTGCAGCCGGAACAGCCGGCTCAGAAGTCGGAGGACGCCGAGCTCGACGCGGACGCGGTCTTCGCCAAGCTTTCGGCGCTGAAGGGTACGCAGACCGAAGAAGAAGACGAAAAATAGTTTTCTGTACTGAGCATTCAAAAGGCCCGCGAAAGCGGGCCTTTTTGTTGATCCGGGTTTGCGCGCCCGCTGCCGGGTCCTAGCCGGCGGCCACGAAGCTGAGTCTGCCGGCGATGCGCGGCGGCGCTCCGTCGGAAGGATGGTTGACGCCATCGGTGACGAGGATCTCGGCGAAGTCGAAGGGACTCAAGCCCTCGAGGATGGCGACGTTCACGCCGTATTCGTTCGGATTCGAGCGGCGCTGGTGATGGGTGTAGATGCCGCATTTCGAGCAGAAATAGTGCTTCGCCGTGCCGGTGTTGAACTGGTAGGTGGTGAGCGCTTCGCGACCTGAGACCACATCGACATCTCCGAGCCGGGCAGTGACGGCGACAGCGCCGCGCATTCGGCAGTAGGAGCAATTGCAGCGGCGGGCCGAGCGCAACCCGTCCGCCAGCCGCACGCGCAGGCGAACCGCGCCGCAATGGCACGCGCCGTCGATCTCCTCGATATCCATGTCCATCGGCGAGAACTCCTTCGGCTAGGAACTCAAGGCTGAGCGCCGCTCGGCAAGCAATGGGTCGCCGGTCACCGCGGGGAATAGACAGTCAGTATCCGCTGGCGCGGCCTGGAGTGTCGCCGGCCCGTTCGCCGCGTTCCATGGAGCGGTAGAAGTCAGCGAGCTGCTTGCCGCGCTCTGGCTTGTAGTTGCGTCCCGTCGGCATGATGGTCGCGATGCGGTCGATGCGGAAGGCGCGGAAATCCGAGCGCATCTCGCACCAGGCGACCAGCGTCCAGACCTTGCCCCAGAACCACAGGCCGAGCGGGCGCACGTCGCGGGCGGAGGGCCGGCCTGCCTCGTCGCGATAGTCGAGCGTCAGCACCTCGCGCTTCTCGACCGCACGCTCGATACGGTCGATATGGGCGCGGTCGGCGTCGCTCACCACCCACATCGGCGCGTGGATCTCGGTGCGGGCGATGCGGTCCTTCTCGGCGTCGGGCAGAACCGCGCCGATCTTGACCAGCGCTTCTTCCGCCGCGCGCGCCATGGTGGCGCCGCCGAAGGCCCTGACCATGCGGGCGCCGGCGACCAGCGCGACGATCTCGTCACGCGTGAACATCAGCGGCGGAAGGTCGAAACCCTCCCTCATCATGTAGCCGACGCCGGCTTCCCCATCGATCGGCACGCCGGTCGACTGCAAATCCGCGATGTCGCGGTAGATGGTCCGCTCGGAAACCTCGAGCCATTCGCCCAGTTTCTGCGCGGTGACCAGCCGGCCACCCCGGAAATGCTGGACGATCTGGAATAGCCGATCCGCTCGCCGCATGGTTCGCTCCTGCTGTCGTATGCTGTGCCTGCGACACCGTCCTGACGGTGCGCTCGGCCGTTCCGGGGCGCGCAAACTGCCACAAGGCTCCTGACAGCATATTGTCAGGAGCCTTCAGCATAGACGTGTCCGCGGGCGCGCGAAACCGGAACATTGACGGCTTCATCCGGGCGGCCGGATCAGCGTCCGCGCGTGCAGCGGCCGCCGTTGAAGTCGGGCCAGCCGATGTCCTTGCGCAGGTCTTCCGGCAGCGAATACATGAAGTGCGCCATGCGGAACTCTTCATGCGCAGCCTTCAACCTGCCGGCATAGCGGCGGACGGTATGATAGAGCTTCGGTGCGATCGGGGTCATGACGAATCCTCCTTGCTTGATGGAGGCACTATCGCACACCCCTCCTGACAGCGGTCCGTCAGGAGTCGGACGGCCGGTTTCGGGTGGTTTTCGGGAACCGCGGAAAACTCAGCTTTTCACCGGCACGACATAGTTCAGGGGCAGGCGCCCGCCGTCGGCATATATGGTCTGGCCGGTGACGTAGCTCGCCTCGTCCGAGGCCAGAAAGGCCGCAATTGCGGCGATTTCGGCGGGTTCTCCGATGCGGCCGAGCGGAGTGCGCGAAAGCAGGCGGTTCTTTGCCGCCGGATCGTCGTTCACGCTGGCCAGCATATCGGTCCTGATCGAGCCCGGGCCGATTGCATTGACGCGGATGCCATAGGGCGCGAGGCCCAGCGACATCACCTTTGTCAGTTGGCTGATGCCGCCCTTGGAGATCGAATAGGGCACCTGGTTGGCGATTGCGAAGACGGCGTTGACCGACGACATGTTGACGATCGCGCCGGGCTTTTCGCCTGCCTTGACGCGCTCGACCATGTGGCGCGCCACTGCCTGGCCGGCTAGGAAGGAGCCCTTCAGGTTGACGCCGAGCACGCGGTCGAAATCCTCCTCCGTGAGGTCGAGGAAATCGGCGGCGTGAACGATGCCGGCATTGTTGACCAGCACGTCGATCCTGCCAAATGCCTCGATCGCGGCCGCGACCATGCCTTCGACATCTGCCCGACTGGCGACATTGGTCCTGTGGAATTTCACCTCGCCACGCTCCGAAAGGGTCGCGGCGGCTTTTGCGCCGCGGGCTTCATCGACGTCGGCAATCATGACTTTTGCGCCTTCGGTCGTGAAACGTTCAGCGATCGCATAGCCGATGCCGCCCGCGCCGCCGGTCACGATGGTCGCCTTGCCGCTGAGATTCATGGGAGTTTTCCTGTCGTTCTGCCTGTTTCCCGGCATTCCAGCCACGGATGCTGGCGGCAAGGGACAGGAAGGTCAACCGGAAGGGCCAGCGGCGGCGAGCCGAAAAACCGCCAAGCGCCTGTCGGTACCGACGCAGGCCGCACGTCCTCTGGAGGCAAGAGAGGAGAAACCAGCATGAGCAAGCCCGCCGCAAAGATCAGGATCGAGAATGTCCTGCAGCCCGGGAAGACCTATTCCGCTGATCCCGCCAAATACGAGGCGATGAAGAAGGCGGTACTCGCCGTATTGCCCAAGGCATCGCCCGGCCTGACGGTCGCCGAGGTGCAGGACAGGGTTGTGGCGCATCTGCCGGAGGATCTGTTTCCGGGCGGGGCGAAGTCAGGCTGGTGGATGAAGGCGGTCCAGCTCGACCTCGAGGCAAAGGGCGTGATCGCGCGGACGAAGAGCTCGCCGCTTCGGCTCCACCGGAGTTGATGCACCTTCGGCGGAGCGGGCTGCGCGCCCTGCCGCGGAGCAAAAAATCCTACCGAAGGCGGCGGGTCGAGGGCGCTATGCTCCCTGCGGTGCCGCCGCGGCAACGGCGGCGCTTGCCGATGGTGCAATCACTGTCCTAAACTGGGTTTGGTGGCTGCGCCATTTCCGCGGTCGGTTTCCTATTGGCCCGCAAAGGCGAGCACAAACGACATCACAGCGCCACGTCGGATCGCCTGTCTGGGGGCTGGGCGCAATCGCATGCATTCAGGCGAAGGAGGCAAGGGATGGCACTGACGATCAACGATACTGCGCCGGATTTCGAGGCGAACACGACCGAGGGCCCGATCCGCTTTCATGAATGGCTTGGCGACAGCTGGGGGGTGATTTTCTCGCATCCCAAGGATTTCACACCGGTCTGCACGACCGAACTCGGCCGCATGGCGGCGCTGAAGCCCGAATTCGACAAGCGGGGCGTCAAGGTGATCGGCCTTTCGGTCGATCCCGTCGAAAACCACAAGAAGTGGTCGATCGACATCGCCGAAACGCAAGGGACCGCTCCGAACTACCCGATGATCGGCGACACAGAGCTCAAGGTGTCGAAGCTCTACGGCATGCTGCCGGCCGGGGCGGGCGAGACCTCCGAAGGACGCACGCCGGCCGACAACGCCACCGTGCGCGCTGTCTTCATCATCGGACCGGACAAGAAGATCAAGCTGGCGCTCATCTATCCGATGAGCACGGGGCGCAACTTCGACGAGATCCTGCGCACGATCGACTCGCTCCAGCTTACCGCCAAGCACAAGGTGGCGACGCCGGTCGACTGGAAGCAGGGCGACGACGTCATCATCCTGGGCTCGGTTTCCGACGAGGATGCGAAGAAGCAGTATCCCGGCGGCTGGAAGGCGCCGCGGCCCTACATGCGCATCGTGCCGCAGCCGAACTGAAATTTACGGACTGATCCGACCGGCTTGTGCTAATTTCCCATCGGCCGCCTGGCGGCGGCCGATGGGAGGCAAGCCATGATCTTTCGCCAACTCTTCGATTCGACGTCGAGCACCTACAGCTATCTGATCGCCAGCCGGAAGGGCGCCGAGGCGCTGATCATCGACCCGGTGCTGGAGAAGGTCGACCGCTACATCAAGCTGCTCAACGAACTCGATCTCAGGCTGGTCAAGGCGGTCGACACGCATCTCCATGCCGACCACATCACCGGGCTGGCCGAACTGCGCGACCGCACCCACTGCATCACCGCGATGGGCGAGCAGACCAAGGCCGACGTGGTGTCGATGCGGCTTGCCGACGGCGACAAGCTGTCAATCGAAGGCGTCAGCCTCGACGTCATCTACACGCCCGGCCACACCGACGATTCCTATTCCTTCGCCATGGAAGACAGGGTCTTCACCGGCGACACACTGCTCATCCGCGGCACCGGCCGCACCGACTTCCAGAACGGCGACCCGCGCCAGCAGTACGATTCCATCTTCAACCGGCTCCTGAAGCTGCACGACGACACCAAGGTCTATCCGGCGCACGACTACAAGGGGGACACGGTGAGCACGATCGGCGAGGAGCGGCGCAACAATCCGCGCCTGCAGGTGCCGTCCGTCGACGCCTATGTCGAGCTGATGAACAACCTCAACCTGCCCAACCCGAAGATGATGGACGTGGCG
The DNA here is from genome assembly GCF_003666685.1 of Mesorhizobium sp. YM1C-6-2. Classification (GTDB taxonomy): domain Bacteria; phylum Pseudomonadota; class Alphaproteobacteria; order Rhizobiales; family Rhizobiaceae; genus Mesorhizobium_K. The sequence continues at coordinate 554,731 of NZ_RCIZ01000003.1, forward strand.
GTGCCGGCGAACATGCACATCGGCCTGCACCAGGAGGAGGTCGCCAAGAAGGGCTGGTCGGTGTCGGCGGACGCGGCGCTGAAACTTATCGGCCGGCCGGATGTGGCTCTGGTCGATCTCAGGGAGAAGAACGAGCGTGAACGGCACGGTACGATCCCCGGCGCACTGCACCTGCCCTATACGGAGATCGACGACAACGTGAAGCCGGGAGGCATACTGCATCAGCTAGGCTCGATGCAGAGGCTCGCCTTCTTCTGCGCCTTCGGCGAGCGCTCGGCGATGGCGGTGACCGCGGCGCAGGGAGCCGGCATCGGATCGGCCTGCCACATCGAGGGCGGCATAGCGGCCTGGAAGAAGGCCGGCGGTCCGGTGGAGCATTAAGCCGAGCTCGGCTGCCGCTTTGACAGCGGGAAGCCCGCCTGCTCAAAGACGGTATGTCAAAAGTCCTCGCCCTCGTGATCGTCGCCATGATGGTCATCCAGATCATCAAGCCGCTCGGCCTGCCGGGGCTGAGGCAACGGCGTGACTCCTGGAAGCTGGCAGTGGCGGCGCTCGCGGCGATCTCGCTGACCGTGCTGCTCAGTCACGGGCGGTAGCTTACAAGAAAAAGCCCCGCCGGAGCGGGGCCTTCGTTTCAGCGAAACGTCGAGATGCTACGCAGCAGCCTTGACGCTGGACGCCTGGAAGATGCTGTCGATCGCAGAAGCCAGCGCCGCGTCGAATTCCGCGTCGCTCTGGCCTGCCGACAGACCCTCGGTCAGCGCACGCGAGAAGCTGGCGATCATGCCGACATTCTGCTTCAGCTTCGCATTGGCGTCGTCGCGCGAATAACCGCCCGAGAGAGCCACCACGCGCATGACGCGCGGATCGTCGATCAGCGGCTTGTAGAGGTTAGCCTTCGTCGGCAGGGTCAGCTTCAGCATGACCTGCTTGCCTTCAGGCACGTCGTCGAGATGCTTCTTGATCTCGGCGAGGAGAATGTCCTCGGCTTGCGCCTTGTCGGCGATCGAAATGGTGACCTCCGGCTCGATGATCGGAACGAGGCCGTGCGCCAGGATCTGCTTGCCGACCTCGAACTGCTGGTCGACGACGGCAGCGATGCCCTTCGGGTTCGCCGCGTCGATCACCGAACGCATCTTGGTACCGAATATTCCCTTCGCCACGGCACGCTTCAGGAGCGCGTCGAGATCCGGCATGGGCTTCATCAGCTTGACGCCGTCGGTGGCCTCCGCCAGCCCCTTGTCGACCTTCAGGAACGGCACCACATGGCGCTTTTCCCAGAGATATTGCGCCGTCGGGATGCCGTCGATGTCGCGGTCCATGGTCTGCTCGAACAGGATGGCGCCCATCACCTTGTCGCCGGTGAAGGCGGGCGACTTGATGATCCGCGCACGCATCTGGTGAACCAGGTCGAACATCTCAGCTTCATTCGACCAGGCGCTTTCGTCGACACCGTAAAGCTTGAGCGCCTTGGGCGTCGAGCCACCCGACTGATCGAGCGCTGCAATGAAGCCGTCCTTGTTCGCGGCTTGCGCGGCCATTTTCTCGTTCATCTATTTCTCCTAAGTCGAGCGATTTCCGGAACTCAATACGTCAAGCCGCCTGGCAACGCCACCGCCGCACCGCCACGCCCGGCGATCTCAATCGATTCAATAGGCAGCCGCCACATCATGCGCAGGTCCTACTTGTGCTTAAGCACCTCGACGCCCGGCAGTTCCTTGCCTTCCATCCATTCGAGGAAGGCGCCGCCGGCGGTCGAGACATAGGTGAAGTCGTCGGCGACGCTGGCATGGTTGAGGGCCGCCACAGTGTCGCCGCCGCCGGCGACCGAAAGCAGTTCGTCGGCTTTGGTTCGCTTGGCGGCATGTTTCGCGACGGCCACCGTCGCCTTGTCGAAGGGGGCGATCTCGAAGGCGCCGAGCGGGCCGTTCCAGACCAGCGTGTTGGCGCGATCGATCCAGTCGTTGATCGTCTCGACGGTTTTCGGACCGGCGTCGAGGATCATGGCGTCGGCGGGCACGTTGCCGACGGGCACCACTTCGTTCGCCGCGCCGCTCTTGAATTCCTTCGCCACCACGGCATCCGATGGCAGGATGATGGCGCATCCGGCGGTGGCCGCCTCGATCATGATCTGCCGCGCCGTCTGGGCGAGGTCGTGCTCGCAGAGCGACTTGCCGACATCCTCGCCGCGCGCGGCAAGGAAGGTGTTGGCCATGCCGCCGCCGATGACCAGCGCGTCGACCTTCTTCACCAGGTTCATCAGGAGGTCGAGCTTGGTCGAGATCTTGGCGCCGCCGACAATCGCGACCACCGGCCGCTCCGGATCGCCGAGGCCCTTCTCCAGCGCCTCCAGTTCGGCCTCCATGGTGCGGCCGGCATAGGCGGGCAGCAGGCTGGCGAGGCCCTCGGTCGAGCAATGGGCGCGGTGGGCGGCCGAAAAGGCGTCGTTGACGAAGATGTCGCCGTTGGCCGCCAGCTTTTCGGTGAAGGCGCGGTCGTTCTTCTCCTCGCCGGCGTGAAAGCGGGTATTTTCAAGCAGCGCGATGTCGCCCGGCATCATGGCGAAGATCGCGCCTTCGACCATTTTGCCCACGCACTCGGGGATGAATGTGACCTTGCGGCCGATGACATCGGACGTGGCGCGGGCAACCGGCTCCAGGGACAGTTCGGGATCTGGACCCTTCGGGCGGCCGAAATGAGCGAGCAGCACCACCTTGGCGCCCTTGTCGGAGAGTTCGAGGATGGTCGGCGCCACGCGCTCGATGCGGGTCTTGTCGGTGACCTTGCCGTCCGACATGGGCACGTTGAGGTCGACCCTGACGAGGACGCGCTTGCCCTTGATGTCGCCGAGATCATCGAGGGTGCGGAAATGTGCCATGGTCGTGCTCCTTCGGAATTGCCTAAACTATAAAGCCGCCGGACATTATCGCCATGCGACATGGATGCAAGAAAAGTTGGCAGGTTTCGGGTGGTCCGTAGCAGGCTTTTCAGGCGCCGGTATGCTCGGCCGGCTTGGCGACGGGCGTTCCTTCCGAAACCTGCGGCGCCGGACGCCTGAACATGGCGCGGATGCGGTCGATCAGCTCGGCCGGGCTCAGGAACGCCGGAATGTTGGTGACGGCGGGCGCCGGCTCGAGCGACAGGCCGACCGAGACGATCTTGCCGTCGTCATCGACATCGCGAACGATCAGTTCGATCGTTCCGAGCGGCAGGCGGTCGGCATATTCGGCATGGCCGCCGAGGCGCTGGCGCATGAGCTGTCCGATGGTGAGCCGCTTTTCCGCCTCGCTGACCCCCGCGCCGTAATTCGCCTCGAGCTCGGCGGCCGAGCCGCGGGGATCGACGGTGAATTCGCCGAAGAAATCCGCGTCGTCGGGACTGACTTCGGTGCGGCTGGCAAAGAGCCGGTCGAGCAGGCGCGGGTATCGGTCGGAGACGAAGATGTAGACATGGTCGCCGGCGATCAGCCGTCCGGTTTCCTGATACTTCATCGAGCGGCCGCCGCGGACGACGAGCGAGGGCCGCGCCCAGCGCGGTATGCGTTCTCCGCGCGCCACCGGGCTGCCGGCGACGACGGTGTAGGCGAGCAGGTCGTGATGGGCGGAACCGGGCAGTTCGAGCTCGACCTTCTCCAGCGGGCCGATGCGCTGCGGTACGATGAGGCCGAGCCGGCGGGCCAGAGGGCCGACCGTCCAGCCCTGCACGACCAGCGAGACCAGCACCACGATGAAGGCGGTGTTGAAGATGGCGCGGCCGTCCTCCAGCCCGCCGAGCAGAGGGGTGATCGCGAGCAGGATAGAGACCGCGCCGCGCAGGCCGACCCAGGAGACGAAGGCGGTTTCCTGGCGCGGGAAGTGAAAGGGGATGAGGCAGAGCCACACCGCGACCGGCCGCGCAACGAAGATGAGAAAAAGCCCAAGTGCGACCGAGGCCGGCAATATCGGGAGGAATTGCGACGGCGTGGCGAAGAGGCCGAGGACCAGGAACATGATGATCTGCGCGAGCCAGGCGACGCCTTCCTGGAAACGCTTGAGCGAGGCGGCGGACCGTATGCTGGAATTGCCGGCGACCAGCCCGGCCAGGTAGACGGCAAGGAAGCCGGAGCCGCCGAAGGCACCGCCCGCCGCGAAAACGAGCAACGACAAGGTCAGCACGAAAATCGGTAGCAAGCCATGGTCGAGGTTGAGGCGGCCGACGAGGCGCACGATCGCCACGCCGCCGACCAGGCCGATGATGGCTCCGACACCCATATGCATGACGAAGCCGGCGACCAGGTCGAGCAGCAGCACTTCGGCATCGGGATCGGCGCCGGCGGCGATGACCTCGACCAGGGTGATTGTCAGGAAGATGGCGATCGGGTCGTTGGAGCCGGACTCGATCTCCAGCGTCGATCTCACGCGGTCGCGCAGCTGCAGGTTCCCGGCACGCAGCAGGAAGAACACGGCAGCGGCGTCGGTCGACGCGACGGCGGCGCCGAGCAGGAAGGATTCAAGCCAGCCGAAGCCGGTCAGGTAGCGTCCGGCTACGCCGAACAGGAGGGTGGTGATCACCACGCCCAGGGTCGCCAGCGAAAGCGCGGCGGGCGCGGCCTGGCGCAACGCCGTCAGCGGCGTGCCGAATCCCGATTCGAACAGGATGACGGCCAGCGCCAGGGCGCCGACGAAATAGGCGAGGCGGGCATTGTCGAAGTCGATGCCGAGCCCGTCAGTGCCGGCAGCAAGCCCGAGGCCGAGGAAGAGAAGCAGCAGGGGAGCGCCGAAGCGGAAGGCGATCAGGCTCGAAAACGCCGCGGCCAGCACCAGCGCCGTGCCCATCAGCGTCACGAGATAAACCGACTGATCCATATATGGGCCTGCCCTCCGCCCTCCCTTCGTGGCTTAACGCAGAGTGAGGCGAAGACATGGCGAGGCGCAAGGGCAAGGCGGTTATAACCTGCCGGGAGCGCGATTTTTTCGGTCGGAAGGCGGCAGCTTGGACCGCTCGCCCGTCGCGTCTACCCTGATCAGGAGTAGTAGAACCGCTCGGCCGGCAGCGGTGCAGGCGCCGGCTCGCCAAGCGCCTCGAAGACCGAAACCTCGCAGACGCGGCAGAGGCTGTCGAGCGCCAGGTCGTTGGCTTCGGTGCCGAACGGGTCCTCCAGCTCTTCGGAGAGGGCGTCGAGACCGAAGAAAGTGTAGGCGATCAGCGCCGTGAACAGCGGTGTTGCCAGGCCGGTCGTGCTGGCGAGGCCGAAGGGCAGGAGCAGGCAGACGATGTAGGCGGTGCGCTGCAGGAGCAGCGTATAGGCGAAGGGCAGCGGCGTGCCGGCGATGCGCTCGCAGCCGGCCTGGACGGCCGACATCGCCGCGAGGCGCTCGTCGAGGATGCGGAAGCCGATGGCATCGATCGTGCCGGAGCGGTGCAGGGCGGCGATCCGCATGCCCATGCGCCGCACCATCTCGTCCGGCCTGTTGGCGAAGGCTGCGACCGGAGCGGCCTGCTCACCGACCAGGTCCTTCACCTTGTCCATCGCGTCGACGCTGCGCAACTGGGCGCGCAGGAGATGGCAGAAGGCGAGCGCCTCCATCAGCAGCGCTCGCCACTCGGTCCTTTCCGCGATCAGGCCGCCGCTGGCGCGCGCGAGATTGCGGATTTCGTAGACGAGCTGGCCCCAGAGCTTGCGTGCCTCCCACCAGCGGTCATAGGCGGCATTGTTGCGGAAGCCGAGATAGATGGAGAGCGTGATCGCGATCAGCCCGAACGGCGCGATGTTGAAGTCCTCGAGGGAGACGCCGGTCACCTGCACCACGGCGACGATCGCCGCCGCATAGATCGCGAAGCCGATGATCTGCGGCAGGATGCGCGGCACGACCGAGCCGCGCATGACGAAGAAGAGTTTCAGAAGATTCGGCCTGGGGCGGATGATCATGGCTGATCTCTCGCGGACTGCCGGCGGGTCGGGCCGCCGCCCTGCGCGTCAAGCAAAAACGCCCGGGCGGGCCCGGGCGTTTTGGGAAGCGATCGTCGTGAGAGGCCCAATCAGGCGAGGGTCTTGGCAAAGGCCGCGGTGACGTCGGCCATGCGGTTGGAGAAACCCCATTCATTGTCGTACCAGCCGAGGATGTTGACGAAGTTGCCATCCATCACCTTGGTCTGGTCGAGCAGGATCGTCGCCGAATGCGGGTCGTGGTTGAGGTCGGACGACACCAGCGGTTCGTTGGTGAAGGTCATCACGCCCTTGAGCTTGCCGTTTGAGGCGGCGACCAGCGCGTCGTTGACCTCCTGCACTGACGTCGAGCGCTTGGCGACGAACTTCAGGTCGACAAGCGAAACGTTCGGGGTAGGCACGCGGATCGAGATGCCGTCGAGCTTGCCCTTGAGCTCGGGCATGACCAGACCGATCGCCTTCGCAGCGCCCGTCGAGGTCGGGATCTGCGACAGCGCGGCGGCGCGGGCGCGGTAGAGGTCCTTGTGCATCGTGTCCAGCGTCGGCTGGTCGCCGGTGTAGGAATGAATCGTCGTCATCATGCCTTTTTCGATGCCGGCGAGCTCGTTCATCACCAGCGCCATCGGCGCCAGGCAGTTGGTCGTGCAGGAGCCGTTCGAGATGACGACGTGGTCCTTGGTCAGCTTGTCGTGGTTGATGCCGTAGACGACGGTGTAGTCGGCGCCGTCTGCGGGGGCCGAGACGATCACCTTCTTGGCGCCGGCGGTCAGGTGGGCCGCCGCCTTGTCGCGGGCGGTGAAGATGCCGGTGCATTCGAGCGCGATGTCGACGCCGAGATCCTTCCAGGGAAGCTGGGCCGGATCCTTGATCGCGGTGACCTTGAACTTCTCCTTGCCGATGGCGATCGTATCGCCTTCCACCGTCACTTCATGCGGGAAGCGGCCATGCACGCTGTCGTAGCGCAACAGATGCGCGTTGGTCTCGACGGGGCCGAGATCGTTGACGGCGACCACGTCGATGTCCTTGCGTCCGGACTCGTAGATGGCGCGCACGATGTTGCGGCCGATGCGGCCGAATCCGTTGATTGCAACTCTGACAGCCATGTCGTTCTCCTGCAGCGCTTGGGAAGGTGCCGCCGTTTCAATAAAGGCGCCGGGCGAAAGAATCCAGATCGCCGGGACCAAATTTAAATCGATTAGGCCCTTTCGCCCGCACAATTCCGCGGTGGGCTATTCGTCGCAGTGCGGCGCGCCTCAGGGATGAGGGCGCGCCGGCTCGCTTTCGGGAATGGCGCGTGCGTCCTCGCCCTTCGGCACGCCGTTCTTGACGCGCTCGCCGGCGATCTTGGCCACGGCCTCGGCGGTGATGCCGAAATATTTGTAGAGATCCTCGGCCGGCGCGCTGGCGCCGAAGCCGGTCATGCCGACAAAGGCGCCGTCCGAGCCGACGAAACGATCCCAGCCGAGGCGGATGGCGGCTTCGACGGCGATCTTCACCGGCGCGTTGCCGAGCACCTTCTCGCGATAGGCCTTGTCCTGTTCCTCGAAGAGTTCGAAGCAGGGGACCGAGACGACGCGCGTGGGCGTGCCGTCCTTCTGCAGCAGGTCGCGCGCGTCGAGCGCGATCTCGACCTCCGAGCCGCTGGCGAAGATCGTCACCTTCGCGTCGCCGCCCTCGGCAGCCGCGATCTCGTAGGCGCCTTTAGCCGAGAGGTTCTCCGCCACGTATTCGGTGCGCACGGCGCGCAGGTTCTGGCGGGTGAGCACCAGCGTGGAGGGAGCCTTGGTGGACTTCAGCGCAGCCTGCCAGCACTCGGCGGTTTCCGTCGAATCCGCCGGGCGGAAGACAAGGTGGTTGGGGATGGCGCGCATGGCGGCGAGGTGCTCGACCGGCTGGTGCGTCGGGCCGTCTTCGCCGAGCCCGATGGAATCGTGCGTCATGACGAAGAGCGAGCGGATGCCCATCAGCGAGGAGAGCCGCAAAGCTGGGCGCGCATAGTCGGTGAAGCAGAAGAAGGTGCCGCCGTAGGGGATCAGCCCGCCATGCAGCGCGATGCCGTTGATGGCGGCGGCCATGGCGTGCTCGCGGATGCCGTAATGGACGTAACGGTTTCCATAGTTGCCGGCGGTCAGTTCGAGCGTCTGGCTGGTCTTGGTGTTGTTGGACGGCGTCAGGTCGGCGGAGCCGCCGATCGTTTCGGCAAGCGCGCCGTTGATGACTTCCAGCGCCATCTCGGACGATTTGCGGGTCGCGACCTTCGGCTTGTCGGCCGCGAGCTTCTGCTTGTAGGCGGCGATGGCGTCGTCGAAGCCGGCCGTCAGCTTGCCGGCGATGCGGCGCTCGAACTCGGCGCGGCGGTCGCCGGATGCGGCAAGCCGCTTCTCCCAGTCCGCGCGCGGGGCGTCGCCGCGCGTGCCCGCCTCGCGCCATGCCGAGAGGATGTCGTCGGGGATGACGAAGGGCGGAGAATCCCAGTTCAGCGCCTTGCGTGCGCCGGCGATCTCCTCCTTGCCGAGCGGCGAGCCGTGCACGGCCTTGGTGCCGGCCTTGGTCGGCGCGCCGAAGCCGATCGTCGTCTTGGCGGCGATCAGCGTGGGCTTGTCCGATTTCTGCGCCTTCTCGATGGCGGCGGCGATGGCGTCCGGATCGTGGCCGTCAATGTGGAAGGCGTTCCAGCCGGAAGCCTGGAAGCGCGCGACCTGGTCGGTCGAGTCGGACAGAGACACCGGGCCGTCGATCGAGATGTTGTTGTTGTCCCAGAAGACGATCAGCTTGTTGAGCTTCAGGTGACCCGCGAGCGCGATGGCCTCCTGGCTGATGCCTTCCATCAGGCAGCCGTCTCCGGCGATGACATAGGTGTAGTGGTCGACGAGATCGTCGCCGAACTGTGCGTTCAACACACGCTCGGCAAGCGCCATGCCGACGGAATTGGCGATGCCCTGGCCGAGCGGGCCCGTGGTCGTCTCAATGCCGGAGGCAAAGCCGTATTCGGGGTGGCCGGCGGTCTTGGAGCCCAACTGACGGAAACGCTCGATCTGGTCGATCGTCATGTCCGCGTAGCCGGTCAGGTAAAGGCAGGAATAGAGCAGCATCGAGCCGTGGCCGGCCGACAGCACGAAACGGTCGCGATCCGGCCATTTCGGGTTCTTCGGATCGAATTTCAGGTAGCGGGTGAACAGGACCGTGGCGATGTCGGCGCAGCCCATCGGCAGGCCCGGATGGCCGGAGTTGGCTTTCTCGACGGCATCCATGGAAAGGAAGCGGATGGCGTTAGCCATACGGTCATGCTTGTCGCGCGAGGCCATGGTTCCTCCGTGGCGGGTTGGGAAAAGGGAGCCGGAAAGGTCGCGCGACACATAGCAGGCACGGCTTCGGAGTCAACAAAATGAAGGGCCCGTGGCGGGTTGTTCAGGCTTTCGGCCGGCGCTTCAGGAAGTCGACGAATGCGCGAAGCGGTCCAGGCATGTGGCGGCGGCTGTGATAATAGAGAAAAGGACCCGAGAAAGGCGGCAGCCAGTCGTCGAGCACGCTTTCGAGCGCACCGCTCGCAAGAGGCGCTGCGAGGAATTCCTCGAAGGTCGCGATGAGGCCCAACCCCTCGATGGCTGCGGCGACCTCGATCTCGATAGCATTGCTGACCAGCCGGCCTTCCGGCACGACGCGGACGATCTCGCCGTCCTTCTCGAATTCGAGCGGATGGGAGACGCCGCTCGCGAAGCGGTGGCGGATCACGGAGTGGTCGAGCACCTCGGAGGGATGTTTCGGCCTGCCGTGGGCTGCGAAATAGGACGGCGCCCCGGCAAGCAAGAAACGCTGCTGGCGGGGGCCGAGAGGCACGGCGATCATGTCCCGCTCCAGCCGCTCGTCGTAACGCACGCCGGCGTCGAAGCCGGCGGCGAGTACGTCGATGAAGGTATCCTCGGCCGTGACTTCCACGGTAACGCCGGGATGCTCGTGCAGGAACCGGCTGACCAGCGGCGGCAGGATGACCCGAGCGACGATTGTCGGCACATTGAGCCTGAGCGTGCCGACCGGGCTGTCGCGAAAGGAGTTCACCGCATCGAGCGCGGCGCTGACCTCGCCAAGCGCCGGCGCCAGCCGTTCGTAAAGCTGCGCGCCTGCGTCGGTCAGCGTCATCGCGCGCGTGGTGCGATTGATCAACCGCACGCCGAGCTTCGCCTCGAGGCGGCGCAAGGCTTCGCTCAGCGCCGAGGCCGACACGCCTCGCCTCGCGGCGGCGATACGGAAGCCGCCGGCGCGCACGATGGCGGCGAATGCATCGAGATCGTCGAGGTCAGGAGCGGCCATTGTACGAATTTCCGCACGGCTTGTTTGGATTGTGGCGGATTATCGCACGAAAGCTATGGGTCCATATAGGTCCCATCGTCTCAGCGAAGGAGAAAAACGATGGAAAAGCGCAAGCTCGGGAAGACCGGCCCGGAAAGCTCGGCTCTGGGTCTCGGCTGCATGGGCATGTCGGATCTCTATGGTCCGGCCGACCGGAGCGAAAGCATCGCGACCATACATGCCGCCCTGGAGGCAGGCGTCACCCTGCTCGACACCGGCGATTTCTATGGCATGGGCCATAACGAGATGCTGATCGCCGAAGCGCTGAAGGGCGGTCGCCGCGACCAGGCGCTGGTCAGCGTGAAATTCGGCGGCATGCGCGGTCCGTCCGGAAGCTGGATCGGCTACGATGCACGGCCGGCGGCGGTGAAGAATTTCGCCGCCTATTCGCTGAAGCGGCTGGGCACCGACCATATCGACATCTACCGGCCGGCGAGGCTCGATCCCGACGTGCCGATCGAGGAGACGGTCGGCGCCATCGCCGATCTGGTGAAGGAAGGGCACGTCCGGCACATAGGCCTCTCCGAAGTCGGCGCCGAAACACTGAGGCGCGCCGCCGCCGTCCACCCGATCGTCGATCTGCAGATCGAATATTCGCTTGTTTCGCGCGGCATCGAGGAGGCGATTCTGCCCACCTGCCGCGAGCTTGGCATCGGTATCACCGCCTATGGGGTGCTGTCGCGCGGCCTGATCAGCGGTCACTGGACCAGGGCTCCCGTCGGCCAGACGGACTTCCGCGGCATGAGCCCGCGTTTCCAGGGCGAGAACCTCGACCGCAACCTCATGCTGGTCGAGGCGCTGCGCAAGGTTGCCGAAAGGAAGGGCGTGACCGTCGCGCAGATCGCCATCGCCTGGGTGGCCGCGCAGGGCAGGGACATCGTGCCCCTGGTCGGGGCACGCCGCCGCGACCGTCTCGCCGAGGCCCTGGCCGCGCTGGACGTCGCTCTCGATGCCGCCGATTTCGCGGCAATAGAGCAGGCGGTGCCGAAAGGCGCTGCGTCCGGCGAACGCTACAATGCCCACCAGATGGCAGCCCTCGACAGTGAGCGGTGAACGATTTGCCGGCGGCGGCCAGGCTGCCGCCGGCAATTTCGCCGCAATTTTGCGGCTTTGGCGTTTGCGGGGGACAGCGCAGAGACCTTTATTGACGGCCAATTCACACGGTGCCTAATGTTTCCCGAGTAAATCGTTCTGAATGCGGACGATTCGGTGATGGGCGGGTTGGACACGGGAGCCATGACCGGGGAAGCCACGTTGAAAGAGGTGATCGCCCGTCTGGGAAGGGCGATGGATGCGCTGGAGAATTCAGTCGGCGCACGGCTCGAACACGAGCAGGATTATTCAGAAGCCGAAGCCGAAGTGCAGCGCATGAACGCCGACCGCGCGCGTCTGGCGCAGGAGCTCGACAATTCCGAGGCGCGCGGCGAGCGGCTGGAGGAGGCGAACAAGGAGGTTTCGCGCCGGCTGGTGACGGCGATGGAAACCATACGCGCGGTGCTGGACAGGTAGGGCCATGGCACAGGTTACGGTGACGATCGACGGCAAGGCCTATCGGATGGCCTGCGACGAAGGCCAGGAAGAGCATTTGATGAGCCTGGCGCAGCGTTTCGACCGCTATGTCTCGCATCTGAAGGATTCGTTCGGCGAGATCGGCGACCAGCGGCTGACCGTCATGGCCGGCATCATGGTGATGGACGAGCTGTCGGAACTGCAGAAGCGCGTCATGGGCATGGAGAGCGAAGTGGTCACGCTGCGCAAGACCCGCGACGACGCGCTGACCAAAGCCGACAAGAGCGACGCCGCCCTCACCGGGGCGCTGAGCGGGCTCGCCCAGCGCATGGAAGCGCTCGCCGAAAGAATGGCCCCGAAGCCGGCAGACTGATTTTCGCCATTTTTCCTGACGCATACCAGGCGCGGGGAGCGCTTCTCCCCGCCATCGCCTCAAGCCTTGCTCATCCGCTATCGCGTACCTGATCGCATGCCAAGTCTCCTGCCATACTGCGGAAAAAAGGAGACGAGTTGAAAGAGCACCTGGACTATGCGCTGCGGCTTTTCGACCGGGGCATGATCTGCCTGCCTCTCTGTCCGGGTGGCAAGCATCTCGATCTCGCAGCCATGGGTTACGACCCGGTGCACAAGCGGACAAGACGCAAAAATCTGAAGGAGCTTGCCTTCACCGGCATCACCTTCCACCTTTCCCAAAAGTCCCCCTCGCGGGAAACGGTTGCCGGCTGGTTCGCCGGGTTTTCAGGCAATGTCGGCATACTCGGAGGATACGGCGATCTTCTGATCCTGGACTTCGACGACGAACCGAACTTCGAGCGATGGCGCAAAGGTCGCGACGCCCTGATACGTTCGACGCCGGCCGCCAAATCGCCCTCCGGTTTCCACGTCTACCTGAAATCCACGGAGCCGATCGTGTCGTCGAGCCTGCATTTCGGCCTGCGGCGGGTGGGGCATGCCAAGGCGCTTGGCGGCTACACCGTCGCCAGCCCGTCGATCCTCGCGGATGGCCCGGAATACAGATGGTTGCCGGGACAAAGTCCTTTCGACCTCGAGCCCGCCAGGGTCGACAACCTTGCGGCGATTTCCCTGCTTCCGGTGTCGCCTCTCAAGCTTGCCTATGACCGGCTGCTGGGGCGGGGCTATTTCGATGACGACTGAGCATCGATGATATCCGTCATCATTCCTGCCAGGAATGCAGCAGGCACGATAGGCTCGGCTCTGGCCAGTCTTGCCGCCGATCGAGTGCTGATCGACGAGATTCTGCTCGTCGATGACGGGTCGGACGACGGCACGGCCGAGGCGGCCAGGGAGGCCGCGTTCCGTCATTCCCTGCCACTGACGGTGATCGCGGGAAGTTTCGGCGGAGCGGGTTCCGCGCGAAACGCCGGCCTCGCCGCAGGCAGCGGCCAGCACATATTCTATCTCGATGCCGACGACGTGGTGGTTTCCGGAGGGCTGGCGGTGCTTCATGGAGCGCTGTCCCGCGATCCGGGCGCCGGAATCGCGATCGGCGCGGCCGTGCGCAAGACGCCGGGGCGTGCGGACAAGACGCGGCTTCCGCATGGCTACGGCGCGGACCCGTCGGACAATGCCCGGCGCTATCTTCGCAACGGCATGCCGCCGATTGCCATGGGAAGCGCATTGTTCGCGGCGGCGGAAGTGGGCGACATCCGGTTCCCCACATCGATAGGGCTGGACGAAGATACCTGCTACTGGGCAGCCCTGCTTTCGCGGCTTCGCGTGGTTGCCCTCAGCGAGCCGGTGCTTCTCTACCACCTCGACGAGGAGCGGATGACGAGGCGGTTCATCGCCGCGCCGCGCCCGGTGCTGCTCGGGATTTCGCTTGAATTCAACAGGCTTGCCGCTCTCGGAATGGGGCGCGAGGTCCTGCAATGGCGCAAGGCCTGGGTTGCGCTGCGCATCGCACGGCTGCTGATCATGCACCGCCGGTACCGGGAGGCCCGCAGCATCCTGCGGATGGCACGGGCGCATCCCGAATACCGTTCCGGCTGGAAGTCGATCCAGTATCGCACCCGTATCGCGGCAGGCCTCGCCAGCCAGGCGGTCGGCCTGCGCAGGCCGATTGCGCCGCCGCGATCCTCTGCCGCGCAGCAATTGAAGCCGCGGCGAACGATGATCCTGACCGCCGATCCCGCTTTTCCCCCCATATCGGGAGCGGATCTCAGGAACTACCAGAACGCCGAGGCGGCGGCGCAGTTCGGACCCGTGCTTCTCGTTTCGGTGAGGCCGCTCGGCGGGAGCAACCCCGAAGACGGGAGGATTGCGATCGCCGCGCTATCGCGGGAGGGCGCCCCCCGTAAGGAGCCGCTTGCCCATCGGCGTACCGGCGTCGAGGTGCGCGTTCCGTACACTGCGCTTCCGCGGCTTCTCCGGCTGGTTCGCGAGTTCGAGCCGGACGCGATCATCGTGGAGGGCATTCCGCTCTTTGCCCTGCTGGCGCATCTGCGGCCATTGGCGCGCAGGCTGGTCCTCGACATGCACAATATAGAATCGCTTCTGTTCGCGCAGACACGTCCGCCCGGCTTAGCCGAACGGCTGCTGCCGTTTCGATTTCGCGCGCAGGGTCGCATCCAGCGACAAGAGGAAACCGCCGTGGCGATCGTCGACCGCGTCTGGGTCTGTTCGGATGCGGATCGAGAGCGGCTCGTCCATCTGTTCGGATCGAAGACCCCGATCGACGTGGTGCCGAACGGCATACCGCGCATCGACGAGGCGCCTGCCTGTCTTCGGCCGCAGGCGGCGAGGGACGCCGGATGGCCGGTGCTGCTGTTCGTCGGGCACCTGGGCTACATGCCGAACGTCGTTGCGGGGGAGAGGCTGGCCCGCAACATCCTTCCCCTGGTCAGGCGGACACTTCCCTCGGCGCGCCTGATCCTTGCCGGCCGCTACCCGAAGCCTGCTGTCCAGAACCTCGCAGCGCTGCCCGGCGTGGAACTCGTGGCCGATCCCGAAGACCTGTCGCCGTTGCTCGCGCGCAGCCACATCAGCGTCATGCCCCTCAGTGAGGGGGGCGGGACCAGGATCAAGATACTGGAGGCCATGGCGTGGGGTCTGCCCGTGATTGCGACCTCCATCGCCGCCGAGGGCCAGCAATTCAAGGACGGCGACGAGATCCTGATCGCGGAAACGGACGCGGAGCTCGCCGAGGCCGTCACGGCGCTCTGCGCCGAACCGTGCCGGCTGGAGCGCCAGCGTCGTCTGGCGTATGAGACTGTAATGCTCCGGCATGGGCCATCGGCAATACGGGAGGCCGTCCGGAAAGGGCTTGGAAAAGTTTGATGCGGGAACATGAAAGGCGCCGTCGGCGCTCCACCAAGGGAGGCTTCGCCAGGGGGCGCACCCGATGATCCCGCCCATCCTGCACCAGACCTGGAAGACCGACAGCGTTCCCGAACGCTTTCAAGCCTGGGCCGAAAGCTGGACCCGTCACAATCCCGGCTGGACCCGCATGTTCTGGAACGACCGGACCCTGCTCGAATTCGTCGCCCGGCATTATCCGGATTTTCTCTCGACCTTCTGCAGCTACAGCAAGGGGGTTCAGCGCGCCGACGCCGGCCGCTACCTGCTGCTGCATCATTTCGGCGGTGTCTATGCCGATCTCGACTGCGAATGCGTGGCGCCCTTCGCGCCGCTCATGGCCGAGAACCGCGTCGTGCTCAGCAAGGAGCCGCCGTCGCATTTCGCCGGCGAGGCAGCGTTTCGGGGGCTTCCCTATCTGCTTTTCAACGGGACGATGGCGAGCCCGCCGGGGCATCCCTTCTGGCCGCATCTCCTGTCCTACCTGCCGACGCTCGCCTGGGCGAAGGAGACCATCGACGCGACGGGCCCCGCGGTGCTGACGTCGGCGCAGCTCAGTTTTCCGGACCAGGCCTCGCTGGCCATCCATCCCTACCGGCTCTTCACGCCGCTCGATCGTGACGGCAAGCAGGGAGGGAGCGCGGACATGGAATCCGAAACCCTGTCCGTGCATCACTGGGCGGGGACATGGTGGACGCCGCAGCCGAAGGAGAGCCTGCGGAACGCATTCCGGCGGCGACTTCACCGGGGCCTGTATCTGTTGACGCGCGGCAGGCAACTCGATCCGCTGCAGGCAAGGCGCAGTGTGGATCCCGCCGTTCTGACCAGGCCGCCGCCCGAAGGAAAAAACGTCGCTGTGCTGGTGCCGGTCCGCGACGCCGCCGAGCACATCGTTCCATTCCTCTCCGCCATTCAGGCGCTCGACTATCCCGCGGAGCGCATCAAGCTCGTTTTCTGCGAGGGAGACAGCGAGGACCGGAGCTGGGACGTGCTGAAGGCGGCGGTAGCCCCGCTCAGGTCCACATTCCGCGACATCGTGCTTCTGCAGTTGCGGGTAGGCACGAAATTCGACCGTGAAAAGCGCGCCAGGCCCAGGCTGCAGCGAAGACGGCGCTCCGGACTGGCAAAGGTCAGGAACCATCTGATCCGGCACGGGCTCGATTCCAGCGACGACTGGGTGCTGTGGGTCGATGCCGACGTGTGGAAGTTCCCGTCCGACATCGTGCGGACGCTGATGACGGCGGGCGAGCGGATCGTGGTTCCGAACTGCGTTCTGGCGCCAGGCGGGGGTTCCTTCGACCTCAACAGCTTCGTGACGATCCGGCCGCAGCGGGACCATCGCTACTATCGCTCCGTGGTCCGTGGCCTCTACCAGCCGCCGCCGGATTTCGCCGGCCGTCTACATCTGTCCGACGTCCGCCACCTCGAAAAGATCGCGTTGGACGGGGTCGGCGGCACGATGCTCCTGGTCGACGCATCCCTGCACCGCGGGGGTCTCGTCTTTCCGGAGTTGCCGTATCGGGATCATATCGAGACGGAGGGTTTCGGCATCCTCGCCAAGGATCTCGGCGTGCCGCCGGTCGGGTTGCCGCGCGTGGAGATATTCCACGTCCCCTGGTGAGGCATACCATCCGCAAACAAAAAAACCGCGCCGGTCTCCGGCGCGGTTTTGTTTTCGATGAGGCCGCGAGGGCCTTAAGCAGCGGGCTGCGCTTCGATCGTTCTCAGCGACTGGGCCTGGCGCTTGGCTGCCGCCTTGACGGCGTCCTGCACCTTCTCGAAGGCGCGCACCTCGATCTGGCGCACGCGCTCGCGGCTGATGTCGAACTCGCCCGACAGCTCTTCCAGCGTCATCGGCTCCTCGGCGAGGCGGCGCGCCTCGAAGATACGCCGCTCGCGGTCGTTGAGCACGTCGAGCGCACCGGCCAGCATGCCGCGGCGGTTCTCGAGTTCGTCCTGCTCGACCAGGATCTGCTCGGCATTGTCGCTGTCGTCGACCAGCCAGTCCTGCCATTCGCCGGACTCGCCCTCGGACGCGCGGATCGGCGCGTTGAGCGAGGCGTCGCCGGACAGGCGCCGGTTCATAGACACGACCTCCTCTTCCGAGACGTTCAGCCTGGTCGCGATCTCGGCGATCTGGTCGGGCCTGAGGTCGCCATCGTCGAGCGCCTGGATCTTGCCCTTCACCTTGCGCAGGTTGAAGAACAGCCGCTTCTGGTTGGCGGTCGTGCCCATCTTGACCAGGCTCCACGAGCGCAGGATGTATTCCTGGATCGAGGCCTTGATCCACCACATGGCATAAGTGGCCAGCCGGAAGCCGCGCTCCGGCTCGAATTTCTTGACGGCCTGCATCAGGCCGACATTGCCCTCGGAGATCACCTCGCCGATCGGCAGGCCGTAGCCGCGATAGCCCATGGCGATCTTGGCCACGAGCCTGAGGTGGCTGGTGACCAGCTTGTGGGCGGCGTTGGTGTCCTCATGCTCCTGGTACCGCTTGGCGAGCATGTACTCTTCCTGCGGCTGAAGCATCGGGAAACGACGGATTTCCTCGAGGTAGCGGGAAAGCCCGCCCTCTCCGGAAACCATACTGGGTAGTGACTGGGCCATGAGTTGCGCCCTCCTCTCTCTTAGATTGCCCCCTGAACAAGGCGGGCATTAGGCACGGCCGCATTTGCGCGCATCCGAGCCAACCGACATATATAGGAACAAAACCGGAAAATACAGGGATTTGTTCAATCCTAAACAGATTGTAATGTTCCGGTGAACAGCGCCAGCGCGATAAATTGAGGCTCGGTTCAGCGTTTCTGAAGCTCAGAGCTCCCGGAACCCTGCGACCAGGGCCGCCATGTCGGCGGGCATCGGGGCTTCGAAACGCATCGTCTCACCCGTGGCCGGATGGGAGAAGGCAAGAAGTTTCGCGTGGAGCGCCTGGCGTGGAAAATCCTTCGTCATGGTGCGCAGCGGTTCCGGCAGACGGTTCGCCTTGGTGCGGAACGCCTGGCCGTAGTCGGGATCGCCGACGACCGGATGGCCGGCATGCGCCATGTGGACGCGGATCTGATGGGTGCGGCCGGTCTCCAGCCGGCATTCGACCAGCGAAGCGGCGCCGCCGTCCTTACCGCGTCCGAAGCCTTCGAGCACGGTATAGTGCGTCACCGCATGCCTCGCGTCGGCACGGCCCGGTGGCACAACCGCCCGGCGCACGCGGTCGGCGGCACGTCCCAGCGGCGCATCGATCTTGCCGGCAGCTCTCTCAGGAATTCCCCACACCAACGCTATATAGGAACGCTCGAGCCCGCTTTCCAGGCCATGATCGGCAAAGGCCTCAGACAGCGCCCGATGGGCACGGTCGGTCTTGGCGGCGACCATGACGCCGGACGTGTCCTTGTCCAGCCGGTGCACGATGCCCGGCCTTCTCACCCCGCCGATGCCTGACAGGCTGTCGCCGCAATGATGGATCAGCGCGTTGACCAGCGTGCCGGTCCAGTTGCCGGCGCCCGGATGGACGACCAGCCCCGCGGGCTTGTTGATGACGATGAGGTCGGCGTCCTCGTAGAGGATGTCGAGCGGAATGTCCTCGCCGACGGGCTCGGCCGGCTCAGGCTCGGGCAGGCTCACCGCGGCGGTGTCGCCCGGCTTCAGCTTGCGGCCCGGGTCCGAAACGCCTGTTCCGTTGAGGCTCACGGCGCCCTGGCGGATCAGCGCCTGGACGCGGCTGCGCGAGAATTCGGCGCCGAGCCTTTGGGTCAGCCATTGGTCGAGCCGTACGCCGGCGGCCTCCGGCCCTACCTCGAATGCGACCTTGGCGGCCTCTATCAATTCCGAAGGCTCTTCGCTATCAGGGTCGCGCATCTGGCATCCGGAACTCGATCATGGCGCGGCCGGCATCCGACGAAGAGGAAAAACCGCTGGACCCGGCGGTCGAGAATGTGCGCAGGAAGCTCGTCCGCTTCGTCGCCATCAATCTCGGCCTGCTGTTCATCGCCCTTATGGCGGTGGTGGGCGCGCTTGTCTACAAGTCGGTCACGGTGACGCCGCCGGCCGACAGCGCCGCCGGAATCGAGGTGCCGTCGCCGGAAGGCGTGATCGAAGGGCAGATCCCGGTGCCATCAGGGGCGAGGATCGTTTCGCAGTCGCTCTCCGGCAACCGCATCTCGCTGTCGCTCGAACTGCCCGATGGCAGCCGCGCCGTCCATGTCTACGACATGACGTCGAAGCGGATCGTCGGCCGCTTCGCGATCGTCCAGGAATAGCGGACGGGGAATGAGCGAGCGTCGCATCGCGACCGTTGCGCTCGTCGTTGACGATTATGACGAGGCGATCGCCTGGTACTCGGAAAAGCTCGGCTTCACGCTCGCCGAGGACGTAGATCTCGGCGGCGGCAAGCGCTGGGTGATCCTGTCGCCGGGACAAGGCGGCGCGCGGCTGCTCCTCGCCAAGGCAGACGGCGAGCGCCAGTCCGCACGTGTCGGCGACCAGACCGGCGGCCGCGTCTTCCTGTTCCTGGAGACGGATGATTTCGCCCGCGACCATCAGGCGATGCTGGCGAAGGGCGTCTCCTTCCGCGAAGAACCTCGCCACGAAGCCTACGGCACGGTTGCCGTGTTTTCCGATCTCTACGGCAATCTCTGGGATCTGATCGAGCCACGCCGCTGACTTTGGCGGCGATTTCAAGGAGGGATTTTAAAACGATCGCTCCCCATGTTGCTTTTTGCAAAAGGCCAGCCTATATCGCGGCTTCTGCACGCGCCCATCGTCTAGCGGTCAGGACGGCGCCCTCTCACGGCGCAAACCGGGGTTCGATTCCCCGTGGGCGTACCAACAAATCAATAACTTAGTAGCTGTCGCGGCCCTTGGTGTCCAGAAACTGTCCAATATCGCCTGGGCAACTGAATGTGCATTCCTGCCCTTCAGTCATTTTCTCGAAATTTTTGTTCTTGCGGCGAGCTAACACCGCCGAGCATCTTTATAGGACAAGACTCGGAGCGGGCTCGAGACCGACGCAAGCCTGATGAGGAAAGGTGGATGGGCAAGCCAATCATCCACGAACTTGCCGATTTCGTGAATGAGCTCCGCCTCTCGCCCGGCAAGCATGCGCCGCAATGTGGTTCGCCAGTCATCAAGAAGAGGTCTTCAAGGGGCCGGTTCGATCGCGCCCTTACACGGCATGCGCTGAGGCTGCAGCCGGTGCTGCCTTCCAGGCGCACCTCCGGATCGACAATGATCGCTGCACAGCGCGGCGCGTTCGCACCACCCTATCAAGCAGGATGGGTTCAAACATAGGGCACTTCTCGTGAACACCCCACAACACCAGATAGCCCTCAAGGGGGTCAACAGCTTACGCGGTTACAACGAGAGCAGCACACGTTCCCTTTCCGTCGCACCTGTAGCTGTGTGCGCTGCTTGCATCGAAGTACATCGCGTCGCCGGCATGCAGCAGGCGTTCTCGCCCTTCTAAATCTACCCAGAGTCGTCCCCTGAGAACGTAGATAAACTCCGCGCTCCCGTGTCGATGCGGCTCAGAGGCAGGCGCCCCAACGGCAAACTCAGCGTAGAATGCTTCCATACGACGGTTGGGAGCGGGATAGTCCAAACTCTCGAACAGATACGTGGGATTGCTTTCGAGGGGATCGCTTGGAAGCAGCAGACGCTCCGACTTTCGCACAACCGTAACGACTGGCTCTTCCTCGTTTGCTCTGAAAAAATGATCGAGGCCAACACCGAAAACCATCGCGATCCTAAGCAAGGTCGGCAGTGTCGGGATCATTTGCCCGCGCTCGATCTTTGACAGCATTGCAGGCGAGAGGCCGGTGTGGCTGGCCAGCCGAACGAGCGCCAACTTTTTCTTCAGTCGGAGCGCCTTTACGCGGGTGCCTATCGCATAACGCTGGAGCTCGTTCGAGAGCGTATCGGAGATCAAAATCAAACTCCTTTTCCTCCAGCGAAATTATTATAGGGAGATTTTCGTCACAAGATAATATTTTGTCCTGTAACGAAAATTTGACTGGCAGGAAAAGTGAATTTGCCCAAATGACAGATGCGCAACAGAACCAACAGCGCCGAGAGGAGATCATTATGAGCTTTAAAAGTATCGTGTTGGCCGCTTCGATGGCTTTCGCCGCAAACACCGCGGTCTTCGCCGCAGACAAGGACATCGTCGAGACTGCCGTCGGGGCTGGTCAGTTCAAAACGTTGGCAGCGGCACTCGACGCTGCTGGGCTGGTGGAGACTCTTAAAGGCGCTGGACCATTCACCGTCTTCGCACCAACTGACGCAGCGTTCGCCGCTCTGCCAGCAGGTACCGTGGAGAAACTGCTGAAGCCGGAGAATAAATCCAAGCTTGCAGAAATCCTCACCTACCATGTTGTGTCGGGCAAGGTCATGGCGGGAGATCTGAGGGACGACATGAAAGCTGCTACTGTAGAAGGTGCCGACATTACCATCGACCTTGATAATGGACCGATGGTGAACGACGCCAAAGTCGTGACTGCAGATGTCGCAGCGTCAAACGGGGTTATTCACGTCATCGACAAGGTGATGATGCCGCCAAACGGCTGATAGACGTCTTGCCAGGAGACCCGACCAATGAAGTTCATCAACATTCTAACACTCGTCCTTCTCATCGTTGGAGGCTTGAACTGGGGGCTCGTCGGCGTTTTTAACCTCGACCTGGTAGCTGCGATCTTCGGGAGTGGTTCTGCGCTGGCAAGGACTGTCTATACCTTGGTCGGCTTATCGGCAGTCTGGCAGGTTAACCAGCTGGTTTCTGCAAGCGGCTCTAGCAAACCGGCAATACATCGAAACTGATATGCCTTCCGTGGGGCTGCCGGCTTTGTCGGCGGTCCCACTGATGTGCGTCTAGAGACATGCATTCCACCATCATTCTGATAGCCTTTTTGATAGCCAGTTTCGCCGCCGCTGCGACTGGGGCGGTCTTTCGGCCGGGCGACTGGTATCGGCAGTTGGACAAGCCTAAGTGGCGGCCGCCGGATTGGTTGTTCGCACCAGTTTGGACTGTTCTTTATACATTGATAGCCTTCTCTGGCTGGCTGGTCTGGCGTCAAGCAGGCTTTGTCGGCGCAGCTCTTCCTCTAACCATTTATGCAGCTCAGCTTTTTCTCAACGCAGCATGGACGCCGATCTTTTTTGGCCTCCACCGAGTTGGTCTGGCATTGGCCGAAATTCTCATGCTTTGGGCGTCTATCATGGTGACGATTATTCTTTTTTACCTGGTCAACTCAGCCGCGGCATTTATTCTGATGCCTTACCTTGCTTGGGTATCCTTCGCGTCAGTGCTGACTTTTTCCATATGGCGACGCAACCGCGCTACTTCGACGAAGTTCGCATGAAACCACGGTGGATCGAAGTCAACGACCGAATGCAGCGTGGCTACCGCTACGCCCGCGTTGCTTCTCCGGGCCGTAACTTTCATCCGGATTTCAACCCGGACCTGACCCCTTCCGAAATGCTAAAACTTGGCGTGTTCGGCGGTAAATATATAAATGATTGCACTGCAGAGTTTCCGAAAAGTTGGTTTGCGAACGCGAAGCTGTCGCCGAACCACAAAAAGCCATCTCTAAATTGGTTCGGCGTTGATGCGAGCCAGCCGCTGAGCGTGTGGCGTGCCAAGGGCTGGATACATCCCGATGACCCGCGTGGATGGTTCCAATGGTACTGCCGTTATTATCAAGGGCGTCGGTTATTTGGAGAGGACGAGAGGCAGATCGCTCGCTGGCAGGCTATTCGTCGACACGTTTCTCAGCTTGTCGGCGCCTGCCACCCAGGTGATCTAAGGTGCCGCCCGCGCCAGCGGCAAGCTCTACTGCACTGGGCTTATGATAGTCGCTCTATGTAAATTTCGCGCACCTAGTGCCAATAGACATTCGCAGACAGTGGGCACGCAGGTTGACGAGCGTCAGGAAATATCGGCGCACATCGGATAGAGAGACAATCTGTCCTTCGCACCTGCCGGAATCGCGTAGAGCCGCCAGATGACGCACCCGCGGTTCCCCTCCGCGCCAAGTGGCGAATCGGAGAGGAGCCCTTGTCCGCCCTTCCGTGATGACACTGTGAACACCATGCTCTAACCTTGATTGGTATGCATTCGATGGGGTGAGAGGGACATGATCGGTGGAGTCACACGCCCGCGTCGGTTGGCTGGCGTTACAACACCCTTTGCTACTGTTGCATTCGCAATCCTTACGCTGGCTGTGCTTGCCGGACTGGCCATGCTGATGATTTGGCAGAACTACCGAACTGCTGTAGAAAGTGGCGAAGCACGCGCTTTATCGTCCGCTCAGGTGGTCGCAGCGCACATCGAATGGATGATGGAAGCCAGCGACCAGGCTCTCAGGCGCATCGATGCCGCGCTCAGTAATTACCCGGTCAGCACTTCGGCTGACAGTATCGCCGACATCCGCAAAGCCGTCGGTGATTTGCCTGAAGGCTTCCAGTATTCCGTCTACGATGAGACGGGCCATCTCAGATATTCAAGCGTCCCGGAAGCGATCGGTATTCAGGTTTCCGATAGAGAATATTTTAAGAGAATCCGCGATGGCGAACAGGTTGTTGTCTCGCCACAGCTTAAGGAGCGTCTCAGCGACGAACAAGTGTTTGTCGTTGCGCGAAGGATTTCGCGCGGGGGACGTTTCAACGGGGCTGCCAGTATTGCAATTCCGACGACCGCAATGGACGAGTTCTGGATGCTGCTGGAGCTTGGGCCACATTCCACTGTTTCTGTTGTCCGCGAAGATGGCTGGCTTGTTGCCCGTCATCCCCAGCTTCCGGAAACAATAAATCTAAACGCGTCGCCGTTGTTCAACGACTATCTTCCAAAAGCTCCGAGTGGCTTCTACCATAACGCGGCATCGGTAGCAGACGGCGTGTCGCGGATCGTCGGATATCGCAAGGTCGATCTCTGGCCGTTGGTTGCCATAACAGGGATCGAACGTGGCGAGGCACTCCAGTTCTTCTGGGGTAGCCTTCGCGATGGCCTCTTGATCGGCGTCCCAGTGATTATTCTGCTTGCTGGCGGCATGTTTTGGATATTGCGCCTTCTTCGGGGGGACGCGGGAAGACGTCTGGCGCTTGAACAAGCTCTCGAGCGCAACAACTTCCTCATGCGCGAAATCCACCATCGCGTGAAGAACAACCTTCAAGCGGTCTCATCGCTCGTGCGGTTGCAGCCGCTTCCCCAGGACCGAAAAGACGACCTCTCCGCGCGTATCGCCGCAATGGTCGCCGTGCACGAGCATATTTACGGATCTGACCAGTTCGAGGAGGTCGAGGTTGCCTCGTATATCGGACGCATCGTCAAGGATTCAGCCGAAGGCTTTCGCGGCCATGTTACTATCGAAACGCAGATTGAGCCTTTGAGGCTTGGGTCAGCCCGTGCCATGCCGCTGGGCTTGCTCGTCAACGAACTAGTCACAAACGCCTTCAAACATGCGTGGGTGAACAGAATTGATGGTCGCCTCGCCGTCAGGCTGACTGTCTTAAACGGGAAAGCGGAGCTTATAGTCGAAGATGATGGACTAGGCTATTCGCACGATCGCCGTACTGGAATGGGAAGCAGATTGATCGAAGGCTTCGTGATGCAACTGGGAGGCACGATCAAGGTCGATGTCTCGGCCGGAACCCGAGTCATTGTGTCGTTTTTAGTGCACTGATAATTGCTTGGCGAAGGCTCACAAAGTTTGGCGACACCAGCCTCGACGAGACAATGTGCAATGCGCACAGGATGGTGTCGCATGATAACCGCGCTGCGGTCCCGTCTCAGCCTGTCTGTGCAAGCAAGCATTGACGTTTCCCGGTCGCTTGCCGCTACGTACTACGAGACGCATCTCCTTGGTTGGGGCGTAGCTGAAACCGGCGCTTGAGGACCAGCGACCATGCTTCTCTGTCCTCGGGGCGTACCGGCCCGTACAATTACGGGTGTGTGCCTTGCAAGCGAACTTGCTAGGCCAGGTTTTTCGACGAAGACTCCAACCCTGGAGTGCTCTCGTGCTCGCCGCAAAGGCCGGACAAGGAATTTGAGCTTAAGGGTCGAAATCCGTCGAAGCAGGCATTCGCTTTCGTAGGCAGCAGCTCCGAAGAAGTCGACAAAGGTTTCCAGGTTTTCGGCGGACATCCCAACGAAAACGCTGCATTGACATAGGCCGGCCACTGCATACCATCCTGCCACTGCATACCATCCTTCTGATGGAACCGTGCTAGGACTGTTCGGTCGTGTTGCCGTCCGGGCCGCACTTCGATGACCCCGATTTACATCAGGCCATGCTGTCAGCGTTGTTCCTGGGCTTTCCGGACTTACACGGCAAATTCCTGATAATCACAAATCCCGATCTGACCGCTCGTGATTCTGCCCGCGTTGAATACGATCCCGCCACCCGGCGAAGTCGCCGCCAAGATGGAAATCCATGCGTTGAAAGATTCCACGAGTTCCTGGATCTCGAATTCGTCGAGCCAACGGCTCATCGCCGGTTCCCGATAGACAGGTGGCGCCGGCCCTACTTCGGCTGCTCGAGCGTCGCGGAACTAATAGAGCTGCCTTCGGTTTGATAACGAATTGGAGGATCAGCCATGATCAAGAAGCCAGCTTATGAACACGGCGCGCGCGAACTTAAGCCACGCCAGGGTCCAGATCCCAGCGACGACTTTTCCCAAAAGGCTGCCGAAAACAAGAAGCCGCCGCTGGGCATAGGCTTGACCGAAGCGACTCATGAACGCAGCGAAAACGATAAATCCGACTTGCGAGATGGGGATCGAGGCAATCCGGAGACCGACGCGCAAGGTCAATCTGAGAAGAAGCATGCCGGCGGCAGAAATAACGGCGTGTCCAGTGCAAACCCACGTGTTTTGTCCAAGGACGATGATGGGGACGCCACCTTCCCTCACACGGCAGCCCGAGGCGAAGACAGCAACAGCTGAAGCCTCGTGTTTCATTGATCAAGGCAATGGCGGCATTTCTGACCGTTGGGCATTCCAATCGATCGATCGAAGAATTCATCGGCATGCTGCGCGAGGCGCGGGTAAGCCTGCTGATCGACGTCCGCTCTTTCCCGCGATCTCGTACAAATCCCGCTTTCAACATAGACCGACTTCCGGCCGAGCTTGCGAAGGTGCAGATCGGCTACCGGCACTGCCCCGCGTTGGGAGGCCGGCGAAAGAAGCAGCCCGAAACGGACAAGAACGTCAATGCACTATGGCGAGTTCAGAGCTTCCACAACTACGCCGATTATGCCTTGAGCGACGCTTTCGCCGAAGCCCTGGCCGAGGTCATCGAACTCGGCCGCCATGGTCGAGTGACATTGATGTGCTCGGAGGCAGTCTGGTGGCGGTGTCACCGCAGAATCATCGCTGACTATTTGTTGTTGAGCGGTCATCCGGTCGACCATCTAATGTCACCAGGGCGCGACGAGCACGCCCGGCCCACTCCAGGGGCGATTAGGGCGCCCGGCGGCAAGGTGAATTACCCGTCCGTCTAGCAGTGGCTGGATGATGCTGCGGGCCTTTGCCCAGCGCCGTTTTGCTGCTCGGTGGAGTTGTTTTGATCCGCCACTAGCCAACGGAACTCAACATCGCCGCCCCGCATTATAGCCACCCTCGCCAATACGGAGAGTGATGTGGCAAAGTTCACGACATCCCAAGAGCGGCGACAGCGTTTCGAGCGAACGCAAGCGGAGGCCAAGGCTGCCATTCAAGCCGAACGCGCCGCCCGCCTCGCCAAGTCGGCAAAGTTGCGCGAGGCACGCCTAGCGGCTGAGCAGGACAAGAAGCAGAAGGCGAAATAGAAGCCTTTCCCGGACCTAGTCCGCCTGTCCCTCATCGCCATTGGGCTTTTTAGTTTCCAGAATTCCGAAATCGCTGGAATGGCTGCCTTCATGGGCGAGCGGGAATCCTTCGGCAGCAAGGCCGCGCCGAAGCAATTCCCGCACCGCGGCGGCCCGGCTCGGCATTCGTTTTTCGAAGCGCCAGTCATCCAGCGCTCGAAACTCGTCCGGGCTTAACATCACCTGCAAACGGTCTGGACGCTCTAACCCCGCCACGGGAGCCTCCCGAATGAGTAACTGTCTAAACTGGTATGGAGATAGCAATTGTCTAAAAAGTTGCAAGAGCCGCTGACTACCCTGCCGGCTTCCTATGTGTGCACCGACCATTGTTACAAGGACGATTACCTTACTAACTAATTGAATTTCTTGAGATATTATTCTTGCTTCCATTGCCTCGGCAGCACAAGGAGAGTATGGTTGTGATGAGGGGCAATCCTGTCCGCGAGCGGAGGATGCCATGAAGTTCAATAACAACCCTGCTTTTTATACTGCGGTGAGCCATCAGGTGAGCCGGGCGCTTCACGAGTTTGGAATCGTCAACGTCGCGGCCATAGCCGCCAGCCTCAGACGACAGACCCCGTCGGAGAATGTGTACGACATCGAGCGCGCGGTGTTGGGATACGCAAACCTGATCGGCGCGCCCATACTGTTTGATAGGGCTTTGGGAGGCGGATTTGACAAACCTGGCCGGGGAGAAAGTCGCGGCCTTCTCGTTGAGTTCTTTGAAGGAGATCCGGACGCCCTGAATGATTAAGGGTGTTTGCCCTGGCACTAAATCCTGTCCCGAAGCTTAGGAGCGGGCAATTTTAGGCGGCCGAACTTGGTGAGTGCGGTCGATGGGACGCTGAAGGCGTCGAAGCCCCCTACAAATTTGTCCGGAACAATCTTCCCTTTCGCGCTTTGCCTGCGCGAGCAGTGCGCATGTCGCGCGCTCCGAAACGGCTCTGGCGCGGACGGGTCGGGGCGAAGCGGGCGTTTCGTTCCTCGACGTTGGAGGCATCACGATGAACTGGTTGTTTGGCATAGCCGATGAACTTTTTGGGAAATGGCATCAGCGTCGACAACTCCGCCGTCGGCTGCGAAATCGGCAAGCCGCCAGCGCCGCCAGGTTCAAGGCTCTGCAACGATTCCGACCCGCGGGGTGAAAAGGAATGCTGTCATGCCCGACCATCCAATCATTGACACGGTGAGCCCATTTCCCGAACGCGATGGTGAGACCGATCGCGCGACGCGCATCCGTCGGCGTTCGTATGGGATGCGGGCCGCAAGCACCGACGCGGAGCAATTCATTGACGATGAGCACGCGGCTCCCAAGACAGTTGGAACCTCTGAACCGGCTCCCGACACGTCCAAGAGCACAGTCGCGAACCGCGACGTTGACGGTCCACGCAAGGCCAGCACAACGCCTCGGCCAACCTCCAAGCCATTGGCGTGACACATGGAGCGGCAAGGCGGATGCCAATGTGGTGCTGTTCGCTACAAGGTGAGCGACGAGCCGCTGCGGGTGGGCCTTTGCCACTGTACGGATTGTCGACAAACGAGCGGGTCCGCTTTCACCATGTTCGCGGTATGGCCCCGCGCCTCATTTCGCTCGACGTCCGTCGTCACCACCTATCGCGGACGCTCTTTCTGCCCGGATTGTGGATCCCGCTTATTCTCGCTCAGGCCCGACGAAGCAGAGATCATGGTCGGCTCTCTCGATGACGCACCTTCCGGGCTGGTGCCACGGTACGAGATTTGGGTACCTCGGCGGGAAAGCTGGCTCCACGGTCTGCCATGGGCTGATCAGCACGCCGGGGATCGTGTCGACGAAACGGAAACCGAGCGGGATGGGATAAATCTGGAATGACAGCATCATTCAGTCCCTTCACGAACTGGTGGCCGACGGCGACTCGCGCTCGAGGACCGGGGGCGACGAGATCGCAGAGTGCTGATTGAGCCCGGCTTTTATGTCCGCTAGGTGTCGGGCAGTCCTCCGGAGAACCTGGGTGAGTACGGCGCTCCCTCATCGCGACGCACCTCCTGGCCGTTGGCACGCCGATTGTCCGCCTGCCGCTTGAGACCTTCAAGCGCCTCAATGTCGTCGGCATAAGACGATTGGCCTGGGTGCAATTTAGCTTGCCGACGATAGAAGGCGATCCACTTTGGCAAATCCGTCAGGGGATAGGAGTTCGCCCATGCGCCCCGCGCCATGGTGAAGCTGGTGCCATCGGGATCGAGGGTCGCTGTGGTCTTCACGATCTGGGATGTTTTCAGGAATCGTCGGAGAATAAGATTTCGACGCTATACGCTTCGGCATAAACTACAAATTCTGGTTCAGCTCCAGCTTCGAGAAGAGCCCAGCCATTGCGCCGGGCCCTTTTGTTTGAGCGCCACCTGATGACGCCGCCGCTGCGGGCTCGAAGAGCGCTTACATACCCCCAACGTTTGTGCAAAACGGATTGTAACTCACATCCCGATTCGCTGAGCACGCCTGCTTGACGTCAGCCGGTCGGTATCGTTCATCTTGTCCCAGACCTGCTTGAACTCAGCCGGCGAACGAACATTGGTCCGGGATTCGTCGGTGTAGAAATCCTGGGTTTTCGGCCCCTTCAGATAATTGCCGGGGTCGGTGTCGCGGCCTTGTGTATTGGACGACTTGTCCTGCGCATAGACCGTACCCGACGTTAGAAGAATGGCAGCTGCGGCTGCTAGAACGAGTTTCATGGGGGTCTCCTTCTTGGTGAAGAGCTGCCCTCAAACGGCTCTGCGCTTCAACCGCCGCCCATAAAAATCGTTCCATCTCCGATGGCATCTTCGGCCAGTGTCCGGGCGTCCAATTGACTATTCGCATGACCCGCAAGCTAATGGACGCCGGGGATGGGAGCGGCTCAATGAGCGACGGGCAGTTCGAGGTCCTTGGCGGATTGTTCATGATCGAACGCGGCATAAACAGGGTTTTCCTGAAAATGCTGCTTCACCATCTTGCGACCGACCTTCCTGCATTCCGTTTGGACCGGCTGCTGGACGAGATGTATGTCATGCAGGAAAACATGCCGATGTCAGAAGCGGGCACAGGCAGCGATGAAGGCGATCGACAAGGCGTTGGGCTAGCGTTTTGGGGAGAACTCATCACCATGGTTGA
Organism: Mesorhizobium sp. YM1C-6-2; assembly: GCF_003666685.1. Lineage (GTDB taxonomy): Bacteria > Pseudomonadota > Alphaproteobacteria > Rhizobiales > Rhizobiaceae > Mesorhizobium_K. The sequence goes on from NZ_RCIZ01000003.1 coordinate 584,783, forward strand.
AGATGCTCGAAACGTTGCGCGAGAGCGCCTGAAGGACATCTTTTAGGCCTCACGCCAAGGCTGCACGTGCCGCGCGCTTGATGAAGACCAAGAAGCTGCGCGAGGCACGGCTGGCGGCCAAGAAGCAAGAAGCAGAAGCCAAAATAAAAAAGCCCCGCCGCGCCTGAGGGTTAAGCGCGACGGGTAGTTTAAGCGGCCGAATTGGGGGTCGGTGGGGCGCCGGCCGCTCGAGTACATTAGCAGGTCCAGACGGAGAGACCCGGGCAATTTAGGATTATACTCGATGGTTTCAACTGGAGTTCTCGGTACCATGTGCACGCTCGCACAAAAAGAAGCCCGCCGCTTCGAAAGGCCGTAAGCAGCGGGCCTAGGATCGCCGTCTCGGGGGAAGCAAGGTGGTGATCCAACCTTCAAATTTCTAGCCGCGTCGGAAGTTCCACCTGCGGACTACGAAAGACCGAAGACTCTCAGGCTCCATCTTCGCCTTGAGGTGCGCGCCCCGACTCTCGACACTTCCGCTCGAACTCATTGTGCCAGGCGACCTGTTCAGGCGACATATGGCCGTTGTGGCGGGAATAGTCAGCCGGCCGGTTGTTGAGCAGGTTGACCGCGGTATGTAGATTCCTGCGGAGCTGCATCAGCGCCTCGCCGTGCGGGCAAAATGCGGATAGCCTTAGAAAGGTGTCGCCAGCGACCCTGTCCAAAACCGAGACCTGCCGTTCGATCTTCTGGAGATCGTATTCCCGAATCGTGTCGTGGCGCTTGCGGCGCGGCATGTGCGTTGCTCCTCAAGCCCCTGAGGTTTCAGCTACGCCCCAATGAGGGAGATGCCTCTCTCATTGTCTCCCGTCAATGCCGGATTGACTCTTTTGTTCCATTTTTGTTCACTGCGGAACGGAGGGCAGCTTGGAGTATTCCGCCATGGAAAGTTTGCCGATCAAGGTGTCGGTAGCGACCGCTACAAAGGACGAACTCGACCGAGCTTTGGCAGCCGCTACCGCCGTGTTTGTCAAAGGTGGAATCGATCCTGAAACTGCTGCGACCGGACTTTTTGAGCTCGAAGGGTTTGATATGCGCGGCTTCAAGGGGAAGCTTTCACCCGATGCGTGCGACGCGGCCTTTGTATGGATGGAGGCGGAGAGTGCTGCAGGCGAAGCAGCCAGCGCCAATTGGAGCGAGGATCGCTTGCCGCCCGACGTCAACCTGGCGCTGCTGATTGATCCGGAATCACAGTTGGCGGACCGACCGAAGGCGCTGGAGATGCTGCGGGAGATCGCTGCCAAGGGCAAAAGGAACGACCGGGACGGTACGCTTGCCTGGATCGTCGTCGACCATCTCAAGGACAGGTGGAAGGCGAAGGAACTCGTCGACAATCTGACGGTCGCGTTCTCGACACTGGCGGGAGCGAGCTACTATCCCGACGAACCCGTGGAGCCGAAGCGTCAGGCTGCGCTCGATGCCGTCGACGCACTCGAGGCGGCCTAGCATGTGCGGCCGCTTCACCCGCTTCCACTCCTGGGCGGACATCCACGAGATGTATCGCCTGCTGCCGTCGACCGAAACCGGCCGAAACACCGAGGCGCGCTACAACATCGCCCCGACCGAGGACGTCTATTTCGTCACCGCTGACGAGGACGGCGGCCAGAAGGTCCGCCAAGGCCGCTGGTGGCTGGTGCCATGGTGGGCGAAGGAAATGCCGAAGGGCGCGATGTTCAACGCCCGCATCGAGACGGCCGACACATCCAGCGCCTTCAAGGATGCATGGAAATCGAAGCGCTGCCTGATCCCGGCCGACGGCTTCTACGAGTGGACGAAGAACGCCGAGGATGGCGGCCGAGATCCTTGGTTCATCCATCTGGCCGGGACGCGGCCGTTCAGCTTCGCCGGTCTGTGGGCGCACAACAGCAAGCTCGACGTGACGAGCTGCACCATCATCACCATGCCGGCGGCGGAGCCGATGACCCAGTTGCATGATCGCCAGCCGGCCATCCTGGCGCCGGAGGCCTATGACGCCTGGATGGACCCGGCGACGCCTGCGGCCGATGTGAAGCCGCTGCTTGCCAATAATCTGGATGGCGATCTGCAGTTCCATCGCGTCGACCGCAGCGTGAACGCGTCCAGCAAGACGGACAAGCCGAACGACGACGCCTCCATGATTGGACCGATCAGCCCGCTATGAGCAACGGTCTGCTGCCTCAACAGAAGATGCCGAAGCTGATCGTCGCGGCAGCATTCGACCGCGGCGACGATGGCGAACTATTCCCCGTTTACGGCCCCGTCGAACAGCAGAGCGAAGAGCGTGCGGTGCGGGTTGCCAAATCGCTCGCGACGAAGCATGCCGGCGTCATCGCCTGGAGCCGCGAAGCAAACCCGGCGATCGGTGAATATGGACCCCCAACAACGCTGTTTCAGGCGGGCGAAGTGCCGGAGATGGAATAGATGAGCGACGAACTGCGGCCTGGCGAGACGCCTGCGTCAGCGCCGAGTGGCATCTTCGTGCACTACTGCGAGCGGGAGGGCAGCTCAGCCTGGGGCGGCTGGCGCTATTCCCGCACGAAGCAGGAAACGCGCTGGTTCTGCTTCGGGCATCGCGACCACGGCGAGCGCCTGCTCGGGCGCTGATGGCGCGAGCAATCCGGCCCGGAACTTTTTCGAATTGCCGAGGTTGCTAAGCGTCGGCGCCATGCCGACCTGTGGGCTCCTGCCCAAATAGGCCCGCTGTCTGTTCCCTCGCAGGCGGCGGGCTTGGGCTTTCCGAGGTAGGCTGAAATGTCATTTGATAATGTTGCGCGGATCGCTGGATTTACCGGGGCCGACCTCAGTGCGCTTTTGGCGGTATTTGCCAAGGCAAGCGCGAACATCGACCCGACCCATCATGATGAACTTGGCCGACGCCTTATCAAATTGTATCGCGCGGGGGTGCGAGACCCTGACATGCTGGAGAGCTTCGCCGCTGACGCCCTGAAGCCCTCGCGACGCAAGCGGGAGGTCCCTCGCACGCTTTATGGGGAGGCCGGCATCATCAACGTCTGCGACATGTAGCATGCAACTCACCCCTCACGCGTTCTCCGCGGTGGCAGCTCTCGTGATCGTTCTGGCCTTGATCGCTATCTACCACCTCGTTTAGGCGGGGGTCAGCTCTTAGGCCCGCTCGACGGACTCTATTGAAGCATGCCGCAGATCCTCCTCGCCGCGCAGATGGCGTACCGTTGCCATAACGCCCGGTTCCAGCCATTTGGCATCAGGCTTTGCTTCCATCCCTTTCGGCAATGGCACTCGCTTCGCCCTGACGCGGGAGAGCAATCTCTCCTTGATCCCGCGGTTGGTGATGAACGCGCCGCCCCGGTAGTTGTTTTGTCGATCCACCATCAGGGCCATTGTCGGCTTGCCGCGGCCTTCCAGGACACCAGCTACCTCCAGCTCGGATATCGCGTAGCTCTTGATTTTCAGCCAGGCGCGGGTGCGACCGCCGATATAGGAGGCCTTCGCACGCTTCGAAACGATGCCTTCGAGCCCCATCGCGTCAGCGGCCTGATAGAAAGCCTTGCCGCCACCCTGTACAGCCTCCGAAAACTGGATTGCTGTGGGAGGCTCATCCAGCACGATCTGGAGCCGCTCCCGCCGCTCGATCGTCGTCTCGCCACGGATGTCTTTGCCGTCGATCATGAGCATATCGAAGGCGATAAAGACCAGCCGACCGGGACTGCTTTTGATAGCTGTCTTGAGCGCCCGGTAATCCGATCTGCCATCCGCGTTCAGGACCGTCATCTCGCCATCGAGAATGGCGGAGTGAACCGGCAATCCCCCGACCTCCCGAACCGCGGCGCCGTACTTCGCCGTCCAGTCGGCCCCGCGGCGGGTGAAGCCCTGGACCTTACCATCCTCCAAGGCGAGCAGCGTCCGGTAGCCGTCGTGCTTGATCTCGTGAATCCATTCCTCACCGTCGGGCGGCTGCTCGACGAGGGAGGCAAGCATAGGCTCTATGAACTGGGCACTCATGAACAGCACTCGACAGACGCGATTCAATCCGGCCGAACGGATTCCGTTCCCCGGAACTGCACGACGTTATCTGTGTTGTAGAATTTTCTAATGGGAGGCAGCATCATGGCTGACGATAAGTCGAAAACCGGCCAGCAAGATCGTGACCGTGTTGCGGGCGGCCAGGACTACGAGGTGCAGCATCTGGCTAAGGAAACAGGCGTTACGCTCGAACAGGCTCTTCAACTCATCAGAGCCTATGGCAACGACCGGGAGAAGCTGATGAAGGCGGCCAAGGGGCTTGCAAACAACAAGCCGAGCCCCCGCTCATCGCGCCTGTGATGGTCGGCAAATTGTCGGGCACCTGCCCACTGTGCCATGACGCGCGCTTTGTTTGCGAGGATCATCCGCGCCTGGCGTGGCCTGACGAGTGCAATTGCGGCGCCCCTGGTAAGCCATGCCCGGTTTGCAACGCGGCGCCAGGCAGGCCGCGACTTCGAGACGGCTTCGTAATCGACGAAGAGGTCGACGAGGAGTTGCCCGGAGAGAACCGGTGAAGCGGGACGTGCTGTTTTGTGGGCGGCTTTGGTTGCATCGCCTTCAGCATCTTCATCGCCGTCTGGCTGATTGGCGGTTCTTTCTCCCCTGCCTGCCCTCCGTCACGGTCACCTAGCGGTCGGAAAAGTTTGTCGATCGTGCTTCAACGTATGCAATGGCCAGGTCAATCTGGCCTTGGGAGGGTTCTATCTCAAGAAACCCCTCGCGATTTCGAGCTCCAACGATGCGGCCAATTCGGCCTTGGTGTGCGCTCCGCGCTGAACGAGCATCTCAAGCAGACCTGTGAGACGATCGCGCTCTTCTGCCTCAGCCACCGAGAATGCAATTGAGTACGCCTCCGCGACCTCGGAGATCAACGCAAGGTGCTGAGGTGGCATCGGGGTGTTGGAAAGTGGCATATTTCCCTCGGGGGGCTTAATTGAAAATCGGCAGAAGACCGGAGGAGTTGTGTGTCGGTCTTCTGCCGCTCGAAGGTCACACTACCAGGATGTAGACGACCTTTAGCGTGGCCGGCTCGACGATCACGATGCGGCCGTCGGCGAGCACGAAGTACTCGTAATCGCGGTAGGCCGGCACGATCTCCACTACGCGGGGCGGAAGCCGATGGAGGGTGACCGTCCGCGGAACGACAACGCCGACATTGACGTCGATATCGATGTCCACCGGCTCGGACTTGACCTCCCGGAAGACCCGCGTGATCTCGGTCTTCTGCTCAGCCTTGATGTCGATGCTGCCTGTCGTCTCTGTCGACGGCTTTGTCTCGTCGGTGGCCTGGTCCTCCTTCGTCTGACCAGGAGCAGCTTCCTTGGCAGTCGTCTCGCCGGACTTTTGCTTTTGGCCCGGAGCTTCCCCATGGGCTGTGCTCTCGTCGCTCTTCTGCTTCTGACCCGGGCCACCTTCAGCAGCCGACTCGTTGGTCTTGGGCTGCTCCTCGCCGGTTGCCTGATCCTGTTTCTTCACCTGGCCGGGAGCGGCTTCCTTTGCATCCACTTCGCCGGTCTGCTGCTTCTGACCCGGCGCGGCTTCCGTAGCGCTGCTGGCCTCACCGCTCTTCTGCTCCTGCCCGGGCGCCGCCTCGGTTGCGGAATTGGCGTTGGGTGTCTTGATGATTTCTTCCTGAGAACCTTCGGTCCCCTGCGTCTCCTGAGCCTGGAGGGTGGCAATGGCCGTGCCCGCAAGGAAGGCTGCACTGGCCGCCGTCACGATTAGTTTGCGCATGATCGTTTCCTGTTCGTCTGGTTGCTGGGGGTGGGCTCCCGCTCACCGTTGCGTTCAGTCGAGGATCTTCACGATCTTGCGCGTTCCGGGCTCGACCACATAGGTGCGGCCACCGACGACCGTGTAGCTGTAGGTCACGTCCGGAGCGTCGATCTTGTGAATTTCGACGGTATCCGGAACCGTCGAACCGATGTTCAACTCGACGCCGGGAAGGTCGATCGAGGCGATCGGCTGTTTCTTCACATACTCGCGAATGACCGTCTCCTGCTCGGGAGCGATGACGATCGTCTCGGCCGCCGCGATATGGACGCCACCCAACAGAGCGATACCTACGAGCAATGCCTGAACCTGCGATTTCATGGAAAATCTCCGTGTGTCGTTGAAAACGGCGTGACCGGTTGGTCCTGCCGCCTGCCCAACGGCAATTGGCCTCGGGCGTTCCAATGGCGGACCTTTGCCGCAATCGCAGGGACTAAAGTCCATGAGGCTGGGACTTTGGGCCCAAGTCGTCATCGCAAAGGTCCCCGGCTTCCCTGAAGAGGAAACCGGCGCCCTCTATCGTCGTTTATCGGCGAGATTTTTTTCGGGGTGACTGCAATGGACAACAGCATCTACCAAGCACGCTGGCTTCTGGCGCCCGTGTTCACCCTAGCCGTTATCATGACAACCTTGGGGGTGATCGCATCCTAGCTTCCCGGTCAGTCAACGTCCCTTCCTGCCGGGTCGGCCCGCCGCTTACCATCGGGCGGCGGGCTTACTGATCAAGCCGGAGGACGATGGAGTTAACATGCTCTCACGCCGCATTTTCCTCTACACGCTCTCCGCCGCTTTCATCACGGCGCTGCCCCGTCGAGGCAAAGCCGCAGGCAAGGGCAACGGGAACGGTAACGGCGGCGGCAACGGGAATGGCGGGGGCAGCGGAAATGGCGGCGGCAGCGGAAATGGCGGCGGCGGCAAAGGGAATGGCGGGGGCAACGGAAACGGCGACGGCCAAGGTAGTGGCAACGGCAACGGTCAAGGGAATGGCCAAGGGGGCGGCAAAAACAAAGCGGATGCTAACCAGAAAAGTGCCACACGAAACGTGATCGGCATCGGAAATCCCGCCAAGGCAAAAGTGCGGGTCCGGCACTGGAACGGCTTCGAGGAAACGCTCCGCGCCGGTCGCTACGAGATGAAGGACAATCGCGGGCGCACGATTGTGAATAGACCTGCAACGCGCAAGGACGTGGCTCGGCTACGGCAGCTCACAGGAAACTGAAACAGGAACTTGCGTGACTTAACTGACGTTCGACACGCGAAGGGACCGATTTAAAAAGGAGATAGGTTATGGCTGACGGACCTACAGTCGTAAACAGCGGCGGTGGCGGAGGCGGCGCAGTCGCCGCCGTTGTTGCGATTATCGGCCTGGTGATTGTCCTGTTCTTCACAGGCGTTATCGATTTCGGCGGTACCGGGGGCACGCGAAACGTCGACGTGGATTTCAATTTGCCGAAGGTGGAGTCTCCGAGTACGCCTGCGCCGGCAGCGCCGAGCGCGCCGGCTGATGGCGGCTAATTAGATTTGGGCCCGCCGGTCTCTTCGGTGGGCCCTTTCTCTTGGGCGCGATCGGATTTCCAGAGGAAGCGGAGCATGGCGGACGCCGCGAACTACGTATTTGACGAAGGTCTCACGCTCTGGTCGATTACTCAGACTGGGCAGCACCCCAAACTGCAGAATTCGCGCCTCGTGCTTGACCTCAAAGCAGGCTCGACAAGAGAAGATGCTGAGGAATTGGCTACGCTGCTTGACAAACTGGTCACCGGGTACAGGCTACGCTTTGCTTTGCCCTGAGCATCGCCGTTGGAGCGTGGCTCATCGCTGGTTTTTTGCTTCCATACCGGCGCGTGGACGAGACCAACGGTCGGCCCCACCGATTAGTTTGCCTTTTCCCAGCAGCGGCCTAGATTCCTTTGATCGTCGGCGCGCCTTAAGCCACGACGACTGCCGGAAGAGATCGCAGATGCTTCGCCCCGAAACAAGAGGAGAGCGTCGATGTACTCTAATGTAATCCCGATCCAGAAGAATCTGCTTCGACGTGCTGTTGACGATTATTGTAGCACCTGCGGTATCGTCGACAGTAACGAAAGAATGTACGTAGCCGGGCTCGTCGGTGCGTTTTTCAGCACGGGCTTGATCAGCATGAAGGACCTGCATCGCGGCTTGAGTGACGCCATGGGTCCGTGGGAAACGGCGCTGATCGTGCTGCAGCGCCTCCAATAACCGTTCACGCAGCATTCAGGAACGACACAATAAATTCCATGCTTTCTCCATGGCTTGGGGTTCGCAGACGTGTCTCAGGAACTCGACCCGCTCACGAAGCGGGCCAGGATTGCCCTTTATGCCAGTCTGGCTATCGGGTCTGGCCTCATGGCCGCACTGGTCATTTTCTTGATGGCATACGAAGGATAGCGGAGCCTGAGCGGGCCACTGCCGGCGGTGTGGTGGCGTCTTGGCCGGCTTCTCGAAAGGCAAATGAGATAATGTTGGGAGCGGCGCTATGTGCTGCAGCACGGCGGCGGGTCATCCAGTTCTAGTCCACCACCATCAAACCAAAACCCGGCCATCGCTCTGGGCTTAGGTATCTCTTCGATTCCGGGCGAGGCCTCCACCTAGTGACGCGTTGGCTTATGACACGGGCCCATCGCATCTTCGAGACCTTGCCGCAGATGGGCCAAGTCGAGCGCGCCTAGCGCTACCAGCGCACTTACGAGTTCGGCTACGTATACTCGTTCATCGGTGTCTGTGATGCCGAAGTCGTGGCAATACTCTTCGACCGCCTGGGTCAGAATCTGCAATTGTTCTGGAGAGGCCTTCAAGGGCACAGCGCTCCTCCCGCAATGTGGGCGAAAGCATCTGTGGTCACTCCCAGTCGTCGACGCCCATTCGGTGGGCGACGATGTTTTATAACGGTCGGTGGCGATTACGGTTGCATTCACGATTTGCTGCTAACCCCTGGCCAGGGCCGTTTCTAAGAGCGCTGCCTGGCTAATGTACCTGGCGCAGCCGGATCACCTCGGCGAGCAGAGTCTCTTCGTCGCGGATGCCGTTATCAAAGATGACTAAAATCTCGAAGGCAAGTTCGTCGCGCTCTGTTGCGTCCTCGGGCACCGCGAAGCGGACGCAATATGCCTCCATGACCCGAGCCATCATCGCCAATTGCTGTCTGTTTGCTACGCCACGCCGCCGCATGTTCATTCGCTCGATGGCGGTGCTACGTAAAGGCTATGCGGCTAACCGCATGGAAAGCACTGTTACCGCCAGCACCGCACCAACGGCGCACGCAACGCCCACCCAGAGCCAAAGTCTGCTTTCCGGCACGCACAGCCATCCAACTGCTCTGGGACGCAATGATAATGATAAGGTGCCGGAGAAGACGCCGCTATGCGATCCTTGCCAAGCGCCACGACGAGGCACTCGATTTTCTCGATAAATGGCCCCGCAATCGACGTGGGCCGATTTATGAAATTGCATTGCGTGCTTGTCGCGGGGCCTATAGCCACGATGTGCCGCTGGATGTCGCCAGGAGCGCCTTCGTCGGATTCGCCAGATCAGCGGGAATTCATGAGAAGTAGACACACTTCTTCCCTTCCCGATGATTGCAGCAAAAGCCGGCCGTGGTGGCGTGCCTGCGTAGGGTCTCTGTGATGTTGATCAAAGAGCCGTCTATCGCTCAACCAATAAGCCCTTCAGATCGTGTGCGCTATGACAACGAATGTCGAGAAACTCTAAAACCACGCCTTCATGCGATCATCGATCAGCTGCAAAATCGGGATGGGACCGCAATACAGCAGCTTTCACTATGATGACCCTTGCGGCCAGATATCCGAGGGAAGGCGCGAGCCGGCCGTGACCGGTAGCAAAGAAGGGCCCGCCGATTTGAAGCGGCGGGCTCTATTGGACCGGCCTCCTTGGCGTGGTTTTGCTCGCCAGGTCATCGCCTTTCCCTCACGCAGCACCTTCTCAGTTGCCGCCGTTGATGGCGATACGCTTGGCCTTCGCTTGTGCTCGCTCGGTCTTGGGCAGGGAGACAGTCAACACGCCGTTTTTGAAATCGGCGTTGACCCTGTCGTCTTCGACCTCGTAGCCGAGCGGTATGCGGCGCTCGAAGCGACCGTAGACGCGTTCCGAGAACTTCCGATCCTCGTCTTCGGTTTCAGAGCGTTTCTCGCCCCTGAGCGTCAGCACGCCGTCTTCCAGCAGCACCTCGATGTCTTTTTCTTCGAGGCCGGGAACCTCGGCTGTGACGCGGATCTCCTTCTTGCCGTCGGAGATTTCCACGCTCGGCCAACGTCCCCCGAAGGAAGACGGGCTAGCAAAGGCCGGCAAACGGCTGTCGAGGCCGCGGAAGACATCGTCGAACAGCTGGTTCACCTGCCGGTGCAGCGACAGGAACGGGTCGCGCTCGCGGTCACCGAATATCGTGGGAGTCCTCTTGCCGTTGTCGCGGCCCCAAGGGACCAGATCACGTACACTCATCATTTTTCTCCTTTCATCTCTTTATGGCTGCCTTCAGAACAAGCTCCGCGGGGGAGCCGGATGCGAACGCCCGGCTCCAAGTCGTTACGACTGCTTCAGGCCGCTTGCTTTTCGGCCTCGATCTTGCGCTGTTCGACCTTCGGCGTGGCCGCGGTGCTGCCGATCTCGATCCGGCGCGGCTTCATCTCTTCGGGAATCTCGCGCTTGAGATCGATCGTCAGCAGGCCGTTCTCCAGGCGGGCGCCAGTGACCCTGACGTGGTCGGCCAGTTGGAAGCGGCGTTGGAAGGTGCGCCCGGCAACTCCGCGATGCAGGTATTCGCCGATGTCTTCGCCAGACTTCTGACCTGACACGACGAGCATGTTCCGCTCCTGCGTCATCGACAGTTCGTCCCGGCTGAAGCCAGCCACCGCCATGGTTATGCGGTAGTCGTCCTCGCCGGTCCTGGCGATGTCGTAAGGTGGCCAATTGTCGATGGTGGTTGTCCGGCTCGCGTTTTCGAGCAACTCGAAGACGCGGTCGAAACCGATGCTCGACCTATAGAGCGGAGAAAAGTCAAAAGCGGTTCTCATAGCCATATCCTCCGTTGAGCAACATGGGTACGAGGAGCGCCAAGAAGCCGGCGCTCCCTGACCATGCCGGTCCGTTCAGCGACCGGCTCCATTGAGCTAGGAATCGTGTTTCGAGCCGTCAAGACCCTCCAGGACGAGTTCGAAATTTTGTCGCCGGAACGTCAATCGGTAACTGGCGTTTTCCGGACGTCACCTGCTCAGAACGGTCACAAATACTCGGAGGCTGGATATGGCGATTAGACGCGAAGAGATCGTATCGGTACTCGGCCCGGTCGACGATGAACTCGTCGCAGAACTGATGGAGATCGGAGCATCGGGCGCAGATCTTAGGGAGGCTTGGGGCTGGCTCCACAACGACGAGGCGCTGATGGGTGCGGGGCGCCCACTACCGGGAACACGTGTCGGCAAGCTGATCGAATTGTTGGCACCGGAAGAAGACGAGGCATAGCTCGTCCGGTCGTACCTTGAATCCGCGCTGACGGTGAACCATGTCGATGTCGAATGAAGCTGCGAGAGCGCGACGGAGCTTCGTTAAGGCTGCGGATCGGGCCGGATTATTGCTCGGCCGACGGCAGCCGAGTGCGCCGGTTCGCCGCGGGCCAGTATCCGGCAAGGCAAGTCTGGCAGCCGCCGCTGCTCAGTGAATCGCGATGATGCCGTCCACCGCCTTCCACTCGGAGGGCCGGATCAGGCGATGGTGGGCGACGCGCACCGAGTGGAGCGCGCCCTCCAGCGTTTCCTTCCAGTAGTCCAGGAAGCCGCGCAGTTCGGGAAAGTCTGGGGCCAGATCATATTCCTGCCAGACATAAAGTTGCAGGAGGCTCGGATGATCCGGCATGTGGTAGTGAATCTCGGCGGTCGTCAGGCCATAACCCTCCATCTGCATCCGGAACTCCCGGCTCACTCCACCAATCATTCTTTCACCCCTTCCTACTCACGCATCCAGTCGCTGCGGCCCCGACCGAGGCACGATTCGGTTGCCTTTACTGCTGTCGCGCCCCAGGCATCCAGGCGCTGCAGTGCGTCCATGATTGCGTCGAATGAGACCGGCTGCCCGGCGCCCAGCGGATGCCGAAGTGCCGGCATGGATTCGACCGCACAGGCATCAGACGCCCAGGATGAGAGAATTGCGCGTTTTTCGCCTGGATTCAGCGCGCTGTCGCTGAGGACGTGGTCCGGGTGCTTATAGTGGCGCGCCGGCGACAGCAGCCGGTCGAGCGCCGGGTCGTCGGTTTCGGGTCCCAGTGAAGGGATGATCGTCGAAAAGTCGGTTCGGCCCATCGATATCCTCCTTTCGGTTGCCGCTCCAAAGCTTCGTTTCGATCGTGGCTCCGGGAGCATCGATCCCGCAAGTGATGGTTGGATTTTGTTCGATCAGATGGAAATTTCAAGCCCCTAGCATCCAACAGTTGCGGCGAATTCGTCCACGATTCCATGCAGCTAGCACCCATTCGATGCGAGTGCTAAAATTTTTGTGCCGGCCTCTTGAAACCCGGAAATCGCGAAACTAGCTCGAAATGCGCGCGATGCCTGATGAAGGATCGCTGCGCCCCGCATCGGCCCGATATTGCCGGTCCGGTGTGGAGGAACCTCAAAATCTGTTTGTCCTTGAAGGAGAACGAAAATGGCGTTCCGTCCATTGCACGACCGTATCTTGGTCCGCCGCATCGAAGCTGACGAAAAAACGGCTGGCGGCATCATCATCCCCGACACCGCCAAGGAGAAGCCGCAAGAGGGCGAGGTCATCGCCGTCGGCCCCGGCGCGCGTGATGAGAGCGGCAAATTGGTCGAGCTTGACGTCAAGGTCGGCGACCGCATCCTGTTCGGCAAATGGTCCGGCACCGAGATCAAGCTCGAGGGCGAGGATCTGCTCATCATGAAGGAAAGCGATGTGATGGGCGTGATCGACCATAGCGTCGCGTTCAAGAAGGCCGCGTGATCGGGCCGACTACACGCAACAGTCAACGAAGCTGCCTACCGAAGGAGTGATTCCAATGGCTGCCAAAGAAGTCAAATTCCACGCCGAGGCCCGCGAAAAGATGCTGCGCGGCGTCGATATTCTTGCCAATGCGGTGAAAGTGACGCTCGGACCCAAGGGCCGCAACGTCGTCATCGACAAGTCGTTCGGCGCGCCGCGCATAACCAAGGATGGCGTCACCGTCGCCAAGGAAGTCGAGCTCGAGGACAAGTTTGAGAACATGGGCGCCCAGCTGGTGCGCGAAGTCGCTTCGAAGACCAACGATCTGGCCGGCGACGGCACCACGACCGCTACCGTTCTCGCCCAGGCAATCGTCAAGGAAGGCGCCAAGTCGGTTGCCGCCGGCATGAACCCGATGGATTTGAAGCGCGGCATCGACAAGGCGGTGGACGCCGTCGTCGCCGAACTGAAGGCCAATGCCCGCAAGGTGACGCAGAACAACGAGATCGCCCAGGTCGGCACCATCTCGGCCAACGGTGATGGCGAGATCGGCCGGTTCCTGGCGGAAGCCATGGAGAAGGTCGGTAACGAGGGCGTCATCACCGTCGAAGAAGCCAAGACCGCCGAGACCGAACTCGAGGTGGTCGAGGGTATGCAATTCGACCGCGGCTATCTCAGCCCGTACTTCATCACCAACCAGGACAAGATGAGGGTCGAACTGGAAGAGCCCTATGTGCTGATCCACGAGAAGAAGCTTGGCAATCTGCAGGCGATGCTTCCAGTTCTCGAAGCCGTGGTGCAGTCCGGCAAGCCGCTGCTCATCATCGCCGAGGATGTCGAGGGCGAGGCGCTGGCCACGCTTGTCGTCAATAAGCTGCGCGGCGGCCTTAAGGTTGCTGCCGTCAAGGCGCCGGGCTTCGGCGACCGCCGCAAGGCCATGCTAGAGGACATCGCCATCCTGACCGGCGGAACGGCGATCTCGGAAGATCTCGGCATCAAGCTGGAGAACGTCACTCTGCAGATGCTCGGCCGCGCCAAGAAGGTGGTCATCGAGAAGGAGAATACCACGATCGTCGACGGCGCGGGCTCGAAGGCCGAGATCGAAGGTCGGGTGAAGCAGATCAGGGCTCAGATCGAGGAGACTACCTCGGACTACGACCGCGAGAAGCTTCAGGAGCGGCTGGCCAAACTCGCAGGCGGCGTGGCGGTCATCCGCGTCGGCGGTTCGACCGAGGTCGAGGTCAAGGAGCGTAAGGACCGCGTCGACGACGCGCTGCATGCAACACGCGCGGCCGTCGAAGAAGGCATCCTGCCCGGCGGTGGCGTGGCGCTGCTGCGCGCGGCGAAGGCGCTGGATAACCTTCAGGTCGACAATGCGGACCAGAGAACCGGAGTCGAAATTGTTCGGCGGGCCATCGAGACGCCGGTAAGACAGATCGCCGAAAACGCCGGCGCCGAAGGCTCCATCATCGTCGGCAAGCTGCGCGAAAAAACCGACTTCGCTTATGGCTGGAACGCCCAGACCAATGAGTTCGGCAACCTCTACAGCCAAGGCGTCATCGACCCGGCCAAGGTGGTGCGCACGGCGCTGCAGGATGCTGCCTCGGTCGCCGGTCTCCTGGTGACCACGGAGGCAATGGTCGCCGAAAAGCCGAAGAAGGAGACTCCGGCGCCGGCGATGCCTGGCGGCGGCATGGATTTCTGAGGTAGCTGTGGCCCAGCCCGCTCCCGGCTCAGGGAGCGGGCAATTCTCTGGAGCATTTTTGGAGATTGCCGTGAATATGGTGACGACTGTCGGGATTGTTCCTCCGCCGGTTCATTCGGCGAAAGAATTTCTGGCCTATGAGACCGAGTGCAGGAGCGCGCTGAAGCCGCTGCTGGACAACCTGATCGACATGGCTGAATCGGCTGGTTGGTCCCGTCGGGCGACTGCCTCGACGCTGATGTTCCTGGCTGCGCAGCACCTGTCGGGATCGTCGGCGGCACCCGCAGACAGCGGATCGTGAACTTTGACCTCGGTCGCGCCTTTCAATCGTTCGAACTTCATTGACCGCTGTCGTGAGCGCCACTGATCGGCAACACCGCGCCAGACGGCCCCGTTTTCGGGGCGGCTTCGTGATTAACGAAGAGGCCGACGAGGAACTGAGGGAGAGAAGCGGTGAAACAGGACACATTATTTTTGGCTGGCGCTGCAGTCGTCGCGTTGAGCCTGATTGTGGCTGCTTGGCTCCTGCCCGGGTTTCTTCCCTGAAAACAAAAAAAGCCCCGCCGGCAGTGAGGCCAGCGGAGCAGTGGATCAGGGGTTTTGCGGGTCGAATTTAACCAATGGGCCCGCGGCGCGTCTAGATGGGTGTCAAGGCGGCGGCCGCCCGGAGAGCCACTTGTATGCGCCATCAGCCAGCCGGCGGCAGTGACCAAGGCAAATCCTAACCAGCCAGCGGCCGAGTGTGCCGGCTCCTAGCCTTGGTACGGAGAGTGGTCACCTCGATTGTGGCCTTCTCATGTGCCTCCACCTTGTTCTTGACCGCTTGGTCCCGCCTTTGAAGACGGTCCTCGATGCAATCCAGTTTGCCGAGGACAATGCCTAGAGCCCGTTCGATATTGCTTGTTTCCGGCATCCACCCTTCCCAGCCAGTGCCATGTGAGAATATGCGAACTGTTGGCTAATGGGCTACCCAGCCAACCGATACGCCCCCGCATAATCACCGTTGGTCAGGGTCGGGGTGCTGCGGCCCCCACACACCCCGACCCGCTCTACCGTCGGCCCTGATGGCCTGGACGGCGCAGACCGGAAGCACGTCGCCGGTGGGTGACGGTGTGCCGTTGCATAAATCGGCTGTGGTTGTTGCCACTCGGTAACACCACGTGCGCCGGCGTCATGCTATATCGTCTGGTGATTTCATGGGGGTATACTGGTGAGAAGCTGTCTACTTGCTGCAATGCTGTTGACCGGATCGTCTAGCTACGCCTTGGCCGCGGATGCGATAGTTGATGACGTGGTGATTGTAGAATCTAACTACGATTGGTCCGGCGTCTATCTCGGCGTGTTTGGGGGCTGGGCGCACAGCCGAACCAAGGCCACCGATATCACCGGTACGGATTTCGACGGGAATACGCCTGGCGCCACCCGCAGCATGTCTGACGACGGTTTCGTGGGCGGCATAACGGCCGGTTACAATTTTCAGAACGGATCGTGGGTGTTCGGCCCCGAGGTCGAACTCGGATGGGCCTCCAACGACAAGCTCGAATTCGCTCCGGATGACGGTGACGAGGGCCTATCGACTGAATACGGTTTCTACGGCGCCATCACCGGCAGGGTCGGGTTTGCCGCCAATCGCACCTTGTTCTACGCCAAAGGTGGCCTGGCCTTGGCGCAGATCGAAAACATTGCCGGCGACTATGATTCGGGCGAGCCCGATCCGGATGACGCAGCCGCGGGCGACGAATTGAGGGCCGGCTGGACGATTGGCGCCGGCGTCGAGCACGCCATCACGGACAGGTGGTCCATCAAGGGTGAATATCTGTACGCCGATTTCGGAAGCAAGACCTACGACACCCCTGAGAACACCGACGAACCCTTCAAGTTCGAGGACACGCTGCACACGGTGAAGATCGGACTGAATTATCAGTTCTAATTCACCACCATCAAACCAAAGCCCGGCCATCGCGCCGGGTTTTTGCGTCCCTCCAATTCTTGCTCCCGCGGCGCTTGCGTAAAATTCCATTGCTGAAAATCCCACGGCCGATCGTGCAGAACGTTCTCGGTGTGCGCTAGCTTACGAAGCTCGGCCAGGGTTGACGCGGCGTTTTCCCTCCAGTCGTATAGGAATGGCGACAATGGGGGGATTTGTATGAAATTGCATCTGCGTGGCGTCGAGCTTCTGAGGAGCTTTTGGACGCAGCCGACCATGTCGAGCGTATAAAGCCGAAAGAATTACGATCGTTGCTGAAGGAAACTGCGAGCGTCCTTGGCGATCTGTTAGCTAGAGACATCCCGCAAGATGACAAGAAGGGGTAACGATCCACTCTGAGCCCGCTACCCTTCCTGAACCCCGTGCGACGGGCGTCCTAGAGCCAGTGCGTTGGCGAGCGCTAACAATTCCGCTGCCCGCTCGGCTGACCAGCGCGGGGGAACAAAAAATTGACGGGCATGTTCATGATCGCCGTCCGCGGTTGAACCCCTTAGGGCGGCAGGCCCCGTTGCGACGCTGTATGTGACGCAGCGGGCTTTCCTTGGCGGAGGATACCCAGTGGCCAAAGATCCAGATCCGCCGACCGACGCCATGCGGAAAGCGACCATCCGGCGCCTGGTCAGCGAGATAGGGCTAAGCGAGTCTGAAGCAATCGACCTTGTCAGAGTGCTGGGGACGGATTGGTCTTCGCTTGTTCGCGAAGCGCGTCTTCTGCGGTCGAAGTGATAGTCAGCCGGCCATCTTCCTTGGCCGAGATATCGGCCAGTGCAGCGCTAATTTCTTCAGTAGTCGATAGGCCCCGATCGAACAATCGCAGGATTGACAAAGCGATCCGGTCGCGATCCTCCTGATCGGTGATGCCGCGGCCGGCGCAATACCGCTCAAGAACTTGCGAGAGCAGACCGAGTTGCTTTGAGTTGGCGATACCCTTGGGTCGCATAGCTTTCCCCTTCTGGTTAGGCGAAAGCGTGTTCGACTCTTCCAAGCGCCCGTTTGCCGTTGAAGATCAGGCGACTAAAATAGTCTACACGACCTGTCGCGAGGTGGCGATAACAAATGACAAGGTACAGCCGTCTTATTCGGTTCTTCGCACGTGCCGCGATGCAGGTCCTCGCCGGCCTGACGCTTCTTCTGCTCCTGATTACCAGCCAGTGCGTCTGGCGAACTCGTCAATTCACCGACCACGCGTATCGGATGTCCGGGCACGTAGTGCTGACTAAACTTTCAGCCGACCGCGCCTCAGCAACGCCCGCCGGGTGAAAAAGCCCGCCCTACTCGATTTCCTCCTGGGAACCTTGCCGTCGAAAATCAATTTTAGATCGGCGAAGATGGAGGATATTTATGAGCCACGGGACGAACAAGACGCCTCCACCATTGGTGGAAGCGAAGCTCAGTCGTGATCGCACCGAAGCAGCTATCTATTTTCCAGAGCCTGAGTATCTGATGACGGTGGATATGGCGGAAGTCGACAGGCTCGTTGCCACGCTGGTGAACATTCGTGGAAAGATGAAGCCGCACTCCTGAAGGGATTTGGCTCTACAGAAAACCCGCCGCGAGGAACGCGACGGGTTTGGTTGCCTGGGTGCCGCCCGATGCGACCGTAAAGACGGCAAATGGCTTTCGGCAAACGATCGATCTAGCAAATGGTTCCGACCCCTTTTCAGCGATGCGGTCGCCTCGAGACCACCTTTAGCAGATCCGCTTCATCGGTCGCGCCGCTACTGAATGCCCGGATAACCTCCGCTGCGAGTTCGTCACGTTGGACTTTGTCTTTCAGGGCTATGCGACGCTCCTCGCATACCGTGTCGAAGACCCGCCGCATGATCTCAAGATCAGCAGGACCGACCCTTCCCTGATATTTGGAAAGTGGCATGCCCGGCCCCCTCACGTAAACCGTTCGATGCCCCGTTCATAATCATTACACGACGCGATCGTGATGCAAAGTTTCTAAAGGTGCGCGATCACGTAATACCCGCTGCCCCGACGCCGTGCCCAAATGTCTCCCGGGCCGCAGCCACCCTCGGCCCGCACAGACCGGCGCCAGCACCCCAAGCCCCCAGCTTAATGGCGCCGGTCTATTCTTTTGACAGACAAACCGCTCCCGCCCTTGTTCGTGCCGTCTGCGTCTCCTCGACGAATAGACCTACTTCACGAAGAAGTTTGCAATCAGCCATCCAGCGACCCCGATGCGCTAGTAGCGGCCTGGTCGGGAATGTACCGGGCGTCGCCCGATGGAATTTTTGCCCCAAACGTCAGCGTGAACAGAAGTCGGTGATCGCTATCTGTGACGTGCATGTTCCATAGGCTCAAGTGATCCCAAAACGATTCCTGAGCCTCATCTATCATCTCGCCGGCGGCACGCACGGCCTCTCTTCTTGCGGCCTGAAGGTCGGGCAAGTCAGCTCCTGTCTCGTCTGGAATGAACTCACCATTATCGACGTGGAAGAAATAGCGGGGCATGTGTCGGCATCCTTAAACTCGCCATCAACGGCAATAATCTGATTTTGTTTCCTTAGTTCTGTTTTCATATTCGATGACGTTGGGATGAAAGCCGGCCGCAATTTATAGGCTTCGCTTGGATTGCCTCGTGGCCCGCGCCAATCACTAGCAGCAGCGCGGTCGCGTCGGCGCGCCGTCGGCATAGGCCCAGGATAATCGGGAGCTAACCAGCGGGCGAAATGCGCTGCGCATAGAAGCGACAGCGCGATCACGTTTCCCATCTGTCTCGCTTTCTTCGGAACGCAACGGCTGTTCGGCGATTAGCCACGATCCCACACGAAAGGAGACTCCCATGGACCATTCGAACCACGTGCGCCTGAGCCAAGCCGAGCTAACCCCCGATGTCCTCGAAGACGCCACGATCTACGGACCCGGCGACGAAAAGATCGGCTCGGTTGATCACGCCCACGGCACCCAGGTCGTTATCGATGTCGGCGGATTCCTCGGCATTGGCGCCAAGCCGGTTGCCGTTCCCATGAGCGAGTTGGAGTTCATGCGCGACGAGGACGGTGACGTTCACGCCGTGACGAGCTGGACTAAGGACCAGCTCAAGGAAATGCCGGAGCACACGGATTGAACAGAATGGCGGCTTCATGACGAAAGTGGAGCCGCCGTTCAGCACTCTGTGGTATCGAAATGAACTACATTTCCGTGATGGCAGTCACCGAAGAACGAGCCCGAGAGAAGGCGGTCGCGAGGACTGGCTATTCTCGTGAGAGCATCGGACCGGTTGTGACGGTCATTGACGAAGGCGATAACCTCCGCCAGCGGCCTTACATATTCGAGACATCCAACGACGTAACCGAGCATCCGCGGTATACAAAAGCCAAGCTGTCTAGCGCACTCCACTTCGTCGAACCAACGGTTGAAGATGGCCCGGTTTTGATGTTCGGTCCGGAAATCACGGTCGGGGGCTGAAACTCCTTTAACACCCCGAACCATTTCGAGCATGACGCGTTCAGTCCCTGCTGCGGGGCGTGTCAACCGGGCGCGACGGTACGGTGAACAGGAAGTCTTTTTCCCGGTTTCTCTTCCTGGCCAACGAAACGGCAGACGAGCACCTCGTCCCGTCCGACCTGCAGCGCCTTATGAGCGGAGCCTGTTTCAGCTGGAATTGAGAGGGGCCAACGCGAGAAGCCGAGCTGAAGCACCGCGCAGGTGTCGACCATGGGTAATGCTGCTGGATAAGTAGCTGGTGTTGAAACACGACTCTCGGGTGCGGTCGAAGAAGCCGAAGAGCCAACAATGACGGCGAGCTCATAGGCTCGACGGCGCTTCGCGAGGAGCCCGGCTGAGCCGCCTTCTTCCGTTTAATTTTCACTTCGTTTGTCACACTCAAAGTGCTGCAGATCGTAGGCCATCCAGTGGCTTGCCCTAATGGCGCGTTTGACGGCGCCGGATCATCTCTGCCAGCAAAGCTTCTTCGTCGCGTATGCCGTTGTCAAAGAGGACTAAAATCTCGAAGGCAAGTTTGTCGCGCTCAGTCTCGTCCTCGCGCACTGCGAAGCGCGCAAAATATGCCTCCATGACCCTAGCCATCAGCGCCAATTGCTGCCTGTTTGCTACGCGCCGCCGCATATTCATTCACTCGGAGGTGGTGCGACGTAAAGGCTAGGCGGCTACTGCATGGCAAGCGCTACTACCACCAGCACCGTACCGATACCGCAGAAACGCCCACTAAAAACGAAGCCTGTTATCCTGCACTTACCACCCGTCAAATGCCCCGACGACATGATATCACACTGAAAAAATCGCGCTATGCAATCTGTGCCAAGCGCGACGTAATCACGGCACGAGGAAGCCGCCGATCAGCCAGCCCGCCATGGCGATGTCAAGGACGACGCCTACGAAGCCTCTCCATTGAAGCAATCTAGACGCATACTCAATCATGCCGGCCGGTCCGCGGGTTTGGAAAGTAAGTTACAGTAGGAGCGCCCTTGAGGTGTGTGCCCAATATTGCCAACCGCGTTTGCTGAAATCACCATTTCCGCGGTGGTCTGCCGACTACCAGAGCCGGTGCGGTGCAGAGAACCCGAACCTCTTCGCGCTGGCTCGAGGGATTCATTCGCCGTTGACGACCCCTCACTACCGCGCTCGTAATACGAGTGATGACCTGCACGCTGGCTGCCGCAAAGTGCCTCAACCACGTGTGGTGGCGAGGGAGCCCGTCGTGCTTTAAGAAACGAAGGCACGGCGGGCTTTCTTGAGCCGGCCCGGCTGCAGAGCCCCAATCTCTCCCGCTCACGCCGGCTCGCCCATCACACTCCTATCATCCGTACCGCCCTCCCGTAGAAAACGCACCTGGAGCATCGCCGGGGAAGCGTGCGGCTCGCTCACTTAAACGAGCGGTTCCGGACCGCGTCTGATTAGAGACCTCCCGTAGGACGGCGCGCCGGGTCTAGTGCAGTGTGAGCGATCTTACCAAGATCGGCGCTCAGACCAGGAACATATGCCGCTGCAGCCGCATTAAGACGGATGCGCGACATCTCTATATAGGAAATCCAAAATGGCCAAGAGCCCCAGACAGTCGGTGGGTACACCCGCTACTATTCATGACCAAAAACTTAAACGGGGTGAGGGAGGTGAGCTGCACCAGATTGCCGAAGGCGACAGCAATGTCCTGACGACAGCTCAAGGCGGACCGGTAACCGATGACCAGAACACGCTTAAGGTTGGTCAACGGGGCCCAACGCTGATCGAGGACTTCCAATTCCGCGAGAAGATTTTTCATTTTGATCACGAGCGGATCCCCGAGCGGGTCGTGCACGCGCGCGGCTATGGCGCACACGGCTTTTTCGAGACCTATGAGTCTTTGGCGGCCTACACGCGCGCCGATATTTTTCAGCGTGCCGGCGAGAAGACTCCGGTGTTTGTCCGCTTCTCGACGGTTGCCGGTTCCAAAGGCTCCTTCGACCTCGCACGCGACGTTCGCGGCTTCGCCGTTAAGTTCTATACGAAGGAAGGCAATTGGGATCTTGTCGGCAACAACATCCCAGTCTTCTTCATCCAGGACGCAATCAAGTTTCCGGACATCATTCATTCGGTGAAGCCCGAGCCGGATCGGGCCTTCCCGCAGGCGCAGTCCGCGCACGACAATTTCTGGGACTTCATCAGCCTGACGCCGGAATCGATGCACATGATTATGTGGGTCATGTCGGACCGCGCCATTCCGCGCTCCTTCCGCTTCATGCAGGGTTTCGGCGTCCACACCTTCCGGCTGGTGAATGCCACGAACGAGTCCACCTTCGTCAAATTCATCTGGAAGCCGAAGCTTGGCATGCAATCGGTCGTCTGGAACGAGGCGGTCAAGATCAACGGCGCCGATCCGGACTTCCATCGACGCGATCTGTGGAACGCCATCCAGTCTGGGGATTTTCCCGAGTGGGAGCTGAACCTCCAGCTCTTCGACCAGGATTTCGCCGACAGCTTCGACTTCGACGTGCTCGATCCGACCAAGATCATTCCGGAAGAGATCCTGGCACCCGTACCAGTCGGACGTCTGGTGCTCGATCGCATGCCAGACAATTTCTTTGCTGAAACGGAGCAGGTCGCGTTCATGACGCAGAACGTGCCGCCCGGCATCGACTTCTCCAATGATCCGCTGCTGCAAGGGCGCAACTTCTCCTACCTCGACACGCAATTGAAGCGTCTTGGCAGTCCGAACTTCACCCACATTCCGATTAATGCGCCAAAGTGTCCCTTCGCACATTTCCAGCAGGACGGGCACATGGCGATGCGCAATCCCGCTGGCCGCGTGAACTATCAGCCGAACTCGTGGGGCGAAGGCCCGCGAGAAAGCCCGCAAAAGGGATTTCCGACATTTCCCAATCCCGAAGAGGGCCAGAAGGTTCGGCTTCGACCCGAGAGCTTTGCGGACCATTACAGCCAAGCGCGGCAGTTCTTCATCAGCCAGACCGCGACCGAACAGCGCCATATCGTCATGGCGCTGACCTTTGAACTCAGCAAATGCGAGAACCCCGTGATACGCGAGCGGATGGTCTCACATCTTCTCAACATCGATGAGACGCTTGGAGCAGCGGTAGCGGACAAGCTGGGTATCAAGAAGCTGCCGAAGCCCGCCGATGCCGCCGTTCCGCCTCGCGACGATCTCCCCGCCTCTCCGGCGCTCAGCATCATCGAGAATGGACCCGAAAGCTTCGCCGGCCGCAGGGTAGGCGTCCTAGTCTGCCCGGGCACCGACGCCGCCCTCCTGCAGAAGTTACAGGCGGCGATCGAAGAGGAAGGCGCCGTGATGGAGGTGATCGCCCCCAAGGTCGGCGGCGTCGAAGCCGCGGACGGAAGCTGGATCGGGGCAAAACACATGATCGACGGAGGCCCCTCAGTTCTGTTCGACGCGGTAGCGCTCGTCCTTTCCGAAGAAGGGGCTGGGCGCCTAGCAGGTGAGGCAGCCGCTCGCGATTTCGTGGCGGATGCGTTCGCCCATTGCAAGTTTATCGCATTTACCCCTGGCGCCCTTGCGCTGCTGCAGAAGGCAAGCGTCGATCCGGAGGCGGACGAAGGCATGATCAGTCTCGACAGTCCCAAGTCGATTGCCGGGTTTATCGAGTCTTGCCGTAAGCTTCGTCTCTGGGGCCGGGAATTGGCTGTCAAGTTGTAGCTAATGGCTGCTCAAGGTCTGGTTCATGGCCCTGTGGGGGAGAGCTGCCTCCATCTCTGCGTCGACATGCAGCGCTTGTTCGCGCCGGGCGGTCCTTGGCCTGTGCCGTGGGCGGAGAGGGTCCTCCCGGCTATCGAGGAACTGGTCGCAAGTCATCCACGACAGACGCTGTTCACGCGCTTCGTTCCCGCAGCTCGGCCTGGTGAAGCTCCGGGAGCGTGGGCGCGATACTATCGGCGATGGGCCAGTGTCACCCTTTCGAACATCGATCCGAACCTCGTTGAGCTGATGCCTTCGCTTGCGCGTTTCGTCCCGCCGGCGAAGTTGGTCGACAAGCGCGTCTATTCGCCTTGGACTGAAGGGCAACTCGACGCCCTGCTTGCTGGTTCGGACATCGATACACTGCTCATCACCGGCGGCGAGACCGATGTTTGCGTGCTCGCGACGGTGCTTGGGGCCATCGACCGCGGCTTTCGCGTCGTGCTTGTCACGGATGCCGTCTGCAGTTCCGCCGACCAAACGCATGATGCACTCATGGAACTCTACCGTTCGCGATTTAGTGAGCAGGTCGAAGCTGTCTCTTCAGCCGAGGTTCTTGCAAGCTGGTATTGATGGCCGTGGGCCGGCCGACACGGTTAGCCAGCCAGCGTAGACACGTTCAGCCGCGGTTAGTTCGATACAAGTTTTCTTCGTCGTCCCGCTGCATACCACCCAATGCCGCCGCCGCGCTCGCAATGAATGCGCCGATGACAAGAGACATGGCCGCGACCAGAGCGAAGGTAGCGCCGGCCTTTCGCGCCGCATCTGCAGCTTCCTGCGCGGTGACTTTTGCCTGTTCTATTTGGGCAAGCACGGCATCCACACGCGCCGTTGCATCTGCCTCGGACAATCCTGTTCGGGCGGCTACCAGTTGGCCGAGATAGGCTTTGTCTTCAGCCGAGACCTCGCCGGCAGCCGCACTGGCAACGAGAATGCGCGAGGCCTGCGCGACCGCCGCCGCATCGCCCTGCTCGCCGGGCGCTGTCAGCCTGGCGGGGTCGGTTGGACGGAACAGCGCGTCAACGTAATAGGACGTGACGTCGGTAGCATTGCCGTTCCCGGCTGTTGCGCTCGCAGAAACGCCCATCGCTGCTCCGGAAGCGACGGTGGATGCTGCCTGAACGCCTGTGCCGATCGCGGACGAAAGGGCGGACCCGAGTACAAAGACGACGAGTAGTGTCGCGAGAGCCCACGCCATGAAGCCGTGCGCTGTATCCCGGAAGAACGTTTCATCCGAGTGTACGCCTACCCATTTTGTGCGAAGCCGCCCGGTCAGGTAGCCGCCTAGGCCCGAAGATAACCATTGCACGATTACCAACCAGATTGCGGTGGAGACGGCGAAGGTCGTTATGGTTGCACTCTCGTTGGACCAAGGCGACACCATGGTGAGCCCGAGGCCAGAGCCCAGAAGCATCAGAATAAAGGTTAGTGTGGAGGCCGCGAAGGCGCCCGCAACGATTGGAGCCCAGTTGACGGCCGACGATGACGACTCCCCTGAACCTGAAACCTCGGTGGCAAGGACGGTTGATGCCATGAGTTTCTCCTATCGCATGAAAAGCATGAGGAGGATGATTATCGGAATGGGAATTCCGAGCAGCCAAAGCAAGATACCGCGACCCATGATTGTCTCCTTTCTTCATATGTTGTGAAGAACCGCCCCGAGCAATCGGGGCGGCTTTGCGGTCAGGCTGCCTTGGCCATTTCGTTTGCAGAGCTATCGGCCAGACCGGTTAGCGCCTCGTCGGTCGCGGACTCTTCCTTAAGTGTCTCGTCGAGCAGCTTGACCGCGTCGTTCTTTCCGAGAACCTCCGCCCAGCGCTTAAGCGTACCGTAGCGCGTGATCTCATAGTGCTCGACGGCCTGGGCAGCCGATATAAGGCCGGCATCAAGCGCGGGCGTCCCCTCGAATTCCTCCATGATCTCCTCGCCCTCCTCGATGATGCCGTCGATAGCGGGACAGGTCTTGCCCTGGGCGCGTTTACCGACAATCTCGAAGACCTGCTGCAGGCGCTCGACGTGGCTTTCCGTTTCGTCCTTGTGCTTTTCGAAAGCCGCCTTCAGGTCGGCGGACGACGCGGCACGGGCCATTTTGGGGAGTGCCTTCAGAATTTTCCTCTCGGCGTAGTAGATGTCTTTGAGAGTATCGAGAAATAGGTCGTCCAAAGTCTTTTCTTTTGCCATGGGGCGTTCCTCCGAAGCTTGGGGAAGCGTGCACATCCTGTGAAGCACGGAGCTACAAGCTCTGCCGTGTGGAAAGGTTCCGCGCTTCGAGTAAGACTTGGCACCTGCTATCGGCGGTAAGCAGCCAAGACCAAATAGACGGATCGACTGCTGCAACGGAACACCCAACGCACTCTTTGGCGCACCGATCATTTTGTTGCACCCATGCGATGCGAGGCCCATTTCAGGCTTATGCGCAATAGTCAAAAACCTGATGTAGCAGCGAAACTGACAAGGAGTGGAGGCTTCCTGCGACAGCTACACTTGGGTCGTCGGTCCGCACGAAGGGCATCTTTCTTGAAGTGCGCGCGCATCTCCCCTCAGAGACGAAGAAGCTGCTCCATGTGGAGACTGGGATGCTCACTTTGCGCCTGCTGGAAGGCTCCGAGGAGGGTCTCCAAAGTGCCTGTGGAATTGCTTCCAATATGTTGGAAGGCATCGAAGACCTACCCGTCATACCAAGAGAGGTGGAGGATATTCTGTCGATCACTGCGACAGAAAGGCATCGCTGGCTCAAGGACGGTCGCCTGCAAAGCGCCGGCACGCGCACCGTGAAACTTCGGGGGCGAGCCAGGAAAATAACTTTTCACGTTTTCGACCCAAGGCATATCGAGGACGTGCTCGATCGTGATCTGGTAACAGTTTGGCGCGAAGAAGATGCGGTCGCTGCAGCAGAGAACAGGCGCAGGGCCGCGGGGAGGGCAGCCCTAAAGCGCGCCATAAAAAGCGCTGCCGGCGCCGCGAGGAAGGATCCCCTCGATCAAGATTCGCGCCAAGACCTGCAGAACTGGGAAGAGTTTCTGAGCGACGGGCTTCTGCGCTAACCTCGCGACGCAAGCCTTGACTGCGCAATCAAGTCCGCCATCCACTTGTTCTGCTGGAACCGACCGCTGCTTTCACGCATTCATTCCGGCGGATCCCGAACGAGGAAGAGCGGTCATCTGAAGATGCTGTTCAAAGATCCGCCGGGCCGAGGCTTGACCGATGACGGCCGACGCAAAATTCCCCTTGCCGATCGACACAGTCCCAATGGAAGCGAAGCTTGCGGAGGCAATTCCGTCCGATGGGGGCGCCTGGCAATACGAACCGAAGTGGGATGGGTTTCGCTTTCTGGCGTTCAAATCTGGAAAGACAGTCGACATTCGAGGGAAGTCCGGCAAGCCTGTTGATTGCTGCTGAGAAGTGACCCGGGGTTTTCATCGAGAAGTGACCCACCGTGCGATTATGTTTCGGGTCTCAT
>NZ_RCIZ01000028.1 GCF_003666685.1 Mesorhizobium sp. YM1C-6-2
TGGCTGGTGATGAGGAGCAGAAGAAGCGCCAGGCCGGCGAGGACCCGCATCACCGTGCCAGCGAAAAATCGAATTAGGCGGCGGCTGTACGACAATTAGTCACTGATCCAAGCTAGGCCAACACGCGTGCCGCTCCAGGAGAGTGGCAAGGGATGTGGCGCCCCAAACTCGGTGACGCTATTCTTGGCTGATCATCTCGTCGGTAACTTCGTGGCCGGTGTGCCGCGGGGTGATCAAGTTGGTGAGATTGAAGCCCTGACGCCGCGCTTCGGCGAGGAATTCGGCCTTCGTGTCGTCAGCTATTTGGGGCTGGCGCGAAAGTACCCAGAGGTATTTCCGATCCGGCGTCCCGACCAAGGCCGTGCTGTAAGCAGGGTCGATCTTGAGCACCCAATAGTCGCCCTTGGTGAACGGGAGCCATCGAACATACTCGGGCAGGAAGGTGACCTTCAGGCGAGAGTTTGTGTCGTCTACGGGCTCAGCCTCGCCGATTGCCTGTGATGGCTTCCCGTCTTCGTCGAAACATCTGTTGTCGACCTTGATGTTTCCGTCACCGTTGAGCGAATACGTGGCGGTAATGTCTGTAGCAGTCTCGTCCTCCCATCTGAGGGGAAGTCGGCAAATCTCATACCAACGACCAAGATACTTGTTGAGATCAAGCTTTGGAATTGCGGTTACTTCGGTCATGTAAAGTCTCCGTGGAGCGCTGAACGCGAGCGTGCTGGCATAGTTCCAAGCCGATTTGCGAGGCCTTCAGCTAGTTCGCATGATCACGACCACCGCGCCGAGCGCGAGAAGAAGCAACACTGCAAGCAGAAGCCGCATGACACTGCTGCCACGCGTGCCCTTTCTGTCCACGCCAATGTTGTCGGCGCCGGCGGGCGGCCGATTGTCGTTCACCGCGTTAGTGCGCTCGTCGAATTGATCCCGCGCCGGCAAACGCGGCATTAGA
>NZ_RCIZ01000029.1 GCF_003666685.1 Mesorhizobium sp. YM1C-6-2
GACGCCGTGCTGGTTGACGGCGAAGGTCTTGACGCCGGTCTCGCCGTATTTGGCCGGCCAGGCAAGCAGCCCGAAGCCGGCGATCATGTTGCCGTTGATGATGTAGTCGTAGGCGCCGCCGGCGATCTCGTCGCCCTGGCCGGTCAGGATCTTGTACTTGTAGCCGAAATAGCCCTCGCCTTTCGCAGCGTCGTCGAGCTCCGACTGGTCGAGGTCGCCGGCCGGGCTTTCGCCGTTCACCTCGTCGGTCGGCCAGTAGAGCCCGTCGGTCATGCCCTCGGAGCTGACCAGCTTCTGCGCGAACTCCTCGACGCCGTCGCCGTCGCGATCCTCCGACGCATAGTCCTCCTGCGCGTCGACATAGTCCTGCATGGTGGCGATCGTCGCCAGCTCGTTCTCGCCAACGCGGCGGTTCACGATCTCCTCGAGCCCGGCGAAGGTGTCGAAGGCCCAGCCGTCATCGCTCTTGACGATCGGGAAGGGCAGCGGCCACAGCTTCTCGCCGATCACCACCGTGCGGCGGTCGCCCTCGCCGCTCAAGGAAAGCTGCCTGGCGGCGCCTTCCCTGATTGCGGCGAGCGCGTCGTCGGTGTTCTCGTCGGCCTTGAGCTTTGCCGCATCAAGGCCGAGCACGGTCGCCACCGCATCGCTGCCATCCGCCGCCAGCGCCTTCTTGAAGGCGTCCAGCGCCGCTTCCGGCGACTGGAAGGCCGGCGGCTCGCTTGCCGCGGCAAGCGACTCGATCTCGGGCGCCGGCAGCTCGGCTATCGCAGCATCCTGCGCAAAGGCGAGTGCCGGAAGTGCCGCCGCCAGACCGAGAGAGAGCGCCGCCGC
>NZ_RCIZ01000030.1 GCF_003666685.1 Mesorhizobium sp. YM1C-6-2
CGATCCCGCCGGTGAAGAAGGTCGGCTGAGCGCTGCAAGGACCCTGCCGTCGCGACGACACCTGTCTGTCGCGACGGTGCCGGGCCGCCATCAGCCGGTTGCCAAGCTGAGCTGTACGGCGGGGACCGGGCGCAGGGCCGCTATTGCGGTTAGCAGACGAACAGCCGCATTCGGGATTTCGCTATTCGATTGCGAGTGACTGACAAGAGGTCGGCTGCAGAATGGCAGGTTATTACGGATGCTCACCGAAACCTGACTTTCCGGTATCGGCCCCGAAGCTGCCAGTCGGCAATCCGCCCAATGTCAGCCGTAGAATACAGCTTTGCCTTCGCCCAAAAGCACACATCCCGTGCGCGTATGGTCGATGCTGATGCTGCGTTCCCATCGGCATCATGCTGACAGCGTTGATCATCAACGCCTTCAAATATGCGTTCCCGACGAGCGTCAGGGTATGATCCTCACGCAGGCTCAGCGAAGCGGGTCGGGCCGGGTTGAGATTGTTGTTCGCGACAACGGCGCGGGAATGAGCAATTTCAGGGAAGGGTCACTCGGACTTGGTCTGGTGCGGTCGCTTGTTAAGCGAATCGGCGGTGAACTCGAGATCTAGGGGATGCTGGCCTCACCACTATCTCTTTCTCCGGCGCTTCTCGTTTCCCGCCTCCGAGCGGTCGCGAGGAAGAACCATCTCGGTAGGCTCGTCGGAGGTCTCAAACGCTAGCCGATTAAAGGTGGACATTCACGCGTTCTGCATGTATACAAACTCATCGACTTTTGAAGTTCGAACTTTGTTTATTTGCG
>NZ_RCIZ01000031.1 GCF_003666685.1 Mesorhizobium sp. YM1C-6-2
GATATATTAGATGATGAATTAAAATTTAGGCATTTAAAAAGCGGAACACTTTACGTTTAGATTAGAATAATTATAAAAAAGAGAGTAAAAACACTTTACAGATTAGAATTATTATAATATAATAATTAATATAAACAAGCAAGACGTAGACAATTTTAAGGAGTGTATTAAATATGAGTAATCAACAAGATGTTGTAAAAGAATTGAATCAACAAGTAGCAAACTGGACAGTAGCTTACACAAAGCTACACAATTTCCACTGGTATGTGAAAGGGCCTAACTTCTTCTCATTACACGTTAAATTTGAAGAATTATATAATGAAGCAAGCCAATATGTAGACGAATTAGCTGAAAGAATTTTAGCGGTAGGAGGAAACCCTGTAGGTACATTAACTGAATGCTTAGAGCAATCAATTGTTAAAGAAGCTGCGAAAGGTTACTCTGCAGAACAAATGGTTGAAGAATTATCACAAGACTTCACAAATATCTCAAAACAATTAGAAAACGCAATCGAAATTGCTGGTAATGCTGGCGATGATGTATCAGAAGATATGTTTATAGGTATGCAAACATCAGTAGATAAACATAATTGGATGTTTAAATCTTACTTAAGCTAATCTACAGATAAGTAATAATATAAATAAAAGCCAACACATAAATGGGGATACGCCCAGAATGTGTTGGCTTTTTGAGTTTAATCGCATTGTTAAAGAGCAATTAAAGTCAATTTAAATAAGTTACTCTGCGATTTCTAAAGCG
>NZ_RCIZ01000032.1 GCF_003666685.1 Mesorhizobium sp. YM1C-6-2
CTGGTCGCCCGCGAGGTCGAGCGGGTCGATTCAGGCTATCGCTCGATGATGTCGGTGCAGTCGTCGCTGGTCATGTATCCGATCCACGCCTACGGCTCGGAGGAGCAGCGCAGGAAGTACCTGCCGAAGCTGGCTTCGGGCGAATGGATCGGCTGCTTCGGCCTGACCGAGCCGGATGCCGGCTCCGATCCGGGCGGCATGAAGACGCGCGCCGAGAAGACGGCCAGTGGCTACCGGCTGACCGGCTCGAAGATGTGGATCTCCAACGCGCCGATCGCCGACGTCTTCGTGGTGTGGGCGAAGTCGGCGGCGCATGACAACCAGATCCGCGGCTTTGTGCTGGAAAAGGGCATGAAGGGGCTGTCGGCGCCGAAGATCGGCGGCAAGCTTTCGCTGCGCGCCTCGATCACCGGCGAGATCGTCATGGACGGGGTCGAGGTCGGCGAGGAGGCGCTCTTGCCCAACGTGTCGGGCCTGAAGGGTCCGTTCGGCTGCCTCAACCGGGCGCGCTACGGCATCTCGTGGGGGGCGATGGGGGCTGCCGAGGACTGCTGGCACCGGGCCAGGCAGTACGGGCTGGACAGAAAACAGTTCGGCAAGCCGCTGGCCGGCACGCAGCTCTACCAGAAGAAGCTCGCCGACATGCAGACGGAGATCGCGCTCGGGCTGCAGGGCAGCTTGCGGGTCGG
>NZ_RCIZ01000033.1 GCF_003666685.1 Mesorhizobium sp. YM1C-6-2
AAATAGTAACGATTAAGAATTTTAGAAAAAAATGTTTTTTCTTGATCTATAACTAAATTTTAAGTAATGAATTTTATTCATTCAAATAGGAGAGTGAGATGTATGGTAACATTATTTACTTCACCAAGTTGCACATCTTGCCGTAAAGCGAAAGCATGGTTACAAGAACATGACATTCCGTATACGGAGCGTAATATTTTTTCTGAACATTTAACAATTGATGAAATTAAGCAAATATTAAAAATGACTGAAGACGGTACTGATGAAATCATTTCTACACGTTCTAAAACATACCAAAAATTAAATGTTGATATTGATTCACTACCATTACAAGACTTATATTCAATCATTCAAGATAATCCTGGCTTATTACGTCGTCCAATTATTTTAGATAATAAACGACTACAAGTTGGTTATAATGAGGACGAGATTCGACGTTTCTTACCTAGAAAAGTTCGTACGTTCCAATTACAAGAAGCACAACGTATGGTTGACTAATAACCATTTAACTATGTGTCATACTTTACTAAAAGATATGTCAAGCAAC
>NZ_RCIZ01000034.1 GCF_003666685.1 Mesorhizobium sp. YM1C-6-2
TCGACATCGGTGATCGTCGACGTCGCCGTCGGCGTCGTGATCGACGCCGTGCCCTCGACGATCGTGGCGCTGTCCAGATGCACGACGATCGTCTCGCCGCTGTCCAGCGCGTCGTCATTGACCGCCGTCACCGTGAACGCCAGCGAGCTCGGCCCGCCGGCATGGAAGGTCAGCGTGTTGGTCGCAGCATCGTAGGTCGGGTTGTTGACGTTCGCCGGCAGCGCCGCGATCGCATTGGCGATCGCCGTCTCGAGCCCGGCCTGGTAGTCGACATTGTCGCTCGCCGTGCCGTTGTCGAGGTCGAGCACCACCGACGCAGAGTTGCCCCCGGCAAGCGGGCCGCCGCTCATCGTCACCGTGAACGTCGCCTGGTTGTCGGCCGCGTTCTCCTCGCTGATCGACACACCGGCATCGTTCACCGCGACCGCGAACGTCACCGCCGCGTCGACATCGGTGATCGTCGACGTCGCCGTCGGCGTCGTGATCGACGCCGTGCCCTCGACGATCGT
>NZ_RCIZ01000035.1 GCF_003666685.1 Mesorhizobium sp. YM1C-6-2
CTTGGGAGGGGCTCACGACCATACTTATTATTAAGGGAATGTTTTACAGTTATTTTTTCAATCTATTTTTGGGGATGTTATTAATTATGAAAAAAATTTTATTTATCAAATAATGATAAATCGATGTTGTTTACGATAGCTTACATGCTAGAAATAATTATCTGTAATGATAATTAAGAAAAATACATAGCACTGAGTCCAAGGAAACTAACTCTACTAGCAAATGTTACTCACTTGCTAATTTTACATGGTTATTAAGTTGGGATGGCTTAATAACTCATACTTTTAGTACTATACGAAGATAACAAATTTACAATGAAAGTAATTAATTATTCATCTTATTTTTTAGTGAATTTGTTCACTGTGTCGATAATCCATTTTACTAAGTCACCGATTGTTGAAATGATATCTTGTGCCATTGAAATCACTCCTTCCTTAATTAAGATAAAAATTCTTAAAATTAAACAACTCATCAACTATTTTCCATCA
>NZ_RCIZ01000036.1 GCF_003666685.1 Mesorhizobium sp. YM1C-6-2
TCACTGCTATATCAATACTCACAACAAATTCTGCAATGCATTATCCCCTGAAAAACACATAATAAAAAAGCCCACATCCACAAAAGTTGTAGGCTACAAATGTGGAGACGGCGGGATTTGAACCCGCGTCCAGAGGTCCTGATACACATCTTTCTACGTGTGTAGTTTATCGAAAGGTTTCGCATCATGAAAAGTGATAAACAACCAACATGATGCTAGCTTGATTAAGTTTCTTCTAAACAGACTTCAAACGGCAGTGTTTAGCATATCCTATTAAGGTTGAATCGCGTTAACAGCACATAGGAAATGCTGTTAGGCGATGCAGAGTGCGATTAGGCAGCTACTGCGAAATTATTGTTTGATTTGCCAGTTATTATAAACTGTGTGTGTTGATGACGAAGACAACCCTCCGACACGCTTAATGAGCTCGGGGGACCCCTGTCGAATCCATGAA
>NZ_RCIZ01000004.1 GCF_003666685.1 Mesorhizobium sp. YM1C-6-2
GTGTGCCCGGCCGAAAGCGGCGACAGCCACCGGACGGGGGCGGAGGCCCAAAGCCTTCCGTCGCCTGACGCCAGGGGTCAGGCTGGGTCGACAAGACCACCCACATTAAAACTAGACTGGTGGTCACGACCCTCCCGTCTTCCCGACTTTCTTTCAACGGCCAGATCGGAAACGAGGCGTGGCAACGGCGGAGCTTGGCCTGTTCCTCGCCCCCGCGGAGCGGGGGAGAGGTGGATCGGCCCGCAGGGCCGAGACGGAGAGGGGGAACTATGAAGCGCGAGACGCAAGAACCGCCGGAGCACTGCCTCAGCCGACCCCACCCGGCTCGCCCTCGCCATGCTCGGGCTCGTCGACCTCCCCTCAAGGGGGAGGTGGGCACGCGCGCTCGATCCCGAACGCGGCGGTTGTTGCCTGCGGCGATGGCGCGCTATAGCAACCGCGGACACAATCCGGGAAACGAACAGTGGCGCAAATCCTGAAGACCGGCGAGGCGATGGAACGCGCTCTGGCGCTGCTCGAAGCCGGCGAAGTCGTCGCGATCCCGACCGAGACCGTTTACGGCCTTGCCGGCGACGCCACCAACGGCGAGGCCGTCGCGCGCATATTCGAGGCAAAGGGCCGGCCGCGCTTCAATCCGCTGATCGCGCATGTCTCCGGCCTCGCCATGGCGGCCGGGATCGCCGAGTTCGACAGGCTGTCGGAAAAGCTCGCCAATGCCTTCTGGCCCGGCCCGCTGACGCTCGTCCTGCCGCTCGCCGGGAGTGCGCGCATCCACCCGCTGGTCACCGCCGGCCTCGACACGATCGCGCTGCGCATGCCCCAGGGCTTCGGCGCCGAACTCATCGCCCGCTTCGGTCGCCCGCTCGCCGCGCCGAGCGCCAATTCGTCGGGACGCATCACCTCGACCACGGCCGAAGCCGTCGAGGCCGATCTCGGCGGGAAGATAAAGCTGATCGTCGATGGCGGCGCCACGCAGGTCGGACTGGAATCGACCATCGTCAAGGTGGAGGAGGGGACGCTCCGGCTGCTGCGTCCGGGCGGCATCGCCGCGGAAGTCATCGAAGCGGCCGCCGGGCGACCGCTGGTCCGGGGAGCGGCTGGGATCCAGGCGCCGGGCATGCTCGCCTCCCACTATGCGCCGTGCGCGGCCGTGCGCGTCGGCGCGACCGATGTCCTGCCTGGCGAGGCGCTGCTCGCTTTCGGAAGCGATCGCATAAAGGGAGCCGAGCGGGCGGTCGCCACGCTCAACCTGTCGCCCACCGGCGATCTGCGCGAAGCCGCCGCCAATCTCTTCTCCCATATGCAGGCGCTCGACCGCAGTGGCGCGAAAACCATCGCCGTCGAGCCGATCCCGCCTTCCGGCCTCGGCGAGGCGATCAACGATCGGCTTTCCCGTGCGGCCGCGCCGCGCGACGTTTCCTGGGACAATCCATGACCTCGATCGACCCCGCTCTGCTCGACCGTTTCGCGGCCATCGTCGGCGAGGCCCATGCGCTGCGCGCCGAGGCCGATACATCGCCCTATGGACAAGAGCCGCGTGGACTCTGGACCGGCCGCACGCCGCTGGTGCTGAAACCCGGCAGCGTCGACGAGGTGAGCCGCATTCTGGCGCTCGCCACCGAGACGAGGACGCCGGTCGTGCCGCAGGGCGGCAATACCGGCCTCGTCGGCGGGCAGGTGCCGCATGCCGCCGCCAACGAGATCGTCGTGTCGCTCTCCCGGCTGAATCGCGTCCGCGAGATCGATCCGCTCTCCAACACCGTCACCGTCGAGGCAGGCGTCGTGCTCGAGGCGCTCCACCGCGCAATCGACGCGGCTGACCGCATGTTCCCGCTCTCGCTGGCGTCGCAAGGGTCCTGCCAGATCGGCGGCAACCTCTCCTCCAACGCCGGCGGCACGGCGGTGCTCGCCTACGGCAACACGCGCGAGCTCTGCCTCGGCGTCGAGGTCGTGCTGCCGACCGGCGAGGTGTTCGATGATTTGCGCAAGTTGAAGAAGGACAACACCGGCTACGACCTGAAGAACCTCTTCGTCGGCGCCGAGGGCACGCTGGGCATCATCACGGCTGCGGTGCTGAAGATTTTTCCCAAGCCCAGGGGCCGAGAGGTCGGCTGGGCCGGTGTGGCCTCGCCGGAGGCGGCGCTGGCGTTGTTCGGGGTCGCTACCGAGCTTGCCGGCAGCAACCTCACCGGCTTCGAGCTGATCGGCAAGACGCCGCTCGATTTCTCGCTTCGCTTCACCGACAATGCCGTGCCGCCGCTGTCAGGCGAGTGGCCGTGGCATGTGCTCATTGAGATATCGTCCGGCCGCTCGCCGGAGGACGCGCGCAGCCTGATCGAAACCATCCTGACGGAAGGCATAGAGAAGGGGTTCGCCGGCGACGCCGCGATCGCCGAAAGCCTCGCCCATGCCAACGCCTTCTGGGCGCTGCGCGAGAATATCTCCGAAGCGCAGAAGCCCGAGGGCGCCTCGATCAAGCACGACATCTCGGTCCCGGTCGCGTCCGTGCCGGAGTTCATCGCCCGCGCGGCGGTCGCGGTGGAGGCGGTCAGCCCGGGCGCGCGTGTCGTCTGCTTCGGCCACATGGGCGACGGCAATCTGCACTACAACATCTCGCAGCCGGTCGGCGCCGACCCGAAAGCCTTCCTCGATCTCTATCGGCCGATGAACAAGGCGGTGCACGACATCGTGCGCGATCTCAACGGCTCGATCTCGGCCGAGCATGGCATCGGCCAACTGAAGCGCGACGAGCTTCTCGCCACAGCGCCCGCGGTCGGCATCGACCTGATGCGCCGCGTCAAGGCGGCCTTCGATCCGGCCGGCATCATGAACCCTGGAAAGGTGCTGTAAACGAAGCCTGACGGTTCGTTACAGCAGGTCGGATTCCGATAACCATCCCCGAGATCAGCAAAATTTAACCGACTTTTTTAAGCCGGCGGGTAGGGGTCCGCGGCTACTGTCTCCCCATAAAGCGAGGCCGGAAAACCGGTCCGTGAGAGACCGGAAAACCGGCTCTCAGGAGAGACAGGAAGGCACCAATATGAGCACCGGACTGATGCCAGTCTGGGCGGGCCGCAACATGCGGCTCGACCCGTTCCGTCTGCCCCAGGTCGTCAGCTACGCGACGCGTGACGACTTCGGCGACGTGACCTTCACCATCGACCAGCGGGGCGCCATCGTTAAGCGCATCCTGCAGATGAGCGGCCTGCCCGCCACCGTCGTGCTGCCGGCGAACGCCTTCCGCGGCGTCGCCGCGCGCGCCATGGAGGATTCCGACGGCACCGTCACGGTGACGCTCGAACTGCTCCACAACGATCCGATGCTGTCGGTGCCGCTTCTTGTGGCAGACAATCTCGAGGACGTCGCCGCCGACTGGCGCGCCTGGGCCGACGCCTACCGGCTGCCGATGCTCCTCATCGAGGCCGACGGCGTCGCCCGCACGCTCGAGGAATCGCTCGGCGCCGCCATCAAGGCGCTGCCGCCCCAGGACCGCCGCAAGCGCCGCGTCACGCCGCAGCGCCGCCCGCGCTTCCTGATGCGCCGCAAGACAGGCAATCTCGGCCTGCGCCTCGTCATATCAGGCGAAGAGATCATCGCGCCGGAGTGAACGCCTTTCCCTCCCCCTTGAGGGGAGGGTGGCCAGCCGCAGGCTGGCCGGGGGGCCGTGCGGCAGCGCGCCGGCCTACTTTTCGACTTCGGAGGCTACAGCAGCGGCTTCAGCGCCACCCACGCGCCGCCGGCAACGAGGCCGAGGAAGATCAGCCAGCCGACGGTGTTGTTCGACCTGAACAGCTTGAGGCACTGGTCGGGGTCTTCTATGTCGAGCACGAAGATCTGGCGCGCCATGTGCGCGCCGGCGGCGAGCAGGCCGGCCATCGCCACCACCGGCACCTGCGCGGCGGAGAAGGCGCTCGCCATCAGGATCAGCGCGCCGCCATAAAGCCCGATCAGCCAGGACTTCGTCGAATCGCCGAACAGCCGCGCGGTGGACTTCACCCCGACCAGCGCGTCGTCCTCCTTGTCCTGGTGGGCGTAGATCGTGTCGTAGCCGATCACCCAGAACACCGAGCCCAGATAAAGCAGGACGGCCGGCCGGCCCAGATCGGTGAATTCGGCCGCCCAGCCCATCAGCGCGCCCCACGAGAAGGCGAGGCCGAGCACCAGCTGCGGCCAGTTGGTGAAGCGCTTCATGAACGGATAGACCGCGACCACGATCAGCGAGGCGATGCCGAGGCCGATCGCAAAGCTGTTGAACTGGACGAGCACCGCGAGCCCGACCAGCGCCTGCAGCACGAGGAAGGTCCAGGCCTGGCGCTTGTTCACCTTGCCGGAGGGCAGCGGCCGCGAGCGGGTGCGCTCGACCTTTTCGTCTATGCCGACGTCGACGATATCGTTGTAGGTGCAACCGGCGCCGCGCATCGCCACCGCGCCCAGAAAGAAAAGCACCAGGTGCCAGGGCGACGGCATCAGCGAGGCGAAGCTGTCGGTCGGCCGCGCATAGGCGCTGGCGGCGAGGGCCGCCGACCACCAGCACGGCCACAAAAGAAGCTGCCAGCCGATCGGGCGGTCCCAGCGGGCGAGCTGCGCATAGGGCCATAGCCCGCGCGGCAACGCGCGGTAGACCCAATGCCCGCTCGGTGCGTCGGCGACGCGGCCCTGCGCCGCCTTCGTCTGAACCTGTTCCATTGACGTGGAGTGGCAGCCGGGCCGCCGGGCGTCAAGGGATTGCCGTGGGCAAACCGAAGCAATGCTTGACCCGCCGGGCTGACCGCCATACCGGAAACCGACGGCTTTCAGAGGCAGGTGCTTGCGGCATGAACGTTCTTCTCATCGGCTCCGGCGGACGCGAGCATGCGCTGGCCTGGAAACTTGCGGCCTCGCCGATGCTGACGAAGCTCTACGCCGCTCCCGGCAATCCGGGCATCGCACGCGAGGCGGAGCTGGTCGCGCTCGACGTCGGTGACCATGGGGCGATTGCTTCCTTCTGCCGCGAGAAATCGATCGATCTCGTCGTGGTCGGACCCGAGGCTCCGCTGGTCGTGGGTCTCGCCGACGATCTCCGCGCAGCCGGCATAAAGGTGTTCGGCCCCTCGAAGGCCGCCGCTCAGCTTGAGGGCTCCAAGGGCTTTACCAAGGATCTCTGCGCGCGCCAGAATATACCGACCGGCGCCTATGGTCGGTTCACCGCCGCCGAGGCGGCGAAGGCCTATGTCCGCGACCAGGGCGCGCCGATCGTCATCAAGGCGGACGGGCTCGCCGCCGGCAAGGGCGTGACGGTGGCGATGACGGAGGCCGAGGCGCTTGCCGCGATCGACGACTGTTTTGGCGGCTCTTTCGGCAGTGCCGGCGCCGAGGTCGTGGTGGAGGAATTCCTTGATGGCGAGGAGGCTAGCTTCTTCTGCCTCTGCGACGGCACCACCGCCTTGCCCTTCGGCACGGCGCAGGACCACAAGCGCGTCGGCGACGGCGACACCGGCCCGAACACCGGCGGCATGGGCGCCTATTCTCCGGCGCCGGTGATGACGCCGGAGATGATCGAGCGCACGATGAAGGAGATCGTCGAGCCGACCATGCTGGGCATGGCCGAGATCGGCGCGCCTTTCTCGGGCGTGCTCTTTGCCGGGCTGATGATCACGCCGGGCGGCCCGAAACTCATCGAGTACAATGTTCGTTTCGGCGATCCCGAATGCCAGGTGCTGATGATGCGGCTGAAGGACGATCTGCTCGTTCTGCTCGAAGCCGCTGCCGACGGCCAGCTTGCGCATATGTCCGCGCGCTGGCGCGACGACGCGGCGCTGACGGTGGTGATGGCGGCGAAAGGCTATCCGGCCACCCCGCAGAAGGGCTCCGTCATTCGCGGCCTCGATACGGCCGCTCGAGACGGCGTCGAGATCTTCCATGCCGGCACGGCCGAGCGGGACGGGGAAATCGTCGCCAATGGCGGCCGCGTGCTCAATGTCACCGCAGCCGCTGCGACGGTCGGCGCAGCGCAGCGTCTCGCCTATGAGACAGTCGATCGCATCGACTGGCCGGAAGGCTTCTGCCGCCGCGACATCGGCTGGCGGGCGGTCGAGCGCGAGAAGGCCTAGAAAGCGATTTCCGGAAAAGCGGGAGCCGGTCTTCCGTCAGGAATTGCCTGAACGGCGAAGCCTTACGGAGCCGTCTGGTCGCCGCCGTCCAGCTTCCTCAGTAGGAAGACCGGCAGGTCCCTGCGCGAGAACTGGGAAGCCGGCACGATCGGGCGGGGATCGTCCTTTGCCGCTGTCGAGATGTTGGGCTCCTCGCGAGCGCCCGGCAGGCCGATCTGCCTCGCCTTCTCGGCGACCCTGACATAGTTGGCGAACTGCACCGGGACGGTTTCCGCTGGCCTCTCGACGCCGGCCTCGCTCCGTGGCGCCGGCGTGGGCACCACGGACTGGACGTCCTTTGCGTCCTCGACGGCGACGAAGCGCACCGTCACGTCGCCACCCTTGAGCGCGGTGCGGCGCCAGATCGGCAGCGGCACCTTTTCCGCGTTGGCCAGCGCATCGAAGGCCTTGAAGGCGGCCGTTTCGACGACCGCGTTTTCGGCCGGAGCGAACGCCGTCTCCCGCACCGGGCTTTGCGCTTTCGCTGCCGCCAGCAAAGCTGGGACCGGCAGTTCGTCGCCTTCCTCGACCGTCGCGTATTCGAGGGTCACGTCGCCGCCCTCGAGCGCCTCTCGCCGCGAGATCGGCAGCGGAACGCTTTCGCCCGCCGCCACCGCCTCGTCCTTGGTGTCGACCAACTCGCCGAACGGCCATTGGGTGCGTAGTTCGTCGGCGCTCATCGAGGCGACGTTGACGTCGATATCGAGCGGCGTTCCCGGAACGCGGTAGGGACAGGAACGCGCGTCGCAATTCGTCCCGGCCGCGAACTGCCAGAGCGTATAGGTCTGCCAGTTGCCCTTCGGGAAATGAAGCCCGATCGCCGGCTTGTAGCGCGCATACCAGAGCGGCAGCCGCGACAGCAGCGGGTACCGGTCGCGGTTCTCGGCGATGTACAGTGCCGTGCTGCCGTTGGTGTAGAGCACCGGCCAGCGGCCGAGCCGCGTGTGGATATGCCGCGCGAACGTCTCGGCATCCCGCAGCGACATCCACTTCTTCGAATCGTTGTCCTCGATATCCAGCGCGATCAGGTCGTCGGGCGCCGGCTCGGCGAAATCGATGAAATTGTTGGCCTGGTCGATCGGGTTGCCCGGCCGCCCGAGATGATAGGCGCCCCATTTGAGACCGAGCGCCTTGGCGACGGTCCGGCGCGTGTGGAAGAGTTCGCGCGCCACGGCGTGGCGTTTCCACAACGCCTTGCAGAGCCGCACCTCGGTCTCGTTGCCCTTGCATTCATAGGGAGGCGAGACGCCGTCCGAACCCTTGTTGATGAAGCCTACGACCCGCTTGTGGCCGGCCAGCTTCTGCCAGTCGATCGGATTGTACTCATAGGCGTCGACGACCAGTGCGCGGTCGTTGCGCTTCCACGGCTCCGAGAAGTCGGAGGCCTTGCCGCCAGTTGCCCCGAGGAGGAGGGCGCCAAGAACGGCCAGGCCGATGCGGGCAAAACGGTCTATCGACTGGAGCAATATTCCGGCATTCCCCTGTTGCTGACCGGCCTACTCTCGACAACTCTCTGCCAGGAGAGGCTTCAGCCTACATGTGACAATATCCC
Source organism: Mesorhizobium sp. YM1C-6-2 (assembly GCF_003666685.1). Classification (GTDB taxonomy): domain Bacteria; phylum Pseudomonadota; class Alphaproteobacteria; order Rhizobiales; family Rhizobiaceae; genus Mesorhizobium_K. Next base: position 7,681 of record NZ_RCIZ01000004.1, read on the forward strand.
GCCGGCGCGGAGATTATCGCCTGCGTCGCGGGTCGGGATCAAGCATAAAAGGCGCCACGGTTAATGCTCTTCCGAGCCGCTGCGGCGGCAATGTAGGAGTAGGCATTTAGATGAACACGGGGATTCCGCATCCGGACCATGGGCCGGAACGTTCACACCGTAGGTAGGTGGCACTCCATGCAACTGCGGGTCCGACCCTGCGAGCGTGCAAATTCTCCCTGGATATCGAACGGAAAGTGCGAGCGACGTCCAGACGAATCCGATGCTGGAACAAGAAGTTAGGACGACGGGACGCGATTTCGGTTTATCTTTGCCGCCTTAGGTCCGGGAACTCGAAGTCCGCGAGCAGCCGTGCAATTCGCGACGTGGAATCTTTGACGTTTACGTAAAAAGTCGGTAGTCGCGCGCCCGGATCGGAGCTAGGCTCCGGGCTCCGCAGCTCGCCTGGAGGAACCATGTACCGCACGCCCGTCGAAGAGATCGCGTTCACGCTCAAGGAGGTCGCCGGCCTGCGGTCGGCAGTCGACACTGGCCGGTTCGCCGACCTCTCGCTCGATCTCGTCGATGCGATTCTTGCCGAAGCTGGCCGATTCGCCACGGACGAGGTGGCGCCGCTCTACAAGGCGGGCGACGAGCACGGCGTCGCGCTCGCAGGCGCCGAAGTCACCACCCCGCCGGGATGGAAAGACCTCTATCGCCGCTGGACCGAAGGCGGCTGGAATTCGCTGACCGGTCCGGAAGACTTCGGCGGGCAGGGTCTGCCCACCATGCTCTCCGTCGCCACGCTCGAGATGTGGAACTCCGCTGCGCTCGCCTTCGCGCTATGCCCGACGCTGACCATGGGCGCGGTCGAGGCGCTTCACAAGCATGCTGCCGACGAACTGAAGACGACCTATCTGGCAAAGCTCGTATCGGGCGAATGGACCGGCACGATGAACCTCACTGAGCCGCAGGCGGGCTCCGACCTCGCCGCGCTGCGCACCCGCGCCGAGCGCGCGCCGGACGGCACCTACCGCATCTCGGGACAGAAGATCTTCATCACCTATGGCGAGCACGATTTCGCCGGCAACATCGTGCATCTCGTGCTGGCGCGGCTGCCCGACGCTCCCGCCGGCACGCGCGGCATCTCGCTCTTCCTGGTGCCGAAATTCCTGGTCAACGATGACGGCTCGCTCGGCCGCCGCAACGACCTCTTCTGCTCCTCGCTCGAGGAGAAGCTCGGCATCCATGGTTCGCCGACCTGCACCATGATCTATGGCGACGGCTTCGTCGCCGGCGAGGAGAAGGGCGCGGTCGGCTGGCTGATCGGCGAGGAGAACAAGGGCCTCGCCTGCATGTTCACCATGATGAACAATGCCCGCCTCGCCATCGGCCTCGAAGGGGTCGGCGTCGCTGAAGCCGCCTTCCAGAAGGCACTCGCCTTCGCCAACGAGCGCCGGCAGGGCAAGGCGTCAGGCTGGTCAGGCGACGGCATGGCGCCGATCGTGCACCATCCCGACGTCCAGCGCATGCTCTTGACCATGCAGGCGCTCACCCGCATCGCCCGCTCGATCAGCTATTCCTGCGCCCACGCCATCGACATGGCGCGCGTGTCGGAAGGCAGCGAGAAGACGCATTGGCAGGAACGCGCCAATCTGCTGACGCCCGTCGCCAAGGCTTTCTCCACCGATATCGGCAGCGAGGTGGCGTCGCTCGGCATCCAGGTCCATGGCGGCATGGGCTATATCGAGGAGACGGGTGCCGCCGCCCTTTACCGCGATGCCCGCATCGCCTCGATCTACGAAGGCACCAACGGCATCCAGGCGATCGACCTCGTCACCCGCAAGCTGCCCCAGTCGGGCGGCGACCATGTCTTCGGCTATATCGGCGAGCTCGATGAGATCGCCAATGCGGTCGCCGCCACGAACCATGCCGACTATGGCCGCACCGCGCTCAATCTGGAGCAGGCGCTGGACGATCTTCAGCAGGCCACGCGTTACCTGCAGAGGCAGCTCGGCGATGGCAGGACCGACGATGCGCTGGCCGGCGCGACGCCCTATCTCAGGCTTTTCGCGCTCGCCGCCGGCGGCGCCCATCTGGCGCGTGCGGCGCTCGCCGATGGCGACGCCGGGCGCATCGCGCTCTGCCGTTTCTTCGCCGAGAACCTGCTCTCCGAGACGTCTGCGCTGAAGGAGTGCGTCACCGGCGGCGCGGCCAGCCTGGCCGTCGCGGGCAGGGGGCTGGTGCTGGCATGAGGTTCCAGCAGTCGGGGATACTTCGCCCATGAGCGACCATATTCTCGTCGAGCGCCATGGCGCGGTTCAGGTGATCCGCATGAACCGGCCCGACAAGAAGAATGCGCTCACCCGCGCCATGTACCGGCGCATGTCGCAGGCGCTCGCCGAGGGCGATGCCGATCCTGCGATCCGCGTGCATGTCTTCCTCGGGGTATCAGGCGCCTTCTCGGCCGGCAACGATCTCAACGATTTCATGGCCGTCGCCACCGGCGGCGAAGGCGGGCTGGAAGCGTGGAACTTCATTCTGACGCTCGCCCGCGCGCAGAAGCCGGTCGTCTCCGGCGTCGACGGCATCGCGGTCGGCATCGGCATGACGCTGAACCTGCATTGCGACCTGACCTTCGCGACGCCGCGCACGCTGTTCCGCACGCCTTTCGTCGACCTCGGCCTTGTTCCAGAAGCCGGCTCCAGCCTGATCCTGCCCACCACGCTCGGTCGTCAGCAGGCCTTTGCCCTTCTCGCCCTCGGCGAAGGCTTTTCCGCCGAGCGCGCGAAAGAGGCCGGCCTGATCTACGCCGTCGTCGAGGAAGAAAAGCTTGAGCCGGCCGTGATGGAAGCCGCGGGCCAAATCGCCGCGAAGCCGCCGGAGGCCCTGAGGATCTCCCGCGACCTGATGCTCGGGAACCGCGAGCAGCTCCTTGCCCGCATGCACGAGGAGACCGACCTTTTCCAGGAACGTCTGAAATCCGACGAGGCCCGGGCGGCCTTCGTCGCCTTCATGTCCAGGAAGAAGGCGTAGCACCGCGGTAATGTTGTCTTGGACGGTGCTACGGTGTGGCCTGCTTGTTACCTCAAGCCGATCGTTCAAGCAGACATCGTAGGTGACAATGCTCAAAGGGGGGCGTGGTCACGCCTCATTCGCCGTGCCCCAAACCTCTTGACTTTGACATCGAGCAGGACTGAAATCCAATTAGTACTGATTTGAGGCAAGTATTGCCCGGTACGATTCAATCAGACCGGTCATCCCATTTCGCATCCGGCAAGCCGGTCGCAATCGGGAGACGCCTTCATGCAGAAGATTCAGCGTCGAGAATTCATCACAAAGGGCAGTGCTGCCCTTACGGGCCTTGCGGCCTTCTTCGCCGCCCGACACGCCTATGCCTTTCCAAGCCGCTCCGGTGAGGAAGTCGTCAAGTGGCTCGATCAACTGCCCCCGAACCCGGTTCCGGAGATCATCAAAAACCAGCTTGTCTGGGAGGACCTCGATTCCTGGGTGACGCCCAACGACAAGTTCTTCTCAATCGCCCATTTCAACCGACCGGTCATTGATGCAAGCACCTGGAAGCTCGAAATCGACGGCCTTGTCAAAAAGCCGACTGCGCTGACGCTCGCCGATATCACGTCTCGGCCACGCCAGGAGGCCACGTTCACAGTCGAATGTTCGGGCAATACGGGTCTCCCGTTTTTCAATGGGGGCATTGGCAATGCGCGCTGGGCGGGCACGCCGCTCGCTCCGATCCTGGAGGAGGTCGGGGTCCTCGACAGCGGCATCGAGGTCGTCTTCTGGGGCGCCGACGAGGGCGAGGTCAAAAAAGCCGACGACGTCAAGTTCAAGCAGAATTTCGCGCGCAGCATGTCACTCGCCGAAGCCATGGATCCAAAAAACATCCTTTGCTACGAGATGAACGGAACTCCCCTGCCGCCCGACAATGGCTTCCCGCTCCGGCTGATAGCGCCGGGCTGGTACGGGATCGCGAATGCGAAATGGCTCAAGCGCATCGAGGTGCGCGATCAGCGCTTCGAGAACCTGTTCATGGGACGCGACTACGTTACGCTTCGCGAGGAAGATCACAACGGCGAGACTGTGTGGGTGGAAACCTCCGTCGGACGGGCGCGGCTCAAATCTGCGCCGGCCCGGGTTACTCGCATCGGCAACGATTACCGGATCGTGGGAGCCGCATGGGGCGCGCCGATCGACCGGGTCGAGGTGAAGATCGACGATGGGCCGTGGATGTCAGCGACCCTCGACGAAGCCGACAAGGCGGAGTTTGCCTGGCAGATGTGGTCGATCGAGTGGCCCCATCCTGCCGTCGGGGAGCACACTGTCACCTCACGCGCGATCGATACGAACGGCAACGTTCAGCCGGCGATGACCGATCCGTGGATCGCCAAAAAACACACCTACTGGGAAAGCAACGGACAGGTCACCCGCCGCATTCATATCGCTTGACGGCCCAGCGGCCCGTAGCGGATCCGTGGTTGAGGGCTAGCAGCGCGGGCAGCGTGGCCGCTCCTTCGGCTGATTGCACCCCACTTGGCCCTTCGGGTAACGTCGGCTTCTTGGTGTGTCCGTCCGAAGCCGCCTCAGGCCCTGAGGATCTCGCGCGACCTGATGCTCGGGAACCGCTCCTTGCCCGCATGCATGAGGAGACCGACCTTTTCCAGGAACGGCTGAAATCCGACGAGGCCCGCGCGGCATTCGTCGCCTTCATGTCCAGGAAGAAGGGCTGATCGTGTCTGTGCCGCCGCCGACGCCTGCCCGCGGCGGCACGCTTGCGCTCTATTTCGCCGCGAGGAAGTCCGCGACCTCGAGCAGGATGAACTCGTTGTCGGCCGCGGTTCCGATCCGGCGTCCGCCTGAGAAGGGCAAGTTGTTGTCGTTGGCGACCATGATGTGGGTGTCGTCCACGCGCATCACGTCCTCGATGGTGAAGAACGGGAAGGTGAACTTGCCCGTCAAATCGCGGTCTGCCTGCGTCTCGACGATCGCCTTGTTGTCGGGGTCCTGGATGTCCATCAGGTTGATCGAGCCGATCCGCTTGATGTAGCCCTCGTCGTTGATGCTGGCCGTGTCGACCAGGACGATATTCTTCACCTTGGCCGGCTGCGCATAGCAGGCGGCCTTGTCTTCGGTCTTGCATTCCAGGCTGGGATCGCCCTCGCCATTGTCGCGCTCGATCACCAGCGCCCGCGTCTCGTCGATGAAGTTGAAGTCGCCGATCGCGGCCGCACCCTCGGCCAGCCTGAAGCGGTAGCTGTTGCCGGTCCAGTCGCCCTTCCCGGTGTCGAAGGTGATGACGCGAAGGAACGCGCCTTCCGGCTTGCCGTCCTCGCCAAGCAGCGGCTTTTCCAGCATGCCCCACAGCAGGTTGGTACCCGGCTGCAGCGCCATGCCCTCGTAGCCGCCCGACCGCTGGACCTGGAAGTCCTTGCCTCCTGCGGCGGGCACGGTCACTCCGGGCGCGTCGGGGCCGCGCAGCGGCTTGCCGTCCAGCATCGTCTGGTGCACGGCCAGCACGCGTCCGTCGAGGCTGGCGCGGATGATATGAGGCCCGAACTCCTCGCCGATCCAGACCTCGTCGCCAAGCACCTGGATGCTCTCGGGGTCGAAGTCGGCGCCGGTCAGGTAGCGGCTGTCGGTGCCCTCGTAGGCGATGCGGAACGGTACGATCCGGTCGGGGTCGCGCAGGAACACGGTTTCAAGCAGATCGACCTTGCCGGTCGCCATGTCGGGCTTCATCCGGTGGAAGAACAGCAGCGCGTCCTGGCTGTTCGCCTTGGCGCCGAAGCCGTTGTCGGTCAGCGTGTATATGCTGCCGTCGGCTGCGCGGTTCATGGCGAAGCCCGACATGCCCTGCACCGGCTGGCCGATGAAAGGCAGCGAGATGCCGGTCGCGTGGCTGCCATAGGCGGCGCCGACGTCGCCCATGACCGTCATCGGGCGGTCGTTGCGGGTCGGTCCGGTGAATTTGCCCGATATCCAGGCATCGCGAGGCGCATCGGCGGGCGGCGCGACCAGCGTGAAGGCGGGCAGCAGCGCATGCCCTGCGAGCGTCGCCGGAAACACCTGTTCTGCCTTGGCCGGAACGGCCAGGGCGCACAGCGCCGCGGACACGAGGAGGGGTCTGATCATCGGAAGGGTTCTTTCGGTTGTTGAGAACCCGTTCCGACTAGCCACGCCGCGTTACAGCAAGCCGACAGCACGATGACGGTTTGACGACGCTCGGGCGCGGGGCGTTCGGCTACGGATAGAGCCGCGTCTTCTCCAAGCCGCCGTCGCCCGTCCTCGTGAACACCACCCGGTCGTGCAGTATGAACGGTAGGTCGCTGAATACACGGCGAAATATGCGATCGGCGAGATACCCCGGCGCAAGCACTGGTCGGGATTTCGCCTCGTGCCACGTGTCGTGAATACTCGTCGGCTTCGAGCAATCACCCATAGAGATATCTACGGAGCTTCGGGAACTCGTTAATGACTTCCATCATCAGGTGTTCGGCCGCATCGTCAATTGATTGACTTCGCGTCTGACGGAAACTGAATATCAGACCTGTCAGTGGTTGTCTGATAGACCATCTGCGCTGCAACCGGAAAATCCCGCCCATCGTGTCATCCAAAATGGGTAGGTCGGTGACCATCCCCTCAAAATGACCTAGACGAAGCCCTCCAATCCACAACTGTTGACCCGGATTGAGGATCGCAAACGTGGCAAGCTTGATAGCAGAAGTGTCGGTATAGTCCGCCCAGTCCCATTGGTATCCAAAATCGCTGCCGCCGAAATAGGAGGCGGGATTCGGATGCTGCTGTAGTCCCCACGCCATGATTTCCGGCTGGATCAAACGCAGGTATGCGTCCCTGCACGCTCGGGAGGGCGTATGTTTTTGCTGACTTGTCCGCATTGCGCTGGAAGCGCTCATGCATCCCCCGTGATAAAAAATAGTCTCGCGGTTGGCTCGGCTACGGATAGAGCCGCGTCTTTTCCCAGCCGCCGTCGCCCGTCCGTGTGAACACCACCCGGTCGTGCAGCCGGAACGGCCGGTCGTGCCAGAACTCAATATGCTCAGGCACGAGCCTGAAGCCCGACCAGTGCTTCGGCCGGGGTATCTCGCCGATCGCATATTTCGCCGTGTACTCCGCCACCGCCTTCTCCAGCGCGAAGCGGCTTTCCAGCGGCCGCGACTGCTTCGAGGCCCAGGCGCCGATGCGGCTGCCGCGCGGCCGCGTCGCAAAATACTCGTCCGCCTCCGTGTAGCTCACCACCTCGACCGGTCCGCGCACCCTGACCTGCCGGCGCAGGCTCTTCCAGTGGAAGCACATGGCGGCCTTCATCGAGGACAGTATCTCGCGCCCCTTGGCGCTCTCGAAATTGGTGTAGAAGACGAAGCCCTGCTCGTCGAAACCCTTGAGCAGGACCATGCGCACGTCAGGCATGCCGTCTTCGTCGACAGTCGCCAGCGCCAGCCCGTTCGGATCGTTCGGCTCGCTCTTGGTGGCGTCCTGCAGCCATTCGGCAAACAGCCGGAATGGCTCGGCAGCCTCGGTAAAGTCATGACTCGTTAACTCTCGTTCGTTCATAATTTAACTTCCAGGCCAATTCGTTTGCGGGGAGAATGCCGATTGTTGCGCGCCGCGCAAGCTGATCAGCCGTCGATTTTCGGTGGTCCTGGCCTGCGCGCATGCTTTGTCGCGGGCCTCGTATGCGCTTGCGCATTTTTGTCCGCCTGCGGCTCCGGCGGCTTCAGCCTGGAGAAGGCCGAGGTCGACCGCACCTTCTACACCAGCAATGTCTCCGCGCCGCGCACGCCCGTCGAGGTGGAACGCCTTTCGGACGAGGCGACCATCCGCAATGCCGTCACCTCCGCCGACGTCGAGACGCTTGCCGGCGCGCCGCTGCCCTGGGCCAATGCCGAGACCGGCGCCCGCGGCCAGGTCACGGGCATTCTCGAAACCAAGGGCAAGGGCACGCTCTGCCGCAGCTTCAGCGCGAGCCGCGAAAGCTTCGACGGGATCGGCATGTACAGGGGCGAGGCCTGCATGGTCGCGTCCGGCGCCTGGCGCATGCAGCGCTTCGAGTCGCTCTGACGCGACTTCGATCCTGATTTCCGGCACTGGAATTTCTTCCTAGTCGAACGCATATATCAAGGCGACCGGACTCCCTATAGTCGTAACCAGAGATATGAAAATCGCGGGCAGAGACAATGCGCGATCCCTATGAAGTGCTGGGCGTTGCCAAGAACGCATCGGCAAAGGACATAAAGTCGGCCTACCGCAAGCTGGCCAAGAAGCACCATCCTGACCAGAATCCCGATGATTCGAAGGCCAAGGATCGCTTCGCCCAGGCCAATCAGGCCTATGAGATTCTCGGCGACGAGAAGCAGCGCGCCGCTTTCGACCGCGGCGAGATCGATGCCGAGGGCAAGCCGCGTTTCCAGGGCTTTGAGGGTTTTCATCCCGGCGGCGCCCCGGGCGGCGACCCCTTCGCCGGTTTTCGACGCCAGCAGGCCGGGCCAGGTGGTGGTCCGGGCGGCGCGCACTTCGAGTTCCGCAGCACGGGCGGCGACCCGTTCGGTGGCGGTGCCGGCGACATCTTTTCCGAACTGTTCGGCCAGGCGCACGCGCAGCGCGGCGGCCCTCGCCAGACGCCGCCCGGCCGCGACGTCAACGTGACGCTCGACATCACCGTCGAGGAGGCCGCCACCGCGCCGAAGGTCACCGCCATGTTCCCCGACGGCCGCAAGATCGCGGTCAAGCTGCCGGCCTATGTCGAGGACGGTCAGACGATCCGGCTCAAGGGGCAGGGCGAGCAGGGCCTCGGCCAGCCTGGCGACGCGCTGGTCAAGATCCGTCTCCGCCGCCACCCGCTCTATCGGGTGGAGGGCCGCGACCTCCACGTCGACCTGTCGGTGCCGCTAAAGGATGCCGTGCTCGGCGCCAAGCTTGCCGTCGAGACGCCGACCGGACGCGTCGCGGTCAACGTTCCGGCCTGGTCGAGCTCCGACAAGGTGCTGCGGCTGAAGGGCCGCGGCCTGCCGGAAAAGACCGGCGGTCACGGCAATCTCTACGCCCATGTCCGCGTCATGCTGCCCGAAGGCGGCGATCCGGAGCTGGAATCGCTGATGCGCCATCGCTGAGCCTTTCCCCACGAGGGGAGGGGCTGCGGCGGCCCGTCGGCCGAGGCGATCGCGGGAGGATGACGCCGGGGAAACGCCGAGCGCGGCCCCTGCCGGCCCGGCTTCTACCGGCTTGAAGGCTTCAAGTGCCTGTGCGATAGGCATCTCGCGCTGTATCGGACACGGAGAATCCCACATGACGGTTGGTCAGGGCCTGATGGCCGGCAAGAAAGGCCTGATCCTTGGCGTGGCCAACAATCGTTCGATCGCGTGGGGCATTTCCAGGGCGCTTTCCCAGCAGGGCGCTGAGATAGCGCTCACCTATCAGGGCGATGCGCTGAAGAAGCGCGTCGAGCCGCTCGCCGCCGAGATCGGCGCGTTGGTCGCCGGCCATTGCGACGTGACCGACATGGCCAGCATCGACGCCATCTTCGCCACGCTGGAGAAACAGTGGGGCAAGCTCGACTTCCTCGTCCACGCCATCGGCTTCTCCGACAAGGAAGAGCTCACCGGCCGCTATGTCGACACCAGCCACGGCAATTTCCTGCGCACCATGGACATCTCCGTCTATTCCTTCACGGCTGTCGCCCAGCGCGCCGAGAAGCTGATGACCGACGGCGGCTCGATGCTCACCATGACCTATTACGGCGCCGAGAAGGTGATGCCGAACTACAATGTCATGGGCGTCGCCAAGGCGGCGCTGGAAGCGTCGGTGAAATATCTCGCCGTCGACCTCGGCCCGAAGAAGATCCGCGTCAACGCGATCTCGGCCGGCCCCATCAAGACGCTGGCGGCGTCGGGCATCGATGACTTCCGCTACATTCTGAAGTGGAACGAGTACAACGCGCCGCTGCGCCGCACCGTCTCGATCGAGGAAGTCGGCGACGCCGGCCTCTATTTCCTCTCCGACCTGTCGCGCGGCGTCACCGGCGAGGTCCATCACGTCGATTCCGGCTATCACGTCGTCGGCATGAAGGCCGTCGATGCGCCCGACATCTCCACCGTCAAGGACTGAGCGCGCCCGCACGCCCGCAACGACAGGCCCGCGCATGCCTCCGCTCTGTTATTTCGTCAGGCACGGCCAGACCGGCTGGAACGCCGAGCTGCGGCTGCAGGGCCAGGCCGACACCGACATGACAGATCTCGGCCGCCGCCAGGCCGCGCGCAACGGACGCCGCCTCGCCGAGCTGGTCGACCGTCCCGAGGATTTCGACTTCGTCGCCAGCCCGCTGAAGCGCACCCGCGAGACGATGGAGCTGATCCGCGCCGGGATGGGCCTGCCGCCGCAAGGCTACCGCGTCGATGCCCGTCTGATGGAGGTGCATTTCGGCGACTGGCAGGGTTTCACCTACGCCGAACTCGAGAAAAGGGAGCCCGGCTCGACCGCGGCGCGTTTCGCCGACAAATGGGGTTTCGTCGCGCCCGGTTCTGCCGGCGAGAGCTACCAGATGCTGCTCGACCGCGTAAAACCATGGTTCGAAGCGCTGGAGAAGCCGACCATCTGCGTCACCCATGGCGGGGTGCTCCGCATCCTGTTCAGGCTGGTCGAGGATTTGCCGGTCGCCGACGTCGCCGCGATGGAGATCGTCCAGGATCGCGTGTTACGGCTTGAGGATTCCAGGCTGGAGTGGCTTTAGCGCCTGGCGCGGCCAGTGCTGTCTATTCCGACAGCTCCATGTCGGTGATCATGTTCTGGTCGCCGACCTTGTCGTAGGCGAGCAGGACCTGCATGCCTTCCTTGATCGCCTCGACATCGAACTCGCCGGGCAGCTTGTAGGATTTGCCGTTCTCGAGCGTGATGGTCAGATTGTCCCTGTCGACGGCCTGGACCTTGCCTTCCGCCTCGGCCGCGAAGGCGCCGGTGGAAACGATCGTCGAAAGCATCATAGCGGCCGCAAGGGCGCCGGTCAGGCTACGCATTTTGGACCTCTTCTTATTTTTGCTCAGCGCGGGCGAGCTGTTCCCGGCGCGAAGCAGAGCAGAAACACCCTGAATGTGTCAAAACTTTAGGCCGGTTTTGCACCGCCTTATTTTCCCGGGCCTTTTCGTCCGCCACGAGACAACAAGGCTAGCCGCCTCGCGTATCCGTTCGGTGACGTCGAATCTTTGAGCCGGCGATCGCGGGCAACGGGCTGCCGCGGCCCGTGCCCCTTAGTTTGACGGTCGCGGAAAAGGCCAATAGAAGGCAGCCGTTGCCGGCGCCCAATGGCTGTAGCGCCGGCCGGGGCCGCAGAGCATGTCTCACAATACCTTCGGGCACCTTTTCAGGGTTACGACCTGGGGCGAGAGCCACGGGCCGGCGCTCGGCTGCGTGGTCGACGGCTGCCCGCCCGGCATCCGCTTCACGCGCGACGACGTCCAGCAGGAGCTCGACCGCCGCCGTCCCGGCCAGTCCCGCTTCGTCACCCAGCGGCGCGAGCCCGACGAGGTGAAGATACTCTCAGGCGTGATCGAGGATGGCGATGCGCTGGTCACCACCGGCACGCCGATCTCCATGCTGATTGAGAATGTCGACCAGCGCTCCAAGGATTACGGCGACATCGCCCGGCAATATCGCCCCGGCCATGCCGACTACGCCTATGAGATGAAATACGGCCTTCGCGACCATCGCGGCGGCGGCCGTTCCTCGGCGCGCGAGACGGCTGCGCGTGTCGCCGCCGGCGCCATTGCGCGCAGGATCGTGCCCGGCATGGTGGTGCGCGGCGCGCTGGTCTCGATGGGCGAGAAGGAGATCGACCGCGCCAACTGGAACTGGAATTTCGTCGGCGATCCCGAAAACCCCTTCTTCACGCCCGACCCCGTCTCGGTGCCTGTTTTCGCCGACTACCTCGACGGTATACGCAAGGCGGGCTCCTCCGTCGGCGCGCTGATCGAGATCGTCGCCGAGGGCGTGCCGGCAGGGCTCGGCGCGCCGATCTACGCCAAGCTCGACCAGGACATCGCGTCGGGCCTGATGTCGATCAACGCGGTCAAGGGCGTCGAGATCGGCATCGGCTTCGAGGCGGCAAAAATCACCGGCGAACGAAACGCCGACGAGATGCGCATCGGCAATGACGGCAAGCCGGTGTTCCTCTCCAACAATGCCGGCGGAATCCTCGGCGGCATCTCTACCGGCCAGGACATCGTCGCGCGCTTCGCGGTGAAGCCGACCTCGTCCATCCTCACGCCGCGCCGCTCGATCGACCGTGACGGCAACGACGTCGACGTCATGACCAAGGGCCGCCACGATCCCTGCGTCGGCATCCGCGCCGTGCCGATCGGCGAGGCCATGGTTGCCTGCGCCATAGCCGATCATTATCTGCGGCACAGAGGACAAACTGGAAGGCAGTAAGTGAGTAGGGGAGTAGGTGAGTAGGGAAATGAAGAGGCGGACCCGCCTGTTGCCCTGTTCCCCTATTCCCTTACTCCCCTAATCCCCTGCGAGCGAAGCGAGCGCCATGTCCTACGACCAGAAAAAGATCGTCGAAGCCATCCGCGCCTTTGAGCGCGGCGAGATCGTCGTCGTCATGGACGATGACGGTCGCGAGAACGAGGGCGACCTGATCGTCGCCGCGGTCCACTGCACGCCGGAGAAGATGGCCTTCATCGTCCGCCACACTTCGGGCATCGTCTGCACGCCGATGACGCGCGAGGATGCGAGGAGGCTGAGCCTCACGCCGATGGTCGCCGACAATGATTCGGCGCACACGACGGCCTTCACGGTCAGCGTCGACTTCAAGCACGGCACCACCACCGGCATCTCCGCTGAGGACCGCACGCTGACGGTGCGCAATCTGGCCAACGGCAATGTCGGCGCTTCCGATTTCACGCGGCCCGGCCACATCTTCCCGCTGATCGCGCGCGAGGGCGGCGTGCTCATGCGCTCCGGCCACACCGAGGCGGCGGTCGATCTCTGCAAGCTGGCCAACCTGCCGCCTGTCGGCGTCATCTGCGAGCTGGTCAATGACGACGGCACCGTCATGCGCGGGCCGCAGGTCATGGATTTTGCCGAGAAGAACGGGCTGAAGCGGGTCTCCGTCGCCGATCTCATCGCCTACCGCCAGCGCCAGGAGACGCTGATCCAGCGCGTCGAATCCTTCGACATCGACACCTCCGGCGGCAAGGCGAGGGCCCATGCCTATACGCTGCCGTGGGACCCGATGCAGCACCTCGCGGTCGTCTTCGGCGACATACGCGACGGCGAGGAGGTCCCCGTCCGCCTGCATCCGGAAGAGGTCGTCCGCGACGTCTTCGGCGTCGACCACCGCCTCGACGGCATCATGAAGACGATGGGCGAGGCCAAGCGGGGCGTCATCGTCTACCTGCGCGAGGGTTCGGTCGGCGTCGGCCACCGCGACCGCAGCCGGCCGGGGCACGGCGCGGAAGGGCACGACGAGGCGCTTCGCCGCGAGCACGAATGGCGCGAGATCGGTCTCGGCGCGCAGATCCTCAAGGATCTCGGCATCTCCTCGATCCGCCTGCTCGCCTCCCGCGAGCGCCACTATATCGGCCTCGAAGGTTTCGGCATCAGGATCGCCGCCACCGAGATCATCTGATGAAAAAGGCCCCGGCTCCAAGCCGGGGCTTTTTCGCGTCGGACGCTCACTCGGCGGGCTGGGGAGCCGCTGCCGACAACGAGGTCTGCTTTTCTCCGCCCAGCGTCTCCTGTCCGAACAGGACGGTCAGCAGAGCGATCGCGCCCGACACCACCGATACCCAGAAGCCGTTCTGCGCGCCGAACGCGTCGACCACCCAGCCGGTCGCGAATGCCCCGAACGCCATGCCGATGCCGATGCCGGTCATCACCCATGTCACGCCCTCGGTCAGCATGGCCTCCGGCACGCGCCGCTCGATCAGTCCGAAGGCGGTGATGAAGGTCGGCGAGATGGCGACACCGCTGACGAAGACGGCAAGGGCGAGCAGCGGCACCGTGTCGGCGAAGAGCAGTGGCACCGCCGTCACCGCGATGATGCTGACCGCGACCAGCAGCTGGCGCTGCAGCGACGTCTTGAGGGCAAGCGCGCCGAGGATCAGCCCGACGACGAAGGAGCCGGCGGCATAGACGCCGATGACGAGGCTCGCCGCGCCCGGCCGGCCGAGTTCCTTGGTGATGGCGACCGAGCTCACCTCGGCCGCGGCGAAGATCGCCCCGATGAAGACGAGTGCGAATGTGATGATCTGCACGGGCCGCTGGCGGATGGCAGAGCCTTGCGCGCCCTTTTCCGGTGGCCTGATCCGGGGCTCGGTGGACCGCTGCAGGATGAAGGCCGCCGTGCCGGCAGCGAGGAGAAGGGTGCTGGCTACCATACCCGCCTCGGGGAAGAGCGCCACGGAGAGACCGACCGACAGCGATGCCCCGGAGATATAGATGAGTTCGTCGGCCGCCGACTCGAAGGCGAAGGCGGTGTTGAGTTCAGGACGGCCGCGGAACAGTTCGGTCCAGCGCGCCCGTACGATCGCGGACATGCTGGGCAGCACCGCTGCGCCAAGCGCGGAGGCAAACAGCGTCCAGACCGGCCAGTCGAGATGCGCGGCCGCAATCAGCACCGTGAAGGCAATCGCGGAAACGATGGTGGCAGGGACCACGACACGGCTTTGCCCGAGCCGGTCGATGAGACGTGAGATCTGCGGGGCAAGCAGCGCGTTGGTGAGCGCATAGGTGGCCGACACCGCGCCGGCCAGCCAGTATTCGCCATGCGTCTGCGACAGCATGGCGACGATGCCGATCGGCGCCATCGCCATCGGCATGCGGGCGACGAAGCCCGCCGATGCAAAACCCTTTGCCCCCGGCGCCCTGAAAATCTCTCTGTACGGATTGGCCATGGCCTGCTCCTCGACTTGTTGCGCCCCGCCGCCTATATTCGCATACGCAGCGTATGAAGTTCTCGGGAGATAAGTTCATACGCCGCGTATGTCAATTGGCATACGTCGCGTATGTTATTGGAGCAGATCGGAGTAGAAAGTGGTCCACAGGCCTCGCAAGGAGATGATCGCCGAAACCCGCGCCAAGCTCTTGGCCGCCGGGCGCAAGGCTTTCGGGACGATAGGTTATGCGCAAGCGTCGATGGACGACTTCACCGCAGAGGCGGGCCTGACCAGGGGGGCGCTCTACCATCATTTCGGCGACAAGAAGGGCCTGTTCGAAGCCGTCCTGTTGCAGATCGACGCGGAAATGACCGCCCGCATGATGGCCGCCGCGGAGAGCGCGGCGAACCCTTGGCAGGGTCTTGTCGACGAATGCAATTCCTACATCCAGATGGCGCTTGAGCCCGAGATCCAGCGCATCGTCTTTCGCGACGGCCCCGCCGTGCTTGGCGACCCTTCGTTATGGCCGAACGCAGGCGGCTGCGTCGCCATGATGACTGACAGCGTGGCGCGCTTGCAGGAGAAGGACATCATCGCCGATGTCGACGCCGAAGCCGCCGCGCGCGTCATCAACGGCGCCCTCGGCTATGCCTCGCAATGGATCGCCAATGCCGACGATCCGAGGACAGTGTCGGAGAAAGCGGTCCAGGCCTTCAACGTCTTCCTCGAAGGGCTGTTGCGCCGAAAACCCGCCTGATTCTCGGCCGGCGCCCGCATGGGCTATAATCCGCGCCGGCGGAACGTGAGGGCGATTCGGCAATGTGGGATTTCGAGATCGGCAGGACGCTCGCCATCGTCATCCGAACCTGGCCCTTCGTCATTCTGCGCATCGTCGTCTATTTCGGCATCACCGTCGCCTATATCGTCTCGACAGGCGCCGGAGCCGGCATCGGCTACGGCGTCGGCCACGTCTGGGGCGGGGATGGCCCGTTCACCTTCGCCATGTGGGGCGGCATCTTCGGCTTCGGCCTCGTCTCGATGCTGTTCTACTGGCTGCGCGAATACATCCTCTATCTGGTCAAGGCCGGCCACATCGCCGTCATGGTGCACCTGATCGACGGCGTCGACGTGCCCGGCGGGCAGAGCCAGATCGGCTACGCCCATGCGGTCGTGCGCGAGCGTTTCGTCGAGGCCAACGTGCTCTTCGTCCTCGACCAGCTCATCAAGGGCGTCCTGCGCGTCATCACCGGGCTGATCGGCGGTTTTGCCGCCTTCCTGCCCATCCCCGGCCTGCAGGGCATCGCGAAGTTCGTCAACGCGGTTGTGCGCATGTCGCTCACCTATGTCGACGAGATCATCCTCGGCTACAATATCCGCCGCCAGAGCGACG
This sequence comes from Mesorhizobium sp. YM1C-6-2, assembly GCF_003666685.1. GTDB lineage: Bacteria > Pseudomonadota > Alphaproteobacteria > Rhizobiales > Rhizobiaceae > Mesorhizobium_K. Next base: position 23,959 of record NZ_RCIZ01000004.1, read on the forward strand.
CCCCTTTCGAGACCGGCCGCCAGGGCGTCGTGCTCTATGCCCAGAACGCCCGCGCCATGCTGAAGAACGCGGTGTGGCTCACCGTCATGACCTGGGTGCTCGGCGTCGTGATCTTCTTCCTGACGCTCGCGCCGGCGGGCGCCATTCTCTATACGATGCCGGGCGAGCTTGCCGGCTGGGCCTTCGTGCTCGCCATCGTGTTCGCCTGGGCCTTCATCTCGGCTTTCATCGAACCTTTCGTCATCGCCGCGCTGATGCAGGTCTACTTCCGCGCGATTGAGGGCCAAACGCCAGATCCCGCCTGGGACATGCGCCTTTCCGACGCTTCCAGGCATTTCCGCGAACTCAAGGATCACGCGCTTGCGTCGGTCGGCGGCTCGCGCTGGGGGGCCGCGTCGGGAACCCGGGAAGAGGCCTCGTAAAGCCTGTGAACATCAGGGGAAGGGGTGCGCAAGGCGTGGAAACCCGGAGCGTACACCCCTATATCGGGTCATGGTCACCAGGCTCTATTCCCATCCGATATACCTGGAGCACATAACGCCTCCCGGGCATCCGGAACGCCCTGACCGGCTGCGCGCCATCGAGCGCGCGCTGGAGGAGGAGAAGTTTTCCGGCCTCGACCGCGTGCAGGCTCCCGAGGGTGACCCCGCGACCATCCTCTACGCCCATCCGCAATCCTTCGTGGAAAAGGTGCAGGCCGCGATCCCCGAGACCGGCATCCAGCGCATCGACGCCGACACCACCGCCAGTCCGAAGAGCTGGCAGGCGGCCATCACCGCCATTGGCGCCGCCAACGCCGCGGTCGACGACGTATTCTCCGGCCGTGCCGACAACGTCTTCGTCGCCTCGCGCCCGCCCGGCCACCACGCCGAGAAGACGACCGCGATGGGCTTCTGTCTCTTCAACAACGCCGCCATCGCCGCTCGCCACGCGCAGAAGGCGCATGGGGTGGAGCGCGTAGCCATCGTCGACTGGGACGTGCATCACGGCAACGGCACGCAGGACATCTTCTGGGACGATCCCTCGGTGCTCTACTGCTCGACGCATCAGATGCCGCTCTATCCGGGCACCGGCGCGCCGAGCGAGACCGGCGTCGGCAACATCGTCAACGCCGCGCTTGCGCCCCGCACCGGCAGCGATCTGTTCCGCGACGCCTTCAACACGCGCGTGCTTCCCGCCGTGGATAATTTTCAGCCTGACCTGATCATCATATCCGCCGGTTTCGACGCGCATCACCGCGACCCGCTGGCCGAGATCAACCTCACCGAGGAGGATTTCGACTGGGCGACCGGGCAGCTCATGGACAGGGCCGATCGTCACGCCAAAGGCAGGCTCGTCAGCCTGCTCGAAGGCGGCTACGATCTGCAGGGATTGGCATTCTCGGTCGCAGCCCATGTCGGCCGTTTGATGAAGGGATGAAGATGGCCGAGGAAGCGAACGAAGACATCAAGGCGATGAGTTTCGAGAAGGCGCTGGAGGCGCTGGAGAAGATCGTCGACGACCTCGAGCGTGGCGACGTGCCGCTCGACCAGTCGATCCGCATCTACGAGCGCGGCGAGGCGCTGAAGGCGCATTGCGACCGACTGCTCAAGGCAGCCGAGGACCGGGTCGAGAAGATCCGCCTCTCGCGCGACGGCAAGCCGGTCGGAACGGAACCGCTCGACGCCGAGTAGCTCGCTGGTGGATGGCCCGTGCCGAGGCCATCCCTTCCTTGAAATTTCCTGCTGACCGCATCGGCCGACGTCGCTGCGGCGAAACTTGGTCGGCGGCCGGTTTCAATCTGGCGTTGCCACCTGAACTATTCTACGCTGCCGCCCTCAACTGCTTCACAGTGCGAGATTTTTGAGGGGATAACCTTGTTTATTTGCTCTTCCGCTGAAGACGAAGACACGCGACCCGTCGGCTGTATTTGCCATAGCCCCGCCTTCCTCCGGCTCAACGCGCTGGTCGAGCAGAAATTCTCACGCCGCGCATTCCTTTCCGGCGCTGCCGCTGTCGGCGCCGCCGCGCTCTGGCCGAAGCGCGCTTCAGCCGCCATCCCCGCGCCGCCGGCCGGCCCGGTCGTGTTCACCAACGTCAAGGTTTTCGACGGCAAGTCCGGCAAGCTCGCGGAGGGCCAGCGTGTCGTCGTCGAAGGCAACAAGATCAAGGCAGTCGAGCCTGCCGGAGGATCCGCACCCGACGGAGCCGAGATCGTCGACGGCGGCGGCCGCACGCTCATGCCCGGCCTCATCGACGCGCACTGGCATTCCATGATGGCGTCGCTGCCGATGCTGCAGTTGCTGACCGCCGACGTCGGCTTCATCACGCTCGAGGCCGCGGCCGAGGCCGAGCGAACCCTCATGCGCGGCTTCACCAGCATCCGCGATCTTGCCGGCCCGTCCTTCAGCCTCAAGCGTGCGATCGACAGCGGGCTCAACGCCGGGCCGCGCATCTGGCCCTCCGGCGCGATGATCTCGCAGACCAGCGGCCATGGCGACTTCAGGCTTCCCTACGAGGTTCCCGCACAGCCGGATGCGCCGCTTAGTCGCGGAGAGGCTGTCGGCGGCGGCATGATCGCCGACGGCGTCGACGAGGTGCTGAAGCGCTCCCGCGAACAATTGATGCTCGGCGCCAGCCAGCTCAAGCTTGCGGCGGGCGGCGGCGTCGCCTCCAACTTCGATCCCATCGACGTCAGCCAGTACACGGAAGCCGAGTTCCGCGCCGCGGTCGATTGCGCCGAGAACTGGGGCACCTACGTCACCGTCCACGCCTATACGCCACGCGCCATGCAGACCGCCATACGGGGCGGCGTCCGCTGCATCGACCATGGCCAGTTGATGGACGAGGAGACGGCGAAGATCATGGCCGACAAGGGCATCTGGTTCTCCAGCCAAGCCTTTGTCGACAACGAATTCGCCAATCCCTATCCGGAAGGTTCGGCGAACCGTGCCAAGCAGCTTACGATGTTCGCCGGCACCGACACGGCCTACGGCTTGGCCAAAAAATACAAGCTGAAGACCGCCTGGGGCACCGACATCCTTTTCGAACCGTCGATGACGAAGAACCAGGGCGCGATCCTGACCACCATGGCCCGCTGGTATTCGAACGACGAGATCCTGCTCATGGCGACCGGGACCAACGCCGAGCTGCTGGCCATGTCCGGTCCGCGCAATCCATACCCGGACAGGATCGGCGTCATCGAGGCCGGCGCCTACGCCGATCTCCTGCTGGTGGACGGCGACCCGATCGCCGACATAAAACTTCTTGCCGATCCCGAGAAGAACTTGAAAATCATCATGAAGGACGGCCGATTCTACAAGGATACCGTGAGGGGATGAAGGTGATGGCATCGAAGACGTTGGGCGGCTGCGCGCTCGCCGCTGGCATTTTTGCGTCGGGCATCGCCGCCGCGGCAGATCCCGAGGCTGCGCCGCCGCCGCTCGGCGCGTCGGACTGGGTCGTGCAGGTCACGCCTTATCTGTGGGCATCCGGCATGCAAGGCGACATCTCGCCGTTTCCGCGCGCCCCCACGGTCGAAGTCGACGTGCCGTTCTCGGAGGTCTGGGACAATCTGAAATTCGGCGGTTTCGCCAATATCTGGGCTCGCCGCGACCGTTTCGTCTTCTCCGGCGACCTCATGTACGTCAATCTTTCGGCGGCCGAGGTCGTCGGGCCGCTGCCCGATCTCGCGCCCGAGGTCGAATTGGACGCCGAACTGGACTCGGTGCAGTTCTACGCTGCGGGTCTGGCGGGCTACCGGGTCGTCGACACGCCGCAGTTCAGCCTGGATGCGCTTGCGGGCGGCCGCTTCTGGTACGTTTCGAACGATCTCACGCTGCGGCTCGAGAATGTGGGCAGCCGCTCGTTCAAGGAGGACTTCAGCTGGTTCGACCCGCTGGTCGGCGCGCGGGTCTTCTACAACATCACCGACAAGCTGTCGGTGATGGGGCAGGCCGACATCGGCGGCTTCGGCGTCGGCTCCGAATTCACCTGGTCGGTGCTGGGAACCGTCAACTACGTGTTCAACGACCACTGGTCCGCGTCGCTGGGCTACAAGCACATGTCGGTCGACTATGACGACGACGGCCTCGTGTTCGATGTCGATATGTCGGGGCCGGTCATCGGCGTCACCTATCGTTTCGGCGGGCCTACCGGCGGTTGATCTCGGTCGGCCGCTTGCCCAGATAAGCCGCAACAGCTTTTTTGGAGGCCGACATGTGCCGCAACATCAGACAGCTCTTCAATTTCGAGCCGCCGGCGACGGACGACGAGGTGCGCAGCGCCGCGCTTCAGTTCGTGCGCAAGGTCAGCGGCTCGACCAAGCCGTCGAAGCGCAACGAGGAAGTGTTCGACCGCGCCGTCGAAGCCATAGCCGCCAACGTCCGCGCGCTCATCGATGCCATGGAAACCACCCAGCCGCCGAAGAACCGCGAGGAAGAGGCGGCGAAGGCCAAGGCCCGCACGCTGATCCGATTCGCTTGAATTTTCCGGCGCGGCTCCCTACCTTAGCCAGGGTTAGCTAAGGACATTCGGTCATGACCACGGTCAACATGCTGGAAGCCAAGACTTCCCTGTCCAAGCTCGTCGAGGCGGTCGAGAGCGGCGCCGAAACGGAAATCATCATCGCCCGCAACGGCAAGCCCGCGGCAAAGCTGGTGTCAATTGATGCGGAGCCGAAAAAGAAAGTTCGGCTGGGCCTGCTGAAGGGCAAATACCCTCCCATGTCCCTCGAAGAGTTCAATTCGACCGATGAAGAGATTGCGGCGATGTTCGACGCATCGCCCAACGACTTTTGAGACTGCTTCTCGACACCCACGTTGCGATATGGGCGCTCGTCGCGCCCGAGCGGATTCCTGGCCGAGTCAGGGAGTTGATGAAGCAAGAGGTCAATTCGACCTGGGTATCGGCGATCAGCATTTGGGAAATATCGGTGAAGCACAAATTGGGAAGGGTGAGCAGTCCGCCCTTCTCGGGACGCGAAGCGATCGGATTTTTCGAAAACGCAGGGTTCGGACTTTTGCCGGTCACCGTGGAGCATGCGGCGATGGTGGACAATCTGCCCCGGCTGCATGCCGATCCATTCGACAGACTTCTGATCGCGCAGGCTCTGAGCGAGCCCATGCGGCTTGTGTCACACGACCGGCAGGTCGCGGCATATAGCGATACGGTCATAAGTTTGTAGCCGCAGGTGCGTGCTCGGCCGTTCGGTGCCCGTAGACGGCAATCCATTGGCTTTCGCGCGCCGGCTGGCCTAAACTCGCGCCATGAGCTTCTTCCCCGGAACCGATCCCGAAGTCGGCGACAAGCTCGCCTGCGACGCCATCGAGCTGATGGTCATCCCGAGCGCCAAGGATATTGGCGGCTTCGAGGTGCGGCGTGCTCTGCCGACCGCCAAGCGCCGTCTCGTCGGCCCGTTCATCTTCTTCGACCGCATGGGCCCGGCGTTGCTGAGGGCAGGGCAGGCGCTCGACGTGCGCCCGCACCCGCATATCGGGCTCGCCACCGTCACCTACCTCTTCGACGGCAAGATCAGGCACCGCGATTCGCTCGGCACCGAAATGGTCATCGCGCCCGGCGACGTGAACCTGATGACCGCCGGCCGCGGCATCGTCCATTCCGAGCGCACGCCGGAAGAATTGCGGGGCGCGCCGATGTCGGTCTCCGGCCTGCAGACCTGGCTGGCGCTGCCGGACGGCAAGGAGGAGGTCGCGCCGCTCTTCGAGAACACCGCAGCCGCGGAGCTGCCGGAATTCGACGATGGCGGCGCATCCGGCCGCGTCGTCATCGGTGCCTTCGACGGACTGAAATCGCCGGTCCGTGCGGCCTCCGACACGCTCTACGCCGACATCCGCCTGCAGCCGGGCGCGAGCGTCAGAATTCCCGCCGACGCCGAGGAACGCGCCATCTACACGCTGGAGGGCACGGTCACCATCTCGGGCGACCGTTTTCCCGACAATCGCCTGCTGGTCTTCAAGCCCGGCGACGAGATCGTCGTTTCCTCCGAGGGCGGCGCGCATTTCATGCTGTTCGGCGGCGCCTCGCTGGGTTCGAGGCGCTATATCTGGTGGAATTTCGTTTCGTCCTCGAAGGAGCGCATCGAGCAGGCTAAGGAGGAATGGAAGACCGGCCGCTTCGATATCGTGCCGGGAGACGACAAGGAATTCATCCCTCTGCCGGAGAATTGAGATCCCGAGGCTCATTTACATTTGCCGGCCATGTTCCTATTCGCAGGTTTGTCCCGCTGCCGCAGCCGGAGTTGACCGACAATGACCCGCAAGCCGAAGACGCCGCTGCTCGACAAGGTGAAGGTTCCCGCGGACCTGCGCCGCCTGCCCGAAAGCGACCTGCCGCAGCTCGCCGAGGAGCTTCGCGCCGAGCTGATCGATGCCGTCTCCGTCACCGGCGGCCATCTCGGCGCCGGGCTCGGCGTCGTCGAACTCACCGTCGCGCTGCATCACGTCTTCGACACGCCGGACGATCGCCTGATCTGGGACGTCGGCCACCAGGCCTATCCGCACAAGATCCTGACAGGCCGCCGCGATCGCATTCGCACGCTGCGCGCCGAGGGCGGGCTCTCCGGCTTCACCAAGCGGGCCGAAAGCGAATACGACCCGTTCGGCGCCGCGCACTCCTCGACCTCGATCTCCGCCGGCCTCGGCATGGCGGTCGCGCGCGACCTGAAGGGTGGCCGCAACAATGTCATCGCCGTCATCGGCGACGGCGCCATGTCCGCCGGCATGGCCTATGAGGCGATGAACAATGCCGGTGCGCTCGACGCCCGCCTTATCGTCATCCTCAACGACAACGACATGTCGATCGCCCCGCCCGCCGGCGCGATGAGCGCCTATCTCGCACGCCTCGTGTCCGGCCGCACCTACCGTTCGCTGCGCGACACCGCCAAGCAGCTGGCGAAGAAGCTGCCGAAGTTCCTGGCCGAAAAGGCGCGCCGCTCGGAAGAGTTCGCACGCGGCTTCTGGACCGGCGGCACGCTGTTCGAGGAGCTCGGCTTCTATTATGTCGGCCCGATCGACGGCCACAATCTGGAGCACATGCTGCCCGTCCTGAAGAATGTGCGCGACACGATCGACGGGCCGGTGCTGATCCATGTCGTGACGCAGAAGGGCAAAGGCTATGCGCCGGCCGAGGCCGCAAGCGACAAATATCACGGCGTCAACCGCTTCGACGTCATCACCGGGGCGCAGGCGAAGCCCCCGGCCAACGCTCCGGCCTATACGCGCGTCTTTGCCGATACGCTGATCGACGAGGCAGCCCGCGACGAGAAGATCGTCGCCGTCACTGCAGCGATGCCGTCCGGCACGGGGCTCGATCTCTTCGGCGAGATTTTTCCGAGCCGCACATTCGACGTCGGCATCGCCGAGCAGCATGCCGTCACCTTCGCGGCGGGTCTGGCTGCGGAAGGCTTCAAGCCTTTCGCGGCGATCTATTCGACCTTCCTGCAGCGCGCTTACGACCAGATCGTCCACGACGTGGCGATCCAGAAGCTGCCCGTGCGCTTCCCGATCGACCGCGCCGGCTTTGTCGGTGCCGATGGCCCGACCCATTGCGGCGCCTTCGACACCACATTCCTCGCCAGCCTCCCCGACATGGTGGTGATGGCGGCAGCCGACGAGGCGGAACTGCGCCATATGGTGCGTACGGCTGCCGAGTATGGCGAAGGGCCGATCGCCTTCCGCTATCCGCGCGGTAACGGCGTCGGCGTCGACCTTCCCGAGCGTGGCTCGGTGCTCGAAATCGGCAAGGGCAGGGTGCTCAGGGAAGGCGGTAAGGTCGCGCTGCTTTCCTTCGGCACCCGGCTTGCCGATTGCCTGCTCGCGGCGGAAGAACTTTCCGCCGCGGGCCTCTCCACCACGGTTGCCGACGCGCGTTTTGCAAAACCGCTCGACGAGGATCTTGTGCGGCGTCTCGCGCGCGAGCACGAGATTCTGGTCACTGTGGAGGAAGGCGCGATCGGCGGCTTCGCCACGCAGGTCCTGCATTTCCTGGCGCATCAGGGGCTGCTGGAGTCGGGCCTCAAGGTCCGCCCGCTGGTGCTGCCCGATATCTTCACCGACCACGCCAAGCCGGAGAAGATGTATGCCGAGGCAGGCCTCGACAGTGCGGGGATCGTGAAGACGGTCTTCGCCGCGCTCGGCCTGCGGGAGACGCAGGCGGCCCGAGCCTGACGGCTGACCGGCACGCTGCCGCTAACCTGCTGTTTAGGTTAACATTTGCGGGTTTGCTTACCGTGTCTCTTGGGCGTTTCTTAGCGCCGCGCTGATAGCGAATTCTCCCAGGCAGGGAGAATTCGGCGGGATGAAAGCGCTCGGTTGTGCGCTTGCGGTGATCGTTCTGGCAGGGCAGGCAACGGCCCAGCCGCGCTACGACCGCAAGCTGGAAGAGGCTGTCATGGCGATCGTCGCCGCCAGGATCGGCGACATACGCGGCGGCTTCGCTTTCGACGCGAGGCCGGTGATGGTAGTCGTCCAGGGCGACACCGTCATGGGCACGACCGACATGAGCGCCGGGCGGCGCATGCAGCCCGACAGGCCGCCGGAGGGCATGGCCCGCGCCATGGACCGCCGGGCGGCAGATCCCGCGACCTTCTAGGTCCCGCTTGCCTTCCGGCCGGTCCTTCTCCAATGAAGGCCCCATGCCGGTTCCATCCGCACCCCGAAAGACCGATGACCGCGTCAGGCTGGACGAGCTTCTCGTCCTGCGCGGCCTCTATGCCACCCGCTCGCGCGCCAGAGACGCCGTCGAGCGCGGCGCGATCTCCGTCGATGGCGCGGTCGTTGCGAAGCCCGGTCAGGCCGTTCCCCTGTCCAGCGTGATCGCTGCCGACGATCCGGCTGCCCGCTACGTCTCGCGCGCGGCGTTGAAACTTCTGGCCGGCCTCGACCATTTCGGCCTCGACCCCGTGGGCAGCGAGGCGCTCGACATCGGCGCCTCGACCGGCGGCTTCACGCAGGTGCTTCTGGAACGCGGCGCGGCCCATGTGACCGCGTTCGATGTCGGCCACGGCCAGCTCGACCTGCGCCTTCGCGACGATCCCCGCGTCACCGCCATCGAAGGCCTCAACGCGCGCGATCTCACTATCGAACATCTTGGCGGCAAATCCCCTGACTTCGTCGTCTCCGATGTCAGCTTCATCTCGCTGATGCTTGCGCTGCCTCCGGCATTGTCGCTCGCCGCGCCCGACGCCAGAGGCCTGTTCCTCGTCAAGCCGCAGTTCGAGGCAGGCCGGGAGGCGATCGGCAAGGGCGGCATCCTGAAAGACCCCGCCGAAGGGCCGCGCATCGCCGAAAAGCTCCGAGCCTGGCTCGACGCCCAGGCCGGCTGGCGCGCGCTCGGCGTCTGCGATTCCCCCGTCGCCGGCGGCGACGGCAACCGCGAATTCCTGCTTGGCGGGATCAAGGATCGATGAGCGCGACCTTCGAGATAACCCGCCTAGGCGCACAGGCGGACGGCATCGCCGAGACCGAAACCGGCCAGGTTTTCATCCCCTTCGCGCTGCCCGGCGAGAAGGTGACGGCTGCGCGCATCAGGGATCGCGCGGATCTCATCGCCGTGCTTTCCGCCTCGCCGCAGCGCGTCGAGCCGCCCTGCCGCCATTTCACCGTCTGCGGCGGCTGCGCCATCCAGCATCTGGAAGAGCGCGCCTATCTCGACTGGAAGCGGCAGAAGATCGTCGGCGCCTTGCGCGCCGCCAAGGTCGAAGCGGAGGTCGCCGACATCATCCCTTGCGCGCCGCAAACGCGCCGCCGCGTCACCTTCTCCGCCCGCAAGACCGAGCGCGGCGTCGTCTTCGGCTTCAACCGCGCCCATTCCAACGAGATCGTGGATATCTCCGAATGCCCGATCTCGCTGCCGGAGATCGTGGCCGCCCTGCCGAAGCTGCGCGGGCTTGCCGGCGCGATCACGGCCACGCCCCAGCCTTTCCACATGACGGTCACGGCCACCGCCTCCGGGCTCGACATCGCCGCCCAGGGTTCCGGCAAAATGGCTGACGGGCAGCGCCTCGCAGCCGCTGCCGCCGTGACCCGCGAAGGCTTTGCGCGGCTTTCCGTCGATGGCGAGATCATCGTCGAGCCGAGAAAGCCTGCGATCATCTTCGGCGACATCGCCGTCCCGGTGCCGCCGGGTTCTTTCCTCCAGGCCACGGCGCCCGCCGAGCAGGCCATGGCCGATCTGGTGCTTCCCCATCTGGCGCGCTCGAAGAAGGTCGCCGACCTCTTCGCCGGAGCCGGCAGCTTCGCACTGAGGCTGGCGAAAAAATCCGAGGTCCATGCGGTGGAAGGCGATGCGGCGGCGCTTGCCGCGCTCGACCGCGGCTTTCGTCAGGCTTCCGGCCTGAAGCGTGTCACGGTCGAAAAGCGCGATCTCTTCCGCCGTCCGCTCACCTTCAAGGAGCTGAACGCCTTCGACGGCATCGTGTTCGACCCGCCGCGCGCCGGCGCCGAGGACCAGTCGAAGCAGATCGCCCGCTCCGAGGTGCCATATGTCGCGGCAGTGTCCTGCAATCCCGGCACGCTCGCCCGCGACCTCTCGATCCTCGTCGCCGGCGGCTACCGCGTCAAAAGCGTCACCCCGATCGACCAGTTCCTCTGGTCGCCGCATATCGAGGCCGTGGCGCTGCTCGAGAAGCCCAGGAAAAGGCGGTGAAGCTGCGTCGCGCTTGAATTGATCGCTGTTTGAGCTTATTTTGAAAAGATGGTATCAATTTGAGCGAGGAATTTGCTCATGGGTGTTGCGGCATTCGAACTGGCGGCAACGAAATTCGGTGACGAGCCGCTGCCGTTCCTTTCGGCGCGGCGTATCGCCGATTCGCTCGGCGTCAACCTGTCCGAACTGGCCGAGCTTGCCGGCGTCGCGCGCAATACGCTGGCCGCCGGAACGGGGCGCAAGGCCGATGCCGCCCTGAGCCCGATCGTCCGCATCCTCGCCATGGCCGGCGAGATGGCGGGCGGCGAACAGCGCGCCGCGATCTGGTTCAAGCATCAGCCCATCCCCGGCTGGGCCGGCAAGACGGCCTACGATCTCGTGCGCGAAGGCAAGGCCGACAAGGTGCTTGCCTATCTGGAGGCAGTCCGCTCCGGCGTCTATGCCTGAGCAGACGGTCACCCTGTGGCGCGCCTTCGTGCCCCGCTGGGCGCATTTGCCTTTGTCGGGCGAGGGGGCCGCGCGCTTCGGCGGTCGCTGGAACCCGGTCGGGGCGTTGACTATCTACGCCGCGCGCGAACTCTCCACCGCATGGGCGGAATACAACCAGGGTTTCGTGCAGCATCCGGCGCTGATCGCGCAACTGGAGCTCATCGGCGCACGTCTCGCCGATCTCACGGCATCGGAAACGTTGCGATCCTTGGGCATCGGCGAAGACATCCACCGCTGCGAATGGCGCGACATGGTGGACAAGGGTCTTGTCCCGGCGACGCACGAACTGCGCGCCCGCCTTCTGGCGGAAGATTTCCATGGCGTGATCTACCCGTCCTTCATGTCGCCGGGCGGAACCTGCGTTGCGCTCTGGCGCTGGAATGCCGAAGGCGCGCCGCGCCTCGAGGTCGTCGACCCCGACGGCCGTCTGCCGATATCCCCGGCCTCCTGGCTCTAGGCTTCATTGACGTCGTCAGCCTATCGCCTAGCTTTCATGGCGTCATAACGAGGAGAGCAGCATGGAAACCCAGGAACTGTATCGCGGCCGACTGATCGACCACATCCAGCTCATCGTTCGCGACATTGACGCCAGCCGGCGTTTCTACGAGGCGGTCTTCGCCGCGATCGGGATTCCCATTGCCGGTGAGGGCAAGGACTATTTCTGGGCCGACGAACTTTTCATCTCCACCGCCGACAGCGAGGCCGCGGCCGGAAAACTGACGGGGCGCCACCACATCGCCTTCCAGACGAAGGACCGCGCCATGGTCGATGCCTTCTACGAGGCCGGCCTCGCAGCCGGCGGCGTCGACAACGGCAAGCCGGGCGAACGCGAGCGCTATCATCCCGGCTACTACGCCGCCTTCCTGCTCGATCCCGATGGCAACAACATCGAAGCCGTCCATCACGGCGAGGCCACGCTCAGCGCGCCTTTCGTGAAGGTCACTTTCTGACCTGTCTCACGCCCGGCGTGCTATCTTCTGGTACTTCTTCACCAGCCGCTCTCGCTTCAGCGGCGAGAGCCGCTGGATCCAGAAGATGCCGTCGAGCTGGTCGATCTCATGCTGGTGGCAGACGGCCCGCAATCCCTCGGCCTCCTCGAAACGCTCCTTGCCGTCGAGATCCCGGTAGGCGACATGCACGGCCCGGCTGCGCTCGATCTCCTCGGTCACGCCGGGCATCGACACGCTGCCCTCAGCATGCCGGATCTTTTCGTCCGACGCCCATGTGATGACGGGATTGACGTAGGTGAGGGGCTTTTCCGCCTCGGTCAGTTGCAGCACCACCACCCGTTGCAGCACGCCGACATGCGGCCCGGTGATGCCGATCCCGGGCGCCGCCCGCATGGTGTCGAAGAGGTCGGCCGCGAGCCCGGCGAGTTCCGCGTCGAAGCGCTCGACCGGTTGGGCCACGAGTTTCAGCCGCGCCTCGGGGAACCGCACGATGTCACGGACAGGCATCTCACCGACCCCTTCCGGAAAGCAGCCTCTCCACGAAGTCGGGCACAACCCTGGTGGCCGGTCCGTGATCCGTCTCGTCGAAATGGGCGGCGCCGGCCGATGGCTCGAGGTTGAGTTCCACCGTCCGCGCACCCGTCACCTGCGCCTCGCGCACGAAACCGGCGGCCGGATAGACATTGCCGCTGGTGCCGATCGAGACGAACAGGTCGCAAGCTGCCAGCGCCGCCTGGATTCGCTCCATCTGGTAGGGCATCTCGCCGAACCACACGACGTCGGGCCGCATATGGCCAGTCTGTTCGCAGGCGGGGCAGCGTGATTCCAGCGACATCTCGTCCTCCCACGCCGAGCGCCCGCCGCAGGCGTTGCAGAGCGCCTGGTCGTGCTGCCCGTGCATGTGGATCAGCCTTTGCGAGCCGGCCCGCTCGTGCAGGCTGTCGACGTTCTGCGTCACCAGCAGGAAATCGCCCGGAAATGCGTGCTCCAGCCTCGCCAGCGCGACATGCGCCGCGTTGGGTTCCACGGTCCGTACGTTCTTGCGTCGCCAGTTGTAGAATTGGTGTACCCGCGCGGGGTTCGCGGCGAATCCCTCCGGCGTCGCCACCTCGCGATAGTCGACCTTCGCCCAGATCCCGTCCGGATCGCGAAAGGTCGAGATGCCGCTTTCGGCCGAGATGCCTGCGCCGGTCAGGATGACGATCGACGACGTCACGCGGGGTTCAGACCCGCGTGCCGCCGAGCGTCATGGCGTTCATCCTGAGATGCGGCTGGCCGACTCCGACAGGCACGCCCTGGCCGGCCTTGCCGCACATGCCGATGCCGTTGTCGAGCTTCAGGTCGTTGCCCACCATGGTCACGCGGTGCATGGCGTCCGGCCCGTTGCCGATCAGCATGGCGCCCTTGATCGGCTGGGTCACCTTGCCGTCCTCGATCATGTAGGCCTCGGTGCAGCCGAACACGAATTTTCCTGAGGTGATGTCGACCTGGCCGCCGCCGAAGGAGACGGCATAGACGCCGTTCTTCACCGAGGCGATGATCTCCTCGGGCGTGTACTGGCCCTCGGTCATGTAGGTGTTGGTCATGCGCGGCATCGGCTGGTGCGCATAGCCCTCGCGTCGTCCGTTGCCGGTGGCTGCAACGCCCATCAGGCGCGCGTTCTGCCGGTCCTGCATGTAGCCGACCAGCTTGCCGTCCTCGATCAGCACGTTGCGGTTTGTCGGCGTGCCCTCGTCGTCGATGGTGAGCGAGCCGCGCCGCTCGGCGATCGTGCCGTCGTCGACCACCGTCACGCCCTTGGCGGCAACCTGCTGACCCAGGAGACCGGCGAAGGCGGACGTCTTCTTGCGGTTGAAGTCGCCCTCCAGCCCGTGCCCCACCGCCTCGTGCAGCATGACTCCAGGCCATCCCGAGGAAAGCACGATGTCGAACGTGCCGGCCGGCGCCGGCACGGCACGCAGGTTCACCAGCGCCTGGCGCAGCGCCTCGTCGGCCGCGTGCTTCCAGCTGTCCTCGGCGACGAACTCGCCGAATCCCTTGCGCCCGCCGGCGCCGTAGGAGCCGCTTTCCTGGCGGTCGCCGTCACCCACCACCACCGACACGTTGAGGCGCACCAGCGGGCGCACGTCGCGCACGATCTGCCCGTCGCTGCGCACGATCTCGACATGCTGCCAGGACGCCGCCAGCGACGCCGTCACCTGGCGCACGCGCGGGTCGGCATTGCGCACATAGGCGTCGATCTCGGTCAAGAGCTTGGCCTTCTCCGCGAAGGAAGGCGCGCCGATCGGGTTTTCCTCCCCATAGAGATGGCGGTTGGTGCGGGGAGGGGCGTCCGCCAGCGTGCCGGAATAGCCTGATTTGACCGCAGAAACCGCGTCGGCGGCGCGCAGCAGCGCTGCTTCCGAAAGCTCGCTCGCATGCGCATAGCCCGCCGCCTCGCCGGCCACGGCGCGCAGACCGAATCCCTGGTCTGTGCTGTAGTTCGCCGTCTTCAGCCGTCCATTGTCGAAGACCAGCGCTTCGCTTTCGCTGGTTTCGAGGAACAGCTCGCCGTCGTCGGCGCCGGCGATCGTCTGCGACACGATCTCCTTGAGGCGCGCTTCCGAGCAGTCGAACAGGGAGGTGAGGGATTTGGTCATGGATCGGGGCCTTTGGATGGCAGGATGCGCTCTATCTAGGATTTTGCACCCGTCCAATCCAGTGTGTCTGCGAGGCGCCTTTCCTCGCCCCACGAAGTGGGGAGAGGTGGCGAGGTCCGGAGGACCGGGACGGAGAGGGGGCAGCCTGAGGGCATGGGCAGACGGTTGGTGGGCGTGCCCCCCGCGCCTCCGCGCGATCAGTAGTCGATCACGCCGTCGAGCGCGTAGTGCTTCACCGTCTTGCGGTTGGCGATCAGCTCGTCGACCGTCGGCTCGCCCTTCATGGCGCGCGAGATCGCCAGCTTCGTCGCTTCGTAGTTGGTGCGGTAGAGATCCTTCTTGTCGAGGTTCTCGTCCTCGGCGCAGCGCGGGTCGAGCCACACCGTGATGATCATGCAGAGATCGTCCGCCTGGTCGCGCGGCAGGATGTTTTCCGACAGGCAATCGACGATCGCGTCGCCCATCGCCGCCTGCACGACCCCGCCCAGGAGCTCCGCATAGGCCATGTTCTTGATGGTGACCTTGGTCGTCATCATGGTCGCCGGCTTGACCGCCTGGTTGAGGTCGCGCACCACGAACATGCGGGTGTGGCCCTTCACCTGGCCCATCATCGATGCGAACGCCTGCCCGACCGGGCCCCTGATCGACCCGATGACGACTTCCGGCATGGCGTCGGTCGCCTGGCCTTCAGCCGCCAGAACGGTTGCCTCGCCGGTGCGCAGCCAAATCTCGCTCATAAATCTTCTCCTGCTTGCGGATCTCTTCTGGTGCCGACCCGACCCTAGCGGCGCAGGGCCAGCGTTGCCAGTGGTCCAAAGGTCGCTTGGCGCCTGGTCAGGCGATGCGTCGAAAATTACTGATTGAAGCGCAGGAACTGCCGCAACGGTTTATCGAGATTCGGGTCAGACCAGTCCCACCCGAAGGTCGAAAGACCTCAGGGCAATGCGTCGAAAGCCTCGCCGAAGCCGGCAAGGTCGACCGGTATGCCGATGCCTTCCTCAGGCGTGGCGAAGACGATGAAGGTGGCTTCCTTGCCGTTCCGCAGCGTGTCCAGCAACTGCTGCTCGAGGATCACCTCGGCATAACAGCCATCGGAGAAACACTGCTTGAAATAGGCGCGGCCGTTATCCTTTTTGTCGATGTAGAGGCCGAGGCCGGTCGGCAGCAGCACGCCGAGCGGCGCCAGCACGCGCATGATCTCCGCCTTGCGGTCTGCGGTCTTCAGGATGACGACGGACAGGCCGAGGTCGGAGCGGTCCTCCGCCACCACGTTCTGCATCATGATGCACTGTTCGGAGCTCGCGCCGGCCGGCGTGTCGCAGATGATCGACCAGGAGCCGTGCGTGGAGCGCACGGAGCCGTTCTGCTGCGCCTGGCCGGGCAGGACCTGGGTTGGCAGGATGAGGCCTGCCAGGGCGAAAGCGCAGGCGACCTTTGCGAAGGTTCTTCCAAGCCCCGATATCATTATTGCTCCATCGCGAATCACGGCATGACATACCATGACGCCTGGGATTATAGGGTAATGCCGTATCCCGACCAGCGGACGGCGGCGGTTTGCCGGTTTTTCACGTGGAAATTTGCCCGAATTGCGGCCTTCGCCCGCTCAAGCCGCGCAAGGCCGCGCCTTGCCCTGCCGGGCGTCCCGGCCGGTCCCGGCGTGCTGCGGGCCGAGCCGCCGCGCCGTCGCGCAAAAATGCCGCATGGTTTGCTCCGCTCCTTCCTTGCGGTAGGAAAGAGAGTATGGTTTGAACCGGCCAAGGCAACCAGCGGGATTCCCGCTAGGGGGCCAGGAGAGTAATCTAGGCGGATCCGGTGCGGGTCCCTGCGGTTTGCCTGCACGCGAGTGGGAGACGGACAGGTCTATGAGAAGACTTCTTGCAACGGCTGGCGCAAGCGCCGCTTTTCTCGCCAGCGTCGCGGCTCATGCGGCGCAGCCGGTAGACTGGCAGACGCGGTTCCAGCCCCCTGCGACAGACATCATGGCGCAGATCGAATGGTTCGAGGTCTATTCGCTGTGGTTCATCATCCCGATCACGGTGCTGGTGCTCGTCCTGCTCGCCTGGTGCATCGTCAGATACCGCGCCAGCGCCAATCCGACGCCGTCGCGCACCAGCCACAACACGCTGATCGAAGTGATCTGGACCGTCGGTCCGGTGGTCGTGCTGCTTTTCCTGGCCGTGCCCTCCTTCCAGTTGCTGACTGCACAGTACACGCCGCAGGAAGAAGCCAAGCTCACCGTCAAGGCGACCGGCAACCAGTGGAACTGGGACTACGAATACCAGATCGAGGAGCCGCTCACCTTCAACTCGGCGATGATGCCGGATGATCTGGAGGCTCGCAAGGAAGCCGGCAAGGAAGACCTCGCCGTCTACCCGCGGCTGCTCGCCGTCGACAACGAGATGGTGGTTCCGGTCAACACCATGGTGCGCGTGCTGGTCACCGCTGCCGACGTGATCCACGCCTTCGCCATGCCGGCCTTCGGCGTCAAGACCGACGCGGTCCCGGGCCGCATCAACGAGGTGTGGTTCAAGGCCAACAAGGAAGGCCTCTACTACGGGCAGTGCTCCGAGCTGTGCGGCAAGGATCACGCCTTCATGCCGATCGCCATCCGCGTGGTGAGCGACGCGCAGTATTCGACCTGGCTGGCAGCCGCCAAGACCGATCTTCCGGGCGCCAACAAGGCGCTGATGGCTGAGGTCGAAGGCTCACAACCGGTCGCACTCGCCGGCAACTGACGTCAGGCGGACAGAAATCAGGGAACGGGACCATGGCAGGCGCGACAACCCACCATCATGAAGACCACCACGACCACAAGCCGAAGGGCTGGGTCCGCTGGGTCTATTCGACCAACCACAAGGACATCGGCACCCTCTACCTGATCTTCGCGATCATCGCCGGCATTATCGGCGCCGGGCTCTCCATCGTCATGCGCATGGAGCTCCAGGAGCCGGGCATCCAGATCTTCACCGGTCTGGCGCAGATGGTCTACGGCATGGATGGCGACGTCGCCGTCGACGGCGGCAAGTCGATGTACAACGCCTTCACCACGGCGCACGCGCTGATCATGATCTTCTTCATGGTCATGCCGGCGCTGATCGGTGGCTTCGCCAACTGGATGGTGCCGATCATGATCGGCGCGCCGGACATGGCGTTCCCGCGCATGAACAACATCTCGTTCTGGCTGCTGCCGCCGGCCTTCATCCTGCTCATCATCTCGGCCTTCATGCCGAGCGCCCCGGCTGCCTACGGCGTCGGCGGCGGCTGGACGCTGTACCCGCCGCTCTCCACCTCGGGTCAGCCCGGGCCGGCTATGGACCTGGCGATCCTGTCGATCCACATCGCGGGCGCATCGTCGATCCTCGGCGCCATCAACTTCATCACCACCATCTTCAACATGCGCGCTCCGGGCATGACGCTGCACAAGATGCCGCTCTTTGCCTGGTCGGTGCTGATCACCGCCTTCCTGCTGCTGCTCTCGCTGCCGGTTCTGGCGGGCGCCATCACCATGCTGCTCACCGACCGCAACTTCGGCACGACCTTCTTCGCGCCCGAGGGCGGCGGCGACCCGGTCCTCTACCAGCACCTGTTCTGGTTCTTCGGTCACCCCGAGGTCTACATCCTGATCCTGCCGGGCTTCGGCATCGTCAGCCACATCGTGTCGACCTTCTCGCGCAAGCCCATCTTCGGCTATCTCGGCATGGCCTACGCCATGGTCGCGATCGGCGTCGTCGGCTTCATCGTGTGGGCCCACCACATGTACACGAGCGGCATCTCGCTCGACACGCAGCGCTACTTCGTGTTCGCCACGATGGTCATCGCGGTGCCGACCGGCGTGAAGGTGTTCTCCTGGATCGCCACCATGTGGGGCGGGTCGATCTCGATGCGCACGCCCATGCTGTGGGCGATCGGCTTCATCTTCCTCTTCACCGTGGGCGGCGTCACCGGCGTCCAGCTCGCCAATGCCGGCCTCGACCGCTCGCTGCACGACACCTACTACGTGGTGGCGCACTTCCACTACGTGCTGTCGCTCGGCGCCGTCTTCGCCATCTTCGCGGCCTGGTACTACTGGTTCCCCAAGATGACGGGCTACATGTACTCGCCCTTCATCGCGCGGACCCACTTCTGGGTCACCTTCATCGGCGTCAACCTGGTGTTCTTCCCGCAGCACTTCCTCGGGCTCGCCGGCATGCCGCGCCGCTACATCGACTATCCCGACGCTTTCGCGGGCTGGAACATGGTCTCCTCCTACGGCTCCTATCTCTCGGGCCTGGGCGTGCTCATCTTCCTGTTCGGCGTCTTCGAGGCCTTCTCCAAGAAGCGCGTCGCCGGCGCCAATCCGTGGGGCGAGGGTGCGACCACGCTCGAATGGCAGCTTTCCTCGCCGCCGCCCTTCCACCAGTGGGAGCAGCTGCCGAGGATCAAGTAAGGCCAGCTTAATCGATGCCGCCGCCCGCCGGCGGCATCCGGCCAAACGGAAGTTTGTACGCATGGCCTAGGGCGGTTCCGGGAACAGGTTTCACCCCGGGCTGCGGCAGAAGAAGCAATCCCGGGACGGCCCGGTTCGTTCGGGATTGCGGCAGAAAGAGTGACTACGAAGTAGCATGACCTTTTTGGACAAGACCGTTCTCGACGAAGCCGTCCTCTCCGAGGCGACGGCCGGCGACTACCTGGAGCTCCTGAAGCCCCGGGTGATGTCGCTCGTCGTGTTCACGGCCTTCGTCGGAATGGTCGCCGCACCGGTCACGCTCAATCCCTTCGTCGCCATCGTCGCCATCCTATCCATCGCGATCGGCGCCGGCGCGTCGGGCGCGCTCAACATGTGGTACGATGCCGACATCGACGCCGTCATGAGCCGCACCGCGTCGCGCCCGGTTCCGGCCGGCCGCATCCTGCCGCAGCAGGCGCTCGCCTTCGGCCTCGTTCTGTCGGCGCTCTCGGTGATGACGCTCGGCGTCTTCGTCAACTGGGTGGCGGGCGCCGGGCTCGCCTTCACCATCTTCTTCTATGCGGTCGTCTACACGATGTGGTTGAAGCGCTGGACGCCGCAGAACATCGTCATCGGCGGCGCCGCCGGCTCCTTCCCGCCGATGATCGGCTGGGCCGCCGCCACCGGCTCGATCAGCCTGGAAAGCGTTATCCTCTTCCTCATCATCTTCCTGTGGACGCCGCCGCATTTCTGGGCGCTGGCGCTCTTCAAGTCCGGCGACTACGCGCGCGCCGGCGTGCCGATGATGCCCAACGTCGCCGGCGAGGCCTCGACCAAGCGCCAGATCTTCGCCTATTCGGTCGTGCTCGCCGTCGTCGGCGTGCTGCCCTGGGTGCTCGACTATGCCGGCGCGGCCTACGGCGTCGCCGCCGCCGCGCTCGGCCTTGGCTTCGTCTGGTATGCCTGGGCCGTGCTGATGATGCCGGCGGACGATCGCGCCATGCGCCCGGCCAAGGCGTTGTTCGGCTATTCGCTGCTCTATCTCTTCGCGATCTTCGCGATCTACCTGGCCGACAGCGTGGTCGAGCGGATCGTCACGGGAGCGGCTGCGTGAGCGTCATGGATATCGAGACAGTCAAGCCGACCGAAGCGCAGAAGAAGGCACGCCGCAGCCGCAACATCGCGATCGCGCTGGCGCTCGGCGCCTTTGTGGTGCTGGTCTACGTGGTGTCGATCGTCAAGCTCGGCTCCGCCGTGCTCGTCCGGCCGTTGTGAGGCGAGGCGATGTCCGCGGCTGAGACCAATCGCAAGAAGGAACGGTCGAACCGGCTCGTCGCCGGCGTCTGTCTTGCCTTCTTCGTTGGCATGGTCGGCATGGCCTATGCCGCCGTCCCCCTCTACTCCATGTTCTGCCAGATCACCGGCTATGGCGGCACGACGCAGCGCGTCGAGCAGTATTCGGACCGCGTGCTCGACCGCAAGATCACCGTGCGCTTCGACGCCAACGTGTCTGCCGGCCTGCCGTGGAACTTCCAGCCTGTCCAGCGCGAAATAACGATGAAGATCGGCGAGACGGCGCAGGCGCACTACACGGCGACCAACGTCTTCCAGGTGCCGACCGCCGGTCGCGCCACCTTCAACGTCACGCCGGGAACGGCAGGCTCCTACTTCAACAAGGTCGAGTGCTTCTGCTTCACCGATACGACCTTGAAGCCCGGCGAGACGATCGATATGCCTGTCGTCTTCTATGTCGACCCCGACATAGTGGACCTGCCGGAACTGAAGGACATCACCACCATCACGCTTTCCTACACCTTCTTCCCGATCGAGACGGAGAAGCCCGTGGCCGCAGCGCCGGGGGAAGGGAAGACGGACACCACCAACACCGACGAAAATCTCGGGGGATGACATGGCGGACGCACACGCTCACGCAAAACCGCAGCACGACTACCACATCATCGATCCGAGCCCATGGCCCTTCATCGGCTCCGTCGGCGCGCTGGTCATGGCGTTCGGTGGCGTCGGCTGGATGCAGTATCTCAAGGGCAACGAGTTCCACGTCTTCGGGCTGAACTTCGCCACCCCCTGGGTCTTCTTCATCGGCCTGGCGATCGTCCTCTACACCATGTTCTCCTGGTGGTCGGACACGATCAAGGAAGGCCACGAAGGCCACCACACCAAGGTCGTGTCGCTGCACCTGCGCTACGGCATGATCATGTTCATCGCCTCCGAGGTGATGTTCTTCGTCGCTTGGTTCTGGGCCTTCTTCGACGCCAGCCTTTTCCCGGGCGAGGTCGCCCAGGTCGCCCGCACCGAGTACACCGGCGGCGTCTGGCCTCCGAAGGGCATCGAGGTGCTCGATCCCTTCCACCTGCCGCTCTACAACACCATCATCCTGCTGCTCTCGGGCACTACGGTCACCTGGGCGCACCATGCGCTGCTCCACGGCGACCGCAGGGGCCTGGTCAACGGCCTGGCGATCACCGTCGGCCTTGGCGTCCTGTTCTCGTTCGTGCAGGCCTATGAGTACATCCACGCGCCGTTCAACTTCCACGATTCCATCTACGGCGCGACCTTCTTCATGGCGACCGGCTTCCACGGCTTCCACGTGTTCATCGGCACGATCTTCCTGATCGTCTGCCTGCTGCGCGCGATCGGCGGCGACTTCACCCCGAAGGCGCATTTCGGCTTCGAGGCGGCCGCCTGGTACTGGCACTTCGTCGACGTGGTCTGGCTCTTCCTCTTCGCTTCGATCTACGTCTGGGCCTCGATGGGCGCCACCATCGCGACGCACTAGGACGCCTGCCTCCGGAAGTCGCGGACTTTTGGGCAGGGCATGTGCAAGGAACAGTCGGCCGCGGCAACGTGGCCGACTTTTTTCTGGCCTGATCGAACGGCATAATGCCGGCGGGACAGGACTTGAATGACGTGACCGCGGTGAACGACAACAAGGGATACCCGCCGATCGAGCCGATAGCGGCCGGCCTGAAGGGCCGCTGCCCGCGCTGCGGCAAGGGCAGGCTGTTCTCCGGCCTCCTGAGCATCGCCCCGGACTGCGACGAGTGCGGGCTCGATTATTCCTTCGCCGATGCCGGTGACGGGCCGGCCGTGTTCGTCATCCTGATCATCGGCTTCATCGTGGTCGGACTGGCGCTCTGGACCGAGGTCAGCTTCAATCCGCCGCTCTGGCTGCATTTCATGCTGTGGATTCCGCTGACGCTGGTGCTCAGCCTCGGCGGCCTGCGCCTCATCAAGGGCGTGCTCGTCACGCTGCAATATGCCAACAAGGCTGCCGAGGGCCGGCTCGACAGATGACGGCGAGCCCCCCTGGCGTTGCCGACCGGCCCGGCGGCTTTCCCTGGCTGGTCGTCATTCTCGGGCTCGCGGCCTTCGCCATCCTGATCGGCCTCGGCACCTGGCAGGTCCAGCGCCTGCACTGGAAGGAGGGGCTGATCGAGACCATCGAGGCGCGCAGGAACGCCGCGCCGGTTCCGCTCGCCGAGGCCGAGGATCGCTACCACTCGACCGGCGACGTCGACTACACGCCCGTGATAGCGACAGGGACCTTTCATCATGAGGGCGAGCGGCATTTCCTCGCCACATGGAAAGGGCAGTCCGGCTTCTTCGTCTACACGCCGCTTGAGCTGGCAGACGGCCGTTTCGTCCTCGTCAATCGCGGCTTCGTGCCCTACGACCTCAAGGATGCGTCGAAACGCCCGCAGGGCCAGGTCGAAGGCGAAGTGACCGTCACCGGCCTAGCGCGCAACCCGCTTGCGGAAAAGCCGTCGTCGCTCGTCCCGGACAACGATCCGGCGAAGAACATCTTCTACTGGAAGGACCGCGATGCCATGGCGGCGAGCGCCGGCCTGCCCGCTGGCGCCGAAATCGTTCCGCTGTTCATCGATGCCGACGCCGCCCCCAACCCCGGCGGCTGGCCTGCCGGTGGCGTCACGCTGATCGAGCTGCCCAACAAGCATCTCGAATACGCCGTCACCTGGTACGGCCTCGCCGCCGCGCTTGCCGCGATCATGGCTGTCGCCTGGAGGCGCAGGCGGGCCCTTCCTCCGTGATCCTAGGGCGGCGAAGCGGAACGTGACCAATAGCAGACGTCTTCGCGACTTCATCTCAGGTCATCGTCATCCCAGGTCCCGCTGCGCGGCCCCGGAATGACGAGGCGTGGATAAACTCCTTGCCCAACCCATTGATTTCACGTGAATCTCAAAAATATTCGGGCGGTTTTGTTCACACCCCTCTGACCTCCCCCATACTCCCCGTCAGCAGCTTGCTTGTGGGAACGGGTGTACACGACCTCCATCCAGGCAAGTGTGGCGCTGGATCGCGTCCCGTGTTGGTCACACGGGCGGCTCCGGTCCTGTCGCTGGCCTGCGCGCCCGCTCCTCCAGCCTATCGGAAGGGGATGGGCCGGGCACGGCAACGGGAAAAAACGCCGGCGGCGCATGGCTGCGCGTCAACTAGATTACTTACAAGACGTCGCAGCCATGCGCCGCCTCCCGCAATGGCCAGACGTTTCGGCGGGCGTGGCAACGACCACGCACGCCGCAAGCCCAAGCGGGCGTCGCGACCTCTGTCGCGCCCTCGCGGAGGGCCAGCCGCCGACAGCAATTCCAGCAAAAGTGCGCAGCGGTTTTGCGTCCGGAATTGTGAAGAGACAAGAGGCGGCGGTGCGGCCCGCGAGCGAAAGGAGACTCGGGCGTGGCGGTGATGAAACGCGACCTTGCAACGCTTTCCCTCTCTCCCAATTTCACCGGTCCCCTTGACATGCCGCACCCCCCCAGCCCATTTCGGCACCATGCTTGACCGACCGACAAAACCGCCGCTCACCATCAGGCTCTGCCAGCCGCGCGGCTTCTGCGCGGGCGTTGACCGCGCCATCCAGATCGTCGTGCTCGCGCTGAAGAAATACGGCGCGCCGGTCTATGTCCGCCACGAGATCGTCCACAACCGCTATGTGGTCGAGGGGCTGCAGAAGCTTGGTGCCGTCTTCATCGAGGAGCTTTCGGAGATCCCGCCGGAACACCATGACGCCCCGGTCGTCTTTTCCGCCCATGGCGTGCCGAAGTCGGTTCCGGCCGACGCGCAGGCGCGCAACCTCTTCTATCTCGACGCGACCTGCCCGCTGGTCTCCAAGGTCCACAAGCAGGCGATGCGCCACCAGCGGCTTGGCCGCCATGTGGTCCTGATCGGCCATGCCGGCCATCCGGAGGTGATCGGCACGATGGGCCAGCTTCCAGAGGGCGCGGTCACACTGATCGAGAGCGAGGAAGACGTGGCCCGCTTCGATCCGGCCGATCCGGCAGCCCTCGGCTTCGTCACCCAGACGACGCTGTCGGTCGAGGACACTGCCGGCGTCATCCACGCGCTGCAGGAGAAATTCCCCGAGATCAAGGCGGCGGCGGCCGAGTCGATCTGCTACGCCACCACCAACCGCCAGGAAGCGGTGAAGGAGACGGCAATCGGGGCTGATCTCTTCCTCGTGGTCGGCGCGCCCAACTCGTCGAACTCCATGCGCTTGGTCGAGGTGGCCGAACGCGCCGGCGCGAAAATGTCGCTGCTCGTCCAGCGCGCCTCCGAAATCCCGTGGGAGCGCATCGGCGAGATCGGCACGCTCGGTCTCTCGGCGGGCGCCTCGGCCCCCGAGATCATCGTCGATGAGATCATCGATGCGTTCCGCGAGCGCTTCGATGTGACCGTCGATCTCGCCGTGACCGCCACCGAGACCGAGAATTTCCCGGTCATGCGCGCGCTGCGCGATGTCGAACTCACCAAGGCCGACATGGCCTTCGTCAACGGCTGACGGGCGGCACATGGCGGTCTACACCGACGTTACCGAAGGCGAGTTGGAAAGCTTCCTGCAGGAATATCCTGCGGGAAGACTGCTCTCCTACAAGGGCATCGCCGAGGGTTCGGAGAACTCCAACTTCCTCCTCCACACGTCCGAGAGCGCGTTCATCCTCACCCTCTACGAGAAGCGCGTCGACATCGACGACCTACCTTTCTTCCTTGGCCTGATGCACCATCTCGCCGGCAAGGGCATTTCCTGCCCGCTGCCGGTCGAGCGGCACGACGGCAAGCTGTTCGGCACGCTGGCCGGCCGCCCGGCCGCGCTGATCACCTTCCTCGAAGGCATGTGGATGCGCCGTCCCACCGTCGCGCATTGCCGCGAGGTCGGCAGGGCGCTTGCCGAACTCCACGTCGCCGGCATGGATTTTCCGCTGTCCCGGCCGAACGCGCTCGCCATCGACGGCTGGCGCAAGCTCTGGGCCGGCTCGCACGAGCGCGCCGACGAGGTCGAGAAGGGGCTCGCCACCGAGGTTGATGCCGACTTCGCGCTGTTCGACCGGGAATGGCCGAAGGATCTGCCCTCCGGCGTCATCCACGCTGATCTCTTCCCCGACAACGTCTTCTTCCTTGGCGAAAAGCTGTCGGGCCTGATCGACTTCTATTTCGCCTGCAACGACTTCTATGCCTACGACGTCGCCACCTGCCTCAACGCCTGGTGCTTCGAGAAGGATTTTTCCTTCAACCAGACCAAGGGCAGGGCGCTTCTCGCCGCCTATCAGGCGGTGCGCCCGCTGAGCGAGGAGGAGAAGCAGGCGCTGCCGATCCTGGCGCGCGGTTCCGCGCTGCGCTTCATGCTGACCCGGCTCTACGACTGGCTGACCATTCCCGACGGCGCGCTGGTGCAGAAGCGCGATCCGATGGAATATATCCGCCGGCTGCGCTTCCACCGCGCGGTCAAGTCGCCCACCGAGTACGGATTGCGATGAAAACGGTCGAGATTTTCACCGACGGCGCCTGTTCGGGCAATCCCGGCCCCGGCGGCTGGGGGGCGATCCTGCGCTTCAACGGCACCACCAGGGAGCTGTCGGGCGGCGAGGCGGTCACCACCAACAACCGCATGGAACTGATGGCGGCGATCTCGGCGCTCAACGCGCTGAAGGAGCCGTGCGAAGTCCTCCTCCACACCGACAGCAAGTATGTGATGGACGGCATTTCCAGCTGGATTCACGGCTGGAAGCGCAATGGCTGGAAGACCGCCGACAAGAAGCCGGTCAAGAACGGCGAGCTCTGGCAGGCGCTCGACGAGGCCAACCGTCGTCACAAGGTCAAGTGGCACTGGGTCAAGGGCCATGCCGGCCATGTCGAGAACGAGCGCGCCGACGAGCTTGCCCGCGAAGGCATGGCGCCCTTCAAGAAGGGCGGCCGCGCGCCGGCTGCCGCGCCCACGCCGAAAAAAGTCGACCCCATCCGCGCCGCCATGGCCGGCGCGGCGCGGCGCGCAGCGCCGGACGAAAAACCGGCGAAGCCAAAACCCCGCCGGTCCACGCAGAGCTATTAGCGCGTAAACTCAGAGCTGTCCGAGAATGTGCGCCGCGCCGGATTCGTTGACGCCGGGCTTGCTCTCGACATTGATGGCCGTGACTACGCCGTCGTCGGCGATCAGCGAGAAGCGCTTGTTGCGCAGGCCCATGCCGTGCTGGCTGAGATCGACGTCCAGCCCCGCCGCCCGGGCGAAGTCGCCGCTGCCGTCCGCGAGGAAGAGGATCTTGCCTTCGCCGCCGGTAAAGCGCGCCCAGGCGCCCATGACGAAGGCATCGTTGGTGGCGACGACCGCGATCGTATCGACGCCGCGTGCCTTGATCGCGTCGAAATTCTCGAGATAGCCGGGCAGGTGGTTGTTGCTGCAGGTCGGCGTGAAGGCGCCGGGCACGCCGAACAGAACCACCTTCTTGCCGGCGAAGATGTCGGCGGTGGAGAGGTCTTTCGCCCCGTCTGATGTCATGGTCTTGAACGTGGCTTCAGGCAGTTTTTCGCCGGCGGCAATGGTCATCGCAAAATCCTCAGGTTTATGTCCGACAGTCAGTTACCGGCTTATACCGCCAGCGGCAACCGTCCGGCCGTGGGTGGATGATCTCAGAAATAGGGCAGGATGCCATTGACGGCGCCGGCGTCGGTCACCAGCGTGTAGTGCAGCCCCTCGCCCTCGGGCTTTTTGTCCGGCCGGGTCACCTCGACGGAAAAGAAGGTCTTGCCGTCGCGCTCCTCCCTTACCGGGGTGGTCGATGCATAGCCTTCCTCGCCTCCGATGAAGAGTTCCGCCGTCGCCGGGTCGCCGGGGAAGCTCGCCTCCAGCACGATCTTGTCGCCGGCCGTCTCCGCAACCTTCACGCCAAATTCGGGCGTCGCGGCGGGTGGCACGGCGGCAAAGGCTGCCGCCACCGCCGATACATCGTCCGCATTGTCCGGATCGCCGGCCGTGTCGACCGCGAGTTGCGCCTGCACGGGCACGCAGATCGTCTCGCAGACGCCGAGGAAGACATTGGCGTTGATCGTCCCCGGTTCGGCGGATTGCCTGAGCGTGAACAGGACAGGTAGTGCCAGCGAATAGTCGTAGCCCGCCCATTTGAAGCCGCCTTCGTCGTGCCGCTGCGGGGCAGGGAAATCCAGTTCCGCGCCGAGGATGTCGGGGTTCGCCGAGACATCGATCGTCGGCGGCACGCCGGCGTCGCCGGGGTCGCGCCAATAGGTCTTCCAGCCGGGCTTCAGCTCGATGTCCAGAATTCCCCTCAGCCGGCCATCCGCATCCGGCTTGCTGGCGGTGACGAGGCGGATGCGTGCGCCCTCCATCTCGAACCACTCGCTCGACGAGGCATGGGCCTGCCCGCCGGCAAGCAGCGCTGCGAGGATCGCGTATGCAGGAAGGGCTTTCATTCGGGCGACATTTGAACCGTGCGGGGGGCGCTCCGCAACGCCCGGAAGGATGCAGCGCATCATTTTTGCGTGTACCAGCTGGCTGTGGAAGGCGAAAGCCACCTTTCATGCGGGGCCGAAACCGGCTATTTTGACCGGATGGACATCTTGCGGCAGAAAAAATCCGCAGTCCGCGGATTTCTCGACGACCAGTTCCTCATCGCCATGCCTGGCATGAAGGACGACCGTTTCGCTCGTTCCGTCATCTACATCTGCGCCCACAGCGACGAGGGCGCCATGGGCCTGATCATCAACCAGGTCCAGCAGATGCAGTTTCCCGACCTGCTGGTCCAGCTCGGCATCATGGACGAGCAGGAGGCCATCCGCCTGCCGCGCAAGACGCGCGACTTCGTGGTGCGCAACGGCGGGCCTGTCGATCGCAGCCGGGGCTTCGTCCTGCATTCGGGCGACTACACCGTCGAGTCCTCGCTTCCGGTGTCGGAAGACATCTGCCTGACCGCGACCGTCGACATATTGCGGGCCATCTCCGCCGGACGCGGCCCGCGGCATGCGCTGATGGCGCTCGGCTATTCGGGATGGGGCGCCGGCCAGCTCGAGACTGAGATTGCCGAGAATGGCTGGCTGACCTGCCCGGCCACGCCGGACCTGCTCTTCGACGCCGACATCGACCGCAAATACGACCGTATCCTAGCCTCGATCGGCATCGACCTCGCCCATCTCAGCCGCACCGCCGGCCACGCCTGAGCCACGTTCCTCGCCCCGTTGCGGGGAGAGGATGTCGGCAGAGCCGACAGGTGAGGGGCAGCGCGAACATTTGGGAATTGGGCTCAAGCCCTTATCCGCCCTGCGGGGGCACCTTCTCCCCGTAAACGGCGAGAGAAGGAAAGGCGTTAAGCCTGCGCGAGCGGGTACTGCTCCCTCAGCATCTTCAGCACCTGGTCGCCGGGGATCGGCGCGCCGAACATGAAGCTCTGCACATATTCGCAGCCCATCTGGCGCAGTTCCAGCGCATCGCTCTCGTCGGCGATGCCTTCGGCCACCACCGACAATCCGAGTTCGTGGGCCATGTTGACCATGGATTTGAGCAGCACGGCCCGCTTCGGCGTCGTGTCGTCGACGAAGCTCTTGTCGATCTTGATCGTATCGAACGGGAACCGCGTCAGGTAGGAGAGCGACGAGTAGCCGGTGCCGAAATCGTCGAGCGACAGGCCGATGCCGAGCTGCTTCAGCTTGGTCAGCACGTGGTTCGTCTGCTCGGGATTGTCCATCACCAGCGATTCCGTCAGCTCCAGCCGGAAGCAGCGCGGCTTGAGGTTGGCCCGAGCGATCACCGAGCGCACGTCGCTGACCAGGTCGCGGCGGATCAACTGGCGGCTGGAAAGGTTGACTGAAACGGAAAGCGGGGTGTCGCCGATCTGCTTCTGCCAGCCGGCGAGGTCCTCTGCCGCCTTCTGCATCGCGAACAGGCCGAGCTGGACGATCAGCCCGCAACTCTCCGCCACGGGGATGAAGTCGGACGGCGGGATCTGCCCGCGGCGCGGGTGGTCCCAGCGCAGCAGCGCCTCGAAACCGGCGACCGTCCCGTCCTCCAGCCGCACGATCGGCTGGTAGGCCAGCGTGAACTCCTTGCGCTCGGCCGCCCGGCGCAGATCGGACTCGAGCTGCAGCCGGTCAGTGCCGACCGACCGGAAGGCCGGACGGAACGGCTCGATGCGGTCGCCGCCGAAACGCTTCGCCTGGTGCATCGCGAGCTCGGCGTCCTTGACCATGTCCTCGGCGGTGTTCTGCGAGTTGGTCCAGGTGATCAGGCCGATCGAGGCGGTCAGCACGATCTCGCGCTTGGCGAAGTTGATCGGCGCGCGGATCGCCTGCTTGATGGCGTCGGCGACGCCGGCGATGCGGGCCGGATCCTGCTCGGAAAGCAGCATCAGCGCGAACTGGTCGCCGGCGAAGCGCGACAGCGAATCCTTGGGTTTCAGGAGCCGGTGAAGGCGCCGCGCGATGGTGAGAAGGATCGTGTCGCCCGCCGAGATGCCCAGCCCGTCATTGACCTGCTTGAAGCGGTCGATGTCGATCACGAACACCGTCGGCTGGATCTTGTCCTCCGACTTGGCGACCGAGATGATCGCCTCCAGCCGGTTCATGAAGAGTTCGCGGTTCGGCAGTCCGGTCAGATTGTCGTGCACCGCGTCGTGCAGCAGCCGCTCCTCGGCTTTCTTCTGCTCGGTGACCTCAACCATCGTGCCGACGCAGCGGATGACCTCGCCGTCCGATCCGACCACCGGCCGCGCGCGCAGCGAGAACCAGTGGTAGTGGCCGTCGGCGCCGCGCAGGCGGAAACTCTGCGCGACCTTGCCGCGACGGTGCTCCAGCACGACGTCGAGCGTGGTGCGGAACGTGTCGCGGTCGTCCGAATGCAGCGCCGGCAGCCAGGTGCGGGCAGGGCCGCCGAGGCTGTTCGGCGGCAGGCCGAGCTGCAGGCTGATATCGGGTTTCGTCACCACGCGGTCGCGCAGCACGTCCCAGTCGAAGACGATGTCGCCCGAGCCGACCACGGCGAGCGCCTGCCGCTCCATGTCGCTGAACAGGCCCTGATGCAGCGCGCCGCCGGCAAAGGCATGCTGCATGATGGTGAAGCCGATCAGCAGGATGATGAGGATGAGCCCGCCGCCCAGCGCCGGCTGCACCACGTCGTTGTCGATCATGCCGGTGATCGCCATCCACGAGCCGGTCAGCCAGATCAGCACCATCACCCAGCTCGGTATCAGCATGATCGCGCGGTCGTAGCCGCGTATGCCGAGGAAGATGATCAGGCCGATGCCGATGATCGCGGTCGCAGCGAAGGAGAGCCGGGCGATGCCGGCGGCCACCGCCGGATCGATGATGGCGACGCCGGCGATCAGCACCAGGCCGCATATCCAGACGAAGGCGCCGTAGCTGAAATGCCCGTGCCATCGGTTGAGGTTGAGATAGGCGAACAGGAACACCACGAATGTCGCCGCCAGCCCCACCTCGGTGCCGGCCCGCCACATCTGCTCGTTGCCGGGCGATATCTCGATGATCTTGTTGAGGAAGCCGAAGTCGACGCTGATATAGGCGAGCACCGCCCAGGAGAGCGCCGCCGTCGCCGGGAACATCGAGGTTCCCTTCACCACGAACAGGATGGTCAGGAACAGCGCCAGCAGGCCGGCGATGCCGATCACGATGCCGCGGTAGAGCGTGTAGGAGTTGACCGAGTCCTTGTATGCCTCCGGGTCCCAAAGATAGACCTGCGGCAGGTTCGGCGAAGCGAGTTCGCCGATGAAGGTGACCACCGAACCGGGATTGAGCGTCACCAGGAACACGTCGGCGTCCGGGCTTGCCTGGCGGTCGAGCGCGAAACCTTCGGAGGGCGTGATCGCCGCGATGCGGCTCGAGCCGAGATCGGGCCAGAACAGGCCGGAGTTCACCAGGCGGAAATGGGGTGCGACGATCAGCCTGTCGATCTGCTCGTCCGTCGTGTTGGCGAGCGCGAAGACCGCCCAGTCGCCGGAGGAGCGCTCGTCATTCGCCTCCACCTCGATGCGCCGTACGATTCCGTCGGGGCCGGGAGCTGTCGAAACCTGGAAGTTCTCGCCCTGATTCTGGTAGATCTGGACTGCGCCCGAGAGGTCGAGGGCGACATTGTCGCGCGAGATCTTGATGGGTTCGATCGCCAGCGCACCTGTCACAGCGTAAAGCAGGGCGATGGCCGCCAGGGCAAATGCTGCAAGCCGGGTCTTGAGGGAATCGGTTGCCAATATCAGTCCTTTGCCCTGGCGTCGCGCCGATCGTCAGCGATCAGCGCATAGAGATAGTGATCCTGCCAGCCCCCGTTGATCTTGAGGTAGGATCGCAACAGCCCTTCGCGTGTGAATCCGGCTTTTTCAAGCACACGGATCGACCTCTTGTTTCCGGGAATACAGGCAGCCTCGATCCGGTGCAACCGCATCGTTTCGAACGCGTGCCGCGCAAGCAGATCGAGCGCGTCGACCATGAAGCCCTTGCCGGCATGTCTTTCGCCGATCCAGTAGCCGATATGGCCGGATTTCGCGACGCCGTGGCGGATGTTGCCGAGCGTCACGCCGCCCAGCAGCTTGCCGGATTTCGTCTCGAAGATGAAATAGGCGATCGCGGTGCCGCGGTGGAAATCTTCGTGGTAGCGCCTCAGGCGATAGCGCCAGGCCGACTTCTCAAGCTCGTCGGGCGCCCAGGTCGGCTCCCAGGGCTCCAGGAAGGTGCGGCTCTCGCCACGCAGCTTCGCCCATTCGCGGTAGTCGCCCGAAACCGGCATCCTGAGCGTCACGCGACCGCCCTTCAGCGCCGGAGGGTCGCGCCGGAAGAACGGAAGCGCAAGCATGTGGACGGGCCGCGATCAGACCGCGCGCCGGCGCAGGCTCGTCTCTTGTCCGGGGAGGGCATCGCGGATCGCCTCGTAGGGGGCGAGCTTGCCGACCGGACCGACCGCCGCGATCGTCGGCGTGGTGGAGAAGAGGCGCGAGGCAAGGTCCCTGAGACGCTCGATCGTCAGGGCCGAAAGCCGCTCCATCAGCTCCTCCTTGGCGATCGGGCGGCCGAACAGGAGAAGCTGGCGGGCGATCTGCGAGGCGCGGCTGGAGGCGCTTTCACCCGACATGATGAGGCCCGCACGATACTGCGCGCGGGCCCTGTCGAGTTCGTCCTGTGCGATGTGTTCGCCGGCTTTCTGGAGTTCGTCCACGATGACCGGAATGAGCCTGGAAATATCGCTTTGCCCGGTCGCCGAATGGACCCCGAAGATGCCGGTGTCCGAAAAGCCCCAGTGGAAGGCGTAGACCGAGTAGCAGAGGCCGCGTTTCTCGCGCACCTCCTGGAAGAGCCTCGACGACATGCCGCCGCCCATGATCATCGACAGCACCTGGCTGGCGTAGAAGTCGCGCACATGATAGGCGCGGCCCTCGAAGCCTAGGATGATCTGCGCGTCCATCAGGTCGCGGTTTTCGCGAAAATCTCCGCCGATATACTGGGCATAGGCGGGAACCAGGCTGTCCGACTTGCTGCGGAAGGAGCCCAACCGCTTCTCCACCTCGCGTACGAAGTCGTCGTGCTTCACGTCGCCTGCGGCGACGACGATCATCCGCTCGGCGCCGTACTGCCGGTTGATGAAGTCGTGGATCTGCTTCGACGTGAAGGACTTCACCGTCTCCGGCGTGCCGAGGATCGAGCGGCCGATCGTCTGGTGCCGGTATGCCGTTTCGGTGAACTTGTCGAAGACGATGTCGTCGGGCGTGTCGTGGGCGGCGCCGATCTCCTGCAGGATGACGTGCTGCTCGCGCTCCAGCTCGACGGGATCGAATTTGGACTCGGTCAGGATGTCGGCGAGGATATCGATGGCAAGCGGGACGTCGTCGGCAAGTACCCGCGCGTAATAGGACGTCGTTTCGACGCTGGTGGCGGCGTTGATCTCGCCGCCGACATTCTCGATTTCCGAAGCGATCTGGAAGGCGCTGCGCCGCGACGTCCCCTTGAACGCCATGTGCTCCAGCAGATGCGCCATCCCATGCTCGTCGTCGCGTTCGTTTCGCGCGCCGGACTTGACCCAGACGCCTAATGCAACGGATTCGATGCTTGGAAGGGTTTCGGTTGCGACTGTCAGGCCGTTCGACAGACGGCTTACCTCAACACCCATATAGACTAAACTCCCTAACGCGCCGCTCGTGCGCGACGGCTTATATAATCTTCCACCATTTTTAGGTCGGATGGAAG
Source organism: Mesorhizobium sp. YM1C-6-2 (assembly GCF_003666685.1). Lineage (GTDB taxonomy): Bacteria > Pseudomonadota > Alphaproteobacteria > Rhizobiales > Rhizobiaceae > Mesorhizobium_K. The sequence goes on from NZ_RCIZ01000004.1 coordinate 57,603, forward strand.
TACCGTGTATCTTTCCTCTGCGTCCATCATTCCCGCAAGCCATTCGGGCAAGGCCGGCCGGATGCCGGACGCGGCCTCCACGGCATCGGGGAACTTGGCCGGATGGGCCGTCGACAGCACGATCATCGGCGTTTCGCGCGACGCGGCCTGCCGGGCGACGTGGACTGCGGTCGCGGTATGCGGGTCGAGCAGATAGCCGTTGGCCTTCAACGTCGAGCGGATCGTGTCGGCGGCTTCGTCGACCGTCGTGCGGCCGGCGTCGAATTCGGCGCGGATGCGCGCCAGCGCCTGCGCCTCGATCGAGAAGGCGCCCGACTGCTTCAGCCCGTCCATGTAGCGGCGCACCGCGCCCGCATCGCGTTCACCGGCTTCGAACAGCAAGCGCTCGAAGTTCGACGACACCTGTATGTCCATCGACGGCGAGGTGGTCTCCACGACGCCCTTGGTCCGGTAGTCGCCTGTCGCCAGCGTCCTTGCCAGTATGTCGTTGTCGTTGGTGGCGATGACCAGCCGATCGATCGGCAGGCCCATGCGTTTCGCCGCGTAGCCGGCGAAGATGTCGCCGAAATTGCCGGTCGGCACAGTGAACGAAACCGCCCGGTCCGGACTGCCCAGCGAGAGCGCGGAGGAGAAATAATAGACGATCTGGGCCATGATGCGCGCCCAGTTGATCGAGTTCACGCCCGACAGCGCCACGCGGTCGCGGAAGCCGTGGTCGTTGAACATGTCCTTCACCAGGCCCTGGCAGTCGTCGAAATTGCCCTCGACGGCGAGCGCGTGCACGTTTTCGGCGGTCGGGGTCGTCATCTGCCGCTGCTGCACCGGCGACACCTTGCCGTGCGGGAAAAGGATGAAGATGTCGGTGCGGTCGCGCCCGGCGAAGGCCTCGATCGCGGCGCCGCCGGTATCGCCCGACGTCGCGCCGGCGATCGTCGCGCGCTGGCCCCGCTCGGCCAGCACATGGTCCATCAGCCGCGCCAGCAGTTGCATCGCCACGTCCTTGAAGGCCAGCGTCGGGCCATGGAAGAGTTCCAGCACGAAGCTGTTCGGTCCGAGCTGTACCATCGGGCAGACCGCGTCGTGCCGGAAGGTGGCGTAGGCTTCGCGAGCCAGCCGCTCGAAGACGGGGATTTCGCCGCCGAGGAAGGGCGTCAGCAGCCGGACGGCCAGTTCGGGATAGGTGAGCCCGCGCATCGCGCGGATTTCCGCGGCGCTGAACCGGGGCCAGTCCTGCGGGACGTAGAGCCCGCCGTCCCGCGCTAGCCCGGCAAGGACCGCGTCCGAGAATCCGAGGACCGGGGCTTCCCCGCGCGTGCTCACATATTTCATGCGTTTTTGTCCATTCTGCCTGCCGGTGAATACCGGCCGATCGTTAATTTCGCACTCAGGTCAGTCGCATTTTTGCCCGGTGGTTGCTATAGAGCAGCCGCTTTGCGAGAGGGAAGTGGAGTTTATGGCGTTTCGGTTCACTAGCGGTCGCTTTCTGACCGGTTTCGCGCTTGCCGGGTTCGTTCTTGCAGCCGCGGGCTGCCAGTCGGGCGACGGTGGCGGGGTGCTCGGGCTTGGCGGCGACAAGGAGAAGAAGCCGCAGGAAGGCAAGGTCCTGGCGAGCGAGCTGCTGGGCTATTGCCCGCAGGTGACGCTGAAGGAGGACACCGGCTACTTCAACCGTTACGCCAAGGGCGGCGAGGAAGACCCCGCCAAGCTTTCCTTCCAGGCGTCTATCTCCGAGGTGACGCGCAGCTGCAGCCGCGCCACCGGCATGCTGACCATGGACGTTGCGGCCGCCGGCCGCGTCGTGCCGGGTCCTGCCGGCGTCTCCGGGACGGTGACGTTGCCGATCCGGGTCGTCGTTCTTCAGGGCGGCGAGGTTATCTACTCGAAGCAGATCAATCACCAGGTCAATGTCAGCGGCAACCAGGTGCAGCAGTTCATCGTCAGCGATCCCAACGTCAGCGTGCCGATCCCCGCCGACAATACGCTGCAGGTCTTCGCCGGCTTTGACGCCGGTCCGCCGAAGAAGAAGCGGGACGAGGAGTAGGACGCTCAGGCGTCCGACCACTCGGAAAGCGCGGCGATCACGCCGGGAAAGTCAGCCCAGCGCCTGATCACCGTTTCGGCGCCCGCCTCGGTCAGCACGTCGGCGTGCCCAGGATAGCTGTGGGCCGCGCCGGTGAAGCCGATGACGCGCATGCCTGCGAGTTTCGCCCCGGCTATGCCATGCACGGAATCCTCGATGGCGAAGGTGTTCGCCGGGTTGGCGCCGAGCGTGGTGGCGGCGTGCACGAAGACGTCGGGCGCCGGCTTGGGCTTGCCCGAAGGCGTCTCCAGCGACGAGAAGATGTGGCCGCTGAAGAACGGGCCGAGCCCGGTCTTCTCCGCCATGAAGCTGATCCGTTCCGAGCGCGAGTTGGAGCAGATGCAGCGCTTGGCCGTGACGGAGGCGACGGCCTCGCGCGCGCCCTCGATGATCCGCACCTCGTTGCGCAGGCGCTGGTCGACCAGTTCCTCCGCCTGGTCGATCAGCGAGACCTTGAAGGGGATGGAGGCAACTTCCTCGATCCTGAGCAGGATGTCCTTGAACGTCAGCCCCGCATAGAGCTCGGATAGCTCCTCGGCCGAGATCTCGTAGCCGGCGGCGGTGATCAGCTCCGCCTCGACGCGGGCGGCGATGATCTCGCTGTCGACGAGCGTGCCGTCGAAATCGAAGATGACGAGGTCTGGCTGGGGCATGGTCGGGGAGGCACCGTTGGGGGAGGCGGGTTCAAGCGGCGCGCCTTACACCATGGCCGCCGGAACCGCAAATTACGGCCCGAGTCTCTGCGCGGGCGCTTCATTAAATCTTTACCGAGAACGGTAACCATAACGGAAAGTGAATCGTAACGCGTATTCGAGTATCCAGCATGTCCGCAGCGGCGCTTCTCGACATCTCCGTCCCCGTTTCCAGCCAGCCCGAATGGCTGAACACGATCCTCAAGGGCGACTGCGTCGCCGCGCTTGAACGGCTCCCCGAAAAGTCGGTCGATGTCGTTTTCGCCGATCCGCCCTACAACCTCCAGCTCGACGGCGATCTGCACCGTCCCGACCAGTCCAAGGTCGATGCGGTCGACGACCACTGGGATCAGTTCGAGAGCTTCGCCGCCTATGACGCCTTCACGCGGGCCTGGCTGCTTGCGGCGCGCCGCGTGCTGAAGCCCAACGGCACGATCTGGGTGATCGGCTCCTACCACAACATCTTCCGCGTCGGCTCGATCATGCAGGATCTCGGCTTCTGGATCCTCAACGACATCGTCTGGCGCAAGACCAACCCGATGCCGAATTTCCGCGGCCGCCGTTTCCAGAATGCGCACGAGACGATGATCTGGGCCTCCCGCGATCCGAAGGCCAAGGGCTACACCTTCAACTACGAAGCGATGAAGGCCGCCAACGACGACGTGCAGATGCGTTCCGACTGGCTGTTTCCGATCTGCACGGGCGCGGAGCGGCTGAAGGACGAGAACGGCGAGAAGCTGCACCCGACGCAGAAGCCGGAGGCGCTGCTCGCACGCATAATGCTATCGTCGACGAAGCCGGGCGACGTCGTGCTCGACCCCTTCTTCGGCTCAGGCACGACCGGCGCTGTCGCCAAGCGTCTCGGTCGCAATTTCGTCGGCATCGACCGCGAGCAGACCTATATCGACGCAGCCGCCGAACGCATCGCTTCGGTGGTGCCGATGGCGCTTGAAGACCTCGCCACCATCTCCGGCAAGCGCGCCGAGCCGCGCGTCGCCTTCGTCAGCCTGATCGACGCCGGCGTGATGAAGGCGGGCACGACGCTCTACGATTCGAAGAAGCGCTGGGCGGCGAAGGTACGCGCCGACGGGACGCTTGCGGTCGGCGACGTCGCCGGCTCGATCCACAAGGTCGGCGCAACCGTCCAGGGCCTCGACGCCTGCAACGGCTGGACCTTCTGGCACTACGAACGCAATGGCGGGCTCACCCAGATCGACGAGCTTCGCCGCATCGCACGCCTCGGCATGGAGCGGGCAGGGGCCTGATCGGCCTCCGGCCCGTCTTCACCACCTGATGCCCAGTCGGCTGAGGTCGGCTTCCAGCGGCTCTACCCCGGTAAACAGCACCGCCTGCCAGCCGGCCGCCTTTGCGCCGTCGACATTCTTCTGGCTGTCGTCGATGAAGAGCGCCGCCGAAGGCTCGATGCCGAATGCCTTGACGTGGTGGTCGTAGATCGCGCGATCCGGCTTGATCGTCTTGATCTCCCCAGAAACCGTTACGCCGCGCGGCTTCTCCAGGAACGGAAAGCGCTGGCGTGCCTCGATGAACGTGTCCGCCGCCCAGTTGGTCAGCAGCGTCACGTCATGACCGGACTCGATCAGCCTTTCCATCAGCGCGACGCTGTCGTCATAGGCGTGCGGCACCATCTCGTGCCAGTGGCGGCGGAAGTTGCGGATGTTCTCCTCTTGATCGGGAAACAGCGGAATGATCTCCGCCTCCGCCTCTTCCCAGGTGCGTCCGCGGTCCTGCTCGATGTTCCAGGCCGAGGTGCAGACATTTTCGAAGAACCACTTCCGCTCCGCCGCGTCGGGGATCAGCCGGCTGAAAGGCAGGTCAGGATCGTAGTGCACCAGCACCTTGCCGATGTCGAACACGATGTGGCGGATTTCGGTCATGTTCTTCCCTTCAATGCCTGCGTTTCGTTGCGCCCGGAATGGCGGATTCGATGACTTTTTTCATGACTGTCGGCAGCGCCTCGTCATGCACGGCCGTGACCGGCGACCACCACCAGCCGTCCGGCGTCGGGACGGCGCCGACCTCTGCCCGGTAGACGTCAAGCTCCAGCGAAAAATGCGTGAACACATGGCTGATGCTGCCGGCGCGTAGCCACTCGGCCGGGAAGGGGGCGCTGTCCGCGCCGGTGTCGCCGTCGATGCGGGCCGTCCAGCCGGTGGTCGGCACTTCGCTCATGCCGCCGAGCAGGCCCTTTTCGGGCCGCGTCCGCAACAGGATCGCCCCGTCGTCCCGGATCGCCACATAGGCCGCGCCCCGCCTCAGCGGTTTTTCGGCCTTCGCGCCTTTCATCGGCAGCAGCTCGGGATCGCCGGAAAGGATGGCGCGGCAGTTTTCGCGCAGCGGGCACAGCATGCAGCGCGGCCGCTTCGGCGTGCAGACCGTCGCGCCGAGGTCCATCATCGCCTGGGCGAAGTCGCCCGGCCGCTCCGCCGGCACGATAGCCTCCAGAAAAACGCGTATCTCCGGCTTCGAATCCGGCAGCGGCGTGCGGATCTCGTATAGCCGCGACATGACCCGTTCGACATTGCCGTCCATAACGGCCGCCGGCCGCCCGAACGCGATCGCGGCGATCGCAGCGGCCGTATAGGCGCCGACGCCGGGCAGCTCGCGCAGACCCGCCTCGCTGTCGGGAAACTTGCCGCCTTTCGCTGAGGCGACCAGATCGGCGCATTTCTTCAAATTGCGCGCCCGCGAATAATAGCCTAGGCCGGCCCAGGCCTTCATCACGTCCTCAGTTTCCGCAGCGGCAAGGTCCGTGACCTCAGGCCACTTTTCGAGGAATTTGCGGAAATAGGGTTTTACTGCCTCGACCGTCGTCTGCTGCAGCATGATCTCCGACAGCCAGACGTGGTACGGGTCGGGCCTCGTCCCTTTGGCGAGCGCCGACGGAGCGACGCGCCACGGCAGGTCGCGATGGTGCGCGTCGTACCAGGCGAGAAGCCGGCCGGCCAAGCCGTCCTGCTCGAACTCTCCCTTGCGGGCTCTGCCGGTGAGTGCCATTGCTTCCGAAGCTGCCAAAGATTGGCTGACCGAGCAATTCCAGGAAAAGTCCGAACCGATTTTCCTGGAAGTTGCGACAAACGATAATCTGGGTGCAGAACGCGCATGGCAGGAAAAAGGCATAACCGCAATGCCGTCGCCGTCAGTGACCTGGCGACGGAAATCCTCGATCCCGTGCTGCGCCGGCGCGCCGGCATCTCGATCGGGCTCGTCCAGTCATGGGAGGAGATCGTCGGTCCCCGGCTGGCGAAGAGTTCGCGTCCTGAAAAGATCCAGTGGCCACGCCGTTTGCATGACGACGATCCTTTCGAGCCGGCCGTCCTCGTGGTGGCTTGCGAGGGGGCTGCCGCGCTCCATCTCCAGCACGAAACCGGTGAGATCATCGGCCGCGTCAACGCTTTCCTCGGCTTTTCGGCGATCGGCCGCGTCAGGATCGTGCAGAAGCCGGTATCGCCGCCGTCCAGCGGGCCGAAGCCGACCCCTCGCGCGCTCTCGCAGGACGAAAAGACCCGCCTCTCCACGACCGTCGGCAAGATCGAGGACGACGGCCTCAGGGCCTCGCTGGAGCGCCTGGGCGCCACCATCGTCGGCATGCGCAAGCCGAAAAGCTGAGTTGCGGTCTCTTCAGAAGAGGTTTCCGGCCGGAATTGCCGCACGTGAGAAGCCGGTTTCGCCGCCCCTCATGCCTGAATCGGTGAACGAAATGTGATCGCGGCCACAATTTTGACGATTGGATTGGGGACCGGCATGCCCTAATTCGCGCAAACTCTCGCTTTGTGGTGCTGAGGCATTGCAATATCCATCCATTGTCAGGTGATTCGCATGTCCCGTTCTCTGCCCCGCAGAACCGTTCTTTCGCTGCTCGCCGTGTCGGCGGCGGCGCTCACTGCCGCCTGCAGCGATTCAGGCGAGACGGCGCAAGCCGAGACGCCCGCGCCTGCCCCTGAGGCGCCGGCCGCCGAGGCTCAGCCTGCCGCTGCGGAAGCTCCGGCGGCGACCCCGGCCGCCGCTGCGCCGCAATCCCAGGGCAGCGTCGACATGGCCAAGCTGCTCGAGCCCGGCGCGCTGCCCGAGATGGTGCTCGGCAAGGACGATGCGCCTGTCACCATCGTCGAATACGCGTCGATGACCTGCCCGCACTGCGCACATTTCCACGCCACGACGCTGCCTGAACTCAAGACGAAGTACATCGACACCGGCAAGGCGCGGCTGATCTTCCGCGAATTCCCGTTCGATCCGCGCGCCGAGGCCGGCTTCATGCTGGCGCGCTGCTCGAAAGACAATTATTTCCCGATGATCGACGTGCTGTTCAAGCAGCAGCAGAACTGGGCGGCTGTGGAAAACGCCAAGGACGCCCTGCTGCAGATCTCCAAGCTTGCCGGTTTTTCACAGGAGACCTTCGAGGCCTGCTTGACGGACCAGAAGCTTCTGGACGATGTGAGAGCAGTGCAGAAGCGGGGAGCGGAGGAGTTCAAGGTCGACTCCACCCCGACCTTCTTCATCAACGGGAACACCTACAAAGGGGCCCTTACGATTGCGGAAATGTCGGCGATCATCGACGGCATGCTCTGACGCTTGCCCGCCTGGCGGGCGGGCGGGTTTCCGCGCGCCTGTGGGTAGGCGCGCATGAAATTCTCGCGGCTGCGCCTTCTCGGCTTCAAATCCTTCGTCGAACCCGGCGAGTTCGTCATCGAGCGCGGGCTGACGGGCATCGTCGGCCCCAACGGCTGCGGCAAGTCGAACCTCGTCGAGGCGCTGCGCTGGGTGATGGGCGAAAGCTCGTACAAGAACATGCGCGCGTCCGGCATGGACGACGTCATCTTCTCGGGCTCCGGCACGCGGCCGGCCCGCAACACCGCTGAAGTCACGCTTTTCCTCGACAATGCCGACCGCACCGCGCCGGCCGCCTTCAACGATGCCGACGAATTGCAGGTGTCGCGCCGCATCGAGCGCGAGGCGGGCTCCGTCTACCGCATCAACGGCAAGGAGGCGCGCGCCAAGGACGTGCAGCTCCTCTTCGCCGACCAGTCGACCGGCGCCCGCTCGCCGTCGATGGTGGGGCAGGGCCGCATCGGCGAGCTGATCCAGGCAAAACCCCAGGCCCGCCGCGCGCTGCTAGAGGAGGCCGCGGGCATCTCCGGCCTGCACACGCGCCGCCACGAGGCCGAGCTTCGCCTGCGCGCCGCCGAGCAGAACCTTGAGCGCCTCGACGACGTGGTCGGCGAGCTCGAAAGCCAGATTGAGAACCTGAAGCGCCAGGCCCGCCAAGCCTCCCGCTTCAAGAACCTCTCCGCCGACATCCGCAAGGCCGAGGCGACGCTGCTGCACGTCCGCTGGACCATCGCCAAGGCGCAGGAGGCCGAGGCGCAGTCTGCCCTTTCCGCTGCCACCTCGGTGGTCGGCGAGCGCGCCAGCGCCCAGATGGAAGCGGCGAAGGAGCAGGCAATCTCTGCCCACAAGCTGCCGGAGCTGCGCGAGGCCGAGGCGGCTGCCGCCGCCGCCTATCAGCGCCTGTCGATCGCCAAGTCGCAGATCGAGGAGGAGGCCGCGCGCGTCGAGCGCCGCCGCGCCGAACTCGCCCGTCGCCTCGAACAGTTCGACGCCGACGTGGCGCGCGAGGAGCAGATGGTCCGCGACAATGCGGACGTGCTGCAGCGTCTCGAAGCGGAAGAGGCGACGCTCAGCGAGGAGAACGATTCCTCCGTCGAGCGTGAAACTTCCACCCGCGCCGCCTTCGAAGCCGCATCGTCCGCCCTGACCCTCAGCGAAGCGGCGCTCGCCAGGCTCACCGCCGAGCGCGCCGAGGCCGCCGCTGCGCGCAACCAGATCGAGCGCTCGCTGCGCGATACGGCCGAGCGCCGCGACCGGCTGGAGCGCCAGCTCGCCAATCTCGACCGCGAGGCGGCCGAGATCGCCGAGCGCATCGCCGCTCTCGCCGACCCGGCCGAGAAGAAAATGCTTGCCGAGGAGGCCGAGGCCGCCGTCGAAGCGGCCGAAGAGGCCGCCGCCGCGTCCGAAACGGCTGTCGCCGAGGCCCGCGCCCAGGAAAGCGCCGCCCGCCCGCCCCTGCAGGAGGTGCGCGCCGAGTTCGCCCGCATCGAGGCCGAGGCGCGCACGCTGGCGAAGATCCTGAGCGCCGTGACGGGCGATCTTTTCCCGGCCGTGCTGGAGCAGATCAAGGTCGACCGCGGTTACGAGACGGCGCTCGGCGCCGCTCTCGGCGAGGATCTCGACGCCGCGCTCGATCCGGGCGCGCCGGCCCACTGGGCCGACATCGACGCCGGTGGAACGGACCCGGCATTGCCCGAAGGCGTGCGCAGCCTTGCAAGCGTCGTGCGCGGTCCGCGCCAGCTCGCGCGCCGCCTGGCGCAGATCGGCATCGTCGACGCCGCCGATGGCCGTCGCCTGCAGGGTGCGCTGAAAACCGGCCAGCGCCTGGTCAGCCAGGATGGAGCCCTCTGGCGCTGGGACGGTTTCACCGCCAGCGCCGATGCGCCGACGGCTGCCGCACAGCGCTTGGCGCAGAAGAACCGTCTTGCCGAACTCGATCTGGAGATGGCCGCCGCGACCGACAAGGTGCGGGCAGCCGAGGCAGCGCTCGCCGCGGCGGAAGCTGCGGTGCGCGACCGGGTCGCCGCCGAAGCCGCCGCCCGCCAGGCCTGGCGAGACGCGCAGAGGGCGCTCGGCGAGGCTCGTGACGCGCTGGCGCGCGCCGAAAAGGCGGCCGGCGAACTGGCGAGCCGGCGCGATGCGCTGGTCGAATCGCGCTCCCGCATCGCCGACGATCTGGCCGAAGCTGCGGGCGCCGTCGCCGAAGCGGAGGCGCAGCTTGCCGGCGCGCCCGATCTCGGCGATCTCGGTGAGCGGCTTGAGGCGCTGGCCGCGACAGTCACCCGCGACCGCGGCGTGCTCGCCGACGCGCGCGCCCTCCACGAGGGGCTGAAGCGCGAAGCCGAAGCACGCACACGGCGGCTCGCAGCCATCGCGTCGGAACGCGGCACCTGGGTGCAGCGGGCCGCCAATGCCGAGACGCACATCGCATCTCTCGCCGAGCGTCGCGCCGAGACTGCGTCCGAACTCGAGGCGCTGGACGACACCCCCGACGAGATCGCTGCGAAGCGCCGCGCGCTGCTCACCCAGCTCTCCGAATCGGAAACGCTGCGCAAGGCCGCGGCCGATCGTTTGCAGGAAGCCGAGACGAGACAGGCCGTTCTCGACAAGGCCGCGACATCGGCGATCACCGATCTGTCGGAAGCCCGCGAGGGCCGCGCCCGCGCCGAGGAGAGGCTGAACGCCGCCGACGAGCGCCGCAAGGAAGCCGAGGCGCGCATCCAGGAAGTGCTGAACACGCTGCCGCATCTGGCGATTCGCCAGGCCGAGCTGGACGCCGACGCGCCGCTGCCCGACATGACCGAGGTTGAAAAGCGGCTCGACCGGCTGAAGGTCGAGCGCGAGCGCCTCGGCGCAGTCAACCTGCGCGCCGAGGAAGAGCAGCGGGAATTGACGGAACGCCACGAGACGATCGTTTCGGAGCGCGAGGACGTCATCGAGGCGATCCGCAAGCTGCGCCAGGCGATCCAGAGCCTGAACCGTGAGGGTCGCGAGCGGCTGCTCGCCGCCTTCGAGGTGGTGAACACCCAGTTCCAGCGGCTGTTCACGCATCTCTTCGGCGGCGGCACCGCCGAGCTTCAGCTGATCGAGTCGGAAGACCCGCTCGAAGCGGGCCTCGAAATCCTCGCCCGTCCGCCCGGCAAGAAGCCGCAGACCATGACGCTGCTGTCCGGCGGCGAGCAGGCGCTGACGGCCATGGCGCTGATCTTCGCCGTGTTCCTCACCAACCCGGCGCCGATCTGCGTGCTCGACGAGGTCGACGCGCCGCTCGACGACCACAATGTCGAGCGCTTCTGCAATCTCATGGACGAGATGGCGGCCTCGACCGAGACACGGTTCGTGGTCATCACCCACAACCCGATCACCATGGCCCGCATGAACAGGCTGTTCGGCGTCACTATGGCGGAGCAGGGCGTGAGCCAGCTCGTTTCGGTCAATCTGGAAACCGCGGAGCGCATGCGCGAAGCGAGCTGACCGCCGTCAGCCCGCCATCGCTTGATCCGACTCAGTACCCCCGTGGGCACTCCGCCACGTAGCGGCGTCCGTCGCGTCCGCGATAATAGCAGCGGCCGGGTTCGGTGGCGCGTCCGATGAGGGCGCCCGCCGCGGCGCCCACGGCGCCTCCGACCAGCGCGCCTCCGGCGTCGCCCGTGGCCGCGCCGCCGACGATCGCCCCGGTTGCTCCTCCGACGACTGCGCCTTGTTCGGTCCGGCTGCAGCCGGCGATCGCCAGGATTGCGGCCGCGGCAATGATCAGTTTTTTCATCCTGTCCTCCAGCTATTTCGATGCTTGCAAGCCCACGTGACAACACGACGGTCGGGCAAATGTTCCGAAAGGGGCACGGCCAGGCCTTCTGATCGCCGTCGGGACTGCGGCATAGGGAATGGAAAGGCGGCGCAAATCTCGCGTCGGCCCCGGGCGGCCGGTCAAATTTTAACGTTTCCGGGAATACCGCCGAAACGTTTGTCTGCGATCCTGTCTCGGTGTGGCTTTGGGGCAGATGCCGCGATGTTCAAGCGTTTCTGGCGCTCGGAAGCGGGCAACTACGGCATGATCACCGCGATCGCGATGGTGCCGCTGCTGGCGGCGGTTGCGGGTGCGGTCGACCTGACCAACGCGCTGAACAAGGCCGATCAGCTGCAGAACTCGCTCGATGCGTCGGCTCTGGCAATCGCCGGCGCCTACCATCTCGGCATGTCGGACGAGGAACTGACCGAGCTGGGGCAGGGCTACTACGAGAACAACATGGCCGGTATCCTCGGCGGCGACGATCTGCCGTTCGAGTTCGAGGACGAGCTGACCGGCGATCTCAGTGCGCTCGCGACGTCGGAGGGTGAAGAGGATTTCATCATCGTCCACTCCGCGCTGACCCACCACGGCGTGCTCGGCGGGCTTGCCTGGCCCCTGAACAGGCGCAGCGTCGTCAAGATCAAGCGCGGCCCGCCCGCATGCGTGCTCGCCCTCGACCCGGCCGCTTCGGCAGCGGTGAAGTTCCAGGGGTCCACTGATGTCAGCCTCACGGGCTGTGTCATCGCCTCGAACTCGAGAGCCGACAGTTCCATTTCGCGTGGCGGTTCCGCGTTGCTGACGGCAGCCTGCACCAGTTCGGTCGGCGGCACATACGGCATCAAGTCCAGTTCGAACGTCACTCTGGACTGCAGCACCCCGATGGAGAACCAGTACCCGTCGTTCGATCCCTTGGCGCGTGTCAAGCCGCCGTCCTACACGGGGTGCCAGAACGTCCCGGGCGGCAAGGAAAAGACGTTGTCGCCGGGCACCTATTGCGGCAAGAAACTGTCGGGCACCATTATCCTGGAGCCCGGCACCTATATTCTGCGCGGCGGCAGTGTCGACCTGGGCGGCAACGGCTCCATCAAGGGCGACGGCGTCACCATCTTCCTGATGGAGGGTGCCGAGTTCACCGTCAACGGCAACCAGCGGGTTCAGCTCAAGCCGCCGACGTCAGGCGACTACGCCGGAATCGTCATCTACCAGGAAAAGAGCAACACCAAGACGATCTCGATAAACGGCACGTCGGATTCATACGTCGAGGGCTTCATCTACGCTCCGGGCGCGCACATTTTCTACGCAGGAAACTCGATGTCGACGACCGACTCCAAATGTCTGAGAATCGTCGGCAACACCATCGAGATGACCGGCAACTCGGATTTCACCTCGGATTGCACCGCCCAGCTCGGCGGAAGAGAGATGTTTGCAGGCCGCTATATGTCGATCGTGCGCTAGGCCAGGCAAACGAGCCCGGCGTGCCGGACAAGGTTCCGGTCGCGTGGATGGGTTTTCCTCATAACCAATTGAATTTACTCGATATCGAGTAAATTCTGCGGCTGTTTATCCACGTCGCTCCCGCCTGAGCGATACTCCTCGCATCGCCCTCGCGGGAGCCCTGGTCCGGACCAGGGATCAGGGGAGGGCGGCGGTACCGGTTCGGTCGCGCGGAGGTGGCGCGGCTGGGTGATGAGCCCCGAGGACCGGGCCCTGACCGAGGTCGCGCGGTGAAACGATTCTGCGTCCCCTCCAGGTAGGGCAAGCATGCCGGCGGGGTACGGGAAACCGGCCACGTATAACATTGAGAGGCCAGGCCCCGTGCCCCGCTTCCCGACTTCTGCTCCCGTGGCGAGCAGCGTTCTTTGAAAAGGCCAGACTGCGAAAGCAGGGCGTGGCGATGATGAAGTGTATCCGTATCGCAATCAGGGGGAGGTGACTCGAAGGATCGAGCGCGCAGGCGTGGGGAGGAAGCGTATGCTGCGACGCTTGGCTGGGGCGCCTGGATTCGAACCAGGGAATGGCGGTACCAAAAACCGCTGCCTTACCGCTTGGCTACGCCCCAAACTTCGCAAGCTGGGCGGCCTTATAACAGCGTCCCTGAAAAGCACAATCGCGCCGAACGGACGCAGCTTCGTTTCTCCAGCGCCGGTTTCACTCGCTCCAGACGGCGAGCTCGTTGCCGGCGGGATCGAGGAAATGGAATCGCCTGCCGCCCGGAAAAGAGAAGATCGGCCTGACCACTTTCCCGCCGGCTGCCTCGACTTCGGCCAGCGTCGCTTCGAGGTCCTCGGAATAGAGAACCGGCAGCGGCTTCTGCGAGCCTTCGGCGGCATCGGCATCGAAGCCGCCGTCGAGACCTTCCTCGAAGGCGGAATAGGTAGGCCCGTAATCCGTGAAGGTCCAGCCGAAGGCGGCGCTGTAGAAAGCCTTGACGCTGTCGAGCGTTCCGCCCGTCGCCGGCAGTTCGAGATAGTCGAGTTTGCCTGTCTGTCTCATGCGTACTCTCCACACTATATGTTCACTTTATGTTCTATTCTGGAATGGACGATCACGCAAGCCTTCCGGTTGTCGGAAACTTTTGATGCCGGAGCTTGCAGGACCTAATCGATTGTAGTTCCTGACGATAATTGCTTTTTGCAGTGCAGCATTCTATCGCTCCCCGACGACCGTTTGCCGGCTGAGGCGCTGTAGAGGAGCGAGCATGACAAAGTGGGTCTATACCTTTGGCGACGGGGCGGCCGAAGGCCATGCCGGAGACCGCAACCTGCTGGGCGGCAAGGGCGCCAATCTCGCGGAGATGTGCCGTCTCGGCCTGCCTGTCCCGCCCGGCTTCACGATCACCACCGAATTCTGCAATTGGCACTATACCAACGACCGTGAATATCCGTCGGCGTTGAAGGAACAGGTCTCGGCCGCGCTGGACCACATCGCCGCCCTGACGGGCCGGCGGCTCGGCGATCCCCAGAACCTGCTCCTCGTGTCCGTCCGTTCCGGGGCGCGCGCGTCGATGCCGGGCATGATGGACACGGTGCTCAATCTCGGCCTCAACGACGTCACCGTCGAGGCGCTGGCGGCAGACGCCGGCGACCCGCGTTTCGCCTATGACAGCTATCGCCGCTTCATCCAGATGTACTCCAACGTGGTCCTCGGGCTGGATCATGAGGTCTTCGAGGAAATCCTCGAGGACGAGAAGGCAAATCGCGGCCATGAACTCGACACGGAATTATCGGCAGCCGACTGGCAGGCGGTGATCGCGCTCTACAAGGCGAAGGTCGAGGAAGAACTGGGGCGGCCCTTCCCGCAGGACCCGCAGGAACAGCTCTGGGGTTCGATCGGCGCCGTCTTTTCGAGCTGGATGAACCCGCGCGCTGTCACCTACCGCCGGCTGCACGACATTCCCGAAAGCTGGGGCACCGCCGTCAACGTGCAGGCGATGGTGTTCGGCAACATGGGTGACACGTCGGCCACCGGCGTCGCCTTCACGCGCAATCCTTCGACCGGCGAGAAGGCGCTCTACGGCGAGTTCCTGGTCAACGCGCAGGGCGAAGACGTGGTCGCCGGCATCCGCACGCCGCAGAACATCACGGAGAGGGCTCGCATCCAGGCCGGCTCCGACAAGCCGTCGCTCGAAAAGGTGATGCCGGAGGCCTTCGCCTCCTTCGTCGCGATCTCGGACCGGCTCGAGAAGCATTATCGCGATATGCAGGATCTCGAATTCACCATCGAGCGCGGCAAGCTCTGGATGTTGCAGACGCGCTCCGGCAAGCGCACCGCGAAAGCGGCGCTGAAGATCGCCGTCGACATGGCCGGCGAAAGCTTGATCACCCGGGAGGAGGCGATTTCGCGCATCGACCCGGCCTCGCTCGACCAGCTCCTGCATCCGACCATCGACCCCAAGGCCGCGCGCGATGTGATCGCCGTCGGCCTGCCGGCTTCGCCGGGCGCCGCGACCGGCGAAATCGTCTTCTCCTCGCATGAGGCGGAAGACATGAAGGCGCTCGGCAGGAAGGTTATCCTCGTCCGCATCGAGACGAGCCCGGAAGACATCCATGGCATGCATGCGGCCGAAGGCATCCTGACCACGCGGGGCGGCATGACCAGCCACGCGGCCGTCGTGGCGCGCGGCATGGGCAAGCCTTGCGTGTCGGGCGCGGGCTCGCTGCGCGTCGACTATCGGAACGGCACGCTGACGACGATGGGAGTGACCTTCCGCAAGGGCGACATCATCACCATCGACGGCGGCAACGGGCAGGTGCTCAAGGGTGCAGTGCCGATGCTGCAGCCGGAACTGTCCGGCGATTTTGCCGCGATCATGGAATGGGCGGATGCGATCCGGCGCATGAAGGTGCGAACCAACGCGGAGACGCCCGCCGATGCGCGCATGGCGCGCTCCTTCGGCGCTGAAGGCATTGGCCTCTGCCGCACCGAGCACATGTTCTTCGACGGCGACCGCATCGTCGCCATGCGCGAAATGATCCTCTCCGACATGGAGGAAGGCCGGCGCGCTGCGCTTGCCAAGCTGCTGCCGATGCAGCGCTCGGATTTCCTGGAGCTTTTCGAGATCATGGCAGGTCTGCCGGTCACCATCCGGCTACTCGATCCGCCGCTGCATGAGTTCCTGCCGAAATCGGACCAGGAGATCGAGGAGGTGGCGGCGGTCATGAATGTCGGCGCCGAGAAGCTGCGCCAGCGCACCGACGCGCTGCACGAGTTCAATCCGATGCTGGGCCACCGCGGCTGCCGGCTGGCCGTCTCCTATCCCGAGATCGCCGAGATGCAGGCGCGTGCCATCTTCGAAGCGGCCGTCGAAGCCGGCAAGCGGACCGGCAGGCCGGTGGTACCCGAGATCATGGTGCCGCTGGTCGGGCTGAAGAAGGAACTGGATTTCGTCAAGGCCCGCATCGATGCAGTAGCGAAGAGCGTGATGGAGGAGACGGGGACGAGCATCGATTATCTCACCGGCACGATGATCGAGCTGCCGCGCGCCGCCATCAGGGCGCATGTCATTGCGGAATCGGCCGAGTTCTTTTCCTTCGGGACGAACGACCTCACCCAGACGGCCTTCGGCATCTCGCGCGACGATGCGGCGTCCTTCTTGGAGACCTATCGCCAAAAGGGCATCGTCGAGCAGGATCCTTTCGTCACCCTCGACATCGACGGCGTCGGTGAACTGGTGAAGATGGCTGCCGAGAAGGGCAGGGCAACGCGGCCGGACATCAAGCTCGGAATATGCGGCGAGCATGGCGGCGACCCCGCCTCGATCCGCTTCTGCCAGCAGGTCGGGCTGGACTATGTATCGTGCTCGCCATACCGCGTGCCGATCGCTCGGCTGGCGGCCGCCCAGGCTGCTGTGGTGAAGGCCGGCTGACGGGCAGGCCTAGAGATCGGCCCCGGCCTCTCCGGATTTCGGATTTGCTTCTATCCTGACCTTGTCGGGATAGAACGCGCCGTGGTCCTTGATCTCGACCATCTCGTCATAGGGGCCCTCATAGGCCCACATCACATCGTTGACCGCCTCGCCCACCGCTGTCGCATTCCAGTAGGAAGCGTCGCCTTTGTAGGGACAATGAGTGGAGGTACCGCTGCGTTTCAGGAACTCGAAATAGACGTCCACGAATGGAATGTAGAAGACCGGCGGACGGTCCGCCTCGCGCATGACCAGTGCCCTGTCGGACGAGGCCAGTATCGCATCCGAGAAAACCACCGTGACCGCCCCGTCGAAGGGCTCCACGCTTATCCGGTGAGATGGGTTCCGCTGGAATCCGGGCGAAGGATTGGCCGCGATGTTCATCGTCATGCTCCCTGTGATCGATCATAACGTGGCGATCAACATCACGTTCCGTCAAGCGTCAGGTCGCAATCGCGGGTTCAGGCGGCTGCCTTCAGCACGTCCATCAGCCCGGCATAGGATTCGGCGATTTTCGCCAGCGGGCTGTTGCTGCGCGAAGTCGTCTCGACCTTGAGCTGGCCGCCCTGCGCCGGAAGCGTCAGCAGCAGGAATTGACGGCTTGCCCCGAGGCCGACAACCGCAGCGGCGGCGTGATGCACATCGTCGTCGGCACCGACCTTCATCTTGAAGAGCAACGTGCCGCCAACCGCTTCCAACGCGCCTCGCACAACCTCTTCGAAATCATCGTCGGAGACCTGGGGCAGCACCGGGGCCGCCAGGAGCTTGGTGTCGGACGGAGCAAGCAGCGTCGGGGATTCGGGGACCGGTTCCGGGCCTTGGTCCGCGGATTTCTGGGCGTCCATGCGCAATCCCTTGGATGTTCGCAATACACAACCCGCCACAGCGCTAGAATCCACGGCGACGGTGGCCGCATTGTGGCAAAGACCACTGCCGTCGAGTAACGGCCGCCGCAGGCCTGTGGATAGCGTCGTTCAGACGATGGGGAAGCGCTGTCGCCGCGTTTGCACTTCAACCCGGACGGAAAAGGCCTTAAGTACTCGCCGCGGGCGGCAACGGGACGACGACCACGGGATGGACGAATTTCTGGAACGGCGCGTTTCGAACGCCACCGTGTGGTCGCGGCGGATAGCGGTCTTTTCCGCCGTGCTGTTCCTAACTGCTGGATTAGGGCATCGCATCGGATTTCTGAGCACGCCCGACTTCTTTCCGGTTCTGGGAACAGTCGCGGCTTTTGCGATATTGGCGCTGCTATTCGCGGTGCGGGCGCTTTTCCTGTTCTGGCATTATGGCGGCAAGGGCGGCGGAAGCCTGCTTTTCGCGATCCTGGTCGCGCTGCTTGTGTTGACCCCCTTCGGGATCACCGCCTATCGCGGCGTCACGCTGCCACTGCTCAACGACGTTTCAACCGATACGGACGATCCGCCGGAACTCGCAGCCGCAGCCGCGCAGCGCACGGATGGGATGAACCGCATCGAGCCGTTCACGCCGGAGCGGCGCAAATTGCAGCATGACAACTATCCGACGGCGACCGGTCGACGCTACGAGGCGCCGATAGCGCAAGTCGCGGAAGTGGTGCAGGAAGTACTGGACGATCGCCGCTGGCCGATCATCGGCTCCGCCGACTTTCCGCCTGACGCAACCGAAATCACCATCGAGGCGCAGGCGCGTTCTCCCCTGCTGGGGCTTCCAGCCGACGTTGCCATACGCCTGATCGACGAAGGCACGTCGACCTATGTCGACATGCGCTCGGCATCCCGATACGGTCCGCACGATTTCGGCGACAACGCCGCTCGTATCGCATTCTTCCTCGCTGACCTCGACGTCGAGGTCGCCTATCTCACCGTCGTCACGCCGGTTGAACCCGCCGAGCCGCCAAAGCCGGAGGAACCTCAACCGCCGGTGGCGCAGCCGCCTCCGGAGGAACCGTCGGAACCTCTAGACCGGTCTGAAGATCCCCCCGATTGAGAGGTCGCCGTCGGTCTCGACCAGCTTCCTGTCCACCAGGCTCTCCAGATGCGCGAGCACGGAAAGTCCAGCGGCAGCATGCATCCTGGGGTCGGTGTCGCGGTATATTGCCTTGACCAGATCTTCGATCGACCGGTCGCCTTGTCGGAGACGGTCAAGGATCGCCCGCTCGCGCGCCAGCCTGTGTTCCTTCAGGCCGCGCAGGTAATCCTGCGGATTCTTGACCGGACCGCCATGGCCCGGAAGCATGAGCGTGTCACTGCGCTCGATCAGCCTGTCGAGCGATGCCATATAGTCCGCCATCGAGCCGTCGGGCGGTGCGACGATCGTGGTCGACCACGCCATGACATGGTCGGCCGAGAAGAGGAGCCCTGTGCCGTCGAGAGCGAAGGCGGCGTGATTGGCAGTGTGGCCCGGTGTAAGGACGGTTCTAAGCGTCCAGCCCTCGCCAGCGATCAGATCGCCTTCCGCCAAGCCAACATCCGGCTTGAAGTCCATATCGGCACCGCTATCGAACGGCCTGCCGGTCGGCGGGGTTTTGGCCGAACGGTGCGGCCCTTCGGCATAAACCGGTGCGCCCGTCGCTCGACTGAGCCGCGCAGCAAGCGGCGAATGATCGCGATGCGTGTGGCTGACGAGGATATGCGTGACCGGCCGACCGTCAATGGCGGCGACCAGCGCGTCGAAATGGTCGTCGTCTTCCGGCCCCGGATCGATGACGGCCAGTTCGCGCTCTCCGACGAGATAGCTGTTCGTGCCATGGAAGGTGAAGGGACCGGGGTTTTTCGCGGTCACACGGGCGACACGCGGAAAGACAGGCACCAACTCGCCATAGGAGGGTTCGAAGCCGAGATCGAAATTCAGGCGCATCGGCGATCCTGCTGAAACCATTTGCCGCGTATCATGGAAGCAAATATACCGGAATCGACCGGCTGAGCGTCAGCCATTTTCAAAAAATGGGAAGAACCATGGCCATTGCAGTCACCGCTCGTCCGCTCATCGATCTTGCTCTGCCCCAAAAAGGTGTCGCGCGCCTGGGTGGGCAGATTTTCCTTGCCGTCCTCGGGACTTTGCTCCTGACGATCTCGGCAAAGACGAAGGTCGTACTCGGTCCGGTCGACATGTCGCTGCAGACCTTGGTGGTCCTGCTGATCGCTGCCGGCTTCGGCTTCAGGCTCGGCGTCGCGACCCTCCTCCTCTATATGGCCGAGGGCGCGATGGGATTCCCGGTGTTCCAGAGCACGCCGGAGAAGGGCATCGGCATTGCCTACATGCTCGGCACCACCGGCGGCTATCTAGCCGGTTTCGTCGTGATGGCCGCGATTGTCGGCTGGGCTGCCGATCGCGGTTTTGATCGCAACCCGGTAAAACTGTTCGGCGTCATGCTTGCGGCAAACGCCGTGATGCTGACCATGGGTTTCGCCTGGCTCGCAGTGCTGATCGGGGCTGAGAAAGCCTGGGCCTTCGGCGTCGTCCCGTTCATCGTCCCGGACCTGATCAAGGTCGCACTTGCTGCGGCGATCGTGCCTGCCGTTTGGTCGCTGCTGCCGAAGCGTGGCTGATCCTGCCTTCGACCGGGCGTCGCTGTGCCATTCCCGCAAGACGCCCAAGTCGTTGACCATGCTCGCTGAAGGCGGTAATCCGGGCTGGGTTGCGGGGCCGCTCAAGAGCAAGACAGATCGTGCATAATCCCGTTCCCTACCCAATTTTTCGCCCTCTCCCTATCGTAGATCTCCTGCTTGGACTGAGGACTCGATGAAGGGCATCATTCTGGCGGGAGGAAGCGGGACCCGGCTCTATCCGCTTACCCTGGCGGTGTCGAAGCAGATATTGCCGATCTACGACAAGCCGATGATCTACTATCCGCTCAGCGTTCTCATGCTGGCGGGAATTCGGGAAATCCTCGTCATATCGACGCCGCGCGACCTGCCGGGCTTCCGCGGGCTGCTCGGCGACGGCTCCGATTTCGGGATTCGCCTTTCCTATGCCGAGCAGGCGGAGCCGAGAGGGCTGGCGGAAGCCTTCATCATCGGCAGGGATTTTATCGGTGACAGTTCCGTCGCCATGGTCCTCGGCGACAACATCTTTTTCGGCGAGGGCCTTTCGCGTATCTGCCAGCAGGCCGCGTCGCTTACGAGCGGAGCCTCGGTCTTCGCCTATCAGGTCGACCATCCACAGAGATACGGCGTCGTCAGCTTCGACCGGGCCACCGGACGGGCGCTGTCTATCGAGGAAAAACCGGCTGAGCCGAAATCGAACTGGGCGGTGACGGGGCTCTACTTCTACGACAACGACGTCATTGGAATTGCCGCGTCGACGACGCCATCGGCGCGTGGTGAACTCGAAATAACGGCAGTCAACAACGCCTATCTGGAACGCGGCGATCTCCATGTTCACAGGCTTGGCCGCGGCTTTGCCTGGCTCGACACGGGCACCCACGACAGCCTGCACGACGCATCCTCCTTCGTCAGAACCATCGAGCACCGGCAGGGCATCAAGATCGCCTGTCCGGAAGAGATCGGCGTCGAGATGGGATGGCTTGATCCGCAACAGGTCCTGTTCCGCGCCGATCGGCTCGGCAGCAACGAATACGCCCAATATCTGCGGCGGCGCATGGCCGAGGTGACGCAGCAGGATGGTTGAGGTGAAGGAACTCGAACTCGCGGGCGTCTATGAGATCACGCCGCAGCGGTTCGGCGACGATCGCGGGTTCTTCTCCGAGACCTACAGCGCGCCTGGTCTGGTCGCGGCGGGAATTGACCTGGTCTTCGTGCAGGACAACCATTCGCTGTCGAGAGCGGCGGGCGTGCTTCGCGGACTTCACTACCAGCTGCCGCCCTTCGCCCAGGACAAGCTGGTCAGGGTGGTGCACGGCGCGATTTTCGACGTCGCGGTCGACATACGAAAAAACTCCCCGACCTTCGGCAGGTGGCTGGGGCTGGAGGTTTCGGCGGAGAAATGGAACCAGATCCTCGTGCCTAGAGGTTTCGCGCACGGCTTCGTGACGCTCGTTCCCGACACCGAGGTCGTCTACAAGGTGACCGAGCGCTACGCCCCCGAGCACGACAGGTCGATAAGGTTCGACGATCCGGCGATCGGCATCGACTGGCCGGTCCCTGCAGCCGGGATCACGCTTTCGGACAAGGATCGCGGAGCGCCGCTTCTCGCCGATGCCCAGATCTTTGAATAATTTGCGGATGACTTGGTGCGCGATGTGCCGGAGGAAGCTCGTAGAGGGCCCATGAACATTCTGGTCACCGGCGGAGCGGGTTTTATCGGGTCGGCGGTCTGCCGGCTCCTTTGCGGCAATCCCGGCCATCACGTCGTCAATGTCGACAAGCTGACCTATGCCGGCAATCTCGAATCGCTTCGCCAGATCGAGAACCATCCCAACTACAGCTTCGCGAACGCCGATATCTGCGATGCTTCGGTCATCGACGATCTGCTGCGCCGGCACGACATCGACGTGATCATGCATCTGGCGGCTGAAAGCCATGTCGACCGGTCGATCGACGGGCCCTCCGCCTTCATCGAGACCAACATCGTCGGCACGTTCCGCCTGCTTTCCGCAGCACTGACATATTGGCACGGACTGTCCGGCGAAAAGAAGAACGCGTTTCGTTTCCACCACATATCGACCGACGAGGTTTTCGGAGACCTGCCCTTCGACGAAGGCGTATTCACGGAGGACACGCCTTACGCGCCGTCCTCGCCCTATTCAGCTTCCAAGGCGGCGTCGGACCATCTGGTCCGCGCATGGCACGAGACCTACGGCCTGCCGGTGGTCGTCTCCAATTGCTCCAACAATTACGGCCCCTTCCATTTTCCCGAAAAGCTCATTCCGCTGGCGATACTGAATGCGCTGCACGAGAAGCCGATACCGGTCTATGGCACCGGCGCAAACATACGCGACTGGCTCTACGTCGACGATCATGCGCGCGCGCTGGAACTCGTCGCGACAAAGGGCGTGCCGGGCGAAAGCTACAATGTCGGCGGCAACTCCGAGCGCAGCAATCTCGTGGTGGTCGAAACGATCTGCGACGTGCTCGACGACATGAAGCCGCGAAGCGGCGGCGGCAGTTACCGCGAACTCATCGCCTTCGTTTCCGACCGTCCGGGGCATGACCGCCGCTATGCCATCGATGCGTCGAAGATAAGCCGCGAACTGGGCTGGCAGCCCTCCGAGACCTTCGAGAGCGGCCTTGCCAGGACGGTGCGCTGGTATCTCGACAATGACTGGTGGTGGAAACCGATCCGTGACGGGCGGTATGCCGGGGAGCGACTGGGCTCGCCGTTGGCGCCGCGGTGAGAATCCTGGTTACCGGCCGCGAAGGCCAGGTGGCGAGGAGCCTCGCGGAACGCGCGGCGGCCGATGCCGATATCGAACTGGTGTCGATCGGCCGGCCGCAACTCGACCTCCTGCAGCCGGAAACGATCAGGCCGGCAATCCTCGCCGCACAGCCGGACGTCGTCGTTTCCGCGGCAGCCCATACGGCGGTCGACCAGGCCGAGGACGAGCCGGAGCGGGCGTTCGCGATCAATGCAGCGGGCGCGGGAGCGGTAGCCTCCGCGGCGGCCGAGGCGGGTGCGGCAATCATTCATCTTTCGACCGACTACGTCTTCTCGGGTGAGTTGGAGGGCGAGCGGGTCGAGACGGACGCGACCGACCCGCAAAGCGTCTACGGCCGCAGCAAGCTCGACGGCGAAGAAGCGGTCGCCGCCGCCAATCCGCGCCACGTGATCCTGCGCACCGCCTGGGTCTACAGCCCGTTCGGGAAGAATTTCGCCAAGACGATGCTCGCCCTGGCGCGTCAGCACGATCGCATCCGGATCGTCGCCGACCAGTGGGGCAACCCGACCGCCGCAGCCGATGTCGCCGAGGGCGTCTTGCGGATCGCGAGAACCATCATCGCCGACCGGCAACCGGAAACCTACGGAATATTCCACCTGGCGGGCGAAGGCGACACGAACTGGGCGGGGTTCGCGCGGCAGATTCTCGCGACAAGCGCCAGCCTCGGCGGGCCGTCGGCGGAAGTCGAAGACATCACGACGGCCGACTATCCGACGAAGGCGCGCCGACCGCGAAATTCGCGCCTGTCCTGCGAAAAGCTCCTGGAAGTCCACGGCTGGCGTCCGCCCGCCTGGCAGGATTCGTGCAGGACCGTGGTGGAACGGCTGATCGGCTGAAGTCCTGCTGGCGCAGAGCACTTCACCGGCGACCCCACCCGTCCAACCGCCTGCGTCGGTTGTCCACTGCTGCGCAGCGTCCCGGCGTTCGCCGGCCTTTCGTCATGCCACCGGCATGACGAATTCGCGTTCCGTGAACCGGCTGTTCACCCCCTCAAGGGGGAGGGACACCCGCGCTTCATCATCGCCACGCCCTGCTTGCGCAGTCTGGCCTTTTCAAAGAACGCTCCTCACCGCCGGGAGGAGAAATCGGGAAGCGGGGCACGGGGCCTGGCCTCTCAATAGTATTACGTGGCCGGTTTCCCGCACCCCGCCGGCGTTCTTGCCCTACCTGGAGGGGACGCAGAATCGTTTCACCGCGCGACCTCGGTCAGGGCCCGGTCCTCGGGGCTCATCACCCAGCCGCGCCACCTCCGCGCGACCGAACCGGTACCGCCGCCCTCCCCTGATCCCCGGTCCGGACCAGGGTTCCCGCGAGGGCGGTGCGGCCATTATGCGGGAGGCGCAAAGGGTGTGAATCGATTTCTGCCAACTATTTTAATCTCCCAGCGAAATCAGAGACTTGCGCCGGCAAGGGCGGAAAATCTGTTCACGTGATCGGCAGTCTCACAGCCTCGTTGGCCGTCGCATTCCGGGTGGAGAAGCGGTGTGACCCAGCGGCAGCATCTGGTAGCCTTGAGCCAGTTCCGTAAAAAGGAGGGATTCAACTGCTTAAGCGGTTGCCTGTGCTACACCGTGCTTGTACGAGCATATGACGCGTGGATGTGAACGGCCGATCTTCGAGGAACGCAAGCATTAGATGCCAGTAGAGAAAATCAGAAGGCTTGCGCGCTGGTCCGGCTATACTGCCACGCTTCTGAAACTGGGCCTGCGTGACCCAAAGGGAACTTTTTTATCCACGAAGAATGCCAGGAAGCTCGTAGGCGCCTACTCCAGGGGAGGGGCGTCTGAAGTTGCGAGGCTGATCCGCGCCACAAGAAGCATGCCTGTCATGGAAACAGGACCTCGAACGGTTTCCCTGGCGGAAGAATATGCGTTGGCGGTTTCAACCAGAGCGCGGAAAAAGGACGGAATCGACCTCGAGTTCGTGTCCAAGGCAGCGGAGCGGATTGCAGTCGAACGAGCGCCGGTCAAAGCCATTGCATTCTACCTTCCGCAGTTCCATCCGATCCCCGAAAACGATGCCTGGTGGGGGGAAGGGTTCACCGAGTGGACGAACGTAACCAAGGCGGCGCCCCAATATCTCGGGCACCATCAGCCGCAATTGCCGATCGACGTTGGTTTCTATGATCTACGCCTGGTCGAGACCATGGAGAAGCAGGCCCGTCTCGCCGACTGGTATGGGATAGGAGGGTTCTGCTTCCACTACTATTGGTTCGGCGGAAAGCGGCTGCTTGAGCGTCCGATCGACCAGTATCTGGCATCGAAGACGATCAAGCTGCCATTCTGCTTCTGCTGGGCAAACGAAAACTGGACCCGGCGCTGGGACGGGCAGGAAAACGAAGTCCTGATCTCCCAGAAATATTCCCCGGAGGATGACATCGCCTTCATCGAGGCTCTCTTTCCGGCCTTTTCCGATCCACGCTACATCCGCCATGACGGCAAGCCGATGCTGATCGTCTACCGGGTATCTCAGCTACCCGACCCCAAGGCCACGGCGAACAGATGGCGGCAGCGATGCAGGGAAGCAGGCATCGGCGAGATCTACCTGATCGCGGCCCGCTCGTTCGAGATCACCGACCCGAGGCCATATGGGTTCGACGCGGCCATCGAGTTCCCGCCCCATCAAATACCCGCGTCGAACATAACCAAGCAAATCGCCCTGGTGAATCCGTATTTCCGGGGGAACATCTACAGCTACGAAGACCTGGCGGACGGTTACGCCAGCCAGCGGACCGCCGACTATCCTTTGATAAAGACCGTTTCTCCGGGATGGGACAACGAAGCACGCCGGCCTGGCGCGGGGCACATCTTCCATGGGTCTTCGCCCAGCGCCTATGCCTCGTGGTTCAAGCGGTCGGTCGCTTATGCGGTCGAGCAGACCGCGGCGGACACAAACTATCCGCCTTTCGTCTTCATCAACGCCTGGAACGAATGGGCCGAAGGGGCGCACCTGGAGCCGGACCGCAGATACGGGTATGCCTACCTGCACGCCACCGGAAACATTCTGAGGGACTTGTATGTCGCTTCGGAGGAGGTGTCCGAGCGTGTCAAAGCATCGAGCGACCGGTTTGAGAAGAAGAATGACACGCTCGTCATAGTGCATGTGCACTACGAGGAACTCATTGGAGAGATCGTCGATACCCTATCAAGACTGCGTGGTGTCGACGTAACGATATCGGCGGGCCGCGCCGTTTCGGAAAAAAGCATCAGATATCTCCTCGACAATCTCCCTGGAGTTAGAATTGAATTATTCGACAACAGGGGAAGGGATCTTGCGCCTTTCCTTGATCAACTGGCATTCGCGCGAGAGCAGGGATATCGCTATGCCTGCAAGGTCCACACGAAAAAGTCGCCGCAGCGCAATGACGGGGAGGCGCTGCGGCGTCACGCGTTCGACGAGCTGATCGGATCGCAGGCGATTTTCGCCAAAAACAGGAAACGCTTCGAGGACGATCCGACGCTCGGGATGTTGGCGCCGTCGGGCTCCGTGCTTTCCCTGGCGCATCCGCCGCGGCACGTCCTAAACCGGCGCTGGCTCGACTATCTGTTCCAGCAGCTTGATATTGGGGAACTTGCCGAGAGTTACGATTGCGACTTCGTTGCAGGCTCGATGTTCTGGTTCCGGGTGGACGCGCTAAAGCGCGTCGCGGAACTGAAGCTGCTGCCGGAGATGTTCGAGTACGAGGTGGGACAGGTCGACGGCACGCTCGCGCATGCGGTGGAGAGAGTGCTGGCGGCCGCCGCCGCGAAATCGAGTTTCCGAACCGAGGAACTTTAGGAGCAGGCTCCACGGAAGCGCGTGTGTCGGCGGTGTGGGGCTTTGATGTTGTTGTGATGGCGTTAGGAACCTCCGGATGAAATGGTATTTCTGCCTGAACGAACACGGCATGAACGGTTTTGCGGAAAGCATGTTCGCAGCCGTTCACTCTGCGCTTCAAAACACTACCTTAGAGCCGCATTTCATCTACGACGGCGCCCCGAACGAAATCACGCGATATCTCCAGCGCATCGGCGTGACCGTTCATTTCCATCAGAATTCCTTTCTGGATCGGATAAATGCGGCCAAGGCGCAGCAAGGCTTCAATCCCGCGCACGCGCGTGGCGCCTACTTGCGGCTGGACATTCCCGTCATCGACCAGACGGACGATGTCGTCCTCTATACGGACGTCGACGTTCTCTTCCCCCGCGATCCGCGCATCGACATGAGGCCCGAGCTGTTCGCGGCAGCGCCGGAATACGCGATGCTTGCGAGCGGACCGGTCCCCAACAAGCACATCCTGAATTCCGGCGTCATGGTCATCAATCTGGGAGCGTTCCGCAAACGCCTTGCCGGTCTGATCGACTTTGCGGCGAAGCATGATTTCTATTTCCACGGTGACAGCGGCTTCTATGACCAGGGAGCGATCAACAAATTCTTCCCCGGCGAATGGGAGGCGTTGCCGCAGCGGCTTAACTGGCGACCCTTCTCCGGGCACCAGGAATTGCCCGAAATCATCCATTTCCACGGCACCAAGCCATATGAGCTGCCGCAACTGATTGCAGGTGGGAAAGGCGTGAGGGAGGTCGCCGGCCGCTTCTACAACCTGAACAAGACCAACTACCTCATGGCCTTTGGCCTATACATGCGATTCCAGACGCCCGAGACGCAAAGAATCCTGGGGGAAGCATTCCCCAAGGCGCAGCGCCTCTCTGTGTATCGACGGGGTGGGGACGGACTTCCCTACAAAAACGACCTGTGCCAGTTCATATTCAATGACCAATTCATCCGCGCTTCCAGCTTTTACGGCTCTCCCTATCTTGATGAGTTTTCGGGCATCATAACGAAATACGCCGCGGGTAAGAGCCTGTTTCGGATGCTGGAATGGGGTTCGGGCTTCACGTCCTTGCTGGCACCCATGGTCCTCGATTCCCTTGGCGTCGACTTTCGGCTCGAAAGCATTGACGACAATCCCAGATACCAGCGCGATCTGGCAAAATTCGTTTACGCATCGGACCGGATCGAATTTCGGCTCGAGGATTTGACCGGCCCGGGCAAGTCGCAGGCCGATCCGGAGCTGAACTACTCGACGAGCCCTTTGCGTAATCGCGAGGATTACGACTTCATCTTCATCGACGGCCGGCGGCGGGTAGAGTGCGCCTACATCGCAGCGTTGGTTTCCTCACC
The DNA here is from genome assembly GCF_003666685.1 of Mesorhizobium sp. YM1C-6-2. Taxonomy (GTDB): domain Bacteria; phylum Pseudomonadota; class Alphaproteobacteria; order Rhizobiales; family Rhizobiaceae; genus Mesorhizobium_K. Next base: position 85,677 of record NZ_RCIZ01000004.1, read on the forward strand.
GGAGACCATCGTGGTGATCCACGATTTCCGGCGCGGCAGGTATCAGCCCGTCCTGGGCCTGTTCGAGGTCGTCGAGGAGACGGAGCAGTTCCGGGTGATGAAGATTCGGAAAGGCGTGCACGAAGCGCTCAAGCCCGGTCGGGCCGAAATACAGTCTTTACGATGATCCGCAGATCCATCCAGAAGGTCCGGCCCGTCAGATAGTCCGCGTCCCTGGCGGCGAGCTTCTCCGGGTCCGACATGTCGATGCCTTCGACCTGGGCGAGCCCGGTGATGCCGGGCCTGAGTGCGTAGACGCCGCGTTTCCTGCGGCGCTCTATCAGTTCCTTCTGGGTAGGCAGGCAGGGCCTCGGGCCGACGAGGCTCATCTCGCCCTTGAGCACGTTCCAGAGCTGCGGCAGCTCGTCGATCTTCAGCCCGCGCAGGACCTTTCCCGCGCTTGTTACGGCTTCTTTGCCTACCTCATGCGTCGGCAGCGACTTCGTGCCGACATACATGGTCCTTAGCTTCAGGCAGTTGAAGGGCTTTTCGTTGCGGCCGACCCGCTGTTGCGCGAAGAAGGCAGGCCCGGGCGACGAGGTTTTTACCCACAGGGCCGCGGCCACGACGAGGGGACAGGCAACGAGCGCAAGCGGAATTGCCAAAGCGAGGTCCTGCGCGCGGTTCACGGCGATCACATCCGCCTGAGCACGAGCGCCGCCCACAGCCCCAGCGTACCCTGCGGCGTCTGCCGGTAGACGCCGGATCTTTTGAGGCCGGTCGCGGCGGCGAACGGGTTGCGCGCCCCGCGGGCGCGGGCAAAAAGCTCCATGGTGTCAATCGCGTCGGGCGTCAGCAGATCACGGTTCCTTTCGAGGCCGGCGAGGTTCATCTCGCTCCATTCCGCGAACTGCCCGCGGAGCAGGCGCCTCAGCCGCCCCAGCCTGGCCGTCCAGGAGGTGTTGGCCCCGACGAGGTTCGCGCCATGCTGACGATAGCGGACGAGCGGTTCGGGCGAATAGTGCACGATGCCGCCGGCGCCTGTGACCAGCTGATACATCCACCAGTCATGGCTGACAAAGGGTGAGCGTCGCGAGGCGAGCGCCACGATATCGCGCGCGGCCCGGTTCAGCACCATCGTGTTGCCGCCGGCCAGGCTCTGCACCAACGCGTTGCGGAAGGACGGTTTTCGGCGAAACAGCGGCGATATGCCGATCGGCTCTCCCGACTGCGAGACGGTAAGCGTCCGTGAACAGAAGAGCAGTGGCAGCGAACCGTCCTGCGAACGCATCCAGGCCAGCGCAGTCTCCAGCTTGTGGGCTTCCCAGACATCGTCCTGGTCGCAGCAGGCGAAAAAATCCGCCTGCGCCGCGTCGTTCGCGATCAATGCCCGGAAATTCTCGGCGAAACCCTTGCCGGGACCTCCGCGGACGCTGAAGGTTCCCTTTGCCCAACGGTCTTGCCATGCCGAGAGGATCGTTGGTGTGGCGTCGGTCGAGCCATCGTCCGAGGCCCAGATATCGATCGAGGGATGGGTCTGAACTGCAAGCGAGCGAAGCTGCTCGTCGAGGAAGGCGGCGCCGTTCCTCGTCGCCAGCCATATCGCCACCGTGCCTGCGGGCTCGCTAGACGGCACGCTTGCGCTTCCTGCCTTCGGAACGGGCGAAGCCGTCATCTAGGAGCCGAAGTCGAACAGCATTTGCCGGACCGCGGGTTCGTCGCGGGCCTCGATCCGGTCGCGGATGCCGGCGATCCTGGCGGGAACGTCGATGGGCAATGCGTGACGGCGGCGTCCGCGCAGGATCTTTGGATGCGACGTCGGCGTCACGCCGTCCGGATTGTAGAACAGTTCCTCGTGAAGCTTCTCGCCCTCGCGCATGCCGATGGTGACAATCTCGATGTCGCCGTCCGGGTTGTCCGCGTCGCGTACCGAACGGTCGGACAGACGGATCATGGCTTCGGCCAGTTCCTTGATCCTGACCGGCTCGCCCATTTCGAGCAGGAGCACGTCGCCGGATTTCGACAGCGCGGTCGCCTGGATGATCAGTTCGGCAGCCTCCTGCACGGACATGAAATAGCGGGTCATGTCCTCATGGGTCAGCGTGACCGGGCCACCGGCGGCGATCTGCTCCTTGAAGAGCGGGACGACGGAACCGCTTGAGCCGATGACGTTTCCGAATCGGACCGAGGCGAAGTTGCGCTCGATACCGTGATTGTCGCTCCTGGTGCCATAGTGGCGGACGATGAACTCGGACCAGCGCTTCGTCGCACCCATAACGCTGGCCGGGCGCACCGCCTTGTCGGAGGAGATCAGGATGAAATTGGTGACGCCGCAGTCATAGGCGGCCTCGACGACGGTCCATGTTCCGAGCACGTTGTTGCGCGCGCCCTCCACACAGTTGGCCTCGACCATCGACACATGCTTGAACGCCGCGCAGTGATAGACGGTATCGACCCGATTGTCGCAGAGAATCCGCCTGACGAGTGCGCCGTCGGTGACCGATCCCAGTATATGGGTGATGGGGAAGGGGGTGTTCGCGGCAATGTCGCGGCCGATCTGGTAGAGCCCGTACTCGTTGAAATCCATAAGGATGAGCTTCGCAGGATTGAGCTTGGCCAAGGTGCGGGCGAGCGCGGAGCCGATCGAGCCGGCCGCACCGGTGACCAGGATGACGCGCCCGTCTATGACGCTGCGCATCAGCTCGGGATCGGCAGGCACGGGAGACCGACGCAGCAGATCGTCGATATCGATGTCGCGGATGTCGCCGATCGAATATTTGCCGGCGGCGAGATCGGCGATCGCAGGCAGGATCCTGAATTTTATCGGCAACGAGCTGAAGCGTGTGACCAGCGCACGCTGCGCCTCGCCGGTCGGCATCGGCGTGGTGACGATGATCTCGTCGACGTCGAAACCGTTGACGACTGTCTCCAGGTCGGCCATCCCGTAAACGCGCAGGCCGAGCATATCCATGCCCTTGAGGCCGGGATCGTCGCTGATGAACCCGATGACGTTGCGTTTGCGGCTGGACACGAGCGCGTTGACGAGTTGCATGGCCGGATTGCCGGTACCGTAGATCAAGGTCCGCTGGACGTTCGCCGCCGCCACCGGATCCGCCCAGAATAGCCACTTCGACCCGAACCGGCTGCCGGCGATCACCAGAACGCTGAGCGACCAGTAGACCACCGCCACGGATCGCGGCACGCCGGCGAGCCCGGTCATCTGGGTGAGGAAGGCGAGGCTGACCCACGCGAGCGCCGCCACGGTCACGGCCTTGAGGATCGTCCAGATCGCCCGTTCCGGAAGGAAGCGCAACACGGCGCGATAGAGCCCCATGCGGACAAAGATCGGCAGCGCGATCATCGGCGCCGCGAGCATGAGCAGCGCCTGTTCGACATTGGGAACGAAGAGATGGTTGAGCCGGAGCGAGAAGCTGAGCCACAGGACCGCGATCAACGCCACGAAATCGAAGCACACGAACAGCAATTTCTTCGCACCGCGCGGCAATGCCGCGATATGACGGCCGAGCTGTCCACTGTACATCTGGCGCTGATATCCTGTTGGACCAGATCCGATCACATTGCGCCGATCGTTGAATCCAATATCGGCTGTCGAAACAATTGACGTTTTGTCACAGCCGCGCCATCGAAGTGAAGCATCGTTTACCTGACGGAAAGATCAAGCCAGGTCGATATCTGACAGGACCGGACAATGCTTCGCAAGTATCGAAAAGTTCGGCTCTGCGCAAACTGATCAGCCCGGAAAATAAAAAAAACGCGTGACTTTATCCACGCTTCCCCACGCGCACTTACCATTGGCGATCGCAACCGATCGAGGAACCCAATGGAAAACTCCGCAAATCTCCAACTTCCCTACATCATGCCCTCGCAGGCGCAGAAGCACGTGACCCACAATGAAGCGGTCAGGACGCTCGATGCGCTGGTGCAACTGGCGGTGCTGGACCGGGACCTCCCAACGCCTCCCGCAACGCCCGTGGACGGCGCCCGCTATCTGATCGCCGCCGTCGGGACCGACGCCTGGGCAGGCAAGGACGGAACGATAGCCGCCTGGCAGGACGGGGCCTGGGCATTTCTTGCGCCGAAGGCGGGCTGGGTCGTCTGGGTCGCCGACGAAGACCGCCTGCTCGGGTTCGACGGGGCGGCGTGGATCGACGCCGCGGTGCACAGCGTGAACCCGGCGCCGCTGGTCGGCGTGAACACGGCCGCCGACCCGGCCAACCGGCTGGCCGTCAAGAGCCCCGCGTCGCTTTTCGACGAGGAAGACGGCGACCACCGGCTCAAGATCAACAAGGCGGCCGCCGGCGACACCGCTTCGCTGGTCTTTCAATCCGGCTATTCGGGCAGGGCGGAATTCGGCCTCGCCGGCGACGACGACTGGCACGTGAAGGTCTCGGCCAACGGTACCGCATGGACCGAGGCGCTGAAGGTCGACCGGGCGACCGGCCGCGTCAGCCTGCCGGCCGCGTTGCCGCTCGGCGACGAAAACCAGATTGTGACGCGGCGGCACGTGCGCGAGACCCTGACCGGGAACCGCACCTACCATGTCCGCGCGGATGGCAGCGACGGCAACGCTGGCCTCGCCGACAGCGCGGCCGGCGCGTTCCTGACGCTGCAGAAGGCGTTCGACACGATCTGCACGATCGACCTCAACGGCCATACGGTCACGATCAGCGTCGGCAGCGGTTCTTTCGAGGGGATAACCTTCAACAAGGCCTGGGTCGGCGGAAATATCGTCGTGTCGGGCGCGGGCGCATCGAACACGGTGATTGCCTCTACCTCATCGGGTGCGGCTTTTCACGCGACGGCCCCGATGCCCGGCATCGTCACACTGCAAAACATGAAGATAACCAACTCCGCTGGTGGCGGCATTCGACTGGATGCGGCATCCCGGTTCCTGTGCGGCGCTGGCCTGGAGTTTGGAACCTGCGTTGCGAGCCACATCCTGGCCGCCGCTCCGGGTGCGTTCCTGTCGATGCTGTCAGCCTACACGATTTCAGGGGGATCGATCTACCACCTCAATGCCCAATTCGGAGCCTATATCCGGGCGACTGGCGTGACGGTCACCCTGACGGGCACGCCGGCCTTTTCCATCGCCTATGCCAACGCTTCGAACATGGGCGCCATATTGGCTTCCGGCTCGTTTTCGGGAGCTGCCACCGGCCCACGCTACACTGCAACGGCAGGCGGGGGCATCAACACAAGCGGCAGTGGCGCCAGCTTCTTCCCGGGCAATGCTTCCGGAACGGCAACCTCGCCGGGATGGTATCTATGAGCGGCGGTCCCGCCTACGACCTGCTTTTGTACAGAAGAAACCATGGCGACGGGCGACCTAATTCTATGCTCGTCTAAGTAGAACCAGAATTTGATGGGGGTCGATCAGGTTATATTCCAACCCGGCGATTCGTAACCAGGGCCAGTTGTCCCGAATATATTCCAGGCTGATGGCGGCTTTTCCATAGGGAACGTCGCCGTCGACCGGCGCAACATCCTTGCTGGGTTCGAAGCCGAAGCCGCTCGTTTTGTACCCCGTGACAATCTCGGGCTGATGAACCGGATCGAAAGCCGATATGGGCCTCATGGTAAATACGATCAAACCGTCGGCAGAGAGGCTGTCAGCGCAGACCTTCGCAACGGCATTTGCGCTTCGAGGTGACAGATGCGTGAATATCGAGAATGCAAAAATGAGATCGAATTTAAGATTGAAAGGCAGTTGATCCGGAATCGACGCCACTTGGGCAAGCTGCCCCCTTACCCCCAAACTCTTAGCGACCTTCAGCACCGGCTCCCAAGCATCGACGCCAAACAACCGATCGTCGGGAACATATTTGTTGAATAGCCGCAGCAGGCGCCCCCAGCCCACTCCATAGTCAAGGATCGCGGCATCATCTATTTTCCGGCCGCTCCGAGTTTCGTACTCGCGGACGCATGCTCGGACAAAGGCGACGGATTGTTGAAGGAGACTTATCCCTGAACTGCCGACCCAATTGCGCTGGAACTGTTCAGCGGGCATTTTCGGGAAGTATGCGGACGCTGCGGGAAAGGACGCCAGTTCGTCCGTGCATGTCAGGGCAGCGAAAACGTCCAACGGGATCTGGGAGAGTATTGCCCGCGCCTCAGTGATGTCGTTGGAGGCTAGATGGCGCTCCAGCTTTTCGACCATGCCTCGGAAAACGTCATCTTTTGAAATTGCCGTCATCGCCTGATCGCCCGTGCTTTCAGTAGCATTGCCGGTTCTATTTCAAACGACGCAAGATGTCCCGCGTCTTTGGTGCTCAAAGAGCTTGTGTCTGAGGTGAAGGAGACGGCGCAGGAAGCGAGGCTGTCCTGGACAACAGCCGCTTGCCGAGCGCGACACCCGGCTTCTCGATCAGGCGGTAAGCCACGTCGGCCAAGAAGATCGTGATCGCCGTGACCGCGAGGCAGGACCAGATGAAGGGCGACCAGTCACCGGATTTCATCGTGTCGGTCGAGCCATAGATCCACCGCACCAGCGGCATGGTGTAGAGGATCACCGCGGGGTGCAGCAGATAGACGCTGTAGCCTCGCAATCCGACAAATACGGTTGCTGGATTTACGAGCAACGATGTCGGGTGAAGGGCCTGCGAAAGGATCAGGGCCGGAAAAGCAAGTCCGATCGCATAATGCCCGACAGGCAGGTCGCCAATCCGCAAGGATCCCAACCCGGAAAGTCCGACAAGCACCCACCAGGCCAGCGAGCCGCCAAGGAGCAGGTGGCTGACGATCCTGCGCTGCGGCAGTCCGGACAATCGCCGCCAGACGAAGTAGGCGAGCAGACCCATAACGAAGTAGGGTGAGGCTGTTACGATATTCTGCCGCGCGAATGACTTTGGAAGTTCGCCGCCATCGAGGATGGCCCATCGGCAACCGATCGAGACGATCAGTGTGACAAGCAACAGCGCGGCAGCCGATCGCCACGATTTCACGAATATGCAGAGGAGGGGGAAGACCAGGTAAAAGAGCATTTCCACGCCCAGCGACCAACTGGCCCAGACGATCCCTTCTGCCTTGCCGGGTATGAGGCCGAACAGGAAGGTGACGTTGAGGACCAGCGCGTCCCATCCTGGGAACTCCCCGTAGCGACGGGTCATTTCGAGGGTCCAGAACGCGATCATGAAGTACATCAACGGCGCGATGCGAAATAAGCGCCGCACCATAAAGCGGCGAATGGTTTCTTCGGTGCCCAGCTTTCCGAAATAGCCGACGGCCAGGCAAAAGGCGCTCAGCGCGAAGAACAATTCGACGCCAAGCCCGAATTTGTTGACCACCTCTGCGATCGCCGGCGGCGTTACGATGCGGTTCAAGGAATAGACGTGGACAACAACCACTCCGACTGCGGCCCAGGCGCGCAGCGCGTCCATTCCATCCAGTCTTTCCCGTGGTGCAGCGCTCATCTCGGCGCTCTTAGCACCTGGTTTCAGCTTTTCAAACAACACCTGCTATATTGAATAGCAACACGTCGGCATCGTCCGAACAAACCGTCTATATCCTCAGTCAGGCTGTGATCCTTCAAAGCAGACCTTCCAGTTGTGTCTTCAGCGACTGGACATCGACGTTGGCGCTTCGCTCGACAACAACGATCCGATGATTGAGGTGCCGCCGCGCTGCAAGTCGGATGAACCAATTGTCCTCGGCATCGGAAGGCAGGAGTTCGATGACGGTCGCGCCCGCAGACATAAATCCCGATAGTGCGTGGCCAGAGCCATACGAGGCTGCGACGGCAACCGCCCCGGATGCGATGGCCATCTGTGTCGGGATCGACATTTTGTGGGGAGACAGCACGGCGTAACCCGCCTCGGCGAAAAGATCAGCGACTTCGGATTCGTTGGACATTCGCGCGGTAGCGCCGCCACGACGCAGGAAAAGTTTCAGTGGAGGCACACGTGCACGCAGGAAGGTCCGCCTTCGGAGGTGATCGAAGGTCTCCACCGCAAGCGAGCCGGGCGTGTAGGTCGTTTGCGCGGCCAGTGCGGAAGTTATGATTGCGGACCGAAAACGAACGATCCGCTCACTGAGCGTGATGATGGAAGTCTGGGGTATGCCTGCGAAGCGTAGAAGATCCAGCATCCACTGTTGAGGCTGAAACAGCGCAATCTTCAGCCCGCGTTGCACGATCTGCCGGCGCAACGAAATGGCCACTGAAAGCGAGTCCATGACGAAATGGCCAAACACGGAGGCCGATGAATGCGCAACGATCAGCACGTCATCCGGCACATCGACCGCCGGTCCGGGCGAGTAGATATACCCTTCGTCGGTGCTCTCAATTCCCGGCAGGTAAGTGAACGGCCATTTGCCGAAAGTTGCGCCTCGGTTGGGATAGGATTCATGAATGAGGACGCCGTCCGGCGTTGCAACCAAGTTGCAGTATTTCAAGTAGAGCGGACTGCGAAGCTTGGCCAGGAAGAACGGTCCAAAGCTGTATGGTCTCGGCGGCGACAGGAAACTATTTGTGCGAAGCGCAGAAGGGTTGAGGGAAACGGTCGGGGCTGGCGCCGGATAGTGTTCCGGCTCCATGAGGTGGATTCCTTCTCCCGCATCGCAGAGTTCGTCGACGCTCGAACACCGCGGCAGCCTAAGGTCCAGAGCCGATATCAGTTCAGCCTTGACTTTGGACGATGGCGGCAAGGTCTATCTCGCCAACGCTTGTCGTAGCAGAGACTTTTGCGACAGGATTGTCGTGCGGGGCAGTGAACGTCGCGCGCGACCGGTAACGGCTCCGGCAGCTGCAACGCCGTGCAGTTCGTCAGGTAGTCTGGAATATTGAATAGCTGCCCCCCGCTTTCCATACCCACCACGCCTCGCTTAGCACTTCCGTTCAACTTCTCAAAGAAGATCTGCCGTTAGGGAAGCAGCGATGGAGTGAGTTATCGACACCGCGGATCCCATCCTTGGCATTCCGATCGAATGTCGTTGACGCTTGTGTTCGGCCCGGGATGTGCTAGCAGCGCCCGTGACTTCGTGGAGCAAGGATGATCGAACTCGCTAGGCGCGGGCTGTCCGACCTGGGCGCTGCCTTAAGGCTCAGAAGCGTCTGGTGGGCGCTGGCGTCCGAGGACGTTGCCGATTCGCATCGCCGCACCGTGCTCGGTCCCGTCTGGCCGCTGCTCAACTATCTGCTCTTCGTCGGGACCCTGATCCTGATTCTCGGCGACGGCGGCGGGAAGGCCCACTTCACGTCCTATGTGGCCGCCGGCATGCTCGTATGGCTTTTCATCAACGACACGCTGTCGATGAGCGTGTCGCTGTTTGCGCGGGAGGAAGGCTTCATCAAGGGCACGGTGCTGCCGATCTCGCTCTATGTGCTCAGGCAGACGCTGGTGATCGCCATACGGTCGTTCTATGCGCTTCTCGGCGCCATCCCGGTCCTCCTCTACGGCGGGATGGAGTTGACGCCGGCCCTGTTGTCGGTCGTCCCGGCGATTGCCGTTCTCCTGCTGACGGCGCCTGCGGTGGGCGTCCTGCTCGGCATTGCCGCAGCCTATTTCCCCGACCTGCGGTTCATGGTGGTCAACGTCACGCGGCTCCTGATGTTCCTGACGCCCGTGTTCTGGATGCCTGCAGGCGCCGGCGGATGGCGCGGCGCGCTCTATCATTGGAACCCGCTAACCCACTATATAGACATCGTGCGCCAGCCCATGATCGCCGGCACCATTGCCTGGAATTCCTGGGCAATCACCCTGTCGATCACGGCGCTGCTGTCCGTGGCGGCGCTGGTGATGCTCGGCAAGTTCAATCGACAGATCGTGTTCCAGCTCTGACCATGGTTTCCATTCGAGCAACAAATGTCGGCCTGCGCTATCCGGTGCCGAGGGACGTCAAGCTGAAGGGCGACACCCGCACCACCGTCGGCGGACGCTTTTTCGCCGGTGGCGGGCGACGCTACGTCACCGCGCTCGACGATGTCAGCTTCGAGCTGAGGGCCGGGGACCGGCTCGGCCTGGTCGGCGGCAACGGCGCGGGCAAGACGACCCTGCTGAAGGTGCTCTACGGCATTTACGAGCCCTCCGTCGGCTCGCTCGAGGCTGAGGGCCGACGCGATGCGCTGTTCAACATCGGCCTGGGTTTCCGCCACGACGCGACGGGCAGGCGCAACATCGTGCTGCGCGGCCTGATCAACGGCTGGAGCAACCGCGAGATCGAACAGCGGATGGAGGAGATCGTCGAGTTCAGCGAACTCGGCGATTTCATCGACATGCCGGTGCGCAGCTACAGCCAGGGCATGTCGGCGCGTCTTGCCTTCGCAATCGCGACGAGCTTCGAGCCCGAGATCCTGTTGATGGATGAGTGGATTGGCGCCGGCGACAAGGATTTCCAGGAGAAGGCGAAGGCGCGGCTGGAGAAGATGGTGACGAAGGCCGGCATCATCGTCCTGGCTTCGCACAACAACTCGCTTCTGGGGCGCGTCTGCAACCGCATCATCTCGCTCGATCACGGGCGCATCGCATGGGATGGGAAGGCCGACGAGTATTTCGCCCGCCCCGGCGTGAAGTAGAGCGGCCGCACGGCTCATCGCTGCCGGCCTAACTGACCCGCCGGTTCTATTATGATTCCGGAACGAAAGCCGGTTCCTGCGTGTCTGGGGAACGTTTCGGCGGGAGCGTCGAAGAACCAGCGCAATGTTCTGCTTCCGCAACCTCTTCCCGGAGCATGGACGTGCCCGCGGAGAGGTAGATGCCGACCGCCAGGAAGGCTATGAGCACCGTGTCCAGTATGTCGTGGCCGACGATGATGCCGACGAGGCCGTTCACCACATAGGTCGTGACGACCGCTATCAGCAGGATTGCTCCCAGCCTGGCGTCTGCAGCCGAACTCGTCGCGAGAGTCCGCACGGCGAGGTAGGCGGCGACAATGAAAACCGCCATCAGCGAAAGCATGCCAACGATGCCCGCCTCTACCCAGGCGGTGAGAAAGCCATTGTGGAGATGGCTGTAGCCAACATCCAATCCGGCCTTCTTGAATCCGTTCCGGATGAGCGGCCTCGTCGCCTGCGGCCCGTGCCCGAGCACCGGGCTTTCCTCTATCGCCGATATGCCGATCCGCCAGAGTTCCGCTCGCTGGCCGAGCGAGGTGTTGTAATTCCCCTGCTCGCTCATCAGCCTCCAGTCGTTGACCAGCGCCTCGACGCGGCTCGGTATGATCTGAGTACCGACAAAGGAGAAGGCGCCGATGGCCAGCGCCGTGCAGGATACGGCCAGAGCCGAGCTCAGGGCGTGCCGGCGCTCGCGGAAGATCCAGAGGACAGCTGCGGTCGACAGGAATAGCGCCAGCCAAGTCGCCCGCGACCCGGAATAAAGAATCGCGATGCTGCCGGCGCAATACGCCCCGAAAAGCAGCGCGGCCGCCATGCCCTCCCGCATGAAGGCCCCGGCAAGCACGATGGTCGCGGCCATGCAGGTCACAGCGGCGAAGACGATGGGGTTGCCTGCGCCGCCCTCGGCACGAATGCCGTAGCCGTGGAACTGGATGGCCGCGAGCACCAGCGCTCCGTAGCAGGCGATCATGCTTGCCGTTACCACGCTTCGCGCGATGGTTTCCTTCCTGGACAGACACCAGCTTGAATACAGGAACGGGAAAAGCAGAAGCGGCACCACGGGCGCGGCCGCGTGCCAGTCCGGCATCGGATTGGCGACCAGCGCCACCAGATAGGATGCACAGTAGAGGTATATCGGCACCGTGGCGTAAAGCAGGAAACGATCCCGGCTGAGCGGCATCAAGCCCTTCAGGATTTCCAGGATGCCGCCTACGCCGCCGACGATGACGGCGACGCTGACCACGGAGCCCAGCACCGGCGCGCTGGCAAAACAGATATAGGTGTAAATCTGGCTGCGACGGTCGCCATGCGCGAGCAACCAATTGGAAAACCAACGGGGAAGCGGAATGCCGGTGTTGTTGTTCTTTGAATCGTGCATTCGCTGTAATCGCAGGCGCCAGGAACGGTTGTCTCCCTGCCCCTACCGGGACGATAGTCGATGACGAAGGATCCCGCCAGCGGATTGAAGTGAAGTTCTGAGTCATCCGCAACAATGACGAAAGAAGTCGCCCGATCCTTTTAGAACAGCTTTCTAGCCAGCATTGCGGGGGCGCAAACTCCACATGGCCGATGTGCCGATCTTTAGTGAGCTGCCGCTTGAGAAATCGGGGATTTGTGAGAATATCCGCGAAAATCACGGCCTGACGCGATTTACCTTGCGTCAGGCGGCCGCGACATTCGAAGGCTTCCCATGCTTGCCAGGCTCACCCATCTCGACCGTCTAGAGGCCGAGGCCATCCACATATTCCGCGAAGTGGCTGCGTCCTTCGCGAAGCCGGTCATGCTCTATTCGGTCGGCAAGGATTCGTCCGTCCTGCTGCATCTGGCGATGAAGGCGTTCTATCCGGCGAAGCCGCCATTCCCGTTCCTCCATGTCGACACGACCTGGAAATTCCGGGAGATGATCGAATTTCGGGACGCCATGGCGAAGAAGCTCGGTTTCGATCTCCTTGTGCACGTCAACGAGGACGGCGTCCGCGACAATATCAACCCGTTCGACCATGGCTCGAACGTGCACACGCATGTGATGAAGACAGTCGGGCTACGCCAGGCGCTCGACAAATATGGCTTCGACGCGGCCTTCGGCGGCGCTCGCCGCGACGAAGAGAAATCGCGGGCCAAGGAACGCATTTTCTCCTTCCGTAACGCGCAGCATGCTTGGGACCCCAAGCACCAGCGCCCCGAGATGTGGAAGATCTACAACACGCGCGTCTCGCCGGGCGAATCGATCCGTGTCTTCCCGCTGTCGAACTGGACCGAACTGGATATCTGGCAGTACATCCTGCAGGAAGACATTCCGATCGTTCCGCTCTATTTCGCGAAGCGGCGGCCGGTGGTCGAACGCGACGGCATGCTGATCCTGCGCGACGACGAGCGCATGAAGCTCAGGCCGTCCGAAACGGTGGAGAACCGGCTGGTGCGCTTCAGGACGCTTGGCTGCTACCCGCTGACGGGAGCGATCGAATCTGACGCCGACAGCCTGGAGGGCATCGTCAGCGAAATGCTTGTCGCCCGCACGTCGGAGCGGCAGGGCCGCCTGATCGACCGGGACGAAGCCGGATCGATGGAAAAGAAGAAGCGCGAAGGATATTTCTGAGAATGCGCCCTGTCCTGGCCGAAAGCGTTGCAGCGGCAGAAAACGTACGTGATTACCTTGCCGGGCAAGAGCGCAAGTCGCTGCTCAGGTTCCTCACCTGTGGGTCGGTCGACGACGGCAAGTCGACGCTGATCGGACGACTGCTGGCCGATACGCGCCAGATATTCGAGGACCAGCTCGCGGCACTGGAAAACGATTCGAAAAAGCACGGCACCACTGGCGACGATGTCGATTTCGCGCTGCTGGTCGATGGTCTGGAAGCAGAGCGCGAGCAGGGCATCACCATCGATGTCGCCTATCGCTTCTTCTCGACGCCGAAGCGGAAGTTCATTGTCGCCGATACGCCAGGCCACGAACAATATACTCGCAACATGGCTACCGGCGCATCGACCGCCGACCTTGCGATCGTGCTGGTCGATGCGAGGCAAGGGGTGGTGGCCCAGACCAGGCGCCATTCCATTATCGCCTCATTGCTCGGCATCCGGCACGTGGTCGTGGCGGTCAACAAGATCGACCTCGTCGATTTCGACCGAGAGCTGTTCGACAAGATCACGGCCGATTACCTGGAATTCGCCAAGAGCCTGGGCTTCAAGTCGATCGTACCGATCCCGATGTCGGCGCGTTATGGCGACAACGTCACCACGCGATCCGAGCGCACCGCATGGTTCTCGGGGCCGACGCTGGTCGAGCACCTTGAAATGGTGGTCGTGGACGACGCGGCGGCGGAAGGTCCCTTCCGGTTTCCCGTCCAGTATGTGAACCGCCCGAACCTCGACTTCCGGGGTTATGCCGGCACGGTGGCTTCCGGCACTGTCGCAAAGGGCGACGAGGTGGTGGTGGCCAAGTCCGGCAAGGCGGCGCGCGTCAAACGGATCGTCGCGCAGGGGGGCGACCTTACGGCCGCCGTCAGCGGGCAGGCGGTCACCCTGCTGCTGGACAGCGAGGTCGAGGTCTCGCGGGGCAACATGCTGGTGTCACCGACGGAGCGCCCGCAGGTCGCTGATCAGTTCACAGCCAACATCGTCTGGTTCGACGAAAACGCGCTGAAGCCTGGCCGCTCCTACCTGTTGAGGACGGAGACTGACCAGGTGAGCGCGACGGTCACCGAGTTGAAATACCGCGTCAACGTCAACAATTTCGCGCAGGAAGCGGCGAAGTCGCTGGAGATGAACGAGGTCGGTGTCTGCAACGTAGCGACACAGGCTCCGATCGCCTTCGACGCCTTCGCGGAGAACCGCGTTACCGGCGCCTTCATCCTGATCGACCGCATCACAAACGCCACGGTTGGCGCCGGCATGATCCTGCACGGGCTGCGCCGTGCAGAGAACATCCACTGGCAGGCGCTCGACGTCGGCAAGCGGGAGCGCGCGATCGCGAAGAATCAGCGGCCGGCCGTATTCTGGTTTACGGGTCTCTCCGGCTCCGGCAAGTCGACCATCGCGAACCTGCTCGAGAAGAAGTTCCATGCATCTGGCCGGCATACATACATACTGGACGGCGACAATGTCCGGCATGGGCTGAACCGAGATCTCGGCTTTACCGATGCTGATCGCGTCGAGAACATCCGCCGCGTCGCCGAAGTGGCGAAGCTGATGGCCGATGCCGGCCTCATCGTCATCGTCTCATTCATTTCTCCCTTCCGCGCGGAACGTCGCATGGCGCGCGAGTTGATGGCGAAAGGCGAGTTCGTCGAGGTCTTTGTCGACACGCCTTTCGAGGAATGCGCAAGGCGCGATCCGAAGGGCCTCTACGCAAGGGCGCTTGAAGGCAAGCTCAAGAACTTCACTGGAGTGGACTCGCCCTATGAGACGCCGGAAAGTCCGGAAATCCACCTCCTGACGCTCGGCAAGACGCCCGAGGAGATGGTAGACGTCCTCGAAACTTGGCTACACGAGCGTGATCTTGCAGAAGAATACCAAGCCGGCGACGGCATCTGACGACGAAGCGATGCTTGCTGTTTTCGAACGATTGGCACTGTCTGCCGGCCGTAGGATCATGGAGATATTCCATGCCGGTTACGCGGTGGACCGGAAAGACGATTCTTCTCCGGTTACCGAGGCCGACCATGCCAGCGAGCGCGTCATCCTCGATGGTCTGCGCTCGGCTTTCCCTTCGATCCCGTGCGTGGCGGAGGAGGAGGCTGCGGCTGGCATCCTGCCCGCGGATCTGGGCGAAGCCTTCTTCCTGGTCGATCCTCTGGACGGTACCAAGGAATTCATCAAGCGCAGCGGCGACTTCACCGTCAACATAGCACTGGTGCGCAACGGCGCGCCGGAAATCGGCGTCGTCTATGCGCCGAGCAGCAAACGCTTTTTTTCAGGCGGGCCTGGCGGGGCGGAACTGATCGAACTGGACGCGAATGACGAAGTTGTCGCCCGTCGTTCAATAAGGGTGCGTTCGGGACATGCGCCGCTGAAGATCGTTGCCAGCCGTTCACATCTGACGCCGGAGACCGACAGCTTCATCCGGAAGGTCAAATCGGCCGAAATCGTCTCGGTTGGCTCGTCGCTGAAATTCTGCCTGCTGGCCAATGGTGAGGCCGATATCTACCCGCGCTTTGGTCGTACGATGGAATGGGACACCGCCGCGGGTGATGCGGTTCTGCGCGCTGCGGGCGGGTTCACGACGACGCTGGACGGCAAGCCGCTCGCCTATGGCAAGCGCAGCCAACCGGACGACGCAGACTTCGCCAACCCTTTCTTCATTGCAAGGGGCGGGGTGGATGCTTCCGCATTGCCGGCATAATCGCCGGCAAGGCCAGAACGCTATTCGGCGGCCGCTAGCTTCGAGGAGTTACGGCCAATGAAGTTGCGGATGGTCGAGATGATCCGGTCCTGATCTTCCGTGCTCAGATAAGGATGCATTGGCAGGCAAAGGATTCTCTCCGGCAGCGTTTCCGAAACTGCCAGGCCGCCTGGGACAGCCGGGAAATCCTTATAGGCGAGTTGCTGGTGCAGCGGCTTCACGTAGTAAATAACTGATGGGATGCCGTTTTCCTGCAGATGCGCCTTGAGCGGGTCGCGGTGTGGTGTCTCGATCGCGTATTGAGCCCAGGCAGAGCGGGTACCTGGCAGGTTGGCGGATGCGTTGACCACGTCGCCGAGGCCTTCCGCGTAACGCTGGGCCACCGCCTGGCGCGCGACCATCTCTTCTTCGAGAATGGCTAGCTTTTCGAGCAGAATCGCGGCCTGCAGCGTGTCGAGGCGCGAGTTGATGCCGACATGGATGTTGTCGTACTGGGTCTCGCCCTTGCCGTGGAAGGCGAAGGAACGAAGCTTGTCGGCGAGCGCATCGTCATTGGTGAACATGGCGCCGCCGTCGCCGTAGCAGCCGAGCGGCTTTGCGGGGTAGAAGCTGGTCCCGCCGACATGGCCGAAAGAACCGCACATCCTGCCGTCGACGGAACCGCCGATCGATTGTGCGGCGTCTTCGATCACCAATAGATTCTCGCGTTCGGCGATCGCCATGATGGCGTCGTAGTCGGCGCCGAGCCCGAAAAGATCGACCGGTATGATGGCGCGGGGCTTCAGACGGCCTTCCGCCTTGATCATCGCGATCGCAGCCTCGAGGCTTTTGATGTCGATGTTGTAGGTGTCGGGATCGACGTCGACGAACACCGGCTCGGCCTTCGCCAGCGCGACGACCTCCGCAGTCGCCGCAAAGGTGAAGCTTGGCACGAAGACGGCGTCGCCCGGACCGATACCGGAGGCGTAGAGCGGAAGGAGCAGGGCGTCGGTGCCGTTGGCGCAGGCGATGCAATGCTTGACGCCGACATAGGCGGCGAGCTTGGCCTCGAACTCAGCGACCTGTGGTCCGAGGATGTAGCGGCCGTCCTCGACGACACGATCAATGGCGGCCTTCAGCCTGTCGCCGATCCGCTCGCGCTGCGCGCCCAAGTCGATGAATTGCATGTCTGTCTCGCCATTGCCCAGTATAAGCCGCTGATAGCAGACAAGATTCAGGCGAAAAAGCAGCGGCGCGGCGGGGCTGTCGTTGCGTCACACGCCGTGTGTTACTGCGATGATGCGTCGTAAATGGCGGTTCCGCTGGCTTTTGCGCACCGGGCGCCGGCCGACCGAACCTTCCGAAACATAAAGTGATCGCGTTTTCAGCCCGGCGGGGCTCGCTTAGCCAAGTTCATATCGCCACGGCGGATTGGCGCCTGCGCGCGAAACCGTCACCCTGGCGGCGGCCGCACCGAGGGCAAGGGCATCCCGGATCTCGTCCTCGGACAGCTGTGCGACTCGCTGTTTGGAGAGCGCATTCTGCTCGTGCAGGGATGCCAGGATGCCGGCGTTGAACGTGTCGCCGGCGCCGACCGTGTCGACCACGGTCACAGGTTCTGGCGTGACAGTCACCTTGTGGTTTTTCGTGTAGCCGGTGGCCCCCCGGCTGCCGCGTGTCATCACCACGAGTTTTGGACCAAGCTCCAGCCATTGGGCGATCGCGTCTTCCGGCGCGCCGGTCGCGCCGAACCAGCCAAGATCCTCGTCCGACAGCTTGAGTATGTCCGCCATCGCGATCATCCGCTGTATGCGGGCGAGATGTTTCTGGCGATCGGGGATGAAGGCCGGCCGGATATTGGGGTCGAGCATGGCGACGCGGTTTTGAGCTTCGCGTTCCATCAAGGCTTCGTAAGCGGAGCCGCACGGTTCGGGAATGAGGCTGATCGCACCGAAGAGCAGGGCGTCGACATTGCGGTCGAAGGCGGGAAGGTCTGCGGTGGAGAGCATGCGCCCCGCCGTTCCCTCGTCGTAGAACACATAGCTCGCGTGCCCGTCGATGAGATGCACGAAGGCCAGCGTCGTTGGGCGTCCGGAGATGTGGGCGTAGCGGGAGCCCACCTTGCTTTCGGCGAGCGTCGCGCGCAGTTGCTGCCCGAAAAGATCGGAAGACAGGCCCGAGAAGAACTCGACCGGCACGCCGAGCCTGCCGAGCGCGACCGCAGTATTGAAGACCGCGCCGCCCGAATAGGGAGCGAATGCCGGCTCGTCGAACGTCGATCTCCGCGGCAGCATGTCGATCAGCGCCTCGCCGCAGCAGATGATCATTCAGGACGCTCCCCCAGAAAAGACGTCCACCCGGACGTCGCGGCCTCCATACAGCCGCGGCCATTTGCCCGCAACAGCCGGCCCCATCATGCCCGTGCGGGCGCCGTAGCGCCGACGAGGAAGCGTTCCGACAGTGGCAGGCTGGCGCCGCCGAGCGCGCGCGCGTGGATGCCGACCGTGCCTTCCAGCACATCGGGGATCCGCAGGCCCTCGACGTCGATCGCTGCGATCGAGTTGCGCACTGCGTCCACCAGCTTCCGCCGGGCTTCAGCCGGCATCCAGCCGTCGATCACTGCCGCCTCGAAGTCGATGACCGAGGAAGACGCGACGATGGCATAGGCGAGGGCGGCGCCGGCCGCAGCAAACCAGGCGTCGAATGCCGGTCCGTCTGATGACCACTCGCCAGGCCACCGGTCGGGCGACGTCCATAGCGAGGAGGCGTCCGTGCCGCGCGCGTTCAACGCCTTTTCCAGGATCGCCAGCGAAGCGACGTCGATGAGCTGGGTCGGGCGGCCATCGGCGCCGGGGACCGGCATGGAGCCCAGTGCGCCGGCATTGCCGGTGGGGCCGCTGTAAAGCCGGCCGTTCAGCACGACGCCGCCGCCGGCGAAGGCGCCGATGTAGAAATAGATGAAGTCGCGGAGATTGCCGGTCTGGCCGAAGACGAGTTCCGCGCCACAGGCGGCCGTGGCGTCGTTCTGCAGGTAGACAGGAAAACTGCATAGCGCCTGGATGTCGGCGCGGATGTCGCGGCGGCGCCACTGATCCATGACCTCGCGCGGTGCGCCGGCCGTGTCCGCCCAGTTCCAGAGTTCGAACGGCATCGCGATGCCGAGCCCGGCTATCCGCTTGTCCTGCCCGGATTTCAGGCCCGCACGCAGGCGCGTCATCCCGGAGTCGACGAAATCGAGGATCTCGCGCGGCGCCGGATAGCGGTAGGAGTTCTGCAGCATGCCGCGCAGATTGCCGAGGAAGTCGATGAGCACCAACTCGGCGCTGCGGCGGCCGATCTTGAGGCCGATGAAGAAGGCGCCGTCGGGATTGAGGGCCATCGGAATGGATGGCTGGCCGACCTTGCCGCGCATGGGAGCCTGTCTGACGAGCAGTCCCTCGACCTCGAGTTCGCGCATGATGACCGACACGGTCTGCGCGGACAGCCGCGTCATGCGCGCGATTTCGGTCTTTGCGAGACTTCCGTGTTGCTGGACGAGCGAAAGGACCAGGCGTTCGTTCTGGTCCCGCATGCCGCTCTGGTTGGTGCCGCGATGATGAAGAAGGGCAGCGGCCACTTCGGGCGAACCATGCCTGAGGGGGCCGTTCTCCACGCAAACTCTCCGTCGTTCTTGTCCGATTTTTCGGCGGAGAATGCGTTTCCGGAACCGCTTCTGTCAATAATAAATAAGAGTGATTTAATTATTGACAGCCTCTATTGGCTGGTGTTCCCTTCGAGGCGGCGCACGACTTGGAGAAGCAGGGGTCGAAGCCGATGTTCGAGGATTCCGGGCGGACCGGGATCCCATGTGTTCCACCGGGAGGAAGTCATGAGGAACTTCAAATTTCTGAAAGCGGCGGTCGCGGGTCTCGCGCTCTGCGGCGTGGCGAGTGCCGCTCTGGCCGCGGATACCGTTGGTCTCATCACCAAGACCGAAACCAATCCGTTCTTCGTCAAGATGCGTGAAGGCGCCGAAGCCACGGCGAAAGAACTGGGACTCAACCTGATCACCGCAGCCGGCAAATTCGACGGCGACAATGACGGCCAAGTGGCGGCGATCGAGAACCTGATCTCGGCCGGCGCCAAGGGTTTCGCGATCGTGCCTTCGGACTCGAAGGCGATCGTGCCGACCATCCAGAAGGCCAGGGACGCCGGTCTGATGGTGATCGTGCTCGATACTCCGCTGGACCCGATGGACGCGGCAACCGCGACCTTTGCAACAGACAACCGCAAGGCCGGCCAACTCATCGGCGAGTGGGCCAAGGGGACGCTCGGTGACAAGGCCGCTGACGCCTCGATAGTCTTCCTCGATCTTGCCACCAACCAGCCTACCGTCGACTTCCTTCGCGACCAGGGCTTCATGCAGGGCTTCGGCATCGACGTTAAGGACCCGAACAAATGGGGCGACGAGGATGACAAGCGCATCTGCACGCATGAGATCAGCCAGGGCGACCAGGAAAAGGGTCGCACGGCGATGGAGAACGCGCTTCAGAAGTGCCCTGACGTGAACGTCGTCTACACGATCAACGAGCCCGCAGCGGCCGGGGCGTGGGAAGCGTTGAAGGCGGTCGGCAAGGACGACGGCAGCGTGATGATCGTCTCAATCGACGGTGGCTGCCCGGGCGTCAAGAACGTCGAGGCCGGCGTCATCGGCGCGACAAGCCAGCAATATCCGCTGAAGATGGCATCGATGGCGCTCGAAGCGATCGCATCGGGCAAGCTGCCGGAGATCGATCCGGCGATCGGCTTCTTCGATACGGGCGCGCAGCTCATTACCGCCAAGCCGGTAGACGGTGTTCCCTCGATCACAGTCGAGGAAGGCCTGAAGCTCTGCTGGGGTTAAGTACTTCCAGATCGGCCATCGGGCAGTTATTGTCCATGATCGCGAGGGGCCGCCCCAAGCGGCCCCTCGACAATATCCGGGGGAGGAGAGCCGCGGATGAGCGATGACGCAGCGGGTTCGGCCCATGCCGAACGCGGGCTAACGAACAGCGGCCAGTCAGTTGCGAGCTTCGAGGAAAGCGAGCGGGGGCCGGTAAGAAAGGTGCAGGCTTTCCTGCACCAATATCCCACTTCAATTCCATTCATCGTGCTGCTGGTCGGCGTCCTCATCTTCGCCTTTGCAGCGCCGGGCAAATTCCTTTCGCCCCTCAACCTGTCGGTCGTGCTTCAGCAGGTCACGATCATCGCCATCCTCGGCATGGCGCAGACGCTGATAATCCTGACCGCCGGCATCGACCTCAGCGTCGGCATGATCATGATCCTCTCTTCGGTGGTGATGGGCCGCACCTGCGTGGTCTATGGCGTGCCGCTCTTCATCGCCTTCCCGCTCGGGCTTCTGGTGGGATTGGCCTGCGGCATGGTCAACGGCTTGCTCGTCACGATGCTCCGGCTGCCGCCCTTCATCGTAACGCTCGGCACCTGGAGCATATTCGGTGCGCTCAACGTCTGGTACTCCCGCAGCGAAACCATCCGCGCGCAAGATATCGAGGCGGCCGCGCCGTTTCTCCAATGGACGCGCACCCTGATCAAACCCTACGACCTGATGGCGACTTTCGGGTTGGACCTGCCATTCCTGAAGGGGTGGGTGGTCACCTACGGCTCGTTGTTGATGATCCTGCTGGCGATCCTGTTGTGGTATGTGCTGAACCGAACTGCGTTCGGGCGCCACGTCTATGCGACCGGCGACGATCCGGACGCGGCGCGACTTTCGGGCATCAACACCAAGCGGACGCTGATCGCGGTCTATGCCCTGGCCGGACTGATCTGCGCCGTGGCGGCCTGGGTTCTGATCGGCCGCATCGGCGGCGTGAGCCCGCAGGCGGGACAAACTGCAAATCTCGATTCGATCACCGCTGTGGTGATCGGCGGCACCTCGCTGTTCGGCGGACGCGGTTCGATCATCGGCACGCTCATCGGGGCGCTCATAGTGGGCGTGTTTCGCAACGGCCTGGCGTTGAGCGGCTTGGAAGTGCTCTGGCAGGATTTCGCCGTCGGCGTTCTGATCATCGTGGCCGTGACGATCGACCAATGGATCCGGAGGATTTCGGCATGAGCGTCGTACCGGTTCTGGAGGCGCGCGGCCTCACCAAGCGCTACGGGCGCGTGGTCGCCCTCGACCACGCGGACTTCGAATTGCGGCCCAACGAAATCCTCGCCGTCATAGGGGACAACGGCGCGGGGAAATCGACCCTCATCAAGGCGCTGTGTGGTGCGGTGATACCGGATGCCGGCGAGATCCTGCTCGACGGCAAACCGGTGCATTTCAAGTCGCCGATGGAAGCGCGCGACGCAGGGATCGAGACCGTCTACCAGAACCTCGCTTTGTCGCCGGCGCTATCCATTGCCGACAACATGTTCCTCGGCCGGGAGATTCGGAAGCCCGGTATCACCGGCAGCATATTCAGGCGGCTGGATCGCTCCACCATGGCCAGGATAGCCCGTGAGAAGCTCTCAGAACTCGGCTTGCTGACCATCCAGAACATAGCGCAGCCGGTGGAGACGCTGTCGGGCGGCCAGCGGCAGGGAGTGGCCGTGGCGCGCGCTGCCGCCTTCGGCTCCAAGGTCATCATCATGGACGAGCCCACCGCCGCGCTTGGCGTGAAAGAATCGCGCCGCGTGCTGGAATTGATCCTCGACGTGAAGCGACGCGGCCTGCCAATCGTGCTGATCTCGCACAACATGCCGCATGTCTTCGAGGTGGCCGATCGCATTCACATCCACCGGCTCGGCCGCCGCCTGATTGTCATCGACCCGAAGGAACATACGATGTCGGATGCGGTGGCGTTCATGACGGGCGCGAAACAGCCGCCCAAAGCCGCGATCGCAGCCTGACGCAAGGGCATGACGCGAAACAAAGTCCTGCGGGATGTTCGGGGCGGATTGAGAAACTCGCCGAAATGGGTAGCATTGCAGCGGGAGGATGCTGTACCGGACTGCCTTTCGGGGCGAACGGCAACGCATTGAGGCGATATGACGAGCGTGACGAAGCCGAAGCTCCCAAGGCAGATACTGACCCAATCCGATCCCGAAACGCTGGCGGCGGAAATCCTCAGGGCCCTGAAATACAGGGTCGGCAAGGACATGTCGGTGGCGACGCCCTATGACTGGCTGACGGCGTCGATCAAGGTGGTGCGCGACCGCATCATCGATCATTGGATAGAATCCACCAAGGAAGCCTACGACCAGCAGGAAAAACGCGTCTATTACCTGTCGCTCGAGTTCCTGATCGGGCGCCTGATGCGGGACGCCTTCTCCAATCTCGGGCTTCTGGACGACATGCGCGCGGCGTTGAAGTCGCTTGGGGTGGAGCTGGACGTGATCGCCGGCCTCGAGCCGGACGCCGCCCTCGGCAATGGCGGTCTCGGCCGGCTGGCCGCCTGTTTCATGGAATCGATGGCGACCGTCGACATACCGGCGCATGGCTACGGCATCCGCTATGCCAACGGCATGTTCCGCCAGGAAATATCCGACGGCTGGCAGGTCGAGCTTCCGGAAACCTGGCTCGATCACGGCAATCCCTGGGAGTTCGAACGCCGCGAGCGTTCCTTCGAGGTCGGTTTCGGCGGTCATGTGGAATCGATCACCGACAAGGACGGCCATCTCGAGCGCCACGTCTGGAAGCCGGTCGAGCGCATTCTCGCGGTCGCTTACGACACGCCGGTCGTCGGCTGGCG
Organism: Mesorhizobium sp. YM1C-6-2; assembly: GCF_003666685.1. Taxonomy (GTDB): domain Bacteria; phylum Pseudomonadota; class Alphaproteobacteria; order Rhizobiales; family Rhizobiaceae; genus Mesorhizobium_K. The sequence goes on from NZ_RCIZ01000004.1 coordinate 109,258, forward strand.
CGGCAACCGGGTGAACACGCTGAGATTGTGGTCGTCGATGGCGATCGATCCGCTGCTGCTCGATGCCTTCAACGCGGGCGACCACATCGGGGCTCTGCGCGAGAGCAACAAGGCGGAGGCGCTGTCGCGCGTCCTCTATCCCGCTGATTCCAATCCGGCGGGACAGGAGCTGCGCCTGCGTCAGGAATACTTCTTCTCGACCGCCTCGCTGCAGGACATCGTGCAGAGGCATCTGAGCCAGTATGGGGAACTCCTGTCGCTGCCGGACAAGGCGGCGATCCATCTGAACGACACGCATCCGGCAATCGCGGTCGCCGAGCTGATGCGCCTCTTCATGGACGTCCACGGCATCGACTTCGACCAAGCCTGGGACGCGACCCGGCGGACCTTCGCCTATACCAACCACACCCTGTTGCCGGAAGCGCTCGAAAGCTGGCCTGTCGCGCTCTTCGATCGCCTCCTGCCGCGGCACATGCAGATCATCTACGCCATCAACGCGCAGGTGCTGCTGGAGGCTCGTTCCACCGGCCGCTTCAGCGACGAGCAGATCAGCCGCATCTCGCTGATCCAGGAAGGCAATGAGCGGCGGGTGAGGATGGGCAATCTGGCCTTCGTCGGTTCCCATTCGATCAACGGCGTTTCGGCCCTGCACACGGAGTTGATGAAGGACACCGTGTTCGCCGACCTGCACAGGCTCTACCCGGATCGCATCAACAACAAGACCAACGGCATCACGCCGCGCCGCTGGCTGATCCAGTGCAATCCCGGCCTGACGGGGCTGGCGCGCGAAACGATCGGCGACAAGTTCCTCGACGATGTTTCAGAGCTGAAGAGGCTCGACAAATTGGCCGAGGACGCGGCGTTCCGCGAGAATTTCGCCGCCGTGAAACGCGCCAACAAGGTACGGCTCGCCAACTTCGTCTCGGGGCGCCTTGGCGTGAAGCTCGATCCGTCGGCGCTGTTCGACATCCAGATCAAGCGCATCCACGAATACAAGCGCCAGCTCCTCAATATCGTCGAGGCGGTCGCGCTCTACGACCAGATACGCTCGCATCCGGAACGGGACTGGATGCCGCGCGTGAAATTCTTCGGCGGCAAGGCGGCGCCGAGCTACCACAATGCGAAGCTGATCATCAAACTCGCCAACGACGTGGCCAAGGTGATCAATCGCGACCCGGCCGTGCGCGGGCTGCTGAAAGTGGTGTTCGTGCCGAACTACAATGTCAGCCTGGCCGAGATCATGATGCCCGCAGCCGATCTTTCGGAGCAGATCTCGACCGCTGGCATGGAAGCCTCGGGCACCGGCAACATGAAGTTCGCGCTCAACGGCGCACTAACCATCGGCACGCTCGATGGCGCCAATGTCGAGATCAAGGAGCATGTCGGAGACGACAATATCTTCATCTTTGGCCTGACGACCGAGCAGGTCGCCGAACGCCGGGCCGGCGACTACGATCCTCGCAGCGCCATCGAGGGTTCGCCGGAGCTTTCGCAGGCGCTCTCCGCCATTTCCTCGGGTGTTTTCTCGCCCGACGATCCGCAGCGTTATCGCGAGCTGATCGACGGGCTCTACCAGCACGACTGGTTCATGGTCGCTGCCGACTTCGACTCCTACGCGGCAGCCCAGCGCGAGGTCGAAGGTGTATGGCGCAACGGTCCGGACTGGTATGCACGGGCGATCCGCAACGTCGCGCGGATGGGGTGGTTCTCCTCCGACCGCACCATACGCCAGTACGCGAAGGAAATCTGGAACGTTGCCGCATGATGTGATTGCATGAAACCGGTCGCGACAAAGCTGCCATGGGCAGGGAGGATCTTCGGGATATGAAGAAGCCGCGTGCCGCCGCGACGAAGGCCCGACCCTTTGAGGCAGCATCCGGCGATGTCAAAGCCATCGTGGCCGGCGTGCATGGCAATCCCTTCGCGGTGCTTGGCGTACAGGAAGCGGTAAACGGGTTTGTCGCCCGCTGCTTCGTGCCGCATGCCGAAGCCGCGACGGCCTTCACGCTGGACGGCCGCGAGGTCGGCGTGCTGGCGCGCCGCGATGACGCCGGTTTCTTCGAAGGCATGGTCGACATCACCGCGCGCCAGCCGCTCCGCTACCGTCTTGCCAATGCTGGCGGCGAATGGTGGATGACCGACCCGTATTCTTTCGGTCCGGTGCTGGGGCCGATGGACGATTACTACATCGCAGAGGGGTCGCATCTGAGGCTGTTCGACAAGCTCGGCGCCCATCTCATCGAGCATGAGGGAGCGACCGGCTTCAACTTCGCGGTCTGGGCGCCCAACGCAAAGCGTGTCTCGGTGGTGGGCGAATTCAACGACTGGGACGGCCGTCGCCACACGATGCGCAACCGGCAGGACACAGGAATCTGGGAGATATTCATTCCGGACCTGGAGCCGGGAAAGGCCTACAAATACGAGATTGTCGGGGCCCAGGGCCAACTGGTTCCCCTGAAGGCCGATCCCTATGCGACGCGTTCGGAACTGCGGCCGGCGACCGCGTCCGTGACAGCGGCGCCGCTCGCGCACGAATGGGGCGACGAGGCGCATCGCGCCTTCTGGCGGGCGGCGGATCTCCGCCGTCAGCCGATCTCGATCTACGAGGTCCATGCCGGATCGTGGCAGCGTCACGAGGACGGCTCGTTCCTGTCCTGGGACGAACTCGCCGACCGGCTGATCCCCTATGTGGTCGAGACCGGCTTCACCCATATCGAATTCATGCCGATCTCCGAGCATCCGTTCGATCCGTCCTGGGGCTACCAGACGACCGGCCTGTTCGCGCCAACCGCCCGCTTCGGCGAACCGGAAGGGTTTGCGCGTTTCGTCGACGGCGCGCATCGCGCCGGCATCGGCGTCATCCTCGACTGGGTGCCGGCGCATTTCCCGGTCGATGCCCACGGGCTGGCGCTCTTCGACGGCACGGCACTCTATGAGCACGCGGACCCGCGCAAGGGCTTCCATCCCGACTGGAACACGGCGATCTACAATTTCGGCCGCCGCGAGGTGATATCCTTCCTCGTCAATAATGCGCTCTACTGGGCGGAAAAATTCCACGTCGACGGGCTACGGGTCGATGCCGTGGCCTCGATGCTCTATCTCGATTATTCGCGCAAATCCGGTGAGTGGATCCCGAACGAGAAGGGCGGTCGCGAGAACCTGGAAGCAGTCAGCTTCCTGCAGCGGATGAACAAGGAGCTGTATGGCCATCATCCCGGCGTCATGACTATCGCCGAGGAATCGACGTCGTGGCCTAAGGTGTCGCAGCCGGTCCATGAGGGCGGGCTCGGCTTCGGTTTCAAGTGGAATATGGGCTTCATGCACGACACGCTCGAATACCTGTCGCGCGAGCCGGTCCATCGCAAGCACCACCACAACGAGCTGACCTTCGGGCTGCTCTACGCCTTCTCGGAGAATTTCGTGCTGCCGCTGTCGCATGACGAAGTGGTGCACGGGAAGGGCACGCTGCTCACCAAGATGGCTGGCGATGACTGGCAGAAGTTCGCCAATCTGCGCGCCTATTACGCCTTCATGTGGGGCTATCCCGGCAAGAAGCTTCTGTTCATGGGTCAGGAGTTCGCCCAGCGCAACGAATGGAGCGAGGCAAGGGCACTCGACTGGCACGAATTGCAGCATGCGCCGCACCGGGGCATGCGGAAGCTGATCTGTGACCTGAACCATCTCTATCGCTCGCAGCCGGCGCTCCATGCGCGCGATTGCGAGCCGGAAGGTTTCGGCTGGCTCCTCGCGGACGAGGCCGAAACCTCGATCTATGCGTGGGTCCGCAAGGCCCCAGGCGCAAATCCGGTGGTTGTCGTTTCGAACTTCACGCCGGTGCCGCGGCGAGACTATCGCGTGCCGTTGCCGGCAGCGGGGAGGTGGCGTGAGATAGTCAATACCGACGCGGTGGACTATGGCGGCTCGGGCATCGGCAATCGGGGAACGGTGGAGGCAAAGATCGACGGAAACGGCGCGGTCGCGGCCTCGATGACGCTGCCGCCACTGTCAACGGTCATGCTCGAACTGACGTCGGACTAGGCCTGGGAGGGAGAGATGGGCGAAACGAAGAACTACACGCAGCCGCTGGCGCGCGACGCCATGGCCTATGTGCTTGCCGGGGGGCGCGGCAGCCGGCTGAAGGAACTGACGGACCGGCGAGCGAAGCCCGCCGTCTATTTCGGCGGCAAGACGCGCATCATCGACTTCGCGCTCTCCAATGCGCTCAATTCAGGCATCCGCCGCATCGGCGTGGCGACGCAATACAAGGCGCATTCGTTGATCCGCCATCTGCAGCGCGGCTGGAATTTCTTGCGGCCGGAACGAAACGAGAGCTTCGACATATTGCCGGCAAGCCAGCGCGTGTCGGAGACGCAGTGGTACGAAGGCACGGCGGACGCGGTCTACCAGAACGCCGACATCATCGAGGCTTACGGGCCGGAGTACATGGTTATCCTGGCCGGCGACCATATCTACAAGATGGACTACGAGCAGATGTTGCGCCAGCACGTGAATCAGGGCGCTGACGTCACCGTGGGCTGCCTGGAAGTGCCGCGCATGGAGGCGACAGGCTTCGGCGTCATGCATGTGGATGATACCGACAAGATCATCTCCTTCATCGAGAAGCCTGCCGATCCCCCCGGTATTCCAGGCATGCCGGATGTCGCCCTGGCGTCGATGGGCATCTACGTGTTCCGCACGAAGTTCCTCATGGATCAGCTTCGCCGCGACGCCAAAGAGGCTGAATCGACTCGCGATTTCGGCAAGGACATCATCCCCTACATCGTCGAGCACGGTAAGGCGGTGGCGCACCGATTCACCAAATCCTGCGTGCGCTCGAGCGCCGAACGCGAGGCCTATTGGCGGGATGTGGGTACGATCGACGCCTATTGGGAAGCAAATATCGACCTGACGGATGTCGAGCCCGAACTCGACCTCTACGACCGCGACTGGCCGATCTGGACTTATGCCGAACTGAAGCCGCCGGCGAAGTTCGTACACGATACCGAAGGCCGGCGCGGCATGGCGGTATCGTCGCTGATATCAGGCGACTGCATCGTTTCGGGCGCATCCCTGAAGCGCAGCCTGATCTTCACCGGCGCGCGCATCAATTCCTATTCGACGCTTGACCAGGTGGTGATGCTGCCCGACTGCCATGTCGGCCGCAAGGCACGGCTGAAGCGCGTGGTGATCGACCACGGCGTGCATATTCCCGAGGGACTGGTCGTCGGCGAGGACCCCGCGCGTGACGCCAAGCGGTTCCGCGTCTCGGAGAAAGGCATCTGCCTGATCACCCAGGAGATGATCGACAGGTTGGGCAACTGACAGGATGCGGATGCGGCAGAGGCTTTCTTGATGCAGGTTCTGGCAGTCACGCCCGAGATTTTTCCATTGATCAAGACCGGCGGGCTTGCCGACGTGACCGGCGCGTTGCCGGTTGCGCTGGCAAGGCAGGGTATCGCGACGAAAACGCTGATCCCGGGTTTTCCGCAAGTGCTGAAGGCGGTCGTGAAGAGTGCGCCGCTGCACCAATATCCCGCCATGCACGGCGGCAAGGCGTCGGTGTTCGCAACCAGCGTTGCCGGCCTCGACCTCTTGGTGCTCGACGCGCCGCATCTCTTCGACCGCCCAGGCGGGCCGTATGGCGACTCGACGGGTGCCGACTGGCCGGACAACTGGCGGCGCTTCTCGGCGCTGAGCTTTGCGGGCGCCGATATCGCCGCCGGCGCAATCGCGGGCTACCGGCCGGACGTGGTGCACGCGCATGACTGGCAGGCGGCGCTGACGCTCGCCTACATGCGATACGGGCAGGCGGCGGGAACGCCTTCGGTGATGACCGTGCACAACCTCGCCTTCCAAGGCCGCTTCGGCGCGGGCATCTTCGGTGAACTCGGTTTGCCTGCCGAGGCGATGAGCCTCGACGGCGTCGAATATTACGGCGGCGTCGGCTTCCTGAAAGCCGGGCTGCAGGCGGCGTGGGCGATCACCACTGTGAGCCCGACCTACGCGCAGGAGATACGCACCCCCGATTTCGGCATGGGGCTTGACGGGCTGGTGTCGATGCGCTCGGCCGATCTCCACGGCATCGTCAACGGCATCGACGTCGAGACCTGGGACCCGCAGACGGACGCGCATCTCAAGGCGACCTATTCGCAGAAGATCCTGAAGAAGCGGGCGGCCAACAAGAAGGCGGTCGAGGAGCGCTTCGGCCTGGCGCATGACGACAGCCCCATCTTCTGCGTCGTCAGCAGACTGACATGGCAGAAGGGCCTCGACATGCTGGTCGGCGTGCTCGACGAGGTGCTGGCATCAGGCGCGCGGCTGGCGGTGCTGGGTTCGGGCGACGCGGCGCTGGAAGGCGCACTGCTCGCGGGCGCTGCACGCCATCGCGGCCGGATGGGCGTGGTCATCGGCTATGACGAGGCGCTGTCGCATCTCATGCAGGGTGGCTGCGACGCGATTGTTATCCCGTCCCGTTTCGAGCCCTGCGGACTGACGCAGCTCTACGGCCTGCGCTACGGCTGCGTGCCGATCGTGGCGCGGACAGGCGGCCTGGCCGACACGGTGATCGACGCCAACGAGGCTGCGCTGTCCGCCGGTGTGGCGACCGGCTTCCAGTTCGACGCGGAAAGCGGCGATGCGCTGCTTAACGCCATCAAGCGCGCAGTCGCAATCTACGCGGACCGCCCTGCTTGGGCCACGATGCAGCGTCAGGGCATGAAATCAGACGTTTCCTGGGACCGGAGCGCGGCGAAATACGCTGAGCTCTATCGTTCGCTGATTGCGAGAAGGACTTGATAGAAATGATACGAACGGTCGCGACCAAGCCCTACCAGGACCAGAAGCCCGGGACTTCGGGGTTGCGCAAGAAGGTGCCGGTCTTCCAGCAGGAGAACTACGTCGAGAACTTCGTGCAGGCGATCTTCGACAGCCTGGAGGGGCGAGAGGGCAAGACGCTGGTGCTCGGCGGGGACGGTCGCTTCTACAATCGCGAGGTGATCCAGATCGTCATCCGTATGGCGGCTGCGAACGGCTTCGGCAAGGTTATGGTCGGGCAGGGCGGAATCCTGTCGACACCGGCGGCATCGAACGTGATCCGCAAATACAAGGCGCTTGGCGGCATCATCCTCTCGGCGAGCCACAATCCCGGCGGGCCGCATGAGGATTTCGGCATCAAGTACAATGCCGAGAACGGCGGGCCGGCGCCGGAGAAGATCACGGATGCGATCTTCGAGCGGTCGAAGACGATCGGTGAATACAGGATCGCCGATTTCGATCCGGTGGATGTCGACACGGTGGGAACAGTGAAAGCCGGCGACGTAACGGTCGAAGTGATAGATTCGGTCAGCGACTACGCCGAGCTGATGGAAAGCCTGTTCGACTTCGAGGCGATCCGCGCGATGTTCAAGGCGGGCTTCCGCATGCGGTTCGACGCCATGCACGCGGTGACTGGGCCCTATGCCAAGGAGATTTTCGAGAACCTGCTTGGGGCTCCGAAGGGAACGGCGAGGAATTCCGTGCCGCTGCCGGATTTCGGCGGCCATCACCCCGACCCGAACCTGGTGCACGCAAAACATCTCTACGACGAGATGATGGGCCCCGATGCACCGGACTTCGGCGCGGCGTCGGATGGCGACGGCGACCGCAACCTGATCATCGGCAAGGGCATCTTCGTCACGCCGTCGGATTCGCTGGCGATGCTTGCAGCGAATGCCCGTCTTGCACCAGGCTACCGGAAGGGCCTGAAGGGGATTGCGCGCTCTATGCCGACCAGCGGCGCGGCCGACCGCGTGGCGGAGAAGCTCGGTATCGGCATGTACGAGACGCCGACGGGCTGGAAGTTCTTCGGCAATCTGCTCGATGCCGGCAAGGCGACGATCTGCGGCGAGGAGAGTGCTGGCACCGGCTCCGACCACGTGCGCGAGAAGGACGGGCTGTGGGCTGTGTTACTCTGGCTCAACATCCTCGCGGCGCGAGGCGAGAGCGTAAAGGAGATCGCGCAGAAACACTGGGCCGCCTATGGCCGGAACTACTATTCACGTCACGACTATGAGGAGGTCGAAAGCGAGCGCGCCAACGCATTGATCACCGAACTGCGCGGCAAGCTCTCCTCGCTGCCGGGAACGAGCGTGCGCGGCATGAAGATCGCGGCGGCAGACGATTTCGCCTACAACGATCCGGTCGACGGCTCGGTGAGCAAGAACCAGGGCATACGCGTCTTGTTCGAGGGCGGCTCGCGCGTCGTCTTCCGCCTGTCGGGGACCGGCACCAGCGGCGCGACGTTGCGCGTCTATATCGAGCGCTTCGAGCCGGACAAGACGCGCCACGACCTCGACACACAGGAAGCATTGGCCGACCTCATCGCGGCAGCGGACGACATCGCAGGCATCCGAAGTCACACGGGCCGCAACAAGCCGAGCGTCATCACCTGATGACGAGCCAGCCGGCGGCTGCGACCGGGCGGCGGTTTGGTGCGAGCGTTTCCGAGGGCGGAGTGCGCTTTGGCGTCTGGTCAGGGTCGGCTTCCCGCACATGGGTGTCGATCTTCGACGCCAAGGGAAGCCGAGAGGCCGACAGGGTCGAGCTGTCACGCGGTGACGGCGGCGTTTTCTCGGGCTTTATTTCGGGGCTGGGGGAGGGCACGCGTTACGGCTTCCGCGCCGATGGCGACTATGCGCCAGAGCGCGGTTTGTGGTTCGATCCGGACAAGCTGCTGGTCGATCCTTATGCGATCGAGATCGACAGGCCGTTTAGCTATGATTCACGGCTGTCGGGACGGCCCGGAGAGGGGAGCGATACGGCTCCGCTGGTGCCGAAGGCGATCGCCATTGCATTGCCGGAGCCTGTTTCGCACCAGACGCCGCTTTTCCAGACCGGCAGGCTGGTCTACGAGCTGAACGTCCGCGCCTTCACCATGCTGCACCCGGCCGTTCCGAAGCGGAAGAGGGGTACGCTGGCAGCACTCCGTCATCCTGCCGTCATCGAGCATCTGCAGAAGCTCGGCGTCTCGGCGGTGGAATTGATGCCGGTGACAGCGTGGATCGATGAAAGGCATCTGCCGCCACTCGGGCTGACGAACGCCTGGGGCTACAATCCCGTAACCTTCATGGCGCTCGACCCGAGGCTGGCGCCGGGCGGCCTTGCGGAGTTGAGGGAGACAGTCGCCGCGTTACGCGATGCGGGGATCGGCACAATCCTCGATCTTGTCTTCAACCACACCGGCGAGAGCGATGTGTTCGGGCCGACGCTGTCGCTGCGAGGTCTCGATGCGCGAACTTACTACCGTCACCGCGAGGACGGTTCGCTGGTCAACGACACCGGCACCGGCAACACGATAGATTGTACGCAACCGGTCGTGCAGGCGCTGATCCTCGATACGCTCAGGCATTTCGTGCTCCACGCCGGGGTCGATGGCTTTCGTTTCGACCTTGCCACGGTACTTGGCCGGACGGCAGATGGCTTCGTTCCTGATGCGCGGCTGCTGACTGCGATCGGGTCGGACCCTGTGCTTGCCGACCGCATCATGATCGCCGAACCCTGGGACATCGGGCCGGGCGGCTACCAGCTTGGCAATTTTCCCAAAAACTTTCTCGAGTGGAATGACCGCTACCGCGACGACGCCAGGCGTTTCTGGCGCGGCGATACCGATACGATCGGCACGCTGGCAACGCGACTGGCAGGCTCGTCGGACATCTTTCAGCGAAGCGGCGCGACGCAGACCCGTACAGTGAACTTCGTCGCAGCCCATGACGGCATGACGCTCGCCGACGTTACGGCGTATGGGAGAAAGCACAACGAGGCCAATGGCGAGGACAACCGCGACGGGCATGGCGAGAATTTTTCCTGGAATAACGGCGCCGAGGGTGAGGCCGCCAATAAGAAAGTAAGGGTGCAGCGAGCAGGGGACATCCGCGCGCTGCTGACGACGCTGTTCATGTCCCGCGGTACGATCATGCTGACGGCGGGTGACGAATTCGGCCGAACGCAGAAGGGCAACAACAACGCCTATGCGCAGGACAATGAATTGACCTGGCTCGATTGGGTGGGGCGGGACCAAGCGCTGGAGGGCTATGCTTTTGCGCTTGCCGCGATCCGCAAGGCTGCGCCGACGCTGGCCGAAACGGCATTCCTGACCGGCAACGCGGTTGACGGCATCCCCGACGTCGCATGGCTGGACGAGACCGGCCAGCCGCTCGGCACGCAACAATGGACAGACCCACGTCGACGGCGGCTGTCGATGGTGTTGGCGGGAGGCACCGCGGGGGGCGGTCGTCTTGCGGTCATGGTCAACGGCGACCGCCGAGGGCTTTCCTTCTCGCTGCCGTTGCGTGATGAATTCCGGTGGAAGCTGCTCCTGCCAGGGGAACAGAAGCCGGGTGAAAGCCACTGGATCGTAGCTGGCCGCACGGTCGCCCTGGCGATCGAGGAAGTTTCTGGCGGGACAAGGGGCGAGTGATGAGCGAGACGAAGCACGGTGCGGACTGGTGGCGGGGGTCGGTGACCTATCAGGTCTATCCGCGCTCTTTCCAGGATACGACCGGCGACGGCAGCGGCGACCTCAAGGGCGTGACGCGGCGCCTGGCGCACATCGCCTCGCTGGGCGTCGACGCGATCTGGCTGTCTCCCTTCTTCAAGTCGCCGATGGCCGACATGGGGTACGACGTCCAGGACTATCGCACGGTCGATCCGATGTTCGGCACGCTCGAGGATTTCGATGCGCTGGTGGCCGAGGCGCATCGGCAGGGGCTTAAGGTCATCATCGACCAAGTACTGTCTCATACGTCCGACCGGCATCCCTGGTTCGTGGAGAGCAGGGCAGATCGGACGAACGCCAAGACGGACTGGTATGTCTGGGCCGACGCGAAGCCGGACGGGACGGCGCCGAACAACTGGCTCTCCGTCTTCGGCGGCTCTTCGTGGGAATGGGATTCGGTGCGCCGGCAGTACTACCTGCACAACTTCCTTGCGTCGCAGCCCGACCTGAATTTCCACAATCCGGAAGTCCAGGATGCGCTGCTCGAGGCCGTGCGCTTCTGGCTGGAGCGCGGGGTGGACGGGTTCCGGCTCGATACGGTGAACTACTATTTCCACGATCGCTGGCTGCGGGACAACCCGCCCCTGGACGAGGCGATGGCCGGGACGATCACGGCGACCAATCCGTACATGTACCAGACACATCTGTTCGACAAGACGCAGGCCGAAAACCTCGGCTTCCTGAGACGGTTCCGCGCACTGCTCGACGAATATGAGGGGCGCGCCTCGGTCGGCGAGATCGGCGACGAGAGCCGTTCGCTGCAAACCCTCGCGGCCTACACTGAAGGCGGCGACAAGCTGCATATGTGCTACACGTTCGACCTGCTCGGGCCGGAGTTCTTGGCTAGGCATGTCCGTGGATGCGCCGAGGCGTTCGAGAAGAACGTCAAGGACGGCTGGATCTGCTGGGCCTTCTCGAACCATGATGTCGTGCGGCACGTCTCGCGATGGGCACGGCCCGGCGAGGATGTCCACGCGGTGGCGAAGTTCGCGATCACGTTGCTTGCCAGCCTACGCGGGTCGATCTGCCTCTACCAGGGCGAGGAACTCGGGCTGACGGAGGCCGAGATTGCCTTCGAAGACCTGCGCGATCCCTATGGCATCAGGTTCTGGCCGGGTTTCAAGGGCAGGGACGGCTGCCGCACGCCGATGGTCTGGGAGGCCGGCGCAGCGAACGCCGGCTTTTCGACCGGCAAGCCGTGGCTGCCGATCCCCGAGGAGCATCGCGCAAGCGCCGCGGACGTCCAGCAGGGACAGCCGAATTCCGTGCTCTCGCACTACCGCGCCATGTTGGCGCTGAGAAAACGACATTCCTCGCTGATGCGGGGCTCGATAACATTCATCGACGGACAAGACGATGTGCTCGCCTTCTTCCGCGAGGCGAGTCCCGAGAGGCTGATCTGCGTGTTCAATTTCGCGCAGGAGGAGCGCCGGTGGATGCTGCCGCCCGGCACCCTGATCTTCGACGAGATCGAATTTCCCGGGCGCAATGCGGCGCTCGACGGGGTTGCGATCAGGCTGCAGCCACTCGGCTGCTTCCTAGGACGCGTGCTCTGACGGAGGTACGGTCGTCAGATCAGGACGAACCCAGCGGTGACAGATCGATCTCGGTGACGTGCCAGCGGCCGAGATTTGCCGTGTAGAGCTTGTTGCCCTTGAAGGCGATGTTGGTGGGATGCGCGATCGTCGTTGCCGTGGGATCTTCGATCAGCGTTTCCAGCCCGCGATCCTTGCGCCAGCGATAGATCCGGCTCGGCTCGTAGCATGAAATGAACAGCGATCCGTCAGGAGCGAAGGCCAGACCGTCGGGGACGTTGCGCACGTCCTCGATGACGACTTGCTTCGCTCCCGCCGCACCGTCTTCCAGGATCGGCACATAGCTGATGCAGGGGGCATCGCTTTCGACGACGTAGAGCCCGGCGCCGTCTGGCGCCATGGCCATGCCGTTGGCGAACGACATGGGGTCGCGGCACCAGAGGCCGCCTTCGCCGGTCTTCAGATCGTAGCGGAAGACGCCGGAGCGATTGTCCTCGCCGACGCTGTCCGACACATAGAGCCAGCCGTTCTTCTCGTCGACGACAGGGTAGTTCGGCACACGGATGCCGGACGCGGCGAAGCGCTCCATGCGGTTTGACCCGGCGTCCCAACGGAAGACCGCCGCGTGCTTAAGGTCGCAGACGAAGCAGTTTCCGGCGCTGTCGAAGGCGATGCCGAGAAGGAAGCCCTCGGTGCTGCCTATGCGGGTGACGGAACCGCCATCGGCGGCCACGCGCAGCAGGTCGCCCGTCTCGGTGCCGCACCAGATCGAACCGTCGCGATGGATCGCAACGCATTCGGGATGGGCAACGCGCGGATCGGTGAAGATGCCATCGAAAAAGACCCGCGCGGCCGACATATCGAGCAACGGTTTCGCCATGGATATCACCCCCTATGCGGTCTGCCCCAGTTGCTTCGAGGCGGCGATGCAGCGCTCGACCGCTGAGCGGTCGGCGCTCAGAATTTCGGCTATCAGGGCGCCACGCTCCTTGGCGCTGACGAATTCCAGCCGGCGCAAGCTCAGCGGGTCGATGCGTTCGCGCAGAACGGCGAGCGTCTCGGCCGAGGGAAGGGCGGTCTCGCGGCAGTCCGCGCTGAAAGTTACGGCAAAGCCGGTGGCATCGCGGATCTGATCGCGCGTGACGCAGGGCATGGTTTCGACGACGATGAGTTCGCGGCTCGATGGATCGAGCTCGAACACGCAGAGGTCGGTGATCACCAGCGCGCGACCGGTCCGGTAGCCATGCGACCCGCGCTCAGCCGCCGTCAGCAGTCCGCGCGCCGAACTGGCAGTTTCGACCGCATCGACGATCGACAGCGGCGAATGCCTGGTGATGTAGAGCAGGTAGTCGCGATGCATGTTGGCGACGTCGGCCATGCCGCCCTGTCCGGGCAGGCGGATCATGCCTCCGCTCGGCTTGCGCAAGGCGATGGTGTTGACGCGGCCGCGGCGATCGACCTGCGCCGCCGCCACGATCTCGTGGGTGACCGCGCCGGGCTGGTAGTAGGTCGAATAGGTATCGTCGCCGCCGGCATGCGCGACGGCGGTTTCAGCATCGAGGCTTTCGATCAGCGACAGGATCATCGGGCTCGGTGCGATGTCGAGATGACCGCACGACATCGTGGTGATGATCATGTCCGGCGCATGCGTCGCCTTTGCCAGCCGGTAGGCGACGTTCGCAAGCGGCGAGACGGCGCCGGCGCTTGCGAAGCTGTCATTGTCGAGTTCCACGGCAATGCGGGCGGCGATGACCTCGTCGATCGAGGCATCGGCGGCGTCGTGGCGCACGGCAGGCAGAGGGACCGCCGAAACCGTATCGGCTCGAACTTTCGCGGCATCGCGAAGGACGCCATCAATCCCCTCGGCCGGGATGGACAGGCTGTCCATCAGGGGTGTTTCCCTTGAGCCAAAGGTATCGGACAGAGCCTGATAGTCGGTGACGTAGAAAGGCAGGCAGGAGGTCGGATACGCCCCGCCTGGCGCGAGCGCGATTGCCGACACCTGGTTGCGGGTCAGGATGCTCTGGCGACCGTCGTTGCTCAGCGCACCGACCGGAACGATCTCCTCGACCGTGACCAGCACCTGGCGGGCGGCGCCGACCATGGCGTAGTCGAGGGCGCGGGGGCCTATGATCTGCACATTGCCGCTTTCGTCGGCGCGCTGGGCGTGCAGCACGAGGGTGTCGATGCGCAGGGCAGGGATTAGGCCGACCTCGGCGCCGCTGAACGGGTCGCGTGCGACCGTGGCTTGCGGCATCCGTGCCATCATGTCCGATCCCTGTGGAAGCTGGAACGGCATCGACGGCAGGTTCTGCTGGGCGGCGCGCAAGGCCTGGATCATGGCAAGCGCGGTCCAGTCGCGCACTGGCAAGGCATTAGTTTCGGCGGCCGCGCGGAAGCGTGGCGGCAGGCCGAAGATATCGAGGCTGGAGAAACAGATGTCGATCTCCGCGACTGCCTCGGCTTCGAGCAGCAGTTCGAGCGGCAAGCCGCCCGCCCAGGACACGTAGCGCAGATTCTTGACGCCGCTCTTGCCGATAGCGCGGAGCAAGGCGATCGGAAGGCGCGCGAAGTGGTGGCCGCCGACGCCGAAGCTCTCGTCGGAGCGAACCATGGCGGCCAGTTCATCGACCTCTACGAACTTTGGCCGGTTCGGTTTGACCAGCGAGAGGTTCGGATGGTCGGCACGAATGGTCATAGGGGCGCCGCCTCGATACGGTAGCGTGTGGTGAACGGACGCTCGGGTGTGAACTCCAGCGCTGTCGGGACACCGGATCGCGCGATTGGATTGTCGGCAACAGCGGTTGCCGGGCCGAGCCCGAAAGGCGAGCAGATTGGCTCGACACCTATTGCGACATGACGGCCGTTCCATGGGAACGCCTTGCGGCCGCGATTGGAGTACCAGAGCAGCAGGCTCGGGAAATGCTCCTTCTGCCAGGACAGTCGTACCCGATAGCCTTCCGCATGGTTTGTGAGCGCTACCGTGCCGTCGAGCCCCTGGATCTGCAGGAGTTCCTCGGTGTCGGGGGCCAGAGGCAGGCGAGAGGCGTCGACCGTGCCGCCGGCGCGGGCGGGAACCGCGCTCAGGCTGGAGAAGGTTGCGTCCTTTGCAAAAAGGGGGGCGCCGGGTTCGACATCGTCCGGATAGGTGCGGCCGTGATCGAACGTTCCAAGCTCCAACTCGGCGGCGCCAGTCTGCGCGGGCAGGCGAAAGACGGGATGCAGGCCGATCGGCAGGCGGCATGCGCGGCGCACGACGACAGTGAATTCGATGTCGACGGCAGGCGCAGCCGGGTCGGGCGTCACGGTTCTTTCGACGCGTGCGACCGGGCTGGATGCAGGATAGTCGAGCGTTAGCGAGAGCGAACGACTATCGCCGTCGACCCATGTCCAGTCGTGGTTCGAGGAATGGCCATGCGCTTCCTCGTCGGGTTCGGGCGGGCCCATGACGCGCGACCACGCATCCGGCCAGCCATCGGCGGGCACTGAATATCCGAACGGCATGCAGGGCCATTCGCCGCGCAGTTTTCTTAGAAGGCCGGGCAGCGCCTCAGCTTCGGGCTCATCGGCCCACGGCGCGATGTGGAATGGCGAAACCTGCCGCCCATCGGCGAGAACAAAGGTGAGGGGCGCCAGCATGGCGCCGAGACGTTGTACCGTCAGCGCGCCATGCGCCCAGCCGAGCCCGCGATGATCATCATCACCCGATCTGCTCACGGTTTCGCCTTCCGGGCCCGCTCGGCGCTTTTCTCGGCGAATTCGCGCACGCGCCTTTGCCCGATCTCGCTGCGGTAGAGCCCGCCCAGTATATCGCGCTCCATTGCGAGCCCTCCCGCGAGGTCGCCGGCTGTCGCATGTGCGGTCAGCCGCTTGAGCCCTTCGATCGCGGTCGGCGGCTCGGCGGCGATCATCGCGGCCAATTCAAGCGCACGCGGCATGAGATGTTCCACGTCGACGATCTCGTTGACCAACCCCGCGTCGACGAATTCCGAAGCGGGCACTATAGCCCCCGTCATCAGCAGCATGTTGGCGCGGTTGCGGCCGAGCTTGGCGACGCTGCGCTGCGTACCGCCGCCCCCGGGGACCAGGCCGAGCTTGATCTCGGGCAGGCCGAGCTTGGCAAACTGGTTGGCGATGACGATGTCGCAGCAGAGCACCAGCTCCATGCCGCCGCCAAGGGCGAAGCCATTGACGGCTGCGATCACCGGTTTGCGGTTGTTTTCGATCGCCGCATACATACGCGTACCGGCAGCCTGAAAACTGTCGAACTCAGGCGCGGTCTGCGCCGCATATTCCTTGATGTCGGCGCCGGCCATGAAGCCGCGCCCTTCGCCTGTCACCACGATCGCCCCGACGCTCTCATCCTCCGACAGCGCTTCGAAGGCGGCCGTAATCTCGCCCTGCATGAGCCGGTTCATGGCATTGAGCTGATCGGCGCGCCGGAAGGTGACGATTGCGACGCGACCAGACATTTCGACCGTCAGGGTCTGGTAGGTGCTCATGCTCAGGCCGCGTCCACGGTCATGTCGCCTGCCGCCTCGAGTTCTGCGATCTCGTCCTTCGAGAGGCCGAATTCGGCCAGGATTTCCCGGCCATGCTCGCCGACCAGCGGTGCTGGGCGCTCGATCGATGCCGGGGTTTCGCTCATGCGCACCGCCGGCGCCACCACCTTCACCTTGCCGCCGCGCGGATGGTCGTAGGTGGTGATCATGCCCATATGGGTGACCTGCGGGTCCTCGGCTGCGCGGCGGATATCCTTCACCTCGGCGCACCAGATGTCGGCGGCGAGCAGCCGCGCGAGCAGGTCCTGTGTGGAGAATTTCTTCGTCTCGGCATTGACCTTCTCGAACACCTCGTCGCGCTTGTCGAACAAGGTCTTCAGGTCATCGTAGGGCGCGAGCTGCGGAGCCTCCAGCACCGTATACAGCGTCTTAAACGGGCTCATGGCGATCGAGACGTAGCCGCCGTCCTTCGTTTCATAGATACCGAACGGCGCCTGCATGCCGGGATGGCCGATGCCGGAATTGGGCCGCACGAAATCCTCGCCGAGATTGAGCACGGCGACATATTCCTGGTTGAGATGGGCAAGCATGCCGGCGAGCAGATTCACCTCGATCTTCTGCCCCTTGCCGGTCTTCTCGCGATAGTAGAGCGCCGACAGGATGCCATAGACCATGTTCATCGCGCCGATCTGGTCGGCCATGCCGGCACCTGCGGGAACGGGAGCCTGGTCGCCGCGGCCGGTATTGGAGATCAGTCCGGCGAGCCCCTGGATCAGCATGTCCTGACCCGGGCGTTCGACATAGGGGCCTTCTTCGCCGTAGCCCGATCCTGAGCAGTAGATGATGCGGGGATTGACCGCCTTGAAGTCGTCGTAGCCGTAGCCGAGCTTGGCCAGAACGCCGGGTCGGAAATTCTGCACCACCACGTCGGCCGTCTTCGCCATCTCCATGATGATGGCGTGCACCTTGCGGCTTTTCAGGTTGAGTGCGATCGACCGCTTGTTGCGGTTCCAGGCGAGGAAGTTCGGGCTTTCCGAACCACCGACCCATTTCGCGAAGAAGGTCATGCCGCGGAACATGTCGCCCGAACCGGCGCGTTCGATCTTGATGACGTCGGCGCCCATGTCGCCGAGCATCTGGGTGGCGAACGGTCCTTGCAGCAGATGGCTGAAATCGAGGATGCGGACGCCTTCGAGTGCCTTGTTCATGTCTTGTCTCTTGTTCTTCAAAGAAGGTCGGGAACATAACGCGGGGCGACGACCAACCCGCCGTCCACGCGCAGATCGATGCCGGTCGTGAAGCCGGCAGCGTCGGATGCGAGATAGACGGCGGCCTCGGCCACCTCCGAGGGCTCACCGATGCGGCCGAGCGGGTGCATCTTCACCCAGGCCTTGGCCAGGTTGCCGCCGATTTCCTTGATCAGCTTGTCGTTCATCGGCGTGTTGATGGTGCCGGGTGAGATCGAGTTGACGCGGATGTTGAGCGGGCCGAACTCGACCGCCATCTGCCGCGTCATCGCCATCACCGCGCCTTTTGCGCCGGCATAGGCGGTCCAGCCGTCGAGGCCGATATGCCCCTGCGCGGACGCCATGTTGATGATCGAGCCGGATTTCTGGGCGATCATGTGGGGCAGGGCGTATTTGCAGCCGCGGAAGACGCTGGTCAGGTTGACGGCGATCAGCCGATGCCACTGCTCGTCCGTCATCTCGTGGACAGGCATGCCGCCGATTGCGATGGCGGCATTGTTGACCATCACGTCGAGACGGCCGGTCTTCGAGACCGCGGTCTCGATGGCCTTGGCGATATCAGCTTCCTGCGAGACGTCGCAATGCACATAGTCGGCCTTGTGGCCCGCTGCCCGCAACTCGGCTGCGAAAGCCTCGCCCTGCGCATCTGCGATGTCGGAGATGACGACATGCGCGCCTTCCCGCGCCATCGCCTCCGATATCGCGTGGCCAATGCCGTCTGCGGCGCCGGTGATGACGGCGGTTTTTCCTTTCAAGCGAGCCATGTCAGCCTCCATTCGCGCGCCGGCGTTTCGCCTCGTCGAAGGCGACGGCGGCGATGATGATCATGCCGGTGATGACCAGTTGCCATTCGGTCGGCAGGCCGAGGCCGCGCAAACCGTTGGACAGGAACTGCAGGATCAGCACGCCGAGCGCCATGCCCCAAAGGCTGCCGATGCCGCCGGCGAGGCTGACGCCGCCGAGCACCGTCGCCGCCACCACCTGGAACTCGAAGTTGAGGCCGGCCGTGTGCTGCGCCGAGCCGACGCGGGCGGCCAGGATGATGCCGGCGACAGTCGCCAGCAGTGCGCTGATGATGAAGCAGATGAATTTGACGCGGCGCACGTCGTAGCCTGCCAGCCGCGCCACCTCCTGGTTGCCGCCGACCGCGTAGATCTGCCGCCCGAATGGCCGGTGGCGCATCATGTAGGCGAAGGCGAAAAGCAGGATCAGCGCGATCACCGCGGAATAGGGTATTACGTTGAACAGGCGGCCATCCGACAGCAGGATGAAACTGTCGAGCATGGCGTCATCGGGGATGGCGCGTTGGCCGGTGTAGAGATAGACGCCGCCGCGCAGGACGAACATCATGCCCAGCGTCACGATCAGCGAATTGATGCCGACATAGGCAGTCAGATATCCGTTTATGCAGCCGACGATCAGGCCGAACAGCAGGGCGCCGCTGACGCCGAGCGCCAGTGAGCCGGTCTCGTTCATGATGATGATCAGCGGCAGGGCGATCGTCGCGAGCAGCGACCCGATCGAGATGTCGACCTCGCCGGAAATGAAGACTATCGCGCAGCCGATGCCGGCGGTGAGCGCCAGCGACGCCTGCCCGAGCACATTGGTCATGTTGCGCACGGAGAAGAAGTTCTCCGCCGTGAAGGAGAAGAAGGCGATCACAAGGACGAGGCAGAGGAGCAACGCCATTTCCTGATGGCGCAGCAGCCGTGCAACGAAGGACGGCCCCGTGGCTGCAGCGTCGATCGCCGTGGAAGCGTTCGTCATGAGCGGGTGCTCCTGAAAGCGTGCAAGGTCATTGCGTCAACCGATCGCCGCATTGAGGATCTTCTCCTGTGTGGCCTCGTCGCGGGACATGGTCGCGGTCAGGCGTCCTTCGCACATGACCGCGATGCGATCGGCGAGGCCAAGCAGTTCGGGCATTTCCGAACTCATTAGGACGACGGCAAGACCCTCGCCGGCCAGCCGGTCGATGAGGGCGAAGATCTCGGACTTGGCGCCGACGTCGATGCCGCGGGTCGGCTCGTCCACGACGATCACCTTGAGGCCGCGCATGAGCCAGCGCGAGATCAGCACCTTCTGCTGGTTTCCGCCGGACAGGTTCTTGATCTTCTGGCCAAGGCCAGGCGTCTTGATGCGGAAGCGGTCGACATATTCCTGTACCGCCTTGCGCTCCTTCGCCTTGTCGACGAAGCCCAGTCTCGCGAAAGAACCGAGGGATGCGAGGCTGGCGTTCTGGTAGACCGGCAGTTCGCCCATCAGCCCCTCGGTCTTGCGGTCCTCGGTGAGCAGGCCGATGCCGAGGCCGACGCCGGTCCTGGTGTCGTGCGGAGCAAGCCGGTGTCCGTCGATCGTTATGGTGCCGCGGGTGATCGGGTCGTAGCCGACGATCGCCTTTGCGAGTTCGGTGCGTCCGGCCCCCATCAGCCCGAAGAAGCCGAGCACCTCGCCGGCACGCGCCTCGAACGACACGTCCTTCAGCTTCTTGGCGGTGCTCAGGCCCTCCACCGACAAGGCGACCTTGGTCCCGGCCGGACCGCGCTGGCGCGGGAACAGATTGTCGATCCGGCGGCCGGTCATGTCCTGGATCAGCGTGTCGTTGGTGTGCTCGCCCACCGGCTTGGTCGAGATATGGCGGCCATCGCGGAGAACCGTCACCGTGTCGGCGATTTCGAAGACTTCGTCGAGCTTGTGGCTGACATAGACGACCGCGATGCCGAGGCCGGTCAGGCGGCGGATCACGGTGAACAGCAGCGAGACCTCGTTCGGCGTCAGTGACGAGGTCGGCTCGTCCATCACGACGACCCTTGCCTCGTGGGCGAGCGCCCGCGCGATTTCGACCATCTGCTGCTGGCTCACGGGCAGCGAACCGGTGCGCGCGGCGGGATCGACGTTGAAGCCGATGCGCTTGAACAAAGCTGCGGAATCGTTGCGGATCTTCTTCCAGTCGATCGACCCGCCTTTGCCCGTCGGATAGCCTTCGAGAAAGATGTTCTCGGCAACGGTGAATTCGGAGATCAGGGCGATCTCCTGAAAGACCACCTTGATGCCCTCTTTGAGGCTGTCGCGCGGCGACTTGATGTCGACCTCACGACCCTGAATGCGGATGATGCCGGCATCCTTGCCGTAAACGCCCGCCATGATCTTGATGAGCGTCGACTTGCCGGCGCCGTTCTCGCCCATCAGCGCATGGACCTTGCCGGGCTGCAGCGTCAGATCGACGTTGTCGAGGGCGACCACACCCGGAAAGCGTTTGTCGATGCCGCGCATTTCGAGTGCGGGCATCGTTTGGTCGATCGTTCCGGCACTTTCGCCGGCGTGGAGGATGTCAGCTGGCATTGGCCCTGTTCCTCATGATGTCGAGATAGCTCGCCACGATGATGACGACGCCGGGAACCACCATCTGCAGATCCTGGTTCCAGCCGAGGATGATGATACCGTTGTCGATGACCTTGAGCAGGAGCACACCGAGCAGCGTGCCGACGATCGAGCCGCGCCCGCCAAACAGCGAGGTACCGCCGAGAATGACGGCTGCGATCACGGTCAGTTCGAAGCCGCGGCCGGCGGTCGGCTGGCCCGCATTCATCAGCGACGCCAGGATCATGCCGGCGACGCCGACGCACAGGCCGGTGACGACGAAGGCAAACAGCTTGAGGCGGTCCGAACGCATGCCCGAAAGACGCACCGCTTTTTCGTTGGCGCCTACGGCATAGATGTAGCGGCCGAGCGTCGTGAAACGCAGCGTCACATAGGCGACGGCGAAGATGACGGCGGCGAAGATCACCGGCACCGGGATAGGGCCGACATATCCCGCGCCGAGATCCGTGAAGGCGGCGATATGGTGATGGTTCTGCACCGCTTCGCGGGTGAACAGATAGACGCCGCCCTGCAGCATCATCATCATGCCGATTGTGCCGATCAGCGAGTTCACCTTTAGCTTCGTGGCCACAAGGCCGTTGATGAGGCCGACCCCGCCGCCGAAGGCGAGCGCTGCCAGAAAGCCAAGTGCAAGACTGTGGGTAGCGTTGAGCGCCGCCATGCCGATGCAGCCTACGAAGGCGAGCGACGCGCCGACCGACAAGTCGACCTCGGCGGTGATGATCAGCATGGTCATGCCGGAGGCGACGATCAGCACCAGCGCGCATTGACGCAGGATGGCGATGATGTTGGCTTCGGAATAGAACTGCGGCGCGGCGATCGAAATCGCGATGCACAGAGCGGCCAGGATAAGCGCGAGGACAAGTTGCTCGCTGCCGAGGAACTGGCTGCCCGCGGACCGTCCGGGCGAAGGATGCGTGGTTTCGCTCATTTCAATCCCTTCCCGAGTTCCTTTCGGCTTCCGCTCGATGGGGCTGCCGATCCGAAACGCCGATGGGTGGTTCCGCGCATTGCGGTAGTCCCGATCCCTCCCGCCGAAGCGGGAAGGATCGTCTGGCGTTGCCGCCAGCTCACTTCAGATCGGCGGAAGTCTTCATGCACTTCTCCGGCGCCTGGACGGAGTTGATGCCTTCCCAGTTGACGGTGCGCGTGGTGCCTTCGACCGAATAGTACTTCTTCCAGTCCTCGCCGATCATCGGCGCGGTGGGGCTGACGATGTGCTCCGGAACTTCCTCGCCGTTGAACACCTTCACGGCCGCGTCTATGGCTGTGAAGCCGACCTTTTCGGGGAACATCGCCGCCTCGATCTTGTAGGACGGCTCGTTTTCCATCGCGTTGATGAAGGCGAGGCCTTCGCCGCCCGTGCCGACGGTGAGAAGCCCGTCCTGCGACTTGCCGGCCGCTTTCCAGGCCTGGAGGCCGCCGAGCGACGAGTTGTCGTTGATGCCGTAGATGATGTTGATGTCGGAATTCTTGGCGAGCGCTGCCGAGGAAACCTCGAGCGCGCGGTCGGGATTGCCGCCGCCGTCCAGATCATGAACCATGACAGCTTCGGGGATCTCGGTCTTGATGCCGTCCATGAAGCCCTGCGACCGCAGGACCGTGGCCGAGAGCAGCGGAAGGCCGACGTTCATCACCTTGGCGACGCCGTTGAGGTTTTCCTTGGCGTATTTGCCGGCTTCGACGCCTGCATGATAGCCGGTATCGTAGTCGCAGATCGCGACCATGGTGGTCATGCCCTTGACCGGATTGCCTTCCAGCACGACGGCCATGTCGTTTGATTTGGCCTGCCGCAGGAGCGGCACCACGCCTTCTTCGTTGACGGGCGTGATGATGAGGACGTCGACGCCCTTCGCCATGAAGTCTTCGGCGGCCGCAACCTGCTTGGCGATGTCGAGGTTGGCGTCCTGGACTTCGAACGCGATGCCGAGCTCCTTGGCCCGGGCCTCCATGCCCTTGATGACGTTCTGATACCACTCGTGGGTGGCATAGTTGGTGACGTATCCGATGCGCTTCGGCATGTCCTGCGCCTGCGCGAAGGCCGTCATGGCCAATGTGGCTGCCGATGCGAACAGTAAGGATTTGGACCAGTTCATGTTCTTCTCCCAGGGGTTGTCATTCAAGTGGAGAACGGATTCGCCCGCCGTTCCGGGTTGGTATATGAGGCGTCATGTCGATGGTTCGGCGGCGCCGAGCGCTGCCGATATCCGCTCGGCGGCGGCGGTGGTTCGCTTGAACACGGTGTGAAGGTCGAAGCGTGCGGCCTTCTGCGGGATGAACGGAACAGTCAGCGCCGCTATGACCGTGCCTGTATGGTCGCGCACCGGCGTCGAGATGTTGGTGCAGGCTTCGACGGCCAGCGAGCGGCGCATCTCGTGGCCAAGCCTTGCCGCCTCGTCGAGCCGCTTTTCGATTTCCGCGCGGGTGCCCTGTCCTTCGCCGGCGGCAAGGATGCGCTCGATGACGAGCTCTCGCTCCGCGCCGTCCAGATGAGCGAGCAGGACCGCGCCCGAACTCGTTTCGAGCATAGGGAAATGCGAGCCGAGCGCAACCGAGTAGCGCATCGGCAAGGGTGAATCGATCTGCAGCACGACGAGCACATTCTGGCCCTCGCGAACGACCAGGTGACAGCTCTGGTCGGCATTGCCGGCGAGTTCGCGCATCACCGGCAAGGCGCATTCGACGAGCCGGTTGACGGGAGGATGCCGGTGCGCCAGCTCGAACAGCTTGAGCGACAGCCGGAAACGATCCGACTGGGTGCGGACGATGTAACCGCGCTTCTCCAAGAGAAGCAGAATGCGGTAGATCTCGTGGATGGAGCGTCCGAGGCCGTTGGCGATCTCGGTCTGTGTCAGCCCGTCGGCCTGGTCGGCCATCAGTTCCAGTATGTCGAGCGCCTTTTCGGCTGCCGGCGCGCGATATTCGTTGCGGCCGCTTTCGCCTTCCTCGAACGCCTTGATGATGGTGGTGCCCATCAGGCGACGCTCCGCGAGAGCTCGTTGCCGGACCGGGTTTCGCGATAGATGCGGTTCAGCGTACCTGCGAGGTCTGACGTCGACGTTTGACCGCTGATGGCGGCCTGAACGCGCGGAGCGCATTCGCGGAAGAAGGCGATGAAACCCGGATGCGTCGGACGAAGATAGGAAGACTGGATGGTGCGCAGCGTCGATTTGAAGAAATCGCGCGACAGATCGTTAGCGGCCTTGTCTTTCCACGCCGAAAGCGATCCCGGTTGTCCGCCTGCGGTCACATATTCGCCGCGCTGATAGTCCGGCGAGCACAGGAACAGCGCATAGTCGACGGCCTCCTGGCGATGCCTGGACTGGGCGCTGACGCCGATGCCGGCACCACCGAGCAGGGCGCCTGCAGACGCCGGGGTAGGCACGTCGGCGAAGAGCAGATGGGGCGCGTCGGGCTTCGACGCGTAGTTCACATAGCCGAAGGCGAAGGGCACGTAGACCACGTCATCGTTCGCGATCATGTGATCGTAGCAGCGTATGGGATTCCACTTCGGCGAATCCGGGTGCGAAAGCGCCGCGAGTTGCCGCAACTGATCGATCGCCTCGACGACCCGGTCCGCCGCGAAAAACTGCTCGCCGTTTTCCTGCGGGTTGGTCAGTGTCAGGAGCAGGCACATGGCGTCGGTTGGGACCAGAGGCAGCCCGAGCCATTTTCCGTCCTTGCGCAGGGCGCGCCCGAGTTCGATCACTTCGTGAAGAGAGCCTGGCGCCTGACCGTAGCGGGTCATCAGATCCGGCCGATAGGAGGCGACCTGGCAGGCGGCATCGATGGGCAGTGCCCACTGGTGGCCGTCCTTTGCGTAGGATTGCCAGGAGGAGCCGACGGAATCCTGTTCGAAGAAGTCCATCTGGTCGCCGGAGAGATAGTCGTCGAACGGCACCATCAGCCGCTCGCGTGCAATGTCGCCGATGAAAGGGTGGTCGAAGATGACGAGATCGTAGGCGGAAAGGACGGAATCGAGGGCGCCCTCTCCGAATTCGTAGAGGCTGCGGCGATCCCATTCGATCTCGATGCCGGGATGCGCGGCGCTACAGGGCTCGACGCTTGCGTCGAGCGGTCCCCAGCACCGCCGATGGTCCCACGCCAGACCGCGCAGCTTCACCATTCCCTGACTTCCTCCTGTGACGGCCTTGGCCCGTTCATCAAGCTCTAGCGGATATTTTTACCTGAGCAAATAGTTTTTACAAGTGCAAACAGGTTGTGGCTTGTTCCGTCTCAGGCCAGATCGAAGCGCTCTACGGCGCGCATGATCCCCCGCAGTTCCGCGAGCCCCTTGAGCCGGCCGATCAGCGAGTAACCCGGATTGATTCTGGTCTTGCCGATGTCGTCGGCGAGGAGATGGCCGTGATCCGGGCGCATCGGGATGCGCCAGTCGGTGCGACCGTCACGGCGCCGGCGCGCCTCCTCCTTCATGAGCGCCAGCACGACAGCCGCCATGTCCGTTCCGCCTTCGAGATGCTCGGCCTCGTAGAACGAGCCGTCATCCTCCAGTGTCACGTTGCGCAGATGGGCGAAGTAGATCCGCGGGCCGAATTCCTCGACCATGGCGACGATGTCGTTGTCCGCACGCGTGCCATAGGAGCCGGTGCAGAGCGTCAGGCCGTTGGCGCGGCTGTCGACGGCGCCGAGGATGAAACGGGCGTCATTGGCGGTCGAGACGATGCGCGGCAAACCATAGAGAGAGAAGGGCGGATCGTCGGGATGGATGCACATGCGCGTGCCGACTTCTTCCGCGACCGGGATGATCTCCTGCAGGAACCACGCAAGGTTCGACCGCAACTGGTCGGGGCCGATGTCGTCATATTCGGCAAGCGCCTCCCGCATCGTCTCGCGGTTGTAGCTGCGTTCGGTCGCCGGCAGGCCGGCGATCAGGTTGCGCTCGATCTGCTCGATCCGCTCGTTGCTCAATTCCTTCAGCCGCGACTCGGCTTCGGCAATGCGTGCCGTGCTGTAGTCCGCGGCGGCATTCCTGCGCTGGAGCACGAAAAGGTCGTAGGCGGCGAAGTCGATCGCATCGAAGCGCAGGGCGTAGCCGGTAGTCGGCAGCCGGTAGGCAAGATCGGTACGGGTCCAGTCGACGACCGGCATGAAGTTGTAGCAGATGAGGTGGATGCCGGCTTCCGCCAGCGCGCGGATGCTGTCCTTGTACCAGCCGGTGTAGCGCTGCCTTTCGGGCGAACCGACCTTGATCGAATTGTGGACCGGGATGCTCTCGACGACCGACCATGTCAGTCCGCTGCTTTCGATGATGCGCTTGCGTTCGAGCACATTGGCCAGGGGCCATGCGCGGCCGTCATAGATGTCGTGCAGAGCCGTAACCACACCCGTCGCGCCAGCCTGTTTGATCTGATCGAGCGTGACCGGATCATCCGGTCCATACCAGCGCCAGCACTGTTCCACTGAAATACCTCCGTAAAGAGCTGGGACCATATTGTTGGACCAGAAGAGCTGTCAACTGCCATTTGCCAAGCGCGCACTGGATAAGAAATAAGGAATTACCATTAAAACGGTTGCCTTTCGGGTCCTGTAGGGTAATTGTGGTCCAACAATTAAGGAGGAAATCGACTTGGTCGAATCGGCTCAGGCACCGCGGGGGCGGCTCGCAGGACCCGACGGGAGCAGCCCGTCGGCCGTCGATACGCTGGCCGGCCAAATCCTCGATCTCATTCGGGTGCGGGGCATGAGCGTCGGCGACGTGCTGCCGACCGAGCGCGAGCTGTGCGACCTCTTCGGCGCCAGCCGCAACACCGTGCGCGAGGCGCTGCGGACGATCCGGACCTACGGCCTGATCGAGGCGAAGCCGCGCGTGGGGGCTGTGCTGACAGACCGTCAGGGCTCCGCCATCCAGAACTTTTTCGCCGCCCAGATGGACGTGTCGCGATCCTCGTTCCAGGACATCCAGGGCTTTCGTCGGATCATCGAGGTCGGCATCGGCGATCATCTCGTGCTGCATGCGACCGAGGCCGAGATAGACGTTCTGGAAACGACCAACGCGCGGATCCTCGAAAGCCGGTCGGTCGAGGAGGCCGCGCAGCACGATTTCGACTTCCACAGCGCGCTGATAGGATTGGCCGGCAACCGCACGCTTGCAGAGATGTATGCGTTCCTGTCCCCGGTCATCGTGCGTATCATGACCATCGGCAAGGAGAAGCGCCCGGTGCTGGGCGACACGAAGCGGGCTCATGGCGAAATCATCGACGCGTTGCGCGCGCGGGACCGGCTGGCCTACGCCTATCTGATGAGCCGACACCTCGATTTCGGCCAGCAGTTCCTGCCGGCAGAACCATCCAGTCTCAAGGAAGGCAAGACATGAGTGAATTCAGCGGCAAGGTCGCGCTCATCACGGGAACGACCGGCATAGCGCTTGCGACCGCCAGGCGGCTTGCGTCGGGAGGAGCGGCAATCGTCGCCTGCGGCATCGTCGAGGAGGCCAATGCCGCGTTGCAGGCGGAACTCGCCGATGCGCTGGTGCTCAGCGCGGATGTGTCGGTGCCGGATCAGGTGAGAGCGGCGGTGGCGGCGGGAGTCGATCGTTTCGGCGGCCTAGACATCATCGTCAATTCCGCCGCGGTGCATCCCTACGGGACGGCGACAAGCACGGACTTCGAGACCTGGAACAAGGCGATGTCCGTCAATGTCGGCTCGATCTATCTGACCGCACATTTCGGGATTCCGGAAATGATCAAGCGTGGTGGCGGCGCCATCGTCAACGTCTCCTCCGTTCAGGGCTTCGCCTGCCAGCAGAATGTTGCTGCCTATGCGACGACCAAGGGTGCGATCCACACGCTGACGCGCTCGCTGGCCCTCGATTACGCGCGGTCCGGCATCAGGGTGAATTCGGTCAGCCCCGGTTCGATCCGCACGCCGATCCTCGAGAAGGCCGCGCGCGGCGAGAATGGCACCGACGCCGATGTCGAAGCGGCCTACAAGCGGTTCGGCGAGGCACATCCGATCGGCCGCATCGGCGAGCCCGAGGAAGTGGCGGAACTCATCGCCTTCCTGTGCTCATCCAAGGCAGGCTTCTGCACGGGCGCCGACTACAAGATCGATGGCGGCCTCACCGCCGGCATCGGCGTGAAATAGGGGGCATTCGTGAAGATCGGACTTGGCCTTTATCGGGATTCGCTGACACCTGAGAATTTCCGCTTTGCCCGGCAGGCGGGCGCCACCCACATCGTGGCGCATCTCACCAACTATTTCCAGGGACGCGACCCTTCGCTTTCGGCCGGCACCGAAAATGACGGCTGGGGCGACTGCTCGACCGATGAATTGTGGACCTACGAGGACTTTGCCGGGCTGGTGAAGACGGTGCGCGACAACGGGCTGGAACTCGCCGCTATCGAAAACCTGTCGCCGCGTTTCTGGTCCGATGTCCTGCTCGGCGGTCCGGATCGGCAAAAACAACTCGAAGGCTTGAAGCAGCTCGTGCGCGATGCCGGCCGCGCCGGTGTTCCCTGCATCGGCTACAATTTCTCTATCGCGGGCGTCTGGGGCTGGTCGCGCGGGCCGTTCGCGCGCGGCGAGGCGATGTCGGTCGGGCTAGATCTTGCTGTGATCGATCCCGATTTGCCGCTGCCCGACGGGGTTGTCTGGAATATGCGCTATCGTGCTGGCCGTGCGGGCGCCGAGCCGGTGAAGGTCAGCAGCCAGGAGCTCTGGGAGCAGTTGGAGTTCTTTCTGCGGGAGATCGTTCCGGTCGCCGAAGAAGCCGGCGTGATGATGGCGGCGCATCCCGACGATCCCCCGGCGGAAGCGCTCCGTGGCGCCGCCCGGCTGGTCAACCGGCCGGAGAAGTACGACCGTCTCATGGACATCGTCGACTCACCGTCGAACGGCCTTGAGCTTTGCCTCGGCTCGCTTCAGGAAATGCCCGGCACGGACGAAATCTACGAACACGTCCGGCGTTTCGCCCGCCGCAAGCGCATCGGCTACATCCATTTCCGCAACGTGCGCGGCAAAGTGCCCAACTATCACGAGACCTTCGTCGACGACGGCGACATCGACATGGCGGAGATCGTTCGCATCCTGCGTGACGAAGGCTACGAAGGCGTCCTGATCCCGGACCATACGCCCGAGATGTCCTGCAATGCGCCGTGGCATGCCGGCAAGGCCTTCGCCCTCGGCTATATGCGCGCCCTGGTGCAGAACGCCGCGGCCCTTGGACCGTCGGTCAGCCGGCCGATAGCGGTCGCCGCCGAGTAGTTTTTCGCTCCGTCCTAAACGTTTGCCACTGCCTATTGAGGATGAGTTCATGACCAAGCCAACGCGTCTCTACGCGGACGATGCCGAGATGTTCAGTCTCTTCGAGACGGAACTTTTTGTTGCCGTGGTCGGCGACGTGATGGACACGATCGGCCTGCAGCACCAGTTCCTGCCGCCCATCTACAAGCCGGTTGACGAAAGGATGCGGCTCCTCGGCCGCGCCATGCCCGTGCTGGAGACCGATGTCTTCCCTTCCGAAGGCGAGGCGACCCAGAACCCGTTGATGAAGAAGGCCTTCGGCCTGATGTTCGAGGCGCTGGACGACTTGAAGGCCGGCGAGATCTATGTCGCCAGCGGGGCGTCTCCGCGCTATGCGCTATGGGGTGAACTGATGTCGACCCGCGCAAAAATTCTCGGTGCGCGCGGCGCGTTGCTCGACGGTTTCGCCCGCGACATCGACGGCATCCGCGCGCTCGATTTCCCATGCTTCTGCACGGGGTACTATGCGCAGGACCAGGGCGCGCGCGGCAAGGTCATCGACTACCGATGCGCGCTGGAGATCGGCGGCGTCCGGATCGTACCGGGGTCGCTCCTGTTCGGCGATAAGGAAGGTGTCCTCGTGATTCCCCGGGATGCGGAAGAGGAGGTCGTCCGCCTGGCGCTGGAGAAGGTGCGTGGCGAGAAGCTTGTCGCCAAGGCGATTCGCGAGGGGATGAGCGCGGTTGAGGCTTATAAGACCTTCGGCATCATGTGACATTTGTCCGCGTCATCGGACCCGGTGAGGCAACTGCGGAGCAAAATCCCGCTGCCGACCACCATGAACCGCTTCGGGATTCCGAAGAACGAGGATCGATAGTCCTCGGCGGGCATCGTTCGACGGCGTTTGTGCAATAGGGTCGGGAAAAGAAAGAGCTTGATCTACTGGTCGGAGTGGCAGGATTTGAACCTGCGACCCCATCGTCCCGAACGATGTGCGCTACCAGACTGCGCTACACTCCGTGACCAGACGCGGGCTTATAGCCGCGCGATTTTGATACTGCAAGCATGAAAGGCTGCGTTTTAACTGTTGCCCGCCCGCTTTCGCTTTCGGGAGCGTTGGCGCCGCCCGATCCACGCCCTAATGACGAAAAGGCTGCAACTTTCGGGGATCATGGCCTATAGGGCTAGGAGCGCTGCCAGCGCGAAACTGAACTACTTTTTCTTCCTATCTGGAGTATCTGCGAGTGCCGTTCAAGATCGTCGGGGAGACGAGCCCGAACAGCTTCGATTTCGAGACGAGGGCGCTGGTCAAGGCGACGGGCTTTCGCGAGTACGACGCGCGGTGGTGGTTTGGCCATCCGGGATCGGACAGGCAGCCTGACCTCAACCTGATCGGTGTACAAGCGCTGGGGATGGGACTTGCGACGCTGATCCGCAGGCGCGGCGTCGGCCCCGAGATCGTCACGGGCCATGATTTCCGCAGCTACTCGCTGTCGATCAAGCTGGCGCTGGTATCAGGACTGATGGCTGCCGGCGCACGGGTGAAGGACATTGGGCTCGCATTGTCGCCGACGGCCTATTTCGCGCAGTTCGCACTCGATACGCCGTCCGTCGCGATGGTTACTGCGTCCCACAATGAGAATGGCTGGACCGGCGTGAAGATGGGGGCTCAGCGCCCGTTGACGTTCGGGCCGGAAGAGATGTCGGCGCTGAAGGAGATCGTGCTGGCCGGCGACTTCGACCTGGTAGGTGGCGGCGCATACGAGTTCGTGGCCGATTTCAGGAAGATTTATCTCGACGACCTGACGGCGGAGAAAAGAATCGCGCGAAAGCTGCGCGTAGTGGCGGCCTGCGGCAACGGCACGGCCGGCGCCTTTGCGCCGGAGGCGCTGGAGCGCATAGGCTGCGAGGTGATCCCGCTCGACGTCGAACTCGATAACACTTTCCCGCGCTACAATCCCAATCCGGAGGACATGCAGATGCTGCATGCGATCCGCGACAAGGTGCTTGAAACGGGTGCGGATGTCGGACTTGGCTTCGACGGTGACGGCGACCGTTGCGGCGTCGTCGACAATCTCGGCAACGAGATCTTTGCCGACAAGGTCGGCGTCATGCTGGCAAGGGATATCTCCGCCCTGCATCCGGGCGCCAAATTCGTGGTCGATGTGAAGTCGACGGGCCTGTTCCAGACCGACCCGGTCCTGAAGGCGAACGGAGCTACGGCCGACTACTGGAAAACTGGCCATTCGCATATCAAGCGGCGGGTTGCCGAACTCGGCGCCATCGCCGGTTTCGAAAAATCCGGCCACTTCTTCTTCAATCCGCCGATCGGGCGCGGCTACGATGACGGCCTTGTCACTGCAATCGCCGTGTGCCAGATGCTCGACCGAAATCCCCAAAAGTCCATGGCGGATCTCTATGCTGAGTTGCCCACCACCTATGGCACGCCGACCATGTCGCCGCATTGCGACGACGAAGTGAAGTACGGCGTCGTGGAGCGGGTGTTTGCGGACATCGAGGCGATGAAGGCCGGCGGCGAAATGTTTGCGGGCCAGAAGATCGCAGACCTTGTCACGGTGAACGGTGTCAGAGTGGTCGCCGAGGACGGAACATGGGGGCTGGTGCGGGCGTCGTCGAACAAGCCGGAACTGGTGGTGGTGGTGGAAAGCCCCGTTTCGTCGGAGCGTCGGCGCGAGATGTTCGAAGCCGTCGATGCGGTGCTGCGCCGCAATCCTGAAGTCGGCGCCTACAATCAAACTTTCTGAGGACCGGAAGCGGACGGGATGAGCGAAAAGATCGTCAGCTTCGTGATGAGTGGTGGAGTCGGCTCGCGGCTATGGCCGTTGTCGCGCGAGGACAACCCGAAGCAGTTCCATGACCTGTCGGGCCAAGGCTCTATGCTGGCGAAAACCTTGCGTCGGCTGGCTGCGAGGTCGGCAGGGGCGACGCCGATCTATCTGATAGCCTCCGAGAAACACGCGCACCGCGTGCATGGAGACCTCGGCGAGATCGATGTGCGGGGCGGCGGCGCCATCTTCGAGCCGGTGGGCAGGAATACTGCCGCGGCAGTGGCGATCGCGACGCTGCGAACGCTTGCCGAACATGGCGATGCGGTCATGCTGGTCGTGCCGTCCGACCATGAGATATCGACCGACACGCAGTTCTGGCACACGGTGGAGGAGGGCGTTCCGGCGGCGCGCGAAGGGCGGATCGTGGTGTTCGGGATCCGGCCGACCCAGCCGGAAACAGGATACGGTTATATCGAGGCCGCAAATGGTGGCCATGTGCTCGACGTCTCGCGCTTCGTCGAGAAACCGGATCGAAATACGGCCGAGCAATATCTCGCCTCAGGAATTTTCTACTGGAACACCGGCATCTTCCTGTTCCGGGCAGGGGCGATGCGCGACGCGTTCCTGAAGCTTCGCCCTGACATCTGGAGCGCGGCCGAAACGGCATTTGCGGCTGCGACCAGCGACCTGTCCGGTCTCTATATGCCGCTTGCTCTTTATGAGGCGATTCCGTCGGAGTCGATCGACTACGCAATCATGGAAAAGGCCGAGCGGATCGCCATGGTGCCGGCCGGCTTCCGCTGGAGCGATCTCGGCTCCTGGCAGTCGCTGCTCGATGTCAGCGCGGCCGACGGGAATGGCAATGTGATCCTCGGCGATGTGGTCGCGATCGACTGCGAGAATTCGTACCTGCGCAGCGACGGCAACCTGCTGTCGGCGATCGGCCTGAAGAACGTCGCCATCGTCTCGACGCCGGACGCGACCTTCGTCGCGCCAGTGAGTCACAGCCAGAACGTCAAGAAGATCGTCGAGCAGCTCGAAAAGAGCGGCCGCCTGGAGACGCGCTTCACGCCGGCGCCGGACCGCGTT
This sequence comes from Mesorhizobium sp. YM1C-6-2, assembly GCF_003666685.1. Classification (GTDB taxonomy): domain Bacteria; phylum Pseudomonadota; class Alphaproteobacteria; order Rhizobiales; family Rhizobiaceae; genus Mesorhizobium_K. The sequence continues at coordinate 142,531 of NZ_RCIZ01000004.1, forward strand.
CTGGTCAGTGGCGCCTGGCGGCGGCGGGTGCATCACTGGCTGTTCGACGAGACCTTGCCGTTGTGGTCGACGAAAGGTGTCGACGATATCCATGGCGGCTTCCACGAGGCGCTCGGCTTTGACGGTTCGCCGCTTCCAAAGTCGAAGCGCATGCGGACCATGGCACGCCAGGTCTATGCCTTTGCGGTTGCCAAGATGCGCGGCTGGGACGGGCCGGCGGACAGGCTGATCGCGCATGGGCTCGAGTTCATGGGCCAGAACGGCCGCACGGAACGCGGCGGCTGGGTACGCACGCTGAACGTGGACGGCAGCGTCGCCGACCCGATCGAGGACGCCTACGACCACAGCTGCGTCTTGCTGGCGCTGGCATGGGCGCATCGCTGCGGCAATCCGGATGCATTGCGGCTGGGCGAGGAGACGTTCGCCTTCCTCGACGCTCATTTGGAGGATAGCGAGGCGGGCGGTTATCTTGAGACACCGACCCGGGAAGCGACGCGCCGGTCCAACCCGCACATGCACCTGCTCGAGGCTTTTCTCGCTTGGCATTCCGTGACCAGCGATGCGTCGCATCTGATGCGCGCCGAGCGGATCATCGCTTTGTTCAAGCAGCATTTCTTCGACCCGGAAAGCTGGACGATCGGCGAGTTCTTCGACGAAAGCTGGCGGCCAATGGCTGGCGAGGCAGGGACCTGGACGGAACCTGGACATCATTTCGAATGGGCTTCTCTGCTGGCCGATTTTGCTGGGAAGAGCGGCCGCAGCGAAATGAGTGGCTACGCGCGCAAGCTCTATGCGTCGGCGATCGCCAATGGCCTGAACCGCGCAACAGGACTGGCCTACGGGGCAGTATCCCGGCAGGGCATGCCGCTTGATCCCCTGTCGCGCAGCTGGCCGCAGGCTGAGGCGATCAAGGCTGCCATCGCGCTAGACGGCAGCGGTGGTCCGGACCTCAAGCCGGAGGTCGAGGCGCGGGTCGGCCGTCTGTTCCGCTGGCACATCGATCCAGCGCCGACGGGGCTCTGGATCGACCGCATCGACGAACGCGGACGTTCATTGGCGACCGAGGTGCCGGCCAGCATCTTCTATCACCTGGTCAGCGCGCTGACGCAGTATCTGGATGGGACGGAGGAGACGGCTAAGTAACCCGACGAAAATCTTCTCGATAAAGCTTTGAGACTCGACACCAGTTGCCGGATTTGCTTTCCTCGAGAGGGGGAAGGGGAATGGCAGCGCATAAATTTGGCGGCCCTGATACGCCGAAAAAGCTTCGTTGCCTGCAAGAGTATCTGCAGGCATTCTCGCTCGCACTTCGCCATCAGAACTTCGCTTGCATCTACATAGACGCTTTTGCAGGGTCGGGGTCTCGAACGGAAGTTCGCCCCGCCCTCCCGCTTTTCGGTCCGGAGTTCGCCGAGCCGGAAGAGATTTCCACTCCTGGGTCGGCGCGCATTGCTTTGGAGATCGATCCTCCTTTGCATTCAGTTGTGTTGATCGAGCAGGATACGTCGCGGTTTGCCGAGTTGAAGGCGATGATCGATCAGTTTCCAACTAGGTCGATTATCCCTCGGCAGGGAGACGCAAACAAACTTGTTCAGCGACTTTGTGCGAGGACCAATTGGCGAGGTGCGAACACGGTAGCGCGGGGTATCCGCGGTGTTATCTTTCTCGATCCTTATGGAATGGAGGTTTCTTGGTCGACAGTCGAAGCGATAGCTAAGACCGAGGCCTTGGACTGCTGGTACTTTTTTCCGCTGTCTGGCCTCTACCGGAACGCGCCACATGATCCGACGCGTTTGGATGTTTTCAAAGAAGCCAACCTTGATCGTGTCTTGGGGACACCTAACTGGCGTGAACGCTGGTACGACCACGACATTTCGCGAAAGGATATGTTCGAGACTGAAGCTCAGGCTGTGCGGCGAGCAGACATCGATGCTATCGAGGGTTACGTAAAAGAACGACTATCGAGCGCATTCAAAGGAACGGTCCTTGATCCGATTCGCCTCCATCACAAGAATGGCGCGCCGCTTGCCTCGCTCTTCTTCGCTGTATCCAATCCTAGCCCAGCAGCCGTCCGTTTGGCGACAGACATTGCCTCTCACATACTCAAGCGAGGCAAGTCGTCCCAAGTGCGCTGACGATAGACCCGACCGGCAGCTTTCTTGTTCTTACCGCCCCACTGTTTGAAGAAGAATGTAGTGTCGGCATCTATGCATTGATCGAAAATTTCATCAATCCATTGTGGGTCCATCGGCCTTGCATTCGGGCCACTTTCGCCCCCGACAATCGCCCATTGAATATCCTTGAGATTTCCCTCAGCAACCGACCCAATGAGAGGCTCAAAAGATACGAACCTGACTGCGGCGGGAACCTGACGCAGTTCGTCTAGCCTGCTCAGTACATGGCTATCTTCGACACTCGTTCCAAGCCACACATTTGGCAGCACTTGAAAGCCATTGAGACTAAGAACCGCAGCCATACGGCTGGGGCGTTTCGTAAGGATTTGATAGGTGTGACGTGGCGTATCCGCCATGACCTTCCAGATTCGTCGAATGAAATGGGCTGGAACGTCGGGATGAAAAAGGTCGGACATGGAGTTCACAAACACGCGGCGGGGTTTGGACCAGCCGGCGGGGATGGAAAGGGATTTGGGGTCGAGAACAACCTTGCCTGTCCACTTGGCACGGCCTCCGCTCTTCCGCGTCAGCCCTGAATATTTTTCGACACCCATGGCTTCGAGCCGGGAAGCCATTCTCATTGCGTAGCAGTTGGTGCAGCCTGCCGTCAGGATCGTGCATCCTGCAACAGGATTCCACGTCGCATCGGTCCACTCGATTGAGGTTTCAGCCATAGGATGATTCTCCTAGGTAATTAAGGCAAAAATAATCGTCCTGGCTGGTGCGAAAATGGATGGGACTCGAGGCGTTTAGTAAGGGCTGACCACGTCGCCTGTCTCGACGTAGACGGATTTCAGCTGCGAATAATGGTCGAGGGCGGCGAGCGAGTTCTCGCGGCCGATGCCGGACTGCTTGAAGCCGCCGAAGGGGATTTCAACCGGCGCGAGATTGTAGTGGTTGATCCAACAGGTGCCGGCCTGCAGCTCGGCAATCACGCGGTGGGCCCGCGGCAGATCGCGCGTGAAGACGCCAGCCGAAAGACCGAACTCGGTGTCGTTGGCGCGGGCGATCACTTCGTCCTCGGCATCGAACTTCAGCACGGACAAGACCGGTCCGAAGATCTCTTCGCGGGCGATACGCATGCCATCGGTGACGCCGGTGAAGATCGTCGGCTCGACGTAGAATCCGGATTCGAAGCCCTGGAGTGAGGGCTCTGCGCCGCCGTGGTGCAGCGTCGCACCTTCCTGTTTGCCGATGTCGATATAGGACAGCACCTTCTCATGCTGAGCCCTGTTGATGAGCGGCCCCATCTGGGTCTCGGGGTCGAGCGGATCGCCGATGCGGATCGCCTTGGTGCGTTCGGTGAGGCGGTCGAGGAAGCGATCGTGCAGGCCGTTCTGTACGAAGACGCGCGTGCCGTTCGAGCAGACCTGGCCGGTGGAGTAGAAGTTCGCCAGCATGGCGCCGCCAACGGCGTTCTCGACATCGGCGTCGTCGAAGATGATGAGCGGCGACTTGCCGCCGAGTTCCATCGTGGCGTGCTTCATCAGCGAGCCGGCAAGGCCGAGTACCTTGCGGCCGGTCGGCACCGAGCCGGTGAGCGATACTTTAGCGACGATCGGGTGGGAGGCGAGAGCGGCGCCCACGTCGCCATAACCCTGCACGACGTTGAAAAGGCCATTGGGCAGGCCGGCCTCGGTGTAGATCTCGGCGAGGGCGAGAGCGGAGAGTGGCGTGTTTTCGGAGGGCTTAAACACCATGGCGTTGCCCATGGCCAGCGCCGGAGCGGACTTCCAGCCGGCGCCCTGGATCGGATAGTTCCAGGCGCCGATGCCGACGCAGACGCCGAGTGCTTCGCGGCGCGTATAGGCAAAGGGGCCGCCGAAATCGACATAGTCGCCGTTGTAGCTGGCGACTGCTCCGCCGAAATATTCGAGCGCGTCGGCTGCCGAGGCAGGGTCGGCGACCAGCGTCTCCTGGATAGCCTTGCCGGTGTCGAGCGTCTCCAGCCGCGCCAGCTCGTCATTGCGGGCGCGCAATATGTCCGCCGCGCGGCGCAGGATGCGGCCTCGCTCGACGGGCTTCAGCCTAGCCCAGGCGGGCTGCGCTTCGCGGGCGGCCTCGATCGCCAGTTCGACGACATTCTCTGTGGCGGAATACACGGTTGCGATGGTCTCGCCGGTCGCCGGGTAAATGACCGGAATGGCCTTGCCGCGCTCGTCGTCGACGAAGCTGCCGTTGATGTAATGCGATGCCTTGGGCTGGGCTTTCATCGGAGACTCCCTTGCGCTTTACGCCTCTTTAGCACGCCCGACGCGTTCAGCGATCGCTTTCGCGCCAACGCGGATTGATCCAGGGCTCCTGGTTGGACGGCGGCAGCGGAGTGCGGCCGAGTATGTGGTCGGCTGCCTTCTCTCCGGTCATGATCGAGGGGCCGTTGAGGTTGCCGTTGGTGACGCGCGGAAAGACCGAGGAGTCGGCGACGCGCAGGCCCTCGACCCCGATGACGCGGCATTCAGGATCGACCACACTCAGCGGATCAGACAGGCTGCCCATCTTGCAGGTCCCGCAGGGATGATAGGCGCTCTCCGCGTGCTGGCGGATGAAGCCGTCGAGTTCGTCGTCGGTCTGGACCCGGCTACCGGGCGAAATCTCGCGGCCCCGATAGGGGTCGAAGGCAGCCTGCCCGAAGATCTCTCGCGTCAACCTTATGCAGTGGCGGAAGTCACGCCAATCGTCAGGGTGCGACATGTAGTTGAAGCGGATTTCGGGTTTCGTCCACGGGTCGGGCGAGCGCAGCGTGACGGTGCCGCGGGACTTGGAGCGCATCGGCCCGACATGCGCCTGGAAGCCATGTCCGGAGGCCGCGGCCTTGCCGTCATAACGAACGGCCGCCGGAATGAAGTGGTACTGGATATCAGGATAGTCGACCCCGGGTGCGGACCTAACGAAGGCCGCCGCCTCGAAGTGATTGGTTGCCCCGAGACCGGTCTTGAAGAAAAGCCATTCGGCGCCGATCAGGGCCTTGGAGAAGGGATTGAAGACCGAGTTGAGCGTGATGGGGTGCAGTGATTCCTGCTGGATGTAGAGCTCCAGGTGGTCCTGCAGGTTGCGACCGACGCCCGGGCGGTCGGCGATGACATCGACACCATTGCGCTTAAGCTCTCCGGCCGGCCCGATGCCCGACAGCATCAAAAGCTTTGGCGAATTGACTGCCGAGGCCGCGATGACGACTTCGCGTCTTGCCTTGACGACCTGAATCTTTTTGCGAGATTCGATCTCGACACCAATGGCACGTTGATTCTCGATGATCACGCGCCGTGCGAAGCCATTGACGAGCCTCACATTCTTGCGCCTGAGCGCGGGCCTGAGATAGGCGTTGGCGGCAGACCAGCGGCGGCCGAGATGGATCGTCTGCTCCATCGGCCCGAAGCCTTCCTGCTTGGCGCCATTGTAGTCGTCCGTAAGCTCGAACCCAGCCTGTCTGCCCGCCTCGACGAAGGCGGCGTAGAGCGGATTGCGGCGCGGGCCACGCTGCACGTGCAGTGGCCCTTGGGTGCCGCGCCAGCCATCTTCACCGCCCTTGGCGTGTTCCATGCGCTTGAAATAGGGGAGAACGTCGGCGAAGGCCCAGCCGGAAGCGCCCTGCTCGGACCAGTGGTCAAAGTCCCTCGCGTGGCCTCGCACATAGACCATGCCGTTGATGGAGGAGGAACCTCCGAGCACCTTGCCGCGTGGGGTGGCGAGAACACGGCCCCCGAGATGCGGCTCCGGCTCGCTGGAAAAGCCCCAGTCGTAGCGGCTCATGTTGAGCGGGATCGAGAGCGCCGACGGCATCTGGATCAGCGGGCCGAAATCGGTCCCGCCATATTCGATGACGATGACCGAATGCTTGCCATCCTCCGAGAGACGATAGGCGAGGGCGGAGCCCGCCGAGCCGGAGCCTATGATGACAAAGTCGGCCTCAAGCATTTTCGACATGCTTCACGAAGTCGGCGAGCGCAACGTTGCCGCCGCTGGCGACGACGACGACCGTCTTGCCCTTGACATCCGCCTTGCCGCCGAGAGCAGCAGCAAGCGACGCGGCGCCTGAGGGCTCCAGAGCCACTTTGAGACGCTCGAAGGCGGTCTTCATCGCCTGGCGCACCGAGGCATCGTCAACGGTGACGCCGCGCAGACCGGTTGGCTTGACCGCCGCGAAGGGCGCTTCGCCCGGCCGGCGTGCCATCAGCCCGTCGCAGATCGACTTCGGGCCAAGCGGCATGGTCTCGATCTGATTGCGGGCGAGCGAGGTGCCCATGCCATCGAAGCCCTCCGGCTCGACGGCGATAAGTTCGGTCTTCGGCGATAGATAATGGAAAGCGAGCGCAACGCCGCCGATCAGACCGCCACCGCCGACGGGGCAGAAAAGAATGTCGGCCTGAACACCCTTTGCCGCGAGTTGGTCGAGCGCTTCCAGCCCGACGCCGGCCTGGCCGGCCACGATCTCGGGGTCGTCGAAGGGGTGGAGAAGAACAAGGTCGTCTTCCTTGGCGATCTGCCGCGCACGCTCGGAGGCAACCTCCTCGCGGGGGCGTTCGCCGTGGTCGGTGAGCACGACGGTTGCGCCGTATCCGGCCGTGGCGTCGCGCTTTGCGGCAGGCGCATCAATCGGCATGACGATAGTGACGGGAATGCCGAGCGCCTGGCCTGCCGCCGCCAGTCCTTGAGCGAAATTGCCGGACGAATAGGCGACCACGCCTCGCTTGGCTTCCTCGGGAGAAAGCTGCTTCAGCCGCCAATAGGCGCCGCGCACCTTGAAGGAGCCCGCCCATTGCAGCGATTCGGGTTTGACGAAGACGCGCGCCGCACCCGTTTGCTTTGCGAGCGCGGCGGATTCGAGCAGCGGCGTGATCTGCGTCGCCTGCGACGTGACGGCGTAGGCGCGCTTGAGATGGTCGAGGGTAGGGATCATTTTGCTCTCATGCTTTCATAGGAAACCATCGCGTGGCGCGCATAGGCCGACCTGGCGCAAAGCCGGTCGTAATAGGCGCGCAAATGCGGCGTCTCGGCCCGGTCGAAATCGAGGGTGAAGTAGCGGTAGAGAAGCGTCCCGAAGATGCAGTCACCGAATGCCGGGTGTTGGCCGCCGAGAAATGCGGTTTCGGCCAGCCTGGCGTCGATGATCTTCGCCAAGCCCTGCATGCGCGTCACAGCCGCGGCCAATGCCTTGGCGTCGCGGTTCTCTTCCCGGGTCACGATCAGCGGCAAGAAGATTCCCGTGAGCAGGGTTGGGCCGAACGTCGTTTTCGACCATTCGGCCCATTGATCGATGCGTGCCCGCTCGACCGGGTCCGTCGGCCAGAAGCTGGCATTGGCATATTTCGCCCCGAGGTAGCGAACGATCGCCGCGCTCTCCCACAGCGTAAGATCGCCGTCCTGGATGGTCGGGACAAGCTTGTTGGGATTCATCCTGAGATAGTCGCGCGTGTCGGTACCGCCGAAGGAGCCGCCGACATCGATGCGATTGCATTCCAGCCCGATCTCGGCCAGCGCCCACATGACGATCTGCACATTGCTGGACGTTGCGCGTCCCCATACCGTTATCATCCGTCTCTCCTCTCCTTCATCTCGAACGGGGCGTGGGCGCTGCCGGTCTGAGAGCGAGTTTCATCTCTAGGTAGTCGGTGACCAATGTGATCGCAGAGTGCGCGTCCGGCTCACCTTGCTTGAGTGCGCGGCGGATGTAGAGCCCGTCGATAAGCGCGGCGATGCCTTCGGCGGCACTGTCCGCCTCTGTGAGCGGCAACAGATCGGAAAGCCCGCTCATCAGATTGGAATGGAGACGGCGCGCATAGATGCGCAGCAGACGCCTCAGCGCCGTCGATTTCTGCGCCTCGACATAGAACGCTAGCCAGGCGGCGATTGTCTCGGGCTGGAACTGCTTGTCGGAGAAATTGACGGCGATGACGGCGGAAACGCGTTGGCGCGGCGTCGAGGCGGCCGCAAGCGCCTGGCGCGTGTCGGCATTCAGTTCGGCGAGCAGATGCCGCATCGTCGCCTGCAGCAACTCGTCCTTGGCGCCGAAATAGTGATGCGCCAGCGCGGAGGATACGCCGGCGCGGCTCGCGATCTCGGACATGGTCACGTCGAGCGAGCCGCGATCGCCGATCGCGGAGATCGTCGCATCGATCAGCGCCCGGCGGCGCAGCGGTTCCATTCCGACTTTCGGCATTCGAGACCTCTCCGGCAAAAGTATTTTTTATTGACTGATCAATCAATAAAGATTCCGTCCGGAAATGCTAACTTTGCGCCTTGGTCTTTACGACCCGTGCCTGCGCGTCCATTTTAGGATAACGCCCTCAGTCCCCGCACAGGGAGAGAAAGATGACAGCCAGCATCGTCGGCTGGGCACATTCGCGCTTAGGCAAGCTGGAAGGCGAGACGCTCGAAAGCCTGATTACAAAGGTCGCAACCGAGGCGATCGAACATGCCGGCATCGGCCCGGAGGATGTGGACGAGATCGTTCTCGGACATTTCAACGCCGGCTTCTCGCCGCAGGATTTCACGGCGAGCCTGGTGCTGCAGGCGGACGACCGGCTTCGGTTCAAGCCGGCCACCCGCGTGGAAAATGCCTGCGCGACCGGCTCGGCCGCGGTGCGGCAGGGGATACGTGCGATCGACGCCGGCGCGGCGCGCATCGTGCTGGTGGTCGGCGCGGAGCAGATGACGACGACATCGGGCCCGGAGATCGGCAGGAATCTGCTCAAGGCCTCGTACCTGCCTGAGGACGGCGACACGCCGGCCGGCTTTGCAGGCGTCTTCGGCAAGATCGCGCAGGCCTATTTCCAGCGTCACGGCGACCAGTCGGATGCGCTGGCCATGATCGCGGCCAAGAACCATCGGAACGGGGTCGGCAACCCTTACGCACAGCTGCGCAAGGATCTTGGCTTCGATTTCTGCCGACAGGAAAGCGACAAGAACCCGTTCGTCGCGGGGCCGCTGAAACGGACCGACTGCTCGCCGGTATCGGACGGTGCGGCAGCATTGGTGCTAGCCGAGGCTGAGGATGCCCTTTCCATGCGCCGCGCGATAGGCTTTCGCGCCAACGAGCATGTGCAGGATTTCCTGCCGATGTCGAAGCGTGACATCCTTCTTTTCGAGGGCTGCGGAGAGGCGTGGTCGCGGGCACTCGACAAGGCGGGCGCGAAGATCGACGACCTTTCCTTTGTCGAGACGCATGACTGTTTCACCATCGCAGAGCTCATCGAATACGAGGCCATGGGTCTTGCCGCGCAGGGCGAGGGAGGGCGCGTCGCGTTGGAGGGGCAGACGGCGATGGGCGGACGGCTGCCCGTCAACCCGTCGGGCGGATTGAAGTCCAAGGGGCATCCGATCGGCGCCACAGGCGTTTCGATGCACGTGCTGACGGCCATGCAACTGGCGGGCGAGGCGGAGGGCATCCAGGTTCCCAACGCAACGCTCGGAGGCATCTTCAACATGGGCGGCGCAGCGGTCGCCAACTACGTCTCGATCCTCGAAAGGATCAGATGAAACATCCAGCCATCGTGACGGGCGGCGCCTCCGGAATTGGTATGGCCGTGGTGAAGCGGTTGCTGGACGACGGCTGGCCGGTTGCCGTGGTCGATGCGGACGCCGACGCGCTCGTTTCGGCCGAAGGCGCCTTTGCCGACGAAAACGCGATCTTCCTGGCAGCCGACGTCACTGACGAGGACGACATCAGCGCTGCCTTTGACGAGGTCGTCGACAGGCTCGGCCTCGTCGGCGGGCTGGTCAATTCGGCAGGCATCGTGCGCGACTTGCCCGCCGACGAAACGAGCGCGGAGCTGTTCCGGGAAATCCTCGACGTCAATCTCGTCGGCTCTTTCATAGCGTCTCGAGCGGCGCTGGAGCGGATGGGAGCTTCGCTTTCGATCGTCAACATGGCTTCGGTCTCCGGTATCCGCGCCAACCGTGGCCGCGTCGCCTATGGCGCGTCGAAGGCCGGATTGAAGTTGATGTCGGAGGTGCTGGCGCTGGAGTTCGGCAATCGCGGCGTCAGGGTGAACTGCGTTGCGCCGGGGCCGATCGAGACGCCGATGGTATCGAAGTTGCACGGACCGGAGGAAAGACGGCTCTGGATGCGGCAGATTCCACAGGGCCGCTACGGTGAACCGGACGAGGTGGCGGCAGCGGTCGCCTTCCTGCTGTCGCCGGAGGCGAGCTTCATCAACGGCCACACGCTCTCGGTCGATGGCGGCTTCCTGTCGTCCGGAATATTGGGCTAGGAACCTCGCCCTCGTGGAGAAATCGATGCGGTTTGCTGTTTCGTTCGCGCTGTCGCTCACGTCGGCCGCGTTGTTTGCGGGCGATGCGCTGGCGGCAGACGATCCGTCCGCCATCGCCAGTGCATTCTGCAAGGCCAGGCTTGCCGACGACGAGGCGGCGACACTTGCGCTGCTGACGCCGTCGCTGGCCAAGACGATCGACGAAGCGAAGGCGCGCAGCGACGTGATCGCCAAGGCCACCCCCGACGAGAAGCCGCCCTTCGGCGACGGCATTCCATACCAGTCGTTCCCCGATCTGGCGCAAGGTTGCGAGGCCGGCAAGGTCGACCAGAAGCCCGGCCGCGTCGAGGTCGAGGTGAACTACCTGTTTCCGGAGACGCCGAAGGCCAACTGGACCGACAGGCTGAAACTGGTGGCGGAGGGCGACCGGCTGCTGGTCGACGACGTACTCTTCCCCAATGTCGCCAACGGCGAGCCGGATCAGACGCTGCGCAAGGTCCTGTTTCAAGCCTTCGACCAATAGGGCGTCATCGCGGCTGTTTCGCTCAGAAGAGGCGGACTGTTCCGTAGGCAGGGATTTTGACGGCAGGGTTCGCGAGGTCGAGGCCGGCGACAAGTCCTGCGAAGTGGAATTCGATACCGCTTCTCACGCCTGCGGCGAAGCCGAGAAATCCTCCCAACGTGACATGGATATCTCGCCAGTCCGGAGCCAGATCCACCGCGAACAGGCCGGGAGCATAGTCGCGGCCAGTCGCGTTCGGCGGCAGGATGGCGCCGAGATCGGGTGTGCTGCGCAAGACATGCGCGACAAAGCTGTTGGAATTCGGCCCTGGCCAGATGCGGTAATCACCGCGATGTGAGTAGCGGTAGTCAGCTATTGCCTGATCAACCTCAGGGATGAGCCGCGCAGCCTCGGGGCCTGTGGCAGATGCGACGATCTCGGGTGCGTTAGAGTACCAGCGGCCGTCGGCGGCGTAGGTATTGTGGCGGATCGGTGAACCCCAGCCGACCTTGTCATAGCGGTCGTAGCTGATTGAGCCCGGCTTTTTGACCACAAGCCAGCTGTGCAAGGAGAAGGCGCCCTTGAAGCCGCCCGTGCGGGCGGCCAGCACATAGATGGCGGCCTCGTCCTTTGACGGCGTGCGAGGAAGGATACCCGACGACGACCAGTCGGCGTTGCGCCACGAGCCGGGATGTCCCTGGGTGCTCCACCAGCCTGCCGTGGCGAGTGCTGGCATGACGAAAACGAGGAGGATGGCCAAAGCAAAGTTCTTGACCAAGCGCATGGGGACCCCTTGCCTTATGGTTTGCCGCCGGTAAGCCTCTCAAGGCGCCCGGCATTTCAGGTGGAATTATGGCCAATCCCGTCCTCGTCGAGATCCTGCGTGGCGAACACGTGGAAAGCGTGCATCGCGGCGCGGTTGCTGTCTGCGACGCAGCCGGCAGGGCTCTGCTCGAGATTGGCAATGTCGCGCAGCCCGTTTTCCCGCGTTCGGCGGTCAAGGCAATCCAGGCGCTGCCGCTGGTGGAAAGCGGGGCGGCGGATGCATTGCGTTTCGGCGACAGGGAACTGGCGCTGGCCTGTGCCTCGCACAGGGGCGAGGCCGCGCATGTCGAACTCGCACGCTCGATGCTCGTCGGTGCCGGACTGGACGAAAGCGCGCTGGAGTGCGGATCGCACTGGCCAGGCAATCATGATGCGACGATTGCGTTGGCTCGGTCCGGCGGGATGCCTACCGCGCTGCACAACAATTGCTCCGGCAAGCACTCCGGCTTTCTGTGCACATGCACGCATATCGGGCTGGAGCATCAAGGCTATGTCTCCTTCGAGCACCCCTTCCAGGCGACGATCCGCGAGGCGATGGAGAATGTGACGGAAGCGCCGCACGGTGCCGGCAACTTTGCGATCGACGGTTGCTCGATCCCGACCTATGCGATTCCGATCCGCAACCTCGCGCTCGGTTTTGCGAAGATGACGACAGGCGAGCGATTGTCCGCCGACAGGGCAAGGGCGGCGAAGCGCCTGCTTTCCGCCTGCATGGCCGAGCCCTTCTTCGTTTCCGGGTCGGATGCGGCGGATCTGTCGCTGATGCAGGCGGCGCCTGGCCGTATCTTCGTCAAGACCGGTGCGGAAGGTGTTTATTGCGCGGCGGTTCCGGACCTCGGACTTGGCATCGCACTGAAATGCGACGACGGTGCCGGCCGCGCCGCAGAAGCGATGGTCGCGACCGTATTGTCGCGATTGCTGAACGCGGACGAGGCTCTGTCGGCCAGGCTCGACGAACTGGCGCGCCCGGTCATACCGAGCCGCAAGGGCGTGCCTGTCGGCAGCGTGCGACCGACGGAGGCGTTGACCGGGTAGAGGTCAGTCCAGCCTGGTTTTACTGACGCTCAGGCAGACCTGGTCATCCCGGCCTTGAGTTGCATCGCCAGACTGACCTAAGGTCTACCGATGAGCAGGGCTTTCACACGGGAAGACGACAACGAGAATGCGATCGCCGATATTGGCGAGCGCCCGGTAAGTCCGCACAGGAACCTGGTGACGGCTCGTGGCTTGGCGCAGGTTGATGACGAGATCGCCGCGCTGCGACAGGAACTGGCCAAGGCCGAGGCAGCATCGGACCGGCAGCGCATCGCGACAGTCTCGCGCGACCTGCGCTACTGGGTTGCGCGTCGGGAGAGCGCCGAACTCTCGCTGCCGGATCCCGACAGCAAGGTCGTACGCTTCGGTATGACCGTTGCGATCGAAGACGACGACGGGAACTCCAAAAGCTGGAAAATCGTCGGCGAGGATGAAGCCGATGCCGGAAAAGGCAGCGTATCGCATGTCTCGCCTATGGCGCGGGCGCTGTTCGGCAAGACGATCGGGGATGTGGCCGTCGTCAACGGCAAGGAATGGGAGATAGTCGGGATGAGCGCCGACTGATCGCCGCGCAGCGGGACAGGCTGTTCACCCTTCAGCCTATCTGGTGGTCAGCAATCTATCCATCAACCGTTCAGCAGCCTCGGGGATAACCGTTCCTGGCGGAAAAATTTCCGCAGCCCCTGCCTGTCGAACCGCCTCGTAGTCCTGAGGCGGGATGACGCCGCCGGCGACGATCAGAATATCCTGACGGCCGAGCTTGCGCAGGGCGTCCCTGAGTTCAGGAACCAGCGTCAGGTGTCCGGCAGCGAGCGAGGAGGCGCCGACGACGTTGACGTCCCGCTCGACGGCAAGTTTCGCGATCTCGGCGGGGGTCTGGAACATCGCTCCCACGGTAACGTCGAAGCCGAGATCGGCGAAAGCGGTGGCTATCACCTTCTGGCCGCGGTCGTGGCCGTCCTGTCCCATCTTGGCAACGAGAAGGCGCGGGCGAAAACCGGTCTTCTTCTCGAAGGCCTCGATCTTAGCCGTAACGCGGTCGGCAGTAGGGTTTTCTCCCAGCTCCTTGCGATAGACGCCTGAAATCGTCTGGACCGAAGCGGTGTGACGTCCGAACACTTTTTCCAGTGCCCACGATATCTCGCCGACCGTCGCATGCGCACGCGCTGCTCGGATCGCGAAGTCGAGGAGATTGTCCGTGTCGTTGCGCGCGGCTTCGGTGAGCGCGTCGAGAGCCTTCTCCACGACCGCGACGTCGCGGGTACCCTTGAGCATCTGCAGCTTGGCGAGCTGGCGGGCCCGCACCTCGGCGTTGTCGATCTTGAGCACGTCGACCTCGATGTCGTGCTGGGGAGCCCAGGCGTTGACGCCGACGAGGATCTGCTCGCCGGAATCGATGCGAGCCTGCGTGCGGGCGGAGGCTTCCTCTATCCGCGCTTTCGGGATCCCCTTCTCGATCGCTGCGGCCATTCCGCCGAGCGCCTCCACCTCCTCGATATGGGACATGGCGCGTACGGCCAGGTCGTGCGTCAGCCGCTCGACATAGGCCGAGCCGCCCCAGGGATCGATGATGCGGGTCGTGCCCGATTCCTTCTGCAGGATGAGCTGCGTGTTACGGGCGATGCGCGCCGAATGATCGGTGGGCAGGGCAAGCGCTTCGTCGAAGGCATTGGTGTGCAGCGACTGCGTGTGCCCCTGCGTCGCGGCCATCGCTTCGATCATGGTGCGGGCGATGTTGTTGTAAGGGTCCTGCGCGGTGAGCGACCAGCCGGACGTCTGGCAATGGGTGCGCAGTGACAGCGAGCGTGAGTTCTGTGGCGAAAAGTTCTTCTGGATGAGGGCAGCCCACAGCAGCCGGGCGGCGCGCAGTTTTGCGACCTCCATGAAGAAGTTCATCCCGGTTGCCCAGAAGAAGGAGAGGCGCGGTGCAAAATCGTCGATGCCGAGGCCCGCTGCCAGGCCTGCGCGCGCATATTCGATGCCGTCGGCGATGGTGTAGGCGAGTTCGAGGTCGGCCGTCGCTCCCGCCTCCTGCATGTGATAGCCGGAGATCGAGATCGAATTGAACTTCGGCATCTCCCGCGAGGTGTATGCGAAGATGTCCGAGACGATCCGCATCGAGGGTTTTGGCGGATAGATGTAGGTGTTGCGGACCATGAACTCCTTGAGGATGTCGTTCTGGATGGTCCCGGCGAGATCTTTTTGCGCGACGCCCTGTTCCTCTGCGGCAACGATGTAGAGCGCCAATATCGGCAACACCGCGCCGTTCATGGTCATCGACACAGTCATTTCGCCGAGTGGAATCTTGTCGAAGAGCTGGCGCATATCGAGAATGGAATCGATCGCCACGCCGGCCATGCCGACATCGCCCGCGACGCGAGGATGGTCGCTGTCGTAGCCCCGATGGGTGGCGAGGTCGAAGGCGACGGAGAGCCCCTTCTGCCCAGCCGCGACGTTGCGGCGATAGAAGGCATTGGATTCCTCCGCCGTCGAGAAGCCGGCATACTGGCGGATCGTCCATGGCTGGCGGACATACATGGTGGGGTAGGGACCGCGGACATAGGGCGCGATGCCCGGCCACGTGTCGAGGGTGGGCAGGCCTGACAGGTCACTCGCGCCATAAGCCCGCTTCACAGCGATGCCTTCCGGCGTACGCCAGAACTCTCCCGCGATCTTCCGCGGTTCCGATTGCGCCTCGCTCCAGTCGATGCTGCTGAAATCGGGGATCATGGCTGTCCTCCGACAAGCTCGTCCAGACGTACGGCGTCAAGCCGCTCGCAGAAGACGGCGCCGTCAGTCGGTATCGGCTGCTTGTCGGCCACAAGCGTTTCAATCGGCTCTTCCTTGCCGAGCCGGTGGAGAGTCGTGCCGATGATCGGCCGGTCACCGTCGCGGTATTGCCTGCCGCGCTCGTCGCGTGCGGCCGCGATACGGCGCTGCAAGTGTCCGCCTGCGAGACTCTTCAGAATGCCGCCCTCCTTTTCGATGGCCCGGAATTCGTCCCAGGCCTTCCCGCACAGTGCATCGGTCAGCGCCTCGACGCCGCCTGCCCCTGAGGCGGGATCGGCAACAAAGCCGACATGGCTTTCGTCCGCCATGACAAGCTGCGCATTGCGGGCGATGCGGCGTGCGAAGCCTGCCGGCAGGCCGTGGGTGAGCGTATGCGGCAGGACCGTGATTGAATCCGCCCCGCCGGTCGCGGCCGCGAAGCAAGCGATAGTGGAACGCAGGATGTTGGTTTCGGGGTCGGCCGCCGTCATCATCCGGTAAGAGGTTTCAGCGTGGATCGAGGCCTCCGAAGGAGGGATCGAGCAGACCTCCAGCATCCTCGTCCAGAGTTTGCGCAGGGCTCTCACCTTGGCCATCGACAGGAACTGATCCTGATCGACGCTGACGGCAAATCCGATATGGGGCGCGGCATAAACCAGCGCCTGCCGCGCATCCTCGAACAGCCTGAGATGGGCGGCGGCCGAAGCGAGAGTCGCGCCGAGCTCTTGCGCTTCCGTTGCGCCTGCATTGTGGAAGACGCGGCCGTCGGCCTCGAGGAGCACGCCCGGTATGCCGAGCGCGAAGAAGTGCGCCAGCGATTGCGGCATGGAGGCCTGAAGCGCCTCGATCGTCATGGAGAGGCGTCCGGTTCCGGCGAAGATCGCCGCCGGATCTATGCCAAAGGACAGGCTGAGTTTGCTCGGGTCCGCGCGCACCTTCGTCAGATATGCGACCAGCCAGTCGGCCATCGCCCGGCTTGCCGGGTGTACGTCGATACGGAGATGAATGCGGTTGAGCGGAATGCCGTCGAGCACCGTGTCCAGCGTGTCGCGCGTTGCCGGAAGGCCGTAGCCGAATGCGTTGGGCGCGCCTTCGAACACCAGCGACAGGCCCGTCGCGCCCTGCGCCACCTCGTCCAGTGCCTGCCTGTTGGCGCGCTCCGGATCGGGATCGTCGATGCGCTGGACGACGAGCCATGGCGCTTGCGGATTTCGGCGCGGCAGCAGCGAGGCATCGGCGTTTCGTTGATAGAGCGGGTCGATGCGGATGCTGTCGTCGGTCCACGAAACAAGAGCGTCTTCGAACGTGGTTCCGGCGAGTGCCTTTTCGGCCAATATCTGCCATTTTTCACGGCTGGCCGTCGGAAAACCGGCTTCGCCGAGCACTTTCGTCAAGTTCATTCCATTTCCTCGTGGCCGCCGCTTCGGCGCGGCGCAGACAGTAAGGCCAGCTTACCCGCGCCGCAACACGCGTTGGGGCTTGGCGACCGTTTTGGGACATAGCTTTGCCATTGTGGCGTCGCGGCGGCGCAACTATACGTTTCACGAGGCGCGTGAGCCCGCGTTCGCGCGAAGCAGCAGCGGAGAGGCAATATATATGGCGGACGACACCAGCATCTTCATCGGGGCCAGCCGCAAGCCGGATGATAGCTATCAGGAGCCGGAGCAACTGCTTCTCAAATACGGTAACCGGCATGGATTGGTTACCGGCGCGACCGGCACCGGCAAGACCGTGACGCTGCAGATCCTCGCCGAAGGCTTCTCCAACCAAGGCGTGCCGGTCTTCTGCGCGGACGTGAAGGGCGACCTTTCCGGCATCGCCATGATGGGCGAGCCCAAGGATTTCCTCACGGCACGAGCGGAGGCGATCAAGCTCGATCCCTATGAATTCCAAGAATTTCCGGTGATCTTCTGGGATCTGTTCGGCGAGCAGGGACACCCCGTGCGGGCGACCGTCTCGGAAATGGGACCGCTACTGTTGTCGCGCCTGATGAACCTTTCGGAGGCTCAGGAAGGCATCATGAACATTGCCTTCAAGATCGCCGACGAGGAAGGGCTGCTCCTGCTGGACATGAAGGATCTGCAGGCGCTGCTCGCCAACATCGCCGGTCGCGCCGACGAGATCAGCGCGCGCTACGGCAACGTCACCAAACCTTCGGTCGGCGCGATCCAACGCAACCTGCTTGTTCTCGAACAGCAGGGTGGCGCTAATTTCTTCGGCGAGCCGGCATTGAAGATCGCCGACATCATGCGCACCACGCGCGACGGGCGCGGCGCGATCAACGTGCTGGCCGCCGACAAGCTGATGATGAATCCGCGGCTCTATTCGACTTTCCTGCTGTGGTTGCTGTCGGAACTGTTCGAGGTGCTTCCGGAGGTCGGCGATCCGGACAAGCCGAAGCTCGTCTTCTTCTTCGACGAGGCGCATCTTCTTTTCGACGAGGCGCCCAGGGTGCTTGTCGACCGTGTCGAGCAGGTGGTTCGCCTGATCCGATCCAAGGGCGTCGGCGTCTATTTCGTCACGCAGAACCCGCTCGACGTGCCCGAGACCGTGCTGGCGCAGCTTGGCAACCGCATCCAGCATGCGTTGCGGGCATACACGCCGCGCGAGCAGAAGGCGGTCAAGACGGCGGCGGACACGTTCCGTCCCAATCCGGATTTCGATTGCGCGACCGCGATCACCCAGCTCGGAACCGGCGAGGCATTGGTCTCGACGCTCGAGGCCAAGGGCATACCGTCCATGGTTCAGCGCACGCTGATCCGGCCGCCGGCCTCGCGAATTGGCCCGATCACCCCGCAGGAGCGCGCAAAGCTGATGGCCGAAAGCCCTGTCGCCGGCCAATACGAAAAGCCTATCGATCGGGAATCGGCTTTCGAGATACTGCAGAAGAAGGCTGCGGACGCACAGAATGCCGAGCAGCGAGCTAGTGACCGTGACCAGCAGGATAGCGGTCGTACACGCTGGACGCTGCCCGATTTCGACGGGCCGCAAGGAAGCGGCTCTCGTTCCGGCGATCGCCAGCCGCAACCGCGTCCACGAGCCCCGCGTCCTTCGAACCGTCAGACGGTCGCCGAGGCTGCCGTCAAATCGGTTGTCCGCTCCATGGGATCCTCGGTCGGCAGGGCGATCGTGCGGGGTATCCTCGGCAGCCTGAAGAAGGGCTTCTGACAGGCTGCTCGAACTATCAGGACATGCTGATCCCGCCCGTGACCAGAATGGGAGCGCGGCCAGGTACCCGATCGTAAAGGTCGATGATGTCCTGGTTCATCAGCCGCACGCAGCCTGACGAAACCGACTTGCCGATCGAATTCCACTCCGGCGAGCCGTGCAGGCGATAGAGCGTGTCCTCTCCGTTCTGGAAGATGTAGAGGGCGCGCGCGCCGAGCGGGTTGTTGAGGCCGGGCGGCATGCCGCCGTTCTCCGCGCTATATTCCGCGAGTTCTGGCTGCCTGCCGATCATCTCCTTCGGTGGTGTCCATTTCGGCCACCTCTGCTTCCACTCCACATTTGCGCGACCGGCCCATTCGAAACCGGCGCGGCCGAGCCCGACGCCGTAGCGCATCGCCTGTCCATTGCCGAGCACGAGGTAGAGGAAGTGCTGCGACGTATCGACCACGATGGTGCCGGCCGGCTCGCCGGTCGGGTCGGGCACCACCTGCCTCAGGAATTTCGGATCCATGCGCTCGATCGGCACGGCCGGTATTTCGAAGCCGCCGTCAAAGACCGGGCCGTACATGGTGACGTAGCTGCCATAGCGCGCTTCGGGGCCTGCCGGAGGCGGGGCCTCCGCATAGGAGGGGCCTGTGCCGGACGTAGCGCAGGCCGAAAGGCCGAGGGAAGCAGCTCCTAGTCCGGCAAGGTTGAGGAAACCACGGCGCGTGACGAAGCCGGACGTGGAAGAAGGTGATGACATCTTTGTTTTCTTGCTCTTTTTGACTGACGCGACGGCTTTTCCGGCCAGATCCGGTTCCCGATAAGCGACCAGGGCGATAGAGGTTCCAAATCGGGCTTCAGCTTGGGCAAAGAAAGGCAAAGCTGTGATCGTCCGCGTTTGTGGCTTTTTGGCAACGCAAGGTCTGACCGGGCGGCCCGTTTGCCCGGGCTGGCCTTAACGATTCATGCTGAATCCCGTTGACGCCGGGTGAGAAAACAATGACATAACCGCCTCTGCGGCATGAACATATGGATGCTCCGATGACCTTGGCTACTCCGGCGCAGACGACGACTTGGACCTATGCAGAAGGCGATTGGTACGAAGGCAACGTCCCGCTGATCGGCCCGCGCAGCCACGTCATGTGGCTTGCGTCCAGCGTATTCGACGGCGCCAGATGGTTCGAAGGCGTGGCGCCCGATCTCGACCTTCATGCGAAACGGCTGAATTCGTCGGCAATCGCACTCGGGCTGAAGCCGACGATGACGGAGGAGGAGATCATCGGCCTCACATGGGAGGGGCTGAAGAGATTCGACGGCAACACGGCTGTTTACATCAGACCCATGTATTGGGCCGAGCATGGCGGCTATATGGGCGTGCCGCCCGATCCTGCGTCGACGCGCTTCTGCCTCTGCCTCTATGAATCGCCGATGATCTCGCCCGAAGGTTTTTCGATCACGGTGTCGCCGTTCCGCCGGCCGACCATCGAGACCATGCCGACCGATTCCAAGGCGGGCTGCCTCTATCCGAACAATGGCAGGGCCATTCTCGAGGCCAAGATGCGCGGCTTCGACAACGCGCTCGTGCTCGACATGCTGGGCAATGTGGCCGAGACGGGTTCCTCCAACATTTTCCTGGTCAAGGACGGACACGTGATGACGCCGGCTCCGAATGGAACGTTTCTTTCCGGCATCACCCGCGCGCGCACCATATCGCTGCTCGCCGATTATGGCTTCCAGACCTCGGAAAGGACGCTTTGCGTGCGCGATTTCCGGGAGGCGGATGAAATCTTCTCGACCGGTAACCATTCCAAGATCATCCCGGTGACGCGCATCGAGGACCGCCATCTGCAGCCGGGCCCGGTGGCCAAGAAGGCGCGCGAGCTTTATTGGGAGTGGGCTCATTCGACGCCTGCGGCCTAGCGCCCTAGATTGAAGCATTCCGGGGAAGTTGAACCGGCCGTTCTCGCGAACCATCCGGCACGGATGCCGGGGTATTATCAAAGAAGGAGTATGACCATGGCTTTTGAATTGCCCGCGTTGCCCTACGACTACGAGGCGTTGCAGCCCTACATGTCGAAGGAGACGCTTGAATACCATCACGACAAGCATCACAAAGCCTATGTCGACAACGGCAACAAGCTTGCGGCCGAAGCCGGCATGGACGGGCTTTCGGTCGAAGAGGTCGTGAAGAAGTCCTTCGGCTCCAATCCGGGTCTCTTCAACAACGCCGCGCAGCACTACAACCACATCCATTTCTGGAAGTGGATGAAGAAGGGCGGCGGCGGCAACAAGCTGCCGGGCGCGCTGCAGAAGGCGGTCGACAGCGATCTCGGCGGCTACGACAAGTTCAAGGCCGATTTCGTGGCGGCCGGAACCACGCAATTCGGATCGGGCTGGGCCTGGGTCTCGGTGAAGGACGGCAAGCTCGCCATCTCCAAGACACCGAACGGCGAGAATCCGCTGGTCCACGGCGCCAAGCCGATCCTCGGCGTCGACGTGTGGGAACATTCCTATTACATCGACTACCGCAACGCGCGGCCGAAATATCTCGAGGCCTTCGTCGACAGCCTGATCAACTGGGATTACGTGCTGGAGATGTACGAGGCAGCCAAGGGCTGATCTCGAAAAGCCCCGGTTCGCCGGGGCTTTTTTCTGCCCGATAGCAGGTGATCACGCAACCGTGAAGAGCAGTTTGGCTTTTTCCGCGCCGCGTTTTCGTTAGCGTCTTGCGACATGACACGCCCATCCGGAGGGATTGATGAGAAAGCTTGTATTCGCCATCTCAGCCTTGGCGCTGGTGACATCGGCCGCGTTCGCCGATCCGATCGCTGATCGACAAGCCTTGATGAAGGCCAACGGCAAGGCGATGAAAGAACTGACCGGCATCGTGAAAGGCGAGGCTGCCTTCGATGCGGCCATCGTGCTGGCTGCCCTGAACAGGCTTAGCGAGGACGCCGGAAAGATGGACCCGGCAACGCTCTGGCCGGCGGGCAGCGAGACAGGTGGCGACACGACGTCAGCGCCGAAGATCTGGGAAGATCCCGCCGGTTTCCAGGCGGCGATCGACAAGTTCAAGTCGGATGCGGATGCGGCGGTTGCTGCGGCCCCGGCGGATGTCGACGGTCTCAAGGCCCAGATGGGTGTGGTCGGGTCCAATTGCGGTGGCTGCCACGAGACTTTCCGCATCAAGAAAGGCTGACCGCTGAGCCTTTGGCGAAAGCTGATTGGTTCCGCGCTGGTGCTTGGCGGCATCGGCGCGGTCGCTTTTCTGTTTTTGACGGAGCCGGAAAAGCTCGATGCCGCGACTCTTGCAGAACTCGGCACTGGCGACGCGGCGCGCGGCGAGCGGATATTCTGGGCGGGCGGCTGTACCTCCTGCCACGCGCCTCCGAAGTCCGAAGGGGAAGCGCGGCTTGAACTTGCCGGCGGGCTGCAACTGAATACGCCGTTCGGCATCTTCGTGACGCCGAATGTTTCTCCCGATCCGCAGGACGGCATAGGCAACTGGTCGGTGGAGGATTTCGCGAACGCGATGATGCGTGGGGTAGCACCCGACGGCAGCCACCTCTACCCATCTTTCCCCTACGCGTCCTACGCGCGGATGAAGCCGGCCGACATAGCCGATCTCTACGCCTTCATGAGGACGCTGCCTCCGGTTGCGGGCAAGGCGGCGGATCACAGCCTGTCGTTTCCCTTCAGCATCCGCCGTGGCATTGGTCTGTGGAAGCTCCTCTATCTCAGCGACGAACCGGTGATCGCGCTTGCTTCCGATGCGCCGGAAGACGTCAGGCTGGGCCGCTATCTGGTCGAAGGCCCAGGCCATTGCGGTGAATGCCATACGCCGCGGAATTTTGCCGGGGGCACCGACAAGGCGCGCTGGTTGTCCGGAGCGGTCGCAGCGGAGGGCGACGGCGTCGTGCCGAATATCACCTCAGGGGATGGCGGCATCGGCGATTGGTCGGAGAGTGACATAGCCAGCTACCTGGAAACCGGCTTCACCCCCGAATTTGATTCGGTGGGCGGTTCAATGGTCGAGGTCCAGCGCAATCTGGCGCGGCTCCAACCGGCTGACCGGGAGGCGATCGCCGCCTATCTGAAAAGCGTCCCGCCGCACCCGAATGGCTATCCGGCCCGCACCCAGCCGTCCGGCTGAGACGCCTCAGCGATCACCGAGGAACTCAAAGCCGTCCTCGAAGAAGATGTTGTAATCGCAGGTGAGTTCTTCGCCGGCCGCGATGTCGCGGAGCGCAACCGCCTCGTTCTCCGAGAGGAAACCGAAATTCGGCTCCTCCGCATGGTTCATGTAGCGTGCGTCGTCGGCCTCGAAGACGATGAAGCGTGGGTCGCTGCGGCGTGGATAGCAATATCGGTCGAGATAGTTCTTCACCGGGCCAGCCATGCTTTCGTAAACGCCGACTTCGATCAGCCGGTCGAAACGTTCGTCGAGCCGCCAGACCAAGGCGCCTTTCGATATCGCGTGCTTGGCGAAGACACCCATGCCCTGGATCCGCGATTTGTCGAGATAGGTGTCAACGAGGAGCATCGATGAGATTCCAGGGAGAGGACGACAATTGCTGCTCTGGCGGATGGCCGAGGTTGGGAAGGCGACGTCAGGTGAGTTTGTCGCCGTCCATTTTGCCCGCGACCTTCAGGGCGAAGGCATAGACATATGCGATCTCCTCCAGCCGTGAGAAGCGGCCGGATGCGCCGGCATGGCCTGAATCCATGTGGATCTTGAAAAGCGCCGGATTGCCGCTCGCGGTATGCGCGCGCAGCCGCGCGATCCATTTCGCCGGTTCCCAGTAGGTGACGCGCGGATCGGTGAGACCGGCGACCGCGAGGATCGGCGGATAGTCGAGCGCCGCCACATTGTCGTAGGGCGAGTATGCGGCGATCGTCTGGTAGTCTTTCTCCGAAGCGATGGGATTGCCCCATTCCGGCCATTCCGGAGGCGTGAGCGGCAGCGTGTCGTCGAGCATCGTTGTCAGCACGTCGACGAACGGCACTTCCGCGATGATCCCGCCGAAAGCCTCAGGCGCCATGTTGGCGATCGCACCCATCAGCATGCCGCCGGCCGAACCGCCTTGCGCGACGATGCGGTGGTGGGAGGTATAGCCATGCGAGACAAGGTGTCCCGCGACCGCGATGAAATCCAGGAAAGTGTTTTTCTTCTTTTCCCGCTTGCCGTCCTCGTACCAGGAAAAGCCCTTGTCCTTGCCGCCGCGCGTATGGGCTATCGCATAGACGAAACCGCGATCGGCGAGCGACAGGATGTTGGTGTTGAAGCCAGCAGGGATCGTGATTCCGTAGGAGCCGTAGCCATAGAGAAGCATCGGCGCCGAGCCGTCGAGCGGCGTGTCGCGATGATAGATCAGCGACACCGGCACGAGTTCGCCGTCGTGCGAAGGTGCCATCAGTCGGCGGGTTACATAATGGTCGGGATCATGGCCCGACGGGACTTCCTGCGTCTTCAGCAGTACTCGTGCGCGTGTGCGCATGTCGTAGTCGAAGACCTGCGCCGGCGTCGTCATCGAGGAGTAGGAGAAGCGCATGACGTCGGTGTCGTATTCATAGGCGCCGAGCAGACTGAGCGAATAGGCTTCCTCATCGAACGAGATGCTGTGCTCGGAGCCGGTCGCGCGGTCGCGTATGACGATGCGCGGCAGTCCGTCCTTGCGCTCCAGGCGTACGAGGAAGTCCTTGAAGGCAAGGAGCGCGAGGATCAGCCGGCCAGGTTCGTGGGGGACGAGTTCCTTCCAGTTGGGGCGCGTCGGATCGGAGACCGGCGCCGTCATGATCTTGAAGTCCTTGGCACCGTCGGCGTTGGTCAGGATGAAGAAGACGTCACCGCCTTCCTCGAGGTCGTACTGCAGTCCGGTTTCCCGAGCCGCCACCAGCTTCGGCTCCGCCGTCGGATCGTCGGTGTGGAGCAGCCTGAACTCCGAGGTTTCGTGATCGTTGATCGAGACGAATATCCAGTCGTTGTTGCGCGAGCCGCCGACATCCATGAAGAAACCGGGATCGGTTTCCTCGTAGACCAGCCTGTCCTGCGCGTTGTCTGTCCCGAGTGCATGGAAGAACAGCTTGGACGGGCGGTGGTTTTCGTCGACGCGCGTGTAGAGGAAGCCGTCATTGGCCGCGTTCCAGACACCGCCGCCGCTGGTGTCAGACACATCGTCGTCTAGGTCCTTGCCGGTCGCTATGTCGCGTACGCGCAGGCTGAAGAATTCCGAGCCCTTGTCGTCGAAGGCCCATAGGAGGCGGCGGTGATCGCTCGAATGATCGCTGCTGCCGATGCGAAAATACGCCTTGCCATCGGCCTCGGCGTCTCCGTCGAGGATGATCTGCTCGGCGCCGCCCTCGCGCGGCATGCGGAAGAAACGCGGCTGCTCTCCGCCCTTCTTGTAGGAGGAACCGTAGGCAAACGGGCCGTCCTTCATGGGGACGGAGGAATCGTCTTCCTTGATGCGCCCCTTCATCTCTTCGAACAGCCGCTTCCTGAGGTCGGCCGCGTCGGCCAGCATCGCGACCTGGTAGGCGTTTTCTGTCTCGAGATGGGCACGGATGGCGGGGTCGAGAGCCGACGGATCCTTGAACACCTCCTGCCAGTTGCCGGCGCGCAGCCAAGCGAATTCGTCGATGCGGGTGACGCCATGGCGCGTATCTTCGACGGGACGCTCCTCGGTCTTGGGCGCATCGATGGCTGGGAATACAGGTTTTTGGGTCATTGCGTCTCGCTGACGAAAATTCTTGAATGCCGAATGAACACGCCGATCAGGGCCGGTTCAAGGGTGGATATCTAGGTTCAGCGCATATCAATCGGGAGACTCCAAGGAGGATTTGATGATTTCCCGTTTCGGAACCGCGTCTATACTGGCCGCCGCCGCGATCGGCCTTGCCACGATCCAGGCCTCCGCCGCAACCTTTGCCGCCTGGCAGATAACGAACGTGCCCTTCGGCGATACGCTCAATGTGCGCAAATATCCTGCCAGTAACTCGCAGAAACAGGCAGCATATCCGAACGGCACGGTGCTGCAGATGACCGGAAAATGCACCGGCGGCGTCAATCTGTTCGATATTTCCGGTCATCCCGAATGGAAGCAGGAACAACTGGTTCGCTATCGCTGGTGCCAGATCTGGCATGACCCTGCCCAGAACGGCAATTTCGTCACCGGCTGGGTCTATGGCCGGTATATTACGCCGCATTGAGCCTTAGCGGTTCCAGGTCTTCCAACGAAACGCGCCAGCTTAGACTGCTTCGAACGGGCGGTGGCTTGACGTCGCCTGATGGTGATCTACATAGACTTCGCTCGAATTGACGTAACGTAAGGGCGAACGCATACGTAAGAAAGGCCTAAAGAGTTTCAGTAAGGAGCTCAAAATAGCAGCGATATACAGAAAAAGTGGTATTCGTGCCGTAATACTGATCAAATATCCAATTGACTTGGACTTTCACGCGTTTCATAACGACACGCGACGCGAATCATGGGCTTAGCCTGTGCAAAATCGCGCACAGCCCCGCTCTAGACTAAAAGGGGCAAACAAACAGAACTTTATGTTGGGGCCTGAAGAATATGGAAATCGCCGAGCAGCCTACCAGAAATAGTGAAATGCTGATCGAGCTGACCGCGGATGTGGTGGCAGCCTATGTCAGCAACAATCCGGTGCCCGCTGGAGAGCTTCCGAACCTGATCGCTGATGTCCACGCGGCGCTCGGCCGGGTTGGTGGCGGGACCGAGGCGCCGCCGGCCGACAAGCAGAAGCCGGCTGTCAATCCCAAGCGTTCGGTGCATGACGACTATATTGTCTGTCTCGAGGACGGAAAGAAGTTCAAGTCTCTGAAGCGTCACCTGATGACCCACTACGGCCTGACGCCGGACCAGTACCGCGAAAAGTGGAACCTGGATCCGAGCTACCCGATGGTGGCTCCGAACTATGCAGCGGCCCGTTCGCAGCTCGCAAAGAAGATGGGCCTCGGCCGCAAGCGCAAGACCGGCAGAGGCGGAAAGTGATTTTGGCTCCGTCTCGTTGGTGCGAGACAAGATTTAGCCAAAGATCTGAAGCGGCGCCTGCGGGCGCCGTTTTCTTTTCATGGTCCTTGCGATCCGTTCGGCTGTGCATCTGGTCGCTGCGGTACCGGTCGCCGCCGGGCGAAGGCTGTCCAGCGCCTGCTTGAGCGCGATATGCCGATTGAGGTCGTAGCTCCAGTGCCTACGCATGCCGCGCTGCCGCTCGCGTTCGATCATGCGCTCCAGCCGGACGACGATTCGCGAGCGTAACGCGGGTTCGGCGCCCAGCGCTTCGGCGAGGTCGAAGTGGCAGGCGATCTGCAACGCCGCCATCTGCCGGGCTTCCGATGCCCTGGTCTGCTTGTTTTCAAGGAAGGCCGCTATTTCCTGCCGAAGCCCGTTCATGCCGGTAAATCCTGTTTCGAATGGCATGCGAGTGTGAGGGCCGCAGCGGAAGCGGGGAGAAAATCACGGGAAAATTCTGTGATGCTCTGAAAAATAAGAAGTAAAATCAATAGTTTGAAGGATTTATGGTCGGCTGGTCGTTCTTTATTTGTTCACACCACTGCCGGCTCCCGATATAAGAACTTATTCCTATATTCTGGAGGGGGACAAGTTCAGTGCAACTCACATCCATCAAATCGGCGGCACATTCCGAAATCGAGGAAGCACCCTGGCGGGGCATCACCGAGACGATTTTCACGAGCCGGCCGTCGGGGGCGCGCGACGAACTCGCGATCGAATTGTGCGAGGGCATGATCGACATCACGGCGGCGCTGTTCAACGTGTCGAGCAAGGAGATCCGCAAGCCGGGCCGGTCGAGCCTCGGCGTTTCGCGGGTGAGGCAGGTGGCGATGTATGTCGCCCATGTCATCCTCAGGCTGAACATGACCGATATCGGCCGGGCGTTCGGCCGGGACCGCACGACGGTGCTCTATGCCTGCCACCTGGTCGAGGACCTTCGCGACGACACCGACTTCGACCGCATCATCACGATGACGGAACGGGTGGCGCTCGCGGCGTTCGGCAACCGACTGGGGCTCTGACGCAATGGGGAAGACGGAAACGGAGCTGAAGGACAAGGCACAGGCGCGCGTCCTGCGTTTCCTGGCGCAGGGGCCGGCGGAGCTGGCCGACACGGCGGCCGAGGGCAAGGTGCTGCTCGATGCTGGCGATCGCGGAACGATCTCGGTCGAACGGAAGCTGCTGGCGGAAATGATGCGGGCGGGCGAGTTGCGGATGGTCGGGGGGAAGGTGGAGCACGTCGCGCCGGAGGAATGGAGGTTGCCCGAAAGCCGACGCGACATCGGAACCATGGCGATCAGCGACGACGGCAGGATCGAGACGGTTGCTGTCAACTGGTCGGAATCGCCACTCGGTCAGCTGATGCGGCGCAAGGGCAGGGACGGGGAGGCTTTCCTGACCTCGGCCGAGTTCCAGGCTGGCGAGCGGCTGCGCGCCGACTACACGCGCGGCCAGATCATGCCGCGCCTGGGCGCCAACTGGGTGGCGAGCGTCTCATCCGGGCGGCGCGACGGCGGCATCGCCGACCTGACCGACGCGGCGCTCGCCGCCAGGATCCGGGTGGAGAGCGCGATCCGCGACGTCGGCCCGGAACTGTCGGGCATCCTCATCGACGTGTGCTGCTTCCTCAAGGGGATGGAAACGGTGGAGATGGAACGTGGCTGGCCGGCGCGGTCGGCGAAGGTCGTGTTGAAGACGGCGCTCGGCGCGCTAAGCCGCCACTACAATCCTCGGACCGCGCGAGAAAGGCGGCCGCGGCAGATGCTTCATTGGGGGACGGCGGATTATCGTCCGTCGATTACCTGAGCGGGTCGGGTTCTCAAAGTTGCGGTCGCGTACGGCTCAGGCGGTCTGCTTCAGCGCCGCCTCGGCGTCGCGCTTGATCCGCTTGACCATCGAGCGCAGGCCATTGGCACGCTGCGGCGTCAGATGCTCGTCGAGGCCGAGTTCCCTGAGCAGGGCCTCGGCGTCAGTCGCGCCGATCTCGCTGGCGCGCCGACCCGAGAAAAGCGCGAGCATGATAGCGACGAGGCCGCGCACGATGTGGGCGTCCGAATCGCCCCGGAACTCGACGACCGGGTCGGGACCGTCGCCGATCTTCGTGGTGAGCCAGACCTGGCTGACGCAGCCGGGCACCCTGTAGGTTTCGATGCGCGATTCGTCCGGGAAGGGCGGCAGCGCCGCACCCAGATCGATGACATAACGGTAGCGGTCCTCCCACTCGTCGAGGAAGGCAAAGTCGTCGCGGATCGCCTCAATGGTCGTCATGGGCCGGATATAGGCCGAGCGGAGGCCGAGGTCACGAAAAAGCTTGGAATATGCCTCTGGCCGATCGCTAGTCCGCGGGAAGGAAGGGGCTGTTCCCAGGGCGGGAAACAACGGCCCCGACATCACTTCGAGACTGTCACGCTGCCGGTCGCGGAGGAATCGGTGGGTTCGTCCGTCCGGGAGGCAGGCTGTTCGGACGCGATGAGCGAGCCGACCTCGTCGGCCGGCGCAGGGTCGCCGTTCTCCTCGAACATCTGGTAGGCGTTGCGGGCGGTTTCGCGCGCCCTTGCGCCGATCGTCTGCATGGCGGCTATGCCGACCTCGCAGACGCCGGGCTTGCGCTCGCATATGCCGGAGACGTCGTCGACGGCCTCGCGAGCGGCAAAGAAAGCCTGGATCGGGCTGACGCTGTCGCCGTTCGCGCCGGTGTCCAGGGGAAGCACCAGAAGCACCAGCGAGAACCAGAACGCCATTCGGATCAGGAAGCCCATTCGTCCGTCCTCTTGTTCCGTCCCGCAGCAGCAATCGTGGAAGCGGGGTCTCATCACCGGCGCGACAATGCCACGACCAGCCGAAGGACGGCTTGCAGCCGAGAATAACATTCGAGGCAAATTTGATTCAAATTTTAGCGATTCGAACGTGAATCGAGATGGCTGAAAATGCCGCTCGGCGCATCAACTGGTCGTTCATCATGCAAGTGGTTGATCTGAATTCTCTTTTCCGGATTCAGAGGGTGCCAGACGGGCAACCCGGCACGGTTGCAGAGATCGAGAAAACTAAGCCCCCGTTTACCATAGGTAGAACCAGAAGAAGCTGGGCGTCGTCGCAACCCCGTTATTCACCGCCGAGCCGAGGTCAAACGGCCCGGGCTTTATTCATTCCTTAAAGGCTCAATGCGAATTTCGAGGACAACAAAGGCGACCCGCCAAGCGGGCCAAATACTGTATTAGTGCGAGTGCGTTGATTGCGTCTGTCTGGGACCAGAACCGGTGAGCTGCTTGACGCCGTCGCCGCGCGCTGTGAGCGTCTGGTCCATGGCGCCGTTCGCGAACCTGCCGAGCGTCTTCGCCAGCGACGGCTGATCGGTGTCCTTCTGGCTGCTCCTTTCATGATCGCCGCGCCGGCAGCCGTCCTGCTGTCGCCCCTCGTCGGCGTTGCGGCAACGCTCGCCGGCATAAGCGCGATCTTCGGCGGCGCTCTCCTCTCTGCGCTTCTCGTCGCCACGACCGGTCGGGCGCGCATTGCGGAAGCGGTCGCATTGGTGCTCGGGACCGTGGCGCTTGCGGGGATCGTGGCGTCGGCCGGAGGGTCTGCGTCGCCGGCTGCAATCATCCTTGCGGCATTGCCTTTCGAGGCGTGGTGGGTGAGGCGGACGCCGAAGGCGGCACTTGGCGGAATGGTTGCCGGGTTCGCCGCACTGGCGCTGCAGGCAACGCTCGGGCCGGTCCTCTTCGCCGGAGCGTCGCCGGCAGCCGCCCACTGGGTGATCCCGCTTGGCTATCTCGCCTTCGTCGCGCCGCGCATCGCCGCCTGGCTGGACGAAAAGGCAGAGAGCGATACGAACGAGAAGCGTCCGCTGGAGGAAATCGTCGAGGCCGTGGTGCTGCGTATGGACGCGGGCGGCGACGTACTCGATGCCTCGCAGCAGTCACGCCGGATACTTGGACTTGCACCTGAACTGCTTTTGTCGACGGGCCTGTTCGACCGGCTGCATGTCGCCGACCGCGTCGCCTATATGTGCGCGTTGGCCGACTTGCGCGAGAAGGAAGGGTTTCGGCGGGTCGAGGCAAGGATCAGGGTTCCGGGGTCTGCCGGCACCGCTGCCGCGGATTACCGGTCCTTCGTCATCGAGATGATGCGGCCGTCGGATGCACAGACGTCGACCGGGCCGGTCATCACGGTACTGGTGCGCGCGGACGACGAGGCGGCGGCCCTGCGCGCGGCGCTGGCGGCTTCGGTGGATACCGCGGAAAGCACCGAGATCGCCCGCAGCCGCATGCTCGCGGCGGTCAGCCATGAACTGCGCACACCGCTCAATTCCATCATCGGCTTTTCGGACATGCTGCTGCACGGGTTGCTGGGCGGCTTCTCCGATCCGAGGCAGAAGGAATATGTGACGCTGGTGCGCGAGTCGGGATGCCACCTGCTTGCCGTGGTGAATTCCATCCTCGACGTGTCGCGGCTGGAATCCGGCGCCTATCCGGCCGAGTGCGAGCCGTTCCGCTTCGGCGAGGCCGTCGACATGTGCCGGTCGATGCTGGAAAGGCAGGCGGCGGACAAGGAGCTGAATCTCAAGGTTGCGCTGGCCTCCGATATAGGCGAGGTGCATGCCGACAAGCGCGCGGTCAAGCAAATGCTGATCAACCTGATCTCGAATGCCATAAAGTTCACGCCGGCAGGCGGAACGGTGGCGGTCGGCGGGAAACGTCTCGGCTCGCGGCTGCATTTCTGGGTGTCGGATACCGGCATCGGCATGTCGGCCGACGATCTCACCCGGATCGGCAAGCCGTTCACGCAGTTGCAGAACGACTATACGCGCAGCCTGGAAGGCGCAGGCCTCGGCCTGTCGCTGGTGAAGGGGCTCGTCGCGCTTCACCACGGCACGATGGCGATCGAGAGCGAGCCGGGCCATGGTACGACCGTCACGATCAACCTGCCCGCCGATCCGCCGGCGCGGGAGATCGAAAGGGAAGCGGCCGAGGTTTTTGCGATGAAGCCGAACAGATCCAAAGAGGACTTCGATGGGACGTTCCGCAAGACAGCTTGAAGAGCACGAGCCCTGGACTTTCGGGGACGGCGTCGGCGCGGTGCTCGGACTGATCGCGCGCAACCCCACGCTGGTCGGGGGCTCGACGGCGTTCCTGGTGGCGCTGAGCTTCGTGTCCGCCAACGCGCTGTGGTACCAGCCGCACGCGCATTCCGGCGCCTTCTTCGCCACCCGGGATTTCCTGAGGCCCGGCGCGCCCGAACCCGCCTTTGGGCTTCCCGACGAAACGACGATCCTGATCGAACGTCCGAACGAGGACCAGCAGCCGGAACAACTGCGGGTCGTGACGGGTGATCCGACGATCAAGGAAGTGCAGGAAACGTTGAGGCAACTCAACTTCTACAGCGGCGAGGTCGATGGGCTACTCGGTCCGAATACGCGCACGGCGATCGAGGCCTACCAGTCCAAGATGGGAATGGCGGTGACGGGCTCAGTCGATGACGGTCTGCTCGACCAACTGGGCACCGGCTCGATCAAGCAGGCCGTGCTTCCATCGCCGGCGCCGCGCGACAAGGCAGCCCAACCGGCTGTGGCGACGACGGGCCAGGCGGCCAGCGAGGCTGCCCCCAAGCAGGCGTCGCTGACGCGCGACGAGCGTATCGCCAGGGTGCAGGCCGGACTGAAGGAATTCGGCAATGAGGCGATCGAGATCGACGGCCTCATGGGGGCAAGGACCGCTGCCGCGATCAAGGAATTCCAGTCGCTGTTCGGGCTGGAGGTCACGGGCGAAGCCGATCAGGCCGTCTACGCCAAGATGAAGGAAATCGGGCTGATCCAGTGAGTCGGTCACCTGGTCTCCCTACGGCCCTCGGCGCCGATCCGGCCTTGGTCTGTCGCGATCGCACACGCGACGCCGGTTTCCATTTTCCCTGAAATTGCTCTAGAGCAGCCCCATGCGGGTGACGACGGATTTTTGGGTTTCGGCGCTGGTGAAGCGTGTCTTTTCCGGGGGCGGTTTCGCGGCGATCGCGAAGCGCGGCGCGACGGAAGCGGGCGCGGTGTTCGTGATCGTGCGCGACAGGCTGGGCGGGGCCGAGCTGTTCGGGCCGGCGCCCCAGACGAGCTATGACACGGCGAAACCCGACGAGCGTTTCTTCATCCGCTACGCACTGGAGGACGAGGCCGCGCTCGACGCGCGACTGGAGAAGGAAAAGCGGTTCGACTACGACATCTGGGTGGTCGAGATCGAGCCGGGGCAAGGCACGATCGAAGATCTGATCTCGGTTGCCGAGACGTAGTTCAGGTCACCATTTCGGGAAGCCGGTTCGAAATTTTTCCGGCTGCTTCGGCTCGGCTCAGCGGGCAGCCCGCATGTCGCGGCTGCGCAAGGAGGCCGGCGGTTCCGTCGAAGCTTCGGCGATGCTCGATTTCCACGAAGCGATGCGCTCGGAAGCCTCTTCGCGGCTGATTGCGGCATAGCGCAACAGGAAGAGGCGGATCGCCTGCAGATCGCCGAAGAGCGCGGGGTAGAGCGCGGCGGTGACGAGGAACGCCTTCTCATCACCGACCTCGAGCATGCGCAGCGCGTCGAGCAGCCATGCATAGGAGGGGTCTTCGCTAACATCGCGGACGGCCGAGAAATCCTTGTCTAGCGCGTCGGCAAGCGCGGTCTGGAAGAAGGCGGCATGGCCGCTGAGCACCGTTTCACGAAGCCGGTCGTATGGTGTGCGGTCGCGCGATCCCGTGGTCGAGATCAGGGTCGAGGCAGGGCGCATCATCGCACGCAACCGGCGGCGGGTTTCCTCGGCGGCGTCGCCGGGCGCGCGCTCCTCGGTAGGTGCTGCTGGCACGGCGGTAGAGGAAGCCGCTTGCGGGCGCTGTGCCGACACGGTCTCGCGCGGCCTCAGCGGCACGACCTTCCTCTCCAGCGCGGCGACGAGCTTGGCGATGGCCGGGTTGAGCTCCGGCCGGCGGCCGATGGCGCGCGCATGACCATATCCGTGGCGGCCGATGAAGGCGATGAGGTCGATGTCGGTGAGCGCGCCGGAGCGGATGAGCAGGGGTGCCGCGATGTCGACGGTCTCGTCGCAGAGACGCCTGACGAGACCCGCAGGCGGGTAGGCGCATTCGGAAAGCGCGGCGGCGACGTAGCGCTTGGCTTCGACCGAGACGAGGTCGAAGAGCGGCAAAGCGAGGTCCTCGAGCTGCGCGATCTCGCGCCTGGACGGACGCGGCAGCGAGCAGAATGCCGAAACCGAGGCGCGGAAAAGCCGCTCCGCCCTCTGCGCATCGCTCCTGATCGTGATCTGACGGAAATCGGAGGAAGACACGTCTGTACGCCTGACACACTTACTGATGCTGCCATCATCCCGTCCGAAACCGGGCATTCGGGATCATGGCCGACCGGTGCCAGGCGGACTGCCTGACGCCCGGTCTGATTTCAAATTAGCGGCGATCCGTTAAAGTCCTGTTAACCGTCTGCTGGCCTTATGAATACGGAGGCGTTGCGTGGTTGCTCCGGGTCAAGCCGAGAGGAAATCGCAGTCATGGGCAGCGTACTGGCATTTGCGCCGCGGGTTGCGGCAACGGTCCGAAAACCACTCGCCGCGGGCGACACGGCGTCGATCGTGATCTTCCCAGGCATACGCTATGAGCGTCACGAGCCGGAGCCGCGCCAAGCGGCCGCCGGCCGCGCGGAGACGAAACGGGACAAGCCCGAGCCGCGGCATTAGAGCGGGTTACGTTCCCTGGATTCGCCATCCTCAAGCTGACCGGCTTGGCCGGAAAACTCATTCCTCGGTACAGGCGAGCCTTGCGAGGAATTCCGATGTCGCCTCTTCCCAGGTCGGATCCGGCACGAAGCTGCGCACCAGAACGATGCCTTCCCCGATAGGCACCTGGACGAAGATCGCTTTCTGAAAACTCTCCGGCACGGCCTTGCGCACCTCGATCATCTGATCGGAGGTGAGCACGACGAAGTCGAGCGCACCCCTGTCGGTGGCGCGGTCGTTGAACGAATAGACGTTCTGGCCGGCGCGGTTGTAGATCGACACCGACCAGAAGGGGACGGTGCCCGGCGCGCGCAGGTGGACCGGGCCGTTGGTGAGGTCGAACCGGCAGGCGGAGGCATGGAAGAGCGGGCCGGCGGCCTTGACGATGGGCGGGCTGCCGTCGGCGGCGTCGATGCGCACGGCCTTGTAGAAATCCCCGGCCTCGGCGAGGCTCGACCACGCGTCGCGCTCGGAGAACTGCGGCAGGAGCAAGAGCACCGCGATGTGCACGATGCCGGCGCCGACGAGGCCGATCAGGCAGGCGTAGAACAGCCTAAGCATCGCAACCGACCTTGACGATGGAGGGCAGCACGACGTCGGAGGCGCCGGTGCTGGACGCGATCGGCGTGTCGAAGAAGGTGAGCACGAGCGTCATCGGGCCGGTGCCCGAAAGCGCCAGCCAGTTGCCGGGGGCGGGATGGGCGCCGGCCGCGATCGACACGGAATTGTCGGCGAGGCGAAGCACCTGGTAGGAGTGCAGCGCGCCCGAGCGCCGCGTGCCGGCGGAAATGACGGCGCCTGCCGGATCGGCGGCGTAGAGGGTCCAGAAGCGGGCAGAGGGCACCGGCCCCTCGATGCGGTAGCTGCATTCGCGCCGGAGCGCGCCGCCGTCGGAATCGCGCTGGGCGGAGAAGGAAAGCCCTTCGGCGCGGCCGAGCGTGAGCAACCCTTCGCGGGCGACGCGCGCGCGGGAGTAGGGGTCGGCGTCGAGCGTGCCCATCAGCGGGAAGGCGGTCCACTCGCCGATGGTGACGGCGCCGACGCTTTCATTGGCCTTCAGCGTGTACCAGACGCTGGCGCCGCCCCCGACAATGGAGATGCAAAGCACGACGAAGGTGAGGAAGGCGGTTTTCAGCATGGATCGCCGGTTGGAACGAGCCGCTTCGGATAGCGCGGGGGCGACCTCGATGGCAAGCGGGACACGCCGGGCCGGTACGGCTAGAGCGCCGAAAGGGTTTCGGGTTCCGGCGGCGCGTCGATGACGGAAGAGTTCTTGAAGACGTCGGCGATGGCGCGCAGCGCCCTGGTGGTCGAGCCCGACAACACCGGGCGCCGCTCGATGTCGCCGAGTTCGTCCTCCTGCTTCTTCTGCTTGGCCTCGGCCTTGGCGATGACCGTCGCGTCGACGAACGGATTTTCGATGCCGGGGATAGGCTTCAGGTCGACATTCTCGTGCGCGTAGGTCATCAGCCGGTTCCAGACCATCGCCGGCAGGGAACCACCGGTCATGCGGCGGGTGACGGAGAAGTCGTCATTGCCGAGCCAGACGGCGGCGAGATAGTTGCCGGTGTAGCCGATGTACCAGGCGTCGCGATAGGACTGCGTGGTGCCGGTCTTGCCGGCCGAGCGGATGGTGGGTAGGGCGGCGCGCCGCGCGGTGCCGCGCTCGGGTACCTGCACCATCATCGAGTTCATGTAGCCGACGGCGGTCGTCGAAAGCACGCGTTTGGGTGGCGTGGCATCCTTGTCCCAGTCGTAGAGCACGTCGCCAGAGCGCGTGAGGACCTGCGTGATGCCGTGGCGGAGCCCCGCCATGCCGTTGTTCTGGAAGACGCTGTAGCCCGTCGCTTGGTCGAGCACGGTCATGCCCGAGATGCCGAGCACCATGGTCTTGTGGGAGCTCACCGTCGATTCCACGCCCATCGCCTCGGCCATCGCCTTGATCGGCGGGATGTCCAGATAGTCCTTGGCGAGCCGGACCGGCACGGTGTTGATCGATTTCACCAAGGCGGTGGTGAGGTCCATGCCGCCGCCGTAGCTGCGCGCATAGTTCTTCGGCGCCCACTTGCCCCAGGTGATCGGCCCGTCGGACACGATCGAATCCGGCGTGAAGCCGTGCTCCATGGCGACCGCATAGACATAGGGTTTGAAGGAAGAGCCGGTCTGACGCAGCGCCTTGGTGGCGCGGTTGAACTGCGACTGGCCGTAGTCGCGCCCGCCGACCATGGCGCGAACGGCGCCGCCGACCTCCATGACCACCACGGCGCCTTCGGTGACGCCGTATTCCTTGCCGTGCTGGCGAAGGTTGTACTCGACGGATTCCTCCGTCGCGCGCTGCAGGTTCATGTCGATCGTGGTGCGCGCGACCATCGAACGCACGCCGGACTTGGCCGTAAGCCGCTTCACTTCCTCGAACGCCCAGTCGAGGAAATAGTCGGGCGTGTTGCGGTCGCCGCGGTCGACGATGTCGGCGGGATGGAGCCGCGCCTGCAGCACCTGGCCGTCGGTCATGAAACCGCCCTGCACGAGGTTGGTGAGAACGACGTTGGCGCGGGCGCGCGCCGCCGGCAGGTTGACGTGCGGCGCGTATTTGGCGGGCGCCTTGAAGAGACCGGCAAGCATGGCGGCTTCGGCGAGGTTGAGGTCCTTCACCGACTTGCCGAAATAGAAGTCGGCCGCAGCGGTGATGCCGAAGGTGCCGCCGCCCATATAGGCGCGGTCGAGATAGAGCTGCAGGATTTCCTTCTTGGACAGGTTCATCTCGAGCCAGATGGCAAGGAAGGCTTCCTTGACCTTGCGCTCGATGGTGCGCTCGTTGGAGAGGAAGAGGTTCTTCGCAAGCTGCTGCGTCAGGCTGGAGCCGCCCTGCACGACGGAATTGGCGCGCATGTTCTCCGACATGGCGCGCAAGAGGCCGAGGAAGTCGATGCCGTAATGCTCGAAGAAGCGGCGGTCCTCGGTGGCGAGCACCGCCTTGATGACATGGTCGGGCATCTCGTCGACGGGGATCGACTCGCGCTGGATGATGCCGCGCTGGCCGATCTCGTTGCCCTGGCGATCAAGGAAGGTGACGGCGTAATCGTCCTGCGCGCGCCAGTTGCCTTCGGTCTCCTCGAAGGCTGGCATGGCGAGCGCCAGCATGACCACGGAGCCAGCCGCGCCCATGGTGAAACCTTCGCCGAGGAGCTCGAAAAACACCCGTTTCCAGCCGGTGTAGCGGAAGCGGCGGAAGAAGATGGTGAACGTTTCCCAGATCTCGCTCGCCTTGAACCCGATCTCGTAGAATGCCGAGTCGATCCATGCGTCGATCGCCATCAGGCGCGTCGCTTTGGGGCTCTTCGGTTTGCGCGGCATGGGACGGTTCATGGTCGACGATTCACTCGGCGGCGTCCGGCTCGGGCTGCGATCGATACTGGAAAGCTTTGGAGGCGATTTCAGGGCGTAGCCCGCCTGCGCCCCGACCGCCGTCTTGTCACCGATTTTTGCCCCCGCGGCAAGGGGAATCAAGGGTTGTCGCGCCAAACCCGGCAGCTATTGCAAAGAAGGCACTGTCAGGCCGCCTCGCCGCCGGAAAACCCGAGGAGGGGCGCCGAATCGGTCCCGGAAGGCGGCGTTGAAGGTGGAAAGGTCGCCGAAACCAGCCTCATAAGCGATCGCCGAGACAGGGTCGCGGCTTGAGAGCAGGCCGAGCGCCGCCCGGCGGAGCCGCACGGTCAACAGCATGGCTTGCAATGAGCCACTGCGCGGCATGGGCGATGTGGGGAGAGGATATGCAGCTTCACCGCGCGACAGCCCTGAAGGCTGCCGATCGCGCGGGAGCACTCGACATGGAAAATGCGGATGCGCGGATGATATTGGGCTACATCCACGCCTACGAAGGGGATCTCTCCCGCGCCGACATGGAGTTCGGCGAGGCCCTGCGTCTCAATCCCAACTATGCCGACGCCTGGGCCCTGCAGTCCGACCTGCGTGTCTTCCAGGGAAGGGCCGGGGAAGGGGTCGAAAGCGTCCAGAAGGCCTTCCGGCTCAACCCATATCCTCCACGAGTCTATTTTTGGGTGCTGGGCTTCGCCAACTATGCCGCGCGCCGTTATGAGGAGGCGATCGAGGCGATCGAGGCGTTGAAGCACGAAACGACTTATCGAACGGGCTCCCAGCGGGTGCTCGCCGCCAGCCTGGCGCAACTGGGCCGCCTCGACGAGGCGAAGGCGGAGGCTGCGCTGTTCCTTTCCGACAATCCCGGTTTCCAGGCCCGACGCTGGGCCGATATCCATCCGTTTCAGAATCCGGACGACCGGGAGCACTTTGTCGAAGGGTATCTCAAGGCTGGTTTGCCGAAATGAGGCGCCCAGCGGGCAGGATGGGGTATCAAGAAAAATAGGAAAAAAGTCCTAATTATATACGTGACAAAGTACGATTCGGCGGGTTATGATTCGTTTGCGTGACAGGCCGGAAACTGTGGAAAAAGAAAAGGTGTCAAGCGGGTTGGAATTTGGCTTGACATGATTCATGGTGGGCAGCGGTGGAGCTAGTCGGAATTGAACCGACCTTAGGTACTTGATGAGGGTCCCCGAAGGCGAACCTGCTAGCCCCACTACGACAGAGACCCGACGACGGTCTCTGAAGGCACCCATAGCGGGTAGCGCCAGCTAATGGGCCAAAAGGCGAGCCGGTGATCTTACGTGGGTGCAACCACTGGATCATCGGCGCTCGTCGCATTAGCCCTTCCAGCAAGAGGCGACTCGTTTTGTCCTGACAAGGATTCGTTTTGATCCTTGGCCGTTATTTTGCAGATTCCCCGAGAAATCGAGGTGGATAGTGGGGAAAGAGGACCAAAAGGCCGACGATAAGCGGTTCAACGACACGCTCAAGCGGATGCTGAAAACGCCGCCGAAGCCGCACGATAAAGCTGCTGACAAAGAGACTCGGAAGCAATCCCCCAAGTCTCCAAAGAAAGAGACTCGCTAATTTTGTAGCCTGTCGCTAAAACCCGAGAGTTATGCTCAATGCCGATTCAAATTCAGGGGTCGGCTCTTGGTGGGGGCCGCTTCAACACATCAAGCTTGGGCCCGGCGTAGTGGGAAGAACCGCGCCGGTTGCTGTTGCATTGTTACTGGTGTTGGGGATGGCGATTTTCGCCGTGAGGTCTGACCCTTGGATGGTTGTAGGCCTAGCCGCATGTGCGTTTCTGGCCGCTGGCTTATACATATGGAAGGCGTTCAACTACGCGGAGAGTCATCCGAACCATTCAGTTTTGGATGGCGCCGAACTTGTCCGCTATCTCGAAGTTGAGCAGTCGGCAAAGTTGCCGCCTCCAACCATCGACCTGACAGCGGAACCAACGTCTAACCCGGCCCCAACGCAAATTGGGACACCCGGTCATGGCTAAACTGTACATGGTGACCGTGCGCTGGGTAAAAACACCGGCTAACCCAAAGTTGATCGATGAAGCTCTAACCCCGATAGCGCTGGACTGGATTAGGTTCCACGCATGGACTTGGCTCCTTTGGACGGAGAAATCTCCCGACCAGATTACGAACACGATACGCCTTCGCCTAAAGCCGGAAGATCACCTTCTGGTCATGCCCATCGCGCCCGATGCATACGAAGGGTGGGCTCTGCCTTGGGTTTGGGACTGGATAAGACCCAAGATGGAAGAACTTAAGCGCCACTGATCTTTCGCTTGCGGATAGCTAACAGCCTTCGCGCTTTCTGCTTAGGCGTAATCGGCTTCACCAATCCGCCGATAGGTAAGGCGCTTGCCTTCGATCATGGCAAGTAACTGGTCATGGCGCTCGCGGTCGGTGATCTTGAGCGCGGCGCGGCGATTGTAGCGGAAATCGAACTCGGCAAGATAGCGATGCAAATGTGCTTCGCCGCAATGCTGGTAGACACCAACCATGCCGCGCTTGAACACCGAAAATACATTCTCGATTGTGTTCGAATGCACGACAACATCGCCCTCGCGGCGGGCATATTCGCCAGCGGAATGTTTGGTGGTCTTGTGCGAGGCGTATTCCTCGCCGGTGCGGGTGTAGAGGCGGGACTCGTCGGTGTAGAGGGTGGAGGCGCGGTCAGCGTTGCGGACCAGAACGTCGCGAACGGTTTCCCTGTTGGCGTCGTTCAAATGGAACATGCGGGACTTGCCGCCGCGCTCGACCAGACCGACGACGATGCGCTTGTCAGCGCCGCCAGCCTTGCCCGACTTGGTAGGCGTAGCGATGCGGCCACGAGCGAGCTTACGAGGCGTCTCGCGCTTACCGATATACATCTCGTCGGCTTCGATGGTTTTGCCTTCGCCACCAAGCGGGCCGGACGAAGCAACGTCTTCCTTCATGGCTTCGCGGATACGATGCGCCATGAACCAGGCGGTCTTGTAGGTGACGCCAAGCATACGGTGAAGCTGATGGGCGCTCATGCCCTTCTTGGACGAAGCCATGAGGAAGGTAGCCAGCAGCCAGACGTTCAAGGCGATCTTGGAACGCTCGAATACGGTGCCAACGGTGACGGTGAACTGCTGGCGGCATTCCATGCAGTTGTAGAGGCCGGGACGATGCGCCTTGCCTTCCATCTTGGTAATGCGCTCGCCGTCGATGTTGCCGCAATGCGGGCAGGACGGGCCATGCGGCCAACGCTGGGCTTCAAGATGCTCGCGGGCTGCGTCGGCGTCGGTGAAAATCGGGTGGTCGAGGCGCATATCGGTAACTCCTTGGTTCTCTTATGAGTCCAAGGCCGTACTTTGTCAAGTATATAATTAGGAAAAAAGTCCTTGACGCCGTGACGGTGGTCTGCTAGGATTTCGCTATCGTCGGAAAATTGCGCGTGGTTGAGAGGATCGCGGCCGGGTCGCGCTGCTCTGCACCAGTCGTTGACGTCGCCTGTCCCCCTTTCGGGTCACCTTCCCCCGTGAACCGGGCGAAGGGAAAAAACTCAGGAGCATCAAGATGATACGTAAGCCGCTCGCGCAGTGGCGGGCGATCCGCGCGCTCGTGGAAGACGCGCGACCGACCATCGAACTGGTCGCGCAGGCGACCGGCCGCTCGGCGCGCCGGATCGCGATCGAGGCGAAGCGCGCAGGCTGGGAACTCGATCGGGAGCCGGAGGAAGACATCGGCGGCAAGGTGCGGGAGGTCGCCCGCATGCTGCTCGCCCGAATCGAGGAGGCGGGCCGGACCGCGCTGGAAAACGGCGGCAAGATCAACAAGAGCGAAATCGAAACGCTGTCCCAGCTGATCAAGAGTCTCAACGGGCTGATCGGTATCGACGGAGGCAAGCGGGCCGAGGAAATCGCCAGAAAGAAGCAGATCAGGACGGATGAAGACCGGGCGGCGATCCTCGAACGGATCCACGAACGTATCGTCGAGCTTGCGCAGGAGCTCGCTGAAAAAATGGTGCGAGAGCGAGATCGGGCTGCACGGAGCTGACGCGCTCGATGGGTCGTGGTTTTTCTCCGCGCGGCTGGAGCAATATCCGCTCGGGAAGGACCCGAGGCCCGCCTGCTGGCTGGTCACCGGCGGGCGCGGCTCGGGCAAGACAAGGCTCGGCGCCGAATGGGTGGATGGGCTGGTGCACGGACAGCCGCCCTTCGCGCAGGAAAGGCAGCGCTACGGGCTGATCGCGCTGGTTGGCGAGACGCTCGCCGATGTGCGCGAGGTGATGATCGAGGGGCCGTCGGGCATCCTTGCCGTCTCGCGCGTCGAGCGACCGCGCTTCGAGGCGTCGCGGCGGCGGCTGGTATGGCCGGCGAGCGGCGCGGTGGCGCACATGTTCTCGTCAGAGGACCCCGAGAGCCTGCGCGGGCCGCAGTTCGACGCGGCATGGTGCGACGAGGCAGCCAAGTGGAAGAACGCGGAGGCGACCTTCGACATGCTGCAGTTCGGGCTGCGGCTGGGCTCGCGGCCGATGCAGATCATCACCACCACGCCGCGGCCGACAAGGCTGATGAAGATGCTGCTCGCCGATCCCCAGGTGGCGCATGGGAGGCTGCCGACGGAGAGGAACGCGAAGAACCTGGCGGCGGGTTTCGTCGAGGCGCTGACGAAGCGTTATGGCGGCACCCGGCTCGGCCGGCAGGAGCTGGAAGGCGAGCTGGTCGAGGACCGCGAGGACGCGCTGTGGTCGCGCGAGATGCTGGCCGGTGCCTTTGTCCAGGAGGCGGGCGAGATGCGCCGCATCGTCGTGGCGGTCGACCCGCCGGCGAGTTCCAGAAAGACTTCGGACGCCTGCGGCATCGTCGCGGCGGGGCTCGACGGCGAGGGCAGGGCGGTGGTGCTGGCGGACGCGACGCTCAAACGCGCTAAGCCGCGCGACTGGGCGACTGCCGCGGTGGCGCTCTACCACCGGCTTGAGGCGGATGCGATCGTCGCCGAGGTGAACCAGGGTGGCGACATGGTGACGGCGGTGATCCGCACCGTGGACGAGACGGTGCCGGTGAAGGCGGTCAGGGCGAACAGGGGAAAATGGCTGCGCGCCGAGCCGATCGCCGCGCTCTACAGCCAGGGCCGGGTGAAACACGCGGGACGCTTCGCCGAGCTTGAGGACGAGATGTGCGATTTCGGCCCGGACGGGCTGTCAGGCGGGCGCTCGCCGGACCGGGTCGACGCGCTGGTCTGGGCGGTTGGCGAGTTGATCCGCAACGGCGGTGAGCCAAGGATCAGGGACTTCGTCTGAGGGAGTAAGTGAGTAGGGGAGATAGGGGAATAGGGGCCGCCGTAGGTGGTGCCGCTCGAAGTTCAGCTCGAGCTCTTAAATCCCTTGTTCCCTTACTAACCTACTCGCCTACTGCCCTACTGCCTTTTCAAAAGGAAAACACATGAAGTGGAACTGGCCCTGGAAAAGGGACGGCGGACGGATCGTGCCCGAGGGCAAGAGCGCCACCGGCTTCGTCGCGCTGCATGCGGCGGGCGAGGCGCACTGGACGAGGCGCGACTATGCAGCGCTGGCGCGCGAGGGGTTCATGAAGAACCCGGTCGTGCACCGCTCGGTGCGGCTGATATCGGAGACGGCCTCGGCGGTGCCCTGGCTGCTCTACGAGGACGGCGGGGAACTCGACACGCATCCGCTGCTCGACCTGCTCGACCGGCCGAACCAGCGGCAGGCGGGCGGGTCGTTCCTGGAAGCGCTCTACGGGCATCTGCTCTTGTCGGGCAGCGCCTATGTGGAGATCGCCTCGGCGGGCGAAGACGCGCGCGAGTTGCATCTTCTGAGGCCCGACCGCGTGTCGGTGCTGACGGATGCGGCCGGCTGGCCGACCGCGCTGGACTATCGCGAGGGGAGCGCAAAACGCAGGGTTGGCGTGGGTGTGGCTGGTGAGGGCGCGCTGCAGCTTTCGCTCTTCCACCCGCTCGACGACCACTACGGCTTCGCGCCGCTGGAGGCGGCGCTGATGGCGCTGGACATCCACAATGCGGCGGGGCGATGGAACAAGGCGCTGCTCGACAATTCGGCAAGGCCGTCGGGCGCGCTGGTCTATGCGCCGAAGGAGGGCGGCAACCTCTCGGACGAGCAGTTCGACCGGCTGAAGGCGGAGCTGGAGGACGGCTATTCGGGCGCGGCCCGCGCTGGACGGCCGCTGCTGCTCGAAGGCGGGCTCGACTGGAAGGCGATGGGCCTGACTCCGAAGGACATGGATTTCATCGAGGCCAAGCACGGGGCGGCGCGCGACATCGCGCTCGCCTTCGGCGTGCCGCCGATGCTCTTGGGCATCCCCGGCGACAACACCTATGCGAACTACCAGGAAGCGAACCGCGCCTTCTACCGCATGACGGTGCTGCCGCTGGTGGCGAGGACGGCGAAGGAGTTTTCGGCTTGGCTGGGGCAGGCCTTCGGCGAGGGGCTGAAGCTCTGGTACGACGCCGATCTGGTCGAGGGGTTGACGGCCGAGCGCGACGCGCTCTGGGCAAGGGTCGGGGCGGCGAGCTTCCTCAGCGA
This sequence comes from Mesorhizobium sp. YM1C-6-2, assembly GCF_003666685.1. Classification (GTDB taxonomy): domain Bacteria; phylum Pseudomonadota; class Alphaproteobacteria; order Rhizobiales; family Rhizobiaceae; genus Mesorhizobium_K. The sequence continues at coordinate 186,905 of NZ_RCIZ01000004.1, forward strand.
CGACGAGAAGCGCGAGATGGTGGGGTATGGGCCGAGGCAGCGACCAGCGCGAGCATGACGGTGCCGATCACGAGCAATTCGCCGCCGGAAGCCATGGGAGGAATCCCGAGGCTGATCGGGAGCAGCCAGGTTCCGACATTCAAAGCCATCTGGATGGCGGAGACCGCCAACAGGACCGGCAATGGCCACCGTTCCGGCTCCTTGGCCTTCGAAGGCTGAAAACTGCCGGCATAGGCAAAGACGAAGACCGGGATGAGAACGGTAACGATAGCGACGTATGCCATCTCGACGAACGGTACGGAGACGAACGGCCAATCGTGCAGGTCGCTTGGCAGCAGGACCTGGGCATGTCCGGCGACCACGCCGGCGAGGTAGGATGGCCACAGCAGGATCGAGGTTTTCGCTACACCGCCGGCGGACACGTTTCGCGACAGGAGTTCGTTGGCGAAAGCGACAAGCGCCAGCCCGGCCACCAGCGACAGAACTACGACCAGCAAATGACGTTCCGAGATCTGTCCGACGTGGAAGAGGTTGGCCAGCACGGAAAACTGCTCGGGAAAACCGGCAATCGCCATCATCGCCATCAACGGCCAGAAGCCGCCACCGAGGTCGGGCGGTCCAAAATCGTCCGCCAGCCAGATCAGCAACGCCGTGCTGCCGATGAACGTGGCCAATCCGACCGGCACGAAGGCGATCGCGTCGGGCCTGACGATCCCCCCGGCGATCATGGCCAGCAGGATGCCGAAGCCGTGCCAAGCCGCCACCGCGAGGGACAGGACGAAAACGATGACGGCCAGACGCCGCGCATTCCGGATCGAGGAGCCTTGCCATTTGGCCAGGGGCGGGATCGCCAGCTTGGCGACCTCCACATAAGCCAGGACCGTGAAGAACGGCAGAAGGCCGAGTGCGAAGATCGAGAAAAGGATCGGTGCGCTGTCCAGCAGCGAGTAGCGTTTCGGGATGTTGTCGAGGTCGAGGCCCGGCAGCGGGATGTGCCAGCCGACCACCAGCACAGCGAACAGCGCGGCCATTTGGACCATCGCGGGTCGCCTTGGACAGAGCCGGAAAGCCAGGCCTTTCAATCGTTCAACTTGGCTCCTGTTCGGACCGGATCTCAATAGAGTTGTATTTCACAGCAGATCGCAAGTGAAGCCGAGTAGTGCTTCGCCTGCGGAAGCTTGTAGAACCTGAACCGCGAGGAGTTCGACATGACGGATATTTCCGGCACCGCCTGGCTGTGGGCGGCCAAGGGCGCCGGCGCGGTCGCGGGGTCGGCTGTGTCGCTGGCCTATATCCTGCCGCACGGACGGCGGGAGGCGGCGGTGCGTTTCGCTGTCGGTGTCGTGTGCGGCCTCGTCTTCGGCGGCACGGCGGGCGTCAAGATCGCGGTCGAGCTTGGCGTGCAGCGCTGGCTCGGAACCGCCGAGACGATGCTGATGGGGTCCGCGGCGGCGAGCCTCTGCGCCTGGTGGGCGGTAGGAGCGGTCATCAGGGTGCTGAGGCGGAAGTAGGCGGGGGGGTGGACGATGATCCGCCGTCTGTCCGGTCCACCCCTACCGCGAGTGCAGATGTCACACATTTCGACATCATCCTCGGGCTTGTCGCGAGGATCCGCCGAGGTCGATGGGTTTGGGCCTACGGCGATATCGATGTTTGTAACGACTGACCGCCTGCAGCAGATCCTCGGGACAAGCCCGAGGATGACGGTGTTGAGGGCATCGAGAATGACGGCGTTGAGGGGCATACGCCAAAATCGGTCGCAATAGCCGCTGCCACACGATTGCATCAGGCCGGACCGTCACCGGCACGGCTTCAAAACAAGGAAACAGGATGATTGGCGAGCGGAAGTTCGTCGGGCTGACGCTCGACGAGGTGGAGCCGGACGGCGTGTTCTCGGGCTATGCGAGCCTGTTTGGGCGCGTCGATCTCGGCAAGGACGTGGTGGAGAGGGGCGCCTTTTCGGCGTCACTGAAGGCGCGCGGCGCGGCGGGCATACGTATGCTGTTCCAGCACGATCCGGCTGAACCGATCGGTGTGTGGACCGAGATCCGCGAGGACGCGCGCGGGCTGTTCGTGCGGGGGCGGCTGGCGAAGGACGTGGCGCGGGCGAGGGAGGTGCTGTCGCTGATGCGAGGCGGCGCACTCGACGGCCTGTCGATAGGCTTCCGCGCGGTCAAGGCGAAGAACGATCCGAGGAGCGGCGTGCGCCGCATCCTGGAGGCGGACCTCTGGGAAATCTCGGTGGTGACGTTCCCGATGCTGCCCGACGCGCGCATCGATATGGTGAAGGGTCGCCGGCGGCGGCTGCCGACCACGAGAGAATTCGAAGGCTGGCTCACGCGGGATGCGGGGCTGACGAGAGGCGAGGCCAGATGCGTGATCGCAAGAGGCTTCGCCAGCCTGGCTGGCGCGCGGGATGCCGCCCCGGACGGACGCCTCACGGACAGGATCCGAGAGGCGACACGCATGATGACGACACCCAAGACAAGAACATGGGAAACGACACGATGACCGAACAGAACCTTGCCCGCGCGCCGGAAGCGAAGTCGGCGGGCAACCATGCCGAACTCGCCGACGCGTTCGACGAGTTCATGACGACCTTCGAGGCGTTCAAGGACACGAACGACCGCCGCCTCGCGGAACTGGAAAGCAAGAACGCCGACGTGCTGACGGTCGACAAGGTCGACCGCATCTCGAAGGCGCTCGACGAGCAGAAGCGTGCGATCGACAACCTCACGCTGAAAGGGATCCGGCCGACGCTCGATCGCGGCGGGCGGTCGTTTCCGTCCGAGCACAAGCAGGCCTTCGATGCCTACATGCGCTCGGGCGACGACCGCCTGATCCGCGCGCTCGACACCAAGGCAATGTCCTACGGCTCCGGCCAGGACGGCGGCTATCTGGTGCCCGACGAGACGGAGACCGAGATCGGCAAGCGGCTCGCCGAGCTGTCGCCGATCCGCTCGATCGCAGCGGTGCGCCAGGTCTCGGCGGCAGTGCTGAAGAAGCCCTTCTCCGTGACCGGGCCCGCTGTCGGCTGGGTCGCCGAGACGGCGGCGCGTCCGCAGACGAATACGGCGACGCTCGCCGAGCTCTCCTTCCCGACCATGGAGCTCTACGCCATGCCGGCGGCGACCGCCTCGCTGCTCGAGGACACGGTGGTCGACCTCGACCAGTGGATATCGGGCGAGGTGGAGGCGGCCTTCGCCGAACAGGAAGGCGCGGCCTTCGTCGCCGGCGACGGCACCAACAAGCCGAAGGGTTTCCTCGACTATACCAAGGTTGCGGAATCGAGCTGGGTGTGGGGGCAGATCGGCTATGTCGCGACAGGCGTCTCGGGCGACCTGCCGGCCAGCGATCCGTCGGACATACTGATCGACCTGGTCTATGCGCTGAAGTCGGGCTACCGGCAGAACGCCAACTGGGTGATGAACAGGAAGACGCAAGGCTCGATCCGCAAGCTGAAGGACGCCGACGGCAACTATCTCTGGCAGCCGCCGGCGGCGGCAGGCCAGCGCGCGATGCTGATGGGCTTCCCGCTGGTCGAGGCGGAGGACATGCCGGACGCCGGCGCCAACACGACGCCCATCGCCTTCGGCGATTTTTCGCGAGGCTACCTCGTCGTCGACCGCACCGGAGTGCGCGTGCTGCGCGATCCGTATTCCGCCAAACCCTACGTGCTGTTCTACACGACCAAACGCGTCGGCGGCGGGGTGCAGGATTTTGATGCGATTAAGTTGCTGAAGTACGGCGTAAGCTGAGTTCTCTCCTGCCGGGAGGACGGCAGATGGGACGAGTCTCTTAGACGTGCACCGCCTCTCATCCGCCTGCCGGCATCCTTCTGCGGGTGGAACTGCAGGCAATCGAATACGGCTGAGGGGTCGCCACGCCCTCGTCCACCGTCATCCTCGGGCTTGTCCCGAGGATCTGCGTACACAGGAGAGTGATCCTCGATCCTTTCTTCGTTCGACGTCAAACAATCGCCAGTCGAATCCTCGGGACAAGCCCGAGGATCACGGCCTTGGGCGATACAATCGCAAACAGGCAGACGTTGAAGCGGTCAGGGACTCCGCATCCATGTCTGCCGTCGCGGTCCCGGCCGGATGTGGGCAGCCGGGACCGCTCCCTTCCTCCAAACGGAACAGCACAGCATGACGCTTTTTCGAACCGTCGAGCCGGCGGCCGAGCCGGTGACGCTTGCCGATGCGAAGGCGCATCTGAGGATCGCGCACGACAGCGAGGACGCGCTGCTTCAGGGACTGATCCGCGCCGCGCGCGAGGATCTGGAACGGGCGACGGGCGTCGCCCTGATCGACCAGGACTGGCGGCTGGCGCTGGATGCATGGCCGAGCCAGGGCTGCGCTCTGCTGGCCGTTCACCCTGTGCGCACGGTGCTGTCGGTGACGGCCTTCGGCACTGAGGGCGAGGCCTCGCTGATCGATACGGCCGACTACCAGCTGGACACGCTGTCGCGGCCGGCCAGACTGCATTTCGAGGCGCGGCCGGAGCCGCTGCGCATGTTCAACGGCATCGAAATCGACTTTTCCGCCGGCTACGGCGAGGCCGGCACCGACGTGCCCGACCTCTTGAAGCGGGCGATGCTGCTGCTCGTGGGACATTGGTATGAATTCCGCGCACATTTCGAGCCGGCCGAGCAGCCGGTCTCCTATCCCGCCGCCTATGACCGCATCGTCGCTTCGTACCGGTCGCGGAGACTGTGATGCCGACCATGTTCCTCGATCCGGGTTCGCTGCGCAGCGAGCTTGCGCTGCAGGCCAATACGCCGGTGCCGGACGGGCTGGGCGGTCATACGGAGGGCTGGGCGGAGATCGCCACGGTGTTTGCGAAGATCGAGCCGGTTTCGGCGACGAGCCGGTTCGGCCCGGACCAGACCATGGAGACGGTGACGCATCGCGTGACGCTGCGCTGGCGGAATGGCGTCGCCGCCGGCATGCGCTTCGTCAGGCAGGCAAGAATTTTCGACATAGTGACGGTGCACGATCCGGACGACACGGGGCGTTACCTGGTGTGCCGGACGAGGGAGATTGGCCCTTGAAGATCGCGATGCAACTGACGCTAGACGGGATGGTGCGCGCGCTGCGCCTGAAGGCGCATGCTGCTGGGGAAGACTACGAAGAGGCCGAACGGCAGGCGGTGTTGCGCAACGAAAGGGCGCTGACGCTGCTTTCTGCGGAGTCACAGCGTCTGTCGCTGGAGGCTGGCGATGAATTCGGCCGCTGAGCTGCAGAAGGCGATCTTCGGCGCGCTCGGGGCGAACGCCGCGCTGACCGCGCTGGTCGGCACGCGCATCCTCGACCATGCGCCGGCCAACGTCGCCTTTCCCTACATCACCTTCGGGCGAACCAGCGTCTACGACTGGAGCACCGGCACCGAGAGCGGCGCCGAGCAGCTTTTCACGCTGCATGTGTGGTCGAAGGCGAAGGGCAAGAAGGAGGCGCTGGAGATCATGGATCTGGTGCGCGGGACGCTGCACGACGCAGCGCTTGAGCTCGAAGGGCACAACCTGGTCAACCTCAGGCTCGAATTCTCAGAGGCTCGGTATGACGACCGCAACGAGGCGCATCACGGGCTGCTGCGGTTCAGGGCGGTGACGGAGGGAGTAGGGGAGTAGGGGAGTAGGGGAGTAGGGGATGCCAACCCTCGTCATGCTGGCTCGCCAACTGCTTGCGCCCGGTTGCTCCGCTATTTGCCCAAGGCTTTTCCCCACTGCTCTCCCGTCCCCCTGTTCCCGTACTCCCCTATTCCCTTACTCCCCTTGCTTAAACAAAGGAGACCGAAAAATGGTCGCACAGAAGGGCAAGGACCTTCTTCTGAAGATCGACAATGGCGGCAGCTTCGTGACGGTCGCTGGCCTGCGCTCCAAGCGCATCGCCTTCAACAGCGAGACGGTCGACATCACCGACGCGGAGTCGGCCGGGCGCTGGCGCGAACTGCTGGCGGGCGCGGGCGTGCAGCGCGCGGCGGTTAGTGGCTCCGGTATCTTCAAGGATGCGCAGTCGGACGCGCTGATGCGCCAGCGCTTTTTCGCCGGGGAGATCGTGGGCTGGCAACTCGCCGTGCCGGATTTCGGCACGGTCGAGGGACCGTTCCAGGTCACGGCGCTCGAATATACGGGCAGCCATGACGGCGAGGTGACCTTCGAGGTGGCTCTGGAATCGGCAGGGCCGATCGGCTTCACGGTGGCGCCATGACGGCGAACAGGAGGCGCGGCGAGATCGATGCCGAATTCGACGGCAAAGCGTACCGGCTCTGCCTGACGCTCGGCGCGCTGGCCGAACTGGAGGCGGCCTATGCGGCCGACGATCTCGGCGCGTTGGTCGAGCGTTTTTCGCGCGGCCGCCTGTCGGCCCAGGACATGATCCGCGTGATCGGCGCCGGGTTGCGCGGCGCCGGCAACGAGATATCCGACGACGCCGTGGCGGCGATGCGTTCGGAGACGGGCGCGGCGGGATTTGCCGCTGTCGTCAGCGACCTTCTGACCACGACTTTCGGAACTGCCGGGGCCGAAACGCCAAACCCTTGAGCGCCGCGGCAGGCAAGCCGAACGAATTCCCGTGGGACAGCGTCATGGCCACGGCATTCGGCCTGCTGCGGCTTTCGCCAAACGAGTTCTGGTCGATGACGCCGCGCGAGATGGAACGCGCGATGAGCGTGCTCGGCAGTCGAACGAGCGCGCCGGGGCGAAACGATCTGGCGGACCTGATGCAACGGTTCCCTGACGGAGAAAGAGGCGAGCGGCATGGCTGAGGACGTCACCGTCAGGATCAATGCGGACACGCAGCCTTTCCAGGACGCGCTGCAGAATCTGGAAAGACTGTCGGCGAGTTTCGGCTCGCAGCTTTCGGGCGCGCTGAGGAGCGCGGCCGTCAGCGGCAGGGATCTCGACGACATCTTGCGGCGGATCGGGCTCAACCTTGCGGGGCTGGCGCTGGAGCAGGGGTTGAAGCCGCTGCAGTCGCTGGCAGGCGGGCTGTTCTCCAACCTGTTCGGCGGACTTGCGGGACTTATGCCTTTCGCCAAGGGCGGCGTGCCCGGGCATGTCGTGCCCTTCGCGGCCGGCGGTGTCGTGTCGGCGCCGAGCTATTTCCCGCTCGGCAGGAATGTCGGCGTGATGGGTGAGGCCGGGCCGGAAGCGATCCTGCCGCTGCAGCGCTCGGCCGACGGGCGGCTTGGCGTGGCGGCTGCCGGCGGAGGCGCCAGCGTCAACGTCGTCTTCAACGTGACGACGCCGGATGCCTCGTCGTTCCGCAAGTCGGAGGCGCAGGTGACGGGCATGCTGGCCAGGGCCGTCTCGCGCGGAACGCGAACCTTCTGAGGAGACCAATGTCCGAGCTATCGAGCCTTCACGACGTGCGCTTTCCGCTCGCCGTATCGTTCGGCGCTACCGGCGGACCGGAGCGCCGCAACGAGATCGTCACGCTGACTTCCGGGCGCGAGAAGCGCAACGCACGCTTCTCGCAGTCGCGCCGGCACTACGATGCGGGGACGGGCGTGCGTTCGCTGTCGGATTTGCATGACGTGCTTGCCTTCTTCGAGGCGCGGCGCGGCTCGCTGCACGCGTTTCGCTTCCGCGATCCGTTCGACATGAAATCCTGCCGGCCGGAGGAAGAGGTATTGGCGGCGGACCAGACGATCGGCGTCGGCGACGGGACGGCGGCGCGCTTTGCGCTGACCAAGACCTATGGCGAGGGCGGGGATGCCTATCGGCGGCTGATCGCGAGGCCGCGGCCGGAAACGTTGCGGGTGGCGGTGGACGGTGTGGAAAAAGCGACGCCTGAAGACTGGAGCTTCGACTTCGCTACCGGTGAAGTGGTGTTCGCGACGGGCAGCATTCCCGGTGCGGGCGAGGAAGTTACGGCCGGCTACGAGTTCGACGTGCCGGTGCGCTTCGACACCGAACGCATCGCGATCAGCCTGACGGCCTTCAAGGCCGGACAGATCCCGTCCATCCCATTGATCGAGGTGCAATCGTGAGCGCCTGGCCGGAGGCGCTGGCCGCGCATCTTACCCGCGAGGTGACGACGGTCTGCCATTGCTGGCGGCTGACGCGCCAGGACGGCCAAGTGGCGGGTTATACCGATCACGACCGGCCGCTGACCGTCGCTGCCGGGCTCTATGCGCCGCGGACGGGACTGGCCGCCAGCGAGGCGCGCGACACGCTGGGGCTCGCGGTGGACACGGTCGACGTCGAGGGCGCGCTGTCGTCGGACGATATCAGCGAGGAGGATATCGCGGCCGGGCTCTATGACGGAGCGACGGTAGAGACCTTCCTGGTCAACTGGCGGCAGCCTGATGATTTCGTGCTGCTGCGCAAGGCGACCGTCGGCAAGATCACGCGGACGGACGGGCGCTTCGTGGCGGAGCTCGAAAGTCTGGTCCATGCGCTCGACCGGCCGAACGGGCGTTATGTCAGTCGAAGCTGCGACGCGGAACTCGGCGACGCGCACTGCCGCGTCGACCTCGACAATCCGGATTTCACCGGCACGGGGTCGTTGGTGGCCTACGAGGCGCCGTCGACGCCTGTCGTGACCGGGCTCGACAGCTTCCAGGCAGGATGGTTCACGCATGGCGTGCTGACCTGGACGACTGGCGCCAGCGCCGGACGCAGCGAACGCGTGGAGGAGCATCGCAGGGACGCGGCGGGGACGGTGCTGGTGCTGCGGCCCGGAAGCGGGATCGTCGCGGCGGCAGGCGATACGTTCCGGGTCGTCGCCGGCTGCGACAAGAAATTCGCGACCTGCAAGGCCAAATTCGCCAACGCACTGAATTTTCGCGGCTTCCCGCATCTGCCGGGTAACGACACGGCCTACAGCTATGTCGTCGATGGTGGCCGGTTCGACGGTGGGCCGGTGGTGCCGTGAGCGAACCAGATTCAGCAATCGCCAGCCAGGTGATCGACGAGACGCTCACCTGGCTGGGCACGCCCTATCGGCACCAGGGACGCAGGAAAGGCGTCGGCTGCGACTGCATCGGGCTCGTGCTCGGCGTCTGGCAGGGGCTCTACGGTACGGTACCTGAGCAGCCGGTTCCCTATGCGCCCGACTGGGACGAGGCGGGCACGGAAAAGTTGCTGACCGGCGTGGCTCGGCATTTTCGCGAGAAGCCGAAAGACGAGATGGCGGGAGGCGACCTGCTCATATTCCGCTGGCGGCCGCACCTGCCGGCCAAGCATGCCGGGATTCTGATCGGACAGGATCGCTTCGTACATGCTTATGAGAGCATGGCCGTGTCGCTGTCGGCGCTGGTGCCGCAGTGGCGAAGGCGGGTCGCCGGCGTCTTCGCCTTTCCGGAACGAAATCCAGTCAACTGAGATCGGACGCGCCGCATGGCAACCATCCTGCTTCAGGCCGCGGGCGCGGCCATAGGCGGCCTACTCGGTCCGATCGGCAGCGTGATCGGCGCGGCGGCAGGCGCGCTCGCCGGTTATACGATCGACCAGGCGCTGATCAACGGGACGCGCCGCATCGAGGGGCCGAGGCTGTCCGGTGCGCGGCCTTTCACCGCCGAGGAGGGCGCGGCGCTGCCGCGCGTCTACGGCACCGCGCGCGTCGGCGGCATTATGATCTGGGCGACGCGCTTCGACGAGAAACGCAAGACCCAGCGGCAGGGCGGCAAGTCCGGGCCGAAGCTCACCGAATACAGTTATTTCGCCAACGTCGCCTTCGCGCTCTGCGAGGGCGAGATCGCGGGTATCCGGCGCGTATGGGCGGACGGGCGCGAGATCGACCGCGAGAGGATCGAGCTGCGCGTCTACCGCGGGACGGAGGCGCAGGCCGCCGATCCGCTGATCGCCGCGAAGCAGGGCGCGGGCAACACACCGGCCTATCGCGGCACGGCCTATGTGGCGATCGAGCGCTTTGCGCTGGCCGACTACGGCAACCGTATCCCGCAATTCCAGTTCGAGGTGCTGCGGCCCGTCGGCGAGCTGCCGAAGAAGATACGGGCGGTCTCGCTGATCCCGGGCGCGACCGAATACGGGTTGTCGCCATCGCTGGTGACGCGCAAGCACCGCGAAGGTGAGACGGAGGCGGTGAACCGCCATACGCTGCTGGAAGGCAGCGACCTCAGTGCCTCGCTCGACGAACTGCAGATGCTCTGCCCGAATCTCGCGCATGTCGCATTGGTCGTCTCGTGGTTCGGCGACGATCTCAGGGCAGGGCATTGCCGGGTACGGCCGGCGGTGACCACGACCAACGGCTCGGGTTTCTCGAGGGACTGGCGGGTGTCGGGTCTGTCGCGCGGCGCGGCGATGGTGGTCTCTACGCATGGCGACGGCGCGGCCTATGGCGGCACGCCGTCCGACCGCAGCGTGATGGACGCCATCGCCGAGATAAAGGCGCGCGGGCTGAAGGTGACGCTCTATCCCTTCATCATGATGGATGTGCCTGATGGTAACGTGCTGCCCGATCCTCACGGCAACCCGGCGCAGCCGGCCTATCCCTGGCGCGGACGCATAACCGCTGACCCAGCGCCGCTGATGCCCGGCACAGCCGACCGCACGGCTGCGGCCCGCGAACAGATCGAGGATTTTCTCGGCAATGCGTTGCCGGGGCAGTTCTCGGCTTCCTCCAATACGATCAATTTTTCCGGTTCCGCCGGCGACTGGAGGTTCCGGCGCTTCGTGCTGCATCACGCGAAGCTGGCGCAGGCGGCTGGCGGCGTCGACGCCTTCCTCATCGGTAGCGAACTGCGCGGTCTGACGACATTGCGCGACGAGAACGACGCGTTCCCATTTGTCGCGGCGCTCTGCGCGTTGGCGGGCGAGGTGCGCACCATGCTCGGGGCCTCGACCACAATCACCTATGGCGCGGACTGGAGCGAGTATTTCGGACACCATCCGCTCGACGGCACCGGCAATACCTATTTCCATCTAGATCCGCTGTGGGCTCATCCCGCTATCGATGCGGTGGGTATCGACAACTACATGCCGCTGTCTGACTGGCGCGACGGCGATCACGCGACAGGCAATCCGGATGGTTTTGCGGGTCCCTACGATCCGGCCGGGCTGAGAGCGGCGATAGCGGGCGGCGAAGGTTTCGACTGGTATTATCCGACTTTCGAGGCAAGGCGCGGACGCGAGCGCGCCCCGATTACCGACGGAGCTTTCGGCAAGCCCTGGATGTTCCGATACAAGGACCTGAAAAGCTGGTGGTCCGAGCCGCACTTCAACCGCATCGGAGGCGAGGAGGCCGCGGAGCCGACGGGCTGGGTGCCTGAGAGCAAGCCGTTCTTCTTCACCGAGGTCGGCTGTCCCGCGACCGACAAGGGGCCTAACCAGCCCAATGTCTTTTCCGATCCGAAGTCGGCGGAGAGCACGCTGCCCTATTTCTCCAGCGGCGGGCGTTCGGACCTCGCGCAACAGCGGTTCCTCATGGCGCACCAACGCCATTGGGATCCGGGGAGCGACGGTTTCGACGAGACGGACAATCCCGTCTCGACGGTCGATGGCAGGCGAATGGTCGATCCAGAGCGGCTCTATGTCTGGGCCTGGGACGCGCGGCCCTATCCGGCCTTTCCGCTGCGCTCCGACCGCTGGTCGGATCATGGCAACTGGCACTACGGCCATTGGCTGAACGGCAGGCTCGGCAATCCTGACGTCGGCACGCTGATCAACGCGATCCTCGCCGATCACGGCCTGCCCGCCGCTGATATCGACGGTGCGGACGGGACGGTGCACGGCTATGTGATCGACGAGCCCGGTTCGGCGCGCGGGGCATTGGAGCCACTAGTCGAGCTGTTCGGCCTTGCCGTGCTTGAGACGCCCGGAAGCCTGGTCTTCCGGAGCGGCGCCGCCCCGGCGGCCGGGTCGGTCGAGATCGCCGAAATGGTCTCGGACGGACGCGATCCGGTCACGGAAACAGTGCGCCAGCCGGACCACCAGCTGCCGGCCGAGGCGGTGCTCAGCTTTCGCGACCCGCTAGTTGAATACCAGGTGATCTCGGTGCGTCACGCGCGAACGGGCGAGCTGGGCAGCCGGCAGCACGCGATCGGTTTTCCCGGCGTGCTTGAGGCCGGGCAGGGCAGGGCGCTGATCGGCGAATGGCTGCGCCGCACCTGGACCGAGCGCGAAAGCGTGGCCTTCGCGATGACGCAGCCGAACGAAGATGTCGTGCCTGGCGCTGTCGTGCGCCTGCCAGGCCGCGAGGACGACTGGCTCGTCACCGAGATCGAGGACGGGCTGGTGCGAAAGGTGTCGGCACGGCAGATTCTGCGTGCGGCGGGAATGCAATGGCAGTCGGCCAATCCGGATGCGATCGCCAACGCCCCGCCGCCGGCCATCGGGCAGCCGCTGGCGCTGTTCCTCGACCTGCCGACGGGCGCGGGGCCGGGCGCGGCGGAAGACCAATTCCGCCTCGCCGCATGGCAGAAGCCGTGGCGGAGCCAGGCGGTCTTCGCATCGCCCGAAGATACCGGCTTCACGCAGCGCACGACCATCGCCCTACCGGCCGATGTCGGCGTGCTGGCCGAGCCATTGCCGCCGGGCGTCGTCGGGCGCCGGGATCATTCCGTCACGCTCACCATCGAGCTGTATGGCGGCGAGTTCTCCAGCATCAGCCGCGCGCAACTGCTGAACGGCGCGAATTCGGTCGCGATCCGCTCGACCGGTGGCGCGTGGGAGGTCGTGCAGTTCGAGACGGCGGAAGAGATCGCGCCTGAAATCTGGCGGCTCGGCGGCCTGCTGCGCGGCCAGCTCGGCACGGACGATGCGACCACCGCGGGCGCTGCGGCGGGGGCGCATCTGGTCGTGCTCGACGATGCCGTTCAGCCGGCGGGATTGCTCGCCAGCGAGGCCGGGCTGCTGCTCAACTGGCGCGTCGGCCCGGCAGGGGCCGATCTGTCCGGCGCCGATTTCTCCGATCATTCGGGGATCGGAGGGCTGCGCGCGTTGCTGCCGCTGTCACCGGTGCATGTCAGGGCAACGAAGGACGGTTCGGGCGACGTGGCGCTGTCGTGGGTCCGGCGCGGACGCATCGACGCCGACAGCTGGACGGCGAGCGACATACCGCTCGGCGAGGAGCGCGAGGAATACCAGGTCCAGATCGCGCATCCAGGCGGAGCGCTGGTGCGGACCGCGACGACGCTTCAGCCCGGCTTCGTCTACGACAGCGCCGACATCGCGGCCGATTTCGGCGCGCCGCCGGACGAGATCGACGTGACCGTGCGCCAGCTCAGCCTAGCAGCCGGCTGGGGCATTCCGGCCACGCGTCGCCTTTCGCTTCTCTGAACTCCAACCATCGAGGGAAACAATGACCAACTCCAAGCCGTGGTATCTTTCGCGCACCATCTGGGCCTCGCTGATCACGATTCTGACGGCGGCCGCCGGCATTCTGGGGTTGCCCGTCGCCGGCCTCGACAATGCCGCGCTGACCGAGACGCTGCTCCAGGCGATCACCGCGATCAGCGGCCTGGTGGCGATTTTCGGGCGGCTGGGCGCGAGCAGCAGGATTGGATAGAACCGGCTCGATGGCGCGGAATCGACGAAAATTCTGCCTTCACGTTCATTCCCCGTTCAGCGGCAATGGGCTAGAAAGCGTGTCATGAAGACGTTCCGCGCCATATCCAGCCTTGCCGCGCTCGGCCTTTTCTTGGCCGGGCTGCTTGGCGCCGGGCCGGCCGCGGCGGCGGACTGCTACGGCATAGGGCAGCAGATCGCTGCTCAAAACGGCGGGCAGCTGGCCAACGTGCGCGAGGCGAACAAGGGCGGACAGACTGTGTGCGTGGTCGTGGTGCTCGTTCCGGGCAAGGATGGCGGGCGCCCGCGTCGCGAGGAATTCACGGTTCCCGCGAATTGACGCGGGCTGTGCTTTCCATGCATCCGGTTTGTGCCCATTTCTGATCCCGTCCCGGACAACAGGATTCTCTCATGCGAATACTCGTCGTCGAGGATGACAAGGAGCTCAACCGCCAGATCTCGGAGGCTCTGACGGACGCCGGCTATGTCGTCGACAAGGCCTTCGACGGCGAGGAAGGGCATTTTCTCGGCGACACCGAGCCCTATGACGCGGTGGTGCTCGACATCGGTCTGCCGCAGATGGACGGCATCAGCGTAGTGGAGCGCTGGCGCCGCGACGGCAAGAAAGTGCCTGTGCTGATCCTGACGGCGCGCGACCGCTGGAGCGACAAGGTTTCCGGCATCGACGCCGGCGCCGACGACTATGTGACGAAACCCTTCCACATCGAGGAAGTGCTTGCGCGGGTTCGCGCGCTCATCCGCCGCGCAGCGGGGCATGCCTCGTCGGAGCTGACCTGCGGGCCGCTGAGGCTCGACACCAAGGCGTCCAAGGCTGATATCGACGGCACGCCGCTGAAGCTCACCTCGCACGAGTTCCGGCTGCTCGCCTATCTGATGCATCACATGGGCGAGGTGGTGTCGCGCACCGAGCTGGTCGAGCATCTCTACGACCAGGATTTCGACCGCGATTCCAACACGATCGAAGTGTTCGTCGGGCGGCTCAGGAAGAAGATGGGCGTCGACATGATCGAGACGGTGCGCGGCATGGGCTATCGCATGCGCGAGCCCGAGGCCTGAACGGCAGGACATGGCGGCGCGCTCGTCCGGAATGACGTTCGGCCCGCGCTCGCTCGCCTTCCGCGTCATCGCCTTCTCGACGGGCTGGGCGATCCTGGCGCTGATCGTCATCTCGACGGTGATCTCGACGCTCTACAGGCAGGCCAGTGAGCGCGGCTTTGACAGCCTGCTTTCGGCACATCTCTTCAACCTGATCGGTTCGGTCGGCGTCAACGAGCAGGGCGTGCTGAGCGGCAGCCCCAATCTCGGCGACCTGAGATTCTCCGAGCCGAATTCCGGCTGGTACTATTCGGTCGAACCGGTCTCCGAGGGGCTGACCGGGGAAATCCGCTCGACCTCGATGACCGAGGCGATCCCGTCGCCACCCGTCTCGGAGGTGCCGTTCAATCCGCAATTCCAGCGCAGCTATCTTGCCGACGGCCTCGCCGGCGAGGAGCTGATCGTCGTCGAGAGCGAGTTCGTGCTCGATGCGGCGAACCGGATCGCGCGCTTCCGCGTCATGGGCAACCGCAGCGAGCTGGAGGACGAGATCGGCACTTTCGACCGGCGTCTGTTCACCTACCTGTCGCTGTTCGGCATTGGCATGATCGCGATCAATGCCATGGCGATCCTGCTCGGGCTGAGGCCGCTCAGCCGGGTGAGGAACGCGCTGGCGATGGTACGCGAGGGCCAGGCGCAGAGGCTGGATGGGCGTTTCCCGGCCGAGATCGAGCCGCTCGCCAACGAAACCAATGCGCTGATCGAGAACAACCGCCGCATCGTCGAGCGCTCGCGCACGCAGGTCGGCAATCTCGCCCATTCGCTGAAGACGCCGCTGGCGGTGCTGATCAACGAAGGCCGCGCGCTCGGCGGCGCCAAGGGTGCGCTGATCTCGGAGCAGGCCGCGGCAATGCGCGAGCAGGTCGATCACTATCTTTCCCGCGCCCGCGTCGCGGCGCAGCGCGACAGCGTCGTCTACCGCACCCCGGTGACGCCGCTGCTCGAGCGCCTGGTGCGGGTGATCGAGAAACTCGGGCGTATGAAGGTGTCGCTAACCCCGCCGCCTGACGAGATAGTCTTTGCCGGCGAGCGCGAGGATCTGGAGGAGATCATCGGCAACCTGCTCGACAATGCCATGAAATGGGCGAAGAGCCGCATAGCGGTGTCGGTGCAGGAACTGCCGGCCGTCGCCGGTGAGGCGCAGAGGCGTTTCGCCGTCATCATCGAGGATGACGGTCCGGGTATCCCTGAGGAGATGGCGCGCGAGGCGCTGAAACGCGGCAAGAGGCTCGACGAGACGAAGCCGGGGACGGGTTTGGGTCTTGCCATCGTTTCCGAACTGGTTGGCGAATATGGCGGCAAGCTGTCGTTGGACCGGTCCGCACTCGGCGGCCTGAAGGCGACGGTCGAACTGCGCAGCGTCAGCGGATGACGGCTCCATGCGATCCCGGCGGGAGACCTGACCTTCGGAACCGGTATGATCCCACGGAAAGCCGTTGTATTAGCCGGATCGGGCCTTGCGAATCTCCGCCATGGCGTTCGGGCCAAATTTCGGACAAATATGGCACCTAACGCGAGGTCTTCGATGAGGTTTGTCGACATTGGGTGAGGCCGGCCTAAAAATGGCGGTTTTCTGCGCTTCCGGTGCTTTTATACGGAGTGTACGCACCGCTCAGGTGCTCGAAACCCACCGTTTTCGGCCCGGTCTGGCCCGAATCTCTTCAAACCTCGTGCGGCGTTGTCGAACCGGGTGACATCCATGAAAATTCAGGTGGCGTCCTTCGCCGCGACGATAGTCCTGTCAGTGGCCGTGTCGGGCTGCTCGACCATCGGATCGGACGCCGGACGGACTTCGGCGGCGGCCGGCTCGACCGCTCCGGCAGCGCCCGAAACCATCATTTCGGCGATGGACGGCGGCCTGATCGGCGGAGCGATCGGTTCCAATCTCAGGGAGAGCGACCGCCGCGAGGCCCTGCAGGCGGAATATCGCGCTCTGGAATATACGCCGGCCGGGAAGCCAGTTGACTGGCAGGGGGCGGGCGGGGTCTCCGGCTCGGTGACGGCGGCGCAGCCCTATCGCGTCGGTTCGCAGGATTGCCGGCAATATACGCATGCGGTTTCGAACGGGGGCCGCAACCAGACCGCGCGCGGCACCGCATGCAGGAACCCGGACGGCAGCTGGACGCCGCTGACCTGACGTTTTGTTGAACGGGAAATGCTGCGGACCGGCCGTTTCCGACAATCCGCCGCAGACACTCGATATTGGCAGCTGCCGTGCCGAGGGCTATTTGAGACAGCATGCTGTTTTGGGTCATAGCCGCCTTGCTGACACTGGGCGCCAGCCTCGCGGTGCTCCTGCCGCTTGCCGGCCGGAGCGCCGTTCGTGCGGCTGACGGCGCGCATGACCTCGAAGTTTATCGCGACCAACTCGCCGAACTCGACCGCGATGCCGGGCGCGGACTGATCCAGCCCGCCGAGGCCGGCGAGGCGAGGGCGGAGATCGCGCGCCGCATCCTCAAGGCCGGCAAGGCCGCGGCGGCCGGCTCGGTGGGTCTTGGCGGCGGAAGCACGCGTGCACTCGGCGTGGCCGCCGTGCTCGCCGTCCCGCTGGTCAGCTGGGGCATCTATACGGCGATCGGTTCGCCTGATCTGCCTTCGCAGCCGCTGGCGGCCCGTCTCGAAAAGAACCCGGCCGATGCGACTGTCGACGAACTGGTCGCGCGGGCCGAGGCGCATCTTGCCGCCAATCCGCAGGATGGTCGCGGCTGGGATGTTCTGGCCCCGATCTACGCGCGGCTCGGCCGCTTTGACGAGGCGGTGACGGCCTACAGCAACGCAATTCGCCTCGACGGCGCAAGTGCCGGGCGTGAATCCGGGCTCGGTGAGGCGCTCGCCGGTGTGGCCGGCGGAATGGTGACGGCCGAGGCGCAGGCGGCCTTTTCCCGGGCGCTGCAGCTTGAGCCGGGCCAGCCGAAGGCGAGATTCTTCCTTGCGTCGGCGCTTGCGCAGGAAGGCAAGGTCGCCGAGGCGCTGGAAGCCTGGCAGGCGATGATGATCACTCTGCCGCCGGATTCACCCTGGAGGGGGGCCGTGGCGCAAGCCGTCCAGGAGGCGAACAGCAGGCTGGCGGCTGCCGGAAACGAGGCGCCGCCGGGACCGACGCAGCAAGAGATCGACGCGGTGGCGAGCATGTCCGCCGAAGACCGCACCGCTATGATCGAACAGATGGTGGCCGGGCTGGACGAGAGGCTGCGCGAGAATCCGCGCGACCTGGAAGGCTGGCAGCGGCTCGTCCGTTCTTACCATGTGCTCGGCCGCGGCGACGAGGCTCGCGATGCGCTGAAGCGCGGCACGGCGGCGCTGGGGCAGGACAGTGCGGAAGGCAGGCAGCTTGCCGAGTTCTCGACCTCGCTCGGCCTGACGGCGGCGGAATGAAGCGATGACGCGCAAGCAGAAAAGACTTTCGGTGATTGCGGGCGGGCTGGGTTTCCTCGCCGTGGCTGTCGGCCTGACCTTCTATGCGCTCGGCCAGAAGGCGTCCTATTTCTACATGCCGGCCGATCTGGCCAATGTGACACTGGAGCCGGGCCAGCGCATCCGGCTCGGGGGACTGGTCGAGAAGGGCACGATCGTTCGCGACCAGGGGACCGAGGTGGAATTTTCCGTCACCGACACCGAGCGTTCGGTGAAGGTTGCCTATTCCGGCATTCTGCCCGATCTTTTCCGCGAGGAGCAGGGCGTCATCACCGAAGGCAGCTTCGGGCCGGACGGCGTGTTCGTCGCCGACAGCGTGCTCGCCAAGCACGACGAGAATTACATGCCCAAGGAGGTCGCCGACAGCCTGAAGGCCAAGGGCGTCTGGCAGGAGGAAACGCAATGAGGCGGACCGCGCATGGTTGAAATCGGCCACTTCGCGCTCGTTCTGGCCTTCGCGCTGGCGCTGGTGCAATCGGTCGTCCCCCTCGTCGGCGCACGCACGAGCAACAGCCGCATGATGGCGGTCGCCGAGCCGGTGTCGATGGCAGGCTTCGGGCTGGTGCTGCTCGCTTTCGCCGTGCTGACGGTCTCCTATGCGCAGTCCGATTTCTCGGTGGCGAATGTGTGGGAAAACTCCCATTCGCTGAAACCCTTCATCTACAAGATCACCGGCACATGGGGGAACCACGAGGGCTCGATGCTCCTCTGGGTGCTGATCCTGACGTTCTTCGGCGCGCTGGTCGCGCTTTTCGGGGGCAATCTGCCGGCGACCCTGCGCGCGACGGTGATCTCGGTGCAGGGCTGGATCGGCGCCGCCTTCCTGCTTTTCATCCTGGCGACATCGAATCCCTTCGCCCGCCTTACCCCGGCGCCGATCGAAGGGCGTGACCTCAACCCGATCCTGCAGGACATCGGCCTCGCCATCCATCCGCCGCTGCTCTATCTCGGCTATGTCGGCTTTTCTGTCTGCTTCTCGTTCGCCGTCGCGGCCCTCATCGACGGACGTATCGATGCGTCCTGGGCGCGCTGGGTGAGGCCGTGGACGCTGGCCGCCTGGTCGTTCCTGACGGGCGGCATCGCCATGGGCTCCTACTGGGCCTATTACGAACTCGGTTGGGGCGGCTTCTGGTTCTGGGATCCGGTCGAGAACGCGTCGTTCATGCCATGGCTGGCCGGCACCGCGCTGCTGCATTCGGCGATCGTCATGGAAAAGCGCTCGGCGCTGAAGATCTGGACGCTGCTTCTGGCGATCCTCACCTTCTCGCTGTCGCTGCTCGGCACCTTCCTGGTCCGCTCCGGGGTGCTGACCTCCGTGCACGCCTTCGCCACGGATCCGAGCCGCGGCGTCTTCATCCTCTGCATCCTGACGGTCTTCATTGGCGGATCGCTGGCGCTCTTCGCGTTGCGCGCGCCGAGCTTGACCGCGGGCGGTCTGTTCCAGCCGATTTCGCGCGAGGGCGCGCTCGTGCTCAACAACCTGTTCCTGACGACGGCGACGGCGACGGTGCTGGTCGGCACGCTCTATCCGCTCGTCGTCGAGGCGTTGACCGGCGACAAGATCTCCGTCGGCGCGCCGTTCTTCAACCTGACGTTCGGGCCGCTGATGATACCGCTTCTGGTGCTGGTGCCGTTCGGGCCGCTGCTCGCGTGGAAGCGCGGCGACGTGCTCGCAGCCGCCCAGCGGCTGATGACCGCCTTCGCCGGCACACTGCTTGCCGTGCTCGCAACGATGCTCTTCATCGACGGGGCCACCGTGCTTGCCGCGCTCGGCATTGGGCTTGCGACCTGGCTGGTGCTTGGCGCGTTGACGGATCTTGCGCTGAAGGCCGGCTTTGGAAGCGCATCGCCGGGCACGATGCTGCGGCGCCTCACCGGCCTGCCGCTCTCGATGTTCGGGACGGCGCTGGCGCATCTCGGCCTCGGCCTGACAACACTCGGCCTCGTCGGCGTACTTTCCTTCGAGAGCGAACACATCCTGACGATGAAGCCGGGAGAGACGACTGAAATCTCCGGTTACGTGCTCCGCTTCGACGAGATCGCGCCGGTCCAGGGGCCGAATTTCACCGAAAGCCGCGCCAAGTTCTCGCTGCTGGACGCAGCCGGCAAACCCTATGGCGAAATCGTCTCGTCGAAGCGTTTCTATCCGGTGCGGCAGATGCCGACGACGGAGGCCGGCATCAAGACGATGGGATTGAGCCAGCTCTACGTGTCGCTTGGCGATGAGACGGCGGACGGCTCGCTGGTCGTGCGCATCTGGTGGAAGCCTCTGGTCACGCTGATCTGGGGTGGAACGCTGGCGATGATGGCGGGCGGCGCGGTGTCGCTGTTCGATCGCCGGCTGCGGGTCGGAGCGCCCGCCCGACGCCGCCGCGAAGCGATAGAGCCGGCAGCAGCGTCATGAAACGAGCTGTCCTGCTTGCAGTGTTGGCGATGGCGCTTTGGCATGGCCCGGCTGTAGCAGTCGAACCCGGCGAAGCGCTTGCCGATCCCGCGCTGGAGGCGAGGGCGCGCGCTCTGTCGACCGAACTGCGCTGCATGGTCTGCCAGAACCAGTCGATCGATCTTTCCGATGCCGAGCTGGCGCACGACCTGCGCGTGCTCGTTCGCGAACGGCTGATGGCGGGCGACAGCGACGAAGAAGTCCTCGACTATGTCGTGTCGCGTTATGGCGAGTTCGTCCTCTTGAAGCCCAGCTTCAGCCTGCGCAATGCGCTGCTGTGGGGTACGCCCGTGCTCTTGCTGGTAGCGGGAGCCGGCGTCCTGTTTTACTCGCAGAGGAGGCGGAGATCGGAGGCTTCTGCGCTCACGGAGGAAGAGACGGCGGAACTCGACCGCATCCTGGGCGCAAACCCGAAATCGCCAGAGACGAGCCTTTAAGCTCAGTCCGGAGGGCGGTCCGGGAGTGTGAGTTCGAACACTTCCTGCTGATCAGAAAAACCTTTCAGCGTCCGATGGCCCAGGCTGACCGTCGCCTCGCCCGTCAGAGCGGCGGCAACCTCCTTCGAGCAGACTGCGCGCCGGTCAAGCGATTTCGCGACGCCTTCCAGGCGGCTGAGATAATTTACCGTCGGCCCCACCACGGTGAAGTCGAGACGGTCGGGGCTGCCGATATTGCCGTAGACGACCGGGCCGACATGCAGCGCGGCAACGAATCGCATGCCAGCGGCAGCCGGGTCGGCGAACGCATTCGCGATGGCGCGCGCAGCCTGCAGGCACGCAGCCTGCCGGCCTTCCTCCACGCCGGCCGGGAAGACCGCAAGCACGCCGTCACCGACGAACTTCAACACATCGCCGCCCTGTGCGCGGACGGCGTCGACCACGATTTCGAAATAGGCGCCCAGCCTCTCGAGAAGGGCATCCGGCTGCAATCGTTCCGACAGGCCGGTGGAATCGCGAAGGTCGGTGATCAGAACGGCGGCGTCGATCTCGGTCGTCTCGCCGCGCAGGAAGGCGCCCTTGCCGATGCGCTCGGCCGGCCCGCGACCGAGATAGACTTCGAGCAGGCTCGCCATCGAATGGCGCATGGCAGCGGGTTCGAGCGCCGCGCCGAAGGCCGGCGCGAGATGCTCTATCAGGCGGATGTCGGCATCGGAAAAGCCGCCGGGCCGGCTTGCGCTGAAGGCGCTGACCTGGAACGACCCGTCGCCATAGTGGATGGGCAACGCAAAATAGTCGGTGCTGCCGCCCTCCGCGAGCTCGAACAGGACGGGATGGTCCTTACCGGGCACGAGGGCCTCCAGGGACTTGTGGAAGGGCTGGCGGGTTTCGATCACCCGCTCGAAAGGGCTGCCCTTGTAGGACGGCGTGGCAAGCATGCCGCGCGGTACGGTATAGGTCTCCGACCCGTCGATGCGGTTCCAGATGACACCCCATGCGCTGATAAGCGGATTGGCGACCTGCTGTCCGATACGCACCCGCAACAGCGGAACGCCCGCGCCGACCAGCCATTCGGCGAGACCTTCGACGATCTTTTCCGGCGTCGCGCTCTGTCTGGCCGGCCCGATGAGCCAGTCGATGATGGCGCGCGATTCTGCGAAAGAGGGGTCTGGGCGATCAGTCACAACGCCTTCAACATTACCAAAATTTCATATGCCGGAAATGGCGCCGTAATGTCCTGATTTCTATCTCTCTTGCCAAGGATGCGCCGAAGCATCCGGAGAAGAGGACTGAAATCAGATGACCAACTCCAGCAAGCCCATTTCCAGCGGCCGCAAGCGGCTCCTCGCCGCCGTCGCCTCGGTCGCCATCGCCGGTGCGGCCGGCTTCAGCGCCGTCACTTCCGGCACCGT
Organism: Mesorhizobium sp. YM1C-6-2; assembly: GCF_003666685.1. Lineage (GTDB taxonomy): Bacteria > Pseudomonadota > Alphaproteobacteria > Rhizobiales > Rhizobiaceae > Mesorhizobium_K. The sequence continues at coordinate 209,198 of NZ_RCIZ01000004.1, forward strand.
TCCCGTCTTCGCCGAGGCCGTCAAGGTCGAGGCGCCACAGGCCCCCGGCTTCGCCGATGTCGTCGAGCGCGTTTCGCCCGCCGTCGTCAGCGTCCGCGTCAAGGCCAAGATCGAGCCCGCTTCGAGCGGTCCCGACGTCCAGATGTTCGGCCGCGGCTTTGAGGATCTGCCCGACGACCATCCGATGAAGCGTTTCTTCAAGGAGTTCCGCGGCTGGGGCGATCAGCAGCAAGGCCCCCGTTCCGAGCGCCGTCAGCGCCGTGGCGATGACGCTCCCCGTCCGGTCGCCCAGGGTTCGGGCTTCTTCATCTCCGAGGACGGTTATCTCGTCACCAACAACCACGTCGTCGAAGGCGGCGCGCTGTTCACCATCGTCACCGACAGCGGCAAGGAATACGACGCGAAGCTCGTCGGCACCGATCCGCGCACCGACTTGGCCGTACTGAAGGCCGAGCCGGACGGCAGCAAGTTCACCTATGTCGACTTTGCCGATGACGCCAAGGTGCGGGTGGGCGACTGGGTCGTCGCCGTTGGCAATCCCTTCGGCCTCGGCGGCACCGTGACCGCCGGCATCGTCTCGGCGCGTGGCCGTGACATCGGCGCCGGTCCGTATGACGACTTCCTGCAGATCGATGCGGCGGTGAACCGCGGCAATTCGGGTGGCCCAGCCTTCAACCTCAACGGTGAGGTCGTCGGCGTCAACACCGCGATCTTCTCGCCGTCGGGTGGCAATGTCGGCATCGCCTTCGCCATCCCCGCCTCGACCGCCCGCCAGGTGGTCCAGGATCTGATCAAGGACGGCGCGGTGCAGCGCGGCTGGCTCGGCGTCGAGATTCAGCCGGTGACGCCGGAGATCGCCGATTCGCTTGGCCTGAACAACGAGAAGGGCGCGCTTGTGTCCAACGCCCAGGATGACGGCCCCGCCAAGAAGGCCGGCGTCGCGGCAGGCGACATCATCACCGCCGTGGACGGCAAGGACGTGGCGTCGCCCAAGGAACTCGCCCGTCTCATCGCCGCTATAGCGCCCGGCAGGTCGGTCGACGTCACTGTCTGGCGCGGCGGCAAGGCTGAAACCGTCAAGGTCGACCTCGGCGAACTGCCGGGTGCCGAGAAGCAGGCGGCGCTCCAGGGCAACGACGAGGCCCCGGCCCAGACCGACCAGCTTGGCGACCTTGGCCTGACGATCACGCCGTCCGACGACGGCAAGGGCGTCGTCGTCACCGATGTCGATCCGGGCAGCGATGCAGCCGACCGCGGCCTTCAGGCCGGCGACGTGATCACCAACGTCAACTCGAAGCCGGTCTCGGGTGTCAGCGACATCGAGCAGGCTATGGAAGACGCCGCCAAGGCCGGCCGCGGAGCCGTTCTGGTTCAGGTGACCCGTGACGACGCGAGCCGCTTCGTCACTCTGCCGGTCGCCAAGGGCTGAGCAGGTCCGGGCGGGATGACGTTCCTCCAGCCGTCATCCCGCTCCTCTTCGTCAGAACTCGATTCCAAGAGGCGGGGGCGTTTTTCGGGATCATGCTCTGACGTTTCCGGCGATAGCGTCTCTCCACCCCCTGAGCCGCGTGCCGGATCCCGGACGTCCCACGATTAGTCAGTCTTCCGTGGGACGTCCGGCGGCAGCAGGCTCACCATCGCCTGCTGCCGGAAATCTCTGCCCCCGACATCCGCATTGGCCGCATTTTCGCGTATAGAAGTCCCATGAAGATTCTCATCGTCGAAGATGACCGCGAAGCCGCCGACTATCTCGACAAGGCCTTCGCCGAGGCAGGACACACCGCCCATGTGGCGCGGGACGGCGAGACCGGTTTCGCGCTGGCCGACGCTGGCGACTACGATGTCATGGTGGTCGACCGCATGCTGCCTCGCCGCGACGGCCTCTCGCTGATCGCCGGGCTGCGCTCGCGCGGCAACACGACGCCGGTGCTCATCCTCTCCGCCCTCGGCGAGGTCGACGACCGCGTCACCGGCCTGCGCGCTGGCGGCGACGACTATCTGACCAAGCCATATGCCTTCTCCGAACTGCTTGCCCGCGTCGAGGTGTTGAACCGGCGTGCCAGCTCGAAGGAGGCGGAGACGGTCTACAGGGCCGGGGACCTCGAGCTCGACCGGCTCTCCCATACGGTGAAGCGGGCCGGCCGCGAGATCACGCTGCAGCCGCGCGAGTTCCGCCTGCTTGAATATCTGATGCGGCACGCCGGCCAGGTGGTCACCCGCACCATGCTGCTTGAGAATGTCTGGGACTATCATTTCGACCCGCAGACCAACGTCATCGACGTCCATGTCTCGCGCCTGCGGGGCAAGATCGAGAAGGGCTTCGACAGCCCGATCCTGCATACGGTGCGCGGCGCGGGCTACATGCTGAAGGCTGCCTGATCGATGGCGCTCCGGCTGCCGGCGATCATGAGGACGACGGCCGCCAGGCTCTCCGCGCTCTATTTCATACTCTTCGCGCTCTGCGCCATTCTGCTCGTCCACTACATGACCTCGCTGTCGGCGAGCATCCTCACCGCGCAGACGATGGAGACCATCAACGAGGAGGTGCAGGGGCTAGACCGCGCCTATCGCCGCGGCGGCCTGCCGTTCCTGGTGCGGGTCGTCGGCCAGCGCTCGCGGCAGCCGGGCGCGAATCTCTACCTGATTGCCGACGTCAACGGCCGCATCCTGACCGGCAACGTCGAAAGCCTGGAGCCTGGCGTGCTGGAGACGGAAGGCTGGACGGAGCAGCCCTTCACCTACCAGCGCTATGGCGAAGGCATCGTCGAGCGGCGGGCGCCGAATGTCAGCGATCTCGAAGCGCCGTCCGCAACGACCGAGACCCGGCACGCGGCGATCGCGCTCGTCTCCCGCCTGCCCAACCAGATGATCGTGCTGGTCGGCCGCGACCTAGGCGAGCCGGAACGCTTTCGCGTCGTCGTGCAGCGTGCGCTGATCTTCGCGCTCAGCATCATGGCGGTCGGCGGGCTGCTGATCTGGTATTTCATCGGCCGCCGCGCCCTGAAGCGCATCGACAGCATTTCGGACGCCGGCAAGCGCATCATGGGAGGCGACCTCAGCGGGCGGCTTCCGGTGACCGGCGCGGGCGACGAGTTCGACCGCCTGTCGGAGAACCTCAACACCATGCTGACGAGGATCGCCGGTCTCAATGAGGGGCTGCGGCAGGTCTCCGACAATATCGCACATGACCTGAAGACGCCGCTGACCAGGCTGCGCAACCGAGCCGAAGCGGCGCTGGCGGGCAATCCCGAGGCGGAAGGGTATCGCGAGGCGCTGGAGGCGACGATCGCCGAATCCGACCGTCTCATAAAGACGTTCAACGCGATCCTGATGATCTCGCGGCTGGAAGCCGGCTATTCGGCGGAGCAACTGGTCAAGGTCGACCTCGCCGCGGCCACCCGTGACGTCGTCGAACTCTACGAGCCTGCCGCCGAAGAGCTCGGCGTCAAGCTGGAGGCGTCGGTTGACGGAAGTTTCATGGTCGACGGAAACAGGGAACTGATCGGCCAGGCCCTGTCGAACGTGGTCGACAACGCGATCAAATATTCCGCCGGAGCGGACGAGCCGACCGTGCGCGTCAGCGTCGAGCGAACGGACGGCGGGATCAGCCTGAAGGTGGCAGACAACGGCCCCGGCATTCCCGACCAGACCGATCGCGACCGTGCCACCGAACGCTTCGTCAGGCTGGAGCAGAGCCGCTCGCAGCCGGGTTCGGGCCTCGGCCTCAGTCTTGCCAAGGCCGTTATGAAGTTCCATGGAGGACGGCTGGAACTGTTGCCGGGCGAGCCCGGACTGACGGTGGCGATGACCTTTCCGGAGGCCAAGAGCGGGTGACGAAGACAGGCGCGGCGGCGAAGGCTAGGGGTTCCGGGCTGCGTCTCAAGCCGGACATCACTTTATTGCCTCTCGATCCCGCCGCGGCCCAGGCAGAACTTGCAGAGGCGGCCACCGCCGCAGAGGAGAACGGCCTGACGCGGCTGGCGACCTTTCTATCTGCCAAAGGCGAAGTGCAGGATTTTCTCGGGGCCGTCTTCGATCTCTCGGATTTCCTGCGCGATTGCGCCCGGCGGCGGCCCGACATGCTCGACCGGCTGTTCGACAGTACTGTCGCCGAAAGGCTTGATGCTCTGCTGAAGGAGATCGCTGCAAGCTCGCTGGCGCAGGACGTCAGCGAGGCGGGCCTGATGACGGCGCTGCGCGATCTGAAGCTCGAGGCGCATTTCCTGATCGCGCTGGCCGACCTTGCCGGCGAAGCCGATACGGCGAAGACCGTCGAGCGGTTGAGCGATCTCGCCGACGCCTGCGTCAACGCGGCGATCGACTTCCTGCTGCTCGATGCCCATCGGCAGGGCAAGCTCAAACTGCCGGAGCCGCAAAACCCCGGCAAGGGCTCCGGCTGGGTGGTCCTCGGCATGGGCAAGCTCGGCGCGCACGAGCTGAATTTCTCCTCCGACATCGATCTCGTGCTGTTTTTCGACCCGGAGGCGCCGGCAATCGTCGATCCACTTGAGGCGACGGACCTTTTCGTGCGGCTTGCACGACGGCTGGTCCGCATCCTCCAGGACCGCACCGGGGACGGCTACGTCTTCCGCACCGATCTCAGGCTGCGCCCCGACCCCGGCTCGACTCCGCTGGCAATCCCGGTCGAGGCCGCGCTGACCTATTACGAGAGCCGCGGTCAGAACTGGGAGCGCGCCGCGATGATCAAGGCGCGCCCGGTGGCAGGCGATCTCAAGGCTGGCGAGGCCTTCCTCAAGGAACTGCAGCCTTATGTATGGCGCAAGTACATGGATTATGCGGCGATTGCCGACGTCCATTCGATCAAGCGCCAGATCCATGCCCACAAGGGCCATGGCGAAGTGGCCGTGAAGGGGCACAACGTCAAGCTCGGGCGCGGCGGCATCCGCGAGATCGAGTTCTTCGTGCAGACCCAGCAACTGATCGCCGGCGGACGCTTTCCGGAGTTGCGTGGCCGCGTAACGGTGCCGATGCTCGGCGAACTCGCCAAGCGCGGCTGGATCACCGCCGAAGCGCGCGATGCGCTGACCGCGCAATACTGGTTCCTGCGCCGCGTCGAGCATGCCGTCCAGATGGTGGCCGACGAGCAGACGCATATGCTGCCCGACACGGACGAAGGGCTGGAGCGGATCGGGAAGATGCTCGGTTTCGCCGGCGAAGAGGATTTTTCCGCCGCATTCCGTGCCTCGCTGCATGAGGTCGAGCGCCACTATGCGGCGCTGTTCGAGGCCGCGCCCGAGCTTTCGTCCGGCGTCGGCAACCTAGTCTTCACTGGCGATGTCGACGATCCCGACACGCTGAAGACGCTTGCACAACTTGGCTTCAAGCGGCCGAGCGATATTACCCGGGTCATTCGCAGCTGGCACTTCGGGCGTTATCGCGCGACCCAGTCGGCCGAAGCGCGGGAGCGGCTGACCGAGCTGACGCCGGCCCTGCTCGAAGCCTTCGGCAAGACGAAGAAAGCCGACAAGGCGCTTATGCGGTTCGACCAGTTCCTGGCGGGGTTGCCGGCGGGCATCCAGCTCTTCTCGCTGCTGCAGTCCAATCCGAGCTTGCTGAAGCTGCTGGCTACGATCATGGGCGCGGCGCCGAGGCTGGCAGCCGTCATCACGCGCCGGCCCCATGTCTTCGACGGGCTGCTCGATCCGGCGCTGCTTGCCGAACTGCCGAATCGCGACTATCTGGCCGGCCGCCTCGCGGCTTTCATCCAGAATTCGGTCGGCTACGAAGAGGTGCTCGACCGGCTGCGCATCTTCGGGTCCGAGCAGAAATTCCTGATAGGCGTACGGCTGCTGGCGGGCGCGATCGATGCCAACCGGGCCGGCCGGGCTTTTTCCGATCTCGCGGACCTGACCATCGGGGCGGCGCTCGAAGCAGTGGAAACCGAAGTCGCGGGCCGGCACGGGCGCGTTCCCGGAGGCAGGGTGGCGATCCTCGGCATGGGCAAGCTCGGCAGCCGCGAACTGACCGCCGGCTCGGATGTCGACCTCATCCTGCTCTACGACCACGACTCGGAAGCCGACGAATCCGACGGCGGCAAGCCGCTGGCGCCGTCGCACTACTACGCCCGCATGACGCAGCGCCTCATCGCCGCGGTTTCGGCGCCGACCGCCGAAGGCGTGCTCTATGAGCTAGACCTCAGGCTGCGGCCGTCCGGCAACAAGGGGCCGGTGGCGACTCATGTCGATGCGTTCAAGAAGTACCAGCGCAATGACGCCTGGACGTGGGAGCATATGGCACTGACCCGCGCCCGCGTCATTGCCGGCGATACCGAGCTTGCCGCCGAGATCGAAGCTGAGGTCGCCGGGATTCTGGCGCTGCCCCGCGATCCGAAGAAAGTCGCCGCCGAGGCGGCCGAGATGCGGGCGCTGATCGAGCAGGAAAAGCCGCCGAGCGACATGTGGGACCTCAAGCTCGTGCCGGGCGGGCTGATCGATCTCGAATTCATTGCGCAGGTTGCCGTGCTTACCGGGCAGGTGCAAGGCGAGGGCAGGGTGACGGGGACCTCAGCGACGCTGGCGCGGCTGTCGCCCGGCTTTGCTGACGGCCAGACGAGGCAGGACCTGACGAACGCCTGGGCGCTTTATCTGGCGCTGACGCAGATGATCAGGCTTTGCCTCACTGGGCCGTTCGAGAAGGACGACAGCCCGCCCGGCCTCATCGACCTGCTGCTCGCCGCGACCGACCTGCCTGACATCAAGGTGCTGGAGGCGCATCTGAAGGAGACGGCGACAACGGTCCGCGGTCATTTCAAGCGCCTGCTCGGCGAGAAGCGCTGAACCGGACCGGCTTTTCCTGGGATCGTCTTATGCGGCCTGCTTGGCAGCGGCCTTGCCCTTGGTTTCCGGCTGTCTGGTCGGGATGCGTACTGACACGATGGTGCCCGTCCCTTCCTTGGAGCGGATCTTCAGCGCGCCTCCATGCAACTGCGCCAGGGAGCGCGAGATCGCGAGCCCGAGCCCCGAACCGGTGTGGTTCTTCGAGAACTGGTTCTGCACCTGCTCGAAAGGCCGCCCCAGCTTGCCCAGAGCGGTCTTGGGAATGCCGCAGCCATTGTCCTCGATGGTCAGCATCAGCGCCCCCGCCACGTTGCGGGCGCGCACCGAAATGCGTCCGCCTTCGCCGGTGAACTTCACGGCGTTGGACAACAGGTTGATGGCGATCTGCTTGATGGCGCGGCGGTCGGCGTAGACGCGCATGGAGTCGGCGATCCGTGTCTCCACCGAGATGTTCTTCTGCGCCGCCTGCAGCGAGATGACCTTCACCGTCTCGTGGATGAGCGGGCAGAGGTCGATCTCCTCGCGGTCGACGGAGAACTGGCCGGCCTCGATCTTGGACATGTCGAGAATGTCGTTGATGACGCCCAGCAGATAGGCTCCGCTCGACTGGATGTCGCGTGCGTATTCCTCGTAGCGGTCCGATCCCAGCGGGCCGAACAGTTTCGATTCCATCACCTCGGAGAATCCGATGATGGCATTGAGCGGCGTGCGCAGCTCGTGGCTCATATTGGCGAGGAATTCCGACTTGGCCCGGTTGGCGGCCTCGGCGCGATCCTTTTCGCGCATGTATTTGCGGTTGAGCTCGACCAGTTCCGTCGACCGCTCCTGTTCGGAACGCCGCGCCAGGCTGAGGTCGTGGATGGTCGCCATCAGACGACGCTCGCTGTCGACCAGCTTCTCCTGATGCTGCTTGATCTGCGTGATGTCGGAGCCGACCGACACGGTGCCGCCGTCGCGGGTCCTGAGTTCGTTGACCTGCAGCCAGCGGCCGTCGGCGAGCTGCCGCTCGAAGCTGGCTCCGCCCTTCGGGCCGTTGGCGTTGGCAAGCCGCCGCTCGGAAGCGAAGGCGAGCATCTTGACCTCGAGCTCGGAGCGCGTCGCGCCCGGCATGATGTCGCGGTCCGACAGCCCGTTGTCCTGCTGGTACTTCGAGTTGCACATGACGAGCCGCTGCGCCGCATCCCAGAGCACGAAGGATTCGTTGATGCTCTCGATCGCCGTCCTCAACCGCATGTCCGCGGCCTCCGAGCGCAGCGCCAGATGCCGCTGCTCGGTGACGTCGACGGCGATGCCGATCAACTGGATCTCGGGCGCCTCGGGGTCGATGACCTGCGCGCGGGCGCGTACCCAGACCCATTGCCCGTTGGCGTGGCGCATGCGGAAGACCTGGTCGATCTGGTCGATCTCGCGCGCCACGATGCGCTTGGCCAGCTCGAAGAGGTCGCCGTCGTCCTGGTGGATGATCTCGGCGACTTCGCCGAAGGAGAGCATCGTGTCGTGCGCCCGGTAGCCCAGCATGTCGTACATGGAGCGCGACCAGTACATCTTGCCGCGCACCATGTCCCAGTCCCACAGCCCGCAGCGGCCGCGCACGAGGGCGAGGTCGATGCGCTGGTGCGCTTCGAGATAGATGCGGTCGGCGGCCTGGGCGCGCGCCGCCTGGCTGAAATAGGCGTAGAGGATGACGAGCAGGACGCCCGCCGTCACCACGAACAGCGTGACGTTCATCGACACGATGCTGCGCCATCCGGCGAAGACGACGTCGCGCGGGATCATCACGACCGCCGCGCCTGAGCGGTTCTCTGTGAGATCGAGGGCGGCATACCAGGTGCCGTCGCCGACCCTGACTTCCATGACGCCGGCGCGGTCGCCGAACATGAAGAGGGGCTGGCCACCGAAGACGATGGCGTCCAGGTACTGACCCTTCCACGCTGCCGCGCTTGCGGTCGAGGCGACCACCTTGAAGGAAGCGTCCGTGATGGCGAGCACATGGCCGTCCGCCAGCATGCCGCCCTGTGCCATCTTCTGGATCAGGCGCCGGGCTTCGGCCTCCGCATCGTCGCGTTCACCGTCGACAAGCGTCAGCGCGTTGGCGAGTTCGCCGGCGGCGAGGCCCAGCACCGCCTTGGCATCGCGTTCGACGTCGTCGCGCAGCGCCATCAGCGACAGGAAGCGCACCGAGGCGATGACGATCAGGAAGATGAGGATGAGGACGGGGATCGAGCGCTTCAGCAGAGGCTCCGCAGCAAGCAGACGGCGATAGGCTGGCGCAGCGATGATGCGCGCATTCCCTGCGACATTGTCCCGCCCCTCGTTGTGGCGAGCAAAAGTCGAGCCCTCGGGCGCGCCCAACGCGTCCGCTCCGGCCATGCCGTTCCCCCAAACATTCCTGTTGACGATCCGGCGACACCGCACATCCGAATCATCCATAAGGAATCAAAGGTGATTCGGCTTGTCCAGTGGCAGCCGGCAAAAAGACCGAAAATTGCCGAAATTCCTTCCTGCCAGCCCCTATGCCAGCGTCCGCTCGACGATGTCGCGCAGGTCCGCCGACAAGCCCTCAGTGCCGGAGATCATGAGCAGCGCCTCGCGCGCCTTGCCCTGACGCACCGGCTCCAATGAGCGCCAGGAGCGCAGCGCCGTCGCCAGCCGCGCCGCAAGCTGCGGGTTGCGCGGATCGATCTCCAGGATGGCGCGGGCGAAGAAGTCGTAGCCGGCGCCGTCAGTCCGGTTGAACGCGGTCTGGTTGGCGCTGGCGAAGGTGCCGATCAGCGCGCGCACGCGGTTGGGATTGGTCATGGTGAAGCCGGGATGTCCCGTCAGCGCGCGCACCTTGTCGAGCGTCGCCGCGCCCGGCGCCGTAGCCTGGATCATCAGCCATTTGTCCATGACCAGCGGGTCGGCGTGGTAGCGCTTCTCGAAGGCGGCGAGCGCATCCCTGGCCAGCTTCCCGTCTCCATGCCGGTGGGCGAGCACGGTCAGCGCCGCGGCGCGGTCGGTCATGTTGGTCGCAACGGCGAAGTGGCGGCCGGCAAGCTCGTCACCGCCCGGAAGCAGGGCGAGGTAGTCGAGCAGCGTGTTGCGCAGTGAGCGGCGGCCCGCGCTCGCGGCGTCCGGGCTGAAGCGTCCGTTGAACTCGAGCGCGGCGTAGAGGCGGCGGAAAGCGGTCTCGTTCGAGCGTGCAATCTCGCCAGCCAGCGCGTTGCGCGCAGCCAGGATGATGTCGGGATCGATGCCGCTGCCGATCTCGCGGGCGATGTCGGCCTCGCCGGGCAGCGTCAGCGCCAGCGCCCTGAAGGCATGCTCCAGCCCCTCGTCCGCCGCGATAGCCCCGGCCAGGTCGACGAGTTGGCGAGCGAACTTCGGCGGTTTTCCTCCGAGCCCGCTGCGGAAGGCGGCGATCAGCGCCTCAGTGAGCAGCGTGTTGTAGGCTTGCCAGCGCGAGAACGGGTCGTTGTCGTGGCGGGCGAGGAAGAACTGGTCTTCCTTGCGCTGCTCGACCGACAGCGTCACCGGCGCGGAGAAGCCGCGGTTGAGCGAAAGGGCAGGGCGCTCGGTGATCCCCGGGAAGCGCACCACGTGTCGGCGCTTCTTCACGTGGATGACGCCGTTCTCGACGGCCGCGCCATCTGCCGCGCCATGGGCGATGTCTTTGCCGTCGCTTCCGACCAGCCCGAAGGCAAGCGGTATGTGCATAAGCCGTTTGCGTGCCTCCGACGGCGTCGGCGGCACGGACTGCTCGATCTCGACGACGAATTCGCCTTTCCGCGCATCGTGGGAAGCGGAGACGGTGAGGTTCGGCGTGCCCGCCTGATGATACCAGAGCGCGAACTGCTGGAGATCCTGGCCCGACACATCCTCGAAGACTTTTAGGAAATCCTCGATCGTCGCCGCTTCGCCGTCATGGCGCTCGAAATAGAGATCCATCCCCTTGCGGAAGGTTTCGGCGCCGAGGATCGTCTTGATCATGCGGACGACTTCGGAACCCTTCTCGTAGACGGTTGCCGTGTAGAAATTGTTGATCTCGCGATAGCGGCGTGGCCGGACCGGATGCGCCAGCGGGCCCTGGTCCTCGGGGAACTGGTGGGCGCGGAGCGTTCGCACCTCCGCGATGCGCTTGACCGGGCGCGAGCGCTGGTCAGCCGAGAATTCGTGGTCGCGGAAGACGGTCAACCCTTCCTTCAGACAGAGCTGGAACCAGTCGCGGCAAGTGATTCTATTGCCTGTCCAATTGTGGAAATATTCATGCGCGATGATCGCCTCGATATTGGCGAAGTCCGCGTCGGTTGCGGTCTCGTCGTCGGCCAGCACGTATTTGTCGTTGAAGATGTTGAGGCCCTTGTTCTCCATCGCCCCCATGTTGAAATCGGACACAGCCACGATGTTGAAGATGTCGAGGTCGTATTCGCGGCCGAACACCTCCTCGTCCCAGCGCATCGAGCGCTTCAGCGCGTCCATCGCATAGGCCGCGAGCCGTTCCTTGCCGTGCTCCACGTAGACGCCGAGATCGACCTTGCGGCCGGAGGCGGTGACGAACTCGTCCGTCACGACACCGAGATCGCCGGCGACCAGCGCGAAGAGATAGGACGGTTTGGGGAAGGGGTCGTGCCAGACGGCATAGTGCCAGCCGTCGGCCAGGTCGTCGATCTCCAGCCGGTTGCCGTTGGAGAGAAGCAGCGGAGCCTGGCGCTTCTGCGCCTCGATGCGCACCGTGTAGACCGAGAGGATATCCGGCCGGTCGAGGAAATAGGTGATACGGCGGAACCCTTCGGCCTCGCACTGGGTAGAGTAGACGCCGCTTGTGAGGAATAGGCCCATCAATGCGGAATTGGTCGACGGCGATATTTCCGTTTCCAGCGTCAGCCGGAAATTCTGTGCGGCGGGGGGAGCCGGCACGGTCAACTGGTCGGGCGTCGCCTGGTAGGCGGAAGCGTCCAGCGGCGCGCCGTCGATCTCGATCCTCTTCAGGACGAGGCCGTCCCCGTCAAGGATGAGGGGCGCCTTCTTCGACACGCCTTCCCGTCTTGCGATCGTCAGTTCGGCCGTGACGATTGTCTTGTCCGGGTGCAGCCGGAAGGCGAGGCTAGTGCGCGGAATGAGATAGTCGCTGGGACGGTAGTCCTCGAGCCGGAAAACCTGGCCTGTATCTGTACGCATCTTCTCGCTTTACCCGTCGAATTCCGCGCAGTCCCGTCGCCGCGCCACACCTCCCGTGGAGGTCGCCGCTCTTTACACGATGGCTTTCTATCGACAAAACTGAAAGGTGCTCTATTTCAGGCACGCATCTCAAATCAGTACATGAGGCATAAATGACGGTCGCCACGCCGAAATTCGGAATGGGCGCTTCGGTGCTTCGCCTTGAAGATCAGGCTTTCATCACCGGCAAGGGTCGCTATACCGATGACATCGCCCCAAGCGGCGTGCTCCATGGCTATGTCGTGCGCTCGCCCTTCGCCAATGCCCGCTTCACGATTGCTTCCGTGGAAGCGGCCAAGGCTGCGCCGGGTGTTCATCTGGTTTTGACCGGCGCCGATCTCGGACATCTCCGCGACCTGACGTCGACCTCGATGAAGCGGCAGCCGGACGGCACCAAGGCGCCGACGCGCGACATTCCGATCCTTTGCCGCGACCAGGCGCATTATGTCGGCGACGCGGTCGCCTTCATCGTCGCCGATACGCGCGCGCTGGCCCAGGACGCCGCCGATCTCATCGAGATCGAGTATGACGGCCTCGACGCGGCGGCCGGCACGGCGACCGCGCTCGATCCGGATGCACCGCTCGTCTGGCCGGAGCTCGGCAGCAACCGTGCCTTCACCTACCGTCACGGCGACCGGGCGAAGGCCGACGCCGCCTTCGCGAAGGCTGCGAAAATCACGCGCATCGAATTCCGTAACAATCGCCTCGTGGCAAATTTTGTCGAAACGCGATCGGCGCTTGGCGAGTGGAAGCCCGACGAGGGCCGTTTCGTGCTCACCACGGGATCGCAGGGTGTCCATTCGGTGCAGAAGATCCTGGCAGGCGTGTTCGGGATCGGACGGAAGCAGTTGCGCGTCGTGACGCCGGACGTCGGCGGCGGGTTCGGCACCAAGATATTCGTCTACCGCGAATACGCCCTGGTCATGGAGGCTGCGAAGCGCCTCGGCCGGCCGGTGAAGTGGACGGGCGACCGCAACGAGCATTTTCTCACCGATGCGCAGGGGCGCGACAACGTCGCGGTCGGGCAGATGGCGATGGACGAGAAAGGCCGCTTCCTCGCCCTCAAGGTCGACCTCATCGCCAATATGGGTGCCTATATTTCCCAGTATGGAGCGGAGATCCCGCACACTGGTACGACCATGTCGACCGGTGTCTACGACATACCGGCGCTGGATGTCGAAGTCGTCGGCGTCTACACCAACACCTGTCCCCTCGATGCCTATCGCGGCGCAGGCCGGCCCGAGGCGGCTTTCCTGGTCGAGAAACTGGTCGATGCCTGCGCGCGGGACATGGGGCTCGGACGGGACGAGATACGCCGGCTGAACTTCATCAGGCCGGAGCAGTTCCCCTACCGTACGCCGACCAAGCGCCTCTACGACGTTGGCGAGTTCGACGGGCACATGACGCTCGCCATGGAACATGCCGGTTGGAAGAGCTTCGAGGATCGTCTCGCCGCCTCGAAAAAGGCTGGCAGGATTCGCGGCATCGGCATGGCGACCTACATCGAAGCCTGCGCCTTCCCGGGATCGGAGCCGGCCTTCGTCGAACTCAACGGCGACGGGACCATAACGCTGAAGATCGGCACGCAGACGACAGGCCAGGGCCACGCCACGGCCTATGCCCAGATCGTCGCCGAGAAGCTCGACATCCCGGTGGACAGGATCGTCACGCGCCAGGGCGACACCGACGATCTCGACGAGGGCGAGGGCACCGGCGGGTCGCGCTCCATCCCGCTCGGCGGCGTCTCGGCGTCGCGTGCGGGTGACGCGCTTGCCGAGAAGATCAGGCGCATCGCCGCCGACGAACTGGAGACCTCGTCGCTCGACATCGAGTTGCACGAGGGCGCGGCGCGGATCGTCGGCACCGACCGCTCGATGAGCTATGCGGACATCGCCAAGGCGGCGAAGAAGCCCGACGATCTGCAGGGGATGGGCGAGTTCGTCCAGGACGAGGCCACCTATCCGAACGGCACCCATATCTGCGAGGTCGAGATCGATCCGGAAACCGGGGAGACGGAGGTCGTGGGCTACACGATCGTCGACGATTTCGGCGTCACGGTGAATCCGGTCCTGCTCGCCGGCCAGGTGCATGGCGGCGTCGCGCAGGGCATAGGTCAGGCTCTGTGCGAGGACACCGTCTATGGCGATGACGGGCAGCTCATGACGGCGAGTTTCATGGACTATGCGGTGCCGCGGGCAGACAGTTTCCCGTTCTTCCGTTTCGGCACGCGCAACGTACCGTCGACCACGAACGCCATGGGCATCAAGGGCGCCGGCGAGGCCGGCACGATCGGCGCGGCGCCGGCCGCGCTCAACGCCGTCACCGATGCCTTGTGGCGGGCATACGGCATCGGCCATGTGGAGATGCCGGCCACGCCGGCGCGAATCTGGACGGCGATCCAGTCGGCGACCGGCAATTGAACCCAAGCCACGTCGCCAACCCTCTGGTCGGAATAGGCCTGAAGGTCATTTCGGTGACGGTCTTCGTGGTCATGTCGGCCTTCATCAAGGCCTCGGGCCAGCTCCCGGCCGGACAGATCGTCTTCTTCCGGTCGTTTTTCGCCTTTCTGCCGGTGATGGCCTACCTGGCCTATCGCCGGGAACTGCGCACCGCGATCTATACGAAGAGGCCGCTCGGCCATGTCGTGCGTGGCGTTATCGGTGTCTGCGCGATGGGGCTCTCCTTCTTCGCCCTGACACGCCTCCCGCTGCCCGAAGCCATCACGCTCAACTATGCGCAACCGCTTTTCGTGGTCATGTTCAGCGCCCTGTTTCTCGGCGAGATGGTCCGCGTCTATCGATGGAGCGCGGTCGCGGTAGGACTGGTCGGCGTGGTGATCGTCTCATGGCCGAAATTGTCGCTGCTGAGCGGTGGCGCTCAGATGGACAATGACGAAATCCTCGGCGTGATCGCCGCGCTACTGGCGGCGTCCTTCTCGGCGGCGGCGATGCTGCAGGTCCGAAGCCTGGTGCATTCAGAGAAGAGCGCGGTCATCGTCATCTGGTTCTCGCTGACGGCCAGTGTCGCCGGGCTGATGACGTTTCCGTTCGGATGGCAGCCGATCGATGCCAGCCAGGCGCTGTTCCTGATCATGGCGGGCGTCTGTGGCGGCATCGCCCAGATACTCATGACGGAAGCCTATCGCCATGCCGAGGCTTCCACCGTGGCGCCTTTCGAATACACCTCCATCATCGTCGCGATAACCATCGGCTATCTGGCTTTCGGCGAGTCCCCGACGATCCACATCATCGTCGGCGGGGCGATCGTGATCGGCGCGGGCATCTTCATCGTCTGGCGGGAAAGCCGGCTCGGCATCGAGCGGCGCAGGGCGCGAAAGGCGTCGATCCCGCAATAGGGGGTCAGGACGCGGCTGCCGCCGCCTGCAATGCCCTGGCAGTGGCCTCGTCGGCGGGGAAGAACGATTCGATCGCCAGTTCCGACAGCGTCACGTCGAGCGGCGTGCCGAAAACCGTCGTGGTGCTGATGAATGTCAGGATTTCATTGCCCATGCGAAGCTTCAGCGGGTGGACGATCGCCGCAAGGTTTGCGTCCTGCGCGCGTTGCGTCCGCGGTCCGGACGGATATGACAGCAGTTCCCGCTCCAACTCGGCGAGCACCGGGTCACCCGTGGCGTCCAGCTGACGCTTCAGCCGTTCGATCAGATGGTTGCGCCATTCGAACAGGTTTACGACGCGCGGCGCCAATCCTTGCGGGTGCAGGCTAAGCCTCAGGACATTGACGGGTGGCTGCAGCAGCGCCGGGTCGAGAATGTCGGCGAGCAGCGGCGCGACCGCGGCATTGGCGTCGACCATGTGCCAGTGCCGGTCGAGCGCGATGGCCGGGTTGGGTTCGTGGCCCTTGAGCACTAGACGCACTGCCTGGCGGGCGGCGGCCAGCGAGGGATCATCGAGATTGTGCTCGCCGTAACGTGGGGCGAAGCCGGCCGCGAGCAGCAGATGGTTGCGCTCCCTGAGCGGGATGTCCAACTGGTCGGCGAGATGGAGCACCATGTCGCGAGAGGGCTTTGCGCGGCCGCTTTCAAGGAAGCTCAGATGGCGCTGCGAGATTTCGGCCTCGCTGGCGAGGTCGAGTTGGCTCATGCGCCGCCGCACCCGCCATTCGCGCAGCAGTGCCCCGGGTGAATTCTCAGTCATCAGCATGTTCCAGATGATAGGCGAGCAAGGAAATCACATCTATTACCTCTCGCGTAATCGTCTTTCCAATCAGCGCGAACGATCTTCCTGTCATGCCGGCAAGCAAGCCGGCCCAACAAGAGGAAATCGTCATGTCCTTTACGCTCAGCCCGTTTCACCGCCAGATACTGTTCATCGACGCCGCTGTCAGCGGCGCCGCGGGTCTGCTCATGGTCGCCGGCGCGCCGTTTCTGTCGCCGCTGCTCGGATTGCCTGAAAATCTGATCTTCTGGGCGGGCCTCGCGCTGTTCCCGTTCGTCGCGTTCCTTGTCGCCGTCGCGCGGCGCGGCGAAGCTTCGCGGCTCGTGCTGATCGACATCATCGCGATCAACGCGCTGTGGGTAGCGGCGAGCTTCGGCCTGCTGGCCAGTGGCGCGGTGGCGCCGACCTTGCTCGGATACGCCTTCGTCGTCGCGCAGGCGCTGGCCGTCGCACTACTTGCCGGGCTGCAGCTCGTCGGGCTGCGCCGGACGACGGCGAACGCCTAGGAGAGCGACCGGAGCTTCGCCTTGATCTCCAGGAAATCCCGCCACGCAAGCTTCTTGTGGGCGGGGTTTCTGAGCAGATAGGCCGGATGCAGCGTCGGCATGGCGGGGATCTCCATCCCAGAAGACGTCACATGCACCTTCCAAGTGCCGCGCAGCCTCAACACCCCCTCGGTGACCCGCAAAAGGGTTTTTGCGGAGGGACCACCAAGCGTGACCAGCACCTTCGGATTGGCGAGTTCGATCTGCCTCTCGATGAACGGGCGGCAGATCTCGGTCTCCTGCGGCGTCGGCGTGCGGTTCCCCGGCGGCCGCCAGGGGATGACATTGGCGATGTAGGCCGTCTGCCGGTCGAGCCCGATCGCCGCCAGCATCCGGTCGAGCAACTGGCCGGAACGGCCGACGAAGGGCAGGCCTTCCAGATCCTCGTCACGGCCGGGCGCCTCGCCGACCAGCATGATGTCGGCCTGCGGATTGCCGTCGGCGAAGACCAGGTTCTTCGCGGTGAATTTGAGGTTGCAGCCGTCGAACTCGGCCAGGTGCCCGCGCAGTTCGTCCAGCGTCGCGGCCGTCGCTGCACGCTGCCGGGCCAGCGCAACCTGCCCCTCGTCAGGCACGGCGACGGGCGTCTTCACTGCAGGCGGCGGCATCCTCGGCTCCGGCGAGCGCGATGGAGCGGGCATCGCCCTGGCGGGCTCGGCCTGCCTTGCCAGCGGAGCGGGCTGCGCCTCGCTCACCGCGAAGCGATCGACAGGTTCGTCGGTGAGCGCTTCGTCGACGCCGGCCTCTGCGTAGAAGGCAAGCAACTCGCGCAGGCCGGGCCGATCCTTTTCGAGGGGAAGATCCATGGGCGCGACCATCGGCTCTCATGGCCGCATTTGCAAGGTCAGGAGGAGGGGATGCGGGGATCCTGCACCAGAAAGAACTCCCAGCGCGGGGTGAAATCGGTGATCATGAAATTGAACGACGCGCTGTCGAGATGATCGATCTTCCCCTTGCGGAAAAGCAGGCGGTCATACGGTTCGAAGGCGCGGCTGTACTGGCCGAAACTTTCCGACCAGATGTTGCCGCTGTCGGTGCGGCGCTGGTCGAAGGAAAGGCCGTCGCCGAAGACGCTCGCCTTGCCGAGCTGCTCCTGCAACTCGAATTCGAACTCGATCCAGGGCAGCTCGCTGTTGTTCAGCATCTCGATGCGGACATGCAGGAAGCCGTTGGCATAGCGGCCGGAATAGTCGAATGGCCGGATCGGGCGCACTGTGCGGATGACCATGGTGACCGGAGAGGCCGAGTTCATTTCCTCCCGGATGGTGATCGGATCGTCCTTCGTGCCGGCTCCAGAGACCCCGACGATCCGGAAACCGCCGAGTTCATCCGAGAAGCTGTAGGCGCCCGCCTGCCACTGTTTTGAGGGTGCTTCCTCTGCGGCAACGCGCCCCAGGGTCAGCAGGATCGCCGCAAGGAACGCGGCGGCGCCGGCCATCCTGCCGGGAAGCCGTTGATTTTGCTGCGATACGGAACAGGAGAGCCCGGTCTGCCGCATCGGCTCAGTATGGACGAGAACCTTGCCCCCGAACACTGGAAAAGCGGTTTCACCTCGCACCTGGATAAGCTAAGGAGCCCATGAGCCAGCAAAATGGCCTACCCAAGCAGCCTGAGCGAGCCGATGTGGGGAGCGGAATGAGCGAAATCGAACGTGAAAGCATGGAGTTCGACGTTGTGATCGTCGGGGCGGGACCGGCTGGCCTCGCCGCTGCGATCCGGCTGAAACAGGTGAACCCCGAGCTTTCGGTCGTGGTGCTGGAGAAGGGCGCCGAGGTCGGCGCCCACATCCTGTCCGGCGCGGTGGTCGACCCGATCGGTATCGACCGGCTGCTGCCCGGCTGGCGCGACGAAGCCGACCATCCGTTCAAGACGCCGGTCACCGACGATCATTTCCTCGTGCTCGGACCGGCGGGTTCCTTCCGCCTGCCGAACTTCCTGATGCCGCCGCTGATGAACAACCACGGCAACTACGCCGTGTCGCTCGGCAATGTCTGCCGCTGGCTGGCCGGCAAGGCCGAGGCGCTTGGCGTCGAGATTTATCCGGGCTTCGCCGCCGCGGGCCTTCTCTACAATGACGCAGGCGCCGTGACCGGGGTCTACACCGGTGACATGGGCATCGAGCGTGATGGTTCGCACGGTCCGGGCTACGCCCCGGGCATGGCGCTGATGGGCAAATATGTGCTCATCGGCGAGGGCGCGCGGGGCTCGCTCGCCAAGCAGCTCATCGCCAAGTTCAATCTTTCGGACGGTCGCGAGCCGGGCAAATACGGCATCGGCCTGAAGGAACTCTGGGAGGTCGCTCCCGAGAAGCACAGGCCGGGTCTCGTGCAGCACTCCTTCGGCTGGCCGCTCGACATGAAGACCGGCGGCGGTTCCTTCCTCTATCACCTCGAGGACAACCAGGTGGCGGTCGGCTTCGTGCTCCACCTCAACTACAAGAATCCCTGGATTTCGCCGTTTGAGGAATTCCAGCGCTTCAAGACGCATCCCGCGATCCGCGACACGTTCGAGGGTGGCAAGCGCATCTCCTACGGCGCGCGCGCCATCACCGAGGGCGGCTGGCAGTCGGTGCCGAAGCTTTCCTTCCCTGGCGGCGCGCTGATCGGCTGCTCGGCCGGCTTCGTCAACGTGCCGCGCATCAAGGGATCGCACAATGCGGTGCTATCCGGCATGCTCGCTGCCGAGCATGTCGCCAAGGCGCTCGGCGACGGCCGCGCCAATGACGAGCTGACCGCCTACGAGGATGCCTGGCGCGACAGCGACATCGGCAAGGATCTGAAGAAGGTCCGCAACGTGAAGCCGCTCTGGTCGCGCTTCGGCACCGTGCTCGGCGTCGGCCTCGGCGGGCTGGACATGTGGCTGAACACGCTGTTCGGCGTCTCGCTGTTCGGCACCTTGAAGCATGGCAAGGCCGACTACGCCACGCTAGACCCAGCCTCCAAGCACAAGAGGATCGTCTATCCGAAGGCGGACGGGGTCCTGACCTTCGACCGGCTGTCCTCGGTGTTCCTGTCGAACACCAATCACGAGGAGAACCAGCCGATCCATCTGCAGGTGAAGGACATGGCGCTGCAGGTGCGCTCCGAGCACGACGTGTTCGCAGGCCCATCGACGCGCTACTGCCCTGCTGCGGTCTATGAATGGGTCGATGCGGACGGCAATGCTGCGGCCGATCCTTCGGCCAAGGACGTGCGCTTCGTGATCAACGCGCAGAACTGCGTCCACTGCAAGACGTGCGACATCAAGGACCCCAACCAGAACATCAACTGGGTGCCGCCGCAAGGCGGCGAAGGACCGGTCTACCCGAACATGTGAGGCGACCGGGCTGAGGGGCCTGATCGACGCGCTGACAGGACCCTGACGCTACTCGGCCAGCGACGCGGTAGCGGTCAGCGGGTCGTCGGCTTCGGGATCGGCAGGCTCAAGCGAGAATTCGAGCAGCACCGGCAGATGATCGGAGCCGACGGGTTCCAGCGTGGCGACCGAGTGCACGATCACCGCGCCCTTGGCGAATATCCGGTCGATAGGCAATCCCGCGAAGCGCAGGAATTCCGGCAGACGGTGGTGGATCCAGGTCGGACCGGCGGGGCCGACCGGCGCCATGCCGGAGGCGGCGGCGATGCGCGCCGATGCTGCGCTCCACGGCGTTGCGTTGAGGTCGCCGGCGAGGATCGCCGTCTCCGCCATGGCCGCCAGCATGGGCGCTCTCCGATCGATCTGGCTGGACTGGCTGAACGGCCATGGCCAATGCAGATGGAGCGCGCCGACGTCGACGTGCGTACCGCCGAAGTCGACGGTGGCGGTGGCCATGGTTCCGCCGTCCAGGCATTGGGCCTCGATGCCCTCGGCAAGGGGCCTTAGCGACAGGATGGCGACGCCGCCGGCACCGCTGTCTCCCGCGCAGACGATGCGGTAGGGATAGGCGCTCGACAGAAGCGAAAGCTTTTCCGCCCACATGGCGGACACCTCGTTCAGTGTCACCACGTCGGGACGCGTGCGCCCGATCAGCGACAGAACTTTCCCGGGCTCCGGGTTGTCGTAGCGCAGGTTGAGATGCAGCAGCCGGTAGACCGGGCTGAGCGGATCAGCAGGCTGGTGGGAGGCCTGGACCGGGCCGGCGCCCGGCAGCGACGCGCCGGTGACGGTCAGGATGGCTGCACTGCCGAACAGGGCGGCGAGGAATCCATGCCAGCGGAACGAGCGGGCGAGGAGCAGCGGAAGCGCCGCGACCAGGAGCAGCACGGCGAGATGGACGCGGAAATGCGCCAGGGAATCGAAGGCCGGATGCAGCCGCCCGAAAAAACCACCCACGAGCGGCAGCGACAGCAGGACCGTCACCCAGAAGGCGACGAGGGTAATCGTGCGGTTCACGGTCTTCCCATCCATTGGCGCCTTGTTCTGCAGGATTGCGGCCCAATCAAGATGGGTGGCCGTCTACCTACTGGAAGGCGGTCTCGGCAAAGCTCCTGAGCTTGCGCGAATGCAGCCGCTCCTTGGGCATTTCGGCGAGCTTCTCCAGGGCGCGTATGCCTATGGTGAGATGCTGGGCGACCTGACGCTTGTAGAATTCGGACGCCATGCCGGGCAGCTTCAACTCGCCGTGCAGCGGCTTGTCCGACACGCAGAGCAGCGTCCCGTAGGGCACGCGGAAACGGAAGCCGTTGGCGGCTATCGTCGCCGATTCCATGTCGAGAGCGATGGCACGCGATTGCGACAGACGTTGCACGGGGCCGCGCTGGTCCCGCAGTTCCCAGTTGCGGTTGTCGATGGTGGCGACCGTGCCGGTGCGCATGATGCGCTTGAGGTCGTAGCCGGCAAGCCCGGTAACCTCGGCGACCGCCTCCTCCAGCGCGACCTGCACTTCTGCGAGCGCCGGGATCGGGATCCAGACCGGCAGGTCGTCGTCCAGCACGTGGTCCTCGCGCACATAGGCGTGCGCCAGCACGTAGTCGCCGAGCGCCTGAGTGTTACGCAGGCCGGCGCAGTGACCGAGCATCAGCCATGCATGGGGCCTGAGCACCGCTATGTGGTCGGTGATTGTCTTGGCGTTGGAGGGGCCGACGCCGATATTGACCATGGTGATGCCGTCATGGCCCGCCTTCTTCAGGTGATAGGCCGGCATCTGGGGCATGCGCGTCAGCGTCGAGCCTTCGAGCGGCTGGTCCTCGCCAGCCGGCGTTGTGATGTTGCCTGGCTCGACGAAGAACTCGTAGCCGCCACCGCCCTTGGCCATCAGCTCGCGCGCGAGAATGCAGAACTCGTCGATGTAGAACTGGTAGTTGGTGAACAGCACGAAGTTCTGGAAATGCTCGGGGCTGGTCGCCGTGTAATGGGCGAGCCGGTGCAGCGAGTAGTCGATGCGCTGCGCGGTGAAAGGCGCCAGCGGCCGCGCCTCGCCGGGAACGATCTCGAACGTGCCGTTGGCGATATGGTCGTCGGTTCCGTCGAGGTCCGGCACGTCGAAGAGGTCGCGGATCGGCCGCTGGATGCGGTCGGCAATCGCGCCGTCGACATAGGTCCCTTCGAGGAAGGCGAAGTGCAGCGGGATGGGGGTTTCCGACTCGGATACGACGACCGGCACGCCGTGATTGCGCATGATCAGGCGCAGCTGTTCGTTCAGGTAGCTCTCGAAAAGGTCGGGGCGTGTGACGGTGGTCGAGAAATGCCCCGGTATGGGCATGTGGCCATAGGCCTGGCGCGAGTCGACCTGGCTGTAGGACGATGTGGTCAGGCCGACCTCGGGGTAGAATGCCCGGTATCTTTTGTTTGGATCGCCGCCTTCGGCAAGTCCGGCGAAGGAGTCGCGCAGGAACCTGGTATTACGGCTGTAGAGTTCCCTCAGGGTCGCGACTGCCTCGGCCGCGTCGGTGAAGCTCTTGCGCCCGAACGGTTCGGGCGAGACGACTGATTCTATGGGTTCGGGATAGATTCGCTTTTCCATGACCCAGTATAATGGGCCTTTGTGACGGTTGGGAGAGCCTGCCTCAGAAATCGGCAGGCCAGGCCTCCGGGCCCCTCCCGTGCTCAGGCGCGCTGCAGGCTGACCATCAGCACGAAGCCGGCGCCGGTCTTCTTCAGCGCGGGAGCCTCGATCGTGGTCTGGTCGGCAGCCCGCAGGCTCGGCACCATCAGGATCGGCGCGGAGATCGCCAATATCACCACCATGGCCCGAGGCAGCAGCCTGAGGCATTTGAGGGTCGTTTCAAGGTGGCGGGTCATGGTTTTCACTGCGCTTTCGTTGGTCTGTGTCTCTGAGGTCAGTCTTGGTTCACGGATCGGCAGAAGATTTTCGGTGTCAGGAGGCAGGAAGCGCCGCTCTGGTAGTGGTGGCCCGATCGGCTGGCTTCCGCGACCAGGATGGCAAAGACCATGCCGAAGAGGGTCACTAGCAGGCAGACGATCGTGAAGCGGCGGGCGAGCATTTCGGTCTCCTTCGATGCGAGGGAGAATGCGCGCGGGCGGCTGAACCGGCTCTGAGAAGGCCGTTCATCGTGCGTTCAATTTTATTGACCGGCGTTAACGCCTTGGCGGACTTGCGTTTCGCGAGGGCGGTCCTATGTCCGGGTAGCCTTTCCAAGCAGCAGCGGAGACCGCCTGATGACCACGCAGACGAAGCCGATCGAACTCTATTACTGGCCGACCCCGAACGGCTGGAAAGTCACCATCATGCTGGAGGAACTCGGCGTTCCCTACGAGGTCAAGTACATCAACATCGGCAAGGGTGAGCAGTTCGAGCCGTCATTCCTGAAGATCGCCCCGAACAACCGCATGCCGGCGATCATCGATCCCGAGGGGCCGGGCGGAGAGCCGCTCTCCATCTTCGAATCCGGCGCGATCCTGCAATATCTCGGCCGCAAGTTCGGAAAGTTCTATCCAGCCGAGGAGCGCGCCAGGGTCGACGTAGAACAGTGGCTTTTCTGGCAGGTCGGCGGGCTCGGTCCCATGGCCGGGCAGGCGCATCACTTCCGGAACTATGCGCCTGAGAAGGTTCCCTATGCGATCAAGCGCTACACCGACGAGGTGAACAGGCTTTACGGCGTCATGAACAAGCGTCTGGCGGACCGGGAGTTCCTGGCCGGCGACTATTCGATCGCTGACATGGCCTCTGTCGGCTGGACGAGATCCTACAAGAACCAGGGCCAGGAGATCGAGGACTTCCCGCATCTGAAGCGGTGGTTCGATGCGCTCCATGCGCGCCCGGCAGTCGAACGGGCCATCGCGGTCGGGCAGGAACGGCGCAACAACCTCGCCGACGATAAGGAAGCGCAAAAGGTGCTGTTCGGACAGCGCGCAAGAGCCTAGCGACCAATCATGGGCGGAAAGTCGGGCGGCCCCGCGCCGCCCTACTGCCGCTTCCAGTTCTGCGAACGGCAGATCAGTCCACCGAAAACGCAGCCGCTCATCTTGAGCGAGTTGCCTGAGAGCGTTCCCTTGCCTGAATAGGTCTTGTCGGTCTCTGGGTCGGTTATGTTGCCGGAATACTGGTTATCGCCGTCGGCCTTGAACTTGCCGATGCTTTTGCCCGCGAATTTGCCGGACGCGAGCTTGATACAGAAGCTGGAGCCGCAGCCCGAGATCGCGGCGATGGAGCCCTTGTCGGTCCGCCAGTTGCCTTCGATCGGATCTGCGTAGGCCGATCCAGCTATTACTGCCGAAGCCGCGATCGCTAGGCTCAATCTACGAAACATTTCGTCCTCCCGGGCTCCGCGTTGTCGCGCCAGCTCCGCCAAATTACGCCAAACCAGCGGGATGCGGAAGCAATCGTCTTCGCAATGACGGCGCATGCTCCGTCTCGCGTGGTTATCAAAGGCTTGCCGCCGGTCATGCGGATTTTAAGCACCTTTTCGCGAAAGCCGCGCAGGGCCGCGCTTCGTATCCTTAATGATTTCCGGCATTTACCTCCTGTTTGAACTTTGTTTGTCGCAAATTAAGCAAGCCATTTAACGACGGATTCAAGGCTGGCCGGCCATCCTTCGAAGCATCGGAAGAGCAGCCCGGGGACACAAAAGGGAGCCGCTCTCTGGAGTTGTGACAGGGGATAAAAATGGCACGATTTGAAATGCTTGAGCAGGGTTTCGGTAGCGCTGGCGCGCAGGCGGACATCCTTTTCGAACTGGGCATGATGTATGCGACCGGCCGCGACTGCGACACCGACATCGTCGCCGCCCACAAATGGTTCAACATCGCCGCGATCAAGGGCTCGGTCCGCGCGGCGGAACTGCGCTCGGAACTGTCGGCCACGATGTCGAAGGCCGATATCGCCAAGGCGCTGCGCGAAGCGCGCGAGTGGATGACGATGCACTGATCTCCGGGTCAGGCGATGAATTGGCCGAGGCCGCGAAGACGGCCCGGCCGGCAAAAGACGCGGGTCAACCCGCGCTGTGACGACAGGGCAGAGGCGATGCCGGGGCGTGGGGACGACCCGGCGGCAACCACCAAAAGGCCGCGATCGGACAAAGAGCCGGCGCGGCCTTTCGCGTTTGGATGCGGCATCGTCCGTTGGCGCCGCCGCTCAATTGCGTGGATCGTCTTGCATTCCGCAATAATTTCACTCACCATTTTCGGGTCATCAGGGGGAGAAGCTCGAATGAAACTCACGACAATCATCGGTGCCGCGGCACTTGGCCTTGCGTTCGGCGCGCAGGGCGCCCGCGCCCAGGAAGATATCGTCATCGCGGTCGCCGGCCCGATCACCGGGCAGCTCGCGACCATCGGCGACCAGTTCAAGACGGGCGCACAGGCCGCTGCCGACGCCATCAATGCGGCGGGCGGCGTAAACGGCCGCCAGATCAAGCTTTCTATCCAGGATGACGTCTGCGATCCGAAACAGGCGGTCTCGGTTGCCAACCGCATCGTGGCGGAAGGCATCAAGTTCATCGATGGGCACGCTTGCTCGGGCTCGAGCATACCGGCGTCCGCGGTCTATGCGGAAGCGGGCGTGCTGATGATGAGCCCGGCTTCCTCGAATCCGGTGCTCACCGATGCTGCCGCCGAGAGCGGCTGGCCGACGATCATGCGCCTCTACACGCGCGATGATGCGCAGGGCGCATTCATCGGGCCGTGGATCGCCGAGAAGTACAAGGACAAGAACGTCGTCATCCTGCACGACAAGAGCGCTTACGGTCAGGGTGTCGCCGATGCGGTGAAGGCGACGATGAACACCAGCGGCCTGAACGAGGTCATGTACGAAGGCATCAATGCCGGCGACAAGGACTATTCCG
Organism: Mesorhizobium sp. YM1C-6-2; assembly: GCF_003666685.1. GTDB lineage: Bacteria > Pseudomonadota > Alphaproteobacteria > Rhizobiales > Rhizobiaceae > Mesorhizobium_K. Next base: position 235,132 of record NZ_RCIZ01000004.1, read on the forward strand.
CGCTGGTGACCAAGATGAAGGAACTCAAGGCCGACGTTGTCTATTTCGGCGGCTACCACCCCGAGGCCGGCCTGATCCTGCGCCAGTCCGCCGAGCAGGGCTTCAAGTTCCAGCTGATCATGCCCGACTCGATCGCCTCGCCGGAATTCTGGCAGGTTGCCGGGCCGGCGGGCGAGGGCACCATGTTCGTCTTCCCGTCGGACCCGCAGTCCAAGCCCGAGGCCAAGGAAGCGGTCGAGAAGATCAAGGCCAGCGGCTTCGTGCCGGAAGGCTTCACCCTGTTTTCCTATGCCGTGGTCCAGGCCGTGGCCCAGGGTATCGAGCGCGCCGGCACGGACGATCCGATGAAGGTCGCCGAAGCGCTCAAGAACGGCGAGCCGATCAGCACGGTCGTCGGCCAGATCACGTTCGACGAGAAGGGTGACATCAAGGATGCCACTTACGACATCAACCAGTGGCATGACGGGCAGTACGCGCCGATCAAGCCATAATCCGATTTAGCCGACCATGAAAGGCCGGGTCCGCCCGGCCTTTTTCTTTACGGGGCGACGGCTTCCTCGAACGTGACGAGCACGGTTCCTTCGGCGATCTGTGCGCCTTCCGCGACGATCTCGGCGACGACGCCGTCATGTAGCGCGGCGATCGTGTGCTCCATCTTCATCGCCTCGAGGACCAACAGTGGCTGGCCCTTTGTGACCGCATCACCCTTGGCGGCACGCACGATCTTCACCAGGCCCGGCATCGGGGCGCGCATGCTGCCGACGGCTGCCTCGGCCTTGGCGGCTTCGGCGAAGGGATCGGGCAGCACGAAATCGAAGGACGCGCCATCCGAAAACACGGTGACGTGGCCGGGCCAGCGGGCGGTGCGGAGCGTCTCCGCCGTTGAAGGCGGGACGGTGCGCAGCATCACGGACGACACGTCCGGTTGCGCGCCTGCGCTTGCTTCGCCGTTACCTTCAACAGGAAATGCCGCGATCGTCGCGCGCCAGTCCGCCACCGAAACATCCGCTGCGATCCGCTCATCGCCGAAGCCGATGCCGACGCGCCGCTCGATCGGATGGAAATGCGTATAGCCGGCAAGCGACGACCACGGATCGTCGTCCTGCGGCAGGGTATCGAGACCGGCGGCGGCAATCATGGCGGCGGACACGATTTCGGGTGAGGGGGCCGGTGTCGTCGTCAGCGTATCGAGCTTGCGGGCGATGAGCGCCGTATCGACATCACCCGCGGCGAAATCAGGATCGCGCGCCAGTGCCGACAGGAAAGCGATGTTGGTGACCGACCCGGCAATCTCGGTGGATTCCAACGCACTCGACAGGGCATCGAGCGCTGCCGCGCGGTCAGGCCCGTGCACGACGAGCTTGGCGATCATCGGATCGTAGAACGGCGAGATCGTGTCGCCTTCTCTCACACCGGTCTCGACGCGGAGTGCCGGGCCGGTGGCGGGGAACCTCAGGTGATGCAGCTTACCGGTGGCCGGCAGGAAGCCGCGCGCGGCGTCCTCGGCATAGATTCGCGCCTCGAAGGCATGACCCGACTGCGTGATCTCGTCTTGTGTCTTCGGCAGCTTTTCGCCAGCTGCGACGCGCAACTGCCATTCGACGAGGTCGAGGCCGGTGACCATCTCGGTCACCGGATGCTCGACCTGTAGGCGCGTGTTCATCTCCATGAACCAGAAGCGGTCGGGCCTCAGCCCCTCCGATGCGTCGGCGATGAATTCGATCGTGCCTGCGCCCGAATAGCGGATCGCCTTAGCCGCCGTGACCGCAGCCTGGGTCACCGCCGCGCGCATCGCCTCGGACATGCCGGGGGCAGGGGCCTCCTCGATCACCTTCTGGTGACGCCGCTGCGCCGAGCAGTCGCGTTCGAAGAGGTGAACGGCATTGCCAAAATTGTCGCCGAAGACCTGGCATTCGATGTGGCGCGGCCGGTCGACATATTTCTCGACCAGCACCCGGTCGTCGCCGAAGGCTGCCTTCGCCTCGCGCCGCGCCGAGGACAGCGCCTCGGCGAAATCATCCGCCAGCTCGACCTTGCGCATGCCCTTGCCGCCGCCGCCGGCGCGCGCCTTGATCAGCACGGGATAGCCGATTTCCCGCGCCTTGGTAGCGAGCAGGACGAGCTCCTGCGCCTCGCCGTGATAGCCGGGAACGACCGGTACGCCGGCGCGCTCCATCAGCCGCTTGGCAGCGTCCTTCAGGCCCATTGCCCGGATCGAGGCGGCTGACGGGCCGATGAAGACGAGCCCCGCCGCAGTCACCTGGTCGACGAAATCAGGGTTCTCCGACAGGAAGCCGTAGCCCGGGTGGATGGCCTCGGCGCGCGTATTGATCGCGGCGGCTATGATCCTGTCGTCGCGCAGATAGCTTTCGCCGACCTGCGAGGGGCCGATATGGACCGCCTCGTCGGCCATGCCGACGTGGAGGGCGCCGGCGTCCGCGTCCGAATAGACGGCGACGGTGGCGACCCCCATGCGGCGGGCGGTGCGGATGATGCGGCAGGCGATCTCGCCGCGATTGGCAATGAGGATCTTCCTGAACATGCCCTATTTCTTCGCTGCCAGCAGCGCGAAATGCGCCCCCTGCGGGTCCTGCGCATTGACGACCCAGCTACCGCCGGGAACCTCCATCGGTCCCATCGTGATCTTGCCGCCATTGTCGGTGATGCGTTTTGCGCCGGCTTGGATGTCGTCGACGTTGAAGTAGAACTGCCAGGCGGGCATCGGCATCTGCGGCGGTTTGGTCATGATGCCGCCGACGCCTTCGTCGCTTCCGGTTCCGAAGATCAGGTAGATGCCCATCTCGCCCATGTCGAAGTCGCGCACCTTGGTCCAGCCGAACTGCTTCGAATAGAAGCCGAAAGCAGCTTTGTACTCGCCTGCATAGAGTTCGTGCCAGCCGACATGGCCGGGTGCCGTGCGCGGGATCGGCTGCTCGTCGGGGCCGGACGGGCTCATCAGCATGAAGGCTGCTCCCTGCGGATCGGCTACGACCGAGAAACGGCCGACCCCAGGAATGTCGGACGGTTCGCGATGTACCGCCCCGCCCGCCTTCTGCACGCTCGCCGTTGCGGCATCCACGTCCTTGGCGTGCACATAACCCATCCAGCAGGGCGGCGTGCCCATCGCCTTGGCTTCCTCGGGAAGCAGCATCACACCGGCGACGCCGCGCTCACCGGCGCTGAAGACCACATAGTCTACCCCCGAACCCTCGAAGGGTTGAGACGTCCAGCCAACCACCTTCTTGTAGAAAGCCTCGGCAGCAGCGACGTCGGTCGTCATCAACTCGTACCAGAAGAATTCGGATGCCATGTCGTCCTCCTTTGGCTGTCGCGCCTCCGCAGGCGTGCATGTTACGAGGCGCAGGGGGAGGGCGCAAACCGGCGCGGACGTGGTGAAGCGCATCTCCTGACAGGACGCCGGGCGCTGCGGTCTGTCGGTAGATCACGGCGACAATGCCGATTGGCCGTGTTACGAAAGTCAAATTTCGAAGCCTGCCAAATTCCGGAACAGTCAAGGTCCAGAGCGTCAACAATATTGACCAAAGCAAAGACGGATTTTCTACGAGAAAAGCCTGTTGTCGATTTGCAACGGTTCCGCAGAAAATCGCCGGACTTCATCTGCTCAACTGTTCAGGAAAAATGCCTGTGCTAAAGTTCGTTCGGGTGGGTTGATGCGGAGTCTGAGATGAAGAAGATTCTCCTGGCCTCTACCCTCCTGTGCTCGATGAGCGGCTACGCATTGGCGGCTGACGCAGTCGTCGTCGAATCCCCTCCCGAAGTTTACGTAGCTCCCGTATTCAACTGGACAGGCGGCTACATTGGCGGCCAGGTCGGATATCTCTGGGGCGACGGCGATCTCGATGCCGATGACGGCTCGGTCGCGTCGGTCGAACCTGACGGCTGGTTGGGTGGTCTCTACGTCGGCTACAACTACCAGTTCACCAACAACGTGGTGCTCGGCATCGACGCGGATTTCGCCTGGACTGGCGCGGACGACGACGCGTCCGCCTTCGACGGCGGCGGAACCCTTATCGGCTCGATCCAGAGCGAACTCGACTGGGAAGGCGCCGTGAGGGGGCGCCTCGGCTACGCCGTCGACCGCTTCCTGCCCTATGTCGCGGGCGGCGTGGCGTTCGGAAAAATGGATGCCGAGATATTCAGTCTCGCTCCGGCGTCGCTCGGAAGCGATGACGATACGGCTGTCGGCTGGACGATCGGCGTAGGTCTCGACTACGCCTTCACCGACAACATCATCGGGCGCGCCGAATACCGTTATACCGATTTCGGAGATTTCGATTTCAATATCGGCGACGGAAGCGGATCGGTCGATCTGTCGACCAACGACGTCCGGTTGGGCATCGCATACAAGTTCTAACCCGGCGCGAGGCGCCAGGGGGACAGTCGAGACGCCGGCCTTCGTGCCGGCGTCTTGCTTTGTGGCGAAGCGATCCTGCTCAATTGGCCGCGACGAGCTCGACCTGCTCGACGCCGGCGGCGATGCCGATGCCGGGCTCGCCTTCTACGGCCAGCGGCTGCAGTGAGAAGGCCTCGCCGGTGCCGCCGACCAGAACGTCGGCGCCGAGCCCGATGCCCGCTGCCGCGGCGGCGTCGACGCCGCCATATTTGCCTGCCAGCGCGCCGGTGCCCGAGGCGGGCGAGACGGCGTACACGGCCCAGGCAAGATGACCTTCCTCGACCATGCCGATCTCCACACCGTATTGGTGGACCTTGCCGGTGTAGTTTTCAGTCTTGCCGTCGGTGTGGGTGAACACGCAGGTCATGGTCTGCTTGCGTACCAGGATCTCGCCGATGCCGATCGACGTGTCACATTTGAGCATGCCGATCTGGGTTTTGGACCAGGCCGGGCCGGTGATCATAAGCGCAAGCGCAGCACCGGCGAGCGGTGCGAGGCGCAGCATAAGCGGTGCATTTGCCATTCTCGTGGTTTCCCTCGTTTTGTCGACTTGACGCCTACGCTTTAACCTTCCCCAGCGTTATCGGCAATTGCCGGGCGTATGCGATGTCATTTTGCGAACGGGAGGGACGTCGCTTCAGGCCGGCGCGATGAAGGGCTGGCTGATCTCCCGGAAGACGGGCAATTCCTCTAGTCGCTCGCAGTGCGAATAAAGGTTGGGGTAGTCCTGCATCGCGATGACATCCGGCAGGGCTTCCTTCGTGTGGCGGATGGCGCAGGCGACCGCGATGTCGGCATGGCCGATGCGACCCCCGAACCAGTATTCGCTCTGCCGTTCGGCACGGTCCTCCTCCAGGATCGAAAGCGCACCGGCGATCTGTGCGCGGCAGCGCTCGACCCAGAGCGGCGAGACCTGGTTATGGAGACGCTGCTCGTAGAACAGGCTGACGCCCTTGTCGGCAAGCCCGGTGGCAAGGCCCGCAACCTTGAGCGCGCGATGACGGTCCGGCTCGGCGGCGGGCAGCAGCGAACGCTCGGCCGGCGCCAGGCTTTCCAGATGGGCGAGGATCAGGTGGCTGTCGACGAGCACGTCCTCGTCGTCGAGGACGAGTGCGGGAACGCGCATCAGCGGGTTCAGCGGCCTGATCTTCTCCTTGTCGGAAAACACCGACCACGGGCGATGCTCGAAGGGGAGTTCATAGAGCTTCAGCGCGATGCCGACGCGGCGGACGAAGGAGGAATCGTATTGGCCTATGAGGATCATTGTGTCTCGTGCTCCGGAGCGGGCCGGAGAGTGTCACACGGAGCCGTGTAGCGACAAGGCCGGGGCGGAACGGCTGCTGACATCAGGTGCAGGGCCGTCGGTCCGTGATCCTCCAAGTTCGGGCTTGGGAGGGTTTGACGCGGGAAGCCGCCAGGCTCCTTAAGCGATCACCCGATCCTCATCCGAGAGGGTCAGGAGACCGCCGCCTTGATGTCCGCCTCCGACATCCCGGTGATGATGCGTTCCACCTCTTCCACCGTCGTCTTCTTCGGGTCGATATCGTCGGCCACCACCTTGCCGCGGCGCATGACGACGATGCGGTCAACCACCTGGAAGACATGGTGGATGTTGTGCGCGATGAAGATGCAGGAATGGCCTGAATCGCGCGCACCCCTGACGAAGTTGAGCACGCCCTGCGTCTCGGCGACGCCGAGATTGTTGGTCGGCTCGTCGAGGATGATCAGGTCGCTGTCGAAATGCATGGCGCGCGCGATCGCCACCGCCTGGCGCTCGCCGCCCGACAGCGAGCCGATCGGCGTGGTCGGCGGGATGTTCTTGCTTATGCCGACCTTCTTCAGGAGCCCGCTGGCGACATCGTTCATGGCCGCCTGGTCCATTCGGTTGAGGAAGCGGGGTCCCTTGAGCGGCTCGCGCCCGAGGAAGAGGTTGCGGGCGATGGACAGTTGCGTGACCAGCGCCGAGTCCTGGTAGATCGTCTCGATGCCGTGGGCGATGGCGTCGCCTGTGTTCCTCAGATCGACCTTCTTGCCGCGGATGAAGATGTCGCCGCTGGTAAGCGGAACCGCGCCGGAAAGCACCTTGATCAGCGTCGACTTGCCGGCGCCGTTGTCGCCGAGCAGGCCGACGATCTCACGTTCGTTGACATGGAAGTTCGCGTCGACCAGCGCCTGCACCTGACCGTAGGATTTCCGGATATTCACCATCCGGATCAGGGGTTCGCTCCCGTTTGGCCCATTATTTGGCATGGTCATGTTCCTGCCCGGTGACGGCGCTCGAGCCATGAATGCAGCGCCATCATGCCGAGGATGATCGCGCCGATGAAGATGTTGTAGGCCAGTCCCGGCACGCCGACCATGATGATGCCGTTGCGCATGACGCGCAGGATCAGGATGCCGAGCACGGTGCCGATGATGGTTCCGCGTCCGCCCATCAGCGCCGTACCGCCGATGACCACCATGGCGATGACCTCGAGCTCGTAGCCGGTGCCGCTGTTCGGATTGGCCGACGACGTGCGGATCGAGCTGATGATTCCGGCGAGGGCGGCCATTGCCGAGGACAGCATGAAGAGGCCGATCTTGACGCGGGTGACGTTGACGCCGCGGGCCGCCGCCGCGTTCGGGTTGCCGCCCGCCGCCTGGATCCAGTTGCCGACGCGGCTTTGCGTCAGGATGTAGCCCAGCACCACGATCGCCAGGATGAACCACACGAGCGACATGTAGAGCCGGAACGGTCCGATGAAGAAATCGCCGACGAGCAGTTCGGCAAGCCAGTTGCCTTCCGCGTTCCAGGTACGCTGGGGGAAGCCGTCGGTGACGAAGAGCGCGGTGCCGCGCACGACGAGCAGCATGCCGAGTGTGACGAGGAAGGACGGTATCTTGAGTTTTGTGACGAAGACGCCGTTGACGAAGCCGATGAGCGCTGCCGTGACGAGCGTCAGCAGGAAGCCGACCTCCAGCGAGGTGACGCCGGCGTTGAAGAGCGTCCACATCAGCACTGCCGAGAAGCCGAAGACCGAACCGACGGACAGATCGAATTCGCCTGACGTCATCAGCAGTGTCATCGCCAGGGCGATGAGGCCGAGTTCGACGGTGAAGGCGAGCGTGTTGGAGATGTTCTGCGGCGACAGGAAATTGTGGTTCAGCGTCTGGAAGACGGCGATCTCCAGAACCAGAAGCACAAACGGGCCGAATTCCGGTCTAGCGATCAGCTTCCGGACGATCGAGCGATTTTCCAACTGGACCCCGCCTCAAGTTTTTGTTGTCGAGCGTCGCGGCGCACGTGACCTGCAGCGCCGCGGAATGCGTCGGCGGCAGATAGCCGCCGACGCTGCCGGGATCACTTTCCGGACAGGATGTCGTCGTAGACCTGCGCGGTGTCCTTCTCGTAGAGCGCGCCGGTGATGACGTTGAAGCCGGCCGGCACGCCGCCCGCCTGCATGGCGGCGAGCGACAGCGCGACGTAGCTCGTCGCCTGCGGGTCCTGCCACTGCGCGGCGTTCACGTAGCCGTTCAGCACTTCCTGCGTGGTGTCGAGCGAGTTGCCCCAGCCGACGACAGGGATTTCGCCCGGCTTCACGCCGACCTGGTCGAAGACGCGCTTGATCGAGCCGGTGACGAGGTCGCCGAGGCCGATGATGGCCTTGATCTTGTCGCGGTTGGCGGTGAGGTAGTCGACCATGCGATTGATCACCTCGGCCTGGTCGAGCGTCGAATCGGTGATCTCGTAGGTGATGCCGAGCGGCTCGAAGACGCTCTTGATGCCTTCTTCTTCCTGCACGCCATAGGTGGCGCCCGGGATTTCGACCGGCATCCAGACGAAATCGCCCTGCTTCACAAGGCCCTTGTCGACCAGATACTGCGCCCAGCCGCGGCCGAAGACCACGTTGTCGCCGCCCACATAGGCGTCGAAGCTGGCGGTCGGATCGGGCGTATTGAAGTTGATGATCGGGATCTTGGCCGCGTTGGCTTCCTTGGCCACTTCGACCAGGCTGCCCGGATCGGGGCTGGTCGTGGTGATGCCGTCGGCGCCGGCCGCGATGGCCGCGCGCACGGCTTCCTGATGCGCCGCCACGTCGCCATTGTGGAACGACGTGTTCACCGTGTTGCCGGTGTCGGCCTCCCATTGCTTGGCGCCGGCGAGGAAATAGGTCCACACCGGGTCGGCCGGGCTGCCGTGCGAAATCCAGTAGAACGTCTTGCCGGCCGCATAGGCGCCGCCGGACAGTGGCACGGCAAGCGCCAGCACCGCGCCGGCCGCAAGTAGTCTCAACTTACTGAGCATAAGGGTTTCCTCCCGTTAGTATCAAAACCTGCACGCCCGGGCGCGGCACCAGCGACGTCCGGACTGTTCCTCCTCTGGTCGGATGCGAGTGCACCCTCTTTCTTGCCGAATGGCAAGCCTCCACCCTCGATGCTAGCCGGCAGGGACGCGGATGCCATCAAAGGTTCCATCAGATTGCATCAGATCGGCGAGGATTGTGCCAGACGCGATTGCGTCCTGGTCACATCCGCCAGACGCCGACCTTCGTCTCCGGGATCGGGGCGTTGAGGGCGGTAGAGAGGGAAAGCGCCAGCACCTCGCGCGATTTTGCCGGGTCGATGATGCCGTCGTCCCAGAGGCGAGCCGAGGAATAGAGCGGGTGCCCCTCGCGCTCGTATTTCTCGAGGATCGGCGCGCGGAACGCGGCCTCCTCTTCGGCGGACCACGAGCCGCCCTTGCGCTCGATGCCTTCGCGCTTGACCAGCGCCAGGACGGTCGCGGCCTGTTCGCCGCCCATCACCGAGATGCGGGCGTTGGGCCACATCCAAAGGAAGCGGGGCGAATAGGCGCGGCCGCACATGCCGTAATTGCCGGCGCCGAAAGAGCCGCCGATGATCAGGGTGACCTTCGGAACCTGGGCGGTGGCGACGGCGGTGACCAGCTTGGCGCCGTCGCGGGCGATGCCGCCTTGCTCGTACTTCTTGCCGACCATGAAGCCGGTGATGTTCTGCAGGAAGACCAGCGGGATTTTGCGCTGGCAGCAGAGCTCGATGAAATGCGCGCCCTTGAGCGCGCTTTCGGAAAAAAGAACGCCGTTGTTGGCGATGATGCCGACCGGCATGCCCATCAGATGCGCGAAGCCGGTGACCAGCGTGACGCCGTAGTTCTGCTTGAACTCGTCAAGCTCCGAGCCGTCGACAATGCGCGCGATGATCTCGCGGACGTCATAGGGTTTTCGTGTGTCCTCGGGAACGATGCCGTAAATCTCGTCCGCCGCGTAAAGCGGTTGAATCGGTTTCTTGAGGTCGAGCCCTATCGCCTTCTTCCGATTCAGGTTTCCGATGATGCGCCTGACGATCGCCAGCGCATGCGCATCGTTCTCGGCGAGGTGGTCGGCGACGCCCGAAAGACGCGTGTGGACATCCGCCCCACCGAGCTCCTCGGCGGTGACATCCTCGCCGGTGGCGGCCTTCACCAGCGGCGGGCCGCCGAGAAAGATCGTGCCCTGGTTGCGGACGATGACGCTCTCGTCCGACATCGCCGGCACGTAGGCGCCGCCCGCCGTGCAGGAACCCATCACGCAGGCGATCTGCGGAATGCCGGCGGCGCTCATGTTCGCCTGGTTGAAGAAGATGCGGCCGAAATGCTCGCGGTCGGGAAACACTTCGTCCTGGTTGGGCAGGTTGGCGCCGCCGGAATCGACGAGGTAGACGCAGGGCAAATTGTTCTGCAGCGCAATTTCCTGCGCGCGCAGATGCTTCTTCACGGTGAGCGGATAGTAGGTGCCGCCCTTCACCGTTGCGTCATTGACGACCACCATCACCTCGCGGCCAGACACGCGGCCGACGCCGGCGATCAGACCGGCGGAGGAAATGTCATCGTCATACATGCCCCAGGCAGCGAACTGGCCAACCTCCAGGAAGGGTGAGCCTGGGTCGATGAGTTGCGCGAGGCGCTGTCGAGGCAAGAGCTTGCCACGCGAGATGTGACGCTCGCGCGCCTCGTCGGAGCCGCCGCGCTCGACGGAGGTCGCCTTGGCCGAGATGTCGGCGACCAGCGTCTTCATGCGTTCGGCATTGGCGCGGAAGGTGTCGGAGGCGAGGGAGATGGCGGACTGGATGGACGGCATGCGTGTCAATTCCTCCGGCGGCGTGCCTATCGGCATGCCCCGATGTACCAGTTTAGCCACACAAGCCGCTAGTCTTTGCCGGACCTCGCCGCCCAGTGGTGGCTGCCATGTTTTCGCCTTAACGCAGGGTTAGTGCGCCCGCCCCGTTCAACCCGAAAGGAGAGCAGCCGTGAGATCCCGTCCGAGTTCGACACCTATCGTGCCGACGCTCGAATGGCGTTCGGCGAACTGCAATTCCTTGAGGTTGAAATGTCATGGCACATTCCATGATCCGGCGTCGGCAAGAGGCCGAGCGCCAGCGCGATAATGCCTATGAGATAACGCTGCGGCGTGTCTTCGCCGCTGCTCGGCCCGCCCCGGATTTCGGGCGGGCGCTGGACGAAGCGCGCGCCGGGCTTGCGGGCCAGGCGATCCGCGATGGCGCGATGTGGCGGCCGAAGCTGAAGACGCGCGACCCCGGGCGTCTTCGCCTTGCTGCCGCGCGCCATCTCTACGCGCGATATCCCGTCGGTACGCATCTGGAAGTGATCTGGATGTCCGATGACGGCATCGACCCTGCCGAGCAAAGGTTGCGCAGGCGCTGGTATGCCACCGTGGCGCGCGGTGACTCGCTCTACAAGGCGGGCGCATCCGAGTGGATGTCGCGCAAGGAGGTACACGCCTTTCTGAACGCTCCGGATGGCCTCGACTTCGAGCAGGCCTTCTGGTTCGCCATCGCGCGGGGCATGGGAGCTGATGCAACTGCGTTCCGTGTCGCCCGGTCGAAGATCGCGTTCACACCGCGCAGCCAGATCAACTTCTGGCGCGACGCCGCGCGGCTGTTCACGAGCCAGGCGGCAGGGACTGAAGAGATCGACGATCTTGCCGACTATCTGGCCGCAAGGTTGCGGGCTGATGCGAGCTACAGCCTGAAGGGCAGGACGCTGGCTTCGCTGCGGCGTGCGTCGGACGAGTGGCATCGTGACGTGGCGGCGATCGCCCGCATCGAGGCGATGCAGCGCCGCCAGACGGCATTCGCGAGCCAAGTTCCTGTGGGGCGCTGGGCTGGCGCAGGCCTTCCCGACTGGTCGTGGCGGCCGCCGGGCGAAGAGGCAAAGGCGCGGCGCGAGGAGTACGCGATGGTGCAGTTGACCAGCGCGAGCGATCTCGTGGCCGAGAGTCGCGCGATGCACCATTGCGTGTGGACCTATGCGGAGAAGTGCATCGCCGGCTATGCGTCGATCTGGTCTCTCAGGCTGAAGAGCGGCAAGAGCGTGTCGCGGCTGCTGACGGTCGAACTCGACCGGCGGCATCGCGCCGTGCAGGTGCGAGGCTTCGGCAACCGCGTCGCGACGAGCGAAGAGAACCGTGTGCTCGATCGCTGGGCGAAGGCGAACGGGGTCTGGCGCTTGTAGCCAAGAACCCGCGCCGGCGGAAACGCCGGCGTGGGGCTAATCTTCTCCCATCATCTCCCGGCCGATCAGCCAGCGACGGATCTCGCTGGTGCCGGCGCCGATCTCGTAGAGTTTGGCGTCGCGCAGCAGGCGGCCTGTCGGATAGTCGTTGATGTAGCCGTTGCCGCCGAGCAGTTGGATCGCGTCGAGCGCCATCTGTGTCGCCTTCTCGGCCGCATAGAGGATGCAGCCGGCAGCGTCCTTGCGGGTGGTCTGGCCGCGGTCGCAGGCGGCGGCGACGGCATAGACATAGGCGCGCGAGGCGCTCGTGGTCGAATACATGTCGGCAAGCTTGCCCTGCACCAGCTGGAAATCGCCGATCGGCTGGCCGAACTGTTTTCGCTCGCGTGCATAGGGAACAGCGACATCGAGGCAGGCTGCCATGATGCCGAGTGGGCCGCCTGCGAGCACAGTGCGTTCGTAGTCGAGGCCGGACATCAGCACCTCGACACCGCGCCCTTCCTCGCCGAGCACATTGTCGAAGGGAACCTCGACATCCTGGAACACCAGTTCGCCGGTGTTTGATCCCCGCATGCCGAGCTTGTCGAGTTTTTGTGCGATCGAGAAGCCGGTCATCGTTTTCTCGATGAGGAAAGCGGTGATGCCCCGCGATTTCCTGTCAGGATCGGTCTTGGCGTAGACGACCAGCGTGCCGGCGTCGGGACCGTTGGTGATCCACATTTTCGAGCCGTTGAGCACGAAACGATCATTCTTCTTTTCAGCGCGCAGCTTCATCGACACCACGTCGGAACCGGAGCCCGGCTCCGACATCGCGAGCGCGCCGACCGTCTCGCCCGAGCAGAGGCCGGGCAGGTATTTCTGCTTCTGCGCCGCCGTGCCCCAGCGGTTGATCTGGTTGACGCAGAGGTTGGAATGCGCGCCGTAGGAGAGGCCGACCGAGGCCGACGCCCGCGAAATCTCCTCCATGGCGACGACATGAGCGAGGTATCCCATACCGGAGCCGCCGAACTCCGGATCGGCAGTGACGCCGAGCAGGCCGAGCTCGCCAAGTTCCGTCCATAGATGCGTGGGGAACTCGTTCGAGCGGTCGATGTCGGCGGCGAGTGGCGCAATCTTCTCCTGGGCGAAGCGGCGCACCATGTCGCGAAGGCCGTCGATCTCCTCGCCAAAGCCGAAATCGAGCGTGTTCAGATACATGGTTTCCTCCTCGGCTCACCGCTCCGATCTTGCGGCAACAATCCTCATGAGGGAAGCTCGGACATGAGGAAGCAGAGCGCAGGCGTATTGGTCTTTCGAAGGCGGCCAAAAGCGGTCGAAGTGCTGCTCGTCCATCCGGGCGGACCGTTCTGGGCCAAACGCGACGCCGGCGCATGGTCGATCCCCAAGGGCGAGTATGCCGACGTCGAAGATGCCGAAACGGCCGCGCGGCGCGAATTCACGGAAGAAACCGGCTGGAAGCTGGATGGAGAGTTCACCTCTCTCGGCGAGATAAGGCAGAAGGCAGGAAAGGCGGTGACAGCCTTCGCAGTCGAGGGCGACTTCGAACCGGCGAGCCTGGAAAGCAACAGATTCGAAATGGAATGGCCGCCAAGGAGTGGGCGGCAAGCCAGTTTTCCGGAGGTCGACAGGGCAGGGTGGTTCGGTCTCGATGCGGCGCGCGAGAAGATGGTCGAGGGCCAGCGACCACTGCTCGATAGGCTTGAGGCGCTGCTTGCGGGCGGCTGATCTGCCGGCAGCGACGTAGCCCAGAAAGTAGCCTCCGCGAGGCATGGACCTAGCTGGCTGTCGCGAATTACGCTCTTGATCGGAATTGGTGTTGGGTTCTGCCGGAGGCCGCAATGCATCTACCCCCTTCAAGCTCGACCACTGGCTGTCGAAAGCCCGGTTTGCGACGCCGCCCATCCTTTATGATCTCGCGGCCAGCACCGGGCCGAAATGGACCGTGCGCGAGCTTCTGGCGCTGGGAGAGGGCGCAAGCCTGGACGACACGATCCTCGGCTATTCATCGCCGGAGGGCAGCCGGCCGCTGCGCGACGCGATCGGCGCTTTCCTTGGTGTGGATCCGGACTGGGTCGTGATCACGCTCGGAGCGTCGGAGGCCTTTTCCATTCTGCTCTGTACGGCGGCGCGGACCGGCGCGAACGTGGTGCTGCCGCACCCGGGCTATCCGGCCTTCGATCCTGTTGCCGGCGTCTGGGGGCTGGACGTCCGCCATGTCAGGCTGTCGCGCGAGCACGGCTTTCGGCAGCGTGCCGAGGACGTGTTGAAAGCGGTGGACGACAGGACCGCTGTTGCGCTGGTCAACACTCCGCAAAATCCGGCGGGCACCGTCATGCCGCGCGAGGAGATCGAGACCCTGGCCGCCGCCCTGCACCGGAAAGGTGCATCGCTGATCGTCGACGAGGTCTACCACCCCCTCTATTTCGGCGAGCAGCAGGTGTCGGCCGCTGCTATCCCCAATGTGAACGTCATGGGCGACATGTCGAAGGCGCTGTCGCTGGCCGGCCTGCGGCTCGGCTGGCTGGTCGAGCGCGACCCAAAGCGGCGCGAGCAGATGATCGATGCGCGCGGCTACTTCACCATCAGCAGTTCGCCGCTGCTCGAGCGGCTCGCGGTGCATGCCTTCGCCAATCGCGAGGTGCTGCTGTCGAGGCTGCATGCCGTGGCGAGCGAGAACCTTGCGGTGCTCTCGGATTTCATGGAGCGTGCCTCGGATGTCCTTGGCTGGGCGGGGCCCGAGGGCGGCACCGTGTGCTTCCCCTGGTTCCTGGATGGCCGTGACAGCCGGCCCTTCTGCGAGGCGCTTGCCGCGAACGGGGTGCCGGTTGCGCCCGGCGACTGTTTCGGCAAGCCGGAGCATATGCGCCTGGGCTTCGCGCTCCTGAAACGCGAAAAGTTTTTCGAAGGTCTCGCGATCTTCGAGCGCGTCCTGCGGGAGCAGTAGGTCAGCCGCGCGCGGCCTTGAGCGCCTTGGGGAGCTCTTCCGCAAAAATGTCGAGCTCGTGGTCGAGACCGACGCTGACGCGGATGCAGCGGTCGAGCACCGGCACCATCGGCTTGCGGATGAAGACGTCGCGCGCGATCATTTCCTTCAGCACCTTGAGTGCGAAGTCGCCGCCGGCGCCGCAGTCGATGGTGACGAAATTCGTGGCCGACGGGATCGGCGAGAGCCCATTGTCGCGTGCGATCGCGGATATCCGGTCGCGGCCGGCGGCGACTTTTGCTTTCACTTGCGCCAGATAGGTCTGGTCGGCGAGAGCGGCCTCGCCGGCGACGAGCGCCATGCGATTGACGCCATAGTGGTTGCGGACCTTTTCGACATCGCGGATGAAGCCTTCCTCGCCGACGGCATAGCCGCAGCGAATGCCGGCAAGCCCGTAGGCCTTGGAGAAGGTGCGCATCCAGATCACGTTCGGCCGTGACACGTCGATCGGCACCAGCGCGGTCGCCGGGCCAAGTTCGCCATAGGCCTCGTCGATCACCAGCATTGTCGTTTCCGGCAGCGCCTCGGCGAAACGCATGATGTCGGCCGCCTCCCACCATGTGCCCATCGGATTATCGGGATTGGAGAGATAGACCAGCGGCGCGTTTTCGCGCTTCACCGCTGCGAGCAGGCCGTCGAGGTTCTCATGGTCGTTCTCGTAAGGTACGGCGACCACCCGTCCGCCGAAGCCGGCAACGTGGAAGTTGAAGGTCGGATAGGCGCCAAGCGAGGTGACGACCGGCTGGCCAGGCGAGATCATCATGCGCACGACGAGGTTGAGCAGCCCGTCAATGCCTTCTCCGACGACGACGTTGTGGTAGCCGACGCCGAGATGGGCGGCGATGGCGGTCTTCAGATCGAAATTATCGGGGTCGCAATACATCCACATGTCGGGTGCGGCGGCCCGCATGGCGGTGATGACCGACGGCGCCGGGCCGAAACTGCTTTCATTGGCGCCGATGCGCGCCCGGAACGGGCGGCCGCCGCGGTCGCGTTCCTGCGCTTCCGGTCCGACGAAGGGAACGGTCGGAGGCAATGCGGCGACGAGCGGCGTGAGGGCAGGGCGTTGGGCCATCGGAAACTCCAGGCGGCGAGATGCTCCGATCGGCGTTCTGCTTCGAAACGTGGCGAAGTGCAATGGCGGCGATGGTTGGTGGAGCCGGCTGAAACAGCGATGCCCGCAGCTGCGACGATCCTCATGAACCTTCTTCCGGCTCGCTGCGACAAAGATGCGAAGGATCGTTTTCGAAAGGAGAAACCAATGAAACCTTCCATCAAGTACATTGTCGCCGGTTATGTCGCGCTGATCGCCGTCAATATGTTCGCCGGCAATGCTTCGGCCGGTACTCTTCCCGACGGCAACGGCGGCGCCGTCTGCAAGGGCGCGGGTTCGTGTCTGGTGCTGCAGCTGGACTGCAAGGGCACCTACACAGACGCCACCGACAAGAACGGAACCGTCTACGGCAAATGTTCGCAGGTCGCCAAGATCGGCGGCGCGGCCAAGCCGAAGGCGCTCAAGGCGAACTGATCCGCATATATGCAAACGGGACCGCTCGCCTCTGCGCGGGCGGTCCCGTTTGCGGCGACCTGGCGTGAGTCACGCGCTAAGGGTTCTCGCACTCCTTCAAAGCCGACAGATAGCCGGCCCAGGCCTCGCTTCCGCCCGGCGTGGCGAGTTGCGCGCGGACTTTCGTAATGCCGTCCCCCGTGGCTGTGAAGGCGATCTTGTCTGACGGCCCGCCATTCGAGCGGCCTTCGATGGTGTTGGTACGTGTCGAAGGATCGTCGACCTTCTTGAAGCCGGGTGCCGTAGCGACCTTCCGATAGAAACAGTCGGAGAGAAGCTGATAGTCGCCGGCGAGCACCGTCGTCTGCTCGGGTTCGGTGACAGTGGATTGGCAGCCACCCAGGACGAGCGCTGTGTACAGGATCAATCGCTTCATGCGCATCACCCACGGACATGCCTCTGATCCCATAGTTGCAGGAAATATCAGCCGCCGCAAATGGCTTCGCGCGGGCGACCAATACGTGTTCCTGCGCCGGGTGTTGATCGTGGCGGCCCCGTCGAGGGTTGGTTAACGCTACGTAAACTCGATTGACATCCGCTAAATTAGGTCTAGCTTGGAAAGCTTGTTAGGTCGGCTTCATTGATAGCGTCTTGGCTGCGCGCGGGATGCAGGGGATGTCTAGATCGCGTTGGAGCATCTTCGTCGCAGTGTTCGTTTCGCTTGCGGCGGGCAGCGCTACTGCGGCCGAAAAGGTCGGCGAAGCGGTTCTCATCAAAACGACGGTGACTGGTGGCGGCGGAACGCTTGCCGCCCGCTCGCCCGTGTATCGGGACGAGAGGATCAGGACATCCAACACCGGTCTCGGCGAATTCGTCTTCCGCGACGGCACGAAATTCGCTGTAGGAGGGAACTCGTCAGTGGTCATTGACAAGTTCGTTTTCGACGGCAGCAGTTCGGTCAAGGATCTGACAATCAAGGCCGCAAAAGGCAGCTTCCGCTGGATCAGCGGCGGGTCGCCTTCGTCAGCCTACAAAATCAACACGCCGGCAGGGACGGTCGGTATCCGCGGCACCGCGCTCGACATCTTCGTCGGCGCTGGCGGCAAGACGGCGGTCGTCTTGTTGAGCGGGCAAGCCCGTTTCTGCGGCAGGAACGGCTGCCGGGAACTGAAGCGCCGCTGCGACGTAGTCGTGGCCACGCCCGGAGGTGGCATCACCGATCCCAGGCGGGTTCATGCCGGCATATTGAAAGACCTTGGCTCGCCACGCGCATTGCCTTTCATTTCCGGCCATCAGCGACTGTCGGGAAAATTCCGCGTCGGCGGCGGGTGCCAGCTTTCGGCGTCGCTCGAGAAGTCGCCGACGCCGTCGCCGGGACGCACCGGTGCCAAAGGCGCACCGTCGTCGTCACCCGATCCTCCGTCGCCGCCGTCGCCGCCTTCGCCACCCTCTCCGCCGTCCCCCGGCAAAGGCAACAACGGGAAGGGCAATGGCGGTGGTGACGGTTCACCCAATGGGAAGAGCGACAAGGGAAGATAGAGCCGGGCGGGCTTGATGAGTCAGCCAAGTTTCCGCCCGCAGCATACCGCGTTGTTCTGGCCGAAGCTCGGCAGTAACTCTGGTCAACGGTCTAGGGAACTCGCTTCGCCTTTGGAGATTTCGGCTTCCTTTCCAGGAGCCCCGGAATGCCGAACCCGAAGCGGCGCCGCGTCGATGATTTCATCCCGCAGCAGCGGATAAATGTCTTGCCCGAACCGCATGGGCATGGATCGGCCCATCTCGTCTGCACCTGGTTGATCACCGGAAGGGCAAGGCGCAATGGCACCAATGACATAACGAGGGCTGCAAGTTTTGACGTTATTCCCGGCACGACCATGCGGCGGCCCCGCTGGAATCCGCGCCAGGCGCTTTCGGCTACGTCCTCCGCAGACAAGCTCGGCATATATTTGAACAGCGGCAGATCCTTGATCCCGCGTCCGTGCAGGAAACCCGTGTCGACCGGCCCCGGTATGACGCAGGTAACGGTGACCCCGGTGCCGCGGAGTTCTTCGTAGAGAGCCTGCGAGAAGGAGGACACGAAACTCTTCGTCGCATAATAGACCGCCATCTGGGGGCCGGGGATCAATCCCGCCAGGGAACCCAGGTTGATGACCCCGCCGCCGTGCCGCGCCACCATGCCCGGGATCAAGGTCAGGGTGAGTTCCACCAGCAGGCGGACGTTGAGATCGATCATCCGCAGTTGCGCATCCAGGGGACGTGAGGCCGCAAGGCCCTGGAGCCCTTGGCCTGCGCTGTTGACGAGGACATGGCAGGCAAGGCCATTGGCGTCGAGGAAGTCCTTCACCTGCCTTGCCGCGTTGTCCGCCAACAGGTCGAGTTGCAAGGTGAGCGTTTCGCTTCCCTCGGTGCGTATTTCCTCGGCTACAGCCGTCAGGCGTTCATCTGATCGGCCGACCAGGACGACGACAAAGCCCTTTGCCGCGGACTTGGCCATCGCCTGTCCAATACCATTGCTGGCGCCGGTCACTACGATGCAAGGACGGAGTCCATTCTGTGACATCAACCCGACCTCGGAGAATCCAGTGAACTGACTAAGCTAGCATGGTGCGGGCTTCTCGATCACCACCGGCGTCATCCCGCAAGGCCTCCGGCGGCTGACTTCTCAATTCATCGGCGACCCTTGTGTTCAGAATAGCCTCCAGCCGCTCGAGCGCTCTTGCGACATTGGCCCCGTCCATCACTCGGTGGTCGTAGTGGATGCGCACGTCGACCGAACCATTCTCGTCGATCCCCCCATAGTTCAACAGCGTGGTCAGAGGCGTCAGGGGATTGAACGATTCGGCTCCGAGGCCCGAATATACGGATAGCTGGAACGTGCCGAAATAATTTGGCCGCTGGCGGCCGATGTTCAGGCCGAGCCACATGGCAAGCCTCCTGAACGGAACAGGCGCCCGGGCCAGCTTCAAGGCCTGGCGAAAATCCCTGATCTCCATTACCGGGCGGGATTGCGCCGCCCGGATCTTTCTTACGAGTTGGGCGACCGAGTCGATTTCGGGCCGCTTGATGCGGTGGAGCAGCACCACCCGCTCGCCGTCGAGCTCGCGCTCGCAGGCGAGCGAAGCGATGCTCGATGGATATTCGTAGAGATGCGGCCAAGGCAGCTTCACATAGGCGCGTCGCAGCTCGGGCGTCTCCTGCGAAAGAAGCGCATAGCCTTTCAGGAAAATGGCGGTCCACGACGGGCGAGGGCTTAGCGCCCGCCTTGCCTGCATGACGGCGTTGAGATTCATGCGGCGCTGAACGGTGATCCTCGGAATGTTTTTCGAAAACCGCATCAGGTCGCCGACAAGGCGCCTCGCGGGCGATAGTCTTATTGCGCGGCCCCGCATGGCTGGCTCTAGTAGATATACGGAATGATGCGTTTGGTCGTCCCGCAATAGGCGCGGTATTCATCGCCGAAATTGTCCAACATCATTCGCTCCTCAACGTTGACGCGCATAAGGAAGAGAACTGCAAAGCCGATCAAGCCCGACATCCCGGCGACCCAATTCGGCAAAAGGAGCGCCTGGGCGAGCCCAACGAGCAGGAAAGACGCATACATAGGGTGCCGAACGAAACGGTAGAGACCCCGAGAGACAAATTTATGTTGGTCGCGGATTTCCAGCGTGACGGACCAGTTCCGGCCCAGATCCTTGTGGGCTCTGCGGAAAACCCAGAGACCGAACACGAAAACCGCGATACCGGCGGCGATCGCCCATAGGCGAGGCGTGTAGTCGGCTCCCGACGGAATGCCTGTGGCGACATAGAAGGCGGGCAGGATGGCCATTCCGAAAAAGGCCACCGAAAGCGCGATCTTTTCGGAAAGGGAGCGGTAGTCGCGGACGACCCGCACGCGCTTGGCGCGGCGTTCGAAGGGGTAACGGATGATGTACCAGGCGACGATACCCAGCAGCCAGCTTACCTCTCCGACTGAAGCCATTGCTGTTTTCCGACTAGAACAACGGCGGCCCGGAAGCAGCACGGTGCGCGACGAATTCTCGCGTACAGGGAAACATCCCACATCCGATGCGTCGGATCAACGCTTGCCACGTGGCTTGGTGGGGTCCTCGGGACGGGTCCAGCCGATGGCGTTAGGCCCCCCGTTCATCTTGCGCAGCTTGGTTACGTAATCGCGAGGCAAAAGCCAGTGGAACGGCGTTCTATATCCCATGGAACGGGCGATATCGCCGATGAACGCGTTGCAGTTGTACAAGGAGGCATGCCAGAGCGGAGAGTTGGCCTGCAACTTGCGAATGTCTGCAACGACCTTCCTGTACTCGGGTTCGCTGAGCATGATCCGCCAATAGGCGGACATGTACTCCGGCTCCAGATCCCCGTCGGTCCAGCCGGTTGAAGCCTCGACCGGCACCATATGGCCGGCCATGTAGATGGACGGATCGTCCGACTTCGGCGCAAGCCCGGCTACCTCGGGCTTGATCATTTTTCCGCGGGCGTCGAGCTTGCCGAAAACGACGTAGGAGTGCCCGTAGGTATAGGCATAACGGGAGCGGAACTCGATGAAGTATCGACCGGACTTGTTCGGCTGCGATGCGCCGACATCGGAAGTTCGAGACTTCGCCGAAACGATCTTTGTCGATGTAACAGCTGCGGAGCCGTCGGCTTCAGTCGAACTGCTCTGACAAGCGGCGACGGCAATCCCGAGCAAGGCGACAAGTAGAACGCGACTAAAGAGCAAGCCCAGTCGTGCCACGATCTCGTTTGTCCGCGATCGGTATTGAAAGCCAGGAATGGTCGGCATGGCCCCGCTCCGCCATGAAGCTATCGTGACGGCGCGTTTCACAACGGTCCGCGAGAGAGTGGGAAGGCTCGACTTGCGGCCTTCCCGTACTCGAAATCGCTTACTTGTAAACAGGAGCAGCCGCGGGTTCTTCATAAACCGGCGGCGGAGCCTTACCCTTGCCTTTACCTTTACCGATGTTGGCACAGCCGGCAACGCTTGCGAGGGCGATGCTCGTAATGACCATGATCAGAATTCTGCTCATTCGCGGGGTCCTTTCCCGAGTCACGTACTGGTCGCAATTGCAAACCTACCTGCGAAATTCGCTGCAACCTAGTGCAGAAAAGTCACATATCGATTTTTGCGTCGTCTAATTTGAAGATTAACCATTGACCGGCGGGATTCGGCGGGCCGCGGCCGGGCGTCTATACTCAGATTATGACGACGCTCGTTCCCACGGGAGTACGATTGTAGAGGTCGATGACATCGTCATTGAGCAGGCGCACGCATCCGCTGGAAACCGCACGGCCGATCGACCACGGCTCATTGGTGCCGTGTACCCGGAACATGGTGTCCTTGCCGCCCCTGTATAGATAAAGAGCTCTTGCGCCCAGGGGGTTGTCAGGTCCGCCAGGAACGCCGCTGGCGTACTGCACGAGGCGCGGCTTCCGCCGCATCATATTCTCGGTAGGCGTCCAGGAAGGCCATTCCGCCTTGTGCCCGACGGTCGCATTCCCCTTGAGCGAGAGGCCCGCCTGACCGACACCGACGCCATAGCGCGTCGCCCAGCCGTCTCCTTCGACGAGATAGAGAAACTTGTCATCAGTGTTGACGACGATGCTTCCAGGTTCGCCGGCTCCGCGGTAGCGAACCCGCTGGCGGCGGTATTGCGGGTCGATCTGAGCCCGCCTGTCATAGGTGACGCCGTCGACCTCGACCAGATCGCGCGGTGCCAACCCGGGCGGCGCAGATACGCATCCACTCGCCGTGAGCGTCATTCCGATCCACAGTAGCTTTCGGCGGGTAAATTCGTGATTCATCCAGCTTACTGACAGCGTCGCTTCCAGATGGAATTAACACCGGAGGCCGGTTCTAGCCAATATCTAAACCAGTATTGAACCGTTCCGGGTTTTGTGTGTGCTATTATTGTTACAGGTGATCGAGGGGTCCTACAGTGACAGGCCCGCCGGGGCGGGCTGGAAGCGTAGACCCATCTGAGTTCGACGGTCTGCATCTCATGCCGCGTTGGTCGACACGTGGGGGAGGCAGTTGCTGCGGCTTGGGGCGTTCCTGGGTAGAGAGGTGCGCCGATCAACTCCGCCATTTCAGCATATAGGGCGTCCTGTGGTCCATTGATCATCTCCGTCAGGCCGACATATTGGCGCGCGGTCGCATCTAGGCCGAGGTTGGTAAGGTCAGATATCCTTTGAGAAGTTGAGGTTCTTGCTTTTATTCAAGCAAAGGAGCAATATTCGTACGGGCTTGGGAGTTTACCCGATGGGGTGGGGCTTCCTTATATTTACTTGTGGATTTTTCAGCGGCATCGCTTGCGTTGCTTGCTTGGCGCGACCCGCGTTTTGGCGCGAAACTGCTCCTGCAAGCGGAAAAAAAGTCGTTAGGAAAAGTGGAGAATGGAGCCGATTTTCCCGCGCGGCGATACAGTTTCGATGTGCTCTGGTGACATTGTTTCGGAGCTATGGTGAACACCATCTCTCCAACTTCAGAGATCAAATAGGCGGCATCGATTCAATTCAAGTAGATGGTAAGGACGTGATACTAGTTGCTTGCGATGACGTATATTTTGATCGGTTTGCTGTGCCACTGCTTCAATCCATGAACCAATTGCCCGAAACCTTCGTGACTCACATCCACCTCATGCGTCCGTCGAGCGCGACTATCGATGCCGTTACCCGCCTCGGCGACAGCCTGAATAACATCCAAGTCAGCTACACGACGGATGCGTGCAACGCGGCGTTTCCTGGCAATCTTGACTACATCTACTACGCCGCCGGGCGTTTCCTTGTGGCGCCTTATTTGCTGGAGAGAGGTGCCCGTCGTATCCTCGCAATCGACGTCGACTCCACGATGATCAAATCGCCTTGGCCTATCATTGATGGCTTGCCTCAGGAGATGACCGTCGGCTTCGTCTTTCGCGAAGACAAGAAGAACGCTTGGCAAAAAATCTTGGCCAATGCGGTTTTGCTGAAGAACGACCTGTCAGCGAAAACTTTCTCAAATAGGTTTGCACGAGCCCTTCTGGTTAATTTGGGCCGCCGCCAGCGATTTTGCGTCGATCAGATAGTCCCCTACTATCTGGTCAGGCTTTCCAGTTCAGCCATCCGTAGCCGCATCAGGGGGCTGCCGGCAAACATCATGGCTGTAGGGAAAACAGACGATGCCGCTTTCTGGACCGTTAAGGGCCGTGCGAAATGGCAGACATCCTCACCCGATCAGGCATTGATCACGGCCTAGGCGTTTAGGGTGGTGCGCAGTGCTGGCTGCCGTCGGCGTTCTACTGCCTGTGCATGCCGGTCTGGTGTCATTTTGAGAAGTTGAAGGGAAGGCTGCGAATCAGTAGAACGAACTGGGGGCGATCAGATAAGCGGTAACGATCCCCTTTCATGAGCAGCCCTCGGTCCGAGCTTTACAGAGAACTGCGGCGCAAGCCGCTCATGTTCGGGCGATCCTATCTCGCTGCTCTCACAGAACCCAGTCGGTGGGCTTATCGCCCGTGGGCCGATCAGGTCACATTCGTTTGCGGTTCACCTCACAGCGGTACCAGCGTTACTCTGCGGGTTATTGGTGAGCACCCGGCAGTTTACGCTCCCATGTATGAATCAGAGGCTTTCTTGAAGGCCATGCCGCCGTGGGGCATGCTGAGACGACTTCGGCGTGAGACTGTCGCCTCCGGTCGCCGCGTTCTGGTCGAGAAAACCCCTGACCATCTGAAGCACATCGAGCACATCCGGCGTTTGGTACCCGGGGCTCAATTCATCATAACCATCCGAGACGGACGTGATGTCGCCGCCTCGATAGCGCATCGCAAACACAGCTCATCCTCTGGCGTCAGGCGATGGCAGGCCGCCGCCGCCATCACGGCGCGCGAAGTGAACGCCCCCGATGTTCTCTGCCTCCGGTATGAGGACTTCGTGGATGATCCGATCGGGTACGTCCGCCGCATATGCGCATTTGTCGGAATTCCGTATCTGCGGGAAATGCTCGATTTCCACCGCCATCCGGTCCGCTACAACGGGCGCGACGGAAAGCAGAAGGGGACCGGCGTGGGTGGCGATCACCAACGGTTGAGGTCGTGGCAGATAAACCAGCCCATTTTTGACGGCAGGGGGCGATGGAAGCACGAACTATCGACCGAGGTCGCTGCCGCATTCAACGTTGGCGAACTCGGCTCGCTCATGCGGCAGTTCGGCTACAGTTAGCCGGGTAGTCGCTGCGCGGCCAGATTGTCGAGAGGAAACCACTGCCGCCATTGCTATTTCGCCGGTGTAGCCTTGGACTGCGTTTTCAGTGGCTGGCCAACCACTGCAGCCGCGGGCCAGGAACAGTCTGAACGAAGAACGTTGATCACAAGCGAATCGGCGGCAAGATGACGCAAAGGCCGGTACCGCAACTGGAAAGCGGATGAACTGCCGCGCCGTCTCAGCCGGTTGATAAAAGTAGGGCAAAATCACCAAACGGTGCAGCAAGATCAACGGTGGCGAAAACCGTTGGTGCCCAGAAGAGGACTCGAACCTCCACTCCTTGCGGAACACGGACCTGAACCGTGCGCGTCTACCAATTCCGCCATCTGGGCTGGTGCGGGCTCATGTAAGCGGGCCGGCCTGACCTGTCAACGCGCTTTTTCTTTTGCTTGATCCTGATCAAGGCGGCGCGGTCGATGCCGCGGCATCGTTGACGCGAACAGACAGGAGCGCATCGATGCCAACCGAAACAATCATTGTGCTGAGCGGCGTGATCGCCGCCTTCGCGTTTTTCACCGTGGCACTCACCTACAGCGACCTGACCTGGTCGAAATCGCCGCGGCGCAAGGGTGCCGGCCGGCGCTAGGAGCGGCGCCGGCAAGCTGCCGGAAAGCAAGAACGCCAAGACCTTTGCGGCCTTGTCGACCTCAGCAGGACTTGAACTCGGTTCGTCCCTAAGGGCGGACGGCGAGTGAGAACGGGGCGCGGCAGGCGAACGTCTGACCACCCCATGAATTGTGCCACAGTGGTCGGGGGGCTGGGGCGCAAGGCAGGCGGACGCGGAGGAATTTCAGCGTCCGCCTGCCGGAATCTTTCGGCAGGTCGAGCCGGCCGTTCGCAGACTGCAAGCTTAGCTGAGGATGTCCTTAGACTTCACCGTCGAATCAGCATTGAGCCGGTAGACGATCGGCACGCCGGTCGCGAGCTCGAGCTTGATGATCTCTTCGCCGGACTTCCCTTCCAGCGCCATGATCAGCGCCCGCAGCGAGTTGCCGTGCGCGGCGACCAGCACCGTCTCGCCACGCAGCACATGTGGCTGCATGACGTGCATGTAATAAGGCCAGACGCGCGCGCCGGTGTCCTTTAGGCTCTCGCCGCCCGGCGGCTGCACGTCGTAGGAGCGGCGCCAGATATGCACCTGCTCCTCGCCCCATTTGGCGCGCGCGTCGTCCTTGTTGAGGCCGGCGAGGTCGCCGTAGTCGCGCTCGTTCAGCGCCTGGTCGCGTATCGTCTTCAGGTCGCCCTGGCCGAGCGTGTCGAGGATGATCTGGCAGGTCTTCTGCGCGCGCTGCAGGGCGGAGGTGAAGGCGACGTCGAATTTCACGCCGCGCGCCTTCAGTTTGTCTGCGCCTGCCTTCGCTTCCTCGCGGCCGAGTTCGGTCAGGTCGACGTCGCGCCAGCCGGTGAAGAGGTTCTTCAGGTTCCATTCGCTCTGGCCGTGACGGACGAGCACGAGTGTGCCGGACATGGATGCTCCTATGGTTGCGGTCTGGTCGGGGGAAGGTTCATGAGGCCTGGCCGAGGCCGAGCACGTCGCGCATCGAATAGAGCCCGGCCTTCCTGCCGCGCGCCCACAGCGCGGCCTTGACGGCGCCGCGTGCAAAGATGGCGCGGTCCTCTGCGTGGTGGGAAAGCGTGATGCGTTCGCCCGGTCCGGCGAGGATGACGCTATGGTCGCCGACCACCGAGCCGCCGCGCAGGGTCGCGAAGCCGATCGTGCCTGCTTGCCGGGCGCCCGTATGGCCGTCGCGCACCCGCACGCTGTTCTCGCCAAGCGCGACCGCGCGGCCGTGCGCAGCCGCCTCGCCGAGCAGGAGCGCCGTGCCTGACGGCGCGTCGACCTTCATGCGGTGATGCATTTCGAGGATCTCGATGTCGAAGTCGTCGGGCCCAAGCGCCTTCGCAGCCTGCTCGACCAGCACCGCGAGCAGGTTGACGCCGAGGCTCATATTCCCTGATTTGACGATGGTCGCGTGGCGGGCGGCGGCTGCGATCCGGGCGTCATCCTCGGCGCTGCAGCCGGTGGTGCCGATGACGTGCACGATGCGCGCCTGCGCGGCGTAGCCGGCGAACTCGACGGTCGCCGCGGGCGTGGTGAAATCGAGCACACCGTCGGCCTTGGCGAAGGCGGGCAGGGGATCGTCGGTGATCGCCACGCCGAGCTGGCCGACACCTGCCAGCAGTCCGGCATCCTGGCCGATCTGGGGCGAGCCCTTGCGCTCGATCGCGGCGGCGACTTTCGCTCCCGGCACGGTGGAGATCGCCCGGATCAGAGCCTGGCCCATGCGGCCGGCTGCTCCGACCACGACGAGGCCCATATCTGCGGACTGGTCGCTCATGTCTTTTTCCTTTCCGCGCTCAGTTCCGCCAGCGCCTGCCGGCCGTCTCGACGCCGAATGTATGCGGCGCGCGCGCATAGGCGGCCAGCCCGGCCAACGCGCCAAGTGGATCGGTGATCACATAGACCGGAATCTCGGCCATCCATTCGCTGTGCGGCGCCTTGTCATTGAAGGCCGCACGGAAATTGCCTGATTTAAGGGCCGGGATGATCTTCTGGGCGATGCCGCCGGCAAGGTAGACGCCACCCTGCGCCTTGAAGACAAGCGCGACGTCACCTGCCGTACGGCCGAGGCAGGTGGCAAAGAGCGCCAGTGCTTCTTCCGCGACAGGATCGGTCTTATCGAGTGCCGCTTTCGCGACCTCGGCCGGCGTGGCGAAAACCGGCGTCTTGCCGTCGGCGATGGCGACGGCGCGGTAGGTGTTGACCAGGCCGCGGCCTGAGAGGATCTGCTCACCCGAGACGCGCCCCTCCAGCGGCTCGATATGCGGCCAGATCTGATAGTCGCGCGGCGTGCGCGGACCGATGTCCATATGACCGCCTTCACCGGGCACGGGTATCCATTTCCCGTCGGTTTTGAGCAGGCCCGCCACGCCAAGCCCTGTGCCGGGGCCGAGCACGGCGCGGCCGGCATGCGCCTGGGACTCTCCGCCGCCGATCTTCTCCACATGATGGTCGCCCAGCGCGACGACGGCGAGCGCCTGCGCCTCGAAATCGTTGAGGATCATGACGTCGGTCAGGCCGACGGTGGCCGCCATGCCTTTCGGCTTCACGACCCAGGGACAGTTGGTGAGGGGAATTTCGTCGCCGATCACCGGGCCGGCGATCGCCAGCAGGGCTGAACGCGGCCTGACGCCGAGTTTTTCCAGGACAACGGAGCGGATCGCGTCGTCGATTGTGGAGAAGTCGGCGGTATAGACGATCCGGGGCTCACCCGTCGCCGCGCCGGCATGCTCGATCACGGCAAAGCGCGCATTGGTGCCGCCGATGTCGCCGACCAATATTGGAAACTCGAACGCCTCGGCCTGCTCTCCGGCGGCCGTCACGCTTCCGTCCGTCATGTCCCCGTCAGTCATACCCTATCTGCCCCTGGCGACTTCGGCTGCCTGCACAGGCAGTTGACGCAATCCTCCGGCCGCTCGTCTGTCGGCCCGGAACGGCCAGAGCTATAGGCAGGTTTGGCCGTTGAAGAAAGGGCGAACTGACCGGCGGTTTCGTGACATTTGGCGTCTTGCTGGCGATCAACCATCGGTGAACGGCTCCCACCCCCCTGTGGAAAATTCCGGCAGCCGCATTATCTTGAAAAGAGTGCAGGTCGCGGTTTGCGTGACCCGTCATGCAAGACGCCAGCACAAGAGCCGCGGCCGCCCGGATCGTATCCAGATCGCAGGAGGAATGGTCATGAGCTTCCATGTCTATGCAAACGCTGCCGGCACCCTGAACCATGTGAGCGTGCGCAGGATCGGTATCGGCGATCTTTTCGACGCTCTTCGCGGGGGCCTTGACGATTTCATGGCCAAGCCCTCCCACGTCGTCTTCATCATTATCATCTATCCTATCGTCGGTGTCCTGCTCGCCGCCTGGACCTCATCCAATGCAAGCGCTCTGCCGATGCTCTTTCCGTTGATGTCCGGCTTCGCCTTGATCGGCCCGTTCGCTGCGCTCGGCCTCTATGAGATCAGCCGGCGGCGCGAGGAAGGGCTCGACACTTCCTGGTCGCACGCTTTCGACGTTCGCCACTCGCCCGCGCTCCCGTCGATCGCGGCGGTGGGCATAATGCTGTTTGCGATCTTCATCACCTGGCTGCTGGTCGCCCAGGCACTTTACGTGCACACATTCGGTCCGACTCCGCCGGCTTCGCTCTCAAGCTTCCTCAACGAGATATTCCAGACCGAGCATGGCCGCATGCTGCTGATCGCCGGCAACGCGATCGGGTTCGTTTTCGCTGCGATCGTGCTTTGCACGACCGTCATCGCCTTCCCGCTGCTGCTCGACCGCGACGTCGGCGCCTACGAGGCCATCCACGCTTCGGTGCGTGCGGTCGCGGCCAACCCGCTGCAGATGCTGGTCTGGGGCCTGATCGTCGCCGTGCTGCTCGCCATCGGGTCGCTGCCACTCTTTGCCGGGCTGACGGTGGTGCTGCCGATCCTCGGCCACGCGACCTGGCATCTCTACCGCAAGGTAATCGAGCCTGCGCCCACTTCGGCGCGGATTGGTTCCGTTGCGGCCTAGGCGCGGCCGGCGACCCTCCGACGGATCGGCGCCTGCAATCGACTTCGAGAACGCGTTCTGCTTGAATGCGCCTCGAAGCGCCGCCGGCACTTTGACGCAGACGGAGGTAATCGGATGAGGAAGCTTCTGTTGGCGGGCGCCATGTTGCTGGCCGCTTCCGCCGCCTTCGGTGAGCCGGCCTATTCCATCACCAATATGAGCTGCGCCAGCGTCCAGGCCGCCGTGCAGGCCAACGGCTCAGTCGTCCTTCGCTGGCGCTCACGGAGCGGCATGCCGCTTTACGGCCGCTACGTGTCGGACCGGCGGTTCTGCTGGTCGGGCGAGATCGTCACCTTCGCCAGCGTTCCGGCGGCCGACAAGTCCTGCAGCGTCAAGAAGTGCGTCCTGAAGATCCACAACCGCTTCTGACCTTGCGATGCGCAAGAACCCCGAAGGGTAGCGCTACCAACTTCCTTGCGCATTGAAATGGGCTTGGCTAGTTTCCCTTGGGTCGGCGCCGGGAGGAAAACGATGCCGCTGCGAAACGCTCATCAGGAGGAGAGCAATTCCATGAACAGACGTGAGTTTTTGGTATCGTCGGTGGCCGTCGGCGCGTTGGCGCTCGGGGCGCCCGCTGCATTCGCACAGGACAAGCTGACCATATTGGGTTCGGTGCCCAGCCTCAGCTTCCCGTTCTTCGTGCACATGCTGAACCAGATCAAGGTCGAGGCTGAAGCCCAGGGCGTCAACCTCATCGAAAGCGACGGCCAGAATTCCGCGCCGAAGCAGACTGCCGACATCGAGGCGGCCATCGTCCAGAAGGTCAACGCGATCGTCATCTCGCCGCTTGACGTCAACGCGCTTGCGCCCGCCGTCGAGCAGGCGATCCAGGCCAGCATCCCCGTCGTCACCATCGACCGCCGCGTCGATGGCGTCGAGGGCATCCTCGCCCATGTCGGCGCCGACAACGTCAAGGGCGGCGAGGCGGAAGCCCAGGCCGTCGTCGATGCCTTCCCGGACGGTGCGAAGCTCTTCCACCTGCAGGGCCAGCCCGGCGCCGGCCCGGCGATCGACCGCAACAAGGGCGTTCACAATGTCCTCGATCCGCTGAAGGACAAGTACCAGATCGTCTTCGAGCAGACCGCGAACTTCGCGCGCGCCGAAGCCCTGTCGGTGACCGAGGCCGGCCTCGCCGCCAACGGCAAGCCGGACGCGATCATTTGCGCCAATGACGATATGGCTCTCGGCGCCATGGAAGCCTGCGCGGCGCGTGGCTTCAATGACGTCAAGATCTACGGCTTCGATGCGCTTCCCGAGGCGCTGGTGGCGGTGCGCGACGGCAAGCTTGCCGGCACGGTCGAGCAGTTCCCCGGCGAGCAGTCCCGCACGGCGGTGCGTATCGCCGTCGCCTACGTCAAGGACAAGACGGAGCCTGCCGAGAAGCTCGTGCTGCTGACGCCAATCGTCATCGGCAAGGACAATCTCGACAAGGCCGAGCGCCTCGGGGAAACCCAGTAGCGCGACTAGAACGGCTGCAGGCCGGCCCGCCCGATAACGGGGCCGGCCTGCGTTCTTCGGATGTCCATTCCGCGGGGAGAGAAGCTTGTCTCTAGCGCAAGCCGCAACAGCGCCGGCTGACGACGTGCTCCTCGCGGTCGAGGGCGTCACCAAGCATTTCGCCGGCGTGACGGCGCTGAACGACGTATCGCTCGACGTAAGGCGCGGCGAGATCCTCGGCTTGCTCGGCGAAAACGGTGCCGGCAAGTCGACGCTGCTCAAGATATTGTCGGGCGTGCAGCCGCCGTCGAGCGGGCGCATCCTCTTCGACGGCGCCGAATTCAAGCCGGCAAGCCCGGAGGAATCCAAGCGGGCGGGCATCGTCACCATCTACCAGGAGCTCAGCCTGGTCCCGACGCTGACGGTGGCGGAGAACATATTCATCGGCCGCGCGCCGACCGGGCCGCTCGGACTGGTGAACTGGAAGAAGATGGTGGAGGATTCGCGCCAGATCATCGGCCGCGTCGGGCTGACCATCGATCCGCGCACGCCGGTTTCGGTTCTTTCAGTCGCCGAGCAGCAACTGGTCGAGATCGCGCGCGCGCTGTCGCTCGAAAGCCGCCTCATCATCATGGACGAGCCGACCTCGGCGCTGACGGAATCCGAGGTGCAGCGGCTGCTCGCGATCATGGACAGGCTGCGCAAGGACGGCGTCGCCATCATGTTCGTGACGCATCGCCTGGAGGAGGCATCGTTCATCTGCGACCGCATGACGGTGCTGCGCGACGGCAGGCTTGCCGGCCATCTGGATCGCGAAAACGGCGAACCGGTCCAGATACCGAAGATCATCGAAAGGATGGTCGGCCGCGCCGCTTCCGAGCTTTATGCACGGCCGCACAAGCGCGAGGTTCCGGACGAGGTCAGGCTTTCGGTGCGCGGCCTGCGCACCGTGCGCGATCCCGAAGCGCCGCATGCCATCGTGCTCGAGGGCGTCGACCTCGATCTCAAGGCCGGCGAGATCCTCGGCGTGGCCGGCCTCGTCGGCTCCGGCCGCACCGAGCTTGCGCGCGCCATCTTCGGCGCCGACCGTATCGCCGCCGGCACCATCACGCTGGACGGCAAGCCGATCGCGCCGCAATCCCCCGCCGACGCAATCCGGCTCGGCATCGGGCTGGTGCCGGAGGACCGCAAGCACCAGGCGATCTTCGCCGCGCTCGGCATCCTCACCAATTTTTCGGTGGCGGCGCTCGGCCGCTTCAGCAACGGTTTTGGGTTCATGGCTGAACGGCGCGAGCGCGAGGCGCTGTCAAACTACAAGAAGATGCTGTCGATCCGCATGGCCTCGCCGGAACAGGCGATGGAAGGCCTTTCCGGCGGCAACCAGCAGAAGGTCGTGCTCGCCCGCTGGCTGGCGCGCGACCCCAAGGTGCTGATCGTCGACGAGCCGACGCGCGGCGTCGACGTCGGCGCCAAGGCCGAGGTGCACCAGATATTGGTACAGCTCGCCGAGCGCGGCATCGCCATCCTGATGATCTCGTCCGAGCTGCCGGAAGTGCTTGCGGTGTCCGACAGGATCGTCACCATGCGGCGCGGACGGATCACCGGCGAGATGCCCGCCATCGAGGCGACGGAGGAGAGGCTGATGGAGCTGATGGCGCTCGACAGGCGGGAGGGGAGGGCGCAATGAGCAGCACGGTGGAACAGGACGGACGCGGCGGCGTCAATCTCACGCGCCTGATGGTGAATTTCGGGCCGCTCATCTTCCTTGCGGCGCTGATGATCGTCTTCACGGTGATGAGCCCGAACTTCATCGACCCGCTCAACATCTTCAACATATTGCGCCAGATCTCGATCACCGGCCTGATCGCGCTCGGCATGACCTTCGTCATCCTCACAGCCGGCATCGACCTTTCGGTCGGCTCGCTGCTCGCGCTCTGCGGCATGGTGGCGGCAGTGGTGGCCAAGGGCGGCACGGCCAACACGCTGTCGCTTTCGGCGTCCGGCGGAACCGGCTACGGCTGGTTCGCGGCGCTGCTCGCCGCGGTCGCGGTCGGCGCGCTCGCCGGTTATGTGCAGGGCCTCGCCATCACGCGCCTCAAGGTGCCGCCCTTCGTGGTCACGCTCGGCGGCCTGACCATCTTCCGCGGGCTGACGCTGACCATCTCCAACGGCGGACCCATCTCCGGTTTCGACGCCTCCATGCGCTGGTTCGGCAACGGGATGGTCGGCCCGGTTCCGGTGCCGGTGATCATCTTCGCGGTTGCCGCCATCCTCTGCCACATCGTGCTGCGCTACACGCGCTACGGCCGCGCCGTCTATGCCGTCGGCGGCAATGCCGAGGCCGCGCGGCTCTCGGGCCTGCGCGTCGACCGCGTCCTCGTCTCGGTCTATGTGATCGTCGGCTTCTTCGCGGGGCTGGCGGCCTTCGTGCTGTCGGCGCGGCTGAACTCGTCGGAAGCCGTCGCCGGCATGGGCTACGAGCTGACGGTGATCTCGGCCGTCGTCATCGGCGGTACCTCGCTTTTCGGCGGCATCGGCAGCGTCGGCGGCACCGTGGTGGGCGCCGCGCTCATCGGCGTGCTGCAGAACGGGCTGCAGTTCAACAATGTGTCGTCCTACACGCAGTCGATCGTCATAGGCCTGATCCTGATCCTCGCCGTTGCTTTCGACCGCTTCCTGAAATCGCGCGTCAGGCGCTGACGCGATTCGGCGCATTTGCTTGCCATGGCTGGGTCCTTGGTTGAGCGCGTGTTTCATCATCGCCACGCCCTGCTTTCGCAATCTGGCCGTTGAAAGATGTGGGAGGCGGCGCATGGCTGCGACGTCTTCTAAGTAATCTAGTTGACGCGCAGCCATGCGCCGCCGGCGTTTTTTCCCGCTGCCGTTCCCGGTCCATCCCCTTCCGATAGGCTGGAGGAGCGGGCGCGCAGGCCAGCACCGGGACCGGAGCCGCCCATGTGACCAACACGGGACGCGATCCAGCGCCACACTTGCCTGGATGGAGGTCGTGTACACCCGTTCCCACAAGCAAGCTGCTGACGAGGAGTATGCGGGAGGCGGCAGGGGTGTTGGTAAAATGGTAGGGCGAGGAGAGGCTGAAATCGTATAAGTGATTGATTTCAGGCTAATAAAAATTTCCTTCCTCGAAAAACTTGTTCACCGCTTACGCAGAGGCCGTGAAACCGATTCGGCCAGGTTTATCGACTGCCGCCCCAAGCAGCCGCGTAAGAGTCCACCCTCCGCAGAGCCCACCTTCCGCCTCCATCAAGCAACTTTTGAAAAGGGGAGGGGTGCAGAGCGAGGCAGGCAGGACGATAGGGGCAACGCTAACCTGCGATTACCCCTATCCATCGGACGAATACCGGTTTTCAATTACGACGCGTTGGCAGCGTCTCTCCTTGCTATTTGCCGGAGCTTCTCGCCTTCGTGATGGGCGGCTTGCCTGCGACGGCGCGCTCCAGGATCGGAACGCACACGTCGAGATCGTGCGTCGCCAAATGGGAATAGCGCATCGTCATCTGCAGCGTCTGGTGGCCGAGCCACATCTGGACACGCCTGATGTCGACGCCGCCGCGCACCAAGCGGGACGCACAGGTGTGCCGGAGGCAGTGCGGAACCAGTTCCATGTCGGTACCGAGGCCGATCGCGCCCTTGGCTTCGTGCCAGACGGCGCGGAACTGGTACTGCTTGATCTTGCCGAAGGGGCCGGATTTTTCACGTTCCATCGAACGGAGGATCTCGCGGACACGCTCGGTCAACGGCACGGTGCGGCTTCTGCCGGATTTTGTCAGCCAGAACGTTGCGGTGCCGTCGTGGACATCGTTCCAGTGCAGCCCGGTTGCCTCGCCGAGCCGTGCACCGGTGTCGACGAGGAACACCGCGAGTTGCCAGTAATGCTCCGAACGGAGGCGAATCTCGGCGAACAGCCTCTCCTCCTCGTCGATCTCGAGGAAACGGATACGGCCGCTTCGCTCCTTCTGACGGCGAAACTCGGGAAGGCTGTAGATATCCCCCATTTTGCAAGCCTTGCGGAGCAACTTGCTGAGCGCAGCCATCTTCCGATTGATGGTTGCGTTGCTGTTGCCGCGCTCGCGGAGCGTCCCGATCAGATCGTCCAGCGTCTCCTGGCTGAAGGTGCTGAACCTCTTGTTCAGGAATATCTCGTCGATCTCGCCCAAAAAGGACTTCACATTCTCCTTGTGCCTGCCTTCGTCCCACAGGATCGGGCCGTAGGCGGCGAACAATTCCGAGATTGTGAAGGCTTCGACCTTCTTGACCAGTCGATTGGCGCCGAAAGAATAACTTACGCTGCTTGCACTTGTATCGGCAGCATCAGCAAAGTCCTGACCCTGCGCAGCGCTCATCCAGTTTTGCATTTTTTCCCATCCCCCACCTGAAGGCTACGGCCTTAGGCGGTTTGGACGAAGCGTTTTTTTAACTGGAATGGTGAGTCGGCTACCAGTTACGCCCCCCGGCGCTCCGTTCCTTTCCTTGTTGTTGCAAAAAAGACACGGCCCGCCTTCGAAAAGGCGGGCCGCTTGACTGTTTCAGACTGCCGGCATGCCGGATCAGCCGCCGAAGTTCGCCTGCAGACGGAGATAGCCGCCCCAAGCATCGGCATCATCGACGTCGAAGTTGTCGACATAGACGATTTCCGGAATGACGTGGAAGTTGTGGACCAGCTCGTAGTCAACGTTGACGGCGGTCGAGAAGTTCTCGAGGTCGTCATAGCCAACTTCGAAGTTGAGCGTGGCCTTCTCGTTGAAGGCCCAAGCGCCACCGACCCACACGGCCCAGTCGCCCTGCCACTGGCCGTAGTAGTTCGGGCTGTCGCCATCGAGGTTAACAAACCCAGGGGCGTTGTCGTTCCAGTCGTCGTCAACCGACTTCCAGCCGGCCATCACGAAGAGCGACAGAGCGTCGGAAGCGTTGAAGTCGACGCGACCCTTGACCGCGACTTCTTCCCAGACGGAGTCATAACCAATGACACCGGAGACACCGCCCCAACCGCCGGTCCAGCCGACGCCGCCAACCACGTGCGGCACGTAGCTGTCAATGGTGAAGCTGTTGTCGAACGGCGCCGGAGCCAGGCCGAACGGATTGTAGTCGCCATCGCCCGTTTCGAGAGCGACTGCAGCGGTGAAGCCGTTGCCGCCGTTGAAGGTGTAGGCGATCTGGTGGGTTCCGAACGGACCGTAGGGAACGAGACCGTCGTTCGAGACGCCCGACGAGTAGCCGGTGAAGGTCGAGAACAGCGAGTCGGTCTTACCGATGCGGAAACCGCCGAGCTCGATATAAGCGTGCTCGATGGCGACATAGTCATAGGCATCCGTGATGGCGAAGTTGGGCTGATTAGCACCCTCCAACACATCACCGGTGTCGTAGTTGAAGTTGATCTGGGCGTAGGTGCGCAGGGTGCCGAGTTCGGTTTCCGCACGGCTATCAACGCGAAGCGCGAAACGAACGCGCTTGAAATAGGTGTCGTCGGTCTCGAAGCCCGGGTTGCCGTCGAACACGGAATCGCGATCCAGAGCATTGTTGATGCCCAGAGCGTCGCCGACGCCGATGTCGTAGCGCATGTAGCCGGAGACCTTGAGGCAGGTCTCGGTGCCGGGGATGTAGTAGAAGCCGACGCCGTACGTGTCGCAGACGCGCACGTATTCCATCGGTTCCGGTTCGGCGATCACCACCGCGTCGGCGGCGCGCGCACCGGACACTGCGACGAGAGCCGCAGCGGAGCCGAGAAGCAGGCCCTTGATGTTCATTTTCTGACCTCCAGTCTAAAAAAGCGGAGGCCTCACATTTCGGGTCCTCTTCCGGGCTATTTTGCCGGAATTCAGATCGAAAAAATCAACAATTTCAAAGCATTGAGAAATCTAACGGAATGGGAGGAAGTTAGGCCCGCCAGCAGCAATCGACCTCTAAGCGCTTGGCACCGCGGCGCCACGAGCGCGCCGACACCCCTGAAAACTAGACCTCGGCGAGGTCCCCGAGCGCTTCGATCAGCGGCTGGATCTTGTTTTCGTACCTTTTCCAGCGCTTGACCGAAGAGGCATAGATCGGCTGGCGCACCTGCCAGCGGCTCGGCGTGGTGACCGAGCGCTCTGTTTCGTGGAAGTTCAGGCATGCCTCGTCCCAGGGCAGGCCGAGGAAATCGATCAACCGACGTGATTCTGCCTCCTGGTCCGCGATCATGGCCTCGTAGCGGCATTCGTGGATGCGGCCCGGCAGCAGCGCGTACCAGTGACGCATCAGGCGTGCATACTCCCGGTAGTAGAGCCCGAGCGTGCGCAGGTCCGTGTTGTAGCCGTGCCTTTCGTTGAAGGTATTGAAAAAGCAGGAAATGCAGTTGTCGATCGGGTCCCGCGTGCAATGAATGATCTTCGCGTTCGGAAAGAGAAGCGCGATCATTCCTATCGACTGGAAGTTGTGCGGCATCTTGTCGATGATTCGGGCCGATGAAGGGGCCATTCGCTGAACGAAACCGAGATAATTCTCCGCCAGCGAGCGAGTTTCCTCCGCAGTCAAGGCTTGCGGTGATTTCTGTATGGAGCCGTTCGGTTCATGTGTGTAACCGGCCGATCGGACCACCGATCCCAGCTTGGTGAGTTCGCCGGCGCCGTGCACCGCAGGATGGCTTGCACAGATCTGCTCGATCAGGGTCGTTCCCGAGCGAGGCATGCCCACGATGAAGACCGGAACCGCGGTGGGATTGCCGAATCCCGTTTTCGACTTCAGCAACTGCGGCGTAAAGGCAGCAATCAGCGTATCGATTCGACGGCGGTAGGCTTCGATATCGAAGCCGTGGCCGGCTGCAAGCTTGCTGGCCTGGAACTGATCGACCGCCTCTTCGTGGCGTCCCATATCGTTGAAAATCTTGCCCGCCGCGTGGTGAAGTGCGATCCGGTCCGCCCGATCGAGGTTGGATTCCTTGAGCTTCGCGAAGATCGCGCCAAGTTCCACGGGTTCGCTTGAGAACTTCTGCGTGTCTGCCAGCGACCGGTAGGAGGCGGCGACGCGATACCCTCGCACGATGCTCTCTCTCAGGACGTCGGCGGCATCATCCATGCGCCCGAGCGCGATAAGCGCCGTCGCGTGATCGTAACGCAGCGCCGTGTGGTTTGGCTGAAGCTTTGTCGCTCTTTCGAAAAGCGGCAGGGCGAGTTCCGCCTCACCGGCTGCGGTATAGGATTTTCCAAGCGCGCCCAGAGCTGCGACCAGGTCGGGCTTGCGGGCCAGCACCTGTCGAAAATGTTTGATTGCGTCCGGGTGTTCGCCAGCCTCGCCGTATGCAGTTGCCAGAACCAGATGGGCTTCGGTCGAGTTCGGCTGCAGCGCGACGACCTTCTTGAAGAAGCTCACGGCAAGGCCGAAATCCTGGACGCGGCGCGCAAGCGCTCCGGCAAGCATCAGCGCCGGGACGTTGTGGGGATCGCGCGTCAGTATAGCGACGGACAGCTTCTCCGCCTGGGCGACCTCGCCCCTGTCGTAGTGCTCTTTTGCCCTTCGCAGCGCCTCTTCTACGCCATTTTTGGCCGCCGGCGGCCGCATTTGGGGCTGGCGCACGGGTTTCAGATGCTTGGCGAAGGAGGTCGGCAATCTGCTCATGCAGGAATGGCTACCAACAATAAGGAAGGGAATCCAGCAGCAGCGCGGGGTGCTGGCGGAGAGGATGGGATTCGAACCCACGAGAAGCTTCCACCTCTACGCCCTTAGCAGGGGCGCGCCTTCGACCACTCGGCCACCTCTCCGTCGCCGCGCTGGATAAAGAAAAGCACTCCCACAATCAACAGCCATCCCCGCCGCCATCGAAAAAACTATGGAGCCGCCTGCAAGCCTCGATTCGCCGGCGCCCTGGCGAAACAGCAGGCGAATCGCCTTGCGCTGCGGTTTCAACCCCTTCGCTGGCCCCAATGGTTAATCGAAGCTTTCCGGGCCCGGCCAAATCGTGTCATTTGTGCAACATCGCGTCCGGATAGCGGACCGACGACGGCAAACGGGGCTAGATCGTGGTTGAATGACGGCGCTCCATCGGTAATGTCGGCGATGAAGAAGCAGCGCGAGGCGCCTCTTTTTCGCAATTGGGGATGGGGCAGGGAACGCTGTCCTTCAGCAAAAATACCCAGACCCGTTTTTTAACTTTTGACTGGAGGTCAGAAAATGAACATCAAGGGCCTGCTTCTCGGCTCCGCTGCGGCTCTCGTCGCAGTGTCCGGTGCGCGCGCCGCCGACGCGGTGGTGATCGCCGAACCGGAACCGATGGAATACGTGCGCGTCTGCGACACGTACGGCGTCGGCTTCTACTACATCCCCGGCACCGAGACCTGCCTCAAGGTCTCCGGCTACATGCGCTACGACATCGGCATCGGCGCCTCCGGCTTCCAGGACGTCCTCGATAAGGAAGACTTCGTGGACGGCGAGGCTTCGTTCAACGACACCTACTACAAGCGTGCTCGTTTCGCGCTTCGCGTTGACAGCCGTGCGGAGACCGAACTCGGCACCCTGCGCACCTACGCCCAGATCAACTTCCAGTACGACGTTGAAACGGCGGACATTTTCGATGACGAAGATGTCTTCATCGGCAGCAGCACCTTCACCCAGGATGAGGTCGCCATCGAGCACGCCTATATCGAGCTCGGCGGTTTCCGCATCGGTAAGACCGACTCGCTGTTCTCGACCTTCACCGGCTACTCGTCGGGCGTCTCGAACGACGGTCTCGTTCCCTACGGTCCGTTCGGAACCCACCAGATCGCCTACACCTTCAACGGCGGCAACGGCTTCACCGCTGCAGTCGCTCTCGAAGAAGGCGGCGACGGCGAGGGTGCCTATGACCTCACCAGCTATGCGCTGGACGACTATGTCCCGCACGTGGTTGGCGGCGTCGGCTGGACCGGCGGTTGGGGCGGCATCTCGGTCGTCGGCGGCTACGACTCCGTCTACGGCGAAGGCGCTATCAAGGGCCGCGTCGACTTCAACGCTTCCGACGCTCTGTCGCTCTTCGTGATGGGCGCTTGGGCCAGCAACGACGATTCGACCCTGGCCGATGCGCAGAACTACTACGCTCCTTGGGGCGGCGAGTGGGCCGTCTGGGTTGGCGGCGCCTGGCAGTTCAACGAGAAGACCACGCTCAACTTCGAAGTTGGCTATGACGACCTCGAGAACTTCTCGACCGCCGTCAACGTCGACTACGAGCTGGTCAACAACTTCCACATCATTCCGGAAATCGTCTACGTCGACAACTTCGACACCGATCCGGATGACAACTGGGGCGGCTTCCTCCGCCTGCAGGCGAACTTCGGCGGCTGATAATCGGCTGACGAGCTAGTCAAGGCGGCCCGCGCTCGAAAGAGCGCGGGCCGTTTTCGTTTTCGAGCTGGAATAAAAGAGGGCTGAGGCCTGCCAACGTAACGTGAGCCTGCGGAGAAAGCTCAGGCGCCAGCTTCTGCCCGGTCGAAGAAAGCGGCGATCGTCTGCGGCAGGTCGCCCGTCTCGAGCATCGGCGGATGGCCCTGGCCCTCGACCGTGACGGTCTGGCAGTCGGGATGCCTGCGGGCCATTTCGGCGAGCGTCGCCGCCGACAGGAGCTTCGAGTTGGCGCCGCGGATGACGAGCATCGGAAAACCGCGCAGCGCCTCGAACAGGTGCCAGATGACGGGGATCGGCTTGTCGAGATCGAATGTCTTGACGACCTTCAGCAGGGCCGGATCGAAATCGGCGACCGGCTGTCCCTTGTGGTCGCGGTAGATCGCGGCGGCAAAACGCTGCCAGTCCGCCTCGTTCAGGGCGGGAAACGCCGAGCCGTGGGCGGCGCGCTGGATGGCGGCGGCCTCCGCCATGTCGCGGGGCCGCGGCGAGCGCTCCAGATAGGAGC
The DNA here is from genome assembly GCF_003666685.1 of Mesorhizobium sp. YM1C-6-2. Classification (GTDB taxonomy): domain Bacteria; phylum Pseudomonadota; class Alphaproteobacteria; order Rhizobiales; family Rhizobiaceae; genus Mesorhizobium_K. Next base: position 275,716 of record NZ_RCIZ01000004.1, read on the forward strand.
GGATCTGCGCCAGCCCTTCGCCCTCGATCACCGGGCCGATATCGTTGAGCACGACGGATTTCATCACGGTCGGGCGCATCGAGCCCAGTGCGTGGATGATCATTCCGCCGCGCGAGGTGCCGATGAAATGAGCCCTTTCGATGCCGGCGGCGATCAGCCCGGCGTCGACGTCCGCCGCCTCGATCCTGACGTCGTAGTTTCGCCAGTTGCGGTCATAGGCCGACTGGCCGCGCCCGCGATAATCGAAGACGATCACCTGACGCGGCCGTTCCTCGCGGCGCGAGAGATGGAGAGCCAGCTCGTGGAAATCACGGGCATTGCGAGACAGTCCGGGAAGGCAGGCGACCGGCGTGGTGTCGGCGCGTTCGGTGCCGTAGATGCGGGCATGAAGCTTCAGCCCGTCCGGCGCGGAATAGAAAAAATCCGAAAAGCCCTGCTCGGTGGTCATCGATGATTCCGTTCGGGAAGGTGTGGTCTTTCAGCAGATACCACCGGTTGCGGCCGCGTCAAAGGAACGATCGGGCCCGCTTCGGGCGAGGATGAAGGGGAGGTGGGGGAGCGCGAGTCGTCGGACCCGGTCCGTCAGTATTCGGCGGCGGTACGCTGGCGTCCCTTCACCAGGTCGCCTTCGATGTCAAAACTTCCCGAAAGACGCATCTTGTAGACTTGGTAGTTTTCCATCACGCGCTGCACATAGGCGCGCGTCTCGGTGAAGGGGATCCTCTCGATCCAGTCGACCACCGTGTCGATGTCCTTGCCGCGCGGATCGCCGTATCGCTTGATCCAGTCGCGGGCGCGGCCGGGACCGGCATTGTAGCCGACGAAGGTCAAAACGTAGGAGCCGTCGAATCGGCCGAGCTGCTCGCTGAGGAAGGCGGCGCCGAGCGTCGCGTTGTAGCCAGCGTCGGTCGTCAGCCGCTCCTGCGAGAAGGTCATGCCCGCCTTCCTGGCTACTGACTTCGCGGTTCCCGGCAGGAGCTGCAGCAGCCCGCGCGCCCCGGCATGGGAGACGGCGGCGGCGTTGAACTCGCTCTCCTGGCGGGCGATGGCATAGGCAAGCGCCTTGCCCGAACCTGAAATGTCGGCGTCGGCCGGGATCGCCCCGACCGGGTGCGACAGGGCGCCGATGTCGAGGCCGCGCCCGGCGGCGATCTTGCCGATCTTCAGCGCCAGCGTGTGATCCTCGCGCCTTTCGGCCATGTCGGCCAGCAGCGCCAGCTCGCCGGGCTTGGCAAGATCCCCGGCAAGCTCGCGATAGAGCATGTCCGCGAGCTTCTGATAGCCGCAGCGTTCGAGGCGGCGGATAGCCTTGACGGTCTCGCGTCGCCGGAAGCTTTCGCGGTCGGCTGCGGTCGGCTCGGGATAGGCGACGTTCAGCGTCTTGCCGCCGATTCGGTCGGCGGCAAGCTGGCCATAGAAGGCGGTGCCGTAGACTGCGGCCTTTTCGTAGAAGGTCCTGGCGTCGCCAGGTGCGCCGGCTTCGGCGGCGCGACCGAGCCAGTAATAGGCGCGCGCGAGCGAGATCGGCCCTTCGGCGATCTCCGCGATGCGGGCGAAATGCTTTGCCGCGGCCTTGGCGTCGCTCAGCCCGCGCAGCGCATACCAGCCCGCGTGGAACTCGGCGTCGGCGGCCTCGACCGGGCTTTCGGCGGCGTGCGCGGCGGCGATTCGGTAGGCGAGCTTCATGTCGCCATGGTCGACGAGCTCGCGCGACAGCACGCGGCGCTCGGTCCACCATGCGTCGGGATCGACCAGCGCCTCGCGATTCGTCGGCGCCTTCAGCATGATCGCTGCGGCCTCGGCGAACTTGTTCTTCCTGCGGAGATAGCGGGCTTCCGCGAAATAATAGCCGGCCGAACGCATGTCGGCCGGCACGGCCTTGAGCAGCGCAGGCGCTTCCTTTGCCCCGCGGATGACGGCCGTCCACGCCTTGGCGAGCGGCTCGGCGCCTGCGAGCTCGGCGACGCGGTCGGCCGAATTGACGCGCTCCGCATAGAGCATGCCTTCCATGCGGGCGCGGTGGTCCTCCGGCAGGAGGATGGCGCCGAATTCCTTGATGATGCGCTGCTCTTCCGGCGCTTCCAGCTTTGCCGTGCGCCAGAAGGGCGCCAATACGGCGCGCGCGTCCTTGACCTGCCCGAGCGAGGCATGCGCGCGGGCGAGCAGGACAATGCCGTCGAGCGTCTGCGGCCTGCTGTCGCCGAAAACGCTTACGACCCGCTTGGCGTCGGGGTTCTCGCGGTAGAAGGCACGCTCGCTGTTCCGCCGCAGCCGTTTCATGCCGGGCCAGTTGGGCAGCGTGAGCGCCGCGCTGGCGATATCGATGCTCGACACATCCCTGCCGCCGTCGAAGGCGATCGCCCAGGTGAGGATGTGGCGGTCGATGCTCGCCTCCGGCAAGCGGTCGCGGATACGGCGCGCCTTGCCTATGTCCATCGCCTCGATCGCGTCCAGCCCGGCCTTCAGGAGGGCGATCTCGCCGGCTGCGGCGACAGCTCCCGCGTCGGGCATCACAAACGCGAAAGTCGCATCCTTTTCGGCGCCGACGGCAGCGGCCGGCGCCAGCGCCAGCGAGGCGGCGATGAGAGCGAAGCGGCTATCGCGCCTGCGGCGCAGCTTGCTGATCATGTCCTGTCCTTACACGAAATGGACCGGAACGGGTAGGGACAGTCTGGCTGGGGGTGGTGAAGCATAAGTAAAGGATATGTTATCTTTGTGGGTAGCGGCGGGGTAGCCAGACCCGGAAATGACATTGCGCCACCGGTCGGCCGGCTATGGCGCCAAGCTTCGCTTTCGGCTAGAAGCCGCGCGGGAGTTGAGAAAAAACCGATAATACTCTGGAGTATCGCATCATGCTGAGAGGCTCTCTCACTGCGCTCGTGACGCCGTTCGACAAGGACGGGCGTTTCGACGAGAAAGCCTTTCGCGCGTTCATCGACTGGCAGATCGCCGAAGGCACAAAGGGCCTGGTTCCCGTCGGCACGACCGGCGAATCACCGACGCTGTCGCATGACGAGCATCGCCTTGTCGTGAAGACCTGTGTCGAAGCGGCGAAGGGCAGGGTGCCCGTGGTCGCCGGGGCCGGTTCCAACAACACCGAAGAGGCGATCGGCCTGGTGAAGTTCGCCGAGCAGGCGGGCGCCGACGCGGCACTGGTCGTCACGCCTTACTATAACAAGCCGACGCAGCGTGGCCTCTATGCGCATTTCGCTGCCGTCGCAAAGGCGACGACGCTGCCGATCATCATCTACAACATCCCGCCGCGTTCGGTGATCGACATGATGCCGGAGACCATGGGCAGGCTGGCGCATGACTTCAAGAACATCGCCGGCGTCAAGGACGCGACCGGCAAGGTGGAGCGCGTGTCCGAGCAGCGGATGACCTGCGGCAAGGACTTCATCCAGCTTTCCGGCGAGGACGCCAGCGCGCTGGGTTTCAATGCCCATGGCGGCATCGGCTGCATCTCGGTGACGTCGAATGTCGCACCCAGGCTCTGCGCCGAATTCCAGACGGCGACGCTGGACAACGACAAGGAGAAGTCGCTCGAACTGCAGGACCGGCTGATGCCGCTGCACAAGGCGATCTTCATCGAGCCGGGGCTGGCCGGCGCGAAATATGCGCTGTCGCGGCTCGGGAGGGTCGAGAACGTCGTGCGCTCGCCATTGACCACTGTCGAAGAAGGCACGGCGGCCAAGATCGATGCGGCGATGAAGTTTGCCGGCTTGATCAACTGAGTCCATCAACCGACTTGATCAAAGGCCGGGAGGGTCTTACCTGTCCCGGCCATGAACCAGGTCCGGAAATCCGATCCCAACAGCAAGGTCGCCGCGGAAAACCGCAAGGCGCGCTTCTCCTATGAGGTGATCGACACCTACGAGGCCGGGCTGGCGCTGACCGGCACGGAGGTGAAATCACTACGTGGCGGGCACGCAAACATCGCCGAATCCTACGCCTCGATGGAAGGCGGTGAGCTGTGGCTGATCAATTCCTATCTTCCGGAATATCTGCAGGCCAATCGCTTCAACCATGAGCCGCGCCGGCGCCGCAAGCTGCTCATGAAGAAGAAGGAGATGGCCAAGCTCTCGCAGGCCGTCGAACGGCAGGGCATGACGATGGTGCCGTTGAAGATCTACTTCAACGATCGCGGCCGGGCCAAGCTTCTGCTGGCGCTGGCGCGCGGCAAGAACGTCGCCGACAAGCGCCAGACGGAAAAGGATCGCGACTGGGCGCGCGAGAAGGGGCGGCTGCTCAAGGAACGAGGTTGACCTCGCACGCCGCCGGCGCGTGCCGTAAAATCGTTACGCCCAGGCGGCAGGCTAAATTCCGTCGTGATAGGCACCGACAAACGCACCATGCGACGCTATCTGTTCGGCCTGCTGGTCCTTGTTGTCCTCGGTTGTGCCGCTCTCGCCGTCGGCTACAGATATTTCATGAGCTTTTCGCCGGACCGGGCCGTTTACCCCATTCGCGGCATCGACGTTTCCAACCATCAGGGCGTGATCGACTGGCGGCGCGTCGCGGCCGATGACGTTTCCTTCGCCGTAGTCAAGGCGACCGAGGGCGGTGACTGGGTCGACAAGTCGTTCCTCCGGAACATCGCAGGGGCGAAGGAAGTTGGCCTCGCGGTCGGCGCCTATCATTTCTTCACCTTCTGTCGGCCGGCGATCGAACAGGCGCAGAATTTCATCGCGACGGTGCCGCGCGATCGGTCCTGGCTTCCGCCTGTCGTGGACATCGAGTTCCACGGCAATTGTCCGCGACGACCGACGCCCGAGGAACTGGGCGCGGAACTCACCGCGTTCCTGGAGCCGGTGGAGGCTTACTTCGGCAAACAGGCGATCTTCTACCTGATCGGCGAAGCCGAAGATCTCTATGGCGCGACCGTGCCTGACCGGCTGCGCTGGGTGCGGTCGCTATCCCGTCATCCGGGACACGAGGACTGGGTGTACTGGCAGTATGACAACAAGGGACGGGTCGACGGCATAGAGGGCGACGTCGATCTCAATGTGCTCCAGGGCGGGCAGTCCCGGCTGGCCGAGCTGACGCAGCAGGCTGTCGGATTCTAGTTCTGCAGGAAATCCGCTATCTCACTGAAAACGCGGACGAACATCTCCTCCGTCAGCACGCCCGTATTGGTATTGTAGCGCGAGCAGTGGTAGCTGGAGAACAACGCAACGGTTTCGGCATCGTAGCGTGCGCCGTGCTTGAACGGCATGGCCGCCACGCGCTGGCCGAACGCCCTGACGGTCGACTGGTGGGCGATGGCGCCGAGCGCCAGCACGGCGCGCAGATTGGGCAGCCCGATGAGCGCCGGGGTCAGGAACTGGCGGCAGGTGGTGATCTCGGCCGGCGTCGGCTTGTTCTCCGGCGGCACGCATCGCACGGCGTTGATGATCGCCGTCCCGACCAGTTCCAGCCCGTCGTCCGGACGCGCCAGGAACTGGCCGCGCGCCAGGCCGAAACGGATGAGCGTCGAGTAGAGCAGGTCGCCGGCGTAGTCGCCGGTGAAAGGCCGGCCGGTCCGGTTGGCGCCGCGCAGGCCGGGCGCCAGTCCGACGATCAGCAGCCGCACGCCCTCGGGGCCGTCGGGCGGCATAAAGGCGGGCACCGGCGCGTTGAACCAGCCTGGTTCCCGCTCGCGCCAGAGGTCGCGAAAGTCCTTGAGGCGCGGGCAGAGAGCGCAGTCGCGCGGCGGCTCGGCTAAAATCATGTCAGGCGATCAGATGTCGTCGTGGTCGACGTCGACGACGGGCTCGGGCCGGCGCGCCGGCCGCTCGCTCGGTTCGCGGCCGAGCTCGCCCTTCAGCGACATCAGGTCGATGAAATTGTCGGCCTGGCGGCGCAGGTCGTCGGAGATCATCGGCGGCTGCGAGGCCATGGTGGAGACGATGCTGACCTTGCGGCCCCGGCGCTGCAGCGCCTCGACCAGCGTGCGGAAGTCGCCGTCGCCCGAGAAGATGACGTAGTGGTCGACATATTCGGCGAGTTCGAGCGCGTCGACCGTCAGCTCGATATCCATGTTGCCCTTGATCTTCCGTCGGCCCGTCGAGTCGGTGAATTCCTTGGCCGGCTTGGTGACGACCTTGAAGCCGTTGTAGTCGAGCCAGTCGATCAGCGGCCGGATCGACGAATACTCCTGATCTTCCACGAGCGCCGTGTAATAATAAGCCCGCACCAGATAGCCGCGTTTCTGGAAACTCGACAGTAGCTTGCGGTAGTCGATGTCGAAGCCGAGTGCGCGTGACGTAGCATAGAGGTTCGCGCCGTCGATGAAGAGCGCGATCTTCTCGCGGGGATCAAACATGCCCGAGACCCTTCTTGAAATATGCAGTAGACCAAAAACGTTCTTGATATGCGTCCGGTATCCGGGAAAATTCGAATCCGGATATCTGGTTCCCAAACTATCGGCGTAAATCCGCCATTTCCAAGCAATTTGGCCGCTTCACAAGAAAAAGTGATCCGCCGTGTAGTTGAATCCGATGGCCGGCCGGGACCCGGTGGCCGACGCGGGACTGCGCTTCCTGCTTGTAATCCTTGGCCGTTCGCGTTATGGACCGCGCCTGTTTTCCGATACATCCAGGACTATGAAAGGGGCACATGAATGGCCCGCGTAACCGTTGAAGACTGCATTGACAAGGTCGACAACCGCTTCGAGCTGGTGCTTCTGGCCGGCCACCGCGCCCGGCAGATCAGCCAGGGCGCGCAGATCACCATCCCGCGCGACAACGACAAGAACCCGGTCGTGGCGCTGCGCGAGATTGCCGACGAGACGCTGTCGCCCGACGACCTGAAGGAAGACCTCATCCATTCGCTGCAGAAGCATGTCGAGGTGGACGAGCCGGAAAGCGACGGCCAGGAACTGACCGATCAGTCCGGCGCCACCGTCTCGGCAGACGCCGACGAGCCGGAAGAGAACATCGCTTTCGACCGCATGAGCGAGGAAGAGCTGCTCGCCGGCATCGAAGGGCTCGTGCCGCCGGAAAAGAGCGACGATTTCTGAGGCTTGGAGTACTGCCGCCACTTTCGTGGCGGCAGTTTCGTAGCTATCTATGACATGCGCCGTAAACCTTTGCGGCGCATGATCTATTTCTGGTCCAGCCTACGGAACTTCGCCCATGATGCGTCAGTATGAGCTTGTCGAGCGCGTCCAGCGCTACAAGCCTGACGTGAACGAGGCCATGCTCAACCGGGCGTATGTCTACGCCATGCAGAAGCATGGCCACCAGAAGCGCGCCTCCGGAGACCCGTATTTCTCGCATCCGCTGGAAGTCGCCGCCATCCTCACCGACATGCATCTCGACGAGTCGACCATCGCGGTGGCGCTGCTGCACGACACGATCGAGGACACGACGGCGACGCGCGCCGAGATCGACGAGCTGTTCGGCCCCGACATCGGCAAGCTGGTCGAAGGCCTGACCAAGCTGAAGAAGCTCGACCTCGTGTCGAAGAAGGCGGAGCAGGCGGAGAACCTGCGCAAGCTGCTGCTCGCCATCTCCGAGGATGTGCGCGTGCTGCTGGTGAAGCTCGCCGACCGCCTGCACAACATGCGCACCCTCGACCATGTGCCGGAGAACAAGCGCCTGCGCATCGCCGAGGAGACGATGGAAATCTACGCGCCGCTGGCCGGGCGCATGGGCATGCAGGGCATGCGCGAGGAGCTCGAGGAACTCGGCTTCCGCTATATCAATCCCGAGGCCTACCATACGGTGACCGAAAGGCTCGCCGGCGTCTTCGCGCGCAACAAGGGCGTGGTCGGCGAGATCGAGCGCTCGCTCGGCGCGATGTTCGAGAAGCACGGCATCAAGGCCGAGGTGACGAGCCGCCAGAAGAAGCCGTGGTCGGTCTTCCGCAAGATGGAGGCGAAGGCGCTCTCCTTCGAGCAGCTCTCCGACATCTTCGGCTTCCGCGTCATGGTCGACACCGTCGACGACTGCTACCGCGCGCTCGGCGCCATCCATACGACCTGGTCGATGGTTCCGGGGCGCTTCAAGGACTATATCTCGACCCCCAAGCAGAACGACTACCGCTCCATCCACACGACCATCGTCGGCCCGTCGCGCCAGCGCATCGAGCTGCAGATCCGCACCTGGGAGATGAACAACGTCGCGGAGTACGGCGTCGCCGCCCATGCCCTCTATAAGGACAAGATCGGCAAGCCGAACGGCGGCGGCGGGCATGTGATCTCCAACGAGACCAACGCCTATGCCTGGCTGCGGCATACGATCGAGCAGCTGGCGGAAGGCGACAATCCCGAGGACTTCCTCGAGAACACGCGGCTGGAGCTGTTCCAGGACCAGGTGTTCTGCTTCACGCCGAAGGGCATGCTGATCGCCCTGCCGCGCGGCGCGATCCCGATCGACTTCGCCTATGCCGTCCACACCGACGTCGGCGATTCCTGCGTCGGCGCCAAGATCAACGGCCGCATCATGCCACTGATGACGGAGCTCAAGAACGGCGACGAGGTCGAGATCATCCGCTCCAAGGCGCAGGTGCCGCCGGCCGCCTGGGAATCGATGGTGGTCACCGGCAAGGCGCGCGCGGCCATCCGCCGCGCCACCAAGAACGCCATCCGCAAGCAGTTTTCGGGGCTCGGCGTCCGCATCCTGGAGCGCGCCTTCGAGCGGGCAGGCAAGACCTTCAGCAAGGACGGCCTCAAGTCGGTCCTGCACCGGCTGGCGCGCAAGGACGTCGAGGACGTGCTGGCCGCGGTCGGCCGCGGCGAACTGGCGTCGAACGACGTGCTGCGCGCCGTGTTTCCCGATTTCAAGGACGAGCGCGTCACCCAGCCGCAGCAGCCCAAGCCGCAGCGCGAGGAAGGCTGGTTCAACCTGCGCAACGCCGCTGGCATGCTTTTCCAACTGCCGACGCGCGCGCGCCGCAACAAGGACAAGGCGGGGCAGGAGACGAAGGACGGCGGCGCAGTGCCGATCCGGGGCGTCAGCGGCGACCTGCCGGTGCGCTTCGCCGAGGAGGGCGCGGTGCCCGGCGACCGTATCGTCGGCATCGTCCAGCCGGGCTCCGGCATCACCATCTATCCGATCCAGTCGCCGTCGCTGCAGGCCTTCGACGACCAGCCGGAGCGCTGGATCGACGTGCGCTGGGACATAGACGAGACCAACAAGGAGAGATTTCCGGCACGGGTTTCCGTCACCGCCATCAATGCGCCCGGATCGTTGGCAGATATCGCCCAGGTCATCGCGGTCAACGACGCGAACATCCATACGCTGTCGATGATCCGCACCGCGCCGGACTTCACCGAAATGCTGATCGACCTCGAAGTCTGGGATCTGAAGCATCTGAACCGGCTGCTGACGCAGCTCAAGGAAAACTCGAGCGTCAGCGATGCACGGCGCGTGAACGGCTGAACAGGGCGGCTAATGGATACCAATGAAGTGATCGGCGTTTTCCGCGAGGCGGGAGCGGTGCTGGAAGGGCACTTCATCCTGACGTCGGGGCTGCGCAGCCCCGTCTTCCTGCAGAAGGCGCGCGTCTTCATGCATGCCGACAAGACCGAGCGTCTCTGCAAGGCGCTGGCGGCGAAAATCCGCACCGAGGTGCCTGGCCGCATCGACTATGTCGTCGGGCCGGCGGTCGGCGGCCTGATCCCCGCCTATGAGACGTCGCGCCATCTCGGCGTGCCGGCGGTCTGGGTCGAGCGCGAGGGCGGCGTGTTCAAGCTCAGGCGCTTCGAGATCGAGAAAGGCGCCCGCGTCGTCATCGTCGAGGACATCGTCACGACCGGGCTTTCGATACGCGAGACGATAGACTGCCTGCGCGAACTCGGCGCGGAAGTGCTGGCGGCTGCCTGCATCATCGACCGTTCGGCCGGCAAGACCGATGTCGGCGTGCCGCTGGTCGCGCTCGCCGAATATGAGGTGCCGGCCTATCCGGCGGACCGGCTGCCGCCGGAACTGGCGAAGATCCCGGCGGTGAAGCCGGGCAGCCGGAACATCTAGCGGCGGTTTCATGATCCTCGGCATCGGCAGCGATCTGATCGACATCCGCCGCATCGAGAAATCGCTGGAGCGGCACGGCGAGCGTTTCGTCGCGCGCATCTTCACGGAGGTCGAGAAGGCGAGGGCGGAGAACCGGGCAGGCCGCGTGGCCTCCTACGCCAAGCGTTTCGCCGCCAAGGAAGCCTGCTCCAAGGCGCTGGGCAGCGGCATTTCGGAAGGCGTGTTCTGGCGTGACATGGGCGTGGTCAACCTGCCGAGCGGCAGGCCGACCATGCACCTGACTGGCGGCGCCGCCGAAAAGCTGGAACGGCTGACGCCGCCCGATCACCGCGCCGTGATCCATCTCACCATCACCGACGAGTTCCCGATGGCGCAGGCATTCGTCATCATCGAAGCGGTGCCGTACCGATAGGCTGCAAAGGCCTTTGCCGCTATCGGCATTGTGATTGCCCCATATCGCTTCACCCCTTATACCCATCGACGCATAATCGAGGACGACATGAGCGTGGCAGACAAAAGCGAGAAAAAATCGGGCGGGCTCGGCGAGACCGTCAGTGTCATCGTCCAGGCGCTGCTGCTTGCTCTGGTCATCCGCACGTTGTTCTTCCAGCCGTTTTCGATTCCGTCGGGCTCGATGCGTCCGACCCTGCTCGAAGGCGATTATCTCTTCGTGACGAAATGGGCATACGGCTATTCGCGCTATTCGCTGCCGTTCGGCCCGAACCTCTTCTCCGGCCGCATTTGGGATTCCCCGCCCGAGCGCGGGGACGTCGCCGTCTTCAAGTTTCCGCCCAACCCGTCGCTCGACTACATCAAGCGGGTGATCGGCCTGCCCGGCGACCGCATCCAGATGCGGGAAGGCGTGCTCTACATCAACGACCAGGCGGTGCCGCGCGTGAAGGTCGGCGAGATCGACAATCCCGACATCACCGAGGTCGACCGCCCGGTGGCGGTCTACCGCGAGACGCTGCCCAACGGCGTCTCCTACGACACGCTCGACCTGACCCCGAACGGGCTGGGCGACAACACGCGCGAATTCGTGGTGCCGGCCGGCCATTATTTCATGATGGGCGACAACCGCGACAATTCGACCGACAGCCGCTTCACCGTCGGCTTCGTGCCGGAGGAGAATCTCGTCGGCCGCGCCAACATCATCTTCTTCTCGATCGCCGGTGGGGCGAGCCCGCTGGAGGTCTGGAAGTGGCCGTCGCTGATGCGTCCGTCGCGGCTGTTCAACTGGGTGAGCTAGGGGCATGCTTCCATGCCCTTGAAGCGGCCGACAGGAGAAGCGCTGGCCAGGGAGATCGCGGCAAGGACCGGATACGCCTTCAAGGATCTGCGCCTGCTCGAAACCGCGCTCACGCATTCCAGCGCGGTCAAGGCAACCAGCAACAATGAGCGCCTTGAATTCCTCGGCGACCGGGTGCTCGGCCTGATCGTCGCCGACATGTTGCTGAAGCAGTTTCCGGAAGCGCGGGAAGGCGACATCGCGCCGCGCTTCAACGCGCTGGTCGAAGCACGCACCTGCTCGAATATCGGTCTCGAGATTGAACTGGACAAATATATGCGCGCCGATTCCGCGCTGAAGTCTGGCGGGCGCAGGGCCGGCGGAAACTACCTCGCCGACGCGGTTGAGGCGCTTGTCGCCGCGATCTATGTGGACGGCGGGATCGATGCCGCCCGCGCCTTCGTGCTGCGCTTCTGGGAGCCGCTGGCGCGCCTCGCGATAGAGAAGCCTGCCAATCCCAAGGGCGAGCTGCAGGAGTGGATCGCCAAGTCGAGCGAGGCGCGGCCTGCCTATGCCATCGAGGGGCGTGAAGGCCCCGACCACCAGCCCGTCTTCACGGTCTCGGTGCGGGTGGCCGGGTTCGAACCGGCGCAGGGAACGGGCAGCTCGCGGCGCGCCGCCGAAGAAGCCGCGGCCGCGGCCTTTCTCGTGCGAGAGGGCGTATGGACGGCCGAAAGGGGCGCCGCATGATGGCTGACGAAGCTTCAAAGACCGACACCGGCTCCACCCAGGCCGGTCCCACCCACTCCGGATTTGTCGCGCTGATCGGCGCGCCCAACGCCGGCAAGTCGACGCTGGTCAACCAGCTCGTCGGCGCCAAGGTGTCGATCGTCACCCACAAGGTGCAGACGACGCGCGCCATCGTGCGCGGCATCGCCACGCATGAGAACGCCCAGATCGTCTTCGTCGACACGCCGGGCATCTTCAAGCCGCGGCGCAGGCTGGACACGGCCATGGTGACGACCGCCTGGGGCGGCGCCAAGGACGCCGACATCGTGCTTGTGCTGATCGACGCGGAGCGCGGCATCAAGGGCGATGCGGACGCGCTGCTCGACAAGGTGGCGACCGCGCCGCAGCCGAAGGTGCTGATCCTCAACAAGGTCGACCGGGTGAAGCCGGAGACGCTGCTGACGCTCACCAAGGAAGCTAACGAGCGGGCGGAGTTCCAGCGCACCTTCATGGTTTCGGCGCTGACCGGCTCGGGCTGCAAGGACCTGCTCGACTACCTTGCAGAGACGCTGCCCGAGGGTCCCTGGTATTATCCGGAGGACCAGATCTCCGACCTGCCGATGCGCCAGCTCGCCGCCGAGATCACCCGCGAGAAGCTTTATCTGCGCCTGCATCAGGAACTGCCTTACTCCTCCCATGTCGAGACGGAGAAATGGGAAGAGAAGAAGGACGGCTCGGTACGCATCGAGCAGGTCATCTATGTCGAGCGCGACAGCCAGAAGAAGATCGTGCTCGGCCACAAGGGCGAGACGATCCGCGCCATCGGCCAGGCGGCGCGCAAGGAGATCGGCGACATCCTCGAACAGAAGGTGCATCTCTTCCTGTTCGTGAAGGTGCGTGAGAACTGGGGCGATGACCCCGAGCGCTATCGCGAGATGGGGCTGGATTTCCCTCGATAGCAAGTTGGGCTTCCGAAGGGGCCCGGCGGCTCGAGCACCAGACAATACAGGCGCGGGGAGGGTGACCCGCAGCCTTTCGGCTCCAGGGACAGTGCGAAAATGAGTGAACGCCGGCAGATCAGCGGTCGTGAAGAAGGCTGGGGCGAAGAGCGAGAGGCAGCCGAGACCCGCGGGATTCTTTCCGAGATCATCGCGCAGAGCGCCGATGCGCTGGTTGCCGCATTCTACGAGACCCTGCTCGCCCATGACGAGGCGTCTGAGTTTCTCAGCCAGACCATCGTGCAGGATCGGTTGAGCAATTCCCTTCGCGCCTGGATTCTCGATCTGCTCGTGGAACAGGACGAGCAGGCATTCGCCGACAGGCAGGTGCAGATCGGCCTCGTCCATGCACGCATCAAGATACCCATCCATCTCGTGCTGGAGGGCGCCACCGTGCTGAAAAGCAATATCGGCTGGCGGCTTGGGGAAATGGCGCTCAGCGGCCGTCAGGTGGCGCGCGCATTGATACATCTCGACCAGAGGGTCGACCTTGCGATGCGCCTGATGAGCGCCGCCTACGTGTCCGGGACGAAGGACAGCGTGCAGGTCGACGAGGCCTATCGTCTGTTTTCGCTCGGCCAGGACATCAGCCTCGAGCGCGAGACGCAGCGCGCCGCGCTCCTTGAGTGGAGCCAGTTGATCCTGTTCGATCTTTTCGGAAGCGGCGACACGGCGCCGCTGCCGGCCATCCAGGCTTCACCCTTCGGGCTCTGGCTGCGCCACCGCGCCGGCGTGTTGTTTCAGGGGCTGCCTGCGCTGGCCAGCATAGAGGCGGCCATGCGCCAGATCGACGGCGTGCTGTTGCCGAAGATCGCGGAAGGTCGGATCGAGAAGGGAGCCAAGCTCAACGAACCGCTGTCGCGCCTGCAGGCGACGATCGACGAGATAAAGTTTTTCCTTTCCGAACTTTTCCAGGCCACGACTGCGCTGGAAGCGGGCCGCGATCCGCTGACCCGTACGCTGAACCGTCGGTTCTTGCCGTCTATCCTGAGCCGCGAGGTGACGCTTGCGCGCAGCAACGGGACACCGTTGTCGCTGCTGATGGTCGACGTCGACCATTTCAAACAGATCAACGACCGATGGGGGCATTCGGTCGGCGATCTCGTGCTGCGACAGATCGCCGAACTCATTCTCGAAAACGTTCGCCTGAGCGATTTTGTCTTCCGCTACGGGGGAGAGGAGTTTCTGATCGCCTTGGTGGAGACCGACGGCCCGGAGGCGTTCGAAGCCGCCGAACGCATCCGGACATTGTTCATGGAGCGTACGTTCCGGCTGCCTGACGGACGCGAAATGAATGCCACGGCGTCGGTCGGAATTGCGTCCTTCCAGGGGCATCCCGACTATGCCGTGCTGATCGATGCGGCCGATCATGCCCTTTACCGCGCCAAGGCCGAGGGCCGGAACAGGGTGGCGGCGGCCTAGTCGGCCGTACGGACCTCAGCCCGCGAGCGCGCCGAGTTCCTTCTCGAAGAAGAAATCCGCATAGGGATTGTCGTTGTAGCGACCGGTGTCGCGGTAGCCGGCCTTGCGATACATCGCCTGCGCTTCCAGCAGCGACCGGTTGGTGTCGAGGATGATGCGCTCCATGCCCATTCGCCGCGCCTCGTCTTCGAGCGCTGCGAGCAGGCGGCGCGCGACACCCAGCCCGCGCGTGTCGGGCGCGACCCACATGCGCTTGATCTCGGCGGTCGAGGCATCGAGCGGCTTCAGCGCCCCGCAGCCGACGGCGCGGCCGTGCAGGCGGGCGATCAGGAAGACGCCGGCAGCCTCCGCCGGCTTGCCCGCATAGCCCCCATTGCCCGGATCGAAGCCGCCCTCAAACCGTTCGTCGAGCTCCTTGTAGTAGGCCGCCACGCATAACCTTGCGTCGCGGCTGTCCTCCGGTTCGGCGGCGATGGCGATCGAGGCAGCATTCATCAGCCGCTCGACCTCGGCCATCGCCGCGACCAGCCGGCCGCGCTGCCCTGTGCTCAGACCGTCGAGCAGGGACCGCGCCAGATCGTCCGAAAGGGCGTCATAGGCGGCGCGCTCCGACACGCCCTTGGCGGTAAGCGTCACCAGCCTGCGCCGGCGATCTTCGCTGTCGCTCTCGATCGCCACCAGCCCGTCGGCTTCGAGCGATTTCAGCAGCCGGCTGGCATAGCCCGAATCCAGCCCGAGCCGCTCGCGCAACGAGCCTATGTCGCTGCCGTCATGCCCGATCTCGAACAGCAGCCTGGCCTGGCCGAGCGGCCGGCCGCGCCCGAGATAGCTGTCGTTGAGCGCGCCGGTGCCGAGCGTCACCGCCCGGTTGAAGCTGCGCACCTGCTCGATGAAGGCCTTTTCCATTTATCTGACTTTAGTCAGATATTGTGCTCCTGCCAAGAGGAGCATCCTTGATTTCGCCGCCGAAGCGGTGGAAGGCTCAAGGCATGGAATGGCGCGACGAGGGAATCATTCTCGGCACCCGCAGGCATGGCGAAACCAGCGCCATCCTCGAGGTGATGACGCGCGCGCATGGCCGCCATCTCGGCCTCGTGCGTGGCGGACGCTCGCGCAAGCAACAGCCGGTGCTGCAGGCCGGCAACCGGGTCGACATCATCTGGCGCGCCCGGCTCGACGAGCATCTCGGCACCTTCCAGGTCGAGGCGCTCGACCTCAATGCGGCGCGCCTCTTCGACAGCGCCGCCGCCATCTACGGGCTGCAGACGCTCGCCGGCCATCTGAGGCTCCTGCCGGAGCGCGACCCGCATGAGCGGCTCTACGAGACGCTCGGGCTGGTCATCGAGCATCTCGACGATCCCGCCGCGGCTGGCGAACTGCTCGTGCGCTTCGAGATCATGATGCTCGACGAACTCGGCTTCGGCCTCGATCTTTCCGAATGCGCCGCCACCGGCGCGCGCGCCGATCTTGCTTACGTCTCTCCGAAATCCGGTCGGGCCGTATCGCGCGGAGCCGGCGAGCCGTGGCGCGACAGGATGCTGACGCTGCCGGCCTTCCTGCTGGAGGCGGGACTGCGCGCCGACAACCGCGCCATGGAGGATGCCTTCCGGCTGACCGGCTTCTTCTTCTCGCGCCACGTGTACGAGCCGCGCGGCTTCGCCGAGCCGGAGGCGCGCGCCGCCTTCCTCGGCGCGCTGCGGCGCCATCAGGCGGGATTATCGGCAGGTAGCGGGGAAAGCGCTGCATGATCCGCCCGCTTGCCGTCGCGGGCTTCGCCGCGCAGTGACAAAGATCCACCACGAACGCAGCCGACCTCTGCCTGCCACTTGGGAGCACCCATGATCGAAAGCCTGATCGGCACCATCGCCATCGTCGCTCTGATCATCGTCGTGGCGCGGCAGAACGGCCGCATCAACCTTCTGGAACGCGAGATCGGCGCGCTCAGGAGTTTTGTCCTTGCCAATCCGCAGGCGGCCGGAGAGGCAAGCAAGGCGGTGGTCGAGCTCGGCGGGCAGGCCGCCCCCGATGAGGCTGCCGAGCCTGTGGCTACAGTGGAGCCGACTGCCGAAGCTGAGCCAACCGAAACTGTACCGGAGGTCGGCCCCTGGTCGGCGGCTGCCTCCGTCTCCGCTGAAGAAGCGAAGGAAGCCGCAGCGCAACCTTCGCCTGCAGAATCGGCCGTGCCGGCGGCGGCTCCGAACAGGCCCGACATCGAGACGGCGCTCGGCACGCGCTGGGCGGTGTGGGTCGGCGGCCTGGCGCTGGCGCTCGGCGGCCTCTTCCTCATCCGCTATTCGATCGAGGCCGGCATCTTCGGCCCCGGCGTCCGGCTCACCATGGCCTTCCTGCTGGGATTGGTTCTGGTCGGCGGCGGCGAATTCATCCGCCGCACCGGCTTCAAGGTGCCGGTCGAGGGCGCGGCCGGCGCTTATGTGCCCGGCATCCTGACGGCTGCCGGCGCGTTCACCCTGTTCGGCACGATCTACGCCGCGCATGGCATCTACGGCTTCATCGGCCCGGCATTCGCCTTCCTGCTGCTCGGCGTGATCGGCGTCGGCACGATCGCCGCCGCGCTCGTGCATGGACAGGCGCTGGCCGGCCTCGGCCTCCTCGGCTCGATGGCGACGCCAGCGCTCGTCTCGTCGCAATCGCCGAACGCCTGGGCGCTGTTCGGCTACCTCGCGGTGGTGCTGGTCGCCAACACCGGGATCGCCCGCCTGCGGGGCTGGACATTCCTCGCCGCGGCAGGCTTCGTCGGCACGGGGCTGTGGACGCTGCTCTATCTGAGCGAGGCGCCGCTCCCGGATTTCACGGTGCTGATGTTCATCAGCCTGGTGACCCTCGGGTCGCTGGCGCTGGTCTGGCTCAGGAGCGGGGAGGGCGAAGCGCTCGACTGGCCGACAATCGCGCCGGCCTTCTTCCTGGCGGTGACGGCGGCCTTGCTGCTCGCCGTTCCCCAATATCAGGCGATGGGGGGCGTTTCCTATGGCGCGGTGCTGATCTTCGCCATGCTGCTCGTTGCCTTCTACAGGCCTGCGGCGCTGCCGCTGCTCCATGCGGCGGGCATCGCCACGGTGCTCGTCTTCGCGCAGGCGGCGCTGACCGGATCTTTCGTGTTTCGCGTCTCGGGCGGCGAAGTCTCGGTCGACGGTTTTGCTGCCTCGCCCTTCGTCTCCGTGCTGCGGCCGGCGGGCATCGTGCTGGCGATCCTCTTCCTGGTCGATGGTTTCTGGAGCGCGGGGCGCAGCATCGGCGCTTCGCCGGCGCGCGCGGCGGCCTGGGCCGGCTGGGGCGCGCTGACGCCGCTGGTGGTGCTCGCGTCGCTGTGGGTCGCCTTCGGCAACCTCGACCGCGACCTCGGCTATGCGGTCGCCGCACTCGTGCTGATCGCGATCTTCGCCGTCGGCGGCGAAGTGCTCGCCCGCCGCGAAGAGCCGGCGTTGAGGGGCGGGCTAGCCGTCTCCTTCGCGCTGCTCGGCGCTGGCGTTGCTGCCATGCTGGCGCTGCACATGGCTTTCGGCCCTCTGTGGACGACGATGCTCGCCGGCGCGCTTGCCGTCGTGCCGGCGCTGGCGACGCGCTGGCGCCTCTATCCGGTGCTCGGCTGGCTGTCGGTCGGCACCGTGCTGGTGGTGCTCGGCCGTATCGCCTTCGACCCGACCATCGTCGGCGCCTTCGCCCTTGGCAGGACGCCGGTCTTCAACGCCCTGCTGCCCGGCTATGGCGTGCCGGCGCTCGCCTTCGGCTTCGCCGCCTGGCAGCTCGCGCGCACCACGGCGGGACGGCCGCGCCTCGTCATGGAGGCAGCGGCGGCGCTGCTTGCGCTGCTGACGCTGGCGATGCTGGTGCGCCACGCCATGAATGGCGGCGTCATCAACACGAACACGCCGACGCTCGCCGAACAGGCGATCTACACGCTGATCGCGCTTGGGGCGGGCGCGATCCTGGTGGCGCTCGACATGCGCTCGCCGAGTTCGGTGCTGCGCATCGGCTCGCTTGCCGCCGGCGTCGTGTCGGTGGCCTTCGTCGTGGCGCAGCATTTCGTGCTGCTCAACCCGCTCTTCACCGACGAGTCGACCGGCGGCATCCCCGTCTTCAACCTCTTGTTCCTCGCCTATCTGCTGCCGGCGATTGCGGCAGGAGCGCTGGCGCTCTATGCGCGCGGCAAGCGGCCGAGATGGTATTCGGCGATGCTGGGGCTCGTCATGGCCGCGCTGGTTTTCGTCTATGCGACGCTCTCGGTACGGCGGCTTTTCCAGGGCGAGCACATCGCCTGGTGGACGGGCATGAGCCAGCTCGAGACCTACGCCTATTCGGCCTTGTGGCTTGCCATGGGCGTGGCACTGCTGGTCGCCGGCGTCTGGCAGCGCTCGCAGATGCTGCGCATCGCTTCGGCCGTGCTGATCGCGGTGGCGGTGGCGAAGGTCTTCATCTTCGACATGTCGGAGCTCGAAGGCGTGCTGCGCGCGCTCTCCTTCATCGGGCTCGGCGCGGTGCTGATCGGCATCGGCCTCTTCTACCAGAAGCTTCTGACGCGGGCCGCCAGGCAGGATCGGGCGCAGGCGGCCTGACAGACTTATCTCGCGGCTATGCTGCGAGAGGCAGGCATCGCGCCGGAGACCCGGCGGTTACAGCGCGGTCGCAGCGCGTCATCGCGCCGTTACCCGACTCCGGGAGCTTCTGCGGACCTGTTCTGAGGAGAGATTTCCATGCATCGTCTTGCAGTCGCCGCCAGCCTGATCGGCCTTGCCGTTTCCAACGCCGCCGCGGACGGCGTGTCGGTAGAGGAGGGGCTGCGCATATCGATCGTCGGCGGCTGCCATGACTGCCACACCGACGGCTATGCGGTGAGCGGTGGACGGATCGATCCGGAAAACGCCCTGCGCGGGAGCGCGATCGGGTTTCGGGGTCCGTGGGGCACGACATATCCGTCGAACCTGCGCCTGACCCTGGCGAAGATGGGCGAGGACGAGTTCGTCGGCTACGGGCACACGTTCAAGACTCGGCCGCCGATGCCATGGTTCGGCGTGCACGGCATGACCGACGGCGAGCTGCGCTCGTTCTACCGCTACGTGAAATCGCTGGGCGAACCGGGCATGCCGGCTCCCGCCTATGTCGGGCCTGGCGTCGAGCCGATCACGCCCTACATCGCGTTCGAGCCGCAGATGCCGGCGCAATCGCAGTGAGCCTAAGCAATGAGGCCGGGTTTCCCCGGCCTCAAGATTTCAAAGACAGATACTGAAAGAGCTTAGAAGAAGCTCTTGCGCTGCCACCAGCCGCTGCGCTTCGGCTGGTCGGGCGCAGGCTCGCCCTGACCTTCCGCCGGCGTCGAGGATACGACGGCCGTGGCAGGCGCGGCGCTCGCCGACCTGCGGCGGGGTGCGCTCTCTTCAGCAGGCTTGTCTTCCGACGATGCAGCCGGCTCGGCTTGAACCGGCTCAGGCAGGACAGCCACTTCCGGTTCGGCTGCCGCAACCGGCTCGTCGGCAGGCGGCGACACCGGCTCGGCTGCCGCGACTGTCTTCTTTGCCCTCGAAGCGCGGCGAGGCTTCTTCGGCGGCTCGGGAACTGCTTCAACCTCAGGCGTCACGGCTTCTTCGACGGTGCTGGCCTCGACGATCTCTTCGGCCATCACCTCGGCCGGGGCAACAGGCTCCTCCGCCAACGCCGCAGGCTCCCCGGCGTCAGGCTGGTCGCCGGCTTCCGCCAAAACCTCCTCGGCGCCTTCCGAACCTTCGGCATCGTCGCGACGGTTGCGCTTGCCGCCGCGTTTGCCGCGCCGGCGCTTCTTCGCCTGGCCGTCGTCCGATGCCTCGGCGGTTTCGGTCACGGCCTCGCCAGCCGCATCCGCGTCTGCATCGGCTTCGATCTCGAGATCGCTTTCGCTTGCTGCGAATTCAGCTTCGGGCGACGTTTCCGACTGGGTTTCCGGAGCGTCTTCGTGCGGAGCGCCATTGTGGTCGTGGTCGCGATCGCGCCCGCCCCGCCGCCTGCGGCGGCGACGCCGCTTGCGGTCGCGATGGCCGTCCTCGCCGCCTTCCGAACGCTGCTGCTGCGGACGCTGCTCGGCCGGGCTTTCCTCGTCCTCGGCATCGATGACGACGTCGTCCTCGTCCTCTTCCACCGGCGGAGGCGCCAGGAACTGCAGCTCCTGGAAGCCGGCCGGCTTCTCGGCCACGGCGCCGCGCAGGATCGAATAGTGCTGCGCGCCGACCGTCTCGTCGACCTCGATGGTGATAGTCAATCCGAAGCGCGCCTCGAGCTCGGTGAGCGTGCTGCGCTTGTGGTTGAGCACGTAGAGAGCCGTGGAGGAGGGCGTCTTGACGATGATGTGGTTGCGCGAATCCTTGAGCAGGAATTCCTCGATCGCGCGGACCACGAGCAAAGCCACCGAGGAGTCGGAACGCACATGGCCGGTGCCGCCGCAATGCGGGCACGGCTTCATCGTGGATTCCAGCACGCTGGCGCGGATGCGCTGGCGGCTCATCTCCATCAGGCCGAAATGCGAGATGCGGCCGAGCTGGATGCGGGCGCGGTCGTTCTTCAGATGGTCCTTGAGGCGCTTCTCGACCGCACGGTTGTTGCGGTTCTCCTCCATGTCGATGAAGTCGATGACGATCAGGCCGGCAAGGTCGCGCAGGCGAAGCTGCCGGGCGACTTCCTCGGCGGCTTCGAGGTTGGTGTGGAGCGCCGTCTCCTCGATCGAATGCTCCTTGGTGGAGCGTCCCGAGTTGACGTCGATCGAGACCAGCGCCTCGGTCTGGTTGATGATGATGTAGCCGCCGGACTTCAGCGTCACCTGCGGCTGCAGCATGCGGTCGAGCTGCGCCTCGACGCCGGAACGGGCGAAGATCGGCGTCGTCTCGCGATAGGGCTGGACCACCTTGGCGTGGGACGGCATCAGCATGCGCATGAAGTCTTTGGCTTCACGGTAGCCTTCGTCGCCGGAGACGAGGATCTCGTCGATGTCCTTGTTGTAGAGGTCGCGCACCGAGCGCTTGATCAGCGAGCCTTCCTCGTAGACGAGGGCAGGGGCGGTGGACTGCAGCGTCAGGCTGCGGACATTCTCCCACAGCCGCATCAGATATTCGTAGTCGCGCTTGATCTCCGCCTTCGTGCGGCTTTCGCCGGCGGTGCGCAGGATGACGCCCATGCCCTGCGGCACTTCGAGGTCGGCGACGACTTCCTTGAGCCGCTTGCGGTCCTGCGCGTTGGTGATCTTGCGCGAGATGCCGCCGCCGCGCGCCGTGTTGGGCATCAGCACCGAATAGCGGCCGGCGAGCGAGAGGTAGGTGGTGAGCGCCGCACCCTTGTTGCCGCGCTCTTCCTTGACGACCTGCACGAGCAGGATCTGGCGGCGCTTGATGACTTCCTGGATTTTGTAGTGGCGGCGCGGCGGCTTGCGGCGGTTGCGCACTTCCTCCAGCGCGTCCTCGGCGCCGATCGATTCGACCTCGTGGTGGTCGTCGTCGTGATGGGCGGAGTGGACTTCCTCGATCGCGCCATTGCCGTCGGTTTCGTGTTCCGGCGCCTCCGGAAGCTTCTCGGTGACGACGTCGAGCTCGACTTCCGCGGCGATGGAGGTCGGGCCGCTCTTGGGCTCGTCTTCCTCGCCGGCGTCGGCGGCATCTCCGGCGGGCTTTTCTTCAGGCTCTTCGCCGGGCTTCGCTTCCGCGGAAGCTTCGGCGTCGTGCGTCTCCGCGGCCGGGCTTTCATCGGCCGCGACAGCGGTCATCTGCTCCGCGCCCGCATCGTCCGTAGCGGCCTCGTCGGAACCGGCTTCCGCCGCTTCCGTGACAGACTCGGTCGCTTCGGCGGCGGCCTCGGTGGTCTCGGCGGGCTGGTCCTCGGTCGGGCCGGAGAACGACTCGGCGGCTTCCGTGCCTTCGGCGGCCTTCACGGCGTCGTCGCCGCGGTCGCGGCTTCTGCCGCCACGCCGGCGACGGCGATTGCCGCGTCCGCGCTCCTCGCCGTCCTCGTCCTCGTCCTCGGCCTCTTCCGCTTCGGCGCGCAGCAGCGCTTGCCGGTCGGCAACGGGGATCTGGTAGTAGTCGGGATGGATTTCACTGAAGGCGAGGAAGCCGTGACGGTTCCCGCCATATTCGACGAAGGCAGCCTGGAGCGACGGTTCTACGCGGGTTACCCGCGCCAGATAGATGTTTCCTTTGAGCTGCTTCTTGTCCTGTGATTCGAAATCGAATTCTTCAATGCGGTTACCGCGAACGACGACAACCCGCGTTTCCTCCGGGTGGGAGGCGTCTATGAGCATCTTGTTGGGCATTATATTTTTTCCCTCCGGCAGCCGCAGGCCCCGCCGTCGGAGAGAGACTCCGCCGCCGCGCGCTTGATGGGATGCCGGAAATTGCGTCCGCCAGAGGCTGGCCATTGGCCTGGCGAAGGGCGATGGCGGTGCCGCCCGCAGCCGAACCGGCGCGGTGTGTCGCGGACCTTTCCATCATTGCGCTTGCCATTCCTCGCCTTGCGGAACCTTTTTGAACCTAAGCCCGGAGTTGCCGGACCAGCTTGTTTGCTCGCGAAGAGCCGGCGCGGATCCTTGGTCATCCGGCCGTATTGCTTGCGGCAGGGGCTCCGCGCCACGGGAGCGCCCTGACGAAATCCACAGGGACCATCTATGCCACCATCGCGACTTGCGATTGGAGCCGCTTACGCCGCCTTGAGTAGCCTTTGGGAGTGGCGGCGGAGGGGTCCGGGCATTGCGGTGATCCAGCACCGCTTTTATGATTTGGCGCAGTTTTAGGCAACCCAAATTTGTGCCGCCGGCAAATACCCTTCCGCTGCGGCAACAACGTGAAAGGCTTGGTTAACCTTATCTGAATACCACTCGTTAACAGTATATACAGCCTATCCACCCGCCGGATGGGCGCCCCGAAGCAGCAGGATCTGAGGCAGGGAACTGGTGATGAGTCGTAGAGCCGACTGGCAGCAACGCGGTTTCGGCGCGATCGCCTCGGCGGTATTCCTGTTGCTCGGCCTTGCCTGCGCGGCGCTTCTTTCTTCGCCGGCCTCGGCGCTCGAAGCGCACGACTACAAGATGGCCGGCGACGCCGTGCACATGCGCGTCGTCATGAATTTCGACCAGGAACCGGAGCCGAGATGGTTCCTGCTGCGCTCGCCGCACCGGCTGGTGATCGACCTGCCGAAGACGACATTCGCGATCGACCCCAAGGAGCTGAAGGCGAGGGGTCTGGTCAAGAACGTCCGTTACGGACACATCAACGAGAAGACGTCCCGCCTGATCCTGGAGACCGACGGGCCGTTCGTCGTCGACGAGATAGACATACTGAAGAACGAAGGCTCGCCCGGCTATCGCCTGGTGGCCGACATCTCGTCCGCTTCCCGGCAGGCCTTCGACGAGGCGCTCGCCATCCAGGCACAGACGACCGGCTCCACCGAGACGACGCCGAAGAGCGAGCGTCTGGGCCTGAGGACCGGCCGGAAGGGCCAGAAATTCACCATCGTCATCGATCCCGGCCATGGCGGCATCGACGGCGGCGCGGAAGGGCGCAGCGGCACGGTGGAGAAGGACATCACCCTGACCTTCGCCACCGAACTGCGCGACAAGCTGCTCGCGGACGGCCGCTACAATGTCTTCATGACGCGCGAGAAGGACGAGTTCCTGCGCCTCGACGAGCGCGTGAAGATCGCCAGGGAGCACGAGGCAGACCTCTTTATCTCCATCCATGCCGACACGATCAGGCTGAAGGGCATACGCGGCGCGACGGTCTACACCGTTTCGGAGAAGGCGTCGGATGCGGAGGCGCAGGCGCTGGCCGATCGCGAAAACCTCTCTGACCAACTCGCCGGCATCGAGATCGAAGAGGAGAACCACGAGGTGGCCGACATCCTGGTCGACCTCATCAAGCGCGAGACGCATAGCTTCTCGATGCGGTTCGCGCGTTCGCTGGTCGGCGAGTTGTCGACGACGGTCGGGCTGATCAACAATCCGCACCGTTTCGCCGGGTTCCGCGTGCTGAAGGCGCCCGACGTGCCGTCGGTCCTGCTGGAACTCGGCTACCTGTCCAATTCCAAGGACGAGGAGCAGCTGAAAAGCTCGGAATGGCGCGGCAAGGCGGCGGCGAGCATCTCCAAGGCGATCGAGCTGTTCGCGACCTCCACCGGAAGCGCGGGCGGCTGAGATGCCGGGCCGTGGCGGCAGCGGCAGAAATTCGAGTGGCGCATCGACCACAGTCGCCGTAATTATTTCATGGATTCAGGCCGGCCTGCCGCGGTTGCCGCATTTTGCACACATCGCCGGATCAAGGCTTTGCCAATTCGGAATATGCCAGGTCCGGAGGCGGTTACGCATTCGCGTTATTGTGCGTAGGTCCCCCGATCTGGCATTGGAGCGGGTATGATTCGACTTATCGGTTATTTCTTCGGCATCGGAACTGCGCTCGCGCTGCTCGTGGCGGCCGGCGTGGCGGTGTTTGTCGGCAATCTGGCCAAGGATCTTCCCGACTACGAGGTGCTGGCGAAATACGAGCCGCCGGTGACCACCCGCGTGCATGCCTCCGACGGCGCCCTGATGGGCGAATTCGCCAGGGAACGGCGTCTATACCTGCCGATCCAGGCGGTCCCGGACCGGGTCAAGGCGGCCTTCCTCTCGGCCGAGGACAAGAATTTCTACAAGCATCCCGGCATCGACGTGACCGGCCTCTTCCGCGCCGTGGTCAACAATCTGCAGACCGGCTCGCGCCAGGGCGCGTCGACGATCACCCAGCAGGTGGCGAAGAACTTCCTGCTCACCAAGGACCAGACCTACGAGCGTAAGATCAAGGAAGCGATCCTGTCCTTCCGCATCGAGCAGGCCTATTCCAAGGACCGCATCCTCGAACTCTACCTGAACGAGATCTATTTCGGCTTCGTCTATCCCGGCCAGGGCGCGTTCGGCATCGCCGGCGCTGCGCTGACCTATTTCGACAAGTCGGTCAACGAGCTGACGGTTGGCGAGGCGGCCTATCTCGCCGCGCTTCCCAAGGCGCCGTCGAACTACCATCCCTACCGCCATACCCAGGCCGCTACCGAGCGCCGCAACTGGGTCGTCGACCAGATGGTCGAGAACGGCTACATCTCGCGCGAGGAAGGCGACAAGGCGAAGGCCGAGCCGCTCGGCGTCAAGCCGCGCCGCAGCGGAACCTATCTGTTCGCGGGCGAATATTTCACCGAGGAAGTCCGCCGCGAGATCATCTCGCGCTACGGCGAGAACGCGCTCTACGAGGGCGGCCTGTCGGTGCGCACGACGCTCGACCCGCAGATGCAGCGCATCGCCCGCAAGGCGATGCAGAACGGTCTCCTGAAATACGACACGCTGCGCGGCTATCGCGGGCCGGTCAAGACGATCGAGCTCGGCGCCGACTGGGGCGCTTCGCTGGGCGAGGTCAAGGCCCTCGACGACGTTCCCGAATGGCAGCTCGCCGTCGTGCTGGAAAGCTCCGGCTCCGGCCTGTCTATCGGGCTGCAGCCGAAGCGCGAGGTTTCCGGCAAGCTGTCCGACGAGCGCGAAACCGGCACGGTTTCGGCCGAGGACATGAGCTTCGCCATGCGCCACATCGTCGACGGCAAGCGCCTCAAGGCGAATTCGCCGGCCGACGTGCTGAAGACCGGCGACGTCGTCTATGTCGAGAAGAAGGATGGCGGCGCCTACCAGCTTCGCCAGGTGCCGTCGGTCTCGGGCGGACTTGTCGCGATGGATCCGCACACCGGCCGCGTGCTGGCGATGGTGGGCGGTTTCTCCTTTTCCCAGTCCGAGTTCAACCGCGCCACGCAGGCGATGCGCCAGCCCGGCTCGTCGTTCAAGCCGATCGTCTACGCCGCTGCGCTCGACAATGGCTACACGCCGGCCTCCGTCATCATGGACGGGCCGATCACCATCACCTCGGGCAACACGGTCTGGTCGCCGAAGAACTACGACGGCAAGCCGGGCGGCCCCTCGACGCTGCGCACCGGCATCGAGCGCTCTCGCAACCTGATGACGGTGCGCCTCGCCCACGACATGGGCATGAAGATCGTCGCCGAATATGCCGAGCGTTTCGGCGTCTACGACCACCTCATGCCCTATCTGCCGATGGCGCTGGGTTCGGGCGAAACCACCGTCATGCGCATGGTCTCGGCCTATTCGGTGATGGCCAACGGCGGACTCCAGATCAAGCCGTCGCTGATCGACCGCATCCAGGACCGTTACGGCAAGACCGTCTACAAGCATGACGAGCGCGGATGCGAAGGCTGCGTCGCCCCCGAGTGGACCGACCAGGCCGAGCCGGAACTGATCGACAATGCCGATCAGGTGCTCGACCCGATGACCGCCTACCAGATCACCTCGATGATGGAGGGTGTGGTCCAGCGCGGCACGGCCATGACGCTGAAGGAGCTCAACCGTCCGCTCGCCGGCAAGACCGGCACCACCAACGACGAGAAGGACGCCTGGTTCATCGGCTTCACGCCGAACCTCGTCGTCGGCCTCTATCTCGGCTTCGACCAGCCGCGGACGCTGGGCAAGGGCTCGACGGGCGGCGGCCTCGCCGCGCCGATCTTCAAGGAGTTTATGGCCGAGGCGCTGAAGGATACGCCGCCGGTGGAATTCCAGGTCCCCGAGGGCATGAACCTCGTCGCCATCAACCGCAAGACCGGCATGCGCGCCAATGAAGGCGATCCGGGCACGATCATGGAAGCCTTCAAGCCCGGTACCGGACCGGCCGATACCTATTGGGTCATCGGCATGGATGCCGGCGGCGAGATGGGCGAGTCGCTGTCGCCTGCGGCCGCGGGCGCCATCCAGGGCGGCGGCGGCGGGCTGTATTGAGGCGGCTGGCTTATCGAACGGTCGTGAAGCTTCCTCCAGTTTGAGCATCGGACCGGCCCGAAACGGCCTCGTGCCAGCCGGCCGATGTTCTCCACTTCTCAGGCAGCAGGGATGGGCGGACCTCAGGGTTCGCCCATTTCTCTTTTGCCCATTCCTCTTTTGACAGAGTGGCGGAGACGAACTGTCGTCCGACATCGGATTCATCCGGGACCCGCTTCGCATTTTTCGGTCAGGTGCTTTCGCATCGGCGCTTTACAGGCCGGGAGCGCCTCCCTATGTTCCGCGCCGATTCAACAGCTCCACTTCACAGGAAGCCCATTCCAGCCATGCGCGCGGAAACCGAAAAGCTCGTCGACGAAATCAAGCAGGCCATAAGCCTGCTGAGGAGGCATCTTTGACTGGGATCAGGCGCTGAAGCGACTTGATTACCTGAACATGCGCGCGGAGGATTCCTCCCTCTGGAACGACGCGCAGGAAGCCCAGAAACTCATGCGGGAGCGCCAGACGCTGGAGGACGGCGTCAAGGCGGTGCGCGGCCTCAGCCAGGCGCTCGAAGACAATATCGGCCTGATCGAGCTCGGCGAGGAGGAGGGCGACCAGTCGGTCGTCGACGAGGCCGAGGCCTCCATCCGCTCGCTGTCGGGCGAGGTGAAGGCGCGCCAGATCGAGACGATGCTCTCGGGCGAGGCCGACGCCAACGACACCTATCTCGAAATCCACGCCGGCGCCGGCGGCACGGAGAGCCAGGACTGGGCCTCTATGCTCCTGCGCATGTACACGCGCTGGGCGGAGCGCCGCCGCTTCAAGGTCGAGATCCTGGAAGTCCATGACGGCGAGGAGGCGGGCATCAAGTCTGCCACGGTGCTGATCAAGGGCCACAATGCCTATGGCTGGCTGAAGACCGAATCCGGCGTGCACAGGCTGGTCCGCATCTCGCCCTATGACAGCAATGCGCGCCGCCACACCTCCTTCGCCAGCGTGTGGGTCTATCCGGTCATCGACGATTCGATCGACATCGAAGTCAGCGAGTCGGATGTGCGCATCGACACCTATCGTTCGTCGGGTTCCGGCGGACAGCACGTCAATACGACGGACTCAGCGGTTCGTATCACCCATATCGCGACCGGCATCGCGGTTGCCTGTCAGGCCGAGCGCTCGCAGCACAAGAACCGCGCCAAGGCGTGGGAGATGCTGCGCTCGCGGCTCTACGAGGAAGAGCTGAAGAAGCGCGAGGCGGCCGCCAACGCGACGGAGGCGTCGAAGTCCGACATCGGCTGGGGCCACCAGATCCGTTCCTACGTGCTGCAGCCGTACCAGCTTGTGAAGGACCTTCGCACCGGGGTCGAGAACACCAGCCCGTCCGACGTGCTCGACGGCGATCTCGACGAGTTCATGGAAGCGTCGCTGTCCCAGCGCATCGAGGGCGGGTCGGGGCAGGTCGTCGCCGACATCGACTAGAGCGGCGAGCGCCTGGCTGGTGTCGCGTCCGCGGCTCCAGCCTTCGTCATTTTTCGGTCCGATGCTCTTGGCCTCGGGGCAGCCTTAATCCTTTGTTAACCAAGCGGACGCAGCATCCAGAATGCGGATGCCGGCGTTTGCTGCGGCATTGCGAGTTGCGAAAAAGTCGCGCGCCGGCGAAGAATTACCCCCCGTGATCGGGAACCCGCAGGGGGGAGAAACATTGTCTCGGCACGCAGCGTATCTGCGGCTGACGAGCCGGCGAATGGGAAGACACGGTCCTGGGACGGGCAAGCGAAAGCTTGATCAACCCGTTTTTGACAGGAACAAGCCATGTCAGACCGTTCAGGAACCCCGGCCCAGCGCCCCGTCCCAAGACTTTCGATAACAGGACTTCTGAAACCGGGCATTGCCGCCGCCATCCTGGCGACCGGCATGTCCAGTTTAGCTCTTGCCCATGACGCCAAGCCGACGGCTGCCCGCCCGCAGGGGTGGAGTTATCCCTTCTCCTGCTGTTCCGGATACGATTGCCGCGAGGTCTCGTCCAAGGCGATCAGCGAAAGGCCGGAGGGCTACGTTATCAAGGGCACGGGCGAGGTCGTCGCCTACTCCGACGGAAGGCTGAAGGATTCGCCCGATGGCGAGTACCACTGGTGTTCCGTGGCGGGTGCGGACGATTCGCGCACCATCTGCCTGTTCGTGCCGCCGCGCTCATACTGACGGGCGCGAGGTTGCCAGAGCCTTCCGGCTGTGCTGCCATGGAGTGGGCGGTATGGGCCGAGGAGGGGTCATGAAGATCAAAGGGAGTTGCCACTGCGGGGCGACCGCGTTCGAAGTGAGCGCCGTGCCCGAAAACGTCACCCAATGCACCTGTTCCTTCTGTTCCAAGCGCGGCGCGCTGTGGGCCTACTACACGCCCTCGCAGTTCCGGCTTGCGACCCCTGCGGCCAACCTCTCGACCTACCGCTGGGGCTCGAAGACCATCAAGCATCACTTCTGCGGGACGTGCGGCTGCGGCACCTTCACCGAGACGCCGGACTGGTCGACCGGCGAGCCTGATTTCGACAATCCCAAGGTCAGTGTGAATGCGCGTCTGTTCGACGACTTCGACCTCGGCGCGGTCGAGGTGGTCGTCATCGACGGAAAGAATCTCTGGTAGAATAGCCGTTTCGGGGCGACAGGCCGGCCACGATGTGCCATCTGCCTCGGGCGCAGTCGGGTTTTTGCCGCATTTCGCGGTACAAGGCGTAGGACTGTGCGATCCGACTTTGCACGAGCGTTACGTAAGAGGGGATAGCTGATGATCAAGAAACTGATCGCCGTTCTGGCGGCCGTGGCGTTTGTGAGCGCCTGCTCGACCGACCCGTACACCGGCCAGCAGAAGGTGTCGAACACCGCCGGCGGTGCGGCTCTTGGCGCAGGCCTCGGCGCGCTGGCAGGCATGGCCGTCGGCGGCTCGAGGAACGCGCAGCGCAACGCCGTGCTGATCGGCGCCGGCCTTGGCGCGCTGACCGGCGGCGCCATCGGCGCGACGATGGACCGCAACGAGGCGGATCTGCGCCGCCAGCTGCAGGGCACGGGCGTCAGCGTCACCCGCGTCGGCGACCAGGTCGTCCTCAACATGCCCTCCGACATCACCTTCGACATCGACCGCGATGCGATCAAGCCGAGCTTCAGGCAGACGCTGAACTCGGTCGCCATCGTCCTCAACCGCTACCAGCAGACGGTCGTCGACGTTTACGGCCACACCGATTCCACCGGCAGCGACGCCCACAACATGGATCTGTCGCAGCGCCGCGCCCTGTCGGTGGCCAACTATCTGAGCCAGCAGGGCGTCGATTCGCGCCGCTTCGCCGTCACCGGCTTCGGCTCCACCAGGCCGATCGCAACCAACGGCACCGCCGAAGGCCGCGCGCTGAACCGCCGCGTCGAGATCCAGCTCTCGCCGCTGACCTGAGCGCTCCGCATACGAGAAATAAAAACGGCCCCGCATCGGGGCCGTTTTTATTTCAGCGTGCCGAAATCAGACTTTTCAATCAGACCTTCGCGGCGATCTTCATGAAGGCCGGCATGTCGTCGCCGAAGCCCACGGTGCCGTCGTTGATGTCGTCGTCGCGGTGACGCCGCTTGTCGTCGCGGCGAGGGCGGTCGTCACGCGGCGGCTTCGCGGGCCGGTCGGACCGGGCGCCGCGGTCGGCGTTCTCCGATTTGATCGCGTCCTTGCGCGCGCGGCGCTCCTCGGCGGCATCGGCTGCCGGAGCGTCTGCAATCTCTGTTACCGGTTCGGCAGCCTTGGCCTTGGCTTCTGAGTCACGGCCGCGTCCACGCCTGCGATCGCCCCTGCCGTCGGCCTCGTCCTTGCGGCCGGCACGGCGCGGAGCGCCACGGCCGCGGCGCGGCGCATCGTCTTCCTCGCTGGCCACCACGGTGGAGAGATCGCCGTCGTGCCACTCGATCTTCTGGCTGGTCAGCCGCTCGATCGCATCGAGATATTTGGTGTCGGCGCGGGTGACGATGGTGAACGCCTTGCCCGAGCGTCCGGCGCGGCCGGTGCGGCCGATGCGGTGGACATAGTCCTCGGCGTGGATCGGCACGTCGAAATTGAAGACGTGGCTGACGTCGGGGATGTCGAGGCCGCGCGCGGCGACGTCGGAGGCGACGAGCAGCTTCAGCTTGCCGGACCGGAAGTTGTCAAGCATCTGCATGCGCGCGCGCTGGTCCATGTCGCCATGCAGCGCGCCGGCGTCGAACTCGTATTTCTGCAGCGACTTATAGAGGTCGGAGACCTCGACCTTGCGGTTGCAGAAGATGATCGCGTTCTTCAGCCCTTCGGCCTCTTCACGGATGAGGTCGCGCAGCACGGCGCGCTTGTCCCATGGCTTCGGGCCGGACTTCACCAGCCGCTGGGTGACGGTGGCGGCGGTGGTGGCGGCGCGCGCCACCTCGACGCGCACCGGCGCGTGCAGGAACTTTTCCGTCAGCTTGGTGATCTCGGGCGGCATCGTCGCCGAGAAGAACAGCGTCTGCCGGGTGAAGGGGATCATCTCGCAGATACGCTCGATGTCGGGGATGAAGCCCATGTCGAGCATGCGGTCGGCCTCGTCGATGACGAGGATCTCGACGCCGTTGAGCAGGAGCTTGCCGCGCTCGCGGTGGTCGAGCAGGCGGCCGGGCGTGGCGATCAAAACGTCGGCGCCGCGCTCGAGCTTCTTGTCCTGCTCGTCGAAGGAGACGCCGCCGATGAGCAGCGCGATGTTGAGCTTGTGGTTCTTGCCGTACTTGACGAAGTTCTCCTCGACCTGCGCGGCAAGCTCGCGCGTCGGCTCGAGGATCAGCGTGCGCGGCATGCGCGCCCGCGCCCGGCCTTTTTCGAGGCGCGTGATCATCGGCAGCACGAATGCCGCCGTCTTGCCGGTGCCGGTCTGGGCGATGCCGAGCACGTCCTTGCCTTGCAGGGCATGCGGTATGGCGCCCGCCTGGATCGGCGTGGGCTGTGTATAGCCGGCGTCGGTGACTGCGGAAAGGACCTTGGGCGAAAGGCCAAGGTCTGCGAATGTCAACGCTTCTTGAGCGGTCGTGATGTCAGAGGACAATGGTTTGGCTTGCTCAGCTCGTTCCAGGCGCGGCCCCAACGCCGCGGCAGGCGCCCGAGCACCTGCTATTTTTGTGCATTGCGATAGGCGCAACCCTGCGGAATGTCAACTTAAATGCCGGTAATGTTGGCATCACGTGTGGGTTATGATTAGCGGCTGGCGTCAATCATGGCCCGGATTTGAATTGTCGTCAGTAGCGGAACTGCTCGGCGAGGATGCGTTCGTTCCACGAATGGCCGGGATCGAAGAGCAGCGTGGCGGTCTTCGTTTCTGATTCCCGCACGGTCACCGACACCACCGATTTGACCTCGACATGGTCGGCCGCCGCGTTCACCGGGCGCTTTTCCGGCTCCAGCACGTCGAAGCGGACGGTCGCCCTTTCCGAGAGCAGCGCGCCGCGCCAGCGGCGGGGGCGGAAAGGGCTGACCGGGGTCAGCGCAAGCAGCGGCGCGTCGAGCGGCAGGATCGGACCGTGGGCGGAAAGATTGTAGGCTGTGGAGCCGGCCGGGGTCGCCACCAGGACGCCGTCGCTGTGGAGTTCCTCCAGCCTGACCTTGCCGTCGATGGTGATCCTGATCTTCGCCGTCTGATAGGACTGGCGCCACAGCGCCACCTCGTTGATGGCGAGCGCGGTCCTCTTGCGGCCGGCGGCCGTCTCCGCGACCATTTCCAGCGGGCGGATGGTTTCCGGGATCGCGGCGGCGATGCGCTGCGGCAGGCCCTTGGCGCGGAACTCGTTCATGAGGAAGCCGACGGTGCCGCGATTCATGCCGAAGACGCGTTTTCCGGTGCTCATCGTCTCGCGCAGCGTCTGCAGCAGGAAGCCGTCGCCGCCAAGCGCCACCACCACGTCCGCGTCGGCGACCTTCGACTGTCCGTAGAGGGCGACGAGTTCCTCGGCAGCGGCCTTCGCATCGGTGGTGCCCGACGACACGAAGGCGAACTTGCTCGGGGGAGGCGGCCTGCTTCGGGCCGCCTTGCTGCGGGATGTACTCATGCGTATCGCGGCCCTTCGATGGGAGGCGGTGACGGGTAGCATGCGGCGGTGACGGTGCAAAGGGAGAGGCGCTTCCTCTCCCCGCCGTGGGGGCCCTTCGTGGCTGTTGCGGAGTGGACGTCGAGCCTATTCCGCCGGCGCGAGCTTCAGCCGCCCGACCGGCTTCTCCTGGATCGGCCAGTGGACGACCGCGGCGAAGATGCCGAGCGCGACGCCAAGCCACCAGACCGGATCGTAGCTGCCGAACTGATCGTAGAGATAGCCGCCGAGCCAGACGCCGAGGAACGAGCCGATCTGATGCGACAGGAAGACGACGCCGCCCAGCATGCCGAGATGGCGCGTACCGAACATGACGGCGACCAGCGAGTTGGTCGGCGGCACGGTCGACAGCCACAGCAGGCCCATCACGATGGCGAAGACGACGACGCTCGTCGGCGTCTGCGGCAAAAGCAGGAAGGCGGTCACGGCGACCGAGCGGGCGAGATAGATCCAGACGAGGAACTTCGGCTTGGAATAGCGCTGGCCGATGAAGCCGGCCGACAGCGATCCGATGATGTTGAAGAAGCCGATCAGCGCCAGCGCGATCACCGCGTAGCGTGCGTCTATGCCGAGGTCGCCGATATAGGCCGGGAAATGCGCGGTGATGAACGCGACCTGGAAGCCG
The DNA here is from genome assembly GCF_003666685.1 of Mesorhizobium sp. YM1C-6-2. Lineage (GTDB taxonomy): Bacteria > Pseudomonadota > Alphaproteobacteria > Rhizobiales > Rhizobiaceae > Mesorhizobium_K. The sequence goes on from NZ_RCIZ01000004.1 coordinate 309,581, forward strand.
CAGACGAAGAAGCCGGAGACGAGCAGCGTGTAGCTGCGGTGAGCGAAGGCCTCGCGCAGCGCCTGGCCGACGCTCTGCTGGGCGGCCTTGCGCGCCGCTTCGGCATTGTGGGAGCTGCCGTGCAGGGGGATCGCCAGCAGCGGCACGGCCAGCATCATCACCGCCATGATGACAAGGCTCTGCGACCAGCCATAGGCGTCGATCAGCCCCTGGCCGATCGGCGCGAACAGGAACATGCCGGCAGAGCCGGCAGCCGTGCCGATGCCGAAGACGATCGAGCGCTTCTCCGGCGGCGTATGGCGCGCGAAGGCGGCGAGCACGATCGAGAAGGAGCCGGCCGCGACGCCGAGGCCGACCAGTACGCCGCCGCCGATGTGCAGCATGGCCGGGCTGTCGGCGACCGCCATCAGATAGAGGCCGGCGGCATAGATCACGCCGCCGAGAGTCAGCACGCGCCAGGTGCCGTAACGGTCGGCGATCGCTCCGAAGAAGGGCAGGCTGAGCCCCCAGAACAGGTTCTGCAGCGCCATGGCGAGGCCGAATGTCGTGCGGTCCCAGCCTTTCTCGGCGAGCATCGGCAACTGGAAGAAGCCCATCGCCGAGCGTGGCCCGAAGGTCAGCGCGGCGATCAGGCAGCCGCAGATGATGATCAGCCACGGCACCGATCTTGCCATCGCGGGGGCTTGCGTCTGCGTCTGGGCCGTCATGGAGCATCCTTCCGAGGGACGCCGCTTTTACTCCATCGCGCCACTGTCGCAAAATGAATAGGTCGCATGGATCGCTTCAATCTTCTTGATGCGAGGCTGGAAGAAACCGCCTCGCGCGAACGTTTGAATGGGAAAGGACCGCGGCTGGCGCACGGCTTGTGCCGAAGGGCGAACGGGGGTTCAATCAAGGGCGATCGTGGCGCTGAGACAAGCCGGCATGGACGATAGAAGGGCGGCTATCCTTGCGGAGATACCTCGTCTCAGGCGCTACGCGCGCGCCTTGCTGCGCGATCGGGATTCGGCCGACGACCTCGTGCAGGACTGCCTGGAGCGCGCGCTTGCCCGCATGGACAACTGGCGCACCGGCGACAACCCGCGGCGCTGGCTCTTCACGATCATGCATCATCTGTTCGTCGACCAGACGCGAAAGACGAAGCGGCGCGCCGAGGTGGTCATGCTGACGCTCGACGATTCCGAAGCCCTGTCGTCGCCGGCCGAGCAGGCCGACAGCGTCGCCTCGCGCGAGATCATGGACGCCCTGCAAACGCTGAGCCCGGAGCGGAGGGCGGCTCTCGTCATCGTCGGCATCGAGGGCTTCTCCTATGCGGAAGCCGCCACGATGCTGGGCATTCCGGCCGGCACGCTGATGTCGCGTGTCGCGCGCGGCCGCGAGGAACTGCGCGGCCTGCTCGACGACGTCGCCCGCCGTAGCGCCATCAGGGTGGTCGAGCGATGACCCGGCACGATTTCACCGAGCGGGACATCCACATGGCGCTCGACGGCGAGTTGCCGGAGGAGGAGCGCGCCGGTTTCCAGTCGTGGCTCGAGGGCAATCCGGAGATGAAGGCGAGGAGCTTGCGCTTCGAGGCCGATCGCGCGCGGCTGCGCGACACCTTCGCCGGCGTTCTCCACGAGCCGGTGCCCCACGCCCTGGCCGGGCTTGTCACCGGTGAAGCGAAGACGCGCTCGGCGGCCGCTCCGCGCTGGCGCATGGCTGCCGCCGCGGCGCTCCTCCTGGCGCTCGGCGCGGGCGGCGGCTATCTGGCCGGCGTCGGCGGCCTGGGCGCGGAAGCGCAGTCCGAGGAGGAACTGGCCGAGGACGCGATCGCCGCGCACACCATCTATGCCGCCGAACAGCGCCATGCCGTCGAGGTCGGCGCCAACGACAAGGACCATCTGCTCGGCTGGCTGTCCAAGCGGCTCGGCCTGACGCTGATCGCGCCCGACCTGACGGCCGAAGGTTTCCAGCTTGTCGGCGGGCGCCTCCTGCCGGCCGGCCAGAAGACCGCGGCGCTGCTTCTCTATGAGGACGCGAAGGGCGACCGCATCTCCATCTATGTCACCGCCGAAGGCGCCGGGAAGGCGAAGGGCATCTACAGCGATGAAGCCGGCGAGGCGAGCGCGATCTACTGGCTGGACAAGGGCTGGGGCTGCGCCGTCGTCGGCACGCTGCCGCGCGAGCAGTTGCTCGATGTCGGCCGGAAAGCCTATCGCCAGCTCCTGGCAGGCGCTGGCATGGCCTGAGGAAGGCTTAGCAAATGACATTTCGGAGCGTCGCCAAACTCTGCTAGAACAGCGATCGAGTGAGCCCTGTTGAGTCCCCGCGCAGTCGTCACAATTCGGCCCAAATCGAAGAGCGATAGCGCGGTTGTTGCCCCTGCGTGACAGGCCCGGGCAGAGTGAGTTCTCAAAGACCGTCTTCTCCGCAACAAACGAGGCTTCCTGTTCCGCATGGTCGCCGACCTCCGCCCGGCTCGCGCAAGTGATGTCGATGCGCTGATTGCGATCGAGAACGCCGTCTTTTCGACCGACCGCATCTCGCGGCGTTCCTTCCGGCAGTTGATCGAAAGAGGCACCGCCGAAACGCTCGTGGCGGAGGTGGACGGAAAGGTCGCAGGCTATGCGATGGTCCTGTTCCGGAAGGGCAGCGGGGTGGCGCGCCTTTATTCGATCGCGATCGCGCCCGAGGTGTCGGGGCAGGGCGTCGGACGCCGGCTGCTGGAAGCGGCCGAGGACATCGCCTTCGACCACGGCCGCATGCTGCTGCGCCTGGAGGTCCGCGAGGACAACGCCCGCGCCATCCGCATCTACGAGAAGGGCGGCTACCGCAACATCGGCAGCGAGCCCGACTACTACGAGGATGGGGCGACGGCGATCCGCTACGAGAAGACGCTGCGCGGCGACGTTCCGCTCGAGACTTCGGTGCCGTTCTATCGGCAGACATGCGATTTCACCTGCGGTCCGTGCTGCCTGATGATGGCGATGTCCAACTTCGAACCCGGCTTCGTTCCCGATCCGGTGCGCGAGATCCGGCTGTGGCGCGAGGCGACGACCATCTTCATGATGTCGGGACCGGGCGGCTGCGAGCCGTTCGGGCTCGCAGTGGCGGCGCATGAAAACGGCCTCTCGGCGGAGATCTGGGTGTCGTTCCACGGCGCGCTGTTCCTGCAATCGGTGCGCAGCGTCGAAAAGCGCCGCGTCATGGAGCTCGCGCAGGTCGATTTCAGGCGACGGGCCGAGCACTACGAAATCCCGGTCACCTATGCCCCCTTCGCGATCGATGACGTCCGCGAGGCTATCGCCGAGGGGAAGCTCGTGCTGGTCCTGATCAGCGGCTTCCTGATGTTCGGCAAGAAGGTGCCGCACTGGGTGCTGGCCATCGGCGACGACGGCGAGCACATCATGATCCATGACCCCTGGGTGGAGGTCGAGCGTCAGGAGACGGCGTCCGACGCGGCGAACATCCCAGTGCCCTACGCGATCTTCATGAACATGGCGCAGTTCGGCAAGGATGCCCTGCGCGCGGCCATCATCCTCGGAAAGCGCGCCTCATCATGACCTGGGTTATCCTGACCGGCAGACAGAGCGACCTCGACCAGGTGGCGACGCCGCACAAGACGATCACCAACCGGGACTATCTCGCCCATCCGGCGCTGTTCCGCGGCCAGCGGCCGAAAGTCATCAACCTGTCGAACAGCTACGGCTATCAGAGCCGGGGCTACTATGCCTCGCTGCTGGCGAGTTCGCGGGGGCATCGGGTCATCCCGACGGTCGAGACGATCATCGATCTCTCCGAGCCGAAGCTCTACGAGAACGCGCTGCCCGAACTGGAGCTTGCGCTCAACAAATGCCGCAAGGAGCTGGGTGGGACGTTCCCCACCAAGGCCTCCTTCTTCTTCGGCATCGGGCCGTCCAAGGCCTGGGACCGTTTCGCGAAGCTCCTGTTCGACTGGTTCCGCGCGCCCTCGCTGGAAGTGTCGATCCGCGACGGCGCGGAGTGGGCGTCGATCCGCAAGATCGGCTTCCTGCCGGTGATCCGGCTCAGCGCCGAGGAGAAGACGCGCTTCCTGGCGAGCATGGACGCCTACACCAGCCGCGAATGGCGCGACAGCAAGGCGCGCACGCCGGCGCGCTACACCTTCGCCACGCTGGTCGATCCGAACGAGGCGCTGGCGCCGTCCGAGATCTCGTCGCTGCGCTACTGGGCGAGGATCGCCGAGAAGATGGGCGTCGAGGTCGAGCCGATCACCAAAAAGGATCTGGCGAAGCTTGCCAACTACGACGCGCTGTTCATCCGCGAGACGACGTCGATCTCGAACCATACCTATCGCTTCGCCCGCCGCGCGCAGCAGGAGGGCATGCCGGTCATCGACGATCCGCTGTCGATGATCCGCTGCACCAACAAGGTCTATCTGAACGAGCTGATGGCCTACAACAAGGTGGCGGTGCCGCCGACCGTGATGATCGCGAGCCCGGCCGACTTCGAGCTCGCCGCCGACACGCTCGGTTTCCCGCTAGTCTTGAAGATCCCCGACAGCTCGTTCTCGCGCGGCGTGAAGAAAGTGTCTTCGCTCGAGGAGCTGCGGAAGCTCGCAACGACATGGCTCGACGATTCCGATCTTCTCATCGCCCAGAAATTCCTGCCGACCGAATATGACTGGCGCGTCGGCGTGCTCGGCGGCCAGCCGCTGTTTGCCGTGCACTATCTGATGGCCAAGAAGCACTGGCAGATCGTCAATCACGACCGCGCCGGCAAGCCGCTGCAGGGCGGCATCAAGACCTTCACCTTGAAGGAGACGCCGCCGCTGGTGGTGGAGACCGCGGTCAGGGCCGCGCGCTGCATCGGCGACGGGCTTTACGGCGTTGATCTCAAGGAAACCAGGGACGGCGTCTTCGTCATCGAGGTGAACGACAACCCGAACCTCGACCATGGCTGGGAGGATTCGGGCGAGAAGGACGAGGTCTGGGTTCGACTCACCCAGTGGTTCCTCGACAGGCTGGAGCGGCCGGGGCGTTGAAGGTGATCACTGAAATGCCCAAGTTCACCGTAACTTGATCGGCTCTGACAGATTAACGGCGAAAGAAGAAAAACGTTAACCAACAACGATTTAAATGGTAGAGGGGCCAGCCGTCTTGTTCGGCTTGACCGTGCGTAAACCAGTACTTACCTGACGAACTGGGTTGAAAAGACACGAATCATGGTATCTTCGTGGCAAAAACGGGGCAAGACCTAGATAAGGAACAATAATAAGGGGTATGGGGTGGAAACGAAGATCGGACGAGTGTCGTGAGACCTCGGCTACGTTTCTGGGACTCGGGGCGTGAACGCAAGCAAGAAGCGCCGCCGCTGACGCCAGTTTCCTCGATGCGCAGCTTCTGGGGTCTGATGAGAGCCTACTGGTTCTCCGACCGCTGGATGGAAGCCTGGGCGCTGACGGTCGTCATCGCCTTCTTCACGGCTGCCGCCAGCAAGGCCAGCGTCTGGATGGCCGAGGCCTCGGGCGAGCTCGTCAACTCGATCGCCTTCTTCCACGATCCCAGCAACACGACACCGCTGCCCTATCTGCTGAACAGCGCCGGACTTCTTCTTCTGCTGGTCTTCGTCAAGGACGCCGGCATCATCGGCATCAGGCATCTCTTCTCGACCACCTTGCACCGCAAGTGGCGCGGCTGGCTGGACAGCCGCTTCAACGACGCGCTGCTCGACGGCAACCACACGCATTTCCATCTGCAGCATGGCGGCCGCGACGCCAGCGGGAAGCCCGTCCTGCCGCCTGACAACGTCGACCAGCGCGTGCAGGAATCGATCAAGGGCATGACCGGCGGCGCCATCGGCCTCGCCATGGGCATCATGGGCGTCGTGACGTCGCTGTTCTTCGTCGGCCAGAAGCTGATCGAGCAGTCGACGGTGGTCGACGGGCTGGAATTCCTCGGCACCTACGGCGCCGCGATCCTCGCCTTTGCCGCGGTGGCGACCTATGTGCCGCTCAACACCTATATCGCGCTGAAGATAGGCGGCCTGCTCGAGCGGCTCACCGTCACCATCCAGAGCACGGAAGGCAGCTATCGTGCGGAACTGACGACCCTCCTGCGGCGCAGCTTCCATGTCTCGGCCGCGCGTGGCGAGGAGGTGCAGAAGAAGCTGCACGGCAGGCTCTACGCCCATATCGACCGCACCTGGTCCAAGCTGAACTGGGTCCATTCGGGGTACCAGTCCTTCGAGCGGATCTATGACTTCCTCGCCGCCAGGATCATCGCCTACCTGCCGGGCCTGATCCCCTATATGAACGACAAGATCAGCCTGAAGAGCTACATCACCGGCGCCGAACTGGTGAATTCGCTGATCAACCAGTGCTCCTGGTTCATCCACGTCATGCCGGCGATCGCCACGCTCAGGGCCAACGCACGGCGCGTCACCGAACTCGCCTGCGCCATCGAGAACGTGCAGCACCCCGACGACTTCTACACCGGCACCGGCCGCCGCGAATTCACCTACGGCACGCAGGACCCGAATTTCGGCCTGGCCATCCGCAATCTCAGCCTGATGCACCAGGGCGCGGACACCAAGCCGTTCCTGACCATCCGCAACGTGCGCTTCCGCCGCGGCGAGTGGACCTATCTGAGGGGCGAGTCGGGTAGCGGCAAGACCTCGCTCATCAAGGCGATCAACGGGCTCTGGCCGCATGGTCGCGGCAGCATCATCTTCCCCGAGGGCGTCAAGTCTTTCTATGCGGCGCAGGAGGTGAAGCTGCCGCAACTCACGCTGAAGGAACTGGTCTGCCTGCCCGAGGGGTTGGACACCCACTCCGACACGCAGGTCGCCGCCGCGCTGCATAAGGCCGGCCTTGGCGAATTCATCGAATATCTCGACGCGGAGACCCGCGAGGGCAAGGTCTGGGACCAGGTACTGTCCGGCGGGCAGAAGCAGAAGCTGGTGGCCGCGCGCATCCTCCTCCACCAGCCTGGCCTGCTTTTCCTCGACGAGGCGTCGAGCGCGCTCGATCCCGAGGCCAAGGTGGCCTTCCACCAGGCGATCAAGGACAATTGCCCCGACGTGACCGTGATCAGCGTCATGCATGAGGCGATCCCCCCGCGCTCGGCCGCGGGAGCCTCCTTCTACGATTCCGTGCTGACGCTTGCCGACGGCGTGGCGACAAAGACGCCGCTCGGCGTCCACACGCCAGAGGTCGACGTCAAGAAGAAGGCAGCCGCCGACGCCTCGACGACGAGCTTGTTCCCGGGCGGGCCGAGGCCGGCCTAGCGGCTAGCCCCGCGCAATTTCTCGATCGAGGCGAAACGCTTGAGGAAGGCGGACTGCACCGACCTCGCCGGCTTGCAGGCGAGATCGAAGCGGTCGGCCGAGATGCCGCGTGGGCGGCCGAAGAACTGCGTGGCTTCGGGAACTGAGAATCCGGCGAGCAGCGTCGCCTCGAAATAGGCGGCGACCTGGTCGGCCCGCTTGATGTCGCGCTTGAGTTTCTCGGCAGTATCGGCGGGCAGGCTGAAGCGCAGGTGGATGGCGCGCTGCAGCCGCTGCTCGACCGCCTTGTAGCCGCCGCCGACCGCCGACTTGAACGGCGAGATCATGTCGCCGATGACATATTCCGGCGCGTCGTGCAGCAGCGCCGTCAGCCGCGCGTCGGGCGAGGGGCCGGGCACGAGGGCGCAGAAGATGTCCTCGACCAGCAGCGAATGCTGCGCCACCGAGAAGGCATGGTCGCCGCCGGTCTGTCCGTTCCAGCGCGCGACGCGGGCAAGCCCATGCGCGATGTCCGATATCTCGACGTCGAGCGGGGAGGGGTCGAGCAGGTCGAGACGGCGGCCCGAAAGCATCCGCTGCCATGCGCGCGGCGGCGCGCCGGCCCGGTCGGCTGCCATCAGGCGTCCTCGCTGGAGGCTTGCTCGGGATAGGTGAACTTCGCCCAGGAGGGTATTACGACCGAGAGGGGAACGCCGCCTGCTTCGATCGCAGCGCCCGCGTCGAGCGCGTCCTTGACCCGGTCGATGCGCAATATGGCGAGCCCCTTGCCGCCTGCGGTCGAGCCGAGCGTGCCGATCGGCCGGCCGTTCGCCACCACCTCCGTCCCCGGCGCCGGCAGTGCGTCGCCGGACGCGATCAGCACGCGGCGGCGCGCCGTGCCGCGATGCTGCATGCGCGACACGACCTCCTGGCCGACATAGCAGCCCTTCCTGAAGCCGACGCCGTCCGTCTGGTCGAGCAGCACGTCATGCGGGAAGGCGTCGCCCAGCGCGTAGTCGGCGCCGCTCTCGGCGATCCCGTTGGCGATGCGGAAGGCATGCCATTCGGCGATGTCGCCGTCGGCCGCTTCGATCCCGTAGGAGCGCCATGCAGGCGCCGTGGCGGGGAAGCGGGTGTCGCGCAGCCAGCTTGAATCGGATTCTGAAGGCGCTGAATCAGAACCCCACGAAACCGCCACAAGCGATTCACCCTGCTTGGAAATCTCGGCCTTGGCGCGCAGCTTGTAGAGGGTGAGCCTGCGCACGAAATCGCCCACGATGTCGGCGCGGCATTCGAGCCGGAAGGCCTCGGCGCCGTTCCTGGAGACGAGGAAATCGAAGAGGATCTTGCCCTGCGGCGCCAGCAGCGCTGACGGTTTCGCTTCGCCTTGTTTCAGCGTGTCGAGGTCGGCGGTGACGATGTTCTGCAGGAAATGCTCCGCCTCCGGACCGGAGACGGAGACGATCGCACGGTCGTCGAGGCTGGCTGTCGGCATCGGAACCTGAACTTGCAATTGAATCGGCCATTACGTAAGCCCCAGCGGGCAAGGCGACAAGAGCAGCGAGACGACATGGCGGCGACCTACGATCTCATCCTGACAGGCGGCACGGTCGTCAACCATGACGGGCAGGGCGCCCGCGACGTCGGCGTGCGGGACGGCCGCATCGCTGCGATCGGCGATCTCGCCCAGGTCTCGGCCGGCAGCCGCATCGACTGCCGCGGCCTGCATGTCCTGCCGGGCGTCATCGACAGCCAGGTGCATTTCCGCGAGCCGGGGATGGAGCACAAGGAGGACCTGGAGGCAGGTTCCCGCGCGGCCGTGCTGGGCGGCGTCACGGCCGTCTTCGAAATGCCCAACACCAATCCGCTGACGACAAGCGAGGCGGCGCTGGCCGACAAGCTGCGGCGGGCCACCGGCCGCATGCATTGCGACTTCGCCTTCTGGGTCGGAGGCACGCGCGAGAACGCCAGGGACGTCGGCGAACTGGAGCGGCTGCCGGGTGCTGCCGGCATCAAGGTCTTCATGGGCTCGTCCACGGGCGACCTGCTGGTCGAGGACGACGAGGGCGTCGCCTCCATCCTGAGGAACACGCGCCGCCGCGCCGCCTTCCATTCCGAGGACGAGTTCCGGCTGCGCGAGCGTCTCGGCGAGCGGATCGCCGACGATCCCTCCTCGCATCCCGTCTGGCGCGACGAACTGGCGGCGCTCCAGTGCACCGAGCGGCTGGTCCGGATCGCCCGCCAGTCACGCGCCCGCATCCATGTGCTGCACATCTCGACATCGGAGGAGATCGCCTTCCTCGATGGGCAGAAGGACGTTGCGACCTGCGAGGCGACGCCGCACCATTTGACCCTGTCGGCGGATGACTATGCGCGTCTCGGCACGCTGCTGCAGATGAACCCGCCGGTTCGCGACAAGCGCCATCGCGACGGCGTCTGGCGCGGCGTCTCGCAGGGCGTCATCGATGTGCTCGGCTCCGATCACGCGCCGCACACGTTGGAAGAAAAGGCGAAACCTTATCCGCAGTCGCCTTCCGGCATGCCCGGTGTGCAGACGCTGGTGCCGGTCATGCTCGACCATGTGAACGCTGGCCGGCTGACGCTGGAACGTTTCGTCGACCTGTCGTGCCACGGGCCGAACCGCATCTTCGGCATGGCCCGCAAGGGCAGGATCGCCGCCGGCTACGACGCGGATTTTACTGTCGTCGACATGAAGCGCGCCGAGACGATCACCAACGCGCAGGCCGGTTCCAAGGCCGGCTGGACGCCGTATGACGGCATGCGGGTCACTGGCTGGCCGGTGGGAACGATCATCCGCGGCAACCGCGTCATGTGGGAAGGCGAGATCGTCACGAAAGGGCAGGGCCGTCCGGTGGAGTTCTCCGAGGCGCTGCCCCGTTAGCCGGTTCGGCCTTCGCAATAGGCGGCGAGGTTATCGAGCGACGAGGCGAGGCCTGTCGCGTGATCCTCGGCGCTGATGCCTTCAGGCACGTTCTCGCAGACGATCGACACCTCGGTGCCGTCGGCGGCCGGCTCCAGCTTCCACGTCATCGTCATGACGCCGGCAAAGGCCGGGTCGTCGGATTCGAACGCGAAGCGCTGCACGACCTCGCTGTCCGCTGCCAGCCGCACGAATTCCCCCTCGACGGTATCGGCATCCTCGGAGGATTTTCCGACGGTGGAGCGGTCGGGCGCGTCGTAGGTCAGGGTCATGCGGTAGCGGCCGCCGGGCTTCGGCTCGAAATGTTCGATATGGCCGGTCATGCCGGCCGGCGGCAGCCAGGCGACAAGCGCTTGCGGGTCGACGAAAGCCCGGTAGACCGCAGCCGGCGGCGCCTTGATCAGGCGCGAGGCGCGGTCGGTACGGCCGGCCACCTTACTCTCCCGCGACGAAGAACGCCCAGCGCCCGTCCGGCGTGATGCCGACGCGGTAGAAGATGTAGGTGCCGAACTGCTTCATGTCCTCGAGGTCGCCGGCGGTGACGATCTTGAAGAGCTCGACCTTCTGCCTGGCGTCGAGCTTGTCGAGCGGGATGCCGAAGAAATAGGGCCAGACGTAGATCTCGTTCGGCGTACCCGCTTCGAGATGCACGAAGCCGGCATTCAGCACCTCTTCGAGGATGGCGAGGAGTTCCTGCCCGTCCGGATCGCCGGACAGCCCCTTGAGGAAGTCGATCGGGTCGCCTTCGATCTCGCCGAAGGAGAGCTGGACCATGCCGTTGCCCATGCCGAGCAGGGGCCGCAGCTTCTCGATCTCGCCGCTCTTGGCCGCTTCGACGAGCAGGTCGTGCATGCGCCTGACGGGCTCCGGCAGTCGGTCGAGATTGTAGACGATTTCCGGAAGCGGACCGTTCTCGTCGATCTCCGGCCGGGCGATATCGTTTTGCTCGCCCTGCTCGCCGTCGAGATCCTCCGGTTCGAGGGAGGCTGGCGGCGACACCGTCTCGCCTGGGATCGGGATGCCGGGCGCGGTCGGGTCTGCCTCCGGCGGTATGGGCGTCGTCGTTGGCGGCGGCAGGTTCTCCCGGCCGATCTCGCTCAGTGCGAGGGCAGGGCCGGCGGCAAGCAGCGAGGCGAGGCCCGAGGCCGCAAACCAGACGAGTGCCAGCCAGACGGGCGCGCGCCCCCTGCGGGACGTACGCGGTTGCTGCCGCGCTGTTCTAGGATGCATAGTCATTTCTCTCCGGCGTCGCTCCGACCGAATCCAGCCCCGGGCCGTTCGATCAAGGAACGCCCGGGCACGGGAGTCAATGCCGCGACAACTCCGGCATGAATTCCCCGGCGATGACGCGGTCGCGCATGCGTTCGATCAGCGAAAGCACGGCTGCCTCTCCGCTGGCGCGCAGCAACTCGCCGAGCGCGGTGGCGAGCGCCGCTTCGGCGATGATCTCCGGCTCGATGCCGGCCGAAAGTCCGTCGGCCCAAGCCTCGCAGTGGTTTTCCTCCGCGGTCAGCCGTTTTTCTTCCCTGACCAGCGCGTCGAGGTCGGTGAAGCCATGTGCCATGCCAGAATTCCACCCTTTCAAGCGGTGAACCGAGCGTTTCGGTCCAACTTGATATGTCCCTTTAATGTCCCGTTAAGCTTCGTAGCACAGCCGAGCCCCGATGTACGCCCCTGGCATGGCCGAAAAGTTAACCGCCTGTTAATTCCCGTAGCGGGCCGCGAGGTCGCGGGCAAGGTTCTCGCCTTCGACCGTGTAGCGGCTGATCGCCTCGGTCGCGGAAGCCGTGCATTTCGTATAGGTGCTCTCGAACGAGCGATAGCCGCGGTTGAAGCTGGCGATGAAGCGGGCGCGCCGCTCCGGATCCGGATTTTCGGCGGCGAGCAGCCTTTCCATCGTCTGGCGCCACTGGTCGCCCTTGTCGCCGCAGAGATTGCGCAGGAAATGCAGCGATCCCATCACCTCGGCGATGCGCAGCAGCCCCGCCTCGTAGGGCGCCTCGGCTGCCGCCGGGCGCGCCAACGCCATCGGAGCGATCAACGCCATTACCATGAATATGGAAGCAACCCGCCGCATGCGCCCTTGTGGCGAAACAATTTGACTGCCGCAAGGCGGTTTTTCGAGGTGGCGTCGGCCTGTCCCGCCCCTTGACGGCCAGGGAGGGCGTTTACTTGGCGAGCAGTCCGCGCCCGACCTCCAGCACCGAATCCAGGATCGGCAGGGCCTCCATCTCGGCCAGCGTGTAAAAACTCGCCTCGGCGGCATCGTCGGCCGCCACCGGCTGGCCGCCGGCGTAGCGGCCGAAGAAGACCTGCAGGTCGTAGTCGAATTCGTCGCCCTCCGCCCGGACGAGCACCAGCGGCGAAAGCTCGTGCACGGCGAGGCCTGTCTCCTCGGCGAGTTCGCGCCGCGCGGCTTCCTCAAGCGTCTCGCCCGTTTCGACGCGCCCGCCGGGGAAGGCGTAGTAGCCGAGCGAGGGGGCGCGGCCGCGCAGCACGAGCAGCAGCCGGTCGTCATGCTGCAGGGCGACGGAGACGGCGGGAAGGATCTTTCGTGCGGTCATCTGTCCATGTCGGGCGGTTTTCCACCGGCCAAGCTTGCCGGGCGGGATTCCAGCCTCCACCTTGTGCCTGACGAATCGAGAGGCATCAAAGAAAATGTGCGGCCGTTTCTCGCTGACCGCAAAACCGCAGGAGCTGGAAGAGTTCTTCGCGCTCGTCGGCGTCGAGGATTTTCCTGCGCGTTACAACATCGCTCCGACGCAGCCGATCCTGCTGGTGATCGCGGCCGGCAGCAGGTCCGAGCCCGGCTCGAACCTGCCGGACCGCCGCGCCATGCTGGCCCGCTGGGGGCTGATCCCCGCCTGGACGAAGGACCCCAAGGCCCTGCCGGCCCATTTCAACGCGCGTTCGGAGACGGCGGCCGAGAAGGCGTCGTTCAAGACCGCGATCCGCCATCGCCGCGTGCTGATCCCTGCCTCGGGCTTCTACGAATGGCGTCGCACCGGCGACAAGCGCTCGCAGGCCTACTGGATAAGACCGAAGCGTGGCGGCATCGTCGCCTTCGGCGGGCTTATGGAGACCTATTCGGAGCCGGGCGGATCGGAGATCGACACCGCCGCGATCCTGACCACCGCAGCGAGCGGCGACATCGCCCATATCCACGACCGCATGCCGGTGATGATCAGGCCCGAGGACTTCGAGGCCTGGCTCGACTGCCGGACGCGGGAGCCGCGCGACGTCGCCCATCTGATGCGCACGCCGGAGGAGGGGTTCTTCGAAGCGGTCCCGGTCTCGGACCGGGTGAACAAGGTGGCCAACGCCGGACCGGATCTGCAGGACCGCGTCGAGCCCGCGGCGGCGATCAGGGCGCCAGAAAAAACAAAGCCCGGCGAAGCCGGGCAACTTACGCTTTTCTAAGCGTTCCTGGTGTCGTTCACAGGCGCGCCGCGCCCATGCCTCCCGAAGCGCGTCGGGACTTTCAGGCCGCCTTGGCGGTTTTTGTGGGCTTCTTCTTCGGCGCGCAGATCAGCGCCGCGACGATCGCGGCCGGGCCGATGGCGCGATAGTGCTTGGTGAGCGACGAGGGCTTCATCGCGGCTCGTTCGGCTTCGCTCTTCTTGGTGGACATTTCTCTCTTCCCTGAAGTCATGGTCGTCGTAGGCGAGGCTTGGACATGGTGATCCAATGGGACCAAAACGTGACAAGCGCCGGATTTCCCGCCTTCTCCCCCCAGTTGATGTCCGGACATGTTTAAGAGAATCTTACGATTTCAACGCCCTAGCGCTTTCATTCATATAATGAGTCCGGTCTGCAACACTCCGTAATTACGGCATGTATCTGCGATTTGCCGCCTCTGTTGCTTCCTGGTTACAAATCGGAAGCGTTGTTTGGCGGCCGGGCTTGACGCGGGCGGCCGCAGGGCGCGATAACCCACCCAATGAAAACGCCTTTTGCCATTCGCGGCATTTGCATTATTGGCTAGCGCCTGCGCTGGTCCGGTCGTTTTCGCCTTCTTCTCAAAAAGACAGCCAAACGCCCAGGCCAGCAGGCCTTGGGGAAGTTAATCGATGTCTGACCGGAGAGATGGCTTGCGGCTCTACAACACGCTGACGCGGACGAAGGAGGATTTTTCCCCCATCGACCCGCAGAACGTGCGCATGTATGTCTGCGGCCCGACCGTCTACGACTTCGCCCATATCGGCAACGCCAGGCCGGTGATCGTCTTCGACGTGCTGTTCAGGCTGCTCAGGCATGTCTACGGCGAAAGCCACGTCACCTACGTCCGCAACATCACCGACGTCGACGACAAGATCAACGCACGCGCCGCGCGCGACTATCCCGGCCTGCCGCTCAACGAGGCGATCCGCAAGGTCACCGAGGAAACCAACCGGCAATTCCAGGCCGACGTGAAGGCGCTGGGCTGCCTGGAGCCGACCTTCCAGCCGCGCGCCACCGAATATATCGACGAGATGAAAGCGATGATCGAGCGGCTGGTCGATCTCGACGTCGCCTATGTCGCCGAGGGCCACGTGCTGTTTTCGCCCAAGCGCATGAAGGATCGCGTGAAGTCGCCGCGCTACGGCGCGCTGGCGCGCCGCTCGCTCGACGAGATGCTGGCCGGCGCCCGCGTCGACGTCGCCTCCTACAAGGAGGACGAGATGGATTTCGTGCTCTGGAAGCCGTCGAAGAAGGACGAGCCGGGCTGGCCGTCGCCGGCGGGCATCGACGGGTTCGGCCGGCCGGGCTGGCACATCGAATGCTCGGCCATGTCGATGGCCAAGCTGCTCGAACCCTTCGGCGGCGGGCTGCAATGCGACGATCCCGAGAAGAACGTCTTCGACATCCATGCCGGCGGCATCGACCTCGTCTTTCCGCACCACGAGAACGAGATCGCGCAGTCCTGCTGCGCCTTCGGCACCGACCGCATGGCCAACATCTGGATGCACAACGGCTTTTTGCAGGTCGAAGGCCGCAAGATGTCGAAGAGCGAGGGCAACTTCGTCACCATCAACGAGCTGCTGAACACGGAAAAATTCGGCGGGCGGAAATGGCCGGGCGAGGTGCTGAGGCTCGCCATGCTGATGACGCACTACCGCGAGCCGATCGATTTTTCGGTGAGGAAGCTGGAGGAGGCGGAAGCGATCATAGCCAAGCTGCGCCGGCGCGCATCGGGAGCCGCTGCGCAACCCGTCGATGCGTCCTTCATCGCCGCCCTCGGCGACGATCTGGACATGGCGGAATATCTTCGTCTCCTGAACGCCGCCGATCTGCCGCCGTCGTCGCTGGTTGCCGCCGCCGACCTGATCGGGATCGATCTTTCCGAACTGGAGACGGATGTCGACGTAGCAGCCTTTGTTGCCCAGCGCCTCGCCTTCATCGCGCAAAAGAACTGGGGGGAGGCCGACAAGATCCGCGACGAGCTTCTGGCGCAGGGCATCCAGCTCAAGGACGGTAAGGATCCGGCGACAGGCGAACGCGTGACCACCTGGGAGGTGAAGCGATGATCGACCATGCAGGCATCAACGTCAGCGACTGGGACAAGGCGAAGGCCTTCTACGACGCGGCGTTCGCCGCGATCGGCGCGAAGCTGCTCATGACGGTGCCGGAGCAATATACCGGCGGCGTGAAGGTCGGCGGCTACGGGCGCGAGAAGCCAGACTTCTGGCTGCACGAGAAGAAGGAAACCGGTCCCGGCCGGCACTATGCCTTCGTCGCGCGCAACCGCGCCGAAGTCGATGCCTTTTATGCCGCCGCGCTGGCGGCGGGCGGCAAGGACAACGGCGCGCCCGGCATACGCGCGCATTACCATCCAGACTATTACGGCGCCTTCGTCATCGACCCCGACGGCAACAATGTCGAAGCCGTCTGCCACAAGCCGGAGTGAGCGATTTCAATGCGTTGCGCCCGCCGCATGAATCAGTTCGGGAACAGGAGGCTGCCATGAGCCTCGACAACAGGCCGCAATATTCGGGCGGATGCCAGTGCGGCGCGGTGCGCTTCCGCGTCGAGGGCGCGCTCGGCGACGCCTCGGTGTGCCACTGCCGCATGTGCCAGAAGGCATCGGGCAATTTCTACCTGCCGCTGGTCTCTGTGCGCGAGGCGAAGCTGACCTGGACGCGCGGCGAGCCGAAACGGTTCCGCTCGTCCAGCCACGCCCATCGCGGCTTCTGCGCCGAATGCGGCACGCCGCTGACCTACGAGGCGCCAGACGGCGTGGCGCTGGCGATCGGCGCTTTCGACGATCCCTCCGGCATCGCGCCTGTCATCCAGTGGGGCACCGAGGCGAAGCTGCCCTATGTCGACGCGATCCCCGGCCTGCCCGGCGAGGACACCATGGCCGACATCGACGATGCGCCGTTCCTGGCCGATCTCGTCTCCTATCAGCATCCCGACCACGACACAGAGGAATGGCCGCCTGCCGCGCGGCCCGAAGGAAAGCCATGACCGAACTGAGAAGCCTCTATCCCGAGATCGAGCCGTTCGAGACCGGCATGCTCGAGGTCGGCGACGGCCATACGATCTATTGGGAGCGCGTCGGCACGAAAGGGGCCAAGCCGGCGGTGTTCCTGCATGGCGGGCCGGGCGGCGGCATTTCGCCGAAGCAGCGCCGCCAGTTCGATCCTGATCTTTACGACGTCATCCTGTTCGACCAGCGCGGCTGCGGAAAGTCGACGCCCAACGCCAGCCTTGAGGCGAACACCACCTGGCATCTGGTCGCCGACATCGAGCGTCTCAGGGAGATGGCCGGCTTCGACAAATGGCTGGTCTTCGGCGGCTCCTGGGGTTCGACGCTGGCGCTGGCCTATGCCGAGACCCATCCGCAGCGCGTCAGCGAACTCGTCGTGCGCGGCATCTACACGCTGACCAGGGCCGAACTCGAATGGTACTATCAGTTCGGCGTGTCCGAGATGTTCCCGGATAAGTGGGAGCGCTTCACGGCGCCCATCCCCGAAG
Source organism: Mesorhizobium sp. YM1C-6-2 (assembly GCF_003666685.1). Classification (GTDB taxonomy): domain Bacteria; phylum Pseudomonadota; class Alphaproteobacteria; order Rhizobiales; family Rhizobiaceae; genus Mesorhizobium_K. The sequence goes on from NZ_RCIZ01000004.1 coordinate 326,706, forward strand.
CCGAGCGCGGCGACATGATGGCCGCCTATCGCAAGCGGCTGACCGGCGACGACCGCAAGGCGCAGGTCGAAGCGGCGCGCGCCTGGAGCCTGTGGGAAGGCGAGACGATCACGCTGCTGCCCGACCCCGAGACTTCCGGCAAGTTCGGCGAGGACGACTATGCGCTCGCCTTCGCGCGCATCGAGAACCACTTCTTCGTCAATGCCGGCTGGCTGGAGGAGGGGCAGTTGATCCGCGATGCCCACAAGCTGAAAGGCATTCCCGGCGTCATCGTTCACGGCCGCTACGACATGCCGTGCCCGGCCAAATATGCATGGGCGCTGCACAAGGCCTGGCCGGACGCCGAGTTCCATCTCATCGAGGGCGCCGGGCACGCCTTCACCGAGCCCGGCATCCTCGACCAGTTGATCCGGGCAACCGACCGGTTTGCGGGGAAACGATGAAACGCGAGCGCCTCTACCTCTTCGACACCACCCTGCGCGACGGCCAGCAGACGCCGGGCATCGACTTTTCGGTCGAGGACAAGATCGCCATCGCCGGGATGCTGGACGAGTTCGGGCTCGACTATGTCGAGGGCGGCTATCCGGGCGCCAACCCGACCGACACCGCCTTTTTTGCGCAGAAGCGCACCTTGGCCGCGAAATTCGTCGCCTTCGGCATGACCAAGCGGGCCGGCGTCTCGGCTTCCAACGATCCCGGCGTCGCGTCGTTGCTGCAGGCGAAGTCGGACGCCGTGTGTTTCGTGGCGAAGAGCTGGGACTATCACGTGCGCGTGGCGCTCGGCTGCACCAATGAAGAGAACCTCGAGTCGATCCGCGCCTCGGTCGAGGCGGCGCGCGCCGCCGGCAAGGAGGCGATGGTCGATTGCGAGCATTTCTTCGACGGCTACAAGGCCAACCCGGACTATGCGATGGCCTGCGCGAAAACGGCATACGAGGCCGGCGCGCGCTGGGTGGTGCTCTGCGACACCAATGGCGGCACGCAGCCGTCGGAAGTGCGCGCGATCGTGGAGAAGGCGATCGCCTCCGGCATTCCCGGCGAAAACCTTGGCATCCACGCGCATGACGACACGGGGCAGGCGGTCGCCAATTCGCTGGCCGCGGTAGAGGCCGGCGTGCGGCAGATCCAGGGCACGCTGAACGGCATCGGCGAGCGCTGCGGCAACGCCAACCTCGTCACGATCATCCCGACGCTGGTGCTGAAGCCCGCCTTCGCGGACAAGTTCGAGACCGGCATCACACCGGAGGCGCTGACCGGCATATCCCGGCTGTCGCGCAATTTCGACGAGCTTCTGAACCGCGCGCCGGAAGTGCAGGCGCCCTATGTCGGCCAGTCGGCCTTCGCCACCAAGGCCGGCATCCACGCCTCGGCGCTCGCCAAGGAGCCGCAGACCTACGAGCACGTGCCGCCGGATACGGTCGGCAACCGCCGTCGCGTGATGGTGTCGGACCAGGGCGGCAAGGCGAATTTCGTCACCGAGCTGAAGCGGCGCGGCATCGACGTGCCGGCTGACGGCAGCAGGCTCGACACGCTGATCTCGATCGTCAAGGACCGCGAGGCTCAGGGCTATGCCTATGAGGGCGCCGATGCGAGCTTCGAGCTGCTGGCGCGCCGCACCCTGCACACGGTGCCGGACTTCTTCAGCGTCACCTCCTTCCGCTGCATGGTCGAGCGCCGCTTCGACGCGATCGGCAATCTGAGGACGGTGTCCGAGGCGATCGTGAAGGTCGAGATAGACGGCGAGGAAAAGATGTCGGTCGCCGAGGGTCACGGCCCGGTCAATGCGCTCGACATCGCGCTGCGCAAGGATCTCGGCAAGTTCCAGCGCGAGATCGAGGATCTCGAACTGGCCGACTTCAAGGTGCGCATCCTGAACGGCGGCACCGAGGCGATCACCCGCGTTCTGATCGAGTCGCGCGACGGCTCGGGAACCCGCTGGTGGACGGTCGGCGTGTCGGACAACATCATCGACGCCTCGTTCCAGGCGCTGATGGATTCCATCATCTACAAGCTGATGAAAAACCGCGAGATGGCGGGGCTGGTGGCGGCGGAATAAGGCGGCGAGCCGGTTGATCCATCAGCCGGAACTGCTTGATCCATCAGAAGTTTGAAATGGTCTTCTGGCGGCGGGCGCATCATATCGGCGCGATGAGCGCCGAGTCAGCCGCCTCCGCAGCGACAAAGCCGGAGACACCCGACAACTCCGCCTCGCGCGGTCTCCTGTTTGCCCTGTCGGCTTACGGGCTGTGGGGCGTGATGCCGCTTTTCCTGAAACTGGTCGACCATATTCCGGCGGTCGAAGTGGTCGCGCACCGCATCATCTGGTCGGTGCCGATCGCGGGCGCGGTGCTGCTGGCGCTCGGACGCACGTCGGACATAAAGGCGGCGTTGCGCTCGCCGCGCACGCTGGCGCTGGCTGCGCTGACAGCCTCGCTGATCACGGTCAACTGGGGCATCTATGTCTGGGCGATCGCCGTGGACCGCACGGTCGAGGCCGCGCTCGGCTATTACATCAACCCGCTGATGTCGATCGCAATGGGTGCGGCGCTTCTTGGCGAGAAGCTCTCGCCCGTCCAGGTTGCTGCAGTGGGTCTCGCCATCGTCGCCGTCGGTGTGCTGACCGTCGAGGCCGGCGGCTTGCCATGGGTTTCGCTGGCTCTGGCGAGCACGTTTGCGGTTTACGGCTTTCTGCGCAAGACGCTGCCGATCGGCCCGAGCCAGGGTTTTTTCCTCGAGGTGCTGCTTCTGACCGTTCCCTCGCTCGCCTATCTCGTCTGGCTTTCTGTGGGAGGCGAGGGGCATTTCGTGCCGTCGCAGCCCGAAAACATGGTGCTTCTCGTGCTCTGCGGGCCTGCGACCGCCGTACCGCTGATACTCTTCGGCTTCGGCGCCAAGCTGCTGCGCTACTCCACGATCGGTATCATGCAGTACATCTCGCCGACCATCGTGTTCCTGATCGCGGTCTTTGTTTTCCGCGAGCCGCTGGGTGCTTCGAGGATGATCGCCTTTGCCCTGATCTGGGCAGCGCTCGCCCTCTATTCATGGTCGATGTTCTCCCGCCGCGCGCAAAGCAGGCCGCCGCCGATCAACTGATGTCGGGGCCGGGCGCTCGGCGAACCGGCAAGCAGCGGCAATCGACAGTTACCCGTGAGTTGCATTCACGGCCGCAGGCGGCACGTGGATGAAATCGTCATGCCGGTACGTTAACCTCAGGATGGGCTCTCCAGGAGGTCAAGCCATGCAGACCCGTATCATGAAACTGGCAGCTTCAGCATTTCTCGTCATGCCGCTGCTTGCAGCACCGGCCTTTACCGCAGGCGGTGGAGGCGGAGACGGTGGGGGAACCGGCGGCGGTGGAGGCGGCGGCGGTGGCGGCCAGAACCAATGCATGAAAGGCAAGGTCTGGAACAAGAAGACCAAGAAATGCGTCAACGCGCAGCGTGGCGCCGTCGATGACGACAGCCTCTATGCAGCCGGCCGCTACCTTGCCGAGCAGGGCCGCTATGGCGAGGCGATCACCATCCTCAGCCTTGCCGCCGACAAGACCGACCCGCGCATCCTGAACTATCTCGGCTATTCGCATCGCAAGGCTGGCCGCGTCACGGTCGGCCTCGGCTACTACCAGGAGGCGCTGCGGCAGAATCCCGACTACACGCTGGTGCGCGAATATATGGGCGAGGCCTATCTGCAGCAGGGCAATGTCGACGCGGCGCGCGAGCAGTTGACCGAGATCGAGAAACGGTGCGGCAAGGGTTGCGAGGAATACGCGCTGCTGGCGAAGCAGATAGACGACTATCTCAAGAGCTGAGCTGGGCTCTCGATGACGGATGAAGCGGGGCTGCCTGGCAGCCCCGCTTCGTTACTTACCAGCCCTGCCGGCCGTACCAGTCGTCGATGTCGCGGCGGACGCGGTCCTTCTCGATACCGTAGCGCTCCTGGATCTTGCCTTCGAGCTGATCGCGCTTGCCGGCGATCTGGTCGAGATCGTCGTCCGTGAGCTTGCCCCACTGCTCCTTGACCTTGCCCTTGAGCTGCTTCCAGTTCCCTTCGACGCGGTTCCAATCCATTGTTGTTTCTCCTTGTCTTCGAAATGAAAGCCCGCCGCTTGGGCGGCGGGCTTCATGCGGGCGGGAGCCCGGCATCACCTGAGCGGTGACTGGAGAGGAAATGTCGGTCCGCCTGAAAGGTTCCGCCCTGGGAGCGGCGGAGCGGCGGTCGAAAGTCAGTCGGCGCGGCTCAGCCGGATAATCTGTCCGTCGCGCTCGTCGGTAAGCAGCCAGATCGACCCGTCCGGCGCCACGTTGATGTCGCGGATGCGGCCGAAACCGCCCTCGAACATCCGCTCCTCGCCGAGGATCTTGCCGCTCCCGTCCCGGTCGAGCCGCGAGACGAGGGCGAATTTCAGCGAGCCGACAATGAGGTCGTCCTTCCATTCCGGGAACATCTCGCCCTGGTAGACGGCTAGGCCCGACGGTGCGATCGACGGGTCCCAGTAGAAGAGCGGCTGCTCGTATCCCGGCGCCTCGGTGCCCACTCCGATCTTCTTGCCGCCATAGGTGACGCCATAGCTGATGACGGGCCAGCCGTAGTTCCTGCCGGCTTCGGGATGATTGATCTCGTCGCCGCCGGCGTCTCCGTGCTCGGCGGTGAGGAGTCCGCCGAGCACGGAGTCCCAGGCCACGCCCTGTGCGTTGCGATGGCCTTTGGACCAGATTTCCGGCAGCTGCCTGGCGCCGTCGGGGGAGGGATTGTCGGCCGGGATCGACCCGTCCGTGTTGATGCGGATGATGGCGCCGGCATGGTCCTGCATGTCCTGTGCGCGGTCCCGCTCGCCGCGGTCGCCGGTGGTCACGAACAGCGTGCCGTCAGGCGCGAAGACCAGCCGCGAGCCGAAATGGCGGGTGACATTGGTTTTCTTCGCCATCGAGAAGATGACCTCGACGTCCTCCAGTTGTGCGGCCCCGGACTCACCGCCGTCGCGCACGAGCCTTGCGCGCGCGACGGCGGTGCCCGCACCGCCCCGTCCGGGTTCGGAGAAACTGAAGAAGATGAGGTTCGAGGTCTCGAAGTCCGGCGCCGCGACGACGTCGAGCAGCCCGCCCTGGCCGCGCGCCGCGACCTCCGGCACACCCTCGATCGGATCGGAGGGACCGTCGGCCGACAGGATGCGCATCCTGCCGGGGCGCTCGGTGACGATCGCTTCGCCGTTCGGCAGGAAATCGAGCCCCCAGGGGTTTCTCAGCCCTTCGGCGATGATTTCGGCCTCTATCGGCACCTCGTCGGTCCGGAACAGCTCCGCATGCGCCGTTGTGAACAAAAAGCCGCCCGCCAACGACAGCGAAGCGGAGAATGCGATGATTCTGTTCATGAATCTGACCTAAGGCGTGGAGCGTGGAGGGCAACCTTTCCACGCGGCGAATGCGGTCAATTGCTTTCACGATCGGTTGACTGAGGCCTTTCGGCGCATCCGATCGCGGAAAATGCACGGATTCTGCGCAAAACCGTCGCGGCCGGCGTCCGGCTTCGCTTTTTTAAGTGAAAAGCCGTGTAATATGACTATAGTCTAAGCGTTTGAGTGAAGTGGTTCCGTTAGCCGATGCTGCCGGGCCGCTTTTATTTTTATGCCCCGCTTGCCCAAACAGGTGAACCGCAAGCGGCAGAAAGGTCGGATTGAGATGAACAAGGTCCCGATGACCGCCGCAGGCTTCGACACGCTCAAGGAAGAGCTGCGCTGGCGCCAGCAGGAGGAGCGGCCGCGCATCATCGAGGCGATCTCGGAGGCGCGCTCGCATGGCGACCTGTCGGAGAACGCCGAATATCACTCGGCCAAGGAAGCGCAGAGCCTCAACGAGGGCCGCATCAACGAGCTCGAGGATCTCGTCGCGCGCGCCGAGGTGATCGACGTCTCGAAGCTGTCGGGCGACAAGGTCAAGTTCGGCGCGACCGTCGTTCTCATCGACGAGGACACCGAGGAGAAGAAGACCTATCAGATCGTCGGCGACCAGGAGGCCGACGTGAAATCCGGCCGCATCTCGATCTCCTCACCGATCGCGCGGGCGCTGATCGGCAAGGAAGTCGGCGACGCCATCGAGGTCAACGCGCCCGGCGGCGCGCGCGGCTACGAGGTTCTCAAGGTTCAGTACATCTAGACCGGCCAGAGTCGGCCGGGGAGCGGGCTGTTGGCTTCAATGTCGGGTGGTTCTGACCGGAAAGCGTCGCGTGCCGGCGCGCCGGCCATGTCCGCAATCGAGGTCGTCGCGCCCAACCTGAAGTTCAGGCTTTCGGGCGTGACGAGCACGATCATCCAGCTCGTGCCGGTGCAGGCGCGCACCATCGGCATAGCGACGCTCGGACCGGGCCTGCCCGACAGCCTTCCGAGGATGCGGTGGTGGCAGCTTCCGAGCCTGCTGCGCCGCCCAAAGTCCGGGCGCAAGCGCATCTGGCACGCGCGGCGCAACACCGAGATGGTGGCCGGGCTCCTGCTGAAAAGGGTCTTTCGCGCGCCTCTCCACCTGCTCTTCACCTCGGCCGCCCAGCGCAACCACCGGCCCTTCACCAAATGGCTGATCGGCAGGATGGAGGCGGTGATCGCCACCAGCGCGCGTTCGGGCTCCTTCCTTGAAGTCCCGCACGAGGTGGTGATGCATGGCGTCGACCTCGACCTTTTCCATCCGCCGACCGCGCCCGATGACGACTTCGCCGCCGCGGGGCTGGCCGGCCGCTTCGCCGTCGGCTGCTTCGGGCGCATCCGCGAGCAGAAGGGGACGGACCTTTTCGTCGACGCCATGATCGAGTTGCTGCCGCGGTTTCCGGACTGGACGGCGGTGATCACCGGACGCGTGACGCCGGAGAACCGCGCCTTTGCTCAAGCGCTCGAGGAGCGCGTGCGGGCGGCGGGCCTGGCCGATCGCATCGTCTTCCTCGGCGAGGTCGATGACGTGAAGGTCTGGTTCCGCCGCATGGCGCTCTACGTGGCACCGTCGCGCAACGAGGGGTTCGGGCTGACGCCGCTGGAAGCCATGGCCTCGTGCACGGCTGTCGTGGCGAGCGATGCCGGCGCCTATGCCGAAATGGTGGTGCCCGGCGAGACGGGCGCGGTCGTTCCGGCCGGCGACGGCGCTGCGCTGACGGCGGCGATCGAGGCCTACCTTGTCGATCCCTCGCTGGCCGAGACCCATGGCCGGCAAGCGCTGGCGCATGTGCGGCGGCGCTTTCCGCTCGCCCGCGAAGCCGAAGGCATTGCCAGGGTCTACGACAGGCTGTGGTCGGGCCGATGACGGTGCGATAGCCGGTGCCCTCGACGGTCCCGTCACTTGCGATATAAGTATCCTGGGGTGGCAGGTCGTCCTGGGGTAGTCGTCGGAGCCGTTGCTTGTGAAGCCGGCGGGCCGCCAAGGCGGTTGTTCTTCTGGCAGGGTTTTCGGAATGAGGCGAATCCATACCGGACGCGATCATTAGGGCGGGGAATGGCGGCCGAGGGCGAGAAATCCATATCCGGCACCCGGCTTAACCGGCCCGCGGGCCGCTATCTCGTGCGGCTCTACTGCCTGCTGCGCTACGGGCGGGCCAAAAGCCATGCGGAAGAATGGCAGCCGGGCCTTGCCCTGACATTGCCGTCGGCGAGCGGCGACGGCGCGATCCATTTCCGAGGCAGGTTCGTCGCCCCGCTGCTGCCGCATCCTGTCTCGGCGGACGGCGGCGACGAGATCGTCATCGTCGGATCGGGGCCGTCGCTGGCGACGCAGGTCAGGGAGCGTATTCCGATCGGATCCGCCCTCCTGCTCAACGGCGCGATCCACCTTGCCAGCCCGCGGGGACCGAGGCCGCTCGGCGTGGTCATCGAGGATGAGCGCTTCGTGTGGCGGCATTGGCGCACCGTCGTTGCAAGGGTGGCCGCGGGGACGCACTGCTATTTCTCGACGAGCGTGATCCGGGTGATGTGCGAGACGGCGCCGGAGTGGCTGGCGTCGCAAAGCGTCCACCATCTCGATTTCCTGCACAGGCCCTATGGCAGGAGGAGGCCCGACAGTGCCGGCTTGAAGAGCCTGTCTTTCCTGCGCTGGTCCGACGATGGGAACACCGCGATATCGCTCTCCCCGGAATCGGGCCTGGCGCCGGCCGGTTCGGTGGCCGGCACCGCCGCCCAACTCGCGCTCGCGCTCACGCCCTCGCGGATCGGCCTTGCCGGCATCGATCTGGCCAATACGGCCGATCCCCGCTTCTACGAGACCGACGGCGACAAGGCGATGTCGCGGATTGACGTGGCCAGCGAAAGAATACTTGCCGCTTTCGGCATGATCAGGGATGAGTGCGGCCGGCGCGGCATCGTGCTTGAAAACTATTCACCGGTCTCGCGGCTTGCCGAACTCGGCATCGCCTATGTGCCGAGACTGGAAAAAGACGGCGATCGGACCCCATGAGACTATTCAACAGGAAGGCTCCCTTCACCAAACGCTTGGAGATCGAAGCGCCCCCGGCCGCGGCGGATCGGCATGGCGTGGCGATCGCCACGGTCCTGCGCGACGAGGAACACTACATCGCCGAGTGGGTTTCCTTCCACAGGGCGGTGGGTGTGCGTCATTTCTTCGTCTACGACGACGGATCGACCGACCGCACACTGCAGGTGTTGCGCGACCTGTTGCCCCAAACGGAACTGACCACTCTGCCCTGGCGGTTCGCGATGCGCGACGTCAGTGTGGGGCTGCCGCTCAACCGCCAGACGCTCGCATTCGCCCATGCGATCCTTAATTTCGGCGGCGACTTCCGCTGGATGGCTTTCATAGACGCAGATGAATTCATCCTGCCGAAATCGGGGCGCACCATCGAAGAAGCGCTGTCCGGAGCCAAGGGCTTTCCGAACATTTCGCTGCCGTGGCACATGTTCGGAACGAACGGGCACAAGACGCGCCCCGCCGGACCCGTCACGCGCAACTACACGCTGCGGGCGAGGGACCCGATGAGCCGCATGAAGAACGTGATGAACTTCAAATGCATCGTCGATCCGTGTGCGGTGTCGGAGGTCAGCGTCCACCATTTCAGTACGAAGGAGTTCGGCGACAAGACGGCCAACGACGACGGGAAAGTGGTTCCGCTCGACAAGCGCAAGTCGCCCGACTTCTATTCGTCGCGCCATCTTCAGCTCAATCACTACTACACGCGATCCGAAGAGGAATTCCGGAGGAAGATCGAGCGGGGCGGGGTTTCTCCGACAGTTTGGGAGAAGCGCAAGACGAGACTTACGATCGCGCTCGAGAATATCGAGAAGGATCAGTTCGAGGATCGCGCGATGATGAATTTTCTGGATGAGAACAAGATCAGCTTCTAAGCGAAGCGCCATCCCATTCGAGAAGAAAAACGCAGGGCGTAGCGTGGACGTCAACCTCGGAATATTTGCTATCAATCTCGACCGGTCGCCGGACCGCTGGGAGCGCGTCGTCTCGCAATTCTCCGAGCAGCCCTGGCCGCTTCATCGCGTTGCCGCGATCGATGGACGCGACCGCGACGCTACTTTGGCGTACCGGGGTTTGACCGCCGCGCATCCGGACGGTGCTGGATGGTCGATAACACGTCTGCGGCTGGTGTCTTTTGCCGAGGAGGCGTGTTTTTGCAGCCACCTGAAGGCGCTGAGAGAGTTTCTTGCTTCCGACCATAGCCATGCGATGATCCTCGAAGACGATGCCCGGATCATCGGCGATCTGCCGCCTGTCGTTTCTGTGGTCGGGGATGTCTGCCAGGGAGAAACGATCCTGAAGGTTTCGGGCACGTCTCGTTCCGGATCCCGGCTTGCGCTCTTCGTGAAGCAGGCAGGTGCTTTTCGCATTGTCCGTTCCTTCGAGCCGGCATCGAACGCAACTGCCTATATTGTCTCGAAGGATGCGGCACGGGCGCTACTGGACAGGGCGGGGCGCATCCTGGCTCCCTATGACGACTATCTTTCGGCGCCCGGTCTGCATGGCTGCAGCGTGCTTCACGTTTCGCCTTGGGCAATTACCAACAAGTGGCCGAAGAAGGACGTTCCCAGCACTCTCGAGGAGGGGCGGTCGCAGATGGTCCGGAAACGGGACCCTGTCAGCTGGGTCAGGCAGCGATTCCTGCGTGTACGGCTTCGGCTCTCTCTCTGGAGCAGCGCGCTCCGGTCAAAGGGGCGGCCGATCCGGGCCCCGTGGTCAGCATAGTCGGTTCTTTTCGCTTTCCGGCTGAGCAATTCCTGTGCATTGCACTCGGCAATGAACAGCCGCAGTGAAAGGTGTCAGGCGAGGGCAGGTGTCCGGCGAGGGCAGGTGTCCGGTGCGGAAGTTGATGGGATGGCCGGGAGGCGATAGGCTGGATCGGCGCGAGCTTCTGCCACAGGTTGGCAGCGGGCCAAGGTTTTCGCAGGCGTGAAAACATGTCATTCAGCGGCCGATGCCGAGGCCCTGTGCACGGCTGAAAGAGGCTATCATCCAGTAGGAAATTCTGCCAATCACTGCCTGCCATAAACGGCTGGATGTGGACTGGCGCTGGCAGGAGTGCAGTTTTGGGGAGTTTGAGAGGTTATTTTTCGAACTGGGTCGGGCAGCGTCGGTCGCCCGACATCAAGATATTCTTCATCGGATTCAATCGATGCGGGACGAATTCCTTCCATCAGCTGATGAAGGGATCGGGCATCCGGTCTGTTCACTGGCTGAGCCCCAGGAAAGAAAACATCACCGACGGTATTGAAGCGCGCCTTGCGGATCGTCAGGCATTGCGCGAGTACCTGTCTCCCTGGACTGCGTTCAGCGATCTGGTTTCCGCATCGGAAACCCGTTTCGTAGAGGGCAACGGCTTCTTCCCCGCTTTCCATGACGCGTTTCCGCAGTCCTATTTCGTCTTGAACGATCGCGACGTGGAGGCTTGGCTGCGGTCGCGGGTGCAGCATTCCAACGGCACCTTTCTTCAACGGGCGATGGCATATCACGGAGCCGACAAAGAGCAGGTTCTCGACATCTGGCGTCGTCAGCATGCCGAGCATACCGCCAAGGCTCTCGATCATTTCGCCGGCAACCCTCGTTTCATCCATTTCCGTATCGACCGGGACCCCATCGAACGGATGGTGAGTTTCCTGGCGCCTGACTTCACGATCTCCCCGTCGGATTGGATGGTTCACAAAAAGTCCAAGGCCAGTGCCTGATTGCGATGCTTTTTCGCGGAATCCCAGGTGTTTCCCCTGGGACCTCCGCCATTGCCTCCATGCCGCCGCCGCACCAAGAACTAAATTTCATTGTCGATATTGACCGGGAACGGCGCGATGGGAGAAAGATCGTCAAAACCTGACGAACTGGCAGCCGTGCCGGGCCGATGGGATCGAGGATTCCAGAAATGAAAATCGACGTGTGCATGGTCGCGGGCCGGCGGCCCGACCTGATCCAGACGACGCTGGATAGCTTCAACGCGAACCTTTTCCGGAACTTTACGGTAGATCGCTTCATCGTAAACATCGACCCGGTCTTCGGTTCCGACGACGACCAGGCCCGGTGCCGCGAGATCATCCGCTCGTTCTTCCCGACAGCTCAGATAAGCGAGCCGGCGGAACCCGGTTTCTGTGCCGCGGTCAAGCGCAATTGGGCCGCATCCGAAGCCGAGGTAATCTTCCATATGGAAGACGACTGGCTTTTGCGTCGACCGATCACACCGGCCGATATCGCCGGGTTTCAGGACGATCCCCGTATTACCCAGATTTGCTTCAACCATGCCAACAAGCGGTGGCCTGTCAGCGAACAGGGGCCGTTCGTATCCGGGCGCAAGCGCAAGAAGTTCCTGGGGCTTCCGACACCGTTCAGGACCAAGGCGCCGCAGTTCACGACATCGCCGAGTTTTCTTCGCGGGTCATTCGCAAGGGCATGTGCATCCCTGATGGACCAGAATTTCGATCCCGAGAAACAGTTCTTCAAAGGGGTCAACAAGCCGCTGGAAGAGTACGTATCCCCATATCTCAACATGGTGTTGGGGGAGGGACCGGACTATATGATCCTCGATATCGGCCGTGAGTGGCGCACCAGCCGGGGGATCAAGAAGAGCCTAGTCAACAAACAATCTGTCTGGGTGACGACCCCTACCTAGGCGCGACTGCGATCATTCCCTGTTTCCGTGGCGGGGCAGCATGCCAGACGCCCGGTGGCGTCGGTTGGGTGACGTCGATAGTCACTTGGCGTCGATCGCCACCACGCCCTCGTCCTTGACCTGGCGGATGGTGAGCGCGGTGCGCACCGTGTCGACGTTGGGCGTCGATGTCAGTTCCTCGATCACGAAACCCTGGAACGTCGCGAGGTCGCTCGCCACGCAGTGCAGCATGAAGTCGGATTCGCCGGACACCATCCAGGCGGCGCGCACGATCGGCCAGTTGCGGGTGCGGTCGGCGAAAGCCTTGAGTTCGCTCTCCGACTGGTGGTGCAGCCCGATCAGGCAGAAGGCGACCACGTCCAGCCCCAGCGCCGGGGCGTTGAGCAGGGCGCGGTAGCCCTTGATGATGCCGGCGTCCTCCAGCCGCTTGACGCGCCTCAGGCAGGGTGGCGCCGAGATGCCGACCCGGTTGGACAGCTCGACATTGGTGATGCGGCCCTCCCGCTGCAACTCGCGCAGGATCTTCCAGTCGATGGCGTCTAGGTCGGCCTTAGGCGGCATGGCGGCTTTCTGCGCAAGAATCTTTCGTCCCGGTGTAATTAAACCACTTTGACGTTGCCGCCAGCCTTTTGTCGCAGCCCCTGGGTTTCGGGGAGAGTTTCCGGGGAGAAGGGCAGCCGCTGCTTGCTGGGGAGGGTCGCAGCACCTAGATTAACCCGGATCGCCGCACATTTGGTGCGGTCCCCAGGTGATTCCGCAGCTCCCGAAAGCAGTTCGATGACCGTCAAGCACGCGCCAGTCCTCATCATCGGCTCCGGCCCGGCCGGCTACACGGCCGCGATCTATGCCGCGCGCGCCATGCTGAAGCCGGTGCTTGTCGCTGGCCTGCAGCAGGGCGGCCAGCTGATGATCACCACCGACGTCGAGAACTATCCGGGCTTCGCCGAACCGATCCAGGGCCCCTGGCTCATGGAGCAGATGATGAAGCAGGCCGAGCATGTCGGCGCCGAGATCGTCAACGACATCATCACCGAGGTGAACCTCGACGTGCGTCCCTTCCGCGCCAAGGGCGATTCCGGCACGGAATATACCGCCGACGCGCTGGTCGTGGCGACGGGCGCGCAGGCGAAGTGGCTGGGCATTCCATCCGAGCGTATCTACCAGGGTTTTGGCGTGTCGGCCTGCGCCACCTGCGACGGCTTCTTCTACCGCAACAGGGACGTCGCGGTGATCGGCGGCGGCAATTCGGCGGTCGAGGAAGCGCTCTATCTGTCGAACATCGCCAAGACCGTGACCGTCATCCATCGCCGCGACGAGTTCCGCGCCGAACGCATCCTGCAGGAGCGGCTGTTCCAGAAGGAGAACATCAAGGTGATCTGGGACACCACCGTCGACGAGATCACCGGCAATCCCGGCAAGGCGCCGCTGCCGCCGTCCGCCAATGGGCTGGTGCTGCGCAACGTCCACACCGGCGCGGTTTCCAGGCTGCCCATCGACGGCGTGTTCGTCGCCATCGGCCACGCGCCGGCGGTCGAGCTTTTTGTCGGAAAGTTGAAGCAGAAGTCGAACGGTTATCTGTGGACAGAGCCGGGTTCGACCCGTACTGACGTGCCCGGTGTCTTCGCCGCCGGGGACGTGACGGACGACGTCTACAGGCAGGCGGTGACCGCGGCCGGACTTGGCTGCATGGCCGCGCTTGAGGCCGAAAAATATCTCGCCGGCATAGAGGCGCATCGCGAAGCGGCGGAATAGCAGAGCAGACCGGCGCATAAGCCGGCTGACGAGGGGAAGTGATGAGTCTCGATTGGGACAAGCTACGCGTGTTTCACGCCGCGGCGGAGGCGGGGTCGTTCACCCATGCCGCAGAAACGCTGCGCCTGTCCCAGTCGGCCATCTCCCGTCAGGTCAGCGCGCTCGAGCATGATGTCGGCGTGCCGCTCTTCCACCGCCATGCGCGCGGGCTGGTGCTGACCGAGCAGGGCGAGATGCTGTTCCGCACGGCGCACGACGTGCTGATGAAGCTCGAGGCGATCAAGACGCGGCTGACCGAGGCCAAGGACCGCCCTTCCGGCGTGCTCAGGGTGACGACCACGGTCGGGCTCGGCGCCGGCTGGCTGACGCAGCGGCTGCACGAGTTCACCGAGCTCTATCCGGAGATCAGCCTGCAGCTCATCCTCGCCAACGAGGAGCTCGACCTGACCATGCGGCAGGCCGACTGCGCGATCCGCCTGCGCCAGCCGCAGCAGCCGGACCTGATCCAGCGCCGGCTGTTCACCGTGCATTTCCATCTCTATGCGTCGCCGTCCTATCTGGTGAAGCATGGCAAGCCGGAAAACATCAACGACCTCAAGAACCACCGCATCGTCACTTTCGGCCTGCCGGTGCCGACGCATCTGAGCGAGCTCAACTGGCTGGAGACGGTGGGCGGCGACTTCGACAGCGGCCAGCGGATCGCCACGCTGCAGATCAACGATCTGCTGTCGATCCGCCGCGCGGTGGAGACCGGCGTCGGCATCGCCATGCTGCCGGACTACCTGATCGAGAAGGATTCAGGCCTCGTGCAATTGTTGCCCGAGACGGAAGTCCCGTCCTTCGACACCTATTTCGCTTACCCGGAAGCGATGAAGGATCAGGCCAAATTGCATGCCTTCCGCGACTTCGTCATCGCCAAGGCGCGTAGCTGGTCCTATTAGGATAGCGTTAACTGGTCCACAGACCTCAGCTTTTTGCATGGGAGCTTTGCGACATCCATGCTTGTTTAGCGGGCAGCAAGAGCACATATAAGCATCATCTCGAGGGCGCGTTCTCCTCCCATTAGCGCCTTCGAGTGTTCCCCTCTGGAGGTTTAGCCTTAATTGGCACTCCAACAAACTTGGCCGGATCTTCTTGGATCCGGCTTTTTTGTTGCCTTTTCTTGCCGTTGATCGTTCGTTGCCCAAATTTGAGGCATGCGGCCTACGTGCCTTGGATTTAGGCGCGGGCTGGTCACATATAGAGCGTCGCCGGGTCCATGCCGGTATAGAGCCCCGCCACTTCGGCGGCGTAGCCGTTGAAAAGCTGCGTCGGCACCAGTTCGCCGGTGTCGAGCACGCGTTCCATCGCCTGGCTCCAGCGCGGATGCGGCACCTCGGGATTCACATTCGCCCAGAAACCGTATTCGGACGGCTGCAGCGCTTCCCAGAGCCCGATAGGGCGCTCCTCGACGAAGGAGATCTTGCGGATCGACTTGATCGACTTGAAGCCGTATTTCCACGGCAGATGGAGCCGCAGCGGGGCGCCGTGCTGCTTGGCGACCGGCTTGTCGTAGGCGCCGGTCACGATGAAGGCGAGGTCGTGGCCAGCCTCCTCGATCGTCACGCCTTCGATATACGGCCAGGGATAGAGGAAATCGTTCTGGCCGTCGGCCATCTCGGGATCGAGGAAGGTCTCGAAGCGTACGAACTTCGCCGAGGCCTGCGGCTTGGCCAGCGCCACCAGCGATTTCAGCGGGAAGCCGGCCCAGGGAACGGTCATCGACCAGGCCTCGACGCAGCGGTGGCGGTAGAGCCGCGTCTCCAGCGGAATCTTGCGCACCAGATCGTCGAAGGCGATGGTGAAGGGCGTTTCCACCAATCCGCCGATTTCGATTTCCCACGGACGGATGACGAGGTTCTGTGCGTTGGCGGCGATATCCTTGGCTGTGCCGAACTCGTAGAAATTGTTGTAGTGGCCGTTGATCTCTTCCGGCGTGACCGGGCGGTCGAGCTTGTAGGCCTCGTTCTTCTTGGCGGGATAGAGGTCGGCAGTCGGATCGGCATCCTGCGCCCGCCCGACCCCGGCCGATGCGGCGAGCGTCGCGGCCGTCAGCATGCCGAGCCCAAAACCCTGAAGGATCCGGCGCCGGTCGAGATAGACGCCTTCGGGCGTCGCCTGGTTTTCGGAGATCGCCCAGGACGGGCGGCGATGTATGGAGAAGGTCATCGGCACATTCCTCTGCAGGCTGTGGCCAGGCATCGCGGCCAACATTGCCGGTCGGCTCATACCGAGCCATTGGAAACAACGTTACAGAGGAATGCGATATTTCGCTCGTCACGACATTGTGTGCCTGCCCCGGGTAGCTCCTGTAAACGGCTAGAGGACCCAGCCGTTCTGTCTGGCCAGTTCGCAGCGCCAACGCCTTATCTGCCACTTCGGATGCTGCTGCTGCCAGCGGGCAACCTCGGTCTGGCCGGCGATCATGCATGTCATCAGCGATACATCGGTCGCGTCGTAGGCCAGCCGGCTTTCCCTGCATTCGCCTGTCGCAAGGCAGGCGGCGATGATGAGTTCGATCATGGCTCCCTCCGTTCTCGCCATTTTGGGCTGGAGAAGAGCGTGGGCCCTGCGGCGCCGTTCGTAACGAAAACGAGCCGTCCGCCAGACGAAATCCGACGAAATTTTGCCGATGGAAGCCGGTAATCCTTTGGAATGCTGGTGCGGCGGCCGCCTTTGCAGTAGCTTCAGCTAATAAATCCTGGGCAGTCTTACCCTGGGGGAAGAACTGCGATGGACAGCCCGGCGCAGACTGCGCTCAGCCTGAACGGTCGCACGATCGACCTTCAGCGTGGGATCGTTACGGACGAAGCCGGACACAAGGTCGGGCTGCGGCCGCAGGCGGCGGAGGTGCTGAAGCTGCTCGCCGCGCGGCCCGGTAAGCTGGTCGGAAAGGACGAACTGGTCCAGGCGGTGTGGGGCAACATCGCCGTCACCGACGACAGTCTCGTACAGTGCATCACTGAAATCAGGAAAGCACTCGGCGACGACAAGCACGATATCGTGCGTACCTTGCCGAAACGCGGTTATCTGCTGGAGGCGGAAAAGGCGACCGAGCGCGAAAGGCCGAGGGGCGTCCGGGCGCTTGTGCTTGCCCGGAAGTCCTGGCTAGGGCTTGCCGCCGGCCTCCTCATACTGATCGGGATGGCAACGGCATATTTGGCGCCGGTCCCGGAAACAGGGACCGAGCCGCCGGCCATCGCCGTACTGCCGTTCCAGAACATCAATGGTGACGAAAAGTGGGACCGACTTGCCGACGGCCTGACCGAAGACATCATCACCGATCTGGCCCGCTTCCGCGACGTTCCGGTCATCGCGCGGACTTCGACCGAGGCGTACCGTGGCAAGGCGCGCGATGTGCGCGAGATCGGCAAGGCGCTCAAGGCGGATTATGTGCTGGAAGGTGGCTTGCAGGTTGACGGCTACCACACGCGCGTGACCGTGCAGCTCATCGATGCAAGAACCGGTGCGCATGTCTGGTCGGAACGCTATGACCGGGATGCCGCCGAATTCTTCCCCATCCAGGATGAGATCACCGAGAAGATCGCGGCGACGTTGACCGGTTGGCAGGGGCAAATCGTCGAGGCCGAGCGGGCGCTGGCGCGGCGCAAGAACGCAACTGACCTGAATGCCTACGATTATTGGCTGCTCGGCATCGAGGCGAAACATCAGATGACCGTGCAGGGCATGACTGACGCGCGCGCTTATTTCGAGAAAGGATTGAGGCTCGCACCGGACTTCATGCCGCTCGTGCGCGACATGGCCGTCGTCTATTCCGTCGAGACGGATCTCGGCTCGCCCATCGACTATCCGGCAACGGTCGACGGCCAGCGGAAATATGCTGAAAGAGCCTTGGTGCTCGGCCCGAACGACGCCGGCGCCAATTTCATGATGTCCCTTGCATATGCCAATCAAGGCGACGACGAGCAGGCGGACCGTTATCGGGAACTGGCGCTGCGGCTCGGCTCCAGCAATGCTGACATCCTGATGCAGTTGGCCTGGAGCCTTGGCGGTTGGGAGAACGGCCGCGCCATCCAGCTTGTGGAGCGAACCCTGAAGCTCAATCCTCGCCACCCCTCGTGGTGGAACTATCCTATTACCGCAGCTTATTTCGCGGCACGAAAATTCGGCAAAGCCTATAGCTACGCCAAGCAGCTCGGCGAGTCGCCCAACCAGGCCGCCTATGTCGCGATGAGCGCCGCGCAACTTCGAATGGGAAAACAGTCGATGGAGTCGGCCGCCAGGGTGCTGCACCTCAATCCGGACTGGACGGCCGAGAGCATGTATCCCTACCAGAACTTCGCGGACGAAACCCTGCTGCCGGAGAGCGCTGCCAAGGCTGGCCTGCCGGTCTGCATGACGACTGCGCAACTGGCCCGGTACTCCGGTGCCTACCGGACACCCAGCTGCGATGCGGAGCGGGCGCGGACGACGTCCAACTGACTTATGCCGGACGAGGAAAAATCCGCGTCCGGCAACGTCCGGTCAGGCCGCCTTGCCGCCCGCGGCGGCGTTCATCACCTGGTCGGCAAGGCGCCCGGTCAGTTCGGCCATGTGGTCGAACGTAGCCTTGTAGCTCGCGACGCCGGCGGTGGCCGAGCGCAGCTCGATGATCAGGTCGCCGATTTCGGATTGCGGCAAGGTCGCCTCGACCACGTCCCAGCCCGGCCAGCCTGGGCGGGCGTCGTAGCCGAGGATCTGGCCGCGGCGCTGCGGGACGATGCCTGTGATCTTTGCAGTCGCTTCCGACGGGGTGGCGATCTCGACCTTCATGATCGGCTCGAGCAGCGTCGGCGAGCATTGCGCCATGCCCTCCTTCATGCCGATGCGCGCCGCCATCTGGAACGCCATGTCGGAGGAATCGACCGCATGGTAGGAGCCGTCAGACAGGTTGACGGCGAGGTCAACGACCGGGAAGCCGAGCGGCCCCGACTTCAGATATTCGCGGATGCCCGTTTCAACCGACTGAATATATTGCTTGGGCACCACGCCGCCGGTGATAGTGTCGGTGAACTTGAAACCCGAGCCGCGCGGCAGCGGCTTGATGTCCAGCACGACATCGCCGAACTGGCCGTGGCCGCCAGACTGCTTCTTGTGGCGGCCGCGCTGGGTGACGCCCTTGCGGATCGTCTCCCGGTAGGGGACGCCGGGCGCATGCACGTCGATCGGAATCTGGTTCTTGCCTTCCAGCCGCTCCACCGTGACCCTGAGATGCATCTCGCCGTGCCCGGAGAGCACCGTCTCGCCTGAATCCTGATTGTGATGCAAGGTGAGCGAGGGGTCCTCTTCCGCCAGGCGCTGGATCGCCGCGGACATCTTCACCTCGTCCTTGCGCTCCTTGGGCCGCAGCGAGAAGGCGTAGACCGGCTGCGGCGGCTCCAGCGTCACCAGCGGCGCGATGCCGCCCTTGGCCGAGGTCAGCGTCTGCCCGGTCCTGACACCGTCGAGCTTGCCGAGCGCCACCGTGTCGCCGGCCTTCGCGGCGGCGAGCTTGGCCTGGTCCTTGCCGAGCATGCGGTAGATGCCCGACACCTTGGCGGTCTCCGACGACGACAGCCAGAGTTCCGAACCGTCGGCGACCGAGCCGGAGAGGATGCGCGAGACGGAGAGCTTTCCGCCATGGGCGGTGTGGATCGTCTTCATCACCTGGACCACCGCTGCATCGCCGTCGGGAACGCCGAGCCGCTTCGCCGTCGCCTCGACATCGGGCGCATCATGGCGGATCGTCTTGAGAAGCCGGAGCACGCCGTTGCCCTTCTCCGCTGTGCCGATCAGCACCGGGATCACCGATCCGTCGCGCAGGTCGGCCGAGAGATCGTCGAAGACCTCGTCGCGGGGCGGCTCCTTTTCTTCCAGAAGCTGCTCCATCAGGAGATCGTCATGGTCGGCGAGCGTCTCGAGCATCGAGAAACGCGCCTCGATCTCGCGCGCCTTTTCGTCGCCGGGGATTTCCGCCACCTCGCTTTCGGCGAAGTCGCGCCAGATGTAGGCGCGCTCCAGGGCCAGGTCGATCGAGCCGATGACGGCGTCGTCCTTGCGCAGAGGGATCTGTCTGAGCAGCAGCGGTGCCGCGCTCGCCGGCTGCAGGAGCTTCAGCGTGTCGCGCACGCCGGCGGCGGTCCTGTCGATCTTGTTGAGGAAGAGGATGCGCGGCACGCCGAGTTCGTCCAGCTTGCGCATGATGAGCTGCAGAGCCGGGATCTTCTTCTCGTCGGCCTCCGCGACCACCACGGCGACGTCGCAGGCGGCAAGCACGGCGTCGGCCTCGAAGGCGAATTCAACCGAGCCGGGGCAATCGACGAAGGTCAGGCTGTCGCCCATGAAGTCGACGGTAGCGACCGAAGCCTCGACGCTCATCGCGTGGGCTTTCGCTTCGGGGGAATGATCGGAAACTGTGTTGCCGGACGAAACAGGATTCTGGCGGGGAATGGCGCCCGTTCGGGCGAGGATTGCTTCAAGAAGGGTGGTTTTTCCGCTGGCGAAGGGACCGACGATGGCGATGCATTTCGGTCCCGTGCGTCTTCCTCCGGCGCGACTTCCCATGATGCTGGCCTCCACTCTTGCGTTTACCTGCAAGCGGCGGCCGGCCTTCGGCCGTCGCGAGGGCGTTTCCAGATGAGCGGCGGCCGGCCTTCGGCCGTCGCGGGGCGTGGTCTTCAGCCATTGCCCATATCCATCGTTCCATTTGTCGCGGCCAAGGGCAAGGGCTTGTTGGGTGGCGTTCCGACGTTCACGAAAGCCGCACTTGAAGGAACAGCGCCGTGCCTTCCAAGGATAGCTGCGTCCTCCGGGCTCCCGTTTCTGCGTACGACCCATCCCGAACCAGTCCCATTTTCAGGAGACATGCGCTAAGCGTTCGGCCGGGATTGTCCGAATGTCCCCGAGCGTTTCCGACTTGGTCCCGCTCCGTTTCCCCGAAGGAATGACATGGCGCGCTCACCTGCCGAGCAGATATTCGACAGTCTGATGGTCTCGGCCACACTGCCGCTGCCCGAACGCGAAGCCCATGCGGGGCAGGCGCTCGCCGCTATCGTCGGCCATGCGCGGCAGACCGTGCCCTACTATCGGGACAGACTCGACGGTGTGATCGGAGCCGATGGTCGCATCGATCGCGAGGCCTGGCACGCTTTGCCGCCGCTGTCGCGGCACGACCTCCAGGACCACAAGGGCGCCCTGACGAGCACGCGGTGCCCGGCATTGCACGGCGAGATCCACGAACGCTCCACGTCGGGCACGACCGGCAAGCCGGTGACGGTACTGATCACCGACAGGACGAAACTGGTCGAGCAAGCCTTGATGGCGCGCTATTATTGCTGGGTCGGGCTCGATCCCAGGCTTGCCCTCGTCATCCTGCAGGGTGCCCGGCATCCGCTGCTGCCCTACCGCGTGCCGATCCAGGATACGTGGTTTCCCGAGTGGCTGGCCGGCCCGGATTTTGCTCCCTATTTCCGTTTGCACCACCCGGCGAGCGAGGAGGAGCAGATCGCGTTCCTTGCGCAGGTCGGACCGACCTATTTCAACACGCAGCCGAGCAATTTCAGGCGCGTGCTTCACGCGTTGCGGGCAGGCGCGGGACCGGTGCCCGACCTCCGCGGGCTGATCAGTGTCGGCGAACTCGTCACCGGTGAGGACCGGGCGCTGGCGCGGGAGGTGGCGGGATGCGAGATATTCGATGCCTATACCGCGACCGACGTCGGCGCCATGGCGGCGCAGTGCAGCCATGGAAACCTTCACGTCAACGCGGAGTCGGTGTGGCTCGAAACCGTGCGCGCCGACGACACGCCCTGCGCCGACGGCGAGGAGGGGCGTATCCTGGTGACGACCATGGCCAACGGAGCCATGCCGCTCCTGCGCTACGATATCGGCGATATCGGGGTTCTCGGCGGCGCCTGCGGATGCGGGCTTTCCCTGCCGAAGCTGACCTTGACGGTCGGGCGCGAGCGCCAGCTCTTCCGCTTTTCGGATGGGGCCGCCGTCGTTCCCATCTTCCGCATGGAGAAGTTCAGCGACATCTTTCCTGTCAGGCAGTGGCAGCTTGCCCAGACCGGGCCGGAGGCCGTCGAGCTCCGTTTCTCGTCGGACGTCGCCGACGAGAAGCTGAAATTCGACGAGATCGCCGGAGAGATACGACAGGCCCTGGGGCGTCCGGTGGACGTCGCCTTCAGGCGGGGCGTCGAGTTGCTCGGCCCATCAGGCAAGCTGGAGCCGAGCATTCGTCTCGTCTAGCGAGACCTCAGGTGCAGGATTCGCCGCAGCTGGGCGGGGTCTTGGCGTCGTCGCCGGATTCGAACGAGCCGCCGAACACGTCGAACAGACGGATGCGCGGATCGTCCTGGCGATGGCGATCCTTGAGCGATTTGCCGGCTTCGCCGAAGTAGACGCGCAGGCCGGCGCGTGCGGTGGTGACGTCGTCACCGAAGGTGCCGTCGCCGAACAACGCGACATTGCGGCCTGCGAAGGGCAGCATCGCCTCGGCGCCGACGCGTCCGAACGTGTCGTCGAAGCGATGGCCGACGCCGGCGTGAATGCGGAAGTCGTCGGTCACGTAGAAGGCCGCCATGGCTTCGGCGGAGAAATAGGTCTCGTTGAAACCGCCGGCATCGACCGTATCGCCGCCGATGAATCCTTCGAGCGAGACGCGGTCGAGATAGAGTTCGCCCTCGGCGCCGTAGCGCCACGTCGTGACGTCCGGACCGAAATCGGTATCGTAGCGCACGACGTCGCCATAGAAGCCGAGCAATGCCGTATCCGGGTTGCGCCAGAAGGCATGGACGGCCGCGCCGAAGCCGGTGCCGAAGTCGTTGGCAGTGGCCACGCCGCCATCGAACTGCAGGCCGAAGCGTTCTCCGACCGGGAATGCCACAGAGCCGGCCAGCTCGCCCATATTGGTATCGCCGACGTTATCGACGTCGACATAGGTGTATGCCGCTTCGATCTTGCCGTTGATGCCCGATACGGCCGGCTTCACACCGTCGAACTTCTCCTCGAAGCTGGCCGGCGCATCGGCCGCGAAAGCTGTCGACCCCATCATTCCGCTGACGGCGATGATGGCGAAATAAGAAACTGAATTTTTCATTGTTACCCCAAAATCAGCCGACCGATTCACATCGTCCGGCTTTATTTCAACATCTCGCTGATGCACGACCTTCGGGGATGAAGGAAGATGGTACGGTTCGCGATATGCAGTCTTGGGGAGCGCGCGCGTGCAAAATGAGGGCGGTGTTGTAGTAATGCGACAAATTAAGGGGGTCTAATGTAGTGGACCGTCATTGATAAGGCACTGATATTGCAGAAAAATCGAGAGGAGAATTTCTGATGAAGATCATACCGTGCGGCAGCGTTGCCAGTGTTCACCCGCCCGAGAAATATTTCACCGGCAGGGTGCTGCAGACGCCTGTCATCGAGACGGAGGCGCCGGCGCGGGTGCGCGCGGCGGTGGTCAGCTTCGAACCGGGTGCGCGAACGGCCTGGCATACCCATCCGCTCGGCCAGACGCTTCACGTAACCTCCGGCGCCGGCCTGGTGCAGGTCTGGGACGGGCCGATCAGGGAGATCAAAGCCGGCGACGTGGTCTTCTTCGCGCCGGGCGAGAAGCACTGGCACGGCGCCGGCCCGAAGACGGCGATGACCCATCTCGCCATGCACGAGGCGCTGGACGGCGTGCACGTGGAGTGGCTGGAGAAGGTCTCGGACGAGCAGTATGCGGGTTGAAGGTCAGGCGCGGCCTGCCATGACATCCGACAGCCGCCGCCTGATCCATTTGCGCTGGTTCGCCTGAAACTGTGGCCTCAGTTCCTCCGCCAGATCCCTTGCGCGGCGGGCGAGGCCGGCGTCTTCATAGGCGTCGAGCACGATCGACCGGAAACGCTCCGCGCCACGGTTCTGCTTGTCCACGACTTTCAGACTTCCGCGCCCTGCTGCCGCCTCGGCTGTGTATTGGTGTTCCAGTTGTTGCGGCACGCAAACCTGCGGCAGCCCCGCGGCAAGGCCGATGCACAGCGTCCCGTGCTGCGCTGCGTTGACCATCAAGCGGGTGCGCCTGGCGATCAGGTCAACCGGTAACGGCAACCGTTCGACCGATACGCCGCGCCGCGTGAAGTCCTCTGCCATCGCGTCGTCCATCCCGGGCATGAAGAGCCGGACCGGTACGCCGAGATTGCCGATTCCTTCCATCAGCCCGGGATCCGATTTCTCCGTTGTCGAGAAATAGACGAAGATTTCCTGGCCGCCGGGTGCCGGCTGCGGGGTTCCTCCCATGATGGGCGGCAGCAACGGCTCCGAACGCCACGCGGCGTAGGGGTCGAGCATGTCGAGCGTGAACACAAGCTGGTCGGTGCTGGCATACACCTCCGGAAGCCAATTGAGTTCCGGGACGCCGAATTCCGGGACGACCGAATTGATCGTATCGACGATCTCCGCCTCGTCGTAGATGCGCGTCGCGTGGCGCGGCAGCAGGACCGGAAAGGTCTCCATGTTTGCTGGCGGAACCAGATAGCCGGTGCCGACGGCGACGCTCGGTATTCCGAGACCTCTGGCCGCGAGCAAGGCGCAGGGTGCGCAATCTGCGATGACCAGGGATATATTGCGGTCCCGCATCGTCTGCTGCCACCAGCCAATGCTTTTCCGCAGTATCTCTGGTCTGCGGAAACCAATGTCCCCCATGAATTCGCCCCAGGTTGCGGTATCGGGATTCCCCTGGGCTTTTCGATACTCATTCGAATGGGGCAACCATGGCCCCTTCACGACCGCATCGCAGAAGGCGGCGAGTTCGGCTTGATGGGTTATACGACATAGGGCGGCGTCAAAAGAAAAACGGTCGCCGATGTTTTCGGCGACCGTTTTCAATGTAGCAATGTGATTGCGCCCGTCACCGGCCTCCCAGGCCAGCAAGGCTCGCGGCATCGCCTAGCCCAAAGGAGGATAGCACGGCTGCGGGTAGGTGCAGATATCGTCGCCTTCGTCGACGCCGTCGATGCCAAAGCCCTGGAAGTCGAACAGCCGGATGCGCGGATCGTCCTCGCGGTGCCGCTGGATGAGCGACTTGCCGGGCTCGCCGAAATACACGCGCAGGCCGACGCGGCCAGTCGTGACGTCTTCGCCGAAGATGCCGTCGCCGAACAGGGCGACGTTGCGGCTGCCGAACGGCAGGATCGCTTCAGCGCCGACGCGGCCCGAGGTTTCGTCGAAACGGTGGCCGACGCCAGCATGGATGCGGAAGTCGTCGGTCACGTAGAAGGCGGCCAGGGCCTCGGCGGAGAAATAGGTTTCGTTGAAGTCGTCGCCGTCGGTGTAGTCGCCGCCGACAAACGCCTCGACCGAGAACCGATCCAGATAGAGTTCGCCCTCGGCACCGAAGCGCCAGTTGGTCAGGTCGGCGTCGAAATCGCTGTCGAGCCGCACCACGTCGCCGTAGAAGCCGAGAAGCGCGACGTCGGGATTGCGCCAGAACGCGTGCACGGCGCCGCCGAACGTGGTGCCGAAGTCGTCGGCGCCGGCAATGCCGCCGTCGATCTGCAGGCCGAACTGCTGTCCCAGCGGGATGGAAATGGCGCCGGCGACATTGCCCATGTTCGTGTCGCCGAAATTATCGACATCGATATAGGTATAAGCCGCTTCGATCTTGCCGTTGATGCCCGACACCGCAGGCTTCGTTCCTTCGAAGCGCTCTTCGAAATTGGCCGGGGCATCGGCTGCGAAAGCCGCCGACCCCATAATCCCCGTCACGGCGATAATCGCGATATAGGAAACCGAATTCTTCATTGCCCGCCTCATCGAACAGTCGAAACACATAAAATAAATGGAGTACCCCCCGCAGGGCCCGTCCCATCGGGAAGCTGCCACACGGCTTGACGTAAAGGAAAGGCCTCCCCCGAACTTACCTGGAGGTTTCGAGGCGAAAAACGCCGGAAAACCAACAGGGTGTCGCCAAAACGTCACAGTTTCGGAGAGCTCGGCGGCGAAAACGTTGGGCGGCGGCCCGATCGGCGTGAACCACGCCGGATTCGGGCTTCAGCCCCCGGCAGCCGGTCGGGCTAGATCCTGTTGTCCATGACGGCCGCGAGACGCCGCCGGATCAGCTTGCGCTGGTTTGCCTGGAATTGCGGCTTCAGTTCCTCGGCCAGGTCCCTCGCACGTCGGGCGAGGCCGGTGTCCTCATAGGCGTCGAGAAGGATCGACCGGAAGCTCTCGGCGCCCCGGTCCTTCTCGTCCACGCTGATCAACACGCCTCGGCGCGCCGCCGCGTCGGCGTGGTACTGCTTTTCCAGGTCCTGCGGCACGGACA
This sequence comes from Mesorhizobium sp. YM1C-6-2, assembly GCF_003666685.1. Lineage (GTDB taxonomy): Bacteria > Pseudomonadota > Alphaproteobacteria > Rhizobiales > Rhizobiaceae > Mesorhizobium_K. The sequence goes on from NZ_RCIZ01000004.1 coordinate 352,861, forward strand.
CCTGCGGCAGCCCCGCCGCCAGGCCGAGGCAGAGCGTGCCGTGCTGTGCGGCATTGACCATCAGGCGGGTACGCCGGGCGATCAGCTCGACCGGCACCGGTGAGCGCTCGACCAGCACGCCGCGCCGGGTGAAGTCTTCAGCCATGGCGTCGTCGATATCCGGCATGAACAGCCGGACGGGCACGCCGAGGTCGCCGATGGCTTCCATGAGCCCGGGATCGGATTTCTCGCTGGTCGAGAAATAGATGAAGATCTCGTCGCCGCCAGGATCGGGTTCGACGCTGCCGCCGGTCACCGGCGGCAGGAGCGGCTGCGACCGCCACGACGCGTAAGGGTCGAGCATGTCCAGCGTGAAGACGAGCTGGTCGGTGCTCGCATAGACCTGTGGCAGCCGCTCCAGCTTCGGGATGCCGAAATCCGGGATCACCGAATTGATCGTCTCGACGATCTCCGCTTCGTCATGGATCAGCGTTGCGTGGCGCGGCAGCAGGACGGGAAAGCTCTCCATGCCGGCAGGCTGAACCAGATAGCCGGTGCCGACCGCGACGCTCGGGATGCCGAGGCCACGCGCGGCCAGGAGGGCGCATGGGGCACAATCGGCGATGACGAGGGAGATCTCGCAGTCGCGCATCACCTGCTGCCACCAGCCGATGCTTTCGCGCAGGATTTCGGGCCTGCGGAAGCCGATATCCCCCATGAACTCGCCCCAGGTCGCAGTGCGCGGGTTGCCCTTGGATTTTCGGTATTCGTCCGAAAACGGCAGCCATGGACCCTGGACGGGTTCGCAGAATTCGGTCAGCTCGTGCTTGTATTCGACGCGGCACAGGGCGGCATCGAACTCAAAGCGGTCGCGGACGGCTTCCGCGACCGTTTTCAGCGTGACGACATGGCCACGGCCCCTGCCGCCTTCCCAAGCGAGCAGGGCGCCCAGCATCGCCTACCGACCCGCCTGCCGCGCCGGCTCAGCTCAGCGAGCCGGCGAAGCGCTGGATGCGCGTGCAGGCCTCTTCCAGAAGCTTCTCCGACGTGGCGTAGGAGATGCGGAAGTTGGGCCCGAGCCCGAAGGCCGAGCCGAACACCACCGCCACGCCCTCGGCCTCCAGAAGCTCGGAGCAGAAGGTCTCGTCATTGTCGATGACCTTGCCGCCAGCCGTCTTCTTGCCGATCAGCCCGGCGCAGGACGGATAGACGTAGAAGGCGCCTTCCGGCGACGGGCAGGTGATGCCGCGCGCCTGATTGAGCATCGACACGACGAGGTCGCGGCGGCCCTGGAAGATCGCCTTGTTCTTGGCGATGAAGTCCTGCGGCCCGTTGAGCGCCTCAACCGAGGCCCACTGGGCGATGGTGCAGGCGCCTGATGTCTGCTGGCCCTGGATCATGTCCATCGCCTTGATGAGCTTGACGTCGCCGGCCGCGTAGCCGATGCGCCAGCCGGTCATGGCATAGGCTTTCGAGACGCCGTTCATGGTCAGCGTGCGCTCGTAGAGGTTGGGCTCCACCTCGGCGATCGTCTTGAAGACGAAATCGCCATAGGTCAGATGCTCGTACATGTCGTCGGTCAGGATCCAGACATTCGGATGCTTGAGCAGCACGTCGGCGAGCGCCCTGAGCTCTGCCTCGGTGTAGGCCGCGCCGGACGGGTTGGACGGCGAGTTCATTACCAGCCATTTCGTCTTCGGCGAGATCGCCTTCTCGAGCGCCTGCGCCGACAGCTTGAAGCCGTTGTCGATGCTGGTCGGGGCAAACACAGACGTGCCGCCGCAGATCGCCACCATCTCCGGATAGCTGACCCAGTAGGGGGTGGGGATGACGACTTCATCGCCGGGGTTAAGCGTCGCCATGAAAGCGTTGAAAAGAATCTGCTTTCCGCCGGTGCCGACGATGGTCTGCTCAGGCTTGTAGTCGAGATTGTTCTCGCGCTTGAATTTTTTCGCGATCGCCTCGCGCAGCGGCGCGATGCCCGACACCGGAGGATACTTCGTCTCGCCGCGGCGGATCGCGTCGATCGCTGCGTTCTTGATGTTGTCCGGCGTGTCGAAGTCCGGCTCTCCGGCGCCGAGCCCGATCACGTCACGGCCGGCATTTTTCAGCTCGCGCGCTTTCTGCGTGACCGCGATGGTTGCGGAGGGCTTAACGCGTGAAAGGGCATCGGCAAGAAAGGCCATGACGGAAGAAACTCCATGAGAGGGTGATGCGGTCTGTCGACCGCGGCTCTCTTTAGTCCCATCCCGCCGGGAATCGCAAGGTCGCACATGCTGTGGACCGCGCACTTGCCTGTGTTGGCGCGCGAGACCGGCCATATATTAACGAACGGTAAATCCTTGCACGTCATTAGTGGGGCCGGCGTCTCGCGTGGAGTGCAAGCGTGTTGGGCAGCATAAGGTCCCATATCGTCCAGGAGGATGACGGCACCTCGACTGGCATCTGGGGGCCGTTCGCCCTGAGGAGTGCCTTTCAGCCGATCTTCACCTTCGAGGCGGACAAATTGTCCGTCTCCGCCTTCGAGGCGTTGCTGCGGCCGTTTCGGGGCGATGAGCAACTGCCGCCGCAGGCCTTTTTCAACAGCATCCTCACTTCCGAACGGCTGTTTGTCGAGAATCTCGCGCATACGCTGCATCTGCTGAACGCGGCGCGCTTTCTGCCGGAGAGCGCGGCGATCTTCATCAATTTCGACCCATCGGTCTTCACCGACCCGGCGGTCGCCGAAGCGACCATCCGCGACATGCGCGTCACCCTGGTCGAGACCGGCATCGATCCGCATCGCGTCGTCTGCGAGGTGACCGAGAAGGAAACCGTCTCGCAGGAAGCGCTGTTCGCGCTGGTGGCCTCGCTCAGGGCAAGCGGCTTCCGCATCGCCGTCGACGACTACGGCGCCGACGAATCCGACATGAGACGCATCCGCGATCTATGCCCCGACATCGTGAAATTCGACGCCGACTGGATCGCGCGGCTGATGGAAACCGGCCCCGGCTACGCGCTGCTCGCCACCATGGTCTCGACCTTTGCCGCGGACGGCATCCGCACGGTCTTCGAAGGCATCGAGGAAGGCTGGCAGCTTGAGCTGGCGGAAAAGGCCGGGGTCGCCATGGTGCAGGGTTTCGCCCTGGCGCGGCCCCAGCTCGTGCCAGCGGATTTCGCTGCTCTGCAGACGGCGGCGTCCGCCACCCGCCATGCAGAGCCTGCTTCGGTGCCCGGTGCGCCTGTGCCGCGCGCAGCCGGGGCGTTGCGCCACACAAAGGCCTTCGGCCGCAGGACGCCGCCGCTATGAACGCCGATGCGGGACGGCAGATCAGTCTCGATGACGCGCTCATCGTCGACGAGATCGGCATCGAGAGCGGCTGCTACGGCATCTACCGGCTGCGCAGCCTCTACCAGCCAATCTTCAGGCGACGCGAAAAGACGCTGAAGATGGTCGCCGTGGAGGGCACGGCCGCTCCTTACATCGGCGGCGAGGAGGTGCCCTCCGAAGTCTTCCTGACCGCCGTCTCCGATGACGACCAGGATTTCATCAGGCGCATGGGCGTGGCGGTGTCGCTGCGCAATCACCGCAACATCGATGCCGAGATGCTCGATCTCTTCCTCGGCCTGGAGAACACCGATCCGGAGATGCTCGCCGACAGGATCCGGCTGGTGGCGGGTGAGCTTCCGGGAGCCGAGCTCGAGCCCGATTGTGTCGTCTGTGCGCTGGGAGAACATGCTGCCGCGGAAACAGCATTGCTGTCGCGTGTTGCCGAGACGATGCGCGGCTACGGCCTGCGGATCGCGGTTGGCGATTTCGGCGCCGGTCACTGGACCGACGAGGCGGTCGACATCCTCAAGCCGGAGATCGTCAGGATCGACGGCGGCTGGTTCAGGCAGGTCTGCCGCGACGCCACCACGATCCGGCTCTTCGACGCCGTGGTCTCGCGGCTGCGCGAACGCCAGGCGAAGGTGCTGGTCTCCGGCATAGAGAGCGAGTTGCAGCTCGGCGTCGCGCTGAAGGTCGGCGCAGACCTGCTCCAGGGTCCGCATCTGGCGGCGCCCGCGCTGGCCGGAATGGAGATGGACCACCGGCCGCTCTCCATCGCCCACAAGCTGGGCGAGGCGCAGCGGATCGTGCCGCTGTTCGGCTGATGCATCACCAAGGCTGATCGATTGGTGAAGAAAAAATCGCTGGATGCACTTCCGTGCGCGAGGCCATGATCTGCCACGCACAGGAGGGATCATCGTGACCACCATCTACGGCATGACCGACAGCGGCAATTGTTACAAGCCGCGGCTGCTGATGGCCAAGCTCGGCCGGCCTTTCAGGCATGTCGAGGTAAGCTCGAACGACGGCGGTACGCGCTCGGAGGCCTTCACCGCCAAGAACCCGAACGCCATGGTGCCGCTGCTCGAATTCGACGACGGCCGCCTGCTCGCCGAATCCAACGCGATGCTGCTGCATCTGGGCGAGGGGACGCGCTTCTTGCCCAAGGATGCCTACGAGCGGGCGCTCGCCTATCAATGGCTGTTCTTCGAGCAGTACAGCCACGAGCCCTACATCGCGGTTCGGCGCGCCCTGCTGACGTTCCCGAACCGGAAGAAGGACGCAACGCCGGAGCGTCTGCAGGTGACGCTGGAGCGCGGCAACAAGGCGTTGAGGGTGATGGAGAAACGGCTCGGCGAGACGCCCTTTTTCGCCGGGCAGTCGCTCAGCGTCGCCGACATCGCGCTCTATGCCTATACGCATGTCGCCGGCGAGGGCGGCTTCGATCTGGGTGACTATCCGGCGGTCGGCGTTTGGCTGAAACGCGTCGAGAGCGATCCCGGCCATGTGCCGATCGGCTGGCTGCCGTAAGGCCTTTCTGTGGAGTCGGGGAGCCGGTTCCCGCCCGTTTTGTCACACAAGCGCTTGCCTGCGGCGCAAACAAAAAAGGCGGGGTAAAACCCCGCCTTCCGAGTTCCAAGGCGACTGACCGGGAGCATCCGATCCGAAACTGCAGCAATCCGCTGATCAGCACTTCGGACCTTTTGCGGCCTCGCGCGCCACTGGCGCGGCCGTCAGTACATCCGTGACTTGCCGCACGCTCCGTTGGTCGGGAGCGCGCGTTTCAGGTCAGCCGGCCTTGGAGAGAGATCCAGCAGCGGACTTGCCGGTACGGCGGTCCTGCTCGATCTCGAAGTTGATCTTCTGGCCTTCGTTGAGGCTGGTCATGCCGGCCCGCTCGACTGCGGAGATGTGGACGAAAACGTCCGGTCCGCCGGCGTCAGGCTGGATGAAGCCGAAGCCCTTGGTGGCGTTGAACCACTTAACGGTTCCAGTTGCCATGTGTAGTCCTCGTGTTTGCGACGTTGTAGACTGGCGAAGATTTCGCCGTTGGTATCGAGATTTTGGAGATGGACGTCAGCAAACGCGGATAGCGTAAACTCTGGATCGATCGGCCGAAATTTCAATACACTGCATATAGGCAGGCCTATACAAAAACACAAGCCTCGGAATGCATTGTCATTTTTTAACGCCGGTCGTTGCTTGGGCTGTCGTTCCGGCAAGACTGACCCCGTTCATCGCGGCGACGGCGTCGGACAGCATGGGCACGAAATCGCCGGCCTTGCCGGCGCCGGCGGCGAACGCGAAGGAGTTGCGCACCGCAGCGCCCAGCGGATTGGCGGTGCCGGACGCATTCGCGTAGCCGGAGAGGTAGGTCAGGTCCTTGAGCGCATTGGCGATGGTGAAGCGATGCGCGTTTGGGTCTCGCTCCAGCACCCAGGTGAAGAACGTCTGGTAGAAGCCGCAATCCATGCGGCCGTTGCGGATGACGCTGTCGAACACCTGGGGCGTCAGCCCGGCCTTGGCCCCGAGAGCCAACGCTTCCGAATAGAGCGCGGCGTAGCCCAGCGACACGAAATTGTTGAGCAGCTTCATCGTATGGCCGCTGCCGACCGGGCCGGTGCGCAGGATGCGCCCCGCGAACTTTTCGAGCACCGGCCTGACCCGTTCGAAGACGGCGTCGTCGCCACCCGCCATGACGTCCAGCGTTCCGGCTTCCGCGTCTTTCGGCGTGCGCGACAGCGGCGCGTCGACCAGGGCGATACCGTGGGATGCGAGCGCGACGGCGAGCTTTACCGTCGAGGATGGGTCGGAGGTCGAACAGTCGACGACGATGAGCTCTTTGCCCGCCGATGCAAGGCCGCCGGGACCGGTCAGGATCGCCTCCACCTGCGGACTTCCCGTGACGCAGAGGACGACGATGTCGCTGGCTGCGGCGAGCTCGTGGAGGGTTTGCACTTCCTTGGCGCCGCGGCTCTTCAGGTCCTCGATGGATTCACGGCGGTGGTGGGCGACGATGGTAAGCGGGTGGCCCTTTTCGACGATGTTCTTGGCCATGCCGTGGCCCATCAACCCGACACCCACAAAGCCTATGCGATCCAAAGCCATGCTGTCCTCCTCGATGACAGCGCGGAGATTATGCGTTTTCAGGCAGCGCGTCACCGCCAATGCGCCATTGCCGCTCGGTCCAAGTTCCGCCGAGCACGGAACTGTGCTGATATGCGGCCGTTTGAAGGTGCGGCTACGGGTTGCGATGGAGGCAACGATGAAAGCAGTCCTGATTGCACTGGCCCTTCTTCTCGTGCCTTTCGAGGCGCAGGCCATCTCGCGTTACAATTCTACTTCGATGAGCTGCGGCCAGATCAAGGCAACCGTCAGGGCGGAAGGGGCGGTCATCCTGCGCTGGCGCGGTAGGAGCGGCGTGCAGCGTTACGGACGCTTCGTGGCGCACGATGGCTTCTGCGAGTCGGGTACGCGGGCCGAGACGTCCTACGTGCCGGCCCGCGACCGCAAGTCCTGCAGCGTCTACGAATGCAAGTACTGGGATCCCGACGACGACATCATCTTCCGCTTTGGCCGGCGGGACTGAGCTGCCGGGTCAGGCCGCCAGGCTAAAAGGCGAACGACTGCTGCGGGGCGGGCGGCGGCCCGACCCGCACGCCTTCGAGCGCCAGCATTCTTTCCTTGGTGGTCGAGCCGCCGGGGGCGGAGAAGCCGCCGATCTTGCCTCCCGCCGCCAGGATGCGGTGACAGGGAATGACCAGCGGCACCGGATTGGAGCCTAGCGCCTGGCCGGTCTCGCGCGGCAGGCCGGCATGGCCGGCCCGTTTGGCAAGCTCGCCATAGGTGGTGGTCTCGCCGAAGCCGAGCTTGCGCGCCGCCGCGTAGATGGCGAGGCGGAAATCGTCCACCCCGTCGAGATCGACCGGCACCGCGGAAAAGTCGATCTCCTCGCCTTCCGCATAGGCTCTGATGTCGCGGATCAGCGACCCTACCCAGGCGGGCGTTTCGCCTTTCGCGGCTCCGCCTGCTGGAGCCAGCCTTTCGAGCCTGCGTTCGACCGCCGTCGGTTCGCGCTGGAACAGGCAAAGCCGCGTCAGCCCCTTTTCGCTCCATGCGATGCCGACAAAGCCGAGCGCGGTATCGAAAACCAGATGATCCGCGATCGTGTTGTCCGTTGCGTCTGAAGCTTGCATGTTTCGCTCCTTCAGTACAAATCAGGAACAATATGCCACTTGCGCTGCCGCTCTGCCACCCGAAACCTGCATCGTCCCCGGATTGCCGGACCCAACCGGGTCGTGTAAGGACGTTTTCGGGCGGGACCAAACAGACGAAGCAGAGCGCGGCTTTTGCCAGCATCGAAGAACGGCCTCCTGATCGGACTGGTGCTCGGCGCCGGGTTGCTTGCCGGGTGCTCGACCACCAGGCTTGACCAGGCCGCCGTGCCGCAGGGAATATCGCCGCTGTCCGAACCCGAGGCGTTCATGGCCGACGGCGAAGCTTCGGGAGCCAGCGAAGCCGGCGTGGTGCTGCCCGAAGAGGTGGCAGTGCTGCCGAGTTCCTATGCCGGGCCGACGCCGACCGAGGAGGCCTATGTGCTGGCCTCGCTGCCCTCCACCGACACCCCGGCGCGCGATGTCTTCCCCGAGCCGCCCGAGGCCAGGACGCCCGACGAGCCGGCCAAGGACATCGTCTGGGCCGCGCCCGACACGCCGCGCGGCGAGGTCGACCGGCTGATCGCCAAATATGCGGCCCATTACGAGGTCCCGGAAAGCCTGGTGCGCCGCGTCGTCAAGCGCGAGAGCAATTTCAATCCGAAGGCGCGCAACGGTCCGTATTGGGGGCTGATGCAGATCCTGCCGCAGACCGCGAAGGGCATGGGCTACAAGGGCACCGCGCAGGGCCTGCTCGACGCCGAAACCAACCTGAAATATGCGGTCAAATATCTCCGCGGTGCCTACCTGACCGCCGACGGCAACCACGACCAGGCGGTGCGCTTCTACGCGCGGGGCTATTATTACGACGCCAAGCGCCGCGGCCTGCTCGATGAAACCGGGCTCGGCAAGGACCGCAAGCGCAGGCGCCAGAGCGTCTAGGGCAGGGTACCAGGGCCGGCTTCCCCGGTCAGATATCCGGTGCGTTTCCGATACGCTTCTTGAGTTCGATCGCCCAGGCGCGACCCTCGTCGCCGCCCCACAGCAGCCAGGCCACGTAGCCCGCCGACGGGTTCTCGTCATTGCCGAAATTCCGGGCGCGCTTGTCGACCTCGTGGCGGGCGAAGAACGACACCATGCGCTTGATCGTGCTGGGCGACAGGCTGACGCGGTTCTTCAGGTCACGCGCCCGCGCCCAGCCGATCTCGGTGCCGCCGCGCTTGAACCTGTCGCGCAACGCGAGCCCCTTGGCCGCGTTGTTCGCCACTGCCTCGGGACAGCGGAAGTCGATCTCGTCGTTCATGACGCGGCCATCGTTGCGGGGCCCGGTCAGGCCTTCGCGCTAGCAGCAGCGCGTTTCGCCGGCTTTGCGGCCTTGGGGAGCGGAGGCGCCGCCTCGGCCTCCATCTTCAGGCGCAATGCACGCAGCCGCGCGGTCTTTGCCTCTCGCTGCTTGACTTCGGTCTCCATGATCGAACGGGCGACGATGTTCGTCGTGTTGGCCTTGGAATCCTGCCTGGAAACGGTGGGGGAAAAAACGCCTGGTGCTGCGATAGTCTTGGCCATTCGGCTCTCCTTCTAAAGAAAAAGGCCGGGCAAGCTGCCCGACCTCCCATCGGCATCACGGTCCCGCGCCAGTACATCCGTGGTCGCGCGACCGTGATACGAATTCATGCGGCCTCAAGGTTCTCCATGTCAGCGTGGATGAAACCAAAGCCCTTTGTCGAGTTGAAGAACTTCAAGATTCCAGTATTCACGAAGGCTTCCTTCCAATCGATCAAATATTGTTGCGCGAACGCCTGCGTGCGGCCCGGCGCATTTTCGATCGATTTTGAGAGAAGAATTTCGTCATGGGCGCAGTGTTTTTGCGCGGCAACAAAGTTCGACAAGCAAGACCGATGGGATATACATAGGACGATCTGCCTACTTTATCAAGTCGGCCCGCCGGCTCAGGCGCCGATCGGCACCTTGAGTTGCTGTCCGACGAGGATCTGGTTGGGGTCGCTGATGACCAGCGGGTTGGCGCGCACGATGCGCGTGAACAGGCTGGTCTGGCCGTAATGCTCGCGCGCGATCTTCGACAGCGTGTCGCCGGCCTTCACGACATGCAGGCGAAAGCCGATATAGCCGGATACGATGCGCGGCCCGTAGACCACCGGCACGATGACCTTGTTGATCTCCGAGCCGTCCTGGGCGCTCTCCTCGAACACCTCGACGAACAGGCGGTCGAGCTGGAAGGCGGCGTTGCCGATCGCGGCGGCGACCTGGAACTGGCCGTGTTCGCCGGTGCCGCCGCCGACGTTGAAGAAGCCGGTCCGCTCGTCATGGCCGTCATGCACGCGCCAGTTCAGCGTCGCCTCGAAACCCTGGCCGATGCCGGCAATGAGGACGGGGTCGCCGACGAGGTCGAACGGTTTTGGCTGCTGGATTTCGTTGCTCATGGCTCTGGGCTCCCTCACGTGTAGGCCCCCGCCTGACGCAACGTAAGGCAGAATGCCCAAGATCGCCGAAAATGTCGATAAGACGGCTCCGGCCGGCCCGATATGCCGCCACTGTCCCAAAGCCATGGCGCGACCCGGCATTGCCTTGCGCGCTACATATTTGCCGCGCAGAAGAGGCGGCGGCTGGCAGAGCGCAGGACGTGAACGATGGCTGACGAGATGGCGGTTGACCGGCCGGTTGGAGCCGGCCTGGGCGCGAACAAGGCGGGCGGGGAGGCGCAAAGCGGCCCGCGAAAACCCAGGGAGCCCGGCTGCATCGCCTTCGGCGAGGCGAGTTTCTACCAGCAGCTGACGATGATGCGGCGCGCCTTCATGGGCTCGCCGCTGCGGCGCCTGCTGCTCCTGGTGACCCTCGGCATCTTCGCGCTGATCGTGGCGACCGCCTTCGGCCAGGTGCTGCTCAACCGCTGGAACCGGCCCTTCTACGACGCCATCGAGCGCAAGAACGTGCCCGACTTCCTCGACCAGCTCGTCATCTTCGCCTACATCGCCGGCGGGCTCCTGCTGCTCAACATCGCGCAGGGCTGGCTGAACCGCTACCTGCACATCAAGCTGCGCGAGGGGCTGGTGCGCGACCTGCTTGACCAGTGGCTGAAGCCCGGCCGGGCGCTGAGGCTCAAGCAGTCCGGCGAAATCGGCGTCAACCCCGACCAGCGCCTGCACGAGGACGCCTGGCATCTCGCCGACCTCTCGGCCGACCTCGGCATAGGCTTCGTCCAGGCGAGCGTACTGTTGGCGAGCTTCATCGGGGTGCTGTGGGCGATCTCGGAAGGTTTTGTCTTCCACTATGACGGCCGCAGCTTCTCCATTCCCGGCTATATGGTGTGGGCGGCCCTTGCCTATGCCGGCGTCGCGTCGGGCATATCGTGGCTGCTCGGGAGGCCGCTGATCCGGCTGAACGCCGACCGCTATGCGCGCGAGGCCGACATGCGCGCAGCCCTCGTGCGCGCCTCGGACGGCATCGGCGACATCACCGCGCAAAAAAGCGAGGCCGACGAGAAGGGCAGGCTGCTCACCGACCTCCAGGCGGTGATCCTCGCCGCCAGGAGGATCATGAGCGCGGCGGTGCGCCTGCAATGGTTCACGGCGGGTTATGGCTGGGTGACGGTGGTGGCGCCGATCGTGATTGCCTCGCCGGTCTATTTCGCCGGCGACCTCACCTTCGGCGGGCTGATGATGGCGGCGGCCGCCTTCACCCAGGTGCATTCCTCGCTGCGCTGGTTCGTCGACAACATCGGCGCCATCGCCGACTGGCGCGCCACGCTGATGCGCGTGGCGTCGTTCCGGCTGGCGCTGATCCGGATCGGGGAGGGGTGAGCACTGGCGCCCACCTCCCCCTCGAGGGGAGGTCGGCCAGCCCCAGGCTGGCCGGGTGGGGTCGGTCATGCAGTGCGCGACGCCCAAAAGAACGTCGAGCGCTGCCTCCGGCTACCCCACCCCGACCAACCGCCTGCGGCGGTTGCCCACCCTCCCCTCAAGGGGGAGGGATATCTGCCCTTCGCCGCCCTCTCACCCGCCTGAAAGCAGCAGCGCTTCGACGTCGGGGCGCGGGGTCCGGCGTCCGCCCAGGAACTCCGCCAGCGGTCCCTCGTGCTCGCCGCCGGCGGGCAGCGGCTTGCGGGGCTTGCCGGCAAACTGGCCGAGCGATCTCTCGGCGAAGAACACTGCCTGCAGGTCGTCGCGGTCGGCGCGCAGCATGAAGCAGATCATGCCCATCGCCAGCGCCTGCGAGCGCACCTTGTAGGCAAGGCCGGTGTGCCGTGAGAAGGGCTCGCCGAGCAGCATCGCGGCGAGGCTCTCGGCCTGCTCGACGAGGCGCTCATTCTCCCTGTATTAATATAGCGAGTCCGTCTAAACCGAACTCTGATCCCTTCAGATGTATGTCATACGCATCAGCGGACTCTCCTAGCGCGCCTGCAAGGGTCGCAAATATAGAGTATATTTCAAATTGGTCACTTAGACTTGTTTTACCTAAGCTAGATGAGTTTGCGAAAGCCTTTACCTGAGCGCGAATGACCGGATTCATATTAATCTCCCCCAATTAGAGGACTTTGACGTGTTTCACGCTTCTTGGCAACCAGGTCCTGGTTACATTCAAAATACCACGAGGTTGCTGCAGCGCGAAATTTCCATCTCAAACGCGGTGATAGCATCGGCGACCGCGGCCATGCTTAAGATCATGGTGTAGTAAGGCACAATCTGTATTCCCGCTCCCCACGCCCCTCCCATTGCCACCATCCCCTCCGCCCTCCTATCCTATCTCCACCCACCCCGAAGGAGGCAGAGATGAACGTGAAGGAACTGCTGGCGGCGGCGAATGCCGTGGTGCCGAAGATTTCGCCCGACGAGGCGAGGAAGCTTATGGCCGGGAAGAACGCGCTTGTGGTCGACGTGCGCGACGCGCCGGAGGTGCAGGCGAGCGGCAAGGTGAAGGGCGCGGTGAACGTCTCGCGCGGCATGCTCGATTTCCGCGCCGATCCTGAATCGCCCTATCACGACAAGGCGTTCTCGAAAGAACGCCCGGTGATCGTCTATTGCGCCTCGGGCGGCCGCGCAGCGCTTTCGGGCAAGCTGCTCAAGGATTTCGGCTATGGCGAGGTCTACAATCTCGGCGGCTTCAAGGACTGGGCCGAAAGCGGCGGCGAGGTTGAGAAGTAAGGGCGGGTTTTCTCCCCCGCTTGCGGGGAGAAAGCGATTTCAGCATCTTGGCGGAGTTCGGCCGCAGGCCGATCTTGCGACGCCAAGTGCTGGAAATCGCAAGAGAGGGGTTTTGTCGGCGTGGCTCCCCCTCTCTCGTATTTTCTACGACTTAGCCTCGCGAAGAGTTCGGCTAAGACCGTGAAAATCCATTCTCCCCCGCAAGGGGGGAGATAGAAGCGCCGCGCGCTGCCTCAGGCGACGAAACCAATCGACCCGCCTTGCCATCCCGCCAATCCGGGCGCAGGCTGTGCCCGGAGATGCAGCCGGCCCGGTGCGGCAAAACCGGACCGGCATCCAGCCAGGGCGTTTTCCGTCTTTCTCCGAATCGCGGAACCGCTCTATCTATTTGTTTACGCAATTCCTAACGCAAAACCGCTGCGCACTTTTGCTGGAATTGCTCCAGGGATCGAAAGGGGAGGTTTTGACATGGCCACGCAAACCACCACACGCGGCAACCCTTTGCTCGCCGCCGGCGCCTTGATGGCGCTCGGCGCCGTGGCGGCCGGCTGCCAGGCCAACTCCGGGCCGCTGATGTATGCGCAGGAAGCGCATGCCCAGCGGGTCGAGGCATGGTGCTACAACGCCATCATCGGCCGCACGACCGAGTCCCTGCTGCGGCAGTGCGTACAGCATGCCTGGATCAACGTGCCTCCCGGCGAGTGCGACATAAACCCCTGCGCCGACACCTTCGATACGCCCTATGACACCCGGCGGTGGCCGATCAACAAGTGAGGTTGTAGGCGTGGGCTCCCCTTGCGGGGGGAGATAGAGATCGCGCACTGCCTCCGGCTACCCCACCCGGCGCGCTGCGCGCGCCGAATTGCCGGGGACCCGATTGCTCCGCAATCTCCCCGGCCTTCTCGGCCGACGATCGAGCCACTGGCTCGATCGGAAGATCGGTCTCGAAGCCCCTCAAGGGGGAGGTGAGGTGCTGCTCAGAAATACTCCTGCAGCGGGCGGACTTCGAGGCTGCCGGCCTTGAGCGCGGCGATGGCCTCGGCGACGGCGGCCATGCCCGACAGCGTGGTGTAGTAGGGCACCTTCTGCATCAGGGTGGCGCGGCGCAGCGATTTCGAGTCGGAGACGGCCTTCTGTCCATCAGTCGTGTTGAAGACGATCTGCACCTGGCGGTTGCGGATGGCGTCCTCGATATGCGGGCGGCCCTCCAGCACCTTGTTGACCTTGTGGGCCTCGACGCCGTTTTCGGCGAGGAAGCGCGCGGTGCCGCCGGTGGCGAGCACCTTGAAGCCGAGCCGCGACAGCCGCTTGACCGCCGGCAGGATGCCCGGCTTGTCCTCGTCGCGCACGGAGACGAAGAGCGTGCCCGAGCGCGGCAGGTCGACATTGGCGCCGAGCTGGCTCTTGGCGAAGGCGAGCGCGAAATCCTTGTCGAGGCCCATGACCTCGCCCGTCGACTTCATTTCCGGCCCGAGCAGGATGTCGACGCCGGGGAAGCGCGCGAAGGGGAAGACGGCTTCCTTGACCGCGACATGGCCGGGGTTCTTCGGGTCGGGTTTTGCGCCGTAGTGGGCGAAGGCGTCGTCCAGGCTTTCGCCGGCCATGATGCGCGCCGCGATCTTGGCGATCGGGCTGCCGATCGTCTTGGCGACGAAGGGCACGGTGCGCGACGCGCGCGGGTTGACCTCGAGCACGTAGATGACGCCGTCCTTGATGGCGTACTGCACGTTCATCAGGCCGCCGACATTGAGCGCACGGGCCATGGCGGCCGTCTGGCGCTCCAGCTCCTCCACGACCTCGGCCGACAGCGAGCGCACCGGCAGCGAGCAGGCCGAGTCGCCCGAATGGATGCCGGCCTCCTCGATGTGCTCCATGATGCCGGAGACGAAGGTGTCCTTGCCCCCATGGGCCGCATCGCAGAGGCAGTCGACGTCGACCTCGATGGCGCCCGAGAGATAGGTGTCGAACAGCAGCGGGTTTTTTCCCAAGAGCGTGTTGATCTGGCCGGTCTTGTCGTTGGGGTATTTCTGCTTGATGTCCTCCGGCACCAGGCCGGGCACGGTGTCGAGCAGGTAGCTTTGCAGCATGCCCTCGTCGTGGATGATCTGCATGGCGCGTCCGCCGAGCACGTAGGACGGGCGCACGACCAGCGGGAAGCCGAGCTCGGAGGCGACGGTGCGCGCTTGCTCGACCGACCAGGCGATGCCGTTCTTCGGCTGGGTGAGGCTGAGCTTGTGCAGGAGCTTCTGGAAGCGGTCGCGGTCCTCGGCGAGGTCGATCATGTCGGGCGAGGTGCCGAGGATCGGGATGCCGGCCTTTTCCAGCGCGTCGGCGAGTTTCAGCGGGGTCTGGCCGCCGAACTGCACGATGACGCCGAGAAGCTCGCCGTCCTGTTGCTCGGCGCGCAGGATCTCCAGCACGTCCTCGGCCGTCAGCGGCTCGAAATAGAGGCGGTCGGAGGTGTCGTAGTCGGTCGACACGGTCTCGGGGTTGCAGTTGACCATGATGGCTTCGTAGCCGGCGTCGCGCAGCGCGAAGGCGGCATGGCAGCAGCAATAGTCGAACTCGATGCCCTGGCCGATGCGGTTGGGCCCGCCGCCGAGGATGACGACTTTCTTGCGCGCCGAGACCTGGGCCTCGGAGCGCAGGCCGCCGGCGAAGGGCACCTCGTAGGAGGAGTACATGTAGGCGGTCGGCGAGGCGAATTCGGCCGCGCAGGTGTCGATGCGCTTGTAGACCGGATGCACGTCGAGCCGGTCGCGGTGGGCGGCGACGAAATCGGCGTCCTTGCCCGAGAGCGAGCCGAGGCGGGCGTCGGAGAAGCCCGTGGACTTCAGCATGCGCAGGTTCTCGGCGTCGGCCGGCAGGCCGTGCTCGCGCACGCGCGCTTCCATGGCGATGATGCCTGATATCTGCTCGAGGAACCACGGGTCGATGCGGCACATGGAGTGCACGTCCTCGAGCGAGGTGCCCATGCGGATTGCCTGCGCGACCATGCGCAGCCGGTCGGGGGTGGGGGTGCCGAGCGCGGCGCGGATGGCGTTCTTGCCCTCGGGGCCGTCGGCGCCGGGGATCTCGATCTCGTCGAGGCCGGTGAGGCCGGTTTCCAGGCCGCGCAGCGCCTTCTGCAGCGATTCCTGGAACGTGCGGCCGATCGCCATCACCTCGCCGACCGACTTCATGGCGGTGGTGAGCACCGGCGACGCGCCGGGGAACTTCTCGAACGCGAAGCGCGGGATCTTGGTGACCACATAGTCGATGGTTGGCTCGAAGGAGGCGGGCGTGGCGCCGCCGGTGATGTCGTTCTCCAGCTCGTCCAGCGTGTAGCCGACCGCGAGTTTTGCCGCGACCTTGGCGATCGGGAAGCCGGTGGCCTTGGAGGCCAGCGCCGAGGAGCGCGAGACGCGCGGGTTCATCTCGATGACGACGAGGCGGCCGTCTTCGGGGTTGACGGCGAACTGCACGTTGGAGCCGCCGGTCTCGACCCCGATCTCTCTGAGCACCGCGATCGAGGCGTTGCGCATCATCTGGTATTCCTTGTCGGTGAGCGTCAACGCCGGGGCGACCGTGATCGAGTCGCCGGTGTGCACGCCCATCGGGTCGAGGTTCTCAATTGAGCAGATGATGATGCAGTTGTCCGCCTTGTCGCGGACGACTTCCATCTCGTACTCCTTCCAGCCGAGCACGCTCTCCTCGATCAGCACCTCGGTGGTGGGCGAGGCGTCGAGGCCGTAGGATACGATGTCGAAGAATTCCTGCCGGTTGTAGGCGATGCCGCCGCCGGTGCCGCCCATGGTGAAGGAGGGGCGGATGATGGCGGGCAGACCGACATGGTCGAGCGCCTGGGCGGCGACCGCCATGGCGTGGCCGATATAGCGCTGCTTGCGGTCGCCTTCGCCGAGGTTCCACTGCGTCTCCAGCGCGTCGAGCGCGGCGTCGAGATTGTCGGGGGCGGCGGCCTTAAGCGCCTCGCGCTCGGCCTCGTGGCGCTTGCGGTCCTCGTCCTTGGGGGCGGTCGCGTTGGCGAGCATCGACTTCGGCGTCTCCAGCCCGATCTTCGCCATCGCCTCGCGGAACAGCGCGCGGTCCTCGGCCTTGTCGATGGCGTGCGCGTCGGCGCCGATCATCTCGACATTGTAGCGGTCGAGCACGCCCATGCGGCGCAGCGAAAGCGCGGTGTTGAGCGCCGTCTGGCCGCCCATGGTCGGCAACAGCGCATCGGGCCGCTCCTTGGCGATGATCTTCGCCACCACTTCCGGGGTGATCGGCTCGATATAGGTGGCGTCGGCGAGTTCCGGGTCGGTCATGATGGTGGCCGGGTTGGAGTTCACCAGGATGACGCGGAACCCTTCCTCCTTCAGCGCCTTGCAGGCCTGGGTGCCGGAGTAGTCGAACTCGCAGGCCTGGCCGATCACGATCGGGCCGGCCCCGATGATCAGGATCGACTTGATGTCGGTGCGTCTTGGCATGGGAATCCGTCTTTTTCGGGCTTGCGCGAAACCCCGACACGGGTTCTCTCATTTGCGCGCTGACGCGTCGCGGCGAGAGGCCCGGCCGGCTGGCAAGGGAGGAATCTGTAAGGCTAGGCGGGCCTTATAGGGTAGGATTTCCCGCTATGTAACCCCGAAAATGCGGGCAATGAACAGGGACGGCGCGACCGTTTGAACCATCGCACCCCGGATCGGCGATTCCGTCAGGAGGCGATGGGCTCATCCAGGTCGAGTTTTGCGATCTCGTCGAGCGCGCTGCGCAGCCTTTCAGCCTTCTCCGCGCCGATGCGATCCTCCAGGCGCTGCTGGGCGACTTTCCAGAGCTTCATCGCCTCGGCGAGCTTCTTCTCGCCGCCTTTCGTCAGCCTGACGCGGCGGATGCGGCGGTCCTGGCTGTCGGCGACGGTCTCGACATAGCCGTCGCGGATCAGCGGCTTCAGCGTGTGGCCGAGCGCGGAGAGATCCATGATCATGGCGGACGCGATCTCGCCCATGGTCGGCGCGCCGGTGGCGCTGATCTGGTAGAGCAGGCCCTGCTGGGTGGCCTTCAGGCCCGACGGCCCGACGATGTCGTCGTAGAACTGGCCGAGCTTGCGCGCCGCGCGCCTGACCGTCGCGTAGTTGCAGGCCGACGTGGCTGAGAATGCATCCTTGGGCATGGCAATCTCCGGGTAAGCCCTGGGGAACGGCCGCCGCCACGGCGGGCAGGCGTATCGGTCGCCTGAAAAATAACGATTCCCCGCCGCGTTGACAAGAAGGTGGCATATGCCTATAAATTAATAGTGGCATATGCCAGTAATTAACCAGGGCGACGTCGAACCCGCCGGCCCGAACCGAAAGGAAGAATTCGATGAGCAAGATCGAGAACAAGTCCGGGAACAGGGGCACGGCAGTCGTGACAGGCGCGTCCTCCGGCATAGGCGCTGTCTATGCGGAGCGCCTGGCGGGGCGGGGCTACGACCTGCTGCTGGTGGCGCGGCGGGCCGACAGGCTGGAAGTGCTGGCCAAGACGATCAGGCAGAAGCACGGGCAGGCGATCGCGATCTTCGCCGCCGACCTCGCCGACGACGGCGATCTCCGCAAGGTGGAAGAACGCATCGCCGGCAACGACAAGATCACGCTTCTCGTCAACAATGCCGGCATAGCCGGGTCGAAGGTGGTGGCCGAGGCTGACGCCGAAGACATCGCCCGGCAGATCAAGCTCAACGTGATCGCGCTGTCGAGGCTGACCCGCGCCGTGCTGCCGGGGCTGATCGCCAAGGGCAGGGGCGCGGTGGTCAACGTCGCCTCGATCGTAGCCTACAACACGGTCCTCGGCGGCATATACAGCGGCACCAAGGCCTATGTGGTGAACTTCACCGAGGCGCTTGAGAGCGAGCTTGAGGGCACCGGCGTCAGCGCGCAGGTCGTGCTCCCCGGGCCGGTCAGGACCGATTTCTGGGACGTGGCGGGCGCCGACATCTCGACCCTGCCGCCCGAAATCGTCATGACGGCCGAGGATCTGGTCGACGCGGCCCTTGCCGGCCTTGCGCAGGGCGAACGCTTTACTGCGCCTGGCCTCGCCGACCTCGCCGAGGTGGATAAATTCCGCCAGGCGCGCGGCGCCTTTTACGGCAAGCTCGTCGCCGGCAAGCCGGCGGCGCGGTACGCGGCCTGAGAGGGTGGGCGCTGCGGCAAGCGCAGCGCCCACCCGGCGAATTCAGTTCGCGATGGCCTTCATGAACAGCTTGCCGAGCGTCAGCTGGTGGTCGAAGCGGCCTTCGCGGAGGAAGTTCACCGTCTGGGCGATGACCAGCGGGTTGTTCATCATGAAGGTGTGGGTCGTCGGCAGCACGATGTGGTCGGTCATGCCGTCGAGCCTGGTGCTTTCGACCGACACCTTGCCGTCGTTCGGCCCGTCGAACACCGAGGACAGGATCGGGTTGAAGGAGCGGTCGCCGGCGATGATGCCGAGTTCGAAGTCGGCGGCGCCGAGCCGGTTGGGTACGCTGTCCGGCCCGGTGCCGAGCTCGGCGCCGGCGGGACCGTTGATGAAGGCGAAGATGGCGAGGTCGCCGAAGGTGTCGACCACCTCCGAGCCGCGATTGGGCGGCGCCAGCATGACGACGCGGCCGAGGTTTTCCGGACGCTCCTGCTTCAGCCATGCGCGCAGCAGGATGCCGCCCATGGAGTGGGTGACGAAGTCGATGCGGTCGGCCTTGCCGCACTTCGCCACCGACGTGTCGACATAGGCGATCAAAGCTTCGATGGGTTCGTCCACGGAAGGATAGGTTTCGCTGACGACGGTGAAGTCGAAGCTTTTCAGCGTCTCTTCCATCAGGAGGAAGGACGTCTCCGTGCGGGCCAGCCCGTGCAGCAGGACGACGCAGTCCTTCGCAAGGGCCGCCGTCGAGAGCAACGAGAACAGGAGCGCGGCCGCAAATCGCATGCGGAAAGCTAGTCCGGATCGGGGGCCGGCCACAAGAGAACGCGGCGGCCGGAAAGAGTCAGGAAACCGGATCGGGTACGGTCTGCCCGAGCGGGCGCAGGTTCGCCGAGGCAAGGATCGAATCGAGCAGGCCCGGAAAGCGCCGGTCGAGATCGTCGCGGCGAAGCGTGATCAGCCTGGAGGTGCCGACCGCCTCGGTGCGCGTCACGCCCGCCTCGCGCAGCTTGGCGAGATGATAGCTGAGATTGGTCTTCGATCCGAGGTCGAGGAACTGGCCGCAGGACAGCGGCTTGCCCTCGTTGCGGGCGAGATAGGCGACGATGCCGAGCCGGGTCGAATCGCCGAGCACGCCAAGGATGGCGGCGAGGTCGAGCTGGTCGGTTGAGGGTTGGGGCAGCAGGGCCATTCCCGTTTCTCCCGGTGGAGCAAGTCTCCTCGTGAACCCGCGGCTCCCGACAAAAGGTGTCAGGAGCGCAACGTTGTTTCCTTGACATATTTGCGGCACGGGTTCAATTGTTCAATGAATTTTGAACAAAGGACAGTGCGATGGACAGACGCCTCATATGGTTGGCAGTCGGCGCTTTCGCCACCAGCACGGTCGCCTTCGTCTTCGCCGGCCTGCTGCCGCTGATCTCCGCCTCCGCAAAAATCTCGATCGCCGAGGCCGGCCGTCTGATGACGGTCTTTTCGCTTTCCTATGCGATCGGTACGCCGATCCTCTCGACGCTGTTCGGCGCGGTCGATCGCCGCCGGGTGATCGCGTTGGCGCTTCTGTGCTTCATCGCCGGCAACGCGCTTGCCGCGGCAAGCGGCTCCTATCTCGGCCTGCTCGGCGCGCAGATCGTCATGGGCACGGCGGCCGGGCTCTTCGCCTCGACCGCCCAGGCAGCCGCGATCGCGCTGTCTTCGCCCGACCACCGCGCCCGCGCCGTCTCCGCCGTGCTCGGCGGCACCACGCTCGCCGTCGCCATCGGTGCGCCGCTCGGAGCGCTGATCGGCAACCTCGCCGGCTGGCGTTCCACCTATCTCTTCATCGCCGCGCTCGCCTTCTTCTGCCTCGCCGTGCTGTGGCTGCGCCTGCCGCATGGGATATCAGGGGTGAAGCTGTCGCTGAAGGAGCGGGTGATGGTGATTGGCCGGCCGGGCGTGCTGCCCTCGCTTGTCGTCACCTTCCTCTATCTCACCGGCGGCTTCGCGGTGATCTGCTATTTCGGCCCGCTGGCCACGCAGGGCGCCGGCATGCCGGTGGCCATGGTGCCGGCCATGCTGCTGGTGTTCGGGCTCGGCGCCATCATCGGCAATTATTCGAGCGGCCAGCTCGCCGACCGGCTGGGCGCGACGCGGCTCGTCGCGCTGTCGCTCACCGGCTTCATCGCCGTCTGCCTGCTGCTGACGGCGGTGCTGGAATTCGCGCCAAGCCATCTGGCCGGGCCGCTGCTGATCGCCCTGATGCTGCCCTGGGGCATCATCGGCTGGATGTTCCCGCCGGCGCAGGCGAGCCGGCTGGTCGCCGTGGCGCCCGAGCTTGCCAGCCTCACCATGCCGCTCAACGTGTCGGCCATGTATTTCGGCATCGCGCTCGGCAGTTTCGTCGGCGGCCAGGCGCTGGAACTGGCGCCGCCCGCCGAACTCGGGCTGATCGCGGCGGTGTTCTCGCTGGCGGCGCTCGGCGTGCTGGCTGCGAGCACGAGGCAAGCGCGCCGGCGCGGCTTCCAGCCGGGATAGGCGCGGCCGCGGGCGGGCCGCGGCCGCGTTTCGCCCGCCCGGTCAGGCAAGGTTCTTCCGGCGCTCCAGCTCGGCCTCGGTCGGCGTCTCCATCGCAAAGGAGCCGGTCTGCACTTCGCCGTCCCGCTCGTAGGAAGCGATCACCACGCCGGTGGTCGAAACCTTGCTGAAGGCGAGCTTCATCGCGGCGGGCATCGCCCCGTCGCCGAAGAGCTTCTTGCCGGGGCCGAGCACGAGCGGCATCACCATGAGCTGGAAGCGGTCGATCAGGTCGTGCGCCAGCAGTGTCTGGATGAGCTCGCTCGACCCCTGGATGAGAAGGTCCGGCCCGTCCTCGCGCTTCAGCGCCGCGATCGCGCCCGGAATATCGTCGCCGAGCGGCTTCGTGTTCTTCCAGGTCAGGCTGCCGGGCCGATGCGTGGCGACATATTTGGTCACCTTGTCGAAGAGCGGACCGATCGGGTCGTCGGTGACATAAGGCCAATGCGCGGCGAAGATATCGTAGGTCTTGCGACCGAGAAGCAGGTCGAAGGGCCTGTCGAACATCTCGCCGATGACGCCGAAGAGCACGTCGTCGAAGTAGCTGGTCGCCCAGCCGCCGAACTTGAAGCCGCCGGTCGGGTCTTCCTCCGGGCCGCCCGGCGCCTGCATGACGCCGTCGAGACTGACGAAGGTGGCTGCGATGATCTTCCTCATGATCTTTCTCCTGTTGCTGGCAGGTCTCCGGTCGAGAGCCGGCCTTGCCAAGACGACGTATGACGCGACGGGGATTCGACAGGGGCCGGAAAACTTTCCCGATGTTCGCGCCGGGCCGCAGCCGGGACCGGAGCCCGGAACCAGACCCTCGGCCAACCGTTGAGGCTGACGGCGAACGGCCGCCATTCAAGGGAGATTTCCATGGGCATCGAGCAGGCGCCTACGAAGGAAGGCCGCGAGGCGGCGCGGGGACTGCGCAAGGCCGCGGCGAAGGAAGAACGCAAGGTCGAGGCGGAGAAGGGCAGCCCGCTGAAGAAGGGCGCGAAGCGCTTCGACGAACGCTCGCGAAGCTCCGACGGCAAGGGTGCCGCGAGCAAGCAGCGCTAGCTCTATCTGTTCGTACCGTCATGAAAAACCTTGTGACTTGGCTGGGCGCTTCGGCTAGGTTTCGGACGATGCGGCCGGTCCTGTCGGCCCACGAGATGCATTGAGGGAATTGCGTCATGCGTTGGAAAGGCCGTCGCCAGAGCGACAACGTCGAGGACATGCGGGGCAGCAGCGGAGGCGGCTTCGGGCGCGGCATGCCGGGCGGGCTCGGGCGCAACCCCATCCGCATCCCGATGGGCGGCCGCGCCGGCGGCGGCGGACTGTCGACCATCATCATCCTTGTCGTGCTGTTCTTCGCGCTGAGGGCATGCGGCATCGACCCGCTGCAGATTCTCGCTGGCGGCAATGGCGGCCAGGTCGGCGTGCCCGGCGGCGGCGGGCAGGTCACGCAGGGCCAGCCCCGCGCTTCCGACGAGATGACGCAGTTCGTCTCCACCGTGCTCGCCGAGACTGAAGACGTCTGGAACGGCATCTTCCAGGCAGAGGGCCTAAAATACGAGGAGCCCCAGCTCGTCCTGTTCGCCGGTCAGGTGAAGTCGGCCTGCGGCTTCGCGTCCTCCGCCTCCGGCCCGTTCTATTGCCCGGGCGACAGGAAGGTCTATCTCGACACCTCCTTCTTCGACCAGCTCGACCGCCA
This sequence comes from Mesorhizobium sp. YM1C-6-2, assembly GCF_003666685.1. Lineage (GTDB taxonomy): Bacteria > Pseudomonadota > Alphaproteobacteria > Rhizobiales > Rhizobiaceae > Mesorhizobium_K. Next base: position 375,826 of record NZ_RCIZ01000004.1, read on the forward strand.
GTTCGGCGCGTCCGGCGACTTCGCCCAGGCCTATGTCATCGCGCATGAGGTCGGCCACCACATCCAGAACCTCACCGGCATCCTGCCGAAGTTCAACCAGATGCGGCAGCAGATGAGCGAGGCCGAGGCCAACCAGATGTCGATGCGCGTCGAGCTTCAGGCCGACTGCTTCGCCGGCGTCTGGGGCCACTACACGGCGCAGAAGGGACTGCTGGAGCAGGGCGACGTCGAGGAGGCGCTGAACGCGGCGCAGCAGATCGGCGACGACACGCTGCAGAAGCGCATGCAGGGCTATGTCGTGCCCGAGAGCTTCAACCACGGCACCTCGGAGCAGCGCCAGAAATGGTTCGCGGCCGGGCTGCAGTCGGGCAAGCTGTCCTCCTGCGACACCTTCAACAACCCGATCTGAGGTCGGCGGTCACCATCGGGTGAGGGCGCGATAGCCGCGCCCGCCCGGACTATGTCGGATGCCATCTTGTCATACCGGGCCGGCGCCGCGCGCCGTTCCGGTCAGAGCCGCGAGGAGATCGCCTTGCGCGGCTCGGCGGCGGCCGGATCGGCTGCCGGTTGCTGGGGTGCCGGCTTTGCCGCGGCAGGGGCCGTCGATTTCGCCGCCTGCTGCTGCTTCTGCGGCGCCGCCCTTGAGGCCGTCGACAGATAGCTCTTGTAGATCCAGCCGGTACGGCCTTCGTAAGAGATCTGGCACCAGCCGTCGCAGGAGAGCACGCTCACCGCCGAGCCGGCGGGCACGACCGTCAGCACGCCGGCGCCCTTCTTCGGGCTGGAGCGCATGTTGACCGCCGTGGTGACGCGTGCCGCGCTGCCGCCGGTGGTCGTTGGCTTGGTGACCGTGCGCACCGTGCCGTCTGCGTCGTCCTCGCCCGAGGCTTGCCCGGCAAGACCGCCGACGTCGACGCCGGGAAGCGATGCGACCTCGGTCTCTTCTGCGGCGGCCTGCGGCTGGGCCTTCTCCGCCTTCTGGCGTTTCGGCTTGTTGACCGCCTCACCGGGGGCGGGCTCGGCATAGGAGGTGATCGCCGCCGTCTGCGTCCCGTCGGCGGCGTCTGCCGTGAAGGGCTCGGCCTTCGGCGCATGCTCATGGGGTGCGTCGCCTTCCGGAACCGTGCCGGCCCGGACGACGGGGCTCGCGGTCGGGTCTTCGGTCGGCAGCTCGATCGCATGTTCGGGGCCGATCGCCACCTTGGCGATCGCCGCCGGATCGGGCGCCTGGACCGCGATCTCGGCCTTCGGCGGCTGCACCGTCTCGCCGGGCGCCGTGGCCGGCCTGGCGAGGGCCGCGACCTTGGTTTCGACCGCCGTCTCGACGGCCTTCGCCATGACGGGCTTGACCGCGGCAGGCTTCACCGTGACGGGCGCTTCAGCTTCGCGGGCGAGCGCGCGGTCGGCCAGATAGTCCACGAAAAGCGCGCTCGCGGCGCCGACGCCGACCACGATCGCGGCGGCCGCCGAAAGGCTCGCGATGCGTCGCGCCTTGCCGGTCGACGGCTGGCTGGACCTGTTCAGGAACTGTCTCTTCGGCGCGGCAACGGCGCCGACCCTCAGGGGACTCTTCACAACTCATCTCCACGCAAGCCCCCACCCGCGTGTTTATTCATTGTTTAGAATTATGGCAGAGCTTGGTCAATAATCCCCTAAATAATAGGCATTTAGCACGATTTCGGTCAAAATCGGCTAACGGTCGCCCCCGGAATCTCAGCGCTCGGCCAGCGCCGGCTCGCCGCGGCGCTCGCGGATGAGGTTGACGAAGCGCTTGAAGAGGTAGTGGGAGTCCTGCGGGCCGGGCGAGGCCTCGGGGTGATGCTGCACCGAAAATACTGGCCGGCCGGTGAGCGCGATGCCGCAGTTCGAGCCGTCGAACAGCGAGACGTGGGTCTCCTCGACGCCCTCGGGGAGCGATTCCGCATCGACCGCGAAGCCGTGGTTCATCGAGACGATCTCGACCTTGCCGGTGGTGTGATCCTTGACCGGATGGTTGGCGCCGTGGTGGCCCTGGTGCATCTTCTCGGTCCTGCCGCCGAGCGCCAGCGCCAGCATCTGGTGTCCCAAGCAGATGCCGAAGACGGGGATTTCGGTCTTGAGCAGGTCCTGGATGACCGGCACCGCATATTTGCCCGTCGCCGCCGGATCGCCGGGGCCGTTGGAAAGGAAGATGCCGTCGGGCTGCATAGCCAGGATCTCGGCCGACGAGGTCTGCGCCGGCACCACCGTGACCTTGGCGCCGAGCCCGGCGAGCAGGCGAAGGATGTTGCGCTTCACGCCGTAGTCGATGGCGACGACATGCATGGAGGCGTCAGTCTGCTCGCCGTAACCCTCGTTCCACACCCACGGCGTCTCGCGCCAGACCGACGACTGCCCGGAGGTGACCTCCTTGGCCAGGTCGAGATCGACGAGGCCGTGCCAGGCCGCGGCGCGCGCCTTCAGCTCGTCGAGGTCGAAGACGCCGTCCGACGCATGGGCGATCACCGCGTTGGGCATGCCCTTCTCGCGGATCAGCGCGGTGAGCGCGCGCGTGTCGATGCCGGACATGGCGACGACGCCGCGCCGCTTCAGCCACTGGTCGAGGTCGGTGGCCGCCCGGTAGTTGGACGGGTTGGTGACGTCGGCCTTGAACACCGCGCCGACCGCGCCGTGGCGGGCCGCGGGCGTCAGGTCTTCCTGGTCCTCGTCATTGGCGCCGATATTGCCGATATGCGGGAAGGTGAAGGTGACGATCTGGCCGGCGTAGGACGGATCGGTGAGGATCTCCTGGTAGCCGGTCAGCGCCGTGTTGAAGCAGACCTCGGCGACCGCGCTTCCCGTCGCGCCGAGCCCGCGTCCCTCGATCACCGTGCCGTCGGCGAGCACCAGAAGGGCGGTGGGCTTTTCGGCGGACCAGGCGGCGGTCCCGGCTTCGGTCCCTGGGGCGGTCACGGTCATGGCTTCTCTCCGGAGCGGCGGCGGTCGTGCAAAATTTGCGTGCGGCGAAACGCGGCCGGCAAATTCCTCGCCTCCGCGCACAGGTCTAATGTAGTTCGTGCAAGGCCCGGTCAATAGGGGAAGGGGGCGGGTGCGTCAATGGATGCTGGCCGCCGAGGGTTTTGTCAGGCTATCATTTTTGCTCCTGGCGTCAGGCGAGGGGGCGGGAATGTTCAAATCCCTGAAAGGGAAGACGGCGATCGTCACCGGCGCGAGCAAGGGGATCGGGCGCGGCATCGCCCGGCGGCTGGGAGAGGCCGGGCTGAATGTCATGGTGGTCAGCCGGACAATTGCCGATGCCGAGAGCGTCGCCGCCGAGATCGGCCCCAACGCCCAGGCCTTCGCGGCCGACGTCACCAGCCCGGATGACTGCGCGGCGATGGCCGCGGCCGCCGTGAACCGCTATGGCGGCATCGACATATTATGCGCCAACGCAGGGATATTTCCTTCCGCGCGCCTCGGCGAGATGACGCCGGCGGATTTCGACCACGTCGTCAGGACCAACCTCACCGGAACCTTCCTCGCCGTTTCGGCCGTATTGCCGGCGATGAAAAGCAGCCGCTGGGGCCGGATCGTCATCACCTCCTCGATAACCGGCCCGATCACCGGCTTTGCCGGCTGGTCCCATTACGGCGCCTCGAAAGCCGGCCAGCTCGGCTTCATGCGCTCGGCCGCGCTCGAACTGGCGCCGTGGAACATCACCATCAACGCGGTGATGCCGGGCAATATCCTGACGGAAGGGCTGGACGGGCTCGGCAGCGACTATTTCAAGGCGATGGAGGCGTCGATCCCGATGAAGCGCCTGGGTGCCGTCGAGGATATCGCCAATGCCGTGCTGTTCTTTGCGTCGGAGGAGGCGGCCTATGTGACCGGCCAGACGCTCGTCGTCGACGGCGGTCAGGTCCTGCCTGAAACAATTGCGGCAATGGGCTGAGGAGCCAGGATAGCGCCATGTATCTCGCCATCGTCATCCTGCTCATGGTCATGCTGCCGGTGGGCTCTATCCTCACCGAATGGGCCAGCGCGCCTATCGCCACGCCGCTGATGCTGCTCGTCGGCAAGTGGTTCGTGTTCTGGTCGGCCGGCGTGCGGCTGCTGCTGGCCGGCATCAAACAATTCTTCCAGCCGCAGTTCACCGCGCATGAAATCTTCAAGATGAAGACGGACGAGGCGTTGCCGATCGTCAGGGAACTCGGCGTCGCCAATTTCGCGGTCGGCGTGCTGGGGACGGCGTCGCTTTTCGCGCCAAGCTTCGTCCTGCCCGTGGCGATCGCCGGGGCTATCTTCTACGGCGTCGCCGGCGCCCAGCACGTCACGCAGAAGGATAAATCGGGGAACGAGAGCCTGGCGATGGCGACGGATATCCTCGCTTTTGTGGTGCTCGCCGCCTATGTCGTCTATGTGTGGATGGGCTAGAAACCGCGCGGGCTGACCGCCGCGAGGAGAATCGAATGCGTGAGAAGATCACCGAGGCGCTGAAGACGGCGCTGAAATCGGGCGACAAACAGCGGGCGTCGACGCTTCGCATGATGAATGCGGCGATCCAGGACCGCGACATCGCCAACCGCGGCACGGGCAAGGGACCGGCCGGCGACGAGGAGGTGCTGCAGATCCTGACCAAGATGGTGAAGCAGCGTCAGGAATCGGCCAAGGCCTTCGAGGACGGCAACCGCCCGGAACTCGCGGCGACGGAGAACGCCGAGATCGCGATCATCAACGGCTTCCTGCCGAGCCAGATGGACGAGGCGGACGCCAGGGCCGCGATCGGCCAGGCCATCCGCGACACCGGCGCCGCCGGCGTGCGCGACATGGGCAAGGTCATGGCCGAGCTGAAGGCGAAGTACACGGGCCAGATGGATTTCGGTAAGGCGAGCGGCTGGGTGAAGGAGCTGCTGCAGTAGGCAGGCGGCAAGGAGCGGGTTGCCGGTCGGTTGCCTAAAGAGGGCCTTCAGGGGAGCTTTTCAGTGAATTTCGATCGAAAGTCGGCCGCGATGGCCCTCATCGCCGGCATTGCGGCAATTCTGTCCCTGACTGTTCCGGCGAGCGCCGCAGAAGCCCTGCCGGGCGCGACGATGTCGCTGTGGTGGGCGCTGCCCTTCGCCGGCATCCTCTTGTGCATCGCCACCGGGCCGCTGCTCTACCCGCATTTCTGGGAACATCACTACGGCAAGATCGCGCTGTTGTGGGCGGCGCTGGTGGTGCTGCCGATGGCCGTCATGTTCGGCATCGAGGCGACCGCCGAGGCGACGCTGCACACGCTGCTGCTCGAATATGTCTCCTTCATCATCCTGCTGTTCGCACTGTTCACCATCTCGGGCGGCATCCTGGTCGCCGGCAACATCCACGGGACGCCGCTGACCAATGTCCTGCTGCTGGTGATCGGTTCGCTGCTGGCGTCGGTTGTCGGCACGACGGGCGCTTCGATGATCATGATCCGGCCGATGATCCGGGCGAATGACAATCGCCGCGTCAATGCGCATGTGATCATCTTCTTCATCTTCCTCGTCTCCAACATCGGCGGCTCGCTGACGCCGCTCGGAGATCCGCCGCTGTTCATCGGCTTCCTGCGCGGCGTCGACTTCTTCTGGACGACGACCCACCTGTTTTGGGAGATGCTGCTCGCCGGCGGCATCGTGCTCGCCGTGTTCTTCGTGCTGGACAGCTATCTGCACAGCCTCGAGGGCGGGCTGCCCAAGGTCAAGGATCCGACGCCGGACAAGAAGGTGCGCCTGCGCGGCCTCGCCAACGTGCCGCTGCTGGTCGGCGTGATCGTGGCGATCCTGATTTCGGGGGTCTGGCGGCCCGGCGTCGCCTTCACGGTCGCCGGCGTCTCGGTCGAGTGGCAGAACCTGCTGCGCGACATCGCCATCCTGGCGCTCGCCGGTGTGTCGCTTCTCGTCTCGCGCGAGGAATACCGCAAGGCGAACGGCTTCAACTGGGCGCCGATCGCGGAAGTGGCGAAGCTGTTCTTCGGCATCTTCATCTGCATCATCCCTGTCATCGCCATCCTGCGCGCCGGTTCGGACGGGGCTCTCGCGCCGCTCGTCTCGCTGGTGACGGGCGCGGACGGGCAACCCAACAACCTCGCCTATTTCTGGCTGACCGGCATCCTGTCGTCGTTGCTGGACAACGCGCCGACCTACCTCGTCTTCTTCGAGATGGCGGGCGGCGATCCGCAGCACCTGATGACGGAACTGGCCGGCACGCTCGCCGCGATCTCGGCCGGCGCCGTGTTCATGGGCGCCAACACCTATATCGGCAACGCGCCCAACTTCATGGTCTATGCGATCGCGCGCCAGAGCGGCGTGAACATGCCGAGCTTCTTCGGCTACATGCTGTGGTCCGGCGTGGTGCTGATCCCGACCTTCGTGATCGTCGGCTTCGTGTTCTTCAGTTGACCGGGGCCTGACGATCAGGCCCCGACCGTTTGGCGCATCGGCGCGGCTGCTGTAGGAAGGCGGTTGCCCGGGCGGGCCAGCCAAGGAGAGAACCATGCAGCAGCGTCGCTTCGGCAGCCTCGACCGCGAGGTGTCCGTCATCGGGCAGGGGACATGGCAGCTCGACGGCCGCAACGACGCCGGCGCGATCGCCGCGCTCCGGCGCGGGCTGGACCTCGGCATGACGCATATCGACACGGCCGAGATGTATGGCGAGGCCGAGCCGCTTGTCGCCAAGGCGATCGAGGGCCGCCGCGACGAGGTGTTCCTGGTGTCGAAAGTGCTGCCGAGCAACGCCTCCCGCGCCGGAACCATCAAGGCCTGCGAACGCTCGCTGGCGCGGCTGAAGACCGATCGCCTCGACAGCTATCTTTTGCACTGGCGCGGCAGCTACCCGCTGGAGGAGACGTTCGCCGCCTTCGAGGAATTGCAGCGCGCGGGCAAGATCCTGTCCTGGGGCGTCAGCAATTTCGACGCCGATGATCTGGAAGAGGCGCTTTCGATCGCAGGCGAGGGCAAGATCGCCTGCAACCAGGTGCTCTACCATCTGCAGGAACGCGCGATCGAGCATGCCGTGATCCCCTGGTGCGAGAAGCACAAGGTGACCGTCGTCGCCTACAGCCCGTTCGGCCAGGGCCGTTTCCCGAACCCGTCCTCGGCTGGCGGGCGCGTGCTCAAGGAGATCGCCGACGCGCATGGCGCGACCCCGCAGCAGGTGGCGCTGGCCTTCCTGACGCGGCGGGATTGGGTGCTCGCCATCCCGAAGGCGTCGAAGCCCGAACATGCGGCGGACAACGCGGCGGCCGGCGACCTGCGCCTCACGACCGCCGAGATCGAGCGGATCGACCAGGCTTTTCCGCGCGGACGGCCGAAAAGCCTGCCGATGATTTAGGTAGGGTTTCGGTCTAGGCCCGCTGGAGGCTGGCCGCCGGCGGCGTCGCGCCGCTGCGCTTCTCCCACGCATAGGACATGACGGCGACGGCCACGGCGACGATCATCGACCCCACGCCGACCAGCGGCAGGCTGCGATAGGGGAGGCCGGCGGAGAGCATCATCGCGCCGAGCGAGGCGGCGATCGCGATGCCGATGTTGAAGCCCGACGGGATGAGCGAGGAGGCGAGGTTCGGCGCGTCCGCGGTCCAGGCGAGGATGCGCGTCTGGATCGGCGTGCCGACGGCGAAGTTGAGGCCGCCCCAGACGGTGAGCGCCATGACCATCGGCAGCGGATAGGGGCTGACCGCGTAGATCACGGCGAGCACCACCGCCTGCAGAGCGAGCATGATGATGAGCGACGGCATCAGGTGCCGGGCGGCGAGCTTGCCGCCGATGAAGACGCCGATCGTGGCGCCGAGTCCGTTGAGCAGCAGCACCCAGGGCACGAGGCTGGCGTCGAGCCCGGTCACCTCGACCAGCAGCGGCGCGATGTAGGTATAGGGCACGAACTGGCAGAGCATCAGCATCAGCATGATGATGAGGCAGGTCCAGACCTGCTGGCGGCCGAGCACGCGCACCTCGTTGCGGAAGCCCGCCGGCGCGGCGGACGCGCCGGTGCCGCGCGGCAAAAGCAGAGCCATGGCGACGGCCGCGACGATGCCGAGGAAGAACATCGCCCAGAAGGTCGCGCGCCAGTCGAAGGCATTGCCGATCGCGGTGCCGATCGGCACGCCGACGATGCCCGAGACGGTCAGGCCGGCGAGGATGAGCGCCACCGCCATGCCGCGCTGCTCCGGGCGCACCAGGCCGACGCCGACCACCATGGCGACGCCGAAATAGGCGCCGTGCGCGACCGCGGTGGCGACGCGCAGCAGAAGCATGGAGAGGAAATCCGGCGCCAGCGCGCAGGCCGCCTGTCCGAGCGTGAAGGCGACAGTCAGCCCGATCAGCAGCGTCTTTCTGGACAGCCGCGTCGTCGCGATGGTGAGCAGAGGGCCGCCGATGGCGATGCCGAGCGCATAGCCCGACACGAGGTAGCCGGCGCTGGGCACGCTGACGCCGAGCCCGGCCGCAACCTGCGGCAGCACGCCGGCGATGACGAACTCGGTCGTGCCGAAGGCGAAGGCGGCGATGAACAGGGCAAGGAGCGGGAGCGGCATTCGGGTTGGACTGCTCTTTTGGACGCAGGGAGAAACCACGAACAGGCCGGCCGCCGCAACCAAGAAATTATGGATCGGCCTTCAGTTTTCTTCAGGGATGGACCGGGAGGGCTCGCTCAGCCCGCCGTCAGCCTGGAGCCGCGCAGCAGGCCCTGTTCCTCCAGCACCGGGTAGGCCATGGAGGCCAGCAGCGAGTTGATCTGCTTGAGGTCGCGGATCGTGTCGAGATGGATGGTGCTGGTCTCCAGGCTCTTCACAGTGCCTTCGCGCAGCCGCACGAAATGGCTCGTACTGGTCGCCTTCTCGACGTCGCGCAGCCGGTCCTTCTCCTCGACCAGCTGGCGCGCGGTCGCCGCATCGCGCGACACCAGAACATTGAAGGCGAGCCTTGCGTTGGCGAGCACCGAAGCGTGGAAGCTGGTCAGCTCGCGCCAGCCTTCGGGTGTGAACTCCAGTCCGCGCTCCATCTTCTTGCGGACATGCACAAGCATGTTGCGCACGATGATGTCGCCGACCTGCTCCAGCTTCACGCAGGCGCCGATCAGCTCCTGGCAGCGCAGCGCTTCCGCTTCGGTGAGCTGGCGGCTCGTCACCTTGGCGAGATAGAGTTTTATGGCCGCATGCTTGCGGTCGACGCGGTCGTCGAGCGCCGCGAGCGCCTTGATCTTGTCGTCGTCAGCCGCCTCGTAGAGCTCGATGATACGGCTGAGCATGATCTCGATCGTCTCGCAGACGCGCACCACCTCGCGCGTCGCATTGGCGAGCGCCTGCGGCGGCGAGTCGAGCGCGTCTTCCGAAAGCGCCGAGATTTCCTGGGTCGCCAGCGCGGACGCCGGCTCGGGCGGGGTGCCGAGCGCCACGATCCATTTCGACGCGCGATAGACCAGCCCGGCGAGCGGCAGGCCGGCGAGCAGGATCAGGCAGTTGAACAGGATGTGCGCATTGACGATCTGGTCGGGCACGGTGGCGCCGAGCGAAGCCACCGACGGCCTGAAGGTCATGAAGACGACCAGCATGACCAGCGAGCCGACGCCGCGCATCAGAAGGTTGCCGATCGGCACGACGCGTACGCCCGGGTCTGCAGATCGGGTGAGCAGCGGCGCGATGACCGAGCTGCCGAGATTGACGCCGAGCACCAGCACGACGCCGAGGTCCGGCGGGATGAAGCCGCGGCCGGCGAGCGTCACGAAGAGCAGCACCGCCGCGATGCTCGAATGGAAGAGCCAGGTGATCAGCGCGGCCAGCAGGTAGGCGGTGACCAGGTCGCCCGAGAAATAGTCGACGATGACCGGCATCAGCCGGCTCTCGCGCAGCGGCTCGGACGCCGTGCCGATCATTTCGAGCGACAGAACCAGCAGGCCGATGCCGACAAGGATGCGACCGAGCTGGCGCCAGTCGCGCCGCTCCGTCGCCATGAACATGATGGTGCCCGCGGTCAGGCAGATCGGCACCAGCAGGGTGAGGTCGAAGGTGAGCAGCTTGACCACCAGCGCCGAGCCGATCTCCGCGCCGCGCACCGCGAGCTGGCCGGCCATGCCGCTGACGATGCCGGCGCCGGCGAAGGAGCCGACGAGCAGGGTGACGGCGGTCGAGCTCTGGAAGGCGATGGCGAGCGCGGTGCCGGCGAGCACCGCCAGGATCGGGTTGCGCATCGTGGTGCGCAGCTTGTAGCGCAGCACGTCGCCATAAGCGCGCTCGACGCCGGTGCGCACCATGCGGGTGGCGAACAGCATCAGCGCGATGGCGCCGGCCAGGTGCAGGAGCACGACCGAGCCGCTCATGGCGCGCACTCCCGTCCTGCCGTGACGGTGGCGAAGTGGGTTGGGGCGGGAGCGCGGAAGGTGTTCATGGCGGCGAATGTATTTTAGCCGGATAATATTTTTCGTCCATTGCGCCAGGCTGTTCGCCGGCGACGGACGATGTCGGAAACGGAGCCCGGGGCATGAAGTTCCCGGCCGCTGCGGCGGCGGGCATGAATGGCCGGAGCCGGGTTACGCAAGGGCAGAATCCGGATGAATCGGATTTGAAATTAACGATCGTAAACGGCTGGAATCATTACGGAAATGTAAGGCTTCCGTTCAGTTTCGGTTCATGCGGCGGACGCTACTCCTTGCGCATCGACAACCAAGGAGTACCTCCCATGAAACGTCTCATCCTCTCCGCCGTTGCGCTCTCGATGCTGGCGCTTCCGATTTCCCAGGCGCAGGCCGGACCCAGGCATGAGCCGCCGCGCTACGAGCGTCAGGACTCGCAGTGGAACAAGAGGCCGTCCTACGACAATCACTACAAATACAAGAAGAAGGTGGTGAAGAAGCATCGCTGGGAACGCGGCCACAGGGTTCCCGCCTGGCAGCGCAAGCACGTGGTGAAGGACTACCACCGCTACGGCCTGCGGCGTCCGGCTCATGGCCAGCAGTGGGTCAAGGTCGACAACGACTTCCTGCTGATCTCGATCGCCTCTGGCCTGATCGGCGGCATCATCGCCAGCCAGTACTGATCAAAAATCCTCGTCTGCCTCCAGACTGGCGGCCCGCAAGGGCCGCCTTTTTTTGTTGCTGCGACCGGCTCGATCGGAGGCGCGATCGAGCGAATTGCGGATCAAGGACGGGCCAGCAGCCTGTCCAGTCCCTCCCGGACCAGCGGGGGGACATCCCTGGCGTCGTCCAGATAGGCGATCTCGAGCAGGCCATCGGACAAAGCGACGAGCAGCGAGGCGGTTACCGACGGGGCCGGATCGCCGTCCTCCGCAAGAAGCTGCCTGAGCAGGCCGTGATACCACGCGCGCCTGGCATCGATCGCCTTGCGCACCGGCCCTTCGGGGTCCGGGTATTCGGCCGCCGCGTTGAGGAACGGGCAGCCCCGATAGCCGCCGCCGGTCGCGGCGTCGCCGATGCGCCCGAGGATCGCCGCGATCATCCCGCGCGGAGGCTGCGTCGGCAGCGCCGCCACGGCCTCGCGTCCGAGCCGGTCCTGCTCCTCGACATAGGCGACGACGAGATCGTCCTTCGACGGGAAGTGGTTGTAGAACGTTGCCTTGGCGACGCCCGCCTCCGCGATGATGCGGTCGATGCCGACTGCGTGGATGCCGCCCGAATAAAAAAGCCGCGTCGCCGTGTCGAGCAGGCGGCGGCGCGCGGGGCTGGCTGCGGGGTCGGCGAGTGGGGCGGGTTTTTTCATGAGTTGACACTAGCAGACAGGTCTGTACAGTACATAGACAGACCTGTCTGTATGGAGGATGAAATGCAAACGCGCGACACGGCTGAAATCATTCGCCGGTTCAACCGGGCAATCCTGGAACATGAACCCGAACTTCTCGAAGGTCTGGTCGCCCCGGATTGCGTGATGGAATCGATCCAGCCGGCTCCGGACGGCACGCGCTACGAAGGCCATGATGTGAATCTGGCGTTCTGGCAGGCCATGGCGGCCGACCGCGTCAACCGCTTCGAGGTGGAGGACACCTTCGTGATGGGCGAGCGCGCCAATGTTCGCTGGCGCTTCCATTTCGGAGGTGGCGGCTCGGTGCGCGGGGTCAGCCTGATGCGCGTCCGCGACGGCCGGATCGCCGAAGCCCTGGCCTACGCCAAGACACCGGGTCAGTCGGCGCCTCTGCCTGAGTGAGCGCCAATCAGGCCCCGTGCCCCGCGACCCGGTCGACAAGGCGCTTCGGCCTTCGGGGAGGCCCGCTGGCACCTTTCTGTTCAAACCGCAGTCGTCCGTCACCGGCCACATGCCGGATCGGCGGCGGCCCGGCTCAACGAGGTGAGACAATGACTGCTGAAAGCAAAGTTACCCGCGAAATCATGGAGCGCTTCCATGATGCGTTCCAGAAGCATCGGCCCGAAGACCTGGACGATCTGGTAGGCGAGGGCTGCGTTCTCGAGAACACAGGGCCGGCTCCGGACGGCGCGCGTTACGGAGGACGCCAGGCCTGCCTCGATTTCTGGAAAGGTATCGCGTCCTCGGCCAGCCACGCCTTCGAAGCGGAAGAGATCTGGGCGAGCGGGGAGCGCGGGATCATCCGCTGGCGGCTCCGCTGGAGCAAGCTGGAGACGGATCGGATCCGAGGCGTCAACATCATGCGCGTGCGGGACGGTAGGATCGTCGAAGGCCTGGGATACATGAAGGGTTGATCTGCTCGGGAAACGCGCTCGCCTCAGGAGCATCTCCCATAAGCCCGGCGACAACCCTCTCACGGCAGCAAAAATCGGGATCGGGGCCTCAAGAAGGAGAAGCACGTGATCATCATAGCTGGCCACTCACGAACCAAGACCGCAGATGAGCGCGATGCCGAGAAGCCGTTCTGACGGGCGGCATCAGGCTTTTGGATCAGGCTTTTGGGTAGGACGACATATGCGGCATGGCTTGCAAGCTGGATCGGTCCGCGCACCATTGTGCCGCCTGTGAATCGCGGGCAAGAGACGGATTGAGGGGTCGCCCGGCCGATCTGCCGTGCTTATATGGGTGGAACAGAGTAACCTCCCGCCCATGCGCTTCGACAACGCCTTTCTCGACGAGATACGCGACCGCGTGCCGATTTCATCGGTCATCGGCCAGCGCGTCGCGTGGGACCGGAAGAAGACCAACGCCTCGCGCGGCGACTACTGGGGCTGCTGCCCGTTCCATGGCGAAAAGACGCCGTCCTTCCATTGCGAGGACAAGAAGGGCCGCTACCACTGTTTCGGCTGCCAGGTGTCGGGCGATCACTTCAAATTCCTAACAGAGATAGAGGGAATCAGCTTCCCTGAAGCCGTCGAGCGCATCGCCGGGCTCGCCGGCGTGCCGATGCCGGTGCGCGACGAGCGGGCGGAGGCGCGCGAGCGGGAGCGCACCAGCCTGATCGACGTGATGGAGCTGGCGACGAAATTCTTCCAGGAGCAGCTCCACTCGGCCGCCGGGGCGCGTGCCCGCGCCTATCTGCGCGACCGCGGCCTGACGCCGGCCACCCAGCAGTCGTTCCGGCTGGGCTATGCGCCAGAGAGCCGCAACGCGCTGAAGGAGTTTTTGGCCTCCAAGGGCGTCGGGAAGGCTGAGATCGAGGCCTGCGGGCTGGTGCGCCACGGCCACGACATCCCGGTGTCCTACGATTATTTCCGCGACCGCATCATGTTCCCGATCCCGGATTCGCGCGGCCGCATCATCGCCTTCGGCGGCCGGGCGCTGTCGCCCGACGCGCTGGCGAAATACATGAACTCGCCGGAAACCGAGCTCTTCCACAAGGGCAACGTGCTCTACAATTTCGCCCGCGCCCGCAAGGCGATCGCGCGCGGCGGCACCATCATCGCCGTTGAAGGCTATATGGACGTGATTGCGCTCGCGCAGGCGGGTTTCGAGAACGCGGTGGCGCCGCTCGGCACCGCCCTGACCGAGAACCAGCTCGAGCTGCTTTGGCGCATGTCGCCCGAGCCGATGCTCTGCTTCGACGGCGACGGCGCCGGTCTGAAGGCCGCCTGGCGGGCCGCCGACCTCGCGCTGCCGGCGATCCAGCCCGGCCGCACCGCGCGCTTTGCGCTGCTGCCCGAGGGCAAGGACCCCGACGATCTGGTCCGGGGCGACGGCGCGGATGCCTTCCGGCAGGTGCTTGCCGACGCCAGGCCGCTCGCCGACCTCCTGTGGATGCGCGAGACCTCCGGCGGCGTCTTCGACACACCCGAACGCAAGGCCGAGCTCGAAAAGACGCTGCGCGAGCTGACCGCCCGCATCAAGGACGAAAGCGTCCGCTTCCACTACCAGCAGGAGATGCGCGAGCGCGTGCAGACCTTCTTCGGCCGCGCCAGGCAGAAGCCGCTGCGCGCCGGCGAGTGGGAACGGCGCGGGCCGAATGCCCAGGGGCCGCAGGGACAGGGCGGCCAGTTCGCGCGGCCGGGCGCCTCGGCGAGCCGCTTTGCCGTGTCCGAAAGCCTGGCGCGCTCGGCGCTGGTGAAGCGCGCCGGCGGCGTCATGACGCTGCGCGAGGCCGCGATCATTGCCGCGCTGGTCAACCATCCCTCGCTGATCGACGAGAATTTCGAGCATACCGAATTCCTCGAACTGTCGCATCCGGACCTGCGCCAGCTCCATGCGACGATCCTCGACGCGCTCGCCCATGATGCGGCAAACGAACGCAGCGAGGTGCTGGCGCATATCGAGGCGGCCGGCCAGATGGAGAGCTGGCAGCGGGTGCTTGGGCTGATCCGCAAGGCGCGGCTGTGGCCGGTCCTCGAAGACGCGGCGGTCGACGACGCGCGCGAGGCGTTCGCGCAGGCGCTCCACTTGCACCGCAGCGCCGGCACTCTACATAAGGAGCTGAAGGCGGCCGAAATGGCGCTGGCTAACGAACCGACCGACGAGAATTACCGCCATCTGGTCGAGATTCAGGCCCAGTTCCGCGACGTGCAGGCCACCGAAGCACTGATCGAAGGGTTCGGCATCCAGTCCGGCAGGGCCGGGCGGAGTTTCTAGCATTTGATTCGCTTTTTTAACGCGAATCATGCGACAGGCGCTTGACCTTTGGCGAGAATGCCTGAATCAGGTCGATTCGAAACGTTAACCTGCGAAAGGCCGCGCCCATAATTGTGCGGGAATGGTACGCTGGCTGGGTGGACGGGAGTGGGTGTCCGCCCCATTTGACACTGTTAATCGGTATCTAGGACGCGATTGGCTCGAGAGCGCAGGTTTTGCGAGTGCGTCAGGTTATAGTCGGTTCAGGCCTGCCGGGGCCGCTACGGACCGTTTGGAGAAGCTGAAAGAATGGCGACAAAGACCAAGGAAAAGGAAGAGGCAGAAACCGAACGCGAAGGCGCCACCGATGGCCCTCTTCTCGACCTTTCCGACGATGCCGTCAAGAAGATGATCAAGGCCGCCAAGAAGCGCGGCTATGTCACGATGGACGAACTGAACTCGGTGCTGCCCTCGGAGGAAGTGACCTCAGAGCAGATAGAGGACACCATGTCCATGCTTTCGGACATGGGCATCAACGTCGTCGAGGACGACGAGAACGCCGAGGAGGCCGAGGCCGAGGCTCCCGCCGACGCCGAGGAGGACGCCAACGAGCTGGCCGAGCAGACCGGCACCGCGGTCGCGACCACCACTGCCAAGAAGGAACCGACCGACCGTACCGACGACCCCGTGCGCATGTATCTGCGCGAAATGGGTTCGGTGGAGCTGCTGTCGCGCGAGGGCGAGATCGCCATCGCCAAGCGCATCGAGGCCGGCCGCGAGACGATGATCGCGGGCTTGTGCGAAAGCCCGCTGACCTTCCAGGCCATCATCATCTGGCGTGACGAGCTCAACGAAGCGAAGATCCTGCTGCGCGAGATCATCGATCTCGAAGCGACCTATGCCGGCCCGGAGGCCAAGCAGGCGCCGGTCGTGGCGCGCCCCGACGAGGATGCCAAGCCCGCCCAGGAAGAAAAGGGACGCGGCCGCGGCGCCTCCCGCAGCGACGACGACGACATCACCAATGTCGGCGGCGACACGCGCGGGCTGGAAGAGGAAGAGGACGACGAGGACGAGGCGAGCCTGTCGTTGGCCGCGATGGAAGCCGAGTTGCGCCCACAGGTCATGGAGACCTTCGACGTCATCGCCGACACCTACAAGAAGCTGCGCAAGCTGCAGGACCAGCAGGTCGAGAACCGGCTGTCGGCCTCCGGCACGCTATCGCCCAGCCAGCTGCGCCGCCACAAGGAGCTGAAGGACCAGCTCATCAAGGCGGTGAAGTCGCTGTCGCTCAACCAGGCCCGCATCGAGGCGCTGGTCGAGCAGCTCTACGACATCAACAAGCGGCTGGTGCAGAACGAGGGCAAGCTCCTGCGCCTCGCCGAAAGCTACGGCGTCAAGCGCGAGGCGTTCCTGGAGCACTACCAGGGCTCGGAGCTCGATCCCAACTGGATCAAGTCGATCGCCAACCTTGCCGCCAAGGGCTGGAAGGAATTCACGAAGAACGAGAAGGAGACGATCAAGGCGCTGCGCTCGGAGATTCAGAGCCTGGCGACCGAGACCGCGATCTCGATCCAGGAATTCCGCAAGATCGTCAACCAGGTGCAGAAGGGCGAGCGCGAGGCGGCGATCGCCAAGAAAGAAATGGTCGAGGCCAATCTGCGCCTCGTCATCTCGATCGCCAAGAAGTACACGAACCGCGGCCTGCAGTTCCTTGATTTGATTCAGGAAGGCAACATCGGCCTGATGAAGGCGGTCGACAAGTTCGAGTACCGCCGCGGCTACAAGTTCTCGACCTATGCGACCTGGTGGATCAGGCAGGCGATCACCCGCTCGATCGCCGATCAGGCGCGCACCATCCGCATCCCGGTGCACATGATCGAGACGATCAACAAGATCGTCCGCACCTCGCGCCAGATGCTGCACGAGATCGGCCGCGAGCCGACCCCGGAGGAACTGGCGGAAAAGCTCGCAATGCCGCTGGAGAAGGTGCGCAAGGTGCTGAAGATCGCCAAGGAGCCGATCTCGCTCGAAACGCCTGTCGGCGACGAGGAGGATTCGCACCTCGGCGACTTCATCGAGGACAAGATGGCGATCCTGCCGATCGACGCGGCGATCCAGGCCAATCTGCGCGAGACCACCACGCGCGTGCTCGCTTCGCTCACCCCGCGCGAGGAGCGCGTTCTGCGCATGCGCTTCGGCATCGGCATGAACACCGACCACACGCTCGAAGAGGTCGGCCAGCAGTTCTCGGTCACCCGCGAGCGCATCCGCCAGATCGAGGCGAAGGCGCTCAGGAAGCTCAAGCACCCGAGCCGCTCGCGGAAGCTGAGAAGCTTCCTCGACAGCTGATTGTGAAGGGCGCCACTGGCGCCCTTCTTTTTTGGCTGAACAAACGGACTAAGCCGTCGGGCAGTCTCGGTTGGCGTGTTGGCGGCTGTTTTGGACGTCGTCTGGGTTTGTGATAGTCTCAAGCCATGAACGAGCATCGGCTATACCGCGAGAACGCGCCGCTCGGCGTCAGGCGTGATCTGCTGCCTTCCGAGTTGCCTTGGCCCGAAACGACACAGGCCGCCGAGGGCATGAAACGGCGGCCTTGGCGGCGGGCAGAAATCGAGGCGATGGTCCAGGCAGGTATCATCGATGAGGACGAGCGCTTCGAACTGATCGGCGGGGAGGTGGTGCCCATGTCGCCTAAGGGCGCACGTCATGAGCTCGTGAAGGCCGAGCTCAACAGGCATCTCCAGGAGACCGCGCAGCGTGGTCTCTGGGTCGTTCCGGAAACCACGCTGTGGTTGGACGATACCACTTTTGTGGAGCCAGACTTCTGTATTTGGCCGCGTGCAGTCGCACCAGGCGACCAGCGTAGCCATGACGTGCTGCTCGCGATCGAGATCGCAGATACCAGTCTGTCCTACGATCTCGGCCGCAAGATCGGCACCTATGCCGCCAATGGCATTCCGGAGGTCTGGGTAATCAATGCGATTACGCTGGTGACGCGCGTGCACAAGCAACTCGGCGCGGAGGGTTATCGCAGTGTGGCCGAGTTCGGGCCGGACGAGACGATTGCCTCGGCGCGTGTGCCTTCCGTCTCGATGTGCCTGTCTTCATTGAGCTTGCGGCCCGTCTGATCGTCCTCGGCTTGCCGGTCATCCGAAACAGTAATACTCACCAACCCTTCACCGGGTGCACCCCACCTGTCCTTGCGGGGAGGCCTGAGCGGGAGGATAATCCCTTCCGTCGGATGCATTGAGGGCGATTGACCCGGATGCCCGCCCAGGCCGTTGTGCCGTGCTCCGTGGCGCCGGAGGGAGGTGTGACGTGACGACATACATCATGCTGATCAACTGGACCGAACAGGGCATACGCGACGTCAAATCCTCGCCAAAACGTCTCGACGCTGCCAGGAAGCTGCTCGGCGAGATGGGAGGCACCATGAAGGCGTTCTACCTCACCATGGGCGAATTCGACATGGTGGTGGTCGCCGAGGCGCC
Source organism: Mesorhizobium sp. YM1C-6-2 (assembly GCF_003666685.1). GTDB lineage: Bacteria > Pseudomonadota > Alphaproteobacteria > Rhizobiales > Rhizobiaceae > Mesorhizobium_K. The sequence continues at coordinate 394,240 of NZ_RCIZ01000004.1, forward strand.
CGACGACGCGGTGGCGGCGCGCTTCGCGATGATGCTCGGCCAGGCGGGCAATGTCAGGACGCGCACGCTGAAGGCGTTTCCCGAACTTGCCTACCGCGAGATCATCGCATCGCTGGGATAAAACATGACCCCGAAGCGGGAACGGAAAAGATCGTGCTCGAACAAAGAGATGGAGCGGGATGACGATTCAATGTCTCATCCCGCTCCAGCGTCCGGACGATGCCGGACCTGACCGTCTGGTACAACACGCGCTGCCCGGTTTGCGATGCCGGCATCAGCCGTCAGAAGAAGCGGCTGGTCGAGGCGGTGAAGGCCGGCCGGATCGCGTTCCGCGACATCAATATCGAGCCGGACGCGCTCGCCCGCTTCGGCGCATCGCTGGAGGATATCAGGCGCCGGCTCCATGCCACCGACGCTCAAGGGAGGTTGCTGGTCGGCGCCGATGTCGCGATCGCCGTCTGGCGGGCGACCCCGGGCGAGGGTTGGCTTGCGGCACTCTTCGGCAACCCGTTCGCGCTGCCGGTGACGCGCTTCGTCTACGACCGCTTTGCCGATCTGCTCTATGCCTGGAACCGGCGAAAAGGCCGCTGGTGACTTGCGGTCGCGCATCGATGCTCAGATGTCGAGCGACTTGTTGGGGATGAGAAGATTGTCTTTGTTGACGAGAACGATCTGGCTTTCCGATCCGTGGACCTTGACGAGCAGCAGGCGGAGGTCCCACTGCCCGCCGCTGCGGATGGCGTAGGAAGTGACGCTGCCGGATTCTTTGCTGCCGGTGACCGGGATGACGAGGTTGGCCGATCCCGTGCCCCCTGCCTCTATGTTGACTTTTCCAAAAGTCCAGAAGCCCGTCTCGATGGGGTCACCGAGCGCGGCGCGGACGCGGTCATCGGCACGGATCATCTGCAGGCTGATCTGGTAAGCCTCGCTGCGTTTCAGCAGGTAGGGAACGCTGGCAAACGTCCCCACAGAGCCGATGATGACGACAACCCAGATGATTATCCCGTATATGGCCCATTTGTGCTGGGTCTTGCGGAAGTGGTCTGCGTCCTTCCAGTAGCGGTTGCGCCAGGCCCAGCGGCTGCCCCTCAGCCCAAGCACGATCATCATGATGATGTTCAACCCAGGGATGAGGGTGAGCAGCGCGATGAACGTGCTGTTGCCTATGCCCCAGATCCAGTTGAGAAGAAACGCTCCCCAGTTCCATCGATCGAGTTCGGCCGGAATTTCTGCCGGATTGTTCAACGTCTTGTTGCTCATTGATTTTCCCCCTTCAGGCGAGTCTGCGGCAGGCCCGCCGTCAAGCGTGGAAAGAAGCCGAAAGGTACGGGCTTCGCAAGCATGTTTCTCCTTCCTCCGGGAGCGCAGCCTTGTCCTAAATACGACCGATTGCGATAAAAACGACATCAAGGGTTTATTTCGGTGGGCCGGCCACTTATGCTGGGCCGCATCCAACCAATACGGAGTTTCGCCTTTCGCGCCGTGGCGCGCGAAATCCCTTCCCATTTCCGACAGAGGATCCCGCCCATGGAGATTATGTCACCCTCGGCCGCCGCCGGGCCAAGCTACGACCACACCGGCAAGTTGAACCTGAACCACGTCTACAACAGACCGGACCCGAGGGACTATTTCTCCACCTTGTCGAAGCTCGGCTATTGCGTGCCTGAGGTCGCCAAGCCGTTCTTCAAGCGCCTGCTGGAGGCGAAACGGGAAGCGAATGGCGAGGCCGCGGCCAAGGTCGTCGACGTCGGCTGCTCCTACGGCATCAACGCCGCGCTCATCAAGCACGACATGTCGCTCGACGATCTCTACCGGCTCTACGCACAAGAGGCTCCCGACGACCAGGCGGTCATGCTCGAACGCGACCGCGCGCTCTTTGCCGATTGCGCCGACGACCAGCTCTCGATCGTCGGCCTCGACATCGCGCAGAACGCAGTCGCCTATGCCGTCGACGCCGGCATACTGGATGCGGGCGTCTCGGCCGACCTGGAGAACCGCGAGCCGTCCGCCGCCGACCTGCGCGTCGTCGAGAACGCCGACCTGATCATATCGACTGGGTGCGTCGGCTATGTCACCAGCTCGTCGCTGGAACCGCTGGTCGAGGCCGGGCGCGATCCCTGGATGGCGAATTTTGTGCTGCGCATGTTCGACTACGAGCCTGTCGAGGAGATGATGGCGAGGCACGGCTACGTCACCGAACGCCTCGACGGCGCGCTGTTTCCGCAGCGCCGTTTCGTCTCCGAGGCCGAGCATGCGCAGGTGCTCGACAATCTTCGGGAGCGCGGGCTGTCGCCGGTGGAGGCCGAGCAGGACGGCTGGTATCTCGCCGAACTGCATGTCTCGCGGCCTGCCGGCCAGGCCGGCACGCCGCTGGAGACCATGTTCGCGCGCTGAGGCGGCAGGGCGGCAGACGCATTCCGCATGCTTCCGGCTCGCTTGACAGCGGGCCGGAAGCAGTGGCTTGCTCGGCCGATGAGCATCGAGTTCCTCCTCACCACGCTGATCATCGTCGCCTCGCCGGGAACCGGCGTCGTCTACACGCTGGCGGCGGGCCTTTCGCGCGGCGCGCGGGCGAGCCTGCTCGCGGCGTTTGCCTGCACGCTCGGAATCGTGCCGCACCTCATTGCGGCGCTCACCGGGCTTGCCGCGCTGCTGCACGCCAGCGCGCTCGCCTTCATGATCGTGAAATATCTCGGTGTCGCCTATCTGCTCTACATGGCCTGGCAGTCGCTGCGCGAAAACGGCGCGCTGAAGGTCGAGCCGGGCACCGACCAGCGCTCGGCGCTCAAGATCGTCGTCGACGGCGTCCTGGTGAACATCCTCAACCCGAAGCTCTCGATCTTCTTCGTCGCCTTCCTGCCGCAGTTCATCTCCCCCGGCGATCCGAGCCCGCTGTCCAGCATGCTTGAGCTGTCCGGTGTGTTCATGGCGATGACCTTCGTCATCTTCGCTGTCTACGGCGTGTTCGCCGCGGCGATGCGCGAGCGTGTGGTCAGCCGCCCTGCGGTGATGGCCTGGATGCGGCGCACCTTCGCGGCGGCCTTTGTCATGCTGGGCGCAAGGCTGGCGCTGACCGAGCGCTGATCCAAGGCATGGCGCAGCAGCAGAAACTGGTCGTTTCGACCAGAGGGCAGGGGCTCTACGAATTCACCAACGAGGCGAACGCCTTCGTGAACGGCGCCGCTGTGGATATCGGGCTGCTCACCGTCTTCGTGCAGCACACGTCCTGCTCGCTGCTGATCCAGGAGAATGCCGACCCCGACGTGAAGAGCGATCTCGATGCGTTTTTCCGTCGCCTGACGCCGCCGGCCGACGATCCTTCGATGCGCTATCTCGTCCACCGGATCGAAGGCAATGACGACATGCCGGCGCATATCAAGGCGGCGCTGACGGCGACCTCGATTTCGATCCCGGTGACGGCCGGCCGGCTGGCGCTCGGTATCTGGCAGGGCATCTACCTCTTCGAGCACCGCGATGCGCCGCATCGCCGCGAGATCGTTCTTCACCTCAGCGATTGACCCGGCTTCCAATGCAGTCTCGCGGCCTGCATCTCGACGCGGAAGCGGCAACGCTCTAATTTGAACAGACAACAGAAGGCGGGTTGCTCGATGTCATTTTTCAAACGGCTTTTCGGTGGCGGCGGTTCGGATGAGGGAGCCGCCCAAGGCGCGCCTGCCAAACAGATCGAGCACAAGGGCTTCACGATCGCCGCCACGCCCTACAAGAATGACGGCCAGTACCAGACCTGCGGCGTGGTCTCGAAGGAGATCGGCGGGGTGATGAAGGAGCACCGTTTCGTCCGCGCTGACCGCTTCGCCGCGCTCGACGACGCCGTCGACGTGTCGATCCGCAAGGGCCAGCAGATCGTCGACGAGCAGGGCGAGCGCATTTTCAACCAGTCCTGACACGCTTTGCCGGTGTCGGGCCTGGTCCGGCATGTGGATATCGAGGGGCCTTGTAACAGGGCCCGGCGCCACTCAGGGCTCGCCGGCCGTGTCGATCACCCAGGTCACGCCGAAACGGTCGGTGAGAAGCCCAAAACCCTTGGACCAGGGCTGGGGACCGAAGGGGATGGCGGCAGTCCCGCCGTCGACGAGATCGCCGAAGATGCGGCGCGCGTCCTCGATCGTGTCGGCTGTGACGGTGACGCTCATGCCGGTGCGGCCGGAGAATTCCTGCATGTCCTGTCCCATCAGCGCCTGGTCGCCGATGTCGATCCAGGCGTGAAGGATGCGGTCCTTGTGATCTTCGGGGACGGAGCCCGCCATTTCGGGCATGTCGCGATGGCTGACCATGGCGCGCACTTCGCCGCCGAGAATGCGGGCATAGGCGGTGAAGGCCTCGCGGCAGTCGCCGCCGAAATCGATATTGGCCAGGACTTTCATCGTTGTGCTCCTCCGTGGTTTGCCCCCAAGTCTTGAGGAGCGTGGCATGATGAGTTATAAATTGCAACCATGAAGTTAGATAAAGTAACTAGCAGAAAGCGCAGCTATGAGGACGCCTGCGGGACGGCCCATGCGCTGGACCTGATCGGCGAGCGCTGGGCGCTCCTCGTCATGCGCGAGCTGATGCTGGGACCGCGGCGCTTTTCCGACCTGCGCGAGAGCCTGCCGGGGGTAAGCGCCAATGTGCTCACCCAGCGGCTCGAAGGGCTGGAGGAGGCGGGCGTCCTGCAACGGCGCAAGCTGCCGCCGCCGGCGCCGGCGCAGGTCTACGAGCTCACGCAATGGGGCCTGGACGCCGAGCCGGTGATCCTGGCGCTGGGCCGCTGGGGCGCGCGCTCGCCGCTGCAGGATCCGGCCTTGCCCTTGAGCGCGGTCGGCATGGCGCTGTCGTTCCGGGCGATGTTCCTGCCGGAGCGCGCGATCGGCGCACATCTGACGCTCGGCCTCAGGACGCCGCGCGACCGTTTCAGGCTGGCCGTGTCGAACGGCAGGATCGAGATCGAGCGCAGCGAGAGCGGGGCGGTGGACGCGGAGCTTACAGGGGAACCGGGCGAGATCGCCGGCTACGTCTACGGACTTTCGGCCGGCGATCCCGAAGGCGAGGGAGTGCTGACGATCTCCGGCGATCGCGAGGCGGTGAACAGCTTCCGCGGCATGGTGGCGCTGCCGCCGATGGCCTGCTAGCGGACGAGTAAAGGCAGGCGCGGTCGGCGCCTGCCTTGTGTCGTCAAGCGGCGTATGCGGCCGCTGCGATGTCGTTCACGGACAGCAGCGTGTCGATGCGGGCGGTAGCCCTGTCGAGCGCGGCAGCCACGGCGTCAGGTCCCATGGCGACGCCTTCCACGCGGATGACCTCGACGTCGGTCATTCCCATGAAGGCCAGCACGGAGCGAAGATACGGAATGGCATGATCCATCTGCACCGCCGCGCCCTCCGAATAGACGCCGCCGGACGCCAGCACGATATAGACCTTCTTGCCGGTCACCAGGCCCTTCGGGCCGTTCTGGCCGTAGGAGAAACTCCGGCCCGAGCGGGCGATATGGTCGATCCAGGACTTCAGCGTCGAGGAGATGTTGAAGTTGATGAAGCCGGTGGCGAGGATGACCGTGTCGGCCGCGAACAGTTCGTCGAGGACGGCGTCGGACACTGCGACGACCTCGGCCTGGCGCTGGGTCCGCGCCTCGGCGGGCGTGTAGATGCCGGTCGAATAGTCGGGGTCTATATGCGGCAGCGGGTTGGCGGCGAGGTCCCTGACCGCGAGCGTGGAGCCGGGATTGGCTTCGCGCAGTTTTGCGGCCAGTTCGGTGGCGACGCGGGTCGAGTGGGAGGCAGCCCCGCGTGGGCTGGAAGTGACGAGGAGGATGGAGGACATTGGCTTAACTCCGTGGGGCGGTTGATGTGTCGGAGCCAATGTGGGCATTTCGATCCATTCGAAAAACTGGTATATTATCTATTCAATCCATCTATGGAGTGGATAGGACATGCAACCCAACCCCACCCTCGACCAGATGCAGGTGCTGGTTGCCGTCGCCGAGACCGGCAGCTTTTCGGCCGCCGGGCGCAAGCTCAACCGGGCGCAATCGGTGATCAGCTACACGATCGCCAATCTGGAAGCGCAGCTCGGGCTGAAGCTGTTCGAGCGCGAAGGCACGCGCGAGCCGTCGCTGACCACCGAGGGCAAGGCGATACTGGCCGACGCGCACCGCATGATCGGCGTGCTGAACGACATCCGCGCCCGGACGGAGGGGTTGAAGCAGGGGCTCGAGGCGGAACTGGTCATCGCCGTCGACGTCACCTTGCCGGCGCCGGCGCTGACCAAGGTGCTCGCCGCCTTCGAAGCAGAATTTCCGTCGGTCGGCCTCAGGCTGAACATCGGGACGCTGGGCATCGTCTGGGATCAGTTGATGAGCCGCAGCGCTCATGTGAGCTTTGGCGGCCAGCCGGTCGCCGTCGGCGACGAACTGGTGGCGGTGCGCATCGGCTCCGCCTCGATGACGCCCGTCGCCGCGCCCGGCCATCCGCTGGCGACCTACAAGGGCAGGGTGCCGCTTTCGGAAGTGCGCGAGCATATCCAGCTCGTCATCTCCGACGTGTCGACGATGACGAAAGGCAAGGATTTCGGTGTCTTCGCCTACCGGACGTGGCGCATGACCGACACCTCGACCAAGCGCGAGCTGATCCTGTCCGGGCTCGGCTGGGGCGGTCTGCCGACCTGGATGATCCTCGACGACGTGGCGGCGGGGCGGCTCGCCTTGCTCGACCTGGAGCCCTATCCGGAGCGGCCCTACCAGTTGCGCGCCTTCTACCGCGCCGACTCGCCGCCCGGGCCCGCGGCGAGCTGGCTGATCGAACGTTTCAAGCAGGAATTGCCGAAGGTTTGCGCGACCTTGCCGGAGGCGCTGCAAAAGCGGGCGTGAGGCACAAACTGTTGTAGGGCCTGTCGTTCCGCGTCACCCGGAGCGGGCGGTCATCAGCCCGTCGACAAGCGCGATCAGCGTCAGCCGATAGTCGCCGGCGGGAGCGCCGGCGTCGATGGCAAGCGCTGCGCGATCGAACATGGCGGCAAGCAGCCCCGTCAGCGCGTCGGCGGGGAGCGCCTTCATCGCACCGGAATCCATCGTCGCGACAAGGCCTTCGCGTAGCGTCCTGTTGCCGTGCCTGGCGTCGATCTCGTCCATCCCGGCCCGTCCGAGCACCGCCGGCCCGTCGAGCAGGAGCAGGCGGGTGCGGCCTGGCGTGCGCATGGCCTGGAGATAGGCCTCCGAGCCGGCGAGCAGTGCTTCGCGTGGGGGCAGGGAGGCCGGTGACGCGCTCTCGATCTCGGCCGCGACCTCAGCGGCTTCCTGCTCGACCACCGCCTGGAACAGCGCCTGCTTGTCGGCGAAGTGGTGGTAGAGCGCGCCGCGCGTGACGCCGGCGGCCGCCACGATCTCCGGTGTGCTCGTCTCGGCGTAGGATTTTTCGGTGAACAGCTTTCGTGCCGCCGCGATGAGATCGCGGCGCGTGGCTTCCGTCCGGTCGCGGTTGGTGCGGCGTTCTTTTGTCTCTTGCATACATGCAGCCTGTATGTTAATTAAAAGATACATACAGATTGTATGTTAAATGAAGGAGGAAGGAAAGCCATGAAAACGACGAGCTATTACCCGGTGCTGATGGTCGACGACGTTGCTCCGGCGGCCGCCTTCTATGTCGAGCATTTCGGCTTCAAGCCGCTTTTCGAGAGCGACTGGTACGTGCACCTGCAGTCCGGCGACGACGAGAGCGTCAACCTCGCCATCCTGCAGGGCGACCACGAGACGATCCCGCCGGAGGGCAGGGGCCGCGCCAGCGGGGTCCTGATCAATTTCGAGGTCGAGGACCCGGATGCGCTTTATGCGCGGGTGCAGGCAGCCGGCCTGCCGATCCTGCGGACGCTGCGCGACGAGCCGTTCGGCCAGCGGCATTTCATCACCAGGGATCCCAACGGCGTGCTGATCGACGTGATCAAGCCGATCCCGCCGAGCGAGGAGTTCCTGGCGCAGTTCGCCCCCGAGGCGGTGGGCCGGTAGCAGGCCCTACTGCGCCGGCTGCTCCGGCGCAGCTGGTTCCGGCGTTGCAGGCTCGGGCGTTGCCGGCGGCGGTTCGGGCTGAGCCTCCTGCGGCGCAGGCTGTTCCGGCGCCGCGGGCGCCGGTTCGACCGGCGCGGGCATGGTGGCCTCCGGTGCAGTCGGCGCCGGCTGCTCGGGCACCGGCTGTTCGGCAGCCGGTGGCTCGGGCGCGGGCCTTTCGGCGACCGCCTTCAGCTTGGCGAGGCCCTTCTCGTAGTCGTTGCCGATCCAGCGGTCGAACATCAGGCCGAACCATTTTGCCGGGATGCCTTCGAGTCCAGCCTTGAAGACCCAGGTGACCCTGGTGCCGCTGGTTGTCGGCACCAGTTCGAAACTGGAGACCGGCTTGCCGCGGACGCCGAAGTCGAGCTGTGTCTCGACGAAGGTCGGCGGTTCGTATCGGATGATCGTTTGCGAGCCTTTGCCGACGTCGGCGTGCTCCGACGACCAGTTCATCTGCTGGCCGAGCCCGCTCTCCGGTCCCTCGAACGTGTATGTGATGTTGGGATCGAGGTCGGCCCAGGGCGAGAACTCGTTGAACCGCCTGAGGTCGCCTACGACGGCGAAGACCTTGTCGGGCGGTGCGGCGATCTCGATCGAGCGGGTCACCACGGCCTGCGGCGGCAGCAGGAACGATCCGCCCACGATGATGAGGGCGACCGCCGCGATGAGGTAGAAAAGCCACTTCAGGAAAGTCAGCATGCCGGCTCCCTTGGCTATCAGCCTGGACCGGCAGGATTGTCCGCCGATGCCGCTGCGTCAAGCCGCGGCGCCGGGGAAAGCGGCGCTTAGCGCCTACATCTTGTCGATGACCGACTGCACGCCTTCGGTCGGCACGCCGTCGCGCGCGCCGGCGGTCAGGATGGCGGGCACGATCGCCTCCGCCGTGTCGACGACCAGCGGATTGACCAGATGGCCGGTATGGATGAAGCCTTCGGCGCGCATGTGGTCGAGCAGCGCCAGCATCGGGTTCCAGAAGCCCCCAACATTGCCGAAGACCATGGGCTTGCGGTGATGGCCGAGCTGCGCCCAGGTCATGATCTCGATGATCTCCTCGACCGTCCCGATGCCGCCCGGCAACGCCACAAAGGAGTCCGATTTCTCGAACATTATGTGCTTGCGCTCATGCATGTTCTCGGTGACGACGAGTTCATTGAGGCGCTGGAGCGCGGCCTGGGTCGCTTCCTTGGTCATCAGGAAACGCGGGATGATGCCGGTGACCTTGCCGCCGGCGCGCAGTGCGCCATCGGCGACCGCCCCCATGATCCCCTTGCCGCCGCCGCCATAGACCAGTTCGAGGCCGGCATTCGCGATGGCGCGCCCGAGCACATGGCCGGCCTTCAGGTAGAGTTCGTCGTTACCCGGCGAAGAACCGCAATAGACGCAGACGGATCGAATCGTGTTCATGCGGCTGATTGGTGATTTCCCGGGGGGACAGGTCAAGACCCCTTGCCGGTCTTTTCTTGTCGCTCCCGGCGAAACAGGTTAGACCCGCACACAGAGGCCGGGTGGTCCTCGGGGCAGGACGTAATGGCGGTAACGACGAATAAGGCATTGCTTTTCCTCGCGGGCGGCGTCGCCGCTGCCGCCATTGTCGCCTATGCCGCCGGCGCCTTCGACCCGCTGCTGAAGCGGCAGGAGACCATCGCCGCCCTGCCGGATGCGGGACAGGAAACCGGCCAGGCCGAGCCGGGCAAGACGCCTGCCGCCGAGCCGCCGGCCGCGGCTTCTCCCGAGACGCCCTCGGAACCCGAAGCCGCCACGCCGGCCGAGCCCCCGGCGACCGCCGCCGCGCCCGAGCCCGCGGGCAAGCCGCCTGTCGTGCCGCCGAGCTTCGACGTCGTGCGCGTCGAGGGCAACGGCTCGCTCGTCATCGCCGGCAAGGCCGCCCCCGATGCGAATGTCGATCTCCTGGTCGGCTCCAACGTGATCGGCAGCACGAAGGCCGGTCCCGACGGCGATTTCGCGGTCGTGCTCGAGGATCCGCTGAAGCCCGGCAACTATCAGATCGTGCTGCGCGCCACAGCGCCCGATAACGTCGTCGCCATGTCGGTCGAGACGGCCGTCGTGTCGATCCCCGAGACGCCGGAAGGGCAGGTGCTGGCCCTCGTGGAGGAGCCGGGGAAACCCTCGCAGATGATCACGCTGCCGAAGCCGCAGGCTCCCGCTGCCGAAGTGAAGACGCCGGAAGCCGCCGCGCCGCCGGCCGCCACTGCGCCGGCAGCCGAAGCGCCTCCCGCAGCGGAAACGCCGCCCGCCGCTGAGGTCCCCGCAGCCCAGCCGAAACCGGAAACCGAGATGCAGGCGGCGCTGCCGCCACAGGCCGAGCCGGCCGCGAAGCCGGCGCCGCCGGTTGCCGGCCCGACCGTCCGGGTCGAGGCGGTCGAGATCGACGGCCGCAAGATATTCGTCGCCGGCTCGGCCGACCCCGGACGCACCGTGCGCGGCTACGCCAACGAGATCCTGCTCGGCGACGCCAAGGCCTCGCCTGACGGCCGCTATCTGATCGAGGCTGACCGCGACCTGCCGGTCGGCGACTACATCATCCGCGTCGATGCGCTTGAGCCGGACGGGGTAAAGGTGGCCGCCCGCGCGGCGGTGCCGTTCGAGCGCGAGCCCGGCGAGACCCTCGCGGCGGTCGCACCCGCCGCCGGGCAGCCTCTCGCCGCCGCGCCGCCCGCCCAGCCACAGGCGGAAACGCCCGCCGCACAGCAGTCTCAGCCCGCAGCGCCTGCGCCGGCCGCCGCCCAGCCGCCCGCAGCCGCGGAGGCTGAGCCCGGACAGCAGCCGGCCGCGGACGCGCCAGCAACGGCATCACCTGATTCCGCTGCGGCCCAAGCTCCTGCGACCGCCGCCGAGACGCCGCCGGCAGATGGCGCGGCGCTGCCTTCGGCGGAAGCGCCGGCTGCCCAGCCAGGTGCGCCCGCCGCCGCGGAACCGCCTGCGGCCGTGGCCGAAGCGCCTGCGTCGGGGACGCCGGCTGCCGACCAGCCCGCTGCTTCGAGCCCTGCAACGCCGGCTCCCGCACAGCCGGAGCCTGCCGCTCCCACCGCAGAGGCGACCACGCCGCCGGCAGCCGAGCCCCCCGCATCGCCGCCAGCCGTTGCCGAGGCTCCTGCCGCCGCGAAGCCGGCGGCTCCCGCAGCGTCCGCTTCCGATGCGCCGGCGGCTGTCGAGCCCGCGCTGCCTGAGGCCGGCGAGGCCGAAAAGAACGTCGCCGCGGCACCCGCGCCGGAGAGCGAATTGCCGGCGCCGCCGCCGGCGGGCGTGGATGAAGTGCTCGCCCCGAAGCTGCAGTCGGTCGACAGCGCCGTCATCATCAGGCGCGGCGACACGCTGTGGCGCATCTCGCGGCGCGTCTATGGCCGCGGCATCCGCTATTCGACCATCTATCTGGCCAACGAGAAGCAGATCGAGGACCCGGATCGCATCTGGCCCGGCCAGGTCTTCAAGGTCCCGGAGAAATCCAACGACGGCAAGGCCGACGCCGACTACACGACGCTCGGCGACCGCCTGACCACGGTGCCGAAGGAAGGCGAGCCGGACGCGGCTCCGCCCGAGGCGCAGCAGTAGAAGCCTGCGCGCAGTTCAACGGCTGAAAATCGATCCGGTAGGCGGCCGGTCGCTTCCGCAATGGGAGGCGAAGACGAGGCATTTGCGCGGTCCGAACGCACTGCCGAATCCGCTCTGTCGTCCGCCGCAAGAAGCTCCGTGCATCGTCCCCGCCGCGCGCAACCGGACCCTTCCTTTGCGTCACCGCTTCAGGTGCAATTTTTGATCCGTTTCGAGGGAACGCTTGGCCGCCGTCCGCGTTCAGGAGCGCCGTTCATTCGGCATCCGTATATCCGCGAAAAGAAGTCACATAAGGAACGGGTCATGCTCGACACTGCCTTCGCTTCCCCGATTGTCGTCCTTGTCGGAATGGGATTTCCGCTGGAAATCAAGGGCGTCATGGACGCTGTCCGCTACATGGACGGACAGCCGGCCCAGTCCCGGGACGAGGCGTTTCACGCGACCTATGGCGCGTGCCGTGACGCGCTGGAGGGCAATGCCTCCGTAGCGGAAGCGCGCGATGTGCTGTGTGCCCTGGCCCGGCGTCGCGGTGTTCTCGTCGAGGAAAGGCGGAGCCGGCCAGCGTCCGCAGTCGCAGGCGGCTCGCTGGCCGCCTGATCGCCCCGGCGACTGAGAGAAGCGCTTGCTTTGAGGAGCTTCATCGTTTATCGCCGATAAACGATGAACATGCTCTCGCCTGACACGACCATGGATGCGGCGCGACGGCAGCTTGCCTTGCGCTTCGCGGCGCTGTCGCATCCCGTCCGCATCGAAATCCTGCAACACCTTGCCCTCCATGATGCCTGCTGCTGCGGCGACGTCGTGCAAAGGCTCGATCTTGCGCAATCCACTATTTCGCAGCATCTGAAGGTGCTCGTGGAGGCGGGCCTGGTTAGTTACCGGCCCGATCGACCGCGTTCCCGTTACAGCGTCAACCGGGAAGCGCTCGCGGCGCTCTCGGACTCGGTCGCAAGCCTCGTCAAATCCTGCTGCTGACCCGCACGAATTAAAGGCACGCCACATTGGCCACCCAAACTGTTTCCGGCGATTCCGGATCGACCTTCAGCGCGCTGACGAGCCTCTGGCCCTATATGTGGCCGCCGGACCGCCGCGACCTGAAGCTGCGCCTGGTCTATGCGACCGTGCTGCTCTTCATCGCCAAGGGCGTGCTGGTGCTCGTGCCCTATTTCTTCAAATGGGCGACCGATGCGCTGGCCGGCGATGCCACGTCCGCACCGCCGCTGCCCGATTTCCTGCTCGCGCCGGTGATGCTGGTCATCGCCTACAATGTGCTGCGGATCACGCAACTCGGCTTCAACCAGTTGCGCGACGCGCTGTTCGCGCGGGTAGGGCAGCATGCGGTGCGCCAGCTTGCCTACCGCACCTTCGTCCACATGCACGAGCTGTCGCTGCGCTTCCATCTCGAGCGTCGCACCGGCGGCCTGTCGCGCATCATCGAGCGCGGCACCAAGGGCATCGAGACGATCGTGCGCTACACCATGCTCGCAATGGCGCCGACCGTGCTCGAATTTGCGCTGACCGCCGTCATCTTCGCGGTCGCCTATGGCTGGACCTATGTCGCCGTCATCGCCGTCACCGTCTGGCTCTATGTCTGGTTCACGGTGAAGGTCAGCGACTGGCGCATCGGCATCCGTCGCGAGATGAACGACAGCGACACCGACGCCAACACCAAGGCGATCGACTCGCTGCTCAACTTCGAGACGGTCAAATATTTCAACAACGAGAAGATGGAGGCCGAGCGCTTCGACCGCTCCATGGCGCGCTACGAGAAGGCGGCGACCATGACCTGGGTGTCGATCGGCTGGCTGAACTTCGGCCAGGGCCTGATCTTCGGCGTCGGCATGACCGCCATCATGTGGCTGTCCGCCCGCGAGGTGATGGCGGGCACGCAGACCGTCGGCGATTTCGTCTTCGTCAACGCCATGCTGATGCAGCTTGCCCAGCCGCTCAACTTCATCGGCATGATCTACCGCGAGATCCGCCAGGGCCTGACCGACATCGAGAACATGTTCGACCTGCTCGCCATCAGGCGCGAGGTGGTCGACCGGCCGGATGCAGAGCCGATCGCCGTGACGGACGGTAGGGTCGAGTTCCGCGACGTGCACTTCTCCTACGACCCGGAGCGCCAGATCCTGAAGGGCATCAGCTTCGAGGTGCCTGCCGGCAAGACGGTCGCCATCGTGGGCCCCTCGGGGGCCGGCAAGTCGACGGTGTCGCGGCTGCTCTTCCGCTTCTACGACGTGGTGTCGGGCAACATATTGATCGACGGCCAGGACATACGCGACGTGACGCAGGAGAGCCTGCGCGCCGCGATCGGCATGGTGCCGCAGGACACCGTGCTCTTCAACGACACCATCGCCTACAACATACGCTACGGCCGCACGAGCGCCGCGCCCGACGAGGTGAAGCGGGCGGCCGACCTCGCCCAGATCGGCGGCTTCATCGCGCGCCTGCCTGACGGCTATGAGACGATGGTCGGCGAGCGCGGCCTGAAATTGTCGGGCGGCGAGAAGCAGCGCGTGGCGATCGCCCGCACCATCCTCAAGGCGCCGCCGATCCTCATCCTCGACGAGGCGACGTCGGCGCTGGATTCGCACACCGAGCAGGAGATCAAGGCTGCTCTCGATCTTGTGAGCAAGGGCCGAACCACCATCGTGATCGCCCACCGGCTCTCGACGATCGTGTCGGCGGACGAGATCATCGTGCTCAAGGACGGGCGCATCGTCGAGCGCGGCAAACACGCCCAACTGCTTGCGGAGCGCGGCCTCTACGCCTCCATGTGGGACCGCCAGCGCGAGGCTTCCGAGGCCGAGGAGCGGCTGCGCATCGCCCGCGAGGAGGACGCCGACGGCGTCATCGTGCGCCGCCGGACCCCGGAAGTCGCGCCTGGCGAATAGCGTTTCCGGGACCAATGTCGCGTTGCGGGGGGTAGTGGTTTCCGCTAATCAGGCGCGCAAGCCGAAACGGAGCGCGCCGGCGGGCGCGATGCACCCCAGCGATGAGCCTCGTCGACACCGTCAGGAACGCCTTCGTTCCGGTTCACAAGGAGGGCTATCCCTTCATCGGCGCCTTCGCCGTGGTGACGCTGCTTGCCGGCCTGTTTTCGACCAACCTGTTCTGGATCTGCCTCATCCTGACCGGGTGGTGCGCCTATTTCTTCCGCGATCCGGTGCGCGTCACGCCGACCGACGACCGGCTGGTCATCAGCCCCGCCGACGGCGTCGTCTCGTCCGTCGGCCCCGGCATCCCGCCGCGCGAACTCGGCCTCGGCGCCGGTGAAATGACCCGCATATCGGTTTTCATGAACGTCTTCTCCTGCCATGTGAACCGCGCGCCGGTGCGTGGGCGGATCACCAAGATCGAGCATCGCCCCGGCAAATTCCTCAACGCCGAGCTCGACAAGGCGAGCGAGGAGAACGAGCGCAACGGCGTCGTCATCGACAGCCCCAACGGCACCGTCGCCGCGGTGCAGGTGGCCGGGCTGGTGGCGCGCCGCATCGTCTGCTGGGCGGAGGCCGGCGGCAACATCGCCGTTGGCGAGCGTTTCGGTCTCATCCGTTTCGGCTCGCGCGTCGACGTCTTCCTGCCGGCCACCGCCACGCCGCGCGTTGCCGTCGGCCAGACGGCCGTCGCCGGCGAGACGGTGATCGCCGAATTCGGCGGCCCCGCCGCGACGCCGCTGGTGCGCATCGACTGATGGTGTTCCGACCGTTTCCTCCGCACGGCCGGGGTGGACCGCGCATCCGCGAGATCCCGCTGCGCATGGTGCTGCCCAACCTGATCACCGTGCTGGCGATCTGCGCTGGCCTGTCCGGCATCCGTTTCGCCTTCGAGGGGCGCTTCGAGACGGCGGTCGCCATGGTGCTCTTCGCCGCCTTCCTCGACGGCATAGACGGGCGGCTGGCGCGCATGATGAAGGCGACGTCGAAATTCGGCGCGCAGATGGATTCGCTGGCCGACATCGTGAACTTCGGCGTCGCGCCGGCGCTGGTGCTCTATGCCTTCCTGCTCGACCGAGCCGGTTCGCCGGGCTGGATCGCGGCGCTGCTCTTCGCCATCGCCTGCGGCCTGAGGCTGGCGCGCTTCAACGTGCTCGACGAGGATCTCGAGCGGCCCGCCTGGCAGGAGGAATATTTCGTCGGCGTGCCGGCGCCGGCCGGCGCCGTGCTGGTGCTGCTGCCGGTCTATCTCGCCTTCATAGGCGTCTACCAGCCGGACCGCATCACCGCCTTCGCCGCCAGCGCCTTCACCGTGCTCGCGGCCTTCCTGCTGGTCAGCCGGCTGCCGGTCTATTCGGGCAAGAAGCTGAGGGTGCGGCGCGATCGCGTCATGCCGCTCATCCTCGCCGTCGCTCTGCTGCTCCTTCTGCTGTTCAGCTATCCCTGGCACACGCTGTCGGCCGGCATCATCGCCTACCTGCTCTTCCTGCCGCTGTCGGCACGCGCCTATGCCAAGCGCGCCCAGGTCGAGGAAGCGAAGCCGGCGGAAGAAAAGGCCGCTGACGCGGAAGCGGGCGTCGACATCGAGACCGACGAAAGCGCGGAGCCGAAAGCCTAGAGCGTTTCCGACTTTCTCCGAAAAGCGCGGAACCGCTCTATTTGTTTTTACGCAATTCCGGACGCAAAACCGCTGCGCACTTTTGCTGGAATTGCTCTAGGCCGCCAGCCCGAGCCCGAGACTCTCCATCGCCATCCGGCGCGCCGACACATAGTCAGTCTTGCCTGACCCCAGCATCGGGATCTCCTTAACCTTGACGATGCCGTCCGGCACCATGATCTCGGCGGCGCCGGCCTGCTTGCCGTGGCGGCGCAGCGCCTCGGCGTCGGCGTCGTCGGCGGTGGTGACCAGCACGATGCGCTCGCCGCGCCGCTTGTCGGGCACTGACACGGCGGCGTGATTGCCCTCCGGCCACAGTGCCTTCACCAGCATCTCGACCGCGCCGAGCGAGATCATCTCGCCGGCGATCTTGGCGAAACGTTTGGCCCGCCCCGATATCGTGACGAAGCCTTCGCGGTCGACCGAGATGATGTCGCCGGTGTCGAGCCATTCGCCGTCGAGCGGCTGCAGCTCGCCCGGCCGGTCCGCCGTCATGTAGCCGCGCATCAGGTTCGGCCCCGACAGAAACAGCCTGCCGCCTTCGGAAATGCCTTCGACCGACTCGATGCGCATGCGCATGCCCGGCAGCATGCGGCCCACCGTGCCGTCTCGGTTGTGCGAGGCGGTGTTGACCGCCACGACGGGCGCGGCCTCGGTCAGGCCGTAGCCCTCGACGATCTCCGCGCCGAAACGTTCGCGCCAGGTCCTGCGGGTGTCCGGCCGTACCGCCTCAGCGCCGGCGACGACGAAGCGCAGGCTCGAGAAGTCGCCGTCCTTGGCCGTGCGCGCATAGGCCGCCAGGAAAGTGTCGGTGCCGAACATGACGGTCGGCCGGAACTTGCGCGCGATCTCCGGGATGATCTTGTAGTGCAGCGGGGAGGGGTAGAGGAACAGCGGCACGCCGTTGACGAGCGGCAGCACCGTGCCACCGGTGAGCCCGAAGGAATGGAAGACCGGCAGCACGTTGAGCAGCCTGTCGGTTGGCGAGAAGGTGATGCGCGCCCCGGCCTGCGCGACATTGGCGAGCAGGCTCCTGCTCGACAGCACGACCGCCTTGGGCTGGCCCTCCGAGCCCGAGGTGAACAGGATGACCGCAGGCTTCTCCGCATTCTGCCTGGCCAGCGGGATGCGCCAGAGAAGCGCTGCCGAAAGCTTCTCCAATGCGCCGACGCTGGAGCGTATGTCCTCCAGCCAGACGAGTTTCGCGCCGTCCCTTTCGAGCGCTTCGACAACATCGCCGATTCCTGCCTTCTCGACGAAGGCTTTCGAGGAGACGACGGTCCGGATCGCCGCGGCCTTCGCGGCAGCCGTCACGCTTGCCGGGCCGGCGGTGTAGTTCATCATCGCAGCGATGCGGCCCCCCGAAGAGAGCCCGAGCAGCGCCAGCACCACGCCGTTGGCGTTGGGCAACAGCACTCCGACCGCCTCGCCGGGCCTGCTTGTCGCCGCGAAGCGGCGGCCGAGCACGCGCGCGCCGGTGAGCAGCTTCCGGTAGCTCAGCGCGCCGGTTACCACGTCCTCGACGATCGGTATCGACGCGCCGAACTGGCCGGCGGCGTCGCGCACGGCCTGGAACAGGCTGCGGTCGACATCGGCGCCCGCCAGCCGCGCTTCGGCCATGCGGTCGAACAGCGCGTTCGACGCGGTGGTCTTCGACGGGCCGCCGGCGCGCTCGATCAGTTCGGCGATCGTCATCGGGGGCAGCGCGACGATCGACAGCTTCCTGAACCAGCGGCGCGGCGCGCGCTGCTTCGGCGTCAGCGAGGAGGGCAGGAAGCGCCCGCCGGCGACGAAGACCGGCACGACCTTCGCATCGGCCTGCACGGCGATGCGGGCAAGCGCCCGGAACAGCCGGAAGGATTTGGTGTCCGGCTCGACATCGTCGGGCAGGTAGACGGCGAGCCGCCCCTTGCCCTTGAGCACCCGCACCAGCCGCCGGCTGACGAAGACATGCTTGGCGTTGAAGGTGATGGTGCGCGCAAGCTCGCGCCACGGCTCCAGCCACATCGACTTCGACGACGTCTCGTCGAGTATGTGCAGCGTCTGTTCCGGCAGCAGCGACAGCATCAGCGCCGGGTCGAGCTTGGACTGGTGCCAGACGGCGTAGATGACCGGCGCGTCGGCCTTGCCGGCCGTCTTGATTCGCGAATCGCCGATGCGGTGGATGAGCTTGAACGGCACGTAGAGGAACGCCTGCCGGAAGCCGACGCCGAGCCGGAATGCCTCGATCGCGGCGAGCGCCAGCCAGGTGGCGAGCAGGCCGAGCAGGATCGCTCCGGACAGGATCATGCCGCGTCTCCCTATCCTCGCGCGGCTCTTGGCGGCCGCGTCGGCCTGAACGTAGCGGAACGAGAACGCACGTCAATTGCGTGATTTCACGGCGCGATATGGCCCATGTTTCCGCGCAGCCGGTTAGTGCCTATATGTGTGGCCGTATCGGACAGGGAGAGATTTTCATGGATTCCGCCACGCTGAAGGCCATGCAGGCGCCGCTGAAGGACGCCTACCGCAACGACGCCGGACAGGCGCTGATCACGCTGCGCGCCAGGGGTTCGATCGACGACCAGAAGATCGCCTGCAAGGTCGAGACCGGCCGCGCCATCGCCGAAGCGGGGCTGCATCCGGCGACCGGCGGCAGCGGCATGGAGCTCTGCTCCGGCGACATGCTGCTCGAGGCGCTGGTCGCCTGTGCGGGCGTGACCTTGAAGGCGGTGGCGACCGCGCTGGAGTTCCGGCTGGACGGCGCCAGGGTCGAAGCCGAGGGCGACCTCGATTTCCGCGGCACGCTCGGCGTCTCGAAGGAAGCGCCGGTCGGTTTTCGCGCCATCCGGCTCAACTTCGATCTCGATACGGACGAGCCGCAGGACCGCATCGATTCGCTGATCAAGCTCACCGAGCGCTACTGCGTCGTCTTCCAGACCCTCAACACGCGGCCCGAACTGTCGGTGGCCGTCGATGCCGAGCGGCCGGTGGCCAAGCTCTGAAGCGGCATCCTTCAGATCTCGGCGGCATCGCAGCTCAAAAGAAAGGCGCCACCGGGGCGCCTTTTCTTTTGAGCTTCCGGAGTCGTCAGAACGTCGTAGCCACCCGCAGGAAGGGCCCGTGCAGCAACGGGTCCTCGTCGGCGCTGAGCGTATACCCCTGGTCCGAAACCGCCGTTCCCTCCCTCAGGTTCCACCACTGCTGGAGCCTGTAGCCAGCCGTGAAGGTCCAGGTGTCGTTGGCATGCCAAGACAGGCCGGCGAGGCCTTCCAGGTTGTAGATCGTACGGGAACTGTCCGTCCTTACGTCGTTGGCTTGGGTCTCGATGTCGAAGCTGCCGAACAGGATGGAGCCGGATGCTTCGGCGACAAAACCGAACTGGGAGCTTCCGAGCATCGTCTCCGACTGGAAGCCGACGCGCGGACCGAACGCCCAGCCCTCGGCCTTGTAGGTGATGGGGCCAAAGAAATCCTCATAACTGAGTTCGTCCCTCGAATGGAGGGCGCGAATGCCGAACAGGAAGCGCGTCAGCGGGTTGCCGTTGAAATGGTAGCCGGCATCGAGATCGATTGTCTGGAAATCCAGGTCCGATGTGAACCGGACGTCGCCGGCTTCTTCGTCGAAGCCCCTGCCGCTGATCTCGTCCAGCCAGGTGCCGGTTGCCGTGATCTGCCAGTCCCAGGTGGGATTGAGGAACCGCCGATAGGTGATCGCCGCGTAGAACCCGTCCTGATTGTCGAAATCGCCGAACTTGTCCGCGCCCGTTTCGCTGAGGTCGCCCTCCATCCAGATCGGCCCGCCCTCGATCGACAGATAGTTGAGCGGGCTCACCTCCGGCGGAGGCATGACCGGCATGTCGGCTGCATTGGCTGCCGGTGCCGCCCCTATCAGCGGCAGCACGAACAATGACTTGGATTTCAAGGACATCCGATAGACCCCGCAGTATCAGTATCGAACCCACCGCAGAAATGGGGTGCAATGTGCTTGGTTTTTCGACCCCGCGCAAGCATGCCGGACATTTCTTCATCTATTGTTGCCGAACAGCCATACTTCCGCGGTGAACCATAGTTCTCGCCAAGCAACGCGACCCTGGGCCGCGCCGAACTTGCTCGGGCGGTTTGCGGCCCTTCATGGATGCTGTAGTAACGGACATCTTCCAGGATCCGGGCCGCGCCACGTGAACGACCAATCGAAGTTTCGAGCCATGCCGGCCAATTTCGAGTCGTTCGGGGCGGTGGTTGACTTCCTCTCCCGGCGCGCCCCGTTCACGACGAACCGGGTGGGGCCCTTTATCCGCGCCATTCGCCGCCAGATACTGAAGGGGGAGCACGTGGCGGCTTTTGATGGCGAAATGCTTGTCGGCTATGCCGGCTGGCTGCCGACCACCAGGGCGGTCGCTGAAGCCTGGCTCGAGGATGGCGGCGAGCTTCGTCCGGCCGACCGCGACGCCGACGCCGTCGCCCTCACCATCGTCGCCGTCGACGATCCCGGGCTGACGCTCGGGCTTATGCGGGCGGCCCGCGAGATCAATCCCGGGCTCAGGGTGTACTTCAAGCGCTCCTACGCGGACGCCTCCCGCGCGGCCCGCAAATCCCAGGTGCTGAACGTGACGGGTGCCGGCGAGGGCGCCTTGGCCGAACGTCCCGCCGCAAAAAGCGCTGCCATCCCTGCCGGCGCACCCCTCCGGCCGGCCGCGCGTCCTCCGATCGCCGACGACCCTTGCGCGTTCCTCTATGCGCTTGCCCAGCGCGCGCCCGGCGCCACCGAGCGCATCGCGGTCGGCGACGAAAGCGTGCTCGTCGTCCAGGACCCCGATGTCGCCGCCCATGTGCTCGTCGGCAATCTCGCCAACTACCGGAAGAATTTCTCGTCCTTCACGCCATTCTTCGGCCGCAGCCGCCTGACCCTCGACGGCGAGGCCTGGCGCCGTTCGCAGCGCGTCAGCCAGAGCTTCATCGCCCCGCACGACGCGGCCCGCGCCGCTGGCATCGTGTCCCGCCTCTACGCCGGCCTTGCCCAAGAACTCGCCGCGACCGGTTCCGCTGCCGGCCCCGTAGACGGCGCCATCGACCGGGCCGCTGTGGCGGCGTTGACCGAGATCGTGTTCTCCACGCCGCTCGCAGCGCTCGGCGACGGTTTTGCCGCCGACCTCCGCCCGATCATCGGTTATGCCGCCGCGCGGGCGTGGGACCTGCCCGGCGTGCCGACCGCCGTCGACGGCGGGATGCTGGCCGGGGCGCAGGCGGCGTCAGGCCGGGTCCGCCAGGCGATCGCAGCGATGGTCGAGCGGCGGCGCGCTGCCGGACCCGCGAACGACGCCTTGTCGGCGCTGATCGCCGCCGCCGACCGCACCGCAGGCGAACCGGAGGAGGAGCGGATCGATCTCGCCGGCGAACTGCTGACGCTGGTGATCGCCGGCTCCGACACCACCTCGGCCGCCCTCGGCTGGGCGCTGTCGATTCTCGCCTCGCTTCCGTCCTTCCAGGACGCGTTGCGCGAGGAGATCCACTCCGCGTTGGGCGACGGCGAACCGGGGCTGGACGGCCTCGAACGGGTGCCGAGCCTGCGGCCCTTCATCGACGAGACGCTGAGGATGTTTCCGCCGGTGGCCATACTGTCGCGCTTTGCCGAAGGTCCCGACGCGGTCGGCGGCCATGCCGTCGCCGCCGGCGACCGGGTGCTGGTCTCGGTGATCGGCCTCCACCAGAACCCGGCGAGCTGGGAGGCGCCGCGCGAATTCCAGCTTGCGCGGCACGATCCCGATGCGCCCGGCCGGGCCGGGCGGCGATCGCATTTCATGGCGTTTTCGGCCGGGCCGAGGATCTGCGGCGGGGCGCGTTTCGCCCGGATCGAAATGGAGATCGCGCTGGCGCAGATTCTCCGCCGCTGCCGGCTGGAACTGGACGAGCCGCTGCCGCTCGCCTTCGACTGGGGCGCATCGATGCGCCGGCGCGGCGGCCAGAAGATGCGCGTGACCGCCCTCTAGCCGGACCTCGACCGCCTCGCGATCATTCCGGCGACGCTTCGTCCGCGCCGGCGTCGTCGCCTTCGTCGCCATAGGGCGACGTGCTCGGCACGCAGCTTGCCGACCAGCCTGCCGGGGCGGGCTGCTTCTGGTATTCGGTTATCGCCGAGGTGCATTCCTCGCGCGTGTCGAAATATCCGGGCATCGTGGTCAGCCCGCCCTGCGGACCCGCGACCACGAGATACCAGACGAGTGCGACTATGGCGGACATGAGCTTCCTCTTGAAGTTGCCTGAAGGTTTCGTGATGTCACGCCCATCTGATGGCAAAAGCGCGGCAGACTTTCACCTTCTATCCCGAACCGTCCAACCCGGGTCAACCGCGGTGGATCGCGGCCGGGCGTCCGGCCATTGAAATGGGGCGCTGGCGGGGGCAGAAAAGTCAGCCAGGAGGAATCGCCATGCCGGCTGCGCCGCGCCTCACGACGATCGGCTTCGATGCCGACGACACGCTGTGGCAGAACGAGCAGTTCTACCAGACGACGCAGGCGCATTTCATAGAATTGCTGAAGGATTACGCCGACCCGGAGCAACTGCCCGACCGGCTGCTCAAGGTTATGCTGCGCAACATCGGCGCCTATGGGTTCGGCATCAAGAGCTTCACGCTCTCCATGGTCGAGACGGCGATCGAGGTGACCGAAGGCAGGGCGCCTGCGCAGGTGATCCAGGAGATCCTCGCGGCCGGACGCGAGATGGCCAGACATCCCGTCGAGACGCTGCCCTTCGCCCGCGAGACGCTCGAGGCGCTTGCCGGACGATACCGGCTGGTCCTGATCACCAAGGGCGACCTCTTCGACCAGGAGCGCAAGATCGCGGAATCGGGCCTGGGCGAACTCTTCGAGGCGGTCGAGATCGTCAGCGACAAGAACAGGTCGACCTATCAGCGCGTCTTCGACAGGCATGGCGACGGACCGCACAGGAGCTTGATGGTCGGCAATTCGCTGAAGTCGGACATCTTGCCGGCGATCGCCGCCGGAAGCTGGGGGATCTTCGTCCCGCACGACCTGACCTGGGCCTACGAGCATGCCGAGGCGCCGCAAGGCGAAGCCCGCTTCCGGCAGGCAGCGCATCTCGGCGAGATCGCCGGGCTGATCGAAGAGATCGAGCGCGGATGAGCGAAAGCGCAATTCCCCCGACCGCGGGTTTTGATGGGCTGCTGCAGCGCGCGGCGGCGAGCCGCTTTTCCGCAGTGTCGGTCGTGGTTGTCGCGGCGACCCTTTTGATGATGCCGGCCTTCCTGGCTGGGCACATCGTCGGCCACAGCAGCATTCTCAACGTGGTGTGGTCGCAAGGCTTCTCCGGGCAGCTCTTCGCCGGCGATCCCTATCCGCGCTGGCTGCCGGACGTCAGCCGGGGAGCCGGCAGCGTGGTGTTCTATTTCTACGGCCCGTTGCCGTTCTACCTGACCGCGCCGTTTCACCTTCTGGTCGACCCCCGGCTGGCCGTCGTGCTGGGCAGTTGGCTGATGCTGGCGCTGTCCGGCCTGTCCTTTTTCGCTCTGGCCGGGGCGTTTGTCGGCCGGGGGGCGGCCCTTGCCGCGGCGATCGTCTACATGATGATGCCTTATCACCTCTTCGCCGACATATGGATAAGGGCGGCTATCGGGGAACAGGCGGCATTCTTCCTGGTTCCGTTCTGCCTGTTGTGCGCCTATCGGCTTGGCGATGACGCCCGCTACACCTTCGGCCTCGCCGCCGGCTTTGCCGGGCTTCTCGTCTCGCATCTGCCCTCGGCGCTGATCTTCGCGCCGTTCCTCACCGGCTTCTGCCTGTGGACGGCCTGGCAGGGCAGGGCCTTTGCCGTCCTCCTTCGGTCGGCTTTGGCGGCCGTGCTGGCGGGCGGGCTTGCCGCCGCCTACGTCCTGCCGGCGATGTTCCTGCAGGACATGGTGCAGGCCGACAACTGGGGCGTGCATCAGCCTGAAAGGAACCTGCTTTTTACCGTCGCGGGAAGTTTCGCGACGTTCCTGGCATTGGCTTTCGGCGTTGTGTGCGGGGTGGTCATGTCCGCCGCCGTGTCGATGATTGCCGCGCAGCGCGGCCGCGCCGTCGCGCCGTGGGTCGTCGCCGCGGTCGTCCTGGTCTTCCTGATGACGCCCTTGTCCGGCCGGCTGTGGCAGTCGTTGCCGATGCTGGAGCGTATTCAGTTTCCCTGGCGCGCCCTTGTCCTGTTCGAGCTTTGCGCCTGCATGCTGCTGGCCTTCGTGCTCGACGCCCGGCCGCAGGGAACCCGCATCGTCGTGCCGATGGTGGGCGTGTGCGTGATCGTCACGTTCTTCGCGTTTCTCTTTGGCAGGGGCGTTCTCGGAACGGAGGCTTCGCTGGTCAAGCCGATCGACGTCGAGAACGCCATGATCGCGATTGCCGCCGATGCACCCGAATATCTGCCGGCATGCGGACCGCCCGCCGATCCCGTCGAGCTCGCCACGGGCAAGTGGACGCGCATAGTCGAGCGCGCGCTTGCGGAGCGCGGGCCGGGCGTGCTGCCGGTGTTCTACTATCCGTTCCTGTCGGTGACGGCGGATGGCGCGCCCGTCGCGATTGCCTGCGATCCGGCGACGGGCCTGATCGCTGCCGATATTCCCGCCGGCGCCAAAGTCGAGATAACGAAGACGGCGCTGCCCATCGAGCGGCTCGGCTACGCGATCAGCGCCGCCAGCCTCATCCTGCTCGTTGTCGGGATGGCCTATGCAGGAAGGCGCACGCGCAACACCGCAGCCGGATGAAGCGCGCCGCTAGTCCGGCAGGCGGTATGAGCGGAAGCGCCCGGTCTTGACCTGGTAGACCTTGCCGGTTTCCGTCACTTCGGGGCCGACCAGGCGCATGATGTGGGCTGCGACCTCGGACGGATGCGGCACCGCCTCGGGGTTCTCGCCGGGAAACGCCTGGGCGCGCATGGCGGTGCGGGTGCCGCCGGGATCGAAGGCGTTGACCCTGAGCGCCAGGTTCTCCGTCTCCTGCGCCCAGGAGCGCGCCAGCGCCTCGACGGCGGCCTTGGATGCCGCGTAGGGGGCGAAGAAGGCGCGCGCCGAATGGGCGATGCTGGACGTCACGACGACGGCCCTACCGGCATCGGAGAAACGCAGCAGCGGGTCGACCGAGCGGATCAGCCGCCACGTGCTGGTGACGTTGACGGTCATCACCTTGTCGAAGGTCTTGGCCTCGACATGGCCGATCGGCGAGACGACGCCGAGCATGCCGGCATTGGCGACCAGTATGTCGAGCTTCTTCCAGCGATCGTGGATGGCGCCGCCCAGCCGGTCGATGCCGGGCATGTCGGTGATGTCGAGCGGAACCAGCGTCACCTCGCCCTTGCCTGATCTGGCGCGCTCGGCCTTGATCTCGTCGTCGAGTTCCTCCAGCCCGCCGACCGTCCGCGCCACCGCCACGACATGCGCGCCGGCCGCCGCCAGATGCCTGGCCATGAAATAGCCGATGCCGCGCGACGCCCCCGTAACGAGCGCGATGCGGCCCGTCAGGTCAGGAATTCTGAGGTCTGGGGCAGTGGTCATTCGTTCATCCAGTTCTGGCGGTGCCTGAAGCCGCACCAGATAGGACGAATTTGCATCCGGCGAAACCCTGCCGACGCCGGCGCGGGCCTTTCTTTCCGGCGGTCGGAATTTTCGGCAGGACGATGTCGAAACGACGGTCCGCCATTCGTCATCAAACAAATCACCTTGATGGAGGACAGACGATGAGAACCGCGGCAATCCTGATCGCCAGGCTGATCTTTGCCGGCGCCTTCGCCATGGCGGCAGCGTTCAAGTTCGCCGGAATGCCTGACACGGCCGGCTACATCGCCGCCGCCGGCTTTCCTTTTCCGCTGCTGCTTGCCTGGCTCGCGGCGATATTCGAGGTGGCGCTGGTGCTCGCCTTCCTGACCGGCGCCTTCTTCTCGGAGGCGGCGCTGCTCGCCGGCATCTACGTGATCTTCCTCGCCTTTTCCTTCCACGGCCCTTCGCACTGGGAAGGAAACCAGGCCGAGTTCGGCTTCTTCGTCGATCACTTCACCTTCCTGGCCGGGCTGCTCTACGCAGCCGTCCACGGTCCGGGCAGCGTCCTGGCTGTCCGCAAAGGCCTGATCTGGCGGGAAGAAGTCGCTGCGTAGCGTTACTGGCTGCCCGCCGCGAGGACGGAGAGCGTGCGGACATTGTCCGAACCCTCGTGATCGAGCAGCCTCGTCGGATACTGCGTGGTGAAGCAGGCGTCGCAGAACTGCGGCTGCTCCTCGTTGCGCTGGGCCTCGCCGACGGCGCGGTAGAGCCCGTCGATCGACAGGAAGCCCAGCGAATCGACGCGGATGAACTCGGCCATCTCCTCGATCGACATGCGCGATGCCAGGAGCTTGGACGTTTCCGGCGTGTCGACGCCGTAGAAGCAGGAGGAGCGGGTCGGCGGCGAGGCGATGCGCATATGCACCTCCTTGGCGCCGGCGTCGCGCACCATCTGCACGATCTTCTGCGAGGTGGTGCCGCGCACGATCGAATCGTCGACCAGCACGACGCGCTTGCCTTCGATCATGCGGCGGTTGGCGTTGTGCTTCAGCTTGACGCCCATGTGGCGGATGGAATCGGTCGGCTGGATGAAGGTACGGCCGACATAGTGGTTGCGGATGATGCCGAGCTCGAAGGGGATGTCGGCCTGCTGCGAGAAGCCGATGGCCGCCGGCGTGCCGGAGTCCGGAACCGGCACCACGATGTCCGCCTCGACCGGGTTCTCGATAGCCAGTTCCGCGCCGATGCGTTTCCTGACGTCATAGACGTTGCGGCCCTCGACCGAGGAATCGGGCCTCGCGAAATAGACATATTCGAAGATGCAGAAGCGCGGCTTCTGCGGCTCGAACGGAAAGATGCTCTCGATGCCCTTGGGCGTGATGATCACCATCTCGCCGGGCTTCAGGTCGCGCACGAAGCGCGCCCCGATGATATCGAGCGCGCAGGTCTCGGAGGCCAGGATCCAGGCGCCGTCGAGGTCGCCGAGCACCAGCGGGCGGATGCCGAGCGGGTCGCGGCAGCCGATCATCTTCTTGGAGGTCAGCGCGACCAGTGAGAAGGCGCCCTCGACCTGGCGCACCGCGTCGATGAAGCGCGAATTGATGTCGCGCTCCTTGCTGAAGGCGACGAGATGCAGGAGCGTCTCGGTGTCGGAGGTCGAGGAGAAGATCGCGCCCTGCTTCTGCAGCGAGCGCTGCACCGTCATGGCGTTGGTCAGATTGCCGTTGTGGGCGATGGCGAGGCCGCCCTCGGCGAGTTCGGCGAACAGCGGCTGCACGTTGCGCAGGCCGGTGCCGCCGGTGGTGGCGTAGCGGGTGTGGCCGATGGCGCGGCTGCCCTTCAGCCTTTCGATGACCGCCGGCTTGGTGAAGGTGTCGCCGATCAGGCCGACATGGCGTTCGACGTGAAACTGCGAGCCGTCATAGGAGACGATGCCTGCCGCCTCCTGGCCGCGGTGCTGCAGCGCATGCAGGCCGAGCGTGACGATCGCCGCGGCGTCCTGCCGTCCGAATATGCCGAACACGCCGCATTCGTCATGAAAATGATCGTCGGCCTCGGCCAGCAAGGAAGCATCTGCCATGGGGCGCTCTCTCGTCAGAAAACGGACATATAAGGCAGCGCGGCCTCGCGCGCCACCAGTCATCACAGCCTTATTACCCGCCTGCCTGGCGTGGTTGCCGGCCTTATTCGGCTGGCGGCGCCGATTCGTCCGGGGCCTCGTCGGGCAGCACGTCGGCGGGGCCTTCCTCCGGCGCATCCATGGGCGCTTCGTCGGGGACGATCTCGTCGGGCGCGATCTCGCTGGGCGCGGTCTCGGCTGGAGCCTGCTGCGTGGCGGGCGCGTCCGCAGCCGGTGCCCCCTGCTCGGCCTCGGGTTCGCCGGGCGACAGGCGCTTCAGGATCGAGTTCTCGGGGTCGTCGGGAAGCAGGCCTTCCAGCGTGGCGCCGATCGATTCCAGCAGCGGCCGCGACTTGGCGTTGGCGATCCAGGCGGGCGTGTTGACCCCGACCAGCCAGTTGAAGAACAGCAGGCCGACAGCGACGACCAGGATGCCGCGCGCCGCGCCGTAGAGGAAGCCGAGCGTGCGGTCGAGCGCGCCGATGCGCGAATCGATGATCCAGTCGGCGATCTTCATCGTGATCAGCGTGACGATGATCAGCGCGACCACGAACACGACGCCGGCCGCCGCCACCATCGCGACCTGCTTGTTGTCGATATAGGGCTGCACATAGGGCAGCACGAGCGGATAGAGGAAGAAGGCGGCAGCCGCCGCCGCGATCCAGGACGCGATCGACAGGATTTCCCGCGACAGGCCGCGAACCATGGCGAGCATCGCCGAGACGAGGGTGAAGCCGACGAGAATTCCGTCAAGCAGCGTAATCGGCATGGTGCGGCCCCACTCCTTGGATGACTGGCATCAGTCCGGATCGTCGGCGCGGCCGCGCTTGGACCCTGCTATACGAATCACGAGGTCGGTCAGCATCCCCGGCTGGAAGGACTTGCCAGCCATCGAGCCTGACGGTTCCTCGCTCCCCTGCGGTAGAACCGCTTGCCCGAACCCCAGCTTTTCGGCCTCCTTTAGCCGTTGTTGTGCATGTGCAACCGGCCGTATGGCGCCCGAAAGGCTGATTTCGCCGAAATAGACGCAATCGGCGGGAAGGGCAAGACCGGTAAGCGACGACACCAGCGCGGCGGCCACCGCCAGATCGGCCGCCGGCTCGGAGATGCGGTAGCCGCCGGCGACGTTCAGATAGACGTCGTGGGTGGCGAAACGCACGCCGCAATGGGCTTCCAGCACGGCCAGCACCATGGCGAGCCGCGGCTGGTCCCAGCCGACCACGGCGCGGCGCGGCGTGCCGAGCGGGGAAGGGGCGACCAGCGCCTGGATTTCCACAAGAACCGGCCTCGTGCCTTCCATGCCGGCGAAGACGGCGGCTCCCGGCGCCTTGGCGTGGCGCTCGCCGAGGAAGAGCTCCGACGGATTGGAGACCTCGCGCAGGCCCTTGTCGGACATCTCGAAGACGCCGATCTCGTCGGTGGGCCCGAAACGGTTCTTCACCGCCCGCAGGATGCGGAAATGGTGGCCGCCTTCGCCCTCGAAATAGAGCACGGCGTCGACCATGTGCTCGACGACGCGCGGGCCGGCGATCTGGCCTTCCTTGGTGACATGGCCGACGAGAACCACCGCCGCGCCCGTCGACTTGGCGTAGCGGATGACGGTCTGCGCCGCCGCGCGCACCTGGGTGACGGTGCCGGGCGCCGATTCGGCGAGGTCGGTCCACAGCGTCTGGATGGAATCGAGGATGACGAGGTCGGGCCGCTTGCCTTCCGCGAGCGTCGCCAGGATGTCCTCGACATTGGTTTCGGCGGCGAGTTCCACCGGCGCGCCGGCGACGCCCAGCCGCTGCGCGCGCAGCCTGACCTGCGCGACGGCCTCCTCGCCGGAGACATAGACGATACGGTGGCCCTTGCCGGCGAGAGCCGCCGCCGCCTGCATCAGGAGCGTCGACTTGCCGATGCCGGGGTCGCCGCCGACGAGGATCGCCGATCCCCGCACGAAGCCGCCGCCGGTTGCCCGGTCGAGCTCGGCGATGCCCGAGGCGATGCGCGGCGCATCCTCGATCTCGCCCGCCAGCGAGGTCAGCGCGACGGCGCGGCCCTTGCGCGGCGACCGCAGGCTCTGAGGCCCGCCGCCGATGCCGCCGGCATTGTTCTCCTCGACGATAGTGTTCCACTCGCCGCAGGCATCGCACTTGCCCGCCCAGCGCGAGCTGACATTGCCGCAGGACTGGCAGATGAACTGGGTACGGGACTTAGCCATGGGCTACTCGGATCGGGTAATCATAGCGGCCTTCTTGGCGCTGGCGGCTAGGAGAAATCCCGCTCTAATTTTCACAAACAAACCATAGGGAAGCTCGCCAAAAGCGAAACTGTCCTGCTTGCCCGGAATAGCGCGCCGGATATCAGGTCCCGGCCACAAGAATCGATTTGCCTCAGTCAAAACTACCCATGATCTTTCCTCGTCCAGGCCAAGACGATGCTTGGTATCGGCTGGAATCTCGACGGCCTCATCCGGTCTGGAAGGAGGCAGATGCGTAATAGGAAGAACCGTAACCCTCGAACCAGCCAATTCGTCCTTCACCACAAGGACAATCGCGCAAGGGCGGTCTTTTTGGCCTTCTTCCAGCCCGCGCAGGTAGTCCGACCGCCACAAATAGCTGTAACGGATCACCAGACCGGCAGTGGGCTTGGGAAGGCTTGCCACGCGTCAGTTATCGAACTCGTGATCGAAGGCCTTCGCGCTTTCTGGCGGTTCGGAGGCTTCGATGGCTGCAATGTCTTCTTCCGTGAAGTCATCCAGTCCCAGCACTTCCCGATCACGCCGCTTCAGTCGCCGGTATTCTTCGATCGACACCGTCACCGTCCGTTCCCGTCCGTTGCGCATCACGACAACTGGCTGCGTCATCGCCATGTCTTGGTAGTGGCCGAAGTGTCGCTGGAAGTCGGCCGAACTCACCTTCACGGGGGATTTCATGTCAAGCCTCCGTAATTTACGTATATTCCGCAACATACGTAAATTACGTAAGATTTGAAAGCCCTACTCATACCGTTCCGGCAAATGGTGTTCCTCCGCGAGGTCGGAGAAGCGGGTGAATTCGCCGGTAAAGGCAAGCGAGACGGTGCCGGTCGGTCCGTGACGCTGCTTGGCGATGATGACCTCGGCCTTGCCGCGCGCCTCGTTCATCTCGCCTTCCCACTTGATGTATTCGTCGGTGCCGGGCTTCGGCTCCTTGTTCTTGAGATAGTACTCCTCGCGGTAGACGAAGATCACCACGTCGGCGTCCTGCTCGATCGAGCCGGATTCGCGCAGGTCGGAGAGCTGCGGACGCTTGTCGTCGCGGCTTTCGACCTGACGCGAGAGCTGGGAGAGCGCGATGATCGGCACGCCGAGCTCCTTGCCGAGCGCCTTCAGCCCGGTGGTGATCTCGGTGATTTCCTGCACGCGGTTCTGCGAGGCGCGCGCGGAGCTGCCCTGCATGAGCTGGATATAGTCGATCACGATGACGTCGAGGCCGCGCTGGCGCTTCAGCCGTCGCGCACGCGCCGCGAGCTGCGCGATCGAGATGCCGCCGGTCTGGTCGATAAAGAGCGGTATCTTCTGCATCATCTGCGAGCAGGCGACGAGTTTTTCGAAATCCGTCTCGGTGATCTCGCCGCGCCTGATCTTGGAGGAGGGAATTTCGGTCTGCTCCGAGATGATGCGGGTGGCAAGCTGCTCCGACGACATTTCGAGCGAGAAGAAGCCGATGACGCCGCCGTTCTTGGCCTTGAACGAGCCGTCGGCCTGCTGCTCGGGTTCGTAGACCGACGCGATGTTGTAGGCGATGTTGGTGACGAGCGAGGTCTTGCCCATGCCGGGGCGTCCGGCGAGCACGATCAGGTCGGAGGGCTGCAGGCCGCCCATGCGGCGGTCGAGGTCGCGCAAGCCCGTCGCGATGCCCGACAGGTGCCCGTCGCGCATGAAGGCGGCGTTCGCCATGTCGACGGCGGTCTTCACGGCGTCGGTGAAGCTCTCGAAGCCGCCGTCGTAGCGGCCGGTCTCGGCGAGCTCGAAGAGCCTGCGCTCGGCGTCCTCGATCTGGTCGGACGGGCTCATGTCGACCGGCGCGTCATAGGCGATGTTGACCATGTCCTCGCCGACAGTGATCAGCGCGCGGCGCGTCGCGAGGTCGTAGATGGCGCGGCCGTAGTCGGCGGCGTTGATGACGGTGACCGCTTCCGCCGCCAGTCGCGCGAGATAGTGCGCGACGGTCATGTCGCCGACCTTCTCGTCGGCCGGCAGGAAGGTCTTTATCGTCACCGGATTGGCCATCTTGCCCATGCGGATGAGCTCGGCCGAGACCTCGAAGATCTTCCGGTGCAGCGGTTCGTAGAAATGCCCCGACTTCAGGAAGTCCGAGACGCGGTAGAAGGCGTCGTTGTTGACCAGGATCGCGCCCAGCAGCGCCTGCTCGGCCTCGATGTTGTTGGGCGCCTCGCGATAGAGCGGTGTCTCCGCGACTTCGAATTTTCGCGCTGCTTCTGCCATTGTCTTCCCGATCCCTGTCCGATCCTCGCCGTATCAGGAGTCGGCGGTGGAAGAACCTGTCCGCCCTCAATTAGATCTGGCGTATCCCACTCTCCACGCTGTCCACAGCCATGCCGGCCTATCGGTGGTCTGGTGACGAATCCGGATTGACTCGAATCGAAGCTCGAACTTTAGCGCGATTATGAGAACAAAACAAGAATATCTGCCATATCAGCGATACGGCCTCGCTGGCGGGGAGCCAGCGGACACTGCCGGTGTACAGCAGGGCAGGCGGCACCACCCGCCGAACTGCGCGGAGCCGGTAGGCTCGGCAGAGCCTCGTCAGGCGGCAGGATTGCGGTTGATCACCTTGCGGGCAAGGATGGCGATCCCGATCGCCAGCAAGACGATTCCGCCGACGATATATCCGGTCGATTCGGCCCGGTAGCCGGAAGCCGCTACCAGGAAGCCGACGACGATCAGAACCAGGCCGCTGAGCTTGCTGAGCAGAAAACTGGACTTTTCATTCTCCAAGGGCATGTTCACCTCCTCGCATGTCGCCTGGCGCCGCCAAACATGACGCGGGCACTATGCGTGGCCTCGCCGTACGGTGTCCAGAAGACATTTGCTTTCCACGTCCCCGCCATTCCGCTGTCCTTTAACTTTGCTGCAATCGACTGGGTTGATCACCACGCTGGGTTGTGAAAAGTTTCACCCGCCTGCTTAAGGGCCAGATGCGGCGTGAGGGGCGGGGACATAGGTCTGGGCGGTTCACTGGGGCGCCGTCGAGGCTGCATGCGCATTGCAGGAGGCCCCATGCGTTTTCGCGCGTTGCTGCTCGCCGGCTCGGCTGGCTGTCTTTATCCCGTATCGTCCCTGTTGGTAGCCGCGCCTGCTCAGGCAGCTTGCGACCTCTCGCCTACGCCTGGCAACAGCGCCTATGTCTGCGATAGCGGCAATGCCGCCGGTATTACGGATACCGCCGGCGACAACTCCCTCACCATGGACGCCCCGGGTGGAACCATCACCGGCAGCGTCATCTTCGGCAGCGGCGCCGACACGGTGACCATGCACGCCGGCACCATCGAGGGCCTGGTCGATCAGGGAGAGGGCGATGACGAGTTCATCATGACCGGTGGCGCGATCAATGGCGTTGACGCGAGCGACAACAGTGTCGTCCAGGCAGGAGGCCGGGACGCCTTTTTCATAAGCGGCGGAACGATCAGCGGGGCTGTCAGCCAGGGCGGCGGTGAAGACAATTTCACCATGACCGGCGGCACGATCGGCGCGCTGTACCAGAGCGGCGAGCGGGATATCGCCAATATCAGCGGCGGGCACATAATCGGCGTATTCTCCGATGGCGATATCGTGACGATGACCGGCGGCCGCATCGGCTCGGTCGACCTCCTGATAGGTAACAACGAGATGCGCATGTCCGGCGGCGAGATCGAAGAGTCGATCATCGCCGGCCAGAACAACGATCTCATCGAAATATCCGGTACCGCCGTGGTCGGCACCTTCATCAAC
Organism: Mesorhizobium sp. YM1C-6-2; assembly: GCF_003666685.1. GTDB lineage: Bacteria > Pseudomonadota > Alphaproteobacteria > Rhizobiales > Rhizobiaceae > Mesorhizobium_K. The sequence continues at coordinate 428,035 of NZ_RCIZ01000004.1, forward strand.
ACCGGCAGCAACAGCGGCGGCGGTGGCGACATTATCCGTATCATGGGCGGCGAGGTCGGCGGCGAGATCGTCACCTTCAACGAAACCGCCGCCAATCACGCCATCGACGGCAATGACCGCGTCGAGGTAAGCGGCGGCACGATCGGCGGCGGCATCCGCTTCGGCCAGGGCGCGGACAATTTCGTCTGGCAGGGTGGAGGGACGATCGGCGGCAACATTCTTATGGGCTTCGGCAGCGACACCGCGAGGCTCACCGACCTGACCGAGGACAGTTTCACCGGCGGCCAGGTGATCGACGGTGGAACCCTCGTCGATGGCGTTCCCAACGAAGACAGGCTGATCTTCGAGGGAACGCAGGCCTCGACCGTGTCGCGTTACCTCAACTGGGAAGCGGTCGAGCTCACCGCTTCTTCGGAGCTCACGCTCGACGGCGATCTCGTGCTCGGCGACGCCTCCTCCGGGACCGGCGAGCTGTCGATCGACGCATCGAGCACGCTTCTTGCCGGCGATGGCGTCAACGCCGCGGTGCGGGCTTTCACAGATGGTCAGCTCGCGAGGCTCGGCAATGCCGGCATCATCGATCTGACGAACGGCGCGGCGAGCGCTGCGGATACGTTCACTGTCGTCGGCGATTATGTCGGCAGCGGCGGCATCATCCGCCTCGACACGGTGCTCGAAAGCGACGGCGCGCCGTCGGACAAATTCATCATTCAGGACGGCAGCGCGACCGGCAACACCGGTCTCGAGATCGTGAATTTCGGCGGCGGCGGAGCCCAGACCAGCGCCGACGGCATCCTCGTCGTCGAGGCGGTCAACGCGACGACCGCTGCCGGCGCGTTCGACCTCGCCGCGCCGGTGGCATTCGGCGCCTACGAATATCTGCTCTTCAGGGGTGGCGTGAGCGACGGCAGCGAGGAGAACTGGTATCTCCGCTCGACGCTGATCGACCTCCAGAATCCCGACGAACCCGGCATACCGTTGATCAGGCCGGAGACCGCCGTCTATTCGGCATTGCCGCCGGTCGCCCGAGACATGGCGCTCGCCACGCTCGGCACTTTCCATGAACGGCGCGGCGAACAGGCCTTCCTGCATGGCGGCGAGAATTTTTCCGCCGCCTGGGGCAGGGTGTTCGGCAAGAGCCTCGACCAGAGCTGGGCGGGCACGGTGTCGCCGTCGCTGGACGGCGCGCTCGGTGGCATCCAGGCCGGTCTCGACATGCTGCGCTGGGAGAACGCATCGGGCGGCAGCACGGTCGCCGGCCTGATGGCCGGCTATACCGGGCTGGACGGCGATGTCGCGGGCAACGTGCTCGGCGAGTCCGATATCGAGGTCGGCAGCCTCAACCTCGACGGCTACAGCTTCGGCGGCTATCTCACCCATGTCGGCGCCGGCGGCTGGTATGTCGACGCGGTCGTCATGGGCACATGGTTCGGCGGCGACGCCAGCACCGACCGCGGCATCGGCATCGATCCTGACGGCGACGCCCTGACGCTGTCGCTGGAGGGTGGCGTCCCGATCGCCATCTCCCAGGGATGGACGTTGGAGCCGCAGGCGCAGCTCGTCTGGCAGGACATCTCCTTCGACGATCAGGACGACACGCTGTCGGCCGTTCGCTTCGACACCGACGACGGCCTGTCCGGCCGCATCGGCGCGCGCCTGCAGGGTACTTTCCAGACGGCGTCCGGCGAGTTCAAGCCGTACCTGAAGGCCAATCTCTGGCACTCCTTCGATACGGAAGACACCACGTGGTTCGACGCCGATCCGATCGACATCGAGTCGGAAGGAACCATGCTGGAGCTCGGCGGCGGCATCGCCCATAAATTCACCGACAAGTTCTCCGGCTTCGTCACCGCCGACTACAGCTTCGACGTCGACGGCGACCGCCGTCGCGAATTCGAAGGCAATGTCGGGCTCCAGGTCCAGTGGTAGCCGGTTGCGCGGCGACCCGGGCAACCGGCTCAGTCTTCGGCAGGCAGCCTGTCGCCCCAGTCGAGCCGGCGGATGCGCCGGAAAAGTTCGCCGTCGCGCTTGCTGAAGGTCTCCTCGCTGGCTGCGCCACTGGGCAGGCAGAGTTTCAGCCCGATCCGGCCCTTTCCGGCGCGCGGCGGCGCCAAGATGCGGGGTGCGCGGGCGGTCGCGGGCAGGCGCGACGCCGCCAGGTAGATGAACTTTTCGTCCTCCCACGGCACGTCGGCGCTCTTGGTGAGGCGATGCAGCCGCGTGCGCGCCACCCGCCGCGAGAAATGGCACCAGTCCGGCGCGGCGAGCGGACACGGTTTTTCGTGCGGGCAGGGGGCGAGGATGTGGGCGCCCGCCGCGATCACCCGGTCGCGCGCGGCGAGGATGCGCGACCACCCGGCCGGCGTGCCGGGTTCCACGATCAGCAACAGGCCTGACGTCAGCGCCCACAGCCGTTCGACCAGCGGGCCGATCGCGGCGGGCTGAAGCTCGTCGAGCACGTAGGAGAGCGTAACCAGATCGGTCGCCTCGACGGGCGGCAGCGGTCCGGTCGCGTCGCCGGCGAGCCATGCGGACGCCGGCAGCGCAGTCTCCGCGGCAAGCGCCTGGCCGGCGCCGCGCACGGCCGCACTCGCCTCGATCATCGTCGCCGTCTCGATGCCGTCCCAGCAGTCGGCGGCCGCCCAGAGCACTGTGCCGGGGCCGGCGCCGATGTCGAGCAGGCTCTTCGGTTCGAAATCCGGCGCGGCTTCGGCGACATGGTCCATGCAGGCGCGCACCGCCGCATAGGTCGCGGGCAGCCGCGCCGCGAGATATGCCCGGACCGCCGCGACATCGTCGAGATGCTGTCGGCCGTCGCGCGTCTCGCTGCGGTAGCGCCGGGTGAGCCGCTCGGACGCGCTGCGCAGCTCGTCGAGTGGTATGCCTTCGAGGAAGCGGTCGACCGCCTGCCGGAGCGGGGAGGGCAGCTCCATCTCAGGCGGCGCGCGGCGCGAACAGGATGAGCGAGGCGCCGAGGATGCAGATCGCGGCGCCGGTCAGGTCCCAGCGGTCGGGCCGCACGCCTTCGGCGAGCCACAGCCAGGCGAGCGAGGCGGTTATGTAGATGCCGCCATAGGCGGCGTAGGCGCGGCCGGCGGCGCTGGTGTCGGCAAATGTCAGCAGCCAGGCGAACAGGATGAGCGAGGCGACGCCCGGCACCAGCCAGAGCGCCGACTTGTCGAGCCGCCACCACGCCCAGAAGGCGAAGCAGCCGGCGATTTCGGCAAGGGCGGCCGCGATGAAGACGGGTATGGTCATGGCAGGTCCCCGGTTACTCTGCCGTCATCCTCGGGCTTGTCCCGAGAATCTGCTGCGGGTTGAGGGTGTAGGCTACTGCAGTCTCGATGTCATCGCGGCCGATCGCCGTATCGCAGATCCTCGGGACAAGCCCGAGGATGACGGCGTTGGAGCATATGGGGCCGAGCGGCCGGCCCGCGCATAGTGTTCAGGCCTTCTTGTCGACCTTGCTGCGCTTGGCCGGCGCCTTCTTCGGCTTCGAAGCGTCGGCCTTCTCCGCGTCGGCGGTGAGTTCCGACTCATGCGCGGTGCCGTGCAGCGCCAGCGCTTTCTCGGTCTTCTCGATGTAGCCGCGCGTCACCGGCAGCGTGTCGTTCTTGCGGGTGAGCTGGATCTGGAACACCATCAGGTCCTGCCAGCGGAAGGCGGCCTCGGAGCCGGCGAGATAGAAATCCCACATGCGGCAGAAGCGCTCGTCGTAGAGCGCCTTGGCCTTGTCGCGGTTGGCGAGGAAGCGGGCGCGCCAGTTCTTCAGCGTGTCGGCGTAGTGCAGGCGCAGGATCTCGATGTCGTTGACCACCAGCCCCGATTTCTCGATCGACGGCAGCACCTCCGACAAAGCTGGGATGTAGCCGCCCGGGAAGATGTATTTGCGGATGAAGGCGCTGGTCGCGTAGGGCGGTCCGCTGCGGCCGATCGAATGCAGCACCATCACGCCGTCTGGCTTCAGCAACTGCGCGCATTTGTCGAAGAAGGTGCGATAGTGGTTGACGCCGACATGCTCGAACATGCCGACCGAGACGATGCGGTCGAAGCGTTCGGAGATGTTGCGGTAGTCCTTGATCTCGAAATGCACGTGATTCTCGAGGCCTTCGGCCTGCGCGCGCTCGGTCGACACGCCGTGCTGCTCGGTCGACAGCGTCACGCCCAGAACGTCGACGTCGAAGGTCTTGGCCAGATAGAGGCCGAGGCCGCCCCAGCCCGAGCCGATGTCGAGCACTGTCTGGCCGGACTTCGGCTGCAGCTTGGCTGCCAGGTGGCGCTTCTTGGCCGCCTGCGCCTCTTCCAGCGACACGTCGGGGTGCTCGAAATAGGCGCAGGAATACTGCATGTCGTTGTCGAGGAAGAGCTTGTAGAGGTCGCCGGACAGGTCGTAGTGGCGCTGCACGTTGCGCTTGGAGCGGGTGGTCGTGTTGACCTGCTGGAAGCGGCGGAAAAGATTGCGGGTGCTTTCGATCGCCTTCGACCAGAAGGCGTCGATGCCCGTCGGCGACATGTTCTGGAAGGCCACGCGCAACAGGTCGAGCGTGTCGCCCTCGAGGAAGTCGACATCGCCGTCCATATAGGATTCGGGAGCCGCAAGCATCGGGTCGAGCGCGATCGCGCGCACCGCCCGCGTCGTCTTGATGTGGATATGCACCGGGTCGCCGGTGCCGTCGCCAAATCTATGCTTCTTGCCGTCCGGACCGGTGATGCTGAGATTCCCGGTAAGGACCAGACCCGAAACGACGCGGTTCAACATTCTATTCACGGCAATAAACCCCACTCCAATAGGAACGGATGGATACTGTGCCTAATTTGTCGCGGTTTGAAAAGTTCCCTCTGGCACAAAAGCCGCATCAGACATCGGGCCAACTGTCTGAACCGGATAACAAAAAGCCCGGGCGAACCCGGGCTTTCGTTGAGAAGATAGAGGCTTTCGGCGATCAGGCTTCCTCGCCCGCCGCCTCTTCCGCGTTCGGATCGAAGAAGGCATCGGGGCGGGCGTTCTCGTTGATGTCCTCGCCGTAGATCGCCTCGGCGGTCGTCAGCGTCTCGCCTTGCGCCTGGCGCTCGGCTTCTTCCGTCGAGCGGGCGACGTTGAGCGTCACGGTCACCTCGACCTCAGGATGCAGCACGATCGCCACATTGGTGAGGCCGATCGTCTTGATCGGCTGGTTGAGCTCGATCTGGTTGCGGTTGACGGAGAAGCCTTCCGCGGTGATCAGGTCGGCGATGTCGCGCGTCGAGACCGAGCCGTAGAGCTGGCCGGTTTCGCCGGCCGAGCGGACGGCGACGAAGCTCTTGCCGTCGAGCGTCTCGGCGATCTTGGCTGCTTCGGACTTGCGCTCGAGGTTCCTCGCCTCGAGCTGGGCGCGCTGGCCCTCGAACTTCTTCTTGTTGGCTTCGTTGGCGCGCAGCGCCTTGCCCTGCGGCAGCAGGAAGTTGCGGGCGTAGCCGTCCTTGACCTTGACGGTCTCGCCCATCTGGCCGAGGCGGGAAATGCGTTCGAGAAGAATGACGTCCATGGTTTTGTCCTTTCAGAACCGCAAGCGGTTGAATCTGTTTCTTCGCATGAGGCCTGTCCGGAAAGCCTGTCGCTGTCCGGGGTCATGCGCGATCTGAAAGGCAGGGAGCAATCGGGACGAATGGCGTCCGTTTTCGCTGTCCTGCCGGTCGGCAGTTAGGGCCTCTCATGACCCCGAAAAGTCGTGGACCTTTCGGACAAGGATCATGGGCAGTGCCCAACTCGGGATTTCATGTTCATCCATCCGCGCCCGTTCGCGGAAGGAGACCGGCGCGGACCTGGGCCCGCGCCGGAATTCGTCTCACTTCACCACGTAGGGCAGGAGCGCCAGGAAACGGGCGCGCTTGATCGCCTTGGCGAGCTCGCGCTGCTTCTTCTGGCTGACCGCCGTGATGCGGGAGGGCACGATCTTGCCGCGCTCGGAGATGTAGCGCTGCAGGAGACGCACGTCCTTGTAGTCGATCTTCGGGGCGTTGGCGCCGGAGAACGGGCAGGTCTTGCGGCGGCGGTGGAACGGACGCCGGGTCGGGATCTGGTTGATGTCGACCATTATTCTGCAGCTCCTTCAGCAGCTTCGCGCGGACGGCGCGGACCACGGTCGCCGCCATCGCGGTCGCCGAACGAACGCGGGCCGCGATCGCCACGGTCGCGGTCGCCGAACGAACGCGGGCCGCGATCGCCGAAGCCACCGCGATCGCCGCGCTCGGAACGCTCCTCGCGCTTCTGCATCATGGCGGATACGCCTTCCTCGTGCGCCTCGACCTTGATGGTCATGAAGCGCAGCACGTCCTCGGAGAGGCCCATCTGGCGCTCCATCTCCTTCAGCGCCGCCGGCGGGCAGGTGAGGTCCATGAGGGTGTAGTAAGCCTTCCGGTTCTTGTTGACCCGGTAGGTGAGGGACTTCAGTCCCCAGTTCTCGACCCGGCCAACGCTGCCGCCGTTTTCGCTGATGACGCCCTTGTACTGCTCGACAAGTGCATCGACCTGCTGCTGCGACAAATCCTGCCGGGCAAGGAACACATGCTCGTAAAGTGCCATTGTGCTTTTTGCCTTTCGTTTCACGTCCCTGTCCGGTTCCCGCGGCTAAGCCTCTGCGACTTGTCCAACCCGGCTTGGCGGGAGAGAAAGGCGCATCTACGAGACGGTCGAGAGCGGAGACACGGGAGGCCGAAACCTTCTGGCTTCTTGAGGAGGAAAACCTCCAACCCTCCGTTCAGCCCCCAGCAGGACCGGCAGATTGCGGCGGTCCATACAAGGGAAGGGCGGAATTGGCAAGGGCTGGAGGCCTGCGCTCATTCGGCTGCGACAGGATGAAGCCGCCTGCCGTGGCGATATTCGGCCCACGCCTGCCGGAGGATCTGTACCGACGAGGTGAGGAATATGCCGGCCATTAGCGCCGCGACCGCGAGATCGGGCCAGGCCGTCGACGTGCCCCAGACGCCGAGCGCGGCGGCCATCACCACTATATTGCCGATAGCGTCGTTGCGCGAGCATAGCCAGACCGAGCGCACATTGGCGTCGCCGTCCTTGTAGGGCATCAGCAGGCCGACGGAGGCGACGTTGGCGGCAAGCGCGAGGAAACCGATCGCCCCCATCATCCCGGCGCTCGGCACGCCGAGGATGAGCGTGTGGTAGACGGTCGAGCCCAACACCCACAGCGCCATGACGAACAGCGAGAACCCCTTGAACAGCGCCGCCATCGCCCGCGTGGAAAGGCTCGCACCGATCACCGCAAGGCTGAGCCCGTAGGTCACGGTGTCGGCGAGGAAGTCGAGCGCGTCGGCCTTCAGCGCCTGCGATCCGGCGAGTTCGCCCGCGATCATCTCGGTCAGGAACATCGCGCCGTTGATGGCGATGACCGTCCACAGCACGCGCTTGTAGCGCGGGTCCATGCCGTCGAAGACCGGAACGCCGCCGGCGCAGCAGGCGTCAGCCGTTGCGGCGGCAGGTGGCGATTTCGAGGCGGACAGCGCGAGCGGCGGGGGCTCGCAGCGGGTTTCGGTTCCGTGGTTGCAGCAATGATCGGACATTACGACTCCTTTTACGTCGTCACCGTAATCTCTATAGTGACTAGAGCTTCAAGAGGATTTTTCGATGGATTTGTCGATCGGCGAACTTGCGCGGCGCACCGGGGTGAAGGTGCCGACGATCCGCTATTACGAGCAGATCGGCCTCCTGCCTGCGCCGCCCCGCACCGAGGGGCAGCAGCGCCGCTACGGCAAGGCTGCGGTGGCGCGGCTTTCCTTCATCCGGCATTCGCGCGAGCTCGGCTTCGAGGTCGAGGCGATCCGGACGCTGGTTTCGCTTCAGGACGATCCCGACCAGTCCTGCGCGACCGCCGACCAGATCGCCAAGACACATCTCGTCGAGGTCGAGAAGCGCATAGCGAGCCTCACCGCGTTGCGCTCGGAACTGCAGCGCATGGTGGAGGAATGCGCCTGTGGCAGGGTCGCCGAATGCCGCGTCATCGAGACCTTGGCCGACAGCGGCCACCGGCACGGACGCCTGCACGACTTCTAGATTGCTGCACTCTATTCAGCCGGCTGGTCTGCCGGTTCATCGCCTTTCGAAAGCCGTTGTTCCCACTCGAGGGTGTCGAACCAGTATTCTCTCGCGGCTTGCAGGCGGCCGTTGGCCTGGTTCTCCTCGATCCATGCGTCGATGAAGTTGACGAAACGGAGCGAGTCCGGACGTACCGCGACCGCCTCGGAACTGCTGAAGAGCGCTTCGCTGCCGATCGCGTACCGGTCCGGCTCGGCCAGCATCATGAAATTGGGTATCGGGGTCGCTGCGATGATAGCCCCGACTTCGCCTTTGGAGAGCGCATCTCGCGACGCCTCGTCATCGGGAAAGGGAACGATCTCGGCCTTGGTGAACGAACGGGCCGAGATGGCCTCGCCGATCGTGTCCGCGATCACGCCGATCTTGAAGCCTTCCACATCGTAGTCGCCTTCGGACGCACTCTTGGGAAGCTTGTTGTTGTCCAGAAGCAGATAGTAGTCGGTCTGCCCGTAGGGTACCGAAAACAGCGCGAGGCGAGCCCGCTCGGCGGTGACGCTATAGGCCGAGATCACGACGTCGAAGCGGCCGGCGACCAGACCGTTGAGAAGATCGCCGAACGGGGTTTCGACGAATTCGGGCCGCACTCCCAATACCCGAGCCAGATCGTGGGCGACGTCGACCTCGAAGCCAAGCAGCTTTCCCGCCTTGTCGCGGCCGATCCACGGCAGGAAATCCTCCTCCGCGATGCCAATCCGCAACGTTCCCCTGTCGATGACGGCGTCCATCGTGTCGGCCTGCACGGTTGACGCCGCGAACAGGAGCGACGGCAGCAAGGCCAGAAGGATCGCATAGCGAGCGAGCATTCGCATCAACATGACATGCTCCTTGTCCTAGGTAGACTTACCGGCGGCCGCCGCCTCGACCGCCGCCGCCACCAAAACCGCCCCTTCCGCCACCAAAGCCGCCGCCGACCGACGGGCGCGAGAAAGACGGCGGGTGATAGATCGGATGGCTGGGCCGCGGTGGCCGAACGCCGGGCGGCGGTTGACCGGGTGGGCGCCAGCCCGGCGGCCTGTTTCCGGGCGGACGGGTTCCCGGAGGTCTGTAGTCGGGCGGCCTGTTTCCCGGCGGCCTGTAGACCGGGTAGTCGTCCCAGAAGATCGGCAGGCCGAGATAAATGCCTACGCTGTAGAGCGAGTCCCGGTAATATTCGCCTTGGACGGCATAGGTGAGGTACCGCCCGGCGAGATACCCTCGCTTGCCGCCATGGGCGACATTGCACCAGGCGAATCCGCTCTGGCAGGAATATACGGTGACCGTGGCGCCGGAGGGCACGACGCCGAGGGACTGGAATTTGGACCCGGGACCGGCGCGAAGGTTGACGCTGGCGGTCACCGTCGCGCGTTCCGTCGCGTTGGCGGTGACGGCCCACAGACCCAGCGCGCTTGCCGCCATGGCCGTCGTAAGCAGAATTCGCTGAAGGAAATTCATCAAGAAACTCCCCCGACGTCTGTCTTCGCCCGCTGCATTTCACGCAGCCAGGACGTCATCAGCCACATCCTTTCAGGCCTTGAGTCAATCGGCCGGAGTAGAGGTTACTGTAAGCTCCCACGAGCGCCGCCCGGATTACTCCGGATAGAAGAGCGACCCTGGGAGGCAGGCTGCCGGGGGCTGGATCGGCGATGCCGAGCGTGGGCTGACGCGGAAAGTCGGGCGGGGATATCTCCAGCGACGGGGCAGGGCGGCTCGCCCCTGCCGCACGACCGAAGCAGGTCGACATGAGCCGTAGGCGGTCTGTGCGACCGCTGGCCGCTAGACCCCGGCCGGCTTGGGCAGGTTCGGGAAGAAGCGCTTCACCGTCCGCTGCTTGCCGAACAGCGCGTCGTATTGCAGCAGGCGGAAATCGTTGATCAGCGGGTCTATTCGCTTCTCCTGCGACCAGTCCGGCGTCGCGCCCCTCGGCGAGATCAGCACGTGCCGTTCGATGACGTCGTAGCTCGCGTCCACGCGGCCGAGGAAGCCGGTGTAATAGGGATGTTCGATGCCGGCGGCCTTGAAGAGCTTCAGCGGGATCAGCGCCGGGCTGATGGAGCCGACATCCTTCATCGGCCCGGTCCGGTTCGACCAGACGACGAGCGGCGTCTCCCGGTGCTGGGCGAGGGCCTCGGGCGGCTCCCGCCGCTCCGGCACCGGCTCCTTGAGGAAGCCGGTCTCCGTATAGCCCTGGTTCAGCGGCGGCAGGTGGTCGCCGAAGAACACGATGACCGTGTGGCGGTCGCGCTTCTCGGCCCAGTCCATCAGCCGTTTCAGATTGCGGTCGGCGTCGGCGATTCCCTCGGCGTAGGAGCGGATCGACTGGTTCGTCCGGTAGGTTGCGGCGGAATTCACCGTCACCTTCGCGTCCGAATAGCGGTTCGGCTCATAGGGGCCGTGCCCCTGCAGGCTGACGGCGAAGGTGAAGAACGGCCGCTCGGTCGCATCGGCGCGCTCGATGATCTCGTCGGTCAGCGCCTCGTCCGAGACCAGTGGCCCGCGCCACGCCATCGGCGGCAGCTTCTCGACCGAGAGGAAGCGGTCGAAGCCGAACGAGTTGTAGACGTGCTCGCGGTTCCAGAACCAGCCCTCGAAGGGATGGATGGCGGTCGTCTCGTAACCTTCGGCCCGGAAGAAATTCGCCAGCGAGGGCACCGGCCCGCGCACATATTGCTGATAGGGGATGCTGCCATAGGGCAGGAAGGCGTTGGAGAAGCCGGTCAGTGCCTCGAACTCGACATTGGCGGTCATGCCGCCGAATTCCGGCGAGAACATCGAGCCGGAGCGCATGGCGCGCACGTTCGGCATCGGGTCCGGTGTGATGGTGGTGTCGGGAAGCAGCGTCGGATCCCAGAAGGATTCGCTCATCACCACGATGATGTCGGGCTTGTCCGCCGGCATCGAGATGCCGATCGGCCCCGGCAGGATGGCGTCGAGCACGTCGTCCTCGTAGCTCGGCGGCGCCTTCACCTTGGCCATCGGCACGTTGAGCGCAAAGGCGATGGCGAAGCCGTTCGACGCGTAGTTCTCCTTCTGGTCCCACATGATCGGGATGATCTGCAGCCGGTCGCGGGTCCACGAGAAGGTGGCGAAATCCATGATGGAGACGAAGAAGGCGAGCGCCGGCAGCACCACGGCGAGCCTCGCCACGCGCATCCTCCAGCGGATCGCCGGGAAGCGCCGGCGCCAGAAGCGCCAAAGCCCGACATGCAGGATGATCGCCGCCAGGCCGCCCGCCACGATGAAGGCGGCGGTCATCGGCCGCTCGCGCACCAGAAGCGGCGCCAGTTCGATGATCTGGCGGGAATAGAGGAAGTCGGTGGGATAGAGCGGGTCGCCGAGATAGAGCGATTTCTGGTGTCCGATTGCGGCAAGCAGCAGGGCAAGCGGCGCGATGAACAATATGCCGTTATGGCGTCGGCCGAACAGCGCGTCGAAACCGATGAGCAAAAGCGTGAACAGCACGATGGTCGTCCAGCCCGGCCGGAACGGCTGCTGGAAGAAATCGAGCGTCTGCTGCAGCGAACCGCGCGCGATCAGCTCGATCAGAAAGACCAGGACCGCGGAGAGGACCACCGAAACAAGGAGCGAGCCGGCGCATTCGAGCGTCCGCCGCTCGCGCCAGCGCTTCCATCGCCCAGCGCCGGTTTCCTCCGCCGCAGGCGTTATGACTGCGTTCTGCTTTGCCAACTCAAATCCTCAATGCGCGATAGAACGTCATTCACCTGTCATGGTTCCTTCACAAAAAGCCAGTCCCTGTGTCGGAATTGAGAAGCCGGCGTCGATTTTTTCAGACGTTATTCCAGCCAGATGGTTGCCGGACGGCTTGCGACTGCCCTTGACTTGGTCAAGCTGCCTGCTTCACAGGCAGTCGTCACGATAGAAGGACCCTACAGAATGGCGATCGCGTTTACCTTTCCGGGGCAGGGCAGCCAGGCCGTCGGCATGGGCAAGGACCTTGCCGAGACGTTTCCCGAGGCACGGAAGGTGTTCGAGGAAGTCGACGACGCGCTTGGGGAAAAACTGTCCAAACTGATCTGGGAAGGCCCGGAGGAGACGCTGACGCTGACCGCCAACGCCCAGCCGGCGCTGATGGCGGTGTCGATGGCTGCGATCCGCGCGCTGGAATCGCGCGGTTTTGTCCTGAAGGACAGGGTCGCCTGGGTCGCCGGCCATTCGCTCGGCGAATATTCGGCTCTCGCGGCGGCCGGCATGTTCTCGGTCGGCGACGCGGCGCGGCTGCTGCGCATCCGCGGCAACGCCATGCAGGCGGCCGTGCCGGCGGGCGTCGGCGCGATGGCTGCGATTCTCGGGCTCGAGGAGCCGGACGTGGCGGCGGCCTGCGCCGAGGCAGCCCAGGATTCGGTCTGCCAGATCGCCAACGACAATGGCGGCGGCCAGCTTGTGATTTCAGGTGAAAAGGCGGCCGTCGAGCGCGCCGCAAAACTCTGCACCGACAAGGGCGCCAAGCGCGCGCTGATGCTGCAGGTCTCCGCGCCGTTCCATTCCGCGCTTATGGCCCCGGCGGCCGACGTCATGCGCGAGGCGCTGTCGAAGGTCGCCAGGAATGCGCCGTCGGTTCCCGTCGTGTCGAACGTTGCGGTCGCGCCGCTCAGCGATCCCGACGAGATCGCCAGGCGGCTGGTCGAGCAGGTCACCGGCCGCGTCCGCTGGCGCGAGACGGTGGAATGGTTCGGCGCCAATGGCGCCACCGCGCTTTATGAAGTGGGCGCCGGCAAGGTGCTTTCGGGCCTTGCCCGCCGCATCAACCGCGACATCGCCACCGCCGCGATCGGCGCGCCGGCAGACGTCGAGGCAGCGCTGGCGGCGCTGGGCTAGGATTTCCTGGAGCACTCCCTTACCAAGGGGGTGCTCTACCGTGGATCGGAGAAAAAGATGTTCGAACTGACCGGCCGCAAGGCACTTGTGACAGGCGCTTCCGGCGGCATCGGCGAGGCGATCGCCGAGGTGCTGCATGCCCAGGGCGCGATCGTCGGCCTGCACGGCACCAAGGTGGAGAAGCTCGAGGGCCTTGCCGCGAAGCTCGGCGACAGGGTGAAGATATTCCCCGCCAACCTCACGAATCGCGACGAGGTCAAGGCGCTGGGCCAGAAGGCCGAGGCTGAGCTCGAAGGCGTCGACATCCTGGTCAACAATGCCGGCATCACCAGGGACGGTCTCTTCGTGCGCATGTCGGACGACGACTGGGATTCGGTCCTGGAGGTCAATCTCACGGCCGTCTTCCGCCTGACCCGCGAGCTGACGCATCCGATGATGCGCCGCCGCTTCGGCCGCATCATCAACATCACCTCCGTCGTCGGCGTTACCGGCAATCCCGGCCAGACCAATTACTGCGCCTCCAAGGCCGGCATGATCGGCTTCTCGAAATCGCTGGCGCAGGAGATCGCCACGCGCTCGATCACCGTCAACTGCGTGGCGCCCGGCTTCATCGAATCGGCGATGACCGACAAGCTGAACGACAAGCAGAAAGAGACGATCATGGCGGCGATCCCCACCAGGCGCATGGGCACCAGCGCCGAGGTGGCGTCCGCCGTCGCCTATCTCGCCTCCAACGAGGCAGGCTACGTGACGGGGCAGACCATCCACGTCAACGGCGGCATGGCGATGATCTGAGGCCGGGGCCCGAAAACCAGGGTCTGAAAGCTCGTCCACAGGCGGCTTTTCGCCTTGGACCTCGGGGCTTTTTCGTGTAATGCGCCACCGACCCGGCGTTTTTCCGGGGACCCGGCGCCTCCCGCCGAGTTCCGGGAGCGCCAATCTTTAGAGCTTGATTAGCGCCATTCCGGCGGCTAACGAAGGCAGACATCAATAAGGCGAGGATGCCCAAATGAGTGACACCGCAGAGCGCGTCAAGAAGATCGTTGTCGAACATCTCGGCGTCGATGCCGAGAAGGTTACCGAGCAGGCGAGCTTCATCGATGACCTCGGCGCCGACAGCCTCGACACGGTCGAACTCGTCATGGCGTTCGAAGAGGAATTCGGGGTCGAGATTCCCGACGACGCCGCCGAGACCATCCTGACGGTCGGCGACGCCGTGAAGTACATCGACAAGGCTTCGGCCTGAGCATTCCTGCGTTTCCGGCAGTCCAGGGACACCAGCGATGCGGCGTGTCGTCGTCACAGGCATGGGCCTCGTCTCGCCCTTCGGGGCGGGCGTCGACCACAGCTGGAAGGAGCTGCTGAGCGGGCGCAGCGCCTGTACCCGCATCAGCAAGTTCGACGTCACGGACTACGCCGCCAAGATCGCGCATTCGATTCCGCGCGGCGACGGCTCCAACGGCACGTTCAATCCCGAGAGCGTGCTGGAGCCCAAGGAACTGCGCAAGGTCACCGACTTCATCACCTACGGAATCGCGGCGGCCGATGAGGCGCTGAAGGATTCCGGCTGGGAGCCGCAGACCGAGCAGGAACGCTGCGCCACCGGCGTCCTGATGGGCTCCGGCATCGGCGGGCTTGAAGGCATCGCCGAAAACGCGATCATCCTGCAGGAACGCGGGCCGCGTCGCATCAGCCCGTTCTTCGTACCGGCCAACATCATCAACCTGATCTCCGGCCAGGTGTCGATCCGCCATGGGCTCAAGGGCCCGAACCACGCGGTCGTCACCGCCTGCTCGACGGGCGCCCATGCGATCGGCGACGCGGCGCGGCTGATCATCTTCGGCGACGCCGATGTGATGGTCGCCGGCGGCGCCGAAGCGCCGATCACGCCGCTCGGCGTTGCCGGCTTTGCCGCCTGCCGCGCGCTGTCCACAGAACGCAACGAGACGCCCGAGAAGGCGTCGCGCCCCTATGACCGCGACCGCGACGGCTTCGTCCTGGGCGAGGGCGCCGGCGCCGTCGTTCTGGAAGAGCTGGAACATGCCAAGGCGCGCGGCGCCAAGATTTATGCCGAGGTGGTGGGCTACGGCCTGACCGGCGACGCCTACCACATCACCGCCCCTTCCGAGGACGGCGACGGCGCGTTCCGCTGCATGACCGCGGCGCTCAACCGCGCCAAGCTGACGCCGGCCGACATCGACTACATCAATGCGCACGGCACCTCGACCATGGCCGACACGATCGAGCTCGGCGCCGTCGAGCGTCTCGCCGGCAATGCCGCCTCGAAGATCTCGATGTCCTCGACCAAGTCGTCGATCGGCCATCTGCTCGGCGCCGCAGGTGCTGCCGAGGCGATCTTCTCGCTGCTGGCCATCCGCGACAATATCGCGCCGCCGACCATCAATCTCGACAATCCCGAACGCGAAACGCCGATCGACCTCGTGCCCAACAAGCCGCGCAAGCGCCAGATCGACGTCGCGCTTTCGAACTCCTTCGGCTTCGGGGGCACCAACGCCTCGCTCGTATTCCAGCGTTATAACGGCTGAGTACGCTCGGCCGCCGCGATTTTTGCCATATTCGGACTTAGGCTTCGGCCTGCGCTCTCGGGGGAGAGTCGATCCGACAGACAGAGTTGAGGCGACATGAGCAGCGAACCGGCAAGCAATGGGGAATTCGGCCGACGGAGCCTTCCGCCGCAGCCGATCGTCCCGAAGACGGCCAGCGAGGCTCTGCGGCCCGAACTCGGCACCCCGCCGCCGAAGCGTTCGCGTGCCTCGCGCAGCCAGATCGTCGTCTTCATGAACTTCATCGTCACCGGCGCCATGCTGGCGGTCATCGTGGTGGGACTGGCGCTTTATATCGGCAAGCGCGAGTTCGACGGCCCTGGCCCCTCGACGACCACGACCAATTTCATGGTTCGGCCGAACACGGGCGTAGCCGAGATCGCCGAGCAACTCGAAAGGCGAGGCCTGATCAGCGACTCGCGCATCTTCCGGCTCGGCGTGCGCGCCTATGATCGTGATTCCGGGCTGAAGGCCGGCGAGTACGAGATCAAGGCCGGCGCTTCGATGCGCGACATCATGGAGCTCCTGGAAAGCGGCAAGTCGGTGCTGGCGTCGCTGACCATCCCGGAAGGGCTGACCGTCGAGCAGGCGTTCCAGCGCATCGCCGAGCACGAGGCGCTGACCGGCGACATGCCGGCCGAGATGCCGCCGGAAGGCAGCCTCATCGCCGACACGCAGCGCTTCACCCGCGGCGCCACCCGCCAGCAGATCATCGACAAGATGCTGGCCGACCAGAAGCGCCTCGTCGAGACCATCTGGAACCGCCGCGTCTCCGGCCTGCCGCTTGCCGACATCAACGAGTTCGTGACGCTGGCCTCGATCGTCGAGAAGGAAACCGCCGTCTCCGACGAGCGCTCGCGCGTCGCGGCCGTCTTCATCAACCGGCTGAACAAGGGCATGCGGCTGCAGTCGGACCCGACCATTCTCTATGGCCTCTTCGGCGGTAAGGGCAGGCCGGCCGACCGCCCGATCTATCAGTCCGACATCGACAAGCCGACGCCCTACAACACCTATACCATCAACGGGCTGCCGCCGGGGCCGATCGCCAATCCCGGCCGCGAGTCGCTGGAAGCCGTCGCCAATCCGTCGAAGACCAAGGATCTCTATTTCGTCGCCGACGGCACCGGCGGCCATGTCTTCGCCACGACGCTCGAGGAGCACAACGAGAACGTCGCCCGCTGGCGCGCCATCCAGAGGAAGCAGCGCGAGGAGGCGGCGAAGGCCGCCCAGAACGAAGCCACACCCGCATCGACCGCGCAGTAGGCTGTCCTCTTCGCCCTGCGCCGAGGCGCAGGACGCTCGACAAAACAAGGCCGCCGTGAGAAGTGGCTGAAAGAGCAATTCCGGGAAAGTGGCAACCGGTTTCCCGGGGATTGCGAAAAGGCGACAGGGGGACGTGCAAAGATCATGACTTTGCAAAGCATGACCGGTTTTTCACGCGCCGCAGCCGATCACGACGGCGTTTCCATCGCCTGGGAGGTCAAGTCGGTCAACGGCAAGAGCGTCGAGCTCAGGCTCCGCCTGCCGCCGGGCTTCGAGCGTCTGGAGCCGGCGGTGCGCCAGGCCGTGCAGAAGCGTTTCGCCCGCGGCAATTTCCAAGCGACGCTGACCCTCGGCAAGGCCGGCCTGCAGCAGGCGCAGCCCGTGGTCAACGAGGCCTTCCTGAAGGATGTCGCGGGTCTGGCGCAGCGCCTGCAGGAGCAGTTCGGCGTTGCGCCGGCCAGTGCCGACGGCCTGTTGTCCCTGCGCGGCGTGCTCGACCTGCCGGAGCCGATCGAGAACGAGGAGTTCCGCGCGGCGTTCGACGCCGCATTGCTTGCGGCGTTCAACGATGCGCTGGCCGGGCTGGAGACCGCCCGCCGGGCCGAGGGCGAGGCGCTGAAGGCGCTGCTTCTCGGCCATGTCGACGTTATCGAGGGGCTGACGCTGAGAGCCGAGGCCGATCCGTCGCGCGATCCCGCTCTGATCCGCCAGAAGCTCGCCGAGCAGGTCCGCCTGCTGATGGACGCCTCGGCGAATCTGGACGAGAGCCGGCTGCACATGGAGGCCGCCTTCCTCGCCACCAAGGCCGACATCCGCGAGGAGATCGACCGGCTGAAGACGCATGTCGCCTCGGCGCGCAGCCTGCTTGGATCGGCCGGCGCCGTCGGCCGCAAGCTCGACTTCCTGGCACAGGAATTTAACCGCGAATCGAATACTCTCTGCTCGAAGTCGAACGCCGCCACAGTGACCGCCATCGGGCTGGAGCTGAAGGCGGTCGTCGATCAGTTCCGCGAGCAGGTCCAGAATCTGGAGTAGCAGATGGCCGTCAACGATATCGGTTCCCGCATTCGCCGTCGGGGGCTGATGCTCGTTCTGTCGTCGCCCTCGGGCGCCGGCAAGTCGACAATCGCGCGCAATCTCCTGGAGAGCGACAAGGATTTTGAACTGTCGGTCAGCGTCACGACGAGGCCCCGGCGCGGCAGCGAGATAGACGGCCGACACTATCACTTCCGCAGCAAGCGGGAGTTCGAGAGCCTGCGCGACAATGACGAGCTTCTCGAATGGGCCGAGGTTCACGGCAATTTCTACGCCACTCCGCGCGCTGCGGCCGAAAAGGCGATGGCCGAAGGCCGCGACATGCTGTTCGACATCGACTGGCAGGGCGCCAAGCAGCTGCGCGAGAAGATGCGCGGCGACATCGTCTCCATCTTCATCCTGCCGCCCTCCATGGCCGAGCTGAAAGCGCGCCTCAAGCGCCGTGCCGAGGACCAGGAATCGGTGATCGAAACGCGGCTGCTCAATGCGCGCGAGGAGATCGAGCATTGGGGCGAATACGACTTCGTGGTCATCAACGACGATCTCGACCGCGCCTTCACCGAAGTGGTGGCGATCGTCACCGGCGAGCGGCTGCGGCGTGACCGCCGCCCGGGTCTCTTCGACTTCGTCTCCGGCCTGCTCGACGAGAAGGTGTGATCTTTCGCGGCATCGCCGCGCCGGGCTAGAATGCGAATCAGGCGCCGGCCCGCGCCTCCTCCCTCCATCCGGGGAAGCATGATCCGTGCAGGGCCGGTTTCACGGTCTCAACCGACTGTTCGAGCGTCGCATGAGGAGGGATTGCGAACTGGGCTCGCATAGGAGGTTTTGATGAAACTGTCCGCTCCCGTCTATCGCCTGAAGCGCCGGGCCAGGCTTCTCTCCCGCCAGGAGAGCATCTCCCACCACGCGGCACTCGACCGGATCGCAGTTGGCGAAGGGTTCGGCAATTGGAGCCTGCTCGCCGCCAGGATGGCGGCGGCAAGCCCGGCCCGCACGCTGCTCCGGCATCTGCGGCCCGGCGATCTGCTGCTCGTCGGTGCGCGGCCGGGGCACGGCAAGACGCTGTTCGGTCTGGAGCTTGCGGTGGAAGCCATGAAGGCTGGCCGCCAGGGCGCTTTCTTCACTCTCGAATACACGCAGGAGAACGTCCTCGACCGCTTTCGGGCGATCGGCGCGGAGCCGGCCCGGTTCGACCGGCTGTTTGTCTTCGAGAATTCCGATGCGATATGCGCCGACTACATCGTCGCCTCGCTGGAAAGCGCGTCCGAGGGCACAGTGGCAGTCGTGGATTATCTGCAGCTCCTCGACCAGAAGCGCCAGAACCCGGAGCTCGACAGTCAGGTCCGCAAGCTGAAGTCGTTCGCCCGCGAGAGAGGTCTGATCCTCGTCTTCATCTCGCAGATCGACCGCTCCTACGATCCGTCGAGAAAGCCCGTCCCCGACATGGACGACATCCGGCTGCCGAACCCGCTGGACCTCGGCCTGTTCGACAAGGCGTGTTTCCTGAACGACGGCGAGGTCCGCTTCCAGACGCTCAACTGAGCGCTTCCGCCTGATCGCCTCAGATCGCGTTCGCCAGCCGGACGAACTCCTCGACGGAAAGCGTCTCGGCGCGCCGTGTCCCGTCTATATCAGTCGCCTCCAGCAGCCGTTCGCCGCCGAGGCTCTTGAGGCTCTGCCTGAGCATCTTGCGGCGCTGGCCGAACGCCGCCTCCGTGACCCGGCCGAGCTTCTTCACGTCGGCGGGCAGGGGGCTTTCCCGCGGCACGAGGTGCACCACCGACGAGGTCACTTTAGGCGGCGGCGTGAAGGCCTGCGGCGGCACGTCGAAGGCGATCTTCGCCTGCGTGCGCCAGCCGGCCAGCACGCCGAGCCGGCCATAGTTTGCCGTCGCCGGCGCGGCCACGACCCGCTCGGCGACCTCGCGCTGGAACATGAGCGTCATCGACGCATAGAAGGGCGGCCACGATGGCACGGTCAGCCAGCGGATGAGGAGTTCCGTGCCGATATTGTAGGGCAGGTTGGCGACGATGCGCACCGGCCCGCCATCGGCCAGCGCGGCGAAATCGGTCTTGAGGGCATCGCCCGGGATGACTTCGAGCCTGCCGGGATAGTGTGCGGAGACTTCGGCGAGCGCCGCGAGGCAGCGTTCGTCCCGCTCGATGGCGACAACGCGCCGCGCGCCGTTCATCAGAAGCGCGCGGGTCAGCCCGCCCGGCCCGGGGCCTACTTCGATGACGGTCGTCTGCGAAAGGTCGCCGGCGGTGCGCGCCACCTTGCTCGTGAGATTGAGGTCGAGCAGGAAATTCTGGCCGAGCGATTTCTTCGCCTGCAGCCCATGCCGCTCGATCACGTCGCGAAGCGGCGGCAGCCCATCCAGACTTGCGCGAACGCCGGCGTCCCCCTGCATGGACGTCAGCGCTTGACGATCTTGGCTTTCTCGCGCAACTCGGCGGTGTATTTCTTGCTCAGTTCCTCACCCCCCTCGTTCTCCGCGGCGCCGGTGCCCTCCATCTGGAATGTCAGCCTCGCGACGCGGTCGTCGGAGACCTCGCGACTGGAGCAGATGCCGATGAACTCGACGCCATTGGGGGTTTCGCGCACGCTCGTGGCGCCGCCGACCTTGGTGTTCTTGATCTGCTCGGCCCAGTCCGGCGGCAGCTCGGGAGCAAGCTTGCGCCCGAGATCCTTCACCGTCACGTCGAGCAGGCCCTTGGCGAACTCGCGGGTGCTGTTGCAGCCGTTGAAACGCGCGCGCATGGCTTCCGCCTCGCGTTTGCGCTGGGCCATCTTGCCGCGCTCGCTGGCCGGCACGACGAAGATCACCTGCTGGAGCATGTACTCCGTCGCTGTCGGCTTGGCGCCGCCCTGCTGCAGCATGCGTCGAACCACATCCTGCTCGCTCATGCGGTTGCCGCCGCGCCCGCGTGCGCCGAGCGCCTGGCTCCAGCTCATCTGAGCGCGGATGAATTCCTTGAAGTGCGGCTTGGTCACGCCGGTCTGGGACATGATGCCGTCGAGCTGCTTGACGGTCATCTTGTTGGACTTCGCAAAATTGTTATAGGCGGCGTCGACCTGGTCGTCGGTAATACGTATGCCGAGCCTCTGCGCCTCGGCCAGCCGCAGCGCCTGGTCGATCATCTCCTGCTCGGCCTGCTCGTTCAGGTTCCCCTTGCGGCGCTGCAGCTTCATGAAGGCGGCGCGGCGCTGGATGTCGTAGGTGGTGATCGGGGTCCTGTTGACGATGACCTTGATCTCGCTGGCGGCTGCCGGCGTGGGCATGAACGCCAGGCCGGCCGGCGCTGCTGCTGCGATCATGAGCGCAAGGCCCGCTGACGTGAGGCCTTTCCTCATCAAAAACATCTCGTTGGCTTCCTGTCCTCGGCTTTCTTCTTCCGGGCGTTTGTTGTCCCATGCCTTCGCTATACGGCGAAAGAATGTCGCCGGCCGGCCTTCGGGCACGATCCCGAACCACTGGGTTGCCCAAGCGAAAAGCAACAACCGGCTTCCGGAACGATCCTACCCGTCAATTACAGATCGGTGAAGGACTTCGTGCCGGAGCCGAAATCGCCGAGCGTGCGGAACGACACGTTGAACCCGAAGGTCTGGGTCACTTCCCTCGTATCGCGGTCGCGCTCCTCGGCGAAGGTCATCAGATAGGTGAAGCACTCGTCGTCATAGGCGAGGCCGAGCGCATCCTTCACCATCACGCTTTTCTCGAAATCGTAGGTGCCCGATCCGAACAGCCGCCAGTTCTCGTGGAAACGCATGGAGCCGCCGAGCGAAACCTCGCGGCGATCCTCGTCGAAACCGTAGAGCGGCTGTTCCTGGATGAAGGCGTATTTCGCCGAGACGGCGAAGATGTCGCCGGTGTAGCCGGCCTTGAGCTCGCCGCGTCGCATTTCGAGCGTCTGTTCGTCGAGGCGGGCGCTGGCCGAGGCCGAGAGGCCGAAGGGCGCGGCGAAGCCGATCAGGCCGACGAAGTCGGACGTGTCGGTCTCCAGGCCCGAATAGGCGCCCGCATTGACCAGATCCGGGGCGGCGAAGGAGTTTTCCCCGGCCAGATGGTAGGACTGGCCGATGATGCCGTTGGTGGTCCAGCCGTTGCCGAACGCGCCCGAATAGCGGAAGCCGACATTGGCGCGCGTGCCGCCCTCGATACGGTCGTAGCCGGCGAACTTGTCGCGATCGAACAGCGACGTTGCGTCGAAGACGAAGCTCTGCGCGTCTTCGTTCGGCATGCCCAGCGTCTCGGCATAGGGCTCGTCGTTACGGGCGAAGAGCTGCGCCATCGGCTCGAGCACGTGGCTGGAATTCTCTGACGCGAAGAGCAGCGGGAAGCGCAGCTCGAGCCCGGCGGTTGCCAGCAAGCGATGATAGGCGTCCCGGATATCGGTCGCCCAGCTGCCGCCTGGATGGTTCAGCGCCATGTTCTCGATGGCCGCGACCGAATCGGGCGAGTAGTTCACCTGCGTCGTGTCGGCCTGGAAGGCCAGCAGCGGCGTCATCACCAGTCCGCCGTCGGTGATGAAGGAACGCTTCCACTCGGCTTCCGCGGTCAATCGGCTCGACGAATTCTCGGTGCCGTTGACGGTTTCGACATCCGTCGTGTTGTCGAAATAGGTCAAGTCCAGCTTGTCGCGGCTGATCACGCGTGCGTTGAGGTCGAAGTTCAGCTCGCCGCCGAACACCGGCTCGTCCGGCGTATAGGAATAGTCGAAGCTCGGCAGCACCCAGGGCTGCTCCCTGTCGCGGGCGTCGAAATTCTCGGTGCCGTTCTGGTTCCGGTCGAGCGTGCTTTCCTGCACGTCGAAATGCATGCCGCGCAGGTCGAAATAGTTCCGGTCGTCGAGGCCGGTCATGAAGACCTCGGACCGGTAGACGAAGCTGCTGTAGTCGCCGATGCCGTAGGTGCGCGAAAAATTCTTGTCGCTCTGGAGCAGCACGTTCCAGCCGAAATCCCAACGCGAATTGATCGCGAAGCGGCCCTGCGTGCCCATCATGCCGCGGAATTCGTTGGGGTCGCCGGTCGGGCCGGAATCGACCGTGTTCGGGTCGAACGCGTCCGGATTGGCCTGGTTGATGCCGGCCATCGTCACGCTGTATTCGCCGTTGTTGAAGCGCTGGCGCCATTCGGCCTCGGCGAGGAAGCCCTGCTCGGTGTAGCCGGTGGCGGTCAACGTCAGGTCGTAGGTCGGCGAAAGGGCGATGTAGTAGGGGATCGAAATGCCGGCCCCGAGATCGCTCTTGAAGCTGACGCCCGGGAACAGGAAGCCGGATTTGCGCTTGACCGTCGGGTCGGCGATCTCGAAGGCCGGGAAGTTGCCGAGCGGCATGCCCAGGAACTCGAAGGACGAGTTCTCGAAGCGGACCGTCTTGGCCTTCTGGTTCCAGATGATCTTCTTGGCCTTGATGCGCCACACCGGGGCCTTGTCGGGCTTGTCCTCGCACGGCTCGCAGGCCGTATAGACGCCGTTGTTGAACGTCGTCAGGAAGCCGCCGCGGCGCTCGCCGCTTTCAGCGGCGAAATAGGTCTTGTCGACGGTTTCGACCCGCAGCGCGTTGACGAAGCCGTCGCCGAAGTCGTCGGTGACGTCGATCTTGTCGGAATAGACCGTCGTGCCCTGGGGATCGACGATCTGCACGTCGCCGACGGCGACCAGCCGGCGCGAGCGCCGGTCGTAGGTCACCTGATTCGCGACCAGCCGGTTGCCGCCGTAGTCGATCCTGACGCCGCCGGACGCGGTGACCGTCTCGTCGTTGTTGTCATAGATGAGGGTGTCGGCCTCGAGCAGCATCTCGCTGCCCTCGGGGATATTGGCCCCAAGGTCGGTGACGCTCTGCGCGAAGACCGATTCGGGCATCACGGCGGCGGCGAACAGGCAGGCGAGCGCCGTCGCGCCG
Organism: Mesorhizobium sp. YM1C-6-2; assembly: GCF_003666685.1. GTDB lineage: Bacteria > Pseudomonadota > Alphaproteobacteria > Rhizobiales > Rhizobiaceae > Mesorhizobium_K. The sequence goes on from NZ_RCIZ01000004.1 coordinate 451,699, forward strand.
AGCAAGCGCGTCAGCCTGGCCGATCTGCGGTCCAGCGTTGCCGCGACCCCCACTAACCGTCCTCCTTGTACAGCAGGAAAGTTACCCCGAAAAACATTGCCACCACAACCGGTATCCAGGCCACGATGAAAGACGGCACGAATCCCGCATTTCCAAAAGCTTTAACTAGTACGGAAACGACATAAAGCAGAAAGCCGGCGAGCACGCCACCCAAAATCATCGTCGCGGACTGCCCCATGCGCTGAAAACGCATCGAAACCGTCGCCGCGATCAGCGTCATGGCGACCAGCAGGAAAGGCAGCGCCATCAGCGTATGAAACTGGGTGGCGAAAGTGCTGGCCCTGAGCCCGAACGAGCGGGCCACCTCGATCTTCTCGGGCAGCTCGTAGAAGGGGATGGTTTCGGGCCGCGCCAGCCTCTCCTGCACGAATTCCGGCCTGAGATTCGTGGGAACCCGGTCGGTTTCCAGCCTGGGCAGCTGGTTTCCGTCGCGAATCCGCCTGACGTCGTGCAGTTCCCAGTAGCCGTCGCGCAGATAGGCGCGCGCCGCGTCGCGCCTTTCGATGATGTCGCCTTCCTTGTCGAGCGAGAAGAAGGTGACGTCGGCAAGCTCCATGCCCTGGTTGAGCACCGCCCGCGCGCCGATGATGGTGTCGCTGTCCGCCGTCTTCTGCCGCAGCCACGGCGCCGAGAAGGCGTTGACGGCGTTCGACTTGCCCGAGCGGAACTGGGTCTCCATCATTTCCGAGCGCGAGATCGCGTGCGCGGCGAGCGGGTTGAGGACGCCGACCGTCAGCAGCCCGAAGATGAGCGCGCCCAGGCAGCAGGGGAAGAGGAACTGCCAGGCGGAGATGCCGGCCGAGCGCGCGATCACCAGCTCGTATTTGCGGTTGAGCGAGACCAGCGTCGCGATCGCCGCGATCAGCCCGATGAATGGCACTGCCTGTTGCATGATCATCGGCACGCGCAGCGCCGAAACGGAGAGCGCGAGTCCGATGCTGAAGCCCGGCAGCCCCATCGTGCGGCTGGAGAACTCGGTGAAGTCGATCAGCGTGACCAGCGCGTAGACGCCGATGAAGTACCACGTCGTGATGGCGGCGTAGCGGAAGAAGAAATAGCGTCCGAGCGTCCAGCCCATCAGGTGGCCCCCTCGGATGCGTCGCGGCGCCAGAACCGCATGAACATCATGCGGTCGCCGATGAGGCGCAGGCCCGAAATCAGCCGGTCGGCCAGCGTCACCGGCAGCTCCATCGTCCGGTTGGTGGCGATGAACCAGATCGAGACCGCCGAGAAGCCGAGCGGGATCAGGTAGACGACCGGCCACAGATTTGCCGACGACTGCACCTGGTTGGCCGCGAAATAGCCCGCCCAGCGGGCGACGAGCGCGATCGTGACAGCCGTCACCAGCGGGTTGATGCGGCCTTCACGATGCGAGCGCGCATTGCCGATGACCGCAAGCGAAATCAGCGCGAAAACAATCGGATAGACCCATTCGGTGAATCGTCGGTGCAACTCGGCGCGGAACGACTGCGGGCTCTTCTTGAATTCCGGGTCATGGGGGTCCGGGTTGAAGAGATAGGGAAGCGTGCGGTCCTTCGGATAGAGCTTCGGCGTGCCGTTCGAGGCGGTGAACACCGACAGGTCGAAGGCGTAGGACAGGAAGCGGATGACCGAAATGTCGTTGCCGGGCAGTTTTCGGTGGATTTCGCCGTCCTGCATGACGAGCACGTTCTCGTCGCCCTTTTCCACCACCGTCCCGTATTTGGCGTAATAGACGAGGTCGGTGCCTTCGGTGCGCGAATCGGCGACGAAGATGCCGCCCAGCCGCCCGTCGGCCAGCCGCTCGCCGATCTGGATGAACAGCCCGTCCTCGATTTTGCGGAACGTGCCTTCCTGGATGACAAGCGACAGGAGGTCGGCGCGGGCGGCGGCCACCAGTTCGCGCCCGCGCTGGCGCGCATAGGGGTCGACGCCGTTGTCGATGGCGAAGGACACGATGCTGGCGATCACGGCGAGCAGCATCACCGGGCGGATGATCGTCATCTTGGAGCCGCCGGCGGCGCTGATCACCACCAGCTCCGAATCGTTGTTCATCACCGTCAGCGTCTGCGCGATCGCGATGACCGCCGCGAAGGGCATGACGATCGGCAGCACCGACGGCAGGATGAGCGCCGCGATCTCGAAGAAGGAGAGGGCGGACTGGCCGCTGTCGGTGACGAGGTTGATGCGGGTGAGGATCTGGGTCGTCCACACGATCGCCAGCGTCCAGGCCAGGGCTGCGCAGAAGAGCATCAGGGCGCGCCGGAAAATGTAGCGTTCGATGACCTTCATGGGGTGCGGGACGTCCTTGCGGCAGGAGTGAGGCGAATCGTAACTGGCCGCCTCCTCCATGGCGGGGATATGGCGCTCAAACTATCCGCCCGCCGCTGCCAGCACAACCGGTGCCCGTATCGTGGCCGGCAACATGGCCGGTATCGTGGCACGCATTGCGCTGGTGTCGCTGCTTGCCTGGACAGTGATCCAGATTGGCTAACGAAGGGCCAAGAAAGGCGGTTAATGAATGGTTGTCCGGGCTCCTGCGCAGCAAGTTCCCGGTTCGGAGCACGATGCCCCGGCGTCAGTTTTCCGGTCCTTCGGCGCAGCCCGTCCATCTCGCCGACGTCGTCAGGCGTCACTCTGTCACGCTGGATTTTCCCTCCCTTCAAATCCTCCGTAAATTTCTTTCGGTTGGCTGATTTTTTAAGTATTTTTGCTTAGTATTGAGGTCGTGTTGGAGGTTTCGACAGTTCTTGAAAGCTTTAATCAAAAAACCGTGGTTCGTCGCAGTATTTTCGAGGTTTCTAAATTTAGTGAACCCTAATCAATTCAGCGGTCTGCTTTCGGCCCGCCCCGAGTTGGACCCCCATTCAGCTTTCGGTGGATACGATAGAGTGTCGCGAATTCCCGGGCGGGCAGGCTTTTGCACTCTCGCCCGAAAAGCGATGACGAGAACGACCGCCGCAATCGCGCTCGTCGGTGCGGCGGGACTGGCGGTAGCGCCGACTTCCACTTTCGCCGCAGGCAATGCTTGCGACGGCGTAAAGGTCGAGGTGACCGAGGCGCGCAAGCAGGAATACGCCCCGCTCGTTGCCTCGGCGATGGAACACAGGATCAAGCCTGCCCAGGTGAAGCTCGAGACCATCATGGAGAGTGGCGACTGGAGCGCTGCCTACGTTTCCACGCCGGCGAGCGATGACGGCGTCATGTTCTTCCAGGCGGCCAATGGGAAGAAGCGGTTTCGCGACGTCTGGGGCGGCTGGGCGGACCCATCCGAAAAGCCTGAACTCGTGGCCTGGGCCAGGAAGCTCGGAGCGCCGGCCGACCTGGCCCGGTGTTTCGCCGAGACAGTGACGGAATGATTGCAGACTGCGCTTCAAGGTGAAGCTTTCATCTCGCCGCCCGGAGCGCCGGCGGATGGATTTTCGGAGAGAGGGAACGACCGTGCGTGAAGCTTTTGTGGTCCTGGTTTCGGCCATTTCGATTGTCCTGGGCGCCGCCGGCGCGGTTGGTGCGCAAAGCGCCTCCGACGTGAACGGCAACCTCGACACCCTGTTCGGCGATCACGCCCCCTATGCGGCGTTTTTCGACAAGCTGAAGAAGGCTGTCGGCGCGGGCGACAAGGAAACGGTTGCATCGATGGTCGACTATCCGTTTCAGGCGCGCATCAACGACAAGGCAGTGAAGATCCGGGACCGGAAGCATTTTGTCGCCGACTACGACCAGATCGTCACAGGCAAGGTCAAGGCTGCGCTCGCCAGGCAGACCTATGCGACGCTGTTCGCGAACTGGCAGGGTGTGATGATCGGCGACGGCGAAGTCTGGTTCAACGGCGTCTGCGGGGACGATGCCTGCAAGCAGCAGACGGTCAGGATCACCGCCATCAACGACTAAGCCTCAAGGAGACGACGATGTTGAGATATTTTGCTGCGGCCGCGTTTGGGATCGCGGTATGGGCCACTGCGTCCAGCGCCAATGCCGAGGCCACGGTCGAATGCAGGTCGCACAACTATCAGTATGACGAGTGTTATGCCGGCCCGCTCAGGAAGCCTCAGCTCATTCACCAGATATCGGGCAGCGCCTGCATCCTGAACCGGACATGGGGATACAACCCGAAGAGCCGTTACATCTGGGTTGCGCAAGGATGCGCCGGCGTTTTCGCCGATGTCGGCGGCTATCATCATGGCCGTGGCGACAGCTACGATCCCGGCGCAAGGCAGTATGATCACCGCGGTCACGATGTCGGCGCCGTGGCCGCCGGCGCTGTGCTGGGCGCCCTGGTGGAGGGGATGGCACAGGACAATCATCGGAAGCATTCCCACGCCACCAGCAACTACCGCTACGACAGCGGATACAGCGGTTGCCACGGAGTCGGTTGCATGGTGGACAATCCCGACGATGACGGGGACATCGACACGAGGCCGCAGTTCGACAGGGATGGCAATCCCAACTTCGATACCGAGGGGAATTACCAGGGCTGTCACGGCGCTGGCTGCCTGGTAGACGACCCCGACAACTGACACAATGCAACGGGGGCGTGCGTTTGCCCGCACGTCCCCGGCATGGCTGCAGTGGCCGCTCTCGCCTGTCGCAGGCTGTACGCCGACGGGGCGAGCAGACGCCTTGTGACGGTTCGCAGACTTGCCAAACGCCGCAAAACCGCCAAATGTCCGGCACGACAAGCATCTATAGAAACCGTCCGCCGAACCCCCGCAGGAAAATCATGACGACCAGACCCTCCATCACCTTTGCCAGGCACGCGGCCCCCAAAAAGGGCAGTGCCGTCCTCCTGTCGGCTGAGGATGGCGGTTTCGGCAAGGCGGCGAAGGCGTATGGTCCCGCGGACACGCTGAAGCGCGCCTTCGCGGTCGCCGACTTCTCCGGCAAGTCGGGCTCTTCGGTCGAGGTGGTTGCGCCGCAAGGCTCGCCGCTCGACCGGCTGGTCGTGCTCGGCGTCGGCAAGGCCGCGAACCTCAAGGAGTTCGACTGGCTGAAGCTCGGCGGGCAGATCGCCGCGCAATTCCGCAAATCCGCAGAGGTCGCCGTCGTGCTCGACCTGCCGGAAGCGAAAGCCGCCGCAAAGGTCGGCGGCGCGGAAGCGGCGGCCGTGGCCGCCGGCATCCTGCTGAGGAGCTACAGCTTCGACAAGTACAAGACCAGGAAGGACGACGCCGACGGCAAGGCGGCCGACAAGAAGCCGTCGAAATTCGTCATCCATTGCGCCGATCCCGCCGCTGCCAAAAAAGCCTTCGCCGCCGCCGAAGCCGTTGCGGACGGCGTGATGCTGGCGCGCGACCTCGTCAACGAGCCGGCCAACAAGCTCGGCCCGCTGGAATTCGCCGCCGAGGCGAAGGCGCTGGAGAAGCTCGGCGTCAATGTCGAGATCCTGACCGAGAGGGAGATGACCAAGCTCGGCATGGGCGCGCTGCTCGGCGTCGCCCAGGGCAGCCCGCGCGGTGCCCGCCTCGTCGTCATGCAGTGGAACGGCGGCAAGGCCAAGGACAAGCCGGTCGCCTTCGTCGGCAAGGGCGTCACCTTCGACACCGGCGGCAATTCGATGAAGCCCGCCGGCAGCATGGAGGACATGAAGGGCGACATGGGTGGCGCTGCCGCCGTCACCGGCCTGATGCACGCACTGGCCACGCGCAAGGCCAAGGCCAACGTCGTCGGCATCATCGGCCTCGTCGAGAACGCGGTGGACGGCAATTCCCAGCGTCCGGGCGACATCGTCACCTCGATGTCGGGTCAGACCATAGAGGTGCTGAACACCGACGCCGAGGGCCGCCTCGTGCTCGCCGACGCGCTCTGGTACTGCGCCCAGCGTTTCGAGCCGAAATTCATGGTCAACCTGGCGACGCTCACCGGCGCCATCATGGTGGCGCTCGGCCAGTTCCACGCCGGCCTCTTCTCCAACGACGACGAGCTCTCCGCCCGCCTGACGGAAGCGGGGCTGGCGACGCAGGAACGGCTCTGGCGCATGCCGATGGGGCCGGACTACGACAAGCTGATCGATTCCAAGAATGCCGACATGAAGAACATCGGCGGCCGTTTCGGCGGCTCGATCAGCGCCGCCCAGTTCTTGCAGCGCTTCGTCAAGGACACGCCCTGGGCGCATCTCGACATCGCCGGCGTGGCGCTCTCCTCGCCGCCCAGCGAGATCAACCAGTCCTGGGGCTCCGGCTTCGGCGTACGCCTGCTCGACCGCCTGGTGCGCGACCACTACGAGGGGTGAGGGACTTACCTCTCCCCTTGCGGGAGAGGTCGGATTGCCCCGAGCGCGAAGCGCGAGGTTGGCAATCCGGGTGAGGGATGATCGAAGCAGCGTGCGCGGCCTCTCCGTGCGTAATTTTCCCCGTATGGCGAGACCCCTAGAAATCCGGCAGCTTGAACGGAGGGAAGCGCAGCGAGCCCGCCGCGCATTCGTGCCAGTCCATGCTGGCATTGTCCTCGCCTTCCTTGCCCAGGCACCAGCCGCGTTCGTTGATCGCCGCGCCGTAGACGGAGCGCGACAGGCAGGCCGCCGCCACCTTCACGTCGCCGCCCGGCACGCCTCGGCAGATTGAATCCGCCTGTTTCCAGGCCTCGATCAGTTCGGGCACGGCCTCGCTCGCCTCCGGGAATTGTTTCGCCGGCTGCGCCGCTGCCGCGCCGGCAAGCACGGCGCAGGCAAGCGCCAGGGCACGGCGAAGGACCGACGGTTTCACTGCGCTTTCCTCACCTTGAACGACCAGACGGCGAGGCTGAGCAGGTAGAGCGCCACGCCGCCGAGCGGCATCACGTAGATCGCCGCCACCAGCTGGCAGCCGCCGTCCTGGCAACTGCCGAGAAAGCCGAGTTCCGCAAGGACGAGGCCGACGGCCAGCGCCAGCGAAAGGCAGACGATGAGGATGACCGCGACCAGCAGGACGCGCAGGAGGGATAGGAGCAAGAGCTGCCTCCTCGCTTGGTCCGCCCGGCCCGCCCGACAGACTGACGTGGCAGACTAGTGCGGAAGGTGGCCACAACGTGTCGTTGCAGCCATTATTTTCCGCATCCTCAGATCCCGCTGCCGGCCTGCTCGGCGGGCGCCTGCGTCAGCGTCGCGATGAAGCGCTTGGTCCGCTCGCGCTGCGGCATCGAGAACAGGTCGCTGCCCTTCTCGACCACCACGCCGGCCTCGAGGAAGATCGCCTCGTCGGCGATGGTGGACGCGAGCCTGAGGTCATGCGTGGCGATCACCATCGTGGTGCCCTCGCGGGCAAGCTGCGCAAGCACCTCGACCACCTCGCCCGACAGCTCCGGGTCGAGCGCCGAGGTCGGCTCGTCGCACAGAAGCACGCGCGGCGAGGGGGCGAGCGCCCGGGCGATCGCCACGCGCTGCTGCTGGCCGCCAGACAGCGTCGCCGGCCAGGCGTCGGCCTTGTGCGCCAGCCCGACCTTTTCCAGAAGCTCCATCGCCCGCTGCCGCGCCCGCTCCCTCGGCCATTTCAGCACGGTCAACAGCCCTTCCGCCACATTGTCGATCGCGGTGCGGTGCGGAAAGAGCTGGAAATTCTGGAACACCATGCCGGTCTGGCGCCTGAGCTTCTGGATCGACGCCCAGCCGATTTTCGCGCCCGGCTGGAAGTCGATCGCCTCCGTGCCGATCTGGACGCGTCCCGAGGTCGGTATCTCCAGGAGGTTGATGCAGCGCAGAAGCGTCGACTTGCCGCCGCCCGAGGGCCCGACAAGCGCGGTGACCGTGCCCTCGGCGAAGACGACGCTGACGTCCTTCAGGACGACATTGTCGCCGAACTGCTTGACGATATGCTGGAGCTCGATCATGCGCGCGCCTCCATGAAGCCGCCATAGCGGTTGAGCCGCGCCTCCAGCCGCGTCTGCAGCGCCGACAGCACCGAGCTGATGGCGAGGTAGATCAGCGCCGCCTGGACATAGAGGATCAGCGGCTCGTAGGTCGTCGCCACGATGCGCTGCGCCGCCTGGAACAGCTCCGGCACGGTGATCGCCGCCGCCAGCGAGGTGTCCTTGATCAGCGAGATGAAGGTGTTGGAGAGCGGTGGCACCGCGACTCTGGCCGCCTGCGGCAGGATGGTGCGGCGCATCGTCTGCCCCCAGCTCATGCCGATCGAGAACGACGCCTCCCACTGGCCCTTGGCGACCGAGGTGATCGCCGCGCGAATGATCTCCGACGTATAGGCGCCGATGTTCAGCGTGAAGCCGATGACGCCGGCGGTGAAGGCGTCGAGCAGGATGCCGACCGAGGGCAGCCCGTAGAAGATCAGGAAGAGCTGCACCAAAAGCGGCGTGCCGCGGATGATCCAGACATAGAAGCGCACCGCGCCTGCCAGCGGCCACGGTCCGAACAGCCGCACCAGCGCCGAGACAAGGCCGAGCGAGAGGCCGAGCACGAAGGAGATCAGCGTCAGCGGAATGGTGAAGACGAGCCCGGCCCACAGCAGCGGCCAGAGCGAATCGAGCATCAGTTGCAGCCAGTGCGGCACGGGCGAAACCTCCGGTCAGCGGGCGCGATGCCCGCCTCCCGATGGCAGGGCGATCGCATGGGGATCATGATGCCGGGATAGTTCTGCGCCGTCATCCCCCGGAGGACGGCGGCTCGCCTGCGTGCGGCGGGAGGGAGTCGAACGCGATGTGGTGAGCCGACCCCACTCCGTCTCGCCCTACGGGCGAGCCGCCTCTTCCCCACTTTCGTGGGGTAGAGGAAGGGTGCCGCTCGCGCCGGCTTTCCTCTCCCCCGTCGATCGGGGGAGAAGTGGTTTGCGAGGCAAACCGGAGTGGGGGTCGACCACTCCGCCCGCGGAAGTCAGTGCCAGCCTGTCAGACCCGCCTTACTGCGAGACGTCCTGGCCGAAATATTTGTCGGCGATCGTCTTGTAGGTGCCGTCGGCCTTGATGTCCTCGAGCGCCTTGTTGATGGCGGCGACCAGCTCCGGGTCGCCCTTGCGCACGATGACGCCGGAATAGGCGGCTTCCTCCTCGGTCGCGGCGATCTTCACCGGCGCGTCGGGCTTCTTCTTCTTGAAGTCGAGGAAGGACAGGCTGTCGTTGATGGTGGCGTCGGCGCGGCCCTGCACGACGAGCGCGATCGACTGATCGAAGCCGTCGGTGCCGACCAGTTCGGCGCCCGCCGCCTCGGCCATCTTGCCGTAGTTGCTGGTCAGCGACTGCGCCGACTTCTTGCCCTTGAGATCGGCGAAAGCCTTGATGTCGGCATTGTCCTCGCGCACGATCAGCGCGGCCTTGGAGGCGATGTAGGGCTCGGAAAAGTCGAACTTCGCCTTGCGCTCCTCGGTGATGCCGACCTGGTTGATGACGGCGTCGTAGCGCTTGACGTCGAGGCCGGCGATCAGCCCGTCCCACTTGCCTTCGACGAATTCCGGCTTGACGCCGAGTTTTGCGGCGATCGCCTCGCCGATCTCTACGTCGAAGCCGACCAGCTTGCCGCTCGGGTCGTGGTAGGTGAAGGGCGCGTAGGTGCCCTCGGTGCCGATCTTGATCACCCCGGCCGCCTTGATGGCGTCGAGGTTTTC
>NZ_RCIZ01000037.1 GCF_003666685.1 Mesorhizobium sp. YM1C-6-2
CTTCTCCAGCATGGGCGCGTCGGCTTCGTAGGGAGGATTGCGCTTCAGCAGTTCGGCGAGCAGGGTGAAATACTCGACCGCGTCCATGCTGTTGACCTGGTCGCGCACCGCCGTCTTCATGTCGATCGACGGATCGACCTTGCCGGCCGGCGGCGTCCATTCCTTGCCCCAGGCGCTGAGCGGATAGAGCTTCACCTCGTCCTGGATCTTGTGGACCGCCGCGTAGTCCTCGGGCGTGCCGGTGCAGTAGATGCGGCCGAGCAGCCAGACGATGCTGGTCGGCGACTTGTACTGCTTGACGCCCTCCGGCAGCGTGCCTTCCCAGCCGGGACCGGTGATGGCGTATGTCTGCGCCCCGGTGCCGGTGGTGCGCTTTCCGGGAACGTCGAA
>NZ_RCIZ01000038.1 GCF_003666685.1 Mesorhizobium sp. YM1C-6-2
ATCTAGGTAATATAGGTTATGATTATTTATCGACAGTATCACCATGAAGGCGCACCAGTTTATGAAATTATAACCAAAACGTTTCAGCATGTTTCAATTAAATGTGACGATTCATTTAGTGATACTGAAATATTCAAATTGCTCTCTTTATTACAAGACGATATAGATCATATGAAAGTTAGTTAAATTGACTAATCGTTCCAATAATCCAGAATTTATTAAACATTGATATAGTTGTTATTATTATTTTAGATTAATGCATCCCCGTGCAAAGAAAGAAACGTAACCTATATTCATCTCTGTTCCCAATAATAATAACAATACATAACTGATATTAGCTGTCCTTTCATCTCCTAATTAATATGCGTTCATGCAGCTAATATCGGTT
>NZ_RCIZ01000039.1 GCF_003666685.1 Mesorhizobium sp. YM1C-6-2
TCCGCATCGGGAGAACATAATGTTGCTGAGGAAAGGGTTCATCATGACCACCGGCACAGTAAAATGGTTCAATTCCACCAAGGGCTTTGGCTTCATCCAGCCTGACAATGGCGGTTCGGACGTGTTCGTCCACATTTCCGCAGTGGAGCGCGCTGGGATGACCAGCATCGTCGAAGGCCAGAAGATCGCTTACGAGATGGTTCGCGACAACAAGTCGGGCAAGATGGCAGCTGAGCAGCTCCACGCTGCCTGACCATCATCCAGAGCTTCTGGCGGCGACCACGGATGTACTGGCGCCCTGAGTAAGTTCCTGATCAGAGGCCGGGCAATTGCTCGGCCTTTTCATTTTCGATGCTCGCGTGCGCGCCGTGCCTGGCCCA
>NZ_RCIZ01000040.1 GCF_003666685.1 Mesorhizobium sp. YM1C-6-2
GACCTCGTGATCCTCGACGAGCTTGGCTATCTGCCGTTCAGCGCCTCAGGCGGGGCTCTGCTGTTCCACCTGCTTAGCAAGCTCTACGAGCGCACCAGCGTCATCATCACCACCAACCTGAGCTTCAGCGAGTGGGCCAGCGTGTTCGGCGATGCCAAAATGACGACCGCGCTCCTCGATCGGCTCACCCATCACTGCCATATCCTCGAAACCGGCAACGACAGCTTCCGGTTCAAGAACAGCTCTGCTCAGCGGCCCAAAGCCAGGAAGGAGAAAGCACCATCTTGACCCACATATGAGACCCGAAACATAATCGCACGGTGGGTCACTTCTCGATGAAAACCCCGGGTCACTTCTCAGCAGCAATCAACA
>NZ_RCIZ01000041.1 GCF_003666685.1 Mesorhizobium sp. YM1C-6-2
ATCTACACATGGTCAGTCCCTGACCTCGCAGACAAGGGAATGAAAGGCACTATTACAATAAAGTGAAGGCAGTCGGGCGCGCTACATCCACCGCGCGCCCAATGAAGCCGCCCGATCGTTGTCGGCCAAATAGCTGCCGGCGGCACGTCTCGAGCCGTGCCGCCGGTCGACGCCGTACTGGGAGGCGCAGTATTTTGGGAACACAGAACCTTCAGCGCGGCGTTGTCTTCAAGGCGATCAGTAGACGACGACGCTCCTGATGCTTTCGCCGGCATGCATGAGGTCGAAACCCTTGTTGATCTCGTCGAGCGTCAGCCGGTG
>NZ_RCIZ01000042.1 GCF_003666685.1 Mesorhizobium sp. YM1C-6-2
CCGGGCCCAAGTTTGTTATTCGAGGTGAGGTATTGAGCTTTTACGAATTTATGCAAAGTTTTCTTGGTGATGACACACCATTAGGTGAATTGGTTGATTGGATTAATCAAGATAGCAATTTCCCTAGAGAAGTGAAGAGCCATAGTGAAATATTGTCATATTTTCGAACAAATCCATGTCCTGAAAGCATCTCAGTACCTGTAATTAAACGGGCACTATCAGTTTTCAACCAATTCACAAATGTACAATGATACATGAATACATGGAGTCACATCATCTCATGTTAGCGAGATCGG
>NZ_RCIZ01000043.1 GCF_003666685.1 Mesorhizobium sp. YM1C-6-2
TAGGTGGGGAGGTAGCGGTTCCCTGTACTCGAAATCCGCTTTATGCGAGGCTTAATTCCTTTGTTGAGGCCGTATTTTTGCGAAGTCTGCCCAAAGCACGTAGTGTTTGAAGATTTCGGTCCTATGCAATATGAACCCATGAACCATGTCAGGTCCTGACGGAAGCAGCATTAAGTGGATCATCATATGTGCCGTAGGGTAGCCGAGATTTAGCTAACGACTTTGGTTACGTTCGTGAATTACGTTCGATGCTTAGGTGCACGGTTTTTTATTTTTTAAATATTAAAC
>NZ_RCIZ01000044.1 GCF_003666685.1 Mesorhizobium sp. YM1C-6-2
GCTCTTAGTTCTTAAGTAAATGCGTCCTCCACATAAGGTCACATTTTTTATGTGCAATATATTTATTAAACTCTAGTTACTTTACCAGATTTTAAAGCACGTGCAGAAACCCAAACTTTTTTAGGTTTACCGTCAACTAGGATTCTAACTTTTTGAAGGTTAGCGTTCCATCTACGTTTAGTAGAGTTTAAAGCGTGTGAACGTCTGTTACCAGTCGAAGCTTTACGACCTGTTACGAAACATTGTTTACCCATATGAGTACCTCCTTTAATAAATATAAATACA
>NZ_RCIZ01000045.1 GCF_003666685.1 Mesorhizobium sp. YM1C-6-2
AGCGGGTTGTCGACGAAGAAGTAGTTCTCGTCATACATGGTCAGCGACCAGAAGCCGGAGACGGGCGGCGTCAGGTCCTTCTTGAAGGTCAGGACGTATTTTTCCGAACCGTTGTAGGTCCGCCTGATCACCCCGCCAGCGGACTTCTTCGACGTTGGATAGATCGCGTCCTGCGGACGGTTGGCGCCGAGTCCTATCGCCGTTATGAGCGCCCGCTGGGTGTAGTTGGTGCCGTATATGCCGGTCTTGGTGGTGAAGCCCCAGCCGTCGATGTCCTT
>NZ_RCIZ01000046.1 GCF_003666685.1 Mesorhizobium sp. YM1C-6-2
TTGGTGCCGTATATGCCGGTCTTGGTGGTGAAGCCCCAGCCGTCGATGTCCTTGATGTCTCCATCGCTGAACTTGAAGTGGAGCATGATCTTGGCGAAGCCGATCTGCGGAAGGCGCTTGGCGAAAGCGGGATCGAATTTCGACTTGTCGAAATCCTGTCCGGGCACGATGCCGATCTCGGCCAACTTCTCCAGCATGGGCGCGTCGGCTTCGTAGGGAGGATTGCGCTTCAGCAGTTCGGCGAGCAGGGTGAAATACTCGA
>NZ_RCIZ01000005.1 GCF_003666685.1 Mesorhizobium sp. YM1C-6-2
AGCTCGGCTATCGCAGCATCCTGCGCAAAGGCGAGTGCCGGAAGTGCCGCCGCCAGACCGAGAGAGAGCGCCGCCGCACAGGTCGAACGGATGAGCTTGCCTTGGAACATCTTCTTCATGGTCCGATCCTCCCTATCAGCGCCGGCGTCCGCCGCCGCCACGCCCGCCGCCCCCTCGCCCGCCATGAACTTTCCGCGGACCGCCGCGCTGGCCGCCACCCATCGATTTGTGGCCGCGGTTGGAGCTTATCTTGGCCGACTTGCCGCGCTGCGGATTGCCAAGGCCCGACGACTTCTTGGGACGATTGTCAGCCCTCTGCCCGGGCTTTGGCTTGCCGCCCTTGCGCGAAGCCTGTGGCCGCTGTTTGTCGCCCTTGGCGGCCGCCTTGCGGTTGGCGGGCTTGCTCGCGGCCGGGCGCTTGTCGCCTGCGGGCCTGGCTTTCGCGCCACCCTGCGCCTTGAGGCCGTCCTGCACGCTCTTGCGCACGTCCTTCGTGCCGCCGGGCCTGTTGCCGGGTCGATCGCGGGTCTCCGCTCTCTTGATGTCCTTGGCCCGGTCGCGCAGGGCATTGTCGCCATTCTGCTTGACCCGGTTCTTGAACTCGTTGCGGTCGAAGTTGTTCAGCTTGTCGCGGTCGATATTGATCTTGTCGCGGTCGATGTTGTTCCAGTCGACGTCGTTGAAGTCGATCTTGCCGTTGAAGTCGCGGTTGTTGAAGCAGTGGTTGCAGTCGATGTCGATGTCGCCGCCGTCCCAATCCCCTCCCCAGACGCCCCAGTCGTCCCAGTCGACGACCGCGCCCCAGAACGCTCCGGTTATCGCCCCGGCGAAGAAGGTGGCGGTCGGATACCAATAATAGGGATAGGGTTCGGGATAGTAGGAGATCGGTGCCGGCGCATAGTCCTCGACGTAGAGCATCTCGGGCTCGTACCGGGGAACGTAGACCTTTTCCGGATCGGCCGGCCTGATGACGACGTTCTCGTTCTCCTCGCTGACCTGGACCTTGTCGTCGCTCTTGATGATGCCCTTGGCGACGGCCTCGTCGCGCAACTGCTGGATGGCGACGAGCACGTCCTTCTGCTGGTAGGCGATCGCGTTGCCGAAGGCCTGCGTCCAGTCGAGATCGTCGCTCATCATCTTGACGATCTCCGGATAGTTGAGCAGCGACACCACGCTGCCGTCCCACCCGTCCTTGGGCTTCAGGCTCTTGTCCTTCTGGTATTGCTCGAGGAAGCGCGCCGCCTCGACGATCTGCAGAGGGTAGAGCGAAGCCCCGGAGATCAGCGCGACCAGCTCGTCCGGATAGAGCGCGATCCGCGCCACCAGGACTTCGAGCTCATCATCGCTCAAGGGCTTGGGCGAGCTCGCATCCTCGGCAGCATCCGCTGCCGCGGTCTGTTCCTGCGCAAAGCTTGCAGCCGGCGGCAATGCCGTCAGCAGCAGAGCGATGGATGCAGATGCAAAAGCTAACCTCAACCCGCCACTTCCGATCATCGCACATCTCCTCAGCCCGCGCCAAGCCAATGTCATTGCGATCTGGCGGACGATCGTTCGACGGTCCGCGACCGGATCGAACGTGCCCACCTTGGAGGATTGCCGACAATGGCCGACCCTGTCGGATCAGTGCGCTACCAAGATTTCGCCGGAGCGGCACGTAACTTACGGTAAGCTACCAGCGTCGCGCATAGCAGGCGAACATCGGCGTCATTGCGTGTCTCCGATCGCCGCAGGCAACATCAAGGCATCGGGGATGGAAACGCTGAATCCGAGCGGAGAAGGCGCCAACCTGCCTGTCCGTGCTTGGGAGGCGGCGCATGGACACGGGGCTAGAGTGAATCAGCGAGGGCGTTTTTCATGTCGGCGATCTGCTGTTCAAGGACGGAGGGCCGCACGGCCTGAAAACGACCTCTGAAGAAGTCATCATTCGAAAGCCGCGGCAGCATCTGCGGGGGGAGATGATCCGCAGGTCCGCATGTCAGTCCTGGCCCGCGCCCGCATGGAAAACCAATGGCAGCGCGATATGCAGGCCTGACAGCAAGGGGGAAGGATCGATGGATCTGCTTGGTGGGTGATGCAGGGATCGAACCTGCGACCCGCTGATTAAGAGTCAGCTGCTCTACCAACTGAGCTAATCACCCACGAGCCGGCGAACCGGAAGTCGCGGCGGATATAGCCACAGCGCCCCGCCCTGTCCAGCCCCTAAGCTGGTGAAGTTTGAAAAGGCTGTCGACTGCGACGAAAAAGACTTGGCTGCCGCGGGTCTGAGCAGCCCGCCCGCCCGGAGATCAGGCGTACAGAACGCCCTCGGCCACCTTGACCGCATGACCGCCGATGCGCGCGCGCTGCATCCTGCCGGCCTCGACGTCGATCTCCAGCCGGATACTGGACGGGCGGCCCATCTCGATCCCCTGTTCGATCCAGTAGCGCCCGGAGCCGTCCACCTGGCTGTCGAAATGGAGAATCACCCCGGAGAAGGCGGCCGCGGCCGAGCCCGTCGCCGGGTCTTCGTAGGACGGGTTGCCCGGCACGAACATGCGCGCGTGGAAGGCGCTGTCGTGATGGACCGTATCGCGGCAGTAGACATAGGCGGATGCCGCGAGCCCTTCGCCCTTGGACGGCGCGAGTTCCATCCAGGAGGCGTTGTCGAAGCGGACCCGCGCGGCAGCGTCGAGGCTGGCGACCGGCACGGTCACGTAGGGAACGCCGGCCGACCAGAGGCCCGGGCGATGATTCTCGAAGCCGATCTCATGCGCCGGGAGGCCGAGGGCCGCGCCAAGCGCCGCCGAATCGGCCGAGAGGGACAGCTGCTCGGGAAGTTTCGGCAGGTCGAACTCGGCGAAGGTCGCACCCCTGCCCTTGCTGACCGCGCAGCGCACCGGCCCGACATTTTCTTCCAGCACGAACATGCCCGCGGTGCCGTCGTCGCCCGCCTGCTCCGCAAGCGCGATCGCCGAGCCGACCGTCGGGTGGCCCGCGAAAGGCATCTCGTAGTCTGGCGTGAAGATGCGGATCCGCGCGCGGTGGCGCGGATTGTCGGGCGGCAGCAGGAACACCGATTCCGACAGGTTGAACTCGCGCGCTATTCGCTGCATGGCGGCGGCGTCCAGGCCTTCGCAGTCGACGACGACGCCCAGCGGATTGCCGGACAGCGCGGTGTCGGTGAAAACATCATAGACGAAATATTTACGCGATTTCATGGGCTTGCGGCTCGCCTCAAATGAAACATGAGCGAAATTTAACTTGTAATTGCAGCCGTTCGGGACGACCTCTTCCCCCGAAGGGATATTCTGAACCATAGGGGTCCGCAATGGACCAGATCGTCGACCGGGACCGCAACCGGCCGGACACTGACAAAGACGGGCGGCCGCTGGGCCGGCCCGAAGGCGAAGCGACGCCCTCCGCGCAGCAGGCGCTGGGGCTTGGCTCCGCCGGCGTGCGCGGCAGGCACCGCAAAGGCTGGCTCTATGCGCTGGCGGCGGCGGCACTCGCCGCGGCCGGCATCGGCTACTGGCAGTTCGGCAGCGCCGCGCCACAGGTAA
This sequence comes from Mesorhizobium sp. YM1C-6-2, assembly GCF_003666685.1. GTDB lineage: Bacteria > Pseudomonadota > Alphaproteobacteria > Rhizobiales > Rhizobiaceae > Mesorhizobium_K. The sequence goes on from NZ_RCIZ01000005.1 coordinate 3,540, forward strand.
GCTATGCAACGGCCCCCGCCGAGATCGGCGACATCACCGTCGAGGTCTCCGCCACAGGCACGCTGCAGCCGCTGATCCAGGTCGACATTTCGAGCGAGCTTTCGGGCGTCATGCGTTCGGTGGCGGTGGAAGAGAACCAGCGCGTCAAGCAGGGCGAGGTGCTGGCCGAGCTCGACACCACCAGGCTGTCGGCGCAGATCGACCGCGCCGAGGCTTCGGTGAAGTCGGCCGAAGCCAAGATCCTGGAAGCAAAGACGACGCTGACAGAGACCGAACAGGCCTTTGTCCGCGCCGAGCAGCTTCTGAATCGAGGCATGACGTCGAAGCAGGCGCTGGACACCGCGACCGCCGCACGCGACCGCGCCGACGCCAACGTCGCCATGGCGGAAGCCAACCTCGCCATCGCCGAGGCCGAGCTGAAGCAGCAGCAGGCGGACCTGGTGAAAAGCAAGATTTACGCGCCGATCGACGGCATCGTGCTGACCCGCTCGGTCAATCCCGGCCAGACGGTCGCTTCCTCCATGCAGGCGCCTGTGCTCTTCGTGCTCGCCGCCAATCTCGAGAACATGGAGCTGAAGGCGGCGATCGACGAAGCGGATATCGGCGGCGTGAAACCCGGCCAGACGGCGCGCTTCACCGTCGACGCCTTCCCGGAGCGCAGCTTCGACGCGGACATACGTGACATCTCATTCGCCTCGGTCACCACCGAGGGCGTGGTGACCTACAATGCCCGCCTCGACGTTGACAACAGCGAACTGCTTCTGCGGCCGGGCATGACCGCGACGGTTGCCGTGGTGACACGCGAGGCGAAGGGCGTCGTCACCGTGCCCGCCGCAGCCTTCCGCTTCAGCCCGCCGGCGGCAGGCGAGCGCCGCGGTTTCAGCATGCGCGACCTCTTCATGCCGCGCATGCGCATGGGCCGCCGCGGCGGCGAGCAGCAAACAGGCGGCGAAGCCGGCATGCGCACGCTCTACGTGCTGAAGAACGGCGCGCCGCAGGCAGTCGAGGTGAAGACAGGCGCGACCGACGGCGAGGTCTTCGAGATCGTCTCGGGGCTGGCCGAGGGCGACCAGGTCATCACCGCCATCCGGCAGGCACGCTGATGAACCTCGCGGTGCGGCAGAAACCGCTCATCACCTTCGACCAGGTCTGGAAGACCTACGGCAAGGGCGAGGCAAAGGTGCATGCGCTGGCTGGCATCGACCTTTCCATCGACCGTGGCGAGTTCGTCGCCATCATGGGACCGTCCGGCTCCGGCAAGTCGACTGCGATGAACATCATCGGCTGCCTCGATACGCCGACATCGGGCCGCTACGGCTTCCTCGACGTCGACGCCGGCCGGCTCGACCGTGGCAGCCGCGCGACGCTGAGAAACCTCTACATCGGCTTCGTCTTCCAGGGCTACAACCTGCTGCCGCGCACAACCGCGGTGGAGAATGTCGAACTGCCGCTGATCTACCGCGGCGTCGCCTCGGCCGAGCGCCGCGAACTGTCGATGAAGGCGCTCGAGGATGTCGGGCTGAAGGGGCGCGAGACGCATACGCCGGCCGAGCTTTCGGGCGGCCAGCAGCAGCGCGTGGCGATCGCCCGCGCCATCGTGACCCGCCCTACCCTGCTCGTCGCCGACGAACCGACCGGCAATCTCGACACGGCGCGCAGCCACGAGATCATGGACCTGCTGACAAGGCTCAACGAGGAACTCGGCCTGACCGTCGTCATGGTGACGCACGAGGCCGACATCGCGGCCTACGCGCAGCGCACGATCCGCTTCCTCGACGGGCATGTGGCGTCGGACAGCCTCAATCTGGAGGCTGCGTGATGCTCTGGGAGACCGTCCGCCTCGCGCTGCTTTCGGTCCGCCGCAACGCGCTGCGCTCCTTCCTGACACTGCTCGGCATCGTCATCGGCGTCGCGGCGGTCATCGCCATGATCACCATCGGCTCGGGAACCACCGAGAAGGTACGCGGTGATATCTCGAAACTCGGCAGCAACCTGCTCGTGGTGCGCGCAGCGCGGCCCGACCGCTCGGGCTCCACCTCCTTCACGCCGAAGCAGCTCGACGACAGGGATGTCGCGGCGCTGGCGAACGGCCTGACCAACGCGAAGGCGGTTGCCGCAGCGGCGCAGAAGCAGGTTCGCGTCGTCTACGGCGCGCAGAACGTGGCAGCTGAGGTGACCGGCACCGAGCCGGACTTTTTCATCGCCCGTGACTGGAACATCGCGCTCGGCCGCGCCTTCACGGAATCGGAAGTGCGCGGCGGAACCAGCGTGTGCGTTATCGGCGAGACGGTGCGCAGCCAGTTCTTCGGGACCGGCGACCCGATCGGCCAGGCGATCCGCGTCAACCGCTCGAGCTGCAAGGTGATCGGCGTGCTCGAAGCCAAGGGCACGTCGGGCTTCGGCATGGACCAGGACAATGTGGTGATGATGCCGCTCGCCGGCTTCCAGCGCCGCGTCGCCGGCAACCGCGACGTGGGCTCGATCTATGTGGCGGCCGCCGACGGCGTGCCGACATCGGTGGTGCAGGACGACATCGAGACGATCCTGCGCGACACCAGGCGCATCGCGCCGGGTGCCGACGACAATTTCGAGATCCGCGACATGACGCAGATCGCCGACGCCATGGCCAGCGCGACGACGACGATGACCGGCATGCTGGGCGCGGTGGCCGGCGTCAGCCTGCTCGTCGGCGGCATCGGTATCATGAACATCATGCTGGTCTCGGTGACCGAGCGCACGCGCGAGATCGGCATCCGCCTCGCCATCGGCGCGCATGAGCGGCATATCCTCGTACAGTTCCTGGTCGAGGCGACGGTGCTGTCGCTGCTCGGCGGGCTGATCGGCATCGCGCTTGGCCTGAGCCTCGCCGGCGCGGCGTCAGCGGCCTTGTCCATACCGTTTGCCCCGAGCGCGGCGGTGATCCTGCTCGCCGTCGGCTTCTCGGCGCTGATCGGCATGGTGTTCGGTTTCTTCCCGGCCCTGCGCGGCGCGAGGCTCGATCCGATCGAGGCGCTCAGGCATGAGTAGCGAAACTAGTCGCTTCTGCCATTCTGGAAATGCCACTCAATCATCGGCTGCATATGCCCCATCAGCCCGTCGGGTAAATCGCGCGCGTCGCGGATGATCACCGGCTCCTCGATCTCCGGTTCGCTCTCGCCCGCAACGAAGTCGCGGATGCACGACGCGATCTCGTCGGCCGTCCCGTCGAGGAAATAGCGGCGGAAAATGACGGTGCCCTTCTCGGTGGCGAGCGCGTAATGGCGCTTGCCGCGCGGCACGCCTGAAATGTCGAGGCCTGTCTCCTCGAGCACCTCGCGCACCATGTTGCCGTGCGCGTCGACCATGCCATCGGGAAAATCCTCGGGCTCGAAGGAGCCGGCGGCGAAGTAGACGCGGCCGGCATTGACCGTATGCGCGGCCATGCGGATCGCCACCAGTGCATTGTCACTCGACACCAGCATCGGATGCGCGAAGGCATGCGCGGCCGTGGCAACGCGATCCTTGCGCCAATGGAGAAAGGTCGAATAGCGGACGGCGTGGCAGCGCCCGAACAGCTTGCCCGCATCGTAGCCGAATTCCGAGAGCAGCACGACGGTGCCGTCGAAGAGCGCGGGCTTGGCGGCGACCTCACGACGCCAGTTTTCGGCGATCGCCTCTTCCCTGCCGCGCTCGAACGGGTGCTGCGCGGGATCGAGCCGGACATCGATCTCGTCGACTGGCAGGATGACGCCGAGGGGCAGCGCGAAACTCAAGCGAGGCTCCTCACGCAATGTCCAGTGTGACCGCGACTGGACAGTGGTCCGACGCCTTGGGGCGGTCCCAGCCGATACGAGGATAGCGCTCGACCTCCTGGCCCGGCGGAAAGGGCGTGCGCCAGGGCTGGCCGCCACGCACAATGTCGGGGATCGCCTTGGCATTGCGTCGCGCCAGCGCCGGCGAGACCAGGATATAATCGAGCTGGCAGAGATGCCGCTCCTGCGGGCCGCGCGTATGGTAGAGCGTCCACCGGTCGAGCTCGGGCCGGCGCTCGACGATGTTTTCGCAGAAATCGCCGGCGGTGAGCACATTGAGGCTCGACTGCGCCTCCACGACCGGTTCGAACTGAAAGCCGCTATGCGCCTCGCCCGAGATCAGCACGCGCTCGCGATAATCGTTCATGTCGCCGCAGATCACCCAATGCTTGGCGCCGGCGTGGTCCTTGCCGAAGCGCTCCTCGATGATCCTGCGCACGGCCTGGGCCTCGGCCATGCGGATCGGCATCGTCGCCTCGCGTCCGTCGAGCCCGTTGCGCGGGCTGCCCATCGACTTGAAATGCACGGAGTAGATGGTGAGCGGCCGGCCGCCGACCGTCACGTCGATCTCCAGGCAGTCGCGGCGGAAGATGCGCTCGTTCTCGGCTTCGCCGAGCGCCGCGAGTTCCGGCGTATGCAGGCCGAACTCGGCGTAGGTGACATGCGCGTGGCTGGTCATGCGCACGAACTCGATCGGCTGCCCGTGCGCGGTTTCGGCGCGCAGCATCACGGCGACGTCGATGCCGCGCGAATCGTTGCCCGAGGTCGTGTATTTCTGCCGGTAGCCCTGCCCCACCATCTTGAACAGATAGCCGTATTCGAAGGCCTTCAGCGCCTCCATGTTGTCGACCTCCTGCAGGCACAGGATGTCGGCGCGCGTAGCGGCGATGGCGAGCGCGGTAAGCTGGCGCGTGTCGTCCGCATGGGCGATGGTGCGGGCCTGCTCCAGCAGCCGGTACTCGGCCTCGTTGCGGATCTCGAACAGCGCGAGCGTACGGTCCTGGTGAAGCTGGTTGCGGAAGCCGGAATAATCGAACCTGTTCATCAGGTTCTCGACATTGAAGGTGGCGAGGCGCAGCGACATGGGCGCGACCTTTGCCCGCAAGCGCCGCCAATGACAAGAGCCAGCCAGGCAGACCACGGTGCGCCGATGCGGCGGGTCCTGCCGTGCCATTCATCCTGCGTTCAGGCGAGGCCCGGGATAATCCGGGCTTCCTTCGGAACGTGGGCGTGGGGCTGTGCTTCTTGGAGGACCGACATGAATTTCCGGTTCCATCGGCGCATCGGCCACGGGCTGATCGCGCTCGGCGTGCTGGCCGTTCTCGCCGTGCCCGCGGCAGCGACGCCCCTTGCCGGCGCCAGCCGCGCAAACACGGCGCCTGCGGCCGCGGATATCCGCCCGGACACCCTCAACATCAACCATCGCCGCTACCGGTGTTATAGCGGCTGGTGCGGCAACAGACACTGGCGCGACGACGACTGGCGGTACCGTAACTACCGCCGCAACTACTATGTGCAACCACGCCTCTATTACGGCGCGCCCGCCTACAGATATGTCCAGCCGCGCCGCTACTACCGCACGGGTTCGGCGCACGTCGCCTGGTGCTACGACCGCTACCGTTCCTACCGGGCATGGGACAACACCTATCAGCCTTATCACGGTCCACGCCGGCAGTGCTGGTCGCCCTACCGCTGACGGCCGAGGGCTGCGTGCAACGCGTGCAGCCCTCGGATTTTGCTGGAGAATTCGAAGAATTTAGCGTTAACGGCTCGTGAAGCATATGCACCTACGGTGCCCGTCACTCAAACGGGTGAGCAGCACGGATGGCCGCACCAGCCGACTCCAAGCCGGAAAGGGAGCACAGGCGGCGTGTGCTCAAGGGCGCGGCGATCCTGTCCGGCGTCGCCAATTCGGCCGTCTCCTGCACGATCCGCAACATGCACGGCAACGGCGCCGAACTCGTCGTGCCGGTCGAAGCCAGGATTCCGGAGGAATTCCTGCTCTACGTGCCGGCCGATGGCATCGGCTACCGTGCGACCCTTCGTTGGCGCAAGCTCGACCGCTGCGGCGTGCAGTTTTCCGGGACCGAGCCGAAGCCGCACTGGCACTACGGCTGACTGTCCAGGCTTGTCGGCCTGCGGGACGACAGGCATTCGCGATCGGCGTCGAAAACCTCGCAGAATTGACGATCAATAAGCGGTGTTCGCTCCGACGACGTCGACCACCACGTCCAGCCCCTTGAATTCCGTCGGCAGTTGCGAGGCCGTTTCCGGCTTCTTGACGAGAACGTTGATCGCCAGGTCGTCGCCGGCGGCATTCAGCCCGATGCCGATGCCCAGAAGTTCCTCGTCGGCGCCGAACTTTTCCTGAAAAGCCCGCTGGATTTCCGTGGCCTGCGCCATCGAATGTTTGAGTTCGCTCACGCGCCTCCGCCTTGTCAGATCAAGGTGATGCCGAGTTGGGTCAGTACCGATGATATAGGATTGCATCCGGTAACACCAACATTGCCGGCCCCGCCGACATTGGACCCGGCAAAGAGGAGGGCGACCGGCTGACCGCTGCCGTCGACGATCAGCGATCCGCTGTCGCCGGGACGCGAGAACGGCGCCACCGGTGTGTTCGCCATCTCGACCAGGATCTGGTTGTCGAATCGCGCCACCCCGATGCCCATGTTGACCTGGTAGTTGTTGACGTTGACGGCCCTGACCCTGCCCCGCGTATGGCGCGTCGTGCGTCCGGTCTTGAAGACGGTCATGCCGGGCATGGCTGTCGCGACCGACGACGGGTTAACGGTGATCGCAGGCATCGGCACGTTGGCGCTGTCGTAAAGCGTCGCGCGGTCCTCTTGCCGGCCGTGCTGTAATATCGTGGCGAAGGCCGCGTCGACGGCGTTGGGCACGCCACCGAACTGGATCGGCACGAAGCGGGACAGCACCGCAACCGCGTCCCTGCCCGGATTGCCGTTGTCGAGTGCGCCCGGCTGCATGATCGGGGTCTGCAGCGCCACCCTGTTCACGTCCGCCAGCACGTGATTGTTCGACAGGACGCCGACATGGCCGGTCTGTCCGTCTTTGGCGAAGCAGCCCATCGTACCCGCGTAGCCGACAGTCACCGGCGAGGCGCTGCATCCCAGCCGTATGGGATTGTTGCGCACCTGGGTCCAGGACGCGTCCTGGCGGCCGATGTAGAGCACCTCCGCCTCACCATGCGCCAGCGTCACGATCCTTTCGACGATCTGGCTGCCTTGGACCGCCTCGTCCTGGACCAGCACCGCCAGGCGGGAATCCTCCTCGCCCATTCCTTCCGCGACGCCGAGCGCGATCTCGTCGGTCTGCTTCCTCGGCAACTCCACCGGGTCTCCCCCCGCTTCGAACGCGACGGTCGCGGCCGGGTCGACGAACAGGCCGGGAAGCGGCGTCATGCCGGCGGCGGCTGGCACCTCGACAAACTCGAAAACCTCGCGGAAGACCCGCGCCTGGACTTCCAGAGCTGAATCGAACTTCATGGCACAATTCCCCTATTGATTGCATTAGCAATGCATTAATAAATATCATAGGTTGCTTTCGACGAGAAGCAGCCTGGGCATCTCAGGGGAAGGTAAAAAAAGCCGACGAGTTGCCCCGCCGGCTTTCTGGTCTCTTTTGGCGATCGCCGCGCGCCCGCAGGGCGAAGCCCGGCGACGCGCAGCAAGAAGGCGTGGATCGCCTCAGTTCTTGGTCTTGTCCACCAGCTGGTTCTTGGCGATCCAGGGCATCATGGCGCGAAGTTTCGCACCGACTTCCTCGATCTGGTGGCTGTCGTTCATGCGACGGATGCCCTTGAAGCGCGAGGCGCCCGAACGGTATTCCTGCATCCACTCCGAGGTGAACTTGCCGGTCTGGATGTCCTTCAGCACGCGCTTCATCTCGGCCTTGGTCTCGGCGGTGATGATGCGCGGGCCGGAGACATACTCGCCCCACTCGGCGGTGTTGGAGATCGAGTAGTTCATGTTGGCGATGCCGCCTTCGTAGATCAGGTCGACGATCAGCTTCACTTCGTGCAGGCACTCGAAGTAAGCCATCTCGGGCGCGTAGCCGGCTTCCACCAGCGTCTCGAAGCCAGCGCGGATAAGCTCGACCAGACCGCCGCAGAGCACCACCTGTTCGCCGAACAGGTCGGTCTCGCACTCTTCCTTGAAGTTGGTCTCGATGATGCCCGAACGTCCGCCGCCGACGCCGCAGGCGTAGGACAGGCCGAGGTCGAGTGCGTTGCCGGACGCGTCCTGATGCACGGCGACCAGGCACGGCACGCCGCCGCCCTTCTGGTATTCGCCGCGCACCGTGTGGCCCGGGCCCTTCGGCGCGACCATCAGCACGTCGACCGTCTTCTTCGGCTCGATCAGGCCGAAATGCACGTTGAGGCCATGTGCGAAGGCGATCGCTGCGCCGTCGCGGATGTTGTCGGCGATCTCGTTCTTGTAGATGTCGGCCTGCAGCTCGTCGGGTGCAGCCATCATCATCAGGTCGGCCCACTTGGCGGCTTCCGCCACGGTCATCACCTTCAGGCCGTCGGCCTCGACCTTCTTGGCGGTGGGAGAACCGGCCTTGAGGCCGATGCCGATCTCCTTGACGCCGGATTCCTTGAGGTTGAGCGCATGCGCCCGACCCTGGCTGCCGTAGCCGATGATGGCGACCTTCTTGCCCTTGATCAGATTGAGATCGGCGTCGCGATCGTAATAGACACGCATGGATAATTTTCCTTCCTGGTTGAATGTCAGAGTGGTGGATTTTTCGAGCGCCCGCCGGCGCCGAAAAGCGTGAAGAACTGGTCGACGGCGTGTTTGGCCTCCCGCTCGACCGCCGCCGCGGAGAGTTTCAGCGGATCGCCAAGCAGAAGCCGGATCTGCACGTCGCGGCCGACCAGGCCGAAAAAGGTACGGAACGCCTCTTCGGCGTCGTCGAAGGCTAGCAGCCCGGCCGCCCTGCCCGCTTCGAGCAGCGGCTTCAGCCGCTCGCCGATGGCGAAGCGGCCGTTGTCTAGCACCAGCCGGCCGAGATTGCTCCTGCCCGAGCCGGCATGGCCAACAGCGACCCGGTTGAGCGCGACCGACGTGCGGCTCGAGATGACCTTCAGCCAGTTGGCGGCGAAGGCTTCCAGGCTGTCGTGCAGCGCCTCGGCATCGAGCTTCTGCTGGTCGTAATTGCCGGCGCGGACTTTGGAGGCCTGCCAGCGCACGGTCGCGGCGAGCAGCCCGTCGCGGTCGCCGAACCATTTATAGAGCGTTTCCTTGGAGCAGCTCGCACGCCGCGCCACCGCGGTCATGGTAAGCTGGTCGCCGCCCTCGACCAGAATGTCGAGCACAGCGTCGAGCACCGCCTGCTGGCGCTCGGTGGGAGCTTCCTTTTCCAATGTTTCAGACACTGCCGCGAACCGTACCGTACGTTACGGTTCGCCTACTACGACTTGCCGCGCTGCGCAAGCCTGCTGACATGACGCCTTAAGCGACCGCCAAGCTCCGGTCGCGCCAGCGGCGCAGGGGTTTCTCGATCCAGATGCGGATCATGGCGGCAAGAGCGATCGAAATTGCGGCAGTGATCGTAAACGTCTCGGTCGGGCTCATCACCTCGCGCAGGACACGGACAACAGGATAGTGCACGAGATAGATCGAATAGGACAGCAGGCCGCAGGCTACCAGCGGCCGCCATGCAAGCATCCGGAAAAACAGGCTGTCGCGGCAGTGTACGGCGGAGAGAACCACCGACGCCGACGCGAACTCTGCAGCGATCGTTCCATTGGTGAACTGGAACCATGACGGCAGGGTCATCGCGGCTGTCAGTATCGCCAGAAGAGCAAGACCAGCCCATCCGATCGCCTCGCTGCTGGGCTTCCAGGGGATGAGGCCGGCGATCGAACCGAGCATTAGACCGCTCAGGCGAGCGTCAAACCGAAAATAGGTCCAGTGCCAGTCGGCGAAAAACCAATAATCAAAGATGCGCCAACCGGTCGCCGCGACATAGAGGCCGAAGAAAATCACGGCGAGCTTCGCCGCTTCGATACGACGGGTCAACAGGATCGCGAGCGGCCAGACCAGATAAAAATGCTCCTCGACCGACAGGGACCAGGTGTGGCGCAGAAGTTCGGGTTCACCCCAGAAAGGGTAGGAATAATCCGTCAGGTAGAACATCGCGAGCAGCACGTCGCGCTGCCAGTCCGTATCAGCAATCAGTGGAACGCAGCAGGCATAGAGCACAAGCATTGCGAGCAGCGGCGGCCACAGTCTCAGCGCCCGCCGCCAGTAGAAGCGCAGAACGTCGATCCTGCCGGTTGCCGCAACCTCGGCCCGCAAGAGGCGGGTGATCAGGAACCCGCTAAGCACGAAGAAAAGATCGACGCCGAGAAATCCTCCGGACATGAAGGGAAAAGCGGAGTGAAAGCCCACAACGGCCAGAGCAGCAAGCCCGCGCAACCCGTCCAGCGCCGGATTATATTCCAGCGCAGGAGTGCTCAGCGATCCCGACGAACGGGAGACAGCTTCGATGGTCGAGGCGTAGGTCATACGCTGTTCAACGTTGGCTCAGGGGTGAGGTTTATCGAACAGCAGTAAATGAAAGATGGAGCACGCATCGTCGGCTTCACAGGCCATCGGCCGCCATCGACCCCGCACCGCCAAGCTTGATGCGTCGCCCAATTCCGACATTGGCGAGAAAAGCCTCGTCGTGGCTGACGATCAAGAGGGCGCCGTCATAGGCGCGGAGCCCCGCCTCCACGGCTTCGATGGAATCGATGTCGAGATGGTTGGTCGGCTCGTCGAGGATGATCAGAGGCGGGGGAGCAGCGCCGCCAAGCACGCAGGCAAGCCCCGCCCGCAGAAGCTGCCCTCCGCTCAGTGTACCGGCCCGTTGCAGGGCGGCGTCGGCGCGGAACATGAAGCGCGCAAGCGCTGCTCGGCAGGCATTCTCGTCCGCATCGGGATTGAACCGCAGAAAATTGTCGCGGATCGAGCTTTCCGGGTCGAGAAGGCTCATCCGCTGGTCGAGCACGGCAAACGGCGTCATGACCGAAACCGTGCCGCTCGACGGCGCGAGCGTGCCGGCGATGAGGGAAAGCAGCGTCGTCTTGCCCGAACCGTTTGCGCCGGTGATCGCGATGCGTTCTGGGCCGACAACCTGCAGCGAGAAATCGCGAAGCACCGGTCGGCCGGGCACATAGCCGGCATCGACTCCGTCCAGCCTGAGCACCGTCCTGCCCGCCGGCAGGCCGGTGGAGCAGAGCGCCACGTTGAGCGGCTGCAGCACTTCGATCCGCCGCCGCGCGTCGGCGGCCACCTCCTCGGCCCGCACGCCCTGGCGTTCGGCGAGCCGCGCACCCTGCCCGCGCGTACCCTCGGCGCGGTTCTTCAGGCCATTGGCAAGTATCTTGGGCATGTCGCCTCTGGCGGCCTTGCGCCGGCCGCCGCCGTCGCGCCGGTCCTGCCGCTCGGTGCGTTCCTGCGCCGCCTTCTGAAGCAGGGCGACCTGCTTCTCGGCATCGGCGAGATCCCGCTCGGCCGCCGCCAGTTCGAGCGACTTGCGCTCGCGGTACCGGCTCCAGTTGCCGCCGCAGCGGGTCACCCCCAAACTCGTCATCTCGACGATCGCGTCCATCGTCTCCAGAAGCTCGCGGTCGTGGCTGACGACGATCGCGCCGGCCCGCCAGGTCGACAGAAGGGAGATCACCGCGGCGCGGCCATCCCGATCGAGATTGTTGGTCGGCTCGTCGAGCAGCAGAAAATCCGGCTCGGCGAAGACGAGGGCGGCGAGCCCTGCCCGCGTCCGCTGCCCGCCCGAAAGCGAAGCAAGCTTCGTCCGCGGGGCGGCGTCGAGCCCGATGCGCGCCAGCGCCGCCTCGATACGGGCCTCGAGCGTCCAGTCTGCCTCGGCGACCTCGTCGGCTTGCGCGTCGCCGCGCTCCGCCCGTTCGAGCAAAGCCAGCGCGTCCGATACGCCGAAGAGATCGGCGACCGTCTCGCGCTCGCCGACCTGCACCGTCTGGCGCAACAGGCCGAGCCGTCCCTCGACGGTGACGCTGCCCGCCTGCGGCCGCAACTCGCCGGTAATCAGCCTGAACAGCGTCGTCTTGCCGACGCCGTTGCGGCCGACAAGGCCGGCGCGCTCGCGCCCGAACTGCAGATTGAGGTTTTCGAAGATTTGCCGGCCGTCGGGCAAAGCCCACGCCAGACCGGCGAGCGTGATGGAAGCAGACATGATTTCTCCGATGGCAAAGCGACTGGCATTGCTGTCGGCTGAAAATCACATCGATCTGCTTCTCCTGATAATTGGCTGGACGTCAGATAGCCCGTTCGGTCCTGTTTCGCAACCCGAGGGCCGGCGGCAGAGCCGATCGCCCCTGCTGGCACTGGCCGGAGGCTAGAAGGCGACGGAACGCGCCAGCGCCGGCGGCTGGAAAATCTCGGTATAGGCGCTGCGGGACGGACGTCGTTCGTTGCCGGTCCGTGCGCGGCCGTCGACCAGACCGGCGATCTCGGAAGCGGGCTGCGGCCGGCCGAACAGGTAGCCCTGCACCTCCGAGCACCCCTGCTCGCGCAGGAAGTCGAGATGCTCCTGCCGCTCCACGCCTTCCGCCAGCACCGTGATGTCCAGGCTGTTGGCGAGCAGGATCGTCGCCTTGACGATCGCCGTCGAGGCCCTGTCCGTTCCGACGCCTTCGACGAAGGAACGGTCGATCTTGATCTTGTCGAAGGGGAATTTCTGCAGCGTCGACAGCGACGCATAGCCCGTGCCGTAGTCGTCCATGGCGATGGCGACGCCGAGCAGCTTCAGCTGCCGCAGGATCTGCAGCGTGCCGTGCAGATCGTCGATGATGCTCGCTTCGGTGATCTCGAGTTCCAGCCTCGCGGGCGGCAGGCCGGTTTCGATCAGCGCCTCGTGAACGATGCGCGACAGGTCGGACTGGCTGAGCTGGGCGGCGGCGATGTTGACCGACAGCTTGAGCGGCTTTGCCCAGCGTGCGGCTTCGGCGCAGGCGCTGCGCAGCACCCATTCGCCGATCGGCAGGATCAGCCCGGTTTCCTCGGCGATCGGAATGAACTCGCCAGGCAGCACCAGCCCGCGATGCGGATGGTTCCAGCGCAGCAGCGCTTCGAAGCCAATCACTTCGCCGGTCGCCACCGCGATCTGCGGCTGGTAATAGAGCGTGAGTTCGTCGCGCTCGATGGCGCCGTTCAGTTCCATCGTGAGAGCGCTCCTGGCGCGCCTGCCCTCATCCATCGAGTGGTCGTAGAAGCAGATCTTGTTGCCGGCCTGCCGCTTGGCCCGGTACATGGCGAGATCGGCAACGCCGATCAGCTCGTCGGCGTCGCGGGCGTCCGAGGGGTAGAGGCTGACGCCGAGACTGGCCCCGACCGAGAAGCTGCGCTCCTGTCGCACCACCGGCAGCGAAATGCAGCCGACCAGCCGGCGGGCGAATTCGAGCGCATCGCTGGCGCCGTCGACCCCCTGCTTCACGGCCACGAACTCGTCGCCGCCGGCGCGGGCGACGAATTCGCCGACGCGCATGGTTTCGCCGAGCCTGGCGGCAAGCGCCTGCAGCAGCGCGTCGCCGGCGCGATGGCCGTGGACGTCGTTCACATCCTTGAAGCGGTCGAGGTCCATCACGATGACGGCGACCTTGCCCTCCTCCGCGGCGCAGGCCTTCAGCACATCAGGAAGGTGCGAGGCGAGATGGGCGCGGTTGGGCATGCCGGTGAGCGCGTCGTGCAGGGCCGCGTGCCGGAAACCGTCGAGCACCTCGCGGCGCGAGCGCGCATCGATGACGTAAAGTCCGAGCCCGGCAACGACCGAAAGGATCGCCATCACGCTGATGGCCACGAGCTCGCTGGAAAACGCCTGCGGCAGCAGCCCGAACGACGGCCCCGGGACGAAGGTCGCCGCACCCATGGCGGTGAAGTGCATGGAGCAGATGGCGAGGACGAGCAGGCCCGCGCCAAGCGTCTGGCCGCGCACGGTGGAGACACGTGCGCAGCGGTTGACCGCGAGCGTCGCCAGCAGCACGCCCAGGACGACGGAGGCGACGACGAGATCTGCCGCCCACTCGACATGACCCGCCACCTGGAGCCCGGCCATGCCGGTAAAATGCATGGCGGCAATGCCGAGGCCAATCACCGCTCCTCCGGCTTCGATCATGAAGGTGGGGCCGCCGGCGGCGGCAAGGTGCAGTCCCGCCGCGGTGAAGACCATGGCGATGGCGAGCGAGGCCAGCGTCAGCGTCGGCTCATATGTGTAGCCGGTCGGCGGGTCGAAGCCGAGCATCGCGACGAAATGGGTGGTCCAGATGGCGGTGCCGCCGGCCATGCCCGAAAGCAGCACCCATACGAGCCGGTTGGAACCCTGGAGCTGTCTTGCCCTGTCGAACAGCCCCATGGTCATCATGGAGCCGGCGACGCATACGATGGCCGCAACGAGCACATACCAATAGTTGTGTTCGTAGGCTAGGCAAGTAAGTACGCGAAGCATTCCGGCCCCCGGCAGTCCCCCGCGGGCAATATCACCTTGAATCCAAAAGAATTTCCTAAGGGATCAGGTAAAACTGCGAGATGCCGATGCTGTCCGTGGCGGTGGGTATTTTCGCACCGCGCCGGATCGATGGGCCGATGCCATCCTTTCGAAGTATTTTCCGCTTGGCCGGCGCCGCTGGCGCGAGCGCCTATGGCACGGCACCTCGAGCGAACGCGCCAGACTGCGCAATTCGCCCGCTCGTGTCAGATGGCGACCTGCGTGCCGATCTCGACCACGCGGCCGGTGGGAATCTGGAAATATTCGGTAGCGTCGGAGGCGGTGCGCGCCAGCCCGATATAGAGCCTGTCCTGCCAGAGCGGCATGCCCGAATTCGCGGCCGGCTTAAGCGACCGGCGGGAGAGGAAGAACGACGTCGTCATGATGTCGAACTTCCAGCCCTGCTTGCGGCAGATCGCCATCGCCTTCGGAATGTTCGGCTGCTCCATATAGCCGAAATTGAGCGTCACCCGCATGAACAGCTCGTTGATCGGCTCAAGCGTGGCGCGGTCCTTTTCCAGCACCGTCGGCTGCTGCGCGGTGACGACCGAAAGGATCACGTTCTGCTCGTGCAGGACCTTGTAGTGCTTGAGGCTGTGCATCAGCGCAGTCGGCGCGCTCAGCGGGTCGCTGGTGAGGAAGACAGCCGTGCCCGGCACCAGGATCGGCGGCTTCTTGGCGAGGTTCGCGGCCAGGAAGTCGAGCGGAATCTCGTTCTTGCGCGTCTTCTCGAAGAGATGCCTCGAGCCGCGGACCCAGGTCCACATGATGAGGCACATCAGAAGCGCGACGCCGATCGAGGCCCAGCCGCCGTCGGCGATCTTGGCGGCGTTGGCCAGGAAGAAGCCGGTGTCGACGACGAAAAAGACCGCGATCAGGCTGGCCGTGGCGGTAAGCCGCCATTTCCAGCGGTGACGCATGACGATGAACAGCAGGATCGTCGTCACCAGCATCTCGCCGGTCACGGAGATACCGTAGGCGGCGGCCAGCTTGCTCGAAGCGCCGAAGCCGACGACGAGCACCATGACGCCGAGCGCCAGCATGAAGTTGACGCGCGGCAGGTAGATCTGGCCCGACTGCATCTCGGACGTGTGCTGGATCTCGAAGCGTGGCAGCAGGCCGAGCTGCACCGCCTGGCGCGTCAGCGAATAGGCGCCGGAGATGACGGCCTGGCTGGCGATGACGGTCGCCGCCGTGGCCAGACCGACCATCGGCAGCAGCGCCCATTGCGGCAGCATCTCGAAGAAGGGGTTTTGCGGCGTGCCGCCATGCGCCAGCACGAACGCCCCCTGCCCGAAATAGTTGAGCAGCAGGCAGGGGAACACGATCGCCGCCCAGGTGAGCACGATCGGCCGGCGCCCGAAATGGCCAAGGTCGACGTAGAGCGCCTCGGCGCCGGTGACCGCAAGGAACACCGCGCCGATGGTGACGAAGGCCACCTGCGGCTGCGCGGCCAGGTAGGAGAACGCGTAGTAGGGATTGATCGAATAGAACACCGTGGGGTCGTCGGCGATATGCGTGAGGCCGGCAACGCCGAGCACGACGAACCAGGCCAGCATGATCGGCCCGAAGACAATGGCGACGCTGCCCGTACCGAAGCGCTGGACAGCGAAGAGCACAGCCAGGATGACGAGCGTGATCGGCACGACATAGGGATCGAAGGCCGGGGTCACGACCTTCAGGCCTTCCACCGCCGACAGCACCGAGATCGCCGGCGTGATGATGGCGTCGCCGAAGAACAGCGCCGCTCCGCACACGCCGATGGTGAGGATCGCTGCGCTGGCGCGCGGATAGGCGCTGCGGGCGAGCGCCATCAGCGACAGCGTGCCGCCCTCGCCTTCATTGTCGGCGCGCAGCACGAAGATCACATATTTGATGGTGACGATGATCGTCAGCGCCCAGACGATGAGCGATAGGACGCCCAGGATCTCCATGCGCAGGGCCGTGCCGCCGCCCGACGCGGCATGCAGCGCCTCGCGGAACGCGTAGATCGGGCTCGTGCCGATGTCGCCATAGACGACGCCGAGCGCGCCAATCATCAGGACGCCGGTTCTGCTCGAAACGGGGTGTCCCGGCTGGCCGGCAGCTTCGGTTCCGCCGCCGGCTGGTTGGTGCGTCATCAAACGCTACTCCGACAAAACGGGCGCGGCTCTACACCCCTCCTCCGCCTTTTGCAATTGCTGCACTGCAAAAAAGCGGTGCAAGCAGGAGCGACCCGCATGGTGGAGCCTACCACCCGCACGCTTTGAGGAAACGGCCGATCGTACCGGCCATGCCATATTCCAGCGCGTCGGCGGTCAACCCGTGGCCGATGGACACTTCCGCGAGGTGCGGGATCCTCTCGGCCAGCGCCGGCAGGTTTGCGACGGTGAGGTCGTGGCCGGCATTGACGGCGAGCCCCGCCGCCTGCGCGGCGTCGGCGGTCTTCTGGAGCCTGTCCAGCTCACGCTTTGCCGCGTCTGGATCGTCGTGGAACGCACCGTATGGCCCGGTGTAGAGTTCGATGCGATCGGCTCCCGTGTCGCGCGCGGCGGTAATGTCCTCGGCGTCGGGGTCGGAGAAAAGCGAGACGCGGAAACCGCCCTTCTTCAATCTTCTGACGATTGGCGTCAGGAAAGATGCCTGGGCCGTGAAATCCCAGCCATGGTCCGATGTCGGCTGCGCCGGATCGTCGGGCACCAGCGTCACCTGATTCGGCTGGTTCGCCTCCACGAGGCTCAGGAAATCCTCGGTCGGATAGCCTTCGATGTTGAACTCGGCGGCCGGGAACTCGTCGTCGATCAGCGCCCTGAGTTCCGGCAGGTCGGAATGGCGGGTGTGTCGCTGGTCGGGCCTGGGGTGGACCGTCAGCCCATGCGCGCCGGCGGCGAGCGCGATGCGCCCGAGCCCGGTGACGCTCGGCCACGGCAGGTCGCGCCGGTTGCGCAGCATCGCTATGGCGTTGAGATTGACGGAAAGCTTGGCGGGCATGGTACGGACCTCGGCCTTTCGGGACCGCCTCTATACAGGCTTCGGCCACGCCATGCAGCGGATTTCCGCTGACCCAGCGGGATCCGCCGCATTACCTGACGATATCACCTGACGATGGTCAGGCGTTCGGCCGCCCGCGTGATCGCGGTGTAGAGCCAGCGCTGGCGCGTATCCTTGAAGGCCCAGCTCTCGTCGAAGAGCACGATCTCGTTCCATTGCGAGCCCTGCGCCTTGTGGACGGTCAGCGCGTAGCCGTAGTCGAAATCGTCGAAACGCTTCTTCTGCTGCCAGGGGATCTCCTCGTCCGGATTCTCGAAGGCGGCCTTCAGCAGCTTGATCTTGGCGACGCCGCGGTCCGGATCGTCCTCCTCCGGCGAGACGAGCAGGTTGATGCCGGGCTTCACCGTCTCGCGCGACGACGTCATGACCTTCCACAGCGAACCGTTGAGCAGGCCTTTCGCGGGATCGTTGCGCAGGCACACCAGCTTGTCGCCTGCCTGCGGGTAGTTGGCGGAAAAACCCTTGAGCTCGCGCAGGCGCGCATTGTAGCGGCGGCGCGTGCGGTTGGTGCCGACCAGCACCTGGTCGGCCTTGAGCACCAGCTCCTGCGTCACCTGCTCGCGGCCGATCACCTGCGCCGTGCCGTAGTCGCCGTGCATGAATTCGCGCCCTTCGCGCACGTCGAGCGCCAGTCGGATGATCGGATTGTCCCGCGCCTGCCGGTGGATCTCGGTCAGGAGCACGTCTGGCTCATGCTCGGTGAAGAAGCCGCCGCCCGAGATCGGCGGCAGCTGCGCCGGGTCGCCGAGCACGAGAATGGGCGTGCCGAAGGACTGCAGGTCCTTGCCGAGCTGCTCGTCGACCATCGAGCATTCGTCGATGATGATGAGTTTTGCGCGCGCCACCGGGCTCTGGCGGTTGAGCGCGAAGGTCGGGTTGATCGACGTCTTGCCGGTCGATTCGTCCTCGACCGCCTCCTCGCCGCGCGGGCGATAGATAAGCGAATGGATGGTGCGGGCGTTGGTGGCGCCCTTGGAGCGCAGCACCTGCGCGGCCTTGCCGGTGAAGGCTGCGAACTGCACCTGCCCGTCGACATGTTCGGCGAAATAGCGCGCGAGCGTCGTCTTGCCGGTTCCGGCATAACCGAACAGGCGGAAGATCTGCGGCCGGCCGTCCTTCAGCCATCGCGCCACCGCCTTCAGCGCGTCGTCCTGCTGGGGAGAAAATTCCATGCGCCTGACTGGCAGGATTCGGGTTTGAGGGGCAAGGACGCATCGTCCTGCGCCGCGATACGAACAAACAGGGAACATGGACGCGCCGTGTTTGTCAAGCGCTTTACATGGCAAGGTCCTGCGCTAGCATCCGCTTATCTGGATGGGGACCTCCAATGCCGAATCGGCGCGCTTTGTCGCTCACGCCCGAACTCGTGGCCTCATGCGAACGCGAAGTGGCCGATCCAGGTCCTGCCGCCGGCCTGGTCCAACTGACCGACGCCGAGGTTTCGGCCAAGGCAGAAGAGCTGGACCGCGAGTGCGGCGACGCTCCGCTCTGGCTGTTCGCCTACGGCTCGCTGATCTGGAAGCCGGATTTCGAGGCGGTGGAGGCGAAGCGTGCAGTAGCCCGCGGCTGGCACCGGTCCTTCTGCATCGAACTGCCGCGCTGGCGCGGGTCGCCGGACCTGCCCGGCCAGATGATGGCAATCGTACGCGGCGGCACCTGTCATGGCGTCGCCTTCCGGCTGCCTGACGAGAACCGCGTCGCCCAGCTCTACCGGATGCTCAACAGGGAATCCGACTACGAGGGTGATCTCGACAACGCTCGCTGGCTGAACATCGACAGCGCCGAGGGAAAAGTGCGCGCGCTGGCCTTCTGGGCAGCGCCGACAAAAAGCTTTCCCTTCCTGAAACTGTCGCCGGAGGAAACCGCAAAACGCATCGCGCGCGCCTGCGGCCATCTCGGCTCCAACGCGGCCTATCTCTACAACACCATCGTCAAGCTCGAGGAATACGGCATCCACGACCGCAACCTCTGGCAACTGCAGGAGCTAGTGGCCGACGAGATCAGGCGGCAGCGGGACATGAACGGAGCGGCGGTGCTGTAGGCCTCCCGCCGCACGGAACCACGCCGCCGGCTCGATATACCCGATATTGCATTGCACAAAGATCAAGACATCCAATTCATTTGGACGGATTGAATAATACTTTTGTCTCAACTTTATTGCTCTGCAGGCTCCAACAGTTGTTGCCAAGAGCTTTCATGTTATGCTTCGGCGTTAGGGCGGGCGGCTCTTGACTGAAGTGGAGGAGGAAATGAAAGACCGCCTATTTGCTTCGACGGCCGCGCTTATCCTCGCATCTACCGGGTTGGCGCAGGCACAGGACAACATGCAGAAGCTTGAAAACATGCAGACGACCGGGACCGGGTCGGATGCCTTCCAGTTTGTGCCGCAGGACGACGAAAACGCCGCACAGCTCCGCAAGAACCTGGAGAACGTCAAGCTCCCAGACGGTTTCAAGATCAATCTCTACGCGGTCGTTCCCGACGCCCGCCACATGGCCGTGGGTCCGCAGGGCATCGTCACCTTCGTCGGCACGCGCAAGGACGCGGTGTGGGCTGTCACCGACCGCAACAAGGACGGCACCGCCGACGAGGTGAAGCGGTTTGCGCCGTCGCTGGAGTTCGCCATCCCCAACGGCGTGTGCTTCTCCAAGGACGGGTTCCTCTACATTGCCGAACGCAATCGCGTGCGCACCTTCCCGGCGGCGGAGTTCTTCTACGAAAGCCCCGACGTGGCGGTGGGCGACGTCGTCAAGGAGGGCGAGCTCATCCCGGGCGCCGACGAATCCTTCAACCACACCGCACGCGTCTGCGCGGTCGGTCCCGACAAGAAGATCTACATACAGATCGGCCAGCCCTTCAACGTACCCTCGCCCGAGAAGCAGGAGGAGTTCAAGAAGTCGGGCATTGGCGGCATTATCCGCATGGATCAGAACGGCGCCAACCGCGAGATCTTTGCCGACGGACTGCGCAACCCGGTCGGCTTCGACTTCGATCCCGCCACCGGCGACCTGTGGACGAACGACAACCAGGTCGACGGCATGGGCGACGACACCCCGCCCGGCGAATTGAACCGCGTCACCGAGATGGGCCAGAACTTCGGCTTCCCATGGTATGGCGGAGGCAAGGTCCGCACCGAGGAGTACAAGAACAGCGAACCGCCCGCCGACGTGGTCTTCCCCGTCGTCGAAACGATCGCGCATGCAGCCGATCTCGGCATGGTGTTCTACACCGGCCGGAAGTTTCCCGACCGCTACAAGCAGGGCGTCTTCACGGCCCAGCACGGTTCGTGGAACCGCACCGACCCGGCCGGCGCGCGCGTGCTGTTCACGCCGCTGAACGAGGACGGCACCGCCGGGGAGCAGGAGGAATTCGCCGCCGGCTGGCTGACCGCCGATGGCGAATACATCGGCAGGCCGACCGCGCTCACGCAACTGCGTGACGGATCGCTGCTCGTTTCCGACGATTTCGCCGGAGCGATCTACCGCATCTCCTACGGCGACTGAGCAAACCGGAGGTCACGGCAAATCGCCGTGACCTCTCTTCGGGGATCTCCACCATGCTTCGCTATCTTGCCGGCGTCGCCGGCTTTCTCGCGATCCTGCCGGCGATGCCGGCGCCCGTGGCGGCGGCCGACGCGGCGGCAGGCAAGACCAAGGCCGCCAAATGCAGCGTCTGTCACGGCCTCGACGGTCTCGCAAAGAACCCGGACGCGCCAAATCTCGCCGGCGACAGCGCCAACTACATCCGCAAGCAACTCGGCGCCTACAGGAGCGGCGAGCGCAAGGATCCGCAGATGAGCATCATGGCCAAGGGTCTCAGCGACGACGACATAGCCGACCTCGCCGCCTGGTATTCGAGCCTGAAAGTGACTGTCGAGATGCCGAAATAGGCGGCCCCCGCGCTACCGCTGCGGATCGTTCTCCAGGAGGATCGGCTTGCCGTGTGGGGTTGCATGCGCGGCGCGTTCCCAGGCTGCGGCCAAGGCGTCGACTTCCGCCGTCGGCGCCACGCCTTTCGAGACGAGAAGTTTTTCCAGCGCCGCCAGCCAGTGCTCATAGTAGTCGTGGCCGTCGTCGGAGGCATCCTGCCTCTTCACTTCCGCCGACAGCGCCTCGGCCCATTCGCCCCACGAAAACAGCCCCTTCTCGTGCAGGGCGACCGTCAGCGCAAAAGCTTCCGCCTGCCATGGCTCGGCAAAGACCGGCTCGTCGATGCCGGGCGGGAGTTCACGCTGGTTCAAGATAGCTCTCCCAGGCGTCGATCGAGACGGTCAGCGTCGGGTCGGCGTCCTCGCCCCAGATCTCACGCCCGTCGAAGACGACGGTGTAGACCCATTGCGGATTCTCGCCTTCGCCATGCGCATTGGTGTCGGGGAAGACGTACCCTTCACGCACGGCCTCGACCACGCCGTGCCTGCCGCGCGCATAACGCGGCAGCCTGGTGTGGCCGGTCGGGCTGAAATTGCGGGTGACGATCCGGTCGCCCGTCTTGAAGCGCGGCGGCGTCCCGACCGGCCGGTCGCAGGGGCCGCCGCGCGCAAGGACGGCCGGCACGTCAGCGGCCTTCAGCACGCGCTTCGGCTGCGTGGCGCCATCAACCGCCCTGCCCTCGGCAAGGTCGCGCTCGCTGACGAAGCCGTGGCGCTTGAGCAGCCGCTCCAGCCCCTTGATCCAGATCTCGTAATAGGTCGAGGACAGGTAGTCGACCGGATGGCGGTTCTCCCGCGCGTGGCGGCTCTCGTCGATGTTCCAGAACCCAAAGGTGCCGGCGCAGAGCGTGACGCCGAGCGCACGCTTTTCCCAGTCGGCATGGAAGACCGGCTCGTCCGTCTCGGGCGCGACCGGCCCGAGCCCCATCTGGCCGCCGAGATCGTGCGGGCCGTTCATGCGGCTTCGGGCTCCAGCGCCACGCCGGTGCCGATCATCGAGTCGCGCGTGACCAGCCCGGCGAGATCGTCCTCGCTCCAGCCTTCGGTGCCGGCGGGCCGCTGCGGCACCACGAGGTAGCGCAGCTCGGCGGTCGAATCCCACACGCGGACCTTCTTGTCCTTCGGCAGCGTCAGCCCGAACTCTTCGAGCACGCCGCGCGGGTCGATGACGGCGCGGCTGCGATAGGGAGGCGCCTTGTACCAGACGGGCGGCAGGCCGAGCACGCTCCACGGATAGCAGGAGCAGAGCGTGCAGACGACCAGGTTGTGGGTTTCGTCTGTGTTGAAGGCGGCCTGCATGTGCTCGCCCTGGCGGCCGGTGAAGCCGAGCGAGGCGATCGCGGCGGTCGCGTCCTGCCGCAGCCAGTCGGCATAGGCCGGGTCGCTCCAGGCGCGCGCCACGACCCTGGCGCCGTTGCGCGGCCCGACCTTGGTCTCGTAGGTGTCGACGATGACGTCGATCGCGGCGGGGTCGATCAGCCCTTTCTGGGTCAGGATCGTCTCCAGCGCGCGAACCCGCGCGGCCATCGGGTCGAGCTCGTTGTCGTGATGATGGTCGTGATCGTGTGACATGGCCACAAGCTACGACCTTGCCGGCTCCCGGACAAGGCGGCGGCGGGGTTCCGCGGCTACCACCGTCAAATTTGACAAGCTTGGCCCGGTGGCCGAGAACAGCGCCTATGTTGCCCGTTTCTTTTGCCCTGCTGATAGTCTGCAAAGGCGGCCTTCTCATAGGCTGACTGCCTGGCGCCACTACCTGCGAGAGCAAGAGCGGCGCCAGGATAGGCGACCAAAATCCCAACCGAATTCTTGCGGACTGCCTGCGGCGGATTTGCTGCGCGCGTATGCGCGCGCTCGCCAAAGCCGGCGGCCATCACCTGGATTATGCGATATGACCTTCAGATACAGCTTCACCTTCCCGATCAGCGGCCCCAACAAGCTGCCACGCTTCAAGAAATGGGCCGAGGAACATGCACAGGAAGTCGAGATCAGCCTGCCCCTTCAGGTTCCGATCAAGAGCGAAGCCATGACCATCCGCCTGAAATCCGCCGACGATCGCGAGAAGCTTGAGACCAGGCTGACCGGCGTCAAACTCTAGCGCCTGAGCAACGGTGGCGGGCCCCGCCCGCCACCGCCCGGGCCGTCTAGCCCGACGGTCGCTGTGCCTGAGCCCGCCGCTCGTGCGGCCAAGGACGGCAGGGGCGGAATTATCCAAGCATCGGCCAGAGGCTGGCGGCGAGCAGCACGCCCATGGCGACGTTGAACCATTTGAGCCGGACAGGATCGGCGAGGAAGCCGCGCAGCGCCATGCCGAAACCCGCCCAGGTCGAGACGCTGGGCAGGTTCACCACCGCGAAGGCGCCAGCCACGATGAGCATCGAGAGGAACGGCGCCTGCGGGTTGGTGTAGATGGCCATCGCGCTGACCGCCATCACCCAGGCCTTCGGATTGACCCATTGGAACGCTGCGGCCTCGAGGAAGGTCATCGGCCGCGCTCCGGAGTCGGCGCCGCTACCTATCGAGCGCGACATGGCGATCCGCCAGGCGAGATAGAGAAGGTAGGCGCCGCCGAGCACCTTGAGCGCCAGATGAAGCGAAGGAAACGCTGTCAGCATCGCGCCGAGCCCCAGGCCCACGCCAAGCAGCAGCGACAGAAACCCGCCGCCGATGCCGAGCATATGCGGGACGCTGCGCACGAAGCCGAAATTCACGCCTGAAGTAAGCAGCATCAGGTTGTTCGGCCCCGGCGTGATCGAGGTCGCGAAAGCGAAGGCCAGCAGGGCCAGGAAAGCGTCAAGGGACATCGGATTCACACAAGGTCAGCACTGCTGACTTAAATTATCGGTCCGAGCGGCGGACGCGCCATAACCGTCAAGCGGTTATGCCAGGGGTGGCGCCAGGATTGCGCGTATGTCCCGGATGGCTCGGGCTGCAGCCGGAGGGCTACATCCCCTGCGGGCCGCGGTTCATGGCGGCGACGCCGGTGCGGCAGATCTCGACCAGCCCGAGCGGCTTCATGATGGCGATGAACTGGTCGACCTTGGAGCCCTTGCCGGTGATCTCGAAGATGAAGTGCTCGGTGTTGGCGTCGATGACGCTGGCGCGGAACGCGTCGGCGAGTCGCAGGGCCTCGACGCGATTGTCGCCCTTGCCGGCGACCTTCACCAGCGCGAGCTCGCGCTCCAGCGGGCGGTCCTGACCGAGTTCCCTGGCGCGAACGGTGAGGTCGACCACGCCGTGCACCGGCACGATGCGCTCGAGCTGATGCTTGATCTGCTCCAGCACATGCGGCGTGCCGCGCGTGACGATGGTGATGCGCGACAGGTGCTTCTCGTGCTCGGTCTCGGAGACCGTGAGGCTCTCGATGTTGTAGCCGCGGCCGGAGAAGAGGCCGATGACGCGCGCAAGCACGCCCGGCTCGTTGTCGACGAGCACCGAGAGCGTGTGCGTCTCGGGAAGCTCGGTCTCCTTGGCGATGAAATAGGCGGAGCCGGTGGGTTGAAGCTGGGCGTTCATGTCTGAATCTCGATCTCGGGAACTTGTGCTAACTTGCTGTACGGCCGGCGTTTTTACACCAGCTCCCTGCCCTTGGCGTCGATGGCGTTGGCCACCGCCTCGTCGGTCGCCTCGTCGGGGAGCAGCATCTCGTTATGCGCCTTGCCCGACGGGATCATCGGGAAGCAGTTGGCGAGCGCGGCGACGCGGCAGTCGAAGATCACCGGCTTCTTGACGTCGATCATCTCCTTGATCGCGGCGTCGAGATCGCCCGGCTTCTCACAGCGTATGCCATGCGCGCCATAGGCCTGGGCGAGCAGCACGAAGTCCGGCATCGCCTCGGTGTAGGAATGCGACAGCCGGTTGCCGTGTAGCAGCTGCTGCCACTGCCGCACCATGCCCATGTACTGGTTGTTGAGGATGAAGATCTTGATCGGCGCCTCGTACTGCACCGCGCAGCTCATCTCCTGGATGGTCATCTGCACCGAGGCGTCGCCGGCGATGTCGATGACCAGCGCGTCGGGATGCGCGATCTGCACGCCGAGCGCGGCCGGCAGGCCGTAGCCCATCGTGCCCAGTCCGCCCGATGTCATCCAGCGGTTCGGCTGGTCGAAGTGGAAATGCTGCGCGGCCCACATCTGGTGCTGGCCGACCTCGGTGGTGATGTAGGTGTCCTTGCCCTTGGTCGCCTCGAACAGACGCTGGATGGCGTATTGCGGCATGATGACGTCGTCGTTCATCCGGTAGGCGAGCGAGTCGCGCGCGCGCCAGCGGGCGATCTGCTCCCACCAGGGATGCAGCGTCTTCTTGTCGGTCTTGGCGGTCGCCCGCCACAGCCGCACCATGTCCTCCAGCACGTGGCCGACATCGCCCAGTATGCCGATGTCGGCCCGCACGTTCTTGTTGATCGAGGACGGGTCGATGTCGACGTGGATCTTCTTCGAGTTCGGCGAGAAGGCGTTGATGCGGCCGGTGATGCGGTCATCGAAGCGCGCGCCCAGGCACAGCATCACGTCGCAGTCATGCATGGCCATGTTGGCCTCGTAGGTGCCGTGCATGCCGAGCATGCCGAGCCAGTTCTTGCCCGATGCCGGATAGGCGCCGAGCCCCATCAGCGTCGAGGTGATCGGGAAGCCGCTCAGCTCGACCAGCTCGCGCAGCAACTGGCTCGCCTCCGGGCCGGAATTGATGACGCCGCCGCCGGAATAGATGATGGGCTTCTTCGCATTGGCGAGCAGCGCGACTGCGGCCTTGATCTTCTCCAGGTCGCCCTGGACCTTCGGCTGATAGGAGGTGCGCGGCGCGGTCTGCGGCGGCGTATAGATGCCCTTGGCGAACTGGACATCCTTCGGGATGTCGACGACGACAGGGCCAGGCCGGCCCGTCGTGGCGACGTGGAAGGCTTCGTGGATGATCGCGGCGAGTTCGTTGACGTCCTTCACCAGCCAGTTGTGCTTGGTGCAGGGGCGCGTGATGCCGACAGTATCGCATTCCTGGAAGGCGTCCGAGCCGATCAGCGCGGTCGGCACCTGCCCGGTCAGGCAGACGAGCGGGATGGAATCCATCAGCGCGTCCTGCAGCGCGGTCACCGCATTGGTGGCGCCAGGGCCGGAGGTGACCAGCATCACGCCCGGCTTGCCGGTCGAGCGCGCATAGCCTTCCGCCGCATGGCCGGCGCCCTGCTCGTGGCGGACCAGGATGTGCTGGATGTCTTCCTGCTGGAACAGCTCGTCATAGATCGGAAGGACCGCGCCGCCCGGATAGCCGAACAGGTGGAGGACGCCGTTGTCCTTCAGCGCCTGCACCACCATTTCGGCGCCGGTCATCTCACGCCGTTCGTTCTGTCCGTTGCTCATCGGTCCGTTCCGTTTCTGCTCGCCATCGGCGAATTTCAGTCTTTAGTCCAGGTAACAAAAAAGGCCCCCGAGGGAGCCTTGGCATTTGCGCATGGGGTGCTGTCGCCCGGCGGTCACACCGCCTTGCCCATGCGCATTCCTACTACGAGAATGAGTGTCGTTTTCATGGGCGCGGACTTTAAGGGCGGAATCCGGGGCGAGTCAATCACTGATTTCGCCGTCAGACATTACTTGCCGAGCAAACGGCCGCCGCTGCCGACGGATGCAATTTTAGCGGCGGGTTCAATCTCTTCTCAACCATCCCCCCTCACCCGGCTTTAACTGCGAATGGGTAACCTCTCCGGACAGGCAGGCGGACAGGGACAGACTTGATGTACGCACAGGAGAACTCCCGCGGAGAGGCGGTTCCGCAGGAGCGGCGCGACGCCGCCCAGAACGACTCGCGCATCCTCGGCCATGTCGTGCGCTGCGACGGAGCGCGCGCCACCATCGCCGCCTTTGCCGACACCGAGGAAGGCACAGTGACCGGCCTCTGGACGGTCGGCCGCATGATCTCCATCAATCTCGGCACCGCCCGCACCGTCGGACTGGTCTATGCCATCGGCAAGGCCGACCTCGCCTGGAACCAGGGCCGGCAGAATGCCATCGAGGTCAATGTCGAGCTGATCGGCGAGGTGCGCGACCGCGAGGCGCCCCAGCCGCCCGTCTTCGATCGTGGCATCACCGTCTATCCCCACATTGGCGCGATCGCCCACCGCATCCGCGCGCGCGACCTGCAGGCCGTCTACGACCTCGCCGACCGTCATGCGATCACCATCGGCCAGCTTTCGCAGGACGAAAACATCGAGGCGCGCATCGCGATAGACGACACGCTGGCGCGCCACTTCGCCATCGTCGGCACGACCGGCGTCGGCAAGTCGACTGCGGTCTCGCTTCTGATGCGCAAGGCGATCGAGGCCCGTCCGGATCTGCGCGTCCTCATTCTCGACCCGCACAACGAATTCGCCGGCTCGCTGCCGGAATATTGCGTGCGCGTCGACGCGGGTTCGCTCGACCTGCCGTTCTGGATGTTCCGGCTGGAGGAATTCACGGAGGTTCTGTTCCGCGGCCGCGAGGCGGACCCCGAGGAGGTCGACATCCTGCGCGATCTCATACCGATGGCGAAGAACCTCTATCGCAACCCGGCCGGCGGAGCTTTCCTGCGTCGCGGCGTCGATGCGCTGACCGCCGACACGCCGGTGCCTTACCGCATGGCCGATCTGATCAAGCAGATCGACGAGCGCATGGGGCTTCTGGAGAGCAAGAACGACCGCCCGATCCTGAAGTCGCTGAGGACGCGCATCGAATCCGCTGTCGCCGACCCGCGCTACAAGTTCATGTTCAACTCGCGGCTGATCGAGGACACGATCCACGAGACGATCGGCAACATCTTCCGTGTTCCG
Organism: Mesorhizobium sp. YM1C-6-2; assembly: GCF_003666685.1. Taxonomy (GTDB): domain Bacteria; phylum Pseudomonadota; class Alphaproteobacteria; order Rhizobiales; family Rhizobiaceae; genus Mesorhizobium_K. Next base: position 31,612 of record NZ_RCIZ01000005.1, read on the forward strand.
CATGAGGGCCGGCCGGTCACCTGCTTCGAGATGGCGGGCATGCCCTCCGAAGTGGTCAACTCGGTGTGCTCGGTGCTCGCGCGCCTCGCCTTCGACCTGGCGCTGTGGAGCGAAGGCAAGCTACGCTTGCTGGTGCTCTGCGAGGAGGCGCATCGCTACATGCCGGCCGATCCCAGGCTGGGCTTCGCGCCGACCAGGCACGCTCTGTCGCGCATCGCCAAGGAAGGCCGCAAATATGGCTGCTACCTCGGCGTGGTGACACAGCGCCCCGGCGAACTCGACCCGACCATCCTGTCGCAATGCTCGACCTTCTTCGCCATGCGGCTCGCCAACGAGCACGACCAGTCGATCATCCGCTCGGCGATCGCCGATTCCTCGGCGTCGAGCCTCGCCTTCCTCTCCTCCATGGGCCAGCGCGAGGCGATCGCCTTCGGTGAAGGCGTCGCCACCACCATGCGCCTGAAATTCGAGCGGCTGGACGCCAGGCTCATCCCCGGCACCCAGAAGAGGCATCAGGAGGAGATGGCGGCCGGCGACGGAAGCGATGTCGACCTCATCAACATCGTCGAGCGCCTCCGCAACGTGCCCAAGGCGCAGTCGAACCTCGCCTTCGCCGAGCCCGTCAGCGCCCAGCTGCAGCCGGGCGACCCTGGCTACCGCAAGCCGGAGTCGCCTGCCCCGCGTTCGGTGCCCGACCAGGACGACATCGATTTCGGCTACGGGCTGAAGCCCGGCCGCTTCGGTTCGCGGACGTAGGAAGAGCCGACGTCAGCATTCTATCCACCAGAAGCCGCGGGGACGGGCGCGGCTTCGATCCGTTCGGCCACCAGATCCTGCAGTCGCCACAAATAGGCGTCGCTCAAACCGAGTTCTTCGAGGTGACTGACCGTACTGAGCAGGTACTCGGCCATAGAACCCAGACGCCCCACCGCATTGGCCAGGACATCGGCCACTTCTTCCGCCGTCAGATTGCCTACATAGGAGCCCGAATTGCGGTCGATCGCAAAAGTCAGCGCCCGTAGCGGCCCCTCCTCCGTCGCCAGGTTGATCCAACGGGCGGGAAAAGGATGCGGGATGACATGGATCTCTCGCCGCAGCAGCGAAAGAAGGTTCGCTTCGACGGACCGGCCGGGCAGCCTGTATGCGAGCCCTTTGCAACTGCCGCCACGATCAAGTGCAAGCATCAGGCCGGGCCGCCGTTCGGTCCCGCGAAACCATTTGTCCCAGCCGAGACAGAACGATCGGCGCCATCCCCTCACAAGCGCCTTCCGCGTGTCGGTGAATTCGAACGCCGGGTTCCAGATCAGGGACCCGTACGCAAAGACCCACAGGTCGTTCTGGCTCGGGGCGGCCGTCAGGATGTCGTTCGCCAGCTTGCGGCGATCCTCGTCGGTGGCGGGTCTTCGATCTGACGCGAAAGACGCCGGCGAGATGTCTCCCGCATCGAGCATGACGCGCGCAATGTGTTCCGGCGTAAGGCGCAGTGGATGTTTCGCCATGGCTGCTCGACCCGAAGGCCGGCCATCATGCAGGGATAGCCCGGAATCTCAAGCGCAGACGCGGTTCCTGCCGGTCTTCTTGGCCTGGTAGAGCTGCTGGTCGGCCCGCCGGAACAGCCCGTCGGCATTCTCCTTGCGATCCCATACGGCAAGGCCGACGCTGGCCGTCACCTTCAGCCGGACGCTTCCGGACACGATTACCATGCCGGCCACCGCCTTGCGGATGCGCTCGGCGAAACGCACGAGCGTGTCGACGTCCATGTTGGGTGCAACCACGGCGAACTCCTCGCCGCCCAGCCGCGCCACCACGTCGTGATAACGGGTCATGTCTTTCAGGCAGCCGGCCACCGCCCTCAGCACCTCGTCGCCTATGTCGTGGCCGTGCGTATCGTTGATCTGCTTGAAATGGTCGAGATCGACGATCATCAGCCCGACCGGCTTCTCGATACGACGGAACTCGCCCAGATATTCCTTCAGCGCATCGTCGAAATAGCGCCGGTTCTGCATGCCGGTGAGTGCGTCGGTGAGCGCCGCATATTCGAGCTTCTGCGAGCGCGCCGACAGCGTCTCGGTCATGGCGCGCAGCTTGTTCTCTTCCCTGACCTGCCTGCGGATGAGCGGGAAGATGAAAAACAGGCCGAAGACCAGCCCCGTGGCAAGCAGCAGCCCGGTGGCGAAGAGGAGTTTCGACAGATAGGCGACGTCCGCGTAGCGTTCCGGCTCCGCCAGCCCGTTTGCGATCGAAAACAGCACGTCATAGGCGTGAAAGATCATCACGCCGGCCGCAAGGATGACCGCGATGAACAAGAAGAAAGCGGCTTCGGACTTGTGCAGGCGCATATTCTCCCCGCCGACGGCACCGTTCCCGCTTATGCCATCGGCGACCTTACGGAGGGTTAATCGGCGCGGTTGCTGGAGCCCCCGCCCGGACGGCCCGGCAAGGGCCCCGGCGGGTCCATGACGTGCGAAACATCCGGCTGGCGCAGGCGGCTCCAATGCGCGCCAAGCTGATGGCGGAACCAGGTCGACTGGCGTTTGGCATACTGCCTGGTCGCGATCTTGGCGCGTTCGATCGCCTCCGCCATCGGGATCTCGCCCGCCAGCGCGGCCCCAAGCTCGCGCACGCCGATCGCCTTCATGGCCGGCAGTTGCGGGTCCAGCCCGAGCGCCTTAAGCGCCTTCACCTCCTCCAGCGCGCCTGTGTCGAGCATCGCATCGAAGCGCCGGTCGATGCGGCCGACGAGTTCGGCGCGGTCGGGCTCGATGACGATGAAACGGGCGCTTTCGAGATCGATCAGCGGCGTACCGCGTTCCCCCTGCCATTCTAGGATCGAGCGACCGGAGGCCTCCAGCACCTCGAGCGCCCGGACGATGCGCTGGCCGTCGCCGGTGCGCAGCGTCGCCGCCGCCTGCGGGTCTTCGCGCATCAGGATGCGATGCAGCCTTTCGGGGCCCTTCTCCGCAAGTTCGCCGCGCCAGCGCTCGCGGACCGGTCCGGGGATGTCCGGCATCTCGGAGATGCCTTCCTCCAGGGCGCGGAAATAAAGCCCCGTGCCGCCGACGAAGATCGGCCGGGCCGTCGAAAACCGGCCGCTGCCGGCGAGCGAGATCACGTCGCGCAGCCAGGCACCGGTCGAATAGGCGACGCCGGGATCGACATGGCCGTAGAGCAGATGCGGCGCGCGCCGCATCTCGTTGGCGCCCGGCCGCGCCGTCAGAACGTCGAGCACCGAATAGACCTGCATCGAATCGGCGTTGACGACGACGCCCCCGAGCGTCTCGGCAAGCTCCAGCGCCAGCCGCGACTTGCCGCTCGCGGTCGGGCCCGCTATCAGGATCGCGTTCCTGATGCCTCCCTTCCCGCCGGATTTTTCGATGCCGCTCGTCGCCACGCTGATTTCCCATCCCGCCGCGCGTCGTCTGTCGCGGCCGCTGGCGACTATGGCGTCCCAGGCGGTCGGCGCAAGCGCGATCTCCTGGCTCGGCGAGGAGATCGCCTGCGATCTTGTCCTGCCCGCCGGCATGGACAGGAAAGAGGCCGCCGCTGCGCTCCACGAAAAGCTCGCCTCCGAGCCGATCGACATCGTCGTCCACGACGCATCCGCCAGGCGCAAGAAGATTCTGCTCGCCGACATGGATTCGACCATGATCGACCAGGAATGCATCGATGAGCTTGCCGACGAGGTCGGGCTGAAGGAGCGCGTGGCGGCGATCACCGCCCGTTCCATGAACGGCGAGATCGCCTTCGAGCCGGCGCTCCGGGAGCGCGTCGCACTGATGAAGGACCTCGAGCTTTCGGTCGTCGACCGCATCATCCGGGACCGCCTGACGCTGGCGTCCGGCGGCCGGGCGCTGGTGCAGACGATGCGTCAGCACGGCGCATGGACGGCGCTCGTCTCGGGCGGCTTCGACGTGTTCACCTCGAAGATCGCCGAAAAGCTCGGCTTCCACGAGAACCGCGCCAACCGCCTTGTCGTCGCAAATGGTCGGCTGACGGGCGAGGTCGCCGAGCCGATCCTCGGCCGCGCCGCAAAGGCCGAGGCGCTTTCCGACATCGCCCTCAGCCACCATGCCGACGCCGAGGATGTGCTCGCCGTCGGCGATGGCGCCAACGACCTCGACATGATCCAGCTTGCCGGCATGGGCGTCGCCCTCCACGCCAAGCCGGCCGTCGCGGCCGAGGCGAAGATCCGCATCGACCACGGCGACCTCACCGCTTTGCTCTACCTGCAGGGCTATCGCGAGGAAGAATTCGCCGGATGACGCCGATCCGCACCGAGCGGCTGATCCTGCGCAACTGGGAGGAGCGCGACCGCGACCTCTTCCACCGCATCAATTCCGACGACCGCGTGATGGAGTTCTTCGATTTCCGCCGCGACCGGGAAAACGCCGACGTCGTCATGGATCGCATGCGCGAGGAGATCGCGCGCGACGGTTTTGGCTGGACGCCCGCCGAGATCGCCGCAACAAGCGAATGCATCGGCTTCATCGGCCTGCACCGGGCGGAGGTCCCCGGCGTGGCGCCGGAGGGCGCGTTCGAGATCGGCTGGCGCCTGGCGCCGGAATTCTGGGGCAACGGCTTTGCAAGCGAAGGAGCCCGGGCGCTGCTCGATTTCGGCTTCGATCGGCTTAAACTCGACGAGATATTCTCCTTCGCCGTGCGCAGCAATGTCCGCTCGACCGCGGTGATGGAGCGCCTCGGCATGCGCCGCGATCCGTCAGCCGACTTCGACCACCCCCGCGTCGCCGACCCGCAGCTCAAGGGGCATGTGCTCTACCGCCTCAAGCGCGAGGACTGGCTGGCCGACTCCGATCACTAGCGGCGCGGGGGCGGAAGCTCGTCACCAGGTTCAGCCGCCCGCGATGGAACGCGATCTAGAAGTGCAGCAAGACCTTCGCCGGTCGCCTTGCCCGCCCGGCGCTTCAGGAACGCTTCTGCGGTTTCGATCGAGCCAACTTTCTGCGCAACGGCCGAAGCTATCCATTGATTGAGGGAAACGCCGTCCCGTCGGGCCAGGCGCGCAGCGGCCTCTTTGACTGAATTTGGAAGCTTCAACGGATAGGTAGCTTTGCTCATTTTCGTATCCTTTGAAGAAGATCGGCAGGACGGAGGATATCGATCTCGAACCTGCCTTGGACCGCCGCAAAATCACGTACATTGTGCGTTACCAAGGCTTCCGCTCGACCGTTGATCGCTGCCTCTAGAACGAGTTCATCCTTCGGATCCGCCAATATCGGACGCCACAAGAAATGAACTTCCACAGGTTCGGATAGCGCGGCGAACTCGCCCAGGAGCAGATCCACCTCAGGCAACCCAAATCCATGTACAGCAAGTTGCTCGGGCCTCGTAAGCACGGCTTCGTACTCAAGAAAAAGCGCCGTGGTGACGAGCGGACGAATTTGTTTCGCCGCAACTGCCTTTAGAATCTCAAACGACGCGCCGGCATTGCTCCTGAGGCCGGACGCCAACACATTAGTGTCCAGCACCGCGCGCAGCATCACTTTACATGATATGACATCCTATAGGATGTATCAAGTGGAAAGCGTTCAATCCATCCGCACCGTCACGAAGCGCAGCTCGCCCGTCTTCGAGGACAGCATCAGGAGCGCGTTCTTGCGGCCCTGCTCCTTCAACGCGGCGACGCGGTCAAGCACGTCCTTCGGCGCCGAGACCGATTCCTGCGCGATCTCGGTGATCACGTCGCCGGCGGCGATGCCGCGCTCGGCGGCGGCCGAATCCGGCGCCACTTCGGTGACGACCACGCCCGAGACATCCGGACCGATGCCGAACTTGGTACGCGCTTCCTCGGTCAGTTCGCCGACCGTCATACCGAGCACCGAGGCGGTGGCGACGGGGCCGCCGTCTTCCCCGGGCTGCGCGCCTTCCGCCTCGACGAGCTTCTCGCCCTCCTCGAGACGGCCGAGCGTGACCTTGACGGTGACTTCCTCGCCCTTGCGCAGGACGACCACCTCGACCTCCTTGCCGACCGGGCTCTCCGCCACGGCCAGCGGCAGTTCGCGGCTCTCGTTGATATCCTTGCCGTCGAACTTGATGATCACGTCGCCGACCTCGATGACGCCGTTGTCGACCGGCCCGCCCTTGATGATGCCGGATACCAGCGCGCCCCTGGCGAGCTTGATGCCGAGGCTTTCGGCGATCTCGTCGGTCACCGGCTGGATGCGCACGCCGAGCCAGCCGCGGCGGGTCTCGCCGAACTCCCGCAACTGCGAGACGACGCCGATCGCCATCTCCGCGGGGATCGAGAAACCGATGCCGATCGAGCCGCCAGACGGCGAGATGATCGCCGTGTTGATGCCCACGACCTCGCCATACATGTTGAACAGCGGGCCGCCGGAATTGCCGCGGTTGATCGCGGCGTCGGTCTGGATGAAGTCGTCATAGGGACCGGCGTCGATGTCGCGGTTGCGCGCCGAGATGATGCCGACCGTGACCGTTCCGCCGAGGCCGAATGGGTTGCCGATCGCCATCACCCAGTCGCCGATGCGCATCTTGTCGGAATCGCCAAACTTGACCGCCTTCAGCTTTTTGAGCGTCGGATCGACCTTCAGCACGGCGATGTCGGTCTTGGGATCGGTGCCGACCAGCTCGGCCTTCAGCTTGGAGCCGTCGGAGAAGTTGACCTCGATCTCGTCGGCGTCGGCGATCACGTGGTTGTTGGTGACGATGATGCCCTCTTCCGCATCGACGACGAAGCCGGAGCCCAGCGACTGGACCTGCTGCGGGCCACCTCCGCCTTGCCGGTCCTTGAAGAACTCATCGAAGAAGTCCTGGAAGGGCGAACCTTCCGGCGCCTGCGGCAGCGGCACGGTGCCCTGCCCTTCGCTGCCCGTTATCCGCTGCGAGGTCGACACGTTGACAACTGCGCCGAGCAGACCCTCGGCGAGATCGGCGACCGAAGCGGGCCCGGCCTGCGTGACATGCGGCGCGGCGGGAGCGGACGCCGGCGGCTGGGCTTCCGTCCCGGAGCTCGTCTGCGCGAAGGATGGAGCCGCCGAGACGCCGGGGAGCACGGCAAGCGCCGCGGCCAAAAGAAAATTGCGCAGGGCAGGCATAGGATGGTGGCGGTTCATGCGGCTGCTCCCGGTCGCTTCGATGGAAACCGCCCGGCACGCGGGCTGGCATCATGTTCGCAAGAAATAAGGCCTGTTTTGGGCTTTGGCTACGAATGCGAGAATAAATTCTCCATTATCCTCGCACCAGCCAGACGACGCCGACGCCCAAAGCTATCGACACCAGCCCAAGCACCCGCAACACATTCTCGGGCGTGCCCAGGACCTCCGTCGCCAGCCGTTTAGCAAGACCCGGAAAGCCGCCATAGACCAGGCCCTCGACGACGAGGACCAAGCCTATCGCGGCCAGGAAATCGGACACGGGCCAACCCGGTTCAGGGGTTGGCGCCGGTCGCCTCGGACGGCGTCGGGGCCGGTTCCGGTATCGCTCCGGTCGCCCCCGCGGCCGGCGCGGGCGCGGCTGGAGCCGGTTGCGCCGCCCCGCCCTGCTTGGTCAGGAAGTAGCGGAAGAAATCCGAATCCGGCGACAGCACCATCGTCGTGCCGGTTCCCAGCAGCGCGTTCGAATAGGCGATCATCGAGCGGTAGAACTCGAAGAAGCCCGGGTCGCGCTGGAAGGCCTCGGCGAAGATGGCGTTGCGTTCGGCCTCGCCTTCACCGCGCAGGATCTCCGATTCCTTGCGCGCCTCGGCGACGATCTCGACCACTTCGCGGTCGGCGCGGGCGCGGATGCGCTGCGCCGCCTCACGACCGCGGGCGCGCAGCCTTTCGGCCTCCGCCAGACGCTCGGCCTTCATGCGGTCGTAGGTCTGCTGCGAGACTTCGGCCGTCAGGTCGGTGCGGCGGATACGCACGTCCTCGATCTGCAGGCCGAGCGAGGTCGCGTCCGGACGAAGCTGGTCGCGCACCTCGCGCATCATCTCGGCGCGCTCTTCCGACAGCGCCGATTCGAAGCCGCGCACGCCGTAGACCCGGCGCAGCGCCGCGTCGAGGCGGGTGCGCAGCCGCGCCTCCGCCTGGCTGACGCTGCCCGAGACCGCCTGGCGGAACGTCCGCGGATCGGAGATGCGGTAGGCGACGAAGGCGTCGACCTCATAGAACTTGCCGCCGGAAACCTGGACGCGGATGTCGTCGAGGTCGAAGCGCAGGATGCGGTCGTCGATGATCTGAACGTTGTCCGCCTCGAAGAAGGCGAACGGCGCCTTGAAATAGATGCCGGGCTCGCTCTTGACGTCGACGATCTCACCGAAGCGCAGCACGATCGCCTGCTGGCGCTCGTTGACCACGAAGATCGACGAATAGATCAGGAACAGGATGACGGCCGCGATGACCGCGATGAAGGGAAGACGGTTTGCCATCAGTTTGCCCCCTGCACCTGGCCCTGGGTCGCCGGAGCGGCCCGCTTCTGCAGTTCGGGCAGCGGCAGGTACGGCACCACGCCCTGCCCATCCTGGCCGACGATCACCTTGTTCGAATCCTTCAGCACCTTCTCCATCGTCTCGATGAACAGGCGCTCGCGGGTGATGTCCGGCGCCTTGGCGTATTCGTTGTAGACTGAGATGAAGCGCTGCGCCTCACCCTGTGCTTCCTGCACGACGCGGTTCTTGTAGGCGGCCGCCTCTTCGCGGACCTGTGCCGCCTCGCCGCGCGCCTGGCCGAGCTGCTGGTTGGAATACTGGTTCGATTCCTCGACGAAACGGTCCTCGTCCTGCTCGGCGCGCTGCACCTCGTCGAAGGCGTCGGCCACTTCGCGCGGCGGCGCCGCATCCTCGATCGAGATCGCGTTGATCGCCAGCCCGGCGCCGTAGCTGTCGAGCGTCGTCTGGATGATGTCGCGCACCGCGTCGGCTATGCCCTGGCGGTCGTCGCGGAAAATGTCCTGCGCCGGCCGGCGGCCGACCGCCTCGCGCATGGCGCTCTCGCCGATCTGGCGCACCATCTCGTCGGGATCGGCAACGTTGAACAGATAGGCTTCCGGGTTGGAGACCTGGTAGGCGATCGAGAAGCGAACGTCGACGATGTTCTGGTCGCCCGACAGCATCAGGCCGGACGAGGTGTTGCCGCGCGCCTCGCCCACCTGGATGAGCTTTTCGGCGGTGTTGGCGTATTCGACCGTTTCGATCGGCCACCAGTGGAAATGCAGGCCCGGTTCCGAAAGCTCCTGCTTCGGCTTTCCGAAACGCAGCTCGACCGCGAGTTCGTCCGGCTGCACGGTGTAGATCGACTGGAAGAGCCACAGCGCCACGAGCGCCAGGCCGATCAGGCCGAACAGCGCCGGACTCGCGCCGCCGCCGCCCGGCAGCGCCTGCTTCAGCCTGTCCTGGCCGCGGCGGATGATATCCTCGAGATCCGGAGGATTGCCTTGCGGGCCGCCCGGACCGCGCGGTCCCTGGCCCCACGGGCCTCCGCCGCCGCCATTACCGCCGCCGCCGCCCCACGGACCGCCGCCGCCGCTCTTGTCGTTCCAGGGCATGAATGTCCTTTCGGTACTCTTTTGACCCAGGCGCCCGGCAATAGCCCGCACGCCTCCCTGCGCCTTCTATAGGGATGAGCGGCTTAGCTTTCAACGCGCCGCTTTTTATTGGATTTCAATGCACTGCCGCGCGCCGCTCGTAAACGGCGTAACGTGTCGCATGGGTGTCCTTCTCGCCGGCAGGGAAATCCTCAGCACCGGCAAGATACCAGATTTCCGGGTCTATCGGCGGAAAAACCGTATCGCCGTCGACCTTTGCGAGCACATGGGTGACATGGAGCCTGTCGGCGAGCGGCAGCGCCTGGGCGTAGATTTGGCCGCCGCCGATCACGCAGATTTCATCGGCGCCGGCCATGCAGCGCGCCCGTGTTCTGGCAAGAGAGATCGCATCGTCCAGCGAAGAGACGGTCTCCGCGCCCTCCGCGCGATAGGTCTTGTCGCGGGTGACGACGATGTTCAGCCGCCCCGGCAACGGCCGTTTCGGGAAGCTCTCCCAGGTCTTGCGGCCCATGACGATCGGCTTGCCCATGGTCTGCGCCTTGAAGCGCTTGAGATCGGACGAAAGCCGCCAGGGCAGCCCGCCCTCGCGACCGATGACGCCGTTCTCGGCAATCGCCACATAGATCGCGATGTGCATGCGCGGTGCTCCGGCTAGACCGCGATCGGCGCCTTGATCGTCGCGTCCGCCTCATAATTCTCGAGGCGGAAATCCTCGAAGCGGAACGCGAACAGATCATCCACCGCCGGATTGATCCACATGGTCGGTAGCGGTTTCGGCCGGCGCTGGAGTTGCTCGCGCGCCTGTTCGAAATGATTGGAGTAGAGATGCGCGTCGCCGAGTGTGTGAACGAAGTCGCCCGGCTTCAGCCCGGTCACCTGCGCGACCATCATGGTGAGCAGCGCGTAGGACGCGATATTGAAGGGCACGCCGAGGAAGATGTCAGCCGAGCGCTGGTAGAGCTGGCAGGACAGCCTGCCGTCGGACACGTAGAACTGGAACAGGCAGTGGCAGGGCGGCAGCGCCATCTGGTCCACTTCCTCCGGGTTCCAGGCCGAGACGATGAGCCGGCGCGAGTTCGGGTTCTTCCTGATCTGGATAAGCAGGTTGGCGATCTGGTCGATCTCGCCGCCGTCCCGGGTCGGCCACGAGCGCCACTGCTTGCCGTAGACCGGGCCGAGCTCGCCCTTCTCGTCGGCCCACTCGTCCCAGATGGTGACGCCGTTGTCGTTGAGATATTTGATGTTGGTGTCGCCGGCCAGGAACCACAGCAACTCGTGGATGATAGACTTGAGATGCAGCTTCTTGGTGGTCGTGACCGGAAACCCCTCCGAGAGATCGAAGCGCATCTGGTAGCCGAACACCGAACGCGTGCCGGTGCCGGTGCGGTCGCCGCGGTCGGAACCGTGGTCGAGGACGTGCTGCAGGAGATCGAGATATTGCCGCATGTGTCTCTGTCGAATCTGTCGGGACGGGGACGAATATAGACGACGGCATGCCCTACGGCCACCGAAAGCGCTTATCCACACCCCGCCGCATGCCCCTCTCCCGTCCGGATTGCACGGTCCGGTTTCCCGTGGCATAATTGCAAATGGTTCTCAATTGCAGAAAGCGCTTCCATGGCTGGAATGTGGTTTCGCGAGGCAATCAGCAGGCGTGGCTTGCTGTGGGGCGGCGCGGCGGCGGCGACCGGCAGCGTCATCAGCGCCGGAACGTCGTTCGGCCAGAACGCGCATGACGGGCACACGGCGGTCGCCCGGACTGGCTATTCCTCCGCCCCTGCCGACCACGGCGGCGCGCACGGGGCGATGATCACGGTCGGCGAAGTCGACGATATCCGCAACGGTTTTGCCCCCGCCGCGCTGCTGACGGAGTGGGATACCGGCACGGTAAGCAGGACCCCGGATGGCCGCGTGCTTCGCACCTTCGAGGTCGATGCGATCGACAAGGAGATCGAGATCGCGCCCGGCATCTTCTTCCCGGCATGGACCTATAACGGCCGCGTGCCCGGTCCTTCACTCAGGGCGACGGAAGGCGATCGGCTGAGGATCGTTTTTCGCAATCTCGGCTCGCATCCGCACTCGATGCATTTCCACGGCATCCATGCGGCACGCATGGACGGCGTTCCCGGCGCAGGCCTGATCGGCCCCGGCGAAGAGTTCGTCTACGAGTTCGATGCAAGACCGTTCGGCTGCCACCTATACCATTGCCACGCGCTGCCGCTGAAGCGGCACATACACAAGGGCATGTACGGGCTCTTCGTGATCGATCCCGATCCGCAGCGGCACCCCGAATTCGCCGATGTCGCGCGGTCCCGCCTGCTCGGGACGCAGGAGAATGCCGCCTGGCAGGAATTCGCCATGGTGATGAACGCGTTCGACACCAATTTCGACAGCGAGAACGAAATCTACGCGGTCAACACCGTCGCTCACGCCTACATGAAAAAGCCGATCCGCATCGTTCGCGACCGGCCGGTCCGCATCTACCTCGCCAACATCGTCGAGTTCGATCCGGTCAACTCCTTCCACCTCCATGCCAATTTCTTCGATTATTTCGAGCAAGGCACGACGCTCACCCCGACGCTGAAGACCGTCGATCTGATAACCCAGGTCCAGGCACAGCGCGGAATCCTCGAATTCACCTATGCCGAGCACGAGCCGGGGCTCTACATGTTCCACCCGCACCAGTCCGAATTCACCGAACTCGGCTGGGTCGGAATGTTCGACGTGGTGGAGACGGTCGCATGAACGAGGCTCCGCACATCGCCGTCGCCGCGCCGCTCCCGCCTGCCAAAACACAGCGTCGTCTCGCGTGGTTCTGGCTTGCCCTGCCGTTCGTTGCGATCCTGCTGGCGGTTGCCTGGCTGGTCGCAACGGACCCGCTGAAGAGTTTCCAGAACGGCGCCCCGCCGGTCGAGAACCTGACCTTCGAACGGACGATCCTCTCCGCCGACGGCATCAGCTTCCTCGTCCGCGCGGGCGGTTCCGGCCCCATGACGATCGCCCAGGTCCAGGTGGACGACGCCTACTGGCAATTCGAACAGGACCCTCCGGGCCCCCTCGCCCGCGGATCGACCGCCTGGATCGCGGTGCCGTTTCCCTGGGTTCTGGGTGAAGCCCACGCCATCAACATCGTCACCAATACGGGTGCGACCTTCCGCCACGAGATCCCGGTGGCTGTGCCGACCCCCGTCCAGGACAGGGCGAGCCTCACCTCGCAGGCGATCCTCGGCATCTTCGTCGGGCTGGTTCCCGTCGCCGTCGGCATGCTGTTCTATCCTGTGCTCAGGGGCGTCGGCCGCGACGGCATGAATTTCCTGCTGGCGCTGACCGTCGGCCTGCTCGCCTTCCTGGCGGTGGACGCGACCGCCGAGGCGTTCGAACTCGCCGGCGAGGCCGCTCCCCTGTTTCAGGGGCAAGTCATGGTCGTGCTCGCGGGCGCCACCGCCTTCCTGTTCCTGATGGCGGCCGGACGCCGCCAGGGCGCGCCGACCGGGCTTTCGCTGGCAACCTTCATCGCGCTCGGCATCGGACTGCACAATCTCGGCGAGGGGTTGGCGATCGGCGCCGCCTTCGCGGCAGGCGCCGCCGGACTCGGTACCTTCCTGGTGCTCGGCTTCATGGCCCATAACGTCACCGAGGGCATCGGCATCGCCGCCCCGCTTCTGAAGGTGCGGACGCCGCTCTGGACCTTCGCCGCGCTTGCCTTGCTGGCCGGCGGTCCGGCCGTCGTCGGGCTGTGGATCGGCAGCCTCGCCTACGCGCCCCAGTGGTCTGCCTTGGCGCTGGCCGTGGGTGCTGGCGCGATCCTACAAGTCATCGTCGAGGTGACGGCCTATCTCATGCGCGCCGACGGCAGGGGCCGCACGGCGCTGACGGCGCCCGCCACGATCGCCGGATTGGCCGCGGGCGTCGCCGTCATGTACCTGACGGCGATGCTGGTGAAGGTCTGACGCCGGCCTTGGAAATCATTTCATATGGATGAACGTCGCTGACCGCTTCACATCGGGCGTCGCTATGCCTATATTCGTCGCGTCAGCTTGTCTGACTATGGCGATAAACAGGCGATGTAATAAGCCGTTCGGACCCGGGGGCGGTACCCGGCGCCTCCACCACAAGCCGCTGGCCACTTGGCGGCTTCTGATGGGGGCGAAATAGGATCGACGAAGGTGTAAAGATCGTTCTTTTGCCCGGCATTGTACCACCGTTATCGGGCTAAACCTTATAGTTGCCAACGACAACTATGCTGAGGCACGTCTCGCTGCTTAATGCGGCGCGATAGTCTCGAATCAAGCCCTAGGGGTTAGCCCCTCTAGGCGGGGTTCGGAGGTACCTGGCAACAGAAACCTCCACCTTCTCCTCCCAATCTTCCTCAGGACCTCGGCAACTGGTATCCTCGCGTCATGACGCTGGAACAGGCACTTCAGACCCTACGCAGGGCGGAAGCGGGGCTTCGCGCCAAGGGAATCGTGCATGCCGGCATCTTCGGCTCTACCGCGCGCGGCGAACAGCATGCGGCGAGCGACATCGACGTCATCGTCGATTTCGATCCCTCTGCCCGGATCACGGTTTACGATTATGTGGGCATCAAGGACGATATCGCGGAGCTTTTCGAACAGCCGGTCGACGTCATCGATCGCCAGGGCCTGAAGCCCCATCTGCGCGAACCCGTGACGCGCGACCTCGTCTATGCCTTCTGAACGCGCCAGGTCGGCCCTCATTGACATCCTGCGCAACATCGAGCTTGCAGAAAGCTTCGCGCAACACTTGTCGATCGAGCAGTTCAAGACCGACATCCAGCGCATATATGCGACCACTCGAGCCCTGGAGATAATCTCCGAGGCTTCGCGACGCCTGCCGGACAACCTGAAAGCGCGGCATCCGGCCGTTCCGTGGAAGCAAATCGCCGGCGCCGGCAATGTGTACCGCCACGGCTATGAGATGATCGCGGCAGAGGTGCTCTGGCAGACTGTGCAGACAGGACTGACCGGCCTTCGCAAGGCCGTCGAGGCTGAACTCGCTTCATCCGGATAAGCGTCGGTCCAGGCGAGCAACACTCCGAAACCACCGATTTTTGCAGCCCATGAGTGCCCACTCTGAAAGGAGCCCTTTTTGCAAAATCCACACGACCGTTTCTTCGTGCTGACCGGCGGGCCGGGGGCCGGCAAGACGACGTTGATCGAGGCGCTGAAGGCGCGCGGCTTTGCGACCACCGACGAGGCCGGCCGCGGCGTCATCCGCGAACAGATGCAGGGCGGCGGCGACGGCCTTCCCTGGCTCGATCGCGAACGTTTCGCCGAACTGATGTTCGATTGGGAGCTCCGCTCATATCGGCAGGCGGAGCGGCAGGACGGCCCGGTCATCTTCGACCGCGGCCTTCCCGACACGATTGGCTATCTCAGGCTGGAAGGGCTGGAGGTGCCAGCCTGGATGGAAGAGGAGGCGTTGCGCCTCCGCTACAACAGGCGCGTCTTCGTCGCGCCGCCGTGGAAGGAGATCTACGGCAGGGACGAAGAGCGGCGACAAGACTGGGAAGTCGCCGTGCGCACCCATGCCGTCATGGTCGAGACCTACACGGAGCTCGGCTATGAGCTTATCGAGCTGCCGCTCGTCTCCGTGGCGCAACGTGCCGCCTTCGTGCTTGCCGAGACCGGCGCCGAAGTTCCGCCACGGGCGTAGCAACCGGCAACGAAAAGGCCGGGCGGACCCGGCCTCATCCCGACGACGTCCTTCAGTCTCTCATTCGGCCGCCGCGACGGCCTCGGCCTCTACGCCTGGCCTCAGCGTGACCAGCGTCAACAGGAGCGCGATCGCCGCGCAGACCGCGATGGAAGCCATCATGGGCAGCGGCTTGCCGCTGGCGAAGATGCCGGCGACCGTCATGGCGGCGACGCCGGTGACCATATGCAGCGTGCCCATCAGCGCGGCGGCCGTTCCGGCGATCTTGCCATGAGCATCCATCGCCAGGACCGAGGTCGTCGGGATGACGAGGCCGAGGAAGCCGTAGCCGACGAAAAGCGTCGCCGCGAGCACCCAGAGCGAATCCATCCCCGCCGCCATCAGGACGCTGCCGGCGATCATGGACACAGCAAAGCCCAGCACCGCCGGACGGACGACGCGAACGAGGCCGAACCTGTGCGTCAGCCAGCCGCTGGTCTGCGAAACCCCGAAGAAGGAGATCGCATTGACCGCGAAGAAGACGCTGTAGGCCGACGGCGACAGGCCGTAGTGGTCGATGATGACGAAGGACGAGTTCGCCAGATAAACGAAGAAGCTGGAGACGCCGAAGCCGCCGATCAGCACCAGGCCGAGGAACGTCCGGTCGCGCATCAGATATCCGTAGCCTCTCCAGGCGGAACCGAAGGAACTGTCGCCCCGGCGGGCGGCCGGATGCGTTTCCTCCATGCCGAAGGCGAGCAGGAAGAAGCCGAGGACCGCCGCGATCGCGACCGCCCAGAACACGGCCCGCCAGCCGAACGCCTCGATAATGAAGCTTCCGGTCAATGGCGCCAGGATGGGCGAGATGCTGAAGACCAGCATGAGCAGCGACATCAGCTTGGCGGCTTCCGGACCCGTATGCAGATCGCGGACCACTGCGCGCGGCACGACCATGCCGGTGCTGGTGCCGAGCCCCTGAAGCAGGCGGAAGAAGATCAGCCATTCGATGCTGGGCGCGAGGGCAGCCCCGATGCTGGCGAGGACGAATACGACCAGGCCGCCATACATGACCGGCTTGCGGCCATACATGTCGGCGAGAGGCCCGACCACCAGCGGAGCGACGGCCGAGGCCACGAACATCACGACGAGCGTCATCTGCACGGCGAACGGGCTTGCACCGAGGTCGGCCCCGATGGTGGGCAGTGCCGGCAGGTACATGTCGATGGAGAACGGTCCGACGGCCGAAACGAGGCCGAGCACAAGTGCGATGCGGAGGAAACCGGAATTCATGATGCAGACTTTCAATTCGATCGCCAGCAGCCGGATTCGAACCTGACCGCCGACACAAGAGCGTATGATGCCCGTCTCCGCTGACTCCCCCGCCATCGCAACAGATATCAATACAGTCCAATTTTTTAGACAGCGTTGTCTAATTCGTCAATCCGGGCTACAAAGCTTCATGGCGCTTTCTGACATCGCTCCTGACATCCAGCCGGCCCGAAGCCATGCGGCGAAACGCGTTTCGATCCTGGAAGCTGCCACTGATGTCTTCTGCCGGGAGGGCTATGCCGGCGCCAACATCGACATGATCGCCGCCGAAGCCGGGGTGTCGCGCCAGACGATCTACAATCATCACGGCGACAAGGAAAAGCTCTTCGTCGCCGTCGTGCGCGCGCTGACCGAGCGCGCCAATGCCGGCATCTTCGCCACCCTCGCCACCTTCCCCGATCATCCGGCCGACATCGAGGCGGAGCTCGTCGCGTTCGCTGTCAGGCTGAACCGCAACTGCATCTGCAACAGCGACGGCAAATATCTGCGCAAGCTGCTTGAGGCCGAGGGCCAGCGCTATCCGGAACTCTTTGCCGGCTGGCGCCAGGACGGGCCGGGCAAGATCTGGGCGGCGCTGGCCGCGCGCTTTGCCCGCCTCGCCCATGGCGGCCATCTCGACGTCGACGATCCCGACGTCGCCGCGCGCCAGTTCATGGCGCTGATCAATGCCGATCTGCACGTTTCCATGGTGCTCGGCGAGCAGCTCGGCGAGGAGCGCGTGCGCGAGGCCGCGAAGAACGCGGTGCGCACTTTCCTGCGCGCCTACGGCAGGCCGTCCGCCCTCCCCCGGCAATCCCGGACGGTCAACTGAAACCGATTCCGGTTTCCTGACCGATGCGATAGAACGGACCGGCTTTCAGGTTCCGGAAGTGTCGGGCCGCGCCCCTCAGACACGAATGTCGTCGTGATCGAGAGGCCGGGTTGGGGGAGGAACTGTTTCTTGTCGGCGAGCGAGGCGCTTCGGCATTTTCCGTGGCGCCGGCAGTTGAGGGTCTTCGCCTTCGCATTGCTGGCGCTGCTTTTGGCGGCCGATCTTCTCCTGATCGGCCTGCATGTCCTGTGGGGATACGACCACTGGATCTGGAACATGGAGGACGAGACCGGCCTCAGCGAACGGTTCCAGCACCTGAAATGGGCCGTGGCGGCCGTCCTGCTGCTCATCCTCTTCATGCGCAGGCGCGCCTTGATCTATGCCGCCTGGGCCCTGCTGTTCGCCTACTTCGCCATCGACGATTCGATCCGGCTTCACGAACGGGTGGGCTCATGGCTGGTGCGGGTGCTCGACCTCAGGAGTTTCGAGGACATCTATCTCGAGCATTTCTCGTATTTCTATCTGCGCGCGCAGGAGTTCGGCGAACTCATCGTGGCGGCGAGCCTCGGCGTCATCATCGTCGTCGTTCTCTTTGTCGCCTGGCCCCGCCCCGACGCTGTCAGCGAGAAGATCGTGGCCAAGCGGCTGATCGCCTGGCTTCTCCTGTTCGCCGTCTTCGCGGTCGGGTTCGACATGCTCCACACGATGGTGTGGGAAATCTATCCGCCGGCTATCGAACTGGTCGGCGTGATCGAGGATGGCGGCGAGATGATCTGCGCCAGCATCCTCGTCTACGGCCTGACGCTGGAACTCGCGCGGGCCTGAACGGGTTCCTATAACTGTTTACGCCGGGCCCAAGCTTGATTACAGCTAATCGGACGATTCAACGGGCGCCAGACCGCATGGCCGAAGACCATATCCGCTACGACATTCTCGCCCAGGAGGCTTTGCGCGGCGTCATGCGCAAGGTCCTGGCCGAAGTGGCGCGGACGGGGTTGCCCGGCAACCACCACTTCTTCATCACCTTCCTGACCGGCGCGCCGGGCGTGCGCGTCTCGCCGCGCCTGCGCGAAAAATATCCCGAGCAGATGACCATCGTGATCCAGTTCCAGTACTGGGACCTGAAGGTCAGCGACACCGGCTTCGAGGTCGGCCTCTCCTTCTCCGACGTGCCCGAGCGGCTGGAGATCCCCTTCTCCGCGGTGCGCGGCTTCTACGATCCGTCGGTCAATTTCGAGCTCGAGTTCGACGTGAAGACCGAGGCGCCTGCAGCGGTCGAGGAGAAGCCCGCCAAGCCGCAGGCGGATACGAAAGCCGCCGCGCCGGCGAAGAAGTCCGAAGGCAAGAAGAAGCCGGCCGAGGCCGCCAAGGAACCGGCCGCAGAGGCGCCGCCGGCCGGCAAGGGCGCCGACGTCGTTTCGCTCGACGCCTTCCGCAAGAAGTAGCCTCTCCATGTCGAACGTCGTCAACCTCCGCATGGCCCGCAAGCGCAAGGTTCGGGCCGCGAAGGAACAGGCGGCCGTCGAAAGCCGCGCCCTCCACGGGCGCTCCAAGGCGGAGAAGCTGCGCGACCGGACGCAGGCTGAAAAGGCTGCAAGCTTCGTCGAAGGCCACAGGCTCGGCGACAGCGACAAGGCCTGATTGCGACCGTGAGCCTGGTCCGCAAGCACTCCGTCACCATTCGCGGCCACCGCACGAGCTTCTCGCTGGAGAAACCCTTCCTCGACGATCTGCGCGCCATCGCGGCGACGCGAAACATCACCCTCGCGGCGCTTGTGGCTGAAGTCGACGAAGGACGGCCGCGCGAGGCCAATCTTTCCTCCGCGCTGCGGATTTTCGTGCTCGATCAAGCGAAGCGGAATTCGAAGCTCACCGCCGGCTAGACGTCTTCGTCCTGGACATCGCCGCTGCCAACCCCCGCAGCCCGTACCGGGATTAGGGAGCCCCCTGCAACATCCTCATGAAGCCGTCATCGGCAAGCGGAGCAAAAGCATCCGGCGGAGCATCCGGCCGGCCGACATCGGCGCGCGGACGCGGCGTGTTCTCGGTCCCTGAAGCAGGCGGCGCGGTTTCGGCTTCGCGGCGCGCTGCCTCCTCGATCGCGCGCGCGGCCCGCTCTTGCCGGATGCGTTCCTCCTGCCGCGCCTTCTCCTCCGCCGCCAGCCGGGCGCGTGTCTCGGCCTCCACCTTTGCCGCTGCTTCGGCCTCGCGTTTCGCAGCCTCCGCCTCCAGGCGCGCCCGCTCTTCGGCCTCGCGCCTGGCCTTCGCCTCCGCTTCCAGCCGTGCCTTTTCCTCCGCTTCGAGCTTGGCGGCGGCTTCCGCCTCCAGGCGGGCGGCCGCCTCGGCCTGCTGCCTGGCTTCCTCGGCGGCGATCCTGGCGCGCTCCTCGGCCGCTCTCCTCGCCTCCGCCTCGGCTTTCAACCGGGCCTTTTCGGCCTCGGCCTGCCGCTCGCGCTCCTCCGCCTCCGCTTTCAGCCGGGCTTCTTCTTCGGCCTTGCGCCGCGCTTCGGCCTCGGCTTCCGCCTTGCGCCTCGCCTCTTCCTGCTCCTTGCGCCATGCCTCGGTGGCGCGGTCGTGCTCTTGCTGCAGCGCCGCGTAGTAGCGCGCCTCACGCCGCAGCCTCTGCTTTTCGAGAAGCGCCGACTGCATCCCCTCGACCCGCGCCTGCTCGGTCTCCAGCGCGCGCTGCGTCAGGAACTGCGCGAGCGGCTCGCTGTCGAAGCGGCGGACCGGCGCCCTGATCGGACCTTGCAGGCTGAAGCGCAGCGCCGGCTCCGAGCCCACCAGCGCTTCCTGTCCGGCTTCATAGGTCAGCGTGCCGTCGATAGAGACCTCGCCGGTGTTGAAGTCGGTCTGGAGATTGGCCTCGATCCTTCCGGCGGCATTGCTCAGCGTCAGTGGCGGCGCGCGCAGCACGCCCGCCGCGACCGTGAACGCCGCCTCGCCGGGATCGGCCTCAAAGCTGCCGGCGCCGGCGACGATCGGCGCAAAACCCGCCGTCTTGGCCGCGTCGATGTCCTTGCCGAACTCGTCGGCGCGGGCGATCAACTGAGGCAAGGCGAGCGGGTTGACGCCGTCGACCACCAGCGAGCGGAAGGCCGCGGTGCCCGAGCCCGAAAGCGTCGCCACCAGCCCGCTGACCGACTTGCCGCTGGCCGAGAGCGCCGTCGACATGTCGCCCGAGCCGCGCAGGCCGGCGTCGCCGAGGGCAGACGCGATGTCGGCGCCGGAAAGCTTCATCTGCGCGGAAAGGAGCCCGGTGCCGTCATTGTTCTTGAGCTCGAACAGACCGGTCAAGGCGCCGCCGTGCAGCTTGCCGGAAACATCGGAAAGCCTGAGGCTCTGGTCGTCGAGCATCAGCGCCAGGCTGGCGTCGTAGACGCTCACCGCCGGCCCCGCCGTCACCGTCGCGGCCGAGACGCCGAGCTCTGCGCTGAACGGCGCGGTGACCTTCGGCGCAAAGGGAACGGACGACCAGCCATCGCCCGTGCCTTCGAGCGCCGGCTCGCCGAGCACCATCGCCGCCAGCGGCTCGAGATTCATCTCGTCGAGCGTCAGTTGTCCGGTGAGGTGCGGCTTGCCGCTCTTGACCGCCGCGTTGAGGTCGCCGGCGACAGCGCCCTCGTTCACCGTTCCCGTCAGCCGGTCGAGCACGAGCAGCCCGTCGGCGTAGTCGGCATCCGCCTCCAGTTCGACGCGCATGCCGGTACCCATCGCCGGCAGCGCCACGCTCGCCGTCATCAACCACGGCTCTATGTCCGGCGCGCTGAGCCGCGCCGCGCCTTTCACGGCGACGCCGCCGTCGGCGAGCCTCGCCGTGCCGGCAAAGCCGGTCGAGAAGTCGCCTGCCCTCAGGCTGGCCGAGGTCGCCATCTCGCCCGACAGCTTGCCCTTCAGCGAGAAGTCGGTCTCGCCGGGGCCGGTGAGCCCGAGCGGCAGCACCGGCAGCCCGTAAAGCGCGAGCAGCTCGGTCGCATCGTCGTTGCGTCCCGAGAGCACGACCGAAACGTCGGCGTCGGCCGCCTGCCCCGGCCGGGCGCTGCCCGACATCGTCGCCGACAGGGCCGTGCCGCCGGCGGTGCCGTTGGCGCTGGCGGCGATGCCAGTGGTGCCGTCGTCATTGGCCGCGGCGGTCGCCACGACGTCGAGCCGCGCATCCTGGAACAGGCCGGGATAAGCCGCGGCGCGCGCCTGCAGCGCCTGGACCATCACGTTGGCCCCATAGCGGCCGGCGGCCGCGTCGAGCAGCGGCGCGAGATCGACGGCGATCAGCGAGGCATCGATGTTGCCGGAGGGGTTTTCTGGGAAGTCGCGCACGGTGCCGGTCGCGCTGACCGTCGCGCCGGCAAGGTCGCCAATCGACAGGCGGTCGATCTCCAGCAGACCCTCGCGCAGCCTCAACGCCGTATCCACCGATTGCGCCGTCAGGCCGGCGGCACTGACCGGACCGGCCTTCACCTCCAGGTCGAGGTCGCCGTCGGCGAAACGGTTCACGCCGACATCGCTGACGAAAAGCGAGGCGAAGGCAGCCAGTCCGTCGACGTCGAGCGCGCCGCCGGAGAGTTTCAGCACGGTCGCCGGTTTTGCGTCCAGCGGCTGCCGGCGCTCGGCCTCGCCGCGGAAGGTCGCGCTGCCGAGCCCGAGTTCCAGATTGCTGAAGGCCTGGCGTTCCTGCGTCAGGTCGACATCGGCGCGGAAGCCGGCGGCGGGAAGCCGCCTGATCGCATCGTCGACATCCTGCGCGACCCAGGCGGCGAAGCCCGAGGGCTGGCCGACCGCGAGCAACAGCGAGCCCGAGAAGCCGAAATCGCCTTCGGTGCGCAGCATGCCGTCGGCTTCGAGCGTCGAACGTCCGGGCAACGTCGCGGCAAGCGACTTCACCGTCCAGCCGCCGGTCGCCGGCTCGGCGGACAGGCGTACGTCGCGGACCGTCGTGTCGCCGGCCACGACGGCCGGCAGATTGACCTCGAGCGTTCCCGGTATCGAGGGTTTCGGCAGGTCGAGCAGCGCTTCCTGCAGCGCCGCAAGCCGCTCGGCCAGCGTCAGGCCGCTGCCGGATGCGTCGACGCCGATCGCCTCGTCGAAGCGCACCTGCGCCCCGTTGAGCGACAGGGCGAAGCGCGGCTCGGCCCCGAACTCGACGAACCCCTTGCCGTCGGCCGAGTACGGATTGTCGAGCGGCCCCGTCTCGAAGCGGAACGGGTCGAGCGCCAGCCGTTCGTTGTCGAGCGCGAACTTGCCCTTGATGCGGAAACCGGGGCCCTTTGCCGCCGGCGGCGGCGCTTCGCCCTCGACCTGGTCGCGGCGCGCCGCCAGGTGAAAGTCACCGGCATATTTCGCCGCCGCGCCGCCGTCGAAGCGCAGTTCGCCGTCTGATTCGATCGAGACCTTCTGCACCTCGGGCTCGGCCTGTATTCGGAGCCGCATGGCGCCGTTGCTGGCCTGGCCGGTGTTGACCGTCACCGCCGTGCGCAGGCCGTCGACGCGCATCGAACCGATCATGCGCCACGGACCTGCGATCGAGCGGGCCGACACCTCCGTGTTGATCTCGGTCAGCCGGTGCGTACGGCCGCTGGCGGCATGGCGCAGGCTCACCTGGCCTTCGGTGATGGTTAGCTTTTCGATCGAGATGGCGTTGAAGGGCGTGGAAGGCCGCACCGCCCAGTCGATCGCGCCGTCGGCCGCGACTTCGATCGTCGCCTTCGGCCGCACCAGGCGCATGTCGAAGATATGGAAGTCGCCGGAGAGCAGCGGCGCAAGCTCGGCGTCCATCGAGAAGGTCTCGGCGGTCATCGCCGGCTCGCCGTCCGGACCTCCTGCCACTTCGACGTCGGAGAAGGTCACCGACGGGAACGGTAGGATCGTCGCCGTCGCTTCCCCGTGCACGGTGACCTTGCGCCCCAGTATGGCGCTCGCCTCGCGCTCGAAACCGGCACGGTAGCTCGACCATTCGACAAAGTAAGGGGCCACCAGCGCCGCAGTCAGCGCCAGCACGAAGAGTCCCCCGAAGATCACGAACAGCCGTGCCAGCATCGGTCCTGAAAGCGTGCCTGAAACCCGCCGCTAGTTTACCTGCATCGGCGTGTCGATAAAGTGGCGATTTCAACGCAGTGCGGCGGGACGCGAAGAGCGCGCCCGACGCACCCGGCCTAGCGTGCGTCGCGCTTTGCCTGGGCCACGGCTGCGGCCTTGCGCTGGCGGCCGCGTTCCATCGGCCGGATCAGGCTTTTGCTCTTGCTGCTTTCGACGGCCCGCATGCCCGCATGCGCCCGGCGGGAGTTGAAATCGGCGGGGCGCTCGGCGGTCTTCTCCTTCTTGAGCGCAAGCGCATGTCGCGCGTTGTCGACAAGCTCGATTCGCGCCGCGAGCTGGCGCCGGCGCTCATGCTCGCCGTTGAGGCGGCGCATGCTCCTCGCCAATACGCCGAGCTTTACCCTGGTGCCGTCGTCCTTGGCCGCCGGCCGCGCTCCCTTCGGCGCTGCCTTGCCGCGCATCTCGCGACGTTTGCGGTTGGCTTCCGACTGCGCGCGGTCACGGCGCTCGCGCAGTGTCTTCAGGAGATCGCGCAGCTCGGCATCCGAAAGGTCCTGGACTGTCGGATGATAGGAGTTCTGGACGAGCGTCCATTCCTCGGCGCTCAGCGCCCGCTCTTCCTGTTTGCGCGAAATGGCCATATCCGGGATTCCTCGCCTGACGATGCTGTCGGCACGAAGTGTCCGGCCAAATCACCCTGGGGTCAAGCTCGGCTCAGGAAGCCCTGTTTCCGGCGCCCGGCCAGATCTTGCCCGGATTGAGAATGTTGTAGGGATCGAGCGCCGCCTTGATGGTGCGCATGACGTCGACGCCCTCGCGGCCGATCTCCCCTTCGATGAAGCCGATCTTGCCCTGCCCGATGCCGTGCTCGCCGGTGCAGGTGCCGTCCATGCGCTGCGCCCGCGCGTTGAGCCGGGCGCAGAACTCTTCGGCCAGCTCGATCTCCTTGGGATTGTCCATGTCCATCAGGACCATGGTGTGGAAATTGCCGTCGCCGACATGGCCGACGATCGGCGCGATCAGCCCCATCTCGGCGATGTCTGCCTCGGTCTCGGCGATACATTCGGCCAGCCGGGAGATCGGCACGCAGACGTCGGTGGAAAGCCCGCGCGAGCCGGGGCGCAGTGTCAGCGACGCCCAGTAGGCGTCGTGGCGCGCCTTCCAGAGCTTGTTGCGCTCCTCCGCGACGCTGGTCCAGATGAACGGCCCGCCGCCGAACTCGCTGGCGATCTCGCCGAAGGATTCCGCCTGTTCGGCCACACTTGCATCGCTGCCGTGGAATTCGAGGAAGAGGCACGGCCCTTCGGGGTAGTCGAGCTTCGAATAGTTGATCAGCGCGCGCATCTGCAGCGCGTTGGCAAGTTCGATGCGCGCTACCGGGATGCCCATCTGGATGGTCGCGATCACTGCCTCGCAGGCCTGTTCGACGCTCGGGAACGGGCAGACGCCGCCCGAGATCGCCTGCGGAATGCCGGCGAGCTTCAGCGTCAGCGAGGTGATGATGCCGAGCGTCCCCTCGGAGCCGACGATGAGCCGCGTCAGGTCGTAGCCGGCCGAGCTTTTCTTGGCGCGCTTGCCGGTGGTGACCACGCTGCCGTCGGCCATCACCGCCGTCAGCGACAGCACGTTCTCGCGCATTGTGCCGTAACGCACGGCATTGGTTCCGGAAGCGCGCGTCGCCGCCATGCCGCCAAGGCTGGCGTTGGCGCCGGGATCGATTGGGAAGAACAGTCCGGTGTCGCGCAGGTAGTCGTTGAGTTCGTGCCGCGTCACCCCGGGCTCCACCGTGCAGTCGAGATCCTGCGGGTTGACCTCGATGACGCGGTTCATGCGCGAGGTGTCGAGCGAGATGCCGCCGCCCGGCGCGTTGACCGCGCCTTCGAGGGAGGTGCCCGTCCCGAAGGCGATCACCGGCACCCGGTGCTCGGCGCAGGCGCGCACGACCTCCTGCACCTCCTCCGTGCTCTCGGCGAACACGACGCCGTCCGGCGCCTGGTTCGGGATGTAGGTGGTGGTGTGCCCGTGCTGCTCGCAGATTGCCTGCCCGGTCTGCAGGCGCTCGCCGAAGCGCTGCTTCAGCACGCCGAGCACCGCGGCGATGCCGGCTTCATTGCGTTCCACTTTGTTGAGGTCGCTGAGAGCCATGATTTCCTGCGCATTTGGGCCAGCCCGGCCCTTGTTCTCCGGCTATGGACGCGTAGTGTCACCAGCGGCGCGGCTTGTCCAGCGTCCCAAGGAACAGGCCACGACCGATGACGACCATTGCCGCGCCCATCGTCTCCCGCACCATGGAGATCGAGAAGGACTGGATAGACTACAACGGCCACCTCAACATGGCCTACTACAACGTGCTCTTCGACCGCGGCTCGGACGAGGCCTTCGAGCTGATGGGCATGGGCCCGGCCTATGCGCGCGACCGCCGGCTCACCATCTACACGGCCGAAGCCCATGTCTGCTACGTGCGCGAGTTGCATCTCGGCGACAAGGTGACCGTCAGCTTCAACCTCATCGACAATGACGAGAAGCGGCTGCGCGCCTACCAGGAGATCCGCCACGCCGACGGCTGGCTCGCGGCGACCTCCGAGACGCTCTCCCTCCATGTCGACATGAGCGGGCCGAAGGTCGCCCCCTTCCCGTCCGACGTGATGGCGCGCGTCGAGGCCATCCGCGCCGCCCACGCCGCCCTTCCCATGCCGGAGCGGGCCGGCCGCTCGATCGCCATCAAGCGCAAGCCCTGAGCACGGCTCAGGGCGCCTGCCGCTATTGCGGCGATGCAACACCTTGCGGCCGAATTAACCTTTACAGTCCGTTAACGTGCAAAAGCCGCCAGGCCGCCATTGATCCCCGCCGACGACTCGGCAGAGATTTGCCAGCGTTCGGATCGGAGACCCGGGCGAAGGTGGCTTGGGATGCAGATGAAGCAGGACATCGGGTTGGTTGCGCATCGGCTGGCGGACGACCAGCGCATCAGCGACTATGATTTCTGGCGGGCGCTGAAGAACCTCGACAACGAGATCTACCGCAAGGCCGGCGAGCACCAGCCGATCCCGATCGAGATGATCCGCTGGCGCGCCATCATCAAACAGGCCCGCTCGCGGCGGGGCGTCCACTAGCCCGCCGCTCCTGCATGCGGCAACGCGGAATGGCTGCCGCTAAGCCAGCTTCTCCTTGAAGAAGGCGATCGTGCGGCCCCAGGCCAGGTCCGCTGCTGCCTTGTCGTAGCGCGCGGCCGAGGTGTCGTTGTTGAAGGCGTGCTGCGCGCCCTCGTAGATGTAGACGGTAAAATCCTTGCCAGCCGCTTCGAGCGCCGCCTTGTAGGCGTCGATACCGGCATTGATGCGCTCGTCCTGCCCCGCATAATGCAAGAGCAGGGCCGCCTCGATCTTCGGCACGTCCGCCGCGTCCGCCTGGCGGCCGTAATAGGCGACGCCCGCCAGCAGGTCCGGCTCGGCGACGGCAAGGTTGTTGACCGCGCCGCCGCCCCAGCAGAAGCCCATCGCGCCGACCTTGCCGGTGCCGAGTTCATGGTTCTGGAGGAAGTCGACGGTGGCGACGCCATCGACGACGACCTGCCCCGGATCCAGCTTGCCGATCATCTCGCGGGCCTTTTCCTCGTCGCCGGGCGTGCCGCCGAGCGGCGACAGATAGTCCGGCGCGAGCACCAGGAAACCTTCCAGCGCCACGCGGCGCGCCACATCCCTTATATGCGCGTTGAGCCCCCGGTTTTCGTGGATGACGATCACGGTCGGGAGCTTGCCGTTCTGGTCCGCCGGGTGGACGAGGTAGCCCGTCATCTCTTCCGTTGCGCCCGGCCAGCTCACGTCGGCGCCCTTCAGCCGGGGATCGTCGGCCGGCACGATCTCGGCGGCCGCCGGATTGGCGGCGAGCAGTGGCGCGATCGTTGCCGCGGCCGCGCCGGAACCCGCGAGTTTCGTCAGCTTCTCCATGAAGCCACGGCGGTCGAGCGTGAGATGGGTGTATTCGTCATAGGCGTCGATCATCGCCTGGGTGATGTCGGGTCGGGTCATGTCGCTCCTCCTCCATTCCTCTGCGGCAGAACTAGTCCCGCCGTCGCCAGCGTCGAGTCACAGATGGGTGATGTAGCAGCAAGCGGCCGCTCCCGACAGGTGTTTGCCGATCAAGCAAAACGGACGTCCGGGCCCCCATTCAGGAAGTCGAAAGAAGCCTTCGGTTAGCTTTCTGCCTGGGCGGGTCTACCGGCCGCTTGGCCAAGTTGCCGGAAAACCGGCGTTATTGTATGCTGCCGCCAAACATCCGGCCGGATCACGGCCGTGCCGTGGAGGGGAACCATGGAACTGAACCGTCGCGAACTGCTGCTCGGCGCAGCGGCCACGGCTGCTGTCGGCGCCGGCATCGTGCCCGCCGAGGCACAGAAGAAGACGTCCTGGTTCGCCGGAACCGCGGTCGACAACGGCGTCACCTTCAGGCTGACCAACTTCGCCGTCATCGACAAGCGGTGGCACAAGCAGATGGTCAAGTACAAGTCGTCGGAGCCGGCCGGCACGGTCGTCGTCGATACCCGGCACCACTTCCTCTACCTCATCATGGAGAACGGCACCGCCATCCGCTACGGCGTCGGCGTCGGCCGCGAGGGCTTCCAGTGGTTCGGACGCGCCAATATCGACCGCAAGGCGTTGTGGCCGAAGTGGACGCCGCCGCCGGAGATGCGCCAGCGCCAGCCCGACCTGCCCCTCTCCGTCGAAGGCGGCTCGCCGACCAACCCGCTCGGGCCGCGCGCCCTGTACCTTTTCAACAATGGCGGCGACACCGGCTACCGGCTGCATGGCACGCTCGAGCCGGGCAGCATCGGCAAGGACGTGTCATCCGGCTGCATCCGCATGTTCCCCGAACATGTGATCGACCTCTACCAGCGCTGCCCGATCGGAACGGCCACGCAGGTCCTGCCCCATATCGCGGACCGGGCGCCCCCGGTCGACGACGTCCAGAACGGTTGAGCCAATAGAGATGATCGTAGCTTTGAAGATGGCGAGGGCCGGCGTGTTCGCCGGCCTTTTGATGTTTGCCGCCTCGTGTTCCACCACCAGCGACGGGCTCACCCCGTCCAATCCGAGCGATACGCTCGCCTCGCAGGCGGGCGGCTACACCGATGACCCGGCTGCGGGCTTCGAGAACGTAAAGCCGGGCACGGAGGAGGACTTCATCCTTTCCGCTGGCCGGCGCATCTACTTCGCCGAGGGCTCCGCCACCCTCGACGAAACGGCGAGGGCGACGATCGACAACCAGGTCGCCTTCCTGCAGAAATATCCAAAATGGTTCGCCAAGCTGCAGGGCTTCGCCGACGATCCCGGCGGCAATGCCAAGATGGTGCAGCTTTCGCAGCAGCGCGCCGACGCGGTGATGAACTACATGATATCAGGCGGCGTCGCGCCCAACCGCTTGTGGGCGAAGGGCTACGGCAAGGACCGCGAGGTGCGCTCCTGCAGCGAGCGCGCCTGCAAGGTGCAGAACCGCCGCGTCGTCACCAACCTGCGCCTGCAGCGCGAGGACAACGGCAGCTGATCCGCCTTCCTGCCCTCCTCGAACGCGGCTCCGGGACTCGTCAGACTGAACCTCTCAACGCCGTCATCCTCGGGCTTGTCCCGAGGATCTGCCGGCGCGAATCCCGATTGCTGTCGGCTATTGCTCCATGAAGCGGATGCGGTTGCCGAACGGGTCGATGACCTCGCATTCCAGCCCCCAGTCCTGCTTGTTCAGGCCCGGCCGGTTGTATTTGTAGTCCTTGCCGATCAGTGATTTCTGCCAGGCCTCGACGCCCTTCATGTAGACGACCGAGGTGCAGCCGGGACTGGCGTCGCCCGAATGCTCGGAGAGATGCAGCCGCATGCCGCCGAGCGACACCTGGCAGTAGAGCGGCGCGCCCGCGTGGAACCGGTGTTCCCAGTCGACGGTGAAGCCGAGGAAATCCCGATAGAACTCCATCGCCCGGGCCTCGTCGAAGATGCGCACGATCGGCACCGGCTGGCTAAACGAGATGCCATCGCTCGGGCCGGCCGCCTCCCTTTCCAGCCTGGCGGACAAGATATTCCAGTTGTCGTAGCCGAACTGACGCGCGACGATCTCGAGCGCCTCGCTATGGCTGATATCGATATTCTTTTCGGCAAGCGACTGGCGGATGGACTTCGCCATCACCTTTGCGTCCTGTGCGGTTCGCATGGTTTTCGATCCTCTTCGGCAGGCGAAAGCGTCATCGATGTCCGCATTGCCGATGCCTTCGCCCTGACGGAAGGGATCAGACTCGAGAGAAGCGACGCATTCGCCATACCCTTGCGGGCGCGGACTGCCGGCTGCGTCGAGCCGGCGTCACGCTAGCCCAGCACAACCTCAAGCGTCAATTCGGCCACATTATCCCGACCTCGCAAATCGCAGGCGTGCCTTGACTTGCGTTTCCCCCACCCCCCAAGATGCCGACCGTATCCAAAGTTCGGGCGCGGGGGAAAATGAAGAAAATTTCAAATATACTGGTTGGACAACTTTTCCTTCTTGTCCTTTGGTTCGGCCCGGGACTGGTTTCCGAAACCGCTGCACAAGAGCAACCGACACTCCAGAGCATCAATGACATCAATGGATTTCACGATTTCTTCGCCGCAATAAAGCGGTCGTTCCACGACGGTTTCGACGAGTTTTCGGGGCCAAAGCCCGAGAAGTTGGTGGATGCGTGGGCCGTAGCATCTGAAGAGGCATTCAACGCGGACCGGCTAGTCGCGGCCGTGGAGGCGCGGATGGCAGGCAAACTGACCGATGCGGAACTTCGTGAGCTCTACGGGTACTTTTCATCACCCTTAGGTCTCAAGGTGAGTGCTCTGGAGATCGCCAACGCGAAGGCGGGCGACACAAAAGCCAGGGAAGTTGAAGGCCAGCGTATCTTCAAGGATTTGGCGGCGAAGGATCCTGAACGCGTGGCGCTGTACAACCGTATGCTCGAAGGACTCGGCGCCATCGATTTTGCCGAAGTTGTCACCCTGAACATGACCTACGGCATGGTGGCCGGAATGTTTGCCGCAGCGGAAACGCCGGTAACCGACGAGGTTATGCTTGCTTTGGTCAAACAAGCGACTGCGGACATACGGCAAACCGCCGAAAAGATCATCCAGGCAGACACCGCAATAACCTATCGCGATCTGCCGGGCGAAGAACTTGAGAAGCATGTGGAATTTCTCGAAACACCAGCCGGCACACGCTACTACGAACTCAGTCTGCAAGCTGTCGACCAGGTCTTGAGCAAGGAAGCGCGTGATTTCGGCAGCCGCCTTTTCGCTGCGCTGGGAATGCGCAAGGCATAGCCTCACGTTCGAAGCTGGCCTTTCCCTTCCGAATCACTACATTCGGAACAAATGGTGGACTTTCCCGACGACATGCCGTTCTTCGACGAGGAGCCGAAGCCCAGTGGGCGTGCTCCCGGCGCTCCGCGTCCGCGTGAAGACGCGCCTGCGCCGGCCCCGCGTGCCGGTGGTCTGGGAATTGCCGCGCGCGCGATGGCGGCGCGTCAGGGCCACAACCAGCCGCCTGACTATCTGAAGGGCCTCAATCCCGAGCAGCGGCTCGCCGTCGAGACGACCGAAGGCCCAGTGCTGGTGCTCGCCGGCGCCGGCACCGGCAAGACGCGGGTGCTGACCACCCGCATCGCCCACATCCTCGCCACCGGCCTCGCCTACCCCTCGCAGATCCTCGCCGTCACCTTCACCAACAAGGCCGCGCGCGAGATGAAGCAGCGCGTCGGCATGCTGATCGGCGACGAGAATGTCGAGGGCATGCCCTGGCTCGGCACCTTCCACTCGATCGGCGTCAAGCTCCTGCGCCGCCATGCCGAGCTGGCCGGACTGAAGAGCGATTTCACCATCCTCGACACCGATGATGTGATCCGCCTCCTCAAGCAGTTGATCCAGGCGGAGAGCCTCGACGACAAGCGCTGGCCGCCACGCCAGTTCGCCATGATGATCGACGGCTGGAAGAACAAGGGTTTTGGTCCGAACGACATTCCGGAAGGCGACGCGAGGAGTTTCGGCAACGGCAAGGGGCGCGAGCTCTTTCGCGCCTATCAGGAGCGGCTGAAGACCCTCAACGCCTGCGATTTCGGCGACCTTTTGTGTCATCCAATCAGGATTTTCCGCGAAAATCCTGACGTGCTGAAGGAATATCATCGCAGGTTCAAATACATCCTCGTCGACGAATACCAGGACACCAACACCGCGCAGTATCTCTGGCTGCGGCTGCTCGCGCAAAGGCCGCAGGCGAAGCCCGATCAAAGCGGGCTCCCTTCGGCCGAAGGCCGCAAGTCCGACCGGACGTCCGAGCCTATGCGAGGCCCCCGCGGAGGGCCCGCGCCGGCAGGCGCGGAACCGCCCGTGAGCGAAAATAATCAGCAGCAGATAAACATTTGCTGCGTCGGCGACGATGACCAGTCGATCTATGGCTGGCGCGGGGCCGAGGTCGATAACATCCTGCGCTTCGACAAGGATTTTCCGGGCGCCACCATCATCCGGCTGGAGCGCAACTACCGCTCGACCGCGCACATACTGGGGGCCGCGTCGCACCTCATCGCCCACAATGAGGGCCGCTTCGGCAAGACGCTGTTCACCGACCGCGACGACCCCGACGACGGCAAGGTCATCGTCCATGCCGCCTGGGATTCGGACGAGGAAGCGCGCGCCGTCGGCGAGGAGATCGAGCAGGCGCAGCGCCGCGGCCACAGCCTGAACGACATGGCCATTCTCGTGCGCGCCTCCTTCCAGACGCGCTCCTTCGAGGATCGCTTCATCGAGATCGGGCTGAACTACCGCGTCATCGGCGGCCCGCGCTTCTACGAGCGGCAGGAAATCCGCGATGCGATGGCTTATTTCCGCGTCGTTGCGCAAGGCGCCGACGATCTCGCCTTCGAGCGCATCGTCAACGTGCCCAAGCGCGGGCTTGGCGAAGCCACCATCCGCCAGATCCACGACACGGCGCGCGCTCTCGGCGTGCCGATGCTCGCCGCCGCCGCCCAGCTCGCCGAAAGCGACGAGCTGAAGCCCAAGCCGCGCGCGGCGCTTCGCGAGGTCGCCGCCAACTTCGCCCGCTGGCAGGCCGCGCTCGAGACCACGCCGCACACCGAGCTCGCCGAGACCATCCTCGAGGAGTCCGGCTATACCGACATGTGGAAGAACGACCGCTCGGCCGAAGCGCCCGGCCGGCTCGAAAACCTCAAGGAACTCATCCGCTCGATGGAGGAGTACGAGTCGATGCGCTCCTTCCTGGAGCATGTCGCGCTCGTCATGGACGCCGAGCAGAACGCCGAGCTCGACGCCGTCAACATCATGACGCTCCACTCGGCCAAGGGGCTGGAGTTCGACACCGTCTTCCTGCCGGGCTGGGAGGAAGGTCTCTTCCCCCACCAGCGCGCGCTGGACGAGGGCGGACGCTCGGGGCTGGAGGAGGAGCGCCGCCTCGCCTATGTCGGCCTCACCCGCGCCAAGAAACATCTGCACATCTGGTTCGTCTCCAACCGCCGCATCCACGGCCTCTGGCAGTCGACCATACCGTCGCGTTTCCTCGACGAACTGCCGGAGGCGCATGTCGAGGTGTCCGACACCGGCAACTCCTATGGCGGCTACGGCAATCCTTATGGCGGCGGCTCCTTCGCGTCGGGACGCGGCGGAGCCAGAGGGGGGGATCGCCGCAATCCCTACGGCGCCTCGCGCTTCGACAATGTCGACTCGGCCGGCAACGGCGCCTTCTCCAACACCTACGCCACGCCGGGCTGGGCGCGCGCCCAGGCGAACCGCACCGAAGCGACCGACCGCAACTGGGGTTCGCGTTCCGGCCACCAGGTCGAGCGCATAGGCTATGGCGAGACGGACTCGGGCTACGGCGCCGGTCGAACCTCGGTGAAGGGCCGCACCATCGAGGGCGAACTTGTCGCCAAATCCGTCTCCGACACACCCTCCCCCTTCAACATCGGCGACCGCGTATTCCACCAGAAATTCGGCAACGGCAACGTCGCGGCGATCGAGGGCAACAAGCTCACCATCGACTTCGACAAGGCCGGCCAGAAGAAGGTGCTCGACGGCTTCGTGCAGCCTGTCTAGAGCAATTCCAGCAAAAAGTGTGCAGAGGTCTCGCGTCCAGAATTGCTGTAAAAGCAAATAGATAGAGCGGTCTCCTGATTCGGATAAGGCGAACCGTGCCAGGCGCCGTCATTCCCTGATTGGGCCGATCAACGCCGTCTCGTCGCCCGCTTCCGTCAGTTCCGCGCTCAGCGTCGCGTCCCTGATCTCGCGCAGCAGCTTGCGCCTGATCGCGTCCGAATAGTCGGATATGGCCCAGACCGGCTCCACGAACGCGCCGGCGCCGCCGATCACGCGGTCCCGAAAATAGGCAAGCATGTCGGCCGGCGTCATCGTCTCCTCGCCTCCCTCGACGACCCCGTCGAGCGGGCTCTTGTAGATGACCGCCATGGCGTTGATCGTGGCGCCGCGCTCCAGCAGGCGCTCGCGCGAGCGGTCGAGGTCGAGCGCACGATCGTCCGGCCCGTCCCCCGACAGATTGACGACGATGCGGCCGGCCGAAAGGGTGCTGCCGTCGATGAGCAGGAGCGCGTGGTCCAGCGCCGCCGCGATCGACGTCCCCCGGCGAAGCGTCGACGGTTTGTTGCGTTCGATCCTTTCGGCGAATTCCCAAGCGCTTGTGACGCCGTCAATCACCATCCACGGAACGACGGTCCGCTGGCGCCGCGCGCCGCCCCACTCGAAATAGGTCACGGCGATCCGGCCGGCCGGCCCGCCGGTGATGGCCTTTATGATTTCGGGGTCGCGGAACGCCCCGGCGAACCCTGCCGCCTGCAGGAATTTTTCCTCGGCGTCCATCGAGGTCGAGACGTCGGCTGCGATGACCAGTTGCACGTCGACGAAGGATGAATCGACGCCGTCGGTGCCCGCCATGCCGGACGAAGGCAGGCACGCTGTGAATGCCAGCAGGAACATCGCCCAGGCAAGCCGGGTGGCAGTCTGGCGAAGAATTTTGAGCGGCACTGTTCCTCCAACGGCCAGAGCGCACGAGCGGCCCCGGCCGCGAGCCTTGCCGTTCTAGGAGAATCGGGCTTTGCCGTGCGTCCAAACGCCGTGCCCGGCGTCTCCGATGTCAGGAGACGAGCCGGACCTGTCGGAACGCTGTCGGGCTCATGCCGAAATGGCGGCGGAACGCCCGCGCGAAAGTCGCGCCGCTGCTGAAGCCGCAGGACGCGGCGATCTGTTCGATCGGTTTAGCGACGTCTGCCGCGAGCATCGCCGAAGCCTGCCTGAAGCGGCGGGCCTCGACGACGTCGCCGATCGTCTGGCCGTTGCCCTCGAACACGCGGAAAAGCTGCGAGCGCGAGCATCCGACTGCTTCGGCGACCGCCCGCGCCGTCAGGTGGGGATTGCCGATATTGACGCTTATGTAACGGCAGGCGGCGGCGAAAAGGGCGTCGGCGTGGCGGCCGGCGTCGAGCGATCCGCCGCGACGTGATGCCTGCGCGAGCGCACCCAGCGCAAGGTCGGCCGCGACCTTCATGGCGATCTTCGCCGTGTCGGCGTCGAGCGCCTCCCCCATCGCCGCCATTGCCTGCAGATGCGCCTCCAGAAGCTGCGCCAGCCCGCTGGGAGCAAGCGCGAGGAAACCCTTGTCGAGCAAGGAACCGCCGTCGTCGAGGTTTTGCACGACCAGCGCCCGCGGCAGCGCCAGATAGAGGTGCGAATGGCCGGAGGTGATGGTGCTGAGCGGCCGGGTGCCGTCGACCACCGAGACGCCCGAGGCCGGCGTGATCACCCTGTCCTCGCTGCCCGGCTGCGCCAGCCGCACCTTGCCCGACGTCGCCATGCTCAGCATGACGAAGTCTCCGCACGGTTTCGAAAAGCGGGCGATGGTGTCGTCGCTTCGCCCTGATCCGAACTCGACGCCGTCGGGGCTGAGGATGCGGACGAGGTCCGCCCGGTAGTTTCCGAGCCCGTCGCGGTCGGGCAGGTCGAGGTCGACGAGGAAATTCAGGCTCCGCCAGTAGTCGAAGCGCTGGCGTGGCGGCAGATGCCGGGTGGATATGCGGTCGATGCGCGGCAGGCCCGTATCGCTGCCCGGTTCCCGTTTCATGCCGCCCCCACGGCTTTGAGGCACCGGTTCTTCAGTGCCTGGCCTGCGTCCACTCCCGATCGATCAATTCACCTGTTTTCGCCCGGAAACCGGCTCGCACGCAACCCTTGCAGGCCAACGGTCGAAAAGCGAACCCGTTTTGGCCGCAAAATCTCCTTGATTGATTGACACTCCTTCAGCGTGCCTGGGGTGCGGTTTCGACCGCGAAAACGACAGTAAAGACGGGTTTTAAGCCTGCATCGGGGACGGGGCAAAGATTGGTTAACCATCTTTGTCCATCCTTTAGACAATCGGCAACACGAACGGGCGCGGCTTTTTCAGCCGCGTCGGACATGTGGCAGCCGCTGCCGCGCACATGCTGTGTGCGCTGTATGTGTGTGTGAGAGAGACGGGTTACATGGCGTTTTTGCGTAGGGGGACCGGGGACAAGGGTCCTGGCTCGAGCCTTCTGTCGAGGGCACTTCTGAAAACCCTTCGCTGGGCCGCTATCCCCTGTCTGGGGGTCGCGCTGGCCTCCTGGTCGGTGGCGACGCTCGCCGGCCTGCATTCCGCCGCCACGCTCGCCTATACCGGCACGATCGCGCCCTCGCCCCTGTCGATGGAAGCGCAGGCTCCCCGCCTGCCGCACCAGAAACCCGCCGCAAGCGCCCCGAAGAAGCTCGTCGTCCCCGCCGCGAAAGCGGCGAGCCTGGCCTCGCTCTTGCCTGCGCAGACCACGGCAAGGCTCGCTCCGGCAGCGCTCGTGGAAGAACCCGCCGACCCGTTCGGCAAGGTCGTCGCCGAGGCGAAGCTGTCGCGCGAAAAGCTGCTTGCCGCCTTCGCCAGCGCCGGCATGGCGATCGAGGAGGCAAGCGCTGCCGAGCCGGTCAAGCTCGCTCTGGCGATGCCGAGCGCCGAACGTTTCCATCGCTTCAGCGAGGATGCCGCGCTCTCCCAGGCGGCTGCTCCGGCCAATGCCGCCGCGTCCGATGTCGACCCGCTGTCGCCGCTTGTCCTGGGCGCGATCGGCCTCAACACCGAGATTGCCTACGCTGCCGCTGAGGCAAGCCCGCAAAACCCGGTCCAGCTCGCGCTCGCCTCGCTGGCTCTCGATCCCTACGGCATGGGCGGGGCCGAAACCGGCGACGACTACATGCCGGACGCGGTGGACCTGCCGCCGGCCAAGCCCGAATCCAGGCCCGCCAAGGCCGACGCGAAGCCCGAGCGCAAGCCGACGGACATCGCCAGGGAAGAAGCCGCCCCGGCCCGCAAACCCGGCAGGGCGCAGCGCGAGGAGCCGCAGCAGGAGCTCGCCTATGCGCGGCCCGACAAGCCGGAAGGCAGCGTCGGCCGGGCCTTCAGGAACCTCTTCAACGACACGCCGAACGCCGGCAACAAGGTCGCGATCTACGACATCTCCGCGGCCGTGGTGCACATGCCCGACGGCACCAAGCTCGAGGCGCATTCCGGCATCGGCAAGATGGCCGACAACCCGCGCTACGTGCATGTGAAGATGAACGGTCCGACGCCGCCCAACACCTACAAGCTGACGATGCGCGAGAAGCGTTTCCACGGCGTCGAGGCCGTCCGCATGACCCCGGTCGGCGACCAGACCATGCACGGCCGCGACGGCATTCTCGCGCATTCCTATTTGCTGCGCGGCGGCCGCGCGGAATCGCACGGCTGCGTCGCCTTCGCCAACTACCCCAAATTCCTCAAGGCCTTCAAACAGGGCAAGATCACGCACATGGTCGTGGTGCCGAGCCTCTCCAAGGCGCAGCTTCGCCTCGTGTCCAACGGGCGCGGCGTGTAGTCCCGGCGTCACCCCGCAGGCGTCATCTGCGGGCCGGAACGTTTCCCGCGCTGGCCTGTTAGCCCTCGTCGTCAACGGATGAGGAGGGCGAGCCATGCCCGCCGCAAAAAAGACCGCAGGAAAATGGTCGCACGAGGTCACCGAGCACAGCGACGCGCTGGCGCTTGAGTCCGACGTCTTCAAGTCCGACGATCCCCGGGAGATCGCCAGATCGCTGAAGAAGTCCGCCGAGGCGAGCCAGAAGCGCAAGTCCGAGCCCTTCCGCTCGGCCATGTCCATGCTCACCTTCTACATCAACCGCGCCGGCAAGAACCTGCCGCAAAAGCGTAAGAAGGTGCTCGAAAAGGCGAAGGACGAGCTGCGGCACGAATTCGGCCGCGCCTGAAACCAGGAAAACGGGAACCGGTTTCGGTCCCGCTTTGCGCAAACCGAAGCACCAGTGCCGGCAGGCGGCGACTGGCCCCATCGCCGCCATCGGTCTTCCGCATTCCCTCCCCGCGCTTGCCGTGCTAGCCCAAGGCAATGTCCGCCTCCATTAAAGGCAAGCGCCGCGCCGGCCACGACCTCACCAGCGGCCCGATCACCTCGACGCTGCTCCTCTTCGCGCTGCCGGTGCTCGGCTCGAACG
The DNA here is from genome assembly GCF_003666685.1 of Mesorhizobium sp. YM1C-6-2. GTDB lineage: Bacteria > Pseudomonadota > Alphaproteobacteria > Rhizobiales > Rhizobiaceae > Mesorhizobium_K. Next base: position 69,502 of record NZ_RCIZ01000005.1, read on the forward strand.
TATTGCAGTCGCTGAACGGCTCTATAAACGCCGTCTGGGTCGGCCGCTTCCTCGGCGAAACGGCGCTGGCCGCCACCTCCAACGCCAACCTCGTGCTGTTCCTGATCCTCGGGACCATGTTCGGCATCGGCATGGCGGCGACCATACTGGTCGCTCAGTCGGTCGGCGCCAGGGATCTGCCCCACGCCAGGAAGATCGTCGGCACCAGCGCCACCTTCTTCTTCGCCGTCTCCATCGTCTTCGCCGTCGGCGGCTGGTTCCTGGTCGACGCGATCCTGAACGTGCTGGGCACACCATCGGATGCGCTGCCGCTCGCCCGTTCCTATCTCAGGATCATCTTCATCGCCGTGCCTGCGATGAACCTGCTCACCTTCGTCATGACTATCCTGCGCGGCGCCGGCGATTCGCGCACGCCCTTCTATTTCATGGCGCTCGCCGTCGTGCTTGATGTCGTGCTGAACCCGCTGCTCATCGCCGGCGTCGGCCCGGTGCCGGCGCTGGGCATCGCAGGCTCGGCGCTGGCGACGCTGGTCAGCCAGGCGGTCGCGGTCACCGCCATCCTCGTGCTCCTCTACGCCAGGAAACATCCGCTGCGGCTGGCCGGCGCCGACCTCGCTTTGTTCAGGCCCGATCCGGCGCTGCTTCGGATCGTCGTCGCCATGGGCGTGCCGATGGGCCTGCAGATGATCGTCATCTCGGCCTCGGCGCTGGTCCTGATGGGCATCGTCAACAGTTACGGTTCGCAGACGGCGGCAGCCTACGGTATCGCCGCGCAGCTCTGGACCTATATCCAGATGCCGGCGCTGGCGATCGGCGCGGCGGTGTCCTCCATGGCGGCGCAGAACGTCGGCGCCGGCCGCTGGGACCGCATCGGCCGCATCACCGGTTCGGGCATCGGCTTCAACCTTGTGCTGACCGGCGTGCTGGTGGCGCTGCTCTATGTCTTCGACCGCGCGGTGCTCAGCCTTTTCCTGACCGGCAGCAGCGCCGCGATCGACCAGGCGGTGCATATCAACAACCTCGCCTCCTGGTCCTTCATCCTGTTCGGCGTCACCATCGTGCTTTTCGCCACGGTGCGCGCCACCGGCGCGGTGACGGCGCCTCTCGTCATCCTCATCATCTCGGTGCTCTTCGTGCGCACCGGCTTCGCCTACGGCCTGCAGGGCTGGCTCGGGCCCGACGCGATCTGGTGGAGCTTTCCGGTCGGCTCGGTCGCCTCGCTGGCGCTCGCCGCGGGCTACTACCGCTTCGGCGGCTGGCGCACTCTCCGCATGATCAAGGACGAGCGCGTGGCCGCCGGCGAACCGCCCGATACCGGCCTTGGCGTGCCGCGCGGCAGGGCGGGACTGTCCGAAGCCGCCGAGGACGAGTGACGGCTGCCAGCGGCAGCTACTGGCGCATTTCCTTGAGTTTCTCGGCAGCGCTTGCGGCAAGGTCGGCGTAGCGCGTTTCCAGCGCCGTCGCCTTGTCGACCACCGGGAAATCGTGGCCCATGCCCTCCAGCGCCGCCTTCAGCTTCTCGACGAACTCCGCCTGCTTCTCCAGTTCCGAGAAAAGCGCCTTCACCTGCTCCAGCGTGATGTCTGGATCGGACAGCATCTTCGGCACGATCTTGCGCATCTTGTTGCCGGCGCGGATTTCTTCATCGAGGATTTTCAGCCAGTCCGTCGCCATACCCGTTCTCCTGCCCCACTCTGTCCGCGCCCCACTCCGAGACATAGCTTTCGCCCGGCAATCCGCAAAGAGACGGACGAGCATAACGGCAAACGCCGGAAGGTGAACAGATTTCCGTCCTCCCCGCGCCAAACCTCTGATTTCGCTGGAAAATTAAAATAGTTGGCGGAATTCGATTCACAGCCTTCGGGCCTTCCGTACAATGGCGGCATCTCCCTCGCGGGAACACGGGTCATGAACCGGATGAGCGTGGAGGGGACGGTACCGGTTCGGTCGCGCGGAGGTGGCGCGGCTGGGTGATGAGCCCCGAGGACCGGGCCCTGACCGAGGTCGCGCGGTGAAACGATTCTGCGTCCCCTCCAGGTAGGGCAAGCAAGCCGGCGGGGCACGGGAAACCGGCCACGTAATACAATTTGAGAGGCTCGGGTCCCGTGCCCCGCTTCCCACCTTTCCAGGCAATGGCCAGATGCGAAAGCAGGCGTGGCAACGGTGAAGCACGTACTTCTTTCGCCGGAGGTGCATGGAAAAAATCGGCTGAGCCATTAGATTGCCAGTCGACAGCATCGAGGAGAGCGACATGACCGCCGAGATCACCGATATTCCCGCCCTCGCCAAGGGTCGCACGGCGGTTATCACCGGAGGCGCAAGCGGCATCGGACTGGCCACGGCGAAACGCCTCGCCGGAGCCGGCATGAACGTCGTCATCGCCGACCGCGCAGGCGCGGCGATCGATGCGGCGGCGCTCGCCGTGGCCGAGTCGGCCGGCAGCCGGGGCAAGGTGCTTGCCGTCGCCTGCGACGTGGCGAGGCCCGACGACCTCAAGGCGCTGGCGGGCAAGGCCTATGAACAATTCGGCGAAGTGTCGTTGCTGATGAACAATGCCGGGATCGGCAACAACCCCGGCAAGCCGTGGGAAAACCTCGACGCCTGGAAGCGGCTGATCGACATCAACTTCTGGGGCGTCGTCCACGGCGTGCAGGCCTTCGCCGCGCGGATGCTCGAGCAGGACAGGCCGGGGATGATCGTCAACACCGGCTCGAAGCAGGGCATCACCACGCCGCCCGGCAATCTCGCCTACAACGTCTCCAAATCCGCGCTGAAGACCTACACCGAAGGACTGGCGCACGCCCTGCGCAACGAACCCGGCGCGAAGGTCTCGGCGCATCTGCTGATTCCCGGCTTCACCTTCACCGGCATAACCGAAGGCCATACGACGAAGCCGGCGGGCGCCTGGACGGCCGAGCAGGTCGTCGACTTCATGCTCGCCTCGCTGGCGCGCGGCGACTTCTACATTCTCTGCCCCGACAACGAGACCGAGCGCCGCACCGACGAGCGGCGCATGGCCTGGGCGATGGGCGACATCATCGAGAACCGCCCTGCCCTGTCGCGCTGGCATCCTGATTACGGCCAGGCTTTTTCAGAATTCCTGAAAGACTGAACTTGAGCAGGCCCGGGAAAGGTGGACACCAGTTTTCCCGGAGCGCCGCGAAGGAAGAAAATTCAGCGGCCCGACCAGCGCTCGAGAAACTCTTCGATCGGCAGCGCCTGCATGTCGGGAATGGCGTCGGCGAGCTTCGCCACCGGCCAGTCCCACCAGGCCAGCGCCTCGATACGCTCGGAAATCTCCGGTGCGAAACGCTGCCGCAGCCGCCTCGCCGGCGCCCCTGCCATGATCTCGTAGGCATCGACGTCTCGGGTGACGACCGCGTTGGCGCCGATCACCGCCCCGTTGCCGATCGAAACACCCGGCAGCACGACCGCGCCATGGCCGATCCATACGTCGTGGCCGATGCGCACCCGCTTGCCCTGCCGCCGCGCCTTGAAGCCTCCGTCGACGCCCAGCCAGCGGAAATATTCGTTCGGCCGGTAGCTGACCTTGTGCTGCGTGATGCGCTCGATCGGATGCTCCAGAGCGTTGATGCGCGTGTTTGCGGCAATCGAGCAGAACTTGCCGATCTCGGTATAGATCGCCTCCGCATTGCGCTCGAAATAGGTGAAGTCGCCGACCGTGACCTCGCGCAGGACGACGCGCTCGCCGATCGCGGCATAGCGCCCGAGCCGGCAGGCCTTCAGCTCCGCCGTCGGGTGGATGCGCGGCTCCGGATCCTTGAAACGCAGCTCGTCGGGCTTGTCCATTGCCTGGCCATACGCCGCCCGCCGCCCGCCGGCAAGCTATTGGGGCTTGCCCTTCTCCCAGACGACCTCCTGCCCGAACAGCGGCACCGTCGTCATCGACATCTTGGCCGAGCCGTCCTGCACCTGGCGCGAATGGGCGAGATAGATCAGCGTGTCATTGGCCTTGTCGTAGATGCGGTTCACCACCTGCTCCTTCCAGATCAGGCTGATGCCCTGCTTGAAGATTTCCTCGCCACCCTCGTCGAGATCGATGTCGCCGATCTTGATCGGCCCGGTCTGCTGGCAGGAGATGGCGGTGTCGGAGGGATCCTCGAACCAATTGCCCTTCTGCAGCCGGTCGATGACGCCGCGGTCGAAATAGGAGACGTGGCAGGTCACGCCCTCGACCTTCGGGTCCTTAACCGCCTCGACGATGATATCATTGCCGAGCCAGTCGACGCCGACCTCGCCGACCTGCTGGGCAGAGGCCGGGCCGGCGGTCGTGGCCAGCGCCAGAACCGCGAACATCGAAAAGAGCTTTTGCCGCATCGAAATCTCCTGGAACGTCCGGCTCTGAGTTGGGCGTTCGCCCGCCGCCTTGCAAGTCCGCCTGCTCGAACGCGGCATCATGGCTCTTTTTCGCGTCGCGGCGAAAGGCTATATCAGGCACATGAAGCAGCTTTCGCATATGCCTGCCGCGACGATCACGAAGATCGCGCTCGGCGTTGCGTTGCTTGCTGCGGCGACGGGGCTTGCCTTCGCATCCTGGATCGACAAGGGCGCCGCCATCTTCATGGCGACGGTCGAGTCCGGGCTCGCATGGTGCTTCTGACGCCGCCGACGCCAACAGACGGACACTTTCAGACATGATGCGCAGCATTCTCGTCGGTATTCTCGTCCTGATGGCAGCCGGTGTCGGCTTCCTCACCTTCGACTGGTACCGCAGGTCGACCGGAGCCGAAGCCTATGGGGCGCCTTTCACTCTCGTCGACCAGAAGGGCGCGCCGATCACCGAAGCCGCCTTCCGCGGCCATCCGAGCGCCGTCTTCTTCGGCTTCACCCATTGTCCCGAGGTCTGTCCGACGACGCTCTTCGAGCTCGACGGATGGCTGAAGCAGCTCGGCGACGAGGGCAAGAACCTGCGCGCCTATTTCGTCACCGTCGATCCGGAGCGCGACACTGCCGAGACCATGAACGCTTATGTCGGCAACGTGTCCGAGCGCATCACCGGCATCACCGGCGAGCCGGACAAGGTCCACGCGATGGCCAAGGATTTTGGCATCTACTGGCGCAAGGTCGATCTCGAAGGCGGAGACTATACGATGGACCATACCGCCTCCGTCATCCTGCTCGACAGCAACGGCGCCTTCGCCGGCACCATCGCCTACCAGGAAAATCCGGACACCGCGCTCGCCAAGCTGAAGCGCCTCGCAGCCGAAGGATGACCGTGCCGCAGACGCGCCTTCACGTCGTCACCGACAATGCCGGCGCCGACCGGCTCTTCCCGGCATTGGAGGCCGCCTTCGAAGAGGACGGGCTGCCGCTTTCGGTCTTCGATCTCGACGAGGCCAACGGCATCAAGGAAGTCTCGCTTTACGCGACCGAGGAGGTCGAGCAGGTCGAGCAGCGGCTCCGTCTGATCATGGACGACGCCGGGGTCGATGCCGAGATCGGCCGCGAGGTCCTGCCGGACATCGACTGGGTCGCCAAGTCGCTGGAGGGACTGCAGCCTGTCCGCGCCGGCCGTTTTCTCGTCCACGGCTCGCATGACCGCCACAAGCGGCGCACCGGCGACCTCGCGATCGAGATCGAGGCGGGGCTCGCTTTCGGTACCGGCCATCACGGCACGACCTCCGGCTGCCTCGAGATGATCGAGACTGTGGTGCGCCGCGAGCGTCCGAAGAATGCGCTGGACCTCGGCACCGGCAGCGCCGTACTTGCCATCGCAGTCGCCAAGCTTGCCCATATCCCGGTGCTGGCTACTGACATCGACCCCGTCGCAACGAAGGTCGCCGCGCAGAATGTCAGGCTAAACCGGGTCTCGGCCTATGTGGAGACCCGGACCGCACCGGGCTTTGCCGACCCGATCTTCCGAGCTCGCGCCCCTTTCGACCTGATCGTCGCCAATATCCTGGCCCGCCCGCTGATGCGGCTTGCGCCCGACATGGCGCGCTCGGTCAGGCTCGGCGGCTCGCTGATCCTGTCAGGCATTCTGGAGCGCCAGCGCAACGCCGTGCTCTCGGCTTATATCGGCCAGAATCTCCGTCACGTCCGCACGCTCACCCGCGGCGAATGGGTGACGCTCCACCTGAAGCGCTGAGGTGTTCAGAGATAGGTTCGGATCGAATTCGGACGCTTGCTCAACTCGGCCCGGCTGTAGCCGTATCTGAGGAGCGTATCGTCGTCGAACGCCAGGAGCACGCCGTTTACGTAACGATTGGCTTCACGCTGGCGCGCTTCCACGATGGCATCGAGGAGGCTTCTGAAGAATCCGCTCTTGCGGTTCGTGGCGGTCACAGTCGTTCTCCTTTCAGAACGAAATCGCAACTCCTCCACGCCTCGAAACTAGGTGCTTCGCTTCCCCGCGAACAGCGCCAACAATGCATGCCTGCCATCCGTTTCCCGCATGAGCCGCTTGGCACAAGCGCCGCGCGTTGCAACGTTTTTGCGAGACAGGTAGGTTCCTGCCCGGTTTGATGCGGAAAGCACCTCATGTTCCAGAGCTTCGATGAAGTGAACGACCCCACACTGGGCCGTGAGCGCGTGGCGCGGCTGCGCGAATGGCTGACCAGGAACGACCTCGACGGCTTCATCGTGCCGCGCTCCGACGAGCACCAAGGCGAATATGTGGCCGCCCGCTCGGAACGCCTGAAGTGGTTGACCGGCTTTTCCGGCTCGGCCGGCGTCGCCATCGTGCTCGTCGGCCGCGCCGTCGTCTTCGTCGACGGGCGGTATACGCTGCAGGTGCGCGACCAGACTGACCCGCAAGTGTTCGCCTATGAAAGCCTGATCGACAACCCGCCGCCGAAATGGATCAAGGCCAATCTCGGCAAGGGCGCGCGCCTCGGCTTCGATCCCTGGCTGCACACGATCGGCGACGTGAAGGCGCTGAGGGAAGCCGCGGAAAAAACAGGCGCGGAGCTTGTTCCGGTGGACGCCAATCCGATCGACCAACTGTGGGCCGACCAGCCGGCTGCGCCGCTGGAGCCCGTCGAAATCCACCCGATCGAGTACGCCGGGGAGTTGGCCAAGGACAAGCTCTCGCGGCTCGCCGCGGCGATTGCCAAGGAAGGCGCCACGCACACTGTGCTGACCGACCCCTCCTCGCTCGCCTGGGCCTTCAACATCCGCGGCGCAGACGTGCCGCATACGCCGCTTGCGCTCGGCTTCGCCGTCCTCGCGGCCGAGGGGCCGCATCTGCTTTTCATGGACAAGCGCAAGTTGCCAATGAAGACGGAGGCCTACCTCACCCAGCTTGCCGATCTGCGCCCGCCATCCGCCTTGGAAGCCGAACTCGTGGCCCTTGCGAAAAGCGGCGCCAGGATCGCGCTGGACCCCGTGCTGGCGGCAGACAGGCTGCGCACACTGGTCACCGAGAATGGCGGTGCGGTCGTCACTGCGCCGGACCCGGCCCGCATCCCGCGCGCCACCAAGAACGGCGCGGAAATCGCCGGCGCGCGCGCCGCTCATCGGCGCGACGGCGCAGCGGTGGTGAAGCTGCTGTGCTGGCTGGATGCCCAAGCGCCGGACACGCTGGACGAGATCGCCGTCGTCACCAAGCTCGAGGAGAAGCGGCGCATTACCGGCGACGAGACGCAGATGCCGCTACGCGACGTCTCCTTCGCCACCATCGCAGGCGCCGGTCCGAACGGCGCGATCATGCACTATCGCGTTTCCAGCGCCACCAACCGGCCGCTGAGGAGCGGCGAGCTCTTCCTGCTCGATTCCGGCGGACAGTATCAGGACGGCACCACCGACATCACCCGCACTGTGCCGATCGGCCAGCCGACCGAGGAAATGCGTACGCGCTACACGCTTGTGCTGAAGGGGATGATCGAGATCTCGATGCTGCGCTTCCCGCCGGGCGTGCGCGGCTCGGACCTCGATGCGGTGGCAAGGCTGGCGTTGTGGAAGGCCGGCCTCGACTACGCGCACGGCACCGGCCATGGCGTCGGCTCCTACCTCTCGGTGCATGAAGGGCCGCAGCGGCTGGCCAAGACCGGCACCGAGAAGCTGCTCGAAGGCATGATCCTGTCCAACGAGCCGGGCTACTACAAGCCGGGGAGCTACGGCATCCGGCTGGAGAACCTGATCCTGGTGACGCCGGCCGAAGCATTGCCGGACGGCGACATAGCCATGCACGGTTTCGAGACGCTGACCCTCGCTCCCTTCGACAAGCGCATGCTGAAGACCGACCTGCTCAACCGCGACGAGGTGCACTGGCTCGACGAGTACCATGCCCGCGTGATGCGCGAGATCGGGCCGATGGTCGGCGGCGAGGTGCTGGCCTGGCTCGAGAAGGCGACCGCGCCGCTCCCGCACGACGACAAGGGCTGAGCGGCGACGCCCATCAGCCCATGAACTGCCGCGCGGCGATCAGGACGACCGCCCCGATCAGGAAGATCGCAAGCAGGCCCGCGCGCAGCGAGACGATGGCGGCCACTGCGAGCGCAAGCAGCTCCGCCGGCCCGGCAGAGACCGCGGCCGGCGCGACCAGCGTGGTGAGGACGGCTGCCGGCACCGCGTTCAGCCCGGCCTCGACGCGGGGATGGATGCGCTCGAAGCGCGACAGCACCAGATGGCCGCCGACGCGCGTCAGGTAGGTCGCCACCGCGCCCCAGAAGATGATCCACAGCGTGGTGCTCATAGCTCGGCGCCCTCTTGCGCGCCAGGCCCGACCTCGACCTTGTTCGAGCGAACAGGCATGACGGCGGCGAGGAGGATGCCGGCGGCGGCGCCGACGGAGACATGCCAGGGCGAGCCGATCGTCCGGTAGGCGACGACAGAGGCGATCGCACTGGCGATCACCACCGGCAGCCACATCGGCCGCTTGCGGAAACCCATGACCAGTCCGAGGAAATAGATCGGCAGCAGGAAGTCGATGCCGAGCGCATGCGTGTCGGGGATGAGCCGCCCGAATGTCGCGCCGAGCCAACTCATGAAGACCCAGGACACGTAGATCGCCAGACCCATGCCCGCATACCAGGCGAAGCCGACCTTCTCGCCCGACTCGGCCTTGCGCTCGGCTTCCGCGAAGAGCGGGTCGGTGAGAAGGAAATAGCCGGCAGCCTGCTGCGCCAGCGGCCAGTGGGAAAGCTTGCGGCCAATCGAGGCGGAATAGAGCACATGCCGGAAATTGACGGCGAAGATCGACAGCACGACGAGCCACGGCGCAATCTTCTGGCCGAACAACTCGATGCCGACCATCTGGCTTGCACCGCCATAGATCGCGGCGCTCATCAGCGTCGCCTCCCCGACGGTCATGCCATTGTCGACCGCCAGCGCCCCGAACAGGACACCGAATGGCGCCGACGCCACCATGACGGGAAAGCCGAGCTTGGCCCCCGCCCAGAAATCGCTGAGGGTGCTGCTTTCGGAGATGGCTTCGGCAGACATTGTTCGGGGAGTTCCGTTGAGCACGGACATATAGGTATGCCGCGCCGCCAAGTCAGATGAATTCGCTTGAGCCATCTATCAAAGCTGGTGATGCCAGCGGTTGTCAGCCGGGCTTGCCGACGCGCTCGAACCACTGATCCTCGTCGATCACCTCGATGCCGAGCTCGGTCGCCTGCTTGAGCTTCGAGCCGGCGCCCGGGCCGGCGACGACGAGGTCGGTCTTCTTCGACACCGAGCCGGCGACCTTGGCGCCCAGCCGCTCGGCCATCGCCTTCGCCTCGTCGCGCGACATCTTTTCGAGCGAGCCGGTGAAGACGACGGTCTTGCCGGCGACCGGCGAGGACACGTCCGCGACCGGCTCCTCGTCCTGCGGGGTGACGCCAGCGGCGAGCAGCGCCTCGACAGCCTCGCGATTGTGCTCCTCGGCGAAGAAATCGACGAGCGCTTCGGCGACGATGCCGCCGATGCCGTTGACGCCGACGATCTCCTGCCATTCGGCATTGCCGGGATCGCCCTTGCCTTCCGGCGGCTTCGCCGCCTCGGCGACCGTCCGCAGCTTGTCGAAGCTCAGGAAATGCCGCGCCAAGCGCTTGGCATTGGTCTCGCCGATATGGCGGATGCCGAGCGCGAACAGGAAGCGCGACAGATCGACCTTGCGGCGCGCGTCGATGGCGTCGAACAGCTTCTTCACCGACACTGCCCCGAAGCCGTCGATCTTCTCGAGCTTCTCCAACGACGCTTCCAGCGTGGCAGGCAGGCTTTCCTGCCGTCGTTTCAGCGTGAAGATGTCAGCAGGTGTCGAGATCTTCAGCGCCTCCTTGTCGGTGTTGAAGAAGAACTCGATCTGCTTCTCGCCAAGACCTTCGATGTCGAAGGCGTTGCGCGAGACGAAATGGCGGATGCGCTCGACCGCCTGTGCGGGACAGATCAGCCCCCCGGTGCAGCGCCGCACCGCCTCGCCCTCCTCCCGCACGGCATGGCTGTCGCAGGCCGGGCAGCGGTCCGGGAAAACGTAGGGCACGGAATCCCTGGGGCGCTTTTCCGGCAATATGTCGAGTATCTGAGGGATGACATCGCCGGCGCGCTGCACGATGACGGTGTCGCCGATGCGAATGTCCCGGCCCTCTCGGATCGGCTCGCCCTTGTTGCCTATGCCCTTGATGTAGTCCTCGTTATGGAGCGTCGCATTGACGACGACCACGCCGCCGACCGTCACCGGCTCCAGCCGCGCCACCGGCGTCAGCGCGCCGGTGCGACCGACCTGGATGTCGATCGCGGTCAACACTGTCGTCGCCTTCTCGGCGGGGAACTTGTGCGCGGTCGCCCAGCGGGGGCTGCGCGAACGGAAACCGAGACGTTCCTGCAGGTCAAGCCGGTCGACCTTGTAGACGACGCCGTCTATGTCATAGGGCAACTCGGCGCGCTCGGCTTCGATCTCGCGATAGTGCCGGAGCAGTTCCTCGGTGGATTTGCAGCGGACCATCTGGTCGTTGACGCGAAAACCCCAATCGGCAAAGCGTCTCACCACGTCATACTGGGTGGTTCCCAACGGCTCGCTGGTCTCGCCCCAGGCATAGGCGAAGAATTTCAGCGGGCGCGACTTCGTCACCTCCGGGTTCTTCTGGCGCAGGCTGCCGGCGGCCGAGTTGCGCGGATTCGCGAAGGTCTGGCCGGTCTCGGCCATGCGCTTCTGCAGGTCGAGGAAATCATCGCGGCGCATATAGACCTCGCCGCGGACCTCGACGATGTCGGGCGCGTCCTTGGGCAATTGCTGCGGAATCTCTCCAATGGTGCGGATGTTGGCGGTGACGTTCTCACCCGTGGTGCCATCGCCGCGGGTCGCCGCAGTCACCAGCCGCCGCTGTTCATAGCGAAGCGACATGGAAAGCCCGTCGATCTTGGGCTCGGCGGTGAAGACGAGCTCGGCATCGGCCGAAAGGCTGAGGAAGCGCCGGACGCTGGTCACGAAGTCGACCACGTCCTCGTCGGAAAAGACGTTGTCCAGGGAAAGCATCGGCCGCGAGTGCCGGACCTGCGCGAAGGTGGCCGAGGGCGCCGCACCCACGCGGCGAGAGGGCGAATCATCGCGGATGAGCTCGGGAAAACGCGCCTCGATTTGCGCGTTGCGCAGCTTCAGCGCATCGTATTCGGCGTCCGAGACGGTCGGTGCGTCCTCGGCATGATAGCGGCGGTCGTGGCCGGCGATCTCGTCGGCGAGCCGCGCCAGTTCGGCGGCGGCCTCTTCCTGGGTCAGCGATTCGACTGGTGTTGCCGGCTTGGACATAGGGGGTTCCGTATTTTGGCGGGACTATGAGCCGAGCGACGCAAAAGGTTCAAGGGTGGGGTTGTGGACTGCTGCCAGCAGTTGACGCGTTTCGTCGTCGCCACGCCCTGCTTTCGCAGTCTGACCATTGTGGGAGGCGGCGCATGGCTGCGACGTCTTCTAAGTAATCTAGTTGACGCGCTGCCATGCGCCGCCGGCGTTTTTCCCGCTGCCGTGCCCGGCCCATCCCCTTCCGATAGGCTGGAGGAGCGGGCGCGCAGGCCAGCTACGGGACCGGAGCCGCCCGCGTGACCAACGCGGGACGCGATCCAGCGCCACACTTGCCTGGATGGAGGTCGTGCACACCCGTTCCCACAAGCAAGCTGCTGACAGGGAGTATGCGGGAGGCGAAGAGGCTGTGAATCAATAGGTCAGGCGAGAATGCCAAGAAATCGTACAAGCCATTGATTTCAGGGCGGTAAAAGATTTGTGAGCAAGGAAATTTGTTCACGCTGGTCGGAGGCATGTCGGACATCAGGGAAATTCCCCTTGGATGACCGTTAACCTTTCATTAAGAAACTTCTCCGCGCTGCGCGATGCGATGCTAGATATCGTGGCAAGGCCCCCCGACCTCCAGAGTTTCTGAAATGACCCACGTCGCTTCGGTCCAGGACCGCCATGCGATAGCGATCGACGCGGCGCCGAAGAAGGCGCAGGCGAAACCGCGTGAGCATATTGCCTACATCGAATATTTTCGGGCAGTGGCGATCCTGCTGATCGTCGCCGGCCATACCTATGCAGTCTCCTGGACGCATTTCGTCAACGAAGATCCGCAAATGCGGGTAACGTGGCTCAATGTCATCCCGGCACTGATCACCGGAGGCACAGCCTATTTCGTCTTCATCTCGGGCTTCCTCTACCGGCAGGTCTTCTACGGCCGCGTGTCGTTCGGCGATTTCATGCGCAAGAAGGCGCTCTATGTCGGCCTGCCCTATGCCATCCTCGCGACCCCGCTTGCCCTGGCGGAGATGTGGCTCGGCCCGTTCTCCGTTACCGTGATGAAAGAAGGCGTCGCCTACCCGCACAGCTATTTCGTCGACTTCATCGTGCTGTTTTCGACCGGCCGCATGGTCACGGCCTATTGGTACATCCCGTTCATCTTCCTCGTCTTCCTGGCGTCGCCTTTGTTCGACCGCTTCATCGAGTTGTCCAAAGGCTGGCGCGCCGCGGTCATGGCCGCATCGATCGCCGTCGCGTTCTGGGTCGTGCGGCCAGTCGACAACCTGAACCCCGTCCAGTGCTTCTTCTACTTCGCCAACATCTACATGTTCGGCATCCTGTTCTGCGAATATCGCAAGCCGATCATGAACGTCATCAGCCGGCCGATCGTCATTGCCGGATTGGCGGTGGCGATCCTTGCCATTGCCTCGGTGCAGGCGATGGTCATGCATTATCCCGGCAATCTGGAGCGCATGCCGGAAGACGGCCTGGGTTTCGTCGGCTTCGACGCGATGCTCGTCCAGAAATATGTCGGCATCCTGCTGTTCTGCGGCCTGCTTGCGCATGTCGGAGGCTGGCTGAAGCGGCCGCTGAGCTTCATTGCCGAGCACAGCTTCGGACTGTTCTTCATCCACGGCATCGTGATCGCGGTGCTGATGCGGCTTCCAGAACCGTTCTCGCCGCATGTCGGAGAGCCGATCGCCGATCTCGCGCTCTACAGCTTCTCCGTGATCGTCATCAGCCTGACGATCGTCGTGATCGGCAAATACATCACCGGAAAATACAGCCGCTACGTGATCGGCTGCTGAAGCCGATCAGCTATCGCTTCGGATCTGCCCACGGGTCCTGGGCCGCGGCTGCTTCAAACTGATGCCACAGACGCGCGCCACTGCGGGCGCAACGAAAAAGGGGCCCGAAGGCCCCTTAAACTGTTTCGCGAAAGCGAAAGGATCAGGCCGCGACGGCCTCGCCCTCGGCATCAGCCGCCTCGGCGCGGGCGCGGTCGCCAGCACCCTTGGCCGAGGTGTCGCGATCGACGAACTCGATAACCGCCATCGCGGCGTTGTCGCCGTGACGGAAGCCCGCCTTCATGATGCGCAGGTAACCGCCGTTGCGCTGCGCATAACGCGGCGCGACGGTCTCGAACAGGCGCTTGACGACGCTTTCGTTGCCGATCTGGGCGATAACCTGACGGCGAGCATGCAGGTCGCCGCGCTTGCCCAGCGTGACGAGCTTCTCGACGATCGGGCGCAAATCCTTCGCCTTCTCGAGCGTGGTGACAATCTGCTCGTGCTCGATGAGAGACACAGCGAGGTTGGCGAACATCGACTTGCGGTGGCTTACGCTGCGGGCGAAGCGACGGCCTTTGAAACCGTGGCGCATGGCTGTCTTCCTTCTTCAGTTGTTCAAGAGGCCACGGCCTCTGATGGTTTTCCGCATGGCCATCGGACCGGACGAACCGGTCCTCGGAACCATGCTCTATTCAGGCTCAGTACTGGTCTTCGTAACGCTTTGCGAGGTCTTCGATGTTCTCCGGCGGCCAATCCGGCACTTCCATGCCGAGGTGCAGGCCCATGGCCGCCAGCACTTCCTTGATCTCGTTCAGCGACTTGCGGCCGAAGTTCGGGGTGCGCAGCATCTCCGCCTCGGTCTTCTGGATCAGGTCGCCGATATAGACGATGTTGTCGTTCTTCAGGCAGTTGGCCGAGCGGACCGAAAGCTCCAGCTCGTCGACCTTCTTCAGCAGAGCCGGGTTGAAGGCGAGCTCGGTGACCGCCTCGGCCGCGACTTCCTTCTGCGGCTCGTCGAAGTTGACGAAGAGGCCGAGCTGGTCCTGCAGGATGCGCGCGGCGAAAGCCACGGCGTCCTCGCCGGTGACCGAGCCATTGGTCTCGATCGTCATGGTCAGCTTGTCGTAGTCGAGGACCTGGCCCTCGCGGGTGTTCTCGACCTTGTAGGAGACCTTCTTGACCGGCGAATAGAGGCTGTCGACCGGGATCAGCCCGATCGGCGCATCCTCGGCGCGGTTGCGGTCGGCCGGCACGTAACCCTTGCCGTTGTCGACGGTGAACTCCATGCGGATCTCAGCGCCCTCGTCGAGGGTGCAGATCACGTGGTCGGGGTTCAGGATCTCGACGTCGCCCACGGTCTGGATGTCGCCGGCGGTGACGGCGCCCGGACCCTGCTTGCGCACGACCATGCGCTTGGGGCCGTCGCCTTCCATCTTGATGGCGATTTCCTTGATGTTGAGAACGATGTCGGTGACGTCCTCACGCACGCCGGCGATCGAGGAGAACTCGTGCAGCACGCCGTCGATCTGGACGGCGGTGACGGCAGCGCCGCGCAGCGACGACAGGAGCACGCGGCGAAGCGCGTTGCCCAGCGTCAGGCCGAAGCCGCGCTCGAGCGGCTCGGCGACCAGCGTCGTCAGGGTCTTGCCCTTCGACGAGAAGTCTATCTTGTTCGGCTTGATCAGCTCTTGCCAGTTTTTCTGGATCATTCAGGTCTTCCTTCCGTTGTGCCGCCACCATCCAATCGTGGCGGTCGCCCTGGAAAGCCGTGGAGGAGCGTTTCGTAATTCAAGGGCAGGACCCGAAGCCCCTGCCCCAACGCTCGCGCGGCGGTTCTACGCTTATATAGTCAGACGCGCCGCTTCTTGCGCGGGCGGCAGCCATTGTGCGGGATCGGCGTAACGTCGCGGATCGAGGTGATGGTGAAGCCGCCGGCCTGCAGCGCGCGCAGCGCCGACTCACGGCCGGAACCCGGACCGCAGACCTCGACCTCGAGCATGCGCATGCCGTGCTCCTGCGCCTTCTTGGCGACATCCTCGGCAGCCATCTGGGCGGCGAACGGGGTCGACTTGCGCGAACCCTTGAAGCCCTGGGCGCCGGCCGACGACCAGGCGATCGTGTTGCCCTGCGCGTCGGTGATGGTGATCATCGTGTTGTTGAAGGTGGAGTTCACGTGGGCGGTGCCCGACGAGATGTTCTTGCGTTCGCGACGGCGGACGCGTCCGGCTTCCTTGGCCATGTCTTACCTTTCTATCGATCTCAACGCCGCCGTAATGCCAGCGGCTACACCAGGAGAGAGGGAAGTAAGGGAATTGGGCAGTAGGGGAATAGGGACGGACCCAACCTGCTGCCTTACTCCCCTACTCCCCTAAATTACTTCTTCTTGCCGGCGATCGCCTTCGCCGGACCCTTGCGGGTGCGGGCGTTGGTGTGCGTGCGCTGACCGCGGACCGGCAGGTTGCGGCGATGGCGCAGGCCGCGGTAGCAGCCGAGGTCCATCAGGCGCTTGATGTTCATCGAGGTCTCGCGGCGCAGGTCGCCCTCGACCTGGTAGTCGCGGTCGATCGTCTCGCGGATCTGGAGCACTTCGGCGTCCGTCAGCTGGTTGACGCGGCGGTCGACCGGAATGCCGACCTTGTCGACGATCTCCTGGGCGAACTTCTTGCCGATGCCGTGAATATACTGGAGCGCGATCACGACGCGCTTGTTGGTCGGTATGTTGACGCCTGCTATACGGGCCATCTTCATCTCCATCTGAGCCGGGTTCAGCCTTGCTGTCCGGCGGGTTGTCGTTGACCCGCGTCCGGTGGAGGCCGGCCCTTGCGGGTATCTTCCAATTCAATAAGGCCGCCTTGTCCCTCGGGACCGGGCAGCCTCACGCCTGATTTGGAGATGCGCCGCTATAGTCCAGCGGCGCAATCCAGTCAACCGTTAGTTCAGGCCTTGAGCAGATCGTCGATCTGCTGCGTCACCGAATCGATGTCGGCCATGCCGTCGACCTGCCTGAGCTGACCCTTGGCGTAATAATAGCCGATCAGCGGCGCGGTCTTCTTGTAGTATTCGCGCAGGCGCTCGGGGAACACCGCGGGGTCGTCGTCCTTGCGCACCGGCTTGCCGGCGGCTTTCGTCTCCTCCGCCCGCTTGGCGATGCGGCCGACCAGCGCCTTGTCGTCTACGACGAGCTCGACGACGACGTCGAGCTTCTGCCCGCGATCCTTCAGCATCTTCTCGACCGCGTCCGCCTGGGCGAGCGTCCTGGGATAGCCATCGAGGATGAAGCCGCCGGCGCAGTCCTGCTGGTCGATTCGCTCGGCGACGATCGCGTTGACGATCTCGTCGGAGACGAGCTCGCCGGCGTCCATCACGGCCTTGGCCTTCTGGCCGACCGGCGTCTGGGCGGCAACCGCCGCGCGCAGCATGTCGCCCGTGGAGAGCTGCGGGATGCCGTGTTTCTCAACCAGTCTCTGCGCTTGCGTTCCCTTGCCCGCGCCCGGCGGTCCGAGCAGTATCAGCCTCATCTTCCCTTCTTACCCCCGCGGAGCTTCGACTTCTTGATCAGTCCCTCATACTGGTGCGCGATCAGGTGACCCTGAATCTGCGCGACCGTGTCGAGCGTTACACTGACAACAATCAGAAGCGAAGTGCCACCAAGGTAGAAAGGCACGCCAGTCGCCGAAATGAGGAATTCCGGCAGCAGGCAGACGACGACCAGGTAGACGGCGCCGACGGCGGTGATGCGGGTGAGCACGTAGTCGATGTATTCGGCGGTGCGTTCGCCCGGACGGTAGCCGGGGATGAAGCCGGAGTGCTTCTTCAGCTGGTCGGCCGTGTCCTTCGGATTGAACACGATTGCCGTGTAGAAGAAGGCGAAGAAGGCGATCATCGCGGCATACAGCGCCATGTAGAGCGGCTGGCCGTGGCCGAGCGCAGCGAGCATCGTCGACGCCCAGCCGGGCATGTCGGTGGTCGCCGAGAAACCGGCAACGGTCGCCGGCAGGAGCAGCAGCGACGACGCGAAGATCGGCGGGATAACGCCCGAGGTGTTGAGCTTCAACGGCAGGTGCGACGTATCGCCCTGGAACATCCGGTTGCCGACCTGGCGCTTCGGATACTGGATGAGAAGGCGGCGCTGCGCACGCTCGAAGAACACGATCGCCGCGATCACAACGATCGCCAGCACGATGATCGCCAGGATCAGGCCGGTCGACAGGGCGCCGGTGCGGCCGAGTTCCAGCGTGCCGCCGATGGCGCTGGGCAGGCCGGCGACGATGCCGGCGAAGATGATCAGCGAAATGCCGTTGCCGATGCCGCGCGCGGTGATCTGCTCGCCGAGCCACATCAGGAACATGGTGCCGCCAACCAGCGTGATCACCGCCGATATGCGGAAGAAGATGCCGGGATCGGTGACGATGCCGTTGCCGCCTTCAAGGCCGACCGAAATGCCGTAGGCCTGGACGATGGCGAGCAGCACGGTGCCGTAGCGGGTGTACTGGTTGATGACCTTGCGGCCCTGCTCGCCTTCCTTCTTCAGCGCCTCAAGCGTCGGGATGACCGACGTCATAAGCTGCATGATGATGGAGGCGGAGATGTAGGGCATGATGCCCAGCGCGAAGATCGCCATGCGCTCGACGGCGCCGCCGGCAAACATGTTGAACATGCCGAGCACGCCGCCAGACTGCTGCTGGAAGGCCTGGGCGAAAGCGTCGGGATTGATTCCGGGAAGCGGAATGTAGGTGCCGAGGCGGTAGACGAGGAGAGCGCCGAGGGTAAACCAGATGCGCTTCTTGAGATCCTCGGCCTTGGCGAAGGCTGCGAAATTCAGATTCGATGCTAGTTGTTCAGCAGCCGATGCCATGCAAGATTCTCCGCTTGGTCACGCCGAGGTGCGCCCGTGGCGGGCATCGCGTGTCGCCGAGGTTCCGAGATAGGCTCCGGGCGACCAAGTTGCAAGCGGCGGCAATCCCCTTGCCGCCGCCCGTCTGAAGGGCCCGTTACTCGGCAGCTTCCGCTTTCGCGGGAAGCTTGACCGAACCCCCGGCCTTCTCGACTTTCTCGATCGCGGCCTTGGAAGCGCCGGCGATATCGAAGGAAAGCTTCGCCTTGAGGTCGCCGTCCGACAGCAGACGCACGCCGTCCAGCGCGCGGCGGATGACGCCGGCCTTGATCAGCGCTTCGGCGTCGACGGTCGCCTTGGCGTCCAGCTTCTTGGCGTCGACCGCCTGCTGGATGCGGGCGAGCGACACGACGTTGAAGTCCTTCGCGTTCGGATTCTTGAAGCCGCGCTTCGGCAGGCGACGATAGAGCGGCATCTGGCCGCCCTCGAAGCCGTTGATGGCGACGCCGGAACGCGACTTCTGGCCCTTCACGCCGCGGCCGCCGGTCTTGCCCGAGCCGGAACCGATACCGCGCCCGAGGCGCTTCTTCGAGTGGGTCGCGCCCTCGTTGTCCCTGAGGTCGTTGAGTTTCATCGTCTTTCTCCTCGCGCCCTGCCCTTACTTCTCGTCGACGACGCGAACGAGGTGGGAAACGGCGGCGATCATGCCGCGAACCGAAGGAGTGTCCTCCAGCGTGCGGCGCCTGTGCATCTTGTTGAGGCCGAGGCCGACCAGCGTCGCGCGCTGCTCCTTAGGCCGGCGGATCGGGCTGCCGATCTGCTCGACGGTCACGGTCTTGGTAGCTTTCTTGGCCATGGTGCTGATCCTGTGGCTCCGACCTACTCTTCAGCCGCGACCGCGTTGCCGCGGCGAGCCTGGAGGGTCGAGTACTTGATGCCACGCTGAGCGGCCACATCCTTCGGATGCTTCTGGCTCTTCAGCGCGTCGAAGGTAGCGCGAACCATGTTGTAGGGGTTCGACGAGCCCATCGACTTGGCGACGACGTCATGCATGCCGAGCGTCTCGAACACAGCGCGCATCGGACCGCCGGCGATGATGCCGGTACCGGGCTTGGCAGCCCGCAGGAGAACCTTGCCGGCGCCGTGGCGGCCTTCGACGTCGTGATGCAGCGTGCGGCCCGAACGCAGCGGCACGAAGATCAGGTCGCGCTTGGCGCTCTCAGTCGCCTTGCGGATGGCCTCCGGCACTTCACGCGCCTTGCCGTGGCCGAAGCCGACGCGGCCCTTCTGGTCGCCGACCACCACGAGTGCGGCGAAGCCGAAGCGACGGCCACCCTTGACCACCTTGGCGACGCGGTTGATGTGGACCAGCTTGTCGACGAATTCGCTGTCGCGCTCTTCGCGGTCCCGGCCACGATCGCGGCCGCCTTCTCTACGTTCCTGTGCCATATCCTGTCCTTGTTCTTTTCCGGAAGCACGGGTTGAGTTTGCCAGCCCTATTGGGCTGGCGGCGAAAATCGGTCTTCTTCCTGCACAATCCTGGATGAAAAGCCAGCAGACTTTTCGTCCAGGCCAACAATTAGAAGTTCAGGCCGGCCTCGCGGGCGGCGTCGGCCAGCGCCTTGACGCGGCCGTGATAGATGTACGGCCCACGATCGAAGACGACTTCCTTGACGCCGGCCTTGGCGGCGCGCTCGGCGACGAGCTTGCCGACAGCGGCGGCAGCGGCGGTGTCGGCGCCGGTCTTCAGCGAACCCTTCAGGTCCTTCTCCAGGCTCGAAGCCGAGGCGATGGTGTGGCCCTTGGCGTCGTCGATGATCTGCGCGTGGATGTTCTTCGACGAACGATAGACCGACAGACGCAGGCGGCCGTTGGCGACAGCCTTGATCTGGCGGCGGATGCGCTGGGCGCGACGCTGGGTGGATTCTTTCGAAGCCATGTCTTTACTTCCTTGCCTTCCTTAACCGGAGGCCGCCATGTGCGGTAAGCGAATGCACTTCCCGCGGCAGAGCCTCCGTGGCGTTGGTATCAGATGAATGGCAGGACCGATCGATCCTACCATCATCCACTCGTTACTTCTTCTTGCCTTCCTTGCGCACGATGCGCTCGCCGGCATACTTCACGCCCTTGCCCTTGTAGGGCTCGGGACCGCGGTACTTGCGGATCTCGGCGGCCACCTGGCCGACCTGCTGCTTGTCGATGCCGGCCACGGTGATTTCGGTCGGCTTCGGCACGGTGATCGTGATGCCCTGCGGGGGCTCGTAGACCACGTCGTGGCTGAAGCCGAGCGCGAGCTGCAGGTTCTTGCCCTGCAGCGCCGCACGATAACCGACGCCGCTGATCTCAAGCTTCTTCTCGAAGCCTTCCTTCACGCCGTTCAGGATGTTGACGATCTGGGTGCGGGACATGCCCCACTTCGACCGTGCATCCTTCGACTGGTCGCGCGGCTCGACGGAGATCTCGTTGTTCTCCATCTTGACCAGCACTTCTTCGTTGACGACGAACTTCAGCTCGCCCTTCGGACCCTTCGCCGTGACGGTCTGGCCGCTGACCGTTGCGGTCACGCCCTGCGGCACGGATACGGGTTTCTTGCCAATACGAGACATTGTCGTCTCCTCGTTCTCGTGTCTGTTCAGCCGATCAGAATATCTGGCAAAGCACTTCGCCGCCGACGTTCTGCTCGCGCGCCTCGTGGTCGGCCATCACACCTTTCGGCGTCGAAAGGATGGCGATGCCGAGGCCGTTGGCGACGTGCGGGATCGACTTGGCCGAAACGTAGACGCGACGGCCCGGCTTCGACACGCGGGCGATCTCGCGGATCACCGGAGCGCCGTCGAAATACTTCAGCTCGATCTCGATCTCGGACTTGCCGTTGTCGAAGTCAGTCTGGCTGTAGTCGCGGATGTAGCCTTCCGACTTCATCACGTCGAGCACGCGGGCGCGCAGCCGGGAAGCCGGCGTCGACACGCTCGACTTCTTGCGGCCGTAAGCGTTGCGGATGCGGGTGAGCATATCGCCCAGAGGATCACTCAAAGACATGTCAGTCCTCCTTTACCAGCTGGACTTGACGAGCCCGGGGATGACCCCCGAGTTGCCGAGTTGACGAAGCGCAACGCGCGACATGCCGAGCTTGCGATAGTAGGCGCGCGGACGGCCGGTGACTTCGCAGCGGTTGCGGATGCGGATCTTGGATGCGTTGCGCGGCATCGCGGAGAGCTTCAGCTGGGCGCGGAAGCGTTCCTCGAGCGGCTTCGACTGATCCATGATGATCGCCTTCAGCGCCTTGCGCTTCGCAGCGTCGCGCGCCACGAGCCGGCGGCGCCTGTTGTTCTTCTCGACTGAGCTGGTCTTTGCCATTTCAGATTCTTCCTTTGCTCGCTGCCGTTACTGCCGGAAGGGGAAGTTGAAGCCCTTGAGCAGCGCCCTGGCTTCGTCGTCCGTCTTGGCGGTCGTACAAACGATGATGTCCATGCCCCAGATCTGATCGACCTTGTCGTAGTTGATCTCCGGGAACACGATGTGCTCCTTGATGCCCATGGCGTAGTTGCCACGGCCGTCAAAGCTCTTCGGGTTCAGGCCGCGGAAGTCGCGGACGCGCGGCAGCGCGATCGTGACCAGGCGGTCCAGGAACTCGTACATGCGCTCCTTGCGGAGCGTCACCTTGGTGCCGATCGGCATGTCCTCACGCACCTTGAAGCCGGCGATCGACTTGCGGGCGCGGGTGATGACGGCCTTCTGGCCAGCGATCAGCGCGAGGTCCTCGGCCGCGACCGAAGGCTTCTTGGAGTCGCCGGTGGCCTCGCCAACGCCCATGTTCAGCACGATCTTGTCGAGACGCGGGATCTGCATCTCGTTGTCGTAGTTGAACTGCTCCTGCAGGGCCTTGCGGATATTCTCCTCATAGACCTTCCTGAGGCGCGGCTGGTTGGCGGCTTTCGCCTGGCCTTTTTCTGCTGCCTTAGCCATTGATGACCTCTCCCGAGCGCTTGGCGAAACGCACCTTCTTGTCGCCCTCGACGCGGAAGCCGACGCGGGTCGGCTTGCCGTCCTTGGGATCGGCGATCGCGAGATTCGACAGGTGGATCGGCGCTTCCTTAGTGATGATGCCGCCTTCCTGCGATTGGGTTTGCTTCTGGTGGCGGCGAACCTGGTTCACGCCACGCACGACGGCCTTGTCTTCCTTCGGCAGGACCGACAGCACCTCGCCGGTGCGTCCCTTGTCCTTGCCGGCCAGAACGACGACCTTGTCGCCTTTCTTGATCTTCTGCATTTTCCGGCTCCTTACAGCACTTCAGGCGCCAGCGAGATGATCTTCATGTGGTTCTTGGCGCGAAGCTCGCGCGGAACCGGCCCGAAGATACGGGTGCCGACTGGCTCTTTCTTGTTGTCGACCAGAACGGCCGCATTCTTGTCGAAACGGATCACGCTGCCATCGGGGCGGCGGATGTCCTTGGCCGTGCGAACCACGACCGCCTTCATCACATCGCCCTTCTTAACGCGGCCGCGCGGAATGGCTTCCTTGATCGAGACGACGATGATGTCGCCGACCGAGGCATACTTCCGCTTCGAACCGCCCAGCACCTTGATGCACATGACACGACGGGCGCCGGAATTGTCCGCGACGTCGAGGTTTGTTTGCATCTGAATCATGACTGGCCGCCTTCTTCATTCACCGGGGACCGGCTCCCGCCTTCCCGCTCATCCAAAATTCGTTATTGCGCCCAACTTACTGAGCTTGGGCCTCGGTGATCACGACCCAGCGCTTGTCCCGGGAAATCGGCTTCGATTCCTGGATGTAGACCTGGTCGCCCACCTTGCAGGCGTTGTTCTCGTCATGCGCCTTGTACTTCTTGGTGGAGCGCACGACCTTCTTCATCACCGGATGGGTGAAGCGGCGCTCGACCTTTACGACGACCGTCTTCTCGTTCTTGTCGCTGACGACGGTTCCCTGCAGAATGCGCTTTGGCATGATCTTGTCCTTATGCCTTCTTGGCCGAAGCTTTTTCGGCAGAGATAGTCTTGATGCGCGCGATGTCCTTGCGGACCTGCTTGACGCGCGCAGTCTTCTCGAGCTGGCCGGTGGCCTTCTGGAAGCGCAGGTTGAACTGCTCCTTCTTGAGGCTCGCCAGCTCGTCGTTGAGCTGGTCGGCGGTCTTGGTTCTGATCTCGGAGGCCTTCATCGTGCCATCCCTTCCTATTCTGCGATGCGCTGGACGAAGCGCGTCCTGACCGAGAGCTTGGCCGCGCCGAGGCGGAGCGCCTCGCGGGCGATCTCCTCGGAAACGCCGTCGATCTCGAACATGACGCGGCCGGGCTTCACGCGGCACGCCCAGTAGTCGACCGCGCCCTTGCCCTTGCCCATGCGGACTTCGGTCGGCTTCGAGGTCACCGGAACGTCCGGGAACACGCGGATCCAGACGCGACCGGCACGCTTCATCTCACGCGTGATGGCGCGGCGGGCCGCCTCGATCTCGCGCGCGGTCACCCGGTTCGGCTCCAACGCCTTCAGCCCGAAGCCGCCGAAATCCAAATTGGTGCCGCCCTTGGCGGCGCCGTGGATGCGGCCCTTGAACTGCTTGCGGAACTTTGTGCGCTTTGGCTGCAGCATCGTTCTAACTCCAAATTCCTAATGCGGCTCAGGCGTTCTCGCGGCGACGGCCGCGTTCACGATCGCCACCGCCATGCGAATGATCGCCTTCGGTGGCGCGGCGCTCAGAAGCCATCGGGTCGTGCTCGAGGATCTCGCCCTTGAACACCCAGACCTTGACGCCGCAGGTTCCGTAGGCGGTCTGCGCCTCGGCGGTGCCGTAGTCGACGTCGGCGCGCAGCGTGTGCAGCGGCACGCGACCCTCGCGGTACCATTCCATGCGGGCGATTTCGGCGCCGCCCAGACGGCCCGAGCAGTTGATGCGGATGCCCTCGGCGCCGAGACGCATTGCCGACTGCACGGCGCGCTTCATGGCGCGACGGAAGGCGATGCGACGCTCGAGCTGCTGCGCGATCGACTGCGCGACCAGCGTGGCGTCGGTCTCCGGCTTCCTCACCTCGACGATGTTGAGGTGGGTCTCGGACTTCGTCATCTCCATCAGCTTCTTGCGAAGCTTCTCGATGTCGGCGCCCTTCTTGCCGATGATCAGGCCCGGACGGGCGGCGTGGATCGTGACGCGGCACTTCTTGTGCGGACGCTCGATCACCACCTTCGAGATCGCGGCCTGCTTGAGTTCCTTCTCAAGATACTCGCGGATCTTGATGTCCTCGTGCAGCAGCTTGGAATACTCGCCGGTGTTTGCGTACCAGCGCGAGTCCCAGGTGCGGTTGATGCCGAGGCGGAAACCGATCGGATTGATTTTCTGGCCCATTATGCGGCCTCCCCTTTTTCCTCGACTTCACGAACGACGATCGTGAGGTGAGCGAACGGCTTCTCGATGCGGCTGGCGCGGCCGCGGCCACGAGCGTGGAAACGCTTCATGACGATCGACTTGCCGACATAGGCCTCGGCCACGATCAGCGCGTCGACATCGAGGTCGTGGTTGTTTTCCGCGTTGGCTATCGCCGATTCCAGCGTCTTCTTCACCGTCTCGGAGATACGCTTGCGCGAGAACTCCAGGTCGTTGAGCGCTGCCGCGACCTTCTTGCCGCGGATCAGTTGCGCAACGAGGTTCAGCTTCTGCGGGCTGATACGGATGGTGCGGAGGACCGCACGCGCCTCGTTGTCAGCAAGCCTGCGCGGAGCTTTGGCCTTGCCCATCTTTATTTCCTCTTCGCCTTCTTATCCGCGCCGTGACCGTAATAGGTCCGGGTCGGAGCGAACTCACCGAACTTGTGGCCGACCATGTCCTCGTTCACGGAGACCGGGATATGCTTCTGGCCGTTGTAGACGCCGAAGGTGAGGCCGACGAACTGCGGCAGGATGGTGGAGCGGCGGCTCCACATCTTGATCACCTCGTTGCGGCCGCCGTCGCGAACCTTGTCTGCCTTCTTGAGCAGATAGCCGTCGATGAACGGGCCTTTCCAGACTGAACGTGTCACTTCAGACTACCTCTTCTTAGCTCTTGCGCTGGTGGCGCGAGCGAACGATGAACTTGTCGGTCGACTTGTTCGACCGCGTCTTCTTGCCCTTGGTCGGCTTGCCCCACGGGGTGACCGGGTGGCGGCCGCCCGAGGTGCGACCCTCGCCGCCGCCGTGCGGGTGGTCGACCGGGTTCATGGTGACGCCGCGGTTATGCGGGCGCTTGCCGAGCCAGACCTTGCGGCCGGCCTTGCCGAGGTTGATGTTGCCGTGGTCGGGGTTCGACACGGCGCCAACAGTGGCAAGGCACTGACCGGAGACGATGCGCTGCTCACCCGAGTTGAGGCGCAGGATCGCCATGCCCTGGTCGCGGCCGACGAGCTGGGCATAGGAGCCGGCCGAACGCGCGACCTGGCCGCCCTTGCCGGGCTTCAGCTCGACATTGTGGATGATCGTGCCGACCGGCATGGCCGCCAGCGGCATCGCGTTGCCGGGCTTCACGTCGACCGAGTTGCCGGCGATGATCTTGTCGCCGGGAGCGAGGCGCTGCGGGGCGATGATGTAGTTCAGCTCGCCGTCCTCGTACTTAATCAGCGCGATGAAGGCGGTGCGGTTCGGATCGTATTCGAGCCGCTCCACCGTCGCCGACATGTCGAACTTGCGGCGCTTGAAATCGATGATGCGGTACGAACGCTTGTGACCGCCGCCGATGAAGCGGGCCGTGATGCGGCCGTAGTTGTTGCGGCCGCCCGACTTGGTCAGGCCTTCCGTCAGGCCCTTGACCGGCTTGCCCTTGTAGAGAGCCGAACGGTCGACAAGCACCAGCTGGCGCGTGCTCGGCGTTACGGGATTATATGTCTTCAGTGCCATTTTTGCTGTCCTCGCGCCTTTGCTCAGAGGCCCGTCGCGACGTCGATCGAGTGGCCGTCGGCCAGCGTGACCACCGCCTTCTTCACGTCGCCCTGACGGCCGATCGTGCCACGGAACCGCTTCA
This sequence comes from Mesorhizobium sp. YM1C-6-2, assembly GCF_003666685.1. GTDB lineage: Bacteria > Pseudomonadota > Alphaproteobacteria > Rhizobiales > Rhizobiaceae > Mesorhizobium_K. Next base: position 95,797 of record NZ_RCIZ01000005.1, read on the forward strand.
GCTTGCCCTTGCGGACGAGCGTGTTGACGGCCGTGACCTTGACGCTGAACAGCGCCTCGATGGCTGCCTTGATCTCAGGCTTGGTCGCCTTCTTGGCGACGTTGAACACGACCTGGTTCTGCTCCGAGGCCATGGTCGACTTTTCGGTGATCGCCGGGCTGACAATCACGTCGTAGTGGCGAAGGTCAGTCATTTAAAGCGCTCCTCGAGAGCCTCGACGGCGGCCTTCGAAAGGACCAGCGTGCCGCGGCGCAGAATGTCGTAGACGTTGATGCCCTGGATCGGCAGCACGTCGATGTTCGGGATGTTGGTGGCAGCCCGCTTGAAGTTCACGTCGAGTTCGGCGCCGCCGATGACCAGCGCGTTCGACAGGCCGAGCTTCTCGAAGCTCGCCGCGAGCGCCTTGGTCTTGGCCTCGTTCAGCGTCAGCTCGTCGAGGATGATGATGCTCTCCGACTTCGCCTTGGCCGACAGCGCATGCTTCAGGCCGAGAGCGCGAACCTTCTTGGGAAGGTCGTGCTCGTGGCTGCGAACGACCGGGCCGTGGGCCTTGCCGCCGCCGCGGAACTGCGGTGCGCGAGCCGAATGGTGACGAGCGCGGCCCGTACCCTTCTGCTTGTACATCTTGGCGCCGGTGCGCGAGATCTCGGCGCGGCCCTTGGTCTTGTGCGTGCCCTGCTGCTTCTTGGCAAGCTGCCAGCGAACGACGCGCTGCAGGATGTCCTCGCGCGGATCAAGCCCGAAGATCGCTTCGTTGAGCTTCAGCTTGCCGGCGTCCTTGCCGGCGAGGGTGGTGATCTTGAGATCCATTGTTATGCTCCCTCGGCGGCCGTGTCGGTCTTGGCTTCAGCCTTCGCCCGCAGCGCTGCCGGCTTCGGCGCGTCCTTCGGCAGGTCGGCCTTCGCCGCGTCGCGGACCAGGATCCAGGCGCCCTTGGTGCCGGGAACGGCGCCGCGGATGAGGATCAGACCGCGGTCGGCGTCGGTGGAAACCACCTCGACGTTCTGCGTGGTCACGCGGGTCGCGCCCATGTGGCCAGCCATCTTCTTGCCCTTGAACACCTTGCCCGGGTCCTGGCGCTGGCCGGTCGAGCCGTGCGTGCGGTGCGACACCGAGTTACCGTGGGTCGCGCGGCCGCCACCGAAATGGTGACGCTTGATGACGCCCTGGAAGCCCTTACCGGTGGTGGTGCCCGTCACGTCGACCTTCTGGCCGGCGACGAAATGGTCGACGGTGATCTCGGCGCCGACGTCGAGCAGGTTCTCGGCGGAAACGCGGAACTCCGCGAGCTTCGCCTTGGGCTCGACCGAAGCGGTCGCGAAATGGCCGCGCATCGCCTTCGACGTGTTCTTCACCTTGGCGAGGCCAACGCCGAGCTGGACGGCAGTGTAGCCGTTCTTCTCTTCCGTGCGCTGCGCCACGACCTGGCAGTTCTCCATGCGGAGAACAGTGACCGGCACATGCTCGCCGGCGTCGTTGTAGACGCGGGTCATGCCGACCTTCTGTGCAATTACACCTGAACGCATTTTTTCGTTCTTCCTTCAGAGGAGCCCTTGGGCGAACCCGACAGGCTCATGTCTTTGCCTTAGAGCTTGATCTCGACGTCCACGCCCGCCGCGAGGTCGAGCTTCATCAGCGCATCGACGGTCTGCGGGGTCGGGTCGACGATGTCGAGCAGGCGCTTGTGGGTGCGCATTTCGAACTGCTCGCGGCTCTTCTTGTCGACGTGAGGCGACCGGTTGACGGTGAACTTCTCGATCCGCGTCGGCAGCGGGATGGGGCCGCGGACGTTTGCGCCGGTGCGCTTGGCCGTCGAGACGATCTCACGCGTCGACGCGTCGAGGACGCGATGATCGAACGCTTTAAGTCGGATGCGGATATTCTGTCCGTTCATCTGGTCATTCCTTGTTCTGGCGCGGCGCGGGCGTTACCCCGCCCGCGACAGATCTGTTCTTCTTTGTTCTTACTCGACGATTGCGGCGACGATGCCGGCGCCGACGGTGCGGCCGCCTTCGCGGATGGCGAAGCGCAGGCGCTCTTCCATGGCGATCGGCACGATCAGCTGCACGTCGACCGTCACGTTGTCGCCGGGCATCACCATCTCGGTGCCGGCCGGCAGCGTCACGATGCCCGTCACGTCAGTCGTGCGGAAATAGAACTGCGGACGGTAGTTGGTGAAGAACGGCGTGTGGCGGCCGCCCTCCTCCTTGGTCAGGATGTAGGCCTCGGCCTTGAACTTGGTGTGCGGCGTCACCGAACCCGGCTTGGCCAGAACCTGGCCGCGCTCCACACCCTCACGGTCGATGCCGCGCAGCAGCGCGCCGATGTTGTCGCCGGCCTGGCCCTGGTCGAGCAGCTTGCGGAACATCTCGACGCCCGTGCAGGTCGTCTTCACCGTCGGACGGATGCCGACGATCTCCAGTTCCTCGCCGACCTTGACGATGCCGCGCTCGACGCGACCCGTCACAACCGTGCCGCGGCCCGAGATCGAGAACACGTCCTCGATCGGCAGCAGGAACGGCTTGTCGATCGGACGCTCAGGCGTCGGGATGTAGCGGTCGACCTCTTCCATCAGCTTCCGGACCGCGTTCTCGCCGATCTCCTTGTCGCCGTCTTCCAGCGCAACGAGGGCCGAACCCTTGATGATCGGAATGTCGTCGCCGGGGAACTCGTACTTCGACAGAAGCTCGCGAACCTCAAGCTCGACAAGCTCGAGAAGCTCGGCGTCGTCGACCATGTCGACCTTGTTCAGGAACACCACGATCGCCGGAACGCCGACCTGGCGGGCGAGCAGGATGTGCTCGCGCGTCTGCGGCATCGGGCCGTCAGCAGCCGAAACGACCAGGATCGCGCCGTCCATCTGCGCCGCACCCGTGATCATGTTCTTCACATAGTCGGCGTGGCCGGGGCAGTCGACATGCGCATAGTGACGGTTCGGCGTCTCGTACTCGACATGCGAGGTCGAGATCGTGATGCCGCGCGCCTTCTCCTCAGGCGCAGCATCAATCTGCTCATACGCCTTGAACTCGCCAAAAAACTTCGTGATCGCCGCCGTCAGCGACGTCTTGCCATGGTCAACGTGACCAATCGTGCCAACATTCACATGAGGCTTGGTGCGCTCGAATTTACCTTTTGCCATGTGAGGTCTCCATTCCTGCCGCCCGGTTACGGGCTTTAATTAAGGTTTCGCGTCAAGCCTTTGGAATTACGCGTATTTCTTCTGGACTTCCTGAGCGACCGCGGTCGGCACAGGCTCATAGTGGTCGAACTGCATCGTGTACTGGGCGCGGCCCTGCGACATCGAACGCAGGTTGTCCACGTACTTGAACATGTTCGCCAGCGGCACCATCGCGTTGACGACGACGGCCACGCCGCGCGTCTCCTGGCCCTGGATCTGGCCGCGACGGCTGTTCAGGTCGCCGATGACGTTGCCGACGTAATCTTCCGGCGTCACCACCTCGACCTTCATGATCGGCTCCAGCAACTGGACGCCGAGCTTCGGGGCAGCTTCCTTGAAGCAGGCACGCGAAGCGATTTCGAAGGCGAGCACCGAGGAGTCGACGTCGTGGAACGCACCGTCGACCAGCGTCGCCTTCACGCCGATCATCGGGAAGCCGGCGAACGGGCCGGAACCCATCACGCTGAGCAGGCCCTTCTCGACGCCCGGGATGTATTCCTTCGGAACCGCACCGCCGACGATCTTGGAGTCGAACGAGAAATCCTCGCTCTCGGTGTTCGGCTCGAAGATGATCTTGACGCGGGCGAACTGGCCCGTACCGCCGGTCTGCTTCTTGTGCGTGTAGTCCTGCTCGTGCTTGCGGCTGATCGTCTCGCGATAAGCAACCTGCGGGGCGCCGATATTCGCCTCGACCTTGAACTCGCGACGCATGCGGTCGACGAGGATGTCCAGGTGCAGCTCGCCCATGCCGGCGATGATCGTCTGGCCGCTTTCCTCGTCCGTCTTGACGCGGAAGGACGGATCCTCGGCCGCCAGACGGTTGAGCGCCAGGCCCATCTTCTCCTGGTCGTTCTTCGTCTTCGGCTCGATGGCGATCTGGATAACCGGATCGGGGAACTCCATGCGCTCCAGGATCACCGGATGCAGCGGATCGCAGAGCGTGTCGCCCGTGGTCGTGTCCTTGAGGCCGGCCAGCGCAACGATGTCGCCAGCATAGGCTTCCTCGATGTCCTCGCGGGAATTCGAGTGCATCTGAAGCATGCGGCCGACGCGCTCTTTCTTACCCTTCACGGTGTTATCCAGGGACACGCCCTTCTTCAGGACGCCCGAATAAATACGCGCGAAGGTCAGCGAGCCGACGAAGGGATCGTTCATGATCTTGAATGCCAGCATCGACAGCGGCTCGCTGTCAGACGACTTGCGAACAACCTCGGCGTCGGTCTTAGGGTCGATGCCGCGGATGTCCGGAACCTCGTCCGGAGCCGGCAGGAAGTCCACCACCGCGTCGAGCAGCGGCTGAACGCCCTTGTTCTTGAAGGCGGTGCCGCAGAATACCGGGTGGAACTTGACGGCGATCGTGCCCTTGCGGATCAGCGCGCGCAGCTCGTCGTTCGACGGCGCGTTGCCCTCGAGGTAGGCGTTCATCGCCTCGTCGTCCATCTCGACGGCGGTCTCGATCAGCATCTCGCGATACTGCTCGGCCTTCTCCTTGAGATCGGCCGGGATCTCGACGACGTCCCAGGCGGCGCCGAGCGACTCGTCGCGCCATACCAGCGCGTTCATTTCGATCAGGTCGACGACGCCCTTGAAGTCGCTTTCAGCGCCGATAGGCAGCTGCATCGCGACCGGGATCGCGCCGAGACGCGACTTGATCATGTCGAGGCAGCGGTAGAAGTCGGCGCCGATCTTGTCCATCTTGTTGCAGAAGATCATGCGCGGAACATGATACTTCTCGGCCTGACGCCAGACGGTCTCGGTCTGCGGCTCGACGCCGGCGTTGGAATCGAGCAGCGCGATGGCGCCGTCGAGCACGCGCAGCGAGCGCTCCACCTCGATGGTGAAGTCGACGTGGCCGGGGGTGTCGATGATGTTGAAGCGGCGCATCTTGCCGTCGCGACCCTTCCAGAAGGTCGTGGTGGCAGCGGACGTGATCGTGATGCCGCGCTCCTGCTCCTGCTCCATCCAGTCCATGGTCGAGGCGCCGTCATGCGTCTCGCCCATCTTATGGTTCTTGCCCGTGTAATACAGGATACGCTCGGTCGTCGTCGTCTTGCCGGCATCGATGTGGGCCATGATGCCGAAGTTACGATAGTCGTGGAGATTATATTCGCGGGCCATGGGAGCTGCCTCTTAAGTCTCGTTCGCGCTTACCAGCGGTAGTGCGCGAAAGCGCGGTTGGCTTCCGCCATCTTGTGGGTGTCTTCACGCTTCTTCACGGCGGTGCCGCGGTTGTTGGCCGCGTCCATCAGCTCGCCGGAGAGGCGGTCGACCATGGTGGTCTCGTTGCGGTTGCGCGCAGCCGAGATCAGCCAACGGATGGCGAGCGCCTGGCGACGCTCCGGACGGACGTCGACCGGAACCTGGTAGGTCGCACCACCGACGCGGCGGGAACGGACCTCGACATGCGGCGCGACATTGTCGAGCGCCTGATGGAAGACCGTGACCGGCTCTTGCTTGGTCTTGGCCTGAACCTGGTCGAGCGCACCGTAGACGATGGTCTCGGCGACCGACTTCTTGCCGTCATACATGACGGCGTTCATGAACTTGGTGACGACGAGATCGCCGAACTTCGGGTCCGGGTTGATCTCACGCTTATCTGCACTGTGACGACGGGACATGCTCTTGTCTCTCTTGTCTCAAGCCCGGCGCACAAACGAAAAGCGCCGAAGCCGGGGAACCCTTACTTCGGACGCTTGGCGCCGTATTTCGAGCGGCGCTGCTTGCGGTTCTTCACACCCTGCGTATCGAGCACGCCGCGGATGATATGATAGCGGACGCCCGGAAGGTCTTTCACGCGGCCGCCGCGGATCATCACGACGGAGTGCTCCTGGAGGTTGTGACCCTCGCCAGGAATGTAGCCGATCACCTCGAAGCCGTTGGTCAAGCGGATCTTCGCAACCTTGCGCAGCGCGGAGTTCGGCTTCTTCGGCGTCGTCGTGTAGACGCGCGTGCAGACGCCCCGCTTCTGCGGGTTCTGCTGCATGGCCGGGACCTTGTTGCGCGTCGCCGGCGCCTGGCGCGGCTTGCGGATCAGCTGGTTGACGGTAGGCATTAAACCCTCTTGTCTCTCAATTCCTATCTTGAGCCCGCTTCGGACCCGTCTTGCCTTCGAGGCGTCGTCCGCATTTCCATACGCAAATTCGGGCCACAAACCGCGCTTTGCGGTGCTGCCCGAACAAAAAGCAGAGGAAGCGGAAGCCGCTTCGTGCGTGCCGGAAATGTGCAGTCGCTCGTAAGACGAACCCTGTTTGAGGCAAACTCCGGGGCGAGCCGCCCTGGAAAGCAAAACCTCACATCGGCTCAGATTGCGCGGCTTCTACTCGCAACGCCCCGAAGCGTCAAGCCCGGTGCCGCGTTTTCTCATCCCAAATAGGCGCATGCCTGTCATGCTTCAAGAGCGCGACATTTTCTTGCGCGATCTCGCAACTGCGAAACACATTGTGACCGGCTTTGGACTGTAACGACCGCCGCGATGATGCGAAAATCGTCCGGTCATGCGAATCTCTCCACGATACGGCCGAGCGCCCGAGTCGCTGCGCGAAGGAATCACCGCGATGAACGACAATGAGGAGCGGCCGGTCACGATCATCATCGGCCGGGTCCGGCGGGCGAAGAACGCTCCCTGGGACGGCGTGCATCTTCTGCTGACGGCGCCCGACGACGAGACGGCAGTCCGCCTGGCGCTGACCGCCCTCACCCGCGAGGGATATGTCGAGGCGGAGCTCGACCAGATCGGCGACATGGAAGGCGAGCCCGACGAGGAGCCGCACATGTCCGCCTACCAGGGCGCGCTCGAAGGCGAGGTCTCGATCGTGATGGTGAAGGACGAGCGCTAGCCCGCCTCAGTTCCTCGGCCCGTCGCCGCCAATGTCGGCCATCTCCGGTTCCGCCGGCTGGACACCCATCGACCGGTTGATGGCGACCGTCACGAACCAGAGCACTATGCCGATCGCGATCAGTATGCCGGCGATCAGGTACTGGACCGGGTCGCGGCCGGTCCACGGCCCTGCAAAGAAGGCGCAGGCAATGGCGCCGGCGACCGGCAGGAACGTCGGCGTCCTGAAGTGCTCGTGCCCGACCTTGTCCTTGCGCAGCACCAGCACCGCGACGTTCACCACGGTGAAGACGCAGAGCAGGAGCAGCGCCGTGGTGCCGCCGAGCGCGGGCACCTCGCCGACGAAAGTGATCAGGGCGAACGCCAGCAGCGTGGTGAAGCCGATCGCCACATAGGGCGTGCGCCTGACGGCATGCACCTTGCCGAGCGGCGGCGGCAGGACGCGCTCCCGGCTCATGCCGTAGACCAGCCGGCTCGCCATCAGCATGTTGATCAGCGCGCTGTTGGCCACCGCGAACATCGTGATGAAGCCGAATATCCAAAGCGGGAAATTCGGCGCGCCCGCCTGCACGACCTTCAGGAGCGGCGTTTCGCCTTCTCCAAGCTCCTCCGGCGAAACCAGCGTGATGGAGGACACCGAGACCAGCACGTAGATCACGCCGGTGATCAGAAGGCCCGCGAGCAGTATCTTCGGGAATATCTTCGACGGATTTTGCGTCTCCTCGGCCATGTTGACCGAATCCTCGAAGCCGACCATGGCGAAGAAGGCGAGCGTGGTGGCGCCGATCACCGCCCAGAAGGCGCTTCTGTCGGGGGCTGCGTGAAACTGGGTCACCCGCGAGAGATCCCCCTCGCCCGCGCCGATCGCCCAGAGGCCGATCAGGATGATGATCAAAAGGCCGGTGAGTTCGATGACGGTCAGCACGACGTTGGCCTTGACGCTCTCGCCGACGCCGCGAAAGTTGACGATCGCCACCACAGCCATGAAGGCCAAGCCGACCAGCGTTATGCCCAAGGCTGCGAAATCGAAGCCGAAAGCGGTCGACAGATTGGCGGCAAAGGCCCGCGACGCCGTGGACGCCGAGGTGATGCCCGAGCACATCACCGCGAAGGCGACGATGAAGGTGACGAAGTGGATGCCGAACGCCTTGTGCGTGTAGAGCGCGGCACCGGCGGCCTTCGGATACTTTGTCACCAGCTCCAGATAGGAGAAGGCGGTCACCAGCGCGACGATGAAGGCCACGAGGAACGGAAGCCAGACGACACCGCCGACCTGGTTGGCGACCTGTCCGGTCAGCGCATAGATGCCGGTGCCCAATATGTCGCCGACGATGAATAGAAGGAGCAGCCAGGGGCCGAGCACGCGGTGCAGGCTGGGCTCGACAGGCGTCGCGGTCCGGTTTGCAGCAACGTCCGCCATCAGTCCCTCCGTCGAATGAATAGGTCGTTGGAAAGAAAGTCCTTGGTTGAGTATGGGGCGATGCCGGGCGAAATCAAACTACCGTTTTCGCGCCATGCTGACAGAAGGCGCCATGGAATCCGCTGCAGCGCCCGCATTCCGGCGCATTCAACGGGCCGTGGGTTCCAGCAGCGGCAGCGGCTGCAAGGCTTTTTTCTCGCGCAGCGGCAGACCGAACAGCGGCCTCAGCACGGCCACCCTGCGAATCAACTCATAGCTCAGGACGCAGCCGAGGATCGTCGCCCCAAGGATCGCCGCCACCTCGATGGCCAGCGGCACCTCGTGCATGGTGAACCAGTAACCGGAAACCACGATGATCGTCTGGTGCACGATATAATAGGGGAACACCGCCGCCGTCAGATAGGTCAGCGCACGGCTGGGGCGGTTTGCGAACCGGCGAGCGAGGCCGAGCAGCATCACGAAGATCGACCACGCGTAGAGCGCCCGCAGTAGCAGCGCGGCGTAGAGCAACCTCGTGTCGGCCGCCATGTCGAACTGGTTCAACCAGGCCGTCAGCAACAACCCGCCGAGAACAAGCGAAAGGCCGATGGAGGCCGGCAAGGCATGGTCGACGGCGTTCCAGAAATCCTCGTTCTTCGCCGCAAGGAAGCCTATGAGGAAGAATGTGAAGGTCCGGGCGACGCCGGCCCAATCGCCGAAATCCGTCGATGAAAGATAGACTTCCAGTATTGCGACATAGAGGACGAACGGGATCGCGGGAACGAAAAGCAGTCGCCACGACCGGCCGCGGGCGAGCCAGCCGAAGAAGGGATCGCCAAGCGCGCCGGTTGCGGCTCTCAGCACCGGCAGGGCCGCCGCCACGATCAACGTGTAGGCCAGGATGGCGGCCACGTACCAGAGGTGATGTAGGTCGGGCAGGCTGAACGCGTACCGGCCCAGGCCAAGATAGTCGCGATAGAAGGCAAGAAAGCCGGGCGGGATCTCGCCGAGATAGCGCAGCGCCACATAGCTTTGCGGCACACAAATCACCAACGCTCCGAATGCCAGCGGCACGAACAGCCTAGTGGAGCGCGCCAGCACAAATCCACCCAGGGGAGCCTTGTCGATGGCAAAACGGACCGCAACGCCGGAGATGAAGAACAGGAGCGCCAGTCGCCACGGATTTATCAATCCCATCACGGGTTCGATGGCAGGGGAACTGTAGCGGCTCTTAACGTGCGCATCCCAGGTCACGTAGAGGATGCCTACGTGGTAGAAGATCAGGACGCCGAAGGCGCATACCCGCAGCCAATCGAGATCGTATCGCCGTCCGGGGCCGATTCCCGGCGTCTCGGCGCTTGGGGCGGGATCGCGTGCCGACGTCCCATGTTCTGCCGGTGCGTATGACGTCGTCATTGCAGATCCCGGGGCCTGACGCCGCTAGAACGCAGACAAGCTACGAATCGCGGTGCGCGGGTCAAGCGCGGTGTTTCATCCGACGAAAATTTCCGGGCTTGTTCCGCGGCCGGTGCAGAGATCTGCCGATTTGGAGCCGTGGCGCCCGCTTGCGCGGCCTCCTTGTTCTGCTAATCACCGCCTGAAACCAGTCGGGATGGAACCCATGTCGCCAAACCAAACGCCCATAAGGCTCGGCATCGTCGGTGTCGGCAAGATCGTGCGCGACCAGCATCTTCCCGCATTGGCCAAGGACAATGACTACCGTCTCGTCGCTGCCGCGAGCCCGCATGCCACGGTAGACGGAATCCCCAATTTCAAGACCATCGAGGAGATGCTGGCCTCCGGCATCGAGATCGACGCCGTGTCGCTCTGCATGCCGCCGCAGGTCCGCTACCATGCGGCACGCGCTGCGCTCGAGGCCGGCAAGCATGTCTTCCTCGAAAAGCCGCCCGGCGCCACCGTCAGCGAGGTCGAGGATCTGAAGGCGCTCGCCGCCGAAAAGGGCGTGTCACTCTTCGCGAGCTGGCATTCGCGTTATGCGCCGGCTGTAGAAGCCGCCCGCGCCTTCCTTGCCGGCACGACTGCGCGCAGGGTTAGCCTCGTCTGGAAGGAGGATGTCCGCAAATGGCACCCGGGCCAGGCGTGGATCTGGGAAGCTGGCGGCTTCGGGGTCTTCGACCCGTTCATCAACTGCCTGTCCATCGTCACGCACATCCTGCCGCCGCTGCACATCACGCGCGCCGAACTGGATTTTCCCGCTAACCGCGATGCGCCGGTTGCCGCACGCATGGCATTCGCCGGCTCAAACGGCCTGACCGCCGATGCCGAGATCGACTGGCTGCAAACCGGCCCGCAAAGCTGGGACATCATCGTCGAAACGGACGCCGGAAAAATGACCCTTTCAAACGGCGGCGCAAAGCTCGCCATCGACGGGCGCATCGTGCATGAGGAGCCGGAGCAGGAATATCCGATGCTCTACCGGCGCTTTGCCGAGATCGTACGGGCTGGAAAATCCGACGCCGACATCGCGCCGCTGCAGCATATCGCCGACGCCTTCATGCTCGGCAGGCGCAACGTGGTCGGGGCGTTCTACGACTGACCTGAGCTTATTGCCCGACGATGGCGATTGCGAAGCCGTCATAGCCCTTGGCGCCGACGGTCTGGATCGCCGTGCCTTCGAGCCCGGCCTCCTTCGCGAGAAAGGAGAAGGCCGCCCTCGCCCCCTCGACATTGGGGTCCCGCCCGCTCTCGTCGAGCACCGCGCCGTCGCGGATGACGTTGTCGCACACGATCACGGTTCCCGGCCTGGACAGCCGCATAGCCCAGGCGAGATAGTTCGGATTGTTCGGCTTGTCGGCATCGATGAAGACAAGATCGAAGGGCGCAGATTTCTCGGCGCCGAGAGCTTCCAGCGACTGCAGCGCCGGACCCACGCGCAGGTCAATCAGATCGGCAAACCCCGCCACCTTGAAGTTCACCCGCGCGACATCCGCATGATGCGGGTCGAGCTCCAGCGTCACGAGACTGCCGTCCTTCGGCAGCGCGCGGGCGAGCCATATGGTCGAATAGCCACCGAGCGTGCCGATCTCAAGAATGCGCTTTGCCCTGTTCATGCGCGCCAGCAGATAGAGCAGCTTGCCTTGCGCCGGCGAGACGTCGATCGCCGGCAGGCCGCCGCTGCGGTTCGACCGCAGCGCCGCTTCGAGGACCGTATCGGCGGGCAGCAGATTGTCGACGATGTAGTCGTCGACTGCGCTCCAGGTCTTCTCGTTCATGGCTTTCCTCCGCGCTAGGGTTCTTCCGGCACCAAACAAAAAGGGGCCCGATCGGGCCCCTTTCCAGTTTTCCTGCCAGCGCTGCCTTACTCGGCGGCGTTGGTCATGTCGGTGAGCATCGCGTCGGCCGTCTCCGCGCCGCTCGCCTTGCGGCGCTCGTCGAGGATGAGCTCGTCGCGATGGGTCGCGATGCGCCGGATCGCGCTCATCTGACCGCCGGTGCCGGCCGGGATCAGGCGGCCGACGATGACGTTCTCCTTGAGGCCCTGGAGCATGTCGGTCTTGCCGGCAACCGCCGCTTCCGTCAGCACGCGGGTCGTCTCCTGGAAGGAGGCGGCCGAGATGAAGGACGGCGTCTGCAGCGAGGCCTTGGTGATACCGAGCAGCACCGGCTGGCCTTCGGCGGGCGTCTTGCCCTCCTCGATCAGACGGTCGTTGATCTCCTCGAGCTCGATCACGTCGACATGGTCGCCAGGGATGTAGGTCGAGTCGCCCTGAACCGTGATCTCGACCTTCTGCAGCATCTGGCGAACGATCACCTCGATGTGCTTGTCGTTGATCAACACGCCCTGCAGCCGGTAGACCTCCTGGATCTCGTTGACGAGGTAGGAAGCCAAGGCTTCCACGCCCTTGATCGCCAGGATGTCGTGCGGCGCCGGGTTGCCGTCGAGGATGTAGTCGCCCTTCTCGATGGCGTCGCCGTCCTGCAGATGGAACGGCTTGCCCTTCGGGATCAGGTACTCGACCGGCTCCAGGGTGGAGTCGTGCGGCTCGATGATGACGCGACGCTTGTTCTTGTAGTCGCGCCCGAAGCGGATCGTGCCGTCGATCTCGGCGATGATAGCGTGATCCTTCGGACGACGCGCCTCGAACAGCTCGGCCACACGCGGCAGACCGCCGGTGATGTCCTTGGTCTTGGCGCTTTCCATCGGGATACGCGCCAGCACGTCGCCGGGCTTCACATGAGCGCCCGGATCGACCGAGAGGACCGCTTCCACCGAAAGCTGGAAGCGGGCGTCGCCGCCCTTGGAGAGCTTCGCCACCTTGCCCTTCGAGTCGAGCACGGTGATCGCCGGCTTGAGGTCGGAACCGCGCGGCGTGGACCGCCAGTCGATGACCTCGCGCTTGGTGATGCCGGTCGATTCGTCGGTCGTCTCCTGCACGGAGAGGCCGTCGACCAGATCCTCGAACGCCACCTTGCCGGCCAGTTCGGTCAGCACCGGGCGGGTATAGGGGTCCCACTCGGCGACGCGCTGGCCGCGCTTCACCTTGTCGCCGTCATCCACGTAGATGCGCGAACCGTAGGTGACGCGGTGCGTGGCGCGCTCCTTGCCGGCCTCGTCGAGGATCAGGATCGCCATGTTGCGGCCCATCACCACGAGGTGGCCGTCGGAGTTGCGGACCACGTTGCGGTTGCGGATCTGCACCGTGCCCTCATACGAGGCTTCCAGGAAGGACGAGTCGACGACCTGCGCCGTGCCGCCCATGTGGAAGGTACGCATGGTGAGCTGCGTGCCCGGCTCGCCGATCGACTGCGCGGCGATGACGCCGACAGCCTCGCCCTGGTTGACAGGGGTACCGCGTGCCAGGTCGCGGCCGTAGCAGACCGCGCAGACGCCGGTCCTGACCTCGCAGGTCAGCGCCGAACGGATGCGGACGGACTGGACGCCGGCCTTCTCGATCACCTCGATGTCGCGCTCGTCCATCAGCTTGCCGCCCTTGACGAGCAGGTCGCCGGTGACCGGATGGTTGATGTTCTCGAGCGCGGTGCGGCCAAGGATACGCTGGCCGAGCGAAGCGACCACCTGGCCCGCATCGACGATCGGCTGCATGGTGAGGCCCTTTTCGGTGCCGCAGTCGAGCGAGTTGACGATGCAGTCCTGAGCGACGTCGACGAGGCGGCGCGTCAGATAGCCGGAGTTGGCCGTCTTCAGAGCCGTGTCGGCGAGACCCTTGCGGGCGCCGTGCGTCGAGTTGAAGTACTCGAGAACGGTCAGGCCTTCCTTGAAGTTCGAGATGATCGGCGTCTCGATGATCTCGCCCGACGGCTTGGCCATCAGGCCGCGCATGCCGGCAAGCTGGCGCATCTGGGTCGGCGAACCACGCGCGCCCGAATGCGACATCATGTAGATCGAGTTCATCGGCTTCTGGCGGCCGGTGTTCTCGTCGAACTCGACCGCCTTGATGCGGGCCATCATCTGGTCGGCCACGCGCTCCGAGCACTTGGCCCAGGCGTCGACCACCTTGTTGTACTTCTCGCCCTGGGTGATCAGGCCGTCATTGTACTGCTGCTCGTACTCCTTGGCGAGCGCCTCGGTCTTGGCGACCTCGCCTGCCTTGGTGTCCGGGATCAGCATGTCGTCCTTGCCGAACGAGATGCCGGCCCTGCAGGCATGGCTAAAGCCGAGCGCCATGATGCGGTCGCAGAAGATCACCGTCTCCTTCTGACCGCAGTGGCGGTACACGGTGTCGATCATCTTGGAGATGTTCTTCTTGGTCATCTCCTGGTTGGCTGTCTCGAACGGCACGTTGACGTTCTTGGGCAGCAGCTCGCCGATGATCATGCGGCCGGGCGTGGTGTCGTAGATCTTCGACACGAGCTTGCCCTTGGCATCGACCGTCTTGAAGCGGCCCTTGATCTTGGCGTGCAGCGTCACCGCCTTCGTCTCCAGCGCATGCTGCAGCTCGCCCATGTCGGCGAACATCATGCCCTGGCCCGGCTCGTTCTCGTTGACGATCGACAGGTAGTAGAGGCCGAGAACCATGTCCTGCGACGGCACGATGATCGGCGCGCCGGAGGCCGGGTGCAGGATGTTGTTGGTCGACATCATCAGCACGCGGGCCTCGAGCTGAGCCTCGAGCGACAGCGGAACGTGGACGGCCATCTGGTCGCCGTCGAAGTCGGCGTTGAAGGCCGTGCAGACCAGCGGATGAAGCTGGATCGCCTTGCCTTCGATCAGGGTCGGCTCGAACGCCTGGATGCCGAGGCGGTGCAGCGTCGGCGCGCGGTTCAGAAGCACCGGATGCTCGCGGATCACCTCGTCGAGGATGTCCCAGACTTCCGGCTTCTCCTTCTCGACCAGCTTCTTCGCCTGCTTGACGGTCGAGGAGTAACCCTTGGCGTCGAGGCGGGCGTAGATGAACGGCTTGAACAGTTCGAGCGCCATCTTCTTCGGCAGGCCGCACTGGTGCAGCTTGAGCTCCGGACCGGTCACGATGACCGAGCGGCCGGAATAGTCGACGCGCTTGCCGAGCAGGTTCTGGCGGAACCGGCCCTGCTTGCCCTTGAGCATGTCGGACAGCGACTTCAGCGGACGCTTGTTGGCACCGGTGATGACGCGGCCGCGGCGGCCGTTGTCGAACAGCGCGTCAACCGCTTCCTGAAGCATGCGCTTCTCGTTACGGATGATGATGCCGGGAGCGCGCAACTCGATCAGCCGCTTCAGACGGTTGTTGCGGTTGATGACGCGGCGATAGAGATCGTTCAAGTCGGACGTCGCGAAGCGGCCGCCGTCCAGCGGGACCAGCGGGCGCAGGTCCGGCGGGATCACCGGCACGACCTTCATGATCATCCATTCCGGACGGTTGCCGGACTCCATGAAGTTCTCGACGACCTTCAGCCGCTTCAGATACTTCTTCTGCTTCAGCTCGGACGTCGTCGAGGCAAGCTCGGAACGCAGCTCGCCCGCGATCTTCTCGAGATCCATCGCGGCCAGCAGGTCATGGATGGCCTCGGCGCCGATCATTGCGGTGAAGCTGTCCTCGCCATATTCGTCGACGGCAATCATGTATTCTTCCTCGCTGAGAAGCTGGTGCTCCTTCAGCGCGGTGAGGCCGGGCTCGGTGACGATGTAGTTCTCGAAGTAGAGGACGCGCTCGATGTCCTTCAGGGTCATGTCGAGCAGCGTGCCGATGCGGCTCGGCAGCGACTTCAGGAACCAGATGTGCGCGACCGGGGCGGCGAGCTCGATGTGGCCCATGCGCTCGCGGCGCACGCGCGACAACGTGACTTCGACGCCGCACTTCTCGCAGATGACGCCCTTGTACTTCATGCGCTTGTACTTGCCGCACAGGCACTCGTAGTCCTTGATCGGACCGAAGATGCGCGCGCAGAACAGACCGTCACGCTCGGGCTTGAACGTGCGGTAGTTGATGGTCTCCGGCTTCTTGATCTCGCCGAACGACCAGGACAGAATCTTTTCAGGGCTCGCCAGCGATATCCGGATCGAATCGAACACCTGCACGGGCGCCTGGGGATTGAAGAGATTCATGACCTCTTGGTTCATGCCGTTCTCCTTTGCGGGGTTCGGGGCAACCCCATTTCCAGTTCAGTACCGGGCGTTGCCGCCCAAAGGTCCGGCGTTGGCCGGGAAATCCGTCCGGCGCGCCGCAGCCTCTGCCGCAGCGCGCCTTCCTGTTATTCTGCCGCGTCGGGCAGACGGGTCGGCTGTTCGTCGACCTTCGTGTTTTCGAGCTCGACGTTGAGGCCCAGCGAACGCATCTCCTTGACGAGAACGTTGAAGCTCTCCGGAATGCCCGCCTCGAAGGTGTCGTCGCCTCTGACGATCGCCTCGTAGACCTTGGTGCGGCCCGCGACGTCGTCCGACTTGACCGTCAGCATCTCCTGCAGCGTGTAGGCGGCGCCGTAGGCTTCGAGCGCCCAGACCTCCATTTCGCCGAAGCGCTGGCCACCGAACTGCGCCTTGCCGCCCAGCGGCTGCTGGGTGACGAGCGAGTACGGACCGATCGAACGCGCGTGGATCTTGTCGTCCACGAGGTGGTGAAGCTTGAGCATGTAGATGTAGCCCATGGTCACCTTGCGGTCGAACGGCTCGCCGGTACGTCCGTCGTAGAGCGTCGACTGGCCGCTGGTGTGCAGACCCGCCTCCTCCAACATCTCGTTGATGTTGATCTCATGCGCGCCATCGAACACCGGCGTGGCGATGGAAACGCCGCGCCGCATCTGCTCGCCGAGACGCACGATCGACTCGTCGTCGTACTGCCGGACCTGCTCGTTGCGGTCGTTGGCCGGGATCAGATGCTCGAGCGTCTTCCTCAGCGGCTTGATGTCTCCAGCCGCCTTGTAGGCGTCGATCAGCTCGCCGATCTTCCTGCCCATTCCGGCGCAGGCCCAGCCGAGATGCGTCTCCAGAATCTGGCCGACGTTCATGCGCGACGGCACGCCCAACGGGTTGAGCACGATGTCGGCATGGGTGCCGTCCTCAAGGAAAGGCATGTCCTCGACCGGAACGATCTTGGACACGACGCCCTTGTTGCCGTGACGGCCGGCCATCTTGTCGCCGGGCTGCATCTTGCGCTTCACGGCAACGAAGACCTTGACCATCTTCATGACGCCCGGAGGCATTTCGTCGCCGCGCTGCACCTTCTCGACCTTGTCCATGAAACGCTGCTCGAGCGCCTTCTTGGACTCGTCGTACTGGCCGCGCAGGGCTTCCAGTTCGCCCTGGAGCTTCTCGTTGTCGACGGCGAACTGCCACCACTGCGAACGCGGATAGTCCTCAAGCACTTCCTTGTTGAGCTTGGAGCCCTTCTTGAAGCCCTTCGGTCCGGCGATAGCCTCCTTGTTCTTCAGCATGTCGGACAGACGGCTGTAGACGTTGCGGTCCAGGATGGCCTGCTCGTCGTCGCGGTCCTTGGCGAGACGCTCGATCTCCTCGCGCTCGATCGCCATGGCGCGCTCGTCCTTCTCCACGCCGTGGCGGTTGAAGACGCGCACTTCGACGACCGTGCCGAAGGTTCCCGGAGGCATGCGCATCGACGTGTCGCGCACGTCGGACGCCTTCTCGCCGAAGATGGCGCGCAGAAGCTTCTCTTCCGGCGTCATCGGGCTCTCGCCCTTCGGCGTGATCTTGCCGACCAGGATATCGCCCGGCTGCACTTCCGCGCCGATGTAGACGATGCCCGCCTCGTCGAGGTTCTTCAGCGCTTCTTCCGAGACGTTCGGAATATCGCGCGTGATCTCCTCCGGCCCGAGCTTGGTGTCGCGAGCCATGACCTCGAACTCCTCGATGTGGATCGAGGTGAAGACGTCGTCGGCCACGATACGCTCGGAGAGCAGGATCGAGTCCTCGTAGTTGTAGCCGTTCCACGGCATGAACGCGACGAGCACGTTGCGGCCGAGGGCCAGATCGCCGAGGTCGGTCGAGGGACCGTCCGCGATGATGTCGCCCTTGTTGACCTTGTCACCCATCTTCACCAGAGGACGCTGGTTGATGCAGGTGTTCTGGTTCGAACGCTGGAACTTCATCAGCCGGTAGATGTCGACGCCGGACTTGCCCGGGTCGAGATCCTCCGTCGCGCGGATGACGATACGCGTCGCGTCGACCTGGTCGACCACGCCGCCGCGGCGAGCGCCGATGGCGGCGCCGGAGTCGCGGGCGACGATCGGCTCCATGCCGGTGCCGACGAACGGAGCCTCGGCGCGCACCAGCGGCACGGCCTGACGCTGCATGTTCGAGCCCATCAGAGCGCGGTTGGCGTCGTCGTTCTCAAGGAACGGGATCAGCGCCGCGGCAACCGAGACGAGCTGCTTCGGCGACACGTCCATCAGGTCGACGTTCTCGCGCGGAGCCATCATGACTTCGCCGGCGTGGCGACAGATGACGAACTCGTCGACGAAGCCGCCCTTTTTGTCGAGCTCGGCGTTGGCCTGCGCGACGTAGTGCTTGGCCTCTTCCATCGCGCTGAGATAGACGACGTCCGGGGTCACCTTGCCGTTCACGATCTTGCGGTACGGCGTCTCGATGAAGCCGTACTTGTTGACGCGAGCGAAGGTCGCAAGGCTGTTGATCAGGCCGATGTTCGGGCCTTCCGGCGTCTCGATCGGGCAGATGCGGCCATAGTGCGTCGGGTGCACGTCGCGCACCTCGAAGCCGGCACGCTCGCGGGTCAGACCGCCTGGTCCAAGCGCCGACAGGCGGCGCTTGTGGGTGATCTCGGACAGCGGATTGGTCTGGTCCATGAACTGCGAGAGCTGCGAGGAGCCGAAGAACTCGCGCACGGCGGCAGCCGCCGGCTTGGCGTTGATCAGATCCTGCGGCATGACCGTGTCGATCTCGATCGAGGACATACGCTCCTTGATCGCGCGCTCCATGCGCAGCAGGCCGACGCGGTACTGGTTCTCCATCAGCTCGCCGACCGAACGCACGCGGCGGTTGCCGAGATTGTCGATGTCGTCGATCTCGCCCTTGCCGTCGCGCAGCTCGACCAGCGTCTTGACCACGGCAAGGATGTCCTCCTTGCGCAGCACGCGCACGGTGTCCTCGGCGTCGAGCTCAAGGCGCATGTTCATCTTGACGCGGCCGACGGCCGAGAGGTCGTAACGGTCGGCATCGAAGAACAGCGAGTTGAACATCGCCTCGGCCGTCTCCAGCGTCGGCGGCTCGCCAGGACGCATGACGCGGTAGATGTCGAACAGCGCATCCTGCCGGCTCTCGTTCTTGTCGATCGCCAGCGTGTTGCGGATGTAGCCGCCGACATTGATGTGGTCGATGTCGAGGATCTGGACTTCCTTGTCGCCGGCCTCGAGCAGCACCTTCAGCGTCTTCTCGTCGATCTCGTCGCCGGCCTCGAGGAATATCTCGCCGGTCTTGTAGTCAACGATGTCCTCGGCGAGGTAGGTGCCCAGAAGGTCCTCGTCGGTCGCCTTGATGGCCTTCAGCCCCTTGTCGTGGAGCTGCTTGGCCTGGCGGGCGGTGATCTTCTTGCCCTGCTCGACCACGACCTCGCCGGTGTCGGCGTCAATGAGATCGTTGACGGCCTTCAGGCCCTTGAAGCGGTCGACGGAGAACGGGATGCGCCAGTGGTCCTTGGAGCGCTTGTAGGTGATCTTGTTGTAGAAGGTCGACAGGATCTCCTCGCCGTCCATGCCGAGCGCCATCAGCAGGCTCGTCACCGGAATCTTGCGGCGGCGGTCGATACGGGCGTGCACGACGTCCTTGCTATCGAACTCGATGTCGAGCCAGGAGCCGCGATAGGGGATCACGCGGGCAGCGAAAAGCAGCTTGCCCGACGAATGCGACTTGCCCTTGTCGTGGTCGAAGAAGACGCCCGGCGAACGGTGCATCTGCGAGACGATCACGCGCTCGGTGCCGTTGATGATGAAGGTGCCGTTCAGCGTCATGAGCGGCATGTCGCCCATGTACACGTCCTGCTCCTTGATGTCCTTGATCGACTTCGCGCCGGTGTCCTCGTCGATATCGAACACGATGAGGCGCAGCGTCACCTTCAGCGGCGCGGCATAAGTCAGATCGCGCTGACGGCACTCGTCGACGTCGAACTTCGGACCCTCGAACTCGTACTTGACGAATTCGAGCATCGACGAACCGGAGAAATCGGAGATCGGGAACACCGACTTGAAGACGGCCTGCAGACCCTCGTCGGCACGTCCGCCTTCCGGTTCCTCGACCATCAGGAACTGGTCATACGAAGCCTTCTGAACCTCGATGAGGTTCGGCATCTCCGCGACTTCGGGGATATTTCCGAAGAATTTTCTAACGCGTCTGCGGCCATTGAATGAAAGGGTCTGGGCCATCGTCGCTCCTTAGCTTGCTCTTCTTGGGGCGCGGCCTCGGCCTGCTCGCGCCTTGCAGATTCCTCCGGGCCTCGGCTGGCGGCCCGCTAAAACGGTGAAAAACCCGTTTCCTGAAGGCCGTTTTCGGCCTTCAGGAAAGAGGTTCCCCACGACTTGCCCCCGTTACGCGGGCGTTCCCTGCCCGGCCTTGTCGCCGGCGGGATCGGCGGACGGCTTGCGCCGCCCGCCAAACGCAACGCTTACTTCAGGTCGACCTTGGCGCCGGCTGCTTCGAGCTGGGCCTTGAACTTCTCGGCGTCGGCCTTGGAAACGGCTTCCTTGACCGGCTTCGGAGCAGCCTCGACCAGATCCTTGGCTTCCTTGAGGCCAAGACCGGTGATGGCGCGGACTTCCTTGATGACGTTGATCTTCTGAGCGCCGGCATCCGTCAGGACGACGTCGAACTCGGTCTTCTCCTCGACCGGAGCAGCAGCGGCGGCAGCACCGCCAGCAGCAGCGACAGCCACCGGAGCAGCAGCCGAAACGCCCCACTTCTCTTCGAGGAGCTTCGAGAGCTCGGCCGCCTCGAGGACGGTCAGCGCGGAGAGGTCTTCAACGATCTTTGCGAGATCAGCCATTTTTTCATTCCTTCAAAAGTTTGAACACGTGTTGTCGGTGATGGCGAAGAACGGCCTCATGCCGCCTCGTCCTTCCGGGCATAGGCGCCGATGACGCGCGCGACCGAAGCCGCGGGTGCATTGACGACCTGGGCGATCCGGGTTGCCGGCGTGGCGATCATGCCAACCAGCCTGGCGCGCAGCTCGTCGAGCGACGGGAGCGTGGCAAGTGCCTTCACACCGTCGGCATTGAGAGCGGTCGCTCCCATCGCGCCACCGAGAATGATGAGCTTCTCATTCCCCTTGGCGAAATCGGAGGCGACCTTCGGCGCCGTGATCGGATCTTCCGAATAAGCGATCAGCGTCTGTCCCTTGAACAGATCGATGATGCTCTCGGATTCCGTGCCCTGAAGAGCGATCTTGGCGAGACGGTTCTTCGCGACTTTGACGGTGCCGCCGGCCTGACGCATCTTCGAGCGAAGATCGTTCATCTGCGCGACGGTGATACCGGCATAGTGGGCCACGACGACTGATCCGGCGCCCTTGAAAGCGTCGTTCAGGTCCGTGACGAGTTCGCGTTTTTCCGCTCTGTCCACTGCCTATCTCCAGTTGACCGCCTTCCCATTTGCGGGATTGCGGCCGGTTGCCTTCTGCCGGCCGGGCTTTCCATTCCTGGATCACCCGAACGACGGTTCAGAGGATCCTGCCCCCTTTCGCCACACCGGCCCGGCTTCATCCGGAACTCCGATGCGCAGACAAAAGGCAAACACGGTTCAAACCTTTCTTTGGAGCCCTGGGCTCCGCTGTCGGGTCCGTACCCGTCTCATGCAGGCCATGCGATTAAGGCCGTGGCTGAAGAGCTTCGGGCCGCCTGCAATCTCGGACAGGATGACCGGAAACATCTCTGCCTCCGGTATCCGGGCCGCTTGTGAGGCCCGGAATTCTTGTTGTAGATCGGCTGTTTAACTGCCGATCCTAAATCGAAACATCAAGGCGCGACGGTCAGGCTCGCGATGTCGAGCCTCAGGCCGGGGCCCATCGTCGAGGTGACCGACACCTTCTTGATGTAGTTGCCCTTGGCGCCAGCCGGCTTGGCCTTGGTGACCGCGTCGGCGAAAGCGCGGACGTTCTCTTCCAGCGCCTTAACGTCGAAGGAAGCCTTGCCGACACCGGCGTGCACGATGCCCGCCTTCTCGACGCGGAACTCCACCGCACCGCCCTTGGAGGCCTTCACGGCACCCGCGACGTCGGTGGTGACCGTGCCGACCTTCGGGTTCGGCATCATGCCGCGAGGGCCGAGCACCTTACCGAGACGACCGACCAGCGGCATCATGTCCGGGGTGGCGATGCAGCGGTCGAAGTCGATCGTGCCCTTCTGCACGATCTCGACGAGGTCCTCGGCTCCGACGATGTCGGCGCCGGCGGCCTTCGCCTCATCGGCCTTGGCGCCCTTGGCGAACACGGCGACGCGCACGGTGCGGCCGGTGCCGTTCGGCAGGTTGACCACGCCGCGGACCATCTGGTCGGCATGGCGCGGGTCGACACCGAGGTTCATCGCGACCTCGACCGTCTCGTCGAACTTCGCCGTCGCGCGCTCCTTGAGCAGCTTCAGCGCCTCGTCGAGCGGATAGGCCTTGTTGCGGTCGATGCCCTCGCGGGACTTGGCTACACGCTTTGCAATCTTTGCCATCGTCTTAGCCCACCACTTCCAGACCCATCGAGCGGGCGGAGCCCTCGACCATGCGCATGGCCGCCTCGACGTCGTTCGCGTTCAGGTCCTTCATCTTCGCTTCGGCGATCTCGCGCACCTTGTCGCGGGCGATCGTGCCGGCCTTCGTCTTGCCCGGCTCCTTCGAGCCCGACTTCAGGTTGGCGGCCTTCTTCAGGAAATAGGTCACCGGCGGCGTCTTCATGACGAAGGTGAACGACTTGTCCTGATAGTAGGTGATCACGACCGGAATCGGCGATCCCTTTTCCATTTCCTGCGACTGGGCGTTGAACGCCTTGCAGAATTCCATGATGTTGATGCCGCGCTGACCAAGCGCCGGACCGATCGGGGGCGACGGGGTCGCCGATCCTGCCGGAACCTGGAGCTTGAGCTGGCCCGCTATTTTCTTAGCCATTCTCTCTGCCTCTGTTTCGGGCCGGACAAATCGTCCGGCGGTTGCAGTCCGGTGGTCCGGTTCCGGCGGCCGGCTATTTGAGCCGCCCTCGCCTCCCACCCGTTCCGGCCGTGAAAGCTCTCACGGCCCTCGTCCCGCCAGTCGCCCGGCGGCGAACGATCCGATCAGCCCTTCTCGACCTGACCGAATTCCAGATCGACGGGCACGGCGCGCCCGAAGATCGAAACTTCCACCTTGAGCCGCGCGCGCTCCTCGTCGACGTCCTGGACGGTGCCGTTGAACGAGGCGAAGGGTCCGTCGGACACGCGAACCTGCTCGCCGATCTCGAACGTCACCGAAGGCTTCGGCCGCTCCACGCCCTCCTGGACCTGGTGCAGGATGCGCTCGGCCTCCTTCTCGGTGATGTACATCGGCTTGGCAGAATGCTTGTCCTCGCCGAGGAAGCCGGTGACGCGCGGCGTGTTCTTGACCAGGCTGATGACCGCGTCGTTGAGGTCAGCCTTCATCAGCACATAGCCGGGGAAGAACTTGCGCTCGGCATCGACCTTCTTGCCGCGGCGCACCTCGACGACCTTCTCGGTCGGGACGACGATCTGCTCTATGCGGTCACGCAGGCCCTTCTGCTTGGCCTTGTTGTCGATGTCCTCCGCGACCTTCTTCTCGAAGTTCGAATAGGCGTGGACAATGTACCACCGCGCAGTCATCCCAAGAAATTCTCCAAAAACGTCCGCTACCAGATCGCCAGTATCAAAATCGCCGCGTCAGCGCCCGATTCCGAGGATGAGTTCGACCCCGAAGGCCATGACCTGATCGGCCGCGAAAAAGAAGAGCATCGCGATAATCGCGAAGACCAGAACCATCACCGTCGAGATCATGGTTTCGCGCCGGGTCGGCCACGTCACCTTCCCCGTTTCCGCCCTTACCTGCTGCAGGAAGGTAAAGGGGTTCGTAGTCTTTGACGCCATGTGCCGCTTGTCCTGCCGCCTTCGGTTAATCCGAAGAGTTCTCTATTTCCGTGCCCGGAAACGCCTCGCCGCACCAAACTCAACCGCGAATCACGATACGTTCAGGCAAGCAATTAAGGCGCGCAAAGACGGTTTCCCCCCTCAGCGCGCCGTAGGTTTCTGGAGGCGATATATAGGCTGGCGCAGAAATTAACAAGTCCCGATTGCACAAAAGCCGCCGCTCGCACTGCACTCAAGGCCTCCAACGACCGCGAACGCTGCAAGTAGTGCGGCGGGCGGCTCCAGTCAAATGGCAGCTTTTGGCCCAATACTCCGGAAGCAAGCCGTCGCCACACGTCACAGATCGAAGGAAGCCAGGATGGGGCATGGCCCGGCACTTCCTTCGGCACACTCGCTGGCCAGCCGCCGCAGCGAGTCGCGGGCGCGCTGCATCTCGGCGATCTTGTCGTCCAGAACCTTGATGCGCCGCCTTGCGAGTTCCCTTGCGCGGCTGCGATTCTCGCCGGCATCGAGCGCCAGAAGCTCCTTGATCTCCGCCAGCGTGAACCCTGCCGCCTGCGCCTGCCTGATAAACCGCAGGCGGCGCACGTCTTCGCGGTCGTAGCGACGAACTCCCGTTTCGCGCGTTGGGGTCTGGAGCAAGCCATTGCGCTGGTAGAAACGGATCGTTTCCACCCCTACGCCCCCCGCAGCGGCAAGCCTGCCGATCGTCAGCGGTTTTGCCTCTTGACTCTGTACCATGGTACGGACCCTATATCACTGCCGACGAGTTCACAAGACACAAGAAGGAGACGTGATATGTCGGCCACGGCAAGTCGCCAGTCGGACCACAAGAAGGCAGTCCTCCACCGGATGGTGCTGCCCGAGCACACCTGCCCCTACGGCCTCAAGGCCAAGGATCTGTTGCAGCGGTCGGGCTACGAGGTCGAGGACCATCACCTAACCACGCGCCAGGAGACGGACGCGTTCAAGGCGCGGCATGGCGTTGCGACGACGCCGCAGATCTTCGTCGGCGGCGAGCGCATCGGGGGATATGACGATCTCCGCAGGTTCCTCGGCAAGCCCGTCGCGGACCCGAAGGCGACTACCTACCGTCCGGTGATCGTGCTGTTCGCGATGACCGCGCTGACGGCAATGGCGGCGAGCTATGCCGTCACGGGCAACGCCTTTACCGTTCGGGCGGCCGAGTGGTTCATCGCCTTCTCGATGGTCGTGCTGGCGCTGCTGAAGCTCCAGAACGTCGAGAGCTTCGCAACGATGTTCCTGAACTACGACCTGCTCGCCAAGCGGTGGGTGCCCTACAGCTACATCTACCCTTACGCCGAGGGCCTGGCGGGCGTGCTGATGGTGGCCGGCGCCCTGACATGGCTGTCGGTTCCGGTCGCGCTGTTTATCGGCACGATCGGCGCCGTGTCCGTCTTCAAGGCCGTCTACATCGACAGGCGTGAGCTGAAGTGCGCCTGCGTCGGCGGGTCGAGCAACGTGCCGCTCGGTTTCATCTCGCTGACCGAGAACCTGATGATGATCGCCATGGCGATCTGGATGGCGCTGGCGGCATTCGGCCTCGCGGTGGGTACCGCTCACCCGATGTAGGCTGAGGGCTTGCCTGCCAAGGCTTGCAGTGCGCGGCCGGCCGGGACACCCCGGCCGGCCGCGGCTTTTCAACTCGGCTGCTGGCGGTCGCCTCTCGCCTGGCCGATCGCCGTGCGGATTTCTTCCGGGTTCAAGGGTTTTTGGTAAAGCTGCGATCCGATTATGAAGGCAGGCGTACCCTGCAGTGAAAAGGCGCGCGCCTGCGCCCGGTTGCGCTCCAGCAGCGCGTCGATCCCGTCGATATGAAGTTCGAGCGCGTCCCGGACCTTGCCCACGTCGATGCCGCTGTCGCGCATGGCGCCGTCGATACTGCGCTGCGTCAGTCCGCCCTCGATCTCCATCACGGCGGAATGTGCGGCGGCATACGAACCGAGCCGGTCGGCCGCAAGCACCATGCGCGCCGCGTACAACACGAGATCGCCGTTGATCGGCCAGTCCTTCATCACCTGGCGGATGCCGCCGTCCTCGTCGACGATGCGCTTGAGATGCGGATGGACGGCCTTGCAGGATGGGCAGGCGTAGTCGAAAAACTCGGCGATCGTCACGTCCCCGGCTGGATTGCCGAGCACGGGAAGAGCCGGATCGAACAGGATCTCGGACAGCGGAGGAAGCTCGCGCGCGCCAGCGCCCGTGGAGGCGATCGCTACGACGGATGCGCCCAGGAACTGCCGTCTCGAAATCACGATTCGCCGGTTCCGCCCGGCAGCGACAGCACCGCCGACAGGCCATGCG
This sequence comes from Mesorhizobium sp. YM1C-6-2, assembly GCF_003666685.1. Classification (GTDB taxonomy): domain Bacteria; phylum Pseudomonadota; class Alphaproteobacteria; order Rhizobiales; family Rhizobiaceae; genus Mesorhizobium_K. The sequence goes on from NZ_RCIZ01000005.1 coordinate 122,005, forward strand.
GGTCGCGGTTCCGCAGCAGCAGCGAGCCGCCCATCCGCGTTGCGGCTTCTTCCGCGATCGAGAGCCCAAGGCCGCTTCCTGCCGGCGACCTGTCGCGGCCACGAAAGAACCGCTCGGTGACGCGGGGCAGCTCGCTTGCCGGGATGCCGGGACCGTCATCTTCGACACCGATGTCGACGCCAGCGCCGGCCTGCGTGATGCGAACGGTTACCTTGGCGCCATCGGGAGAGTGCCTGACCGCGTTCTCGATCAGATTGCGCAGGGCCATCGTGAGGAAGGCGGGATCGAAGCAGGCTTCGACGTCCGCATCATTCTTTTCGACCGCGATCGCGAGGTTTCCGTTCGGCGGCATCTCGGCCACGACCCGCTCGACGATTTCGACAGGGCGGCCCCTGGTCAGCGCCGGCGCATTGTCTGTCGCCTCGATGGCCGCCAGGTCGAGAAGCTGCCGGACAAGCCGGGACGTGCGGTCGACGCCCGCCGATATCTGCCGGAGCGCATTGGCATGAACGTCGCCATCGCTGCTGGCGAGCGCGATCTGGGCCTGTGTCTTCAGGCCGGCAAGCGGGGTCTTCAGCTCATGCGCGGCGAAGGCGGTGAAGCTTTTCTCGCGCTCGCGCGCGTCGGCGACGCGCCTGAACAGGCCGTTGAGCGCGTGAACGGCCGGCGCGATCTCGCTGGGCAGCTTCTGGTCGGGCAGCGGGCGCAGGTCGGTGGCCGGACGCGAGGAGAGCGTATCGGCCATGTCGTTGAGGGGAGCCATCCCGCGTCTCACGCTCACCCAGATGCCGCCCGCGAGAATCGGCAGGATGAGCCCGGCAGGAAGGACCAGCCCCTTGATGACATCGCTCACCAAGTGGTCGCGCACCCAGATGCTGTCGCCGACCATGACGCGGACGCCGAGGTCCGTGTTCTCGATGGTGTAGATCCGCCAGGCCTCGCCATCGACCGTCCTTTCCGAAAAACCGCTCCGCGCGTCGGTCAGGCGCTCTTCCGGCGCGTGTTCGGAGCGCCCGACGAGGGCGCCGTCCAGCGACCAGATCTGACAGGAAAGCTGGCGCTCGTAGTGCTGCTGCCCCATTTCGAAATGTGCGGCGGCATCGCTCCCGCCCTCGGCAAGCGCCACCTCGACGCGGCGGTCCGTCAGCAGCGAGTTCACCATGCGCGCGGCCTCCATGAGACGGGCGTCGAGGACGCGTTCGAGCTCGGCCTGGGTGCCTAGATAAATCCACGCGACGGCCAGCAGCCAGACCAGCCCCGTCGAGCCGAGAAGTACGGTGAGCAGCCTCGTCCTGATGGAACTCACGGGCTCTCCTCCGCCAGCCTGTAGCCTAGCCCGCGCACCGTCCGGATGAAGCTCGTCCCGAGCTTGGCGCGCAGGTGATGGACGTGAACCTCCACGGCGTTGCTCTCGACCTCTTCCTGCCAGCCGTAGAGCGTCTCTTCCAGGGTCGACCGGGAAACGGTCGAGCCGGGGCGCTCCATCAGGACGCGGAGCACGCCGAACTCCCGCCTGGTCAGGGCGAGCGGCTTGCCGTCGAGGCTCGCCACCTGGCGAGCCGGGTCGAGAGTCACACCCCGCCATTCCAGCATTGCGGTAGCGCGTCCCGTGCCACGCCGCGCCACCGCGCGCACGCGGGCGGCCAGCTCGTCGAGATCGAACGGCTTGCCGACATAGTCGTCGGCGCCGGCGTCAAGGCCGGCAATCCGATCCGGCACCTGGTCGCGGGCCGTCAGCAACAGAACGGGCGTAGCGTCCTTCCGCCGCCGCAGGGAGGACAGGATGTCGAGCCCCGACCCGTCCGGCAGCATCAGGTCGAGCACCAGCGCATCATAGGACTGGGTCTCAAGCGCGGTGAACGCTTCCTCGCAGGTCGCCACCGCGTCGACGGTGAAGCCCGCCAGCCCGAGCCCCACTGACAGGCCGTCAAACAGCATGGGATCGTCTTCGACTATGAGAATCCGCATGTATCGTTCCCCGGGACGGCCCTGATCCTATAGGCCGGCTCCTCGCGCCGGCGTCTTCATCCTACCAGAAGATGCTTCATGGACGGGTCGGGAATGACCATGATGCGGCTTCCGTCGCGGACCTCGCCATGCAGGTGAATGATATCCTGGTTGACCAGCCGGATGCAGCCGGAGGACACGGCCTTGCCGATGCTCCAGGCTTCGGGAGTACCGTGGACGCGGTAGAGCGTATCCTTGCCGTCCTTGTGAATGTAGAGGGCGCGGGCGCCAAGCGGATTCTTTAGGCCCGGATCCATGCCGCCATTCGCTATGCTGTAGGGTTCCAGCGTCGGCTGGCGCGCAACCATGGAATCCGGCGGCGTCCAGCGCGGCCATTCGCGCTTGTAGGCGACGATCGCGCGGCCGGACCAGGCAAAGCCTTCGCGTCCGACGCCGATGCCGTAGCGCGTCGCGCGCCCGTTTCGCTTGACGTGGTAGAGATACTTGTTCGGCGTGTCGACGATCAGGGTGCCCGGCTCCTCGTCCGTCGGATAGTCGATCTCGGTTCGCCAGAAGCGGCGATCCAGTTTCTTGATATCCACCTCCGGGATCGGAAACCTCTCGGTCGGCACCGCCTGGTACATCGCCGGCACGACAGGTTTGGGAGCGGGTGCCACGCTCTTCGCGGCCGCAACCGGAACCTCGCCCTGTGTCGCGACGCATCCGGATACCGTCATTGCGCCCAACCCTATCAGGAAAGAGCGCCGGCCGACGCTCCCGCTGCGTGTCCCTGCCTTGCCGCTGGCCGCAACGGTCTCGAAGTCGCGCGTCATCTGGAATACCTCTGCTGTTTCCACGCGGCTCCCAAACCTTCCTACCTTAAGGCTGCCTTAAGCTCAGTCGCCCACCCGACCGGAGAACGAGGTTCAACCTCCGATACGGACAAGCGACGAGGCGATGAAGAAGACTGTTATCGGCATACTGGGAATGCTTGCATTTCAGGTCTTCGCGCCTGCCGCCGCATCACCCGGCGAGCCGCTTCCGGTGGACCGGGCGTTCGCGATCTCGATCCAGCATGGCTCCGGCGGATCGCTGTCGCTCGAATGGGATATCGCCGACGGCTACTACCTCTACCGCGACCGGGTTGCTGCGCGGATACCGGACGGAGCCGCGCTGACGGTCGAGACCACGCCCGGCCTCGTCAAGGACGATCCGAACTTCGGATCTACGGAAATCTACTATCGGCACGCCGAGGCGGTCGTTCCCGATCCAGGGTCTGGCCCCATCGAGATCACCTACCAGGGCTGCCAGGAAGACGGCATCTGCTACGCGCCTGAGATACGTCTCGTCGACCCCGTCACATTGGCCGTTTCGGACCCGGCTCCGCTCGGCGCATATCCTGCGGTGAACTGGGAAACGGAAGCAGCGGCGCCTCCGGCCGCCGAGGCGGGAGCACCGCAGGCAGCAGGTCCGGCAGACTTCGCACTGGCGCCGGACGACGGGCTGGTTCAGTCGCTGCTCGGCAACGGCGGGACGCTTCTCGTCATTGCCACGTTCCTGCTCTTCGGGCTGCTGCTCGCCTTCACCCCTTGCGTCTTCCCGATGTATCCGATCCTTGCCGGCGCATTGGCGCGGCAAGGCGACCGCCTGACGGCGCGCCGCGGCTTCGTCCTCTCGGCCATCTACGTCATCGCTCTCGCCTCGGCCTTCGCAATGCTGGGCGCCGCCGCCGGCTGGTCCGGCCAGAACCTGCAGATGGTGCTGCAGTCGCCGTTCACGGCCGCGGCCGTCGCCGTCATATTCGTCGCCCTCGCCTTGTCCATGTTCGGCCTGTTCGAGCTGCAATTGCCGACCGCCCTGACCAGTTGGGTCGCCGCGCGCACCGGAGCAACGGCCGGGTCGAAGCGCTCGGTCGCCTTGCTCGGTTTCTCGTCCGTGCTGATCGTCGGGCCGTGCGTCACGGCGCCGCTCGCCGGTGCGCTTCTCTATATCGCGCAGACGGGTAACGTCGCCCTCGGTGCCGCGGCGCTGTTCATGCTCGGCATCGGCAAGGGCTTGCCGCTGATCGTCATGGGAACTCTCGGCGGCGGCGCCCTGCCGCGGGCCGGCGCGTGGATGGAAGACGTCAAGCGCGTATTCGGCTTCGGCTTTCTGGCGACCGCCATCTGGATGGCGACGCCCCTGCTGCCACCCCGGCTGGACCTGGTGCTCTGGGGCGTCCTGCTGATCGGCGTGGCGAGTTTTGCGTTCACGGCCAGACGGTCCGAGGGCACGGTCCTGATGGCAAGCCGCGCTGTCGGCGCCGTCGCGCTGATCTACGGGGCAATCCTGATGGTCGGAGCCTCGGCGGGCGCCACCGATCCGCTGAAGCCGCTCGCAACGCTCGCCGCACGCGGCCAGTCCCTCCCCGCCGCGGAAGAACTTCAATTCGCGACGATCTCGACGTCGCCGGACCTGCAAGGGAAGCTCGACGCGGCGAACGGCCGGCCGACGCTTGTCTACTTCACCGCCGACTGGTGCGTGACCTGCCACACGATCGAACGCTCGGTTCTGCCCGACGACGCCGTGCGCCGGGGACTGGCCGGATTCCAGCTTGTCAAAGCCGACCTGAGCGATTTCGACTGGGACAATGCCGCGCTGATGGAAAAGCTCCGCGTGGCCGGGCCGCCGACCATGCTGTTCTTCGACGCGAACGCCCGCGAGGCTGCCGGCACCCGGCTGGTTGGAGCAGTGACCGTGGACACCCTGTTACGGTCGGCAGCCCGGCTGGAGAACCTCTGAGATGAACGCTGTCTCCCTCGGTCCGATCGTGATGGCGGCGGATCGCTTCGCAGTCATTCTCGGCATATTCGCCTTCATCATCGTGACGGGAATCCTCGCGCGCCGGATCGACCAACGCTTCAACGCCTGGTCCTGGTGGGTCCTGATCGGTGGGATCGTGGCGGCTCGCGCAGGCCACGTGCTGGTCCACTGGCAGAACTTCGCCGCGGAACCGCTTCGCATGTTCGCTCTCTGGGAAGGCGGTTTCCACTGGCCGACCGCGCTCGCCGCGGTCGCCCTCAGCGTCTTTCTGGTGCTTCGAACCGCGCGGCTGCGCCTGTGGGCGCTGCTTCCCCTGGCGCTCGGCCTCGTCGTCTGGAACACCGCCTTGCAACTCTCCGGCGAAACGCAGGCGATTGCCCTTCCCGCCGCGACATTCGAGACCCTCGCTGGCAACGGTCGCGTGCTCGACGCAAAACCGGCGACCCCCAAGGTGATCAACCTGTGGGCCAGCTGGTGCCCGCCCTGCCGGCGCGAAATGCCGATGATGGCCGAGATGGCGTCGAGTTCCGAAGAAACGGAGTTCATCTTCGCCAATCAGGGCGAGAGCCGGCAGATCGTCGAGCGCTATCTCGCCCAAGCTGGCCTTTCCCTCGACACCGTCCTTCTCGACCAGTTCGGCGACCTCGGACGCCACTACCGCGCGCCAGGGCTCCCGGCGACGCTCTTTGTCGGCGCCGACGGCGTCCTGTCGCATGCCCATCTGGGCGAGATCTCACGCGAGACCCTGCAGTCCAACATCGACCGCCTGCGGGCGACCTATCCCTAACCTTGAAGGCGCAGATACGATGATGAACCGAAGGGACGTCCTGAAGATTGCGGCGGCCGGATCGGCGGTGACGGCGCTTTCCTTTCCCGTACTCGCGCAATCGTCTCCTGGCGTCGAGGAGGTGCTGTTCGATCCCGAAATACCGGCTCTCGGCAACCCCGGCGGCAATGTCACGGTGGCCGAGTATTTCGACTACCAGTGCCCCTTCTGCAAGCGCGGCCATGAGGATCTGATGGACGTCGTCAGGAAGGATGGCAATGTCCGCCTCGTGATGAAGGACTGGCCGATCTTCGGCGGCGCGTCCGTCCATGCGTCAAGCCTGGTGCTGGCGTCGGGCGACAGCTACGAGAGGGCGCTGAATGCGCTGATGGCGACCCCCGGCCGCCTCGGGAAGGACGAGGTGGACGCCACCCTGAGCAAGGCCGGTCTCGATCCCTCCACCCTGCTTGCCGCCTTCAAGAAGGACATGGACCGCGTCGACGCCATCCTCGCCCGCAACATGGACCAGGCAAACGCCTTCGGTTTCGGCGGCACGCCTGCCTTCATCATCGGCACCCGCATCTATCACGGCGCGATGGACAGGCAGGCGCTGCTCGACGCCATCGCTACGGCGCGGGCGGGCTAGGGCCGTGCGCAGGACCGGCTGCGTCCGGAACGGGATTGTCGGGCTGGACGCGTCATTGGCGACCGGCTTGCGGCCGCCAACGGCGAGCGTTCATCGATAGCTTGCAAAAACTTCTGTCGTCCCGTCACGCTTCACGAGAAGGACGTCGTAGGGATCGGCATCGGGTCCAGCCTCGCCCATCCCCGGGGAGCCGTAAGGCATGTCGGGCACGGTCAGGCCGATCGCATCCGGGCGCTCGGCAAGCAGCCGCTGGACGTCCCGCGCCGGCACATGCCCTTCGATCACATAGCCGTCGATCTTGCCCGTATGGCAGGAGGTCAGGCCGGGCTTCAGCCCGGCTTCCGTCTTCACCTGCATCAGGTCGGCCATCGGCAGGTTCCTGATTTCCGTCTCGAAGCCGTTCTCCTCCATGTGGCGGGTCCAGCTGATGCAGCAGCCGCATCCGGCGGTGCTCAGCACCTCTATCGTCTGCGCCGCCGAAGCGACGCCCGGGAGAAGCGTGAAGGCCGTGGCGGCCGCCCGCAGCATTGCACCAAGTCCGTTCATGTTCCTGTCTCCGGTGTCGTGTTCGCGATCAGGCGGCGCAGCTTCGCCGTCTGCGTTTCCCTGGGCTCATGCAGGTCCAAAATGCCTTTGAACCGGCCGGCCGCGTCCATGAGGATAATACCCGCCGTGTGGTCCATCGTGTAGTCCCCTCCCTCGAGGGGAACCTTCCGATAGTACGCCTTGAAGGCCTTCACCGCCGCGTCGGTCTCCTCGATCGTGCCCCGCAGCGCCGTGATCCTCGGGTCGAAGGCGGACATGTAGGCGGCGAGTTGCTCCGCCGTGTCGCGCTCGGGATCGACGGTGATGAACAGCACTTCCAGCCGGTCGGCGTCCGGACCGAGATCCGCCAGAAGCCCACTCAGCTCGTACAGCGTCGTCGGACATATGTCCGGGCAATGGGTGAAGCCGAAGAACACGGCGTAAGGCCTGCCGAGGAGATCCTTGTCGGAAAGAGCGCCGCCGCGGTGCGTGGCAAGACGAAACGGTCCCCCGACAAGAGCGGCGCCTGTGTCCTGCGAGGGTTGCGGCAGGCCTGCGGTCCTGTAGGCCAGCCCTGCGTAGACGGCGATGACAGCGGACAGAATGGCTATGCCGGTCCAGGCTGCAATCCGGATCGCCCGCAGCCACGTCATTGCGCTGATTCCCCGTGGCCGCCGTGGTGGGCAGAAGCCGGCTCTTCCTTCGCCGGACCGCGCATCGGCTCGACAGCGAACTCCACGTCGACCGCTCCGGCTTTTTCGAACGTCAGGCTGGCGGGAAACTTGCCGCCTTCTTCAGGCAGTCCCGAGGGCTTGATGAACATAATATGCGTCCCGCCCGGCTTCAGTTCCACCGTCTCGCCCGGAGCGATCTCGATGCCGTCCGCGGCCGGCCGCATCCGGGCGACGCCGTCCTCCACGGACGAGACATGGATTTCCACCCGCTCCGCGAGCCGGGAACCGCCGCCGACAAGGCGGTCAGACTCTGAACCGTTGTTGGTGATGCTCACATACCCACCGACTACGGGGGCCGAAGGCGGCGCCTTGCGCGACCAGGGATGCGCGATGGTGAGTGAGCCCGCCGTGTAGTCGTGTGCAAGCACCGGCAGCGCCCAGGACAGGCAAGCGGCCGCAGCGGCGAGAACGACCAGGTTTCGGGTCATCGTCTTCCTTTCAACGGCTGATGAGGCCGGGCGCGCCCGCGGTAGTCCGCCCGACGCCGGCCTCACGGCATGCGACCGCCACACCATATGCGAAACGTCTCCGACGTGCCCGCGAAGGATTGCCGCATCCGCGGCTTCAAGCGACATGCATGCCGCGATGCCGTGGCGAGTGAACTGCGTCGGACTCTGCAGGAATAATCAGGGAGATGATTTGGCAGGGGCAGCAGGGCTCGAACCTGCGACCTGCGGTTTTGGAGACCGCCGCTCTACCAACTGAGCTATACCCCTAACGCGGTGGCTTCATTTCACAAAGCCTTGGCCGTTTCAAGACCCTTGCGCCGCTGTTCGCAAACAAAGAAGGGCGGCCGAAGCCGCCCTTCAGAAGCCGGGGTGACCCGGATTTACTCGACGATTGCGGCGACGATGCCGGCGCCGACGGTGCGGCCGCCTTCGCGGATGGCGAAGCGCAGGCGCTCTTCCATGGCGATCGGCACGATCAGCTGCACGTCGACCGTCACGTTGTCGCCGGGCATCACCATCTCGGTGCCGGCCGGCAGCGTCACGATGCCCGTCACGTCAGTCGTGCGGAAGTAGAACTGCGGACGGTAGTTGGTGAAGAACGGCGTGTGGCGGCCGCCCTCCTCCTTGGTCAGGATGTAGGCCTCGGCCTTGAACTTGGTGTGCGGCGTCACCGAACCCGGCTTGGCCAGAACCTGGCCGCGCTCAACACCCTCGCGGTCGACGCCGCGGATCAGCGCGCCGATGTTGTCGCCGGCCTGGCCCTGGTCGAGCAGCTTGCGGAACATCTCGACGCCCGTCACCGTCGTCTTCGTCGTCGGACGGATGCCGACGATCTCGACTTCCTCGCCGACCTTGACGATGCCGCGCTCAACGCGACCCGTCACAACCGTGCCGCGGCCCGAGATCGAGAACACGTCCTCGATCGGCAGCAGGAACGGCTTGTCGATCGGACGCTCAGGCGTCGGGATGTAGCGGTCGACCTCTTCCATCAGCTTCCTGACCGCGTTCTCGCCGATCTCCTTGTCGCCGTCTTCCAGCGCAACGAGGGCCGAACCCTTGATGATCGGAATGTCGTCGCCGGGGAACTCGTATTTCGACAGAAGCTCGCGAACCTCAAGCTCGACAAGCTCGAGAAGCTCGGCGTCGTCGACCATGTCGACCTTGTTCAGGAACACCACGATCGCCGGAACGCCGACCTGGCGGGCCAGAAGAATGTGCTCGCGCGTCTGCGGCATCGGGCCGTCGGCAGCCGAAACAACCAGGATCGCGCCGTCCATCTGCGCCGCACCCGTGATCATGTTCTTCACATAGTCGGCGTGGCCGGGGCAGTCGACGTGCGCATAGTGACGGTTCGGCGTCTCGTACTCGACATGCGAGGTCGAGATCGTGATGCCGCGCGCCTTCTCCTCAGGCGCAGCATCAATCTGCTCATACGCCTTGAACTCGCCAAAAAACTTCGTGATCGCCGCCGTCAGCGACGTCTTGCCATGGTCAACGTGACCAATCGTGCCAACATTCACATGAGGCTTGGTGCGCTCGAATTTACCTTTTGCCATTTGATCTTTCCTAGGGCAGCAAGACAGGACGAATTTCGAATTCGGGGCGATTAGCGACAAAGGCCCGAAAACACAAGGGCCTTTGAGATCGCGGGCGGACCCGGGGCGCTTCGCAAGCCCGGCCATGCCAGCTCGCAGGGACGCAGAATCAGCTGTCGTCCCGACCCTGCACTCGCGACGGGCGCGCCGACATTCCTTGGAACCGGCACTGCGAGCCTGCGTTAGCCAGCCGACATCGTCTCGAACGAAAGCCGAGTGCTGCGCCTCCCACGCAGCGCCATGGGGGACGACGTCGCAAGTCAACCTCAAGGAGGCCCAAGATGAAATTACGTATCGCAGCTACAGGACTGGCGCTTCTTGCCGGCGTTTCCCTCGCTTCGGCCCAGACCGTCATCATCCAACCCGAGCAGGAAGTGGTGATCAAGGAATACGTCCAGAAGAAACCGCTCGCCTCGATCGATCTGCCCGGCGTTGAGCTCAATATCGGCTCGACCGTCCCGGACGAGGTCGAACTCCATGCCGTCGAGGTGCCGGACGTGAGCTACGAATATGTCGTCGTCGACAACCGCACCGTGCTGGTGGAGCCGGGCACACGCAGGATCGTGCACATCTACGACTGAGTGCACCCCGCCTAGACCCCCGTCCCAAACGAGGCCCGCTCTGCGTGAGCGGGCCTCGTCGCGGCTGCCGAAACCAATCCTTAATCCCGGAACCGAATACTGCCGCCCGAGTGCGGGGCGAGCATCATGTCAATTGAAACGGCGGGCGAGCGCGCGGGGGGAAGCCGGCGCCAGCGCCTGCTGCACCTCTGCGTGTTCGGCATCGTGGTGGCCTATGCGTCGCTGTTCGCGGCCACTTTCTCGATGGGCATCTGGCTGGTCGACAAGGAAGGCGCGCCGATCGCGGCGGACTTCGTCGCCTTCTGGGCAGCCGGAAAGCTCGCGCTTTCCGGGCATGCCTCGGACGCCTATGACTGGGTGATCCACAAGCAGGTCGCGATATCCAACGGCATCGAAGCCAAGGACGCTGCCTCCTATTTTTCCTTTCAGTATCCGCCGACCTTCCTGCTCCTGACCCCGCTGATGGCGCTCCTGTCCTATCCCATCGCGATGTTCCTCTGGAGCGCGGTCGGCCTGCCGTTCTATCTGGGCGCCATCCGGCTCATCGTCGGCGGCTGGCAGGCCACGCTCGCCGCGCTGGCCTGGCCGGCCGTGTTCTGGAACATCGTGGTGGGGCAGACCGGGTTCCTCACCGCCGCCCTGCTCGGCGCCGGCATCGCGCTGATCGACCGACGCCCGGCGCTCGCCGGCATGCTTTTCGGCCTGCTCACCTACAAGCCGCAATTCGGCCTGCTCATCCCGGTGGCGCTGATCGCGGGTGGACGCTGGCGCGTCGTCGTCTGGGCCGCACTCTCCTGCCTGGCGCTGGCCGCCGCCTCGGTCGGCGCGTTCGGCCCGGGCGCGTGGACGGCGTTCTTCGATTCCATCAGCCGCATCAACGAAGCGATCCTCACTTCCGGCAGCACCGATTTCAGGAAGCTGCAGAGCCTTTACGGCTATCTGCGCGCGCAGGGTTTCGACGCAGCGACCGCGTGGACCGTACACGCCGCGCTGATTGCCGTCCTCGCCATCGGCGTCGCCTGGATCTGGCGCTCCGACCGGTCCTTCGACCTCAAGGCCGCAGCACTTGCAGTCGCCACCATCCTCGCTTCGCCCTATGCGTTCATCTACGATTTCGTGACGCTCGCCATACCGCTCGCCTTCCTCGGACGCACCGGCTTCTCGAACCGGGAAGCGGCTGTCGTGTTCGCGGCCGTCCTTTGCGTGGGATGGGGACCGTCCGACCATCTCGCCACAGGCCTGGTCGCCGGCCTGCTCGTGCTCGGGCTGGTCGTCATGCGGGCGGCCACGGCGCAGCCGGACGGTTTCCGGCAGCAACTGCACGCTGCCTAAGCCGGACACGAGCGACATTTTCCTTCGCCGCCAGTACGGCTAGTCTGGCGTCATGCTGATCGCCACGTTCAACATAAACAACGTCAATCGCCGGCTGGGCAATCTCGTCGACTGGCTGGCCGAGCGCAAACCCGACGTCGCCTGCCTGCAGGAACTCAAGGCCGAGCAGGGGAATTTTCCCGCCGCCGAGCTTTCCCAGGCAGGCTACCGCGCTGTCTGGCAGGGGCAGCGCACATGGAACGGGGTCGCGATCCTAGCGCGCGGCGTCGAACCGGTCCTCACCCGCACGGCCCTCCCCGGCGACCCCCTGGATACCCAGGCCCGCTACATCGAGGCGGCCGTGAACGGCGTGCTGATCGCCTGCCTCTACGCGCCGAACGGAAATCCGCAGCCCGGCCCGAAATTCGATTACAAGCTTGCCTGGCACGAGCGGCTGCGCCTTCACGCCACCGCGCTCAGAAAGACCGGCGCGCCGGTGGTGCTCGCCGGCGACTACAATGTCGCGCCGACCGAGCTCGACATCTATCCGACCAAGTCCTACGCCGACAACGCGCTGGTCCAGCCCGAGAGCCGGGCCGCGTTCAGGAAGCTCGTCGGGCGAAGCTGGACCGACGCGCTGCGCGCAAAATATCCCGACGAGCGGATCTACACGTTCTGGGACTACAAGCGTCAGCGCTGGCAGCGCGATGCGGGGCTCAGGCTCGACCATTTCCTGCTGTCGCCGCCCGCAGCCGAACGCCTAGCAGACGCCGGCGTCGACCGCGGCGTGCGCGGCTGCGAAGGCGCCAGCGACCACGCGCCGGTCTGGATCAGGCTGAGATAGGAAGATCTGGAGCGGGTGAAGGGAATCGAACCCTCGTATTCAGCTTGGAAGGCTGCTGCTCTACCATTGAGCTACACCCGCACCGCGCTGCTTGGCAGCCACCTGTTCTGGCACAGCCGCCCCGAAAAAGCGATTCGGTCAAAAGCAACTGCTTCAGAGGCGATGTGCCGGCTTCCGGTGCGGCAGTGGTGGAGGAGGTTGGATTTGAACCAACGTAGGCTGAGCCAACGGATTTACAGTCCGTCCCCTTTAACCACTCGGGCACTCCTCCGTACTGCGTACCGGAGCCTGCAACGAGGCATTCACCGACCTGGGGGCACGTGCCCCTCAATCGGCGAAGCGCCTTATGGCTGCATGGTTCTGGACTGTCAACCGCGACAACCCGGCGCGGACGGATAATTTCGGATCGCGCCCGCCATAGGCAACCGCCCGCGTTGACGATATAGGACGGCGATGAGCGACGACAAGAAAAGACCGGGCCAGGCGGGGACGCCGAAGGACAAGCATTACGCGAATCTCAGGCGCGCCTTTCGCGACCAGAAGGCTGGTGGAAAACCCGGCAGCGCACCGGCCTTCCGCCCACGTCCAACGATTGCGCCCGGCGAGGCCGCGCCCGACGGACTGGTGCGGCTCTACGGCCTGCACACGGTGCGCGCCGCGCTCGACAATCCCGGCCGCAAGATTTCCCGCATGCTGGTGACCCGCAACGCCGCCGAGCGGCTGGGGCTCGCCGATCTTGCCGCCCTGCCCTTCGCGACCGAACTGGTCGAGCCCAAGGACATCGACAAGATCACGGGTTCGGAGGCGGTGCATCAGGGCGTCGTCATCGAGGCGAAACAGCTGAACCCCAAACCGCTGGACGCGCTCGGCGACACCCGTCTCGTCGTCGTGCTCGACCAGGTCACGGACCCGCACAATGTCGGCGCGATCATGCGCTCGGCGGTTGCTTTCGGGGCCGGCGCGCTGATCACCACCTCGCGCCACAGCCCGACCGAATCCGGCGTGCTCGCAAAATCCGCCTCCGGAGCGCTGGAACATATCGACCACATCGAGGTGAAGAACCTCGCCGATGCGCTCGGCAAGCTCCACGAAACAGGCTTCCAGACAATCGGCCTCGATTCCGACGGCCCCGCCGAAATGGAAAAGACCCTTTCCGGCGAGAAGATCGCGCTGGTGCTCGGGGCGGAAGGCAAGGGACTGCGCCAGAAGACGCGCGAAACGGTCAACGCGCTCGCCAGGCTCGACATGCCTGGAGCGATACGTTCGCTCAACGTGTCGAATGCAGCGGCTGTGGCGATGTACGCGGCGCGTAAGTTTTTGGGGCAATAGCGCCCCTACTTCCCCACCTCGTGACCCGCCATAATCTCCAGCGCCTTCACCAGCCCCGAATGATCGTCCTTGGCGCCGCCATTGGCCGCGCATGAATTGAAGAGCTGCTGCGTGGTCGACGTGTTCGGCAGTGCGACGCCGAGCGATTTTGCGCCTTCGAGTGCGAGATTGAGATCCTTCTGGTGCAGCTCGATCCGGAAGCCCGGCGCAAAGGTCCGCTTGATCATGCGCTCGCCGTGCACTTCGAGGATGCGCGAGGCCGCCAGCCCTCCCATCAGAGCCTGCCTGACCTTGGCCGGATCGGCGCCAGCCTTGGACGCGAAGACTAGGGCTTCGGCGACCGCCTCGATGGTCAGCGCGACCACGATCTGGTTGGCGACCTTGGTTGTCTGGCCGACGCCGTTGGGGCCGACCAGCGTGATGTTCTTGCCCATCTTCTCGAAGACCGGCTTTGCCCGGTCGAACGCTTTCTCCTCGCCGCCGACCATGATGGTCAGCGACGCCGCCTTGGCGCCCACCTCGCCGCCAGAAACCGGCGCGTCGAGATAATCACAGCCGAGCGCATTGATCCTTTTCGCGAACTCCTTGGTCGCGATCGGCGAGATCGAACTCATGTCGATGACCAGCTTGCCCCTGGACAGGCCCTCCGCCACGCCGCGCTGGCCGAACAGAACCTCCTCCACCTGAGGCGTATCCGGCACCATCAGGATGACGATGTCGGCGGCCTTCGCCACGGCGTCGTGGCCGTCCACCGCCTTGAGGCCTTTCGCCCCCAGGTCGGCCGGCGGCGGCTTGCGGTGGCTGCTGGTGACGACATTATAGCCGGCATCGAGCAGGTGCCCCGCCATCGGCGCGCCCATGATGCCGAGCCCGATGAAGCCTATGGTTTCCATGTGATTTTCCTCATCCTGAATCGACAGCGCCGCCCCTCACCTGCCTGCGGGGAGAGGAGAAACTGCCCCAACGCTGGCGTCCGCTCTCCCCGATTGTGGAGAGAGGTTAAGGCTCGGAGGCAAACTTCATGCGGCCGCGCTGCCTGCCTTGTTCATCTGTTTGAACCACCCGAGCCCGGCCTCGGTGCCGTCTCTGGGTTTGTATTCCGCTCCGACCCAGCCCTCGTAGCCGATGCGGTCGAGGTGTTCGTAGAGGAAGGGATAGTTGATCTCGCCCGTCCCCGGCTCGTGACGGCCGGGATTGTCCGCAAGCTGGATATGCGCGATGCGGCCGAGGTTTTGCTCGATGGTACGGGCGAGATCCCCCTCCATGACCTGCATGTGATAGATGTCGTACTGGAACCAGAGGTTCTTCGAACCGACGCGGTCGATGATCGCCAGCGCCTGCCTGGAAGTGGTCAAGAAAAACCCGGGAATGTCGCGTGTGTTGATCGCCTCGATCAGCAACCTGATGCCGGCTTCTTCCAGCTTCCTCGCCGCGTAGCTCAGATTGTGGACGAAAAGGTCCTCCAGCTCCGCCTGCGAGACGCCCTCCGGCGCGATGCCGGCGAGGCAGTTCACTTGGCCGCAGCCGAGCGCCCTCGCGTAGGTGATCGCCGTGTCGACGCTCTTCCTGAACTCGTCGACGCGGTCGGCCAGCACGGCAATGCCGCGCTCGCCCTTCGCCCAGTCGCCCGGCGGCAGGTTGAAGAGCACCTGGGCGAGCCCGTTCTTCTTCAGCCGCGCCGCGACCACTTCCGGCGCGTGATCGTACGGGCCGACATATTCGACGCCCTTGAAGCCGGCGCGGGCAGCCGCGTCGAAACGGTCGAGGAAATCATGCTCGGTGAAGAGCATCGACAGGTTGGCGGAAAATCTCGGCATCTTGCGTTTCCTCAATCCAGCAGGACGACCGCCGTCGGCGCGTCTTCGTTCTTTTCGGCAAGTTCCTCGAACTCGGTGACCTTGTCGATCTCGGTGCCCATCGAAATGTTGGTGACACGCTCGAGGATGAATTCCAGAACGACCGGAACCCGGTGTTCCTTCATCAGCCGCTTCGCCTCCTTGAAGGCGCCGGCGAATTCTTCTGGCCGGCGCACGCGGACTGCCTTGCAGCCCATCGCCTCCGCCACCGCGACATGATCGACGCCGTAGCCGGCCTCGGGATCGTCCGACCGGTTCTGGTTCTCGAAGGCGAGGCTCACCTCGTAGTCCATCGAAAAGCCGCGCTGCGCCTGGCGGATCAAGCCTAGATAGGCGTTGTTCACGACGACATGGATGTAGGGCAGCCTGTGCTGTGCCCCGACCGCCAGTTCCTCGATCAGGAACTGGAAATCATAGTCGCCCGACAGAGCGACGATGTCGGCGTCCGGCCTCGCCGCCCTCACCCCGAGTGCTGCCGGCAGCGTCCAGCCAAGAGGCCCGGCCTGGCCGCAATTGATCCAGTTGCGGGGGCGATAGACGTGCAGGAACTGCGCACCGGCGATCTGGCTGAGGCCGATCGTGGTGACGTAGGTGGTGTCGCGCCCGAACGCCTTGTTCATCTCCTCGTAGACGCGCTGCGGTTTCAGCGGCACCTGGTCGAAATGCGTCTTGCGCTTCATCGTCTTCTTGCGCTGCTGGCACTCTTTTGCCCAGCCCGACCAGTCGGCGAGCTTGCCCGCCGTCTTCCATTCGGTGGCGACGTCGAGCAGCATCTTCAGCGCAGCACCGGCGTCGGAGGCGATGCCGAGGTCCGGCGCGAAGACGCGGCCTATCTGGGTGGGCTCGATGTCGACATGGACGATCTTCTTGCCCTTGGTGTAGGTCTCCACCGAGCCGGTATGGCGGTTCGCCCAGCGGTTGCCGATGCCGAGCACGAAATCCGCCTCCAGCATCGTCGCATTGCCGTAGCGGTGCGAGGTCTGCAGCCCGCACATGCCGGCCATCAGCCGGTGGTCATCCGGGATGGTGCCCCAGCCCATCAGAGTCGGGATGACGGGCACGCCGGTGATTTCGGCGAACTCGATCAGCAGGTCGGAAGCATCGGCATTGATGATGCCGCCGCCGGCGACGATCACAGGCTTCTCGGCCGCATTCAGCATCACCAGCGCCTTCTCCGCCTGGCCACGCGTCATCGCCGGCTTGTAAACGGCGAGCGGTTCATAGGCGTCGATGTCGAACTCGATCTCGGCGAGTTGCACGTCGACCGGCAGGTCGATCAGCACCGGCCCCGGCCGGCCCGAGCGCATAAGGAAAAAGGCCTTCTGCAGCGCCATCGGCACCAAATAGGGTTCCATCACGGTGACCGCCCACTTGGTCACGGGCGCGGCGATCGCCGCGATGTCGACAGCCTGGAAATCTTCCTTGTTGAGCCGCGCGCGCGGTGCCTGCCCGGTGATGCAGAGGATCGGGATCGAATCCGCGGACGCCGAATAGAGCCCGGTGATCATGTCGGTGCCGGCCGGCCCCGACGTGCCGATGCAGAGCCCGATATTGCCTGCCACAGCGCGGGTGAACCCCTCGGCCATGTGGGAGGCCGCCTCGACGTGCCGCGCGAGCACATGCCGGATAGAGCCTCGCGCCTTCAGCGCCGAATAGAACGGATTGATTGCCGCGCCCGGCACGCCGAAGGCGCAGGATATGCCTTCTTTTTCGAGAACGAGAACCGCCGCGTCGACAGCGCGCATCCGGGCCATGACCGTGCTCCTGTTGATTGGATAGCCGGAGCATCGCAGGCCCGAGCTTGTTTTTCAATTTTTCCAGAATATTTTTTCATTTATCAGAGAAAATCCGTAGAAGGCTGTTTTCCAATTGTTTTCGGTTTTTCGATTTCCAGGTCGATTCATGCGGCCGAAAAATTTTTTCATTTTGGCAAGGAAAATCGCTAGAGGTCTACGCATGGAAACGGTCGAAAAGCGCCAGCGCGGACGCCCGCGCTCTTTCAACGCCCCCGCCTACGCCACGTCGGTGCAGGCCCTCGACCGGGGCTTGAAGATCCTCGCGATCGTTGCCGACGGCGATGCGCTTTCGCTCAGCGAGGTCGCGGCGCGGAGCGACATCGCCGCCTCCACCGCCTACCGCATGCTGACCACGCTGGCCTCGCACGGCATGGTCGAGTTCGACAGCCAGGCGCAGCTCTGGTCGGTCGGCGTCGAAACCTACCGCATGGGCTCGGCCTTCCTGCGGCGCAGGAAACTTGTCGACCGAGCCCGCACCGTCATGCAGGAGTTGATGGAGGCAACAGGCGAAACAGCGAATCTCGGCGTCGCCGAAGATGACTGCGTGGTGTTCGTCAGCCAGGTCGAGACACACCAGGCGATCCGTGCCTTCTTCCGGCCTGGCACGCGCAGCCCGTTCCACGCATCGGGCATCGGCAAGGCGATCCTGTCGCATCTGACGCCGGAGCGTATTGCGGCGATCGTGCGCAAGGAAGGGCTGGAGGCCTATACGGACAAGACGCTCGCCGATCCGGCTTCGCTGGCCAGCGACCTCGCGGAAAGCCAGGCGCGCGGCTTCGCCATCGACGACGAGGAACGCAACGAGGGCATGCGCTGCGTGGCCGCGGCGATCTTCAACGAGTTCGGCGAACCGGTCGCCGGTATTTCCGTCTCCGGCCCGACCGTACGCGTGACGCCTCAGCGCGCCACGATGCTTGGCCCGCTGGTTGCCCGGGCGGCGGCGGAAGTCACCAAGGCGATCGGCGGCAAGACGCCCTGACACGCAAGGAGGGACGCCTGGCGTCCCTCCCCCGGAAAGCGCTGAAGCCGATCGATCACCTCCCTTCACAGCCTGCAGCGACGCGGATAGCCGTCGAACGCGATGTAGGTGTCAGTGCGATGGTCATAGGTTCTGTAGCGGGCGTAGCAGCGGTCGACGTGGCTACCCCAAGAGCTGCGGTAATAGCCGTCGTAATATGGCCCGCGGCCGGCATTGGCGATGCCGAGGCCGAGCACAAGGCCACCGACGCCGGCGATCGCGGCCACTTCGCCCTTCGAAAGCTTCTTGGCCTCCGACTGCCCGACGGTGCCCGCCATGGCGCTGGCGATCACGCTCAGCGAAAGCAGGCTGGAAACGAGTTTGGTCCTGAACGACATGATGGTCTCCTGTTCCCGAGGCGTCCGTCCGCCTCATGACCATCAGTCGCGCCGTCGCCGGAAAAGGTTCGAAGCCGTTCGATTTTTCTTCTTGAGCGGCGCGCACGGCCGCAGATCGGCCGTCGCTCAAAATGCGCCGATGCCGGTGACGTGCCTCAGATAGAAGGCAAGCGCGATGAAGCCGGCGACGATCGCCCAGCCCTTCCAGTCCACCCTGGAGGCCCTGATGTCGCGGATCAGCTTCATGAGCACGATCCAGGCGAGGATCACGATCAGCGCAATCACGACGAATCTGAGCATCGCAGACATCTCCCCACGGCCCATCGAGCGGCCGCACCCCGGATGTAGGAAGCCTTCGCTCCTATTTCAGGCCCGGTCCATCCCCGGTTTGTCTTGCGCACCGAGTTTGCATGCCGACGCGCCGTTCCCCATTTTACAGGCGCGCCAGATATGCTAACGGGCGGCCCGTGCCCTTGTAGCTCAGCGGTAGAGCAGCGGTTTTGTAAACCGAAGGTCGGCGGTTCAATCCCGTCCGGGGGCACCATTCCTTTCCGCCTGGCGCATTCCGTTGCCCCAAAATCTCCACTATGCTTGAGCCACGAAACATTGGCAGTTGCTGGGCTTAACTGATGACCGGAATGCGCAGGATCGGCGTTATCGTCGTTGCGGGCAGCATGATGCTCCCGCTCGCCGGCTGCTCGCGCACGTCGGACGGCACGATCGTCATGGACAAGCCGGTGACGCTGCCCACCCTCACCCTGCCCTCTGCGGAGCCGCTCGTCCCGTCCTGGATGAAGCGTAAGCCCGAGCCGGAGCCGGTTTCCGTAGCCCAGAATTTCCCGCCGCCGCCTGAGAAGAAGAAGGCGCCGACGCCACGGAAGACGCAGCCTCCGGTGGTCGCCACGGGTTCGGGCAATCTCGCCTGCAAGAACGTCAGCGAAGGCGGACGCGTGCGCATGATCTGCGAGTAGGCCTCGCGCCTCATGGTCAAGGGGGCGAATGCCTCGCCCTTGCCACTCCCCGCCGTTTGCACTAGCGAAAACCAAACTCATTCGAGACACAGGCCGCCATGTCCATCATCGATACCCGCACGCCAGACGCAAAGCGCCTCGTTCCCGGAGCGACAGGCGATTGGGAGATCGTCATCGGCATGGAGGTCCACGCGCAGGTGACCTCGGAGGCGAAGCTGTTCTCGGGCGCTTCCACCTCCTTCGGCGCCGAGCCCAACTCGAATGTCAGCCTGGTCGACGCGGCCATGCCGGGCATGCTGCCGGTCATCAACGAGGAGTGCG
The DNA here is from genome assembly GCF_003666685.1 of Mesorhizobium sp. YM1C-6-2. Classification (GTDB taxonomy): domain Bacteria; phylum Pseudomonadota; class Alphaproteobacteria; order Rhizobiales; family Rhizobiaceae; genus Mesorhizobium_K. Next base: position 141,834 of record NZ_RCIZ01000005.1, read on the forward strand.
TGCGCCAGGCGATCCGCACCGGTCTCGGCCTCAAGGCGAAGATCAACCACAAGTCCGTCTTCGACCGGAAGAACTACTTCTACCCGGACCTGCCGCAGGGCTACCAGATCTCGCAGTACAAGCAGCCGATCGTCGGCGAAGGCATGGTCACCATCTCGGTCGGCCCCGACAGGCAAGGCCAGTTCGAGGACGTCGAGGTCGGCATCGAGCGCCTGCATCTCGAGCAGGACGCCGGCAAGTCGATCCACGACCAGCATCCGACCCTCTCCTATGTCGACCTCAACCGCTCGGGCGTCGCGCTGATGGAGATCGTGTCGAAGCCCGACATGCGCTCGTCGGACGAGGCGAAGGCCTATCTGACCAAGCTCCGGACGATCGTGCGCTATCTCGGCACCTGCGACGGCAACATGGACGAAGGCTCGATGCGCGCCGACGTCAACGTGTCCGTGCGCCGGCCTGGCGAAGGCTTCGGCACGCGCTGCGAGATCAAGAACGTCAACTCCATCCGCTTCGTCGGCCAGGCGATCGAATACGAGGCGCGCCGCCAGATCGCCATCCTCGAGGACGGCGGCAAGATCGACCAGGAGACGCGGCTGTTCGATCCGAACAAGGGCGAGACGCGCTCGATGCGCTCCAAGGAAGAGGCGCACGACTACCGCTACTTCCCCGATCCGGACCTGCTGCCGCTCGAATTCGACCAGGCCTATGTCGACGCCCTGGCGAAGGACCTGACCGAACTGCCCGACGACAAGAAGGACAGGCTGGTGAATAGCCTCGGCCTCTCGGCCTACGATGCGTCGATTCTCGTCTCGGAAAAGGCGATCGCCGACTATTACGAGAAGGTGGCCAGCGGCCGCGACGGCAAGACGGCCGCCAACTGGGTGATCAACGACCTGCTCGGCGCGCTCAACAAGGCCGGCAAGGGCATCGAGGAAGCTCCCGTTTCGCCCGAGCAGATCGGCGCGGTGATCGACCTCATCAAGGAAGGCACCATTTCCGGCAAGATCGCCAAGGACCTGTTCGAGATCGTCTGGAACGAAGGCGGCGACCCGCGCCAGCTCGTCGAGAGCCGCGGCATGAAGCAGGTCACCGACACCGGCGCGATCGAGAAGGCGGTGGACGAGATCATCGCTGCCAACCCCGACAAGGTCGAGCAGGCGAAAGCCAAGCCCACGCTCGCCGGCTGGTTCGTCGGCCAGGTCATGAAGGCGACCGGTGGCAAGGCCAACCCGCAGGCCGTCAACGACCTCGTCAAGGCGAAGCTCGGCATAGAGTAGTGTTTGTCCGGACCGCCAGCGAACGCGATCTGCAGGCCGTACGCGACCTGCTCGTCGAAACCTGGCACGCCACCTACGACGCGATCTACGGGCCGGAGCGTGTCGCAGCCATCACCGACGACTGGCACTCGCTCCCGTCGCTGAGGCGCCTGCTCGACCAGCCGGGCAGCGAATTCCTCGTCGCCGACGACGGCAGGCAACTCGGCGGCACGGCCTATGCCCTGGCGGATTCGGCCGGCACCACCGTCATGCTGCACCAGCTCTACGTGCTGCCGGCATTTCAGGGCCGCGGCATCGGCGGCATGCTGCTTGACGAGATCATCGAGAGTTTTCCCGATGCGACGCTGTTCAAGCTCGAGGTCGAGGAGGCGAACGCCAGGGCTATCGGCTTCTATCTGTCGCAGGACTTCGTGCAATCCGGCCGCACCGCCAACTGCGGCGCCGAACAGTCCGGCATCCCTGCCCTTCTGTTCGAACGCAGGAGAGGAAGGGGTTAAGCCGCAATTCGCCTGAGGCAGGGTGATCTGCTTCGTCGTGTTGCGCCCGGACGTGCCGACCGGCACGCAGCCGACCGCAGCAGGCGGTCAGCCGCGCCTGTCGGTCAGCTTTTGGCCGGAATTGCGGCGCGGCTTTGCCCTTGCCATTCATCCACGCCGACGCCATAAGCGGTACCCGAGCGACGCCTTCCGGCGACGAGGAATCGATGAAGAAGTTTTGGACGCAGTTTTTCACCTGGTGGAACAGCCAGACGCTCGGCACCCGCTTCCACACCTGGCGCTTCGGCAAGCGCGTGGGCGAGGACGAGGCCGGCAACGTCTATTATGAAGGCGGAACCAATTCGGACGGTCGCACCCGGCGCTGGGTGATCTACAACGGCTACGCCGAAGGCTCGGCCGTGCCGCCGGGCTGGCATGGCTGGCTTCATCACCGGGTCGATACGCCGCCCTCCGCGGAAAACTACAAGCCGCGCGAGTGGCAGAAACCGCATCTGCCGAATCTCACGGGCAGCCCGGCTGCCTATCGTCCGCCGGGTTCGATCCTGGGCGACGCGCGCCGGCCGCAGGTGACCGGCGACTACGACGCCTGGACGCCAGGAAACTGATGTTGCGTGGCGGTGCGGCGGGTCATTTATCGCCACAATTGCCGGTTAGTTGCGTTGCAGGTTTCATGATAGGCAAACGGTCCACGCGTTTTGGACCGGGCGTCACTTCCGGTGCTTCCCAGATGCTTCCTGCCACCCCAGCCACGCTTGCCAGAACGGCACGGATCGCCCTCGCCGCGCTTGCCGCCAGCGTCTCCATCGGCTTGTCGCCGGCGAATGCGGAGCGCATCAGCAATCCCGTCGCCGAGTTCACCGGCGTCGACAAGATCACCGGCCGCATCATCACCTTCGACGTCTATATCGACGAGACGGTGCAGTTTGGAGCACTGCAGGTGACGCCGCGCGTCTGTTACTCGCGGCCGGTCACGGAAGAGCCGAAGACCGATTCCTTCGTCGAGGTCGACGAGATCACGCTCGACCGCAAGATCCGCCGCATCTTCACCGGCTGGATGTTCGCCGAGAGCCCCGGCCTCAATGCCGTGGAGCACGCCGTCTACGACGTCTGGCTGAAGAGCTGCAAGCAATCGTCCGACGTCCCTGCCCCCGAGACGAACTGATAAGCATGCACGACATTTCCCACCGGCTTCAGCGCGCGTTGGCCATGCTCGTGGTCGGCGCCGGCGCGAGCCTTGCCTCCATTGCCGGAGCGGCGGCGGCCGACAAGGTCTGCACGGTGCTTGCCGACGCCGCGACCGGAGCGGTCCTCAAGCAGGAAGGCGAATGCGACCGGCGGGTGCCGCCCGCCTCGACCTTCAAGGTCACCATTGCCCTGATGGGATACGATGCCGGTTTCCTGAAAGACGAGCACGATCCGAAGCTGCCCTTCAAGGAAGGCTATCCCGACTGGATCGAATCCTGGCGCACCGACACCGATCCCGCCGCGTGGATGGAGAATTCCGTCGTCTGGTACTCGCAGCAGGTGACGCAGGCGCTCGGCAAGGAAAAATTCGCGGGATATGTCGAGGCGTTCGACTACGGCAATGCCGACGTGTCGGGCGACAAGGGCAAGGACAACGGATTGACCCGCTCCTGGCTCAGCTCATCGCTGCGGATATCTCCGCTGGAGCAGCTCGACTTCCTGACGAAGGTGGTCGGCAGGAAGTTGCCCGTCAGCACTCATGCCCATGAGATGACCGAGGCGATCATGACGGAGCACGACCTGCCGAACGGCTGGACCGTGCGCGGCAAGACGGGAGCCGGCTTCTCGGTGAACGCCGACGGCACGCCGAACCGCGAGCACCCGTTCGGCTGGTTCGTGGGTTGGGCGAGCAAGGGCGACCGCACGATCGTCTTCGCGCGCCTCAGCGAATTCTCGGCGCGGCAGAAAATGCGCCCGGGCCTCGGCACGCGCGACAGCGTGCTCGAACAACTGCCGGCGATGCTCGACGCCCTCTGATCCGGCACCGAATTCCAGGAACCATCCCCGCGCCGGCGTCGTTTGCCGATATCCCCGACAACAGGAGGATTTCGCAAATGACGGGTACCGAGACGGACCTGCTGGCCATAGAGAAGAAATTCTGGACCGGCGACGAGGCGTATTATCGCGAGCACGTCGACACGGCCTGCCTTGTCGCCTTCGCGGAGATGTCCGGCCTGCTGAGCAACCGGGATCTCGCGGCGACCGTCAAGGACGGCAATCGCTGGAAGAAGCTGGAGCTCGACAGCAAGGGCGTGGTCCGACCGACCGACGACATCGCCATCCTGACCTACGAGGCGACGGCCGAACGCGCCACCGGAGAGCCCCACCACGCCATGGTCAGCACCGGCTATGTCAGGCGCAGCGACGGCTGGAAGATGATGTTCCATTCCCAGACGCCGCTTGGCGCCGAAGGGAAGAAGCGGGCCGGCTGACCGTTCGACTGCCTGGCATCAGGGCCCGAAATCCGCCTCGCCCTTGACCGCTTCCTGCAGCAGCTTCTCGTAGCGCCCGCGCGGCACGTCCATGGCGCCGAAGCGCTTCAGGTGCTCGGTGGTGAACTGGGTGTCGAGGAGCATGAAGCCGCGTTCGCGCATCCGCTCGACCAGATGCACAAGGCAGACCTTCGAGGCGTCGGTCTCGCGCGAGAACATGCTTTCGCCGAAGAAGGCGCGGCCGAGCTTGACGCCGTAGAGCCCGCCGACAAGCCGGCCCTCTCGCCATGCCTCGACCGAATGGCAATGCCCCTGCTCGAAGAGCCTTATATACGCCTCCCTTATGGGCGCGTTGATCCAGGTCGACTGGCGCTCCTCGCGCTCCTCGGCGCAGGCATCGATGACGCCGGCGAAATCGGTGTCGACGCGGATGTCGAAACGGCCCTGCCGAATGACCTTCTTCAGGCTCTTCGGCACATGGAAGGCATCGAGCGGGATGACGCCGCGCATTTCCGGCCGCACCCAGAACACTTCCGGGTCGTCGGCGCTTTCGGCCATCGGAAACACGCCCGAGGCATATGCCTTCAGCAGCAGCTCGGTGGGAATGCTGTAGCCGGGCGCGTAGGGGCGAGTCATCCGCGCTCCCCCCTGCCGGCGCTACTCCGCCGTCTCGGCCAGATATTTTTCAAGCCAGTGAATGTCGTATTCGCCATTGGCGACATCCGGGTTGCCGACGAGGTCGCGGAACAGCGGCAAGGTGGTCTTGATGCCGTCGACGACAAACTCGTCAAGCGCACGCCTCAGCCGCATCATGCATTCGACCCGGTTCCGGCCGTGCACGATCAGCTTGCCGATCAGGCTGTCATAATAGGGCGGAATACGGTAGCCGGAATAGACCCCGCTATCGACGCGTATGCCGAGGCCGCCCGGCGTATGGAAATGGGTGATCGTGCCTGGCGACGGCGCGAAGGTGCGCGGGTCCTCGGCATTGATGCGGCATTCGATGGCATGGCCATGGAAGCGCACCTCGTCCTGCCGCACGGACAGGCCGCCGCCCGAGGCGACGCGGATCTGCTCGTGCACGAGGTCGATGCCGGTGATCGCTTCGGTGACCGGATGCTCGACCTGAAGGCGGGTGTTCATCTCGATGAAATAGAACTCGCCATTCTCGTAGAGGAACTCGATCGTTCCCGCCCCCGAATAGCCGAGATCGGCGACGGCGCTGGCGCAGATGTTGCCGATACGGGAGCGCTCCTCGGCGTTGAGGGCCGGCGAATTCGCCTCCTCCCAGACCTTCTGGTGGCGGCGCTGCAGCGAGCAGTCGCGTTCGCCGAGATGGATGCCGCGGCCCATGCCGTCGCCGAACACCTGGATTTCGATATGGCGCGGCTTCTCGAGATATTTTTCGATATAGACGGCGTCGTCGCCGAAAGCCGCGCCAGCTTCGGACTTGGCCGTGGCAAGCGCGATGTCGAGTTCGGTCTCGTCGCGCGCGACCTTCATGCCGCGTCCGCCGCCGCCGGCCGACGCCTTGATGATCACGGGATAGCCGATCTCGGCGGCGACGCGCCGCGCTTCCTTCTCGTCGGAGATCGCGCCGTCCGAACCCGGGACGACGGGAATGCCGAGGCGCTTGGCGGTGCGCTTGGCCTCGATCTTGTCGCCCATGGTCCGGATATGGTCGCCGGACGGACCGATGAAGGTGATGTTGTGAGCGGCGAGGATGTCGGCGAACTTGGCGTTCTCGGACAGGAAGCCGTAGCCCGGATGCACGGCGTCCGCGCCGGTGATCTCGCAGGCCGCGACGATCTGGTGGATGTTCAGGTAGCTGTCGCGCGACGGCGGCGGGCCTATGCAGACGCTTTCGTCGGCGAGGCGCACATGCATGGCGTCGGCGTCGGCGGTCGAATGGACGACGACCGTCTGGATGCCGAGCTCCTTGCACGCGCGCAGCACGCGAAGGGCGATTTCACCGCGGTTGGCTATGAGGATTTTCTGGAACATGCGCCTCTTCTTCCGGCGCTATTCGATGACGACGAGAGGCATGCCGTATTCGACCGGCTGGGCATCCTCGACAAGGATGGCCGTCACCGTGCCGGAACGCGGCGACGGAATCTGGTTCATTGTCTTCATCGCCTCGATGATCAGCAGGGTCTGACCCTCCTTGACCGCCTGGCCGACCTCGACGAAGGGCTTGGCGTCTGGCGACGGGGCGAGATAGGCGGTGCCGACCATCGGCGAAGGAACCGCGTTTTTCGACGCTTCGGCCGGCGCGCCCCCGGCGGGAGACGCCACCGGCGCGGCGGCGGGAAGCGGCAGCGGGGCGGCATAGGCCGGCGCCGGCGCGGCGACTGCGTGGACGGCCGGAGCCTGCCGCGACACGCGCACCTTGAAGTCGTCGAGCTCGACCTCGATCTCGGTCAGGTTCGTGTCGTTCAGGATGCCCGCGAGATCGCGGATCAGCTGCTGGTCAATGCCGGTCTTTTTTGTCGTCATTTCAAGGCCTTTTCATTGTCCGGTCGTCAAATCCGCGCCGCCAGCGCCTGGAGCGCGAGCTCGTAGCCGATCGGTCCGAACCCGCAGATCATCCCCAATGCATGGGGAGCGACTTTGGAAACATGGCGGAAGGGTTCGCGGGCATGGATGTTCGACAGATGAACCTCCACGACCGGTGTTGGCGTCACTGCGCGGATGGCGTCGTGGATCGCGATGGAAGTGTGTGTGTAGGCGCCGGCATTGAGCACGACGCCCTGCGCCTTCTCGCCGGCCTCCTGGATCCAGTCGACCAGGACGCCCTCGTGATTGGACTGACGGAAGTCCACCTCGACGCCGAGCGAGGCAGCCGCCCGACGGCAGTCGGCTGCGATGTCGTCGAGGGTCTTGTCGCCATAGATCCCAGGCTCGCGCTTGCCGAGCAGATTGAGATTGGGGCCGTTCAGAACGAAGATCGTCTTCAAGCAATGGACCTTTTCTCGCGCCGGCCGTCCCGGCGCGCCGCAACCTCTATAGTGGGCTTAGTCCGCCGCGAAAAGAGCGCAAGAGCCTAGTTTTGCTGTCCACAGCAGGCTGTATGCGAGCGGCGCCGGGGAACTGCTAGTTGGAAGCCTCCGGCGCGGCGGCACGGGTTTCGGCGATCTTCTGGGCCAGCACTTCCTGCCCGAGCGCGCCGAACACGACCTCATTGCCGATCACGTAGGACGGCGTCCCGGTGATCGCCAGGCGGTTCGCCAGCTCGTAGGTCTTTTCGAAGGCATCGTTGATCGCCGGGTTCTTCATCTCCTCGCGAAGCTTCGCCTCGTCAGCGCCGAGCGCCAGCGCGACCTTGATGGCGGCAGCTTCGGTGGCGCGGCCCTGGCCGCCGAGCAACTGATTGTGGAAGTCGCCGTATTTTTCCGGCATCAAGGTGCGGAAGGCCATCGAAACGACGTGCGCCTTGGTCGAATCCGGCCCGAGGATCGGGAATTCCTTGAGCACGAAGCGCAGGTCCGGATCGGCTGCGGTCAGCGCCAGCATGTCTTCCTGGGCGCGTTTGCAGAAGCCGCAATTGTAGTCGTAGAACTCGACGATCGTGGTCTTGCCGTCGGGGTTGCCGACATAGCCGTCATAGGCTGCGTTGAAGATGTCGTCCTTGGCGGATTCGATCACCTCGAGGTTGGCGACGCGCTGCTCCTCGCGCTGCTTCATCTCCAGGGCCTGCTGCATATCGAGCAGGATTTCTGGATTCTGCAGCAGGTATTCGCGGACGATGGTCTCGACCTCGGCGCGGTTCGCGCCGCCCTCGGCGGACGCCACGGCTACCGCCTGCGGCGCGTCGTTGGCCATCGCGACCTCCGGACGGCCGGCGACATAGCCCGCCGCAAGCATTCCGACGGCAACGGCGATACCCGTCGCGCCCAACCATATCGCCTTGCTCATCGTCGCTCGTCCTCTATTCGGTGACAGACACGGCTCTGTCGGAGCCGGTGCCCAAAAGGTTCATTTCTTCTTTTTGGGCGTCTTGTAGTTAATGATGTCCTGCGCCCTGACCCAGCCGGGGGCGCCGCGCTTGAACTTCTGCTGGGCGCGCATGGCAAAGATCTTGGCCTGCTGGTAGTTGCCGCCGTAATAATAACCTTCGGCGGTCGCGAGCTCGGCTTCCGGAACCTCGCCCAATTGACCATAAGCCTGCGCCAAATAGGCATATCCGTTGAAGTTTTCCTTGTCGCGCGACAGGCCTTCCTGGATGACGTTGACGGCCTTCTTGAGGGACTCTGTCTTGCCGGTGGCGATCAGGGCCTGGCCGTAGGAAATCTGCAGGATACCGGACTTGGCGGGATCGAGCTGAACGGCGCGGGCATACGCCTCGGCGGCCTTCTCGGGCTCGTTGGCGCGCAGGAGGACGTCGCCGCGCAACTCCTGGAAATACGGGTTCTTCGGCTGGATCTTGATCAGCGCGTCGGCCTTCTTCAGCGCGTTGCGCGGATTGCCGAAGAGAAGCGCGGCCTGCGCCTCGCCATACTGGGCGGCCAGGCTACCCGGCATCTTCTTGAACAGGCGCGAGGCGGCGGCCTGCCCTTGCGTGTACACCGCGATCTTGGCGCGCATCATGTCGTGACGCTGCTGCAGCGCCTCGGAATCCTTGTTCCCGAAATGCGGGCTCGACTTCACCAGCGTCTCGAGGTTGGCGATACGATCGCGCGGCGTCGGGTGGCTGAGCTGGTAGGGATCGACCTTGGTGCCTGAAAGCGACAGCGCGCTCTGGAAGCGTTCGAAGGTAACGAGCATGCCGTTGCCCGACTGGCCGGTCGCCTCGAGATATCTGATCGCCGACTGGTCGGCGGCCGACTCCTCGGAACGCTGGTAGCCGAGCAGGCCGCGCCGCGCCGCCTCGGTTCCGCCCGCCATCAGGCCCGCGCCGGCCGAAGCAAGGCCGCCCGTGTCGGTGGCAGCGCCCGCCACCATCGCGCCGACGCCGAGCAGCGAGGAAATGACGGCCATGGTTTGCGCGCGGGCGATCTGCTCGCGCAGGCGGTCCTGATGGCCGCCGGCGATATGGCCCGCCTCGTGCGCGATCACGCCGATGATCTCGTTCGGTGTCCCGGCCTGCAGCAGCGCGCCCGTATTGATGAACATGCGGCGGCCGGCGACGAAGGCGTTGAAGCGCTGGTCGTTGACCAGGATGATATCTATGCCCGACTTCGACAGCCCGGCGGCCTTGAAGATCGGCCGCGCATAGTCGCGCACCAGCGCCTCGATCTCCGCATCGCGCACGACCGGCACGCTCTGGGCATGGGCCGCGACGACGCTGGCCGACGCGACGAGCAAGGCGAGCAGCAGCGCTGCGGCGGCGCGGACAAGACCTGTCGTCGAGCGAAGCAAGAGAGTCATGACGGAAAGCACAGGTAAACGAGCAAAGGGGCGATGGAAAGGCTGGGCCGGAATCATCATGAACTTGTGATCCCCATACCAATCGGGCATTTGTGCGGCGCGGTCGGCGACGGAGCAAGGATAAACGATGACGGTAGCGATCTCGAAACGCGGGGATGTCGAGCCGTTTCACGCCATGGACATCCTCGCCGAGGCGAACCGGCTGAAGGCCCTCGGGCAGCCAATCGTGTCGATGGCGGTCGGCCAGCCGTCCGACCCCGCTCCGCAGCGGGTTCGCGATGCCGCGGCCAGGGCGCTGGCCGACGGACGGATCGGCTATACGGATGCGCTGGGCCTCGCCACGCTGCGCCAGACGATTTCCGCTCATTATGCCGAGCACTACGGCGTCGAGGTTCCAGCGAGCCGCATCGCGGTGACCACCGGTTCCTCGGCGGCGTTCAACCTCGCCTTCCTCGCCATGTTCGATACCGGCGACCGCGTTGCCATAGCCGCGCCGGGCTACCCCGCATACCGCAACATCATGGCGGCGCTCGGACTCGAGGTGGTCGAGATCGAGCTGGCGGGCGCCGCCTACCTGCATGCCGAGCATTTGCGCCAGGCACATGCCGAGCGCCCGTTGAAGGGCGTGCTCTTCGCCAGCCCGGCCAATCCGACCGGGGCGGTGATACCCGCAGGCGACCTGCAGGAACTGGTGGAGACAGCGCATGAACTCGGCATCGCCGTCATTTCGGACGAAATCTATCACCGCCTCGCCTATTCGGCGCCGGACGTGACGGCGCTGAGCTTCGGACCTGATGTCACGGTCATCAATTCCTTCTCGAAATATTATTGCATGACGGGATGGCGGATCGGCTGGATGGTGCTGCCCGAGACGCTGGTGCGGCCGGTCGAGCGGATCGCGCAGAGCCTCTACATTTCAGCGCCGGAAATCTCCCAAATAGCGGCCATCGAGGCGTTCGCCGCGAGTGACGAACTCGAAGTTGTCAAGGCCAGATATGCCTGGAACCGCGAGCTCCTGCAGCGCCGCCTGCCCGAACTCGGCTTCACGCTCGCCGCGCCGATGGACGGGGCGTTCTACGCGTTCTGCGATGTCTCGAAGCTGACCAACGACAGCATGGCCTTCGCGCGCAGGATGCTGTCGGAGGCGCAAGTGGCGGCGACGCCCGGGCGCGACTTCGATCCGCTGGCCGGCCACCGCTACATGCGGTTCTCCTATGCCGGCAGCCATGACGACATGGCGCTTGCCATGGATCGCATCGAACGGTGGCTGCGGTAGCGGCGGCTCTCGCCGCCTAGTGCTTGCGCGCCTGCACCAGATAGGCGTCGATCTCGGCCTCGCCGAGCCATTTCATGGCTTCCAGGCGATGCAGGCCTTCGACCAGGATATGGCGCTTGCCGTCGTGACGGACCTGGATCGGCGTCTTCAGGCCGTTCTCGACGATGTCCTCGGCGAGCACCCTCACGGTCTCGGGATGCAGCGTCTTCCTGCGCGCCGCCGGCACGTAGATGCCCTCGACCGGAACCCTGATCACCCTGAGCATGCTGCTCCTCCCCGAACGACGCCCGCCGGCATCAAGGGATAGAGGGTTTGGCCGGCAAGGCCAAGCGCTGGCGGCGCATGGATTGCCGGCATGCTGCTGGACGCCAATGTGCTGATTTTGCCGAAACCCAGGTCTGCCCGACCTGGTTGCAGCGAAAAGCGCAGGCCGTTTACAAATCCGCAGGCCGGCTGCGCTCAACCCTTGGCCTTGGCCAGAGCCCGTCGCTTGGCTTCGTCGATCAGCCCGTTCGCTACCTGCATGCGCGTCAGCGCCAGTTGCCTCATCTGCGGCGCAACCCGATCGGGGTGGTTCTTCAGCGCAAAGGCGCGCCGCAGCCTGCCGAAATCGGCCGGCGCCGCGTCCGCGAGGCCGAGTTCCAGTGCGATCGCGTCGGGTTCGATGGAAGGCGTTTTTTCCGGTCCGGCCCCCGACTGAGCGGTTTCCTCGACGCCGACCTCATCGAGCAGCGCTTCGAGCTCGGCCTCTATGGCCTCGCCCGCCTCGCGGTATTCCGATGCGGCGTTCTCGTCGGAAACCTTGATGCGGCCCGAGTGCAGTTCATCGGCAACGGCCAGGTAGTCGAACGGGATCGTCGGCCGCGGACCGGGGTCCACAGGTTTGTCGGCCGCCACGAACAGGTCGTCGAGCAGCGAAGCGAAATCTCGGTTCGGGCCCGTGGCAGCCTCCCTCTACGCAGGAACATCGGGTCTGGAGCGATAGCCCTAGCCCAGCCTGCGTTAAAAATCGGTCGGCGAGAACGTAAACAGTTTAGCTTTACCCGCCGCTTTTACACGCGCGCATGGCTCCCGCCCCGCGACGGTTCACCAAGCGTCACCCGCACGCCGCAATCGATGTTATGCTCGCCCAAACAGGGAGATTCGACGATGCGGCCCTTTCATCTCGCGCTGCCGGCGGCGGCCTTTCTGTCCTGTCTTTCCGGCATACAAGCCCGCGCGCAGGACATGCCCTACCTCGACGACCGGTCGAGCGCGGCGACGATCGTCAAGTCGCTCTACAATGCGGTGAACCGCAAGGAATATGCCCGTGCCTGGGAGTATTTCGGTGAAGAGAAGCCTGCCAAGGACGTCGAGGCCTTCGCGAAGGGGTACGAGAACACGGCGAAGGTGGAGGTGACCACCGGCAATATCGCCTCGGAGGGCGCGGCCGGCAGCATCTTCTACCATGTGCCGGTTGCGATCCGGTCGGTCAGCACGGACAACAGCGAGAAGGTCTTCGCCGGCTGCTACACCGCGCGGCTCGCCAATCCGGCGATCCAGGAACCGCCGTTCCGTCCGCTGCATATCGAAAAAGGCAGCCTGAAGCCGTCCGATCTCTCCTACGACGAGGCGCTGCCGGAAAGCTGCCCCGACGCGCCGGCGCCGGAAGCGACCGACACGGTCCTGCCACAGGCCAAGGCCGCGTTCGAGGCGTCGCATTCGGCCTGCGACCCACATTCTCCGGGCGCCAACCAGCCCGAGGTTGCGGAATACCAGATCCGGTTCCGCAATGCGTCGGACACCGACGACCAGCCGGAAAGGGAGATGCGGCTCTTCCGCTTCTACTGCGGCGCCGGAGCCTACAACGAGACGCACATCTACTACCAGTATGACGAGGCCGACGGTCTGCGCGAACTGCAGTTCGCGACGCCCGAACTCGACATTCGTTACGAGAACGACGATTTCGAGGGCAAGGTCGAAAGCGTCTCGATCATCGGCTACACGACCGAGGATACGCTGGTGAACTCATCCTATGACGAGGCGGAGCATTCGATCACCTCGCACAACAAATGGCGGGGCATCGGCGACGCCGGGACGACAGGGACGTGGATTTTCCGCAATGGCAGCTTCACGCTCGTGAAATACGACGTCGACGCCTCCTATGACGGCGAGGTCAACCCCGAGGCGGTGCTCGATTTCCACACCGCGCCCTGACGCTGCAAACCAGTCAGGGCGAAACCGATAGCATCCAGTTGAGCGCCTCGCGCCAGTCCGTCATGCGGATCGGCGTGCCGTGGGTGCCGGTCTCGAAGCGCACGAACCGGACCGGATAGCCGGGGGCGCGCGCCGCAATCGAGCGGTAGAACGCCTCCTGCTTCTCGACCGGAAACACCGTGTCGTGGCTGCCCTGGCTGAAAAACACCGGCACCTTGCCCTTGAAGGCGGCGCTGGACAGAAAACCCTCGTCCCAGAGGGAGCCGAGGAGCAGCAGGCCTGAAAGCCGCGTGACGACCGAGCGGTCGGATGCAAGCTCCCAGCAGAGCATTCCGCCCATGGAGCCGCAGGCGACGAATATCTTCGCGCCCGGCGATTGTTCGGCATAATGCGAGATCAGCGCGGCGATCTCAGCGGCGCCCTGTTCGCCGAAATCGGAAAAGTCCGGTGACAGATAGAGCCCGTCATTGCCGGCCATCAGATTCTTGATGCGGTTGAAATTGCCGCCGAAGGTGAAGTCGTCGACGCCCTGCTTTCGGCTGCCGCCGCGCCCGTGCAGATAGATGGTGATGACCGCCGCACCTTTGGTCCTGCCGACCGCGAAATGCCTTATCGTGCCCGCGTCGGTCTTCAGGGCGAGATCCTGCTGGACCTTGCGAACACCGGTCGCAACATATTTGCCGCGCACCCTCCGTTCCGGCACTTGGTCGCGCTTGTCGATGTCGCGCGCCTCGCTGTAGTCGACCACAAGATATGCGCCGCCCGCCTCCGACGAGAGAATGCCGGGATAGGCGAACAATTCGTCCTTGAAGGGTTTGAGCGGCTGCGCGTAAGCCTGCGCGCCGAGCGCAGGCACGAGAAGCAAGGCGAGGGCCAGCGAGAAGCGCAAGGACATGCGTCAGTCTTGAAGCACGCCGCCGGCGCTTTCAAGGGCGTCGCGCGTGTCGACGTCGATCGCCGCGGCTTCGCCGATCTCGACATCGACGACCGGCATGAGCCCGGCCTCGACCAGATGGCGCGCGCCCGTGTCGCCTTCGAGCTGGGCCACGGCCCCGAAAAGAGCGCGCGGCAGAACGACGGGATTGCCGCGCTTGCCGTCATGCGTGGCGCGCACGATCGTCTGTCCTGCCGCCTTCCTGAACGCCGCCAGGAGCCGATCGAGATCGGCCGCGGAGACGCCGGGCATGTCGCCGAGCATGATCAGCGCCCCGGCAGCGTCTTCCGGGACCACGGCGATGCCGGCCTTGAGGGAGCCGGCGAGCCCGGAAACGAAGTCCGGATTGTGCGCCACGCCGACGTCCAGCCCCTGAAGGGCCTCGCGGATGCGTGCTGCCTGATGGCCGGTGACGACGGTGACGCCAGAGACCTTCGCCGCCAGCGCGCGCTCGGCGGTCTGGCGGATCAGCGGCTGCCCGGAAAAATGCGCCATCAGCTTGTTCGGCCCGCCCATGCGGCTCGAGCAGCCCGCGGCAAGCACCACGGCGTGCACTTTGGTCTCGGCGGCGGGCGCCGGGGTTTCGCGCGGCTGGGGCCGCGTGGGGATTTCCATCAGCAGGCCGCCGACGCCCATGCGGGCGATATCGCCCGACGCGACGTCGATCCCAGTCGTCAGGCGGTCGAGCACCCAGTCGAAGCCGTTCTCCTTGGGGCTGCGCGCACAACCGGGCGCGCCGACGACCGGCTTTCCGCCGAGTTTTCCGAGAACCAGAAGGTTGCCAGGGTCGACCGGCATGCCGGCGCGCATCACCTCGCCCCCGGCCCGCCGGATCGCCGCCGGTATGACATCGTCGAAATCGCAAAGCGCCGAGGCGCCGAAGACGAAGATCATGTCGCTGGCGGGCGCCAGCGCATCGATCGCCTCGGACAGTGGGCCGATCTCATGCGGGGTGCGCAATTCGTCGCCGATGGTGCTGCCCGACCGCGCCAGACGGCTCGCCATCACGCGGCTGGTCTTGGCAAGGACGCTGTCCTTCAGGCTCGGCAGCACCGTCTGGACGACGCCGACGGTCATTGGCCGATAGGAATGTACCGCGAATATCTCGGACCCCGCCAGGATGGAGGCAGCCCTGTCGGCGAGCGCGCGCTCGACGGCAAAGGGGATGATCTTCACCGTCGCCACCATGTCGCCCTGCACGACCGGCTTGAATTCGGCGACGGTCGCCAGCGTGATGGCGGGATCGACCGCGTTCAGTCGGTCGACCAGCGATCTGTCGACGGTAAAGACACCGGCCTCCAGCGCGTGCAGGTTGACGCGGCCCGTGGCGGCAGGTTTCGCTTCGATGCCGCGGAAACGCATGGCGCCGGCAATCCTCGCAGCCGCCGCATCCTCATCGAGATCGTCGTCCGACAGAACGGCGGCCACGATCTCGTCGACGCCCGCAGATTTCAGGAACGCTATGTCGTCGGCGGTCAGGCGGTGCGCCTTGCGGAAGCGTCGGTCGCCGGCCGTCGTCGCATGGGCGAGCATCGCGCCTTCGGCTTCCTCCACCCGCACTGGCCCGAATTTCATGCCGCTTCGCCTTTCGACCGGCGTTCGCCGGACATGCCGCGCGAGCGAAACGCACGCACCACCTGCGCCAGTACCGCAACGGCGATCTCGGCGGGGCTAGCAGCGCCTATGTCGAGGCCGATCGGTGCGGCGATGCGCTCGATCTCCTCCGGCTTCGCGCCGAGAGCGAGCAGACGCTCGACGCGCTTGGCATGCGTCTTCCGGCTGCCCAGCGCGCCGATGTAGAAGCAGCCTGCGTCGAGCGCGGCCTTCAGGGCGAAATCGTCGATCTTGGGGTCATGTGTCACCGCTGCGAGCGCGGAGTAGGCGTCGAGCGGCCGCGCGCCGAGAACGGTTTCCGGCCACTCGGGATAAAGGTCCACGTTCGGGAAGCGCTCGGGGCTGGCGAAGGCGGTGCGGGGATCGATGATCTCCAACGGATATCCCGCAATGCGGGCCATCGGCGCCAGGGCCTGGCTGATGTGGACGGCGCCGATCACCACCAGCCGCGGCCGCGGCAGGTGCGCGTTGAGGAAGAACCTCCTGCCGTCGGCCTCGACCGCACCGGATTTGCCCGAGCGGAACGTGTTCGCCAATGCAGCGCCCAGTTCGCCGCCCACCGCCTCGCCTTCCCGCACCAGCGTGGTGCCACCATTTTCGAGATCGGTGACAAGAACCGCTGCGCGGCGGGCGCGGCGCTCCTCGTTCAGGGCCTTGAGTGCGGAGATGTCCATGGCTTCGCCTCAGCCCAGCCGCTCGACATAAACCTTGATGCGGCCGCCGCAGGACAGGCCGACCTGCCATGCGGCCTCGTCGGCAACGCCGAATTCCAGCATCCTGGCCGTGCCGCTGTCGATCACGTCGATCGCCTCGGTGACGACCGCTCCCTCGACGCAGCCGCCCGAGACCGAGCCGTGGAAATTGCCCTCCGCATCGATCACCAGATGGCTGCCGACCGGCCGCGGCGCCGAGCCCCATGTCTCGACCACGGTAGCGACCGCCACCGCGCGGCCTTCGTCCTTCCAGCCTTCGGCGATGATCAGCGGATCGCGGGCGTCATCGAGATGAGCTGTGTTTTCCATCAAAAAACCTCCATCGCGATCTTATGCGGCTCTGGCTTCGAGCCACAAGCGCGGATCGACATTGCGTGAAGCGGAACGGTCCAGCGACCCGCAGAGATCTGCGAGCGCGTTCAGATTGTGCACGGTGCGGAACTCGTCGACGTGAGGCAACATCGCCTTCACCCCGCGCGCCCGCGCCTCGAAACCGTCGAAGCGCAGCAGCGGGTTCAGCCAGATCAGCCGCCGGCAGGATTTCTGAAGCCTCTCCATCTCCCTCGACAGGCCCGTCGTATCGTCGCGTTCGAGCCCGTCGGTGATCAGCAGCACGACCGCCCCCTGCCCCAGCACGCGGCGCGACCAGAGCCGGTTGAACTCGGCCAAAGTGTCGCCGATGCGCGTGCCGCCAGACCAGTCCTTGACGGCGGCCGAACATTCGGCGAGCGCCTCGTCGGGATCGCGATGGCGCATCTGCCGCGTCAGGTTGGTCAGCCGCGTGCCGAAGACGAATGTGTGCACGCGCCGCCGCTTCTCGGTCAGGGCATGCAGGAAGTGCAGGAAGATGCGCGTGTACTGGCTCATCGAGCCGGAGATGTCGGCAAGTACGACCAGCGGCGGATGGACCTCGCGCGGCGAGCGGAAACGCGGCAGGATCAGTTCTCCGCCGGTGCGGGAGGCGAGCCGCATCATGGCGCGCGGGTCGACGCGGCGACCGCCGGGATCGGCCTTGAAACGGCGCGTACGGACGGTGTCGAAGGGCAACTTCAGCCTGGAGATCGCCTGTTTCGCTTCGGAAAGCTCGGCAGCGGTCATCTGCGCGAAATCCTTGCCGCGCAGAAGCTCGTTGCCGGACACGGTGAAGCGCGCGTCCATTTCGATCTCGGGCGTGTCCTCGGCTGGCTGCTGCCTGCGATGCCCCTCGAACAGGGCGTCGCCGACGCGGCTCTCGGCCGGGCGCGGCTTTTGCCGCTCCCTGCGGTCGGGCGCAACCGGCGAGAACATGGCGAGCATCTTCTCGATCAGCTCGCGCGACTTCCAGAACAGCCGGAAGGCCTCGTCGAAGGTCGCATGGTCCTCGCGCCGCGACACCAGCACTGCATGCAGCGTCCAGTAGAAGTCGTCGCGCGAGCCGATGCCGGCGGCAAGCACGGCCTCGATCGCATCCTTCACCGATGCAGGCCCGACCCGCATGCCGGCCTTGCGCAGCGTCCGCGCGAAATAGACGATGTTGTCGGCGATGCGGCCGTCCGGATTGGCAGCGACCGGCAGGGCCATGCCCGTCACTCCGCCGCGGCGGAGAGTTCGGCCTTGACCTCCTTGAGGATACGCCGGCCTTCGCCTTGCTCGATGCGCGCGATGTCGTCCTGGTACTTCAACAGAACGCCGATCGTATCGGATACCGTTTCGGGATCGAGCGCCACCTTGTCGAGTTCGGTCAGCGCGCTCGCCCAGTCGATGGTCTCGGCGACGCCCGGCACCTTGAACAGCTCGATCTGCCTGAGCTTCTGGATGAAGCTGACGACTTCCGCCGACAACCGCTTGTTGGCTTCCGGAACCTTGCGGCTGACGATCTCCAGCTCGCGCGCGGCGTCCGGATAGTCGACCCAGTGGTAGAGGCAGCGCCGCTTCAGCGCGTCATGGATCTCGCGCGTGCGGTTGGTGGTGATGACGACGATCGGCGGCTCCTCAGCCTTGATCGTGCCGAGTTCGGGCACCGTGACCTGGAAGTCGGAGAGGATTTCGAGCAGGAAGGCCTCGAAGGCTTCGTCGGTGCGGTCGAGTTCGTCGATGAGAAGCACGGGGGCGGCCCCTGCCTTGCCGGTCAGCGCATCGAGCACCGGCCGGCGGATCAGGTAGCGCTCGGAGAAGACGTTCTTCTCCATGTCCCTGCGGTCGACCTTGCCGGCCGCCTCCTCCATGCGGATCTCGATCATCTGCGCGGCATAGTTCCACTCGTAGACAGCCGAGGAGACGTCGAGGCCCTCATAGCATTGCAGCCGGATCAGCCGGCGGCCCAGCGATTGCGCCAGCACCTTGGCAATCTCGGTCTTGCCGACGCCCGCCTCGCCTTCGAGGAACAGCGGGCGCTTCATGCGCAGCGACAGGAAAAGCACGGTCGCGAGCGAGCGGTCGGCGACATAATCCGCGCCGGCGAGCAGATCGAGCGTCTCGTCGATTGTCTCGGGCGCCTGGCGCGGCTTGAGCTCGTTCATCGGATCCAAAATCCTGCGGCCTTCAGAAGATACGGTAGCCGCGGTTGAAATACATCAGCGGGTGGACGTCATTGCCGATGCGGATGCCCGCCACCTTGCCGAAAAGGATGCGATGGGTAGCGTGATCCTTGGTGTCGATGATCTCGCAATCGAACACCGCAAGCGCGCCGAGCAGCGTCGGCGCACCGCTCGCGATACGGTCCCATTCCGCCAGCGAGAAACGCTCTTCGACCGGAAGACCGGTCTGGCCTGAAAAAGCCTCGGCAAGCGCCTGCTGGTCGCTCGCCAGCGTGTTCAGCGCAAAATTGCCGTTCCTGATAAAGGCATCGTTCTTCACGTTCTCGCGGTTGAGGCAGACGAGAACGGTCGGCGGCGTATCCGACACGGAACACGCGGCGATCACCGTGGCGCCGCGTTTGCCTGCCTCTCCGTCCGTGGTGACGACGTGGACCGCACCCGCAAACCGCGCCATCGCATCACGATAGGTCTGCGGCCCTACTTCGTTCTTCTTCAGCACTCTGAATTCCTGAGACTGTTTGCCAACCGCTATATATGGCCGGAAATCATGCCCCACAAGCGACGGCACCAACGGTCGCCGGCGGTCCAATTCGTTTGTTGCGCTCGGGCAGACCAGCCTTTACGTCTTGCCGGGCACCGTCGGTGGGCTCCATCCTGCCGCAAAGGGAGAATCACCGCCGCCGCATGCGCCCTCCGATCCGAATGCTTTCTGCCCTTGCAGCGCTCATGCTTGCCGGCGAAGCCGGTGCGCAGGCGTCGATCGGACTTTCCGCGCCGCTGAGCGGTCCTTCCGCCATACTCGGCCAGCAGATGCGTACCGGCGCGGCCATGGCGGCCGAACGCCTCGCCGACCCGACGGTCCGGCTCAGCATCGCGGATGACGGCTGCACGGCCGACGGCGGCGCCAGGGCCGCGCGCGAGCTGGTGGCGGCGCGGGTCCAGGTCGTGGTCGGCTTCCTGTGCAGCGAAGCGATAGAGGCGGCGCTGCCCATCCTGAAGCAGGCAAACATCCCGACGATCACCGTCGGCGTTCGCACCGACAGTCTGACCGACCGCCGGAGCAAGACCGGCTGGCCCGTCTACCGGCTCGGCCCGCGCGCCGACGGCGAGCGCGAGGCGGCCGGCCGCCTGCTTGCGCGGCTTTGGGAACGCGAACTTTTCGC
Source organism: Mesorhizobium sp. YM1C-6-2 (assembly GCF_003666685.1). Lineage (GTDB taxonomy): Bacteria > Pseudomonadota > Alphaproteobacteria > Rhizobiales > Rhizobiaceae > Mesorhizobium_K. The sequence goes on from NZ_RCIZ01000005.1 coordinate 161,843, forward strand.
AATTGTCGACGACGGCACGATCTACGGCCGCGAGCTTGCCGAAAGCGTGCGCATCGCGGCGGAAAAGGCAGGACTGACGCCGGTGTTCGTCGATACGTTCAGGCCACAGCTCGACAATCAGATCGGACTGGTCGGCCGCCTGCAGCGGGCCGGCGCCACGCATGTCTTCGCCGGCGGCGACCGCGACGACATAGCGGTGATCGGGCGGGACGCTGCGCAACTGGGGAACGGGCTGACGGTGGCGGCAGGCGAGACGCTGCGCTCGATCGGCGAACCGCCGCTGGCACCCGGCACGCTGATGATCGGCCTGCCCGACTGGCCCAACGTCGCGCTGCCCCCCGTGGCAGCGGCGTTCGCCGAGCGCAGGATCCTGGCGCAGGGTTACGTCCTGCCCGCCTATGCCGCCGTCGAGATCGCGCATGCGGCGATCGCCGACGCGGCGAGCACCGGCGGATCGCCCGGCGAGCTTTCCGGCCGCGATTTTTCCACGGCTATCGGCACGGTCAGCTTCGACGACAAGGGCGACCTGACCGAAAGCCCTTACCGCCTGTTCCGCTACGACGGCCAAAAATTCAATCCGGTGACAGTGCCCTGATGTTCAAGACCGGCGCCAGGAACCTGATCACCGACGTCGCCGGGCTGCGCGTCGGCAATGCTTCCGACGAAAAGCTCAAGTCCGGCGTCACCGTCGTTCGCTGCGACACGCCGGCGGTCGCCGGCGTCCAGGTGTTCGGCGGTGCACCGGGAACGCGCGAGACGGACCTGCTCGAGCCGCACAATACGGTCGACGCGGTGAACGCCATCGTGCTGTCGGGCGGCTCCGCCTTCGGGCTCGACGCGGCATCCGGCGTCCAGGCGGCGCTGCGCGAGAAGGGCATCGGCTTCCACGTGCTCGGCAACCACGTTCCGATCGTGCCCGCCGCCATCCTTTTCGACCTGGCGAATGGCGGCGACAAGGATTGGGGGCGCTATCCGCCCTATCGCGAACTCGGATACGAAGCCGCACAGAACGTATCGCAGGACTTTGCCATCGGCACCGTAGGCGCCGGAGCCGGCACGCTGGTGGCCGGCCTGAAGGGCGGGCTCGGCTCAGCCTCGGCCCTGCTCGACAGCGGCATCCACATCGGCGCGCTGGTGGCGGTGAACTCGGTCGGCTCGGTCACGGTCGGCCACGGCAAGCATTTCTGGGCCGCCCCCTTCGAGATCGGGGACGAGTTCGGCGGTCAGGGCTACCCCTCGCCCTTCCCTGCCGAGGCCCGCAATATCCTGCTGAAATTCCGCGACAACGTGGCCGGCGCCAACACGACGATCGCCGTCATCGCGACCGATGCGGTGCTGACGCCGGCTGCAGCCAAGCGCTTCGCGATCGCCGCCCATGACGGGTTTGCGCGCGCGATCTGGCCGACGCACACGCCCGCCGACGGCGATCTTGTTTTCGCGCTCGCCACCGGCGCCAGCGGCAGGGAGCTTCCGGACGACGACGCCATCGACTTCTACGCTACGGCCGGCGCTACGATGGCGCGCGCCATCGCACGCGGCGTCCATGCAGCGACACCCGCGGAGAACGATCTTTTCCCGACCTGGTCGTCCCGGCACGGCTGAGTCCGGAACGCTACGTTAGGATTCTGCCGCGATACTGACCATCCGGGCAACCAAGAGACGACATATGCATATCGCCCTCCTGCCCGGCGCATTCGGCGCGGAACGGGCATGACAACGGTTTCAGCCGCCAAGCACAGGTCCTGGCTGTCGGGTGCGCTGACCGGCGCACTGCCTCCAGTGCTGCCGGCGCTAGGCGGGGCGGTGCTCTGGGGCGCCGCCATGGGCGCCTGCGCGCTGATGATGCTGGTGCTGGAAAACTGGGAAACGCTGCACAAGATACGCACGGTCGCGGCCCTCTTCGCGCTCGGCGGCGCCCTGGCCTTTCCGCTCGGGCTTATCCTGGCGCGTTTCCTGTCCCACCGGCGACCACGCGATACGGCGTTCGCGGCAGCCTTCCTGTCCTTCGCCTTCGCGACTGCCTGCATCACCGGCGCGCTCTATGCGCTGGACTATCGCACCTACTACGCCCAATGGCATGCCGACGCGTTCACGCGGATTTGGTTCCTCCAGTTCGCGCATACTTTCGCTGCCGCCCTCTATCAGTTCGCCGTGCTTGGCCTCAGGCTTTTCTTCCCATTCGGCTTCATCTGCCTGCTCGTCGCTTCCGCCTGGTTTGCCCGCCACCCGCGTTGAGCATTCTCCTGACGTCTGTTAGGGAGCGGCGGTAAAAAAACCGACAGGAACCGCTCCCGAGATGATCCCCCGCTATTCGCGCCCTGACATGGTCGCCATCTGGTCGCCGGAAACCCGCTTCCGCATCTGGTTCGAGATCGAGGCGCATGCGTGCGACGCGCTTGCCGAAATCGGCGTCATCCCGAAGGAAGCCGCCAAAACCATCTGGGAAAAAGGCGGCGCAGCGACATTCGACGTCGAGCGCATCGACGAGATCGAGCGCGTCACCAAGCACGACGTCATCGCCTTCCTCACCCATCTTGCGGAATTCGTCGGGCCGGATGCACGCTTCATCCACCAGGGCATGACCTCTTCCGACGTGCTCGACACCTGCCTTGCCGTGCAGCTCACCCGCGCCAGCGACATATTGCTTGCCGACCTGGACGCGCTTCTCGTAGCCCTGAAAAAGCGCGCCTTCGAGCACAAGGACACGATCACCATCGGGCGCAGCCACGGCATCCACGCCGAGCCGACCACCTTCGGCGTCAAGCTCGCGCTTGCCTATGCCGAGTTCTCGCGTGCCCGCGAGCGGCTCGTCGCAGCCCGCGAGGACATCGCGACCTGCGCGATCTCCGGCGCCGTCGGCACCTTCGCCAACATCGACCCGCGCGTCGAGGAGCATGTCGCCGCAAAGCTCGGCCTCAGGCCGGAGTCGGTCTCCACGCAGGTCATCCCGCGCGACCGGCACGCCATGTTCTTCGCGACGCTCGGCGTGATCGCCTCCTCTGTCGAGCGGCTCGCGACCGAGATACGGCACCTGCAACGCACCGAGGTGCTGGAGGCGGAGGAATATTTCTCGCCCGGCCAGAAGGGCTCGTCGGCCATGCCGCACAAGCGCAACCCGGTGCTGAGCGAGAACCTGACGGGCCTTGCACGCATGGTGCGCTCCTATGCCATGCCGGCGATGGAGAACGTGGCGCTGTGGCACGAGCGCGACATCTCGCACTCCTCGGTCGAGCGCATGATCGCGCCGGACGCCACGGTGACGCTCGATTTCGCGCTTGCCCGGCTGACCGGGGTCATCGACAAGCTCGTCGTCTACCCCGACAACATGCTGAAGAACCTCAACAAGTTCCGCGGCCTAGTGCATTCGCAGCGCGTGCTGCTGGCGCTGACGCAGGCCGGCGTCAGCCGGGAGGACGCCTACCGCCTCGTGCAGAGAAACGCCATGAAGGTATGGGAGGAAGGCGCTGACTTCCTTGAAGAACTTCTGGCCGACACGGAAGTAACCGCCGCGTTGTCGGAAGCCGAGCTGCGCGAGAAATTCGATCTCGGCTATCATACCAAGCATGTAGACACGATCTTCCGGAGGGTTTTCGGAGAAGCGTAATGATCAGGACAGACGGCGGTTTCGACTTCCTGGCAGTGCCGGGACGCGGCAATTCCAACCCGGATCACTGGATTTCACACTGGTGCGGCGCGTTTCCAAACTCCTCCCGCGTCCTGCAGGCGAATTGGGACAAGCCTGAACCGGCTGCCTGGATCGCCCAGCTCGATGCTGCCGTCGCTATGGCGCCGCGCCGCGTCGTGCTCCTGGCGCATTCTGTGGCGGTCGCGACCACCGTCAAATGGGCGGCACAGGCGAATGAAAGCCAACTCTCGAAAGTCGCCGCAGCCTTCCTGGTAGCGGCCTCGAACGTCGAGGATCCGGATCCCTCCTTCGACCTGATTCGACCTTTTGCGCCTATGCCATTGAAGAGCCTTACTTTTCCGGCCCTGGTGGTGGCCAGCCGGACCGACCCGCGGGTCACTTTCGAGAAGGCGCAGGAGTTCGCGAGCGCCTGGGGAGCGGATTTCGCCGACGCAGGCGATCTCGGCCATATGGGCAACGAGGCGAAGCTCAGATTGTGGCCGAACGGCCTGCTGATGTTGGGCCGTTTGCTTCAAAAGGCGGGCCTTTAGGCCAAGGAACTGTCTGCAACCGCCAAACGTTGTCCGCGACAATCAATCAGGGATGATGATCATGTCGCTCGAAAATGCCGAAGGTCGCCATATCGGAAGAGCCGGTTGGGTCGCGGTCGGGGCGCTGATTGCAAGCGTGGCGTTCGTGATGTTTTTCATCGCTGCAGACCTATTCCAGACCGTCGGCGACGAGATGAAGGCGGACTCCCACGACCCCGCACTGATCATCGAGGGCAAATAGCCTCCGATTGGCCGATTCAGGCTCTTAGCACCTTATCTATCCAGGCTTGCCGGGGAGAACCTTGATCTCCGTGCCCCAAGGGTCCTCGTACGAGGTCTTCCCTTCAGCGTCGGACGACCGCAACTCGACCCATGAAAGCCCGGACCGGCCCTTGTCGCGCTGTCCGGCGCCGGCGCTCTGCCAGGTATTCGCGCCGATATGGTGGTGATAGCCGCCGGTCGACATGAAAACCGCCTGCGCGCCATATTTCGCCACGGTGTCGAAACCAAGCGTCTTCTGCCACCAGTCTTCGGCGGCGAGCGGGTCGCCGACCCTGAGGTGCACATGGCCGACGAGTGCGTTCTCAGGCGCGCCTTTCCAGCCCGGATCTCCCGACGGAACCGAAGCACGCACGCCGGCGACATCCATCCGCTGGGTCGCCATGGCGACGGAGTTTCCGTTCCACGCCCATTCGGTCGGCGGCCGGTCCGCATAGATCTCGATGCCGTTGCCCTCGGGATCGGTCAGGTACGCTGCTTCGCTGACCAGGTGGTCCGACGCGCCGTCGATCGGAATCCGGCTTTCGGCGGCAAAATTGATCCAGCGACCGAGATCGGCGCGCGAGGGCAACAGGAAGGCCGTATGGAAAAGGCCTGCGCTGCGAGGATCGTCCGGCTTGGCCGCCTTGTCGCCTTCGATGACCAGCAGCGGCCTGCCCTTGGCGCCAAGCGTGATCGTCTCGCCGTCCGCCGAAAGCTGCTCCAGCCCCACGACCGCGCTGTAATAGTCCGCCAAGGCCTTTGCGTTGCGGGCCTTTAGCCCGACTTTCGCAACGCTGATCGGTGTCGTGGCCGCAAATGGAAGTTCGCTCATGTCCTGCTCCGCTTCTCTTCGCCCTGAGCATAAAGATCAGCCCGAGTGGCCGTTCACACAAGCAGCAAAAATCCGAACAAGGTGTTCACCAGCAGTTGACACGCTGCAATGGTTGCGTGCCTGCCGCATGGTAGCTACATGCGCGGCATGAAAGTCAAAGACGCAGATATATTGTTTGTCCCCGGCTATACGAATTCCGGCCCGGATCATTGGCAGAGCCGCTGGCAATCGAAGCTCTCGACCGCACGGCGCGTCGAGCAGGCCGAGTGGTCGAAGCCGGTGCGCGAGGACTGGACGGCGGCGATGTCCAACGCGGTGAACGCCTCCGAGCGGCCGGTGGTGATCGTCGCGCATTCGCTCGGCGTGCCGACCGCGATCCAGGCGATCCCGCAGTTCAGGAAGCCGGTCGTCGGCGCATTCCTGGTCGCTCCGCCCGATGTCGCCAATCCGTCAATTCGTCCGAAGCATCTGATGACCTTCGGTCCCTACCCGCGCGACCCGCTGCCTTTCCCCTCTGTGGTGATCGCCAGCCGCAACGACCCCTACAGCACCTTCGAGGTCGCGGAGGAGAACGCCGCCGCCTGGGGTTCGCTGTTCATCGATGCCGGCGAACGCGGGCACATCAATGCTGATTCCGGCCATGGGCCATGGCCGGAAGGCTCGCTAACCTTCGCGAAATTCCTGTCGCAGCTTTAGGATTTCGCCCCGTCGAGCGACGCGCGCACGGCCGAGAGCAGCGCCTCCGAGCCCAGCCGCATGACGGTATGTTCCGAGCCCATCGCGAGCAGCTGGTAGCCCATCGAGGCGTAACGGCCGGCAGTCGTCGGGTCGACAACGTAGATGCCGGCGTATTTGCCTGCCTTGCGGGCGCGACCCGCGATCTGCTCGATCGCCTGCATCATGTCCTCAAGCGTCGCGTTGACGCGCGCGCCGTTCGTCCAGGCGATCGAGAAATCCGACGGGCCGAGGAAGATCGCATCGATGCCTGATGTGTCGAGAATGCGGTCGAGGATGTCGACCGCCGCCCGCGTTTCGATCATGGCGAAGGAGAGCGTGCGCTTGTTGCTCTCGCGCAGCCATTCCGCGAAATCGCCCTTTCCATGCCGCGGGAAGCCATAGGTGGGTCCCCAGGAGCGTTCGCCGACGGGCGGGTATTTCATCGCCGCGGCAAAACGCTGGGCGTCCTCGATGGAATTGACCATCGGCGCGATGACGGCCTCAGCGCCCATGTCCAGCGCCCGGCTCGCCATGTCGAAACGCCCGACCGGAATGCGGACCAAAGCAGGCTTTCCGGCACGGACGACCGGCAGGATGCCGCGCAGCACGCTGTCCTCGTTGTGGCCGCCATGCTGCATGTCGAGGGTCACGGCGTCGAAGCCTTGCGCGGAAAGTATCTCGACGGTCAGCGCATCCGGCACGCCCGACCACGCGCTGCAAACCGTTTCACCCGCAGCCAGCCGTGCTTCCAGCGACATTCAATCCTCCTCAGATCGCGCCTTTGTCGGGCCGATGATACGAAAAAGCAAAGAAAAACCGCCCGTTTCCGGGCGGTTTTTGTTGAGCCAGGCGGTTCGGGCTCAGCCTTTGACCTGTTCGATCGCCTGGGCCATCAACTCGTCCATGGTGCGACGGATCTGGTGTTCCGATTGCGTCACGCCGGCAGCATCGAAATCCGCCTTCACCTTGCGCAGGACGTCGTGGTCGCCGGCTTCCTCGAAATCGGCCGAAACGACTTCCTTGGCGTAAGCCTCGGCGTCGTCGCCCGATTTTCCGAGTTTTTCGGCAGCCCAGAGCCCAAGCAGCTTGTTGCGCCGGACAGTGGCCTTGAACCGCAATTCTTCGTCCATGACGAACTTGCGTTCGAAGCCCTTTTCGCGGTCGCTGAAGTCGCTCATCAAAAATCCTCCGATGGGTGGCGGTCGTCGAGACCGGGATATGGTGGCTGATTGCACAAATCAAAAGGCTAGGCCGCGGTCAATACGGACAACTATGCTGCGGTGCGGTATTTCGCAGCGGAAAGCGGTTGATCGACCGCATTGCACATTGAGCAAACGGTCCGATTCGGATAGACCGGCATTGAACGTGACGGCCTTGGCATTATGTCTGATAGGCCGTTTGGCTGCGCTTGCCCGCAAAATCCAGGAAATCAGATGAAAAATCGCCGCCGCATTTATGAAGGCAAGGCCAAAATCCTTTATGAAGGACCTGAGCCCGGGACGCTTGTTCAATTCTTCAAGGACGACGCCACCGCCTTCAACAAGAAGAAACACGAGGTGGTCGACGGCAAGGGCGTGCTCAACAACCGGATTTCGGAGCACATCTTCAACCATCTGAACCGGATGGGCATTCCTACGCACTTCATCCGCCGGCTGAACATGCGCGAGCAGTTGATCAAGGAAGTCGAGATCATTCCGCTCGAGGTGGTCGTGCGCAACGTTGCCGCCGGTTCGCTGGCCAAGCGCCTCGGCCTCGAGGAAGGCACCGTGCTGCCACGCTCGATTATCGAGTTCTATTACAAGGCCGACGCGCTGGACGACCCGATGGTGTCGGAAGAGCACATCACGGCCTTCGGCTGGGCAAGCCCGCAGGAAATCGACGACATCATGGCGCTTGCCATCCGCGTCAACGACTTCCTATCCGGCCTGTTCCTCGGCGTCGGCATCCAGCTCGTCGACTTCAAGATCGAGTGCGGTCGTCTCTTCGAGGGCGACATGATGAGGATCGTCGTGGCCGACGAGATTTCGCCCGATTCCTGCCGCCTGTGGGACGTCGCCACCCAGGACAAGCTCGACAAGGACCGTTTCCGCCGCGACATGGGCGGGCTGGTCGAGGCCTATCAGGAAGTGGCGCGGCGCCTCGGCATCATGAACGAGAACGAGCCGCCCCGGCCCACCGGACCCGTGCTCGTCGCCACCGGCGACGGCCGCCGCGGCAAGCCGCACTGACCTTCAACCGAACTGGAGCATTCGCAGCGTGATCAAGGCCCGCGTCACCGTCACCCTCAAGAACGGCGTGCTCGACCCGCAGGGCAAGGCCATCGAGCATGCCCTCTCCGGCCTCGGCTTCGGCGGCGTCGGCTCTGTCCGTCAGGGTAAGGTGTTCGACCTCGAGTTGCAGGAGACGGACAAGGCCAAGGCGGAAGCCGAGCTCAAGGCCATGTGCGACAAGCTTCTGGCAAACACCGTCATCGAGAATTACAATGTCTCTCTAACCTGAGGTTGTGGCGGAGAGACGCTGTGACGGACGTTTCCAACGAACTGATGTACGAACTGCTCATGCGCGTGCACGGCGATATCGCTGAAATGAAGTTCGACCTTCAGGAGATCAAGCGTCGGATGACAGGCTCCGAAGAGGCGCTTGCCGGCGTAAACCGAAGGCTCGACCGTCACGACGAACGCCTGGACCGCATAGAACGCCGTCTCGAACTGCGTGAACTCGCTGAACCGCAAAGGCCCTACGACCCGCAATGAAAACCGCCGTAGTCCTCCTCCCCGGCCTAAATCGCGACCGCGACATGATCGCGGCGTTGACCAAGATCTCCGGCAAGGCGCCGGTCACGGTCTGGCAGACCGATACCGAGATCCCTGATGTCGACCTGATCGCCATTCCCGGCGGCTTCTCCTTCGGCGATTATCTGCGCTGCGGGGCGATCGCAGCCCGCTCGCCCGTCATGCGCGCGGTCGCCGAGAAGGCGGCAAAGGGCGTGCAGGTGATCGGGGTGTGCAACGGCTTCCAGATTCTCGTCGAAGCCGGCCTCCTGCCCGGCGCGCTGATGCGCAACAGCTCGCTGAAATTCGTCTGCCGCGAGGTCAAACTCCAGGTGGCGAACGCCAACACCGCCTTCACCCGCAACTATGCGCCCGGCCAGATCATCCGTGCGCCGATCGCCCATCATGACGGCAATTATTTCGCCGACGACGAGACGCTGAAGCGCATCGAGGGCGGTGGCCAGGTCGTGTTCCGCTATGCCGAAGGCACCAACCCCAACGGTTCGATCAACGATATTGCCGGCATTATCAACACGAACGGCAACGTGCTTGGGCTGATGCCGCATCCGGAGAACCTGATCGAGGCCGCGCATGGCGGTACCGACGGCCGTGGCCTCTTCGAGAGCGCGCTCGGCATCCCGTCCCGGCAGGCCGCCTGAACTTCAAAGGCTTGGTAATTCTCATTTAAGACCGGTTGATCCACCATGCGGTCCCGCACGGGCGATTCGAGAGGCCGCATGACAAAGACCATTCTGGCGTTTGCCGGCGTTGCCGCCTCGCTGCTTGTCATTTCCGCCTGCCAATCGGACAAACGCCCGGCCAATCCCGGTGGGTCAGGCAAGAGCGCGTCGTTGCGCGTCATGGAGCAGGTGGCAATCGCCGCGCACAAATGCTGGATCGCCAGCAAGGACCCGGCCTTTGCGAAATATTCCATGGCCAACGAGCTGAACAATTTCGGCGGGACGCCGCGTTTCCTGCTCGTGCCGAAGAACAATTACGGCGGCAAGCCGCTGCTCGTCGTGCAGGCCCGCGGCCATTCGAGTGAGGTCGAGGTGTTCGGCCCCATGATGAACGAGCCGGTCGCTTCGAGAATCGGCGGCGACATCGGCCGCTGGAAATCCGGCGACGGAAGCTGCGGCGCCGCCGCCTGATCACACTGGCGGGGAACCGTTCGCAGGCGTCGCAAACTCGGGTGAAATGGTCGACAATCCAATTCGGGACATGACGGCCAAGGCCGAGCTGTAGATTAGCTCTACAAAGGCTGCATTTTTCTTTGCAGTGCGGTATGAGGCGGCGCGCCCTCCCCGCCATTCGGAGCCGACTGCCGCCCATGACCGCCCAGACCAACATCGCCATCACGCCCGAACTCATCAAGGCGCATGGGCTGAAGCCGGACGAATACCAGCGCATCCTCGACCTCATCGGCCGCGAGCCGAGCTTCACCGAGCTCGGCATCTTCTCGGCCATGTGGAACGAGCACTGCTCCTACAAATCCTCCAAGAAGTGGCTGCGCACGCTCCCCACCAGCGGCCCGCTGGTCATCCAGGGGCCCGGCGAGAATGCCGGCGTCGTCGATATCGGCGACGGTGATTGTGTGGTCTTCAAGATGGAGAGCCACAACCATCCGTCCTACATCGAGCCCTACCAGGGCGCGGCTACCGGTGTCGGCGGCATCCTGCGCGACGTCTTCACCATGGGCGCGCGGCCGATCGCGGCGATGAACGCACTGCGCTTCGGCGCGCCCGACCATCCAAAGACGAGACATCTCGTCGCCGGCGTCGTGTCCGGCGTCGGCGGCTACGGCAATTCCTTCGGCGTGCCTACTGTCGGCGGCGAGGTCAATTTCGACGCCCGCTACAACGGCAACATCCTGGTCAATGCGTTCGCTGCCGGCATCGCCAAGACCGATGCGATCTTCTATTCGAAGGCGGAAGGCGTCGGCCTGCCGGTCGTCTATCTCGGCGCCAAGACCGGCCGCGACGGCGTCGGCGGCGCGACGATGGCCTCGGCTGAATTCGACGACAAGATCGAGGAGAAGCGCCCGACCGTCCAGGTCGGCGACCCCTTCACCGAAAAGTGTCTGCTCGAAGCCTGCCTCGAACTGATGGCCTCGGGCGCCGTCATCGCCATCCAGGACATGGGTGCGGCCGGCCTCACCTGCTCGGCCGTCGAGATGGGCGCCAAGGGCGACCTCGGCATCCTGCTCGACCTCGACAAGGTGCCGGTGCGCGAAGAGCGCATGTCGGCTTACGAGATGATGCTGTCGGAGAGCCAGGAGCGCATGCTCATGGTGCTCAGGCCCGAGAAGGAGAAGGAAGCCGAGGCGATCTTCAGGAAGTGGGACCTCGACTTCGCCGTCGTCGGCCACACGACCGACGATCTGCGCTTTCGCATCGTCCACCAGGGCGACGAAGCGGCTAACCTTCCGATCAAGGATCTCGGCGACAAGGCGCCGGAATACGACCGGCCCTGGGTCGAGCCGAGGAAGCGCGAGCCGCTCGCCGCGGACGACATCCCGCAGGCGGACGTCGCGGATGCGCTGCTGAAGATGCTCGGCGGCCCTGACCTCTCCAGCCGCCGCTGGGTGTGGGAGCAGTACGACACGCTGATCCAGGGCAATTCGCTGCAACTGCCCGGCGGCGACGCCGGCGTCGTGCGCGTCGAGGGCCACGCGACCAAGGCACTCGCCTTCGCCTCCGACGTCACGCCGCGTTATTGCGAGGCCGACCCGTTCGAAGGCGGCAAGCAGGCCGTCGCCGAATGCTGGCGCAACCTGACCGCCACCGGCGCCGACCCGCTCGCGGCGACCGACAACCTCAATTTCGGCAACCCCGAACGCCCCGAGATCATGGGGCAGTTCGTCCATGCGATCAAAGGCATCGGCGAGGCCTGCCGGGCGCTCGGCTTCCCGATCGTGTCCGGCAACGTCTCGCTCTACAACGAGACCAACGGACAGGGCATCCTGCCGACCCCCACGATCGGCGGCGTCGGCCTCCTGCCCGACTGGTCGAAGATGATGCGGGTCGGTTTCGCTGGCGAAAGACAGGTGATCCTGCTCGTCGGCGCGCCACCCGCCTGGGGAACGCATCTGGCGCAATCGATCTACATGCGCGACATCCACGGCCGCACCGACGGCCCGCCGCCGCCTGTCGACCTGGCGCATGAAAAGCGCGTCGGTGACTTCGTGCGCAAGCTGATCCGCAGCGGCACGGCGACCGCCGTGCATGATTGCTCCGACGGCGGTCTCGCCGTCGCGCTGGCCGAGATGGCGATCGCCTCAGGCATCGGCGCCACCATCCCCGGCCTGACCGGCACCGATCCGATCCCGGTTTTCTTCGGCGAGGATCAGGGACGCTATCTGGTGACGCTCGACCTCGATCCGCAAAGCGACGGGATGACCGCGATCTGGGACGAAGCCAAGTCGCTCGGCATCCATGCTCCGTGGATCGGCACCACCGGCGGCGCGGAATTGAAACTCGGCGGGGCGCGTGCGATACCGGTGGCCGAACTGAAGTCCGTTCACGAATCGTGGTTCCCGCGCTTCATGGACGGCAAGTAAGCGGAGACTTTTGCATGGCGATGGATGCGCACGAGATCGAAAGGCTGATCAAGGAGGGCATTCCTGACGCCAAAGTGACGATCCGCGATCTCGCCGGCGATGGCGACCACTATGCGGCGGAAGTCGTGGCCGAGAGCTTTCGCGGCAAGAGCCGCGTGCAGCAGCACCAGATGGTCTACGACGCGCTGAAGGGCAATATGGGCGGCGTGCTGCACGCACTGGCGCTTCAGACCAGCGCGCCGGACTAGACCCGCATGTCCGCGTTCGGCGACTTCGTCAAAGGCGTCGTGACTGACGTGCTCGAGGACATGCTCCGCAAGACATCGTCGAGCAGGCGTGGCAAGCGGCGCAAGCGCACGACCTCAGCGACCGCCGCCGAACGGCTGCGACGCCTCGAAAAGCCGGCCAAAGCCCCGAAGCGCCAGGCAAGTCGCCGCAAAACCGTTCGCACCCGCTCCAAGGCAAAGCGCCGCGCCTACTGAGCGCGCCCCACCGCCTTCCTCCTGACAGCCAGCATCGGTCCGGCCGGATATTTTCCGCCGACCAGATATTTCCGGCCGTCATGCAGCGCGGAGATGGCGCCGTCGAGGAAGAGCGCGTCGCTGCAGCCGAGTTCATCCCGGAAGAGCCGTGCGAAGCTTCCAAGGCTTACCGGCCCGCGTGAGATTGCCAACACCACCCGCTGCTGGTCGTCCACGCCGACACCGTTGCGGATATGGCGCGATGTCCCGTTTTCCTCGAAGCGCGGATGGACCTCGCCGTCGATCACCAGCATCGGTCCGGATTGTGTCGCCAGCCTCGGCCTGATGCCGGCCGCCGCATAGGCAGTCGTCTCGAGCACCCCGGCATTGCCGGCCTCGTCGACGTAGAACACGCCGTTGGGCTTCATGAAGAAGTTCCCCGGCGCGTCGGCCAGATTGAGCGGCGATTGCTCATGGCCTCCCTCCACATAGAGGCCGACCGGGGAAAAGTCCTCGTGATACATGCCTGCGTTCATGGCGAGGATGAAAGGCTCGACGGCAGCCAGCCTCGCAAGATCGCGAAGCGGCTTTCCCGCCTGGTCGGCGCGCGCGAGGACGATCTCATACGCGTCCAGCGCGATTTCGCAGACGATGTAGGACACAGCTTCGAAGGCGAGTTCCCGGCACGTCTCGGGAAGATCGTCAGCCGGCCTGGGAGTGGGAGCCGGCAATGGCTGCCTCCACCACCAGGCGAACCCGATGGCGATCAGCGCCGCGCCGAAAGCCGTGAGAAGCCATGTCTTCATGAGTATCCGGAGAGAATGTCCAACCGCTGATCCGCACCCGCATGACCAGGCGCCTTTGCGGCCTTTCCGTGACGGGTGCCGTTCGCGTCTTGTTTCGGGTCGCCTGTCGGTTTATTTGAGTGTCATGTTTCGAGCCTGACTCCCACAGGCATGAAAGGACAAGCGATGAGCGGAATCAGCGAGTACATCGACAGCGAGGTCAAGGGCAACGACGTCGTCGTCTTCATGAAGGGAACTCCGGGTTTCCCGCAGTGCGGCTTCTCCGGGCAGGTCGTGCAGATCCTCGACTATGTCGGGGTCGACTACAAGGGCGTCAACGTGCTCACCTCCAACGAGCTGCGCCAGGGCATCAAGGACTATTCGAACTGGCCGACCATCCCCCAGCTCTATGTGAAGGGTGAGTTTGTCGGCGGCTGCGACATCATCCGCGAGATGTTCCAGTCTGGCGAGTTGCAGTCGCTGTTCGACGAGAAGGGCGTGGCCGTCAAGGCCGCCTGATAAGCTAGTACCGGTACCGCCCCCAGGGGGCGCCTGCTTTCGAATGCGCCGGTCTCCGGCGCATTTCCTTTTGCATTTCGGAATTTTTTGTCATGGATCAGCAGGCCACTCCTGCCTTGCAGGCTTACAAGCTCTCGCTTCCGCGCTGGGAATTCATCACGCTCGCCGCGGCGCTGATGGCGCTGAACGCGCTCGCCATCGACATCATGCTGCCCGGCCTGCAGCAGATCGGCGCCTCGCTCGGCGTCGAGAACGAGAACCATCGGCAATATGTGATCACCGCCTACATCGCCGGCTTCGGCATCGCGCAACTCGCCTTCGGGCCGTTGTCCGACCGTTTCGGCCGGCGGCCGCCGCTGCTCTTCGGCCTTGGCGTCTATGTGGCCGCCGCGCTGGGCGCGGCATTCGCGCCGAGCTTCATGACGCTGCTCATCCTCCGCTTCGTGCAGGGAATGGGCGCCGCGGCGACCCGCGTCATCACCGTCTCCATCATCCGCGACGTGTTCGGCGGCCGCGCCATGGCCGAGGTGATGTCGCTGGTGTTCATGGTGTTCATGGTGATCCCGGTCGTCGCGCCGGGCCTCGGGCAGATCGTGATGCTGTTTTCCGAATGGCACATGATCTTCGTGATCATGGCGCTGATCGCGCTCGCCTTCACCGTCTGGACGGCATTCCGGTTGCCCGAAACGCTGCATCCCGAATACCGCCGCGCCTTCGACCTGCGCACGATCGCCGGCGGCTTCCGCATCGTGCTCACCAACCGCGTATCGCTCTGCTATACGCTGGCCACCACTTCCGTCTTCGGCGCGCTGTTCGGCTTCATCAACTCCGCCCAGCAGATCTATGTCGGCATATACGGGCTCGGCGTCTGGTTCCCCGTCGTCTTCGCGGCGATCGCCGGCATGATGGCCGTCTCGTCCTTCGCCAATGCGCGGCTGGTAGGCCGCTTCGGCATGCGCAAGCTGTCGCATGGCGCGCTTGTCAGCTTCATCACCATAACGACGATCTGGTTCGTGCTGTCGCTCTTCGGGCAACTGCCGATCTACGTGTTCGTGCCCTTGTTCGCCATCGCCATGCTGGCGTTCGGCTGGATCGGCTCGAACTTCAACTCGATCGCGATGGAGCCGCTCGGCCATCTCGCGGGCACGGCGTCATCCATCCAGGGTTTCATGCAGACGGTCGGCGGCGGCCTCATCGGCGCGACGATCGGCCAGCTCTTCGACGGCACCACGACGCCGCTCGCGGCTGGCTTCTGCGCCGTGTCGGTCACCGCGCTGGTTTTCGTCCTGATCGCGGAGCGCGGCCGGCTCTTCCAGCCGCACAATCAGCCCAAGGCGTCGGGCTGATCAGCCTTCGACGTCAACAAGCCGGCAAAGTCGAACAGATTGCGGTCGAGAAGGTGCGACGGGCGCACATTGGTCAGCGCCCTGATCATCGTGTCCTTGCGGCCGGGCATCTTTGCCTCGATGTCCGACAGCATCGCCTTCATGGCGTTGCGCTGCAGCCCGTCCTGGCTGCCGCAGAGGTCGCAGGGGATGATCGGAAACTGCATCGCCTCGGCGAACTTCTGGAGATCGGCTTCGGCCGAGAAGGCGAGCGGCCTGAGCACGAAGAGATCGCCCTCGTCGTTCAGCAGCTTCGGCGGCATCGCCGCGAGCCGGCCGCCGTGGAACAGGTTCATGAAGAAGGTCTCGAGTATGTCCTCGCGGTGATGGCCGAGCACCAGCGACGAGCAGCCCTCCTCGCGCGCGATGCGGTAGAGATGCCCGCGCCTCAGCCGCGAGCAGAGCGAACAATAGGTGCTGCCCTCGGCGATCTTGTCGGTCACCACTGAATAGGTGTCGCGGTATTCGATGCGGTGCTCGATGCCGTTCCTCGTCAGGAACTCCGGCAAGATATGCTTCGGGAAATTCGGCTGGCCTTGGTCGAGATTGCAGGCGAGCAGATCGACCGGCAGCAGGCCGCGCCATTTCAGGTCGAGCAGGATGGCGAGCAGCCCGTAGGAATCCTTGCCGCCGGAAAGCGCCACCAGCCAGCGATCACCGGGTTTTATCATCGCAAACTGCTCAGCCGTCTCGCGCGTCTGGCGCACGAGGCGCTTGCGCAGCTTGTTGAAGCCGACCGAGGACGGGACGTCGCGGAACATCGGATGCGCTCCGCCTTCGGCGTCGGCAAGCGGATCGTCGGTAATGGCGATGTTCATGGCCAGAATTCCCGGTTACGCGCCAAAGATAGACCATCCGGTGCGCTGCGCCAGCATCTCCAGCGCCTGCGAGCCGAGCAGCGAATTGCCGTTTTCGTTGAGACCCGGCGACCACACCGCGATGGAAGCCTTGCCGGGGGCGACCACCAGTATGCCGCCGCCGACGCCGCTTTTTCCTGGCAGACCGACCCGGTAGGCGAAGTCGCCCGAGCCGTCATAATGGCCGCAGGTCAACATCAGCGCATTGATGCGCCGCGCCCTGCCGCGCGAAACGACCGAGCGTCCCGTCGCCGGATTGTACCCGCCGGCGGCGAGGAACAGGCCGGCGCGCGAGAGCTGCCGGCACGTCATGGCAAGCGCACAATGATGGAAATAGACGCCCAGCACATGCTCGGCCGGATGATCGAGCTTTCCGAAGGCGCGCATGAATTGCGCGAGCGCCACGTTGCGGAAACCGGTCTCGGTCTCCGAGCGCGCGACGCGCTGGTCGATGACGATGGAATCGTCGCCCGCCAGGAAGCGGACGAACTGGACGATCTCGCCGATCGTCTCCTTCGGCTGGTGCCCGGCCAGGAGCACGTCGGCCACGGCGATGGCGCCGGCATTGATGAAGGGATTGCGCGGCTTGCCCTCTTCGCGCTCCAGCTGGACGATCGAGTTGAAGGGGGTGCCGGACGGCTCGCGGCCGACCCGGTTCCAAAGCCGGTCGCCAACCATGCCGAGGGCCAGCGTCAGCGTGAACACCTTGGACACGCTCTGGATCGAGAAGGGCGTGTCGGCGTCGCCGGCCACGAACTCCTGCCCATCGACTGTGGTGACAGCTATGCCGAAATGGGCAGGATCGACCTCGGCCAGCGGCGGTATGTAGTCCGCGACCTTGCCGCGCTCGGTGCGCGCGGCGATCTCCTGGTGGATCTCATTGACCAGCGTCTGCAGATCGTCCATCAGCGATCTCCCATTCCACAGACGAAAAAGCCGCCCGGAGGCGGCTTTCTCACAAATTCAGCGCGCTGAACCCGATTAGCGCGAGTAGAACTCGACCACCAGGTTCGGCTCCATCTGCACCGCGAAGGGCACTTCTGCGAGGCCGGGAACGCGGTTGTAGGTCGCGACCATCTTGTTGTGATCGACCTCGATGTAGTCAGGAACGTCGCGCTCTGCGAGCTGCACCGCTTCCAGAACGGTGACGAGCTGCTTCGACTTCTCGCGCACCTCGATCACGTCGCCGACCTTGCAGCGATACGAGCCGATGTTGGTGCGGCGGCCGTTCACGTTCACATGCCCGTGGTTGATGAACTGGCGGGCGGCGAAAATGGTCGGCACGAACTTGGCGCGATAGACGATGGCGTCGAGGCGCGACTCCAGCAGGCCGATCAGGTTCTCGGAAGTGTCGCCCTTGCGGCGGTTGGCTTCCTCGTAGATCTTGCGGAACTGCTTTTCCGAAACGTCGCCGTAGTGACCCTTCAGCTTCTGCTTGGCGCGCAGCTGCAGGCCGAAGTCGGACAGCTTGCCCTTGCGGCGCTGGCCGTGCTGGCCGGGGCCGTATTCGCGCTTGTTGACCGGGGACTTCGGGCGGCCCCAGATGTTTTCGCCGAGACGGCGGTCGATCTTGTATTTCGCGGATTCGCGCTTGCTCATCGCATTCCCTTTCAAAACGATGCACCCGAAAGCCCATGCCCCGGGTGAAGGAAACGCGCCCTCCTCTGGCCTCCGTTTTCGAGACCTGACAGGGTTTCCCACGCACGCTTTGCGGAAAAACCCACGGGACACGTCAAATAAAACACCGGGCATTGCTGCCCGGCGATGGCGGCGAGATAGGCCAAAGCCGGCGAATTGTCAACGCTTGCAGCAGGCCGACGCGTCAGTGCTTCGGCGTCTTCTTCGGCAGGCCCTTGCGTTTGGTCTCGGCGAATTCCTCGAGTTGCTTCTCGCTCATCGACTCGTACATGCCGCGAGAGGCGCCCTTCAGCTCGCTCTTCTTCGTGTCGCCCCGTTTGGCCGAAAGTGCCGCTCCGGCCGCCTTTTGCTGAACTTGGGATTTGGCAGGCATTGCATAGCTCCCTTTCAGGTTGACTGCCAATCAAACGTCGTGACGATTGCCAGGTTCCGAGCGGGAGCCACGCGAAGTATGGCCGGTTATGACGCCTACCAACCCCAGAACCGGCTGGTCGAGATCGGCGAGCGCATCTGGGTCGCGGACGGACCGGTGCTGCAGTGGTTCGGCATGCCCTTTCCGACGCGCATGACGGTCGTGCTCCTTGAGGACGGCGGCGTCTGGGTCCACTCACCTATAGCGCCCGCTCCCGAACTTGTGACCGCCGTGGAGCGGCTGGGGCCGGTGCGGCACCTCGTATCGCCCAACAAGATCCATCACGTCTCCATCGGAGCCTGGGCAACACGCTTTCCGGACGCGGTCACCTGGGCCTCGCCGGACGTGCGCCGAAGATCGTCCGTGCCGTTCGACCGCGACCTGGAAGATCGGCCGCCGCCGGACTGGGCTGCATGCATCGACCAGCGTATCGCGCGCGGATCGAGGTCGTTGGAGGAAGTCGTGTTCTTCCACAGGCCATCGCGGACGCTGATCCTCGCCGACCTCATCGAGAACTTCGAGCGCGAGCGTCTGCACGGCCTGTTTGCCCGGGCGCTGGCGCGTCTCGGCGGCGTGCTCGCGCCCAGCGGCAAGACACCGCTCGACCTGCGCCTGTCCTTCCTCCGCGGCATGGACAGGATGCGCGGCACCGTCGACTGGATGCTAGCCTGCGCGCCCGAGCGCGTCGTCATCGCGCATGGGCAATGGTTCGCGCGAGACGGCGCCGCCGTCGTGGCGCGGGCATTCGCCTGGGTCAGGCGGTGACGGGCTGCCGGACCGTCAGGCCGAACCCCTGCATCAGCCGGCTCGTGGCGAATTCCGGCTTGCCTGACGTGAAGACCGCGATATCGGCGCGTTCAGCCGCCGCCGCGGGCAGAACGGGCGCACGCTGCGCTGCCAGCAGCGACAGCGCCCGCCTGGCGATCGCCTCGGCGGGATCGAGCCAGTCGACCGGCCAGGGCGCTGTCTTGCGCATGCGGTTCGCCAGGAACGGGTAGTGCGTGCAGGCGAGCACGACGATGTCGGTGCGCGCCCCGTCCTGCTCGATGAAGCAGGGCGCTATCTCGGCGCGCACGGCCTCCTCGTCGACGAAACCGTCGCGCATGTAGATTTCCGCGAGCGCGGCGAGCTTGTCGCTGCCGACAAGCCGGACATGGCATCTCGACGCCCACTGCGTGATCAGGTCACGCGTATACTGGCGCTTCACCGTGCCCGGCGTCGCAAGCACGGAGACGAGGCCCGAGCGTGTCCGTTCCGCCGCCGGCTTGATGGCTGGCACGGTGCCGACAAAGGGATGGCCGGGAAACCGCTCCCGCAAGGCCTCGATCACCAGCGTCGAGGCGGTGTTGCATGCGATCACCGATATCTCGGGATCGTAGCGCTCCAGCAGGTCGGCAAAGAGGGTCAGGATGCGCTCCCTCAGCGCGGGCTCCTCCCAGGCTCCATAGGGGAAACCGGCGTCGTCGGCGACATAGACGAAGCGGCGGTCCGGGATCAGCACGCGCGCCTCGCGCAGCACGGTAAGCCCGCCTATGCCCGAATCGAACATCAGGACCGGCTGGTCAGCCATCGCTGCGCTCCTTGTCCTGCGGCGCGGGCTTGCGGCGATAATCGCCTTCACCATGCGCCTCGCGGTCGGACCGGGCCTTGCGTTCCGGGTATCCCCGGCCGCGCGGGGTCTTCGGCGAGAAATAGTCGAGCGAGGCCAAGACGCCGCGCAGCACCTTTATCTCGGCCTCCGTGAAGCCAGGGCGGGTGAGCACGGCGCGCAGATTGTCGAGCATCTTCGGCTTCTTCGTCGCCGGCCGGAAATAGCCGCGCGCATCGAGCGCCGCTTCCAGATGATCGAGCAGGCCGTGGACGTGATGTTTTTCGGCCGGCGTCACGTCCGGGCCTGCGAAATTGGTGTCCGTCTCGCTTTCCAGGCCCGACTTCATCCACTCATAGGACATCAGCAGCACCGCCTGCGCGATGTTCAGCGAGGCGAATTCGGGATTGACCGGGAAGGTGACGATCTCGTCGGCGAGCGCTACCTCCTCGTTGTAGAGGCCGAAGCGCTCGCGCCCGAACAGGATGCCGGTCTTCTCACCGGCGCTTGCCCGCGACTTCAGCGCCCTGCCCGCCTCGACCGGACCGCGCACTGGCTTGAAGCCGTCGCGCTCGCGCGCCGTGGTCGCGAAGACGAAGTTGAGATCGGCGACGGCCGAAGCGAGATCGTCAAAGAGCCTGACGCCGTCGATGACGTGGTCGGCGCGGCTCGCCGCGGCCCGCGCCTTGTCGTTCGGCCAGCCGTCGCGCGGATTGACGAGCCTGAGCTCGGACAGCCCGAAATTCGCCATGGCGCGCGCGACCATGCCGATGTTCTCCCCAAGCTGCGGCTCGACCAGGATGATGGCCGGACCAGCTGCCGGCCTTGCTTTCTTGTTGTCTGAATCGTTCATGGCGCCAAGTGACTGTCGTTTGCGGCTTTTGCGCGTCCCTGCCATAATCCGCCGTGAAAATGAAGTTTCGGCAAAAGGCTGGCCGTGACGAACGAGCTTGCTGAAAGGATCAGGGCCAGGCTGGGCGGCGATCCCAATGTCGGCGAGATCCGCATGTTCGGCGGCATCTGCTTCACACTGAACCGCAACATGCTGGTAGGCACGATGAAGGACGGGACGCTGCTTGCTCGCGTCGGCGAGGAGCAGGAGGAGGCTGCGCTCGCCAAACCCGGCGCCTCCAGGATGAATTTCACCGGCCGGGAGATGAAGGGGTTCATCATCGTTGCGCAAGGCGCGCTCGACGACAAGGCGCTGAAAGGCTGGATCGCCATGGCGACTTCCTACGTTGGCGCGCTGCCGCCGAAGGCTGAGAAAGAGTCCAGGCGAAAAAACGCCTGAAGTCCCCTCCTTCCCGACGGCCAGCCTGCCCCTGATGTCGTTGGCCGGGCCAACCTTTCCCGGGACAGCGTGGATTGCTTCACATGGCTGTTACAGCCCCCGCCTACGACCGTCACTGGTTCCCAGCCACGCAACCAGTCACGGAGCAATCGAACCATGACCGAACACCCCCCTGTTGCCGCCTCCGGTTTCAGAACCAGCCTTCTCGAGGAAGCGGACGGCCCGGCGCACAATCCCACTGCAAATCCCACCATGGGCGAAATCATCGCCATCCGCTTCTCGCGCCGCGACCTGCTCAAGGGCGCGCTTGCCGTTTCCGCCATCTCGGCGACCGTCGCGCCCGCTGCTCTCCTGACCGCCGAGAGCGCGCGCGCCGCCGGTGCGTCGGCCTTCACCTTCGGAGAGGTCGAGGCGGGCGTTGACGAGAACCATCACGTCGCGACCGGCTACGACGCCGACGTACTGCTGCGCTGGGGCGACCCTCTCTTCCCCGACGCTCCCGAGTTCGACCCGACCGAGCAGAGCGCCGAAAGCCAGAGCAAGCAGTTCGGCTACAACAACGATTTCGTCGGCTACATCCCGTTGCCAGATGCGGCAAATCCCGCCGAGCACGGCCTGCTCGTGGTCAATCACGAATATACCAACGAACACCTGATGTTCCCGGGCATCGTCACCATCGTGGAGGGCAAGGCCGAGGTCGCGCCCGCCGACAAGAACCGCGTCGACATCGAGATGGCCGCACATGGCGGCACGATCGCCGAGATCCGCAAGGTCGACGGCAAGTGGCAATTGGTGAAGGACTCGCCCTACAACCGCCGCATCACCGCGACGACCGAAATGGAAATTACCGGCCCTGCGGCCGGCAGCGAGCGCCTGAAGACCGGCGCCGACCAGACCGGCAGCAAGGTTCTCGGCACGGTCAACAACTGCGCCGGCGGCGTGACGCCCTGGGGCACCTACATCATGGCCGAGGAGAATTTCCACGGTTATTTCATTGGCGAATTGCAGGCCGGCCACAAGGAAACAGCCAACTACGAGCGTCTCGGCGTGCCGGACGCGACCTATGAATGGGGCCGCTTTTACGATCGCTTCGATCTTTCCAAGGAGCCTAACGAGCCGAACCGCTTCGGCTGGATCGTCGAGGTCGATCCCCTAGACGCCAACTCGGTGCCGAAAAAGCGCAGCGCGCTCGGCCGCACCAAACATGAGGGAGCGGAATCGATCGTCTCGAAGGATGGCCGCGTGGTCTTCTATCTCGGCGACGACGAGCGCTTCGACTACGTCTACAAATTCGTCACCGCCGGCACCTTCAACGCCAACGACCGCGCCGCCAACATGAACCTGCTCGACGAAGGCACGCTCTACGTTGCCCGCTTCGCCGCGGACGGCACCATCGAATGGCTGCCGCTCGTCCACGGCGAGGGGCAGCTCACCGCCGAGAACGGCTTCGCCAGCCAGGCCGACATCGTCATCGAGACACGCAAGGCGGCCGACCTGCTCGGCGCGACCAAGATGGACCGCCCCGAGGACGTCCAGCCCAACCCGGTCAACGGTCGCGTCTATGTCATGCTCACCAACAATACCAAGCGCCAGGCGGATCAGGTCGAGCCTGCCAATCCGCGCGCGGACAACGCCTTCGGCCACATCATCGAGATCGCCGAGGCGGACGGCGACTTCGCGGCAACGTCAGGCAAGTGGGAAGTGCTGCTGCAATGCGGCGATCCCTCGGTCGCGGAGGTTGGCGCCACCTTCTCGACCGAAACGACCAGGAACGGCTGGTTCGGCATGCCTGACAACTGCGCCATCGACGCGGCGGGCCGGCTCTGGGTCTCGACGGACGGCAACAATCCCAAGGCCACCGGCCGCACTGACGGCCTGTGGGCGGTCGATACCGAAGGCGATGCGCGCGCCACGTCGAAGCTGTTCTATCGCGTGCCGGTCGGCGCCGAACTCTGCGGCCCGACCTTCACGCCCGACGACCAGTCGCTGTTCGTGGCCGTCCAGCATCCGGGCGACGGCGGCGACGACTGGGAGCCATTCGGCCGCCCCTCCTACTACGAGGACCTGTCGACCCGCTGGCCCGATTTCAAGGACGACGTTCCGGTGCGTCCGGCCGTCGTGGCGATCACCAGGCAGGGCGGCGGCAAGATCGGCGCCTGAGCCGGCTTGTCGCAGTCACGGGCAACGGCGCGGCTTCCCGCGCTGTTGCTTCAGGCGGGCAGGTTGGGACTATTGTTCCCCGGCCTGAATGGAGAGCGCGCTCATCGAGGCGAATGTCTCATGGCGGCAGAGATAGATCGCCTTGCCCGGCAGCTTGGAAAAATCGCCGCCTAGCTCCAGGCAGAGATCGGCAAGCTGATAATCCTTCCAGACGAGCCGCCCCCCGGCGAACACGGGCCGGTCGGGCAGCGGCAGCTTGACGCCGATCTGTTCCTCGACGCGTCGATCCAGTTCGGGTTGGTCCTGTGCCGCGGCGGGCGTGCAGGCGAGAGCTGCAAGCATCGAAAATGCAAGCGGCGCGGAAATGATCGGCTTGGTCGGCATGGCTGGCTGGTCCCTTCGCTAGGAGATATGCCGGAGAGAACGGCCGCCCCCAGCGCTTATTCCCTCCGCACAGTTGAAAAATCATCGTCGCAGCCACTGCGCGCCGCTACGGAGGGATGCTTATTCGTCGGCGGCCGATGGCCACCGTTTCAGGCACCGCCGGCCGCTTTGCCTTCCTCGCATCGGGTGCTATAGGGGCCGCATTCCCAATCCCACGGGCGCTTTGGCCCAACTCCCGAACGAGGCATAGAATGGCGAAGATCAAGGTGGACAATCCTGTCGTCGAGCTCGACGGCGACGAGATGACCCGCATCATCTGGCAGTTCATCAAGGACAAGCTGATCCACCCCTATCTCGACATCGACCTCAAATATTACGACCTCGGCGTCGAGCACCGCGACGCCACCGAAGACCAGGTCACGATCGACGCGGCAAATGCTATCAAGAAATACGGCGTCGGCGTGAAATGCGCCACCATCACCCCCGACGAGGCGCGCGTCGAGGAATTCAAGCTGAAGAAGATGTGGAAGTCGCCCAACGGCACGATCCGCAACATCCTCGGCGGCACCATCTTCCGCGAGCCGATCATCATGAAGAACGTGCCGCGCCTCGTGCCGGGCTGGACGCAGCCGATCATCGTCGGCCGCCACGCCTATGGCGACCAGTACCGCGCCACCGACTTCAAATTCCCCGGCAAGGGCAAGCTCTCGATCAAGTTCGTCGGCGAGGACGGCAAGACGATCGAGCACGAAGTGTTCGACGCACCGTCGGCGGGTGTCGCGATGGCGATGTACAATCTCGATGACTCGATCCGCGAATTCGCGCGCGCCTCGCTGAACTACGGCCTGCTGCGCAACTACCCGGTCTATCTGTCGACCAAGAACACCATCCTCAAGGTCTATGACGGCCGCTTCAAGGACATCTTCCAGGAAGTTTACGAGCAGGAGTTCGAGGCGCAGTTCAAGGAAAAGAAGATCTGGTACGAGCACCGCCTGATCGACGACATGGTGGCCTCCAGCCTGAAGTGGTCGGGCGGCTACGTCTGGGCCTGCAAGAACTATGACGGCGACGTGCAGTCCGATACGGTCGCGCAAGGCTTTGGCTCGCTCGGCCTGATGACCTCGGTGCTGATGACGCCGGACGGCAAGACGGTCGAGGCCGAGGCCGCGCACGGTACCGTCACCCGCCACTACCGCCAGCACCAGAAGGGCGAGGAGACCTCGACCAACTCGATCGCCTCGATCTTCGCCTGGACGCGCGGGCTCGCGCATCGCGCCAAGCTCGACAACAATGCCGAGCTCAAGAAGTTCGCCGACACGCTGGAGAAGGTCTGCATCCAGACGGTCGAGTCCGGCTTCATGACCAAGGACCTGTCGCTGCTGATCGGTCCCGACCAGCCGTGGCTGTCGACCACCGGCTTCCTCGACAAGATCGACGAGAACCTCAAGAAGGCGATGACCGCCTGATCAGGCTTTCAGGGCGGGGGCTTGTTCCCCCGCCTGCCCCGCGCTGGCTTTCAGCGCTGCCTTCTCCACTGGCGACAGGTCGAGCCAGTGACGGCCCTGCAGCGCGGCCTCCAGGGCGTAGAGCGCGTTCAGCGTGACGTGCGAGCCGAACCGGAATTTCAGCCGCCGCCAGGTTTCGACCGCACCAAGCTGCCGTAGCTCGGCTG
Organism: Mesorhizobium sp. YM1C-6-2; assembly: GCF_003666685.1. GTDB lineage: Bacteria > Pseudomonadota > Alphaproteobacteria > Rhizobiales > Rhizobiaceae > Mesorhizobium_K. The sequence continues at coordinate 187,311 of NZ_RCIZ01000005.1, forward strand.
CCGTCTTCACGTCGATTTCGGCCAGCATCCGGACGGTCGCCGGCCCGAGATTCTTCAGATCGTCGAGCCGGTCCGGCATTGGCTGCCCCAGGGGTTGCGTCAGGCCGCTTCGAGGGCCGCCCTGACCGCCGCAATGGCATCGGCCGCCCTGGTCGCATCCGGACCGCCGGCCTGGGCCATGTCGGGACGGCCGCCGCCGCCCTGACCGCCGAGCGCGGCGGATGCGGTGCGCACCAGATCGACGGCGCTGAAGCGCTTGGTCAGATCGTCGGTGACGCCGACGACGACGCTCGCCTTCCCGTCCTCGCCTGCGCCGACGAAGACAACGACGCCGGAAACCAGAGACGTCTTGCCGGCGTCGGCAAGCGACTTCAGATCCTTCGGTGCAACGCCGGTGACCGACTTGCCGAGGAAGCCGACGCCGGCCACGGTTTCCTTCTCCGTGGTGCCGTCGCCGCCGGCGGGCGCGCCGCCGCCAAGCGCCAGCTTCTTGCGGGCGTCCGACAGCTCGCGCTCCAGCTTCTTGCGCTCATCGAGCAGAGCTTCCACCCGCGCGGGCACGTCGCCCGGCGCGACCTTCAGCGTCGCCGCGACCGATTTCAGGCGGCGGTCCTGCTCGTCGAGATGCCTTCGCGCAGCCTCGCCGGTCAGCGCCTCGATGCGGCGCACGCCGGCCGCGACCGCGCCGTCCGACACGATGCGCACCAGGCCGATATCGCCGGTCGACCTCACATGGGTGCCGCCGCAGAGCTCGACCGAATAGGGCCGGTTGGCCTTGGCGCCGTGCAGGCCGGTGCCCATCGAGACGACACGCACCTCGTCGCCGTACTTCTCGCCGAACAGCGCCATCGCGCCCTCGGCGATGGCATCGTCGACCGACATCAGACGCGTGGTGACCGGGCTGTTCTGCACGACGATCTCGTTGGCCATGCGCTCGACTTCCTCGAGCTCTTCATTGGAGATCGGCTTGTTGTGCGAGATGTCGAAACGCAGGCGCTCGGGCGCGACCAGCGACCCCTTCTGCGCGACATGGGTGCCCAGCACCTCGCGCAGCGCCTCGTGGATCAGGTGCGTGGCGGAGTGGTTGGAACGCAGCCGCGTGCGGCGCGCATGGTCGACCTTCAGTTCGACGGCGGCTCCCACCTTCACCGAGCCTTTCGTGACCTTGCCGTAGTGCACGAAAAGGCCGTCGGCCTTCTTCTGCGTGTCGGTCACGTCGATCGAAAAACCTTCGCCCGAGATGGTTCCGGTGTCGCCCATCTGGCCGCCGGACTCGCCGTAGAACGGCGTCTGGTTGACGACCACGGCGACCGCTTCGCCCGTCTCGGCGGTGTCGACGACGGCGCCGGCCTTCACCAGGGACAGCACTATGCCTTCGGCAACTTCCGTCTCGTAGCCGAGGAACTCGGTCGCGCCGGCCTTCTCGCGAACGGGGAACCAGACTGTCTCCGTCGCCGCCTCGCCGGAACCGGCCCAGCTCTTGCGGGCTTCGGCCTTCTGGCGCTCCATCGCGTCCTGGAAGCCATCGAGGTTGACCGAAATCTCGCGCTGGCGCAGCGCATCCTGGGTCAGGTCGAGCGGGAAGCCGTAGGTGTCGTAGAGCTTGAACGCCGTCTCGCCGTCGAGCATGTCGCCGGCCTTGAGCCCCGCAGCCGCGTCCTCCAGCAGGCCAAGCCCGCGCGACAGCGTCTTGCGGAACCGCGTCTCCTCCAGCTTCAGCGTCTCGGTGATGAGCGCCTCGCCGCGCACCAGCTCCGGATAGGCCTGGCCCATCTCGCGGATCAGGGCCGGCACCAGCTTCCACATCAGCGGCTCGGATGCGCCGAGCAACTGCCCATGGCGCATGGCGCGTCGCATGATGCGGCGAAGCACGTAGCCGCGCCCCTCATTCGAAGGCAGGACGCCGTCGGCGACCAGGAAGGCGGAGGAGCGCAGATGGTCGGCTATGACCCGGAACGACGCCACTGTATCGGCATCGGGACCGCGGCCGAGCGCGGAAGCGGTGAAGTCGATCAGATGGCGGAAAAGATCGGTCTCGAAGACGCTGTCCACGCCCTGCAGGATGGAGGCCATGCGCTCCAGGCCCATGCCGGTGTCGATCGAAGGGCGCGGGAGATCGATGCGCTCCTCCTTCGTCACCTGCTCGTACTGCATGAAGACGAGGTTCCAGAACTCCAGGAAGCGGTCGCCGTCCTCCTCCGGGCTGCCGGGAGGGCCGCCCCAGATGTGCTCGCCGCGATCGATGAATATCTCCGAGCACGGACCGCACGGACCGGTATCGCCCATCGCCCAGAAATTGTCAGAGGTCGGGATGCGGATGATGCGGTCGTCTGAAAAGCCGGCGATCTTCTTCCAGAGCGCGGCGGCGTCGTCGTCCGTATGGTAGACCGTGACGAGCAGCTTGTCCTTCTTCAGCCCGAAATCCCTGGTGATCAGGTTCCAGGCGAGCTCGATGGCCCGTTCCTTGAAATAGTCGCCGAAGGAGAAGTTGCCGAGCATCTCGAAGAAGGTGAGATGGCGCGCGGTGTAGCCGACATTGTCGAGGTCGTTGTGCTTGCCGCCGGCGCGCACGCTCTTCTGCGCGGTGGTGGCGCGCGAATAGGAACGCTGCTCCAGCCCGGTGAAGACGTTCTTGAACTGCACCATGCCGGCATTGGTGAACATCAGCGTCGGATCGTTGCGCGGCACCAGCGGGCTCGAGGCGACGACCTCGTGTCCGTGCTTCCTGAAATAGTCGAGGAATGTCGACCTGATCTCGTTTACGCCACTCATGCGGTTGCCTTCTGGTGCACCGGCCGGATCGGCCGGGAAATTCAAGTTCAGGCCTTTTAGCGGCCGCTCCTATAGCTGTCCAGAAACTCGGATGGAGCTGAGTGGCGCCGGCGTCCACCTCCCCCTTGAGGGAGGTCGGTGAGCCCGAGCGTAGCGAGGGCGAGCCGGGTGGGGTCGGAGGATGCAGCGCTCCGGCGGTTTTCTTGTGTACCGCGATTCATAGATCCCCCCTCTGCGTCTTCTTGCGCTGAGCACTTCGCCGGCGACCCCACCCGTCCAACCGCCTCCGGCGGTTGTCCACCCTCCCCTCAAGGGGGAGGGGTACCGGCGCGTTTCATCATCGCCACGCCTCGTTTCCGATCTGGCCGTTGAAAGAAGTCGGGAAGACGGGAGGGTCGTGACCACCAGTCTAGTTTTAATGTGGGTGGTCGCTCGACCCAGCCTGACCCCTTGGCGTCAGGCGGCGGAAGGCTTTGGGCCTCCGCCCCCGTCCGGTGTCTGTCGCCACCTTCGGCCGGGCACACGTCCTGTCGGCCACGAGATACTCCAGTGGTCCGGGACGTACGGTGCTCCGTCTGCCTCCGTCGCAGAGCCGACCGATAATCTGGCCGCCTCCGCCGGGCATGCCGGCCTGTCGGGCGCCCTCGGGACCGTGGAACCGCTTCCACGGGTGGGAGGTCACCGCCGCCCTCCCCGTCATCCGGTCCATGACCCGGGTTCCCGCGAGAGCGATGCAAGGATTATGTGGGAGGTCAGCGGGTTGTGAATGAACCGGCCGGGGACCGCGAGCAGAAATCGTACAAGCTATTGATTTCAGTGGGACAAAAGATTTTTGAGGGCAGAAATCTTTTCACGGGAGCCAGATGAGGAGATGCCTGCGCCGCCCTGCCATCCTCTCCCCGCAAGCGGGGAGAGGCAAAGCGCTGCTATGGCCGTGCCTCCCCATCCCCCGGGAACAGGCACCGCGAGCGGCGAAGGTCACGGGGCACGGCTTCCCGTCAGCCAAAACAAAACCGCCGGCAGAAGCCGGCGGTCCGTCATGCATCGATTACCGTCGGCGTCACATGCCGCCGGCCGCAGCGTCGTCCTCGTCGAAATCTTCGCGCGAGCCGTTCTCGAGGAATTTCTCGGCGATCAGGCCGGCATTCTGCCTGAGCGCCAGCTCGATCTCGCGCGCCGTGTCGGGATTGTCGCGCAGGAACGTCTTGGCATTCTCGCGGCCCTGGCCGAGGCGCTGCGAATTGTAGGAGAACCAGGCGCCCGACTTCTCGACCACGCCGGCCTTGACGCCGAGGTCGACCAGTTCGCCGGTCTTCGACACGCCCTCGCCATACATGATGTCGAACTCGACCTGCTTGAAGGGCGGCGCCAGCTTGTTCTTCACCACCTTGACGCGGGTCTGGTTGCCGACCACCTCGTCGCGGTCCTTGACCGAGCCGATGCGGCGGATGTCGAGACGCACCGACGCATAGAATTTCAGCGCGTTGCCGCCCGTGGTGGTCTCGGGCGAGCCGAACATGACACCGATCTTCATGCGAATCTGGTTGATGAAGATGACCATCGTGTTGGAGCGCGAGATCGATGCAGTCAGCTTCCTGAGCGCCTGGCTCATCAGGCGGGCCTGCAGGCCCGGCAACGAATCGCCCATCTCGCCTTCGATTTCGGCGCGCGGGGTGAGCGCGGCGACCGAGTCGACCACGAGCACGTCGATCGCGCCGGAGCGCACCAGCGTGTCGCAGATCTCCAGCGCCTGCTCGCCCGTGTCGGGCTGCGAGATCAAGAGGTTCTCGAGGTCGACGCCGAGCTTGCGGGCATAGACCGGGTCGAGCGCGTGTTCGGCGTCGACGAAGGCGCAGATGCCGCCCTTCTTCTGTGCCTCGGCGACCGTGTGCAGCGCCAGCGTTGTCTTGCCCGAGCTTTCCGGCCCGTAAATCTCGATGATGCGGCCGCGCGGCAGGCCGCCGACGCCGAGCGCGATGTCGAGCCCCAGCGAGCCGGTCGAGACAGTCCCGATCTCGACCACCTGCTCGTTCTGGCCGAGCCGCATGATCGAACCCTTGCCGAAGGCACGCTCGATCTGTGAAAGCGCGGCATCCAGAGCCTTTGTTTTGTCCACCGTATTGTCCTCTACGAGCCGCAATGAATTTTGCGCCATGATATCACCCCTTGCTCCTCAATGAAGGCCGGAACTTCTCTGCGTCACAACATGTGTACTCGTTTTGTTCCTATTTTGCAAGAGGCGCTATCTAACTGACTGAATTCGCTTAATAGGATTTGTTACAGTTTCGTTCCCGTGCGGCAAACTATCCACGTCCATAGAACTTCATAACAAGACCGCAGCGGCGGCCGCGACGCCGCCGCTGATTCGGATCGGCGCGGTTGCCTCTCACCCATCCCGCACCCTAATGTCCAGGCGATTTGCAACGTCGCAGGCATCGGATGAGAGCTTCCAGAATCCTCGCGATCGGCGGCGCGCATGTCGACCGGCGCGGCCAGATGACCGGCACCTTCGTGCCGGGCGCCTCGATCCCCGGCACGATGCGCGAGGACGTCGGCGGCGGCGCCTTCAATGCGCTGCGCAGCGCCGTCCAGCGCGGCGCGGAAGGCGCGATGATCTCTTTGCGCGGCGGCGACGCCGCCGGCGGCGCTGTCGGGCTGGCGATCGCCGAGGCGGGCATCCTCGACCTCTCCGCGGTGTTCCTCGACCGCGCGACCCCGAGCTACACCGCGCTGCTCGACCGGGATGGCGACGTGGTGGCGGCGCTGGCCGACATGCAGCTCTACGAGACGGCCTTCCCCAAACAGCTCAGGCGGGCGAAACTGCGCGAGGAGATTGCGGCCGCCGACGCCGTGCTCTGCGACGCCAACATCCCGGCCGTCGGGCTACAGCGGCTGGCTTCCCTCGCCGAAGGCAAGCCGCTTTTCGCGATCGCCATCTCGCCGGCGAAAGCGGTGCGGCTCGCGGAAATCCTGCCCGCGCTCGCCTGCCTCTACATGAACCGGCGCGAGGCGGCGGCGCTCGCCGGCTTGGGCGTCGAAGATCCGGTCGAGGCGATCGTCGACAGGCTGCGGATGCTCGGCCTTCCGCGCGGCGTCATCACTCAGGGCGGCGACCCGGTGGTCGGCTTCGACGCCATCGGGATCACGGCGGTGCCACCGCCCGCGCCGCGAAAGGTGGCCGACGTCACCGGCGCCGGCGATGCGCTGGCCGGCGCGATGACGGTCGCGCTGCTCGGCGGGACGCCGTTCGGCAAAGCGTTGCTCGAAGGCATGGCGGCCGCCCTGCTCGCGGTCGAGAACCCGGCTTCGGTGCCGGCGCTTTCGAAACAGGCGTTCGCCGAGGCATTGGCTCTTGTGTCCGAAGCGGCGGAAAGGCAAATGAGAGCGGGAGCACAGCCATGACGCCAGAAACCGCCCGCCCCTATGTCGATGTCCTGCCCGCCGTGGCCACGGCGCTTGCGGCCGGCCGACCGGTCGTCGCGCTCGAAAGCACGATCATCACGCATGGCATGCCCTATCCGCAGAACAGCGTGATGGCGGCCAATGTCGAGAAGATCATCCTCGGGGAAGGCGCGACGCCCGCCACGATCGCCGTGGTCGGCGGACGCATCAAGATCGGCCTTTCCGACGGCGAGCGGGAAGCGCTGGCGGTGGCGACCGGCCCGATGAAACTGTCCCGCGCCGACCTCGCCTACGCCGTCGCCGAGGGTCGCACCGGCGGCACGACGGTCGCGGCGACGATGATCTGCGCGCACATGGCCGGCATCCGCGTTTTCGCCACCGGCGGCATCGGCGGCGTGCACAAGGGCGCGGAGGAGAGCTTCGACGTCTCCGCCGACCTCGACGAACTGGCGCGCACGCCCGTCATCGTGGTGTCGGCGGGCGCGAAGGCGATCCTCGACATCGAGAAGACGCTGGAGGTGCTGGAGACGCGCGGCGTGCCGGTCGTGGCCGCCGGCTCGGACGTGATGCCCGCCTTCTGGTCGCGCGAATCCCCCTACCGCGCGCCGCTCCGGGTCGACGATCCGAAAGCCATCGCGCGGCTGTTCGCGGCCAGGAAGGCGCTGGGGCTCGGCGGCGGCATGCTGATCGCTAATCCGGTTCCCGAGAGCGACGAAATACCGGCCGGCGAAATGGCCGGTTATATCGAGGTGGCGTATCGGGCGGCGCAGGAGCAGAGGGTCGCCGGCAAGGCGGTGACGCCGTTCCTGCTCGCGAAAATCCTCGAGCTCACCGACGGCGCGAGCCTGAAGACCAACATCGCGCTGGTCGAGAACAATGCGCGGCTCGCTGCGAGGATCGCCAAGGCGCTTTAGGTTCCAGTGCCGGTGATCCTGATTCCGGGTTCCGCTGCGCTACCCCGAAATGACGACGGTTCTACTTCCCGGCCCGCCGGCCTGCCTCATAGGCTTTCCTCGCCCAGGGCGTCATCTCGTCGGCGCTGTCGGCGGCGCCGTCGGGCAACGACCAGTAGGGCATGGCGACCGTTTTGCCGTGGCGCGAATGCACATAGGTCCATCGCCTGCCGCCGGCTGCCTCGTAGTCGGGCGCAACGACGGCGTCGCCCTTCAGCATGAGTTCGCCGCGCAGTTCCACCGCGATGATGACGCCGTCGAAATAGATGCCCTTGCCGCCGAACATGCGGCGGATCGAGACAGGCCCCAGGCCGGAGAACAGATCGGATATCGCGTCGGCGTCCATGGGCAGGAGTATGTCAGCAGGGATGGCGACTGTCATTGCCGGGGGACAGTGGAAACCCATATCCTCCTGACACCAACGGAGGTCGTGCTCGAAAATGCCGGTTCTGCTCAAAGGGTCCTGCCGCTGCGGCGCGGTCGGTTTCGAGGTCGAAAGCCACACGCCCGCACCGTTCATGCTCTGCTACTGCTCGATCTGCCGCAAGCAGCAGGGCGGCGGCGGTTACGCGATCAACCTCGGCGGCGTCTACGAGACGCTGAAGGTGAAGGGCAAGCGCGCGATCGGGGTCTACCGGGCCGAGATCGAGGACGACGAGCGGACGCGCTGCGAGGTGTCGACCGGCGAACGCAATTTTTGCAAGAAATGCGGCTCGGCGCTGTGGCTCTACGATCCGACCTGGCCGGAGCTGGTGCATCCCTTCGCCTCGGCGATCGACAGCGAGCTGCCGAAACCTAGGGAGCGTGTCCACATCATGCTGAAATACAAGGCGTCTTGGGTGGAGCCCGACATCCGCAAGGGCGACAAGACGTTCGACGCCTATCCGGACGAATCGATCGCCGACTGGCACAAGCGCACGAAGATGTGGGTGGAGTGAAAGCAGCGACGCTTTCCCTCCCCATCGCGGAAAGCGTGCCGAGCGAAGCGAGGCGGGCGGGGTAATTATGAAGCGTGGGGCGCAAAGAAAACGTCGCGTGCTGCCTCCGGCTACCCCACCCGGCCCTTCGGGCCACCCTCCCCTCAAGGGGGAGGGAAATCAGCGCTACGCCGCGCTGGCGGCGCGGGCTTCGGCGAGCGCCTTGAGGTCGGCTGGCTTCAGCTCGACGGATTCGCCGCAGCCGCAGGCGGAGCTCTGATTGGGGTTGCGGAAGGTGAAGCCGGTGCGCAGCGTCGTCTTCTCGAAATCCATCTCGGTGCCGAGCAGGAAGAGAGCCGCCTCGGGCGCGACCCAGACCTGCGCGCCGTTCTTCTCGACGTGGTCGTCGCCGGTTTTCGGCTCGGTGACGAGGTCGACCGTATATTCCATACCGGCACAGCCGCCCTTCTTGATGCCAAGGCGCACGCCCCTGGCATTGTCGCGGGCAGCGACGATCTCGTTGACGCGCTCGGCGGCAGCGTCGGTCATCGAAATGACGGCGAAGCGTCCCATGTCATTCTCCAAGCCATGCAGGTTAAAGGCCTGCCGGATGATTCATCCCTTAAAATGGTGAAGTTTTTGGCCCGATGCAAGCAGCACAGGCTAAAGCCGTACGAGCTTCACTCCTGGCATTGAAGGTTGCGGCAAACTCCATCACATCCTCCAGCGTCTCGCCCTCGTGTTGGGTGGTGACTATGAAGCGGCTCCGATCGGAACCATCGCCTATGACAAAATCGTCTATCAAGTCTTCTACTGCAGCCGCATTCTCCCCGACGACCGCGATCAGCACCACGCCGTGGCGCAGGCAGTCCTCGACAAATGGACCAAGAGCATCCGGATTACCAAGCGGCAGTTGCAGCACAATTCTGGGAGCGAGCTTCATTTGACTTCGAGTATCAACAGCTATCTGTTCAAAAGCGCCTTTGCGAACTCGTCAGCCCGGTCTCTATAGCGAGCCCATTCGTCATTGGTGACGGAATAGTACATTGCCTGGGCGGCGCCCCAGCATCGGTCGTTCTTATCGCAGATAGCCTCGACCTGGAGCATACGCTCGTCCCGGTCAAACGGCACCTCGCCGCCGAACTCGTCCTTTGCTGAGCGGGCTGAAGCCGCGAACTTAGCTTGCCCGGTCATTTCGAGACCGCGTATGGCCTCGTCGATCATCGCACCATAGGAATTGTCGAAGTACTGATTGAAGCCACCGTTTTCGACTTCAGCTGTGAGCCACCAAGCGGCGACAACCTCCGGTACGTTTGCAGGCAAACGCTGGATCAAAGCATCGTAGAGCGGACGGTGTTCGAGCGCAGCCCAAAACTCGTCCTTGTATTTATCAAAGAGTTGAGCGCCACCAGACAGCTCGGTGTCCAGTTTCTCTGTCGCCATCGGTTTTTCCGGAGCAACCACAACCAACACCGTCAATGCGGCGGCGCAGGCAGCCCTTCTCAATACCACCCCACCGCGACCTGGGCCTCTTCGGACATGCGGTCGGGGGTCCAGGGCGGGTCGAAGACCATGTCGACCTCGACGTCGGAGACGCCTTCCACCGCGCCGACGGCGTTCTGCACCCAGCCCGGCATCTCGCCGGCGACCGGGCAACCGGGCGCGGTCAGCGTCATCTGGATCTTGATGGTGCGGTCGTCCTCGATGTCGATCTTGTAGATCAGACCGAGCTCGTAGATGTCGGCAGGGATTTCCGGGTCATAGACGGTCTTCAGCGCCGAGACGATGTCGTCGGTGAGCCGCGCCAGCTCGTCGGCGGGGATAGCCGAAGCCTGCGCAGGGGCGGCTTCCGCCGGAGCCGAGGCTTCGGCCGGGAGGCCTGCTGAAGCGTCTGCCGTTTCGGTCGTGGTCTTAACCTCTTCCATAGCCATCACCCGAAGAATTTCCGCGCTTTTTCCAGCGCCTCGACCAGCGCATCCACCTCGGCGCGCGTATTATACATGCCGAAGCTCGCCCTGCATGTGGATGTAACGCCGAACCGTTTCAACAGAGGCTGGGCGCAATGGGTTCCGGCGCGGACCGCGACACCCTGCCGGTCGATGACCATCGACACGTCGTGCGCATGGATGCCCTGCAGCTCGAAGGAGACGATGGCGCCCTTGCCGGGCGCGTCGCCGAAGATGCGCAGCGAGTTGATCGAGCGCAGCCGCTCATGCGCGTAGTCCTTGAGATCGGCCTCGTGGGCTGCGATACGCTCGCGGCCGACCGTCTCCATGTAATCGAGCGCAGCGCCCAGCCCGATCGCCTGCACGATCGGCGGCGTGCCGGCCTCGAAACGGTGCGGCGGGGCGTTGTAGGTGACGTTTTCCTCGGTCACTTCCTCGATCATCTCGCCACCGCCCATGAAGGGGCGCATGCGCTCCAGCATCTCGCTCTTGCCGTAGAGGACGCCGATGCCGGAGGGGCCGTAGACCTTGTGGCCGGTGAAGACGAAGAAATCGCAGCCGAGTTCCTGCACGTCGATCGGCATGTGCACGGCGCTCTGGCTGCCGTCGACCAGCACGGGAATGTTCCGCTTGTGGGCGATCTCGACGATCTCCTTGATCGGCGTCACCGTGCCGAGCGCATTCGACATCTGCGTGATGGCGACGAGCTTGGTGCGATCGGTCAGCCGCTTTTCGAATTCCTCGATGTGGAACGCGCCCTGGTCGTCGACCGGCACCCAGACCAGCCTGGCGCCCTGCCGCTCCCTGATGAAGTGCCAGGGCACGATGTTGGAGTGATGCTCCATGATGGAGATGACGATCTCGTCGCCCTCCCCGATGTTGGGCATGCCGAAACCGTAGGCGACGGTGTTGATAGCGGCGGTCGTGTTCGAGGTAAAGACGATGTTGTCCGTGCTCGGCGCGTTGAGGAAACGGCGCACCGTCTCGCGCGCCTTCTCATAGGCGTCGGTCGAGGCGTTGGAGAGAAAATGCAGGCCGCGATGCACGTTGGCGTAATCGCTGGCATAGGCGTGCTGGATAGCGTCCAGAACCACCTGCGGCTTCTGCGCCGACGCGCCGTTGTCGAGATAGACCAGCGGCTTGCCGTAGACTTCCCGCGACAGGATCGGGAAATCGCGGCGGATCGCCTCGACGTCGTAGGGGGTGGTGGAGATTTTCTGGTCCATGTTTTCCGGCGAATAGCGAATAGCAAATAGCGAATAGATCGCGACCGCTATGCCACCCTATTCGCTACTCCCTATTCGCTATTTGCTTCTCACCCATGTTCGGCGAACCACTTGTCGAGCCGGCCTTCCAAGGCGTCGACAATGGCCTCGTCCTCAAGTTCCTCGATGACCTCGGCGACGAAGGCTTTCACGAGAAGGCCGCGCGCGGTCTTCTCCTCTATGCCGCGCGCCATCAAGTAGAAGAGATGGTTGCGGTCGATCTCGGTGACGGTCGCGCCGTGGCCGCACTGCACGTCGTCGGCGAAGATCTCGAGTTCCGGCTTGGTGGAGAACTCGCCATCGTCGGAGAGAAGCAGCGTGTTGCACGCCATCTTCGCGTCGGTCTTCTGCGCGTACTGGTGCACGTTGATGCGGCCCTGGAAGACGCCGCGCGCCTTGCCGGTGACCACGTTGCGGATGACTTCCGTGGACTCGGTGTGCGGCACGGCATGGTCGAGCACCATGGTCACGTCGGTATGGGTATCGCCGGCAAGAAGATTGATGCCGCGCAGCGTGAAGGTCGAGCCCTCGCCCTTGGCCGCGACATTGATCTCCTGGCGCACCAGCTTGCCGCCGGCGTTCATGACGAACACGACGAGCTTAGCATCCTTGCCGATCCAGGCGTTGAACTGGCCGAGATGCGTGGCCGCCGCGTCGGGCTGCTCCTGCACGATCAGCCAGGTGAGTTCGGCGCCGTCGCCGACGGTCACATTGGCGACCGAGCTGACGAAGGCATCGCCCGTTCCGGTCTGGCGCTCGACGATGACGGCCTTGGCTCCGTTGCCGACGCGCACCGGCAGCCGCACATGCGTCTGGCCGCCGGCCTGGACGTTCTGCAGCTCGATCGGCTGGGAAAGCTCGACGCCCTCGGCGATATCAAGAAAATAACCGTCCGCCACGAAAGCGGTATTCAGCGCGCCGACCGCGTCGTCGGAGCCGCGCGGCTCGAGCGCCGGCGCGAAGCTGCCGTCGGTGAGCTTGTCGGCCACGCGCGTGACGGTGACGCCCTCGACCTTGGCGGTCTTCTCCGAGGAGCGACCGTTCAGCACCGAAAACACGGCCGAACCTTCCAGCACGGGCGCGACGGCCTCGGCCTTCGCCGTCTCGTCGAAGGCCGGCACAGAGGTCAGCAGCCGGCGCAGGTCCGTATAATGCCAGGACTCAACGCGCTTGGTCGGCAGGCCGGTCTTGACCTGCTCTATCGCGTCATCGCGCTTGACCATGACGGCGCCGTCGCCGGGAAGCAGCGACAGGCGTTCGCCGAAGGCGTCGACCAGGGCGGTCTCGGCCGGCGTGAGCTGGGGTACAGCGTGGATGTTCATTCGCTCGCCTCCGGCCTCAGGCCGCCTCGCCGATGATGCCGGCATAGCCGTTCTCTTCGAGCTCCAGCGCCAGGTTCTTGTCGCCCGACTTGATGACCTGGCCGCGGTAGAGCACGTGCACGCTGTCGGGGACGATGTATTCCAGAAGCCGCTGGTAGTGGGTGATGACGACCATCGCACGGTCCGGCGAACGCAGCGCGTTGACGCCGTCGGCAACAATCTTCAGCGCGTCGATGTCGAGGCCGGAGTCGGTCTCGTCGAGCACGCAGAGCTTCGGCTCCAAGAGCTTCATCTGCAGGATCTCGGCGCGCTTCTTCTCGCCGCCGGAGAAGCCGACATTGAGCGGACGCTTCAGCATCGCCATGTCCATGGAGAGATCGCCGGACGCCGCCTTCACCCGCTTCAGGAAATCGGGAATCGACAGCGGCTCCTCGCCGCGCGCCTTGCGCTGCGCGTTCATCGCGACCTTGAGGAACTCCATCGTCGCGACGCCCGGTATCTCCATCGGATACTGGAAGGCGAGGAAGATGCCCTTCGCGGCGCGCTCGGCCGGGTCAAGATCGAGGATCGACTCGCCGTCGTAAAGAATGTCGCCTTCGGTGACTTCGTAGTCCTCACGGCCGGCGAGCACGTAGGAGAGCGTCGACTTGCCGGAGCCGTTCGGCCCCATGATGGCGGCGACCTCGCCCTTGTTCACGGTGAGGTTCAGCCCGCGGATGATCTCGGTGCCGTCTTCGGCGATGCGGGCGTGGAGGTTTCTGATCTCAAGCATATTAGGCCTTCTTCTAATTCTGTCCGCGCCTTGCGATACTTTCGCGCGCAGAGACAACGGCATCCGCGATATTATCTACGTATTGAGCCGAAGTGGCGTCATCATCGAAGGGCCACCGGCCAACTGTCAGGCTAAACGAACAAACATCGATGACTTCGTTTCGCTCCAAATCCAGATCCAACAGATATATCCAATGGCTTGGACCAAAAGAGGCCTTGAAGCCACGCACCAGCACTTGCCAGTTCTTGTTGCGCTCAATCTCCAGATCGATCAAATCTTCGTTTTTAGGGAACCGCTCGTAAAACGCGGTTGTCCTAACCTCTTGGATAATCGCGTCGGTAAAACGCTCCCATCGCAGGTCGATCGTGCCTATGCGTTGAATCACCCCACACTGCCTTCCAAACTGATCCCAATCAGCTTCTGCGCCTCGACGGCGAATTCCATCGGCAGTTCCTGGATGACTTCCTTGACGAAGCCGTTGACGATGAGCGCGATGGCTTCCTCCTCGGGAACGCCGCGCTGCATCACGTAGAACTTCTGGTCCTCGGAAATCTTCGAGGTGGTCGCCTCGTGCTCGAACTTGGCAGTCGCGTTCTTGGCTTCCATGTAGGGCACGGTGTGCGCGCCGCACTGGTCGCCGATCAAAAGCGAGTCGCAGTTGGTGAAGTTGCGCGCGTTGGTCGCCTTGCGGTGCGCAGAGACCTGGCCGCGATAGGTGTTCTGCGAGAAGCCGGCGGCGATGCCCTTGGAGATGATGCGGCTCCTCGTATTCTTGCCGAGGTGGATCATCTTGGTGCCCGAGTCGACCTGCTGGTAGCCGTTCGACACGGCGATCGAGTAGAACTCGCCTTGGCTGTCGTCGCCGCGCAGGATGCAGGACGGGTATTTCCAGGTGATCGCCGAGCCGGTTTCGACCTGCGTCCACGAAATCTTCGAGCGGTCGCCGCGGCAGTCGCCGCGCTTGGTGACGAAGTTGTAGATGCCACCCTTGCCCTGCGCGTCGCCCGGATACCAGTTCTGCACGGTCGAGTACTTGATCTCGGCGTCGTCGAGCGCGATCAGCTCGACCACGGCGGCGTGGAGCTGGTTCTCGTCGCGCTGCGGCGCGGTGCAGCCCTCGAGGTAGGACACGTAGGCGCCCTCCTCCGCGATGATCAGCGTGCGCTCGAACTGGCCGGTGTTCTTCTCGTTGATGCGGAAGTAGGTCGACAGCTCCATCGGGCAGCGCACACCCTTCGGCACGAAGACGAAGGAGCCGTCGGTGAAGACCGCCGAGTTCAGCGTGGCGTAGAAATTGTCGGTCGTCGGCACGACGGTGCCGAGATATTTCTTCACCAGTTCCGGATGCTCGCGGATCGCCTCCGAGATCGAGCAAAAGATGACGCCGGCCTTGGCCAGCTCTTCCTTGAAGGTGGTGACGACGGAGACGCTGTCGAACACCGCGTCGACCGCGACCCTGCGCGGCGCGGCGCCGTTGTCGTTCGCTTCGTCGAGCCCGTCATCGTTTGCGGGCTTCTGCACGCCGGCGAGAATCTCCTGCTCCTTGAGCGGGATGCCGAGCTTGGCATAGGTCTTCAACAGCTCGGGATCGACTTCGTCAAGCGAGGTCGGGCCGGGCGTCGATTTCGGCGCCGCATAATAATGAATGTCCTGGAAGTCGATCTTCGGATAGTCGACGCGCGCCCAGGTCGGCTCGTCGAGCGTCAGCCAGCGGCGATAGGCGCCGAGCCGCCATTCGAGCATCCAGTCCGGCTCGTTCTTCTTGGCCGAGATGAAACGGATGATGTCTTCCGACAGGCCCTTCGGGGCCTTGTCCATCTCGATCTTGGTCTCGAAGCCGTATTTGTATTGATCGACATCGATCTTGCGGACTCGCTCGATCGTCTCCTGCACAGCAGGCATCGCGTTCTCCATCCATGCAGGGTTCAAGGCCCTGCCGTTTTCAAACTATGGCGCCGCTGGGACGGCGTAAGTTCGATATATAGTGCATCCGTTCCGGGAATTCACCCCGGCGGACGGCATGACACCGTCCCGAAAACGCACCGGCTCAAGGCCTTTCGGCCCAATTCCACTTTCCTTCGAGCACGATCCTGTCCAGGAAACCGGTTCCCTCAGGGATCATGCCCGGCCGCTCACGCGGCCTGCGTCGTCCTTCCCGTCCTGCGCGCCAGCATCTGCGCGAGCGCCTTCGCGAACAGGTCGATGTCCTTCGCCATGGTGCCGCGACCGATCGACACGCGCAGCGCACCGTCATTGTCGAAGCCCATCGCCTTCAGCACGTGGCTCGGCCCGACCCTGCCGGACGAACATGCCGAACCCGCCGAGAGCGCGACGCCGGCAAGATCGAATCCGATCTGCGCCGTCTCCGCCTTCAGGCCGGGAATAGCGAAGAATGTCGTGTTGGCAAGACGCTCGGCGTCGCGTCCGAAAATCTCGGCGTCGGGCGCCAGCGACAACACGGTATCCTCGACGCGGTCGCGCATCGCGGCGAGTTCGCCCGCGTGCGACAGCCCGTTCCGCGCGACTTCGGCCGCCGCGCCGAAGCCGGCGATGCCGGCGAGATTTTCCGTGCCGGCGCGGTGGCCCTTCTCCTGGCCGCCGCCGGTGACGAGCGGCTTCGGCATCATCAGGTCCGACGCGGCGACGAAAGCGCCGACGCCCGAGGGCCCGCCGATCTTGTGCGCGGAGAGAATAATATAATCGGCGAGACCGCCGGCTAGGTCGAGCGGGATGCGGCCGGCCGCCTGCACCGCGTCGAGCACGAGCACGCCGCCGGCTGACTTCACGATCTCGCCAATCTCGTGCACGGGTTGAATGACGCCCGTCTCGTTGTTGGCGAGATGGATGGCGACGAGCGGCAGGCCCTCCTCGCGATCATGCGCGGCGAGCGCGGCGGCGAGCGCAGAGAGATCGCAGACACCGTTCGCATCGACAGCGATGCGCATGGCGCGCTCGGGAGAAAACCGTCCGCCGCCGAGCAGGCAAGGATGATCGGCTGCCGAGACATAGAGCTTCGACATGCGGATATCGCCGCGGCCCATCCGCCACTCCGGCGTCAGCAATGTCGAGGCGGCCTCGGTCGCGCCCGAGGTGAAGACGACGTGGTCGGGCTTCATGTTGACGAGTGCGGCGACTTCGCGGCGCGCGTCCTCGACGATGCGGCGCGCGTTGCGGCCCTCGCCGTGAACCGACGAGGGGTTGGCGGACGCGTCGAGCACGGCAAGCATGGCCGCCCGCGCCTCGGATAGCAGCGGCGCGCTCGCATTGTAGTCGAGATAGGCGCGGTAGCCGGTCATTTTTCGTTCGATCCGTCGGCTCGGAGGGCAATCTATAGGGAAGGCGCGTTATTTCCTTGAATTTACAAGGCCAGCCGTCCTATTTACCCGCTTTGCCGGTCGGGTGGCACGCCACCCAGTTTTGAACAATTCTAAACTAGCTTCTAGGAAGGCGCGCGTCCCGCGTCAATGGCTGCGGGAAGAATTGAACCGGCCGGCAGCGTGCAAGATGCGGTAAATGGAGTTTTTATGCCTGAGGTTATTTTCGCGGGTCCGGCAGGTCGCCTCGAAGGACGCTACCAGCCGTCCAAGGAGAAGAGCGCGCCGATCGCGATCATCCTTCACCCTCACCCGCAGTTCGGCGGGACGATGAACAACAAGATCGTCTACGATCTTTTCTACATGTTCCAGAAGCGCAACTTCACCACGTTGCGCTTCAACTTCCGCGGCATCGGACGCAGCCAGGGCGAGTTCGACCACGGCACCGGAGAGCTGTCCGACGCGGCAGCCGCGCTCGACTGGATCCAGTCGCTGCATCCGGACTCGAAGACGTGCTGGGTCGCCGGCTATTCCTTCGGCGCGTGGATCGGCATGCAGCTGCTGATGCGTCGTCCGGAGATCGAAGGCTTCATCTCGATCGCGCCGCAGCCGAACACCTACGACTTCTCCTTCCTCGCTCCGTGTCCGTCGTCGGGCCTGATCATCCACGGCGATGCCGACAAGGTCGCGCCGCCGAAAGACGTGCAAGGTCTGGTCGACAAGCTGCACACGCAGAAGGGCATCACCATCACGCAAAAGACGTTGCCCGGCGCCAACCATTTCTTCTCGAACGACTCCGAACTTCTCATCGAAGAATGCGCGGACTATCTCGACCGTCGTCTCGCCGGCGAGCTGTCGGATCCTCGACCGAAACGTCTGCGCTGATCGTCTCGGCGCCGATCAATAATGACGCGCGCTTCACTAGTGTGACCTTGGCGACAGTGTCGCGGTGGAAAGTTCTGTCGGGCGCTCTACAACTACTCGACAGCCGACTTACTGCATGTCAGGCTCCACTTGTGACGAATCACAATCCCTAGACGAGGGGGAACTCACGTGAGCAAGACTGACACTACCAAGAAGCGTGCCATGGCCGCGACAGCACCGAAGGCGAAGACGACGGCGAAACCCGCCGCCAAGAAGCCGGCGGCGAAAGCTGCGGCGAAGCCTGCTGCCAAGGCCGCTGCGAAACCCGCCGCCGCCAAGAAGGCGCCGGCCAAGAAGCCTGCCGTGAAAGCCGCGGCGAAGCCTGCTGCAAAAGCTGCTGCGAAGCCTGCCGCCAAGAAGGCGCCGGCCAAGAAGCCCGCTGCGAAAGCTGCGGCGAAGCCTGCTGTCAAAGCTGCTGCGAAGCCTGCCGCCAAGAAGGCGCCGGCCAAGAAGCCTGCCGCGAAAGCTGCTGCGAAGCCTGCTGCCAAGACGACGGCCAAGCCCGCTGCAAAGAAGGCTCCGGCAAAGAAGCCTGCTGCAAAGAAGGCTCCTGCCAAGAAGTAAAGTCTCACAGCTCAGGCTGTGTTTTTCGAAGGGCGTTCGGTTCTACCGCGCGCCCTTCAGTCTATTGAGGACTTCGCATTGAGGACCCCGCCGCTCACCGGCCTGTCGCATCCGGTCGTCGTCGGGAACGTCAGCGGCAATCCGTTCAAGGAGCGCACGGCGAGATAGGCCCAGGCCTCCGCCTCGGTGGCGTCGCCGTCGAGCTTCACGTCCTCGGCGACAACGACCCTGGCGCCGCTCTCCTGCGCGCCGACACTGAGATCGCCGACGATGTGCGGGTTCTTGCGGCCGCCGCCGCAAATGATCCAGAGCTTCGGCGCCTCTGGTAAATGCTCCGCCGATTTCAGGATCGCCTCTGCCGATACCGTAGCCAGCGTCCGCGCCCCGTCCGCGAGTTCGAGGCCCCGCGCCGGCTCCAAAGTAAAATCGTTTCGGTCAAGAGATTTGGGACCGCTCTTCTCGAAGAACTTGTTGTCGAGATAGCGATCGACAACGGTGCGGATGACACCGCCTTCGCTGGCGATCGCGCCGCCGGCGTCGAAGGGCACGCCGCCCTCGCGCGCCACCCACTGGTCGATGAGCGTGTTGCCCGGTCCCGTATCGAAGGCGACCGGATCGCCTTCGCGCGGCACGTAAGTAATGTTGGAGATGCCGCCGATATTGACGAAGACCATCGGGAAGTCGCCGGCGAATTCCGCCGGCAGCGAATGCGCAAGCGCCGCATGATAGGCAGGCACCAGCGGTGCGCCCTGCCCTCCATGCTCCATGTCGTTGGCGCGCATGTCGTGGACAACGGGAATGCCTGTCTCCCGCGCCAGCAGCGCGCCGTCGCCAAGCTGCACGGTCAGGCCGAGATGAGGACGGTGCAGCACCGTCTGTCCGTGGAAGCCGATGACGTCCACGGCTTGCCATGCTGCCGGAGCCGCGGCGAGAAAATCGCGCACCGCGCGCGCGTGGCGCAACGTGATCTCGCGCTCGAGCGCGGCGAGATCGCCGGGCCGCTCGTCTCGCTTCGCGATCGACTTCGCCGTATCGAGTGAGGCCTCGATCCGGCGGCGAAAGGCTGCGTCATAGGGCACCGACAGCGAGGGTCCGGTGGCGGCGACAGTCTCGCCGTCCGTCTCCAGCGCCGCGACATCGATGCCGTCCATCGACGTTCCGCTCATCAGGCCAAGCGCACGCAGTGCTGTCATTTTCGCCGCCGTTCTTGTGATTCCCCGCCGCCGGATGCTAAACGCCCGCGATCATACTTGCCATCGCGGCCAAGGCCGCAGGCGATCTCTCGGGAAAACGAAATGTCCGCCTTCAAGTCCGATTTCCTGCGCGTCCTCGACGAGCGCGGTTTCATCCACCAGATCTCCGACCCGGAAGGTCTCGACGCGCTGTTCAAGGCCGAGACGGTGAGCGCCTATATCGGCTTCGATCCGACAGCCCCCAGCCTGCATGCCGGCGGCCTCATCCAGATCATGATGCTGCACTGGATGCAGCAGACAGGCCATCGTCCGATCGCCTTGATGGGCGGCGGCACCGGCATGGTCGGCGATCCGTCCTTCAAGGACGAAGCGCGCAAGCTGATGACGGTCGAGACGATCCAGGAGAACATAGACGGCATCAAGAAGGTCTTCTCGAACTACCTCACCTTCGGCGAAGGGCCGCGCGATGCGCTGATGGTCAACAATGCCGACTGGCTGGTGAAGCTGAACTATCTCGAATTCCTGCGCGATGTCGGCCGGCACTTCTCGGTGAACCGGATGCTCTCCTTCGATTCCGTCAAGCTCAGGCTGGATCGCGACCAGTCGCTGTCGTTCCTCGAGTTCAACTACATGATCCTGCAGGCCTACGACTTCGTGGAGCTGAACAAGCGCTACGGCACGCGGCTGCAGATGGGCGGCTCGGACCAGTGGGGCAACATCATCAACGGCATCGACCTCGGCCACAGGATGGAAACGCCGCAGCTCTTCGCGCTGACCTCGCCTTTGCTGACGACTTCGTCCGGAGCGAAGATGGGCAAGTCGCTCAACGGAGCGGTGTGGCTCAACGCCGACATGCTGAGCCCCTACGAGTTCTGGCAATACTGGCGCAATACGGAGGACGCCGACGTCGAGCGTTTCCTGAGGCTCTACACGACGATGCCGCTCGACGAGGTGGCGCGGCTGGCAGCGCTCGGCGGATCTGAGATCAACGAGGCCAAGAAGGTGCTGGCGACGGAAGTGACCGCCATGCTGCATGGCCGCGCCGATGCCGAGCAGGCCGCCGAGACCGCGCGCAAGACGTTCGAGGAAGGCGTGACCGCCGACACGTTGCCGACGGTGACTGTCGATCGCGCAGCGATCGCGGAAGGCGTCGGCATCCTGTCGCTCTTCGTCAGCGCCGGGCTCGCATCGTCCAACGGCGAGGCGCGCCGCCACGTCCAGGGCGGTGCGGTGCGCGTCAACGACCAGCCGGTCGCGGACGACCGCCGCATCGTCACCGAGGCGGACGTGACCGCCGATGGCGCGATCAAGCTGTCGCTCGGAAAGAAGCGGCACGTCCTTGTTCGGCCGAGTTGAGCCCCCAAAACTGCAAGGCGGAAAACTTCACGTCCGAAGGTTGAAATACGCAGCATAGGTCATACGTGTCCGCATACGCCGCGTATGCGAACAATGCGCTGCTGCCGATGTGTCCCGAATGGGACGCGTCGGTCATCCCTCACAGGAGTTTTCAGCATGAAGCGCGAGGCAATTTCTCCCGAGCATCCGCACGCCAATTTCAAGGCGCATGCCTATTCGCCCGCCATCAGGTCCGGCGATCTTCTCTTCGTCTCAGGCATGGTCGGCGCGCGCCAGGACGGCTCACCCGAACCTGACCACAAGAAGCAGGTCGAACTCGCTTTCCAAAACCTGCAGGAGACGCTGAAGGGCGCAGGCGCAACCTTCGACGACATCGTCGACGTGACGATCTTCATGACGGACCCCGAAAGCCAGATCGACACCGTCCTTGAAGTGAGGGATCGCGTGTTCATGCAGGACCCGCTCCACAACATCACGGCGCTCGGTGTGAACTGGCTGGCCGGTTTCGATTTCGAGATCAAGGTGATCGCCCGCATTCCATCGTAGGCGGAAGGCGACGCAGGCTCGATCGCCCTCAGCGGAATTCGAAGATGGACCGGAAGATGCCGGGCGCGATGACGGAGAGCGGGTTGATCTGCACGGCAGGCTGATCCGCGTCGCCCTCGAGCTTGAAGGTCACGCCGATCAGGCCGCGGTCGCGGCCGTTGCCGAGCAGCGCGCCGATGATCGGTATTTCGCCGAAGATGCGGTTGAGACCATAGGCCGGCATGAAGGTGCCGGTCATGTCCATGTTGCCCTTGGTGTCGTAGAGCATGCCCTGGAAGCTCGCGCCGACCAGCGGCCCGCGCAGGATGCCGTTCGACAGGTTGAGATAACCCGGCCCCTTCTCGATCTGCGAATAACAGCGCTCGAAGGCGACACGCGAGGTGTCGATATCGCGCCTGACCGCCTGGTTGAGGCTTCTCTCTCCGCCCGGCGGCGTAGTCGAGACGATCGAACTCAGCCTGGGCTCGTTGACCAGGAAGAAATCGCGCGCGTCGACCTGCCCGGTCATCGGGCCCTCGGCGCCGCCGGTCAACGAGAGGTCGATCCGGCCGCCTTCCATGTGCTTGTAGATGTCGAGGAAGCGCAGGATCGCGCCGGCGTCCGTCGAGCTCATGCGCATGGCGCGGCCGTTCCCTTCGGCGCCGTTGCGCAACTGCACCTTGGCGCCCGAACCCGCGACTGCATCGACTTCCAGCCGATCCACCCTGTCGCCGCGGCCGCGATATTCGAGCTTCAGGTTGGAGAGTTTCTCGTCGTTGAAGCCGGTGACCGACTTCACGTCCACGCTGACCGAAACGGATCCGCTTTCAGAGGCCTTGGTGGCGGTGCTGGTGTCGGTGGTAAACTGCCGGACCACGGAGCGCGCGTCGAGCGATTTGCCGGTGACGTCGACGGCATATCCCTTGCCGGATTGTTTTACGGTTATTGCGACGTCGTCGTTGCGGTTGAGCCGCACCCGGCTGAACTCGGCCTGCGACAGAGCACCGTCCGAAAGCGTGACGGAACCGGCGATGCCGAAGGTCGCGCCGCTGAGATTGAAGTCAGACAGCGTCGACTTGCCGTCCGCGTTCTCGAGCAGGAAGGTGACATTGCCCGCTATGCCCGGCCCCTTCGTCCATCCTGCCCAGGGGATGTTGAGCTGCGCGCCGGTAAGATCGGCGGTGACCAGCTGCCCGCCGCCTTCCTGTGAATCGAGCGCCACCTTGACCGGTCCCTTCACCATGGCATCCAGACCGGGCACAAGCTGCTCGCGCGTCTTCTCGTCGAGGACAAGCGTGATCGTGCGCTTGCGTTCCACATCGCTCGTACCGAGCGGCTCGACCGCGGCGATCTCGGCGGACACGCCGCTGAGCTTGGCCTTGGCGGCGATGACGGCTTTCGTCTTCTCGACTGATATCGTGCCTTCGGCTTCGGTAACGACCTGGCCGTCGATCGGCCTGGCGATCGACAAGCCCTCGTAGTCGAGCGCCACCAGCCAGTTCAGCCGGTCCCGGTCGACGCCTTTCTGCAGCGGGATGTCGGCCTTCACATTGCCGGAAACCTGGCCCGTGAAGTCGTCCGGCACCAAGCCGACATAGCGCATGGCGTTGATCGGATCGTAGGAAGCGAGCTCGGCAACCGCCGGCGCCTCGCCGGCGACGTCGATGTCGAGCGCGCCGACGACGGGCTGCACATTCGCCTGCTTAACGACCAGAACACCGTTGCTGGCGGCGACGGTGCGGCCGCTCGGCAGATAGACCGTGCCGGACTGAAGGGTGATGTCGACGTCGTTGCCGCGGTAGTCGACCGTGCCCTTCGCGTCGCGCACCGGAGGAATGAGGCCGGCGGTATCGAAACGCGTGCCTTCGAGCTGGAAAGTGCCGAAGGATTCGTTCGCGGTCAGCGGCAGCTCCGCGCCGCTCGGGCGTCCGGGCTCGACCTGATATTGCAACTGCGCTTCCGAGACGCGGCCGCCGAAGACGTTGTTGAGGACCCAGTTGCGGGCACCGCGGGCGGAAAACCACGGCCAGAGCTGCTTGACCTGCGACACCGGCATGTCGTGCACGTTGAAGGCAACGGACAGGCCGGGCGCCTTGCCTTCGACGAAGCGCATGGTGGCGGTGCCCAGCGCTTCGCCGCGCCCGCCCTTCACGACGATGTTGTCGAGCGACAGGATCCTGTCCCGGGTCAGGTACGTCCCGGCGACCTGGAGCGCGGTGGCCATCGCCGGTTCGGGCGATCCTTCGGGCGCGACGGTCGAACGCGCGCTGACGAGATTGAACCGATAGGCCGGCGCGTCATCGGGATTGTCCGTGGCGGGGCGCGGGCCGAGCAGACCCTTGAAGTCGAACTGCGACCGGCCGGTCGACACCTGCAGCCGTTCGATCTCGACCCTGTCGGCGCCGCTGACGAAGCGGGCGGCAACATCGACGCCGCCGGCGATGATGCCGCGCGGTCCGAGGTCGAGCGCGGAATCGGCGAGCTTCAACGATGCGTTTAGCTCTGCCTCGCCGGCGCCGTTGCCCTCGGCACCGGTGAGTTCCAGCTCGACCGCGCCCAGCCGGCTGGCGCTGTCGCCACCTGTCGCCGCTTCCTCAGGTTCCGAGGCGTCGGCCGCGAATTCGAGGTTGGAGATCTGCCCGGTCGAACGGTCGCGCGTGGCCCGGGCTGACAGTTCCACGGTGCGGCCGCCGACTTCCAGTTCCGACGACAGAGCCAGACCGTCCCCCTTGGTGTCGGCGAGGTCGGATTCGACGACGCGGACGCTGACGATCCCCTCGCCGGCCGGCAGCACCAGTTCGACATTGTCGAGGCCAATGCGCCGAAGCGACTTCGCGCCCATGGCGTCGAGCGCCTTGTGGACGAAGGCGAAAACGGCGCCGGCGACGCGGTCAGGCTCGACCAGGCCGCGCTCGTCGGTGAAGGCGGCCAAGAAGTCCGGACCGTCGCCAGAGCGCAGGCCCTCGACCATAATGCGGGCATCCGACAGGCTAGCGCTTGAAACGCGCACGTCGCCCGACAGGAGCGGCAGCAGGCGGACGCCGAAGCGCACGGCGCGGGCCTCGGCGATCATCTGGCCGTCGTCCGCGCGCTTCAGGCTGACGTCGCTGACTTCCAGGGCAAGCAGGCTCATGCCGTCGAGAGTGATGCGCGCAGGACCGACCACGGCGTTGACATCGACGCCGGCAGCCTTCTCCAGCGCCTGCTCGGCGGCGACGCGCAGCCGCTCCGAGCCGATGCCGGAAGCGCCGACAGCATAGATCGCGGCAAACGCCAGCAGGACGAGCGCGGCCGCGCCGCCGGCGATGCGCAGCAGGATCGTCCCGGCACGTTGCGGCAGCCATTTGCGGGCAGGCTTGCGCACTGTCCCGGCGGACGGCAGAGTTGCCAGATCGGCTATCTCGCAGCGCCGGAACCGTATCTTTTCATGCCTAGGTGGTTCGTGCTCCACACGATTTTCCGTATCTCGCGTCGGCGCCGTAGACGACTCCTGCCGCAACACTATATCCCTGCAGCCGTTCATGTAACCCAATCAAGGGCATAGCTATGGCCGAATTGACGCCAGGAGACGACGCGCCGCAATTCTCACTGCCTGCCGACGGCGGCGGAGAGGTCCGGCTGACAGAGCTTCGCGGCAAAATCGTGGTGCTGTTCTTCTATCCGCAGGACAACACCCAGACCTGCACCGTCGAAGCGATCGATTTCTCGAAATTCAACGACGCCTTTCGCGAGGCGGGCGCGGTCGTGATCGGGATATCTCCCGACAGCCTGAAGAAGCACGCCAATTTCAGGAAAAAGCACGGGCTGACGACGCCGCTTGCCGCCGATGAATCACGCGAGGCGATCGAAGCCTATGGCGTGTGGGGCGAGAAGACGATGTTCGGCAGGAAATACATGGGCGTCATCCGCTCGACCTTCCTCATCGACCGCGACGGGAAGATCGCGCGCATCTGGCGCAAGGTCAGGGTTCCCGGCCACGCCGAAGAAGTCCTCGAAGCAGCAAAGGCGCTTTGACGTTTTTTCCGACCGTGGAACAATATCTTTCCAGCGACGTTTCTTCATCTGAAAACATCGTGGGAGAACAATATGTTACGCGGAGTTTTGCTCTGGCTGCTCGGGATTCCAATTCCCATCATCATCCTGCTATGGCTCTTCCTGGATTAGCCTAGCAGTCCGCCCAGTACGCGTATCCTGCGTAGCAAAGCCCTCGCCGTCCTTCACGGAGACGAGGGCTTTCTTTTGCCTCCACCATTGCCGCCGACCCCGCCGCAACGAACCCCGCTAAGGGCTTTGTTAACCTTAACGATGTGTAATCGCCGCATTGTAATCTAGCGGCGTGGGCACTCGTTCCAGTGGCAGAAGCAAATCGGTCAACGGTCTTCGGCAAGCGCAACGAACCACACACGGTCATCATCGCGCGCGGCGACGACATCCGTCATTTCCAGGTCCGTCCGTGGCTCGTGGCGGTTGCCGGCTCGGCATTCGCCGCGATGGCGATCGGCTATCTGCTGGCGACCACCTATCTGGTGCTGAGGGACGACCTGATCGACGCCACGACGGCGCGGCAGGCTCGCCTGCAGCAGGCCTATGAGGACCGCATCTCGGCGCTGCGGGCGCAGGTCGACCGCATCACCAGCCGGCAGATGCTCGACCAGCAACTGATGGAAACGAAGGTCGGCGAACTGCTCGAGCGGCAGACACAGCTCACGGAGCGGCACGGCCGCCTCGCGCCGATCACCGACCGGTTCGGGGCGGACGCCGCGGCCTTGCCGGCCTCGGCCCCGCTGCCGCCGGACAAGCCGGAGGACGGGTGGGAAAACGGGCCTGACCTGCGCGCCACGCTCGACACCGCCGCTTCCGGCCAGCCGGTCCTGGCTGGCGCTTCGGCCCAACCCTTCTCCTTCTGGTCGACGCGCAATTCGCCATCGGTAGAGGGCGAATCCTCCGCCGACCGCGCCGACCGGCTGTTCGTCGCCATCAACCAGTCGCTGCGCACGATCGAATCCGAGCAGCTTTCGCGCATCAACACGCTCGCCCAGGACGCCTACCAGACGGCCGACGCGATCTCGGACGTGCTGGAGGATGCCGGGCTGCGGGTCGAGGCCGGCAGCGGCATCGGCGGTCCCCTCGTGCCGATCGACAACCCCGCGCTCTTCGACGCCAAGGTCAAGGAACTCGACGAAGCGCTTGAAATGCTTGACCGGATGAAATCCGAAGCGCGCCGCCTGCCGATTGCCAACCCCTCGCCCGGCCACTCCGTCTCCAGCACGTTCGGCGTGCGCAAGGACCCGTTGCTGGGATCGCCGGCGCTGCATTCCGGGATGGATTTCCGTGCGCCGATGGGGTCGGAAGCACACGTCACGGCGCCAGGCACGGTGGTGAGCGCCGGCTGGAACGGCGGCTACGGCCGCATGGTCGAGGTCGAACACGCCGACGGCTTCACCACGCGCTACGGCCATCTGAGCAAAATCCTGGTCAAGAAGGGGCAGCAACTGTCTGCCGGCGATATCGTCGGCAAGGTCGGCAGCACCGGCCGCTCGACCGGTCCGCACCTGCACTACGAGGTGCGCCGCAACGGCGAGGCGCTCAATCCTTCCCGCTTCCTGAAGGCAGGCAGGAAAGTCAGCCAGTACCTCTAGTCAGCCTAGGCTCCCACATCGAAGACAAAGAGCCTGTCGGTGCCGCCGTCGATTGCGCCGACAAGGCGTGCGCCGGCCTTCTGGTGATCCGGATGGACGAGGTAGGCGTCGCGTGCCGCGGCGTCGCGGAAGTCGATGGTGAAACCATCGGTGTAACCGCGCGCGAAGGGTTCCGGGCTGACATTGGGGCCGAAGGTCATCCCACCCATGCCATCGACGACATTGCGCAGCGCGTCCAGCTCGGCATGGATCGCCGCACGCTCCGCGTGGCCGACGTCGGCGCGGAAGGAAAAGAAAACGCAATGTCTGATCATTGGCTCAACACCCTCAAGCGGCCGTGCGGCTTTACGAAAAGACGACCGGGGCCAGAGGCTCGCGGCCGAGAATGATGTCGGAGCCCTTTTCGCCGACCATGATGGTCGGTGCGTTGGTGTTGGACGACGGCACGCGCGGCATGATCGAGGCGTCGCAGACACGCAGGTTCTCGATGCCGCGCAGCCTGAGGTCCGGCGTCACCACCGCCATCTCGTCATGGCCCATGCGGCAGGTGCCAACCGGGTGGTGATCGGTCTTGGCGCTGTTGCAGGCATAGTCGAACAGCTGCTCGTCGGTCTGCAGCGACGGGCCGGGCAGCACCTCGCGCTCGACGAACGGTTTCAACGCATTCTGCCGCATGATCTCGCGAGCGATGCGCAGGCCCTTGATCGAAATCTCGCGATCGTAGGGATCGGCCCAGTAGTTCGGGTCGATGAGCGGCGCAGCAGCGGGGTCGCTGCCCGACAGCCTGACCGAGCCGCGCGAGCGCGGCCTGAGGAAGGCCGAGTTCAGCGTCACGCCCGGATTCTTCAGCTTCTCGACGCCGGCCTCGATGCCGGAGCCAAGCCCGAGATGGAACTGGATGTCGGGCTGCGCCGCGGTCGGATCGGCGTACCAGAAGCCACCTGTCTCGAAGAGGCTGGAGGCCACCGGCCCCTTCCTGAAGAGCAGGTATTGCAGCCCCGCCCAGGCCGAGCGGTGGAGCTTTGCGTAATTGTCATAGGTGAAGTCGCCGGAGCATTCGGCGATGACGAAAAGGTCGAGATGGTCCTGCAGGTTCCGGCCGACGCCGGGCAGGTCGTGCACCGGCTTGACGCCGACCGACTTCAGGTGATCGGCCGGGCCGATGCCGGAGAGCATCAGCAGCTTGGGTGAACCGATGGCGCCGGAGCTGACGATGACTTCCCGGTCCGCATGCAGGATTTCCGGCTGGGCGCCGGGGTTGGCGACGATCTCGACACCGATCGCCCTACCCTCCTCGATCACCACGCGGGTGACCATGACGCCGGTGCGCACGGTGAGGTTCTTGCGGCTGGCAATCGGCTGCAGATACGCGACTGAGGCCGAGGAGCGGCGGGCGTTCTTCTGCGTGAGCTGGTAGTAGCCGAGGCCCTCCTGGCTGACGCCGTTAAAGTCCGGGTTGAAAGGGATGCCCATCTCCTGGCCGGCGCGGAAATAGGCCTCGCAGATCGGCAGCGGCGAGACGGGATTGGAGACGCCGAGCGGGCCGCCATAGCAGTGATAGTCGTTGGCGTAGCGCTCGTTGTTCTCGGCGCGCTTGAAATAGGGCAGCACGTCGCGATAGCCCCAGCCTGACAGCCCCTCCTCCTTCTCCCAGGCGTCGTAGTCGCGTGCATTGCCGCGCGTGTAGATCTGCGCGTTGATGGAGGAACCGCCGCCGATCACCTTGGCCTGGGTGTAGCGGAAGACGCGGCCCTTCATGTGCTTCTGCGGCACGGTCGACCAGCCCCAGGAGGCGATGCCTTTGGTCATCCTGGCGAAGCCGGCCGGCATGTGGATCAGCGGATGCCAGTCGCCGCCGCCGGCTTCCAGCAGCGTGACCGAGTTGCCGGGGTCTTCGCTCAGCCTGTTGGCGAGGACGCAGCCTGCCGGCCCGCCGCCGACGATGATGAAGTCGCTCATGGGAGTGCTCGCCGAAGGAACGCTTGCGTGGTCGAGAAAGACCCCCTCTCCGTCTCGGGCTTCGCCCGAGCCACCTCTCCCCCGCTTCGCAGGGGCGAGGAACCCAAGTCCTGCAAGCGCGCCATCTCAAAGCCTCCGCACCGACAGCGCGCCGTCAACATTGAGGATCGAGCCGGTGGCGAAGCCGAGCGTGCCGGCGGCGAGCGTCGCCACCGCCAGACCGACATCGGCCGCCTGGCCCCAGCGGCGTGCGGGCACCAGCCCCTCGCCGATCAGGCCGTCATATTTGTCCGCCACGGCCGCCGTCATGTCGGTGCGGACGATGCCCGGCCGGACCTCGAAGACGGCGATGCCGTCAGCTGCGAGGCGCAGCGCGAGGTTCTTCACCCACATGGAGAGGCCTGCCTTGGAGACACAATAGTCGGGGCGTTCGGGCGAGGCGAATTCGGCGCTGACGGAGGTGATCGTGATGATCGAACGGCCCGGCTTGACGGGGGCGGCGAGCATGGCGCGGGCGACGGTTTGCGAAAGGAAGATGGTGCCGCGCAGGTTGACGTCGAGAACACGGTCGAAGTTCTCGGGCGTGAGTTCCAGCAGATCGCCACGCACGGGCGAGGCCATGCCGGCGTTGTTGACGAGGCAGTCGATCGAGCCGAATTCCTTCCCGGCGGTTTCGAGAACGCCGGCGTGGGTGGAGAGGTCGCCGAGGTCGAAGGCCTTGTAGGCGAGCCGGCCATTGTTGCGCTCGACACCCGCCTGCAGTTCGTCGCTGGGCGCCGGTGCGAGATCGGCGGCGAGGATGTCGAAGCCAGAGGCGGCCAATATCTCGGCGATGGCGAGGCCGATACCGCGATTGGCCCCGGTGACGATGGCAGCGCGACGGGTCATGACGCGAGCTCCGTCCGGCGAATATAGTCCGCCACGCGCAGGGCCTGTGCGGCAACGGTGAGCGACGGGTTGACCGCCGCCGAGGTGGGCAGAAAGCCGGCGTCGACGACGAACAGGTTCTTGTGGTCGAAGGAACGGCACCAGGGGTCGCAGACATGGCCGGCAGGATCGTTTCCGATCCTGGTCGTCCCGCATTGATGCGACGGCAGGCGGCCGTCGACGAGCTGGCTGAGCAGGATGGGATAGCCTGCCGCGCGCATGCGTTCCTTGACCCGCGCAACCAGGGTCTCGTGCGCCTTCATGTTCGAAAAACGCCATTCGAGGATGACCTGCGATCCGTCGAGCCGCACGCGGCTTTCCTTGCGCGGCAGGTCTTCTGAAACGAGATACCAGTCCACCGAACGGCGGCTCAGCATATTCAGCGCAAACTCGGGGACGGCAGAGAGCCGGCTCTTCAGGATTTGCCCGGTGACGCGGCCGAGCAGCTGAACCTGGCCGAGCGGCCCCGAGCCATTTCCGTCGTCGAAATAGAAATCGTTGAAGTGGATGGTCTTCTGGTAGACGGAATCGTTGACCGTGCGTGGGTCGACCGCGAGCATGAAGGTCGCGTTGTGGTTCATGAAGTTGCGGCCGACCTGGTCCGAGCTGTTGGCGAGTCCGTCAGGATTGCGCCCGTCGGCCGAGCTTAGCAGCAGCGTGGCGGAGCGGATGGCCCCTGCCGACAGGATCACCAGCTTGGGCGACAGCCGCTTTTCCTCGCCCTTCTGGCGGTAGACGATCGAGGCGATGCGGTTCTTCTCGTCGGTCTCCAGCCTGACGACGTCGGCGCCGGTCTGGAGATCGATGTCGGGATCCTCGAGAGCCGCGGCCAGCCCGCAGCTCTCGGCGTCCATCTTGCCCGTCAGCGTGTCGGGATAGGCGTCGAACGGCGTCTTGGCGCGGGCAAGCCAGCGGTCGATGTCTACGCCGAGCGGCAGGCTTGCCGGATGCAGTCCGACCGACTTCAGGCGCTCGCGGACCTTTGCGATCGCCGGTTCGTCGGGCACCGGCTTGAAAGGATAATCCCTGGAGTGGAAGGGCTCGGTGGGGTCTTCGCTTGTCGTGCCCCGGACCTGGTAGAGCTGCTCGGCCTTCGAGTACCAGGGCTCCAGTTCCTCGTAAGGGAACGGCCAGGCCGGCGACACGCCGCCTCCCGGGAATTCGAGCTCGGAAAAGTCTTGCCTGCGGTAGCGGAACAGCACTGCGCCGTAGAACTTCGTGTTGCCGCCGACGACATGATAATTGCCGGGGTTGAAGGGCTTGCTCTGTGCGTCGAGCCACATCTCCTTGGGACGGAAATGCGCACGCTGGAAGATGGCGCGGGCGTCGCGCGTCTCGGGCGAGTCGAGCAGGCGCTCGCCTTTCTCCAAAATGGTGACCTTGGCGCCGCTGCCGGCCAGTCCGGCCGCGACCGTCGCGCCGCCCATTCCGGAGCCGATGATGACGATGTCGGGAGAGGCCATTTCGCGTCAGTGAATCCGGTTCTCGGTCGCCGGATCGAAGAACACCGTCTTGGTGAGATTGAAGGTGAGCGGCGTCACCGTGCCGGGCTGGACGTTGGCGTCGGCCCTGAGACGCGCGACAACGCCCTTGCCGCCGAGATTGGTGACGGCGAAAGTGTCGGAGCCGGCGGGTTCCACGACCTCGATGTGGAGGTCGGCGGTTGCCGTGCTCGACGCGTTGCGGTCGGCGCCATCGGGGTCGGTCAGCGCCTCGGGACGGACGCCGAACACCACCTTCTTGCCCTTGAAACCGGCCAGACCGGAGGGCGGATCGGTGACGGCCAGCGACACCGGCGGGCGGCCTTCGCGCTCGAAATTGACGGTGAGGCCGCTGCCGTTTCCCCCGATGGTCGCGGGCACCAGGTTCATCGCCGGCGAGCCCATGAAGTCGGCAACGAACATGTTGACCGGGTTGTTGTAGATCTCGGCCGGCGTGCCGAACTGCTGGAGGATGCCGTCCTTCAGCACGGCGATCTTGGTCGCCAGCGTCATCGCCTCGATCTGGTCGTGGGTGACGTAGACGATGGTGGTGCCCATGCGCTGGTGGAGCCGCTTGATCTCGGTGCGCATGTCGATCCTGAGCTTGGCGTCGAGGTTGGAGAGCGGCTCGTCGAAGAGGAACACCTGCGGGTCACGCACCAGCGCGCGGCCCATGGCGACACGCTGGCGCTGGCCGCCCGAGAGCTGCGACGGTTTGCGGTCGAGCAGATGGCCGATCTGCAGCAGGCTGGCGACATCGGCGATGGCCTTGTCGCGCTCGGGTTTCGGCACGCCGCGTATCTCCATGCCGAAGGCGATGTTCTGCGCAACCGTCATGTTGGGGTAGAGCGCGTAGGACTGGAACACCATGGCGATGTCGCGCTTCGACGGGTGGAGGTCGTTGACCCGCCGGCCGCCGATCCTGATCTCGCCCGAGGTGATCGGCTCCAGCCCGGCGATGGTGTTGAGAAGCGTGGACTTGCCGCAGCCGGACGGGCCGACCAGCACCAGGAAACCGCCCTCCTCGATCTCCAGCGTGACGCCCTTCAGGATGCGCGTCGCACCGAAGGACTTTTCGAGGTTCTGGATCTGCAGGAACGACATCGGCCTAACCCTTGACCGCGCCGGCCATCAGGCCGCGCACGAAATAGCGTCCGGAGACAATGTAGACGACGAGCGTGGGAAGCGCGGCCAGCACCGCACCGGCGAAATGCACGTTGTATTCCTTCACGCCCGTCGACGAGTTGACGAGGTTGTTCAGCGCCACCGTGATCGGGATGGAATCGAAGTCGGCGAAGGACGCGCCGAACAGGAAGTCGTTCCAGATGTTGGTGAACTGCCAGATGACGGTGACGACGATGATCGGTCCCGACGACGGCAGCAGGATGCGGCGGAAGATCTGGAAGAAGGAGGCGCCGTCGATCTGCGCGGCGCGCACCAGCTCGGTCGGGAAGGCCTCGTAATAATTGCGGAAGAAGAGCGTGGTGAAGCCGAGGCCGTAGACCACGTGGATGAGCACGAGGCCGGTGACCGTGCCGGCAAGGCCGAGCTCGCCGAGGATGCGGGCGGACGGGATAAGCACGATCTGGAACGGGATGAAGCAGGCGAGCAGCATCAGGCCGAAGACCATGTTGTCGCCGCGGAAGCGCCATTTGGTCAGCACGTAGCCGTTGAGCGCGCCAAGCAGGGTCGAGACTGCGACGGCCGGCACCACCATCAGGATGGAGTTCAGGAAGTAGGGTTTCAGCCCGGTCGGCGAGACGCCGATCTGCGCCGTCGACCAGGCCGAGAGCCAGGGCTCGATGGTCCAAGTGCTCGGCAGGTCGAGCATCTGGCCCTGGCGGATCTCGTCCAGCGGCTTCAGCGAGTTCACCACCATCACGTAGAGCGGCAGCAGATAATAGACCGCGAAGAGGATGAGCAGGGAGTAGATGACGGCACGGGCAATGATGCCGGTGCGGGCGGCGTTGTCCTGGGAGGGAGCGGCACTCATGAGCGGCGCCCTCCCCTCAGCTCGGAATAGAGATAGGGCACGATGATCGAGAAGATCATCATCATCATGATGATGGCGGACGAAGCGCCCATCGCCATCTCGTTGCGGCCGAAGGTGAACTTCTGCATGAACAGCGCGGGCACCCAGGTGGCGGTACCGGGGCCGCCGTCGGTCATGGCGACGACGAGGTCGTAGGACTTGATGGCGAGGTGCGCGAGCACGACGAAGGCCGACAGGAAGACCGGGCGCATCAGCGGGATGATGATGCGGCGGTAGATCATGACGGTCGAGGCGCCGTCGATCTGTGCTGCTTTTATCACCTCGTTGTCGACGCCGCGTAGGCCGGCCAGGAACATCGCCATGACGAAGCCCGACGACTGCCAGACCGCGGCGATGACGATGGTGTAGATCGCCATCTTGCCTTCCTTGATCCAGCGGAAGGAAAAGCTTTCCCAGCCCCATGTGTGCATGACGTGCTCGAGGCCGATGGAGGGGTCGAGGAACCACTTCCAGGCGACGCCGGTGACGAAGAAGGAAAGCGCCATCGGATAGAGGTAGATCGGGCGCAGGAAGCCCTCCCCGCGGATCTTCTGGTCGAGCAGGATGGCGAGGCCGAGGCCGAGCACCGTGCAGACCGCGATGTAGAGCACGGAAAAGATCGCCAGGTTCTTCAGCGAGACGATCCAGTTCGGGTGGTTGAACAGGCGCACATAATTGCCGAAGCCGACCCAGGTGGAAAAATCGGGCAGGAGCTTCGAGCCGGTGAAGGAGAGCACGGCGGTGAAGAGGATGAAGCCGTAGACGAAGAGCAGGATGAGCGCGAAGCTCGGCGCCAGCACCAGCTTCGGCAGCCATTCCTGCAATGTTTCCCTGGCTCCGCGGTCGGCGCCCTGCGTCAGGACAGGCACGATCTCCGCTTGTGTCTGGGTCATGCGACCGCTCCGGTCAAATATCGAAAAGGTAGCGCCGCCCCTCACCTGCCTGCCGGCATCCTCTTCCCCGTACGGACAGGGAGAGGAGAGCTGGCCGCAGCGTCGGCGCCCCCTCTCCCCGTTCTCACGGGGAGAGGGTAAGGGTGAGGGGCCGCACGATTTTGGCCGAGTTGCCCCAAACCGGGATCGTTACTGCGCTGCCGCCACGGCATTCGCCAGTTCCTCGGCGGCGGCCTTGGAGTCCAGCTCGCCGTTGAAGTGGCGGGTGATGACGTCATACATGGCGTTCTTCACCGCCGCCGGGTTGGCGTGGCCGTGCGCCATCGAGCCGAACAGCTTGCCGCTCTTGTCGGCTTCGGCGAGATCGGCCATCGCCTTCTTGCCGCAGTCGTCGAAGGCGTCGTTCGGCACGTCGGTGCGGGCGGGCGCCGAGCCCTTGACGACGTTGAAGGCCGACTGGAAGGCCGGGTCCTCGATCGCCGAGGCCATCTTCAACTGCGCCGCCTTGTTGGCGTCGCCGACCTTGAACATCATGAACTGGTCGGAGTTGAAGGTGACCGCACCCTGCGTGCCCGGGAAGCGGATGCAGACGAAGTCCGCGCCCGGCTTCAGGCCGGCCTTGAGGAATTCGCCCTTCGCCCAGTCGCCCATGAACTGCATGCCGGCCTTGCCCTCGATGACCATGGCGGAAGCGAGGTTCCAGTCACGGCCGGAGAAGTCGGCGTCGACATATTCCTTGAGCTTGCCCATCTTGTCGAAGACGCCGACCATCTTGTCGCTGTTCAGCGCAGCGGGATCGAGGTCGATCATCGAGGCCTTGTAGAAGTCGGTGCCTTCGGCGAGCACGACGGCGTCGAAGATGGTGGCGTCCTGCCAGGCCTGGCCGCCATGGCCGATCGGCGAGATGCCGTTCGCCTTCATCTTGTCGAGTACGGCGATCAGTTCGTCCCAGGTCTCGGGCGCCTTGCCGCCGGCAGCGTCGAGCGCCTTCTTGTTGATCCAGACCCAGTTGGTCGAGTGGACGTTGACCGGCGCGGCGATCCACTTACCGTCATATTTCGAGAAGGCCTGGAGGGCCGCCGGGATCACCGCATCCCAGTTTTCCTCCGCGGCGACTTCACCGAGATCGCCGACGACACCCTGCTTGGCCCAGTCGGTGATGTCGAAGCCGAGCGCCTGCACGGCAGTCGGCGGGTTGCCGGCGGTGACGCGGGCGCGCAGCGCCGTCATCGCCTGCTCACCGCCGCCGCCGGCGACGGGCATGTCCTTCCAGGTGACGCCTTCCGCTTCGAGGTTCTTCTTCAGCACGTCGAGCGCGGCAGCTTCGCCGCCCGACGTCCACCAGTGCAGGACCTCGACTTCCTCCGCGAAGGACGGCGCGGCATAGGCAGTCAGCGCCGTCGAAAGCATCGTTCCGATAAGCAATTTGCGCAACATGATACTACCTCCCAAAGTTGCGGTTATGCGACCGGCGGACACCCGCCGGGTTCTTCCCAACTCAGCCGACCCACCAACCGGTGCGCTGGCCGCGATGAAACTGGATCGTCTTCTCCTCGGTATAGTCCTCCACGGCGCGCCTCCCGAGTTCGCGCCCAAGGCCGGACTGCTTGTATCCTCCGAACGGCAGTTCGGGATAACCGTCCATGAAGGTGTTGACCCACACCGTTCCGGTCCGGACGCCCCGCGCCACTGTCATGCAGGTGTCGATGTCCCTGGACCAGACGCCCGCAGACAGACCATAAGGCGTGTTGTTGGCGATGCGCAACGCTTCTTCAATCGTTTTAAACGAGAGCACCGAAAGCACCGGGCCGAACACCTCCTCGCGGGCGATGGCCATGCCTTCGGTGACACCGGAGACGATGGTCGGGTCGAGATACTGGCCGGCATTGGATGCTCTGGCGCCGCCCCCCGCCAACACCTCGCCGCCCTCGCCTTTCGCCGCCGAGACGTAGCCCGAGACCTTGGCGAGATGATCGGTCGAGATCATCGCGCCGACCTTGGTGCCGTCGTCGAGCGGGTCGCCCACACGGACTTTCGCCGTCAGTTTCCTCACGGCGGCCAGAAAATCGCTCGCTATGTCCTGGTGGACGATGAGGCGGCTGCCGGCGTTGCAGCATTCGCCGGCATTGAAGAAGCCGCCGAAGACGGCGGCATCGGCCGCAGCCTCGAGGTCGCCGTCGGGGAAGACGATCTGGCCGTTCTTGCCGCCGAGCTCCATCGAGACCTTCTTCAGCGAGTTCGCCGCGCTCGCCATGGTGAGCTTGCCGACGCGCGTCGAGCCGGTGAATGAGACCATCTCGACCGAGGGATGGGCGACCATCGCGGCTCCAACGTCAGCGCCGAGGCCGGCGACGATATTGACCACGCCGGCCGGCACGCCGGCTTCGAGCAGGACGTCGCCAAGCAGGAAGGTGGAGGCCGACGTCATCTCGGACGGCTTGACCACCGCCGTGCAGCCGGCGGCAAGCGCAAAGGGCAGCTTCTGGCTGACGATGAGGAACGGAAAATTCCACGGCGTGATGATGGAGACGACGCCGACCGGCTCACGCAGCACGACGCCGAGCATCGCATCGCCGAGATTGGCATAGGAGTCTCCCGACAGCGTGCGGGCGAGCGAGGCGGCGTAGCGCCAGATGTCGACCGCACCGCCAATCTCACCGCGCGCCTGGGCGATCGGCTTGCCGGATTCCAGCGCGTCGAGGCGGGCTATTT
This sequence comes from Mesorhizobium sp. YM1C-6-2, assembly GCF_003666685.1. GTDB lineage: Bacteria > Pseudomonadota > Alphaproteobacteria > Rhizobiales > Rhizobiaceae > Mesorhizobium_K. The sequence goes on from NZ_RCIZ01000005.1 coordinate 224,179, forward strand.
CTTCCAACCTGGCTTCGATGAGGTCGGCAGCCTTGAGCAGGACGTTGGCGCGCTCGCCAGCCTTCATGCGCGGCCAGGGGCCGCTCTCGAACGCCTTGTGCGCAGCCTGCACGGCGAGATCGACGTCCTTCTCATTGGCCTGCGCGTAGCGGGACACGACGAAGCCGTGGCCGGGGCTGCGGCGCTCCAGCGAGCGGCCGTCGACAGCCTCGACCTGTTTTCCGTCGATGAGGAGCCTGTAGCTCTTCGGCGCGCCGGAGGCCTCTGACGGCATGGAGATGTTGAGCGGAGCGTTCATTGAGGAATCGAGTCCGGTTTCGTCCCTAAGTTCTTGAAAATTCTGCCTTGCGCTTTTGCTTGAAGGCCTTCACGCCTTCCTTGAGGTCGCCGGTCAGCGCGATGAAGCCGCTGGCCAGCGCCTCGGCCGCGGCGGCGTTTTCCTCGCCTTCGGCGACCGCGATCATCAGCTTGGCTGCTTCGGTGGCGAGCGGTCCGCGCTCGGCGATTTTTTCCGCCCAGGCCTTTGCTTCGGGGAGCGCCCTGCCCGTCTCGACGACGCGATCGACGACGCCGAGCGACAGCGCCTCGGGCGCTAGCAGCATCTCGCCGCCGAGCACCAGCCGGCGCACGGTCTGCGCGCCGAAGCGGCGCACGGCGCGCTGCGTGCCCGACCAGCCGGGCACGACGCCGATCGACGTCTCTGGGAAGCCTAGTTTCACCTGAGTCTCGGCGACGCGAAGATCGCAGGCAGCGGCAAGTTCCAGCCCGCCGCCGAGCGCATGGCCGGAGAGCACGGCGATGGTCGGCTGGCTGAGCCGCGCCAAGCGGTCGAAGACGCGGTGGCCGTAGCGCACCCATTTCACCTGGAAATCGGCGGCTGACAGGGCGGACCAGGCCTCGACGTCGCCGCCGGCGCAAAAACCCTTGCCCTCGCCGCAGAGGAGGACGACGCGCACGCCATCTGCATCCTCAGCGGCGTCGAGCGCCGTTTCCAGCGCCCGCAGCATCGGGATGTCGAGCGCGTTGAATTTTTCCGGGCGGCGCAGCGTGACGATGCCGACCGCGCCGTCTTGTTCGAAGGTGACCAGATGCTCAGACATGGGCGCCCTCCCCGAGGGGACTCGCCGGCTTGCGCGGCAGGGTGAGGCCGATCGGCGCTTCGGCGAAGAGGCAGGCGTCCATCGTCTTCAGCTTCGGCGACACGATCAGCGGGAATTCGGACTGGTCGAGAACATGCGACTGGAGGTCGACGCCCGGTGCGATCTCGGTCAGCACGATGCCATCAGGCGTCAGCCTCATGACCGCGCGCTCGGTGACATAGGTGATGTCCTGGCCCTGCTCGATGGCGCGGCGGCCGGAGAAGGTGACGTGCTCGACCTCGTTCACCAGTTTCTTCAGCCTGCCGTCCTTCTCGATCACCAGCTTGCCACTTTCGACCGAAAGTTTCGCGCCGGCGTTGAACATGCCGGAGAAGACGATCTTTTTCGCGCGCGCGGTGATGTCGACGAAGCCGCCGGCGCCCGCCGTCACATGCGGTCGGAAGGAGAGTTTTGAGACATTCACCGACCCGTCGCGGCCGATCTCCAGGAAGGAGAGCAGCGAGGCGTCGAAACCCGCACCCTGGAAATAGGTGAACTGGTAGGGCGACGGCACGAAGGCGTCGGCGTTGGAGGCGCAGCCGAAGGCGAAGTCGAGCAGCGGCACGCCGCCGACCGCGCCCTGTTCGATGACCCAGGTGACGTCACCGTGCAGGCCTTCTTCGAGCAGGATGCGGGGAACGTTGGCCGAGATGCCGAAGCCGAGATTGACAGCGCTGCCGGTCTGGAGCTCCTGTGCCACGCGGCGGGCGATCACCTTCTGGATGTTGAACTCCGGCACGCGGAAGCTGTCGAGCGGACGCATGACTTCGCCCGATATGGCGGGGTCGTAGAGCGTCTGCGTGGTCTGCTTCTGCTCGGGATCGACGACGATGTAATCGACCAGCATGCCGGGCACGCGCACGTCGTGCGGACGCAGCGAACCGTCCCTGGTGACGCGCTTGACCTGGGCGATGACGATGCCGCCATTGTTGCGGGCGGCGAGCGCCTGGTCGAGGCCGCCTAGATAGGCGCCCTCGTGCTCGTAGGTGAGGTTGCCGCGTTCGTCGGCGGTGGTGGCGCGGATGATCGCGACCTCCGGCTTGATCGCCGGGAAATAGAGCCAGTCCTCGCCCTCGAACTCGATCTTCTTGACGATCGGCTCGGCGGCGGCCTTCTGGTTCATCGCGCAACCCTGCCGATCAGGGTCGACGAAGGTATCGAGGCCGACCTTGGTGAGCACGCCGGGGCGTTTGGCGGCAGCCTCGCGGTGCATGTCGAACATGATGCCGGACGGGACGTTGTAGGCGGCGACCTCCTCGTTGCCGATCATCTGCCAGATCAGCGGCGGTTCGGCGCTCGACGGCCCGGACGGATAGGAGCCGCCGATGATCTTCTTCAGCAGGCCGCTTTTCGCGATGTGGTCGACGCCCTTGATGCCGCTCATGTCGCCGGCGGCGATCGGATGCAGCGTGGTGAGGTCGCGCGGATGGCCCTCGCGGTCGAAGCGCTCGCCGATCGCCTTCAGCATCAGGTCGGGGCAGCCGAGACCGGAGGACGAGGAAACGGAAACGACCACGCCATCCCCGATGAGGGCGGCTGCCTGAGCGGGAGTGACGAGCTTGCTCACGAAAAAACCTCGTCCTTCGACGCGTTGAGATCGGGACCGCAGCTTTCGCGGACCACGAGATTGACGGCCCCGACATGGTCTTCGGCGCGCGTGGTGCGCGACTGGATCATCCTCAGCACCGAATGCGCGGCGCGCTCGCCGAGCCCTGCCGTGTCCACGGCGACCGAGGTCAGCGCCGGAACATAATGCTGGGCCTCGACCACGTCGTCGAAGCCGACCACGGCGAAGTCGCGCCCCGGCTCCAGGCCGCGCTTGCGCAGGGCAAGCATCGCGCCGAAGGCAACCGCGTCGTTGAAGCAGACGGCGGCGGTAGGCGGATCGGGCAGCGTGAGCGCGGCATCGAGGCAGGCCATGCCGCCCCTGCGGTTGGTCTCGCCCTCGACGATCGTCATGTCCTCGGGCGCGATTCCATTCGCCTCGCACCCCTCGCGAAAGCCATCTGCCCGTTCGTGGTAGACGACCATGTCGGAGAAGCCGCCGAAGAAGGCGAGCCTGCGGTGGCCCTTGCGGATGAGATGGGCGGCGGCGAGCGCCGCGCCCCGATGATTGTCCGGTACCACGGCGGGCACGCGGCCATCCGGCATGCGGCGCATGGCAAGCACGACCGGGATGCCGGCCTGGCGCATCCGGTTGAACGCCTCGGCGGTGGTGCCCCGGGCGGGCGAGACGATGAGGCCGGCGACACCCTGCTCCATCATCGACTTCAGCACCTCCTCCTGGCGGACGGGATTTTCGGCGGTGTTGGCGATGAAGGGAACGACACCGGCCGACTGGAAGACGCGCTCCATGCCGACGGCGAGCTCGGCGAAGAAGGGGTTGGTCAGGTCGTTGATGACCATGCCGATGACGTTGGAATGCGCCTTGCGCAGATTGGCGGCGCCGCGGTTGTAGACGTAGCCGACATCCTCGATCGCCTTGCGGACTTTTGTCGCCGTCTCGGGGCGGATCAGGCTGCTGCCCTGGAGGACCAGCGAAACGGTCGACTTCGACACGCCGGCCTCTCGGGCGATGTCGAGGATCGTCGCCTTCTCGCGCGCGGCCAAGCCCTTCCTCCTCCGCCTCTTTCGTTTGATTTATTGGAACGTTCTAAAACGAGCTGGAAATGCTGTCAATCGGCTAGCATATGGATCCTCGTCTAGTTGGAACGTTCCATTGCAGGCCGAATGAGTCGCGCGCGACGACGGACTCCAGGGAATATGCTGCGCTAGCGGCCCGAGCCGGAGGCGCGGATGCATTTGCGCACCCGGCAGTTCAGCGTGTCGGCGGCCGGGACGCTGCGCAGTTCGGCCCGTTGGCTCGAACTGCAGAAGGTACGGTCGCGCACATAGCGGTCGAAAAGCACGAGCGAGGGATTGCCGGGTGCGGGATAGCGCAGGATCGCCTGGCCGTCATTGAGTGCCGCCTGCACGCGGGCGCAGCTCATCGAACTGCTCTGGTAGCGCTCGATGGCCGAGGCCTCGCCAGACAGCACCAGCGCCGCAATGAGGATCGCAAGCCGCCGCATCGGATATCCCCTCGCGGCCTTTCCCCGCATGCCGGAGCCTGCCGCAACGTCATGTTAGCAAAGGCAGGTGCAGCGCCGGCATGACAATGTCGTGAGGCGATTCGCCGGCCTCGAATCACATGAGGCGACGAAACTCAGCGATAGTCGAAGAACTGGATGTCCTCGCAGCGATAGACCGGGCAGGACGGCGTGTCGGAAGCCGGGATAGAGGCCCTGTCGGTCGTCTGGCCGCCCGGGCAGAAGAGCCGGTTCTTGACGTAGCGATCGTAGAGCGGCAGGCCGGTTCTCGGCGACCGGTACTTCATGATGGCCGCACCGTCGCGGTCTATGGTCGCCTGGATCTTGGAACAGGTCATCGAGGTGGAGGTGTAGCGGCTGATCGCCTGGGCGTCGGCCGCCGGCAAGGAAAGACAGGCGGCCAGACCGAGCAGAAAGAACTTCCCGGCACCGATCTTCGACGGTTTCCCTGCAGCGCACGGCATGGTGATGTCCTCCCCCGGATAGCGCCATCCTGAACCTGCTTCAGGCTCCGCGCAAGGAGGGTCGTGGCAGCGTATGCCGCAACTGCGGAGGTTTCCACGAAGTGGGAGAAATGGCGCGAGTGACGGGGCTCGAACCCGCGACCTCCGGCGTGACAGGCCGCAAGATCATCCTTATTTTTCAATGAAAGTTTCAACTTTTGAATCCTGCGAACGTGCTCCAGGAATCCCTAAAGTTGAAACTGCGGAAGCCGGTCTTAGATCCTCGTCCGCCAAAGCTGCCGCTCAGTCAGGCCACGAGCGTACTATTTTCAACCCGCCGTGGAAAGTGTACTGCCACAAGGGCGCTGGCGCCCATGCACGAGGCAAAGGCTCAGCGTCAACACCCCGATTTATATGATGCCTTCCTGTTGCGCTTTGCCCAGAATCTCGATCAAAACGGCGCTCTGCCGCTCGGTCGGAATCCTCGCGGGCATCTGTGCCGCGATCTGGAGGACGCCGACTTCCTTGGGTGTCAGCAGCCGGCGGCTGGAACCTTCGCGGAGGATCGCCGACCACTGAGCGGGTGGCACCTCGAAGACCTGCCGCTGCACCTCGATCCCGTTGTCGATCTTCTGCGTCTGTCGTGCGGTCTTTGCCTCGTGACGATTGTCCTCGGCTGACGCAAGTCCGGTCCAGAAAGCCTCGGGCAAGAGCTCCGCGATGTTGTCGGCCTGGTCCAGCAGCCGCGTCCAGCAGCCCTCCCGCTTGCACCATTCGGAGATGTTCGAGATGCCCTGCGGCGGCCGGATGATGTCCTCGTTGATGGCGGTGGCGATAGTGACAAGCGCTTCGGACAGAACTACGTCAACTGCCTGAGCGGCCCAGATGCGCTGATAGTCGACGCTGACCTTCCGACGCTTCGTGATCTCGCCTAGCATGGATAGCGTGTAGGCCACGATGTTCGCGCGGTAGCCACCATTGTACCAGGGCTGCGACGAGACCAGCTTCTCGGTCGCTCGGAACAGGATGCCGCGGGCGATCGCCCGCCTGAAATACAGCTCGTTGAAGCCGTCGGACGACTTCTCCCATTCCTTCCCGATCCGCAGCGCGTAGCGGGCGAAGTTCTTCTGGCTGCCGAGATTCACCCACCTGGGATGATCGTCAAAGACGTTCTCGAACTTGGCGAGGTCCGTCTTCGTGAACATCTGCGTCTTCGGATACTCGGCACGGAACCGCTTCTGCTCGCCGGGGGTGAGCTTCGACTGCGCGTCCACATACTGGCCGCGCGCCCGCTCGTAGAACCACTTGGTCTCGCGCTGGGCTCCCTGCTGCGCCGGCGCCCAGACCCGACGCGAGAATTCGGCTATGCGGACATGGAAGGGATGGTTGGAGAAGAAGTCGGCCGCGTTCACCCGGTTCTGCGTGTTGGCATATTCCGAAATACGGGGAACGACCATCTCGCTCTGCTCGCTGTCGATCACCGACAGCTTCATCTGAACGAAGATGCCCGACAGGTCGGCCTTGTCGCGGCGCTGGGTATGGAAGAGTGAGGCGGTCGTCTGGCCCCCGTTTACGATCTGAAGGTCGGTCATGCGGACGATCTGAAGTCCGCTGTCGGTCATCCGCGTCTCGACCTCCTGCGCGGTAGCGGTGATGCCGTTGTTGTAGGCGAAGAACATCTGCGGCTCGTTGAGAATGGTCGCCCGGATGCCCTTGTTCACCTGCGCGCGGGCTTGGAGAAAGGTCCGGACATTCTGTTCCAGCAGCCGCGCGCTGTATCGGTCGTAGAGCGCCGCGAGGATCGTCGCCGGCATGACGATCAGATAGGAGTGATAGGAGTCCTCGCCGAGATTGGCCGGAAGACAGGCGATGCCGTTTCCGAACAGCTCCACGAAATCGATATCGAGCGGTTCCTTGTGGCCGCGTGAGCTGCGCTGGCGCTGAAACCGCGCCATATCCCAGATGTGATAGGTCGCGCGGATGCCGCCAACCTCGCCGTCCAGAAAGGCTTGGAAGCGATCACTCAGGACCCGTTCCGAGGTCAGGTAGAAGTTGACATGGCGAAGCATCGACCTCCGGTCGGCTATTTGCCTGACCAGTCCGTATTCAGGGGTGGTCACATCGGGTTCGAGCGTCCCCTGAAGGCTCGCCTCGAAGAAATTAACGACACGCTTGAAGACGGTGTCCACGTCGGTGCGAGTGAGCGTCTCCAGCTCGCGGCGGCAGTCGAAGTCGGCGACGAAAATGTCGAGCGCGCCCTCGTCGTTGAACCAGTAGCCGTCGACCCGCATACCGCGTTGAGCACGGTAGTGGCAGTGTTCGAATCCCTCGATGAAACCAGTCTCGATCAATTCGATGGAGACCGCCTCCATGAAGGCTTCCAACTGATAGGTGCTATTGGCCTCGGCATCAGCCAGCGTCTCCTGGCGGAAGTCGTGGAAGAACTCCTCTACGGTCTGCTCCATTAGTTCCCCCCGAAAACTCTTCCGTTGTCGCATTCGTAAGGCGCAATGGCTTCCAGCCGGATATCGTAGGCGACACTGTCGATGCCGGTCGGCAATTGCGACCGCATGAGCCGCGGAAAGTGCTTAACAACGAGGTAGCTGCGCACATCGCTCACGACGAAGTGCGGCTGGTCATAGTCGGGCAGCGGTGCATAGCCGTGCGCGACCAGCTTGCGGTCTAACGCCTCGATGGCTTCCGCCTCGGCGAGCTGCATCTGCACCGCGGCGACGATCTCATTGAGGGACTGCGCTCCTGCCGCATCGGGCAGGCTACTCAGCCGGTAGATGCGCAGAAACAGTTCATCGTTGAGCGATTCGAGCTGATCCTCCGAGGAGATACGGACGGTGCTGCGCTCAGTGCCGGACAGCGATTTGATCTCGACCGCTGTGTTGCCGAAGATGAAATCCTGGTGGGATTTTTCCGGGCCTAGCCAGGCTTCGACGGCGGTGGCGGTCGATGGCTGGCGTTCGACCAGCTCTAGGAGAAAGGTGAGTTCGGCGAAGAGGCCGCGCACCTCCTCGGCTGACAGGTGCTGGCTGCGACCGGACAGGAAGGTCTTCCAGCGCCGGATGTGCACCAGCGCGACTGCGAGCGAGCTAGCGGAATCGGTGGCGCGTTCCAGTGCAGATGCGAGGGTGCGGCAGAGGCTCTCAAAAAGATCGCGATCGACCTGTTTTTCAAGGGTGAGAACAAAGCGCTGCTGTCCCGGCTCGCCCCCGCGAAGATCGACGTCAATGCCATGCACCGTGACCATATTCTTCCGGAACTGGTGGGTGTGGTCGCCCTTAAGCTCAACAATGAACAGGCAGGCACCGGTCGTGTCGCGTCCCCAGAAGCAGGGCACGGCGGTTTCGCCGGAAACCTGACGGACGTTGAAATCCGCACCGGGCACCGCGATGTTATCCCACGGCGAGGACTCAGACATCGTAATCTTCGTCCTCGTCCGGGTCATCTCCATAGCCCTGCATCTGCTGGAGCCAGACCTTGTTAACGACCACGTTGATGGTGGTCGAATAGTCTCCGTAGGGAAAGCTCATGCCGAAAGCGGCGATCGGCCCTACCACGGCTCCATCCCTAGGTTCGAGGCTGTGGATCATGAGGAGCGGCCTGTTCCGGACCATCCGGTAGTGCGTATCGGACAGCGCTCCGGTTCCGTCCTCGCCGACCGCCAGCGCTTCCGCCTCCGTGCGCTGCGCATCGTTGAGCCCGAGCTTTTCGTCGCCGCGGGAGGCGACACGATCCTTGTTCAGGCGCCAAGCGGTTCCGTTCGGCTGATCCTTGCCGACGACACGCACTTGGTTTCTCAGCGTAAACGGCCCGCTATCGCCCGGAGCGCCTCCGGGGGAGATGAGCAGGACGTCGGCAACCTGCCGCTTTTCCGCGATCCGTTCGAGATAGTTCACCACATCCGATTTGATGCCGGCGAACATTGAGTGCGTCTCGAAACGGGTCAGGAAATCCTCGATCACCGCGATCGGGACGTCGCGGAAGATCAAGCCCTTACCTGTATCCTCCTCCGCGTGCCCACCGAAGCCGCCGCGCCAGAGTTCGGCTATAAGCTTGAAGTTCCGGGCATTCACCTCCGGATCAGTCGAGACGACGTAGCTCTCCCGCAACCGTCCGCTGAAGCTCTGTTCGACCGTGACCTCTTGGCCGGACCGCATCTTGTTGGCGGCGGTGATCAGCAGGCTGTCCGGGTGCGAGCGGACATAGAGGCCGAAATCCTTCGGACTGAGGCCGTCGCGCCGCATCCGCTTGACCTGCTGGGTGAGTTCTTCGGCTGCGTCGGCGATATGGGAATACCAGTTAATGGAATCGCGCGAGAGATGGACACGGCAGAGATCCTCGAAGCCCGGCCGGTAGCCGAACCAGCGGCCCATCTGCATCAGCGTGTCGTACATCTTGGTATTGCGATACATATAGCTGACGGTCAGACCCTCGATCGTCAGGCCGCGTGACAGGCTGAGACCGCCGACGGCAATGGCAGTGAGGCCGACGCCCTCCTTCTCGTATCGGGTGTAGTCGAGCGCCTCGTCGCTCTTGCTGTTGATGACGTAGAGGTGGAGGTGATCGAACACGCCATTAAGCGCGGCCTTGACCTCAGGCCAAGTGAAGCCCGCATTGGCATATTCGGTATCGAACGCCGCCTTGAGCCCCTGCATGTACACGTTCGCCGAAGAGACCGATTCCGGCATCAGATAGTTGGTCCGGATCGCCTCCCTTATCCTCTTCTCGCGAAGGCTGAGGAAGTCGCGCACGGCCTGCTGCACCGGTACGAAGCGCGATACGTTGATCATCATCGAGCAGTGCTTGCCGGTCTGCCCGCGCAGGTTGCGGATGGCGCGCGCGACAATGAACTCGTCGAGGGCGCGGTAGAGGCTCGGCGGCAGCTCCGGGACGGGGTCGTCCCGCTTGTGCCTGTAAGGAAGGAAGTCCTCACAGTCGTCGATCGGTTTCACGATCGACTGGCTGGTCTCGTCGTCGAGGAACACCTTCTCTGCGCCGAAATAGGTGGTCGGCGCGTCGAGGCAGTAGATGAAGTCGCGTGGGAACAGCTCCTCGCGCACATCATCGTCATAGGCGTCGGGATTGATGAAGATGTTCGCGAATGGCGTCGCCGTGTATCCGACATAACAGGATTTCGCGAACAGCCCCAGGATGCGCCGGATCATGGCGTTCGTTCGGGTCGGGTCGAGATCCTCCTTGTTGGTGTTGATTGAGGCGTTGTCGGCCTCATCGTCGATCAACAGCATCGGCACATCGGAAATCCGGTCGTCGCCCTCAGCGTTGAGCGCCTTCAGCCATTTGTGCAGTGCTGTAAGCGTCGTGACGTTCTTCTTGATGATGAGGATGATCGGCTTGGAGAAATCGTTGATCTTCCAGCCGCTCTTTGCCGCGGTGTTCTTGTTAAAGTCCTCGTTGATGTTGGTGAGCGTCGCCGGATGCGGATAGCCAGGGTCGAGCCCGACACCGATGGAGCGTCGATCCTCCGGATCGCTGGACCGCCCGATGAACGCTTCGTCGATTCGTTCTTGTGTCTGCTTGCGCAGGTTGTTGTGAATGCCGGCGATGACGATGATGAACTTGTAGCCGGCGTCGGCCGCGCGGGCGATCAGGCCGGTATAGTTGGCGGTCTTGCCGGACTGGACGTGTCCGATGACCAGGCCGCGGCGGTTCCAAGTCGTGCCCTCGCTAAGCGGGTCTTGGAGATGCCCAAGGATACGGCCGGTCACGTCACTCAGCGACTGCACCATCCGGGGCGGCCAGCCGTCCTTCAACAGGAAGTTCTCGTAGGCGCCGCCATAGGTCCAACTGATGTCCTCGCGCTTGCGGACCCACTGGTCGTCATGCTTTGCGGCGACGTCAACGAGCGAGACACCTGCGCCCATGCGCGTATCGACCGAGATCATCGCCTCGGTAATGATGTTGCGGAGGTCACCGGTGTAGCCGAAGATCGCGGCGATCTGCCCCGCCTTCTCCTCCACCTGTTCCCGCGTCGGCGTATCGGTCAGGTTGGCCAGACCCGAGATCAGCGCATTGGCAATATTGCGTTCCTCGGTGATGATCGTGGCGGTCATGCGAAAGCCTCTGCGATGAATTTCTCGGCAGCCTCGATCTGCCCGTCGAAGAGGCGCGTCGATCGCACGATCTGGAGGAATGCCTGCGGGTCGCCCGGCCCGTCGCCGTAGAGCACCTGCTTCAGGCTTTTCAGCCGATCCAGCGTCTGCTCCCGGTCCACGGTCGTCTGGCTCACCTCGCGCGGATGCGTCGAATAGTCCGAGTAGATCATCTCAACCGGCAGGGCGGCGGCGATTGAATCGAGCAGCACGCGCAGCGAGGCGGCATCGTCAGGGGACAGGCGGACGCCGAGAGAAGCGACGAGCGGGTGTTCCGCGTTGATGGCGAACCGGATACCGCCATGATCGGCGTAGCGTTCCCAGAGCGGAGCCTGATTCTCCTGGAACAGCTTCTGGCCGCGACCGCGATGGACGGTGACGCTGCGGGCGGTGATCTGGCTGATGATCTGCCGCAGGCGCTCGCGCACGCCGTGCGGCGGCCGGGCGCGCGACTTCTTGATGTCGATGGTCCAGGCTTCATCGAGACTGTTCGGGAAGTCGATCTGGACCCGCGCCAGCTTGGTCGCCTCGCCCTTGGGCACCAGCCGGAACCAGTCGCCCCAGGCCATCAGACGGCCGTTGCGGTAAACGTAGGCGCCCTGGTTCGAGATAAAGTCGCTGCGGTCCTGATAGTAGTCGTACTCGGACGCCGACAGCCGGCTGTGGTGCGGCAGGATGTAGGGCTGCATCACGACCGGCACGTCGTCGATCCAGACCTTCTCCTCGCGGAGCATCTGCGTCGCCTCGTTCTTCCGGCAGAAGGGATCAAAGGCAGCGACCGGGTGGCCGTTGATGCGGATGGACAGCTTCCGCCGCCCCTTCACCTCGCCGGCGAGGAAGCGGTGGAAGACGAGCGACAGATGCCGTTCGACAACCGCCAGCTTCTCGTTGACGATCTCGTCCCGCTTCTGCCCGGTCTCGTCCTCGAACAACCGATCGAGATCCCGCCAGATGACCAGTGTCCCGGTCTCGCCAAGCGTCTCGAAGAAGGGCTGTTCCGCGATCTCACCGGGCTCGAGAACAGAGATGAACCAGTCGTCGTCCTCCTCGATTCGGGCGAGGCTCCATTCGGCGCCGGCGCGTTCGCCTTTTACGGCACTTACCACGGTGAGTCGGCGGCACTGCGAGAACGACGCGGTCTTGAGGCCGAGGCCGAAGCGCCCGAGGTCCTTCGGGCCTCGCTCCTTGCGTGGATCGGTGGCGCCGTGGCGCATCGCCGCGATCACCTCATCCTCCGACATTCCGCGGCCGTTGTCGGCAATGACGAGCACCGGCGCGCTTCGGCTCATGTCGCAGAAGATCTGAATATCGGTCGCATCGGCCGAGATGCTGTTGTCGATCAGGTCGGCAACGGCGGTTTCGAGGGAATAGCCGAGATCGCGGAGGGAAGCCGTCAGACTGGCGGCGCTGGGAGGCAGATGATGCGACCGCGCCATCAGCCGCCGCCCCGGAGTTCATTGGTGAGGCGGCGGACAACGCTTTCCGCGTCGGCCTTCAGCTTGCACTCCCACACGGTGAGGACGGTCCAGCCGGCAGCTTCGAGCGCGATCCGGTTGCGCGCGTCACGGCTGACATTGCCGTCGAACTTCTCCTGCCAGAATTCGCGGCGTGTAGTGGGAGTGGTCGCGTTCCGACAGCCAGGATGTCGGTGCCAGAAGCAGCCGTGCACGAAAATTGCCGTCCGGTATCTGGGCAGGACGACATCCGGCCGGCCGGGTAGCTGCCTCGCATGAAGGCGGAAGCGGAAGCCGGCGCGGTGGAGCAGCGACCGCAGAAGCATCTCTGGGGCAGTGTCCCGCCCCCTGATCCGCGACATGTTCCAACTGCGCCGCTCGCTGGTGAGAGTGTCTGCCATCATCGACCGCCCCGGATCGAGTCGAGCACCTCGGCGACGATTTCAGCGATCTGCTGCGCAAGTTTGGGGGGCACTGCATTGCCGACCTGGTGATACTGCTCGGTGCGAGGGCCGGCGAAGAAGTAGTTGTCCGGAAATGTCTGAAGACGGGCGGCTTCGCGCACAGTCAGGCTCCGGCACTGCGCGGGGTCGTAGTGAATGAAGTAGTGGCCGTCCTTTGAAATGTGCGAGGTGACCGTCGTCGATACCTGCTCCGCAAGCTGCACTCGGAAGCGGTCGGAGAACATCTTGCCGCTGCGGCCTTCCTCGACATTCTGGTGATCGGGAAGGAGATTGGGGGGGAAATCAGCGAGCTTGGGACTGCGCCCGGTCTCCTGAGCGAAGGTCGCCGCATAGAGGTAGCGGCGCAGGTCGGAGGCCATGTGGCTGCGCGCCTCGTGCGCGGTCAGGACCGGCAGGCGTTCGTCATATAGACTGCGCAGCACGTCATGGTTCGGGCGCCGCACGACATAACGGGTGGACGAGGTGAAGCGCGGCGAATGCACTTCGATGAGCTCCTCGAATTTGAGCTTCCGTGCCACCTGGCCCGCATAGACCGCACCGTTGAGCTGCCCGCGGATGTTCATGGTGGAAATCTGCCGGACAGCGCTCAGCCACGCGTCCCGGCTGTCCTTCTCCTTGGACAGACCACTTCGGATCACAGGGAGGGAGCCGATTGTGTCTCGGACGGTGGGAGCGGCCATCTTCCGGAGAAGGGATGGCCGAACCTTCAGGTCGCTGCGGATACCAACGATGAACATCCGGTGCCGCGCCTGCGGAATACCGTGGTCCTCCGCCCGCACCAGGAAGAGCCGGGGATCCACCTCGCCCTCGGCCATCTCTTCCTCGGTGAGAGAATAGAGCCTGTAGGCAAGGTCAGCTGGAGCAGCTGGAATTGCGGTCGCCGGTCGTTGAAGGTCGCGCACTATGCGGTTGATGGCAGACTTGCCCTCGATCGTGGCCGACAGCAGCCCCTTCACATTCTCCATAACGAAGATCGGCGGCCGGTGATCGGCGATGATACGAAGATACTCGAGGTAAAGGGTGTGCTTCTCATCCTGCTCGAATCTTGGATCGCCCTTCATGCGGGAGCGACCGACCAGCGAGTAGGCTTGGCACGGAGGGCCGCCGACAAGCACCCAGTGTTTTTTTCCGGACAGCCGATCCTGGATAATCCCCCGGACCTCGCTGTGCGTGTCGGCTCCTAGGGAGATTCGCAGCGCGCTTCGTGCGGCCTCGGCATGTGCCATCGGGTGCCGGGCATATAGTTCGGTCAGTGTTATGCAGCCAGCGAGATAATTGTAATAGTCGTCCGGGGCTTCGCCTGCAGGGAAGTGCCGGAAGAAATGCCTCAGGGTTAGCGTCTGATGCGAGATCGCATCGCGCTCGATCGAGACCACGCTGCGGAACCTCTGCCGCCGGATGCCGTCGACAGCAGCTGCGAATCCCTCCCCGAGCCCACCTGGCCCCGCGAATAGGTCGACCACAGGATAGCCATGCTGCAGAACAGCATTTCTTGGGATCGTGTTAAGTTGAACTGCCGGCAATGATGCGAATTTCTCCATTATAGCAAGTCAGATTATCCGCCTCTCGGCTCCATGAATCGGACCCGAACGCCTGCTTCCTTGAGGAGCTCAATGGAGACCTTAAAGCCTTCTCCCCACTGCGCATCGGAAATATCCGGCTCTTGACACACCAGTTCTGACAATCCGACTTGGACGATGGCGCGCGCGCAATCAACGCAAGGAAACCACGGCAAATAAAGCCGGCAGCCGTCAAGCGGAATGCCGTTGCGTGCGGCGGTATAGATGGCGTTGCGCTCGGCATGCTCAGTCCACAGGTACTTGCTTGGGCGCTCGTGGCGAGCATCATGGTCATCGTTCAGGCCACGTGGAAATCCGTTGAATCCGATCGACCGAATGCTGTTGTCCGGTGCGACCACGACGCACCCCACCTGGCGGCTGCGATCCTTGCTCCAGCTGCCGATAAAGCCGGCAAGGTCCATGAATCTTAGATCCCAGTCGGCCATGATCAGTTCCCTGCAGGAGCCACAGTGGGCTGGTATAGTCTTTCAGCAGCATTGAGGCAGCCGCGCCATAGATCGCGATTACTCAAATTATCGGTAGCTAAAAATTGTGACCTTACACAGTCGCGGACAAAATCGAGCCACCCTTCGGGTGCTTTTGCGGGATCTATCAGCAAGCTCGATCGCAGTTCCCGCTCCACCCTGTCCGAAGAAGAGATTGCTCGTGCGCGCTGCTGGATCGCTGTGCAAGCCGTTGCTCGTAGCGGGGGATCGGCAATCGCCGACAGTTCGACTGCCGATCGAACCGCACCATATCTCACGTCTTGGTCTTCATCCTGATCGAGGAGTTGAAGAAGCTGCTCCAGAGCTGGATGGTACGGCAAGGAGCCGAGCACATGAGCGATCCGCCACCTCACCGTGGCGTTGGCGCCGTCTTGAAGCCACTGAATCAAGTGTGAAATCATCCACTCGCCATTCGAGGCTCGCTTGGAAACGTTAGCAACCGTCCAACCCATGATCGAGTCTTCTTCTTTTATCCTTGCCAGCGCCTCGACGGGGATCTCGCCAGTTCCTGCAAGGCCAAAGAGGCCCTTCCAATCGATGAACCACTGCGTTTCCGAGTCGACCAGCTGAACCGCAGCGCAGACTTCACCGAAGTTCGCCGCGTCACGGAAGGGTTTTGCATCAGTCAATTGCATGAGCCTGAGTGCGTCATCGGCACGCTGGCTTGTCGCCAATACCGGATCGAAGCGCTTGTCCGCCAGCATTGCGAAAATGACGGTTCGCATCTCGGGGCCGACCGGATCATCGGATTCCCTAGCTTGGGCCAACGCATAGCCCGCCGCATACAGATTCCAGTCGTACAGCTTTTGTAGAAAAAGATCCGCGTGATTTCCGTCGAGCAACTCGAACGCGAGTTCGATAGCGTCGAAAGAACTTGCTTCAAAACTGAGGGTTCGGAAGAGCAAAGGGCCCCAAGTGTCCGCATCTTGTTTTGAGACATAATATGCAGCCAGGAAGTCATGGACGATGTGGTGCTGGAAGAATCCCCCTGCCTCGTTAAAGCAAACCGTTCCTGATTCCTTTAGCTTGGCTATGATCGGCTGGCCTACCGCCAGCTCGAATGCTTCCCGTCCGAACATACGTGAGCGCGATTGCAGGTACGCGTTGTAAGCGGCTTCCGAGACCACAAGGAGTTCGGTTTCGGACAGTCCACCGTGCTGGCGCACTAGCCGATCCAACGTGGCCGCTCGGCCACTGCCGCCTGATCCCGCCCTCAACTCAGCATCTAGGAAGAAAGGCGATCTTCGAATGTCATCTGTAGAAAGGACGGCATCCTTGCCGAGATGCTTGCGAACCTCATCATGAGCCAGCGGGAGGGGAGAGCCGATCCACCATCGATTCAGGTTCGGAAGCTCGCGACGTACGAGCCGATCAGCGACGAGAACGGACATATTAATATGGGTAGCTACAATTTCGTCTAGCACCGCGAGGATCTCGAGCCCTACCTTGGCGCTGATCTCGTTGAGTCCGTCAACGAAAACGATCTTGCGGGACTTGGGAGGTAGACGGTCGATATCGATCGCGCCGAGTCCGAGACCCGAGAACCGCCGGAACAAGAAATCCGCGCCGTCCCCCACATTGTCTCGGGTCCACTCCGCCCATTCCGTATAGTCACCGCCGGTCCACTGCTTCAGGTCGATGAAGATCGCAACGTGTCCGGCCGCCAATGCTCGGTTATGGAGACGCCGAAGCAGCCACGTCTTCCCGTCCCCGCCTCGCCCCGAAAGGATAGCCCGGCCAGTAGCGAGCGCGTCCTTCAGGATCTGGTCTTCGCGGAGCGTTGTTACGAAGGTGCCTGAGAGGATGTCATCATAAGATTTTGACCAGCCGGTGAGTAGGGCAAACGGGGGCTTTTGCGCTTGCCACAACTCACCAATTTCGCGAGCCAACTGCCGAACACGATCTACCAGCTTGTCGCTTTGCATCTCAATGTCCGCCAGGATCTGCTGGAAGCGTCTGTACGAACTCACTTGCAACAAGTGCAGCCGCATGAGCGGCAAAGGCCTTCCACTGCGCGCGTTGTTCGTTGTTTTCCTCGTCTGCTACGAGATCCGATATTCCGCGGATGATCACGTATCGGGGATGGTACCAAAACGATCCCCGGCCGTGGCAGACTGCCCGTGCCATTCCAATCGATTCCATGTCGACAGCCAACGGCTTGTCGAAAGGCTTAAGAAGTTCCCGCTGCATTTCGCTCCGGACATCCCCGAGCACTTTCTCGGCAGAAACGATGCCGCCTATATGAATCCTGCAGGGCGCATCCTCAGCAGGCGGATGGATCATGCCATCGAGGTGGTCTCGAACCTTGAACCTTTTTGAAATCGGCGTGCAGACATTCTTCCTCAAAGGTTCTGAAGGATGGTCGACCGCATAGGAACGGACGCGAATGCTCCCGTTGTCGATCTTCAAGAACTCCACATAGTTCACTTGGTCAGCAAACAGGACGTCGCCTGGACGAATGCCATCCCTGCCGATGTTACCTTCGTTGCAGAGCCCACCCGCCACGCCCAGAAGAATGAGAATCTGTGGCCTGAGATCTTCCATAAAGTCAGTTACGTCAGCGGAAACAGGTACGTTCGACCGATCAGAGGCTTGGATCAAGACGACGTCCCACTCGCGCGCCGCAGAATCGGCTGCCACGAAATAGCCGGTGCCGGGGATGTTCACTTCAAGGCCGAATACCTTCTGAGCTGCCTCGAACTCCTCTTCGATAATCGTGACAATCCCGACCCGCGCCCGTCCATTGCGCCCGTGAGGCGCGCCGCGTATTCCACGATCAGCAGTAATGCCGGGCAACATAGCCCAGAGGCCGTCTATCCAGCCGATCCGCGCAAATGCATCAAGAACTGACACCGAATCTAATCCCCCCCGATATAACCCCATCCTCTCTTGCCATTGTGTGTCATGCGAGACAATGTTTTTGCTGTTTTGTTCTTGCCGACGACGGATCTGATCCGCTCGCGAGTGGGCGCTGCGCCTTTGCGCACCTAATGCACTGAAATTAACCATACCGGCGCCTTTTGTTTGAGATCTCGCTCGGATCCCGATCGGTTGCGGCCGTTCACGCTGCGGCATGGACGTAATCGGCCTCCGTCTGATGCGCCAACACCAGACCAAGGCCTGACCCGCAACCTAGTAAGAGGTCTTGGGCTATGAGAATTGATAGACAGCATTTCCGCCCCCCGACAGGGGACCGGCAGAGTTTGACGGGTTATCGACGCCAAATTCGACAATCGGCAGGATCACCGCCGCCCAACCCCTCCGACAACGACATCGACAGGCTGGTTGATGAAACCATGAAGTCGGCACTCGCCGGCGTGGGCCGCGATGACATCACCTTCGGGGAATATGCGTCACTCTTCGGTTTTTTCCGCTCAGCGGTCATGCAAGAAGGTCGGCTTCTCGAAATGGCCATTAAGTTGGCGGTTCAGCGGAACCCGGAACTGAGGTTATTGCCGGCGAAGCCGATGCCGATTGTGCCGGCGGCCCAGGAGATGCTGAAGCGGACGCCTTCCGACGAGATCAAGGGGGTCCGTTTTCCGTCCCGGGTGCATGCGACGGAGTCCTACAAGCCCGATCTCTTCGTGGTGAACAGGACATCTCATAGCGGACTGATCCTGGACATCAAGCGGTCCCTCAGCTCCTACCGTCCGAAGGAAGTGGACCGGCTGCGGTTCAGGATGCTGGCCGTAGCAGCGATTGCTCCGGAATGGGTGGCGGAACATCGGGGGCCGCTGCTGGTGAAGATTGAGACCGCGATCGTCGACGGCGCGGACGAGATGTCCGATCCCGAGCGCGGCGTCTTTAGGATTTCCGAAATCGACGACCTCATCGAAACCGAGGGCGCCGCCGAATTCATTAGGCAGGTCCGGGAGACGTTCTCCGGGCGGGTCCAGAATGAACTCGCGCGCCAGTGCCGGATGCTGGCGGGCGAACCTACCGAATCCCGCAAGGTCCCCAGGGCGAATCCCTCAGCCGACGACCCTGTGCCGCCTCCGGACGAGTTGGCCTCTGTCGTTCCGTTGCAGCCGTCTGCGATGCAACAGCCCCGTTTCGGATACGCCCGAAGACCCGGTCTGCACTGACGGCAGCGGGCGATCCCCACCTCCATTGTCGAAATCACCGACCGCGGCCTGCCCGCGGAACGGGAGGAGTATGTCTCCATGAGAAAACCAGTCCCCTGGACGGAGCCTTTGCGGCTGACCGTCGAAACGCCGAAAACCCGCCGCCGGAAGCCAACGAATCCTGCAGATGCTGGGAACGGCATCGGAGCAGAAGCCCCGAGGTCGAAACCTCGTACGTCGCCCCGCTCGCCGGTCCGCAAACTGACGCCGACCGTGACGCCGAGCAAGGCAACGGCCTCGAAGCAGTTGCTGACCCTGCTCGGGCACAATGAATCCTGCGCCACGCTCCGGCGCGCTGGCGGCATCGTGTCCTGCGACTGCCGGATCAAGGCCATGGAAGACCCGGCCATCACGGTGGGCCTCGCTATCCACTTTGCCCGGATCAGCCTCGCGCAACGGGCTCCTCTCCCTGCCGTCATCATCGAACTTCTGGCGCGGCGGGTCGAGGAAGGCGATCCGGCCTGCGTGATGGTTGCGGAATGGCTCGAAACCTGCGGGCTCCTCGACCTGAAACCTTTGCGCAATTCGAAGCGGAGGCCTGGGTGATGGATACCCGTCTTGCAGACCATCTCCTTTGGCGCCTGCGCCACCGTGCCGAGGCTGACGCCATCGACCATGCGGTGGAGCGTGGAATCCTAGTCGAAGAACTCCGCACCGCCGAAGGGCGCAAGGTGCGCAGCTTTGCGCCAGGACCTGCCACCGCCGGAAAATCCGAGGCCGAGATCGCGCGCCTGCTTCAGGGTGGCGCCAGTGCGGGTTCCAGATCATCACGACGCGCGGCGGAAGACGACGAATACGGCATTGCACTGGAGGCGTTGCAGGGTTCGGTCGACCGCAGTGCAAAAGGACTCCGGAAGGGTCGCGCTGAAACGCAATCCCACGCTCTTCCGGACATGGCAAGCCTGCTGCAGGCCGTGCGCCGATCAGCGGAGCCCCTGCGGGCGGTAGACGTCGCCACCATGCTGCTCGTCGCCCAGCCGGTTACCATGGGAGGGATATCTGTTGCAGATATCCTGGAGGCGCTGCGCGTCCCCAGTCCCATCATCACCGTTACCGGACGGGTTGCAGGATTCGAGGAGACATTCCTCGACCTGCTCGGAAGCGGCCTCATCCTCCCCGGCAAGATCGCGACATGCAAGGGCACGGTTCTCTCGCGGGACGGCTATGGCTTGCGCTTCGCGTATGATTCCGACGCTCGCTGGCACATGGTCGCCTTCCAGGGAAGCGAGTACGACTCGGAGGACCAAGAGAGAACCGCGAGGCAGGTCTTCGTCGCCGCACGAAGCGTCCATCCGATCATTGGCGTCTGCGAGGACGGGGATCGGCTGCCAGGACTTCTTCGGCAGGCCGCCCGCATCAACCTCATCTGCGGCCCGCTTGATATGGGCATCGTTCGCCGGACGATGAGCGTGGTTCTCGGTGAGGCGCCGGAAGACGGCATCACCCACGAGCATGCCTCCGTGCTTACGCTCGCCGATCTGGCGCTGGCAATCCGGCCGGGCACGTCCGTGGAGCGGGCCCTCCAGCTTCTGGATGATCTTGCCCGCATGCGGCTGGCGTCGGCCGCAGATGATGGAAACGGCAGCGGCGCCGCGAACAAGGATTCCGGTCGGCAAACGACCAGCTGCTCGAGTGCCTCAAAATCCAGCCGAGGCAGTCCCGGATCGGGCAGCGAGCGGATCGAACCGGCCGTGCTGACAGGCACCGACCGTGATCAGTTCATTCCTCGCATCGAGACACTGACTGGTTACGGCAAGGCCAGGGATTGGGCTCTGGCCCTCAAGCAGGATCTCGCGCTCTGGCAGGCGGGAACGCTCTCCTGGCAGGACATGGGCGTAAAATTGCTGCTCAGCGGTCCGCCGGGAACGGGTAAGACCGAATTTGCCAAGGCGCTCTGTAACACACTCGGCATTCCGTTGATTGCCACGTCTGTCGCGACCTGGCTTGAGCCTGGTTATCTCGGCGATGTCCTGAAACGGATGTCCGCCTCCTTCGAAGAAGCGGAGGCCGCCGCACCCTCGATCCTGTTCATCGACGAGATCGACGGCATCGGCAGGCGCGGCAGCTCAGGTGAATGGAATTCATATTGGGATTCGGTCGTGAACAGAGCGCTCGAGCTACTGGGAGGCGCTGCAAAAACATCCGGCGTCATTGTCGTCGCAGCCACAAACAATCCTGGTGCCCTTGACCGTGCGCTGTTGCGTTCCGGAAGGCTGGAAACGCACATCCCCATTCCGCGGCCCGACACCACGGCGCTGATCGGCATCATTCGCCATCACTTGAAAGACGATCTCGCCTCCGTCGTAGCGAGTGCTCCACCACGGCCAGCCCGTTCGGCCGAGGCCGGGAGCTCAGAGCCTGCCGAGGTGGTCGTTGCTGGTTCTGCCGAGACGTGGCCCGAACCGAGATCCCGTCGACATCCTGCCGAAAACAGAGGCACTCCCTCATGATGACGTTCGATCCATACAACGCTAGCCAGGACAAACGTTTCGATCGCGAGTTGGCGCGCCTTCGTGCCCTCGTGGACGATATGGAGAAGATCCGGTCAGGTGCACCGCCTGACCGCCTCGCGGCGGGAGCACCGATCCTTGACCACTGGGTAGTGACACAGAGGCCGGAGGCGTGTCTCGCCGGGCGGTCGACGGGTCATCCGAAGCTGCCCGGTGCGGCTCGGCGCATCGTTACGAGCGACCTTTGGTTGATGTCGAAGGATCGTCGCTGGGCGCGGACACTGTCACGCTGGTATCGCCTCGGCCGCCCAGCCGATCGCCCATTCGGTGATTCATGAGGCCTTTCATGATCGAGCAGAACGATGCCAGCGAGTCTGCCCGCGACGTGCTTCACCGGCTGGCGCTGAAGGCACGGGGGATGAGTGGCGCTGACGTCGAGCGGCTGGTTCGCGATGCGCGCCAGAAGGCACGACGCGAAACCAGACCGCTCGCGTTCGCCGACATCCATGACATCCTCACCTCCGCCCGGCCGGAGCGGCCACAGCCACTTCGCTGGCGCATGGCGATCCACGAGGCCGGTCATGCCGTCGCCAGGCTCGTTCTCGACCTTGGACGTGTCACCGCCGTTAGCATCGACGGACCTGCTGGGGGCTACACCGAAGGCGAAACACCGACAATGGAAGCAGAAACGGAACAGTTCTTCACGGCGTTGCTCGTCATCCGGCTCGCCGGACGCGCTGCCGAGGAAGAAATGCTTGGTTCTGTTACCGCCGGCGCGGGCGGATCGCCGGACAGCGATCTGGGCCAAGCGACCGAGCTCGCCGTGGCGATGGAAACCGCGCTCGGTTTTGCCGAGACATCGCCGCTGCTCTACCGCCCTGTCGAAGACCGTTCCTCGCTGCTCGCGTACAACCCGCTGCTGGCCGAGCGCGTCAGCGCACGGCTCGACGCAGCCTATGAAAGAGCCCGTGACCTCATCCATCGAAGCAGCGATGCGATCCGGGTCCTCGCCGGCGAGCTCATGGCGCACGACACCCTGGAAGGGATGCACCTCGTTGCCGTCCTGAGGGAGGTAAGGAAGCGGATGATGAGCGAGGAGCCGCTGACATGACCTCGATTTCGACCGATATTGGAAGGCCGGATGACCATCGCTCAACTTGGTTAATACATGCTAGGGAGACCGTCGGCAGGAGGGTTCAGCAAGGGTCATTCTGTACTCCATTCCGCACAGTTTGGTGGCGTCTCAAACCGCCCCAACACGCTTTGCCAGAGGCCGTGTCCGCAACGTGCGTGCCAAGGATTCGACATCGCGGGCGAAAAAGCCGCCAGTCGGCCTCGTTTTTGGGACCATCGAATCCCTGGTTGAAGGATTGGGTCCTGCGATTTTCCCGAAAATCGGCCTTATCAGCAGCTCCACTTCGCAAGAACTCGTTTGTCGCGAATCCTAGTCGAACGTGGCCGCATTTTGCGCCTTGGATAACACTTGTAACTACATCATCCGGATAGTGAGTTGGAAGGCAGTTTTTATTGGAAGCAAAAGTGGCGTCTATGACGTTGATCTGCAACCCATCGATCCGTTGTTATTTGCCGTCACTGGCTACGGCGACCAAGAACGGAGGGTTGACGGCAGCAATACATCGTACAATCAATGGTGCCGCTCCATATCGGGTGAACCAAGAAGGACGATCACGAAAGAGGCCAAGAGATGACAAAGGGCAGGAGAAGCGTGTTGGGAAACATCGCCGCGGCGCCATCAGCGAAACGTCCAGTGGGTGTTATGCGGGCGATAGCGAGAGCCCTGGAGGAGGTATCGACGCCCACGCCCGGTTCCCTGGTGATCCAATGGCTTGCCGGCCAGTCCGGCGCGCCGAGCATCGCCCTCAAGATCCTCGCGTTCGCCACCGGTGGGACCGCGAACTGCGCTGGCGGCCACAGTTGCGCTCGCCTTTATCTGGCGCTGCAGGGAATGGCTATTCCCGTCGGCGACACCACCCCCGGGATGGACTTGGAGCGGCGCGAATGGTGGCTGCTGGCGATGGCCGAGCACGCCACCGGACGATGGAGAGGCAACGCACAGGGCGTGAAGGCCATCGCTGCGGCGCAGCCTCTCATCTGGGAGCAGGCACAGGCAGCCACCAAAGCGTGGGAGAAGACGGAGTAGGAGCAGGAAACCCGCTTTCCCCGGACCGAATAGCATCGGCATCCAGCCGACAGAAGGGTCACATCAGATGAGTATGATAGTAGACGATGGAAAACCCAAATCGAAGCTTCGTCAGGCAAGGGGCCGTAGGCGCACACCACGGCTTTTCAGTGCACGGAGAAGCCCAGCGAACCAAACCCACCAGGAGATAGACACCGGGTCGGTCCCCGGCGTGTCCGTATCCGTGCTCGGGGTGGTGCACGACCCGGCGGCCAGCCCCCGTAACTGGGCAAGAGACCTTCGCCCCGCCAACGACAACAGGCGCTCGTCAGGGACTCCGACCGATGCGCGCAGCCAATGACAATGTGCCCACATCTGAGAGTATCAGGTTCAAAGTCGAGCCGCGCCTCGTTCCACCAAACAAAGCCGCCCGCCGGCTCCACCTAACCCATTCCGAGTTTCAGTCGAAGCTGCGGAACCTGATCCAACATGGTTTCCCGCACCCCTGTCCAGTGACAGGACATTTCGACTTGGTCGCGATCGACAATTGGCTCGACGGCTTGGCTGGGTTGGCCTCAGAAACTGAGGCGCCTCAGCCAATACTAGACCGCAAAATCAGGGAGCGTATCGCAAGGCTATGACCAACGTTCTCCCTCATTACCGGTCACGCAAGAATGGGCTGATGTACTGGGTCCCGACGCCGAAGATGAAGCTGATGGGCTTTAGGTGCGTCGCCTGCGGCAAGGATGGTCCGAAGGCAAGGGCAATCGCGGCAGACTGGGAGGCACGATACCAGGAAGCAAGAAAGGTAAAAACCGAAGGATCGACACGCAAGTATCCGCGCCATTCGATCGGTGAGGCGTTCGAGAAACTCCGAAGAACCAAGGGTTGGAAGCGGAAGCCGCTTGCTACTCGTGAGGAGTGGGAACGAGCGTGGAAAGCCATTGAGCCCGTTTTTGGTGATCTGCATCCGAAGCGGGTTACGTTTCTCCATCTCGACGAATGGTACGAAACGCTGCTCGAGACTAAGGGCGATGACTATGCGTGGCGCTGCATCAAGATTTGGCGCGCTCTCTACAACAAGATGGCTGCGATGCAGCTGTGTCCTGCCTATGCCGATCCCGCTGACGGCATTCGTAGACGGAAGCCTAAACCCCGAGACCAGACCTGGCTCTACCATGAGGTGAAGCGACTGTCCGATCGAGCATGGACTGAAGGCTATCGCGGCTTAGCCTGCATCATCGATATCGCCTGGGATACCGGATTCAACCCAGGTGATATTCGTACCCTCACTCCGAAGGAGGCAGTTGAGATCGGCGCCGACTGGGGGTTCGATACCCGACGTAGTAAGACAGATCGCAAGGCACTCGGGCTCCTGTCGGAGACTACGAAATCGCGGATACAGGCTTATCTGGATGGATTGGGTTACGAGCTATTGGATAGTTCACCGATATTTCGGACGCGCGGGTATGCACCCGGTCCCAAGGGGGGACGGCCGAGGCAGGGAGTGCCTTACACAAAGAACTCACTGATTGACGACTTCTCGACGGTTCGCGCGCTGGTGTTTGGGCGCGATGAAAAGCGGCAACTCAGGGACATGCGCCGCGCTGGTGCGATGGAGGCGTTGGCAGGGGGCGTCAGCCTTACCGATTTGGCCACTACCATGGTCAACGACATCGACGACAACAACGAGCTCCGCAGGACCTACGGACCCACTCAAGCGGAGTCACTCCGAGCTACCGCCGAATCCCGCAAGATAGGCCGACTTAGGCAGGCTTCGGAACTAAACAAGATCAAAAAGTTGAAACTGACGCCGCGAGAAAGTTGAAACGCAGGAAAATCTGCATGACTGATTCATGGCGAAAACCCTTATGCTACAAGGGTTTGAAAATGGCGCGAGTGACGGGGCTCGAACCCGCGACCTCCGGCGTGACAGGCCGGCACTCTAACCGACTGAGCTACACCCGCGCATGAGACGCGCACGTGATGGCGTGTTGCGTCGTGGCGGCTGGATAAGGGGTTAGATCGGTAGTGTCAAGCGCTGCAATCTCACAGAAAGCGCGAATACCGAAAGAGATCGCTTCGGTCGCCGACCAACCTTTCCGGCCCGGTGCGGCAAGTCACGAGAACGGCCTGATTTTCCTTGCGGAGCAAAGCTGAAATGCTTAAACGTCCGGGCCTGATTTCCGGGCGATTAGCTCAGTTGGTAGAGCGCTTCGTTTACACCGAAGATGTCGGCGGTTCGAGCCCGTCATCGCCCACCATTCCCCGCCGAAATTGGACTGCGTATCATTTAACGGGTAAGCCCCGGGCAAAGAGAAGCCGGATCGAGCCCGGCTCTCCTTCGATGCTTCCGCCCTTCTCAGGGATAGCTGCCGGAATTCGGCGCTCCGGCCGGCGCGACCTGTCCGCAAACCGATTGGCTCAGAATATTTCCTAAACCGTCCGGTCCTGAAGTGCCTGCCATATTCGGTGAGGCGTGATCGGCATTTCGATGTCGCTTATGCCGACTTGCCGCAGCGCATCCAACACCGCGGACGCAACCGCTGGAGTGGCGCCGACAGTTCCAGACTCCCCTACGCCTTTGCTGCCCAACGGATTGGTGAGGCATGGCCACCTTTCGTCAGTGTGGCAGTCGATCATCGGGAGGTCGTCGGCGCGAGGCATGCAATAGTCTTGCAAGGATGCGGTCAGTAATTGGCCGGAAGAGCGCTCGTAGATGACTTGTTCCATGAGCGCCTGCCCGATGCCCTGCGCCACGCCGCCCTGCACCTGCCCTTCGACAATCATGGGGTTCACGACGACGCCAACGTCGTCAACGCAGGTAAAGCTCGCGATCGATACAGCTCCGGTCTCCGGATCGATCTCCACCTCGCAGACATAGGCGCCATTGGGCCAGCTACCTGACGTGATTTCGCCGGTGTGCCGGCTCGCGATGGCCTTCTCGTTCCGTTCTGCCGCAAGATCAAACAAATCCACACTTCGATCCGTACCCACGATGCGGAAACGACCGGCCTCGTAAGCGATATCCTCGACCGCCGCCTCAAGATAATCGGCCGCCGCGGCTTTGCATGAGGCAAGCGCTTCCCGTGCGCCGACAACGATCGCGCTTCCTCCGACGATCAGCGACCGTGAACCGAAACTGCCGAAGCCGCGGGCTCGGTCGGTGTCGCCGGTCACTACAACGATACGGGACGGCTCGACTTCGAAGGTAGCTGCTACCATTTGCGCAAAGGAGGTCACCAGGCCTTATCCCATCGGCTGGGTCGCCGAAACGACCTCGATCGTCCCGTCCGCACGAATGGAGATGTCCACGTTTTCGGTATAGGCATGCGCGCCAGTCCACTCGACGAACATCGCAAAACCCTGTCCGCGCAGACGACCTTTCATCGCGCTCTCAGCTCTGCGGACTTCAAAGCCTGTCCAATCGGATTCGTGCAGGGCTCGGTCAAGAACGGCTTCGAAGCCGCCGGAGTCGTAGACCTCGCCCGTCGGCGTCCTGTAGGGCATCTGCCTGGGCGAAATCAGGTTGCGGCGCCTCAACTCGATGCGGTCAATACCGATCTGTGCTGCTGCTTTGTCCATCAGGCGCTCGATGAGGAAAATCGCCTCCGGACGACCGGCACCGCGATAAGGCGCAGTCGGCTGCGTATGCGTGAGCAGACCCTGTGCCTCGATATCCACGCACGGGATATCGTAGACATTCGTAATCACTTTGCTGCCTAGGGTCGTGGCGATAAGAGGACCGGCGGGCGTGGGATAAGCGCCGAGGTTGGTGCGACTCTTGACTCGAAGGGCGAGGATCCTACCCTCGCGATCGAGCGCAAGCGCCCCGTCCGTTAGCTGGTCGCGTGCATGCGCCGAACCTGCGAACTCGTCCGACCGAGACGCGGTCCAGCGCACCGGTCGATGCAGATATTCCGCAAAATAGATCGCAATCGCATCTTCTGGGTAGAGATACCCCTTCATGCCAAAGCCCCCGCCTATGTCGGGGACGAGGATCCTGAGGCGGTCGCCGCACCAGTTGAAGACGTGCTTCGTAAGTGCTTCATGCACGGCCGTCGGATTCTGGCTGGCCGTGTACAGGACGATACGATCGCTTCCGCCGTCAGGCATGGCGAGAACCGAGCGCGGTTCGAGCGGCGCGGCCGAAAGGCGCTGATTAGTGACGGACAGTTCAGCAATGTGAGCTGCTTGCGCGAAAGCGTTGTCGACCGCCGCCTGATCGCCGAGCCGTCGCGCTACGACAGCATTCGTGCCGGCGTTCGGCCAGACCAGAGGAAAATCTTTCCCCGCCCCCTCCAAGCCGATTACCGGAGCCAGTTCCTCAACCTCGAAAGCGATCGCTTCCGCTGCATCATGCGCCGCTTGCTGAGATGTGGCCACGACAGCCGCTACCGGCTCACCGATATGGCGAACAAACTGCCGAGCGAGTGGCCACCGGGGCGGCACCTTCATCGAAGAGCCATCAGGCGCCCTATAGTCTCGCAGAACAGGAATGGGGTTCAGACCAGCCCTCGCCAAGTCTTCTCCCGTAGCCGCTGCAACGACGCCGTCCGCTCGACGGGCTGCTTCTACATCGACTGCTGGGGCCAGTCGATCGTCATCGGGGTGGCAGGCGCCGGCCAGGAGATCTCGACGCGGCCGTTCCAGCTGGTCACCGGGCGCACCTGGAAGGGCACCGCCTTCGGCGGCGCACGTGGCCGCACCGACGTGCCGAGGATCGTCGACTGGTACATGGACGGCAAGATCCAGATCGACCCGATGATCACCCACCGGCTGACGCTCGACGAGATCAACAAGGGTTTCGACCTCATGCATGCCGGCGAAAGCATCAGGAGCGTCGTCGTTTACTGATCGCCTTGAAGACAACGCCGCGCTGAAGGTTCTGTGTTCCCAAAATACTGCGCCTCCCAGTACGGCGTCGGCCGGCGGCACGGCTCGAGACGTGCCGCCGGCTGGTCCGGGTGCTAATTAAAACATCGCTGCTGCTATCAGAAAGAAGCGATTATTCGGAAAAGGCTGCTACCCACTAACCCCGACCCGGAAGCGGACCTTCATTTCACGCTGTCCGAAGCCGCCCGTGTGCTTTCAGCTACAAACATAGAGCGAATCCATTTCGTTTCTCCAGGCGGTGGATAAAAGTCGATGCTAGAAGATCGTTCCGCCTGACTTATGTCTCAGATTGGGGCCAAGGCACCGCGTGTCACAGCGGTCGATCCCAGGCTGTGCAGCTTGACATTCTGTATACCGTATGCGGAAAATGCCGGCATAGGTACTCCGATCCAACATACGGAATGAGAGTTTTACGGGAGTCTGATGAGCAGCCGGAGCGACGAGCAGATTCAAGATCGTGCCTGGGGTGGCGCTCCGATACAGCGCGGCAGGACGACCGCCGATGAGGTCGAGGAACGCCTTATCCTTGCGATTGCGCGGGGCGACAAGGCGGCCGGAGAGCGCGTCACCGAAAGCGAGGTTGCAGCGGCCCTCAATGTCAGCCGGGTCCCGGCGCGGGAAGCCATGCAGAAGCTCGAGCTGAGAGGCATTCTCGTCAGCGGCCCGGAATACCGCGGCCTGCGCGTTGCCGACTACAGCCCGCGAAGGATCGCCGAACTGTTCGAGCTGCGGCTTGCAATCGAAACCATCATCTTCAAGCATGTGATGCGCCCCGGGAACAATCGCGCACCGCTTGTGAAGGACCTCAACAAGATCCTGAAGACCATGGGCGTCCTCTCCGGCTCAGGCGATCCGGTGGCTCTGAGCTCCATCGATCTCGACTTTCACCGGACCGTAGCGCGGCACTCGGGCAACGAACTCGCCGCGCAGATATGGGACGGCCTGGCGCAGCACATGATCATCGTTTTCTGCCGCGACTGGGCAGCAGCGTCGGACCGCACCGGTGAAGTGCAGTTGCACGCGCGGTTGATCGACTTCGTGCGCGACGGCAATCCCGCCGACATCGAGACGATGCTTGTCAATCATTTCGCGACGCCCCAGGCCCGCCAGGGTACCAGGAGGCCCTAGGGGATCGCACAGGCCCTGCCCCGTCCGTACGCAACTCAAGGAACGACAGCATGAAGATCACGAGCGTCGAGGCGCTGGGGCTTTTTGGAAAATCGCCCAAGGGAGGCTGGAGCAACGAGATCCAGCCGGATGACTCTATCCATGCGCTGGTCTTCGTCAGGTCGAGCGAGGGACACCTCGGCATCGGCAGCGTCTTCACCGACGCCCGGCTGGTCGAAGCGGCTCTGGAGGTGCTGCGCCCTCTCCTGATCGGCGAAAGCGCAATCGAGCCGATGCGGGTCAGCGAAAAGCTGCACCAGAACACATTCTGGATGGGCCATGGCGGCTCGATCACCCATGCCATCAGCGGCGTTGACATCGCTCTATGGGATATCTTCGGGCAGGCAACCGGCCAGCCTGTCGGGCGGCTGCTGGGCGGCAACTACCGGTCGAAAGTCAAAGCCTATGCATCCATCCTAATGGAAATGCCCGATCTGATGCGGAAGCGGACAGCCTTCTATCGAAACCAGGGATTCCGCGCGATCAAGATCGGCTGGGGTCCGTTCGGGCGCCGCGAAAGCGCGAAGCTGGACGAGCAGATCGTGCGCGCCGCGCGTGAAGGCGCCGGCGACGATTGCCTGCTCATGGTGGATGCGGGCGCCAGCGACGCGTTCTGGCCGAACGGTCTCAACTGGGCGGTAAACACAGCCGCTATGCTCAAAAACTACGACGTGCACTGGTTCGAGGAGGCGCTGCGCCCCGACGCGATCGACGATTTCCTGAGCCTGCGCCAGCGCAGCCCCGTGCCCATCGCAACCGGGGAATGCATCACGCGCCGGCAGAACTACCTGCCCTGGTTCGAGAAGCGGGCTCTGGACATCGTGCAGCCCGACGTGACCAAGGTCGGCGGCATCTCCGAGCAGATCCAGATCGCCCGCATGGCGAACGCCTTTGGCGTGAAATATATCGGCCACGGCTGGAACACGGCAGTAGGCCTCGCTGCCGATCTCCAGATCGCCGCGGCCGTGCCAACGGCCGACCTCGTCGAGTATATCGGGGGTTCGCCTTACATCGATGACATCACCGTCGGCGGCTGGTCCCTCGACGGCGACGGCATGATTGCCATTCCGGACGGTCCCGGCCTTGGCATATCCTTGAACAAGGATGCGCTGCGCGACGTCACACGGGATCTGCACCGGGTACTCGGGGCCTGAATCGCGTGTTGACATACGGTATACCGTATGCAAATTTTTCGATGACAAGGCGCCGGACCGGGCGCAGGGAATGACGGGGGAACACCATCTTGGCGCTACAGGTTGAGAAAAGCCGTATCACGAACCCGATCGATTTCGACCGCGCCGGACGGCAGGCCGGTTATCTGCGCGCTCCGCTGTCGCGCAACACGTCAGGCTGGGGGGTGGTCGAGATTCCTATCATCTCGATAAAGAACGGGTCGGGTCCGACCGTTCTTCTGACCGGCGGCATCCATGGCGACGAGTATGAGGGGCCGATCGCCATCTCCTATCTGGCGAGGTCGCTCGACCCGGCGAAGGTCCAGGGCCGGGTGATCATGATTCCGGCCTACAACATCCCCGCGGTGCTGAACGACACGCGCCTCAGCCCGGTCGACAACCGCGACATGAACCGCTGCTTTCCCGGCAACGCCAAGGGCACGTTCTCGGAAATGCTCGCGCATTTCCTCGATGGCCACATCCTGCCGCTTGTCGATGTCTCGGTCGACATGCACACGGCAGGCCACAGCTTCGATTCCGCGCTGTCGACCAACATGCACTATCTCCCCGACGCGGACATGCGCAGGAAGACGATGGATGCGGCTTCGGCATTCGGTGCGCCCTACAACACGGTTTTCTGGGGTGTCGACGAGGGAGCCACCTTCACCTCCTGCGTGGAACGCCGCGGCGCCATCTCGCTCGGCACCGAACTGGGCGGATGGGGGCGTGTGAACGTGGAGGGCGTTCGCATCGGCCGGCGTGGCGCGGAAAACGTCCTCAAGCATTTCAACGTGATCGAGGGCAGTCCCGAAACGGTCCAGCGAGACGGTTCGAGGGGCACGCGCCACATGATGGTCCGCGACAACGCCTGCTACTCCTTCGCCCCTTCAGCAGGCCTGTTCGAGCCGACGAATGTCGTCGGCGACGCCGTGAAGGCCGGGCAGCCGGCAGGCTGGATTCATTTCGTGGAGGATGTCGACAGGGATCCCGTCCAGATCGACTACCGTAGTGACGGCGTCCTGTGGATGTCGGCTGGTCCCGGACGCATCTCCCGCGGCGACGCCGTGGCCGTGGTCATGAGCGACTACGAGGACGCCCTTGCGGCGGGCTGAGACATGGAAACCGCAACGGCACTGCAGGCTATGTTGCGGGCAGGCTTGGATCCGCGACCGCGCGCAATCGAGGCCGGGACATGAGGATCCTCATCGCCGAATGCATGCAGGAGATTTCCTCCTTCAATCCTCTGCAGTCGCAGTATGAGGACTTCAGGATTGAAACCGGCGAGGCGCTGCTGACGCGGCGCGGCCTCAACACGGCCATCGGCGGCGCGCTTTCGGTGTTTGACGGGCGCACCGACGTCAGCGTCGTCCCCACCATATCGGCACGCGCCGACAGTGCCGGCATGCTGTCGGAAGAAGGGTGGCGGCGGCTCATGGCCGAGGTGCTGCAGGCGGTCGCCGCGCATGTCGGCATGGTGGATGCTCTCTATATCTCCCTGCACGGCGCCATGGGCGCTGTCGGTGAACCGGACCCGGAAGGATTGTTGCTGGAGGAAATCCGGGAGGCCTTCGGGCCCGACGTGCCGATCGTGATTTCGCTGGACCTCCACGGCATCCTCACCGACAGGATGCTGCGGCAGGTCGACGGCCTGACGGCTTACAAGACCTATCCGCATGTCGATTTCGCCGATACCGGCGAACGCGCGGCGCGGCTGCTGCTGAAGATCGTTGATACCGGCGCGAGGCCGACCATCGCGCGCGTCGTCGTTCCCTTGCTGGCGCGCGGCGACGAGTGCGTGACAAAAAACGGCCTCTACGGCGACGTGCTCGCCGATGCCCTGCTCCTGGAACGCTCGGGCGCCGCGCTCGCGGCGGAGGTGCTGATCGGCAACCCGTTTACCGACGCACCGGAACTTTGCACGCAGGCGGTCGTCGTCACGGAACAGGCGGACGGTGGCGCGGAGGCAGCAGCGGTGGCCCTCGCCGAAGCGATGTGGGCCGGCCGTCACAGGCTGGTCAGCAAATACGTGTCGGTCGACAAGGCGGTGGCTCTCGCCCGTCACCTCGATGGCCCGGTCGTGTTCACCGATGCGGCGGACGCGACCTCGTCGGGCGCTAGCGGCGATTCCAACGTGCTCATCAGAGCCTTGCGCGATGGCGGATATTCACGTCGCGTTCTCGCCCAGATCGTCGATGCCGCTGCTGCAGCGGCGGCTCACGATGCCGGTGTCGGCGCGATGATCGAGGTGCAGCTCGGCGGCACCGTCGACAGGCTTCGCTTCCAACCCATGACCGTCACGGCAACCGTCCAATCGCTCTCGACCGGCAGGGCGGTCCTGGAAACGATGGGGCTGCCTTTGGACGCCGGCCCAAGCGCTGTTTTGAGCTTCGGAAATTTCACCCTGCTCGTCATCAGCAGGCCGGCATTCCTCTTCGACCGCTCGCTGTACCTCGCCAACGGCCTCGACCCCAGGCGCTTCGACCTGATCGTCGTCAAGTCGCCGCACACCGAGTTCCACATGTACGACCAGTGGGTGGAGCGGAACCTGAATGTCGACGCGCCGGGCTCTACCTCGGCCAATGTCGGGACGCTCGGCCACCGGCTTTGCCGACGCCCCATCTACCCGATCGAAGCCGACACAAGC
The DNA here is from genome assembly GCF_003666685.1 of Mesorhizobium sp. YM1C-6-2. Lineage (GTDB taxonomy): Bacteria > Pseudomonadota > Alphaproteobacteria > Rhizobiales > Rhizobiaceae > Mesorhizobium_K. The sequence continues at coordinate 257,548 of NZ_RCIZ01000005.1, forward strand.
TTCGTCCCCGAGCCACAAACCTACACACGCCGCCTCCACTGAAGAGGCGGGCGAACTCGAACGCCTGATCGCGCAAGGAAGGTAAAGGACACCATGAAGATCGATAGCGTTGATTTCTTCTACCTGGCGATGCCGGAGGTGACCACCGAGGCTGATGGAAGCCAGGATGCGCTGGTGGTCAGGGTGAGCGCGGGCGGGCATGTCGGCTGGGGCGAATGCGAGGCGGCTCCCCTGCCCTCCATCGCGGCGTTCGCATGTCCGATGTCGCATGGTGCCTGTCGTCCGGTATCGGACTCGGTTCTGGGCGAGACGCTCGACGGCCCCGCCGACATCCGCCGCATGTCGGCAACCGTCGCCTACAACAGCATGGACCTGCTGCAGGCCGCCCACACATGGTCGGGCATCGAGATGGCCATGTGGGACCTGCTCGGCCGCGCCCGCGGCGTCCCGGCCTGGAAGCTTTTGGGCTATGACGCCGCCTATCCGAAAATTCCCTACGCCTCGGTGCTCTTCGGCTCGACGCCGCAGGCGACGCTGGAACGCGCGCTGGAGATGCACGGGCGCGGCTTCCGCGCGGCCAAGTTCGGCTGGGCGCCGTTCGGCGACTCGCTTGCCGGCGACATCGCCCATCTCGACGCCGCGCGCGAAGGCCTCGGGCCGGACGGCATCCTGCTCATCGATGCCGGGCAGATCTTCGGCGACGATGTCGAGGCGGCGGCACTGCGCCTCGACGCCATGGAACGCAACCGGGTGACATTTTTCGAGGAGCCGTTCCACGGCTCGGCCTACCGGGCGTACGGCGCCCTCAGCCAGCGCGTGAAGACCGTGAAGACGGCCGGCGGCGAAGCTGCCCACAACCGCTACATGGCCGAACACCTGATCGACTTCGGCGGGGTCGGCTACATCCAGATCGACTGCGGGCGCATCGGCGGCTTGTCGCCGGCCAAGGAGGTCGCCGACTACGCGGTGGCGCGGGGCGTCACCTACATCAACCACACCTTCACCTCGAATCTGGCGTTGAGCGCTTCGCTGCAGCCCTTCGCCGGGCTGAAGGACCACGTGATCTGCGAATATCCGACGACGTTGAAGCAACTCGCGGTGGACATGACGCTCGATCACATCAAGCCGGATGCCGACGGCCAGATAAACATCCCCGACGCGCCCGGCTTCGGCATCGAGATCAATCCGGAAGCGCTGCGGCGATACGCACTGGATGTCGAGATCAAGGTGGGTGGCCGCCAGATCTTCGCCAGCCGCCGCGACGTGTAGAGAAGAGAGGCGGGGCGAGCGTGCAGCGATGACCGACCTGTTGCTCGATGTCAGGGAACTCAGTGTCAGCCTCGCCGGACGCGGGGCCGGCGCGACGCTTGTCGATGGCGTCAGCTTCTCGGTCGCCGCCGGCGAGGTCGTCTGCATCGTCGGCGAATCCGGTTGCGGCAAAACCGTGACCGCACGCTCGATCATCGGCCTCAATCGCACCGATCCGAATTTCGAACTGTCGGGCAACGTTGCGTTCAGGGGCCAGAACCTGCTGGAACTGGACGAGGAAAGCATGCGCCGCCTGCGCGGCGGAAGCATTGCGATGATCTTCCAGGATCCGATGAGCAGCCTGAACCCCCTCCAGCGGATCGGCGCGCAGATCGACGAAGCCCTGTCGATCCACACGCAACTCGACCGCACCGCACGGCGGCGACGCACGCTGGAGCTGCTTGCCGAAGTCGGAATCCCCAGCCCGGACACGCGGATCGACGATTATCCACATCAGTTTTCGGGCGGCATGCGCCAGCGCGCGATGATTGCGCTCGCGCTGGCGGGCAATCCCGCCCTCCTGATCGCCGACGAGCCGACGACTGCCCTCGACGTCACCATGCAGAAGCAGATTCTTCTTCTCATCAAACGACTGCGCGCCGAATACGCGATGGCTGTGATCTTCATCACGCATGATCTTGGCGTGGTGGCCGAGATCGCCGATCGCGTGCTGGTCATGTATGCGGGCCGCTGCGTCGAGAGCGGCCCGGTGCGCGATGTCCTGCGCGCGCCTCAGCACCCCTACACGGCACGGCTCCTGGCCTCCATTCCCGCAGCCAACCGCGTAAAGACCCGGCGTCTGCCGACCATCAAGGGAGCCACGCCCATGCTGGCCGACGGCAGGCCGAAGGGGTGTGCGTTCCGGCCGCGCTGCGACTTTGCATTCGAGCAATGCAGCGACGAACCGCCGCTGGCGCCGCTCGAAGACGGCGCGCATCTTTCGCGCTGCTGGCTGGTGCCTAGCGTCGAACGGAGCCCCGCCGACCTCAAGATTGTCGAGGTCCTGCAATGAGCGCCCAACCCTTGCTGAGCGTGCGGGGCATACGAAAGCTCTTTGCGATCCGGGGCGGGCTGTTCAGGCGCGTCAAGGCGGAGCTGCGGGCCGTCGACGGCGTAAGCTTCGACATCGCCGCTGGCGAGACCCTCGGGCTGGTCGGTGAATCCGGCTGCGGAAAATCCACGCTCGCGCGCTGCGTCGCGCGGCTCCACGAACCGACCGACGGCAGCATCGTCTTCGAGGGAGAGGACATCGCGCACAAATCCATGCGCGAGATGCGCCCGTTGCGGCGGCGCATACAGCTCGTGTTCCAGGATCCGATGGCGAGCCTGAACCCCCGCAAGCGCGTCGGCTCCATCTTGCGCGATGCCTCGCGCATCCAGGGGCTGGGGGGATCGCGGCAGGAAGAGCGCGACCGCGTCGTGGAACTGCTCGATCATGTGGGCCTGGCGGCGGCCTATGCCGACAGGCATCCACACGAGCTTTCCGGCGGACAGCGGCAGCGCATCGGCATCGCGCGGGCGCTGGCGCTGAACCCTCGCCTCATCGTCGCCGACGAGCCGGTTTCCGCGCTCGACGTGTCGGTGCAGGCGCAGATTCTGAATCTGCTCAAGGAGCTCCAGGAAAAGCTTGGGCTCAGTATTCTTTTCATATCGCATGACCTCGGCGTCATTCGCCATGTCTCGGACCGAATCGGGGTCATGTATCTCGGCAAACTGGTCGAGCTGGCGCCGGCGGAAGCGTTTTATCAGGGGCCGCTGCACCCCTACTCGCAAGCGCTGCTCGCGGCGGTGCCCATGCCCGATCCCGACGCCGCCACCCACGCCGACAAGGCGATTGAAGGCGACATCCCAAGTCCGATCAACCCGCCGTCCGGATGCCGGTTCCATACACGCTGCCCGATCGCTGCGGATATCTGCTCGCGCGTCGAGCCGGCTTTGGAACATCACGGAGAAGGCCGGCAGGTCGCATGCCATCTGGTGACAACCTCGACAACGGGAGGCCCCACGGGCGCGCAAGCGGTCCGCACTTTTTCGCGTGAATAGTCAACTTCAACAGGGGAGCAAGACATGACCATTGGAACAGTGCATTTGAACAGGGCGCAATTCCTGCGTCTTCTTGGAGGAACCGCCGCAGCCGCGATGCTGCCAGTCGGGTTGGCGATGAGCCCGGCAGCACTGGCGCAAGGGAGCGGCGAACTGATCGTCGGCATCTCGAGCGACATCAACACGCTTGATCCGCAGATGTCACCCAACGACGTGTTTCGTCACACTATCCGCTCGACCGTGTTCGAGGCGCTGGTCTTCATCAACCCCGACACGCTCAAGGCCGATCCCATGCTGGCGGAAAGCTGGGAGATCGCGCCCGATGGCCTGACCGCAACCTTCAAGCTGGAATCCGGCGTCACCTGGCATGACGGCTCGCCATTCACCGCAGCCGACGTGGTGTATTCCTTAAAGCGCGTCCAGAACAAGGAAGTCGGCAGTCCCTTCGCGCCGCAGCTGGTCGCGGTTTCCGGCGTCGAAGCCGTCGACGACTTGACCGTCAAGCTTACCCTCGCCAATCCCGTACCCGGCATTCTCGCAAACCTGGCGGTGATCCAGATCGTCAAGGAAGCCAATATCGGGGCGATCAACACGGCGCCGATCGGCACCGGCCCGTTCAAGTTCGCAAGCTGGGCACCGGGCGATCATATCCGCGTCGAGCGTTTTGCAGAGCATCGCAACGCGCCGCAGATCGGCGCGATAGAGTGGCGCATCGTTCCCGATTCACAGGCCCGTCTCGCCGGCATGCAGGACGGGACGCTGCAGATGGTCGCCCTGGTCGAGGGCAAGGATGTCGTGCAGGCACAGGCGGCCGGCATCGAGGTCATCCAGACCAAGCCGTACATCCTCTACGAAAACTTCAACATCAACACCAAGCGCGCGCCATTCGACGACAAGCGCGTCCGTCAGGCCCTCGCCCATGCGTTCGACCGCGAGAGCTATGCAAAGGCCGTCTGGTTCGGCCTGGCGCGACCGACGATCAATCCGGTCCCGCAGGAAATGGCGACCTATTGGCCGGAATCGGCCAGCATGTATCCTTTCGACCTGGATAAGTCCGCGGCGCTGCTCGCCGAGGCCGGCTTCAGCAAGGACAACCCCCTGAAGATGGAGATCCTGACGATCCAGGGTTTCGACTCCCTGAAGTCCATGGCTCTGATCCTCCAGGACAACCTCAACCGCCTCGGCCACCAGGTGACGGTGCGGGAGCTCGAGGTCACCGTGTGGCTGGACCGGGTGCTCAACAAGCCCGACTACGACGTCACGACGGACAACTTCAACACGGGTCCCGAAGATCCGGCCAGCATGTTCAACTCGCCCAACCTCGCCCCGACCTCGAACGTGAATTACTGGAACCCCGACGGATACGCCGATCTCGTCAAGCGGGCCGGCGCGGAGCTGGATCATGCGAAGCAGATCGAGCTCTATCAGGAGCTCCAGAAGCTGCTGCTCGACGAGATGCCGCAGATCACGGTCAACCACCTTCCGCTCTTTTTCCTTGGAAACGAAGGAGCAAAGTCGCTGGTCATCGGCCCGAGCGGCATCGACGACTATACTAAAGTGACCCAGTAGGCATTTTTCATACTCCAGAACGGGGCCGGCGGTGCAAGGATCACCGCCGGCCATCAAGGTTTGAACATGGGAACGTATCTTCTCGGCCGCATGCTCGGTGGATTGGCGACGCTGATCTGCGTCAGCGCGCTGGCATTCTTCGCCACGGCACTCGCGCCGGGTAACCCCGCCGCCGTCCTGCTGGGCAACATGGCGACGCCAGAGCGGGTGGAGGCGGTGACGCGCCAGATGGGCCTCGACCAGCCCCTGCCCACGCGCTACCTGATATGGCTCAGGGAAACCGTGCAGGGGAACCTCGGCACGTCGAACCTCAGCTTCAAGCCGGTCAACGACCTGTTGATGACTGCATTGCCGCCGACGCTGCAGCTTGCCTTCTCGAGCCTCATCATCGCCGTCGTCATAGCGCTTCCGATCGGACTTCTGCTGGCCCAGAACGAGCGACGCTGGTGGAGCCGTCCCGTCTCCGCGCTGATCACGGTCGGCATATCGGTGCCGGGCTTCTGGGTGGGGCTCCTTCTGATCATCACCTTTTCGGTATGGCTGAAGCTGCTGCCGTCGGCAGGCTATGTGCCGCTTTCGCGCGGCGTCTGGGGCAATTTCCGCTCCATGATCCTGCCCGTCCTCACATTGACGATCTATCTGGTTCCACCGCTTGTTCGTTTCGTGCGCATGACCGCGCTTGAAGTCCTGCGCGAAGGCTATGTCGACACCGCCCGCGCCAAGGGCGTCAAGCCGTCGGCCATCCTGATGCGGCATGTGGCGCCCAACACGATGATCACGACGGTGACCTATATCGGGCTTCAGCTTGGCGTCCTCATTTCAGGCGCCATCGTGATCGAGGTGATCTTTTCGATCCCCGGGCTTGGCCGACTCGGCATGAACGCAGTGCTGAACCGGGATTATCCGGTCATCCAGGGCGTCGTCCTCGTGGCGGCCTGCGGCTACGTGCTGGTCAATCTGCTGATCGACCTCGCCTATGTGCTGATCGATCCAAGGGTACGGACACAATGAGCGCGACCGCAACCAGCCCGGGGCGGGAGCGGCGCAGACAGGCCGGCGTCCTTGGGTTCCTCATCCGCCGCTCGCCGGTCGCGCTCGCGCTGGTCGCCCTCTTCCTGCTGGCGGCATCGATCGGCCCGATCGTCGCTCCGCATTCGATGACCGACACGAACCTCGCAATGGCGCTGCAAGGCCCGAGCGCCGAGCACTGGCTGGGCACCGATCCGCTGGGACGCGACGTCCTGAGCAGGCTGCTTGGCGCCTCGCGTGTCGCCGCACAGGCGTTTCTCATCGTCGTCCTGCTCGGCGGCGTGATAGGCACCACGCTCGGGCTGATCGCGGGCGGCCGGGGAGGCATCGTCGACTTGCTGGTGTCCAGGATAACGGAGATCCTGCAGGGCTTCCCCACCATCCTCGTGGCCATCGTCATCGTCGCGCTTCTGAGCCCCTCGCTCACCAACGCCATGATCGCGGTGGGGCTGGCGGCGGTGCCGGATTTCGCGCGCGTGTCGCGAAGCGTCGCGATCCAGTTGCGCGATCGTGAATTCGTCGATGCCGCGCGTGGCCTTGGCGCAAGCGAACTGCGCATCCTGTGGAGCGAGATCCTTCCCAACATGATCGGCCCGCTGGTCGTTGTCGCGAGCTTCGACGGGGCGCAGGCCGTGTTGTGGGAGGCCTCGCTGAGTTTCCTCGGCCTCGGCGTACAGCCGCCCGCCCCCTCCTTCGGCTCCATGCTCCGGGAGGCGCAGAGCTTTCTGGCGATTCAGCCGTCGCTGGCGATCGTCGTCGGCCTTGCCGTTTCGGGCTTCATCCTGGGCCTCAATCTTCTGGGCGACGCGCTTGGCGAGTACTTCCAGAAACCAGGAAGAAACATATAACGCGAATTCATGCCTGTTTGCCTCACCAACTCCGGGAGAACGACTATTGCGAGAGCTTCAACGCGAAGCTCTCTGCGACCAACTCGTTTTGCAGCGGGGGAGAAAACCGTTCATCCGTCGTAGATGAGATCGAAGCCGCGTTCGAGCAGCCAACGCAAAAGCTGCCCGTCCGCTAGCGGCCCCAAACCAGACAGTGTGAAATAACAATGCACACTTTTGGTTGCCGATCACGAATATAGGCGCTTAGCTACCCTTTACGTGCTGTTCGGCGCACCCGTGTCGGTCTGGGATTCATTCGTCTCCAAATCTCGCTCGAAAGTTCTTCTGCTGCTAAGGCAAGCGCGGAGGTATTCGTCACATAACTCGGTGACACCGAAATTGGACTGCGTATCATCTGACACGCGTAAACTGCGCGCAAAGAAAAAGCCGGGGCGGGCCCGGCTTTCCTTCGATGCTTCCGCCCTTCTCAGGGATAGCTGCCAGAATTCGGCTGCGGGCGTTCCGGCCGGCCGGCGCCGCCGGGGTCGGTCCGCTGCAGGCCGTTGCCGGCGCCGGCCAGGCCGCAGCTGCCGCTGGCAAAGCCGTAGAAGCCGCGTGTCAGCCGCTGCCTGCCCGACAGGAACGGGAAAGCGCTGTTGGTGCCGACGGTCTGGAAGATGGTGCGGTCGACGCGCGCTGCGTCGCTGACGCCGCCGCTCGGGGTTGCGATCACGACATCGCAGCGGCGGCGCAGTTCCTGGCAGCCGTTGACGCCGCAGAATTGCGCGGCGCCCTCAAGCAGCACGACGGAGGTCAGGCCACCCGGGCCGACGAAGATATCGAGCCGGGTGCCGCGAACGCCGATGGTGCCCGCCGGCGTCACGATCTCGTAGGCCTGCGACTTCGACTTGCCGCTGATCCAGCGGAACGAACCGCGCGCGGCGTTGAGGGTGAGCTGGTTGAACGTATTCGAATCGTTGAAGACGAAGCGGTCGATGACCACCGAGGAACTGCCGCCGACGGCGAACTTGGTGCCGTCCCGGAACGTGAATTCACCCAGGCCGCTCTGCGAGGTGGTGATGCGCTCGTCGCGGTAGACGGGAGACTTCAACGCAAGCGGCCCGCTTGCGCCGGTCACCGCCGTCTTGATGAGGGTCGCCTGCCCCACCTGCTCCTGGGCAAACGCCACCGACGTCGACAGAAGAGCAGCCAGCGCCGCAATCGTCTTTTTTGCCAATCCCCGCATAGGACGCTCCATCAGCCGCCGAAATTCGCCTGGGCACGAACGAAGAAGCCCCAGTTCTCCGTAGGGACTTCGCGACCGTCCCAGTATTCGTTCCAGTTCTGGAACTCGTCGTTGAAATTGTCGATGTAGGCGATCTCGGGGGTGATGACGAAGTTCGGGACGAGCTCGTAAGCCACGTTGGCCACGACCGCGAAATCCTCCATCTGGTCATAGGAGACCTGGAGGTTGAAGGTCGCCTTGTCGGTCAGCATGAATGAGCCGCCGGCCCAGAGCGCCCAGTTCCCGCCCCAGGGCGCATAATAGTTAGGGCTGTCCTTCACGCTGAACTCGTGAAAGCCACTGTCGTCAACGTAGAAGTCCCGGAAGCCAAGCGTATCCGCCTCATCATCATATGAGGCCCACCCCGCCATCGCGAACAGCGACAGCCTGTCGGTCGGATAGAAGTCGACGCGCGCCTTGACCGCGCCTTCCTCCCAAACCGAATCGTAACCCGCCACAACGGACACCCCGCCCCACGCGCCCTGCCAGCCGACGCCGCCGACGAGATGGGGCGTGTAGCTGTCCAGCGTATACAGATTGGGGTCGTCGAATGCCGGAGCCAGGAAAGGGGCGATCAAGTTTCCATCACCGACTTCCAGCGCCACCGTCACGCCAAATCCGCTGTCGTTTGACCAGCCGTAGGCCATCTGGTGGGTGCCGTAAGGACCGTAACCGATGATGTCGTCGTTGATGACGCCGCCGGCATATCCGGTGAAGGTGGAGAACAGCGAATCCGTCTTGCCGACGCGAAAACCGCCCAGTTGCAGATAGGCGTGTTCGATCGACACGTTGGTCACACTGTCGGTGAAACCGTTGTCGTCCGGCGGAAACGCGTCATACGTCTCCGTCTCCCAGTCGAAATTGATCGCCGAGTAGGTACGCAACGTGCCGAGTTCGGTCTCGGCGCGGGAATCCAGACGAAGCTGGAAGCGCGCACGCGTGTCATAGGTGTCATTCAGGTTTTCCCACCAGAAGGGAACCCCCTCAGCCCGATCCTTCTTGTCGATGACATCCGTCAGGCCGAGCGCCTTTGCCCCTACATCCATGCGGATATAGCCACTCACCTTGAGGCAGGTTTCGGTGCCGGGAATGTAATAGAAGCCGACGCCATAGGTGTCGCAGACGCGGACATATTCCATCGGCTCGGGTTCGGCGATCACGACGGCATCGGCCGCGCGCGCCGCAGGAACCGCTGCAAGCATCGCGACCGATGCAAGCACGAAACGCCTGAATTGCATTCCCGCCTCCGCCCAATGCCACCTGATTGGGAAGCGTGCCAACTTCCCAATCCACGTTTGAAACACTCCGCCTATTGCCGCAACGACAACCTTTAGTGGAACCGAAGTTAAAACAGCTTCCATCGGCAGGTGTTGCTATTGAGCCACAATCGTTGGGAGGTCAAAATCATTTGGAAGCAGCAGATATTATTCAGGTTGCACGCGCGGGAGCCGTCAGTGCTTCGAAATCCGTGTTGCAGCGGTAGCCAGGCTCGCAGTCACCTCCGAGTGCAGGTCGGCTTGAGACGCTTCTGAAGCACGAAGCGAATCACTGCACATCTTCCGCGAAAACGGAATAGCCGCCGGCCCCGGGGAATGTTGCTATTGCCGGGCGGGTCCACCCACCCGCTTCTGGCCGGCGCCTCACCCCAAGCCCCACGCCCTTGGCGCCGGCCACTCTCCCGGCGGAAGCACGCACCGTGCATGGTCCGCCGGCGGAGAAGTTTTATTCCGCGATAACGCAATAGCCGAATCGCATCCGCCTATGCTCTTCTAGTCAGGCGGCGGACCTTTGCGGGCCCGTCCGGCCGGCGCTCCTCAGGCAACACTCCCATTGAGCGCCGGCCACTTCACCGGATTGCCGGCACCCCTCTCCTCCCGGATGCCGGCAATCTGTGCACCCCAGGCGGCCGCTCCGTCCCTCACTCAGCCGTGGCAAGAATTTTCCCGACCGTGGCTCGGTGAAAAAAAGCTTTCCTGGCGTTAGGCTGCCCTCAGCCGGTAACTCTCCTTCCGCCTCTTCTCGCGATGCCGCGATCGTTGCCGTCATGGAGCACCCCATGTCCCAGTTCCTGCTCACCCGTCGTGCGCTGCTGCAGAGCACGACGATGCTTGCCGCCGCCACCGCCCTGCCCTGGAAGGCGCTGGCCCAATCCGGCGGGCGCCTGATCGTCGCCGCCGATTCCGAGCCGAAGAACCTGAACCCGGCGATCGTCGCTTCGAACGGCGTCTTCTTCGTCGCCAGCAAGGTGGTCGAGCCGCTCGCGGAAGCCTCCTTCGACGGCAAGGACGGGCTCGCGCCGCGGCTGGCAACGAGCTGGGAGGGCTCCGCTGACGGCCTCTCCGTCACCTTCAAGCTGCGCGAGGGCGTGACCTGGCACGACGGCAAGCCCTTCACCTCCGCCGACGTCGCCTTCTCGGCGCTCAACGTCTGGAAGCCGCTCCAAAATCTCGGCCGGCTGGTGTTCGCCAATCTCGAGGCGGTCGAGACGCCGGACGAGCACACCGCGATCTTCAAGTTCTCCAAGCCGACGCCGTTCCAGCTCATCCGAAACGCGCTGCCGGCCGTCACCGCCGTCGTCGCCAGGCATGTCTATGAGGGCAGCGCCGACATCGCCGCCGATCCGGCAAACGCGAAGCTCATCGGCACCGGGCCGTTCAAGTTCGAGGAACACAGGCCGGGCGAATATTACCGGCTGGCCAAGAACGAAAACTACTGGGGCGAAGGCCAACCCAAGCTCGACGAGATCGTCTACCGCGTGCTGCCGGACCGGGCGGCGGCCGCCGGCGCGCTCGAAGCCGACGAGATCCAGCTCGCCGCCTTCAGCCAGGTGCCGCTCGCCGACCTCGACCGTATCTCGAAGGTCGAGGGGATAAAGGTCTATTCGACCGGTTATGAGGGGCTGACCTACCAGCTCGTGGTCGAGATCAATCATCGCCGCCAGGAACTCGCCGACCTCAAGGTGCGCCAGGCGATCGCGCATGCGATCGACAAGGATTTCGTCGTCAAGACGATCTTCCTCGGCTACGCCAAGCCGGCGACCGGCATCATCCCGGAGAATGCGCCGGAGTTCTACGATGCCAGCGTACCCACCTACGCCTTCGATGTCGCCAAGGCCAACGCGCTGCTCGACGAGGCGGGCTATCCGCGCGGCGCCGACGGCAACCGCTTCTCGCTAAAGCTGCTGCCGGCGCCTTATTTCGCCGAGACGAAGCAGTTCGGCGATTATCTGCGCCAGGCGCTCGCGGCGGTCGGCATCGACGCCGAGATCGTCAACAACGATTCCGCCGCGCACCAGAAGGCCGTCTACACCGACCACGCTTTCGACCTCGCCATCGCGCCGCCGGTGTTCCGCGGCGATCCGGCGATCTCGACCACCATCCTGGTCAGGAGCGGAACGCCTGACGGCGTGCCCTTCTCCAACCAGGGCGGCTACAAGAACGAGGCGCTCGACCAGTTGATCGACAAGGCCAACGAGACGGTCGACGTCGCCGCCCGCACGGAACTGTTCAGGCAGTTCCAGAAGCTCGTCGCGGAGGACCTGCCGCTCATCAATGTGGCGGAATGGGGCTTCATCACGGTCGCCCGCGACAGCGTGAAGAACGTTTCCAACAACCCGCGCTGGGCGGTGTCCAACTGGGCGGATACCGAACTGGAATCGTGATAGACAACGGGGAGCTTTTCCTGGGGTCGCATCGCCAGTGAGACGTGCTTTCCTCCTCGCCAGGCGCAGGCTGGTCAGCAGCATACCCGTGCTGCTGATCGTGATCGCCGGCACCTTCTTCCTGCTGGAGGCGGCGCCCGGCGACGCGGTCGACGCCTATCTTCTGTCGATCGGCGGCGGCGACCCGGCGCTGGTGCAGTCGCTGCGCGAAAGCTACGGCCTCGACCAGTCCGTCTTCGCCCGGCTCTGGCTCTACGTCACAGCGCTTTTCCGCCTCGATCTCGGCTGGTCCGTCGTCTTCGGCCGGCCGATCCTCGACGTGATCCTGGAGCGGCTGCCCAACACGCTCTGGTTGATGGGCAGCGCGGTGGCGCTGTCCTTCGGGCTGGGCTCGGCTCTCGGCATCGTCTCCGGCGCGCGACCGGGGAGCGCCACGGACCGCGCGCTCTCGATCGGCTCGCTGGCGCTCTATGCGGTGCCGAGCTTCTGGCTCGGTCTCGTCTTCAGCGTCGTCTTCGCTGTGCAACTGCGCTGGTTCCCGACCTCGGGCATCGAGACGATCGCGTCGGGCAAGGAAGGGTTTGCACGCGCGCTCGACATCGCCTGGCATCTGGTGCTGCCGGTGGCGGCGCTCGGCTTCATCTACCTCGCGCTCTTCCTGCGCATGATGCGCGCCGGCATGGCCGAAGCCTGGCGCCAGGACTTTGCGCTTGCCGCCCGCGCCAAGGGTCTTCGCCGCCATCGCATCGTCGTCCGCCACATCGCGCGCAACGCGCTGCTGCCGCTCGTCACCATGCTCGGGCTGCAGGCGGCGACCATGCTCGGCGGCAGCGTCGTCATCGAGAGCGTCTTCGCCATCCCCGGCTTCGGCCGGCTGGCACAGGAGGCCGTCGCCGGGCGCGACGCGCCGCTGCTGACCGGCATCATCGTGGTCAGCGCGGTGCTCGTCATCCTGGTCAATCTCGCGGTCGACATCGCCTACGGGCTGCTCGACCCGCGCGTCGGCGCCGCGGAAGTCCCGACATGAGCGTGCTGTCCCGGCTGCTGCGCTCGCCCGAAGGCGCGATCGGCCTCGCCCTGCTCTCCCTGCTCGCGCTGATGGCGATCTTCGCCGGCGTGATCTTTCCCGACGATCCGCTCTCGATCGTCGGCCCGGCGCTGGTCCAGCCTTTCACCGACGCCTCACTGCCCTTCGGCACGGACCGGCTCGGCCGCGATGTGCTCGCCGAGCTGGTGCATGGGACGCGCGCGTCGCTCGCCGTCGGCATCGCGGCGGCGGTCGTCGCCCTGGTGATCGGCTCCCTCGTCGGCACGCTCGCGGGCTTTGCCGGCGGGCTGGTCGACGAAGCGCTGATGCGCGTCGTCGACGCCTTCCAGATCGTGCCGAGCTTCCTGCTGGCGCTCGCCTTCGTCAGCGTCGCCGGCGCCTCGCTTCCCGTGGTCGTGCTCGCCATCGCGCTCGGCGCATGGACCGCGCCGGCGCGCCTCGCCCGCGCCGAGGTGCTGTCGATCCGCGAACGCGACTATGTCGCAGCCGCCCGCGTCATCGGCATGCACCCGCTGGAGATCGCGTTGCGCGAAGTGCTGCCTAACGCCCTGGGCCCGGTGCTGGCGCTGTCCTCGGTGATCGTCGCGAGCTCGGTGCTGATCGAGGCAGCGCTCTCCTTCCTGGGCTTGAGCGATCCCAACATCGTCACCTGGGGCTCGATGATCGCCGAAGGGCGCAACGTGCTGCGCTCCGCACCCTTCCTGTCGATCTTTCCCGGCATCGCCCTGATGCTCACCGTGCTCGGCGTCTATCTGTTCTCCGAGGGCCTTGCCGAGGCGCTCGCAAAACGCAGGGCGCGGGCATGAGCAAGACATTCGCCCGCCTTTCCGGCCTGACGGTCGGCTACGATGCGGATGGGCAGACCGGCGCGGCGCTGGAAGCAGTCGATCTGGAGATCGTCCCGGGCGAGCGGCTCGCGATCATCGGCGAAAGCGGCTCGGGCAAGTCCACGCTGGCGCTGACGCTCGCCGGTCTGCTGCCGGACAACGCCCGCGTCACGGGACACATCGCCTGGCCGGCCTATGGCGAAGCGCCGCTCGCCGGCCGCGACTATGGCTTCGTGTTCCAGGATGCAGGCGCCAGCCTCAACCCGGTGCTGTCGGTCGGCGAGCAGATCGCCGAAGTCGCACAGCGCCACCTTGGCATGGGCTGGCACGAGGCCTATGGCCGCGCGCGCCATCTCCTGGAGCGCGTGCGCATACCGCAGCCGGACGCTGCGCTGCATACCTATCCGCACCAGCTCTCCGGCGGCCAGCGCCAGCGCGTCTGCATCGCCTCGGCGATCGCCGCACGGCCCAAGCTCTTGATCGCCGACGAGCCGACCAGCGCGCTCGACATGGTGGTGCAGGCGGAAATCGTAGCGCTGCTCGAAGAACTCGTGCGGGAGGACGGCATGACGCTCCTCTTCGTCACGCACGACATCGCGCTCGCGTCGGGCTTCGCCGACCGCATCGCGGTGTTCCGGGCCGGCCGCCTGGTCGAGGCCGGCCCGACGGCCGAGGTTCTGTCGCGGCCCAGGGACGCCTACACCGCCTCGCTGATCGCTTCGCATATCGACCTCGCAACGCCGCCGCTGGTTGCGGAGGACGCTGCATGAGCGCGCCCCTGCTTTCCGCGACCGGCATCTCCAAAACCTACGCCGGCGGCGGCCGCCGGATCGCGGCGCTCGACAATGCTTCGATCACGGTCGGACGCGGCGAGACGCTCGGCCTCGTCGGCCCGTCCGGCAGCGGCAAGTCGACGCTTGCGCGCGTGCTGCTGCGATTGATCGAGCCCGACGCCGGCCGCGCCGATTTCGACGGCGTCGACCTGCTTTCGCTGCGCGGGGAAGGCCTGCGCGCCACGCGGCGGCGCATCCAGATGGTGTTCCAGGACCCGCTCGCCGCCTTCAACCCTCGCGCCACGGTCGGCAGCGCGCTCACCGATCCGCTGCGCATCCACCGCATTGGGAACGGCGCGGAGCAGCCTGCCGCGGTCGCCCGGCTTCTGGAGCGCGTCGGGCTCGATCCCACCTTCGCCTCCCGCGCCATCCACGAGATATCCGGCGGGCAGCGCCAGCGCGTCGCCATCGCGCGCGCCATTTCGACGAGACCGGAGCTGATCGTTCTCGACGAGGCGGTGTCGGCACTCGACGTATCGGTGCGCGCAAAAATCCTCGACCTGCTGGTCGGCCTGCAGCGCGAGCAGGGCATCGCCTACGTCTTCGTCTCGCACGACCTCGCCGTGGTCCGTGCGATCTCGCACAGCATCGCGGTCATGGACGCTGGCCGTATCGTCGAACATGGCCCTGCCCGCGACATCGTCGCCAACCCGCAATCGGCGACCGGCCGCGCGCTGGTCGCGGCCGTCCCGCGCCTCCTTCATGCGTAGAGCTCTCATGCCCGATCCCTCGCCCTTCCTCGACCTGCCGCCCTACCCTGCCGATAGCTATCCGCGCCTGGCCGACCGCATGGGCAGGCTTCTGCGAACGAAAAACGACGTGCTTCCCATCCAGGGCGAGGCGATCGTCGCGCTCGAAGCGGTGGCCGCGAGCATCGCTTCGCCTGGCGTCGCGGCGCTCAACGTCGTCACCAGTCCGTACGGCGCGCTGTTCGGCGAATGGCTGAGACGCGGCGGCGCGGCGGTGACGGACGTTGCCGCCGAACCGGCCAAGCCGATTTCCCTCGCGGCTTTCCAGGCGGCGTTCGATGCGGCGCCCGGCGTCAACCTCGTCTCGCTGGTGCATGCGGAGTCGGCGAGCGGCATCCTCAACCCGCTGCCCGAGATCGCACGCCTCGCCAAGGCGCGCGGCGCGGCCATCGTGCTCGACGCCGTCGCCTCCTTTGGCGGGCATGAACTCGACGTCGATGCGCTCGGCGTCGACGTGGCGGTGATCGGGCCGCAGAAGGCGCTTGGCGGATCGTCCGGCCTGTCAGCAGTCTCCATCAGCGAAAAGGCCTGGCGGCTGATCGATCGGCCGGATGCTCCAATCAATTCGACGCTTTCGCTGATGGACCTGAAGCGCAACTGGCTCGACGCGGGGCGCGGCGTTCTCCCCGGCATGCCCTCAGCGCTCGAATTCTTCGCGCTGGAGGCATCACTCGACCGCATCGAGGCGGAAGGCCTGGACGCGGCGGTTGCGCGCCACCGCATTGCCGGCGAGGCCACGCGCGACGCAGTTCGGGCGCTCGGCCTGTCGACCTGGGCCAGGGATGCGTCCTCGTCCGATCTGGTGACGGCGGCGGTGCTCCCGGAAAGAGTCGGCGTTTCCGATCTGCTACGCCGCGCCACTTCGTCGGACGCCGATCTCTCGGCCGGGGTGGGTCCGGGCGCGGAGCATCTCATTCGCCTCAATCACGCGGGGCCGCGTGCGCGGCGGGAGCCGATGCTTGCAAATGTCATTGCTGTCGCCGAGGCGCTGTCCGCCCTGGGTCTCGACGCCGACCTCGATGCAGCGAGAGCGGCGATAGACCGCCACTACGGCGCGGCCTGACGCCGCCTTCAGCGCACCTGGTCGAGCAGGCGCTTGCACTCCAGGAGATCGAACAGCGCTTCCTGCAGCAGCGCGCGGTTGTCGCGCGAGAGCTTGCCTTCGCCGGGCTGCACCGGACCGTCATCGTCGGGCTTGCCGAGCCCGAAGAAGCGGCGCGGCTTGGCCTTCGCCTCGCCGACCAGCATCTCGTCGTCGCCGGCGCGCGGCTGCGCGGCTGCGGTCAGCGGCACCTCGGCCTCGGCCTGCTTGCGCTGCGCGATCGCCTCGACCGCCGCGCGGTCGCCGCTGCCGATCGCTATCAGGAACTGGTTGCCGTTTTCGCGCAGCAGCTTCTGCACGCCCTTGATCGTATAACCCTGGTCGTAGAGCATATGGCGGATGCCCTTGATCAGGTCGACGTCCTGCGGGCGATAGTAGCGTCGGCCGCCGCCGCGCTTCATCGGCTTGATCTGCGTGAAGCGCGTTTCCCAGAAGCGCAGCACGTGCTGCGGCAGGTCGAGATCTTCGGCCACTTCGCTGATGGTGCGGAAGGCGTCGGGGCTCTTGTCCATGGCGCGGCCCTTTCGTGAAAGTCCGAATCGCCACTCATTTCAGCGGTTTGCGCGCTAATATTCAAGCCGCGGCCTATCTACGCCGCAGCTTATGCACCGAAAGCCGCCTCGCGGCGCTTCGCTTGCCGGCTACTTTTCGGACTTCGCCTTGCTGCTCTGATGAGCCCGCAGAATGCGGTTCTTCAGCACGTTCGACGCCTTGAAGGTCATGACGCGCCTGGGCAGGATCGGCACTTCCTCACCGGTCTTCGGATTGCGGCCGACGCGCTCGTTCTTCGAACGCACGTGGAAGGTTGCGAAGGAAGAAAGCTTCACGGTCTCGCCGCGAACGATCGCCTCGCAGATCTCGTCGAGGACAGACTCCACGAGCGCCGCGGACTCCGTGCGCGAAAGACCCACCTTGCGATAGACGGCTTCGGCTAGGTCGGCGCGAGTAAGTGTTTTTCCTCCCATGCGACCTTACAACCCATCCCCTCGGATAAAAACAATAAACGATACAAAACGGCGGAACGTTAGGGAATTGGCTACACTAGGTCAAGGACCGAACCCGTCGCTTCAAGTCGCGACGGGAAAGTGTTGCAGTTCTGTCCGCATTTGCGAATGACGTGCGCTACCAGCGCAACAGCACCGCGCCCCAGGTGAAGCCGCCGCCCATCGCTTCCAGCAACACCAGGTCGCCTTTCTTGATGCGGCCATCGGCGACCGCGACCGAAAGCGCCAGCGGCACTGAGGCGGCAGACGTGTTGCCGTGAAGCTGCACGGTGGTGACGACTTTCTCTTCGGCAATGCCGAGCTTTTTGGCAGACGCATCGATGATGCGCTTGTTGGCCTGGTGAGGCACGAACCAGTCCAGATCCTCCGAGGTGATGCCGGCCTTCGCATAGGTGTCCTCGATCACGTCGGTGATCATGCCCACCGCATGCTTGAAGACTTCGCGGCCTTCCATCCGGAGATGACCGACGGTGCCGGTGGTGCCCGGTCCACCATCGACGAAGAGCTTGTCCTTGTGCACGCCGTCGGAGCGCAGGCTAGACGCGATGATGCCGCGGTCCGCAAGCCTGCCCTCGTTGTCCTCCGCCTCCAGCACCAGCGCACCGGCGCCGTCGCCGAACAGCACACAGGTCGAACGGTCGGTCCAGTCGAGGATGCGCGAGAACGTCTCGGTGCCGATCACCAGCACACGCTTGGCGAGCCCGCCCTTGAGGTAGAGGTCGGCGGTGGTGATGGCATAGACGAAGCCGGAGCACACCGCCTGCATGTCGAAGGCGAAGCCGCGCCGCATGCCGAGCCGGGCCTGGATGTCGACCGCGGTGGCCGGGAAGGTGTTGTCCGGCGTCGAGGTCGCGACCACGATCAGATCGATGTCGTCGGGCGTCAGGCCGGCATTCGCCAGGGCGGCGCGCGCCGCGGCCTCGCCCAGCGACGCCGTCGTCTCGCCCTCTTCGGCGATGTGGCGCTGGCGGATGCCCGTGCGCTGCACGATCCATTCGTCGGACGTCTCGACCATGCCTTCGAAGTCGGCATTCTTCATGATGCGGCGAGGCAAGGCGGAGCCGATCCCGCGCACGACTGATCTGATCATGAAAAGGCTCTATTCCTTGTCGTTTTCCTCGGCGGCTCTCGCCACGATCTTCTTGGGGTGCCGCGCGTGGAAGAGGTCGAGGTCGGCCTCGATTCTGTCGAGCAGGCCGTTCCGCACCATGTCGTAGCCGAGCTCGACGGCGGCCGCAAAGCCTTCGTCGTCGGTGCCGCCGTGGCTCTTCACGACCAGCCCGTTGAGGCCGAGGAAAACGCCGCCGTTCGACTTGCGCACATCGAGCTTCTCGCGCAGCCGGTCGAATGCGCCCTTGGCGAGGATATAGCCGATCCGCGCCATCAGCGTGCGTTCCATCGCCGCCTTCAGGAAGCTCGCCATCAGCCGCGCGGTACCCTCGGCCGTCTTCAGCGCGATGTTGCCGGAAAAGCCTTCGGTGACGAATACATCGACCGTGCCCTTGCCGAGGTCGTCACCCTCGACGAAGCCGTGATAGCTCATCGACATCAGACCGGCCTCGCGCAGCAGCTGACCGGCCTCCTTGACCTCTTCCTGGCCCTTGATCTCCTCGACACCGACATTCAAGAGCCCGACGGTCGGCCTGTTTATGCCGAACAGCGCCCGCGACATGGCCGCACCCAGAATGGCGAAGTCGATCAACTGGTGCGCATCGGCGCCGATCGTGGCGCCGACGTCGAGCACGATGCTCTCGCCGCGCATGGTCGGCCAGATCGAGGCTATGGCAGGCCGGTCGATGGTCGCCATGGTGCGCAGGCAGAATTTCGACATCGCCATCAGCGCGCCGGTGTTGCCGGCCGAGATGCAGCAGTCGGCCTGGCCGGCCTTCACCGCCTCGATGGCCTTCCACATCGACGATTTCCAGCGGCCGTGGCGCAGCGCCTGGCTCGGCTTGTCGTCCATGCGCACGGAGATCTCGCAATGGACGAACTCGCTGATCGCGGCGACCTTGGGATATTTCTCGAGCACCGGCCGGACTTCGTCGGCCTGGCCATAGATGAGGAAGCGCACGTCGCTGCGACGCTCGGCGACCTTCATCAGGCCGGGGATAACCACGGAGGGACCGTGGTCGCCGCCCATTGCATCGATTGATATTCTGATCACGAGGCCATGATCCGTCTGGGTTGCATCATTATGCCGGCAATTTGCTTGAGGCCGACGTGGGCATTTCGCATGTCGGTCAGGAGGGTCGGCGAAAGTCGGGGCAAAATAGCGTTTTTCGCCCGCCGCACAACCGCGATTTCATTGCCCGGAGGACTATTCAATCTTTCCGCCTGAGTTGGCGCAGCTTCTCCTGGAGCGGGCCCTCTGGCCCCGTCGAAGCCTCATCGTCGCCCCGTCCAGCCAGCGTCGCGCCCGCCTTCCTCGGGTAAGGATCGATGCCGAGGCCGAAAAACTCCTCGGCCAGCGCGCCGACGTCGATCGTGTCGCCGGAGAAGGTTTCCGGGCTGTCCGGACCTTCCGCATCGACATGGATCTCGCCGCCCCCGTCGAAACCCAGCCGCCCAAGCTTCGAATCCTCCGGCAGGAACAGCCCGTCGACGGTTTCGTCGATTCGGGAATGCAGCGGATCGAGCGTGACCACGCACTCCTGCGTGATATCCGCCTCGACCCGGCCGGACACCTTGACCCCGTTCCGCCGCCACGGTGCGACAAGAAGCTCCGCGTGGAATCGCTCCACGGAGACGAGCCCGTGCGCGACAGCCAGCGCCTCGCGCTGACGGGCGTCCGCGTCGATGACGACAGGCATGCCCTTCTGCGGCAACCGCGTCACCGAGGCCGTGAAGGATACCGGGCTTTTGTCCTGGTCGTGGTGCATGGGTACGCTCCGTCAGACCGGCGCTGGCGCCGGGAAGCTGATCCGTCCGGCGCGGATCGCCTCGGAATCCTGAGCGGCGAGCCTGTCCACTGCGCCGACGACATAATCCGCCAGGTGAGCGGCCTCGGGCCAGGACGCAGCCTCGGGCAGGATGTTGCGCGAAAGCGCCGCGACAAGCGCTTCCCTGTCGCCGCGCCCCAGCGCGTCGTCATAGGCGGCGGTGCGGCCGTAATACATCTTCGCCAGCTTCTTCATACGCTTCGGGATGCCCATATCGCCGATGCCGAGCTCACGCAGCGAATGATCGACGTCCTCGAAGAAATCGTCGATCAGGATCTGCGCGATCTCCCGCGAGGCCTCGCTCTCCTCATGCATGCGGTGCTGGAACAGGAACATATGCAGCGACAGCATCTCGAAGCGGCCGAGCGGCGTGTCCGGCACGTTCCAGTCCGAATAAAACGGGGCCTGCCGTGCGGCTGCCACGATTGACGCGTAAAGCGCCTCCGTTATGGCACGGTTCGCGTTGCGTTCGCGGCCGAACAGGCGCTGGAACATGAAGAAGGTCTCCCGGCGATTCTCTTCGCCCGCGGCGTTGTTGCATCGTCGCCGAAGCTGGTTTACCGGTTTTGCCGCCCCATGCAAGATTTGGGACAAGCATGCCGGCATGGTTCGGTCCGGATGCCGAATTTGAAGGAGTTGTTGTTGCCAGCGTTGAAATTCAAGACCTCCCTGCCGGGATCCGCCGGCGCGGCGACGCTCATCGTGGCGGCCGCGGCGATTTCGGGCTGCAACAGCTCCCAGACCTTCGCCGGCCTGACACCCGGCGAGACGCTGACCCAGGGCTATGTCATCGACCAGCAGTCGATCGACCTCGTGCCTGTCGGCTCCAGCCGCGAGCAGGTGCTTCTCGCTCTCGGTAGCCCCTCGACGACGGCGACCTTCGACAATGAGGTGTTCTATTACATCTCCCAGACGCGCAGGCGTCCGGTCGCCTTCATGAACCCCAAGCTCGTCGACCAGCGCATCCTCGCCGTCTATTTCAACAAGGAAGGCCGCGTCGAGAACATCGCGAATTACGGCCTGAAGGACGGCAAGGTCTTCGACTTCATCTCGCGCACCACGCCGACCGGCGGCAAGGACCAGAACTTCCTCGGCCAGATGCTTTCGGGCGTCGGCAACATCGGCCAGAACGCCGCGAAGAACATCATGGGCGGCGGCGGCCAGTAGGTCGCCCTCCAACGCCGCTTTCCGGCAGAAACGAAAAAGCCCGCGGGATCGCTCCCGCGGGCTTTTTGTCGAGTGGGCGGCGGCTCAGCCGTGCGCGAGCACGGCGAGCAGCAGCAGCGCGACGATGTTGGTGATCTTGATCGCCGGGTTGACGGCCGGACCGGCGGTGTCCTTGTAGGGATCGCCGACCGTGTCGCCGGTCACCGAGGCCTTGTGAGCCTCGGAGCCCTTGAGGTGCTTGACGCCGTCCTTGTCGGTGAAGCCGTCCTCGAACGACTTCTTGGCGTTGTCCCAGGCGCCGCCGCCCGAGGTCATCGAGATGGCGACGAAGAGGCCGTTGACGATGACGCCCAGTAGCGACGCGCCGAGCGCTGCGAAGGCCGAGGCCTTGGAGCCGGAGATCAGCAGCACGCCGAAATAGACGACGAGCGGCGCCAGCACCGGCAGCAGCGACGGGATGATCATCTCCTTGATCGCCGCTCTAGTCAGCAGGTCCACCGCGCGGGCGTAGTTCGGCTTGGAGGTGCCGGCCATGATGCCGGGATCCTCGCGGAACTGACGCCTGACCTCTTCGACGATCGAGCCCGCCGCACGGCCGACGGCCGTCATGGCGATGCCGCCGAACAGGTAGGGGATCAGGCCACCGAAGATCAGGCCTGCCACGACGTAAGGGTTCGACAGGTCGAAGGAGACCGTGCCGAGGTCGGCGAAGTACGGATACTGCGCCGCGTTGGCCGCGAAGTACTGCAGATCGTAGCTGTAGGCCGCGAACAGCACCAGCGCACCGAGGCCAGCCGAACCGATGGCGTAGCCCTTGGTGACCGCCTTGGTGGTGTTGCCCACCGCGTCGAGCGCGTCGGTCGAATGACGCACCTCCGGCGGCAGGCCCGACATCTCGGCAATGCCGCCGGCATTGTCAGTGACCGGGCCGAAAGCGTCGAGCGCCACGATCATGCCGGCAAGGCCGAGCATGGTGGTCACCGCGATCGCCGTGCCGAACAGGCCGGCGAGCTGGAAGGTCGCGATGATGCCGCCGACGATGACGATGGCCGGCAGCGCCGTCGATTCCAGCGAGACCGCAAGACCCTGGATGACGTTGGTGCCGTGACCGGTGACCGACGCCTGCGCGATCGAGTTGACCGGGCGCTTGTCGGTGCCTGTGTAGTACTCGGTGATGACGACGATCAGGCCGGTCACCAACAGGCCGATCAGGCCGCAGATGAACAGGTTCTGACCGGTGATCGTCATGCCGTTGGCGGTGCCGATATCGCCCCAGCCGATGGTGAGCGAGGTTGCGGCGCCGAGCCCGATGATCGACAAGATGCCGGTGACGATCAGCCCCCTGTAGAGCGCGCCCATGATCGATCCGTTCGAACCGAGCTTGACGAAGAACGAGCCGATGATCGAGGTGATGATGCAGGCGCCGCAGATGGCGAGCGGATAGAGCATGACGGAGCCGAGCACCGCCGTGCCGCCGAAGAAGATGGCAGCGAGCACCATGGTGGCGACGACCGTCACCGCGTAGGTCTCGAAGAGGTCGGCCGCCATGCCGGCGCAGTCGCCGACATTGTCGCCGACGTTGTCGGCGATGGTCGCCGGGTTGCGCGGATCGTCCTCCGGAATACCGGCCTCGACCTTGCCGACGAGATCGCCGCCGACGTCCGCACCCTTGGTGAAGATGCCGCCGCCGAGACGGGCGAAGATCGAGATCAGCGAAGCGCCGAAGCCCAGCGCGACCAGCGCGTCGATGACGGCGCGGTTGTCAGGAGCGTAGCCCATCGGACCGATGAGGATCCAGTAGTAGACGGCGACGCCGAGCAGAGCGAGACCTGCGACCAGCATGCCGGTGATGGCGCCCGACTTGAAGGCGATGTCGAGGCCGGCGGCCAAGCTGTTGGAAGCCGCCTGAGCGGTGCGCACATTGGCGCGGACTGACACATGCATGCCGATGAAGCCGGCCGCACCCGACAGCACCGCTCCGATCAGGAAGCCGAGCGCCGCGGTGAACGACAGGAGCCACCAAGCCAGCAAGAGGACTACGACGCCGACGATGGCGATGGTGGTATACTGCCGCGCGAGGTAAGCCTGCGCGCCCTCCCGGATGGCAGCTGAGATTTCCTGCATGCGCGCGTTGCCCTGGTCGGCCGCGAGGACCGAGCGTGTCGCCCAGATGGCGTACAGGACAGAAAGCAAGCCGCAGGCAATGACGACATAAAGCATGGTCATGCCAATTTCCCTGATTGATGGCCCAAAGAACCCCTCCCGGGCCTTGTGGAATGGTAACCGACGGCCGGCTGGCCGAAACGGACCCCACCTGCGGCATATCGAAACAGGCTTCCGAACGTCAAGATATTGTTCAGCTTTTGCCCGGTTTTCCGGCACCTTGCACGCGCCGCCCGCATCGATCCGGGACGACGGCAGATAAGATCGATTGAAATGGTCGTCCCTGGCGCGGCTTACGCCAGCGACTTCCGACGCGCGGTCAATCGCAATCCGGCAAGACCCACCAGGCAGATGCCGGCCACCGGAAACACGATCCAGTTCAGCATCTCCCATCCCCACGCATTGTAGACGGCGCCCGAAAGCAGGGAGCCGAGCGCCACGGTGGTGAAGAGGATGAAGTCGTGCAGGCCCTGGACCTTGCCCTTCTCGGAGTTGCGATAGCTGCTGGCGACCATCGCCGTCGCGCCGATGAAGCCGAAGTTCCAGCCCAGCCCGAGCAGGATGAGCGCAGTCCAGAACTGCCAGAGCTGGATGCCCGACAACGCGACCAGCGCGCAGGCGATCAGCAGGACCAGGCCGGTGGCGACGATCGTTTCCTTGCCGAAGCGAGATATCAGCGCGCCGGTGAAGAAGCTCGGCCCGAACATCGCCATGACATGCCAGGAAATGCCGAGCGCCGCATCGTCGGGCGTGAAGCCGCAGCCGACCATGGCGAGCGGTGCGCCGGTCATCACGAAGCTCATCAGCGCATAGGTCCCGACCGCGCAAAGCAGTCCGATTGCGAACTGCGGCTGCATGACGATCTCGGAAAGCTCACGCGCCGGTTCGCCGGCATGCTCGCCGTGGAACGTGGTCTTGTCGCTCACCCGCAGGAACGACAGCAGCAGGGCGCCGACCGCAGCGAGGCCGAGGATCGCCGCGAAGGCACCCGCGAACATGACCGGCGCAAGCAGGTCGCGCGTGAAGATGACGATCTGCGGGCCTATGATGGCGGTGAAGACGCCGCCTGCGAGCACGAAGGAGATGGCGCGCGCCTTGAATTCCGGCGGCGCGTTGTCGGCCGCCGCGAAGCGGAACTGCTGCACGAAGGCGCCGCCAAGGCCGATGACCATCAAACCGGCGGCGAACATCCAGAAATTCGACTGGAACAGCGCGAACGTCGCCAGCAGCCCGCCGAGCGCCGTGGTCAGGGTCCCGACCTGGAAGCCGTTGCGCTGGCCGAGCCTGCGGATGATCCAGGCCGCCGGAATTGCACCGATCGCCACGCCGACGTTGAAACCGGTGATGGGCGCCGTCGCCAGCGACTTGTCGGCGTCGAGCAGAAAATGGCCGGCGATCGCGCCAAGCGAAAAGGCAACCACCGCGGCCGAGCCGACGATGGCCTGCGCGGCGGCGAGGATCAGAGCCGTGCGGCGAGCCTCAGTGGCGTTGGTCTGGTTCATATGTGCCGGCCGGTACTTTTATTGAGGGTATTAAGATGATACATTCAATTGAACAATTGAATGTATCTCGGCAGGCGATATGTCAAGCCAGAATCCGGAACGTCTCGTCTATAGCCATGTGGCCGAATTGGCGAGGGCGTTCGGCCATGAGCACAGGCTGAAACTTCTGGATCTCATGAGCCAGGGCGAGTGGTCGCTCGACGAGCTGGCGAAGCGCAGCGGGATCAGCGTCGCCAACGCCTCGCAGCATCTCCAGACGCTTCGCCGGGTCGGGGTGGTCACGGCGCGCCGCGCCGGCAAGAACGTGCTGTTCAGCCTGGCCGACGGGCCTGTCTTCGACGCCGTGGTGGCCATGCGGGCGCTGGCCGAGCGCAACATCGCCGAGGTCCGGCTGGCGGTCACCGACTATTTCGGGGGGCTGGACGATATGGAGCCCGTTTCGCTGGACGAGATACGGGCGCGCATGCGCGACGGAAATGTCGTGCTGCTCGATGTCCGCGACGAGGCCGAATACCGGCAAGGACACCTGCCCGGCGCGATCCATATTGCGAGCGACGAACTGGAGGCCAGTCTTTCGCGGCTGCCCAGGGATCGCGAGGTCATCGCCTATTGCCGGGGCCGATACTGCATCCTGTCATCCGACGCCGTCGCGTTGCTGCGACGGAACGGATTTCGCTCGCGCCGCCTCGAGGACGGCTATGCGGAGTGGAAAGCAGCGAACCGGAGCGAAGCAAGCGACGAAACGACCGGCCTTCGAACCGGATAGGGTTCCATCCGTGAACTAGGACGCGTCCTTGCCTCGGCCCTCGCCGCGGACGCGGCGCGACACGCGGTCGAGCACCGCGTTCACCAGCTTCGGCTCGTCCTCGGAATAGAAGGCCTTGGCGATGTCGACATATTCCGAAACGATGACTGGCACGGGCACGTCCTCGCGCTTCATCAGTTCATAGACCCCTGCCCTCAGGATCGCCCGCAGGGTGGAATCCAGCCGCGACAGCGGCCAGTCCTCGGTCAGCGCCTGCCGTATCACCGGATCGACAGTCTTCTGGTTCTCCACCACGCCCGAGAGGATGGCGCGGAACCATTGCGGGTCTGCCTCGCGGTACTGGGCGCCGTCTACTTCCTTGCCGAGCCGGAACGCCTCATATTCGGCGGTGATCTCCAGAAGCCCGCTGCCGGCGACGTCCATCTGGTAAAGTGCCTGAACGGCGGCGAGCCGCGCGGCACCGCGTTTGTTCGCCTGGCGTATGGTCGGCTGGCCGCCGGATGGCTGCTGCGTCACCGTCAGGCTCCCAACCGCTCGCGCAGCGCGATCATGGTCAAGGCAGCGCGGGCCGCGAACCCGCCCTTGTCGCCCTCGTTCTTGCGAGCGCGGGTCCAGGCCTGCTCTGCATTCTCGGTCGTCAGGATGCCGTTGCCGATGGCAAGCGATTCCCGCGTCGCAAGATCCATCAGGCCGCGCGACGATTCATTGGCGACGATGTCGAAGTGATAGGTGTCGCCGCGGATGACCGTGCCGAGCGCGACGAAACCGTCATAGTCGGTACCACCCTCGTCCGCGCCGTCCAGCGCGAAGGAGATCACGGCGGGGATTTCCAGCGCGCCGGGGACGGTGACCACGTCATAGGTCGCACCGGCCTCGTCGAGCGCAGCTTTCGTACCCTCCAACAGGGTGTCGGCGAGGTCGTCGTAGAAACGCGCCTCGATGATCAAGAGGTGGACCTTCCCCTTAGGCAGGGCGAAGGCTTTTCCGTGGTTCGAAGTAACGGCCATGCTGGTCTCCAAGTGGGCGGTGACTTAGGCCGAACGGAATGCGACCGCAAGCGATACGTGCTATGCTAATACGCCGTGGCTGAACTCGGCGAGACGAAAGTTCAAAGGCCGTCCCTGGCCGCCTCCGCCAGACGCGCGGCATAGCGCGCCATGGTGTCGATTTCGAGGTTCACTTCGTCGCCTTCGCGCCGCTCGCCCCAGGTCGTCACCGTCAGCGAATGATGGATCAGCAGCACATCGAAACGCGTGCCGTCGACCTTGTTGACGGTGAGCGAGGTGCCGTCGAGCGCGACCGAGCCTTTCGGCGCGATGAATTTTGCAAGCTCGCGCGGCGCTTCCAGCGTGAAGCGCACGGCGTCGCCTTCCGTCTCGCGCGCGACGACCCTGGCCTTGCCGTCGACATGGCCCGACACGATGTGGCCGCCGAGTTCGTCGCCGATCTTCAGCGCGCGTTCGAGATTGACCTTCGTGCCTGTCGCCCAGGCTGACGCGGTCGTCAGCCGCAGCGCTTCCTCCCACGCCTCGACCTCGAACCAGCGCGCGTTGGCGCGTTCGTCGGGCAGCCTGGTCACGGTGAGGCAGACCCCCGCACAGGAAATCGACGCACCGATGGCGATGGTCGTGGGATCATAGGCCGTCTCGATACGCAGCCGCACCCCTTCCGGCAGCGGCTCCGCTGTCGCAACCCTGCCAACGTCCGTGACGATACCCGTGAACATCAGATCGGCCTTGCCCATTCGGCGACGCGGTCGTCGCCATAGCTCGCTTCCCGCAGCAGGCGGAAGCCCGCCGGCATATGGTCCTCGTCGATCGGTGCCGCAAGGCCACCCTCCCCGATGATCACCGCGCCGCGGAAGATGACGATGCGGTCGACGAGATCCTCATCGAGAAAATATTTCGCTGTCGCCGCGCCGCCTTCGACGAGCACGCTCGACATGCCCTTCGCGGCGAGATCCTCGAGCAGTTCCGGCAGGGCAATGCGTCCGTCAAATGTCTCGGTCGCGAGGAAATTGGCGCCTGTGCGCTCGAGTTCAGCCCGGCGTGCCGGATCGCCACCGGAGCAGGCCGCGACCAGCAGCGGCACTTCCCTGGCGGTCTGCACCAGCCGGGACGTCAAAGGCAGCCTGGCCGTGCGGTCGAGAACGATGCGCACCGGCGAACGGCCGGCCAGACCCGGCAGCCTCACCGTCAGTTCAGGATCGTCCGCGACGGCGGTGCCGATGCCGATCACAATGGCGTCGCTTGCCGCCCGCATCAAATGCACCTGCCGACGCGACACCTCGCCCGTGATGGCGATCTGCCCCTCGCCCGGCCGACCGATCATGCCGTCTTGCGAAAGCGCAAGCTTGAGAGTCACTTCCGGGCGTTTCTTGAGGGACCTGGTCAAATAGCCGGCCATGGCGTCGGCGGCCTCTTCGGCGAGCATCCGCTCGACGACTTCGATGCCCGCCTGCCGCAGGATCGCATATCCCTTGCCCGAGACGCGGTCATCCGGATCGGTCGCGGCGCCGACGACGCGCGCCACGCCGGCAGCAACCAGGGCGTTGGCGCAGGGCGGCGTGCGGCCGTGATGGGCGCATGGCTCCAGCGTCACATAGGCGGTGGCTCCACGCGCCAGTTCACCGGCTTCCGCAAGAGCCACCGGCTCGGCATGCGGCCTGCCGCCTATCGCCGTCACGCCGCGTCCGACGATCACCGGCCCTCGCCCGTCATCGCGGACGATCAGGGTGGCGACGGACGGGTTGGTCGAGGTCAGCCCCGAGTGTTTCAGCGACAGCCTGATCGCCGCCGCCATGTAGCGATGGTCCAGCGCTGCCTGCTCTTCTGAACTTGTCGCGGGCATTTTTCAGCCGACGTCCTCATCGCCCTTCAGCTCGCCCAGAACCTCATGGAAATCCTTGGCCTCGCGGAAATTGCGGTAGACCGAGGCGAAGCGCACATAGGCGACGTCGTCGAGCGACTTCAGCGCCTCCATCACCAGCCGGCCGATTTCGGCGGACGGGATTTCGGTCTCGCCGGAGCTTTCGAGTTGGCGCACGATGCCGGTGACCGCACGATCGATCCTCTCGGGCTCGACATTGCGCTTCCGCACCGCGATCTCGACCGAGCGCAGCAGCTTGTCGCGGTCGAAGGGCACCTTCCGGCCAGACTTCTTCACCACCACCAGATCGCGCAATTGCACCCGCTCGAAGGTGGTGAAACGCCCGCCGCAGACCGGGCAGACGCGCCGGCGGCGGATCGCCCCTCCGTCCTCGGCAGGACGGGAGTCCTTCACCT
Organism: Mesorhizobium sp. YM1C-6-2; assembly: GCF_003666685.1. GTDB lineage: Bacteria > Pseudomonadota > Alphaproteobacteria > Rhizobiales > Rhizobiaceae > Mesorhizobium_K. The sequence continues at coordinate 286,654 of NZ_RCIZ01000005.1, forward strand.
GTGTGTCTTCCGACTGGCAGTAAGGGCAACGCATAACAGGCCTTCGTATTGCAGCGATTCTCGGATCGCTCAACGCTTAGCGCATGGTCCGGGAAAGTGGAAATCGGTTTTGGCCCGCCGTTCCCGGTTCCGGCCAGTTCAGCCGGAAATCGCCGCGCGGGCCTCGTTCTCCAGCCACACCGCCATCCGGCGCCACGGAACCGGGCCGTAGCTGATGCGCGCGACGCCGAGTTCGGCAAGCCGCTGTTTCGGCGGGGCTCCCGGAAGCGCGATGATGTTGACCGGAAGCGTGACGGAGCCACCAGCCTGTCGATCAGGCGTTCGTCGACGAGGCCGGGGGCGAAGAAGCCGTTCGCACCGGCCCCCTCATAGGCCCGGGCGCGCTCGATCGCCTGATCCACGAGCTTTTCGTCGTGCTGGTCGGGCTTGGCTTTCAGGAAGAGGTCCGTGCGGGCGTTGACATGAGCCGGGATGCCGGATGCCTTGACCGCCTCGACAGCGGCGGCGACGCGGCGAACCTGAGGCTCAATGTCGTGGAGACCCGAGCCGCCGACAACCTGGTCTTCAAGGTTGAACCCGACCGCGCCCGCCTCAATGACGCGGGCGACAGTGCGGCCGACGGTTTCGGGCTCGACGCCGTAGCCACCCTCGATATCCATAGAGACCGGCAGATCGACCGCCGCCACCACACGGCGGATATTGTCGAGCGCGAGGTCGAGCGGGATCTTCTCGCCGTCGGGATAGCCGAACGCAGTCGCGACCGGCCAGCTACCGGTCGCGATCGCCTTGGCGCCCGCGCCGGAGACGATCTTTGCGCTGCCCGGGTCCCAGATGTTGAAGAGGACGACGGGATCGCCCTTCACGTGCAGCGCGTGGAAGGTGCGGGCGTGTTCGATCTGGCTGGCCATGACTGCGGCTCTCCGGGTTCGGGTCGAAGATGACGCAGCCTACACCGGAAAACCGCGTTTCCGCGACAATCGTTTCACGGTGAGGCCGCGACCGTTCAGCCCAGATACGGATACAGCGGGAACCTGTCCGTCAGCGCCAGCACCTTCTGCTTCACCGCTGCCTCGACCGCGGCGTTGCCCTCGTCGGAATTGGCGGCCTTCAGCCCGTCCAGCACCTCGGCGATCAGCCTGCCGATCTCGCGGAATTCGGCGGCGCCGAAACCGCGCGTCGTGCCGGCCGGAGTGCCCAGCCTGACGCCGGAGGTGACGAAGGGCTTTTCGGGATCGAAGGGGATGCCGTTCTTGTTGCAGGTGATGTTGGCACGGCCAAGTGCCGCCTCGGCGCGCTTGCCGGTGGCGTTCTTCGGCCTCAAATCGACCAGCATCAGATGGTTGTCGGTGCCGCCGGACACGATGTCGAGCCCGGTTTCCTTCAGGCTTTCGGCAAGCGCCCTGGCGTTGGCGACGACGTTTTGCGCGTAGAGCTTGAAGTCGGGCTTCAGCGCCTCGCCGAACGCCACCGCCTTCGCCGCGATGACATGCATCAGCGGGCCGCCCTGCAGGCCGGGGAACACCGCCGAGTTGATCTTCTTGGCGATGTCCTCGTCATTGGTGAGGATCATGCCGCCACGCGGGCCGCGCAGCGACTTGTGCGTGGTGGTGGTGACGACATGGGCGTGCAGCAGCGGCGACGGGTGCTGGCCGCCTGCCACGAGGCCGGCGATGTGGGCCATGTCGACCATCAGATAGGCGCCGATTTCGTCGGCGATCTCGCGGAAGCGCTTCCAGTCCCAGATCCTGGAATAGGCGGTGCCGCCGGCCAGGATGAGCTTCGGCTTGGCCTCGCGGGCAATCCGCGCGACTTCGTCCATGTCGAGCAGGTGGTCGTCCTTACGCACACCGTAGGAGACCGGCTTGAACCATTTTCCCGACATGTTGACCGGCGAGCCATGCGTCAGGTGCCCGCCGGAGTTCAGGTCGAGGCCCATGAAGGTGTCGCCGGGCTGCAGCAGCGCCAGGAACACGGCCTGGTTCATCTGGCTGCCGGAATTGGGCTGCACATTGGCGAACTTGCAGTCGAACAGCTTTTTCGCCCGCTCGATCGCCAGTTCCTCGGCGATGTCGACGAACTGGCAGCCGCCGTAATAGCGCTTGCCGGGATAACCCTCGGCGTATTTGTTGGTCATGATCGAGCCCTGCGCCTCGAGCACGGCGCGGGAAACGATGTTCTCCGAAGCGATCAGCTCGATCTCATGACGCTGACGGCCGAGCTCGGAACGGATCGCGCCGAAGATTTCCGGATCGGCATCGGCGAGGGTCGTTCCGAAGAAGGAAGCGGAATGGGGCGTGGCGGCCGTTGCTGTTGCCATGGCGGTCAGTCCTCGAGGTCTGTGTTACGGTGGGGAAGCGTATTCGCGGGGCCATTAACACAGTTGTCCCGGCCCCGCCACGTTCGCACATGCGAAGTTTCATCGCAGCTTTGCGACAGCGGGCTCAGGCAGCCGCGCGGGGAAAGCGATCTTCGCCCCGCCCCGGCAAACCGGATGGCAGACACCGGCCGGGGAACCGAATACGGTCCGCAGGACGTTACGATGACGGCGCAAGCCGCCGTGGTCACCATCCCATGTGGCGATCAGCGCTTCGTTTCCAGGACCGGGATGGATTCGGTCATCGTGCCGAGGCGCCGAACTGCACTGGAGGTTTTGCCGATGCCGCGATCGATTTCCGGGCCTGCTCTCCAGACCGCAACCGCAGCAGGACAGACCGCGGTTGCGGCGGCCATACTTGCCGTCGGGCTCTATGCCTCGATAACGCCCACGACGTCCCGTGCACAGGAGAACCTGACAATGTCGGCGCAAGAATCCGATCCCGTGAAGCTTGGGTGGATGGTCGGGTCGCCCCCGCCCGCGGAAAAGATCATCCGTTTTTCAGATCCGGACTATTTCAGCTTCCCCAAGCTGCGCTGGACCGTCTGCCACTTCCGCCAGCTCATGCCGACGGTCGGCGTCAGCCGCGGCCTGGGTGCTCCCGTTCCGATGGAGCGTCGGATCGATGACAGCATAGACCAAGTCATCTTCACGCCACTCGGCGGCGGCCGGATGAGCTGGGCTCAATCGCTGGCGGTCAACTACACCGACGGCATCGTCATCCTGCACGACGGCGTCATCGTCTATGAGCGTTATTTCGGCTGCCTCGATGACATCGGCCAGCACGCGGCGATGTCGGTGACGAAATCGCTGATCGGGCTGCTCGGCGAGATGCTGGTCGCGGAAGGAACGCTCGACGAATCCGCGAAGGTCGCATCGATCGTGCCCGAACTGGCCGCCAGCGCGTTCGGCGACGCCACGGTCCGGCAGGTGCTCGAAATGACCACCGGCCTCCGCTACAGCGAGGACTACGCCGATCCGGACGCCGATGTCTGGCGCTACGGAGCGGCCGGCAATCCGCTGCCCAAGCCGGACGGCTATACCGGCCCGCGCAGCTATTTCGAATATCTCCAGACCGTCGTCAAGGAAGGCGAGCATGGCACCGCCTTCGGCTACAAGACCATCAACACCGACGCGCTCGGCTGGATGATTGCGCGTGTGACAGGCAAATCCGTCGCCGATCTGTTGTCGCAGCGTATCTGGAGCAGGATGGGCGGCGAGCAGGACGGCTATTTCACCGTCGATTCCATCGGCACGCCCTATGCGGGCGGTGGTTTCAACGCCGGATTGCGCGACATGGCCCGGATCGGCCAGCTCATGCTGGACGGCGGCATGGTCAACGGCGAGCGCTTGGTGCCGGAAGCGGCCATAGCCCGCATTCGGGCCGGCGGCGACAAGGCCGCGTTCGAGAAGGCGGGCTACGCGCTGCTCAAGGGCTGGAGCTACCGCGGCATGTGGTGGCTTTCCCACAACGAGCACGGCGTGTTCATGGCGCGCGGCGTGCACGGGCAGGCGATCTACGTCGATCCGGCGGCCCGCATGGTGATTGCGCGCTTTGCATCCAACCCCGTGGCAAGCAACGCCGCCAATGACCCGACCTCCCTGCCCGCTTATGACGCCGTGGCAAGACATCTGATGAAGTAGTTCCCGGACAACTAAAAAGGCCGCCCGGAGGCGGCCTTTCACAAACCGTGCCTGGCTGCTTACAGCGCCTGGCTGAGCTGCAGCTCGTCAACACCGTCGCGGCCGTAGATGTCGTCGCGGAAATGCGCGACGCCGTCGCCGGTCGACCAAGCCGAGATGTAGGTGAAATAGACCGGCACCGGCTGGGAGAGCTGGACCGGGACGCTTTCACCGCTCTTGATCGTCGCCTCGAAGTGCTGGCGGTCCCAGCCGGGCGTGTCGCGCAGCAGCCAGGTGACGAGGTCGCGCACGTTCTGGACGCGCACGCAACCCGAGGAATCGAAGCGCATCAGCTTGTTGAACAGGCCCTGCTGCGGCGTGTCGTGCATGTAGGTAGCATGCGGGTTCGGGAAGTTGATCTTCACCGACGCCATGGCGTTGATCTTGCCCGGATCCTGGCGGAAGCGGAACTTCGCCGCGTCCTCCGTCGACCAATCGATGGTCGTCGGGTCGACTTCCCCGTTCGGGCCGAGGATGCGGATCGAATTCTCCGCCAGATATTGCGGGTTCTTGCGCATCAGCGGGATGATGTCCTTGCGGACGATCGATTCCGGCGCATTCCAGTACGGATTGACGATGATCTCGTTGATCGCCGAGTTGAGGATCGGCGTCTGGCGGTCGATCTTGCCGACGATGGCCGTGTGCCTGAGCACGACGCGGTCGTTCTCGACCGCCTCGATCTGCGCGGCCGGGATGTTCACCATCACATAGCGCGGGCCGAGATCGCCGGACATGGTGCGCAGCCGCACAAGGTTGGTCTGCAACTGGCCGAGCCTGACATCGGCGGAAATATTCATCGCCGCATAGGAATATTTGCCGAGCACGCCGTCCGCGGGCAAGCCGTGACGCATCTGGAAGCGTTTCACCGCCGCATCGACATAGGTATCGAAGGACTCGGAGATGCCGGCGCTGGCCGGCAGGTCGCCGGAGACCATCAGGCGCTTGCGCAGCGCGACAACATCGGGATCGACGACGCCGAGCTCGAGCTTCTTCGTCGCCGGAACCATCGGCCAGCCGCCCTGCGCGACGATGTTGGAGTACTGTCCCACCGCCTGCTCGATATACATGACCGTCTGCGGCGAGAAGATCGGCAGGTTGGAGGCGACCTTGTCGCCGTCACTGGCGCGCGCGTCGAAGGTGTCGTCCCAGTTGCCGCGGCCATTGGACTGCAGGATCTCGGAGATCACGTCCTGCGCTTGAACCTGACCGGAAAAGGCGGCCATTGCCAGCACGCCTGCGCCGGAAAGGAAGAAACGTCGGCTCGTCTTGATCGTCATGGTTCTCTTCTCGTCGTCGCCGGGCTCGGACACCGTAGCCCCAACATTATGGCGGCCAGTGTTAACAATTAGCCAACCATCACCTCAACTCGCCGGTCTCGCGCTGGATGCGGCATCGGCGGCGATCTTCGCCAGCCGCAATCTGCGGCCCATCCCTTACTCGGGTAATTCATCCGATTATGGCGGCAGAATGGCTTTGGCCACACACGACAACGTGAAACAGCCAAAAAGAAGCGGCCGCTGCCTTTCGGCAACGGCCGCCCGGCTGTCCTTCAGCCTTGTCCTACATGCGGTACGCGATGGTGTCGTTCCAGAAACGGTCGAGGCGCTGCAGCGCGCGGTTCATCTGCGTGAACTCTTCCTGGTTGATGCCGCCGACGTGCTCGATCGAGCCGATGTGGCGCTCGTAGAGCCCCGCCACGACCTCGGCGACCTGCTGGCCTTTCGGCGTCAGGCTGACACGGACCGAGCGGCGGTCGATGCGCGAGCGCTGATGGTTGATGAAGCCGAGGTCGACCAGCTTCTTCAGATTGTAGGAGACGTTGGAGCCGAGATAATAACCGCGCGAACGCAGCTCGCCAGCGGTCAATTCCGCATTGCCGATGTTGAACAGAAGCAGCGCCTGGATGGCGTTGATGTCGGAGCGGCCGTTGCGGTCGAACTCGTCCTTGATCACGTCCAGCAGGCGGCGGTGCAGCCGCTCCACGAGCTGGAGAGATTCCATGTAGAGCGAGCGGATCGCCTCACGGCGGTCATCGGAAACGTTAGCGGTCTTCGCCGCCGGACGCGAATTGATCATTGTCTTTGCCTCTCGTCTGTCGCCCGGTGATTGTTTTGTTTCTCACCTTGATCGCGACACTATCGAATGCGCATAAAATTCGACTTAAACGTCAGGCCTAACAAGGGGTTAAGTGGGATAGCTTTGGGAAGAGAGTTAATGAAAACCCCGTCCGGCGAAGAAAATTAACCTAAAGGTTTAGGCGTCGCCGGACCAGACCGCAGCGCTACCGCTCGGCGTTGCGGTGCTGCCAGTGGATGAGCACGCGGAAGCCGATGTAGAGCACCGCCACGCCGAGATGGCTCGACACGATCAGCAGCCGGTGGCCGTAGAGATCCGGAAACAGGAAATACATGGCCGTCTCGGTCACGGCGCAGATCACCCAGATCACCGGCCCCCATGAGGCGAGCATCCAGAGCCCTATCGCCGCGAAAGGATAGAACACGGCAAGCGTGACGGCCGCCACCTGCCATTGCACCGGCATCAGGTCGAAGCGCCAGAGCGGCCCGTCATAGACGCCGATCAGCCGCACCCAGTAGAGCACGCCGAAGAGCAGGCAGTAGCCGGCGACCAGCCGCTGGAACCAGACGAAGGCCTGTTCGGCCAGGCTCGGTCCCAAGGGTCCGCGGTCGGTGAGATCGGTCACAGCCGGAGCTCCCCCTCGGGAAGCGGCGCGAAATAAGCGTCGACAGTTTCCGTGCCGACGTCTTCCAGCCGCGCCGGCTGCCAGTCCGGAGCCGAGCCCTTGTCGATCAGCGCCGCCCGAATGCCTTCGTAGAGGTCGTGGCTCTGGAGCATGCGGTTGAGGATGCGGAACTCCATCTTCATGCACTCGTCCATCGACATGGTCGAGCCGGCGGTGAGGGCACGGAAGGTGACGTGCAGGCTGGTCGGCGAACGCAGCCGTATGGTTGCCAGCGTATCGGCGGCGAACTTGTCCGAGCCCGCGTCCCGCTCCAGGCTGGCGACGATGTCTTTCAGCGAGCCGAGCGAAAAGTGCTTCGCGATGGCTTGAAGGCAGACCCCGTCCGTCTTGCGGCGCGCCGCCCTGAAGAATTCGCGCAGCTCGGTGCCCGGATCGCCGCTTTCGGCGATCTCTTCGGCGATGGCCGGCAGATAGGTGGCCTCGACCGTATGCGTGGCGATGCCGGACCAGAGCGCATCGCCATATTCGATCTTGTTGCCGGTCAGCCCGAGATACATGCCGAAGCTGGAGCCGAGATCGGGCAGCACATAGCTGCCGCCGACATCGGGGAAGAAGCCGATGCCGACCTCCGGCATGGCGAAGACCGCATTCTCCGTCATCACCCGGTGCGAGCCGTGCACCGAGATGCCCATGCCGCCGCCCATGCAGATGCCGTCGATCAGCGATATGTAGGGTTTCCGGAAGCGGTTGATCTGCGCGTTCAGGCGGTACTCGTCGGCGAAGAACTCCGCGAGCCGCTTGCCCTCCTGCCAGGCCTTGTAGACCGCGAGGATGTCGCCGCCGGCGCAGAACGCCCTGCCCTCGGCCTTGAGGATGACGACCTCGACGCCGCGATCCTCCTCCCACGCCGTCAACGCCGTGCTCAGCGCCTTGACCATGCGGTGCGTCAGCGCGTTGAGGGCCTTCGGCCGCGTCAGCGTGACGATGCCGGCCTTGCCGCTGCGCTCGAACCGGATCTCATCGCCGCCGCCAAAATCCATGCCGCCAGAATCCCTCTCCGACCCCGTGCCGGGATTGAAGTGCTAAAGGCTGGCGGATAGGCGCGTCAATGCCGGCGCCCGTCCGGTCGGCAAATCGCGGCCTTATCGGTGGGAAAGGATGTTGACGATCTTGCCGAACGGGTCGCGGACGAAGAAGCGCCTGACACCCCAGGGCTCGTCGGTGATGCCATAGACGATCTCGAAGCCCGCCGCGACGGCGCGGGTGTGGATCTCGTCGACATCGTCGACCTCGATCGAGAGATCCGGGACGGGCGTACCGGAGCCGCCCTCGCTCGCAAAGCTCACCTGCGGCGCGGCCTGTCCAACGTCGGCGAATGTGACGATCCAGCCGTGGTCCATCACGATCTCGAGCCCTAGCAGCCCTTGATAGAAGGGGCGCGCCTTGCCGGGATCGGGCGTGGCGATGTTGGCGACGATACGTCGGACGGTCATGTTTCCTCCTTCGGCTCTGTCATCTCGCGATGCCGGTCGGTTCATGCTACCCCTCGCAGGCTACATTACATTCATTCGGCCATGGATCGATGCGCCGCCTGATCTTCCTTTCGCTGCTCTGCCTCATCCTGCCCGCGGCCGGCCTGGCAGCCGACGCGGCGGACGAGTTGTACAGCGCCAGGGCGATCGTCACCGGCAAAAGCGACAAGAACCGTCAGCTCGGCTTCCAGGACTGCCTGGACAAGGTCCTGGTCCGCGTCTCGGGCGACCAGCGCCTGCTGGCTAAGCCCGGACTTGCCGGATTGAAGGCGCATGCCGGGGATCTGGTTGCCTCCTTCGCCTACCGGGACCGCCTGGAGGGCGTGCCGATCCACGACGAACAAGGAAGCTACGACCGGCCTCACGACCTCACCTGCGCCTTCGATCGCGGGAAGCTCGATGCGGTGCTTGCCGGCCTTGGCAGCAGGCCGTGGCTTGCGGAGCGGCCGACGATCGCGCCGCTGCTTGCGGTGGAGCGCGGCGCGAAGCGCTTCGTGTTGGCGGCCGACGGCGACGAAGACCCGTCCATGCCCGTGTCCTTCGCGGCGGCAGCCGAGCCTCTGGCGATGAAGATCGCCCTGCCGGACACAGCCGAAATCGCAGCCGCCGGTCTCGGTGATGGAAATCTGTGGCAGGCCGGCCAGGGCCAGCTTGAGGCTGCCGCGAAAGCATCCGGCCGCGCCGTGCCCCTGCTCGGCCGCCTCAGATGGAGCGACGCCGATCTCGGCTGGGTTGCCGATTGGCGCCTCCCGTTCGAGGGCCGCATTTACGATTGGCAGGTTCGCGGCGTCAGCTTCGACGAAGCGTTCCGGGTCGCGATGCGCGGCGCTGCGCAGGTCCTGTCCGGCAACGGCCAGCCCTGACCGCCCAAATCGCCGCATTGGTCATCCGGACGCCGCGTGCTAAAAGCCGGCCAATTCCGGAGTTTTGCCGATGAACAAGTTCACCTCCCCCCGCCAGACCGCTGCCCGCACCGTCGACGAGATCACCGGCTCGCGTCGGCTGCGACGCATGCGCAAGGCCGACTGGTCGCGGCGGCTGGTGCAGGAGAACCGGCTCACGGTCGACGACCTGATCTGGCCGATCTTCGTCATCGACGGCGAGAACCGCCGCGAGGAGATCGCGGCCATGCCCGGCGTCTTCCGCATGACGGTCGACCTCGCCGCAAGGGAGGCTGAGCGCGCGGCAAAACTCGGCATCCCCGCGATCGCCACCTTCCCGAACGTCGACCTGTCGCTGCGCGACGAGACCGGCTCGCACATCCTCGACGCCGACAACGTCATCAACCGCGCCACCCGCGCGATCAAGGCCGCGGTGCCCGAGATCGGCGTTATCACCGACGCGGCGCTCGACCCCTTCACCAGCCATGGCCATGACGGCATCCTGCGCGACGGCATCATCGTCAACGACGAGTCGGTCGCCCAGGTGACCGCCGCCGCCGTCCTGCAAGCGGAGGCCGGCGCCGACATCATCGCGCCGTCGGACATGATGGACGGCCGCATCGGCGCCATCCGCGACGCGCTCGACGCGGCAGGCTTCCAGGACGTCGCCATTATGTCCTATGCGACGAAATTCGCCTCGGCCTTCTACGGCCCCTACCGCGAGGCGGTCGGTACCGCCGGCCTGCTCAAGGGCGACAAGAAGACCTACTATATCGACCACGCCAATTCGGACGAGGCGGTGAGGGAGGCCGAGCAGGATCTCGCCGAAGGCGCCGACATGATCATGGTCAAGCCCGGCCTGCCCTATCTCGACATCATCCGCCGGCTGAAGGACGAGTTCCAGGTTCCGACCTTCGCCTACCAGGTGTCGGGCGAATACGCGATGATCCGCGCGGCCGCTGAGAACGGCTGGATCGACGGCGACAAGGCGATGCTGGAATCGCTGCTGTCGTTCAAGCGCGCCGGCTGCGACGGTATCCTCACCTATTTCGCGCCGAAGGTCGCAGAAATGCTCAGGGCTTAGCCGCCGCGGCTCCCGCCTGTGGGAACCGACAAAATAGCACTGCAAAAATCATGCAGGCGAAGTAAGCTCCCCGGCCACAGACACGATTGAGTCCTCATGCCGGAAGCGCAGTTCCCAGCACTGTCGATCCTGCCAAAGGGCGCTAGCGCCCGATGCTAGCCCGTCTGCTCATCCTTGCAGCCGGCCTCTGCGGCGCGGCGGGCGTCGCCCTCTCCGCAGTGGCGGCGCATGGCGGCGCGGCCAATACCGCAACCGCCGCGACCTTCCTCGTCGTGCATGCGCCCGTGCTGCTGGTCGTCGGTATTGCCGTGTTCAACAACATCATGCGCTGGGCGGCGATCGTGCTGCTCATCGGCGTCGCGCTCTTCGCCGGCGACCTGGTGTCGCGCGACTTCGCCGACGACCGCCTTTTCGCGATGGCGGCGCCGATCGGCGGCGGGCTGATGGTCGTCGGCTGGCTGGGCATCGCCGCCTCCGCGCTCTTCCCGCGCAGGCTCCTCGGCTGAGCGCCGCACCCGTTCCGGCAACGAAATTGCGCATCACGCGTTCTTGAGCGCCAGTCGCGAGTCGTTATGCTCACATTGCCTCAACTGCTTTCCTTCGCCGTAATCGCATTGATGATGGCAGCCTTCGTCTGGGGCCGCCTGCGCTACGATCTCGTGGCCGTCCTCGCTCTTCTCGCAGCGCTCGCCGTCGGCGTCGTCCCGCTCGAGGATGCCTTTTCCGGCTTCAGCAACGACATCGTGATTATCGTGGGCAGCGCGCTTCTGGTCAGCGCCGGCGTCGCCCGCAGCGGCATCATGGAATACGCGCTGAGGCGCTACCTTCCCGACGTTTCCTCCATCCGCATGCAGCTCGCGCTGCTGGTCGTGACCGTCGCCCTGCTGTCCGCCTTCGTCAAGAACATCGGCGCGCTCGCCATCATGATCCCGATCGCCTTTCAGTTTGCGCGCCGCTCCAACACATCGCCTTCCACCTTCCTGATGCCGATGGCCTTCGCCTCGCTGCTCGGCGGGCTGATGACGCAGATCGGCACCTCGCCCAACGTCGTCGTCGCGCAGGTCCGCCAGGATCTCACCGGCAAGCCGTTCACAATGTTCGACTTCACGCCGGTGGGATTGCTGCTGACCGTCACGGGCTGCGTCTTCCTCATCCTGTTCTACTGGATATTGCCGCAGCGCACGCGCAAGGATGGCGGCCTCCACGAGGCGATCGACATCAAGAACTATGCCGCCGAGGCAAAGGTGGTCGCCGACTCCACCGTTGCCGACAAGACGGTCGCCGACCTGCTCAAGATCGCAGGCGGAGACGTTCTGGTGACCTCCATCATCCGTTCCGACAACCTGCGACTGACGCCGTTTCCGGACGTGGTCCTGCGCGCCGGCGACAGGGTCCTGGTCGAAGGCGACCATGAGGCTCTCGACAGGCTCGTCGCCCAGGCCAAGCTCAGCCTCGACAGCGACCGCAAGGTGGGCGAAGGCGGCGGCGCGGAAACGGTCGCGATCGAGGCTGTGGTCGGCGAGAATTCCAGCCTGATCGGCTGGTCGGCGGAAAACCTGCTTCTCTACGACCGCTTCAACGTCAACCTGCTCGCCGTGAGCCGCCAGAACGAGCGTTTCGACCAGAAGCTCGGCACGATCACCTTGCGGTTCGGCGACGTCGTGGTGCTGCAGGGCAGCGAGGCGACCATGCCGCGTTTCCTGCGCGATTTCGGCCTGCTGCCGCTCGCCGAAAGATCCGTGCGTCTCGGCAGCATGCGGCGCGGCATCGTCCCCGTGCTCATCCTGGCCGCCGCCATGGGAGCAACCGCTTTCGGCCTGTTGCCGGTGCAGGTGGCGTTCTTCGCGGCGGCCGTGGCCATGGTCATCTTCCGCGTCATACCGATCCGCGAAGTGTACGGCTCGATCGACGGCCCCATCCTGGTGATGCTGGCGGCGCTGATCCCGGTCAGCGATTCCCTGCGCGGCACCGGCGCCACCGACGTCATCGCCTCGGTGCTTGCCGATCTGGGGGCAAGCCTTCCCGGCTACGGTGCGCTGGCGCTGATCATGGTCGCGGCCATGGCGGTCACGCCTTTCCTCAACAACGCCGCCACGGTGCTCGTCATGGCACCGATCGCGGCAGGTTTCGCGTCCACGCTCGGTTACCAGCCCGAGCCTTTCCTGATGGCGGTGGCGATCGGGGCCGGATGCGATTTCCTCACCCCCATAGGCCATCAGTGCAACACGCTGGTGATGGGACCCGGGGGCTACCGCTTTTCGGACTATCCGCGGCTCGGCCTGCCGCTTTCGCTGCTCGTCGTCGTCGTCGCCGTGCCGGCGCTGATGGTGGTCTGGCCGCTGAACTGACCGGACCCTTCACACATGCACGTCACCCTCTGCGACGTCGCCTTCGACCCGGCCCGCCGTGAAGGCGAGGACGAGAAGGGCAATGTTGAACGCCGCCACCGCGGTGACGACGAGCCATCCGGGTAGCAGCCCGAACGCGGCGTTGTTCACGGCCTCGCTGGCCGAATGCACGAGGCCTCCGGGCGCCGACCCGCTCTGCAGGCTCGGCGTCGATATCTTCAGCACCCAGGCAAACAGCAGGATCATGAACATGAAGATGTAGTTGCGGCGCAGCCTGCGGGCGAAGGCCGTCCTGTGCGATATGAGAAACTTCGGCGTCCTGAGGCTTTCGCCGAGGATTGCCAGCCAGTTCGCGGAATGCTCTTCTCGGGGCGAGAACAATTGCGCGAAATAGTGCCGCTCCAGTTGCCGCACCCGTGCGCGGTAGACGTCGAAGAAGCGGTAGCGCCGGGCCTCTATCCAGAGCAGAAGCATGATCAGCAGCATGGCGAAGAGCAGCACGCCGTGATGGGCGCTTGACGTCGAAAGCGAGAGCGAGAGCATTGCGGCGACGACCGTGATCGCCCAGTTGGTGGTGCGGTCGATGCGGTCGCGCCAGCCCGCCATGCGGGCGATCTCGGCGCGATGGAAATGCGAGATCGTGGTCACGAACTCGGCGGGCGACAGCGGTCCCTGTCCCTGGCTCAACTGGCGTGGCAGCTCATTTTGCATGACAGCCGGACACGGCCCGCCTTGATCGGGCCCTCCTCCACTCCGTCATTTAGCACACCGGGAAAACCAGTCGAGGCGCGAACATCGATGTGGCGGGCAGATCAGTGAACCTCTTGCTCGCGCCTGAAGCGCGGCAGGCGCCAGGCCGGAAGCTCGCGATCCTTGCGCGACGGCCGCTCGGGGCGCGGTGGGATGCCCCAGTAATCCCGGTTGATCTCTTCGAACAGATAGTTGACCGGATGCATTGCATGCTCCTTCTTGAATCGATCCAATCGATATCCAGATTTCTGTCTTGGATCGATTCAAAATAATAGTGGAACACGCATCGAAGTCAAGCATATTTGAACCGATCCAAGCCTGATGATATATGACTTTCGATAACCGGAGCATCGGGCGTGGACGCAAAACTCAGGCCGGTCAGGCTGGCGGATGTCGCGAAGGCGGCGGGCGTGTCGCACGGCACCGCCTCCAACGTCTTCTCGCGGCCGGAGATCGTGCGCGAGGAAGTGCGCGAACGGGTCAAGGCTGCCGCCGAAAAGCTGGGTTATGGCGGTCCCGATCCCAAGGGCCGGCTGCTGCGCGCCGGCAAGGTCAACGCCATCGGCGTCGCCACTGCCGAGCCGCTTTCCTATTTCTTCGACGACCCCTTTGCCCGCGTCGTCATGTCGGGCATCAGCGAGGCCTGCGACCGCACGGGTGCCGGTATCTCGCTGGTCTCGGCCGCCAATGACGAGCAGCTTGCCTGGAACATCCGCAGCGCGCTGGTCGACGGCTTCATCGTCTTCTGCCTCGAAGGCGGCTCCCGGCTGGTCGAACTCACCCGCGAGCGCGGCCTGCCTTTCGTGGCGCTCGACTTCGGCTTCGACGATGAGACGATCGCGGCCATCGGCGTCGACGACGCCGCCGGCGCGCGTCTTGCCGCGCGCCACCTCACCGGCCTCGGCCACAAGCGTTTCGCCATCCTCTCGCTGGAGTTCGACGAGGGATCGCACGGTCCCGCTTCCGTAGAACGCGCCAAAGACGCCATCTACGCCGGCACCCGCGACCGTACGGCCGGTTATATCGAGGCAATCACCGAAGCCGGCATCGATCCCACCTCCGTGCCGATCTACGAGACGCTGAACGACGAGGCGACCACCTCCGCCGGGCTGGAGCACTTCTTTGCCCTGGAGAACCCGCCGACAGCAATTCTGGCGATGTCCGACAAGGTCGCCCTCCATGCGCTCGACTGGCTCGCGGCGCGCGGCATATCGGTGCCCGGCGACGTCTCGGTCATCGGTTTCGACGGGGTGCCGGAAGGCGATATCTCGGAGCCGGCGCTTACAACCATCGCCCAGCCCATGGCCAGGATGGGCCGCAGCGCCGTCGAAATGATCTTGTCCTTCGACGGCGCGATCCGCCGCGAGACGCTGGACGTCGAGCTCCTCATCAGGAATTCGACGGCAGCGCCTCGGGGCTAACATCAGGCAGCCTTCGTTCCCTCGTAAGCTTTTCTGAGCGGCTCTATCTCGAGCTTCACCATTTCGAGCATGGTTTCGGCCACGCGTTTGACGCGCGCCGAATCCTTGCCCTTCATCATGTCGAAGAGCTCAGCCGGGGCGATCTGCCAGGACACGCCGTATTTGTCCTTCAGCCAGCCGCAGGCCTCGTAGGAACCGCCCTCGCCCAGCGCATCCCACAGACGGTCGATCTCTGCCTGGTCGTCGCAATTGATCAGGAAGGACACCGCATGGTTGAACTGGTCCAGCGGGCCGGCCTCCATGGCCTGGAACTGGACGCCGCCGAGTGTGAACTCGACGATCTTCACCGAGCCGGGTGGTCCGCTCGGCGATTCGGCCTGCAGCGTCCAAATATTGTCGACGCTCGAATTCGGGATGAGCGAGACATAGAAGCGTACCGCTTCCTCGGCTTGCCTGGCATACCAGAGAAAGGGCATGACCTTCGATACCTTGGCAGGCATGGCTGTTCCTCCAGGTTAGGCCGCTGCTGGCTGATCGCCCCCCGACTGCGTGGCCGCCTCGACGTCCATCCACATCACTTCCCAGATGTGACCGTCCGGATCCTCGAAGCTGCGCCCGTACATGAAGCCGAAATCCTGCGTCGGCGTCGGGTCGAGCGAACCGCCGCCTGCCTTCGCCTTGCCCACCATGGCGTCGACGTCCTCGCGGCTGTCCGCCGAAAGCGCGATCAACACCTCGCTCGAGGTCCTGGCGTCAACGATCTTCTTGGGCGTGAACTCGGCGTATTTCGCGTGTGTCAGGAGCATCGCGTAGATGGTGTCCGAAAACACCATGCAGGACGCCGTATCGTCGCTGAATTGCGGGTTTTTCGTCGCTCCGATCGCCTCGTAGAACGCGGTGGCGCGCTTCAGGTCGGTGACCGGCAGGTTGACGAAAATCATCTTCGGCATGTCTCTTCTCCTTTGTTCACCCATATGACGATCTGGAACTCGGGGATTCGACATCCAGTCAAAAAATTTTACGCGCGTCCGGATCGGTGGCCGGACGGCCTCCGTTTTGATGGCTTTTGCTTGAATCGGCGGCCGCCCTTCACCATCTTCGCCTGGCAGGCGCACGACGCCGCACCACAGGAGAACCAGAGTGAACGCCCGCATTCTCGACGGCGAGATCATTGCATCCCGGCTCGACGACGTCAGTGTCTATGACGGCGTGCGTACGAGGCGTATCTTTGCGTTCCTCATCGATTACCTGATCGTGGCGCTGCTGCTCATCCCCTTTGCGATCCTGGTGTTTTTCCTCGGCCTTTTGACCTTCGGCCTCGGCTGGTCGCTTTTCGCGGTCCTCGGTCCGGCCGTCGCGCTCGTCTATGTCTGGAGCACGCTTGGCGGCCCCAACCAGGCCACCTCGGGCATGCGCATGATGGGCATCCGGCTCGACCGCCTCGACGGCAGGCCCGTCGACGGGCTGCTCGCCGTCGTGCATTCGGTGCTCTTCTGGGCAGGCAACGTCGTGCTGACGCCGCTCATCCTGCTCGTCTCGCTCTTCGCCGACCGCAAGCGGACGCTGCACGACCTGCTGCTCGGCACGGTCGTCACCCGCTCCGACCGCTGACGCACTCGCTCGATTGCCCTGGCCGCTTGACGGGAAAGGCCGGGCGTCGAATCATGTCGCGCACAATCCAGTTGAATTTTTTGCGACAGGCTTCAAGGTAGAGCGATTCGCAAGGAGTAGAATGTCCCGGCACGCGATGACGCACCATCCGACACAGTCGCCGCAGTTCTTCCTGACCGCGCCGTCGCCCTGCCCCTATGTCGACGGCCAGTTCGAGCGAAAAGTCTTCACTCACCTAGTCGGCGACAAGGCTCCGGAGATGAACGATCTCCTGACCCAGGGCGGCTTCCGCCGCTCGCAGAACATCGCATACCGTCCGGCCTGCGAGAGTTGCCGCGCCTGCATCTCGGTGCGCATCCTCGCCGACGAGTTCAAGGCCACCAGGAACATGCGCCGCGTCATCCAGCACAATGCCGACCTGATCGGCGAGATGCACGACGCCGAGCCGTCCACCGAGCAATACTCCCTCTTCCGCACCTATCTCGACGCGCGGCACCGCAAGGGCGGCATGTCCGACATGACCGTGCTCGACTACGCCATGATGGTCGAGGACACCCATGTCGACACCAAGGTCATCGAGTATCGCCGGCGCGGCCCGGACACCTTCATCACCGGCCGGGGCGTCGGCGAACTGATCGCGGTGGCGCTCACCGACAAGATGGCCGACGGCCTGTCGATGGTCTATTCCTACTTCAATCCCGAGTTCGCCGACCGCTCGCTCGGCACCTTCATGATCCTCGACCACATCGCGCGCGCCCGCGCCGCCGGCCTGCCCCATGTCTATCTCGGCTACTGGGTCAACGGCTCGCGCAAGATGGACTATAAGGTGCGCTTCCTGCCACAGGAGCATCTCGGCCCGAAGGGCTGGGAACGCTTCGACGGACACCCCTGACCCTCGGGCAGACCCGACGACCAGCCGGCCCGTAATGCTACGCCGCCGCTATACCGCAGCATTTTGCCCGTGAGGCCGACCTGGCCTCGCGTCGCTAAATGCTGAGGAACCAAAATGCTCTGCGACGGTGCGAGATGCCAGCAACCAACACCAATCATGCCAAAGGCCTGCTTATCACCGGCATAGGCGGCCTCGCGCTCACCATCGACATCCCGCTGCTGAAACTGTCCGGCGGCGAGGCCTGGTCGGTGCTGTTGATGCGCACCGGCACGACCTTCCTCTCCGCCCTCGTCATCTGGGCGATCTGGCGGCTGATCACACCGTCGGCGCCGAAGCTGGTCCCCGGCCGCAAAGGCCTGATCGTCGCCGGCCTCTACGGCCTCGGCTCGATCTTCTTCATCACGGCGGTCTACAACACGACGACCGCGAACCTCGTCTTCATCCTCGCCTTCAACACCATGTTCGCGGCGCTGCTGTCATGGATCTTCCTCGGCGAGCGGCCGCGCGGCGGCACCCTTCTCGCCATGGCCGCGATGATCCTCGGCATCCTCATCATCGTCTGGGACTCGGTCGGCACTGGCAACCTGTTCGGCGACCTGATGGCCGCCTGCGCGGCGCTCAGTCTTGCAGCGGCCATCACCATCTCGCGCGCCAGCAACGACGACATGGGATTTACCGCGCTCGTCGGCGTCATCTTCCCCTTCGCCGTGGCGGCGTTCATGGTCGGCGGCACCGGTTTCCGCGTCGACGAGCCCTGGTGGCTCCTCTTCAACGGCGCGGTGATCATGCCGCTGTCGTTCTTCTGCCTCGCCCAGGGGCCGCGCTACATCTCCGGCCCCGAGGTCGCGATGTTCTATCTGCTGGAGACGGTGCTCGCGCCTGTCTGGATGTGGCTGATCTTCCACGAGACGCCTTCGCGCGCCAGCCTGACCGGCGGCATCATCCTCATCACGGCGCTCGTTGCACATTCCATCTGGCAACTGGCCGAGGGACGCAAGCGCCGCGCCGCGCTGGCAGTCAGATATCCGGCGTAGGCTATCTGCCCAGCACCAGCGCCCAGTATTTCCGCCCCTGCCCGTCTTCGGCCGACGCCAGCCCGTAATGGGCGAAGCGGGGGTCGAGCATGTTGCGGCGATGGCCTTGCGAATCCATCCACATCTGGAACAGCTTCTCGGTGCTCATCGCACCATGGGCGACGTTTTCGGCCGCCGCGCCCTCGACGCCGTTCTCCTTCATGCGAGTGGCGAAATCCTTGCGCCAGCCGGTGCGGTGGTTCATCGACGACGCGCTGGCCATGTAGCCCGCCTGCTGCGCCGCAGCCTTCTCCAGCCTCCTGTCGGGCGACAGCGGCGGCAGGCCGTGGTCGGTGCGGATCGAGGTCAGATACATCTCGCCGGAAGCCGACGCGCCAACGCCTGCGCCGCCCTTCACGCCCTGGCAGCCGGCAACGGCCAGTAGCCCCAGCAGCACAAATATCGCGGCCGGCCGGTATGGCCGTGTGGTGTCGTTGGTCATGCGTTACCCGAGACGTGGAAACCCTACGTCTTCAATCCGATTGTGGCTTTTGCCGGGCCGGCTTCGCCTTCAGGCGCGGCTTCCACGACGGCCGGCAGTTCGGCGATCGGCTCGGGGGCCGCTTCGACCGCCAGTTCCGCCTCGCGCAGCCACTCGCGCCAGATCGACACCAGCAGCGCCATCAGCACCGGGCCGATGAACAGCCCGAGCAGGCCCATCGTCTTCACGCCACCGATCAGCCCGAAGAAGGTCGGCAGGAAAGGCAGCTTGATCGGCCCGCCGACGAGTTTCGGCCGCAGCGTCTTGTCGACGATGAAAAGCTCGATGGAGCCCCACAGGAAAAGCGCAACGCCGGCGAATGGCGAACCGCTGGCGACCAGGTAGATCGACACCAGCGTGAAGGAAAGCGGCGCGCCGCCGGGGATCAGCGCCATCAGGCCGGTGAGCGCACCGAGCGTGACCGGCGACGGCACCCCGGCGATCCAGTAGGCGATGCCAAGCACCACGCCCTCGCCGATCGCAATCAGCGTCATGCCGGTGACGGTCGAGCTGATCGTCGCCGGCACCACGCGCGAGATGCGCTCCCAACGCATCGGCAGGATGCGTTCGCCGAGCCGGTCCACCTGCGCGGCGAACCGCTCACCGTCGCGATAGGTGAAGAACAGCGCGATCAGCATGAAAAGCAGGGTGAGCAGCAGGCTGAAGGCGCTGCCGCCCGCCGCCACCACGCCGCGGTAGATACTGCCTATGTTGGCGCCGCTGACGAGCTGGATGATCTCGCCGATGCCGCCGGGATGGGCCAGATGCCTCGTCCACTGCTGGTCGAGCCACTCGCCGACGATCGGCAGTTGGGCGATCCATCCGGGCGTCGGTGCGCCGAGGCGGTTGGTTTC
The DNA here is from genome assembly GCF_003666685.1 of Mesorhizobium sp. YM1C-6-2. Taxonomy (GTDB): domain Bacteria; phylum Pseudomonadota; class Alphaproteobacteria; order Rhizobiales; family Rhizobiaceae; genus Mesorhizobium_K. Next base: position 306,339 of record NZ_RCIZ01000005.1, read on the forward strand.
CAGAGCCCAGCCGACCCATTCCCGTATTTCGGTGATCGCGTAGCTGCCGGCCAGCGTGATCGGCACGATGAGAAAGGCCAGGATCAGCAGCAGCGCGATGCTGGCGGCGATCGTCCGGCTGCCGCCGACCGCGTCCAGCAGCTTGCGGTAGAGCGGCCAGCTCGCGAAGGCGATGACCAGCGCGGCAAGGACGGGAACGATGAAGCCGTGGAAGAAATAGACGCCGGCCAGTATCACCAGCAGCAGCAGCCAGCGCGCTGCCGAAAGCGGGGCGATCACCGCCGCCCGCGTCGGCGCAGCCGCGCCGAAGAGCGGCCGTTCCCGCTCGACTGCCCTGATCCTAGGTTCCTTCAACGGCGCTTTTCCCAGCTTAACCTGTCACATAGTGCATAAAGACCGCGACAGGCAAATGGCGGGAGATGGCGCCCTCGATCAAACTCGCCTACTGCGACGCGACCAGCGCCTGTCCGCCGACCCAGCGGCGCCATTGCGCTTCGGTACCGTTGAACACGTTGAGGTCGATCTTGCCCTTCACGCCCTGCGACAAGCCCGATCCGGAATATTGCCAGAACACGAAGTCGCGGCCCGGATAGACCTTCGAGGGATGCTCGGCCACGGCGCGCAGCCAGAACGGGTAGTTCTTGAAATGGCCGCGCAGATTGTCGGCGTAGAAGTCGGGGGCGGTGTAGATGACCGGCCGCTGGCCGTAATGCGCCTCCAGCCGGTCCATGAAGACCTGCATCTTCTCGCGCCGCTTCTCGGGCAAGAGCCTGCGCTTGCAGCTCGACTGGCCGTTGTATTCCACGTCGATGACGGGCGGCAGCGCGCCCTCGACCTTGGGCACGTTGCGGATGAACCAGTCGGCCTGCTCGCTCGCCACCCGGCACCAGTAGAAGAAATGATAGGCGCCGCGCTTCAGGCCGGCCTGATGCGCCTCGCGCCAGTTCTTCTTGAACATGGGGTCGAGATGGTCGCCGCCGTCGGTCGCCTTGATGTAGACGAAATTGGCGCCCTGGGTGCGCAGCGTCGGCCAGTCGATGTCGCCCTGCCAGCGGGAGACGTCGACGCCGTGCACGGCATAGTTCTTGGGCGACAGCTTGCCGAAATTGATCGGCTTGGCGTCGCGGAAACGGTGCCGATGGATGGGTCCAACGGCCGCCTTGGCGACTTTCGACTTTTCCGGGACAACGAGCGCCACACGCTCCATGGCCTCGACCGCGCTCGGCTCGTCGTCGCCGACCAGCGCGCTCGGCACCACCGGCGGCATGCCGGCATCGGCGAGAGTGGTCATCTCCTCGTTGATGCTGACGATTTCGGCCTGTGCCGTGGCCGCGGCCGCGGAGACGGGCGCGTTCGGCCGCGGGATGGAACTCGTGGTTTCCGTGGAGGGTTTCAGCCTGTCGAGACCGAGCGCGTCGATGCCCTTGCTGCTGGCCGTACAACCGGCGAGGCCGATCGCGGACATTCCCAGGCATGCCAGGAGAAGAAACGAACGCATGTTGCCCCGTACGCGTTACAAACCGAAGGCAGGTCGGCACGTGCAGACCCGAAGACTCAAGTCGCTAGCGGGGAAATACCAACAAAGTTTGAATCAAATCCTTAACGGGACGGCCGGCGACGACGAATCGCTGGCGGTTTGGGTTAAGACGACGTCAAAAATCCGGAAAAAATGCAGCGGGGGCGCCTGGAGGCAGGCGCCCGGGGTCGGCTCAGTGCGAGCGGACGGAGGTCAATAGCACAGATGACGTGCCTGACAGGAGGCGATGACATGGGCCGGCGGTACCAGGCCTTTTTCGATCGCGACGATGCGATGCCGTTCGAGCATGCCGCGCAATTCCTCGGGACGCACGCTGTCGCGCGCCATCACCAACTTCACCATCGGATCGTCCAGCAGTTCGTCTAGTACGGTAGTCGTGCCCTCGGTCATCTTTCGCCTCCTCGAAAGCGCCCCGCTCACCATAGATAGGAAGGTAAACGTGGCTCGCCAATGATCGTTAGGCGGCAATGTTGTGACTTTTTTCGTACCGCCGGATTCCAGTCACGCCGGAGCCGCCGCAGGGATGGCGGCTCCGGCAAGGGCGGCGTCAGGCCTTGACGAGGTTGGCCGACGCGGCCGCCTCCTCGCGCTGGTGGCGGTGCTTCCACCAGTCGCCGAGGAGAAGCAGGATGGGCGCCGCGATGAAGATCGAGGAGGTCGTTGCGACGACCACGCCGAACACCATCGGCACGGCGAAATTCTCCACCGCGCTGCCGCCCCAGATCGCCATCGGCGCCATGGAGAGCAGGATCGCCACCGAGGTGTAGATGCAGCGCGCGAACACCTGGTTGATGCTCATGTCGATTATCTCGCGCAACGGCATCTTCTTGTAGAGCCGGAGGTTCTCACGCATGCGGTCGTAGACCACCACCTTGTCGTTCACCGAATAGCCGATGATGGTGAGCAGTGCCGCGATAGCCGTCAGGTTGAAGTCGAGCTGGAACAGCGCGAAGAAGCCGACCATCTTGGTGGTGTCGAGTATCAGCGTCGCGATCGCGCCGATCGCGAAATTCCACTCGAAGCGCCACCAGATGTAGGCGAGCATCGCGAGCGCCGCGAGGACGACGGCCATGACGCCCGACTGCGCGAGCTCGCCGCTCACTTTCGGTCCGACGACGTCGGTCTTGTCGAACTTGACCGCCGGGTCGAGCTTGAGCACGGCCTGCTTGACCGCGTCGACCGCCTTGGTCTGCGCCTGCTCGCCGCCTTCCTGCCGCTGCACGCGGATCAGAACGTCGTTGTCGACGCCGCCGACCTGCTGCAGCGTCACCTCGCCGACGCCGATGTCGCTCAGCGTGGAACGCAGCGTGGCGAGGTCGGCCGGCTGCGAGGTCGTTATCTCGACCTGGATGCCGCCCTTGAAGTCGATGCCGTAGTTGAGGCCGGGCTTGATGAACAGCGCGACCGACGCCAGCGAGAGCAGGATCGACGTCGCGATGCCGAGATAACGCCCCTTCATGAAGGCGATCGAGGTCTTGTCGGGGAAGAAGCGGACCAGCGGCTCGATGGTGATCGTCTTCAGCTTCTTCCTGCGTACCACGCTGGCCATCAGGATGCGGGTGACCGACACCGCCGTGAACATCGACAGGCAGGTGCCGAGGAACATGGTGATGGCAAAGCCCTTCACCGGGCCGGAGCCGAACATGAAGAGCAGGCTGGTGGCGATCAGCGACGTCACATTGGCGTCGACGATGGTCGAATAGGCCCGCTTGAAGCCGTTATCCAGGGCCGCGAAGGCGCTGAGCCCCTTCTTCGCCTCCTCGCGTATCCGCTCGTTGATCAGGATGTTGGCGTCGACGCCGAAGCCGATGCCGAGGATGATGCCGGCGATGCCGGGCAGCGTCAGCGTCGCGCCGATGATGTTGAGAACGCCGAAGGTGAGCACGAGGTGCAGGAACAGCGCGAAGTTCGCGATCATGCCCCACGAGCCGTAGAGCGCGACCATGAACAGCACGACCGCGGCGAAGCCGGCAATGCCGGTGTAGATGCCCATCTTGATGACGTCGCCGCCGAGGTCGGGACCGACGGTGCGCTCCTCGATGACGGTGAGCGGCGCCGGCAGCGCGCCGGCGCGAAGCAGCGCCGACAGCGTCGAGGTCTCGTCGACGGTGAAGTTGCCGCTGATCTGGCCCGAACCGCCGGTGATCGGCTCGCGGATGACCGGCGCCGAGAGCACCTTGCCGTCGAGCACGATGGCGAAGGGCCGGCCGACATTGGCGCTGGTGATCTCTGCGAATTTCCGGGCGCCGATGCTGTCGAAGCGGAAGGTGACCAGGGGCTCATGCGTGCGCTGGTCAAAGCTGGCGCGCGCGTCCGTCAGATGCTCACCGTCGAGCGCGACGCGGTCCTCGACCGGATATTGGGCGCCGGACTTGGCGTCGGGCAGCATGGTGACGCCGACCGGCAGCGGCTCTCCATTGGCAGTGTTCGCCAGGAGATGGAAGGTCATCTTGGCCGTCGAGCCGAGCAGCTGGCGCAGCCGCGTCGGATCCTGGAGGCCCGGAAGCTGCACGAGCATGCGGTTCGAGCCGACGCGCTGGATGGTCGGCTCGGCGACGCCCACCTGGTCGACGCGCTGGCGGACGATCTCGAGGCTCTGCTGCAAGGCGGCGTTAAGCCGGTCGTTGATGCCGGCATCAGTCAGCGCGACCTTGATCAGCTTGCCTTCGGTGGTGACGTCGAGGTCCTTCTGGCCGGTGATGCCGATCTGCGTCGCCATGGCGCCGATCACTTCCTGCGCCTTCGCGAGCTGGTCCGGATTGTCGATTGTCACCGTGATGACGCCGGACGAGATGCGCGCCGAGCGCGAATCGATGCGCTCCTTGCGTAGCGTGTTGCGCATGTCGTCGAGCAGCGAGCGCAGCCGGTCGGTCTTCAGCGCGGCGGCGTCGACCTCGAGCACCAGGTGCGAACCGCCCTGCAGATCGAGGCCTAGGGTGATCTGCTGTTTGGGAACCCAGCTCGGCAAGGCCGCAAGCTGCTGGGGGGTGAACATGTTGGGAAGCGCGGCGAGGACGCCGGCGAGTATGAGGATGACGTAAGTCACCACGACCCATCTTGGGGTGCGCATGTCGGTTGATCCTGTCGGTGGACCATCGCCGGCGCCATGCGCGCGGTCGAAGCCCTAAATCGAAGATGCAGCCACGGCGGGCCGCGGTTCAGCGATCAGGATCCGGCAGGGGGAGCGCGGGCATCGAAGGGCGATGCCGCGATGGAGACAGAGGAGACGGCTACCGGCAGCGCCTGGTCGGCGCCGGCCGCGACATCGGCCAGCTCAAAGCCTTTCGCGGGAACGAAGGCTTTCGACTTGCCGCCGTCCCAGGATGCAGCCTTGAGGTCGCGGGCTTCGCCGGCGAGCATCTGCTGCTTCGAGACGAACGGGGCACGGCGGTGGCCGCCGGCGCCGAGATCGGTCGGCGCGGACTGCGACGTGGCCGGGGCCGACCCAACCTGCTGGGCGGGCGGCCCGTAGCCGCCGGCGAGCATGACGGCAAGCAACAGGAAAAACGCCGACAGCATGTCGGTCGTCCTTCCGAGATGTGCATTGAGCCGCGTCATGGTCCGGCCGGTAAGTCCTGCGGGCGATCGCCTGCATATAGTGCGGAATTGAGGCAATGGATAGTCAGCGGCGTCATTCGCCCCGTGGGCGGGCGCGTAAGGACGCGTGAGGGATTGCGCCGCCCTCGCCTTCCGCCGGGCCTTGGATGACGGACAGATGGAGGGCACGCGGGCGGGCCGCCCTTGCCCGATTCTGCGATTCTCTCCCTGCAAGCCAGGAATCGACGGGAGGCCGGTTTTTGCAAAATCCTCCCCATTATCCACATAGCCGGCACACAACATGTTGGGGTCGTAAAAGTTACAAAAACGAATCCTTGACGGCTCGAAACGAGTCGCCTCTTATTGGTCATGCGCTCCGGTTTCGAGCGTGGCCGGAAGAAGTCCGCGCCAGTAATAAGTTTCCAGATTTTTGCGAGGTTTTCAGTGGCTCGTTCCGGCCTCCGGAGCGGCTCCCTGACCTTGGATTTGCGTGCGTCGGGGGACGGAAAAGGGGAATTGCCGGACTGGAATAAATTGCCTGTTAACACTATATTTAGCGTTTGCAGGCATACTCGACACTAGATAATGTGATGTTCCCCTGAATGGGGAATCGACCAAAGTTTCAAATTGAGGGACCCTCGCGGGTTCGTCGGCAGGCCGGGAAATCAAGGCTCCGCAGGGAGCCTCGGGGACAAGGCGGCGGACGGGTCGGCGAGGCACGAGGAAGCCGCAGTCATGCGACTGCGGCAATGGCGGACATGCGTCTTCGCGGGTTGACGGGAAAGCCCGATCGGCAGACGCTACATGTAGATAAAGGACCGGGACCATGCATATCCAGCGGCGCTTCACCAAGGCAGGACAATCCGCCTATTCGGAGATCGAATTCCGCAAGGCGCTTTCGGAGATCAAGAACCCGGACGGGTCGGTCGTGTTCCGCCTCGACGACATCGACGTGCCGGCGCAGTTCTCCCAGGTCGCCGCCGACATCCTCGCCCAGAAATATTTCCGCAAGGCCGGCGTGCCGGCGCGGCTGAAGAAGGTCGAGGAGAACAACGTTCCCTCCTTCCTGTGGCGCTCCGTTCCCGACGAGGCCGCCCTTGCCGAACTGCCCGAGGCCGAGCGCTATGGTTCCGAGCGCGACGCCCGCCAGGTCTTCACCCGTCTCGCCGGCACCTGGACCTACTGGGGCTGGAAGGGCGGCTACTTCAAGTCGGAGGCGGACGCGCAGTCCTTCATGGACGAGCTCTGCTACATGCTGGCCACCCAGCGCGTCGCCCCGAACTCGCCGCAGTGGTTCAACACCGGCCTGCACTGGGCCTACGGCATCGACGGCCCCGGCCAGGGCCATTTCTACGTCGACCCCTTCACCGGCAAGCTGACCAAGTCGAAGTCGGCCTATGAGCATCCGCAGCCGCATGCCTGCTTCATCCAGGGCGTGCAGGACGACCTCGTCAATGACGGCGGCATCATGGACCTGTGGGTGCGCGAGGCGCGCCTGTTCAAATACGGTTCGGGCACCGGCTCCAACTTCTCCATGCTGCGCGGCGAAGGCGAAAAGCTGTCTGGCGGCGGCCGCTCGTCCGGCCTGATGTCCTTCCTGAAGATCGGCGACCGCGCCGCCGGCGCCATCAAGTCGGGCGGCACCACGCGCCGCGCCGCCAAGATGGTCATCGTCGACGCCGACCACCCCGACATCGAGGCCTTCATCGACTGGAAGGTCAACGAGGAGCAGAAGGTCGCCTCGCTGGTCACCGGTTCCAAGATCGTCAAGCAGCACCTGGCGAAGATCATGTCCGCCTGCGTCAACTGCGAGGCCGACAATGGCGACTGCTTCGACCCCAACAAGAACCCGGCGCTGAAGCGCGAGGTGCGCGCCGCCAAGAAGAACGCGGTGCCGGAGAACTACATCAAGCGCGTCATCCAGTTCGCGCGCCAGGGCTACACCTCGGTCGACTTCAAGACCTACGACACCGACTGGGATTCGGACGCCTACCTCACCGTCTCCGGCCAGAACTCCAACAACTCGATCTCGCTGAAGGATAACTTCCTGCGCGCGGTCGAGACGGATGGGGACTGGGCGCTCACCGCCCGCAAGGACGGCAAGGTGATGAAGACGCTGAAGGCGCGCGAGCTCTGGGAGAAGATCGGCTACGCCGCCTGGGCGTCGGCCGACCCGGGCCTGCACTTCAACACCACGATGAACGACTGGCACACCTCGCCGGCCGGCGGCCCGATCCGGGGATCCAACCCGTGCTCGGAATACATGTTCCTCGACGACACGGCCTGCAACCTGGCGTCGATCAACCTTTTGCCCTACCGCAACGCCGACGGCACCATCGACATCGCCGCCTACGAGCACACCGTGCGCCTGTGGACCATGGTGCTCGAGATTTCGGTCATGATGGCGCAGTTCCCCTCCAAGGAGATCGCAAAACTCTCCTACGAGTACCGTACGCTCGGCCTCGGCTACGCCAATATCGGCGGCCTCTTGATGACCTCCGGCATCCCCTACGATTCCGACGAGGGCCGCGCCATCGGCGCCGCGCTCACCGCGATCATGACCGGCATCGCCTATGCGACGTCGGCCGAGATGGCCGCCGAGCTCGGCGCCTTCCCGGACTATGACCGCAACGCCAACCACATGCTGCGCGTCATGCGCAACCACCGCCGCGCCGCCTATGGCGACAAGGACGGCTACGAGAAGCTGGCGGTGGCGCCGGTGCCGCTCGTCCACGCCGACCTCAAGCAGGCCGAGCTCGGCGAGCACGCCAAGGCCGCCTGGGACCGCGCCATCGAGCTCGGCGAGGAGCACGGCTACCGCAACGCTCAGGCGACGGTGATCGCGCCGACCGGCACGATCGGCCTGGTCATGGACTGCGACACGACCGGCATCGAGCCCGACTTCGCGCTGGTCAAGTTCAAGAAGCTCGCCGGCGGCGGCTACTTCAAGATCATCAACCGCGCCGTGCCCGAGGCGCTGCGCACGCTCGGCTATTCCGAGGCCGACATCGCCGAGATCGAGGCCTACGCCGTCGGCCACGGCAACCTCAACCAGGCGCCCGGCATCAATCCCGGCGCGCTGAAGGCGAAGGGCTTCACCGACGAGAAGATCGCCGCCGTCAACGCGGCGCTTGCCTCGGCCTTCGACATAAAATTCGTCTTCAACCAGTGGACGCTCGGCGCCGACTGGGTGAAGGAGACGTTCGGCTTCACCGACGAGCAGCTTTCGGACTTCTCCTTCGAGATGCTGCCGGCGCTCGGTTTCTCGAAGAAGGACATCGAGGCCGCCAACATCCATGTCTGCGGGGCGATGACGCTGGAAGGCGCGCCGCACCTGAAGGCCGAGCACCTGCCGGTGTTCGACTGCGCCAATCCCTGCGGCAAGATCGGCAAGCGCTATCTCTCGGTCGACAGCCACATCCGCATGATGGCGGCCGCCCAGCCCTTCATCTCGGGCGCCATTTCCAAGACGATCAACATGCCTAACGAGGCGACCGTCGAGGACTGCAAGAACGCCTATATGCTGTCCTGGAAGCTGGCGCTGAAGGCGAACGCCCTCTACCGCGACGGCTCGAAGCTGTCGCAGCCGCTCAACGCCTCGCTCATCGCCGACGAGGAGGACGACGAGGACGACGTGGTCGAGGCGCTGGTCGCCCAGCCCGCCGCCGCCCGCGCGACGCAGGTCACCGAAAAGATCGTCGAGCGCGTGGTCGAGCGGCTCTACCGCGAGCGCGAAAAGCTGCCGAACCGCCGCAAGGGCTACACCCAGAAGGCCGTCGTCGGCGGCCACAAGGTCTACCTGCGCACCGGCGAGTTCGACGACGGCCGGCTCGGCGAGATCTTCATCGACATGCACAAGGAGGGCGCCGCCTTCCGCGCGATGATGAACAACTTCGCCATCTCGATCTCGCTCGGCCTGCAATACGGCGTGCCGCTGGACGAGTATGTGGAAGCCTTCACCTTCACAAAATTCGAGCCGGCCGGCATGGTCGTCGGCAACGACGCCATCAAGAACGCGACCTCGATCCTCGACTACGTCTTCCGCGAGCTCGCCGTCTCCTATCTGGAGCGCCACGACCTCGCCCATGTCGACCAGTCGAATTTCGACAACACCGCGCTCGGCAAGGGCATCACTGAAGGCAAGGCGACGCCCTTCTCGAAGGGTCTCTATCGCGGCGTCTCGCCGGTGAAGCTGGTGTCGAAGCTCGGCCAGGCGGAGCCCAAGGGTTTTGGGGGTTCCTCCGGGACCACCACGCCGGCCCGCGCCGCGCCGACCGCCTTCTCCGGCTCGAACGTCCGCGCACTGCAGACGGCCGCGGTGCAGGCGGTGCGCCCCGACACCGACGGGTCGGTCGCCTTCAAGCGCGACTATGAGGAGCGGGCGAACGAGCTGGCCGAGGAGATCGCCGAGGAAGAGGCAGCCGCCTCCCCCGCGCTCTTCACCGACGCCGCCGCGCAGGAAGCCGCCGACGCCAAGGCGCTGGCCTCACAGCGCCGCGCCCAGGCGGTGATGCAGGGCTACACCGGCAGCGAATGCTCCGAGTGCCACAACTTCACCATGGTGCGGAACGGCACCTGCGAGAAGTGCGACACCTGCGGCGCGACGAGCGGGTGCTCGTGAAATCGCTGAAAGCTAAAACGTAACATCATCGGCCCGGTCCTAGGATCGGGCCGAAACGGCGAAAGGAACAAAACATGAAAACACATAAGGAGAGCTTTATGTGATCCATAAACACCAAAGCCGACCCAAGCGGGTCGGCTTTGGCTACCGCAAATCGGAGAACCGCTGCGGGGCGAAAGAGTGCGACACTCCTCCTGTGACAAGGCGACTATATGGGGAGTCGGACTATTGAGTCGAGGCGGAAGCGTAACAGGAGATGGTAATGACCACTTTTGGAACTTCCGCATACATGAAGTTGTTGGCGTTAAACCCACAACCACGAGAGACGGAAATCAGAAAGCGTTTTGCTGGTTCGAAACGGTCGTACGATTTTCATAAAGCTATGCGCAAAATAGTCACGGAATACGTCAGCGGCAGAGTAGATTGGTCTGCCACTGAAGCTAGGCTCTTAGCGATAAAGAAGCCCGCAGAACGAACGTCCGCTATATCTGCAGCGCATGCTCTGATGAATTGGATCAATGGACGTCCGATAAAGCTTCTGCAGAAGGCTGACGTACAAGCAGCGAGTCCCAACGACATTTTTTCGGTAAGGTTTTCTCCCGATTTCGAAATTGAAATCGCCGGAAAACCAACGAGGATTCATATTTGGAATACGATTAGGCCACCAATAGCGGCTAGGGAGTCTGTAGGAATGCTTGGACTCTTTGTGTCGGATGATGCTCCTCAATCCATGGGAGTTTTGTCACTACGAAGCGAGGAGCTATTCCTGCCTTCAAGCGCTGTGAGAGCACGCGAATTGGCGAAACTACTGGCGTTGGACATCGAAAAACGCATGTCGCGAATTGCCGCTGAGTCTGGAACACGCCCCTCGAAGGAGGATGGGAGCGAGAGGCGTCCAGAAATCTAAGCACACGACCTTCCCTCCTCCTCACAGGGGAAGGGAAGGTGACCCCAGCCGAGCCACCGAGCCTGTGAAGGGGTGAGAGCCAGGTCGGATGAGGGGTGCTCGACGGAAGCGCCCTCACCTTCGTCATCCTAGGGCGGAGCAAGGAGCGAAGCGACGCAGCGCAGACCCTAGGATCCATGCCGTTACATTTCGGCAGCGCTCCGGCGGTTCAGAACCGGCGCCCAGCCCTCGCCGCCGGCAGACACGATCAACGTCACGGCATGGATCCTCGGGTCGCACTCCGCTTCGCTGCGTTTGCCCGAGGATGACGAAAGCGGGAGAGGTCGCCGCCAATCGCAGAGGCAGCGCCTGCAGGATCCCTCACCATCCTGTTCCCCGAAACAACTCGAACCACTCGGGATTCGTCTTCTCGATCAGCTCGATCTTCCACTGCCGCGGCCAGCGTTTCAGCGATTTTTCGCGCTGGATCGCGTCGCGGATGTCGAAATGCTCCTCGAACCACACGAGCCGCTGCACCCCGTAGCGTGAGGTGAACCGCGATCCAGTCCCGCTCTTATGCTCGAACATGCGGCGGCCAATGTCATTGGTGACACCGATGTAGATGGTGCCGCGCTTCTGGCTGGCGGTCATGTAGACGTAGCCGGTCATTCCGAAAGGCTAGTGTCTAATAGTCGTGCTCGTAAATGCCCGATGCTTTGCAACCGGGCGCAACGACCCTCACCGCTCATCCAGGCGTTGCAGCGTAACCGACGAGGTGACGGTGCGGTCGACGGCGGCGAATTCGCCCATGGCGGGCGGCAGCGCGGTCATCGGGCGGGTGTGGGGGCTCGCCATCTCCAGCAGGCCGGTACTGACGGCGAAGACCACGACGGCGGCGACGGTCAGCATGGTGCGCATCGAATTTCTCCGAATGTGACGCAACTGAAACGTACCAGCCGGAAATTGTTTCCCGCTTAACGACAGTGGTTTCCGCTTTCTTGCCGTCGCCCACCTTTCGCGGGGCGGAATCCCACACAAAACGTCCTGTCCGGCGCGGCTTTGCCCCGCTTTCATCGGGAGACGCCGCCGCGAAGCTCGCTTATTGCTCACGCCCTCCTCACGGGCAGCCGGCGGCGACATTAAGCCACAATTTAATCCCGGTGCTGACGCAGTGTTCACTGGAATTGCAAAGCCCGTGCCGTTAGGTATCTAGCGACGCAGCTTTCTTTGCCACGAGGGTACCATGTCAGACCAACACAACGTCCGATCCACCACCGGCTCCGGCGCGCCAGCGCCAAGCGACCGCAACTCGCTTTCCATCGGCCCGGACGGCCCCATCGTGCTCCACGACGTCCATTTCCTCGAGCAGATGGCGCATTTCAACCGCGAGAAGGTTCCGGAGCGCCAGCCGCATGCCAAGGGCGCCGGCGCGTTCGGCGTGTTCGAGACGACCGAGGACGTCTCGCGCTACACCAAGGCGGCACTGTTCCAGAAGGGCGCGTCCTCCGAGATGCTGGCCCGTTTCTCCACCGTCGCCGGCGAGATGGGCAGCCCCGACACCTGGCGCGACGTGCGCGGCTTCTCGCTGAAGTTCTACACCGACGAGGGCAATTACGACCTGGTCGGCAACAACACGCCGGTCTTCTTCGTCCGCGACCCGATGAAGTTCCCGCACTTCATCCGCAGCCAGAAGCGACTTCCCGATTCCGGCCTGCGCGACAACCACATGCAGTGGGATTTCTGGACCAACAACCCCGAGAGCGCGCACCAGGTGACCTATCTGATGGGCGTGCGCGGCCTGCCGCGCACCTGGCGCCACATGAACGGCTACGGCTCCCACACCTATATGTGGGTCAACGCCAAGGGCGAGCGGTTCTGGGTAAAATACCACTTCCACACCAACCAGGGCATGGAATTCTTCACCAATGAAGAGGCGGCGGCCGTGGCCGGCGCGGATGCCGATTTCCACCGCCGCGACCTGTTCGACGCGATCGCGCGCGGCGAGCATCCGAGCTGGGTGCTTTCGGTGCAGGTCATGCCCTATGCGGACGCCAAGACCTACCGCATCAACCCGTTCGACCTGACCAAGACCTGGCCGCATGCGGACTATCCGCTGATCAAGGTCGGCACGATGACGCTGAACCGCAATCCGGAGAATTTCTTCGCCCAGATCGAGCAGGCGGCGTTCTCGCCGGGCAACACGGTTCCCGGCATCGGCCTGTCGCCGGACAAGATGCTGCTCGGCCGCGCCTTCGCCTACAACGATGCGCAGCGCAACCGCATCGGCACCAACTTCCACCAGTTGCCGGTGAACCAGCCCAAGGTGCCGGTGAACACCTACATGTTCGACGGCCACATGGCCTACCACCACTCGGGCAATGCCCCGGTCTATGCGCCCAACAGCGGCGATCGCACCTGGACGGACGAAACCGGCCCGGTGGCGGAAGGCTGGGAAGCCGATGGCGAGATGGTCCGCAGCGCCTACACGCTGCGCGGCAATGACGACGATTTCGGCCAGCCCGGCATCCTGGTGCGCGACGTGTTCAACGACGATCAGCGCGCCAAGCTGGTCGACCAGGTCGCCGGCAGCCTGCTCGGCGGCGTGCGCGAGCCGGTGCTGAGCCGCGCCTTCCAGTACTGGAAGAGCGTCGACGCCGACGTCGGCGCCCGCATCGAGCAGAAGGTGCGTCAGGGAAGCGCCTCCAAGCCCGCCGAAGGCATGGGCGAAGGCTGAATAACGCCCGCGCGGCACCCGCTCTCCAGGCAGGCGCCGCGCGGTCGGAACCGTTTCGCCGCCGCGCTCTTGTATCGTCAGGCGCGGCGGCGCTTACCGGGCGGCGCGCCTTATCTTCTCCTTCGGAGGAGACGTCGAACAGGAACACGCCCATGCCCGACAAAGCCCTCCTCGTCTCGATCCGCGGTCGCGTCCAGGGCGTCGGCTTTCGCATGTGGACGGAGCGGGAGGCTGAGGTCTTCGGCTTGCGCGGCTGGGTGAAGAACGAGCCGGACGGCTCGGTGACGGCGCTGATCGGCGGTTCGGACGAGGCCGTCGAGAAAATGCTCGACCTCCTCGGATCCGGTCCGCGCGGCGCCGCCGTCACCGGCGTGACGACAAGCCCCGCCGACCCTGCCGACCTGCCCGCCGGTTTCGCACAGCGGCGCTAGCGCCCTACTCCCGCGAAGCCAGGCACGGATCGAGCATCACCTGCTTCTCGCCGACACGCGAATAGCCGCCACCGAACATCACCACGTCACCCGGCCGCATGTCGTTGGCGCTGTAGGCGACGCACATGACCTGCACGCCCGGTTCCGGGCACATGATGAGGTATGCAAGCACCCCGTCGGACTCGACGGCCGACAGCGCGCCGCTGACGGTGAGCGTTATCCTGCGATCGACTTCGGGCGCGCGCTCGATCCAGTGGCCGATCGTCTCGCAGGTCGCCGGTTCCTCCGCATAGGCCTCGCCCGGCCGGAACGGGCCGGCCGGATCACAGCATTCCTCCGCCCGCAACTGCGCAGCCGGCAGGAGGGCGAGCGCAAGCGCCGATAGCAGCGCGCGTCGGCAGACACGGGTCGATCCGATCATGGAAATCCTCGAAGCATGGCCCCCAACTGCCCGGCCGCGCATGTTCGTTACGGACATGGCCGCAGCAAGGCACAACCGCCTGGTCGAAAAATAACAACCTGAGATTGCTCTCAATTCGTGGCGCAACCCCGCCGAATCGGCGGACAAGACCGCCTTTCGAATTGAGGGAAGAGAAAATCATGGCAAGCTGCAAGGATCGTGACGGCGACACCTGGGAGATCTATTATGGAAGCGACGGCTGGCGTTGGCGGCGCACCGCCTCCAACGGCCGCATTGTCGGCTCGTCCACCCAGGGTTATTCCAACTACAGCGACTGCGTCGCCAACGCACAACGCAACGGCATGACCTGCACGCCGGCATAAATCGATCGGAACCGGCCTCCGTCCCGTCCGTTGCTCCTCCTCAACCCCGACAAGGAGGAACCGATGGACATTTCCGGAAAACGCATCGCCATTCTCGCCACCGACGGCTTCGAGCAGTCCGAGCTCGAGGTGCCGCTGAAGAAGCTGCGGGCGGCCGGCGCGACCGTCGACGTGGTGGCGCTCAAGGCGGGCGAGATCAAGGGCTGGGAGAAGAAGGACTGGGGCCGCGCCGTGCCGGTCGACCGCTCGCTCGACGAGGCGAAGCCGTCGGATTACGACGCGCTGGTGTTGCCGGGCGGCCAGATGAACCCCGACCTGCTGCGCGTCGAGCCGAAGGCGGTCGATTTCGTGAAGAGCTTCTGGAACGACAGCAAGGTGATCGGCGCCATCTGCCACGCGCCGTGGCTGCTGGTCGAGGCAGGCATCGTGAAGGGCCGCCGCGTCACGTCCTACAAATCGATCAAGACCGATGTCGTCAACGCCGGCGGCAAATGGGAGGACTCTGAGGTCGTCACCGACCAGGGCCTCGTCACCAGCCGCCATCCCGGCGACCTCGACGCCTTCTCGGCCAAGCTGATCGAGGAGATCGCCGAGGGCCGCCACGAACGCCGCGCGGCATAGCTGCCTTCCTCGGTGGGAACTGGCGGCGGGAGCGATGCGCAGAGGTGCCGGGCAGAGGCGGCTCGCCTAGAGCACCTTCTCCATGCGCCGGTAGCTCTCCTCCATGCCGTCTTCCATGCCGGTGGCGAGCATCGCCTCGCGCGTCGCCGCGTCGGGCAGCGTCATCCTCATGGTCATCAGCGTGCCCTGCCCGTCCGGCGCGAACCGCGTCTCGACATGATTGTCGGGCGTCGGGTCGGGCAGGTGCATGCGCTCGACATGCTCGATGCGGCTATGGGGCTCGAGCGCGATGAATTCGCCGGTGAGGTAAAAGCCGCCGCCCTTGCCGTCGCTCCATTCGTAGCGGATCTTGCCGCCCGGCCGCGCGTCGTTGATGCAGACCGGCATCGTCCAGCCTTCCGGCCCGAGTAGCCATTTCTTCAATAGCTCCGGCTCGGTATGGGCGCGGTAGACTTTTTCCGGCCGAGCCGCGAAACGGCGCGTCACCACGACATGCGTGTCGCCTTCGGTCTTCAGCGTCAGCTTGCTCATCGTCTTCCCTTCTCTTCTGAATTCTCACGGGCCGGCTCGCCGCCTTCGGCTTCCATCTCAGTCAGCAACGCATCCAGCCGGTCATAGTTGGCAGTGAGAGCCTCGCGCAGCATCGCGAGCCAGCGGTCGACTTCCGAAATCGCTGATATCTCAAGCCGGCACGGCCGCCGGGTGCCGTCGACCCGCTGCGAGATCAGCCCGGCGTCGGAGAGCACGCGGATGTGCCTGGAAACCGCCGGCTGGGACATGTCGAATGGCGCGGCCAGTTCCGTCACCGTCGCCTCGCCAAGCGCCAGCCGGGCAAGGATCGCCCGTCTGGTGGGGTCGGCGAGCGCCGAAAACGCAGCGTCTAGATCCACGATTAGCTAGCCCCATTAATATAACTAACTTGCTATATAACAAATTAGCTATCTTCAAGCAACCAGGCTTGGGACATGGGCTATTGAAAATGGTCGTCTCGGGTGGACGCGACGCGAAAAGACCTCCCCCTTAACGGAAGGTAGGGGCTTACTCAGCCGCGACCGGCAGTTCCCTCGGCGCCAGCCTGTTCGCGTTGGCCGCGTGATGGTGCTCCGGTTCGTCGGCCTCGTTCGGCCGCACCAGCCAGCGCCACAGCCTCGCCGTACCGATCGCCGCATCGTCCATGATCGTGTAGAAGGACGGCACGAAAATCAGCGACAACAGCGTCGAGACGAGCAGGCCGCCGACCACCGCGATCGCCATCGGCGCACGGAACTCGCCGCCGTCGCCGAGCGCCAGCGAGGCCGGGATCATGCCCGCCGACATGGCGATGGTGGTCATGACTATCGGCCGCGCGCGCTTGCGCCCCGCGTCGATGATCGCGTCGCTGCGCGACACGCCCTGCTTGACCTCCTCGATGGCGAAATCGACCAGCATGATCGCGTTCTTGGTCACGATGCCCATCAGCATCAGGATGCCGATCACCACCGGCATCGAGACCGCCGAATTGGTGAGGAACAGCGCGGCCGCGACACCGCCGATCGCCAGCGGCAGAGAGCCAAGGATGGTGAAGGAGTGGAACACCGAGCCGAACAGCAGGATCAGCACCACCAGCACCAGCATCAGCCCGGTCGACATGGCGGTCGCGAAGCCGGCGAAGACCTCGCCCATCACCTCGGCGTCGCCAGTCTCCTGGATGCGCGTGCCCTCGGGCATGTCCTTCACCGCCGGCAGCTGCCAGACCGCGCCCAGCCCGTCGCTGAGCTCGACGCCGGGCGCCATGTCGGCACCGATGACGACGCGCCTCTCGCGGTTGAAGCGGGCGATCGAGGACGGGCCCTGGCCGAAGCTGATCTTCGCCACCGAGGACAGCGGCACGGTCACTCCGGACGGCGTCGTCACCGGAAGCTGGCTGACCACGTCGATGTCGTCGCGCGCGGCCTCGGTGAGCTGCACGCGGATCGGAATCTGGCGGTCGCCGACGGTGAATTTCGCGAGGTTCTCGTCGATATCGCCCATGGTCGCGACGCGCAGCGTCTCGGCAATCGTAGCGGTCGAGATGCCGAGCTCGGCAAGCCGGGTCAGGTCCGGCTGGATGATCACTTCGGGCCGGTCGAGCGCGGCGTTGGAGGTGATCGCGCGGAACATGCCGGTCGCCGCCATCTGGCTCTGGATCTTGCGGGCCTGGCTGTCGAGCAGCGCACCATCCGTGCCCATCACGCCGAAGGCGAGCTGCCGTTCGCCGCGGTCGTTGACGAAATAGGCCCGCAGATCGGGAATGCTTTCCATCCTGTCGAGCAGGATGCCTTCGATCTCATGCTGCGGCACGTCGCGTTCGGACTTGTGCTTGAGGTCGGCGATGACGGTCGCGCGGCGTGTCTCCTGCGTGCCGGTTGGGCTCGCGCCGCCGATGACGTAGACGTTCTCCACCTCGGGCACGTCGAGCATCAGTTTCGTCACCTCGTCGGTGGTGGCGCGCGTGTCGTCCAGCCGACTGCCGGGCGGCAGCTCGAGCGAGAAGGTGATGCGGCTTGCGTCCTCGCGCGGTATGAAGCCCGACGGCAGGAAGCCCATCGCGTAGATCGAGCCGATGAAGAAGGCGATGCCGGCGGCGAGCGTCACCCAGCGGAAGCGCAGGCTGGCCTTCAGGAGCCGCTCGTAGCCGCGCATCACGATGCCGGGCCTCGGCTCGGCATGGCCGTGACCGCGCAGGAAATAGGCCGCCATCATCGGCGTGATCAGGCGCGCGACCAAAAGCGAGAAGAACACGGCAACCGCGACGGTGAGGCCGAACTGCTTGAAATACTGGCCGGCGATGCCGCCCATGAAGGAGACCGGCGCGAAGACCGCCATGATGGTCGCCGAGATCGCGATGACCGCAAGCCCGATCTCGTCGGCCGCCTCGAGCGCCGCGCGGTACGGCGACTTGCCCATCTTGATGTGCCGGACGATGTTCTCGATCTCGACGATCGCGTCGTCCACCAGGATGCCGACCACCAGCGTGATGCCGAGCAGGCTGACCAGATTGAGCGAGAAGCCCATCATGGAGAGCGCCCAGAAGGTCGGGATGATCGAGAGCGGCAGCGCCGTCGCGGACACCAGCGTGGCGCGCCAATCGCGCAGGAAGAGGAACACCACGATGACGGAGAGTGCGGCGCCCTCCATCAAGGTTTCCATGGCGGAATCGTAGTTGCCGACCGTATAGCTGACCGAGTCGTCGACCTTGGTGATGGTGACGTCCGGATAGGCTTTCTGCAGATCGGCGACCGCCGCCGCGACCCGCTCGTTGACCTCGACGTCGCTCTCGCCCTTGCCGCGGAAGATGGCGAAGGAGACGACCGTGCCGTTGTTCACCCGCGCGAAGGTCTTCGGCTCCTCCCAGGCGTCGGTGACGGTCGCGATGTCGGAGAGCTTCACCTTGCGGCCGCCCGACAGCGGGATCTCCAGCGCCTTGAGGTCGGCGACCTTCCCGGCGCCGCCGAGCGTGCGGATCGACTGCTCGCGGCTGCCGAACTTGGCGTTGCCGCCGGTCATGTCGGCATTGACGAGGCGCAGCGCGCGGTTCACGTCGCCGGCGGTGACGCCGAGCGCATTCAGCCGGTCAGGATCCAGCTCGAC
Source organism: Mesorhizobium sp. YM1C-6-2 (assembly GCF_003666685.1). Classification (GTDB taxonomy): domain Bacteria; phylum Pseudomonadota; class Alphaproteobacteria; order Rhizobiales; family Rhizobiaceae; genus Mesorhizobium_K. The sequence continues at coordinate 325,098 of NZ_RCIZ01000005.1, forward strand.
CTTGATCTCGCGGGTCACGCCGCCGTAGCGGTCCGCCTGCGCGACGCCTTTCAGCCCCTGCATCTTGCGGATGATCGTATCGTCGACGAACCACGAGAGTTCCTCGATCGTCATCGCGGGCGCGGCAACCGCATAGGTCAGGATCGCCTGCCCTTCGACGTCGATGCGCGCCACCACCGGATCGTCCGCCGTCGGCGGAAGGTCGGAGCGGATGAGCTCGACGGCGTCCTTCACGTCGTTGACCGCCGTCTGCGTATCGACCTCGAGGCGGAATTCCACCGTCGTCTGCGACACGCCTTCGGTCAGTTGCGAGGTGACGTTCTTGACGCCCGAAATGTTGGCGACGGCGTCCTCTATGCGCTTGGTGATCTGGGTCTCGAGCTCGCTCGGCGCGACACCCGGATCGGTCACGGTGACCGAGACCAGCGGGATGTCGATATTGGGAAAGCGCGTGACCGGCAGTTTGGCGAAGGCCATCAGGCCGAGCGCGACCAGCACGATGAAGAGCAGGATCGCCGGGACCGGATTGCGGATCGACCAGGCGGAGATGTTCATGGCTTGACGGCTCCCGTCGCCTCGATCCGCACCGGCGTCACCAGGTCGCCGTCGGCAACGAAGGTGCCCGCGCGAGAAACCACTTCTTCGCCCTCGGAAAGGCCCGACGCAATCTCGACCATGTCGTCGGTGCGGGTACCGAGCGTGACGGTTCGCGTCTCCACCTTGCCGCCCTCCACGCATTGCAGAAACGCGTCGGTGCCGGCGTAGAGGACCGCCGAGACAGGCACCGCGACGCCTTCGCGCCGCACAAGCTCGATCTCGCCACGGGCGAAATTGCCGGCACGGACCGGCGAACCGGGCTTAAGCGCGATGCGGATGGAGCCCAGGCGCGAGGCGCGGTCCACCTCAGGCGAGATCCTGCGGATCGATCCTTCGATCAGCCCTTCCAGGCCGGACAGCGAGATTGTCGCCTTCATGCCATTCGCCAGCCGCGGCAGCTCCGTTCCCGAGATCGTCGCGGCCAGTTCGAACTCACCGTCGATAGCGATGCGAAAGAGCGGCGCGCTGCCGGCCATCACCACGCCGCCGAGCGTGGCGTTGCGGGCAAGGATCAGCCCGTCCGCGGGAGCGCGCAGCTCCGTCTTGCCAATCTGCACGAGCACGTTCTGGCGCTGCGCCTCGACGACGCCGAGCTGCGCTTCGGAAGACTTCAGCGCCTTCTCGGCCGAGTCGAGCCTGGCCTTGGCGCTGTCGAGCGCATTCACCGCGTTGTCGCGCTGGGCGTCGGGCGCAAAACCCTTCTTCTGCAGCGCGACGGCGCGGTCGAGCGCTTCCCTCGCCTGCCTGACGCCGACCTCCGCGTCGCCGATCTGGGCGCGCATCTGGGCGATGTTGGCCTCGGCCTGCGCGCGGCTCGCCTCGATCTGCGCGAGCTGCGTATCGAGCATCGAGCGGTCGAGCACGGCAAGCACGTCGCCTTTCTTCACGACATCGCCCTCGTCGGCATTCAGCGTGATCACCGTGAGGCCGTTGAGGTCCGTTCCGACCGCGGCCTCTTCGCGGGCGACAATCGTGCCGTTGACCGACAGCGTCTCGACGAGCTCGCGCCGCTCGGCCGCGACGACGCGGATCGACGGCGGCACCTGCCTGACGACGGGCGCTGCCTCGCTCGCGGCGAAGGAAGCCGCCGGGACGCCACCGAAAATGGTGGCGGCGAGCAGCGCCCCTGCAGCGCGCACAAAAGGACTTGGCTTGGCGGGCATGAGGATCACCAGAAGAGAAGAGGTGGAGCTGTTTTCGGGATCAGGCTTGTTCGGCCGGCACGTTTTCGGCCTGCACTTTTCCGGTCGGCTTCAGCATGCCGGCAAGCATGCCGCGGAGTGCCGTTTCGATCCGGTCAAGCGGGATGCCGCGCGCCGGCAGGTCGTTGATCGCTATGCCCTCGCCGACCGACATCAGGACGGCCATGAGCGTTTGCAGATCGACGACAGGGTCGATCTCGCCGCGATCGATCGCACCCTGCACCAGCGGGGCAATCATCTCGGCGATCTCCCGCTTGTGGCCGTCGACCGTTTCGCGGATTGTCCCGTTGCGGTTGGATTCCGAGCGCATTTCGGCAAACAGCGCCGCACTGCCCTTTTTGTGGGTATGCGTGATGTGCGCCATTGCGCCGTCGACCAGTCCCTCGATGGCGGATGTCGCATCGCGGAAGACGCCAAAACAGGTCATGTCGTCCTCGCGGTCGGCCGCGCAGATGGCGGCGACGATCGCTTCCTTGGAAGGGAAATAGCGGTAGAGCGCGCCGGGGCTCATGCCGCATTCGGCGCAAATCTGCTGCATAGAAGCGCCCTGGAAGCCGGAGCGGACAAAGCAGGCCTGGGCAGCATCGAGGATGCGCTGGATCTGCTGGTCGCGGCGCTCGGCCCGCGTCTGCCCCTGCCCTTCAAGCGGCTCGGCCTGCGTGGCCTCGAAAAAAACACCGTCTTCCATCACGGTCTCCATAGAGCGAACATTCGCTCTCATTTCATGCGAATGATTGTTCTCAATTTATGCGAATGATCATTCGCGGTCAATATTTTGCGATGCAAAAAATTTTGCAGGCGATCTGGCAGCGGCCGCCGTAGGCCTGTTCGTCATTCCGGGGCCGCGAAGCGGAACCCGGAATCCAGAGCGTAAACCTTGAGAAAATGGGTGTCAGGATGGCTTGAGCGATTCAGAGGGACGCGCCGAACTGGACCGGGACCAGCGTGCCGATTCCGGGTTCCGCTTCGCGGCCCCTGAATGACGGAGAATCCGCAGCCAATCTGTAGGCTTCAAACGGAAAAAGCCGCTACGTCTGCGCACGCTCGCGTACGCAGGCAGAAAACGGCCTTAAATCCTAGAAAACGCTACCCGAATTTGCCGGTACGCGGAAAACCCTTGGGCACGATGCGGCCGGCCGAGGCGCGAGCGCCGAACCATTCGGCCAGTTCCTCGCGGCTGCGCGTAAAGGTGCGGTCTGCGGAATCCTGCCAGGACAACCCCTCGGCGACCGAGAAGGTCTTGAGGTCGATCACGCCGCCATCCTTGTATTTCTGCAGCCTGACGCCCTTGCCGCGCGCCATCTCCGGTATCTCGGAAAGCGGGAAGATCAGCATCTTGCGGTTCTCGCCGACGATGGCGAGATGGTCGCCCGCAAAGACCGCGCAGTGCTTGGCCTCGTCCGGCGCCTTGACGTTCATCACCTGCTTGCCCTTGCGGGTGTTGGCGACGACCTCGGCCTCGGGAACGATGAAGCCGTTGCCGGCGTGGCTAGCGAGCAGGAGCTTGCGCTTGGGGTCGTGCACGAAGGCGGTGACGATGTCCTGGTCGTTCTCCATGTCGACGATGATGCGGATCGGCTCGCCATGGCCGCGGCCGCCGGGCAGCCGGTCGGCGCCGATCGTGTAGAACTTGCCACCGGTGGTGAAGACGAGGATCTTGTCGGTGGTCTGCGCCGGGAAGGCGAGTTTCAGGCTGTCGCCTTCCTTGAAGGTGAGCAGCGAGAAGTCGGTCAGGTGGCCCTTCATCGCCCGCAGCCAGCCCTTCTCGGAGACCACGACGGTGATCGGCTCCTTCTCGATCATGGCGTGGTGGATGTCGGCGACGTCGTGCTCGGGCGCGTCGGCGAAATCCGTCCGGCGGCGGCCAAGCTCCGTCGAGGGCCCGAATTTCTTCAGGGTCTCGCCGACTTCCCAGCGGATGGTCTTCCACTGCCTTGCCGGCGAGCCGAGCAGCGCCTCGATCTGCTTCTTCTCGGCGGTAAGCGCCTCATGCTCCTTGCGGATCTCGATCTCCTCGAGCTTGCGCAGGGCGCGCAGGCGCATGTTGAGGATGGCTTCCGCCTGGTTGTCGGTGAGCGACCAGCGGGCCATCATGACCTGCTTTGGCTCGTCCTCCTCGCGGATGATGCGGATCACCTCGTCGATGTTGAGATAGGCGATCAGGTAGCCGGCGAGGATTTCGAGGCGCCTCTCAATCTCGCCGAGCCGGTGCCGGGAACGGCGCAGCAGAACGTCCTTGCGGTGTTCCAGCCACTCCGACAGCACGCTCTTCAGCGACAGCACGTTCGGCACCTTGCCGCGCGACAGCACGTTCATGTTGAGCGGGAAGCGTGTCTCGAGCTCGGTCAGCTTGAACAGCGACTCCATCAGCAGGCCCGGGTCGACGGTCCGGCTCTTCGGCGTCAGCACGATGCGGATGTCCTCGGCGCTTTCGTCGCGCACGTCTTCCAGCAGCGGCAGCTTGCGGGCCAGAAGGAGCTCAGCGATCTTCTCGATCAGCTTCGACTTCTGCACCTGGTAGGGGATCTTGGTGACGACGATCGTCCAGGTGCCCCTGCCCTGATCCTCCTGCTGCCACATGGCGCGCAGGCGGAAGCCGCCGCGTCCGGTCTCGTAGGCCTCGATCATCGAGGCCCAGCCGTCCACCACCATGCCGCCGGTCGGGAAATCGGGGCCCCTCACCTTGCATTCGTGCAGGATGGCCTCGGCACGCTTCACCGCGTCCTTGTCTTCCTTGCGCAGCTCTTCCTGGTGGCGCCGCTCGATGTCGGCCCACTGATCGGGCGACGTCATCAGGTCGGCGACGGACGCATCGCGATTGTCGATCAGATAAAGCGCTGCAGCGCAAAGCTCGGCGGCGTTGTGCGGCGGGATCGAGGTCGCCATGCCGACCGCGATGCCGGACGAACCGTTGGCGAGGATGTTTGGAAAGGCGCCGGGAAGGACGACGGGCTCCTCGTCTTCCTCGTTGTAGGTCGGGCGGAAGTCGACAGCGTCCTCGGTGATGCCTTCGAGGAGATCGGTCGCCACGGCCGTCATGCGCGCCTCGGTATAGCGCATGGCCGCCGGGTTATCGCCGTCGATATTGCCGAAATTGCCCTGACCGTCGACCAGCGGGTAGCGAACGGCGAAGTCCTGCGCGAGGCGGACCAGCGCATCGTAGATCGACTGGTCGCCGTGCGGGTGGAACTTGCCCATCACCTCGCCGACGATGCGGGCGCATTTTGCAAAGCCCTGGTCGGGGTTGAGGCGCAGAAGCCGCATCGCATGCATGATGCGCCTGTGCACCGGCTTCAGCCCGTCGCGCACGTCCGGCAGCGCACGATGCATGATCGTCGACAGCGCATAGGCGAGGTAGCGCTCTTCCAGCGCTTTCTTCAGGTCGACCGGCTCGATGTGGTCGCCCCCGCCGGAAGGGGGCGGAACAAGGCTTTTTCCCATGGCGTGGGGTTATCCGAGTGGCTGATTCGCGGCAAGTACCGCTTGAGAAACCGCGCCGTCAGCCGTTCTTCCGTCGGCGTAGCCGCGTAGTGAAAAGGCCCGGCAAGGTGGCCGGGCCTTTTCCTGAATCAAATGAATCGCTTGACGGCGACCGCTGAACCTATTTCTGCGGCGGGATCGTCCGCAGGTGCAGTTCACGCAGTTGCGTCGGCGTCGCCTCGGACGGCGCATTCATCAGCAGGTCGTAGGCCTGCTGGTTCATGGGGAACATGGTGATCTCGCGCAGGTTCTGCGCGCCGACCAGCAGCATGACCACGCGGTCGACGCCGGCAGCCATGCCACCATGCGGCGGAGCGCCGTACTGGAAGGCGCGATAAAGGCCACCGAAATTTTCCTCGACCGTGTCGCGGTCGAGGCCGACCAGTTCGAACGCCTTGACCATGGTTTCCGGCAGGTGGTTACGGATGCCACCGCTGGCGATCTCAAAACCGTTGCAGACCATGTCGTACTGGAACGCCTTGATCGACAGCGGATCCGCGCCCGTCAGTGCATCGATGCCGCCCTGCGGCATCGAGAACGGGTTGTGGCCGAAGTCGATCTTCTTCTCGTCCTCGTTCCACTCGTAGAAGGGGAAATCGACGATCCAGCAGAGTTCGAAGCGGTCGCGGTCGACGAGATTCAGCTCCTCGCCGGCCCGGGTGCGCGCAGCGCCCGCGAACTTGACGAATTTCTTCGGGTCGCCGGCGACGAAGAACGCGGCGTCGCCGTCTTCCAGCCCGAGCTGGACGCGGACCGCTTCCGTCCGCTCCTCGCCGATGTTCTTGGCGATCGGACCGGCGCCCTCGAGCTTGTCGCCTTCCTTGCGCCAGAAGATGTAGCCAAGGCCCGGCTGGCCCTCGCCCTGCGCCCAGGAGTTCATGCGGTCGCAGAAGGCGCGTGACCCGCCCGTCTTCGCCGGAATGGCCCAGACTTCAGCCTTGGCGTCGTTGGCGAGGATGTTGGCGAACACCTTGAAGCCGGAGCCGCGGAAGTGCTCCGAGACCTCCTGCATCTCGATCGGATTGCGCAGATCGGGCTTGTCGGAGCCGTATTTGCGCATGGCCGTGTCGTAAGGAATTCGCGGGAACTCCTGGGTGACCGGCTTGCCCTCGGCAAACGCCTCGAAGACGCCGCGCATGACGGGCTCCATGGTGGCGAGCACGTCGTCCTGCTCGACGAAGCTCATTTCGAGGTCGAGCTGGTAGAATTCGCCCGGCAGGCGGTCCGCGCGGGGATCTTCATCCCTGAAGCAGGGCGCGATCTGGAAATAGCGGTCGAAGCCCGACACCATGATAAGCTGCTTGTACTGCTGCGGCGCCTGCGGCAGCGCGTAGAACTTGCCGGGATGGATGCGGCTGGGCACCAGGAAGTCGCGCGCGCCCTCGGGCGAGGAAGCGGTCAGGATCGGCGTCGAAAACTCGGTGAAGCCCGCTCCTTCCATGCGCCTGCGCATCTCGGCGATGATCTTCGTGCGGGCGACGATGTTCTTGTGCAGCGTCTCGCGGCGCAGGTCGAGGAAGCGGTATTTCAGGCGGATATCCTCGGGATAATCGGGCTCGCCGAATACCGGCAGCGGCAGTTCCTTAGCCGCCGACAGCACCTCGATTTCGCGGGCGAACACCTCGATTTCGCCGGTCGGCAGGTTCGGGTTTACGGCTTCCGCCATACGCGCCTTGACCTCGCCGTCGATGCGGATGACCCATTCGCCGCGGACCGCTTCGGCTGTCTTGAATGCCGGCGAATCCGGATCGGCGACGATCTGCGTCATGCCGTAATGGTCGCGCAGATCGATGAAGAGCAGGCCGCCATGATCGCGCACGCGGTGAACCCATCCGGAGAGCCGCACATTCTTTCCGGCATCGGATTTCTTCAATTGTGCGCAGGTATGGCTGCGGTAGCGGTGCATCGTCATATCTTGTTCCGGAACATTCAAAGATGCCGGCAACCGTAGCCGGCCTAAAATTCGCGCGGAAAAGCGCATGCAAGGGGCAGTTTGTCAAGGAAAAGGGCTATTTGGCGAGCATCAGGTACCAGAACAGCGCAACCTCGCGCGTGCCGGGATGCAGAGCCCTGTAAAGATGCTTGTCATAGCCGCCCAAAACGAATCCATAACTTTCGTAGAATCGGCACGCGGCAAGATTGTTGGACTGGGTTTCGAGCCTGATCCCGGCAAGCCGGCGTTCGGATGCCCAGTGCCTTACGGCATCCATCAGGGCGCGCGCGGCGCCGATGCCGCGATACGCCTTGTCGACCGCGATGTCGTCGACGACGGTAAAGCCGTTCCAATCGACGGCGGCCAGCGCATAGCCGATCGGTTCGTCACGCCCGTCAAAATCCGCAACGATCGCGAACAGGTCGGATTCCCGCGCATGGCGGGCGAATTCCGCCTCATCGAAGCCATATGTTTTCGTATAGGGCGTCACGGGCACGATCTCGCCGACCGAGTCGACGAATGGGCCACGCGCCTCCTTTGCGATGGCAAACGAAAAGTCTGCTCGACTTAGCGCTTGCGCATCGTCCAGCCTTGCGGTCCTTATCCGGGGTACTTTCGATTGACGTCGGGACATTCCAAAATTCTTCCCTCAAACGACAGCGGCCTATCGCCCTCGTTCCGGATAGCACAAAGGCGCATGGCCGCGTGCACCGCCATCCCTAGAGATCGCCGCGGCCGCTGATGTCCTCGATCCGCCCCCTGATCCCCCTCCTCATCGCAGCCGGCATACTGCTCGGCGGCAACGGACTGCAAAGCACGCTGATCGCGCTGCGCGGCGCCGAGGAAGGCTTCTCGCCGGCCACCATCGGCTTCATGGGAACCGCCTATTTCGGCGGCTTCCTGCTCGGCTGCGTCTTCGTCACGCGCATCCTGAAGGCGGTCGGCCATATCCGTTCCTTCTCGGCGCTGGCGGCGATCGCCTCGGCGGGCACCCTGCTCATCGTGCTGATCATCGATCCGGTGTTCTGGTCGGCGATGCGCTTCGCCACCGGCTTCTGCTTCGCGGGACTGTTCACCATCATGGAAAGCTGGCTGAATTCCGGCGTGCAGAACCGCGACCGCGCGCGTGTGCTGGCGCTCTACCGCATCATCGACATCGGCTCGGTCACCGGCGCACAGTTCCTTATTCCGGTGTTCGGCGCAGGCGGATTCGCCATTTTCGCCATCATGTCGATCATGATCACGCTGTCGCTGGTGCCGGTATCGCTGGGCGACCGCTCCAATCCGACAGCACCAGAGGACGTGAAGCTCGACCTCGCCCGCGTATGGCGGATTTCGCCGCTCGGCGCGGCCGGCTGCGTCGCCGTCGGCCTGACCAACAGCTCGTTCCGCACGCTTTCGCCTGTCTATGCCGAGCAGATCGGCATGTCGGTGACCGACGTCGTCACCTTCGTCAGCATCGGCATCATCGGCGGCGCCATCATCCAGTATCCGCTCGGTCACCTCTCCGATCTCTGGGACCGGCGACGCATCCTGCTCATCACCACGTGCGGCGCCATGCTTTCCGCCCTGTCGCTCGTCTTCCTGGCCGGAACGGGGCCGCTCGCCAACTTCGTGCTGGTCTTCGTGTTCGGCTCCTTCGCCATGCCGCTCTATTCGCTCTCGGCCGCACACGCCAACGACCGCGCAGGCAAGGGCGAATTCGTGCTCGTGAACGCCGCGCTTATGCTGTTCTACTCCTTCGGCGCGATCGGAGGACCGCTGCTCGCCGCCTTCTTCATGCAGCGCTTCGGCCCACACTGGCTGTTCATCTTCTGCGCGACGATCTACGCTGTGTTCATCCTGATCATCGTCTATCGCATGCTGGCCCGCGATGCCGTCCCTGCGAGCCGGCGCGGACCCTTTACGGCGCTGCTGCGCACGTCGCCGATATTTGCCCGCCTGGCGCGGCGGAGCGGCGGCTCCGGCAAAGGTCCGACGGAGGAGTGACGGCCAACCTTTCGCCGTCTACGCTTGACGAATGCGCCATTGGCTGGAATGGAAGCGGATCATCCTGTTGATCGAAGACTTTTCATGCATGTGATTACAACCCAGGCTGAGCTCGACTCCGTCATGGACGAATTGGGGAAATCCGAATTCGTCACCGTCGACACCGAGTTCATCCGCGAAACCACCTTCTGGCCCGAGCTCTGCCTGATCCAGATGGCAGCGCCCGGCGTGACCGCGCTGATCGATCCTTTGTCGCCCGAGATCGACCTGAAGCCGTTCTTCGCGCTGATGTCCGACGAGGCCGTCACCAAGGTCTTCCACGCCGCGCGGCAGGACATCGAGATCGTCTTCCATCTCGGCGGGCTGATCCCCCACCCGGTCTTCGACACCCAAGTGGCGGCGATGGTCTGCGGCTTCGGCGACAGCGTCTCCTACGACCAGCTCGTACAGAAGATCACCGGAGCGCAGCTCGACAAGTCGTCGCGCTTCACCGACTGGCGGCACCGTCCCCTGTCGGACAAGCAGCTCGCCTACGCGCTTGCCGACGTGACCCACCTGATCGACGTCTACCAGCACCTCAAGGTCGAACTCGCACGCGAGGACCGCGCCCATTGGCTGAATGAGGAGATGGAGATCCTCACCTCGCGATCCACCTACGATCCCAAGCCCGAGGATGCCTGGAAGCGGCTGAAGATGCGCCTGCGCAAGCCGCAGGAGCTGGCGGTGATGCAGTCCGTCTCGACCTGGCGCGAGCACGAAGCGCGCGAGCGCAACGTACCGCGCGGACGCGTGCTCAAGGATGACGCGATCTACGAGATCGCCCAGCAGCAGCCGCGGGATGCCGCCGCGCTGGCCAAGCTGAGAACCACCCCGAAAGGCTGGGAACGGTCGGCGACGGCGACGGCTCTGCTCGGCGCGATCAATGCGGCTCTCGCCATCCCCAGGGATCAGATGCCCCGGCTGCCGAAGGCGCCGCAGCATACCGAGGGATCGAGCGCCGCAGCGGAACTGCTCAAGGTGCTGCTGCGGCTGGTCGCCGAAAAGGAAGGCGTCGCGGCCAAGGTGCTGGCGTCCAGCGACGATATCGACCGTATCGCAGCGGAAGGCACCGAGGCCGATGTGCCGGCGTTGCACGGCTGGCGCCGCGAAGTGTTCGGCGAGCAGGCGTTGCGGCTGGTGCGCGGCGAGATCGCGATCAAGTTCGAGCGCCGCAGGATTGCGGTCTTCGAGATCGGGACCTGAACGGCGGGCAGTTAGAGCGTTTCCGTTTTCTCCGAATCGCGGAACCGCTCTATCTATTTGTTTTACGCAATTCCGGGCGCAAAACCGCTGCGCACTTTTGCTGGAATTGCTCTAGCCCGCCGTCCGCTCACATGCCGGAATAATTCGGGCTTTCGCGCGTGATCGACACGTTATGCGGGTGGCTTTCGCGCAGGCCGGCAGGCGAGATGCGCACGAAGGTCGCCCTCTCCCGCAGTTCGACAAGATCGCGCGCACCGACATACCCCATCGCCGCCCTGAGGCCACCGGCAAGCTGGTGGAGTACGCCGGCAACCGGTCCCTTGTAGGGAACCTGCCCCTCGATGCCTTCGGGCACGAGCTTCAGCGTGTCGCGAACCTCGGCCTGGAAATAGCGGTCGGCGGAGCCGCGCGCCATCGCCCCGACGGAGCCCATGCCGCGATAGGCTTTGAAGGAGCGGCCCTGGTGCAGGTAGACATCGCCCGGGCTCTCCTCGGTGCCGGCAAGAAGCGAGCCGACCATGGCAGCGCTTGCGCCTGCCGCGAGCGCCTTGGCGAGGTCCCCGGAAAACTTGATGCCGCCGTCGGCGATGATCGACACGCCGGCGCGCTGCGCGGTCTCGACCGCCGACATGATCGCCGAAAGCTGCGGCACGCCGACGCCAGCCACGACGCGCGTGGTGCAGATGGAGCCGGGACCGATGCCGACCTTCACGGCGTCGGCGCCGGCGTCTATCAGCGCCTGCGTCCCTGCGGCGGTGGCGACGTTGCCGGCCATGATGCGCACCGAATTGGAAAGCTTCTTGGCGCGCGCCACGGCGTCAAGCACACGCTGCGAGTGGCCGTGCGCGGTGTCGACGACCAGCAGATCGACACCGGCGTCGATAAGCCGCTCGGCGCGTTCCAGGCCATCTTCACCGACTGTGGTCGCCGCAGCAACACGCAGCCGGCCCTGCGCGTCCTTGGACGCGTTCGGGTTGAGCTGCGACTTCTCGATGTCCTTCACCGTGATCAGCCCGACGCAGTTGCCCGCGGGGTCGACGACCAGCAGCTTCTCGATCCGGCGCTGGTGGAGCAACCGCTTGGCTTCTTCGGGATCGACCGTCTCCTTCACCGTGACCAAGTTCTCCTTGGTCATCAGTTCGTAGACTTTCTGGGACGGGTCGGAGGCAAAGCGCACATCGCGATTGGTGAGGATGCCGACCAGCCGGCCCGTCTTCTGTCCGCCGGCGCCGGCGTTCTCGACAACCGGAATGCCGGAAATGCCGTGCGCACTCATCAACGCGCGGGCGTCGGCCAGCGTCGCCTCGGGGCCGATGGTGACGGGGTTCACCACCATGCCCGATTCGAACTTCTTCACCTGGCGGACCTGCTCGGCCTGCTCGGCGGGCTTGAAGTTGCGATGGATGACGCCGATGCCGCCGGCCTGCGCCATCGCGATGGCAAGCCGGGCTTCGGTCACGGTGTCCATCGCTGCCGACAAGATCGGGAGATTGAGGTCGATGTCGACGGCGATCCGGGTCCGGAGATCGGTCTCGCCCGGCATCACCTCGGAATGGCCCGGCTGGAGGAGTACGTCGTCGAAGGTCAGCGCGGTGGCGCCGGTTGAGGTTTCGATGATCTTCGCCATGGCCGATCCTTTTAAAAACGAAGCAGGCGCGGAACCCATTGGACCGCGCCGACTCGAATATTCCCTTTCAGGATGGCAGCGGCTGGTAACACGTCCGGCCGTCAAAGAAAAGCGGCTGGCCCGTGGATTTTCGGTCGCAGTACGATGGCGGCAGACGATGCTCTCGACACGGGCGTCGGCCGGAGCCAGCAACCGACAAAACACGCGACAGCGCGGCCCGCGTCATGATAACGCGCATTGCAGGATGATTGCCGATCCTCCTCTGCGTCCGCCGCCCCGGACATCGCCATGAACAGAACCGTCCCGCTCATACTCGCGGTCGCGCTTTTCATGGAGAACATGGATTCGACGGTCATCGCGACCTCGCTTCCGGCCATCGCGGAGGACATCAGCACCTCGCCGATCGCGCTGAAGCTGGCGCTGACCGCCTATCTCGTCTCGCTCGCCATCTTCATCCCGGTCAGCGCCTGGGTGGCCGACAAGTTCGGCGCCAAGCGCGTCTTCCGCATCGCAATTGCCGTCTTCGTGACCGGTTCGATCGCCTGCGCAGTATCGGGATCGCTGACGGAGTTCGTGCTGGCGCGGTTCCTGCAAGGCATGGGCGGCGCGATGATGACGCCTGTGGCGCGGCTGGTCCTCGTGCGCTCCACCGCCAAGCGCGACCTCGTTTCCGCGATGGCGTGGCTGACCATTCCAGGCGTCATCGGCCCTTTGGTCGGGCCACCGATCGGCGGCTTCATCACCACCTATGTGAGCTGGCACTGGATATTCCTCGTCAACGTGCCGATCGGCTTCGCGGGAATCTGGCTGGCCGGACGTTTCCTGCCCGAAATCCCGCCAAGCGGGGTGAAACCGCTGGATGTAGTCGGTTTCCTGCTATCCGCCGTCGCCGCTTCAGGAGTGGTTTTCGGCCTGTCGGTGGTCAGCCTGCCGGCCCTGCCACCGATCGTCGGCGTCATCGTGCTTCTCACCGGGATCCTGGCCGGCGCGGCGTATCTGCGTCATGCCCGGCGGCGGGCGCATCCCGTTCTCGATTTCAGGCTGTTCCGCAACCGGGTCTTTCGCACGGCGATAGCCGGCGGCTCGATCTTCCGCATCGGCGCCGGCGCCACGCCCTTCCTGCTGCCACTTCTTTTCCAGCTTGGCTTCGGGCTGACGCCTTTCCAGTCGGGTATGCTGACCTTCGCATCGGCCCTCGGCGCGCTGGCGATGAAGTTCCTGGCACCGTTCACGTTGCGCGCCGGCGGCTTCCGGAACGTCCTGCTCGGCACCGCGGCGTTTTCCGGCTGCTTCATCGCCGCGAGTGCGCTGTTCACGCCCGAGACCCCGCACGCAGTGATCATCGCCGTGCTGGTCGGGGCGGGCTTCCTGCGCTCGCTGTTCTTCACGTCGACCAATGCGCTGGTGTTCGCCGACATAGACGACAAGGATGCCAGCCAGGCGACCGCCATATCGGCGGCGTCGCAGCAGATCACCGTCGCGATCGGCGTCGCCGTCGGCGGCGGCATCCTCGAAGGCATGACCTACCTGACCGGGGAGCCGATCGGGCCGGCCGCCTTTACGACGGCCTTCGTCGTGGTCGGGGCGATCACCCTGTTCGCGCTGGTGCCGTTTGCCACCCTGCCCAAGGACGCGGGAAGTTCGGTCTCGGGCCATCGGGTGCGCGGGCCGGCGGGCGAAGAACCGCCGGCGGCCTAACTGTCGCTGTCAGGCTGGTCGCGGCCCTTGAAATCCTTGGCCAGCAGATAGAGCTCGACCGATTCGCCGCGCGAGGCCGGCGGCTTGACGTGATGGACCGAGCGGAAATTCCTCTTCAGGAGATCGAGCACGGCGTGCTCCGTGCCGCCCTGGAACGTCTTCGACAGGAAATGCCCGCCGGGCTTCAGCACCGAGATGGCGAAATCAGCAGCCACCTCGCAGAGATGCTCGGTACGGATATGGTCGGTACGGCGATGGCCGGTCGTGGGGGCCGCCATGTCCGAGATCACGATGTCGGGCTCGCCGCCAAGCACTTCGACCAGCTTGGCCGGCGCCGCGTCATCAAGAAAATCCATCTCCAGCACGGCAGCGCCGGGCACCGGATCCATGCCGAGATAGTCGATGCCTACGACATGCGGTTTCTCGGCGTTCGACTTGGTGCGGGCAGCCGCGACCTGGCACCAGCCACCAGGAGCGGCGCCGAGATCGATGACCTTCATGCCGGGCTTCAGCAGCTTGTAACGGTCGTCGATCTCGATCAGCTTGTAGGCTGCGCGCGAGCGATAGCCCTCGGCCTTTGAGCGCTGCACATAGGGATCGTTCATGTGCCGCTCGAGCCAGCGACGCGACGATTCCTTCAGGCCGCGCTTCTTCTTGACCTTGGTGCGCAGGACGCGGTCTGCACCGGGCTTCGCGGGCTTTTTCGTCATGCTCGGGCTCCGCCTCGCCAGCCGCGCCGCCATACGCCCGAGTCTCCCATCAACTCCGAAAGGATGCCTTCGCGCAGGCCGCGGTCCGCGACACGCAGACGCTCGGCCGGCCAGATGCCGCGGATCGCCTCAAGGATCGCGCAGCCGGCAAGCACAAGGTCGGCCCTGTCCGCGCCGATGCAGGCGTTGTTGACGCGTTGCTGGAAATCCCAGCCGAGCAGCTTCTCGATCATGCGGTCGACGCTGCCGCCATCCATCCAGAGGCCGTCGACGCGGCGGCGGTCATAGCGGTCGAGGTCGAGATGCACCCCGGCGAGCGTGGTGACGGTGCCGGACGTGCCGAGCAAATGAAATTTCCCGCCATGCATGACATGATCGAGGCCGTTGCGGCCGGAAAAGCTGTCGAGCAGCGACCGTACGTGACCGATCATGGCGGCGAAGCTCTCGCGGGTCACTTCGCGTCCGCCGAATTTCTCGGCGAGCGAGACGACGCCGACCGGCAGCGACGTCCAGGCGACGATATGACTGGCCAGTCGCGGCGACCGCTGCCCCCTGACGTCGATCAGCGCGATCTCGGACGAGCCGCCGCCGATGTCGAACAGCACGACGCCTTCGGTGTCTCGCTCGACCAGCGAGCCGCAGCCGGAGACGGCCAGACGCGCTTCGGTCTGGCGGTCGATGATTTCGAGCGTCAGGCCGGTCTCGGCCTTCACCCGCGCCAGGAACTCGGCGCCGTTCGCCGCCGACCGGCAGGCCTCGGTCGCAATCAGCCGCGCCTTCTCGATCGAGCGGTTGCGCAGCTTGTCGCCGCAGACCTTCAGCGCCTCCACGGCGCGGTCCATCGCGGCTTCGGACAGGCGTCCGCTCGTCACAAGGCCCTCGCCGAGCCGGACGATACGCGAGAAAGCGTCGATGACGCGGAACTGGCCGGGCCGGCCGGGCACCGCCACCAGCAGACGGCAATTGTTGGTGCCTAGATCCAGCGCTGCGAAGACAGGCAGGTCATTGGGATGAGGCTGGCGCGGCTCGCGTCGCCCCGTCGCAGGCTCCGCGGTACGTGCGGCCGTCGCGACCGCCGGAGCCGGTTTCGGCGGCTCTGTGCGGGCATCCGGCGCCGATGCGGGAACGCCTGCGGCCTGGCCGTCACCGCGCGCGAAAACCTTGCGTCCGCGCCTGCGCTTGCGGCGTCTCTTGCCCTTGGGTTTCGGATGCGATCCGCTGTCTTCGCCGACGGCGGCCGGGACGGCTCCCCTGTCGGCTAGAGAAACCTCCGCGCCCGTCGACGGCAACGGAAAGGTTCCCGGCGCACCCGCTTCCGACGCGCCAGCGCCGGTGTCGCGGTCTTCCACCTTGCTATCCTTCGATGCGCCGCGCGAACCTTAAGGACGCTGCACGCGCTTGTTTTGAGTTACCCTCAAGATAGCAGCGGGCGGCGCAATCACCAAGTGCGGTGTCGCTGAATTTCGTTTCGCCGATAAAACGGACGAACGGGGGCGAACGCTATTCGCTGTCGTATTCGCCCGGCACGCACAGACCGCTGTCGAGTGCTCGAGCGTCGCATCCCTTGGGCCGCGCGTTCCGGTCGGTGGTCGTGCTCTGGCATCCGATCAGGGCCAGAGCCATGGTCAGCAAAACAAGTCGCCGCATTGCATTCCTCATAGAGCCGCTTCGGCCATCTCCGATGCCGGCACAATTCGCGCGGCGCAGTACTTGAACTCCGGGATCTTTCCGTAAGGATCGAGCATCGGGTTGGTGAGCATGTTGGCCGGGCTCTCGTTGAAGCAGAACGGCATGAACACCATGCCGTCGGCGACCTCCCGGTCGGCGCGCAGAATGGCCTCGACCGTACCGCGCCGCGTCTCCACGGCGATGACGTCGCCTTGCGCCAGGCCACGACGCTTGATCTCGTAGGGGTTCATCGCGGCGATGCCATAGGGCTCGATGGCGTTGAGCACGCCGGCACGCCGGGTCATGGCGCCGGTATGCCAGTGCTCCAGCAGGCGGCCGGTGGTGAGGACCAGCGGATACTCTTCGTCGGGCACCTCGTCGGGCGGCAGCAGGTCGGTCGGCACGATGCGCCCGCGCCCGTCCGTGGTCGGGAAACCGGTGGTGAAGACGATCTCGTTGCCGGGAACATCCGGACCGTCGGCGGGATAGATGACGGATTCCTCGCGCTCGATGCGCTCCCAGGAGATATGCTTCAGCGAGGGCATCACCTTTGCCATCTCGGTGTAGACCTCCGAGACGTGGCCGTAGTTCCAGTCGAGGCCCATGCGGCGGGCAAGCTCGACGATCAGGTCGAGGTCCTGGCGCGCTTCGCCAGGCATGTCGAGCGCCGGGCGGCCGATCTGCACCTGTCGGTTGGTATTGGTGTAGGTGCCGAGCTTTTCGGCATGGGCCGAGGCCGGCAGAACCACGTCGGCATGCCAGGCCGTCTCGGTCAGGAAAATGTCCTGGACCACCAGATGTTCAAGCTTGGCGAGCGCGGCGCGGGCGTGGCTCTGGTCCGGGTCCGACATCGCCGGGTTCTCGCCCATGATGTACATGCCGCGGATTTCACCCTCGTGGATGGCATCGACGATCTCGACCACCGTCAGCCCGCGCTTCGGATCGAGCGTCTGGCCCCAGAAATTCTCGTACTGGCTGCGGATGTCGATGTTCTCCACCGACTTGTAGTCGGGGAAATACATCGGGATCAGCCCGGCGTCCGAAGCGCCCTGCACGTTGTTCTGGCCGCGCAGCGGGTGAAGCCCGGTTCCGGGACGCCCGACATGGCCGGTGATCAGCGCCAGCGCGATCAGGCAGCGTGAATTGTCGGTGCCGTGAGTGTGCTGCGAGACGCCCATTCCCCAGAAGATCATGGAGCGCTCGGACTTGGCGTAGGTGCGCGCCACATCGCGCAACACCTTGGCGTCGATGCCGCAGACCGGGGCCATCGCCTCGGGCGAAAAATCCTTGACCTTCTCCTTCAGCGCCTCGAAGCCCGAGACATTGGCCTGGATATACTGCTCGTCGTAGAGCTTCTCCTCGACGATGACATGCAGCAGCGCGTTGAGCATGGCGACGTCGCTGCCGGGCTTGAAGCGCAGGGCGTGGGTTGCGTGGCGCATCAGGTCCTGGCCGCGGGGGTCCATGACGATCAGCTTGGTGCCGCGCTTCACCGCCTGCTTGAAATAGGTGGCGGCGACCGGATGGTTGGTGGCGGGCCGTGCTCCGATGATGATCACGCACTCCGCCTTCATGGCGTCCATGAACGGCGCCGAGACGGCGCCCGAGCCGACGCCTTCCATCAGCGCGGCCACCGAAGAGGCGTGGCAGAGCCGCGTGCAGTGGTCGACATTGTTGGTGCCAAAACCCTGCCGCACGAACTTCTGGAAGAGATAGGCTTCCTCGTTCGAGCCTTTTGCCGAGCCGAAGCCGGCCAGCCCCTTGCCGCCATGCTCGTCGCGGATGCGCTTCAGGCCGCCGGCGGCGCGCTCCAGCGCTTCTTCCCAGGTGGCTTCGCGGAAGATCGTCAGCGGATCGACGCCCCGCAGGTCGATGTCGCCTGCCTTGGGTGCGTCATCGCGGCGGATCAGCGGCTTGGTCAGCCGTTCGGGCGACATCGCGTAGTCGAAACCGAAGCGGCCCTTGACGCACAGCCGGTTCTCGTTGGCCGGACCGTCGCGCCCATCGACCTGCACGATCCGGTTGTCCTTGACCGCCACCTTGGTCTGGCAGCCGACGCCGCAGAACGGGCAGACCGAGTCGACAACACGGTCGAATTCCTGGACGACGCGGGTCCTGCCCGCCTCATCCATCAGCGATTTCTCGTAGAGCGCCCCGGTCGGGCAGGCCTGGACGCACTCGCCGCAGGTCACGCAGGTCGACAGGCCCATCGGGTCGTGCATGTCGAAGACCGGGACCGAATGGTTGCCGCGTTCGGCCATGCCGATAACGTCGTTGACCTGCACCTCGCGGCAGGCGCGCACGCAGGCGCCGCAGGTGATGCAGGCGTCGAGATTCACCGCGATGGCAGGGTTCGAGATGTCGAACTCGGGCCGCATGTCGTCACTGACGAACCGGGATTCGTAGCGACCCCGCGCGATGCCCATCGAATCGGCCCATTTCCAGAAGGCCGACTGGTTATCGGGACCGTCGCTTGCCGGACGCATGTTGCTGGCGAGAAGCTCGAACACCATCTGGCGCGATTTTTCGGCGCGCTCGGTGTCGGTCTTCACGATCATGCCGGCGGCCGGCTTGCGTATGCAGGAGGCGGCCAGCACGCGCTCGCCTTCGATGTCGACCATGCAGGCGCGGCAATTGCCGTCAGGACGATAGCCCGGCATGTCGACATGGCACAGATGCGGGATCTTCGTGCCTTCGCGCTTGGCGACGTCCCAGATCGTCTCGTCTTCCTGGGCGGTGACGGTTTTGCCGTCGAGCGTGAATACGACGCTGTTTGCCATCAGAGGTCACTCCGGAAATGCGTCAGCAGATGGTTGACCGGGTTGGGCGCCGCCTGGCCCAGGCCGCAGATCGATGAATCACGCATGACCATTTCGAGGTCGCGGATGTCGTTCTCCGGCAGCGGTCCGTCTTCCTTCAACAAGGTCACCAGCTTTTCGGTTCCTTCGCGGCAGGGCGTGCACTTGCCACAGCTCTCATGCTTGAAGAACTTCATGAGATTGAGCGTGACGTCCTTGATGTTGTCGGCCTGCGAGAACACCACCACGGCATGCGAACCGACGAAGGCGCCCTGCTTGGCAAGCTCGCCGCCGAAATCGAGCGGTATGTCTCCCAGCATGGCGGGCAGGATGCCACCGGAGGCGCCGCCCGGCAGATAGGCCTTGAACTCATGTCCGTCGGCCATGCCGCCGCAATAGTCCTCGATCAGCTCGCGGACGGTGATGCCGGCAGGCGCCAGCTTGACGCCGGGCTCCTTCACGCGGCCAGAAACCGACCAGGAGCGGATGCCGGGATGGCCGGGCTTGCCCATGCCTGCGAACCAGGCTGGCCCCTTCTCGACGATGTCACGGATCCACCACAGCGTCTCGACATTGTGGTTGAGGGTGGGACGACCGAACAGGCCGACCTCCGCGATATAGGGCGGGCGGTGGCGCGGCATGCCGCGCCGGCCCTCGATGCTTTCCAGCATCGCGCTCTCCTCGCCGCAGATATAGGCGCCGGCGCCCCGGCGAAGCTCGATGAAGCCAGGGCTGACGATGCCGGCCGTCTCCAGCGCGGCGATCTCGGTGCGCAGGATGGCCAGCACCGCCGGATATTCGTCTCGCATGTAGAAATAGATGCGCTCGGCCTCGACCGCATGGGCCGCGATCAACGCCCCCTCGAAGGTACGGTGCGGATCTTTTTCGAGATAGATGCGGTCCTTGAACGTGCCGGGCTCGCCTTCGTCGCCATTGATCGACATCAGGCGCGGGCCCGGATAGGAGCGGACGAAGCCCCATTTCTTGCCGGCCGGAAAGCCGGCGCCGCCGAGGCCGCGCAGGCCTGCATCGCCCAGCATGGCGATGATCTCGTCGGTGGTCCGCGCCCCAGCGCGAACCTGCTGCAAAAGCTGGTATCCGCCCGCCTGGCGATACGCGTCGAAACCGACATAGTCGGGCACCTCGACACCGACCTCGCCCGCCGCGGCCATGCGCAACAGGCTCTCAGCAGAGGCCTCGTCGACTTCGCGGTCACCGATGCGCGCCGCAGGCGCGCCGGCGCAACGGCCCATGCAGGGTGCTCGCACCACGCGGATCGCCGCCGGATCGGCGCTCGCCTGCAATTCGCCGAGCAGCGCCTCGGCGCCGCCCAGCATGCAGCTCACCGAATCGCAAACGCGGATCGTCAGCGGCGCCGGCGGCGTGCCACCTTCCTTCACCACGTCGAAATGATCGTAGAAGGTCGCCACCTCGTAGACCTCGGCCTGCGACAGGCGCATATCCTCCGCCAGCGCCCGCAAATGCCGCGCCGACAGGCAGCCGTAGCGATCCTGGATCAGATGCAGGAACTCGATCAGCAGGTCGCGCCGCCGCTCGCGAGCGCCAAGCAGTTCCCGGACCTCGGCCAGCGCGCCATCGTCGAGCGCCCGCCCCTTGGGTCCGCGGTCCCGCGGCCGTCGATCCTGCATGGTCATGCTCTCATCTCCCCGAGCGAAACGCCCGTCACTCTTAACGACATTTCGGGTATCCGAGGATGTTGATTATGAGGCACGATATGTTCCCTGCACGACCCGATCTGCGCATTGCCTCGCAAGATCATGGAACCGCGAGAGACCCAGGCGCAACTCCGTCACGTCGTCGCAGCCTGCATCTTCTCGATCACGAACACGATGCGGTCGCCGTCGCGCTGCGTCGATTCAAGACTATCCCCTATCTCATTGAGCAGATTGGGAATATCGATGATCGCCAGTGGGTCGGTGCACTGGACCTCGAGCCGTTCGCCCGGCCTCAGGGATTTCAGCGCCTTGCGGGTCTTGAGCGCCGGCAAAGGGCATTTCAGCCCCGTCAGGTCGAGCTTCGTCATCATGGTGATTCATCATGCCCGACCCGGCGCGGCATCGTCAATCGACGCCAAGGGTTGCGGATTATCAGCCAGACGCCCGCAGCAAGGCCCTAGATCAAGCTCGAATAGGCCAGGAACCGGACGATCTCGCCCGGCTCGACCCGCGTCGTCTGTTCGCCCAGCTCGACGATCCCGTCGGTGGCAACGAGGGACGACAGGAGCCCTGCCCCCTCGCGGGGAAATTTCATCGCCTCGAAGCCTCCGTCGTCGGTCGCGCGCAGGCTGGCCCTGACATATTCCCGCCGGCCCAACTTCTTGCGGTAGGAGAAGGCGGCCCGGACCGCGGTCGGGATTGCCGGCTGCGGCCGTGCTCCCGCCAGAGCGAGGATTGCCGGGCGGGCGATATGCACGAAGGTGACGAAGCTCGCCACGGGATTGCCGGGCAGCCCGATCAGCGGAACTCCCCTGATCACGCCCATGGCGACCGGCCGGCCGGGCTTGATCGCCACGCGCCAGAAGACCAGGCTTCCGACGCTCTCGACGGCAGCCCGCACACAGTCGGCCTCGCCTGTGGACACGCCACCCGAGGTCAGGATCAGGTCGTGCGTCGACGCCGCGTCGCTCAGCCGACCTGCAATCAGGTCCCTGTCGTCGGCCAGGATGCCGAGATCCATGGTCTCGCAGCCCAGGCGCGCGAGCATGGCCATCAGCATGAACCGGTTGGAATCGAAAAGCTGCGCCGGTCCGCGCATGCCTCCCGGAGCCACGATCTCGTCGCCGGTCGAGAACACCGCGACCCGTATCCTGCGTCTGACCTCGACGTCGGCGAACCCCAGGGCGGCGGCGAGCGCGACGTCCTGCGGACGCATGCGGTGGCCTGCGGGCAGAACGGTCTCGCCGAGCGCGATATCCTCGCCGGCCGGGCGCACATTCGCCCCCCTTTTCAGGCCGGGCGGAAGCAGGACGCTGCCGGCACCGTCCACGCGCACGTCTTCCTGCATGAACACCGTGTCTGCCCCGTCGGGCATTGGAGCGCCGGTGAAGATGCGTATGGTTTCGCCTGACAACACCGACATATCGGGTGCCATGCCGGCCTGGACCCTTCCGGCAAGGGCGAAGGCCGTTTCGGCGGTCTGCGGCAGGTCGGCGCCCCGCACGGCATAGCCGTCTACGGCGGAATTGGTGAACGGCGGCAGCGCCAGCGGCGCCCTCATATCCTTCGCCAGGACGCGGCCGTCCGCCTGCGCCAAGGGTACCGTCTCGATCTCCTCGACCGCGCTGAGCTTCGATGCGATCAACGCAGCAGCCTCGTCGATGGGCTGCATCGGCCCGCCGAAAGCGAAGCAATCATCCGAGAGTTGCGCCATCTACCTTCTCAGTCCACCGGCGTGCGGAGTCCGTCGCGCCAATCCGGGCTTTTTTAACCAGCCTCCGTTTCAACAGGCTATAAGGTAGGGGTCAAGCCGAAGCCGGCGCGACCGGAATACGACTTCAGGAGGCCGCATGCACCAGATGATAGCCCAACCGGACCAGCCCGTCGTCATGCCGGACCCACAGGACCCGCGGCTGACTGAACTGGTTGCGGGCGTCGACCATACTGGCGCGGCGGTAGAGGTCCGCGTGCCCGTCGAGCGCGCTCTGACGCTCTACCTCAATGCGCAGGAGATCGTCACCATGATGACGATCAACGACTATCCCGAATATCTCGCGCTCGGCTACCTCCTGAACCAGAACATGCTTCTCGCCGACGATGTGGTGACCGGCGTCGAGTATGACGAGGACCTGCAGGTCGTGGTCGTGCGCACGGAGCGCAACACCGACTACGAGCAGAAGCTGAAGAAGCGGACGCAGACCTCGGGCTGTGCGCAAGGCACGGCATTCGGCGACTTGCTCGAGGCGATCGAGGACATCGCCCTCCCCGCCGCCGTGCTTCGCACCTCCTGGCTCTACGCGCTGACGCACAAGATCAACACCACTCCCTCGCTCTATCTCGAAGCCGGCGCCATCCATGGCTGCGTGCTTTGCAAGGAAGGGACGCCGGTCTGCTACATGGAGGATGTCGGCCGCCACAACGCGGTCGACAAGATCGCCGGCTGGATGTACCGCCATGGCGTCGATCCCTCCGACAAGATCCTCTACACCACCGGCCGGCTGACCTCGGAGATGACGATCAAGACGGTACGGATGGGCATCCCGATCCTGGTTTCGCGCTCGGGCTTCACCGCCTGGGGCGTGGCGCTGGCCCGCGAAGTGGGGCTGACGCTGGTCGGCCGGGCGCGCGGCAAGCGCTTCACCGCGCTTTCGGGCCAGGAACGCATCATCTTCGACCAGGACGCGGCCTCGGTGGACGAGGAAGCGTCGCGACATCGCCGCAAGGGCGCCGAGCATGACGACTGAGCGACTGGAAACGCTGTGTGTCGTGCTGGCGGGCGGGCTCGGCAGGCGCATGGGCGGCGGCGACAAGCCGATGCGCGAAATCGGCGGACGCACGATCCTCGAACACGTCATCGAGCGGCTGGAGAGGCAATGCGACGGGCTGGTGCTCAACGCCAACGGAGACCCCGCGCGCTTCGCCCGCTTCGGCCTGCCGGTCGTCGCCGACACGATCGAGGGCTATCCGGGGCCGCTCGCCGGCATACTCGCCGCGCTGGAGTGGACCGCAGCAAACAGACCCGGCATCGAATGGGTCGTCAGCGCCGCCGGCGATTGCCCGTTCCTGCCGCGCGACCTCGTCGCCCGCCTGCAGCAGGCGCGTTCGGCCGAGGGGGCGGACCTGGCCGTAGCAGCGTCCGGCGGCCAGGCCCATCCGGTCATCGGGCTCTGGAAGGTCGCACTGCGGGACGAGTTGCGCCATGCGCTCATCGACGAAGACCTTCGCAAGATCGACCGCTGGACGGCCCGCTACCGCCTCGCCACCGTGGCCTGGCCGGTCGAGCCGGTGGACCCGTTCTTCAACGCCAACACGGTCGATGATCTCGCCGAGGCCGAACGGCTCGCTGCGCTGGTCGCCAACTAAACGGCCGGCTTGAAACCTGCCCGCTCCAGCGCAGCATGAATCTCGGGTGACCGAAGGGCGGCTACAAAAGCCTGGACCGCCGGCCGCTGCTTGCGCTCCGACACCAGCGCGAAGTCGTAGTGCTCTTCCGTCAGCGGTATAAAGCCGAGCCCGGCCGCATGCGCCACCGGCGCGATGGTGACGCCCCAGTCCGCGCGTTGCTGGGCGACGGCGGCGGCGACAGCGTTGTGCGAGCGCGGCTGGTTCCAGTAGCCGTCGGGGCGGGCCGGGCCGAGCAACTGATCGATCAGGATGCGCGTTCCCGCGCCCTGATTGCGGTTGACCATCATGCAATCGGGATCGGCGAGCGCCGCGCGGACCGCCTCCTCGGCGCCGCGGCCCTCGAAGCGTGCGTCGCCGGGGCGGAACACCAGTCCCTGCATGCGCCGCCAGCCGGGCACCAGTTCGAGGCCCTCGCTCAGGAAGCTTTCATTGTAGCTCTGGGTCTTCGGGTCGAAGAGATGGATCGGCGCAAGGTCGCACTCGCCACGCTTGGCTGCGGCAAGTCCGCCGAGGCTTCCAACCGCCAGCGAGCGCACCGAAATCCCGCCGCGCGAGAGTTCGCCCATGACCAGATCGAGGCCTGTGCAGTGACTGCCGATGACGACGAGGTCGGGAACGCGCACCTGCGGCGTGAACAGAGTGACCGACACGTCGGCGCCGGCGGGCATGTGATCGGCCAGGGCCTCGATACGAATGAAGCCGTCGGCCTGGGTGAAGGAGGTGATGGCGCCCGAGCCCTTGCCGGTCGCATAGGCCGCGAGCCCCTCCTGTCCCTGCACTAGCGACACCATGACGAACTCGGTGCGCCCGAGTTCGGACGGAATGCGGAACGGAATTCGCGCGTTCACCTGCGCGTCGACGCGCGGCGGCAGCCCTGCCATGCGCCTGAGCACCGGCACCACCATGTCGTGGAAGGTGAACATCGCCGAGGTCGGAAATCCCGGCAGGATGATGACCGGCTTGCCGTCGCACACCGCCAGACAGAGCGGCTTGCCGGGTTTCAGCGCCACGCCGTGGGCGATGATGCCCGGCTTGCCGAGCCGGCCGATGATGCGATGGCTGACGTCCCCTGCCCCCTTGGACGTGCCGCCCGACAGGATCAGGACGTCATGCGCCGCGAGCGCGTCGCGCATCGCTTGCTCGAGCTTGGCTTCGTCATCCGGAAAGGCACCCAGAAAATGCGCTTCCCCGCCATTTTCAGTGACGGCCGCGCTTACGATCGGGCCATTGGCATCGTAGATGCCGGCCGGCGGCAGCGGCTCGCCCGGCTGGACGAGTTCGTCGCCGGTTGAGAGGATGGCGACGCGTGGCTTGCGAGCCACCGTTACCTCTGCGATCCCACAGGCGGCGAGCATGCCGATCTCGCGCGAGCCGATCACCGTTCCGGCGCGCAGCACGACCTCCCCTCGCGCCATGTCGGACCCGGCGCTGGAGACGAACTGGCCCGGCGCGACGCCGCGCCTCACCTCGATGACGCCCGCTTCCGCCGGATGCGTGTGCTCCACCATGATGATCGCGTCGGCGCCGCGCGGCAGCGGTCCGCCTGTCGCAATGGGCGTGGCGGTTCCAGCCAACAC
Organism: Mesorhizobium sp. YM1C-6-2; assembly: GCF_003666685.1. Taxonomy (GTDB): domain Bacteria; phylum Pseudomonadota; class Alphaproteobacteria; order Rhizobiales; family Rhizobiaceae; genus Mesorhizobium_K. Next base: position 350,700 of record NZ_RCIZ01000005.1, read on the forward strand.
CGGCAATCGCGGGACCGTACCGCAGGCAATCGTTTCGGTGTTGAGGGCAAGCCGGACCGGGCGCGCCTGCGAGGCGTCGGCAACGTCGGCCGCGCGCAATGCAAAACCGTCGACGTTGGAGCGGTCGAAGGGCGGCACGTCGATCGGCGCCACGACGTCATCCGCCAGCGCCAGCCCGAGCGTATCGGCCACGGCGCGCGTTTCGGTCGGCAGCGGCCTGGGAAACAGCGCTGCCTCGAAGCGCGCCAGCGCCTCCTCGCGCGACAGTATCGTCAGGAACTGTTCCTGGCCGGTGTGCTGCCGGTTCGAGGATGGAGAATTCGTCATGTCGGCTGGCTCAATCCAGGTTGCGGAGCGGAAGGGCGGCAACGGGCGTACCGACGGCATATCCCTCGCTGTTGTCAGGGATTGCAACCCAGGCATCGGCAAGCCGCATCGCATCCAGCGAAAAATCGCCGACGGCGAGCGGCATCCACGTGCCCCGCTCCCTGCCGACCAGGGCGATCTCGCAGAGCCCGACCGCCGATGAGATTTTGCGCGCGAGCGGCAGGGCGATCCCGGCTCGCTCCGACCGGCCCGACAAACGATCCAGGACCGGCTGGACGAGGGCAAGATATCCGGCGAAGGCCTGGTCGGGCAAGCCGGCCAACGCAACCACCGGCGTGCTGCCGAGCCGACCGATCGCTGTGGTTCCGCCGGGAGCTAGGGCAAGCCGGTGCGCGATCAACGCGCCGCGGCGCGCGAGCGCCTCGGCTGTCACGTCGGCGCGACCGTCTCCGGTTCCTCCGACCAGGAGAAGCAGATCGCAGGGCTCACCATCGAGTGCTGCGGCGATCGCGGCCGCGTCACGCGTCTTTATCTCCGTCGCGGCAACTGTCACACCCGCGACCTTCAGGCTCTCCGCCACGAGAAATCGCGATAGCGTCTCGCCGCTCGCGGCGGCGACATCGATCAGGCGGACATGTGGGGTCCGCACGGCAATCTGGCTCAATCCCAGTTTGCGAGCGACCAGCAGGTCTGTGACCGACAGGTTTCGCCCCGCCAGCACCACCGGACGGCCCGCCGCCAGATCCTCACCGGCGCGGCGGATGCCCTGGCCGGGCGCTGCTTCGCCGACGGCCTGGGCCATCGGGCCGCTGCAATCGATGAGATCGGCCTGCAGCACGCAGTCGCAGCCTTCCGGCATGGCGTCGCCCGTCGCCACCCAGGTTGGAGCCGCGGCCAGCATCAGCGGCGAATAGGCTGACGCGCCGACGAGATCGAGCGCGCGGCACGCCCAACCATCCGTGGCGGCGATGCTGTGAGCGGGCTCCGCATCCTGGAGGGCCGGCATCTCGGCCGCAACGCGGCCGAGCGCCTCGTCAAGCGCAACGGAGCGGGAAACAACCGGCGCCAGACCATCGAGAAGCGCGGCAAGCGCCGCTTCGACGCTGGTCAAGGCGCCGGTCGGAGGAAGCGTTCTCATCATGTCCCGATGATGGGACAGACGCCAGTCGCTTTGCAACCGGCCTCAGGAGCGATCCTGCGTCGCGTTCGGGAAGAAGAGCTGCTGCCCGTCGATCTTGTATTCGCCGATCGCCGCCTGCCCTTCCGGCGAGATCAGCCAGTCGATGAAGCTCTGGCCGGCCTCCGCCTTGACGCTGGGATGCTTCTCCGGGTTCACCAGCATGACGCCGTACTGGTTGAACAGCCGCTTGTCGCCTTCCACCACGATGTCGAGGTCGCCGCGGTTCTTGAAAGAGAGCCAGGTGCCGCGGTCGGAAAGGACATAGGCGTTCATGGCGGAGGCGGTATTGAGCGCCGCGCCCATGCCCTGTCCGATCTCCTTGTACCAGGGGCCCTTTGCCGCATCGATGTCGACGCCGGCCACCTTCCAGAGCTTCAGTTCGGCGGAATGGGTGCCGGACTTGTCGCCCCTGGAAACGAAGGGCGCTCCCTTGGTCTGGATCGCCGTGAGGGCGGCGGCGATGTCCTTGCTGCCGCTGATCCCTGCCGGATCGCTCTTCGGGCCGATCAGCACGAAGTCGTTGTACATGACGTCGAAGCGTTTCACGCCAAAACCCTCCTCGAGGAATTTCTCCTCCTGGGCCTTGGCGTGGACGAACACCACGTCGGCATCGCCGCGGCGGGCGGTATCGAGGGCCTGCCCGGTCCCCTGCGCCACGACCTTGACGTCGATGCCGGTCTTCGCCTCGAACAGGGGGAGAATGTGGTCGAACAGGCCGGAATCCTGTGTGGAGGTCGTCGATGCGACGACGATCGACTGGTCCTGGGCCAGGGCAGGCGCGCCGCCGGCCAGCATCAGCAGCGCGGTGAGTGCAGAGAACATTCGGCGAGTCAGCATCTCAATCTCCATTCGGTTGCTCAAAGGACAAGATCGCCGCGCACGAAGGCAGCGGCTTGCGGGGTTGCCGGGCGGTCCAGGAAATCGCTGGCGGCGGCATGCTCGAAAAGACGGCCGCGGACCAGGAAGACGACATCCCCGGCAAGCCTGCGCACCTGGCCGAGATCGTGCGAAGCCATGACGATTTTCGTGCCCGAACGGGCGGCGTCGAGAATGATCTCCTCGACGAAGCGTGTCGCGGCCGGATCGAGACTGGCCGTCGGCTCGTCGAGCAGGAGGATTTCCGGCTGGCGCCCCAGCGCGCGGGCAAGCGCCAGCCGCTGCTGCTCGCCGCCGGACAAGCGGCGCGCCGGCCGCGAGGCAAGAGCGCTGAGGCCGACCCGGTCGAGCAATTCCTCGGTGCGCCGGGTGCGCAAGCCGCGCGGGCAGCCGGCCTGGGCGAGCCCGTAGGCGACATTGGCGGCGGCGGAACGGCGCAGCATCACCGGCTTCTGGAAAAGGATGGCGCGGCGCTCCGGTCCCGCATCGGCCCGGCCGCCCCAACTCACGGCGCCTGTCGACGGTTCGGCCAACCCCATGCAGAGCCGAAGCAGGGAGGTCTTGCCCGATCCGTTGGGGCCGAGGATGAGCGTCGGCGCACCCGGCCCGATCGTCAGGTTCACCCGGTCGAGTATCGTCGTCGCGCCAGCGGTCAGCGACACGTCGTCGAAAGCCAGGGGAAGATCGCTCGCTGCAGCACGCATCCCCTAACCCGCCCGTTGCTCGGACCACAGCCGCACGCCCCAGGCGGCAGCGTTGATCAGCAGGATGAGGAAAATCAGGATGAGGCCGAGGCCCATCGCCAGCGGCAGGTTGCCCTTCGAGGTTTCCAGCGCGATGGTGGTCGTCATGGTGCGCGTGAAGCCGTCGATATTGCCGCCGACGATCATCACCGTGCCCACCTCGGCCGCGGCCCTGCCGAAACCCGCGAGCAGCGCGGTGACGAGGCTGAAGCGGCTGTCCCACAGCAAGGTGGCCACCTGCCCCGCCGGACCGACGCCCATCGCGGTCAGTTCCTCGCGGTATTCGAGCCACAGATCCTCGACCGTCTGGCGCGTCAGCGCGGCAATGATCGGCAGCACCAGAAGCGCCTGCGCGATGACCATGGCGGTCGGCGTGAACAGAAGCCCGAGTTCGCCGAGCGGTCCGGAGCGCGACAGCAGCAGATAGACGGTCAAGCCGACCACCACGGGCGGCAGGCCCATGAAACCGTTCAGCACCACGACAACGGCAGAGCGGCCCGGGAAACGCATCAGCGCGAGCATGGCGCCCAGCGGCAAGCCAACGACCAGGGCGATCGCGACAGCCGACAGGCTGACGGCAAGCGACAGCCGCACGATCGCGAACAGTGTCGCGTCGCCGGACGCGATGAGCTGCCACGCGCTGACTGTTTCCGACATTAGCCTCGCCTACTCACCAAGCCGTTTCACGCAGCTTTTCCCAAAAAGTCAAATTGTTGAAACAGCACAGGAATATGCATAAGAATGCAGGATGAAACTGCTGACCACCTCCGAAGCCGCCGACTATCTGCGCATTGGCGAGCGCAAGCTTTACGAGCTGGTCGCAGAGGGGCACATCCCGTGCAGCAAGGTGGCCGGCAAGTGGCTCTTTCCGCGGCATGAGCTCGACCGCTGGGTGATGTCCGGGCTTGCGCGGCCTTCGGGAATGCTCCCGCACGAGCCGCCGCCGATCGTCGGAGGAAGCCAGGACGACCTGCTCGAATGGACCCTGCGCCAGTCGGGCTCCGGCCTGGCCTCGCTCACCGAGGGCACGGAAGGCGGCGTCGCCCGCCTGCTGCAGGGCGAGGCCGCGGTCGCGGCGATCCATTTTCACAGCGAAGCCGACGACGCGAATGTCGCCGCGGTGGCTGCCATGCCGCGGCTCTACGATGCGGTCCTGGTCGGCTTCGCGCGTCGCGAACAGGGCCTGCTGCTACCGCCGGGCAATCCGAGATCGCTGAACAGCCTCGCCGACGTGATTGCGTCCGGCGCAAGGATAGCCGTCCGGCAACGCGGGGCCGGGGCGGATATGCTGCTTACCCTGCTGCTGGCGGGCATCGGTGCCAAGCCCGGCGACCTCAACCGGCTGGAGCCACCCTGCCTCACCGGTCCCGACCTGGCGGCGACCGTCCGCACCGGGCGCGCCGATTGCGGCATCGCCACGCACGCTGCCGCACGCGCCGCTGGTCTGGATTTCGTGCCGCTGGCCTGGGAGAACTTCGATCTCCTGATGCGGCAGCGAACCTACTTCCAGCCTTCGATCCAGGCGCTTTTGCGGTTCTTGGGCGAGGAAAGCTTTGCCGGGCGCGCCGCCGAGCTTGCCGGCTACGATCCAAGCCCCGCCGGGCAGATTCGGTTCTTCAAGTAAGGCGCCGCTCCTGCCAAGGGCCGCGTCTCGTCTCAGCCGAGATCTATCTCGCCTTCGACGACGTGGTTCAGGCCGGTGGCCTCCAACGGAGTGTTCACCCAGACATATGCTCCGTGACACTCCCCGATCTGTTGGTCCGTCGCTTCACCGCTGAATTTCTCCCCGTCGAAGACTCAAGTTTTTGCCCCCGTACAGCATCGCGTACGAGCCGCAGGGGCCTTTCCGCCACCCAGTCCGTAATCCACGCGATCAACAAGGCGGCCGGGAAGACGAATGCGATTGTCCAGTAGCTCTGGGGCAGGAAAACCGATGCCAAAACGAGAATGGCGTACTGCTGCAGATAGATTGGATATGACAGATCTCCGATTTTTCGGTCGATCGTTTTGCTGAACCTCGGCACCCTCGCGTTCATCAGGAGAACCATGACTAGCGTCAAAAGCGAAAACAACGCGACGTGGAAGACCGATGTCTCGAACGAAATGGTCTTATGTGACAGAAACCCCGGCATGACCGTCGCGACGGTCGTCCATATACATAGCAGGAAGGCGGCAACTGACGCGACGAGTGACGTTCGCGCGGGTTTGGTGGCGACGAAATAAAGAGCAATGCCGAACACGAAGTAGGGAACGAATGAAAATGCCGAAGGCCCGAAGCCGATGATTGCGCAAGCAAACATAGCAGTGGCCACAAGAGAGGCCACTGCAACGGCTGCACGAACGCTCCATTGCCCGATGAAGACCGCCGCAGCCACGACAATGTAGAACAGCACCTCGACCCGCAGAGCCCACACATAAGGCACGAAGAACGCCGCGTTGTCGCAAGGGCCAGGCATGAAGGCAATCGCATTGCAGGCGAGGTTCCCCCGACTGAACAGTTCGGCGCCGGTGTATGGAACGAGATCGTTCGGCAGGTAGGTCGGAGCCATCCGAAGCGCCAGCAGAATCGCCCCGATAGAGAGCACCAGCGAGATGACATAGAGCGGGGCAATGCGCAGGAACCGATTCATCGCGAATGCCACCGGTCTACCGCGATAGAACTTCACAGCCGCCTCCGTCATGACAAAACCGGAGAGCGTGAAGAACATGAGCACGGCAATGGATCCCGTCGCCCAGCTACCCCAATCCGCCTTTGGACCGACGTGTCCGACGTGCTGTACGATGACAAGCATGGCCAGGGTCGTCCGGAAAATCCCGAACGGGCGATAGCCGATAACCTCGCTGGAGCCGTGTGACCATTGTATCCCGTCACGAGGCGAACATACCTCGATCACGGGAATTTTGCCGGCGGCCGATGCAATTGCAGGCGGCCTAGCGGGAAAGGGGGTCACATCCGCCATTGCCTCTGGTGACGCTCTCGAGATATTCGCCCAATCGTTGCCGCTGTTGCTCTAGCTTCTGGGGGTCCTTGGTCCATCGACGCCAGGACCGCGCTACGGGATCGACGAAAGCCTTGGCCTCAAACCGGCAGCCGAGCCCGGCGAGCAGCGCGACGTAATCGTAGTCGTCGACACCGTCGCGAAGCCATTTGAGCCGCATTGATGCGGCGACGCGCGTGCTGAAACCCGGCCACGGCGGATAAACCAGCATCCCCTCGCCCGGGAAGCCGCTGTAGGTCTGGATGTCGCTCCACGGCGCCTTGGTCCAAAGATCGACTTGCCAGTATAGCAACCCCGTCAGTCCAAGGCTCTGGCTGAGAAAGCCGGGCTGGATGCGAAAATTGACCGGCGCAAAGTCGATCTGCCACTTCGGCGAGTATTCATCCTGCACCAGTGCATTGTACGACCAGACCTCGTCTCCCTTTGCCAGCACCTCGCGAATGCGGTCGCCCGCTTTGTCGTACATGTTCGGGAGCACTACCCAGATGTCGACCGCCGAGCGCCCGCTCCCCGACCCGTCGTCGTAGAGTTCTTTCTCGGGCATCATGGTGATGAGATTATCGACGCCTGCTTCATGCAGCGCACGACCCCAGGCTTTCACCAAATCCGGCTGGTACGCGCAGAGATCGATTTCGTCTGCCGAATAATTGTATATCCGAAGCCTATTGTCTTGCAGGGCCAACTCTCGGCGCACTTCGGCAACATCGGGCGGCGGCAGCATCGCGCACCTGACATTGTCGTCGCCGCTCCAAAAGGACAAGCCTGTGGACTTGAGGCCGCTGCCCTCGATCAACTCGGCTTGCTCGGTCGGCGCTACATGAAGCGGCATGAGCCGATGTGCCAACAACACATCCACGATCGAGCGGTTCATCGCCCTATCGCGCGCAGCGACCCGGAACAGCGAATTGAGTGCGGGTTGGAGGGGAAGTGCGAAATCCCAGACTCGTACCTGAACGTCGAGACTTGTCTCGTCACCGCCCGACCGGACGGCAATGCCCAGATTGAATTCGCCGGGGCTAGCGTTTTCCGCGACGCAGACATCGGTCCAGAATAGCCGCGTTGTTTCTCCACTACCGTCGTTTGCCGCTGTGAAGGTCCACTGAGCGCCCTCCAGGGTTCCCTCGATCGGAATCAGAGCATCCGGGTACCAACCCGCGCCGAGCGGCCGGTTGTCGCCACGTGGGTCAGGGCTTGGCTGCCTCACTTCGACATAATGCTCTTTGAAGAGCGCAAGATCCCACTCATGGTCAGAGCGCAATTCCAGATCGATGTCGCCAAGGCCACCACCTTCGCGCCAAACGGCGATCTGAAACGACTCGCATTCGCGGCGGGCTGCGAACAGTTTCAGCGACGACATGGGATTCGGGGGAGCATCTCGCATGACGCGCTCGAGGCTGGGCACCAGCGCAGCCTTCAAGACGCCCTCGGCATGCGTCGCGGATGCCAAGGCACACTGCATGACGAACAGGGCGAAGACGAGCACGCGAAGGGGCATTCTCGTGACCCCCCGTCCGGGGCGTTGAGGAAACTCGGCTGCGAAGACTAAAGGCACGAGCCCGAACTGCCTGTCATCGTTTAATTGGATGAGAAACGCCTTCATGCAGACGGGTGGTGAGCCGGCGAAGAGCGTCGGCACATCGGTGGCGAGGCGCATGCGGCCGATGAACTGCACCGGCGCTATGTCGAAATAGAACCACGAGATGACGTGCCGCCAACGCGCCGCCGGTCTGGATTTCGTGCCGCTGGCCTGGGAGAACTTCGATCTCCTGATGCGGCAGCGAACCTACTTCCAGCCTTCGGTCCAAGCGCTTTTGCGGTTCCTAGGCGAGGAGAGCTTTGCCGGGCGCGCCGCCGAACTTGCCGGCTACGATCCAAGCCCTGCCGGGCAGATTCGGTTCTTCAAATAAGGACGGCCCAGGCCGGGCCGCGCCTCGTCTCAGCCGAGATCTATCTCGCCTTCGACGACGTGGTTCAGGCCGGCGGCCTCCGACGTTATCACGGCCTTGACCGTCAGGCGGCCCTTCCCTTTCAGGCCCTTCTCCGCCACGGCTTTCTCGATTGCCTGCTGCGATGTCACGCCGACCTGCTTGAGGAACTTGCGCATGGAGACGTTGAAGGGATCGGTTTCCATATTCTGGGTCATATGATTGCCTCGAACAGTAGCGAACGATGTTGGCCGCCCGGCAAAGCTTGACGCCCGCGACGGTGGCGCTGCCGGCCAAGGGAGCACGGAATGGTCCGGTGCGCAACGAAGACGACGCTTGCTGCAGGTTTGGCAGCGATTGCTCCCTTTCTCTTCGGCATTGCCGCAGATGCCGTGGAATTGCGCGGCCATGGCGGTCCGGTGCGGGCAATCGCCGTAGCTGCCGACGGACGGACGGCGATCACCGGCAGCTTCGACGCCAAGGCGATCGTCTGGTCGCTGGAAACCGGCGAGGCCCGCGAGGTGCTGCTGTTTCATGACGGCCAGGTCAACGCCGTCGCGGCCCTGCCGGAGGGACGCTTCGCCAGCGCCGGGGCGGACGGCCGCATCGCGATCTGGGATGCTGGCAGGAGCACTCCGAGATCCATCCTGCAAGGCCATTCAGCCCCGGTCGTGGCGCTCGCAGTATCGCCCGACGGCTCGACGCTCGCCTCGGCTTCATGGGACGAGAGCGTGCGGCTCTGGCCGCTTTCAGGGGGCCAGCCGCGCGTCCTCCAAGGCCATCGCGGCAACGTCAACGCGGTTGCATTCCTCTCCGACGGCACGCTCGCAAGCGCAGGCTACGACGCGGCCGTCATTCTTTGGCCGCCCAAGCCTGATGCTGCGCCCCTTCGGGTCACGCTCCCGGCGCCGCTCAGCACGCTTGCGGCAACGGCCCAAGACCGGCTGTTCGCCGGAGGCGCCGACGGCAAGCTGCGTGAGCTCGATCGCAGTGGCGCGATCCTGGCCGAAGTACAGGTTTCATCCAGGCCGGTCGTCGCCCTCGCCGCCTCGGGCGACGGAACCTATATCGCCACTGCCGGGATCAATGATGCGATCGTGCTGCTCGACGCCAAGAGCCTGAAGCCCGTTCGCACCTTTGACGCGGCCGGCGTGCCGGTATGGTCCCTCGCCTTCCCGGCCGGCGGCGGGACGCTTCTGGCCGGCAGCGCGGATCGCGTGGTGCACGAATGGGACATCGAGACCGGGCAACGGCTTGGAAACGCACCGGACGGTGCGGCCGATCCGATGGCCAGATACGCGGGCAATCCGGATGCCGAGGTCTTCCGGGCCTGCATCGCCTGCCACACGCTCGACCCTGACGACGGCAACCGCGCCGGCCCCACCTTGCACGGCATCTTCGGCCGCAAGATCGCGTCGGTGCCGGGCTACCACTACTCGCCGGCTTTCAGGGAAATGGACATCGTCTGGACGCCGGAGACGGTGTCGAAACTGTTTGAGCTGGGTCCGAGTCAATACACGCCAGGCACAAAGATGCCCGAGCAGACGATCGGCGATCCCGGGGATCGGGCGGCGCTGATCCGATTCCTGCAGGCCGAGACCGGCGGCGACTGAATTCAGACGGGCTTGTCTTCCGAAGCCTTGCGCGCCCGCAGATAATCCTCCGTCGTTCGCGGCGCCGGACGGGGCGAGGTTTCGTAAGGATCGAAACCCTCGTTCATGGCAGCGTCGACGCGGCAATTGTCGCACATCCGCACCAGATCGAGCCGCCGTGCGTTCTCCCCCGCGAACATCCAATGCTTGCCTTCGAGCTTGGCGACGATCCGCTCGACCGTGCTCTTGGTGCCGAAGGGATTGCCGCAACGGATGCAATCATAGGGCTCTTCTTCCTTGACCGCCTGGCGCGGCGCGCTCCAGGCGGAGAAATCCACCCGCGGCGCAAGCGTGATCACCTTTTCCGGGCAGGTCGCCGCGCAAAGTCCGCATTGGACGCAGGCGCTCTCGGAAAAATAAAGCGCCGGGTGGTCCTCGCTGTCGGAGAGCGCGCCCGTCGGACAGGCCGACACGCATGAGAGGCAAAGCGTGCAACCCTCGACGTCGAATTCCAGCCCGCCGAACGGCGCGGCCGACGGCAACACCACGCGGTCGACCGGCGTCGGCGCGGCGCGATGCAGTTCTGTCATCGTGCTTCTCAAGAGGCTGCGCTTGTCTCCGAGCGGCAGGAAGGTCGCCGGCTTCCTTTCATTCGCGCCCGGACTCACCTGGTCGAGCGCCGTTCTCAGGATGTCCGGGTCGTCTGCCTCGATCACTCCGCAGATTTCCGCGCCGTAGCCCAGCGACTGGCCTAAACGATTGGCGATGGTGACGTTCCGGGCCAGGCCGGTGATCTCATGTTTGGGTTTCGCCGAGGCGAGCGCCCTCACCGCCACTGCGCCCCAGGCGACAGGCGCGGTCCACGCCTCGATCCCGAGCTGCGTGATCTCGTTGACGGCGACCGGCAGCACATTCGCTGGCAGTCCCCGGCCGAAGCGCGCCAGCGCATCGACAAGCGCGTCGCCATGGTTGCCGTCGTGGAAGAGGACGACCGGATCGCTCCCGCCTGCCTCTCGATAGGCGACCAAAAGCGTGCGCAGCCGGCGAAGCAGGGCCTCTCCGTCCGGGACGGCGTAGGCGGCGGCGCCTGTTGGACAGGCAGCGGCGCAATTGCCGCAGCCGGCGCAGACCTCAGCGTCGATGGCGACGTGGTTTCCGGCAGGCGTGATCGCGCCGGTCGGGCACAGGTCGAGGCATCGCGTACAGCCCGTGATGCGGGAGCGCGAATGGGCGCACAGGTCGGCCGAGAAATCGATATAGCGCGGCTTGTCGAATTCCCCGACGAGGCCGGCCGCCTTGGCGATCGCGGCAACGACTCCGGCCCGGTCGGCAGGGTCCGCCCTCAGATAGCCCTCGCGCAGCTCGTGGGCCGGGAACAGGGCAACGCCACCGGAGAGATCGAGGATGATGTCCGCTTTCGAGATCGCACCGTCGCGTGATGTCCCGAAGTGCAGCCGATCGCGCGACGAAGGCGCAGGCAGCGCGAAGTCGTCGACCGTCAGCTCGAAGGCGCCGAGATGGCCATGTGCGTTCCGGATCGTTCCCTGCACGACGGGGAAATCCCAGACGCGATGGGGCGCGATTTCGTCAGGACGGGAGAGCAGGACGGTGACGTCCAGCTCGTCGGCGAGCTGCCGGCCTGCTTCTATCGCCGCCTCGTCGCGGCCATAAACCAGCACCACCCCGTTGCTCTCAAGCGTGACGAGCGCAGGCGGTGCGACCGGCTCAATCGCCATCGCCAGGAGTGCCGCCGCCTTCGGTCCGGCGGCGGCTGCGTCCTCCGACCAGCCGGCAGTCTCGCGGATGTTGGCGAATGCGAGATCGCCGGCAAAGCCGACTTCCTCCGCGACTTCGCGGAAAAGCGGCGCCTGCTGCGTGCAGGCGATGGTGACCGCTCCTCCCGCGCTCAATGCGCTTCGGACCCGGCCGAGTTCGGCGCCACAGAGATGATCTCCGGACTGGACCTCTGCGTTCGTGCATGCGCGGGCCACGCTGCCACCGTAACCAGGCATGGTCCGCTCGCAGGAGCAGACAAAAATCGTGCGCGGTTTGTCCAGGCTCATTGCGCCTCCCCGCGGCGCGGCACCGCCCGCTGCGGTAGCGCCTTCACTTTAGAAGCATTATAAGGAGAATACGGTCGTCGTCATCAGAAATGGACCGGCATCATGTCTGTGGGCGCTTCGGTCATCGACCGCGCCATCGATCTGCCTCCGCTCTACAGCCTCGTTGCCCTGCGAGAGGCCGGCGACGCCTTCGCGCATGCCTGCTCCATTGCCGGCGAGGACGGCGCAGGCACGCTGGTCTGGGCGCGACGCTACGATCTCGCCGAATTCGCGGTCGTCCTGGAGCCTGAAGAGCCGTTCGCACATGCGCGCCTTGCAATCTATGCCGGCATGAACGCGCTTGCCGATGCGCTCGCGACGCATGCGCCGCCGTCGCGGCCGATTACCTTAGACTGGCCCGACGCGGTTCGCGTCGATGGGGTCCTCGTCGGCGGCGGCCGCCTGGGCTGGCCTCCGGGAACACGCGACGACGAGACGCCGGAATGGCTGGTCTTCGGGGCGATGATCCGAACGGTGGCTGTCCGCACCGGCGAGCCGGGCCTGCGGCCGCTGTTCGGCGGACTCGACGAGCTGGGCTTCGAGGACCCCGATGCAGGCGAGATCATCGCCAGCTTCTCCCGCCACCTGATGACCGCGTTCGATGAATGGAGCGATGGCGGTTTCGAGCCCATCGCCAGGCACTGGCTGAACCGCCTCGGCCCAATCGGCCAGGAAGCCCGGATCGCCGACAACGGTGACCTGCTGCGCTCGCAAAAGCCGGGACAGGAAACCTCAGAAAGACAAAACCTGGCGGAGGCGATCGCATCGCCGTCCTGGCTCGATCCGGCGACTGGAACGCCATGGCTGTGAAGCTGCCGCGCACGATCCGCCTCGATCCCTCGGATACCTTCGTCTATTCCCGCGCCGCCGAACCCGGCGAATGGGCCGCCACCGGCACCTTTCTGTTCTTCGGCGCCGATGTCGAAAGCCTCTCCGGCAAGGAAAGGCAGGCGTTCCGCGCCGGCTTTCTGGGCATCGAGAGCTTCGGCTGGTCTACCCTCGTCGTCGTGACCGAGGCGACCGCAGAGGAACGCGCGGCGGCGGTCGAGAGGCTTGCCGAGCAACTCGTTGCGCGTTGCGGCGCGCCCGGCATGGAGGCCGCTCGCCCAGCCGCCGAAGAGGAGATCGCCTTTGCGCAATCCCTCTGCGACCATCCGCCGAACACCTTGATTGCCCTCAGCCGCGCTGGCGAGGACGGCAGCGTCAGGGAGTCCTTCCGCACCCTCCACCGGAAGGTGAGCCGGCTCGATCCGGCTATGGCGTTCCGCGTCATCGAGGTCGAGGAAGAGGACGGGCCCGTCGAAGAAGTGGACATCCGGGCATTGGCGGGAAGGCACGAGTGAAGGATTTCTGGGTTTCTTCGGGTCATCACCTCCTCGATCGCGACGAAGCCGGCCGGCTGATCGTGACCGACGCCTTTCTCAAGGCCTATTTCGCGCGCCCCGAGCTGCTGCCGCCCGAAGAGGCGTGCGAGGCCGAATTGCGGCTGCATCACGAACTTTTGATGCACGATCCGCGCCGCCCGGTCGGTCCGGACGAGATCGCCGCGATGGACGACCCGGATGCGCGGGAGAACTGGGAGTTCATGGTCGCCTTCCGCGACCGCCTCCTTGCGGCCCCCTCGCTCGAAGCCGCCTATCTGGAACTGGCGCGCGGCTCGGCTGCCAACACTCCCCCGCTGTTCATGAACCAGCTTGCGCAGGTGGTGCTGCGCAATGCGCTCGACGGCGAGGACGATCCTTTCGTCCTGCGCGCGGCCGAACTGTTCTACCGGACGCAGCGGGTGACCTTCCATGAGGGCGCGCTGCTGCTCGCCGACGCCGAAACCATAGAAGTCCACGAGCAGAACCGTCACGCCTCCCCCCTGCTCACCATGCTTGGCGGACCGGCCGTCACCGAACTCGAAATCCTCGAGGAGAAGAATGCCGGGAGCTATTTCGGCAGGAGCGACGCGTTCGACATGGTGCTTGGTTTCGGCGGCGTGGACAGCACGGCGCGGCGCGGTCTCGCCACCGCCATGGCGGCGTGGATCCGCCATCTGCTCGCCGTCGACGTGACGATCGAGCCGGTCGAGCGGATCGAAGACGACGATTGGGCATGGTTCGTCGGCCTCGACGCCGAAGCGACGCGCATCGGCAATGCGCTGTGGACGGGCAAGGAACTCGACCCCGAAGCAGCGGAGCGCATCATCGCATTGTTCCGGCTCGGCTTTTCCGACATCGGCGAAGTCAGGCCAGAGGTCGGCGCGCGGCCGATCTGGCTGATCTTGGCGGAGACGCCGGACCGGACGATCCGCATGAAGCCGCAGAACCTCGTCGCCGGACTGCCGCTGCGCGCCGCGGCGCCGGCAAGCTAGGGGATCGCGGCTTGATCAGGGAAACAGTCGAAGTCGGGGTGATCGTAGAGCGGCGAGCGCTGAAGAATCCGTGGGTCGATCATGCCTGGATGCCGGTTGCCGTGCTCGCCGGCGCACCGGCGGCTGCACCCTGGACAGAACTCCATGGAACCGCCGAAGTGACGCGCTATTATGCGGGAAAGGCAGAGCTCGAATTCTTCGGATCGGACACGACGATGTACCGGGAAAACCTGCGTTCGCCGCAGCCGAGCCTCTGGGTGGCGCTTCGGCCTACGGACGCGCCTCCAGGGGTGGTGCTGCATCTGGTGACCGTCGATCCCGCCGACGCCGAGGCGCTGACCGGGACCGGTACCGACATCATCGAGGCCGTCCCCATGCCTGTCGAGATACAGCAGTTGCTCGCCGCCTTCGTCGAGGCGCATCACGTCGAGCGCCCCTTCGTCAAACGCCAGCGGGACCGCGCGGACCCGGAGGCGATGGCCAGGCGGGATCCGAGTTCCGATCCCGGGGACGACGAGGAATGAGCGACGACGGCGGCAACGACAACGTCTTTGCCCGGTGGTCGCGGCGCAAGCTGTCCGCACGCCTGGAGGAACCGGCCCCCGGCGATGAAAACCTGTCGCCCGAGGTGGTTGCGGAGGAAGTTGGCGCCGCATCGCAGGAACAGGAAGCGGCGGAAACCGAAACGGACGAGCCCGCCGAGCCCCTCCCCCGCATCGAGGACCTTACCCCCGAGAGCGACCTTTCAGCCTTTCTGCGAAAGGGCGTGCCGATGGCGCTCAAGAGCGCCGCGATGCGCAAGATGTGGTCGCTCGATCCGGGAATCCGCGACTATGTCGGTCCCTCCGAATATGCCTGGGACTTCAATCAGCCAGGCTCCATGGGAGGGTTCGGCCCACTGGAAGCAAAAGAAACTGTCGTCGGCTTCCTGTCGAAGACCGTTCGCGCCATGGAGCCCGATGCGGAACCGACCGCCGGCGGGCAGCCCGATGCCTTTCCTGAACAACCGGCGGTTGTCCAGCCTGATACGGTAGCCGACGCCGACACGCCGGAACCTTCAGCGGTGACAGACCCGCTCGAACCCGACCCGCCCCCCGACGCCGCAGACCCGCCGGAAGCCGCCTTCGGTGATGCGGAGCCGGCAAAGCCTCGGCATTCGACCGATGACACCGGGCAGTCGCAAGTATCCGAACCAGTCGTCGGACTCCGCCACGGCGGCGCGATGCCGCGCTGAGCCGGCGCCTTGAGGTCACGAATTCTTTCCCTGACCAGGGATTGCATTATCCCCATAGGGAAATACTATGACCTTGCGGTACCGAGGGCATGGTTATGCATAGGGAAGCGGGTTTGGAGCAAGCCATCAGGGCAATGGGCGGAGTTTCCGCCTTGGCCCGCAGTCTTGGTGTTGCTCAACCGACGGTTTCGCTGTGGCGTCGTGTCCCGTCCGAACGGGTTCTTTCCGTCGAAGCTCTTACCGGCCTGCCGCGGACCGTATTGCGCCCCGATCTTTACCCGGCGCCGACGGAGCATCCCGCGAATATCGATGATATCGACCGCGCGCGATCGGACGAATACGCCCTCCTCGCATCACTGCTGCTGACGCCGCCTGATGCCAATCTCCTGGCTCGGCTTTCCAGTCTTCAGGGCAGCGACGACACGCTCGTGGGACGCGCCCACGCGGCACTTGGCCAGGCAGCCGCAGCCGCTTCCGCCGATGACGTCGCCCGCGAATATTTCCATCTCTTCATCGGCGTCGGTCGCGGCGAGCTGATCCCTTACGCCTCTTACTACCTGACCGGCTTCCTCAACGAACGGCCGCTCGCCCGCCTGCGCGGAGACATGAAGCGCCTCGGCATCGAGCGGGCCGCCGGCCATTTCGACCCCGAGGATCATCTCGGCACGCTCTGCGAGGTCATGAGCGGCCTTGCCGGCAATCGCTTCGAGATTCCTGCCAGCGAAGAGCAGGATTTCTTCGAACGGCATGTCGCGCCCTGGGCCGGGCGTTTCTTCGCCGACCTGAAGAACGCGAAGGCCGCGAAATTCTACCGGGCGGTCGGCGCCCTCGGTCAGCTCTTCATCGACATCGAAACCGAAGCCTTCGCCATGGAGACGCGGCGAAGCGCTTAGACGCTGCCTTGGGCCGAGCCCGCAAAAGAGGAGGAAGGAAGATGCAGGACACGCGACGGACGGCGCTAAGCCGCCGCAACTTCCTTCGAGCCTTCGGCGGCGCCTCGACCACTGCGGTTGCAGCCGCCGCGTTCGTTCCCACCGAGGCCCAGGCCTACAATCCGGGAGAAGAGGAGACGCGGGCGCGCTACCAGGAGACGGATCACGTCAAGGCGTTCTATCGCGTGAACCGCTATCCCCAGAAGAAGTGAGGTTGCCATGCTGACGAAGCGCAAGGGCGGACAGGCAAGCCGCACGAGACTGCAGACCCTGGTGGGGGGCGCCGCATCGGCTCCCGTCGACCGTCGAACATTCCTGCGCCGCTCCGGCCTCGCCGTCGGCGGGATGGCCGCGCTCGGCTCGTTCCAGCTCGGCACGGTCAACAAGGCCGCCGCGATCAGCCCGCCGCAGCCGGGAGTGCCGATCGAGATAAAAAAGAGCATCTGCACCCATTGCTCGGTCGGGTGCACGGTGACGGCCGAGGTCCAGAACGGCGTCTGGACCGGCCAGGAGCCGTCCTGGGACAGCCCGTTCAATCGCGGCTCGCATTGCGCCAAGGGCGCCAGCGTGCGCGAGCTCGTGCACAGCGACCGTCGCCTGAAATACCCCATGCGACTCACCGGCGGCCAATGGGAGCGCGTCAGCTGGGACGAGGCGATCAACGGCATAGGCGACAAGCTTCTCGAAATCCGTGAGAAGTCCGGGCCGGAATCCGTCTACTGGATGGGGTCGGCGAAGTTCTCCAACGAAGGCACCTATCTCTTCCGCAAACTTGCCGCCCTGTGGGGAACGAACAACCAGGACCACCAGGCCCGCATCTGCCATTCGACGACGGTTGCCGGCGTAGCCAACACCTGGGGCTACGGCGCGATGACCAACTCCTACAACGACATCCGAAATTCCAAGACGATGCTTATCCTCGGCGGAAATCCGGCTGAGGCGCATCCGGTCGCCATGCAGCACCTGCTCGAGGGCAAGGAGCTCAACAACGCCAACCTCATCGTCATGGATCCGCGCTTCACCCGCACGGCAGCGCACGCGACGGAATATGCGCGCTTCAGGTCAGGCACCGACATCGCGCTGCTCTGGGGCATGCTCTGGCACATCTTCGAGAACGGCTGGGAGGACAAGGAATTCATCGCCCAGCGCGTCTACGGGATGGACGAGGTCAGGAAGGAAGTCGCCAAATACACCCCCGACGAGGTGGAAACGATCACCGGCGTCCCCGGCGACCAGTTGAAGCGCATCGCCGAGATGTTCGCGACGCAGAAGCCGGCGACCATCATCTGGTGCATGGGCCAGACACATCACACGGTCGGGACGGCCAACACGCGGGCGAGCTGCATCCTGTGCCTCGCCACCGGCAATATCGGCAAACCCGGCACCGGCGCCAATATCTTCCGCGGTCACGACAACGTGCAGGGCGCCACCGATATCGGGCTCGATGTGGTCACCCTGCCCTTCTACTACGGGCTGACGGAAGGCGCCTGGAAGCACTGGTCGCGCGTCTGGGAGATTCCCTACAACGACCTGGTCGGCCAGTTCC
The DNA here is from genome assembly GCF_003666685.1 of Mesorhizobium sp. YM1C-6-2. GTDB lineage: Bacteria > Pseudomonadota > Alphaproteobacteria > Rhizobiales > Rhizobiaceae > Mesorhizobium_K. Next base: position 368,512 of record NZ_RCIZ01000005.1, read on the forward strand.
CCTCCAAGGAACTGATGGAGACGCCCGGCATCCCGCTGACGCGGTGGTTCGATTCGGTTTCGTTGCCGAAGGAGGACGTCCAGCAGCCCGACGTCATGCGGGCGATGTTCGTCCAGGGCCATGCGAGCAACAGTATCGCCCGCATTCCGGAGTCGATTAAGGGGCTCGCCGGCCTCGAACTGCTTGTCGTGGCCGATCCGCATCCGACCACCTGGGCCTCGCTCGCGGTGCAGGCAGGACGTCAGGACAACACCTATCTGCTGCCGGTCTGCACGCAGTTCGAGACCTCGGGGTCGCGCGTAGCCTCCAACCGGTCGCTGCAGTGGGGCGAGCAGATCGTCCCGCCGAGCTTCGAGCAGAAGGACGACTACCAGGTCCTCTACCTGCTCTCGCAGAAGCTCGGCCTCGCCGACTGGATGTTCAAGAACATCGCGGTCGAAGGCGATCGCCCGGTACCCGAGGACATCCTGCGCGAGATGAACCGCGGCAGCTGGTCGACGGGCTATTGCGGCCAGTCGCCGGAGCGGCTCAAGGCGCATATGAAGAACCAGCATAAGTTCGATCTGGTCACGCTGCGCGCACCGAAGGACGATCCGGAGGTGGGCGGCGACTATTACGGCCTGCCCTGGCCGTGCTGGGGCAAGCCGGAGATCCGCCACCCCGGAAGCCCGAATCTCTACAGCACCGGGCGCCACGTCATGGACGGCGGCAGCCCGTTCCGCGCCCGCTTCGGCGTCGAACGGAACGGCGAAACGCTTCTCGCCGAGGGCTCCTACACGGAAGGCTCCGAACTCACCGACGGCTACCCGGAGTTCACCATGGCTGTGCTGCAGAAGCTCGGCTGGGACCAGGACCTGACGCCAGAGGAACGCGGGATCATCCAGACGATCGGCGACGACATGGGCGGCATCGGCAAGGTGTCGTGGTCGACCGACCTGTCGGGCGGCATCCAGCGCGTCGCGCTCAGCCATGGCTGCCATCCCTACGGAAACGGCAAGGCCCGTGCGGTCGCGTGGAACCTGCCGGACCCGGTGCCGATCCACCGCGAACCGATCTATTCACCCAAGGTGGACCTGGTCGCGAAATATCCGACCTATCCGGACGCCAAGCAGTTCCGCCTGCCGAATATCGGCTTCAGCGTGCAGAAGGCGGCGGTGGACAACGGCATCGCGAAATCGTTCCCGATCATTCTGACGACCGGCCGCCTGGTCGAATACGAAGGCGGCGGCGAGGAGACCCGGTCGAACCGGTGGCTGGCCGAGCTGCAGCAGGAGATGTTCGTCGAGATCAACCCCGCCGATGCCACCGACCGCGGCATCAGCGACGGCGCCTGGGTCTGGGTCAACGGAGCGGAGAACGACTCCAAGGCGCGGGTAAAGGCGCTGGTGACCGAGCGCGTCGGCAAGGGCGTCGCCTTCATGCCCTTCCACTTCGGCGGCTGGTTCCAGGGCAAGGACCTGCGGGACAACTACCCGGAGGGGACCGACCCCTACGTGCTCGGCGAAAGCGCCAACAGCATCACAACCTACGGCTACGACCCGGTGACGGGCATGCAGGAGCCGAAGGTCACGCTTTGCCAGATCGCGGCGGCGTAAGAGGGAGGAACCACAAATGGCCAGGATGAAGTTCCTTTGCGACGCCGACCGCTGCATCGAATGCAACGCCTGCGTCACCGCCTGCAAGAACGAGCACGACGTGCCGTGGGGCATCAACCGGCGCCGCGTCGTCACCATCAATGACGGCAAGCCGGGCGAACGCTCGGTGTCGATGGCCTGCATGCACTGCACCGACGCGCCATGCGCGGCGGTGTGTCCCGTCGATTGCTTCTACACGACGGCGGACGCAGTGGTGCTGCATTCGAAAGACCTGTGCATCGGCTGCGGCTACTGCTTCTACGCCTGCCCGTTCGGGGCGCCGCAATATCCGCGCGTCGGCAATTTCGGCAGCCGCGGCAAGATGGACAAGTGCACCTTCTGCGCAGCCGGCCCGGAGCCGGATTCGACCGAAATCGAATATGCGAAGTACGGCGCCAACCGCCTGGCCGAAGGCAAGCTGCCGCTCTGCGCTGAGATGTGCTCGACCAAGTCGCTTCTCGCCGGCGACGGCGAGATCATCGCGGCAATCTACAAGGAGCGGGTGACGCAGCGCGGCTACGGCTCGGGCGCGTGGGGCTGGCAGACAGCCTATCGGGAGACGGTCAACGTCTAGACCAGCAAGCGTATGGCGGGCGTTGGATTCCCGCGGCGAAACAAGCTCAGGAGGACGAAGCAAATGCGGATCTGGAGCCTTGGCCGACTGATTTCGCCGGCTGTCGCAGCGTTCATTCTGGCTCTCGGCCTGCTTGTTGTTCCGGCGGGCGCGCAGGAAGGTCCATCGGCAAGCAACCCGACCGCCGAGGCGGTGAACGAGCAGCAGCTCCTCGATGAGCTCAACAAGGTCCAGGGCCGCGTCACCATCCCGGACCGCAAGGCTGCGACGCTGCAGCAACCGCAAGGCCGCGAATATCAGGACTTCCATGAAGGCGTGCTGCCGTGGATCGGCACCATCGCCATCGTCGGCATGTTGCTCGTGCTTGCGCTTTTCTACTTCGTCAGGGGCCGGATCCGTACGCAGGCGGACGAATCGGGCGCCAGGATCCTCCGCTTCAATGCGCTGGAACGCCTCGCCCACTGGATCACTGCAACCGCCTTCATCGTTCTTGCCGTCACCGGCCTGAACTTCGTCTTCGGCAAGCGCCTGCTGATGCCGTTGATCGGACCCGAGGCGTTCTCGACCTGGTCGGTCTGGGCGAAATACGCGCATGATTTCGGATCCTGGGCGTTCATGGCCGGCGTGCTCCTCATTCTGGTCTTGTGGGTCTGGGACAATCTCCCGGATCGCTACGACGCGAACTGGCTGAAATCCGCCGGGGGTCTGTTCGACCGGTCGAACAAGACCCATCCGCCGGCAGGACGCTTCAACGCGGGGCAGAAGTTCATCTTCTGGGCTGTCGTGCTCGGCGGAATCGCGCTGTCGGTCTCAGGCATCTTCATGCTGTTCCCGTTCTACTTCACCGACGTCAACGGCATGCAGATGGCCCAGTATATCCATGCGACCGTGGGCGTCCTGATGATCGCGGTCATCATCGCGCACATCTATATCGGCACGGTCGGCATGGAAGGCGCCTACGACGCGATGGGATCCGGCACGGTGGACCTGAACTGGGCCAAGGAGCACCACAGCGCCTGGGTGGAGGAGCAGCAACGCAAGGCCAGCGGCCGCGTACCGCCGCCGCATACGGCTCCCGAACCTGCGGAATAGAATAGGCCATCTCCTGTAAAATCAGAAAGCCCGGACCGATCGGTCCGGGCTTTCTTTTGATACCGTCCCGGCTCGTTTCCTTACCGCTGCGAAGGCCGGCGGGTCCTTTATGTGCAGTCGGTCATGCATCACCAAGGGTGACTGCGTCGGCTAAAGGTCTGGAGCAGCCCGGATACGTCCGGGACGATAGGCGGGCCGGAGCCGCTCCGGTTCGTCGTTTCCCTGTCTTAGGACGACGTTTCCGTACCACTGTCAGTGGCATTGTTGCCGGGGTCGCCCGACCAGTTCTGGCCGACGAGATTGTGGCCGGGATCGCCGACCCGCGTGCTGTCGGTGCTGTAGACCTGCCACGCAGGCTTTTGCTGCTGTACGTCGAGGAGAAAATAGCCGGCCCCAAACGCTATTGCGATCGCAACAACCATTCCCGTCAAGATCATGCCCATCGCCGCTTACTCCTTTCCTGTTGCCTTTGGCGGCAGCCAATAGCCGGGCCGCCGCCACAATATTCTCCCCTATTGCGGCGTCTGCTCGCCTTCAGCCGGAGCGGCGGCCCCGGAGGGCTCGGCAGCCGGCTTCTGCTGATACTGCAGGTCGAGCGCCGCCAAGGCGATCAGCGGCGGCGGCATGGCGACGCCGGCGACCCGCATTTCACGGGCCGTCTTCTGGCATTGCGCGATGTCGTTCGCAGAAGCGAGCTGTTCGGCCGCCTCGATCGTCAGCACCGACTCCTTGGGCGTGCTGGTTACATCGGCCGGGGGCAGCGGCGCAGCCCTGCTCTCCTTCTGAGGCGCATTGGTCGCCGATCCGCTCGCTGCATTGTCCTTGCCCGGCTTGGGGGCGTCGGTCGCCACGCCATCCTGACCGGTGATTTTCTGCGCCGAGCCGGTCCCGCCCTCCGTCTTCGCCGGATCGCCGGAACCGGTGGTCCCCTGCTTGGCGGCGCTATCCGATTGCTGAGCCGGGGCGGCTGCCGGTTTTGCCGCGGCCGGTGCGGGCGCCTCAGGCGGCGCCTTCATGAAGGCGAGGACTTCCTGGCACAGATTGGCCGGGCCGCTTTGCTGCGCGGCAGCCGCCTGATCGGCCGGCGCCTCAGTTGCGGGAGCAGCCGGCTGAGGCGTGGCGGTCTGTGCCAGGGACGTCGACGCCGACAGCGCGAGGATTCCTGCAAGGACGAACGTTCTCATGCCTGGCTCCTTCCCTTTTGTTCAGACGATTTCCCTTGTTGCCCAGACGATGGTCGCCGAATTTCACGCCGTAAGGTGCAGGACCATCGCACGACTTGCAAGTTCGAACCAAATGGCTGTCGCCAGCTTACGTTCCATCGCAGCGTTGCGCCATGGGATGGCGGTACGATCCGCCTTAAATGTGCCAACGGCGCTTTCGGCGATTCAACGACAGCGTCCCTTCGTTGGGACGGCAGAAATCAGTCTGTCGCGTAACGCACGAAGGGAATGCACGGGATAGACAGGGATAGAACTAAGGCGTTTCCAGGAGATGGATTTTGCCGATTTGAAGAATTTCGAAAAATTCTTGGCTGGGGAACCTGGATTTGGAGACAGCCAAAACCATATCCCCAGCTAGACCATTGAGATCACTGGGAAATCCGGACTGGCGAAGAGGCCTCGCCACAATTTGTGCATCACCTCTGTGCCCAGATCTCGGGGTGACGTCAAGGGTGATCGAACGCTTAGCATCTCAGGTAGACTGAGCGGGACGGAAGTCAAACTTTGCCCAGCCTGCGATCTCTGAGCTGAACGAAGGGTGGTCTCGCAAGACTGCCAGCCATATGATCGCTGCCCGCAATGGGGCTGGTTGCAGCCTGTCGAGCTTTTGCACGAAATCGCAGAAACTGGCCGGCGTGCCAACGGTCGCCCGCGCAGCATTGAAGCTACTGACCGATGCTTTACATCAACTCTTGCCTTGCGCTTTCCATCCGGCGAAAACGCTCTTGGGGCTTTTTTCATGCTTGGGTAATGGGACGAACCGGTTGTGACAGCGTGATCGTTGATTCCCCAAATGAGCGCTTAAATCCGCGGGGGAAGAATGAGCAACATAGAAGGAAATGCATTTCGGTTCTTGTTGCAGGAGGGTGACCGGCCCTTTCTCCCGTCTCGATGCTATATCGAAGCAGACCCCAAGATCCAAAATCGCAAGCAATGGATACTTCATCTCAGCCGCCCAGAGGGGGCGCCCTGGCTCTTCGAGATAGACGATATCAAGGCCTGGATGCTCCACGGGAAGCCCGTTCGCCAGATCATCTTTGACCGTTCAGATAAGAACACGCCCTTTCGCGACCTGGACCGGGACGCGATCTTCCGCGAGTATCTTCGGCACCTGTTCGAACGAATCCCAGCAGAATATCGGAGCCGACGCAAATACGCGCTCATGCCGTCAATATCTGACGACGACTCCCGGACGCGCTACCGGGATGCTATCGAAGCAACCATACCGGAGGTCACGGTTCTTCCTGAACCCGAGATGGTCGCCGAATATTTTCGCCTTCTCGAGCGTAATCTGGAACTAGTACCTGGCAGGAACAACGTCATCCTGGTCGTTGATACTGGCGCGTCGACTGCCAACATGACGCTTATCGTTACTCGTCGTGACCGCACAATCGTCGACGTCGATGCGACCGGAGCCCAGCGGGACTTGCGGCTTCGCGCCCTGCGTGGCGACAGCGCCGGTAACGCTGGTCACTGGGTAGATTGTTGATTGCTGCTGAGAAGTGACCCGGGGGAGCGTGTAATTTTCATTGAGAAGTGACCCATGTTTGAACCCGTCCC
>NZ_RCIZ01000047.1 GCF_003666685.1 Mesorhizobium sp. YM1C-6-2
GGCATGTGCAGTGTATTAGGAATAAAAAAGTAAAATTACTCGCCTTTGTTACTTTTTACTTTATCAATAAAATCAGTTGCTTTTTCTTTTGCATTTTCAACGAATTCTTTCGCTTTACCAGAAGCTTTATCTTCTTTACCTTCGTTTTCTAAATTTTTATTATCAGTAACATTACCTACTGTTTCTTTAACATTACCTTTTGCTTGTTCAAATTTACTTTCGTCTGCCATAATAAATGCCTCCTCGGAAT
>NZ_RCIZ01000048.1 GCF_003666685.1 Mesorhizobium sp. YM1C-6-2
GTCTCCAGGTTCTGCGCGTGGCGCATCACGTGGAACTCGATCTGGATGCCGTTGCCGCCATGCATGTCGCGAGCCTGACGAGCGATGTCGAGCGCCTTGCCGCAATTGTTGCGCTTGACGATCGAGATCATCTCCGGCGCCATCTTGCCCTCGTCCATCAGCCGACCGACCCGCAAGCTGCCCTGCAGCCCGAGCGCGATCTCCGTCTGCATGTCGGCGAGCTTCTTCTGGTAGAGCTGCGT
>NZ_RCIZ01000049.1 GCF_003666685.1 Mesorhizobium sp. YM1C-6-2
CCCTGGCGTCAGGCGACGGAAGGCTTTGGGCCTCCGCCCCCGTCCGGTGGCTGTCGCCGCTTTCGGCCGGGCACACGCCACTGTCGGCCACGAGATACTCCAGTGGTCCGGGACGTACGGTGCTCCGTCTGCCTCCGTCGCAGAGCCGACCGATAGGCTGGCCGTCTCCGCCGGGCATGCCGGCCTGTCGGGCGCCCTCGGGACCGTGGAACCGCTTCCACGGGTGGGAGGTCA
>NZ_RCIZ01000050.1 GCF_003666685.1 Mesorhizobium sp. YM1C-6-2
AGAGCCCCCAGCCCACTCCATAAGCATGGTCTAATTTCAATGCGCGTCCAGTGCATACCCGTTTATTTGCTGACGCGGGATCGGCGATCCGACAAGCCCGGAAATCACTTCCGGATGATCGACAAGTTGCCGAGATCGCCATACGCACTGGCTGGTGATGAGGAGCAGAAGAAGCGCCAGGCCGGCGAGGACCCGCATCACCGTGCCAGCGAAAAATCGAATTAG
>NZ_RCIZ01000051.1 GCF_003666685.1 Mesorhizobium sp. YM1C-6-2
CGCATCCAGGAGGCCTATCTCGACGAGCTGACCGACCCGGCGATCTTCCGCGAGATGGGCGACGCCGGCCTGCTCGGCATCACTGTTCCGGAGGAATATGGCGGGCTGGGCGCCGGCTACGTGACCTATGGGCTGGTCGCCCGCGAGGTCGAGCGGGTCGATTCAGGCTATCGCTCGATGATGTCGGTGCAGTCGTCGCTGGTCATGTA
>NZ_RCIZ01000006.1 GCF_003666685.1 Mesorhizobium sp. YM1C-6-2
GTGCCTTCCCAGCCGGGACCGGTGATGGCGTATGTCTGCGCCCCGGTGCCGGTGGTGCGCTTTCCGGGAACGTCGAAAACCGTCGTCCAGCCGTCCAGCATGGGGAACAGCGCATAGCGGTCGTTCAGGTCCGGAAGGCTGACGATCCAGGGCTCGTCGCCGACGTCGAGAAAAGCGGTCGTGTAAAGCGTATCCGCATTCGGCGCCGTGACGTCCCGGAACTCGGCGTTCGGATATTCACGCAACTTGATGAGCTGACCCATCGGGGCCTTGGTTCCCTTGGGCTCGGCGACATTGGTGATGACGCGGCGGGTCATCTCCATCGTTACCAGTGGATAGCCGTAGATATAGGCTTCGAGGGCGGTCCCGAACTCGTCGGAGCCTTCCATCAGGTCGGTGATCAGTCCGTCGGCACGGGCGGCCGTCGAGCCGAGCGAGGCAGCCGCCAGCAGGCCGGCTCCTCCAAGGGAAACGGTGCGACGCGAGAGTTTCATTGTGCGGTCCTCCATGATCCAGCAGCGTGTTGCCTGCGGGATGTGTGGCGGATCGATTGACCGTGCGGAACGTAATTAACTGTTGGCTACGCGGAGATGTAGGGTATCCACGCGGCGCGACGGCCTGTTGCCTGCGTCAGTTTTTGATGTCCAGGCCGGCCTTCTTCAGCGACCCCAGGAAAAAATCGACGTCCTGCTTGCGAAGGAGGCGCATGGCTACTTCCTGACGCGCGTTCTTTATGAGGCCCGGCGCGTTGGCTTCCAGCCAGACCCGTTCGCGGGCGGCGTCCTCCATGTAGCCGCCTTCGGCAAAGAACGCCGCCGCCATTGCGTGATAGGTTGGATTGTTCACGGCGGGCGACCGTTTGATCCGTGTCGCCGCCTCGTGATAGTTGCCGGTAAAATAGGCGCACAAGGCAAGGGCCGCTTCGGAATAGGCCATCCGCGCGGGGTTTCTTTCGACGGCTTCCGTGCTCAGCCGGCAGCCCTCCGCCCAATTTCCCGATTGGGCCAGCCAGCTCGCATATTCCTTCATGAGATCGGTATCGTTGGGGTTGATCTCCATCGCCTGCTTGCCTACCGCAAGGGCCCCTTCAATGTCCTTGGCGAAGTAGAGCGCGGTCATCTCGGCCTCCAGGCCCCGAACGTTGAAGGGATCGAGTTCCACGGCCCGCTTGGCGGCCGCGAGAGCCATGTCGATCGTCTTCGGCGACGTGCGGGGATCAAACGGATAACTGAACCGCATACCATCGATATAGATCTGAGACAGAAGTCCCCATGCCGTGGCGTAGTTAGGGAAGCGGGCGACAGCCTCCTCCAGGCATTCGCGCACGCCCGGCAGCCGATTCACGTCAGACTCGGCGCGATAGGCATAGAAGGACAGGGTGCAGGAGTACGCTGCCCAGTCGTCAGGCGGATTGTCCATGCGCCTGGAGGCGTCCGCATTGGCGATGACGCCATGGGACTGGGCGAGAGTCGTCGCGACATTGCGCGCGATGTCGGATTGAACGCCAACGAGTTCGCCGACTTTCATCGCGCCATCGTAGCTGTTCGCCCACAGGACCGAGCCATCGTTCCAGTTGGTGAATTTGACCCGCAACCGAAAGGCATCGTCCGACAGGCTGACGCTGCCGGCGAGCGCGAAACGCGGCGAGGGGATGGTTTCTCCGGGCCGCGTATCGACGGACTCGACGACCACGATGTCCTTGAACTTGGAGAGCTGGCCGACGACCTCCTGCGACAGCCCCCTCGCGATCGTCGCCGATGCCTCCGTGCCGGTCAGATCCTCGAACGGCTGCACCAGCAGGCGGGGACGCTCCGGCGAACCGGGGCCTGTTGCGGAGGTGGTCCACCACCAGGCGAACGCGGCTGCCGCGAGTACCGCGACAAGCAGCGCCGTCACGGCCAGGAATGGACGCGTCTTTCCTTGGCTCGGCGCCGCCTCGACCTGCGCAGGCACTGCCGGCGCAGGCGGTTCTGCCGGCGGTAGGTGTCGGGGCCGGCGCGAGAAAAAGGGAACGTAACCGCCCTTGGGAATCGCGATGAGGACCGGGTCCGCTGCCCCTGCGGTCAGATAATAACGCTCGATCGCCCGCCTCAGATGGCCGGCCTCGACGCGCACGATCGGGTCCGATTGCGGGTCGAACGACGTGTCGCGGCCGAACACCTCGACGGCTATGGAGTAGGCCTTTATGCGATCGCCGCGTCCCGACAGCGTCTCGTCGACGACGTAGCGGAGGAAGCGGTGCGCGCGCTCCGTGGCGTCAAAGTCGTTGCTGTCCAGGATGCGTTCGAGCTGGGCCCGGCAATCCGCGGCCGAGACGCTGCCCCCTTCGTCTTCCGCTGGTTCCGCCCGGCCCACGGATTTCTCCCGTCGAAACGCTATTCGGTCATCAATAACAACAGGATCGCCCACGTAAATTACATGTCGGTCGTGGCACCTTCAATAGCGCCTGACTAGTCTGCGACCGTCAGGTTGCGAAATGAACAACGAACGAACAAGCAAACGCGAAGCTTTCGTGGCGGCGACTGGCCGCTTTCCCAATTTCGAGCTGTCCATCAGGAGGCTCCTCGAAACCGATGAGAACTTCCGCGATATCTGCGAGGAGCTTGCGGAGGCGGAATACGCGCTCTCCGCGGTGGAAACCATGCCTGACGCATTGCGTGGCGTCAGGCGAGCCGAGTGGCAGGAGCTGATCGATCGCCTCGTCTGTGAAGTCGAGGCGGCAATCCGCTCGGACCCCTCGGCGGGAATGCGACTGGAGTAGCTGGTGCGGCCATGGAGCATGTTGTCCGATGCACTGCGAAAACCATGGAACGCATCTTCATCCTTTCGTTTTCCTCCGTCTCCAAGATCAGCGCAGCTTGCAATAGTCCGCGTCCTACGTCTTGTCATTTGATGCCAAGTTGTTTCGAATGTTGAACACTGCGCCATCGATCAAGATCAGAAGCTTCCTGCAGGTCGCGCCCTATCTCGCGAAGCGAGGCATATCCTCGGTCGAATTTTTCCGACGCCTAGGGATCTCCCCGAATATCTTTCAGGATCCGGACGTCTATCTGCCACGCGCGCTGTGCTTTCAGATCGCCAACGAAATGGTGGCGGCGACGCAGGATGCTTTCGGGGGGGCGCATGTCGGCCACATGACCGAGCTGCGATCGCTCTGCATGTGGGGCAAGTCGGTCCTGCGGTCGGCTGACGTGGCGCATGCCTGCGAATTTGCCGCGACCAATGTCTCCATGCTCCACCAGGGGTCGAATGTCCGCCTCATCACGGAAGGCCGGAGGGTCCGGATCGTCTACCGCTTCTCGGGCCGCCACGAGATGGATCCCGCACAGTTCATCCATGGAAGCCTTGCGGTCCTGCGCAAGATCCCGCTGATGGCCGGCGAACCCGCCGCGATACGGGTGCATCTCACCGCCTCGCGGTCGCGGGGCGACGACGTGCTCGAGGAATGCCTGGGTCCCAACATCGAGATGGGATGCGAGCACGACATGATCGAATTTGACCGCGCATTGCTCGACATGCCGCTCCAGGTCCAACCCGACGAGGCTTCGAAGGTGACGGAAGCGCTGCGGTCGGCGGTCGACGTGGCGGGCCTGCTGGTTGAGCGGCTCTCGGACCACCGGCATCTCAGGCTGAGAGTTATGGCGAAACGGATGGGGATGTCGGTGCGTACCCTTCAGCGGCGCCTGAAATATTGCGGCATCGAGTTCGAGGATCTGCTTGACGAGACCCGTCGCGGCGAGGCGCTTCGGCTGATCGCGCAGGGCAGGCATACGATGACCGACATCGCCTATCTGATCGGCTACAGCGATCCTGCCCACTTCACGCGCGCCTTCCGGCGCTGGACAGGCGCGGCGCCGTCCCGCTTTTCGGCTAACCCGCGACAGCAATTAAGTAAATAGCCGGCAATCTAGTCTTCGATTCCGGGGATTTGGCGCGAAATGGCAAGATCAGCGGAGTAGACGTAGTTAGTATCTTGGTGCATTTTCCCCAGGGGAAGTTGCTGGACTTTTGGCGTAGCAGGTCAAACAGGAGCGGGGCATGACCCATTTGCGGAGCCACATATCGAAGCTGATGGTGCGCGCGAGCGCCTTGGCGGTGCTTTCAGCCGGCGTCGCGGCCGCCGACCCCAACCCCGACAGGGACGTCTTCTTCGGCGAGCAGCACATCCATACGAGCTGGTCGTTTGACGCCTATATCTTCGGCAATACGAAGGCGACGCCGGCGGACGCCTACGATTACGCGAAGGGAAAGCCGCTGAAGCACGCGCTGGGCTTCGAGATGCAGATCGAGCAGCCGCTCGACTGGATGGGAGTCACTGATCATTCCGAATATGTCGGCGTGATCCAGCAGGCGAACGACCCGAGCACGGAGCTTGCCAAGAGCGAGCTCGGCAAGGAGCTGCAGGTCAGGACGCCGGCCGACATCCAGCGCGTCTACCTGAAGCTCGGGGGGACGATGACGGAGAACAAGCCCATCAAGGAGCTGGTTTCCCCGGAGCTCATGTCCTCAGTCTGGAAACGCAACAACGAGATGGCGAACGCGGCGAACGAGCCCGGCAAGTTCACCGCCTTCAACGCCTATGAATGGACGTCGACGCCCAACAACCGCAACATGCATCGCAACATCTACTTCAAGGATGCGGCGCGTCTGCCGGAGTTCCCCTTCTCGTCCTTCGATTCTGAGGCGCCCGAAGATCTTTGGGCATGGATGGACAAGCAGCGGGACTCGGGCATGGAACTGCTCGCCATCTCGCACAATGCCAACCTGTCCGATGGCTTGATGTATCCGACCGAGGTCGACAGCAAGGGGCGTCCGATCGACGCCGCATGGGCCGAGTCACGCATGCGCAACGAGCCGCTGATCGAGATCAAGCAGATCAAGGGTGCGTCCGAGACGCATCCGCTACTTTCGCCGAACGACGAATTCGCCAATTACGAGATCATGTCGTACCTGCTCGGCGATCCCTCCGGCCGCTTCGACGGCATCCGGGGCAGCTTTGTGCGCGATGCGCTGCGCAACGGGCTCGCGCTCGAGGACACGCAGGGCTTCAACCCGTACAAGCCGGGCTTCGTCAGCGGATCGGATTCGCACAATGCGGCCGCGCCCTACCGCCAGGACAATTTCTACGGTGGCCATGGCGCGGGCGACGGCGACATGAAGGGGCGCCTTGAGGGCAAGATGTTCGCCGGCCTCGATCCGAAATACGAAAACCCGGCTGGCCTGAGCGCTCTCTGGGCCGAGGAGAACACGCGCGAGTCGCTTTTCGAGGCGATGAAGCGCAAGGAGACCTACGGCACCAGCGGGACACGCATCAAGGTTCGCTTTTTCGGCGGGCAGGATTTCACCGACGCCGACCTGAAGGGCGAGAACTGGGTCAAGGGCGCCTATCAGAAGGGCGTGCCGATGGGCTCCGACCTGCCGTCCGCGGCGGGCGACAAGGCTCCGTCCTTCCTGGTCTGGGCGGTCAAGGACCCGACCTCGGGCAACCTCGACCGCGTCCAGGTCGTCAAGGGCTGGTCGGCAAGCGGACAGTCCTTCGAGAAGATCTATGACGTGGCCTGGTCCGGCGACAGAAAGCCTGACCCGGTCACGGGAAAGGTGCCGGCCATCGCCTCGACGGTCGACATCGAAAACGCGACCTACGAGAATTCGGTCGGCTCCGTCGAGCTCAGCACCGTCTGGACCGATCTGGACTTCGATCCTTCGGTGCATGCCTTCTATTATGCGCGCGTGCTGGAGATCCCGACGCCGCGCTGGACGACGATCCAGGCCAAGGAAGTCGGCGTGAAGGTGTCGCAGGTCGTGCCGGCAACGGTCCAGGAGCGCGCATGGACCTCGCCGATCTGGTACGCACCCGGCGAAGGCAAGGAACGCGCCGCGGCTGGCGTTCGCATTGCCGATATCGGCAGCAGCGGCAAGGCGCTCGAGCAGCAGGCTCTGACCGCCCTGACGGTCGGCAAGACCGTGTGGCTGAAGAACCTGGTGACCGGCGACGTGTTCCGGACCGTATGGGATGCGACAGGCCAGCGGGTGATGCTTAATATCGATCCCAGTCATCCGTTGCCGCAGCATTTCGGCAATGTTGCGCAGGACGCCTATCTCGGCGTTCCCGCGCATTATGAAGTCACGGGTGGCAAGATCGTCGAGAGCTTCGGCAACGAACAGCTGAGCTGGTCAGCCTATCAGGTCGGAGACCGGACGCTGCTGGCACGAAGCAACGAGTTTGGCTACGCCAATTACGAAGTCGTGCCGGTGCCGGAAACGCTGCTCGATCTCAACGACATCAAGCGCTGACCTATCGTTCGGTGGCATATGAGGAGCGTGTCTTGAGCTCTTCTGTCAGGGAGACGCTGGTGCGGCTCGTCCGCGAGCCGCTGGTGCACTTTGTCCTGATCGGAGCGGTACTCTTCTACATCGGCGGCCAGAAGGCGGCGGAAGGGCCGCGCAACGAGATCGTCGTCACCGAGGGCGATATCGACCAGATGCTCCTGTCATGGCAGGTGCAGGGCATGCCGCCGCCCTCGGCGGCTGCCATCCGCGGTATGGTCGAGGCGAAGATACGCGAGGAAGTGCTCTATCGCGAGGCGATCGCGATGGGGCTCGACCAGGACGACGTCATCGTCAAGCGGCGGCTGGCGCAGAAGATGGACTTTCTGGCGGAGGACCTGTCGGCGCTTCAGGAGCCGACGGCGGAGGAATTGCGGGGATGGTTCGAGTCCCGTCGCGACGACTTCGCGCAGCCGCCCCGGATCAGCTTTCGGCACGTCTACTATTCCTTCGACACGCACGGAAAGGATGCACGCGCCGCAGCCGCGCGAGAAGTCGCGGTCGCCGCCGGACCCGGAAACGGCGACCGCTTCATGTTCCAGAATGCGTATGCGGAGCGCACGGAAGCCGAGCTCCTTGCCGTTTTCGGCCCGGCTTTCGCGCGGGACGTGTTTGCGCTCCAGCCCGGACATTGGACCGGCCCTCTGGAGTCTGGCTATGGCTGGCATGCGGTCTTTGTCGAGAGCAAGACGCCGTCGTCCGTCCCGGTCTTTGAGGAAGTCGAGGACCAGGTGAAGGCGGCATATCTGGATGCGCGCCGCGCCGAGTTCCGCGAGGAGGCCTACCGGGTGATGCGCGAGAAATACGAGGTCGTGCTTCCCAAATTCGATGGGCCGGAAGCGACGCCGTCGGCACCGGTACGAGAGCAGGGCGGTGACGAAGCAAGCTGATCAGGCGGTGCGTTTCCGCATGCTGCATCGTATCGCGCTGCAGGCCTTCGTGCTTCTTTGCCTGGTCGCCGCCGGCATGCCGCCTGCCGCCGAAGCGCATGAGTCCAGGCCCGCCTACCTGCAGATACGAGAGGTAGCGCCGGCACGATACGACGTGCTGTGGCGCACGCCGGTCAATTCGGGCATGCCGTTGCCCGTCATGCTGCGACTGCCGGAGGCAGCCAGGAACACGGCCGATCCGATCATCCAGCGGCTGAACGATTCCACCGTCGAAAGGCGCCGGATCGAGCTGCCCGAAGGCGACCTTGCGGGCCAGCGCATCGATTTCGTGGGCCTGCAGGCGACGATCACCGACGTTCTCGTTCGGGTATCCTGGCTCGACGGTCGGCAGGTCACTGAGATCGTCCGGCCGGCGCGGCCGTGGATCGAGCTTTCCGACCGTCAGAGCATTTGGCAGGTCGCCAGGACCTATACCACGCTTGGCATCGAGCACATCCTGATGGGCTTCGACCATCTGCTCTTCGTCGCCGGCCTGATGATCATCGTCCGCTCGACCCGCTCGCTGATCAAGACCATCACCGCCTTCACCGTCGCCCACAGCATCACGCTTGCGATCGCCACGCTCGGCTATGCGTCGGTGCCGGCCGCCCCGCTCAATGCGGCAATCGCGCTTTCGATCCTGTTCCTCGGGGTGGAAGTGGTCCGGCTGTGGCGGGGACAGACCAGTTTCACGCTGCGCCATCCCTGGATCGTGGCTTTCGCCTTCGGCCTTCTGCACGGTTTCGGTTTCGCAAGCGGACTGACCACGGTGGGATTGCCGACCAGCGATATTCCCTTGGCGCTGCTGGCGTTCAACATCGGGGTCGAGATCGGCCAACTGGCCTTCGTGGTGGTCATACTGCTGCTTCATCGCGCCATACGGATCCTGCAATTCGACCCGCCCCGATGGACCTACTACGCGCCTGGATATCTGGTGGGATCGCTCGGAGCGTTCTGGACGATCGAACGCGCGCTCATCCTGTTCTAGTGCCGAAAGAGGGATCGATGACGAAGCTTCACATCCACCGGCTTCTGCTCGCAGCGGGCATCTGCGCGGCGATCGTCCAGTTCCCCGAGACCGCCTTCGCCCATGTCGAGGGCGAGGCGATCAGCGGCTTCTTTTCCGGATTGAGCCATCCGGTCAGCGGATGGGACCATATCCTCGCCATGATCGCAGTCGGGCTGTGGGGAGCGCTGCTCGGGCCTCCGGCGCTGTGGATTCTTCCGATTGCCTTCCCGATCGCCATGGCTGCGGGCGGCATGCTCGGACTGCTCGGCATTCCTCTGCCCTGGGTCGAGATCGGCATCGCGGCCTCCTCGATCGTGCTTGGCCTTTTCATCGTCACCAACATGCGGCTCAGCCTCGCTGTCGCGATCCCGCTGGTGATGATCTTCGCGCTGTTTCACGGCCACGCGCACGGAACGGAGCTTTCGCCCGGCGCCGATGCAGTGCTCTACAGCATGGGCTTCGTCATCGCCACCGGCCTGCTGCACGCATTCGGGATCGGGATAGGGGCGGTGGACGGGCTGCCGATGGGCAGAACCGTTCTGCGCGCGCTCGGCGGCGGCGTCCTGCTCGGCGGCACCTATTTTCTGATCGGCGCCTTTGCATGAGACGAAGCGCCGTCGGCGTTCTCCTGGCCGCGGCGCTTTGCGCGCCGACGCCGTCCTATGCGCATCTCGTCAATTCGGGGCTCGGGCCTTTCTATGACGGTGCGCTGCATCTCATGCTCACCCCGATGGATCTCGTCGGCCTGGCCGCGTTGAGCCTGTTCGTCGGATCGCAGGGGGCAGGGGCCGGTCGGCTGCTGGTGATCATAGCGCCGCTCGCCTGGCTGCTGGCAGGTGCCGTCGCGCTGTATTCCCGTGTCGACGCCTCGTTCGCCGTCGTCAACGCCGGCAGCCTCGTCCTCCTTGGTGGATGCATCGCGCTCGGGCTGAAGACCTCGCCGGCCGTTGCAGCGGTCGCGGCGGCCGTGTTCGGCGGCTTGCTGGGTTTTCAGAGCGGCCTGGAACTGCGGGCCGCCGGCGCCGATTGGGTTGCCCTGATCGGCACGGTCGCCGTCGTCCTGGCGGTGACCCTTTTGATCTCGGCGCTGGTCGTCTCCTACACTGCCTTCGCCTTCCGCGTGGTGCTGCGGGTCCTCGGCAGCTGGGCCGCGGCGACAGGCCTGCTGTCCTTCGGATGGATCATGGCTTCCGGCGCGTCATGACCATGCGAAGCGGGCAGGGGTGAACAGTCAGCGGGATCACTTTTGACCCCCTCCGTTCATTGTTCTTGATCGATATCGTGCCGCGATCGGGTGTTTCCGGTCCGGTCCGCCGTCCGCAAAGCCCGGGGATTGCTTGCCTGAGGCGATCCGGTTGCGACCTTCCGACGCCGCTGCCACAGGCGTTGCCTTTATCCCTGGACCGACGGTTGAAGCCTGGCGGAGGAATGGAATCCTGCGCTCGCTGTCCTAACTGGTCCTCGGCGGGAGCCAGACGTGCATGCAATGAGTGAGAATGAATACAGCCAATGAGGGCCGCCACGGTCACATCGACGCTCTGAAAGGTGCAGGTATCCTACTGGTCGTCTTCGGCCACCTGATCGAGAAGCCCTCGGCGAACTCGATGCTGCTGCAGATGGTCTATATCGACATCTACAGTTTCCACATGCCGCTTTTCGTATTCCTGGCAGGCATCTTCGCTCGCGATACCCTGAAGGGCCGCGACTACCGGAAGATCGTCTGGACGCTCTTCTTCCCCCTCGTCGTCTTCCAGGCGATCTACCTCGCGGTGGGCTGGATGACCGGCTGGTACAGCTATTCCATCTTCACGCCCTACTGGATCCTCTGGTTCATCGCCTCGATGATCGGCTGGCGCATTCTGCTTCCGCTGCTGGCCTCGCCGGCCGGGCTTCTCATCGCGCTCGGCGGTGCCGTCCTCGTCGGCTATGACGACACGGTCGGTTATGCCCTGAGCGCGTCGCGCACCATCTACTTCCTGCCTTTCTTCGTGCTCGGCCATCTCTACGGCCTGCCGCTGGTCGAGACGGCCAAGAGGCACCGCCTGGTCTTCTCCTGCCTCTTCGCTGCGACGATGCTGGTGGTGACGCTCTGGTGGCAGCACGGCCTCGACGGCTCGGCGCTGACCGGGAGCCGCGACTATGGCAGCGCCCCGCCTTCCAGCGCCTTTCACGGCCTGGCGCGATTTCTGCTGATAGGGCTTGGCCTGGCAGCCCTGATCGGCTTTTCGGCGGTCATCCCCCGCAAATCGGCCGTGCTGGAATGGCTCGGCGAGCGCTCGCTGTCGATCTACCTGCTGCATGGTCTGGCGGTGATGCTGCTCGTCAGCGCCGGGGTGCTCGACCTCATCCCGCAGCCGCTGCTCTTGCCTGTCCTCGTCGTCTTCGCCGTCCTCATCTCGGCGGCGTCGGCCTTGTTCGATGCGCCACTGCGGCGCATCTTCAGCCCGCCGGCCGCATCGACCGGCATGAACGACCTGGCGGCAGGCTGGCAGAAATACCGGTGACCGGCTGCGTGCTTCTCGCTGCCGCTACCTGATCCCGGTGTAGAAGATGTGCCGGCCGATCTTCAGCGTGACCTTGGCGTTCGGCGACTTCACCACCCAACGCGGCTTGGCGATGCTGGTCGCGTGGTAGTGCAGGGCGCCGCGGGTATGATCCGGGATGTCGCCCTTCACGGCGCGCGTTGCCACGTTCATGCAGCGGTCGAAAACGGCGTTCGCGCCCTTGGCGAGCTTCATGATCTTGGAGCGGTTCGCGTCGTTGCCGTTCCAGCAGGAGAACTGCAGCGGATCCCGGCAGACGCCCGCGACCGTGGCCTTGCCCCTGAACTTTTTTGCCCTGCGGTTGAGGATGACATTGGCGACCGCCTCGACCGGCACGTCGCCGCGTCCGTCGGCGTCGAATTCGCCGCGCGCCTCGCCGTAGAGTGTCCGCGCCAGGGTCAGCACGTCGTTGTTGGTGGCCTCGGCTACCGGCGTTCCGCCGGTCGAGCTAGCGGCGGTCGCGGCCCCCCCGACAGCGCTGCTTCCCGCAGTCGAACTCCCGGCACTCGAGCCGCCTCCCGTGGTCGAGCCGCTGGTCACCGGCTTATCGTCCGTAGGGGCATCCGTCTTGAGCGCAGCCGCCAGCCAGCGGATCGCGACCAACTTGCCGCGTGGAAAGGCCCTCAGGCACACCTTGCGCGACTGGTTGCCGCCGAGCAGCACGATCTTGTTGTCCTTCTTCAGGCTGTGGAAGAAGCCGACATGGCCGGAGGCCTTAGGCACCAGCGGCTCGAGCAGCACGATCGCGCCTTTGGGTATGCCGTCCGCCGCCGCGTCGCCGGTGCGCAGGAACAGTTTTGTGTCGCCCCAGCCCTTCCAGTTCGCCGCCCAGGACGCGCCCTTGATGATGCTCGTGGCCGCCGGGTCCCCCGCCGTCTTCAGGCAGTGCGCGACGAAGGCGCCGCACCAGGACAGCACCTTGTCGGTCTCCAGGTCGGTCGCCTTGAAATATTGCAGCACCCGCTTCTTGCCTTCCTCCGAATTGTGGGTGAAGCCGCCGGCCTCCCATTCCTTGAGCTCCTTTTCGGCGGCTTCCAGCCAGGACCCCATGACGCCGATGTCCGCTTTCGGCGGGATCGTCTCGGGCGCGCGCTTCTTGATCAGCCTGAAGGCGCGGGTGAAGCGGTCGTTGAGGAGACGGCTCGTCTTGGCGCGGAACCCTTCGACGGTTTGCGGCTGCGCCCCGTCCGCCAGGAATTTCTGGTGCCGCTTCATCAGCGCGTCGCGCGCGGCCTGGTCCGGCACCGCCTTGGCGAGCACCTTGTCCATCGTCGTCGCGCCTTCTTTGGCCGTCAGCAGCTTCTGGACCTCGACGGCGGCATCGACGCCAATCATCTGCGCATGGAGGACGTTCAGATAGGTCGGGACATAGGGTCCGTCCTGGAGCGCCGGGTCGGTCAGTTTCTCGCTCAGCTCCTGCATCCTTCTGCGCGACAGGTAGGCGGCCGGATAGACATGCATCAGCGGCGTCTTGCGGTTCGCGGCCTCGCCCTCTGGCGGCACGTTGGCCAGATAGTCCTTCCAGTCGGAATCGGTCAGCGCGAAGGGTCCATCGGCGCCGTCATTGGCCGGGTCGGGCGGCAGGTTGGCGATGCCGGAGGCGATCAGCGCCCAGGCGACCAGATAGTCGGCGTCGACGGGCAAACCTGCCTCGTCGCCCCCGGCATTGGAATCGATCTCGGCGCGGATGCATTCCTTGACGAAATCGGCCTGGTCGAGCGGAGCCTGGACAGGCGCCTGCGCTTCGCCGACGAAGCGGCGCTCGACCCAGCCGCTCTGCCCCTGGAAGCTGGCGAAGGCCCAGTCGGCCGCCGTGCCGGCCGCGCCAGCCGGGATCGCCGGCTGCGGCTCGGCGACATCCACCGCCTCGTCGCCGAAGAAGCGCAGCAGATGAGGGGAGGCCGGATCGGGCTTCTCGCGCAGCAGCATGCGCTCGCCCGGCGTCACTCGAATGCTCTGGAGCATCTCGGCACTCCTCCTGCGTTCAGCGCTCCCGGATCGGCAGCTTCATCCTGGCGAAAAGTTCCGGCGTCGCCTCGTCGGCTGCCGCGCCGTCCGGGCTGCCGATCTGGAAATGGGCATTCGCCGCGGCGATGTTGGCGCGCATGGCGTCGAGGCTGGCGCCGGCCGGCGGCGCGACGAAGCCGGCAATGCCGAGGAACTTCATCTCGTCGGCAAGCACCGCCACCTCGTTGGCGCTCGCCAGCTGCTCGGCCTCGAAGATGTTCCTGAACCGGCCCCGGTCGCAGTTCCCGTGCTTGATGGCGCGCGCATATTCGTTGCGGCTCGACACCATGCCGTCCTTCCTGACCGACGGCTGGCCGGCGACATAGGTCTCGAAGATCGCATAGGCGGTCATGGTCCGCGGCCCGACCGTTCCCAACTCGCCGTTGGGCACGCAGAGCGCGCGCTGTAAGGTCAGCAGGTCGTTCTCGTCGTAGCCGCCGATGGCGAAGATCTTCTTCACCTCCGGCGTCTCGACGATCGGCGGCGGCGGCGTGACCCTGACGACGGTGACGCGCTGCTCGGCGCTGCGCGGCTTGGTGGCGTCGACCGCCGCCGCGACCGAGTCGGTGTTTATCAGCGGCGGGGGTATGTCGCCGCTGCGCTTGACCACGGTCAGCACGTTGTTGACCTCGGTCTCGATCGAGAACGGCATGCAGATGCGCAGATAGGAGCGCAGCGCGTGCTCGACCGCCGGCTTGGTCTGGAACTTCAGCTCGGCGACCCCCTCACGGAACGAGCGCTGGTTGCCGAGCACGAGCGCCTGCAGCGTCGAGGTGTCGATCTCGAAGAGCAGGCGGGAGTGATAGTTGATGACGGTGGCCTGGGCGAAGCCGAACGCCTCCGCGACAACGCCGATCGCCGCCGATGTCGGCGCATAGGCGAGCAGGATCGCGTTGACCAGCCGGGCAGTCGTGTTGATCTGGCTGATCACCGGCTGCTGCGAGCGCTTGCGGCTGTCGTACCACGCCAGGTAGGCGTCGCAGCGCGTGTCGATGTCGTTCATGCCGGCCTGCACCAGCGCGTTCCAGTGCAGCGTCGAGAAAGCCGCGAAGTTGCAGATCGGCAGGCCCTCCGGCGACGTGCCGGCCAGCGGCAGGTTGGCCTGGCCGCAAAGATAGCCGTAGTACATCTGCTGGATCTGGTTCTGGCGCCTGACGTCGGTCGAATAGAGGTTGGTGCCGACGCCTTCGTTCGCGAAGCGGTAGTCGCCCTGCAGGTTGCATCCGGCTGCAACGATCGATGCGAACAGGACACTCGCCAGCGCCGCAACCCTGTACGCGATCGACCAACGCACCATCAGAACTTCGACCCCGCCAAGGACACAACGGCTGCGTATTGATTGTTTGAATCAATACTTCCTCGGGTCGGTGGCGGCAACTTGTTTTCTGGATGTATTTTGTACTGCTTAAGTAATTATACAATATATGTAAAAGAAAATCGCTGCCGGAATCGCGCAAACTCCGACGCGCTTGTACAACCCGACGAGCCGCACTCTTCCGCCGCTCCAAACTGTCCGTGCCGGCCGCGATCAGACCGGCACGCCGATCGCCTCCATCTCCTTCGCGATCTTGGCCATCGCGATGGCGTAGTTGGATTCTCCGGTGAGCCCGCTGAAGTGCAGGCCGAAGCCCGGCAACCCCTCGCTCTCCCAGCCGATCATCGCCGAGCCGGAGGCGCCGCCGAAGGTTGTGGCCTCGTGGCCGAAGACGATGCCGAGCGGATCGAATTCCACCGCGCCAAAAGTTTCGAGCAGCCGGCCAGGCGCCAGCCGCTTGACCCCGAACAGGTCGCCGAACAGTGTCCTGATGACGAAATTCCAGTCGATCTCGTCCTTCGGTCCCTGCTCGCGCCGCGGCGCGCCCGGAAAGCCTACAGTGCAGATCGTCGTCGACTGCGCCTGCATGAAGGCGGCAGGCTTGGCGTCGAAGCGCAGCGGCTTTGTAGGCATCTTGGCGCCGTCGACCGGCTCGATCACCATCGCCACCGCGTCGATCTTGCCGAAGCCGCGGCCGGCATTCTTCGGCAGGCGCGCTTCGACCACCCTGAAGCGGTTGACGTCGAAGCGCGAGGCCTCGCCGACAAAGTCGATCTCCAGCCAGCCGTGGATCTTTATCCGCGACTTCTTCTCCTCCATCAGCACGCCGAACTTGGCCCGCGCGTCATCCATCACGTGATAGTTGGTGAGGATGATGCCCTTGCCGGCGTCGACCAGGCTGCCGGTGCCGATGAAGTTGCCGGCGTGGCCGAAGCGCGGCTGGATGCGTCCGACGGCCCTGCAGACGGGCTCCAGCGCGTCGGCCGCCTTGGCGACCTCGTCCGACCAACTGCCCATGAAGGGATGCGACAGCGGCGGCCGGTCGTTTTCGATCAGGAAGCTCGGCCGGGAGCCGTCCGCGATGATGATCGCTTCCAGCACCACGCGGTCGTTGGGCGTCACCGTCGCGGTCACGTCGTCGCCGACCAGCTTCTGCAGTGCTTCGCCGCCATAGCCGGTCAGCATGTTCAGCGCAGCCGCGAATGCGCCCTTGTCGCCCATCTCGCGCGCCGGCATCTTCTCGGCCAGCGCCGTGACGCGGTCGAGCGTCGCCGAAGCCGCGTCCTTCGACAGCGGCTCGTCGGCGGCAGCACCGCCCGATTCCAGCGACCCGCCGGCTTCGACGGCCGCGCGGCGGGCGATGATCTCCTTCTGGCGGCTGAGCTTCCGATAGGCCGGCATGTCGGCGCGGCTTCGCCTGATCGCCGGGGAGGGCGGCGGTGCCCCTGCTACCGATTCCAGCGCTGCGCCGCCCGCCTCGAACACCGCGCCGCCCACGGGGTCCGGCTTCGGCCGCACGCCCGGCAATTCCTTCGGCGGCTCGGGCAGGGCGCCATCGCGCAGCAGCGCCAGGCTGATCTCGGCGCTGCGGCGCTGCCAGTCTATCTCCGCCCCGAGCGCCGTCTCGCCGGCCTTCGCCAGCGCCAGGCTCCTCACCGAATTCGCCGGCGTTTCCTTCAGCACCGGATCGGTCGGGCTCTCGGTGCCGAGACCGCGGTCGAAATCGGCCTTCAGCAGCGCCTCCGCGTCGATGATGCCGGCGCCCATGTTGAAGCTGTCCCAACCGTCCGGCACGCGGGCGGTCGCGGCGACCATGCGGCGGAACATGTCCTGCACGGTCTCGCCGCGCTGCTTGGCGGCGCTCACCACGTTGGCGCGGCCGTGGAAGGCCAGCCAGCAGGCGGCGACGCCGGCGGCGAGCGCCACGGCATAGCTCGTCCCCTGGCCGGGCTCGACGTCATTGCCCGGAGCGGTGGCGCGATAGACGTTCTGTCCGGGCGCGGAGAAGTCGATCTCCGGTCCCTTGCAGCTTCCGGTCCAGCGCTCGTCCTTGCTGTCGGTGCCGGCGACCCCGATGCATTTGTCGTAACGCGCCGGCCATACGACCAGCCCGATGCAGTTGCCGGCCGCGGCGAGCACGATGACGCCCGCATCCACCGCGCGCGACAGCGCCAGCCAGAGCGACAGCGAGGCGAGGCCGCCCAGCGACATGGTGATGACGTGCGCGCCGTTGTTGACCGCGTGGTCGATCGCCTGCGCCACCTTGATCTGCGACAGCCGTGCCACGCTCTCGATGGCGCGGATCGGCATGTGCTTGGCCTCCGGCGCGCTGCCGGAAATATCCAGCGTCTGCGGGCTGAGCAGCACGCTCGCGGTCGATGTGCCGTGGCCGGCATTGCCGATCTTCGGCAGCGGATCGGTCGGGTCGTTGGGCCTGCCGTTCAAGAGGTTGCGCGGCGCGACCAGCGTGACGCCCTTCAGTTCCGCATGCTTGGTTATCCCGGTGTCCGGCTGCGCAACCACGATGCCGGCGCCGCGGCTGGGACGCCCGCGCTCCTCGGCGAAGGCCCAGGCCTGCGGCACGCGCATCGCCTCCAGCGCCCACAGCTTGCCGAGCGCCGGTTCCGGGTCGGCCCAGCAGAAGGGAAACTGCTCCATGCCTTCGAGATTGTCGGTGTCGACCTGATCGACCGGCATGGCGGTGAAGAAGATTTCGGGCTCGGCGGCGTTAAGTTCATAGGCCTGCACGAAAGCTTCAGCCGCCGCGAACGCCTCGGTCTCGCCGGTAAAGCGGCGGCCGTGCAGCGTCAGCATCAGCTCTTCCGGAGACCGTATCTCGATGGAGAACTTCAGCCCGGAGAGGTCGGCGCGCAGCGTATCCGCGAGCGCGTCCGGCTTGCTGTCGAAAAGGCAGAGGCGCGCGTCCTGTGCCGCGTTCGGCCTCGCCTTCACCGTCGCCTGTTCCACGATCGCACGTGCGCTGGAATTGCCGCTCATTGCCGCCTCCTCAAGCGCACTCAGCCGCAATTTCCGCCCGGATATGTCTCGATTCTTAACCTTCTGCTCGCCGCTGCAAGAAAAGGCTAACTAGGCTGGAACCGCTTTGCTACAATGCGCGCCGCAATATTTGACAAGACAAGTCTGCTTGTGTTCCGCTGCTTCAGCATTTCTAACATAGACGCCGTCTGATCGAAATCGAAAAACACGCGCGGCCCGAAAGGTTCGTTCGATGCCGATTACGGGAGGGGATATGTCTTTGAGAATGCTTTGGAATCTGCGCCTTTGCTTATGCGGTGCGGGCGCTCTTCCGTTATTGTTCCTCGCCGCTCTGGTTTCGGCCCCCGCAAGTTTTGCGCAGTCGCCGGTTCCCGACACGTTTCTTGCGGAACCGAAGCCCGTGCGCGTCGGTCTTAATCTCGGGATCGACGCCGAGCCCTTCATTATCGGCATGGATGGACGCAACGCGACGACTGGGCCCATCCAGCTCGCTGCCCCCGTCATCGGCCCGCTGCTCAGCGTGGAGGGCGACGTTTCCACCCAGGCCGCAACGCGCCGGCCAGTCAAACTGCGCGACAATGGCTGCAGCGGCGTGATCCAGCCCGGCCAGTCCTGCGCCATCTCGCTGGCGCTGCCGCCCGATCTCGGCGCTGGGCGCTACATGATCGACGTGATGTTGCCCGGGGTGGGCGGCGGTCAGTCGACGCGCACCATCCCGATCCATGTGCGCGCATCGCCCTGGCTCGCCGGCCTGGTGATCGCCATCGGCGTGGCGCTCGGCGCGCTCGTCACCGACTGGCGCACCGCGGCGCGGCCGGTGACCGGCCGGCGCATCGAGGCGGCGAGCCTGCGCGAGAACGCCAGGAAGCTCGCCGGAGCAAGCGCCCAGCCCTCCGTGCAGGCGCGGGCGCGCGAACTGGTGCGCGACTTAAGGGCCGCCGACGCCGACATCATCGCCGGCAAGGACATCGCGGCGTTGCTGGCCGATCGCCAGCAGCGGTTCGAGATCCTGCACCGGTGCGAGCGGTTGCTCAATGCGGCGGCCGCTCCGCAGGGCGAAACGGAAAACATCTTCCGGCCGCCGGCGAGACGGCTAACCGCCACGCTCGATGCGGTCGACTGGAAGGCCGAGGACATCGACGCAGCGGGCAGGGCGCTCGCTGCGGAACTCGCCGGCTTCCAGCGCCTCCACGATGCGGCCGCGGCCTACAATGCGGTGGCGCTGCGCCTGTCTGCGGGTGTCGCCCGCTGCCGGAAGTCGCAGGCGATCCAGAAGGATTGGAGGGATGCCGCCGACCTGCGCGAACGCGCCTTCGGGGAGATGACAGGCACGCCGCCGGCCGGCACGACAGAGGTCGCCAGGCGCGCCGCCGAGCTCGAAGCCGCCACGGCCAAGCTCGCCGGCCAGGCCGGCGCCATCGGCGACGCCGCGCTGGAGGAGTTGCAGGCAGCGATTGCCGAGAAACTGGCGGCTAGCAAGCCGGCCGCATCGGCACGGACGGCGCTTGAAGATATGGCGCGTCAGGCGAAGGTGCTGGCCGCCGCACCGCAGGGCGCCCAGGCGAAACTCGATGCCGCCGTGGCGCTGTGGGCGGATTTCGACAGGCTCTCGCCGGCGCTGGAAACCGCTGAAGCCGCCGTGGCCGGTCCGGCAATCCCCAAAATCCTGCCCGACGACAGCGGACTGCGATACGAATGGGAAATGGAGACGTTCCAGCCAGCCGTCGGCGCTTCGGCTGCTGCGCTGCAGCGATCGCTCAGGCGCTGGAACTGGATCACCAGTCTGGTGACGCTCGCCGGCATCGCCGCCGTCGGCGTTCTCGTGCTCTGGGTGCCCAATACGGCGTGGGGGACGGTGCAGGACGTGATCCTCGCCCTGCTCGGCGGGGCGGGAACCCGGCTTGCCATCGGCACCCTGGCTGCGCCGGGGGCTCCGCAGGCCTGAGCGCTTCGGGAACGCCTGCCGCTCTCAGTTGGCCATGGCCGGGGGCGGCTCCGCTCCGACCGCGTCGGGATTTTCGCAATCGAAGAAATTCCGCTGCAACACTGGATAGGTGCACCACGTCCTGAGGTCGCGGGCGTAGGCGCCGGGGAAAGCCGCCTGGACGCGCGGCAACGCCACGTTGCGGGCCTCCTCAGTGTCGAATTCGAAGACGCCGCGGAAGAAGCCTTGCCGGCGATAGATCCGTCCATCCGGGAATCCCGCATCGGCAGCGCGGTCGCGCGCATCGAGAGCCTCGCCGAGCGATGTCCGCGCGTTGTAAACGATGAGATGGCGGAACGTTGGATTGCTGATCCCGCCCCTGGCGCCCTGTTCGACCATCAACGCATAGGGGGAATCGTCCAGCGGCTGCGGCTCAAGCTTCGTTCTTTCCGGTCCGGACGGGAGCGCCGCGAACGGAAAGCCATGCATGAATTTTGTCCAGGCGATGCTGGTGACGCGCAGCCGGCCGTCGATGCTGGCCGTTGCAAGCCTCTCGCCGTCCGGCGACAGCGCCATCGCGGTGAGCGGCGCGCCGTGGCCGGATATCTCGACCGTTTCGGCGACCGTCGGGCCTGTGGTCGTGACGGGTTCCGGCTGATCCGCCTGCCCGCCCGAGAGGCTGGCCGATAGGGTGGTCAGGTCGTTTATCGACACCGTGCCGTCGGCTGCTGCCGTGACGATCGAGGCGCCGTCCGGCGAGATTTCATACTGGAGGGCAGGGGCCGGCAGGGCCAGGCGCCGCAGACGGTATCCGGCCTCGCCGGCGTCCCCGTCGAGACGCGCCAGATAGAGTTCGCCGCCGCGGCCGCCGACCACCAGCGCGCGCCCGTCCGCCGACAGGCGCAGTGCGTTGTCGGCCATCGCCGGCATGGGGCCGTTCGCGGTCGGCGATTCCTCTTCGCGGAACAGCGAGATGTTGCCGCGGCCGCCCAGCGTGGCGATGCGGCTGCCGTCGAGGCTGCTCACCCAGCCGGTCGCATTCGCCGCCGCTTCCAGGGCGCCGACCTCGGCGCCGCTGTCGATGTCGATGATGCGGTAGCCGGCTTCGCCGTCGCGCCTGAGAAAACGGTCCCCGTTGGGGAGGAACCCTTCGCGGCCCGCATCGGCGCGAGAGCCGGAATCGTAGGTCGTGCTGCGCGCGTTGCGCAGCGAATAGGTGTGGATGCGAAGCGTGTCGGTGGTCGAGGCGCGCAACCGCTTGCCGCTCCCGTCGAAGGCTAGCCGGCCGAGGTTCTGCGGCCCGTCGAGAAGCGTGAGTTCGCCGCCGTCCTCGGCCGAGTGGATGACGATCTGGCCGCTCGTCTCCGCCACCGCCACCAGCGAGCCGTCCGGGCTGATAGCGGCTTCGATGCCGGTGTCCCGATACTGGCTGAGGGTGATCGCCTGGTCCGGTGTCGCGACGTCCTGGATCGAGATGGTTCCGTCGCCCGAAACGGCGACGAACCTTCGGCCGGCGCGATCGAAGGCGAAACTGACGATAGGCAGCGGAAGGCTTGTGAAGCTGGCGGCGACGGCGAGGTTGGGCGGCGCGCTTACTGCTTCACTGGAACCGACCGTCACCAGTTCGACCACCTGCCTTTCCGCGTTGAAGGCAACGAAGCTCTTGCCGTCTGGCAGCAGGGCGGCCGAGCCGCCATAAGCGACGGCGCTGCGCCAGGCAAAGGCTCCCGACGGGTCGAGGGCGAGCAGCCTGATGCCGTTCGCATCCTGGCCAAGGATGCGGCTCCCGTCGCTGCTCATCGAAAACAGGCTGGCCCAGGTGCCGCCATCGTTTGCCGCCCGCTCGCGGACCCATGTCGAGCCGGGCGTCGTCACGTCGACGGTCGAATAGTCGCCGAGCGAGATGAGCTGGTTTGCCTGGCTCACGGAATATCGCCAGACTTTGATCGTCCGGTCCTCGGCGCGGGTGGCGAACAGAACGCCGCCGTCGCGCGGCTGCGCCGCGACGACGATCTCGGCGATCGCCGCCCTGTGCCGGCCGATGTTGCGGATATAGGTTTCGGGACTGGCGCCGGAGATCTGCTGCGACGCGTCGATGGCAAACACGTTGCCGCCGCCGTCGCCTGCTATCACCGTATCGGTGCCGGGCAGGGCGGCCAGCGCGCGGACGTCCTCGACGCCATATATCTCGCCGACCAGCGTTCCGGTCGTCTGCTTGAGATCGCGAAACAGCGAGAGGCCGTAGCGTGGCGGCGCGCCAGATGTAGCAGGATAGGCGGGTGGCGGCTCCAGCGGAGCGTTTTCTCCTTTCGTCTGTTCGTCGGTGGGCTGCTGGATCTGTTGCTGCTGCGCCTGCTGCCGTTGCTGTTGCTGCTGGGGTGCGGCCTGGTTCGCTGTGGTGAGATCAATGTTGAGGGACGTGCTTCTGGTGGCTGCCACAAGGTCGGATACGCGTAGCCCTGCACCTCCGCCATTTTCGGCCGCTTGGCTGTTGACGCCGACCGTTTGGCCGACCACCGCAGAGCCATTGTTCGCTTCGACCGCCGCGAACAGACCGCCTTCGGCACTCAACCGGCCGGGGACGAGTCGGGTCGCGCCATAGGCGACGAGCAATCCGTTCGCGCCGGGATTGCGGCGGTCCTGATAGACGGCGATCGGCGCCTCGTCCTGCAGGAAATCGAAGGTCTGGACAGGGTTTGCCCCGTCGGTGTCCGTCAAGCCGATATCGCCCGGCGACAGGATTTCATCCACCGTGCCGTCGGTGGATATCCGTTTCGCGCTGCCTGAGCGCGTCCCGGCATAGAGCGCGCCGTCAACGGGCGACCAGTGCAGCACTGTCACCTCATCCATGCTGCCGTCGGTGAGACGCAAGCTTTCGTCATAGGCGACGTGCGTCCGTCCGAGCCAGATCTGCAGCACCAGGGCGGCCACGATGGGGATCGCCAGCAGGGCGGCGGGCAGCGCCAGCCGGGGCAGCAGCGTGGCCAGAGCCGGCGGCAGCCAGGGCGTCCGCGCCGCGCCTGCCCGCCCTGCCGCTTGCCTCGCTGGTTGTTGCCTGGGCCTGACGGCGGCCTCGGGCGTAGTGTTGCCCGTCGTCGCCTTGTCTTCCGGTCGTTGAGATGTAGCCTCCAGCGTCGCCTCGGAGGCGGTCTCCCTAACTGGTTCATCGGCCGCTTCCGCCGGCTGGCTGGGCGAGGCCTCAGGCGTCTCGCTGGCCGTTCTCGCCTCCGGCTGTTCCTGCTCGCGCCGGGCTTCGCTGAGCGGCTCGGTCATCGCGCCGCCTCCGCAAATGCGAACGCCGTCTCGTCAGGCAGTCTCAGGCGACTGCGCCGGCGCAGCAGGAGATAGGCGACGGCGACCACGGCGGTCACAGCCAGATAGAGGAGCAGCGGCAGCCAGGCGCCCTGGGCATGCGGCGTGTCGGCCGGCCGCGGCCACAGCCACCACGCGGCAAGGCACCAGGCGAGCACGCCGGCTATGACGAGCCCCCGCACGGTCAGCGCGCGCCGCATATGCGGTCCGAAGATGCGCTCGAAGGCGTCGCCCTTGACCTGGGGCGCATTCTCGTCGCGCATCATCAGGTCGGCCATCACCGCATCGGGCGGCACGTCCAGCCCCTCCGTCTCCGGCCGCCAGACGGGCAGCCGCGCCTCCGGCGGCAGCGCGACGCCATCCGGCAGCACCGGCCTGCCGTTCAGCATGGCGTCGACGGCGGCGCGAATGTCGCCGCGCTCCTCCTCGGGCAGGGCGTCGAGCAGCGCCTTGCGCAGCCAGGGCGGCATGTAGCCGGAACGGAACCAGGGCAGCAGCGTCAGTTGCGCAAGCAGTTTTTCGCTGAACAGCGGTACCTCGACGCCGTAATGCGCCGTGATCTTGAGGCCGAGATAGACGGTCACGCCGAAGCGCAGTTGCGGATAGACGGCGCAGGCGGCGAGCCAATGGAAGCCGCGCGGTCCGAGCCAGCGGTGTAGTTCGAGCAGCAGCGCCCTTACATCCGCGTCGGGTGGCGGCGCATCGGAGCGCAGGAACGGATCGTCGAAGCGCACGGCGGGCGGGCGGGCGGCCACGCTGTCGGCCATGCCGAGCCTGCGCTCGGTCTCGACCAGCCAGGAGACGACGCGCTGGATCATGCCCTTCTCGCCGCCGGGCAGGCGCGACGCCGCGACCGGGCGCGGCAGCGGCTTCGGCTGGTCGCCGAAGGCAGTGGCGAGGTCGCGGAAGCCGTCGGGGGTGGCGCGCCCGACGAGGCCGCCAAGCGCGTCGGCGATGTTCATCTCGCGCTCGCCCCATTCGGCCATCGGCACCGGCGTCAGCAGCATGCGCGCCGGCCATTTCGCCAGTTCCTCCGCCACGAAGGCCAGCGGCTTCAGCGTGAAATAGTCGACCAGCTCGGTGCCGTCGGTGACCAGTACCAGCCGCGCCTCGGGATGGCGTTCGCGCAGGCCCCTGAGGTCGAAGGACGGCGTAAAGGTCTCGTCGGTCCGGCGTGGCATCAGGCTGCGCGGATCGGGGTCGTAGTCGTAGGCCTGCACCGACAGGCCGCCGCGCGCCAGCGCGTCGATGAAGCGGCTCACCCGGTCGCGCTCGTGGTCGTCGAGCCGCCGCCTCGGCACCAGGAAGACATATTCGGCGAGCCGCCGCCGCCGCCGCATCACCGGCGTCAGGAAGCCGCCGCGCGCCAGCGTAGCGCGGATGCTCCTTTCGCCGTGTATCCGCCGCCCGGCGACGGGTTCGCGCCAGGCGATCTGGCGGGCGAGCCTGCGCTCGGGGGCAGGGGCCGACACCACCAGCCCGTCGAGCGGCAGCTCGATCGGCGCTCCGCGCGCGCCGGACTCCGGATTGGTCAGGCTTGCCCGGACTGCGGGTCGGTAGGTTGCCGCGGCGATCGCCAGCGCCGGCAGCAGCGGCAGGAAGGCAAGCCAGGGCAGCCATGTCGGCCAGGTCTGCGCGACAGGCGCGCGCGCCGCCTCGGCGGCGCCATCGGAGTTGAACAGGCCCAGTCGCCCACGCAGGAACTCGTCCTCCGAGGTGTTGCGCTCCAGCGACCGAGGCGCCACCGGCCGGCCGGTTTCCAGCGTCGCGAAGGCCGAGGCATATTGCGTCAGGCCCTGTGTGCCGGCGGCGTTGCGGCGAAGCGGCGTGTCGGGGTCTTCCGGCCAGCGCTCCAGCATGGCGGTCAGGAAGGTCTCGGCGTCGGCGATGAAGTCCGACTCGCCGGCATAGATCTGCGCCAGCGCGCGCGGGGTGATCGAGCCGTTGTGCTGGTCGACCGCGGCGACGGTGACGGCAAGCGCGGCGCGGTAGTCGTCGCCGGTCGGGTCGTCGGGGTTCGTGTCGGGAGAGAAGTCGGTGCGCTGGCGCACCTGGCTTTCGCCCCCGATGTCGGGGCGGAGATTGACGCAGCCCGGATCCGTGCAGTCGGACGCGATCGGATTCCACCATCGGTCCCATGCCGCGCCGAGCCCGAGCGGCCAGGCCATGCCCAGCGCGATCAGCACCACCGCTGCCAGCGCCAGCAGCCGCGCGCGCCAGCCTTCGAGCGCGAAGCGCAGCCGCTCCAGCTTTTCGGCGAGCTGCAGCCGCCATGCTGGAACAGGTGGAGGTTCCGGCTTCGGCGGAGGCGGCTTGAACAGTCCGAACCGGAACGGCTCCTGCACGGGGGGCGGATCGATCGGCGGGTCGAACGTGCCCGGCAGGCCTGCGTCGAGCGCCAGCGAGAGCGCCGCGGCGCTCTCGCGCGTCTCGGCCAGCACCGGCGTCAGGTAGCGCAGCCACAGATCCTTGGCGCTTTCGCCCTCCGAGTGACGCCATCCGCCCGAGGCGTTCAGCCCGAGAATGGTGACGACGGTATCCACCCGCTGGCTTGGCGACACGTGCTGCAGCGCTTCGGCCATGCCACCCAGCGACCGCTCGTCCTCGTAGCGCCGGAAGAGCTCCATCAGGCCTTCCGCGGTCGGCACGAAGCGGTAGCTGCCGCCATGAGCCGCTGTGGCGTCCATCGTTCAGCCCGTTGCCGCCAGCCGGGTGACCGCGCCGTCGATCAGGCCGGTGAGCAGGTTGCGGTCGTTGCGCAGCTTGGCGAGCGCCGGCGCGACCAGCGGCAGGCGCTCGGCGAGCGGCGGCGAGGGCAGGCTGCGCGGATAGGCGAGCAGCGTCGCCGCGTCGATCGCCTCGGAGATGCCCGGCCGCTTGTCGAGGCGCATGTCGCGGAACTCCGCGAGCAGGCCGAGCAGGATCTCGCCGTCGGCGGCCGGCAGGTCGTAGCCGCTGGGGTCGCTGGGGTCGTCCGGATTCTTCGAGGGCAGGCGCTTGCGCAGCCCGCTCGCCACGATCTGCATCAGCGTCGCGTCGTCGGGGAAGGCGATCTCGTGGAAGACGCAGCGCCTGAGGAAGGCGTCGGGCAACTGCCGCTCCTCGTTGGAGGTCACCACCACGATCGGCCGCCTGTCGGCCGAAATGCCGCCCGGCGTCCCCGGGTCGGCGTGGCCGCTGCCGCGCCGCGACAGTTCCGGCACGCGGAAGGCGAGGTCCTCGATCTCGCGCAGGAGATCGTTGGGGAAGTCGCGCGAGGCCTTGTCGATCTCGTCGAGGATGATCACCGAACGGCTCGGCCTGCCCGGATGCTTGTAGGCGCCGCGCGGGTTGAGCAGGTGCCCGACCTCGTTGACCTCGTGCGCATCGAGGATCGCCTTGCCGAGCGCCTGGAACTCGATGTAGTCGGCGGCGTCCGACTGCGCTTCCTCAGGCGCCCGAGCGATTCCCGCGGTCTGCGCCTCGCGGAAGCGGCCGATCGCGTCGTAGCTGTAGAACAGGTCGCGCGCCTCCGAGTTCGACTTGGTCGAGAAGAAATGCACGCGCGGGATGCCCATGCGCCGGGCGATCGCATAGCCGAGCTCGGTCTTGCCGCAGCCGGGCTCTCCCGACACCAGCAGCGGGCGGCCGAGCCCGATCGCCACGTCGATTGCGGCGATGAGCTCCTTGGTCAGGATGTAGTTGCGTCCCTTGGACGGCACCGGGCGACCGTTCTCCTCGATCTCGACGATGTCGCCGCCGTCCTGCGGGAAGCTGTTGAACCACATCGGCCGTCCCCTTTTTTCGCTACCGTCCCATTCTCTCGACATAGGGCCGCACGATCGGCATCAGCGCGCCCTCCGCCTGCAACATCGGCACGCGCATGCCGCCGGGCAATGCCGCGTCCACGCCGGTCTGTATGGTGTCCTGGTCGACCTTCAGCGCCGTCTGCATGGCGTCGCACCAGCTGCCTAGATCGAAGCTGTTGATGTCGACGAGCGCGATGCAGACGCCGCAGCCGGGCGGCCTCTCCTCCGTCGTCCAGGTCTTGCACAGGATGTCGCGCCGCGCCTTGTACCGGTCCGGCTTTCCAGGCTCCGTCTTGTCGCTGTAGACCACGAAGATCTGCATGCGGTCGGGCTTGATCTTCGCTTCGACCAGCTTCTTGGCGAGCGCCAGCATCAGCCCGCGGTCGCGTTCCGGATCGCAGTCCTCAATGAACACGGCGGCCTCCAGTATGACGCGCCGGCGCGACTGCAAATGTTCCTTCAGGTCGGCCATGATCATGCCGAGTGCGGCGCTCGCCGGGAAGGATTTGCCGGGCCAGCGCAGGCTGGCCTTCGCCCAGGGCTGCTCGCCGGCGGCGCCCGCCGCGCCGAGCAGGGCCGCCTCGCGTTTGCGCCGCGCGTCGCCGCCGAGCTTCTCCAGCGACAGATGCGCCAGCCGGTCGAGGAAGTTCTGGTGGCTGTCGACATGGCGGCAGGCGATCAGGTGGACGATGCCCGGGTTCTCCTGGTCGCGATACCAGTTGATCAAATTCTCCGGATCGTCCCGGTCCATCAGCATCCTGGCCGCCCGCAGCCTGCGCTGGACTTCCGCCTCGGCAACCGTGATGCCGCGCAGTTCGGCAGTCGGCCTGCGCACCGCCTTGCGGCGGGGGGGCGGCGCCTTGCCGACCAGATGGCCGAAATTGTTGAGCCGCATGTGGCGGGCTATGGCGACGACCGGGATCGCCTGGTTCCACGCCGCCGGCTTGCCCGGCTCCGCCTTCTGGCCGGCCTGGTGCAGCGCGATGAAATTGTATTCCAGGTCGAAGCAGGCGCCGCCCGACGAGCCGCCGAAGGTGGTGGCGTCGTGGCGCAGCCGCATGTCGGTGTCGAGCAGCTTCAGCACCTTGCCGCGGCTGCGCTTCAGCGGCTGCGCGGTCTTGTTGTCGGGGCCGGCCGGATGCTGCCAGATCCAGATCGGCGAATTCAGCTCCGGCAGGCCGAGCGCATCGGGGATCGTGAGCCAGCTGCGCTGCGGCGCTTCGGCGTCGGCGGGGTCGTCGACGCCCTGGTCGCCCACCGGTTCGGCGAGGCGGACGATCGCGTAGTCGAGGAAGTCGGCCTCGAACCCGGTCTCCTCGCCGGTCTGGTCCTTGTCGCTGTAGCGGCTCTTCGGCAGGTTCTCGCTCCAGTTCGCGGCGAGCCCGACCGAGCGCCCTTCGGACAGCTCGCCGAACAGCAGGTTCTGCTTGTAGTTGAAGCGGCAGCGCGCAAGCCCGGAATTCTCCGGCTTGGCGTAGAGAAGCTCCAGCACATGGTAATTGGTCAGCACGAGATCGGCGCCGACGAGTATCCCGGTGCCGAATTTGCCGCAGCCGTCCTCGATCGCACACACCCAGTTGTTGCGGTCGGTCTGCTGCACGAGCGGTTCGTCGGCATCCTTGATCAGCGATCTGGGATCGACGGCGCCTTCAAGAGCCATGGCTTCACCCGGGCAGTTCAACCGGCAAGCATTATGGCGGCAGTCCGGTCCGCCTGCAATATTGGAACGGAAAAGGGCAAGGTCTCTCCTCCTCAATATTCGGGAATGGACGCCACGACATAAACATATCGATTGATTCCGTCCGATGTCGCGGCTTCAAAAAACTGCAACCCGGAGATATTATGATGCCGGCGGCAGTCGAAATTCGTAATACTTGATGATTTCATTAACAGGTTGGACCGCGGTTCTTGGCCGACGCCAGATGGCATCCGGCGAAACCGCAAGCGGCATTCCGCGAGGAGGCGGCAATGGTGCAGGAAAATTCCGAACGGCTGAAGAAATACCTCGACATGATCTCCCGCCGCGAGGGCGGAATCGAGGGGGTCATGCACAAGCTCGGGGCAGGCCGCCGGCCGCGCGAGGAAGGCGCGGAGGGTCCGGCGCCCGCCCGACCCAGGACGGGTGCAGCACCGGCGCGGCCCAAGGCAGGTGCGAAGCCGGTGACGGCCGCCCTAGAGTCGGCGGCGCGCGGCAAACCCATTCCGCCGCAGGACCACGAGCTGCTCGAAGCGATAATCTTCGAGGATATCAGGCCGGCAATCGACATCGTCGACGGCGCTTTCACCGTCACCCATCCCTTGTGGACACAGCTTTCCGGTGATGCGGCGACCAGGACGCGCATCGAGGCGGCCATCCCGTTGGTCGGCCGCATCGAGCTTCCCGGCAACACGCGCATCCCCTATGGCGGTACCGGTTTCGTCGTCGGGCCCGGCCTCGTCATGACCAACCGGCACGTCGCCGAGATCTTTGCCGAGGGGCTGGGCGACAGGCGGCTGTCGTTCCGGACGGGCGCTGCCGCCGGCATCGACCTGAAGCGCGAGCATGGCCGGCCTGCTGGCACTGTGCTTGTCGTGCGCAAGGTGGTGATGATCCATCCCTATTGGGACATGGCGCTGCTCGCCGTCGACGGATTGCCCGCCGGCAAATCGCTGACGCTCGGTCTTGATGACGCCCGCGAGCTGGCGGGCCGGGACATCTTCATCGTCGGCTATCCGGCCTTCGACCCGCGCAACCCGGTTGACGTCCAGGACGCCGTCTTCGACGGGCGCTACGGCGTCAAGAAGCTGCAGCCCGGCCAGTTGCAGGGCGGCGTCGACACGTCGAGCTTCGGCAAGCTGGTGCCGGCGGCCACCCATGACGTGTCGACGCTCGGCGGCAATTCGGGATCGGCGATGTTTGACCTCGCCACGGGCGAGGTGCTCGGCCTGCATTTCGGCGGCCGCTTCCACGAGCGCAACTACGCGGTGCCTGCCGCCGCGCTTTCGCGCGACGATCGCGTCATCGCCGCCGACGTCACCTTTGCCGGCAAGCCCCCCGGCGGCCAGACCGAATGGTCGGGCTGGTGGCTGCGCGCCGATAGCGCCGAGGGGCCAGCAAGCGGGGACAATGGCGCCGCGCCGTCGACAGGCTCGGCGTCTCCTGCAGCCGCCCCCGTATCGGCTGGCCTGTCCATCTCGGCCCAGGGCGGCAGCGTCGTCATCGACGTGCCCCTGCGCATCACCATTTCGCTGGGTTCGGCGACGCCGGTCACCGTGCAGGCCGCCGCCGGCGAGGCCATCACCGAAGCGATGCGCGAGCCGGATCACGACACCGACTACTCGACGCGCAAGGGCTACGATCCCGGCTTCCTCAACGATCCCGCGCAGAAGCTTGCGAAGCTCAGTGTTCCGATGCCCAAGGCGGCCAGCGCCAAGGTGCTGGCGAAGACACGCGACGGCGACACCATCCTGCACTACCAGAACTTCTCGCTGTCCATGCACGGCGAGCGGCGGCTGGCGCTCTTCACTGCCTGCAACGTCACCAAGGCGCCGGAGCTGAAGAAGCCGGAGCCGGGCAGGGATTATACGCGCCGCGGCCTTTCGGGCCTCGGTGCGAACGACCAGGAGCGCTGGTTCATCGATCCGCGCCTCGACGAGAAGCTGCAACTGCCCGATGTATTCTTCACCAAGGACCGCAAGGCTTTCGACAAGGGCCATATCGTGCGCCGCGACGACGTCGCCTGGGGCCGCAGCTATGACGAGCTGAAGCGCGCCAATGGCGACAGCTACCACGTCACCAATTGCTCGCCGCAGGTCGGCGGCTTCAACCGCTCGGCCGACGGCACCGACAATTGGGGCGACCTGGAGAACCACGTCCTGTCGGAAGCCGCGAACGAGCGGCTCTGCGTCTTTGCCGGCCCGGTCCTCAATCCGGACGACACGGTCTTCGTCGGCGCCGGCGGCGAGGGGGCGAAGCTGCGCGCCAGGATCCCCGAGCGCTACTGGAAGGTCATCGTCTCGCGCGTCGACGAAGGGCTCGCCGCCTACGGTTTCGTGCTCGAGCAGGATCTCGCCGATGTCGATTTCGAGTTCCAGGTGCCGTTGGAGTTCATCCCGGCTCTGGTGCCGCTATCCGAGATCGAGAGGATCGCCGGCGTGCGTTTCGATCGCGCGCTGAACCAGGCCGACCAGTTCGCCTCTCTGCGCGGCGACGAGGTGGTGATGCGCCAGGGCGTCAGGCGCAAGACCAGGATCGGGGCGAAATAGGTAGTCCGTCTCCAACAGCCGGCTGTCCGAGGGGTGCTGGATCGAAGGCCTCGACATGGCATACTCGCCGCGTCGATCTGATCGAAAGGATATGACTTATGGGTTTCATCACAACGAAGGACGGCACTGAGATCTACTACAAGGACTGGGGTCCGAAGGATGCCCAGCCCATCCACTTCCATCACGGCTGGCCCTTGTCGGCGGACGACTGGGACAACCAGATGCTGTTCTTCCTGCACAAGGGTTTTCGCGTCGTCGCGCATGACCGACGCGGTCACGGCCGCTCGTCGCAGGGCGACAGCGGTCACGACATGGACCACTACGCGGCCGACGCCTCGGCCGTCGTCGAGCATCTCGACCTCAGGAACTCGGTCCATATCGGCCATTCCACCGGCGGCGGGCAGGTCGCCCGTTATGTCGCCAAACACGGCGAGCCGCAGGGCCGCGTCGCCAAGGCGGTGCTGGTGAGCGCGGTGCCGCCGCTCATGGTCAAGACCGACAGGAATCCAGGCGGCCTGCCGATCGACGTGTTCGACGGTCTGCGCAAGGCGTTGGCCGACAACCGCGCGCAATTCTTCCTCGATCTGCCGAGCGGCCCGTTCTATGGCTACAACCGGCCCGGCGCGAAGGTCGACCAGGGCGTCATCCGGAACTGGTGGCGTCAGGGCATGATGGGCGGCGCGAAGGCCCATTACGACGGCATCAAGGCCTTTTCGGAAACCGACCAGACCGAGGATTTGAAGGCGATCTCGGTGCCGACGCTCGTCATGCATGGCGACGACGACCAGATCGTGCCCTATGCGAATTCGGCGCCGCTGTCGTCGAAGCTGCTGAAGAACGGCACGCTCAAGACCTATCCGGGCTTTCCGCACGGCATGCTGACCACGCATGCCGACATCCTCAACGCCGACCTGCTCGCCTTCATCAAGGGTTGAGCAAGCCGAAGCCCGTCTGCCGGATGGCGGGCGGGCTCTCGTCGGGTCTCCAGCCGGTCCGGTTTGAATCCGTCAGGTAACGGAACTTAAACCGCCAGACATAAACGCGTTACAGCTCTCCAAATAGGTTCCCGGCCATCGAGTCAGGACCTAGGAGGGTTTCCATGAAGTCACTGCTGAGAACAGCAGCCGCAGCGACCGCAATCGTTTCCTCGGCGTTTCCCGCCGCTTCGCAGGAACAGGTCGGGCAGGCGACGCTGATCAGGACCTCGGTCGCGGGCGACACTGGTCCGCTTGCCGTCCGCTCGCCTGTCCACCGCGACGAGCGCATCCGCACGTCCCAGAACGGTCTCGGTGAGTTCCTGTTTCGCGACGGCACCAAATTCGCCGTGGGTGGCAATTCCTCGGTCGTCGTCGACCGTTTCGTCTACGATGGGTCCAAGTCCTTCGACAAGCTGACGCTTAATGCGGCCCGCGGCTCGTTCCGCTGGATCAGCGGCAAATCGAAGTCGGAAGCCTACGAGATCGTGACGCCGGCCGGCACCATCGGCATCCGCGGCACCAGGCTCGACATCTTCGTCGGCCCCGATGGCCTCACGTCGGTCGTCCTGCTGAGCGGCGCTGCGCGTTTCTGCGGCTCCAACGGCTGCCAGGATTTGCGCCGCCGCTGCGACGTCGTCGTCGCCACGCCGGGCGGCGGCGTCAGTGGTGCGTCGCGCGTCAACCAGGACATCTTCGCCACGGTCGGAACCGACGCTGCATTCCCCTTCCTGTCCGGCCGGCAGCGCCTCTCCAGCGGCTTCCGCAGCGCCTTCGGCGGCAGCTGCGGACTTTCCAACGCGTCGTCCACGCAGGGCAAGGAGCGCGGCGGCGGAAACAATCCCTCGCCACGCGGCAGAAGCAGTGATGACGGTGGTGGCGGTTGCGGCTACTGCAACTAGCAACTCTCGAAAACAAGCCGGCGCGTCGAACGACGCGCCGGTTTGTGCTCCCTCTGATCGGGCCGGCGGGCGGTAGCCCCGACCGGCCCATCTTGTTAGAAAGACCAGGGTAACGTAACGTAAGGCGCCTGAAATAATGAGGTTACGAGGACGCCTGACAAAAATTCAGCATACCAATCTGACCAGGGAGGGCTCCATGAGGTCACTGCTGAGAAGGGCATCTGCAGCCATTGCGTTCATCATAATTCCTACGGCATTTCCCGCCGCGGCGCAGGAACAGGTCGGCCAGGCGACGCTGATCAGGACCGCCGTTTCCGGCGGTTCAGGTCCGCTCTCCGTGCGCTCGCCCGTCTATCGCGACGAGCGCATCCGAACGTCCAGGAGCGGACTGGGCGAGTTCACCTTCCGCGACGGCACCAAATTCGCCGTAGGCGGCAACTCCTCCGTCGTCATCGACCGCTTCGTCTATGACGGTTCCAAGACCTTCAACAAGCTGACGCTCAGCGCGGCCCGTGGCTCGTTCCGCTGGATCAGCGGCAAGTCGAGATCGGATGCCTACCAGATCGTGACACCGGCCGGCACGATCGGCATCCGCGGCACGCGGTTCGACGTCTTCGTCGGCCCCGGCGGCGTTACCGCTGTCGTGCTCCTGTCCGGATCGGCGACGTTCTGCGGCTCCAACGGCTGCCGCGAACTGAAGCGCCGCTGCGATGTCGTCGTAGCCACGCCTGGCGGCGGCGTCAGCGATCCTGCCCGCGTCGATCCCGCCATCTTCCAGACGGTCGGAACCGACGCGGCATTTCCTTTCCTGTCGGGTCGCCAGCAGCTCTCCCGCAGCTTCTATGGCGGCGGGAGTGCAAGCTGCGGTCTTTCCAAATCTTCGCCGAGCAAGGAGTCGGGAAACCAGGGCGCGCGCAATGCGCAGCGGTCCCAGAGCAGTCCAAGCGGACCGGATCCCGGCGAGGGCTGCGAAGGCGGCAGCCAGCGGGCTAGTCGCGACTGACGCTTGATTGGTTCGGAAAGCCGGCGCGTCGAAAGGCGTGCCGGCTTCCTGTCGCCGGATGGCAGGCTATCTGATCTGCCGGCGCACATCCCATGCAGTGCTCAGGTCGGCTTCTTTCTGCTGGCCACGCTGTCCAGCACCTCCTGCGAATGCTCGCCGAGTTTCGGCGGCGGCGAGCCGGGCAGGGGGGCCTGCCCGTCGACCAGGAAGCCGCCGCGGACCACGGTCAGCGTCTTGTCCTCCGGCAACACGCCGGCGAAGCGCTTCGTCATGGCGCGCTCCGCGACCTGCGGTTCCTTCAGCACCTCGGGAACCGTCAGCACCCTACCAGCCGGCACGCCGGCGCGGTTCAACGTCTCCTCCCACACCGAGGCCGGCCGCACCGCCAGCGCTTCCTCGATCGCGGCCTTGAGCTCTGCCCGGTTCCTCTTGCGCGCCTCGCGTTCGGCGAAGCGCGGGTCTTCGGCGAGTTCCGGCCGGCCGATCAGCCGGCAGAGCGTCTCGAACTGCTCCTGCTTGTTCGCCGCGATGTTGAGCAGCCCGTCGCCGGTGCGAAAGGCGCCGGAGGGCGCGGCGGTCATGTTCTCGTTGCCCATCGGCTTCGGCTCGACGCCTGCCGTCAGGAAATTCGACACCGGCCAGCCCATCGCCGACAGCGTGGATTCGAGCATCGACACGTCGAGGAACGCGCCTTCGCCCGACGTCTTCTGCCTCAGCAGCGCCGACACGATGGCGAAGGCGCCGGCCAGCCCACCGATCGTGTCGCAGACCGGATAGCCGACGCGCAGCGGCGCGACGTCACCCGTGCCGGTGATGCTCATCACGCCTGACAGGCCCTGGATGATCTGGTCGTAGGCAGGATTGTCGCGCATCGGCCCGGTCTGGCCGAAGCCGGAGATCGCGCAATAGACGAGCCCCGGCCGCACCGCCTTGAGCTGCTCGTAGCCGAGACCCAGCCGCGCCATCACGCCGGGGCGGAAATTCTCGACCAGCGCGTCGGCCGTCGCGACCAGATCGA
Source organism: Mesorhizobium sp. YM1C-6-2 (assembly GCF_003666685.1). Taxonomy (GTDB): domain Bacteria; phylum Pseudomonadota; class Alphaproteobacteria; order Rhizobiales; family Rhizobiaceae; genus Mesorhizobium_K. Next base: position 34,294 of record NZ_RCIZ01000006.1, read on the forward strand.
GGAAGCGCTCGCAGTCGGCATTGTCCTTCAGGTCCAGCGTTACCGAGCGTTTTCCCGCATTCTGCGCCAGGAAGGAGGCGCCCATGCCGGCCCGGTTCAGCTCGGGCGAGGCGCCGAGCTGGCGCGCGAGGTCGCCGCCCGCCGGCTGCTCGACCTTGATGACGTCGGCGCCGAGCAGCGCGAGCTGGTAGGCGCAGTAAGGTCCCGCAAGCACGTTGGTCAGGTCGAGCACGCGGATGCCGGCAAGCAGGCCGTTTGCTGCGGGCGTCTCGTCAGGCATCGCCGGGTATCGGCTCCTGTCCGCGCAGCCGGCGCTGCTCGATGACCTTCCATATGCGCGGCGCGACCAGCGCGGCCAGGGCGAGCAGCAACAGGGTCAGCGACAGCGGATGCGTGAAGAACACCGTCCAGTCGCCGTTGGCGATGGTCATGGCGCGGCGGAACTGCGCCTCGGCCAGCGGCCCGAGGATCATGCCGATGATGACCGGTGCGGTCGGGAAATCGAAGCGCCGCATCAGGAAGCCGATGCCGCCCAGGATGTAGAGCAGCACGAGATCGATGGGCGACTGCGAGATGCCGTAGCTGCCGACGGTGGCGAAGACGAGGATGCCGGCATAGAGCTGCGGCGCCGGTATCTTCAACAGCCGCACCCACAGCCCGATCAGCGGCAGGTTGAGCACGACGAGCAGCACGTTGGCGATGAACAGCGAGGCGATCAGGCCCCACACCAGGTTCGCCTGGGTGGTCAGGAGCAGCGGCCCAGGCTGGATGCCGTAGCTCTGGAAGGCCGAAAGCATGATCGCCGCCGTCGCCGAGGTCGGCAGGCCGAGGGTGAGCATCGGCACCAGCACGCCGGCGGCCGACGCGTTGTTCGCCGCCTCCGGCCCGGCGACGCCCTCGATGGCGCCGGTCGTGCCGAATTCCTCCTTGTGCTTCGACAGCTTCTTCTCCGCCGCATAGGACAGGAAGGTCGGGATTTCCGCGCCGCCGGCCGGCAGCGCGCCGATCGGGAAGCCGATGAGGGCGCCGCGGAGCCACGCCTTCCACGAGCGCGCCCATTCCTGCGCCGTCATGTAGAGCGAGCCCTTCAGCGGCACGATCTCGTCCCTCCCGGCGTAACGGCGCGAGGCGACGTAGAGCGTCTCGCCGACTGCGAAGAGGCCGACCGCCACGATGACGACGCTAACCCCGTCGAGCAGTTCCGTCAGCCCGAAAGTGAAGCGCGGCTGGCCGGTCTGGATGTCGACGCCGATCATGCCGAGGAAGAAACCCAGGAAGAGCGAGGAGAGGCCGCGCACCGAGGAGGAGCCGAGCACCGCCGACACCATGACGAAGGACAGCACCATCAGCGAAAAATACTCCGCCGGGCCGAAGGCCAGCGCGAAGCTGACCACCACCGGCGCCAGGAAGGTGACGCCGAGCGTGCCGATGGTACCGGCGACGAAGGAGCCGATCGCAGCCGTCGCAAGCGCGGCCCCGCCGCGCCCCGAGCGTGCCATGCGGTTGCCCTCGAGCGCCGTCACGATGGTTGCGCTCTCGCCCGGCGTGTTGAGCAGGATCGAGGTCGTCGAGCCACCATACATGGCGCCGTAATAGATGCCGGCGAAGAGGATGAACGAGGCTTCAGGGGCGACCTGGTAGGTGATCGGCAGGAGCAGCGCGATGGTCAGCGCCGGCCCGAGCCCCGGCAGCACGCCGATCGCGGTGCCGAGCGTCGTGCCGACCAGGCACCACAGCAGGTTGGTCGGCGTGAAGGCGACCGCGAAACCGTTGGCGAGGGAGGCGAGCGTGTCCATCTGTCAGTTCCTCAGGCCGAGCACTGCATCGACGACGACGTTCAGCGTGTTTTCGATGTAGCCCGCCCCGATGTTGACCCCGAGTGCGCGGGCGAAGCCGAAATAGGCGGCGAGCGCCAGCACCAGCGCGATCAGCGCGTCGCGCAGCGGGTGCCGGCTGCCGAAGCCGAAGCAGACCAGCACGAACATCACCACCGAGGCCGCGGTGAAGCCGAGCGGCTGGATCAGCGCCGCATTGGCGACCAGCCCCGCCACCACGAAACCCATCGCCTTCCAGTCGGTCGGCGTCTCCTTTTCTTCCTCCGGCTGCCAGCCGCCGCGCGCCGCCGCGACGATCAGCAACAGGGCGAGCACGGCCAGGCCGGCCGTGGTCATGTAGGGGAAGACCGTCGGCCCGACTTTGGAATACATGGGCGACACGGGGATCGCCAAGGTCTGCCAGAGCGTCACCGCCGCGCAGGCGAGCAGGCCGAGCCCGATCATCAGTTCCGGCATCGCCAAGCGCTGCTGCGGAGGCGCGTAATCGTCGTCGCTGGTCATCTCGTCCCCTCCGAGGCTGCCGGCCTGTCGTCGCCGGCTTTTCTTCGCCGGATGGCCGGCGAGGGCGGCCTTGGTCCGGCCGCCCGGGTGACGTCGCCCGGCCGGCTAGGCGAGGCCGAGATCCTTGAGGATCGCCTCGATCCGCTGGGTGTCCTCCGCCAGGAATTTGCCGAAGTCGTCGCCGGTAAGCAGGATCGGCGTCCAGTTTCGGTTCTTCAGCTCGGTCTTCCAGGCTTCGCTTTCCGCCATCTTGCCGACCAGCGCGATCATCGCGGCCTTGTCCTCGTCGGTGACGCCCGGCGGCGCGAACACGGCGCGCCAGTTGAACAGTTCGACGTCGATGCCGGCTTCCTTCATCGTCGGCGCGTCGATGCCTTCCTGGCGCACGTCCGAGGAGATGGCGAGGAGCCGCAGCGCGCCTGCCTTCACCTGCTCGGCGAACTCGCCATAACCCGAGATGCCGGCCGCCACCTGGTTGCCGAGCAGCGCGGCAAGGGCCTCGCCGCCACCGGCGAACGGCACGTAGGAGAGGTTTGTCGCCGGCACGCCGACCGTCTTGGCAATCAGGCCGAACAATATGTGGTCGGAGCCTCCGGCCGAGCCGCCGGCGACCGGAACCTTGGTCGGGTCGGCCTTCAGCGCGGCGACGAAATCCCCGGCGGTCTGGAACGGCGAGGCGGCGGGCACGACCAGCGCCTCGAACTCGCCGGTCAGCCGTGCGATCGGCGTCACTTCGGAAAGGTTGTTGGCGGCCTTGTTGGCGATGATCGCGCCGACCATCACCATGCCGCCCACCATCAGCGCGTTCGGCCGGCCCTTCCACTGGTTGATGAATTGCGGCAGGCCGACGGTGCCGCCGGCGCCGGGAACGTTGGTCACCTGCGCGCCCGAGATCAGCTTCTCCGCGCGCAGCACCTGGTCCATGGTGCGTGCCGTCTGGTCCCAGCCGCCGCCGGGTGCCGCCGGCACGAAAAGCTGGATCTGCGGAGCGTCCTGCGCCAGCGCGGCAAAGGGGAAGGCCGCCGCGAGCCCGGCTGCCGCCGTCGTCGCCAGGAATTCTCGTCTGTTGAGCATCAGATTTCCTCCAAATCCGCACCCTTCAGGGTGCCTGCCATCAACGGGGCCGTCTGCGGGCCGTTCCAAACATTGCAGGGATTTTGGAAGGAGTCACCTCGAAAGGCGCGTTGCTTGCCGCGAGGCTGGGTGCTCCAGCCAAAGCGCCTTTCAGGCGAGCTTTGAGCGAAACTGGCTCGGAGGACTGCCGGTCCAGCGGCGGAAAGCCCGCGTGAAGGAAGCCTGGTCGGCGTAGCCCAGATCGGCTGCAATCGCGGCGATGCGGCTGCCGCGCTGGCCCAGGCGTCGAAGCGTTTCGCTGCGACGAACTTCGGCCAGCAGGTCCGAGAAATTGGTTCCCTCGGCATCGAGCTGGCGCTGGAAGGTGCGTGCGCTTGTTCCGGCGGCGGCGACCACCCGCCTCATGGTCGGCGGCTCATCTGCGTCGAGCATCGTGACGAGGAGCGCCCTCACCGAACCGGCCAGCGTCCCGTCGCCACGCAGCGGCATTGCATTCGAAAGTCCGTGCGGGCTGAGGCGGTCCCGCGCGACGTTGCCGAAGGGACGGTGCACGATCCGCTCGTCGATCACCGCCGTGAAGCCGCGCGCCTTCGTCTCGAATACGCAGTCGCCGTACCACTTGCGGAGATGGTCGACACCGAAGACCGGATGGGGCGGAATTTCGAGCCTGAGGAAGCGCGGCGGCGGGTCGCCGGCCATGCCGAGGATACGGTCGACCATCGCCGAGGCATATTGAAGGAGGGTGTGCCGGGTCTCGGGATCGAAGCGGTGGGCGAAGAATTCGTTGACGACGTAGGTTCCTTGTTCCTTTCGCACGGTAACCTGCTCGTGGGAGCAGTAATACGGAAGCGCAGCCACTACCCGCGCCATCAGTTCTCCCGCGTTACGCGCGCCGAGGCCGACCTTCCCCAGCATCGCCAGCTCCAGATTGCCGGCGCTTGAAACGATGCGGCAGGGGAGATCAGGCCCGAAATCGCGCGCCGCATTCCGCAGAAGGGCGGCGACATGCACCAGCGGCACGGGCCGGAACGGATCGGCCAGCAGGTCAGCGGGAAGGTTGACCGAGGCAAGCGCCGCATCGGCCGCGACGCCCCGATCGGCCAACCAACGCAGCGTTGGCAGGAGCGCGAATCCTCGGATCATGGGGATAACGATCGTCATTGCCCTGAACTCGGACACTCCCCAGACCCTATCAATGCCGCCAGTTCATTTTGGCGTCAAATGCAAAGCCGGGAGGCAGGTCGGCCGCTAAGCTGCACACTATCGGCGTTCTTTGAGGGAGCTTCGCCATGCACAACTCCGTCCGTGCCACGCTGCTCAGCGGCGCAGTCATACTCGGCGCCTCCGCCGGTCCTGCCATCTCGCAGCAGGTCACCGGCACTCTCGGTTCCCCCGAGGCGACCACGACCATTCCCGGCGATCAGCTTCCCGCGCCAGATCCGGCCTTCGGCGGCGCGATCAAGCAGAAGGCGTCCGAATCGACGCCTTGGTGGCCGCCCCGCGTCGTCCCGCCCGAACAGGCGCCGAATGTTCTCCTCATCATGGCCGACGATCAGGGCTTTGGCGCGCCCAGCACTTTTGGCGGCGTCGTCCCCACGCCGAACATGGACCGGATCGCCAATGCCGGCCTGCGCTACACAAACTTCCACTCGACATCGCTTTGCTCGCCGACGCGGGCCGCGCTGATCACGGGACGCAATCACCATTCGGTCGGCTTCGGCGTCGTCGGCGAAACCTCGACCGGATATCCCGGCTACGATTCGATCATCCCGCTCGACAAGGGTACCATCGGCACGATCCTCAGGGACAACGGCTACGCCACCGCGTGGTTCGGCAAGGACCACAACACGCCGTCCTTCCAGTCGAGCCAGGCCGGGCCGTTCCATCAGTGGCCGAACGGCATGGGCTTCGAATACTTCTACGGCTTCGTCGGCGGCGACGCGAGCCAGTGGCAGCCGAACCTGTTCCGCAACACGACCGCCATCTATCCCTTCCAGGGCAATCCCGGCTGGAACATGGAAACGGCGATGGCGGACGACGCCATCCAGTACATGAAGCAGTTGAAGGAACTCGCGCCCGACAAGCCTTTCTTCGTCTACTACGTTCCCGGCGCGACGCATGCGCCGCACCACCCCACCAAGGAGTGGGTCGACAAGATCAGCGACATGCACCTCTTCGACGAGGGCTGGAACAAGGTTCGCGAGACGATATTCGCCAACCAGAAGCGGCTCGGCATCATGCCCGACGACGCCGTGCTCACCGACTGGCCGAAGGAGCTCCCCGAATGGGATTCGCTCAGCCTCGAGGAGAAAAAGCTGTTTGTCAGGCAGGCGGACGTCTACGGCGCCTATCTTGCCTATGCCGACCACGAGATCGGCCGCGTCATCCAGGCGGTCGAGGATCTCGGCGAGCTCGACAACACGCTGATCATCTATATCGGCGGCGACAACGGTGCCAGCGCCGAGGGCATGCTCAACGGCACGCCGAACGAATTCACCACCTTCAACGGCGTATCGGTTCCGGTGAAGGACCAGTTCCTCTGGTATCCGTTCTGGGATTCCGAGCGGACCTTTCCGCATTTCGCCGCCGGTTGGGCGTGGGCGATGGACACGCCGTTCAAATGGGTGAAGCAGGTGCCGTCGCACTTTGGCGGAACCGCGCAAGGCGTGGCGATGTCGTGGCCGGGCCATATCACCGACGTCGGCGGCATCCGGCATCAGTTCCACCACGTCATCGACATCGCGCCCACCATTCTGGAGGCAACCGGCATCCCGGCGCCCGAAATCGTCAACGGCATAAAGCAGGAGCCGATCGAAGGCGTGAGCATGGCCTACACCTGGGGCAAGGCCAACGCGAACGCTCCCTCGACGCACAAGACCCAGTATTTCGAGATGCTCGGCAACCGTGCGCTCTATCATGATGGCTGGGTGGCCGCGACCACGCCGGTGACGCTGCCGTGGAAGCTGAGCACCGACACGCCGCCCGACGTGATCACCGGCTACAACTGGGAGCTCTACAACGTCGCCGAGGACCCGACCCAGTCGAAAGACCTCGCCGCGAAGATGCCCGACAAGCTCAAGGAGCTGCAGGACATGTTCTATGCGGAGGCGGCGAAGTACAACGTGCTTCCGCTCGACAATTCGACTCTCGCCCGCTGGAACACGCAGCGTCCGAGCCTGACAGCAGGGCGGACCGAGTTCACCTATTCAGGCGAATTGAGCGGCGTGCCTGCGAGCGCCGGACCGAGCATCCTCAACAAGGCCTACACGATCACCGCGGAGGTCGAGATTCCCCAGGATGGCGCGGAGGGCGTGATCGTCACGGAGGGCGGACGCTTCGGCGGCTACGCGCTCTTCCTGAGCAAGGGCGAGTTCGGCGTCGGCCGTGGCAAGGTCGTCTTCGCCTACAATTTGCTCGATCTCAAGCGGACGCTCTGGGAAGGTCCCGAGCTCGAGCCCGGAAAGCACACCGTGATGTTCGACTTCAAGCCGTCCGGACCCGGTCTCGGCAAAGGCGGCACCGGGGAGCTGTCGGTCGACGGAAAGCTGGTTGCCACCAATACCCTGGATCACACGACGCCTATCACCTTCCCGGAGGACGAGTCCTTCGATGTCGGCCTCGATACCCGCACCGGCGTGACTTTGGTCGAACAGAGATACGACACGCCGTTCAGGTTCACCGGCAAGATCGACAGACTGACATTCAAGCTGCGGCCCTAGGCCGGCAGCATTCCTGGCAGGGACGGGAGAAGCCGGGGCGTTTTTCCGGCTTCTCCCATGGCGTTTGCTGCCTCAGGCCTTCTTCTCGGTCTCGGTCTTGTCCTCGGGGAGAACGAGGTTCAGCACGATCGCCCAGACCGCTCCGAAGGCAATGGAGGAGCCGAGCAAATAGCGCGCGAGATCGGGCAGGGTGTCGACGAATTCCTTCGGCACCAGCGTGGCGAAGAGCGCCATGAGGATCGGCAGGCCGACCACGAACATGTTGCGCTCGGTGAGCGCCGCCATGCGCACGACGCGGAAGCCGTTGATCGCGATGACCGCGCAAAGCACGCCGAACACGCCGCCGATGACCGGAGCCGGGATGACGGCTATCGCCGCCGCAAGCTTGCCGATCAATCCGAAGAGGACGAGGAACACGCCTGCCGCGGCGAAGGCGAGGCGGCTGGCGACGCCGGTCACCGCGATGACGCCCGCGTTGGACGAGTAGCCGGTGACCGGCGTGCTGCATAGGACCGCGCTGGCCAGGCAGCCCAGGCCTTCGCCGGTCGCGCCGCGGTCGAGCTGTTCGTTGGACAGCGGCTTGTCGATGACGGCGCCGACCGCGAACCAGGTGCCCGTGGTTTCCGCCAGCACGACGAGATAGACGACGATCATCGTCAGTATGGCCGGCAGCGAGAAGCTGACGTCGAAATTGACGAAGGCGATGCGCGGCATGGTGAACCAGCCCGCATCGACCACCGGCTGGAAGCTGAACCGGCCCATGAACGAAGCGGCGATGCAGCCGCCGGCCAGCGCGATGATGACGGAGGAGAGGCGCAGCCAGTTGCCCTTCGCGCCCATGCTGATGCCGATGACGATGGCGCCGACCAGCAGCAGCGCGGAGATCGCCGCAAGCGCGATGTTCTGGTGTATCGTGCCGGTGCCATGCACGGCGAATACGCTTTCACGCAGCGCGACCGGCATCAGCGCGATGCCCACCACGACGATGATCGTTCCGCCCACGAGCGGCGGCACCAGGCGCGCGACGATCTTGTGGAACACGCCCGTCACGCCGAGCAGCGCGACGATGATCGCGCCGGGGATCAGCGCGCCGATGACCGTCGAGAGGCCGGCTAAGCCGCCGTCGGCGCCGAATGCGATGGCCAGCACCGCCCCGATCGGGACATATGACGGTCCCTGGACGACGGGCAGGCGCATGATCCACTGCGACTGGATGAGCGTGGCGATGCCCGCCGCAAGGAAGCCGGACTGGATGAAGGCCGCCGAATCGGGAACGCTGAAGGCGAGCACCGACGCGATGATGAACGGCACGATGTAGACGTCCATCGCCAGCACGTGCTGAAGGCCCAGGAACGCCGCGCGCCCGATCGGGATGTCGTCGTCCGGCCCGGCGACGAGCCTGCCCTCATACGGTCTTGAGTCCATTTATAGGTTCCCCCTTGAGAATGGCCGTGGTCGCGGCTTATGAGCGCGAGCCCGATGCGCGACGGGTGATAGACTAAAGTCGAAATGGCCGATTCTCTCGGAAAATCTGAAACAGTTCCGTTTTGCCCCCTGTTTTGTTGCGAGCCTCCGCGCGGCCTGCTGCAGCCAGGAAACTGGAGGACCCCATGCAGGACAAGGTGATCTCGGGAGCGCTGTTCCACGCGCCGGAGAGCGGCCGCATCGAGGCGATGGCCAGGGCCGCGGTCGCCGTCGATGCAGACGGCGTCATCGCCGCCGTCGAGTGCGCCGGCACGCCCGAATTCGATGCGCTGGTGGCCGGGGCGCGGGCGGACGGCCGGCTGGTCGAGCTCGCCGAGGGCAGCGTCCTGATGCCGGGGCTGGTCGACCTCCACATCCACGCCCCGCAATGGCCGCAGATCGGCAAGGCGCTCGACGAGCCTCTGGAGGTCTGGCTGCAGAAATACACATTCCCGTTGGAGGCCCGCTACGCCGACGTCGACTTCGCCCGCCGTGTCTATCGCGACCTCGTCGGCAGCCTTCTTGCGCACGGCACCACGACTGCCGTCTACTTCGCCACCACCCATGTGGAAGCGTCCCTGGCGCTCGCCGAAATATGCCTCGATGAGGGACAGCGCGCCTTCGTCGGCAAGGTCGCGATGGACGATCCCGATCAGTGCCCCGGCTATTACCGCGACGCCGACGCTGCCGTCGCGCTTGCCGACACGCGCGCGTTCATCGACCGGGTCCGCGGGCTGGCCGGCGATGGTGATGCGCTGGTCAGGCCCATCATCACGCCCCGCTTCATTCCGAGTTGCACCGACGAGCTTCTCGCCGGGCTCGGCAAGCTCGCGGCCGAGACCGGCTGCCTGGTGCAGACGCATTGTTCGGAAAGCGATTGGGAGCGCGATTTCGTCATGGCCCGCCACGGCCGGACCGACAGCGAGGTGCTGCGCGACTTCGGCCTGCTGCGCGAGCACACGGTTCTGGCACATTCCAATTTCGTGACGGACGGCGACCTTTCCCTGATCCGGGAGAAGGGCGCCGCGGTCGCGCATTGCCCGCTCTCCAACTTCTATTTCGCCAACGCTGTGTTCCCGCTGCGGCGGGCTCTCGACATGGGCGTGCGGACCGGCCTCGGCACCGACATATCGGGCGGCCACAGCCCTTCGGTCCTCGACGGCTGCCGTCACGCCCTTTCGGCCGCCCGCGCCCGCGCGAGCGGCGTCGAGGCGGATCTGCCCGCCGGCGAGCGCGGGGCGGGCGGTCCTGCGGTGACGGTGGCCGAAGCGCTGTGGCTTGCGACTGCCGGCGGTGGCGAGGCGCTCGGCCTGCCGGTCGGCAAGTTCGCGCCGGGCTTCCATTTCGACGCGGTGCTGGTCGACACCTGCCGTCCGGCCAGCCCCCTCAAGGTCTGGGAAGGGCTCGACACGATCGAGGAAACCGCCGCGAAGATCGTCCTCAACGCCACCAGGGACGACATCGCGAAAGTCTGGGTTCGGGGCAGGGCCGTCGGCCCGAACGCCGGATAGGCTCTGCTCGCGGCGGAACGGAAGGGGCGTTTCTCAGGCGCTGCCTATTTCTCCGAAACGCCTGCCTCGGCAAAGCTTGCCATGCCGGCGTGGCAGGCGAGCGCAGAGCGCACGACGTTGACCGCCAGGCATGCGCCGGAGCCTTCGCCGAGCCGCATGCCGAGGTCGAGGAGAGGGGAAAGCCCCATCGCCTCCAGCAGCCCGCGATGGCCTGCTTCCGCCGAGACATGCCCGGCCAACGCGTGCGCGAGCCCCGTCGGTTCGAGCTTCTGCAAGGGAGCTGCCGCCGCCGTGCAGACGAAGCCGTCGAGCAGCACCGGCACGCGTTTGTGCCGCGCGGCCAGCGTCGCGCCCATGATCGCGGCAAGCTCGCGCCCGCCGAGCGCCGCGGCAATCCTGAGCGGGTCGCCGAGGACACCCTTGTGCAGCGCCAGACCCTTATCGATCGCCGCCGCCTTGCGCTTCAGCCCGGCGTCATCGACACCGGTGCCGCGCCCGACCCATCGTGACGGCTCGCCGCCGAACAGCGCTGCGGCGATCGCCGCCGCCGTTGTCGTGTTGCCGATGCCCATCTCGCCGAAGCAGGCGAGGTCGGCGTCGTCGGCGACCGCTTTGTAGCCCGCCGTCACGGCTGCCAAAAAGTCCGCCTCGTCCATCGCGGCTTCTTGCGTGAAGTCGCCGGTCGGACGCTCGACCTCCAGCGGCACCACCGAGAGTTCGGCGCCGGCCGCGCGCGCGAGCTGGTTGATGGCTGCCCCGCCGGCGGAGAAATTCGCCACCATCTGGTGCGTCACCTCGGCCGGGAAGGCCGACACGCCCTGCGCGGTCACGCCGTGCGAACCGGCGAACACCACGGCCTGCACCTTGTCCAGCTTTGGCATGGCGCGGCCCTGCCAGCGCGCCAGCCATGCCGCAATTTCTTCGAGCCGGCCGAGGCTTCCCTGCGGCTTGGTCAGCGTGTCCTGGCGGGCGAGGGCGGCGTGGGCGGCCGTCTCATCACCGGGCCAGAGGGCGGTGCAGGCCTCGCGCAATTCATCTAGGGATTTGAAGGGCATGGGAGAGATGGTTCCGTGAGAGAGTCAAAAGGTTCAGAATCTGATTCAGGTGAGGATGGCCGCTGCGACAACGAGCACCGCGATCTCGCCGGCCTGCTGCAATGCGCCGAGCGTATCGCCCGTCTGCCCGCCGATCTGCCTGAGGCAGAGCGCGCGAAAACCGTAGAAGACCAGCGCCAGCACGATCGCCGCCGCGACCAGCCCGGAGACGCCGAGCGCCAGCAGCGCCACCGCGCCGATCGCCAGAGCGACATAGGCGGTGTCGGCCTGGACCGTGCCCGCGCCTGCGCCTAGCCCGTCTTGGCGCGCCGGCGGGGCGAGATGCATGAAGGCTGGCAGCAGCGCCCGCGAGGCCGCGTGCGCGGCGATCAGCGCCGAGCAAGCATAGAGCGGGTTGGCGAGCGCCGCGATCGCGCTCCAGCGGATCAGCGCCGACGTCAGGAGCGCCGACGCGCCGTAGGCACCGATGCGGCTATCGCGCATGATCTCCAGCTTCCGCTCGCGCGTCTTGCCGCCGCCGAACCCGTCCGCCACGTCGGACAGCCCGTCCTCGTGCAGGCAGCCGGTCGTCAGCATGGTTGCCGCCAGCGCCAGCGCCGCCGCCACCTGGACCGGTACGCCGAGCGACAAGGCGAGGACGTAGGCCAGGGCCGCGATCACCCCCACCGCCACCCCGACCAGGGGAGCTGCCCACATCGCCTGCGCCAGCGTCCGGCCGCCGAAGTCGAAAGCCGGCAGCGGCAGCCGCGTGAAGAAGACGAGGCAGAACGCGATGTCCTCGGCAATGCGGCGCGGGGTCATGCGTCGGCCCTCGCAATCGCGTGGAAGAACGTACCCGTCACATGACCGCGCCGCCCGCCCGACATGCCAAGCGCATTGCCCTGGCCATCGGCGATCTCGGCAAGCGGCTCGTCCGCGCCCGGCTCGATCACCTGGGCGTAGTGGAACTCGTGCCCGCGCACGGCCGCGCCCGCCGGCCCGAGCGCCGAGCCCGCTTTCAGCCTTGCCTGCCGGTAGCCGAGGTTCATCTTCCGCTTCGCAAAACTCGTCGCGTGGGACAGCAGGCCGAGCATTGCATGCCGCTCGCCCTCCGCGTCGACCAGGCCTTCGCCGAGCACCATGAACCCGCCGCACTCGCCATGCACCGGCTTTTCCCGTGCGAATTCGGCCATCCCCGCCCGGAATTTTTCCGCCGCCGCGATCCGTCCGGCATGCAGCTCCGGATAGCCGCCGGGCAGCCAGCAGACATCGCAGTCCTCGCGCGGTGGCTCGTCCGCCAGCGGCGAGAACGGCACGATCTCCGCGCCTGACTTGCGCCAATGCCTTGCCACATGCGGATAGAGGAAGCTGAAGGCCGCATCCTGCGCCAGCGCGATCCTTTGTCCCGGCGGGGGCAGCGCGCCGGAGAAATCGCCTGATGTCGCCGCCAGCGGCGTCATCAGTTCCAGCACGTGGTCGATGTCGACCGAGCGCTCCATCACATCCGCCAGCCGCTCGATATGCGTCTCGATGTCGGCGTGCTCGCCGGCCTGTACAAGCCCGAGATGCCGCTCGGGCAAGGTGAGTGTGGGGTCGCGCATCACCGCGCCCACCACCGGAATGCCCAGCGCCTCGATCGCATCGCCCGCCAGCCTTTTGTGCCTTTCGCTGCCCAGCCGGTTGAGCACGACGCCGGCGATCCTCACATCAGGGTCGTAGCTGGCAAATCCCTTGGCGATCGCGGCTGATGTTTGCGATTGCCCCGACACGTCGAGCACCAGCAGCACCGGCAGGCCGAAGCGCCCGGCCAGATCCGCCGCCGAGCCCGTCCGTCCGGCTTCCGCCGGGATGCCGTCGAACAGGCCCATGGCGCTTTCGATCACCACGGCGTCGGCCCTGTTAGCAGCTTCCGCCATCAGCGCGGCGATCAGTCCCGGCGGCATCGCCCAGCTGTCCAGGTTGACGCCGTCCCTACCGGTTGCAGCCGCGTGGAAGCCCGGATCGATGTAGTCCGGCCCCGACTTCGCGCCGCGCACTTTCACGCCGCGCCTTGCCAGCGCGCGCAGCAGCCCGATCGTGACCGACGTTTTTCCGGAGCCCGAACGCGGCGCGCCGATGATGATCGCCCTGGCTGTCGTAACCTTGGCCGTCATCCTTCGCCCCTCATTTTCTCGCGCAGCGGGACGATGTGCCCGACGACGATCAGGGCAGGGGAGACGATCCTCTCCCGTTCCGCCGCCCCGACCAGCGTGCCGAGCGTGGCGACCACCACGCGTTCCCCAGGCAGCGTCGCGTTCTCCACGAAGGCCGCCGGCGTGTCCGCCGCCAGCCCGCCCTCCATCAGCGCCGTGACCGTATCGGCCATATGCGTCAGGCCCATATAGATGACGATCGGCTGGCCGGTGCGGGCGAGGGCGGCCCAATCCGGACGGTCGTCACTCTGCGCGGCAAAGCCGGTCGCCAGGATCACCGCGCCGTTGACGCCGCGCATCGTCGCCGGGATGCCCGCCGAGGCCAGCCCGCCGAAGGCCGAGGTGACGCCGGGCAGCACGCGGAACGGTATCTTCTCCGCCGCCAGCGCCAGCGCCTCCTCGCCGCCGCGCGCGAAGACCAGCGGATGCCCGCCCTTCAGCCTGACCACCTTGCGCCCTTCCTTCGCCAGCCGCACCAGCAGCGCATTGATCTCGCCCTGCGGAATCGACAGCCTACCGCCGCGTTTGCCGACGAAGAATTTTTCGGCCTGTTCCGCAACCGCGACCGCCTTCTCCGACACCAGCGCGTCATGCACCAGCGCATCGGCCTGCGCCAGCGCCGCCAGCGCATCCAGCGTCAGCAGCCCCGGGTCGCCGGGTCCGGCGCCGACGAGCCAGACATGGCCGGGCTCCAGTTCCGGTCCCGCATGCGCCAGCCGCGCCATCGCCTGTTCGAGGAAAGTCCTGCTCATGCGTTTCCCTCATGACGCGCCATTCCGTCCGCCCTATAGATCGTGGCATGACCGAGGAGAACCGTCCCCACGATCCGCCGCTTCGGCGCGGCTGGACCACTGGCGCCTGTGCGGCCGCCGCTGCCAAGGCTGCGACCGCTGCGCTGGTGTCGGGTGCGTTCCCCGACCCGGTCGAGATTGCGCTGCCGTCGGGCCGCCGCGTCGCCTTCGCGCTCGCCCGCCACGATCTCGGCGAAGGGCAGGCAACCGCCGCCATCGTCAAGGATGCCGGCGACGACCCCGACGTCACCCACGGCGCCGTGGTCACGGCAACCGTGCGCCGCGGCAAGCCCAATTCGGGCGTCACCTACAAGCGCGGCGAAGGCGTCGGCCTCGTCACCCGCCCCGGCCTGCCGATCCCGGCCGGCGAGCCGGCGATCAACCCGGTTCCCCGCAAGATGATCGCGACCTCCGTACTGGAAGCGGCCGGCGAGGCCGCCGACATCGAGGTCGAGATCTCCGTACCGGGCGGGGAAAAAATGGCCGAGCGCACGCTCAACCCGCGCCTGGGCATTCTCGGCGGTATCTCCATCCTCGGAACGACCGGCATCGTCATTCCCTATTCCTGCTCGTCCTGGATCCATTCCATCCATCGCGGCATCGACGTCGCCCGCGCCATGGGTTTTGCCCATGTCTCCGGCGCCACCGGCAACGCCTCCGAGATCGCCGCGCAGAAGCTGCATTCCCTGCACGAGGTGCAGCTCATCGACATGGGCGATTTCGCCGGTGGTATGCTGAAATACGTTCGCGACCATCCCGTGCCGCGCGTCACCGTGGCCGGCGGCGTCGCCAAGATGACGAAACTCGCGCAAGGCATGCTCGACCTGCATTCCTCGCGCGGCGCGGCGGACCTCGACGCGCTGGCGACGGTCGCCGAAAAATCCGGCGCGTCGGCCGATCTCGCATCGCGCATCCGCGCGGCCAACACGGTGGCCGAGGCCTTCTCGCTCGCCTCTGCCGAGGGCATTCCGCTTGGAGACGCCATCGCGTCCACGGCCTGGTCGACCGCCGCCGCCGTGCTCAAGGGCACCGGCATCGAGCTCGAATTGTTGGTCTTCAACCGCGAAGGCGAGATGATGGGGCGGAAGGAATTTTCGCGCGCCTGAGCGCAACCCCGCGAGGTCGGCACCGCCCCTCACCGTTACCCTCTCCCCGTAAGAACGGGGAGAGGGGTTCGCCACCGCTTCTCTCCTCTCCCCGCTCTTGCGGGGAGAGGATGCCGGCAGGCAGGTGAGGGGCGGCGCCGACGCTTCGCGATTGGCTATCCTCTCCCCCGGGCAGGGGGAGAGGTGGATCGGCCCGCAGGGCTGAGACGGAGGGGGGATGTTTGGGACGGCAGGAAGACCCATCACGCGCCCTCCCGTCCGCGAAAGCGCCTTTGATAATAGGCATCGTAGAGCGAGCTCTCGCGAAAATCCTCGGCTCCCAAGCCCCGCCCGATGAAGATGATCGCGCTGCGCTCGATCGGGTCGGCGGCCAGCTTCGTTTCGATGTCGGCCAGCGTGCCGCGCACCACGCGTTCTTCCGGCCATGACGCCCGGAAAACCACCGCCACCGGGCAGTCGGCGCCGTAGAGCGGCGAAAGCTCCGCAACGATCTCGGATATCGCATGGATCGCCAGGTGGATCGCCAGTGTCGCGCCGGTCTTGCCGAAGCCCGCCAGCGTCTCTCCCGCCGGCATCTTCGAGGCCCGACCCGACACCCGCGTCAGCACCAGCGACTGCGCGACTTCCGGGATGGTCAGTTCGCGCCCCAGCGCCGCCGCCGCCGCCGCGAAGGAGGGCACACCTGGAGTCAGCGTGTAGGGGATCCCCAGGCGCTCCAGCCGCCTGATCTGCTCGGCCACCGCGCTCCACACCGAAAGGTCGCCCGAATGCAGCCGTGCCACGTCCTTGCCCGCCGCATGCGCTGCCGCATACTCCGCCTCGATCTCGTCGAGCGACATCGGCGCGGTGTCGACCAGCTTCGCGTCGGCCGGACAATATTGCAGCAGTTCCGGCGACACGATCGAGCCGGCATAGAGGCAGACCGGGCAGGCGGCGATCAGGTCGCGCCCACGCACGGTGATGAGGTCCGCCGCGCCCGGTCCGGCGCCGATGAAATGCACCGTCATTCTCCGCCTCCGATGGCGATTGCGCAGGTTACGCGTCCGACGGCTGTCCTCGGCCCCGCCAGCCGCGCGCCTTCGCCCGCCGCCGCCAGCGCGGCAGCTTCGGATACGGAAGGCGTGCCGGCAACGGCCAGTGATGCGCCGGACCGGGTGATCGTCCGGGACGACATTTCCGCCAGCACGTCGTCGTCCACCAGCACCAGCGGCAGGCCGATCGTCCCGCCTGCCGCGATGATACCGGCCTCGTCCTTTTTCATCCGGGCCGTCGCCAGCAGCGACAGCGCATTCCGCTCCAGCCCATGCGCCTCAAGCGCGGCCTCCACCGCCGCCACCACCTCGGCGGCGCTGACGCCCCTGCGGCTGCCGATCCCCGCCACGATCACGGCTTTACCCC
This sequence comes from Mesorhizobium sp. YM1C-6-2, assembly GCF_003666685.1. Taxonomy (GTDB): domain Bacteria; phylum Pseudomonadota; class Alphaproteobacteria; order Rhizobiales; family Rhizobiaceae; genus Mesorhizobium_K. The sequence goes on from NZ_RCIZ01000006.1 coordinate 50,919, forward strand.
GGGCTTGATCCAGCTCCACTGCGTCACCGGCATGGCCGGCCGCCAGCCGCTCATCGACCCGATGGCCGTCTCGCGAGAGATCGCGATCCGCACCAGCTCGCCGCCCAGCGCGGCATGCCTCGCCAGCAGCAGCGCTTCCATCTCCAAGGTCACCGCGTTCGCCACCAGCCGGCCGCCGGGGGGCAGGGCAGCGACCGCCGCATCCAGCACGCCGGCGTCGGTGCCGCCGCCGCCGATGAAGATCGTATCCGGCGTCGGCAAGCCGGCGAGCGCTGCCGGCGCCGTCCCCTCGACAACCGTCAGCCCAGGCACGCCGAAGGCGGAGGCATTGCGTCTTATCCGCGCCGCGCGCTCGGCGTCGGCCTCGATCGCCACCGCGCGCATCGCCGGGTCGGCGAGCATCCATTCGATCGCGATCGAGCCGGAGCCCGCGCCGATGTCCCATAACAATTCGCCGCGCCGGGGCGCCAGCGCCGCAAGCGTCACCGCGCGCACCGCGCGCTTGGTGATCTGCCCGTCATGCTCGAACAGTTCGTCCGCTCGTCCCGCCGTCAGCGGCAGCACGCGCGCCTCAGGACTTGATTCAACCTCCAGCGCCAGCACGTTGAGCGCGTTGACGTCTTCCAGGTCGAAGTTTTCTGCCGTCGTCGCGCTCATGCGTTCGCCCGGCCCGCCCAGCGCCTCCAGCACGGTCACCTTCGAACTACCTAAGCCGAGCTGCACCAGCAGCAGCGCCACCGCCCTCGGCCCGTCGCCATCGGAGGTCAGCGCGAGCACGCGCCGTCTCGGCTGCAGCAGGGGGCGGATGAGGTCGATCGCATGCCCGTGCAGCGACACCGTCTCGACGTCCTGCAGTGCCCAGCCCAGTCGCGCCGCCGCCAGCGAAAAAGCCGAAGGTGAGGGCACCACGATCATCTCGCCCGCCGCCACATGCCGCGCCAGCGTCACACCGACGCCGTGGAGAAAAGGATCGCCCGAGGCCAGTGCGCAGACCTTTTTCCCGCGCAGCGCAACGACCTCGCGCATCGCCACGTCGAACGGGCTCGGCCAGGCGCGTGCGTCGCCCCGGATCAGGCCTTTCGCCAACTCCAGGTGCCGCCGGCCGCCGAACACGATCTCGGCCTCGCTGACCAGCCGCTTCGCTTCGTCGCCCAGCCCCGCCGTGCCATCCTCGCCGATCCCGACGACGGAAAGCCATTTTTCGGAGGCGGTCATGCCGCGCTCCTCGTGGCGAGTCGTCCCAGAACTCGGGTTCCTCGCCCCCACGGAGTGGGGGAGAGGTGGCTCGGGCTAAGCCCGAGACGGAGAGGGGGTGTTTGCGCCAATCCGACCGTCATCCTCGGGCTTGTCCCGAGGATCTGCCGGCGTTGGCGGGTTTTGAACGGGATGGACCGGACATTTTTTGCAACTGGTCGTCTTATGGCAGATCCTCGGGACAAGCCCGAGGATGACGCGCTGAAGTCGGCGTCGGTCAGGCTATCCCAGGAAACGTCTCCTCTCCCCGTCCCAAGCTTGTCGAACGAAAAGGTGTGAGAGTAAGGGTGAGGGGCAATGACAGGCCGCGCCCCATGAAACGCATCCTCGTCCTCGGCGGCACCGCCGAAGCCCGCCAGCTCGCCGGAAAGCTCGCCCTGCGCGGCGAGGTCACGCTGTCGCTCGCCGGCCGCACCGAAAATCCGGTCGCGCAGGGCGTGCCCGTACGGGTTGGCGGCTTCGGTGGAGCCAAAGGTCTGGCCGCCTATCTCAGGGACCATCGCATCGATCTTCTGGTCGACGCCACGCATCCCTATGCCGCGCAGATCTCCGTCAACGCGGCTGAAGCCGCGCGTCTCGCCGGAGTTTCGGCGATCGCTCTTCATCGTCTGGCGTGGGAACGCGTGTCCGGCGACCGCTGGACGCTCGTCGAAGATGCTGCCGAAGCCGCAGAGCTGCTGGGCGACCGCCCAAGAAAAGTCTTTCTCGCGCTCGGCCGGCAGGAACTGGCGCCTTTCGAAGATGCGCGCCACCACTCCTATCTCATCCGCAGCGTCGACCCCGTCGAGCCGCGGCTCAGCGTGCCTGATGCCACCTACATCCTCGCGCGCGGGCCGTTTTCCGAGGCCAACGACCGCGCGCTGCTCGAAACGCATGGCATCGACGCCATCGTGTCGAAAAACAGCGGCGGGCCGGCGACCTACGGCAAGATCGCGGCCGCGCGAGAGCTCGGCATCGAGGTCTTTCTCATCCGGCGTCCGCCGCTGCCTCATCTTCCCTGCGGCACGAGCGTCGAGGAAGTCCTGCATCTCGCCGATCATCTGCTGGCCCCAGGAGCCGAAAAACGCGGCGAATAGACCAGCGCCGGCTTGTCGCCGCGCTCGATCGTGCGCGTCTCTGCCGAGCCGATGATGACGCAGGTCGCCATGTCTGCCTGTCCGGCGTCGGCCTGTCCAAGCGGCGTCACGACAATCCTCTCGTCGGGTCGACCCGCCGCGCGGCCGAAGATGACCGGGGTCGTCGCCGGCAGGATTTTCGCCAGAAGCTCGAAAGACTTGCCGAGCTGCCAGGGCCTGGCCTTGCTGATCGGGTTGTAGAGCGCGATCACGAAGCCGGCGCTTGCCGCCGCATCGAGCCGTTTCTCGATTGTCTCCCATGGCTTCAGATTGTCCGACAGCGAGATGGCGCAGAAATCGTGCCCGAGCGGCGCGCCGATCCGCGCCGCCACCGCCAGCATCGCGGTGACGCCAGGCACGATCGTCACGTCGAGCGCGCGCCATTCCGCTGGCCCGGCCTCGATCGCCTCGCAGAGCGCCGCCGCCATGGCGAAGACGCCGGGGTCGCCGCCCGACACCACCGCGACGTGCTCGCCTTCGGCCGCCTTGGCAAGCGCGGCCTCAGCGCGCGAGATTTCCTCGCGATTGTCCGACGCGACCTTCACCTGGTCCGGACGAAGGTCCAGCCGGTCGACATAAGGGCCATAGCCATAGAACCATTTTGCGCCGGCAACGGCTGCGCTCGCCTCCGGCGTCACCTGGTGCGCGCCGCCCGGCCCGAGGCCGATCACGGCGATGTGGCCTGCCCCGCTCATGGCTTGTCGGCCCAGCCCGGCACCAGCACGATCGAGAAATAGGGCGCCTCGTCATCCGCCTTCTCAGCCAGTCGCACAGAATTCGTGTTCGCCATCGTTCCCCGTTCGACATAGATCGCCCGCTCGAGCAGGCCGGTCGTTTCAAGCGCTCTCCTGATCTTCGGCAGGTTGCGCCCGACCTTCATGATGACGGCCGCGTCGGTATCGGCCAGCCGTCTCGCCAGCTCGAATTCGGAAAGCGTGCCCGGCAGCACGGTCAATATGTCGTCGCCCTGCACGATCGGCGTGCCGGTCTGCGACCAGCATCCCGACATCGCCGTCACGCCCGGAATCACCTCGGTCGGCCAGCGGTCGGCGAGCCTCACATGCAGATGCATGTAGGATCCGTAGAAAAGCGGGTCGCCTTCCGACAGAACCGCGACGATCCGGCCCTTTTCGAGGTGTTTTTCGACCTTGTGAACAGATTCCGCGTAGAAGTCGGAGATCGCCTGCCGGTAGTCCTTGGAATCCTTGTGGATTTCAGTCGTCACCGGATAGACCAGCGGCAATTCCATCCACGTTTCGCGGTAGTACGGCCCGACGATGCCGCGCGCATTGCCGTTGCTGCCGCGCTTGGCGAAATACGCCACCACATCGGCCTCCTCCAGCGCGCGCACGGCCTTGACGGTCAGGAGGTCGGGATCGCCCGGACCGGTGCCGACGCCGATCAGCCGGCCTGATTTCGCATGGATATTCAAAGGCCTGGCCTCGCGAGAGCGTTGACAGCGGCGGCAGTCATGGCGCTGCCGCCCATGCGTCCGCGTACGATGGCATAGGGTATGCCGAGCTTGCTTTCGGCGAGCGCTTCCTTGGATTCGGCGGCGCCGACGAAGCCCACCGGCATGCCGATGATCGCTGCCGGCTTCGGCGCGCCTTTCTCAAGCATTTCAAGCAGATAGAAGAGGGCGGTCGGTGCGTTTCCAATCGCGACCAGCGCTCCCCCCAGCCTGTCACGCCAGAGTTCGAGCGCGGCGGCCGAACGCGTATTGCCGATTTTCTTAGCGATTTCAGCGGTTTGCGGGTCGCGCAGCGTGCACACAACCTCGTTCTTCGCCGGCAGGCGTGCCACCGTCACCCCTCGCGAAACCATCTCGGCGTCGCAGAGAACAGGCGCGCCGACAAGCAATGCGCCCCGCGCAGCCGCGACGAAATTCTTCGAAAAAACAAAATGTTGCGCTGCCTCGACCACGCCGCAGGCATGGATCATGCGCACCGCGACGTCGGCCTCTTCCTCTGAAAATTGGGAGAGGTCGGCCTCCGAACGAATGATCGCGAAGGACTTTTCGTAGATCGCATTGCCGTCGTGAATGTAGTCGTAACCAGTCATTTTCCGCCTTGCCGAAAAGCTTCCGCCAGCGCGGAAAGCCCAAGTCTTTGAATGGTTTGCGCCGTCGTCTCGCCCGTCCGGCGTTCTGCCGAAACGCGCTTCGCGACGTTTGCTAGGGCACGCCCCGCGCCGTCGTTTTCCGCGAAAGCCGCCGGTTGATCGCGCGCGGTCCCGTCGAGGATGAACCCGGTTCCGGTCTCGCTTCCCACAACCGTCAGCGCCGAAACCGCCGGGTGAGCGCAGCCCTTGGCGCAGCCGGACACGTGGAGATGTATCGAGCCGTCGAGCAAGCTGCTGTATTCCCAAGTGATTTCGGCGGCGATCTGGCGCGCGGGGATGTGGCCCGAGGCGCAGTCCGGCGCGCCGGGGCAAGCCGAGATCGCCTGCCGGGGATCGTCAGGCGCGGTCACGAAATCCAGCGTTTCCGCCTGTTTCCGCAACGTCTCCGCCTGAGCAACCGTCCCGCAAATCGCCACCAGCGTGCGCTTGGGCGCGGGGCGGATATCGCCAACGCCGAGCGCCCGCGCCGCTTCCGCAAATGTTTTCAGTGCATTGGCGGTCGTGTGTCCGAAGGGCAGGGCGACGCCGAGGGCGACGCGGTCGTCGCGGAGGTTGGCGATCCCGATAAGCGATGACTGTTCAACGCCGTCATCCCAGGGCTTGTCCCGAGGATCTGCCACCAGCCGATCAGTCACAACCGACATCGATGCTGCCGCAGCCTCCGTCTTGCCTGAACCACCAAGGTCGGCAAATCCTCGGGACAAGCCCGAGGATGACGGTAGAGCAGGCAAGCTCTTGCCGCTCAAATCCCTTGCCCGCGCCTCGCGGCCCATGTCCGCAACCCCGGCTAGCAGCGCCAGCGTCGCTTCGCAGGCTGCCGTGTCGCCATGGACTACGCCCAGCGTCCTTGCCGCCCGCGCATCGCCGGCAATCGCGACCTGCCATGCAGGCGAACCGCCAACCCTGACCGCCGTCAGCCGCACGTCCGCGGCGACCTCGTCCAGCGCCGTCCGTGCGCCGCCGTCGACGACCACCGACACTTTCGGCCCAAGCCGCGCTTCCAGCCCGTCCCGGGCAATAGCTGCACGGATCATGTCCGCTAGCGCGGTCGGGTCGACGATCTCGTCGGGATCGAGTCCAGCCAGCACGCCCGCCTGCACCGGAACGCCGGTGCGCACGGCGATGCCCAGCCGGTCGATGGCTTCGGCGAACGGCGCGGCGGATGCCGATGTCAGGCCGCGCACCTGCATGCTGCCGCGCGCGGTAACCTCGATGACGCCGTTGCCGAACATCCCGGCTGCATCGCACAGCCCCGCGAGCTGAGCGGGCGACAGTCCGCCTGCGACCGGGTTCAGCCTGACCAGCAGCCCGTCGCCGGTCTGCATCGGCGCGGAAAGGGCAGGGCAGGCGCCGCGCCGCGTGAAGCCGCCGGCCAGGGGTTGCTTTGCGGCCAGCGCGCTCATGCCGCCGCCTTTCCGCGCGCCTCTGCGAGCAGCGCCTCGAGGTCGTTGTCGACGGAGTTGCGCAGCGGGTTCCACAGGCCACGCCGCCGCGCCGAGGCAAAACGCTCGGCGATGAAGGCCGCCGCCTTGGGATTCTCGCGCAGGATGAAGGCGCGCACCGTATTATCGCCGAGATAGGCGTCGTGCACGGCCTCGATCAGTGCGCCGGGAATGGCGTTGGTCGTCTCGGCAAAGCCGATCAGCCGGTCTACCGTCTCGGCGAATTCGGAAGCGCCGCGCGGCCCGTGCCGCATCTGCCCCTCGATGAAACGTGGATTGGTGGCACGGGCGCGCACCACGCGCGTCACCGCCTCGGTCACCGAGCGCGGCTTCGGCTTTGCCGGGTCGGTGGTGTCGAGCACGATCACGTCGGCCTTGCCGCCGAGCATCGCCACCGCCGCCGAAAAACCGCCGACGAAGGCGACGTCGGCCGAGCCTTCGAGGATGTCGCGGCCGGGGTCGTCGCCTGTGTGGACCAGCAGGTCGGCGTCCGCGACCCGGTCGGCGAAGGCGCCCGGCAGATGCTGGCCGTTGCCCTCGGCGCCGCCATAGGCATGCGAGGCGGCGTCGAGATAGGCGCGGCCGAGTTCTTCTCTCGCCTCCCAGCCGCCGCCGGACAGAAGCTCTTCCGGGCCCGCCCCGTAGGTGCCAGGCGATGAGCCGAAGATGCGCGCCGGCGCTGCGCCGTCCCGTCGCGCGGCTTCGGCCAGCGGGTTTTCGGAAGAATCCTCGTAGCGCGCGGCGACGGCCCTGGTGGCCGCGTCGATCAGCGCGATCTGGGTCGGGAACATGTCGCGGAAGAGGCCCGAGATGCGCCATGTCACGTCGACGCGCGGGCGGCCGAGCGTCGCTGGCGGCAGCACCTCTATGCCTGTCACGCGGCCGGTCGCGGCGTCCCATTGCGGCCGGCAGCCCATCAGCGCCAGCCCCTGCGCGATTTCCTCGCCGCCGGTGCGCAGCGACGCCGAGCCCCAGAGGTCGACCACAAGCGCACGCGGCCAGTCGCCGTGGTCCTGCATGTAGCGGCGCAGTACCTCGGCAGAAGCCGCCTCGCCGATGTCGAACGCCGTCGGCGTCGGCATGGTGCGGGGGTCTGATGTGAACAGGTTGCGGCCGGTCGGCAGCACGTCCTTGCGGCCCCGTGCAGGCGCACCGGCGGGACCTGCCGTCACATGGCGGCCGTCGAGTGCGGCGATCAGCGCACTGCGTTCTGCCGCCGCACTCTCCTGCCGAACCGGCTCGTCGCCGGCTTCGGCGCGGCCATAGACGTGCAGCCCGTCCTTGATGGCGAAATCCTTGAGGTCGCAGAGCCAGGCGTCGATGCGGCGCAGCGCCTCGTCGGGCTGGTCGGTGTCGGCGACGCCGGCTTCCGAAGCGAGGCCGGTCTTCGCCGCGGTCTCGACGATCAGCTGCGCCAGCCGGTCACGACGGCGACGGTCGAGCCCGTCGGCCTGCGCATATTCGTCGACCAGCCGCTCCAGTTTCTGCTTCTCTTCGTCCAATTCGGCGCTCACCAGCGGCGGCGGCAGGTGGCCGAGCGTGACCGCGGCGATGCGGCGCTTGGCCTGCGCTGCCTCTCCGGGGTTCGACACGATGAAGGGATAGACGACGGGCAGGGGACCCGTCACGATCTCCGGGAAACAATACCTGCCGAGCGCGACCGCCTTGCCGGGCAGCCATTCCAGCGTGCCATGCGCGCCGACATGGACGACGGCATGCACGCCGAGCGTTTTGCGCAGCCAGAGGCCGAAGGCGACAAGGTCGTGGCGCGGCGGCAACGTCGGGTCGTGGTAGTCGGCGCGGCGATCCTCGGAGCGGCCGCGGTCCGGCGCCAGCGCCACGGTGACGTTGCCGAAGGTCGCGGCGCGGAAGCGGAAGCGCTCGCGCCCGGCATCGCCCCATGCCTCCTCCAGCGCCCGCCTCGCTTCAAGCGGCAAATCCGACGACAGAGCGAGATAGTCTTCCAGGCTCAACCCTTCGCCTTCGCCCTCCACCAGGTCCAGCAACGCACGCGGCGAATCCGGAATCCCTTCAAAGGCATAGCCCTCGCTCTTCAGGTCGTGCAGCATGGCGAGCACGGAGGAAGGGACATCGAGCCCGACGGCGTAGCCGGTGCGGCCGGCTGCCCCCGGATAGTCCGGCATCAGGATCGCCACGCGCCGTTCTGCGCGCGGCGTCGTCTGCAGCCGCACCATCGCCTCGATGCGCGCCGCGACCTGCTCGACGCGGTCGGGCTCCGGCCGGTTGGCGAACGCGCGAAAACCGAGTTCCGGATCGATCTCGCTCTCGCCCTTGAAGGAGAGCGCGCCGGCGAGGATGCGTCCGTCGAGCTCCGGCATGACGACATGCATGGCAAGGTCGGCCGGCGCCAGGCCGCGCGGGCTTTTCTCCCAGACTTCGCGACGGGTCGTTGCGACGATCACCTGCATGACCGGCACGCCGGCGCGGTCGAACAGCGTCTCCGCGCCCGGTTCTGCTCCGGCCGCGAAAGCGGTCGCGGTGACGATGAGCGCCGGATTCAGGTCGCGTAAAGCCTGCTCGACGAACGCGGCCGAGGCCGCATCCTTCAGGCTCGCGACGAATATCGGCACGGGATGCATGCCCCTGGCGCGGAGCACGTCCGCCAGCGCATCGATCGGCGCGACATCCGAGGCAAGCAGCATCGATCGATAGAAGAGAATGGGGATGACGGGCGCCGTTTTTCCGTCCCTCTTGAGGGGAGGGTGGCCAGCCACAGGCTGGCCGGGTGGGGTAGCCGAGGACGCGCTCGACGTTGCTGTCGATGTCGAGCGCTGTGCAGGCGACCCCACCCGCCTCGCTTCGCTCGGCACCCTCCCCTCAAGGGGGAGGGAAACCGCCCAGCCCATTCCCGGACGATAGAACCCGGCCTTCGGCACCTCTACCGCTTCCGCCGCAACCGCCTCATGTCCCGCCAACCCCGCCAGCCGACGCACCAGCGCCGTCATGTTCTCAGGGCCGCCCTCGCGGAAATAGGACAGCAGCGCGTCGAGTTCGTTGCGCGGCAGCGTCGAGCATTCGATCAGCCGCTCGTCCTGTTCGCGGCATTCGCCGGGCAGCAGTGCCAGCTTCACGCCATGTGCGTGCGCCGCGGCCGCAAGCTGATCGCAGCCATAGCGCCACCAGTCGTAGCCGCCGAGGATGCGCACCAGCACGACCTTGGCCTTTGCCCCAACGCTGTCGATCCAGAGGTCGACCGACATCGGGTGCCGGAGGTCGCGCAGCGCTGCCAGCCGCATCGAGGGCAGGGCGCCGGCGTCCGCCTTCCATGCCGCAGCTATGCCCGCGAGGTCGCTGTCGGTGAAGGACAGCGCCACGATGTCCGCCGGCGCCTGCCTGAGATCGACCGGCTCGACGAGGTCGTCGAGCGAAGCGGACGATGTGGTGAGCAGGTGCACGGCGCAGCTTCCCCGTCAGCCGACCAGTATCTTCTCGATAGCCTGCTGGTTGAGCCCCTTGAGCCCGATCACCACCAGCCGCGAACGACGGTCGTCCTCCGCGGTCCAGGCGCGGTCGTAATAGTGGTTGACGCGCGGCCCAACTGCCTGGACCAGCAGCCGCATCGGCTTTCCGCCGACCTCGACGAACCCTTTTACGCGCAGCACGTTCTCTTCCTCGGCGGCGGCGGTAACACGCTTCGCCAGCTCGTCAGGATTGGCGATGGCCGGGATCTCGACCACGAAGGAATCGAAATCGTCGTGCTCGTGATCGCCCATGCCGTCGTGGTGGCTTTTGCGGTTCTCGATGTCGTCCTCGACGGCGAGCCCGAGGCCGAGCAACAGCGACGCATCGACCTTGCCGTTGGCCGATGGCACGACCTTGACGCCGGGCCTGGCATGGTCGAGCGCGGCGTTGGCGCGGGCTGCGCCATCGGCGTCGATCAAATCGTTCTTGGACAGGATGATGAGGTCGGCGCAGGCAACCTGGTCGTCGAAAACCTCCTCGACCGGATCGTCATGGTCGAGCGTATCGTCCGCCGCGCGCTGGGCGGCGAGCGCGTCGAGGTCGGATGCGACCTTGCCGTCGGCGAGTGCTGCGCCGTCGACCACCGCGACCACGCCGTCGACCGTCACGCGGCCCTTCACCGTCGGCCACTGGAAGGCCTGGACGAGGGGCTTCGGCAGCGCCAGTCCCGAGGTCTCGATGATGATGTGGTCCACCTTCGGCGTGCGAGCCAGGATCTGGTCGAGAGCGGGCACGAAATCGTCGGCCACCGTGCAGCAGATGCAGCCGTTCGCCAGCTCGACAATATTCTCCTCCGGGCAGGACTCGATGCCGCAGCTGCGCAGGATCTCGCCGTCGACGCCGACATCGCCGAACTCGTTGACGATCAGCGCCAGCCGCTTGCCTCCGGCATTTTCCAGCAGATTGCGGATCAGCGTGGTCTTGCCGGCGCCGAGGAAGCCGGTGACGACGGTGCAGGGAACGCGGGAAAGCGAGGCGGTCATGCGATATCCTTCAGCATGTCGAGGGGAGGGATGCGCGCGACGAGGCCGCGCTTGAGCGAATCGGGACGGCCGCGCCAGGGAATCAGCCCGTCGGTCGACGTGGCGAAGAGTTTTGCTCCGGCAACGAGGTCCGGGCCGCTGTCGGTCGAGAGGTCGCCGAAGACGTAGCTCCAGCAGTTTTCACGGAGGATCGCGGCGGAGAGGCGGCGCTTGCAGTTGCCGAGGCACTCGACGGTGGCGACGCGTACTTCGCCGTCGGCCGCGGCATGGGCGTCGGCTGCGAGGAGCGCGCCGGCGCGTGGATGGGCATCGGAACCCGTCTCGTCGCGGCAGGTCGCGCAGACGACGATCGTCACCGCCGAAAGATCGACGGCTGCAATGGCTGCTGCCCCTTCAGGGGAAATGTCGTCGGCCTTCAACGCACGGCTCCTTGCCCGGGACACCCGCCGGACGGTCGGATCAGTTTCGTGACGGCAGGTCTCCTGGCTTGCGGGTCGCCGCCCTTGCCGCCTTCCCGGATAATCCAGTGGCTTTCGGCTCAGGCTCGTCGCTTACAGTTGCGGGGACAGCCGCGGCGTTGGGCGAAAAGCCCGCACCGCATTCCCTCTTAGCTCCCTCCGTTGCGGGAAGGAGACCGTCGGCTGGGATTTAGGCTTGGCTCCGGTTCGGAGTCAACGTGCGGCTACGACGTCGTCCGTTCAGCCCGCGCCAGCTTCGCCAGCGCCGGGCCGAGATCGCCCTTCGGCACGACCTCCAGGCGCTCGAGCCCCAGCCAGGATTGCATCAACCTGAATTCGTCCAGCAGTTCGGCGGCGGTGTCTGGCGGCGCGCCGGGCTCGGCAAAGGTGGCGAGCACCCTCAGCACGCCGGCTGGCCGGTCGGCCTTCACGTCGGCGCGGGCGACGACCGTGTCGCCGAGCAGGAAGGGCAGCACGTAGTAGCCGTATTGGCGCTTTTCCGCCGGCGTGTAGATCTCGATGCGGTAGCGGAAGTCGAACAGCCGTTCGGCGCGCGAGCGTTCGAAGACCAGCGGGTCGAAAGGCGCCAGCAGCGCGCGAGCATGGACCTTGCGCGGCATGCGCGCGTCCTTGTGAAGATAGGCCTGCTGCTTCCACCCCTCGACAGTCACCGGCAGCAGCTCGCCTTCCTCGACCAGTTCCTCGAGCCTGCCCTTCACGTCGCCGGGCGACAGGCGATAATAGTCGCGCAGGTCGCCATAGGTGGCGACGCCCAGCGCCCGCGCCGACATGCGCAGCAACTCGCGGTGGGCGTCCTCCGGCTTCGGGGCAGGGGCGTTGTAGATGCCCGGCGGGATCACCCGCTCCGGCAGGTCGTAGAGTCGTTCGAAGCCGCGGCGGGAGTGGGTGGTGATGCGGCCGGCCCAGAACAGCCACTCGAAGGCGTGCTTCTCGTCGCTCCAGCCCCACCAGCCACCCTTGCCCTTGGCGCCCTCTATGTGGGAGGCGGCGAGCGGCCCCCTTGATGCGACCTCGCCGTAGATCGTTTCGATCAGCGGACCGTTCCGGCGCGCCCAGCGCGCGAGGCCGCCATAAATTTCGCTTTCGTCGTTCCCGGCCGCGCGCCGCATCCGCCACTGCATCAGCGGCCATGTCTCCAGCGGCAGGAAAGACGCCTCATGCGCCCAGTATTCGAACAGCCTTCGCTTGGCGCCAGGCTTCGCTGCGTCGTCGATGAGCGACATCGGATAGGGGCCAAGCCGCGAGAAAAGCGGCATGTAGTGCGCGCGCACCACCGCGCTCACCGAATCGATCTGCAGCAGGCCGAGGCGGCCAAGCACTCGGTTCAGATGACGGCGATCGACAGGGCCAGAAGGACGCGGTTCCGCAAATCCCTGGGCTGCAAGCGCGACGCGGCGCGCCATCGGAAGGGAAAGCTTCTCTCTCATGGCGTCAGCTATCGTAGCGGAAGGGCAAGAATTGTGGCGTCATCCGGGGCGGGAATCGTGGCTTTGCGGACAATCGTAGCAGGCTTTTCCGCGAAACAGTGTCAGGAGAGTAAAGTGGAGTAAAATGGTAAGGAATTCATGGGCATGCCAAACGTCTGAAGTGGCCGGAACAGCTCAAGGTTTGTCTTGCTTCACCGGGACTGCTGCGCTAACCCTCGCCGCGTTGCAGCATGAGCCCTAACCGGTTCGGCGTACGGTCTGTCGCGCTTCCTCATCCGGGTCCCGTGCTGTAAACCAAATTGGATCGTATCCGCGCGGATCTGCTGCAATGAGCGAACTCCTGGGCACCTACCTGCCCGTCGTCATTTTTATAGGCGTGGCCCTGATCGTGGGCATCGCCCTGATCGTGGCGCCCTTCATCGTCGCCTACCGCAATCCCGACCCCGAAAAGCTGTCGGCCTACGAGTGCGGGTTCAACTCCTTCGACGACGCGCGCATGAAGTTCGACGTGCGCTTCTACCTCGTGTCGATCCTGTTCATCATCTTCGACCTCGAAGTGGCCTTCCTCTTCCCGTGGGCGGTGTCCTTCGGCGAGATCGGCATGTTCGGCTTCTGGTCGATGATGGTCTTCCTTGCGGTGCTGACCATCGGCTTCATATATGAATGGAAAAAAGGAGCGCTGGAATGGGACTGACCCCTAACACGCTCGTCGCCCCGAAGCCGAAGGGCATCATCGATCCATCGACCGGCAAGCCGGTCGGCCATGACGATCCGTTCTTCGGCGCCATCAACGAAGAGCTTTCCGACAAGGGATTCCTCGTCACCTCGTCAGAGGCGTTGATCACCTGGGCGCGCTCGGGCTCACTCATGTTCATGACCTTCGGCCTCGCCTGCTGCGCGGTCGAGATGATCCACACCTCGATGCCGCGCTACGACAGCGAGCGCTTCGGCGTCGCGCCGCGCGCGTCGCCGCGGCAGTCCGACATCATGATCGTGGCCGGCACGCTGACCAACAAGATGGCGCCCGCGCTGCGCAAGGTCTACGACCAGATGCCGGAGCCGCGCTACGTCATCTCGATGGGCTCCTGCGCCAATGGCGGCGGCTACTACCATTATTCCTACGCGGTGGTGCGCGGCTGCGACCGGGTCGTGCCGGTCGACATCTACGTGCCCGGCTGCCCGCCGACCGCCGAGGCCCTGCTTTACGGCATCCTTCTTCTGCAGAAGAAGATTCGCCGCACCGGTACGATCGAGAGGTGACCTGAATGAGCGAAGCGCTTCAGGGCCTTTCGACCCACCTGGCCGGCAAGTTCGGCGACAGGATCGCCAGGTCCGAGATCGCCTATGGCGAGCTGACCGTCACGGTGGCGCCTGACGATATCGTGGCCGTCGCCACCTTCCTGCGCGACGATCCGGCCTGCCAGTTCGTTTCGATGATCGACATTTCCGGCGCCGACTACCCCTCGCGCGCCAAGCGTTTCGACGTGCTCTATCACCTCCTGTCGCCGCGCAAGAACTTGCGCATCCGCGTCAGGGTGATGACCGACGAGGACACGCCGGTGCCTTCGGTGACCGGCGTCTATCCCGGCGCCGACTGGTTCGAGCGCGAGACCTATGATCTCTATGGCGTGCTGTTCTCCGGCCATCCGGATCTGCGCCGCCTGCTCACCGACTACGGCTTCGACGGGCATCCGCTGAGGAAGGACTTCCCGCTCACGGGTTTCGTCGAGGTGCGCTACGACGACGAGGCCAAGCGCGTCGTCTACGAGCCGGTAGAGCTCAAGCAGGAATTCCGCAATTTCGACTTTTTGTCTCCCTGGGAGGGCACGGAATACGTGCTGCCCGGAGATGAAAAGGCCAAGACGAACTGAGGCGCGACATGGCCGAGACGGCGGTTCGCAATTTCAACATCAACTTCGGGCCGCAGCATCCCGCGGCTCACGGCGTGCTTCGCCTCGTGCTTGAGCTCGATGGCGAGGTTGTCGACCGCGTCGACCCGCATATCGGGCTGCTTCACCGCGGCACCGAGAAGCTGATCGAAGCCAAGACCTACATGCAGGCGATCCCTTACTTCGACCGCCTCGACTATTGCGCTCCGATGAACCAGGAGCACGCCTTCGCGCTGGCGACCGAGCGGCTTCTCGGCATTGAGATCCCGAAGCGCGGCCAGCTGATCCGCGTGCTCTGCTGCGAGATCGGCCGCATCATGAGCCACATCCTCAACGTGACGACGCAGGCGATGGACGTCGGCGCGCTGACGCCGCCGCTCTGGGGCTTCGTCGACCGCGAGAAGCTGATGGTGTTCTACGAGCGCATCAGCGGTTCGCGCATGCACGCCGCCTATTTCCGCCCGGGTGGCGTCCATCAGGACATTCCCGACGAGGTGCTCGAGGACATCGGCCGCTGGATCGATCCGTTCCTGAAAACGCTGGACGACCTCGACAACCTGCTGACGCCGAACCGCATCTTCAAGCAGCGTAACGTCGATATCGGCGTCGTCAGCCTCGAAGACGCCTGGGCCTGGGGCTTCTCCGGCGTCATGGTGCGCGGCTCGGGCGCGGCCTGGGACCTCAGGAAGTCGCAGCCCTACGAATGCTACTCCGAGATGGAATTCGACATTCCGATCGGCAAGAACGGCGACTGCTTCGACCGCTACCTCATCCGCATGGAGGAGATGCGCCAGTCGGCCAGTATCATGCGCCAGTGCCTCGACCGGCTGCTCGGCAAGGATCGTGGCGGGCCGGTGTCCAACCTCGACGGCAAGGTCGTGCCGCCGAAGCGTGACGCCATGAAGCGCTCGATGGAAGCGCTCATCCACCACTTCAAGCTCTACACGGAAGGCTATCACGTGCCGGCCGGCGAGGTTTATGCGGCCGTCGAGGCGCCGAAGGGCGAGTTCGGCGTCTACCTCGTGTCGGACGGCACTAACAAGCCGTACCGCTGCAAGCTGCGCGCGCCGGGCTTCGCGCATCTGCAGGCGATGGATTTCCTGTGCCGCGGCCACATGCTGGCCGACGTCGCCGCCGTGCTCGGCTCCCTCGACATCGTGTTTGGTGAGGTCGATCGCTAATGTCAGTCCGCCGCCTAGCAGACGCCTCCGAGCAGCCTGAGAGCTTCGCCTTCAATCGCGCCAACCGCGAATGGGCTCAGCAGACCATCCAGAAATATCCCGAGGGACGCCAGCAGTCCGCCATCATCCCGCTGATGATGCGCGCGCAGGAGCAGGAGGGCTGGGTCACCAAGGCTGCCATCGAGCACATCGCCGACATGCTCGGCATGCCCTACATCCGCGCGCTCGAGGTCGCGACCTTCTATACGCAGTTCCAGCTCAAGCCGGTCGGCCGCCGTGCCCACGTCCAGGTATGCGGCACGACGCCCTGCATGCTGCGCGGCGCGGAAGCGCTGATGGATGTCTGCCGCAAGCGGATCCATCCCGAGCAGTTCCACACCAACGACCGCGGCATGCTCTCGTGGGAAGAGGTGGAGTGCGCCGGCGCCTGCGTCAACGCGCCGATGGTGACGATCTTCAAGGACACCTACGAGGATCTGACGCCGGAGAGGCTGGAAGAGATCATCGACCAGTTCGCGAACGGGAAGGGCCCGCAGGTGCCGACCGGTCCGCAGAACGGACGCACCGTGTCGGCGCCGCAATCGGGACTGACGTCGCTGACGGACGAGAGCGCTGTGCTCAAGTCGACCCGCGACGCCGAGGCGAGGGGAGAAAGCACCGGCGACGCGAAAGCCGACGGCGCCGAGGTTCCGCCCTCCAAGGCAGCAAAGCCGCAGACCTATGCGCCCGAGACGAACGGCACGCTGAAGACGCCGTCGCCCGAAAAGACCAGCCCCAAGGCGGAGAAGGCGCAAAGCGCAGAATCGCCCGCCCATGATCCCGTCGCCGCCAACAAGACCGAGCCGGCGGTCGAGGGCGAGGCGCGGCCGCGCACCTCGAATACCGCGCATTCCCAGCAGGTGGGGCTCGCCTCGCCGGAGCTGCTGCGCGGCGAGCCGATCGGCGCTGCCGGCAAGAAGCCGGCCAAGACGCCGAAGCCGTCGCTCGACGATCCGAATCGCCCGGCCGGTATCGAGAAGCCTGCCGCCGTCGATGATCTCAAGATGATCTCCGGCGTCGGGCCGAAGAACGAGGAGATCCTCAATTCGCTCGGCATCTACACCTTCGCCCAGATCGCATCCTGGAAAGACGCAGAGCGCGCCTGGGTCGACGGCTACCTGAACTTCAAGGGCCGCATCGACCGCGACGACTGGGTCAGGCAGGCCGATGCGCTGGCGCGCGGCGGCGTCGAGGAATACATCCGCGTTTTCGGCAAGAAGCCGGTCTGAGGGCGAAAAAATGCTTCAGGACAAGGATCGCATCTTCAACAACATCTACGGGATGTTCGACAAGTCGCTCGCCGGCGCGATGTCGCGCGGCCACTGGGACAACACCAGGGGCCTGATCGACAAGGGCCGCGAGTGGATCGTCAACGAGATGAAGGCGTCGGGCCTGCGCGGGCGCGGCGGCGCCGGTTTCCCGACCGGCCTGAAATGGTCGTTCATGCCCAAGCAGAGCGACGGCCGTCCGTCCTATCTCGTCGTCAACGCCGACGAGTCCGAACCCGGCACCTGCAAGGACCGCGACATCCTGCGCCACGACCCGCACACGCTGGTCGAAGGCTGCCTGATCGCCGGCTTCGCGATGGGCGCGGTCGCCGCCTATATCTATGTGCGCGGCGAGTTCCAGCGGGAGCGCGAGGCGCTGCAGCGCGCCATCGACGAGGCCTATGAAGCCCGGCTGATCGGCAAGGACAACATTAACGGCTACGACTTCGACGTCTACGTCCACCACGGCGCCGGCGCCTATATCTGCGGCGAGGAGACGGCGCTGCTCGAAAGCCTGGAAGGCAAGAAGGGCCAGCCGCGGCTGAAGCCGCCTTTCCCGGCCAATGTCGGCCTCTATGGCTGCCCGACCACCGTCAACAACGTCGAATCGATCGCGGTCGCGCCGACCATCCTGCGCCGCGGCGCGTCGTGGTTCTCCTCCTTCGGCAGGCCGAACAACGCCGGCACCAAGCTCTTCTGCATCTCCGGCCACGTGAACAACCCGTGCACGGTCGAAGAGGCGATGTCGATTCCGTTCCGCGAGTTGATCGACACGCATTGCGGCGGCATCCGCGGCGGCTGGGACAATCTGCTCGCCGTCATTCCGGGCGGGTCATCGGTGCCGCTGGTGCCGGCCGAGCAGATCATCGACACGCCGATGGATTTCGACGCGCTTCGCGATCTCAAGTCCGGCCTCGGCACGGCGGCCGTCATCGTCATGGACAAGTCGACCGACATCGTGAAGGCGATCGCGCGTCTCAGCTATTTCTACAAGCACGAGAGCTGCGGCCAGTGCACGCCCTGCCGCGAGGGCACGGGCTGGATGTGGCGCGTCATGGAGCGGCTGGTGCGCGGCGAGGCGCAGAAGCGCGAGATCGACATGCTGCTCGACGTCACCAAGCAGGTCGAGGGCCACACGATCTGCGCGCTGGGCGACGCGGCGGCCTGGCCGATCCAGGGCCTGATGAGGCATTTCCGCGGCGAGGTGGAGCGCCGCATCGACGAGTTTTCCCGTAACGCGCACCGGGCGGAGCCGGTGCTGGTTGCGGCGGAGTAGCGGACGCGACGATGGTCGAAGCGAAGCGCCCTGAGACGGCTCTCGAGGAGATGACGGCGACACTGCCCGGCGGGTTGGCAGGCGCTGCCAATCTCTTCGTGCATCCGTTCGCCGGCATGGCCGCGGCCTCCGCGGTCGGCATCGGCATGGCGAGCCATGGCTTCGGCCTCTGGCTGGGCGCCGTCTCTGCGTTCGCCGAGACCTCGCAGCGCCTGTTCTCGCCGCTCCACGACCAGTTCGGCGGCGGCGCCGTTTCCTTCAGGGCGGAGCGTTCGCCCGCCGTCAGGGCGAAGTCGGCGGCGACGGAGCTGATCGAGGATGCGCGCTCGACCGCGCAGGTGATCAGCCTCGCCGGCAAGCGGGCAGGGGGCAAGCGAAAGCCATGAACCTCGCCCAGCTCAACGTCGCGCGCCTGAAATATCCGTTCGAGGATCCCCGGATCGCGGATTTCGCCGACAATCTCGACCGCATCAACGGCTTGGCGGAACGCAGCGACGGTTTCGTCTGGCGGCTGCAGGACGATGACGGCAACGCCGTCGAGATCCGTGCCGACGCCGATCCCATGATCATCGTCAACATGAGCGTCTGGCGCGATGCCGAGAGCCTCGAGCGCTTCGTGTGGAATACGGTTCATAAGCAGATCTATCGCCGCCGCGGCGAGTGGTTCGGCGCGATGAAGGACCAGCATCTGGTCATGTGGTGGGTCGACGAAGGGTATCAGCCGACCGTCGACGAAGGAATGGGACGGCTCGAGCATTTGCGCGCCAGGGGCGACAGCGATTTCGCCTTCGGCTGGTCGCATCTGCCCCATGTGAAGCTTTGGCAGCAGGCGCGGTGCGCCTGATTGGAAAGAATGTAGAATGGCTAAGCTGAAGGTCGACGGGAAAGAGATCGAGGTACCCGACCACTACACGCTGCTGCAGGCGGCGGAGGAGGCGGGTGCAGAAGTGCCGCGTTTCTGCTTCCACGAACGGCTGTCGATTGCCGGCAACTGCCGCATGTGCCTGGTCGAGGTGAAGGGCGGGCCGCCGAAGCCGCAGGCCTCCTGCGCCATGGGCGTGCGCGACCTGCGTCCCGGCCCGAACGGCGAGTTGCCGGAAATGTTCACCAACACGCCGATGGTCAAGAAGGCCCGCGAAGGCGTGATGGAGTTCCTGCTGATCAACCATCCGCTCGACTGCCCGATCTGCGACCAGGGCGGCGAGTGCGACCTGCAGGACCAGGCGATGGCCTTCGGTGTCGACTCCTCGCGCTACAAGGAGAACAAGCGCGCCGTCGAGGACAAATATATCGGCCCGCTGGTCAAGACGATCATGACGCGCTGTATCCACTGCACGCGCTGCGTCCGCTTCACCACCGAGGTCGCCGGCATCTCGGAGCTCGGCCTGATCGGCCGCGGCGAGGACGCCGAGATCACCACCTATCTCGAGCAGGCGATGACCTCGGAGCTGCAGGGCAACGTCATTGACCTGTGCCCGGTCGGCGCGCTGACCTCCAGGCCTTTCGCCTTCACGGCGCGGCCCTGGGAGCTGACCAAGACCGAATCGATCGACGTGATGGACGCGGTCGGCTCGGCGATCCGCGTCGATTCCCGCGGCCGCGAAGTGATGCGCATCATGCCGCGGGTCAACGACCAGGTGAACGAGGAGTGGATCTCCGACAAGACCCGCTTCATCTGGGACGGGTTGCGGTCGCAGCGGCTGGACCGGCCCTATGTGCGCAAGGGCGGCAAGCTGACGCCGGCGAGCTGGGCGGAAGCCTTCGATGCGATCAAGCATGCCGTCGCCAAGGCGGCGCCTGAGAAGATCGGCGCGATCGCCGGCGATCTGGCCACCGTCGAGGAGATGTATGCGCTGAAGCAACTGATGCAGTCGCTCGGTTCGGAGAATATCGACTGCCGCCAGGACGGCGCGGCGCTCGACCCTGCACTCGGCCGTGCGAGCTACATCTTCAACAGCACGATCGAAGGCATCGAGCAGGCCGACGCCGTGCTCATCATCGGCTCCAACCCGCGCTTCGAGGCCTCGGTGCTCAATGCCCGCATCCGGAAGCGCTGGAAGCAGGGCAACCTTCCGGTCGGCGTCATCGGCGAGATCGGTGACACCCGCTACGACTACGAACAGCTCGGCGCCGGTCCCGACACTCTGAAGGGGCTTGCAGACGGTTCGGGCAGCTTCTTCGAGACGCTGAAGGCGGCGACGCATCCGTTGATCATCGTGGGGCAGGGCGCGCTCGCCCGTTCTGACGGCGCGGCCGTCCTCGGTCAGGCGGCGAAGCTTGCGCAGGCGGTCAACGCCGTCCGCGACGACTGGAACGGCTTTGCGGTTCTCCACACGGCGGCTGCCCGCGTCGGCGGCCTCGACGTCGGCTTCGTGCCGGGCAAGGGCGGCAAGGACGTCGCCGGCATGCTCGGCGACAGCGAGGTGCTCTTCCTGCTCGGCGCCGACGAGATCGACATGGCGGCCACCGGGGACGCTTTCGTCGTCTATATCGGGACACATGGCGACGCCGGCGCGCATCGCGCCAACGTCATCCTGCCGGGCGCCGCCTACACCGAAAAGTCGGGCACCTACGTCAACACCGAGGGCCGCGTGCAGCAGACCAGCCGCGCCGGTTTCGCGCCCGGCGAGGCCAAGGAGGACTGGGCGATCCTGCGCGCGCTCTCCGACGTTCTCGGCAAGAAGCTGCCCTTCGATTCGCTGGCGGCGCTGCGCAGGCAGCTCCACGGCGAACACCCGCATTTTGCGCTGGTCGACGAGATCGCGGCGGGCGACGTCGCCGACTTCGCCAGGGTGGCCCGTCTGGGCGGCAAGCTCAACAAGGCCGCATTCACCTCGCCGGTGAAGGACTTTTATCTCACCAACCCGATCGCGCGCGCGTCGGCCGTCATGGCCGAATGTTCGTCGCTCGCGAAGAACGGCTTCAAGCAGGCGGCGGAATAGCGATGGAAGACGTCTTCTTCACTTACGTTCTGCCGGTCCTCATCATCCTCCTGAAGTCGGTGGTGCTGATCGTCATCCTCCTGGTCGGCGTCGCCTACCTGCTCTACGCCGACCGCAAGATCTGGGCGGCCGTGCAGCTTCGCCGCGGCCCGAACGTGGTCGGTCCGTGGGGCACGCTGCAGGCCTTCGCCGACCTCTTGAAATTCGTCTTCAAGGAGCCGGTCATCCCGTCCGGCGCCAACAAGGGCGTCTTCCTGCTCGCGCCGGTCGTCTCGGCGGTTCTCGCCATCTCCGCCTGGGCGGTCATCCCTGTCAGCGAAGGCTGGGCCATCGCCTCGATCAATGTCGGCATCCTCTACGTCTTCGCGATCTCCTCGCTCGAGGTCTACGGCGTGATCATGGGCGGCTGGGCGTCGAACTCGAAATACCCGTTCCTCGGCGCGCTGCGCTCCGCCGCGCAGATGGTCTCCTACGAGGTGTCGATCGGCTTCGTCATCGTCTGCGTGCTGCTCACCGTCGGCTCGCTGAACATGACCGACATCGTGCTGTCGCAGCGCGACGGCATCGGTACGCTGCTAGGCCTGCCGAACACGCTGCTCGACTGGAACTGGCTGGCGCTGTTCCCGATGTTCGTCGTGTTCTTCATCTCGGCGCTCGCCGAGACGAACCGCCCGCCCTTCGACCTCGTTGAGGCCGAGTCGGAGCTCGTCGCCGGCCACATGGTCGAATATTCGTCGACGCCGTTCCTGCTCTTCTTCCTCGGCGAATACGTCGCCATCGTGCTGATGTGCGCGCTGACCACGATCCTGTTCCTCGGCGGCTGGCTGCCGCCCTTCGACTTCGCGCCCTTCACCTGGGTGCCCGGCGTCATCTGGTTCGTGCTCAAGCTCTGCTTCGTCTTCTTCATGTTCGCCATGGTGAAGGCGTTCGTGCCGCGCTACCGTTACGACCAGCTCATGCGCCTCGGCTGGAAGGTGTTCCTGCCGCTGTCGCTGTTCATGGTCGTCGCCACCGCCGCCGTCCTCAAGTTCACGGGGCTTGCCTGATGAGCGCGAGCATGATCGGCGCACTGGTGGGGGTTCTGATCGCGGCAGCCGATTTCGCGCTGCTGCGTCTGCTCGCCTCGCGCGTCGAACTCGACGACACGAAGCGCGTTCTGAACATAACCGGCCTCAGCCAGTTCGTGCTGCTGCCGATCGTGGGCTGGTTCGCCGGCCCGTTCATTGCTGGAGAATAGCCATGTCAGCGCTAGCCCAGGCCGCCAAGTCGCTGCTGCTCAAGGATTTCGTCGGCGCCTTCTTCCTGTCGATGCGCCAGTTCTTCGCGCCGAAGGAGACGGTGAACTATCCGCACGAGAAGGGACCGCTGTCGCCGCGCTTCCGCGGCGAGCATGCCCTGCGCCGCTATCCGAACGGCGAGGAACGCTGCATCGCCTGCAAGCTCTGCGAGGCGATCTGCCCGGCGCAGGCGATCACCATCGAGGCCGGCCCGCGCCGCAACGACGGCACGCGCCGCACCGTGCGTTACGACATCGACATGGTGAAGTGCATCTATTGCGGCTTCTGCCAGGAGGCCTGCCCGGTCGACGCCATCGTCGAGGGGCCGAATTTCGAGTTCGCCACCGAGACCCGCGAGGAGCTTTACTATGACAAGGACAAGCTCCTGGCCAACGGCGACCGCTGGGAGCGGGAGATCGCCCGCAACATGGAGCTGGACGCGCCGTATCGCTGATCGCATCCCCATCGTCGCGGGGAGGGACCGCAGACGGCTTCGGGGACGGACATTGGAAGGCGAGGAGCGCTGCTCCTCATTCGGCCCTAGGGCCAACTTCTCCCGGAGGGGAGGAGAAAGAAGGACAGAGATGGACGCGCCTGTCAGGCTCGTCTAAGGCATCGGCCGAAAAGTGCGGAAGCGGTTTTCGGACGAATCCGATGCCCGAACAAACAGAAGGAGCAGTGGAGGCGATTTCCGATCGCCGCCGCTGCGAGGCACAGGCGGCTTTGCGCCCGACGCGTATAACCAAGGCGGACGCGAAGCCGGAACGTTAACCGGGGACTACCCATGCTCAACGGAATAGAAGCGGTATTTTTCTACCTCTTCGCCTTCATCGCGGTCGGGGCGGCCTTCATGGTCATCTCCGCGCGCAATCCCGTGCATTCGGTCCTCTATCTGATCCTGACCTTCGTCAACGCGGCGGGCCTCTTCCTGCTCACCGGCGCCGAGTTCCTGGCGATGATCCTGCTGGTCGTCTATGTCGGCGCGGTCGCGGTGCTCTTCCTCTTCGTCGTCATGATGCTCGACGTCGACTTCGCGGAGTTCAAGAGCGGCGCGCTGCAATATGCGCCGATCGGCGCCGTGGTTGGACTGATTCTCGCCGCCGAGTTGATCATCGTGCTGGGCGGCTACGCCTTCGCGCCGCAACTTGCCGGCACGGTCGCGCAGCCGACACCCCACATCGCGACGCGCCACAACACGGCGGCGCTCGGCGACATCCTCTACACGGACTACGTCCACTTCTTCCAGATCGCCGGCATGGTGCTGCTCGTCGCCATGATCGGGGCGATCGTGCTGACGCTCCGCCACAAGGCCGGCGTCAAGCGACAGGACATCTCCGCGCAGGTGGCCCGCACGCCGGCGACCGCGATCGAGATCAAGAAGGTCGAGACGGGCAAGGGTATCTGACGATGACGGTCGGCATTGCACATTTCCTCACGGTCTCGGCGATCCTGTTCACGCTCGGCGTGTTCGGCATCTTCCTGAACCGCAAGAACGTCATCATCATCCTGATGTCGATCGAGCTCATCCTGCTCTCGGTCAACATCAACTTCGTAGCCTTCTCGGCCGCGCTGGGCGATCTGGTCGGCCAGGTCTTCGCGCTTTTTGTACTCACCGTCGCTGCCGCCGAAGCGGCGATCGGGCTTGCCATCCTCGTCGTCTTCTTCCGCAACCGCGGCTCGATCGCGGTCGAAGACGTCAACATGATGAAGGGCTGACGGGACCGTCATGTACCAGGCTATCGTCTTCCTTCCGCTTCTCGGCTTCCTGATCGTCGGCTTGTTCGGCCGCTCGCTCGGCGCCAAGGCATCCGAATACATCACCTCCGGCTTCATGGTGGTCGCCGCCGTGCTGTCCTGGGTGGCCTTCGCCAGCGTCGGGATCGGGTCGAGCGAAGTCTTCACCGTGCCGGTGCTGCGCTTCATCGAGGCCGGCGGCCTGCAGGCCGACTGGGCGCTCAGGATCGACACCCTGACGGTGGTCATGCTGGTCGTCGTCAACACGGTCTCGTGCCTGGTGCACATCTACTCGATCGGCTACATGCACCACGACCCGGATCGGCCGCGCTTCTTCGCCTATCTGTCGCTCTTCACCTTCGCCATGCTGATGCTGGTGACGTCCGACAATCTCGTCCAGATGTTCTTCGGCTGGGAAGGCGTCGGCCTCGCCTCCTATCTGCTGATCGGCTTCTGGTACAAGAAGCCGTCGGCCAACGCCGCCGCGATCAAGGCCTTCGTCGTCAACCGTGTCGGCGACTTCGGCTTCCTGCTCGGCCTGTTCGGCGTGTTCGTGCTGTTCGGCTCGGTGAACTTCGGCACCATCTTCGCCAATGCGGCTTCCTTCATCCCGGCCGGCGCTCACGGCGCTGAGGGCGCCGCCGGCGAAGCTGCCCAGCATGGCGAGACGGTGCTCACCTTCCTCGGCTACCATCTCGACAAGGCCGGCGCGCTGACTGTCGTCTGCCTGCTGCTCTTCATGGGTGCCATGGGCAAGTCGGCGCAGGTGCCGCTGCACACCTGGTTGCCGGACGCCATGGAAGGCCCGACGCCCGTTTCGGCGCTCATCCATGCCGCGACCATGGTCACGGCCGGCGTCTTCATGCTCGCCCGCCTCTCGCCGCTCTTCGAGCTCAGCCATACCGCGCTGATCGTGGTCACCTGCATCGGCGCGCTCACCGCCTTCTTCGCGGCGACCGTCGGCCTGGTGCAGAACGACATCAAGCGCGTCATCGCCTATTCGACCTGCTCGCAGCTCGGCTACATGTTCGTCGCGCTCGGCCTCGGCTTCTATTCGGCTGCGATCTTCCACCTCTTCACGCACGCCTTCTTCAAGGCGCTGCTCTTCCTCGGCTCCGGTTCGGTCATCCATGCCGTCTCCGACGAGCAGGACATGCGCAAGATGGGCGGCCTGCGGAAGCTCATTCCGAAGACCTACTGGATGATGGTCATCGGCACGCTGGCGCTGACCGGCGTCGGCATCCCGCTGACGGTCATCGGCACGGCAGGTTTCTTCTCCAAGGACGCCATCATCGAAGGCGCCTTCGCCTCGCACAGCCCGGTCGCCTTCTACGCATTCTGGGCGCTGGTCATCGCCGCCGTCTTCACCAGCTTCTATTCCTGGCGGCTGATTTTCATGACCTTCCATGGCGAGCCGCGGGCCAGCCACGAGGTGATGCACCACGTGCACGAATCGCCGCCGGTGATGATGGTGCCGCTGTTCATCCTGGCCGCAGGCGCGCTGTTCGCAGGCTTTGCGTTCAAGGACTACTTCATCGGCGGGAACTACGAGGCGTTCTGGCAGGCTGCTCTGTTCACGCTGCCCGACAACCACATCCTGCACGCCTTCCACGACGTGCCGCTGTGGGTGAAGTTCGCGCCTTTCGCTGCGATGATCATCGGCTTCCTGGTCGCCTGGCAGTTCTACATTCGCTCGCCGGAAACGCCGAAGCGGCTCGCCGCCCAGCATCGCGGGCTCTACGCCTTCCTGCTCAACAAGTGGTATTTCGACGAGCTTTACGACTTCCTGTTCGTCAGGCCCGCCAAGCGCCTCGGCCGCTTCCTGTGGAAGACCGGCGACGGCACCATCATCGACGGCCTTGGGCCTGACGGCGTGTCGGCCCGCGTGGTCGACGTCACCAACCGCGTCGTCAAGCTGCAGACGGGCTACCTCTATCATTACGCATTCGCCATGCTGATCGGCGTCGCCGCCTTGGTCACCTGGATGATGTTCGGGAGCCATTGATGACCGACTGGCCAATTCTCTCCACGGTCACCTTCCTGCCGCTCGTCGGCGCGCTGCTCATCCTGTTCATCCGGGATGACAGCCCCAACGCGCGCCGCAACATCCGCGCCATCGCGCTGTGGACGACGATCTTCACCTTCGTCATCTCGCTGCTGATCTGGGCGGACTTCGACAACGGCGTGCCCGGCTTCCAGATGGTCGAGAAGGTCGACTGGCTGGACTCCGGCATCTCCTACCATATGGGCGTCGACGGCATCTCTATGCTGTTCGTCATCCTGACGACCTTCCTGATGCCGCTGTCCATCCTGGCGAGCTGGGAGGCGATCCAGACGCGCGTGAAGGCCTACATGATCGCCTTCCTGCTGCTCGAGACCCTGATGATCGGCGTCTTCTGCGCGCTCGACATCGTGCTCTTCTACGTCTTCTTCGAAGGCGGCCTGATCCCGATGTTCATCATCATCGGCGTGTGGGGCGGCAAGCGGCGCGTCTACGCCTCGTTCAAGTTCTTCCTCTACACGCTCGCCGGCTCGGTGCTGATGCTGCTCGCCATCATGGCGATGTTCTTCCAGGCCGGCACCACCGACATACCGACGCTGCTGACGCACGACTTCCCGGCGAACATGCAGATCTGGCTATGGCTCGCCTTCTTCGCCTCCTTCGCGGTGAAGATGCCGATGTGGCCGGTGCACACCTGGCTGCCCGACGCGCACGTCGAGGCGCCCACCGCGGGCTCCGTCATCCTGGCCGGTATCCTCCTGAAGATGGGCGGCTACGGTTTCCTGCGTTTCTCGCTGCCGATGTTCCCGCTGGCCTCGGCCGACCTGCAGCCGCTGGTCTTCACGCTGTCCGTCGTCGCGATCATCTACACCTCGCTGGTCGCGCTGATGCAGGAGGACATGAAGAAGCTGATCGCCTACTCCTCCGTCGCCCATATGGGCTACGTGACGATGGGCATCTTCGCCATGAACCAGGAAGGCATCCAGGGCGCCATCTTCCAGATGCTGTCGCACGGCCTGGTCTCGGGCGCGCTCTTCCTCTGCGTCGGCGTCGTCTACGACCGCATGCACACCCGCGAGATCGCCGCCTATGGCGGCCTCGTCAACAACATGCCGAAATACGCGGTGGCCTTCCTGATCTTCACCATGGCCAATGTCGGTCTGCCCGGCACCAGCGGCTTCGTCGGCGAATTCCTGACGCTGCTCGGCGTATTCCGGGTCAACACCTGGGTCGCGGTCTTCGCCGCCACCGGCGTCATCCTGTCGGCCGCCTATGCGCTCTGGCTTTACCGCAAGGTGGTCTTCGGAGCGCTGACCAAGGAGAGCCTCGAAGGTCTGCTCGACCTTTCCGGGCGCGAGAAGGCCATCCTCTATCCGCTTATCGCGCTCGTCATCTTCTTCGGCGTCTACCCGGCGCCGATCCTCGATGCGACCGCGACCTCGGTCGAGGCGCTCGTCAACACAGTCACCATATCGATCGACGGCTCGCATGCCGCGGCCGCGAACTGATAGGCGGTATCCATGACGCCGGAATTCATCTCTAGCCTCTGCCTGCTGGCGCCGGAACTGATCATCGCGGTCGGCGCCATGGTGCTGCTCATGATCGGCGTCTATTCCGGCGAGCGGGCCTATGGCGTCGTCAATGCGCTTGCCATCATCCTACTGATCGTCGCCGGCGGCTGGATGCTCCTTGCCATCCCGGACGGCAAGGCTTTCGGCGGCGCCTTCGTTTCCGACCCGTTCGCGCGCTTCATGAAGGTGCTGACGCTGACCGGCTCGGCCCTGACGCTGGTCATGTCGACCGGCTTCGCCCGCGAGCAGAAGTTCGACAAGTTCGAATATCCGGTGCTCGTGCTGCTGGCGACGCTCGGCATGCTGCTGATGATCTCGGCCAACGACATGATCGCGCTCTATCTCGGCCTCGAGCTGCAGTCGCTGGCGCTCTACGTGGTCGCCGCGATCAACCGCGACAACATCCGCTCGACCGAGGCCGGACTGAAGTATTTCGTGCTCGGCGCGCTGTCGTCCGGCATGCTGCTTTACGGCGTCAGCCTCGTCTACGGCTACACCGGCAACACCGGCTTCGACCAGATCGCGGCGGCGCTGACCGGCGGAGAGCGTCAGCTCGGCCTGGTCTTCGGCCTCGTCTTCGTGCTCGCCGGCCTTTCCTTCAAGATCTCCGCCGTGCCGTTCCACATGTGGACGCCGGACGTCTATGAAGGCGCGCCGACGCCGGTCACCGCCTTCTTCGCCGCCGCGCCCAAGATGGCGGCGATGGCGCTCACCGTGCGCGTCGTCATGAGCGCCTTCGAGCCGCTTGCCGTCGACTGGCAGCAGATCGTCGTCTTCGTGTCGATCGCCTCGATGGTGCTCGGCTCCTTCGCTGCGATCGGCCAGCGCAACATCAAGCGCCTGATGGCCTATTCCTCGATCGGCCATGTCGGCTTCGCGCTGGTAGGGCTTGCCGCCAACAGCCAGGAAGGCGTGCGCGGCGTCGCCATCTACATGCTGATCTATCTCGTCATGACACTCGGCACCTTCGCCTTCATCCTGGCCATGCGCCGCAAGGAGGGCAATGTCGAGGAGATCGGCGATCTCGCCGGTCTCTCCGCCACCAACCCCGTCATGGCGACGATCCTCACCATCCTGATGTTCTCGCTGGCCGGCATCCCGCCGCTCGCCGGCTTCTGGGCGAAGTGGTACGTCTTCCTCGCCGCGATCAATGCCGGGCTCTACGCGCTCGCCGTCATCGGCGTGCTCGCCTCGGTGGTCGGCGCGTACTACTACCTGCGCATCATCAAGATCATGTGGTTCGACGAGCCCGTCAGCGGCGGCTTCCTGCCGATGTCGGGCGCGCTCCGCTTCGTGCTCGGCCTCTCGGGCGCGTTCATACTGCTCTATGTGCTGCCGTGGATCGGCGGCTCGGTCTCGAGCTATGCCGAGGCGGCGGCAAGGACGTTCTTCTAGGCGATGGGCTTCTCGCTCGCTCCGACGGCAATCGCGGCAGGTTACCGGCTCGAAGCGTATGACAGTGTCGGCTCGACCAATGCGATCGCGCTGGAGCGAGGGGCGGCGGGCGATCCCGGCAGGCTCTGGCTGGTCACCACGCGCCAGGAGACCGGCCGCGGCCGGCGCGGGCGCGGATGGCAGTGGACCGAAGGCAATCTGGCGGCAACGCTGCTGCTGGTCCCGGACTTCGACCTGACACATGCGGCGACGCTAGGCTTCGTCGCCGGTCTCGCCATCGGCGATGCGCTGGCGGCGGTCTCGCCGCACGTCCGTTTCGAACTCAAATGGCCCAACGACGTGCTTGCAAACGGGGCCAAGCTCACCGGCATCCTGCTCGAATCCGTGATGCTGGGTGAAAAGCGGTATGCGCTGGCCATCGGCATCGGCGTGAACGTGGCCGGCCATCCGGAAGGCACGCCGTATCCGGCGACGTCACTGGCCGCACTCGGTGCGTCCTGCGACGCCGAAACCGTGTTCCTTGCGCTGTCCGACGCCTGGGTCGACAATCTGACGCTGTGGAACGGGGGCAGGGGCCTGGATGCCATCCGACAGCGCTGGCTGAACCGCGCCGCCGGGCTTGGTTCGGAAGTGGCCGTTCGCGTCGACGGCAATGTCGTGCGCGGCGTGTTCGAAACCATCGACGAGGATTGCCGTTTCGTCATCCGGACGGGCGACGACATGGTCAAGATCGCCGCCGGCGACGTGCATTTCGGCGCGGTCGCCTCGGCCGGCGCCGCATGAAGGCAGGACGGACATGGTAAGCTACTCGGGACCGGAACTCGTCTTCGTGCCGCTCGGCGGGGTCGGCGAGATCGGCATGAATTTCGCGCTTTACGGCTTCGGCCCGCCGAGCGCGCGCGAATGGATCGTCATCGATGTCGGCGTGACCTTTCCGGATGCGTCCCTGCCTGGTGTTGACCTCGTTCTGCCGGATACGCGCTTCATTGAGGAGCAGCTCCAGAATTTGCGCGGCATCGTCATCACCCACGCGCATGAAGACCACTACGGAGCGCTGCACGAGCTCTGGCCGAAGCTCAAGGCGCCTGTCTGGATGACGCCGTTCGGCGCCGGCCTGCTCGAAGCCAAACGGCAGGGCGAGAGCAATGCCCCGAAGATCCCGGTGACGATCTACCGCGCCGGCGACACGTTCGAGATCGGGCCGTTCAAGATCGAGGCGATCCCTGTGACGCATTCGATACCCGAGCCGATGTCGCTCGCCATCACCACGCCGCTCGGCACCGTCGTCCATACCGGCGACTGGAAGCTCGATCCGGCGCCCGAGATCGGCCCGATGACCGACGAGGCGCGTTTCCGCGCGCTTGGCGACGCCGGCGTGCTGGCGCTGATCTGCGATTCCACCAACGCCATGCGCGAGGGCGAATCCCCCTCCGAGCAGGAAGTCGGCGTCGGCATCCGCGGGGTCATCGAGAAGGCGCCCGGCCGCGTCGCCGTCACCACCTTCTCGTCCAATGTCGGGCGCGTGCGTTCCATCGCCGAGGCTGCGCGCGACACCGGCCGCCAGGTGCTGGTGCTCGGACGCTCGCTGAAGCGCATGATCAACGTCGCCTCCGAACTCGGCTACATGGAAGGCATCCCCGCCTTCATCGCCGAGGAGGATTACGGCTTCATCCCGCGCGACAACCTCGTCGTCATCTGCACCGGCAGCCAGGGCGAGGCGCGGGCCGCGCTCGCCAAGCTGGCGCGCGACGAGATGAAGACCGTGGCGCTGTCGCCCGGCGATATCGTCGTCTTCTCCTCGCGCACCATTCCCGGCAACGAGAAGGCGATCCTCGAGATCAAGAACCAGCTCATCGACCAGGGCATCAAGATCATCGAGGACGGCGACGCGCTGGTCCACGTCTCGGGCCATCCGCGCCGCAACGAGCTGCGCAAGATGTACGAGTGGACGCGTCCGCGCATCGGCATCCCGGTGCATGGCGAGGCCGCGCATCTGGTCGCGCAGGGCGCGCTGATGGCCCAGTCGGGCATCTCCGAAGTGGCGCAGGTGCGCAATGGCGACATGATCCGGCTGGCGCCGGGCGCCGCCGAGATCGTCGACAAGGTGCCGGTCGGCCGCATCTACAAGGACGGCAAGCTGGTCGGCGACGACGAGGCTACGGGCATACGCGAGCGGCGCAAGCTTTCCTTCGCCGGCCATGTGGCGGTGAACGTCGTGCTCGACGACCGCTACGAGATGGCCGGCGACCCCGACATCGTCGCGATCGGCGTGGCCAAGGTCGACGCGCAGGGCGAGGACGTGGAAGGGCTGATGCTCGATGCGGCGATCGGCGCCATCGACAGCATCCCCCGCCAGCGCCGAAAAGACCTCGACCTCGTGCAGGAGGCCGTGCGCCGCGCCGTGCGCAGCTCCGCCAACGAGATCTGGGGCAAGAAGCCGCTGGTGACGGTCTTCGTGACGCGGTGAGAATCAAGGGTCAGGTGAGTAAGGGAACTGGGAAGTAGGAATACGCGGCGGCTTGCCGCGCATTTTCATCCTTTTTCCGCTTTTCCCTACTCCCTTACTCCCCTATTCCCCTATTCCCTTACTCACCTGTCCACGGAGAGCCCGAAATGCTCGGACGCCTCAACCATGTCGCCATCGCGGTGCCGGACCTTGCCGCGGCAAGCGCCATCTACCGCGACACGCTCGGCGCGAAGGTCAGCGCGCCGCAGGCGTTGCCGGAGCATGGCGTGACGGTCGTCTTCGTCGACACCGGCAACTCCAAGATCGAGCTGCTCGAGCCGCTGGGGGAGGGGTCGCCGATCGCATCCTTCCTGGAGAAGAATCCGTCGGGCGGCATGCATCATCTCTGCTACGAGGTGGACGACATCGTCTCCGCGCGCGACCGTCTCAAGGCGTCGGGAGCGCGCGTGCTCGGCGACGGCAACCCGAAGATCGGCGCCCACGGCAAGCCGGTCCTCTTCCTTCATCCGAAGGATTTCGCCGGCACCCTTGTGGAGCTCGAACAGGCATGACCTGGATTTCCGTCGCCGCCCTCTATTTCGTCCTCTGGTGGCTGGTGCTGTTCGCTGCCTTGCCTTTCGGGCTGAGGACGCAGGACGAGGATGGCGAGGTCACGCTGGGCACCGTATCGAGCGCCCCGAAAGGCCCGCATGTGCTGCGCGCTTTCGTGCGCACCACCATCATCTCGGCGCTCATTCTCGGAGCGTTCTATCTGGTGACCAGGGGGTTCGGCTTCGGCATCGACGATATTCCGATGATCATCCCGGACTTCAAAAATGAAGTTACGTCGTCGACTTGGCAGGGTTTGCCGGTAAACTGCTGATTGCACAAAAAAAATGCAAGGCACAAGGCCTTGCAATTAAACGCGTCCGATCCGTTTCCGGTGTCCGGCGGCAGCGAGTTACCGCGCCTAGATCGCATCCTCCCAAGACTTTGACCGCGTAGGGAGAGCGAATTTTGTTTCGCCCTCTCGGTTATGCGGGGCACACTAGACCAAGCCCGGACAAATTGTCACGCAGAATTTTGCGTTTGAAGCGTTGCAGATGTGCTGCATTGCACAATCGACCGGCAGCCCGTGCCCGGGAAACGGACACGGCAAAAAATCCGTCCACGACGCGACCATGCCTGCGGGTTTCCATTCCGTCATGAAATGGCTATGAAGCGCGTACATGCGTTTCGCATGGCCTGCCGATTCCGGCACAATCTTCATAGCCTTTTCACGGAAGCACAATGCGGCTGTCGCGCTATTTCCTGCCCATCCTAAAAGAGAATCCGCGCGAAGCCGAAATCGTCTCGCACCGCCTGATGCTCCGCGCCGGAATGATCCGGCAGCAGGGGCAGGGATCGTTCACGATGCTGCCGCTCGGCAAGCGCGTGCTCGACAAGGTCTGCCAGATCATCCGCGAGGAGCAGAACCGCGCCGGCGCGCTCGAAATCCTCATGCCGACCATCCAGTCGGCCGAGCTCTGGCGCGAGAGCGGCCGCTACGACGACTACGGCAAGGAAATGCTGCGTATCAAGGACCGTCAGGACCGCGACCTGCTCTACGGCCCGACCAACGAGGAGATGGTGACGGAGATCTTCCGCTCCTACATCAAATCCTACAAGGATCTGCCGCTCAACCTCTACCACATCCAGTGGAAATTCCGCGACGAGGTGCGTCCCCGCTTCGGCGTGATGCGCGGGCGCGAGTTCCTGATGAAGGACGCCTATTCCTTCGACCTCGACTATGAGGGCGCCAAGGCCGCCTACAACCGGATGTTCGTCTCCTACCTCAGGACCTTCACCCGCATGGGCCTGCAGGCGATCCCGATGCGCGCCGACACCGGCCCGATCGGCGGCGATCTCAGCCATGAGTTCATCATCCTGGCGGAGACCGGCGAGAGCCAGGTCTACTGCGCGCGCGACTATCTCTCGCTCGAAGTGCCCGGCGAAGGCGTGAACTACCGCGACGACGCCGAGATCGGCGGCATCGTGAAGGCCTGGACCACGCCCTACGCCGCGACCGACGAAATGCACGACGAGGCGGCCTGGGAGAAGATCCCCGAAGGCGACCGCCTGTCGGCGCGCGGCATCGAGGTCGGCCACATCTTCCACTTCGGCGAGAAATATTCGAAGCCGATGAACGCCAAGGTGCAGGGACCCGACGGCAAGGAGCATTTCGTCTCGGGCGGCTCCTACGGCATCGGCCCGACCCGCCTCATCGCGGCGATCATCGAGGCCAGCCACGACGAAGCCGGCATCATCTGGCCCGAAAGCGTCGCGCCGTTCGACGTCGTCATCATCAACATGAAGGCCGGCGACGCCGATTGCGACCGGCTGTGCGAGCAGCTTTATGCGGCGCATCAGGCTGCGGGCCTCGACGTGCTCTACGACGACACCGACCAGCGCGCCGGCGGCAAGTTCGCCACCGCCGACCTGATCGGCGTGCCGTGGCAGGTGATCGTCGGCCCGCGCGGCGTCGCTGCCGGCGAGGTCGAGGTCAAGCGCCGCTCCACCGGCGAGCGCGACACCAAGAAGGTGGAAGCCCTTCTGGCATCGCTCGCGCCCAAGGTCGGATCCGGGGCATGAACGCACGCGCCGCCGCAACTGCAGCAGCGCCGCCCCGGCCAGCAGGCGCGGGGCCCTTCTCGGCCTTCGAACGGCTCGTCGCATGGCGATATTTGCGCTCCCGGCGCAAGGAGACGGTCATCTCCGTCATCGCCTCGATCTCCTTCCTCGGCATCATGCTCGGCGTCGCCACCCTCATCGTCGTCATGGCGGTGATGAACGGTTTTCGCGCCGAACTTCTCGTCCGCATCCTCGGCATCAACGGCCACCTCGTCGTGCAGCCGATCGACATGCCGCTCGAGGATTACGAGGCGGTCGCCCAGCGCATCAACGGCGTCGCCGGGGTCAAATACGCCATTCCGCTCATCGACGGGCAGGTGCTGGCTTCGGGGACGGTCGGGGCAGGGGCCGGCGCACTGGTGCGCGGCATCAGCGGCGAGAACCTCGGCAAGCTGACCGTCGTCTCCAGCAACATCAAGCATGGCTCGCTGGTCGGCTTCGACCAGTCCGAGGGCGTCGCCATCGGCCAGCGCATGGCCAACAATCTCGGCCTCGTGCTCGGCGACATGATCACGCTGGTCTCGCCGGACGGCGACATCACGCCGATGGGAACCACGCCGCGCGTGAAGGCCTATCCGGTCGTCGCCATCTTCGAGGTCGGCATGTCGGAGTTCGATTCCTCCGTCATCTTCATGCCTTTCGGGGAAGCGCAGCTCTATTTCAACATGGAGGGCCGCGCGCAGACGATCGAGGTCTTCGTCGACAATCCCGACGATGTCGATTCGCTGCGCCAGCTCGTCGAGATCGCCGCCGCGCGGCAGGTCTTCATCTCCGACTGGCGCCAGCGCAACGAGACCTTCTTCTCCGCGCTGCAGGTCGAGCGCAACGTGATGTTCATGATCCTGACGCTGATCGTGCTCGTCGCGGCGCTCAACATCATCTCCGGCCTGATCATGCTGGTGAAGGACAAGGGGCACGACATCGCCATCCTGCGCACCATGGGCGCGACGCGTGGCGCAATCATGCGCATCTTCCTGATGACGGGTGCCGCGATCGGCGTCACCGGCACCATCGCCGGCGTCGTCCTCGGCGTGCTGCTCTGCCTCAACGTCGAGCGCATCCGCGAGTTCTTCTCCTGGCTCTCGGGCACGGTGCTTTTCAATCCTGAGCTCTATTTCCTGAGCCAACTGCCGGCCAAGATGGATGTCAGCGAGACCATCTCCGTCGTCTTGATGGCGATCATCCTCTCCTTCCTCGCCACGCTGTTCCCGGCCTGGCGCGCGGCCAACCTCGATCCTGTCGAAGCGCTGAGGTACGAGTGAGCGCGCCAGTCATCGAGTTGAAGAGCGTCGAACGCCACTACGTGCAGGGGCCGCGCAAGCTGACCATCCTGAACGGGGCGGATTTTTCGCTGGTGCCCGGCGAGATGGTGGCGCTGGTCGCGCCTTCGGGCGCCGGCAAGTCGACGCTGCTCCATACTGCCGGGTTGCTCGAACGGCCGGACGCCGGCGACGTCATCCTTGCCGGCCGCGCCTGCGGGCGGCTCTCGGACGACGAGCGAACCGCGATCCGCCGCAACGACATCGGCTTCGTCTACCAGTTCCATCATCTGCTGCCCGAGTTCTCGGCGCTCGAGAACATCATGATGCCGCAGATCATCAAGGGTTTGCCGCGCGAGGAAGCAGCCAAGCGCGCCGAGCAGCTCCTCGACTACATGCAGATCGGCAAGCGCGCGCACCACCGCCCGGCGGAACTCTCCGGCGGCGAGCAGCAGCGCGTGGCGATCGCCCGCGCCGTCGCCAACGCGCCGCTCGTCCTGCTTGCCGACGAGCCGACCGGCAACCTCGACCCGCACACGGCTTCCTACGTGTTCGACGCGCTGGCCGCCCTCGTGAAGCAGTCCGGGCTGGCGGCGCTGATCGCTACTCACAACCACGAGCTCGCCGGTCGCATGGACCGCCGCGTCACCTTGTCGGAAGGCAAGGTCGTACCGCTCTGACTCTGCTGCATCCTCGGCCTGTCCCGAGGATCTACTGCGGGCGAACCGTTACGATCGGCATCGATGCCCTGGGGACGTTACACTCAGGATCTGCGGGCTTGGCAGATCCTCGGGACAAG
Organism: Mesorhizobium sp. YM1C-6-2; assembly: GCF_003666685.1. GTDB lineage: Bacteria > Pseudomonadota > Alphaproteobacteria > Rhizobiales > Rhizobiaceae > Mesorhizobium_K. The sequence continues at coordinate 86,971 of NZ_RCIZ01000006.1, forward strand.
CCCGAGGATGACGGCGGAACGGGCTTCCTCCCCGACCTCTTGTCCCTCGCGTAGCCCCATCTGGCCCTCGGCGCGTTAACCTCTCCAGACCACCCGTAACCTTCGCTTAACCCTCCCGGCCATGCGTGTCAGGAGGCTTCGCCGCCATGCTTGCACTTCGAACAAAAATAGAACAAAGTACAAACACTTCGAAAACAGGAGGCAGTTATGGCCGATATATTCCAGGACGTCGTTTCGCTGGTTTGCATGAGCACCTTCCTCGTCGCCACGGCGATGTGGATCGGCGCGCTCTGAGGTTCTTCTCCGCTTTCACGTGATTTTCCCTTCATCCGAATTCGGTCGTCCGGAGCGTCCGGCCTTTCTTGTCCGGGAGGCTTGGCTCCGCCGAAATCGGATGGTGAGCGCCTGTCCCGTCTCGTCCCGGGCCAGGCGCTCCTGAAACAGCGATACAGCCGGTATGTCGTGGGCCCGCGGGTTCGGCGGACCTCACTGTCAGTCGCCGAGGGCGACGCCCTCGCGGCGCGGATCGGCCCCGCCGGTGAGCCCGCCCGGCGTTATCGCGATGCCGTGCAGCCCTGAATTCAGGTCGCCGATCTTCGTCTCGAAGCCCAGCGCCTTGAGATCGTCGGCGAACTCCTCGGCCTTGGTGCCGACCTCCAGCTCATAGGTGCCGAAGCGGTTCAGCATATGCGGCATTGAGATCGCCGCCTGCATGTTGAGCTTCCAGTCGATCAGCCCTATCAGCGTGGTCGCCACATAAGGGATGATGCTCGACCCGCCGGGCGAGCCCAGCGCATAGAGCGGCTTGCCGTCCTCCAGCACGATGGTCGGCGCCATCGAGGACCGCGGCCGCTTGCCGGGTTCGACGCGATTGGCCACGGCCGCGCCATCCTTCTCCGGCGCGAAGGAGAAATCGGTGAGCTGGTTGTTCAGGATGAAGCCGCCGGCCATCTGGCGCGAGCCGAAGGCGTTTTCCACCGAAGTGGTCATTGCAGCGACATTGCCCTTGGCGTCGACGATGCTGAAATGGCTGGTCGCCGGCATGTCGAACGCCTTGCCGTCGAGCCGCAGCTCGGCCCCATCCAGTCCAGCCTTGTCCCATGGGGGTTCGCCGGGCTTGACCTCGGCGTCCGGCAGGGCGGTCGGCCGGCGGATCAGCGCTGAACGCGCCTTGAGATAGTCCGCGTTCAGCAAACCCTTGGGGACGTTCACGAAATCGCTGTCGGCGATGTAGCGTTCGCGGTCGGCGAAAGCGAGGCGGCTGGCGTCGCCGATGATGCGCCAGCTTTCCGGATCGTCCCGCCCAAGCGTAGCGAGGTCGAACGGCTCGACCATGCCGAGGATCTGCCCGATCGTCAGCGCTCCGGAGGAGGGCGGTCCCATGCCGCACACCGACAGGCCCCGATAGGGTGCGCAGACGGCCGGCCGTTCCTTCACCTCGTAGGCCGCCAGATCCTTGAGATCGAGCTTGCCGGGATTGGTCGGGTGGCCGTTGACCGCCGCGACGATCCGGCCCGCCAGCGATCCCTTGTAGAAAGCGTCGGCGCCGCCTTCGGCAAGCGCGCGCAGGCTCTCGGCATATTCGGGGTTGCGCAGCATCGCGCCTGCCGCGCGGGGGGAACCGAGCGCGTCGAAGAAATACGCCCTCGTCTCCGGCTGCGTGTCGAGCCGGCCGATGTCCTCGGTGATCATCGTGTTGAGACGCGGCGAGATGGTGAAGCCGCTCTCGGCAAGCTCGATCGCCGGCTGCAGCAGTTGTGCCCAGTCCAGCTTGCCGTATTTCTTGTGCACCGTTTCGAGCAGGCGCGGCACGCCGGGCACGCCGACCGAGCGGCCGCCGATCACCGCGTCGAAGAAGTCGAGCGGCTTGCCGTTGGCGCCGAGGAAAAGCTCGGGCGTCGCGGCGGCAGGCGCCGTCTCGCGCCCGTCGAAGGTCGTCAGCGTCCCGCTTTCCGCGTCGTACCAGACCAGGAACGCGCCGCCGCCGATACCCGACGATTGCGGCTCGACCAGCCCGAGCACCATCTGCACGGCCACCACGGCGTCGGCGGCGCTGCCGCCGGCGCGCAGCACGTCGAGCCCTGCCTGCGTGGCGATCGGATTGGCAGCCACCACCATCTGGCGCGCCGCATGGACGGGCTGCTTCTCGGCGACCGCCGAGGGGGATTCCGGAGCCACCGTATCGGCGGCCTGCTGTGCGAAAGCCGGAAGCGCGAGCGCTCCGAAAAGCGCCAGGAAAGCGAACTTCCGCAAGGCTCCCATCAACCCGCCTTTCTGGTCTCGTCCCTGTTCTCTTCGGCCGCGCCGAACACCTCCGCGAAGGCCGCCTTCAGCGCCAGGTCCAGGTCGGCCATGGTGACCGGCAGGCCGAGGTCGACGAGGCTTGTCACGCCATGATCTTGGACGCCGCAGGGCACTATGCCCGAAAAATGCTGGAGGTCCGGCTCGACGTTGATCGCTATACCATGAAAACTCACCCAGCGCCGCAGCCTGATGCCGATCGCCGCGATCTTGTCCTCGGCCGGCGAGCCGTCGGGCATTGCCGGCCGGTCCGGCCTGACGACCCAGACGCCGACGCGGTCCTCGCGCCGCTCGCCCCTGACGTTGAAGCGGTCGAGCGTGCGGATGATCCATTCCTCCAGCGCCGCCACGAAGGCGCGCACGTCCTCGCGCCGGCGCTTCAGGTCGAGCATCACATAGGCCACCCGCTGGCCAGGCCCGTGATAGGTGTATTCGCCGCCGCGGCCGGCCGAAAAGACCGGGAACCGGTCCGGCTCCACCAGATCCTCGCTCCTTGCGCTGGTGCCGGCGGTGTAGAGGGGAGGGTGCTCGACCAGCCACACCGTCTCCGGCGCGCTGCCTTCCCGGATGGCCGCGGCACGCGCCTCCATGAAGGCCAGCGCATCACCATATTGCGTCAGCCCCGGTTCGAGCCGCCATTCGACCGGCGCCGAACCCGGGGCAGGCTGGAAGGAAACGACGATCTGGCTGCGTTCAGGCATCATGCCTCCGGTGCTGCCGCATCATATGGCGACAAGCGCGGCCAAGGTCCAGAGCGTTACGCCATCGTGGCTGCCGCGGCCCTCGGTCGGTAAGGCTTCGGAGATTGTTTTCGGTCAGTATGGCCGCCTGACCTATCGAGTGTCTGCTCATGCAACAGAGTGTCGTGCTCAGCATCGGCCTGCCCGTCGCCCTCGTCATCATCATGCTTGGGCTTGGGCTGTCGCTTCGCATCGAGGATTTCACCCGGTGCCTGTCCAGGCCGTGGCCGATCCTGGTGGGCCTGGTCTGCCAGATCGTGATTCTGCCGCTGTTCTGCCTGGCGCTGGTCTATGTGGCCGATCTGCCGCCGGCGATAAGCGTCGGCATGATGCTGCTCGCGGCGAGCCCGGGCGGAACCTCCGCCGCCATCTTCACCCATCTGGCGCGCGGCGATCTCGCGCTCAGCCTGATCCTCGCCGCGGCGACGTCCGTCATCGCGCTGCTCAGTCTGCCCGTGATCGTCAATTTCTCGATGGAGGCGTTCTACGGCGAGGCGAGCAAGGTCAGGCTGGATGTTCGCCAGGTCATGCAGATCTTCGTCGTCGCGATCATCCCGGCCCTGGTCGGAGTCCTGATCCGCAGCCGCTTTCCAGTGCTGGCCCAGCGTCTCGACCGTCCGGTCAAGGCGCTGGCGACCCTCTTCCTGGTCGCGGTCGTGCTGGCCGCGCTCATCGGCCAATGGCAGTTGCTGGTCGTGTGGGGGCCGACTGTCGGCACGGTGATGCTGGTGTTCAGCGTCGCCAGCCTGCTGGTCGGCTATTGCGTGCCGCTGCTGCTCGGCATCGAGCGGCGTCAGGCGATCGCGCTGTCGATGTCGATCGGCATCCACAACGCCGCGCTCGTCATCGCGCTGGCGATGAGCGAACACATGCTCGGCAATCCGGAGATGGCGATACCGCCGGCCGCCTACGGCGTGATCGCCTATATCGTCGGTGGCGCGTTCGTCTGGCTGCTCAACCGGCGGACAGTCCTGCCATCCTCGGGGTAATCCCCCGAATCCCGGCAATGGCGCAAATGCTGTCGATCCCCAATCCGGAGAGGGTCGCTGCTATGGCTGAAACTCGACCGTGACGCGCAACCCAGGCGCGTTGTCGGACAGCTTCAGCGTGCCCCCATGCAGCTTGACGATGGCGTCGACCAGCGCCAGTCCCAATCCGCTGCCGGGAGTCGAACGGCTGCGGTCGAGGCGATAGAGGCGGCGCAGGACAGTCTGCTGTTCGGCCGCCGGGATGCCAGGGCCTCGGTCGGCCACGGTGATTGCGGTACCATCGACGGTCAGGACGACGGGACCGGGCGGACTGTGGCGCAGCGCGTTCTCGATCAGGTTGGCGATAACCTGGCCAAGCAAGGTGCGTTCGCCCCTTATCGTGCCAGGTGCGTGCAGGGTCAGGGTCAGGTCGTGGCCGGTTTCCAACGCCGCCGGTTCGTAGAGCTCGGTCATGGTCTGGGCCAGTGATCCCAGGTCAACGGCGGTAAACCGCGCGCGCGGGCTGCCACCTTCGATCTGTGCGATCTGCAAAAGCGCCTGAAAGGTCGCGACGATACCGTCGACCTCTGCCGCCGCGCGGTCCAGCAGCGTCAGGCCGGGGGCTTGGGCACGTGCCTGGTCCAGCAGGACCGCCAGCCTCTGGATCGGTGTTTTCAGGTCATGCGCGATGTCGGCGGAGACTTGGCGCAGGGCGGAGACGGAAGCCTCCTGCGCCGCCGCCAGCCGATCGATCCCCAGTCCGACACGCGTCAGATCGTCGGGTGCGCCCGGCAGTGTGGGCAGGCGCGCAGCCAGGTCGCCGGTGGCAAGGCGTTCCAGCGTGTCCTCGATGGCCCTCAGGCGCTGTGCTGATCGGAACGCGAAGATGATCCCGCCGCCCAGCACCAATAGCGCGGTGGGCAGCAAGGTGAATGTCAGAACCTGCAGGAAGATTTCGCGTAGATCGTGGAAGGCGTCGGCATCCTGACCGGCACTGAGTTCGCCCCCCGCGACCTTCTTGCGCAGAAGGATGTAGCTGCCCTCGACGTCTCCCGTTTCATCTTTGAGCCTGACTTCAGCCAGCTTGTCCTTAGGGAGGGGACCAAGGTAATTGCCCACCGATCCCTGGGGGCCGTCATACCGCAGTATGACGTGATCGGCATCGGCCCGTGCTGCGGCGGTTCTGACGGCGCTTGCAATGTCCTCGGGCCGATCGGAGGCGGACAGCGCGTCGATTTGCAGCTCCAGCGCCGTCTCGGCTGCATCCATCAGCGCGTTGTTGGCCAGCCACCACGTCACGCCAAAGGTGACCAGGCTGACAACCAGAAACAGCGCCACCAGCCGTAGCGTCAGGCGCATCGGCGTGGTGCGCAGAACCTCGAGCAGGCGGTTCATGCATCGATCCTGTAGCCGGCGCCGCGTACGGTCCTTATCAGCTCAGTGGGGAAGGGTTTGTCCACCTTGGCGCGCAGCCGCGAGATATGGCTTTCGACAACATTCGTCTGCGGGTCGAAATTCAGATCCCACACGGCTTCCAGCAGCATGGTGCGGGTCTGCACCCGGCCCTTGTGACGCAGTAGGCATTCCAGCAGGGCAAATTCGCGCGGCAGCAGGTCGATCTCGACATCGCCGCGGGTGACGGTTCGGCGGATCAAGTCCATGCGCAGATCGCCTGCGGTCAAGGTCGGCTCCATGTCCCGCATCTGCGGCCGGCGCGCCAGGGCGTTGATGCGGGCCGACAATTCGCCAAAAGCGAAGGGTTTGACGAGGTAGTCGTCGCCACCCGCGTTCAATCCCTCGATGCGGTCGTCGACGCCGCCAAGCGTGGTCAGGAAGATCGCCGGCGTCAGATTCTTCGCCGCCCGCAGCGTACGCACCAGCGACAGCCCGTCCAGATCGGGCAACATCCGGTCGACAACCAGCACATCGAAGTCGTTGGTCTGCGCGGTGATGAGACCGTCGCGGCCATTCCGACAGAGGTCGGCGACATGGCCTTCCTCCCGCAGCCCTTGCAGGATGTAGTCGCCGGTCGCGGGGTCGTCTTCGATCACCAGAAGGCGCATCTCGCCCCTTTCGTCAGGCCGGCCCCTCCACGGGGCCGGCACGATGTCATTTAGGTTCAGCCGTTACTTTCACCGTCCTCATGGCTATCATCGTCGTGACCCTTCCGGACAGGGTCAAGCTTGCCATCCGCCGGGTTCAACATGAAGTCATGAACTGAGCCATCGGCCTTGACGATCTCGACCTCTATGCCGCGAAACTTGCCGTCCTCGCGGTCGCCCTCGATCGCCATCACCTTTCCACCGCCCGCCGCCTCGGCCTTGGTCACCAGGTCGACCAGCGTGCTGCCCAGCATCTCGGGCGTCACGGCGTCGTCATCGTCGGAGACATCGCCCTTGTCCTTGGTCGAGATCACCGCCCCGGTAGTGGCATTGATCTTGACCTCGGCGCGTTTGGTGCCGGCGACAGTCTTGACCTCCCAGACGCCGGTACCGTTCTTTTCGTCGAATTCGGCTTTGATGGCCTTGCCGCCCGATGCGGTTTCGGCCGCCTTGATGCCGGCAGCGATATCGTGCTGAGCCTTCTGGAACAGGGCAATTTCGGTAAGATCGTCGCTGCCGGCGGCCAGGGCCGTTCCGGTCAATGCGCTGGTCGAAACCATGCCGGCGATCAGGATAATGGAGGCGGATCTTTTCATACTTGTTTCTCCTTGCATGTGGCGGCGTCTGGCCTGCCAATGAGAGAAAGGTAGAAGGGTGCCCTGACAGAAAAATCTCGGCTGGATTATCTTTGTGTAATGTTCCAGGGCCGCCATCTCACGCAGGCCCTGGGTGGTCTTCACGGCTCGGCGCCGTCGCGGGCATAAGCAAGGGAAGCGTCAAGGCGCGACTGCTTCGGCGGTTTTGGTGCGCGGCCACAAAGGGAAAACGCCCGCACCCCGATAAGGGTGCAGTGCTTTCAACCGTTATGACGGGAAAAGCGTCGTTGGTGCGGTCGAGAAGACTCGAACTTCCACGGGTTGCCCCACAGCGACCTCAACGCTGCGCGTCTACCAATTCCGCCACGACCGCACGTCACGAAAGGGCCGGTCGGAACCGGCCCGCGGCATGTAGCAAATCGCTATATGCGAAACAAGTGCAAAGCCCACTTTATTCCCTGCCGCAGCGAGAGGCGAAATGACACCGCCTTCGCGGCGGCGAAAACCCTTCCGGAACGGCTGAATTCCGGATCGAATCCTTCGGTCTCGGGCCTCTTCGTGCCGTCGCGGCGAAGTCCTCGACCTTGTCCCCGAATTCCGTCCGGCCAAACGCTTCAATCTTGGCGGAACTTGCTCTAGACCTGACCGGCATCGTCCACCCGGCCGCCAGGCCTGTCCCAAGGGAGGCGCCGTTGGAAAACCAGCACGAAGCGACGCCTGGCGCCGGTTCGCCCGAAACCCACGCCGACATCTACGGCGAGGACGGCGTCATCCGTGCCTCGTTCCTCGCCCATGTCGGCGCCGCCATCGCCGACCGCGACACGATCACGCTCAAGAAGGAAGTCGGCGGGCTGCACCAGTCCGAGCTCGGCCACCTCCTGGAGGCCCTGCTGCCCGAGCAGCGTCTGGCGCTGGTCGAACTGCTCGGCAAGGATTTCGACTTCTCCGCGCTCACCGAGGTCGACGAGGCGATCCGCCTCGACATTGTCGACAATCTGCCCAACGAGCAGATCGCGCAAGCCGTCCAGGAACTCGATTCGGACGACGCGGTCTACATCCTGGAGGACCTCGACCAGCAGGACCAGGACGAGATCCTGGCGCAACTGCCCTTCACCGAGCGCATCAGGCTGCGCCGCTCGCTCGACTATCCGGAAGAGACCGCCGGCCGGCGCATGCAGACCGAGTTCGTCGCGGTGCCGCCCTTCTGGACCGTCGGTCAGACGATCGACTACATGCGCGAAGACAAGGACCTGCCCGACCACTTCACCCAGGTCTTCGTCATCGACCCGACCTTCAAGCTGCTCGGCGCCATCGACCTCGATCAGATTCTGCGCACCAAGCGCGCGGTCAAGGTCGAGGACATCATGCACGAGACGCGCCACGCGATCCCGGCCGCCATGGACCAGGAAGAGGCGGCGCGCGAATTCGAGCAGTACGACCTTCTCTCGGCCGCGGTCGTCGACGAGAACGACCGGCTGGTCGGTGTGCTCACCATCGACGACGTCGTCGACGTGATCCAGCAGGAGGCCGAGGAAGACCTCCTGCGCATGGGCGGCGTCGGCGACGAAGAGCTGTCCGACACCATCGTCGCCACCTCGCGCTCGCGGGTGCCGTGGCTCGCCGTGAACCTGGTCACCGCCTTCGTCGCCGCTTCGGTGATCAGCCTCTTCGACGCCACCATCGAACATGTCGTCGCGCTGGCGATCCTGATGCCGATCGTGGCCGGGATGGGCGGCAATGCCGGCTCGCAGACCATGACCGTCACCGTCCGGGCGCTCGCGACCAGGGACATCGACATCTACAATGCCGGCCGCGTCATCCGCCGCGAGATGGGAGTCGGCTTCATCAACGGCATCGTCTTTGCGCTGCTCATCGGCAGCGTGGCGGGGCTGTGGTTCCAGAGCATGGAGATCGGCGGCATCATAGCGACCGCGATGATCGTCAACATGTTCGTCGCCGCGGTTGCCGGCATCCTCATCCCGCTGCTGCTCGACCGTGTCGGCGCTGACCCCGCCGTCGCCTCGGCGGTCTTCGTCACCTCGGTCACCGACGTGGTCGGTTTCTTCACCTTCCTGGGGCTCGCCGCATGGTGGTTCGGGGTCGCCTGAGCGCACCCGGAAAAGGCTGAAATTGACTTTTACGTAAATGCCGTCAGACTCCGCGCCATGCGGAATCGGCCGCAGGGAGCCCCCATGCGGGAATATTACTCGATCACCGAACTGACCCGCGAGTTCGACATCTCGACCCGCACGCTGCGCTTCTACGAGGATGAAGGGCTGATCCAGCCGGTGCGACGCGGCCGGACCCGCCTGTTCCGTCCGTCCGACCGCCATCTCATCCGGCAGATACTCAGGGGGAAACGCCTCGGCTTCTCGATCAACGAGATCCGCGAGATCATCCAGATGTACAGGACGCCGCCCGGTGAGGTCGGCCAGCTCAAGCTGATGATCAAGCGCATCGAGGAGAAGCGCGAGGATCTCCGCCAGAAGCGCCGGGACCTCGAGGAGACACTCGCTGAGCTCGACAATGCCGAGGAGGCCTGCGTCGAGCGGTTGGTCGAGCTTGGCGTCAACACATGAATGCCGCCGCGCCAGGTTTTGCCCGGCGCGGCATGTCGGAGAGGGGCTGACCGGCGATCAGTTCACGAGCACGGACCGTCCGCACGAGACGCCGTTGACGCGGATGTCGGCCTCTCCGACCCGCACGCCGAGCGCTGAGAGAAGATTGTAGAGCAGGGCGTCCACAGGGGCGGTGACGCCGCCGAGGATGCTGCTCACGGTGCTCGTCAGGACGCCTTCCGACGGTATCACCAGGCCGAGGCTGAGAAGGCCGAGGTCCAGCTTGACCTTCAGGTCGAGATCGTCGAGCAGCGAGGCGGTCAGGGATTCTGTCAGGTTGCGTGAGGACACGGATTTGACGGCGCGGGCGTCGATCTCGCTTTTGGTGAAGTTCAGCGTCGTCGGGTAGAGATTGCCCATGTTGACGTGGGCGCTTCCCGTGATTTTCACGATGGGCATCTGCACGATCTTCGCCGGCTGCACCACGGGCTTGGTGGCGAACTGCTTGAGCCCGGCCGGATCTATTTCGCCGATCCAGACCTCCGCTACCCCCGGCTGGGCGGCGACGGACACGCGCGCGCTCTCGACCCGGCCGGACGGACAGGAAACGCTCTTCAGCTTGGCTTCCGCATAGGCGAGTTCGACATAGATCGGCAGCCGGATCGAAGCGCCGAGCAGCCCTCCCGGGCCTCCGACCGACGCGACCATGCGCAGCCTGGTCTGCGCGGTGCGGACGATCGTGCCGGCCTCGCCGATCGCGAACCAGGGAGAATGCTGGGGCGGTTCGCCGATCGCGAGATCGGCGGTGACGCCGAGCAGGCCGGGGATGGTCAATCCGGTGTCGAGGCTTATCTGGTTGGTCCCGTTGGCGATTGCCGCGCTCGCGCCCAGCACTTCCATCAGCCCTATTGCGGCATCGAACCCCGCATTGCCCTGGCCGAGGCCCAGATGGCCGACCCTGCCGAGATCGAAGAGATGCGATAGCGGCAAGTCTATCGTGGTCGACGCAGGGATCGCGTTGGCAATGGCAGTCAGCGCGAGCTGGGCCTGCCGATTGTGCCCGCTCACGGCGGCAAGCGCGCTGGCGATCTCTCCAATCGTCGCGTCCGCGGCCAGCACGTCGTCATAGGTCCCGGCGGTGATATCTAGTTTGGTGGCGAGCACGTCGAGGAAGGCGAGCGCGCTGACATCCGTGTCGATCAGCGCATTGTAATCCATGACGCTGAGCGCGATGTTGGCGCCCAGGAGCTTGCCGAGAAGCACATTCAGAATGCCGTCGTTGACGCCCACCAGCCTCGATCCGACGGAGAAGGCGGCTTCGGCCGGAAAGCTCGCGATCGCGGTGGTCGAGATGGTCGGCGCGGCTATCAACCGGCTCGCGAAATAACGGGTTCCCTTCTCGCGAAAGGTCACCTTCACCGCATTGGCGGGCTCGCCGCCGATAACGAATCGAACCTCGGGCGCCAGGCCGGGGTCTGCTTTGTAGCGTCCCTTCTGGATGCGGACGTCCGACGCCGAGGTCTCGGCGTATAGCGGCAGTCCGGGGCCGGTCTCGATCAACGCCACATCCGGATGCCGGTTTTCCCGGAAGGTGGTCAGCACGGCCAGTTCCGCGCGGTCGATATTGGCCGCGGCGACGATGGCGGCGAGATCGGTGATCGACTGCGCCTCGCGGCGCTCGAGATAGAGAGAACCCTCGTCGACCGCCAGTGCGGCCGCGGCGATGCCGACCGGCAGCAGCACAGCCCCCAGGATCGCCACGTTGCCGGATGCGTTGCCGAGCCATCGTGTCGCCAGCGATGACCACCCCTTGCCCATGAACATTTTTAGATACCCCCAATCCTGATGGTGGATGAACGTGAGATCGTCTTGCCGGGAAGCGGCAGGCGCTCGAGAAAGCGCCAGATTGGCAGGTTGCCGGCGTCGTACTCGACCGAAACCACGAACTGCTGCGCATCGTTGGGATTGTCGGCGACTTCGACTTCGAGCTTGTCAGCCTCGATGAAGACATAGCCGCCGCCATTGGTGTCTATGAAGTTCTGGGCGAGCGTCTGGCGCTCGGTTTCGTTCAGCCCGGCGATTGCCGTTCGCGCCGCATCGGCGGCGATCTGCTGAACCGAATGCGCGGCACCGAAATAGATGCCGTAGGCGATCATTCCCAAGGTGAGGAAAATGAAGAGCGGCGCTACAATCGCAAACTCGACCGCCGATGTACCGGTTATGCTCTTGAAGAATTTATGCGTATTTCGGTATTTCATGATGCCTTCCCACGTATGAGAAGATACACCCTGAAAAGCTACGTCAGGTAAAAGTAGTTGTTGGCATTTTAAGCAAAGATACGCTGAGATTACGGTATATATGGCCTGTAATCATGCAAATCGAAATGCAGCCAAGATTTTTCTGGAAATTTTGCACTGGCCACCAAGCTGTCCGAATCCCGGAAATTTCCTGTCGGCGCGCCTGTGTGGCGCGAAGCTTGCGCGGAAAGGCCGATTTTCCTCTCGGAATCAGATCCAGCGTCTGACGCGCTTGGCATAGTCGCGGTAGCGCTTGCCGAACTTTTCCGCCAGCCAGCGCTCTTCCTTGTCGATCGCCATCTTCTTGGTGGCGAAGGCAGCGAGAAGCGCCAGCGGCAGGAACCAGGTGATGCCGAAGACCAGCCCCACGCCGATCAGAAGCAGCGTGTTGGCCAGATAGATCGGGTTGCGCGTGACGCCGAACGGGCCCTCGGTGACCAGATGTTCGGGCGGCGTGTTGGGGTTGATCGGCGTCTTCGCCCGCGTCATGGCCCGGAAGGCGGTGAAGTACAGCGCCGCCATCGCCAGCAGCGCCAGCCAGCCGACCGCTACCAGAATGTCCGACATCGGCGGGCCGAGCCAGGGCAGGGGGTAGACGGCGTGCAGGATCACGCTCACCGCGATCGCCGCCAGATAGATCAGCGGTGGCCACGGAACTACGCCGGCCTTTGTCCCGGCAGGCGCGGGCTGGGGAGTGGCGGGGGCAGGGGCCGCCTGCTTCGCATGCTTCTTCCTGGCGTCGCTCATTGGCCTCCCTCCTCGAACATCGCATCCTCCGTCTCGACGGTGCAGCGGCCGGCGATCTCCTCCACCTTGCCGCGCAGCGTCTCGCTCCGCTCGCCGCCATAGACGCTCTCGATGACGCCTTCACGCTCCAGCGTACCGAGCATGCAGCCACAATAGCGGGTGCAGAACGTCGTGTCGCGCTGCTCCCTGCAACTCGCCTCGCAGGCCTGCAGGAAGCGCACTTCGCGCGGCACCTCGGCTGCCGGAAAGATCTGCGAGAACAGCCAGATGCAGGCGATCAGCACCGGCTGGTGGATGAGGTAGACGGCAAGGCTGTGGCGGCCGCCGAAGGAGAGCGGCCAGGTCCATGCCGGCGTCCGCAGCCTCGCCAGCCTGGCGAACAGGCCGGTCTGCTGCGCGATCTTCGCCGCCGCGATGCCTGCCAGCACCGCCGCGAACCAGGGGAACACCGGCACGTAGTCGTTGGAGCGCGGGCGGTTTTCGGACAGCCCCGTCCACCACCACCAGGGATCGTCGAAGAAAGGCGAGCGCAGGTAATGCGGCGCGGCGATCACGGCAGCGGCGACGATCAGCGTGACCGCCGCCGGCAGGCGCAAGAAGAGAAGCCCGAGCAGGCTCGCGAGCGTGATCTGGTGCAATATGCCGAAGAAGATGAAGCCGTCCGGCACGGCGATGTAGGTGACGATCGAAATCGCCAGCGCGGCGCCCGCGACCATGGCCAGCCGCCGCCAGAAGCCGCGCCAGCGGATGCCTCTGGCGTGGCCGAGGAAGAGGCCGACGCCGACCAGGAAGAGGAAGCTCGAGGCGATGCAGCGGGCAAAAAGCTTCCAGCCGCCGATGGCAGTCATTCCCGGCGGCACATAGCCGAAGAATTCGAGATCCCAGGTGAAGTGATAGATCGCCATGGCGAGGAGCGCCGTCCCGCGGGCGATGTCGATGGCGTCGATGCGCCCCTTGGGTTGCGGCTCGTTTGTCACGTCCGATTCCACTCTGTTGGCATGACCGTTAGCATGCCTGCGCAAGCGGCGGCAAAGCGGCGACGGCCGTCCGCGGTGCGGCGGAGCTTAGTCCAGACGCGGGCAAACGATAGCCACCCCGGTTTTGCGGCACCGGCAGGTCGCTTTCCTGCTATCTGCGCGCGCAGCCGGCTGGAACTCTCGGCGGCGCGCCATTTCTCTTCTGGTCCCATGACGACCCAGGTCCGGCATCCCATCTGGTTCTTCGCCGTCCGGCCAGCCGGTGCGCGCACCTTCGCGACCCTTTACGGCCTCGAATCCTTCGCCCGCGCGTCGATCTCCTCCGTCATCCCGATCCAGGCCTACGAGATCCTGCACAGCAAGCAGGGCGTCTCGATCCTCTATACGGTCGTCGCGCTGCTCGGCCTGTCGGTCACGCTCTTCATGCCGATGCTCATCCAGCGGTTCTCCCGCCGCTGGGTGTACACCGCCGGCGTGGTCCTGCTAGCGGTCGGCGCGCTGCTGTTCATCGTCGACACGCTCGCCGGACAGGTTCTCGGCATGCTGGCGCGGGTGATGGGATCGTCGGCGCTGGCCATCACCCTCAACCTCTACATCATGGACCACATCCGCAAGACGGAGGTCATGCAGGCCGAATCGCTGCGGATGGCCTGGTCGATGCTGGGCTGGACCGCCGGGCCGACGCTCGGCGTCTTCCTTTATTCCCGCTACGGCATCGTCGCGCCGAATCTCGTGGTCATCGGCTTCGCAAGCGTGCTGCTGGTCATGTTCTGGCGCTATCGCCTGTCCGACAATGCGCTGATCCGGCCTGGCAAGACGCGCGCCTCCAATCCGCTCGCCAATATCGGCCGCTTCGTCGCCCAGCCCCGGCTGAGGCTTGCCTGGGTCATCGCCTTCGGCCGCTCCTGCTTCTGGACCACCTTCTTCGTCTATGCGCCGCTGCTCATGGTCGTCACCGGCGAGGGAAGTCTCGCCGGCGGCCTGCTCGTCTCGGCTGGCAACGCGATGCTTTTCTTCGCCGTCTACTGGGGCAGGGTGGGCAGGCGTTACGGCGCGCGCAACATCATGACGTTCGCCTTCTTCGCCATGACCGCCACGCTGTTTGTCGCAGCCTTTTGCGGCGAGCGCTTTCCTCTCGTCGCCGGCTTCTTCCTGCTCGGCACGGCGCTGTTCGCCATAGCGCTCGACGCGCTGGGCTCCACCGCCTTCCTGCGCGCCGTTCATGCCTACGAACGGCCGCAGATGTCGGCCGTCTACCGCACCTATCTCGATCTTTCGGAGCTGCTGCCGCCGCTCGTCTATTCGGTGGTGCTCGCCTTCTTCGGACTCGGCGCGGTGTTCGGCACGCTCGGCGTCTTCACCGCCTTCTGCGGCTGGCTCGTCTGGCGCTACCTGCCGAAGTCGATGTAACGCCTAAAGCGCCTCGTGCTGGGCGCGGACCCAGCGGTGGAAGCGGTGAAGGTCGTATTCCTCCGGCATCAGCACGCCCGACGAGTGCCGCCGCGAATGCAGGCCGCGCTGGTTGAGCTCGCACACTGCCGCGTCCTCCTCCAGCACCTGTCTGCCGAAGGCCACGATGTTGTCGAGGCCGGCGGGCGGGATCTCCTGCGGCGGGAACAGCCATTCGGCCGTCAGCCTGGTCTGCTCGGCCCCGAGCGGCAGCAGGCTCACCGTGCGCACATAGTCGACATGGCCGACGATGAACATCGAGGGCAGGTGCATGGCGTAGGTCTGGCCGGCCTTGCGCTCCGCCTCGGTCAGCCTCTGGAATTGGACCCCGTGCGCGCGCCCATCCTCCGACCACGTCTCGGCGCCCTCGCGCAACCGTCCGGAAAATTCCGGCGCGTCGTTGTCCGCGTGCTTCGCCCAGTCGGGATCGTCATGGCGCGCCATCAGCCCCCGCCCATAGATCGGCACCAGATGCGACAGGTGCTTGTGCACACCGGGGCAGTGCAGGCATTCGTTGAAGTTCTCCCAGAAAATCTTCCAGTTGCAATTCATCACCTTCGAGAAAACATGTCCGCTGACGAGTTCTTCCAACGGCCAGTTGGCGAGGCTCACCGACGCCTCATCGAAGGTTTCCTCGACGCTTCCCTTCGCGCGCTCATCGAGATTGACAAAGACAAAACCACGCCACTCCGACAGCGCCACCGAATAGAGCGGATAGTCGGACTTCAGGAAGCCCTCGGGCAGCGATTTCGACGGCACCCGTACGAGGTCGCCGCGCAGCGAATAGGACCATGAATGGTAGGGGCAGGTGAGAAGCCTCGCCTTCAGCCTGCCGCTTGTCGCCTGGCAGAGCTGCGAGCCCCTGTGGCGGCAGGTGTTGTGGAAGGCCCTGAGCACGCCGGTCTCGTCGCGCACCACCAGCACTTCCTGGGTGCCGATCGTGAAGACGCGGTATGCGAGCGGCTCGGCGATGTCGGCGGCGCGGCAGACCATGATCCAGCGCCGGTACCAGATCGCATCGAGGTCTCGTTGATAGTCCGCCGGATCGAGATAGGCGCTGGAAGTCAGCGTCTCCTCCAGCCGGCGCAGGCCATGGTAGGGATCGTGTCCGGCGGCTTTGGGCTGCATCGCTGCGCTCCTTTCTCGCCAGCGGATACCCGGGCGCGCGGTTTGTCAATTCGCGGCCGCTTGCGTCGGTTTATTGGTTTGCCCGACCCGGCTTTCTCGCCTATAGTTCGCGCGTCGACGGTTCCGAAAGGACCAGAGGGAATGCGGTGCGGGTTTCGACCCAAAGCCGCGGCTGCCCCCGCAACTGTAAGCGGTAGTTCTTCCTTTAAGCCACTGAGGCAATGCCTCGGGAAGGTGGGGAGGGCGCCAAATCCGCGAGCCAGGAGACCTGCCGGCGACAAGATTTTTCTCGATGCCCTCGGGTGGAGGGTGAAAGGACTTTGGAATGAACGCTGCCACTATCTCGCTCGGTGCGACCGTCTCGTCCGGTTCGCGCGCGGCTCAGCTCGGCCTCGTCGCCCTGCTCGGTCTCTTCGTCGTCGGCTTCCTCGGCTTCTCGCATATGGAAGTCGTCCACAATGCCGGTCACGACTACCGGCACTCCATGGCTTTTCCCTGCCACTGAGGAAAGGCTGACATCATGAACCTGTTTCGCAACGCCGTGTTCACCGCGGCGGCCGCGGGCCTATTGGCCGGCCTGATCCTCGCCGCTCTGCAGACCTTCGCCACCGTGCCGCTGATTCTGCAGGCCGAAACCTTCGAGAACGCCGGCGAGCCGGCCCACGACCATGGCGCCGCGCCCACCGAGGCTACACCCGCCGAGCCAACGCCTGCCGAATCCGCCGCCGCGCCCGCCGAATCGGACCACCATGGCGACGAAGCCTGGGGGCCGGAAGACGGTTTTGAGCGTTTCGCCTACACGCTCGCCATCAATGTAGTCAGCGGCATCGGCTTCGCGCTGTTGCTGGTCGCCGCCTCCGAACTCGCCGGCGGCATCTCGAACTGGCGTCAGGGCACGTTCTGGGGTTTCGCCGGCTTTGCCATCTTCACGCTGGCGCCCGGCCTCGGCCTGCCGCCCGAACTGCCGGCCATGCCTGCGGCTGACCTCTTCGCCCGGCAGGTATGGTGGGTCGGCACGGTGGCTGCCACCGCGGCGGGCCTGGCGCTGATCGCGTTCCGCGGCAGCGCACCGCTCTCGATCCTCGGCGTTGCGCTCATCGTTCTGCCGCACATCATCGGTGCGCCGCAGCCCGAGACCCACGAATCGCCGGTTCCCGACGGCCTGCATCATCAGTTCGTCGTCGCCGTCACGGTGACGAACCTGATCTTCTGGGTTGCGCTCGGCGGCATCGTCGGGCTGGTGCGCCAGCGCTTCCTCGGCCAGTCGGAAAATCTCGGCAAGAGCTTTGCCTGACGCTTCCGGGCAGAGCCTCACTCTTCTTCTCGGCGGCGCCCGCTCGGGCAAGAGCACGCACGCCGAGAAGCTCGCCACGGCGCTGCCGGCGCCGTGGACCTACATCGCCACGGCCCAGGCCTATGACGGCGAGATGGCGGAGCGCATCGCGCTCCACCGCTCCCGCCGCGGCGAAGGCTGGCAGACGGTCGATGCCCCGCTCGACCTCGCGCAGACTCTTGGCAGCGTGCCGGAGGGCAGGCCGGTGCTGGTCGACTGCCTGACGCTCTGGCTCTCCAACCAAATGCTTGCCGATCACGATATCGATGCGGTCTCGGCCGAACTGGAAAAGACGCTCTCTGCGCCGCGCGGGCCGTGGTTCGTCGTCTCCAACGAGGTGGGGCTCGGCATCGTGCCGGACAATCCGCTCGGCCGGCGCTTTCGCGACGCGCAGGGACGGTTGAACCAGCGCGTGGCCTCGATTGCCGACCGGGTGCTCTTCATGGTCGCCGGTCTGCCCATGCAGGTGAAGTGATGAAGCCGATCGACGACAAGGAAGAAGAACGACACCGCGCCAAGATGGCCAAGCGCAAGGCCGTGCAGGACGCCGAAGTCGCCGGCAAGACGATCCAGGAAAAAGGCCTGCTGATCGTCAACACCGGCCCCGGCAAGGGCAAGACCACCGCCGCCTTCGGCCTGGCGCTGCGCATGCTCGGCTACGGCCGCCGCGTCGGCGTCGTGCAGTTCGTGAAGGGCGCCTGGCACACCGGCGAGAAGGACGCCTTCGCGATCTTCGGCGACAGGATCGTCTGGCGCACGATGGGCGAGGGGTTCACCTGGGAGACGCAGGATCTGAAACGCGACATCGCAGCGGCCGAGGCCGCCTGGGCGAAGGCGCTGGAACTGATCGCCGATCCCACGATCAGCCTCGTCGTGCTCGACGAACTCAACATCGCGCTGCGCTACGACTATCTCGACCTCGACGCCGTGGTCGCCGCGCTGACATCCCGCCGCCCCGACCTCCACGTCGTTGTCACCGGCCGCAACGCCAAGCCCGCCTTGATCGAAGCCGCCGACCTCGTCACCGAGATGGGCGCGGTCAAACACCACTTCTCCGCCGGCGTGAAGGCGCAGAAGGGCATCGAGTTCTAAGGACTAAACGAACATCATCACGACCACCGCGCCGATCGCGATCAGGACCAGTCCTGCAACCAGCATGGGCACCAGACTGCTGCCCTGCGAATCCCTGCCACTGGCCTGATCGGATGAAAGGATAACGGGCTGCCTCTTGTCGTTCATGACCACTTCCCCGTTCCGACAGATTAAGTGGTAAAAGAAATACCACTTAATCTGTCGGAACGGAGGTGTGGCATAATGGTGCGGAGGCAGCTCCCCGCTTGCCATGGGAGCAGGTCGACCATCAGGCAGGACTCACGAGCGATACCACCGGTGCTTGACGCAGTCGGTCAATTAGAGCGGGCCAGGCTGCGAAAGCAGGCGTGGCGACTATAGGGGCGCCTGCGCCATGGATGCATCCCGCGTAGATCAAATGACAAGCATGATGCCTAGGGCGCCCAGCGCCGCCATCAGCAGCACGTCAGCCATCCAGAACAGTCTAAGCGCCCGCCTGATGTCGGCCGCCGTCACCTCGCGCCGCCCGCCTTCGCCCATATAGGCGTAGTCGCCCATCACGCCGCCGTAACTGCGGGGACCTGCCAGTGCGATGCCGAGCGCGCCGGCCATCGCCGCTTCCGGCCAGCCGGCATTGGGTGAGCGGTGCTTTTTCGCGTCGCGCCAGACCGCGCGCCATGCCGCGCCGGCGTCCATTCCCGGCAGGATCGCCGCCGCCGCGACGATCAAGAGCGCCGTCAGCCTGGACGCCGGCAGGTTGACCAGGTCGTCGAAGCGCGCTGCCGCCCAGCCGAACGCCTCGTGTTTCGGGGTCCGGTGGCCGATCATGGAATCGGCGGTGTTGGCCGCCTTGTAGGCAGCGCCGCCGGCGAGTCCCCCGGCCGCCATCCAGAAGGCCGGCGCCACCACGCCGTCCGAAAAATTCTCAGCCAGGCTTTCGATCGCCGCGCGCGATACTGCGGCCCGGTCGAGCTGCTCGGGGTCGCGCCCGACGATCCTCGACACGGCCTCGCGTCCCGCCTTCAGTCCGCCCGTGTCGAGCGCCGTCGCCACCGCCTCGACATGTTCGGCGAGGCTCTTTTGCGCGAGCAGCGTTGTGCCGAGCGCCACCACGACGAAAAAGCCCAAGGCGTTGAGCAGGAGCAACCGCTCCAAGACATAGGCGACGACCGCCGGTACGCCGACGATCGCCACCAGCGCCGCGACCCCGCAAAGACGACGCATGCGGTCGCTGTCGGTCGCGCGGTTGAGCGTCCCGTCGAGACAGGATATCAGGCGGCCGATCCAGGTGACCGGATGGCCGATCGCGGCAAACAGGCGGTCCGGATAACCGAGCTTCGCCTCGATGGCGAGCGACAGGAAGGCGATCAGGACGGACATGGACGTTCCGGCGAAGGGAATTGCGGCGGTGGCCGATCACGGCGGCAGCCTTGGCCGCGCGCGCTCGCTGTTTGCGCATGCGCCGGAGCCGTGGGTCGACCTCTCCACCGGGATCAACCCGCACTCCTATCCGCTTTTCGATCTGCCTGCCACCGCGCTGACGCGCCTGCCGGAGCCTGCCCGCGCGCACGAACTTGCAGCCGTCGCAGCGCAAGCCTACGGCGCGCCGTCGCCGCGCCATGTGGCGCTCGCGCCCGGCACGCAGATTCTTCTGCCGCGCGTGTTTTCGCTGAAAAAGCCAGGCCGCGCCGCGATCCTCGGCCCGACCTATGCCGAGCATGCCCGCACCGCCGCGCTTGCCGGGCACTCGGTCGTCGAAGTCAGCGAATTCTCCGCGCTTGCCGGCGCCGACCTTGCCGTGGTCGTCAATCCCAACAATCCGGACGGCCGCATCGTCTCCCGCGCCGACCTGCTGACGCTGACCGAGGCCCTGCGCCGGCGCGGCGGCCTGCTGGTAGTCGACGAAGCTTTCATGGATGTCGGCCTACGGGCGGAATCGCTCTGCGCCGACGTCGGGCAGGGCGGTATCATCGTCCTGCGCTCTCTGGGAAAATTCTTTGGTCTTGCCGGCGTCCGCCTTGGCTTCGCCATCGCTTCGGAAGACATCGCGCAACGCCTCAATGCCGAGTTCGGCCCCTGGTCGGTCTCCGGCCCGGCGCTGGAATACGGCATCCGCGCGCTTGGCGACCATGCCTGGCAGGAGGATATGCGCAGTCGCCTCTCGGCGGAGGCCGCGCGGCTCGACGGGCTCCTTGCCCGGCATGGCGTGGCGATCGACGGCGGCGTCAGCCTCTTCCGGCATGTGACCACGGAGCACGCCGCAAGCCTCTTCGCGGAACTCGGCAGCCGTGGCATCCTCGTGCGCAACTTTTCCGATCGGCCGAACGAACTCCGCTTCGGCCTGCCGGGCAGCAAGGAGGAATGGCGCCGCCTCGAGGCCGCGCTGTCGGCCTGGAGCGCCGACGCAAGCAACAGGGGAGGCGGCGTTCGCGCCGCCGCATCGCGATGATCTGGGTCTGCCCTTTGTCGAAGGTCGAGGCGACCGTTACGTCCACCAGTGCCGACCGCCTGCTGTCGCTGCTCGCGCCCGGCACTGCGATGACGCGGCCCGCCGCGATTTTGGAGGCGAACCACCTCTTCCTGTCGCTGCACGACATCGCCGAGCCGCAGGAGGGCATGACGCTGCCCGGCGAGGCGCATATGCGCACACTACTCGATTTCGCCGAAAGCTGGAACCGTGCGAAGCCGCTGGTCGTCAACTGCTATGCCGGCATCAGCCGCTCGACGGCTTCCGCCTACATCATCGCCGCCGCGCTGCAGCCCTCGCGCGACGAAGGGGAACTTGCGCAGGCGCTTCGCCTGGCGTCGCCGAGCGCTACGCCCAATCCGCTCCTGATCGCGCTCGCCGATGCGATGCTCGGCCGTCAGGGCCGCATGGTCGCGGCAATCCAGTCCATCGGCCGTGGCGCGGATGCCTTCGAGGGCGTCCCTTTCGCCCTCGACATCGGGCGTTGAACTATTTCAGCCAGTCCGCCAGCTTCGCCTTCTGGACATCCTTCAGCAGGGTGATGAACCCGTCCGCCTGATGCTCCGCCGTCAGCCGGCCCTTTTCGGCAGTCGCCTTCGACGCCTCGCCGACAACTCCATGCGGGTTGAGGTCGGGCGCGATCCAGGCGAAGGCGTGCTGGCCGGTCGGCTTCAGCAGTTCGAACTCCTGCTCCGCCCGCTGCACGCTGGAGTAAAAATCTTCGGCCTTCGTCATGTCGACCAGGTCGGGCCGGAAATGCAGCATCACCGACGTCTCGAAGTCGCCGCCATGGATGCCGTAGCGGTCCTCGATATCGCTGTAGAGCCCGGCAGGTCGGCCGAAGCGCGACCAGCTCGTCTTCACCGCCAGCATCCTGAACGCCACGCGCAGCTCGCGCGCGACGATGCCTATGATCTCCTCGTTGCCGCCATGCGAGTTGACGAAGACGATCTTCCTCACGCCCGCCCGCGCCACCGAGGCGCCGAGATCGGCCCAGGACTGGATGGCGGCGAGCGGCGTCAGCGTCAGCGTGCCCGGCGCATGCACATGCTCGTTGGACTTGCCGACCGACTGCACCGGCAGGATGCGGATGTCGAGATCGTCGGGCAGCCGCGCGATCACCGTCTCCAGCATGCCGTTCATGATCGTCGTGTCAGTCGAGACGGGCAAATGCGGCCCGTGCTGCTCGATGGCGGCGACCGGCAGCACTGCGATCGTGCTTTCCGGGTCGATCTCCGCATAGGCGGTCGTCGGGAAATCGCCCCACCAGACTTTTCTCTGCGCCACTCTGTCCTCCTCGATACTGGCGGGTTTGTAGAGCGCCGCTCCCGGGGCCGCAACTCACCCCGCTGCGATCACCTCGATCTCGACCTTGAACTCGGGCCGCGAGAAACCCGAGACGATCATCAGCGTGGAGGCCGGCGGCGGGTCGGCCACAAGCCGGTCGCGCACAGCCATGTAGGGTTTCATGTGCGCGCGGTCGGTCACGAAGGCGTTGATGCGCACGATGTCCTTCAATGCGAGCCCTGCCTCGGCGAGCACAGCCGCGATGTTGGAGAAGCAGAGTTCCGCCTGCGCGCCGGCGTCCTCTGGGATCGAATCGTCCGGCCGGACGCCGAGCTGGCCGGAGCAGACGATCAGCCGCTTGCCGGCCGGCACTTCGACGGCATGGCTGTATCTTGCGAAGGGCGGCCTTATCGACTTCGGCGACAGGAATCTCAGCATCTTTGTGTCTCCTCTGACGGCAAATGTTAGGGCGGCTCTGCTCTCTACATCAAGGCTGTGGCTTCGTTCTTGCCGACATGGACTAACGCCGGAAAAATAGGCACGATGCCTTCCGATCGGGAGGACGCAGGCCGCCCAGGCCGGACAGCCGACAGGCTGCCGGCGGCATGTGTCTTGCTTCAAATGAACAAGCTTCGGATTCCACGCCTGTGCGCGGGAGCAAAAGAGGGGTGACGTCATGACCAGGATTCTCACGATTTCGGCGGCGGCTTTCGCCATCGCTGCTGCCTCCGCAACTGGCGCTCTGGCGGTGCCGGTGACCTTCGGCACCAACTGGCTCGCCCAGGCCGAGCATGGCGGCTACTACCAGGCCGTCGTCGACGGCACCTATGCCGCCTGCGGCCTCGAGGTGACGATCCAGCAGGGCGGCCCGCAGGTCGCCGGCCGTCCGCTGCTCCTTGCCGGCAAGATCGACTTCTACATGGGCGGCAACATGCAGCAGGCCTTCGACGCCGTCGCCCAGAACATCCCGCTGCGCGTCGTCGCCGCCTCTTTCCAGAAGGAGCCGCAGGTCATGATGTCCCATCCGGGCGAGGGGCTCGACAAATGGGAGGATCTGCCCAACGCCGATCAGTACATCGTCGGTGACGAAGGCGCGCAGAGCTTCCTGCTCTGGATGGCGACGGAATACGGTTTCGACGTCTCGAAACGCGTGCCCTACACCTTCAACCCTGCACCCTTCATCGCCAACAAGAAGTCGATCCAGCAGGGTTACGTGACCTCGGAGCCCTATGCGGTGGAGAAGGAAGGCGGCTTCATGCCGAACCAGTTCCTGCTTGCCGACTATGGCTATGACACCTATTCGACGACCATCGAGGCCATGCAGGATACGATCGACAACCGTCCGGAGGTCGTCCAGTGCTTCGTCGATGGCTCGGCCAAGGGCTGGTACAACTACCTCTACGGCGACAACAAGGCCGCCAACGAGGCGATCAAGAAGGACAATCCCGACATCACCGACGAGCAGATCGCCTTCACGATTTCACAGCTCAAGAAGTTCGGCATCGTTGATTCCGGCGACACCGAAAAACTCGGCATCGGCGCGATGACCGACGCGCGCATGCAGAGCTTCTACGACAAGATGGTGAAGGCCAAGGTGCTGCCGGCAGGCATCGACATCAAGAAGTCCTACACGCTGGATTTCGTCAACAAGGGCGTCGGCCTCGATCTGAAGAAGTAAGCCCGGGTTGGAGCCTAGCCGCATGCTGCAGGAAATGCGGGCCGTGGCCAGCGAAGCGTCGGGCGGGGACCAAAAGTCCCTGCTCACCCTGCGCGACGTCGGCAAAAGCTTCTCCAACGGCGTCACCGCGCTGCGCAATGTCGACCTGACAATCGGGCAGGGCGATTTCGTCAGCCTGCTCGGTCCGTCCGGCTGCGGCAAGTCGACGGCGCTGAGGATCATCGCCGGCCTGTCGACGCCGACCACCGGCATGCTCGACTGGCACGGCGGGCAGGGGCGTTCCGACATCGGCTTCGTCTTCCAGGAGCCGACGTTGCTGCCCTGGGCCTCGGTCTTCGACAATGTCTGGCTGCCGCTCAGGCTTCGCGGCGTCTCTCGCGAGAAGGCCACGCCGGCGATCCGTGAGATGATCGACCGCGTGCACCTCTCCGGCTTCGAGGACGCCATGCCGCGCGAGCTTTCCGGCGGCATGAAGATGCGTGTCTCGATCGCTCGCGGTCTGGTTACCAAACCGCGGCTGCTGCTGATGGACGAGCCGTTCGCCGCGCTCGACGAGATCACCCGCTTCAAGCTCAACAACGACCTTCTGGAGCTCTGGCAGGACGAGCGCTTCACCGTCGTCTTCGTCACCCACTCTGTGTTCGAGAGCGTCTTCCTGTCGAACCGCATCGTCGTCATGGCGGCGCGTCCCGGCCGCGTCTTCCGTGAGATATCGGTCGATGCGCCCTATCCGCGTGACGAGGCGTTCCGCACCTCGCCGGACTATGCCACGCTCTGCCGCGAGACGTCTCAGGTGCTCGGTGAAGCCATCACTCTTGGCGGAGGCGCTCATGACGGCCATTGAGCCCCAGGCCGGCACGGTACCCCTCGATCCCGAGGAAGCGCGTCGGGTCCGCGCGGCAAGGCTGGAGCGCATCGGCAAATGGGTGCTGCCGCTCGCCATCATGGTGCTCGCCGTGTGGCTCTGGGACCGCATCTGCGTCTGGAACGAGATCCCGCGCTACATCCTGCCTCGGCCGGGCGAAGTGGTTGCGACGCTCTACACCGATGCCGGCCTCCTGTTCGGCTCGCTGCTGGTCACGCTGCGCATCACCTTCCTCAGCCTCCTGCTCGCGGTCGCCGGCGGCGTCGGGCTGGCCGTGCTCTTTGCCCAGTCGAAATGGGTGGAGATGTCGTTCTTTCCGTTCGCCGTGATCCTGCAGGTCACGCCGATCGTCGCGGTCTTCCCTCTGATCAACATCTATGTCGACAACCAGACCGCCAAGCTTCTGCTCTGCGCCTGGATCGTCGCCTTCTTCCCGATCCTCTCCAACACGACGCTGGGCTTGAACTCCGTCGATCGCAACCTCATCGACCTCTTCAGGCTCAATGGCGCGACGCGCTGGCAGGAGCTCTGGCACCTCAGGCTGCCCGCCGCCATGCCCTATTTCCTCGGTGGTCTGAAGATCGCGGGCGGTCTTTCGCTCATCGGCGCCGTGGTCGCCGAATTCGTCGCCGGCACGTCGGGTCAGTCCTCAGGGCTCGCCTCGCGCATCATCGAGGCAGGCTACCGGCTCAACGCGCCGCGCCTCTTCGCCGCGCTCATCCTCATCTCCTTCACGGGCATCGTCATCTTCCTGGCGCTGACGTTGGTCTCGCATCTCGTCCTGCGCCGCTGGCACGAAAGCGCGCTCAGACAGGAGCGGTGACCAGTGGCTGCTTTTCAACTTCCAGCCTCCAGCCCCTACACGCTTTCCCGCGTACGCCTGCACGCCTCGCTCACGCCGGGCCTTGCCGCTCCGGCCGACGCCGAAGGTTTTATCCTGGCCGACCTCGCCGTCGCTGACGGCAAGATCGCCTCCATCGCACCTTACGATCCCGCCGCGCTCCCCGCCTTCGACCTTGCCGGCCGCATCGTCTTCCCGTGCTTCGTCGACTGCCACACGCATATCGACAAGGGCCACATCTGGCCGCGCAGCCCCAATCCGGACGGCTCATTTATGGGCGCGCTGGTCGCCAACGAGATCGACCGCATGTCGCGCTGGAGCGCGGCCGACGTCTCCCGCCGCATGGATTTTGCGCTGCGCTCCGCCTATGCCCACGGCACCAAGGCGATCCGCACCCATCTCGACAGCGTCGCCCCGCAGGAGGAAATCTCGTGGCCGGTCTTCGAGGAGATCAGGGAACGCTGGCGTGGCCGCATCGAACTGCAGGCCTCTTGCCTGACGGGCATCGAGGCCGCCCGCGACAAGGCCTGGTTCGCGGCCCTCGCAAAACGTGTCGCTGCCGCTGGCGGCGTGCTCGGCGCCGTCACCTACATGGTTCCCGACCTCGAGGAACTGCTCGATTTCGTCTTCTCGCTCGCCATCGAGCACGGTCTCGACCTCGATTTCCACGCGGACGAGACGGATGACGTCTCCGCCGTCTCGCTCAGGAAGATCGCCGAGGCTGCACTCTGGAACGACTTCCAGGGCAAGATCCTCGTCGGCCATTGCTGCTCGCTGTCGCGCCAGCCGGACCGCGAGGTGCTCGATACCTTGGACAAGGTCGCCAAGGCCGGCCTCTCGGTCGTCTCCCTACCCATGTGCAACCTCTATCTTCAGGACCGCCGCAAGGACGGCACCACGCCGCGCTGGCGCGGCGTCACGCTTCTCCATGAGATGAAGGCGCGGGGTATCCCGGTCGCGGTCGCCTCCGACAACACCCGCGATCCCTTCTACGCCTATGGCGATCTCGACATGCTGGAGGTCTACCGCATGGCGACGCGCATCCTGCATCTGGACCATCCGGTCGGCGATTGGCCGAGAGCCGTAGCTGCCGCGCCTGCCGAGATCATGGGCATCGACGGGGCAGGGATCTTGGCAACGGGCGGGCCGGCCGATTTCATCATCTTCAAGGGCCGCAGCTTCACGGAATTGCTCTCGCGCCCCGAATCGGATCGCATCGTGGTGCGCGACGGGCGCGCGCTCGAACGCGGCCTGCCCGATTATTCCGAACTCGACGATCTCATGGGTGCGTGATGGATGTTTCAGCGCTGAAGCGCGATCTCGAAGGGCTGAAGATCGAGGACAATCCGAAGATCGTCCAGCAGAAGAGCCGCGACTTCTACTGGTACAGCCCGGTGCTGAAACGACAGCTCGACCATGTGGCGGCCGACATCGTCGTTTCGCCGAAGAGCGAAGCCGAGGTCATGCGCGTGCTGGCGGCCTGCCACCGCCACAATGTGCCCGTCACCCCGCGCGGCACCGGCACCGGCAATTACGGCCAGGCCATGCCGCTGTCGGGCGGCGTCATCCTCAGCCTCGCCGACATGAACGCCGTCACCTCGATCTCGACCGGCCGCGTCGTCGCTGGCCCCGGAGCGATCATCGCCGACATCGACCGCGCCACGCGCGCCCATTCGGGTCAGGAATTGCGCCTGCATCCTTCCACCTACGCCACCGCCTCGATCGGTGGCTTCGTCGCCGGGGGCTCGGGCGGCGTCGGCTCGATCAATTTCGGGGGCTTGCGCGATTTCGGCAATGTACTTCGCCTGCGCGTCGTTACCATGGAGGCCGAGCCGCGCGCGCTGGAACTCACCGGCGAGGACCTGCACAAGGTCACTCACGCCTACGGCACCAACGGCATCATCACCGAGGTCGAGATGCCGCTGACCGCCTCCTACGACTGGGTCGACGTCATCGTCGGCTTCGACGATTTCATGGGCGCCGCCCGCTACGGCAACGCGCTCGCCTGCCAGGACGGGCTCTTGACCAAGCTTGTCACACCGATCGCCGCGCCGGTGCCGCAGCTCTATTTCAAGCGGCACCAGAAATTCTTCCACGAGGGGCAGAGCATCTGCCTCGTCATGGTCGCGCCGCACTCGCTCGACGCCTTCCTCGCCTTCACGCGTCGGGCCGGCGGCGAGGTCGTCTACAATGCCGCAGCCGCTTCCGAGGACGAGAAAAAGGGCCTGCCGCCGAACTACGAGCTCGCCTGGAACCACACGACGCTGCGGGCTCTGCGTGTCGACCCCGCGATCACCTATCTGCAGTCGCTCTATCCGTTCCCCGATCACATGGCACTTGTCGAGAAGATCGACGGGCTCTTCCCCGGCGAGGTTTTTTCCCATCTCGAATTCGTGCGCTTCGACGGCAACATCACCTGCTTCGGCCTCAACCTCGTGCGCTTCACGACCGAGGAGCGGCTTGACGAGATCGTCCGCACCTTCGAGGAAAATGGCTGCCCGATCTTCAATCCCCACCGCTATACGCTGGAGGAGGGCGGCATGAAGCAGACCGACGAGGTCCAACTCGCCTTCAAGCGCGAGGCAGACCCGCAGGGACTGCTCAATCCGGGCAAGATGATCGCGTGGGAGAACCCTGACTACGACTACCGTTCCGGCAAGACCTTCCTGTTCAAGGGGTTGGAAAAAGCTTCATGACGGCAGCGGCATGAAAATCCTCGTCCTCCACGCCCATCCTGTCGAGGAAAGTTTCAATGCCGCGCTGCACCGGCTGATCGTCGAGCGCCTCACTGCGGGTGGCCATTCGGTCGACGACCTCGACCTCTATGCCGAAGACTTCGACCCCAGGCTCACCCGCGCAGAACGGCTCGCCTATCATGACGAGCGCGGACCCACCGACCCCGTCGATCCCTATGTCCGGCGGCTGCTGGCGGCGGAAGGGCTGGTGCTCTGCTTCCCTGTCTGGAACTACGGCTTTCCGGCCATCCTGAAAGGTTTCTTCGACCGCGTCTTCCTGCCCGGCGTCTCGTTTCGCATGATCGACGGAAAGGCGACGCCGAACCTGCATAACATCCGCAAGGTGGTGGCCGTCACCAGCTATGGCGGTTCCTGGTTTCGCGCGGCGCTGATGGGCAATCCGCCGAAAAGGCTGGTCAACCGGGTGCTGCGCCTGACGGTGAAACCCGGCTCGCCTGTCTCCTTTCTCGCACACTATTCGATGAACCTATCGACGCAGGAATCGCGTGAAAAATTCATGGCGAAGGTGGCCGCCAGGATGGAGGCTTTCTGATGCGGAGCTCCCGATGAGATATCTCGTCGTCTACTGCCATCCGGTGCCCGAAAGCTTTGCTGCAGCGGTGCGCGATACGGCTATCGCCGCGCTATCCGATAGCGGCCACGAGGTCAGGCTGGTTGACCTCTACGCAGAAGGATTCAATCCGGTACTCGGTGCCGACGAGCGCCGCAACATGGATCGTGCACCGACCGATCCGGCGCTCGCGCCCCATATCGAAAACATCAGATGGGCGCAGGCAGTTTTGTTCGTATATCCGACTTGGTGGTACGGCTTGCCGGCCATGTTGAAGGGCTGGCTCGACCGTGCGTGGGCGACCGACGTTGCATTCAGCTTGCCGCCCGATGGCGGCCGCATCGTCTCGCTCGTTCAGCACATAAGCCGCATCGGTGTCATCACGACGTGCGGTGCGCCATGGTGGATTTCCGTGCTCATCGGCCAGCCTGGCCGCAAGACGATCCTGCGCGGCGTGCGTGCGCTTTGCGCGCCGACCGCCCGCACGCTCTACGTCGCGCATTACGACATGGACCGTTCCACGCCGGCGAGCCGCGCCTGGTTCCTGGAGAAGGTGAAGAAGAAGCTGGCGGGTTTTTAGGCCGGCTACATCCTCACCCGCTCGGCCCTCGGATCGTACATCGGCTTCAGGCTCGCTTCGGCCGGAAAACGCTCGCCGGCGATCTCGATCTCGTAAGCCGACGCCAGCACGTCCGCCTCGCTCTCGCCCGCGCAGGGCACATAGCCCATGCCGATCGCGCCGCCGAGGAAATGCCCGTAATTGCCCGATGTCACGGTGCCCAGAATCTTGCCGTCGCGCACCACCGCTTCGTTGTGGAAGAGCAGCCGCTCGGCGTCCTTCAGCCGGAACTGCAACAGCCTGCGTGACAGGCCGGCATCCCGCTTCCTGAGCACCGCATCGCGCCCCAGGAAATCGCCCTTGCCGGTCTTCACCGCGAAGCCAAGCCCGGCCTCCAGCACGTGGTCCTCGTCGGTGATGTCGTGGCCGAAATGGCGGAACGCCTTCTCGATGCGGCAGGAATCCAGCGTGTGCAGGCCGCAGAGTTTCAGCCCGAATTCCACGCCGGCCTGCTCGATCGCCTCGAACACATGCGCCGCCTGCTCGGCCGAGACGTAGAGCTCCCAGCCGAGTTCGCCGACATAGGTGACGCGGTGCGCGCGGGCGAGGCCCATGCCGATCTCGATCTCCTGAAACGTCCCGAACGGATTGTTTTCGTTAGAAAAATCGTTTGGGCTCACCTTTTGAATCAAATCTCTCGAGTTCGGCCCCATCAGGCAGAGCACGCTTTCGGCAGCGGTGGCATCGGTGATGACGACAAACTCGTCGCCGAGGTGCTTCCGCAGCCATGCCAGGTCGCGCTGCAGCGTCGCGCCCGGCACGACGAGCAGGAAGGCGGTCTCCGAAAGCCTGCTCACCGTCAGGTCGCTTTCGATGCCGCCCTTCGCGTTCAGCATCTGCGTGTAGACGATGCGGCCCGCCGGCACATCGAGCTCGTTGGCGCAGAGCCTTTGCAGGAAGGCGAGCGCGTCGCGGCCCTCGACCCTGATCTTGCCGAAGGACGTCATGTCGAACAGGCCGACATTGCTGCGGACCGCCAGATGCTCCTCGCGCTGGTTGTCGAACCAGTTCTGCCGCCACCAGGAATATTGATAGCCGTGCTCCTGGTCCGGCCTGGCGAACCAGTTGGCGCGTTCCCAGCCGGCCACCTCGCCGAACACCGCGCCGCGCGCCTTCAGATGCTCATGCAGCGGCGAACGGCGCACACCGCGCGCCGACGCCATCTGCCGGTAAGGAAAATGATCGGCATAGAGCAGGCCGAGTGTCTCGGTAACGCGCGCCTTGAGATAGCTGCGGTTCTTCTGGAATGGCTGCGTGCGGCGGATATCGACCTCCCAGAGGTCGAACGGGGCTTCGCCATCGTTGATCCACTGCGCCAGCGCCATGCCGGCGCCGCCCGACGACACGATGCCGATCGAGTTGTAGCCGGCTGCGACCCAGTAGCCGCGCAGTTCGGGCGCTTCGCCGAGATAATAGCGGTCGTCGGGGGTAAAGCTCTCGGGACCGTTGAAGAAGGTGTGGATGCCGGCTTCGCCCAGCATCGGCATGCGGTTGACCCCCATCTCGAGGATCGGCTCGAAATGCGCGAAATCCTCGGGCAACTGGTCGAAGCAGAAATCCTCGCGGATGCGTTCTCCTGATGGAGGCCATGGCTTTGCCACCGGCTCGAAGGCGCCGAGCATCATCTTACCGGCGTCCTCCTTGTAATAGGCGCACTCGTCCGGAACCCTCAGCACCGGCAGCCGCGTCAGGCCGGGAATCGGCTCGGTGATCAGATAAAAATGCTCGCAGGCGTGCAGCGGCACGTTGACGCCGGACATCGCGCCGAGGTCGCGTGCCCACATGCCGGCGCAGTTGATGACGATGTCGGCCTCGATCGTGCCCTGTTCCTCGCCCTGCGCCCAGGATACGCCCGTCACGCGTCCATCCTTCTGGTGGACCGCGGTGACCTTCACGCCCTCGACGATCCTGGCGCCGCGCTGCCTTGCACCCTTGGCCAGCGCCATGGCGATGTTGGCCGGGTCGCACTGGCCGTCGAGCGGCAGGTGCACCGCGCCCACCACGCCATCGATGTTGAGATGCGGATACATCTCCTTCACTTCGGCCGGCGAGATTTCCCTGACGTCGACGTCGAACGCGCGCGCCACCGTCGCCTGGCGGTAGATTTCGTGCTTGCGCTCCTCGGTCAGCGCTACCGTGATCGAGCCAACCTGCCGCATGCCGGTCGCCACGTCCGTCTCCGCCTCCAGCTTGACGTAGAGGTCGGCCGAATATTTCGCGAGCCGCGTCATGTTCTGCGAGCCGCGGAGCTGGCCGATCAGCCCCGCCGCATGCCAGGTGGTGCCCGAGGTGAGCTGTTTGCGCTCCAGCAACACCACGTCGGTCCAGCCGAGCTTGGTCAGGTGGTAGGCCACCGAGCAGCCGGAAACGCCGCCGCCGATGATGACCGCGCGGGCTTTTGCGGGAAGTTCAGCCATTGGGCGGATGCTCCGGGAGAGGGCGGCGGTATCTTGCCGGTTCAGGCAGCCTTGCTGCGATAGGAGGAAGCGAAGCGGCGGAGGCGCGTCGCGGCGTCGAGCAGCACGTCGTCGGGCTGGCAGAGGCTGATGCGGATATGCCCCGCCGCCGCGTCGCCAAAACTCGATCCCGGCATCACGCCGACCTTCTCCGCGTCGAGCAGCGCCCAGGCGAATTTCTCGTCGTCCGGCTCGATGGCGCGGACGTCGAGCATGACGTACATGCCGCCCTCGGAGCCGCGCACCGTGATGTCGTTCAGCCCGCGGACCGCGTCCAGGAACACCTTGCGGCGGCCGTTGTAGATGTCGGCGATCAGCTCGACCCCGTAGTCGTTCTCCAGCGCTTCGGCTGCCGCCCGCGAGACGAAATCGGTGAGGCCGTAGGTGGTCACAAGGTTGAGGCTGATCAGCAGGGAGATCATGCTCTCCGGCCCGGTCAGCCAGCCGATGCGCCAGCCGGTCATGCCGTGGCTCTTCGACATCGAATTGATCACCAGCGTGCGCTCGGCCATGCCGGGCAGCGAGCGCGGCGAAACATGATGGTCGCCGGCGAGCGTCCAGTAGACTTCGTCCGACAGCAGCCAGAGATCGTGCTTCACGCAGAGCTTCGCAATTTCTTCGAGGCTCTCGCGCGAATAGATGGCGCCGGTCGGGTTGTTGGGCGTGTTGAGCAGGATCGCCCTGGTGTTCGGCTTCAACGCTGCCTCGATTGCCGAAGCGCGCGGCTGGAACCCGTCCGCCGCTTCCGCCTCCACCACCGTGAACTCTGCTTCCGCGGCGCGGAACGTGCCGGGATAGGTCGCGTAATAGGGCGCCACCACCACCGCATGGTCGCCGCGGTCGAGCGTGCCCTGCACGGCTGCGTAGAGCGCGAGCTGGCCGCCCGGCGTGGCGATGATCTGGTCGGCATTGGTCTCGACGCCGGTGCAGCGCGTCGACGCCCTGGCCATCGCCTCGCGCAAGCGCGGGATGCCGGGCAGTTGCGTGTAGTGATGGTAGCCCGATCTCACCGCCGTCACGCAGGCCTCGATCGTCTCGCTCGGCGTGTCGAAGTCGTGGTCGCCGACCGACAGCATGATGATCGGCTCGCCGGCCTCCTTGCGGTTCATGGCGGCGAAATGCACCTCCCAGCCGTCCTTGCCGGAGGGGAGGATGCCGCTGAGGCGTTTCGATGGTGCAGGCATGTTACGCCCTCAGTCTCTCGTTCGTTGGATCCCACAGCGGCTCGTCCTTCTGGACGGTCGCAGGATAGCGCTCGCCGAATATCTCCACCTCGATCCCGGTGCCCGGTGCGGCAAGGTCGGAGCGCAGCATGCCGAGTGCGATGGACTTGTCCACCCTGTAGCCGAAGCCTCCTGACGTCGTCTCGCCGACGACCTTGCCGTCGTGCCAGAGCGTCGACATGTAGGGCGCATCGAAATCCGGGCTGTCGACGACCAGCGTGACGAAACGCTTCTTCACACCCTGCTGCTTCTCGTTCTGCAGCGCCGCCTTGCCCAGGAATTCGGGCTTGTCCCATCTCACGAAACGGTCGACGCCGCCTTGCAGGACCGTGTAGTCGGTCGAGAGGTCCTGCTTCCAGGCGCGGTAGCCCTTTTCGAGCCTGAGCGAATCCAGCGCGAACATGCCGAACGGCTTCAGCCCGTGTTTCTGCCCGGCCGCCCAGACGGCATCGAAGATCGTCTCGGTGTCCTCGACCTTGGTGTGGATTTCCCAGCCGAGTTCGCCAGCGAAGGAGACGCGCACCAGCTGGCACCAGCGTCCGGCGATCTGCACCGACTGGTGCGACAACCACGGCAAGGAAAGGTCGGCGTCACAGAGTTCCGCGAGTATCTGCCGCGACTTCGGCCCCGACAGGATCTGGCAGGCGAAGGCGTCGGTGGCGTTTTGCAGAGTCATTTGAGTCGGTTGCGGCAGATGTTTCTGGAGCCACTCGAAGTCGTGCAGCTCGGCGACCGACGCCGTGATGAGGAAGAAGAAGTCCTCGTCGAGCGCCATGATCGACATCTCGGTGACGATGCGGCCCTTGTCGTCGGCGAAATAGCCGAGCCCGATCCTTCCGGGCTTGGGCACGATGCCGGTGATCATCGTCGACAGCCATGCGCGTGCCCCGTCGCCCTGAAGCCTGAAGCGGGAGAAGCCGGGCAGGTCGAGGATGCCGGCGGCGTCGCGCACCGCGAGGCACTCCTCGCGGACACGCTTTTCCCAGGGGCCGTCGCGCCTGAAAGTTAGCGTCGATTCCTCCGACGTGTCGTCGCCCGGCTGCGCGAACCAAGTCGCGCGTTCCCAGCCGTTATAGGCATTGAACTGTGCGCCCAGCGCCGCGATCCGGCCATGGATCGGCGACAGCTTGCGGTCGCGTGCAGCCGGCCAGGCGTGATGCGGGAAACTGATGGCATATTCGTTGCCGTAGATCTCCATGCCCTTGGCGACGGCATAGTCGGGCTCGGCGGCGAAATCGGTGAAGCGGCGCGGGTCGCAGGACCACATGTCCCATTCGGTCTGACCTTCGGTCACCCACTCCGCCAGCACCTTGCCGGCGCCGCCGGCCTGCGCGATGCCGAAGGTGAAGACACAGGCGTCGAAGGCGTTGGGCACGCCGGGCATCGGACCGATCAGCGGGTTGCCGTCCGGCGCGTAGGGGATGGGGCCGTTGATCACCTTGGAGAGACCCGCCGTGCCGAGGATTGGCACGCGCGCGATGGCGTCGTTCAGGTACCATTCCAGCCGCTCCAGGTCGTCCGGATAGAGCTGGAACGAAAAATCCTCCGGCATCGGATCGTCCGGCGTCGCCCAGTGCGCGCGGCAGTTGCGCTCGTAAGGGCCGAGATTCATGCCGCTCTTTTCCTGCCTGAGGTAGTAGGACGTGTCGACGTCGCGCAGCAGCGGCAGCTTGTGGCCGACTTCTTTCGACCAGGCGGCGAGCTCGGGGATTTCCTCGAACAGTATGTACTGATGGCTCATCACCATCATCGGCACCTTGCGCCCGAAAAGCGCGCCGATCTCGGCCGCGCGATAGCCGCCGGCGTTGACGACATATTCGCAGCGGATTTCGCCTTTCGGCGTCGAGATCACCCACTCGCCGTTCTCGCGCCGGGCGCCGGTCACCGGACAGAAGCGTACGATCTTGGCGCCCATGTCGCGCGCGCCCTTGGCGAGCGCCTGCGTCAGCTGCGCCGGATCGATGTCGCCGTCATTAGGGTCGTAGAGCGCGCCCTTCAGTTCATGCGTCTCGATGAAGGGGTAGCGCCGCTTGATCTCGTCGAGGCCGACGACGTCGATGGCCATGCCCTGGTAGCGCCCCATGCCCTTGGCGCGCTGGAATTCCTGCATGCGCTCGTCGGTGTGCGCCAGCCTCAGCGAACCGGTGACGTGGTAGTTCATCGGATAGTCGACCGCGTCCGCCAATCCGCGGTAAAGCTCGGTCGAATAGCGCTGCATGTTCATCAGCGACCATGAGGACGAAAAGGTCGGCACGTTGCCGGCCGCATGCCAGGTCGAGCCGGACGTCAGCTCGTTCTTTTCCAGGAGCACGCAGTCCGTCCAGCCCGCCTTGGCGAGGTGGTAGAGCGACGACACGCCGACTGCTCCGCCGCCGATGATGACCACGCGCGCGGTCGAAGGGATTTCCGCCACTTCCTGTCCTCCCGATTTCCGCTCAATAGACCGGCGGCGACACGATCCAGATCACCACCGCTGGCTGCTTGCCCGGGTTCTTCCACCGGAACGGCTTTTCCGCGAAGCGGAAGCTGT
The DNA here is from genome assembly GCF_003666685.1 of Mesorhizobium sp. YM1C-6-2. Taxonomy (GTDB): domain Bacteria; phylum Pseudomonadota; class Alphaproteobacteria; order Rhizobiales; family Rhizobiaceae; genus Mesorhizobium_K. The sequence goes on from NZ_RCIZ01000006.1 coordinate 122,510, forward strand.
CGCCTTCGCCGAGCCGGTGCCAGACCCCGTCGATCTCGATGTCGAAGCGTCCGGACACCACGTATCCGGCTTCCTCCGTCTTGCGGAGCGCCGGCTCGTCAAGTGCGGCGCCCGGCGCGAAGACCGAACGCAGCATCTCGAAGCTACCGCCAAGATCGGGCGACAGAAGCTCCTCCACCAGCCCGGATTCGCTTGTACCAAGCGACCGCCGACGGCCCGAGCGCACCACCACGCCGCGTTCGGCGTCGGTTTGCGCCTCATGTCCGAAGAACAGGCTGAGGGGGACGCCGAAGAGTTCGGCAAAGGCCCTGAGGTCCGCCAGCGAAGGCGCCGACAGGCCTCGCTCCACCTGGCTCAGCCAGCCGATGGATCGCTTCAGGCGCTGGCCGATCTCCGCGAGCGTCAGGCCGCGCGCCTTCCTCAGCGCACGGATGTCGCGCGCCAGCAATTGCGCGGCGGACAGCGGTTCCTCGTGGAGCAATGCACTTCCTGGCGACATGGCCGTTCTCGCGAAGCGTCCGTGAAAAAAGTCGTATGAATTTCACGAAACCCGAGTGCCGTGAAAAAATCAAGTATCCTTTCACGGCGTTGGGGAAGATTTACTTGCCGGGCCGTCCGGGACAATGCCATCCCTCGAATTGGCCGACCGTCGGCGATTTGGCGCCGCAACCGGGGCGGGACGACATGCTGGCACGGGACGAAAATACGCCGCTGCATGACGAGGTCGCGATCGTCGACGAGGCGATCACGACGCGGCGCTCCATCCGCGCATTCCGGCTCGATCCGGTGCCGGAACCGACAATCCGCGAAATCCTTGATGTCGCCTCCTGGGCCCCGTCCGGCACCAACATGCAGCCGTGGCGGGTCTATGTGACGACAGGCGAAGCCAAGGAGCGCGTCTCGCGCGCCATCCTCGGTTCGGGCCTGCGCGCCGAGAAGGCGAGGGGCGAGTACAAATATTACCCGGACAAGTTCTTCGAGCCCTATTACGCGCGCCGTCGCGCCGTCGGCTTTGCGCTCTACGGCCATCTCGGCATCGGCAAGCGCGACGTCGACCAGATGCGCGCCCAGCACGACCGCAACTTCGTGTTCTTCGACGCGCCGGTCGGCATGATCTTCACCATCGACCGCAGGCTGAACCAGGGGTCGTGGGTCGACTACGGCATGTTTCTGCAGAACATAATGATCGCGGCGCGGGCGAGGGGCCTGCACACCTGCCCGCAGGCGGCCTTCGCCCCGTATCACCAGCAGATCAGGCTAGTGCTCGGGATCCCTGACGAGGAGATAGTCATCTGCGGCATGGCGCTCGGCTACGAGGACACTTCCAAGCCCGAGAACAATCTGCGCACGGAGCGGGTCTCCGTCGAGGAGTTCGCCACCTTCCTGCGCTGAGTATGTAGCCGCCGGATTATTTGTCGGCCAGGCCGTCCATGACGCGCCGTTCCATCAGCCACTTGGCGCCGCGGGGCCAGGAGTAGTTCGCTCCCATCCGAAGTCCCGTGTAGCCTCCCGCAACCGGTGCGCCGGTGCCGGCATCGACGATCTTGATCAGCATCTCGTATTCGGTCCGGCTGATCCGGTTCACGATTCCCGTCATAGCCAGTCCGCCGCCGAGCTTGGACGCGATCCTGGCCTCGCAGCCATTGCAGTCCAGCACGCCGCCGGCTTTCGCGATGTCGGCCGACGCCGATCCCGCATCCACGATCGTGTACGTCCCCTGCGTCCGAAGATAATTCTTGGCGACCTCGGTCGCCTCGGCGAGATATCTGGCGTCGAGCTCGTCCGCCGGGATGATGCCCGCGCCGGCGCTGGTATCCATCATCTCGAAATCGAAGACGACGACCTCCCTGGTCGGTTGGGCAGAGGCGGGTCCGATGGCGGCCAGCATGGCGATGCCGGTCAGCAGCGATATTGGAAGTCCTGATTTCCTCGCCATGGTCTTGTCCTCCCATCGGCTTTCGGAAAAGGACCGCCAATCTAGCGCCATCCAACCTTCGCATCAATGAAGCGAAGAACTTGGGCGCTGGGAGCTACAGCACTTCGTAGCCGACCTCTTCGCTCGCGTGGCAAAGCGATTTCCAGAACGACCGTGCGAAGGAACGGAAGACGTAGACATCGAACTCGTCGGCGCCGCTGCGCTGGATTTGCGCGAAGATGTCGTGGTGCACGGTTGAGATGCCTGAACCGAGCGGAAAGGCCGGCAGCGAAAAGTCGGTGGCAAAGAACTTCGCCAGCACCCATTCCGCCTTCGGTCCGGCGATCCTGATCGCGGTGCGGCCATGCGAAAGGTCGGTGACCGTGCCCGTTTCGGGAGCGACGGCTTTCGCGAATGCCGCCGCCAGCCCTTCGTCCTGATCGACGACGAGGAATTTTCCGGGCGCGAAGCCGAAGCCCGCTTTCGCTTCTGTGGAAACGCCGCCGCCGGCGCCGTCCGGCAGGGCCAGCCCGGCGACTTCCCTGATCGCCGCAATCAGCGCGCCTTCCTCGCCGCGCCAGGCGGCGAGCTGGACGATCGAGCCCGGCTGGGTCTCGGTGAGCGTCACGCCGACGCTGTGGTCGGCCAGCGCGTGCCTGCCCGGTCGCAGCACGGGGGCGAGCGGCGAAAGCTGGTCAACCATGCATGCGCCTCCCTTCAGGATCGTAGAAATGGTGGCTGACGATCTCGACCGGGCCGAAGCGCTTGCGCAGCGGGTCGGAGATGAACGCGCGTTGGCCATGGAGAGACTTGCCGCCCTTCACCAGCGCCAGCCCGATATGCCGCCCGAGCACCGGCGAATAGCACGCCGCCGTCATATGGCCGATCGAGCCGTGCGGGTTGTCGCGGTCGAGCTCCTCGACGATATGCGCGCCGCCATTGAGCGGCCGGTTGTCGAGCGACATGATGCCGACGAGCTGCAGCCGGTCGGGTGCAGTCAGCCCCTCACGGTCCATCATCATCGAGCCGACAAAGGGCTTCTTCTTCGACAGCATCCAGTCGAGATGCAGGTCGCGTGCTGTCACGCGCCCGTCGATCTCGGCGCCGGTGACATGACCTTTCTCGATACGCATCGTGCCCAGCGCCTCGAGCCCGTAGGGCACCAGGCCGAAGGGCTTGCCGGCGGCAATCAGCGCTTCCCAGACATGCGTGCCGTGGCCGGCGCCCGAATACACCTCGTAGGCGAGCTCGCCGGAGAAGGAGAGGCGGCAGATCATCACCGGCGCGCCCGATATCTCGCCATAGACGATGCCCATGAAGGGCAGCGTCTCGTTGTCGACTTTCGTGCCCGTCACGCAGGCCGCCAGGATTTCGCGCGACACCGGTCCGGCGATCGAGGCGCCGGCCCATTGGTCGGTGACGGAGGTGAGCTGCACCTTCAGTTCCGGCCAGACCGCGTCGAGCAGATATTCGAGGTGCTGCATGACCTTGCCGGCATTGGCCGTCGTCGTGGTCATCAGGAAATCCTGCTCGCCCAGCCGCCACGTCGTGCCGTCGTCGAGCACCAGCCCGTCCTCGCGCAGCATCAGCCCGTAGCGCGCCTTGCCGACGGGCAGCGTCGAGAACATGTTGGTGTAGACCCGGTCGAGGAAGCCGGCCGCATCCGGGCCCTGGACCATGATCTTGCCGAGCGTCGAGACGTCGGCGATGCCTGCTGCCTCGCGCGTTGTCTGCGCCTCGCGCACATAGGCTTGCTCGACCGTCTCGCCTGGCAGGCCGTAGATCATCGGGCGGTGCCACAGCCCGGCCGAATAGGTCGTCGCGCCGTTGGCGATGTGCCAGTCATGCATGGGCGTCAGCCGCTCCGGCCTGATCTCGCCGTAGCGCTCGGCCGCCAGCGCGCCGATCGTCACCGGCGCGAAGGGCGGACGGAAGCGCGTCGTGCCGACCTCCGGGATCTGCTTGCCGAGCGCATTGGCCATGATGGCGAGCCCCGGCACGTTGGAGGTCTTGCCCTGGTCGGTCGCCATGCCGAGAGTCGTGTAGCGCTTCAGATGCTCGACCGACTGGAAGCCCTCGCGATGGGCGAGCCTGACGTCGTCGGCAGTCACATCGTGCTGGAAGTCGACAAAAGCCTTTCCACCCGCTGCGATCTCGAAAACCGGCGCCGGCGCCATATCCAGTTCGTAGCTGATCACGGCAGGCGTATCGCCGTCCGGCTCGCCGCCCGCCGCAAGGCCTTCGGCGAGCGCCGCCTCGAGCGAAAAGGCGCCGTTGAAGCCGCCGGCGCCGACCCAGCCGTCGGCTTCCTTCGGCGGCAGGAAGGCCTGCAGCCGCTCGCTCCATTCGGCCTTCGCGCCGGCCTGGCTGGCGAGATTGATCACCGGCGACCAGCCGCCGGACATCAGCAGGCAGTCGGCCTCGATGGTGCGCGGATCGCCGCTCACCGCGCCGGCTTTCGCGTTGAAGGCCTGCATCTTGATGCCGGAAAGCGACTTGCCGCCCTCGGTACCGGTAACGGCGCGTCCGCTGAGGATTTCCGCGCCCGTGCGAACGGCCAGCGCCCGCACAGCTTCCGAAAGCTCCTCGCGCACGTCGATGATCGCGACGATGCGGCAGCCGGCCTCGCGCAGCGAGAGCGCCGACTTGTAGGCGCCGTCATTGTTGGTGAAGACGGCGACCTTGTCGCCCGGCAGCACGCCATATTCGACGGCATAGCGTTCCGCCGCGCTCGCCAGCATGACGCCGGGCCGGTCGTTGCCGGGAAACACCAGCGGCCGCTCGAAGGCGCCGGTCGTGAGCACAACCTTGCCGGAGCGGATCGTCCAGTGCCGTTGGCGCGGCTCGCCGGCGCGTGGCGACGCCTTGTGGTCGGTCACGCGCTCCAGCGCAGCGATCGTGTTGCCGTCGTAATAGCCCCACACAGTCGTGCGCGGCAGCAGGGTGACGTTCGGCAGCGCCGCAAGCTCGCGCACCATGCCGGCCGCCCAGTCGTTCGCCGGCTGCGCGTCGATCGTCTCGCCCGACCAGTTTGCAGAACCGCCGAGCCGCGCATCCTGCTCGGCAAGCATCACGCGAGCGCCGCTCTCCGCCGCCGCTTTCGCCGCCATCAGGCCGGCCGGACCCGAGCCGACCACCAGCACGTCGCAGAAGGCGTTCATACGCTCGTAGCGCGACGGGTCCGGCGCCGTGCCCGCGTGGCCGAGGCCGGCGGCGCGGCGGATGAAATGCTCGCAGAACATCCAGAAGCGGGTGCCCTTCAGCGGTCCGATCACCGGGCCCATGAAGGTCTTGTAGTAGAAGCCCGCGCCGATCAGTTTTCCGCCGAGCTGATTGGCAGCACCAACGTCGAACCCCAGGGTCGGGAAGCGGTTCTGGCTGACGACCTTCAGGCCGTCCCGGATCTCCAGCATGGTCGCCTGGATGTTCGGTTCGCGCGCTTCGCCGCGCAGCACCGTCACCAGCGCGTTGGGCTCGTCGACGCCGGCGGCGAGCACGCCGCGCGGGCGGTGATATTTGAAAGAGCGTCCGAACAGCGAGACGCCGTTGGCGAGCAATGCGGAGGCCAGCGTGTCGCCGGGATGGCCGGTGAAATCCTGGCCGTCGAAGGTGAAGCGGACGGAGCGCGAGCGGTCGATCAGCCCGCCGCTGGTGGCGCGGCGCGGGCTCATGCGGGCGTCTCCGCCTTGCGCCGCTCATGCGGCCTGCCGTGATCCCTGGCGAAGGCGACGCTGACGATCCTGTGCGTCACCGTGTTGCGCACGATCCTGAGATGCGCGCGGCAGCCGCCGGAATGCTGCCAGATCTCGTCGTGCTCGCCGGCCGTGTTCACCCGGTCGTAGACATAGGCGTTCCACGCCGCCTGGTCGGTCGAGGCCTGGTCGGGACGAATGCGCCCGCCCTCTTCGCGATAGACGAATTCGGAGGAGTCGCGCGGGCCGCAATAGGGGCAGGTGATGATCATCTGTGTTGTCCCTAATGCAGATTGGGCGTCGCGCCCTGGCCCTTGTCGTCGATGATGGCGCCGCGATGGAACCGGTCGAGCGTGAAAGGGGCATTGAGCGGGTGCGGCTCGTCCTTGGCGATCGTCCATGCGAAGCACCAGCCTGACGCCGGCGTCGCCTTGAAGCCGCCGTAGCACCAGCCGCAGTTGAGATACATGCCGGGCAGGGGGCCTGTCGTGATGATGGGCGAACCGTCCATCGACATGTCGCACAGCCCGCCCCAGGAGCGCAGCACGCGCACGCTGGCGAGGCCCGGGAACAGCGCCAGCATCTCCGAATGCACTTCCTCGACGAGCGGCAGACTGCCGCGCTGCGCGTAGCTGTTGTAGCCGTCGAGCGCGCCGCCATAGATCAGGCCGCCCTTGTCGGACTGTCCCACATAGAAATGGCCCATGCCGAAGGTCAGCACCGTGTCGAGGATCGGTTTCAGCGATTCCGAGACGAAGGCCTGCAGCACCTGGCTCTCGATCGGCATCTCGTCGATGCCGACGAGCTTCATCACGCGGCCAGTGCTGCCGGCCACCGCGATCGCCACCTTCTTGGCCCTGATCTCGCCGCGGGTGGTCGTGACTCCGGTCACCCGGTCGCCGTCGCGCAGGAAACCGGTCACCTCGCAATTCTCGATGACGTCGACGCCGCGCCGGTCGGCGCCGCGTGCATAACCCCAGGCGACCGCGTCATGGCGCGCCGTTCCGGCACTCCACTGCATGACGCCGCCGATGACGGGGAAGCGGGCCGAGGCCGAGACGTCGAGCGCCGGCACCAGGCGTTTTATCTGCTCGACCGTCATCAGTTCGGAATCGATGCCGGAATGGCGTAGCGCGTTGCCGCGGCGGACATATTCGTCGAGCTGGCCGGGCGTGTGCGCGAGGTTCAGGCAGCCACGCTGCGAGAACATGACGTTGTAGTTGAGGTCGTGGGAGAGGTTCTCCCACAAATCCATCGAATGCTCGTAGAAACGATGGTTTTCCGGCAGCAGGTAGTTGGAGCGCACCGCGGTGGTGTTGCGGCCGACATTGCCGGAGCCGAGATAACCCTTCTCCAGCACCGCCACGTTGGTGATGCCGTGCTCCTTGGCGAGGTAGTAGGCCGTCGACAGTCCGTGCCCGCCGCCACCGATGATCACGACGTCGTAGCTGGCCTTGGGGTCGGGCTTGCGCCAGGCCGGTTTCCAGTCACGGTTGCCGGCCAGCGCGTTCTTGAGCAGCGTATAGGCAGAATATTCCCGCATCAGCCAACATCCGTTTCGGGCGACGCGCAGACTATAGGGCAGCCTTTCGCGCCAAAGCCAGGATTGCGCCATGGCCTTTCGCATGGCCGACCCCGTGGGATCAAGGCGGCTTGCCGGCTCAAAGCCGGGTCTTTATCAAGGGCCGCGGGGGCTGCCCGGATCGGATTGCCGGAGTCGCAGAGGTATCATGCCGTTCGTCCGCCTTTGGCGCGCTTTAGTCTTATCGTTCCTCGCTGTCGCGCTTTTCACATCGGGCGCGTTCGCCCAGGCCGTGGGCAATACGGACAATGCGCTGGTCGAGGGGCAGCGCACCGCCATCCAGAAATACTCCGCCGAGGCCGACGCCTTGGAGAAGCAGATCACCGCGAACGCAGACCAGGACGGCAAGCTTGTCGAAATCAGGCTCAAGCTCGAGGAGCTTGCCAGCGAGTTGCTGTCCAGCGCGGTCGCCTTCCGGCCGCGTCTGTCGGAGATCAACGCGAGGCTCGAGCAACTGGGCCCGGTGCCGCCGGATGGACAGTCGGAACTCGACATTGTCTCGGCCGAACGGCAGGCGCTGGCCGCCGAAAAGGCCGAGATCAATGCGGTGCTCGGGCTGGCGGAATCTCTGTCCATCCGCGTCAGCAATCTGATCAACAAGATCGGGCTGATGCGCAGCGAGTTGTTCCGCAGCGTGCTGACCAAGCGCTACGCGCTGACGGACGCCTTCGACGGCCAGCTTTTCGACGACGTGCAGGCGGAGTTCACGGGTTTCTACCGGACGGTTTCGTCCTGGCTGAAGTTCGTATTCCAGTTCAAGTTCCAGTCCGTGCTCGGCGCCGCTTTCTTCGCCCTGATTGCGGCGGCGGTGCTGATGTTCGGCGGCCGCCGCGTCTTCGGCAGGGTTTTCGAAGCGGACCCGGCAGCGGAGGATCCGTCTTATCTCAGCCGGCTTTCCGTCGCCTTCTGGTCGACATTGCTGCCGACTGCCGCGCTCGGCGTGTTCCTGCTCGCCACCGTTTTCTTCCTGAATTATTTCAACGTGCTCAGAGGCGATATCGGGGTTTTCCTGAACGCCCTGTTCATCGTCATCGGCATCATTTTCTGCGTCAACCGGCTGGCCAACGCCGTGCTGGCGCCGAAGCTGCCGAACTGGCGGCTGATTTCGATCGGATCGGGTACGGCAAGACTTCTCGTCCTGCTGGTGACGGCAATGGCGGTCGTGCTGGGGGTCAACTACTTCTTGACCGTCGTCAACGACGCAATGGGTTCGCCGCTCTCGCTGACGATTGCGCGGAGCTTCCTCGCCACGGTCATCGTCGGCGTACTTTTCATCCTGATCGGCCTCTTGCACTACGAAGACGGGGTGTGGCGTCCCTGGCGCGCTTGGCTCCGCTACACGGCCGTCGGGCTCGGCCTGTTCATCATCGCCGCGGCGCTGCTCGGTTATATCGGCCTTGCGACCTTCGTCTCCATACAGGTGGTCGTCACCGGCACCATCCTCATCACCGCCTATATCGGCTTCCTGTCGTCGCGGGCGATCGGCGCGGAAGGTGGCTTTGCGGAGACGTCGGTCGGGCGCTGGCTGGCGTCGAAGTCGAGCACCGAGGTGACGACGCTCGACCAGCTCGGGCTGGTCGTCAGCCTCGCCATCAACCTGATGATCGTGCTCGTCTTTCTGCCGCTGATCCTGCTGCTCTGGGGCTTCCAGCTCGGCGACATCCAGACCTGGGCGTACAGGCTGAGCGAAGGCTTCAGCGTCGGCTCCTTCCGCTTCTCGCCGGCCGGCATCCTGACGGGCATCGTCGTCTTCGCCATCGGCTATTTCCTCACCCGTTGGTTCCAGGGCTGGCTCGACGGCTCGGTCATGGCGCGCGGTCGGGTCGACGCCGGCGTGCGCAACTCGATTCGCACCGTCGTCGGCTATGCCGGGCTTGCGCTGGCCGCGCTCATCGCCATCTCCTCGGCCGGCATCGACCTGTCGAGCTTCGCGCTGATCGCCGGCGGTCTGTCGCTCGGCATCGGTTTCGGATTGCAGAACGTGGTCTCGAATTTCGTCTCGGGACTGATCCTGCTCGCCGAGCGGCCGTTCAAGGCGGGCGACTGGATCGTTGCCGGCGACGTCTCGGGTACCGTCAAGAAAATCAGCGTGCGCGCCACCGAGATCGAGACCTTCCAGCGCCAGACCGTGATCCTGCCGAATTCGCAGCTCATCAACAGCGCGGTCGGCAACTGGACGCACCGCAACAAGCTCGGACGCATCGACATCAAGGTGGGCGTCGCCTACGGCATGGACGTCAAGCGCGCGCATGCGCTCATGCTCGACATCGCCAGGAACCACCCGCTCGTCCTTAGAAATCCCGAGCCGTTCGTGCTGTTCGCCAATTTCGGCCCGACGGCGCTCGAGTTCGAGATCAGGGTCTTCCTGGCGGATGTGACGAACGGCAACATCGTTCACAACGACTTGCGCTTCACTATCCTCGATGTCTTCGACGCCGAGGGCATAGAGATTCCGTCGGCAGTACGCGCCGAAGTCCCGAAGGCCGGGGAGCGCTGGCCGACCGACGACGAGAAGGACGAGGCCGCCCTCATCGAGGAAAAGGCGCGGGAGGCAGCCGCCCTGGCCGAACGCAAGCCTGCCCGCAAAGGCGGCCGCCAGCGCAAGCCCGACCCGGAATAACCGCCGGGGAAGCCAATTGTGGCATGAACGTGGCATTCAGTTGCCGTTCAGATTGGTTCTCATATAAGGTCGAGGCAAAAGGGCGAAGGCCCTGCAACAGAGGCGGTGGGAGCCACCGGAACCGAAATGTTGAAGAACCTTGTCGTCATGCTTGCCCTGCTTGCCGCAAGCGCGTCGGCCGAGGCCGCGAGCGCGGTCAACCTCGATAACGAGCCTCGTACGCTGGTTGTCACCGAGGGCGGCAGCAAGGCCGAGCTCTCGATCGGCGCCGGCGAGACGGTCGACTTCTGCGCCAGCGGCTGCTTCGTCACCATGCCGAACGGCGACATCGAGGCGCTGACCGGCGGCGAGACGGTCGAGATTTCGGGCGGCGTCGCCCGCATCAAGTAAGCTCCGCCGACGGCGGAGGCGCGTGGCCGGGCAGTCGCCCGGCCTTTTGCTTTGCCGGTCAGGCCGGTTTGACGGTCCGGCTGCTTTTCAGGTCTGGCGCCGCCCGCCGTCGCGCTGCCTTTCTGCGATGTCGCAAACAGGCTTCAACCCTGCCGCGGACCCGCCTTATAGTCCGTCCGCAAAATCGCTTCGGAGTCGTGGGCAAATGGCAGAGTTTCCGTCAAAGGCGAAGGTCGTCGTCATCGGGCTGGGCGGCATCGTCGGCGCCTCCGTCGTGCATCACCTGATCGAGCGCGGATGGGACGATATCGTCGGCATCGACAAGTCGGGCATCCCCACCGACATCGGCTCGACGGCGCACGCATCCGACTTCTGCTACATGACGAGCCACGACTTCCTGTCCTGCTGGACGTCGCTCTACTCGCTCGATTTCTATGACAGACTGGGTCACTATGAGCGCATCGGCGGCCTCGAGGTCGCCCGCGTCGGCGACGATGCGCGCATGGACGAGATCAAGCGCAAGGTGGCGTCGGCAAAGGCCTTCGGCACCCGCGCACGCCTCATCGAGCCTGCCGAGATCAAGCAGAAATTCCCTCTGATCGAGGAGAGCGTCGTGCAGGGCGGCCTGTGGGATCCGGATGCCGGCCTCGTCATCCCCCGCTCGCAGACCGTCGCCGGCAAGCTGGTGGATCAGGCGGAGAAGTCCGGCAGGCTGAAGGCCTTCGCCAACACGCCGGCAAAATCGCTGGTCATCGAGAACGGCCGCATAAAGGGCGTCGTCACCGACCGTGGCACCATCATGGCCGACTATGTCGTGGTCTGCGCCGGGCTCTGGGGCCGGCTGATCGCGGAGATGGCGGGCGAGGACCTTCCGGTCATGCCGATCGACCACCCGCTTACCTTCTTCGGCCCGTATACGGAGTTTGCCGGCACCGGCAAGGAGATCGGCTATCCGCTGCTGCGCGACCAGGGCAACTCGGCCTATATGCGCGACACCGGCGATCCGACCACGTCGGAAGGCGGCATGATCGAGTGGGGCTACTACGAGGAGAAGAACCCGCGCCTCTGCCATCCGCGCGACCTGCTCGAAAAGCACCAGGCGCGCCTGTCGCCGTCGCAGCGCGACCTCGACATGGAGCAGATCATCGAGCCGCTGGAACGCGCGATCGAACTGACGCCGATCCTCGCCGAGCTCGGCTATGACGAGCGCCGCTCCTTCAACGGCCTGCTGCAGGTGACCGCCGACGGCGGTCCGTCGATCGGCGAGAGCCAGAAGGTGAGGGGGCTTTGGTACGCCGTCGCCATTTGGGTCAAGGATGCGCCGGGCTTTGGCAAGCTCGTCGCCGACTGGATGACCGACGGGCGTACGGCGATCGACCACGCCAAGATCGACTATTCGCGCTTCTACCCGCACCAGCTCGAGGAGAAGTTCGTCGAGGGTCGCTGCGGAGAAGCGGCGCAGAAGGTCTACAATCCCGCCGTCCATCCGCGCGAGCCCTATGCGACCGGCCGCAACATCCGCCGTTCGCCTTTCTATGAGCGCGAGAAGGAACTCGGCGGCTATTTCATGGAGCTTGGCGGCTGGGAGCGCGCCCATGGTTATGCCGCCAACGAGCATCTGCTCGAACGCTACGGCAACCGCGTGCCGGTACGCGAGAACGAGTGGGACGCCAGGCATTTCTGGCGCGTGTCGAACGCCGAGCATCTCGCCATGAGCGAGGATTGCGGCATCGTCAACCTCAGCCATTTCTACATGTTCGACGTGGAGGGGCCGGACCATGTCGCGCTGATGGAGTGGCTCTGCGCGGCCCGCATCGGCGGCGACGCCAATATCGGCAAGGGCATCTACACGCATTTCCTCGACGACGAGGGCATGGTGCGCGCCGACCTCACCGTCATCCGCATGGCCGACCGCTGCCGCGTCGTTGACGGCGCCGACGCCGGCCCGCGCGACTTCCACTATGTGAAGCGCGTCGCCGAGGACAAGGGTTTCGACGTCACCGTCACCGACGTCACCGACAAATACGTCACCGTCGGCATCTGGGGGCCGAACGCGCGCGCGACGCTACAGAAGGTGGTCGAGGATCCGGACGGCCTGTCGCTTGAAAACTTCGCCTTCGCGGCGATCAAGCCGATCCGCATCGCCGGCAAGGACGTGACCGCCTTCCGCCTCTCCTATGTCGGCGAGCAGGGCTGGGAGCTGCACATGCGCTACGAGGACGGGCTCGCCGTCTGGGACGCGCTGCGCTCGACCGGCGTGATGGCCTTCGGCGTCGAGACCTACGCCAACTCCCGCCGCATGGAGAAGAGCCTGCGGCTGCAGAACGCCGACCTTCTGACCGAATACAATCTGCTGGAATCCGACCTCCAGCGCCCGAAGGTCAAGGAGGCCGATTTCCGCGGCAAGGCGAGGCATCTCGAACATCGCGCGAGACCGCACCAGCCGGCCAAGCTCTGCACGCTGACGCTCGAGGAGAACACCGATTCCGCCGGCGTGAAGCGCTATCCGGTAGGCATCAGCCCGATCCTCGACCCGGCCACCGGCGAGACGCTGGTGGATTCGCTCGGCCGCCGTTCCTTCACGACCTCGATGGCCTATGGACCGACCATCGGCAAGACGATCATGCTGGCCTACCTGCCGCATGAGAAGGCGGTTAAGGGCAATGCGTTCGAGATCGAGTATTTCGGCGACCGCTACCCGGTGAAGGTCGTCGGCGTCGGCTACGAACCGCTCTACGATCCGGAGAACCTCAAGCCGCGGAGCTGATCGAGGCGCAGCGGCAGCGGGAAAGGCTGCCGCTGGGGAAATCACGCGATTGTGAGCGCTGGTTGCAGTCGGACTGACGCACAATCTCGTCATGCCACGCCTTGCCCGCATGCTGCTTGCGGCCGTCGCCGCACTCCTCGCCGTGCCTGCTTCCGCAGCCGAACCGGTAGACGTCGAACTGGTGCTCGCCGCCGATATTTCGCTTTCGATGTCGCCCGGCGAGCTTCATCTTCAGCGGCAAGGCTATGCGAAGGCTTTGACGGACCCGCAGGTCCTCAACGCCATCGCCGACGGCGCCCACGGCAGGATCGCCGTCACCTATTTCGAATGGGCGGGGCAGACGGCGCAATATGTCGTCATTCCCTGGACCGTCATCGCCAATCGGGCGGATGCGGAACGCGTGGCGGCGCAGCTGTCAGCGCCCAAGCCTCGCCAATCGCGCCGCACCTCGATCTCGGGGGCGCTGAATTTCGCCGCGGACCTTCTGGCCGAAAGCGAATTCCGCGGCTTGCGGAGGGTGATCGACATCTCCGGGGACGGCCCCAACAATGAGGGTCTGGCAGTCGACGTCGCGCGGGATGCTGTCGTCGCGCAGCGGATCATCATCAACGGCTTGCCGGTGATGACGGCCAGCGCCGACCTCATGCCCTACGACGTGGCGGATCTCGATGCATATTACAGCGAGTGCGTCATTGGCGGCCCCGGCTCCTTCGTCATGCCGGTGGTCAACTGGTCCCAATTTCCGGAAGCGCTTCGCCGCAAGCTCCTGCTCGAACTGGCGGGCCGGCCGCTGCCGCAACCGCCGAACCGGACGGATTCCAGCGAACCTATACTGGTGCTTGCGCGGGCCGAACCCGTTTACGATTGCTCGATCGGCGAGAAACTCTGGCAGCAGGATCGCAAGCGGCAACGGATATACGATCCCTGAGCAGAGGCGGGATCGGGATGCGCAAATCGGTCCCCGGCAGTCGCGAAATTGTGAAGGGATGATCCGGGCGCCGCATTTTCATCCGCCCTTTTTTGCATAACCTTGATGCATGTTCTGGCCGCTACGAGGTTGGCAACGTGTTGCGGGCGCCGCCGCGGCGCTGGCGATCGGCCTTGCGCCCTCCGCCTTCGCAGCCGAACCCGTGGACGTCGAGCTCGTGCTGGCGGTCGATGTCTCGCTTTCCATGTCGCCGACGGAGCTCAATATCCAGCGGAACGGCTATGCCGCCGCCCTGACCCATGACCGCGTGCTGCAGGCGATCGCCGGCGGAGCGTATGGCAGGATCGCCGTCACCTATTTCGAATGGGCCGGCACGACCTCCCACCACGTCATCGTGCCGTGGACGATCATAGCCAACAGCGCGGATGCCGAGAGCGTCGCGGCAAGGCTTTCGGCCCGGCCGGCGAACAGCGCCCGCCGGACCTCGATCGCGGCCGCGCTCGGGTTTGGCGCCGACCTCTTCGCCGAAAGCCAGTTCCGCGGCCTGAAACGCGTCATCGACATTTCCGGTGACGGACCCAACAACCAGGGCCAGCCTGTCGAGATCGCGCGCGACGAGGTGGTGAAGCAGGGCATCACCATCAACGGCCTGCCGCTGATGACCAGCGGGGGCTTTTCCAGCGCCTACGACGTCGAGAACCTCGACCTGTATTACACCGATTGCGTGATCGGCGGCCCCGGCGCCTTCATGATCCCGGTCAGCGACTGGTCCCAGTTCCCCGAGGCGATCAGGCGCAAATTGGTGCTTGAACTGGCCGGGCCGCTGTCGCCGGCCTGGCAGGCCGAGACGGCTGCGGAAGGTCTGCCGGTCGTGAAGGCCCAGGCAACGCCGAAAGCCGACTGTTTCGTTGGCGAGAAGATGTGGCGCGACCGCAGCTGGATGTGGGACCAGCGATAGAGCATCGGACCGAAAAGCATGAAGCGGTTTTCGGTCCGATGCCAACGGCTTCAGGCCGCCAGCAGCTGCTTCCTGTCCAGCCGTTCCTGCTGCGGCGAGCGTGCATAAAGCTCGCGATAGCATTTCGAGAAGTGCGACGCCGAGACGAAGCCGCAGGCGACCGCCACCTCCACCACCGGCATCGACGACTGCACGAGCAGGTGGCGCGCGCGGTCGAGCCGGATTTCCAAGTAGTAGCGCGCCGGCGAGCGGCCCATTTCGGTACGGAACAGCCGCTCGATCTGGCGACGCGACAGGCCGACATGGTCCGCCACCTCGATCAGCGACAGCGGCTCGGCGAGATTGGCCTCCATCAGCTCGATGATCGACAGCACCTTGGCGTTCTGGACGCCGAGGCGGGCGCGCAGCGGCAGGCGCTGGCGGTCGGTCGGGCTGCGGACGCGGTCGGTCAGCACCTGCTCGCAGACGCGGTTGACGAGGTTTTCCTCGAAATCGTCGCCGATCAGCTTCAGCATCATGTCGAGCGCGGCGGTGCCGCCGGCGCAGGTATAGACGTTCTGGTCGATCTCGAAGAGGTCGGCGAAGACGTTGGCCTTGGGGAAGGCTTCGGAGAAGCCCGGCAGGTTCTCCCAATGGATGGCGCAACGCTTGTTGGAGAGCAGGCCGGCGGCGGCCAGCACATGCGCGCCGGTGCACAGCCCGCCCACCGCCACGCCGCGGTTATATTCCTCGCGCAGCCAGGCAAAGGTGGTGCGGTTGTTGTAGGTCTCGACGTTGAGCCCGCTGCAGACGATCACCATGTCTGGACGGTCGGCGCCCGTCATCTTGCGCCGCTCGTCGTCGAGTGAACTGTTGACCGCGCATTCGACGCCGTTCGAGGCCTTGACCGGCCGCCCGTCGATGCTCGCCAGCCGCCACTTGTAGGCTTCGTAGCCGAGCATCCGGTTGGCCGAGCGCAGCGGGTCCAGCGCGGTCGCGAACGCGATCATGGTGAAATCGGGTACCAGGAAGAAGACGAACGACCTCTTGGCCGGAAGCTTCATGGCGTTCAACGGTGTCCTCCCACGTATGAACGATGACGCGAACAGGATTGTCGCGATCAGCAAACCGCCACCAGAACCCCTTGGTTGTCAAGGGGTGCAGGCTTGGCGTCGCCGTTAAATTTGCGACATGGTCGCAAATCGGCCAGTGCTGGAAAGGCGCAAAAGAAAACCGCCGCGGGGCGGTCAGGCCCTGGCGGCGGTCGAGATGCAGACGAGCGTCCTGGAGGCGGCGCTCAAGCCTGCGCTAGGGAATGGCTTTCAGACGAGCGCGCCGAAACGGGCGCCGGCCATCGCACCGGTCTGGCCGGGCATCGTGCGGCCGAGGCGCTGGCGCTCGAGCGCGGTGGTCAGGTTGATTTCACGGCTCTTGCCGGCGAACAGGCGAGTAAGGAACTTCATGACACGTCTCCATGCATCAGGGTTACACGGGGTGCCTTCGCTTGATCTGCTAAGGAGTGGGGCATCTCGTTGGACGAGGCGGATATAGGCGCGCCCGGCGAATTTATAAGCGGCAAAAGCGAAGCGGCAGGACGTAAAAACGACAGCGCCGATCGGGCGTCGCGATTTCTATCTTCGGATTTGCCAGCATCTACAGCAGGTTAACCGTAGGGAAGGCCGGGCATGCATCTTGTTCATATGCGTCATGCGAGCGTTGCATAGCTTCGGCAGGTCGCTTGCGTTGCATAAGGGGAGCGGGGGCCTGCCGGATGTAGGGGACGCATGCGGCAGGCCATTGCTCGCTGTTCACGGTCACTTCGATCCTGCCCAGGAGCCGACGCCACGGCGGTAGCCGTTGTCGTTGTCGAATGCATCCGGCCAACCGATGTCCTTCTGCAGTTCGACAGGCAGCGAGCGGATGGTGCGCTCGGTCTGGTGGCGGGCGCGGGCGGCGCTGAACTCAGCCGCGAAACGTCCGATGGTTGAAAGAATGGACATGACATTTCCTCTCTCGTTACCGGACCTTCGCTGGTCCGGGCGACCTTGGTTAAGGACTGCGCGTTTCAACTTCATTCCGCACCGCCGGCTTCCTGTTTCGGCCGTGTTGCTGGTCTGGCCAGATCGGCGGAAGCCTTCGATGCTGTTGACTATGGGGTAGATCTGATGTTCAATCAAACGAAATGGAATGATGCTTTAGATCAGAGAAATTGAAGGACAGGACGGCATGAACGCCCCGCTCAATCATCCGCTGCCGCTGCTCGATCTCGATGTCCTCAGGACCTTCGTGGCCATCGCCGAAACCGGCAGCTTCACCACCGCTGCCACCGCCGTCTTCCGCACGCCATCGGCCGTCTCCATGCAGATCAAGAAGCTGGAGGACATTCTCGGCCGCTCCGTCTTCTCGCGCGATGCGCGCTCGGTGACGCTCACCACCGACGGCGAGATGCTGCTCGGCTATGCCAGGCGGATGCTCGCCGTGAACCGCGAGGCGGTCTCCAAATTCATCATCCCCGACATCTCCGGCGTCGTGCGCATCGGTTCGCCGGACGACTACGGCGAGCGCGTGCTGCCCCATGTGCTGAAGCGCTTTGCGCAGTCGCACCCCTCGATCGCGGTCGACGTCGTCATCGACCAGAGCGCCAACCTGCGCCGCCGCATGGACGACCGCGAACTCGACATCACGCTGGTCACCAAGTCTTCCAGGAACCCCATGAACGACGCGGAGGTGCTGCTCACCGAGCCGATGGTGTGGGCCGGCGCCAAGGGCGGCTGCGCGCATCTCAGGGAGCCGCTGCCGGTTTCGCTCTGGGAGGAGGGCTGCGCCTGGCGTGCCGGGGCGCTTGATGCGCTCGGCCGCGAAGGCCGCAACTACCGCGTCGCCTATATGAGCGCGCACACGGCCGGCCAGCGCGCGGCGATCATGGCCGATCTCGCTGTCGCGCCGCTGC
This sequence comes from Mesorhizobium sp. YM1C-6-2, assembly GCF_003666685.1. Lineage (GTDB taxonomy): Bacteria > Pseudomonadota > Alphaproteobacteria > Rhizobiales > Rhizobiaceae > Mesorhizobium_K. Next base: position 140,291 of record NZ_RCIZ01000006.1, read on the forward strand.
CGAAGTCGTTCCTCGGCTGCGACATGGTGGAACTGACCGCAAAGGACGGCCTGCCGGACATGGGGACCTACAGCCTCGCCATGTTCGTCACGCATGAGGCCAGCGCGCCGGTCAAGGCGGCGGCCGATCATATCCGCGCGACCTTTGAGGTCTACAGCGAAACCGGCCGCTGGTTCTAGGCTCATCGCTTTTTGGTCGGGGCGGAACTCCCTGCGTCGCCCGGCCGTTTGGGCCATACAGGGAGCTTCACGATGCGACAGCCCGACTACGAAGCGTTCTTCTCGAACTATGTCGCCGTCTTCAACCGTTCGCTGACGGACGGGGCCGACGCGGATGCCGTCCGCGCGAGCTATGCCGAATATTTCGTGTCGGCGGGCGCCGGCGGCGCGGTAATGGGTGGCGCGAACGACGACAGATATGCCGAGGTTCTGCGGCAGGGCGCCGGCTTCTACCGGGCGGTCGGGCTGCAGGGCATGCGGCTTATCAAGGTGGAGGTGACGCCCATCGACGCCGCGCACGACATGGTCAGGCCCTATTTCCACGCCGACTACAAGAAGAAGAACGGCGAGGCGCTGCCGATCGAGTTCGACGTGGTCTACATGCTGCAGCGGCGCGAAGGCGGCCCGAAGATCTTTGCGGTCGTCGCCGGCGACGAGATGGGTATCTACCGCCGCTACGGCCTGGTCGACGAAGAGGGAAAGCCGGTCTAAGGCTCTCCGCTCCTCAGTCCCGCGCGCGTCTTGAAGGCCGACCCTCGCGCGAACGCCGGCGCGGCCCGCCGTCGCCGCCATCGCCCTCGGCAAGCACCTTTCTCGGCGGCAGTTTCACCTCCGCAGCGAGCTTGGGGAACGGGTCGACCTTGTTGGGCAGCGCCATCGCGTTGATGAAGAGCTGCTGGAAGTCGGGCTCCAGCGCGGTCTCGATCTTCTCGATCTTCGACACTTCCTGCTCGATCTCGCGCCGGTGCTCGCGGTTCAGGAGCGCCATCAGCGCGCCGGTGCCGGAGGCGTTGCCGACCGCCTTCACCTCGGCGAGGTCGCAGTCGGGGATGAGGCCGAGCACCATGGCGTATTTCGGATCGATGAAGGAACCGAACGCCCCGGCGAAGCGGATCGTGTCCACTTCGGTGACGCCCTGCTTGTCCATCAACAGCTTGATGCCTGCGTACAGCGCCGCCTTGGCGAGCTGGACGGCGCGTACGTCGTTCTGCGTCACCGAGATGCGCGGCTCGCCGTCGCGCAGCAGATAGGAGAAGGTGCGCCCGTTGCTGATGATGCGCGGGCTTCGCGCGGCCAGTTCGCCGTCGACCACGCCATCCTCGGAAATGACGCCGGAAAGATACATCTCGGCGATCACCTCGATGATCGCCGAGCCGCATATGCCGGTCACGCCGGTGGCCTTGGCGGCCTCCTCGAAACCTTCCTCGTCGGACCATTTGTCGACGCCGATGACGCGGTATTTGGGTTCCAGCGTGTCGGGATCGATGCGCACGCGCTCGATGGCGCCGGGCGCGGCGCGCTGGCCGGACGAGATTTCCGCGCCCTCGAAGGCCGGCCCGGTGGGTGAGGATGCAGCCACCACCCGCGTGCGATTGCCGAGCACGATCTCGGCATTGGTGCCGACGTCGACCAGGAGCATCATGCGGTCCTGCCGGTAGGGGCCTTCGGACAGGGTTGCGCCGGCGGCGTCGGCGCCGACATGGCCGGCGATGCAGGGCAGGGTGTAGAGCCGCGCGCCGGGGCTGACCTCTATGCCGATCTCATGCGCCCAGAACTGCATCGAGCCCGAGACGGCGAGCGCGAAAGGCGCCTGGCCGAGCTCGGTCGGATCGATGCCCAGGAACAGGTGATGCATGATCGGATTGGCGACGAAAACGCAGTCGAAAATGTCGTGACGGTCGACGCCGCTTTCGGCACAGACCTTGCCGATCAGGTCGTTCACCGCGTCGCGGACCGCCTTGGTCATCGCCTGCTGGCCGTCCGGGTTCATCATGACGTAGGAGACGCGGCTCATCACGTCTTCGCCGAACCGGATTTGCGGGTTGGGCACGCCGGCCGACGCCACGATGCGGCCGGACAGCAGCGAGACGAGATGCATGGCGATCGTCGTCGAGCCGATGTCGCAGGCGATGCCGTAGGCTTCGTTCTTCAGGCCGGGATAGAGCGCGATGATGAAGGGACGCGACGATTCCATGTCGCGGTGGATCGCGGCGGTGACGGCCCAGTTCTCCTTGCGCAGGATCTTCTGCACCTCGGGCACGAGATGCGGCGCGACCAGCAGGTCCTTCCAGCCCCAGTCCCTGGCAAGCACGACCTTCAGGCGGTCGAGGTCGCCGAGCGGCTTGTGCATGTCGGGCTCGTCGACCTCGACATAGCACATCTGCACCGCCGCGTTGCGCTCGATGACGCGATCCGTCGCCGCCTTGCGCACGATCTGCGCGTTGATCACCGTGTCCTGCGGCACGTCGACGACGAGGTCGCCCTGGATCGTCGCCGAGCAGGAGAGGCGACGGCCTTCGGGCAGGCCCCTCACGCGCTCGTAGCGCTCTTCCTTCGGCCCCTTCGGCGAGATGTGGTCGTTGGACGAGACGATCTTGTGCTTGGCGAAATTACCTTCCTGCACCTCGATCTGGCAGCGTCCGCAAGTGGCGCGTCCGCCGCACACGCTCTCGACATAGACGCCGAGCTGGCGCGCGGCGTCGAGCACCGGCGTTCCGACCGGAAACCGCCCGCGCTTGCCGGACGGCATGAACAGGACAAGGGGATCTGTGATGTTGGCGGGTGAATTCACGATCGAGGATTACCCCGCTGCCCTTCGCGCATCGCGGCCGCCGCGGCGGCGTCCGCCGCCAGCCGCCGCTCCTTCCGCGCCCGGCGAAACCACCGGCACGGGGGCGGGCGCGGCGTGCTCGCCCGGCTTGTAGTCCTTGTAGGTCTTGATCCAGGTCATGCAGTCGCGGTCGGTGCCGGCGAGCACGTTGGCGCCGCGCACCGCCTCCATCTCCTGCGGACGGACCGGGTTCATGATGGCGCTGGTCATGCCGGCGCCGATCACCATCGGGATGAAGGCGGCGTTGATGCCGTGGCGGTGCGGCAGGCCGAACGAGATGTTGGAGAGGCCGCAGGTCGTATTGACCTTCAGCTCCTCGCGCAGGCGCCGCAGCAGCGCGAAGACCTGGCGGCCCGCATCGCCCAGCGCGCCGATCGGCATGACCAACGGGTCGACCACCACGTCATGCGACGGAATGCCGAAATCGGCGCAGCGTTCGACAATCTTCTTCGCCACAGCGAAACGGACGTCCGGGTCCATGGAGATGCCGGTCTCGTCGTTGGAGATCGCCACCACCGGCACGTTGTACTTCTTCACCAACGGCAGGATGGCCTCGAGCTTCTCCTCCTCGCCGGTGACCGAGTTCACCAGAGGGCGGCCCTTGGCGACCTTGAGGCCCGCCTCGATCGCCGCCGTCACCGAACTGTCGATCGACAGCGGCAGGTCGACGAGGTTCTGGACGATCTCCAGCGTCTGCACCAGCAGGCCGGGTTCGGTAGCATTGGGGTCGACCGCCGTCACGCCGGCGTTCACGTCGAGCATGGTTGCGCCGCAGGCGGCCTGTTCCAGCGCATCCTTGATCACCGTCTCGAAGTTGCCGGCCTGCATCTCGGCCGCCAGTTTCTTGCGGCCGGTCGGGTTGATGCGCTCGCCGATGACGCAGAAGGGCTGGTCGAAGCCGATGACGATTTCGCGGGTCGCCGAAGCGACGATCGTGCGGGTCATAAATCTCTCCGTATGATATAAAGACTTCTTTATATCGTTATCTGTTTGCGATCAAGCGACAGGCGATGTCAATGCGCGGACTTCACCATATCGACCTGGGTTTCGGTTATGTTGTCATTGAGCAGGTGGTCGAGACGCTGGGCGACGAGCGCATCGTCCGCCCGGGCCTCGCGCTTCCAGGGCCTGCGGCCCTTCAGTACGCCCGATTCATCGACGATCTCGGCGACATATTCCTCCTGGCGGTAGGCCATCACATGGACGCCCGACACGCCGGGGATTTCCTTCACCTCGTTGATGATGTCGATGCAGAGCTGCTTGCCTTCCTTCTTCTGGTCCTGGGCGCCCTCCAGCCGCTTGATGACGGAATCCGGGATGTGAATGCCGGGAACGTTGGAACGGATCCATTTCGCCGTCTTTGCCGAGGCCAGCGGTCCGACCCCGACCAGGATGAAGACCTTTTCGGTGAAGCCGAGATCGCTGGCCTTCTGCATGAAGGTCCTGAACATCGGCACGTCGAAGCAATACTGGCTCTGCACGAACTGCGCGCCGGCGGCGATCTTCTTGCCGAGGTGGATCGGCCGGAAATCGTAGGGCGGGGCGAACGGGTTGATCGCCGCGCCGAGGAAAAGCTGCGGCGGCGTGGTCAGCTTGCGGCCGGACAGGAATTTTCCGTTGTCGCGCATGATGCGGATGGTCTCGAGCAGCGACATGGAATCGAGGTCGAACACCGGCTTGGCGCCCGGCTGGTCGCCCGCCTGCACGCCGTCGCCGGTGAGGCAAAGGATGTTCGCGACGCCCATGGCGGCGCCGCCCAGCACGTCGCCCTGGATGGCGATGCGGTTCTTGTCGCGGCAGGCGATCTGCATGACCGGCGCATAGCCCATGCGCGTCAGCAGCGCGCAGATGCCGACCGAGGACATGTGGCAGTTGGCGCCCGACGCATCGACGGCGTTGATCGCGTCGACCCAGCCATCGAACACCTTCGCACGGTTGTAGACGTCTTCCGGATCGGCGCTGTCGGGCGGATTGAGCTCGGTGGTGACGGCGAACTCGCCGCGTCTCAGCACCCGCTCCAGCCGGCCGCGCGAGGTGTGGCCGGGCAGGGGTTCCAGCGGCAGATGGATGCCTTCAGGGTTTTCGTCAGGGTGGATGGGACGCTGCTCGCTCATGCCGAAGCCCCCGTCTTCGCCGCTTCGCGCGTGGCGGCCGCCTGCGCCGTCACCCGCAGCCAGGCGGAGGTTTCGCGGAGCGACTGGTCGACCGGCTTCTGCACGGCGAGGATCGCATCGCCCTTGACCATGTTGCGCGAGCCTTCCCAGGCCTTCACCCACACGCAGGGCATGTCGGGCTCGACCTCGCAATTGCCGTTGGCGCGCACACCGCCGCAGGGTCCGTTGCGCAACTGCTTGGGGCAGTTCATCGGGCAGGACATGCCGGTCGAGGACAGGATGCACTGGCCGCACATGCGGCAGTCGAACATCAAGCCCTTCACCCGCTTCTCGACAAACTTCACCGGCGCCTCGACGCGGCCGTAGCCGATGCCCTTCCAAAGCGGATGAAGCATCAGGAACATGTCGGCGAAGCGTGCATAAAACCATTCGAGCGCCCGGGAGTGGCGGATCGACCAGAGCCTGACCGAATAGGAGCGCTGCACGCGCCGCTGCGGCGACACGTCGGCCGGCTTGTAGTCGGACTTCGGCGCCGTCTTCTTGACGATGGTCGCCTGCGTCACGCCTGCCGCGGCGCTCGGTGGAATTATCTCGCCCGCGGCGCTCGCCGGGCCTTTCGCCGTTGTCGAGATCGGCTGGGTGCTATCCATTTTCCTTGCCGCCTGCCTTGGCGAGGGCGACCAGCCGTTCCCGATCATACTGTCTGTCGAGTTCGTCCGCCGCCTTCGCGACTTCCGCTTCGAGATCATCGCTGACCGTCACCGGATCAGCCTTGCGCCATTCCGCCAGGTAGGCGTCGGTCTCGGCCGCGCCGGAGCGCATCGCCGCCATGTCGATCGCCTCGGTGAAGCGCAGCGGCAGTTCGCGCTTGGCGTTCTGCCGCCCCTTCTTGACGATCACCTGGGCCGGAATGTCGCGCCAGTAGACGATGATCAGATCGGCCATAGTAGTCTCGCTCTTTCAAGGATTTCAGCATTGCCGGAAGCGGAAATGGCCCGCTTCTCATGGGACGACGCGCGCGCATTCAAAAGCGACGCGCGAGGGTGACGCATATAGGAAAGTCTGCGGCGTCCTAGCCTACCACACGCCCTTGGTCAGGCCGGTCCACAGATAGAACCAGACCGTCGGGTGGTACCATTGCTTCGAGGGCAGGTCCGGCGTCACTGGTTTGAGCCGGCCATCGAGCGCGTCTTCCACGCCCTTGATGCAGATTTCCCGCGACATCACCGCCAGCCGCAGGGCGTAGTTGGTGAGGTTGTCGCCGCGCTCAGGCTTGCCGCGCACCTGGTGAAGGACGTCGCCGGTGTCGACACCGGCGTCGACCAAGTGCACCGTGGTGCCGAAATTGCCGGCGTCGCCGGTCGCCAGCGACCAGTAGCCGCCATTCATGCCCCGGTATTTGGGCGTTATCCCTGCATGGTAGTTGAGCACGGGGCAGGAGATCGCCGCCAGCGTCTCCTTCGACAGCAGGCGGCATCCCGCCAGCAGGACGACCTCGGCCTGCATCCCCCGGACCGTATCGGCAAGTTCCGGCGAGTCGGCGGAGGCGACGCGCACGACCGGTATGTCGGCGCCGAGTTCGGTCTCGGCTCCGTCGCCCGCGATGCTGCGCTGGTCGCGCGACGACAGAAACAGCTTTCTCAGCCGCGTGAAAACCATCGTCCCCAACTGGCCGGCGACTTCGATCCAGCCGAGCTTGCGGGCGCGGCGCAACAGCAGCCGCTTCTTCGATTCCGGGTCCTCGAGGATCACGGTCGCTTCGCCAAGGCGATCCCTTATCGCATTGACGATGATCCAGACATGCGGACCGCCCGCCGTGACGATGGCAATTCGCGAAGGCTGCATGTGGGTCACATCAGCCAGCCGAGCGCGGCATTGGTGGCGACGCCCGCCGCGCCTATGACGGCGGCGATCACGCAGAAGGAGGCGATGCAGATTGCGCCGCCGACCGCAAGCAGAAGCCCGTCGCGCTCCGACAGCGCCAGCCCGAGCAGCGCGGTGGCGAAGGCCGGCAGCCAGTTACCGAGCGGGATCGGCAGCGTCACCACGATCGCCAGCACCAGCGTGATGCCGCCGATGATGCGGTCGCCCTGCCGGCGCCAGAACGGCCAGTAGCGCGGGCGGATGACGCGCTCGATCCGGACCAGGCGTGGAATGATCCACTCCATCGCGGAACGGAACGTGTCGGCGTTGAGCGAACGGTTCGCCAGGGCGTCGGGCAGCCAGGTCTGCTTGGCGCCATACACCATCTGTGCCGAGACGATGATCAGCGGCACGCCGAGCACGGCGGAGGCGCCGGGCGGCAGCGGCAGCAGGTTGAAGGCGGCGAAGAGCACCAGCAGCGGCGCGAAGCTGCGGTTGCCGAGCGCATCGCGGATATGGCCGAGCGAGACGGGGCCGTGCGCGTCCCTGGCGAGCTGGGCGAAGAGATCCGACAACCGGCGCGGCCGGCGGCGCCTTGGCGCGCCGTCGATCGGCCCGTTCTCGAAATCCGTCGTTTCCGCTCTCATACCCTTGCACGCACCTCACGCCGCATGGTCCACCCTGCGTCTCCTCCATTCTGCCTCCGCAGGGTTAACCCGTGATGACAGGAGCGGACCGGACCAATGTGCGGGCTGGCGTCCCCGAATTCAACCGGCTTCAGCGTCTGAACTCGAGTATGTCAAGCTTGGATTCGTATTTCGGGGCGGGGAATTCGATGCGCCATTCGGCCGGGCCGGTGCGGAACGCATAGCCGACCTGGTCGGTATCGGGCCCGCTGCCGTAGGGTTGCGGCTTGTCTGCCGCGATGGAGAAGGAACCGAGATAGATGGTCCGCGTCTGGCTGTCGTCGTAGAAGCGGCCGGTCGTGCGTTGCGAGCCGGTCAGTTTTTCCAGCTTCCACCCGGATCCGTCGTCGCTCACCCGGCATTTGAACCAGCCGTATACCACCAGCGGCGAAAGCCCGCCCAGCTTGGTCGTGCGGCAGCGCCAGTCGCCGCCGAGATCGAAGTCGGGCAGGGACAGCAGCGGCTTCGCTAGAAGCGCCTCAAGCTCCGCGAGTTGGGCCTGGTCCCCGTCCTTCGCCTCAGTGAGCGCTTCAGTGCGGGTGTCCTCGTAGGCCTCGAGCCGCGCCTTGTCGGCCGCCGTCATCAGCTTCTGCACGACGCCGTCCGCGAGCGCCGACGAGGCGGACAGGGTGAGAAGCGCGGCGAGCGCGAAGCTGGAGGGTTTCATCAGAGGTCTCCGTTTCCGGACGGAAAGGGCAGGGGAATCCGGCGCTTTTGGGTCAGCGGCCCGCGCCGACGACCGCCTGCGTCAGATCGCCATAGCCGGTGAAGCGGTATTCGTAGTCGAGGCCGAGATAGTCGGCCGCCCACTTCGCCTTCCTCTGCAGCTCCGCATCCTCGGTCTGCGCCAGATAGACGATCTTGGTGTAGTTGCCGAACACCATCTCTTTCAGTTCCGGATGCTCTTCGAGTTTCAGCGGCTCGATCACGAAGGCCTCGAACTGCCTGGCGAGCAGGTCGGTGAGATAGAAGGCGGTGAACTCGTTGTCGGTGTTTTCCGCGAAGGTTTCGTTGCCGGTGAAGAAGGAATAGCAGTGCGGCCCGCCGATCCGCTCGATGCCTTCCTCGGCGCAGATACGGTCCAGTTGCCCCTGCGTGCCGCACTCGGCATAGCCGATGAAGATGCGCGAATAACCTTCGCGCCGCGCGTCCGCGATCGCCTCGCGCATCGCCGGCGCGATCTTCTCGGGATAGACGTGCCAGATCGCCGGCAGGCAGACGAGATCGATATGCTTCAGCCCATTGGAGCGGCAGATGGCAATCACTTCGCGGGCGATGGCGCCGCAGGCGATGATCCGTACGCGGTCCGCGAGCGGAACGGAGGCTGCGACAATGCCTCCCTTCGCGATCACATCCGGAGCGACCACCGCTCCCGCTTCGTCCGTCATTGGCCTGCCTGTCGATGAGCCGGCGATCAATTCGGCAAACTTGCCTGAATCAGGTGGAACCGACTATCGTCCTTTTCGTTGCTCTGCGCTTATCTAGTCATCGAGGGAGACATCGTCCATGAAACTGTCGCGTCTGGCGTCCATCGCCACCATCCTGGTCTGCGCCCTGGCCGTAGCATCCTGCGCAAACACCGTCCGCGGCGTGAAGCGCGACGTTCAGTCCACGGCCAACGCCATCGAGAACTGACACGCCGCAGGCGTCTCTTCGTCGAAAGCACGGGTCGCGGTTTCGCGGCCCGTTTTGCATTCGGACGAACCTTGGGCGCGGAGCCTCAGGCCGAAGCGCGCAGATTGTGCTTGCGCTTCATGAAGTCCTTGGCGGTCTCGACGGCGACGGCCGCGTCGCGGCAGTAGGCGTCGGCGCCGACCGCCTTGCCGAACTCCTCGTTGAGCGGCGCGCCGCCGACCAGCACGACATAGTCGTCGCGGATGCCCTTTTCCTTCATCGTGTCGATGACGACCTTCATGTAGGGCATGGTGGTGGTCAGCAGCGCCGACATGCCGACGATGTCGGGCTGGTGCTCTTCGATCGCCGCCAGGTATTTCTCGACCGGATTGTTGATGCCGAGGTCGATGACGTCGAAGCCGGCGCCCTCCATCATCATGCCGACGAGGTTCTTGCCGATGTCATGGATGTCGCCCTTGACGGTGCCGATCACCAGCTTGCCCTGCTTGGGCGCGCCGGTGGCGGCGAGCAGCGGCCTGAGGATCGCCATGCCGGCCTTCATCGCATTGGCCGATAGGAGCACTTCAGGGACGAACAGGATGCCGTCGCGGAAATCCTCGCCGACGATGCGCATGCCCTCGACCAGCGCCTCGGTCAGCACCGTGTAGGGCAGCCAGCCGCGCTCCAGAAGGATGTTGGTGCCTTCCTCGATCTCCTCCTTCAGCCCGTCATAGAGGTCGTCATGCATCTGCTGCACGAGCTCGTCGTCGGAAAGCTCGGAAAGGATGATTTCGTCGTCGGACATTTTATTCGGCTCCTGGTGCCAGCAGTCAGCTTGCTTGGCGCGACACGGGGACAATGCCGCAATACCTAGCCCGCAAGGCTTTCGCAGCCATAGCTGATTTGCGACGCGCTGCAAAACGAAAGCGACTGGAACTTCGTAGCCAGTCGTGGAGGGCGGTTGCCGGAGGGTCCGTGCGGCCCGGCGGCCGAGGAGTGTGTGGACGATCCGGGCGCCTTCGACGTGTCCACTTGCCACGTCCAACCCCGCGACCTTATGGTTTCCCAGGGGTAAACGAGGAGCTCATGCACATGCAAATGACCTTTCTGCGCGGCTGGGCGCCGCACATATTGAGCATATTGCGCATTCTTGCGGCCGCGACATTCCTCACGCACGGCACGATGAAGCTGTTCGGCTGGCCCGCGCCGTTTCCGTATCCGCTGAACGGGATGCTCTACACGGCCGCTATCCTGGAGGTGGTCGGCGGACTGCTCCTGATCGTCGGCCTGTTTTCGCGCCCCGTCGCTTTCATCCTCGCGGGTGAAATGGCGGTCGCCTATTTCATGGGGCATGCGGGCCAGGGCTTCTTCCCCGTGCTCAACGGCGGCGAGCCCGCGGTGCTTTTCTGCTTCATCTTCCTCTACATAGCAGCGGCGGGCCCGGGTCCGTGGAGCGTCGACGCGGCCACCGGCAGGGATTAGTCGGTAAGGGACCAGCTTGTAGGGCGGCCGGCGCGGTTCCGGCGGCCGCCCTCTTTCCACCGCGTTCCGGATTGTTTTCTTGGCCCGCCATTGACGTCTTGTCGCTTGTCGGGTTTTGGATAGCGCTTGGCGCTTGCAAGCCGTTTCCATAGAGGTCGATGGCTACGATCCGGCCGTTGGGCAACGCCGGCGACAAGTCCGCGCGCGCCCTAAGTCCATCCAGGGAAGAACTTCGATGACCGAGAACCTCGCAGCCGAACAGGAAGCGCCGGGAGGACGACGCGGCAGGGCGGATCGCGGCGGTGGTGCCGCAGCACGCCGCGCCGCGCGCTCCGGCGGCGGGCCGGGCACGCAGCTCACCTATATCAAGCGGGCGATCAAGGTCTACGAGGTACTCGACGAAGAGGGGCTGGCCCTCATCGAGAAGAACGCCGACACCGTGCTCGAGGAAACCGGCATCATCTTCCGCGACGATCCCGAGGCGCTCGAGATTTGGAAGAACGCCGGCGCCGACGTGAAGGGCGACCGTGTGCATTTCCCCAAGGGCCTGCCGCGCTCGCTGCTGAAGACTGCTCCTTCGACCTATACGCAGCACGCCCGCAATCCCGAACGCTCGGTCCAGGTCGGCGGCGACGCGACCGTCTTCGCGCCGGTCTACGGACCGCCCTTCGTGCGCGATCTCGACGGCAAGCGCCGCTACGCCACGATCGAGGATTTCCGCAATTTCGTGAAGCTCGCCTACATGGCGCCGTCGATCCACCATTCGGGCGGCACGGTCTGCGAGCCTGTCGACGTGCCGGTCAACAAGCGTCACCTCGACATGATCTACAGCCACATCAAATATTCCGACAAACCCTTCATGGGTTCGGTCACCGCGCCGGAGCGCGCGGAGGACACGGTGGCGATGGCCAAGATCGTGTTCGGCGACGACTATGTCGAGAACAACACGGTGCTGACCTCGCTCATCAACGCCAACTCGCCGATGGTGTTCGACGACACCATGCTCGGTGCGCTGAAGGTCTATGCCCGCCACAACCAGGCCTGCATCGTCACGCCCTTCATCCTCGCCGGCGCGATGAGCCCGGTGACGGTCGCGGGCACGCTGACGCAGGTGCTGGCCGAAGTGCTGGCGGGGGCTGCGCTGACGCAGCTCGTGCGGCCCGGCGCGCCGGTACTGTTCGGTACCTTCGCCTCCTCGATCTCGATGCAGTCGGGCGCGCCGACCTTCGGCACGCCCGAGCCTTCCCTGGTGTCCTACGGCGCTGCCCAGCTCGCTCGCCGCCTCGGCCTGCCGTTCCGCACCGGCGGCTCGCTCTGCGCCTCGAAGGTCCCGGACGCGCAGGCGGCCTATGAGAGCGCCAACACGCTGAACTCGACCATCCTCGCCGGCACCAATTTCGTGCTGCATGCGGCCGGCTGGCTCGAGGGCGGTCTCGCCTCCTGCTACGAAAAATTCATGATGGACATCGACCAGCTCGGCATGCAGCAGAAATTCGCCGCCGGCGTCGATCTCTCGGAGAATGGCCAGGCGATGGACGCCATCCGTCAGGTCGGTCCGGGCAGCCACTTCCTGGGCTGCGACCACACGCAGGCGAACTTCCAGACCGCCTTCTACCGGTCGTCGATCGCCGACAACAATTCCTTCGAGCAGTGGCAGGCGGAAGGCGAGAAGACCGCGCCGCAGCGGGCCAACGAACTCGCCCGCCGCTGGCTGGAGACCTACGAGGCGCCGCCGCTCGATCCGGGCATCGACGACGGGCTCAAGGACTTCATCGCGAAGAAGAAGGAGTCGATGCCCGACGCCTTCACTTGAAAGGAGCCCGATGCAGGCCGGGCTAAAGTGGCCGACATCATCCACAAGGAAGTCTGGCGAAGCGCCTTTCGCGAGCCGGATGAAAAGTGACGTCGCGGGGACGCGGCCTTCCTACTCAGCCGTCTTGCGGCTGCAAGTTAATTGTTCAGTTGGTGTAGTGCGTTTCGTCGACGCTCGGGTCGGACGGCGCGTCGCACAGGGTCACGTTGTCGACGGTGCTGCAGCCGGGCTGCAGGACGGCTGGCCCGGCAACACCCTGCGGCGTCTGCCCCATCTGATCATAGGCCGCCGGTACCGTGGGCGCACCGACCACGGTCGCCGGCTGCTGGACGACAGGGGCGTAAGAGACGTTCTGCGGTTCGGACGAGGTGCAGCCGGCCAGGAGCAGGATGCACAGGGCCGGCGTCAGGCGAAGGGGCATGCTCGGTCTCGCGTTGGGCCGCGATGTTCCAGAATTCCGCCGGGCTGGCAAGGCGAAAGCAGGCGCTGCCGCTTCTTTTCCAGATGCGAAGTGTCGGGGGGGGGGGACTGAAGCTGGATTTGCGCTGGATCAAAGCGCGCCGCCGCGCTTCTGCCGAAGATTGCAGTCAATCCAACCCTACAGGGATTTCGGTCGATGCATTCTCATCCTGCCGGCTACACGCGAGCCCAGATCGTCCTGCACTGGGTCATCGCCGCGCTCGTCATCTTCCAGCTCGTCTTCGGCGAGGACATCGTTCCGGCCTTCAGGGCCTACAGACAGGGGACCGAGCCGCAGGCCGATGCGCTGCTCAATGCCAACATTCATGTCTATGTCGGCCTCGCGGTTCTTGTCCTGGCGATCCTGCGCGTGGCGCTGCGCATTCGGTACGGCGCGCCTGACCTCCCGGCCGACGAAAGCATCGTCCTGCAATACATTGCCAAGCTCGCGCATATCGTCCTCTATGCGGCGATCTTCCTGATGCCGCTGACCGGCGCGCTTGCCTGGTATCTCGGCATGGGCGAGATCGGCGAACTGCACGAGATCGGCAAGCCGGTCCTCATCGTGGTGGTGGCCCTTCATGCCGTCGGAGCGCTTTGGCAGCATTTCGTGGTCAAGACCGACGTGCTTCGGCGGATGCTGAAGCCGATGGCATAGCGGGGAGCGGCTGCCGGCAAGGCTCGATGCGAGCTGATGCCTAGGCGTCCGGCTTGCCGAAGGAGCCGGTCACGACGATCGGCCCGACGATAGCGTCATTGAACGCAGGCAGCTCCTCGGCCGGTATCCAGTATTCCAGATGTTGGCGGCCGCCGGCTTGCTGCACCTGATATCGGTCCAGAAAGTCTCTCCGGACGTCGAAACGCAATACGTATCCTGCGCCGCTCGCCGGTACGTTCCAGTCCCGTGCGATCTGGATTGCATAATCTTCGTTGAGTACCGGGTAGAAAATCGGCTGATCGGGCAGGCGCGGCGGGAAGGCTTTCATGCCCGACTGCCGTACGAGATCGAGTTCGGCTGGCCCGACCGGCCGCCAAAGAGTTGTCGTATCGTTCGTCATCTTCGCACCGCCCGATAGAAGGGGAGTGGCTACTATCGCATGATCGACGGCATTGTCAGCATGCTCGCCCGGTACGGCCTTATCCCGCGCGGCGGCTTCCGTTTCGCGGCTGGCGAGGCCGCGCCATCAGGTCCGTCCGGCGTGCCGGCAAGATCGATCCTGCTCGTCGGGCAGGCGGGCGATGCGCCCTGGCCGCATTTTTCGCGCTGGCGGCGATCGCAGCCTGAAAATCTCGCTGACCCGCTCGACACCTGGTCGCGCACCGTGATCGACGGGGTTGCCGCCGAATTCGGCGCACGCGCGGTCTATCCTTCGGACAAGCCCTGGCTGCCGTTCCAGCAATGGGCAATGCGCGCGGAGGGGCTGAAACCGTCGCCGCTCGGCATCCTCATGCATCCCGAATACGGGCTCTGGCACGCCTACCGTGGGGCACTGCTGTTCGACGTTGAGATTCCGATTCAGGCGCCTCGCGAGGTGATTCATCTCTGCGACCTATGTGTCGGAAAACCTTGCCTGAAAGCCTGTCCGGTTGGCGCGTATTCAGAGGCCGGTTTCGCCTATCAGGCCTGCCTCGACCATGTACGCGGTCCGTCCGGCGAGCTCTGCCGCACGACTGGCTGCCTCGATCGCAACGCCTGTCCCTATGGCGCGGCCTATCGTTATCCTGCCGAAGCGCAGGCCTTCCACATGGCGGCGTTCATGCGCTGAAAGACAGCGCTACTCGCCCATTTCCTGGATCAGCGCATATAGGTTGGTGCAGCGGGCGCCGGAACGGCAATAGGCGAAGACCGGGCCGTCCAGGTCGTCCAGCGCCGCCGCCTGGTCGGCGACGTTCTGCTCGGTGATCTGGCCGCTGATGACCGGGATGTAGCGGAATTCGAGGCCGGCCGCCTCGGCCGCCTGCTTGACGCTGTCGGCCGAAGGCTGGCCCGGCTGTTCGTCGTCCGGCCGGTTGCAGATGACGCTCCTGAAGCCCGCCGCCTTCACCACCGCGATGTCCTCCGGCAGGATCTGGCCGCTTACCGAATAATTGTCGCTGATCTGGCGGTATTCCATGCTGCACCTCTAATCTTGCTGCCACGCCGGCTCAGGCACTCTCATGCCACCGGACGCGGGGTTGGGCAACCGTCATGCCGGGGCAGGCGCCGGCAACCTGCTCTTGATGGCGCGGCCGGCGACGATGCCGGCGATCACGGCCGCGACGAAGATGAAGGTCTGCGCGTTCAACAGCCCAAGCGCGGGAATGGCGCCGCCGGGACAGAAGCCGGCTATGCCCCAGCCGATGCCGAAGACGGCCGCGCCGCCGACGAGGCGGGCATCGATGCCGCCGGCCGGACTTGGCGGGAATGCCGGCGCGAAGACCGGCGTCTTCAGCCGGCCGAAGACCAGCCTGTAGCCGATCAGCGCCGTCACCAGCCCGCCGCCCATGACGAAGGCGAGGCTCGGGTCCCAGTTGCCGGCGAGGTCGAAGAAGTTCAGCACCTTGGCCGGATTGATCATGCCGGAGACGGTGATGCCGAGGCCGAAGACGATGCCGATAAGTAGAGCGGAGACGATGCGTTTCATGGTTCAGCCTCCGATCACGTGGCGGACGACGAAGACGGTGATGAAGGCCGCCAGCATGAAGGTGAGGACGGCGGCCAGCGAGCGGCGCGAGAGCCGCGCCAGCCCGCATATGCCGTGCCCGCTCGGACAGCCATTGCCGAAATGCACGCCGATGCCGACCAGCAGTCCGCCCAGGATCAGCGCGCCCGTCGACACCGGCACTTCGAAGGGAATGACGCCGCCGGCCGCGAGATAGAGGGCCGGAGCAATGACCGCGCCCGCCAGGAACGCTGCCCGCCAGGACCAGTCGGAGGCCGCCGGCGGGATGATACCGGTCAGTATGCCGGTCATGCCGGCGACGCGCCCGTGCAGCGCCATCAGGAGCACGGCCGAGAGGCCGATCAACACGCCGCCGATCAGCGACTGGAAGGGGGTGAACTCTGTCATTTCGAATGTTTCCCTGGCGGGCGAGGGTGCCTCAACTGCCGAGGATAGCACCTTTTATCGCGCCGATATTGTTCCGCATCATGTCGATATAGGTAGCCGCGGGGCCGTCCGCATCGGACAGCGCATCGGAATAGAGCGTGCCGCCGATCTTCAGCCCCGTCTCGTTGGCGATCTGCTCGATCAGCCGCTGGTTGGTGACGTTCTCGACGAAGATGGCGGACGCCTTGTCGCCCCGGATCTGCGTGATCAGCTTGGCGACGTCGGCAGCGGATGCCTCCGCTTCGGTCGAGACGCCCTCCGGCGCCAGGAAGGTCAGCCCGTATGCGTGCTCGAAATAGCCGAAGGCGTCGTGCGAGGTGATGATGGTGCGCTTGTCGACCGGGATCGCCGCCACCGCGTCCTTCACCTCGGCTTCCAGCCCGTCGAGCCGGCCGGTGTAGGCCTCGGCGTTCGCCCTGTAGGCGTCGCAGCCCTCGGCGTCCGCAGCGCAGAAGGCCTCGGCGATGTTGGCCACGTAGATCTTGGCGTTGGCTATCGACTGGAAGGCATGCGGATCGACCGCGCCGTGGTCATGCGCGTGTCCGGCCTCGTGGGTTTCTTCGGCTTCGTGGTCATGAGCATCGTCCCCATCAGTCTCGGCCGCATGAGCCTCGTGATCGTGCGCTTCCTCGGTGGAGGACAGCGTTTCGAGGCCCCTGGTCAATTCCACGACGGTCGCCTTGGTCGCGCTCGCCTCGACCAGGCGCTGGAGAAAACCTTCGAAATGCAGGCCGTTGACCAGCACCACGTCGGCATTGGCCACGACCGCCGCGTCGGCTGGCTTGGGTTCGTAGACATGCGCGTCGCCATTGGCGCCGACGATGGTGGTCAGCGCGATGCGATCGCCGCCGACATTTTTGGCGAAGTCGCCGATGATCGAGAAGCTTGCGACCACCTTGATCGGTTCGGCTGCAGCGGGGAGGGCAGTCGATGCGAATGTTATAACGCTCAGGGCGGCGGCGAGGGAGATAGTTCTCGGCATGGTCTTCTCCATTGCTTGGGATCAGGCGGTGCGGTGACGGTGGTGGCGCACGCGCGAGCGGAGCACGCCGCGCGGGCCGGCAAGGATCGAGGCGAGATAGGCTACGCCCGCCGAAAGCACGATCGCCGGTCCAGAAGGCAGTGAGGCGTGGTACGACATCAAGAGTCCGGCCACGCAGGCGGCGAAACCGATCGCCAGCGCCAACAGGCACATCGGCTCGACGCGGCTCGTCCAGAAACGGGCTGCTGCCGCCGGCAGCATCATCAGGCCGACGGAAAGCAGCGTGCCCAGCGCCTGGAAGCCGCCGACGAGATTGAGTACGACCAGCCCCAGGAAGATGAAATGCACTGGTGTGCCGAGCCGGCTCACCGAGCGCAGGAACAGCGGGTCGAGGCATTCGGCGACCAAAGCGCGCCAGAAGACCGCGAGCGTCAAGAGCGTCACGCCGGCGATGGTGGCGATCAGCTTCAGCGCCTCGTCGTTCAGCGCCAGCACCGTGCCGAACAGCACATGCATCAAGTCGACGCTCGATCCCCGCAGCGACACGATCATCACGCCGAGCGCCAGCGAGATCAGGTAGAAGGCGGCGAGCGAGGCGTCCTCCTTCTGCACGGTGAAGCGCGACACCGCGCCGGCCCCCATCGCGACGATGACGCCGGCAACCAGGCCGCCGATCGTCATCGGCACGATCTCCAGCCCGTAGAGCAGGAAGCCGGTCGCCGCACCCGGCAGGATGGCATGCGCCATCGCGTCGCCGGTCAGGCTCATGCGCCGCAGCATCAGGAAAACGCCGACCGGGCAGGAGGAGAGGCAGAGCAGCAGCGAGCCGGCAAGCGCGCGCTGCATGAAACCGAACTCGACGAAGGGGGCGACGAGGAAGTCGTACATGATCACGCCGCCCGCGGTCCTGTTTCGTGGTCGTGGCTGTCGTGCGCTTCGCCGTGCTCGTGATGATGGTGATGCCCGTGCGCATGCAGATGCGCGTGATCGTCACCGCCATGCTCATGCGGCTCCGGCTCGCACCACGGCGCATCGTCGTGCCAGGCCTCGTCGAAGCGGCGCGCCCTCAGCAGATTCTCCGGCTTCAACGCCTCGACCGTCGGCCCCCACGCGATCGGCCGGCGGGCGAGCAGCAGCGTCTGCGGGAAATGCTGGCGTACGAGATCGAGGTCATGCGCGACCACCATCACGGTGCGCTTCTCGCCGTGCCATCGCTTGATCAGCGCGACGAGGTCGGTGACGGTGCGCGCATCGACGGCGTTGAACGGCTCGTCGAGCAGTATGATTTCGGCGTCCTGCACCAGCACGCGGGCAAACAGCGCCCGCTGCAACTGGCCGCCCGACAGCGTGTCGATCGGACGCGCCTCGAAACCGTCCATGCCGACCGCCATCAGCGCGCGCTTTACCGTCTCCCTGTCCTCGGCGGTATGGCGGCCGAGCAGCCCGCGCTTCGGCCACAGGCCCATCGAGACGAGGTCCACCACCCGCGCCGGAAAGCTGCGGTCGAGTTCCGATTGCTGTGGCAGGTAGGCGATCCTGGCGCCCGGCGCCGTCAGGCTCACGCCCTCCATTGGCTTCAGCACGCCGACGATGCCCTTCATCAGGGTCGATTTGCCCGATCCGTTGGCGCCCACGATCGCCGTCAGCGAACCGGTCTTCACGGTGCCGTTCAGGTGATGCACCGCAGGGTGGCTGTTGTAGCCGAGCGTCAGGTCGCGAAATGTCAGGCTGGCTTCGGCCATGGGATCCGGTTGCTCCACATGGCGCTTTGGGTATGTGATGTTATTACATTAGTCAATTGCGCCGACGCGGAAATTTCTCTCTCGGCGGGTATCGGCTGGGGATAGCGGATTTGCGCGGCCGCAGGGGATTTCGGCCGCTCGCACTTGCCTTTCCTGCCGTGCAATCTATGGAGAACCAGCAAAAACAGGAAGGAAGCCATCAATGAGCATTCGCCGCATCGACGCCGGTCCGCGCATGAGCGACATCGTCATCCACAACAACACCGTCTACCTGGCCGGCCAGGTCGGCGAAGGCGCGACCGTCGCCGAGCAGACCAAGGACACCCTGGCGAAGATCGACGCGCTGCTCGCCAAGGCAGGCTCAAGCAAGTCGAAGCTCCTGCAGACCATCATCTGGCTCGACGACATGGCCAATTTCGGCGAGATGAATGCGGTCTGGGACGCCTGGGTCGATCCCGCCAACACGCCCGCCCGCGCGACCGGTGAAGCCAAGCTCGCGGCGCCGAAATACAAGGTCGAGATCATCGTGGTTGCGGCGCTGGACTGATCCTTCGCGCCATCCACGACTTCCGGACGGCCGCCTCGTGCGGCCGTTTTCGATTCTGGCAGGCAAAAAAATCTTCTCCATGCCCCAAGGAATGCCTCAAAGCTCTCGTCCAAGCTGACAAATGACGGCGATGATGCTGGACGACATCGAGCCTTCCGATCTCGATCTGATCGCAGGCGCGCAGCAGGGGGACAGGGCGGCTTTCGGCAAGCTTGTCGAGAGACACTACGATTTCGTCTATCGCGTCGCCTGGCGCTGGTCGGGCCGCAAGGCCGATGCCGAGGACATAGCGCAGGAGGTCTGCATCCGGCTCGGCCGGGCGATCGGCACCTATCGCGGCGGCGGTGCCTTCACCACCTGGCTCTACGCCGTCACGCTCAACGCCGCACGCGACCTTTCGCGCAGACAGGCGCGGGAAACGGCGAAGGCCGAAGCCTTCGGCCGGCATGCGCTGGTCGAAGGGCAGGGTACGCCCGATGCCGACGACAGGGCCGAGAGGCTCTGGGCAGCGGTGCGCGAACTGCCGGGCAAGCAGCGCGATGCGGTGCTGCTGGTCTATGGCGAGGGCTTGAGCCACGCCGCCGCGGCGGACGCGATGGCCTGCGCGGAGGCGACCGTCTCGTGGCACATCCATGAAGCGAAGAAGCGGCTGAAGGCGCTGATGCTTTCGGCCGGGGAAGGTTGACCATGGTCGACGACAACGAACTCAAGCGGCTCGCGCGCCTCCGGGCGCCGGCCCCGGACGCCGAGGCCAGGGCGCGCGCGCTTGCCGCCGCCATGCAGGCGTTCGACGAGAAGAATTCTGCAACGGCCCCCCAAGGATCGGAAAGCCGCCTGCGTCTCACGGATCGCATAACCAGGATCTGGAGAGCTATGATGCAAAAGAAGCTGCTTGCGACGCCGGCGATCGCCGGATTGGTGGCGCTGCCGATCGCCGGCTACGCGGCGTTCTATCTGATGGAGGAATCGCCGTTCCGTTTCGATGCGGGCGAGGTTGCCGAGGCCCCTGTGGTGCGGCAGGAGACGACCGCGGCCGAGCCGGCGAAGGAGAAGGAAGCCTTCGCCGCCTCAGAGAGCCGGGACGTGCTGAACCGGTTGCAGGTCGTGCCGGAAGCGGCTCCGAAGCCGGAAGCGCCGGCGAACTACGCGATGCCGCAGGCCGATGAACTGTCCAGCGATGCCAGCGGCCTTGCTGCGCCGGCGCCGGCACTCCAAGGCGGCCGCGTCGGTGTGGCGCCGAGCGTTTCCGCGACCTCCAAGTCGATGCGCGAGCAGTCGGCGGGCGCTGCGCCGCCGACCGACATCCTGCCGCCGATGGAGGAAAACCGCGATCGCTTCGCCGAGTTCAAGACAAACCCGGTGCACGCAACCGCGACCGATCCCGTTTCCACCTTCTCGATCGATGTCGACACCGCCTCCTATTCCTTCGTGCGGCGCTCGCTGAAGGAAGGCGTTTTGCCCCAGCCCGACACGGTGCGGGTCGAGGAGATGGTCAACTACTTCCCCTACGACTGGAAGGGGCCGGATAGCGCGTCCACGCCGTTCAACTCGACCGTCACGGTCATGCCGACGCCGTGGAACCAGCACACCAGGCTGATGCATGTCGCCATCAAGGGGTTTGACGTGCAGCCGGCCGAGCAGCCGCGCGCCAACCTCGTCTTCCTGATCGACGTCTCCGGCTCGATGAACGAGCCCGACAAGCTGCCGCTTCTCCAGTCGGCTTTCCGCCTGCTGGTGACGAAGCTGAACCCGGAGGACACGGTCTCCATCGTCACCTATGCCGGCGACGCCGGCACGGTGCTGGAGCCGACGAAGGTATCCGAGCGGGCGAAGATACTCTCCGCGATCGACAATTTGCGGCCGGGCGGCTCGACGGCGGGCGAGGCCGGCATTCGCGAGGCCTACCGCCTGGCGCAGGACTCTTTCGTGCAGGGCGGCGTCAACCGCGTCATGCTCGCCACCGACGGAGATTTCAACGTCGGCCAGTCGGACGACGAGGATCTCAAGCGCATCATCGAGGAGAAGCGCAAGTCCGGCGTCTTCCTGTCGGTGTTCGGTTTCGGCCGCGGCAATCTCAACGACCGGATGATGCAGACGATCGCGCAGAACGGCAATGGCACCGCCGCCTATATCGACACGCTGGCCGAGGCGGAAAAGGTGCTGGTCGAGGATTCCGCCTCGACGCTCTTCCCGATCGCCAAGGACGTGAAGATCCAGGTCGAGTTCAACCCGGCGGCCGTCTCCGAATACCGTCTGATCGGCTATGAGACGCGCGCTCTCAACCGCGAGGATTTCAACAACGACCGCGTCGACGCCGGCGAGATCGGCTCGGGCCATTCGGTGACGGCGATCTACGAGATCACGCCGAAGGGCAGCCCGGCAGAGATGATGGACCCGCTGCGCTACGGCGAGGCGTCCAGCCAAAACGGCGGCGTCGCCAATGCCGACGAATATGCATTCGTGAAAATCCGCTACAAGCTGCCGACGGAGGACGTCTCGAAGCTGATCGAGACGCCGGTGACGAAAGCGAACGAGGTCGCGTCCTTCAATGCTGCGGGCGCCGACCAGCGGTTTTCCGTTGCTGTCGCAGCCTTCGGCCAGAAGCTGCGCGGCACCGACCAGACAGCTTCCTTCGGTTACGACAGGATCATGGAGATCGCCACCGCCGCGCGGGGGGCCGATCCCTACGGCTACCGCGCGGAGTTCCTGTCGCTGTTGCGCCTGGCATCGGCGCTCGACCGGGAAGACAGATAGCCCGCCCTTGTCTCGAGCGGGGCGTGCCGGATGAGCGGGCGAGGCGGCCGGCGGAGAGCTTCTCCGCCGGCCCTTTCCTATCAGGCAAAACGAAGGCGCTGGTGGCTGTCAGGAGTGGTTCCGCCGTGGCGTGCGCTTCCGACGGTGATTTTGTATGTAGCTCGGAGCACATCACCGGATTAAAGGCCCCCCGCATGCCGGATCGCCAACTCGACGAATGGGACATTTCGCATAGGGGTCTGCGCTCGCTGTCATCTCCCGAGATCAAGCGCTTCTGGGAAGGCTACATCGCCTTCCGCAAGCCGGTTGAAATCGTGCACGGCAGTCTCTGGTCGCGCTGGCGCCGGGTGGCCGACGATCTCGTGCTCTCGCTCTATCTGACCAACCGCAGCGTCGGCCTCTTCGTCAGGGGCGAGCGCGGGGAGGGCTGGGCTACAACCGTGAATCGGCTGGCTTCCTACGAGCCCCGGCTCGGCGAGGCGCTGGACGCCAGCCTGCGCGGCTACGAGGGCTGCTGCTACCTCAGCAATTTCCCGCTGCCGGTCACCGATCCGGCAAGCTGGCCGCGCGGCTATGAGTGGCTGGAGGAACGGGAAGAGAACTATCATCGCGTGCTGAGCGAAACGTGTGGTTCCCCTGACGCTGCGTAAAATCACGGAAACGTATGATGACAGGCTGCGGCGGCGCTGGATATTGCGGTGCAACATTCAGACCGAAAGGCACCCGATGACCGGCAAGCTCGACATGTGGCAACCCTATGCGCTCAGCCTGCTGCGCATCGTGTCGGCGCTGGTTGCCTTCAGCTACGGCGTGCAGAAGGTCCTAGGCTTTCCGATCGCCGACGGCCCGCCCCTCTATTCGCTGTCGTGGATCGCCGGCGTGCTCGAGCTGATCCTCGGCTTCTTCCTGCTTATCGGTTTCAAGAGCCGCTGTGCGGCCTTCGTGCTGTCGGGCCTGATGGCGTTCGCCTATTTCCTCCGGCACGCGCCGCAGGATTTCTTCCCGGCGCAGAACGGCGGCGTGTCGGCCATCCTGTTCTGCTTCATCTTCTTCTATCTTTTCTTCGCCGGGCCGGGACCGGTCAGCGTCGACGCCGCGATCAAGGACGGCAAGGCCAACGCAGCGGCCTGATCCGCCGCCGCGGCTTCAGGCCCTGCGGCGGCGCTCGCGGCGGCCTTCGCCGCCCTCGGCCCCGGCGCCGCTCTTGTCGGCGGTCTTGTTGCGCAGCGGACCGATGCGTTCGACGATCGTCTCGACGGTCGGCCGTTCCGCCTTCACATGGCTGTCGAGTGCCTTGCGCATCGCCGCAAGGTGTCCGAACGACGTGCCGCAGCAGCCGCCGACGATCTTCGCGCCGGCGTCGACCGCCAGCCGCACATAGTCCGACATCAGCTCTGGCGTGCCGGAATAGTGGATTTCCGTGCCGCGGAATTCGGGGATGCCGCAATTGCCTTTGACGATGATCGTCGCGTCCGGCTTGGCCGCGCTCATGTCGAGCAGCGAGGAGAGGATGTCCGACGCGCCGACGCCGCAATTGGCGCCCACCGCCACCGCATCCTCCGACAGACCGTCCGCGACGCCGTGCACGTCCTTCGGCGCCAGGCCCATCATCGAGCGGCCGGCGGTGTCGAAGGAGAAGGTGTAGGTATAGGGCAGGCCGACGCGGATCGCCGCCTCGGCGGCGGCCTTGGCCTCGCCGGGCGCCGACATCGTCTCGATCCACGCCACTTCCGCGCCGCCTTCCTTGAGGCCCGCGATCTGCTCGGCGAAAGCGTCCACCGCCTCGTCATAGGTCATGGCGCCCAGCGGCTCCAGCAGCTCGCCGGTCGGCCCGACGGAGCCGGCGACGATCACCTTGCGGCCGGCCTTGTCGGCGACCTCGCGCGCGATCTCGGCGGCGCGCTTGTTCAGTTCGTGCACGCGGTCCTGCGCATTGTGCAGCTTCAACCGCTGGCGGGTGCCGCCGAAGGAGTTGGTGAGGATGATGTCGGCGCCGGCGTCGACGAAATTCTGGTGCAGGGCGGTGATCTTCTCCGGAGCCGTCTCGTTCCACAGTTCCGGCGCCTCGCCGGAGGCCAGCCCCATGTTGAACAGGTTGGTGCCGGTGGCGCCGTCGGCGAGGAGAACGCCTTTTTCGGCGAGCAGGGCGTCGATCGGGTTGGTCATCGTGACACGGCTTTCAAAGGGATGAATTCAGATAAGGATATAAAGAAGTCTTTATGTCGGGTCAATAAAATAGCTGATATCAGGCCGCATCGAAATCCATATCCGCCAGTGCCCGGGCATGAGCCGCCGCTTCGTGCGCGTTGACGTCGGCGGCGCGGATCAGGTTGTCGAAATGCTTGGTCAGGGTGCGGATCGTCTCCGTCGCGTTGAGCACCAGATACATGTCGCCGGCATAGATCGCCGCCCGATACGGCCCGAAGATCGTGTAGGGCACCGAGTAGCGCAGCCGGCCGTCATAGAGGAACAGGCGGAAGGTCGGGTAGAGGTCGTCGAGCAGGTTCGCCATGTGGCTGAGCTGCGCCCGGCGCTCGTGCTCGGGAAAGCCGCTCCAGACGCCGAGCCCCCGCGCGAAGACGTCGAGCGTGTGGCGCGGCATGCAGACCTCCATGTCGGTCTCCGGCCGCCGGTTGTAGTCGATGCGGTACTGCGTCTCGTCCGCCTGCTGCTCGCGGCTGCGGTTCGATATGTCCGCCTCGTAGTCGACCAGCGCCTGGGTCCTCAGCAGGTCGGGAATGCCGGCCGGTACGTAGCGTATCTTGGTGCCGACCGCCTCTGCGTGCCAGCGCGCGAGCAGGGTGCGTCCGAACGCGCCGTCGCCTTCCTCGATCTCCACGCTCCGGCGGATCTCGCCGGTCAGGCCCTCGTCCTGGCTCAAGCCCAGCAGCCAGTCGAGCGAGACCTTGTGCTCGGCGGCTATGTTGAGCAGCGTTTCGGCGCGGGGCAGGCGGGTCGAGGCTCCCGACAGCAGTTGCGACAGCGCCGAGCGGTCGATCCCCACCGCGGCCGCGAATGCCGACTGGTTCTGGTCGGAGCGCTGGAGAAGCAGTTTCAGGCGATCGCGAAAGACGCTTGAGAGATTGCGCTTGTCCATCTTAGCTCCAAACCGGATTCGATTTCCGTTCCCCAGGGTAAATACGGGTCATTCCGGAACGAGAATCCCCAAGAAGTTTACATAACACAACAATTGATGATTTTGATGCGCAAAATCTACATCTTGTGCGCATTGTCTCATTGTGAACCGGTCATCACTCCTGACACAATGCTGTCAGGAATCGCGAGATTCCGACTTCTGGGGGCAGTGGTCGAGGGCATGCCGGAAAACAAAAGGGGCAAACGCAGGAAAACTCAGGCCATCGAATGGCCGACGGTCTTTCTCGTCATAGCTTGTTACGCTGCCTGGGTGGGGGCAGCGGTCTTTCTCTGGCCTTCCTATCCCGTAATCGCATTGATCGTGCTGGGCGTGCTGCTGGCCATGCAGTCGTCGCTGATGCACGAGGCCGCACACGGCCATCCCACCCGCAGAGGCTGGGTGAACGAAGTCATGGTCGGCCTTCCCGTCGGCTTGGTGTATCCGTTCCGCCGCTTCAAGGCGCTGCATCTGCGCCACCATGCCGACGAGCGGCTGACCGACCCGTTCGACGATCCCGAGAGCTACTACAAGGCGCTGTGGCACTACCACGAGCTTCCGCGGGGCCTGAAATGGCTGTTGTCGGTCAACAACACCATGGTCGGGCGCTTCGTCATCGGCCCGCTGCTCGGCACCGCCGGCTTCCTGCTCACCGACGCAAAGCTGATCGCCGCCGGCGACAAGGCGGTGCGCAAGGCATGGCTGCTGCATGCGATCGGCCTCGCCGTCGCGCTGCCGATCATCCAGTTCGGATTCGGCATCCCGCTCTGGCTCTATATCCTGGTGCCTGTCTGGCTCGGCCAGTCGCTGATCTCGGTGCGCACCTTCGCCGAGCATCAGTGGTCGGAACGGCCGGACGGCCGCACCATCATCATCGAGCGTTCGCCGCTCGCCTTCCTCTTCCTCAACAACAACCTGCATCTCGTCCACCACAAGAGCCCCAACGTCGCCTGGTACAAGCTGCCCGGCCTCTTCCGCGACAGGCGCGAGCAGTGGATCGCGATGAACAACGGCTACGTCTTTCCCGGCTATTTCGCGCTGCTCAGGGAATATGCCTTCAAGGCCAAGGAGCCGGTGGCGCACCCGGCGCTGCGCCGTGCCCCGGAGCCCGGCCGGGCCTTCCGCCCGCGCGTCAGGGCGCGCACCCTGTCGGGCCTCGGCACCGCGCCGGTTCCGGCCGAGCCGCCGAAGGAATAATGCCTCAGCCGTAGGCTGGCCGGTGGGGTTGATACCGAATGCGCCTTGCATCCCCGGCAGTTTTGCAGACATCTCATCGCCAGCATGACCATCGCAGCCCTTCCCATGTATGACTGGCCCGAGGCTCGCGCCGCCACTGACGCCGAGTGGCGAGGCCTGCGCGGGTGTCTCGCCGGGGCCGGCGTCGATGCGCCGGAACATCTCGTGCGCCGCAATACTGAGTTGCCTGCGACTCCCGGCGGCATCCGCGACGGTGAGGGCAAGGTGATCGCTCCCGACCCGGCGACGCTGCCGCCCGACGAACTCGACTTCCCGACGCTGTGGAAGCACCCGGCGCTGCTCTTCGCCCAGACCTGCTGGGGGCCGATGGAGGAGGGGCTCGGCAAACACGTCACCGTCATCGGCCAGCCGAGCTATGATGGCATCGAGGGCGGGCAGGGGGAATTCTACTCCAGTCCGATCCTGATGCGGCGCGGCGCGGCGGCGCCGGTCGGCGCGCCCGCCGACGGCCGCGCCGTTTTGCCTTTCGACCTCATCCGCGACAAACGCTTCGCCTACAACAGCACGGATTCCATGTCGGGCATCATCGCGCTGACCCGCGACCTCGCCGCCGCTGGGCAAAACCTTACCATCTTCTCGGAGCGCATCGAGACGGCGGCCCACCGTGCCTCCATCGTCGCGGTCGCCGAGGGCAGGGCGGATGTCTGCGCCGTCGACTGCCGCAGCTGGCACCTGGCAAAACTTCACGAGCCCCGCGTGGCGGATGTCGAGGTGGTGGGATGGACCGCCCGCCGGAAGGGCCTGCCCTACATCACCTCCCGCCATACGCCGCCCGAGATGGTTGCAAGGCTTCGATCTGCCCTCGGTTGATCACGTCCTCGCGATCACTGCAACCATAGGGGAGCACCAGGCGTTATCGCGCCAATGGAGAGGGGCATGGAGGTTTGTCATGCCCGAACAGATTGTCTTGTCGATCCTCGGCGTCTTCGGCACGCTCGCCGCCGCAACCGTCGTCGCTTATGTCCTGCTCAACAATGAGCACCTGCACACGCGCAACAAGCACTGAAGCCCGGGCGTGGGCAGTCAGTTTCCAATCAGGCGGGCATCGAGCGGATAACGGGAAAGCTGCTCGTTGCCCGTTTCTGTAATCAGCACCTGCTCCTCGATCTTGACGCCCTCGCGTCCGCCGAGCCGGCCGATATAGCTTTCGACGCACAGAACCATGCCGGGTTCGAGTTCGCCGTCCGGCGTGTCCTCCGTCCAGTCGGCGGCATGCGGCAGGGTCGGATATTCGTCGGCCAGCCCGACGCCGTGGTAGAGTACGCCGTAGCGCGCCGGGAAACAGTCGGGCGGCGGCACCGCCGAACGCTCGACCAGCTCGCGAAAGCCCAGGCCCGGCCGCAGCAGTTCCGTGTTGTGCGCGATCTGGTCGGCGGCGAGGCGGAAGAGGTCGCGCTGTTCGTTCGACGCCTTGCCGTCGCCGCAGAGCCAGGTGCGCGACAGGTCGGCGCAGAAGCCGTAGGGGCCGATCAGATCGGTATCGAAGGCAACGAGATCGCCAGCCTCGATCCTTCGCGACGAGCATTCCTGGAACCACGGATTGGTGCGCGGGCCTGAAGCCAAGAGCCGCGTCTCGATCCACTCCCCGCCGCGCGCGATGTTGGCGCGGTGCAGTTCCGCCCACAGCTCGTTCTCGCTGATGCCGGGCTTCAGCGCCGCTTCCATCTCGCCCATCGCGGCCTCGCAGGCGACGATGGCGCGGCGCATCGCCAGGATCTCGTCCGGCGATTTGATCAGCCGGGCGCTCTCCATCACTGCCTCGCCATTGCCGACGGTGACGCCGAGCCGGGCGAGTTCCGTCACGCCCTCGGGGTCGAGATGGTCGACCGCGATGCGGCCATTGCCGCCGCCATGCTCGCGCACGAGGTCGGCGATCCCAGCCGCCCAGCGCTCGACGCGCCTGTCCGACAGTTCGCCGCCGTAGAGATACATCCACGACACCGCCGGCCTGACGTCGTCGACGACGCCGGAATGATCCGACAGATGCTCGCAGGAGAAATAGTCGAAGAGCACGACCGGCCCCTCTGTGGCCACGAAGCAGTGACGGGTCGGATTGTGCGCGACCCAGAGCTGCATGTTGGTCGAGTCGGTCGCGTAGCGGATGTTGACGGGGTCGTAGAGCAGCGCGCCGGCATAGTCGCGGCGCTTCAGCTCGGCCCGGATGCGCTCCAGCCGGTATTTTCGCATCGCCGGCAGGTCCGGCGCGTCGACGCCTGCCGCCGCCCATTCGCGTTCCGCCGTCTCGCCATAGCCGAGCACATGGCTGTTCAGCGCCGCCGCCTTCTCCCGCGCCTGCCTTCGCAGGGCTTCGATGTCGATCTCCGCGCCCGGCTCGAAGGGCATGATCTTGCGGTGGCGGCCGAAATTCGTGCCCCTTGCTTGTGACGGCAGGCCTTCCATGCGGTTTCTTGCCTTTCGCCCTCAGGGCATCAACTGGCCGCCGTTCACCTCGATCACCTGGCCGATCACGTAGCCGGACAGTGCCGCCGAGGCGAGGAAGAGGTAGGCGCCGAGGCAATCCTCCGCGACGCCCAGCCGCGCCTGCGGCACCGTCTTCAGCATCGCGTCGAGCATTTCAGGCGTCGAATAGCGCTCGTGGAAGGGCGTGGTGATGACGCCTGGCGCCACGGCATTCACCCTTATGCCCGAGCCGATCAGTTCCTTGGCCATGCCGCGGGTCGCGTTCGACACGAACGCCTTCGACGAGGCGTAGAAACCCGCGCCCGGGCCGCCGCCGTTGCGCGCGGCGATCGAGGTGGTGTTGATGATGAAGCCGCCGTTCTTCTTCAGATGTGGGATGGCCGCCTTCGAAGCGCCGAACACCGAGCGCGCGTTGAGGTCCATGATCGCGTCGTAGTCGGCGTCGCTGGCGTCCTCCCAGCGCACGCGCTTCAGCAGGCCGCCGGCATTGTTGATCAGCCCGTCGAGACCGCCGAGGGCCGCGGCCGCGTCGTCCACCGCACGCCGCACGTCTTCCGACTTGGAGAAATCACCCTGCACCAGATGCACCGTGCCGCCGGCGCTTCTGATCTCGCCCGCCAGTTCCTCTACGGCAGCCTTGCTGGCGTTGTAGTGCGCCGCCACCTTGGCGCCCTGCGCGGCGAAGGCGCGCGCCAGCGCTGCGCCGATCCCGGTCGAGGCGCCGGTGATCAGCACCGCCTTGCCCGCGATATCCGGGATCTTGATCATCGAATCTGCCATATGCAATTCCTCCTGACGGTGTCCGCCGCAACGTCCCCGCGAAGACTCATCGGGTTAAGCGCCGTCATCCTCTCGCACCTGGAGCCGGTCGGCGGCCGTCACGATTTGTCGGTCTTCCGGCTTTTGGCGGCGGCCGGCTTGACGCGGATGCGCACGCCCCTGCCTTCCTTCTGCTCGACCTCGAACGCGCCCGTCTTGGTCACCAGTTCGATCAGCTTTTTGGCGCCGTAGTTGCGCGGATCGAAGTCCGACGCGAGGTTGGCAAGTTGCGTGCCCACCGCGCCGAGCGGAACCCAGCCGTCGTCGGTCTCCATCTCCGAGAGGATGCGCTTGATGATCGGGGTCGCCCCGCTCGGCGGTTGCAGCGTCCGCTTCTGGGGTTCCGCGTCGCCACCTGTCGGGGCCGGCAACAGGTTCTCCGTGTAGATGAACCGGCGGCAGGCCTGTCGAAAACTCTCCGGCGTCTTCTGTTCGCCGAAGCCGAACACGTCGAGCCCCTGTTCCCGGATGCGCGAGGCCAGCCGGGTGAAGTCGCTGTCCGAGGAGACCAGGCAGAAGCCGTCGAAGCGGCCGCTGTGGAGCAGGTCCATGGCGTCGATTACCAGCGTGATGTCGGAGGCGTTCTTGCCCGCCGTGTAGGCGAACTGCTGCTGGGGCACGATGGCATGCCTGGCGAGCACTTCCGCCCAGGATTTCGACCGGGTTCCGGAAAAATCGCCATAGATGCGGCGCACGCTCGCCTCACCGATCTTGGCGATTTCCTCGAAAAGTCCGTAGGCGATCTTCGCCGAGGTGTTGTCGGCGTCGATCAGCACGGCAAGGCGGGGGGAGCGGGGTTCGTTAGGCATTGCGCGACGCTACCATGCTGATGATGCCGGCGCTACGACCGCATCTTCTCACCGGCCGGATCGAAGGGCGGCGCGACGTTGATGCGGGCAGGGCGGCGGTGCCCAAGGATCTCGATCTCGAACAGGCCTTCGCTTTCGTCCTCGGCGAGCGATGCCGGCACGTAGCCCTGCGCCATCGATTTCTTGACGTAATGCGCATAGCCGCCCGAGGTCACCCAGCCGACGACGCGCCACTCCCCGTCGGTGATACCGCGCACGGCAGACGCGCCGGTCGCCGCTGTCGAGCCGCGGGCTTCCTTGCCCGTCCCGTCGAAGCGCGGCGCGCCGTAGCCATGCGGCTTCTCGACCGTGCCGTAGTCCTGCGAGACCTTCGCCCAGATCGGCTCGTCGCCCATCACGTCCGCATCCGCCGCATCGACGATCAGCGAGACGCGGCGCAGCTTGCCGCCGCCATTGGCCAGGGCCGCCTTCTCCTGCGCCGCCGCCTCGCGGCCGATGAAGTCGTTCTTCTCGAGACGGATGAAGCGGTCCATCGCGCCTTCGAACGGCCCGTAGATCGGCCTGAGCTCGCGGAACCAGGTCGGGAAGTTCTTCTCCAGCCGCATCGAAAGCAGTGCGCGCATGCCGAAATCGACGATGCCGAACTCCTCGCCCGCCTCCTTGATCCCCTTGTACACCAGCCGCTGGTAGGCCGGCTCCATCCAGATCTCGTAGCCGAGGTCGCCTGTGTAGGTGATGCGGTTGACGATCGCCGGCGCGCCGCCGACCGCCATTTCGCGGAAGTCCATGAACCTGAACGCTTTGGTCGACACGTCCTCATCGACCAGCTTCTGCAGCAGCGCCTGCGCCTTCGGTCCCGCGATCGAGAGCCCGACCAGCGTCTGGTCGAAGCGATGGATGCGCACTGAGCCGTCCTTCGGCAGATGCTTCTCGAACCAGCGCATGTGGTATTTCTGCGCCGCCGACGAGCCCCAGATCATGAAGCGCTCTTCGCCGGCATGCGCGATGGTGAAATCGCCGATCAGCTTGCCGAACTCGTTGAGCATCGGGGTCAGCACGATGCGGCCGACCTTGGGCATGCGGTTGGTCATCAACCGATTCAGGAAATCCTCCGAACCCGCTCCGCTGACTTCATATTTCGCGAAATTGGCGATCTCGGTGACGCCGACGCTCTCGCGCGTCGCTCTGACTTCGTTGCCGACGTGCTCGAAATCGTTGGAGCGGTGGAACGACACCTTGTCCTTGGGCTCGGTAGCCTCTGGCGCGAACCACAGCGGCGTCTCCAGCCCCCACGAATCGCCCATGACGGCGTTCTGTGCGACCATTGTGTCGTAGAGCGGCGTCGTCTGCGCAGGGCGGGCCGCCGGCAGCTCCTCGTTCGGGAAGCGGATGGAAAAACGCCGCGAATAGTTTTCGCGCACCTTGGCGTTGGTGTAGCGCAGGCTCGCCCATTCGCCCCAGCGCGCGACGTCCATGCCCCAGACGTCGAAACCCGGATCGCCGTTCACCATCCAGTTCGACAGCGCCAGCCCGACGCCGCCGCCCTGGCTGAACCCGGCCATGACGGCGCAGGCGCACCAGAAGTTCGTCAGCCCCTGCACCGGGCCGACCAGCGGGTTGCCGTCAGGTGCGAAGGTGAAGGGGCCGTTGATGATCTGCTTGATGCCGGCCTTCTCGATCCCCGGGAAATGCTTGAAGCCGATCTCCAGCGACGGCGCGATGCGGTCGATGTCGGGCTGCAGCAGCTCGTGGCCGAAATCCCACGGCGTGTTGACGGGCGACCACGGCTTGCACGCCTTCTCATAGGTGCCGAGCAGCACGCCGTTGCGCTCCTGGCGCGTATAGATCTCGCCCTTGAAGTCGAGCACGCCGACCATCTCGCGGCCGGTCGACTTGTTGAATTCCTCGACCTCCGGCATCGGCTCGGTCAGCAGGTACATGTGCTCCATGGCAAGCAGCGGCAGCTCTACGCCGACCATGCGGCCGACCTCGCGCGCCCACAGCCCGCCGCAGTTCACCACATGTTCGGCCTTCACCGTGCCCTGTTCGGTGACGACGTTCCAGGTGCCGTCGACCTCCTGCGTCAGCTCCATCACGCGGTTGCGGAGCACGATCTCGGCCCCCAGCTTCCGTGCGGCCTTGGCGTAGGCATGCGTCGTGCCTGAGGGATCGAGATGGCCCTCGACCGGGTCCCACATGGCGCCGACGAAATTCGTCTCGTCCATCAGTGGGAACATCGCCTTGGCTTCCGATGGCGTGATCAGCTCGGTGTCCATGCCCAGATAGCGGCCCTTGGCGTGCGCCAGCCGCAAAAAGTCCATGCGCTCGGGCGTATCGGCCATCATCACGCCGCCGGTCAGGTGCAGCGAGCAGGACTGGCCGGACAGCTCCTCCAGCTCCTTGTAGAGCTGCACCGTATAGGCCTGCAGCTTGGCGACGTTGGGGTCGCCGTTCAGCGTGTGGAAGCCGCCGGCCGCATGCCAGGACGAGCCGGAGGTCAGCTCCGACCGCTCGATCAGCATGACGTCGGTCCAGCCGGCGCGGGCGAGATGATAGAGCACCGAGCAGCCGACGACACCGCCGCCGATGACAACCGCTTTGACGTGGGATTTCATGTGGATGGGTCTCTTTGGTCAGAAAGTGATTCAGTGTTGAGCAGAAGGCTGGACCTGCTGATTAAGAGCCAGCTGCTCAGCAAATCAAAAATCGGTAGGCGCGCCGCCTTCGGCCTTGCGCTTCTCGACGAAGGCGTCGAGTTCTTCGCGGATGGCAGGGTCCATCGCCGGCTGCTCGTAGCTGGCCAGCCGGTCCTTCCAGACCCGGTTGGCGCGCTCCAGCGCCGTCGGCGAGCCGGCTTCCGCCCAGGTCTCGAAATTGCGCCAGTCGGAAATGATCGGCGCGTAGAAGGCGGTCTTGTAGCGAGACTGCGTGTGCGGCGTGCCGAAGAAATGCCCGCCCGGCCCGACGTCGCGGATGGCGTCGACGGCGAGCGCATCCTCTGAGAGGTCGAGCGGCGTCATGAACTCCGCCACCATCTGCAGCAGGTCGATGTCGAGGATCGTCTTCTCGTAGGAGCAGCGCAGGCCGCCCTCCAACCAGCCGGCGGCGTGGAGGATGACGTTGGCGCCGCCCTGGATGGCGCCCCACAGCGAGAACACGCTCTCATAGGCCGCCTGTGCATCGACGGTGTTCGCCGCGCAGGTGTTGGACGAGCGGTAGGGGATGCTGTAGCGCCGGGCAAGCTGGCCGCCGACGAGTTGCGCCTTCATGTATTCAGGCGTGCCGAAGGCCGGCGCGCCCGACTTCATGTCGACATTCGAGGTGAAGCCGCCATAGCCGACCGGCGCGCCCTTCCTCACCATCTGCGTGAAGGCGATGCCGGCCAGCGCCTCGGCGTTCTGCTGGACCAGCGCGCCCGCGATCGTCACCGGCGCCATCGCGCCCGACAGCGTGAACGGCGTCACGATCACCACCTGACCCTGCGACGACATCTGGATGATGCCTTCCATCATCGGGACGTCGAGCTTCAGCGGCGAATTGGTGTTGATGATCGTGTAGACCGAAGGCTCTTCGAGAAGTTGTTCCCGGCTGATGCCGCGGGCGATGCGGGCGATCTCGATGCCGTCGAGATTGCGCTCCCGGCCAAGCGAATAGATGTGGAACACCTTGTCGGTCAGGACCGACAGGTCGCGGATGCATTCGAGATGGCGGATCGACGGATGGATGTCGACCGGCTCGACCGGATAGCCACCGGTCATGTTGATGATGTTGTGCATCTGCGCCAGACGCAGGAAGTTGCGGTAGTCGGCCTGGTTGCCCGACCGGCGCCCGCCGTCGATGTCCGAGCAGTTTGGCGCTGAGGCCACCTGCACCATGACGACGTTGTCGCCGCCGATGCGAACATTGTGCGCCGGGTTGCGGGCGTGGATGGTGAATTCCGACGGCGCATGGGCGATCAGCCCGAGGATCAAGTCGGCGTCGAAACGCACTCGCTCCGATCCTTCGCGCACGTCGGCGCCGTGTTCCTTCATGATGCGGCGCGCTTCGTCGTGCAGCACGTCGACACCGATCTCCCTCAGCACGCGAAGAGACGCCAGGTGGATCGATTCCAGCTCGTCATCGGAGATCAGCCGGGTCGGCGCGAAGGGGTTCTTCAGTTGCCGGAACGGTGGCTGCTCGAAGCTGGCCGCGCCGCCGGCCCGTTTGCCGGCGCGCCCGCCGCGGCGCGCCCGGTCTGTGGCGAGCGCGGGTTCGGCTGGGTGGAGCGCAGCGGTCATGGCAGTCCTCGTGATGCTGATTTTATATTGGCATCATGGACTGCCGGCGGCCCGGCCATTGCGGAGGCGGCGACCACTAGCGCGAGGGAAGCGACATGCCCGAAGGGCAGGGACGTCCAAGGACCGGAAGCGGTCAGGCCAGCACGATGCCCACCGCGACCGCCACCAGCACGGCGACGCCGGTGCGCATCATCATCTGCCTGCAGCGGCGGACCGGCACGTAGCCGCGGTCATTCTGGTTTGCCGCATAGGGCACCTTGCCGTGCCGAAGGGCCCAGAATTCGAGATCTCCCGACGGCACGTCATATCTGTCGACTGGCCAACGCTGTTCCATCGCCTCACTCCCGTCAGCCCCCGCTGCCCAAGAGCATCTAGGATCTTCGTGTATCTGACCGATGTTGCGGTGTTTTTGGCCGCGTTACAAAGTGGTCATATTTCATCCGGTCATAGGCGGGCAATATCGGTCATCATTGCTGACACATCTTCGGCAGACCGATCGGCGGATCGGCTCAGGCCGCGATTTCGTTTGGTCCTGACGCTCCGCTGATTGCTTTCCTGTCCGGCCCTGATGACAGTGCCGGGCTTCGCAATTGATGCGGTATCGGCAGTGAGCCAGACGCAGGAACAGACGATTTCGGAAGCGACGCCCTGGGCGGCAATCGCCGGGGTGATCGCCACCGTCTCGGTCTTTGCCATCGCGCAGGGGCTTTCCTATCCGCTGCTCTCCTTCATCCTGCAGCGCCAGGGCGTTTCCCCCGGCATGATCGGGCTCTCCGCAGCGATGACGCCGATCGGCTTCATCCTGTCCTCG
Source organism: Mesorhizobium sp. YM1C-6-2 (assembly GCF_003666685.1). GTDB lineage: Bacteria > Pseudomonadota > Alphaproteobacteria > Rhizobiales > Rhizobiaceae > Mesorhizobium_K. The sequence continues at coordinate 175,792 of NZ_RCIZ01000006.1, forward strand.
CCGATCATTCCCTCGCTCACCCGGCGGTTCGGCGCTGGCAGGACCGCGCTGACCTGTGCGGCGCTTTCGGCTGTGATCCTTGCGCTGATCGGCTGGACGCAGGACCTCTACGCCTGGTTCCTGCTGCGCTTCCTGATCGGCGTCTCGACCAACCCGCTCTATGTCATTTCCGAGATCTGGATGATCGCTCTGGCGCCGCCGTCGCGCCGCGGCCGCATCATGGGCATCTACACGACGGTGATCTCGGCCGGCTTCGCCGCGGGGCCGCTCTGCCTGCTCTTCGTCGGCTCCGAAGGCTGGCCGCCTTTCCTGGTCGGCATCGCGGCCTTCTGCATCTGCGGCCTATGCTTGGCGCTCGTGCTCCACCGACTGCCGGACATGAACGGGGAGGGGAGCCGCCACGTTTCGGTCTTCGGCTTCGTTTCGCTTGCCTGGCTGCTGCTTTTCGCCGTCGTCGCCGCTGCCGGCTTCGAGCAGGGCATACTTGCGCTGCTACCGGTCTATGGCACCAGCCACGGTATTTCCGAAACGACCATGTCCGCGCTGCTTGCGGTGATGATCGCCGGCAACATCGCGCTGCAGGTGCCGCTCGGCCTGCTTGCGGAGCGCTGGTCGGCGCGCGTTGTGCGGCTTGGCTGCGTCACCGCCACGGTGCTCGGCTGTGCGGCTATCCCCATCCTCATCGAGACGCCGCTGGTCTGGCCGTTCGTCTTCGTCTGGGGCGCGGTTTCCTACGGCATCTACACCATGGCCATCATCGAACTCGGCGAAAGCTTCACCGGCCAGATGCTCGTCGCCGGCAACGCCGCCTTCGCGATGATGTGGGGCGTCGGCGGCATAGCCGTGCCGCCCGTCGCCGGCATGGCGATGGGTGTTTTCGGCCCGTCCGGCCTGCCGCTGACGCTCGGCGTCATATGCCTCGCACTTGCACTGCTCAGCGTCGCGCGATGGCGCACCGCCTGACGCCACGATGATGTCCGGCGCTTGAAGCTCCGCCGCCATCTCGTCTATGACTGGGGCATGGGTCGCCAGAAGCGCCTTCAATCAAACCTCGATGCTGCAGCTAGTCCCTCGCGGCGGACCCTGCATGCCGAGATGCTGCGCCTTTGCGCCCGCATCGGCTACTCGCCCCACGCCTCGGTCTGAATCCGCCGCCGGCTGCTGCCGGCTTGATTCAACTTCGAGGGATAAGCCCATGACCTATCAGAACTATTCGCTGAAGCAGCTGCAGGCGATCGACGCCCAGCACCATCTCCACCCCTTCACCGACCACAAGGAACTCCGCGGCATCGGCACCCGCATGATCGTGCGCGCCGAGGGGCCGTTCATATACGACAGCGACGGCAACCAGATCCTCGACGGCATGGCTGGTCTTTGGTGCGTCGCCGTCGGCTATGGCCGCGAGGAGCTCGCCAAGGTCGCCTACGACCAGATGCTGGAGCTGCCCTACTACAACTCCTTCTTCAAATGCACGACGCCGACCTCCGCGCTGCTTGCGCAGAAGCTGGCGGAGATTGCGCCCAAGAACGTCAACCAGGTCTTCTTCGGCTCGTCGGGCTCCGAGTCCAACGACACCGCGCTGCGCCTCGTCCGCCATTACTGGGCGCTCGAAGGCAAGCCCGAGAAGAACCGCATCATCTCGCGCAAGGACGCCTATCACGGCTCGACCGTCGCCGGCGTCTCGCTCGGCGGCATGGAGCACATGCACGGCCAGCTTGGCGGCGCCGTCCCCAACATCGTGCACGTCATGCCGCCCTATGCGTTCGAGCATGCCATGCCGGGCGAAAGCGACGAGGCCTTCGGCCTGCGCGCGGCAAAAGCCGTGGAGGATGCGATCCTCGAGGCCGGCCCGGAAAATGTCGCCGCCTTCATCGGCGAGCCGGTCATGGGGGCAGGGGGCGTCAAGATTCCACCGAAGAACTACTGGACCGAGATCGAGCGCATCTGCCGCAAGCACGACGTGCTCTTGATGCTCGACGAGGTCATCACCGGCTATGGCCGCACCGGCGAGTGGTTCGCGGCGCAGACCTACGGCATCGAGCCGGACATGATCACATCGGCCAAGGCGCTGACCTCAGGCTACCTGCCGCTGTCGGCGCTGCTCGTCGGTGACCGCGTCGCCTCGACGCTGGTCGAGAAGGGTGGCGAGTTCTTCCACGGCTATACCTATTCCGGCCATCCGGTCGCCTGCGCGGTGGGACTGAAGAACATCGAGATCATCGAGCGGGAGGGGCTGGTCGAGCGCGTGCGCACCGACACCGGACCCTATTTCGAGCAGGCGCTGAAAGAGCGCGTCTCGGGTCATCCGCTGGTCGGCGAGACGCGCACCATCGGCCTGATGGGGGCGATCGAGATCGTCAGGGACAAGGCGACGCGGGAGCGCTACCTGCCCGCCGGAAGCGCTGCCGTCGTCGTGCGCGACCACGGCATCGCCAACGGGCTGATGCTGCGCGCCACCGGCGACACGATGATCCTGTCGCCGCCGCTGATCTGGACGCGCGAGACGATCGACATCGCCTGCGACAAGATCGTCAAGGCGCTCGACCTGGCGCTCGCCGACCTCAAAGGAAGGTAGTCTGCCTGCGATTGTTCCGGCAGTCCCGGTTGCTGCCTGAAAGCAAGGCCCGGCTCTACGGCCGGGCTCTGCGTATATGCTTGGCGATCAGAACTTATACGCGACCCCGATGCGGATATCGTTTGTTCGCAAACTTATATTTCGCTCGGGTACATAAGCCGTGGGGGTATCGTAGGTCGGATAGTGCTCCTCACCGAAGTCGGAATATCGGTATTCGACGCGGGCGACTATCCTGTCGGTAAATGCGTGCTCGACGCCTACCCCGGCGGTCCACCCGGACTTGCTCATCTCGTCCTCGAATTTACCTTCGGGAGAGTCAAACCCCGGCGTGTATCGAGCGTAGGCTACACCTGCTGTCGCGTAAGGCAGGAAGCGCCCGAAAGCATATCCGAGTCTGGCGCGCAATGATGCCGAATAGTCGAGCCTGGAGACTGCCTGGGTACCCGGATTGATCGAAACGTTGACAATTCTGCCGTTTGACTCCGAAATCGAAGAGGCCATCGCATCCACTTCAACCCCGAGTACGGCATCGCTGGCGAAGTGATGCAGGTAGCCTGCATACGCGCCGCCCACGATACCACGGCCATCATGATGCACCGCTGCGGTAGCATCTTCCGGAAACCGCGTGACGCCGTCGGACCATCCGTAGCCTGCTTGCAATCCCACATAGCCGCCCGTCCAGCTGAACACAGGCGCGACATCCATTGTGGCCGGCTCGACGACAGCATCGGCAGCGATGGCGACCCCGCAAGCTCCAAGCAAAAGAGCGGCAGTAAGTATTTGAGTTTTCACTAATATCCCCCTCCGACCCTGTTATCGGGGATAACATGAGCCGGTCGCTGCGGCAACGATCCTGCCCGTTGACGCGCGAGTTGCAGAATGGGTGAGGGGAAGTCTCGCGGGAATACACGGGGTTCAGGAGCTTGATCTGTCGACCGCAGCACTAAGTCTATCGCGTCGTCCAAATCGATCCGGGAATGCTATCGCCGCTGCCAGCCACCAAGTTCTTGGACGGCTGCCGCCAAAAGCAAAGGACCCCGGCGCGAGGCCGGGGTCCAGTCTGATCGCCCCCAGTACGTGTCCCCGGTGATCAGAACTTGTAGCTCACGCCGAGCAAGACGGCCGTTTGGTGCCAGTCCGCCTCGACGCTGTCGCCCAGAGTGCCGAGATCGTAGTCTTCGCTGCCGAAGTCGGTGTAGCGGACCTCGAACCGGCCGATCCAGTTCGGCGTAAACGCCTTTTCCACGCCGCCGCCGATCGTCCAGCCGACATGGGTGTTCTCGTCCGACTCCCTGACGCCGAGATTGCTGGCTTCCAGCTCGGCATGGCCGAAGGCGACGCCGCCCGTGGCGTAGAGCAGCCAGGTGTCCATGGCGTAACCGGCGCGAAGCCGCAGCGAACCCTGCCAGTCGCTATCCAGCGACAGGTTGCCGGTGCCCCCTCCGAAATCGGCGTCGCCGTTAATGTCGGCGTAGTCGATGTCGCCCTCGAGGCCGTATACGAACGAGCCGGACTGCCAGTTGTAGCCGGCATGGATGCCGCCGATGAAACCGTCAACGTCGAATTCGTCGGCAACCGGCTGCTCCTCCGTCGGCGGCGGCTCCTCGAATACGCTCAGATTGTCGTTTTCTTGGCCCCAGGCCCAGCCGCCATGGAGACCGACATAACCGCCGGTCCAGATGAAGACAGGCGCCACGTCGACGACGACTTCTTCGACGACGGCATCGGCGGCGAGCGCGTAGCCGCTCATGCCGCAAAGAAATGTAGTGGCTAAAAGTATCTTTCGCACGATGGGCTCCGCATCTTGTCCGGCCGCCCCCCACCATCAAAGTAGCAGCACCTGCTGAATTAGAAATCGCTATTTTAGCAGGGAAACGATTTCTTCGCCGGGCGTTGCGATTCCACAACACCTGGGTTCGCGGAGCGCCGAACGGCTATTCGGCGGCGCTGTCGGCTTCCGGCGATGCCGAGGGGCGCTTGCCTGCCAGGTACTGGGCTTCGCTCGGCAGCCGGTCGTATTCGGGCCAGATGCCGTCCCGCATGTAGATATCGGCAGGCATGGGCGCGGTGGCGCCGTCGTGGCGCACCTCGACCCAGCCTCCGGGCCGGCGGAAAATGCCGAATGGACGGTCGGGCCGCGGCGGCGGCGGAAGCTCTATGGGCGGCTCGGCCCCGGACGTCGAGCCGAGCTTGAACCCGTTTCGCTGCGCGATCTCCTCGATCGAGCGATAGACGACCGGATTTTGCGGCTTGATGACGGAAGTGCGCGTTACTGCGAAAACCAGCCCACTCTCTTCCACGGCAGTCCAGATATGAAAATTGACGCCGTTCTCGTTGAGGGCGCCTCGGTATTTCCAGGTCATGAAACTTCAATGCGTATGCGAATTCACGTGCCGGCCGTTAGCGGGGGCAGGGTTAATATTTACCTATCGGACGGGCCCGGCCGGAAGGCAATGGTCGGGGCCGCGACGATGCGGGAAGACCGCCGCTGCGGCGCAGGCGGGGCCCGGAGCGGGTGTCGATAGCAAGGGTTGCCGGAAAGCAAAAAACCGCGCCTGCAGTGCGCGGTCTTTGCCATTCAACGCATGGTCCTTCGCTTACGCTACGCTGCGAAGGTTACGGCTCCGGTACGCGAGACCTGATCCGGAGCGCCGGGCGGATGCGACGACCGCCTTGCCATCCGTTGTATCGGGACATTGTTACCGCGTGGTTATCGAGAGCTTAAGCAAACCTAAATTTGCATCTTTTTCTCGGTTAACCGGAGCCGGAGGTTCCGCTGTTCTTTTTTCATCTGGCGCGATCTCTGAGGTAGCGGATGATCGCCGAGAAATCCTCGCTGCCGTGGCCGTTTTCGTTGAACGCGTCGTAGAGATCGGCGGCGGCCTTGCCGAGCGGGGTGACGGCGCCCGAACCCTTCGCCGCTTCCTGCGCCAGCATCAGGTCCTTCAGCATCAGCGCGGCGGCGAAACCCGGCCTGTAGTCGCGGTTGGCGGGAGAGGTCGGCACCGGCCCGGGCACCGGGCAATAGGTGGTCAGCGACCAGCACTGGCCTGACGAGATCGATGCGACGTCGAACAGCGCCTGGTGGGAAAGCCCGAGCCGTTCGGCCAGCACGAAGGCCTCGCCGACGGCGATCATCGAGACGCCGAGGATCATGTTGTTGCAGATCTTCGCCGCCTGCCCGGCGCCGGCAGCGCCGCAATGCACGACCTTGCCGGCCATCGGCTGCAGCACCGGCTCGGCCAGCGCGAAAGCCTCGTCCGAGCCGCCGGCCATGAAGGTCAGCGTGCCGGCGGAGGCGCCGGCAGTGCCGCCCGACACCGGCGCGTCGATCGACGGCATGCCGTGCTTCGCGGCGATGGCATGGGCCTTGCGCGCCGATTCCACGTCGACGGTCGAGCAGTCGATGAGCAGCGTACCCTTGGCGGCCGTCGGCGCGATCTCCTCATAGACGTCGAGCACATGCTTGCCGGCCGGCAGCATGGTGATCACCACCTCCGCCCCATCCACCGCGCCCGGTGCGTCTGCCTCGGCGATCACGCCGTTGTCGCGGGCGATCGAGACGTTCTCCGGCATCAGGTCGAACCCCTGCACCCTGTGCCCCGCCTTGACGAGGTTCGCGGCCATCGGGTTGCCCATGTTGCCGAGGCCGATGAATGCGATGGTTGCCATGTGTTCCTCCGGAAGAAGGGAATAGGGGAATAAGGGAGTAAGTGAGTAAGTGAGTAAGTGAGTAAGGCAGCAGGGCAGGGGGTGGTGGTTTAACTAGAACACGCTGCGTCGAGGACGAGCCCCTTATTCCCTTATTCCCCTACTCCCTTACTCCCCTACTGCCTTAAAAGATGCCTCGCCACGATCACCCGCATGATCTCGTTGGTGCCTTCCAGGATCTGGTGCACGCGCAGATCGCGCACCAGCTTTTCGATCCCGTAGTCGTGCAGGTAGCCGTAGCCGCCGTGGAGCTGCAGCGCCTCGTTCGCTATCCTGAAGCCGGCGTCGGTGACGAAGCGCTTTGCCATGGCCGACCATTTGCCCGCATCGCCCGCCTTCGCGTCGAGCTTCGAGGCGGCGGCGTAGAGGAACAGGCGCGCCGCCTGCAATTCGGTCTCCATGTCCGCCAGCCTGAACTGCAGCGCCTGGAACTCGTTGAGCTTCTGTCCGAACGCCTTGCGCTCGGCCGTGTAGGCGAGCGCCTTGTCGAGCGCCGCCTGTCCGCCGCCGAGCGAGCAGGCGGCGATGTTCAGCCTGCCGCCGTCAAGCCCGGCCATGGCGAGGCGGAACCCTTCACCCTCGGCCGACAGCAGGTTTTCGGCCGGCACCCGGCAGTCGGTGAAGATCACCTGCCGCGTCGACTGCATGTGCCAGCCCATCTTGTTCTCGAGCGCGCCGAACGAAAGGCCGGGCGCATCCTTCGGCACGATGAAGGTCGAGATGCCTTTCGGTCCCTCCTGGCCGGTGCGCGCCATGACGATGTAGAGGTCGCTGTCGCCTGCGCCCGAGATGAACTGCTTCGCGCCGTTCAGGACATAGTCGCCGCCCTCGCGAGCGGCCTTCGTCTTCAGCGCGGCCGCGTCCGATCCCGATCCCGGTTCGGTCAGGCAGTAGGAGCCCAGCCACTCCATCGACGTCAGCTTCGGCACGAATTTCTGCCGCTGCGCCTCGCTGCCGTAGCGGTCGATCATCCATGCCGTCATGTTGTGGATCGAAATGAAGGCCGAGAAGGCCGGGCAGGCTCGTGCCAGCGCCTCGAACACCAGCACGGCGTCGAGCCGGCCGAGGCCGGCGCCGCCGACGTCGTCGCGCACATAGATTCCGCCGAAGCCGAGCGGTCCGGTCTCGCGGATCACATCGTCAGGAAAATGCCGCTCGCGGTCCCAATCTAGTGCGTTCGGCGCGACACGATCTGCGGCGAAGGCGTCCGCCATCGCCTGTATGGCGCGCTGGTCCTCGTCGAGTTCGAACTGACCTCGGTCAGCGTCGGTCCTGGCGTCCATCACGTCCTCCGGTGACGTTTTTGGCTATGCGCAGGAGACAATCTAGACCAATGATGCGCCCACGCAAATCGGACCTCCGTCCGATGTGCGGTCAAGGAAACGCGAGGACAGGTGCGGACGGTTTTCGACGAGCTGCTTTCGGGCGTGCAGAGCTTCCTCGCCGGCTTCGACGAACAGGCCGCGCAAAGCTTTGTGGCCAGCATCGACTGGTCGATGCCGGCACGAGAGCTTGTGCCGCGTGGCCTGCCGTGCCTTGTCCATCTCGACCGCGCGGCTGAGATCGCCGGCGAGGAGGGTCGGGCGCTCGTCGCCCAACTGCGCGACCACGCCGGCAGGTTCCGTTGGGGCCAGACCTACACATCGGCCGATTTCGGCCAGAAATTCATCGACAACTACGGCTGGCTGGAAGTCTTCGGCACGCGCGGTCATTTCGCCAACGATGGGGTCGCCGGCGGCTTCCTGGTGCTTGGCCCCGGCATCGAATATCCCGATCATCACCACATGGCGGAGGAACTCTACATCCCGCTCACCGCCGGCACGGAATGGCGCATGGGCGATCAGCCCTGGCGCCGTCGCGCCGCGGGCGAGGTCATCCACCACGATTCCAATGTCAGCCATGCGATGCGCACCGGCGACGAGCCGCTGCTCGCCTTCTATCTCTGGCGTGGCGGCCCGCTCGCTGCCCGTTCCACCGTCACCGGCACGACGGGACAGGCCTGACATGGCGCGTGCCATCATGCTCCAGGGCACCGGCTCGGACGTCGGCAAGACGGTGCTGGTCGCCGGCCTTTGCCGCGCCGCGAAAAAGCGCGGCATGGAGGTGCGGCCGTTCAAGCCGCAGAACATGTCGAACAACGCCGCGGTCGCCGATCTGCCCGGCGAGGCTGGTGGCGGCGAGATCGGCCGCGCGCAATGGCTGCAGGCCATCGCCTGCGGGGTCGCGCCCTCGATCCACATGAACCCCGTCCTGCTCAAGCCGCAAAGCGATATCGGCAGCCAGGTCGTCGTGCAGGGCAAGGTCTTCGGGCAGGCCGGCGCGCGTGACTATCAGACCCTCAAGGCCCGGCTGATGGACGCCGTGCTCGACTCCTGGAAAAAGGTCGGGGAGGGCGCCGACCTCGTCATCGTCGAGGGCGCCGGCTCGCCTGCCGAGATCAACCTGCGCCCGCGCGACATCGCCAATATGGGCTTCGCCACCCGCGCGGACGTCCCTGTCATCCTCGTCGGCGACATCGATCGCGGCGGCGTCATCGCGTCGATCGCCGGCACCCATCTCATCCTGCCGGAAGAGGACCGGAGGATGATCGTCGGCTATCTCATCAACAAGTTCCGCGGCGACATTTCTCTCTTCGACGACGGCCTTCTCGCCATCGAAAGGTTCACCGGCTGGCGCTCGTTCGGCGTCGTGCCCTGGCTGCATGCGGCGGCGCTGCTGCCGTCGGAGGATTCGGTCGTGCTGGAACGCCTGGCGTCCGGCAGCACCCGTGCGTTGAAGGTTTCCGTGCCGATGCTGTCGCGCATCGCCAATTTCGACGATCTCGATCCGCTGAGAGCCGAGCCGCAGGTCGAGGTCGTCTTCGTCCCGCCCGGCCGGCCGCTGCCGGAAGACGCCGGCCTCGTCGTCATCCCCGGCTCGAAATCCACCATCGCCGACCTCGCCGATTTCCGCCGCAATGGCTGGGACCGCGACCTCGCCGCCCACCGCCGGCGCGGCGGCTATGTCGTCGGCATCTGCGGCGGCTACCAGATGCTCGGCCGCGCGGTGAGCGACCCTGACGGCGTCGAGGGCAGTATCACCCAAGCCGAGGGGCTCGGCCTGCTCGACGTCGAGACCGTGATGGAGCCGGAAAAGACGGTGCGCAACGTCGCCGCCCGCTCGGTCGCCTTCGACCTTCCTTTGTCCGGCTACGAGATCCATCTCGGCCGCACCACCGGCCCGGATTGCCTGCGCCCGACGGCGATCGTCGACGGGGTCGAGGACGGCGCGACCTCTGCCGATGGCAAGGTGTTTGGCACCTACCTGCACGGGCTTTTCGGCGCCGATGCCTTTCGTCAGAAATTCCTCGAAAGCCTCGGCGTCAAGGGCGGCGGCATCGACTATCGCGCCGAGGTCGAGCGCGCACTTGACGAGCTTGCCGCCCATCTCGAAAAACATCTCGACTGCGACGCAATCTTCGCGGCGGCGCGCTAGACGCGCGGTATGCCTGACGGCGTCGAATCGTCTATGCCTCGGGCATGGCCGAAATATCACTCTACGCGCCGGTAAAGAAATTCCTCGAAAGCCTGGATTTCGTCGTCAAGGGCGAGATCGGCAATTGCGACGTGGTCGGCCTTCGCGAGGGCGAGCCGCCGGTCGTGGTCATTTGCGAACTCAAGATGCAGTTCAATCTGGAACTGGTGCTGCAGGCGGTCGATCGCGCCGGCGCCTGCGACGAGGTCTGGCTGGCCGCAGCCATGTCCGCGCGCGGAAAGGGCCGCGAACATGACAGCCGGTTCCGGGCTCTCTGCCGGCGGCTGGGTTTCGGCCTTCTCGGGGTGACCTCGCGCGGCGAGGTCGAGCTGCTCCTCAGTCCGGTCGCGCCTGCGCCGCGCCGCGATCCGAGGCTGCGGTCCCGGCTCGTCAACGAGCACCGGCGCCGGCGCGGCGATCCCGCCGTCGGCGGCAGCACGCGGTCGCCGCTGATGACGGCCTACCGCCAGGACGCGCTGGCCTGCGCGGCGGCCATCGCCGAGGGGCCGAAGCGTCCGCGCGACCTCAAGGAGTTCACGCCTCGGGCGGGCAAGATCCTGCTCGACAATGTCTATGGCTGGTTCGATCGCGCCGAGCGCGGCGTCTATGTGCTCACCGACGCCGGCCGGGAGGCACTGCTGCGCTGGCCGCAGGACGCCCTGCCGTCTCCCACGGCCTAGCCGTTCTCCTCGAACCACTTCACGATTTCGGGCATGTTCTTCTCGAAGCCGCCGGGGATGAACACGTTGAAGAGTGCCGCCGGCGCATCGGTCCGGTTGGCGAAATCGTGCGTCACGCCGGCAGGAACGACGATGACGCTGCCGGCCGGGGCGTCGATCCATTCTTCGCCGACCAGCACCGACGTGGTGCCCTCGACGATGCGGAATATCTCGTCGTTCGCCTCGTGCGAATGCGCGCCCGGCCCGTCGCTGCCGGGCTCCAGCCGCCATTCCGACACCGAATAGGCGTCATCCGTCTCCTCGCCGTCGGCGTGGAAGACTGCGCGCATCGTCGGCATCCTGTATTCGCGGCCCTCGCCGGGCAAGCGGACGATCGGTCTGCGTCGTTTCTCCAACACGGCCTCCTATTTCGCTTCCGGGCAGTAGGTGCCGAAGCTCCAGACGTTGCCCTGCGGGTCGGCGCAGATGAATTCGCGGCTGCCATAATCGCGGTCGACCGGTTCCTCGAGGATTTTTGCGCCCGCCGCCTTGGCCGTCGCGTAGACTGCGTCGACATCGTCAGCCGCGACATAAGTCGACTTGCCGCCCGGCTGGCCCGGTCCGCCCACCATCCGGCCATAGGCGTCGTCGCGCGCTTCGCCGAGCATGATGATCGAGCCACCGAAGCTGAGCTCGGCATGGCCGACCGTGCCCCCGTCCATGTGTCTGGCGTTGACCGTGAAGCCGAACGCTTTCTCCAGCCACTCGATCATGCTCGCTGCGTCGCGATAGCGGAAAGTGGGATATATGCTCTGGCCCATGGGATCCTCCGGGAGGTTGTCCGCCCTGTTCTGGCAGGTCCGGGCGCGGCGGTATTGAAGAAATGTTACCCGGCCGCGGCCCAGCCGGCGGGCGAGGTCCCCGCCAGTTCCCGGAACTCGCGCACCATGTGCGCCTGGTCGGCATAGCCGCAGTCGGCGGCGATGCCTGCCCAGCGGCTGCCGCCTCTCGCGGCGACGATCGCCCGGTTCAGCCGCACGATGCGCGACACCGATTTCGGCCCGAGCCCGACCTCGTCGGCAAAGCGGCGGGCCAGGTGTTTCCGGCTCCAGCCGATCCCCTGTGCGATCGACGCGACGCGCGCCCGGCCGCCGGTCGCCGCGATCCTGTCGAAGGCCCAGGCGATCTCGGGCGAGGGCGCATTCCCCCCGGCAAGCCTTTGCAGGATGAACGCCTCGGCGATGTCGAAGCGCCCCTCCCAGTCGGGCGCATTGCCCAGCGCCTCGCGCAGCGCGGTCCCTTCCGCGCCCAGCACATCGTCCAGCGGGACCATGCGGTCGGTCAGTTCGGTCATCGGCATGCGGAAGAAGCGGCGCGCGCCGAGCGGCGTGAAATTGATCTGGATGCAGCTCGACGCGCCGAAGGAATCGATCGTCACCGGTCCGGCGAAAAGTCCCGCCGCGAAGCTGCCGTAGCGGTCGTTGCCGCCCGGTGCGCGGCCGAGCGCTATGGCGAAGGGATCGCCGAAGCTGATGATCAGCGGTACGTCGAGCGAGGCCGCCTCGACCTGCCGGAAGTGGCCGCGCTCGGTCTCGCGATACCCGACGATCCGGCTGACCAGCCTGGCAAGTGCCGCCGACGGCGTGCGCCCGGCCATCTCGAAGGCGGTGGGCATGCCTGGTCTGCTGTCTTGGGCATCGGCCATCCGAACCTGCTCCTGCCCTTAAGGGTAGCAGCCGCAGCCTTCCGGGGCAAAGAAAACGCCCGGCCGGGGGGCCGGGCGTCTCCCGTCGCCTGAGCTTACCCTGAACCCAGGGGCTCAGCTCATGATTCGAAGCCTATATTAATTAGCTATTGCTTAAACGCCAAGCATGATCCTGAGCGGATGCGCCGGATCGATCAGCAGCCGGACGGCCAGCGCGATGCAGGTCAGCACCAGCAGCGGCTTGATCAGTTTTGCGCCGTTCTTCATCGCCAGGCCGGAGCCGAGGCGGGCGCCGAGGAACTGCGCCACGCCCATGACCAGCCCGACCTTCCACGAGACGACGCCGACCGCCGCGAAGGCGGCGAAGCCGCCGAGATTGGAGGCGAAGTTCAAAAGCTTGGTGTGCGCGGTCGCCTTCAGCACGCCGTAGCCGGCCAGTGCCACGAAGGCGAGCATGAAGAACGAGCCGGCGCCGGGTCCGAACACGCCGTCGTAGAAGCCGACCAGCGGCACCACCGTCAGCCCGAACAGAACCGGGGTCATGCGCTCAGCGCGGTCGACATCGTCCATCTTCGGCTTCAGCGCGAAGTAGAGCGCGATGAAAATCAGCACGAAGGGCAAGGCGAGGCTGAGCAGTTCCCCCGGGATGATCGTCGCGCAGAGCGCCCCGACCACCGCCCCGGCGAAGGAAAGCACGGCCCATGGCAGTTGCCGGCGGACATCGACATGGCCTTTCCCGGCATAATGGATGGTTGCCGATGCCGATCCGAACAGGCCCTGCAGCTTGTTGGTGCCAAGCGCCTCGACCGGCGAGAACCCGGCGAGCAGCAGCGCCGGCACCGCGATCAACCCGCCGCCGCCGGCGATAGAATCGATGAACCCCGCCAGGAAGGCGGCGAGCGCCAGCAGGATGAGGAGGTGGGTTGCGACGTCTGACACGGGCTGCTAGCGGCAAGGAAGGGCGATGGCGCGCCCGCAAGGGCTCCCGGCATCCAACACACGCGGGCCATTTGCGCAAGCAGCATTTCGCGCTAGCTTATGGCCCATGACGGACACGGGTCACAAATCGGGGGTGTCGATGGCCAGGGGACTGCTTGCCCAGATCAGGGAGATATTCGACGGCGATCCGGGCGTGCGCAAGGTCGCCGACGATCCCATATTGTCGGCCGAGCTGCTGCTCCTCTTCCGCATGATCCTGGCCGACGGGCAGGTGTCCGAGACCGAGATGGCGGTGTTCCGCCGCATCTGCTCGGAATCCTTCGGCATCGGCGCGGAATCGATCGACGGCGTCGTCGAATATCTCAACGATTTCGGCTACGAGACCAACGGCGCGCAGGCAATCGGTATGTTCCGCGAGCTGGACGTCGAACGGCGCAAGCTGCTTGCCCGCCACATGGCCGAGATCGCCAAGGCCGACAGCCAGTTGGCCGAGAACGAGGTACGGCTCCTGCGCCGCACGCTCGACCTCCTGGGCATCAGCCCCGTCGACGTGGTGAAGCCCAGGGACTGACGCGGCCCGGCGCGTTTCAGGCGGCCGCCAGCTTCAGCTCCACCGCTACCGGCACGTGGTCGGACGGCTTTTCCCAGGCGCGCACATGCTTGTCGATCGAGGTCGCGGCCAGCAGGTTCGCCGCCTCGGGCGACAAGAGCAGATGGTCGATGCGGATGCCGTTGTCCTTCTGCCAGGCGCCCGCCTGGTAGTCCCAGAAGGTGTAGACGGCCGCGTCCGTGGTCGCCCGCACGGCTTCGGTGAAGCCGATGTTCTCCAGCCGCCGGAAGGCCTGCCTGGTCACCGGCTGGAACAGCGCGTCGTTCACCCAGTTCTCCGGAAAGCGCGCGTCGACCGGCTCGGGAATCACGTTGTAATCGCCGGCCAGCACCAGCGGCTCCTCCAGCTCCAGCCGCTCGCGCGCCCAGCGCTCCAGCCTTTCCATCCAGGCGAGCTTGTAGCCGAATTTTCTGTCCTCGGTGATCGGGTTGCCGTTCGGCAGATAGAGCGAAACGACGCGCAGCGCGCCCTTGTCGGTCGAGAACACGCCTTCGATGAAGCGCGCATGGTCATCCGCGTCGTCGCCGGGCAGGCCCCGGTTCACCTCGTCGAAGGGCAGTTTCGACAGGATGGCGACACCGTTGAAGCCCTTCTGGCCGAGCGTCTCGACATTGTAGCCGAGCGCCTCGACCTCCATGCGCGGAAAGCCCTCGTCCAGCGTCTTGATCTCCTGCAGGCAGACGATGTCCGGATTGGCCTCCTGCAGCCAATGCAGGAGATTGCCTATGCGTGCGCGCACGCCGTTGATGTTCCAGGTCACGATTTTCATGCGGGGATGGTTAGCATGCAGACCCGCCGGCAGCACCCGAAAAAAGCACGGCCGCCACGCCATGCTGACAGGCGAAAGCGGGCGGCGATAGGCTGCCGCCCGCCTCGAGATGCTCAGGCCGTCTTCGGCACTGCTCCGACGTCCCGGGCGCGCAGGCCGTAATAGATCGCCCCGGCGATCGCTACGCCAAAGAACCAGCCGTAGACGCCCCACCATGCCGGTAGCAGGTTGGTGAAATTCGGCAGGATCGACGAGAACAGGATGCCGATGCCGGCCGCGATCAGCGCGTTCACGTGCCAGCCGTTCTGGAACCTGTACTCGCCGTTTTCGCGATAGAGATCCTCGACGTTGAGCCAGCCCTTCCGGATCAGGTAGTAGTCGACCATCATGACTCCGAAGATCGGCCCCATGGTCGCGCCGATGACGTTGACGAAGTGCGCGGCTCCGCTTTCCCAGGGCGCGAAGGGATAGAGCAGCAGCGCGATCAGTGCGGCGATGACGCCGCCCCGCTTGAAGGTGATGTGCTTCGGGAACACGTTGGCGAAGTCGAAGGCCGGCGACACGAAGTTCGCCACCACGTTGATGCCGAGCGTCGCCACCGCGAAGGTCACGGCCGCCAGCAGCGCCAGGAACCAGCTGTCGAACTTTGCCGAGATCTGGTCGGGATGCACCAGCAGTTCGCCATAGACCTCGAAGGCCGCGATCGTGGTTATGCCGGCGACCAGCGAGAACAGGATCAGGTTCACCGGCAGGCCCCAGATGTTGCCGATCCTCAGCGACCGCTCGTCCGGCGAATAGCGCGAGAAGTCGCAGAAGTTCAGGTAGAGCGCCGCGAAATAGGTCACCCAGATCGCGGCGACCGCGGCAAGCGCCTCGAACGAGCCGGGCACGCCGGGAACGCCGGCATCCCTTGTCTTCTCCAGCAGCACGTCCATCGGGATGTCGCCGGTCAGCGACACGCCGCCTGCCTTGATCACGAGATAGATGGCGAGGATCAGCATCATCACCCAGACCGCCGGTCCGGCCCAGTCCTGGAAGCGGCGCACCGTCTCCATGCCGCGCTGGATGATCAGCAGCTGCAGCGCCCAGATGACGACGAAGCAGATGACCTCCAGCGTCGAATGTCCGAGGAAATGGCTGGTCTGGTGGAACTGCAGCATGCTTTCGTGGCGGATCAAGAGCGCGACGATCGCGCCCGCCGCCGCCGCCGTCTGCGCGCCGTACCAGAAGCAGGCGACGATGGCGCGCACCATGGCCGGCAGGTTCGCGCCCCATATGCCGAAGGAGGCGCGCGCCAGCACGGGGAAGGGGACGCCGGTACGGACGCCGGCGATGCCCACCATGTTCATCAGGAAGTAGATGATCAGCGAACCGATGCCGATGGCGATCAGGAAGTTGACGAAGCTGCCGCAGAACAGGAACAGGCTGGCGGCGAGATAGTAGCCCCAGAGGCTGTGGACGTCCGAAGTCCATACGTTGAAGATCGAGAACGGACCCCAGTTGCGTTCTTTGGCCGGTGCAAGATCTTCGTTGTAAAGTTGAGGCGATGCATTCGATATCGTCATGATGCTGTCCCCTTGGCTTCCCGGCCTCCTTTGCCGGCTTACGCAGCGTGAGATCGGCTCGTGAGTCTGTCAACGAAACCGGCGTGGCTGGAGGTCAGGCGCGGGCGATGCCCGTTCCGGCCGGGTTTTCGAGAATTTGAACGAAATCAGCCGGTTGAGTCGATGTCGTCGGCGTCTCCTCGTTGCTTCCGAGAAAATCGAACAGGTCTTTCAATGGAATCTTGAAACCATGCCGCTGGGGCCGCTTGCAAACCCGGCTGCCTCTATTGTGCCCACCTCGCGCGGAAGTGTGAAAAGACTTTTCCGCCAAGCCATTGATTTTGCGTGATCTCGAAGAAATTTCAGGGCCTGTTCATTCACACCCCTTCAATCTGATTGATACTCCTCGCACCGCCCTCGCGGGAACCCTGGTCCGGACCGGGGATCAGGGGAGGGCAGCGGTACCGGTTCGGTCGCGCGGAGGTGGCGCGGCTGGGTGATGAGCCCCGAGGACCGGGCCCTGACCGAGGTCGCGCGGTGAAACGATTCTGCGTCCCCTCCAGGTAGGGCAAGAACGCCGGCGGGGCGCGGGAAACCGGCCACGTATAATGTTTGAGAGGCTAGGCCCCGTGCCCCGCTTCCCGACTTCTCCTCCCGTGGCGAGGAGCGTTCTTTGACAAAGGCCAGACTGCGAAAGCAGGGCGTGGCGATGATGAAACGCGCGGATTCCCCTCCCCCTCGAGGGGAGGGTGGACAACCGCCACAGGCGGTTGGACGGGTGGGGTCGCCAAATGAAGTTCGCAACGCGGAAAAGAACGTCGAGCGCTGCCTCCACCGACCCCACCCGGCTCGCTTCGCTCGCCGACCTCCCCTCAAGGGGGAGGTGTGCGCTGGCGCAGCCCCGGAATACCGCCCGCGAGCGAAGGAGACTCAGACGACGATGAAACATGGCGTTCGGCCAAAGACCGCAAGCACGACTGTGCGTCGCGCCTTATGGCGCGCCCCCGCGGGCCAACCGCCGACAGGCGGCGGTACGGCCCGTGAGCGAAAGGAGATTCGGGCGCAGGTGCTCCACCTTGCATCCTTTCCCCACTCGGTTTAGGCCCTGAGCGCCTTCAAGGACGGTTTGGACATGCTCGACATCAAATGGATTCGCGAAAACCCGCAGGCCCTCGCCGAGGCGCTGGTGAAGCGGCAGTGGTCCGCCGAGAGGGCGCAATCGACCGTCGACGAGCTGATCGCCAGGGACGAGGCGCGCCGTGCCCATCTCGGCCGGCTGCAGGAGCGCCAGGAGCGCCGCAACGCCGCCTCGAAGGAGATAGGCAATGCGATGCGCGCCGGCGACATGGCGAAGGCCGAGGAGCTGAAGGGCGAGGTCACCGAGATCAAGGCGTTCCTCGCCGGGGCCGAGGCCGAGGAGCGCCGGCTTGACCAGGAGTTGGAGGATGCGCTGGCCGTCCTCCCCAACGTACCGCTAGCCGACGTGCCGGTCGGCACCGACGAGCACGACAATGTCGAGGTTCGCAAGGTCGGCGATCCCAGGCCGAAATCCAACTGGACACGCGAGCATTTCGAGATCGGCGAGACGCTCGGCATGATGGATTTCGAGCGTGCCGCGAAGCTTTCGGGCAGCCGCTTCACCGTGCTCAAGGGCCAGCTCGCGCGGCTCGAACGCGCGGTCGGCCAGTTCATGCTCGACCTGCACACCACCGAACACGGTTACACGGAAGTGCAGCCTCCTCTGCTGGTGCGTGATGAAGCTCTCTTCGGCACTGGCAACCTGCCGAAGTTCGAGGAGGATCTGTTCTTCACGCCGCATGGCGAAAGCCGGCTTGGCCTCATCCCCACGGCCGAAGTGCCGCTGACCAACCTGGTGCGCGAAGAAATCACCGCCTACGAAAAACTGCCGCTGCGCTTTACGGCGCTCACCCCGTGCTTCCGTTCTGAGGCGGGCTCGGCCGGGCGCGACACACGCGGCATGCTGCGCCAGCACCAGTTCTACAAGGTCGAGCTCGTCTCGATCACCGATCAGGACAGTTCGCGCGACGAGCACGAGCGCATGACTGAATGTGCCGAGACCGTGCTGAAGAAGCTTGGCCTGCCGTTCCGCACGGTCGCGCTCTGCACCGGCGACATGGGTTTTGGCGCCCAGAAGACCTATGACATAGAGGTCTGGCTTCCCGGCCAGAACGCCTATCGCGAGATTTCGTCCTGCTCGGTCTGCGGCGATTTCCAGGCACGGCGTATGGATGCTCGCTACCGTCCGAAGGAGGGCAAGGGTACCGCCTTCGTGCATACGCTGAACGGCTCGGGCACCGCCGTCGGCCGCGCGCTGATCGCCGTAATGGAGAACTACCAGGAGGCCGACGGCAGCGTAACCATTCCTGAAGTGCTCCGGCCCTACATGGGCGGGCTGACCAAGATCGAGGCAAGGGCTTAGCATGCGCATCCTTCTCACCAATGACGACGGCATCCATGCCGAAGGCCTTGCCGCTCTCGAGCGCGTCGCGCGCACCATCTCGGACGACGTATGGGTTGTCGCGCCGGAGACCGACCAGTCCGGCTATGCGCATTCGCTGTCGCTTTCCGAGCCGCTGAGGCTGCGCAAGCTCGGCGAAAAGCATTTCGCGGTACGGGGCACGCCGACCGATTGTGTCATCATGGGCGTGCGCCGCCTGCTGCCCGGCCTGCCGGACCTCGTGCTTTCAGGTATCAATTCCGGCTCCAACATCGCTGACGACATCACCTATTCGGGCACCGTCGCCGGCGCCATGGAAGGCGCGCTGCTCGGCATCCAGTCGGTGGCGCTCAGCCAGGCCTACAATGTCGAGGACGGGCAGCGTTTCGTGCCCTACGAGACCACGGAGGCGCTGGCGCCCGCGCTGCTCAAGAAGCTGCTCGCCGTCGACCTGCCGACCGGAACCTTCCTTAACCTCAACTTCCCGAGCTGCCGGCCGGATGAGGTCGAGGGCGTGCGCGTCACCAACCAGGGCAAGGTCGCCTACAACATCGACATCGAGGAGCGGGCCGACGGACGCGGCTTCCCTTATTACTGGCTGCGCTTTGGCCGCGACATGAGCGATCTTCGCGAGGGCACCGACATCCATGCGGTGAAGAGCAACTTCGTCTCGGTGACGCCGCTGAAGTTCGACCTGACGGCGAATGAGCTGCGCGACCAGATCACGAAGGCGCTCGCATGAACGACGCGGTCGACGAACGCGAGGCATTCGCATCCTTCCTGCTGCGGCTGCGCGGCAAGGGTATCGTTGCCAAGGAGCTGATCTCCGCGTTCGAGGCCGCGCCGCGTCACGCCTTCCTGCCGGACCGCTGGCGGAGCGTCGCCTGGACGGAAGGCATGATCCCGATCGAATGCGGCGAGGCGATCGAAGGGCCGGACCTGCAAGCCGAGATCATCGCCTCGCTCGCCATCGAGCCGGGCCACCGCGTTCTGGAGGTCGGCACCGGCTCGGGCTTCACCGCCGCCGTCATGGCGCGGCTTGCCGCCCGCGTCGTCACCATCGAGCGCTACAAGACGCTGACCGAGCAGGCGCGCCAGCGTTTCGAGGCGCTGGGGCTCACCAACGTCTCGGCGCGCCACGCCGACGGGTCGCAGGGACTTGCCGCTGAAGGGCCCTTCGACCGCATCGTGGTCTGGGCAGCCTTCGAGAGCCTGCCGCGCAACTTCGCCGAGCAGCTCGCGTCCAACGGCGTCATGATCGCGCCGATCGGCCCGGAAGAGGGGCTGCAGACGCTCACCAAGCTTACCAAGATCGGCAGCCGCTTCGAGCGCGAGGACATCGGCACGGTCCGTCTACAGCCAATCATGAAGAGCGTCGCCGCCGTCATCTGAGGCGGTTTTTCAAAAGTCTGAATTAAATCCGCTTCAAATTGGAGGAGTTTAACCGACCGGTAAGATTAACGCGCTTTAATTCGGACAGTTGAGTCTCGGGTATGCGCGGGTCGTTACCATGCTGGTCAGTGTTTTGAAGCGTAACGGTATGAAGCTGTCGCAAGGGGCAGCCGTCCTCCTCTTGGCGGGCGTTTCCGCCGGATGCAGTTCCCAAGTCGCGCGCTTCGGTGGCGTCGACGACTTCATGACCGCATCCACTCCAAACCAGCGCGAGATCATCCGGCCAAGCGCGCAGACCGGCGGCGGCGTCCAGCCCTATCCGGGCGACACGCAGCAGGTCGCGTCCGCCCCGGCCGGCGGCACCTATACCGGTTCGGTCACCCGCGGTTCGCTGGACCCGGTCTCGACCGCTCCCGCCGCTCAGCCGGTCCAGACAGCATCCGCTCCGCCCATGGCGCCGGTGGACACCACCACGACCGGCACGGTCAATCCGCAGCCGCCCTTCGCCGAGCAGGGCGACATCAAGGGCTGGTCGCGTGCCGGCGGCACCCAGGTCACGGTGAAGTCGGGCGAGACGGTCTACAACCTGTCGCGCCGCTTCGGCGTCCCCGCCGACGTCATCATGAAGTCGAACGGGCTGACCGAATCCGACGGGCTCAAGACCGGCTCGAAGATCGTCATTCCGACCTACGTCTATTCGGACAAGGCCGGCGTCTCCGCTCCCGACAACAATCCGAACACGGCGAAGGCGAAATCCTCGCGCGGCGAGCATCAGCCTGATCAGGGTCAGGATCAGCAGAATCTGGCTGTTCTGCCGAATACTCCGAAGAGCAAATCCGGCACGACCACCACGGCGGCGGCCGACAACACCAATGCCAAGCCGACGGCCGCCGGCACCTACAAGGTGCAGGAGGGCGACACGCTTTCCCGCATCGCCAGGAACACCGGCGCCAGCGTCACCGCCATCAAGGAGGCCAACGGCCTCTCCGACGGGCTGATCCGCGTTGGGCAGACGCTGAAGATCCCGGGTGCGGGCGGCTCGACCAAGGTCGCTTCGGCTGCCCCGGCGGCGACCGATGCAGTGGTGACGAACGCGACCAAGCCGGTCGAAGCAGCGCCCGCCGCGAAGCCTGCCGCTCAGGGCGAGAAGGTTGCAGCCTATACGCCGCCCAAGAAGACGGAGAAGGTCATCCAGCAGGCCGACGAGACGGCGCCGGACGCCACCGGCATCGGCCGCATGCGCTGGCCGGTGCGTGGCCGCGTGATCTCGCAATACGGCAAGGGCAGCGGCAAGTCGAACGACGGCATCGACATCTCGGTGCCGGAAGGCACGCCGGTCAAGGCCGCCGAGAACGGCGTCGTCATCTATGCCGGCGATGGGCTCAAGGAATTCGGCAACACCGTGCTGGTGCGCCACGAGGACGGGCTGGTCACGGTCTACGGCCATGCCAGCGCACTCAAGGTCCAGCGCGGCGAAAAGGTGAAGCGCGGGCAGGAGATCGCGGTCTCCGGCATGAGCGGCCAGACCGACTCGCCGAAGCTGCACTTCGAGGTCCGCAAGAATTCGTCGCCGGTCGATCCGTCGAGCTACCTGGAATAAAACCAGAAAAGCATGCGGACCGCCTGACCTCCAGTCTGGTCCGCCCGCTCTGCCCGCCCGATAGGGCGGGCACTTTCAGTTCACGGGCATGCCCGGTTTCGTGCTCGGCGCACGATTTTCGAATCTTTCGAATCACTTAGCCCTGTTCCTGCATCCTTTTCGCGATCGCCCGATGAAGATCCGGCGCCGCCTCGACGAGCGCCCGCGCGGCCTCCGATCGCGGATGTGTCAGCACTTCGGCCGTTCGCCCGGTCTCGACGATCCTTCCCTCATCCATGACCATGACCTCGTCGGTGATCGCCTTCGCCACGGTCAGGTCGTGGGTAATGAAGAGATAGGCGACTCCCAGACGGTCGTTCAGCCCCGCGAAGAGGTCGAGGACCTGCGCGCGGATCGAGACGTCGAGGGCCGAGACGGGCTCGTCGGCCACGACCAGCTTCGGGCGCGTTATGATGGCGCGGGCAATGGAGATGCGCTGCCTCTGCCCGCCGGAGAACTCGTGCGGGTATTTCTGCATGTCCGACGGCTTAAGCCCGACCTCGTGCAACGCCTGCGAAACGAGCTCGCGACGCTCCGCCCTGCCTGGCTTGCCGTCCAGCAGATGCAGGGGTTCGGCCACCAGCCACTCCACCGTCCTGCGCGGATTGAAGGAGCCGTAAGGGTCCTGGAACACGACCTGCATGTCCCGCCGTGCGGATCGCAGCGAGGTCTGGTCGCGGCCAGTGATCGTCTCGCCGCGAAATGCGATCGTGCCGGAGGTCGGTTCCTCGAGTGCCAGGATCATGCGGGCGAGGGTGGACTTGCCGCAGCCCGAGCGTCCGACCAGCGCCACGGAATGGCCTTCGCCCAGCGAGAAGGAGACGTTGTCGACGGCGCGGACCGGCGCCGGCTTCCGGAGCAGTGACGTCCGCCTGCCGGGGTAATCCTTGGCGATGTTCTGGACGGTGAGGAGGGGCGGTCTGTGGGCCTCCGATGGCGAGATGGCTGCGGGGAGGGTGGAGGCGGTGCCTCCTGAGACGCCCCCTTCTGTCTCCTTCGGCGACATTCTCCCCTCAAGAGGGGAGAATGGATGGCGCTTGCGGCGTTCCGGCACATGCATGGATGCCTGCGCCAGCTGCCGTGTATAGGGATGCAACTGGGCCGACAGCGTCGTCGCGGTCTCGCCCGCCTCCATCACTTCGCCACCCCGCAGGATGGTGATGCGGTCGGCCATCTCGGTCACGACGGCGAGGTCGTGCGAGATGAGCAGCAGCCCCATGCGGTTCTCGTTGACGAGATCGCGCAGAAGCTCGAGAATCTGCGCCTGCAGGACGACGTCGACCGCCGTGGTCGGCTCGTCCGCGATCAGGAGCTTGGGCTTCAGCGCACAAGCGATCGCGATGACCACGCGCTGGCGCTGGCCGCCCGACAGTTCGTGCGGATAGCGGGTGAGGGGGAATTTTTGGGCTGGAAGCCCGACCCGGTCGAGCATCCTCCGCGCCTGTGCATCAGCATCGGCCCTGTTGGCGCGGGTGTGCCAGCGAATGCCCTCCGCGACCTGCTCGCCGATCGTCTTCAGTGGATTGAGCGCGGTCATCGGTTCCTGGAAGACCATGCCGATGTCGTCGCCGCGCAGCGCGTTCATCCGGTCCTCGGATGCGGCCAAAATGTCGATGCCGCCGAAGCTGATGCGGCCCGAGACGCGCGCATCTTCGGGAAGCAGCCGCATGACCGAAAGCGCGGTGATCGACTTGCCGGAGCCGGACTCGCCGACCAGACCCATGACTTCGCCTGCCCCAAGCGACAGGTCGACGTCTTTGAGGATCGGCGTGCCGCCTATGTCGAGCGACAGGTTTTCGATCTCGAGCAGGCTCATCGCCGGCGCCTGAGTTTGGGGTCGAGCGTATCGCTGATGCCGTCGCCGATCAGGTTGAGGCCGAGCACGGTGATGACGATCGCCATTCCCGGCACGATGGCGAGGTAGGGCGCGACGACCATGCGCGTCTGCGCGTCGAACAGCATGCGCCCCCAGCTTGGCATCGGCGGCTGCGCGCCGAGACCGACATAGGACAACCCCGCCTCGGCGAGGATGCCTAGCGCAAATTGGATCGTGCCTTGGACAAGTAACAGGTTGGCGATGTTGGGCAGTATGTGCTCGACCGTGATCAGCGCTCCACCCTTGCCGGCGGCACGCGCCGCCAGAATGTACTCGCGCGGCCAGATCGCCAGCGCTCCGGCGCGTGCCACGCGTGCGAAGACCGGGATGTTGAAGATGCCGATGGCGATGATCGCGTTGACCGCGCCGGGGCCGAAGATCGCGGTGATCATGATTGCCGAGAGCAGGGCGGGAAAGGCGAAGACGATGTCGTTGAAGCGCATCAGCGCGTCGTCGACAAAGCCACCGCGCGCCGCTGCCCAGCAGCCGAGCGGGACGCCGATGCCCATGCCGATGCCGACCGCGACGAGCGCCACCGCGATCGAGTTGCGAGCGCCCACCATGATCATCGACAGCATGTCGCGGCCAAACTGGTCGGTGCCGAAGATGTGCGTCGCCGAAGGCGGCTGCATGCGGTCGGCGATGATCAGCTTCGTCACGTCGTAGGGCGTCCAGAAGAAGGACAGCAGCGCCATTGCCGCCACCAGCGCGGTGATGATGAAGCCGGCGACGAAGGAACGGTTGGCGAAGGCCTTTGCAAAAAAGCCTTTTTCAGGCGGCGGGGCGGGGCGGTCGTTCATGCGCGCACCCGGAGCCGGGGGTCGACTATCGCGTAGGAGAGATCGACCAGCAGGTTGATCACGATGATGGTCGCGACCAGCAGCATGACGACGCTTTCCACCACGATCAGGTCGCGCTGGTTGATTGCCTGGAAGATGAGGCGACCAAGCCCCGGCAGGTAGAAGACGTTCTCTATGATGATCGTGCCGGCGAGCAGGAAGGCGAATTGCAGCCCGAGGATGGTGAGCACCGGCAGCATGGCGTTGCGCAATGCGTGGCGCCAGAGCACGGTCTTTTGCGGGAGGCCCTTCGCGCGGGCGGTTCGGATGAAGTCTTCACCGAGCACCTCGACCAGCGCGGAGCGGGTGACGCGTGCCAGGATCGCGGCCTGGGGCAGGGCGAGCGCCACCGCGGGAAGGATCAGGGCCTTCAGCGCCGGCCAGAGGCCAGCGTGCCATCCGGGAAATCCGCCCGCGGGAACCAGCCTCAGCCAGACGGCGAAAACATAGACGAGGAGCAGAGCGAACCAGAAGTTCGGGACGGCGACGCCGAATTGCGAGGCCGCCATGGCGAAGGTGTCGGCCGTGCGGCCCCGGCGCGCCGCGGCGAAGACGCCGACCGGAATGGCGATCGCAGTCGACAGCGCCAGCGAAATCAAGGCGAGCGGCAGCGAGACCGCGGCGCGCTCCGTGATCAGGTCGAGGACGGGAACCGAATAGGTGTAGGAGCGGCCGAAATCGAGGCTGAGCAGCCCGCCGATCCAATGGAAATAGCGGACGAGAAATCCCTGGTCGAGGCCCATCTCGACCCGCAAAGCCTGCACCGCGTCCTCGGTGGCATTGAGACCTAGCATCAGCCGCGCCGGGTCACCCGGCAGGATTTCGAGAACGGCAAAGACCACCACCGAGGCCACCGCCAGGGTCAGCAGGCCGGAACCCAGGCGACGCAGAAGGAAGGAGATCATGGAGTGTCGCCTCGACATCCGGGAGAGGGGATGAAACGGAGGCGGTATCGGGAAAGGGTGTTTTGGGCATGCTTCATCGCCGCCACACCGATTTCTTTTCGCTCGCGGGCCGCACCGCCGCCGGGTTCCGGCGGCTGGCCCTCCGCGGGGGCGCGACACAGGTCGCGACGCCCGCTTGGGCTTGCGGCGTGCGTGGTCGTCGCCACGCCCGCCGAAACGTCTGGCCATTGCGGGAGGCGGCGCATGGCTGCGACGTCTTCTAAGTAATCTAGTTGACGCGCAGCCATGCGCCGCCGGCGTTTTCTCCCGCTGCCGTGCCCGGTCCATCCCCTTCCGATAGGCTGGAGGAGCGGGCGCGCAGGCCAGCATCGGGACCGGAGCCGCCCATGTGACCAACACGGGACGCGATCCAGCGCCACACTTGCCTGGATGGAGGTCGTGGCCACCCGTTCCCACAAGCAAGCTGCTGACGGGGAGTATGCGGGAGGCGAAAGGGTTGTGAATAAACTGGCCGGGCGGGAAGGCGAAGAAATCGTGTAAGCGATTGATTTCAGGGCGATAAAACTCTGCCCGGTGCGGAATTCAATCCACGCTCCGAAAAGACCCGCTTTCGGAGCGCTCATCAAATCCCGCTCCTCTTGCGTCAGTCCACCCATTTCACCTTGGTCAGGTCGTTCGCCTGGATCGGCGAATTTTCCCAGAGCCCCTCGACCTTGGCGTCCCAGATGCCGATCTTGGGCAGTTCGAACAGGAAGCCCACCACAGCGTCATCGGCGAGGATCTTCTGCGCCTGGCCGTAGAGCTCCTTGCGCCTGGCCTCGTCCGAGGTGAGGTTCAACTCCTCGATCACCTTGTCGAAGGCCGGATTGTCGTAATTGAAGTAATAATCCTTGCGCGAATAGATATCGATGTCGTTCGGCTCGGTGTGAGACACGATCGAGAGGTCGTAGTCCTTCTCGGTGAAGACCTGCTTCAGCCAGTCCGCCCATTCGACCGGGATGATCTCCGCCTCGATGCCGATGTTGCGCAGTTCCGACGCGATGATCTGGCCGCCGTCGCGGGCATAGCCGACCGGCGGCAGCTTCAGCGTCGTCTTGAAGCCGTTTTCGAGCCCGGCTTCCTTGAGCAACTCCTTGGCCTTTGCCGGATCGTAGGGATAGGTGCCGGTGAGATCGACATAGGCATCGTTCGCCGGCGAGAAATGCGAGCCGATCGGCGTGCCGAGGCCGCCGGAGGCGCCGTCGATGATCGCCTTGCGGTCGATGACATGGGCGATGGCCTGGCGGACCTTGAGATTGTCGAAGGGCGGCTTCTTGTTGTTGATGGCGAGGATCGTCTCGCCTTCGGTCGAGCCGATGACGACCTTGAAGCGCGGGTCGGATTCGACCTGCGGAAGCGCATCGCCGAGCTGGAAGTTGGGAAGCGCCTGCACGTCGCCCGAGAGCAGCGCAGGCACCGCCGCCGCGGCGTCAGGAATGATACGGAACTCCGCCTTGTCGAGCGCGACCGGTTCGCCCCAGTAGCTGTCGGCCCTGACGATGGTGATCGACGAGCCCTTGGCCCAGTTGTCGAACCTGAAGGGACCGGTGCCGACCGGCTTCTCCTTATTGGTCCCGGCCGATTCCGGGGCCACGATCACGGCGTCTCCCCAGCCCATATTGTAGAGGAAGGCGCCCTGCGGGGTCTTGAGTGTCACCTTGACGGTGGCCGGGTCGACGGCCTCGACCGTATCGATCGCAGCGAAAAGAGCCTTTTGCGCATTGGTGGAATCGTCGGCGCGGGCGCGATCGAGCGAGAATTTCACATCGTCGGCGTTGAAATCGGTGCCGTCGTGGAATTTGACCGATGTCCGCAGCTTGAACGTATAGACCTTGCCGTCGTCGGATACCGTCCAGCTCTCGGCGAGGGCAGGCAGGACCTCGCCGCGCGAGCCGATACGGGTCAGCCCTTCGAACACGTTGGCGTAGAGCACTTCGTCGATCGCCGCCGCCGCGCCCGCCGTCGGATCGAGATGCGGCGGCTCCAGCGGCATGCCGAGCACGAGATCGGCCCGCGCGGCCATCGCCGCCGTGCTCGAGGCGAGCGCCAGGACGGCTGCTGCTGCGGCTGATTTCCAGGGGTTCATGGCGGCTCTCCCGTTACGTAAGGTGGCGCGGATAGAAGCGCGATTTGCAAGGCCAGTAAACGGCTATTTCGCACGTGCGAGGAGCAATCCAGAATGTTTTTCTTTTTCAGGTGGTTAGGCCGATTGTGCATCGCAATCTCACTGCCTATCGGCCTCTGCCGCGCAACAGCCTGTCAAGGCCGACCGCCATGACCTTGGCCGACTCCACCATGTCGGTGATGCCGACCCACTCGTCCGGGCGGTGGGCGAGGTCGAGTATGCCCGGGCCGTAGGCGATGCAGTCGTGCAGATGGCCGATGCGGGTGACGTGCTTCTGGTCGTATGTGCCGGGCGAGATGACATATTCCGGCTCGCGGCCGAAGACCTCGCGAATGCCTTCGGCCACTGCCGCGGCGACGGGGGCGTCGCGCTCCGTCATCAGCGGCAGCACCTCCATGACGTCGCGGATGGTGTAGTCGAATTTCTTGCGGCTTTCCTTCAGCCGGTCGAGCACGGTGACGATCTCGTCCTTCACCTCGGCGAGGGTTTCCTCCAGGAGGAAACGGCGGTCGATCACCATCCGGCAGGAGTCGGGCACGTTGGGCGAGGGCAGGCCCGAATAGTCATCGGTCTGCCCGCCATGGATGGCGTTGATGTTCATAGTCGAGCGGCGGGCCCCTTCCGGCACGACCGGCATGCGCGTGCGCTTCTGGTCGAGCGCCGGGAAAAGCTCCTCCTCGAAGGCGCGGATGACCGCGCCCATGTGGCGGACCGCGCAGTCGCCGAGGAACGGCATCGAGCCATGCGCCATCTCGCCCTTGGTCTCGATCTCGGCCCACCAGACGCCGCGGTGGCCGAGACAGATGCGGTCCTTGTTGAGCGGCTCCGGAATGATGACGTGGTCGACCTTCGGTTTTGAGAAATAGCCCTTCCGGGCGAGGTAGGCGACGCCGCCGAAACCGCCGGATTCCTCGTCGACCGTGCCGGAGATCTCGATCGCGCCCGGAAAATCCGGATTGACGTCCATGAAAGCCTCGGCCG
Organism: Mesorhizobium sp. YM1C-6-2; assembly: GCF_003666685.1. Taxonomy (GTDB): domain Bacteria; phylum Pseudomonadota; class Alphaproteobacteria; order Rhizobiales; family Rhizobiaceae; genus Mesorhizobium_K. The sequence continues at coordinate 204,071 of NZ_RCIZ01000006.1, forward strand.
CGATGATCGAGGCGGCAAGCCCGCCCTTCATGTCGCAGGCGCCGCGGCCATAGACCCTGCCGTCCTTGACGGTTCCGGCGAAGGGATCGACGGTCCAGCCTTCGCCGGCTTCGACCACGTCTATGTGCGAATTGAAATGCACGGTCGAGCCGCGCGTCCTGCCGTCGAAGCGGGCGACGACATTGATGCGCGGATAGCGGTCGCTGTCGCCCGGCGTGCCTTCGGCGCGGATGAACTCGACGCCGAAGCTGCGCTTCCGCAGCCGGTCGGCAATGAATTCGGCGCAGGGGCGGTAGGCGTCGCCAGGCGGGTTGACGGTCGGAAAGCGGATCAGATCGGTCGCAAGCGCGGCCAACTCGTCGGTCCGCTCCTCGATTGTCCTGGAAAGGCGCTCGTCCATGCGCCGAATTGAGCAGGCTTGCCGATGGCTTGGCAAGGCTAACGTTGCGGCAATGCAACTGTCAGGCGAAATTATTCGAATTTGACCGACCGGATTGGCGAAAACCTCAGGGTTCGGGTGTAGAGCAATCGTTATCCCGTTCAGACGGTCAAATACGTTCATAACCGGGCAGGAGGGGTCAGATGAAACACGCGACTCGGAAAAACGCGATTCTCACGGCAGTGGCGCTGGCGGCGATGCTGTTCGGCGCGACGACGCAGGGCTGGAGCGCCAGCCTCGTCGCGCGCGTCGACATTTCCAGCCAGACGATGACGGTCTCCAGGAACGGCCGCGTGATCCACAAATGGAAAGTGTCCACCGCCCGCCCGGGCTACTGGACGCCGCGCGGCACGTGGAGCCCGAAGCGGCTGCACCGCATGTGGTATTCGCGCAAATACCACATGTCGCCGATGCCCTATTCGGTGTTCTACCTCGGCGGCTACGCGATCCACGGCACCAACTATGTGAAGAGCCTGGGACGTCCGGCCTCGCATGGCTGCATCAGGCTGCAGACGGCAAACGCGGCGCAATTCTATTCTCTGGTCCAGCAGGCCGGCCGCGCCAACACGCGGATCACCGTCGTCAACTGAGCGGACCCGTATCCGACATTCTAGGTGGGGCAGGGCCGTTCAGCCTGCGCTGCCGGCCTTGGTCCGTTCGGAGCCCGACTTCGCTTTCCAGCGGTTGGCGCGCCTCCGGTTGCTCAGCGACCAGCGCTTGTGGAACCACATCCACTGACCGGGGTGTTCGCGCACCCAGCCTTCGACCACGTCGTTGAAAAGCTGGGCGGAGGCTTCGATATCCACGTCGCCGTTGGCATCGCGCACGAGCTCAACCGCCTCCTGGATCTCCAGCCGATAGCGGTTGCCCGGCAGGCGCGTGCAGCGAGCCGGAAAGACGTCGCAATCGAAGCGGCGCGCCAGCATCGGCACCACCGGATTGGTTTCGCACGGCCGCCCGAAAAAGGTCGTGGAGACGCCGCCGGCGAACTTCTGGTCGACGAGGGCGCCGACATTGCCGCCCTCTTCCAGGATGCCGGCGAGCGCGAAGGCGGCGCCGGCGTGCGTTTGCATCAGCCCGCCCATCGTCGAACGGCGCGTCGAGAGCACATAGTCGGCGATGTAGGGATTGTTCGGCGGGCGGAAGAGCGCCGTCACCTTCAGGCCGTGCACGGCCGCCGCGATCGGCAGCAGCTCGAAATTGCCGAGATGAGCGGTGAAGAGGATATGCGGCTTCTGTTCGCCGGCTAGCCGGACGAAAAGCTCCTCGCCGACGACCTCGATGCGACCGGCCGACCGGTCGGCCGGATCGAAGTCGAAGAGCTGGTCGAGAAATATGTATTCGGCCGCCAGGCGGGCCATGTTGTCCCACATCTCCAGCGCCAGCGCCTCGATCTCCTGTTCCGATTTATCAGGGAAGGCCCTGCGGAGATTGTCGAGGGCGGTGCGGTGCCGGCCGAACCAGGGGCCGATCCTTCTTGCCGCCGCCGCAGCGACGTTGAGGGCGGTGTCCGGTGGCAGCTTGCGGAGCAGCCACATGGCGCTCACGGCAAAACGGGCGATCAGCCAGTGGTTGGCCGCACGGGCGAGCCGCATCGCGCGCTTGCTTAAGAGGGCGGAGGTCCTTCGCTTCAACGAATGACCTTCCTCAGCCGACGCGCAGGACGATCTTGCCGAACACGTCGCGGCTTTCCATGCGCTTCAGCGCCTCGCCGATGCCGGCGAAATCCACTTCGGTATCGATCACCGGCGAGACAAGGCCGGCGGCCATCTTCTGCATGGCGTTCGCCATGTTTTCCATGCGGCAGCCGAAGGAACCGAAGATCTTCAACTGCTGCTGGAAGAGCTGCATCAGGTTCATTTGCGTCGAGACGCCAGACGTCGAGCCGCAGGTGACCAGCCGGCCGCCGCGCTTCAACGACAGCATTGAGCCGGCCCAGGTATCGGCGCCGACATGCTCGAACACGACGTCGACGCCCTTCTTCTTCGTCAGCTTGCGCACGACGCCTTCGAAGCGGTCCTCGCGGTAGTTGATGACGTGGTCCGCGCCGAGCGCCTCGGCCTTCGCCATCTTGTCGGCGGAGCCGACGGTGGTGATGACGGTGCAGCCCATCTTCTTGGCGAGCTGGATCGCCGCCGTGCCGATGCCCGAACCGCCGGCATGGACGAGAATCGTCTCGCCGGGCTCGAGCCTGGCATTGTCGAACAGCATGTGCTCGACGGTGCCGTAGGTGACGGGCGTGACCGCAGCGCCGATCGCATCGACGCCGGGCGGGGCGGGGACCAGGAGCCGCGCGGGGAGATTGATCTTTTCCTGGGCGAAGCCGTCGAGATGGAAGCCGTGGACGCCCGAGACATGCTCGCAGAGATTGTCGCGGCCTTCGCGGCAATGCCGGCAAAGCCCGCAGGTGCGCGCGCCGTAGATGGCGACAAGCTGGCCCGGCAGGAGGTTGGACACGCCCGGACCGACAGCCTCAACCTCGCCCGACGCCTCGGCGCCGATCGTCAGCGGCAGCTTGCGCTTGGCGAAGGCCATGCCGCGCCATCCCCAGACGTCGATGTGGTTGAGCGCAACGGCCTTGATGCGGAGCGTCACCTCGCCGAGGCCCGGCGCGGGCGGGGGCGCGACCTCGACGGTTTCGAGCTTGCGATCCTCGATGAGCTGCAATGCACGCATATTGCGGGTGGAACCCCTCTATTCTTCTTTGAGCATGATCTTTTCCGAAAGCCGGTTCCGACTTTTCGAGATCATGCTCCAGGCGAACCTTGCGGCTCGCTTAGACGGGTTCCCGCGCCAAGACAAGGCAGGTGTTCTGCCCGCCAAAGCCGAAGGAATTGGAGAGAACCGTCGACACGTCGGCCGAGCGCTTGACGTTCGGCACCACGTCGAGCTCGATCGCGGGGTCGGGATTGTCGTAGTTGATGGTCGGCGGCAGAACGCCCTCGCGCATGGTCATCAGCGAGAAGGCGGCCTCCACCGCGCCCGCCGCCGACAGCGTATGGCCAATCATCGACTTGTTGGATGAAACCGGGATTTTCCGTATGCGCTCGCCGAAGACGGTGGACAGCGACAGATGCTCCATCTTGTCGTTTTCGGGCGTCGAGGTGCCGTGCGCGTTGACGTAGCCGATCTCGTTCTCGGAAAGGCCGGCGTCCGAGAGCGCCGCGCGGACGGCGGCGATCGCGGGCGAACCATCGGGCTTGGAGCGCGTGCGGTGGAAATCGTCGGCCCGCTCGCCGCATCCGCGCAGGATGCCGAGCACCGTTGCGCCGCGCGCAATGGCGCTTTCCAGCGATTCCAGCACGAGCGCAGCGGCGCCCTCGGCAATGACGAAACCGTCGCGGTCGCGGGAAAACGGCTTCGAGGCCTTTTCGGGAACGTCGTTCTGGGTCGACAGAGCGGACAGGAGCGAGAAGCGGATCAGCGCCTCGGCCGTGACCGAGCCGTCCGCGCCGATCGACAGGGCGCGGTCGCATTCACCGCGCCGGATCGCTTCCACGCCGAGCTGGATGGCGGTCGCGCCGGAGGCGCAGGCGGTGGAAAGCGTGATCGGCAGGCCGCGCGTGCCGAGCGTATCGGCGAGCCTGTCGGCGATCGAGCCGAATTGCGCGGTCTCGAAGATATCGAGCGTCTTCAGGTCGCGGGCGATCTCCAGGACACGGTCGGCTGCGCTTCCGTTCTTTCCGGCCGCGTAGAGGCTGAAACGATCGGCCCAGTCGAGTTCGACCGGCGGCGACGCCAGGAAAAGCGGTCCGCCGAAATCATCAGAGGAAAGACCGGACTCGCCGATCGCCTCGCGGGCGGCGGTCTCGGCCATGTCGTAGGTCAGCGGGCTCGCACCCTTGCTGCTCGTTTCCAGGAAGTCGACGGTGCCGCAAATCCGCGTGTTGAGATGATCCGTCGGGAAGCGGGTGATCGGATGGATGCCCGACCGCCCCGACGTCAGCGCGTCCCAATTGTCCTTCTTGCCGACGCCGAGCGAGGTGATGACGCCAATGCCGGTCACGGCAACGACCGGCCTTCCGAGGTGATCTTTCATAATCGTCATTCCTGACCCCGATCCCAGTGGCCGGACGGTTCAATCGGCGGCGACGACGCGCGCCATGCCCTCAAACTGGTGATAGCCGACAGCCGTTGCAAGCACCGAGCCGGTCTCGCCGTCGAAAGGCTTTTCGACCTCGGCGTCAAAGACCGGATAGGCGGCGCGATTGTGCACGGCGAGTGCGGCAAGCGCCACCGCGAACGGGAACTGGGCTTCCTTCAGATGCCCCACGATGCTCGAGAACCCGCGCAAGGACACACCGGACGTCGCGTCGAACGCCTGTTTTTCCGCGGCGGTCGCGGCATGCGCGCCGGACGCTCCGGATATGGCGAGCATCGGCTTGTCCGCTACGCCCGCCCTAGCTGCGAGTGCGGCGATCCCGGAAGCGAGATCGTCCTTCTGGCGCCGAATCCTGTCCGAGAAGACGGTGCCGAGCTGGGCGTATGCCTTGCGGCCGCGCTTCTCGGCGTGCTCGCGCGATTCCAGGACGAGGAAGGCGGCACCCGAGCCGCTGATCAACCCGCCGCCTTCGGCGCCCTGGCGCTGCCACACAGGCGCCCACGGGCTGCGATGCAGATAGCCGGCCAACTCGTAGCCGAGCAGCATGTCGTGGTGTTCAGTCTGGAAAGCGCCGCCGACCAGCATGTGCGAGGACTGGCCTGAGCGGATGCGCGCGGCCGCCGTTTCGACGGCTGCGACCCCGGCGCCTTCCTCTCCCATGAAGGTGCGCGAGGAGCCAGTCACCTTGTGGACGATGGAAATGTTGCCGGCGAGGAGGTTGGAGAGTTGCGCCAGGAAGAGGGTGGGACGCAGGTCGGTGGTCAGCTTCTCGTTGAGCAGCACGCCGCGGTCGTTGCGCGCCGCCGACGCCTCCAGAATGCCTGAGTCGACCGCTTCGTCGCGTTCGCCGCCGCCGGCAGCGACAACCATGTCCATGGTGGCGCACAGCGCCTCGTCCTTGATGGCGGCGTCGTCCAGCGCCAGCCCGGCCGCATAGGTGCCAAGCCGCTGCCAGGTCTCCATCTGCCGCTGGTCGCCGCGCTTGGCGATCTGCAGACCCCAGTCGATGGCGGGCAGGGGATGGACGACGTAGGGCGCAAAGCGCTCGGCGTCGGTGACGGGTTGCGGCCTGTCGGCAGTGAGCTTCTGCCAATGGGCGTCGACGCCCTCGCCGAGGGCGGAAACCAGGCCGATACCGGTGATGAGGACGTCGTTGGGGCTCATCGCGCCGTTTCGCTTAAACGGCCAGCGCCATCAAGCGGCCTTCGCGGCGACGAGCCCGTCGATCTTGGCGCAGAGGTTCTTCATCAGGAAATATTCGTCGGTCGACACTTTGCCGTCGTTGACTTCCTGCGTCCACTTCTCGAGCGGCACCTTGATGCCGAATTCCTTGTCGATCGCGAAGACGATGTCCAGGAAGTCGAGGCTGTCGATGCCGAGGTCGTCGATCGTGTGGCTTTCCGGGGTGATCGTGTTGATATCGATCTCGCTCGTGTCCGCGATGATTTTGGCGACTTTCTCGAAAGTGGTCGTCACGGTTCTTCCTTCAAATACCGATTGGCCCGGGCGGGGGGTGCCGGGCGCGAAGCGTCGATCGGCTGTCTAGTCGCTTTTTTACGCCGTGAAAAGGCCCGCGACGGGCAGTTCAGGGCGTTATAACTTTTCTGGAGTGGAAGTTCGTTCACGGAGACGGGCATTCAGTTGAAGATTATCCGGCCAAGCACGCGCAGCTTGTCGTCGCCTGCGCCCACGATCACGGCCTCGCCCTCGCGAGCCGGCTGGCCAGTCAGGGCCTCGATGGTTTCGAGATGGGTGACGAGGACGAGATTGCCCGACCCGGAATAGTCGCGAACCTCGCGCAGGACGGCATCGAGCTGCTCCTTGCGGGCATTCTCGTCAGCCGCCGGAGGGTCGAGCGGCGCGAAATCCTCGGCGCTGCCGAAGGCAAGGCGCGCCGTTTCCCTGGTCCGGCAATAGCGGCTTGTCAGCACGCGCTCGGTGGGTGCTGCGCGGGCGGCGAACAAGGCGCCGATCTTGCGCGCCTGCTGCTTGCCGCGTTCGGAAAGGTTGCGCTGGGTCGAGCATTTCTCGACGTCGAAACTGGCCGGATCGGCGGCTCCTGGCGCCATTGCGTGCCGCAGGAGCACGACGTGCTCTCCATCGCGCAACAGGGCCCAGCCGGCTTCGGTCGCCCTTGCTTCGACGGCAAAGAGAAACAGCAAAGCGACTGCAATGGTACGAAACATCCGGCAATTTTCCTCACGCAAGCGACGGATATAGGGACGCGAAAGCAGGTATAAAGGCAAGCACGCGTTGCCTGGCCGCGCAGCGAGCCCATCCGTCCCGTTTCGCCGCCAGCCACTCGATTTCCCGGGCCCGCGGTTGCGCGGGACTGCGCAGTCGCCTATTCGCAGGCCGTGTCGCCGGTCGTCGAAACCATCCTCTTCGTCTTCGGACTCGTCGCGCTCGGCTATATCGCCGGGCTGACCGGCTATCTGAAAACCACAGTCGGCGATGCGCTGACCGAGTTCGCGGTCGGTGTCGCTATGCCGCTGCTTCTTTTCCGAACTATGGTTGGCGCGGATTTTCACGGTTCGGCGCCGTGGGCGCTCTGGACCGCGTATTTTTCCGCCGCCGCGGCAGCCTGGCTGGGCGGGCATCTGGCGATGACCCGGATTTTCGGGCGCGACCCGCAAATGGGCGTCATCGGAGGGTTCTCTTCCGCCTATTCCAACCTCGTACTTCTCGGAATCCCGTTCATGCTCGGCGCGCTTGGCCGGGAAGGCTTCGAGGTCCTGTCGTTGCTCATCGCCATCCACCTGCCGGTCATGACGATGACGTCGATCATCCTGTTCGACGTGTTCGGGCACCGCAAGACCGGGACGATCAGCGCCGGCGAGATCCTGAGGGCGTTTGCCAGGCGCGTGCTGCCAAACCCGTTGATGATCGGCATCCTGGCCGGCGTGGTCTGGCGTTTCACCGGGTTCGAACTGTCCTCCTTCGTCGGACGGCTGATCGATTCCCTGGCGGACATCGCCGGACCGCTGGCGCTCTTCGCAATGGGGCTCAGTCTCAGGAAATTCAGCATTGTGGGCAATGTCCTGCCGGCGACCGTGCTGTCGCTGCTGAAGCTTTTCCTGATGCCGGCGGTGGCGCTGGGCGTCGCCCTGCTGCTCGGCCTGCCGCCGATGACCGCCAAGGTCGCCGTGATGGCGGCGGCTCTGCCTTCGGGCGTCAACTCCTACCTGCTCGCCATGCAGTTCGGGACAGGGCAGGCGCTGGCGTCCAGCCAGATGTCCATCGCCACGACCTGCGCCGCGGTGACCATCGCCTTCTGGATGACGGTTGCGCAGGTGGTGTTCGGCTAGCGCCGGGCTGTCTCTGGACCAAGACCTTTCGTCCAGTAAAGATTGATCGCCTGCCGCCGGCTGGAGTAGAGCATGCCCCACGAGAGGCGTCCGACCTTTCGGCGCCCGCAACAATTCCAGGATAGGCGGTTCGACGCCACGAAGGAGGCAAGACCATGCTCCAGAAAATCAGCCATTTCATGCGCGAAGCCAATCTGATCGGCGGCGAGTGGGTGCAGGCCGACAGCGGCGCCACGATCGACGTGACCAACCCGGCGACAGGCCTGAAGATCGGCACCGTGCCGAAATCGGGCAAGAACGAAACCCGCCGCGCCATTGAAGCGGCGGAAGAGGCGTTCCATTCGTGGAAGAAGACCTCCGTGCTCGAGCGCCACAAGCTCCTGCGCAAGATGCATGACGCGATCATGGACAACCAGCAGCCGCTCGCCGAAATCCTGACGACCGAGCAGGGCAAGTCGCTGACCGAGGCCAAGGGCGAGATCGCCATTTCGGCCGCCTATATCCTGTGGTTCGCGGAAGAGGGCCGCCGCACCTACGGCGACGTGGTGCCGTCGCCCTGGGCCGACCGCCGCATCATCACCACCAAGCAGCCGGTCGGCGTCGTCGGCGCGATCACGCCGTGGAACTTCCCGTCCTCGATGCTGGCGCGCAAGCTCGGCCCGGCATTCGCGGCCGGCTGCACGGCGGTGGTCAAGCCCGCCTCGCAGACGCCGTATTCGGCGCTGGCCTGGGGCGTGCTCGCGGAGGAGGCCGGCTTCCCCAAGGGCGTCGTCAACATCGTCACCGGCTCGGCCGCCGAGATCGGCGACGAGATCTGCGCCAATCCGCTGGTGAAGAAGCTGACCTTCACCGGCTCCACCGAAGTCGGCAAGATCCTCATCCAGAAATGCGCGGCGACGGTGAAGAAGGTGTCGATGGAGCTTGGCGGCAACGCGCCGTTCCTGGTCTTCGACGACGCCGATATCGACCGCGCGGTGGAGGGCGCGATCGCGGCCAAGTACCGCAATTCGGGCCAGACCTGCGTGTGCACCAACCGCTTCTTCGTGCAGGCGGGCGTCTATGAGGAGTTCGTCGACAAGCTGGCGGCGGCAAGCAAGAAGCTGAAGGTCGGCTCCGGCCTCGAGGACGGCACGCAGCAGGGGCCGCTGATCGACGTCAAGGCTGTCGAGAAGGTCGAGGAATTCGTCGACGACGCCAAAGCCAAGGGCGGCCGGGTCGTCGCCGGCGGCAAGCGCCATCCGCTCGGCGGCTCCTTCTACGAGCCGACGGTGATTGCCGACGCCAAGCCCGAGATGAAGTTCATGAAGGAAGAGATCTTCGGCCCTGTCGCGCCGGTCTTCAGGTTCGAGGCCGAGGAGGAGGCCATCCGCCTCGCCAACGACACCGAGTTCGGCCTCGCCGCCTATTTCTACACCGGCAATCTCGGCCGCGCCTTCCGTGTCATGGAAGGCCTGAAATACGGCATGGTCGGCGTCAACGAGGGCATCATCACCACGGTCGAGGCGCCGTTCGGCGGCGTCAAGGAGTCCGGCCTCGGCCGCGAGGGCGGGCACCAGGGCATCGAGGACTATTTGGATACGAAATATGTCTGCCTCGGGGGCCTCGGCCTCTGATTTCTCTTGCAGGCCGGGTGAAAACCCGGCCTTGCTTGCCTGTCTGCAGCGCTGACGGGGAGGAGCCTAATGGCTGACGGTGAAGTCTTCGGGAAGACCCAGGAGGGGACTTCGATCCATCGGTTCTCGATAACCGGCGGCGGGCTAACGGCGCATGTCGTCAACTGGGGCGCGGTGTTGCAGGACCTCAGGCTGGACGGGCACGAGGCGCCGCTGGTGCTGGGCTTCGACCGCTTCGAGGACTATCCCGCGCATTCGCCCTATATGGGCGCGATCGCCGGGCGCTACGCCAACCGCATCGCCAACGGGCGTTTTACGCTCGCAGGCACCCAACACCAGCTGGACCAGAATTTCCTCGGCAAGCACACGCTGCACGGCGGCTCGAAGAGCTTCGGCAAGCAGGTGTGGGAAGTGCTGCTTCACGGCGACGATTTCCTGACGCTGGCGCTGCATGACCCGGCTGGCGCGATGGGCTTTCCCGGCGCACTCGACGTGACCTGCACCTACCGGATGAAGATACCGGGCACGCTGTCGGTCGAACTGTCGGCGACCTCCGACGAGCCGACGCTCTGCAACCTCGCCCATCATTCCTATTTCAACCTCGACGATGGCGGCAGCGGCGACATACTGGACCATCGCCTGATGCTGACCGCGGCGGCCTATCTGCCGGTCGACGAGGAACTGATCCCGACGGGCGTCGTGAAGCCGGTCGGCGGGACTGCGTTCGATTTCCAGCGGGCGCGTACGATTCGCCTCGAACAGGAAGGCGAGCAGGTTCCCTACGACCATAATTTCTGCCTTGCCGCCGCGCGCGGGCCGCTGAAGCAGGCGGCATGGGCGCAAGGCTCATCGTCCGGCGTCGAGATGGAAGTGTGGACTACGGAGCCGGGGGTGCAGTTCTATGCCGGCGCCAAGGTCGCGCCGCCCGTTCCGGGGCATGGCGGGCGCACCTACAAGCCCTATGCGGGCTTCTGCCTGGAGCCGCAGGTCTGGCCGGATTCGCCGAACCGGCCGTATTTCCCGCAAGCAGTGCTGTGGCCGGGCGAAGTCTACCGGCAGGTCACGGAATACCGCTTCAGCAGAACCTAGGCAGCGAACGCCGCGCGAAGCGTCTCGTAAGGAGCCAGCGCGCCGCGCACCTGCACCACCGCGGCAGCGACCGCATGGGCCTTCCCGGTGGCTTCGACCGGGGAGAGGCCGGCCAGCCGCGCGGCGAGATAGGTGCCGTTGAACGAATCGCCGGCGCCGGTGGTGTCGACCGGCGAGGGGACATGCACGGCAGGCACCGACTCGGCCTTGTCCTCGTGGCACACATGGGCCGGAAGCTCGCCGTTCTTGACCACGATTTCGCGCACGCCGGCCGCGGCGAGCCGGTCAGCCGTCGCCTCGGGAGACGCGTCGCCGTGAAGGCTCTGCTCGTCGGGGAATGTCGGCAGCGCGATATCCGTCACCGACAGCGCCTCGTCGATTGCCGCGCGCGCTTCGTCCAGGGATTTCCACAGGCGGGGACGGTAATTGGCGTCGAAGGCGATGAGGCTTCCGGCCTGGCGCGCCTTGCCCACGGCTTCGAGGAGGACGCGGCGGGAAGCCGGGTCGAGAATTGCCAAAGTGATTCCGGAAAAATAGGCAAGAGCTTGGTTTTTAAGGCTTTTCGCCAATCTTTGCGGGTCGGACGCCAGTTGTTTCGCTGCCGAATCGTTGCGCCAGTAGGTGAAGGACCGCTCGGCGCCGGTCAGCGTGATGGCATAGAGGCCGGGGCGGGCGCCTGAAATGACCGGGCTCTGGCCGATACCGATCCCGTTCGCCTGAAGGAAAGCGATCTGGTCGCGCGAAAAGGGATCGTCGCCGAAGGCGGAGACGTAGTTCGTCGCGCGCTCCGGCCCGGCCAGGGCGCGCAGCGCCCACAGCGTATTCAGCGTGTCGCCGGCAAAACCCATGCGCCAGTCCTCGCCGCCCCTGCCGGACAGTTCGAGCATGCATTCGCCGATCGAGACGATTCCGTTTCCTGCCATCACTTCCCTCCGAATTCGCAGACGCTATAGCTTTTCGAAAGGCGCGAAGCCATGCTTGCGTCAAACATGAAGCGGGATGATGCCCGGAGGCTCGAACGTTGTTCCTGGGATGGAGACCGCATTGAAATCAGGCTGGCTTTACGCGCTCGCGGTCGCAGTACTGGTGCTGGTCGCCTACGGCGCCCATGTGGCGACACTGGATGCACGTTCGGCGAAACCGGAACTCGATCTGGCGCGCTCGCAGACGACGTCCGGCGGCCTCTACGTTGCTGCGATCGAGCCCGAAGTCGCCGATGTGAAGCAGGGCGTGCTGCATTCCTGGGTGCTGACGGTCAAGACGGCCGACGGCCAGCCTGTCGACGATGCCCGTGTCGCCATCGATGGTGGCATGCCGGAACACAATCACGGCCTGCCCACCAGCCCTCGAATGACCGAATATCTCGGTAACGGACGCTACCGGATCGAGGGCGTGAAGTTTTCGATGAGCGGGCGCTGGGAATTGCGCTTCGACATTTCCGCAGCCCCGGGTTCCGACAGCGTGACGTTCAACCTGGTGCTCTGACGACGATGGACGGCCGAACCGTATGGCTTGCGATGGCCGTTCTGGTTTCGGCGGCGGCTCTCTCCGGCTGCAGCGGCGAGACTTTTACGGACGAGGAGAAGGCGACGATCGCCTTGCTGTCGCTGGCCTCCCTGCCGCCGCTGCCGCCGGACCCGACCAACAAATACGCCGACGACCCGGCCGCCGCCGCGCTCGGAGCGACGCTCTTCTTCGACCAGCGCATGAGCATCGACGGCGTCGTCGCCTGCGGCACGTGCCACCTGATCGACAAACAGTTCCAGGACGATCTTCCGCGCGGGAAAGGGGTCGGCACGACCGACCGCCGCACCATGCCGCTCGCCGGCGTGGCGTGGGGGCCGTGGTTCTTCTGGGACGGGCGGCGCGACAGCCTGTGGGCGCAGGCGCTGACGCCGCTGGAGGAGCAGCGGGAGCACGGCGGCACGCGTGCTTTCTACGCCCATTTCGTCGCCGAAAATTTCAACGAGCGCTATCAACGCATCTTCGGCCCGTTGCCGGATCTGTCGTCGGTGCCGGAGCAGGCCGGGCCGTTCGGGACGGATGCGGAAAAGGCAGCCTGGGCCACGATGACCCCTGAGCAACAGGACGACGTGAACCGCGTCTTTTCCAATCTCGGCAAGGGGATCGCGGCTTTCGAGCGTTCCATCGCGCCGCAGGAGACCCGCTTCGACCGTTTTGCCGGGGCGATTGCGGCTGGTACCGAGCCTTCGGAGGACGCGGCGCTGACGGACGAGGAAATCGCCGGGCTCAAGCTCTTCATCGGCAAGGCGAACTGTTCGACCTGCCACACCGGGCCGCGGCTGACCGACGATTCCTTCCACAACACCGGCGTTCCGGTAGTGGCGGGACTGCCTGAGGACCTCGGGCGGGAGACGGGCGCGAAAGAGGTCGCCGCCGACCCGTTCAACTGCCTAGGAAAATTCAGCGATGCCGGGCCGGAAGCCTGCGGCGAACTGCGCTTCATGGTGAAGGACGATCCCAGGCTGACCCGGGCATACAAGCCGCCCTCGCTGCGGGGGGCGGCGACGCGTCCGCCCTATATGCATGCCGGCCAGTTCGCCACGTTGGAGGAGGTGGTCGACCATTATTCGCGCGCGCCGGCGGCGCCTTCGGGCCAAAGCGAACTTCACCCGCTTAATCTCTCCGAGCGCGAGCGCCAGCAATTGATCGCGTTCGTGAAGACGCTCTCAAACTAGGGCGCGAACTCTATTTCGCGATCCAGTGGCTAGCTGTAGCCTATCTCCTGTCGACAAGAACTTCGAAAGGGAGGAGACGCCATGCCGAAATATCTCGTCCAGGGTTCTTACACGGACCAGGGTCTCAAGGGCTTGCTGAAGGAGGGCGGTTCGAAACGGCGAGTGATGGTCGAAAAACTTGCCGAGGAGATGGGTGGCAAACTCGAAGTGTTCTATTACGCCTTTGGCAGCGATGACTTCGTTATTATTCTCGATCTGCCTGGAAACATTGAGATGGCTGCGACCGCCATTGTCGCTCAGGCCAGCGGCATGGTGAAGTCTCGGGTCACAATCCTCATGGCTCCGGAGGATGTGGACCAAGCCGTGCAAAGGAAAGTCGACTTCCGCCCACCGTCCTAGGCCTGGGACGACGCGCTGATGAGCCCGCGCCCTAAGCTACCGGTCCTTGACCGTCTCCATCGCCACGAAGGTTGATGTCTGCGCCACGTGTGGCAGGGCGGAGATGCGCTCGCCGAGCACGCGCCGATAGGCGGCGATGTCCCTGGTGCGCACCTTGAGCAGATAGTCGAAGCTCGCCGCCATCATGTGGCACTGCTCGATCTCGGCGACACCCTGAACAGCGCGGTTGAACGCGTCGAGCGCCGCCGAACGGGTGTCGGAGAGCTTCACCTGCACGAAGGCGACATGCCCTTCGCCCATGCGCTCGCGGTCGATGACCGCGGCATAGCCGCGGATGAAACCATCCGTCTCCAGCCGCTTGACCCTGGCTTGCACGGGCGTCTTCGACAGGCCGACCTTCGCCGCGAGTTCGGACATCGACAAGCGGCCCTCGCGCGCGAGGGCCGCCAGGATGTTGCGGTCTATCCGGTCCAATTGATCTGCCATGTGAAAGATTTTCGACAAAGAGAGGTGAAGCTTGCCGACATCATAGACCGAACGGATTGCATGGTCGAGTTTTTCAGTCCGCTTGAGATTACCCGCCTGTGCTAGGTTGCCTTTAAGGAAACTGCCGGTGGGAACCATGCCTACGCTTGCTGCGCTGAGAAAAGAAATCCGATCCAACTATCTGCCGGACGAGGACGCGGCGCTCGAGCGGCTGGTCTCGACGGCGAACCTCGATAGCGCCGAAAGGGAGGCCATCTCGAAGCATGCCGCCGGGCTGGTGCGCGCGGTGCGTGGCTCGTCCGATCCCCGCCTGATGGAGGTGTTCCTCTCGGCCTACGGGCTCTCGACCAAGGAGGGCGTGGCGCTGATGTGCCTGGCCGAGGCGCTGCTGCGCGTGCCCGACACCGAAACGATGGACGAGCTCATCCGCGACAAGATCGCGCCGCAGGACTGGTCCGCGCATTCGGGCAGCTCGGCCTCGATCTTCGTCAACGCCTCGACCTGGGCGCTGATGCTGACCGGGCGCGTGCTCGACGAGGGCGAAGGCGGCATCGAACGAACCTTGCGTGCAATGGTGCGCCGGCTCGGCGAGCCGGTCATCCGCACCGCCGTCGCGGCGGCGATGCGCGAGATGGGCGAGCAGTTCGTGCTTGGCCGCACCATCGCCGAGGCGGTGAAGCGCGGCAGGCCGATGACGGCCAAGGGCTACCTCTATTCCTATGACATGCTCGGCGAGGCGGCGCGGACCGAGGTCGACGCCCTGCGCTACTTCAGGGCCTACGAGAACGCCATCGCCGCGCTTGCGAAACATTCGGCGAGCGACGACATCCGCTTCAATCCGGGCATCTCCGTAAAACTGTCGGCGCTGCATCCGCGTTACGAGCAGTCGCAGCGCGAGACGATGCTGCCCGTCATGGCCGAGCGGCTGCTTGCGCTGGCGCTCGCCGCCCGCGATGCGCGCATGGGCCTCAACATCGACGCCGAGGAGGCCGACCGCCTGGACCTTTCGCTCGATGTCATCGAGCGGGTGCTTGCCGAGCCGGCGCTCGCCGGCTGGAACGGTTTCGGCGTCGTCGTCCAGGCCTACGGCCCGCGCTGCGCCTTCGTCATCGACTGGCTCCATGCGCTGGCCAAGAAGCTCGACCGCCGGATCATGGTGCGGCTGGTCAAGGGCGCCTATTGGGACACCGAGATCAAGCGCGCCCAGATGCTCGGGCTTACCGGATATCCGGTGTTCACGCGCAAGGTGAACACCGACGTTTCCTACATCGCCTGCGCGCGAAAGCTGCTGTCGATGACCGACCGCATCTATCCGCAGTTCGCGACCCACAATGCGCATACGGTCGCGGCCGTGCTCGCCATGTCGCCCGACCGGGGCGCCTTCGAGTTCCAGCGCCTTCACGGCATGGGCGAGGAACTGCATGAGGCGGTGCGCAAGGTCGAGGGCACGCGCTGCCGCATCTACGCGCCGGTCGGCGCGCATTCCGACCTGCTTGCCTACCTCGTGCGCCGCCTGCTCGAAAACGGCGCGAACTCGTCATTCGTGCATCAGTTGACGGACGAGGACGTGCCGCCGGAGACCATCGCGCGCGACCCGTTCGAGGTGGTCGCAGGGCAGGGGTCGGCCGCCAATCCGGCGATCGCCGCGCCTGTCGCCATCTTCGGAGTCGACCGCAGGAACTCCAGGGGATTCGACACGACCGATCCCGTCACACTGGCCGGGATCGATGCGGCGCGGTCGGGTTTTTCCGGCAAGGAATGCTGGGCGGCCGCGCCGATCACGCGCGCCGCGGGCTACGGCTCGAAACGGGCAGTGCTCAACCCCGCCAAGGTGAAGGACGTCGTCGGCGCGGTCACCGAGGCCGGCGCCAAGCAGGTCTCCACCGCCGTGCGGATCGCGGTCGAGGCGCAGCCCACCTGGGCGAGGCGCCCGGTCGCCGAACGAGCCAACATCCTGCGCCGCGCCGCCGACCTCTATGAAGCGAACGCCGCCGAGTTCTTCGCGCTCGCCACCCGCGAGGCCGGCAAGACGCTTGCCGACGGGATCTCGGAAGTCCGCGAGGCGGTCGACTTCCTGCGTTACTATGCGTCGGAGGCGGCGAATGCCGAGGCCGGCACCGAGGCGAGCGGCGCGATCGTCTGCATCTCGCCCTGGAATTTCCCGCTGGCGATCTTCACCGGCCAGATCGCAGCCGCGCTCGTCACCGGCAATTCGGTGATCGCAAAACCCGCCGAGCAGACGCCGCTGATCGCGGCCAAGGCGATCGCGCTGCTGCGCCAGGCCGGCGTGCCGGAGGACGTGATCCAGCTCCTGCCCGGCGACGGCCTGTCGGTCGGCGCGCCGCTGACGGCCGATCCCCGCATCGCAGGAGTCTGCTTCACCGGCTCGACCGACGTCGCCAAGGCGATCGAGCGCCAGCTTGCCAAGACCGCTGCGCCGGACGCCATGCTGATCGCCGAGACCGGCGGCCTCAACGCGATGATCGTCGATTCCACCGCGCTGCCCGAGCAGGCCATTCGCGACATCCTCGCATCGGCCTTCCAGAGTGCGGGCCAGCGCTGCTCGGCGCTGCGCGTCCTCTATGTCCAGAAGGACGTGGAGAAGAAGGTGCTGGAGATGCTGAAGGGTGCGCTCGAGGCGCTCGTCGTCGGCGATCCCTGGCAGATCGCGACCGATGTCGGGCCGCTGATCGACGAGGACGCACAGAAGGCGATCGGCGATTATTGCGTGGGGATGGAGGCCAAGGGCCGGCTGGTCGCGAAGCTCGATACGCCCGATGGCGGGCGCTTCGTCGCGCCGCACATCTTCCGGGTCTCCGGCATCGAGGAGATGGAGCGCGAGATTTTCGGGCCGGTGCTGCATGTCGCGACCTTCGAGGCCGACGACATCGACGGCGTCATCGCCGCGATCAACCGCAAGGGCTACGGCCTGACCTTCGGCCTGCACACCCGCATCGAGGCGCGCGTCCAGCACATCGTGGACGGCGTCCATGTCGGCAACATCTACGTCAACCGCAACCAGATCGGCGCGGTGGTCGGCTCGCAGCCCTTCGGCGGCGAGGGCCTGTCGGGCACCGGGCCGAAGGCCGGGGGGCCGCATTATCTCAGGCGTTTTCGCAAGTCGGCTTCGACGTCGACGGGCGAGCAGGCGTCTGCTTCGTCGGCGGCGACGGTGGAGGCGGCTGCGCTGAAGGATAATCTGCCCGATCCGGGTCTCGGCGGCTGGTCGACGCGCTCCGACCGTATCGCGGTCCTGCGCAAGCATCTGCGCGGCAAGGGCGCGGCGGCGATCACTGCGGCAGCTGCTGTCGATTTCGGGCCGGTCGACCTGCCCGGCCCCACCGGCGAGGCGAATACGCTGGCGCTTGCGCCGCGCGGCCGGGTTCTTTGCCTCGGTCCCGACGGCGAGGCGCTGCTCGCGCAGGCGATCCAGGCGCTGGCGGCCGGCAACGCGGTGCTTGCGGTGGCGCAGGGCGCATCCGTCGCCCTGCAATCGCTGACCGGGAAGGGCTTGCCGATCTCGGCGATCGACGGAAGGCTGGAGCCCGACGAACTGCGGTCGCTCGATGTCGACGTCGTCGCTTTCTCAGGCGAAGGCGATGCTGCGAGAAGCATCCGCCAGGCCCTGGCCGAACGGAAGGGCGCGATCGTGCCTGTTGTCACCGAGGTCATATACCCGGCGGCCTACGCGCATGAGCGCTCGGTTTGCGTGGACACGACCGCCGCCGGCGGCAATGCGAGCCTGCTCGCCGGCGCCGGTTGACGCGTTACGCCCCTTCGACGACGGAAAAGCCCTCGAACTGCGGGTGGCCGAGATAGTGGACGTCGTTGGAGCCGGCATTGCGGTGCGCGGCGCGGAAATTCTCCGACTTGGTCCAGGCGGTGAAATCGTCCTTCGTCGCCCACACCGTGTGCGAGGCAAACAGCGTGTAGCCCTCGGCCTCGTTCTCGGGGCCGCGCAGCAGTTGGAACTCCTTGAAGCCTGCCATTTCGTGTAGTTTCGAATCGCGGCCTTTCCAGACGTTCTCGAAGGCTTCCTCCGAGCCCTTCTTCACCTTGAAGCGGTTCATTGCGATGAACATGGTATTCCTTTCACTCTTTTCTTGCTCGAAAGCCGGCCTTGTCCGGCTCTACCGATCTGTGGCCGTGCTCCGTTCCTTCCCGAAGGGTAGCACATGACCAGACGCCCCGGCCCGGCCGGCATGACCGGGCGTTGGCCGCTCAACGCTTGAACGCGAGCGGAATGGAGAACTCCCATGTGGACCGACCGGCATTGTCCGGTATGGGCGGGAATGGGGACGCCTTGCTGATCGCCTGCAGCGCCGCCTGATCGACCGAAGCCACGCCGGAACTGCGGGCGACCCGCGCCGAGCGGACGTTGCCGTTCGAGCCGACTGCGAAGGCGACGATCACCTCGCCGCGCCCCTTCGCGCGAACGGATCGCGCGGCTCGCGCCAGCTTCGAGCGGACCTTGCCCGGATAGTTCGACACGGCGGCATTGCCGACCTTGCCGTTCTTCGAGCCGCCGCGGCTGGCTTGCTGGTTGTCGCCGGTTTCCCTGCCGTCCGCCTGCCCGAGCCGGGCGTCGGTCTGGTTGTTTCCGCGATTGCCGGATTTCTTCGTCTTTTCCTCGGCCTTCTCGGCGACCTTGCGCCCTTCCGCTTTTTTCGGCTTGGCCGTCTTCTTCTCGGCAGCCGGTTTCTTTTCCTCCCTGGCGGGTTCGGCCTTCTTTTCGACGGGCTCGACCCTCGCGCTTTCGACCTGCTCGGCTTCGGCAGCCTCGACCGTTTCCGCAGCCTGCGCCTTGGCCGGCTTCTGGACAAAATTGTCGTCGTCGACCAGCTCAGCCCGGTCGGTGGCGAGCACTTCCGGCACGGTTTCGGCGACCGCCGGGGCCGGCATGTTTTCGACGGGCTCGGCCTCCACACGCTCCGCCTGCGCCGCTGTCTGCGATTCGGCCGGCATGGCGTCCACGCGTTCCGTCGGCCGAGCCTGCTCGGCCTTCGCCTCGTTTACCGGTTCGACAGGCGTCTCCTCGACCGGCTTCACCGTCTCGACGTCCGCGGTGACTGCTTCGGCGGTCACGGTTTCTTCGACAACCTCGTCGACCGGCACTGCTTCCGCCTCGACAGTGTCGACCGGCACCGCGTCGAGCATGGTCACCATGGTGACGTCGATCGAATTTTCGCCAGCCTCGCTCTGGTCCGCTGACGCGTTTCCTAGCGAGGCGATGCCGGCAAAGTCGGCGCCTTCCACCTGCACCGCGTCGTCGTTGACCTGGATGAAGACCAGCGCCGCCGCGACGTGGAAAATGCAGGACGCCAGCAGCGCCAGCTTCCATTTGCGCTTTAGGTCCGGCGTCTTCGACGGCTTCGGGCCGAGCGGTTCGGCCGGCCGGTGGGTGATCAGGTCGTTGTGGTTTGCCGCGAAACGGCGCTCGGGCGCTTCGCGCACGCCATTTTGCAGCGCGCCATGCGGGATGGCCAGTTCGGGATCGTCCGGCTCGAGGTCGGCCAACGCCATGCCGGCCATCGGCCAGAGCGGCCGGCCAGAAGCGAAGGCTGGTTCGAGACCGGTCGCCATGGCTCACATACCGAAGACTATGGCCGACCTGGTCTGCGGCTTGAGCTGGCCGAGGCAGGCTTTCGGATCGATGCCCGCACCAGTGCATTCGGCGGCATGGTTGACCAGCACGCGGCTGATCTTGGCGCAATCCGTGCCGGCAAGGTCGAAGCGGGCTACTTTCGTCTTGCCCTCAGGGAGTTCATTGAAGTCGAGCACGGTGAGCCGGTCGACGACGCCTGCCTCATTGAACAGCGCGATCTCGAATGCCGCCTTGGTCAGTTCCGCGCCCAGATTGTTGGTCACCACGAAGGTCAGCCGGCAGCCCTTGTCGGACGGTTGCGCCCCGTTGAGCTCCAGCACGAGGGCCGGGGTAGAGCCGGGGGCAGGGGCCTCGGCCTCCTGCGCCGAAACGGGCGAGGCCGCGGCGATGAACGCCGCGGCCAGAATGCAGTATTTCGCCAGATGCATTCTCTGTTTAGCCTCCGAAGCGCATGGTGGCACCGAGCTTCAACGTCACTCCGGGTTCATACAGAGGACCGCTCGTGGTGTCGGACAGTGGGTTGACGTAAGCCACGTCGAAGATGTTGTCTGCTCTGAAGTCGACTTTGAGATTGTCGTTTACGTTGTACTGCGCGAAAGCATTCACCAGCGTGTAGTCTGTTGCGTAAACGTTGCCCTTGGGCGCCGCATTGTACTGTACCTCCGAACCGACCAGCAGTCGGTTTTCCAGGAAGCGCAAGCCAAGCTGGGCGGTAACTTGCGCGGAAGGAATGGTGGACAGGTCGGATCGAACACCTTCGTAGGATACCTGGTATCCGGTGATGGTCGAGGCCGAAAGACCCACGAAGCCCCAGCCTGCGTCGTAGATACTCTCGAGTTCAAAACCCTCCAGCTTTGCGTTCGCGAAGTTGACGGTCTGCTGGCAACCAAACGGGTTCGGACAGGTCACCTCGGTAAAGTCGATGTAGTCGTCGACGTCGTTGTGGAAATAGGCGGCCTTCACTCTCAAAGAGTCATCGCCGTTGATGAGGCCGTCCGCCTTGTAGTTGATTCCGAATTCCCATGTCTTTGCCGTCTCCGGCTTAAGATTCGGGTTCGGGAGGAATTCGAACGTAGCGGGAGCCGGGTGAATGCCGCTGATCAGGGCCTCGGATATGGTCGGCGACCGGTAGCCCTCCGCGTAAGTTCCGTAGAACTGCAGGCCGCTAAGCGACTCATTCGTGAACGGGGATACACCGACCGTAATTCTCGGCGACAATCGATCACCGGTATTTTCCAGATCCTGCCCGGTCAGGCGGTAGCTGTCATAGCGAAGGCCTCCGATGACTTCCAGCCATTCATAGATGACCTTGTCCTGGATGTACGCTCCCCATACCTGCCGCTTGCCGGAGGGATTGTAGAAATCGACGCCGCCGGTAGACGTCGTGTTAAGCGCATCATCGAGGAGGTAGTCGCCGCCGTAAGTGACTTCATGGCTTGCGGCACCTGTGTCGAACCGTGAGGTGTTCCAGAGGTCGAGTCCGTAGGTCTCCAGGTCATACGTCGTTTCAAGCCCGTTGCTGTGACGGGTCTTGCTGTAGTCGATCTGATTGAATGACGTGTTGATATGCAGGTCGAGCCACTTCTGGTCGTCGTCCGTCACATTGTAACGGCCGGTGAAGGTGTTCTGCTTGGTCTGATAGTCATAGCCAATAAAGTACGGCGCTGTCCCCTGGCTGCTCCAGCTGTCATCCGCGCCGACCCAGCCAAGCTTCAGTTCGCTGTTATCGTTGGGACGGAAAGTCGCCTTGGCCAGCCCGCCGAGCGCTTCAAAGTCGGTGTCTGGCACTCTGTTGCCGTTACCGTCCTTGTACTCGCCGTAGTCGCGCCAGACGATGTTGGCGATGATGTCCGCCGCCTCGCTAAAGCGATAGGCGCCGGTCGTGCTGTTCGTCCAACCTGACCCGTTGGTTTCGTAGCGGAGTGTGTTCGAGGCCGCCCACGTCTCGTCGTCCCGCAGAAAATCTCCGGCGTCCTTCGTTTCGAAGACCACGACGCCACCGATTGCGCCTGAACCATAGGTATTTGCTACCGGGCCTCGTATGACATCGACCTGCTGCATGAGGTCAGGGTCGACGAACAGCATGCTTTGGGCCTGATGGCCCGTAATCTGCAAGTCCTGCCTTGCGCCATCGACCAGCACGGTAACTCGACCGGCATCCTGCAATCCACGAATGTTGATGCTCGACTTGAGACGCTGGCTGCCGGTCTGAACCGAAACTCCGGGGACGCCGAAGAAGGTGTCGCCTACGGTTGTAGACATACGCCGTTCGAGCTGCTCCTGGTCGACGTGGCTGACCGAAGCCATCTGCTCGATCGCGGTTTCGCCGGTGCGGCTGACGATGGTGATTCTGTCGAGCTGCGTGGCGCCGGCCATGGGCGGCGCTGCCTGCTGGGTTGCCTGCTCCTGACCGGCCGCCGCGGCCGATTCGCCGTCAACGACGACCGTCTGATCCGTCTGTTCCGCGTCCTGTGCCCAACCCGCCTGCGTCGCCAGCAAAACCGTCATCGCGGCTCCGCCCAGCAGAACGGCCATATTGCGACCGACCAGCCCCATGTCCCAACTCCAATGCCTGAATGTCGATGCTGGCTGGCATTTCGCTCGCTTGCATTTTCGATGTCCCCCGAACGCTTTAATGTTGACTCATTTGGTCCGGTATTGCACTGACTAGTAAACCTGATTATTCGAGTCAAGAAAACAAATCGCATTTTCAGCCCGGCCGGGAGAGCGGCCCAGCCGACAGCGGAAAGGAGCGGACGATGAACACCCACAATCAGAACGACTTCAGGTTCCGGCCACGTCGCCAAGCCGGCGACGAGCAGGTGGAATACACCCCGCTGAGGGTGCCTTCGCGCACCGTTTCCAGCGAGGCGCTTTTCAACGGCCTCTACGAGATCGGCATCAATCACGGCGGGGCGCTCTACCGGCTGAAGATCACCCGCCAGGGCAAGCTCATCCTCAACAAATAAGTAACCCAAGCAGACAGGCAATTCACATGGACCAGCACGTCAAGCCAGCGCCCCACCAGATCCGGTTGGCGCGAGCCGAAAACCCCAAGATGCGGGAGCGCGACCTTGCGGCGCAGCTTGGCGTGTCGGAGGCCGATCTGGTCGCGGCCCATTGCGGGGAGGGCGTGCAGCGCATCGAGCCGCGCGCCAACGATCTGCTCCTCGGCCTCGAGGCCGTCGGCGAGGTGATGGCGCTGACGCGCAACGAAAGCGCGGTCCACGAGAAGATCGGCGTCTACGAAAACGTCCAGCCCGGTGCGCACGCCTCCGTCGTGCTCGGCAAGCAGATCGATCTGCGCGTTTTCCCGAAGGCCTGGGCGCACGGCTTCGCGGTCGAGAAGCGTGACGGCGACGAGATACGCCGCTCGCTGCAGTTCTTCGACGACGCCGGAGACGCGGTGCACAAGGTGCATCTGCGCCCTTCTTCCAACCTTTATGCGTACCAGAAGCTCGTCGCGGAACTCGCCTCGCCGGACCAGTCGCCGAGCGTCGCGCTGAAGGGAATCACCATCAGCGAACCGGAGGCGGGCGAAGCGGGAAGCGCGGAGGACCTGCGCGACCGCTGGAGCCGCATGACCGACGTGCACCAGTTCTTCGGCATGCTGAAGACACTGAAGCTGTCGCGTCACCAGGCGGTGCGCATGGTCGGCAACGACTACGCGTGGAAGCTGGCCGACGAAAGCCTGCCGGCGATGTTCAACCATGCGGCGACGGACGGCCTGCCGATCATGTGCTTCGCCGGCAACCGGGGATGCATCCAGATCCATACCGGCCCCATCGCCAACGTGAAGACCATGGGCCCGTGGATCAACGTCCTCGACGAGACCTTCCATCTGCATCTGCGCGCGGACCATGTGCGCGAGCTGTGGGCGGTGCGCAAACCCACCAAGGACGGCAACGTGACCTCGCTCGAGGCCTATGACGCCAACCACGAACTCATCATCCAGTTCTTCGGCGAGCGTCATGAAGGCGAGACAGAGCGCGACGACTGGCGCCTGCTGGCGGAAAATCTGCCGCGGGTCCCGGTGCAGACGGCCGCCTGAGGAGCAATCCATGAGTCGCTTCAACGTTTTGTCGCGCGGTCTTCGCGCCGGGCTTCTGGTCGCGGCGTTCGGCCTGACGGGAGCGGCGGCGGCCGAGGAAGGCCAAGCGGTCTTCGCCGACCCGTCGCGCATCGCTTCCATCGGCGGCGCGGTCACCGAGATCGTCTATGCGCTCGGCGAAGAGGACAGGCTGGTGGCGCGCGATTCGACCAGCCTCTATCCAGAGGCGGCGCTGAAGCTTCCCGATGTCGGCTATATGCGCCAGCTCTCGCCCGAGGGCGTGCTGTCGGTCAACCCGACCGGCATCCTGGCGGCCGAGGGCAGCGGCCCCAAGGAGACGATCGACGTCCTGAAGAAGGCGAGCATCCCCTTCATCACGGTGCCCGAAACCTTCGACCATGCGGGCATCCTCGAGAAGATACGCGTCGTCGGCAAGGCTTTCGGCGCCGACGAGAAGGCGGCGGAGCTTGCCGCCAGCGTGGATGCCGATCTGGCAGCCGCCGAGAAGATGACGGCGGGCATCCCGGAGAAGCGTCGCGTGCTCTTCATCCTCTCCATGCAGGGCGGCAAGATCCTGGCGGCGGGTTCCGACACGGCCGCGAACGGCATCATCGAGCTCGCCGGCGCCGTGAACGCGGTGGAAGGCTATTCCGGCTACAAGCAGCTTTCGGACGAGGCCGCTATCCTCGCCAGGCCCGACATCGTCCTGATGATGGACCGCGGCGACGGCCAGGGCGTCAGCGAGGCGGAGCTGTTTTCGCATCCCGCCATCGCCCCGACGCCGGCCGGCCAGGGCAAGAAGCTGATCCGGATGAATGGCGGCTATCTGCTCGGCTTCGGCCCGCGCACCGCCAGCGCCATCCGCGAGCTCGCAGTCCTGCTTTATGGCGACCAGATCAAGGGCTGAAGGATGGCCCTCGATTCCGCAGCCGGCCTGTTCGGCATGAGGCGAAGCCTGGCGCCGGAAGGCGACCGCTCGGTCCGCGCGAAATTTGCGATCCTCGTCCTCGCCGCCTTTCTCGCCGCGACGGTGCTGTTCAGCCTCGCCTCCGGCGCATCCGACGCTTCGGCCTTCGCCGTGGTGCGCGACTGGCTGTTCCCGTCGTTCTCGGCCACCGATGCGCTCTCGCTGCGCGACCGCGTCATCGTCTACGATATACGCCTGCCGCGCGTCGTCATGGGCGTCCTCATCGGCGCGGCCCTCGCCGTGTCGGGCGCAGTGATGCAGGGGCTGTTCCGCAACCCGCTCGCCGATCCCGGCCTCGTCGGCGTATCGGCCGGGGCGAGCCTGGGCGCGGTCTCCGTCATCGTGCTCGGGGCGACGGTGCTGGCGCCGCTGACCATGGTTCTCGGCACCTTCACCCTGCCGCTCGCCGCCTTCGCTGGAGGCCTCGCGACGACGCTCGTGCTCTACCGGATCTCCACGCGGCAGGGCCGTACTTCGGTGGCGACCATGCTGCTTGCTGGCATAGCGCTGGCGGCGATGGCGATGGCCTTCACCGGCGTTCTGATCTTCATGGCGGACGATAGGCAGTTGCGCGACCTGACCTTCTGGTCGCTGGGTTCGCTCGCCGGTGCCACCTGGCAGAAGATCGGCGCCGTCGCGCCGATCATCATCGTGGCGCTTGCCGCGATGCCGTTCCTGGCGCGCGGGCTGAATGCGCTGGCACTCGGCGAGGCGACCGCCAACCATCTCGGCATACCGGTCCAGCGGCTGAAATATGTCGCGATCGTCGCGGTGGCCGCCGCCGTCGGCGCATCCGTTGCGGTCAGCGGCGGCATCGGCTTCGTCGGCATCGTCGTGCCACACCTGCTTCGCCTGCTGATCGGTCCTGATAACCGCTATTTGCTGCCGGCCTCGGCGCTGCTCGGCGCCAGTATGCTGCTCTTGGCGGATGCCGTCAGCCGGACGATCGTGGCGCCCGCAGAACTGCCGATCGGTATCGTCACGGCAACCGTCGGCGCGCCCTTCTTCCTCTGGATACTCCTGCGCCGCCGCGGGATCCTCGACCTGTGAGCCGGCCATGATCGAAGCGCGCGACGTATCCGTCTCCATCGGCACCAAGAAGATCATCTCGGACGTGGATTTCGAGGTGAAGCCCGGCGAGTTGGCGGCGATCGTCGGCCCCAACGGCTCCGGCAAGACGACGTTCCTCAAGGCGCTCTCGGGCGAGCTTGCCTATGCCGGCCGGGTGACGATGAACGGCCGCGACCTTGCCGCGATGAAGGCCTGGGAGGCCGCATCGGTCCGTGCCGTGCTGCCGCAGGCCACCGCGCTGTCCTTTCCGTTCACGGTCCGCGAGATCGTGAAGCTCGGCCTGAGCGGCGGGCGCACCGGCGTCCTGGCGGGCGAGGAGGAAGGGCTTCCGGAACGGGCGCTGGCCCGCGTCGATCTCGAAGGTTTCGCCGGCCGGTTCTACCAGGAGCTTTCCGGCGGCGAACAGCAGCGGGTGCAGCTTGCCCGCGTGCTCTGCCAGGTCTGGGCGCCGGTGCTGCAGGGCACGCCGCGCTATCTGTTCCTGGACGAGCCGGTCTCCAGCCTCGACATCAAGCACCAGCTCATCATCATGAACCTGGCGCGCGATTTCGCCGCGCGCGGGGGAGGGGTGATCGCCATCCTGCATGACCTCAACCTGACCGCCATGTTCGCCGACCGCATCTTCGTCATGCATCGCGGCCGGCTGGCGGCGGCAGGCTCGCCGCAGGAAGTGCTCTCCGACGAGCTGATCTCCAGGGTATTCGAGTGCAGGCTGAAGGTCGGCGTGCTGCCGGCGGCCGGCACGCCTTTCGTGCTGCCGCAGTCGGCCGGCCTATAGCTATCCGGCCAAGGCCTGCGGCTGCGCCGGGAGTTCGATGCCGAGCAGGCCGCGCATGTTCGGCCTTTCCGCCACGAGGTCGGCGATCGAATGGCGCATCAGTACATCGAAGAAGGCATTCAGCGCCTCGCGCAGCGCCGAGTTCAGCGCGCAGGAATCGACGAGCGGACATTCGGTGGCGTCGTTCTCGAAGCATTCCGCCATGGCGAAATTCTCCTCCGTCACGCGCACCACGTCGAACAGCGTGATCTGGTCGGCGGGCCGGCCGAGCCTGACGCCGCCGTTGCGGCCGCGCACCGTCTCCACGAGTCGGGCTTCGACCAGCGGCTGGAGAATCTTGAACAGGAAAAGTTCGGACACGGTATATGCGCTGGCGATTTCCGGTATCCGGCTCAGCCGGCCGTCATTGGCCGCGCAATACATGAGTATGCGCATCGCGTAGTTGGTCTGTCGCGTCAGCCTCATTTGGCAAGTTCCCTGGGAAACATGGGTCAGATCGGAATATGACCCATTCTTTAGAACAATTCCAGACAGGAAGCCAGAAAAGTTGATTTTAGCGATCAACTTTTGTCCGGCAGCCATCTGCGTTCGCCGCCGATCAATCCGGCAGCCTGTTTCGCAAACCGGGTTCGCGGTCCATATCTTGCAGGGAGAATATCGAGCGGAGCGGACGTCATGTCTTCAACGGCCGGATACGCCGCCACGCCTTCCGGCGTGGCGGATGCGGAGAAACTTGCGGCGCTCCGGCGCACGAAGGCCGTCGCGACCGGCGCCCTGTGCCTCTGCGTGGCGGTGTTTGCATTGGCGAAGTCCTTCGAGACCGAGTGGCCCTGGCTCTCCTTCGTCGCGGCGTTCGCCGAGGCCGCGACCATCGGCGGCATAGCCGACTGGTACGCGGTGGTGGCGTTGTTCAGGCGGCCGCTCGGCTTGCCGATCCCTCACACGGCCATCATCCCGTCCAACCAGAGCCGCATCGCCGACAATCTCGGCCGCTTCATCGAGGTGAATTTCCTGGCGCCCGGACCGGTGCGCGAGAAGCTGCAGGAGGTCGATTTCGCAGCACTCGTGGCCGACTGGCTCTCCGGTCCGGAGCGGGCGGCCGGCCTGTCGCGCTTCGTCATACGACTCGTCCCGCAGACATTGACCGCCGTCGAGCAGTCAGGCCTGCGCGACTTCGTCAGGCAACGCATCCTGGCCGAGATCGACAAGGTCAAGGTCGCGCCGCTGGCGGCCGATCTCCTGTCGAGCTTCACGGACGAGCGCAGGCACCAGAAACTGTTCGACGAGTTCACCAAGGTGGTCGGCCGGTTCCTGAGCGACGAGCAGGCGCTTGCCACGATGCGCGAGCGGATACGCGAAGAACTGCCGTCGCTCTTCAACCTGTTCCGCGCCGATGCCTATCTGCTGAAGAAGATCGTCGCTTCCGCAAGTTCGCTGCTCGACGAGGTGAGGGCGGATCCCGACCATCCGATGCGGCAGGAGTTCGACCGCTTCGTGCACGGTTTCATAGACCGGCTGCGCAACTCGCGCGACTACGCCAGGCGCGCCGAGAAGATGAAGCGCGATCTGCTGGCGCGGCCGGAGCTTGGTGAACTGGTGCAGGATCTCTGGCAAAGCATGCGCGCCCTCATCGAACAGGATGCGACAGCCGACAATTCGATGATCCGCGAGCATCTGGCGTCGATGTTCGTTGATGTCGGCCGGCACCTCGCTACCGACCCCCGCATACGCGCCGACATGAACGAAGGCTTCGTCGTCGCGCTGTCGTCCTTCGTCGAGAGCCAGAAGAGCGGCGTCTCGTCCTTCATCGCCGACCAGGTCAAGCGCTGGGACCTCGGCCAACTCACCCGGCTGATCGAGATCAATATAGGCAGGGACCTCCAATACATACGGTTCAACGGCATGCTGATCGGCGGGCTTGCGGGCATTGCCCTCCACATCGTCGAACGTCTCTTCCTTGCCGGCTGACCAACCTTTGCTCGGTTGACAAGCCATGTCCGTTCATGGTCTCGACGCAGGTTCGAATGCCAGACGTTGGCGACACCTGCGCGAGGTTGGTGCATGTCGAGACCAGGTCTCACTTTCGAAGCGCTTCGGGCGCTGGTCGGCCAGGAGCTCGGCGTTTCCAATTGGATCACGGTCGACCAGGAGAAGATCGACCAGTTCGCCGACTGTACCGGCGACCGCCAGTGGATCCACGTGGACCCCGAGCGCGCGAGAAAGGAAAGCCCTTTCCGCAAGCCTATCGCGCATGGCTATCTGACGCTGTCATTGGTCAGCGCCATGATGCTCGACATCGACATGGCTCCCGAAAACACCCAGGCAGCCTTCGTGCACGGACTGGATTCGGTGCGTTTCATCGCGCCGGTCAGGTCGGGGGCCCGCGTGCGCATGCACTGCACGCTGGTTTCCATGGAGGACCGCGGGCCGGGCCAATATCTGGCCCGGTGCGCCAACGTCGTCGAGGTGGAAGGCGACGAGCGCCCGGCGCTGACCGCCGAAGTGCTGATCGTCTTTTACGAACGGCGCAAAAGGCAGCAGGTTTGAACTTCTCGTTTGCCGCAATTCCCAGGGAAACCGGTTTCCACCGTTCCTGGAATTGCTCCGGTCAGAACCTGTCGATCACGCCGATGCCGATACCCTCGAAGCCGCCCATCGCCATTAGCGCTTCAGGCGCCTGATCGAGACCGATACGTTTGCCGATCAGCAGTTCCGGCTTCAGCTTGCCGGTGCGGATCATCTCCATCATCGCCTGATATCGGAAGGCCTGCATGCCGTGACTGCCGCGAATTTCGAGTTCGTAGGCGATCACCTTCGCCATCGGTATCTGCGGCTTGGAGTGCTCGCCGAGCATCAGCCCTACCTGGACGTGGCGGCCGCGTCGGCGAAGGTTGGAGATCGAGTTGTAGCTGGTCGTGGGGTGGCCGAGCGCATCGACCGACATATGCGCGCCGCCATTGGTGATTTCCTTGACGGCCTTGACGACGCTCGGTGTCTTCGAGGCGTTGACCGTGGCGACCGCGCCGATCTTCCTGGCGAAGTCGAGCTTCTCGTCAGTGAGGTCGATGGCGACGACATTGGCGCCCATGGCGCTGGCGATCATGATGGCTGACAGGCCGACGCCGCCGCAGCCGTGCACGGCCACCCATTCGCCCGGGGTCACGCGGCCCTGGTCGACCACGGCGCGGAACGAGGTGACGAAGCGGCAGCCGAGGCTGGCGGCGGTGGCGAAGTCCATCCCCTCGGGCAGGGCGACGAGATTGGTGTCGGCGAAGTCGAGCGCGACATATTCGGCGAACGAGCCCCAGGCGGTGAAGCCGGGCTGGAACTGGTTCTCGCAGACCTGGTGGTTGCCGGAGGTGCATTCGAAGCAGCGGCCGCAGCCGGCGACGAAAGGCACGGTAACGCGGTCGCCTTCCTTCCAGCGGGTAACACGGCTGCCGACGGCGGCGATGATGCCGGCGAGTTCGTGGCCGGGGACGTGGGGCAGGCGGATGTCGGGGTCGTGTCCCATCCAGCCATGCCAGTCGCTGCGGCAGAGGCCGGTCGCCTCCACCTTTACGACGACGCCCTCCGGGGAGGGCGCCGGGTCGGGCACCGTACGGATGGACGGTGTCTCGCCAAATGCGTCGAAAACAACAGCTTTCATGGTCTGACTCCGCTCGCTTTTTGCTGCCGCAGGGGCAGCAGCGTTGAGGCCTGCGGGCAGCAGTAATGCAGCCGGCAGGTTTCGCAAGGGTAGCCGCGCTGACGCTTTCGCCAAAGCCATTGGTCCAGGCTTGCAGGCGCTCTCCTGTGGGTTTCCTCCGATCAGGCGCGCATCCCCGCTTGCGAGATGCTAGATCGCCTGCGGTAGCACGGGCCGAACTCGAAGGGGGACGGAATGAAGGTTGATATCGAGATGGGAACCGCCGCCGGAAGGTCGGCGGCCATGCTCGATCTCGAGGAATTGCTCGCCACGCGTCTGCTCGTCCAGGGCAACTCGGGCTCGGGAAAGTCGCACCTTCTGCGCCGCCTGCTGGAGCAAAGCGCACCGTGGGTGCAGCAGATCGTCGTCGATCCGGAGGGCGACTTCGTCACTTTGGCCGACAAATTCGGCCATGTCGTCGTGGACGCCCAGCGCACCGAGGCGGAGCTCGCCGGCATCGCCGCGCGGATCAGGCAGCATCGCGTTTCGGCCGTGCTCAATCTCGAAGGGCTTGATGTCGAGCAGCAGATGCGCGGCGCGGCGGCGTTCCTCAACGGCATGTTCGATGCCGACCGCGAATTCTGGTACCCGGTGCTCGTCGTCGTCGACGAGGCGCAACTGTTCGCGCCGGCCGTTGCCGGAGAGGTTTCGGACGACGCGCGCAAGGCATCGCTCGGGGCGATGACCAACCTGATGTGTCGCGGACGCAAGCGCGGACTTGCCGGTGTGATCGCCACGCAGCGCCTCGCCAAGCTCGCCAAGAACGTCGCGGCGGAGGCGTCCAACTTCCTGATGGGGCGGACCTTCCTCGACATCGACATGGCGCGGGCGGCCGACCTGCTCGGCATGGATAGGCGGCAGGCGGAGATGTTCCGCGACCTCAGCCGCGGCAACTTCGTCGCGCTCGGCCCCGCCTTGTCGCGGCGTCCGCTGCCGATCGCCATCGGCGCGGTGGAGACCTCCGCCCGCTCGGTCAGCCCCAAGCTGACGCCATTGCCCGAGGCGGTGGAGGACGTGCAGAGCCTCATCCTGACGCCGAGCCCGGAGGAGATGCGGCAGCCGGTCCGGCGGCATCGTCCGCCGCCGCCTGCCCCCACCGCCGACATCATGGCGCAGCTGGCGCGGTCTAAACCGGAACCAGAGGCGTCGCCGGAGCCCATCTTTGCCGTCATCGACGAGGCCGAGCGCGAGGACACGCTCGCCGCGATCGTCAGCGAGATGGTCGACGATCCCGACGCGGCGTTCCGCACCGATGCGGTGCTGTTCCAGGATTTCCTCGTGCGTTGCCGCATCCGGCGGCTGCAGGGAGAGCCGGTCGGCCTGCCGGAGTTCCGGCGCCGGCTCGCCGTCGCCAAGGCCCGCATCGACCGCGAACTCGCGGCCGGAGAGCCGTGGCAGCAGGCGCTCGCGCTGTCGGCTGGCCTGCCGGACGACCTCCAGTCGGTGTTCCTGATCGTCGCCAAGGCGGCCGTATCGGGAGAGCCATGCCCGCCGGACACGGCGCTTGCGCGCGCCTACGGCACCCATTCGGCACGGCGTGCACGGCGGCTGCTCACCTATTTCGAGGAGCAGGGCGTGGCGGTCGTGCGTACCGATTTCCACGGCCGACGCGTCGTCGCCTTCCCGGATCTCGGCTGCGAAACCGCGCCCGGCGATCCCGATGCGGACGACGCGTCGATCGCCGAAGCCGCTGAGTAGGCGTATCACCGAAAGTTCACTATCTGCCGTCGGGCGGCGACGGCATTATAGCGAAATGCGAATAACGCTTTTCTTGCAGTGCGTTATGGATATAGGCTGATACACGGCCGGCAAGGCAGGGTACCTAGGTAGAGACCAAGGGAGGAAGTATGTCCGACGTTTCGTTGGTGGTGAATGGGAAGAGCGTCAGCGCGACGGTGGAGGACCGGACGCTTCTGGTCCAGTTTCTCCGGGAAAATCTGGGACTTACGGGAACGCATGTCGGCTGCGACACGTCGCAGTGCGGCGCCTGCGTGGTGCATGTCGACGGCAAGGCGGTGAAGTCCTGCACGATACTCGCGGCACAGGCTTCGGGCTCGGAAATCGTTACGATCGAAGGGCTTGCGAACGGCGCAGACCTGCATCCGGTGCAGATTGCCTTCAAGGAGAATCACGGCCTTCAGTGCGGCTTCTGCACGCCCGGCATGATCATGGCGGCGACCGACATGATCGCCAGGCATCCGGGTGGACTCGACGAGAAGACGGTGCGCGCCGAACTCGAGGGCAACATCTGCCGCTGCACGGGATACCACAATATCGTCAAGGCGATACTGGCGGCTTCCGAAGTGATGGCGAAGGGCGGAGCGGGCAGCGCGAAAGCGGCCTGAGGATTTCCGGCGTGGACAAGAATCCGCAACCGGCCGCAGCGCGACCTGAAATTGCCGAGCCCCTCCAAAGGCTTGGCACGCGCCGCATCCGCAGACCCCGCGGTTTTTGTTCACATCATGGTTCTGGAGGAGAATTCTGATGGGAATTGAGGGAATTGGCGCGCGCGTCGCGCGAAAGGAAGACAAGAGGTTCATCACCGGCCTCGGCCGCTATGTCGACGACATGGTGGTGCCCGGAATGAAGCACGCGGTGTTTGTGAGAAGCCCGCATGCGCACGCGGAGATCGTGTCGATCGACGTGTCGGCGGCGCAGGCGATGCCGGGCGTGATCGGCGTGCTGACCGGCAAGGAGCTGAAGGCCGACGGCATCGGCAACCTGATCTGCGGCTGGATGATCCACTCCAAGGACGGCACGCCGATGAAGATGGGCGCGTGGTCGCCTCTCGCGGTCGGCAAGGTGCGCTATGTCGGCGACGCGGTGGTGGTCGTGGTGGCCGACACCAAGGGCCAGGCGCGCGACGCCGCGGAAGCGGTCCAGATCGAATACAAGGAGCTGCCTTCGGTCACCGACGCCTCGAAGGCGATGGACGCGGGCCAGCCGCAAATCCATCCCGAGGCCGAAAACAACCTGATCTTCGACTGGGAGATCGGCAACGGCGACGAGACGGCGGCCGCGTTCACGAAGGCCGCCCATGTCGTCAAGATCGACCTGATCAACAATCGGCTCATCCCCAACGCGATGGAGCCGCGCGCGGCACTCGGCGTCTACGACAAGGCCGAGGACCACTACACCTGCTGGACGACCTCGCAGAACCCGCATGTCGCACGGCTGGTGATGAGCGCCTTCTACAACATCGCGCCGGAGAACAAGCTGAGGGTGATAGCACCCGACGTCGGCGGCGGCTTCGGCTCGAAGATCTACATCTACCCGGAAGAGATCGTCTGCCTGTGGGCCTCCAAGAAGACCGGCGTGCCGGTGAAATGGGCCGCCGACCGCACCGAGAGCTTCCTGTGCGACGCGCATGGCCGCGACCACCACACGCATGCCGAGATGGCGTTCGACAAGGACCACAAGATCCTCGGCTTCAAGGTGGGCATGCAGGTCAATCTCGGCGCCTACATGTCGCTGTTCTCCTCGGTGACGCCGACCTACCTGTGCGCTACGTTGCTGTCGGGCCAGTACAACATCCCGGCGATCCATGCGAACGTGAAGGCGATCTACACCAACACCGCCCCGGTCGATGCCTATCGCGGGGCAGGGCGCCCGGAGACGACCTTCGTGGTCGAGCGCATGATGGAGGTGGCCGCCAGACAGTTCGGGATGAGCCCGGTGGAACTCAGGCGCAAGAACTTCATCCGCGAGTTCCCGCACCAGACGCCGGTGATCCTGATGTATGACGCGGGCGACTACGACGCCTCGCTCGACGCGGCGCTGAAGGCTTCCGACTATGCCGGGTTCCCGGCCCGCAAGGAGGCCGCCAAGGCCAAGGGCAAGCTGCGCGGCATCGGGCTGTCCTGCTACATCGAGGCCTGCGGCATCGCGCCATCGGCGGCGGTGGGCTCGCTCGGCGCCGGCGTCGGCCTGTGGGAATCGGCCGAGGTGCGCGTCAACGCGGTCGGCACGATCGAGGTGCTGACCGGATCGCACAGCCACGGCCAGGGCCACGAGACGACCTTCGCACAGCTCGTCAACTCGCGCTTCGGCGTGCCGCTCGACAGCGTGTCGATCGTGCATGGCGACACCGACAAGGTGCAGATGGGCATGGGCACCTACGGCTCGCGCTCCGGCGCGGTCGGCATGAGCGCGATCGCCAAGGCGCTCGACAAGGTGGAGGCCAAGGCCAAGAAGATCGCGGCGCACCTGATGGAGGCCGACGAGGGCGACATCGTCATCGAGAACGGCGAGCTGAAGGTCGCCGGCACCGACAAGAAGGTGCCGTGGTTCCAGTTGGCGCTCGCCGCCTATACAGCGCACAACCTTCCGGCGGGC
Source organism: Mesorhizobium sp. YM1C-6-2 (assembly GCF_003666685.1). Taxonomy (GTDB): domain Bacteria; phylum Pseudomonadota; class Alphaproteobacteria; order Rhizobiales; family Rhizobiaceae; genus Mesorhizobium_K. The sequence goes on from NZ_RCIZ01000006.1 coordinate 238,701, forward strand.
ATGGAGCCCGGGCTGAAGGAGACGGCCTTCTACGATCCCAGCAACTTCACCTTCCCGGCCGGCTGCTATGTCTGCGAGGTCGAGATCGATCCCGAGACGGGCGTCACCGAGATCGTGCAGTTCGTCGCCGCCGACGATTTCGGCAATATCATCAACCCGATGATCGTGGAGGGCCAGGTGCATGGCGGCATCGCGCAGGGCGTCGGCCAGGCGCTGCTCGAGGGCGCCGTCTATGACGCCGGCGGGCAACTCCTGACCGCGAGCTACATGGACTACACCATGCCGCGCGCCAGCGACCTGCCGTCCTTCCAGGTGTCGACCTCCAACACGCCGTGTCCGTCGAACCCGCTCGGCATCAAGGGCTGCGGCGAGGCCGGCGCGATCGGCTCGCCACCGGCCGTCATCAACGCCATCACCGATGCGCTCGGGCATGAGGATCTGGTCATGCCGGCGACACCGTTGAAGGTTTGGAACGCGCTGCGCAAACATTGAAGGGAGTGGGGGAGTAAGGGAGTAGGGGAGTAGGGAAGACGAGTGCCGAAACGCATTTTCCCTACTAACCTGTTCCCCTATCTCCCTTGCTAACCTCACCCCAGAGGGAGAGAGAGATGTACTCAGTCAACTACCATCGCGCCTCCTCGGTCGCCGAGGCGGCAACGCTGTTGAAGAGCGGCGACGCCAAGGCGCTGTCGGGCGGCATGACGCTGCTTCCGGCGATGAAGACCAGGCTGGCGGCGCCGTCGGATGTGGTCGACATCGCCCGCATCGGCGAGCTCAAGGGCATCAAGGTGTCTGGCCGGACGGTAACGATCGGCGCGGCGACGACGCATGCCGAAGTCGCGTCGAGCGCCGAGCTGAAGAAGACGGCGCCCGCGGTCGCCGAACTCGCCGGCATGATCGGCGACCCCCATGTGCGCCACAGGGGCACGATCGGCGGTTCGGTCGCCAACAACGACCCGGCGGCGGACTATCCGTCCGCGCTTCTCGCGCTCGGCGCCACGGTCGTGACCAACAGCCGGGAAATCGCGGCGGACGACTTCTTCACCGGCCTCTTCGAGACGGCGCTGGAGGACGGCGAGATCATCACCGCCATACGCTTCGAAGCCCCGGAGAAGGCGGCCTACGAAAAGTTCCGCAACCCTGCCTCGCGCTATGCGATCGCCGGCGTGTTCGTCGCCAGGACGGGCTCCGGCGTGCGCGTCGCGGTGACGGGAGCCGGCGAGAACGGCGTCTTCCGCCAGGGCGACATGGAGGCCGCGCTGGCCAAGAATTTCGCAGCATCGGCGGTGGAAGGGATTTCGGTGTCGGCCGACGGGCTGATGAGCGACATCCACGCCTCGTCCGAATACCGCGCCAACCTGGTGAAGGTGATGGCCAAGCGCGCGGTGGCAAAGGCGGGGTAAAGGACCGTCACCCCAGGGATTGCTTCTCCAGCCGTCTAAGCGAGGCTCCGCTCAAACCGGAGCCTCGACTCTCGCCTGCTGGCCGGCCGTCACTCCAGAGATTTCAGAAAGGCGATGAAGTCGCCGATCTGGTCGGGCTCAAGCCTGAATTCGGGCATGCCGGGATGGCCGGTGCGGATGCCTTCGGCAAGGGATTCCTGGAGGTCCTCGACCGGATAGCGCTTGTGCAGATCGCGGAAGGGCGGGGCGAGCGGCAGGGGACTCGGGCCGGCAGGGTCTATCGAATGGCACTGCGCGCAATTGGTTTTTGCGAACACCAGGCCGCGCTGTTCGGACGGGGTGAGCGCCAGCGCGGCATCGACCGCCGCCACCGATGCCAGAAACGCCAGGCCGAGTCTCAGGGTCTTCATTTCAAAATCCTTTCTGCCAGCCGCCAGAATCGAAGCGTATCTCTCCCGCATGATCCCAAGATGGCGGTGAAATCGCTCGCCGGCCTTGATCCAGGACAATCGGTGCCGCGACCCTGCGCCGCGCGGCCGTGAGACGACGGGTTTCCAATCTGTTAAGGCTAGGTTCCGATCCGGCGGAACGGCAGCGGGCGATAGGGTATTAGGTAGCTCATCGTGAGGGTTGGCATGCGACGCGCGCGACTTCTGTATTCGATCGGCCTGGCCGCCATCTGGATGTTCATCGGCCCGGAAGCGGCGCTTTCGGGTGGGCAAGGCGGCGAGCGCAGCGTTCGCTACAAGCCGAGCTACGAGGGCTACCACCTGCGCCCTCCCTATTACCTGCCTGAGCTGGGCTGGTATACGCCACCGGACTTCCACGACCGCTCGCTTTATTTCGGATACCATTTCCACGAGCCGGGCAGACCGCGCGTCCCACAGCGGAAATATCGCACGGTGAGGCTCACGCCTGCACATCTCGAATGGTGCCGCGCCACCTACGTATCCTACCGCCCGGAAGACAATTCCTTCGTCGCGTATAGCGGACGAAGAAAGCAGTGCCGGTCGCCCTACCGGTAAGCCAGGAATTTCCCGCACGAAACGAGATCATCGCCGTCGTGCGCCTCAAGGCCGCGGAAAAAGCGGCCTGCGGAAACCTGTATCGCACCATGCGATCGCCGGCGTGTTCATCCAAGGCGCGTCGCGGGGATGTGAGCAGGCAAAAGCCGCCACAGAGGCGGCACTACTGACCAGGATTTTCTCCTACCACTACTAAAGCCAATCGAGCGCACCGAACAGCAACCAGCCCAAGAGGCCGGCTCCAACGACCGCCAGAACGACATTCAGCTTGGATTTCCACAAATAGACAATCGCCAGCGCGAAGGCAAAAAGCAGAAATCCGGCCAACAGGGACGGCAGCCGCTGGATGACGGTGGCGGCAAGTTCCAGTGTCGTGGCGGCAATCAGGCCCACAACCGCGCCGGCGACCCCTTCCAGAAAGCTGTGCAAGGTGTTGTTCGTGATGACCTTCTCAAGGCGGTCGTGGAAGAGCAGCGAGAAGCCGAAGGCGGGCAGGAAAATCCCCACTGTCATTGCGACCGCGCCGAGCGGGCCGCCGACAAAATATCCGACAAAAGTGGAGAATATGATGAGTGGTGCGGGAAGGATGCCGGACAGAGCTAGCCCATCCAGAAATTGAGCGTCCGTCATCCAGCCATTGCCAACCGCGTCGTCGCGCAGGAACGGTATGACCGTATATGCACCACCGAAGGTCAGCAGTCCGGCCTTGAGGCCCGACAGGAAAAGACCAAATAGCGCTGGCTCAGCGACTGCGGTTGTTTGATCAGCAACGAGGTTTTGGAGGGGCTCGATCTGGTTATCGGCGCCGAGCAGCCGGGCAAGTACGGCCGCGCCTGCTAGCACGAATACTGAGAACGCAATTTGTCCGCGTCGGACAAGCATGTAGGCGAGGCCAGCTGCGGGTAAGGTAACCCAGAACGCAGTGCCAAGGATCGTGGCGGCGGCACTGCCAATCCCGATTGCCCAAAGCCAGTGGTCGAGCAGGACATGCTGGCCGATGCGATGAACAGCCCGGACAATCAGTGCGATTACCGCTATCTGAACGCCAAGGAACATCGGGCCCAGCGCCGACTGGCTGATGTCAATGGTGAAATAGAGCCACGAGAGGGCAAACATCAGCACGAAACCGGGCATCATGAAGCCCAGGCCGGCCAGAAGCCCGCCGGGCCGTCCTCCTGCAAGCATGCCAATGTGAACGCACAGTTCGTGCGCCTCGGGTCCAGGCAGTACCTGATAGACCGCAAGGAGGCGGTTGAAGCGGCCGCTTGAAAGCCAACGCTCCTCTTCCACCAACTCGCGGCGGATCATCGCTATCTGCGCGACGGGGCCGCCCCAGGCGAGCAGGCCGAAGCGGAGAAACCGAAGAAATATCTGCCCAGGCGACAGAACAGGCGGCGATTGTTCGGCCGGAATTGCCGGTTCAGTCGATGGCGCGGCGCTCATGGAACCGCTCCCGACTTTGCGGAGGGCCAATTGTGCGTCTCGTCCGTGGCGTCCCGGCACCAGCGATAGAATGCATCATAGAGCGTCATCCCGGCATCGAGCTGCGCAAGGTCGTTCGAGTACATACGTGACAGACCGAGAGAGACCGCGAGGAGGCCGGAGGCTTCGGGCTCGAGATCGAGCCGGGCTGTGTCGGCGCCGCGGACTATCCTTGCCAATTTCAGCAGCGGTTTCGTCGAGAGGCCGAACTCACTGACCATTACGTCGAAGGTGCAAAGTTCGCCGCGGTGGCTCCAGAATACGTCCTCAACATCGAAGGGGATGGCGCCAAACCGCTCGGCTACCCCGGCGACCTCCTGAGGAGCGACGAACAGAAAAATGGCACCGGGATCAACGAAGCGGCGGATCAGCCATGGGCATGCGATGCGGTCGATCTTCGGGCGGGCTCGAGTTACCCAGAGCGTATTACCCGCCGTATTGGATCCGCGCAGCGCGGCAACCGGTACGGCAGGATAGTCGGCGGCTATCCACGCTTCATAACCGCCTTCCAAGGATTCCGCTGCTACGCCCAAATGACGAAGCCACGCAGCGACCCCTTCGCTGAGTTTCTTGCCTCGATGGCAGATCACCGTCGCCGAGGCTTTGCCAAGGGCAGGGGCCCAGTTTTGCACCCGGTCATGCTCCCGGCGCATCGAACCAGGCACCAGCCGCGGGTCGGCCGCAAAGTCCTCGTCGGTGCGGACGTCAATCAGTGCCGGGCAACCGGGCGTACCAATCAGACGATAAAGCTTATCGATGGTGATCGTTGTCGGGGATGACATAACGCGTCCTTCCGTTAACCGGGATGCATGGACGCGATTCTTGGGCTGTCGCCTCGTGGGGAGATCGCTATCCCCATGCGCAAATGAATCGCGCCGGAAACGACAGCTGTCAAGCAGTCCGGCGTCTGAGATCGGTTGCTTGGTAATTTTAGAACTTGCATTTTAAAATGTGTGTTCTAATATCTGGCGTATGGGCCGTACACGCACATTCGACAGGGATGCCGTTCTCTTCGCCGCCGCCAATGCTTTCCGGCAGCGCGGCTTTCGCGATGTTTCGATCGCCGAGCTGGAGAAGGCGACGGGGCTGGTCTCGGGCAGCATCTACAACGCTTTCGGCGACAAGGCCGGGCTGTTCCGCGCCGCCTTGCACCACTACGTCCACGGCTTCGTGAAGCAGCGGCTCGACGCCTTCGCGGGCGAGAGCGCGACGCTGGAGGACCTCGAAGGGCTGATCCTCTCGACGCTGGAGCCGCCGCTTTCCGACGGTTTCGGCTGCCTCGTCACCAATTCGATCGTCGAGTTCGGCCGCGAGGAGGGCCTGGCGTCGGCCGACATAGCCGACACGCTGGTGATGACCGAGACGGCGATCGGCGACGTGCTGGCGCGGGAACTGGGGCCAGCGACGCCGGAGGCGGCGACGCTGCATCTGATGACGCTCTACCACGGTGTGCTGACGCTTTCGCGCAGCCGCGTGCCGACAGCGGCGATGGCCGCAATGGTGCGCGCCGAGTTCGCGCGGCTCAAGGCATTGCGCGACGGCGCCCGCGAAAAAAACCGGAACTGAAACAAACCAACGGAGGAGAGCTGCCATGATCACCATGATCCACCCCGCCGGCTATGCGAAGTCGCCTCACTACAGCCAGGGCGCCGAGGTGCGGTCGCCGAACCGCACGCTCTATATCTCCGGGCAGGTCGGCGTCGACGCACAAGGCAATATGGGGCAGGGGATCGCCGAGCAGGCGAAGATCGCCGTCGCCAACATGAACGCAGTGCTGGCCGAGGCCGGCATGGACGCCGGAAATCTGGCCAAGGTGACGATCTACCTGACCGACGAAAGCCTGATCCCCGGCTTCATGGAAGCGGCGGGCGACGCGCTGCCTTCGCCGCCGCCGGCCACCACGCTGCTCGTCGTCAAGGCGCTGGCCGCGCCGCCGCTGCTGGTCGAGATCGAGGCGGTGGCGGCGGCTTAGAGCCGTGGCTCATGTCGTGTTTCCGGGAACCAAAGCCGAAGGACGCCGGTTAGGTTTTCGGGCACCCTTGCAGAAAGGAGATCGACATGAAGCTGATGTATTCATTGATGCTGGCGACGGCGCTTTCCTTCGCCGCCGGTACGGCAATCGCCGCATGCCCCGACACCTCGGCGGCCACCGAGCCGGGCACCGACATGAACAAGACCGGCGCGATCGCCAAGGACGGCACCACCGCGCCGCTCGAGGGCGCGGAGCCGGGAGCCAACAAGGTCGCCAAGGACGGCTCCACCATGCCGCTCGCGACCGAGCAGGGCGGCGGCAACAAGGATCTCGCCACCTCCGAGCAGGATGTCGAGGCGCAGCAGGAAGGCGACAAGACCGCCGCCGCCACGGCTGACGAGGACAAGTGCCAGGAGTGACGGGCGAAGGGCGTCGGCGTTGCGGGCGATGGCCTGTCGAGCCAGGCTGACGGCTGGCTGAACCTGGCCTGGAGCGTTTCTCCTCGAATCAAGGAAATGCTCTAGCGCCTTGTTTTTACGCAATTCCCAGGGGAAATCGGTTCCCGGTTTACCGGAACTGCTCCCGGTTTGCCGGAACTGCTCTAGTCGGCGCCTTCGATGTTTTCCACCGCGTTGGCCTCGGTGGCGAGGACCTCGACGTCCTGGTTGCGGCCGCCGACCACGGTGAAGTCGCGCTGGTAGATGCGGTCCTTGTTCTTGGCGATGATGGTGTAGTCGCCTTCGGCGAGCACCAGGGAGGCGAAGGCGCCGACCACTTCGCGCACCGGATCGCCAGATCCCGACAGGATCGACCAGGAGGTGTCGGCGATGGCTTCGCCGCCGGCCTCGCGGACAAGCTTCATGGTGAGTTCGGCTGCGTGATGCTCGACGGTCGCCTCGGTGAGCTTGCCGGCCTCGACGCGGATGTCGGAGCGGATGACGGCGTTCACCGCGCCGTAGGTGGAGACGATGTGGTAGATGCCGGAGTTCAGCCGCACCACCGAGTTGGGGCTGACGTCGGGGATGATCAGCGCGCGTTCGCCGTTGGTGTCGGCGTCGGCTTCGTAGATGGAGAATTTCAGCTTGGCGGACGGGATGCGCACGCCGCCGGCGAGCGTGGCGTCGAGCTTGAGGCCGCCAGCGTCGAGCACCAGGCTCTCGCTTTTCGAATCGCGGCCGACGGTGATGCGCTTGGTGGCGCCGGCGCGGCCGTAGGAGGCGTGCACGAGGTAGCCGCCGGGGGCGAGGCTGAAGACGCTGGTGCCGCCTTCGGACGAAGCGATGAGCGGCAGCTTGCCGTCCGGGCCGGCCTGCTGGCCGAAGACGCGCCAGACGAGACCGCGGGAGATGTCCTCGCCTTCCTCGGTGAGCTTGGCCGACAGGGTGATCTCGCCGCTCGTCTGCAGCGCCAGCGGCGAGGAAGGATCGGTGGCGGGCGCGAAGCTGGAGATGGAGGGCAGGCTCAGGTCGAGGGCCGGGGCGGCAGTACCACCGCCGAATTCCTGCGCGCTTACCAAGGCGGGCAGGGCCGTGAAGACGGCCGCACCAAGCAGCACGACAAAAAGACGGGCAACCCCTCCAGTCATGCTTGCCTTCTCCCTCAACCAGATGGCAATTTCAAGACCAATTCGCCATCCATGGCGCCGCGCCTCCGGAACGGGTGGATAAGGACGCAGTGGATTTTTTCGTCCGCGCATGATCCTGTCCGGAAATCGATTCCGATTTTCGGGGGCCTGCGCCCCCGCCGCACGCCGGCCAAGCCCGGCGCCGCGCTTCAGCCAAAGAATCCGGAGATGTGCCCAATGGCCTCGACCATCCTCGACCACCTGTTAAGCCGCAACTCGGCGCCGATCCAGGAACTGAAGGAGCCGGCGCCTTCCGACGCGGAGATCGCGACGATCCTGACCGCCGCGACGCGGGTCCCCGACCATGGCAGGCTGGCGCCGTGGCGCTTCATCCTCTACCGCGGCGAGGCGCGCGAAAGAATTGGGGAAAAGCTGCTGGAGATCGCGGAGAAGCGCGAAGGGCCGCTGCCGGAGGGCCGGCGGAACCAGGAACTGACGCGATTTTCGCGCGCGCCGCTGGTGATCGGCGTGATCTCCAGCCCGAAGGAAAACCCGAAGATCCCGCAATGGGAGATGTTCCTGTCCGGCGGCATGGCGGCGATGAACCTGATGCACGCCGCCAACGCGCTGGGCTACGGCACCAACATGATCACCAACTGGTATTCGGGCACGGAAGAGGGCCGCGCGCTGCTCGGGCTGGCGCCGGACGAGCAGGTGATCGGCTTCGTGCACATCGGCACGCATGAGGGGCCGGGATTCGAACGCCCGCGCCCTGATGTCTCCGCGCTCTATGCCGATTATTCCGGGCCCTGGAAGGAATAGACGACAGCATCCAAGGTCGCGGCGAATCGCCTGCCGACTCGTCAGTCGGCGGGGGCGCCGATTATCCCGAGATAGGCTCCGTTCTGCTCGAAGCGGCAGTCGAAGCCGGCATCGCGGTCGTTGTCTTCACTGTCGACCGTGCCCAACACCAGAAGCTTCCCCTCACGCTCGACCGGCGGATCCGTCGTGATGGCGTCGAGTTGCACCCTAAATCTTTCCGCTGCCGCGTTCTGGCAGAACATGGTCATTTCGGCCTGGGGAACCACGGTTCCCAAGCCGGGTTCCTCGGCTGCGTATCCGCTCTGGGCCAGAGCAGAGCCAAGGATCGCAAACGTCAACAGCACACCCTTCGACCGATATTTCATCATCGCAGATCGCTCCTGTTAGCTCGCATGGGTCGCATCAGTCGTCCGCCCCCAACATAACGCAGCGTAAATCGCGTGTCGCGCTACGATTAAGCCGTCACGCCCGCCGCCTTGGCCCGCGCAAGCAGCCGCTCGGCGCGCTTCAGGTGCGGGATGTCGTACATCTGGCCGTCAATGGCGACGACGCCCGGGTTGCCGGCGTTGGCGAACGCTGCGACCACGGCGTTCGCATGCGCCACCGCTTCGGCGGACGGGGTGAACACCTCGTTGATGACGGGGACCTGCGCCGGGTGGATGGCGAGCTTGGCGGTGAAGCCGTCGCGTTCGGCCTCCAGGCAATCGGCGCGCAGGCCGTCGAGATCGCGGAAATTGACGAAGACGGTGTCGATGGCCGGCACCTCCGACGCGGAGGCGGCGAGAATGGTGACGGCGCGCGCGTAGCGGAAGACGTCTGTATAGCGGCCGTTCTCGTCGCGCGCTGCGCGGGCGCCGACCGCAGCGGAAAGGTCCTCGGCGCCCCAGGTCAGGCCGGCGAGGCGCGGACTGCAGTTCGGATAGGTCGCGGTGGAGAGCGTGCCGAGGCCGGTCTCGGTGACGATCGGGATGATCCTGATGCCGCCGTCGGCGAGGCCGTTCTCGATCTCGGCGACGCGCAGCTTGGTCGCCAGGTGCTGGATGTCGGCGCCGCCCTGCGATTTGGGCAGGATGATGCCGTCAGGGGCGGCCGCCACGACTGCTTCCAGATCGTCGCCGATGAGGCCGCTCGCGAGATCGTTGACCCTGACATAGACGAGGGAAGAGCCGCCGCGCGGGGCGGCTCGGATCGCGTCTGCCGCGAGACCCCGGGCGAGGGGCTTGTTGTCGCGCGCGACGGAATCCTCGAGATCGACGATCACCACGTCGGCGCCGGCCGAAAAACCCTTTTCGAGCTTTCGCTCGGAATCGCCGGGAACGAAAAGCAGCGAGCGCATCAGGCGGCCATCTTCCTGATCATCGCCTGGCGGATGCATCTGGCCACCAGAGCGCCGTTCTGGTTGAACGCGCGGTGCTCGAACTCGACGATGCCTCGGTCCGGTTTCGACTTCGAGTCGCGCACCGAGAGCACTTCGGTCTCGACCCGGATCGTGTCGCCAAGAAAGACGGGGTTGGGGAAGACGGTCTCGGTCATGCCGAGATTGGCGAGCGTGGTGCCGAGCGTCGTGTCGTGCACGGAGATGCCGATCATCAGGCCGAGCGTGAAGAGCGAGTTGACCAGCGGCTTGCCCCATTCGCTTTTGGAGGCGAAATCGAAGTCGATGTGCAAGGGTTGCGGGTTCAGCGTCATCGTCGAAAAGAGCATGTTGTCGCTCTCGGTGACGGTCTTGGTCAGGCTGTGACGGAAAACGTGACCGACCTGGAATTCCTCGAGATAGAGCCCGGCCATCCGCGATCCTCCCTGTATCCGCCACCGGAATAGGCGCAGCAGCGTCCTCCGGCAAGCTAGTTAAAAAATATGGTGAACCAAACGTAAACCATTTCTGCCTAGGGTTCGAAGCCAAAGCCAAGGGGGTTGGCTAAGGGGTCCGGGCGCAGGCTTTGATGGTCGTCTCGCATTTTCTGAAATGGGTGAACACGGCAAAGGCGAACGAGCGCGCGGCCGCCGCCGCCGCACTCGCGCGCGCCTATGTCAACCATGACCTGCCCTTCGAGGACCGCTGCGCCGCGGAGGCGGCGCTGACGCTGCTGCTCGACGATCCCTCGGTGAAGGTACGCAAGACGATGGCCGAGGCGCTGGCGCTGTCGCGCCATGCGCCGCTGCATGTCGTCAGCGCGCTTGCCTCCGACCAGCCCGAGGTGGCCTCGGTGGTGCTGGCGCGCTCGCCGCTGCTGACCGACGCAGACCTGATCGAGCGGGTGCTGTCCGGCCAGAAGGGGATACAGAAACTCATAGCGGACCGACCGGCCGTCTCGATGGAACTGTCGGCGGCGCTCGCCGAGGTCGGCGAGGCGGAAGCCTGCCGTGCGCTCGTCGCCAACGAAGGGGCCGAGATCGCGGCGCTTTCCTTCCGCCGCATGGCAGAGCGCCTTGGCCACAACGGCGCGCTGCGCGAGGTGCTGATCGGCGACCGGCGGCTCCCTGCCGACTGCCGCCACATGCTGCTCGTGAAACTCGGCGAGGCGCTGAAGGGCTCGCCGCTGGTGGTCGCGCTGATGGGCACGTCGCGCGCCGAACGCGTGCTCAGGGACGCCTGCGTGAAGGCTTCGCTGACGCTGATCGACGGCACAGGCTCCGCGGATCATGCCGCACTGATCACGCATCTCAGGGTGCGCGGCGACCTGACGGCCAGCTTCATCATCCGGGCGCTGGCGCACGGCAAGGTCGACTTCTTCGGCTCGGCGCTGGTGGCGCTGGCCGGCCAGTCGGGAGAACGCGTGCGCTCGCTGCTTGCGGCGGGGAGCGACGTCGCGCTGTCGGCGGTCTTCCGCAAGGCGGGCCTCTCGGAAGCCGTCCACGGCATATTGATCCGTGCGCTCAAAGTGTGGCGGGAGGTCGCCAACGGCAAACGTGTCGCCGGCGCCCAGGAGGTTTCCTGGCTGATGCTGCAGGAACTTGGCGGCCAGGCGGCCGAAGGCGATCTCGGGACTCTGCTGAAGTCGATCCACCTCGATGCGCTGCGGGAGAACGCGCGGGAGCATGCGCTGGCGATCGCGGCGGCCTGAGGCTTACCGAAATTCAGGTCAGGCCGGCCTGCAAATGGCGGTTTTCTCCGCTTCCGGTGCTCAGGTACCAAAGTACGCTCCGCTCCGGTTCTCGAAACCCACCATTTTCGACTCGCCCTGACCTGAATCTCGACAAGCCTCCCACGGGTATAGCCGAACGCCTGGCCGTCAGCCTGCCGGCAGCGGCGGTGTTGGCCTGCGGGCGCGGAAGGCATGCACGACGACCGCCGCCATGACCACCGCACCGCCGGCAATGCTGGCGGCGGGCGGCAGTTCGGCGAGGAACATCCAGGCGAAGAGAATGGCGATGGGGACCTCTGCCGAACCGAGCACGCCGGCTTCGGACGCCGGAACCAGGCGCGTGCCTTCCGTCCACAAGACCACGGCGCAGGCAAAGGTGAAGCCGAAGCCGATCATGCGCCAGGCGTCGGCCGTCGAGACCGCCAACGGATCGACGATGAACCATCCCATGGCGAAGAGTATGTAGGCCGACACCGCGCCGACCCAGACGACCGGCGTGTCGCGGAAGGCCCGGATCATAACCATGTAGAGCGCGGCGCCGGCGGTCATGGTGACTGCGACAAGGTCGCCGAAAAAGTGTCCGCCGCCGAGCCCGCCCGATACGATGATGGCGACGCCGAGCAGGCAAACCAGGGACATGGCGATGGTGGCGGCCTGCGGGCGCACGCGCAGGAAGGCCCATTCCAGCGCGGCGGCCATCAGCGGGACAGCCGCGTAGATGATCGCGACATTGGCGACATAGGTGTATTTGAAGGAAGCGATGAAGCCCAAGGAGGCGAGCACGCCTACGGCGACCATTGTCCAGCCGCGCCAGCCGAGCGCGAGGCTCAGCCCGCTCCGGCCCGACCGCCACAGTACATAGCCGGTGATCAGCAGGCCGCCGACCAGGCCGCGCCAGCAGGCGATCGTCCACGGGTCGCTGGAGATCGATTTGGTGAAGATGCCGGCCATGGCGAAGAAAGCCGCCGAAGCGACGATCAGGCCGACGCCCAGGCTGTGCCCGGCGACAGGCGCCGTGTTGGAGGATGAAACGGTGGCTTGGCTGCTCATGCGGCCACCATATAGACGGAGCTTCCGCCAACGCCATGTCAGCAGAGAGGCCGAACTATCGAGCCAGACCGTGCGAGCCAGCCCACGTTGCCGGGTCGGGCATGCTCCCGCATGGGGGCCGACCTAAGGAGACGACGGGTCGCCCGGGATGCGACCACCGCTGGCGGACGCCTCGACGAAGTTGACGATCTCCGTCGTCAGACCGTCGCTCCAGATGTCATTGTGGCCCGACGCGTCATCGATCAGCATACGCTTGGGTTCTGGTGCGATGCGGTAGAGCGCCTCGCCGGAGGACAGCGGGATGACGGTGTCGCGCCGGCCATGGATGAAGAGTTTCGGCTGCTTCACCTTCGCGATACGCAGATCGGAGCGGAACGGATCCCTGATCAGCTGGGCGACGGGAAGGAATCGGTACTGCGCCTGCGCGACCGACAGGACCGACAGATAGGCGGAGATGAGGACGACGCCCGCAGCCGGCCGCTCGGCGGCGGTGTTGACGGCGACGCCGCTGCCCAGCGACTGGCCGACGAGCACGATACCGCCGCCGTCTTTCGCGGACAGCCAGTCGAAGGCGGCGAGGCCGTCCGTCAGCAGTCCCGCTTCGCTCGGCGAGCCCGTCGATCCCGGATAGCCGCGGTAGGAAAGCGCCAGAAGACCGATGCCCTGCGAGCCGAGCGCCCTGGCCAGGAAGGCGAAGTTGCCCGGCCAGTCGGCATTGCCGAGGAAGAATAGCACAGAAGGTTTGCCCGGCCGGGCCGCGCTGTACAGCGCATGCAGCGTTTCGCCGTCGGGTGTGGTTATTGCGACCGCTTCGCCCCATTGCGGGGCGGGTGGCGGCTCGGAGCCGGCGCCTGGGAAGAGGATGGAGCGCTGGGAGAAATACATGAAGACGACGAGCGCCGCGTAGCCGACGAGCGCGATCAGCAGAAAGGTGATCAGTGACTTTCCGATGGCTGCGTCCTCCGCACTCGGTCCAGGAGGCTCGATCCCGGACGGACCGAATTCAGCATGTTCGCTAGTGAAGCGGAAGTGCACAGGCGATAGAGTCGGCGTCATCGCCGAGTGACGGCGACATCGAACCAGCGGGACATCCCATGAAACTCGGCTTCATCGGCACGGGCGCGCTCACATCGGCGATCGTCACCGGGCTCAAATCCGTAGCGAAGAATCCGGCGCCGATCCTGCTGTCGCCGCGCAGCGAGAGCATCTCGGCCGATCTGGCTGCCCGCTACCCGGATGTGCGTGTCGCAGACGACAACCAGGCGGTCCTCGACGGTTGCGACACGGTCATGCTCGGGGTTCGGCCGCAGGTCGCACATGAGGTGCTTTCCGGATTGCGGTTTCGCCGCGACCATCACGTCGTCAGCCTGATCGCCACCGTATCGCGCGAGGAGATAGCCGCCCTGGCCGCTCCCGCCGAGTGCGTGACCAAAGCGCTTCCGATGCCGATGATCGCCCGCGGGCAGGGGGCGACGATCATCTGTCCGCCGGATCGAAGCATGGCGGCCTTGTTCGGCAGTCTCGGCAAGGCGATCGAAGTCGAGAGTTCTGGAGAGTTCGACGCGATGAGCGTCGTCACCGCGACATACGCCACCTATTTCAAATATCTCGAGACGATCCATGCCTGGCTGAAGGGCCAGGGCGTTCCGGATGACAAGGGGCGCGACTATATCGCCACCCTCTTCAAGGCCCTGGCGCAGGCTCCTGACACGAAGCCGGATGCCGACTTCACCCACCTGGCAGCGGACTATGCGACGCGCGGCGGCATCAACGAACAGGTTTTACGCGAACTCACGTCGCGAGGCATGTTCGAGGCGCTGGCCGAAAGCCTTGACGGCGTGCACCGGCGCATCCTGGCGGACTGATCCCGACTAGATATCCAGCGCTTCGGCGTCGGCGAATTCGGCGCGCTCCTGAATGAAGCGGAAGCGCAATTCCGGCTTGGTGCCCATCAGCGCGTCTACGGAAGCCTTGGTGCCCTCGGGATCGGTGTCGTCGGCCTCGACGCGAAGCAGCGTGCGCTTCCTCGGGTCCATGGTGGTTTCCTTGAGCTGCGCGGCCATCATCTCGCCGAGACCCTTGAAGCGGCCGATCTCGATCTTGCCGCGCCCGGTGAACTCGGTCTTCAAGAGCTCGTCCTTGTGGGCGTCGTCGCGCGCATAGGCGACCTTGCCGCCCTGGCGGATCGAGTAGAGCGGCGGCACCGCCATGTAGAGATGGCCGCCACGGATCAGCTGCGGCATCTCCTGGTAGAAGAAGGTGATCAGCAGCGAGGCGATGTGCGCGCCGTCGACGTCGGCGTCGGTCATGATGATCACGCGGTCGTAGCGCAAATCCTCGTCGCGGTATTTCGAGCGGGTGCCGCAGCCGAGCGCCTGGATCAGGTCGGAGATGGTCTGGTTGGCGGCGAGCTTGTCGTTGCCGGCGCTGGCGACGTTGAGGATTTTGCCGCGCAGCGGCAGCACCGCCTGGCTGGCGCGGTCACGCGCCTGCTTGGCCGAGCCGCCGGCGGAATCGCCTTCGACGATGAAGATCTCGGCGCCTGCTGCGGCGTTCTGGGTGCAGTCGGCGAGCTTGCCGGGGAGCCTGAGCTTGCGCACCGCCGTCTTGCGCGAGACTTCGCGTTCCTGGCGGCGGCGGACGCGCTCGTCGGCGCGCTGGATCACCCAGTCGAGCAGCTTCGAGGCTTCCTGCGGATTGGCGGCGAGCCAATGGTCGAACGGATCGCGGATCGCGGCGTCGACGATGCGGATCGCCTCGGTCGTCGCCAGCCTGTCCTTGGTCTGGCCGACGAATTCCGGCTCGCGGATGAAGACCGACAGCATGCCGGCCGCCGAGATCATGACGTCGTCGCTGGTAAGGATCGAGGCGCGCTTGTTGCCGGTCAGATCGGCGTAGGCGCGCAGGCCGCGCAGCAGCACGTTGCGCAGGCCTGCCTCATGCGTGCCGCCCTCATGGGTCGGGATGGTGTTGCAGTAGGAGTTGAGGAAGCCGTCACCGCCATACCAGGTGACGGCCCATTCGACCGAGCCGTGGCCGCTCTGCTTCTCGCTTTTGCCGGCGAAGATCTCGCGGGTGACCTGGAAGTCGCTGCCGAGCGAGGCCGCGAGATAGTCCTTCAGGCCGCCGGGGAAATGGAAGACGGCCTTCTCAGGCGTCTCGTCCTTCTCCGTCAGGAGCTTCGGATCGCAGTTCCAGCGGATCTCGACGCCGCCGAACAGATAGGCCTTGGAGCGCGCCATGCGGTAGAGGCGCGCCGGCTCGAAATGGGCGTTCTTGCCGAAGATTTCCGGGTCGGGGTGGAAGCGCGTGCGCGTGCCGCGGCGATTGTGGACCTCGCCGACCTGCTCCAGCTTGCCCTGCGGGATGCCGCGCGCGAAGCGCATGCGGTAGAGTTGGCGGCCGCGCGCCACCTCGACTTCCAGCACATCGGACAGCGCGTTGACGACGGAGACGCCGACGCCGTGCAGGCCGCCGGAAGTCTCGTACACCTTGGAGTCGAACTTGCCGCCCGCATGCAGCGTGCACATGATGACTTCAAGCGCGGATTTCTTGGGGAATTTCGGGTGCGGGTCGATGGGGATGCCGCGCCCGTTGTCGGTGACGGTAAGGAAGCCGTCGGCCGAGAGGTCGACCTCGATGAAGGTGGCGTGGCCGGCGACCGCCTCGTCCATGGAGTTGTCGATGACCTCGGCGAAGAGGTGATGCAGCGCCTTCTCGTCGGTGCCGCCGATATACATGCCGGGACGCCGGCGGACGGGTTCGAGACCCTCCAGGACCTCGATGTCCGCGGCGGAATAGCCTTCGCTGCCGTCCTTGGCCGGGGCCGCCGACTGGGCGCTGCGCTTGGCGGCGGCCTGCAGGATGGGGTCGAGCGGCCGCGACACCGAGCGTGGCGCGGGCTTTTCGGCACGGGAGAAGAGGTCGTCTCTGTCGTCCATAGGATTTTTCAAGTCAGCGAATCAGGGTTGAATACTGCCACGGAGAGCCATGTGAAGAACAGAGTTCCCGTTCCGTTCGGCAGGCAGTGCCTATCTAGGCGCTAGCTTCATGAATGCCAAGCCAATAAGGCCGACTGCGGGCAACCACAAGGCGACGAGCCCGATTTCGCCATAGGCGAGCGCTCCGCAGAGTGCGCCGACGAGCAGGCCGAGCCACAGCAGGAGGTAAGGCAGCCATGCCCAGCGCGGACCGCCCTGAACGGCTGCGACGATCGTCTGCCCCAGCTTGACCAGATTGCCTGTCATGTAGGTGACCGCCATGGCGCCCTGGCCGGACCGCAAGACGGTGTTCATCGCCCCCATGACGAACGGCGTGACCATTATGGCGGCATCGTCCAGCCGCATCGCGGCAAGTGCCGTCGCGACGCCGAGCAGCGCCGCCAGGACGAGCAGGCCGAGCGATGCCGAAAGACGCTGCTCCGCCAGGGTGCCGACCATGACGCCCAGAACGAAGAGAACGACCAGCGCGAGCGGAAGGATGGCGCCGGCAAGGCCATCGGGCAGCACCGCGGCCATCTGGGTCGAGTTGCCGCTCATGAAGGAGACGAAATAGCCGCCGAGATGCATGAAGCCCAAAGCGTCGACGAAGCCCGCCAGCAAGGACAGGGCGACGGCCATGGCGACCCGCCGGATCATGGTGCCCAGGCCGGCATTTGAATTGAAAGCAACTGTTCAATCCAAACCATTCGATAACCAACGATGCCGAAATGAAGCCCGTGGGCGCGGCCCGATTCCTGAATCTTTAACAAAGCAACGTAGCCTGACCCCAATAACAAAAGAACAGGCAATACAGGGATTTTCGGGGTGCGGGGCAAGGCTGTCACGATGATCGGCATCGCCGCCGTTTTCGGCGCGATCTCGATATTTGCCGCTGACCTTTGGGTCAAAAGCGCGGCGGAAGCACGCATCGACCCGATAGAGGTCAGCGTGCCGGTTCCGGATGTGCCGAAGGTCGAGTTCAAGACCATCGTGGTCGCCGCTGCGCCGCTGCGCTTCGGCATGGAGCTCGACCGCACGCAGCTCAGCGAGATCCCGTGGCCGCAGGACAATCTTCCCGAGGGCGCGTTCGGCTCGATCGACGAGCTGTTCGCCGATGGCTCGCGCGTGGTGCTGTCGCCGATGGAGACCAGCGAACCGGTGCTTCTGGCAAAGCTTTCGGGCGAAAACGGCCGCGCCACGCTCTCCAACCTGCTGTCGCCGGGCATGCGCGCCGTGACCGTCAGGACGGACGAGATCGCCGGCGTCGGCGGCTTCGTCACGCCGGGCGACCGCGTCGACATCGTGCTGACGCGCGATGCCGGCGCCATCCAGGAGGTCTCGGACAACGCGGCAGGCGCCGCCGGCTCGACGATCACCACCGAGGTGGTGGTCGAGAACGCCAAGGTGCTGACGGTCGGGCAGGGCGCCGACGTGCGCCAGACCAGCCCGCAGGTCGTCAATTCGGTGACGGTCGAGGTCGACGCGGCGGGGGCCAGGAAGATCGCGTTGGCGCGCAATGTCGGCTCGCTGTCGCTGTCGCTGCGCTCCTCCAATGACGCCAGCTCGGCCGGCGACGGCGTGACGACGATCTCGTCGTTCGGCGGCTCGGTGGCGGCGGACGCCATGGATGCAGCAGGCGGGTTCTTCGGGAAGCTGACGGCCGAGCCGGAAGGGCCGAAATTCAAGACGGTGATCGTGACGCGCGGCCTGCAGCCGCACTCTTATCAAGTCGTGACGCCGCAAAAGCCGAGCGCGCGCGGCGAGACGTCGAACTGAACGTTGAAGTGAACCCGGCGGGGACACCGGGCAGGAACGGGCATTGGGGAAGTGATGTTTGCTTGGACGGGGAAGACGAGGCGGCGTGCGTTGGCGCTCGTCATGTCGATGCTTGCGGCCGCGGCCGGGATGCATGGCGCGCCGGCGAGCGCCGCCGGCAACGACGTGATCCATATCTCGTCCAGCAAGAACACGTCGATCAAGATCGCCAAGGGCAAACCGAAGACGATCAAGACCAACGTGCCCTTCTACGAGATCGTCATCGGCGATCCGGAGATCGCCAACGTCAACCCGCTGACCGACTCCTCCTTCTATGTGCTGGGCAGCAATCTCGGCACCACCGGCATCGCGCTCTTCGACGAGAACAAGCAGCTCGTCGGCACGGTCGACATCGAGGTGACGCTCGATACGGACCGGCTCGCCACGACGATCCGCAACAGCGTGCCGGGCGGCGAGGACATCAGGGTCAGCTCAGCCAACGGCCGCGTCGTGCTGTCGGGCTCGGCCAACGACCAGGTCGCGGCCGACAAGGCGTCGAAGATCGCCAGCAATTTCTCCGGCCAGGAGGACGTGATCAATTCGGTCAACATCTCCTCCTCGCAGCAGGTCCAGCTCAATGTCCGCTTCGTCGAGATCAACCGCCAGGTCGGGCAGGAACTCGGCACCAAGATCGGCGTGAGATATCTCGGCCATGACGGCGGCGTCTCGTTCAACTCGAGCCCGTCTGCCTCGTCCAATGCGCCGGCCGGCCAGATCATCGGCGCCCTGCTGACAAACGGCTGGACGATCGATGTTGCCATCAAGGCGCTGGAGGACCGCGGCGTCGCCCGCAGGCTCGCCGAGCCGAACCTGATCGCACGCTCGGGACAGAGGGCGAGCTTCCTGGCCGGCGGCGAGGTGCCGATCCCCGTCTCCGGCGACGACGGCCAGATCACCGTCGAGTACAAGAAATTCGGCGTCGGGCTTGAGTTCACCCCGACCGTGCTTGCCGACGGGCTGGTCTCGCTCGACATCGCGCCGGAAGTCTCGTCGGTAGACAGGTCGGCGTCGGTCGCGATCGGAAACGGGATCACCGTGCCGAGCTTCGTCGTGCGCCGCGCACAAACCTCGATCGACCTGAAGAACGGCCAGAGCTTCATGATGGCCGGCCTGCTGCAGAGCGAGAACAACATGATCAACCAGAGCATCCCGGGGCTGGGCAAGCTGCCGGTGCTTGGACCGCTGTTCTCGTCGAAAGCCTACCAGAGACGCGAGACGGACCTGGTGATCATCGTCACGCCGTATCTGGTCAAGCCGATCGACCCGTCTAAGAAGCCCGGCGTTCCGACCGACGCCACGCTGCCGGCGAGCCCGGTCGAATACTTCCTCGGCAACAAGGAAGAAATCCGTGTTTCGGATGCGGGCATGCCCCTGACCAAGCCGGGCGCCGTCGCCGCGCAGGTCGGTTCGGGCCACATCCTCGACCTGCCGGGGGAATGAAGCGATGAGGACGCACGCGAAACTGGCGCTCTTGATCGGCCTCGCCGGCCTCGGCTCGGGCTGCATGAGCGACGCATACCGGCGCGCCGACGGCCTTACCGATGGCGCCGGCGACAAACTGGCCGGGAACACGGTCATGCAGATGGTCGATCCCTGGCAATACGGCGTGCAGGACACCAAGCTCATGGTGCCGGCGGCGCGCGCAACTGCGCCGGCAGATGCCGTGGGTGCGTCGAACGCCGGGCAATCGCAGACGATGAGCGGCAGCAGCAGCTAACCACACGGGTAATAGAGCATGGCCACTCCCAGCAAGACCAAGCGGATCGTCCTCGTCTCGACGGACATGACCTTCGTGCAGGACAGCAAGGCGGCGTTCGCGTCCTCGGACCTGATCCAGCTCGCCACGGTCGAGAAGAGCGTCGTCGAGCTGCGCGGCGAAATCCAGGAGTCCGGCTGCGACGCCGTCATCATAGACATGGATGCGGCGAAGCTGGAGGAGGTCGAGGCGCTGCAGCGCATCACGCGGCGCCTGGAGGGGAGGTCGCCGATCCTGGTGGTGACGCAGGAGTTCAACGCGGCGGCCGTGCGCATCCTGGTGCAGCTGCAGGTCGCCGACTTCCTGGTGAAGCCGCTGACGACCGCCGACCTCGTGCGCTCCTGCATCCGAGTGCTGCAGGGACCGGGCCGCGAGGAAAACACGGAATCGCAGATCTACACCTTCATGCCGGCGGCCGGCGGCGTCGGCTGCACGACGCTGACGCTGCAGACGGCGTTCCAGCTGCATCACTCGGTGACGCGCGGCGCGTCCACCTGCGTCGTCGACCTCAACTTCCAGCAGGGGGCCTGCGCCGAATATCTCGACCTCGAGCCGCGCTTCGACATCACCGAGATCGAGAACCAGCCGGAACGTCTCGACCGCCAGCTGCTCGACGTGATGCTGTCCAAGCATTCGAGCGGGCTCTGCGTGCTGGCGGCGCCGACGCGGCCGTCCGAGATGCGCTCCTTCAACGCTGACGTGGTGGTGCGCATGCTCGACCTCGTCTCGGCCTATTTCGACAATGTCGTGATCGACATGCCGCGCACCTGGTTCCCGTGGACGGAGACCGTGCTGCTCGGCTCGAACAAGCTCTATGTCGTCTCCGAGATGACGGTGCCGTGCCTCAGGCACACGCAGCGGCTGATCCAGGCGATCTACGAGACGGTCGGCAGGGAAGTGAAGCCGAACGTCATCATCAACCGCTTCGAGCAGCGCATGTTCGAGAACGGCATCAAGCAGGCCGATGTCGAGGAAATCCTCGGCGATCATTTTGTCGGCGGCATCTCCAACAACTACCGGCTGGTGCGCGAAGCGGTGGACCGCGGCGTCCCGCTGCAGGAGGTCGACGCCAATGCCAACGTCATCAACGACCTGAAGCGCATCATTCTGCCGGAAGAGGCGATCGCCGCGCCGAAGAAGTCGCTCTCGCTGTTCAACGTCGGCCGCAGCCTTTGGAGGAAGTCGGCATGACCAGCCGCTTTTCCGCGCTGCAGCAGCGCGATGCCCGTCCGGCGGCCGCGCCGGAGCCGGCAGCGAACCAGCATCACGCGGTCGTCATCCCCAACACCCGCAGGGCGCAGCCCAGGCAGGACATGGCGCCGAAGACGACCAACAAGGTCATCGACGCGCGTGCGCGCCTGCACCGGATGCTGATCGAGGAGATCAACCTCGTCGCGCTGGAGCGGCTGCCGCGCGACGAGATGCGCCAGCAGGTGCATGAGTTCGTCTCGGAGAAGACCCGCCAGGAGCGCATGGCGATCAACGTGGCGGAACTCGAGGCGCTGGTCGACGACATCGTCGACGAGATGGTGGGGCTCGGGCCGCTGGAGCCGCTGCTCAAGGACCCGGAGATCAACGACATACTGATCAACGGGCACCAGAACTGCTTCGTCGAGCGCAAGGGCAAGCTGCAGCAGGTGCATATCCCGTTCAAGGACGAGGCGCATCTCTTGCGCATCATCAACAAGATCGTCGCGGCGGTCGGCCGGCGCGTCGATGAGAGCCAGCCGATGGTCGACGCGCGCATGTTGGACGGCTCGCGCTTCAACGCGGCGATCCGGCCGGTCGGCGTCGACGGACCGCTGGTGTCGATCCGAAAATTCTCCAAGAACAAGCTCGGCCTGCACAAGCTCGTCGAGTTCGGCGCGATCCCGCAGAACGTGGCGGAGGTGCTGGCGGCGGCCGTGCATGCGAGGAAGACGACGATCATCTCGGGCGGCACCGGCACCGGCAAGACGACGATGCTGAACGCGCTGTCGGCCTTCATCCCCGAGGACGAGCGGCTGATCACCATCGAGGACGCGGCGGAACTGCAGCTTCAGCAGCCGCACGTGGCGCGCATGGAGACGCGGCCGGCCAACATAGAGGGCCACGGCGAGCTGAAACAGCGCGACCTCGTCAAGAACGCGCTGCGCATGCGTCCCGACCGCGTCATCCTCGGCGAGTGCCGCGGCGAGGAGGCCTTCGACATGCTGCAGGCGATGAACACCGGCCATGAAGGCTCGATGGCGACGATCCACGCCAACACGCCGCGCGACGCGATCAGCCGCCTGGAGCAGATGCTCGGCATGACCGGCATGCCGATGACCGTGCAGTCGATCCGCAGCCAGATCGCCAGCGCGCTCGACATCATCGTGCAGCTGACGCGCCTTTCCGACGGCAAGCGCAAGGTGACCAGCGTCGCCGAGGTGACCGGCATGGAAGGCGACGTCATCCAGATGCAGGAGATATTCCGCTTCGTGCGCACAGGCATGGAGGCGGACGGCAAGATAACGGGCCATTTCGAGGCGACCGGCATCCGCCCGCGCTTCCTCGAGGACATGCGGGCGATGGGGATCGAATTCCCGGGCAAATATTTCGAGCCCGGAAGGCCGCTGGAATAGCCATGTCGGGCGCGCTCTACATCGTCTATGCCGGAGCGGCTCTGTTCGGCATCATGATCGCCGAGGCGGTCTACCTGCTCTATGCCGGCACAAAGGACCGCCGCGCGGCGATCAACCGGCGCGTCAAGCTGCAGGAAAAGAAGATCAGCCAGGAGCAGGTGCTGATCCAGTTGCGCAAGGAGCGCGGCCTGGAAGGGCGGTCGTTCCTGTCGATGGATTCGCTGAAGAAGCTGCGCGTGCAGTCGGGCGTGACCATGCCGATGGCGAAGTTCCTTGGCATCACCTCGGCGGTCGCGTTCGGCGTCTCGGTGACGGGCTTCGTCTACGGTCTGCCGCTGCTATTCGCCTTCATCGTCTTTCCGGTGCTTTCGGCGATCATACCCGTGCAGGTGCTGAAGTTCCGCCGCAACCGCCGGCACAAGATCTTCGGCGTGCAACTGCCCGAAGCGCTGGAACTGATCACGCGTAGCCTGAAGGCCGGCCATCCGGTGCCGGTCGCGATCGGCATGGTGGCGCGCGAGATGCCCGATCCTGTTGGCACCGAGTTCGGCGTCGTCGCCGACGAGGTGACCTACGGCTCCGACCTCGTCTCGGCGCTGCACAATCTCCATGAGCGCGTCGGCCAGGACGACCTGCCGCTGTTCGTGACGGCGGTGTCGATCCAGAGCTCGTCCGGCGGCAACCTACGCGAAATCCTCGACGGCCTGTCGGCGACGATCCGCGAGCGCGGCAAGCTGAAGCGCAAGGTGCGCGCGATCTCCACCGAAGGCCGCATGTCGGCCTATATCCTGACCGCGGTGCCCTGCCTGCTCGGCGCGGCGATCATGGTGCTGATGCCGCATTTCTACACCAGCGTCTGGGATGAGCCGATGACCTGGATGCTGCTCGGGGGCTCCTTCGTCTGGCTGATGCTCGGCAACGCGATGATGTTCAAAATGTCGAATTTCAAGTTCTGACATGGAAGAGTTCATCGTCTTCCTCGCCTCGCTGCGCCCGACATCGCTGATGCCGGTGGCGCTGCTGCTGCTTGCCGGCGGGGGCCTTGCCGTCGGCTGGTCGACGCTTGCGGCGCGCGGCGAGCAGAACGACGTGAAGCGGCGTCTCAAGGTCGAGGCGCAACTGCCGGCGGCTGCCGCGACGGAGCCGGCGAAAAAGAAGAATGTCGACGCGGTGCGCGAGAAGGCGGCCAAGACCGCGCACGAGTTCTACGCCAAGAGCGATCCGGAAAACGTCGCGCGGCTGCGCCTCAAGCTGATCCAGGCGGGCTACATGGACCCCGGCGCGGTCGGCACCTTCTTCCTCATCCGCTTCGGCTGCTTCTTCCTGGGCGCCGTTGGCGCCTTCCTGGTCAATAACTGGATGGCCAGCGCGGAGGCCACCACCTTCAGCCGATGGTCCTTTGTTATCATCGCAGGCGCGATCGGTTATTTCCTGCCGGGCCTTGCGCTCGGGCAGCTGATCAAGGGCAAGATGCGCGAATACCGCAACGGCTTTCCCGACTTCATGGACCTGATGATCGTCTGCTCCGACGCCGGCATGGCGATGGAGGCGGGCATCGAGCGCGTGTCGAAGGAACTGGCGACGACCTATCCCTCGCTCAGCCAGAACCTGCAGCTCGTCTCGCTGGAGCTGAGGGCAGGGCGCAGCCTCGACGATGCGCTGAAGTCGCTGGCCGACCGGCTGAGCCTCGATGAAGTGCGCTCCTTCGCGACGCTGCTGCAGCAGTCGAAGGAGCTCGGCACCAGCCTGTCGGGCGCGCTACGCGTGTTCTCCGACGAGATGCGCCACAAGCGCATGTCGCTCGCCGAGGAAAAGGCGCATGCGCTGCCGGCCAAGATGTCGGTGCCGGTGACCGTCTGCATCCTGCCGGTGGTGCTGATGGTGGCGATCATTCCGATCATCGTGAAGATGACGGCGGAGTGATTCAGCTGATGGGGCCGCAAATGACAGGCTCCGCACCGCAGCGCGGTAAACGAAACGTAGCCCGATAAGTTAATCTTAAGCGCGCTTGGGCACCGAAGTTTAAATGCCTTCGATCTAATGTGTCGCTGTTAGAGTTGAGCATCGGAAGTCCCGAAAACCGGCAACCACTTTTTCGGTCCGATGCTCGCAAGACGACCCGGAAAACCGGGCGTGGCGGGACAGGGACAATGGGCAAGCTTTCTTCCTTCGGGACGGCCGCGATTCTTGCGGCCCTGATGACGACCGGGTGTACGACGCAAGGGGTCGACAAGACGGCGACGACATCGATCGCGCCGGTGACGGCCGATATCAGTGCGGCCGATCTCTCGGCCGGCAAGGCGCAGTTCCGGGAGGCCAATTACGGGCTCGCCGAAAAGCATTTCCGCAAGGCGGTCGAACTGCGCGCCGACAATTCCGAGGCGTGGATGGGGCTGGCCGCGTCCTACGACCAGCTCGGCCGTTTCGACTTCGCCGACCGCGCTTATGACCAGCTCCTGAAGGTCGCCGGGCGGCGGCCGGAAATCCTCAACAACATGGGCTATTCGCAGCTGCTGCGCGGCAACAAGAAAAAGGCGCGGCAACTGCTGAACGAGGCCAGAAGCGGCATGGCCGACCCGGCGGTCGTCGAGGCGAACCTGGCGCTGCTCAACAGGGCCTGAAACAGACGAGGTCGACCAAGGCGGCGTCGGTGGAGACGGCCTGCTGCTATTTCTCGTCGGGCGCATTGGCCGGCGCGGTATAGCGCTTGCGCACCGCGTCGAGCACGATCCTACGGCTCTCCCTCGCGGAAAGCCCTTCGTCCTTCTCGGCTTCCCTGGTCTCGGCAGCCAGCTTCTTGTCCCTGATCTGGTTGCGGAACCAGTCGGAATAGTCGCCCTTGCGCAGGTGGTGTTCCCAAGTCCCGTCGTCGATGCCCTCGGCGATCTGCTGGAAGATCATCAGGTTCTGGGCGCGCAGCTTCATCCGGTTGCCGGGGCCGCGGAAATAGAAGCTGCCCTTCTCGTCCAGCGTGCCTTCCGCATATTTGCGGCTGTGACGCTTCAGCGACTGTTTTGGCTCGATCACCTTCACCGGCACCGGCTTCCTGTTGCCGCCGGGACGCCAGAAGAGCACATGCTTGTCCTTGTCCTTTGGCGGCGTCATCCCGGCCGGCGGCTTGAGGCCGGTGGCCTTGCACAGCGCCTTGACCACCTTGTCGGCCTTCGGCCCTATGGCGATGACGGCGGAGACGAGCTTCAGGGCGTCGGCCGACATCATGTCGGGATGGACGGTGATGAGCACGGCGCCGGGCAGCTTGCCCGAGACGATCTGGCCGACGCCCTGGTGGTTCTGCGGCAGAAGGTGGTGGGCCTCGTCGACGATCAGCCAGTGCGGCCGTGCCGTCTTCAGCCGGAACTTCGCGATCTCCGGCAGGACGTCGGCGGCGAAATCCGGCCTCTCCTCGACCTTGACCGCCAGCATGTTGAGGATGACGTTGGTGTCGGTCGCTTCGAGCAGGGAGACTGCCTGCGCCGCGGTCGGCTCCGTCTTGCCGTCGCCCACGCCGACCGCGCCGGCAAGCCCGTCATAGTCGCCTTCGGGATCGACGATGCAGAACTGGTAGCCGGCCTGGATGAAGCGCTCGGTGAGCGCGGTCGCCAGCGTCGACTTGCCGACCCCCGAACTGCCGGCGATGAGCAGTGTGTCGGTCGGCCAGATCGCGACGTCGCTGTCGTCCTCCGCGCCGATGCGGATGCCGTCGCGGCGGCTGATGCCGAGATCGTGGTCGTGCTTGATGAGCTTCCCGACCAGTTCCTCGACGCCTTTACCGCGCTTCCCCTTCGTGACGAGGTCGGCGGTGTCCTTGACGGCGGGCAGGGCATTGTCGACGGCGACGCTAAGTCCGCAGGCGCGCATGAAGGCGTGATCGTTCTCGGCGTCGCCGATGCCGACGACATTGTGCGGCGACAGCCCGAGTTCCTTCAGCGCCGCCGCCAGCCCGGTCGCCTTGTTGACGCCGGAGGGGAGCACCATGACCGCGCCCTTGTTGAAGATGATCTCGAGTTCCAGCCCGAGATCGTTGATGACCTCCAGGCAGGAGGCCTGGTGCGGTTCCCAGGTGGCGACGATGCAGTGGCCCACCGATAGCGGCTTAACGCCGCGCTTCTTCAACGCCTTGACGAAATCGGGCGAGGGGGCGGTCGAGATCGGCTTCTCCTCCTCGCTGGCCGGCGTGTAGAGGAGCGCGCCGTTCTCGGCGACGACCTTGTCGAAGATGCCGAGCTCGGGAAACACGCGTTTGAGGTCGGGCAGTTCGCGTCCGGTGACCAGCACAAGCCTGCGTCCGCTCTCCTTGAAACGTTGCAAGGCCGCCAACGTAGCCTTGGCGACGGCGCCGTCATGGGCGATCGTGCCGTCATAATCCGCCGCCAGCGCCATGAAATACATATCAGCCGATCCTCCGTGCACGGACGCGGCGACGGGGTAGCGGCCGCACGGTTCAACGCGTGGTTTGGAAAAGGGTTCACCCGGCGGCGAAAACGGTCGAGCTTCCGTGATCGCGTAATTGACGATTTGGAAACCAAGACTGTGGACAGACGTGGAGTTCGATGTAGAGCGCGCGATGGTTGTAGGATAAACAGCGCTTCCCTTTCGTAAGCGCAGGGCCGGATCCAAGCCCAGAAAACCACCGGGACCTGAAGGCAAAACTCCGATGTTCGACATAACTTCAATGCTGCTGGGCGCGGCGGTAGCAGGGATCGGCCTCTGCCTGACCATGCTGTCCATGTGGTCTACCGATCGCGCGGCCTACTACAAGGTGGGCTGGTCGGTGGGCGTCGGATTCATGATTCTCCACGTTTTCGCCTACTGGTTCTACGCGCGCCAAGGATATCTTGTCGCCGGGGTGCTGGCCTGCGCGCTACAACCTATCGGCGCGGCCTATCTCTACGCGTCGGTCCGCCAGTATTTCGACGAAAGCGTCAAGCCGCCGCGGCTGGTCCTGCGGGTTGCCATTCCATATCTGCTGATCGCGCCGCCGATCTTTGCCCTCGGCTATGACGGCGTGGCGCTGGTGCTGCAGAACGCGCTCACCGCCACCCTGCTGGCGCTCGGGGGGCTCAACTATCTCAGGCGGTGGCGGGATTCGCCGTTCGCAATCGGCAGCCTCGCCTTCCTCTATCTGGTGACCGCGTTGAGCTTTGCCCTGTGCGGGGCGGTGATCCTGGCGAACGGGCAGTGGAGCATCGGCTATCCGCCGCAGAACTGGGCAGAAGAACTGAACGTGGTCGTCTCGATCCTGGCGCTGACCGGGGCCGGCGCCATGACGCTGTCGGTCGACCAGATGCGGCTGGCCAAGCGCAACCAGCTTTCCGCCATGAGCGACCCGCTGAGCGGGCTCCTGAACCGGCGTGGCCTTGCTTCGGCGCGTTCGGAGACGCTGCTCGAAAACGAAGCGGTGGTGCTGTTCGATCTCGACCATTTCAAGCAGATCAACGACCGCTACGGCCATGCGATCGGCGACCAGGTCATCCAGGGCTTTGCCGAGACGCTGCGCGAACACGGGCGCTCGACCGACCCGAAGGCGCGTCTCGGCGGCGAGGAGTTCGCGATCGTCATGGCCGACGTCTCGCTGCAGGAGGCCAGAGGCATAGCCGAACGCATCCTGGCCGCCTTCGCCGCTGTCGAGATCGTGTCGCCGACGGGCGAGCGCTTCCGCTGCACCGCCAGCGCGGGGATCGCGTTCGGCGTGACCACGGGCGCGGCGATCGACCATGTCATGGCGCGCGCCGACCACGCCCTCTATGCCGCCAAACGCGCGGGCCGCAATCGCGTGGTGAGTGGAGAACTGCGCCTCGCCAGCTGACTGGCGGGCCGATCTGTCCCCGACGGTGTTAGGCAGAAGAAAAAAGGGAGGCCGGCAGGCCTCCCTTTTTGTTTATTCCGCCGCGCTCACATAGTCGCTGAGCGGCGGGCAGGAGCAGACGAGGTTGCGGTCGCCCGCGACGTTGTCGATGCGCGAGACCGGCGGCCAGTACTTCACTAAGGTGTCGGCATTGCCGGTCGGATAGGCGGCTTCCATGCGCGAATAGGGGTGCGCCCAGGCGTCGGCCAGCGTTTCCGCCGCCGTGTGCGGGGCGTTGACCAGCGGGTTGTCGTCGGCCGGCCACTCGCCCTTTTCGACCTTGCCCGCCTCGTCGGCGATGGCGATCAGTGCCTCGCAGAGGCGATCCACCTCGGCCTTCGGCTCCGATTCGGTCGGCTCCACCATCAGCGTGCCCGCCACCGGAAACGACATGGTCGGCGCGTGGAAGCCGTAGTCGATCAGCCGCTTGGCGATGTCGTCCACGGTGATGCCGGAGCGGTCCTTGAGCACGCGGGTGTCGAGGATGCACTCATGTGCTACGCGGCCGCCGCGGCCCCGGTAGAGAACCGAATAGTGGTTGCCCAGCCGCGCCACCAGGTAGTTGGCCGACAGGATGGCGATCTCGGTCGCCTTCTTCAGGCCCGCCGGGCCCATCATGCGGATGTACATCCAGGTGATGGGCAGGATCGAGGCGCTGCCGAAGGGGGCGGCAGACACGGCGTGCTCCGAGCCTTCCGCGACATGGCCCGGCAGATGCGGCTGCAGGTGCGCCTTGACGCCGATCGGGCCGACGCCAGGACCGCCGCCGCCGTGCGGGATGCAGAAGGTCTTGTGCAGGTTCATGTGGCAGACGTCGGCTCCGATGTCGCCGGGACGAGCCAGGCCCACCAGCGCGTTGAGGTTGGCGCCGTCGAAATAAACCTGGCCGCCGTGCTTGTGCACGAGGGCGCAGATGTCCTTGGCGCCTTCCTCGAACACGCCATGCGTGGACGGGTAGGTGAACATCAGAGCGGCGAGATTGGCGCCGTGCTGCGCGGCCTTGGCCTCGAGGTCTTCGATGTCGATGTTGCCGTCATCGGTGCAGTGGACAACCACCACGCTCATGCCCGCCATGGCGGCGCTGGCCGGGTTGGTGCCATGCGCGGAGGAGGGGATGAGGCAGATGTTGCGATGCCCTTCGCCGCGCGACTTGTGATAGCCGCGAATGGCGAGCAGGCCGGCATATTCGCCCTGGCTGCCGGCGTTGGGCTGCAGAGTCACCGCATCGAAGCCGGTGATCTCGGCCAGCCAGCTTTCGAGCTCGTCGATCATGGCGCGCATGCCGACCGAATGCGCCCTGGGGGCAAACGGGTGCAGGTTGGCCACGTTCGGCCAACTCACCGGCATCATCTCGGCCGCAGCGTTGAGCTTCATGGTGCAGGAGCCGAGCGGGATCATGGCGCGGTCGAGTGCCAGGTCCTTGTCGGCCAGCCTGCGCAGGAAGCGCATCATGTCGGTTTCCGAGCGGTTCTCGTGGAACGCCGGCTGGGTCAGGAACTCCTGGCCACGCGACTTGCCCGGCAGGCTGCTGGCGCTGGATGCCTTGGCCTTGGCTCCGAACAGGGCGGCGATGGCTTCCAGATCGGCCTCGGTCGAGGTCTCGTCGAAGGCGACGCTGACATGGTCGGCGTCGATGACGCGCAGCAGGCGGCCACCTTTTTCAGCCTCGGCGGCGATCGCCTCCGCCTTGCCCTTGGCCTCGACGGTCACGGTGTCGAAGCGGCTGGAGCCCAGCACCTTCGCGCCGGCCGCGGCAAGGCCTTCGGCCAGCCCGTTCGCCAACGCATGGATGCGGCCGGCGATGGCCTGCAGGCCGGCGGGGCCGTGCCAGATCGCGTAGGCGGCGGCCATGTTGGCGAGCAGCGCCTGCGCGGTGCAGATGTTGGAGGTCGCCTTGTCGCGGCGGATATGCTGCTCGCGCGTCTGCAGGGCGAGGCGGTAGCCGGGACGGCCATGCGCGTCGACCGACTGGCCGACGAGGCGGCCGGGCATCAGGCGGGTGAGCTTGTCCGATACCGCGCAATAGGCCGCGTGCGGACCGCCAAAACCCATCGGCACGCCGAAGCGCTGCATGGAGCCGACGGCGATGTCGGCGCCGAGGCTGGCGGGCGGGCTGGTGACGGTCAGCGACAGCGGATCGGAAACGAAGATGACGAGCGCGCCGCCGGTCCGGGCTTTCTCGATAGCGCCCTTGTGGTCGCCATAGACGCCGTTGGCGTCCGGCCAGGAGACGACGAGGGCGGCGGTATTGTCATCGATGGTCTCGCCGTCGATCTCGATGCCGAGCGGCTCGGCGCGCGTATGCAACACGTCGAGCGTCTGCGGCAGCGGCACGCCGGCAAGCGCTATCTTGTTGCGCTTGTCGCGGTGGTGACGGACGGCGATGCCGACGGCCTCGGCGACGGCGGTCGCTTCATCGAGCAGCGAAGCGGAGGCGACCGGCAGGCCAGTCAGCTCGGCCACCAGCGTCTGGAAATTGAACAGCATTTCCAGGCGGCCCTGGCTGATCTCGGCCTGATAGGGCGTGTAGGCGGTGTACCAGGCCGGGTTCTCGAACAAATTGCGCTGGATGACCGGCGGCACCTGCACGCCGTGATAGCCGGCGCCGATGAAGCTCTTCATGACGGTGTTGCGCGACATGGTGGCCGAAAGCTCGGCAAGAGCCTCGGCCTCGGTGGCCGGAGCCGGCAGGTCGAGCGGACGGCCGAGCCGGATCGATTTCGGAACCGCCTGGTCGATCAGCGTCTCGACCGAGGGGACGCCGATCCGGGCGAGCATGGCGCGGATGTCGTCGTCGCCGGGGCCGATGTGACGATCCGTGAAAGCGTAGGGTGCCGTGGTCATCTTGTTATCCGTCAGCCGATATGGGCTTTGTAGCCGGCTTCGTCGAGCAGGCCGGAAAGCTGGCTCTCGTCGGCGAGTTTCATCTTCCACAGCCAGCCGTCTCCGGTGGCCGCCGAGTTGACCAGCGCGGGGTCGCCGGAGAGCGCGCCGTTGGCCTCCACGACCTCGCCGTCAGCCGGAGCATAGACGTCGGACGCGGCCTTGACCGATTCGACGACGACGGCGACATCGCCCTTCTTCAGGGCCTTGCCGGCTTCCGGCAGTTCGACGAAGACGAGGTCGCCGAGCTGCTCTTGTGCGTAGTCGGTGATGCCGACGGTGGCCACGCCGCCTTCGACGCGGATCCATTCGTGGTCTTCGGTGAAATAGGTCGTTGCCATGAGATATTATCCTTTGCGATAGCGATGCGCAGTGAAGGGCAGGGGATGGACGTCGACGGGAACCTTGGTCCCGCGAACGTCGGCAAAAAGGCGTGAGCCGGGCTTGGCGAGCGGAACCGCAACGTAGCCCATGGCGACGGGGAAACCGGTGGAGGGGCCGAAGCCGCCGGAGGTGACTCGTCCGGCTGGCTTGCCGTCGGCGTCGGTGAGCACGGTTCCCGCACGCACCGGCTGGCGTCCCTCGGGCTTCAGGCCGACGCGCTTTTCCGTCGGACCCCTGGCGAGGATGTCGCGCAGGGCGTCGGCCCCGATGAAGGCGCCGTGGGCGCGTATCTCCTTGGGGACCGCCCACATCAGGCCGGCGGACGCCGGGTCGGTGTCGGGCGTGATGTCCTGGCCGTGCAGGCAGAGCCCGGCTTCGAGGCGAAGGCTGTCGCGGGCGGCAAGGCCGATCCACATGACGCGCGGGTCGGCGGTGAGTTCCTTCACCAGCGCGCGCGCGTCGGCTTCCGGGAGGCCGATCTCGAAACCGTCCTCGCCGGTGTAGCCCGAGCGGCTCAGGAACCAGTCGTGCCGCAGCTCCAACCCGTGCATGAAGGTGATCGCATCGGTTTCGATGCCGGCCTTGAGGAGCACCGCGGCCGCTTCCGGCCCCTGTATGGCGAGGAAGACGCGGTCGAGCGGCGTGACGGTGGCGTCGAAATCCCTGGCGAGGGCTTTCAGATGCGCTTCGTCGGCGGCGGCGTTGCCGGCGTTCGCCACGACCATGAAGCGCTCTGGCCCGAGCCGCGTGACGATCAGGTCGTCGACGACGCCCGCCTGTTCCGTGAGCAGGAAGGTGTATTTCGATTGGGAAAGCTCGAGGGCCGCTGCCTGCAACGGGCAGGCGCGGTCGAGAAGTGCTGCGGCGTCGGGGCCGGACACCTCGAACAGCTTCATATGCGAGATGTCGAACAGGCCGACATGCTCGCGCGTGTGCAGATGCTCCTTCATCACCCCCGGCGGATAGGTGAGCGGCATCGACCAGCCGGCAAAACCGCCGAAGCGCGCGCCGGCAGCCTTGTGCAAATCTTCGAGTGGTAGGGATTTCAGATCTTCGCCCGTCATGACTTCTCCAGAAACGCACGCCGCCGGCCGCGAATGCGACCGCTCCGTGCCCCTCTGTCTGAAGCCTGAGAGACTCGCGCAGCCGGAACTCTGTCGGCGGCGCTTACACCTTCGGCGCGGGGTTTCCCCCGACTTTCCAGAGCGTCCTTCCCGTCTACGGTTCTTTTGCCTGAGAGATTTCGGGCGATTTCCCCTTCGGCGGCAGCTTTCGCTGCTCTCTCCCGCAAACAGGTAGAGCCTCCGAAGAGGCCCTAGACGAATCGACGCTAGCTCATATCCGCCCTGTTGTCACCTGCCTGATGCAACGTGACTTAGCGAGCCGCTGCTATGCGGTCGACCTCGCTTTTCAGCTTCTCGAGGAGCAGCCCGGTCTCCACATGCAGGAGCCGCAACTGGTTGAGCTTTGCGGTCATTTCCTCGCTGGTTTCACTGGCCAATGAATCGGAGGGGCCGATGCCGACGCCGTGAACGATCCACGAAAGGCTTACCTGAAGAAGTCCCGCCATGTTCGCGAGACGGTGAGAACTAGGCTGGGAGCGGTCGCGTTCCCAGGCGTTGATCGTGGCGATCTTGACGCCGAGACGCCAAGCGAATTCCTTCACACTCAGGCCACTTGCCTCTCGAGCGCGGGAGATGCGCCCGCCCATCGTGTCCATGTCTGGAGCTTCTTCAAAGATGTTCGTGGTGTCGGACACCAGAAATGCCTCCTGCGTTTTGTTGGATGCGCGGCGCGAAATTGCGCCGGGCGACCATTTTAACCACTGAGGGCGAGGGCACAAGAAAAGATGAGTAACCGAATAGATTCAGTCGGATACGACGCTTTTTGTGCGTCGTCGAATCATCCTGCCGCAAGCGACACGGCGACGTTGACCGCAGCCGCGACCAGCACCGTGTTGAAGAAGAAGGACACGACTGCATGGAGAAGCGTCAGCTTGCGCATGCTTGTCTTGGTGATGTTCACGTCGGCGGTCTGCGCCGTCATGCCGATGATCAGCGCGTAGTAGAGGAAGTCGTGGCCGCTCGGCTCGTCGTCGCCGGGAAAATCGAGCCCGCCATGCTCGTCGCCGGCGCCGTCCGCATGCTCATGCTCGCCGCGGGACAACATTTCCCGCCGCCGGTCCCGGGGACGCCAGTAGAGATGCGCATAGTGGAGCGCCGTCATGGTGTGGATCGAAAACCAGCCGAGCGCGACCGAGGTCAGCGACAGCACGAGTTCCAAGCCGTTCGGCTTGCCGCCCTTGTTGAGGAGCACGAAGAGTGAGCCGATCGCCACCATCACCGCGACGAATGTGACGGCGACGATGATCCAGGCCGGTTCGTCGGTGCTCGCCGCGTGCTTTTTCAGGAAGCCTGGCGAAAGCTGCGGGAACTTCAAGAGCTCCAGCACGAGATAGACGGCGAAGAATACGTTGGCGGTGCTCTGGATGATGAGTGTCGGCCAGAGCCACCAGGCGAACACCAGCGTGGCGAGGCCGCAGGCGAGGGCGGTGTAGAAGGGAGCGTAGCGACGGATCGGGCTCACGCCGGATGCCTATCATGCCAGGCGGTCACGGCGCCACCTATGTGCCTGCCGAATCGACGACCCTCAGCGCTCTCCTGACGGCCTGGTCGAGTGCGGAGAGGAAGGCGGAGCGGTCGCGCGGCGAGAAGCTGGCATTGTAGCCCTTGCTCTCGCCGGTCTCGCGCAGATGCTGCTTCAGGTCGCGCATGGCGACGGCCATGCCGATCGTTTCCGGGGTGAAGGGTTTTCCGGTCGGGCCGATGACATGGGCGCCGAGCGCGACGGTGCGCGCCGCCAGCGGGATGTCGGCGGTGATCACGATGTCGTTGGCTTTCGCCTGCTCGGCGATCCAGTCGTCGGCGGCATCGGCGCTTTTCGGCACCACGACGTTGCGGATCATCGGATCGCGCGAGGGGCGCAGTCCACCATTGGACACGAAGGTGACGACGAGGCCGTGGCGCTCGGCGACGCGGACGACCTCGTCCTTGACCGGACAGGCGTCCGCATCGACATAGATGGCCGGGGGCGAGCGCTCGATCACGGCAGATGGCAGCGGACGAACTGGACCGCGATGGAGACCGGCGCGGTGCTGATCGAAAGGCTGTCCTCCGAGGGCATGGAGAAGGTGATCTGCCGCTCTTCCGCCTCGCCCTCGGCGATGCAACTGGCCGTCACGGTGGCCTTGCCGTCGGTCATGTCGGTCGCGGCGAAATTGCAGACCGCCTCGGATCGGCGGATCGTGGTCGGGGTGATGACGGCGAAATTCTCGACCGCCTCGCGGTCGATGCGGCCGCATTCTTCCGCGTTGAGCGCCCAGACGCCGACATAGGCCGGCCCGATGCCAGCCGGGTGTGCGCGTGCAGCGGCGCGGGTATCCGCCCTGAGCTGGTCGGGCGGCGACAGCTTTGCTGCGGGATCGCTGGCTTCCGGCCGCGTCTGGACGCCAGCCTCGTTCAGCCGCTTCTCCAGATCCGCGACTGCCGTGTCGAAGTCGCGGCCAGCGCGCTCCGCAAGCTCCTGCATGGACTGGCCGAGCTGGCCTGCGATCTCGTTGGCGCGATCGAGCATCGGGCCGGCGTCCTTCAGTGCCTCCCGGCCCTGCTGGATCAGCGCGTCTGCCCCCTCGCGGGCGGCCTCGCCAGCCTGCCTGGCCGCATCGCGAAGCTGCCGGCCAGCCTCGTCCACCCGCTCCTGCGGGGAGGGTTCGGGCGCCGGCTCGGCCGGTTCCGTTTGCGCGGGCGGCTGTTTCTCGGCGGTCTCGTCGCTGTCGCTGCAGGCGGCGAGCGTCAAGGCCAGGACGGCGACGGAGGCGGTCAGGAAAGGGCGGAGCATAGGCGTCATCCTCGCAGGGGGCGGCCGCAGCGGCCAGGGGCGACCCCTAAACGCGCGACGGCCCTGTTTTCTCCATGCCGCGGCATTTCATGCCTCAGTAAACCACGACGCTCCTGATGCTTTCGCCGGCATGCATGAGGTCGAAGCCCTTGTTGATCTCGTCGAGCGTCAGCCTGTGGGTGATCATCGGGTCGATCTGGATCTTGCCGTCCATGTACCAGTCGACGATCCTCGGCACGTCGGTGCGGCCGCGCGCGCCGCCGAAGGCGGTGCCCTTCCAGGTGCGCCCGGTGACCAGCTGGAACGGCCGCGTCGAGATCTCCTGGCCGGCGCCTGCCACCCCGATGACGACCGACTGGCCCCAGCCGCGATGCGAGGCCTCCAGCGCCTGGCGCATCACCCTGGTGTTGCCGGTGCAGTCGAACGTGTAGTCGGCGCCGCCGATCTGGTCGGCGCCGCGCTTGGTCATGTTGACCAGATGGGGGACGATGTCGCCGTCGATCTCCTTCGGGTTGACGAAGTGCGTCATGCCGAAGCGCTCGCCCCATTCCCGCCTGTCGTTGTTCAAGTCGACGCCAATGATCATGTCGGCGCCGGCGAGCTTCAGGCCCTGGATGACGTTGAGGCCGATGCCGCCGAGCCCGAAGACGATCGCGGTGGCGCCCATCTCGACCTTGGCCGTGTTGAAGACGGCGCCAACGCCGGTGGTGACGCCGCAGCCGATGTAGCAGATCGTGTCGAAGGGCGCGTCGGGATTGACCTTGGCGACCGCGATCTCGGGCAGCACGGTGAAGTTCGAGAAGGTCGAGCAGCCCATATAGTGGAAAATCTTGTCCTTGCCGATCGAGAAGCGGCTGGTGCCGTCGGGCATCAGCCCTTGGCCTTGCGTGGCGCGGATCGCGGTGCAGAGGTTCGTCTTGCGCGACAGGCAGGACGGGCACTGGCGGCATTCGGGCGTATAGAGCGGGATGACGTGGTCGCCCTTCCTGACCGAGGTGACGCCGGGACCGACGTCGACGACGACGCCGGCGCCCTCATGGCCGAGGATGGCCGGGAAGATGCCCTCCGGATCGGCGCCCGAGAGCGTGAACTCGTCGGTGTGGCAGATGCCGGTCGCCTTGATCTCGACCAGCACCTCGCCCGCGCGCGGACCCTCAAGGTCCACTTCCATGATCTCAAGCGGCTTTCCTGCAGCAACGGCCACGGCGGCGCGGGTTTTCATGAGCAATTTCCTCTCGATTCGGCGGGCAAGGTTTCAGGAAAGCCCTCGATAAACAAGTGCATCACGGGCGACGACCCGCAAATGGTCGCAATGTTCGTGTGCAGCACATATTCGTCGGCTGTACGCGGCCAGGGCAACATAAGGAAATCTCGGACAGTGTCGGACCGTAACTCGATCACACGTCGCATTTTTGTCGGAGCAAGCATCGCCGCGATCGCCATCCCGGCCGGCCGCGCCGGGGCGCAGTCGGGCACTGCGCAGTCGGGCACTATCAGCGGCCATGTCGTTTATCGGGAGCGCATGGCGCTTCCGCCTGGCGCGGTGGTGAATGTGAGACTGGTCGACGTTTCGCTCGCCGACGCTCCGTCGCGGACGCTTGCGGAGACGACCGTCTCGGCCGGCACCGGCAGCCCGATCGCGTACAGGCTGGAATATGACCCCGGCGAAATCAAGGATCGGGCCAGATATGCGCTTCAGGCGCGGATCACCATCGGCGACCAGTTATTGTTCATCAATGACACGCACCATCCGTTCGAATCCGGCAATTCGGGCGAGATGGAGATCCAGGTAGTGCGAGCCGGCGGCAGCGACGGCGCAATCCAGTCTCCCACCGGCAAATGGCTTGCAGAAGACATTCAGGGCGGCGGCGTCATAGATCGCATCCAGACCGTCCTGGAGATCAGCGAGGACGGCGCGGTTTCCGGCTCGGGCGGCTGCAACCGCTTCGCCGGCAAGGCCACGATTTCCGGCGACACGATTTCGTTCTCTCCGCTTGTCTCGACGGAGATGGCGTGTTCGCCGGCGGTGATGGACCAGGAACAGAAGTTTCACGCCGCGCTCGTCGCGACGAAGGCATTCCGGATCCATCCGCTGGAGCGGAAGCTCGTGCTGCTCGATGGCGCCGGGAAGGCGATTGCACGCTTCTCCGCCATGTGAACGCATAGGCATCATCCGGCTTGAGCCGTCGCCGCACAGTCACGTATAGACGTGGGAACTCTCCCGGGGAACGCGCCACCGCATGTTCAAGAAGATCCTGATCGCCAATCGTGGCGAGATCGCCTGCCGGGTCATCAAGACGGCGAGGAAGATGGGAATAGCCACCGTCGCGGTCTATTCCGACGCCGACCGCGACGCCGTGCATGTCGAGATGGCCGACGAGGCGGTGCATATCGGACCGCCGCCGGCCGCGCAGAGCTATCTGGTCGCCGAGAAGATCATCGAGGCCTGCAAGGCCACCGGCGCGGAAGCGGTGCATCCCGGCTACGGGTTCCTCTCCGAGCGCGCCTCCTTCTGCGAGGCGCTGGAAAAGGAGGGCATCGTCTTCATCGGCCCGAAGCCCAGGGCGATC
Organism: Mesorhizobium sp. YM1C-6-2; assembly: GCF_003666685.1. GTDB lineage: Bacteria > Pseudomonadota > Alphaproteobacteria > Rhizobiales > Rhizobiaceae > Mesorhizobium_K. The sequence continues at coordinate 276,838 of NZ_RCIZ01000006.1, forward strand.
GAGGCGATGGGCGACAAGATCGAATCGAAGAAATTCGCCAACGCCGCGAAAGTATCGACGGTGCCGGGTTTCCTCGGAGTCATCGAGGATGCCGCGCATGCGGAAAAAATCGCCGCCGAGATCGGCTATCCGGTGATGATCAAGGCCTCGGCCGGCGGCGGCGGCAAGGGCATGCGCATCGCCTGGGATGCGTCAGAAGTGCGCGACGGCTTCGAGCGCGCGCGATCGGAAGCGAAAAGCTCGTTTGGCGACGACCGCGTGTTCATCGAGAAGTTCGTCGTCGATCCCAGGCATATCGAGATCCAGGTGCTGGGCGACGCGTTCGGCAACGTCGTCTATCTGGGCGAACGCGAATGCTCGATCCAGCGGCGCAACCAGAAGGTCGTGGAGGAGGCGCCGTCGCCTTTCCTCGACGAGAACACGCGGCGCGCCATGGGCGAACAGGCCGTCGCCCTGGCGAAGGCCGTCGACTACCAGAGTGCCGGCACCGTCGAGTTCATCGTCGACAAGGACCGCAATTTCTACTTCCTCGAGATGAACACGCGCCTGCAGGTCGAGCACCCGGTGACGGAGTTGATAACAGGGGTCGACCTGATCGAGCAGATGATCCTGATAGCGGCGGGCGAGAAGCTGGCGATCGAGCAGAAGGATGTGAAGCTTAACGGCTGGGCGGTGGAGAGCCGGCTTTACGCCGAGGATCCCTACCGCAACTTCCTGCCGTCCATCGGCCGTCTGACGCGCTACAGGCCGCCGGAGGAGGGGCGTTTCGGCGACATCGTCGTGCGCAACGACACCGGCGTCACCGAGGGGTCGGAGATCTCCATGTTCTACGACCCGATGATTGCCAAGCTCTGCACCTGGGCGCCGACGCGCGAGCAGGCGATCGAGGCGATGTCGAATGCGCTCGACGGTTTCGTGGTCGACGGAATCCAGCACAACATGCCGTTTCTTTCGGCGCTGATGCGCCATCGGCGCTGGCGGGAAGGGCGGCTTTCGACCGGCTTCATCGCTGAGGAATATCCTGACGGCTTCCATCCGGTCGAACCGGATGCCGATGAAAGGACCATGCTGGCGGCGGTCGCCGCCTTCGTCGAACTTCGGCGGTGCCGGCGGCTGGGCAGCCTGTCCGGCCGCCTCAGGCCGGCCACGGCGGAAGATTGCCGCGAGTGGGTCGTCAGGCTGGGCGACGCCTATCTGGCGGCGTCGATCACCGGCGAGGGCGAGCCAAACGCCGAAATCGCGATCGACGGCCGCAAGCCGCTTTCCGTCGCGTCCGAATGGCTGCCCGGCGAGCCCGTCTGGCGCGGCACGGTCGGAGGCAGGACGGTGGAAGCGCAGCTCCGGCCGCGCCTCAACGCCATCAACATCGCCTGGCGCGGCATGTCGGTCGACGCCTTCGTGATGGAGCCGCATGTGGCGAAGCTGGAGAGGCTGATGCCGAAGAAGGCCGCCGCCGACACGTCGAAATTCCTGCTCTGCCCGATGCCGGGCCTCGTCGTCTCGGTCGGGGTGGCGGCAGGCCAGGAGGTGAAGGCCGGCGAGACGCTCGCCGTCGTCGAGGCAATGAAGATGGAGAACGTGCTCAGAGCCGAGCGCGACCTCACGGTGGCGAAAATCCTCGCCAAGCCGGGCGACAGCCTGGCAGTCGATGCAGTGATCATGGAGTTTGCCTGAAGGATGCAAGGTACTGTTCTTTTCGATCTCGACGGCACGCTGACGGACCCCTTCATCGGCATCACCAGCTCGATGCAGCATGCGTTGCGACAGATGGGACGGGAGCCGCCGCCGCCGCAGGCGCTGCGCCGCCATATCGGGCCGCCGCTGCAAGCCGCCTTCGTGGAGATGCTCGGCGACGAGGCGATGGCGACCGAGGCGGTCGGCTACTACCGGCAGCGTTACGGCGAGGTCGGCAAGTTCGAGAACGAACTCATCCCCGGCATCGAGGACGTGCTGCAGACGATGACGGACGCCGGACACACGCTGTTCGTCGCGACGTCGAAGCTGGAAACCTACTCGCTCGACATCATCGACCATTTCGGCCTGACGCGCTTCTTCCGCCGTGTGCATGGCTCAGCGCTGGACGGCTCACGGGCGGACAAGGGCGAGCTGATCCGTCACATACTGGACGCCGAAGGTCTCGATTCGTCGCGGACGGTCATGATCGGCGACCGGCTGCATGACGCGCATGGCGCCGCCCGGAACGACGTCCGGGTCATAGGCGTGCTGTGGGGCTTCGGCGACAGGGCCGAACTGGAAGGGGCGGGCGCCGCCAGGATCGCGGCCAGCCCGGCCGAATTGCCCGAGATGGTCGGCGATATGCTGGGCGCGGCGCGGGCGCTCAATCCCTGAGCGGCTTGCCCAGCCGGCCGGCGAGGTCCTGCGTGAACTGCCAGGCGACGCGGCCTGACCGGCCGCCGCGGGTCGTGGCCCATTCCAGCGCCTCGGCGCGAAGCTCCTCGGGATCCATCCCCAGCCCGTGATAGCGGGCGTAACCCTCGACCATGTCGAGATAATCGTCCTGCGAGCATTTGTGGAAGCCGAGCCAGAGGCCGAAGCGGTCCGACAGCGACACCTTCTCCTCGACCGCCTCGCCGGGATTGATGGCGGTGGAGCGCTCATTGTCGATCATGTCGCGTGGCAGGAGGTGCCGGCGGTTGGACGTCGCATAGAAGATGACGTTGGCGGGCCGGCCCTCGACGCCGCCCTCGAGCGCCGCCTTCAGCGATTTGTAGGACGTGTCGTCATGGTCGAAGGAGAGGTCGTCGCAGAACAGGATGAACCGGTAGGGCGCCTTTTTGAGCTGCCCCATCAGCCTGGGCAGGGTGTCGATGTCCTCGCGGTGGATCTCGACCAGCTTCAGCGGCGGTTCGCCTTCCTTGCGGGCGGCGTTGATGGAGGCATGCGTCGCCTTGACCAGCGACGACTTGCCCATGCCGCGCGCGCCCCACAAAAGCACGTTGTTGGCGGGCAGGCCGGCGGCGAAACGCTCGGTGTTGTCGATCAGTATGTCGCGCACGCGGTCGACGCCCCGGATGAGGCCGATGTCGACGCGGTTGACCCGGCTAACGGGTTCGAGGAGACCCTGCTCGGCCGACCAGACGAAGCAGTCCGCCGCGGCGAGGTCGGTCGGCTGTGGCGCCGCGGGCGCCATGCGGCCCACCACCTCGATCAGTCTGTCGAGCTTTTCGGCGAGCGTTTCCAATGTCTTGTCGGTCATTTTTGAGGCTTTCAGGTGGGCTTGGCGCTGTGGCGCTGTAACACAGGGAAGTGAGGGGGGAAAGCGCCCGGAAAGCCCTGTTATGCGGTTGCAAACATAGCTCTAGGCTCTATATTCCGGCCACTTTCGGGCCGGGAGGGCCTGTGTTCACAGGCCCCCCAGGCCTCAATCAGGAGCTATACATGTTTGTGACACCCGCTTATGCGCAGGGTACGGGCGCCGGCACACCGGATATGCTGATCAGCATTTTGCCGTTTGTCCTGATTTTCGTGATCATGTATTTTCTGATCATCCGGCCGCAGCGCGCGACGATCAAGAAGCGTGGCGAAATGCTGGCGGCGATCCGGCGCGGCGACACGGTCGTCACCGGCGGCGGACTGGTCGGCAAGGTCACCAAGGCGTCGGACAACGAGCTTGAAGTCGACCTCGGCGGCGGCACCAAGGTGACGGCTGTGCGCTCGACGATCATGGACGTCCGGGTGAAGGGCGAGCCGGTCGCCAACGAGAACAAGAAATAGCCGCTCCGGTGGCGCGGACCATATAACGGAAAGGGCGAAGCGGGAGTTGCCGGTCGCCTGCTCGGCCTGACACGGAAGACCGACGATGCTCTATTTCTCACGCTGGAAGACGTTCTCGATCTGGGCGATCGTCGCCATCGGCGTGCTGTTCGCGCTGCCGAACATCTATCCGCAGTCCTGGCTGTCGGCCATGCCGGACTGGCTGCCGAAGCGGCAGATGACGCTGGGCCTCGACCTGCAGGGCGGCTCGCATATCCTGCTGCAGATCAATCGTCAGGATCTGGCGAACGAGCGGCTCGAAAGCACGCGCGACGACATCCGCACGCTGCTGCGCGACGCCAGGATCGGCTACACCGGCCTTACCGGCACCGGGAATTCCGTGCAGGTGCGCATCCGCGACCAGGCAGAGCTCGAAGCCGCGAAGACGGCGCTCGCCAGCCTGCTGCAGCCGGTTGCCTCCAGCGTATTCGGCGCGGGAACGATCGCCGAGCTCGCGCTCGACGAGCCGGAGCCCGGCGTGCTGCGCTACACGCTCACTGAGGACGGGCTCGACTATCGCCTGGGCACGGCGCTCACACAGTCGATCGAGGTGGTCGGCCGCCGCGTCAACGAACTCGGCACGACCGAGCCGATCATCCAGCGGCAGGGCAACGACCGCATCCTGGTCCAGGTGCCCGGCCTGCAGGATCCGCAGCGCCTGAAGGACATCCTCGGCCAGACCGCCAAGCTGACCTTCCAGATGGTCGACCAGACCATGCCGGTGCAGGAGGCGATCGAGGGCCGTCCGCCGGCCGGCTCGACCGTCATGTACTCGACCGACGACCCGCCGGTCCCCTATCTGATCGAGAACCGCATCATCGTGTCGGGCGAGAACCTGGTCGATGCGCAGGCGACGTTTGACCAGCGCACCAACGAGCCGGTCGTCTCGTTCCGCTTCGATTCCAAGGGCGCGCAGCGCTTCGGTTCGGCGACCCAGCAGAATGTCGGCCGGCTGTTCGCCATCGTGCTCGACGACCAGGTGATCTCGGCGCCACAGATCCGCGAGCCGATCCTCGGCGGCACCGGACAGATCTCCGGCAGCTTCAGCGTCCAGGGCGCCAACGACCTTGCCGTGCTCCTGCGCGCCGGTGCGTTGCCGGCCGATCTCACCATCGTCGAGGAGCGCACCGTCGGCCCGAGCCTCGGCGCCGACTCGATCGATGCCGGCAAATATGCCTCGGTCGTCGCCGCGATCCTGGTGTTCGCGTTCATGCTGCTGGCCTACGGCAAGCTCGGCGTCATCGCCAACCTCGCGCTGACGGCCAACGTCGCGCTCATCATAGCCGTGCTGTCGGTGCTTGGCGCCACGCTTACCCTTCCGGGTATCGCGGGCATCGTGTTGACGATGGGCATGGCGGTCGATTCCAACGTCATCATCTTCGAGCGCGTGCGCGAGGAGAGGCGGCAGGGCCGGTCGATCGTGCAGTCGCTCGATTCGGGCTTCCAGCGCGCGCTCGCAACCGTGGTGGATGCGAACCTGACGACGCTGATCGCGGCGATCATCCTGTTCTACCTGGGATCCGGGCCGGTGCGCGGTTTCGCCGTCACGCTAGCCATCGGCATCATCACCACGGTCTTCACCGCCTACACGCTGACGCGCTGGATGATCTCCGTGTGGCTGCGCCGCTACCGCCCGAGCGAAATGCCGGCGGGACTGGTCAACTACATGCCGGCAAATCCGACCGTCGGCTTCATGGGCATGCGAACATACGCCTTCATCCTCTCGGCGGTCCTGTCGCTTGCCGCCGCCGTGTCGTTCATGGCGGTCGACATGAACTATGGCATCGATTTCCGGGGCGGGTCCTCGATCGAGGTCAAGGCCCTGGAGGGCAACGCCGACGTCGGCGAGGTGCGCGCGGCGCTGGAGGAGCTCAACCTGGGCGAAGTGCAGGTGCAGGAGTTCGGCAACCATTCCGAACTGCTGATCCGCATCGGCACCCAGGAAGGCGGCGACAGCGCCGAGCAGTCCGCCATGACCAAAGTGAGGGCGGCGCTCGAATCCCACTACGAGTTCCGGCGCATCGAGGTGGTCGGCCCGACCGTTTCGTCGGAGCTTGCATGGGCCGGAACCATCGCGGTCATCGCGTCGATGCTGGCCATGCTGGTCTACATCTGGTTCCGCTTCGAATGGCAGTTCGCCGTCGGCGCCATCATCTCGACGCTTCACGACGTGGTCATGATGGTGGGCTTCTTCGTCTGGTTCCAGGTCGAGTTCAACCTGACCTCGATAGCGGCAATCCTCACCGTCGTCGGCTATTCGATCAACGATACGGTGGTGGTGTACGACCGCGTTCGCGAGAACCTGCGCAAATACAAGAAGATGCCGATCGTGCAGTTGCTCGACCTGTCGATGAACGAAACGCTGTCGCGCACCATCCTGACGGGCATCACCACCCTGATGGCGCTGGCTGCGCTTTATATGTGGGGCGGTGAGGTGATCTCCTCGTTCACCATCGCGATGATCTTCGGCATCCTGGTCGGCACCTATTCCTCGATCTTCGTCGCCGGACCTCTGCTCATCCTGTTCAGGCTGCGCTCGGACGTCTTCGACGCAAAGACCGGGCCGGTTCCCGCAGCGGCGCAGCCGTCAAAGACGTGACGGCTGCGGTGGCCGAAGGGATCGTCATCCGCGACGCGCATTTTCCCGGCCGCGCGCCGATCGACGCCTACGGCAACGGCGGCTTTCGCTTCGCCGAGATGTCGCACCGCGGCTCGATCCTGTGCCTGCCTTCGGGCATCCACGGCTGGGAGCCGGCGGATCCCACGAAGTTCGCGGAGGGGGATTTCGCGCGCGTGTTCCAGCAGGCCGACGGGATCGAGATCCTGCTGGTCGGCACCGGCAAGGAGCTGAAGCCGCTGCCGCCGGCATTGCGCCAGGCTTTCAGGGTGGTCGGCATCTCGGCCGATCCGATGTCGACCGGTGCGGCGGTGCGCACCTACAACGTGCTTCTCGCCGAGGACCGGGCCGTGGCGGCCGCTCTTGTCGCCGTCGACTGAAGGCCGGCTCGAGCCGTTGCTAGAACTGGTGCGCGGCGCCGATCGCGACCGCTATCTCGCCGCGCTTTATGCACCGGAGGACAGGCGCGGCGATCTCCTCGCGCTCTACGCCTTCAATGCCGAGATATCCGGCATACGCGACCGCGTGAGCCAGGCGCTGCCGGGCGAAATCCGGCTGCAATGGTGGCGCGACGCGATCGCGGCCCAGGATGCGGGCGCCGGAGCCGGGCATCCGGTGGCAGAGGCGCTGCTCGGGACGATCGAGCGCCGCAGCCTGCCACGCGAGGCGTTCCAGAACTATCTGGATGCGCGCATCTTCGACCTCTACGACGATCCGATGCCGACCCGCGGCGACCTCGAAGGCTATTGCGGCGAGACGGCGGCGGCGATCCTGCAACTGTCGTCGATCGTGCTCGATCCGGAAGCGGCGGCGCGCCATGCGGAACTGGCCGGCCATGCCGGCTGCGCGCAGGCGATCGCCGGCCTGCTGCGCCTGCTGCCGCTGCACCGGAGAAGAGGGCAATGCTATGTGCCGAAGGACATCCTTGCGGCCGCGGGGACATCGCCGGAGGAGTTCCTCGCAGGCGATGGCGGAGAGAACGCGCCGCGCGCCGTCGCGGCAATGATCGCGCTGGGGCGCGAGCATCTGTCGATTTTCGAGCGGGGAGCCTCAGCGCTGCCGCCCTCGCTGAGGCCGGCCTTCCTGCCGCTGGCGGTGACTGGCGCTCAACTGACGAAGATGCAGGGGCGCGAAAGGGCGTTGCTGGAAGCGAGCCTCGACATCAGCGCCTGGCGAAAGCACTGGCTGATGTTCCGCCGGGCGTCGCGGGGGTGGGGTTAGCTACTCCGCCGCTTCGGCTCTTGCAGGAAGCCCCAGCCATTCGCGGCAGTCGGCGAGTGCGCGCGACGTGACGGCGCGGCGCCTGGCTAGCGTCTTGTCCTTGCCACGGAAGCGTCCCTCGAACCCCTCCGGTTTCAACTGGGTTCCAGGGTCGAGCGGCGGAAACAGGCCGAAATTGATGTTCATCGGCTGGAAGGAGCGTTTTCCTGGCTCGTCGTCTGAGACGATGTGGCCGCCAGTGATGTGGTTGAGCAGCGCGCCGAAAGCCGTCGTGACCGGCGGCGGCGAGACCGGCAGGCCAAGCCTTTCGGCTGCGGCAAAGCGCCCGGCGAGCAGGCCGATCGCCGCGCTTTCGACATAACCCTCGCAGCCGGTGATCTGACCGGCGAAGCGGAGGCCCTTGCGCGACTTCAGCCGCAGCGAGCCGTCGAGTAGGGTGGGGGAGTTGATGTAGGTGTTGCGGTGAAGGCCGCCGAGCCGCGCGAACTCCGCGTTCTCCAAGCCAGGAATCATGCGGAAGATGCCGACCTGCTCGCCGTGCTTCAGCTTGGTCTGGAAGCCGACCATATTGTAGAGCGTGCCGAGCGCGTTATCCTGCCTGAGCTGGACGACGGCATAGGCCTTGACCGACGGATCATGCGCGTTGGTCAGGCCCATCGGCTTCATCGGCCCGTGGCGAAGCGTCTCCGCGCCGCGCTCGGCCATGATCTCGATCGGCAGGCAGCCATCGAAATAGGGCGTGCCTTCCCATTCCTTGAACTCGGTCTTCTGCCCGCCGATCAGCGCCTGGACGAAAGCCTCGTACTGCTCGCGGTTCATCGGGCAGTTGATATAGTCCTTGCCGGTGCCGCCGGGGCCGACCTTGTCGTAGCGCGACTGGAACCAGCACACGTCCATGTCGATGGAATCGAAATGGATGATCGGTGCGATTGCGTCGAAGAAGGCAAGCGCGTCGGCACCGGTTTCGCTGGCGATCGCCTCAGCGAGCGACGGGGCGGTCAGCGGGCCGGTCGCGATGATCGCCTGGTCCCAATCGGCGGGCGGCAGGCCCGAAACCTCCTCGCGTGCAATCGTGATCAGCGGATGCGCTTCAAGTCTCGCGGTGACGGCGGCGGAAAAACCGTCGCGGTCGACGGCCAGCGCGCCGCCGGCGGGCACCTGGTTGACGTCGCCGGACGCCATGATCAGCGAGTTGGCGAGCCGCATCTCGGCATGCAGCAGGCCGACCGCGTTGTTCTCGGCATCGTCAGATCGGAAGGAGTTGGAGCAGACCAGTTCGGCGAGGCCGTCGGTCTTGTGAGCCTCCGTGCCGCGCATTGGGCGCATTTCGTGCAGGACGACCGGCACGCCGGCTTCCGCCGCCTGCCAGGCAGCTTCCGAGCCGGCGAGGCCGCCACCGACGATATGGATGGGCTTCGTGTTCATGCGCGTGGCAATAATCCCTTGACCCCAGCATTGCAATTGCAGACGATCAGCGGCGATGCGGCGGAATGGCGTTCAGATGGGGTCTGTTTCGGCCCATATCATGGCGATTTGCGCGGGCGCCATGCTGGCGTTCGGGGCATCCGGCGTTTCGCCGGCCGCGGCCGCCATGTCGGCAACCGCTCCGAAGCTCATCATGGTCTGCCACGGTTATGGCTGCGGTTTCCGCACCAAGCTGATGCTGGGCGCCGCCGACGGCACCCAGCTCAGCTCGATCATGCGCGCCGGTTCGAGCTCGCCGAAGGCCGAGCGCGCCGCGCTGTCGAAGGCGGTGAGATATTTCGACAGGCGCGCCAACCAGGCCACCGGGTTCAAGGATAGGCCGAGGACCGAGATCGGCAAGCCAGAACGGGGTCAGATGGACTGCGTCGACGAGTCGACCAACACGCGCGCGTTCTTGCTCTATCTGGCCGAGCGGGGACTGCTGAAATTCCACAAGGTCGGAAGGAATGTCAGTCGGGGCTTCTTCCTGGACGGACGTTATCCGCACTGGACGGCGGTCATCAGCGATCCGTCCGGCGTGAAATGGGTTGTCGATCCCTGGTACGCGACCGTCGGCGGCGCGCCTGACATCTTTCCCTACGAGCAGTGGAAGGTGCGCGGGCAGCTCGAGAGCGGCGCGCTGAACTAGGGTTCGTTGGAAGAAATCCCCAAAAAGACAACACCCGCCGGGGGAGGAGATCCGGCGGGTGTCGTTTTGGTGGACGGTCCCGGGAGGAGGGTAGGACCGCCCTATTCGTCATCGCCGGGGAGGAGGTCGGCTTTGACGAAATTCCTTTCGCCTGTTTTCGAAGGGGCGAAACCTTCTTCGGGTAACAACGCCCGCCGGGGGAGGAGATCCGGCGGGCGCCGTTTCGGCGGCCAGCGATCGGGAGGAGGTGAACGCTGGCCTTATCCGTCAAGGTCGGGGAGGAGGTCGACCCTGACGAAATTCCTTGGATCAGATCGACTTGCGGGCAACGGCGGGGATGTCGCCGCGGGCAATGCCGAGATCGTTGAGTTCACGGTTCGAAAGGCGGCTCAGCTCGGAAACGGTGTCCCGGTAGCGGCGCCAGTTGCGGTAATTGCGGATCAGGTTCATCGTACGTCTCGTTCGTCTTGGTTAGTTCTATCTCTTGGGTACGAACGGTAGATAGGCTGTACCGGATCATTTTAAAATGGCTTTTGGTGCATAGCAGCAATGCAAATTGTGCATTGCAACATTAATCGATTTTAGCAGGGGTCACAAAACCGGCCAAATAGGTCCAAAGAATTGCGAGTTCAATGACTTGGCAGCCGGCAGGAAATTGACGCCCGGGAGGGACTGAATGGCGAGCTATTCATCGCGAGTCCGGACCGACGCTGCCCGCTGGGTGGCGTCCGGACTGATCGACGGCAAGACCGCGGAAGCGATCATCCTCGACGTCGCCGCGCATGAACGCAGGTCGCTGAGCTTCGGGTCGATCCTGGCCATCATGGCGGGCCTGCTGCTCGGCGCGGCGATCCTCATCTTCGTCGCATCGAACTGGGAGGCGATCCCGCGCCTTGCCCGCGTCGGCGCGCTCTTTGCCATCATCTTCGCGGGCTATGTCGGCGGAGCCGTGCTGAAGCTCAACGACCATGCGGCGATCGGCGAGGCGGTGTGGCTGATCGCGGCGGCGGCGTTCGGCGGCTCCATCGCGCTGATCGGCCAGATGTACCACCTCTCCGGCGACGAGACGCAGGCCGTGCTGGTCTGGTGCGCGGGCACGGCGGTGGCGGCGGCGGCCCTGCGCTCCGGACCGTTGACGATCGCCGCGGTCGCGCTCTCGGCGGCCTGGCTGATCCTGCGCGAGGTCGATTTCTGGCGGGACTCAGATTTTCCCTACGTCTTCATAGGGATAGCGGCCGTTCTCTGGCTGGTTTCCTACTGGACGGAAAGTGCCGCGGCGCGCCATCTGATCCTTCTGTCGCTGGTCCTCTACGCCGTGCTCCTGGCGTTCGAACGCGACGCGGAGGTCGTCGGCATCGCCGGCGTGCTCGCGGCTGTCTCGGCCATCTTGTTCGCGCTTGCCGTATTGATGCCCGCGCAGACCGAGGCGATCGCCAGGCTGAACGGGCTGCTGCCTGTGCACGCCCTGATCGGTTTCCTGGCCGGGGTGATCATGATCCAGTTCGAATTCGGCGGAGATGCCGGCCCCGGCTTCGCCATCGCCGCGGCTGCGGGACTGGCCGGCATCGTGGCGGCGGTCGTCCTCGCGGGGCGGGAGAGCCGCGGCCTGCGCTGGATCGCCTATACCGGCTTCGCTATCGAGCTTTGCCTTATCTACGCGGTGATGATCCAGGACATGCTGGGCACGGCAGGCTTCTTCCTCGCCGCCGGCGCGATCCTCGGACTGCTGGCCTTCGCCATCATCCGGATCGAGAAGCGCATGAAGGAACCGCGTCTGACGGAAGGAGCTGCGGCATGAGCGGCAAACGGCTTCTCCTGGCGGCGGTGCTCCTGGCCGTGGCGCAGATCGCCTTCCTGTCCTGGATGATCGCCGGCCGCGCGGCGATCCTGCGCAACGGGCAGGAAGTGCTGCTCAAGGTCGCGCCGATCGATCCGCGCGACCTGCTGCGGGGCGACTACGTCCGCCTCGGCTACGAAATCCGCAACGTTCCGGTGAAGTTGGTGGCGAACGCCCCCGCCGGCGATTTCGTCACCGAGCAGGGGCCGATCCTCGTCCGGCTCGGCAAGGACGAGGACGGTTACTGGCGCGTCCGCTCCGCCGCTCTCGGAGAGCCGCAGGAGCAGCCTCCAAGCGGCGAGGTCGATATACGCGGCACGGTTTCCGGCGGCTGGACGCTCGGGCCCGAAGCGTCCTTCAGCGTCGACTACGGTATCGACCGCTTCTACGTGCCGGAAGGCGAGGGCCGCGCCATAGAGACCGATATGCGCGAGCGGCCTTTCGGCATACTCGCTGCGGTCGCCAGCGACGGCACCGCACAGATCAAGGCGCTGATGGATGGCGACACCAAGCTCTACGAGGAGCCGCTTTATTAGGACGAGCAGAGGACGGGAGGGCCAGCTTCAGGCCAAAGCCGCCTACGGCATCAGGGACCGGTTCTGCGAGCAAAATGCTCGTAGGTGATCTGCCAGGGATCGCTGTCGGAGGGCCGTTCCTCGCCGATCCAATGGAAGCTGTCGGCGGTTATCTCGGTGAAACGCCATCGCGCTTTCAGGCCGCGCGAGTCCTCGCCGACCTGGACAATGTCCTTGCCCTCGGCCCGCCCGATCTGACGCGAATAATCCTGGTTGAGCGGGTCGCTCCAGATGATGTGCCAGCCGCCTATGCCGGGATCGAAGATGCGCAAAGTCGTACCGTACATGGTGGACGGGGCCGGGCGCTTCGGCCGGATCCAGATATCCTGGATGGCGCGGCCTTCCAGCACCCAGCCGAAATGGATTTCTCCAGTCGATTCCTCGGTCGTGCCATCGTCGAGATGGCGGACGGTCTGCATTTCCCAGCTTCCGACCAGCCATCCATAGAGGTCCATGTCTTTCGCCCGATCGGCGGGCGGAGCCTCCGATCCGAGGGCGGCGAGAAACGGCGATATCGTCATGGTCAAAGGCCTTTCATTCTTCCTTTCGGCAGTCGTGGGAAGAGAGAAGGCTAGCACAGGTTTCCTGACAGCCATCCGTCAGCAGATGCCGCTTGCCCCCGGTCCCTGGCTACTTCAGAGCCGGTTGCAAGCCAGAAGACGCTGCGGGCGGGGACTCCATAGCCGGACCGGCTTGTGTTATTTCTGCTCCTACATGGAGGGAGATGCGACCATGCGACGTGCGCCTGTCTGGACGATGCTGCTGCCTTTGATGCTGCTCGCCGCGTGCCAAAGCGGGCCGCAGTCCGGAAGTCCGCAGGCCACCGGCGGTCGCCAATGCCCGCCGCGCCTCGCCGATTCCGGCCAGTGCAATACAGGATCGATCTACGTCTTCCCCGAACTGACCAACGTGAACTGACCAAGCTGCGCTAGCCGGTGAAGCCGCGCCTCCAGACCGGGGGGCCGCAGCCAGACTGGGGCCGCTAGAGTTCGCCGAGCATCTCGAGCCTCAGGTGCTGGACGAGCATGATGGTCTTCGCGTCGATGATGCGGCCGTCGCGGACCTGCGCCATCGCCTCGTCGAGCGTGATTTCGAGCACTTCAATGTCCTCGCCCTCGTCGGCAGCGCCGCCGCCGTCAGAGATGCGGTCGGCGGGCGTGTAGTCCGCGAGGAAGAAGGTGAGACGCTCGGTCACGCTGCCCGGGCTCATATAGGGTGCGTACAGACGCCTGACGTCGCGCAGACGATAGCCGAGTTCCTCCTCGGCCTCCTTGCGGATCGCGGTTTCGGGATCATGCTCGTCGAGCAGGCCGGCGCAGGCCTCGATCAGCGGTTCCGGATGGCCGGTGACGAAGGCCGGATAGCGGAACTGCCGCACGAGCAGCACGGTCGAGCGCCGGCGGTCGAAAGGCAGGATGACCGCTCCGTCGCCCCGGTCGTAGGTCTGGCGGACCTGGGTTTCCCATCTGCCGTCGCTGCGCCGGTAGTCGAAGGTCGTCTTGGTGAGCCTTGCCCAGTCGTCCGACAATATCTCGATCGATTTGATGCGAATCCTGTCCTGCAATGCCGTTGTCTCCATCACAGATGCCGCCCGTGCGGCCTGACCGCATACGGGTGCAACCTAATCGTGTCGCCTGCGTTTGCGTCCGATGATGGACGAAAAACCTTTCGACAAGCCCGTTACGCTGGAACTCGGCCGCATCGGGCACTATCGGCGCATCGACAGCACGCGGGAAGCCGCGGAATGCCTGATGACGGTCTGGCCGCTCAACCGCGGGGCGCGGCACCGGGACGCGGTCGAAACCTGCCTGAAGGTCCTTGGAGGCCATCGCTCGACGGAGGATGCGCGCCGGGCGCTGATCGAGGCGGCGAAGGAATCCGACGTGCTGGCGCCGGAATCGACGCGCCACTGACCCCGATTCGGGGAATAGGCCATGGCCGGCGACCCCGACGGGGTTGAACCGGAGGCGATCCGGTGCCAAATCATGGCGGCGGCGTTTTGGGCCGCGAATTTCCCACGTCGCATCTCGGGGCGTCTTCAATGGTGACCTATCTCGACGCCGGTACGGCGCCGCTTCGCAATACCGGCCAGATCCGGCTCTACGGGCCGGAAGCGTTCGAAGGCATGCGCAAGGCCTGCGCGATCACCTCCGAATGCCTCGACGAGCTTGCCGGCATGGTCGCGCCGGGCGTCACGACCAATGCGATCGACCGCTTCGTCTTCGAATTTGGCATGGATCACGGCGCGATGCCTGCGACGCTGAACTACCGCGGCTACACAAAATCTTCCTGCACCTCGATCAACCATGTCGTCTGCCACGGCATCCCGGACGACAAGCCGCTCAGGGAAGGGGATGTGGTCAACATCGACGTCACCTACATACTCGACGGCTGGCATGGCGATTCCAGCCGCATGTACCCGGTTGGGCAGATCAAGCGCGCGGCCGAACGGCTGCTCGAAGTCACCCATGAGTGCCTGATGCGCGGCGTCGCCGCGGTGAAGCCCGGCGTGCGCACCGGCGCCATCGGCGCCGCGATCCAGTCCTATGCCGAGAGCGAGCGCTGCTCGGTGGTGCGCGACTTCTGCGGCCATGGCGTCGGCCAGCTCTTCCATGACGCGCCGAACATCCTGCATTACGGCAGCGCCGGCGAGGGCGTGGAGATGCGCGAGGGCATGATCTTCACCATCGAGCCGATGATCAATCTCGGCCGGCCGCATGTGAAGGTGCTGTCGGACGGCTGGACGGCCGTCACGCGCGACCGTTCGCTGTCGGCGCAATACGAGCACACGGTCGGCGTCACCGCTGATGGCTGCGAGATATTCACGCTGTCGCCGAAGGGGCTCGACCGCCCGGGCCTGGCGTAACGGGCCTGGCGTAAATCGATCGCGCGCGGGCGCTCGAAAACCGCTTCGCACTTTTCAGGATCATGCTTTAGTATTTCGACCGGCGGTCGAAGTATTCGGCGTCCAATGCTTCGGGCGGGGCGGGATGACGGGGCAAAACGAAGACGAGCGTGGCTTTTTCGCCGAGCGGCCCGAGCCGCGCATGGTCAGGGCGGACGCCGCGGCGAAGGATAAGCCGCATTATCTCGGCCACCGCGAGCGTTTGCGAGAGCGCTTTGCGGGCTCCGCATCGGCCGACGACTTCGCCGACTACGAACTGCTCGAGCTTCTGCTGTTCAGGCTGATACCCCGCGCGGACACCAAGCCCGTCGCCAAGGCGCTGCTGGCGCGCTTCGGCACGCTCTCCGAAGTGCTCGGCGCGCCGGTTGCGCGGCTGCAGGAGGTGAAGGGCGTCGGCGCGGCGGTGGCGCTCGATCTCAAGGTGATCGCGGCGGCGGCCAGGCGCATGGCGCGCGGCGAGATCAAGGGGAGGGAGGTGCTGTCGTCCTGGGAGCAGGTGCTCGACTATTGCCGGGCGGCGATGGCCTTCGAGGAGCGCGAGCAGTTCCGCATCCTGTTCCTCGACAAGAAGAACGCGCTGATCGCCGACGAGGTGCAGCAGACCGGCACCGTCGACCATACGCCGGTCTATCCGCGCGAGGTGATCAAGCGGGCGCTGGAGCTGTCGTCGACGGCCATCATCCTGGTTCACAACCACCCGTCGGGCGATCCGACGCCCTCGCGCGCGGACATCGAGATGACCAGGACGATCCTGGAGACGGGGCGCCAGCTCGGCATTGCCGTGCATGACCACATCATCATCGGCAAGAAGGGCTTTGCCTCGATGAAGGGCCTGAAGCTGATCTAACGAAAAGGGCCGCGCGAGGCGGCCCTTTCGTTCGGTTCTTCCGGAGACGGCCTATTCGGCGTCGGCGGCCTTCTTCTTGGGAGCGGCCTTCTTCTTCGGCGCCTCGGCCTTGGCCTCTCCCTCGGCAGCAGCCTCGTCGGCCTTCTTGGCCTTCTTCGGCGCAGCCTTCTTTGCCGGCTTGGCCTCGGCGGCTTCGGCCTCGTCGTCGGCCATCAGCTCTTCCTTGGACACCTTCTTGTCGGTGACGGAGACCGCGCCGAGCAGGTGATCGATGACCTTCTCCTCGAAGAGCGGCGCGCGGATCGAGGTGATGGCATTCGGGTTGTTGCGGTAGAAGTCGAAGGCTTCCTGCTGCTGGTTGGCAGGGAAGCGGCGCACCGTCTCGAAGAGGGCGCGCTGCACTTCTTCGTCCGACACGGTGACGCCGGCCTTCTCGCCGATCTCGGCAAGCACGAGGCCCAGGCGCACGCGGCGCTCGGCGAGCCGGTTGTACTCGGTGCGGGCTTCCTCTTCCGTCGTCTCCTCGTCGGCGAAGGTGCGGCCGGCCATTTCGAGGTCGCGGTTCACCTGGTTCCAGATGTTGGTGAACTCGGCTTCGACGAGCTTGGAGGGGGCTTCGAACTGGTACTCGGCGTCGAGCTGGTCGAGCAGCTGGCGCTTGACCTTCTGGCGAGTCATCGAGCCGAACTGGCTCTCGATCTGGCCGCGCACGATCTCGCGCAGACGGTCGAGCGATTCCAGCCCGAGCGACTTCGCCGTCTCGTCGTTGATCTCGAGCGGCCCGGGCTTCGACACCTCGTTGACGGTGACGTCGAAGGTGGCTTCCTTGCCGGCGAGATGCGGCGCGCTGTAGTTTTCCGGGAAGGTGACGGTGATCTGCTTCTCGTCGCCCGCCTTGGTGCCGACCAGCTGATCCTCGAAGCCGGGGATGAATTCCTTCGAGCCGAGCACGAGCGGCTGGCCGTTGCCGGCGCCGCCGTCGAACGCGACGCCGTCGATCTTGCCGACATAGTCGATGGTGACGCGGTCGCCATCCTCGGCCTTGCCGTCCTTCGGCTCGTAGCTGCGCGCGGATTCGGCGACACGCTTGACCTGGTCCTCGATCTCGCTGTCCGGCACGTCGAAGACGGGGCGCGTCACCTTGATCTCGGAGAAATCCTTGATCTCGATGGTCGGGATGATCTCATAGGCGAGCTGGAACTCGAAATCGGCGCCGCCGGCGAGGATTTTCTCGGCTTCCTTCTCGTCCTCGGTCATGGTGACCTCGGGCTGCATGGCGGCCTTCTCGCCGCGGTCGGCGATGATGTGGCGGGTCTGGTTCGACAGGATGTCGTTGACGACCTCGGCCATGAACGACTTGCCGTAGACCTTCCGGAGGTGCTGGATCGGCACCTTGCCGGGGCGGAAGCCGTTGATGCGGGCCTTGCCCTGGGCATCGTTCAGCCGCGCCAGGAGCTTGGCCTCCATGTCGCCGGCCGGGACAGTGACCTTGATCTCACGCTTCAGGCCGGAATTCAGCGTCTCGGTAACCTGCATAGTCAAAACCTTCGTTCCAGAAAGGGCATCTGTACGGCCTCGCCGTTCAGCCTGCCGGGAATTCGTGCCGGAGTGGCTAGTGGTGTGCGGGTTCAGCGTGCCCGTCCCGGCGGCCGCGGCCGATGGGGACATTGTTCGCTCGAAACGCGCGGTAGCCTCGGTAAGTCTTTGTTCTTCCTATCCCTTACCACGCCTACCAGTAGCGGTTCATTCTCTCCCGTCACAATTGCCACGCCTTTTGTCATACGCGGCGTCAATTTTCAACACTTCTTCGCGCCGCGCACGGAACTGCTTTCCGCCCCGAGATTGACAGAATGATGGCTCTCATGGGATTGGCGGCCTGCGCGGATGTGGCGGAATTGGTAGACGCCCTGGATTTAGGTTCCAGTGCCGAAAGGCGTGGGGGTTCGAGTCCCTTCATCCGCACCAACGCACTGGGTGCGCGCCCTTCATCTTTCCATCGATCCCCGGTGTGCCATTCCGGGACGGATCATCAGGCATCGAAATTGCTCGGTGGGTATTGCCGGCTGTTCGCCGGTAATCGTCCACGTAGCCGGGCGTCGCTCGCTGGGACAGGTGTCGGGGCTTCTTGCCCAGCGAGCTCGATATCGCTTCCGTATGGCTGCTGTCGTTCCCCGTGGGCCCGCTCGCGCGTCCCGGCGGGAAGGCGGCTTGCTTGTTTGATCCGGCCTTTGGCTTTTAATCCGCCCTTCGGCTACACCTTCGCCCGACCGTGCGGTAATCTCGGCCTCGCAGTGCAAGGAAGCGGAAAGCCATGATCGTCAAGGAACTGACCGAGCAGGAGTGCGCCAACATCCTGGCGGCCAACAATATGGGGCATCTCGCCTGCGCCCGCGACAACCGGCCTTATGTCGTTCCGATCACCTTCGCCTTCGCCGACAACCACATCTACAGCTTCTCGC
Source organism: Mesorhizobium sp. YM1C-6-2 (assembly GCF_003666685.1). Lineage (GTDB taxonomy): Bacteria > Pseudomonadota > Alphaproteobacteria > Rhizobiales > Rhizobiaceae > Mesorhizobium_K. The sequence continues at coordinate 295,186 of NZ_RCIZ01000006.1, forward strand.
TGACCGGCCAGAAGATCGAATGGATGCGGGCCAACCCGCATGTATGCCTGCAGGTCGACGATTTCGGGCAAGATCGGGGATGGAAAAGCGTCGTTGTCTACGGGGTTTTTGAAGAACTGCCGGATCGCATCGGATCGAAGCGCGAGCGCGACCATGCCTGGTCGCTGCTCAGCAAGCACGCCAACTGGTGGGAGCCCGGCGGGCTGAAGCCGGTTATGGGCCCGGGAGCCTCGCGGCATTTGTTCTATCGCATCCGCATCGAGCGGCTGACGGGCCGGCAGGCCGTCGACGAATAGGCGGGCCTGCGTTCGCGCCGCGGATCGGCGCCAAGCCTTTATCTCGAGGGTCCTCATCGGAACCCGATGCGGCGGACGGGAGTTTCAGGTGGCATAACCATCGGAAGGTTGGAGAACCGCCATGGGATACCACCGCTTCAATCGGGAAGATTTGGCCGAGGCCGTTCGCACAAGTGTGCTTCCCCAGCATGCGGGACTGCTGCTCTCGACCGCGAAAGCCGTTGAAGAACTCAGGATCCTGACCGGCGATTTCGTCACGTCCGACGAGGAGATGGCTGACGAAATCTCCAAGGTCGCGGTCGGGATGGGCTGCGCCGTCGTGTTCGACGAACAGGCGGGGGCGGACAGACTGGCACTTTGAGAAGCAGCGCGCGCTGCCGGGTAGTCGGCGCGTCGTGCAAGGTCATCTCATAAGGCAGAAAAAAGCCCCGCAGGGCGCGACGACTGCGGGGCAGTCTTGGGAGGCGGCCAGAATCACCTGGCCGCGGTGCATTCTACCATTTTTGGCGGAATTTGCCTGTCCCGGCGCCGGTGCGGTCGCGAGGGCACGTCCGGCCTGGCAGACCTCGTTCACGACAGGCGGTGATCGGTCACGACCGCCCGTGGCGATCATTGGGCGGAAGGGCCGTCCTGCTGATTCTCGCCGGGATCGAAGCCGCCTGCGAACTCGACAGCGCTTTCCAACTCGCCGGGCTGGAAGGTGCGGACCTGAACCTGCGGCAGGAATTTTCCGAAGATTTCGGCCGCCGACTTCACGAAGCCGCCGGAGGCGAGCACCGCGACCCTCGGAAACCTGTGCCAGTCGCCGAGATATTTTAGCTCCGTAGCGATGTCCTTCATCACCGCGCCGAGCGTCATTCCCTCCAACTCCTCGACATTGGAGACGAGCCCGATTCGCTCGTAGCGGACGAGCTTCTCCTGAACCTGCCGATCCAGCCGTTCGATGTCGGCCTTCTGAAGGGTGCCGCGGGCGTCGACGACGAGGACGTGATCCGGAATCTGCATGGCGAATTCCTCCTGTCTCGCAAAACCGGAAAGGGAGGGATTGGTTTCATCCGCCGCGTATGCGGCCCGGCTTTCCGTCAGTCGCGGGAACAGCGGGAGCCGACCATCGCGCAATTGGCAGGCTGATAAGCGCCGGCGGTCGACGTGGCCTGGCAACCGGCCGAGGCGCATGCCGAGATGCCCACGACAAGTGCAAATAGCGTTCGGCTGAGTTGAAACATCATCGCGAGACCTCTCAATGTCCAGCCGAAGCATTCAACAACGGCTCGCTGTCCCGCGCAATGCAACAAAAGGTTATCCGGCACGGTAGAGATATAACGGGCTGCGGACCGCGGAAGTCGCGAATGAGTTTGGGAGGTCGGTACGCTCGGGGGAATTGCGATGATCTGCGTCTACGCAGTGACGTGCGATCTTGAGACCAGGCCACTTCGTTGAATACGCCGCCGCCCGCCAGTCAGGAACCGGTCTCTGGCAGGCAGGCCAGCGTCCCCCGGCCGGGATCTTCCTCGGAAACCTCAACCACTATGATTTTGCTCTTGAGGAAGCGTGCCTTCAGCCGCTGACACTCCTCATCGGTGAGCCCTTTTCGAATGGTCGTCTCGTCATTGTCGATCGCGTGAACCAGCCGATACTCCTCAGCCCCTGCGACGCACGTGGCGCCCATCACGGCGCCTAAAGCAAACGCAATACGCATGTTGCCCTCCCAAACCCGAGGACAGGATGCGCCAGTCGGCGGATACCTGCAAGGCAGAGGCAAAAGCCTGGGCAATCGCCGCCGTGGCCACCCCAGAAGGATTCGCATGCGTTCGCCAGCGAATGCCGGGACTAGTTGCTGGCGGCAAGAAACAAGGAACCATTTCGAGCCGAAGTTGTTGGCAAGCTGATCTATATCGGCGTAGAATCAGGGTGACATTTCGCCGTTGTGCACGAACCAGTTCAATATCAGCTCAATGGAAGGAAAATAGTCATGAAGACTATGATTTGCGCCGCGCTGATAAGCTTAGGCACCGTGGTCTTGCCGGTGCTGCCGACGCACGCGGCTAGCGCAGGCGAGCCCTACTTCTGGAAGGGGTTTCGATACCAGATAGGGCCTTTCTACGGTTGTTGGACCATCCGCTATGGCAACCAGGGCTGGAACAACAACTGTGATTGTGAGTTCGTCCAACGGGTTGTCGTGCGTGACGGCAAGCGTGTCGTCCAAACCGTACGCGAATGCTCCAAGCTCTAGGCGCGGTGCCTAGCGTGCGCTGTCGCAATGTCGATGGTGTACGGGGCGCCTAATATTCCGAGTGTATATTCACCGCTGACACGCAGTGGCGAATGTCGGTCGCTGCGTGAGACCTTCATAATTCACCGGCTGCTTCATGTGGCCGGGCAGTGCCCGCCCCGCGATTCGCCGCCGGCGTTCTTCATCTGCGCGATGCTGGAAGCGTGGCCGAGCTTTCAGCCAAAAATCGCAGGTTAGCCGACGCTTATTCGACGTTTTGGCGGGGATGAAAACTAAGTCTTTGAAAAGCTTGGTACGCCCAAGGGGAATCGAACCCCTGTTACCGCCGTGAAAGGGCGGTGTCCTAACCGCTAGACGATGGGCGCGCCTAAGACGAGCGCCTTATAGTTGGGTTGCCTTCATGCGGCAACCCGTGAAAAGCGCACCTTGAAAACTTTTTGCTGCAGATGCCGACCGACCATGAGGGAGAGGTGAGGGGCATGCCCGTTGACGTGTCCCGTTTGGCAGTGGGAGGGCATCGACAGATGAGACCAGCGGCTCGTGGTTCTGCTTAGCTGAAAGGGCGGGGACGTGGCCGTCGGCGTGTCAGCCGGCTACGGGAGGGGTGGCAAAGCGGACCAGCCGAGGCCGGGCTCAGGCCCTCAACCGAGTCAGGGTCAGGTCTTGCGACCGCCGCACTTCCAGTTCCAGTCGCGTTCCGGGCCGACGTCGATGTGGATGGACTGGTGGCAATAGGTGCCGACGCCGCCGCGGCCGGGCATGGAGCGCACGTAACGCGCCAGTTCCCACTTGTTGACGCCGGGCATCTGCACGTCGACTGCCGCGCAATACATGTGCTGCGACTTCTCGGCGCCCCGGACCTTCTTGTTGTAGGACGGACTGCGATAGCCGGATGTGACGACCAGCCGTTTGCCGAAATGGCGCTCGACCTGCTTCAGCATCCGCACCAGATTAGGCTTCAGGCAGGCCGTGTCGACGGTTTCGCGCTGCTTCAGCAGGCCGTTGGGGGCCAGGCGAGCGAGGCCGGCGGCGGAAGCCACGTCATAAGAACCGATGTCCTCGTAGACGTCGATGTCGCTGTCGTCGTCGATGCCGGACTTGCGCTTGATCTCGAAAAGATTGGTCTTGCGCACGCCGGGCAGCGCGAAATCGCCGCTGCCGTCGTCGACGCCGTCATCCGCCGCACCGAGCGAGGCGAAGCGGACCGCGGCCTCCTGCTTGCGCTTCTCGTCGTTCGGATCGGGAAGGGTGATGACCGGCTTTGCCTTGGCTTCGCGCTTCGCGGCCGCGGCTGGCGCGGCTTGGGCAGGGTCAGCCCTGGCGGGCGTCGCTCCGAAGAAGGAGGAGAGGAAGCTCTTCTTCTTGGGCTCGATCGGGGTAACGGGCATCGTGCCGGCGGTCAGGATCGGGCCGCCATTCTCGAGCACCTGGCCGGTTGGAGAAGGCCCGAGTTCGGAGGGATCCGCCGCTTTGGCCGCTGTCGCGGACGTTTCTGCCTTCGTCGTTCCGGCCTCGCCCTTGGCAGCGGCCAAGGCGGCCTCCGCGGCGCTCTGCTCGTTGGCCTTGGACGCCTCGGCGGTTTTCGTCTCGCCTGGCTTCACGCCGGGGAGGGCAGCGGTCTTCTCCGGCTGGCTCGCGTCGCTTTTGCCCGCCTTGCCGCCTTCGCCGAGTTGCAGATCAACGGCCGTGGAACCGGCCTCCGAGCCGGCGTCGGCAAATTCCATCGAGGGCTCGGTGGTCGAAGAGCAGGAGGCGAGCAGCACGGCAAGAAGCGCTGCAACGGCTGCGCTGCGTCTTCCGCTCGCCGGGCGCATTCCTGAATTCAAACGTTTCCCCTACTCGCTTGCGCTGCCGCGGGTCCGGCGTCTCGTCGCCCTCGCTCACTCGCCCCCGGGTGAACCGACGAATCTGCAGCGCCCGAACCGGTCCCGATTATGTGCGAAATGAGACCGGATCATGTCTTTCAAGCCACCTTTTCGCCCGCTTTGGGCCCCGTGGTCAATGGCGGAAGCTTCAAAGAATGTTACACGCGGACCTTCACATAGGTGCCGGGCGCCTCGCCGAGCACCTTCACGCCCTTGCCGGGTTTCCTGGCTTTCACGCGGCGGTCGTCCTGCGCGAGAATCCATTGCTGCCAGTGCGGCCACCACGAGCCGGCCGTCTCCGTGGCCTTGGCCATCCAGTCTTCGAGACTGCCGGTCGGCTTACCGCCGGTCCAGTACTGGTACTTCATCGATCTCGGCGGGTTGACCACTCCGGCGATGTGGCCGGAGCCGGTGAGCACGTATTCGACCTTGCCGCCGAAATACCGGGAGCCGAGGAAGACCGACCGCGCCGGCGCTATGTGGTCTTCCTTGGTGGCGAGATTGTAGACCGGGATCTTTATGTCGGAGAGCGACAGCGTGCGGCCGGCAAGCTCCATCCGGCCCTGCGCCAGCGTGTTGTCGAGATAGCAATTGCGCAGGTAGTAGGAATGGTTGGCGGCGGCCATCCGGGTGGAGTCGGCATTCCAGTAGAGCAGGTCGAAGGGCAGGGGGTCCTTGCCGCGCATGTAGTTGTTGACGACGTAGGGCCAGATCAGGTCGCCCGAGCGGAGCATGTTGAAGGCGGTCGCCATCTTGGTGCCTTCGAGATAGCCCTTTTCGTTCATCGAACGCTCGACGGCCGCGACCTGATCCTCGTCGACGAAGACCTTCAGGTCGCCGGCATAGGTGAAATCCACCTGCGTGGCGAAAAACGTCGCCGAGCGGATGCGGTCGTCGCCTTCCTGCGTCATCAGGGCCAGCCCGGCGGCGAGCAGCGTGCCGCCGACGCAGTAGCCGATGGCGTTCACCTCGCGCTCGCCGGTCGTGCGCGCGATCGTGTCGAGCGCGTATTGCAGCCCCTCGCGGATATAGGCTTCCCAATCCTTGGCGCCGTGCCGCTCGTCCGGGTTGACCCAGGAGACGACGAAGACGGTGTGGCCTTGCTCGACCGCCCAGCGGATGAAGGATTTTTCCGGGTTGAGGTCGAGTATGTAGAACTTGTTGATCCACGGCGGGCAGATCAGCAGCGGCCGCTTCAGCGCGGTCGTTGTCGCCGGCTCGTACTGGATGATCTCGGCGACATCGCTGCGGCCGACGATCTTGCCGGGGGTGGTCGCGAGATTCCTGCCGACCTCGAAAGAGGAATAGTCGGCCTGCCTGAGCTTCAGGTCGCCCTTTCCGGCTGCGATGTCCTCGGCGAGCATCTTCATGCCGCGCACCAGGTTCTCGCCGTTGGACGCCATGGTCTCGCGGAAGAGTTCGGGATTGGTCAGGATGAAGTTCGACGGCGAGATCGCGTTGGCGACCTGCTTCACGTAGAAGCTTGCCTTGTGACGGGTGTGCTCGTCGAGCCCGTCCGCCTTGTCGACGAGGTCGGCGGCCCAGCGGGAGGTGACGAGATAGACCTGCTTGAGGAAGTCGAAAAAGGCGTTTTTGCCCCATTCGGGGTCCTGGAAGCGCTTGTCGCCGCGTTCGGGGGTTATCGCCTCAGCCGGCTCAGCGCCAGTCCTGGCGCGGCTGATCGCATTGCCCCAGACCGTGAGGTAGCCGGCGAAAAGACGCGTCTGCGCCTCCAGCGCGCGGGACGGGTCGGACAGCCAGTATTCCGTGACCTTGGAGAAGGTCTTGACCATGTCGGCCACGGGCTCGGCGACGGAATCACGGATTTCGCCGCGCTCGCGGGGCTCCGCCCAGGCGGATGCGGCCTTGCCGGCCTGCTCGATCATGTGGGCAAGGTTCAGCGCAAAGCGTTCCGGATCCTTGACGAGGTACTGCTCGACCTCCGGCGCTTCGCCGGCGTCACCTTTCTCCGGCGCGGCTGCCTTGAACATGGGCGAAGCATTCCTCCTCAAGCGATTTCTTGACATATTAGCATGGGACGTCCAATGCGTCCTAACGCGCAGGGATGGGCGAAGATATGACTTATGGTAAAGGCGAACGGTATTTCCCGGGCTTGACGGCCGTGGCGCTGGCCGCCGCATTGTCCGCCACCGCCTGCAGCAGCACCACCAACGAGGATGTGCCGGTCGCCCAGGGCCGCAGCGGCGGTCCGACCGACACCGGCACCTTCCCCAACCTGAACATCCCGCCGCAGGCAGCGACCGCGCAGTTCACGGAAGACGAGAAGCAGGCGAAGCTCGCGCAACTGCGCGCCGTGCAGCAGAGGCAGAATCCGGGTGCCTCCGCCGAGTCGGCGGAAGCCCGCCGCAAGCGGCTGCAGGTCTCGCAGGACGAGCAGGCCGATACGCTGAAGGTCATCGAGGGCGAATAGCCCGCGCAGACGCTCGACCCTGCCTGCAAATCGGTATATATCGCGGCGCCAATCAGCCCCGCAGCGCCTGGATTTCTGACGATGGAAGAGTTTCACAAGGTTCGCCGCCTTCCGCCCTATGTCTTCGAGCAGGTCAATCGGCTGAAGGCCAGCGCCCGATCGGCCGGCGCCGACATCATCGATCTCGGCATGGGCAATCCCGATCTGCCGACGCCGAAGGCAATCGTCGACAAGCTGTGCGAGGTCGTCCGCGACCCGCGCACGCATCGCTACTCCTCCTCTCGCGGCATTCCTGGACTGCGCCGCGCCCAGGCCAATTATTATGCCCGCCGCTTCGGCGTGAAGCTCGACCCGGACAGGCAGGTGGTGGCGACGCTCGGCTCGAAGGAAGGCTTCGCCAACATGGCGCAGGCGATCACCGCGCCCGGCGACGTGATCCTGTGCCCGAACCCGACCTATCCGATCCACGCCTTCGGCTTCATCATGTCGGGCGGCGTGATCCGCTCGCTGCAGGCCGAGCCCGACGACAATTTCATCCCGGCGCTCGAGCGGGGGGTACGCCACTCGATCCCGAAGCCGCTGGCGCTGATCCTCAACTACCCGTCGAACCCGACGGCGCTGGTGGCGAGCCTCGATTTCTACAAGGACGTGGTCGCCTTCGCGAAGAAGAACGACATCATCATCCTCTCCGACCTCGCCTATTCGGAGATCTATTTCGACGGCAATCCGCCGCCCTCCGTGCTGCAGGTGCCCGGCGCGGTCGACGTGACCGTTGAATTCACCTCGATGTCGAAGACCTTCTCCATGCCCGGCTGGCGCATGGGTTTCGCGGTCGGCAACGAGCGGCTGATCGCGGCGCTGACGCGGGTGAAGTCCTATCTCGACTACGGCGCGTTCACGCCGATCCAGGTGGCGGCGACGGCCGCCCTCAACGGCGACGGCGCCGACATCGCCGAGGTGCGCGAGGTCTATCACAAGCGCCGCGACGTGATGGTCGACAGCTTCGGTCGCGCCGGCTGGGACATCCCGCCGCCGGCAGCGTCGATGTTCGCCTGGGCGCCGATCCCGGAGCCGTTCAGGCATCTGGGCTCGCTGGAGTTCTCCAAGCTGCTCATCGAGCACGCGGACGTGGCGGTGGCGCCGGGCGTCGGCTTCGGCGAGCATGGTGACGATTATGTGCGGCTTGCCTTCGTAGAGAACGAGCACCGCATCCGCCAGGCGGCCCGCAACATCAAGCGCTTCCTCGCGTCGTCGGCCAAGCAGCCGAACAATGTGGTGACGCTGGCCACGCGGCGCTGATCCGTATTTCTTGGCAAGCATTCGATTGAGGGACTTTTCGGCAGATGGCTGAAGCACTGCGTGTGGGAATTGCGGGTCTGGGCACGGTTGGCGCGTCGGTCGCGCGGGTACTGTCTGATAAGGCCGCCGAACTGACCCGCCAGTGCGGCCGGCCGATTGTTGTCGCCGCCGTTTCGGCGCGCGACGCCAGCAAAGATCGCGGCGTCGACCTCTCTTCGGCGACGTGGTTCGTCGATCCCGTGAAGCTGGCCGAGCAGGCCGACATAGACGTTTTCGTCGAGTTGATCGGCGGCGACGAGGGACCGGCGCGCGCGTCGGTGACGGCCGCGCTCGAAGCGGGCCGGCACGTCGTCACCGCCAACAAGGCCCTGCTTTCGAGGCACGGCGTGGCGCTCGCCGAGATCGCCGAGACGAAGGGCGTTCTGCTCAACTACGAGGCGGCGGTGGCGGGCGGCATCCCCGTCATCAAGACGATGCGCGAGGCGATGGCCGGAAACTCGGTCAGCCGGGTCTTCGGCATCCTCAACGGCACCTGCAACTACATCCTGACCCGGATGGAGGCCGAGGGGCTGTCCTTCGACGCCTGCCTGAAGGACGCGCAGCGGCTGGGCTATGCCGAGGCGGACCCGACCTTCGACATCGAGGGGCACGACACCGCGCACAAGCTGTCGATCCTGACGGCGCTTGCCTTCGGCACGAAGATCGCGGCCGACGACATCTACATGGAAGGCATCTCCAACATCAGCCAGGCCGATATCCGCGCAGCGGGCGAACTCGGCTACCGCATCAAGCTGCTCGGCGTCGCGCAGCGCACCGAGAGCGGCATCGAGCAGCGCGTCCACCCAACCATGGTGCCGACGGCTTCGGTCATCGCTCAGGTGCACGGCGTCACCAACGCGGTGGCGATCGAGACGGATATCCTTGGCGAGCTGCTGCTCTCCGGCCCGGGCGCCGGCGGCAACGCGACGGCGTCGGCCGTCGTCGGCGACATCGCCGACATCGCCAAGAGCCGGCCGGGCTTCCAGCACGGTCCGGTGTTCGGCTGGCCGGCGAAGGAGCTGAAGCCCTACAAGAAGGCACAGATGCGCAGCCACGCCGGTGGTTATTTCATTCGGCTCACGGTGCACGACAAGATCGGCGTCTTCGCGGCGATCGCCAAACGCATGGCCGACAACGACATTTCGCTGGAATCGATCGTCCAGCATTCCGCCGGCGCCGACAACCAGAAGACCGTGATCCTCGTCACCCACGAGACCACCGAGGCGGCGGTACGCAAGGCGACCGACGGCATCACCAAGGACGGCCATCTGACCGACAAGCCGCAGGTCATCCGCATCGAACGGGCGGGCTGATCCAACCATCCTGACACGGGCGGTTTGCGGACCGGCAAGGAGCGTGCGAACTTCGGCGCAAGCGCTCATGCCGGATCGAGGAGGTCGCCAATGCCCGATGAAATGCTCCAGCTTCAATGCGTGACGTGCGGCGGGCAGCTTGAAGTATCGATGCGGGCGATAGGCAGGGGGCGCGAGGCACGGTGCCCGGCCTGTGGCACGGTGGCCGAGATCCCCTATCAGGCAACTCTCGACCGCCTGTGGGTTTCCGAGGTCACGCCGGTTCCGTCGGCAGATGCCGGCGGATCGAAAGTACGGGTGGCGATCGCCTACGGACCAAAGGACAGTCCCATGCTCACGGCGAAGTGGGAATTCGACGAACGACAATTCGACGATGGCGACGTCGTCGCCGGAGCGCGCCACTATTTCCATCATCTCGTGCGCGGGCTTGCCGACGCCACTGGTGGCTGGGCGATGACGGCGGAAGAGTTGAACGAGATCGAATGGCCGCGGCAGTGAATCCGACTTCCGGGCCTGCGTCCTAGTGGCGGACAAGCGCACCTTCCTCGGCGTGAAGAGATCGGCGACCGGGCTCTGCTGGGAGCACCGGCTGACCGAGCGCCAGGAGATGATCGCGCTCACCATGGCGCAGTCGCACGGCGTGCCCGACATCGTCGCGCGGGTGCTCGCAGGCCGCGGCGTGACGGCGGAGGAGACCGAGCGGTTCCTCGACCCGACGATCAAAAACCTCCTGCCCGATCCCGCGTCGCTGACCGACATGGAGCGTGCCGCCGCGCGCATTGCCAGGGCGATCCGCAACCGCGAGAAGGTGGCGATCTTCGGCGATTACGACGTCGATGGCGCGGCGTCCTCGGCGCTGCTCAAGCGCTTCCTCGACTTCTACGGCATCGAGTCCGAGATCTACATTCCCGATCGCATCTTCGAAGGCTACGGCCCCAATCCGGAGGCGATGCGGGAACTGGCGAGCCGCGGCGCGAGGCTGATCGTCACCGTCGACTGCGGCACCAACAGTGCGCCCTCGATCGATGCGGCGCTGCTGGCGGGCGCCGAAGTCGTCGTGCTCGACCATCACCAGGTCGGTGGACCGCTGCCAGTGGCCGTCGCGGTGGTCAATCCCAATCGCGAGGACGATCTGTCGGGGCAGGGGCATCTCTGCGCGGCGGGCGTGGTGTTCCTCACGCTGGTGCAGACGGCGCGGCTGCTGCGCATCGAGCGGCCGGATGCGCCGCAGCCCGATCTTCTGTCGCTCCTCGATCTGGTCGCGCTGGCGACGGTCTGCGACGTGGTTCCGCTCATCGGCGTCAACCGCGCCTTCGTGGTGAAAGGGCTGATCGCCGCGCGCCAGCAGAGGAACGAGGGGCTCGCAGCTCTGGCACGCATCGCCCGGATCGGCGAACCGATCAACACGTTCCATCTCTCCTTCCTGATAGGTCCGCGCATCAATGCCGGGGGACGCATCGGCGACGCGGCGCTCGGCAGCCGGCTGCTCGCGACCGACGATCCGGTCGAGGCAGGGCAGATCGCCGAGACGCTCGACCGGCTGAACCAGGAGCGGCAGGCGATGGAGCAGGGCATGCTTGCCGAAGCCCGCGCCGAGGCCGACGCCGAACTCGCGGGCGGCGCGGGTCCGGCGATCGTCGTCACCGCCAGCCAGAACTGGCATCCGGGCATAGTTGGCCTGCTCGCCTCGCGGCTGAAGGAGCACGCGCGGCGTCCGGCCTTCGCGATCTCGTTCAACCCGAACGGCGTCGGCACCGGTTCCGGCCGCTCGGTCAGCGGCTTCGATCTCGGCCGGCTGGTGCGCGAAGCGGCAGCACTTGGGCTGATCGTCAAGGGGGGCGGCCACGCGATGGCGGCTGGCATCACCGTCGAACGCGAGAGGCTTGGCGCGCTGCGCGCCTTCTTCGAGGAACGCGCGGCGGCCGAGGTGTTCCGGCTGCAGGACGAGGAGGTTCTCGACATCGACGCGGCGCTCGCCGCGGAAGGCGCGACGCTCAGCCTGCTCGAAACGCTGGAGAAGGCGGGGCCGTTCGGGGCGGGACACGTCCCGCCGGTCTTCGTGCTGCCGCGGCACAGGCTGGAGGATGCCCGCCTGGTCGGCACCAATCACGTACGCGTCGATCTCAGGTCCGACGGCGGCGGGCGCATCCAGGCGATCGCTTTCCGCGCGGCGGACACGGTGCTCGGCGATTTCCTCTTCGCCAATCGCGGCCAGACGGTGCACGTTGCCGGCTCGCTGTCGGGAAGCTACTGGAACGGCAACCGCAAGGTGGATTTTCGCGTCATCGACGCGGCGCTGGCGAGTTAGGCCGGGGCATCGGATTCATCCGAAAACCGCTTCGCACGATGCTTTTAGGCCAGAACCGTCTGCAGCCGCTGCAGGTCGGCGAGGTGCGCCTTGGTCGTCTCGTAGCCGATGCGGATCGCCTCGTCGGCGCGGTGAAACTCGGTCAGTCCGATATGGCCGAGTTTCGGCTGCAGCGACAGGTCCGGCGGATCGCCGGCGAGCCTGGCGCGGGAAATGCGGTCCTGGATGATGTTGAACGCCTCGACCATGACGCCGGTCAGGCCTATGCGCGCTTCCTTCGACCGAGACTCGGCATTGAAGCGGGCAGCCGGGGAGGAGTCCTGCTCGACCATCAGCTCGCCGGCGCTGTGCTTGATGACCGCGGCGCGGCCGAAAAGGTCGTAGTGCAGGTTCACGGCGACCACCAGCGGCTGCTCGTAGGCGCGGCAGACCGACACGGGCACCGGATTGACCAGCGCGCCGTCGACCAGAACGCGCCCGTTTGTCGCCACCGGCTCGAATACGCCGGGCAGCGCATACGAGGCGCGCATGGCGGTGATGAGCAAGCCGCTGGACAGCCAGATTTCGTGGCCGGTGCGGATTTCGGAGGCGACGCAGACGAAGGGTTTCGGCAGGTCCTCGAAGCGCGCGCCGTTCATGTGCTCGCGCAGTTTCGTGTCGAGCTTCATGCCGCCGAACAGGCCGCTGCCGCCGAAATTGAAGTCCAGCAGGCCGAAGAGGCGGCGTTTTGTCAGGCTGCGGGCGAATTCCTCGAGCGCGTCGAGCTTGCCGGCGAGATAGCAGCCGCCCACCAGTGCGCCGATCGAAGTGCCGGCGATCATCGAGACCTCGATGCCGGCTTCGTCGAGCGCTCGGAGCACGCCGATATGCGCCCAGCCGCGGGCCGCGCCGCCGCCGAGGGCCAGCGAGATGCCGGTCTTTTTGGGAGGCACGGGATTGGTAACACCACCTGACGATGCCGGGCCATTGGCTTCCCGGGCATCAGGCCTGCCGCGAAATGACGCCCAATCGAGCATCACAATCTCCTGATCCGCGCCGAGTTTATCCCGACGCCGTATCGAAATGGTGAATCTGTGTGCCGGCTGTCAATGGAAGGTTCACGAGCTGCTTCGGTATGTCTTTTCCGCATCGAAAAGCGGCTCGCTGCCATCGGTTGCAAGAGAAACCCTGCCGTCGACCAGCCCCGCCGTCCGATAAAAACAAGAACGCCGTCCCGTGTGACAAGTTGCATCGTGACCGGCAACTTTGACCTTCAACCATACGGCATCCTGGTCACAATCCGTGCGCAGCTCCACCACTTCCTGGAGGTTGCCCGACGTCTCGCCCTTCTTCCAGAGGCTGCTGCGCGAGCGCGACCAGTAGTGGGCGATGCCGGTATCGAGGGTGAGCGCCAGCGCCTCGGCGTTCATGTGCGCGACCATCAGCAGCATGCCGTCGCCGGCGTCGGTGACGACGGCGGTGACCAGACCGTTGGCGTCGAAGCGCGGGGAGAAGACGGAGCCTTCCTCCAGCGCCTTCTTGTCGGCCGGCGGCGCGGCGAATGTGATGGTGGTCATAGGCTAGCCCCTGCGGCCCGGGACAGGGCCGCGTTTCTGGAAAGATGTCACGTGGGCCGGAATGCCACGCCAGCGGCACCCGCCATATTCAGCCGGCGACGAAGCCGCCGCGCACCATGGTCACGAAGCGCACCTGCTCTTCCGGGTTGTCCCGGAAGGTGCCGGTGAAGGTGGAGGTGAGGGTGGTCGAGCCCTGCTTGCGGATGCCGCGCATGGCCATGCACATATGCTCGGCCTCGATCATGACGGCGACGCCGCGCGGGTTGAGCACATCCTGGATGACGCCGGCGATCTGCGCAGTCATCGCCTCCTGCGTCTGCAGGCGGTGCGCGAAGATGTCGACGACGCGGGCGATCTTCGACAGGCCGACAACCTTGCCGTCAGGCAGGTAGCCTACATGCGCCTTGCCGATGATCGGCACCATGTGGTGTTCGCAATGCGAGTGGAACTTGATGTCACGGACGATGACGAGATCGTCGTAGCCGGCGACTTCCTCGAAAGTGCGGCCGAGCTCGTCGGCCGGACACATGTCATAGCCGTTGAACATCTCGCGATAGGCCTTGGCGACGCGCTTGGGCGTGTCGATCAGTCCTTCGCGAGTGGGGTCGTCGCCGGTCCAGCGCAACAGCACGCCGACGGCTGCCTCGACTTCCGCCTCGGTCGGCCGGTCGGTGACCGGCCTGTCCATGTAGGCAGAAGGCGGCATGATCTTCTTAATGACGGCATCCATCAGGGTGTCTCCCGTAGTTCCCCTCGAGGGAGGAACGAGTTGAACGGATCACAGCCTCCATGGGAACCGCCCATAGCTGCGAAGTCTGCTCCGTACAGGCGGTCCGCCGCCTTGTCGATTTCGGAGCGTATTCATTATATATGTGCGGAGAGTACGAAAGGAAGATGCCGGGGCGGCATCTACCGGTCGCCGGACGGCGGCGGATTGGAAAATCATGATCGACGACGTCTACAACGCGAAAATTCTTGGCTTTGCTGGAAACATCGCGCGCATCGGGCGGCTCGAACAGCCGGACGCTACCGCAACGGCGCATTCCAAGCTTTGCGGCTCGACCGTCACCATCGATCTTCGGATGCAGGACGGCATCGTCACGGACTTCGCCCATGTGGTGAAGGCCTGCGCGCTCGGGCAGGCATCGTCCTCGATCATGGCCGAGAACGTCGTCGGCGCCTCGTCCGAGGAGCTTCGCGCGGTGCGCGAGGCCATGCTGAGGATGCTCAAGGACAACGGCCAGCCGCCGGAAGGCCGCTTCGCCGACCTCAAATATCTGGAGCCGGTGCGCGACTACAAGGCGCGCCATGCATCGACGATGCTCACCTTCGACGCTGTCGTTGACGCCATCGGCCAGATAGAGAAGAAGCGCGAGGAGCAGGCGGCCTAGAGGGCTTCCAGCTCCGCCCTGACCTCTGCGATCAGCCAGTCGGCGAAGATGCGGGCGGACGGGCTCAGCGCATCGAAATCAGGCGCGACCATCCAATAGCTGCCGAACGGCAACGTCACAGGATAGGGCTGCACGAGCGAACCCTCCCTGAGCTGGGCCGCGTTCATGAACAGGTCGCCGAGCGCGACCCCATGCCCGAGCGCCGCCGCGCGCGTGGTCAGCGTTCCGTCGGCGAAGATCGGCCCTCGTCCCGGCGTCACGCTTTCGGCGCCGGCGACCTTGAGCCAGCGCGCCCAGCCGTCGCGATTTTCCTCGTGGAGCAGCGTATGACTTACGAGATCCGCGACCGTTTCGAGCGGCGGTCCTTTTGCCAGAAGATCCGGAGAGACCACCGGCGTCGCCGGGCTGTCGAACAGATGACGCGACTGCGTTCGCGGCCACTCGCTCCGCTTTTCGCTGTGCCTTACCGCGAGGTCGGCCTCGTGCGTTCGAAACTCGGTGAGGCGCGTACTGACGTCCACCGCGACGTCTATGCCCGGATGCCGCCGGTGGAAATGGTTCAACCTGGGTATCAGCCAGGTGCCGGCAAAGAAGGGTTCGGTGCTTACCCTTACCAGCTCGTCGCGCGGCCTCGCCTGGATTTCGGTAAGCTTCCGGTCGATCGTGTCGAAGCTTTGCGTGAGGTGTCCGAGAAGGTCCTGTCCCGCTTCGGTCAAGACGACGCGCCGGTGAAGGCGTTCGAAGAGCTGTTGGCCGATTTGGGCTTCCAGTTCCCTGATCTGGCGGCTGATAGCGGCCTGCGAGACGAAAAGCTCTTCCGCAGCGCGGCTGAAGCTCAAATGCCGGCCGGCTGCTTCAAAGCTGCGCAAGGCGGTCAGGGGCAGTCGGCCGCGCTTCATGGTGTCGTATAACCTCAAGTCATACAACGCCGAAATTATACTCGTTTGAAGCAGAGCGCCAGCCGCGGTCTACTCCTGTTAACCAGGAGACACGGCCATGAACGACTATCTCGAAATCTTCAGCGACGTTGTCCTGCTTGCCACTTTCCAGCCGCGATACCGCGAACGATATCCGGCGGCTTCGGTTGTCAAAGAGACTGTCCGTGACTGTCCACGGGCGATCACGGCATCGGAACGGCGATTCGAGGGTCCGGTGCGTGCATGAAGACGCCTCCGCACCGGATCGCCGTTGGTCGTGCTAGCCGGCGAGCAGATCACGAACCATCGGCATGACTTTCGTGCCGTAGAGCTCGATGCTCTTCATCATGTGCTCATGCGCCAGCGTGCCCGACGAATATTTCATGTCGAAGCGGCTGACGCCGAGCGCCTTGACGGTCTGGGCGATCTTCTTCGCCACCGTCTCGGGCGAGCCGACGTAAAGCGAGCCCATGTCGGCCTCGGCGTTGAACCGCGCAATGCTCGTCGGTCCCCAGCCGCGCTCGCCGCCGATCCTGTCATGCATCGCCTTGTAGCCTGGCCAGAGCTGCGTGCGCGCTTCCTCGTCCGTCTCGGCGATATGACCCGGCGAATGCACACCAAGCGGCAGCGCCGGCTTCTGCAACTGCTCGGCGGCGCGATGGTAGAGATCGACGAACTGGCGAAAGCGCACCGGGTCGCCGCCGATGATGGCAAGCGTCATCGGCAGCTCGTACTGCACCGCGCGCACCACCGATTCCGGGCTGCCGCCGACGCCGATCCATGCCTTGAGCGTGCCGTTCTCGACCTGCGGATAGACGATCTGGTCCTTGAGGCCCGGATGGATCGAGCCTTTCCAGGTCACCGGGCCCTGCTTGAGCAACGCTGCGAAGAGATCGAGCTTTTCGGAAAAAAGGCGCTCGTAGTCGCTGAGCGAATAGCCGAAGAGCGGGAACGATTCGGTGAAGGAGCCGCGCCCGAGGATCACCTCGGCGCGGCCGTTGGAAATCGCGTCGATCGTCGAAAAGCGCTGGAACACGCGGATCGGGTCGTCCGAGCTAAGCACTGTGACCGCCGAACCGAGATGGATGCGGGTCGTGCGCGAAGCGATCGCGGCCAGCACCACGTCCGGCGCGGAGACGGCGAAGTCGTCGCGATGGTGTTCGCCGACGCCGATGAAATCGATGCCCACCTGGTCGGCCAGCACGCCTTCGTCGATGAGGTTGCGCAGCACCTGCGGCTGCGACAGAAGCTTGCCGTCCTTGTCGACGGTCACGTCGCCGAACGTGTCTAGTCCGAGTTCGATCTGCTGCTTGTCTGGCATGGCGTTCACTTCGGCTCGATTTTCGCGATTGGGCTTGGGAAGATACGGCGCGACACTTAGGTATGGCGCGACGGTCGATCAAACCGCCATGAAGTGAACAGTCTGTCGGCGAAGTTCAAGCAGGCACCGCGAAGTAACCAAGTGACCGGGCATTCACACAGGGAGCAAAACCGCACGGCCGGCCGCAACTGGCCGGGGCCCTGGCGCAAGACGCCGGGCAGGGTGGCCGGCACGTCGCTGGTCCGCCTCTATCAACTCACGCTGTCGGGCTTCATCGGCAATTCCTGCCGCCACCTGCCGACCTGCTCGGAATACGCGCATGAGGCGATCGCCCGGCACGGGCTCTGGACCGGCGGCTGGTTGGGACTTTTCCGCGTCATGCGCTGTGGCCCGGGGGGTACGCACGGCATAGACCGAGTACCGGAGGCGCTGGACGCCCGCTACCGCTGGTTCACGCCGTGGCGATACTGGTCGATCGGAAGGCGAGCCTAGGCCGGTTCATTCCCGGAATTGTTCCGGCACGTCCTAGTGGCTTCGTTTCAGCTTGCGAAGCAATCGTTCCGAGGCTGGTTTCAGGGACTTCCATTCGAGGTAGGTCGTTTCGGCGTCGAGGTCGTCTTCCCAGGCCTGGGTCAGGACAGCGCCCTCCAGCCCGGTGGATGCGGACGACTTGCCCGCCTTCATCGGCCACTTCGCCTTTGTGAGGGCAGGCACGACCAGCCCGCCGGGGACGGCGGTGGCATATTCGCACGAAGTCGGGTCGCAATGCTCGTCGACAAGCGCGACCAGCGCAGTGGCGGACGGCGAGACAAAGAGCCCGACCACCTCATGGTCTGCTGCCTTTCGCACAAAATAAGCTTTCAACGACAACGAGACCGAACCGGGGCGAGAGGCATTTTGCGGGCGACAGGTGAATGATCACCAGATCGTGAGCATGCTTACTATTAGATTCCGAGCGCCCCCGCCACAGGATTGCCGATCAACTTATTGTACCAGCCTCGATATCGCCGTCTACCTATGATGGGCGCGAGCCGGTTCGCCGGGCGCCGACCCGTCTCCACGGGACGCCAAACGCCGCAGCCTGCAACCGCTCCATGCCGTCTTTCAACTTTTGCTTGCCGGCTGCGGCAGGTGCTGGCAGGCTCGCGACTCGTTGGATTTGCGCAGGAGAGGGAGGCCGGAATGGCTCACAAGTTCGAGATCTACAAGGACAAGAAGGGCGAGTACCGCGTCCGCTTCAAATACAACAGCGAAGTGATGTTCTCGACCGAGGGCTACACGACCAAGAAAAGCGCACAGAACGCCATCGACTCGATGAAGAAGAACGGCCCCGGCGCGCCGGTCGAGGACAACAGCGAAGACGCCTGAGGCGCCCTGACAGGGGTCGCCGGCCGGATCAGGGCCGACCCAAGACGTTTGAACGCGCCGGCGTGGGCTTTACCTGCGCCGGCGCGACGCTTATGTAGCCTGCCGGTCGCCGGCGAGCCAGATCCATCGACACGCCTCGGCCGATCCACCACACCACCCGCGCTCGTTTGCGGGACTGGATAGGAGAAGACCCTTGGCTGAAGTTTCCCTCAGATTCCCCGATGGTTCCGTCCGCAGCTACGACGCCGCCACGACCGGCGCGGCCCTGGCGGAATCGATCTCCAAGTCACTGGCGAAGAAGGCGGTCGCCTATACGCTGGACGGCACGCTGCGCGACTTGTCCGATCCGCTCGGAAAATCCGGCAGCATCGAGATCGTCACCCGCAACGATCCGCGTGCGCTCGAACTCATCCGCCACGACGCCGCCCATGTGCTGGCCGAAGCCGTGCAGGAACTCTGGCCGGGCACGCAGGTGACGATCGGTCCGGTCATCGAGAACGGCTTCTATTACGACTTCGCGCGCAACGAGCCGTTCACGCCGGAAGACTTTCCGGTCATCGAGAAGAAGATGCGCGAGATCATCGGGCGCAACAAACCCTTCACCAAGGAAGTGTGGGACCGCGAGCGCGCCAGGAAGGTTTTCCGCGACAAGGGCGAGGGTTACAAGGTCGAGCTGATTGACGCGATCCCCGAGGACCAGGATCTCAAGATCTATGCGCAGGGCGACTGGTTCGACCTCTGCCGCGGCCCGCACATGGCCTCGACCGGGCAGATCGGCAACGCCTTCAAGCTTATGAAGGTGGCCGGCGCCTATTGGCGAGGCGACGCCAACAACCCGATGCTGACGCGCATCTACGGCACCGCCTGGGCTGACCAGGCCGAGCTCGACCAGTATCTGCACATGCTGGAGGAGGCCGAGAAGCGCGACCACCGCAGGCTTGGCCGCGAGATGGACCTCTTCCATTTCCAGGAGGAGGGGCCGGGCGTCGTCTTCTGGCATGCCAAGGGCTGGAAGATGTTCCAGAACCTGATCTCCTACATGCGCCGCCGCCTCGGCGACGACTATCAGGAGGTCAACGCTCCCCAGGTGCTCGACAAGAGCCTGTGGGAAACCTCGGGCCACTGGGGCTGGTACCAGGAGAACATGTTCGCGGTGAAGTCCGCGCATGCCTTCACGCATCCCGACGACGAAGATGCCGACCAGCGCATCTTCGCGCTGAAGCCGATGAACTGCCCGGGACACGTGCAGATCTTCAAGCATGGGCTGAAATCCTATCGCGACCTGCCGATAAGGCTGGCTGAGTTCGGCAGCGTGCATCGCTACGAGGCGTCGGGCGCCCTGCACGGGCTGATGCGGGTGCGCGGCTTCACGCAGGACGACGCGCATATCTTCTGCACCGAGGAGCAGCTCGAGGCCGAGATCCTCAAGATCAACGAGCTGATGATGTCGGTCTATGCCGATTTCGGGTTCGACGAGGTGGTGGTGAAGCTCGCCACGCGCCCGGAAAAACGCGTCGGCACCGACGGCGCGTGGGATCATGCCGAGGACATCCTGCGCCGCGCGCTCGCCCGAATGGCGCGCGAGGACAACCGCATCAAGACCGGCATCAACGAAGGCGAGGGCACGTTCTACGGCCCGAAGTTCGAGTACACGCTGAAGGATGCGATCGGCCGCGAGTGGCAGTGCGGCACGACGCAGGTCGACTTCAACCTGCCGGAGCGTTTCGGCGCGTTCTACATCGGCTCGGATTCGGAGAAGAAGCAGCCGGTCATGGTGCACAGAGCGATCGCCGGTTCGCTGGAGCGCTTCCTCGGAATCCTCATCGAGAGCCATGCCGGCCAGATGCCGCTCTGGTTCGCGCCGGTGCAGGCGGTGGTGACGACCATCACCTCCGACGCCGACGACTATGCCCTGGAAGTGGCTACGAAGCTCAAGGATGCGGGGCTCAGCGTCGAGACCGACCTGCGCAACGAGAAGATCAATTACAAGGTCCGCGAGCACTCGCTTGCCAAGGTGCCGGTGATCCTCGTCTGCGGCAAGCGCGAGGCGGAGGAGGGGACGGTCAATATCCGCCGCCTCGGCTCGCGCGACCAGCAGTCGATGACGCTGTCAGCCGCGATGGAAGCGCTGGTCGATGAGGCGACGCCGCCCGACATCAAGCGCAAGCGCGCCGCGAAAATGGCTGCATGAGAAAAGACGCCGGGCCTCAGACCCGGCGTCTGCTTTTCGTCAGCAGGTCCTGGCGGTTCCCGACGTCTGGAGAGGACATCTCGGCTTCATCACCGGCACCTGCGGGCGAGGCTGTCGCTGGATGGCCAGGCTGTCGATCTCGCGGTTGAATTGCTGGCGCTGCTGAAAGTCGAGCCGTCTTTCCCGGTTGTTGAGGTTCTGCAACTGGGCCGGGCTGAGCGTGGTCAAAGGACGATTGAGATCGATCGACTGGGCGGGAGCGACAGTCGGCACGATGGCCAGCGACAATGCCGCGCCGAAGGCCCAGCCACGATTCGAAAGGTGCTTCATCAGGCATAGGTAGTGCGCCTGGACGCGAAGCCCAAGCCCGAAGGAGCCTCGCGCTTGACGGAGTTTCGTCAGTGGGCCCGGTTCAACACCGTCCTGCATCGGCCAGCCTCTGCGTGCAGGTGACGCCGCCGTAGTAGCGTGCATTCGCGCCGTCGCGGTAACCGTCGCGGTAGCCCTGCCTGTAGGCAGTCCCCCTGGGTGGATAATAGACCCGGGATGGAGCGTAGTACCGGGGCGCGTAATAGCGTGGCGCATAGTAGCTGTCGTCATAATAACGGCGGCCATAGTAGCCACCGCCATAACCGCCATAATAGCCGCCGCCATAATAGTAATTGCTGTTCGCGATGGCCCCGCCGATCAGCGCGCCGGCTACGAATGCACCGGCAGGATACCACCAGCCATTATTGTTGTGATAGCCGTGGCGGTAGTAGGGGTATCCCCGATAGCCCCCGCCTCCGTGCCATCTGTCGCGGATCTGGGTGACGTCGGATTGCGCGGCTGCGGTCTTGGGCAGGAAGATCGGCGCGGCGTCGGCTTGACCGCTATGGAAGATTCCGGGAGTTGCGAACGTCACGGCAAACGCAGCCGCGGCGAGACCTGTAACAAGCTTTCTCATGGCGATGTCCTCGCTGAAGCACACAGTCCCTTCACTACAACGATACAACAATCGCTATTGTTCCGCATCAGCATCTTGTGCGGCGCCGGAGGACGTGACGTGACGCAATGGCAACTCGCCCATGGAAGACAGATCGAGCTTGGCGCCAGAGCTTTGCTGATGGGCATACTGAACGTCACGCCCGACAGTTTTTCGGACGGCGGAGAATTCAGCGAGCGTGACCGGGCCGTGGAGCATGCGCGGCGCATGGCCTCCGAGGGAGCCGACATCATCGATGTCGGCGGCGAATCCACCCGGCCCGGCGCCACGCCGGTTTCAGCGCACGAGGAACAGGCCCGTATCCTGCCGGTCATCGAGGCACTGGCTGGGGATGGCAATTTCGTCATTTCCGTCGATACATACCGGGCTGAGACGGCGCGCCTGGCGGTCGCAGCCGGCGCCCATATCGTCAACGATGTGCATGGCGTGCAGCGCGAGCCCGATGTCGCCCGGCTGGCGGCCGAAACGGGCGCCGGCCTCGTCATCATGCACACGGGGCGCGACCGCCAGCGGCTTCCCGACGTCATCGCCGACGAATTCCTCTTCCTTCGGAAATCGCTGGAGATCGCCCGCCAAGAGGGCGTGGCGGATGCCCAGATTGTGCTCGATCCGGGCTTCGGATTTGCCAAGCGCAGCGAAGAGAACCTTCAGCTCATGGCCCGGTTCGGCGAGTTGCGGGCGCTGGGGTTCCCGCTGCTCGTCGGCACTTCGCGCAAGCGCCTGCTCACCGACATCGAAGGCGGCGACAAGAAGGCACGCGACGCCGGCACGGCGGCGACCAGCGTCATCCTCAGGCTGAAGGGTGCGGCGATCTTCCGCGTGCACAACGTCGCGGCGAACCGGGACGCGCTGGCATTCGCCGATGCCATGCTGGAGCGGGAAAAGGTTTTAGGCCGTTAGGGCAGGGTCGGGCTTCAGCGGCGCTGGGCTTGTCTGCTGCGGATCGGCGCCGATGCGGCGATAGACGAAGCCCTCGTCCCCCGGAGCCACGTCGCCGGCGGGACGGCCGGACGTGGCGACCGCCGTCATGCGTGCATGAAGGGGTGATTTTATGCAGGCGGGGTCGGTGGCCGCGGCATCGCCGGCGATCGCCATCGCCTGGCAGCGGCAGCCGCCCCAGTCGATCTCGCGCCGCTCGCAGCTCCGGCACGGCTCCAGCATCCAGTCGGTGCCGCGGAAGGCGTTGAAGGCCGGCGAATCCGCCCAGATCTCGGCCAGCGTGCGCGACCCGAACTGCTCGAACGTCAGCGAGGGGATCGTCTGCGCCGCGTGGCAGGGCAGCACGGTGCCGTCCGGCGCCACCATGAAAGCGTCGCGCGCCCAGCCTCCCATGCAGGGTTTGGGATAAGTGGCGAAATAGTCGGGCGGCACGAAGTCGATGTTCATGATGCCGGTAAGCCGTTCCCGCGCTGCCTCGACGATTTCGGCCTGGCGCTCGACGGAGGCGCGATCGGGCATCAGCGCATCGCGGTTGACGAGCGCCCAGCCGGCATATTGCACATTGGCGATCTCCAGCCGCTCGGCACCGAGCGACAGCGCAAGCTCGATGAATTCCGGCACCTCCTCGATGTTGTGGCGGTGGATCGGCGCGTTGATGGTCAGCGGCAGGCCGGCCGCGCGGGCGCGCCGCGCAGTCTCCAGCTTCTTTTCGTGGCTGCCCTGCAGATTGCCGATGCGCGCGGTGGTCGCGGCACGCGCGCCCTGGAAGCTCAGTTGCAGATGGTCGAGCCCGGCCTTGGCGAGCGCTTCGATGCGGCCTTCGGCGATGCCGACGCCGGCGGTGATGAGGTTGGTGTAGACGCCACGCCGGGAAAGCCCGGAAACCAACTGCTCGAGGTCGCGGCGCAGCGTCGGCTCGCCGCCCGAGAGGTGGACCTGGAGCACGCCGAGATCGGCTGCCTGGTCGAACAGGGCAAGCCAAGTCTCGGTGTCGAGTTCCCGGTTGGCCTTCAAAAGCTCAGTCGGATTGGAACAGTAGGGGCACTGCAGCGGACAGCGGTGCGTCAGTTCCGCCAGCATGCCGATCGGGGGCAGGAGAGGGGCGCTCATAGCTTCACCAGCAGCTTGTCTGACCACTCCTGAAGGAAGGCGTTGACGTCGGCCGCCACGTCCTCCTCCGGTGCGTTGTACTCGCGGGTGAGATCGGCAACGATCCTGTCGATCGGAGAGTGCCCGTCGCAGCGGCGCAGGATCTCCAGGCTGATCTCGTTTGGCCAGAAGACGTTTTCCGGCGATAGCACGGCGAATGCCTGCCGGACGGGATCATATTGGATGCGCACATGTTTCGGCAGCGCGGGCACGGCCTGCGGCGACACCATCGCGCGTTCGCGCAGCGCCGTCATTTCGCGGCCTCCTCCGGACGGAAGGCGCCGGGTGGAATGTTGTTGTCCTCGCCATAGGCGTGCTGAAGCGCGTCCAGCATCGCCCACAGGATATCGCATTTGAAGATCAGCGCGTCGATCACCGCCTGCTGCCGCTTCGGCGTGTCGGCGTGCTCCAGCACATAGGCCAGCGCGAAGTCGGCATCGCGCGACGCCTGCTCGGGCCGCTTGCTGAAATAGGCGAGAGTGTCCTCGGTGACATAGTCGTATTTGGCGAGCATCGCCGGCACGCGCTCGCCGATGATGACCGGCGAGAACAACTCGGTCAGCGACGAGGCGACGGCTTCGAGCAGCGTGCGGTTGGTGCAGAATGAGAGATAGGCGCCGACCGCGAAGCGTGTCGCCGGCAGGGCGAACCTTTCACTCTTGACGGCATCGGCATCGAGACCAAGCGAGGTGGCCAGATGCAGCCAGCGGGCGATGCCGCCGCTCCAGCCGTCGTCGCCGTCGTGATCCTCGATGCGCTTGCGCCATTCTGCGCGGAAGGCGGGATCTTCGGCGCGGGCGAGGATCATCGCATCCTTGCGCGGAATGACGGCCTGGTAGCAGTAGCGATTGAGCGCCCATGCCTGCAGCTCGCCCTTCGAGAGAGCGCCCGAAACCATCCGGTGATGATAGGCGTGACGGTTGTGGTAACGCTCGGCGCCGACCTGCCGGAGCGCGGCTTCCAGGTCGGTTGCAGACATGCCGTTCCCGGCTGCAGCGTGAAAGTTCACAGCTCGATCTCCATGCCGTCATGGGCCACTTCCCAGCCCGCCGAAACGACGGCGGCGTGCTCGGCCGAATTCTCGTCGAGGACCGGGTTGGTGTTGTTGATATGGACGAAGATGCGCCGTCCGATCTTCACGTTTTCGAGACCGGCTATCGAACCCTGCGGTCCGGACATGGCGAGATGACCCATGCGGCCCCCGGTCTTCCAGCCGACCCCTGCGGTTATCATCTCGTCGTCGGTGAAAACGGTGCCGTCGAAGAGAAGGCAGGCGGCTCCTGTCAGGCGGGCGCGCAGGGCGTCGTCGATCCTGGCGCAGCCGGGAATGTAGAACACCGAAGCGCGGCCGTTTCGGCCCGCGATACGGACGCCGACCGTGTCGCCGCTGTCGGAGCTGAAGTCGGCATCCGGGCGGCTGGAATCTTCCATGTAGAGCGCCACCTTGCCGGGCACCGCAAAGCTCTCGATGCGCACGCCGGTCCCATGATCGTCCGCATCGCAAATCTCGAATTCGCCACCGGCGGGAAGCTCGCGCCGCGGCACCACCACCCGGTCGAGCACGTTGAAGATCGGATTGGCGTCGAGCACCGCCAGAACCTCCGTTGTCGCGTAGATGGCGAAAGGCTGGCGCTCGCGCAGGCTGAGCAGCCCGGCGACATGGTCGACATCGGCATTGGTGAGCACGACGGCGCGGATAGGGCTGGAGCGCAGCGGCGCTTCAGGGGAGGGCTGCAGTTCGGGGGTTTCGGCGATCTGCTGCAATATGTCGGGCGATGCGTTGAAGAGTACCCAGTCGCGTGCGCCGGCCGAGGCTGCGAGGCTCGACTGCGTCCGGCGACGCACACCTCGAGCGCCGCTTCGAGCCGCGCGGCTCAGCCGGTAGTTGCAGTTCCATTGTGGAAAGCCGCCACCCGCCGCCGATCCAACGATCTTGAGCCGCAACACCACCTCTGCCTCGCGAGGGCCACGATCGGCCGGGAGAGTTGCAACATCGCTCACATCGCGGCCGAAATCGTCCGCGCCAAGGCTTTTCATGGAAGTCTGCCTGACGAAAGGGTGCGTGCCCCGTGTGCCGGAACACGCACCTTTGCGGCCTACTTCTTGGGAGTCATTTGAGCAGGCAGATACCGCGAAATCTCAAAGCCCGCGGGAACCTGGCACATAGTCGGTTTGGTCCAGCTTTTCATTCATTCCTCCTGTTTGCACCGGCCCGTGAGGGTCGATCCGATCGTCGATAGCCATTGCAAAGGCACCGGAGTCGCAATGGCTCGTCCATTTAAATGGACAAATGAAAGGGGCAGGTTCTGAAAGCTCTTAAAATAAAACATATAGGTCCAGCCGCATCGGATTCAAATCATTGTGTGATCGGCTTGTTCTGCTCGTCGATCAGCGGCACGTTGTATTCGAACAAGATCTTGTTGATCTCCTCCTGATTTTCCCGGATGACCTTGTTGAGCGTCCGCTTCCATTCCTGGTCAGACGGACGCACGCCCATGGTGATGCGGTAGACCATGCGCGATCCGGTCTTCTCCTTGATCAGGGGAACGATCGTCAGATCGGCTCCGGATTCGCGGGCGTAATAGCCGGCCATCGGTCCCCACAGGATCGCCACGTCGATGACGCCGTCGAGCATGTCCTTGATCATCACCTCCGCCATGGAAGGGGCGAAGCGGGTGTCGACCATCAGCGGGTAGTTCTTGGCATTCTTCATCAGGCCGGCCGTGGCCATGTTGGCCGAGGGCGGAGTCCCTCCGACGATACCGATCTTCTTGTCGGCGAGCTTCGGGTCCTCGATCGTTTCGACGCCGTCGAGGCCGCTGCCCTTCTTGGAGACCATCACATAGGTCGAGCGGTAGTAGGCGTTGGTGTTCTGCACCAGCTCGTCGCCCTGCGCGTAGCCCATGATGATATCGCAGCGATTGGCCCTCAGCGTGTTGCGCACGAAGCCGGTGGCCATCGGATACCAGGTATAGGCAACCGACTTGCGGCCGGTCTTTTCAGCCACGAGCTCGGCAAGCTTGTTTTCGAAACCCTCGCCGCTCTCGTCCGTGAACGGCATGTTGGAGGGATCGGCGCAAACCCGGAGCACATCCGGATCCACGAGTTCGCCCGCGGCACCGAGCCCGGCGCCCTGTGCAAGGGCAGCGGACGGCGCCGCCGCGACCGCGAAGACCAGGGCCAGCAATCCGATGTGGGAGCGCCGAAGGGTCATGGTCATCCTTCCATGCACGAGGCTTCGTGGTCCTTGGCCCCCTGGGGCTTGTCCTCCTTCTTCGGAGGCCTGCCCCGCGGGATCTCGCCGACGGCGCGCGCGCGCAGATAGATGTAGAGATCGTCCATGTAGCAATAGACGTTCTTGTTGTCGCCGAAGGCCGGCATGACGTTTTCCTTGCCGCCGCCGACGCTCTGGCGTCCTTCGGCGACGATCGACAGGAACGTGCCGTAATCCATGTTCTTCAGCGACGTGGCGAGCGCTGGCGCGTAGCTCGAGCCGACACCGTCGGGGCCGTGGCAGACGTGGCAGTCGGAGTGGTAGCGGCGGTAGCCGCTGAAAGTGTACCAGTCGACAGTGCCGTCCGCCTGAATCTTGTAGGTCGGGGTTCCGTCGGCGTCGAAATACTTGCCGTCCTCGTCGGTGACGGCGGCAGCCTTTTCCTTGCTGTCCTGGGCCGACGCAATGCCGGTGGCGATGGCGGGGCCTATCAAAAGGGTCATGGCAAGAACCCGGACTGCTTTACTGACGGACATACGGACCTCTTCTCATTTCCTCATTTCGCCACGGACACAGCTTTGCGGTCGGGATGCGGCGTTTACAGTTGTGTGATGACGCGGCGAAATCGAGAGCCCGGCCGGGATTCCCCGGAGCGTCCGGGCCCTCGTTTCCTGTCGCCTTCGCCTCAACGAGGCGAAGGCTTGCCTATGGCCGCCGGATCAATCCGGGAGGCCGAAGACGGTGAGCTGGCCGCCCAGCGTCGTGTAGTCGGCAAGAGCGGCATAGCCACCGACCGCACCGAGGCCGGCCGTGGAGATGCTTGCCGCTTCGTCGGACGGGGCGTTTTGACCCGCAACCGCCTGCTGCCATGCGGCAGCGCCTTCGGCCTGGAGCAGGCCGCCGGCGAGACCGATGCCGGCCCAGCCGCCAACGCCCGAGAGAACGGCGATGTACTGCTTGCCGCCGTGCTCGAAGGTGTTGATGTTGCCGATGATGCCGGACGGGGTCTTGAACTTGTAGAGTTCGTTGCCGTCCTTATCGACTGCCTTGATGTAGCCTTCCAGCGTGCCGTAGAACACGACGTCGCCGTCGGTCGACAGGGCTCCCGACCAGACCGAGAACTGCTCGGGCTTCGACCATACGATCTCACCCTTGGCCGCATCCCAGGCGATGAAGTTGCCCATGCCGCCATGGCTGTTCGGAGTCGGATACATCGACACCGTCGCGCCCACATAGGGCTGACCGGCCGTGTAGCTGACCTTGTAAGGCTCGTAGTCCATGCAGACGTGGTTGGTCGGGACGTAGAAGAGACCGGTCTTCGGCGAATAGCTCGCCGGCTGCTGATCCTTCGTGCCAAGCGCCGCCGGGCAAACGCCGGTGGTGTTGACGTCCTCGCCATTCTGCTGGGTCGAATACTGGGCAACAACCTGCGGGCGACCATACTGATCGCTGTTCTTGTCCATGACGACTTCCGTCGCCCAGTTCACAGTCGGATCGTATTTCTTGGCGACGAGCAGTTCGCCGTTTGCGCGGTCGAGCGTGTAGGCGAAGCCGTTGCGGTCGAAGTGGACCAGAACGTCGCGGGCTGCGCCGTCGACCTGCATGCCGTCGACGAGGATCATCTCGTTGACGCCGTCGAAGTCCCACTCGTCATGCGGGGTCATCTGGTACAGCCACTTGGCCATGCCGGTGTCCGCATCGCGGGCCATGATGGTCATCGACCAGCGATTATCGCCGGGCCGCTGGACCGGGTTCCATGTCGATGGATTGCCCGTGCCGTAGTAGACGAGGTTCAGCTTGGGGTCATAGGCGAACCAGCCCCAAGTCGTGCCGCCGCCGGTCTTCCACTGCTCGCCTTCCCAGGTGTTCTGGCCCGAGTCCGCACCGACCGGCTTCCCAAGGTGGGTCGTCTTTTCGGGATCGATCAGGGTTTCTGCATCGGGTCCCGTCGAATAAGCCCGCCAGGCAAGCGAACCGTCCTTCAGGTTGTAGGCCGAGATGTGGCCGCGGACGCCGAATTCGGCACCGGAAATGCCGATGAGCACCTTGTCCTTGACGACCATCGGAGCGGCAGTTCCGCTCTCGCCCTTGCCGCCGGCGATGTCTTCGCCGTTCTTCGCCTGCCAGGCAACCTTGCCTGTCTTGGCGTCGAGCGCGGTCACGGTGGTGTCGGCCTGGTTCAGGATGATCTTGCCGTCACCATAGGCGACGCCGCGATTGACTGTATCGCAGCACATGATCGGAATGACGTTCGGATCCTGCTTGGGCTCGTATTTCCAGAGGATCTTGCCGTCGTTGTTGAGATCGAGGGCGTAGACGATATTCGGGAACGGCGTGTGGACGTACATCACGTCGCCGATCACCAGAGGCCCGCCTTCATGGCCGCGCAGCACGCCAGTGGAGAATGTCCACTTGACCTGCAAATTCTTCACATTGTCCTTGTTGATCTGATTCAGTTTCGAATAGCGGGTGTTGGCATAATCACCCGTAGGCATCGCCCAGTTCTTGGAGTCCGAGGCAAGTGCTTGGAGGTCGTCATTGGCCCACGCCCCAAAAGCCGAGGCGCAAGTCATCAACGCCGCGGCCACTGGGATGCAGATGGTCTTCCTGAATACACGCATATATATCCTCCCGAGGTTCACAATCAGGAATCGATTGCTGAGCCCCACAAGGGCTTGCCCAAGCGATTCATGTGGTGGGAAGTATTTCCGGCAGCGTGTCACGACCTAAGCCAGGTGAGCAGAGGGCACCGTTACTGCCCACCTCACTTGGCCTACGAAAGACAGTCACCGCTCCCTAAGACAGTGACGCCCTTGAAGCCGGAAACATTGGAAGGCTATGCCAATAAAATGCGGTAAGCAAGCAAAAACCTTCTGCGCTCTTTGTGCGTCGCACCATTTTCGTTGTTGCGTTGCAATATAAAGATGGAAATATCGAAAACTTCAATCAACGTAATATTGTTTCGACCGAAACGATCACTTGGTTTTATTTATCAAGTGACGAATGCATCATTGCTGACGGATAATATCCAAAATCAACTTGCCATATCTTGGATGACATCCTGGCCGGGAAGCATACGAGCATCCTATGCGTCGCCGTTGACAGGAAAGCAGGTAACGAGTTTGCCGTCCATGCAAGAGCAGCATCGCCCTCGCGTCGCAGCGACGCCGCACGGAATTTCCGTGAACGAGTCCTGCCGGATGACCGCGGCATTGCTCCTTTAGTCTAATGGCCGAGCCCCGACTCGCCACCCGATCGAACGGGGTGACAGGCCGGGAGTTCGTGATAGGCTCGACCGGATCGGAGGATTGAAATGATGAGACCGGCAGCACTTGCCAAACTCTCTTTGTGCCTTGCCGCGATCGTGCCGCTCGCGGGGCCGGCGGCTGCGGTCGCGGACTACCCGACGGACGTCGTGGTCGACTATGTGCTCGGCTGCATGCGCTCCAACGGCCAGACGCGCGAGACGCTCAGGCGCTGCTCCTGCTCGATAGACGTGATCGCCTCCATCGTTCCCTATGAGCGTTACGAAAGCGCCGAGACCTTCCGGCGCATGGCGCTGACGACAGGCGAAGCCGCCAGCCTGTTCCGCGAGACCGCCCCGGCGAGGGCAGCGGGCTCTGATTTGCGGCGGGCGCAGGCGGAAGCCGAGATACGCTGCTTCTGATTCTTTCTGGCTGGGACGGATCGGCCGCGTTTCTGCACGACCCCGGAACGGGTGGTTCCGGACTTCAGTCGACGTCCGGGAATTTCTCGTGGAACGACCTCAGCAGGTCGCTCATGACTTGGGTGTTGCGATACTGGCGCGGCAGCCGAATGTCGAACACGCCTTGCACATGCGCCGGGCGTGGCGAGAGCACGACGATTCGATCCGACAGCATCAGCGCCTCGCGCAGATTGTGCGTCACCATCAAAGCGGTGGTCGGCCGCGCGGACCATACAGACAGAAGGAGATGACGCAGGCGCTCGGCGGTCTTCTCGTCGAGCGAGACGAAGGGCTCATCGAGGAAGAGCATTGCCGGCCGGGTCGCGAATGCCCTGGCGAGCGCCACCCGCCGCGCCAGACCCAGCGAAAGCTCGGCAGGAAACAGCGGAAGCATGCCGGCGAGGCCGAGACTGTCGAACAACTGGCCGAGGTCGGCGTTTCTTTCGCTTCGCGGCAGGGCGAGGCGGACGTTCTGCTCGACCGTGCGCCAGGGCAGCAGGACCGGTTCCTGGAACACGGCGGCGATCCGGTTTGAGCCGCCTTCGGGAAGCTGGAAGGAGCCGGAAAACTCCTTGTCGAGGCCGAGCAGGATGCGCAGCGTCGTCGTCTTGCCGCAGCCGGACGGTCCGAGCAGGCAGGCGAACTCACCCTGGCGGACCTCGAAGGACAGGCCTTGCAGCGCCGTGAGCGAGACGCCTTCCGCCGAGCTGAATGTCTTTTCGGCGATGTCGACCCTAAGCGGGGCGCTGCCGCCAACGGGATGCATGTCGTTCAAGGGGCTGCACCAGAAGCAGTTCGATGAGGAGCATGATCGCCACGAAGGCCAAGGTATAGGCGAGAATCGCAGCGACGTCGAAGAGCTGGAAATTGAGATGGATCTGGAAGCCGACGCCGTTCGAGCGGCCGAGCAGCTCGACCACCAGGACGATCTTCCAGATGAGCGCTATGCCCGATCGCGAGGCGGCGGCGAAGTAGGGTTGCAGTTGCGGCAGCAATATGTGGCGGATGCGATCGAGCGTGCTGAAGCGATAGACGGCCGCCATTTCCTGATAACGCGGCTCGAGCGCACGGGCGCCTTCGCGCATCGTCACCACGACGTTGGGGATCTTGTTCACCGCAACCGCGCCGACCGCCGCCGCCTCGGTGAGGCCGAACCAGATATAGGCGAGCACGATGATCACCAGCGCCGGGATATTGAGGAAGAGGATGACCCAAGGGTTGAAGAAACGGTCGGCGCGGCGATGGATGCCGAGCAGGATGCCGACGACCGATCCGATGACCATGGCAAGCACGTAGGCCGCCGCCACGCGGGCGAGCGTAACGCTGAGATGGAACGGGAGCTCGCCGCTTGCCGCCTCCCTGACCAGCACCTGCCAGACCTGGATGGGCGAGGGGAGCGCGCGGCTCGGCCATGCCTGCGCAGCCAGCGCCCACAGCAGGCAAAATCCGAGCAGCGAGGCCGCCACGGTTATCGCGGGCATCAGGCGCGGCGCCAGGCCCCGGCGGACCGCCGTCCGTGCTGCCCGGGAATTGTGTGAGCCAACCTCCTCAGCCGCCATCGGCGGGCCCTTGCCAGAAGGTGCCCGGCGCCATGTCAGGCGCGCTTCCGACCAGTTTCTCGCCGCCGATGCCCGCCAGCACCCGATAGAGCTTGCCGGCATCGGCCTCCTCTTCGCCTATCGGACGCCTGGGAATGCCTTCACGGTAGCGGTCGCGCAGCGTCTCGAGTTCCTTGCCTTCGGCGCGCACGAGCGGGGCGAGGCGCAGCCACTCGTCATCCGACCTGGCAAGCAGGTCCTTGGCCTGCGCCGATGCCCTGACGAGACCGCCTGCCGCCTCGGGGTTTTTATCTGCCCAGGTTTCGTGGAAGGCATAGCCGAGCGCCGATACAGGCCCCGACGCGCCAAGCGCGCGGGCAGCCTCGCCGGCGCCGGTCACGCGGCGAAAGCCGTTGGCCTCGAGCCGTGCGCAGAAATGCCAGAAGTTCAGCACCGCATCGAGTTCGCCCTGCATGGCTTTTTCCGACATCAGCGGCGGGGCGCCGAAGACGATCTCGTTTTCGGCCGGCAGGTCGAGATCGTGATCTCGCCTGGCGAGCGCCTGGATCAGCAGCCAGCTCTTGTCGAGCGGCCCGCCGGCGACGCCGATCTTTCTTTGCCTGAGATCGGCAAGCATTCGGATGGGGGATCCTTCCTTGACCATGATCGAGCCGACGGCCGTCGAATAGGGGACGAGTGTGAGGTCCGCGCCCTCCGAACGCAGGCGGGAGACCAGCAGCCAATCGGTCACGATCGCGTCGACGCCACCCGCCTGTAGCGCGACGTTCGTCGCGTCCTCGCCGGCGAAATAGGCGATGTCGAGCTCGATGCCGTTGGCGACATCGAGCCGATGATGCCTAATCGTGTCGAGTTCCCAACTTACGGTACCGAATTTGAGGGTGCCGATGCGGACCCGGGGGGCGGCGCGTGCGGGGCCGTTCGGCATCGCCGCGGCCAAAGCCGCGAGCGCGCCCAGCCGGATCGTGTCACGCCTGGAAATCGTCATGCTTCTCCCCCGACGCCCCCTTGGGCGCACCCCCTTTGTCCGGGCACCTCAGATGTCCCGTCCATTATCGGGATAGGCGCACCTCCAGCGCACGACCTTGTGGGCCGGGTGATCCTGGGACCATTTGGCGATTTCCGGCGGAGCGAGGAACATGCATTGGGAAAGCGAGCCCCGGCTCTCGAAATAGAGATGCTCGGTCCGGCATTTCTGCGGGTCCGCCATCAGGCAGACCGTGAGGATGAGATCGACGAAACCCATTCGGCACCCCGCTGTCGCCCAACGACATCCAGCCGGTGTATTCCGGCAGTGCCGGGCCTTTGCTGGTTCGCGGATTCCTGCAGGTGCCCGAGCAGAAAACCGATCACGAAAGGCTACGCGCTCGGCCTATCAAGGTCAACAATATGGCTGGCGCGGCCCGGTGTCGCGCATCGGCCAAAGCACCTTTCGTATAGTTGACATTCCCGGTTTGCCATCTAGCTTCGCTGCCATGCAGGCTCCGCAATCCCTTCCGGGAACGGCGCCCCCGCTTAATGCCTGCGCCGGCGGGTCGAGCATCGGCACGGGCAAGATCACTCAGGGCACCGTGAGGATCAATCGAGGAGATATCATGCGCTTCACTGCCGTTTTCGCTGCCCTGGCCTTCGTCCCCCTAGCCGCGGGCCAGGCTGCCGCACAGGATGCGGCTGCCGGTGAAAAAGTCTTTGCCAAGTGCAAGGCCTGCCATGTCGCTGACGAAGACAAGAACAAGATCGGGCCATCGCTGATGGGTGTCGTGGGCAGGACCGCGGGAACCCATGAAGGCTTCAAATACTCAAAGGCGATGATCGAGGCCGGAGAGGGCGGACTTGCCTGGGACGAAGCGACTCTGACGTCCTACCTGCGTGATCCGAAGGCTGTGGTGAAGGGCACCAAGATGGTGTTCGCCGGCCTCAAGAAGGATGACGAGATCGCCAACGTCATCGCCTATCTGGAACAGTTCTCGCAGTAGGCCATTCCCGGGCAGTTCGGCAAAAAAAGAACTGCCCGGCTGCTCTTCCCGCGAAGATTGCCGGCACAACCAGCGTTCACGCAGCCTTGCTGAACGCACCGTCCGCGGCGGTGCGGATCGCGGCTATATTCTTGCGGTAGGCGGTTTCTCCGCCCCCCTTGAAGACTGCCGAGCCGGCCACCAGAACGTCGGCGCCGGCGGCGCTGACCAGAGGCGCGGTCTCCGGCGTCACGCCGCCATCTATCTCGATGTGGATCGGCCGCTTGCCGACGAGCGCCTTCACACGTTTCACCTTGTCGACGACTGCAGGGATGAAGGCCTGGCCGCCAAAACCCGGATTGACCGTCATCAAAAGAATGAGGTCGAGGCGGTCGAGCACGTATTCGATGGCGCTTTCCGGCGTAGCAGGGTTGAGCGAGACGCCGGCCTTCCTGCCGAGATCCCTGATCGTCTGCAGCGAGCGGTCGAGATGCGGTCCGGCTTCGGCATGGACGGTGATGATGTCGGCCCCGGCGTCGGCGAAGGCGGCGAGATAGGGATCGGCTGGCGCGATCATCAGGTGGCAGTCAAACACCTTGGTCGTGCGGTTGCGGATCGCCTTGATGACGGGCGGGCCGAAGGTGATGTTGGGCACGAAATGGCCGTCCATCACGTCGAGATGGATCCAGTCAGCTCCCGCCGCGGCAACGGCCTCGACCTCGTCGCCGAGTTTCGAGAAATCGGCCGACAGGATCGATGGGGCGATGATTGTCTTCGGGCTCATTTGGCTTCTCCTTTGCTCTTGCCCGTGCCGATCGAGAACACCCGGCTGGCGGTGATGTCCTCCGCCGCGATCGTCGACAGCGCGGCTGCGTCGAGCGGACCCCTGGCGGTTTCGAACAGCCGGTTCGCCTGCCTGAGCCGCGCCCGGTCGAGTGCGTTGCGGATTGAGCGGGCATTGGCGAAATGCGGCTGCGTGCGGCGGCGGGCGATGTAGTCGGCGAGCGACTTCTGCGCGACGGGATCGAGCCGGTAGTTCTGCTGGTCGAGCATCTTTTCCGCGATGCCGAGAAGTTCGTCGTCGGTGTAGTCGGGGAAGTCGATGTGGTGCGCGATGCGCGAGCGGAAGCCGGGATTGCTCTCGAAGAAGCGGTCCATGCGCTGCGCATAACCAGCGAGGATCACCACCAGGTCGTCGCGCTGGTTTTCCATCACCTGCAGCAGGATCTCGATCGCCTCCTGGCCGTAGTCGCGCTCGTTTTCCGGGCGGTAGAGGTAGTAGGCCTCGTCGATGAACAGCACGCCGCCCATCGCCTTCTTCAGGATCTCCTTCGTCTTCGGCGCGGTATGGCCGATATATTGCCCGACAAGGTCGTCGCGCGTCACCGAGACCAGATGTCCCTTGCGGATGTAGCCGAGGCGGTGGAGCAGATCGGCCATGCGCAGCGCCACCGTCGTCTTGCCGGTGCCGGGGTTGCCGGTGAAGCTCATGTGGAGGGTAGGGGCCTCGTGGGCGAGGCCCATGCTGCGGCGGGCGCGCTCAACCAGAAGAAGCGCCGCCGTCTCGCGGATGCGCTTCTTCACCGGGGCGAGGCCGATCAGGTCGCGGTCGAGTTCGGCGAGAACCTCCTTGACGCCGGAGGTTTCGAATTCCTCGCGCAGGTCGATAACGGAGGGGATTGGCTCCGGCGTTTCCGTTTCCATCGTGCTCACGGCGGTCATCGGTGGTTACCCGTATCTCGCGCCTGTCGGCTTGTCGGCCGCGTAAGGCACGGTGGTGTAGCGGATGGCCCGTCCCGCCGCCTCCTGCCGCTGGAGCCGGTAGCCCGGCTCCTCGGCAGGCCGATTGACGATGAAGGAGAGCTTCACCGACTCCCAGCCATGCGAGGCGTCGAAGGCGACAACGCGGATGTAGCGCTCGCCGTAGACTTTGCGGCAGTCGTTGAGCTCCATCATCAGCGCCGCGGCGTCAGGATTGTCGAACATCGGGTGGCCCCACATGTCCCAGTAGGTGTTGCGCGGATGCGGGTCGTCGGTGAACTCCAGGCTGACGGCCCAGCCATTGTCGATGCAGTACTGGACCTGCGCGCGGATCTGGTCGTCGGTCAGGTCGGGGAGGAAGGAAAAGGCTCCCTGGGTGATGCGCATGGTGGCTCTCCGTTCAATGGTTGGGGCGATGAAGCTTCGCGCTCGACCGTTTTCTCTCTCCCTCCGGGGATAGACCCCGGATGCGGAGAGGAGCGGGTCGGCGGGGCTCTGCCCCGAGGTAGAGGGTAAGCGGCAACAGCAAGCCGAAAGTGAAGATCAACAAAAGCATATTGGCCTCCTCATTCAGCCGCCGTTGCGACCGGCACGAAATCAGGCGAGTCGGTCGAGGCGTAGTTGAAGGTCACGTCCTTCCAGATATCGAGCGCCTGCTTGAGCGGCAGGCAGTGGCGGGCCGCGGCGTTCAGGATCTCCGGCCCTTCGCGCACGTAGTCGCGGCCCTCGTTGCGGGCGAGGATCATCGCCTCCAGCGCGACACGGTTGGCCGTGGCGCCTGCCGCGATGCCCATCGGATGGCCGATGGTGCCACCGCCGAACTGCAGCACGACATCCTCGCCGAGCAGGTCGAGGAGTTGATGCATCTGGCCGGCGTGGATGCCGCCCGACGCCACCGGCATCAGCTTGTTGAGCGAGGCCCAGTGCTGGTCGAAGAAAACGCCGTTCTCCAGCCGCATGGGGTTAAAATCCTCGCGGCAGATGTCGTAGTAGCCCTTGGTCGTGGCCGGATCGCCTTCCAGCTTGCCGACGACGGTGCCGGCATGGATGTGGTCGACGCCGGCGAGCCGCATCCACTTGGCGATGACGCGGAACGAGACGCCGTGGCTCTTCTGGCGCGTGTAGGTCGAGTGGCCCGCACGATGGAGATGCAGGATCATGTCGTTGCGCCGCGCCCACTTGGCCATCGACTGGATCGCCGTGTAGCCGATGACGAGATCGATCATGACGATGGTCGAGCCGAGCTCCTTGGCGAAATCGGCGCGCTCGTACATGTCCTCCATGGTGGCGGCGGTGACGTTGAGATAGGAACCCTTGATCTCGCCGGTCTCGGCCTGGGCCTTGTTCACCGCCTCCATGCAGTAGAGGAAGCGCTCGCGCCAATGCATGAAGGGCTGCGAGTTGATGTTCTCGTCGTCCTTGGTGAAGTCGAGCCCGCCCTTCAGCGCTTCGTAGACGACGCGGCCGTAATTGCGGCCGGAAAGGCCGAGCTTCGGCTTGACGGTGGCGCCGAGCAGCGGCCGGCCGAACTTGTCGAGCCGCTCTCGTTCCACGACGATGCCCGTCGCCGGACCCTGGAACGTCTTCACATAGGCGACGGGCAGGCGCATGTCCTCCAGCCGCAGCGCCTTCAGCGGCTTGAAGCCGAAGACGTTGCCGATGATCGACGCGGTCAGGTTGGCAATCGATCCGGGTTCGAACAGATCGAGGTCGTAGGCGATGTAGGCGAAGTACTGGCCGGGCGCGTTGGGCACCGGATCGACCCGGTAGGCCTTGCCGCGATACTTCTCCTTCGCGGTCAGCCGGTCGGTCCAGACGACCGTCCAGGTCGCGGTCGAGCTTTCGCCGGCCACCGCCGCCGCGGCTTCGATTTCATCCACGCCATCCTGCGGGGTGATGCGGAAGAGCGCGATGACGTCGGTGTCCTTGGGCTCATAGTCGGGCTCCCAGTAGCCCATCTTCTTGTATTCCATGACGCCGGACCTGTAGCGGGCGGCGCCGGTGACGGTCTCAGACTTGGTCATGGCTTGGTCCTTTCGTGGTTGTCGGCGCCGCTCAGGCGGCCTTCGCCGTTGCGATCTGCGGGTCGAGCTTGCCGGCCGCATAGCGTTTCGCCATCTCGTCCATCGGGATGACCTTGATCTTCGAGGCGTTGCCTGCCGTGCCGAAGCGCTCGAAGCGGTCGCGGCAGAGATCGCGCAGCGCATCCATCGCCGGCTTCAGGAACTTGCGCGGGTCGAACTCGGCCGGGTTTTCCATGGCGACGCGGCGAAACTGGCCGGCCATAGCCATGCGGCAATCGGTGTCGATGTTGACCTTGCGGACGCCGTGGCGGATGCCACGCGCGATCTCCTCGACCGGCACGCCCCAGGTCTGGGGCATCTCACCGCCAAACCTGTTGATCACGTCCTGCAGTTCCTGCGGCACCGAGGACGAGCCGTGCATGACGAGGTGCGTATTCGGCAGCTTCTCGTGGATCGCCTCGATGACGTCCATGGCGAGGATGTCGCCATCCGGCAGCCTGGTGAACTTGTAGGCGCCGTGCGAGGTGCCGCAGGCGATTGCCAAGGCGTCGACCTTCGTGCGCAGCACGAAGTCGACCGCCTGGTCGGGATCGGTGAGGAGTTGATCGCGCGACAGCACGCCTTCGGCGCCATGGCCGTCCTCGGCCTCGCCGTGACCGCTCTCCAGCGAGCCGAGCACGCCGAGCTCGCCCTCGACGGAGACGCCCACCCAGTGCGCCATGCGGGCCACGCGCTCGGTGATCGCCACATTGTAGTCGTAGCTCGCCGGCGTCTTTGCGTCAGCCTCCAGCGAGCCGTCCATCATCACCGAGGTGAAGCCGTGGCGGATCGCCGACAGGCAGGTCGCTTCGTCGTTGCCGTGATCCTGGTGGATGCAGAGCGGGACGCCCGGATGCATCTCCATCAGCGCCTCCATCATCCTGGCGAGCATGATGTCGTTGGCGTAGGAGCGGGCGCCGCGCGAGGCCTGGATGATGACTGGCGCATCGCATGCCCGGGCCGCCTCCATGATGGCGAGGCCCTGTTCC
Source organism: Mesorhizobium sp. YM1C-6-2 (assembly GCF_003666685.1). Lineage (GTDB taxonomy): Bacteria > Pseudomonadota > Alphaproteobacteria > Rhizobiales > Rhizobiaceae > Mesorhizobium_K. The sequence goes on from NZ_RCIZ01000006.1 coordinate 334,031, forward strand.
ATGTTGTTGATGTTGAAAGCCGGCACGCCGTAGCCGTGCTCGGCGGCGTGGTCGAGAAGCTGGCGAAGGGTGATGCGGGCCATGGTTCAGTCCTCCCGGATTGCGGCTGGCTGGTTGAGCAGGACGTTGGCGGCGACCACTTCCGGCGTGATGTCGAAATGCCGGTAGAGATCCGGCGCCGGCGCGCTGGCGCCGAAGCCGGTCATGCCGACGAAGGCGCCGTTCTCGCCGATCCAGCGGTCCCAGCCGAGGCGAGCCGCCGCTTCCACGGCTATACGCGGGGCGGAGCCCAGGACGTGGCGCTGGTAGTCGATGTCCTGATCCTCGAAGAGCTCCCAGCAGGGCATCGAGACCACCGCCGTCTCGATCTGATATTGCTCGCGAAGGATGTCGGACGCAGCGACGGCGATCTCGACCTCGGAGCCGGTGGCGATCAGCGTCGCGGCGCGGGGACCATCCGCCTCCCGCAGTACATAAGCGCCGCGCGCCGAGCGGTTCTCGGGCGTGTGCGCCTGCCTCAGCATCGGCAGGTTCTGCCGCGAGAGCACCAATACGCTCGGCCGGTCCTCGCTCTTCAGCGCAAGCTCCCAGCATTCCGCCGTCTCGATGATGTCGGCCGGGCGAAAGACGTTGAGGTTGGGTGTCGCCCGCAGCATCGCTAGATGCTCGATCGGCTGGTGCGTGGGGCCGTCCTCACCGAGGCCTATGGTGTCGTGCGTCATCACATAGATGACCCGCTGCTGCATGAGCGCCGAGAGCCTGATCGCACCGCGTGCGTAGTCAGCGAAGCAGAGGAACGTGCCGCCGTAAGGGATGAGGCCGCCATGCAGCGCGAGACCGTTCATCGCTGCCGCCATGCCGTGTTCGCGGATGCCGTAGTGGACATAGCTGCCGGCGAAGTCGGTGGGCGCGAGGCGCTTCATGCCCTTGGTGATCGTCAGGTTCGAATGGGTGAGATCGGCCGAGCCGCCGACGGTGAGGTCGGTCGCTGCGTTGATCACCTCGAGCGCCATCTCGGACGCCTTGCGGGTGGCGACCTTGGTGGCCTTCTGGACATGCTCCTTGCGGAAGGCCTCGAGCGCCTCGAACAACGAGGTCGGCAGCTCGGTGGCCATCGCTCTGGTGAAGGCGTCGCGATGCGGTGACACGGAAAGCCGCTGTTCCCAGGCACGCCGTGCAGCGTTGCCGCGCGCGGCCGCCTCACGCCATGCAGAGAGTATCTCGCGCGGCACGTCGAAAGGCGCATGCGGCCAGCCGATGTTTTCGCGCGTCGCGGCGATCTCGGCGTCGCCGAGCGGCGCGCCATGCGTCTTTTCCGAGCCGCCGAGATTCGGCGCGCCTTTGCCGATCACAGTCTTGCAGGCGATCAGCGACGGCCTGTCCGAACGTTGCGCAGCTTCGATCGCCGTGGCGATGGCCTCCATGTCGTGGCCGTCGATCTCCACGACGTGCCAGCCGGCGGCCCTGAAGCGCGCCGGCTGGTCCATCGACGTCGAGATGGAGGTCGGTCCGTCGATGGAAATGGAATTGTCGTCCCAGAAGACGATCAGGCGGCTGAGCTGGAGATGCCCGGCCAGGTCGATGGCCTCGTGGCTGATGCCTTCCTGCAGGCAGCCGTCGCCGGCGATCACATAGGTGTGGTGATCGACGAGCCCGGGACCGAAGCGTGCGGCTAGCATACGCTCGGCGAGCGCCATGCCGACGGCGGTGGCGATGCCCTGGCCGAGCGGGCCGGTGGTCGTTTCGATGCCCAGCGCATGGCCACGCTCGGGGTGGCCGGCGGTGCGGCTACCGAGTTGGCGGAAGCGCTTGAGTTCCTCGACCGGCATGTCCTCGTAGCCGAGCAGGTGATGCAGCGCATATTGCAGCATCGAGCCGTGGCCGGCCGACAGCACGAAGCGGTCGCGGTCGGGCCAGTCGGACTGCGACGGGTCGAGCCTGATGAAGCGGCCGAAGAGCACGGTCACGACATCGGCCATGCCCATCGGCATGCCGGGGTGGCCGGAGTTCGCCTTCTGCACGGCGTCCATCGCCAGTGCGCGGATGGCATTGGCCATGTCGCGCTCCGACACGGCGGGGAGGGCGGCTTCTCTGATGGCGGCTTGGCTCACGACGTCCTCCTCACGAGACTCGGTTCTTGCGTTCGATCAGCTGCAGGATCAGCGGCGTCAGGATCAGCTGCATGGCGAGGTCGAGCTTGTTGCCAGGCACGACGATGGAGTTCGCCCGCGACATGAACGAGTTGTTGATCATCGACAGCAGGTAGGGAAAATCGATGCCGCGCGGATTGGCGAAGCGGATGACAAGCATCGACTCGTCGGGCGTCGGTATCCAGCGCGCGATGAACGGGTTTGACGTGTCGACGATCGGCACGCGCTGGAAGTTGATGTTGGTCTGCGAGAACTGCGGGACGATGAAACGCGTGTAGTCCGGCATACGGCGCAGGATCACGTCCATCACGTCCTCGGTCGAGTAGCCGCGGGTCGAGCGGTCGCGATGGATCTTCTGGATCCATTCGAGATTGATGACCGGCACGACGCCGATCTTCAGATCGGCGTATCTGGCGAGGTTGACCTTGTCGGTGACGACGCAGCCGTGCAGCCCTTCGTAGAAGAGCAACTGGCTTTCGGGGAATTCGCGCCATTCCGTGAACTTGCCGGGCGGCGTGCCGAGCAGCTTCGCCTCCTCGTCGTCGTGGACGTAGGTGCGCGTGCGCCCGGTCCCCTTGCGGCCGTATTCCTCGAACACCGATTCCAGGATTTCGAGCTCATTGGCCTCGGCGTTGAAGTGGGTGAAGTTGGGGTTGCCGTTCTTCTCCTCCTCGGCGACCTTATCCTTCATCGCCTGGCGGTCGTAGCGGTGGAAGGCGTCGCCCTCGATGAAGGCGGCCTCGATCTTCTCGCGCCGGAAGATCTGCTCGAAGATGCGCTTGACCGACGTCGTGCCCGCGCCGGAGGAGCCGGTGATCGAGATGATGGGATGCCTGGCGGACATTTTTTCTAGCTCCGGTCAGGCGCGGAAGAGGCCGCGATTGCCGAACAACGGCGCACGTTCGCCGATGGCGCTCGGGGCGAGGTGGTAGCGGGCGATGCGCTCGACCTCCCGCGCCGCGCCGAAGACCAGCGGTGTGCGCTGATGCAGATGTTCGGGTTCGATCTCGAGGATGCGGTTGACCGTGTCGGTAGCCGCGCCGCCGGCCTGTTCGATCAGGAAGGCGATCGGGTTCGCTTCGTAGACCAGCCGCAGCCGCCCGTGATGGTAGCCGCGGCGCCGGTCGCCGGGGTAGAGGAACACGCCGCCGCGGATCAGGATGCGGTAGCACTCGGCCGCCAGACAGGCGAGCCAGCGCATGTTGAAATCCTTGTCGCGCGGGCCTTCCGAACCCTTCAGGCAATCGTCGACATAGAGGCGGACAGCCTCGTCCCAATGCCGGTAGTTGGACGTGTTGATCGCGAATTCCTGAGTGCGCGGCGGCAGCATCCGGCTCTCATGCGCCTGGATGAAGGCGCCGAGCCGCTGCGAGAACACGAAGACATGGGTGCCGCTGCCCAGCGACAGCACCAGCGCCAGCTGCGGCCCGTAGATGAAGAAGCCCGCGCCGAGCATGTTCGTTCCGGCCTGCAGAAAAGGGGCGGCCGGATCGGCATCCGGCGCGCCAGTTGCAGGGAGGAGCGAAAAAATCGTTCCGATCGACATGTTGACGTCGATGCTGGAGGAGCCGTCGAGCGGGTCGATCGCGACGGCGAGCGCCGCACTACTGTCGAGCAGCACCGGCTGCTCCAGTTCTTCGGACGCGTAGAACGCGACCGGTGCGTGCCGCATGGCGTCGAGGAAGATGTCGTCGGCGAAGACGTCGAGATCCTTCTGGTCGTCGCCGGTAGCATTGGCGCCGCGCGTTCCTGCGAAGGCGGCGCCGAGCGCGCCTTGGCTGATCGTGTGGCGCACCTTGACTGCCGCCTCGGCCAGCTTGCGGACGGTTGTGGCGACCGCCTCATGCCGAGCGTGCTGGCCGCGAACATAGGAGTTCAGAAAGGCATCGAGCGTCGGCGCGGTCATCGTCTCTCCTCCTGCGACCGGCGCCCTTGCGGCGATCGGCTGGTGGGATGAGAACAATCGATGCAGGGTAAGTAAATTTTATTAGGCTTATCGTGTCAGTAAAAATCTTTTAGTATTGGGTATGCGCAATCTCACCCTGAAGCAGCTCAAGGCCATCCAGGCGATCACCGGACATGGAAAAATCATCAATGCTGCCAAGGTGTTAGGGCTGACGCCACCGGCCGTCACCATCCAGCTCAAGCAGTTGGAGGAAGATGTTGGCCTGGCATTGTTCGACCGGACCCAGGACGGCATGCGTCCGACTGCCGCAGGGCTGGCCGTCATCGACGCCGCGCAGGCGATCGAGGAGCGGCTGCGTCTGCTGGAGGATCAGATCGACGCGATCAAGGGCGTGCGCGCCGGAAGTCTGCGACTCGGCGTCGTCTCGACCGCCAAATATTTCGCGCCGCGGATGATGGCGGCCTTCATGAAGGAATATCCCGATATCGACATGCGGCTTCTGATCGGCAACCGCGCCGAGACGATCGCCAACCTGAAGAACCATGACGTCGATGTCGCGCTGATGGGACGCCCGGCGAAGGACGTGCCGCTGCGGGCATCGGCCTTCGGCGATCATCCGCTGGTGATCGTGGCGCCGCCGGACCATCCGCTCGCCAAGGCGCGCGACATTTCCAAGGAACGCATCGCCGAGGAGGATTTCCTGATCCGCGAGCCGGGTTCCGGGACGCGCATCTCGCTGGAGATCTTCTTCAGCGAGCTGCCGGGCCGCATCGACGACCTCGGCGTCGAGATGGGCTCGAACGAGACGATCAAGCAGGCGGTGATGGCTGGGCTCGGCGTTGCCTTCATCTCGGCGCACACGGTGGCGCTGGAGGTCGAGTCCGACCGGCTCGTCATCCTCGACGTCGTGGGCATGCCGATCCGCCGGCAATGGTTCGTGGTGATGCGTTCCGACCGCGCGATCTCGCCGGCAATGGCGACCTTCCACGATTTCCTGATGAAGAAGGGCGCGATGTATCTGCCGCTGGTTGGGAAGCTGTATTCAGGACAGTAGGGCAGTGCCTCGGTCTGACATTCGTTTTCGCGCCATTTTCGCGCTGTCGCTAGTACCATAGGGACAGGCCATACAGCACGAGCACTGCAATCAGCAGGGGCGCAATGACGGCGATGAGCAACCTGATCGTATTCATCGATGGCGAGAAGTGCTTTCCCTGCCACGCTGTCCGCTAGGCATATGGGGATTGTCGGCCCGATGCCAAACGTAAAGTTTTCGAACTGCGACGCGATCCCGCGCGTCCTCCGTCGCTTCTCGCCTTACTGCTTCTCCTTCAGAATCTCGTTCACCGTCTTCGCCAAGGCGTAAAGACGTTGCTCGATGAGGGTCGGGACCTCGCAGACATAGGTGAGCGACTGCACGCGCTCCTCGAAGATGCGGGTTTCCCAGGTCAGCCGGTCGGTGCGCGCGGCGATCTCGTTGACGTTGGCGTCGGGCTTGCCCCGCATGGCGTCGACCTCCGAGGCCTCCTTGCGCAGCCGCGCCGCAAGCTCCAGCTGATTGCGGGCATAGCGGCCTATGCCGGACATAACCTCCGAACGCTCGTGGTCCATATGCTCGAACAGGCCCTGAACCAGCTTGGCCAACCGGTCATCCATCTGGTCGGCCGGAAGGTCGGCGGCAAACTCCTTGATCTGCTGCTGCGCGTCGGCGATCGGCAGACGCCGCGCCGCGAGCTCCTCGACCAGCTCGGAGATGCGCCGGTCCTGCGACCAGTCCTTGGCCGAAGCCGGCAGCTCGGCGCCGGTCCATATCTGGCCAAAGGACAATTCGGGCACCTTGCGCTGGATGCAGGGCCAGTCCGGATCGTTGTTCGCGGCCGACAGGGCCGGCCCCGCTGTGGCAAGAAGCAACGCCGCGGCGATAACGTTGAAGGTCGGTCGTATCATCCGTTTCCTCCTGTAGCTTGTTTGCGCACCATCAGTCCGCGCGAAGGGTCGTAGGCGATGATGGCGCCGGCAAGAAAAATCGCCGTGAAGCCCAGCACGACGCCAAGCGAAAGCCAGTGAATCTGCCCGTAGAAGGAGAAACGGATCAGCTCGACCGCATAGGTGAAGGGGTTGGCGAGGCATATCTTGTAGAGCAGGGGGCTGGATTCCTGGATGCGCCAGAGCGGGTAGAGCGCCGAGGACGCGAAATACATCGGGAAGATGACGAAGTTCATGACGCCGGCGAAGTTCTCAAGCTGCTTGATCATCGAGGACAGGAAGAGGCCGAGCGCCCCCAGCATCAGCCCGGCAAGGAACACGGCCGGCAGCCCGAGCAGGTAGCCGGTCCATGGCGGTTTCACGCCCCAGAACCGGGCGATGGCCAGGAAGACGTAAACCTGGGCGATCGACACGATGACGCCGGCAAGCAGCTTGGACACCAGCAGAAACCAGCGGGGGAACGGGCTGACCAGCAGGGTGCGCATGTTGCCCATCTCGCGGTCGTAGACCATCGACAGCGAGGACTGCATGCCTGAGAAAAGCAGGATCATGCCGACGAGTCCCGGTGTGATGTAGACCTCGTAGAGCACGTAGGTCTTGTAGGGCGGGATGATCGAAACGCCGAGCACCTGGCGGAAGCCGGCGGCGAAGATGAAGAGCCAGAGCAGCGGCCTGACCAGCGAGGAGACGAACCGTTCGCGCTGGTTGAGGAAACGCAGTCCCTCGCGGAAGAGGATGCCTTTCAGGCAGACGAGGTAGCTGCCAATGCCGAAGGCCGGCATCTCCAGCGGGGTGGCCTCCTTGACTTCGGGCTTTGCTTCGGCTGGCGCGCTCATGCCGCGTCCTCCGCCGTTGCGGGAGCCGGCCGCCTTGGATTGAGCTTCGAAAAGGCCTCGCCGATGTTCGTCGTGCCGGTCGTGCGGACAATGTCGGCGACGCTGGCGTTGGCGACAAGATTTCCCTCGACCAGCACCACGGCGTGGTCGCTTTCCTCGACCTCGTCGATCAGATGCGTCGCCCAGAAGGCGCTGATGCCTTCGGTCCTCACCAGCTTGCGCACATCGGCGAGGATGCCCGCGCGCGACTGCACGTCCAGCCCGACCGTGGCCTCGTCGAGCAGCAGGAGTGGGGGCCGGTGGAGCAGGGCGCGAGCGATCTCGACGCGCCGCATCTGGCCTCCCGACAGGCTGCGCGCCTTGTCGTGCAGGCGGCCGCCCATCTCGACGGTCTCCAACACCGCGTCGATGCGTCTTCGCGCCTCGGCCGAGCCGATGCCGTGCAGCGAGGCGTGGTAGGAGAGGTTCTGGTAGACGCTGAGGTCGAGGTCGAGCGTGCGCGCCTGGAAGACGATGCCGAGGCGGCGCAGCGCCTCGCCCGGTGACCGGCTGATGTCGTGGCCGAAGATGCGGATTGCGCCGTGGCGCGTGTCGTAGAGATGGCTGATCAGCGAGAACAGCGTCGTCTTGCCCGCGCCGTTGAGGCCGAGCAGGACCGCGAAGGTTCCCGGGGCGATCGAGAAGGACACGTCGTTCAACGCCTTCTTGGAGCCGTAGGAATGACTGACGGCGGCGACGTCGAGCGCCGCGATGCCGTTTTCCGTTCCGCCGCCTGTCCTCATGTGCTGCACGGCTTCCTCTCTCCCGACTGCCTTCACTTTATTGTAATAGTGCCTTTCATTCCCTTGTCTGCGAGGTCAGGGACTGACCATGTGTAGAT
>NZ_RCIZ01000007.1 GCF_003666685.1 Mesorhizobium sp. YM1C-6-2
CGGCGCGTGCGGCGGCGGGGCGGCGGGCGCCGGGCGCGGCCGGACCGGTGCTTCCATGCCGCCGCCCTTTTTCTCGGCGGTCAGCGCGACCATGGCGCCGGCAACCCCCGGGATCGCCTTGACGGCGCGCTCGGCAGCGGCCCGCAGCGGTTCCATTTCCTGCGCGCGCGCGGCGGGCACGGTGATCGAGAAGAAGACCTTGCTGTCGGCGATGAAGATGTCGGAGACCAGCCCCAGATCGACGATGTTGCCGGTAAAGTCCGGGCCGTTCACGGATTTCAGGCGGTCGAGGACGGTTTCCTTGGTGACGGACATGGCAGGCGGCTTCCAAATTCGTGTCGTCGTTTCAGATAGTCCCTTTCGACGGCAAACCCAAGCCGTCAGGCGACATCGGAAAGGTCGCATGCGGCAAATCGAAAAAGCCTGTCGGGACGGCGGGTTTCCATGCGTCCTTGCGACAGGCGGCCGGTTTCGGAACGGGTAGGCCCGACGGCGGTTCACCCGTTGCCGGTTCGAAACCTCAAAGGAGGAAGACATGCTTGGAAAAACCAACGCCACGGCAAACATCGCGGTCAGGGATCTCGCGGTTGCCAGGAAATTTTACGAAGGCACGCTCGGCCTCACCCAAGTCGACGCGGAAGGCGACGAGGTGATCGTGATGAAGAGCGGCGACACGCTCATCAACGTCTATCGGTCAGAATTCGCCGGGACCAACAAGGCGACGGCCGTGACCTGGACGGTCGGCGACGAGATCGGCCGGATGGTCGAGGCGCTCAAGGCCAAGGGCGTGAGCTTCGAGCACTACGACATGCCGGGCAGCACGCTCGAAGGCGACCTCCATGTCGGCTACGGCATGAAGGTCGCCTGGTTCAAGGACCCCGACGGCAACATCCTGAACCTGATCGACCGTTAGCCGGCTTGCTCAGGTAAACAGCGAGGTCAGGCCATAGACGACGGCCGCGATGATCGCCGTTGCCGGCATGGTGATCACCCAGGCAATCACGATCGAGCCGGCGACGCCCCAGCGCACCGCCGAGACGCGCCTTGCGGCGCCGACGCCGACGATCGCGCCGGTGATCGTGTGCGTCGTCGAAACCGGGATGCCGAGCCACGTCGCGCCGAAAAGCGTGATGGCGCCGCCAGTTTCCGCGCAAAAGCCCTGCATCGGATTGAGCCGTGTGATTTTCGAGCCCATCGTGTGGACGATGCGCCAGCCGCCGAAAAGCGTGCCGAACGCCAGCATGAACTGGCAAGTGATGACCACCCAGAACGGCACGTAGAATTCGTCGCCGAGCATGCCTTGCGAATAGAGCAGCACGGCGATGATGCCCATCGTCTTCTGCGCGTCGTTGCCGCCGTGTCCCAGCGAATAGAGCGAGGCCGACACGAACTGCAGCCAGCGGAAGGTGCCGTCGACGGCGAACGGCGTCTGCCGCACGAACAGCCACGACACGATCAGCACAAGGCAGAGCGCCAGCACGAAGCCGGTGAGCGGCGACAGCACGATGGCCGCGACGGTCTTCAGCAACCCTGCCCAGACGATGGCGACGCTGCCAGCCTTCGCGACCGCTGCGCCGACCAGCCCGCCGATCAGCGCATGCGAACTGGATGACGGTATGCCGTAGAGCCAGGTGATGATGTTCCACGAGATCGCGCCCACCAGCGCCGCAAAGACGACCTGCGGCGTCACGATCTCGGCGCTGACGATGCCCCTGCCGATCGTTTCCGCGACGTGGAGGCCGAAGAACAGGAAGGCGATGAAATTGAAGAAGGCCGCCCAGAAGACGGCGTATTGCGGACGCAGCACGCGCGTCGAGACGATGGTGGCGATGGAGTTCGCGGCGTCGTGCAGGCCGTTCAGGAAATCGAAGAACAGCGCAACGCCGATCAGGCCGGCGAGGAGCGGAAAGGCGAGGGTCGGGTCCATCCGCTTAGACGTTCTCGATCACGATGCCGCTGATTTCGTTGGCCACGTCCTCGAAGCGGTCGACGACCTTTTCGAGCTGGCCGTAAAGTTCGCTGCCGACGATCCAGGCCATGGCGTCGGTCCGGCCATGGCTTCGGAACAGCTCCTTCAGCCCGGCGTCGTGCAGGCCGTCGGCGCGTTCCTCAACCTTGGTGATCTCTTCGGCGATTTCGCCGAGCCGCGTGACGTTGGCGCCGACCTTCTCCAGCAGCGGGATCGCTTCGGCGGTCAGGTGCGCCGCCTCGACGATGACGGCGCCCATTTCCTTCATGCGCGGCTCGAAGCTTGTCTGCTCGAACAACCTCACCATCTTGACGACCTTGTTCATCATGTCGATCGCATCGTCCATCGACTGGATGAGATCCTTGATGTCGCTGCGGTCGAACGGCGTGATGAAGCTCATCCGCACGGCAAGCAGCACCTCGCGGGTGATCTCGTCGGCCTGGTGTTCCAGCTCGACGATCTCGCGGCAATGACGTTCGACGTCCTCGCCGCCATCGAGCAGCTTTTGAAGCGCTTCGGCGCCCGAGACGAGAATGCGGGAATGCCGCTCGAACAGGTCGAAGAACTTGTCCTCGCGGGGCAGCAGCGCACGGAACCAGCCGAGCATTGGGGAATCCTTTAGCCGACGATATATGCGCCAAATAGCGCCCCATCGGCGATTGGGAAACCGGCCTCGGCCGCAAAAACTGGGAATTCAGCAGGAGAAGCGCAAGAAAGCGGTGGAAGGCGGCTTCCGCCGCGAGGTTCGTTGCCTTCAGGCCGGGCTCGGGTCAACGAGTCCGGCCTGAAGGCGACTGGAGCATCGTATCAGGGTTTGAGCGCCGCCGTGCCGTCGATCGCGTCCGGATAAGGCAGGTCGGACACGAGGATGGAAACCGGCTTGTCCTGGGCGAAGATCGTGTTGAGATCGAGCGTCAGGTAGGTCGTGCGGTGCGCGTAGTCGGTGATCAGAAGCTTGTTGTTGGTCAGATCCTTGATCGCCACCCACTGCGTGTAGTCGGAGAACACCTGGTCGCCTTCCTTGGCCTGCGCGATGCCGAGCGGGATGTCGACCGTGTTCAGTATGTGGCCGATCGCCTGGATGGCCTCGCCGGCATTGGTGGGCTGCTCGATGTTGTGGCGCAGGAAGGCGGCCCGGATGAAGCGCGCCGGCGGGGTGTAGTCGGCCGGCAGGCCGATCATGCCGCCGCCCTGGCCGATCGCCGTGACATTGGCGTTGCCGATCGGCCGGCTGGTGACGCCCACCGTCGACAGATTCAGATAGTTGCGGGCGTTGAGCAGATGCCATTCATAGGGCGGCGAGTTGGTCAGCACATGCGCGACATTGTCGTGCATCTTCAGCTCGCCCCCGACATACTCGACGACCATGCCGTCGCCCGAGCGATCGGTGAAGACGAAATGGATGGTCGGCGGGGTGGGGCCGGAAGGCAGCGACGAATCCGACCAGACCTTGATGTCAGGCAGCGCCGCGCGAACTTCCGCCACCGTGGCGTGATTGCCGAGCACCCAGGAGCCGAAGGCGAGGATGGAGACGTAGTTCTTGTCCTCCTTGGTGACCCCCTGGTACTGGGTGAACTCGGGCAGGAAGTTGCCGCTCATGCCGAGGCCTTCGGCGTTCTGGCCTTCGAGCAGCGCGCCACCGGGGATGATGCCGGCGCTGACGCCGACAACCGGATATTTGGTCGCCACCTTGACCTCCGGCAGGTTGAGGTCGCACGGCGCGGAAAGCGTGACTTCCGTCCCCTTCGGCTGGCTGACCAGCGTCCATTTCATGTCGAAGGCCCATTCCATGGTCCTTCCGGCGATCACGGATTTGTCGGCTGCCACGATGTCGACCGCCGTGCAGGCGAAGGATGCGTTGACGGTCGCAAGGACCGAAACCGCGACGAGAATAGAGCGCAACATTGCCTGATATTCCTCTCTACATTTCTGCCAAACCAGCCGAAACGGCCTTAGAGGAGAAACGTAAAAGGAATTATGAACTTAGCCGGATTTTTCAGCGGCTTTTGGCAGCCTTCTTCCAATGCTGCCTGATATGGACGAGGCCTTCGCGGTAGACGGCCTCCGGGCTCTCGGCGAAGTCGCGCCAGACCTTCGTCGCTGCGGCGAGGTCCTTGAGCCCGCGCCCGAAGGCCTCGATGGTCAGCCAGTCGTCGTACCCGCTCTCCCTGATCGCCGCGAAGGTTTTCCTCCACGGGATGTTGCCGCGCCCGGGCACGCCGCGGTCGTTCTCCGAGATGTGGATATGGCAGATGTTGTTGACGTGCTTCGTATAGGCGCCGATCGGGTCGGCTTCCTCGATATTGGCGTGGAACGTGTCGTACATCGCCTTGATGTGCGGACGGTCGATCTCGTCGACATGCGCCGACAGGTCGGCCATGGTGTTGAGCAGATAGCATTCGAAGCGGTTGAGCGCCTCGAGACCGATGGTGACGCCCCTGTTGCCGGCATGGTCGCCGATGGCGCGCTGCGAGCCGACCGAGCGCTTCTTCTCGGCGGCGGTCGGGCCGACGCCGGTGAAGGCGCCGAGAGTCGAGTGGACCGGACCCGACAGGCGGTTCGCGCCAAGCGCCGCCGCACAGTCGATTGCCCATTTCATGTAGGCGACGCCCTTCCGGCGCGTGGCTGCGTCGGGCGAGATCAGGTTCATGCCGGGGTCGCCCATGGCGGTGACCGCGGTGCGCTCGAGGCCGATCCTGTCCAGCATCTCGCCGAGGCGCTTGTAGTCGTCAGGCGTGCCCTCGAAGATCGGTATCTCGACGCCGTCATAGCCGGTCGCCTTGATGTCCTTGAGCAGCCTCGAATGCTTTCCCGTGACGTTGGTCGTCCACAGGAACATGCAGAATCCAATTTTCATCTTTCCTCCCGATGGCCGTGCGCCCGGCCTTGGCCGGCAATCTAGCGGGGAAAATCTGGTAGGACCAGATGGGGTGGCCGAGGAATCGTGCTCTTTTCGAGCATGATGACGATGTGAGCCAAGTCCGGCCACGTCCGTGAAGAAATTTCTGCATTCAAGAATATTTTATCGCCCTGGAATCAAGGGCTTGTACGATTTCTGCCCCTTCCCGCCCGCCATTTTACCAACACCCCTCCCACCTCCCACATACTCTCCGTCAGCAGCTTGCTTGTGGGAACGGGTGTACACGACCTCCATCCAGGCAAGTGTGGCGCTGGATCGCGTCCCGTGTTGGTCACGCGGGCGGCTCCGGTCCCGGTGCTGGCCTGCGCGCCCGCTCCTCCAGCCTATCGGAAGGGGATGGACCGGGCATGGCAACGGGAAAAACGCCGGCGGCGCATGGCTGCGCGTCAACTAGATAAACTTGAAGACGTCGCAGCCATGCGCCGCCTCCCACACCCCGGCTTCAAAAAACAAGGCGCGGGAACGATTTCGCATGCCTGCACGCAGGAGGAGGCTACCCGTGTGCGATCATGACATGCCGCACCGCCGTATAATCCTCAAGCGCGTAGAGCGACATGTCCTTGCCGTAGCCGGATTGCTTGAGGCCGCCATGCGGCATCTCGTTGGTCAGCATGAAATGCGTGTTGATCCAGGTGCAGCCATACTGCAGCCGCGCGGCCGTCGACATGGCGCGGGAGACGTCCTTCGTCCACACCGAGGAAGCGAGGCCGTAATCCGAGTCGTTCGCCCAGGCGACGGCATCGTCGACATCCGAGAAGCGCGTGACCGACACGACCGGCCCGAACACCTCGCGGCGCACGATCTCGTCCTCCTGCAAGGCGCCGGCGACCACCGTCGGCTGGTAGTAGAAGCCGGTGCCGTCGCCCGGCTTGCCACCGGTGGTGATCTCGATGTGCTTCAGTTCGGAGGCGCGCTCGACGAAGGAGGCGACGCGGTCGCGCTGGCGTTTCGAGATCAGCGGCCCGATCTCGTTCTCGGTGTCGTCTGCCCGGTCGTATTTGATCGACGAGGCGGCAGCGGAGAGGTCCGCCACCAGCCGGTCGTAGATCTTCTTGCCGGCATAGACGCGGCAGGCGGCGGTGCAGTCCTGGCCGGCATTGTAGTAGCCGAAGGCGCGCAGGCCGCCCACCACCGCATCGATGTCGGCGTCGTCGAAGACGATGACCGGCGCCTTGCCGCCGAGCTCGAGATGCGTTCGCTTCACCGACTTGGCGGCGGCTTCCAGCACCTTCTTGCCCGTCGCGACGTCGCCGGTGATCGAGATCATATTGACCCTGGGATGATTGATCAGCGCGTTGCCGACGCTGTTGCCGCGGCCGAGCACGACGTTGACGACGCCCTCGGGCAGAACGTCGGCGAGGATTTTCGCAAGCTTCAGCGCGGTCAGCGGCGTCTGCTCGGACGGCTTGAACACGACCGTATTGCCGCCGCCGATCGCCGGCGCCAGCTTCCAGGCCATCATCATCAGCGGGTAGTTCCACGGTGCGATCGAGGCGACGATGCCGACCGGGTCTCGGCGGATCATCGAGGTGTGGCCGGAGAGATATTCGCCGGCGACGACTCCCGGCATGGAGCGCACCGCGCCGGCGAAGAAACGGTAGCAGTCGACGATCGCCGGGATCTCGTCGTTGAGAACGGCGTTGACCGGCTTGCCGCAGTTCAGCGCCTCGAGCTTGGCGAACTCCTCCGCCTCGGCCTCGATGCGTTCGGCGATCTTCAGGAGGTAGGCGGAGCGCTGCGCCGGCGTGGTGCGCGACCAGGTGGCGTAAGCCTTTTCGGCGGCGGCGACGGCCTGGTCGATCTGCTTCTGCGAGGCCTCCGGCATGTCGAGAATGGTCTTGCCGGTGCGCGGGTTGAGCACCGCCTCGGCGGCTTCCGTTCCGGCCTCGAACTTCGAGCCGATGAGCATTTCAGTCTGCATGACAGTCTCCCTGATCAGCGTTTCAAAGAGCGAATAGGGAATAGGGAGTAGCGAACATGACGTTGTTTCAATTCGCTATTCGCTACTCCCCATTCGCTTCGTCATTTGCCGGAGCCGGCGATCTGATCGCCGTCGCGGGTGAGGTAATAGGCGGCGAGAATGGGCAAGAGCGTCACCAGCACGACGACCATGGCGACAACATTGGTGACCGGGCGCTGGCGGGGACGGACGAGCTCTTCGAGCATCCAGATCGGCAGGGTCTGCTGCTGGCCGGCGGTAAAGGTGGTGACGATCACCTCGTCGAAGGAGAGCGCGAAGGCGAGCATGCCGCCCGCGACCAGCGCCGTGCCGATATTCGGGAGGATGCAATAGCGGAAGGTCTGGAAGCCGTTGGCGCCGAGGTCCATCGAGGCTTCGACCAGCGAGCCGGAGACGCGGCGGAAACGCGCGACCGCGTTGTTGTAGACGACTACCACGCAGAAGGTGGCGTGACCGAGGATGATCGTCCACATAGAGAAGGGGATTTCGGCGAGCGAGAAGGCCGAGCGCAGCGCGATGCCGGTGATGATGCCGGGCAGCGCGATCGGCAGGATGACCAAGAGCGAGATCGCCTCGCGGCCGAAGAATTTCGAGCCGCTGATCGCCGCCGCGCAGAGCGTGCCGAGCACCAGTGCGGTGACAGTCGAGATCGCCGCGACCTGCACCGAGAGGCCGAGCGCCTGCCAGACGTCGGGCCGGTTCCAGGTCACGGCGAGCCATTGTGTCGTGAAGCCCGGCGGCGGCCACTGGTAGCTCTTCTCCTCGGTGGTGAAGGCGTAGACGAAGATCAGGAGGATCGGCAGGTGCAGGAACAGCAGCCCCGCCGCGGCGGCGATCTTCAGGGAGACGGGAGCGGAGGAACGGTCAGAGCGCATCGAACGCCCCCATGCGCTTGGCGCCCCAGAGGTAGAAACCCATGACGACGATCGGCACGACGGTGAAGGCGGCGGCGAGCGGGATGTTCCCGGCGGTGCCCTGATGCGCGTAGACGGCCTGCCCGATGAACAGCCGCGACGTGCCGATGATCTGCGGGATGATGTAGTCGCCGAGCGTCAGCGAGAAGGTGAAGATCGAGCCGGCGACGATGCCCGGCAGCGCCAGCGGGAACAGCACGTTGCGGAAGGTCTGGGCCGGGTTGGCGCCGAGGTCGGACGACGCCTCGATCAGATTGCCGGGCACGCGCTCCAACGAGGCCTGGATCGGCAGGATCATGAAGGGCAGCCACACATAGACGAAGACGATGAAGGTGCCGGTGAAGGAGACCGAGAGAGAGTTGCCCCCGACGATCGGCAGCGACAGCCAGGCGTCGATCAGCCACTGGAGATGCACCTTCTCGAAGAACCAGGTGAGGATGCCCTCCTTGGCGAGGATCAGCTTCCAGGCGTAGATCTTGACGAGATAGCTCGACCAGAGCGGCAGCATGACGCCGAGATAGAACAGCGCCTTCCATTTCCCGCGCGCATAGCGCGCCGCGTAATAAGCGATGGGGAAGGCGACGACGGCCGAGGCAAGCGTCACCAGCGCGGCCATCGTGACGGTGCGCAGGATGATGTCGAGGTTCGACGGCTTGAGAAGCTCCGCATAGGTCTTGAGCGTAAACTCCCGGTTGATCATGCCGGAAAATTCGTCGATCGAGAAAAAGCTCTGCAGCAGAAGCGCGAACAGCGAACCGAGATAGACGATGCCGAGCCAGAGCACCGGCGGCAGCAGCATCAGGAAGAGCAGCAGCTTCGGCTTGCGCCAGAAGGCGTCGGACAGATGCCCCCACAGGCCGCCGCGGTCCGGAAGGATGGCCCCGGCGGTGTCCGGGCGCAGTACTGCGTCCGCCGCGCTCATCCGCCCTCCTCCATCAGATGGAGGTCGGATGGCGCAAAGCCGACGCGGACCGGCTGGCCTTCGGCCGGAAGCGGTTGTCCTGCCGGCAGCAGCGCGTTGATGCGCTGGCCCTCGACATCGAGGCCGAGACGTGTCGTGCCGCCGAGATACGAGTGCGAGACGACGGTGGCTTCGAGCCCACGGGCCCCGGATGCACCGGCTTCGCCGTCGACGATGCGAACCGCTTCCGGACGCAGGCTTGCCCAGCGGCGGGCGCCCCCGTGGCGGGCGACGAAGTCCGGCGGCAGCACGTTGGACGAGCCGACGAAATCGGCGACGAAGCGCGAGTTCGGCCGTTGGTAGATGTCCTCCGGCGATCCGACCTGCATGATGCGGCCGTGGTCGAAAACCGCGATGCGGTTTGCCATGGACAGCGCCTCGCCCTGGTCGTGGGTGACGAAGACGAAGGTGATGCCGAGCGATTTCTGCAGGCTCTTCAACTCCTCCTGCATGTTTTCGCGCAGCTTCAGGTCGAGCGCGCCGAGCGGCTCGTCGAGCAGAAGCACCTTGGGCCGGTTGACCAGCGCGCGGGCGAGCGCGACGCGCTGCCGCTGGCCGCCAGAAAGCTGGCTCGGCCGTCGCGCGCCGTAGCCGGGGAGCTTGACCAGTTCCAGCGCGGTCTCGGCCTCGCGATGGCGTTCGGCCTTGCCGATGCCCTTCACCATCAGCCCGTAAGCGACGTTGTCGAGCACGTTCAGATGCGGAAAGAGCGCATAGTCCTGGAAGACGGTGTTGACGTTGCGCCTGTATGGCGGGACGCCCTCGGCCCGTTCGCCGAAAATCTCGATGCGGCCGGACGTCGGCTGCTCAAAGCCGGCGATCAGGCGCAGGCAGGTGGTCTTGCCCGAGCCGGACGGCCCCAGCATGGCGAAGAATTCGCCGGCGCCGATGTCGAGATCGACGGCGTCAACGGCGCGGACCGAGCCGAAATGGCGCGAGACCTGCTTGAAGGAAACGGCTGGGGTCATGGTGCCAGTACCCGGTTCAAAGCCCGCTCACCCGGCCGCTGCGCGGCCACCCTCTCCCACTGGAGAGGAAGGAGCAGAATTTGCTGCGCCGGTGGGGATGAAGATCAACCCCACCCGTCGCTGCATGATGGCCCCTCCCCGCGGCAAGCACGGGAAGGATGGAAGCGGTCTCCTTTACCGCCCGCCGATGACGCCGATGTAGTCGGAGACCCAGCGGTAATAGGGCACGCACTGGTCGTTCTGGGTGGCGCACTTGGTGGTCGGCGTCGTCCAGAATTTCACCTTCTCGAAATTGTCCATACCGTTGGCGGTGCAGCCTTCGGCGTTCTGCATGCCGCGACCATCGGTGCAGGCAGCGGGCACGGACGGGTTGGCGCCGAACCAGACCGAAAGATCGCTCTGCAGGTTGGACGAGAGCTGATGCTCGAACCACATGTAGGCGCAGTTCGGATTGGCCGAATCGACATGCATCATGGTGGTGTCGGCCCACCCGGTGACGCCCTCTTCCGGGAAGACGGAATCGACCGGCTGCTTGTCGGCCTTCAGCAGGTTGACCTGGAACGGCCAGGAGCCCGACGCGACAACGCCTTCGTTCTTGAAATCGTCGATCTGGATGAAGGCGTCATGCCAGTAGCGGCCGACCAGCTGGCGCTGCTGCCGCAGGAGGTCGAGCGCCGCCTTGTACTGGTCTTCGTTCAACTGATACGGATCCTTGATGCCGAGATCCGGCTTGTGCGTCATCAGGTAGAGCGCAGCGTCGGCGATGTGGATCGGGCCGTCATAGGCCTGGACGCGGCCCTTGTTGGACTTGCCGTCGTCGAGCGTCATCTCCTCGAACACGACCTTCCAGGAGGTCGGCGCGGTCTTGATGACGTTGGTGTTGTACATCAGGACGTTCGGGCCCCACATGTAAGGCACGCCGTAATGGACGCCGTCGACCGTGTGCCAGGGCGCGTCCTTGAGGCGGTCGTCGACGGTCGACCAGCTCTTGATGAGATCGATGTTGACCGGCTGCACGCGCTTGCCGGCGACGAGGCGCAGCGACGCATCGCCCGACGCGGTGACAAGGTCGAAGCCGCCTTCGTTCATCAGCGCAACCATCTCGTCGGAGGTGGCCGCGGTCTTGACGTTCACCTTGCAGCCCGTGGCTTCCTCGAACTTGGTGACCCAGTCGAAATTCTTGTCGGTCTCGCCGCGCTCGATGTAGCCGGCCCAGGCGACGATGTTGAGCTGGCCCTCGCCGGCGCCAACCTCCTTGACCTGGGCAACTGCCTGGCCCGAGAAGCTGACGGCGAGCGCAAGTGCGGTACAGGATTTCAGGAACGATTTCATCATGACGTCTCCCATTGGCAGGGGCAGCTCTCCAGCGGCTGCGTGTCCCTGGAGGAAACGTGACGTGAAAGCCGAGCCTTCGCAAATTCATTTGTCAGAAGGTCGCTATCGGAATTTCCGATATCGAAGCCTGACATCAAGCCCGAGCCGTCACCAGCCAGCTGGCTGCATCGAACCGAGCCATGCCGCCACGCACGAAACGGGCGAATGCGCCCGGCAGGGCCGACGTCACCTTCTCGGCAGTCGCCGCGTCGACCTCGCGCAGTGCGCCGCCGACCGGGCCGAGCCGTGTGGCATATGTCATCAGATCGGCTTCAGGCACCTGGCAGGGGATATCCGCCTTCTCCACACCGATCGACGACCAGCCGCTCGCCTCGAGAATCCGCCAGATCTTGGCACCGTCCGCGAACGCGAACTGTCCGGGCGCATTCGGGTCTGGCGGTGGCGCAGGCGGCAGGAAGGGGGCTGCCGCCCGCGCGGCTGCCGTCATGAAGCCGTTTTCGGCAGGACTGCGCCAAGCGACGAAGACGAGCCTGCCGCCGGGCTTCACGGCCTTCCGGATGTTGGCGAAGGCGGTCGCCGGGTCGTCGAAGAACATCACGCCGAAACGCGAAATGACGGCGCCGAAACAAGCGGGCTCGAATGCGTATGTCTGTGCATCGGCCGCGACGAATTCGGCGTTCTCCAGTCCATTCGCCTGCGCGCGCGTCCTCGCCAGGGCGACCAGCGGCTCGGAAATATCGAGCCCGACGCAGCGTCCGGCGCTGCCGACACGGCGCGCCATTGCCAGTGTCGTGGCTCCCGCGCCGCAGCCGATGTCGAGAACGCTGCCGCCCTCGCCGGGAAAGCCGGCGTCGACCAGAAGCCGTGCGAACGGCGCCAGCACCTCGTCGAGAACCGGCTGGAGATCGACCCAGGCTTTGCCGCTGGCATCGTTCCAGAGCGTGGCTTGCTGCATGTTGGGTTGGGCGGCTTGCGGCATGGCGGACCTCGTTTCCTGTTGCTCCGACCTGTCATCGCGAGCAGTCTACGAGTTCAAGTCGACTTGAGGTCAAGCATGAAGGATCTCGATATTGCCGAGGTGTCGCGACGGACAGGCGTGCCTGCTTCGACGCTTCGCTACTACGAGGAAAAGGGGTTGATCGCCTCGACCGGCAGACGCGGCCTGCGCCGCCTCTTCGACCCGGCGGTGCTGGAGCGGCTCGCTTTGATCGCGCTCGGGCGCGCCGGCGGTTTCGCGCTGGACGAGATCGGCGAAATGCTGAAGCCGGAAGGCCTGCCTCGCATGGACCGCGCCCGCCTCGACGCCAAGGCGGACGAACTGGACCGAACCATCCAGCGCTTGACCGTAATTCGCAAGGCCTTGCGGCATGCCGCCAAATGCCCGGCTGCCCGACCGATGGAATGCCCGACATTCCGACGCGCCGTCCGGTTGGCCGGTGCGGGTCGCTTCGAGGCAGCGCCGATCACGCCGTTCAAGGCCGAGGAGATCTTGCCTGCAAGCGCGAGGCGCGGGCGAGAACCCTAGCGACGCGCCATGTGCTGGCCCTGGGCGATCCCGATGAAATCGCGCGCGGCCTGCGGCAGCCCGGAACCACGCCGCCACACCATGCCGACCTGGACGACGGGAAGCGAGCCGGAGATGTCGCGGGATTCGATGCGATCGCCTTCAAGCGACCAGGGCCGGTAGACGAGATCGGGAAGAAGCGCGACGCCGGCGCCGGTGGCGACAAGGCTGCGCACGGCCTCCACGGAACGGGTCCGGAAGGCGACGTGGGGACGTGTTCCCAGCGCGGCGAGCAGCTTGCCTGTGTTCTCCTCGATTTCGTCGACGGTCAGCATGATCAGCGGCTCCGCGGCGATGTCGCCGAGGTTGATGATCTCGGCAGTGGCGAGCGGATGGCCGAGCGGCAGCCAGAGCCGGTAGGCCGAGATCTCCAGGATTTCCGACTGCAGCGCCATGCGATCGCGCAGGTTCGAGGTGACCATGACGGCGATGTCGAGCTTGCCGCCGACCAAGAGGTGCTCGAGATAGTCGCCATTGTCCTCGATGGCGGAAATCTCGACCGCCGGATGCGCACGCCGGTAGCGGGCGAGCAGATCGGAAAGCACATAGCCTGCAACCAACGAGGTGACACCGAGCTGAAGGCGGCCGGTCGTCGCCTGCCGGTCGCTGAAGAACGTGCGCCGCGCATCGGACACGTCGGCCAGTATCTTGGTGGCGTGGCGCAGGAACTGGTGGCCCTTGTGGGTGATGTTCAGCCCGCGCGGATGACGCTCGAACAGTGCGACGCCGAGATCGCTCTCCAGTTCCTTGATCGCCTCGGTCACCGAGGACTGCGAGATGGACAGGTGCTGCGCGGCGCCCGAGACGGTGCCCTGCTCGGCGACGGCGACAAAATACTGCAGCTGCCTGATGGTGAAGGCCATGCTTCCAGATAGCAGCGCGCCGGATCGTTGAAAACGCTTGACAGCTTTTCTGATTTGTAACTAATAAAGTTACATGAAACGAAACGGCAAGCTGTCCGCCTCCCTCCATGCGCTCCTGCACATGGCCGAGAGGCCTGAACGACCGATGACCTCCGAGGAGATCGCCTCCTGGCTGAACACCAATCCGGTAGTCGTCAGGCGCATGGTGGCGGGACTGAGGGATGCCGGCATCCTGTCATCTGCACGGGGGCATGGGGGCGGATGGACGCTGGCGCGCCCGGCGGAGACGATCACGCTGGCCGAAGTGACCGCCGCGCTAAACGAGCGGCTGATCGCGTTCAGTACAGAGCCGGAGAACCCGCGCTGCTTGGTCGAGCGCGCCGTCAACGACGCGCTCGACGGAGTTCGCGACGAGATCGAGCACCTGCTTTCGCAACGCCTGGCCCAGGTAACGCTGGCGGACATCGCCGCCCAGTGCGGTCCCGGCGTCGCGGCACATCTGGAGAACCGACATGCACACTGACGTCGCCATCATCGGTGGAAGTTTCGCCGGCCTGTCGGCCGCATTGCAGCTGGCACGCGCCCGGCGCAGCGTAACGGTGCTCGACACCGGCGAGCCGCGCAACCGCTTCGCCGCTGCCTCGCACGGCTTCCTGACGCAGGACGGCGCAAAACCCGCCGCGATGCTGGCGAAGGCGCGGCGGCAGCTCACCGCCTATCCGACGGCGCGCTTCGTCGAGACGCGCGCCGAACGGGCGTCCGGAGTCGCCGACGCCTTTTCCGTTACCCTGCGCGGAGGTGACGAACTTTCCGCCCGCCGGATCATCCTAGCGCACGGCGTCAGCGATTCCCTTCCCGACATCCCCGGCCTCGCCGAGGAGTGGGGCAAGCGGGTCGCGCATTGCCCATATTGCCACGGCTACGAGTTCGGCGGCGGACCGCTCGGCGTACTCGCAGCCAATGGCGAGGCCGCACTCCACCATGCAATGCTGGTGCGCGAATGGGGCCCTGTCACGCTGTTCCTCAACGGCGTCATCGAACCTGACGCAGCCATGCTGCAGCAATTCGAGGCGCGCGGCGTCACGGTCGAGCGCAGGCCGGTCGCGGCAGTCGCCTCGGGAGCGGCGGGCCTGACCGTCCGACTGGCCGACGGACACGCCGTCGACATCGCCGGGCTGTTCACCCAGCCTAACTCGCGCCCGTCCACCGACATCGGCCAGCAACTCGGATGTCTGCATGTCGACGCGCCGTTCGGCCCGATCCTCAAGGTCGACGAGACGAAGCAGACGACGGTACCGGGCGTATTCGCCGCCGGCGACATTGCCCGTCCGGCGCCGAACGTGCCCTTCGCGGTCGCAGACGGAGCCATGGCCGGCGTCGCCGCACACCGGTCGCTCGTCTTCGCCTAGCGCGGGCTGGCCACCAGAAGTCTCGCGCCGGCCTTCTCGACCGCCGCGGCGATCTCGCCCGGCGGCTGCAGATCGGTGGCGAGATCACCGAAGGCGTCGAACCCGCAGACCTGGACGAGGCCCTGGCGGCCGAATTTCGTGTGGTCGGTGACGACGATCTTGCGCGTGCCGCGCGTCAGCACGACGCGGGCGAACTCCGCTTCCTCCAGCACATAGTCCATGACGCCGTGCTCGACGTCGATCGCACCCGCGGTGATGACGGCATGATTGACGCTGAAGCGGCTGACGAATTCGATTGCCGAGACGCCGAAGGCTGCGCCCGAATCGCTGCGCAGCTCGCCGCCGGCCATATAGACCTTGTTGCCGTTGATGGTGGCCAGCGTGCGGGCGATGTCGGACGAATTGGTGACAACGGTCAGCCGGCGGTGGCTGAGCAGTTCGCGAGCGAGGAAGCTGGTGGTCGTGCCGGTGTCGAGCATGACCGATTCGCCGTCATTGATGGTGGCGGCGACCATTCTCGCAATGGCGCGCTTGGCATCGGACTGCTCGCGCATGCGCCGCTCGAAAGGCGCCTCGCCGACCACCGAGGGCAGGCCGATGGCGCCGTGCATCTTGAGCACCGAGCCGTCCTTGGCGAGCGGCTTCACGTCGCGGCGCACCGTCTCCAGCGAGACGCCCAGCCTGTCGGCCAGACGCGCGATCGTGATCGTGCCTTCGTCCTGAATGAGCTTCAGGATTTCGCCATGCCGCTTGGAATAATTCATCCGCCTCTTCGTACCCTGTGAGCCTGAGTGCAGCCTTCTCCGCAACGGCCGCTTCTATACTCTTTCGGCGAGATTGGTTGGGAAATTATGGCGAATGTCACTCGACCTTTGGTGCATATCTGCACGTTTCGCGCTCATTCCTGTCGCAGCATGGCGTGTTTTTGAGCAAATAGGGATGAAGCGGGCAAAAAGGCATAAAAAGCCACAAACCCACGTTGACAGTAAAACGGGCCTATTCGACAGTGCCGGTTCATTTCATGAGGCTTCCCGACCACGAAAAATTGCAGCGAGAAGCCTGTCGTCAAGGAATCGAAGTTGGAAACGAGGCTCCCAGGACCGGGCCAGGGGGAGAGGCTGTGAGTTCGGTGGAATACCGCATCCGCGCGCTGCCGATCTGGAACGGAGCGATCGCGGTCGAGCCCCTGACGGGGGGCTTGAGTAATGAGAGCTTTCTGGTCGCCGACGCGAACGGAAGGCATGTCGTTCGCTTCGGCAAGGATTTTCCCTTCCACCATGTCTTCCGCCAGCGCGAAATCATGGCCGCGAAGGCGGCGGCGGTTGCGGGCTTTGCCCCCAGGGTGGAATTCGCCGAACCCGGCGTGATGGTCTCGGCCTATCTCGGCGCCAAGACCTACGGGCCGGAGGACGTGCGCGCCAACCGGCTGAGGATCGCGCGGCTCATCCATGCATTTCACGAGGAAATGCCGAAGCATGTGTCGGGCGCCGGCTTCATGTTCTGGGTGTTCCACGTCAACCGCGACTATGCGCGCACGCTGGAAGCGGGCAAAAGCCGCATGGCGGAGAGGCTGCCGCAATTCCTGGCGTTGAACGATGCGCTGGAGAGGCTGCAGCAGCCGCTGCCGATCGTCTTCGGACACAACGACCTCCTGCCCGCGAACTTCCTCGACGACGGCAAAAAACTCTGGCTGATCGACTTCGAATATGCCGGCTTCAACACCGCGATGTTCGATCTCGCGGGCGCGGCATCGAATGCGGAGATGACGCCGGGACAATCGGAAGAGCTGCTCGCCGAATATTTCGGCGGCAAGCCCGACGAAGCCCTCAAGCGCTCGCACGCTGCGATGCAATGCGCGTCGCTGCTGCGCGAAGCCATGTGGAGCATGGTGTCCGAGCTGCATCTCACCGCACCCGGCGCCGACTATGTCGCCTACACGGCGGAAAACCTGGCGCGGCTCGACGCAGCGCTTGATGACTATCAGACCACATATGGAAAGCTCGCCGCATGACATTGCCCGGCCACGCTGAGATCGTCGTCATCGGCGGCGGCATCATAGGCTGCTCCACCGCCTACCACCTTGCACGCGACCACAAGGCCGACGTCGTCCTGCTCGAGCAGGGCAAGCTGACATCCGGGTCGACGTGGCATGCGGCGGGACTGGTCGGGCAGTTGCGCTCCTCGGCGTCGATCACGCGCGTGCTGAAATATTCGGTCGAGCTCTACAAGGGTCTGGAAGCCGAGACGGGTCTCGCCACCGGCTGGAAGATGACGGGCTGCCTCAGGCTCGCGACCAACAGGGATCGCTGGACGGAATTCCGCCGGCTGGCGACGACGGCCAAAAGCTTCGGCATGGACATGCAGCTCGTCTCGCCGGCCGAGGTGAAGGCGATGTGGCCGCTGATGGACGTCTCCGACCTGGTCGGCGCGTCGTGGCTGCCGACTGACGGGCAGGCGAGCCCTTCCGACATCACCCAATCGCTCGCCAAGGGCGCGCGCATGAATGGCGCCAGGATATTCGAAGGCGTGCGCGTCACCGGCTTCGAGATGAAGGACGGGCGCATCGTCAAGGTGAAGACCACTCAGGGCGACATCGCCTGCGAGAAGGTGGTGAACTGCGCCGGACAGTGGGCGCGGCAGGTCGGCGCGATGGCGGGGATCAACGTGCCGCTGCAGCCGGTGAAGCACCAGTACATCATCACCGAGAAGCTTCCGGGGCTCGCCGCGGACGCGCCGACGATCCGCGACCCCGACCGGCGCACCTATTTCAAGGAAGAGGTCGGCGGACTGGTGATGGGCGGCTATGAGCCCAACCCGCAGCCCTGGACGACTGGAGACGTGCCGGACGAATGGGAGTTCCGCCTGTTCGACGACGATTTCGACCATTTCGAGCAGCACATGAGCCAAGCGATCGCGCGCGTGCCCGCGCTGGAAACCGCCGGCGTCAAACAGATGATCAACGGGCCGGAAAGCTTTACGCCTGACGGCAACTTCATCCTCGGCGTCGCTCCTGAATGCGCGAACATGTTCGTCGGTGCCGGCTTCAACGCCTTCGGCATCGCTTCGGGCGGCGGCGCGGGTTGGGTGCTCGCGCAATGGGTCGTGGACGGCGAGGCGCCGCTCGACCTCTGGGTAGTCGATATCCGACGCTTCTCCGGACTGCACCGCGACCGGCAATGGGTGGCCGACCGGACACTGGAAGCCTATGGCAAGCACTACACCATCGGCTTCCCCCACGAGGAATATGAGAGCGGAAGGCCGCGCATCGTCTCGCCGCTCTACGAGCGGCTGAAGAAGCACCGCGCCGTGTTCGGCTCGAAGCTCGGCTGGGAACGGCCGAACTGGTTCGCGCCCGAGGGGGTCGAGCCGAAGGACGTCTATTCGATGGGCCGGCAGAACTGGTTCGACGCCGTCGGTGAGGAGCACCGACACGTGCGCGAGAAGGTCGGCATCTTCGACCAGTCCTCCTTCGCCAAATACGAGCTCAGCGGCAAGGACGCGCAGAAGGCGCTCGACTGGATCTGCGCCAACGATGTTTCGAAGCCTGCAGGGCGGCTGACCTATACGCAGCTTCTCAACAGCCGCGGCGGCATTGAGTCCGACCTGACAGTGGCGCGGCTGGCCGACGAAAAATTCTACATCGTCACCGGCACCGGCTTCCGCACGCATGATTTCGGCTGGATCGAAGACCATCTTGGCGCCGGCCTCGACGCGAAGCTGGTCGATGTCACCGAGGATTTCGGCACGCTGTCGCTGATGGGGCCGAAGGCGCGAGACGTGCTGGCCGGGGTGACGCAAGCGGATGTCTGCAACGCCGCCTTCCCGTTCGGCCATGTCAGGGAAATCGCCATCGCCGGGTACCCGGTGCGGGCGCTGCGCATCACCTATGTCGGCGAACTTGGCTGGGAGCTGCATGTGCCGATCGCGGCCGCCGGCGAGGTGTTCGACGCGCTGATGAAAGCAGGCGCGCCGCACGGCATCAGGCCGGTCGGCTACCGCGCGCTGGAGTCGCTCAGGCTGGAAAAAGGCTACCGCGCCTGGGGCTCCGACATCACCCCGAACGACACGCCTGCCGAGGCCGGACTCGGCTGGGCGGTGAAGCTCCGGAAAAACACCTATTTCCTTGGGCGCCGCGCGCTGGAGAAAATGTCTGGCGGGGCGCTGAAGAAACGCTTCGCCGGCTTCACGGTCGATGATCCCGACGTGGTGCTGGTCGGCCGCGAGACGATTTTGCGCAATGGCGAGCCCGTCGGCTACCTGACCTCCGGCGGCTACGGCTACACGGTGGGCAAAAACATCGGCTACGGCTATGTGCGTGAAGCCGGCGGGGTGAGCGACGCGTTCCTCGCTTCGGGCGACTACGAGCTGGTGGTGGCGATGGACCGCAAGCCGGCAAGGATCTGGCTGGGGTCGATGTACGATCCCAAGGGCGATCGAGTGAAAGGGTAGCATCTCGCTGCGCTCATTCACCTCCCCCTCGAGGGGAGGTCGGCGAGCGAAGCGAGCCGGGTGGGGTCGGCTGAGGCGGCGCTCCGACATTGTTTCTGAATCGCGTCCCTTCATCACCCCTTCTCCGTCTCGGTCCTCCGAACCGATCCACCTCTCCGCTTCGCGGGAGCGAGGAAGGAGCCGAGCACTTCGCCAGCGACCCCACCCGTCCAACCGCCTGCAGCGGTTGTCCACCCTCCCCTCAAGGGGGAGGGGTACCCGCGCGCTTCATCATCGCCACGCCCTGCTTTTTGCAGTCTGGCCATTGAAAATGTGGGAAGCGGCGCATGGCTGCGGCGTCCATCATTATTGTTATTTGACGCGCAGCCATGCGCCGCCGGCGTTTTTCCCGCTGCCGCGCCCGGCCCATCGCCTTCCGATAGTCTGGAGGAGCGGGCGCGCAGGCCAGCATCGGGACCGGAGCCG
Source organism: Mesorhizobium sp. YM1C-6-2 (assembly GCF_003666685.1). Classification (GTDB taxonomy): domain Bacteria; phylum Pseudomonadota; class Alphaproteobacteria; order Rhizobiales; family Rhizobiaceae; genus Mesorhizobium_K. Next base: position 19,778 of record NZ_RCIZ01000007.1, read on the forward strand.
CCCGTGTGACCAACACGGGACGCGATCCAGCGCCACACTTGCCTGGATGGAGGTCGTGTACACCCGTTCCCACAAGCAAGCTGCGGGACGGAGTATGCGGGAGCTTTGAGGGGTGTGAATAAACAGGCTCGAAATTTCTATCGCAATTGAACGAAATCAATGGGTTGGCAAAATGATTTCTCCACGCATGCCGTCGAGAATCCACATGCAACCCGGAGGCGGAGCACGTGAAGGGCTAGAGTTGAACGGGTTTAACGGTACAATGTCTTAATGCGCTGCCTGTTTTGCAAACACCCAACAACTACTTCTAAGAGCGTCGAGCACATTGTACCAGAGTCGTTTGGGAACCGACGTCACATTCTTGCGAAAGGCGTTGTTTGTGACAAATGCAACAACTACTTCTCAAGAAAAATTGAGGGGCCTCTACTTTCTCATACTTCGTTTCGCAATTTGAGAGCATGGTATCAAGTACCTACGAAGCGAGGAGTTATGCCACATCTTTATGGATTTGTGGCTGGCACGGATATCGATATCGGTCTGCGCTTAGGACCCCATGGAAAACCTGAGATTCGGCCAGAGCGAGAATCTTTTCGGAAACAGCTTGAAAAACATGTTTCGTCTCGTGGTGGCGTCTCAGACGCACTGGTATTTTCCAGGGAAGTGACACCACCGAAGCGTTTGATGTCTCGCTTCTTAGGCAAAATGGCACTTGAAGCGCTCGCACAGCGTTTCTTGATTGATCTCTCCTTATTTGATCGCCTTATAGACGATCCTCATTATGATCGAATCAGGGATTGGGCGCGCCTTGGAAACAACTTTAAAGATTGGCCTATTTCCCAAAGGCAAATCTATCCTGAAGAGACCTTAATGCGTCACGCTCAAACTGGAGAATGGGTTCAAGCCGGGTTTGGCTATGACATTTTCATGAATAAGCGACGGGAGACTTTTTTTGCCTTCTGTATATATGGACACGAATTCGTAATTAACGTCGGTGGCCCATCGCTAAAAGGTTTTGAGGAGTGGCTCTCTGAGAACAACGGTATAAGCCCACTTGTTGAGCGAATTGGAGCGAGTCTGTCGGAACGAGACGGTCAGTACTATCTCGAAGGTACATACGAGGTCCATTCCGGCGTACAATTCGATCGGAAACTTTTGGGCTTGGGTTAGATCAACAATTTCCTGGCGATATTTCTGGATTCCTGTCGATCGTCAAAGTCATCACTGTGCTTTCAACACCAGTCCACGGCTGGGCACCGTGCCGGTTTCGCCGGGCATGGACACATAAGGCTCCGTCTCCTCGGCTCGCGCAACGAGCCCCTGCCCTTCCAACTCGGCGATGCGGGCGGAAAAGCCGCCGTCCCAGAGCGTGTTCTTGACGGTTAAGACGATGACGCCGCCGCGGCGGCAGATTCGGATCAGCTCGTCGAGACCCTCGACGCCGACATGGCCGGAGGTGAATACGCCGGCCGAGACGATGCCGACGAAATGGCCGTCGGCGAACGGCAGCGGGCCGCCGAGCGCGAGCTTGTGGAAGGCCTTGTAGGCGCCCTTCCCGGCCGCCTTGGCCAACATGCCTTCGGAAATGTCGAGCGCCTCGACATGCGGATAGCCCATGATGCCAAGCCATTCGCCAATCAGGCCGGTGCCGGCACCGGCGTCGAGCAAGGGCGCCGCGCCGCGCGGCAGGTGGCGCGCGAGCAGCGCCAGGCAGATCGACGGATGCCGGTAGCCGGCAATCGCCATCTCGTGGTCGTAGGTTTCCGACCAGCGGTCGTAGAGGGCCGCGACCTCCTCGGCTCCCTTCGCCTCGTAGACAGCGCCGAGCGCCCCGCCATGTTTGCCTTGCGCCATCGGTGTCGTCCGTTTCCCCTGTGTCTTCAAGATCATAGCCAAGCGGCGAATTCTGTGAAACGGTCCGCCGCACATTTATTGCAAGCAGGCGGGAGACTTCATGAGCGACGATCTGGCACTGGCGCGGAAGGCTATCGCCAGCGTGCCTTTCATGAGCGGTTATTCAGGGCCGATCGTCAGGCAGGGCGGGCTGACCAATCTCGTCTTCCAGGCCGGCGACCATTGCATCCGGGTGCCAGGCAAGGGGACGGAGGAATATATCAACCGCGCCAACGAGGCAGTCGCGGCGCGCGAGGCGGCGAAGGCCGGCGTCAGCCCGGACGTGCTCTATTTCGACGACAACGGCGTGATGGTGACGCGCTTCGTCGACGGCGCGCAGACCATGTCACCGGCGGCCTTCAAGCTGAACGAGGGAGCGCCGGCGCGCGCCGGCGAAGCCTTCCGCAAGCTGCATACGTCAGGCGCGGTGTTCCCGTTCCGCTTCTATCTGTTCTCGATGATCGACGACTATCTGAAGATCCTCTCCACCAAGGATGTCGTGCTGCCCAAGGGCTATCACGACGTGCTGAAGGAGGCGGAAGACATCAGGACGGCGCTGTCCATGCACCCGCTGCCGCTGGTCGCCTGCCACTGCGATCCGCTCTGCGAGAATTTCCTCGATACGGGCGAGCGCATGTGGATCGTCGACTGGGAATATTCGGGCATGAACGACCCGATGTGGGACCTCGGCGACCTTGCGGTCGAGGGCAAGTTCGGCGAGCGGCAGGAGGAAGAAATGCTCGGCGCCTATTTCTCCGGCGAGCCCAGGCCGGCCGAGCGCGGCCGCGTCGTCATCTACAAGGCGATGTGCGATCTCCTGTGGACGCTGTGGGGCCTGATCCAGCTCGCCAACGAAAATCCCGTCGACGATTTCCGCGCCTATGCCGACGGGCGCTTCGGGCGCTGCCGCAAGCTGATGCAGACGGCGGATTTCTCGCGCCACGTCGATGCGGTCCGCAAGGGCTAGGCGGGGCGCGTTTTTCGCTTCCGGCAAAAGGCGATGGTGCTAAAGTCGCCTTGCACGCGCTGAGGAGCTTACCCATGACCCGACACTTCGTCGAAGGCGGGAAGATCGATATCGGGTTCGACGGCAAGCGATGCATCCATTCGCGCAACTGCGTGCTCGGCCATCCGGAAGTCTTCGTGCCTAACGCTCCGGGCGAATGGATCCATCCGGACGCCGCCTCGGCCGAGGCGATCACCTTCGTCGCGCATAGCTGCCCGTCGGGCGCCATCACCTACCGGCGCAAGGATGGCGGGGCGGAGGAGCAGCCGCCGGTGGTGAACCTCGTGCGGCTGAGGGAAAACGGGCCGCTGGCCTTCAATGCCGAAATGGAGATCGCCGGCGAGGCGTCGCTGCGCGCCACGCTCTGCCGCTGCGGTGCGTCGGAGAACAAGCCCTATTGCGACGGCAGCCACAGCAAGATCGGCTTCACCGCCAGCGGCGAGCCGGCCTCGAAGGAATCGAAGGCGCTGGAAGCGCGCAACGGGCCGGTGAAGGTATCACCGCAACCGAACGGTCCGCTGCGGGTCGACGGCAATCTCGAAGTGGTCAGCGGCACCGGCCACACGATCGACCGCGTGACGAGGACGTTCCTCTGCCGCTGCGGCCACTCCTCCAACAAGCCGTTCTGCGACGGCAGCCACAAGAAGGTGGGCTTCGTCGGCTGACCGGTTTTCCGGGGATTGCCCTACGTGTTGACGCCCTTGGGAACGTCCTCGGGCTCCACGGTCGACTTGACGCTCTGGCGGTGGAAGATGAACAGGCCGGCCAGCACCACTATGGCGGCGCCGACGAGGATGCGGATGCCGGGTACGTCGCCGAAGAAGAGCCAGCCGAGGATCACGGCCCAGAGCAGCAGCGTGTAGTGAAGCGGAGCGAGCACCGCAGCCGGAGCGAGCTTCAGCGCGCGAACGATCATCAGATGCGCGACGCAGGAAACGATGCCGAGCAGGAGCATGCCCGTCCACTCGACCGATGTCGGAGCCTTCCAGCCGCCGAGCACGAGGATCATGCCCCCGCCCAGGATAAGCGAGCATACGGTCTGCCAGGTCACCAGCGTGGTGTCGCTGGTGCCGCGCAGCACGCGGCCGAGGATGATCGTCACGGCGAAAAGCAGGCTGCCGGCGACGGCGTAGAACGACGCCAGCGAGAAATCGCCCGAGGGTTTCAGCATGATGAGGACGCCGACGAAGCCTACCAGGATGGCAATCCAGCGGCGCCACCCGACCCTTTCGCCGAGCAGCATGTGAGACAAGGCCGCCACGTAGATCGGACCTGCCATGTAGAAGCTGAACACGTCGGCGAGCGGCAGGTAGTAGACGGAGGCGTAGAACATCGCTGTTTCGAGAGCCGTCAGCACGGCGCGGGCGACCTGCAGCCAGGGCCGCTCGACGTCGAACAGCGCGCGCCTTCCCTGACGCGCCATCATCGGGCCGAGGACGACGAATGCGCCGATCGAACGGATGAACAGAACCTGGCCGACGGAGAGCGTCGCGACCAGCCACTTGCCCATCGCATCGTTCAGCGAGAACATGAAATCGCCGCCGAGCATCAGGAGGATGCCGAGCAGGATCTGGTTTGCGGGATTGCGAAGCGCGTTCATGGCCTAGGATGCACGGGGGAAAGAGGTAGGTAGCCGCATTCCCCTACCCTGGCGAGGCTAAAACTCCCATCCCCTTGGGCCACGTCGGTCCGACGATAGAGCCTCGCCCGAAGCAGTGGGGCCGGCCTCAGTCGATGACCACGACGGCGCCGCCGACAAACCCGTCGACATAAGGGCCGTTCCTCAGCCGCGCACGCCGGTCGAGGTCGAGGCGCTGCATGCATTCGGCAAAGGCATCGTTGCGTTTCTTGAAGCCGTAGTCGCGGCAGCGCTGCTCGTCGGCGGCGCGCTGCTCTTCCGGCGTCAGGCAACCGGACAGCAGAACGGTCAGCGCCAGGACAGGCAAGAGCCACAGTCTCATCGTCGGTCTCCGGAGCATGCTCATAAACCGGACTCTTATAGTAGACTTTATTGCGGCGCGGGAAAAGCGCCGATTGCGCTTTGCAGAAGCAAGACGTCCTCAGGTTTTAATCAAAAATTAAGTTTCCCGCCCGGCACGGTTCACCCCTGGCTAACTCGATGGTAAAATCGCAGCAATGAGAAGGATATCGATCTTTGTGGCAGCCATGCTTGCGTCTGCTTTCAGCGGGCACGCCTTCGGATTCGACTATCGAATCGATCCTTCGACGCCGCACGGCTCGCAACTTCGACTGAGCTTCGCCGACAGGTCGCCCCTGGTTTCCGATCCTGGTCCGGCGGGGGCGCTGGTGGCCGCCGTGCCACCCGAGTATGCCTCCGCCATGACCTGGTACCGCGTCGCGCTGGCACAAGGCTACCAGCCACCGCTGGTGGCGCGCTCGCAGCTCTACAGCGACCAGTTGCCGGAGCCGTTGCAATGGGCGTGGAGTGCGCCGAACGGCGACCTCGTCGCGCGCACCGGCAAGGGGTCGTTCCTGCTGTCCTTCGAGGACAGCGGCAAGAACTGGTTCCGCGAGCTGAACTGCCGGCTCGTGCAGTGGCCGGACGGCGACGCGCAGGCGGTCATGAACTGCAATGACGGCACCCAGCGCACCATGCTGATCCCCGAAGAAGGGGGCGTGGTGATCGGCAACGTGCAATACAAGCGCGCCTTCCAGCAGGCGCCGGTAAGTTTCGACGACCTGCTGCCCTCAGACTACCAGCCGACCGAGGCCGAACCCTCGATCGAATAGCTATCCCGCCGGTCTGTGGCGGCGGTTGACCTGGCCAGGGCGGCCGGGAAGCGAAAGCTGCGTGTCGCGCCGCGGCCGCTCGGCGACCACCTTGCCCCGCGAGACGACACAGAGACGCTCGGCGCGCAGCCGGAGCGCCTCGACCGGATTGCCGGCGTCGAGCACGACGAGGCTGGCGCGTTTTCCCACCGCAAGGCCGAGATGCTCGAGCCCCATGATCGCGGCGTTGACGTTGGTCACCATGTCGAAGCAACGCGCCATCTCGACAGGCGAAGACATCTGCGCCACGTGCAGGCCCATGAAGGCGACGTCGAGCATGTCGGCGGTACCAAGCGAATACCAGGGATCGAGCACGCAATCCTGGCCGAAGCCGACGCGGATGCCGTGGGCGATCATCTCCTTGACCCGCGTCATGCCGCGGCGCTTGGGATAGGTGTCGTGGCGCCCCTGCAGCATGATGTTGATCAGCGGGTTGGGGATTGCCGAGACTTCTGCCTCTGCGATCAGCGGCAACAGCTTCGAGACGTAATAATTGTCCATCGAATGCATCGACGTCAGGTGGGAGCCCGCCACCCTGCCGGCGAGGCCGAGGCGCTGCGTCTCATAGGCGAGTTGCTCGATGTGGCGCGACAGCGGATCGTCGGTCTCGTCGCAATGCATGTCAACCATGAGGCCGCGCTCGGCGGCTATCTCGCAGAGCTCAGTGACGGAGCGCGTGCCGTCGGCCATGGTACGCTCGAAATGCGGGATGCCGCCGACGATGTCGACGCCCATGTCGAGCGCGCGGATGGTGTTTTCGCGAGCGGTCGGCGAGCGGTAGAGCCCGTCCTGCGGGAAGGCGACGAGCTGCAGGTCGATATAGGGCGCGACCTCTTTCTTCACCTCGAGCAGCGCCTCGACGGCGAGCAGGCGGTCGTCGCAGACGTCGACGTGGGTGCGGATGGCGAGAAGGCCCATCGACACGGCCCAGTCGCAATAGGCAAGCGCCCTCTCCTTCACCGCCTCGTGGGTAAGCAGCGGCTTCAATTCGCCCCACAGCGATATGCCTTCGAGCAGCGTGCCCGACGCGTTGATGCGCGGGATGCCGTAGGAGAGCGTGGCGTCCATGTGGAAATGCGGGTCGACGAAAGGCGAGGAGACGAGGCAGCCTGAGGCGTCGACGACGCGGCCGGCCTCGGTCGCGATCGACGGCTCGATGGCGGCGATGCTTTCGCCATTGATGCCGATGTCGGCGCTCTTGCCGTCGGGCAGGACACCGCCCTTGATGACCAGGTCAAAACTCATCTTTCGCCTTTCTGATATGGCACCATCAGCGCCTTGGGGTAGGTCGCGCGGCGGGCGACGAGGATGAGCGCGAGGATGGACAGGGCGTAGGGCATCATCAGGAAGATCTGATAGGGCACCACGCCGCCGCTCAGTTGCTGCAGCCGCACCTGGTAGGCGTCGAAGGCGGCGAAGAGGATGGCGCCGATGAGCGCCTTGCCCGGACGCCAGGAGCCGAAGACGACCAGCGCGATGCAGATCCAGCCGCGGCCGTTGATCATCTCGAAGAAGAAGGAATTGAAGGCCGACATGGTGAGGAAGGCGCCGCCGACCGCCATCAGCGCGCTGCCGGCCATGACAGCGCCCATGCGGATAGCGGTGACGCTGATGCCTTGCGCCTCGACCGCCGACGGGTTTTCGCCCGCCGCGCGGATCGCGAGACCGAGCGGCGTGCGATAGAGCACCCAGGCGGTGAGCGCGACGGTGAGGAAAGCGAGATAGGTGAGCGGCGTCTGGTTGAACAACGCCGGGCCGACTACCGGGATGTCGGACAGGCCCGGGATCGGCAGCGGCTGGAACGGCTCGATCTTCGGCGGCGAGGTGACCTCGGGCAAAGCCAAGCGGTAGGTGAAATAGGTGAGGCTGGTGGCAAGCAGGGTGACGCCGATGCCAACCACGTGCTGCGACAGGCCGAGCGGCACGGTGAGCGTCGCGTGGAGCAGGCCGAACATGGCGCCGGCGAGCGCGGCGACCAGCACACCCGTCCACAGATCGCCGCCGGCATAGACGGTGAACCAGCCGGCGAAGGCGCCAGCCGTCATGATGCCCTCGATGCCGAGGTTGAGGACGCCCGCGCGCTCGCAGATCAACTCGCCCATGGTGGCGAAGATCAGCGGCGAGGCGATACGGATCGCGGCGACCCAGAACGAGGCGGTGAGGAGGATGTCGAGCGCTTCCATCACTTCCACCTGAGCCTGTAGCGCGTGAACAGGATCGCGACGACCATTGTGAGCAGCGCGGTCGCCACCATCACGTCGGCGATGTAGCTCGGCACGCCTGCGGAGCGGCTCATGGCATCGGCACCAACGAAGATGCCCGCCACGAATATCGCCGAGGCGACGACACCGATCGGATTGAGCATGGCGAGCATGGCGACGACGATGCCAGTATAGCCGTAGCCCGGAGACAGATCGAGGGTGAGATTGCCCTTGAGGCCGGAAACCTCGCTGAAGCCGGCAAGCGCGGCGAGGCCGCCCGAGAGCAACGCAGTCTTCATGAGCACCGAGTTGACGGGGACGCCGGCGAAGGAAGCCGCCTGCTGATTGTGGCCGACGGCCCGCATCTCGTAGCCGAGAACCGTCTTCTTCATGATCACCCAGACGACCAGCGCCGAGACGAGCGCCATGACGAAACCGTAGTGCAGGCGCTTGCCCTGGACGATACGCGGCAGTTGCGCATCGGCGATGACTTTCGGCGATTGCGGCCAGCCAAGACCCATCGGGTCCTTCAGCGGCCCTTCCAGCAGCATCGAGACGAAGAGAAGCACGATGAAGTTGAGGAGCAGGGTGGTGACCACCTCGTCGACGCCGAAGCGGGTCTTCAGCACGGCGGGGCCAAGCAACAGCACGCCACCCGCCGCCATGGCGACGATCACGATGATCGGGATGAGCAGAAACGCCGGCAGCGGCAACGCACCGGTGCCGAGCACGACGGTGACCACCGCGCCCATATAGAGCTGGGCTTCCGCGCCGATGTTCCAAAGCTTCGCGCGAAAGGCCACCGCGACGGCAAGACCGGTGAAGATCAGCGGCGTGGCGCGGGTCAGTGTTTCGAGCAACGCGAATTGCGAGCCGGCGGCGCCCTTCCAGACGAGATGGAAGACGGAGAAGGGCGAGGCGCCGGCGGCGAGCACCAGCAGAGCCGTGATGGCGAAGGTCAGCGCGATCGCCGCCACCGGGTAAAGCAGCGTGACCGCGAAGGACGGCGCGGGTTTCGGTTCAACGCGCATCGCGTACTCCGGGCGCTGCGGTCACCATCAAGCCGCCTCCATGTCGTGGCCGGCCATCAGCGCACCGAGTTGCGCGACCGTGCGTTCGCCACGCGGCGACGCCGCCGACAACCTGCCCTTGGACATGACGATGATGCGGTCGGACAGCGCCAGGATCTCCTCGAGGTCCTCCGAGATCAGCAGGATGGCGGCGCCGCGTGCGCGGGCTTCGAGGAGCTTGCCGTGTACATAGCCGACGGCGCCGACGTCCAGGCCGCGCGTCGGCTGGTTGGCCAGAATGACTGATGGAGCCGAATCGAGCGCACGTCCGAGGATGAGCTTCTGCATGTTGCCGCCGGAAAGCAGGCGTATCCGCGCTTCAGGCGACGGGCATTTGACATCGTAGTCGGCGATGATCTCCTCGGCGAATTTTCGCGCGGCCCGCCAGTCGAGGAAGCCGCGGCGGCTGAAGCGCGACGTACGATAGCGTTCGGCGATCACGTTTTCGGTGACGCTCATGTCGCCGATCGTGCCGACGGCGTGCCGGTCCTCGGGAATCCGGCCTATGCCGGCCGAAAGCGCCGCCCGCGGGGACCAGTTCTTCGCCAGGTTGCCGCGGACGATGATTTCGCCTGAGGCGGGAGCCTCGACGCCCGAGATTAGGGCGGCGAGCGCTGCCTGTCCATTGCCCGACACGCCGGCGAGGCCGGTGATCTCGCCGCCGCGCAGCGACAGCGAGATGCGGTCGAGCGTCACGCCGGCGCCGCGCCGCGCGGTGGAGACGGCATTGAGCACGAGCTGGAGTTGTCCCGGCTCCGGCGGCGGGACCGGCGGCGAGACCACCTCCTGTCCGACCATGAGCGCGGCAAGCTCGCTCCGGCTGGTCCCGGCGGTGACGCGCTCGCCCGCCAACCTGCCGCTGCGCAGCACCAGGACGCGGTCGCTGACCGACATGACCTCGTTCAGCTTGTGCGAGATGAAGATGATCGAAAGCCCCTGCCCCACCAGGAGCTTCAGCGTGGCAAAGAGCGCGTCGGTCTCGGCCGGCGTCAGCACGGCGGTCGGCTCGTCCAGGATCAGGATCCTGGCGTCGCGGTAGAGCGCCTTCAGTATCTCGACCCGCTGACGCTCGCCGACGGAGAGCGAAGCGACGCGCGCGGCGGGATCGACGGCCAGCCCGAACTCCCATGACAGCTTCTCGATGCGCTCGCGCGCGCCGATGCGGTCGAGCTTCCAGTTGAGGAACCCCTGGGTGCCGAGCGCGATGTTCTCCAGCACCGTCATGTTTTCGGCGAGCGTGAAGTGCTGGTGGACCATGCCGATGCCGGCTTCGAGCGCGGCGCGGGGATCGCCCGGCGGCAGCGGCTTGCCGAAGACTTCGACGGCGCCCTCGTCGGCGACATAGTGGCCGAAGAGGATGTTCATCAGCGTCGTCTTGCCGGCGCCGTTCTCGCCGAGCAGCGCGACCACCTCGCCGCGCGCGAGCTCGAAGGAGATCGCGTCATTGGCGAGAAGCGGACCGAAGCGCTTGGTGACGCCGGAAAGGCGGAGGACTGGTGGAGCAGCGCCTTCCCCTCCCCCTTGAGGGGAGGGTGGCGGCGAAGCCGCCGGGTGGGGTCGTTGCGGCAATGCTCAGCCCTCTCGCACGCTCAGGAAACCAAGTGTGGCAAGTGGAGCGCTTCCGCAACAGCCCCACCCGTCCAACCGCCTACGGCGGTTGTCCACCCTCCCCTCGAGGGGGAGGGGAACGCCCCGCTCAGCTCGATTTCGGCTCGGTATCGTTGATCTCGACCGTGAACGAGCCGTCCTTGATCGCCTTCTCCTTCTCGGCGACCTTGGCCATGACCTCGGCCGGGACCTTGCCCTCGAAGGTGCCGAGCGGCGCCAGCGAGCAGCCGCCGTGCTTCATGAAGGAATAGATGCCGTAGTCGGCCGCCTTGAAGGTGCCGGCCTTGACCTCCGATATCGCCTTGTCCAGCGTCGGCTCGAAATGCCAGAGCGCCGAGGCGACCACCGTCTCGGGATAGTCCGCCTGGGTGTCGATGACGTTGCCGATGGCGAGCACGCCCTTCTCCTTGGCCGCGTCCGACACGCCGAAGCGCTCGGCGTACATGATGTCGGCACCGCCATCGATCTGCGCGAAGGCCGTCTCCTTGGCCTTGGGCGGATCGAACCAGGAGCCGATGAAGGCGACCTGGAACTTCGCCTCGGGCGCGGTTTCCTTCACACCGGCCATGAAGGCGTGCATCAGCCGGTTGACCTCGGGGATCGGGAAGCCGCCGACCATGCCGATGTTCTTCGACTTGGTCATGGCGCCGGCGATGATGCCGGTGAGGTAGGAGGCGTCCTGGATATAATTGTCGAACACGGAGAAATTCGGGTTCTTGTCGTCCGGCTTGAAGGACGAGCCCATCAGGAAGGCGGTTTCGGGATAGTCCGCGGCGACCGTGCGCGCGGCCTCCTCGACGCCGAACACCTCGCCGAGGATCAGCTTGTTGCCGGCCTCGGCATATTCGCGCATGACGCGCTCGTAGTCGGTGTTGGAGACGTTCTCGGTGGCGACGTATTCGATGTCGCCGCGTTCCTTGGCGGCATTGGCCGCCTTGTGGATGCGGCTGACCCACTGCTGCTCGAACGGCACCGTGTAGACGGCGGCGACCTTCAGCTTCTCCTGGGCGAAGAGGCGCGACGGGGTTCCGATCGCGGAAAGGGCCGCGGCCGCGCCGGAGGCCTTGAGCAATTGCCTGCGCGAGACAGCCGGAAGGCCGGCAAGAAATTGATTTTTGGGCATATTCGGACCACCTCTGGTTGGTTCAGGGTTCGGGGTCATCCCGTCCTGTTTTTTTATTGTTTGGTCAAGGTAGGCGAATTCCAGAAAGCGGGCAATCGCGTGGACAGCCGCACCGGCGCCATGTCCACGGTCTCCACAGAGGGTCATCGCGAAGCCACGGCCAGCAGGCCGTCGGCGACCTGACGCCACGTCCGCAACCGGCTGCGCGGCGGCGGCAGGGCCGCGAATTCGCCCTGCACCGCCCGGCGCAGCGCCGCTGCCATCCCGGCCTCGTCGCGCGGGTCGAAATAGGTCACATGGCCGCCGCCGACTTCCGGCAGCGACGAGAGGCCGGAACTCAGGCAGGGCTTCGCCATCCACAGGCTTTCGCCGACCGGCAGGCCCCAGCCTTCCTCCAGGCTCGGAAAGACGGTGAAATCGCAGAATTCGTAGAGCCTGGCGAGTTCGGACTCGCTGACCGGCCCGAGAAGCTCCACCGTGCCCCCGACATTGCCTGTCCGTCGCAGAAAAGCTTCCAGTTCCGCGCCTTCTATGACCTCCCCGGCAAGGACGAGTGTCGGGAGCTCGTCGCCGAACTCCCTCCTGAGCCTGTCCCACGCGCGAACGAGCGCGATCTGGTTCTTCCGCAGGCCGATCGAGCTGACGCAGAGGACGGTCTGCCGGGCGGCCAAGCCGGACAGACTGTCCCGCATGGGGCCTGCGACGGGCTTGAACTCATGCGCCAGCGGCACCACCGAAACGTCGACGGGCACGTCCTGCGAGGCGGCGTAATCGCGCAGGTCCGCCTCGACATGCCGCGAGGCGCAGATGAAACGATGCCCCCGGCCGAGCGCGGCGTCGAGCCATAGTCTGAAGGCTTCACCGAACGTACCGGGATTCATCACGAATTCCGGATGACGCAGCGGAATGAGATCGTGGCAGAACCAGACGACCCCGCAGGCCGGAGGCCGGGCTCCGAACAAGTAGCCGTGGCGCTTGGGAAAACCCCAACCGGCGCCAAGCAGGAGCAGCGTGTCATCCGGCCCGGGCACGATGCGGCTGGAGCGAAGCACGCCCATATAGGCGCGGGCACGGCGCAGATTGTCCCTTGCGGCGGGGTTCAGCCGCCGCAGGTAGTCCAGATCGCGGGCCAGCAGCCGCCTGCCGTCGATCCGGCAGAATGCCCGGCTTATCCTGGAGAAAAACACCGGAACGACCTCCGGCTCCCTGTCGAGAAGCTCGGCAAGACAACGGGCGATGACCCGCGGTATGCCGTTGGGGTGCTCCCGCAGGAGCATCAGCGAAACCAGGTCCGTCACGTCGAAAAGGATGCGGTTTCGGCCTGCAACCATGGAATTTCCGAATTTGAGGCTCAATGCGACCGGCCCGGACCGCCGCCGCGCGGCTCCCGCGGCAGGCACACATATCCGTTTCAGCCGTGACTTGAATAGGTCGATCCTATATACGCCGGCTGCCCCGGGACGTTCGGCACCAGGAACACCTCTATTGCTCAAATTCTTCCGTTCATCGGCTAACCAGCGCCTGATTGGCCGCCTCTTGCGGGAATCGTTCCGCAAGCATGCCAGAACCTACAGCGTCGCCATCGTGGCAATGCTGATCATGGCGGCGATGACGGCGGCGAGCGCCTGGATCATGCGCGACATCGCCAACGAGTTTTCGGGCCCGAAGGACATCGACAGCATCTATCTGATCGCCGGCGCGGTCGCCGCGATCTTCATCATCAAGGGCATCGCGACCTACGTTCAGACGCTGTTTCTCAGCCGGGCCGGCAATGCGATCATCGCCGACCGGCAACGCAAGATCTACGACCGCATGCTGGATCACGGCATCGAGTTCTATCATTCCTACTCGTCGGCCGACCTGATCATGCGCATGACGCAGGGCGCCAACGCGGCGCGCAGCGTGATCGACATAATGGTCACGTCGTTCATCCGCGACCTTTTCTCCGTCGTCGGCCTCGTGCTGGTGATGGCGATCCAGCAGCCGCTGCTGTCGCTCGTCGCCTTCATCGTCGGGCCGGTCGCCATCTTCGCGGTCAACAAGCTGCTGAAGAAAACCAGGCGGATCATGAAGAAGGAACTGGTTTCCGTCTCGATGATCATGCGCGTGATGCAGGAAACCGTGTTCGGCGCCCGCATCGTGAAATCCTTCAACCTGGAAGGCGCGATGCGCACCCGCATGTTCGACGCCGTGGCGAATGTCGAGCGTCGGGCAAACAGCATCGCCGCGCTCGAGGCCATCACCAGCCCGATCATGGAAACGCTGGCAGGTCTGGCGATCGCCGGTGTGATCCTGGTCAGCGGCTATCTGATCGTCCAGGGCGGGCACACGCCGGGTTCGGTGATGGCCTTCATCACTGCGCTGCTGCTCGCCTACGAGCCGGCCAAGCGGCTGGCGAGGGCGCGCGTGTCGCTCGAGAAGGGCATGGTCGGCGTCAGGCTGATGTACGAGATCGCCGACCGGCCGCTGCAGCTCGAGGAGGCCCCCGACGCCAAGCCGCTGGCGGACGGCCCCGGCGAGATCAAGTTCAACCACGTGACCTTTTCCTATCGGGACGAAGAGCCCGTCCTCAAGGATCTCGACATCGTTTTCCCCGCCGGCAAGATGACGGCGCTGGTCGGCGCCTCGGGCGGCGGCAAATCCACCGTGCTCAACCTGATCATGCGCCTCTACGATCCGGATAGCGGGCAGGTCCTCGTCGACGGCCAGGACATCAAGCCCGCCAGGCTGCACTCGCTGCGCGAGAAGATCGCCTATGTCAGCCAGGACACGTTCCTGTTCGACGAGACGGTGATGCAGAACATCCGCATGGGGCGGCAGGAGGCGACGGACGAGGAGGTCATCGAGGCGGCGAAGGCGGCCAACGCGCATGCCTTCATCAAGGCGCTGCCGCAAGGCTACGACACGCCCATCGGCGAAAACGGCGTGCTGCTCTCGGGCGGCCAGCGCCAGCGCATCTCGATCGCGCGGGCGATGCTGCGCAATTCGCAGATCCTGCTGCTCGACGAAGCGACCAGCGCGCTCGACGCCGAATCCGAATCGCTGTTCCGCGATGCGCTGGAGAATTTGCAGGAGGGGCGCACGACCATCGCCATCGCCCACCGTCTGTCGACGGTGCACCGCGCCCACAAGATCATCGTGATGGACGCCGGGCGCGCGATCGAACAGGGCACGCACGCCGAACTGCTCGCCAAGCCGGACGGCGCCTACAGAAAGCTGCACGAATACCAGCTCCTGCCCTGAGCCGAGCCGGCATCCACCGCTTTCCGGCTTGACGGCGCGCACGCGACGATGCCCATTTCCGGGCACCGTTTCAAAGGCCGTTAAGCAGGAGATACCGATGCAGCTCGTTTTCGACGGCCACAACGACGTGCCTTGACGTTCACTCTACGTACAAGGTAAAGATTCCTCCAGAGACGCAACTCACTGGAGGGCTTGACCATGCTTACACCTCGCGACCTCAAGGGACGCCGCGCAATCTCCTACGCTCGCTGGTCATCCGACCGACAGAGCGCCGGGGATAGCTTGCGCCGACAGACCGAGGAAGCCGAGCGCTTCTGCCTCACCTACGGCCTCACCCTCGACCACCAAATGGTCGACAATGGTGTCTCGGCATTCAAAGGTGCGAACCTTGAGGCCTCCCTTGGTCGCTTCGTTGAAGGCGTGAAGGCAGGGACAATTCCGTCTGACACTGTCCTACTGGTCGAGGCTATGGACCGCGTGTCCCGCGTGAACCACATGGATGCTCTGGAGTTCTTCCACGGGGTCCTCAAGACCGGCGTCACCATCGTGACGATGCTAGACCAGAGGGTCCACACGCTGGAGGACTACCGCTCCAACGTTGCCTCCGTTCTCATGTCCATCATGGCAATGTCTGCGGCCAACGAATACAGCGCCAAGCTCAGCGAGCGAGTGGAGCAATCCTATATCGGTCGCGTCGAACGCGCTAAGGACGGTGCCCGCGTGAAGCTGTCCAAGGTTCCCTTTTGGATTGATCAGAAGACCCAGGAACTCAATGGCCGTGCCGACGATGCCCGCCTAATCTTCCGCCTCGCAAGCGAGGGGGTCTCTCACCATTCCATTGTCCTTCGCCTAAACACTCTCGGAATCCCGAGTGCCAAGGGCGGCCCGTGGGTTAAGAGCGCCGTTCAATCCGTCCTAGCAACACCCGCCGCCTATGGTGCCCTGAGGCTTAAGGGCGAGACGATACCTGACTACTTCTCCGCCCTGATCACTGAGACCGAGTGGCTTGCAATCCAGCACCGCGCCAAGGTGCGCCGCTCAAACCCTCAGGCAAACAACGCGGCCAACCTGTTTTCCCGGCTCACCCGCTGCGGACACTGCGGCTCTGCCATGACCATGACGACGTCGAGGGTCTCCAAATACCGCTATCTGGCTTGCTCTGGTCGAGTGACCAAGCGCACCGACTGTGACGCGCCGAACTGGCATTACGAGACCTTTGAGAATGCCTTCCTCGACCGCATCGGCTTCCTCGCTGTCCCCTCCACCGACGCTCCTCGAGAGGACCCCACGGCCTCCATCATGGACGCCCTCAGCGCCCTTGAGACCAAGCGGGAGAACGTGCTTGCTGGCATGAGCGAGGCCACCGATGTGGCCACCCGCGCCATCCTCCTGCGACAGTCCGACGAGTTGGGTGCGCGGATAGACGCTACTAAGCGCCAACTTGTCGAGGCTCGCGAGAGCGCCGCCCGTGCTTCCTATACCGCAGGAACAGACTTCACCGAGGACGCTGCCCGGATCAAGGTAATGTCCGTGGAGGACCGAGAGGGTGCTCGTCGTCTCATCGCTGATCTGGTCGAGAAGATCGAACTGGAGAGCGATGGGGACGTGCGGCTCGCGAGTGTCACCCTAAGGAGTGGCCGTCAACAGAACATCGTTTTCGGCAACGCAGAGCCTCAGTGAAAATTTTGGATAACCATCTGTTCCTAATTGCTATTTACACTTTGTCGGCAATTAGCGCCCCATAATGTACAGAGAAGCTCAAAATTAGCGACAGCTAATATTGACATACAGAGATTACGAGGGTCGGCAATTACCTCCTCATAATGAGATACAGCGAACGCTCTTCCATCGCTGTCCCGTGAGATATCTTTAGGTTCCCTTGGGAGGTTTATGTTGGTTGATCCTTTCCAGCATCCTCCTCCCGAGGGCCTTTTCCCTCTCCTTCTGCATCCGTCCTAGTCTTTCCTCCCTGTTTTTGACTGGGTGGCAGGTTTTGGCTTGGGTGCCTTACTGTTGCATAGCCACACTACCAAGGGGGCACCCATGCTCGCCACGCTGCTACCAGCAGCTGAGCAATAGCCGTTCCTTGACTCAGGGACCGTGGCTGGAGTCGCTCTGACACCTTCCGGGCTCCCATACACCGGCCAAGCCTCAAATCGCTTCCATCCACCATTTCTGAGTCGTGTGCGGCATCGTCCGTCCCAGTGTCACGGATCGCCCCTGGCTGACTCGCAGACCGTGGCTGGAGACGCGCTAGGCCCTCAGGGCTCCCCAAGTACCCATGAGCCGTCAATCCGGCTCTATCCACGCTTCCTACCCCGAGGAAGCGCCTTCCGCCGACACACACTCGGCACCATCCCCACAAGGAACCCATGAGCCAAAAAGAATCCGCCCCGGATTACCGGGACGTGGTGGTGCAAATCAGCCCCGCCGCTCGCATCATCAACTGCAAAGACAACATCCAATGG
The DNA here is from genome assembly GCF_003666685.1 of Mesorhizobium sp. YM1C-6-2. Lineage (GTDB taxonomy): Bacteria > Pseudomonadota > Alphaproteobacteria > Rhizobiales > Rhizobiaceae > Mesorhizobium_K. Next base: position 37,177 of record NZ_RCIZ01000007.1, read on the forward strand.
ATCGTCCAGACGCTCAAAGGAGGACGCTGGCGGTCAGAGAATTACTGGACGTGGCGAAACCCGATGCTCGCCCATCTCGAGATTCGCGACGAACACTGGGGCGAGACTGAGTTCGTTCTGACCAGCGAGACAAGGAACGCAATAGAAGCTTTGCCAGACCGGCATGGCCGAGGACGGCAACCTATCCCGGCCTAATTTGGAGAGACTATAGGGGGGAACTTAAGAGCCTTAAGATACCTCAAGTCTCTCCGAAGAGTTTATCTGAGAGGTACTATCCTCAAGGGACACCATAGTGAACTGGTGAGAACTCAGGTTCTCACGGGTTCCCTCTTGTATCGGATCCCTGCTCATCGGTTCGTTTCGACGTCAACGAAAGCTAGTCGGTCAATCCGGCGCAGCTTCGGCATTGCACATCACCGATCGGACCAAAGAACCGCTCGCCACACAACTGGCAGATAAGATTCCCCTCCAGTTGGCCGCGTGGCCGAAGACCCAAGCCGACCAGTCGCGAATTGCGTCTAGCCCACCACCGGCGCTCGTGGGCTTCCCGCTTCTCGGCTGCAACCACTTTGTCGTGCCAGTCCCACGCTTCGTCGTACTTGTTTCCGCTCACGGACAGCTCCCGCAATGTGAGTGGACGCATGTTGCTCCGTTGGAGTGAAAAACTGCTGAAAGAAATCCTTACAATGCCAGCCCCCATCACCATAGGCCGACCGTCAGACTGGCGTGTCGGTAAGCAATCTCCCGTGTCCACGCAGCGGCTGCGCTGTCGCCAGATAGTCAATGAGACGAAGCCTTGCGATGTCCCCGGCTGCGACCACCAGCGCAGCGGCGTCGGTCGATACTGCCGAAGCCATCGCGATGTCGCCAGCAAGCGCGGGGACCCTCTAGCTCGTCTCCCGTCCCGCAACGAACTCGCCATCTTCAAACATGCCATTGGCGTCTATCTCGCGACAGACCCTGCCTTGGCTAAACGTATCTCGGCGGACCTCGGGGCCCTTGAGCGCACCAAGGCTTTGCCGCCGTCCTTCTGCCTTTCGCCAGCCGACATTCATCGGAAGTTGCCGCAGGTCGCCAAAGCCACCGGCCTCCTCGCTAATTGGCAGCACCGGGAAGGGAAGACCTATACCGAGGCCGTCGATAACGCGCTCGCTCTCATGGGCTGGATGCTGGTCTACTACGACAGCGGCCTAGCCGGAGGCATCTGGCGCAACCGCGAGGCCTTCCTGCGCACCCGTGCCGGTGCCTTGCTCGGCGATTTCCGCAAGACCATCGCGGGCAAACCGGTTTCCAAGGAGGCCTCAGGGGCAACCCACCGCCACCTCGGCAAAGACTTCGTCCACCACGCAACGACGATCTACGGCGCGTCCTTCTGGTCATCGCCTGTCACCACTCAGGACGGGCAGGACATGACCCTGCTCGACTACACCAAACTAGCTCTCAAGGCCGCTAAGCTGCTGTGATGCATCAGCATCTAGAGCAGCGTGGCCTACTCTGAACACCCAAAAGGAAAACCCAAGATGTCTTACGACGACGATGGCGGAATGCTCCGCCTCCCATCACCCCATGACCCGAACTCCGGTTATGTCGCGCCCCGCTATGCCATCGGCTCTGCTCCTGCACCGGCTCCCGAGGGCATGGTCTTTGTCCCCGGCCTCAACACCTACGTCGACCACGACATAGCTGCTCAGCTTGGGTTGTCTGGGCCCGCTACGGGAACGCAGGGAGCCCCTGATAGTGCTTCACCCACTCTCAACCCGCTCGCCCTAGCCGACGAGCTTGGCGAGGAAGTCCTGAACCCTGAGGAACTCGAGATTTCCGACGAGGAGCTTGAGGCCCTCACGGACGAACTTGAGGCACAGTCCGACCGCTCCCCCTCGCTGTCACCGACGCTGGACGACATTGCCGATCATTTCGGCGGCGCGTTCGATGCTGCCGTTGACTTGCTTGTAGGCGGCACTGCCGAGGATACCCTTGAGCTTCTCTCGGAAGCCACCGGCCTCGACACGCAGACCGCCGCCACGCTGATCGAAACTACAGTGATGGAAGCAGAGCCCGTCGCCTCCGAACACATCGGCAGCGATCGCTGGGCCTCCATTGTCTACGCCGCAGCGGCCACACCGGACCCGCTAGCCAAACGCATCGTGGCAGAATTTATCCAGGGCAACATTGAGCCGAGCAAGCTCATGGATGCTTACGCATACTGGTACGACCGCCTGCCGGATGGGGAGGACTGAGCCATGTGTTTCATCGACCAGCCTGAGCCCATCAAGCCAACGCCGCCGCCTGAGGTTCTCAAGCAGGCGGCTCCCGACAAGAAGACCGCAGCGCAGCCTAGCCGCTCCTCGACACTCGCAGTTGGCACCAAGAAGTACCGGAACGAATCCGGCCTCGGCAGCGGTGGTCTGGGCATCAAGAAGAGCCCGACCGGCATCACGGTATGACGGCTGACCTCATCATCATCGCCGCCCTTTTGATCGCCTCCCACGCATACACACTCTGACTTTGTCAGAACGACAAACTTGAAAGGAAACTACACATGGCAAAGAAGCCGCTGTCCCGCGATGAACTCATCGCCCAACTAGAAGCCCTCGACACTGCAACCGAAACCGCCAAGCTGGAGGCCGAAGTCTCCCGCCTGACTGGGGAGGTCGCAGCACTGACCGCTCAGCGCACCAGCCTTGAGAAGCAGGTCCGACAGTTTGAGAAGGACATGGATACGATCCGACAGGCAGTTCGAGGTATCGACATCCGCTCCCGCACTTACGGTGCCGATGAGCGATCACAGGCCCTCATGGAAGCCGCCGCTGCCGCCTCGCGCACGTCGATGGCGCATGTAGGCGTCGGAATCAGGAAGGGCACCCACGATCCCGTTACGGGCCTTGAGTACACCGCCGACACCAAGACGGTGCGTGACCTGTCGGCAGGGACCCCCAAGGTCACCAGCGCCGAGCTTGAGCGCATCTTTCCAGAGATGGCTGGTCCTGTAACCTACGTCACCGAGGAGGAGGCTGAGGCCTCCTTTACTGCCGACGCCGCACTGCTCGACAAGTCCGTCTCCGCTTCGGAGATTGCTGGGGCCTAAGCCGCCTCCAGCAACCCGAGGGAACCCTCACGCCCTTCTTTCGTATCTCACCTGTGATTGAAGATTGCGCGAGGGTTCCCTCACGCCGCGCTAGCGGCCCAGGAATCGTGGATGGAGACGGGCGAAGCCCTGTCAGGTGTCTGTAGCCCCGGAATATGCCAACGAGGCTCCATGAGTGGTCTATAGAGTCTGGGGAGCCATCTAGGCCGCGCACTTAGCCTACAAACCAGAGAAGCCAGACAACACCGGCCACGCCACCGCCTAGCAGAAGGGCACCTAAAAACGTAATTTCTGCCACTTCGGCCACGAGGTTAAGCAGGCTTTTGAGAAACCAACGGCCTTCTGAAGAGAATAGCATTACGAAGATCAGGCCAACAATAAAACATGTGACGATCAGCGCCATAACAGCCTCCCACTCGCCATAACAACAAGACATAAGAGTGGCGCTGATCTAAGCGAAGTTATGGCGCGTCGACTTCAACCACTTGGAAGTCGTCGGTTCCCTCAGGTGCGTTGTCCCATCCGAACACGCAAGCGTCCCAATGGGAAAACGCGAGGGTGCGCAGGGTGCCATGGGTGTACCCGGCTTCGTTGGTGAAGGTGATCAGGTAGCTGGTCATCGGCAAGGGTGTCCCTTAGGTGGCGTGATTGCCGGTGCCCATCTTTCACACATCGGCGTGGGAATGAAGACTTCTATCGTGGAGGCTGCGCTAGTGGAGCGATATTGATTGCTTCAGCACACCGGCGTTCATAAAATGCCCAACCGTTTTGCCACAGCAACGTAAATTGAGGGGGTACCATGATCACTGCCGAACAATGCAAAGCGGGCCGCTCAGTTTTTGGGTGGACCCAAGACCATCTCTCCGAAAAATCCGGCGTGTCTCTTGAAGCCATCCAGGCATTTGAAGGCGGAGTGCGGACACTCAAACCGACCTCCCTACAAGGTTTGCGATCGGCTCTGGAACACGGCGGCGTTGAGTTCACTAGCGACGGAGCGCGCTTGTACGCGGGAGGCATTCGGGGGATCACCCTAGACCCCCGCGCCATCGGGAAACGTGACGAACTGGAATGAGGGCTTTTCCCAATGCCGTAGTGATCCTCCTGCTGTTTGTGACCGGCACAAGCGCCCAAGACGATGGGTGCAGCAAGGAGACACTTGAAATTCGTGAGAAGGCAGAGGACGGAAGCACCCTTCGCCTTGAGTTCGGAAGCCGTTGGGCAATCGATCGCGCCGAATGGCCGCATACACGCGTGTGGTTACGCCTTGAGCGGGTTCACATTTGCAAGGGTGGCTTGCGGAAGGAGAGGACGCGACACGTGGTGAACGCAGTCCGGGTCGAATAACCAGCGACTATTTCAGAGAAAAATTTGTATGCGTATAACGTACAAACAGAAGCGCTAAATCCCCCCCGTGGGGGCACCCTCTGCACATTCGTCCGACCTATCCCGCGAACGCCATTTGAGCCATGCGTTTTCCGCATTCCGTAGATCGACCATTAAAGTGTGCTCTACCGCTTGTGGAACCATGCGGCCAAAGGCACGGATCCCGTCGCCGAGTTCATCGAAGGCTCTGAGGCGGCCGGCTATGACGGTGCCGAGCGCGGCCACATCGACATGGCGCGGGCCCGGAGCGGCGGCCTCGCCGGCGGGCTTTGCGCGATCTACATCACCTCCGGCCATCTCGATTTCGGCAAGCCTGACGAAAGGGGCAACTACGAAACGCCGCTTTCCAAGCCGCTCGAGCGGCAGCCCTCCCTCGACATCGCGCTCCAGATGGCGGCGATCGCGCTGCGCATCGAGCGGGCGGGCGGCTGGAACATCTGCCGGAATTCGCGAGACATCGCCGCTGCGATAGAGGCCGGCAAATTCGCCGCGGTGCTCCACATGGAGGGTTGCGAGGCGATCGACGCCGAGCTTTCGGCGCTGGAGACATTCTACGCCGCCGGGCTGCGCTCGCTGGGCCCGGTGTGGAGCCGCAACAACATATTCGGGCACGGCGTGCCCTTCGCCTATCCGATGAGCCCAGACACCGGCCCCGGCCTGACCGAGGCCGGAAAGCGGCTGGTCGGCGAATGCAACCGGCTCGGCATCATGATCGATCTCGCCCACATCACCGAGAAGGGCTTCTGGGACGCAGCGAAACTCTCCGACCAGCCGCTGGTGGTCAGCCACTCCAACGTGCATGCGATCACGCCGGTGGCGCGCAACCTGACCGACAGGCAGCTCGACGCGGTGCGGGAGAGCAAGGGGCTGGTCGGCCTGAACTTCGCCGTCGGCATGCTGCGGCCGGACGGGCGCGAGGACGCGAACACGCCGATATCGGACATGATCCGGCACATCGACCATCTGGTCGACAGGCTGGGCATCGAAGGCGTGGCGATCGGCTCCGACTTCGACGGGGCCACGGTGCCGGCGGAGATCGGCGACGCGGCAGGCCTTCAGAAGCTCGTTGATGGGCTGCGGGACGCCGGATATGGTGACGGCGACCTGGCAAAGATATGCCGTGACAACTGGCTGAGGGTACTGGCCTCGGCCTGGCATGAGTGAACTACGGCCCGACAAAAACGGGCCTTGAAGGGCGGGGAAACTCAACGACAACATAACAGGGAACCACCGACATGATGATGGGAAAGACGCACGGACGTTTCCGCATGGCGCTTGCTGGCGCTGCAATGTCTGCACTGATCTTCGCCGCCGCACCCGCCGTCGCCGAGACGCCGGCCGATACGCTCGTCCAGGCTTGGGCGATCGACGACATCATCACCATGGACCCCGGCGAAGCGTTCGAGATCAGCACCGGCGAGATCACCGGCAACACCTACGACATGCTGGTGCGGCTCGACATCAACGACACCACCAATGTGGTCGGCGGCGTGGCGGAGAGCTGGACGCTGTCCGACGACGGCCTGACCTACACGTTCAAGCTCAAGCCGGACCTGAAATTCGCCTCGGGCAATCCGATCACCGCGGAAGACGTGGCCTGGTCGTTCGAGCGCGCCGTGAAGCTCAACAAGAGCCCGGCCTTCATCCTGCAGCAGTTCGGCCTGACCGGCGACAACGTCACCGAGAAGGCCAAGGCCACCGATCCCTTGACCTTCGTGTTCACGGTGGACCAGGCCTATGCGCCTAGCTTCGTGCTCAACTGCCTCACCGCGACGGTTGCCGCCGTGGTCGACAGCAAGCTGGTGAAGGAACATGTCGCAGCGGTCACGCCAAGCGACGAGTACATGTTCGACAACGACTTCGGCAATGACTGGCTGAAGACCAACTATGCCGGGTCCGGCCCGTTCAAGCTGCGCGAATGGCGCGCCAACGAGGTCGTCGTGCTGGAGCGCAACGACAATTATTACGGGCCGAAGCCAGCGCTCCTGCGCGTCATCTACCGGCATGTGAAGGAAAGCGCCACGCAGCGCCTGATGCTGGAGAAGGGCGACATCGACGTGGCGCGCAACCTGGAGCCGGGCGACTACGAGGCGGTGTCGCAAAATGCCGACCTGGCGACCACCTCGGCGCCCAAGGGCACCGTCTACTACATCAGCCTCAACCAGAAGAACCCGACGCTGGCGAAGCCGGAGGTGCGCGAGGCCTTCAAGTGGCTGGTCGACTACGACGCGATCGGCTCGACCCTCATCAAGGGCATCGGCGAGATCCACCAGAACTTCCTGCCCAAGGGCGTGCTCGGAGCCTCCGAGGACAATCCCTACAAGCTCGACGTCGCCAAGGCGAAGGAACTGCTCGCCAAGGCCGGATCGCCGGACGGCTTCAACGTGACCATGGACGTGCGCAGCTCGCAGCCGGTGACCGGCATCGCCGAGTCGATCCAGCAGACGACGGGACAGGCGGGCATCAAGATCGAGATCATCCCGGGCGACGGCAAGCAGACGCTGACCAAGTACCGGGCGCGCAACCACGACATCTATATCGGCCAGTGGGGCGTCGACTACTGGGATCCGAATTCCAACGCGGAGACCTTCACGTCGAACCCCGACAATGCCGACGACTCGCCCAACAAGACGCTTGCCTGGCGCAATGCCTGGGACGTGCCGGAACTGACCGCAGCCACCAAGGCCGCCCTGCTGGAACGCGACAACGCCAAGCGCGCCGACATGTACAAGGAACTGCAGAAGACCTTCCTCGAGACGAGTCCGTTCGTGCTGATCTTCCAGCAGACGGAAGTGGCGGGGCTGCGCAACACCATAAAGGGCTACAAGCTCGGACCGACCTTCGACACCAATTTCGTCGGACCGGTGACGAAGTGACAATCCGGACGCGGCCGTAGAGGCTCGCCGGTTGTCCGTCAGCGAAACAAGGACCGGGGCGGGGCGCAGACGCGCCCCCGCATCGGTCTACGCGTCCGCCGCCCTGCGGTTCCTCGGTGTCGTCGTCGTCACCTATCTCGGCCTGCTTGCCGTCACCTTCTTCATCGGGCGGGTCATTCCGATCGACCCGGTGCTGGCGATCGTGGGGGACCGGGCGCCGGCGAGCGTGATCGCGCAGGCGCGCAAGGAATATGGGCTCGACCTGCCGCTCTACGAGCAGTTCGTGCTCTATGTGAAAAACGCCCTGACGGGCAATTTCGGCCGCTCGGTGCTGTCGACCAATCCCGTGATGGCCGATATCGCCCGCGTATTCCCGGCGACGATCGAGCTCGCCACCCTCGGCACGATCATCGGCGCGGCGGTCGGTGTGCCGCTCGGCGTCCTCGCCGCCGTCAAACGCGGCAGCCTCGTCGACCAGATCGTCCGGGTGATCGGGCTGGTCGGCTATTCGGTGCCGATATTCTGGCTCGGTCTGATCGCGCTCCTGGTCTTCTATGCACGGCTTGGCTGGACCGAGGGACCGGGCCGCATCGGCATCGCCTACGAGTTCACCTTCACGCCGATCACCGGCTTCTACCTGCTCGACGCAGTGCTGCAGCGGGACTGGGGCGCCTTCCGCGACATATTCGGGCACATCATCCTGCCTGCCGCGCTGCTTGGCTATTTCTCGCTTGCCTATATCAGCCGTATGACCCGCTCCTTCATGCTGGCCGAACTGTCGCAGGAATATATCGTGGCGGCGCGGGCGAAGGGCCTGAGCGAAAGCCGCATCATCTGGCTTCACGCCTTGCGCAACGCCGCCGTGCCGCTGGTGACGGTGATCGCGCTCTCCTATGCCGGGCTGCTCGAAGGGTCGGTGCTGACCGAGACGGTGTTCGCCTGGCCGGGGCTCGGGCTCTACATCACCAACTCGCTGCAGAACGCCGACATGAATGCCGTGCTCGGCGGCACCATCGTCATCGGCTCGGTATTCATCGGCATCAACCTGCTGTCCGACGCGCTCTACCGCATGCTGGACCCGAGGACCCGCACGCGATGAGCACGACAGCGCAGACCCGCCGGGAATGGCTGCTCAGCGACCGGCCGCAATCGCGGCTGCAGGCGAAACTCGGCCGCGCATACGTGACCTGGCGGCGATTTTCCGGCAACGGGCTGGCGCTTGTCGGGCTCGGTATCATCGTGGCGCTCGTGCTGGTGGCGATCTTCGCCGACCTCATCGCGCCCTACTCCCCGACCATCGGCGACTTGAAGAATGCGCGGCTGCTGCCGCCGAGCGCGACGCACTGGTTCGGCACCGACGATCTCGGCCGCGATATCTTCTCGCGCATCGTCCACGGCTCCCGGCTGACGCTTTTCGTCGTCATCCTGGTCGCGGTCATCGCCGCGCCGATCGGCCTCCTGGTCGGCACGGTCGCCGGTTATGCCGGCGGCTGGATCGACGCGGTGCTGATGCGCGTGACAGACATCTTCCTCGCCTTCCCCAAGCTGATCCTGGCGCTCGCCTTCGTGGCGGCGCTCGGGCCGGGCATCGAGAACGCGGTGATCGCCATCGCCATCACCTCGTGGCCGCCCTATGCGCGCATCGCGCGGGCCGAGACGCTGACGGTGCGCAACTCGGACTACATCGCCGCCGTGCGACTGATGGGCGCGTCGCCGATGCGCATCGTGCTGCGCCACATCATGCCGCTCTGCCTGTCGTCGCTGATCGTGCGCGTGACGCTCGACATGGCGGGCATCATCCTGACGGCGGCCGGGCTCGGCTTCCTCGGGCTCGGCGCGCAACCGCCGCTGCCCGAATGGGGCGCGATGATCGCGTCGGGCCGCCGCTTCATCCTCGACCAGTGGTGGGTGGCCGGCATGCCGGGCATCGCCATCCTCGTCGTCAGCCTCGGCTTCAACCTGCTCGGCGACGGGCTGCGCGATGCGCTGGATCCGAGGAGCGGCGAGCAATGAAGCCGCTGCTCGACGTGAAGAGGCTCGGCGTCCGCTTCCCGACCCGCACCGGCACGATAGAGGCCGTGCGCGGCATCTCCTTCACGCTCGGTCGCGAAAGGCTCGGCATCGTCGGCGAATCCGGCTCTGGCAAGTCGCAGACCGGCCGCGCGATCATGGGGCTGACGCCTGCGAATGCCGAGGTTTCCGCGGACCGACTGGAATTTGACGGCATCGACCTCATGAAGGCCCCTCCCCGGCTGCGCCGCGACCTCAGGGGAAAGCGCATCGCCATGATCCTGCAGGACCCGAAATATTCGCTGAACCCGGTGATGACGATCGGCCGGCAGATCGTCGAGGCGCTGCGCGCGCACGAGGCCGTCGGCAAGGCACAGGCGCGCGAAAGGGCGCTCGCCATGCTCGAGGCAGTGCAGATCCGCGACGTGAACCGCGTCTACGACCTCTATCCGCACGAGGTGTCGGGCGGCATGGGCCAGCGCGCCATGATCGCGATGATGCTGATCGCGGGGCCCCAGCTTCTGATCGCGGACGAGCCGACCTCGGCGCTCGACGTGACGGTGCAGCTCGACATATTGCGCATCCTCGACCGGCTGGTCGGCGAAAGCGGCATGGGCCTGATCTTCATCTCGCATGATCTGAGGCTGGTCTCGTCCTTCTGCGACCGGGTGATCGTCATGTATGCGGGAAAGATCGTGGAGGAACTGCCCGCCGCCGAGCTTGCCCGGGCACGCCACCCCTACACACGCGGCCTGCTCGACTGCATGCCGAGGATCGGCGAGCAGCGGCATCCGCTGCCGGTGCTCGACCGCAAGCCGGAGTGGGCGCTTTGACGGCGGCCCTGGCGATCGACGGCCTGGGCGTGGTCTACGACCACTACCATGTCCTGAAGGGGGTGAGCCTCCGGATCGAGCCGGGAGAATCCTACGGGCTGGTCGGCGAGTCCGGCTCGGGCAAGTCGACGCTTCTGCGGGCGATCGCCGGGCTGGCGCCCGTGTCGGCCGGCACGATCACGGTCGACGGCGAAACGCTCGGCCCGCGCCGCGACAAGGCCTTCCACCGCAAGGTCCAGATGGTGTTCCAGGACCCCTACGGCTCGCTGCATCCACGCCAGACGGTGGACCGGCTGCTGCTGGAGCCGCTCGCCATACACGGCTTCGCGAATGCGGAGGAACGCATCGTGCGCGCACTCGACGAGGTCGGGCTGGGCTCGGGCTTCCGCTTCCGCTATCCGCACCAGCTTTCGGGCGGACAGAGGCAGCGCGTGGCAATCGCACGGGCGCTGATCCTCGAGCCTTCCATATTGCTGCTCGACGAGCCGACCTCCGCACTCGACGCCTCGGTGCAGGCCGAGGTGCTGAACCTGCTGGAGGAGGTGCGGCGGACGCGCAGCCTCACCTTCCTGATGGTCAGCCACGATCTCGCGATCATCACCCATCTGTGCGGCCGGCTGATGGTGATGCATAATGGCGCCGAGGTCGAGACGCTCGACGCCGCAAGCCTTGCCGCCGGGCATGTGACGCAGGATTATAGCCGCAGGCTGCTGGCGGCGAGCGCCGGCTTCGTGCGGACGGCCGAGCCTGCTGCCGGACCGACTGCCGGGCGGTTTGCTTCCGCCGGGCAGCGCTCCATATGAAGCCGGCAGCGGGAGAAGATGAGCGGAGAAGGCGATGAACAAGGTCACCTACGAGATCGTCGAGCATGACGGAGGCTGGGCCTACAAGCTCGGCACCACCTATTCGGAGACGTTCCCTTCCCATGCCGACGCCCTCGCGGCCGCGAAAATCGCGGCGGCGGAGCAGCAGGTAGCTGGCAGAACCGAGGGAATCGAGTACGAAGATGCGGCGGGCAAGTGGCACGGCGAGGTTGCCCAGGGCGACGATCGCCCGCAAACGGAAGTTTCCGACGGGCCCGACGAAGACTGACACCAACACGATCGGACAGACATGCACATACTTGTTATCGGCGCGGCTGGAATGGTCGGGCGCAAGCTGGTCGAGGCGCTCGTCGCCAAGGGCGAGATCAACGGCAAGCTGATCGAACGGCTGACGCTGGTCGATATCGTCGAACCGGCCGTGCCGGCGCGCTTCGCCGGCAAGGCCCGCACCCTCGCGGCCGACCTGTCCGACGAGGGAGTGGCGACAGGACTGGCCGCCGAGCGGCCGGACTTGATCTTCCACCTTGCGGCGATCGTGTCGGGCGAAGCGGAAGCCGATTTCGAGAAGGGCTACCGGGTCAACCTCGACGGAACGCGGGAACTCCTGGAGGCGATCAGGCTGGAGGGCAAGAAGGCTCCCTACAAGCCCAAGCTCGTCTTCACCTCGTCGATCGCAGTGTTCGGCGAGCCGCTGCCTGCAGTCATAGACGACACGCACCATCACACGCCGCTGACCAGCTACGGCACACAGAAGGCGATCGGCGAACTTCTGCTCGCCGACTATTCGCGGCGCGGCTTCCTCGACGGGATCGGCATCCGGCTGCCCACCATCGTGATCCGGCCGGGCAAGCCCAACAAGGCAGCGTCCGGCTTCTTCTCCAACATATTGCGCGAGCCGCTGTCGGGACTGGAGGCCGTGCTGCCGGTCAAGGAAAGCGTTCGCCACTGGTTCGCCAGCCCGCGCGCGGCGGTCCGCTTCCTGATGCATGCCGCCGCACTCGATACGGCGGCACTCGGCAACCAGCGCTCGCTCAGCATGCCCGGCCTGTCGGCGACGGTCGGCGAGGAGATTGAGGCGCTCCGGCGCATCGCCGGCGAGAAGGCGGTGAAGCTGATCCGCCACGAGCCCGACGAGACGATCGCCAAGATGGTCGCCGGCTGGCCGCAGAATTTCGATGCCAGCCGGGCGGTTTCGCTGGGCTTCGAGGCGGAGAGCTCCTTCGACGAGATCATCCGCGCGCATGTCGAGGACGAACTCGGCGGCACGATCCCGGCGTAAATACGGGAAACCGGTACCGGGACCGACAGGGCCCGGAAGCCCGGCACCGCCGGGTATTCTGAAGCCTGGGGCGGAGGAGTATCGCATGGCGAAGCTCGTCTTTGGAATGAACCTGTCCCTGGACGGCTATGTCGACTTTCAGGAATTTGCGCCTGATCCCGCGCTCTTCCGTCACTGGACAGATCACGTTCGCGGCCTGACCGGCAGCGTCTACGGCCGCCGCATGTACGAGGTCATGCGCTATTGGGACGAAGACCACCCTGATTGGACCCAGGAACGCCGCGACTTCGCGGAGGCGTGGCGGCGCCAGCCGAAATGGGTCGTGTCGCGCTCGCTGAAGTCTGTCGGTCCCAACGCCACGCTCGTCGCCGATGACGTCGAGGCGGTGGTACGCGGGCTGAAGGATAGGCTGGCAGGCGAGGTTTCCGTTTCCGGACCGGAACTGGCGCAAAGCATGACCGAGTTCGGTCTTGTCGACGAGTACCGCCTCTATTTCCACCCCGTCGTGCTCGGTCGCGGCAAGCCATTCTTCGCCGGTCCCCGGCCGCCGCTCCGCCTCGTCGCCAGCGACTTGATCGGCAGGGACGTGATCCGATTGACGTATGTTCCTGCCTGATCAGGCAACGCGCAGGTTCCGGCAAGCACGACTGGCGCGCGACATCATTCATGCTAGTGTTGCCGGGGGTCCGCCTAGATTATTGTTAGGAGCGTCTAATGAGACTTCATGGTAAAGTTGCTTTCGTCTCCGCACTTCTTTGCATTTCGCTGGCCGGCTGCGCTGCAACCGAGCAGGAACAGCGCGCCGGTACCGGCGCACTGGTAGGCGCCGGCGTCGGCGCCCTGGCCGGCCAGGCGATTGGCGGCAATACGAGGTCCACGGTGGCCGGCGCGGGCGCCGGTGCTCTTCTCGGGGCAGTTGTCGGAACCGCATCCACGCCGCGGAGCACGGAATACTGCCGCTACCAGCGTCCTGACGGTTCTATCTATACGGCGCGCTGCTAAGAGGGACCTGACGAGCGGCGGGATCGCCGGCCCGTTCACGATACTCAACCAGGCAACCGGATCAACGGCGGCTGATGCGCTGCGTCAGCCGCCTACTATGGGCCGTTTGTGCTTCCGGTGAATAGCGCTGCACGCCGGCCGATCATTCGGCCGGCGACGGTTTCTTCTTGAACATGCCTGCGAGATTGTCCCAGAGCTCGATCTTGGCGCCCTGGCGCTTCATGATCACGCCCTGCTGGATGATCGAGAGCAGGTTGTTCCAGGCCCAGTAGATGACGAGGCCGGCCGGGAACGACGCCAGCATGAAGGTGAAGATCACCGGCATCCAGGTGAAGATCATCTGCTGAGTCGGGTCCGGCGGCGTCGGGTTCATGCGCATCTGCAGGAACATCGTGATGCCCATGATGAGCGGCCAGACGCCGATCATCAGGAAGGCCGGCACGGCGAAGGGAAGCAGGCCGAACAGGTTGAAGATCGAGGTCGGGTCCGGCGCGGCAAGGTCCTGGATCCAGCCGAAGAAGGGCGCGTGGCGCATCTCGATGGTGACGTAGAGCACCTTGTAGAGCGCGAAGAAGACCGGGATCTGGATCAGCACCGGCCAGCAGCCTGCGACCGGATTGATCTTCTCGGTCTTGTAGAGCTCCATCATCGCCTGCTGCTGCTTCATCTTGTCGTCCGCGTATTTCTCGCGGATCTCCATCATCTTCGGCTGCACGACCTTCATGCGCGCCATCGACTTGTAGGACTTGTTGGCGAGCGGGAAGAAGATCGCCTTCACGATGACGGTGGTGGCCAGGATGGCGAGGCCGAAATTGCCGAGCGCCTTGTAGAGCCAGTCGATGAGATAGAACATCGGCTTGGTGATGAAATAGAACCAGCCCCAGTCGATCAGCAGGTCGAACTGGCGGATCTTCTGGTCGTTCTCGTAAGCCTGGATCTTGCCGACTTCCTTGGCGCCGGCAAAGACGCGGGTTTCGACGGTCGCCGACTCGCCGGGCGCGATGGTGATGGCGTCGGTGACGAAATCGGCGCGATAACGCGGGCGGCCGTTGTCGTCGAAATAGGCATAGCCCGGCTGGAAGGGCTGCGCGCCCGACGGCACCATCGCCACAGCCCAATATTTGTCGGTGATGCCGAGCCAGCCGTCGCTCGACTTGCCGGGCTTGATCTCCCGGTCTTCCTCGATCTGGGAGTAGTCGATCTCCTGCAGCCCCTCCTCGCCGGTGACGCCGATCAGACCTTCGTGGAGCACGTAGATCGAGGCGGTCGTCGGCTTGCCGAAGCGCATGATGCGGCCGTAATTGTGGAGGGACACAGGCGCCCCGCCATCATTCGTCACCGTGTCCGAGACGGTGAACATGTAGTCGGAATCGACCGCTATGGTGCGCCGGAAGGTCAGGCCCTTTTCGTTGGTGAAGGCGAGCGTGACGGGCGTGGTCGGGGTCAGCGTCTGCTCGCCCTCGACGGTCCAGACGGTCTCGGGACCCGGCAGCGTGCCGACGTCGGGCTGCCCGACAAAGCCGACCTCGGCGAAATAACCCTTCGGCAGGTTGGACGGCGTCAGCAGCTCGATCATCGGCGAGCTGTCGTCGACCGTCTCGTGATAGCGCTTCAGCCTGACGTCGTCGATGCGGGCGCCGGTCAGATTGATCGAGCCGGACAGGCTCGGCGTGTCGATCTTGATGCGGGCAGTGGAGGCGACCGCCGCTTCGCGGCTCTCGGCGCCCGGTGCGCCAGGAACCGCGCCGGGCGGGGTCGCAGGCGTATCGCCGGCAGTGCCCTGGCTCTGCGGCGCAGCCGTCTTCTGCTCGGCCGCGACGCGCTCCTGCTCGATGCGGGTAGTCTCGCGCTCCCGCTCGATCTTCGGATTCATGTAGAAGACCTGCCAGAGCGTCAGGATCAGCACCGAAAGCGCGATGGTGATAAAGAAATTGCGGTTGTTTTCCATCGTAGGCCTTTGGGATCCTAGCGCGTCTTGCGCAGCCGCCGCGACAGTTCGGTCTTGATTTCGGCAAAGGGTGCCGCCAGCACGTCCTCGCGCCCGACGATCACATAGTCATTGCCGCGCTGCATGTCACCTGCGGCGTGAACGCGGACGGCCTCTTTCAGCCGCCTGCGGACTCGATTGCGCACCGCGGCATTGCCGACCTTCCGGGTCACGGTGAAGCCGACACGGGCGGGCTCTTCGTCGCCGCGGTCGAGCACTTCCAACAGAAAAAGCCGCCCGCGGCGCTTCTCACCACGCCGGACGGCCAGGAATTCCGCCCGCTTACGCAGCCGCGCCGGGGCGGGCTGCCGGGGCTTGCCGGTATCCGGCAACGGGTTGCCTTCGTTCAGGCGGAGAGCCGCTTGCGGCCACGATTGCGGCGGGCGGCGACGACACCGCGACCACCCTTGGTGGCCATGCGGGCACGGAAACCGTGCCGGCGCTTGCGGACGAGTTTGGACGGCTGATAGGTACGCTTCATTTATTTAATACCGCGGCGTGCGGCCCTTCTTGGTTCTGTCACCGATGCAACAGGAGCTTGGCTTGGGCATGTCTGGCGCAACAAAAAGAGCGCCGGACTGAAGGCCCGAGCGTGCGCGGCTTATAATGAACAAAGGTTCGCGGAGTCAACCGGAAGCGCCGTACCGGCCGCCAGCCGACAAAGTGGCCGTCCCGGATACGTTACGCCGAGATTACCGTCGCCTTGTTGGCACTGGCGCTTGTCGCGATGCTCGCCACGATTGTAAGGAAGATGCGGGGGCGAAGCGCCCTGACTCTTCGCCGCTTTGCCGCGAAAGCGTCAGGCTCCGGGGTAAAGGCATTCATGGCAAAGGTACTCATTCCCGACATCTGCGTCATCGGCGGCGGGCCGGGCGGCCTCGCGGTTGCGACCGGCGCAGCGACGTACGGCATCAAGGTCGTGCTGGTCGACAAGGGTCCGCCGGGCGGCGGCAATCTCGGTCGTATCCTGCCCGCCGCGACGCTCGCGGCGGCAGCGCGGCAGGCCGAGGCGACACGCACCGGCGGCCGGTTCGGCCTGGAAGCGTCCGAGCCGGAAATCGACTTCAAGGCGGTGATGACCCATGTGCGGGAGGTGGCGGGCGCCGCCGCGCCCGCCGTCTCGGCCGAGCGGCTGGCCACGCTCGGCGTGACGTTGATCCATGGCGAGGCCCGCTTCACCGGCCGGGGGCGAGTGGTGGCGGGCGATACGGAGATACGCGCACGCCGCTTCGTGCTGGCGAGCGGTTCCTCGCCGGTCGTGCCCGATATCCCCGGCCTCGCGGAGATAGGCTGCCTGACGAGCGATACGATCCTCGAGGTCGGCCGCCGGCCGGGGCATCTCGTCATCATTGGAGGCGACCCGACGGGACTTGAGATGGCGCAGGCATTCCGGCGCCTCGGCTCCCAGGTCACCATGCTCGTGGAGACGACGGTGCTGCCCGGCGAGGATCCGGAAATGGCTGCGGTCGTCGCCCGCAGGCTGCGCGCCGAAGGCGTCGTCCTCCTCGAAGGCACCAAGGTCACGGCGGTCGAGCGGCGCGGCAAGACCAGCGTCAGGGTGCGGATCGAGACCGCGGCCGGCACCGACGACGTCGACGGCAGCCATCTGCTCGTCGCCGTCGGGCGCATGCCCGACGTCGGGGGCCTCGACCTCAAGAAGGCGCGCGTCGGGCTCAAGGGCAACGCCGTCGACGTCAGCGCCATGCTGCGCACGACAAACCGCCGGATATACGCCATCGGCGGCGTGACCGGCACGCCCGATTCGGCCCAGACGGCGACATACCATGCCGGCCTGGTGCTGAAGGCGCTGCTGTTCCGGCTGCCGGCGAAGGACCGCGCCATCGTGCCGCGCGTCGTCTACACCGATCCCGAACTCGCCCATGTCGGACTGACCGAGGCGCAGGCGTCTACGCGGCACAGGAAGCTCACCATCCTGCGCTGGCCCTACGCCGAGAACGACCGGGCGCGCGCCGGGCGCTGCACCGAGGGCCATATCAAGGTGGTCGCGGCCAGGAATGGCGGCATATTGGGGGTCACGATCGCCGGCGCCAACGCGTCCGAACTGATCGGCATCTGGACGCTCGCTCTGTCGAAAGGGCTCGGCCTCGAAGACATGGCGGCGGCGATACCGCCGCACCCGACATTGGGCGAAATTGGCAAAAGCGCCGCAATCGCCTATTTTGGAAGGAACAAGCGCACCCCGCTCGCACGCGGCATGGTGCGCCTGCTGCAACTTTTCGGCTGAGCAACAGACCGCTGTGGCCGGGGACCTTGTCTGGCATGAGCGAGAGAATTCTGCAGGATCCCGCCAAAACGCCTGAAGTGATCCCGTCACGGACGGTGCCGCTCGCACGCGGCCTGTCGATCAAGCTGCTGGTCCTCACGGTCCTCTTCGTGATGATCGCGGAAATCCTGATCTTCGTGCCGTCGATCGCCACCTTCAAGCTGCGCTGGCTGGAAGAACGGCTGGGGACGGCGGCGGCCGTCTCGGTGGTGCTCGTCCAGGAAGATTCCGAAAGCCTGCCCCGCGCCCTGCAGGACAATGTACTGCTGGCGATCGGCGCCAAGGCGATCGCGGTGCGCGAGGACGGCGTCTCGCGGCTGCTCGTCATCGCCGAGATGCCGCCCGAGGTCGACGAGCATATCGACCTTGCCCACACCGGGCCCGTGGCCGCCATGTCGGGCGCGATCGATACGTTGTTCTTCGGCGGCCAGAGAATATTGAGGGTGTTCGGCAAGGTCGGCGAAAGCGCCACCGAGTTCGAGCTCGTCATCCCCGACAACAGGCTGCGCCAGGCGATGCTCGTCTATTCGCGCAACGTGGCGATCCTGTCGCTGGTGATCTCGCTGTTCACCGCGACCCTGGTCTACGCGGTCATCGACCGCATCATGATCCGGCCGATCCGCGCGATGACCAACTCCATGCTCAACTTCGCGCAGGCGCCGGACGATCCTGGCCGCATCATCGACCCGGAAGACCGCTCTGACGAGATCGGCGTCGCCGAGCGCGAGCTTTCCGACATGCAGCGGCGCCTGCAGAAGACGCTCGGCGAGCAGAAGCACCTCGCCGATCTTGGCCTGGCGGTGTCCAAGATCAACCACGACATGCGCAACATCCTGGCCTCCGCGCAGTTGCTCTCGGACCGGCTGCGTGGGGTGCGCGACCCCTCCGTGCAGGCTTTCGCGCCGAAACTGCTCAGTGCACTCGACCGCGCCGTCTCCTACTCCGAGGGGGTGCTCGCCTACGGCCGCACCCAGGAGCCACCGCCGTCGCGCCGCCGGCTGCGGCTCAGGCGCCTCGTCGACGAGGTGCAGGACCTGCTCGGCGTCGACGATGCCGGCGGCATCGAATTCATCAATGCGGTCGATGCAGGCTTCGAGGTAGATGCCGATTCCGAGCAGCTGTTCCGCGTGCTCACCAACCTGTCCCGCAACGCGATCCAGGCGATGGCCGGGGACGATTCGGTGTCGGTGGTGCGGCGGCTGACCATCTCGGCGGACCGCATCGGCAGCGTCAGCCGCATCCTCGTCACCGATACCGGTCCCGGCCTGCCGCAAAAGGCGCGCGAGAACCTGTTCGCGGCGTTCCGCGGCTCGGCGCGCAGCGGCGGCACCGGGCTGGGGCTCGCCATCGCGCACGAGCTGGTGCGCGCGCATGGCGGCGCGCTCGAACTGGTCGAGAGCATCGGCGGCCGCACGGTTTTTTCGGTGTCGATACCCGACCAGCCGGTGCGCCTCGACGAGGCGCGCAGCGGGCTGAGGCGGCCGGCCTAACGAGCATTGGTCGCCATAGCGGCCACGCCGCACATGACCCGCAGCCCGGGGCTACCGACCGGCAGGCGGTGCCGCAGCGTCAAACCAGCCGGGATCGCGGCGGCTGGATACGCTCCGGAAAGTTTTGCATGGACCCGCTTGCTTTTCGCGCGCGCCGTCGCTAGTTAGCACCTCACATCGTGGCCGGTGCAGCATCGGTCACGGGCCTTCTTGGCCGACGCGCGCCCGTAGCTCAGCTGGATAGAGCACCAGACTACGAATCTGGGGGTCAGAGGTTCGAATCCTTTCGGGCGCGCCATTTTCTGTCATTGCGGACAACGTTGGATAGCAGACCCGGGGTCGGGCCACCGCAGCTTTACGGAAGTTCCTTCTCCAGCTCGACGGCGGGCGCAAGGTCTGTCGCGATGGTGCCGGCAAATCGATATCCGGCAGCCTCGTAGAATGGACGAGCCCGCTCACCGGCCACGACATGCAGCGATCGTGCGCCGAGCGCTGCGGCGCGGTGTTCGGCTTCGGCGAGCAGCGATCTGCCTATTCCCTTTCGCCATAGCTCGGGCGCGACGAACAGATCCTCCAGCTCGGCCTGGACAGCGTCCTTGCCGGGAAGAACGGTTGCGAAGCCAGCGAGCGCCCCGGCGAATTCCGCGACGATGACATGTGGCAGGTGCACGGCCGGAACCTCCCTGGCTTCGGGAAGCGCTTGCAGCTCCTCGACATGATCTCCCCAGGCCAGCGAAGATCGCAGCTTGAGGGCTCCCAGGTCGTGCCGGTCCTTCTCACGTGCCGCTCGAATGACGACTGCCATCACAGCCCCTGTCGGTATTGCAGCCATCATATCCTTCGCTGCAATTACGGTCGTCCATAAATGGCCTGGCAAGAGAAGACGACGGGGGTCTCCGGCGAAATCGTGATCTAACGACGATCGAGATAGCGGGCGGTAGCGTGAGCAACGGGCGGCACCGCCCGTCGATCACCTGCCTGTCAGATGGGAGCGGCGGATATCTCGGCGCAGGCCTCGACCAGCCTTGCCCTTATGCCTTCGAAATCCTCCCGGCGGTCGAGTTGCTGGAGGCAGGGGACGACGAGGCTTGCGACCGCGCGGCCCGACTTGTCCAGGATCGGAGCGCAGATGTCGATCACCCCGACCAGGAAATGGCTCGGTGAAACGACCGAACCGGCATTTGCGATCTCGTCGAGCTGCCGGTTCAGCTCGGCGAGCGGCGGCTTGCGCTCCAGCAGCGCCAGGCTTTCCTCGATCATCACCTGGCGGCGCTCGCCGGGCTGGAATGCGATGATCGTCTGGCCGGACACCGCTTCGGTCGCAGCATTGCCGTAGCCGAGCTGCAGGAAAAAGTTGAAGGCGGCCCAGGGCGGCGCCGCGTTGGCGACTACGACCGTCTGGCCGCGGCTCACCACCACCAGGTGCGTAGCAAGGCCGATGGCATTGGCAAACCGCTCCATGACCGGCAAGGCTACCTCGACCAGCGTGCGCGAGCGGGGCGCACGCATGCCGAGCTCGAACAGCCGGTTGCTCAACGACAGCCGGTCGGTGGCGGCGTCGCGGTTAAGATAGCCGCGCTCCATAAGCACATAGACCATCCGGAAAATCTCGTTCTTGGAGCGCCCGAGCTTTTCGCCGATCTGCCGCGCCGTCAGCGGGTCCGCCTCGGAAGCGAGCAATTCGAGGATGTCCAGTCCCTTTTCGAGGGCGGGCGCGGAATAGCCCGCACGTTCTTCGCCGCTCATCGGCTCTCCTGTTTCATAAGTGGTACTTGACTTCATATACGAAACCGTCCTTAACTACAAACAGCCGCCGCATCCGGGCGGCGCTGGGGATAAGCGCTCTTGGCAAGAGAGCCGTAGAGGAGAACGATCGTGGACGACAGATTGAAAGTCTTTCTTGACGCCAAGCTGAACGCCGACGTCAGCCGGCGACGCTTCCTGCAGGGTGCCGCGGGCTTGTCGACCTTGACGGTGCTCGGCGCCACGAGCCAGTCGTACGCCGCCGACGGCAAGCTGGGCGGCGAGCTGAACTTCCTGGGCTGGGACGGAGAGCATGGCGGCAATGTCGCCAAGCCCTTCCTCGAACAGAACAACATCAAGATGAACGCGTCCTTCCAGTCCGCCGCGGACGAGGCGCTCACCCGCCTCAACACCGGCGGCCGCGGGGCGATGGATATACTGACGCCCAACAAGGACTTCCAGACAGCGATCCTGAAGGCCGGCACGGAGCTGTTCCAGCCGCTGGACCTGGCCCGCATTCCGACCGCGAGCGGCCTGTTTCCCGCATTCAAGGACGCCCCCTGGCTCGTCAAGGACGGCAAGACATACGGCATCCCGATCATCTGGGGCGACGAGCCCTGCGTGTTCAATCCGAAGAAGTGGGACGCGATGCCGGCGAAATACACGGATTTCGCCGATCCAAAATACAAGGGCGAACTGGTGCTGCTCGACGATCCGTTCGGCAACATCTGGCTCTGGGCGAAGTCGCTGGACATGCCCGAGCCGAACCGCCTCACCGAGGAGCAGCTCCAGCAGGTGCTGGACGCGATGCTGAAGAGCAAGCCCAACGTGGTGACGATCGGCGCCTCGCATGGCGACATGGCTGACGTCCTGGTGCGCGGCGACGCCTCGATCGGCATCGGCGGCTGGGCATACCAGGTGATGATCGCCAAGGAGAAGGGCGTTGAACTCGTCGTTGGCTCGCCCTCGGTGGACGGCACCTTCTACTGGTCCGACTCCTACGCGCTCGCCGTCGATGCGCCGAATGTCGACAACGCCTACGGCTTCATCGACTTCATGACCAAGCCGGAATCGAACGCGGCGCTGGCTGCGGAACTCGCGTCAGGCTGCACCGTCGAAGCCGCATACGACCTGATGCCGGAAGACATCCGCTCGATGTTCCCGTACGACAATGTCCGCCAGCCGGGCGGCGGCATTCTGGGAACGCAGATCGTGGTGCCGCCGCAGGAGCCGGACGGCGACGTTGTCGGCGCGCCGTCATGGGTCGAGGCCTGGCAGACCTTCAAGGCCTCCTGACCGCAGCAACTCGCGCAGGCCGCCCTTGCGGTGCGGCCTGCGCATGTTCCCTGGCCATCCGAGTTATCGATCGCAGACATGTCGAGCGCGCCCATAGCTTCGTCGGCATCCGGCAAGGAGCGTCTTCTCGCGATGCTTCCCGCCGGCGGGTTCTACGCCGTCTTCTTCGTCGTTCCGATGCTTTGCCTGCTCGTGCTCAGCTTCTGGCGGGCGAAGGGCTTCGAGCTCATCCCGGACTTCACGCTGGACAACTACCGGAAAATCTTCACCTCGCCGCTCTATCGCGTGCTGATGCTGCGCACGATCGGCGTGGCCTTCGTCACCACGCTCATCGTCGTGCCGGTCGCCTTCACGCTCTCCTACATGATGCGCTTCGTCTTCGCGCGGCGCGGCCAACTGATCCTGCAGATCGTCCTGCTGTCGCTTTTCAGCGGCTATCTCGTGCGCATCTACGCGTGGCGCACCATTCTCGGAAAGCAGGGGCTGCTCAACTCCACCCTGCAATGGCTGGGCCTTGTCGACCAGCCGCTGGAATTCCTGATCTACAGCAACATAGCCGTCGTCATCACGCTGAGCGGACTGCTGCTGCCGCTCGCCGTCCTGCCGCTTTATTCCGCGATGCTCAACGTCTCGCGCGACTATCTCGAGGCGTCGCGCGATCTCGGCGCGAGCTGGGTCTATACGTTGCGCACGGTGCTGGTGCCGATGGCCTTGCCCGGCCTGCGCACGGCCTTCGCCTTCGCATTTCTGCTGTCGGCCGGCGACTTCGTCACACCGGCCCTCGTCGGCGGCTCGCAGAGCATGCTGATCGGCAACATCATTGCGGACCAGTTCCGCGGAATAGGCTCGAACTGGCCGCTCGGCGCGGCCATGGCCTTCGTCGTCGTCGCCATCATGCTTTTCGCCTATCTCGCCGCGGTGAACATCATCAGATGGGTGACGCGATGGTGAGAGCGAGCCGAGCATTGCCCGCCGCCTTCGTCGGCCTGGTGATCGCCTATCTCTATGCGCCAATCGCCGTCATCGTGATCTTCTCCTTCACGACGTCACCGAGGCTGAGCATGCCGATCGAGGGGCTGACGCTCGACTGGTATGCAAGCGCCTTCGACAACCCGCTGATCGCGACGGCGCTGCAGAACAGCCTGTTGCTTGCGGCGGTGTCGGCCCTGCTTTCGGGCGTGGTGGGAGCGGCCTTCGCATTCTGGCTCGTCACGCTGAAACGCGCACGGCTGCGCGCCGCGCTGCTGACGGCCAGCCTGATGCCGGCGATCGTCCCGCTGCTGGTCATCGGAATTGCGCTTGCCGTCGCCTTCCGCGCGGTCGGCATGCAGCAGGGCCTGCTCAACGCCGCCATCGGCCACATACTCGTCAGCCTGCCGTTCGTGGTCCTCACCATGAACGCGCGGCTTGAGACCTTCGATTTCAGCATATTGGAGGCCGCGCGCGACCTCGGGGCGACCCCGGCCCGCGCCTTCCGCGACATAACGTTCCCGCTTATCCGACCGTCCGTGATCGGCGCCGCGATGTTGGCCGCGGCGCTCTCCCTGGACGAGTTCGTCGTCACCTGGTTCAACGTCGGCAACCAGCAGACCGTGCCGGTGCTGGTGTGGGGCCTCATGCGCCGCGGCATCGACCCGTCGATCAACGCCATCGCGACGATCCTGCTCGGCCTGCTGGTCTGCCTTGTGATCGCCTCCAACATCATCAACCGAAGGAAGGTAAAGTGACGGCAGCTGCGGTTGAAATCGTGGGGGTGCGCAAGCAGTTCGGTCAGGTGACCGCGCTGGAGCGAGTGGACTTCGAGGTGCGCGCCGGAGAATTCGTGTCGCTTCTGGGCGCCAGCGGCTGCGGGAAGTCCACGCTGCTGCGCATCATCGCCGGTTTCGAGGCCCCCTCCGACGGCGCGGTGCATATCTATGGCGAGGACGTCACCCACCAGCCGCCGGAACGCAGGCCGACCAACCTGGTGTTCCAGCGGGGCGCGCTGTTCCCGCACATGACGGTGCGCGAGAACATCGCCTACGGCCTCAAGCTCAAGAAGTGGGAGCGCTCGCGCATCAACGCCCGGGTCGACGAGATGCTGGCGCTGGTGCGGCTCGACCGACTGGGCGAGCGGGAGCCTAGCCAGTTGAGCGGCGGGCAGGCCCAGCGCGTGGCGCTGGCGCGCGCCCTTGCGGGCGAGCCGCGCGTACTCCTGCTCGACGAGCCGCTGTCGGCGCTGGACCTCAAGCTGCGCCAGCAGATGCAGCTCGAACTGCGCGCCATCCAGAAGCGCCTCGGCGCCACCTTCGTCTTCGTCACCCACGACCAGACCGAGGCGCTGGTGATGTCCGACCGCATCGCCATCATGAACAACGGGCAGATCGTCCAGCACGGAAGCCCGCGCGAGATCTACCGCCGGCCCAAGTCGATATTCGTCTCGGATTTCGTCGGCGCGACCAATCTGCTGCGCGGCACCGTGCGCACCATCGAAGGTGGCGTGGCGGCGCTCGAAACTGACAGCGGGACCTATCTGGCGCCGACCGCCGACACGGCGCTTCGCATCGGCCAACGCGCCGTCTTGTCGGTCCGTCCAGAAGCCGTGAGACCGCTTCGAGACGGCGGCGCGCCCCGGGCTGGATATGGAGCAAGCGGCACCGTCAGCGAGATCATCTACCAGGGCAACAACGTCCGCATCGGCATACGCCTCGGACCGGACGTCACCTTCTGGGCCGAAGTCCGCGATCACGAGTTCGACGACCTCTCCGTCGGCGACCCGCTTGCAGTCGGCTGGCCCGAAGAGGCGGCAATCATCCTCGGGGAGGACGCGTGATGGACGCCAAGAAGAAATGCGCGCTGCTCGTTCGCAACGGCTACGTCATCACCATGGACGACGACGCCACCATCTATGAGCACGGCGCGGTGGCGGTCGGCGAGAACGGCCGCATCCTGGAAGTCGGCGACGACGCGGAAATCTCGGCGCGGTACGACCCCGGCAGGGAGATCGATGCGCAAGGCGCACCCGTACATCCGGGCTTCGTCGAATGCCACCTCCACGCATCCTACCATCTGTTCCGCGGCGTGCTGCCGGACCAGCTCGTGGAAAGCGAGTCCTTCGACACGTTCGAGGGCCATTTCTACAACACGGTGAACGACGAAGAGGAGTATCTCTCGGTCCTGCTCGCCTGCATGGAGCTGGTGCGCAATGGCAGCACCTGCTTCATGGAAGCCGGGACCATCCTGACGCCCGAGATGGCGGCGCGCGCGGCCAGGGAGGTCGGCGTCCGCGCCATATTGGGCGACGCCTTCATCTGGGATCAGCCGCAGGGCTTTGCGCAAGGCAAGACGGACGCGGCCGAAGACGGCTGCTTGACGTGCGCGGCCCAGGCGAAGCTGCACACCGAGCTGCGGCGCGCGCCGAAGACCCGCGCCGAGGCGCTGGCCTCGCTGGGCACCGAGCTCCAGCGGAATTCGGATCCGGACGCGCTGGTGACCGGGCATGTCGCGGTGCTCGGCCTGGGCACGGCCAGCGAAGAACTGATGATGGAGGCCAAGGCCTGCGCGGACGCCGCGTCGGTGACGCTGAACATCCATCAGTCCTACAGCCCGGCCGACACCGAGGCGGACCGCAAGCGGTTCGGAAAGGACCCTCTCGTCCATCTGTTCGAGACGGGTTTCCTCGACCGCAATGTCACCTTCGGACATGCCAATCACCTGACTGACGCCGAATGCGAGGCCCTGCTGGACAGGGGCACGTCGATCGCATGGGCTCCGGCAGCCTCGATGATGTGGGGGCACGGCAGCTCGCTGCACGGACGCCATGCGGAACTGTGGCGGCGCGGCGCCAACATCGCGCTCGGCTCGGACTCTCCCAACTGGTCGAACGACTTCGACCTCTGGCGGCAGGCGAACCTGGCCGTCATGGCGGCCCGCGACGTCCATATGGACCGCACCTTCCTGATCGCCGAAGACGGCCTCTATATGGCCACGCGCGGCGGCGCGCGGGCGGTCGGGCTCGAGAAGCAAGTCGGCTCGCTGGATGCCGGCAAGCGGGCCGACATCGTCATCCATACGCTCGATCGCCCGGAGATGGTGCCGAGCACCAACATGATCCGCAACCTGTTCTACGCGTCGCGGTCGAAGTCCGTGCATACGGTCATCATCGACGGACGCGTGATCCTGGAGGAAGGGCGTTTCACCAAGCTCGACGAGCGCGCCATCTACGCGGAAGTGCGCAAGGCTTCGCAGTCGCTGCTCTCCCGGATGGGCCATACGGTCGAAGCCAACTCAGTGCCGCGCATGCGGCGCCCTGCCTGACGAAAACCCAGATGCCGACCAATCCCGTATCCATCGAACTGCACGAGCGGATGTTCACCGAGACCGAAACGCTGCTCGCCGCAAGCGGCGCGCTTCGCGTCACCGCCTTCCGCTATCGTTCGGGCGTCGCCGCGCTGCGCGTCGAGAACGGGGCCGGGACGGCGATCCTGCTTCCCTTCCAGGGGCAGCAGATCTGGGACGCGGAATTCCTAGGCCGCCGGCTGACCATGCGCTCGATGTTCGACGAGCCGTTGCCGACGCGCGATTATCTCAGGACCTACGGGGCGTTCTTCATCCATTGCGGCGGAACGTCGATGGGCAACCCGGGGCCGGACGACACGCATCCACTGCATGGCGAACTGCCGAATCTCTCCTATCAGAAGGCGACGCTTGCGTTCGGCGAGGATGCGGCCGGGCCTTATGTCGAACTCAGTGGGGCAGGACGCGACACCGAAGCCTTCCACCATGACTTCGTGGCGCTTCCGCGCCTGCGGCTCCACGCAGGAGGGACATCGTTCAGTGCGGCGATCGAGGTCGAGAACCGCTCAGGCAAGCCGATGCCGTTCCTCTATCTCGCGCATATCAACTTCCTGCCCGCCAACGGCGGCGTCCTGATCGACACGGTCGGCGACGACCGGACCGATGCGGCCATTCGCGTGCCCGCGCTTGGTCCCGAGGCCAGCCATGCGGTGCGCGCTTATCACGACGCGGTGTCCGCCGATCCCTCGTCGCACAGGTCGCTGCAGGCCGGCGTGCCGGTCGAGCCCGAGCTGGTGCTGACCATGACGGCAAGAGCCGGACAGGACGGCTGGACCCATGCGCTGCATCGTCGCCCGGACGGGAGCGGCGATTTCGTGAGCTATAAGCCGTCCGAACTGCCCTATGCCGTGCGCTGGATCACGCGCAGCGAGGATCAGGACGCGCTCGGCCTCGTTCTCCCGGCGACGGCGCCGCCGGACGGGCTCGCCGCCGCGAAGCGCAATGGCCACATCGTGTGGATCGAGCCGGGCGGCTCGTTCCGGACGGAGATGACCTTCGGCGCGCTCGACCCGAAAGCGGCGGACAACCTTTCGAACATCATAGCTTCAATCCGCGGCCGTTAATCCCAGGCCGCCAACACAAGACGGATGCCATGCTCGACACTCCGCAGCACTACAACGGAAACGCCTTCACCAGTATCGATTTCGACAAGCCGGGCCGGCAGGTCGGCTTCGTCAGCATTCCCCACTCACCGCATGACGATGCCTGGGGCGTGACGCGTATCCCGATCGCGGTGGTTGCGAACGGGACCGGCCCGACGGTGATCCTGGAGGGAGGCAATCACGGCGACGAGTATGAGGGCCCGATCGTGATCGGCGAACTCGCCCGCGATCTGGATCCGGGCTCGATACAGGGCCGGCTGATCCTGATGCCGGCCAACAACGTCCATGCCGTGCGCGCAGCGACGCGCACGTCGCCCGTCGACGGGCTGAACTTCAATCGCGTCTGGCCGGGCGACGGGATGGGGACGATCACCCAGCAGATCGCCGCCTATGTTTCGCAATGCATCTTCCCGATGGCCGACGCGTTCCTCGACCTGCATTCCGGCGGATCGTCGCTGGACATCCTGCCGAGCGCGATCATCGAGCCGACGACCGATGCGGATCTGCATCGCCGCAACATCGCCGCCGTACAGGCCTTCGACGCGCCCTACACGGTCGTCGTCTCCAATCTCGGCGACCAGCGGACAGCCACGGCGACGGCCTGTCGCGCAGGCCTGGTCACAGTCGGCACCGAGATGCGGGGCTGCGGCACGGTCTCGCTCGACGCCCTCGAGATCTGCCGCCGCGGGGTGCACAATGTGCTGACGCATCTCGGCGTGATGGAAGGCAGCGCCAGCCGCAGCAAGGACGGCCCCGTGCTCGAGATCGCCGGCGTCGACGCCTATGTCTACGCGCCCGTCGACGGCATATTCGAGGCCTTCCACGCCAACGGCGAAAGCGTTTCGGCCGGACAGCCGGCCGGACGCATCCACCAGACCTGGGATCTCACCGCCGAGCCGCTGACATTGCATTACCGGGTCGACGGGATCGTCTATGGCAAGCGCCATCCGGGCCGCGTGTCGCCCGGCAATTGCTGCGTCGTCGTCGCTTCGCCATACGGGAAAGTCGCATGATCACGATAGCCGACATCGAGGCCGCCCGGGATCGCATCACCCCCTATGTGAGGCGCACCCCGATTCTCGAGGCATCGCTCGCGCGCGATCCAATCCCCCTGCAGGCAAGCGTGGTGATGAAGCTCGAGCTCAATCAGGTCACCGGGTCCTTCAAGGCGCGAGGCGCGATGAACCGCCTGCTCGGCACGCCGCAGGAGGAGATCAGCAAGGGCATCGTCACCGCCTCGGGCGGCAACCATGGTCTGGCAGTGGCGCGCACGGCCAAGGTGGCCGGGGTGCCGGCGGTCGTGTTCGTCCCGGAAACGGTCTCTCCTGCCAAGGTGGAAAAGATGCGCAGATGGGACGCCGACGTTCGCGTCGTTGGCACCGAGTGGAGCGTCTCCAACGACGCCGCGCACGACTATGCCCGCACCAGCGGCGCCTCTTATTTCCATCCCTTTGCCGACCCGCTGGTCGTCGCCGGACAGGGTACGCTCGGCCTCGAGATCCTGGACCAGGCATGGGATTTCGACACGATCGTCGTCGCCATTGGCGGCGGCGGACTGGTCTCGGGCCTGTCGACGGCGATCAAGGCGCGGCGGCCCGATATCCGGGTGGTCGCCGTCGAGCCCATCGGCTCGCCGACGATAAAGGCGAGCCTCGATGCCGGCGAGGTGGTGACGCTCCCCGAGGTGACGAGCCGGGTCGCCACCATGAGCTGCCGGCGCACGGACGAGCGGCTGTTCGAGATAGCGCGACGCAACATCGCCGAAGTCGTCCTGGTGTCCGACGAGGCGATGCTGGACGCATCGCGCTGGCTGTGGTTCGAATTCGGCATCGCAGCCGACCTCTCCGGCGCGGCCTCGATCGCCGCCCTCCAGAGCGGCCATCCCGCATTCAAGGACAGCAAGCGCATCTGCGCGATCATCTGCGGGGCCGGGGCGGAAGGGACGGTGTCGTGAAGATATTGGTGGCGGGGGGCGGTGCATTCGGCAAGGAGCACCTGAAGACGCTCACCGCGATCGGCGGCCTGACGCTCGCGGTGGCCGAGCCCCGCCACGACGAATTGGCGGCGCTGCGGCGCACATTCGGGCTTACCGACGGAGATGCGGACGCGTTCGCGCTGCTCGAAAGGTTCGAGCCGGACGGGATCGTCATTGCGACGCCTGCCAAGGCGCACGCCCCGCTTGCCACCGAAGCGCTGAAGCGCGCAATACCCGTCCTCGTCGAAAAGCCGGTCGCGCCCGACGCCGCCACCATGCGCCTTCTTGTCGATGCGGCCGCGGCCAGCCGGGCCTTCCTCCTGCCGGGTCACATCCTGCGTTTCTCTTCTGCCCACCGCCGCCTGCGCGACATCCTCGCCGGCGGCGAGATCGGCACGCTCTTGCAGTTCAACTCGCGCCGCTACCGGGATGCCAGCCACGCGGAACGCTATACAGACGTCGATCCGGTGCTGATGACCATGATCCACGATATCGACCTGGCGCTCTGGTTCAGCGGCGCGCCGGCCGTGTCGGCCGACGCCTTCCGGCGCCCGGCCGGAACGGCGCGTTCGATAACGACGGCGCAGTTGCATACTTCGAGCGGCGCGACCTGGCAGCTCTCCACGGCCTGGCTTCATCCCGGGCCGGACTGCCCGCCCGACAGAGTCGAGATCGTCGGAACGAAGGGAATCGCCGAACTCGCGGCCGGAAGCCATATTGACATCTACGGAGCGGAATACCGCCGCATCCCTTTGGAGGACATCGACGATCCGCTGCGCGCGGAACTCGACTGTTTCCTCCAGAGCATCCGTTCCGGAAAACCCAGCGCGCCGGTCGGGCCGCAGGACGCCTATGAAGGGCTGCTCGCCGCCGAAATGGTCGTCGAGGCGCTCTCGCGATGATCGTCGATGCGCACCTGCATCTCTTCCGCCACGGCTACGGCCAGTTCGGCTCCGGAAAATCGCCGCTCGGCGAACTGTCCGACCTGGAGGCCTACGAAGGCCTGCGGGAGCGACACGGCATTGGAGCCGGATTGGTCGTCTGTTACGAGGACCACGGCATCGATCCGGCGAACAACGCCTATGTCCGTGAACTCGCCGCCGGGCGGCCGTGGATACACAGCGTCGCCTATCTCCGCCCCTCGCCAGCTCCCACACGCCGGCAGCTGGAGAGCCTGATCGCGGCGGGGCATTGCGGCATCGCGCTCTATCTGCCGGACGAAGCCGCCGCAGTGGCGGTTCTCGAATGGCCTGCGGAGCTTTGGCAGGCGCTTTCCGACGTCCACGCCGTCATTTCGCTCAATGCGCGCCCGGAGGGGACGAAACGCCTGCGCCCGCTTGTCGAGCAGTTCGGGAACTGTGCATTCATATTCTCGCATCTCGGCCTGCCCGGGCGGCACGAAACGGCGCCTGACCCGACAGCAGCGGCGGAACGCCTGGGTCCACTGATCGACCTTGCAGCCCTCCCCAATGTGGGCGTCAAGCTCTCCGGCCTTTATGCGATCGACCCTCGTCCGCCGCATGCCACCGCGCTGCCTTTCATCGACCTCCTGCTGGAGCGGTTCGATGCTTCCAACCTGCATTGGGGCTCGGATTTCAGCCCGGCACTGGAGTTCGTCTCGTTCGAGGAGACGATGGAGCTGCCGAGACTGGCGTCACTGCCGGAGCGGGACCGCGCGCTGATTCTGGGTGACGGCTTGTCGATCAAATTGCGGCGAGCCGGGCAGGCAAACCCCTAGCGTAAAGCCACGTCGAATGTGGGGCCTGTCGGTTCGAGGCCTCTGCCTGCCACGTCTTACATAGGGCAAGGCACCGCTGCGGCTTATGCGCGCAATTCCATGTGATCAGGGCCCTGGCGCCGTGCTTCGTGGCTGTGCCGCCATTGTGCAGCGCGCAAAATCTTCCTAAACACGCTGGTCCTCACGGGAATCCCGAATGCTTCGCAGACTCTACGACTGGACGCTGTCGCTCGCCGCGCGCAAATCCGCCGAATACTGGCTTGCCTTCATCGCCTTCATCGAAAGCTCGGTCTTCCTCGTCCCGGCCGACGTTCTCTATTTGCCGATGGCGATCGCCCGGCCGGACCGCGCCTATCGCTACGCCATCGTGGCGACGATCGCCTCGGTGCTCGGCGGCATCGCCGGCTGGATGATCGGGCACTATGCCTATGAGGCGTTCGCGAAGCCTGTGCTGGAATTCTACGGCAAGCTCGACGACTTCGAGGCGCTGATGCCTACCGACGGCTCGGCGACCGGCTTCATCCTGCTGATGCTGGTGACCTCAGGCCTCGCCCACCTGCCGCCGATCAAGGTGGTCACCATCCTCGCCGGCGTCATCAGTTTCCCGCTCGGCTGGTTCATCCTGTCGGCGATCATCGCGCGCGGTGCGCGCTTCCTGTTCCTGGCATGGCTGCTGCGCCGGTATGGCGAGCCGATCCGGCATTTCGTCGAGGAGAGGCTCGGACTGCTGGCCGCCGCCGCCGCCGCCGTCCTCATTTTGCTCTACTTGCTCGTCAGATACCTGCACTGACACTGCCGGCCCTAGCCGCAACCGCCCGGATCAGACCGATGACGTCATACGCCCCCGCCGACAACCAGCAGCGCAACACAGCAATCTTCCTGACCGTCGCGATGGCGGCGGTGGTCGGCGGAGCGCTCGGCTTCGAGCACATCGGCCACTACATTCCCTGCAAGCTCTGCCTGGAGCAACGCATTCCCTACTATGTCGGCGTGCCGGTCATGGCGCTCGCCGCGATCTCGGCCACGCTGCGCTGGCCGCCGGTGGTGACCCGCCTGCTGCTGCTCGTCGGCGGCTTGCTGATGGCCTGGGGACTGTTCCTGGCCGTGCAGCACTCCGGCGTCGAGTGGGGCTGGTGGGCTGGCCCGACGGATTGCGGCGTGGTCGCCCCCGTCGATACGGGCGGCAAAGGCGTGCTCGACGCCATCAACACTTTCGTGCCGCCCTCCTGCGACCAGGCGGCGCTGCGCGTGCTCGGCCTTTCCTTCGCGGGGTGGAATGCGATCGCCAGCCTGATCCTCGCCGTCGTGGCGTTCAGGGGCGCTTTCAAGAAAGCCTGAAGGGAGCCGCCGGTCAGGGCTCCAGTTCGACATCCCAGTAGAGATAGTCCATCCAGCTTTCGTGCAGATAGTTGGGCGGGAACAGCCGGCCGTTATTGTGCAGGTCGTGCACGGTCGGCTTGTAGGGCTTCTGCAGCGGCCACATCTTCGCGTGAGCCGGCATCATGCCGCCCTTCCTGAGATTGCAGGGCGAGCAGGCGGCGACCACGTTCTCCCACGTCGTCGCGCCGCCCCTGTGGCGGGGGACCACATGGTCGAAGGTCAGGTCCTCCGGCGTGCCGCAATACTGGCACTGGAAACGGTCGCGCAGGAAGACGTTGAAACGCGTGAATGCCGGATGGCGGGACGGCTTCACATAGCTCTTCAGGCTGACGACGCTCGGCAGCCGCATCGAGAAGGTGGGCGAGGACACCTGATGCTCGTATTCGGCGACGATGTTCACGCGGTCGAGAAAGACCGCCTTGATGACATCCTGCCAGGACCAGAGCGACAAGGGGTAGTAGCTGAGCGGCCGATAGTCGGCGTTCAGGACCAGCGCAGGCAGCCCGTCTGGGGACACCGCGATCGTCACTGGCGATATCCTCCTTTGGCCTCAATGCGATGCGCGCAGATATTGTAGGCAGGAGGTGACAGAAATGTGAAGCGGTCCGCGCGCCACACGTACCGGAAAAAAGTCACAAATCTGGCCGTTCCAGCGCAATTTACGAAGGCGGCGCGCCCTCCCTTCCTTTGATTTCACGATAATAAGCCCAGAAAAGGCGTGACGCCACCCCCCGCCAGGGGGACCATGATTCGGCGATTTCGATGAGCGCCTTCTCGCCCGGCCGGGGATCGATGCCGAGCGCATGACCGACCGCGCTCTGCAGCGCGACGTCGCGGGCGGGGAAAACGTCGGGATGGCCGGCAGCGGACAACAGATAGACTTCGGCGGTCCAAAGCCCGACGCCGGGAACGGCGGTCATGGCGTCGATCGCAGCCTTTGCGTCGAGATCGCAGAGGCCGGCGAGGTCGAGGCCGTCCCGCACGGCCATGGACACGGCAAGCACGGCGCGCTGCTTGGGACGGGAGAGACCCGCCTCGCGGAAAAGCCCCTCGCCCGCGGCAAGCAGCACCTCAGGAGTGAGCGGATCGGCAAGCCTCACAAGCCGGCCGAAGATCGCATCGGCGCTGGCGCGGGAAACCTGCTGCGAGACGACGATCGAGACCAGGCTCGCGAAGCCGGGTTCGCTGCGGCGCAGCTGCACCTCCCCCGCGGCGGCGCGCACGCGCACCAGCCGGGGGTCGGCCGCGCACAAGGCGTCCAGCCCGGCTGCTATGTCGTCGAGGGTCGATATACGCTGCATCGCGCTTCCGGTGGGTCCTTGTGAAGTCCGGACGCGAGAGATAGCAATCCGTCGATAACGGCAACAACCCGAAACCGCGTCACTCCTGACAGGCGATGACCAGGCCAACCTTCCGCTTCGCGCCGAGCCCGAACGGGGAACTGCATCTCGGCCATGCATATTCGGCGCTGCTCAACGCAGCGATGGCGCGGAAGACCGGCGGCAGACTGCTGC
This sequence comes from Mesorhizobium sp. YM1C-6-2, assembly GCF_003666685.1. Classification (GTDB taxonomy): domain Bacteria; phylum Pseudomonadota; class Alphaproteobacteria; order Rhizobiales; family Rhizobiaceae; genus Mesorhizobium_K. Next base: position 71,314 of record NZ_RCIZ01000007.1, read on the forward strand.
TGCGCATCGAGGATATCGACCTGACGCGCTGCACGCCGGAATTCGAGGCCGGCATCTTTCGCGATCTGGAATGGCTCGGGATCGAGTGGGAAGAGCCGGTGCGCCGCCAGTCCGAGCACCTCGCCGAATATGGCGGGCTGCTCGATCGCCTGATCGCCTGGGAACTCGTCTATCCAGCCTTCATGAGCCGGGGCGAGACGCGCGCCCACATCGCGCAGGCGGAAGAAAGCGGCAGGACATGGCCGCGCGACCCGGACGGCGTGCCGCTCTATCCCGGCCTGGACAAGGCGCTCAGCGCATCCGAACGCAAGAAGCGGATGGCGAACGGCGAACCGTTCGCCTGGCGGCTTGACACTGCCGCCGCGATGGCGCGTGTCGACAAGCCGCTGACATGGACGGAGTTCGCCGGCCCGGACATGGATACGGCACGGAAGGTCGAAGCAAGGCCGGATTTGTGGGGCGACGTGGTGCTGGCCCGCCGTGACGTGCCGACCAGCTACCACCTATCCGTCGTCGCCGACGACGCGCTGCAGAGCATAACCCATGTGGTGCGCGGCCTGGACCTCTTTGCCGCTACCGGCATTCATCGGCTTTTGCAGGAACTGCTGGAACTGCCGGAGCCGGCTTATTTCCACCACCGCCTGATCCCCGGCCCGGATGGGCGCAAGCTCTCCAAGAGCTTTCGCGACACCGGGCTTTCCGCGCTGAGGAGCGCCGGGCGGACGCCGGACGAAATCAAGGCAATGCTCGAAGCGTGATCAGATGCGGGCCGCGGCGGCCTTGATCAGCGCCAGCAGGCTCACGGTCGTGAAGGCGCCGCCAAGTCCCCAGGCGACCGCAAGCTTCAGATCCCGCAGGCTGATGCCCCAGCTATTGGCAATGATGACCGCCAGGAAGAAACCTAACGTGAAGAGCATCATGTTGCCGGTCGGGCCGAACCCGTCCTCGTGCATGATCGCGTCGAGCGCCGCCCCGAAAAAGAACGCAAGGACGGCAACGGTCGCCACCGCCATCATCAGCCAGCCTGGCTCCAGGTTCCAGATCATGTCCGCCCCCTTCCGGCGCGCGCGGCACGTATCGCAACCCTGAACCCGTGATGTGCTTGGGGTTCAATCCTCCTTATAGTATGGATCAATTGTTTCGCTTTGCTTGACCGATTGATCGGCATTAGAGCGAACCGGTCCACGTTTCTCCAACCTTCCGCGCCAGCCATGATCACCGCCAGGGGGCTCGTACCCGCACTTTTCGTGTTTCTCTGGGCGACCGGTTTCATCGGCGCGCGCTACGCCATGCCCTGGGCGGAACCGTTCAGCTTCCTGGCGGTGCGGTTCGTGCTGGCATTCGCCATGCTGGAGGTTGCGGCCGCGCTGTTCAGCAAGCGCCGGCTCGCATGGCCGGACATCCTGCATGCCGGCGTCGCGGGGGTACTGATGCACGGCGTCTATCTCGGCGGGGTGTTCTGGGCCATCCACCGCGGCCTGCCGGCCGGGCTTTCGGCGCTGATCGTCGGCCTGCAGCCGCTGCTCACCGCGATCCTCGCCGGCAGACTGCTCGGCGAACGCATCCTGCCGCGCCACTGGGCCGGGCTGGCGGCAGGCTTCGTCGGCGTCGCCATCGTGCTGGCGCCGAAGCTCGGCGCGATCCAGGACGGCGTCACCTGGGCGACGCTCGCGGCATCCGTCGTCGCGGTGATAGGCATGAGCGTCGGAACGATCTGGCAGAAGCGCTTCCTTGCCGGCAGCGACCTCATCGCCGGCACCTGCTGGCAATATGCCGGCGGCGCGCTGGTGATGATCATCCTCTCCTTCGCCTTCGAGACCCAACAGTTCACGCTCAACGGCGAACTCGTCTTCGCCATGGCCTGGCTGGTGCTCGTCCTGTCGATCGGCGCCATCGGACTGCTGATGCTGATGATCCGCGACGGTGAGATGTCCAAGGTCTCGTCGCTCTTCTACCTGGTGCCGGCGGTGACGGCGCTGATCGCCTGGGCGCTGTTCGGCGAAGAACTGACGCTGGTGCAGATCGGCGGCATGGCGCTGGCGACCTTCGGCGTCGCGCTCGCCACCCGGCGCACTCCCGCGCCCAGCGCTGCCGCCTAGCCGGGCACCCTCGCCCGCGCCTCGAAATAGCGGCTGATCGCGGCGTTGAGTTCGCCGCCGAGGATGAAGACCATGGAGATGATGTAGAGGAAGACGACCGCGATCATGATCGAGGCAAGCCCCGCATAGGTCGTCACGTAGGATGAGAAATTATCGAGATAGGTGGCAAAGACCGTGGACCCTACAAGCCAGCCCACCAGCGTGAAGATGATGCCCGGCACGATGTCGACGAACCGCCGGTGCCCCGCCGGCAGCCAGATGTGGACCGCGATCAGGCCGAGGACGATGACGACGGAGGCGACGACGTAGCGCCACAGCGTGATTGTGCCCAGATAGGGCTCCAGCCCCTGGAAGTTCGCCAGCGCCAGCCGCACGATGATCGGCGCGAAGACCAGAAGCACGCTGATGACGAGGAAGCTGATCGTCGCGATGAAGACGAAGGCGAGGCTCTGGATGCGCCGGTAGACGAAGGAACGGGTTTCGACGACGCGATACGCGCGGTTGAGCGCGGTGCGCAGCGATTCGATGCCGTTCGAGGCGAAGAAGGCGGCAAGCAGCACGCCATAGGTCAGAAGGTCGCTGCGCTGCACGGTGAGCACGTTGACGACTTCGCGCGAGATGGGTTCCGCGATCTGGGCCGGCCATGTGTCGAAGACGAGATGCACGGCCGTCTCGGCGAAAGCCTCGGCGCCGAGGAAACTGGCGAGCGTCGTAGCGAAGATCAGGAAGGGGAACAACGCCATCAGCGCGGTGATCGCCAGATGGCTCGCCATCGACCAGCCGTCGTCGTAATTGAAGTGGCCGAGCGCGTCGTAGAGGATACGCTTGAGCGCGACGATCTTGCGCATTCAGAGTGCTTCCGCGGCCGGTTGAACCAGAAACACCCCGCGGCCCTCCATCTTCCTTGTCGTCATTGTTTCCCCGGCCCGAATATGGGAAGGGATTCATTCAAATGGCAAGTCAACAACGGCCAATGGCATGAACGAGTTGCGTACGATCATCGTGACGGGAACCTCGTCCGGGATCGGCGCCCATTGCGCCCGCGCCCTGAAGACTGAGGGCTGGCGCGTGTTCGCGACGGCGCGCAGGCCCGAGGACATCACGGCGCTGGAAGCCGACGGGCTGGAAGCCTTCTATCTCGACTACCGCGAGCCGGACTCGATCGCAAGGCTGGTGGAAGACGTGCTGGCGCGGACCGGCGGCCGGCTGGACGCGCTTTTCAACAATGGCGGCTATTCGCAGCCGGGGGCGGTCGAGGACATCTCCGTGGCCGCGCTGCGCGAGCAGTTCGAGGCGAATTTCTTCGGCTGGCACGACCTGACGACGCGTATCGTCCCGGTGATGCGCGCGCAGGGCCACGGCCGGATCGTGCACTGCTCGTCGATCATGGGACTGGCGCCGTTCAAGTATCGCGGCCCGTATGCCGCGTCAAAACATGCGGTCGAGGGCCTGATGCTCTGCATGCGTTCCGAACTGCTGGGAAGCGGCATCCATGTCTCGCTGATCGAACCGGGACCGATAAAATCGAAGATCGCCACCAACGCGCTGACATGGTTCCTGAAGAATGTGGACCATGAGAATTCGGTACATAAGGCCGCCTACCAGGAGCAGCTCGACCGGCTGAACGCCGGCGGCAGCGTATCGCGGATGAAGCCGGGGCCGGAAGCCGTGCATGCGGTCTTGCGCCACGCCCTCCTTTCCTCGAAGCCGCGGCCGCATTATGTGGTGACCTTGCCGGCGAAGATGGGGGCGGCCATGAGGCGCTTTCTGCCGGCGGCCATGTTCTACCGCATTCTCGCGACACGTTCCTAACCAACCGACGACGACAGGATCAGCCGATGGCAACCGTTTTCAACATACTGGCTATCGTCGTCATGTTCGCGGTGGTGGTCGTGCTGATCCGCGGCCTCATCAACATGATGCGCGGCGGCTCCGGCAGCACCTCCAACAAGCTGATGCAGGCGCGCGTGCTGCTGCAGTTCGTGGCGCTGGTGCTGATCCTGCTCGGCGCCTACGTGGCCGGCCGGTACTGACGGGTCCATCATGGTCAAGCTCAACAAGATCTACACACGCACCGGAGACGACGGCACGACCGGGCTGGGCAGCGGCGAGCGGCGGCTGAAGTCGGACCTGCGCGTCGAGGCCTACGGAACCGTGGACGAGGCCAATGCCTGCATCGGCCTCGCCCGCCTGCACACGGCGCAGGCGCATCCCGAGCTCGACACCATGCTCGGCCGCATCCAGAACGACCTCTTCGACCTCGGCGCCGACCTCAGCGTGCCCGACACCGGCAAGAAACTCGACTACGAACCGCTGCGCATCATCGCCGCCCAGACCGCCCGGGTGGAGGCCGACATCGACGGGCTCAACAAGAACCTGCAGCCGCTGAGGTCCTTCATCCTGCCGGGAGGCTCGCCGGCGGCGGCCGCTCTTCATCTCGCCCGCACGGTGACGCGGCGCGCCGAGCGCATGATGGTGGCGCTGGCGCAGAACCCGGAAGAGCACGTCAACCGCGAGGGCATCCGCTACATCAACCGGGTCTCCGACTTCCTGTTCGTCGCCGGTCGGGTGGTCAATGACAATGGAAACGCCGACGTGCTATGGGTGCCGGGCCAGAACCGATAGCGCCTTACACGAGGGATTCCGGAGCGCGAAACCAGAGATGTTCATCCCGCTCCACGACGCCAACAGCCTGAAGCGCATCAAGCTGCAATACGTCACCATCGGCCTGATCGCGGCCAATGTGATCGTCTATTTCTTCACCACCCTGGGTTCGGAACAGTTCGCCACCGCCGCAGTATATGCGTTCGGCTACATACCCTCCGTCGTTTTCGACTATGCCGACCTGCCGCCGGAATTGACGATCCTTCCCGAGGATCTGACCTATATCTCCTACTCCTTCCTGCACGGCGACATCTTCCACCTCGGCGGCAACATGCTGTTCCTCTGGGTGTTCGGTGACAATGTCGAGGACGCGCTGGGGCACATCAAGTTCCTGATCTTCTACGCGCTCTGCGCGGTCGCCGGCGCGCTCCTCCACGGGCTGATCGCGCCGGAATCGCAGGTCCCGCTGATCGGCGCCTCCGGCGCCATCGCCGGCGTCGTCACCGCCTACCTGATGCTGCACCCCCGGGTGAAAGTCTGGATCCTCGCCTTTGGCCGCATCCCGCTGCGCATCCCGGCCTACATCACGCTGGCGCTGTGGATCCTGTTCCAGTTCGTGATGTTCGCCGTCGGCGGCGACGAGCAGATCTCCTTCGCCTGCCATGTCGGCGGCATCATCGCCGGCGCGGTGCTCGTTCTCGTCCTGCGCAGCCGCGACGTGCCGCTGTTCGACCGCGAGATCGTCACGCCGCGCGCCGTGGTGGTGAAGCAGCCGAGCGCTGTCCGCCCGGTCGAGGCCGAACCCGCGCCGCGGTGGGGCCGGCAATAGAGTTTCGATCTGAACCGATTTGACGCATTCGGCGATATTGACGCATCAGGCAGGCCAAACTAGGGTCCGCCCGCTTTTCAAGGCCGCAAGGTCGGAAAAACCGCTGAACAGGTCTGTTTTGATGCCGGGAATGTCGGCTATCGACAATCAGGCTGCGCGTGGCGCTGATAGACGCGCCGGAAATCTACGGAGAGGCATGCGTCCATGAAAGTGTTGGTCCCGGTTAAGCGGGTAGTCGACTACAACGTCAAGATCCGCGTGAAGGGTGACGGGTCTGGGGTTGAGCTTGCGAATGTTAAGATGTCGATGAACCCGTTCGACGAGATCGGGGTCGAGGAGGCGATCCGGCTGAAGGAGGCCGGCAAGGCCGAGGAGATCGTGGTGGTGTCGATCGGACCGGCGCAGGCGGCCGAGACGCTGCGCACCGCGCTTGCGATGGGTGCGGACCGCGCGATCCTGGTCAAGGTCGACGACCTGGTCGAGCCGCTCGGTGTGGCCAAGGTCCTGAAGGGGGTGGTCGAGGCGGAGAAGCCGGGGCTTGTCATTCTGGGCAAGCAGGCGATCGACGACGACGCCAACCAGACCGGGCAGATGCTGGCCGCACTGCTCGGCTGGAGCCAGGCGACGTTCGCCTCCAAGGTCGAGATCGAGGGCGACAAGGCCAAGGTGACGCGCGAGGTCGACGGCGGGTTGCAGGTGGTCGAGGTGAAGCTGCCGACGATCGTGACGACGGACCTTCGCCTGAACCAGCCGCGTTATGCGTCGCTGCCCAACATCATGAAGGCGAAGAAGAAGCCGCTGGAGGAGAAGACGGCGGCCGATTTCGGCGCCGACGTGGCGCCGCGGCTCAAGGTCGTGAAGACCGAGGAGCCTGAAGGCCGCAAGGCGGGCGTCAAGGTGAAGGACGTGGCCGAACTGGTGTCCAGCCTGAAGACGGCCGGCGTATTGTAAGGCGAAAGGAAAGACAAAATGGCAATTCTGCTCATCGCCGAACACGACAACCAGAGCCTGTCGGACCAGACCGCCAAGGCGCTGTCGGCGGCCTCCAGGATCGGTTCCGACATCGACGTTCTGGTCGCCGGCAACGGTGCGAAGGCCGCGGCCGATGCGGCGGCGAAGCTGTCGGGCGTCCGCAAGGTGCTCTTGGCCGAGGCTCCCGCATTGGAGAACCGGCTGGCGGAGCCGCTTGCGGCGCTGATCGTCAGCCTCGCTCCCGGCTACGACACCATCGTGGCGCCGGCCACCACCTCCGGCAAGAACGTCATGCCGCGGGTTGCGGCGCTGCTCGACGTCATGCAGGTCTCGGAGATCGTCGAGGTCGTGTCATCAGACACGTTCAAGCGGCCGATCTATGCCGGCAACGCGATCCAGACGGTGCAGTCGACCGACGCCAAGAAGGTGATCACGGTGCGCACCGCCTCCTTCCAGGCGGCGCCCGAGGGTGGCGCGGCTGCGGTCGAGACGGTTCCTGCGGCGGCCGATCCGGGCCTCTCTTCCTTTGTCGAGAACCGGCTGTCGGGCGGCGAGCGGCCTGAGCTGACCTCGGCGAAGATCATCATCTCGGGCGGCCGGGCGCTTGGCTCGTCGGAGAAGTTCCAGGAGGTCATCCTGCCGGTCGCCGACAAGCTGGGTGCCGCCGTCGGCGCCTCCCGGGCGGCGGTCGACGCCGGCTATGCGCCGAACGACTGGCAGGTCGGGCAGACCGGCAAGGTGGTGGCGCCCGACCTCTACATCGCGGTCGGCATCTCCGGCGCCATCCAGCATCTGGCCGGCATGAAGGATTCGAAGGTCATCGTCGCCATCAACAAGGACGAGGAGGCCCCCATCTTCCAGGTCGCAGACTACGGCCTCGTCGGTGACCTCTTCACTATCCTACCAGAACTCCAAAAGGCGCTTTGACGCTTTTCGAGCCATCGTATTAAATTCGAAGGGCCGGGGTGGACGAAGTCGCCCCGGCCCTTTAGTTTGCACTGCACAAAAAGGGCCACGAAGGCCCTGTGACGGGATCAGTGTGATGGCAATCGAGACTGTGGGCATCATCGGCGCCGGGCAGATGGGCGGCGGCATCGCCCAGGTGGCCGCGATGGCGGGCTTCAAGGTGCTGCTCTACGACATTTCGGCGGACCGCATCGAGAAGGGGCTGGCGACTGTCAGCGGCAACCTGGCCCGCATGGTAGCGCACGACAAGCTCACCGAGGACGCCCGCAAGGCGGCGCTCGGCAACATCTCCGCCGCAAACGAGATGAGCGACCTCGCCGGAGCCGATCTCGTCATCGAGGCGGCGACCGAGGACGAGAGCGTCAAGCGCAAAATCTACACCCAGCTCTGCCCCCAGCTCAATCCGGAGGCGATCCTCGCCACCAACACCTCGTCGATCTCGATCACTCGCCTCGCGGCGGCGACCGACCGGCCGGAACGCTTCATGGGCGTGCACTTCATGAACCCGGTGCCGGTGATGAAGCTGGTCGAGCTGGTGCGCGGCATCGCCACCGACGACGCCACTTTCGAGGCGGCGAAGGTATTCGCGGCGAAGCTCGACAAGACGGTTACCGTGTCGGAGGACTTCCCGGCCTTCATCGTCAACCGCATCCTGCTGCCGATGATCAACGAGGCGATCTACACGCTCTATGAAGGCGTCGGCACGGTAGACGCGATCGACACCGCCATGAAGCTCGGCGCCAACCATCCGATGGGGCCGCTGCAGCTCGCCGATTTCATCGGCCTCGACACCTGTCTCTCGATCATGCAGGTGCTGCATGACGGCCTGTCGGACTCGAAATACCGGCCCTGCCCGCTGCTGGTGAAATATGTCGAAGCCGGCTGGCTCGGCCGCAAGACCGGCCGCGGCTTCTACGATTATCGCGGCGAGCACCCGGTGCCGACGCGTTAGGAACCGGGAGCTCTTCCTATCCGGGGCAGTCGACGTTCGACGCCCCGGGGCCGGGTCAGTCTTCGGTCAGAAGCCGTTCCGCGATCTCGATATCCTTGGTGAACAGCTCCGCCCAGGATTCCCCGAATCCCTTGCCGTCCGTGAGTTCCAGGAAGCCGCGCAGCAGCGTGACTTCATCGGCGAAGGTTTTGCGGAATGAGCCGTCCTCATCTGCAATGGACTCGCCATTCAGTCTCTGCAGCTTGTCAAAGGACCCCGCCCAGTCGAGGGCGATGAATTCGCCGAGCGAGCCGGGCTTCAACGTCTTGGCGTAGTTCATCGTCTCCGTCAGCAAGATCGACAACAGCTGGTTTTCTTCCTCAAGCGCGTTCTTCGAATTCCCGTAAGCCATGACTTCCTCCTCAGGGCTGTCTGGTTGGCCTCTCGTCATTCAGTCGCATCACGAGGCAGGAGAGCGCTGCCCCGGACTTCAGGAATTCGGACAGATTGAAGATGCGCAGTTCGAGCCCGCGCGCGGTGCAGATCTTCTCGAGCTTGGCGATCTTGCGCTTCTCGCTCGGATAATAGGGATGGGTCCGGTCGATGCCTTCGAGCGGCGAATCGCACAGCAGGCAATCTCCCAGCATGAGGCCGTTCGTCATGCCGGAGCGGACATTTTCGACCGATGCATCCACGACGTTGCAATGCCGCTCGATCGCCCGCAGTGCTTCCGGGGCGGTCTTCTTCCGCGACAGGATCACCTCCTGGTCGTTGAGGAAGAACAGGCAGCAGTCGAGGTGATAGAGATGGTCGTCGAGGATCGGGTAGGCGATCACCTCCATGTCGAATTTCTCGGCGAACCAGGAAAGCGCGCTCCGGGACGTGCGCATCCCGTGGGCGCCGATGTAGAGGTTGCCGCGTACATGCTTGAGGTCGGCCTCGCCCTCGAAATGAAGCGGCTGCCGGCGAAACGTCGCGGGCGGAACCTGAATGTCGAACTCGAACAGGCGCAGGAAATCGGTTCCAACGGCGGCCTCGCCGATGCGCGGTGACGAGCGGAAGCGCGAGACGACGATCGTCTCGCGCTCGAGATGGGGCAGCACGACGCCGAGATTGGCGACATAGGGTTGGTCCTGCAGGCCGGGTCGGCTCGGCAACAGGTAGACCACCGCGCGCGACGCCATGAATTGATAGAGATCCAGGAACTGCGCCATCGCCTTGCGGCGGTCGATGCGGCGCTCCCGTTCGCTCATGGCCGCCATCAGCACGTTGTTCGGCTCTTCAGTCGACAGGAAAAGCGGCAGGCTCATCAGGAATGCCGGTCTGCCGAGCGTCCGCAGCGACGCCCGTTCGGGCGCTGGCGCCACGTCGAGCGGCTGAGCGGTAACAGCTTCGCCCAACCCAAGATCCAGCACGCCGGCCATCCCCTCCCTTCGCATCACGGCGGCAGCCCCACCCTTTGAAAAGCGACGATCCACTTGTCGATCAGATCGACCGATTTGTACGGAAGGGTCTCCTCCTGGTATTTTCGGTGCGCCGCCATCGAGAAGCCCGGGTCCAGCGCCAGGATCTTGGCCGCCACGGCGTGCGCCTCGTCCATCTTGTTGACGGCAGGATCGGCATCGCAGGCTGCGAGAATGCGCAGCAGCCACAGATCCGTCTGGACCGGCTGCGGATCGACGACCTTCATCGTGTCCACGCATTCCTTGGCCATTCCGGCTTCCTGGTAGGCCCAGCCGAGATATTCGAGATACCAGCGATCGTGGAACGGATTGCGTCGGATCGCTTCCCGCAGTTGCTCTACCGCCTGCTTTGGCCGGCCGACATAGATGAGCATGCTCGCCATCTCCGCCATCAGTTCGGCGTCGTTGGGGTTCATCTGCCGGGCCTTGTTGTAGGCAGCCTCGGCCTTCTCGTGCTCCCAACTGTAGAGGTAGGACCAGCCGAGCGCCCAGTAGCCGCGATAGTCCTTCTCGTCGAGTTCGACGGCCTTTTTGGACAGCGCGAGGGCCTTTGCCACCGTCTCCTCGTACTGGTCCGTCCATTCGTATTCGTAGTCGAGCGCATAGGTCCAGGCGAGGCCCGCATATACGCGCGCATAGGTGGGGTCGGCCTTGCCGGCGATCTCGAAGAGACGCCGCGCCTCCTTGTTGCTTTCCGGCGTGAATTTGTACCATTCGTGCCAGCCCTGCATGAGGTAGTCGTAGGCAATCCAGTTGTTGGCGGGCTTGCGCGCCAGCCGCCTGAGTTCGGCTTCGGCGAGCAGGCCCGTCGTGCCCATGAGCGTGCCTGCTATGGACTTCGTGATGTCGTCCTGAATCTCGAATATATGCTCCGGATTGCGGTCGTACCGCTCCGCCCAAAGGTTCTCGCCGCTCGCGGCGTCGATCAGCTGGACGGTGATGCGCACTGCCTTGTCGGACTTCTGGATGCCTCCCTCGAGCACGTAGTTCACGCCCAGATCGCTGCTCACGAGTTGCACCGGCGCGGGCTTGTCCTTGTAGTAATCGGACGCGCTGCGCGACGCGACGTAGAGGCCCGGGAACTTGGCGAGATCGGTAATCAGATCCTCGTTCATCCCTTCCGCGAAATAGTCCTGGGAAACGTCGGCACTAAGGTTCCGGAACGGCATCACGGCGATGGAAGGCTTGCTGGCAGGCATTGAGACTTCGCCCATCCCCAGCAGATCGAAGCGCCAGGCCGCGACCAGGCCGAGGAGCAGAACGAGCGGCAAGACGCCCACCACCAGAAGCCAGCGACGGGACCGAAAATGGCGACGCAGTATGAAAGGACCGGCGCCGGCCTCCGCGGTCACGCGATAGACCTCCACTGGGTCTATGATGTTCTTCGCGCTGCGCTCTCCGACATAGGCAAAGCCGAGGCCGCCGCGATTGCCCACCTGCTCGACGACCGCCGACGAGACGAAGATGGCGCCCGGATCGCACATGGCCTGCAGCCGCGCGGCGACGATCACGCCGGTGCCATAGATGTCCTGTTCGTCGACGATCACCTCGCCGAGATTGATGCCGACGCGAAAGACGATCCGGCGGTCGTCGGGCCGCTCGGCGTTCCAGATTTCCGCCTGCTGCTGGATCTCAAAGGAGCAGCGGACCGCATCGACCGCGCTCGGGAATTCGAGCAGCGCCCCGTCGCCGGTCAGCTTGACGATGCGGCCGTGGTACTCGGCAATCAGGGGTTCGACGGTACTGCGACGGAACTGCGTCAGCGCCTCATGGGTTCCCGCCTCGTCGGCTTCCATGAGGCGGCTGTAGCCGACGACATCGACCGACACGATAGCCGCGAGACGATGACTGGACACCGCTCCGCTCGCGCTGGCTACGGCGGGGTCGACCGGTCCAACATTGGGCGGCAGCTGGTTCGCCATCGTCGCGGTCCCTCAGGTCCGCATCTACGGATGAAACATTCTCCCGCCGACGAGGCTAGCAGATCGCGAACCTGCTGAGAACTCCCGGAACGCCCCGCTATCCGGCCCGCCCGATCGCTGCTTCGATCAGCCGCTTTGCATCGGCGGCGGCCCAGTCGGCCGGACCGTTCATATGGCCGAGCAGGCAGCCCTCGTCGTCGATCAGCAGCGTGACGGGAAGGCCGAGCGCCAGGCCGCGCTTCTTGAGATCGTTGAAGAGGGCGAGCGTGTTGTCGCGGTAGTAGCCCAGCGCCTCGATGCCGGTCTCGGCAAGGAATTTCTTCGGCTTCACGTCGTCGCCGGTATCGACATTGACGGCGATCACCTCGAATTTCTCTCCGCCCAGTTCCTTTTGCAGCGCGTCGAGCGCCGGCATCTCCTCGCGGCATGGCGCGCACCATGTCGCCCAGAGGTTGAGGAGAACGGTCTTGCCTGCACGCTCCGCGAGCGTCATCGGCCTGCCGTCGGGCGTGTTGAAGGCGAGCGCCCGTACCGACTGCGGCGGATCGGCCGGCAGCACGGCCGCGACATCGCCGGTGGCGGAGGCCGCGACCTCCTTCGCGATATCGGTCTTGGCCGCGCAGGCCGCAACGTCGGCTTCGCTGACGGAGGTCGCCGACGTTTCGGCGCCGTTGTTGCCAGCAGGGCGGCTGGTGACATATACCGCGACCGCGCCAGCAAGCGCGCCCGCCACGGCCGCGAGCAGGATCAGGCGCAGCGCGGGAAACATCGATTTTTTCTTCTCTTCGGCCATAGACGATCCAACAGCACGAACTCAGGTCCGGTTACCACGATGAACGATGACAAGACCAGTAACCAGATGTGGGGCGGACGTTTTGCCTCGGGTCCGGCGGCGATCATGCAGGCGATCAACGCCTCGATCTCCTTCGACAAGAAACTCTATGCGGAAGACATACGCGGCTCGATCGCACATTCCGAAATGCTGGCCGAGCGGGGCATCATCACCAAGGCCGACCAGAAGAAGATCGCCAAGGGGCTGAAGACCATCCTCGGAGAAATCGAGTCCGGGAAGTTCGAGTTCTCGGAAAAACTCGAGGACATCCACATGAATGTGGAGGCGAGGCTCGCCGAGCTGATCGGACCGGCAGCGGGCCGGCTGCACACGGCGCGTTCGCGCAACGACCAGGTGGCCGTCGACTTCCGGCTGTGGGTGAAGAACGAGTTCCTGCGCGTGGCGCAAGCGCTGAAGGATCTGATCGCGGCCTTCCTGGAGCGCGCGGAAGAGCATGCGGCGACGGTGATGCCCGGCTTCACCCACATGCAGGCGGCGCAGCCGGTGACCTTCGGCCATCACTGCATGGCCTATGTCGAGATGTTCTCACGCGACCTCAGCCGCGTCCGCGACGCGATCGAGCGCATGGACGAGAGCCCGCTCGGCGCGGCGGCGCTTGCCGGCACCGGCTTCCCCGTGGACCGGCACATGACGGCGAAGGCGCTCGGCTTCCGCGACCCGACGCGCAACTCGCTGGATTCGGTGTCAGACCGCGACTTCGCGCTGGAATTCCTCTCGGTCGCCGCGATCTCGGGCACACACCTGTCGCGGCTGGCCGAAGAAATCGTCATCTGGTCGACGCCGCAGTTCGGCTTCGTGAAGCTTTCCGATTCCTTCTCGACCGGCTCCTCGATCATGCCGCAGAAGAAGAACCCGGACGCGGCCGAGCTGGTACGCGCCAAGATCGGCCGCATCAACGGCAATCTGGTCGCCCTGCTCACCGTCATGAAGGGCCTGCCGCTGACCTATTCGAAGGACATGCAGGAGGACAAGGAAGCGGTGTTCGACGCGGCCGAGACGCTCGACCTGATGCTCGCGGCGATGACGGGCATGGTGCGCGACATGACGGTGGATGCTGCGGCGATGAAACGCGCGGCAGGCGCCGGCTATTCGACCGCCACCGACCTCGCCGACTGGCTGGTCAGGACGTTGGGATTGCCCTTCCGCGAGGCGCACCACGTGACCGGCCGGGCGGTGGCGCTGGCCGAACAGAAGAAGGTCGGGTTGGAGAAACTTGCCCTGGCCGATCTCAAGGCGATCCATCCCGGCATCACCGAGGACGTGTTCTCGGTGTTGTCGGTGCAGAATTCGGTGAAGAGCCGCACCAGCTACGGCGGCACCGCGCCATCGGAGGTGAAGAAACAGATACGCGCCTGGAAGAAGCGGCTGGCGAAAGCCTGAGCAGAGCGTTGGCGGCTCGATTTGCCGGGTGCAAAGCGGGAAATTATTCGCTACAAGCTGCGGACGGATTTTTCCACCGGACGGATGGGCTCGATGAACGGCAGCAGGGTTTTCGCGGCGATCACTTTGGTTCTGGCCGTTGCGCTGGTCGCCGGCTGCGGCCGCAAGTCGAACCTCGACACGCCCTACCAGGCTCAGGTGGACGCCCGCAAGGAAGCCGAGAAGACTGGCGGGCCAATGCCGCCGGAGCCGCAGAAACCGCGCAACGACAAGCCGTTCATCCTCGATCCATTGCTTTGACCGTTTCCGCGCCGACCACATGAACCATTTCCACTATCGCGACGGCGTGCTCCACGCCGAGGACGTCGCCATTCCGGAGATCGCCGCAGTCGTCGGAACGCCCTTCTATTGTTATTCGACGGCGACGCTGACGCGACACTACAAGGTCTTCTCCAAGGCCTTTTCAGGCATGGACAGCCTGGTCTGCTATGCGTTGAAGGCGAACTCCAACCAGGCGGTGCTGCGCGTGCTGGCGAAGCTCGGCGCCGGCGCCGACGTGGTGTCGGAAGGCGAGATGCGCCGCGCGCTTGCCGCCGGCATACCGGCCAGCAAGATCGTCTTCTCCGGCGTCGGCAAGACGGCGCGGGAAATGGACTTTGCACTCGACGCCGGCATCTTCTGCTTCAATGTCGAATCCGAGCCGGAACTGGAACTGCTGTCGGCGCGCGCAATGCGGCTGGGCGCCACCGCGCCGGTTTCCCTGCGCATCAATCCGGACGTCGACGCGAAGACCCACAAGAAGATCTCGACCGGCAAGGCGGAGAACAAGTTCGGCATCCCGTGGCAGCGCGCCCGGACCGTCTACAAGCGTGCTGCGGAACTGCCGGGGATCAAGGTGACCGGCATCGACATGCATATCGGCAGCCAGATCACCGAGCTGCAGCCTTTCGACGACGCCTTCGCGCTGCTGGCCGAACTGGTGGGAACGCTGAAGGCTGACGGCCATGCGATCGATCATGTCGATCTCGGCGGCGGGCTCGGCATCCCCTACCGCACCGACAACGATCCGCCGCCGCTGCCCGACGCCTATGCCGAGATCGTCAGCAAGCGCATCGCGCCGCTCGGCCTGAAGGTCATGTTCGAGCCGGGCCGGCTGATCGTCGGCAATGCCGGCATACTGGTCACGCAGGTCATCTACGCCAAGGAAGGCAACGCCAAGAACTTCCTCATCGTCGACGCGGCTATGAACGATCTGATCCGGCCGACGCTCTACGACGCCTTCCACGACATCCGCCCGGTGCTGGAGGCGAAGCCCGACGCGCCGCGCATGACGGCCGACGTCGTCGGCCCGGTCTGCGAAACCGGCGATTTCCTCGGCCTCGACCGCGACCTGCCGAAGCTGAAGTCGGACGACCTGATCGCGGTGGGCACCGCCGGCGCCTATGGCGCGGTACAGGCCGGCACCTACAACTCGCGTCTCCTGGTGCCGGAAGTGCTCGTAGACGGCGACCGCTTCCATGTCGTGCGCCCACGCGGCACCTACGAGGAACTGATCGCGCTGGATTCGGTTCCGGAGTGGCTATAGCCGCCCGGTGACGGCCAATCACGATTTCCGGAAGCGCCTCGCCTTTGCCGCACTTACTGCTATCTTAAGGCATCGGCCGCGTCACAGCGCGGTAACTGGAAGGGCCGATGACGGAAACGAATGCGGCAGGAACTGACCTCGGTCTGACGACCAGGCTGGCGCGGACGCGCTTTGCGGTCCGTGCGGCGATGGTCGTCGAACGCGGCTGGCCGCTCGTCCTTCCCCTGCTGCTGGTCGCTGTCCTCTTCCTGAGCCTCTCCTGGCTCGGCGTCTTCCGCGTCCTGCCCGATCTTGCTCGGCTTGCCGTCGTGGTCGGCTTCGGCATTGCCGCCCTCGCCTCGCTGTATCCGTTGCGCTTCTACCGCCACCCGACATCGGGCGAGATCGATCGTCGCATCGAGCGCGCCAACGAACTCGTCCACACGCCCGTTCTGGTGCAGACCGATCGGCCGGTCGGGCGAGCAGAGGGCCAGGGCGGCGGCGCCTTCGCTGAGGCGCTGTGGCGCGAGCATCAGCGCCGCATGGCGGCGAGCCTCGGCGGCGTCGGCGGCGACCTCCCGCGCACCCGCGTTCCCGAGCGCGACCCGTGGGGCATCCGCGCTGTCGCCGCGCTGTTGCTGGTCACCGCCTTCGCCTTCTCCTTCGGACCGTTCGGCGGCTCGCTCCGCGATGGCTTCAAGGCGCATGGCTGGATGGAGACTGTGCCGCCGCGCATCGACGCCTGGGTGACGCCGCCGGCCTACACCGGCAAGGCGCCGGTGTTCCTGACCTCGAACAGCAATGCACCGGCGAGTGGCCAGGCGGCCAACCCGTCCGCCGATCAGGCGGTGCGCCCGCCGCCCTCCACCTTCACCGTGCCTGAGAACAGCGAGCTGTCGCTTCGCGTGACGGGCGGCTCAGGCGAGGAGACGCTTGCCTTCACCGACGCTGCAGGCAACACCCGGGACATCGCGCCACAGGGCGCGCCGGCCGGACAGGATAACGAAGCCGCAGACGCTGAGCCGGCTGCAGCGCCCACCGCCACGACGGGCCTGCGCCAGTTTACGGGCAAGCTGACGACGGACGGCGTTCTTACGCTGAAGTCTGGCGACCGCGACATTTCCAGCTGGACCTTTGCGGTGACGCCGGACCGCGCTCCGGTGATCCGCTTCTCCGACGAGCCGAAACGCGCGGCGAACGGCGCGCTGGAACTCGCCTATGAGGTCGAGGACGACTACGGCGCGACCGAAGCGTTCGCGGATTTCGAGCTGGAGGAAACACCGTCAGCCGAAGCGCACCCGCTCTATGGCGCGCCCGAGATGAAGCTCACCCTGCCGCGCCGCGACGCCAAGGGGCCGGCGGCGAAGACGTCGCGCGACCTGACCGAACATGTCTGGTCGGGATCGCGGATAAAGCTGACGCTGAAGGCCAAGGACGCCGCCGGCCAGGAAGCGTCGAGCGAAACCAAGACCTTCGTGATGCCGGAGAAGATCTTCACCAATCCGCTTGCCAGGGCGGTGGTCGAGCACGGCAAGATCTTCTCGCTGGACACCAACCGCAAGCAGGACACGCTCAACCTTATCGACGCCATCACGATCAGGCCGGAGGACACGTTCGAGAACCCCTCGCACTATCTCGGCATCATGGCCGGGCGCACCCAGCTCGAGATGGCCGCTACCGACGAGCAGTTGCGCGAGGTCGCCGACTATATGTGGGAGATGGCGCTGTCGATCGAGGACGGCGACCTGTCGGCCGCCGAGAAGCGCCTGCGCCAGGCACAGGAGGCGCTGCAGCAGGCGCTTGAGAACAACGCCTCCGAGGAAGAGATCGACAAGCTGATGGCCGAGCTGCGCGAGGCCATGGACGAGTTCCTGCGCGAATTCGCCGAGCGGGCGATGCAGAACCCGAACATGGCCGAGAACATGCCGCAGAACGGCCAGGAGCTGCGCCAGAACGACCTGCAGCGCATGCTCGACCAGATCGAGAACCTGGCGAAATCAGGCAACCGCGACCAGGCCAAGGACCTGCTCGCGCAGTTGCAGGAGATGATGAACAACCTGCAGGCGGGCCGCCAGCAGCCCGGCCAGGATGGGCAGCAGAACTCCGAGATGCGCCAGCAGATGGACAAGCTCGGCGAGATCATGCGCCGCCAGCAGGAGATGATGAACGAGACGTTCCGCATGGATCAGATGCAGCGCGGACAGCAGCAGCAAGGTCCGGGCGGCGAGCAGCAGCAGGGCGAGAATGGCGAGGGCCAGCAGCCCGGACAGCAGGGGCAAGGCCAGCAGCCGGGCCAGGGCCAGCCGATGACGCCGGAAGAATTCGCCGAGGCGATGCGCCAGTTGCAGCAGGGCCAGGGCCAGTTGCAGGGCGAGCTCGAGGCGCTGATGAAGGGCCTCGAAGGCATGGGCATGCAGCCCGGCGAAGGGTTTGGCGAGGCCGGCGACGCGATGGGCGAGGCGGAAGGCTCGCTCGGGCGCGGCGAAGGCGACCGCGCCGTCGGCCAGCAGGGCCGTGCGCTGGAAGCCCTGCGCAAGGGCGCGCAGGACATGATGAACCAGATGATGCAGGCCCAGCAGGGCGAGGAAGGCGGCGGCCAGGAAGGCGGCCGTCAGCAGAATGCCGACCGCGACCCGCTTGGCCGTCCGCGCGCCACGCGAGGCCCGGATTTCGGCGACTCCGTCACCGTGCCCGACGAGATCGACGTGCAGCGTGCCCGCCAGATCCTGGAAGCCATTCGCAAGCGGCTCGGCAACGCGCTCAGCCCCGAACTGGAGCGGAGCTACCTCGAGCGGCTGCTGGAGATGAAATAGGTCTGCCTCGAAATGCAGGGATACCTGCTGCGCGGCAGCCTCGCCACGCAAGTTTCGATAATTCAGGGCGACGGCAGGCCCGGGTCGCTCTTGCGCAGAGACGGCCAATCCGAGAACGCGGTCCACCATTCCGCCAGCTTGGGATGGCGGCTGAGTTCGGCGTTGCCCTCCTCCGCGGCGGTGAAATAGGCGATCATCGCGCCGAGATGCAGGTCGGCAAGCGACAGGGCGTCGCCTACGAGGAAACGCCCGCCGGTCGCCAGACCGTCCAGCGCAGCGAGCACGCGGGCCGATGTCTCGACACCTTCCGCGATCGTCGCCTCATCTCCCGTCCCGCCTGAAGCCGGCCTGAACACGCGTTGCGCGAAGACTTGCCGAACCATAGGCCAGTAGCCGTAGGAATCCGCGACGGCGATGATCTGGTTCATGCGCGCCCGTTTTTCCGGCTCGACGGGCTGAAGCAAGATGCCAGCGAAGGCCTCATCGATGTAACGGGTGATCGCCGTCGTCTCGTAGAGCACGAAGCCGTCATGAACCAGCGTCGGCACGCGGCCGAAGGGATTAAGCGCGAGATAAGCGTCGGGGATTGGCTCGTCGAAGGGATCGACCTCGACATGGGTCCAGTCGAGATCCTTCTCGATCAGCGTCATCGCGGCGATGCGCAGATAGACGCTGTAGCGATAGCCGTGCAGTTCGAGGATCATGCTCCTCAGGCGTCGCCCTTGACGATGCCGACGAAGGGCAGCTCGCGGAAGGCATGCGCCACGTCCATACCGTAGCCGACGACGAAGTAGTCCGGGCACTGGAAGCCGACATAATCGGCGTCGAGGGTCGTCTGGCGGCGCATGTACTTGTCAAGCAGCACGGCGATCGAGCAGCTTTTGGCGCCGCGCGACAGCATCAGCTCGCGCGTGAACTTCAGCGTCTTGCCCGATTCCAGTATGTCGTCGATCAGGAGCACGTCGCGGCCTGCGACCTCATTGTCGATGTCGCGCAGCACCCGCACCTCGCCGCTGCTCGTGCCTGCGCCATAGCTGGAGATGAAGATGAACTCGACCTCCGGCGACAGGCCGACATCGTGCATGGCGCGAATGAGGTCTGCAGCGAAGATGAAGGAACCCTTGAGGATCGAGATGACCAGCAGGTCGTGATAGTCCTTGCCGGCGATCTCCTTGGCGAGTTCCAGATTGCGCCGCGCGATGGCTGATGCGGAGAACAGGACCTCGATCTCCTTGCCCCTGACAACCGGCATTGATGCACTCCTACTCCGCGAAGGCGACCGAAACGGTCTTCACTCCGTTCTTAGGGACATCGAGACGGCTGGAAAAGGCGAATGTTTCGCCGGGCGACAAAGGACGGCCCGATGTCCCCAGCCTGTAGCGGGTGATGATGCCGTCATTGCCGGTGACGGCTATCTCCAGCGCGGGCAGATGCTCCGTCGCCGTGCCGTCATTCGCCGCCTCGCCATCGACGAGCAGGATGGCCTTCGCCCCGGACGTGTCGACGCGGGACGTGACGCCGGAGATGCGCAGCGCGCTTCGCGGCGCCTCGGTTGCCGCGAACTGACCGCCGCGCACCAGCGTGTAGCCACCGGAAACCCAGAAGGAGGCGAGCACGAGGCCGAGGCCCACCGTCCAGAAGAGCGGCCCGCCACGGGCAGGTTTCCGGGGCGCGGCTGATGGTTCCGGCCGGCGCAGCATGTCCATGCCGCCGGCTGGCGGGGCGGCCGATCCGATAGACGGCGCCGGCTCCTGCGATTTCAGGCTTTCGGAGGATTTCGATTCGGCACGCGGCGGCTCGGAAGGAAGGCTTATGTATTCGGCGTCGATGACGTCGCCGGCCGGCGACGCGCTGCCGGCCGCACCTTCCGGCGAGTCGGTCATGATTTCGCCCGAAACGGCGCGTGGCTTCGACCCGTCAGCCATCAGCCGGCCATCCTTTCGAACCCCGAGTCATCTGCAGGTAGACCGAAATGGTTAACGCTTCGCGACCAACCCGTCTCCAAGGCCCAAAATTAACCGATGATTAACCATACGGGACCAATGGTCGATCCTAGCCGAACGGCCGAAATCATGAAATTGGCGAAGCCGCAATCGAGGTTATCCAGCACTTGATCCGCTTTGAAAATGTCGGGCTGCGGTATGGGATGGGCGCGGAAATCCTGCGCGACCTGTCCTTCGACATACCCGCGCGCTCGTTTCAGTTCCTGAGCGGACCGTCGGGGGCCGGCAAGACGACGCTGCTGCGCCTCCTCTTCCTGTCGCTGAAGCCGACACGCGGCCTCATTTCGGTGTTCGGCAAGGACCGCGCGCGGATCAGCCGGCGCGAACTGCCCTACATCCGCAGACGCATCGGCGTCGTGTTCCAGGACTTCCGCCTGCTCGACCACATGACGACCTACGAGAACGTGGCCCTGCCCCTGCGCGTGCGCGGGCGGGAGGAGGCGAGCTACAGGAACGACGTGACCGAGCTTCTCAAATGGGTGGGGCTCGGCGAGCGCATGCATGTGCTGCCGCCGGTGCTGTCGGGCGGCGAGAAGCAGCGCGCGGCAATCGCGCGCGCCCTGATCGAACAGCCGGAGATCCTGCTTGCCGATGAGCCGACCGGCAACGTCGACCCGCCGCTGGCGCGCCGGCTCTTGCGACTCTTCATCGAGCTCAACCGGCTGGGTACGGCGGTGGTGATCGCCACCCACGATCTCGGCCTCATGGAACAGGTCGACGCCAGGCGCATGATTCTGTCCGGCGGAAGGCTCGATATCTATGACTGAGACGGTTTCCGGCGCGAGCTTCACCGAAGACGGCATCGCCGACGAGGCCGACACGCTGCCGCGTGCCCAGCGCCGCACGGCGCCGATCGTGCCGGCGCAGAACGTCGCCGGACGGGCCCTGGTGTCGGTCATCGCCATCATGACCTTCCTGTCCTGCCTGACGCTCGGCGCCGTCACGCTGGTGCGCGATACGGCTTCCATGTGGGAAAGCCAGATCTCGCGCGAGGCGACGATCCAGATCAAGCCGGGTGAGGGCCTGGACATGGAAGCCGCGCTCGAGCGCGCCGCCGAGATCGCCAGCGGCTTCCCGGGCATCACCGGCACGCGCATCGTCGACCGCGAAGCGACCGCCAGGCTGCTGGCGCCCTGGCTGGGCAGCGGCCTCAACATCGACGAGCTGCCGGTTCCCAGGCTGGTGATCGTGACCATCAACGAAGACTACCCGCCGAATTTCGCGCGGCTGCGCGAGACGATCACGGCCGAGGTGCCGCAGGCCTCGCTCGACGACCACCGCACCTGGGTCGACCGGCTGGTGACCATGGCGCGCACCACGGTGACGATCGGCATTGCGGCGCTTGCGCTG
Organism: Mesorhizobium sp. YM1C-6-2; assembly: GCF_003666685.1. Classification (GTDB taxonomy): domain Bacteria; phylum Pseudomonadota; class Alphaproteobacteria; order Rhizobiales; family Rhizobiaceae; genus Mesorhizobium_K. The sequence continues at coordinate 93,063 of NZ_RCIZ01000007.1, forward strand.
ATGCTGACGGCGACGGTGCTGTCGGTGGTGTTCGCGACGCGCGGCGCCATGGCCGGCAACGGCCACATCATCGAGGTGCTGCATTTCGTCGGCGCCGAGGCGCGCTTCATAGCGAAAGAATTCCGGCGGCATTTTCTGGTCACCGGCATGAAGGGGGCGGCGGGTGGCGGCATCGCCGCCATCGTGGTCTTCATCGTGGTGTCCTTCTGGTCGGCGCGCAACCTGGCGACGCCTCAGGCCGACCAGGCGACGGCGCTGTTCGGCAATTTCGCCATCGGGGCAAGCGGCTATGCCGGCGTGGCGCTGATCGTGCTCCTGGTCGGCGTGCTGACCGCGGCCACCTCGCACGTCACCGTCGTCGCCTATCTGACAGACATCGAGACCCGCCAGACGGATTAGCGAGCGATGTTCGATCTGCCCGATTGCGCCATGGATAACCGGACGATGCTCCTACACATCGCCGCAATTCGGCGCTACTCATGCTGGCGATGAAGGGACATCATCTCGACGAAGCGTCCGGCGCGGGGCCCGGGCGCGGCTTTGAGGCGTCCGCGCGGAAGCGTCGGCTGCCCGGTTCCCTGCGCGCGGCCGGCTTCGCGATCCTCGGCATGGTCCTGGTGTTCGTCGGCGGCTTCGCGCTCTTCGCCACCCATGTCAGTCGGCTGTCGACGCCCGAGGACCCTCCCGTGGCAGACGCCATCATCGTGCTGACGGGTGGCCAGGCGCGGCTCGACGCGGCGATCGGGCTGCTGAAGCTCGGCAAGGGCGAGCGGCTGCTGATCAGCGGCGTGCATCCCTCGACGAGCAGCGGGATGCTGCAGGCGGCGACGGGCGGCGACAAGGCGCTGTTCTCCTGCTGCGTGGACATCGACCGGGCCGCGCTCGACACCGTCGGCAATGCCGAGGAGAGCGTCAAATGGGTGCGCACGCACGCCTACGGCCGGGTGATCCTCGTCACCAACAACTACCACATGCCGCGCAGCCTGCTGGAGTTGGGCAGATTGCTCGACAGGGAGGAGTTAGAGCCCTACCCCGTCGTCAACGCCAACCTCGAGAATGGCGGCTGGATGGTGAGGCCGGACGCGCTTCGCGTGCTGTTCACCGAATACAACAAGTACCTCGTGGCGCTGGCGCGCGGCGTGGTGCCATCTCATCCAGCCGACAGCGTCCCGGTGATCAACGCTTCCGCGGCCGCGCAATCCCAACAGAATTAGACGGCGCGGCTGAACGGCGTTTCCCTTTGCGCGCGACTGGTGTAACCAACAGCCGCTTCATCACCGGGCTCCGCGCGCATGCTCTACATCCGTTCGCTGGCGTTCAATTTCGTCTTCTACGTCAGCCTGATCGTCCAGATGATCGTCTGGAGCCCGCTTTATTTCCTGTCGCCGCGCCACAAGGCTTGGTTCGTACCGAAGTTCTGGGCGCGCAGCAGCCTGTGGCTGCACGCGAACATCGCAGGCACTAGGAACAGGATAACGGGCACGGAGAACCTGCCGGAAGGCTCCTTCATCCTGGCGCCGAAGCACCAGTCCTTCTGGGACGCGATCGCCTTCTTTCCCTATCTCGACGACCCGATCTATATCCTCAAGCGCGAGCTGACCTGGATACCCTTTTTCGGCTGGTACATCCTGAAGATGCGCATGATCCCGGTCGATCGCGGCAGCCGCGCCAGGGCTTTGAAGGCGGTGGTGGCGGCGACCAAGGAAGAGCTGGAGCGCAATCCGCGCCAGCTGATCATCTATCCCGAGGGCACGCGGCGCGCGCCGGGCGACGAGCCTGCCTACAAATACGGCATCGTCGAGCTCTATGCGCAGCTCGGCCTGCCGGTGGTGCCGGTGGCGCATGTCGCCGGCCTCTACTGGCCGCGCCGGAAATTCCTGCGCTATCCAGGCACCATCCACGCCCGTTTCCTGCCGCCGATCCCGCCAGGGCTCGGCAAGGACGAGTTCATGCGGCGACTGATATCGGAGACGGAGGCCGGCTGCGACGAGCTTCTGGTCGAGGCAGCACGAACCGACAGTCCGCCGCTTCCGCCGACGGCAGTGAAAAGGCTGCGGGAGCTCGGCGCATTGCCGTCCGAGCCCCTGAGCAGTTAGCGGAAAAACGGAACCTCTCTAAGCAATGCCGCGAAGCTACGCGCTGGCTTGATCGAGGTCCCTGATGTCGGCGGCCTTGAGCTGCAGCGATGCCGCCCGGATCAGGCTGTCGGTCTGCTCGACGGACGTGGCGCTGGCGATCGGCGCAGTGACGCCGGGGCGTGCGATGACCCAGGCGAGCGCAACTTCCGCCTGCGTCGCCCCGTGACGCGCGGACACCGCGTCGAGCGCGGCGAGGATACGCTTTCCCCGCGCGTCCAGATAATTGCCAATGCCGCCGCCGCGCGGACTTTTGCCGAGATCGGCCTCGCTGCGATACTTGCCGGACAGGAAGCCCTTGGCGAGAGAGAAGTATGTGATGACGCCGATCTCCTCCCTGACGCAAAGGTCGCGCAAGGCTCCGTCGAAGCTCGACCGGTCGTAGAGATTGTATTCGGGCTGAAGCACCTCGTAGCGCGGCAGTTTTCTCTGGCTCGCCACCTTGAGCGCCGCTTCGAGGCGGCCGGCATCGAGGTTGGAGGCGCCGCACCAGCGGATCTTTCCCTGCTCGATCAGCCGCTGATAGGCACCGAGCGTTTCGTCATAGGGCACGGTGTCGTCCGCCCAATGCGAGAGGTAGAGGTCGATAGCGTCGACCTGCAGGCGTTTCAGCGAATCCTCGACGGCCCGGGCGATGTAGGCGGCCGAAAGGTCCTTCTTGCCCTGCCCCATGTCTGAGCCCACCTTGGTGATGACGACGACACGGTCGCGGTTTTTCCGGCTCTTCATCCATTTGCCGATGATGGTCTCCGATTCGCCGCCCTTGTTGCCGTCGACCCAGCGCGAATACGAATCTGCGGTGTCGATGGCATTCAGCCCGGCATCGAGGAAACGGTCGAGAATGTCGAACGAGGTCTTCTCGTCGGCGGTCCAGCCGAACACGTTACCGCCCAGCACCAGCGGAGCGATATCGAGGTCGGTTCTACCCAGGCGGCGTTTCTGCAAGGCACTTCTCCGTAGTCTGTCCAACCGGCCGACATGCGGCCGGCGGCACCCTAGTCCGCGGCCCTGCCGAGTTCAAATCACGCGCCTGAACAATCCACTCGCCAGAAAGTGACTTGCCTGTCACGAGACGAGCCGGCCGACCTCTTCCAGCCAGTGGTCGCGAATCCCGAGCGCCTTCAGGTGGGCGACGGTGTTGAGCACATATTCCTCGTTGGGACCGGCCTGGCCGACCGCGCCGGACACGATTCTTGCCGCCGCAACTTCGTCGAGGCTTCCGGCATACTGCTCATGCGTCCGGTCGACGACATAGGCGACGGCGACCGCGCTCTCGCCGCTTTCCAGCCTGATCGGCAGCATGCGCTCGAGATAGACGCTGGTGATGAGTTCGCGGTCGCGCAGATAGGCGAGCGCCTCGTCGCGCAGTTCATGCGGCACGCGGAAGGCCATGCCGACGCAAGATCCGCCCCGATCGAGCCCGAGCACCAGGCCCGGTCTGTCACGCGTGCCGCGATAGATGTGGGACGTGACGCAGAGCGAACGGCGGAACCCGTGCAGGCGCGCGCGCTGCGTCTGCGTATGCGCGAAGCCCGGGCGCCACATCAGCGAGCCATAGCCAAAAACCCAAAAATCGCCCATATCGCCAAGCCAATGTCTGTTGCGCCACGATGGCGCAGAGGAAACGACTAGCGCATGATCGCCGAAAGGTTGAGGCCTTTCGCGTTGGAACGGGGCGACAGGGGGAACAATGACGGCGACAGATCGAAAGCCACCGAACTACGGCCGGCGCATCCTGTGGCTTGGCGTCTTCGTCGTCGTCCTGTTCGGCGGCTACAGCGCCGGCTGGTTCTATCTCGCTGACCGGCTGGTGACAAACGCCAGGGCGGCGATCGCCGAGGCCAATCGGGACGGCGTGACGGTCGAATGCGACAATCCGATCGCGCGCGGCTTTCCGTTCCGGCTCGGCGTCTATTGCGACCGCATCGCCTATGCCAATGCCGTGGAGGCGCTTGGCCTGACCGCTGGAAACCTGAGAACGGCCGGACAAATCTATGATCCGACGCGTTTTATCGCTGAGCTCGACGGGCCGGCGACGGTCGCGACGCCGCGCAACGGCATGCTCAATCTCGACTGGGAAAAGCTGCGCGCCAGCGTGCGCTGGGCAAGGCCGCTGCCCGAGCGCGTGTCGCTCGAAGGGGGAGGGCTCGCGGCGACCACCGCGACGGGTACGCCGCTTGCCACCATCGGCGCCTTCGAGGCGCATATGCGCCCCAACGGCCAGGATTTGGACCTGGCGAGCAGCTTCGAAGACCTCGCCCTCGACCCGGCGCTGGTGGAGGGGCGTACCCTGCCGGCCCTGTCGGGCCAGTCGGACCTCACGATCAACGGCGGCGCCGACCTGCGCAGCGTCCGCCTGGAGAACCTGCGGGGCCGCTCGGGCACGATCCGCAACGCCGAATTGTCGGTCGACGGAAAGTCGGGGGTTACCGTCAACGGCACGTTCTCGTTCAGCGAGGACGGACTTCTCGATGCCGACCTGAAGCTGACGGTGCGCGATCCCAACGGCCTGTCCGCCGTCCTGTCGAAAGCTTTCCCGGAGAAACGCAGGGAGATACGCAACGTGACGTCGGCGCTCACCTTCATGGGCAACGATCCAACGCTGCCGCTGCTGATCGAACGCGGCGAGGCAAGGCTCGCCTTCTTCACGATCGCCGAGATACCGCCGATCTGAGCGGTTCCAGATAGGGCGTCCTGCAAGGCCCCGTCGGCGGCGAGCCCTGAAGAATACCCGGCGAAGCTAGCTCTTCGGGTGCTCGACGGCCTGGCGGCCAAAGTCGGGCGCGTCGATGTCCTGGCCGGCCTCGATGATCGAGCGGCGGACCGCCCGCGTACGGGTGAAGAGGTCGAACAGCTTGTCCCCCTCCCCCCAGCGGATCGCCCGCTGCAGCGATGCCAGGTCTTCGGAAAAACGCGCCAGCATCTCGAGGATGGCGTCCTTGTTGTGCAGGCAGACGTCGCGCCACATGGTCGGGTCCGAAGCCGCCAGACGGGTGAAATCGCGGAAACCCGAGGCGGAATATTTGATCACCTCGGACTTGGTCACCGTCTCCAGATCGTCCGCCGTGCCGACGATGTTGTAGGCGATGATGTGCGGCAGGTGAGAGACGATGGCGAGCGTCCTGTCATGATGCTCGGCGTCCATAGTGTCGATGTTGGAGCCGCAGCGCCGCCAGAACTCGGACAGCTTTTCCAGCGCGGCCGGATCGGTGCCGGGCAGCGGCGTGAAGATGCACCAGCGATTTTCGAAAAGTTCGGCAAAGCCCGCATCCGGGCCGGACTTCTCGGTGCCGGCCAGCGGATGGCCTGGGATGAAATGCACGCCTTCCGGCACGTGCGGCTGCATCTGTGCAATCACCGAAGACTTGGTCGAGCCGACGTCGGTGAGGATCGCGCCCTTTTTCAAGGCGGGTGCGATCTCCTTCGCCACCGCCTCCGACGAGCCTACCGGCACGGAGACGATGACCAGGTCGGCATCCTTCACCGCCTCCGCCGCATCGGTGGTGTAGCTGTCGCCCAGTGCCAGTTCCCCGGCGCGGGCCAGCGTCTCCTCGCTGCGCGTGGAGATGGCGATGTGACGGGCGATGTTCTCGCGGCGCACGACACGGGCGAGCGACGAGCCGATGAGGCCGATGCCGACCAGCGCGATTCTGTCGAAGAGAGGTTCGGCCATGACGTCAGCTTTTCAGAAAATCGGCAAGTGCTGCGACCACGCCGCGGTTGGCTTCCTCGGTGCCGACCGTCATCCGCAACGCGTTGGGAAAGCCGTAGGCCGCGACGCGGCGCAGGATATAGCCTCGTTCCGAAAGCCAGGCGTCGGCCCTGGCCGCCGAATGCTTCTCGGCCTCCGGGAAGTGGATCAGGATGAAATTGCCGACGCTCGGCGTGACGCGCAGGCCAAGCTTCGGCAATTCCCCGGCAAGCCACGAGAGCCAGCGCTCGTTGTGCGCGACGGTGCGCTCGACATGCGCCCGGTCGCCCATCGCGGCAATGCCCGCCTCGATGGCGGCGGCGTTGACGTTGAAGGGGCCGCGCATGCGGTTGATGGCGTCGACGATGTGGGCAGGCCCGTACATCCAGCCGATGCGCAGGCCGCCGAGGCCGTGGATCTTGGAGAAGGTGCGCGTCATCACCACGTTCTGCGCGTTGCCGACGAGTTCGACGCCCGCTTCGTAATCGTTGCGGCGGACATATTCGGCATAGGCTGCGTCAAGCACCAGGAGCACATGCTTCGGCAGGCTGGCGTGCAGGCGGCGGACCTCCTCGAACGGCAGGTAGGTGCCGGTCGGGTTGTTGGGGTTGGCGAGGAAGACGATCTTCGTCTTCGCCGTCACCGCGGCGAGGATGGCGTCGACGTCGGCGCGTTCCTCTGTCTCCCTGACCGAGACCGGAACGGCGCCCGCGGCTTGGATGTAGATCTTGTAGACCAGGAAGCCGTGCTCGGTGAAGATCGCCTCGTCACCCGGCGATAGATAGGTCTGGGCGAGCAGGCCGAGGATTTCGTCGGACCCGTTCGAGCAGACGATGTTGGCTGGATTGAGCCCGTGCGCCTGGCCGATCGCCTCGCGCAGCCTGGTCGCGGCGCCGTCGGGATAGAACTCCAGCCTGCCCGCGACCTCGCGCACCGCTTCGACGACTTTCGGCGAGGAGCCGAGGGGATTCTCGTTCGACGACAGCTTATGGACCTTGGCAGCGCCGTGTGCAGCGCTCTTGCCGGGCACGTAGGCCTCGATGTCCATGACGCCGGCGCGCGGCTGCGGACGTGAGAGATCGGTTGCCTTGGTCATGATGCAGGTCCGGAAGTGCCTCGAAAGGGAGAATGGCAGCGGAATACAGGCCGCCGCCGCCCTTGTCGAGACTGCCGCCGGGCCTGTACCGTCCACCCCGTTGACGCGGGGGGCGGCGAGGCATAGAAGACAGACTTGGTCCGTGGTGATTTGGCCGGTCGGCTTGCAGCCACGTTAAACAACTCGCTAAAGGGCCGTTTGCACATCGTAACCGGCTTTGCGCGAGCAAAGGCCGGTTTTTTTGTTTTGGAGTTTGCGATGCCGATCAAGATACCCGATCAGCTGCCCGCACACGAAATCCTCGTGCGCGAGGGCGTATCCGTCATGGACGAGCGGACGGCGCTGCGCCAGGACATCCGCCCGCTGCAGATCGGGCTCCTGAACCTGATGCCCAACAAGATCCGCACGGAAACGCAATTCGCACGCCTGATCGGCGCGTCTCCCCTCCAGGTCGAACTGACGCTTGTGCGCATCGGCGGCCACAAGGCGAAGAACACGCCGGAAGAACACCTGATTGCCTTCTACCAGACATGGGAAGAAGTCGCGGACCGCAAGTTCGACGGCTTCATCATCACGGGCGCCCCCATCGAGCTGCTGCCGTTCGAAGAGGTTTCGTACTGGAACGAATTGACGCGCATCCTCGACTGGACGACGACCAACGTTCACTCCTCCTTCTTCATCTGCTGGGGAGCGATGGCGGCCGCCTGGCATTTCCACCGCATCCCCAAATACACGCTCGACAAGAAGGCCTTCGGGGTGTTCCGCCACAGCAACAACGCCCCGGCCTCGCCCTATCTGGCAGGCTTCTCGGACGATTTCGCAATTCCGGTGTCGCGGTGGACGGAAGTGAGGTCTCCCGACATCCGCGCGGTTCAAGGCCTCGAACTGCTCATGGAGTCCGAAGTGACCGGCCCCAGCCTTGTCGCCGAAAGGACCGGCAACCGCCTCTATATGTTCAATCACATCGAGTACGACTCGACGTCATTGAAGGAAGAGTACGATCGCGACGTGGCTGCCGGCACCCAGATCGCGGTGCCGCACGGCTACTATCCGGATGACGACCCGAGCCGACCGCCGCTCAACCGCTGGCGTTCGCACGCCCACCTGCTGTTCGGCAACTGGATCAACCAGGTCTACCAGACGACGTCCTTCGACCTCGAGGGGATCGGCCAGCGCCCTTCCCTCGTGATGTCCTGAGACGCTACTCCGCTCCGAGCAACTCGGCCCTCGCCTGCCGGTTGACCTCCCCATAGGGCGAGGATGCTACATAGACCAGTTCGGTGTCCTCGTCGGTGCGGAAGCTGCCGGGCGTACCGGCCGGCAGGTAGACGACTTCGCCAACCGTCATGGTGACGCTGCGGCCGGCGGAAACGACGGTGCAGACGCCCTTCGTCACCACCAGAACCTCGTCATAGGCGAATTCGAAATTCGTGGTCACGCCCTTTGGCGCACGGAGGAACCCCACGGCCCCGAGCTTGACCTCCGGCATCTCGTCCTCGTTGACCACGTCGGCGAGAGCCACGCCTTCCCATACCATCCAGTCGCGCGCCTCGCCGATCGTGTATTTGCGAACGGCGCGGGGCTGCTTGGCGGCTTGGTTCTGCATCGTTTCACTCCTTGTCCCGATTTGGAGGCGAGGTTCTAGAACCTCAACATTAGTTGAGGTCAACTCCCCCTGAGTGCGCGGGCCCTCACTTGTCCAGTTGCGGATAATAGGGATCCGAGAAGAGCCGCCGCTCGCGCTCTCCACGTTCGCAGTCCATCGGCTCCGTTGCCTCTACGGGAACGGCGCGCTCAGCGATCGGCGCACCGCTGACCTCCAGGATCAGCTTGCGGCGGATGGCGGCGGCGAATTCCGACGCCTGCCTGATCGGCAGGACAAAAGAGCCCGGCCCGCCGACGACGCATTCGGCATAGTAGCGGTCGAGATCGCGCATGGTGGACGACGGCCGGATCAGGATGGGCAGGCCGTTGACGGTGATGCCGTCCATCACCGCCGCATCGCGCGCGAAAACGACAGGGGGGCCCGTGTTGTTCGGTCCGTCGCCGGAGATGTCGATGACCTTGCGGTAGCCGTCGAATGCATTGTCGTCGAAAAGGCCGGCGCCATACGTCAGCGCGCCCGAAATCGACGTGCCGCGGAAGCTGCGCACGGGCCGGCTCTCCAAGAGGGCGGCAAAGGCGTCGGCTGTCTCGGCGCTGTCGATCGCCTGCCAGCGCACCTCGGTCTCGGCGCGCACCGTGCCCGCCCACTCGAAATAGGTGAGAGCGATGCGGCCATGACTGCCCGAGCGCACGGCTTTGACGAAATCGGGATGACGCAGCGCGGCGACATAGCCTGCGCGCTGCAGCGCGAACTCTTCCGAATCCATCGAACGGGAAATGTCGACCGCAAGCACCAGCTCGACATCAACCGGCTCGGCCGCGACCAGAGCGGGCTTGGCCGTCAGCTCACAGCCCAGGCAAAGAAACACACCGAGCAAGGCCATCATCCGGGCACAAGCCTCCCGCACAATGCGACCATGGCAGGTTCGGCAGTGATAGGGGCGAATTGAAGGCCGGCCGCTATATCGGGAAGAAAGCACCGACCAGCAGCGTTGGAAGAGGTCGGGACCTTGCTCGGCGGATCGGAGCAAACATGCTGGCGATCACGGACCATCTCGCTGAAGAAAAGCTGGCACGCCGCGCGGACGGCGTGTCCATCCTGTCGCTCGCCACCGCGGTGCCGGACCATATCGTCACGCAGAAGGAAGTCGCCGAGCGGGCGAGAGCCGTCTGGCCGCAATTCTACAAGCTGGAGCAGCTTTTTGCGAACACCGGCATCGAACGCCGCTACGCCTGCGAACCGGAGGAATGGTATCTGGAGCGGCATGGCTGGGAGGATCGCTCGGACACCTTCTGCCGGCACGCCCTGGACCTTCTGGAACAGGCCGCCAGGGATGCGGTAGCGGCCGCAGGCATCGCAGTCGGCGATATCGACATGCTGATGGTCAACACGATCACCGGCATTGCAGTGCCCAGTCTCGATGCCCGGCTGGCCGAGAAAATGGGTTTCCGCAGTGACGTCGAGCGACTGCCGCTCTTCGGATTCGGCTGCGGCGGCGGGGTGGCCGGCCTGTCGCGCGCCGCGCGGCTGGCGCAATCGATCCCCGGTGCGAACGTTCTCTTCCTGACCGTCGACCTCTGCTCGCTCTGTCTGCGCATCGACGATCCGAGCATCGAGATGTTCGTGTCGGCGGCGCTCTTCGGCGACGGGGCGGTTGGCGTCGTGCTGCGCAGCGAGCCGCAAGGCGGGGTCGACGCTTCGGCTCGGCCGGCCCGGATCGGAGCGACCGGCGAGCACCTCTGGCGCGGCACGGGGCGTATCATGGGCTGGGACATGAAGCATGACGGCTTTGGCGTCGTGTTGTCGCCCGAGCTGCCGGTATTGATGCAGGAGCATCTGGGAGAGGCCCTGGCAGGTTTTCTCGACCGGCATGGGTTGGCGCTCGAGGAATTCGACGGTTTTCTCGTCCATCCCGGCGGACGCAAGGTGCTGGAGACCGCCCGGGACGTGCTGGGGGTGGGCGAGCAGGACCTGCGGCATTCGTGGAGCGTGTTGCGCAACTACGGCAACATGTCTTCCGCAACCGCGCTCTTCGTGCTCGACGAAGCGCTTAGCCGCAGCGCGCGCGGCCGCCATCTGCTGACGGCGTTCGGTCCGGGTTTCTCCGCCTATTTCGCCGTGCTGGAGCTTTGAGCGGCGCGGCGTTCCGAAAGCGCCGCGTCCTCAAGTTCGATCTTGTAGCGGATCACGGCCGTCCATACCGCGGCCATGATGACGCCAAGTGCGAAAGCACCGAAGACGGCGGGCAGGAGCAATGTCTCGGCGATGGTGACCGCGTAATTCGGATGTTTCAGGTAGCGGTACGGGCCGGCTTTCACGACCGGAGCCGTATCCAGCGTGATGATGCGGTGCGTCCAGTAGCGGCCGAGCGTGCCGATCACCCAATAGCGGACAATCTGGAGCAGCAGGAAAAGCGCGAGCAGCGGCCAGATCACCGGTGCATCGGCCGGGATCAGGAAGAAGATGGAGGCGATCCAGGCGAGATGCGCGACGGCGACGACGAAATAGTAGCTGCGTCCCGCCTCCGCCGCGCCCTCGGCGAGCAGCGCCCGCGTATGGCGCTGCGAATGAAGCTCCTCGAGACCGCGCTGGAGAAGCACAAGCAGCGCCGCGACCTGCGGGGGTCCTAGCCAGTCGGCATGCATGGCGGATCACCACCGGCAGGCTTCGAGCCTGCCGCGGCAAACAGATTGCGCGTGGCGGCTCCCTGCGGCGACAGCACCGGCACGAAGACGCGGCGCGAGGCGCGCTTGGCGACAGGCAGGCCTTGATAGAGGCGCTTCTGCGCCTCCACCACGATGACGCCCGAGAAGATCGGCCACAGGCGGCGGCCGGTGCGCTCGAGGATGCCGTGGAAGCGCATCATGAAGCGGCGCTTCGAGGGCGGAAAGAACAGCGCGTCGGCCCAGCTCGACGGCGTGAAATTGGCATCACGCAGCAATTCGTTGAGCTGGCCGCGCGAAAAGGGCCGACCGGTTCCGAAGGGGGTGTGCTCGAAACGCGCCCACACACCGCGCCGGTTGGGAACGACGATGACGACGCGGCCGGCCGGCGACAACACGCGCCAGATCTCCTTCAGCGTCTCGCGCGGGTTCTCGGCATGCTCCAGCGAATGGACGAGCAGCATGCGGTCGATCGAGGAATCGACCAGCGGCAGCTCCTCGTCGAACACCAGCGCCGTCGCGGAAGGTCCGGCGGCGGGCCAGACGACGGCTCCCTGCGTGGCGGGCATGAAGGCGAAGACGCGTTCGGAATCGGCGCCGAACCGGTCAAGCCAGGGCAGCGTGTAGCCGAGCCCAACCAGTCTTTCGTTCGGCAGGTTGGCCCAGACGGAGGAGATCGCCATAGTGATCGAGCGCTCGGCGAGGCGTCCGAGCACCGACGAATAGAACGAACGCAGATTGACGATGTCCGAATTCATGCGGCGGACCCTACTGCATCGGCCCGAAAACCGGAATCGGTTTTCGCCGGGTGACAGCAGGGGTTCGCCGCCCTATGTTCCGCCCGAAAAGATTGGAGTTTCTTCGAATGGTATTGCAGATCGACCAGTTCATGTGCCGGGAAGACAATTTCGGCGTCCTCATCCACGATCCCAAGAGCGGCGAGACGGCGCTGATCGACGCGCCGGAGGAAAGGCCTATCCTGGCCGCGATCGAGCGGACCGGCTGGAAGCCGACCATGATCCTGACGACGCATCACCATCAGGACCATGTCGAGGCTAACCTGGCGCTGAAGGAGCGATTCGGCCTGAAGATCTTCGGACCCAAGGATTCGAAGATACCGGGGATCGACGTCGAGTTGTCGGAGGGCTCAAAGTTCGAGTTTGCCGGACAGCCGGCCGAGATCATCGAGACGCCGGGCCACACGGCCGACCACATCTGCTACTACCTGCCGAAGTCGCATGTCGCCTTCGTGGCCGACACGCTGTTCGCCATGGGCTGCGGCAGGCTCCTGGAAAAGCCGGCATCAGTGATGTTCCAGTCGCTGAAGAAGCTGGTGGCGCTGCCGGCAGCGACCACGCTCTATTGCGGCCATGAATATACGCTGGCCAACGCCCGTTTCGCGCTCACCATCGATCCGACCAACTCGGCGCTGAAGGAACGCGCGGCGAAGGTGGAAAAGCTGCGCGCCGACGGCAAGCCGACGCTGCCGACGACGCTTGCCGAAGAGCTTGCGACCAATCCGTTCATCCGCTGGCACGATCCGGCGATCCGCAAAAATCTCGGCATGGAGAACGCGACCGACGCCGAGGTCTTCGCCGAAATCCGCAAGCGCAAGGACAATTTCTAGGCGAATGACGGCCGCCGGGATCATTGCGGCTCTCGGCATGCAACGCCACCCCGAAGGTGGCTGGTATGCCGAGACCTTTCGTGACAATCCGGGCGGCGGGCGCGGCCATTCGACGGCGATCTACTTCCTGCTTGAAAAGGGCGACGTGTCGGCCTGGCACAGGGTGAAGGATGCCGCCGAGGTCTGGCATCACTACGCCGGCGCGCCGCTCGAACTCGACCTCTTCGACGAGGCGCAGGGCGCGGCCTCGTTCGTTCTGGGCACCGACCTCGGTGCGGGTGAGCGGCCGCAGGCGGTGGTACCTGCGAACTGCTGGCAGACGGCGCGCAGCCTGGGCGACTGGACGCTGGTCGGCTGCACCGTGGCGCCCGGCTTCGACTTTGCGCAATTCGAGCTGGCCGAGCCCGGCTGGAGGCCCGACGTCCCGGCCTAGCTATGCCGCGGCGTTGTCGGCCGCAGCCTCGGGTGTCGCATTGCGGCCGGACAGCATCGACTTCGCCGCAAGTACCGCCCCGCCTGTGATCAGCACGCAGGCAGCGAGGATGCGCAGGGTCGGCTCGGCGAAGCCGGCGACGACCAGGATAAGCGTCGACAGCAGCGGCGCGGCATAGCTCGCAGCGCCGAGAACCTGGATGTTGCCGCGCTTCACGCCGATATCCCACGCGTAGAAGGCAGCGCCCACCGGCATCAGGCCGAGGCCGAGAACGGCCAGCCACTGGCCGGTCGTGGCCGGAAGCACGGTTTCCTCCAGGGCGAAGTGGCAGAGCAGCGAAAGTGCCGAGGTGGCGGCACAGAACCAGGTGACGATGCTGGTCGGCACCGCCGGGAACCGGCGGGACAGGAGCGAATAGGCCGACCACAGCAGGGCGCAGACGCCCGCCATCGCATAGCCGAAGGCGTAGCGGCTCTCGAAGGCGAGGCCGCCGCCCTTGGTGACGATCAGCGCCGTGCCGGCAAGCCCGAGCAGAGCGCCAGCCATGTGGTTCCAGCGCAGCCTTTCGCCCGGCATCAGCGCCGAGCCGAGCACGATGAGCAGCGGCCAGAGATAGGCGATCAGGCTCGCCTCCACCGCCGGCGCGTTGCGCAGCGCGGTGAAGTAGAAGAAATGGTAGCCGAAGAGCCCGCCGATGCCGACGACCCAGACCTGGAACGGAATTTTGGCCGGCCGCTCGGGCGCGGGCATGAAGAGCCGGGCGACGAGCCCCACCATCGTGCCGATGGCGAAGGTGATCGCCGACAGCAGGAATGGCGGCGTCTTGCCCGACGCGTCGGTCAGGAGCGCAAGCAGCGCCCACATTGCGACTGCCGAGAAGCCGATCAGGGTAGCGCGCGCCATATGAAATCTCCGGCGCGGGGTGCCTCCGGCGCCTACAAGGCCTCGAAACGCCGCGCCCGGACCGTGATCGTACCGATCTGCGTGCCGATCGTGGCGTGGACCGGCGCGTATACGCCGGTTTCGCCGATCTGGGCAAATGTCACCATGATCCGGCTCTTGGTCCTGAGGAATTCAAGCGCCTTGCGGCCCTTGCGATAGCCGGCCGCTGGGGTGAATTTCAGTCGGCAGGTGATGGTCGGCCCCTCAAAACCCGTGAACGACACCTCGCCCGTCTTGACGTAGGAGAGCGACAGATCCGCGCGCAACTCGCCGTCGAACATGCGCGCGCCGCCCTTGCAGACATCCTCCAGCCTGTCGGCCTTGACCAGCGTCGCGGCGATCGGATCGACGGCCGACTTGAGATCGGCCGGCTTGATCGGCACCCAGTTCTTGCCGCGCTTCTTCAGTGGCGGGTCGTTGACGACTTCGACGACATCGCCGCCGGCAAAGCGGATGTCGACCAGAGTCGGCTTCTGGTTGTAACGGTATTCGGCGCGGAAGCGGTCCGCCTCGATGCCCTTGGTGAAGCGGCCGGAGGCGGTGAGCTTGCCGGTCGTGTCATAGAAGAATGCGCCAAGCCCGGAGGCCGATGCTTCGCCGTCGATCGAGTAGCTCTTGTTGTCGATGCGGCTCTCGAAATTCACCCGCCCGACGGGCAGGCCGAGGAAGGAAAGCGAATATTCGGTGCGGTAGAGCGGCGCACGGTAGGCGGCCGAGCCCGGAACGATGGTAGCGAGGACAAGAGCGCCTACGGCGAGGGTTCGGAACATGCAGTCACCAGTATCGACAAGGCTTGATGGCCTCCTGGCGCGATCCTGCCCGGAAATCCGGCCATTCTGTGGAGACCCGCGGCTGCCGGCGCGCTTGACGCAAGCCGCAAATGCAACTATGGAACCCCGACTTTTCCAAAAGGCCGCTCGCAGCGACTGCGCGCCAGCATCCCGGTGCGCCGCTTCCTGGCCGTTGTAGACCTGAAGGTACGAAAAATGTCCCGTATGTGCGAACTGACCGGCAAAGCCGTTTTGACCGGCAACAATGTCAGCCACGCCAACAACAAGACGAAGCGCCGCTTCCTGCCGAATCTCGTCAACGTGACGCTGATCTCGGAAGCGCTGAACCAGAACGTGCGCCTGCGCATCTCGGCCAACGCGCTGCGTTCGGTGGAGCATCGCGGCGGCCTCGACGCTTTCCTCGCCAAGGCAGATGCTGCGGAGCTTTCGCAGCGTGCGCGCCTGCTCAAGAAGCAGATTGCCAAGAAGGTTGCCGAACAGGCTGCCTGACCTGGCTTTCGGGCGGTTTCCGCCGCCCGGCTGGTTCCATCACCCAGGATAAAAAAATGTCCCGGCTTTCCTCCTATGTGCCCTTCGTGGTGGCCATGTCGCTTGTCGTCGTGGCCTCGAACGTGCTCGTCCAGTTCCCGGTGAACGGCGAGATCGGCGGCCTCGCGCTCGCCGACATCCTGACCTGGGGCGCCTTCACCTACCCCTTCGCCTTCCTGGTGACCGATCTCGCCAACCGTCGCTACGGGCCGACGGTGGCCCGGCGGATCGTCTTCGTCGGCTTCACGCTGGCGATCATCTGCTCGATCGTCGCGCCGCCGCTGCTGTTCAAATACGGCTATATTCCATACGAAACCGCCGCGGGCCGGCTGGTGAGAATCGCGATCGCCTCGGGCGCGGCTTTCCTGACGGCGCAATTGCTGGACATCACCGTCTTCAACTGGCTGCGCAGGCAGTCCTGGTGGCGGGCGCCGGTGTTCGGCTCTCTGGCGGGTTCGGTGCTGGATACGGCGATATTCTTCGGCGTGGCCTTCTCGGCGGCATTCGCCCTCATCGGCCCGAACGACGCCTTCGCCCTTGAAAACGCAAGGCTTCTCGGCTTCCTCCCGGTCGAGACGGCGCGCTGGATCTCGTGGGCTCTGGGCGACCTGACGGTGAAGCTCCTGATCGCCGTCTTCGCGCTCATCCCCTACCGGCTGATCGCCGCGAAATGGTCACAGCCCATCCTCGCATGACTTCCGGCGGGCGTGGAAAGACATGCCGCCCGCGGCTTAATGCACCCGAATAAAACAGAGGCCGATCAAAGGCTTGACAGGACGGGCACTCGACGCGGCCCGGAATTTGTTCACACGGCGCTCAGGGAGCCTTGGCCGGCAGCGGTTCGGCCTCGTCGTGCAGCACGAATTCCAGATAGAGATTGCGCTGCAGGATCGAATGGTTGTCGTCGGAGATGAGCGACACCATCTGGGCGCCGTCGGAGCGGGTCCAGACGTCGAGCCCCTCCATATTGTCGATCTGGTAGCTCATGTTCGCCTCGAAGAGCACAGGCCCGTCGGCCACCGCGCCCTTGGCGATGCTCTCGCCGTAGAGCCGCCGCAACCGCATCTTGACGCCGGTGGCCATCGAGAAGCTGCGCTCGAGGATGAGCAGGTCGCCGTCCGGCAGGAAGGCGCCGTCGGTGATGTCGAACTCGCCGTTGCGCCGGACCGTGAAGATGCCCTTGTTCGGGCCTTCGATGATGGCGGCGAAGATATTGCCTTGCTTGTCGAGGCTCTTTTCCGAGACGATGACGAGCGCGCCCTCGTGCTGGCCCTGGGGATGGGCATGGGCGACGGTCTCGAAGCCGCGGTTCATCCTCAACTCGCGCTGCGGAATGAGGAAGTCGAGATCGACGACCGCAGCCTTCATGTCGTCCGGCTCGATCCGGAACTGGGCGACGCGGTGATCGCGCTCGAAGCCTACCGTGGCGATGCCGTCCTTGATGGCGAGGCCCTCGGCGTCGACTTCCCATTTGCGGTTGGAGACGTTTCCCGACCGGTCGAACATCTCCTGCATGCGGAAGTTCCCGATGCCGGCCGGTTTGCCGTCCGCATCGCGCGTGATGGCGCCGAAGAACCAGAAGCCGGTATCGGCGACGCCGATGAAGTCCTCGCCCGGCGTCAGGAAGCGGAAGGACGACAGCGCGCCGAGATGGCGCGAGGTGGAGGTGAGCTCAAGCCCGCCGACGAATTCGAGCGGCCCGAAACGGGTCTCGTCGCTGCCGATGCGGAAATAGCGGATCGGGCGCGCGGAAATCTCCAGCCGCTCGATGGCGGCGGTTGCCGCCCTGGCCGGCTGCTCGACGGCGAAGGCACCGAGCGCGGCCGCCGCGACGGCGAGCGCAAGGGAGAGCGACCTCGCGCGAAGCCGCGTCATCCGGCGCGACGCAGGCCGCCGCGTCGCGTGTCGCGCGGCGTTTCCTCGCCGAAGAGCGAAGCGAGCTGCTCGGTCATGGCGCCGGCAAGCTCCTCGGCATCGACGATGGTGACGGCGCGGCGATAATAGCGCGTGACGTCATGGCCGATGCCGATGGCAAGCAGTTCGACCGGCGACCTTGTCTCGATCAGCTCGATGACGGCGCGCAGATGCCGTTCGAGATAGTTGCCGGGGTTCACCGAAAGCGTCGAATCGTCGACCGGCGCGCCGTCCGAGATCATCATCAGGATCTTGCGCTGCTCGGGCCGGCCGATCAGGCGCTGATGCGCCCACAGCAGCGCTTCACCGTCGATGTTCTCCTTGAGCAGCCCCTCGCGCATCATCAGGCCGAGATTGCGCCGGGCACGCCGCCAAGGCTGGTCAGCCGACTTGTAGATGATGTGCCGGAGATCGTTGAGCCGGCCGGGGTTGGCCGGCTTGCCGTCCTTCAGCCATTTCTCGCGCGCCTGCCCGCCCTTCCACGCACGGGTGGTGAAGCCGAGGATTTCGACCGAGACGCCGCAGCGTTCGAGCGTGCGCGCCAGTATGTCGGCGCAGGTGGCGGCGACCGTGATCGGGCGGCCGCGCATCGATCCCGAATTGTCCAGCACCAGGCTGACCACCGTGTCGCGGAATTTCGTATCGCGTTCCTGCTTGAAGGACAGCGGCTGCATCGGATCGATGACGACGCGCACCAGCCTGGCCGGATCGAGATAGCCCTCTTCTAGGTCGAAGTCCCAGGAGCGGTTCTGCTGCGCCATCAGGCGGCGCTGCAGGCGGTTGGCGAGCCGGCCGACGACGCCCTGCAGATTGGCGAGCTGCTTGTCGAGGAAGGCGCGCAGACGGTCGAGCTCCTCTTCCTCGCAGAGCTCTTCCGCACCCACCGTCTCGTCGAACTGGGTGGTGAATACCTTGTAGTCGACCTGCTTCGGCAGGTCGGCGAAGGGATTGTCCTTGCGCTTGGCCTCGCCGGGGGTCTCGGCGTCGGGATCGTCCTCGTCGGAGAACTCGTCGGAAGCGGCGTCGGCAGCCTCCATCTCGCCCGCCTGCTCGTCCTCGGACGAGGAGTCCTGGTCGTCGGACTGCGACTGGTCGGCGCCGGAATCGTCCTCGCCGCCCTCCTCGCTCTGCTCCTCGCCCTGCGGCTGCGGATCCTCGCTGTCCTCGACGTCGTCCGACTGCTCCTCGTCGCCGAGATCCTCTGCCATCTCCATGGAGGCGAGCATCTCGCGCACGACGCGGGCGAAGGCCTGCTGGTCGTCCACATTGCCGACGAGATGGTCGAGGTCGGCGCCGGCCTTCTCCTCGACCCATTCACGCCAGAGGTTGACGACGCGCTCGCCGCTCTTCGGCGCCGGACGGCCGGTGAGCTTCTCGCGCACCATCAGCGCCAGCGCCTCCTCGACCGGCGCGTCGGCGCGGTCGCGCACGTCGGCAAGGTTGGCCTTAGCGTATTTGTCTTCGAGCATGTGGCCGATGTTGTCGCCGACGCCGGTCATCCTGAGCGCGCCGATCGCCTCGACGCGCGCCTGCTCGACCGCGTCGAAGACGGCGCGCGCCTGTTTGCCCTCGGGCGCAAATTTCGTGTGGATGCGAAGGTCGTGACAAGCGCGCTTCAGCGCCATCGAATCGCCGAGGCCGCGGGTGACGGCTATGTCGACGGGCGACGGCTTCTTGGGGAGTTCCGGAAGCCGGGCCCGGTTGCCGGCGAGCGCCGGCTTGTCCTTGGCGAAGCCTACCTCCAGTTCGTTGTCGCCGGAAATGGCGCGCATGCAGACCGTCACCGCACGCTTGAAGGCGTCGGTGTCGGAGCCGTTTTTCGGCCTGTTACGGGTATTGTCGCCAGGACCGGCCATCGGCGCGCAAGCCTATCCCAGGACGACGTTCGCGGCTGATTCAGGCAGTTCCTGGCCGAAGGCGCGCTGGTAGAACTCGGCCACGATCGGGCGTTCGAGTTCGTCGCACTTGTTGAGGAAGGTCAGCCGGAAGGCGAGCCCGATGTCGCCGAAGATTTCGGCATTTTCGGCCCAGGTGATGACCGTGCGCGGGCTCATCACCGTCGAAAGATCGCCGTTGATGAAGGCCTGACGCGTCATGTCGGCGACCCGCACCATCTTGCCGACGATCTCCTTGCCCTTGGCGTCGCGGTAGTGCTTGGCCTTGGCGAGAACGATGCCCACCTCGTTGTCGTGCGGCAGGTAGTTCAGCGTGGTGACGATCGACCAGCGATCCATCTGCGCCTGGTTGATCTGCTGCGTGCCGTGATAGAGGCCGGTCGTGTCGCCGAGGCCCACCGTGTTGGCGGTGGCGAAGAGACGGAAGGCCGGATGCGGCCGAATGACGCGGCTCTGGTCGAGAAGCGTCAGGCGGCCGGACGATTCCAGGACGCGCTGGATGACGAACATCACGTCCGGGCGGCCGGCGTCGTACTCGTCGAAGCAGAGCGCGACATTGTGCTGGTAGGCCCAGGGCAGGATACCGTCGCGGAATTCCGTGACCTGCATGCCGTCCTTCACCACGATGGCGTCCTTGCCGACGAGATCGATACGGCTGACATGGCTGTCGAGGTTGACGCGCACGCAGGGCCAGTTGAGACGCGCGGCGACCTGCTCGATATGGGTCGACTTGCCGGTGCCGTGATAGCCGGAAACCATGACGCGGCGGTTGAAGGCGAAGCCGGCGAGGATGGCGAGCGTCGTCTGCTGGTCGAACAGGTAGTCCGGATCGAAGTCCGGCACATGCTCGGTGGCGGCGGAATATGCCGGCACCACCATCTTGGACTCGAAGCCGAATTTTTCCTTTACCGACACCGTCGTGTCGGGGAGGTTGGCGATATCGCGGTCGACCTTGTTCATGACGTCCTCACGCGCGGCGCGTCATTGCGCCGGCAAATCCTATTTTGTTCCGGGGCGTCTTTAGCAGACCCTGCGCTCAGCACAAACCAGCTTGTTTGAGCACACGATAGGCCTGCAGCACATCGCGGAAACGATCTTCAGAACCCCTGTCGCCGCCATTCGCATCGGGATGGTGGCGCTTCACCAGTTCCTTATAGCGCGCCTTGATGTCCTCGCCAGTCGCCCTTGCATCAAGGCCAAGCGTTTCCAGCGCCTTGGCCTCAAGCGGCTTGGCCTTGCGCTCACGCGGCTGGCGCGGGTCCTTCGGACCGTTGAACAGGTTGTAGGGGTCGCGCATGCGATTGTAGTAGCCGGCGCGGCCCGATCGCATCTGGGCCATGTCAGGCGACGAGCGCGAGCTGCCGTTCGCGCCCATCGTCCAGGTGGGGCGATGGCCGGTCAGCGCCTCCTTCTGGAAGCGCGCGATCTCCGAATCCGGCACACCCGAAAAATAGTTGAAGCCCTTGTTGTACTCACGCACGTGGTCGAGGCAGAACTTAAAATATTCGCCTTCCTTCATGCGGCCGACCGGCGCGCGATGCGTGCCGGCCTCCTTGCAGCCGTCCCACTGGCAGATCGGCGCGCGCGACTTCAGCTCCGCATCCTTGTCGGGGCGGATGCGGATTTTCTCGAAATATTTCGGATACGGCTTCATCTGCAAGCGTTATGGGCGCATCGATAGTGCGATACAAGAATTGACATTTGCGGGAAACGGCCCCTACCGGAGGCAAATCACCAAGTCGGAAGCGCCCGTGGCACTTTTATGGCGATCCGGCACTTCGATCGAGCATCGGACAATCCGAAAAACCGGATTCCACTTTCCGGTCCGATGCACCAGCCATATATGGGCAGAGGAGACGCTTATGTCGATACAGTCAAGCATCGAAAACAAGCTGAAAAGGGCCTTCTCGCCCGAACGGCTGGCGGTGATCAACGAGAGCCACCTTCACGCCGGCCACCATCATGTCGAATCGGGCCATCACGTCGAGTTCGACGGCAAGGGCGAAACGCATTTCCGCGTGCGGCTGGTGTCGCCTGCATTCAGCGGCATGAGCCGCGTCGAGCGCCACCGCGCGGTAAACACCGCCCTCGCCGACGAGCTGAAAGCCGGCCTCCACGCGCTGGCGATCGAGCCGTCCGCGCCGGGGGAAAAGACCAGGTGGTAGAAATCAGGCCACCGGCCTTCAGGTCACCGGCCTGATCCTGAGCCTGGCAATGCGGTTCTTGTCGCGCTTCATGACGAGGAAACGCTTGCCATGGAAGGTAAAGGCCTGGCGCTCCTCGGGGATCGACTGCGTCTCGTGGATGACCAGCCCGGCGATCGTCGTCGCCTCGTCGTCCGGCAGCGCCCAGTCGAGCGCCCGGTTGAGGTCGCGGATGGGAACGGTGCCGTCCACCACCACCGAGCCGTCGGCTTCCTGCTTCACGCCCTGAACGTCGATGTCGTGCTCGTCGGCGATGTCGCCGACGATCTCCTCGATGATGTCCTCAAGCGTGACCAGCCCCTCGACCTCGCCATATTCGTCGACGACCAGCGCGAAATGCGCCTTGCGCCTGAGAAAGGCGTTGAGCTGATCGTGCAAGGTCGTGGTGTCGGGCACGAACCACGGCTTGGTGGCGATCTTCATCACGTCGATCCGTGAGAAGTCGTTCTCGGCCTCGTTGAGCGCGCGAAGCAGATCCTTGGCGTGCAGCACGCCGACGATGTTCTCGGTCGTTCCTTTCCACAGCGGCATGCGGGTGTGCGGGCTTTGCAGGATCTCGCGCACCAGCGCCTCCGGACGGCTGTCCGCGTTGAAGGAGCGCATGTTGGTGCGGTGGACCATGACATCCGACACTTCGAGTTCCTGAAGGTCGGCGATGGTGGCAAGACGGCTGCCGCCCTGCCCGGCCGCGACGTTGCCGCCGGGTTCGGCCGCTGACGCGCGCAGCTTTTCCTCGCGCTGGCCGCGCTGGGGACGCCTGCGCACGATGACGTAGCCGAAAGCGGCGAGCAGCCGGGCGCGGAGGAGAAAGGCGAGCCCGGCCAGGAGCAGGATGCCGGCGAGCATGCCGGCGACGATCCAGCCGGCCGCGTTCATTCCGGCAGGTTCTCTTTCAGGAAGGCCAGCACCTCCGAGGACGGCACGTCCCTGGCGATGAAGGCCTGGCCGACGCCGTGGGTGAGGATGAAGGTGAGCGCGCCGCGCGTGACCTTCTTGTCCTGCGCGATATAGGCAAGCAGCCGCTCGGCATCCGGCAGGCCGCCCGGGATGTCGGACATCCGCCAGGGCAGGCCGACGGCCTTCAGATGCGCCTCGACGCGCAGCGCGTCGTCCATGCTGCAGAGATTGAGGCGCGACGAGAAGCGGTGCGCCAACGCCATGCCGACGGCGACGCCCTCGCCATGGACGAGACGCCCGCTGTCGTAGCCGGTCGCCGCCTCCAGCGCATGGCCGAAGGTGTGGCCGAGATTGAGCAGCGCGCGGTCGCCGGTCTCGTATTCGTCGCGGGCGACGACGTCGGCCTTGGCGCGGCAGGATTCGGCGATCGCCCGTGTCCGGGCCGGACCGCCGGCGAAGATCTCCCGCCAGTTCGTCTCCAGCCAGGCGAAGAAGTCGGGACGGTCGATCAGCCCGTATTTGGCCACCTCGGCGTAGCCGGCGCGGAATTCCCGCTCGGGCAAGGTGTCGAGCACCGCAGTGTCGGCGAGCACGAGCTGCGGCTGGTGGAAGACGCCGACGAGGTTCTTGCCGTGGCTGCTGTTGATGCCGGTCTTGCCGCCGACCGAGGAATCGACCTGGGCGAGCAGCGAGGTCGGCATCTGCACGAAACGCATGCCGCGCCTGACGATGCCCGAGGCGAAGCCGGCGAGATCGCCGATGACGCCGCCGCCGAGCGCGATGACGGCGTCGCCGCGCTCGAGGCGGGCGGCGAGGATGCCGTCCACCACCTGCTGCAGGGCGTCGAAGCTCTTCGTCTTCTCGCCAGGCGGCAGCGTTATCACCGTGGAAGCGACACCCTCCCCGTCAAGACTGGCGACGAGGGGGGCGAGATGCGGCGCGGCGACGTTGGTGTCGGTGACGATCGCCACCCTGATGCCGGGCAGGCGCCTGGCTATCTCCTCGCCGGCACGCGCGACGAGGCCGGCGCCGATCAATATGTCGTAGGTCCGGTTGCCGAGCCGGACCGCGACTGTCTCAATGCTCATGATGTCGCCCCGCCGAAGCTCCTCTCGGCCGGCGCATGGCCCGCCAGATGCCGGCCGAGCGCCTCGATCACCTCGCCGGCGATAACTTCCTTGCGCTCGTCGCGCGTCGCCACGGTCACATCGGCGAGCGCATAGACCGGATAGCGCTCGGCCATCAGCCTTTCGAGCACGGCGCGCGGATCGGCGTTCCTGAGCAGCGGCCGGTTCTGCTTCTTGGAGACCCGGTCGAGCAGCGTGTCGACGTCGGCCTTCAGCCAGACCGACAGACCGCCGGCCGCGATGGCCTCCCTGGTCTGCTCGTTCATGAAGGCGCCGCCGCCGGTGGAAAGCACCTGCGGGCCGCTCTCCAGCACCCTGGCGATGACGCGCTGCTCCAGCGAACGGAACTCCGCCTCGCCGTAACGGTCGAAGAGGTCGGGGATGGTCATGCGCGAAACGCTTTCGATCTCGTGGTCGCTGTCGGTGAACGGCAGGCCGAGCGTCGCCGCGACCTTGCGCCCGATGGCGGTCTTACCGGCGCCCATCAGGCCGACGAAGACGACGGAGCGCGGGCCCAGCCTGGCAAGCAGGTCAGCCGTGTTCTCCGCAGCCAGGGTAGAGGTCGCCGTCATGGCTGCGTTTCGACATGAAAAGGCAGTTTGCGTCAAGCAAACGATTGGGCCAGCGCCCTTGTCTTGGTCGAATTCGCGTCCCATAAGGGCGCGGGACGAAAATCAGGTGCGGGCGAATCGGATTCGATGCCGACGCTATTCAGGTTTGTAATCACTCTCTGCATTCTGGCAGCACTCGGCTACGGCGCAATGCTGGCGCTGGTCATCCTCGTCGAGCCCAACAAGGGCGAGATGAGCGAACGCATACCGTCCGAGAGAATCAATCCGCAGAACAGATGAACAGCGCGGCGCGCATCGAGGCCTTCCTCGAAATGATGAGCGTCGAGCGCGGCGCCGCCGACAACACGCTGGCGAGCTATCGCCGCGACCTCGATGACGCCTCCGCCACCATCAAGGGCGGCCTCGCCGACGCAACGAGCGCCGACATCCGCGCCTATATCGGCGGCATCGCGGCGCAAGGCTTCGCGGCCTCCTCGCAGGCCCGGAAGCTGTCGACGCTGAGGCAGTTCTTCAAGTTCCTCTACGCCGAGAACCTGCGGCCCGACGACCCGACCGGCACGCTGGACAGCCCGCGCAGGGACCGCTCGCTGCCGAAAAGCATGGCGGAGGCCGAGACCGGCCGCCTGCTCGACCGCGCCGCGCTGGAAGCGTCCGAAGCCGGCGATGCGGTGGGGGCGAAGCGCATGCACGCGCTGGTCGAGGTCCTCTACGCCACCGGCTTGCGCGTTTCCGAACTGGTCAGCCTGCCGGTGACGGTGGCGCTGCGCGACGAACGCTTCTTCGTCGTGCGCGGCAAGGGAAACAAGGAGCGCATGGTGCCGCTGTCGTCCAAGGCGCGGGAAGCGATGCGCGGCTGGCTTACCGAGCGCAATGCCGACCCGCGCCTGAAGGAGAGCCCCTACCTTTTCCCGTCACCCTCCGAGAGCGGCCATTTGCCGAGGCAGGTCTTCGCCCGCGACCTCAAGGCGCTTGCCGCCCGCGCCGGCATAGCGGCGGCGAAAGTCTCGCCGCACGTGCTGCGCCACGCCTTCGCCAGCCATCTGCTGCAGAACGGCGCCGATCTCAGGGCGGTCCAGCAACTGCTCGGTCATGCCGACATTTCGACGACCCAGATCTACACGCATGTGCTGGAAGAGCGGCTGGTGCGGCTGGTCAACGAGCATCACCCGCTTGCCGACTAGACGCCGTGACGTTATGTGAAGCTTGATTTCACGGCCCGGAAACCCGATTTCGGCGGTTTCTGCACATCCTCTTCCGGCGCATCGGTTCAATCACGCATGTACAATTATCTCGATTTCGAAAAGCCGGTTCAGGACCTCGAAGGAAAAATCCTCGAGCTGAAGAAGCTTTCCGAGAGCGGAGAAGCCGTCGATGTCGGCGACGAGATCGCCAGGCTGGAAAAGCGCGTGCAGGAAGCCCTGCGCGAAATCTACCGGGCGCTGACGCCGTGGCAGAAGGTCCAGGTGGCGCGCCATGCCGACCGGCCGCATTGCCTGGATTACGTCAAATCGCTGTTCACCGACTTCACGCCGCTCGCCGGCGACCGCAAGTTCGGCGAGGACGCGGCGATCGTCGGCGGCTTCGCGCGCTTCCGCGGCGAACCGGTGGCGGTGATCGGCCAGGAAAAGGGTTCCGACACCAAGAGCCGGCTAAAACACAATTTCGGCTCCGTGCGGCCGGAAGGCTACCGCAAGGCGGTGCGCATCATGGAACTGGCGGACCGTTTCAAGGTGCCCATGATCTCGCTGGTCGACACCGCCGGCGCCTATCCCGGCATCGGCGCGGAAGAACGCGGCCAGGCCGAGGCCATCGCCCGCTCGACCTCGGCCTGCCTGGCGCTCAGCGTACCGACCATGTCGGTGGTCATCGGCGAAGGCGGCTCAGGCGGCGCGATCGCCATCGCGACGGCGAACCGCGTCTACATGCTGGAGCACTCGGTCTATTCGGTGATCTCGCCCGAGGGCGCGGCGTCGATCCTGTGGCGCGACACCACGCGTTCCAAGGAAGCCGCGACCAACATGAAGATCACGGCCCAGGACCTGCTCGATCTCAAGATCATCGACGGCATCATCCCCGAACCGATCGGCGGCGCCCAGCGCGCGCCCGATACGGTGGTCAAGGCGACCGGCGACCTGATTGCCCGCACGCTCGGCGAATTCGCCCAGTCGAACGCCGATTTTCGCGAACACCGGCGCGAGAAGTACCTCGCCATGGGCCGCTCGCTCTAGCGAGAAACCGTCTCGACTGCCCAAATTGTGACGTTTGGACTGCATTTCGCCACAAAAATGCCGAAGCCTGACTGTGGATTACGTCGGGGATCGGGACAGCCGTTAACGCTTGTGGTAATCAATTTTCAAGGTTAACCGGCCTAAGCTGCCCGCCGATTTGCCAATTTGGCCGGCGCGAGGATGGAAAGCGCCGGCAGCCGGGGACGACGCAGACAGAATGATCGCCAACTTGCTCCGCGCCGGATTGTTGACAGCCGCCCTCGCGATCGCAGGCTGCACGGGCTCCGACGTCGATGCGCTGACCGCCGGCGGCGGCGCCAAGGCGGAGAAGCAGCTTTCTCCCAAAGTCCTCGCAGCGATGAAGACGAAGGGCATGTCCCGCAGTTCGCCGGTCATGGCGCGCATCTTCAAGGAAGAGGGCAAGCTCGAGATCTGGAAGCAGAAGACCAACGGCCGCTACGACATCATCGCGAGCTACGACATCTGCAAATGGTCGGGCAAGCTTGGGCCGAAATTCATCGAGGGCGACCGCCAGGCGCCGGAGGGCTTCTACACCGTCCGCCCGGCCCAGATGAACCCGAGGTCGAGCTACCATCTTGCCTTCAACATGGGCTATCCCAACGCCTATGACCGCGCGAACGGCCGCACCGGCCAGCACCTGATGGTGCACGGCGCCTGCTCGTCCTCCGGCTGCTATGCGGTGACCGACGAGCAGATCGAGGAAATCTACGCCTTCGGCCGCGACGCCTTCCGCGGCGGCCAGACCGAATTCCAGATACAGGCCTTCCCCTTCCGCATGACGGCGGCCAACATGGCCCGGTACCGCAACGACCCGAACTTCCAGTTCTGGACGATGCTGAAGGAAGGCTACGACCAGTTCGAGCTCACCAAGGTGCCGCCGAAGGTCGATGTCTGCGAGAAGCGCTACGTCTTCAACCGCATTCCCGAGGGAACCGCGGCCTTCAGCCCGACCGGCGCCTGCCCGCCTTCGGCGCAGCCCGACACGCTGGTGACCGCCTACCAGTCCTACCAGAAGAGCTACGACGCGGCCTTCGCGGTCGCTGCCAAGAAGGGCGGCAAGCTGCCGCCCAAGCCATCGATCGCCGGACTGAACGAAGCCAATCTCGTCTCTGAATGGACGAAGAAGCGGGCCCGCGGCGAGCGTATCCCGATCGAGCCGCCGTCGCTCAATGCCGACGGCAGTGTGACGCAGACCGCCCGCATGGGCCGCATCGACTCGCCGGAAGGCAAGCGTCAGGCTGCGCTGGACGAGGCCGCCGCCAAGAAGGCGAAGGCCGAGGCCGACAAGCAGGCATTGGCCCTGGCCCAGGCCGAGGAAAAGAAGCGCCAGGCCGAGGCGGCCGAAGCGGCTGCCGCGCAGCCTGTCGTCGCCACCGGCACGATCGCTTCGGAAGCGGCGCCCGTGGCGGCAGCGCCTCCTGCCGAGAAGTCCGGGCTTTTCGGCAATGCACGCAAGCGGATCGCCAATATCTTCGGCAGTTGATCCACGTCCCCGCCGCAATTGCGGCGGGAAGTCTTTTTATGCGCTCAACCTCCGGTAGGCAAAAGACCCCACCAGGCGCCGTTCGACTAAAAAAACCCGGTCCGCCACAAAAAAAATTATGAGGCCGGCGGAACCTTTATCCGGTGGGCGAGTTGTTGGTGGACGACGGGCTGTCCCCGACCCCCCCATTGGCTCGTCGTCTTCTGACTCCAGCCGGCCGCAAGGCCGGCTTTTCTTTTGCCAAGACCAGTGTTCAGCGCATTCCGGATATGGCGAGCGGATTGCGCTCGAGTGCCGCGCGGTCGGGGGTATCGATATCAGGCGTGTTGGTGAAGGCCGCGAACATCCGGCGCACATAGTCTTCGGGCATGTCGAGCGTTATCAGCACCAGCCGCGTGCCCCTGACATCGTCCGGCCAGGACGGCAGCCGCGCCGGGGGATGCAGCAGCGACTGAACGCCGTGAATGACCAACGGCCGCGACGGATCGTCCGCAAGCTCGATGATGCCCTTCATGCGCAGCAGCTTGTCGCCATGCGCCGAACCCAGGAGGTCGAGGAACATCTCGATGGTCGAGAAGGGGACCGGCCGGTCATGCAGCAGCGTGAACGTCCTTATGCGCTGGTCGTGGCGGTGATGGTCATGGCCTTCCTGATCATGGGCATGATCGTGGTGGTGATGGTGCCGTGCATGTTCGGCTTCTTCGCCGAGCCAGCGGCGGACGTCGGCGGTCTTTGTCTGGGGATTGTAGAGGCCGCATTCGAAAAGCGATGCATAGCCGGCCTCCGGCGCCTGGACGTCGACGATCGGAGCCGAAGGATTCAGGCTCTTCAGACGGTCTTTCAGGGCGGCGAGCGCCTGCGGGTCGGCCACGATATCGGTCTTGGCGAGCACGATGCGGTCGGCAACCGCGACCTGTTTCACCGCCTCGACATGATTGTCGAGCGCCGCCGCGCCGTTCACCGCGTCGACCAGCGCGATCACGCCATCCAGCCGGTAGGCCTGCACCAGCACGGGATGAGCCATGATCGACTGCAGGACGGGAGCCGGATCGGCAAGGCCCGTGGTTTCGATGATCACCCGCTTCAGCGCGCCGATACGGCCCGTCTGCAGCCGGTCGACGAGATCGGCCAGCGTGTCGACGAGATCGCCGCGCACGGTGCAGCAGAGGCAGCCGTCGGCAAGCTGGATCACCCCGTCGGACGAACTCTCGACCAGAAGATGATCGATCGCCACATCGCCGAATTCGTTGATGATGACGGCCGTGTCGGCGAGCGCCGGATCCTTGAGCAGCCGGTTGAGCAGCGTCGTCTTGCCGGCGCCCAGGAAACCGGTCAGCACCGAGACCGGTATCGGGTGCGGGTTCATTGGTCCAGCGTGACGATGTCGGGGTCCGGCGACGCGGTTTCCGTGTCCAGCGCGGCGGAATCGCCCAGCACCGCCGGCGCAGCACCGTCCGGGGTCGGCATGTCCGGACGCCAGGACGGCAGCGGGATTTCTGGGTCGAAGCCGGCCTCGATCGCCGCCGCTTTCTTCGCAGCTTCAGCGGCCTGGGCCGCCTTTTCGGCGGCATCCTGGGCAAGCAGTGCCGCGATCGCCGCGGGCGCCGGTCCGGTCGCCGTGCCGATGCTGACCGGCACAAGGTCACGCGGCTCGTCGCGCTTGGTGAGATAGGAGGCCGGCTCGGGCTTGCCCTCCTTCTTGCGTTGGGCAGCGGCCTCGCGCTCCTTCTTGCGGAGCGCCTCGCTGCCGGCCTTGGTGCAGAGCGCCTCGCGCATGTTGGTGGCCTGGTTGATGCCGGCGCCCGACGGTTTCATCGCCGCGAGCGTCACGCCGGACGCGGTGGGTTCCGAAAAGCCCTTCGCCAGCAGCCCTGCCGCCGCCTCGTTGCGCGACTTGACCGAGGTGGCGCCGATGACGACGGCCATCAGCGTGCGGCCGTCGCGCGTCGCCGAGGCGACGAGGTTGTAGCCCGCCGGGCAGGTGTAGCCGGTCTTCATGCCGTCGGCGCCGTCGAACTGGCCGATCAGCTTGTTGTGGCTGGGGATGACCTGCTTGCCGAAGGAAAGGCCTTCGATCGAGAAATAGCTCGCATATTGCGGATATTCGCGGCGCAGCGCCGAGGCGAGAATCGCGAGATCGTGCGCGGTGGTGTACTGCTCGTCATTGTGCAGGCCGTGCGCGTTGACCCAGTGCGAGCCGGTCATGCCGAGGCGCTTCGATTCGGCGTTCATGCGCGTCGCGAAGGCTTCCTCGGAGCCCGCCAGGCTCTCGCCGATCGAGGTGGCGATGTCGTTCGCCGACTTCACCATGATGATCTTGATCGCGTCGTCGAGCGTGAGGACGGTGCCGACGGGATAGCCCATCTTGCTCGGCGGCTCGTTGGTCGCGTTGCGCGAAACCCTGACCGGCGACTGCAGCGTCACCTCGCCGGCGTCGACGGCGCGGAAGGCGACATAGGTGGTCATCAGCTTGGTGAGCGAGGCCGGATACCAGCGCGCGAAGGCGTCCTGGCTTTCGATCACCTGCCCCGTCTTGGCATCGAAGAGAAGTGACGGTCCGGCGACGGAAGAGGCCGTGGCCAACGCCATGAGCCCCAACGTTGCCATACCGAGAGAAAGCATGCGCCGCATCGATCAGTCCGCCTCTTGCCCGCTGCCCGGCAGCGGGCGCGGCATGGAAAATGAATGAAACGCGCGAGCCCGCCCCTCGGCATCGGAACCCGCATCGTTCGTGCTATCTAGCCTATGTGACGCCAAGATGGCAAAAAGCCCTGACGCGGGCAACCGTCCACCCCTTCAAAACAATGGGAAGATTAATGCCGATTCTGAACCGAGCCGCCGAAATGCAGGACGAGATCACCGGCTGGCGGCAGCACATCCACCGCACGCCGGAGCTTGGCTTCGATCTGCACCAGACCGCCGATTTCGTCGCCGCGAGGCTGAAGGAGTTCGGCTGCGACGAGGTCGTCACCGGCATCGCCCGGACGGGCGTCGTCGGCATCATCAAGGGCCGGCTCGGCCCGGGAGCGACGGTCGGCCTGCGCGCCGACATGGACGCCTTGCCGATCAAGGAGACGACGGGCAAGCCCTACGCCTCCACCGTTGCCGGCAAGATGCATGCCTGCGGCCATGACGGCCATACCGCGATGCTGCTCGGCGCGGCGAAATATCTCGCCGAGACGCGCAATTTCGCAGGGTCGGTGGCGGTCATCTTCCAGCCGGCCGAGGAAGGCGGCGGCGGCGGCCACGAGATGGTCAAGGAAGGCCTGATGGAGCGCTTCGCCATTTCCCGCGTGTTCGGCATGCACAACATGCCGGGCCTGCCCGTCGGCCAGTTCGCCATCCGGCCCGGCCCGATCATGGCGGCGACCGCCGAGTTCACTATCCGTGTCACCGGCCGCGGCGGCCACGCGGCCATGCCGCACCAGTCGATCGATCCGATCGTCGCGGCGAGCCAGATCGTGTTGGCGCTGCAGACCATCGCGGCAAGGACGATCGACCCGCTCGAAGCGGTCGTCGTCTCGGTGACCAAGTTCCACGGCGGCGACGCCTACAACGTCATTCCCGAACAGGTGGAGCTCGCCGGCACGGTGCGCACGCTGAAGAAGGAGGTGGCGGCGCTGACGCGCGAGCGCATGCAGACGATCTGCGAGGGCATCGCCAAGGCGAGCGGCACGGCCGTCGCCTTCCAGTACCATCCGAACTATCCGGTGACCGTCAACGCCGCCGACGAGGCCGTGTTCGCCGGAGACGTCGCCGCGACGGTGGCGGGCGAGGCTTCGATCCATCGCGCCATAGCCCCGCTGATGGGCGGCGAGGACTTCTCCTACATGCTGGACGCGCGGCCGGGCGCCTTCATCTTCATCGGCAACGGCGACACGGCGAACCTGCACCACCCCGGCTACGACTTCAACGACGAGGCGATCCCGCACGGCGTCAGCTACTGGGTCAAGCTCGCCGAGACGGCGCTGGCGGCCTGACCCCGCGGCAGGCGCCGAAAGTTCGACGGGACCGGTTGGCGAAGCGGCCGGAAACGGCTATGTGTCTCCGCGGCTGGTCCCGTAGCTCAGTAGGATAGAGCGGCAGATTCCTAATCTGTAGGTCACAGGTTCGATTCCTGTCGGGATCACCACTCAGTCCGGCAATTTTTCAGTCTCCCGCCTAGCACGGGAAATACGACGTCATTTCCGCGACTTAGCACCGTATATCGGCGAACTGTTGAGAGAGAGACGCGGTGAGACGCCGGGATATCGGCCTATTCGCCGGATCGTCTCTACGGGCGGGGGAGCGTGTCCAATAGATTTCGGCAGCGATGGTTGTGACGTGCCATTTTAGGACTGGTCAAGCGCGCTTTAAATGCCGAACTGCTGAAGCTGATCGCTCCAGAGGTGGGGCAGGTCGTCGCGCATCAAGGCGCGGGCTGTGAGTTCGACCGGCTGGCGACCCCGCAGAATTGCGTCGGTGATCTTAGGCGCCAGGAAGGCGAGCGGGAGAATGCGGCTGACGTCGGCAACATGGATGCCCGTTTCGTTCGCCACTTCGGCGATGGTTCTGGCTGAGTCGTCGGTCAGCATACCAAGCATGACATGAGCCTTGGCCAGTGCTTCAACGAGACCATCATCGGGTTTCCTGCTGGGCGATTGGCCTTCCAGAACAAGCTTTGCCTCGGCACCCCTGCGTCTCAGCGTCATCGGCACTGAGATAGTGACTGGGTCCCGTTCGGGTTGCTCGACATGATCGGAGCCCGCGCTGTATACCTCGCCGATCACCGCATGCGGATCGATATTGAAGACGATTTCGCCGGGCTTCACGTGGATGGCGCGGACGAGACGCCTCAGCGAATATACCTGCTCTGGGGATGAGGTCTGGAGTACATCGCGGAACGCCCCTGCCATAGCGATGGCGGTATGCACCGGTATTGCGGGCACCATCATGCCGGCCCATTCGGACAGCCTGACGTCATCCCGAAGCATCGCGTCCAGTCGATGCAGGACAGTCCGCTCCAGTTCGTCGGCCGGCAAGCGCCAACCGGAAGGATCGTTTCGGGTCGTAGTCTCTAGCCGGTTGGAGATGTAGTAGCGGTAGCGCTTGCCATCCTTGACGGTGAACACCGGGCTCAGCCGGTCGTCGGTCTCGTCAAACAGGAGGCCAGTGAGCAGATGCCGGTTCCAGACGTTGGAGCCATTCCTGCGGTTTGGGGCCTGGCCCTTCAGGAGAGCCTGCACTGCGGCGAACCTTTCTTCGTCGATGATGGGCTCGTGCTCGCCGTTGTAGATGCGGTCCTTGTGCCTGGCCTTGCCGATATAGACGACGTTGGAGAGCAAGTGATAGAGCTTGCCGCGCGTGAACGACAGCCGGCCTCGCCGGGATGATAACGAATCTCTGTTTATGCCACTCTCGCCATTCAGTTCGTCGACCAGGACGGGGGCCGACTTCACTTCCAGGTAGCGACTGAAGATCCCGCGTACCCTGTTGGCAGCTTCAGTGTCGATCACCAGCTTCTTGTCGACTGCCCGGTAGCCGAGCGGCACCGTACCGCCCATCCAGATGCCCTTCTTGCGAGAGGCAGCAATCTTGTCGCGTATCCGCTCCGCCGTGACCTCGCGCTCAAACTGGGCGAAGGACAGGAGCACGTTTAGCGTCAGCCGCCCCATCGAGGTCGTCGTATTGAACTGCTGCGTCACCGAGACGAAGGACACGTCGTTGGCGTCGAACACCTCGACGATTTTTGAAAAATCCATCAGCGAGCGGGTCAGGCGGTCGATCTTGTAGACGACGACCACATCGACCTTCCGGTCGCGGATATCCTGCAGCAGGCGCTTTAGGGCCGGCCGCTCCATTGTACCGCCCGAGATGCCGCCGTCGTCATAGTGGTCGGTAACAGGACGCCATCCCATCCCGCCCTGTGACGATATGAACGCAACACAGGCCTCGCGCTGGGCATCCAGAGAGTTGAACTCCTGGTCGAGACCCTCTTCGGTCGACTTGCGGGTGTAGACCGCGCAGCGCAGCTTCTTCTGATGTGCGCTCATAGCCCGAAGAACCTCGGGCCGGACCAATGGGCGCCTGTAATCTGTCGCGCAATCGCCGTCAGCGACTTGTGCAACCTGCCTTCGAATGCAAATCCCTCCTCCAGCACGTCAACGGTATGACTGCGGCCATTCCACTCCCGGACCAGTCGTGTGCCGGGCGATAGCTGCCTGCGAGATGTGGCCACTGGGGATGTAATGACATCCGGCTCTGCAGCGCTTGTGCCGGGTCGCGTCGCAGCGAACTGCTTCTTTACCTGAGCCGTTGCTGCGCGAAGCATCCTGCGCGTGTCAGGTGATAGGCCGCAGAGCCTGTTTGCCTGAAGATGCCAGGCGGCAGCACGCAGGAGAAAGTCGCGCCGCGCGCCCTTCGGCGGCGCATGGCCATAAGTCTTTGTCCACCTCTCGGCGAGTTCTTCGCGAGAGAGGTCGCCGAGCACGGCGACCTCCTGATCAACCGGCATCCTGTTCGCCATGCCGTCACGCCTTCGCATCGCTGACGATACGGTAGCGGCGTACACCGTCCTTGCCGCTCTCGCTGACCAGATCGAGCGCCAGTTTCTTCTTCACCACCGCCGACAGAAAGCCGCGAACCGAATGTGCCTGCCAGCCGGTCTCGGCGATCAACATGTCGATGCTGACGCCCTTCGCCGTGCGCAGCTTCTTGAGGATCAGCTCTGCCTTGGTGTTCTTTGAAGTGTCGGACTTTGTTGCCGGCTTCGAGTGCTGGGCGGCATTCGCGGACTTATTCCGCCTGGTCCCTTCCAGCTTTGATCTTGCCGAAGAACTAGCGCCAAGGGTCTTTGCAGAACCGGCGTTTTTGTGGCCGTTGTCCTGCACCGTCACTTCGATGCCCGGCACTGCGGTTTTGCTGAGTTTGCTTGCCATTGTTCGTCTCCAGTTCAGGTCCGGCAATCCGGCCCCTGTACTAGGACGAGCCCGCGCTCAAGGCGGGCCGACAATCCGCTGCTGGCAATTCCCGCTCAGCCGCGTACGAACCAATGCTTGCTTTTGGAGCGAAGTCCAGTCGCAAATACGGGAGGAACGGGCGTCAGAATCACGTGCACGAAGGACCGGAACGGGCCGATGGCTGACTGTCCGGTTTCGGGTCATGCCCCAGGCATAGCTGCCCTTTCGGCACTCGACCGCGCCTCTGTTCTGGCAGGCGCAAGCGGCTTCATGCCCCTGAGCCGCGACCATTGGCCAAAGCGTGCCTCAGTTCAACGACCCCAGGGCTCTGTAAAAGGAACCAGGCCGTTCCTATAGTCTCCATGAAGACGACGGATAATCCGTCTCCCCGGAGCAAAAGAGCGTGACCCACATCGGTTAGCCGAGTTTGGATGTGGTTGAATTTGCTCCGTGAGCGATGGTGATGGGCCCCACCGCATTTGTTCGCAACGTAGCGGATGAGTTCAGCACGATCGATGATCTCGCCAGCAAGCGCAAGGCAAGGCGTGGCAAGGAACCTCGTCAGTTTCACACTAATCATTGGTGGATTCTTAGGGGAAGCCTTCACGTTTTCCTCATATTGCAGACGATGAGGGCTCCGAAGGCCGGGGTCACGATAGGCATAATAGGTGTCAGTCAAGCGGCCAGCATACGGATAGCCGCCAGCGGCGAAAAGGATAGTCTGGTCCAATGGGACACCTTCGAAAGCAGGCACCTCGACGTTGATGGCAATTCCAAGCTCATGAGCGACGGAGCCCAGCGCATTGTCGTCAATTAAGAAGCGCATTGCCATGCTGGCGTAGATCGCCTCGGCGGCGCGTGGCGCGTCGGGTTTAGTGCAGCGCTCTAGCTGATCGAGGTGTATCCGCACCACCTGCTTCCTATCTATCAGTATCTCTTGCATCGTCCCCTCGCAGCGTCTTTTTTATCGGTTTTGCCGCCCTCCCGGTTCGCCAATGTAGGTGGGGCCAGAGCGGATAGTTAGACCACGTCTTCGACCATTAGGACGTCAGCAATATCTCCTCTAACGACATTGCTGGACGACCATCAACGGCAGCGATGAAGGCGCATTGCAATGTCGCTGGTTCGGCGAATGACAGCTTTGCAGCGATCTCCCGGGAGCTACCATTCTGCTTTCCACCCCAGTCCAGTCCTACGCGCGCGCGCCCCAAGAACCTCCAGATGGACGGATTTATTCGGGAAAGTTGGGCCTGTATCCGGACGATCCGGTATCGGGTGGCGCAGCCGGATAGCTGCCGTTCGATGCGTGTAGGCCTGAACGGCTAGCGAAGAATTTCGACGAATAGGAATCTCTACGGAGGCTGGGCGACTCAAAGTATTGAATTCTACCTGTGGTTTTCCTGCTGTTCCATTGTTGCAAAGTAGTGGCGCTCCGACACAGGCGGCCATGCGATGCTATTGAACTGCCTTAAGAGTTCCGACCCAAAGGTTTTGTCGACTGCGCGAGCCCAGAAAATGAGACCGAGCACATGGTGGTATATCGCGGCGATCGACGTCTTACGCGCCGTCGCGTGGCGCGCAGGTCCAAAATCGGGGTGACCGAGATAGTGCAGGTGCATGCGGATTTCGTCATTGAACTCCTTAGCCAGGCGCGGCTTCTTTCCATCAACCAAAAGGCCGAGCACCAGTTTCCTATCGCCGGGCCCCCGGATCACCGTTTTCCGGCGGTTGGGACGGAAACCGGCCTCGTTGAGGATTGTCAGGATCTGGCTGCGGACTGATCGCACTGTCTCGGCTGTCCGCCGGTCGCTGCATGAGAACACAATGTCATCGGCATAACGCGTAAACCGCATGCACGAAGAACTAGCAAGCCGAGCTAGTTTTTGGTCCACGTCGCGCATAACGAGGTTGGATAGCATGGGGCTGGTGGGCGCACCCTGCGGAAGGACGCCAATCCATTGATTGCGGTAATAAGCGACGCCGTGGCCTTTGTAGCGCGCCCACCGTTCGTCCGTGTCTGGCCGCCATTTCGCGGCCATGGTGCAAATTCGAGCCAACTCTAACGACAGGATACCCGCGTAGCCCAGCGACCGAAACACACGGTAGACATCGTGTTCGTGGACACTGTCGAAAAAGTCCTCGATATCCACCTTGATCAACCAGACTGAGTTTGTATGACGCCGGGCTGCGAACACAGGGTTAGAATTTGGATGGTAAGCGTAGCTGTCGGGGCTTGGCTTGGCATGCTTTAGGATGTTTTCCACAATCCAATGCTGACAGTGCATCAGCTTGGGTACGGGCATGCTGATCACGCGGACACGTCGTCGGCCAGGCACGCGCTTGCGCATCAGGAATTGGCGGTAGTTGCCGGTCTTGCGAGCGACGACATTGCGCAAGAAGCCATAGTCAACGCCGCTGGCAACGCTAAGGTGATTAAGTGTCAGCAGTGGAAAGAGGTTCGGATTGACCGACCAGATTCGGCTGATGACCTTACTGGCGTTCTCCAGGACGAGCGGGTCAACAGCCAGTTCGTGTCCGGCAGCAACGTAGTGTTGAGGGCTCGTAATGCGCATCTACTTTGGCCCACATAGGTGGGGGAGGCAGCGAGGAAGGCCGAAGACACCGACCGGTGTTTCTTGTTGCCTCGCGCAGCGCGAAGGATCAGCTCCGCTTAACGAATGCCGGAAATCCCGCATTCCAGGCCCGAAAGCCCGGCACCACTCTCGCGGTGCATTGCTAGACGTCACTACGGAGCCCTCAACTGCGTCGGAAAGTATATATCGGGATTGGGAAGAGCAATATCGGCGGCGCCATGCCAACGCGTTTGCCACCGCAGCTCTCTCCGTCCGAGAATAGTGAGCCCGCCAGTTGGAGAGAGCCAACCGGCGGTCGCCGCAATCGCCAGAACTTCCGCCACGCTCGCGATCGGCAGCTTTGTTCGCGCCGATAGTTTTTCGGCTGAACGGAGTCCGCTTTTCACCGCAAGGAGGACCAGCATGCAGTGGGTCCAAAGCTCTCCGGATGCGGAGCTCAGGATTCGCCGGGCGTTTCTCACGCCCAGGAGTTCAGCAGATTGCTGGACCACGTGATCGGAGGTGTCCGCAATCTGGTCGAGCTCGGTCATGTGAGTGCTCCGTCCACGGAAAAGCGGTCGCCATCCATTGAGTGAGCTGTGAAAAATAGCGGGGGCATTGTTGGGGATGCCATGTGAGAATGCGATCATCGAGCCGGTCGCGCCGAAGCCCATTGGCCACTTGGCTTTGCGCGGATATTTCCCGCAAATCGTGCGGATGGCCGCGAGTTCAGCGCCGACGAAGGCTTCGTCGACCACTGGGCAGGCAGCGTGGATAGTGACCTTGGGCTGCAGCCGATGTTGTTTGACGGCTCGCACTCCGTGCTCGGCCGCCGAATAGCTCACAACTTCAAACGAAAGCAGTCCATAGGATCGCCAGCTCTGGATGCTGGCGACTTTGGCGAATGCCTCAAGCATCTCGTAGATGCGCCCTCCGGATCCTATGAAGTCTGTGACGATGACAATTTTTCGGACACGCCTTTGTCGCAGGTCGTCGGGGCCTGGATGAGACAGAACTACGTCCGGATTAGCGTAGCGGAACTTGGAGATTAGAGCAGCGACGATGCCCTCGCTCCCCACGTCTTGTTTCTTAGACGACACGGCGACCGGGGCCACACCAGGCCCCGTGGCCCGCCCTGACCCGCTGCCAAGAAAGTAGGGCTGAATTTCCCTCCCGACCGCCGCAACCTCGCGTTCGGCGTACAACGCGATGCACTCTTTGGCCTCACGCGCGTTATTAGCCAGGGCGGTGAGCATGCGAATCATCGTAGCGCTGAATTCACTGGCGCCCACCAACAACAGGCTGTCGAGAAGCTTGCTGGCGAGCGGCCGATCAGTCTCGTCGAAATTGAGAAGCCAAGTCTTCCCCGCATCGCTGGACGACAGGAAGCTCATCGCGGCGCGCCAGCTTCAGTGGCTAGGAGAGAGGATCGTATTGTTCATCGTCGAACGCTAGCCCGGCTATATTCTACCGACAAGACCAAACAACTAATCGTGGGCTATCGGGCGTCTCAGTTGCGCTCGATAGCAGGCGGATGTCGGCTTGTGGCGTAAGACGAAGTTAAGACCTAGATACAAGAACGACAGCTCCCCACCCCAAACGAGTTCTACCGCCCACCTGTGGACGAAAGGATTCATTCCGGCGGAATGGGACCGAACTAGAGACCGTCCGGTACCGGCCAGGTGTCGCGACAAGCTGCCGTTCAGCACCGATTCCATACTCGAACGAACGTATCTGATTATCGTGTAGAGCCGGCCGTCGAAGCGCTCCTCTTGTTTTTTAGAAAGATCATTCCATCGAATGCGCCGAGTTTTGCCTCGTCAGCATTTCGGTATCGCCGTTTGTTCGTAACCGAAAAGCCGGTCTCGACCTCCGTCAGCTTCCCACCCCACGAATCATCGCCCTGCTTGAAGATAACGATGTGAAAGCCATCGGTCTTGAGATACGGGTTTCCGGCCTGCGAGATTTTCCACTTGCGCAAGAGCCAACGCTTTCGGCGAGCTGCAACATTTCGTAGATCCTGCTCGCGGCGGCGCGGGGTGACATAGTCATCTTCCATCTTCTCTGCGCACACGCACCCAACGTCGAGCCCTTCTGGATAGTCCTCATGCGACATGTGATGAACGAAGCGGATCTCCTCGCGTCCGCACATTGCGCAGCGACCATCGGGCGTGCCGAGATCGGTGACGAAATCGCAGATCCAGCCTTTGTGCGGAACGTTCTTTTGATCCCAGGACATCGCACTAGTTCTCGAAAAGCGAGGTCGCACCTTGCGGGCGCAGGATGCGGACGCGGTGACGCGCCCTTGTCACGCCCACGCGAAGAACCCTTCTGCTGTCCGCAAAATGCGGAGCCTCGCTTGGCCGCAAAATCTCTCCACCCCTGTGTCCCTCGACAATGACAACGCCATCGAACTCTTTCCCCTTGGACTTATGAAGCGTCATGACCATGCAGCCGCGCGGCGGCCGTTCCGCTCCTATCAGTCGCTGCTGCTCAAGGATTGCCGCAACGGCGCGATAAGCGCCGGAATAGTTGCCGGATGCCGCCCAGATATCGCTCAGAGCGCGAGCGATCGGGTCGCCCGCGGTCGTCATGCCGACCATGCGTGATTGTTGGGCGATCTCCTTTAGGTCCTTGTGCCCCCCAAGCACGGCGCGCGATGCGTTCCAGTCGGTGACAGGATCACCGCTCAACGGCAGAGCGCAATCAGCGACAAGCTGCGCAGCGCCCGAACGAATAGTCTTGCCCGCATCAATTGCACTCGCCCCAGCCTGAAGCGCGCTCGCCCGCGTCCCATTCGTGGCCGCACCCGTGCGGTTGTGCTGCTCGCACCAATCTTTGCTTTGCAACCAGAACTCTGCCGCCTGCGCGAGCGATGCTTTCCGAGTTGACGCGCAAAAATCGGATCGCTGTTCCAGCAGGCGAGCGATGCACAGTGCGGCTGAGGCGGAGAGTTCTGCATCCCATGCGATTTCGTGAGAGAGCGGCCCACATGCCATCTTCGCGTAGCTCCGGCGTGCCGAGAGCGCATCGGAAACCTGGATAACTAGATCGTTGCTTGGTGCGAGGACCGCGACCGTAGGCTCGGCAATGCCGCGCTTACGCAGATCGATGAACATCTGCCGGACGTAAAACAGGACTGCCGCTTTGAAGATGTTGTCGATGGGTGCATACGCACTCTGCGCAACATCGCGGCAAGCCGGTGTGGGCGCTACCGCGCGAACCACCGCATTTCCAAAGCGCAATACATCTGAGTCTTTGCTCCGGTGATTGTCGTCCTGGAGATCGCCTTCCTTGAGCGTGAACTCCGTGCGCAGGATGTTCAGCCGCTCCGGATCAACGCCCGGTCTGAAATTGTAAATCCGTTGCTCGGGATCTGCGAGAAAGGCGCATTGGGTCGCTCCTGCTAGCGCCCGCACGAGCTTCCACTGATCGTTGTCCGTGTCCTGAAACTCATCGAGAATAACGAATGGGTATTGATCGGCGATACCATGGCGGAGCGCCTTGCTCTCCTCCAGCAGACGAGCGGCTGCGTGTGCAAAGGCTTCGAAGGATACGCGGCTTTCCTCATCAAGAAGCCTTCGGCGTTCTGCTCCCCAATCGCCGGTGAACTGGGTGCGCAGCACTCCTTCCGCCCCAGGAGTCATCATCACGAGGGGAAACCCACGCAGCGCTTGCCCATGGGCTCGAAGCAGTTCCCAGCAGAAGGAATGGTATGTGCGAACCTCGATGCGCTTCATCTGCTCGCTGGATAGGATCTCCTTGCACCGCAAGAGGATTTGCTGGACGGCAGCGCGCGAGAAACTCAGGAACAACGCATTCTGGCCAGGCTTGAAGGTTAGAATGAGAGTCTGCGCTTTGAGAATCGCAAGTGTGGTTTTGCCCGAGCCCGGTCCTCCGAGCACAAGGACATGGCCTTTTTCATCGATGAGATCCTTGCGCTTCTGGTCGAGCTCAAAAAGCATCAGCCCGTGCCAGTTAGAGGCTGCGGATCATCTGTCTCCTCTTTATCAGCGTCCTTGCTTCCACGGTCTTCTGGGGCGTCATCGCCGAGCGGCGGAAGCTTCGTCCTCTGATACACATCGATAAGAAAATCGACGATTGTCTTTGGAAGCTCGTCTTTCGCTTGGCACTTCTCGATAAGGTGGCGCGCGAAGACGCCGCCCTTGTGGTCGATTAGAACAGCTTTGGTCTTGGCCCGGACATCCGCATCGGGCGTCGTTGCAGCGATGGTGCCGGGCGCAGATCGATACTCCGGCCAGGTCGATACTTCCCTCAGGAAGCGGCGCTGCGCTGGCACGGCCACCTCTTCAGCAAGGAGCGCTTCGATGCCGGTATACGACGTCTCGACATTCACCTCAAACAGCCCCAGCTTTTCCTTCTGCTCTTCGGTCCACTTCGTCTTTGGCTTGTCCTGGAATGCGAAAGCGCGTTTGTTCAGGCTTGAGAAAACCGGGCCCCATTTCGGGACATCGCCTTGGCCGCCGGCGTCGAAGAGCGTGATACCTGTAAGATCGAGCGGATCGTAGCTGCCTGGACCGGCCAATGTCTCCAAGGCCTCTGACGTAACCATTAATGCGGCAACCTCCGTCTCGCCTTCTGCCGCAATAACCCCTCGGGAGAGCACGACATCGGAGAGCTGCAGTTTGTGCCGGCGGATTGTTTTGTAGCGAACACCTTCTTTGGGTAGCGGCGTCGCACTGAGCACATGTGTTTCAGAGCGGCCGATGGCGAGGATCTCACCAACATCGAATTCATTGATAACGTTGGGCGAGTGGGAGGTGACAATAGCCTGTCCCATCCTCGAGCGCAGATAGCGCGTCACGCGGCGCTGCGTGTGCGGAGGCAATGCGATCTCTGGCTCTTCCATCGCGAAGATGACGGAACCGTTGCCGCGAAGATCTGCGATGTGCGTGAGCAGTGCGAACACAAGCGTGTTGATGGAGCCTGTGCCGAGCCGATGGAATGGGACGGCGTAATCGCTTCCCTTCGATCGAATGAAGAACTGCACGACTTCGCGCAGGTTTTCGCGCGTCAGGTCCGAGGCGAAAAACGCGGTGGCGTCATCGGTCTCGGCGATCCCGATGAATCGCTGCATCCGCTCTTGCACCTGCTCGCGGATCTTCTTCAGCTGCGCAATCGATCCGATTGGCTTTGAGAACTCCCTGAGCCGCAGGATTGTGTCTTCCCACATGGATTCGCGGCCGGTGTCGCCAAGCCGCAATATCGTGTCGAGGAGGGATCCGCGTTCGAGGCTGAGTGCGCGGCGGCCCGTCCTTAGGGTTCGCAGATAGATGAATCCGCATTTCTGTTTCCATTCGCGTCCGAATGGCTCCAGACCATCACCAGGGTGCTGAACGTCCTCCTCGTGTTTGGCGGAGGCGGGGTGCGAGAAATATGTCTTGCCCTCAAAATCATCGAGCTTGCGATCGTACCAACCCATGAAAACGATGGGCAGAGCGCGCACGACGTCCGCGCCATCAAGGTCTGCGGGCGTTGCGCCTTCCACATCAACAAAGCCGCCTTTCGACTCACTCCAGGGGCGCGTCTTTGAAAGCAACGTGCGCTGATGTTCTTCCGAGAGTCCCAGCAGAACGACTTCGATTTGAATGACGACCGGCTTCTTGTCGGCTCGGAGGTAGTCGCCGTTGTGAAAATCATGCTCATCGACAATCGGGCGTTTGAAAAGCCGCTCGGTTCCGAGTGCGAGGTCGAGCGCTTCGCACAAAGTCGACTTGCCGACATTATTGTCGCCGACAATCAGCGTGTGTCCTGGAAGATCGACAACGCCTTCGGAAACGCCTCTGAAATTTCGAATGGTAATTCTGCGAACACGCATGCTTTCGCCCCTCCCGCGTGAATGATAGTTCGCAGGATCGGGGAATTTCAATGAAAACAAGTTAGAGAGCGAAGGTTCGCCTACTGTGCTCCGTACCTGGCCGAGATACCTAGATGAGCCCAAGGCAATATCTCAGACATTTGGAGGGGACGACTATCAAAAATGCGTGCGGCCTCGCGCTCAATCAAGTTTTCTCTGGCTCGCGGCCCGGACTTCGCTTGGTTCGCCATCGGCATGTCCGGTAGCGACGTGCTTGGAGGGGTGGCCAATGTAGCTCTTGAGGTGGATACCAAGGTCTGCGTTGCCACGCCAATATCCATCAATCCACCGGTCGGGCCCGAGAGAGGGCTTTAGGTGCTTTCGAACATAGTGCAGTTGGTGT
The DNA here is from genome assembly GCF_003666685.1 of Mesorhizobium sp. YM1C-6-2. Taxonomy (GTDB): domain Bacteria; phylum Pseudomonadota; class Alphaproteobacteria; order Rhizobiales; family Rhizobiaceae; genus Mesorhizobium_K. The sequence continues at coordinate 136,648 of NZ_RCIZ01000007.1, forward strand.
TCGCGATGCTCGACTTTAGCATTACTGACCCCAGTCCCATGGACACCGGGCCTGATGTGACATTGATACCATTTGAGCTGCGGCGGTTCGAGGCCGCGCTCCGCTGCAAGACGCATTACCCTTTTATCGGTATCGTGTGGTCGCAAGTCTGCTAGGCCCGATTGATTGATAATACATAGAAATTTTTCAACCAGAACCAGACCAGCGAAAGCACTACCGGTCTTGCTCTCTGACGGAATTGTTTCATCACCGAGAACTATCTCGTCTGAGCCAGGCACAAACGCCGCCTGCCACGCAATTGCAATCCTCCCCTCATCCTGCTCGGCTATGCAGTTTACGGACACTCTTCCGTCCACTTCCCGCTCCTGGCAGGCAAAAGCGATGCGTTTTCCTCTGATGATCGCTTCTATGAAGGTGCGGGGCGCAGGCAGCTGCGCATTCGCACTGAACCCGCTGTCTGAAGGGTCAGCGCCGCGCATTTCAAGAGCCATCGACGTCAGTGCCGAGCACTCCAAGAACTGTGACGCCGTCAATGCGCGCTGGGTCGATTCATCGCCCATCCTGAATATTTTAGCTGCCAATGGCGTCAATTCGGCCCGCTCCGCTGCATGCTCAGATCATTCTAGACGCTGCAAATGTCGTGTGATTTCGACCTGAATGTCGATCTTGCGAAGATCGAGCTAGTTGGCAAGTGTGCTGCTTCAGGAAATGACCGTAACGATGTGAACGCCGAAGTATGGCGCTAAGCGGCCATCTCGCCGAAGTCGCATAACATCCGATGCGGAACAGGCGGATATCTGCATGGGGGCCGATACCGGCCCGTCCGGTTTGCTCTGATTTTGCCATGAGCTGGCAGTTTCGCGTCGACCCTATGGCGGTCGTATAACGCGACGGATGCGTTCTCAATGAGCGACTAGAGAAAAACCCCGCTGCGGGCCACACGACGCATAGCAAAATTAGATGGCTCTCACCGTCCACTGCCAGCCCGTTACAGCCCAGAAGGACATGTCTGCGGTTCTTAGGTTGGGGCCGGTTAGTGAATGGAGCCGTCAATGTCGGACGGTCGCAGGGTAGTTACGGCAACACAACACCGAGGAGCAGTCGATCGAGGCCTGGCGGAAGACAAAACCCCAGGGTTCGACCCGGCCGCTGCGCCAATGGAGACGGATGCTGAAGCCGGGTCCGCCACTGACCATTCGGAGATGTCTGTCGCTAGAGACGCTCCGGGGCCTTTGCCCCGCGTCAACGCAGCGTCGCATGGAAATGCTATGCGACCCATTGATGATCAGAAGGAAAGGTCGTCCTCCACCCCGTTCTTGCCTTTGATCTTGGGGGTGGTCTTGGTCATTCTGATCATTGCCACGGTGGAACTAGTCTCGTGAGAAGTGTTGGTGCACATCAGCCAGTTCCTGCCCGAGCCTGGGGAAGGCCCTCCGCGCGGGTAGAAACGCCTTAACAAGGACGGGTGTTCGACCCTGCTGAGAAGGACGTGTTCAGGAGTAAGTGCGCTAGCATCTGTCGTAGCGATATCCAAGCGAATGAGTAAGCGTAGATGCGTCGCTCAAACGTATGGAACACAGGCGCTTATCGGAGGTTAGGAGCTACGAACGGGAAAACTTATGTGATTATAGACGCTCACCTCCACTCATCGGGTCACGAAACAACGAAGGATGTCTTGGAGTCCCTGGATCGCGCGGACATCGACTTCGGCGTGATACTAGCTCCTTTTCTTACAGCGCCGTATTCGCTCCTCAACCGCAACTCGCTTCGTGACGGAAACCGCTATCTCTCTAAGTTGATAGCCGGTCACGCCGATCGCCTTTGCGGCTTCGCGGTCGTAAATCCGCTCCACGCTGAAGCGCCATTCGATTTGGAAGAAGCCGCCTCGCTGCCGGGCATACGCGGACTGAAGATGGTGCCCACTGGCTGGTATCCCTATGACGATTGCGCACACAGGGTTTACGAAGTCGCAGCGCGATTTAATCTTCCGATCCTCTTCCACAGCGGCATCTTTATCGACGGCAAGTCCGGACGCTTCTGCAGGCCTACCTTCTATGAAGCGGTTCGCGATCATCCTGGACTTCGCGTTACCCTTGCCCACCTTGGTTGGCCGTGGTGTGACGAGGCCAATGCGGTTGGCTTGATTGATCGCATAAACGGCGTAGAAGCTGACGCCAGTCAGTTTCGTTTTGACATCTCGTTCGGTTCTCCACCTGCCTACCGGGCGGAGACATTGCGCAAGGCACTTGAGGTGCTCGGGGCGGATTTAATCCAATTTGGCAGCGACCGATTCCTGCCTTGCCCTGGCGAGCACATTCGCTCGGCGATCGATGATGTATCGGCCCTTTTTGACGAGCTGTCGGTAGACGCCGGCGCGCGGCAAAGGATCATGTCGGGTACCGCTGCAAGCTGGCTCGGGATTGGGGACTGACTTTCGTGGACGCATCGGGATTTACAACCATTCCAGTTCTGCGAGACAAGCCTGACAGAATTCACATCCTTGAGGTTCTGGGTAATGCGATAGTGGGAGGTATGGAGAGTTACGTCCGCAACCTTATCGCCAACCTCCCAGTGGCGGAGTTCGAAGTTACCGTTCTCTGTCCTTTTGAAAGTGCCTATACACGCCTTCTCCGCGAGCAGGGATTAACAGTTTACATCGCGGCGTTACGTGACGATCCGCCGTGGCGTTCAATTGAAATGATATGCAGCCTCGTTCGCAAGCATCGCGTCGATATTGTTCATGCCCACCTAATGAATGCTCACACGGTAGGGGCCTTGGCGGGGGCGCTGATGAACACCGCGACCGTGGCGACAATGCATGGGATGAGTCTGCACCCGCAAGAAATCAGCGTCGCGCGCCTTACCAACTCACATCTCATCCTCGTTTGCCGTGAAGCCTGGTCGCAGGCAGTGGCGGTTGGCCTTCCGCTGGAAAGTCTCGCTCTTGTTCCTAACGGCGTGGACCTTACCACTTTTCATCCAGGAGCCTCCGAGCGGTCGATATTCAGGAATGCCATTGGAGTGGGAGCAGAGGAATTTCTGATCGGCTTCGTCGGACGGTTGGCTTGGGAAAAAGGCCCTGATAAATTTGTCAGAGCAGCCCAATCCATCTTAAGGGAGCATCCGTCAGTGCACTTTGCGCTCGTCGGAGATGGACCGATGCTTGCTGAGTTGAAACACGCCATCGACCACGCTGGAATAGCAGGTCATGTGCACATAGCAGGGGTTTGGGCTGCGCCCCAGCAAGTCTACAGTTCGCTAAACCTTCTGCTTCATACTTCCCGATCGGACGCGATGCCTCTAGTGATACTAGAGGCGATGGCATGCGGAGTGCCGACTGTTGCCATCGGCGTGGGAGGCATACCGGAACTTCTGGAAACTGGCGAAACCGGGTTCGTAATCGGTACTTACGAATGGCCAGGGATCGTAAGTGAATTCCCTGCCGATTGGGAGGGTGTCGCGAAGGCTGCGGCCCATTTGATAGGGCACCCTCATCTTTTGAACCGCATGTCTCAAGCAACCGCAGATAGAGCCGCGGCATTGTTTGATATCAGGCAGTCCGCCAAGCTAACCGCCGATGTATTTCGCCAATTGGCAAAGCGTCCGGACGCCCACGGTAACATCAAGGTGCTCCCTCACCCGACCGCCTGAGTATCAAGAGGGCCAACCGCGAGACGATGAAGCGAATAGAACACTGCCGGTCATTGGGGCAGAAATTCTTGACTGGAAGGACGAGGAACAACCTGAGGCGTCTTTTGGGAATACATGGACAAAATTGATGAGCAATCACCAGAGGCCTGATCGATCAAATCGCCTTCAACGCTCGGAGCCCGGCGCCGAGGCTCTGGAACCTTCGCCGGGCGATACCGCCAGGGGTGCCGCATACAAAACGGACATGGTTCACAAACAGCAATTTCCTGAAACGGGCGCCGACGATTCCGAGACGACGAAGGATCTATTGCAGGCCGCACGAGTCGGACATACGAGAATCCCACAGCGGAGCGGCGTCCCCGACGTAGGTAGTGTCCGCTTCGGTGATCTCCGCAACGTGTCCCCTATTAGTAGGGCATATGGGTTAGATAGGGGACGACCAATCGATAGGTACTATATCGAAAAATTTCTCGCTTTCGAGGCCAGTTTAATTACGGGTCGGGTTCTGGAAATCGGTGATAATACATATACTCAAAGATTTGGCGTCAACGTAATTCGAAGTGACGTCTTGAATCTACACTCGGGTATTGAGGGAACTACGCTCGTTGCAGACTTGGCCAACGGGAGCGAATTAGAGAGCAACTCATTTGACTGCATAATAGCCACGCAAACCCTCAACCTTATTTATGACCTCCCGTCAGCGATGAGGACTCTGCATAGGATACTCAAGCCCGACGGCGTCCTGCTGTGTACGGCGCCGGGCATCTCCCAGATCGCTTATGACGGATGGAATGAAAGTTGGTATTGGGCATTCACCGTGAATTCCGCTGCCAGGGTGGCTTCGGAAGTGTTCTTGAAGAACCACGTTTCCGTGGCCAGCTGCGGCAACGTATTATCTGCAATCGCCTTCCTGGAAGGCCTTGCCGACTCAGAGTTGACCGTCGGCGAACTCGACGCGCATGACCCAGCTTATCAGATGATCATTTTGATTAAGGCGCGGAAAGTGTAGAGCCCTTTCATCGAAAGATTACTCTTGAATACCTCGCTGATGACTACTCAAGTTTGCAGCAAGCCACGGCGCCGCATAAGCGCACAAAATACGTCACGCGCCTCACCTGTCGAGATAGCCCCGCATAGCGCCTCGTGGCACGCGCTGCATGTTGCGTAGTAAGCCTCATCCCGAGCGTGTGTTGGTTGGGCGTCCAGGAACTGGATCGCATCAATCACGCTGCGGACCTGAACCGGAAACCCATTTCGACCAGAACGTGTACGGGGGAGGAGAAATTGGTCTCGACCATAGCAATTCGCCCTGCTTACCAACTAGTACCAAGCGCCGATCGCTAGCACCACCCAACCTCGGCAGCCGCAACATGTTCCTGTAGACCTGCTTGTCTCAAGGAACCTGATCCCGCTTCGGTGGTTAGGCCGCCAGCTTTGTCAAGACGGCAAGGCAACTGGAGACTGACCATGACCAACCTCGATCGGCCAACAGCATATACACCTGACCTCGGCGCCAACTCACTATCGGGAGAAGCCCATGCAATCCTCATCAATAAGGTTAGTTGGGGCGCCATTTTTGCCGGCGTTGTCGTGGCGTTAGTCGTGCAGGTGCTACTCACCATGCTTGGTGCGGGCATCGGCATTGCAACCCTCGACCCGGGCACATCCGACAATCCCGACGCGTCGACTTTTTCAATAATCGCCGGCGTCTGGTACGTCGTTTCAGGCATTGTTGCAGCCTACATCGGCGGCTTCGTTGCCGGCAGGATGTCGGGAAAGACCCACGAAACTGCCGGTGGCTATCACGGTCTAACCACTTGGGCGATGACCACGCTTCTGGTGTTGTATTTCCTTACCACGACGATTGGTACTATCGTTGGTGGGACCCTATCCGGCGTCGCAACTACCGTGGGCGGTATCGGTCAGACCGTCGCCACAGCCGCCGCGCCAGCGATAGCACAGTCTAATCCGCTTGACGCGTTGGAGTCGCAAGTTCGGGCAACCGGCACGGATCCCGAGGCGCTTAACAATGCAGCGGTAAACTCGATCAGAGCCGTGATGATGGGTGAGGAAGCAGACGCTGCGACAGCGCGTCAGCAGGCCGCCCAAGCTCTTTCAACGGCTCGCGGAATACCGCTAGATCAGGCAACACAGCAAGTCGCAAACATAGAAAAGCAATATCGCGATAAGGTCGAGGCGGCTAAGCAGACCGCTACTGACGCAGCGAGCGCAACCGCCTCAGCCACTTCGATGGGCGCTATTTTCGCGTTTATTGGGCTCGTGCTTGGCGCAGGCGCTGCTTGGATAGGTGGTCGATCGGGCGTCCGTAACGCGACTTCCTATACCTGACGAAAACAAGGCGTCGCCGTGCTGGGTGCATGGCGACGTCTGTGGTGAAGCGCAGAGCTATCGTGCAGCGTCGTCCTGTTCCGACTCCACCTCGCTCTCGTCCTCCGCGTCTTCTTCTTCCACTTCGCTTTCACCGAGGGCGGCTTGATTGACGCCACCATCCGCTAATTCGGTCAAGGCTTCGTCTGTCGCTTCCTCTTCCTCGAGCGTCACCTGGAGGATCTCAGCAGCATCCGAAAGTTCGAGCACACCGGCCCATGCGACGAGGGCGCCGTAACGGGCGATCTCGTAGTGCTCTACGGCCTGGGCCGCCGCAACGAGCCCCGCGTCGATTGCTGCTGTACCCTCGTGCTGTTCGATAATTTCTTCGCCTTCAGCAATAATGCCATCGATTGCTGGGCACTCCTTGCCTTTCGGTTCTTGGCCCAAGATTTCGAAGACTTGCTTCAGGCGTTCAACCTGAGCTTCCGTTTCCGAGAGATGTTTTTCGAATGCGTCCGTGACCTCCTGCGTCGCGACTGCCTCTGCCATTTTCGGCAGCGCTTTCAGAATCTGATTTTCGGCGTAATAGATGTCTTTAAGTCCATCAAGGAAGAGGGTTTGAAGGCCGTTGTCGGTAGGCATAGTGGTCTCCTTAGGTTTGAGAGACCAGCCGAACACCGTCCTATAGAGGATTGTTCCGCGTCAAGGCCGCCGCCCTACACCTCGTATACAAAAGTGCGGCCGTCCTTCTTTAGCGGCGCTCCCCGTATGTCCGCTTGCGGCCGTACGCGAGGTGGCTCCCTACGGCTGGCTTGAGGCAGCACAGCTGCCGCATAATAGCCGTACGCCACCACGCAGTGTCCGGTATCGCCCTGCACAACGCCAAATCAGAAATTAAGCCAGGGCGAACAAAAGCGAGTAACTCCCGCAACATCAGTCGCGTGGTGGTATTTCATCCAAAAGCGAAGGTTGCGTTACAGCCTTTGGCCGGGGCAACTCGCCTTCCGGCGAGAGCCTGTCAACAGCTGCGGGAAGAGCGCCGGTGATCCTCGCCACGAGTTCTTGTTTCGATAGTCCGGTTTGAATCGAAAGCGAAGATAACGTTTCGTCGTCTATCGCTGCTTCAACCTCTCCCTCGTCCAGCGGCTCATTAGGCCCCTGCCGTATCCAGGAGTCGACCTTCTGCCCGGCTCCGGTGCTTCTGAACCGCTCCAGCAATTCGCCGAGAGGAGTCCCCGACGTTCCCTCGGCGAAACGATCAAGAAAGCCTCCCTGCGGATCATTCGGATCGCTCCGTAAACCGCTGCGGATCACTTCACCAAGCTTGTCACGGTTCTGGTAGGCCAAGATACCGAGCGCAGCGATTGCTAGTTTGCCTAGGTTTGCCATGAGGATCTCCCTTTGCCAGGAAATCCAGTCAGGCATTAGAAGTTCCCCCGGGAGGAACTTGGGACTTTCGTCCATCGCATCCGGCAAATGCCGATTTTAGCGCCAGCTAAAAAATCGTTCACTTCGGCTGGAACATCTGCGCCTTCGCACTGTTGAGACGCAGAGGAGAACTCGCATCATGAACGCAGTCATCTATCTGATCGGCCTTGTTGTCGTCGTGCTGGCAATCCTTTCATTTTTGGGACTCCACTAGGAGGTCGATATGCAGCGAGCACCTGAGAAAACCACGCCGAGCTTCGACACAGCAAAATCAGAAATTGCCGGGAGAATTTCGCGCGAGAAGCAGAGTGCTACCGAAGCGCTCCACGATGCTGGCGACGATATCAAACAGAAAGCGGCGGAATACGCGTCGGAGGCAAAAAGTGCCCTGTTTGAACAGGCAACGCAGCAGCAACAGAACCTAAGTGCCCACATATCAGCGTTTGGGGGCGCACTAAGAGCCGCGAGCGAACACCTCGCCAATGGCGACCAAAAATCAGTCTCAAAATTAGTTCTAGACGCAGCTGGTGGGCTTGAGCGCCTCTCAAGCAAACTGAAGGACAAGAGTTTCGAGGAGGTGCTGCAGGAAGTTCGATCCATGGGCCGCGACAATCCTGGCGCGCTATTCGTCGGCTCGATGATCGCTGGCTTGGCCATCGGTCGGATTGCGAAAAGTTCCTCCCCTCAGCCGACAGGGGGCCCTTCCACGGAAACAGAGAAAGCGGGAGGTGTGTGATGCCCGCAAATTCTGATGACAGAAACCTCGCTACACTTGTCGGTGATCTTGCCCAACAGGTTACACGCCTCGTGCAAACGGAGAGCCGACTTCTAAGAGCTGAATTAGGTGAGAAAGCCAGTCAAGCAGGGGCCGGCGCAATCGAAGTCTTGGGCGGCGCCATCTGTCTTCTGGCGGCGCTGATAGTACTTCTGCAGGCTTTGGTGATTGCACTGGCGCAGGCAGGTCTCGGTGCGGGTTGGTCATCTCTTTTGGTAGGTGTTCTCGTCGCCATCCTCGGAGTTGTCCTTCTACGCACTGGAACGGCAGCTATGCATCCCGCTGAACTCAATCCCGACCGCACTCAACAGCAGCTTAAGAGAGATGCTGCTGCCGTAAAGGAGCAATTTAAATGACCATTCAGTCGGCAGCAGAACTTGAGCGCGAGGCCGAAGCTGTGCGCGCACACGTTACAGAAACCGCGGATGCTATCCGGCAGAAGATGACTCCTGGACAGCTTATTGATGAATTTGCTGGGATGTTCTCAGGCGGCGACACCTCAGCTGCGATAAACAATCTCAAGAGCCAAGTTCGCGATAATCCTCTGCCATTGGCCTTGATCGCCACCGGATTGGCTTGGCTGACGCTCGGGCCGCCAGTGACAACTAGCTTTAAGGTAGCGCGGGCGAGTCGCGCGTCCGACGACGTAGGCATGCGTATGAGCGAGGGGGAGCATTACCAGGATCCCAAAGATACTTCATCGGCCCCCGGCGAAGAGGGAGGAAACGTGTTGCAAGACGTTGCCGGCCGGATTGGCGATGCAGCGGTATCGGCAACGAATAGCGCCCAGGGGATTGCCTCAAACGTAAACGCGAGTGCTTTCGAAGCAGTGAGAGGCGAGCCTCTCATTCTGGCTGCCGTCGGGCTTGTGATGGGCACAGTAGCAGGAGCTCTCTTGCCTAAAACCGAACTCGAGACCGAACAACTCGGTCCCGTTGGCGAAGATCTTCGCGGGCAGGCCAAAGCAGTCATGCAGGAAGGGTTGGAAGAAGCGAAGACGGTCGCCGGAAAAACCTACGAAAGCCTAAAGGAGGAAGCAGACAATGGTCTACGGGACGAAGGGACTATAGCTGAGAAAGTGAGCGATATTGTCCGTGGCGCCGCCACGAAGGCAGAAGAGACGGTCCGGGAGAGGCTCGGCGAACCAAAGCAGGGATGAACCGGCTGATATGGTCAGCGGGACAGTCCGCGTTGACCATCTGCACTGCGCCTCCCACCCGACATGCAGCGTTGGCAGATGGCCTTATTGACGAACGGCTCGAGGCCGATCCGAGCGTAAGAAGCCATCAGCCGGGCGTCTTCTCAGGATCGTTTCCGTAAGTCCGCTCTTCGCGGATGGTGCCATCGAGTTTATGAAAAACCGCTTGGCCGAGGCCACCGTCATCGTAGGCCGCGCGAGCTTCGTCAATGGCTGCTCGCTCGGCTTCCTTTTGCGTATCGTGCTTTGATACCACTTGTTTGTCGAGCAGAACCACCCAACCATCTTTCTTGGTCAGGATGGAATGAAAAACTTGCCTCTCAATCTTCGCCATCTGTATTGCCTCCTCGAGTTCTCGTCGGGTATCGATGGTCGGTGTCGTTGGGATTTCGCGACGGAGAGTCCCTGGAATCCCGCGGTGCGAAGTTGGCATTAGGCGCGCTCGACTTTGCGCCGCGCTTGGCCCTCCGACTTTTCTCAGACAGCCAAAGCACCCAGTCAGTATATGACTTGAGACGCATCAGCATGAACCGTTTAGGCGGGGCTTGGCCTCAGGCCTGTTAGAGTTTCTGACCAGTTTTACAGATGATATGGGTTGCTGCAGCCTGCTCAGTGGATCGAGCTTTGACTTGAGCAGCCGACGACCATGCCACGTCGGGCATAACTCGGCTGCCAGACTGCGACACCATTTCATCGCCAGCACCTCATCCGTCCGAACTCGCTGTCAACGGTAAAAGTTCCAGGATGTTCATCCGCTAGTCTTGCGAGAAGAATGAGTTGAGCGCCAATGCTAGCGGTGTAAGGGCTTCCTGAGGGACGTGATGCCCACTCTCGACTGGGTATGAGAAGGGGAGCTCGCGCGGCGTTTCAATGGCGTCACTACCTACGTGCAGTAGAGGGTCTGTGGCGGCAGGGAGATGCGTCAAGCTCCGAAGACATCCTCGTTTTCGAGGTGATGACCGACAGGCTCGATCGGGAATAACGGGAAGGCCGTCGTATGAGAGACAGTTCCCTCAAGAACGGGTTTTCATCCGCTACTTCAACATAACGCGCATATGATGCGACGGCGCCTGCAAGGCGGCGGTCGCCATCGTACAAAGCGTCAAAGAGATAGCTAGCGAGACGCCTTATAAAGTTTGCTCGCGATCTCAAACATCTCCTCAGGAGCATAATCAGGCGTGAACGCGGACGGCTCACCAACCAGCTCCTGTATCTTGCCACCGTCTGGCATGCCTTCGACAACCTCGAGCTCGCCGGGGGGATCATCTGGAAGGGCCACTTCTCCATTCCCCCAGACCGAAGCAATCTCTGCATAGTCTTGCGGACTGAATGTGTAGAGGCGACGGTGCGAACCTTCTTCCAGATATTTCTGGCATTCGGGTATGTTGCGCAAGGGAATGTTTGGCGTAGGCAGCATCTTCTCGATTTCCACGCCAGTGATTTTCTTCAGGGCGAGCGCGTAAGCGTGGGCATGGACAGAGCCGCGCACCAAGAGGTATCCACACACTTCGCGGCCGGTCGGGTCAGAGACGGTTTCGTACACGCGGAGTTTGTGCAGTCGGGCGCCGCACTCCAGGTGGAAGTTGTGGAGGAGGTCGAAGATGACGTTGCCGGTCGTCGTGATGAAATCCTTGTTCCAACTCAACCCATTCCCGTCAACCGGAACAGCGCCTCCGGCATGCGACAAAAATGCTGACGCAAGCCGAGCGTCTTTCATAGTTTCGTATGGTGCCCCACTGATGTCGGCTGGATCTTCCTGATCCCGGCCTGGAATATCTGGACCGTTATTCAACATAGCGACCGCATTGCTAACCAGTTCGACATGGCCGAGTTCTTCCGCGGTAATTGCGGCGACTAGGCTGTAGAAGGGCCGGAGCTTGCTCTTCGAGCGGAAGTTGAAGCTCTGGAAAAGGTAGTTACCCAAGGTGGACATTTCGCCATATTTGCCACCCAGTAGCTCCTGCACGGCAGCGGCTGCGTTTGGGTCCTGCGTTGCAGGCGGTGGTAGTTCAATTTGCAACTTGTCGACGCGTAAAAACATAGCTGATTCCTCCACAAGACGTGCGCCGAACACCAGGGAGATTTGATTGTTCCCGAGCGCGATCGAACATTTCTAACAATGTAATTTCGCGCCTTGCCGGTAGCTGCCGGTCATTGGTTGCAACGACGCCGACAAACAAACTCTGGAACAAACGCCTCGCAGGGTGGTTGGCGCCTCAAATCACCGAGGCTCAGATGCGCGCACTTACATGGCATGGCAAACACGACATCCGCTGCGAAAGCGTTCCCGATCCAAAGCTGGAAGCCCCCACCGACGCAATCATCAAGATAACATCCTGTGCGATTTGTGGGTCGGATCTGCATATCTATAACGGGGTCATTCCGGATATGGAGAGCGGAGACGTCCTTGGCCATGAGAATATGGGCGAGGTCGTCGAGGTCGGCTCCGAAGTCACAAATTTGAAGATCGGCGACCGCGTGGTCGTGCCGTTCACCATTGCCTGTGGCGAATGCTTCTTCTGCAAGCGCGGCTTCTACTCAGGCTGCGAGCGATCCAATCCCGCAAAGAGCAAGAAGAAAGCCGAGACGATGTGGGGGCATTCGCCCGCCGGTCTGTTTGGCTATTCGCATCTGCTCGGCGGCTTTCCAGGCGGTCAGGCCGAATATCTCCGGGTCCCTTTCGCGGATGTCGGGCCTATCAAAGTTGACTCGGGTTTGACCGACGAGCAGGTCCTTTTCCTCTCCGACATTTTCCCGACGGGTTACATGGCCGCTGAATTCTGCAACATCCAGCAAGGCGACACCATTGCGATATGGGGATGCGGGCCTGTCGGCCAGATGGCCATCCGCAGTGCATTCCTGCTAGGGGCGGAGCGGGTCATTGCGATCGATACAGTTCCTGAGCGGCTTGCACTCGCACGTAATGCCGGCGCGATCACGATCGATTTTCTCGACGAGGATGTCTACGACCGAATCCAGGAACTTACCAAGGGCCGCGGCGCCGACGCCTGCATAGACGCAGTCGGCACGGAACCGCTGGCCAACTCCAGTTTCTATGCGATGGTGGACCGCGTAAAGGTCGCGACATTCATGGGCACCGATCGTCCCCATGTGCTGCGGCAGGCGATTCACTGCACACGCAACTTCGGCACGGTCTCAGTCGTGGGCGTCTACGGAGGCTTTTTAGACAAGATCCCTTTCGGGTCCGCGATCAATCGCGGCCTAACCTTCCGAATGGGTCAGACGCCCGTACAACGTTATTTGCCCAAGCTGCTAGAGCTGGTCGAAGACGGCGACATCGATCCGTCGTTTGTCATTACTCACCAGGCCTCGCTCGAAGAAGGGCCGGATCTCTACAAGACGTTTAACGATAAGAAGGATGGCTGCATCAAGGTCGTCCTCAAGCCCTAGCGGTGGAGATTCCAATGTCAGACACGCCACGCCCTCTTGCGATCGTGACCGGTGCCTCCAGTGGTATCGGGCTCGGCTCGCTAAGCTTGCCGCACGGAACGGCTACGACCTTGTCATCGCGGCTGACGAGCCCGAAATACAGGCGTCGGCCCACACGCTCGAAGCCATGGGGGCGAGCGTGGTGGCGGTGGAAGCCGATCTCGCGACGCTTGAAGCGTCGACAAGCTGTACGACGCAACACCCGGTCGAGCGATCGAACTTTTGATAGCGAATGCCGGGCGTGGCCTACGGCACGGGTTTCTCGATGAAGACTTCGATAAGGCCAGGCATGTCATCGATACAAACATCGTTGGTACCGTCTACCTTGTGCAAAAGGTCGGGCGTGACATGCGTGCTGCCGAGAAGAGGAAAATACTACTGACGGGCTCAATCGCTGGTTTCATGCCGGGGACGTTTCAAGCGGTCTACAATGGCACCAAAGCCTTCGTGAACAGCTTCGAATTTGCGCTCCGCAATGAACTCAAAGACACAGAAGTCACGGTGACCTGTTTGATGCCGGCCGCCACCGAAACCCGCTTTTTCGAGCGCGCCGAGATGTTGGACACCAAGGTCGGCCAGCAAGAGAAAGATGATCCATCGGATGTGGCGAAGTCCGGATGGGACGCCATGATGCGGGGGGGGGGATGGCGACATTGTCAGCGGCCTGAAAACAAGATTCAGTCGGCCGTGGCAAACATCACTCCCGCCGGCATGCTCGCCGAACAACACCGCAAAATGGCAACCTGGCTCGGCGAAGCGCTGAGCCCCCATCGAACACGCGCTCTCCGCGAGGGATGCATGAAAAAACTTACCGGCAGCTGCTCGTGCGGCGGGATCAAGCTTCGAGTCCTCGCATCTACAACGTCCCACGGGCCATGCTTACCTCTATTCGCTCCCTGTCTTCTCATTAGGTGCCGCAACTGGCTTAGATTCGGGCGAGCCCTTGGGCCAGAGAAAGATAGAAAGAACGACAAGTACGGCCGTTGAGAGAATTGTGGCCTCCCCATAGCTCGTTGTTGTGGGACGCGTGTCCCGAAATGACCATGCCGCCGATGCTGATGAGAAAGATCAGCGTGAGAACGACCGTGAAACCGTTATCTCTCAGAAGTCTGCTCAGCGCCGCCAGCCGTCGAGCACTTCAGCGAGAGTGACGGCTTCCATTTGTTCGCTGAAGCGGCTCGAGTAGAGCGTCATCACCGCCCCTGCTACCTGCGTTACTTAGCCGTAGCGAGCTGCTGAACGTCTTTCAGATGAGACTGTAACGTAGGGAGCGTCTTCGCCGCGAATTCCTTCAGCGCTCCTGGGGCGCCATTCGTCGAATAGGTAGTAAACAGAGCTACCGCCTCCTCGTGCGCGGCATACTGTTCGGCAAGATAGGACTGATCGAAAGCGCTGCCTGTGGAACCGGCCAGGTTGTCGAGATCTGCCTTGTGCTTGTCATCCAAAGCAGTCGGTACCTTCACGCCTTCGGCGTCGGCCGCCACTTTCAATTCGTCCGCGGCCTTCGAGTGGTCATTGATCATGTGCTGAGCGAAATCCTTCGTCGGCTGCCCGCTCGCCTTGTCCAAAGCGACCTTGCTGGAAGCGATTTCAAACATGTTCGTAACCGTCGCCATGTTCACGAATTCCTGCGGCGTAGTGACCGCATTGGCGTCCTGGGCAAGTGCGGAGGCGGAAAACGCGGCGGCAGCAATTGAAGCTGCAAAAAAAACCTTCATGATTTTGCTCCTTGGTTGGGAGCTCCCAACCGGCAGAAGGAGGCGTTGTTCCGAGCTAAACAAAAATCCCGCGCGCTGCCCAGCAGCGGACAACTCAAGATCCCGGCCGCTTAACCGGGTGATTCCGAGCTTTGTGGTCGAAACAGATGGCTGAGAGGCAGCCGGAATTCGTGGGGCGGGGCAACAATCGACGGTATCACCCCGGCATGGTACCGCGCGCGTTCTCTTCTCCAAGCACCCTGGTCACTCTGTTGCGGCCGATGATTGTATACCGCCAGTGATCGCGTCCAGATCAGATCAGCTATGCAGCTTTTCATCCCAATATCTGCAGAGAAACCGGCGTCACCGAGCAGCAAGCGCATGCGCTGATCCGTGATCTCGCGTTTGAATTGAATTCGCTCCTCCGCGAAGCCCGAGAGCTGAGGAAAGGCGCAGGGATGTCTGATGAGCGTCCAAAGACTGGCAAGAACTGACCTGCGACCGTAGCCGGGCGGCAGCGGCAAACGGTGGCCGCGCGGATAGGGGCGTTGTCCCTCGAGCGATCAGTTTGGAACCAATAGCGAGGCCGAAGTTGCAGATGCCTCGCAGAGAATTTCGTGGATGCCTCGCTACTTTTTCGATATCGAAGATAATGGCAAATTGACCGTTGATGAGGTGGGACTGGAATTGCTTACCGAACAAGCGGTTCGAGATGAAGCCATTCGAGCCCTTCCATCGATCGCGCAAGAAGAGCTGCGGACGGACCTCAACATGTGTTTTGTGTTAAGGTTCGGGATGACACAGGGTCATACATATTTCAAGCTTCGCTGGAGCTCAAATCGGGTTGGCTGAAGGGTCTTCCGAGCACAGACATCTCTACGGGCGGGTACTCGCAAGGCCGGAAACCGATCTAAGCCCAACCGTGCAGACGGACGCCTCGAGAGCTGTCACGGTGGTATGGCAAGCTCATTCACCATAATATCGCAAGTGATCTCCGCTACCGGCCAGCTATGCGTTCTGATGGTGATCCGCAACTGCCGGTCTTCAAATTCACCCACCACCTCTGCGCCGTAACCGACCAATGCGAGGGCAGCTTCATGTTTTGCATGTGCAAGGGACTCCAGGCTAAGCCCAATGTCGTCCCGAGAAGGCGGTAAGTGGGAATCGTGAAAGTCAAAGAAAAATCGGGGCATGTGTCAGGCACCACCTTTGGGCGCCAAACTTTTTAGGTGTCCATCTGTTCCTATCGTCAAGGCCTCTTCTGGCAAGTGCAAATAGGCCGGGTTAAAGTCGGCCATCGACAACAGCTCTTCCCAACGGTGAATAATGACCTGTCCCTGATCATAGGAGATTGCGTTGGTAGCCCGTAAGGACTGCAAGCTTCGATTAACGTGAACGGTGGACATGCCGGTAATGTCGGCCAGATCTGTTTGGGTAAGCGGAAGCGGAAAATGGGCCCTTGCCTTCCGCTGGTTGGCGTTGGTTCGGATCATCATCTCACAGAAGAAATGGGCCAGCCGAGCCAGTGCCGACCTATGCCCGATGTTCACCACGCTTTCGCGGTATACGGCTGCCTCTATCAGTGTGCCTTTCCACAGGCCGTGCAGGAGCCGGGGATATTCCCGGCACAGCGTTCGGAGTTGATCGTGTTCGACAAAGGCAAGTACACAATTGGTTATGGCACGCACGTCGCAATCCATTTCCGGAAGGTGCAGGCTCATCAGGTCGGGCATGTCGCCAGGGACATGTAGAGCGGTGATCGCCCGGGCGCCTTCCCCAGTGTTTTTGGAGGTCGCGACAAAGCCCTCCAGGATGATGAAACTGCTTGAAGGCCAGTCGCCTTCCCGAACGATGTCGGCCTTGGCTGGCTGGCGGCTGATGCGAAAGGGCAGTGCCTGCACAGCAGTCCGCTCCTTATCAGTCAACTCAACTAGCAGATCGAGCTTGGAAAGCATGCGCTCTGAGGCGATCATTCTCCACTCCTCGCGTGAGGTGGAAAGAGGTACAGGCCTCCCAGTGTCCAGATCCTCGATGCGCTATCGCTGGGCCCGCACGATAACAAGTATGACCGTTACTCGGTTCCGTCGGACCGCTCATTGCCTCGCAACAGCCACCCGACATGGCTGGCCAAAATGTCGGGCCGCGCTTCTAGGTCAATATGGGATGTAAGCAAAAGCCGTGAGCCTCCGCCGGGATCGTGTCGGCATCTAGATTTTTGCCGACACCCGGGCGTCACGCAGTTGGGCAAACTGCAGCGTTACGTCCGGCAGGTTGTCCTGTAGCCACTTAGCCATTGCTTCTTCCTCAGCGAGATTCTGCTTCAGGATGTCGACGGCCTGTGAGAACCCACCCGCCTCGGCGAGGACGATGAGGGAGTTGTAGGCGGCAATTTCGTAATTTTCGAATGCGAAGTTTGCCAGGCTGTTCTTGAGGATTTCATCGCCTGCTACTGAATGACCAGGAGCCGCCAGCGCGACAAACAATTCTAACTCGCAGCGCGGCGACAAATTTTCTCGAACTCAAGTTCGAGTGCGCACGACGACTAGGCGAGCAGTTCTGCGACAGTACCCCCCCCTAATTCGAAGAGCAGGGCGGCCCGGGCACGATTAAGACGGCTTTTAATTGTTCCCACTGCGCATTCGCATATTGTAGCTGCCTCCTCGTAACCTGTTCCAAGAATTGCGACGAGGACGAGAACCTCGCGCTGATCTTGAGGCAGGCGGAGCATTGCAGCCTCCACCTCGTACACGGCTTGGCTCCACTCCTGGGCAGGATTGCTCTTTCCTTCAAGTGAGACGCAGTCGGCGTCCCCAGGGCGCTCTCGATTATATTTTTTTACCTTGGTGAGGAAGGTGTTGCGCATAATAGTGAAGAGCCAGGACTTAAGTCGGGTACCGGGCGCAAACAGTGATATGTTGTCGATCGCCTTGGTCAAAGTCTCTTGGACGAGATCGTCGGCGTCGTACGAATCCCTGTAGAAGGTTCGTGCAAAAGCGCGCAGCGCCGGGATCAAGTCCACAATCATGGCGTTGGTATTGGCTGGGACAGGTGGGACTGAGTTCGACAGCTCCAACCTAGAGCGTTGGCTCGTTGCAAACGATTTGGCGCAATTCTCCTGCATGAAGTAAAAAACGGCTTCCCGGCCGCTCTCACCAACCGAGACCTGCCATTCATCTGCTACGCTAAAAATAGACACAGTTGATGGAGCTTGGGCGAGGTGTCTCCCCATAGTTGTTCTCCCTGAATTTCAGCGCGAAGAATTTCTTCTGATCGGTCTATGCCGCAGATTTTTCCGGGCCGCCTGAGTTTTTCACTTTAGCTCCGCAAACTAGGCCTGCAATGACATATGTTAGCGGCGCAATTTATTTCCGTGAGCGCCGTTCTAAATGCGGTTGAGAAAGCGCTTCGACCATGCCTTTCTGCCTGAATTCCTTCTGCACATTTACGTTCAGGCGCCGTCGCTGCTAGCCGGGAACAATGTTGGATTCCGCTTGTTAGCAGCCCGGCCATTGAGGCCCATCCAGCCCATTCACGTTCCATGATGGGGAGATCTAACTCGCGAGTACAATGATGAACCAGCGTCCCTCGTCTATTGAATTTCTCTCTGCTGGGAATAGAAATCTACTGATTTGTTTCTCCCACTTGCGGTGGAATTTCGTCTTTCAGCGCCCTCAACACTTACTCACAAAAGCATCTGCGGAGTATAGAGTGATCTACTTAGAAGAACCCGCCTTCGAAGCGGTTGATGATCCGCACGTACGGATAAATGTGCCGGCACCGGGTCTGAGCGTGGTTACACCTGTCTTGCCGCCCGGAATCGACGACACGACCAACGTCGCGATGCAACGCAGCCTTCTCGACCAGTTGCTGCTACATGATCAGCATTCGAAGCTAGTCACGTGGTACTACACGCCGATGGCGCTGCCCTTCAGCGCCCACCTGCGCCCAGACATTTGCATCTATGACTGCATGGATGAATTGTCGGGCTTTAAGGATCCGCCGGCCCGTCTCATAGAGTACGAAAAGCAACTCTTCGCGACCGCCGATCTTGTGTTTACCGGAGGCGACAGCCTCTATCAGGCGAAGCGAACCCAGCATCCGTACGTTTATGCCTTCCCGAGCAGCATCGATGCCGAACATTTCGGCAAGGCGCGCCGGCACCTCGAAGACCCTGCCGGTCAACACCTGATTCCACACCCGCGCATTGGCTTTTTCGGCGTCATCGATGAACGGATGGACCTGGGGTTGGTCGCAAGTACGGCGACGAGCATGCCGGACTGCCAGTTTGTGATGCTTGGCCCGGTGGTGAAGATCGATCCTGCTACTCTTCCGCGTGCGGCCAACCTGCACTGGCTGGGCAGCAAGTCCTATGACGAACTTCCCTCCTACCTGAGGCACTGGTCGGCTGGATGGATGCCGTTTGCACTGAACGAATCGACCCGATTCATAAGTCCCACCAAAACGCCAGAATTTCTCGCCGCCGGGCTGCCGGTAGTTTCGACGGCAATCGCCGATGTGGTCCGACCCTATGGCGTCATGGGGCTCGTTGGGATCGCGAGTTCGGACAACATCGTCCAGGAGCTGCGGAAGGCGCTCGCCAGGAAAGGCGATGCAACCTGGCTCGGCAAAGTGGATGCGTTTTTGGCCGGAAAATCCTGGGACAAAACATGGAGCTCGATGTTGGCGCACATCTCGTCGATCAAGGCCGGCAATGACATCGTCCTCATGCAAAAGGAGCCTAAGTCATGTTTGATTGGCTGATCGTAGGCGCTGGCTTCGCTGGCAGTGTTCTGGCCGAGCGAATTGCAACGCAGCGGGGAGAATCCGTTCTGATCATCGACCGGCGTAGCCACATCGGAGGGAACGCTTACGACTGCTATGACGACGCCGGTATTTTGGTCCACCGATATGGTCCGCACATATTCCACACCAACGCGCAATCGATCGTCGACTACCTGTCGCAGTTTACAGCTTGGCGCCCCTACGAGCACAGAGTCCTCTCAGCAGTGGACGACAAACTTCTGCCGATCCCGATCAACCTCGATACGATCAACAAGCTTTACGATCTCGACCTGACTTCAGAGCAACTGGAAGAGTTCTTCGCGTCTAAACGAGAAATCGTGGATGAGGTGCGCACATCCGAGGACGTCGTCGTCAGTACAATCGGCCGAGAACTCTACGAAAAATTTTTCCGCGGCTATACGAGGAAGCAGTGGGGCGTCGAGCCGTCCGAACTCAGTAAGTCCGTAACCGCGAGAGTACCAACCCGCACCAACCGGGACGACCGTTATTTCAGTGATAGCTTTCAGTGCATGCCTGCGCACGGCTACACCAGAATGTTCGAGCGCATGCTAACCCATCCGAGGATAAAGGTACTCCTTCAGACGGACTACCGTGAAATTCGTCATCTCATCCCGCATCGGCAACTGATCTTCACAGGGCCAATAGACGAATTCTTCGACTGGAAACTCGGGCGGTTGCCCTACCGATCGCTCGACTTCAAGCACGTCACGCTCGATAGAGAGCAGTTCCAACCGGTCGCCGTCGTCAACTACCCGCAGACCGAACAGTACACGCGTATCACCGAATATAAGCATTTGACCGGTCAGCGTCACAGCCAGACAAGCCTGACCTACGAATACCCGACTGATACGGGCGATCCTTACTACCCCGTTCCTCGACCGGAGAATGAAGCGCTGTACAAGAGATATCTGGCGTTGGCGGACGCCCAGTCAGACACCTGGTTCGTCGGTCGCCTGGCGACATATCGCTATTACAACATGGACCAGGTGGTAGGTCAGGCTTTGGCTACATTCGCACGAATCCAGACGCGAGACACCCAACCGGCCGCCGCCTTTGTCGAGGCGGCGCAGTGAGCAAAATCAACCGCCTTGAAATCTGGGGCGGTCTCGAGTGTTCCAGAGTCCGGATCGGCGATGACATTCGTGATCAGATTGTCGACACCGGACACAGAAACCGCCCCCAAGACCTTCAGCTGATAGCTTCGCTGGGGATTAAGACGCTCCGCTACCCGGTTCTGTGGGAGACAGTGTCCAGTGCACCGGGCGGGCAAGACTTTAGTTGGCACGATTACCAACTCGGGCGTTTGCGCGCAGCGGGGATTTCTCCAATTGTCGGGCTGGTGCATCATGGTTCGGGGCCGGGTCATTGCGATATACTCGATCCGGCCTTCCCGGCATCGCTCGCAAGACACGCCCGGGACGTAGCCCTGCGATATCCTTGGTTGGAACGCTTTACGCCCATTAATGAGCCAATGACCACCGCGAGACTGTGCGGACTCTACGGGCACTGGTACCCGCATGGCCGCGACGAAGCCACCTGCTTCCGAATAGTGGTGTCGGAGTGTCGCGCGATTTCGGCGTGCATGAAGGAGTTGCGGCGAGTTTCCCCGACAGCGAAGCTCATCCAAACCGAGGACATCGGCCGAGTGTTTGCGACGGAATCGCTTCAGTATCAGGCTGATTACGAGAATGAACGCCGTTGGCTTGCCCTCGATCTGCTCGCCGGGCGTGTGAGCAACGGCCACCCATTTCATCGCCGATTGCTGGACCACGGGGTCGACGAAGGTCATCTGGAAGAACTTGCCGATCATCCCTGTATTCCAGACATCATCGGCATCGATCACTACCTGACGAGCGACCGTTTCCTGGACGAACGCATAGAGCGCCATCCGGGCGATGTACCGGGCGGGAATGGCCGAGATAGTTACGTGGACATAGCTGCCGCACGCGCCGGCGTGCCAGAATGTGAGAGTGGCTTCTTGCCTCGAATTTGCGAAGCCTGGGAGAGATACGGATTACCGCTTGCCCTTACCGAGGTGCACAACGGATGTACCCGGGAAGAGCAGCTGCGGTGGCTGATGGACGGCTGGAATGCGGCTAATGCAGCACGAAACCTGAGCGTTGACGTGCGCGCCGTAGCGGTCTGGTCGTTATTTGGGTCGACGGATTGGAATTCGCTTTTGACTCGCCGCGACGGCTTTTATGAACCTGGAGCATTTGACATACGATTCGATCCGCCGAGACCGACGGTTATCGCATCCGCGGCTCTAGCGTTGGCGCGGTCGGGCAGTTTTGATCACCCGGCGCTTGCCCGCAGCGGCTGGTGGAGGCCTGATAACAGGTACGGTCGTCCCCAGCCGATCGAAGTGTCCAGCTCAGGAGGGCTGGAAGATGTTCTCAAGGAGTGCTGCGCCCTTCGGCGGCTCGACATGGCGGAAGCTACATCACCCGCAGGGGAGCCATACGCGACGATCCAAGCTCACGGTGGCTCCGCGCTCCATAGGGAATACGAAGGCGAGCCGCGGCAGTTGACGCTGACATGCCACTATAAGGCGCTTGCACAGGATTCGCTCGTGGTCCAATTCGACCACAGCATCGCCGCCGCTGAAGCTATCCACGCCTTCCTGGATCTGGTTATCGACGGAACCTGCGGCTGGTTCAGGGTTGCGAGGGCAGGACAGAGCCAACAACTGGCGTTTGAACGTGTTGCTACCTCACCGCCCGTCGATGCCGAAGTGGAACTCTACACGCGACTGGAGCGTCCGTTCGACGTGTCAACCGCCGCATGAAGGGGCGATGCTGCGGCGTCTTAGAATTTAGTGTTGATCGGCGCCACCGTTAGATTGCCTGCTTTTTGAATCACATGCAATGTGATCGAATGCCCGGGTGACCGCAGGTCAAATTGCGATGAAAATTTCGTTCGAGAGCAACGTCTTCCTCTGTTCCAGCCGGCTGCGCTGGACGATCTGAAGGACCCGTGCCCGGTTTTCGACGGGAAACTTTGGCACATATTCGGGTCAGGGGGCACGGTAACCACGGAAACGTGGGGCATTTTCCATGCCACGGCACCCAGCTTGAACGGGCCTTGGACCGAACACGATATCATTTCGCTTGGCATCAGCGGGTCGGGGGTGGCGGCGCCGGGCGTGACATACGATGCCGGCGTGTTTCATATGTTTATCCAGACGGAGTTCAGGTTCTCCGGCGGGCGCTGTGAGCACGCAGTCTCGAACGACGGTTTCACTTGGGTGGTGCTTAACCCAGCGATCTTGTCGATTCCGGATACGGACGAAGACGGGCTGTACGATCCACATCCTGCGGTGGTCAACGGCGCACGCTATATCGTGTATTCGGGCATGCCGACATTCTCCCGCGTCCCGCAACCAGATATCTATCTCGCCCAAAGCAGCACCAACACTTGGTTTGGGCCTTGGGTCCGAGTCGGTAAAATTATGGACCACCAGGACCTTCCCCACCACAATTCTCGGGAACATCCAGACTACGAATGCGGCATCGAGGGCGCGCAGTTGGTTGAGCTTCCTGACGGTCGGGTTCTGCTCAACGCGACCTGTTTCCTCCCCGAGGGCGAACGTGGAAATCGTCAGCGCGTCTTCTTTGCGATCGCTGACAAAGTCGAAGGGCCATATAAAACACTGGGGCCGGTGCTGACCCCTGGCGAGCCAGGTGAGAATGGTCACTCCACGGTTCTGATAGATAACCAGGAATTGATGCTCGTATATCAAAGCCGTGTTCGCACCACGAACCATCGCTGGCGATTTGGCATAGCCAAATGCAGCCTCGGCGAGATGCAGGAAAAACTGACGCGGCCAGAGCCGATCCGAAGGAACAAACGCTCTTGATGCAGGTTGGGGATCCGCCTTCACGGATTGCCTAGATGCTCGCAGCTAACAACAACCTCGACAGCAAGACCCTTACGTTAGCAGTCTGGCGTATGGTGCGGGCGGGTCTGTCAGAGCAGATGATCCGCGCACATCTCCGTCTCACGGAGACGGATCTTGCCACCATCAAAACGCAATTGGCCGGCCAGACTTGCGCACAATTCCACCTCCATTCCGCTAACTTGGGCAGCACCCAGTGGCAAGCGCGTTCATGTCATCTCGAACCAGTTTGCTTATTAGCCCGTGACAATTGCGGGAAGCAGGGCGACAACGAAAATCGCGATAACGAAAATTGTTGCAGCGATGGTGATCGCATTTTCCAGTTTAACCACTGAACTACTTTCCGAGAGCTAGTCGCGTTAAGCGAACAGCGTAATGGTTACGATTGCTATCAACGCCAGGAGAAGCAGGCAGACCGGCATAATTCTGGATTGCATACCAAACTCTCCTTTGGCGACCGAACCTCCAGCAAATCATCTTGTTCCGCGTTATCTTGGCTTCGAGGGACGGGCAAACGGTGACCGTGGCTGCCTAAGCGCTACGCCGCGGTGTTCCAAAAATGGCCGAGTGGCGGCGTTACTTATCGCTGCCCAAAAGCTTGGGCCATGCCCGACAAGAATGCGAAATCCTAAGATCGATCGAAGCACAGCGGCCAAGGGACCAGCATTAGCTCGCGCTTTACAAATGCAATCGTGATGCATGCAAGCGCGGTACTAATTCTGGCGGCCGTAATCACTTGGCTGCATTTAGCGCAGCGGCGCCAACTCCGTCGCATTAAAAAACCCTCCAAGATTGTGTCGGCATTGGTTAGAGGTGCGGGAACGGGGACGGCGCACGTTGGACAGATAACTCGGTTATTTAACAAATGGCTGAGTAAGAAGGATCCGTAGAGGACCGCCATGCTTGCTGGCGGCCTCAGCATCGCAGTATTTGGACGACAGTGCCGGCCATCGACGATAACGTCCGGTGATCCTGTGGGGAAGCAAGCACGCCGCCAAGTTATGTTACATTGATTTCGGAATGGGTGCAGACTGCTCGATGCATCGATTCACGCGCTGGCCTCACCCCTTGCGGCTTTCTGATATGGCCTTCACAATGCGCATAACTTTCTCGCGATCCCTACCAAAGTTTTCGATAAGCAACCAAATTTCCTTCCGGCTTAAGCCAGCGGTCGTCCTGTCCTCGGTCGGGGCGCAGCATGCCACCGGGACCGGGGTGATCGCGACCCTTCACCGGATGGAAGCCCTACTGTCCGATGTGTCTCAGGCCACCGCCTTCCTGCGCCCCGGCTATTATGTAGAGACTTGGAGCGAGGTTGTGGGGGCTGTCCTGGCCGACGCCGTTCTGCCGACCTTCACCGAACCCGACCTCAAGATGCCGATGGTCAGCACGATCGACGTCGGTCGAACCGCTGCCTCCCTTCTGTCCGAGACATGGAGCGGACAGCGCATCGTGGAGCTTGGCGGACCGGCGGACTGGAGCGCGCGCGACGTGGCGGATGCCTTTGCGACCGTCCTCGGCCGCCCGATCCAGCCCGTCTTCGTGCCCGAGGCCGATCGCCCGTCGGTCTATGCGCAGGCTGGTGTGCCTCCAGAGGTCGCGGACGCGCTTCTCGGCATGTACGATGGTCTGGCCACGGGCCGCATAGCGCGCGAGGGCGGCCGGGAAGACCGTCGAGGAACGACCCCACTTGTCAAGGCAGTCGCCCGGATCGTTGCCGACGCCAAAGCGGGGAATGCAATATGAGCAAGGTCTTCATTGAGGTCAGCCTCTCACTGGACGGGATCATTGCGGGTCCGAACGTCTCTGCTCAGGTTCCGATGGGCGACCATGGCCACAAGCTTACGAATGGCATGCTGGCGTAAGGCCGATCAGGCGCCAAGCCGCCGCCATGTTCGAAGGGACCGGTGCGGTCCTGATCGGCCCTCGCACGTTTGATGTGGCAATCGACGTCTGGGGCGAAGATGGCGCCTTCGGGCTCCCTTGCGTGGTCGTGACTCATCGGGAGGCCGCGCCGGTTCACCGGACGAAGACCAGCTTCGAGTTCGTGACCGGCGGGATTCTCCCTGCCATAGCGAGAGCTCGCAAGCTGGCCGGCGAACAGGACGTCTGCATCATGGGCGGTGCAACCCTTGCCCTGCAGTATTTGGCAGCCACCTCGTCGATGAACTGCGGGTGCATCTGATCCCGATCGTCCTCGGCCGAGGCGAACGGTTCTTCGACGGATATTGCAAGTTCTGGCCCTGACGCCATCGGCAGCGACGTTCAACCCCAATGCGACCCACCTGCGCTGGCAGGTGAAGCGGCCCTGGAATGAAACTGACAGGACCACAGAATGACACTCCCCTGACCGATCTTCTCCTTGCCTCCTCGGTGGTCACAACCCTTGACGGAACGCTGGGGGTTCCCGGCAGCGGCAAGCTGGTTCGCGCGCTTCTGTCGCTGGATCTGGTCGACAGATCGACCTGGTGATCTATCCGGTTATCGTCGGACAGGGACAGCGCCTATTCCCGCAGGACGGAGCGGACCTCGCGCTGGACCTGCTCGGCTCCCGGACGAGCCCCGCAGGCCTGACGATGCAGAGCTACCGGCCGAAGGGCCGCCGGACTATCAGTGAGCCACCCTGAGCACGGACGAAATATCGGAGGTTGGTCTGGGCAAGGCCTGATTGCAAC
Organism: Mesorhizobium sp. YM1C-6-2; assembly: GCF_003666685.1. Classification (GTDB taxonomy): domain Bacteria; phylum Pseudomonadota; class Alphaproteobacteria; order Rhizobiales; family Rhizobiaceae; genus Mesorhizobium_K. The sequence continues at coordinate 162,554 of NZ_RCIZ01000007.1, forward strand.
TTGCGAGGAAGCCACAACGTTGCTCGCCCACGTCAACCAGAGTCTCCAGCCCGGAAGCGACTGGTGCCTCTCTACACTTCGCCATGTTCCGATGGATCACGTGAGCCTGGAGGCCGGCACGCGGCCCGGTTGCCGCCGCGTTAGGCAACTGGGCGGGTTCGGGTGGCGACGCCAGCGCCTCAAGCGACGGTACGAGGACATTGGCCAAAGGTCGGCTCTCTCGCTTTATCGGCCACAACCGGACAGTCAGCTGTCGGCCCCCTTCCGGTCAAACATTCTCCTTGCGCCAAGCCCAATGAACTTCAATCGGGTATCACCCGCTTCACCAGATCAAGCATCTTTTTCGTGTGCTCGATGTCGGCGAGAATCTGCTCTCGGTATTGGGGCTCGTCGATGAGGAGCTGTTCGAGTTCCTCCAGTTCAGCCGTGAATTCGACCTTGCCTTTGGCAAAAAGATCGTAGCGTGCCTTCTCTTCCTTGGTTGCCGGGCCTTTGATCGATATCTCACCTGTCCGGACATTGATGACGACATGGTCGGGATGGGGCAAAGGCTCTTCGCCGCCTGTAATGCCAAGCCGTTCCCGCCGCGCAAGCTCGCGTTCCCATTCGATCTTGTAGTTGATGGCGACATCAAGGAACTCGTCATGCAGACGCTTGTTCTCGCGCTCCGTGGTGAAGAGAAGCTCGGTGAACAGGCGTTGAGCTCGCTGATTGCCCTTGACTGCATTGACGGCGAGTGAGCGAATAACCGCTTGCGCCATCGGCACGCTGATCTGCCCGGCACCCTCGTTGACTTTGATGGTGCGATAGGCCTCTTGCAGCAGGATAGACTTCATGCGCTCTTCGTTGAGCGCCGGCGGCTTGGGCTTGTTGGTGCGGCCTTTTGGCCGTCCCCGAGGATTGCCCGACTGACCAGGTTTAAAGCGGGTCGTTGCCGGCGGCTTGCGATATCCGACTTCGTAACTCGGGCCGGCCGGGCCAACTGTGAGCGCCTTGCGCCGCTTCTCGTCGTCGGAGGCCATCAGGCTGCCACCCTGATTTCGGGCGGCCGATTGGCATCGATGCCGCAGGCCACAAGTTCTGCCTCATCCTTGGCATAGGCTTCCCAGCGCCTGATAATCCTATCGCAGTAGATCGGATCGAGTTCGCAGAGATATCCGCGGCGGCCGGTCTTGTGCGCGGCAATCAATGTGGAGCCGGAACCGCCGAAGAGATCGAGCACAATTCCGCCGCGGGCCGACACGTCCTTGATGGCGTCGGCGATCATCTGCACTGGCTTCACTGTCGGATGCAGAGACAGTTCATCCATCCTGCCGGCCTTCAGCGTATTCACGCCGCGGTACTGCCAGACATTGGTGCGATAGCGTCCGTGCTGGCCGAGCTCGAATGTGTTTATGTGCGGGGCGGTGCCGTTCTTGAAAGCGAAGATCAGTTCATGGCGGGAACGGTAGAAGCTTCCCATACCGCCATTGTCCTTCGCCCAGACAATGAGATTCTTCAGCTCGGCATAGACGCCATCGGCCGCAGCGAGCATCTCGGACATGTGCCGCCAGTCCATGCAGATGAAGTGGATGGAGCCGTCGACGCTAAATCGGACGAGGTTTTCGAAGCTGGTGCGCAGAAAGGCGGTGAACTCGACCACCGACATCTCGCCCGACGCCATTGCGAACTCGCGGTGCTTTACTGCACCGGAGTTGCCGACATGGCCGTCGATCCGGACGTTGTAGGGCGGGTCCGCAAAGACCATTTGCGCCAGCTCGCCGTTCATCAGGGAGGCGACAACCTCCCTGTCGAGTGCTGAGCCACACACCAGCTTGTGCGGTCCAAGCTGCCAGATGTCGCCCGGTCGGCAGCGTCGAGTTCCGTCCTCGATGTCGGGAACGATGTCGTCATCGGGATCGCTGGGTTCTTCCGGAATCAATCCCTCGACCAGGCTGTCGATCTCGGAGATCGAAAAGCCGGTCAGTTCGACGTTGAAGTCGATCTCCAGCAGGCCTCTCAACTCCTCGGCCAGGATCTCGTCGTCCCAGCCGGCGTTCAGCGCCAGCTTGTTGTCGGCAATCACATAAGCTCGCTTCTGTTCCGGCGTCATGTGCTCGAGCCGGACGCAGGGCACCTCGGTCATGCCCAGAAGCTTTGCAGCTTCCACCCGGCCGTGCCCGGCGAGGATCGTATTGGCGTTGTCGATGAGAATTGGGTTGGTAAACCCAAAGCTGCGGATCGAGTCCGCAATCTGCTTCACCTGCTTTTTGGAGTGGGTGCGAGCATTCTTCGCCCAAGGGCGCAGTTGCGCGCCGGAGAGCATTTCGATGTGAAGGTCGGCCATGCGAATCCCTTTCGGCAGAATCAGGGCACCTGTCGTCTTAGTAAGATCATAATAACGACCGGGCGGCAATACCTGCGTACACGATCGTCAGATCACGTTGACGAAATCGATGAGCCCTTCTATGTTGTTCGCGCTACCACCCAGGAGGAAGGCAATGGGCTTTGGAGCTCGCATCGCAGCACTCAGGCGCGACGCCAAGCAGTCGCTACAGCATGTCGCCGATGCAGTCGGCGTGACGAAGACCCATATTTGGGAACTTGAGAAAGGCCGCACTGCCAACCCATCGCTTCTTGTCATCAAGGGCTTGGCGGATCACTTCGCGGTTTCGGTCACTTCGCTTGTCGAAGAGGATATCGATGCGCTGGATGCCGACCAGCGTATCGCCAGCATGTTCAGGTTGGCGAAAGAGATTGATGCAGACGACCTCGGGCACATTGAGGACATGATCCAGTCCTTCATAAACCGGAAGAAGGGTCGTGCCGCTTCCTGATCTCGACCGCATGGCGGTCGATGACGTAGCCCTTTCGGTTGACCGAATTGCATCGGAAATGCACCGGCAGCTCGGTAACATTGCGGCGCCGGTCCCTGTCGATCAGATCGCTCTTCGCCTCGGCATCGATGAGATCAGGGAAAGGCCGCTTCGCGAATTCGAGGCTGTGCTAGTGACGGACCCGGAACGCAGCAGTGGCTCCATTCTTCTCAACAGTCGGTCATCCCCATATCGCCGGCGTTATTCGCTCGCGCATGAACTCGGTCATTTCCTGTGCGGCTGGCACAAGCAGACTTCCAGAAAAGGCTTTGTGTGCAACAAAAGAGACATGGCCATTCCCTCGGGCAATGACGTTCACGTTCGCCAGGAAACGGAGGCCAATCAGTTCGCGATCGAACTACTGGCTCCCAAAAGACTGATCTCTCGGTACCTGAACCGTTTGCCTGACCTCGAACATGTGCTGGCAATGCACGCCGCACTTGAGATAAGCAAAACTGCTGCCGCCAGGCGATATGTGAATTCGCACCGTGAACGGCTGGCGGTCATTTTTGGTTATGAAGGCTGCTACCAATACGCAGATCGCGGCATTGGCTTTCCCTACATCGGCCTCCACAAAGGTGATCCGCTACCCCCATTGCCCAATGTCGGCCGAGACAGCAGCATCTCGGACGTCGAGGAGGCCGATCCGCTCGATTGGCCCGGTCTGCAGCGGGCGAAAGTCTTGGCCATTCAGGTGATGCGACAGGAGAATGGGCACTCCATCATCTTGTTGCAAATTGAAGCGGACGATCCGAACGACGACGATTGAACTTTCGAGGCGCTCCCTTCCCTGCTGAGCTCAAAACTCTTCCCTGATCTTTGTGTGAAACTCCTGAAAGTCCGTATTAAATTCCCTGTTCCACGGACCAGGGAATTTACTGCCAAGCCATTGCGCTTACGCAATAATTCGGCGCGAGATTCCGTCGAATGTGGCCAAAACTGCAGAAATTCCCTGTATTTTCCCTGTATTTAGGGAATTTGGATCCGAGACTTGTTATCGGTGGACTGCCTCCTTCACCAGTCAGTCCGGCAATTTTTCAGTCTCGCGCCCAGTACGGGAAACACGACGTCATTTCCGCGACTTAGCACCGTATAACGGAGAACTGTTGGGATAGAGACGCGGTGAGACGCCGGGATTTCGGCGTATTCGCCGGATCGTCTCTAGGGGCGGGGTAGCGTGTCCAATAGATTTCAGCAGCGATGGTCGTGAAGTGCCATTCTAGGACTGTTCAAGCGCGCTTTAAATGCCGAACTGCTGGAGCTGGTACGTCCAGAGGTGGGGCAGGTCTTCGCGCATCAAGGCGCGGGCTGTGAGTTCGACCGGCTGGCGACCCCGCAGAATTGCGTCGGTAATCTTAGGCGCCAGGAAGGCGAGCGGGAGAATGCGGCTGACGTCGGCAACATGGACGGCCGTTTCGTTCGCCACTTCGGCGATGGTTCTGGCTGGGCCGTCGGTCAGCATGCCAAGCATGACATGAGCCTTGGCCAGCGCTTCAACGAGACCATCATCGGGTTTCCTGCTTGGCGATTGGCCTTCCAGAACAAGCTTTGCCTCGGCACCCCTGCGTCTCAGCGTCATCGGCACTGAGATGGTGACTGGGTCGACTTCGGGCTGTCCGGCATCATCAGACCCCGTATTGCCTGCCTCGCCAATCGCGGCACGGGGATCGACTTCGAAGACCATTTGGCCGGGCTTCACGTGGATGGCACGGACGAGACGCCTCAATGACTTAGCTTGCTCAGGGGATGAGGTCTGGAGTGCATCGCGGAACGCCTCTGCCCTGGCGATGGCGGTATGCACCAGTATTGCAGGCACCATCATGCCGGCCCACTTGGACAGCCTGACGTCATCCCGAAGCATCGTGTCGAGTTGATGCAGGACCGTCCGCTCCAGCTCGTCGGCCGGCAAGCGCCAACCGGAAGGATCGCTTCGGGTCGTAGTCTCGAGCCGGTTGGAGATGTAGTAGCGGTAGCGCTTGCCGTCCTTGACCGTGAACACCGGGCTCAGCCGATCGCCGGTGTCGTCGAACAGGAAGCCAGTGAGCAGATGCCCGTGCCGGACGTTGGAGCCGTTCCTGCGGTTTGGGGCCTGGCCCTTCAGCGCCCTTACCGGGCCGCGTCTCGGCGGGCTTCTCCTTAACCTGGGCTGTGGCCGCACGAAGCATCCTGCGCGTGTCAGGTGATAGGCCGCCGAGCCTGCTGGCGCCTCCAACTCAGAAATCAAGGTTGGCGCGCCACCGTTTTTCTTCAACCATCGAACGTATCGTCTCAGCCAGGAGCTGAACGATCGCCTGGCTGCAATGCGTATTGGCCGTTCGTTTGGACAGCACCACCGACAGGCGCCAGTTGGGCGTCGGATTGACGAGCGGTATCGCCCGGAACTCGCCAGACGATATCATGTGGGACATGCCGAAACTCGGGAATACCGTGACGTAGCCGGCCTTCACCAGCTCGATGATGCTCTGCAGGCTGTCGCAGTCGATGGTGACACCGATCTCCATGTCGAGCCGCGTCGCTATGCGTTCAAGCACATGGCGGAGCGTGTTAGGCAGGCCGGGGAGAACGAGTGGCATGTCGGCAAGCGATGCAAACTGGACCTGATCGAGGCGTGCATATTCGGAATCCGCCGCGGCGATCACCATGAGGTCCTCGACCATCATCTCGGTCCAGGCGACATTCTCATAGGCCTTGTGATTGTACAGTAGCGCGATGTCGAGTTTGCCTGACTCGATCCACTCATCGAGGCTGCCTGTCATCGCCTCGACGATGTGCAGCTTGATCCCTGGATAGGCGGCAGCGACGGCCCTGGTCAGCGGCAGGGAGAGGCCGCGGCAGGCGGAGGTGGGGAGCCCGACCGTCACGCGGCCGGTGGGATTGGAAGAGGTCGACGAAAGGACTTCGCGGATCTGGTCCATCTCGCGCAGGACCTTGCGGGCATGTTCTACAAACACCTTGCCGTCTTCCGTTGGCGAAACGCCGCGCGCATGGCGGACGAGCAGCTTGACGCCGAGTTCCTCCTCCACGGTTCGCAGCTGAAGGCTCAGCGAAGGCTGCGCCACACGCAGCAGTTCGGCCGCCTTGGACACGCTTCCGGAATCCACGATCTGCACGACATAGCGAAGCTGCTTGATGTCCATGGTCAGCGAGCGTGCCTTGCGATGAGCGGCGTTATAATGGGGGCGCTGATCCATTGGTCAATCTTATAATCGCATGACTATGGCTCGCGACATCTGTCGAAAACGAGCCATATCTGGGCGTCGTGACCTTATTTTACTGCAGTTTTCACCGGATAAGACATATAATTTTCGTTATATATCCTATTGGAATAAAGTCTTTGATCGTCGAGAAAAATAACCCCCTAATCCTGGCGCAGCGTCAGAAAACAAAAGCAACGACGCGCTTGGAGGAGACGTTGATGACATGGTCGTCAAATCCCGACCGGGATGAGTTCCGCGGCTGACCCGCTGGGTCGCGGATAACAAGCTGACAATTTTTCGACCGAAGCGCCGCGGTCAGCGGCTGCGCCGTTATTGCGGCTGCGCAGCCGAACGCTGGCGTCGTCCAGGGACAGCCATCGAACAGAAAGGATGCAGCATGGCCAAGAAGATTGTGGATCTGAGCCTGACGATCGAGGACAACATGCCGGCGCACAAGCTGTTCCAGCGCCCCGTCCTCGCGCCTCACATGACGCATGAGGGTTCGAAGTCCTTCGGGCTCGGCGTTGAAGGCGATGCCATGACGTTCCAGACGAACTTCATCGCGATGCTCGATCACGTCGGCACGCACGTCGATGCGTTTCGCCATGTGAATCCGAAGGGTGCGCCGGTCGATGAGATGCCTCTCGACATGTTCATGGGCCCGGCGGTCTGCTTCGATCTGCAGCATATCCCCGATCTCGGCGACATCACTGCAGAGGATATGGAACAGGCCGAGAAAAAGGCCGGCGTGAAAGTGAACGGCCACATCGTGCTTCTCTGCACGGGCTTCCACAAGCGCAACTATCCTTCGCTGGACTCGGTCTGGAAGAATCCGCTGCTGACGGTGGAGGCGACCCGCTGGCTGCATGAGCGTGGATCACGCATGCACGGTGTCGAGGGTCCGTCGACCGACAAGCCTACGGATAACATCTTCGCCCAGCACAGGCTGTGCCGCGACCTCGGCATCAGTCATTGGGAGTGGCTGGTCAACCTCGAGGCGCTGCTCGGCAAGGGCGAGTTTCAGTTCTTCGGCGTGCCGCTGAAATTCAAAGGCGGCTCCGGTTCTCCAGTCCGCGCCTTCGCGCTGCTCGATGGCTAGCTAGAAGCCAAGCAACCAGCCGGCGGAAGGTGGGAGGACCAGAGGCCATGTCTGCGGAATTCGACTATCTCAGCGCATTCGAATTGCGCCGGCTGATCGCCCGCCGGGAGATTTCGCCAGTCGAACTCACCCGCCGAGCGCTGGACAAGGCGGAGAGGACGCAAGCGACGCTGAACTGTTTCTTCGTCCTCCTGCCCGAAGCCGCGATGGCGGCGGCGAAGGCCGCCGAAGACGCGGTGATGAAAGACGGGACCCTTGGCCTGCTGCACGGCATACCGTTCTCGGCCAAGGATCTGATCGCCGTCGGCGGCGTGCGCTATGCGTCAGGCTCGCGCGCCATGGCCGACAACGTGGCCACCGTCGATGCGCCTTCCGTCGAACGGGCGAAGAAGGCTGGCGCGATCCTGATCGGAAAGACGACCACCAGCGAGTTCGGCGCCAAGCCCGTCGGCGACAATCTCCTGACCGGCGTCACCCGCCATCCCTGGGATCAGTCGAAGACGCCCGGTGGATCGAGCGCGGGTGCGGCTGCATCCGTCGCTGCCGGCATCACGCCCTTCGCATTGGGGACCGACGGCGGCGGGTCGATCCGAATTCCTTGCTCGTTCACGGGGCTTGCGGGATTGAAGGGGCATTTCGGGCGAGTTCCCGTCTGGCCGACCTCGGCCACGCCAACGCTTGCCCATGTCGGACCGATGGCGCGCAATTTCGAGGATGTCGCGCTGCTCTTCACTGCGGTCGCGGGATATGACGAACGCGATCCGTTCAGCGTGGCTGGGCCGGTGCCCGATGTTCTCTCGGCCTGCAAGGCTTCTCCGGCCGGCCTGCGGATCGCCTGGAGCCCAACGCTCGGATATGCGCGTCCGGATCCGAAAGTGGTCGCGGTCTGCGAGGCGGCGGCGATGCGCTTCGAGGAACTGGGCTGCCAAGTCGAGCGGGTCGACGAGGTGTTCTCCAGTGACCCGGCAGATCTCTGGATCGCCGAATTCTATGCCGGGATCGGTACGCGGCTGAGGCAAGTCATCGAGAACGACCGCGATCTGCTCGATCCCGCCGTAGCCGAAGTGCTCACGGCTGCGCTTGGGCAGGAGATGCGCGACTACTACGCCAAGGTGTTCGAGCGCTATGCGCTGCGCGACAAGGTGAGAACGTTCTTCGAGAGCTTCGACCTGCTCCTGTCGCCGGTCCTTCCCGTGTCCGCGCTCGAGGCGCAGCAGGACATACCGCAGCACCTCGCCGACCGAAATCTGGTCTCCTGGGTGTTCTACACCTACCCGTTCAACCTGACCGGGCAGCCCGCCGCCTCCGTCTGCGCCGGCTTCGACGAGGCGGGCATGCCGATCGGCCTGCAGGTCGTGGGACGAGCGCTGGGAGAATACGACGTCGTCCGGGCCGCGGCCGCCTTCGAGCGAACCTGCGCACCGCACTACAACATCCGCAAGTTCACGGAGGCATGAACCCATAGTTCAACCCACCGGCGGTCGCGAAGACCCCGGTGACGCCGCACTCTACTCAAGCATGCATCGAACGCTACCAAGGGGAGAAGGCAAATGACGAAGTTCCGAATAAACCAGAAGGGCCTGCTGCGCTCGGATGTCTCGCGCAGAAATTTCATGGGTCTCGCCGGTGGCGCCGCCGCCGGTCTGGCTATGTCATCGCGCGGGGTATGGGCGCAGGAAGCGACGGATGAATTCAAGGGCAAGGAGCTTAACGTCCTGACCTGGCCGGGACACGGCGACCCCTACATGGTCGGCGCGTTCGAGGAGCGCTACGGGGTTCGCGTAAGGGTGAAGGAATATGTCGGCGGCGACCAGCTTCTGGCCGTCATCAACTCGACGCCCCAGGGCGTATACGACGTGATCCTTGCCGACGCGGAAGTGGTCGAGCAACTCGTAGACGCAGACCAGATCGAGCCGCTGAATCCCGCAGACTATCCTTTCGCCGACTTTTTTCCGGAGTTCCAGAAATTCGAGCAGCACTGGAAGGATGACCAGCTTTATGCGGTGATGTTGCGGTTCGGCTATCTGGGGCTTGCCTACAACACCGAGAAGCTCAGCGCAGAGGAAGTGAAGTCCTATAAGATTCTCTGGGACAGCAAGGTGACCGGCAAGGTCGGCTGGTTCGACTGGTACCTTACCAGCCTGCAACCACTGAGCCTCTACAACGGCAACAAGCCTCCCTATGACATCTCGAACGAGGCCTTCGACAAGCTGCGCGAAACGCTGTTCTCGCTGAAGCCGCAGACGGCCGGCTACTTTCAGATGGCGGACCTCTTCTCCTCCTTTGCGAACGGCCAGGCTTGGGTAGTTCCGGGGATCGGCGACTGGGTCGCCCTGCTTCTGGAGGATCAGGGTCGGCCGGTGAAAGCCGTCGTACCGGATGAAGGCGGGCTGCAGTGGACGGAATCGCTATCCATCGCCAAGGGCGCAAAGAACCCAGAGCTCGCCAAGCGCTACATCCAGTATGCGACCTCGCCTGAAGGGCAGGTCAAGACCGCGACGCTCTCCTCCTATGCCGCCGCCATTCCCAACAAGGAGGGCTGGAAGCTGATGGCCAAGGAGAAACCGGAATGGGCCGATCGCCTGCGTCTCAGAGAGGACCAGGAGAACGTCATGGATCAGTACCGCAAGGGCAACATCTTCCCGCGCAAGCTGCCGGTTCAGCAGTCGATCGAGGTCTGGAACGAGACCTGGACAGAATTCAAGAACATGTAGCTCCTGCTGGCCCCGGGTAAACCCGGGGCCTCCCCCACGGAAGGTCCGACATGCGCCGGCTTAATGCTTTCTTCGCGACGATCACGGTGCCGCCCATACTGTGGCAGGTCATATTCTTTCTGGTGCCGCTGATCTTCCTCGTCGTGATGACGTTCTGGTCGGTGCAGAACTACCGTCTCAAGCCCGACTTTACCTTCACCAACTGGCAGAAGGTGCTGGCGGCGGGATATTTCTACGACATCTACCTGCGCACCTTCCTCTATGCCGCGGCGGCCACTGTGATCACCTCGATCGTGGCGTTTCCGGTCTCCCTGTTCCTGGGGCTGAACGCAGGCCCTCGCTTCAGGATCGTCGCCATCTTCCTCCTGATCTGCCCCTTCTTCACCAGCTATCTCGTCCGCACCTATTCGTGGCAGGTGATCATCTCCGACAACGGCATTATCAACACCATGCTCGGGGCCGTCGGGATCGGTCAGGTCGCGATGCTGAACACTTTCGTCGGGACTATGATTGGCTATGCGACGTTCTTCCTGCCGCTCGTGATCCTGCTGCAGTTTGCCAGTATCGCCGCCATCGATCGTGATTTGATTCAGGCTGCGCACAATCTCCGCTGCGGGCGCTTGCGCACGATCTTCGCGGTGGTGGTGCCATCGGCAAAAGTCGGCCTGACGGTCGGCGCCGCGTTCGCCTTCATCCTCGCCTTCGGCGACTTCGTCGCGCCTTCGCTGCTGGGCGGTGGCAGATCGCCGACGCTGAGCATCCTGATCATCGACACGGTGAAGTCCGCGTCCGACTGGCCCCGCGCTTCCGTCGTCGCCATGGCGATGATCGTGACCATGATGGGCGTCATCTTTGCAGCGCTCACCTTCGCCTATCGCAAGCCCGGGGAGACCCACTGATGGAACGCCTCATCCGTGTCGGTCAGGTTTCGTTCGTCTGCCTCGTCTTCTGTTTCATCTACCTGCCGATCGTCTCGCTCATCGCGTTTTCGTTCAACTCGAACCGTTTCCCCAGCCTGCCCTGGACCGGCTTCAGCCTGCACTGGTACAATGAGGTATTCGCCGATCCGAGCATCATCGACGCCTTTGTGCTGAGCATACTGATCGCGGTGTCGGTTTCCGTCACTGCGACGTTGCTTGGCTTCCTCGGCGCGTACATGGACTACCGCTGGCGGTTTACCGGCAAGAACGCGTTGCTCGCGATCATCATCCTTCCGCCGACGATCCCGCTGATCGTGCTCGGTCTCGCCATGCTGAACTTCTTGAAGCAGGTGGGGCTGGCCGCATCGCCACTCGGCATCTTCGTCAGCCACTCGATCCTGTGCATTCCCTTCGCGCTCGCGGTCATCCGCATGCGCCTCGCCGACATGCCGCCCGAACTGGAGCAGGCGGCATGGAACCTCGGCTGCGGGCAGACGCGGACGATCTTCAAGGTCGTCGTGCCTCACTGCCTTCCCGCGATCATCGCCGCGCTGCTGATCACCACGGCGCTTTCGTTCGACGAATTCATGATCGCCTGGTTCGTCTCAGGCGTCGACGTCACCCTTCCGGTGCGCATCCTGACCCTGCTTCAGGGACAGGTCAGCGCATCGATCAATGCGATTGGCTCGATCGTGTTCGCGATCAGCCTGATTCTAATCTCTTCCGCCCTGGCCATCATCGTCTGGTCGCGGAAATAGTTCGAATCCCTGGGAGCCATCATGACATCGACGCCAGCAATAGAGCTCCGGAATATCTCCAAGATATTCAACGGAACAACCGCTGTATCGGATGTAAACCTGTCCATATCGGATGGCGAGTTCATCGCGTTCATCGGTCCGAGCGGGTGCGGCAAGACGACGACGCTGCGCATGATCGCCGGTCTGGAGCAGCCGACTGCCGGCGAGATCGCCAGCTACGGCAAGCGTGTCGACCAGTTGAAGCCTTGGGAACGAGACACGCCGCTCGTCTGGCAGAACTTCGCCTTGTTTCCGTTCATGAGCGTGGCCGAGAACGTCGCCTTCGGCCTCAAGATGATGCGGCTTCCCGAGGCCGAGATAAAGAAGCGCATTGCCGAATGGATGGAGCGCGTCGGCATTTTGCAGTTGCGCGACCGTGCCATCTCACAGCTTTCCGGAGGACAGAAGCAGCGCGTGGCGCTGGCGCGTGCGCTGGTCACCCAGCCCCGCATTCTGCTTCTCGACGAGCCTCTCGGCGCGCTCGACGCCCATCTGCGGATCAAGATGCAGTCGGAGCTGAAGACGCTTCAGCAGGAGACCGGCATCACCTTCATCTATGTCACGCACAACCAGTCCGAGGCTTTGGCGATGGCCAATCTGGTTGCCGTGATGAACGAAGGCAGGATCCAGCAGCTCGGCTCTCCCAACCAGGTCTATCGCGCCCCGTCGAACCGCTTCGTCGCGCAATTCGTCGGCATGAACAATCTGATCGATGGCGAGGTTGCCGCGATTGACGGCGAGCACTGTATGATCCGCGCGGGCAGCAATTCCTTCTCGGTGCCAGCGGCCAACAAACCTTCACCCGGCGACAAGGTGACGTTCATTATCAGCGCCGATCTCGTTGCCATCGAAAGTGCCGAGGCGCCTCAGCGTGAGAACCAGATCGCCGCGACATTCCGTGGCGAGGAATTCATCGGTTCGGTCGTGACGATGTTCTTCGAGACCGAATACGGGGCCGAGTTCAAGGTGCAGCAACAGCAGCGCGCGGTCCAGAAACTCGGATTGAAGTTCGGCGACAGGGTCAACCTGTCATGGACGGCCAACGATTCCTTCATGCTGCTTTAAATACGATACGGGAGGTTCAGGATGATCACGCATATCGCAGGCGCCAATATCATCGCGGTCGACAAGGAGCACGGCACGCGTCCTTTCGTGGGCGACATACTGATCGAGGGGCAGAAAATCGCCCATGTCGGAGCGGCGGTTCCGACACCGGACGGTGCCAAGAAGATCGATGGCCAGAACCGGCTTGTGACGCCAGGCCTCGTCAACGGACACGTCCATTCCTGGGAGGCGATGTTCAAGGGCCGCTTCGACAACATGCCGCTTGAGATCTGGATGCTCTATTCCTATCCGATCGTCGGCAACAAGGCGCTCGATCCGCGCCTGATTTATCTTCGCTCGATGATCGTGGCGATGGAGTCGTTGAAGAACGGCGTGACCTGCCTGGTCGACGACATTATCGAATTGCCGACGCAGGGTATGGAGGCGATCGACGCCGTCTTCGACGCGTATGACGAGGTCGGCATACGGGCCAACGTGTCGGGCAACATCATGGATCGGCCGTTCATCGACACCATTCCGTTCACGCGGGAATACCTGCCCGCGGATCTTATCGAAGAGGTGCTCAAGATCGAGACGGCAACGGTGAAGGGATATCTCGACTTCGCCACGGCGGCGGTCAAGAAGCACCACAATCGCTCCGATCGACTCCGCTACCTCGTCGCGCCCTCGGGACCGCAGCGCTGTACGGACGAGATGCTGAAAGCGACCCACGATTTTGCGCGTGAGATCAAGAGTTCCTATCACATCCACGTGCTGGAAACGAAAGTGCAGGCGGTCACCGGACGCGAGTTCTACGGCAAGACGCTGGTCGAATACATCGATAGCCTCGGCGTCCTCTCCGACCTCACGACCATGGCGCATTCGATCTGGGTGACCGACAGCGATATCGCCAGGATGGCGGAGCGGCAGTCCTCGATCGCCCACAACCCGATCTCGAACCAGAAGCTGGGTGCCGGAATAGCACCGTTCCGCAAGCTCCTGGATGCAGGCGTCAACGTCGCCCTCGGGTCGGACGGCATTTCAAGCAACGACACCAGCCGAATGCTCGACGTCATGCATGTCGCCGGACTGCTGCACAAGGTGACCACGCCAAACTATGACCGCTGGCCCTCCGCGGGCGAGGTCATCCACGCGGCAACCATGGGCGGCGCGCGCAGTGCGCAGCAGCACACCGAGATAGGTTCGCTGGAAAAGGGCAAGCGCGCCGATCTTGTGCTGTTCGACCTCGAGACGTTGAACTTCACGCCTCAGAACAGTCTGGAGAACCATCTCGTCTATTGCGAGAACGGGTCGTCGATCGACAAGGTGTTCGTTAATGGCGAGGTTGTCGTGGACGGCGGCGAACTCACGAAGGTCAACGAGAAGGCGCTGCTGCAAGAGCTGCGCGGCCGCTATGAGGCCTTCAGCGCGCACCACGCCGGTGTCGAAAAGCTGAACCGGCGGTTCGAACCATATTTCAGGAAGATTCACGAGCGCTGCTGCGGGCAGGATATCGGGCTCAACCGCTACAGCGCCACACCTGCCGAGTGGTATATGACGTAGTTTCACGTTGAGGGCGGGAGTTGCGTCTCACAAACGCAACCAGCGTCGTCGTCGCCACCAAAGTCTGCTTTCAGGTAGCTGCGAAACCGATCCTTGCGGCCGACATGGGGGCGCGAACCGGACGTAGCGCCGATGTCGCATAACATCCGATGTGAAACCGGCAGAAGACGGCTCTGGGCGCAAGCGGACTGGCAGCTTCAGGCTCAAATCTTTAGGAGCAAACATCCAATCGACTGCGCGGCAGCCAGTTCCATCTTATTTTTGATATGCCGCAGCGAACCAGAATCCAGCACACAGCACCAGCGATCCGGCGAAGATCGCTGCGAGCACTGCGCCGTAACCACCGCTCGCCTGCCAGATCACGGCAGCGGCCAAGGGTGCCCCCGCCTGCATTAGGTTCATCGGAGCGACGAGCGAGCCGTTCACCGCCCCATAGGCCTCACGCGTGACCATCTCCGGGACGGCAAGTCCACGAACAATCGTGATCATGCCGTTCGCCGCTCCATAGAAAGCTGCGACGAAAGCCATGACGAGCGTCGCCGGGGGCGCGAAGGCGAAGCCTATAATGGCCAGCGGAAAGACGACGACGATTGCCGACCCCAGCTTCCGCACGGGTGCGTCCGACGCGAAGGCCCGGATCATCGCGCGGCCGGCCACCTGTGCGGGGCCGATAACCGCCAGGACCATCACGACCTCCGACGCATCCAGTCCGCGTTCCAGCAACAGTGGATAGAAATGGTAGGTGAGCGACGAGAAGGCAGCCGCATAGGAAATCCAGGCCAGCATGAGGCCCCAGTATGCAGGTTTACGCATCGCGGCCGCGACCGCCGCCCGCCCCCTGAGCGGGGCTGCCTCATCAGGTTCGAGGGTACGAGACGGCACGTCCTTCGCAGGGTCGATGGCAAGGAAGTAGAGGCCACCGCAGACGACAATGTTCACGACTGCCATACCGAGGAGCGCACCGCGCCAGCCTTGAGTGTCGATCAGGAACTGGATCACGGGGATAAAGACGGTACTGGCGAAGCCGCCCCACAACGTCAAGGCCGTGATGCCCTTGCGCGCGCCTTGTGGCCCGACCCGCCGCGCGATAACCGCGAAAGCTGGCTCGTAGAGCGTCGCGGCTTGCATGCAGCCAAGGATGGCGAGCACCGCATAGAAGGTAATGAGACTGGTCACCTGCGACCAGGCAGCCAGCAGCACTCCCGCTACCACCGAGGCACCGGCCATCAGCATGCGGCCGTGGCCCCGGTCGATGGCGGCCCCGACCGGATACGCGGCAAGGCCGGCTAGCAGCAGGCCACAGGTGGCGGCCCCGTAAAGCTCGGTCTTCGACCAGCCGAGGTCGATCCGCATGGCCTCGGCGATCAGTGGGAATCCGTAGAACAGCGTCCCCCACGAACATATCTGCGCTGCCCCGAGGGCACTGATAAATAATGAAATCCCGGGTTCTTGTTCGTTGCCAGACTCGTATGCTTGTCGTTGTGTCATTCGGTGTGCAGCCTTGGCGCCGGCCTCACAGGAGCCGGAGAAAAAGGAAGGGCTTCGGACAACGCAGAACGGTTGTTCGGAGCCATTCCACGGACCGGCTTAGTTGTTGAGGAAATCTCCGATAGTCGCGCCAATCATTCAGCCTGCTCAGCGGGCTGGTTCTCAATGCGGAATGCAGCGGCAGAACGCGTGTTGACCTGTTCACCCTATGCCATGCCCTATGTGCTCGATCGCTATGCCGTCCGCGACAAGGGCCTGGCGGTTGATGGTTTCTTTTGGCGTCGGTCTGCGGCAGCGGATGCACGGCTAGCTCGACAATTGCTTCTCAGGGCTCGTATTCCCGCCGCGGCGAAAGTCACGCCATGTCGAAGAAGTAAATCCGTATTTTTCATGTCTTCATCGCTGTGCGCGAGATCAGACAGCCGTTTAGGCGCGCTTAGCCACATGTAGAACATGCTAAGCATCATGAAGTATGCGCGAAAGGCCATGCTCCTGTCGAATTCTGGTACTATCTCCAGAAATGCACTGACGCCGAGATCCTGAACTTCGTTAAAGTATTTTAAGGCTACCGTTCTTGACCAATCATCGTCGTGATAAGCGCTTCTTATGACAAACTTCGCAAACTCACGACTTGGTTCGTTTTCGCTGGTAACGAGATTTATCCATGGCCTTATAAGGATGCCGATCAGAACCTCGATATCCTTATCCCCCTTGGCGTTCTTCATTTCAAGAAATGAGCGGATGGAGCTGATTCTCATCTGATTCATTTCTTTCATGTGCCGATCGTATACGGCTTCGAAAAGCTGCTCCTTGCTCTCGTAATGATAGTGGATCAACGATTGGCTCACGCCTGCGAGACGGGCTATGTCACGCATCGACGTGCCATCGAACTCCTTGGTCGCGAAAAGGATGGCAGCCTGATCCAGGATCAGATCTTTCCTTTCGGAATCGGCCATGGTGGTGGAAGCTGCTTTTCTTTTCGTTGTTGTCATACGATTTTCAAGGGCTCGCATATCCATCAGTGTCTGAACGCTGCGGCTGTGGGCCATCGCCCCAAGCCGCTGATGCTATGGATGAGCGGCTTTCTCCGACGCCCAACTTCCTAACAAGATGCGCTCCTGCTTCAAAATGAAGTCGTGCACAATTTCATTGAACTCGTCCGAGAATATCTGGGAAGCGACATGCGCGCCATCCTTCATCGTTGCAAGCTCGGCGCCTGGAATTGCATCTGCAATGGCGCGGGAATAGTAGATCGGGGTCAAGTGATCGTTCTCCACGCCGATGACAAGAACAGGTGTCGCGATCCGAGAAAGATCTGCTGTTCGATCGAACTCCAGCAATGCTTGAATTCTGCTATCGACGATGTCCGGATCAAAGCTGTCGCCGTAGACC
Source organism: Mesorhizobium sp. YM1C-6-2 (assembly GCF_003666685.1). Classification (GTDB taxonomy): domain Bacteria; phylum Pseudomonadota; class Alphaproteobacteria; order Rhizobiales; family Rhizobiaceae; genus Mesorhizobium_K. Next base: position 179,623 of record NZ_RCIZ01000007.1, read on the forward strand.
GTGGTGTCCTCAATGTCGGGCGCATCCCTGATCCACCAACTCGGCTGCAAGAATATGGATCCGCCCCGGACATAGTCGGTGGGCCCTGCCTTCAAGAGGGTACGCCTCACCTCAAAGCAGCGCTTGAAGAATGTATCAGCCTTGGTCCATGTCGCATACATGACTGCTGCCTGAACCCTATTCGGATGCTCCAGGCAAAGGATTTGAGCGATTGCGCCTCCGGTCGAATGGCCGACTACGATAGCGCTATCAATCGCCAGGGCGTCCATGATGCCAATGGTATCGGCCGCCATCTGCTCCAGTGAATACCGGATCTTGGATTTCGTGCTCCGGCCCGTGCCCCGGTGGTCGTGAACGATGACACGGAAAAATTTCGAGAAATACGCGATTTGCGGCTGCCAGTAGGAGCCGACTCCGCCCAAGCCCGCCACGAAGAACAGCGGCGGGCCCTCACCATGCTCTTCGTAGTAAATCTCGCAGTCGTCAAGCTTGAGTATCGGCATCCACGCACCTCATTCCACCCCAGGGACAGGGGTTATTTCCGCCCGCGTTGACGGAAGTCTGCTGGCTTATGTTGATTGAACATGAGCGATAGAGGCTATCTCTATAAGAAACTCCTCGCGCACCAATTGTGAGACAATACAGAACCGGGCCGGCGGATTCGGGAAATACTCGGCATACACCCGGTTCATTTCGCCGTAATGCTTTACATCCGAAATGAAGATCATGTTGTAAGCGATATCGGAGAGGCTTCCGCCGCCAGCTTCGACTACCGACTTGATCTGGTCGAGGATGTATCGCGTCTGCCCGGCTGCATCGCCAGGATGGACAACGGATCCTTGCTGATCTATCGCCAAAGTCCCCGAGACATAGATGGTATTGTCCGCGCGAGCTCCATGCACATAGGGCGCGATCGGCTTGGCTGAGCCGGGGGGAACGATCGGGATAAACATTTGCCTTCCTTCCGCTGAATGGTTTCGTCGGACGTTCGTGAACGTCGGCCTATTTCGTCTTGGCGTTGCGATATCTCGCGCCGATTGTTGCCAGGATGAGCACCGCCCCGGCGAACAGCTGCTGGGTATATGCCGGCGCTCCGAGGATCAGGAGGCCAGTGGTCCCAGTCTCGATCAGGTACACGCCGATCACAGTGCCCACGATGTGAAACTGACGGCGCGCAAGCGTCACCGAACCGAGAAACGCGGCCGCGAAAGTCGGCAGCAGCATGCTGGCTCCAAAAAGAGGAGTTAGAGAGCCCTGCCTTGCTGTGTAGATGACGCCCGCGAGTGCACCGAGCACCGCCGCTATCACGAACGCAGTTATGATCTGACGTTCGACCCTGATACCCGACATGCGGCTTGCTGCGCGATTTCCCCCGGTCGCGTAGATGTGCCGCCCCAATACCGTGTAATGCAGTATCACGATCAAAATCGCCGCGATAAATACGAGATAGAATACGGGAGCCTGTATGCTGCCGATCCGCCAGTCTCCCAAAGCGAGGAAAGGCCCAGTAAAGCCACTGAAGATGACGGAATTGCCTGTTACCCACATCGAAAGGCCATCGAGAAGACTCGAAACACCAATCGTTGCGATGAGGGCTGGCATTTCATAACGCGTGACCAGCACGCCGTTGATCAGGCCGATCAGAATCCCGACCACGATGATCATCGGCAGGACGAGCGCGACGTTCCAGCCCATCTGGGCTATCGTGACCGCAGCCAGAGCGCCAGCGAATGACGCGACCGCGGCAATCGAGAGGTCAAACTCTCCCACGGCCAGAACAACGGTCAGGCCGCAGGCGAGGATAGCCAGAACTGCTCCGTTGTTCAGTATCGACGCCAGATTGTCGATCGTTAGAAAGATGGAAGGTTCGAGAAAGCCAAATAGCAATACAAGTACGGCGAAGAATATCACAGGAGCTAGCGAGCCCCAGTCGATGCTTTTGCGGACCGACACCAGAGAACCGCCAGGAACGTTACCATCAATACGATCGTTAGTGCTTGTCATGTTCACTGACCTGTCTCTCTTCGTCGAGGAGTGAATGGAGGATGCGGTCCTTGGTGATCTCCTCATCCCTAAGAACGGATCTGAATCGCCCATCACGAAGAACGAAAACTCGATCGGAAAGGCCGACCAGTTCCTCGATCTCCGATGAAACGAGAAGAATGCCCACCCCCTGTGAGGTGAGTTCTCTGATCAGGTCGTAGATTTGCGCTTTTGAGCGGATGTCGACACCATGGGTCGGCTCGTCCAGCAAAAGCAGGCGGATCGGTGCGCTGATCCAGCGCGCAAAGATGGCTTTCTGCTGGTTTCCGCCAGAGAGTTGCGTCATCATCGCGTCGACCGACGGCATCTTCACGCCAATCCGCGCCGCATCGTGCGATGCGTACATCCGTTCCTGGCGCAGCTTAAGGATGCCGTGCGAGGAGAAACGCTTGGGCCATGGAAGCGTGATGTTTTTCCAGATCGGCAAGGTATCGACAAAACCGTCGGCGATCCTGTCTTCGGTCACGAAGCCAACGCCCGCGGCCAGCGCGTCGGCAATCGAACGAAAGTGGCATGCCGTGCCGTTCAGCCGGATTTCGCCAGTTTGTGGCGCCCCCGCGCCATAGATCATCTTGAGCAGCCGTGATCGGCCGCTCCCGCCTAATCCAGCGATCCCGACTATCTCTCCCGGGAACAGCTTCAGATTGAGATCGATGAGTTTTCCGTCGCCAAGACCATCTATTTCCAGTGTGGGCACAGTGTCGTCCATGCGCGGCGCCGGATCGTGCCGCACAAACAAATCGCCGAGTTTCGTGCCCACGATGTGGTTGACGAGTTGCTGGTGCGTCAGGTCGGATACGGGCAATGTCGTCACATGCCGACCATCGCGCATTACTGTAACACGATCCGCAACACGAAAGATCTCCTCAAGGCGATGGCTCACGTAAAGAACCGCTATGCCTTGGCTGCGCAGTCGATCGATCTGCCGATGTACCGTCCGCACTTCCAGTTCAGTCAGTGATGCCGTCACTTCATCCAGAACCAACACACTGGGATGACGGCGCAGCGCTCGTGCAACCGCAACGAGTTGACGCTCGGCCGGGCCAAGCTCGTTCAAAGAACGCTTCGGATCGACGTCGACGCCGACTTGCTCAAGACTTTGACGGGCAGCGGCATGCGCTTTTGCCCAATCTATCAAGCCAACTGCGTTGCGACGGAACGGGACTCCGAGCATCAGGTTTTCAGTAATGCTCAAACCCGGCACAAACATCGGAATCTGATGAACAAAGCCGATGCCGCTTTCCAGCGCCGCACCGGGGTGATCGAAGCTGACCGGTGCGCCATCCAGTGTGATCGTTCCAGAATCCGGTTGATGGTCTCCAGCAAGTATACGGATCAACGTGGACTTGCCGGCCCCATTTTCCCCGACGAGCGCATGGATCTCCCCTGGTTGCAGCGAAAAGCTGACATCGTTCACTGCGACAGTGGGCCCGAAGGTCTTCACGATGTTCCGGAAGGCGAGAATCGCTCCCTCGTCGACCACGCCGCCAGGAGCGACTGATCGCTCTCCAAGTTCATTTGCACGCATGGCGCTGGTTCGCTCTTTTAAGACCGCGAGGCTTACCGGTTATTGCTGCCGTGGCGCAGCTGCGCCACGGCAGCAATTGAGAGGCATTACTTCGCTGCGGACCAGATCTCCTTGTATTTCGACTTGAAGTCGAAACCAATGTCATAGCCCTTACCGGCGGGCGGAACGTTGGTGGAGTCTGTCAACTGGATCGGAAAATCCTTGTTCACACCGAGTTCAGCTTTGTTTAGCGCGCGATTGCACTCATCGATGCCGGCCCATGCCACCCATTCCAGGCCCCAGCTGATGGTTGCAGCTTGGGATCCTCCGCTACGGATCGAGTCATAGGCAATCGGCTCTCCATCGAAAGCCAGTCCCTTGATCTCGGTGCGGTCACGTTGCGCAGCAGTCTGCAGGAGCGGAACCAACGCGTCGTCAAAGGGACCGACGATCCACTTGAAGCTGTCCTTGGGGTACTTTGTCAGGATGGCTTGCATCTTGGTGATCTGGCCTGGCGCACCGGCTGCAAGCGAGTAGTCCTCTTCGTGGACGATCGTGGCCAGCCCGCCACCATGCTTCTCAAGGTAGTTCTTGAAACCGGCCAGACGAACGGAAAGCTGGGGAAGCTGGGGCGAGTCGAAGATCACGACGCCGCCCCCGCCGTTGGCGATGACATATGCGCCCAACAATTCCCCGGCTGCGGGGTAGTCGAGCCCGTAGCCGATGTCACCTCCGAACTCCTTTGGATCGTCCGAAAAGCCGGTCACGAATGCAACGCCGCGTTCTTTGCCGCGCTGAATCTGTGCACGGATGTCACGCGCCGGAGATGCAAGCGTGAGCACACAACTGACGCCGCGATTGATCGCGGCGTCCACCGCACGCTGCGCGACGGCCGGATCGCCCTTGTTGTCGATCGGGAAGGCCTCCCAGCCGATGGCCTCAGCCGCTTCCTTCGCGGACTCGAACAGGTACTGACATACGCCGAGCGAAAGCGGACAAGGCATCACCGCTACCGACGCTTTTTCAATTGGCTTGGGCGAGCTTTCCGGGCCTGTCCAAACCACACCACCCTCGTCGAGGGGGGCACGCGACATCTTGCTCTGCCGTGCAGCGTCGACGACCGATTTCGCGAATGTCTCGGGGGCTGCCGTTTGCGCACTGGCTGAGTAGAAGGTTGCGGTAAAGCTCAAAAGAGCGACTGAAAGACCCAACGAATAAACGTTCTTTTTCATTTCATACTTCCCCTTTTATGCTGTTTTTTGTTGACGCAGTTCTTTCATGTGCGCCGTCTGACATGCCCGATATGCAGTCAGCTTGTCCCGGTACTCCTTCGTCATCTGCTGCGGATCCCAGATGTGGCCGTAGTCGATCGAAACGTTGGCGCTTCCGATCCCGGAGAGGTCCTCCAGCTTTTGCTTGGCCGTTATCTGGAAGAAGGCCGACATCATGCAGCCTGGCTCTGTCACGAAGAGGACGACGTCCACTTCAGCGCCATTGGCGGCTTCCCTGATCGAAACGTCGCCCACGAGACCCATGGAAACCAATCCTCCCGGGGCCCCGGAGGCAATGCTGCAAGGATCGATGATGGCTTCGAGCGTCTGCATTACGTTTTCATGCAGTTGATTGGCTGTCATCGTCATTCTCCCGGGCTCAGGCGGCAGCGCGCTTCAGGGTCGAGTACGGCTCCATGAGACGACGTGGCTTGGCGTACTCGCCAGAAGACATGGTCTTATTGATCTGATTGTCGCTGAGACCCAGAAGTCGCGCGGCGTTCAAGCCGAGAATGTTGCGCTTTGCTTCTTCCGTCAGCTCAGGAAAACCGTATCCCTCCACGAGATCCCGCGGCATCTCGATCTTCCAGAACGCCTCTTCATACCAACGGGAGTGGCCGACAAGCCCGCCCATGGCCCAGAGGATGCGGTCTCCGAAGCCGTTCATCATCAGGGTGCCGACGATCTCCAGGAACTTGCGCGGGGACCTGGCCAGTAGTGCGGTGGTTCCTTCGGTGCTTACAGTGATATTCGGATGCCACTGCATCTGGGCCACTGTCTCTTCCATGAACGCCCAACCGCCATGGACAATCTCAAAATTCAGGTCCGGGAAGGCGCGCGCAGCAGCGCCTACTTCAAATGGGAAATACGGTTCGATCGGCACCGGACCCATGACGATGGCCTTGTGGATCGCAACCGTCCGAAGGCCGTGCTTCCGCACCTTCTCGAAGATCGGATAGAGCAGCTTCTCGTCATCGATCGTATAGCTGCGCAGTTCGCCCGAGATCATGTCATGCGGATACAGCTTGATCCCGGAAACCTTATGCTTTTCGACCAGTTCGTCGACGCGATCCAGGGCGTTGGGCTGATGTGGAGACACCCCGCCATAGAGGAATACTCGCCCGGGCCACCGCTCGCGCATCTTCTCGCCCACCCAGAGCGGCGACCCGCCGTCCTTGAAATAGCCGTAGAGCGGCAGCTCGTGATAGATCGTGGCGTCCGTGTGGCTCTCGCCGAAAATCACGTCGCCCGTCAGATCGGGATCACAGATGTCATTGTCGAAGGTTCGCTGATCGAGCACCAGGTCGGGCCGGCCAGGAGGCGCATACTGCGTATGCATCTGATAGACACCCGTCGCGATCCCGTCGGCGTAAGGCTGCCCGATGCGATTGCTTTCTCTGAAATTGTACGCGTGCGCGATTGCGTCAAGGACGAAGACGTCGTTGAGCATTTGAACCTCCCAAGGGCTTGAGGAGACATCAACTCCTCCATTTGCTTCTAATCGAAAAGCTCCCTGTCTGATCGATCGATCAGTATCTGATCCGAACGATTTTATTTTGTCAATGCCTCGAAATGGGCAGGGTGGTCCCTGTTCTTCTCGCGAGCATCAGGATCTGCTTTTCGCCGCACTCAGATGCCAGTTGTCCGGTAGAGCGGCCGCGTGCTGGAAGAACAGCTACTTTGCCTGGAAGAGATAAAGCCCGATCGCCAGCAGCGACCGGGCCAACAATGTCGGCACGCTGCCGCTGGTCAGCGCCCGGTCGTAGATCTGCAGCATATAGATCGAGCCGGTCAGCGCGAGCACGTTGATGACGCCGGAGATCGAAAACAGAAAGACAATGATGCTTCGGAAACCGCGCGTCAGATCCTTTGCCGTCCGCCGCTGCGACCCGGCACTCCTGCCAGCACCCTTGCTACTGCACATGGAACCCACCCCATTGCCCTTAAAAGGGGCCGACGCCCGGGTGCCCCTCCCCGGCGTCGGCTCTGGCGGGCCGGCCGTCACGACCGGTCCGCCTGTTCAGATCACAGGTCGAAATCGCAGAGACCGGTTAGCCGAGGACTGCTCGGTTCACCACTCAGTCCGGCACCTGTCTGGTCTTACTTCGCGAGAGCATGCCGCTATGGATACGTGGGTGCCGCCACCCAGATGGCCATCGCCAGGACCGCCACGAGTGAAATGAAAAGCGACGACAGCGCGGCAAGCAGCAGCGGCCGCAGGCCCTGCTCCCGGATCGCGCCGAACCGTGTACCCAGCCCCAGGGCACCGAGAGCGCAGGTCAGTATCACCGGCGTGATCGACACCAGCGAATCCCGGGCGCCTTGCGGCACGATTCCCGCGGTATTCGCCAACATCAACAATATGAAAGCCGCGACAAACAGCGGAAGCATCTGACTTGCGTTGATCGGCGTGTCGGCTGCCGAGCGTCTCCGCACCGCCATCGATGCGACAACGACAAGGAGCGGCGCCAGTAGCAAAACACGGGTCAGCTTCACGATGACCGCAAATGCGCCGGCCTCGTCACCATACTGATAGGCGGTGGCGACGACCTGAGCGACCTCGTGAACCGACAGGCCTGTCCAGAATCCGAAGGACGTGGCGGTCAGGTCGAGGAGCGACGCAACTACAGGGTAGCAAACGATCGCGAGTGTCCCGAACAGCGTGACGCAGGCGATTGCGTAGGAGACTTCCTCGTCGGTTGCATGTTCGATCGCGTTTGTCGCCGCGATCGCGGATGCACCGCAGATCGACGTTCCAGCGGCCAGCAGTCGGCCCAAACGAGGGTTCACACCGAGCAACCTCGCTGCCGCGACGGTGAATCCATAGGTCGCAGCCACGACCAGGGCGATAAGTACGACACCTGTAGTTCCGACATCCATGACCTGCGTCAATGTCAGCTGCAGGCCCAACAGCGCCACGGCGACCCGGAGCAGTCTCTTGCTGAGCAGTGCGATCCCCGGCAACGCCGGGCTCGGAACCGTCGTGAAGTTGGCAAAAGCCATTCCGATCAAAATGGCCGAGAACATCGGGCTCAGCGCCGAGAACCCGGGCACCTGTCGCAAGCCATAGGCGGCGGCGGTCACAATGAGGACAAGAGTGACGCCGGGCAGAAAATGCTCAATTCGAGTGTGGAATGCTGCATTTGGCGAAGGTGTCTGCGTACTCACTTACCTGCCTGTCTTAGGGACGTCTTGCGTTAAACTTTCGTCAGCATCCAATGGCCGAGCGAGCCCCGCAGATCGAGCGTGTCTCGTACTCGCGCACCACGGAGCAATACCGCGCGGTCGCAGCCTGATGTGGCCGGCTACGCGCGACCGAGCATCAGCCCTTCCCGGCGCTCAACAGCCTCGCGACTGCCGGCGCCAGCATCATCTTGAAGAGCTCGGCGGGAATGAATGGGATGAGGCCGAATTCCAGACTGTTGTCCCAGCCGAAAAGAAATGCCAGCCAGAGGCTTCGGGTGCATGCACAATCTGAGCCGAGTTCAGCATATCAAGAATTCCTCTACGCGCTCCGTTTCAGCCCAGGCTCGGAGCGGCCATTTGGGTGACCGCTGGGGTCCCACCCGCGTTCACTGGTGATTTGTCGAACTATCGAGCATCCGGAAATACAAGGATCCGTTCCTGGGTCATTGCCATTATGGTGTCGCGCGGGCTCTCGCGCCCGTACCCGCTGTTGCGCAGCCCGCCGTAGGGAATCTGGTCAGGACGGAAAGTGGACGTGCCGTTCACGATGATGGCGGCGCACGGCACTTCGCGCACGGCGCGGAACGCAACATCGTGGCGCCCCGTGAATATCCCGCAGTTCAGCCCGAGGCCGGTATCCCTGATCCACTGGAACACCGAGCCGATGTCTTCATAAGGCCTGATCACCACGACCGGACCGAAAACCTCGTCACAAACCACCTTCATCTCGGGTGTTGTGGCGGTAACGACCGTAGGTTCTATGACGTTGCCGCGCCGCCCTCCCCCCAAAAGGATCTTCGCGCCGCCGGCCTTCGCCTCCGCCAGCCAGGATTCGATCCGGCTTGCGGCGGCTTCGTCGATGACCGGGCCGACGTCCGTCGCCGTATCTCGCGGATCGCCCGAAGTCAGCGCCCGCACCTTTTCAAGGAAGAGACCGGTGAAAGCGTCGAGCGCATCCTTGTGGACGAAGAGGTTTTGCAGCGAGGCGCAGCTTTGTCCTGCGAGCCTGAATCCGGAGTTCGCACACAGGGCAGCAACCAATTGGACGTCGGCATCCTCATGGACGATCGTAGGCCCCACGCCGCCCAATTCGAGGATGGTCCCGCGCATTCCGGCTGCAGCCTTGATCGCGAGACCCGCCCGCGACGAGCCAGTGAATGAAAGAAAGTCGACGCGGTGGTCACGCACGAGCGCGGCGCCCAGCGCCCCGTCGCCATGGAGAAGCGCGATCGCGTCCGCCGGAAGCCCCGCATCGAGACACGCCTCGACCACCAGCGAGAGGGTATAGGCCGCCTGCGGCGGCGCCTTGACGACGATAGAATTACCGGCCGCGAAGGCGGGTCCGATCTTGTGGCAGGCCAGGTTGACGGGCGCGTTGAACGGAACGATGCCGGCGACGACACCTACCGGATAGCGAAGGCCAAACGCCACCTTGTCGCTGCCGGCCGGGCTGCCGGCGATCGGCAGGTGCCGACCCTCGATGCGGATTGCTTCTTCCGCGCAGAACCGAAATACGTCGGTAGCGCGCGCAAGCTCCTGGCGGCTATCACGAATGGTCTTTCCCGTCTCGCGGGTCAGCGCCATCGAAATGAGCTCCGCACGCTCCTTCAGCAGCACGGCCGCCCGGTGGAGAATGGCGGAACGTTCCATCGCGGGCATCGCAGCCACGCGCGCGGCTCCGGCAACAACCCCGTCCAGGGCGCGGTCCAGATCCTCAGCGCCGCAATCGTGCACCTGGGACACCACGGCATTTTCGAAAGGTTCGCGCAGTGCCCGCCTGTCCGTCTTGGCGGTCCATTCCGCAGCGAAGAAGCTCCGCGCCTCATAGGTCTCACCGATCGATGACACTGCACCCTCCGACATCCGCTTCAAGCCGAGCAAAAGGTGGATATCATTATGTAGCTGCTTCCGCAACTACTTCTATTACCAGTCGCTCCTGGTGACCTCGCTGCACGCGCGAACTCTCACGCTGCCACCTTGGGCAGGCAGTCCCGGACTTGGAACAAATGGAATCAGGAAAGAAGCTCAGCGAGCCTTGGCCCGGACCTTGGTTTCCTTGCCTAGCAACCCAAGATCGCGAAGTCTTTCGCGCATCTGTGCGGCCTGCGGTCCTGAGAACAGCGATTCGCGAATCTGGACGAGATAAGGACCGAAGGCGCCCTCGATCTCCTTGCCAAATCGACTGTAGATCTCGGCGAGATAGATGTCGTGGCGTATGATTGTTTCCGCCATCGTCACGACAGGTTCGCTGCGGGTATGGGCGCCCAGATAGTCGTCCTTCATCCGGGCCGTTATCGCCTCGGTGTAATCTATCGTCAGCGTGAAGATGTTGTCGGCGGATCCTATCCGGATACCGTTCCCTTCATGCAGATAGACCCGCGCGCCATTGCCGAAGCTGAATCGCTCGACATCAGTGCCGAACAGGATGATCACGATGCGAACGCCGCGATCGTGGGCCGCCTTCAGCCGGTCGCGATGAGCCTCCAGAATATGGTCCGCCGCCTTGATCCAGATATGCTTCTGCGCGCGATCCAGCATGTCGCCGATGCGGATGTTTACGAGGTCTTCGCCCTTGATGGTCCAGACGACTTCCTGCTGTTGTTCCGTCTCGACTTTCTCCAGAAGTGTTGCGAGGCGTTCACAGCGATTGGAGGTCTTCTTCACGATGCTCCCGAGCAGCTCGGCGGGTGGCACCGGAACAAATCGGGCGGGTCGCTCGCCGACCGGCTGAACGGCGCCTTTCTTCATGAGGTTCTCCAGCGCACCGTACACATTGGCGCGCGGGATCCCCATCGTCTTGCTCACGTCGTAGGCTGTCGCGGGAGATGAGGTCAGAAGTCCGAGATAACTTCTCGCCTCATAGTCCGAGAAGCCCAGCCCCTGAAGCTCCGATACGATATCGCTGGTTGCTATGGGGTCGGGCTTCTGCGTCGGCAGACGCTTTGCTTCAGACGTCTTCGTGGCTCCGCTCAACAGCTCTCCTCCCGGATCACGGGATAGGGTCCGACCCGTAACGGGAAGTCCCTATCATATCGGTGATAGGATGCGAAGCCGGGCATGGCCGGCGTCACGGACTCTCTAGGCCGTAGATGGTCGCAGCGGCTTCGCTTGATATTCTGCCTTCGCGCAGATCGTCCTCGACGGCCTCTCGCCGCCGCTGCTTCGGATCGCCGAAGCCGCCGCTGCCCGAGCATTCATAGCGGAGGACATCGCCCTTTTTGAGGGCGTAGACACCTTTCGAGTGCATCACTACCGGCTCATCCGAATGGGGGTTCAGGACGCTCCGGCCGACCGGTCCGTCAAGCCCGCCCTCGAGACCGTAGGAGCCATGGCTATGTCGGTCGCTGAGGTTCGAAACCTCCGCGTGCTCCGCCAGAATTCGGACCTCTTTGTAAAGGCTCAGTCCGCCTCGGTACTCACCGGCGCCACCACTGTCGCGCAGGAAGCCGAAAGCTTCCACGAGGATCGGACAGGCTGCCTCCTGCATTTCGACCGGGATATTCTCCAGCGAGAACACCGGTGACAGTGCGCTTGTGCCGTCAGCGCCGGAGCGGGCGCCGACCCCACCGACCAGATAGTCGTAGAACACGAACCTCTGACCGTTGCGGGGGTCGATGCCGTTGATGATCGGATTCGCCCATTGTCCACTGCCGGCAGTGATCCTCTCAGGGACGATCTGCGCGAGCGCGCCGAAGATCAGCTCGGGGATACGCTGGTTGAGCATGGCTCGGCCCCCGGCTGCCGCCGGAGGCGACGGATTGAAGAAATTGCTGTCCGGCACGACGAGGGTGACCGGGCGCAGCTGGCCATGGTTCTGGGGGATATCGTTGCGCGTGGTGATGGCTTTCGTCGCCCAGTAGCAATAGGCCCGCGTGAAGTTGATCGGGCTATTGATCGCCGATGCGGTCTGGGGATCGGAATCGGAGAAATCGAATATGATCTCCGAGCCTCGGACCCTGACTGTAACCGCGAGCTTTACCGGTCTCGTCCCGGGGCCGACGTCGTCGAGCCAGTCCTCGTAGCTGTAGTCGCCGTCCGGGATCTCGCTGAGAGACTCGCGTACCGCCCTTTCGGACTGGTCGAGAATTCGCCTGGCCGCGGCAGTCAGTCGTTCCACGCCATATGTCGCGAAAAGCGACGAGAGCGCCCGGCCACCGGCATGGAGCGCATTGCGAAGCGCCTTCAGGTCGCCGATCACCTTCGACGGCACGCGCACATTGGCTTCGATGATACGCGTGATTTCCGGAACCGGCACGCCCGCGTTGTAGAATTTGACTGGCGGGAAACAGATGCCTTCCTGAAAACGCTCGGTTACCCCCTCGACCGCCTGGCTGCCGGCCTTGATGCCGCCTACGTCGACCATGTGGGCTGATGCGACGACGAAGCCGACGATTTGGCTCTGCAGGAACACCGGGCTCATGCAGTAGAAGTCCGGCAGGTGACCCGATCCCATGTAGAGATCGTTCATGATGATGATGTCGCCGGATTTCAGCGTCTCCCGGGGATAGCTCTTGAGCATGTTCCCGATGGCAAAGGGCATCGCCCCGAGATGGCCGGGGCTGAGGTCTGCCTGGCTCAACATCTGCCCTTCGGCGTCGAAGACGGCTACGGAAAAGTCGCCACCCTCGCGGACGGCTTCAGAGTAGGCAGTGCGCCGAACCGTTACGCCCATCTCCTCGGCGATGGAGACCAGCCGTCCCCAGATCACCGAAACCGTCAGGGAGTCGATCTCGCTCATTGTGCGGCCTTTCCGATTTCGACGATGATGGCACCACGCTCATCGATGCGTCCGATATCCCCGGGCAGAAGCACCGTGGTCGTATCGCGCTCCTCTATGACGCATGGGCCGATGGCACGGTCGTCGCCGCTCATGGCATGGCGATCATAGACGTTGATCTGGGTCTCGCCGGTTTCTCCAAAATACGCCGTGCGGCGCCCCTTCAGCGCCCGGCCGCCTTCACTCCGCTCGACGCTGAGCCGTTCTTCGATATCCTGACCGACGCTCTCCAACGCGATCCGCCAGGTCGTCGCCTCGAGCGGAAGATCCTCGGCATAGCCGTAGACGTTGCTGTAGAGCCTGGCGAAGGCATCGCGTAGTTTCGCGCCGAGCCCTTCGTCCCAGACAGACGGCAGTTCGACCTCCAGTTCGTAACCCTGGCCGCTGTAGCGCAGGCCGACGAAGTGGTGGGCGCTCAGCCGCGGATCATCCGGCTCGCAGCCCATCATCGCAGCGGCCTGGCGGCGCAACTCTTCGAATATCTGGCGAGCAACCTTTTCGACGCAACCGCCATCGAGCAGGATCTTCCTCGTCCGGGCGAGCTCGGTCTTCTCGACCGAGGAAAGCAACCCGAGCGCCGATCCGACACCGGCGCCGGCGGGCACGATCATGTTCTTCACTCCGAGCCCGCGTGCGAGACGGGCCGCATGAACCGGTCCCGCGCCCCCGAAGCAGATCATCGCGTAGTCGCGGGGATCCAGACCCTTGTCGATCGAAATGAGGCGGGTCGCCCGTTCCATGTTCAAGCAGACGAGCTGGTGGACGCCCCAAGCTGTTTGCAAAGCGTCAAGTCCCAGCGGCTCGCCCAATCGGGCGAGAGCCTTGACCGCACCGTCACGATCGAGCCGTATCGCGCCGCCCGCAAAGGACGCCGGGTCGAGATAGCCCAGGACGAGCGCGGCATCCGTGACGGTCGGCTCCGTTCCGCCGCGCGCATAGCAGACCGGCCCGGGTTCAGAGGCGGCACTGCGCGGCCCTACCTGCAGGGCGCCGGCGAGCAACTGTGCGATGCTGCCGCCACCGGAACCGATCTCGATCAGGTCGACAGCGAGCGTATCGAGCGGCAGCCCGCTGCCGTCGCGCATCTCGAGCCTGTCGATCTCGAAGCTGCGGCTGATCGTCGGACGCCCATTGGTGACGATCGACGCCTTTGCCGTGGTTCCGCCCATGTCGAACGAGATGACGTTCTCGAAACCGGACATGCTGCTGCGGCGTGCAGCCATGGTGACGCCGGCCGTAGGTCCGGACTCGACGCTGCGGACGGGCAGCGCAGCGGCCCGCTCACTGGACGTCAGCCCCCCGCTCGACTGCATGATCCACAGCGGCGCCTCGATGGAGCGCTCCTGGAGCGCGGCGCCCAGCCTGGAGAGATAGTCGCGGAAGATGGGCGTGAGATAGGCATTCGTCACCGCGGTGTTGAACCGTGCATATTCCTTGGCCAGCTGCGAAACTTCGCTGGACAGGGTGACGTAGATCTCCGGCGCTTCCTGCGCGAACAACTCCTTCATCTGCTCTTCGTGAAGCGGATTCGCGTAGGAGTGCAGGAAACCGACCGCCACCGCACGCGCCCCCGATGCCCGTATCTCGGAAACGATCCGGCGCGCCTCCTTAGCATCCAGCGGCCGCAGGACCTCGCCCGAAGCCATGACGCGCTCGTTGACTTCCCAGACGCGCGAGCGCGGCACCAGCGGCTCCGGCTTTCTCATGCGCGTGTCGTAGATGCTGTAGCGGACGGCTTTCTGGATCTGCAGTACATCGCCAAAGCCCTTCGTCGTGAGGAACGCGACCGGGGCGCCCAGCCGCTCGATCACGACGTTCGACCCGAGCGTCGTCGCATGGCGGATCTCGTGAACGAGGTCGGGCGATATGCCGGCGAGCTCGAGCAGTTCGGACACACCGCTGACGAAGCCTTCAACCGGATTGCGCGGCGTGGTCAACCGCTTGTGCGTCACGACGACGCCCTCACCGTCGATGAGCGCGAGATCCGTAAAGGTCCCGCCAATGTCGATCGCGATCCGTTGGGCGAACCTCGATCCTGTTGCCGTCGTGCCAGTCATGAAGTGCTATCCTATTGCGCAGTATCTTCGGCAGCGGCTTTCACCATTGCCGTGCATCCCCGATCTCGTGGCTGCGGCGTCACGATGTCCGCACGAGATCGCCATGCAGATCGTCGATGAATCGGGTGTAGACGTTGCCCGCCTGAAATTCCCCATGTCTCAGACATGCCAGCAGGAAATCGCGGTTCGTGACGATGCCCTCGACCTGCAACGATTCCAGCGCGTACACCATCCGGCTAATGGCGGCGGCGCGATCAGCCCCATGCGCCACGATTTTCGCGATCATCGGATCGTAGAAGGGGGTCACCTCGTCGCCCTCGCGATAGGCGGTGTCGACGCGCACGTGATCGATATTGGCGGGCAGGCGGAAGACGTCGAGCCGGCCGGGCGAAGGAAAGAACCGCTTGGCCGGGTTCTCGGCATAGAGCCGGCACTCCATCGCCGCTCCGGTGGATTGTGGCGCGACCGCGGGCATCTTGCCACCCAGTTCGGCCAGCTGTAGCTGCATGGCGACGAGATCGAGGCCGGTCACCATCTCGGTAACCGGATGTTCGACCTGTATCCGCGTGTTCATCTCGAGGAAATAGAATTGCATCGTCTCGGCGTCGACGATGAACTCGACGGTTCCGGCTCCGGCATAGTCGGTTTCGGCGCACAGCTTCAGCGCTGCGTCGTACATCACCGTCAGCGTTTCAGTCGGCAGGCCCGGCGCCGGGGTCTCCTCGATCACCTTCTGGAAGCGGCGCTGCAGCGAACAGTCGCGCTCGAAGAGATGGATCGCCGAACCGTTGCCGAAACCGAAAACCTGGACCTCGACATGGCGGGCCGGCGAAACGTGCCGCTCGAGATAGATCGCTCCGTCCCCAAAACTGTTCTGTGCCGCCTCCTGCACCATGACCGCCTGACCGGAGAGCTGCTCTGCGCGGTCAACTTTGCGCATGCCGATACCGCCGCCCCCCGCCGACGCCTTGATGAGCAGCGGAAAGGCGACTTCACTGCCGGCTGCTTCGAGCCCGTCCAGCTCGCCGGAGAGGAAACGCCGACTGCCGGGCACCACAGGCACGCCGGCTCGCATCGCCGCCTCGCGCGCAGACTGCTTGTCTCCCATCAGGCGGATCGTCTTTGGCGACGGCCCGACCCACAGTAGTCCGGCTTCGATGACTGCTGACGCGAATTGTGCGCTCTCTGACAGGAAACCATAGCCGGGATGTACGGCACTGGCGCCGGTTTTCATGGCTGCATCCAGCAGCTTGTCCATTCGAAGGTAGCTTTTCGAGGCGGGGGATTCGCCAATGTTGATGGCCTCGTCCGCCATCTGCGTATGAAGGGCGCTGGCATCGGCGTCGGAGCAGACCGCGACGGTCTTCCAGCCGAGCGCGCGCGCGCTCCTCATAATGCGACAGGCGATCTCCCCACGATTTGCGACAAGGAGCTTGCGCATGTCAGGCATCCAGCCGAACGACCGGGTCGCCGTCGCTGACCTGATCGCCCTCCTTGACCAGTATCTCGGTCACGCGCCCGGAGTCCGACGCTATGACCGGGATTTCCATCTTCATCGCTTCGATGATTATCAGCGTGTCACCTTCCTGGACGTCGCTTCCGACCTGAACCAGGATCTTCCAGATCGACCCCGCCATTTCGCTCTCTACGGTGACTTTCGACATGTCTTGCGCCTCGATTTCGGACATCGGCCGTTGCGGAAATACGGGACCGGAAAGGTCCGGCACCAGCGAGAGAGACGCAACGTTTCCTCTAGACACCGCACGTCGTCTTGCATTAGTAGTATTAACAACAACTACGGCAATGACAAGAGGCGAATCGAAAGATGGAGAGCTCCGAAACCTCCGTAGGGCCGATCGGCGAAGGGCTGATCGAGCTGAAGCGGCTCAAGGCCAAGGCCCAGGCGATGGGCAACAAGGAGAAACTGGCCGCCCGCAAAGAGGCAGGTGTTCTCAATGCCCGTGAGCGACTGGACTACCTGCTTGATCCCGGCAGTTTCTTCGAGGTGGGGGAACTGGCCACCTCGATCCGGCCGGAGGTTCGGGACCGCACGCCGGCCGACGGCAAGGTGACCGGCTTCGGTACGATCGACGGGCGCCTGACCGGGGTCGTCTCGAACGATTTCACCGTGCTAGGCGCATCGTCGAGCGTCATCAACGGCAAGAAGATCAAGCATGTGAAGGATGCGGCGGCCAAGCGTGGTTTCCCGCTGGTCATGCTGGGCGAATCGTCAGGCGCCCGCATGCCCGACCGTATGGGCGCTGCAGGACGCGCCATACTCGGGCAGGATCCGACGGAGTTCAGACGGACGCGCGAGATGCCGCTCGTCTCAGCCTTGCTCGGCGACTGCTACGGCTCCTCCACCTGGTACGGCTGCATGTCGGACTTCGTGGCGATGCGCAAAGGCGCGACGATGGCCGTGGCCAGCAGCCGCGTCACCTCTGTCGCCATCAACCAGCCGGTCGAGCCCGAGGAACTCGGTGGCTGGAAGCTGCACACGGAGAAGACAGGACTGGTCGACTACGCCGCCGACACCGATCAGCAGGTACTCGATTTGGTGAAGACGTACCTCAGCTATCTGCCCCAAAGCGCAAGGGAAGCTCCGGCGCTGACACCCGTGCCGGAAGGCTCGAACGAGGCGGCGGCCGCCATCCTCGACCATTTTCCCGCCTCCTCCACGCAGGTCTACGACTCGAAGAAGGTCATCAACTGCATCGTAGACAGCGGCAGCGCCTTCGAGCTGAAGCCGCGATTCGGCAAATCGCTGGTCACCACGCTGGCGCGGCTCGGCGGCCGCAGCGTCGGCATCATTGCCAGCAATCCGCTGCACCGGGGCGGCGCGATCGACGTCGACTCGATGCGCAAGGCGACCAGCTTCATCGTGCTGTGCGATTCCTTCAACCTGCCGCTGATCTTCCTGGTCGATCAGCCTGGCTTCCTCATAGGAATCGACGGCGAGAAGCGCTGGGCGCCCGGCCGCATCATGAACTGGATGAATGCGCTCTCGCAGGTCACCGTGCCCCGTATCTCGCTTACCATCCGCAAGAACTTCGGTCAGGCCTATCTCAACATGGGCGGCGGGCGTCACGCCGATATCTCGGCGGCCTGGCCAACCGCGAATTTCGGCTTCATGGACCCGAAGACCGGGGTGAATATCCTGCACGGCCTGAAGCGCGAGGAGGACCCCGAGCGGTTCGACAAGCTCGTCGACCAAATCTCACAGGACAGCTCGGCCTTCGCCCTCGCCGGCCTGTTCGAGACCCAGGCGGTCATCCATCCGGCGGAAACCCGGCAGTTCCTGATCTCCGCGCTCGACGTGCAGTGCGGTTCCGGCAGCTTCGTCGGCGAGCACCATCTGGCAAACTGGCCGACGAGTTTCTGATGCAGTACGACCGCAGTCTGAAACCGTCGGGCGCAGCGCTCGACGGCCCTGCCGACCTTGCTCTCAAACGGGCATGGGACGCCGGCCAACCGGCGCTGGACGAACACGAGGCCAAGGCCGCCCTGCGCGGCATCGGCATCGCGACGCCAAGAGGAGTAAAGCTGGCGGCCGGACGCGCAGCTACCGGTTCGCTTGCCGATCTCAAGCCACCCTTCGTCCTCAAGGCGCTCTCCAGCGAGCCGATCCACAAGAGCGACATCGGCGCCATCCGTCTCGATCTCCGCGACGAGCAAGCAGTCGACGAGGCGCGGTCCGACATTGCAGCCCGGATGAAGATGGCCGGGCTTTCGCTGACCGGGTTCCTGGTCGAAGAGATGATCGCCCCGGGTTGCGAGATGATCCTCGGTGGCATGCACGATCCCAAGCTCGGGCCGATGGTCATGGTCGGAGCCGGCGGCATTTTCGCAGAAGTGCTCGGCGACGCGATTTTCGGCCTCTGCCCGATCAGCAGGGTCGATGCCGCCGAGATGGTCGAAAGCCTGAAGATCCTGCCGATCCTGCGGGGAGCGCGCGGGCGGACGCCCGTCCACATCACGCCGCTGGTCGACGCGCTTCTGGCGCTCGGGGGAGAAAACGGCCTGTTCTGGCGGCACGCCGACAAGATCCTCGAATTCGATATCAATCCGGTCATCGTGCGTGCCGACGGCATGGCCGCAGTGGACGCCCGCTTCGTTCTGAAGGCTGCATCATGAGTACCGAGCATCCATCCGCTTGCGGCCCCATCCTCGACCGCTTCCGAGCGCTTTTCACGCCGCGCAGCATCGCCGTCGTCGGCGCCTCGACCCAAGGCACGTCGGCGGGAAACCGTTTCATTCGATCCCTGAAGGCATCGGGTTATGCCGGCAAGATCTACGCCATCCATCCGAAGGCCGAGGAGATCGACGGCATCCGGGCATTCCGGAAGATTGCCGACATCCCCAACACGGTGGACTATGCCTATTTGACGGTGCCGGCGGAGAAGGTCGGGACCATTCTAGCCGATACCGGCGGGAAGCTGCGGTTCGCGCAGGTCATGGCGACCAATGAAGACGGCTCCGGTGCGGCATGGGAGGCGGAGATCCTAGCCCTCGCACGCGAGACCGACATGCGCCTGGTCGGCCCCAATTGCATGGGGACCCATTCGCCGCGCGGCGGCTACACCTTCATGGAAACCGCCTCGCTACGCGAGGGCCGCATCGGCATCGGCTGCCAGAGCGGCGGTCTTGGCATGGACATCCTGCTGCGCGGCCAAAACCTCGGGCTGAGCTACAGCGGGCTGGTCACGCTCGGCAACGCGATCGACGTCCAGCCCGCGGAGTTGTTCGAATATTACCTCGAAGACCCGGACACCGATGTGATCGGATTTTATGTGGAAGACGTGAAGGACGGCCGTCGATTCCTCGACCTCGCCCGCAGGAACAGGGGCAGGAAGCCGCTCGTCCTGATGGTCGGCGGATTGTCGAAATCCGGGCAGAAGGCAGCCGCCTCGCACACCGGCGGAATGGGCGGCAGCCGGCAGGCCTGGGAAGCGTTCGCCCGTCAGACCGGCGCGATACTCACGCCCAGCCTCGACGCATTCCTGGACGCTCTCCAGCTTTGTCTGTGGCTGCGCCCCAAGCCCGAGGCGGAGCAGCCGACCGTGACCCTGCTTGGGAACGGCGGCGGGACGAGCGTGCTGGCGACCGACGCGCTCGACGCCGCCGGTCTCGCACTGGCCGAACTCGAGCAGGCTGCCCGTGACGCCTATGCGGCGATCGAGATGCCACCCGGCGCCAGCCTGGAAAATCCCATGGACCTTCCGGCAAGCGTGCTGAAGGAAGAGGAAGGCAGGCTGATCGCGAAGCTGCTGGAGGTGGACCGCACCCTCACCTCTCCATACGCCACCCTGGTGCACCTCAATCTGCCGGTGCTCATGGCCTACCGGCACGTCAAGGATCTGCTTCCCAATCTCGTCCAGTCCATCCTCGGTCGCGCACAGCAGGAAGACACCGCACCCCACACGCTGCTGGTGCTGAGATCGGATCGGAGCGAGGAGGCGGACGGCTGGCGCCGGCGGATGCGGGCGGTGGCCCTTGAACATCGGATCCCGACATTCGACGAAGTTCCGCAGGCGATCACCGCCCTGCAATCCTATCGGCAATATGAACGTTACCTGGCAACCCGGCGCATGAGCGCGGAAAGCGCCGGCCAGGTCGGCGCGCCGGCCCACTGATTGAGCAATGTCACCTGGCGGCGACGAGGGTCGGCCGCCATCCAACGGAGCCTTCCATGACCGACAATGCAGCGACCGCCAACGCCGCCCTCTCGTATCGGGAGCGGGACATCGCCTCGGTTCTCCACCCGCAAACGAACGCGCTCAAGCATCTGAGCGTCGGGCCCACCATCATTACCGGAAGCAATGGCGTCTTCGTCACCGACGATACGGGCAAACAATATCTGGACAGCGGCGCCGGTCTCTGGTGCGCCTCGCTCGGCTATCACAACGAGCGGCTCGCCAAGGTCGCCTACAAGGCCATGTCGGAACTTGGTTATTTTCAGATATTCCGCCATGCGTCCCACAAGGCGGCGATCGATCTGTCCGAAAGGCTGCTGGAAATAGCGCCGGTGGAAATGTCCAAGGTCCTGCTGCAGTGTTCTGGATCGGAGGCGAACGACACCGGCGTCAAAATCGTCTGGTACTACTGGAACGCCCTCGGCAAGCCGGAGCGGCGCAAGATCATCACGCGCATGGGCAGCTATCATGGTTCGACCTGCGTGGCCACGAGCATGACCGGCAACGGCGCGTATCACCGTAGCTTCGGCCTGCCGTTTTCGGAATTCCTCCACACCGACTTGCCGAACCACTACCGCAATGCGCTGCCTGGCGAAACCGAACAGGAATTTTCCAGCCGTCTCGCCGACTCGCTCGAGCGCATGATCCTGGCGGAGGGGCCGGAAACCATCGCCGCATTCTGGGCCGATCCCGTGCAGGGCAACGCCGGCGCGCTCCCGCCGCCTGCCGGCTATTTCGAGAAGGTCCAGGCGGTGCTGAAAAAGTACGGCATCCTCTTCGTCGCCGACGAGGTGATCTGCGGTTTCGGCCGGACCGGCGAGATGTGGGGTTGCCAGACCTACGATCTGAAGCCCGACATGATCGCCTGCGCCAAGGGCCTGTCTTCGGGCATGCAGCCGATCTCGGCCTTGCTCATCAACGACAAGATCTTCGAAGTGCTCCGCGACGAGAGCAACCGGCTCGGCGCCTTCGTGCATGGTTTCACCTATGCGGGACATCCGGTCGCCACGGCCGTCGCGCTCGAGACCCTCAAGATCTACGAGGAGATGGACATCGTCGCGCAGGTCCAGTCCGTCGAGGGCACCTTCCTGCAAAACCTCGACGATCTGTCTTCCCACCCTCTGGTCGGAGCAACGTCGGGCTGCGGCCTCATCGGCGGGCTGGAGCTTGTCATGAACAAGGAGAGCAAGGCTCCGTTTCCCGCCGAGGCGAATCTGATCGGGACGATCGACAAATATGCGCAGCAGTTTGGCATCATCCTTCGAGTCGTGCCCAACCGGATCGCTTACTCGCCGTCTCTCATCATCGACGAGGCCGGTCTTGACGAGATGGCGCGTCGCACGCGCCAGGTTCTCGATGCGACACTCAACGAGTTGAAGCGCTTCGTTCGCTGATAGCGGGCGGTCACCAACTGGAATGCCGCTGTCGAGCGCAGGCAGCGTTCCGGCAAGCAAGAAACATCAAGAAAGAGACGCCGCCGCCCATCCACGCAGAAGCGGCCCGGTGCTTTGGCCGTTCACCGTCCGCTGTAGTGTGGCTCGCGTTTCTCGAGGAACGCCGACACCGCCTCATGATGGTCTGCGCTGTCATGGCACATGCCCTGAAAGGCAGCGCAGAGGTCGAGGAACGGCGCAAGCTCCATGTTCCGCGAGGAGCGCAGGAGACGCTTGGTCAGACGGATCGTCCGAGGCGGCTTTCGTGCGATGTCCCGCGCATATTTGAGCGCGGTCGCCATCAGCTCATCGCGCGGCACCACCTCCAGAACGATCCCAAGCCGCTGCGCTTCCTCGGCGGAGATCAGGCGGCCCCTGAACACAAGCTCGGCGGCCCGTTGATATCCCACCAGGCGCTCCAGGAACGTGACGCCGCCATCCCCCGGCACGATGCCGAGATTGACGAAGGTCGAACCAGCCACCATCGTATCAGCCGCGATGCGCATGTCGCACATATTGGCGAGATCGAAGCCAGCCCCGATCGCTGGTCCGTTGATGGCCGCGATCGACGGAACCTCCAGCCGGTCCAAGGCGAGCGGGATCTGCTGGATGCCGCGCCGGTACTTGTTCTGCACCGTGTAGACATCGCCGCCGAAAGATCCTTCACGGCTCTTCATATGTTTGACATTGCCTCCGGCAGAGAAGGCGTTTCCAGCGCCTGTCACGATCAGGACCGAGATCGATGGTTCGTTGTTGATCGCGTCCACGACCTTGACGATATCGCTGGCGAGCGCGGTACCGGTGAGCTCGTTCCTCACGTCGTCCCGATTCATGGTGAAGGTTGCGACGCCCCGTTCCACCACCAGAATGGCGTCATCGAGCGTCGGCGCGACGAACGCCGGTGACGGTGTATCGGACATGCTGGTGACCTGTTCTTTCTCGTCTTGTCGAAGCCGTAGGGAGATACGGCGGCACTTTATGCCTGGAAGAAGGGATTCGCCTCAATCGGTTGTCAGCCTTCCCGGAACAGCCGCGAAAAGCCGCTGCGTATACTCCTGCTGGGGCGCCTTGAAGATGGTTTCTACCGGCCCGCTTTCGACGACGCGGCCCGACTGCATGACCATGATGGTGTCGCAAATGTTGGCCGCGACCCGCAGGTCGTGCGTGATGAAAATCATGGAGAGGTTCAGGCGCTTCTTGATCTCGTCGAGAAGCTCGAGGATCTGTGCCTGAACGGACACGTCGAGAGCCGATACCGCTTCGTCGGCGATCAGCAGCTTGGGATCCATGATCAGCGCGCGGGCAATGGCGATACGTTGTCTCTGACCGCCGGAAAATTCGTGTGGAAACCTCGACAGTGCCTTCCGATCGAGGCCGACGAGATCGATCATCGCCTCGGATTTCTCCAGTACCTTCCGTTGCGGCTCGTTGCGCAACCTCAGGCCCTCGCCGATTATACGCCCCACGGTCCAGCGCGGATTGAGCGAACCGTAAGGGTCCTGAAATACGACCTGAAAGAGATGGCGCTTGCTTCTCAGCTGCGATCGGTTGAGCGCGAGGAGATCGGTGCCGTCGAGCCGGATAGTTCCTTCGTCGGGCTCAGACAGCCGCAGAAGCAGACGGGCGAGCGACGATTTACCCGATCCGGATTCGCCGACGATCCCCAAGGTTTCGCCCACACCGAGGCGAAGCGAGACGTTGTCCACGGCCTTCATGGAGCCGCCGCCCATAAGCGGGTAGGTTTTCGAGACGTTCTCGACCGCGACGAGTGTCGGGGCGTTCGGCGCCCCCTGTCCGCTCGTGCGATTTCTGGGTTTCGGCGATAGCGACGGCACCGCGGCCATCAGGCTTTGCGTATAGGGATGCTTCGGGGCATGAAGCACGTCGCCAACGGGGCCGCTCTCCACTGCCCGGCCGCGCTCCATCACGATTACGCGGTCGGCGATTTCCGAGACCACGCCGAAATCGTGGGTGATGAACAGAAGCCCTGTGCCATGCCGCTCCTGTATCTGCTTCATCAAACGCAGGATCTGCGCTTGCGTGGTGACGTCGAGCGCAGTTGTCGGCTCATCGGCAATGATGAGCTTCGGCTCGAGGATGAGCGCCATGGCGATCATCGCCCGCTGCCGCTGCCCGCCGGAAAGCTGATGAGGATAGGAGTTCAGGATGCGTTCCGGATCGGGAAGGTTCGTTTCCGTCAGAATCTCGCGCATCCGCTTCCAGCGCTCGGGCCTGCTCATTCGGGTGTGCTCGATGAGCACCTCCTCAATCTGCCGGCCGATGGTGAGCACGGGGTTGAGCGCCGTCATTGGCTCCTGAAAGATCATGGAGATGGCGTTTCCCCGTATCTTCCGGATGCTCTCGTCGCCGATCTGGACCAGATCGGTTCCCTCGAAAAGAATCCGCCCTTGTGCCACTCGCACATGCGGCTTGGGGAGCAGCCGCAGGATCGCCTTGCCGGTCAGCGACTTGCCCGAACCGGACTCGCCTATAACGCAGAGCGTTTCGCCCTTGTGCACATCGAAATTCAGGCCGCTTACCGCATACTGACGATCGGCGCCGCCGGGCAAAGCGATATCCAGATCCGTGACCTCAAGAACAGGCGTCATGCGGTCAGTCTTTCAGAAGCGGATTGAGGGCATCGTTCAGCGCCTCGCCGATGATGTTGATGCATAAAACCGTGATGAGGATCGCCAGGCCGGGAATAGTGCACAGCCACCATGCCGAGCGCAGGAACGTCCGTCCCGCGCCTATCATATAGCCCCAACTGAACGTGCTGCCGTCGCTGAGCCCAAGGAAGGAGAGGGCAGACTCCAGGAGGATCGCCTGCGCGACCATCAGCGAACCCATGACGATGATCGGCGCCAGGCAATTCGGCAGGATGTGCTGGAACAGGATCTGCCGGTCAGGCGCGCCCAGGCATTCAGCAGCGCGGACGAACTCGCGCTCGCGCATGGACATAAACTCAGCACGCACGAGCCTCGCCACCGGCGGCCATGACACAAACGCAACGCCGATTGCGATGGAGGTAATCGAAGGCGTCAGGACAGCCACTATCACCACGGCGAAGAGAAACGTCGGGATCGTCTGGAAGAACTCGGTGCAACGCATCAGCACATCGTCGACGATGCCGCCGTAGTAGCCGGAGACTGCGCCCACGAGCGTCCCGGCCAGCAGCGCCGCCAGGCTGGCGACGAGCGCGATCGTCAGCGACGTCCTCGCGCCGTAGATCAATCCGGCGGCGACATCACGCCCCAGGACGTCGGTTCCCAGGGGATAGGTTCCGAACGGCGGTTCGAAGGGCTTGGCGAGGACGGCGAACGGATCGTGCGGATAGAGAAACGGACCCGCCACCGCGACAACGGCGATCAATCCGATGACCAAGGTCGCCGCCGCAGCGGTTTTGTTTCTGAAAAAGCGTTCGGCCGTCGTGCTCATGAGCGCGCCTACTTCAGGTGGATTCGGGGATCGACGACGGCATAAAGGACATCGACAACGACGTTTATCAGGATGACCATGACGGAGGACACGATCAGGATGCCCGTGAGCAGGTTCAGGTCGCGGGCAAAGAGCGCCTCGTAAGCCAGCAGTCCCATGCCGGGCCATCCGAAAACGGACTCGATGATGATCGAGCCGCCGAGCATACTGCCGATCTGCACGCCCGCCATCGTGAGGATCGGGAGGAGAGCATTGCGCA
Organism: Mesorhizobium sp. YM1C-6-2; assembly: GCF_003666685.1. Classification (GTDB taxonomy): domain Bacteria; phylum Pseudomonadota; class Alphaproteobacteria; order Rhizobiales; family Rhizobiaceae; genus Mesorhizobium_K. The sequence continues at coordinate 205,287 of NZ_RCIZ01000007.1, forward strand.
GCACATGCCCATAGACGACTTTCCGCCTAGGAAGGCCCTTGGCCTCGGCGGTGACCACATAATCCATCTTCGATTGTTCGAGCAGCGACGACCGCATCAGACGGGTGTAGACGGCGATGTAGAAAAGCGAGAGCGAAACTGCCGGTAGCACCAGATGCCAGGCAATGTCCCTGACCCGCGCGAAACCTTCGTTGAACGCCGCGATATCCTCGATGCCGCTTGTCGGGAAAATCCGATATGTGATCGAAAAGATCAGGATCAGCATGAGTCCAACCCAGAACAGCGGGGTGGCGTAGCCAAGCGTGGAGACCAAGGATATCAGGCGGTCGACCGGCCTGTTGACATTGCGAGCCGCCACGATGCCGAGGACGATCCCCAGGACAATGGAGATGGCGAAACTCGTCAGCATGAGAATAACGGTCGGCCCGACCCTCGAAAGGATGAGCTCGGAAACAGCCATGTTCTGGCGGTATGAATAACCGAGTTCGAAGGTTGCGACGTTCTTGATGTAGGTCGCGAGCTGGATGAACAGCGAACGGTCCAGCCCGAACTGTTGGCGAAGCTGTTCGACGTATTCCTCGCTGGCGCCGCCCGATTCCCCTGCCATAACGTCCGCGATGTCGCCGGGGGCGAGCCTGAGCAGAAAGAAGCTCAACACCAGTATCATGAGGATCGTCGGTATGGCCTGGATCAGTCTGCGGGCTATAAAACGAACCATGAACCCGTTTCTTTCCAATCAAACCGCTGCGAGCCAAACCAACCGTACGCGACGGTCTCGCAACCGGCCGAGCCTATGCCGCCGGCGAAACCATCCCGAGACAAAATGCGTGATCGCCGCTGAGCGTGGTCACGCAGATTGCTCCAGCCTCAGACGATATCAAGCTGGGCAAAGTTGGCGTAGAGCCCAAGCGGCGACACGACCGCGTCCTTGACCCTGTCGCTCGTGACCGTGCTGAACTGGAGTTCCATGATCCAGATCGTCGGCGCCGCCTCGACGACCAGCTTCTGGAACTGGTGATAGAGTTCGGCCCGCCTGGCGGGATCCTTCTCGTTCGCAGCCTGATCCATCAAGGCGTCGGTCTCCGGCGTCGACCACTGCGTCGCATTCACGAAGACGGCGCCCGGCCGGATCGAATTCGAATGATACTCGCGATGGATTCCGGTGACCGGGTCGGCCAGATTCGAGATCCACGACAACATCATGTCGTAGTCGTAGTCGGTGTAGATCCGCTTCAACCAGGTCGGCACATCTTCGTAGCGCATGCTGGCCTTGATGCCGATCGTGTTCAGCGCCTGAATGACGTATTCCCCGAAACGCCGCCATTCCTCGCCGTAGGGCGTGGGGTCGATCGTCATCTCGAATCGTATGCCGCCTTCCTTCTCGGGGAAGCCGGCCTCGTCGAGCAGCTTCTTGGCCTGCCCCACGCGATCGGGAACATTGTAGTTGCGGACATCGCTCGTATAGAGCCCGGTCGCCGCGAAATTGGAGCTGATAGGACCGGTCGCCGGTTTGCCAAAGCCGAACCAGACGTTGTCGATGATGAACTGTCGATCGAGCGCGTATGAGATCGCCTGGCGGACTTTAACCTGGTCGAACGGCGCCCTCTTCGTATTGAAGTGCGCCTCGACGACCGGGGAGATCATTTCGTAGCCCTTCTGTGTGACCTCCATGCCCGGAACGGTCTCAAGATGGCGAACGTCCGAATAGAAGACCGCGCCGAAACCGGCGACCTGAACCTCGCCGCTCTCGATTGCGGCGGTACGCGTTCCTGCGTCCGGAATGTAGCGGAAGACCAGACGGTCGATCTTCGGCAGGCCCGGCTGCCAGTAATTCTCGTTCTTCTCAAGACGAACGAACTGCCCGCGTCTCCACTCGACAAACTTGAACGGCCCGGTGCCGATCGGCGCGTTGGCCTGTTCGTTGTCGCGAATGTCGGTCCCTTCGAACAGATGTTTGGGCACCATCGGCGCTTCGTAGCCGGAAAGCGCCGAGATCATGTAGGGCGCCGGCTTTGCGAGCTTGAAGACCGCAGTCAATTCATCAGGCGTCTCGATCGCCTCGACTTCCTTGAAATTGATGGAGCCGCGCGGGTGGAAGTTCTTGAGAACCTCGAGGATGGAAAACTGGACGTCGGCCGACGTGAACGGCTTCCCATCGTGGAAGACCACTCCCGGTCGCAATTTGAACGTCACGGTCAAGCCATCTTCCGAGACCTCGAACGACTCCGCCAGCGACGGCTTCGGCTTAAGATCGAAATCGTATTCGAGCAGACCGTCATAGATCTTCGACGCCACGAGGGAGGTGGCAAGCGCACTGCTGAGATACTGGCCGAGCGTGGAGATGTCCGGCTGGACCAGGGCGACGACAGTCTTTGTATCCTGCGCAGAAGCGATCCCCGTGAAGCCTGCCCCGGTAACCAATGCCGCGCTGGTACCCACCAGCGCCTTGAGGACTTGCCGTCGATCCGTCGACCAGTTGCCGAGCAAGCCTGAGCTAAATGCGGCTGAGTTCTTCGCGAAAGATTCCATAAGATTCCCCATTAAGCGCCGAGCGAGGATCGCCTTATGATTTGACGTTCACGACGCGTTCAGAACCGTTGCATATAGTAGCCCTGTTCGCAACTACTAAATTTCATCCAGCTGTTTCACGCCCACGTGCCGATGTTTTTGACGGCTCTCAGGAACACTTCCTCGTACGTGAATCTCGACCTGCCGACCGTTTTGACGGTCGAGTAAATGTAAATCGAGTAGACACTGCTGGGATGACGGCTGCCGCGTGAAGGGCGGCTAAAGTAGGACGACTCGTCTTTCCTGCATCGGTCACCGAGCCGTCGGTGAATGGGCACGAATTCGTCGAGGGGATAGTCATGCCGTTCGAGCTGCTACAGGCGGGCGTCATCGACGACTTGCCTGAAAGTCGTGACAAACTCGAGCCGTCTCACGATGTGGCTTTGATTGGGGAAGACGAAGCCTCTCGGTCTCGGACGACCTACGTCACTCTCAGCTGGGTTCCTGTCCAGTGAACGCCGAGACGAAAAAACGCCACGAGCCCTCCAAACGCTGAGTCCTATTGTCCCGAAACCTCATCAGGCTTCGGGACAACCAACCTTCCGCAATTTTAGATATTAGTCTGGGATCTGTTAGAGCGTGTTACGGCGAACGCGCATCCTTACGATTGGGACGACAACAATCCGCCGTCAGAGCCCGGGATCAAACTGCTAGGAAGCGTTCATCCGCAGTTGGGCGGTTTGTCCGGTATCCATCGACAGAGTGTCGTCCTCCGGCGTTCCCGTGAACGCAACGCCATACACTGACTTCGCTCTTTCAACACTGACCCACCCCTCGGCGACGTCGTGCAGGACCCGCTCGGCATCTCGCTTCAGCGGATTGCCGTAGCCACCGCCGCCAGCCGAGTGGGAGATCATGCGCTCTCCCTGTCGAACGGTCACGGCCGCGCAGGACGGCTGTTCGTCAACACTGCCATCCACGCGGCGCAAGGCAGCGCGGGTCTTGCCGCCCGGACCGCCGCCAACGGTCCCGGAAGCGGGCGTGATGGTTCCATCGGCTGCGTAGAGGATCGTGAATTTCTCGGCCCCCAGGGGACCGTATTCACTGTAGATCGATGGAGCGCCCCTGAACGTGCCGGCTCCCTCACTGTCTTGCAGCAGATGCCGGTCGGCGATCAGGATGGGAAATTGCAACTCATCGACCTCGACACTGTCGATATAGCACATTCCTGCATTGCCGGCGTGGATGATCGACAGGAAACCGTCGCTGGCCGGAGTGCCCGCCCCGCCGCTGATGCCGATATGGATCTGGTTGACGAAAGGCGTGTCGCCATTGCGCGGGTCGCGACCGGAAATGACGCCCAGTCCCGGCGGCTGGATCGGGCCGGTATCGGCCTGACCGTAACCCGGAGACAGTTCGGCAATCGCGCGCTGCACGGGGTTGGTGACGTGGTCGGCCAGATTGGTCGTGGCGACGGAACAGGACGCCGGATGGCGCGGGATGCCGACGCAGCAGTTTTCCCGCACCTTCACCTCGATCCGCCGGAAGCTCCCCGCATTGGCCGGCACATGATGGTCCATGATGGCATTGAACACGCCGATCATCGCCGCACTGCGCGACGTCGCCTCGGTCAGGTTCAGTCCGCAGGGCTGGCAATCGGGGTTGTCGGTCAGGTCGATGTGAACCATCGCCGCCTCGGAGTCGATCTCGATATGGGTCGTTATCGGAATGCCGTCGGGCAGGCCAGGAATCGGATCATGCACGGAGAGCATGGTCTTGCGACCTGAGGACAGCTTGCGAATAGCCTCGATCATCCGCTGCTCGGAATAGTCGAACCAGCGATCTGCGTAGCCGTCGAGGAGGTCCCAGCCGACATCATTGCCAAGGGCAAGCAATTCCCGCTCGCCGATACGCACCGCGCCCATGCTGGCCAGGAAATCGCCCCACCACTGGTCCGGCACCCGGATACGGGCGCGGCACATGCGCACGATATCCTGATTGGTCTGATGGTTTTCCTGTATCTTCAGCGCCGAGAAGATGAGAGCACCTTCCTCGTAAACGTCCTTTACATCCGCAAGATAGGTAGATGGCCGCGAGTTGCCGCAATCGCCCTGATGCGCCTTGGCGAGAACGAAAAAGCGTAACGTGCCCCCATCGTCGATGACCGGCACGATCATGCAATGGTCGGCCGCATGTGAGTTGCCCTCATAAGGACTGTTGTGCAGGAAGCAGTCGCCGCGCTTCAGGATCGGATGGTGCTTCAGCACCGCCTGGCACATCAGGTCCGGCCCGACGAATGTATGGTTCGGCAGGCTTTCGGCGGCAGCCAGCAGCTTGCAATCCGCCGTCAGCACCACGCAGGAGAAGTCATGCGCGGTGTTGAGGATGCCGGACCTTGCGGTACGGAAAAGCGTATTCTGCATCTTGCGGGCGATGCTTTGCATGCGGCTGGCGATCATCGCCATCTGCACCCCGTCGGGAGTCTTGCTCATTGTCGGCTTGCTCATAGGGACGCATCCTTCAGAATTTCAACGCAAATTGCGCCTGCCTCGGTTCTTCGCGCTACGGTTCCGGCATCCACGACGACGGTGGTGTAAGAAGATTCGATCATCGCCGGACCGGAAACCGGTTGGCCGGAAGGCAGGGTCTCAAGCCTGTAGACCGGTGTGTCGGTCCATCCGGCACTCGTGAAATAGGCCTGCCGGGCAACCCCTTGGTCATGGGTTTGCGCGAGGCTGGCAAGCCGGCTTTCCGGATTCTCCTTCAGGCGGCAGCTTACTTTTGCACGCCATGTCACGAACTCGACGGACGAGTCCGGGTCTTCGATCTCGAAGATACGCTTATGCGCGTCGTGGAACGCAGCACTAAGCCGGCTAAGGTCCGCTTCGGATGCGATCCTTGTCGTTGAAAGAGGAACGTCGATCTCCCAGATCTGGTTGGGATACCGCGCCTCAACCGAGAACTCGATCGTGTGGTCGATGGCGCTATCCGCCTGACCCGCAAGAAACTCGCGGCACCGTTCTTCCAGTCTTTCCAGGACCTCGTTGACCTCGTTGAACTTGAAGGCGGCGTCGGTCGTAAACTTCAATACAGCGTGATCGGTGGAGAGGTCCGACATCAAGGCTCCGGCAGCGCTCAGCACCGCTCCGGCCTCGGGGATCATCACTCCCGCGCATTGCAGGCGCTTGCCGAGCGCCACGATGTTGAGGCCCGCCGCGCCGCCGCCGCCGATAAGCACCGCCTGCGCAGGGTCAATACCCTGATTGATGGTGATTTCCTCGATCGCGCCAATCATCTTCTCGGAGGACAGGCCAAGCACGGCCAAGGCTGCCTCCTCCACGCTCAACCCCAATGGGGCGGCGACCTTTGCCTCCAACTGACGCACCGCCGCTTCGCGATCGAGCTTCATGGCGCCGCCGAGAAAGTAATCGGGATCGATGTAGCCGAGGATCAGCGCGCAATCGGTGACAGTCGGCTCCTCGCCACCGCGGCCATAGGCGACAGGTCCCGGCGTCGATCCCGCGCTTTGCGGCCCGACATGCAGCATCTTGCCGCTGTCGACCCAGGCAATCGACCCGCCACCGGCGCCGATGCTCTTGATGTCGACTGACGGAAAGCCGGTCATATGGCCGCGATGCTTTTGCCCAATCCACGTCTCGCGCGTCCACGGCAGCCTGCCGTCGCGCACGAGACTGACGTCGAACGTCGTCCCGCCAGTGTCGGCGATGATGGCGACCGCGCTGCCGAATTCCCGCCCGGCATAGAGCCGCCCCGCAACCGGCGCCATAGCCGGCCCGGAGTTGATGGAATAGATCGGGGCGTTGGCTACTGCGGTTGCATCCATCACCCCGCCGCTTGACGTAACCACAAGCGCACGACCGTTGAAGCCGGAAGAGCGCAAACGCGACTCCAAGCCGTTCAGGTATTCGAACATCAACGGCTTCAACGACGCATCGATTACCGTTGACGATGCCCTGCGATATTCGCGCAAGGTCGGATTGAGCTGATGCGACAGCGTGAACGGCACGCCAGGCAGATGCTCGGCAAGCAGTTCACCGACACGCAATTCATGGGCGGAATTAGCGACCGACCACAGCAGGCAGACCCCGACCGCCTCGATATCCAGTTTCCTCAGGCGGCCGATGGTGGTGATCAGCGCCTCCTCATCCAGCGTCGTCAACACCTCGCCGGAAGCCGCGATCCGCTCCTCAACCTCGAAGGTGTAGCGGCGCGGAACATATGGCTGCGGATAGTCGACCCGGAAGTTGAACGGCTCGATGCGGCCGCCTTCCCGGATGACAAGGATATCCCTGTGGCCCTTCGTGGTGAGGAATGCGGTCTTGGCGGTCTTGCCGGTGATGATCGCGTTGATCGCCCGTGTCGTCCCATGGATAAACATCGAGGTGCGGCCGAGAAGCGCGCGCCGGTCCACACCATAATGTCCGGCGGCGAGGTCGATCGCGGACAGCACGCCGAGCACCGGGTCCTCCGGCGTCGTTGATGCCTTGAACAAGAGGATATGCCCATCGTCCTCGACGACCAGATCGGTAAAGGTACCGCCGGTGTCACACGCTATTCTCAGATCAGACATTGGTTTTCCTGAAGCTTGCACGTCGCATTGCGAACGGCGGGCATCCGCCGCCGTCATTTGCCCTGCGCGTCGCGGCTGGTTGAAGAGGAGGTTGGTTGCGTCGTCGTCTGGCGGACGACCAGGGAGGGAAGCAGCACCTTGTCGGCCGGCTCATCCATCGAAGGAGACAGGTGGCCGATGGTCGCCTTCGCCATCTCGGCAACTGGATGGCGGATCGAGGTGAGGCCCGGACTGGCGGCTTCGTTCATCCAGATATCGTCGACTCCGATGAGCGAGATATCAGACGGCACCGCAATTCCGACGGCGCGAAATCCGGCCATCAGGCCATGGGCGATCATGTCGTTGAAAGCAACGACGGCCGTCGGGCGCAAAGAAAGAGCGGCAACATCGATGGCGGCGCGCCGTCCCGCATCCACCATGTGAAGGTCGGCGATATCGACCACACGTTCCCTGTTCTCGACCATAACGATGTCGCTGGCGCGGATGCCGTATCGCTCGACGGCAAGCTCGAATCCCTTCATCCGGTCGACGCGGCTGTGCGTGATCAGCGAATCGGTCACATAGGCGATGCGGTCATGGCCAAGGTCGTGAAGATGGCCGACAGCCATATCCATGGCGGCCCGATGATCCAGGTTGACGGTTCGTAGGCCCGGCAGCTTGAAATCGTCGCGGCTCGCATCGATCGCCACGATCGACACGTCCTCCCGTGCGGCGTAATAGACGCCACAAGTCGAGTTCATCGGCGAGATCGTGATCAGCCGGCGCACCCCGATGTCGGCAAGCCTGTCCAGAAAATCCGTCTCGATAGCGGAGCTTCGCATGGTGTTGCACATGTGAACGCCATAGCCTGCCCTCGACGCCTCCTGTTCGATGGCAAGAACGAGTTCGCCGCTGTAAGGATTGACGACACTCGGAACGATCAGCGCGATGGCGTCCGTGCGTCCGGTCTTGAGCTGCCTCGCCACACGGTTGGGCCGGAAATTCAGTTCGGCGATGGCTTCCTTTATGCGCAGCCGGGCCTCTTCGCCCAACCGCTCGAAATGCCTGTTCATGTAGTTGGACACAGAACTGCCCGAAACGCCGGCAGCCCGCGCCACGTCCTGAATGGTCACGCGCGGCGGCGCGAGGTCCAATTTAGCCTTGCCGGATGATGAAGGTTTTCGAGTCGCCAATCTTCGCCTCCCTTGCCCCCGCGCCCGCCTGCCGACGGCTACCTGAATCGACTTGCATTTGTCGCCGCGATGGAAGCGGCACTGTCAGTGGCTATCTTCTGCGACTTCGCTTCCTCGGCAGCCCACCAGGAAGTCGAAATCCGCGCCTTTGTCCGCCTGCATCACGTGACGGATATAGAGCCCCTTGTATCCAGTCTCGGGGGCGTGGGGCGGCGACCAGTCCATGCGCCGACGCTCCAGTTCGGCCTCGTCGACATCGAGGTGCAACCGGCGTCCTTCAACGTCCAGTTCTATGATGTCGCCGTCACGCACCAGAACGATAGGCCCGCCCACGGCTGCTTCAGGCGCCGCATGCAGAACGACCGTACCAAACGCCGTCCCGCTCATCCGTGCGTCGGAGATGCGGACGAGATCGCGTATGCCCTTTTTCAGAAGCTTTCTCGGAAGTCCCATATTGCCTACTTCGGGCATGCCGGGGAAACCCTTGGGGCCGCAGTTCTGCAGCACCAGAATGCTGTTTTCATCGACCTCCAGATCAGGATCGTCGATCCTCGCCTTGTAGTCCTGCATCGACGTGAAAACGACGGCCTTGCCGCGGTGTTTCATCAGCGCCGGCGTCGCCGCCGACGGCTTGATCACCGCGCCATCCGGGACCAGGTTGCCGCGCAACACGACGATGCCGCCGTTCTCGACGATCGGATTGTCACGTGTGCGGATCACGTCGGTGTTGAAATTCTCGACGCCTTCAAGGTTTTCACCAAGCGTCTTGCCGCTGGCAGTCATCACGGAAAGGTCAAGCAAGTCGCGGATTTCCGACTGCACGGCTGGCACCCCGCCAGCATAGCAGAACTCCTCCATCAGGTATTTTCCCGATGGCATGACGTTGGCCAGCGTCGGCACGGAGCGCCCTGCATCGTCCCAGTCCTGCAGCGTCAGCTCGACTTCCATCCGGCCCGCAAGCGCCAGAAGATGGAGGACCGCATTCGTCGACCCGCCAAGGGCCGCGTTGACGCGGATCGCATTAATGAAGGCCTGTCGCGTCAGCAGGTGCGAAAGCCGCAGGTCCTCCTTCACCATCTCGACGGCACGGCGGCCGGTGAGCCTCGCCAGCTTGGCGCGGCGCGCATCCACTGCCGGATAGGCCGCATTGCCCGGCAACGTCACGCCAAGCGCCTCGGACATGGACGCCATGGTCGAGGCCGTTCCCATTGTCGTGCAATGGCCGGGAGAGCGCGACATGCCGCTTTCCGCAGCTACGAATTCCTCTCTGGAAATCACTCCCGCCCGCACCTCTTCGGAAAGGCGCCAGATATCCGTTCCCGAACCCAGAATGCCGCCCCGATGACGCCCGTTCAGCATTGGCCCGCCGGAGATGAGAATCGAGGGCAAGTCGACACTTGCCGCTCCCATGAGCAGTGAAGGGGTTGTCTTGTCACAGCCGGCCATGAGGATGACGCCGTCCATCGGATTGGCGCGTATCGCCTCCTCGGCATCCATCGCCGCCAGATTACGGAAAAGCATTGCGCCGGGGCGCAGGATGGATTCCCCGCAGGAAAAAACCGGAAACTCGAGTGGGAATCCTCCGGCATCGAGTACGCCGGCCTTGATGTGCTCAACCAGCCCGCGGAAATGGGCGTTGCAGGGGGTGAACTCGGAAAACGTATTGCAGATGCCGATTACCGGCCGACCATCGAACATATCGTCCGGCAAGCCGCCGTTCTTCATCCAACTGCGGTGGATGAACGCGTTCATGGAATCGCCACCAAACCACTGCTGGGATCTGCTTTTCTTGGACATGACAGTCTCCTGGCCCGGCACTGGAGCACCGTGCGGTTTTCAACTCTTGCGAACGAACTATTTCTTCAGCCGTTTTCTTGACCGATAGACATCCGACCCGACGGCAACGACAATGATGATGCCCTTCACGATCTCCTGGTAGTAGGCATCGATCCTGAGGAAGGTGAAGCCGGACGAGATGAGGCCGAGGATGATCACGCCGATCACGGTGCCGGCTATGCGTCCGACGCCTCCGGCGAGCGACGTGCCGCCGATGACGGCCGCTGCGATGGCATCGAGCTCATACATGTAGCCCATGCCGGACTGCGCGGTCTGGGCGCGGGCGCAGGCAACGACGCCGGCAATGCCAGCCAGCATGCCGGCGATGGCGTAGACCTTCACCAGATGGCGCTCGACATTGATGCCCGAGACGCGGGCGGCCTGCGGATTGGCGCCGATGGCATAGGTAAACTTGCCGTATCTCGTGTATTTCATGGCGATGTGGAAAATGATCGCAATGACGATGAAGATCGCCACCGGCCACGCACTGGAGCCGATTGCGGTGAACTCATCCGTCAGCCCCGAAACCGGCTGGCCGCGCGTGTACCATTTGGCGATGCCGCGCGCGGAAACCATCATCCCCAACGTCGCAATGAACGGAGGAATTTTCGCGTAGGCGATGAGCAGCCCGTTGATGCAGCCTGCGATAAGGCCAAGCAGAATACCCGCAACAATCGGAACATAGGCCGGAAGCTCCACCAGCGACGGATAGAGCGCGCGCGCCCAGCCTTCCGACTGAGCCAGGCTGGCAACGATCATCGCCGTCATCGCCACCACCGACCCTGAAGAGAGGTCGATCCCACCGGTTATGATGACCTGGGTGACGCCGATGGCGATGATGCCGATCACCGAGACCTGGAGGATCGCAATGGTGAGTCGCTGCGGATTACCCAGAAAGCTTTGGCCGATGAATATCCACCCAAGCGCCTCGCACAGAAGCGCGATGCCAACCAGCACCATAAGGATGTTGATTTCGTCGAACCTTCGCCAACCGGACGCCTTAGCGGGCTGTTTTCGAGACATCGTCAGAGACTGGACGCCGTTCATACCTATCGACCTCGCATTCGTGCGCTAGCGTGCGATCATTTCCATGATGCTGACCTGGGTTGCGTCCTTGCGGTCCAGGATTCCTGCGATCCTGCCTTCATGAACCACCACGACCCTGTCGCTCATGCCAAGCACTTCCGGCATCTCCGAAGAGATCAGGATTATCGCCGCGCCATTGCTGGCCATGCGCGAGATAAGCCCATGGACTTCCGCCTTGGCTCCGACATCGATGCCTTTGGTCGGCTCGTCCAGAATGAGGATTTGCGGCCTGGTCAAAAGCCAACGCCCCAGAAGCACCTTTTGCTGGTTGCCGCCTGACAGCGTTCCAACCGGCGTCTCAAGACTGGCTGCCTTGACCTTGAGGCGCTCGCACATGTCCGAGCATGCGTCCCGCAAGGCGGAGCCGGACAGAAATCCGACCTTCGTAAAACCATTCTGCAGAACCGCCACCTGCATGTTTTCCTGAACGCTCAGGACCTGCATGCTTCCGGTCGTCCCGCGATCCTCCGTGAGAAAACCGACGCCCTTGCGGATGGCCTGCCCCGGCGAGCTGATGGCGATCTTTTCGTTACGGATAAGGATTTCACCGCTCGTTGCCGGCGTCACGCCGAACAGCGTTTCTGCGATGTTGGAACGACCGGCTCCGACAAGCCCGGCAAAGCCCAGTATCTCGCCGGCCCGCAAATCGAAGGAGACGTCTCTGAATACGCCCTCAAGCGAGAGCTCCCTGACCGAAAGGATGACCTCAGCGGAAGGGACATTCTCCTTCGGAAACATCTGGGAGAGTTCGCGGTCGACCATCCGAAAGACGATCTCGTCCCTCGTTATCTCTCCGTTTCGATAGGTCCCGATATATTTCCCATCCCGGAAAATCGAAATGTCGTCGGATATTTTGAGTATCTCATCCATCTTGTGCGAGATGTAGACGATACCGACGCCACTCTTCTTCAGGTCGGCTATGATCTCGAAAAGATGATCCGCTTCTTTTTCGGTCAAGGCCGAGGTCGGCTCGTCCATGATCAGCACGTCGGATTCGTAGGAGATCGCCTTTGCAATCTCCACCATCTGACGGCTGGCCACCGCCAGCTCTCCGATCCTGGCGTCGGGATCGACGCCGATGTTCAGACGGTCGAACAACGCCTGCGTCATGCGTCGCATGCGCGCATGATCCACCAGGCCGAGGCGATTGAGCGGCTCGCGCCTGATCCAGACATTCTCCGCAACGGTCATCGACGGCATCAGGTTAAGCTCCTGATGGATCATCGCGATACCGTGGCCAAGCGCTTCAAGCGGGGTCTTCAGCGATACACGCCGGCCTTTCAGGTAGATGCTCCCCTCATCCGGCTGGATCACGCCGGCCAGAATTTTCATGAGGGTGGATTTCCCGGCCCCATTCTCTCCCATCAGGGCGTGAACGGTTCCACGGCGGAGTTCGAAGCGGACATCGTCGAGCGCCCGGACAGACGGAAACGCCTTGGAGATGCCGCTGACGCGCAGCAATTCCTCCCCCTGCATCTGCGGATGCAGGGCCTCGCTTCCATCTTGATCCGGGCCGGATATCGGCTGCATTACCATGCCTCTCGTAGGGGGAACGGGTGCGCCACCAACGGCGGCGCACCCGTTGGGCTAGTTCTTACCCAGGTAGTCAGCCATGTTGTCCTTGGTGACGAGTTCGAGGCTGGTGAAGTTGATGCTCTCGATCGGTTCTCCCTTGAGCAGCTTCATCATGGCGTCGACCGAAGCCGTGCCCTGCTTCTTCCCGTCCTGGAACACGGTGACCTTCATGTCGCCAGCTTCCATCGCTGCCAGCGCATCGGGTGTCGCATCGATGCCGGCGACGATGACGTTGTCCAGTGACCGACCCGCCGTCTTCATGGCCTGGATCGCGCCCATGGCCATATCGTCGTTGTTGGCGATGACGGCGTCGAATTCGATTCCCGCCGACAGCCAGTTGGTCATCAGATCGAGCGCACCTGTCCGCGACCAGCGAGCGGTTTGCTCTTCGACGATTTTCACGTCCTTGCATTCGTCGGTCGCGAAGACGTCGTGGGCGGCCTTGGTGCGCTCGCGCGCCAGCACGGAGCCCAGTTCGCCCATCATCATCGCGACCCGGCCCTTTCCGCCCAGCATCCGGCACACTTCCTTCGCGGGAATACCACCGGCTTCAAGCTGATCGGAGCCGACGAAAACCTGCTTCTCGGGCAGTTCGTTTACATTGGATGGCTGGCTGTTGGCGAAAACGAGCGGAATTCCGGCAGCGGCCGCAGCCTTGGACATGGCGATGCCCGCATCCGCATCGACGGCGACAACGATGATGCCGTCGACGCCGGAAGCGATGAAATTCTCGATCTGGCTCTGTTGGCGAGCGATGTCCCATTGAGCATCCTCGATCAGGAGTTCCAGGCCAAGCTCCTTGGCGCGTGCCTCAACGCCCGTGCGCAGGATGGACTGGTAGGTGTCATCCACCGTCTGCATGCTGTAGCCGATCGTCTGGGCATAGGAAGCCGACGAAGCCATCAGGCCAAGCGTCAAGGCAAGTAGTATCTTCTTCATTTCTCTCTCCCGGTTAATGATTTGGTTTAACGATTTACTTATCTGGCAGAATTTGTCGCGTGCGCCTTGCTCCCCTCCCTTTCAACCAGACATGAGCAGAAACTACGCCGCCAACGGCATTTCGCGGACGATCGGATTCGACAGCATCCCGATCCCTTCAGCGCTACCCGGATAACCCTCTTCGGTCGAAAGCAGGCCCCTGATCTCGTCCCCCTCGGACACAATGCCCAGCCCAGCGATCTCGCCACGAATGTATGAAAGGTGCACCACCGCAATCTCCCTCTTGCGCGGCACTCTCTCAAAAAAATTTAGATTGTCAACTGGAAAATATATTTTCCACCCCTACATTTGGGATGATGGTTTTTGAGCAGAGGAGAACTGGAATCCGCTTCCACAGGACGAAGACTGCCTAGCCCATGGCTACAAAATTTGGGCCCGCCCGTTGACAGACCAAGCCATCGGCGCGAGAGGAGAAAAATCCTCTTTCCTTTACAAAATATATTTTCAAACGTTGACCCGCAAGCTGAAATTCTCCTGGGACTGAATTAAGATGGCGACGATGACGCAATCCGATAAGGTGTTCCGGTATGTGCGAAACCACATCCTCGAGGGTACCTATACCCCCGGAGCGAAGCTGAAGCTCAACGATCTGGCGCAAAGTTGTGAAGTCAGCCTGGGTGCGGTGCGCGAGGCTTTGTCACGGTTGTCGGCCGACGGTTTTGTCGTCCCCGAAGCCCAGAAAGGTTACAAGGTAGCCGACATATCGCCTGAGGAGTTGATTGACCTCACCAATGTTCGCATATCAATCGAAGGCCTTTGTCTTCGCGCATCGATCGAGCGCGGCGACATCGAATGGGAGACGGGCGTCGTAGCGGCCTACCATCGCCTAAGCCGGCTTTCCGAACCCTCCGACGACGATCCGCTGCGCGTCAATGAGAACTGGTCCATCGCTCACGGCGAATTCCATTATCGGCTGGTTTGCGCCTGTGGAAGCCCTTACCTTTTGAGAATCCGCGAACAGCTTTATGCGCAGGCCGAGCGCTATAGGCGTCTTTCCCTGCCGCTGAAGACAAGCATGCGTGATGTCGACGGCGAGCATAAGGCAATCATGGAGGCAGTGCTGGGCCGCAGGCCCGATGAAGCCTGCGAACTCATGTCTCGGCACCTCAACAAGACATCGCGAATCCTGCTCGAATCTCATTTGTTTTCGAACCGATAGGAGCACAAGACTATCGGTCAGCCGTCGCCAAGAAAAAGGGCGCGTCCTTTACGGGCCATGTCGATGAGTTCAGCGCAAATCAGGCGCACGCGTTCGACATGACGAAGATCCCTGTGCACCGCGAGCCAGTATGTCCGCGTCAGCGCCTTGTCGGGCAAAATGGGGATCAGCCGGTTTTCCTTGCACGAACGCGCCATGAAATCCGGCAAGATGCCGATAAAATGCCCGGCGTGCACCATGTTCAGTTGAGCCACGATGCTGGTGCAGCGCAACTCCATGCGCAGATTGCTGACCAGCATGTCCATATAGTCCAGTTCGCTCGAATGAAGCAGTTCGTCTATGTAGCCGCACAAGCGATGAGCGGGCAGTTCCTTCGCGGACCTTGGTCGTCCGTAGCGATCGAAATACGCCTCGGTGCCATAAAGTTGCAGGCGATACTGACAAAGGCGGCGCACGGTCAGGTCTCCCGACGACGGGCGATCCAGGGTGACGGCGATATCGACCTCCCTCTCGGCTAGCGAGAAATTGCGGGGCAGCGCGATCAGTTCGAGCGAGATCTCTGGGTAGGTTTCCGAAATCGCTCCGATCCGCGGCGCGAGATAGGCGACGCCGTAGCCTTCCGGAGCGCCGATGCGCACCGTCCCGGCCCGTCGCCCCTGCTCGTCCTGAATGTTGCCAAGCTCGGAAAGCATCATGGATTCCAGCTTTTCAGAAAGCCGGCGAAGCTTGTTTCCAGCCTCGGTGATCCTCAGGCGCCGGCCGGCGCGTTCAAACAGGATCGTGTCAAGGTCCTGTTCAAGTGCAGCCAGCCGCCGCGAGACTGTCGAGTGGTCCAGCCTGCAAAGACGCGCGGCCTCGACCACCGTCCCGGCCCGGGCAACAGCCAAAAATATCCTCAGGTGGTCCCAATCCATTTCAGCACTCGTTTTTGCACAATCCTAGTGCAGATTTCCGTATTGTGAAGCACCCTCGATTGCACCAAGAACTCGACCCGCGGCAACGCGAGCGAGGGGCTGAGATGGCAATCGAGACGACCGATACGTTCGACTACATCGTCATCGGGGCGGGCACGGCAGGTTGCATCGTGGCGGAACGGCTGTCGCGCGATCCCGCGAGCAAGGTGCTTGTGCTGGAGGCGGGTGGAAACGACAACTGGATCTGGTTCCACATCCCTGTCGGCTACCTGTTCGCCATCGGCAACGAACGCTCCGACTGGCGTTTCCAAACCGATCGCGAGCCAGGCCTCAACGGTCGTTCCCTCGCTTACCCGCGAGGCAAGGTCATCGGCGGCTCCTCGGCGATCAACGCCATGATCGCCATGCGAGGCCAGGCCGCCGACTACGATCACTGGCAGTCCCTGGGACTTCCCGGCTGGGCATGGAGCGACGTGCTTCCATGGTTCCGGAAGCTGGAGGACCATTTCCTTGGTGAAAGCAACCTCCATGGCACCGGAGGAGGCTGGCGCGTCGAGCCTCCACGCGTAAGGTGGGGCGTCCTCGACGCAGTGGCGCAGGCGGCCCAGGAACTGGGCGTCCCGCCAAACCAGGACTTCAACACGGGGGACAATGAGGGCGTCGGCTACTTCCACGTAAACCAGAAGCGCGGTCGACGATGGTCGGCCGCGAGGGGCTTTCTCAAACCGGCCCTGAAGCGCTCCAACCTTCGTCTCCAGACCGGTGCGACGGTCGAGCGGCTTATTGTCGATGGCAAAAAAGCATCGGGGGTCGAGTACCGGGTCGGCGATCGGGTATTCCGAGCCAAAGCTGCAGGCGAGGTGATCCTCAGCGCCGGAGCCATAGGCTCGGTGCAAATCTTGCAGCGATCAGGCCTGGGGCCGGCATCCATCCTGTCGGCGCTCGGCATCGAGGTGACGGCGGATATCCCGGGCATCGGCGAAAACCTTCAGGACCACCTGCAGCAGCGTGCGATCTACAAGGTCACGGGAACCCGAACGCTCAACGAAACCTACCATTCGTTGCCGCGCAGGGGCATGATGGGCCTGGAATACCTGCTGTTGCGCCGAGGCCCGCTGACAATGGCGCCATCCCAGCTCGGCATCTTCACACGCACCGGCAAGAATGTCGCCCGCCCCGATGTGCAATTCCATGTTCAGCCGCTTTCCCTCGATCGCTTCGGCGAGCCTCTTCATCGTTTTCCAGCGATTACCATCAGCGGGTGCAATCTGACACCGACATCGCGCGGCCAGGTCTATCTGCACTCGCCCGAGATCGACGCGAAACCTGGCATCCGCTGCAACTACCTTTCAACCGACCATGACAGACACATAGCGGCAGAAATCATCCGACTGACCCGCCGGTTGGTGCGCCAGCCATCGCTCCAGCGGCTTTCGCCGGAAGAGTATCTGCCCGGCCCATCCGTTGGCGACAGCACGGAAGCGCTTGCAGCAGCGGCAGGCGACATCGGGACGACCATCTTTCACCCTGTAGGAACCGCAAAGATGGGTAGTGAGAGCGATCCCCTCGCCGTGGTGGACGAACGCCTACGGGTCAGGGCCGTGACAGGATTGCGCATCATCGACGCTTCCGTGATGCCAACCATCACCTCCGGCAACACCAACACCCCTACCGCCATGATCGGCTTAAAGGGGGCCGAAATGATCCACGAGGATCGTCGTCGCTAAAGCGGATCGCGTTTTTTTCGGGCTATGCGACGCGGTCTGGGGCGATGGTCGACTACTTTGCGACCCACCCCAGGCGTTCTGGTCCGCCTTGCCATTTTGCAGCGCATTGCTCGGGTCAGAAAAATAGCGGCGGCTTCGCTATTTCAGTAGACCTGCTCGTAGGCTTGGCAGATCTCAGCCGGGTCGCGACCGCTGAGAAAGGACATCTCTCCCTGCTTGTGCTTCACATAGGTATCCGCGAAGCCATTGGGGAACCAGCTTCTCACCAAGGAATTGGTGGCGAACCGCTCCAGGGCGGCCTCAAGAGTTTGGGGAAGCCGCACATATCCTCGCGCATTCAGTGCAGCCGCATCGAGCGTGGACAGATCGTCCTCGGTGGCTACCGGCATTTCGAGGCCCTCCTCGATTCCCTGAACACCTGCGTGCACCAGCGCAGCCAATTGCAGATAGGGACTTGCAGTGCAGTCGGCTGCGCGGAACTCGAAGTTGAACTGCGAAGCCTTCTCGATGTCGCTGATGTCTGAAACCGGACAGATTCTTACGGCAGCCTCCCGGTCGCGGTAGCCCAGATTATTGAAGGCGGCGCTCCAGCGATGTGGTGTCAGTCTGAGGTATGACACGACGCTTGGCGCGGTGATGGCCACGATGGACTCCAGGTATTTCAGGATGCCGGCGATGAACTGGCCGGCCTCCTTGCTCAGCTCGTGGCGGCCGGACGGGTCATAGGTGGCTGGCTTTCCGCCGGCATCGAGGAAGCTCATATGGATGTGGACGCCGTTTCCAACGCCGGCGGGATCGCGAAGTGGCGTGAAGGTGACCTTACGATTCGATTGGTGGGCAACGGCTTGAACAATCTCGCGGGTGATAAGCGAGTGGTCGGCAATGGCCACACCCGGCTGCGGCTTGATCGTCACTTCGAATTGGCCTCTTCCAAATTCCCGCAGGAACGTGTCAGGCGAGACGCCGGCTTCCCGCAGCGCCGCGAAAAGAACCCCCGCAAAGCCGCGTTCGGCCCGGAAGCCGTCAATCGAGAAGGCGCCGCTGTCATCACCGGTGTTGTTCCTGAACTGGAACTCGTGCTCGAAGGCGCCGAATAGTGTGAGACCGGCCACCTTCTCGAGCCGCTCCAGCGCGCCCTGAAGAATTGAGCGCGTACAGAACTCCCAGGGTTCGCCGCTGGTATGCCTGATATTGCCTACCACGAAGTGCTCGACCGGCTCCGTGTCGCCAAGCGCCACCCGTACGCGGGTGGCGGGATCGGGGATCAGCACGAGATCGCCGAGCGATCCGAACGGGCTCTCGGCGATCGTGTCGAAGCACGTGATCTGCACATTGGTGGGGGTCCAGCCTACGCCTCGCCGGAGACGTTTGTCGAACTCCGAGGCAGAGAACGCCTTGCCACGAACCTTGCCGGCCAGATCGCTACAGCAGGCAAGTACCATCTCCTCACGCTTCATCGGATTTCCCTTGTCCCTGTACTTCGTCGGGTCGCACCAGACGAAGGGCGTCCCACTCTTCGATACGAGCTTTCGTGGCGGGCCAGTTCGATTCCGATACTTTGACGATCAGCGCCTCAACAAAAGCGAGCAGGCATACGACCGTGTCCCAAGCCGTGCCAGCGCCAATGGAAAGCGGCACGACGATGTCGCCATCCCGGGCGATCGGCGACATCCATTTGTCGGTGACGAGCACGATCGACGTCTTGCGCCGCTCGCGGACGAGCGTGGCCAATCGCGCCAGATCAGGCTGGTATCGGCGTACGTCGAAGAGAACGAGCACGTCCTGCTTTCGCATGCGGAGGATATCCTCCGGCCAGAGTTCGGAATTCTGGGCGAGATGGAAGACCTTCGGCCTGATCTGTTGGAGATGCGTGGACAAGAAGCGCGCGATGCTGTCGCTGATGCGGCCGCCGAGCACAAAGACGTTGCGGGATGGATCAGCGATCAAACGGCAGACGGCCTCGAACTGCCCTGGGGGCACGGTCGAGTTCAAGGTGGTGAGGAGATCGGCGAGCCGCTGGGCATAGTCACCGAGGAAATCGCTCTCCTGTATCGCGCTCTCCTCGGACATCAGGTCGAGGGGCGACCGCCGGCTCTCCTTCAATTCGGCGATTAGCTGACGCTGGAACTCGTGATATCCGCCGAAACCGACCTTGCTGACGAATCGCGTGATGGACGGCGCGCTGACCCCGGTGCGGGCCGCAAGCTCCTGTATCTGTTGGAGGCCGGTAAATGGGTAGTCGGCCAGAATGGCATTGGCGAGCTTGCGCTCACTCGCTGTGAGCCGCGGCGCAACCTGCATGATCGTCGCTCTGACTGTCATCGACGAAGCCGTTCTCTCCAGACGTCCTGCAGTTTCAACGCAAATTATCCTCCTTGAAAATAATTAGTCAAACTTCCAAGCTGGATTGACTCTGATTGATATGTTTCGTGAGATGGATCCTAGCCGATGCCAGAACGCGGGGTGCATGAGAATTTGATGCTCCACGATCCGCAGATATCGACGATCCTCTCGAAGGAGGATCCCCACCCGGTTGAGTTGATCAATCGGACAGGCTCGTCTGAATTCGTGCTGACCTGCGAACATGCTGGGCGCGCGATCGCCGGAGGTCTCGGCGATCTTGGCTTGAGCGCAGACGACATGGACCGCCACATTGCCTGGGATATCGGTGCCGAAGGGCTCTCGCGCGCATTGGCTGCACTGTTGGACGCGCCGCTTGTCCTGCAGCGCTACAGCCGCCTCATCGTGGATTGCAACCGGCCGTTCGAAGCCACCGACTGCTTTCCCGAGGTCAGCGATGGAACCGCAATTCCCGCAAACAGGTCACTCTCGCACGCAGATCGCATGCGACGCTTCGTGGAGATTCACGAACCTCTTCACCGGACGATAGGGAACTTGCTGGACGAGCGGGCAAGGTGCGGGCAGCCTACGGTGCTGGTGTCCGTTCACAGCTTCACACCTGTCCTAGCCGGCGTCCACCGTCCATGGCTTCTCGGAGCACTCGCCAATCGGGATGCGAGTTTCGCTCAGACTTTCCTCCAGGCTTTCACCGCCCGAAATGCCGGCATCAGTGTCGCTCTGAACGAGCCATACACGGTAGACGACATGTCGGACTACACCATACCCGTGCATGGCGAGCGGCGCCAACTGGCGCATGTCCTTCTCGAGGTCCGAAACGATCAGATCGGCGAGCCTACGGGGCAAGCCCTCTGGGCCCAGCTCCTGGCAGACGCCCTTCGTGAGGCCGCAGACAGTCTGAAAGAAACGAAATATGATAGCTAGTTCCCTCCTCACCCGCGAAGTGCCTCTTGACCCTCAGGTCAGCGCGCTACTCTTCATCGACGTGCAAAATTTCGCTGCCAAGCGCGATGGCGGTGAGTTCAAGGACGTGTCGGACGCCGACATGGCGAACAAGTACGCCTATTACTTCGATCGCTTGAATTCGGTCGCGATCCCGAACATGCAGAAGCTGCAGGCGGCTTTCCGCCAAGCCGGAATCGAGGTGCTCTACACCACGATCGAGAGCCTGACCAAGGACGGGCGTGACCGCAGCCTGGACTACAAGATCACCGGCTTCCACGTCCCGAAAGGCTCGCATGACGGCAAGGTCATCGACGAGATCGCTCCGGGAGACGATGAGATCGTGCTTCCGAAGACGTCCTCAAGCGTCTTCGTCTCCACGCACATCGATTACCTGCTCCGTAACCTGGGTGTGCGGCAATTGGTCATCTCCGGCATCGTCACCGATCAATGCGTCGAGTCCGCCGTCCGCGATGCGTGCGATCTCGGCTATCTGGTGACTCTGGTGCCTGATGCATGCGCCACCTATTCCCAGGAGCGGCACGACAACTCGCTCAAGACCATCAATGGATACTGTCGCCAGATGAACACGGACGCGCTGATTGCTGAAATCGAGGGACTATGAAGAGAGTGACAGGCCCTGTCGCCACACTCGAATGACCTGTTGAGGTGGCTGTCAAACTGTCCTTAACTGGTCGCAATCTGATTGCCGGCAGAACCAGGATGCCTCTGTCGGCTAACTCAAGACGACGAATTAAAAAGAAACGAAAGGGGAACTTGCCATGAAAAACTCGAAACCAGCCCTATTAGGCGCCGCTGCAGCTTTGTTGCTGCTCGGTACACATGCCCAGGCTCAGGACGACAAGATCATGATCGGCGGCGCCATGTCGCTCACCGGCGTGCAGGCGCCGCTCGACACACCCGCGCTGAAAGGAGCGGAGGTCGCCGTCAAGTATCTGAACGACAATGGCGGCCTGCTCGGCAAGCAGGTGGAACTCGTCAATATCGACGGCAAGTCCGATCCGGTGACGGTCGGCAACGTCGCGGTCGAACTGATCGACAAGGGCGCGGACCTGATCATGGCGCCGTGCGATTTCGACTTCGGCGGACCGGCGAGCCGTGAAGCACAGTCGGCCGGGCTGGTGGGCATCTCCACCTGCGCGTCCGATCCGCTCTATTCGTCATGGTCGCTGGGCGACAAGCAGTTCACCCTTTCCATGTGGAACACCACGATGGGAGCGGTCGCCGCGGACTACGCCTTCAAGGAAAAGGGTTGGAAAACCGCGTATGTCGTGACGGACCAGTTCATCGCCTACACCAAGTCGCTGTCGAAGTATTTCGTCGCGCAGTTCAAGGCGAACGGCGGCGAGATTATCCTTGAGGACACTTACACGAACGGCGACAACAATTTCTCGGCGCAACTCGCCCGCTTGCAAGCGCTCGGCACAAAGCCGGACGTGATCTTCCTGTCGTCCTACGGGCAGGACATCGGAGCCATCATCCGCGCGCTGCGCGAAGTCGGCTATGACGCGCCGGTAATGGGCGGCGACGCGTATGACGATCCAGCCATGCACGAAGCACTGGGTGAGAAGCTCGGCAACAACGTGTTCTTCGTCACCCACACCTGGATGGGTCCTGAGGCGCATCCGGATATGCCGAAGTTCATCGATCTCTACACACAGATGCATGGCAGCGCTCCTGACACGTCTTTCGTCTCCACTGGATGGGACACGGTCATGATGATGGCGGAGGCGGTGAAGGCAGCCGGCAGCACCGACGGCGCGGCGGTGGCCAAGGCGTTGGAGGACGGCGAGTTCAAGCTCCTCACCGGTGACCTGAACTACGGCACAGCCGAGGAGGGTCACGCGCCGGATAAGGCAGCCGTCATGATCGAACTGAAGGGTGGCAAGCCCACCTTCGTCGGCTGGCGTAGGCCAGAGTCCGTTCCCGCTCCCTGATGCTCTGAAAACTGCCGGGGCCCCATGCCCCGGCAGTACAATTTGCCATGGCTACAAGATCACTCATAGCGGCCGACGTCTCGGTCGAATTCTCCGGCTTGAGCGCGCTGGACCGGGTCAGCCTGTCCGTATCTCCCGGCGAGATCGTCGGGCTGATCGGCCCCAACGGCTCGGGCAAGACGACGCTCGTCAATGCGATCACCGGTCAGGTCGCCCTTGCCGGCGGCCGCGTTGTCCTGGGCGCCGAGCAGATTTCGGGGCTTCGCCCCCGCGACATCGCGCTCAGGGGCATCAGCCGATCGTTTCAGATCGTCAGGCTCTTCAACAACATGACGGTGATCGAGAACATCGAGGCTTCCGCGCTGGCGCAGGGAGGTGGCTTGCGCTCCGCGCGCGAGAAGGCGGCTGCGCTGCTCGACGAGTTCGGGCTTTCTGGAAAGGCTGAGGAATTGGCGAGCAGTCTTAGCTACGGCGACAAGCGTCGCGTGGAGATGGCGCGCGCGCTGGCCGCGGACCCTGCCTTTCTCCTGCTCGACGAGCCCGCGGCGGGCATGAACGAAGCCGAGTCGGATGCGCTTCTGCACATCCTCGCCGAGTTGCCGGGGAGCCGCGGCCTCGGCCTTCTCATCATCGACCATGACATGCCGCTGATCATGCGCCTGTGCAATCGCCTGCACGTCCTGGCGTCGGGGCGGACGATCGCCGAGGGGGCCGCCGAGGATATCAGGAAAAATCCGGCAGTGATCGAGGCCTATCTCGGCTCGGGAGCATCCCGTGCTTGAGGTCAGTGACCTGGGCGTCCGCTACGGCGCCATCCGCGCCGTGCACGACGTTTCCCTGCAGGCGGGCAAGGGGGAATTGATTGCCATCCTTGGCGCCAATGGTGCCGGCAAGTCTTCGACGCTCAAATGCATCGCAGGAGCGCTGAAGGCATCCGCCGGAACGATCCGGCTCGACGGCCAGGACGTTACCTCGGCCAAGCCCGAGCAGATGGTCCGCCTCGGCGTCGCGATGGTGCCGGAGACCCGCGACGTGTTTCCGGACCTCACCGTTTCGGAAAACCTCACGCTGGGCAGCTATATCCATCGCAGGAACCGTGCGGACGTCGAGTCGACCCGCGAAAGGATGCTCGGTCTATTTCCGCGGCTGCGCGAACGCGCACGTCAGGCGGCCGGCACCCTGTCGGGTGGCGAGCAGCAGATGCTGGTGATCGCCCGCGCTCTGATGTCCCGCCCCAAGCTGCTCCTGCTCGACGAGCCGTCGCTTGGCCTTGCGCCCGTTGTCGTCGACACGATCTTCGAGATGATCGCCGAACTGAAGCGCTCCGGCCTGACGATCGTTCTGGTCGAGCAGAACGCCGCCAAGGCTCTCTCTGTCGCCGATCGGGCCTATGTGATGCGGCTCGGCAGGATCGCCGCCAAAGGTCCAGCTGCCGAAATCGCCGCGAACACCGATCTCGGCGCACTCTATCTCGGAGGCTGAGCGTGACTTTCGCCGTCCAGTTCCTGATCGACGTCCTCAGCCTCGGCGGCGCCTATGCGCTGATGGCGCTCGGCCTTGTCATCGTCTACGGCATCCTGCGGCTCGTGAACTTCGCCTATGGCGAACTCATCATGGTGGCCGGCTACACCATGTTCCTGATGAACGGTTCCGGCGCTCCATGGCTCATCATGGCCCTGGTTGCAGTCGCAATGGCGGTGGCCGCCGGCATCGCTACCGACTATGTCGCCTTCCGCCCGGTACGCGCCAAGTCCGTCACGGCGGTGCTGATCACCTCCTTCGCCTTCTCCACGCTGCTGCAGAACGCTGCCCTACTGTTCATCTCGCCACGCCCCCGACCGGTGCCACTGCCGGAGATTTTCTCCCAGACGGTGACCATCCTCGGCGCGGTGACGCCATTGCGTAATCTCATCACCATCGCGGCAGCCGTAATCCTTCTGGCTCTTTTTGCCTGGATGATGAGAAGCACGGTGCTCGGCATCGCGATGCGGGCGGCGGCGACCAACTTCACCATGGCGCGCATGCTCGGCGTGCCGGCCAATTTGATCATTTCCTCGGCCTTCGCGATCAGCGGCTTTCTCGGCGGCGTGGTCGGGATCCTGTGGATCGGCCGCATCGGAACCGTCGTTCCCGGGATCGGCCTCGAGCCGCTGCTGGTCGCCTTCATCGCAACTGTGATCGGGGGCATGCGCTCCATGCAGGGGGCGGTGATCGGCGGCTTCCTGCTGGCGCTGATCGACACGACTCTGAACTACACGCTTCCGCAGGACCTGCTGAAGTTCCGTGACGCCTTCACCTTCAGCCTGGTTATCCTGATCCTGTTGTGGCGGCCAGATGGGCTGATCAAAGGTCCTGCCTCGGGCCAGAGGACGTGAGCGACATGAAGCGCCATTTGCTCACTCTCGCGGTACTTGGCGGCCTCATAGTCCTGCTCGTGCTGCTCAATGCGGCATTCGGGATAAGGCTCTACGACCGGATCGCGACAAATCTCTGCATTTCGCTGGTGCTGGTCCTCGGCCTGCAGGTTTTCATGGGCAATTCCGGCATCCTTTCATTCGCGCATATCGGCTTCATGGGGATTGGCGCCTACGTATCCGCGGTCTTGACCATCCCCGCCCAGATGAAGGGGATGGCACTGCCGGACCTCTACCCCTTCCTGAAAGGCGTGGAGCTGTCGCCATATCTTGCGATTGCCGCGGGTGGCATCGTCGCGGCGCTGGTTGCGGCCGCCGTCTCCTACCCGCTGATGAGGCTTTCCGACGCTGCCGCGGTCATCACCTCCTTTGCACTCCTGGTCGTGCTCTATACGGTGATGACGCATTGGAGCGCACTCACCAACGGCCCGCGCACCCTGTTCGGACTGCCGAAAGCCACCGACCTGACACTTGCGTCGGTCGTTGCGGCTATCGCGCTCGTGGCCGCCCTCGCCTTCAAGGAATCCAGAACAGGACGACTGCTGCGCGCCAGCCGCGACGATGAGACCGCCGCAGCAGCAATGGGCGCCCACATCCCGGTTTTGCGCTGGAAGGCATTCGTCCTCGCAGCCCTGTTCGCCGGCGTTGGAGGTGCGCTGTGGGGGCATTTCATCACCTCCTTCTCGCCCAAGGCCTTCTACCTGAGGGAGACCTTCCTGATCCTCAGCATGCTGGTGATCGGCGGCACCAACACCGTGACCGGGGCCGTGATCGGCACTTTCGTGGTGACGCTTGCATATGAGGGGCTCCGCGGGCTCGAGGGCGTTCTCAACGAGGCCAAGTTCATGTCCGAACCGGTCGTCGGGCTCACCGAGATCGTGCTCGCACTCGCCATGATCGCCGTGCTGGCGCTACGGCCGGGCGGCATGTTCCCGACACGCGAGGTCGGCGCCCTCCTTGGGCGCCGCAACAACAGACAGGAGAAGCCAGGATGAGCTGGAAGACCGCATACCGTTCCTTCTATTATGCCAATGCCGAGGAGCCTGCGGACATCCGGCTTGTTCCAGAGACGACGGCGCTGCTCGTCATCGACATCCAGAACACCTATCTCGCCGACAAGGACACGCCCGAAGAGACCGAGCGTTGGCAGCCCTTCTACAATCGGATGCGAGAGACGGTCATTCCGAACACCGCCCGACTGATAGCCGAATGCCGCTCCCGCGGCGTCGAAGTGATCTATGCACGCATAGGCTGCCTCAAGACCGACGGGCGCGACCGTTCGCTCAGCCAGAAGAAGCCTGGCTTCAACTATCTGCTGCTTCCGAAGGATCTCGAGGAGGGTCAGGTGGTTCCCGAACTTGCACCCCTCGAAGACGACATCACCATCATCAAGACGACCGACAGCGCGCTGACGGGGACCAATTTGCGGCTGATCCTGCATAATATGGGGATCAAGGACGTGATCTGCGCTGGTATCTTCACGGACCAGTGCGTGTCTTCGACCGTGCGCAGCCTTGCCGACGAGAGCTTCGGGGTCGTCGTCGTCGACGACTGCACGGCCGCAGCCACCATGGAGCTGCACCGGCATGAGCTTGAGATCATCAACATGATCTATTGCCACGTCGCGCAACTCGACGAGGTAGTCGGCTTCCTCGAGTGACCCTGATGAGAAGCGAAGGCGCTGGGAGCATCTATGAGAGGGATCTGGCCGCGCTATCGCGGATGTCCCACCTTCGTTTCTTCCCGCTGGCGGTCGTCGGTGGCAGCGGCTCTTTTCTGCATAACGAGGACGGAAGGCGCCTGCTCGACTTCTCTGCCTCGTGGGGCGCTGCGGCGCTGGGGCATTCGCATCCCGCGGTGCGGAATGCGGTCAGCGAAGCGCTTTCGGACCAGGCCGGCGCCAGCATCCTCTCCTCGGCCAACCTGCCCTCGGTCAAGCTTGCCGAAACGCTTCTGACAATCGTGCCGAAGCGGGCAGCCGGGCGAGTCTGGCTGGGGCATTCCGGCTCCGATGCCAACGAGACGGTCGCACGGGCGGTTGTGTCGGCAACCGGACGACCGAGGGTCCTTGCCTTCAGGGGCGCCTATCACGGTGGAACCACCGGCTCGATGGCGGTATCCGGGCATCCGGTCCAACAGAATGTCCCTAAAGCGCCAGGCCTGACGCTTGTCCCTTACCCCGATATCTATCGTGACGGTGGTGATGCTGAACGCATGGCGCTAGAGCATATTCGGCAGCTTTTTGCCGGCTCCGTGCGGCCCGGAGAAGTCGCGGCCTTCTTCATGGAGCCTATCCAGTCGGATGGCGGCATGATCGTGCCTCCCGCGAATTTCTTCCGCGAGATCGAGAAACTATGCCGGCAGCATGGGATCCTTCTCGTGTGCGACGAGGTCAAGGTCGGGCTGGGGCGCAGCGGAAAACTGAATGCGTTCGAACACCTGGGCATCGAGCCCGATATCGTCGTCTTCGGAAAGGGCTTGGGCGGCGGACTCCCTATCTCCGCCGCTGTCGGGCCGGAGGCGGTTATGAATCATCAATCCGCCTTTTCGTTCCAGACGGTTCACGGCAATCCGGTGTGCGCGGCAGCTGCATCCGCGGTGCTCGAAACGATCGAGGTGAACGGGCTTGCCGAAAATGCGAAACAGACGGGCGCCTATTTGATCGAAGGCCTCAACCGGCTGAAGCAGAAGCACGATCTCATCGGCGATGTCCGCGGACGCGGCCTTGCGATCGGAGTTGAACTCGTCACGGATCGCGTCGCGCGGGCGCCAGCGCGCCGCGAGGCCGCCATGACGGTCTATCGATGCTTCGAACTCGGCCTTGTGCTCTTCTATGTCGGCGTGAATTCAAACGTTCTCGAGTTGACGCCACCACTCACCCTCACGCGAGAGGAGGCGCAAGCGGGGCTGGAGCTTCTCGACCGCTCCCTTGCCGACGTCGCAGGCGGGCGCGTCGATCCTCGGCTGCTAAAGGCATTCCAGGGTTGGTGAGCATCATCTGCCTCGCTAGACTTATGGATGATGCTATGTGAGCCAAGGGCGCGGCTCCTGTCCGAACGGCCCGGTGTATGTGATGAGAACAAGCCTCGAAGAACTCATGGCCTGGCTGCCTGTTCCAGCCGCCTAGCAGGGCGGCGGCTTCGGCGGACCGTGGGACCGAGACGCATAAAAATTCCGGCCGCTTCGCGGGATCGTCCCTTCAGCAAGCGCGCCCAGTAGCTTGGGCGACAACGTTCGTTAACCCAGGCAGAACGGCGAGGCGGCCGCCCTACAGCAGCATTTCCGCGAGCCTTGGATCGATTGGACTGTCCTGGCAGCCCAGGCCGATCAGTTCATATACTGGAGCATGCGGGCGTGAAAGCACTCGCATTTGTTGATCGTGTCCTCGTCCTTGTAGTTGGTGCGCAGATAGCCATAGGCCTTGCCACAGGCCACCTTGGCTTCCGAGGCCCAAACGAACACCGGACGCGACGAATAGATCCACTCGTTGGATTTGGCGACCGCAACCGATTCGTCCATCAGCCGCACCACTTCGCCCCGCAACTCGGTCATGTTCTCGGTGAGCACGAGATTCGAGGTTCCGGCCACCGTGCAGTAGTCGTCCGCAGGTATGGTCGACAGGTCGGCGGCGGCAGTTGCACCGGCGAGACCCATTGCGCAGAAGCCCCCCAGTACGGCGGCTCTGATCGAACGAAAGAACATCTTTTCCCCCTGTTGCCCGCCGGTCGACCGAACCGTCACCGGAAACCGCCACACAAACCGTCAGATACGGGCCAGCCCTTGGCCCAAGGATGCAATTTACAAGATTGTACCGTCGGAAACCAGTATGTCGTCGTCGTAGAGAATGGCCAGCATCGGCGCATCCCCAGCAACAGACGAAACGTTCGCGCTGTCGATCGAGTAGCCTGTCGGCCCGTCGAGAGGTCCCGCCAATGGCGACGTTCCCTCGAAAGGGGACGCGAGTTGCGCGACAAGCTCCGACATGTCGATGACATCGCCTAGCAGGATGTCGTCCAGAAGCTCGCCGGGCAGCGCCACGGCTGCCGCCTCCGCCAACGGCAGTCCGGAGCCCGGCCTAGAATCCGGCACAAGCTCGGGCGAACCCGGGTCGGGAAGAAGGCTGGTGGTCCTCGGCATAGTTGCAGTCCCTGAAATGGAATGGCTCCGTGCGCTATCGAGTGCTTCTACCCGCTAGATCGTACCCTGCGTATCGTCCGTCCCGTTGTTGTTGTACAACACCGTGACGGGTCCGACTGGCGCGCTGTCGAACGTGGCGATCGTGTTCCAACCTCCGGCGCCGCCGGAGCCGGTCACGTCGATCTTCAACGCGTTGCCGTCGACGTCCGCGTAGTCGGCAATGGTCTTGCCCGCAGCGACATCGAAGAGTTCAGAGAGATCGATCACGTCATTGGCGGTGTTGAAGCCGACGATGAGATCGTCGGCATCGAACTCATCGAGTGCCTCCCCCGTGAACTGAATGATGTCTCTCGACTGGACCGCCTCCGTCACGTCCAGGAGATTGGCTCCGCCGCCACCGGACAGCAGATCCGCCCCCAGGCCACCGATCAGGTGATCGTCACCAAGGCCGCCGATGAGGATGTCGTTGCCTGCGCCGCCGTCCAGAACGTCCTCGAAGCCGGTCGCCGCAACTCCATCGAGCACCAGCGCGGTCTGGCTGCTCCCCACATCCCACCCCGGCAAGGTCTTGGTATCGACGAAGGCTACGCCGTTCCACAGCTTCAGCTCGGAACCGGAGATGAGGATGTCGTCGCCGCTGCCGCCCAGCAGCGTATCCTTTCCAAGAATGTCGACCAGAAGATCGGCGCCTGCTTCGCCGCGCAGCGTATCGTCGCCCGCCCCACCGAACAGCAGGTCGTTGTTGTTCCCGCCGAACATGCTGTCGTTGCCGGCGGTGCCGTAGAGATAGTCCTGTCCGTCGCCACCCCGGAACTCCCCGGCGAACGCCGAATCGTTGCCGGCGGCGTTCAACACCGATTGACCGCCGAACTGGGCGTCAACGCCGGAGTTGTCGAGATTTCCGCTCTTGTAGGCCTGATCGGGATCGGTCTCGTCGGCAGAGTCCTGCGGGTTGGGGGAGTCGGGCGTGCCGCCAACCCCTGCCGCAACCTGGTTGGTCTTGCCCTGGGTACTGCCATAGGTGACGGTCCAGTCCGATTCCCTGTTGCTGTCCGTCTGGATGGGCTGATCCGCGCGGTTGTCGTCGCCAGGTTGGCCGATGCTGTTCAGATTGGTTGGGTTGAACTCGCGGGCGTAGATCAACGATGTCGAATCTGAATTCTGGATTCCTGCAGCGGCGCTGTCGTCGATGAACTGCCTGGGCAACATCGGCAGCAGGCCGAGCGTAAGCGCCAGCTGGTACTGATCGCCCAGCGACCCGTTGTACTGGCTGTTTTGCGTAAGCGTCGAGCCCAGCAGGGAGGTGGCGTTGGCCGGCGCGAGACTTCCGCTGGCTCCATTCCAGATAACGTTGCCTAGCGTCAGCTTGTTGTCCGTATCCCCCAACGTGCCATTGTCGGACCCGATGTCGACGCCGTTTGCGAGGAACCCGTCCACCGTAAATACATTTGCACCGATTTTCTGATAAAGGCTGACGCCGATCGGATCCGATGTCGTCGTTCCGGCGGGCATGACCGAGTCCCAGTTGCCTCCGGCCGCAGAGGTTTCTGTGCCGGTCGACGGGTTGAAATAGTTATATGTGCCATTTGATTTTGCGCCCCCGCCGGCGTCATACAGAACCCAAACCCCGTTTTCATAGATGACAAGATAATGGTTGGCGGGGATCGTGCCCACCGTGCTCAAACTTACGTAAACTGTGTCGGTGCCGTCGGTCAGTTCGAGCCGGAGGGTCGGCACTTTGCTGCCGCTCGTATCGGACGCGTTATCCGACAGATTTTTGATTTCTACGTAGCTTAGCCCGGAAGGAACAACTGTGCTTCCCTTGACGTTCACCGAAGTAGACGTGTTCAATCCAATCTCGTTGACGACCAGAACTCCAAGCAGGCTATCATCAGGGAGCGTGTCGGTATCGGTGATCGTCACATTCTCCGAATCGGCCGCCGTCGCCGTCCCGTTCAGCGCCGTCGCATTGCCGATCGTGATGTTCAACACCTCGCCAGAGTCCACCAGATTGTCGTTGAGCGCCTGAACTCCGAAGCTCAGCGTCGTTCCCACGAAGCTGTCGTCGAAGGTCAAGGTGGTGCCGTCGAAGCTCACGCCGGCGGTAGAATTCGCAATCGCCTGCAGCGCGGCCTGGGCCGTCGTCACGAAGTCTGCATTCTGCGCCGTGGTGCCGGTCAGGAAGTCGACATCCACCGTCACCACATTGCCAGTCGTGATCCCCTCGCTCAGCGTGATCGTGAAGGTGTCGATCTCGCCGCCTTCCTCGCTGATCGTGGCGCGCGTATCCGATATCGTGATCATGATCGACTGATCGACATCGGTGATCGTCGACGTCGCCGTCGGCGTCGTGATCGACGCCGTGCCCTCGACGATCGTGGCGCTGTCCAG
>NZ_RCIZ01000008.1 GCF_003666685.1 Mesorhizobium sp. YM1C-6-2
CGCGCGGCCACTGCGCCAGCGCCGCCGCGAACGCCTCCGACAGCGCATCCTCGGCCCCCGCCACGTCGCGCGAGCGTGCCGCCAGATACGCGACCAGCTTGCCGTAGCTCGCGCGCGCCGCGGACTCGGCGGCGGCCTCCGCCGCCGCGCGCGCCGCGTTGGCCCGGCCGTCCATGCGTCAGCGCATCGGCCAGATCGGCCGCACCTCGACCGTGCCGTGGGCAGCGCCGGGGCAGCGCGCGGCCCATTTTATGGCGCCGTCCATGTCGTCGGCCTCGACGATGTAGAAGCCGGCCAGCTGCTCCTTGGTGTCGGCGAAAGGCCCGTCCAGCACTTCGGTCCTGTCGTCGCGGACCTTGACCGTGGTCGAGGCCGACGCCGGCCGCAGCCGTTCGCCCGACACCATGGCGCCGGCCTTGATCAGCGCCTCGTTGTAGGCCGCGTAGGGAGCCGACATCTGCGCGCGCTGCTCGTCGGTGGCGGTCCTGAACGGCGTGTCGTCGGTGTGGATGAGCAACATGTACTGCATCGGAATCTCCATGGGTTGACGGTCGCGTCCTTGCGATCCGCGCCTAAGTCGCGCCGCTTTGCCTCAAATCGACAGGCGGCTCGAAAAAACATGGAAAGCATTCTCCGCCCGCACCGGTGGTCCCCGCAAGGGCCGCTTAGCCGTTCGTCGTAGCGGATGGCGGGTTGGCAAATCGGCTCCGGCGTCTAAACTCGCCCTCCCAACGCATCCAGGGAGGAACAGATGCCGCGATCCGCAACCCGCCTCGTTGCCGCCGCCGCCTTCGCGCTCGGGCTGGCAGCCGTGCCGGCCAAGGCGCAGGAGTTCATCAACGTGCTGACCGGCGGCACGTCCGGCGTCTACTATCCGCTCGGCGTCGCGCTGGCCGACATCTACGGCAAGGGCATCGAGGGTGCGCGCACCCAGGTACAGGCGACCAAGGCGTCGGTCGAGAACCTCAACCTCCTGCAGCAGGGCAAGGGCGAGATCGCCTTTTCGCTCGGCGATTCCGTAAAGCTCGCCGCCGAGGGCAACGCGGAGGCCGGCTTCCCCGGCAAGCTCGACAAACTGCGCGGCATCGCCGCCATCTATCCCAATTACATCCAGATCGTCGCCAGCCAGGATTCAGGCATCAAGACGCTCGCCGACCTCAAGGGCAAGAGCCTGTCGGTCGGCGCCCCGGCCTCGGGCACCGAGCTCAATGCGCGCGCCATCTTCGCAGCCGCCGGCATGTCCTACGAGGATCTCGGCAAGGTCGAATACCTGCCCTTCGCCGAATCCGTCGAGCTGATCAAAAACCGCCAGCTCGACGCTACGCTGCAGTCGGCCGGCTTGGGCGTCGCCTCGATCCGCGATCTCGCCACCTCGGTGCCGATCAATGTGGTGGCCGTGCCGAAGGCGGAAGTCGAGAAGATCGGCTCGCCCTACATTCCCGTCACCATCCCGGCCGGCACCTATGACGGCCAGGCCGCGGACGTCGAGACCGCCGCCGTCGGCAATTTTTTGATCACCCATGACGGCGTGCCGGAGGAGACTGCCTACCAGATGACCAAGCTCTTGTTCGAGAGCCTGCCGCAGCTCGTCGCCGCCCACGCCGCCGCCAAGGCGATCGACCCGGCCAAGGCGCTCGACGGCATGCCGGTCGAACTGCATCCCGGCGCGGCGCGCTACTACAAGGAGGCAGGAATCCTGAAGTAGTCCCGGCTTTCCCTCCTCCTTGAGGGGAGGGCGGCGGCAAAACCGCCGGGGGGGTTGTCCATGAAGAACTCTACGCAAGAAAGAGGCTGAGCACTGTCCGCCACGACCCCGCTTCCATCATCCGCGTCGCAACAAGCCGCCGAAGCCGAGATCGTCGACGGCCTGCCGCCCGGCTGGGGGGAAGGCCTCGGCGGCAGGGTGACCTTCGCCATCGCCGTCGCCTTCTCGGCCTTCCAGCTCGTCACCGCCGCCTACGCGTTCCTGCCCAGCCAGGTCGTCAGGGCCATGCATGTCGGCTTCCTGCTGCTGCTCGGCTTCGGCCTTTTGGCGACCTTGCGAGCGAAGTCGACGGCCGGCCGGGCGCTGTTCTGGACCTTCGGTGTGCTCGGCTTCGCCACCGGCGTCTATCAGTGGGCCGAATACGCCCCGCTGCTCCATCGCAGCGGCTTCCTGACGCCGCTCGACGTCACCATCGGCGCCGTGCTGATCGTGCTGGTCTTCGAGGCCGCGCGCCGCCTGATGGGCTGGCCGCTCGCCATCATCGCCGGCATTTTCCTCGCCTACTGCTTCCTGGGCAACTACCTGCCGCCGCCCCTCATCCACCGCGGCTACGATTTTGCGCAGATCATCGACTATTTCGCCTTCGGCACCGAAGGCATCTACGGCACGCCCGTCTACGTCTCGGCCGCCTACATCTTCATCTTTGTCGTCTTCGCCGCCTTTCTCGAACGCGCCGGCATGATCGCGCTGTTCAACGACGTGGCGCTTGGCCTGGTCGGCTCCTGGCGCGGCGGCCCTGCGCAGGTCTGCGTGCTTTCCTCCGCACTGATGGGCACCATCTCCGGCTCGGGCGTCGCCAACGTCGTCGCCAGCGGCCAGTTCACCATCCCGCTGATGAAGCGCTTCGGCTTCCGGGCGGCGTTCGCCGGCGGCGTCGAGGCGACCTCGTCGATGGGCGGCCAGATCATGCCGCCGGTGATGGGGGCGGTCGCCTTCATCATGGCCGAGACGCTGAACATCCCCTATGCCGACGTGGTGAAAGCCGCGATCATCCCGGCCATCCTCTATTTCGGCGCCTGCTTCTGGCAGGTCCATCTGGAAGCCGGCAAGGCGGGCCTGGGCGGCATGCGCAAGGAGGAACTGCCGAGCGCCTGGACGGCCATCAAGGAGCATTGGCCGCTGGTGCTGCCGCTGGCGGCGCTCGTCTATTTGCTCTTTGCCGGCTATACGCCGATCTTCGCCGGCACGATGGGCCTGGCGTTGACCGTCGTGCTCATCCTCGGCACACCGCTCGCAGCACTCATCGGCCCATTTGCCTTCCGCGTCGTCTTCTGGATCGCGCTCGGCCTCGCCGCCGCCGCCTTCATGCGCTTCGGCGTCAACGTGCTGGCCGCCGTCATGGCGGCGCTGGTGCTTGCCTGCCTCGCCTTCCGGGGCGGCCGCGAGACGCTGCGCATCTGCCTGGACTCGCTCGCCGAAGGCGCCAAGAACGCGCTGCCGGTCGGCATCGCCTGCGCCATCGTCGGCATCGTCATCGGCACGCTGACGCTGACCGGCATCGCCTCGACGCTGATCGGTGCGATCATCGCGATCGGCCAGAACAACCTCTTCCTGTCGCTGGTGCTCACCATGCTCACATGCCTGGTGCTCGGCATGGGCATACCGACCATCCCCAACTACATCATCACCTCCTCGCTCGCCGGGCCGGCGCTGCTCGAACTCGGCGTGCCGCTCTTGGTCGGCCACATGTTCGTCTTCTATTTCGGGATCATGGCCGACCTCACCCCGCCGGTCGCGCTCGCCGCCTTCGCGGCAGCGCCGATGGCCAAGGAATCCGGGCTGAAGATCGGTGTCCAGGCCTCCAAGCTCGCGGTCGCCGGCTTCGTGGTGCCGTTCATGGCGGTCTACACGCCAGCGCTCATGCTGCAGGATCCGGGGCCGATCGCCGAAAACTTCGGCTACCCTGTCGAGGTCGTCTACATCGTCGCCAAGGCCTGCCTCGGCATCGCGCTGTGGGGCGCGGCGGTGGTCGGCTTCCTTTTCACCCGCCTCGCCGTCTGGGAGCGGATCGTCGCCTTCGCCGCCGGCGTGCTCCTGGTGCTTGCCCTGCCGCTGACCGACGAGATCGGCTGGGCGCTCGCCGCCTCGTGGATCGGATGGCACTGGTGGCGGGCGCGGGGCATCCCCGCGCTGCAATGAGCCTCTGCATCCTCGCCGCCGGCAAGATGACTGTGCTCGCCGTGTCAGCCTTCACCCTGTCGTGGAGCCATTCCATCGAGAAGACGCGCTGGGAGGAGGACTGGCGCGTGACCCCGGCCGGCCTCGAAATCGTCGAGGCGCGCGTCAAGGGATCGGGCGCCGGGATGGAGCCGCCGGAGAGCGCCGTCCTGAAGGATGGATGGTGGAGCTACCCGCCGAAGCTGAGTCCGCGTCCTGTCGTCATGCTTGCCGCATCGGGAGCAACCGGCGCGGGGTGGCGGCTCTGCGCGGAGGGGACTTGCCTGGAGCTGGGGGCCGATGCAGGCGCGGCGGTCGAGCTTTCCGTGTGCGAGGCGGCGGACAAGACCCGGTAGGCGAACGGCGGGCATTGCCGCCGCATCGCCGTGAACGGATCAGTGGAAGGCTGCGGGCGTGCCGAGACGGCGTGCGCAGGCCGGGCCGGGGCCGCGCATGTAGTGGCGCTCGGGGCGGTAGGTCGGTGCAACGAATTCGCGCAGCGCGAACGCAAAATGCGTGATGTGATTCCAGACGTTCATCGTACCAGTCCCTGTCCCTCGGATGTCCCTTCCGATTTACGGACACTTTTAGCGTTCAGTCGTGAATCTTCGGTGAACGCGATATTAATCTTCGGCCCTGGATCGACCTCGACCGTGGCCGAATCACGGCTGAGTCCGGGTCTTTCCGCGACCGGCCGGAAACTTCTCCGGCATGTGCTTTTTCCGACACAGCTGTTTCGCGCCGATGCCGTCCGGGTGATTTCCGGTTTCCACATTGTCTCGGCGATGAATTTCCTTGCCTGCCGGAACGTGCTCGCGCGCGGCACGTTGGTCCCGAGCCGGACGGTGTCCGGCACGCCGGCATCGTTCGCATGAGGGACGATCGGCTCCGGCGCTTTTCCAACAACACCAAGAAACAGGAAGGGCAAAAGCCATGGGTTTCTTTTCCAAGGACATCAAGACGCTGGACGACCTCTTCGTGCACACGCTGCGCGACATCTATTACGCCGAGAAGCAGATCGAGAAGGCGCTGCCGAAGATGGTCGACAAGGCGACCAGCCCCGAGCTGAAGGCTGGCTTCGAGAAGCATCTTCAGGAGACCAAAGGCCATGTCGAACGCGTCGAGCAAGTCTTCGAGATGCACGGCGTCAAGGCCAAGGCGGTCAACTGCCCGGCCATCGACGGCATTCTGGAGGAAGCCGACGAGATTGCCGGCGACATCGACGACAAGCAGGTGCTGGACGCGGCGCTGATCGCCTCGGCGCAAGCCGTCGAGCATTATGAGATCACCCGCTACGGCACGCTGATGGCCTGGGCCAAGCAGCTCGGCCGCAGCGACTGCGCCGCCGTGCTCGCCAAGAACCTCAAGGAAGAAGAAGCGACCGACAAGAAGCTATCGCAGCTCGGCGAGAGCAAGGTCAACATGCAGGCCGCCGAATAGCGGATCGCAACGGCACGATCCGATCGCGCCACCGAAAGGGCCGCGCCGAGAGGTGCGGCCCTTTCGCTCGGCGCTATGGACGATTACGCATTGCCGATCAGCACGCCCGCCGCCAGCACGAGGCTGCCGCCCAGCACCACCTGCAGCACGGCGCGGAAGAAGGGGGTTTCCATGTAGCGGTTCTGGATGAAGGCGATCGCCCAGAGCTCGACGAAGACGACGGCGATGGCGATCGCGGTGGCCGTCCAGAAATGCGGGATCAGATAGGGCAGCGCATGGCCCAGCCCGCCGATCGCCGTCATGATGCCGGAGGCGAGGCCGCGCTTCACCGGCGAACCGCGGCCCGACAGCTTGCCGTCGTCATGGGCGGCCTCGGTGAAGCCCATCGAGATGCCGGCGCCGACCGAAGCGGACAGGCCGACGAGGAAGGTCTGCCAGGTGTCGCCGGTGGCGAAGGCTGCGGCGAAGATCGGCGCCAGCGTCGACACCGAGCCGTCCATCAGGCCGGCCAGCCCCGGCTGCACATAGGTCAGGATGAACTGCCGCCGCTCGGCGACGCCCTCCTCGGCCTTCACGTCCTCCGGCACATGTTCCAGGCCGAGCCGGCGCGCCAAAGATTCATGGCCCTTCTCCGCCGCCGCGAGATCGCCGAGCAGCTTTCGGGTCGAGGCGTCCTCCGTACGCTTCGCGGCCTCGAGGTAGAAGCGATGCGCCTGATCTTCCATCTCCTCGGCCTGCAGGCGCACCTTCTCGATGCCGAGCGGACGGACCAGCCAGTCCGGCCGGCGTTCGTAATAACCTTTGACATGCTCGCGGCGGATAAGGGGGATGCGCTCGCCGAAGCGCTGCCGGTGCATTTCGATCAGCGCGGCGCGATGCCTGTCCTCCTCGTCGGCCATGCCGTCGAAAACCGCGGCGGAAGCGGGAAAGTCGTCGCGCAGGCCGTCGGCATAGGCACGGTATATGCGGCCGTCATCCTCCTCGGAGGAAATGGCGAGCGCGAGAATCTCCTGCTCGTCGAGCGAATCGAAGGGGCGGCGTCCGAAACCGAAGACACGTGAAAGCATGAGATTCTGGCTCTAGTTTAGAATTGTTCTAAACTAGAGCGTTCGTCGTGCCGGTGCAATGGGCGTCCTGCTATCCGAAGCGGCGATAA
The DNA here is from genome assembly GCF_003666685.1 of Mesorhizobium sp. YM1C-6-2. Classification (GTDB taxonomy): domain Bacteria; phylum Pseudomonadota; class Alphaproteobacteria; order Rhizobiales; family Rhizobiaceae; genus Mesorhizobium_K. The sequence goes on from NZ_RCIZ01000008.1 coordinate 6,519, forward strand.
CGCTTCCCGGAGGACGCCCTCTTTTTATAGCCGGACTCCACACTATATAGGTTAACGTTCGCTTATAGGAGAGCCGCCCGTGAAGCAGCAGAAGCCCGTCGCCGGCCATCCGGCCGATCCGCATGCCGACTCCTTCGATCCGCAGCCGATCCTCGACCTCATCGCCGGCATCCAGGCCGATCTCGACCGTCTCAAAGGCCTGGTCGAGCAGGCCGCACCGAAATACGACCCGGCCAATCCCGCCAACAAGATGGCCGACGGCAAGCTGTCGAAGGACGGTGTCGAATGCTGCTACCGGATGTTCGACGAGGGTGCGAGCCGCTACTCGGTCGCCCGCGCGATGAAGATCTCCTTCGCCGCCGCGACGCATCGCTTCAACGCATGGCGCAACGCCGGCGGCGAGAAGCGGGTGCGGTCGCTCATGGGCTGAATGTGGCTCGCGGTGCGAGATCAAAAAAGCGCCCGGCGCAGGATGCACCGGGCGTTTTCGTCAGCTGAGCACGGGGCAACTCGGCTGACGGCCAAAGGTGATGTAGATGCGATCGCCATAGCGATCGCGCCCGAACACATCGATAGTGCGCCTGCCGACATCGGCGACGCGGGCGTGGCGAATGCCCATGCGCTCGGCTTTCCTCAGCGCGCGCCCCGCCGAACAGCGCGGACGGTCGTCGTAGTAGTCGCGCCTGCGGTCATCCCGGTAGCAGTCCTCGTAGCGCGGGTTGCAGTCGCGCTCTATCCGCAATCCGTCGCGGCCGATCCCGAACTCCAGGTCCTGCGCCGATACCTGCATGGGCATAGCCATGCCCGCTCCGGCGAGCAGGGCGCAGCCGATCAGAATATTTCGCATGTCTCCAAAAGCTCCCGTTTGGCTTCATCGCAGCGAAACGGTGCACCCATATTAGGGTTGCATCAAATAAGCTTGCAGAAGGTAACGCTCAGTCGAGCGTACGCCGGAAGCGAAACAGCGCCAGTCCCGCGAACAGCACGACGAAGAAGCAGAGCGCCGCGACCTCCAGCGCGATCGCATCGAAATCGGCGCCCTTCAGCATGACCGCGCGGGTGACGCGCAGGAAATGCGTGAGCGGGAATATCTCGCCGAAGACCTGCGCCCAGCCGGGCATGCCGCGATAGGGGAACATGAAGCCCGACAGCAGGAGCGACGGCAGGAAGAAGAAGAAGGTAAGCTGCAGCGCCTGCATCTGCGTGCGGGCGATGGTCGAGATCGTGTAGCCGAGCAGCACCAGCGCCAGCACGAAGATGAGGATCGCCGACAGAAGCAGCGTCAGCGAGCCCTGGAAGGGGATCGAAAACAGGAGCTTCGCGGCAATCAGCACGACCGCGACCTGCACGGCGCCTACGACCAGATAGGGCAGCACCTTGCCGAGCATGATCTCGACCGGCGAGGCCGGCATGGCGAGCAGGTTCTCCATCGTGCCGCGCTCGGTCTCGCGGGTCAGCGCGATCGAGGTCATCATCACCATTGTCATCTGCAGGATGACGCCGAGCAGGCCAGGCACGATGTTGTATTGGGATATGCCTTCGGGATTGTAGCGTCTGTGGACGACCACTTCGAGCTGTGTGCTCGCGCGTTCCGCCGCTTCCGCCTGCCTGCCCTGCTCGCGCAGCAGGGCCGTCTGCGCCACGGTGCCGAGCGTGGAAATGGCGCCGCTCGCGACCGCCGGGTCGGTGGCGTCGGCCTCGATCAGGATCTGCGGATTGTCGCCGCTCTCGACGCGGCGGGCGAAGTCGGCCGGTATGGTCACAAGGAAGGAGACCGTACCGTTCGCCATCAGCGCCTCGGCCTCGGCCGCGGTCTGCACGATGTGGTCGAAACGATAGTAGCCGGTCATCTGCAATGCGGAGACCATGGCGCGCGTATAGTGGTCGTTGCTGGTTGCGACCAGCGCGGCCGGCAGGCTCTTAGGGTCGTTGTTGATCGCATAACCAAACAGCACGAGCTGCATCAGCGGCACGCCGAGCATCATGGCGAAGGTGATGCGGTCGCGCCGCATCTGGATGAACTCCTTCATCAGCAGCGCGCCCAGCCGGGCGAAGGAGAAGATCGTGTTCATGCCATGTTGTCCCTGGACTTCGCCATGAACTGGATGAAGACGTCCTCGAGGCTGGTCTCGCCGGGCCTGACCGCAATGCCTTCCCGGCCGCGAATGTCGTCGAGCGCGCTTTCGAGAAGCGCCTTGTCCGATCCGACGACGTGCAGCGTCGTGCCGAAGGGGGCGACCTGCTCGACGCCTGGACGGCCTTCGAGCGCCCTGGCGATCTGGTCGAGCCGCGGACCTTCGATGACGAAGGTCGTCAACCCGGCGTTCTTCACCACCTCGTCGACAGTGCCGGTGGCAAGCATCCTGCCGTAGGAGATGTAGCTGATGCGGTGGCAGCGCTCGGCCTCGTCCATGTAGTGGGTCGAGACGAGCACGGTCAGCCCGTCCTGCGCCAGCCGGTGGATCTCGTCCCAGAACTCGCGCCGTGCCTTCGGGTCGACGCCGGCGGTCGGCTCGTCGAGCAGCAGAAGCTTCGGCTTGTGCATGATGCAGGCGGCGAGCGCGAGGCGCTGCTTCCAGCCGCCCGAAAGCGTGCCGGCGAGCTGGTTCCGGCGGCTCGCGAGACCGAGGTCCTCCAGCGTGCGGTCGACATGTTCGGCGACCGGCTTCAGCTGATAGAGCCGGGCGACGAATTCGAGGTTCTCGGCGATGGTGAGATCCTCGTAGAACGAGAATTTCTGGGTCATGTAGCCGACCTCGCGCTTGATCTTCAGGCTCTCCGTCCTGAGGTCGTGGCCGAGCACCTCGCCCTCCCCCTCGTCAGGGGTCAGCAGCCCGCACATGATGCGGATGGTTGTGGTCTTGCCGGAGCCGTTGGGGCCGAGGAAGCCGACGATCTCGCCCTCGGCGACCGTCATGGTGACGTGGTCGACGACGGTCTTGTCGCCGAAGCGCTTCACCAGGTTCCTGACGTCGATGGCGTTCATGACTGCCTCCGGCAGGGAGGGAGGTGAGTAAGGGAATAGGTTAGTAGGGGAAAGAAGCCCGTGCAGTCGGCCGCCCTGTTTCCTTACTCACCTACTCACTTATTCCCCTACTCCCCTAACTCCACATCCACGATCTGCCCCGGCTGCAGCCGCGAGGTCGCGTCGACCGGCCTTGCCTCGATGAGGTAGACGAGCTTCTGCCTGGTCTCGAGCGAGTAGATGACCGGAGGCGTGAACTCCGGATCGGGCGAGATGTAGCTGATGCGCGCCTCGAGCCCGTCCGGGCAACCGTCGCAGCGCACCTTCAGCAGCTTGCCGACCTCGAGCTTCGAGAACGACGCTTCGGGCACGTAGAGGGAGAGCTTCACCGCGCCGTCCGGCAGCATGGAGACGACCGGCGCGGAGGGGCCGGCGACGTCGCCCGGATTGCGGATCACGTCGTCGACGCGTCCCGCCGCCGGGGCCGTCAGCGAGCGCTTGGTCAGCCGCCAGCGCGCCTGCTCGAGCGCGGTCTCGGCCTGCTTCACCTGGTTCTCGGCCGCCTTGATCTCCTCGGCGCGCGCCGCCAGTTTTCCTACCGCAAGATTGGCCTCGGCCTGGTTGATCTGCGCCTCGGCCACCTCGACCGCCGTCTTCGCCGCATCGAACGTCGCCTGGGCCGCGGTGCCCCGCTTGAGCAGGTCGGTGACGCGCGCCAGGGTGCGCCGCCTCTCCTCGGCTTCCGCCTTGGCCGAGCGCACCATGGCCTCCAGCACGTCGATTTCCTCCTGCCGCTTGCCGACGAGCAGATTGGCAAGCTGCGCCTGCGCCTGTGCCAGCGCCGCTTCGGCCTGCGCGACCGCGATCCTGGCGTCGTCCGTCTCCATTTCGGCAACCACTGCGCCTTCCTCGACGCGGTCGCCGCGCTTCACCGAGATCGACTGCACCTGCGCAACCTCGATCGGGGCGAGCAGCACGAAGTCGCCCTCGACATAACCCACGGCGAGCGGCGCCGGCCCGGCACATGCGGAGAACAAAGCGGCGGCGAAGGGGATCGAGCAAAGGATGCTCATGGCTTTGCCTCCTTCCGCGCGGAGAGGATCGCATCGATGTTGCTTCTGACCACCGCGATTATGTCCGTCGCCTCGGCCGGCCCGACCTTGTCCCAGTCCATGCGCCGCATGACGGCGGCTTGCGCGATGCGGAAATAGACGACCTGTCCGATCAGCGTGAAGATGGTGATCCTGGTGCGTTCGCTTTCGGCGTCCTCGCCGCTTGCCTCCGCCCAGATCCTGCAGAGACTCCGGTGGACCGGCTCGAACACGCCGTCATAGATGATGTCGAGCGCCTCGCTCGGCTGGGACAGTTCGCGCAGCACGAACTGCACGAACTCGCCGGCCTCGGGCCGGGCCACGATGAAGCCGACCATGGCTTCCAGCACGGTGTTCAGCCGCGCCCGCGCCGCATCTTCGCCCTGGACGTCGCCGGCCGTCTCCGCCATGGCGGCGCCGGCAACGCCGCCGATCGTCTCGACGATATGGTTGGCGCAGGCCGCCCTGAGACCTTCCTTGCCGCCGAAATGATAGGCGATCGAGCCGATATTGGCTTTCGCGAGAGCCGCGATCTCCCGGGTCGACGTGCCCTCGAAACCCTGGCGGCCGAACAGTTTCAGCGCGACGCGGATGAGGGCGGCGCGGGTCTGGTCGGCGGGCGAGGGATGAGCACGGCTCGTGGAGAGGACATTTTCAGGTTTTTTGGCCATCGCTTATTTAATCAATCGAATGATTAAAGTAAAGGTCAGATCGCAAATCTTGACGCGTATCAAAGACGCGAAACAGCGCGCAGGATATGAAATAATGGCGACTTGCGCTGAGTGATGCGGGTACGAAAGCGGACGAGGGGTGGCGCTCCAAGCTCCGTCGCTTTTTGCTATTGTCGCTTCTTTGGGACTTGGTCAATGGCGAAGGAAATCGAACGGAAGTTTCTGGTTTCCAGTCCCGCCTGGCGGGATTTCGTGGAGGCGGAGATCCGCATCCGCCAGTTCTACCTGGTTGCGGCCGTCGAGCGCACGGTCCGCATCCGCATCAGTGACGGCAGGGCGGCGATGCTCACGCTCAAGTTTCCTGCACGGGACCGCGGACGCGAAGAGTTCGAGTACCCCGTCCCGCTGGCGGAGGCGGAGGAGATGCAGGCCTTCGCGATCGGTCGCATCATCAAGAAGACGCGCCATCACGTCCGCCATGAGGGCTATCTCTACGAGATCGATGTGTTCGAGGGCGGACTTGCAGGCCTGGTGATCGCCGAGCTCGAGACGCCTGATATCGTGCCGGTGGAGAAGCTGCCGTCATGGCTCGGCCGCGAGGTCACGCAGGACAACAGGTACTACAACGCATCGCTGGCCCTCGGAGAACTTCCGGAGTTCGCGGCATGAGCTTCCTGATCGATCCGCACCTGCCGCTGACGACCGAGGTTCGGCGCATCGCCGCAGCGGAAATCGACGGCGCGCTCCAGCAGCTCGCGGCGGCGCGCGAAAATCCCGACGAGGCCCTGCACGAATGCCGCAAGCGGCTGAAGAGCCTGCGAGCGCTGTTCCGGCTTGTCCGCTCCGGCGACGAAGCCTTCTTCCGGGCCGAGAATGCGCGCTACCGCGACGTAGCGGCGGGGCTCGCCGGCCCGCGCGAAGCCGCCGCCCTCGTCGAGACGGTGGATCGGCTGGGCAAGGCTTTTCCTGACGAAGCCGCCGGCGGCGACCTCGATCCCGTGCGCGACAGGCTCGTCGCGCATCGCGACGACATCGTCGGCAAGGACGCCGGCCCCGCCATCGATGCAGCCGTCGCCTCCTGCAAGACCGGCCTGCGGCAAATCCGCAAGCTCCGGCTGCCCGACGAACCCCAGGGCGCGGCGGACATCCTTGCCGAGGGCATGGGCAAGACCATGCACCGAGCCAGCAAAAGCCTTGCCAGCGCCAAGGCGCGCGGCGCGCCAGAAGACTTCCATGAACTGCGCAAGGCGCTCAAGGCGCATTCCAAGCACCTGTCCCTGTTGAAGAAGCTGTGGCCGTCGCCGGTCAAGGCCAGGCGAAAGGCCGTCGACGCGCTCGCTGAAAGGCTCGGCGAGCTGCACGACATATTCGTCATGCGCGCGCTGCTGAAGGACAAGGAGCACCCGCTCGGCGCCCTCACCGAAACGCAGCTGCTCGCCCGGCTCTGCAAACGCTCCGAGCGCCAGCTCAGGAAAGCCAGCCTGGCCGAGGCATCGAAGCTTTTCCGCGACAGCCCGAAACGGGCGGCGAAGAAGGCCGCGCGCAAGATCCGGCGCGAGTTCGCCGAGCCGCATCCGGCGGCATAGCGCCGGCCATGTGGCAATCCGCAACCGGGGCGTGTTACGGCTAGCGGATGAGCGAAGCGGGCGACACGATCCTCGACAGGATAGGCCGGTTCCTGGCGGGCCGGCTGCAGCAGGAGACCTCCGGCTACGAGCCCTACACGCCGTCTGACCCGGAGACCCTGCGACGCATTCTGCAGCCGGGCGACATCCTGCTGATCGAGGGCAATCTCAGGATTTCCGCGACCATCAAATACCTGACCCAGTCGACGTGGTCGCATTCGGCGCTCTATGTCGGCGACGCCCTGCCGGAACCGGAGGATGGGTCGGAGCGGCCGCGCCTGATCGAGGTCAATCTCGGCCAGGGCTGCGTAGCGGTGCCGCTGTCGAAATACCGCACCTACAACACGCGCATCTGCCGGGCGAGCGGACTGTCGCCGGAGGACCGCCAGCATGTCGTCGATTTCATGCTGGAGCGGCTCGGCCTGAAATACGACCTGAAGAACATCTTCGACATGCTGCGCTATTTCTTTCCGGTGCCGATGCCGGTGCGCTGGCGGAGGCGCGCCATCGCCTTCGGTTCCGGCGACCCTACCCGCGCCATCTGCTCGTCGCTGATCGCCCAGGCCTATGAAGGTATCCGCTATCCGATCCTGCCCGAGATCACCCGCGCGCCGGGACGGGCGTCGGCCCAGTCCTCCTACTCTCGCAGCGAGATCCTGCACATCCGCCACCACTCGCTCTACACGCCGCGCGACTTCGACCTGTCGCCCTATTTCAGGATCGTGAAGCCGACGCTCGAATACGGCTTCGACTACAGGAGCGTGACCTGGGCGCAAGAAGAGCAGGCATCCTGATTACATAAGTTAAAGCTCGACTTTCAGGATTTTCGCTCTTTCTATTTCCTTGGACACGAGTCTACTTTCCTCCCATTGGTTAAATTGGGGGAGGGTGAATTGTCGTCCAGGTTTACTGCCCTGCCGCTGAGTAGCGGTGAAGCCTTCGTGTTGGAAACAGAACACAACCACAGGGGTTACGTGGTTCTTTTTGACGGTGGGCAAAGCAAGACGCGCGGTCCGGAAAACGGACTGTTCAAGTCTCTCAAAGATCATTGCCCCACCGTCGGCAATCGGATCGATATCGCAATCTGCAGTCATAGCGATCATGACCATTCCGCAGGCTTTCCGCGATTCGTCGAGACCTGGGTTTCCGAGGGAAACGAGATCGGAGAATTCTGGTTGCCCGCGCTTTGGTCGCCGGCGGTGCCCGAAGTCCTGACCGACCCGGACAGGTTGATCACGCGTTTGCGAGAGGGCGCAGCCCTGGCAGCAAGGTCAATTGTCGCAGAAGAACGGCTCCGTGGGACGGAAGCAATCTTGGCGACCGAGGACCGGATCCCGGCTTTTCGATCCATCGACCAGCGGATTCGCAGCGAAGGGCTGAAATACCTGAGGGAGAGGCCAAGGACCGACCGTATGGAGACAGCTATCCTTGCTGACAGAACGGAAGAGTCGGGGGAGGCGATGGTCGCGCGGTCATTGGGTCTCGGCTTGCAGGAACTTGCGGTCGTGCGGAGGAACCTCGAGGAGAGCCATCTTCTCACGGTGCCGCTGGGCGAGCGTCTCGGCGCGAATCGACCGCAAATCCATTGGTATTTCGTCGACACGGAGAGAGCGTCACCGGAGGCGTTCCAATTGGCGGAGACTTTAACGAGGAGCGTCATTGAAACGGCTGAGGCGATCCAGGCGATTGCGACCTTAGCCGTCTCGCATTCGATTCCCATTCGGTGGTTCGATTTCACTGCGTTCGAGAACGAAGGCGCCGCCCCTCAAGGCGGAATCTCGGGATTCCTGGAACCCCTGAACACGGTCGAGCAGCGAGACGTAAGAAGGGAAGCGAATAGTCTGGCGCTTTTTTATTCCCTCAAGCTGACCGAGCAAAACGTGTCTTCGCTGGTATTCCAGCGGGTCGAAACTGAAGGGGAGCCCGCTGTCATCTTCGTCGCGGATTCACGCCTTGCGTTCGGAATTGATGAACCTGAGGAAAATTTTCCAAATCATCTCAAGCCCACCGATCGCGCTTGCATCTTTACCGCTGCCCATCACGGATCGCGCAACAACGATCGGGCTTACGAGGTTTTGGAAGAGTGGTTAGGCGCGGAGCTTTTCAGGGACTCGTTCGCGGTCAGAAACGGAGGCGTTCACAATCAGACCTTGGACGGCTTCCTCAAGGTCGGCAACCGCCGTTGCGCTCAATGTTATCAGTGCCACGGCGGTGACTGGTCACAGCTTGTCACGATCGGAACCGTTGGCAACGAATGGTCATGGCCGCCCGATCAGGGCGGCAAATGCGGAACTCCGAAGGCCCGGCGCAGGTAGGAGTACTTTCGGGATCGTGCTTTTGATGAACTATTCCGCCGGGGCGGCTTCCTCCTGGGGCCGTTCGCGCCGTATCTGCTTCAGCGCGCTCGCGACCGTCGTCTTGTAGCGCACATGCGGCGGGCGCGCGCCATGCGTGAACAGCATGCGGCGCACCGGTGGCGACGCTCCGGCGATGAAGAAACGCACGCCGGCGCGCTCGGCCTTTCGAGCCGCCCCTTCAATGACGTTGGCGGCCGTCGAATCGAGGAATGGCACGGCCGAGCAATCCAGCACGAAATTCGTGCGCCGGTCGGCGATGCGGTCGAGCACGGTCGCCACCGTCGAGGCCGAGCCGAAGAAGAAGGCGCCGCTGATGCGATAGATCACCGTGTCCGGGTCGGACGACTCGGCGGCCTCATAGGCAACACGCTCCTTGCCCCTGGTGTCGGGAACGTCGGCCGAGCCGATCTCGACGGCAACCATTTTGGACATGCGGTCGATGAACAGTACCGAGCCCAGCGCGAAGCCGACGACGATGCCCTCGGTCAGGTCGCGGAAGACGACCAGGGCGAAGGTGACCAGCAGGACCAGCGCATCGCCCCAGGAGGAGCGCAGCAGCGCCGCGAAGGCGGTCTTCTCGACCATGTTCCAGGCGACGACCGCAAGCACGCCGGCAAGTGCGGCCAAAGGTATGTAGCTCGCCAGCGGCGCGGCCACGAGCATGAAGACAAGCAGGAAGCCCGAATGCAGCATGCCGGAGACGGGGCCGTGCGCGCCTGCGCGAATATTGGTCGCCGTCCGCGCGATGGTGCCGGTCACGCAGATGCCGCCGAACAATGCCGAGCCGATGTTGGCGAAGCCCTGCGCCACCAGTTCGCAGTTGGAGCGATGCCTGCGTCCCGTCATGCCGTCGGCGACCACCGCCGACAGCAGCGATTCGATGGCTCCAAGCAGGGTGAAGGCGATGGCGTCGGGCAGCACGGCCTGCATGGCGGCAAGATCGAAGGCCGGCAGCGCCGGCAGCGGCAGCGAGCGCGGTATGCCGCCGAAGCGCGTGCCGATCGTCTCGACCGGCAGCGCCAGCGCCGCCGCCAAGATCGATGCCACGCCGACCCCGATCAGCATGCCCGGCCATGACGGCCGCCAGCGCTTCAGCCCGGCGATGACGGCGATGGTCAGGAACGCGACGACGATCGCCGACGGGTTGAACGTGCCCCAGGCGGCGGTGAGCGCTCTCAGCTTCGGGATGAGTTCGCCCGGCTCCTTGCCGTCCAGCGACAGGCCGAACAGCTCGCTGAGCTGGCTGGCGAAGATGATGATCGCGATGCCGGCGGTGAAGCCGACCGTCACCGGGTAGGGGATGAACTTGATGTAGGTGCCGAGTCTCAGATAGCCGACCGCCAGCAGGAAGACGCCCGACATCATGGTGGCGAGGATCAGCCCGTCGACGCCATGGCGCGCCACCGTCGACGCCACCAGCACGATGAAGGCACCTGCCGGTCCGCCGATCTGGAAACGGCTGCCGCCGAGCGCCGACACCAGGAAGCCGCCGACGATCGCGGTGTAGAGGCCGCGGTCGGGCGACACGCCCGAGGCGATGGCGATCGCCATGGAGAGCGGCAGGGCGACGATCGCGACTGTCAGCCCGGCGATGACGTCGATGCGGAACTGCCTGAGCCCGTAGCCCTCCCGCAGCACGGTGACGAGCTTCGGCGTGTAGAGTTCCAGGAAAGTGGGGGTGGAATGCAATCGCTCCGACCCGGCAGCTGCGCTCATGACGGCCTTCCGCACATTCGAGCATCGGACCGGAACCGGTTCTGGATCGTCCGAGGCTCGATCAAGGAGCGGCGGGATCGTCGGCAATCTGTCGGCGGTCGCCGTCGCGACTGACTTCAACAATCGAAGCGCGCGACGCGGCTCCGCAGTTGCAATCTCAGCCGGTGAGGCCTTCGTCGGTCGCCGGCGCCTTGAGGCGAACGCCCCTGCCGCTGCCGCTGCTCGCCTGGTTGACGCCGATCAACTCGACGCCCGACTCGTCCAGCGCGCGGATCACCTTCATCAACGTATCGACCACACCCCGCACGACGCCGTCACTTGCTTCCATCCTCTGGATCGTCGGCAACGACACACCTGCCCGCTCGGCGAGGGTCTTCTGGTCGATGCCGGCGAGCGCTCGCGCGGCGCGCATCTGCTGGGCGGTGATCACGAAACGCGTTCCTGCCTGAGACTGCAGTATGCATGTATAATATCATTATGATGATGTTTCAAGCATCAATCCTTACACATGAACCATGATCTCTAACTGCGCTCCGGCTCGCCGCGCCGCAGCAGACGGCGCGCGACGAGCCAGCACAGCATCGCCCACGCGAAACCCGCGCACCATCCGGCCAGGACGTCGGACGGCCAATGCACGCCGAGATAGAGCCGCGAAACGCCGACCATCAGGGTGACCAGAACGGCGACGCCGAGCACATAGATCTTCGTCGCCCTGCCCGGCACGATGCCGGCCAGCATGGTTCCGAGCGTCAGGTAGGTCACCGCCGCCATCATCGCGTGGCCGCTCGGGAAGGAGAGCGTCTGCACCTGAGCCAGATGGGACACGAGGTCGGGGCGCGGCCGGTCGATGCCGAGCTTGAGCACGCTCGACAGGATCTGGCCGCCGCCGACGGTGACAAGCACGAGCAGGGCAGAGCGCCAGCGGCGGACCAGCAGCAGGTAGAAGATTGTGACCGCCGTCACCATGACCAGGACGATCATCGAGCCCAGCGCGGTGACGTCGCGCACCGCCTCTTCCATCCAGAGCGGGCCGATCGGATCGTTGGGCCGTCCCGCCTCGCGGAAGAAAAGCAGTATCTCGGTGTCGAAGGCATGCGTGGCGGTGTCGCGCGCCACTTCGGTCAGCTCGACGAAACCCCACAGGCCGCCCGCGACGATGATGCCGGCGAGCAGAACCGAGAATTCCATTCTTTCCCAGAAGCGCAGGGTCACCGTTCCTCCTTCGTCTGGCGGCTTTAGAGCAATTCCAGGAAAAGTGGAAACCGGTTTTCCGGCCGGAATGCGACAGACAGGGACCGGACCGATCTTCGCTTCGGAGAAGCGGGAGCTGGTCCAGCGCCAAAGGTGGCCGGCGCTGGCGGCTGCCGGGGTTTACGGAATTGCCGCCGAAGCGAGCGGCCGTCGCCGGCTCGGTTCAGACCGCCCTGGCGCGCTGCGCGCCGCGGAAGGAATCCCTGAGATAGCCGAGCGTCGCATCCGCATTGGCGGGACGGCCGAACAGATAACCCTGACCGCCGCCGCAGCCGAACTGCACGAGGCGCTCGGCCTGCTCCTCTTCCTCGATGCCTTCGGCGACGACGTCCATGCCGAGCCCCTCGCACATGGCCAGGATGGCGCGGATGATGTGCTCGGAAGGACGGTCGTCGAGCAGCGAGGCGATGAAGGCGCGGTCGATCTTCAGCTTGTCGAAATGGAACTCGCGCAACCGCCCGAGCGAGGACTGGCCGGTGCCGAAATCGTCGAGCGAGACGCGGATGCCGCAGCGGCGCAGGTCCTCGACGATCTTCTCGGCCGATGTCGGGTCCGACATGAGGCCAGTTTCGGTAATCTCGATCTCCAGGCGGCGCGGGTCGAAGCCGGTGCGGTCGAGAATGGCGAGTATGTGCAGGCCGGTGTTCTGGTCGACGAGCTGCGAGGGCGACAGGTTGAAGGACAGGAACAGGTCCTGCGGCCAGTCGCGCGCCGCCTCGGTCGCCTTCCTCAGCACGAGCTGCGACATCGGGCCGATGATGCCGCGCTCCTCGGCGATCGGGATGAAGACGACCGGCGAGATCGGACCAAGGTCGCGGTCGGTCCAGCGCGCCAGCGTCTCGAAGCCCACCGTCCGGCGCGTCTTGAGATCGACGATCGGCTGGAAATGCGGCTCCACCTCGCCGGCGGAGACGGCGCGCCTCAGCGCCTGCTCGATGCGGGTGACGCGCTTGGCGGCTTCCTCCATCTCGCGTGTATAAACGACGACCCGGCCGCGGCCGGAGCGCTTGGCCTGGTAGAGCGCCGTTTCGGCCTTGTGGATCAGGATATTGGTGGTCTCGTCGCCGAAATGATAGAGCGAGCAGCCGACCGAGGCCGACAGGCGCGCCGTACGCTCGCCGACGTCGTAGGGCGCCGACAATATCTCGATCAGCATCCGGGCCTTGTCGGTGGCGGCGTCCTCGCTGAAGACCAGCGGGTAGAGGAAGGCGAACTCGTCCGCGCCGATGCGCGTCACCGTCGAATGCGCATCCATCGACGCGCGCAGCCGCATGGCGACCTGGACGAGGATGTCGTCGCCGGCCCTGCTGCCGAACAGATCGTTGATCGGCTTGAAGCCGTCCAGGTCGAGAATGCCGATCGCGAAGGGTGCCGGATCGTCGGCGCGATCAGAGATCAGGCGCTCCACCTTGTCGTAGAAGCGGCGATGGTTGCCGAGGCCGGTCAGGGGGTCGGTGAACGCGAGTTCCGTGCTTTCCCTGCCAGTATAGCCGTTCGCAAAAACGGGCTGCATTTCGGTCCTGCTTGTTGTTGTTCTTGAATTGGCGCGCAACTTGCCAGCAAAGCGTTTAGGAAAAGTATCAAGACCGCCTCGGCAGTCGTCCAAGGACGGGACGGGATGCTTACGCCGCGTTAGCGGCGCGAAGTCAGCCGGCGGCCAAGGTCACCAAGGCGGCAGGACGCGGTAGAGTTCGATCGGCTTGCCGCTGCTTTCCGGCACGATCTCCAGCCAGTCCGGTGCGCGGCCTGCCAGAAGATTTGCCAGCAGCCCGTCCGGCGCGCGTCGGGCGAGGAAATCCGTCTCGGTATTGCCGCGGCAGAAGGCCACCAGGCCGATCCCGTTCGCCTGTGCGACCTCGCGCGCCTTTTCGGGCGTTCCGATAAAGGCCTCGAGTGCCGCCAGATTGCCGGCCATGTTGCGATGGTAGGGCCCGGCGAGCACATGATGCGGCGTATACCGCAGCATCGGCGCGCCGAGGTTCGAGATGACCAGCACGTTGCCGGCCGGCATCGCGGCCAGTTCCGCGTAGTCCGACCGCTCGTAGCAGCTTTCCTCGGGCGATTGTTTGCCGGCTTCCGACGGCGAAACGAGATACAGGATTCCGCTGGCCGCCAGGGTCCAGGTGATGTGGAAGGAGACGAGCCAAGCGCCGACGAGCTTGAGCGAGGAGGCGGTGCCCGGCGCGGACTCGGCATGCCGGCGAAAGCCGGCGACCCAGACCGCCAGCGGCACGCAGGCGAGCGGCAGCGAGAAGCGCGAGCCCCTGACCTGCCAGACGCTGACCAGCAAGGCGACGACCAGAACCATCGCGATCAACACCTCCTCGCGGCGAAGGCCGCGCACCAGCATCCGCCGGGCAAGCAGTCCGAGCGCTACGAGGACGGTCGCGTATTGGCCCACCGCCGCGTCCGGCTCCGCGGCCAGCACGCGCCAGAGCGACTGAGCCTCGCTGACGGCGTCGAGCCAGTAGCTCTGCAGCATCGGATCGAGCCCGGCATAGGGATCGCCCAGGCATTGCGGGAAATAGACGAGCACGAGGCCGGCGACGGCGCCGCCGAGCACGGCCAGCGATGCGGCGCGGCGGGCTGGAGTTGCGCCGAGCGCCGGCGTCGACGCGACGATGGCAAGCCCTGCGCCGGCCAGCGCGCCGATGGCGAATTGCGCGACCGAGTAGGCGTCGCAATGGGCGGCCGCCCATTCGGACGAGGGGACCGTCGCGACGAAGACGGCGGCGGACGTTGCGGCAAAGGCGGCGCCGAAGCCTGCCGCTGCTTTGGCCGCCTCGCCGCCCCCGACGAGGAACCATCCCGCGACGAAGATGCCGCCGGCCGCGACATAGGGCACCGTCTCCATGCCGACCGCAAGCATCAGCACGGCGGAGACGCCGGCGAGCCAGGCCGAGCGGCTGTGCAATCCCGCCCGCAGCAGGAACAGCACCATGGCCAGCATCAGCACCAGCTGGACGTTGTGGTGGTCGAGGGCGCCGGGCGCGAAGATGCCGGTGTAGTAGAGCGTCGTCGCGCCGATGACCAGCAGCGGGAACATCGTCTCCTCACCGCCGACCAGGCGGCCTATGCGCAGCAGCAGATAGACGGAAAGCGCATAGAGCGCGAACGGCCAGGCGATCAGCGCGACGGTCTCGCCCACCGCCTGCGAGCCGGTGACAGACGTGACCACGAGCACGATGGCGGCGATCGGCGCGTCGACCAGACGCGACCAGTGCATCAGCAGTCCGCCGCCGCCGGCGCCCATGCGATATTGGTGCAGGTCGAACCAGCCCTGGCCGGCGATGAGGTCGCGCACCTCGACCAGCCTGAGCAGGCTGTCATTGTCGGCGTTGCCGGCGAGATCCTTGAAACCGCCCACCGCGGCGACGGCCGCGACGACCAGTGTCGCGGCAATCGCCTTCACGACGTCGCCACGCCAGAACGATTCTCCGCCGAGGCGCGGACCGGCCATCGTCATCTCGCTCGCCATCGAACTTTCCGGAGAGAACAAATCCGCCAAGTTGGGACCAGTCCTAAACCTAGCCTTAACGGCTTCAATAAATAGTAAAGCGCCGCGTGACGGCACCGCCGCATCCAGCGGCGGGGCGGGAGGTTTCGATGCATCACAGCAGCCTGGAAGACCTTGCCATCGCGGTCCTCATCCCCTGCTACAACGAGGAGCAGACGATCGGCGACGTGGTCTCGCGCTTCCGCGTGACGCTGCCCGCGGCATCGGTCTATGTCTACGACAACAATTCGAGCGACCTGACGGCGCTGAAGGCCCGCGCGGCCGGCGCGATCGTCATCCGCGAGCCACGCCAGGGCAAGGGCAACGTGGTCAGGCGCATGTTCGCCGACATCGAGGCCGACATCTACATCATGGTCGACGGCGACGGCACCTACGCGCCGGAGGACGCTCCGCAGCTCGTCAACACGCTCCTGACGGCTCATTCCGACATGGCCGTGGGCACGCGCCGCGGCGTCACCGACGATGCCGGCCGCGCCGGGCACGCTTTCGGCAACCGTCTCTTCAACGGCCTCTACAAGCGCCTGTTCGGCCGCGACTTCACCGACATCTTCTCCGGCTACCGCGCCTTCACCCGCCGCTTCGTGAAAAGCTTCCCGGCAGTATCGGGCGGCTTCGAGATAGAAACCGAGATGTCGGTGCACGCCTCGCAGCTCAAGCTGCCGGTGAGCGAGATCGCGCTCGACTACGGCCGGCGGCCGGAGGGCTCGGCGTCGAAGCTGTCGACCTATCGGGACGGCGCGAAGATCCTCTGGATGTTCGCCATGCTCGCCAAGGAAACGCAGCCGATGCGCTTCTTCGGGGCCATCGCCGCGCTCATCGCCGCCGCCAGCCTCGTGCTGATGGCGCCGATCCTGATCGAATATGCCGAGACCGGCCTCGTGCCCAGGATGCCAACCTGGGTGCTGTCGCTCGGCATGCTGATGTTCTCGGCCATGATGGTCGTCACCGGGCTGATCCTCGATTCGGTGTCGCGCGGCCGCGCCGAGCAGAAGCGCATCTTCTATCTCAGCATTCCCGGGCGCCGCCCCAGGCGCGACGCGCAGGAACTGCCGCGGCCGGCGGGCAGGCGCGGCTCCTCGCGCGCGGCATGAGCCGCATCCTACGTTTCGGCTTCGTAGGCGGCGTCGGCTTCCTGACCGACGCCGCCGTGCTTGCACTGCTGCTTGCGGCGACACCGCTCGGCCCCTTCCTCGCCCGCCTCGTCTCCATCGGCTGCGCGATGACCGTGACGTGGCTCTGCAACCGCTCGCTGACCTTCCAGCCGTCCAGCCGCGGCGCCCTGCACGAAGGCGCGCGCTATGGCGGCGTCGCCATCGCGGTCAGCATCTTCAACTATCTGGTCTACAGCGGCCTGCTGATCGCCCTGCCGTGGATGCCGCCGCTCGCGGCCCTGGTCGTCGCCTCGGCCGCCGCGATGGCGCTTTCCTATCTCGGCTATTCGCGGCTGGTCTTCGACCGCTGAGGGCCTTGCGCCAAACATTGGCTGCGTGGCCCGATTGGCAGAGGCCGCGCATGCCCCTATATCGCTGACGTCAGTCCGACCGGAGCAAACCCATGCCGCTGAACGTTGCCGTGCAGATGGATCATATCTCGACCGTGTCGATCGCCGGCGACACCAGCTTCGCGCTGTCGCTGGAGGCGCAGCGGCGCGGCCACAGGCTCTTCCACTACACGCCCGACCGGCTGTCGATGATCGGCGGCAAGGTTTTCGCGCGCATCGAGGAGATGGCCGTGCGCGACGAGAAGGGCAACCATTTCTCGCTCGGCGAGCCGGTTCGCACCGACCTCTCGGAGATGGACGTGATCCTGCTCAGGCAGGACCCGCCCTTCGACATGAACTACATCACCACGACCCACATGCTCGAACGCATCCATCCGAAGACGCTGGTGGTCAACGATCCCGCCTGGGTGCGCAACAGCCCCGAGAAGATCTTCGTCACCGAGTTCCCGGACCTGATGCCGGAGACGCTGATCACCAAGGACCCGCGCGAGGTCGACGCGTTCCGCAAGGCGCATGGCGACATCATCGTCAAGCCGCTCTACGGCAATGGCGGCGCCGGCATCTTCCATCTGCACGAGGCAGACCGCAACCTCGCCTCGCTGCTGGAGATGTTCCAGCAGATGTTCCGCGAGCCGTTCATCGTGCAGCGCTATCTCAAGGATGTCCGCAAGGGCGACAAGCGCATCATCCTGATCGAGGGCGAGCCGGTCGGCGCCATCAACCGGGTGCCGGCCGAGCACGATTCCCGCTCCAACATGCATGTCGGCGGACGTGCCGAGAAAACCGAGCTGACCGAGCGCGAACGCGAGATCTGCGCGCGCATCGGGCCGTCGCTCAAGGAGCGCGGCTTCGTGCTCGTCGGCATCGACGTGATCGGCGACTGGATGACCGAGATCAACGTCACCTCGCCGACCGGCATCCGCGAGGTGAAGCGGTTCGGCGGCGCCGATATCGCGTCCCTGTTCTGGGACGCCGTCGAGGCGCGCAAGGCACAGGGCGCATAACGCCGCATATCTTCCGCGCTCCCGGTTTGTTCCAGGGCTGCAACCCGATGCAACCTGACGGCAGCCGGAACTATATGTTTGTTCTCTTCTTGTTCTTGCTTTATTCGAAAACCCGTGCTTAGTTGACGCATAGGGAAATCTGATCCGATCGTGGGGCGGCGGTCACCGCCGGTTTCGGAGGGGCGGCATGGTTTCGCGTGTGCGCACGGTTGCGTTCCAGGGCATCGAGGCGGTGCCGGTGGACGTTCAGGTCATGATCGCGCCCGGCAAGCCCAACATCCATATCGTCGGCCTGCCCGACAAGGCGGTGGCCGAAAGCCGCGAGCGCGTGCAGGCCGCGCTGCACGCTTCCGGCCTGTCGATGCCGGCCAAGAAGGTGACCGTCAATCTCGCGCCCGCCGACCTGCCCAAGGAAGGCAGCCACTATGACCGATAATTATCTGTCTTCCAACCATTTTCCAGCGACAGCAGTATTGTACTCACCGTCTACTCACCATTTGATGTCGTTTCGGAGCTTGGCGCTAGGACAATTCACAGTCTGCTGAATTGCCCATGACGGCGCAGAGCGTCTCTTGGCCTGCCTGGTCACATTGATAAATCTGACATCCGGGCGACCGCCGCTTCGGAACTGCTCTTATCGCTCTCGGCATACATGATGAACGACTACTTTGCGCCCCAGGTCAGTCGTTGTTCCGGCCTCTGCGACGTTCCCAAAGCGGCCATGCAGGCCGCCCTTTTGTCCAGCGCTGCCATCGCTGGCTATTGTTCGCGAAGCGCACGCTCGAACTGGTCGAGGAGAGGCTTTGCCAGGTATGAGATGGCGGTACGGTCCTCGGTCGAGATGAAGACTTCCAAAGGCATGCCGGGGCGTAGCTTGTTGTCGCCGAGTTTCGCCATCTCGTCGGCGGATATTTTGACCTCCGCGAGATAGAGCGGCTGGCCGCTCGCCGGGTCGACAGACGTGGCGGCGGAGACATAGGCGATTTCGCCGAATATCTCCGGGGTCGTGCGCTGATTGAAGGCGCTGAAGCGAAGCTTCGCGGCTTGACCGACCTGCACCTGGTCGATGTCGGTGGGCGCCAGCTTGGCCTCGATCTTCAGCTCCGCCCCCTCCGGCACGATGGTGACAAGCTTCTCAGCCGGCGTGATGACGCCGCCCAGCGTGTTGACGGAGAGTTCGTTGACTATGCCTGCGATCGGCGCACGGATGTCGGTCCGTTGCAGGCGGTCCTCGATCGCTGCCGCTCTTTCCCTGAGCTCGGCGAGCTTCGGCTCGACGGCGGAAAGCTCGCGCTGGGCTTCGGTGCGGGCTGTCTCGTCGACGGCGAGGACCTGCAGCTTGACCTCGCTGATGCGGACCTTGGCGCGTGCGATGCCGGCCTCGATTTCCGCCTTCTCGCCATTGAGCCGGGCGAGTTCGCGCTTCGTGGTGAAGACGCGCGAGCCCTCGATCAGCTTCTGGTCGGCAAGTCCCTTGATCTTGCCGTGCTCGCGCTCGACGAGTTCTATCTCGTCGAGCTTGGACGCGTGCTGCGCCTCCAGTCCCGCGATCTCCTCGCCGAGCTGTTCCATGCTGAGCGTCAGTTGCTCCGTCTCGGTCTTCCTGTTGCGCAGATTGCCTTCAAGCAACCGCGTCTCGCCGCGCACGACATCATCGATGTGCCGGCCGGCATCGTCCGAGAGCTCGGGAAGCTCCATCCGGCTGAGCCCGTCGCGCTCGGCCATCAGCCTTGCCTTCTTGACCGCCAGTTCGGCAAGCTGCGCGCGCACTATGGACAGTTCCGCCCGCGTCTGCACGTCGTCGAGACGCAGGAGGACCTGGCCCGCCTCGACGAAGTCGCCCTCGCGCACCGCGATCTCGCTGACGATGCCGCCGTCGCGATGCTGTATGGCTTTCAGGTTGCGATCGACCTTCACAGCCCCGGTTGCGATCACCGCCCCTGTCAATTCGGCCGTTGCGGCCCAGCCACCGGCACCTGCCAGCAAGAGCAGGCCGAAGGTGAGACCGGCCGCCACGCGACCGCCGATACGGAACCGCCTCTCGTCTTCCTCGTCATCGCGGTTGCGGTTGATCAGATGGCCTTGTCGATGCGCGTCCATGTTGATTACTCCGTCCTTATACGGTCTCCGACACCGCGATCTTGCTGTCGCCGCTGATTGTGATCACCAGTTCGTAGTACTCGTCATTGTCGAGGTCAGCCTCGACCAGCGTGCGCCGCACATTGCCGGTGTATTCGTGGCTTATCAGGATCGGCAGGTCGTCCTGGTCGATGCCCTCGCCATAGACCTCCTCGAAGCGATCCTCGAGGCTGTCCATGACCTCCTCGAAGATTTCGTAGCGGGACACCTTGATGCGATCGCCTGCCATGAAATCGAGGATCTCGTAGGCAACACGCTGGCCGGCCGCCGACAGCGCCTCGAATTCGAAAATGTCGTTGCCGCCGCCACCGCTGAAGGTGCCGCCGGCGTTGCCCTTGAAGTGGTCGTCCCCACTGCCGCCGAGGAAGACCTCGAAGTTGGAAATCGTGTCCTCGCCCACCTCGACGCCACTGATCGTGCCGGAAACGAGATCGAACGAAATGCTGGCGGTCGCCGCGGAATAGTCGATCGTGTCGATGCCACCGCCACCGTCATAAGTGTCATTCGCGCCGTCGAGATCGCCGGCCACGGTGTCGTCGCCGGCGCCGGCATAGACCTCGTCCTCGCCTTCGCCGCCAGACAGCGTGTCGCAGCCGTCGCCTCCGTCGACGACGTCGTCGCCATCCTCGCCCGCGATGTAGTCGTCGCCCTCGTTGCCTAGGAGCATCTCGGCAGCGCTGCTGCCCAGAAGCTCGTCGTCACCCGCACCGGTCTCCACCACCTCGAAGGAAGAGACCTGGTCGGTGCCGATTTCCTCGCCCTCCGCCACTCCGTCATCAAGATAGACCGCGACGGTCTCCATAGATGCTGCGTAACTGAGCGTGTCGACGCCCTCGCCACCGTCATAACTGTCGTTTGCGCCATCCAGATCGCCGATCACGGTATCGTCGCCTGTACCGGCGTGGACGTGGTCTTTGCCTTCGCCACCCGACAGCGTGTCGTCGCCGGAATCGCCGCGCAGCAGATCGGCGCCTGCCTCGCCCATAATGACGTCGTCGCCGTCTCCCCCGGCGAGTTCGTCATCTCCATCGCCGCCCAGAAGCCTGTCGTCTTCGCCATCGCCGGACAGGTGGTCGTGGCCATCGCCGCCGAAGAGCAGGTCCTTCCCATCGCCACCGGAGAGGTAGTCCGCCCCTCCATCGCCGAACAACGTGTCCTCGCCTGCCTCGCCGAACAACCTGTCGTCGCCTTCGCCGCCGGAAATCCAGTCGTCGCCATCGCCGCCGAACACGATGTCGTCGCCGAGACCGGCGAAGACGATGTCCGAGCCGGCTCCCGCCACGATGTGGTCGTTGCCGGCGCCGCCGAGCACGGTATCGCTGCCGCCGCGCGCATCGATGTTGTCGTGTCCGTCGCCGCCGTCGATGTCGTCGCCGCATTCGGTGCCGACCAGGAGGTCATCGCCGGAAGTACCCGCTATGCTGTTGCGCACCACGTCGAAATGCGCCGTTTGCATAACCGAGAGTTCGCCGTCGGTGATCTCGTAGGTGACCGTCACCGGTCCGTAGCCGGCGGAATCGAAGAGCCAGCCCCCCAGGGTCGCCGTCAGCATGCCCGAAGACACGGTCAGGTTCGTCACCGACAGGGTGTCGTCGTCCGGGTCCACGGCGTTTGCCAGGAGATCGGTAAGGCCGATCAGGGCGATCGCGCAGCCTCCGACGTCTGCCAGGTAAACCGGACCGTTGACCCGTGGAGCGCGGTTGATCTCTTCTTCGTCCTCGTCGCCCGGTTCGTTGTTGTCCGGCCCATCCGGGTCGTCGGGATCGCCCGGACTATCAGGCGGGTTGGGGTTCTCGCCTCCCGCCTCGCCACCGCCGGGATCGGCCGTGCCGGGAGCAGGATTGTCATTCGCGGCCATGAAAGGGCCGGCGAAATTGAACGGTCCGGCCGAGATCGGGCCGAAGGACGCGTAGTCCATGAGATCGAACTCAGGCGAGACGATCGCCTCGAACGACGCGGGGCCGTGCAGATCGAACAGCCTGGCGCCCGATCCGATCGGACCTTCGGCTGGCTCGGCCTTGTCTTTCGGCGCCTCCTCCGGGGTATATTGCATCCCCGCGTCGCGAAGCGGGCTGGCGTCGGCCGGGATGTTCCCTTTGCCGGCCCCATCATCGGGGTTCGCCTCCGGACGGGCTTCGGCCCCCGCCGTGCTCCACCCGGGAAACATGGATTTTATGTAGAGAGCGACGCCCATCAGCATGGCCGCGAAGGCAAACGGCCAACGCGAATTCTTCGGCTCCTCGCTGAAGCGGTAGGGGTCGACGGCTGCCGGTTCGGCGGCCTCGGGCTTCGTCGCCTTGACGTTGATCATCATGCCCGTACCCTCGCGTTTACGCGCGGGCGTGCCTTCTGGGTTGCGGTGTCGGCATTTGCCACCGCAGCCTGCGCCGGCGACTGCAAGATCGTGCTCTTCGGCCCGACCGCGGTGATCTTGCCGTTTTGCACGACTGCAATGAGCTCGACCGCAGCCAGTGCGCTTGGCCGGTGCGCCACGACCACGGCGATGCCGCCGCGGGCGCGGATCGCCTTGATCGCTTCCGTCAGCGCCGCTTCCCCATCCGCATCCAGGTTGGAGTTGGGTTCGTCCATGACGACGAGGAACGGATTGCCGTAAAGAGCGCGCGCAAGCCCGATACGCTGGCGTTGGCCGGCCGAAAGCGCCATTCCCTGGGCGCCGAGTTGGGTATGATAGCCGTCAGGCATGCGTACGATCATCTCGTGAACGCCCGCGGCGCGTGCGGCTTCGACGATCGCGCGCGGGTCGGCCGCCGGATCGAAGCGGCAGATGTTATCTTCGATGGTGCCGTCAAGCAGCGCTACTTCCTGCGGCAGGTACCCGATATGCTGGCCGAGCACTTCGTCGCTCCACTGGGTCAGTTCGGCGTCGTCGAGCCGTACGCTGCCGCGCAGGGCGGGCCAGATTCCCGTCAGCGCCCGCACCAGGGTCGTCTTGCCGCCACCGGAAGGGCCGATGACGCCAAGCGCCTGTCCGGCCTCGAGCTGGAACTCCGCGTCGGTAAGAAGCACGCGACCCGAAGCGGGAGCCGCGATCGTGAGCTTCTCCACCTTGAGATTGCGCGACGGCGCCGGCAGTTCCATCGGCTCGGGCGTCTTGCCGAGGGCGACGGCTGTCTCCTTGAGGCGCCGCCATGCGTTGCGCGCCTGGACGACGCTCTTCCAGTTGCCGATCGCCAGATCGACCGGAGCCAATGCTCGCGTCGACGCAACCGATGCCGCGATGATCGCGCCGGCGGAAAGGTCGCCCTGGATGGTCAGAAACGCCCCGAGCCCGAGAATGGCGGATTGGAGCAGCATCCTCAGCACCCGGGAAATGGCTCCGAACGTGCCGCTTATGTCGCTGGTGCGCGTCTGCAGAGACAGGTGCTCGGCGTTGGCCGCGGTGAACCGCTCCACGGCCCGGCCGGCAAACCCCATGGCCTTCAGCACCTCGGCGTTGCGTGCGTTGGAATCGGCGATCTGGTTGCGCAGGATCGCGGCCTTGTGGGTGTCGGAGGCATGGCGGCGCGTCATCAGTTCGGTGGCGACGGTCAGCAATGCCAGCACGAGAGCCCCGCCGAACGTCAGCGCGCCGAGAAAGGGATGCAGCATGTAGACGAAGACCACATAGAGAGGCATCCAGGGCAGGTCGAAAAGAGCCACCGGTCCCTGGCTGCCGAGGAAGCCGCGCACCGTGTCGACGTCACGGCCACGCTCCAAAGCCTCGGCGGTGGAGAAGCCGAAGCGCGGCATGTCGATGGCGACCTGATGGGCGAGCGGCGCGATCTTGCGATCGAGCCGGCCGCCCACCCTGACGAGTATCTGCGAGCGGATGATGTCGAAGACGCCCTGGAAGAGATAAAGCCCGATCGCCAGCAGCGACAGGGCCAGCAATGTCGGCACGCTGCCGCTGGTCAGCGCCCGGTCGTAGATCTGCAGCATGTAGATCGAGCCGGTCAGCGCGAGCACGTTGATGATGCCGGAGATCGAAAACAGGAAGACGATGATGCTTCGGAAACCGCGCGTCAGATCCCGTGCCGTCCGCCGCTGCGACCCGGCACTCCTGCCAGCACCCTTGCCACTGCTCATGGAACCCACCCCATTGCCCTTAAGAGAGGCCGACGCCCGGGTACCCCTCCCCGGCGTCGGCTCAGGCGGGCCGGCTGTCGCGACCGGCCCGCCTGTTCAAATCACAGGTCGAAATCGCTGGCCGTCAGAGTGTGGTGGCCCTTGATCTTGACCGTGAACTCGGCGTCGTTGCCGCCATTCGTATTGCCCTCCACCAATGTGTAGTCCTGGCCCTGCCAGCTCTCGTGGGTGACCCTCAGGGCCCCAGCGGCATTGAAGCCGGAGCCGGTGACCAGCGTGAACTGGTGGTTGGCCGAGCCGATGTCGGCATCGATGCCCGAAAGGTCGATTCGATCGCCTGGCTGGAAGCCCATGATCGTATCGCCGTCGGCATCCGCCGCCGACAGGAAGCGGAACGTATCGTTGCCGGTTCCGGCATCGATGACGTTGGCGGCGCTGCTGGCGGTGATCACGTCGTTGCCCGAGCCCGTCACGATGTTCTCGATGCCCCAGAGCGCATCCGACCCCGACTGGCTCGATGTCGCGCTGCCACGCCCGCCAGCACCGGTGCCGAGGTCGGCGGTGATGTTGGCGGTGATCGCCGACATGTCGAGCGTGTCCACGCCGTCGCCGCAGGATGCCGACATGCCGTCGCCCCAGTAGGTGTCGTCGCCATCGCCAGCCATGGCCAGGATGGTGTCGTTGCCGGCTCCGCCCTGTACGTGGTCGTTGCCCGTGCCGGCATCGATCAGGTCGTCGCCTTCGTCACCGAAGATACGGTCCGAGCCGCCGTCGCCGTAAAGCATGTCAGCGCCTGCCCCGCCGAGGATGTCGTCGTTGCCGCCGCCGCCAAAGGCCATGTCCCGGCCCTCGCCGCCCGACAGGAAGTCGTCGCCGCCCTCGCCGCGCAGCACGTCATCGCCAGCCAGCGCTATGATGGCATCGCTCGATGTGGTGCCGAGCAGGGCATCGGCAACCGGCGTTCCAGTGATGGATCCGGGCGAGACGATACCAGTGTCGTCCTCGTCCTCCTCGTCGTCCTGGTCGTCGCCTTCGTCGGTTTCGTCGGTGTCATCGTCGTCTTCCGACGACTGGTCGTCGTCGACGGGAGGATTCCCGACATTGTTGTCGTCGTCTTCCTCCTCCTCGTCATCTTCGTCATGGTGGCCCGAGCTGAAATTGGGCATGCCATGCGGAGCGACGAAGGTCAGCGAGTGACCGTCGCCCACCAGCTTCGTCAGGCCCGTCTCCTCGTCGATCGTGACGGCGTAGTCGGCGATCGTCGCGCCGTCCGGCAACTCGATCACATCCTGCGGCCTCAGCGTGCCGATGATGGTGTCGTTGCCGCCGCGGGTCTTGAACACGATGCGGTGCTCCGAGAGAAGCGACGTGAGATTGACGGTGTCATCGCCCTCCGTGCCCAGGATGGTGATCGTGTTCGGCCTCAGGCTGGTCGTGGTATCGAAGTTGCCGTACATCTCCACGGTGTCGCCGCCGCCGAGACTGCCGCTGCCGCTCACCCCGTTGCCGTTGATCACGATCTCTTCGATCTCGATCAGTTCGGCGATCACCACCTCGGGGCCGTCGCCGACCTGGCGGGTGACGAAGATCTCGGGTTCTTCGCCCTGGATGGCGATCCCCCGGGCCACCGCCTCTTCCTCGGTGTAGATGCGGTAGGTTTCGGCCTCGTCGTTGCCGACGACCTGGAAGAGATCGCCCGCCGCTCCTTCACCGCCGCCGTTGATGATGTCGAAGCCATCGGTCTCGGTGCCTGCCGCATTGGCGCGCCAGATGAACACGTCGTCATCGTTCTGCGGCGGCACCACGTCGTCGTCGGCGGTGCCCACATCATAGCCGCTGAGCGTGTCGTTGCCCAATCCGCCTATGATGACGTCGCCTTCATGGCCGCCGACGATGTCGTCGTCGCCATCGGTGCCGAAGACGATGGACGCCGTGTTTTCGTCGACCAGCCCGGCATTGGTGACGATGACGAGATCTTCACCACCCTGGCCGAAACGGAGCCGCTCGATGCCGCTCAGCGTATCGGTACCCTCGTTCCCGACGATATCCGTCACCGTGGCGAGCGCCCCGCCCGTGAGACCGAAGGTGTAGTTACCGGCCGGCCCGGAGAAGACTGCGACGTCCGCGTTGCCGGCGCCGCCGTTGAGCGTGTCATCGCCGGCGCCGCCTTCGAGCTCATCGTTGGCTCCACCGCCGTTGAGAGTATCGGCCCCCTCGTTGCCGATGAGGGTGTCCGAGCCAGCGCCGCCACCGAGCGTATTGACCCCGGAATTGCCGATCAGCACGTTGTCGAGGCCATTGCCGGTGCCGTTGATATCGGCGGTTCCGACAAGCGTCAGATTCTCGACGTTGCCGGCGACCTGCCCCGCGGCGCCGAGATTGCGGCTGACCGTGGAGACGATCGTGTCGATGCCGCCGCTGCCCGGCACCACGGTCGGATCCTCAGTAACGAAGTCACCGGCTTGCGTAACGACATAGGTGTCGTTTCCGGCGCCGCCGCCCATCGAATCGTTGCCAAGCCCGCCGACCAAGATATCGTCGCCGTTCCCGCCCCGCATCGTATCGTTGCTGTCGAAGCCGAGGACAAGATCGGCCGTAGCCGTTCCGTTCAGCGCCGCATTCACGGCATTGTCACCGCGTACGAGATTGTAGACGACACTGCCGATGGAGGCGCGCTCAACGCTGATCAGCGTGTCGGTGCCGCCGGCGGTGCTTTGCACAGTCGTCGTGTTCGCGTCGACATAGGTGAACGTGTAGTCCTGTATTGACCCGGCCAGCACGATCGTGTCGTTGCCGAGGCCACCGTCCAGGATGTTGTTGCCAGCGTTTCCGGTGAGGCTGTTGTCGAGGCCGTTGCCGTTGCCGGCGGCAATCCCGTCACCCAGCACCAGGTTCTCGACATTGTCGGCCAGCGTCAGGTTCTCGACATTGGCGACGATCGTGTCGCTGCCTCCATTGAGCGCTTCCGTCACGACATCGCCGGCATCGTCAACCACGTAGGTGTCGTCGCCGCCAAGGCCCACCATCGTATCCGCACCGGCGCCGCCGTCGATGCGGTTGTCGTCGCCGTCGCCGGTCAGGTGGTCGCCCGAGGCGCTGCCGACGAGGTTCTCGATATCGATCAGCCGGTCGATGCCTGCACCGAGTGTGTCCTGTTCCTCGAACGGAGCGTTGCCGCCCTGGCCCGACAGCGAAACCGTCACCGGTCCCGCGGCGTTCGCATAGGACGCGGTATCGTTGCCCGCGCCGCCGTCGATGCGGTCGTTGCCAGCACCGCCCTCCAGCAGGTCGTCGCCTTGTTCGCCCCAGAGCTGGTCGTTGCCCTCGCCACCCCGCAGCGTGTCGTTGTCGAAGCCGCCGCGCAGGTCGTCATTGCCGGCGCCGCCATCCAGCACATTGGCCAGGCTGTTGCCGGTAAGCGCATCATTGCCGGAACCGGAGGTGACGTTCTCGACGCCACGGGTAAACGAGAATCCCGTCGCCGCGCCCGAGAGCAGGTTGACCGAGACATTCTCATCCGTGTCGTAGATCAGCGTGTCGGTCCCGTGGTCGAGGCGGAGTTCGGCGGCCTCGACACTGGCGACTGTGGTGGAACTGTTGATTTCTGTGATTAGCCCCCCAGCCAGCGTGATCTGGACCTGGTCGTTCGCGCCGGGGCTGCTCCCGGTGATCCGCAGCGTATCCAGGCCGTCGCCGCCGTCGATGGCATCGGAGCCATGCCCGTTGCCATGGATGATGATGTCATTGCCGTCGCCGCCATTGACCACGTCGTCGTCGAAGCCGCCGTCAAGCGTGTCGTCGCCCTCGCCGCCGTCGAGTTCGTCTTCGCCAGCGCCGCCATACAGCGCGTCATCGCCATCGCCGCCCGATATGGCATTGTTGCCGGCGCCGGCCACGACCCAATCGTCGCCGACGGTGGTGCCGCCGTTGGTGATGCCGCCATTGGCGGCGTCGGTGCCGTCGCCGTCGCCGTTGTCGGCGTCGATAACCGGCAGATTGAGATCGATGTAGTTGCCGACGATCTGGGTCACCGCGGAGACCACTGTCTCCTGGGTGCCGCCGTCATCGGTGTAGTCGATGACCATGCGGAGATATCGGCCGACCAGTTCCGGTCCAGGCACGAAGCTGCGGGCGTTTCCGCCATCCTCGGCAGGAACGTCCACCCACGGACCGAGCGTCGAACCGGAAGACTGCCATCTATAGGTGAGCAGCCCTTCCTCGAAGGCGTCCGTGATGCCGTCCGGATCGTTGAAGGCGGCCGTCGCCGTCAGTTCGCGGCCCTCGGTCGGCGTCATGTCGCTGATGAGAACGGCCCCGGTGGGCGCATCATTCTCGCCAAGCACGACGTCGGTCGGCTGCGAAGTGACGATCTCGATCACGCCGCCGGCGTCCTGATAGGTGCCGAGCACGCGGATCCGCAGCCCGACATGATCGTCTCCGGGCGTAAAGGTGTTGCCCGACACCCCCGGGATGTTGATGTAGTCGCCGGTCCCGTCGTTGCGCTCGATCTGCCAGCGGAAGGTTATCGTGGCGGGATCGACCGTTCCATCAGGGTTGTTGAGGTCGCGGATCGCAGCCGCATTGACGGTCAGCGATACGCCTTCCCGGGCAGGCAGCCCTTCGATCGTCAGCCGCCCCGACGGATCGTGGTTGCCGGTCTCGCGGATGGTGTAGATGCCGTCCGCGAACAGGATGCGCTCAATGCCCACCAGCGTGTCGGTGCCTTCGCTGACCTGCGGGTCGACTTCCTCCATCTCACGCCGCGCGACAAAGGTCTTGTCGCCGACATGGGTGATCTCATACCAGTCGCGGTTGCCCGCGAAGATGGCCGTGTCGGTATCGTTGCTGGGATCCTCGTCGTATTTGATCTCGCGCTGGATGTGCATCTGGCTCGGCTTGATCACCCGGCCGAGCAGAAGCTCGCTGAGCGACTTGCCGACCCAGGCGGCCGGGATGGGAGTCCCGTCGCTGTCCACGTCGGTCGCCTGGAAGACGTGCTTCAGCGTGTCCACCGTGGCGATCTCGTTGGCAGCGTTGTTCTCCAGCGCATTGCCGGCGCCGTCGACGCCCACGATGCGGATGCGCACGTTCAGCCACGCATCGCCGTGGATGAAGTCGTCGCCGCCACGGCCCTCGATAAGATCGCTGCCGTCGCCGCCGATCAGCAAGTTGCCGGCTGTCCAGGCGACCTCCTTCTCGAGATCGACGTTCGGATCGGTATTCGTGTATTCGGCAAGGCCGAGCAGTTCACGCAGCCCGTCGATGCGGTTGACGCCGGCCTGGCTGAGATAGTGGTTCTCGTGCAGCTGCAGCTCGACCTCGATCTCCTCGTTCTGGCCACGGTCGTCGCCGCGAAGGATGTCGTTGTGGTCCCAGCCCGACAGCGCTTCGGTCTGGTCGAAACGGTCGCGCAGGATATCGTCGGCGACGGTGGTGAAGATCGGGATGCGCATGTCGGCGTCGGCCGCCACCGCGCTCCCCTTGTAGATGGCCCAGTCGAAGCCGAACATGCCCTCGTTGCGCATGACGCTTTCGCCCTGGACCATGATGTCGTCGCCGGACTCGGCGTCGAAATCGTTCTCGTTCTCGCCGGCGATCAGCACGTCATGGCCGAGGATCGTCGAGTTGAAGAACAGTTCCGAATTGTCGCCGTTGAGGACGTCGAAGCCGTCGCCGCCCTCCATCCAGTCGTCGCCCTCGTTGCCAAGCAGGAAGTCGTGGTCGAGGCCGCCGAGCATGAAGTCGTCGCCCTCGCCGCCGAAGACCTCGGTGGCGTCGACGCCGACCAGGAAGACATCCTTGCCGTCGCCGCCCATCAGCACGTCGAGGCCGTTGGAGTTGGCAATGACGTCATCGCCGCTCTCGCCCTTGATGAAGTCGCCGGTGTCGCCGCTGTCGGTGATGATGTCGTCGCCCGCGCCGCCGCTGACGAGGTCCACGCCGTGGCCGCTCTCGATGCGGTCGTCGCCGTCGCCACCCCAGATGCCGTCGTCGCCGTCGCCGCCGATGATCGTGTCGTCGCCATCCGTGCCGCCCATCACCATGTGCTCGCCGCCGGTGAAGCGCAGGTAGTTGGCGTCCGCCCCGGCCGTGCTCGGATCATCGCGCTGCACTTTCGCGCGAAGCGCCTCGAGGAACGGATCGTTGGCGCCCCAGGCATTGTCGGCTGCGATTTGTGCATCGGGGTCGACCTCGAGAACGCCGTCATATTTGGCGAAGGAATCGAGGCCGATGTGATGGGTGACGATGTCGTCCTCGGTGCCGCGAATGCCGTCCGGACCAGGCTGCACCAGGTCGGTGTTGGCCATGATCATCTTCGCGAAGGCATTGTTCTCGAGTTCATTGAGCAGGTTGAGGCCCTGCGTCCGCGACAGATAGTAGAAGCGGTCGCCTTCCTGCAGGTTCTCCATCTGCAGTTCGAACACGGCGTTGAACGTGGAACCGAGCATGCCGCCGAACGGCATGACCCGCTCAGCCAGGCCGCCGATCCAGAGGTCGACATTGTTGAGACCGGTCTCCTTGTTGGCCCATGCGCCGGTGCCGTTGAGGAAATCCAGCCTGTCGGCCGGCGCTGCGGTCGGCCGCAGCACATCCAGGCGAACGTCATCGACCAGTATCTGGTCGCCGCTGCCGCCGCCATGGACGATTTCGATGCGAAGGCCGAGGCCGTTCTGAGCGTTGGAGATCGTTCCAGTCTGGAGCGTGACGGTGGACCAGCCGCCGTCGGCGTCGGGCGCGCCCAGCGGCGCCGAAGCCAATACGTTGCCATTCTCGTCCACCAGCCGCGCCTCGCCGCCAGGCCAGCCTGCATCCATATCGTAGCGGTCTGCGATGTCGATCGTCAGGCGATAGCTGGCGCCCTCCTCAAGTGTGCCTGCCGCCTGCGAAAGGATCGCATTCGCGCTCAGCCAGGCGACGCTGGGTCCCGTGAGGCCGGCCGAATCCACCACACTCGGCGCCGGGGTAAAGAGGCCGCCTGTGCCGGTCAGCGTCCAGCCGTCCGGCGCCGACGTCGTATAATCCCCGAGCGGATCAACGATGACGGTTCCGGCGGGAGGCTCTTCGAACGTTCCGTTCGCAATCGCAACCGCCTCTTCCGTCTCCGACCCGCCGAAGCCGAGCAGCGTCATCGCCGCGTCGCGCTTCTCCTCCAGCGTGTCGGCAGCCAGTATCAGCGGGTGCTCGCCATAGGCGGCGATGAAGTTGATGATGGAGGCCGGCGTCTTGAGGTTGGCGGCGAAGTCGGCCCAGCTCTCATAGGGCTTGAGCCAGGTGGAGTTGCTTGCCGCGTAGAGCTGTTCCCTGGCCTCGTTGAGCGAGGGCACGCCGGCGTCCCGGCCGCGTGCGATGTTGATCGCCGCGAGATCGAGCGGCAGGCCGAGGAGGTTGTTGCGCAGCGACTCGACCACGAATTCGTCGATCGCGTTGCCATGCACGTAGGTCATGCCGCGGGCGATGGCTCCCGCCGCCTGTTCGGCGGAAATGCCGCCATTGTCGTCATACATGACGGGGTTGAGGAAGGCCTCGATCAGCCCGACATCGATACCCCAGTCAGCGATGTCGATTTCGTTGCCGTCGGCGTCCACCGGATTGCCGGCCTCGTTGAGCGGCAGCAGCTTGAGGTGGTCGGTCAGCATGGAATGGCCGAACCGGTAGACCGTGTGCGCGAACTCGGCGAAGATCCCAGGGTTCACGTCGGTGATCGTGTTGAAGACGAAGAGGTCGATGTTTGGCTGGACCTTGCGGCCGAACTCCTCGAAGACCAGGTGCTGATACTGCATCTCGGTCGAGAAACGCCCGACCTGGAACAGCCGCTCGCCGTCCCACTGTAGCGTGGATGGATCAGCGGGCACCGTCTCGACATCGACCAGCAGCCATTCGTTCAGGAAGGCGATGTCGGCGTCGAGCCCGCTCGAGGCGATTTCGAGAATCTGCTTCTTGACCGAATCGACCTGCCGGTTGTGCTCGGCGTGGAACACGTGATGCACGGTGGTCAGGCCGATGTTCTCGTTGCCGCGCCCGTCGCCGGTGATGAAGTGCTTGTCGAGAAGCTCGTTGTCGTAGGCAGGCGCCAGATCCGGATTGTTCGGAATGGGATTGCCGAGCGGATCGGTCTCGGTGTTGATGTCGGGCTGCAGGATCGCGGGCTGGCCGTTGACGGTACCCACCGGGTTCGCATTGTGGGCGATGTCGTCGAGGAATTGGTGCGCCGTGCGGACGGGCCCCAGTCCGCCATTGATGTCGGCGAGCACGATCGGATTTCCCGGCGTGGCGCTGACCGTGAGGTCGTCGGCGGTGTTCGGGATCAGGTCCGGACCGATGTTGTAGACGACCTGCGGGAAGCCGTCCGGCCCGCGGATGAATTCGCCATAGGCATCGGTGAGGATCAGCGGCACGCCGAGGACGTCGATGTCGCTCAGGACGATGCCCAGCTTCTCCTCGGCCTGGGTCTTGACGTCCGCCCAGGTGGCGAGGCCGCCATTGACGCCGTCGAGCAGGTGTCCGGTGGCCATCGGCTTGCCGTCCACCATCGTGTATTCGCGCAAGAACACCTGATGCGAAGGATGTGAGGTGTAGGTCTGGTTCTGGTCCACGAAAGGCGTGGTCTTGTTCTTGGCCTCCATCGTGTCGTCGGCGGTGCCGAGCACCCCGTCCGCACCGGGACCAGCCTCCGGCTTCAGCCGGGTCAGCGCCATGAAGGCCAAGTGGGGCGGCACTTCGTCTCCGCTGCCGGCGATGCCGTCAGGACCGTGCGTGCGGAGCGGGTCGTCTTCTGCCAGCGGCACGAAGATGGTGCCGTTGTCGCCCTTGTGGATGAGGTCGAGACCGTGATCGAAGAACTGGCCGAAAAAGGTCATCCAGCCGTTGAACGGCGCCGACAAGCCCTCGTCCGGGGCGACGTTCGGCAGCACGATGCTGTTGCCGTCCATCTCGATGCCGTAGTCAGCGACGAGAGCCGCGTCGAGAACGGCCTTGAAGGGTTCGGCGACGCCGTCGATCGCAGCTTTCTTTTCCGCAGCGGTGGCCCCGGGTGCCAGAGCCGCAAGCGCGGTGGCCACGGGTCCGGCGATGTTGGCCAGGTAAGTTTGGTAGAGTTCCTGAATGGCGTTGACCGCCGCCAGCACGTCACCGTCGTACTCGGCATATTTCAGCGCTGCCATGATGGCGGCGGGGTTTTTCAGCGTTTGATCGACGATCAGGTTCGAGATGATGCGCGGGTCGGAATCGATCACGTTGCCGGTGTGGCCGCCGTTCGATCCCGGAAGCGCCGGGTTTGCCGGATTTCCGCCGATCCCGTAGTCGGTGTTATCGACTACACCCCCGGGCGCAACCGGACCATTGATGTCGACCGTGCCTTCGTCCTGCTCGCTCACCCAGTTAGGCTGCAGCATTCTCGGCATGATCTGGTCGGACGCGCCCCACAGTTCGCGGCCCGGGATCAGGTTGTTGTAGCTGCCATCCACCGTCCGCAGGCCGTAGGGCAGATGCGGCTGCGAGATGGCAAGCGTGCCCTCCGCGCCGTAGTTGCCGTCGCCGTCGATCCTGACGTGGAGCAGCGGAACGGCGTCTTCGCCCGCATGCGCGGTCGAGTTCGCCTCGGCGATCTTGATCTGCTTGAGGATGAACTCGAGGTCGTGCTGATTAAGTTTGACAGCCATTTGAACACCCTCCAAAAATCGGAACGATCGGATCGTCGTTCACAAAACTGCGGATGGTCAGATTATGTCGCTCGAAAGCTTGGTCTGTCAGCGTGAGGAAGTCGGACGATCTTTGCGACCTTGGTCAGTTTCTATTTCGGGACTTTTGGCACCCCATCGGAAAGACTGAAGGTCTTGCGATGAACTGGCGCGACAAGCTCAGCCTCTCGACCCAGTTTCTGATCACGGCAGCGCTGGTGCTCTGCATCTCGATGGCCGTTCTGGGGACATGGGTCACGCACCGCATCACCCGAAGCGTGCTGGTCACCTCGGGCGAAGGTGGATCGCAATTCATGATCAGCTTCCTTGAGGCGGAGGTGCAGAACCTCCTCCCCGACGGCACCATGCCGATCGAGAATCAACAGCGCCTCGACCAGCTTTTCGTTGGCACGCCCGTTACCAGGAGCATTGTTTCGGTGAAGATCTGGCGGCCGGACGGGGTCGTGATCTACACCAATATGGCGAAGGACATCATCGGGCAGCATTTCGTTTCCAGTGATGTGGCGAAGGCGGCGTCCGGCCGCATTGTCTCCGAATTCGAGGACATGGTCAGTTCCGAGAGCGCTTACGAGCAAAGCCTGAACAAGTCGCTGATCGAGGTCTACGCACCGCTCTACAAGGCCGGCACCAAGACGGTCGTCGCCGTCGGCGAGATCTACGAGGATGCGGAGGAACTGGCCGCCCAACTCAAATCCAGCCAGTTCATGACGTGGATCGTCGTCTGCCTGACCACGCTCCTGATGCTCGCATTCCTGTATGTCATCGTCCGTCGCGGCAGCTACACGATCGCAATGCAACGCTCGGAGTTGAGGACACGCATCGCCGAGGCACAGAACATGGCGGCCCAGAACGAGCAACTCAGGCTCTCCGCAAACGAGGCGAACGAGGAACTGCTCGGACGAATTGGCTCCGACATCCATGACGGACCCATCCAGGTCCTGACGCTCGCCCGGTTTCGGCTCGACGAGATCGCCGGCATCTGGAGCCGACGGCAAAAGCGGAAGGACGACGTGTCTACCTACCTGGATGAGGCGCGCAACACGCTTGCCGGATCGATCGACGAGTTGCGCCATCTGTCGACCGGCCTCCTCCTGCCCGAACTCGACGAGCTCACCCCACGCGCGGTGATCGAGCTGGCTTGCAGCCGGCATGAGAGCATGACGGCCACCCGGGTCAGCACCGATCTGGGAGAACTCCCGGGCGTTCTGCCCGAGGCGATGAAGATCTGCATTTACCGCATCGTGCAGGAATCTCTGACCAATGCTTTCCGGCACGCCGGCGGCATAGGGCAGCGCGTCGAGGCAGGCGTTCGGGAAAACTCCCTGAAATTGAAGATCAGCGACCAGGGCGCACAGTTCGCCATGGAGATTAGTAGCCAAACGCAACATACAAAGCTCGGCCACAAAGGCATTCGCAACCGGGTCCAGGCTTTTGGGGGCACGCTGGAAATCGACAAGACGGAAACGGGGACGGATGTCCGCGTTTCGCTGCCGATAGAGCGGGCTGGCGCCACGTTTTCGCGCGAGAAAGCGTCGCCAGGAAGGCCAGCAGAAGATGCAGAGATGCCACACAACAGACCGGCACATTAACCAGCACTTAACAATGTTTATTGCATTCGGCGGTCAATCGGCCTAAAATTGTAGTGCGTTTCGGGCTGGGGAGTTCGTCGAAATGCAGGCCGTATCAGTTGCGTTTGTAGATGATCATCCAACATTGTTGGAGGGCTTGAGGGCCATATTTGCCCGCCGCAACGGCTATAAGGTCGTGGCCACTGGCGGTTGCTGCGAAATTGCATTGGATATTGCAGTAACTCATAAGCCCGACATCGTAATTCTTGACCTGAACATGCCAGGCAACGCCTTCGAGTGTATAAGGCGGATGCGAAATCTGGCGCCGGAAATCAAGATCATCGTCTTCACGGCATCATCCGGCATCAACCACGCGATCGATGCATTGCAGGCCGGGGCCAGTGGATATGTGCTCAAGGGAAGCTCGCTTGAGAGCCTGACGGAAGCCATCGACGCCGTTATGGCCGGTGAGACGTATATCACCAAGGGCTTTGCTACAAAGGTGATTGCCGCCCTTACCAGTCCTCAGGGAGCCAAGATCAAGCTGAGTGCAAGAGAAGAGCAGATAGTTGCCCTGCTGCTTGAAAGCCGTACTAATCGGGAGATGGCGGAGGAACTGCATCTCAGCGAAAAGACCATCAAGAACTACATGAGCCTGCTCATGCAGAAGCTGAAGGTCCGCAATCGTGTTGGACTGGTGATGGCGGCGAGAGGAATGCCGCTCGCAAGCGCCCCGAGCCGTGACCTCGAGCGGATCGGACTGTTGAACTGACCGAAAGCCAATGAAAGTGGGCTTTTAGACACGCCGCCGTCTGAAGTTGCCGGTCTGCTTTACGGCTCCTTAGCCGCCGGTCAGGAAAGCGCCCCCATATCGGACCTGCGGATAAGCTTC
The DNA here is from genome assembly GCF_003666685.1 of Mesorhizobium sp. YM1C-6-2. Taxonomy (GTDB): domain Bacteria; phylum Pseudomonadota; class Alphaproteobacteria; order Rhizobiales; family Rhizobiaceae; genus Mesorhizobium_K. Next base: position 42,600 of record NZ_RCIZ01000008.1, read on the forward strand.
CCGCCAACCGAAAGCAGACATCCCAAACAACCTCCGCGGTTAGGCTTCCAGCAGTTTCCCCAGGACGATGCATTTCCAAGAGGCTGAATGCAGCCACGCCCCGTTGCGTCAGGATGATGTCTGAACGCACTAGAAGCTAGCAAACTCCTTGAGTTATCGCTCTTTCGCACCGCCCGTGATATTTGCAGGGGATCCGGCCATTCGGTTGACGCGGGAGGGAGAGGACGATGGAACAGCCATCCGGAACCTACGGCAAGGAGCTGATACTCGATCTGTCCGACTGTAATCCCAGAACCTTCAATCGGCGGCTTCTTAAGCGCTTTTTCCGGGAGCTTTGCGATCTGATCGACATGCAGCGGTGCAAACTCGCCTGGTGGGATGACCATGGTGTTCCGCCAGGCGAACGTTGGACGGATCCCATGGTGACGGGAACGTCGGCGGTCCAGTTCATCTCGACCAGCAGCATTACGGTCCATGCTCTTGACATGCTGGGGCGCGTCTACGTGAACATCTTCTCCTGCAAGGACTTCGACGAGGGTGTTGCCCAAGAATTTTGCAGGACTTTCTTCAGTGGAAGTGTTGTGAAATCGACGCTGCTTATCCGAAACTAGCGCGCTTTGCTTTGTCTTATTTGACAGTCTGGTTTCGACTTGGCATGATACCAGAAGGCGCTGGGGCACTGGTGTTCCGATGGGGGATTTGTCCTGTCTACGGTGCGGTGTCCGGCTCTTCTTTGCCGGAACCGTAGTAACATGCCTGTCGCTGGGCCCGGCAGCGGCCGATCCCGAGGAGGGCGCGGCCGGGGAAACCGCCTCCAAGGCTGCCTTCGACATCTTGATCGGCATCACTGCGACGAATGACTATGTTTCGCGCGGCGTCAGCAATTCCGACTCGGGGCCTGCCATCCAAGGCTACATCGAGCCGGGTTTCGGGTGGGCATATCTGAACGTCTGGTCATCGAACGTGGACTTCGGGGAAGGGTTCCGGGGCGCTGAGATCGACGTTTCCGGCGGGCTCAAGCGATGGTACACCGACGATCCGCTCTGGTTCGATGCAGGGTACATCCACTATTTCTATTCCCCCGAAGAGATCACTCCGGACTACGGCGAAATATTCGGAAAGCTGAAATACAGGTTCGCTGATTTTTCGATTGGTGCCGAAGCGTTTTACGCTCCCGACATTTATCAAAGCGGCACGACCGCGACCTATCTCGAAGGTGTCGGCGACATCCACCTGTCGGACGAGTTCGCGCTGTCGGCTGCGGTCGGCTATCAGTTCTTTCAGGACGAGAACATGTCCAACTACCTGAGCTGGAAGGCCGGCTTGTCGTATACCTGGGAGGAGGCCGTTACGCTCGCGGCCTACTATTCCGACACGGATCTGACGGACGAGGGATGTTTGTCCGTCAGCGGCCTTGAGGACGCTTGCGGCGCCAGGTTCGTTATGGAACTTTCGTTCGACACTAGCTGGTCCGCATTGGCGGACAGGGGCAAAGAGGAAAACCCCTGAAGACGCTGGCGTCGGCGGCCCGGTCTGGTTTGAAATCGGCAATTCTTATAGAATGATGTCGTCAACTCTTCGGGCGCAACCGTCGATGGAGCGTCGGCTCGCAGCAATTCTCGCCGCAGATGTCGTGGGCTACACCCACCTCACCGAGCGGAACGACGAGACGGCCATGATGACCCTGCAGTCATATTGCGGGGTCGTGGAAGAGAAGATCGCGGCCCATAGTGGCCGTGTTTTCAACCGCGCAGGCGACTGCGTGATGGCCGAGTTTCCCAGCATCGTCGAAGCCATTCGGTGCGCGGTCGACATCCAGCATGAAATTGCCAACCTGAACCGGGAACTGAAGGACGAAGAGCGGATGGAATTCCGCATCGGCGTCAGTCTCGGCGACATCATCGTCGAAGACGGCGGCATGTACGGCACGGGCGTGAACCTTGCCGCCCGCCTCCAGCAATTGGCCAAACCGGGCGGCGTGTGCGTATCCCAATCGGTGTACGACCAGGTCCGCAAGATCGTCGAGATAGTGTTCGAGGACATCGGAGAGGTCAAACTGAAGAATATCGCCGACCCGGTGCGGGTATACCGGATTGTGGAAACGCCTGTCCCGCCCGTCCCGCCCGCGAGGATTACTTTGAAGCGCGCCCTGATCTTGGGTGTCGCCGCCGCCGGCATCGTGTTCGGGGGTGCCGCATTGCTGGGCGTCTTGCGTCTCCCGGAGCCGGTGACCGCGTGGATCGGCGTGCCGGACAGGAGAGAAACCGCCAGACCCTCGATCGCGGTGATGCCCTTCGACGACATGAGCGCCACCAACGAGCACCAGTACCTGGCCGACGGCGTCACGGAAGAGCTGATCACCGGTCTCGCCAAGTTTCCCGACCTAGATGTCGTTGCACGGAACTCGACTTTTGCCTACCAAGGCAAACCGACCGACATCAGGCAGGTAGGCAAGGAACTCGGCGTTTATTACGTCGTCGAGGGCTCGATCCAGCGCTCCGATCAGGATGTCAGGGTCACCGCGCAGCTCATCGATGCAGTTTCGGGCCGCCACGTGTGGGCGGAACGCTATGACCGCCGTGTCGGCAGCATCTTCGACATTCGCGACGACATAACGCGTGCCGTTGCCGCAACGGTCATGGGAACGTTCGGAAAGCTTGCCGGCGCCGAAACTGCCCGGCTGGCGACAAAGAACCCGAAAAACTTCTCCGCGTATGACAACCTGATGAAAGGCTGGTTCGAATGGCACAAATTCGCCCAGACCAACAACACTCTTGCAAGGGACTATTTCCAGAAGGCCATCGCGGCGGACGGCAACTACGCGTACGCCTATACCGGACTGGCGTGGACGTATTCTTCCGACTACGACTTCGGCTGGACCGAGGATTATGAGGGAACCTTAAACCTTATGATGGAGGCGGCAGCGAAAGCAGTCAGCCTGGACAATACAGACTACAAGGGGCACTGGGCGCTCGGCTGGGCCTATCTGTACAGCAGGCAGCAGGAGAAGGCGCTTGCAAGCTACCAAAGGGCCAGGGGCCTTAACCCGTACGACGCGGAACTGCTGGCGGAGATGGCGAACGTCCTTATCTACACCAGCCAGGCCGCAAAGGCCGTAGAGCAGGTCGAGCAGGCGATCCGACTCAATCCCTTCCACGAAACCTGGTATCTCGAATACCTCGGCTGGGCGTACGAAGAGGCCGACATGCCCGAGAAAGCTATCGAAACGCTCAAGACCGCCTTGAAATCCGAAGGTTCGGAGGAACAGCTTTGGGTCATGCCGTCGCTGGCCGCGGCATATGCCGACCCAAAAGTCGGCAATCTCGAGGAGGCCCACAAGGTCGTCCAGAAAATTCTCGCGCTCGACCCTTCCTTCTCGATCAAGGACGTTCTCGAGCGGTCGCCGTACCAAACCAAGGAAGCTGCTGACCGTTATGCCAGCGCTCTCCGGTCGGCAGGACTGCCGGAGTAGCGCCCCCGTTCAGTCGGAAGCAACGGGGACGATATCCCGGAAGTTTTCTTCGGACCATCGGTCATAATAGGCCGATTTCTCGAGGCTCTTGTAGGCTCTCTCGGCCACGTCGCCGCGGAGAAGTTGGATGTTTGGGTACGGGTCCCTCCTCGTGTGGAGTCCGTCTATGTTGAACGGGTCGGCAGGATGGCCCGCCAGAGCCAGCAGATTCCGGGCGGACAGCAACCGGTTCAACTCTTGCGCAATTCCGTAGACCTCAGGACAAGAAAGTGTCCCCGTGTCCGGATGGACAAGGAGGAGCAGGTCCAGCGTGGGATCGTCTTCGAAGCATTGGAGCCGGGATGCGATCGAGTCCGTACCCAGTTCCAGGACCTCGATCCTCATCCGTCCCTCAAGTCGCGCCCTTTTGGCGAAAGGGCAGATCGGCAAGTTGCCGAATTCAGGCCTTGGCCCTTCGACGAAGGCGACGATGTAGTCGTAGAATTCCCGAATGATTGCGGCGTGATCGGCGCGTTGCGACGGCACCTGCATTGGCATCATCCCAAGACGTGAGGAGGCCCGCTAAAAAGCATATCCCAATTGTGCGTATTCACCAATCCCGGTATTTGTTCTGTCATGCCTGTTGCCGACGTCGCTTCTTTGGAAGGCACGGGCACATATACGCTAAGCTCCGCCGAGCATTCGTTCGCGAAGAAAAACAGCGGGGAGGGACGAAGTGGCCTACACGAAGCTGTGTGTGCGATGATCGGGGTAATCGCATCGCCCCCTACGGCCGGCTTGGCTGCCAGCGGAGAAATGCCGTCCCCTTCAGCCCCAGGCTGCTTCTTTTCGGAAGAGCTGAGGCGCGCAAAAACTGCGGTCCCGGTCTATCTAATGAATCTTCCGCTTTCGCTCTCGGCACAGGTTGCCAACAATGCCTGGATGGACGAGATGAGCGCCGTCGATCGGGAAGTCAGGCCAGCTTCTGCCATAAGCCAGTTCCTTGAACTTTACAGGCACATTTCCGGCCAAGCGATAGTCTACCTCCTGCCAAGCCGCCCGGGGCTTCAAGACCAACCCTATGTTGCGAATTTGGCGGCGGTGCTGCCCCATTGCCACGAGGATACCGTGCTCATCTCGCGCTTCCGGGCCAGTGCCCGGGCGAGGGAGAGCGCGGTCGGAACGGAATTCTTCCGGCTTATGGAATTCTCCGTGCACGAGATGCCGGAGGCGGTCGGAGGAAGCGAGGCGTTTTTTGAGGGAGAGGCTGATCTCAAGCACGTTCACGGCAACGTATATGTGGGAGGATACGGTCTCCGCACCTCTCTGAATGCGCTGGAGTGGACGGCCGAACGGTTCGGGATGAGGATCATCCCTTACCGCATTACCGATCCTTACCTGTACCACCTCGACTGCTGCGTATTGCGTCTAACGAATGACGCTATGCTTGTTTGCACTTCGCTTGCCGAACCGGGATTCCTGCGCGAACTCGAGAAGCACTGCCAAATTATAGACGTCACTCTCGACGAGGCACGCGCGGGCATCACCAACAGCCTTGTACTGGCAGACCAGATCCTTTGCGACACCGACATCGGACTGCTTGATGAAGGAAACAGGCAGTATGCAGTCGAAAGAGCCAAAATCCGGCGCTTGGAAGAGATCTGCGGCCGCCTCGGACGCAGTTTGCACACGTTCTGCTTGTCCGAATTCTACAAATCCGGAGCGTTGCTTTCCTGTCTCGTCCTACCCGTCAGGCATGCGTCAGCCGACAGCCTTTGAGACTGGGCTAGAGCATAGCCGCAATCACCTTGCGGTCGTCCTCGAAATGCAGACTGAAGCCTTTCTCTATGGTGTTGGCTCCCGGATCGAGGCTTTCCACGAACCGTGACAGGACAACAAGTTCCTGCTTCGCCATCGCGTCGAAAGCGTCGGCCCGGTCGCTCATCGCGTGGTTGATCAATTGTTGGTTGATTTCCATGTGTCTCAACAAATCCGGTTCCCATGCACCCAACGCCAATTCGTCGAGCGGTGTCTTAGCGCGCTGGGCCGTGAAGACTCTCGCGACCGCGGCGAGCAGTTCGACCAGTTCGTTTTCTTTTCTAAGGGTGTCCAAAGCATCGGCGTTCATGTTCTCCATCCCCGTTGACAACGACTAGTGCCAGCCATTCGCACGGCTAATGATATGCGCGGTGGTGAATATAGCACACCGGACGCAAACGGATATGAGAAGAAGCACGGCGCGGCCCGCGATTGCCAGAAAGCCATTCGCTTCTTGAGCCGCGTCGGAAAGGGACGCCCGTGTCGGCTTTCAACTGTTCTTGTCACAAAGCTGTCGGTCAGCTTCCGGCCCCTTTTCGGCCGTTCCCTGAACAATCGCGATGTACGCTACGGTATACCGCAGCGTACATAGCACGTGCGGTCGAACTATGCGTACGCACAGGTTGATTTTAATCAACGTACAGGCTAGCTAATGGACAACACTCTTCCGTACAGGAGTTGTCCATGCCTAAGACCGTCCTCTATGCCCGTGTCTCTACCGCCGACCAGACGCTCGATCATCAACGCGACCAGGCTGAAGCTGCGGGGTTTAAGATCGACAAGGTGGTCGCCGACAACGGTGTCTCGGGTGTATCGACCAGGCTGGCAGATAGACCGCAGGGAAAACGCCTATACGACCTGCTGGCACCGGGAGACACTTTGGTGGTCCGATGGGTCGATCGGTTAGGCCGCGACTACCGCGACGTCTCCGACAGCATTCGACACTTCATGCGAGACGGCGTGGTGATCAAGACCGTCATAAATGGCATGACCTTCGATGGATCGACCAAAGACCCCATTCAGCAGGCAGTGCGTGACGCCCTGATCGCGTTTATGGCTGCGACCGCTGAAGCTCAGGCCATGGCGACGAAGGAGGCTCAGCGGGCCGGTATCGCAGCAGCCAAAGGCGATCCTCGAACATATCGTGGTCGCAAGCCGAGCTATACGCGCGCGCAGTTCAACAAGATCGTTACGATGCTCAATGCGGGCGAAGGTGCTTCTGCCATCTCAGCGGAAACCGGTCTGACGCGGCAATCGATCTTACGCATCAGGAACGACCGTGCCGGTTCGGAAAAGGCGCTCGCCTTGTGGGGCTTGTAGCCATCGGTCGCCATAAACGCCAAAGGGTCAATGACCGAAATGGGGCCGGAAGCAGTCTGTCCGCTCTGGGGGAGCTCGATACAAAAAGCGGTCATACCGCTGGAAGCCAAGACCGGAAGGTAGCTGTCTTTTGTGCAGCGGCCGATATATGCAGTCAATCGACCATGGTCCGCCGACTCGATCGGACGATTTACCTTGAGACATTACGCTGCGATGCATTGGTGGAGCGTCGCATAGAATGGTCGGCCGAGTTGATCGAACGACGCAAGGATATCGGCGAGCGTGCAGATCGTGGGCGGGATGAACTTCGGGGGGCAGAGTGGGGCTGTATGAACGGTGGTGCGAAGCCACCAAGGAGAAGGACAAGCGCAAGCGCTATTGGACCTATGTCGAGAAGGACGGCGGGCGCGCCGAGATCAGCGGCGATCTCGCCGAAACCATCCGCTCTCATTACAACCCGCTCGAGCTCATCGCCCAAGATGTGGCGCGACTCGGATACAAGGTTGCGGCCGAGATTCTGAAGGAGTCGATGCCGCAGACGGACAATGGTCGCTCCGGCGACCTCGGCGAGATTCTTGCCACGGAGCTGGTGGAGGAAGAGATCGGCCTGCGCGTCCCCGTGCGCCGGCTCCGCTACAAGGACGGCCGGAACATGGCCATGCGGGGCGACGACTTCATCGGGGCTGGATATGGCGGCGACGACGAGAAGCTCTGGCTCCTGAAAGGGGAAGCCAAAAGCAACAAGAAGCTCGGCAAGGCCACGGTGACAAGCGCACGCAAGGTGCTCGATCGCGACAATGGCCGCTGCACGCCCGACTCCCTCCTGTTCGTCGCTAACCGCCTGCTGGAGAGCAACGACCCCGACGAAAAGGCATTAGGTCGCGCCCTGCGCGACGAAGTGGGACTGAAGAGGCTGCGCGCCGATCGCATCGACCACATGCTTTTCACCGTATCGGGCAACGGTCCTCACGCCTCGCTGAAGGAGGACCTCGACGCTGCCGCGACCAATCGCGACCACTACGTCGTGAACATTCACGTCGAAGACCATCAGGACTTCATCGCGGCCATGTACGAGGGAGCCCAAAATCTTGGAGACGCCTGAGGAGCTGACTGCCTTCCTGGCCACCGCGACTGCCGACGGCATTCTCGGCCGTCTGCTTTATCGAGGCGCTGCGTGGTCGCTTATGCGGGAATCGGGCGTTTTGCCAGCGACGGCGCCGGCGCTGGGCGCGGCGATCGAAACCGACCTTGCCGAACATGGCTTCGCCCTGCTTCGAGGCGCGATGGCCTTGCGCGCCCAGACTGGCGCGTCCGAGTTGACGAACAAGGCCTTTGAGCGCGCCGCCAACGCCTTTGAGGCCCTGGTGACGAACGGCGATCCCGAGGCGCCCGATCGCGGTTTTCGCCGCACCATAGCGGCTGCCGCCTATCATCTCGCCGGCTATTCCGCGGTCGCCTATTCTCTGTTCAATGAGACGGCGGAAGACCTCAACTCATCGCCCGGCGAAACGGCGATCCGCCATCTCATCCTGCGCAATCTCGACCAGTTGCGCCGCTTTGTTCGCGATTGGCTTGGCGACACCGCACATGGCGACGAGCAGGTGGCCGAAACGCTCGGCGCCGAGGACCCCGACATTGACGACGTATTGTCGATCATCCTGAACACGACGATCTGCCGAGCCCTAGCCTTCTTCGATTTTGCCCTGGAGACGGGAGAGGATGAGCCGATCGAGGCAGCGCTCGATCTGCTCGCGACCGCCATTAGGCTGGCTGACAACGCCGGGAACGTCCCCTTGTGGTGGATCTCGAAACTCTGCCGGCACCTCATTGACGACCTCTGGCAGCATTCGCTACATCGGAACTTGCCGACCGAGCCGCCGGCCGGAACGGAGGAGAAATATCCGGAGCTCCGGCGGCTGTTCATCAGCTCGTTGTACGCCCGCAAGACGTCCGAGGTCGAGCTTTGGCCCTCCCAGCGCGAGGCCGCCCGGCGATCGACCGATGTCACAGACGATCTGGTCGTGGCGCTTCCTACCAGCGCGGGGAAGACGCGCGTGGCGGAAATCGCCGCGTTGATGACCTTGTCCTCGGCCCGGCGATTGTTGATCGTCACGCCGCTGCGCGCGTTGTCCGCCCAGACCGAACGATCCTTCCGCAAGACCTTTGCGCCCCTCGGGTTCAGCGTGTCGTCGCTCTACGGCGCCAGCGGCCTTTCGGCGGGCGATGAGGACGCCCTGCGCACGCGCGAGATCGTCATCGCCACGCCCGAAAAGCTCGACTTCGCGCTTCGGAGCGATCCTTCCCTTATCGACGATGTCGGCCTTATCGTTTTGGACGAGGGTCACATGATCGGACCCAGCGAGCGCGAAATCCGTTACGAAACGCTGGTGCAGCGGTTGTTGTGCCGCGCCGATGCCGTCGACCGCCGGATCGTCTGCCTCTCGGCCATCCTGCCCAGCGGCGACGAACTGGACGATCTCACCGCCTGGATACGTTCGGACGAACCGGGCGAGCCGGTGCGCTCCGACTGGCGGCCCACGCGCCAAAGGTTCGGCGCACTGACCTGGCGCGGCAAGGACGCGCTTTTGCGGTTTGACCTCGATGACGGCGGGCCCTTCCTCGACAAATTCGTCGAGCAGAAGCCGGCCCGCGGCAGGGAGAAGAAGCCCTATCCGCGCAAGAACTCGCACCTCGCCCTGTTCGCGGCGTGGGAATTCGCCGGCCAGGGCAAGCGCACCCTCATTTTCTCGACCCAGGCCAACTGGGTCGAGAGTTACGGCAAGCAGGTCGTTGATCTGTGCAAGCGCGGCTATCTTGAGTCACTTCTCGAGGATGAAGCCCCGATCGCCCGGGCACTGGAGGTCGGCAAGGAATGGCTGGGCGACGACCATCCGGCGATCGGGAGCCTCAAGGCTGGCGTCGCCATTCATCACGGCCGCCTGCCGAGCCCGTTCCTGCGCGAGCTTGAGGTCCTACTGTCTGAGGGCGTCCTGAAGGTCATCGTCGCATCGCCCACCCTCGCGCAAGGGCTCAACCTCAACGCTGCTGTCCTGCTCGTTCCGGCGCTGTACCGGGCCGGTGAAAAGATCAAGGGCGAGGAATTCGCGAACGTGGCCGGTCGAGCCGGACGCGCTTTCGTCGATGTCGAGGGCCTGATCGTCCACGTCATGTTCGACAACACCGACTGGCGAAAAGGAGAATGGAAGAAGCTGGTCGACTCCGCGAAGGCTCGAACCCTGAAGAGCGGCCTCATCCAGATCGTCGCCGAAATTCTTGAGCGCCTGTCGAGGGAGGGTGTTCTCGATCGTGTAGACGCCTGGGAATATCTCGCCAACTCCCGGGAGGCCTGGAGATCGCCGGGTGAAGAGGCCGAGGTGGCCGAACGTCTGGCAGCCGCCGCGGAGTACGATGCTGACGACGGCGACGACGAAGGCGATGACGAGGACGAAGGCGAAGACGAAGAGGAAACGATAGACGAAGAACCTCTGTCGCAGCTTGTGGAGCGCCTCGATGCAACCGTGTTCGGCTTGATCGAAGCGCTGGATGCCGATCGCGCCGATCTTCCGAGACTGCTGGATGAGGCGCTCAAGGGATCGCTCTGGGCCCGCCAGATCGCTCGCGAGGAAGAGGATGTCGCGCCGCTGCACAAGAAGGTGTTCGAGGCGCGTGCGGACCTCATCTGGAATACCACCACCGAACAATCGCGGCGCGGGCATTTCGCGATGGGGGTAGGCCTCGAGGCGGGCCTTTCGATCGACGCGATGGCCGATGTCCTGGCCGAGCTGGTCGACCGGGCCGATGGCGCAGCGCTGAGCGGAGACGTCGACGAACTCGCCGATGCTCTCGCCGGCTTGGGCGAGCGCCTGCTGTTCATGCGTCCCTTCATTCCCGACAAGAAAAATGCGCTGCCCGCCAACTGGAAGGCGATCCTGCGCTCCTGGGTCGCTGGTGAAGAGGTCTCGACGATCGGACCCCAGAACATGCGAGTGGTCGAGGAGGCCTTCACCTATCGGTTGGTCTGGGCGCTGGAAGCCATTCGCACCCGCCGGGTGTCTCTCGGCTGGTCGCCAGAGACCGTGGCGGGCGGCGCGGCTGCCGCGGTCGAAACCGGTGTCCCGCAGTTCATGATGGCAATGCTGATCCGGGCGGGCCTTCCATCGCGGCGTGCGGCCATTGCCGCCATTACCGACGCCCAACCAGTCTTCGTCACACCGGCAGAGATGCGGGCTTGGCTCGAGTCCGACGAGATCACCGCCCACACCGATGCCGGTGACTGGCCCACGCCGGAAACCGCCGCACTTTGGGCGCGGTTCCGCACCGAGGCCCTTAGCGGCGGCATCCAGAAGTGGTCCGTCGAACGCTACCAGCGCCTGCTGGATATGAAGGCCACGCCGCCCGCAGGCCTCTATCGGATTATCACCGACGAGGGAGACGGACGGACATGGCTCACGACCCCTGATTACCAACAGGTCGCTCCGTTCAGGAAGCCGGCGGTGGATCCCAAGCCAAGTCTCTTTTCCGGACGGCTCCCGGGAGACACCAGGCTGGTCGATGCCCAGCGCGTCGGCCGCGGGAAGTTGCGGTGGCCGCGTGCCGATGCATAGCGAGGAAAGAAAGGGATCCTCTATGCAGGATCCGGGACAAGAAGCGCGCGCCGCTCGCCAAGGCTGAGCGGACGGCCTCCCGACGCTGAGCCGGAAACTGAGTATTAATCCGATCCACCAAATATGGCTGACCATCTTAGCGAACGGCAGCTTTCGAGCGCACGGCCGGTCAGGCTGAACGGCCGGTATGGGGGCGCGAAGCTGACATCACTCCTGCCTTGCGCGCTAACGAGCGGAGGACGTGTATTGCGCAATACAGCGGATCGTATTGCGCAATACACTACTTCCTCGTTGGATCGTGCTCGATCACGCGCGGGCCGGCCAAGCGCTCCAATTCTTGATGCACTCTCCCGAACTGCAAGACGTTCTTCTTCACCACCTCAGCCTGGCGCTCGGCTGTCGGCGGTCCCGCGGCCGTGTTGGCGCTGCGATCGCCTAGCATCTCGTGCGTCAGTGTCGGAAGATCCTTGAAGCCGAAGCATTCCAGGATGAACATCTGGCCCTGCATTGCTGACCTGATGTCGCCGGCCTCACGGGCGTCTCTGACGAGCGAACGCAACATTTGCATCTCTTCGCGAGCGTTGATGGCGGCATGTTCGACGATACGGCTGACCTGCTTTTGCTGGATCTGCGCGACGCGGGCTTTGATGCTCTCATTTGCACTCAAACGCGCAGCATTGCCACGGTGAGGTTTGTAGCCCGCCGCGGCATATGCCTTTTCGGCACTGAGTCCCTTCGCGAGTGCTTGTGCCACACGTTCGTGCTTGGCGTTCTTCAGAACTGGCATTGTGTTATGCGTCTTTATCCATTGGAGCTGATCGCGAGTACATTGACTTGCGGGAACGTGTTGTGGCGATCCGTCGGAGTCATGCCGCTCCCCCGCCGTGCTCAGGGATGTCAATGGTCGGACGCCACCGCGAGTCGATGACCTCGCATCGTTCGAAGATTAAGCGCTTGAACACCTCCGTTTGCCGGCTGGCGACTGACGCGGATAAGCCCGCCCGAATAAGATGATCGTGATACGAAACTAGGGCCCTCGTCAGGATCCAATCCGCTTCCTTGTTCGTGCGGGCCTTGGAAAGTTGATGCGCCACCTTGAAGGCATGCCCCTTCCGCTTGTCAGCCGGGAATGCGATGACTTTGCAGGGAGCCGACCAATGGGGCAAATCAAGCTGCATCTTCGCGCGCCTCCCCTCCGCTCAGCGACATAGACGACGCCGTGGCGCGAACGAGTTCATTGACAGCTGCCCTGGCTTCCGCCGTGGTGCGCGCGCTCTGCGCTTGCCCGCTCTTGGAGGCGGGCTGGCGCGCAGCCCCGCGCACCGCCGTAGGTGTATGGTAGGATAAGGATGTCACGCTTTCCGTGACGGCCTGGGGCTGAGAAATGCCCTTTTCGTCACGGTTTTCGTGACAGGGCGTCACGGTTTCCGTGACAGCGTGAGAACCGTTCGTCACGGTTTTCGTGACGTTGCCGTCTCGGTTTTCGTGACAGGTTTTTGTTCTGTGGCCATTCTTTCCGTTGGGGTTGTTTGCCGATGACATTGCTATCGGGAAGTCACGTCCAGGCTCCCAGCTTCGATATAGCTTACGGCCGTCACCGTCCGTTCGCGGCATCTTCAATTCGGTGATCTCGTAGGCAGGTGATCGTGCCGCGCCGTCAACACCAAGGCTGCCAGGCTCGGTCTGGACAATGAAGCCCTTGCGCTGGAGATCACGGAACGCCTCTGCCGCGGTATCGGGGCGCACACCCAGCTTCTCGCCTGCCTGCCGGACGCTTAGCCGAAGCTTTCCGTTGTTATTGGCTTCAGGCCCGCGCCATTCGAACTTGATCCAAGGATATAGCGCCTGGGCTGTAGAAGAGAGCGCCTTCCAAGCTGGCGTTTCCATCGTGACACGAAGCATTTTCGTCCAATGTTCACCTCTCGGTGAGCGGTTCCTGCCGCTTTTCGTCTTCATCAGTGGGTGCGCGCCCGTATCAGGTGCGCCTCCCTGCTTGGGGCGGCGGCTTCGTGAAGGTTGACGCCGAAGCGTTCGCGCAACTGCGGGACGGCAGGGCGCCGATTGTCGTGGTCGCCGAGCACGAGCCAGCGAGCGGCTTCAAGGACCTTCGGGTCCATCTCCGACGCGATCACGCCTGATCCCGCTCAGCCGTGGAGTTCACCGGCTTTGAGAGTCGCTCAAGCACATGGCGGTCGAGCGCATCCTCTTCGTAGTAGGGAATGCGCCCGAAATACCGTATCGGCGGCCCCCCACCTACGGATGCCGCTTTAGCTAGCGTGGCCTCCGCCATTTTGATGCCGTGCTTTTCTTCAAGATATTTTGGCACTTCCCTACGCCGCAAAAGGCGTTTCGGTTTCACGTCGTCAGGCACGATGGGGTTTGCGGACGGCGCGGCCAGTGGTATGCTCGACATTATGGTCGGCTCCCTAAAAAGAGTGGGCTTCATCGGGGAATAAGCGGTCAGGTCGCCAAACGTGAGCCGCTTATTTCTCGTTTTTATGCATTCAGTTTAACTTGTTCGCGATCGACTATTTTTATAGCATATTTCCGGTAGTCACCGAAGGCCCCGATCACACGTTCCTCAAAAACCCAACGAATAGGGTGCCCGACTTCAGTCCCGCACTTGGCGCTCGACCTCGCCAGCAATCTTGTCAGCCGCGGCGATCAGCACGGCATCGAGCCGGTGCGTATAGCATGACGTGATCCCTTGCCGTCCATGCCCGAGACAGGCGCCGATCGTGCAGTAGGTGAAGTCGAGACCGGCGCCCACGCTGGGGAACGAATGTCGCAGCACGACCCATCGGCCAAGAAAAAAGACTAAGCCCGCCTCGACATATCCAATACCTTTGCCGAATAGCCGGTCATTTGGCGCCAGATTTCCCCGCTGACCCGATTTGCTGCCGCGACCAGCACCGTGTCGAGCCGGTGAATGTACCGGCTGGTCACCGTCCCAGCGGTATGGCCTAGCATGGCTGCGATAGTGCTTTCAGCAAAGCCAAGGTCGCCAGCAACAGACGCATAAGAATGGCGCATCGTGTGTGGCGTAACTCCCTCCAGTGCCGCCCGATTCATCAACCTCACCCATGCCCCGGCGAGGCCCTTGTAGTGGCCTGTCTTTCGTAGCGCGGGCAGAACGTAGGGGATTCCGGGAACGCGCAGGGCGGTCCGCAACACGTCGAATGCTTCCCGGCCCACCGGACGTACTGATGGGCCGCTTTTGCTGTCGGCCAGCCGGAAGCATTGGCCTTCTTCGTCAACCTCTGACCAGCGCAGCGCTTCAATCTCTCCGAGGCGACATCCAGTGAGCGCCAGCAGCCAGGCGCCTGTCACGGCTTGGGGTGTGTCATATTCCGTCGCAGACCGGCTCAGAGCCTGTCCCAGTGCCCTGTATTCGTCTGCTATCAAGCGTCGTGACCTCACGCCATCGGCTGGCAACTTGACGCCCTGAGTCGGGTTGCTAGTAATGATACCCTCGTCGACAGCGTAGGTTAGGATGCCGCCCAAGAGCCCCGTGGTGCGTGCAGCTGTACCGATGCCGCCTTTCACCTCGACTCGAGCTCCGTTTTTGCCGGTGCGGTTCTTCACAGCTGTCTTTCCCGCGGAAATGTCGCGCATGAACTTGGTGATATCCGCGCGGGTGAGGTCGATCACGAGCTTGTTTCCGAGAAGCGGTTTGATGTGTCGGCAAATTCTGCCGCGGTCGATCTCGAGCGTGGACGCCTTCTTTGGACGGTTCTTGCGCCTACCAAGTATCAGCCCACTCTCTGCCGCCCTCATATATCGGTCGCAGAGCTGCGCCACCTTCAGCGATGCGCGCCGGGTCCTCCGCTCAAGCAGCGGATCGGCCTTCTGAAGCGCTACTGGGCCGAGCGTCTGGATAGCCAGGGCGCGCGCCGCCTCTGTGGTCAGGACACCGTGCCGCCCGATAGTCATGCGTCGCCGTGCATTGTCGACGCGGTAGTCGACAAAGTAAGTTTTCGACCCGGAAGGCTGGACGTAGAAGCCGAAGCCCTTCAGTTCGGAGCACCACACAGTGTATTGCTTGTCGCGAGGACGGGCAGCATCCACGACCTTCTTGGTGAGTTTTGGCACGGAGATCGGCCCTTGGTGAGTGTCAACTCACAATACGCTCACCAACAGGCGGGAAACAACCACCATCTCGGTAACGGACCGGGAAACTCCCGAAAGGGCAGTAAGCCTTGTGGACAAAGGTGTTGCGAAGTTGAGAAAGGTTAGGCACACCCCAGGATATGTGCCGTTGCCGCCCAAGGAAGGCAGCCATTACGACCTGCCGATCGCGCTCGGCCTGATGGCGGCGCTGGGCGCCGTTCCGGGCGATGCGCTCTCGGCCTATGTCGTCCTCGGCGAACTGTCGCTCGACGGCACTATTGCAGCTGTCGCCGGCGCGCTGCCCGCCGCCATCGGCGCCAATGCGGAAGGCAAGGGGCTGATCTGCCCGCATGCAAGCGGGCCCGAGGCCGCCTGGGCGGGTGCGGACATCGACATACTGGCGCCGCGCAGCCTTATCGCCATCGCCAACCATTTTCGGGGAACGCAAGTGCTGTCGCGGCCCGAGGCAAGCGTGCATGTGGCGGCAAGCAACCTGCCCGACCTCGCCGACATAAAGGGGCAGGAGAGCGCGCGGCGGGCGCTCGAAGTGGCCGCGGCCGGTGGCCACAATCTGCTGATGGTCGGCCCGCCGGGTTCCGGCAAGTCGATGCTGGCGCAGCGCCTGCCGTCCATCCTTCCGCGCCTGCAGCCAAAGGAGTTGCTCGAGGTTTCGATGATCGCCTCTATGGCCGGCGAGCTGGCAGGCGGCAGGCTGACGGACCGCCGCCCTTTCCGGGCACCGCACCATTCCGCGTCGATGGCCGCCCTTGTCGGTGGCGGCTTGCGGGCGAGGCCCGGCGAAGTGTCGCTCGCCCACAACGGCGTGCTCTTCCTCGATGAGCTGCCGGAGTTCTCGCCGCAGGCGCTCGACGCATTGCGGCAACCGCTCGAAACCGGCGAATGCGTGATCGCGAGGGCGAACCATCGCGTCGCCTATCCGGCGCGCATCCAGCTCATCGCCGCGATGAACCCCTGCCGGTGCGGCATGGCGGGCGAGCCGGGCTATCGCTGCGCGCGCGGACCGCGGTGCCAGACTGACTATCAGGCGCGCATATCCGGGCCGCTGTTAGACCGCATCGACCTGCGCATCGAAGTGCCCGCGGTGTCGGCCGGCGAGCTGATCCGGCCCGGACGCGCCGAAGCGAGTGCAGCAGTCGCCGCCCGCGTCCTTGCTGCACGCGAGATCCAGCAGGAGCGGCTCGACCGGCTGGGTGTCGCGGCCACGACCAACGCGCATTGTCCGACCGCGCTGATCGAGGAGATCGCCGCGCCCGATGCCGCCGGCCTGACGCTGCTGCGCGACGCCAGCGAGAAGCTCGGCTTCTCCGCCCGCGCCTACCACCGCGTGCTCAGGGTGGCGCGCACGCTGGCCGACCTCGACCGGTCAGGGACGGTCGGCCGCATCCATCTCGCGGAAGCCATCTCCTACCGCATCAGCGCGGAGCGCATGGCGCAGGCGGCGTAAGGCGCGCCTAGAGAAATCACGAACGTCCAGTCAGCCTAGGACTGAAAAGCCCGCTGTGGTGTCAGGAAAACGGAGAGCGTTGGCTATCTCACCGCGCCGACGAGCGGCGCCGCCGGCTGGCTGTCGCGGATCGTCACCCAGCGCCCGGTGTGGTTGCTGGCCTGGCGCTTCAGGAACCGGTAGCCGGTCTCGTGCCACTGGCGGACGGCATCGGTGAGGTTGTCGAGCACGAAATCGCCCTTGTCGGTGCGGACTGTCAGCACGGCGTGGCCCTCGCCGTCCGGCTTGCGCACGACGGTGATCAGCAGGTTCGACAGCGACAGGCCCTGATTCATCAGGTCGCGCCGCTTCTCCAGCACATAGTCCTCGCAGTCGCCGGCGCCGATCGGATATGCCCAGACCTCGTCCTTGCCGTAGAGGTCGATATCGTTCACCGGCTTGATCGCCGCGTTGACGCCGACATTGACGGCGACGATCTGCTTCCACAGCGAACCGGACATGCGCTCGGGACCGGAGTCGCGCAAGCGGATGTTGCATTCGACAGGATTGGCGCGGCAGAACTCGTAATGGCCGATCGGCTGCGAGGTGAGCCCGCCCGTCAGCATCGGTTGCGCGGCGAATGCCTGGGTCATGGAGAGGCCGGCTACGAGAGCCGATCCAATCGCGACCAAAACGCTGTTCCGCGCCCGCCCCTTTGTTCGTGAGGAAGCCATCTAACCCCGACCCACGTCTTTTTGTTTCTTAAGGAAACGTTAAGGGACATTCCTCGGGTCGTGTCAATTCGATTAGCCAGTCAGATTATTGTGATGGTTACCGCGTGGCGGCGACCGCGGCGAATCTGCAACAGCCGGTCGCTTCTGCCGAAGCAGTGCACGGACAGGCTTATCTTGCCGCAATCGGGACCGGTTCCCACTCCCGGCAATCGCATCGACCGGGTCAGCCCTTCGCCTTGCGCGTCTCGCGCACCTTCGGCGCGGGCGCGGCGTTGCCGTAGCTGGTGATGAAATCGACGATCCGGGGCACGATCTCGGAGCGGAAGCGCGAGCCGTTGAAGACGCCGTAATGGCCGACCGCCGGCTGCACATAGTGCACGCGCCGGTCTTCCGGGATGTTGACGCAGAGCCCGTGCGCGGCCTCGGTCTGGCCGAGGCCGGAAATGTCGTCGTTCTCGCCCTCGATGGTGAGCAGCGCCACGTTGCGTATCGCCTTCGGGTCGACCGGCGTGCCGCGATGCGTCATCTCGCCCTTCGGCAGCGCGTGGCGGATAAAGACCGTATCGACGGTCTGCAGGTAGAATTCCGCCGTCAAATCCATCACGGCGAGATATTCGTCGTAGAAGTCGCGGTGCTTCTCGGCCCCGTCGCCGTCATTCTTGACGAGGTGCATGAAGAAGTCCTTGTGCGCCGTGATGTGGCGGTCGAGGTTCATGCTCATGAAGCCGGAGAGCTGCAGGAAGCCGGGATAGACATCGCGCGAGAAGCCCGGCACCGGCCACGGCACCTGCATGATGACGTTGTCGCGGAACCAGTCGAGGCCCTTTTCCTCGGCGAGCAGGTTGACCGCTGTCGGGTTGCGCCGCGTGTCGACCGGCCCGCCCATCAGCGTCATGGTGGCCGGGGCGAAGCGGTCGCCTTTCGCCTCCATCAGCGCCACCGCCGCAAGCACCGGCACCGATGGCTGGCAGACCGCCATCACATGGGTGTCCGGCCCCAGCTTGTGGAAGATATCGATGACGTAATCGATGTAGTCGTCGAGATCGAACGTGCCCTCGGCGGCCGGCACCATGCGCGCGTCCGTCCAGTCGGTGATGTAAACGTCGGCATAGGGCAACATCGCCTCGACCGTGCCGCGCAGCAGCGTCGCATAGTGGCCGGACATCGGCGCGACGATCAACAGCTTCGGATCGGCCCGGCGTCCGCCCGGCAGGTCGCGCTCGAAGCGAATCAGGTTGCAGAAGGGCCGCGACCAGACGACCCGCTCCGTCACGGCGACCGTCTTCCAGTCGACCACCGTCTGCGTCAGGCCGAAGGCAGGCTTGCCGTAGCGGCGCGTAGTGCGTTCGAACAGTTCGGCCGTGGCCGCGATCGAGCGCCCGAAAGGCGTGTGGGAAAACGGGTTGAGCGGATTGGAATAGAGCAGCTTCACCGCATCGGCATAGGCCCGGAAGGGCTGCACGGCGGCATGGTTCAGTTCGTAAAGCTGGTAGAACACATCGAACCCCGTTCTACCGGGTCTTGCCCGGCGGCCTCCCATTGCTGGACAACGAAGTTAGCGATGTTTTGTTGCGATGCAATACGTCACGCCGCGTTAGCTATTGCGCCGGCTTGGTTCGTCGCTCCGAAAATCTTCCACTTTCAATGGCTTCAGTCGAACACGCCTTCGACGAGCACCATTTCCGCATCTGCGAACTTCCGGCGGATGGCCCGCGCCGCCGTGTATTCCGGCGAGTGATAGCAATCCTGCGCCGCCTTCAACGACGGAAACTCGATCACCACGTTGCGCGCCCACCTCTTGCCTTCGGTCGCCTCGAAGGCGCCGCCGCGCGCCAGGAACCTGGCGCCATATTTCTCGAAGGCGGGTTTCGCCGCGGCGACGTAGTCCTTGTAGGCTTCCGGGTTCTTCACCTCTACATGCGCGATCCAGTATCCCTTGGGCATGGTCTCCTCCTTATCCATTCAAGCCGCACCCATCTCCGCGAGGATCGCCTCGGCCGCCGCGCGGCGGTCGGGCGCCTTGACGATTGGCCGCGCCACAACCAGATGGCTTGCGCCGGCGCGGATCGCGTCTGCCGGCGTCATCACGCGCTTCTGGTCGCCGTGGTCCGCGCCGGCCGGCCTGATTCCGGGCGTCACCACCGCGAGATCCGGCCCCACCACCCTGCGCACCGCGGCCGCCTCATCCGCCGAGCAGACGATGCCGCCCATGCCGGCGGCAAGCGCCTGTTCAGCGCGGCGCAGCACCAGCGTATGCGGGTCGTATTCGTAACCGGCGTCGATCAGGTCGGCCTCGTCCATCGAGGTGAGCACCGTGACGCCGAGCAGGGTCAGGTCCGAACCCTTCGCCGCTTCGACCGCGGCGCGCATCGCCTTCGGATAGGCATGCAGCGTCAGCATCGACATGCCCATCCGGACGATGTTCTCGACGCCCTTGGCAACCGTGTTGTCGATGTCGAGCAGCTTCATGTCGAGGAATATCTTTTTGCCGTCCGAAGCCAGTTCGCGGGCGAAATCGAGGCCTCCCGCAAAGGCGAGCTGATAGCCGATCTTGTAGAAGGAGACGGTACCGTCGAGACCCCGCACCACCTTCTCGGCCTCCGCGACATCAGGCACGTCGAGCCCTACGATCAGTCTTTCCCGCATGCCGGTCCTCCTGTCGCCAGCCGTCACGGCTCCACCCTCGTCGACATCATCGCGGCGCGCTCGATCAGCGACCGGCAGACCTTTTCCATCTGGTGGCGCAGCCGCTCTTCCCTGAACTGGCCGTCTTCGTCGAATGCTTCTGACGCCTTGCCGACCGAGCATTGCGGCGTGACCACTTCGACCTGGCAGGCCATCAGCACCGCGCGCAGATGATAGAGCCCGCGCGTACCGGCGAAATTGCCGTCCGACGAGGAACAGAGCGCCGCCACCTTGCCCTCGAACGGCTTGACCGGACGGCCGCCGTCGCGGCGCACCCGGCTTGCCCAGTCGAGCGCGTTCTTCAGCAATGGCGGTATCGAGGCATTGTATTCCGGGCTGGCAATGAGCATCCCGTCATGGGCGGCGATCTGGCGCGCCAGCTTCAGTGCATTGTCCGGGACGCCCTTTTCCTTCTCGAGGTCCTGGTCCATGAGCGGCAGCGGATAGTCGCCGAGCGAGATGCGGGTCACATCCGCCCCCTGCAACGCCAGTTCCTTCATCGCCGCATCGGCGGTCCTGATCGAAAAGGCCCCGGTGCGAAGCGATCCGGCGAAGACGAGGATTTTCGGAATCACAGGCATGGCCGTCCCTTTGCCCGCAGCTATAGGCAAAGCAGCCGTCAAATCAATACAGCGCAGCCCGGCTTGCGAGTTCGCTTCGCCGGCGATCCGCGTCGCCCGCGTCAGTTCCGCGTGGCGCGGCGGTAGAGCCAGAGCTGGGTCGGCGGGATGTTGCGCAGGATGAAGTGGAAGTGCTCAACGGTGTAGTCGCCGTGGCCCGGTGGGATCGGCGATTTCGGCCCGTAGGTGAGCTGCACCACCGGCCGTCCGTTCGGGATGCGCTTGAGCAGGCTGTCGAGATAGGCGACGCGGCGCTCGACGGGGAAGTTCAGCAGCGGCACGCCCGACACGACGCAGTCAAAGACCACGTCGCGCTTGTCGCCCAGTGTCTTGTCGAGATTGAAGCCGTCGCCCTCGATCACGTTGACGCCCGAATAGTTGCGCCTGAGATGCGAAACGAACTGCGAGGAATATTCGACGGCATAGAGATCGGCCGGCTTCACGCCGCGTCCGAGGATCGCCTTGGTGATGACGCCGGTGCCGGGACCCACTTCAAGCACCGGCAGCCCGGATCTGGTGTCGATGACGGAAGCCATGCGCCGCGCCGTCACGGAACTGGTCGGGATGATTGCGCCTACGGCTCGCGGCTTGTCGATCCAGCCTTTGAAGAACTTCAGTTCGTCATCGAATTTCTCGGCGAACTTGCGCAGTCCCGGAGCGGCCATCGACGGTCTCCAACAATCGGTTGCGGACACATAACAGTCCGTTGCGTCAACGCAAGCTTTGATGTCGCGTTCCCAACGATTTTTGTCGCTTTTGTTGAGCAGATCGATCGCCGCCGGGTGTGATCAGCGTTCCCCGAAGGACTCGAAGAAATCCTTCATGCGCGAGAAGAAACCGCTCGACTGCGGCGAGTTCTCCGTCGACGACAGCTTCTCGAATTCCTCCAGCAGTTCGCGCTGACGCTTGGAGAGGCTCTGCGGCGTCTCGACCGCGGTCTGGATGTAGAGGTCGCCGACCTGATGCTGGCGCAGCACCGGCATGCCCTTACCCTTGAGGCGGAACTGGCGGCCGTTCTGGGTTCCCTCGGGCACCTTGACGCGGGTCTGCGTGCCGTCGAGCGTTGCCACCTCGAAGGAGCCGCCGAGCGCGGCCGTCGTCATCGAGATCGGCACCTTGCAGTAGAGGTCGGCGCCGTCGCGCTGGAAGAACTCGTGCGGCTTGACCGACAGGAAGATGTAGAGGTCGCCGGAAGGCCCGCCACGCAGGCCCGCCTCGCCTTCGTTGGCAAGCCGGATGCGGGTGCCGTCCTCGATGCCGGCCGGGATATTGACCGACAGGGAACGCTCCTCGACGGTGCGGCCCTGGCCCGAGCATTTCGGGCACGGGTCCTTGATCGTGGTGCCGCGGCCCTGGCAGGTCGGGCAGGTGCGCTCGAT
Source organism: Mesorhizobium sp. YM1C-6-2 (assembly GCF_003666685.1). Taxonomy (GTDB): domain Bacteria; phylum Pseudomonadota; class Alphaproteobacteria; order Rhizobiales; family Rhizobiaceae; genus Mesorhizobium_K. The sequence goes on from NZ_RCIZ01000008.1 coordinate 64,765, forward strand.
CGAGAAGAAGCCCTGGCTGGCGCGCACCTTGCCGTGGCCGCCGCACATGGTGCATGTCACCGGCTGCGTGCCTGGTTTGGCGCCGCTGCCCGAGCAGTCGGTGCAGGAGACGGACGCCGGCACATGGATCTGCGCGGTCTTGCCGGTATAGGCCTCCTCCAGCGTGATCTCCATGTTGTAGCGGAGATCGGCGCCGCGCTCGCGCCCGCCCGAAGAGCGGCGCCGGCCGCCGCCCATCATGTCGCCGAAAATATCCTCGAAGATATCGGCGAAGCCGCCGGCGGCAAATCCGTGCGCGCCGTTCATGCCGCCATTCTCGAAGGCCGCATGGCCGAAGCGGTCGTAGGCGGCGCGCTTCTGCGGGTCCTTCAGCGTCTCGTAGGCTTCGTTGATTTCCTTGAACTTGTGCTCGCAGGAATGATCGCCGGGATTGCGGTCGGGATGGAACTGCATGGCGAGCTTGCGGAAGGCGACCTTCAGCTCTTTCTCATCCGCGCCCTTCTGGACGCCCAACGTCTCGTAGAAATCAGCCTTCATCGCCTATCGCAATTTTTGCCTTGGTTCGCTGCCGCCCTTCAGCGAAATCGCCATGCTCCAACACGCGAGGAGCCATCCGGGCGCCTCGCTCTAGCATGTGTGTCCCGATTTAGTAAGCCGGCCGCCGCAATGCCAGTGGTTCAGGCAGTTGGGCCGCGTTTTTTTCAGTTTTGAACTGTTATTCGCGCCGCGCGGCGCGTCATCTTCCCGGCGCCGGAGGAAATACTTGCGAAGCGTTCGTTGAGAAGCTTGCCGAGCGGCGCCTCGAAGTAGCGGGCCGACAGGAGCGCCAGCACGACCGATACCGCCATGGGCGCCAGCCAGTATGCATAGAAGTCGATGAAGCCGAGCGGTTCGAGCAGCTTGCGCCAGAGGATGCCCAGCATCAGCGACGCCACCACCGGGTGGATCAGGTAGATGCTGAAGGAGGCCATCGCCAGCGGGTCGAAGGGTTTCAGCGGCAGCGTCGCATCCTGGTTGTTGCGCTCGGCGAGGGCGGCGAGGAAGATCGAGATGGCAAGGAGGAGAAGCGCCGCGTAGCCGGAAAGGCCGTGCCACATCAGGACGACGCCGACCCCGAAGAGCGCCCAGCCCGGCGCATGGCTCCGCAGTTCCCATCGGCTGTCGCGCACGAGCACGGCGACGAAGGCGCCGATGGCGAAATCGGCGAAGGCGCGATAGGCGCCCCAGGTGTCGGCGACCATCCAGCTCTCGAACGGGATGACGCCCTTGGCGACCGCCATCTCGAGCGCGACGCACACCGCCACGATCAGCGCCGCCAGTCCGAGAAGCCCGAAGCGGCGATGGACGAGCACCACCAGGGGCAGGGTAAGATAGCAGAACCATTCCGCCGACAGCGTCCAGCCGACATAGTTGAAGGTGAGCACGTCGGTGAACCCCCATCCCTGTACCAGGAGCAGGTTGGCCGGCAGCGCCGCAAAGTCGTAGCGCCCGTCGTCGGGCGAGCCCGCCAGGCCGAGATGCGCCGCCGCCCCGACCGCGACGAAATAGAGGAGCGTCAGCAGATAGAGCGGATAGAAGCGGGCGATCCGCCTGACCAGGAAGCTCATATAGCCGCCGCGCTCGACCAGCAGCCTGTCGGCGTAGCGCAGCATGATCAGGAATCCGGAGATCATCAGGAACATGTCGAGCAGCGGCATCAGGCTGCGCATCCTCTCGGCCAGTTCCAGCGCGTCGGCAGGCCCATAGGACAGATAGTGGAAGATCATCACCAGGAACGCCGCCAGCACGCGCCAGAAACCCAGGACCCGAAAATGCATAGCGAGACTTCCCCTGCCCACGTCACGCGGCTGTCGGACCAGCCGTTCCCCGATGCTTAACAAAGGAGTCCGCGCCTGTGTCGGAAAGGGTTTGTTAAGCTTAACGCTGCGGCATGCGGGGCAACAAAAAAGCCCGGCGCGAACGCCGGGCTTTTGCTTGCGATCCTAAAGGGGCGATCAGGCCGACTTCTTCTTGTCGTCGTCCTCGTCGATCTCCTCGAAGTCGGCGTCGACCACGTCCGAATCCTTGGCCGCATCGGCCTTGGCGTCGGCTTCGGCCGCCTCCTTCTGCGAGGCTTCGTACATCGCCTGGCCGAGCTTCATCGAGGCTTCGGCAAGCGTCTGCGTGGCCGCGCTGATCGCGTCGGCGTCTTCGCCCTCGGCAGCGGTCTTCAGCGCCGTGATGGCGTCAGCGATCGCGGTGCGGTCCTCCTCCGAGACCTTGTCGCCATAATCCTTGAGCGACTTCTCGGAAGAATGCACGAGGCTCTCGGCCTGGTTCCTGGCCTCAACCAGCGCGCGGCGCTTCTTGTCGGTCTCGGCGTTGGCCTCGGCGTCCTTCACCATCTTCTCGATGTCGGCGTCCGACAGGCCGCCCGACGCCTGGATACGGATCTGGTGTTCCTTGCCGGTGCCCTTGTCCTTGGCCGAGACGTTGACGATGCCGTTGGCGTCGATGTCGAAGGTGACCTCGATCTGCGGCACGCCGCGCGGAGCCGGCGGAATGCCGACCAGGTCGAACTGGCCGAGCGCCTTGTTGTCGGCAGCCATCTCGCGCTCGCCCTGGAAGACGCGGATGGTCACCGCCGACTGACTGTCCTCAGCCGTCGAGAAGACCTGGCTCTTCTTGGTCGGGATCGTCGTGTTGCGCTCGATGAGACGCGTGAACACGCCGCCCAGCGTCTCGATGCCGAGCGACAGCGGCGTCACGTCGAGCAACAGCACGTCCTTGACGTCGCCCTGCAGCACGCCGGCCTGGATGGCGGCACCCAGCGCAACCACCTCGTCGGGATTGACGCCCTTGTGCGGCTCCTTGCCGAAGAACTGCTTCACGACTTCCTGGACGCGCGGCATGCGGGTCATGCCGCCGACGAGAACCACCTCGTCGATCTCGCCAGCCTTGAGGCCGGCATCCTTGAGCGCCGCCTTGCAGGGCTCGATCGTGCGCTGCACGAGATCGTCGACGAGCTGCTCCAGCTTGGCGCGGGTCAGCTTCAGCGTCAGGTGCTTCGGACCGGTCTGGTCGGCAGTGATGAAGGGCAGGTTGATCTCGGTCTGCGCAGCCGACGACAGCTCGATCTTCGCCTTCTCGGCGGCTTCCTTTAGCCGCTGCAGCGCCAGCTTGTCGTTCTTCAGGTCGATGCCCTGTTCCTTCTTGAACTCGGCCGCCAGGTACTCGACGAGGCGCATGTCGAAATCCTCGCCGCCGAGGAAGGTGTCGCCATTGGTCGACTTCACCTCGAACACGCCGTCGCCGATCTCCAGTACCGAGATGTCGAAAGTGCCGCCGCCGAGGTCATAGACGGCGATCGTCTTGCCGTCCTTCTTGTCGAGGCCGTAGGCGAGCGCGGCGGCGGTCGGCTCGTTGATGATGCGCAGCACTTCGAGGCCGGCGATCTTGCCCGCGTCCTTGGTGGCCTGGCGCTGGGCGTCGTTGAAATAGGCCGGAACGGTGATGACGGCCTTCTCGACCTTCTCGCCGAGATAGGCTTCCGCCGTCTCCTTCATCTTCTGCAGGATCATGGCCGAGATCTGGCTGGGCGACTGCTTGCTACCGCCGGCCTCAACCCAGGCGTCGCCATTGTCGCCCTTCACGATGTGATAGGGGACGAGCTTCTTGTCCTTCTCGGTCACCGGATCGTCGTAACGACGGCCGATCAGGCGCTTGACCGCGAAGATGGTGTTTTCGGGATTGGTCACCGCCTGGCGCTTGGCCGGCTGGCCGACCAGACGTTCGCCGTCGCCGGTGAAAGCGACGATGGAAGGGGTCGTGCGCGCGCCTTCCGCGTTCTCGATGACCTTGGCGTCCTTGCCGTCCATGACGGCGACGCAGGAATTGGTGGTTCCGAGGTCGATGCCGATTACTTTTGCCATTTCTCTAATTCTCTCCTTCAAGCAGGTCGTCAGGACCCAATGCGGCGTTCCGGGGACGACCCCTGTTCACTGGAAATTCCGCGCCGGGCACAGGCCTTCAAGCCGGCTCGCGCGGTTGCGGCGTATATAAGAAGGGCCAATTTCCAACGCAAGTCAGGTCATGAGGCGTTTTCCCGTCCTTCCAGGTCGGGCTGCATCAGTTGCGACCGCTCGAAAACCAGCAGGATCACAATGGCGATCAGGAAAGGTATGATCAGGTAGAAGAACCTGAACACCAGCAGCGCCGCCAGCACGTCGGCGGGATCCATGTCCGGCAGCGCCATGATGAAGACCAGTTCCAGCACGCCGACGCCGCCCGGCGCATGCGAAAGCAGCGCCACGCTGAACGAGATCAGGAAAATGCCGAGCACGATGAAATAGCCGGGATTCCCGGCTTCAGGCAGCGCGAAATAGACGATGCCCGCCGCAGCCAGCAGCTCGACCGGCCCGATGACGAGCTGGCGCGCGACGATCGGCAGCCGCGGATACTGGAGGTTGATCGAGCCGATCCGGAGCGGCCGCAGGCCCAGCCAGCTCCCGAGCACGTAGAAACCGACCAGCGCCAGCAGGAAATAGCCCGTCGTGATCGACACGCCCTCGGGCACGAGGTCGGCGATCCGCTCGGTGATCTCGGGTTCGGCCACCAGCACGAGCCCGGTGAGCAGCACCACGCCGAGCGCGAAGGTGAAGGAGCAGAACGCCACCAGCACGCCGATCTCCTGCGGCGTCAGGCCGCGCGAGGAATAGGCGCGATAGCGGACGACCGCCCCCGAAAAGACCGACGCGCCGATCGTGTGCGACAGTGCATAGGTGGTGAACGAGCAGAGCGTGATGAAGAGCCACGACGCCGTGCGTTCGAGATGCAGGAGCGCGATGCGGTCGTAGCCGGCGAGCGCCGCGTAGGCCGCCAGCGTGCACAGCCCGGACAATATCCAGCCACTTGCGGGGATCGCTACGAGGCTGTCGGCGAGATCGGCCAGCGAGAGCCCGCGCAGCTCGCGATAGAGAAGCCAGCCGGACAGAACGATGGCGAGCGTTCCCACGGCGGGCCAGATAAGTTTCTTCAGCGTCATTCGCCTCCAAGGCCATGTTGGAGCCTCTCCGGCTCCGTGGCCGGGAGACCTGTTCTCCTCTCATGCTCGCCTGACACGAGCCCCCCTCACTTACGTGACTAAATAAAGTCCCGGGGAACAGGAAGTCGAGGGGCAATTCGGCCAGAAGAGTCGCCAGCCGCATGCCGCAACGGCAGGGAAGCGACGGACGGGAGGCCGTCCGCCGCTTCCTCTCACTGGTCAGGTCTTCGTATGGCCCGTGACGGCCGCGCCGCTACTGGCTGAAGCGGCGCTTGGGCGGAGGCGGCGCCGTCTGCTCGGCCGTGAAGTTTCCAGTGCCCGTCGACGCCGAGCCGTTCTTCCTGGCCTGGCGCTTCTGTTTCAGGCAGCCATTGCCGAACGTGCCCCACCAGGCCGGGTTGTTCTTGCCGCAGCGCCAGACCATGCCGGCGACCTCGTAGGAACCGTCCGACATTTCGAGCGACGGTGTGGCTGGACCGTCAACATTGGCGGCAGTCGCGGCCGCGGTCAGGCCAAGCGTGACCGAGGCCGACAGGATCAAGGCGTATTTCATCATTGCGGTACTCCCTTTCTGCTTGGGGAGCGCGACCGTTTGAAGCGCTCCGGGTTGCTGACCTCTATCGGTCGCCCGGAGAGCCCGGATGGTTCAAAGATTTCTTGCGGGATTTGCCTGGAGGACTAGGCCTGCCGTTCGATCACGGCGACGTTCATGCGCGTCCTCAGCCTGAAGCCGATCTTCTCGTAAAGGGCGATCGCGACCGCATTCGTCGCGTAGGTGTGGAGGAAAGGCTGCTCGCCCCGCCCGTAGATCTTTCCGGCCACATAAAGCGTCAGCAGCCGCCCCAGCCCCCGCCCGCGGACGTCGGGATGCGTGCAGACGCCGCTGATTTCGGTCAGTCCCTCCTGCTTCAGCCGCTCGCCCGCCATGGCGATCAGCCTGCCGTTCTCCCGGATGCCCCAGAACGAGCCGAGCGCCTGCGCCTTCATGGTGAAGGGACCGGGCTTGGTCAGCATCGCGAGCTCAAGCATATCGGCCGCATCGGTTTCGCCGAGCTTTTCGATGCGCTCGTCCTCGAATTCCGGCATGGACCGTTCCGCCACCATCTGCACGCCGAACGACGTGGCCGAGGTGGAAAACCGCGGCGGCGGCACGAATTCATCCGCCTGCAGGAAGATCAGCGTCTCGCCCGGCTCGGCGATGTCGGCGAAGGCCGCCAGGCTCTCCGGGCTTTCGTCGCGGCCGCAGGCGAAGGGATGGATCGACGGAGCATAGCGCTTCGCGTCGCCGTCGCCCTTGGCGAGCGCGGCATGCCTCGTGTTCAGCGCGTTCCAGATCGGGCGGTCGAGAACGTGGCTCACGATATCGCCCTGGCGGCGGCCTTAGCGGCCGACTTCCGCCGCTCGACCGGAAGCCGCTCCAGGATGACCAGCCGCCTTCTCGGCAACCGCCTGACGAACGAGACGATGCGCGCCAGGCTACCGATCCGCCAGTTGAACCGCACCTTGACCGGCGCGGCACTCGGTTCGATCTCCTCGAACCCCCAGCGGGCATAGATGCGGGCGTGGGATTCGGGCGTTATCATCCAGATCGGCTCGCGCTCGTCGGCGAGCAGCGTATCGATCAGGCGCGAGACGATGCCATGCCCGCGCAGGTCCTTGGCCACCACCAGCGAGCCGAGCTCGCGCGAGCCGTCGGAGTGGCGCCTTATCTGCGCCGCGCCGACGACGCGGTCGGCCATGGCGGCGACCAGGAAATTCGGCCAGTTGATGCGTGTGGGATTGAGGCGTTCGCCCCGGACCAGCGCGCGGATCGCCCGCTGATCATGCTCGGTCGCACGGCGAAAACCGATCGCGTGCTGGTCCATTGTTGCCCTCCTGCGAGTCGCAAGCGAAGCGTACTCGCAGGGTCGAGCATGCGGCCGGCATGTTTCGGCCGCATGCCGGCACGGACGGGCTCAATGTTTCCGACTGTATCCGGGACGGCTCTGCCAGAAGCAGTCCCGCTGGGGGCAGCCCTAGACCTTCTCCCAGCCGCCGCTGTCGCCGGCGCGGAAGATCGCGTCGATCACCTTCTGGTTCTTCACCGAGCTCTCCAGCGTGAAGAGCGGCTCCTTCGAACCCTTGGCGACGCGGGCGAAAGCCTCGACCTGCAGCCGGTACTGCGACGCGCCGGGGAAGCGGAACAGCGTCTCCTCGGTGTGGTTCTGGTTGTGCAGCGAGATGCGGTGGTGGTCGTAGAGCCCGGCATTGAAGGGCCCGTGCACCTCGATGAACCCCTTGTCGCCGTGGAACACCATCAACTGGCGGTGGGCGAGTTGCGTCGACAGGTAGAAGGACAGTTCGAAATCGCCGAAATCGGCGCGGATGGACGAATAGGTGTCCGTCTTGAACTTCTTGTCGCGCTCGACCGTCGCCTGCACGCGCTTCGGCTCCTTGCCGGTGACGAAGCGCGTCGAGACGGTCGGATAGACGCCGATGTCGGGCAGCGCGCCGCCGCCGAGAGACAGGATGTTGCGCATGTTCTTGGGGTCGACGTTGAAATAGGTGAACGCGCCCTGCACATAGCGCAGGGTGCCGATCGCGCCGGACTGCACGAGGTCACGCACCTTGATCCACTGCGGATGGTAGGTGACCATGAAGGCTTCCGAGATCAGAACCTTCTTCCGGTCGCGGATCTTGATCAGCTTGGCGATGTCCTTGGCGTCGAGCGCCAGCGGCTTTTCCACCAGCACATGTTTGCCGGCCTCGGCGGCCTTCGCCGCCCATTCGACATGCTGCGAGGTCGGCAGCGGAATGTAGACGCCGTCGATCTTGTCGGAGGCGAGCATGTCCTCGTAGGAGCCGAAGGCATGCAGCGCGCCGAAGCGCTGGGCAAGCGCCTTCGCCTTCTTCAGGTCCCGGCTGGCGATCCCTGCCAGCACGCCGTTGTCGGCATCGACGATCGCCGGAATGAGCTGCTCGCGCCCGATCTTGGCGGTTGAAAGAATTCCCCATCGGAACATGCGTCTCTCCTCGTTTTGCCGGGCGACAGAGGAGCCTTCCGCGAGGCGAAAGGCAAGCGGAAATCAGCCGGCCATGAAGCCGGTGCTGTCGCGCTGCCAGTATCCGGCGACCAGCGTGCGGTCGCGTCCCAGCCCCCGCACCTCGCGCCAGTGCGCGCGCACCCGCTTCGCCACCGAGGCTTCCGCCGCGAACCAGCCGAACGCCTGCTCGTGCCCGGGCCACGCCTCGCCACAGACCAGTTCCGACAGGCCGGTCGAAAGATCGGTCACGCCGCCCTTGCGATGCAGCCAGCGGATGTCGAAGCCCTCGGGCCGGTCGAGTTCCTGCTCCTCGGCGGCATCCTCCACCTCGATATAGGCGACGCCCCTGGTATCCGCCGCCATGCTCGCCAGCAGGCGGCCGACTGCCGGCAGGCCGGTCTCGTCGGCGCCCAGCACATACCATTGCGCCGTCTTCAGCGGCCGTCCGACCGGGCCGAGCACACCGACCGCGTCGCCTTCCGCCGCATGCGCCGCCCAGGACGAAGCGACGCCATGGTCCTGATGCATGACGAAGTCGACCTCCATCCAGCCCGCCTCGGCGTCGAGCCGGCGCACCGTATAGGCGCGCGAAACCGGCCGCTGCGTCTCCGACGGCCATGCCGGCAATCCGTTCGGCCCCATGACCGGCCACACCGGATCGGGATTCTCCGGCGTCGGAAACAGCATGCGTATGTGCATGCCGCCGAACAGGCCGAAGCGCGCGAGGTCGTCGCCGCCGAGGCGTATCCGGAGCATGCGCGGAGTCACGAAATCCTTTCCGGTCACCCGCATCAGGCGGAACTGCTCCAGCCGGGTCTCACCGGCGAGGTCACCTGTCCACACGATGCGCGGGTTTTCCGTCTTGGCGTAGAGCTGCACGGCCACCGCCACCAGGTCCTTGACCCGGGCAAGTCCGGTCTTGTCGGGCGCTTCGGCCGTCATCACCAGCCGCCCCTCGGGGAAATGCAGCGCGGCGCGGCCGAACGGATAGCGGAACTCGGCCCGCCCGTCCGCCCGCGACACGTCCGGATGATAGCTGCGCAGCCGGTCGACGATGTTTCCAGATAATCCGGTAGGTGGCTGAGCGGGATGTCTGCGCGGCTGCTGAGCGTCACGATGCGGTTCCTTTGATGCGTGGGGACGCCGGCTGCCCGGCGTCCGGTCCGGTTCAGCCGCCGATGCGGCCGGTGAGTGCGATCTTGAAGGTCCGGCCCTTGCCCTGCTCGACGTCGGACGCCGTCGCCCAGCCGGTCTGCGGGTCGGTGTAGGCCTCGTCGAAAAGGTTATCGACGCCGAAGTCCGCCCTCAGATTGTCGTTGATGTCCCAGTTGGCGAACAGGTTGACGAGGTTGACGCGCGGATAGACCTTCGTGCCGGTGCTCAGCACGCGGGTCACCTCGCCCATGCGCTGGTACTGGACGCCATAGGTCAGCCGGTCGTCGAAGGCGCGCAGGCCGAGCGTCATCGCCACATTGTCCAGCGGCGTGTTGCTCAGCGTGTCACCGGCATAGACGCCGTCGAGCATGGTCGCGTCGGTGAACGACATGGCGAGGTTGATGAAACCCCAGCCATAGTCGTAGACGCCCTCGAACTCGACGCCCTTCAGTCGGGCCGTGCCGACATTCTCCGACCGCGTGATGCCGCCGAAGGTGACGGTGTTGATGTAGTTTTCGACATCCGAATAGAACACGTCGGCCTTGACGCGCAGCAGGTCGCCGGGGGCGAAGACGTCGTCATACTGCAGGTTGACGCCAGCCTCCCAGGTGCGCGCCACCTCGGGCTTGAGGAGCAGGTTCGGCTCGTAGCCCGACCCATGCGCGCCGTTCTGGCGGAACACGTCCTGCAGATGCGGCACGCGATAACCCTCGGCATAGGTGCCGTAGACCTGGAAGCCTTCGACCGGCGTCACGCCGACGGTGAAGCGCGGCGACCAGCGGTTGCCGCTCAGCGACACTTCCTCGGCGGGCTGCAGGGGAGCCGGCTTCGATATCCCCTCGAGCTCGTAGCCGTCGTAGCGGAGCGCCCCTATGAGGTCGAGCCAACCAGCATATTCGCCCTCCCATTGCACATAGCCGCCATAGGCCATCTGCGAGCCGTTGCCGAAATTGTCGGTGTCGGATTCGCCCTCGAGGTCGTAGTAGTCGGCGCCGTAGGTCAGCGTGTGCTGCATGTTCAGCGCGTCGAACCGCGACGAATTGCGCGCGTTCACGCCATTGGTGGCGACGTCGTAATACCGCGTCTTGCCATAGGCGGAATTCGGCCAGACCTGGAACTGGTCGGCACGCGTGCTGGCGTGATAGGCGTTCGCCGCAAAATCCCAGAAGTCGTTGTCTTCCGGCTGGTAGGTATAGTTGCCGGTATAGGTATAGACCTCGGTGTCCGCGTCGTAGCGGCTGAGCGTCGACGAGGCCGAGCCGCTGGAGCCTGTGATGAAGTCGCCGTAGTCCTGGACGATGGCGCTGAGCTTGAGCTCGTGGCCGTCGGCCGGCCGCATGGTGATCTTGCCGAAGCCGCTCCTCACCTCTTCGCCGGTCCAGCGGACCACGTCGCCATTGCCGTCCGTATAGGGTTCGCTGTCGCGCCAGACAAAATTGCCGATGACGTCGAAGGCGTCGCTGAAGGCGTAGGCGCCGGTGGTGCTCGACAGCTTCCCCTCGCCATTGGTCTCGTAGCGCACCTTCTCGCTCAGCGCCCATGTCTCGCCGTCGCGCAGGAAGTCGCGCGCATCCCTGGTCTCGAACGCAACGACGCCGCCGATGCCGCCGGAACCATAGGCGTTGGAGACAGGCCCCCGGATCACCGTCACCTGCTTCAGGAGTTCCGGCTCGATGAAGAACGACCCCGAGCCGTGCCCGACACGCCAATAGTCCTGGCGCGCGCCGTCGAGCGTGACCGCGACGCGGCCGTATTGCTGCAGGCCGCGTATGTTGATTGAGGTCGCCGGATCGTCACCGTTGGTCGCCGCCGCCACACCGGGCACGCCGGTGAAGATGTCCGCCGCCGTGGTCGGCTGCATGCGGTCGATCTCCTCGCGGCCGACCACGCTGGTGCCGGACAGCGTGTCGATCACCGCCTGCAGCTGCATGGTGGCGGTGATGGTGATCCGGTCGAGGACAGTCGTCTTGCCGTCGGCCTTCGCCTCGGCGCCCTCGGCCTCCGCTGCATCCTGCCCTCCCTGGGGCAGGACTTGGGCCTCCTGGGCAAGCGCCAGACCCGGATTGAAGGCGCAAAGCAAAGTAAGGGCGGTGCCTGCCGCAACGAGGTTGCGGGGCAGCGGACGGCTGACCATCGATAGTCTCCAGCATGCAATGACAGCTGGCTGCGATGGCTGGCTCGTCTCGGTTGAGGATAACAGCTGAATATGAATCATGACTCTTAGAGTCAAGTTTTATTCGCTGCGGAATCAGAAGTTTGCAGGCGTTATGCTAAAGCGGCTCGAAACTTGGGCAAACGCTGCCGTAGCCGACGGCTTCAGCGCCAGCGCGATGGCCGGATGCGACCATTCGGCCTGCCTCCTTACGCGGGCCGAATGGCACTGACGGCTAGGATCGTATCGAGCGCAAACAGCTCATGGTCTACTTCGAAGCGACGATCTCGCAGGGCCCGATCGAGCGCATCTTGTATTTCGACTTGGCGCCGTTGCAACGGGCGATGGCGCGCTGCTCGGCCGCCTTCTGGGAAGATGCATTCCGGTCGATGCCGCAGAAGATCGCTTCATGCTGTCTGGCGAAGGGGCCGGCGTAGCGGGTCGAAGCATAGGCCGAGTGTCCCGGCGCTGCGACATAGGCTTTCCAGGCCGCGCCGCAGGAGCCTCTGGTATAGGCAGGGAGCACCTGTCCTCGCCTCTTGTCTCCGACCTGTCCGGCCAGCGACGCCGCCTCGACCGTGGCAGGAATTGCGAGTGAAGCCATCACGGCAGCGCAAAGCGCAGCCGCCAAACCATGTCCAAAATGCATCTGTACTCCCCCAAGCGTTCTTACACGCATAGGTAGTACAGATATATTTCGAGTTGTCCAGCCGGCCCTGAGGCCGACCGGGTGCGGGACGAGGCGAGGAACCCCACCAAGGCTCACTTCAGCGGCAAACATCGAACTCAGCGCCGCGAAAGTCGCCGAAATCGGCGCTCTGGTCACGCCCGACCGGATTTCCGGTGAGCGCTATTATCCGGCTGGCATGGCGATGACGAATGGATGGACCGTGCCGAAGGCTTCCGTGGTATGAGTCGTCCGCCTGAAAGCAACGGAGCTCAACATGAACCGCCGTAGTTTTATCCTTGCCCTCGGATCTGCCGCGCTTGTCCCAGCATTCCCTGAGATCGCGGAAGCCGCGACCTGGACAAGGTTGGGCACCGCCCGGGTGAACGGACGGCTCGACCGTGAAATCATTCCCGTCGGTCGAAGCCGCGGCACCTTCAGGCAGATCAGGCTGCGTGTGCGGGACAACGACCTCCTGCTTCTGGATGTCGTGGTGCGTTACGGGAACGGCACGGTCGAACGGTTCTCTGTCCGCAACCGAATCCGCCGGGGCAGCTACACGCGGACCTTTGACCTGCGCGGACGCGATCGGTTCATCCGCGAGATCTACTTCACCTATGGCAGGTTCACCGATCGTCGTGGATCGACCTCAGTCGAGGCCTGGGGCCGCCGTTAGAGCAATTCCAGCAAAAGTGCGCAGCGGTTTTGCGTCCGGAATTGCGTAAACAAACAGATAGAGCGGTTCCGTAAGAAACACGGAAACGCTCTAGGCAGCTTGGTGGCTTGAGTACCTCATGCCCTTAGCACGCCGCCCGTCTGCTTCCTGACGTTCTCGACGATCTTGCCGGCCAGCGCCTCGAAATCCTCGTCGGTCAGCGTCTTCTCGACCGGCTGGATCGACACCTCGATGGCGATCGACTTCTTGTCGGGGCCGATCGCGGCGCCTTCGAAGACGTCGAAGACCGAGACCGCGGATATCAGCTTCCGGTCGGCCGCCAGCGCCGCCTTGGTCAGCGCGCCGGCCTCGACCGTCCTGTCGACGACGAAGGCGAAGTCGCGCGTCACCAGCTGGAAGGGCGACAGGTCGAGCCTCGGCTTGGTGCGCGTCGGTTTCGCCTTCGGCTCCGGCACGGTATCGATGAACACTTCGAAGCCTGCCAGCGGACCCGACACGTCGAGCGTGGCGAGCGTCTTCGGATGAAACTCGCCGAAGTGCCCGAGCACCGTCTTCGGGCCGAGCTTGATCACGCCCGAGCGGCCGGGATGGTACCAGTCCGGAGCGCCCGTCTCGATCTGCAGCCGGTCGACCGGCGCGCCGCAGGCCTCGAGCGCGGCGATCGCATCGGCCTTGGCGTCGAACACGCCGACGTCCCCGGCATTGCCGGCCCAGTCGCGCCCCGAACCGTCGAGCTTCGCCGTGCCGCGCCTGACGCCTGCCGCCACGCGCCGCTGTTTCTCCGGCGCATCGCCCTCATAGGTGCCCGACACCTCGAACAGGGCGACGTCGCCGATGCCGCGATCGGCATTGCGCTGCGCCGCAGCGATCAGGCCAGGCAGCAGCGAGGGCCGCATGTCCGACATGTCGGCGGCGATCGGATTGGCAAGCTTCAGCGCCGGCTGCCCGCCGCCGAACAGTTCCGCGTGCTTTGCCGGGATGAAGGACCAGGTCACCGCCTCCATCATGCCGCGCACAGCCAGTGCACGCTTGGCCGCGCGGGTGCGCACCTGCAACGTGGTCAGGATCTTGCCGTTCACCGCATCATGGCTCCCAAGCGGCTGCGGCGCGATCCTGTCGACGCCGTGGATGCGCATCACCTCCTCGACGAGATCGGCCTTGCCTTCGACGTCAGGCCGCCAGGACGGCACCGCGACATCGACCGGGTCGCCATCGCCCTTCGGCTCGAAGCCGAGCCGCTTCAATATGCCGAGCGCCTCGGCCTTCGGCACCTCTATGCCGGTCAGCCGCCTCACCTCGGAGAAGGGGAAGGAAACCACCTTCGGAGTATGGCCGGCATAGCCGACCACCTCGGCCTCGCTCGGCTCGCCGCCGCAGAGGTCGAGCACCATCTTCGTCGCCAGTTCGAGGCCGGGCGACATGAATTCGGGATCAACGCCGCGCTCGAAGCGGTAGCGCGCATCGGTGATGATGCCGAGCTCGCGTCCGGTCCGGGCGATGTTGAGCGGCTCCCACAGCGCCGACTCGATCAGCACGTCGGTCGTGTTCTCGTCGCAGCCCGAATGCTCGCCGCCCATGACGCCGGCGATCGATTCGACGCCGCCATCGTCGGCGATGACGCACATCTCCGGCGTCAGCTCGTATTCGCGGCCGTCCAGCGCCAGCACCTTCTCGCCGGCGCTGGCACGGCGCACGACGAGGTCGCCCTTCACCTTCTTCGCGTCGAACACATGCAGCGGCCGGCCGCGGTCGAAGGTGATGTAGTTGGTGATGTCGACCAGCGCGTTGATGGGGCGCAGCCCGATCGCGATCAGCCGCTGCTGCAGCCATTTCGGCGACGGCCCGTTCCTGACGCCGCGCACCAGCCTCAGCGCGAAGCCGTGGCAAAGCTTCGGCGTGTCGCCGAACTCCAGCCTGACCTTGACCGGGCAATCGCCCTTGCCGGCGACAGGCGCGACCGCTCCGTCCTTCAGCCGGCCAAGGCCCGCCGCGGCGAGGTCGCGCGCGATGCCGTAGATGCTGGTCGCATCCGGTCGGTTCGGCGTCAGGCCGATCTCGATCACCGGATCATCGAGCTTCGCCCAGGCGGCGAAGCCGGTGCCGACCGGCGCATCCTCGGGCAAGTCGATGATGCCGTCATGCTCGTCGGAAAGCTCGAGCTCGCGCTCCGAGCACATCATGCCGTGGCTTTCGACGCCGCGGATCTTGCCGACCGACAGCGTCACGTCGATGCCGGGCACGTAGGTGCCGGGCGCGGCGAAGGCGCCGACCAGGCCCGCGCGGGCGTTCGGCGCGCCGCATACGACCTGCACAGGCGGCTTGCCGTCGCCGGTGTCCACCGTCAGCACGCGCAGCCGGTCGGCGTCCGGATGCTGAACCGCCGTCAGGACTTTTGCGATGACGAAGGGTTTTAGGCTGGCCTTGTCGTCCACCGATTCGACCTCGAGGCCGATCGAGGTCAGCCGCTCGACGATTTCATCCAGCGACGCGTCGGTCTCGAGGTGGTCCTTGAGCCAGGAGAGGGTGAGCTTCATGATTTTTACGTCTCGTCAGGTCTTGCTACGCTGGTTCTCAGATGCCTCGGCAGCCCGTCCGGCATGTGCACATAGGGCAGTTGCTCGCGCACATAGGCATGCAGCGTCGGCTTGTAGTTTTCCGGCGCGTCCATCGCGCCGAGCATAAAATAGAGCGTCTCGCCGATGCGCCCGTCGGCATAGGCGATGGGAGAACCGCAAACGCCGCAGAAGCTGCGCGTCACCGGTCCATTGTCGAAGCTCTTCAGCGCCTCGCCCGTCAGTGAAACCTTGTCCGCCGCAAAGCCGACGAAGGCAGACACCGGCGCGCCGGTCGCCTTGCGGCAGTCGGTGCAGTGGCAGTAGCTGACGTGATGCGGCTCGGCCGAAGCCTGGAACCGCACCGCGCCGCAGCGGCAGGAACCGGTGTGCTCCGTCACGCGCTCAGCCCTCCGAACAGCGTCGGCATGTCGAGCGGGCGGAAGCCGTAATGCTGCAGCCAGCGCACGTCGGCGTCGAAGAAG
This sequence comes from Mesorhizobium sp. YM1C-6-2, assembly GCF_003666685.1. GTDB lineage: Bacteria > Pseudomonadota > Alphaproteobacteria > Rhizobiales > Rhizobiaceae > Mesorhizobium_K. The sequence continues at coordinate 80,498 of NZ_RCIZ01000008.1, forward strand.
GCGCGGAGATCCGGCATGCCGTATTTCAGCATGGCGATGCGGTCGATGCCCATGCCCCAGGCAAAACCCTGATACTCGTCGGGGTCGAGCCCGCCGTGGCGCAGAACGTTCGGATGCACCATGCCGCAGCCGAGGATTTCCATCCAGTCGTTGCCCTCGCCGAAGCGCACCTCGCCCGGCCGCGAGCGGTCGCACTGGATGTCGACCTCGAGCGACGGCTCGGTGAACGGGAAGAAGCTCGGCCGGAAGCGCATCTTGAGCTGCGGCACTTCGAAGAACGCCTTGCAGAACTCCTCCAGCACCCAGCGCATATTGGCGACGTTGGCGCTTTTGTCGATGACCAGCCCTTCGAGCTGGTGGAACATCGGCGTGTGCGTGGCGTCCGAATCCATCCGGTAGGTCTTTCCCGGAATGACGATGCGGATCGGCGGCTTCTGCGCCTCCATGGTGCGGATCTGCACCGGCGAGGTGTGGGTGCGCAAAAGCTTCGGCTGGTTGCCGTCAACGCCGTTCAGGAAGAAGGTGTCGTGCATTTCCCGCGCCGGATGCCCCTCCGGGAAATTCAACGCGGTGAAGTTGTAGTAGTCGGTCTCGATGTCGGGCCCTTCGGCAATGGCGAAACCCATGTCGCCGAAGATCGCCGCGATCTCGTCGACCACCTGGCTGATCGGATGGATGCGGCCGCGCTCGGCCGGCGACTGGCGGACCGGCAGCGTCACGTCGAGCTTTTCGGCCGCCAACCGCGCCGTGATCGCGGCGTCCCTCAGTTCCGCCTTGCGCGCGCCCAGCGCCTCGGTGACGCGGTTCTTCAGCCCGTTGATGACGGGGCCCTTGGCCTGCCGTTCCTCCGGCGACATCGCGCCCAGCGTCTTCAGGAGCTCCGACACAGAACCCTTCTTGCCGAGCGCCGAAACGCGCACCGCCTCGATCGCCTGCTCGTCCGACGCGGCGGCGATCTCGCTCATCAGGGAAGTTTCGAGTGTTTCCATTTCGCTCATGTTCCGGATCCGGTCGGAGTGCTGGCTCAAAGAAAAACCCGCGCCAGCCCAGCCGGCGCGGGTTTCCCAAATCAGAATTTCGAATGCTTGGGAAGCGCGGCGGCCTTAGGCGACTGCGCTTTCAAAAGCGTTCGGGGTGGTGTTCTTCAGATATTCGAGCGCGGTCTTGGCCTTGGCGACCAGCGCGGCGAAAGCCTGCGGCTCGTGGATCGCCATGTCCGAAAGCACCTTGCGGTCGATCTCGATGCCGGCCTTGTTGAGGCCGTCGATGAAGCGGCCGTAGGTCAGGCCGTGCTCGCGGGTAGCGGCGTTGATGCGCTGCACCCAGAGCGCGCGGAAGTTGCGCTTGCGCGCCTTGCGGTCGCGATAGGCATACTGCAGCGACTTGTCGACGGCGGCCTTCGCCGTGCGGATCGTGTTCTTGCGGCGGCCGTAGAAACCCTTGGCGGCTTTCAGGACCTTCTTGTGCTTGGCGTGGGCGGTGACGCCTCTCTTTACGCGTGCCATGTCATGATCTCCTTAAATTGCGTCCAGCCGGCTCAGATGCCGCCGCCGTTAGGCAGGAAGTTCTTGATGACCTTCTCGCCATCGGGCTTGGCGAGGACCATGGTCCCGCGCGCATCGCGAATGAACTTGTTGGAACGCTTGATCATGCCGTGGCGCTTGCCGGCCGCAGCCGACAGGACTTTGCCCGTCCCGGTGATCTTGAACCGCTTCTTGGCGGCCGATTTGGTCTTCATCTTGGGCATTTTGCTACTCCTTGCCGGGGCCGTGCGCCCCTGTTGTTGTTTTCCGGACCGACCAAAGCCCGGAACGCATGAAAAACCGCCTCGGCATGCCCTGCCGGACGGTTATGGACGCGGGCCTATAGCAGCAGGCTGCGAAAAGCGCAACCGGGACGGCCAATTCGCCGCTCAATCGCCCTGCCGTTGCCGGTCCTGAGGTCGCCGGCCGGCGCCCGCCAGGATTGGGAGCGCCAGCGAAACGGCGGTGCCGGCCAGCGCCGAAACGATCATCAGCAGATGCGCGTTGATGCTCGCCTTGGCAAGCACCGCCGCCGCGCCCGCGCCCCGGTCCACGCCGAAGACCGCCGCACCCGCCGCGATGCCGGCCGGATAGGTGCCGACGCCGGCCGGCGCATGCACCGGCAGCACGGAGGAGAGCTCGCCGCCGAGCGCGCCGCCGAAACAGGCGGCGATCGGCTCCACCCCCATCAGCGCCAGCACCCAGGCCAGCACCAGCACCTTGACGCCCCAGTTGAGCACGGTGAGCGCCCAGGCGCGGACGAAGGCGGCGAGATTGCGCGGGATGCCGTCATCCACCTCCTCGACGAATTTTTCCAGCCTCTGCGGCAGCTTCCTGCGCGCGAGCGCCAGCACCGGATCGCGGAACGGAAGGACGACGATCGGCGACAGCAGGAAGGCAAGCCAGAGCAGCCAGGCCCACAGGCCGTAGCCCGCGCCGGCGACCAGCCCGATCCCCGCCGCCGCGAGCAGCGCATGCAGATCGAGCAGCCTGAGCACCAGCAGCGCCGAGGTACCGTGCGCCAGCGGCACGCCGAATTCCGAGCGCATCAGCAGCGGAAAGCTCGTCTCGCCGGTTCTGAACGGCAGCATGATGTTGAGCATGTTGTGGATCTGCGTGACCCTGAACAGCCAGAGGAAACGGCCGGCAGTCTCGCGCGGAAAATAGTCGGCGATCCGGTGCGCGCGCACGAAATAGGTGCCGACGAGAAGCACCAGGGCCAGGAGGACGCTCGGGACGCCGACTTCCGCCCAGGCGGCAAGTATGGCCGGCCAGCCCCATATCCATTGCACGAAGGCTGCGTAGAGCAGGATCAGCGCCACGGCCAGCAAGGCGATCCGGTTCTTCATCCGCCCATTTCGCTTTTCTGCTTCCTCGGCCACGCGTCGTCCTGCGATTGTCTAAGACAGGCTGCTCATGTAACAGGGCGGCCAAAGTCCGGGCTTATTCCGGGGAGACACCGTGCTGCAATCCCAACCCTTGCCGCTTCTTGCCACCGGGGCGGACAGCGAAATCGAGCTTTCGGTCCTGGTTCCGGTCCACAACGAGGCGGACAGCGTCGCGCCGCTGGTCGAGCGCGTATGCGAGGCCCTCGCGGATTTCGGCAAGCCGTGGGAACTGATCATCGCCGATGATGGCTCGACCGACGCCACGCTTGTCAATGCTCGCAAGGAATTCGCCCGCGAGGGTCTCGACCTCAGGATCATCGAGCTGCAGCGCAATTTCGGCCAGGCGGCGGCCCTCCAGGCCGGCATCGACGTGGCGCGGGGCCGGCTGCTGGCGACGCTGGACGGCGACCTCCAGAACGACCCGCACGACATCCCCAAGATGATCGCCAAGCTGGAAGAGCAGCAGCTCGACCTCCTGTGCGGTTGGCGCAAGGACCGCCAGGACGGGCTGGTTCTGCGCCTGATCCCCTCCTGGGTCGCCAATGTGCTGATCCGCAAGGTCACCGGCGTCAAGGTCCACGACTATGGTTGCGGGCTCAAGATCTACCGCACCAACATCTTGAAGCAGGTCAGGATCATGGGCGACATGCACCGCTTCATCCCGGCCCTCGTCGCCAGCGTCGCGCCGACCTCGCGCATCGGCGAGATGGTGGTCAGCCACCACGCGCGGCAGTTCGGCCTGTCCAAATACGGCATATCGCGAACCTTCCGCGTGATGCTCGACCTGCTTTCGGTCGTCTTCTTCATGAGCTTCAGGCATCGGCCCGGCCATTTCTTCGGCGTCATCGGGCTGAGCTTCGGAGCGCTCAGCGCGCTCCTCTTCCTCTATCTTTTCGGCGTGAAATTCCTGTTCGGGGAGGATATCGGCACCCGCCCGATGCTGATCGTCGCCGTCATGCTGTTCCTGGCCTCCGTGCAGATGATCACCACCGGCATCCTCGCCGAGATACTGGCCAGGCCCGACGGCGAGACGCGGAACTATTTCGTGCGCAGCCTCTACACGCGGGAAAAATAACGTGATCGACGGTCTGGCCCGGCACCCGGGCAGGGTCTACCTGCTGCTGGCTGCCTATTTCGCCGTCAATATCCTGCTTCGCCTCGCCAGCCCGGCATCGCTCGAGCTCGACGAAGGCCAGCAGCTCTTCCTCGCCCAGTGGCTCGCGCTGGGCTACGATTCACAGCCGCCCTTCTACAACTGGCTGCAATATTGGGTCGTCCAGTTGTTCGGCGACAGCGTGCTCGCCATTTCGCTGCTCAAGAACCTCATGCTGTTCCTGAGCTACCTCCTGCTCGGCTTGACCGCACATCTCGTCATCCGCGACCGGGTCCTCGCCGTCATCGCCACGCTCGGCCTGATCACCCTGCCGCAGGTTGGCTACGAGGCGCAGCGCGACCTTTCCCATACGGTGGCAGTGCTTTTCGCCGCCTGCATGTTCGTCTTCTTTTTCTTCCGCGCCCTCAAGCAGCCGAACGCTCTCGACTACGCCATGGCCGGCGTCGCAGTCGGGATCGGGGTCCTGTCGAAATACAATTTCGTCCTGCTGCCGCTCGCCGCGGCCGCCGCCCTGCTGCCCGACCGCGAGCTGCGCGCCCGGCTTTTCGACCCGCGCGTCCTGCTGACGCTCGTTGTCGGCGCGGTCATCGTGGCGCCCCACGCATTGTGGTTCCTCACCCACATGGACGAGGCGACCGGCCGTACGATGGGGAAGCTGACCGCCGGTTCGGACGGGCGCGGTTTCGACCAGATCGGCCGCGGCATCCTCTCCCTGGCGGGAGCGATCGCAGCGCACACCCTGCCGACGCTCATCGTCTTCGCCATCGCCTTCGGGCGCACGCTGCTCGAGTCGTGGCGCGCCGAAAACCAGTGGACGCGGCTGATCGGACGCATGTTCGCGATCTTCCTGGTCGTGCTCCTGCTGCTGGTCGTGTTCGGCGGCGCCAGTGACATCAAGGATCGCTGGCTGGTGCCGCTCTTCTTCCTGCTGCCGGTCTATCTGTGCGCCAAGATCGAGGCGTCCGGCGCCAGCTTTGCCGGCGCCTCGCGGCGGTTCGGCGCGATCGTGATCGCCATCATGGTGCTGGTGCCGCTCCTGCTCTTCGCGCGGGCGCCTGTGCTCGGCGCGATGGGCGATTACGGCAAGCAGAACGTGCCCTACGGCCCCGCCGTCGACGCGATCCTGGCCTCCGGCAAGGACCGGCCGTCGATCGTGCTGGCGAGCGACCACCAGCTAGCCGGCAATCTGCGCCTGCACGCCGCCGACATCTCGGTGACCATCCCCGGCTACGAGGCGCTGACGCAGCCCTATGCTTTCGACACGACACATCCGGTGCTGGCCATATGGCGTGCCAAGCGCGACGGCGAGCCGGCGCCCGAGCTGAACGCAAGCATGCGGGCATGGCTCGACAAGGCCGGCCTCGCCGGCAAGGACGTGGAGGTGCGAGACATGGCCGTGCCATACCACTACGGGCAGGACGGCGACGTCTATCATTTCAGCTATGCCTGGATTTACCCGGAACCGTAGCTTCCGCCTGGCGGCCGTTCAGGGCATCCGGAACAGCACCGGCAGGGCGCCCGAGAGCTGCGCCGCATCGATGATCTCGAAGACGGGCATCGCCACCAGGAAGACCAGTCCGTCGAGCAGCGTCACCAGGAGAAGGCTCGGCTTGAAGCCTGCCGTCTCGCCTTCCCGGTATAGCGACGGCTTCGGGAAGAAGCGTGGGACCGTCGCGAGATAGGCGCGGTAGTCGGCGCCGAGATTGGCCGACAGGAAGCGCTCCTCGCGCAGGATAACGATGTGGAAGGCGGCCGCGCAGGCCGCCCCGAAGCCGACCGCCGCGGTTATCGAGCCCATCTGGGCGCCGACGCCGACGGCGGCGATCGACGAGAAGACGTAGAGCGGGTTGCGGGTGATCGAATAGGGCCCGTCGGTGACGACGGTGGCCGATTTCTTGCCGCCTATGTAGAGCGTCGACCAGAGCCGGCCGGCAATGCCGATCACGATGAGCACGATGCCGGCCATCTCGATCGCCTCGTGGACGACGGTCTCCGGCGGGAAGATCGACTGGCCGAACAAAAGCACGAAGAAAACCAGCGCCAGCAGCACCGCCAGCGTGATCCTCCGCAGCCTCTGGTAGGACCGCAGCCCCGTGAGCGAATTGTCGGTCATGGTGTCGAAGCGGCTGGCGCGGCGCTCAGCGCGGCGCCAGCACCATCATCATCTGCCGGCCTTCGAGCTTCGGCTCGGCCTCGACCTTGGCGATCGCGGCGGTCTCCTCGCGGACCTTGTTGAGCAGCTGCATGCCGAGTTCCATGTGGGCCATCTCGCGGCCACGGAAGCGGAGCGTCAGCTTGACCTTGTCGCCTTCCTCGAAGAAGCGGCGAACCGCCTTCATCTTGGTCTCGTAGTCGTGGTCGTCGATGTTCGGGCGCATCTTGATCTCTTTGATCTCGATGACCTTCTGGTTCTTGCGCGCCTCGGCCGCCTTCTTCTGGTTGGCGTATTTCAGCTTGCCGAGATCGAGAATCTTGGCGACTGGCGGATTTGCGTTCGGGGAAATCTCCACGAGATCAAGTCCGGCCTCTTCGGCGAGCAGCAATGCATCATTTATGGATACTTCACCGAGATTTCCGCCGTCTGCGCCGATAAGTTGCACGCGGGGAACGCGGATATCGGTGTTTGCGCGGGGGCCGTCCTTCGTGGGCGCGGTAGCCTTGAATGGTCTGCGAATGGTAGTCGTCTCCTCGATCTGTTGACGTCAGGGATTTCTCTGGGCTCCGCCTATGTCGTGGCGGGTCAAAACAAGTCAATAGCACAAAGCGAAGAATAAATCACCAGACGCTTTGCGGATTGCCGGCGTTTCCGCGCGGCGAAACGGCGATAAATGCTCGCGGCCCGAGTTGTCCGGCGCCGGGCAGGAGCAGCGGTTCGCGGCCGGCGCTAGGCCGATTGGGCGACCTCCACCCACTTGCCTTCCTGGAACGACCGCGCCATCGCCGCGATGGTTCGCTCGATCAGGATGCCTTCCTCGAAACCGATCGAGACGCTCGGCTCGCCGAGCATGCGCGCGATCAGTTGCCGGCATTCGATGATCTTCAGGTCGTTGAAGCCGAGACTATGGCCCGCCGTCGGGATGAAGCGGTCGTAGGGCGGGTGGTGCGGCGCCGTCAGCACGGTGCGGAAGCCCTGCTCGGTGGCGCGGTCGGAGGTGACGTAGAGCTGCAGCTCGTTCAAGCGCTCCTGGTCGTAGAGGATCGACCCCTTGCCGCCAAAGATCTGGATGGCGATGCGGCCCTTGCGGCCCCAGGCGGTGCGGCTCACCGCGATGTAGCCCGACGCGCCGTTCTCGAGCCTGAGCATGATGGTCGCGATGTCGAACACCTCGACTTCGCGCTCGCCCTCGGGAGTCCTGCGGGTCGGATAGGGTTTCGCCATGTCGCACATCACGCGGCTGACGCGGCCGAGTAGCGTGTAGAGAAGCGACAGCGGGTGCACGCCGAAATCGTCGAGCGCGCCCCAGCCGTTGATCGCCTCGTGGCGCTGCTGGAACGGCGCCTCCGGGTCGGCGAGGAAATCCTCGTCCATCTCGATGCGGACATGGTTGACCGGACCGATCACGCCCTCGTCGAGCAGTTTTCTGATATGCCTGATCGCGGGGTTCTGGATGTAATTGTAACCCAGCACGGCGGCCTTGCCGGAGGCACGGGCGGCAGCCAGCATCTCCTCGGCCTCGGCGAGTTTTGGAGCCATCGGCTTCTCGCACCAGACATGCTTGCCCGCGGCAAGCGCCGCCTTCGCCATCTCCAGATGGAACTTGTTCGGCGTGGTGATCGAGACGACGTCGACCTCGGGGTCGGCGACCGCGCGCCTCCAGTCGCCCGATGCCTTCTCGAAGCCGAATTCGGCGGCCTTCCTGTGCGCCAGCTCCTCATTCGCTTCGCCGAGATGGACAAGCCTGACCGGCGGCACGTCGCCGAAGACCGGCCGCACCGAGTTCCAGGCGAGCGCATGGGCCTTGCCCATGAAGCCGGTTCCGATGAGGCCGACATTGATGGATTTCAACTCAGTGGCTCCGGAAAAATGGGGAGTAGGGAATAGCGAGTAGCGAATAGGTAGAAGGGATTGGGAAGCAGCGAAAGACTGGAGGGCGCTTTAGCGGGGAGATCGCAGACCTCCCTATTCCCTATTCGCTAAACCGTCCCCCCAAGCTCGCTCGACAGTTCCGCCAGCTCCTTGCCGCCGGCCATCATCGTCTGCAGCTCCTCGGCCGAGATCTCGCCGCGCGCGGCGGTGCCAAGCGTCTTGCCGCGGTTGAGCACGGTGAAGCGGTTGCCGACCGCGATGGCGTGGCGGACATTGTGGGTGATGAAGACGACGCCCAGCCCCTTCTTGCGCACCATGTCGATATATTTGAGCACCATCGAGGTCTGGCGCACGCCGAGCGCCGAGGTCGGCTCGTCGAGGATCAGCACCTTGGCGCCGAAATAGACGGCCCGGCTGATCGCCACGCATTGCCTCTCGCCGCCCGACAGCGTGCCCACGGCCTGGCCGGGATCGCGCACGTCGATGCCGATCCTCTTCATCTCCTCGCGGGTGATGCGGTCGCAGAAATCGAAGTCGACATAGCGGAACGGCCAGATGCCCTTGACCGGTTCGCGGCCCATGAAGAAATTGCGTGTCACCGACATCAGCGGGATCATCGCGAGATCCTGGTAGACGGTGGCGATGCCGGCGTCGAGCGCGGCGCGCGGGCCGGAGAAGTGGACCGGCTTGCCGTCGATCAGCATCTGCCCGCTGGTCGGCTTGTGCACGCCGGCCATGGTCTTGATGAAGGTCGATTTGCCGGCGCCATTGTCGCCGAGCAGGCAATGCACTTCGCCGGCATTGACGGTGACCGAGACGCCGGATAGCGCGATGACCGAGCCGAAATGCTTCTCGATGTCGCGCATCTCCACGAGGGGGGCGGGGGCAGGCATCAGCGTTCTCCCGTCACGCGCTTGCGGATGATGTTGTTGAAGAACACCGCCATCAGGAGCATCGCGCCGAGGAAGACCAGGTACCAGTCCTGGTCGATGGTGGTGTAGGTGAGGCCGATCAGCACCATGCCGAAGATGACCGCGCCGATGGCGGCGCCCACCGCCGAGCCGTAGCCGCCGGTCAGCAGGCAGCCGCCGATGACGGCGGCGATGATCGCCTCGAATTCCTTCTGGAAGCCGCGCCTTGCATCCGTCGAGCCGGAATCGAGCACGGTCAGGATAGCGACAAGCGCCGCGCAGCAGGCGGTGATCATGAACAGCGACGTCTTCACCCTCCGCACCGGCACGCCGGAATTGCGCGCCGCTTCCTGGTCGCCGCCCGATGCGAAGATCCAGTTGCCGTAGCGCGTGCGCGTCAGCACCCAGGCGGCGAGGATCGCGATCAGCGCGAACCAGATGATCTCGATCGGGATGCCGGTGACCTTGGGCTGGCCGTTGGGGAACTTCGCGATCAGGTCGTTGGCGGCAAGCCAGGCAAACAGCCCCTCGAACGCGTCGCCGGCGAATATCTCGTAGAAGAACGCGTCGAGCGGGCTTTCGGTCGCCGCCTCGCGCACGCCGCGCAACTGCGTCGAGCCGCCGGTCGCCCATTTCAGGCCGACCAGCGACAGGCCGCGCAGGATGAACAGGAAGGCCAGCGTGACGATGAAGGAAGGCAGGCCGGTATGGATGACGATCTGGCCGTTGAGCAGGCCCATCGCCGCGGCGAAGGCCAGCGTGATCGCGATCGCGAAGGGCAGGGGCAGGCCCATGGTGACGACGCAGGCGGCGAAGATCAGCCCGGTGAACGCCACCATCGAGCCGACCGACAGGTCGAATTCGCCGCCGACCATGAGCAGCGAGGCGCCGATCGCCAGGATGCCGAGCTGGGCCGCCGGCGCCAGGAAATTCATGATGCCGGAGAATTCGAACATGGTGGCGTTGGCGACCATGATGAAGAACACGGTGACGATGACGAGGCCCATCACCGCGCCCAGTTCCGGCCGGCGCATCATGCGCAGGATGAAGGAGGCTTCCTTGAGCCGCTCGTCCCTGACATGCCCGGGGACTTCACTCGGGACCTGACTGGGGCCGGCCGCATCCTGCTGAGACATGGATCCTCCCGTGCCGGCGCCCACCGGCTTAGTCCTCGTTTCTGGCAGCGAGGGAAGGCCGCGTCGCGGCCTTCCGGATTTACCGCAGGTCGGTCAGCGGATGCCCTTGGTCGACAGGTCTATGACCTGGGCAGCCTTTTCCTTGGTGATCAGGTTCGGGCCGGACGGCACGTTGCCGCCCGGCATCAGGCCGTACTTGGCGTTGAGCGCCAGGAAGGTGACCGGCAGATAGCCCTGGAGGTACTGCTGCTGGTCGATGGCGAAGGTCGCCTTGCCGTCGACGATCGCCTGCAGGAAGCCTGCCGACATGTCGAAGGTGCCGATGTTGATCTTGCCTTCCATGCCCGACTCGGCGATCGCGGCAAGCGCCGGCTCGCCGGCGGTCGAGGCGCCGAGGCTCATGATGGTGTCGATCGCGGTGTCGGACGACAGCGCCGCCTTCACCTTGGCGGTCACCTCGGCCGGATCCATGCTGGCCGGAACGACCGTCGAATCACCGAACCCTTCGGCAAAGCCCTTGCAGCGCAGGTCGAGCGCGACGTTGCCGACTTCCTGGTTGATGCAGATGGCCTTCTTGCCGCCCAGTTCCTTCAGCTTTTCGCCGGCTGCCTTGCCGGCGTCGAATTCGTCCTGACCGACATGCAGCAGCGCGCCGAGCTCCTTGGAGACGTCGGAGCCCGAATTCATCGAGATGACCGGGATGCCGGCGGCCACCGCCTTCTTGATCGACGGCCCCAGCGCGTCCGCGTCGGGAATGGAGACGACCAGCCCGGCCGGGTTCTGGTTGACGGCGGCGTCGATGAGCTGGGCCATCGCCACCATGTCGAAGGTTTCGGGCGCGCGGTAGTCGACGTTGACGCCCATGTCGGCCGCCGCCTGGGCGACGCCGTTCTTGACCACCGACCAGAAGGGATCGGACGCCTGGCCGTGGCTGACGACGATGATGGATGCGTCCTGCGCATGGGCTGCGAAAAGCGAAGCGGCAAGCGCGGTCGCGGCAAGCATAGACTTGAAGACCGGTTTCATTCGACTTCCTCCCAGGATTGATGAATGCAGGCGATCTGCAGCTCCTCCGCCGCCAGGTCGCATTCACAGAAAAACGGAACAAAAATGCTATTTGTTTTTTCTGCTGGAACATTTATTCCATTCCTGCCATGATCCGTCAAGCGTGTTTTCGGTTCGCGGCAAGACCGGCAATGGTGCCGGAGGCGTTCCCTTGGAGTTTTCGAGCATGACGATCGACGGAGAAGGCGCAGAGGCCCCCAGGGACTTCGAGACGTTGCGCGCCTCGATCGTGGAGCGCCGCGCCGCGCTGCCGAAGCGCCTCGCGCAGGTCGCGATCTACGCGCTCGATAATCCTGATGACGTCGCCTTCGGCACAGCCGCGAGCGTCGCCCAGTCGGCCTCGGTCCAGCCGTCGACACTGGTGCGTTTCGCCCAGAGCTTCGGGTTCCAGGGCTTTTCCGACTTGCAGGACGTCTTCCGCTCCCGGCTGCGCGACCGCGTGCTGACCTATGGCGAACGGCTCTCGCGCATGCGTCAGCACGGGCTCACCGCGAGCCGTTCCAGCCTCGTGCTCGACGGCTTTCTCGAAGCGGCGGAACAGTCGATAGCCGGCTTCCGGAAGAGCATGGACCCGCAGGCGCTGGACCGGGCGGTCGACCTGCTCGCCGGCGCCGACACCATCTACCTGATCGGCCTGCGCCGCTCCTTCCCGATCACCTCCTATATGAGCTACGCGATGGGCAAACTCGGCGTGCGCAACATACTGATCGACGCCGTCGCCGGCATGGGTGCGGAGCAGGCGGGTTTCATCTCGGCGAGGGACGCTGCGGTCGCGGTCAGCTTCACGCCCTATGCCAGCGAGACCGTGGCGCTCGCCGGCAGCGCCCGTTCGCGCGGCGCCAGGATCGTCGCGGTGACGGATTCGGTGTTCTCCCCCATCGCCTCGCCGGCCGACGCGTTGATCGAGGTCAGCGAGGCGAACTTCGAGGGGTTCCGCTCGATGGCCACCACCATGGCCGTCGCCATGACGCTGTCGGTGGCGGTCGCCGCGCGGCGGGGCGAGAACTAGACCGCCGGCGGCGGAGGCGGCGCGTTTCCTGCGCCGCGCACCTGCTGGTCGAAGTCGATGATCGAGCCGGTCATCATGCCGCTCTCCGCGCTCGCCAGATAAGCGACGGCGCGCGACACCTCGTCGACCTCGAGCAGCCGCCCGAACGGTTTTGTCTTTTCCGCCTGTTCCAGCCATCCCTCCTCGGCGCCGTGATAGGTCTTCATGATGCGGTCCTCGCCCGGCGTGTTCATGTGGCCGATGGTGAGCCCGTTGACGCGGATGCGATGGTTCATCACCGAATAGGCGACGTTCCTGGTCAGCGTGATCAGCGCCCCCTTCGACGAGCAGTAGGCGGTGATGAAGCTCTGGCCGCCATGGCCCGACATCGAGATGATGTTGATGATCGACCCCTCGGTCTTCTCGCGCTTCATCACCTTGAGCGCGTCCTGCATCAGGAAGAAGGGCGCGCGCACGTTCACCGCGAACATGGCGTCGAAAAGCTCCGGGCTGGTGTCCCAGATCGTGCCGCGGTCGGTGATGCCGGCCGAGTTGACCAGCACGTCGACGCGGCCGAAAGCCTTGTCGGCCTCGGCGACGATCTTGCGCGTATCGTCCATGGAGGCGAGGTCGGCCTTCACGAAAACGGTCTTCACGCCCCTGGCTTCGAGATCGGACCTCACCTTGGCGCCGCGCTCGGCGTTGCGGCCGGTGACGACGAGGCCTGCTATGCCGCGGTCGGCGAAGAGATGCGCCACCCCTTCGCCCAGCCCCTGCGTCGAGCCGGTGACGATGGCAACCTTGCCCTCCAGCGAGGAATTCTTCAGCGACGACGGATCGAACATTCTTGTTTCCCTCAGCCGATCTTCACCGGCTTGCCGGTCTCGCGGGACTTGGTGGCGGCGTCGGCCATCATCTGCGCCTTCAGCCCGTCGACGCCGTCCGGCTTAGGCTTCTTGCCCGTCACCAGCGCCTCGATGAAGGCCTCGATCTCGTTGCGGTAGGCCGCCTCGTAGCGCTCGAGGAAGAAGTTCTGCACCGGGTCGGCGCTGATCCCCCGCTCGCCGGCGAACTGCACCGTCGTCTCGTGCACGTTGCCGGCCGACAGCAGGCCCTTCGAGCCATGCACCTCGATGCGCTGGTCGTAGCCATAGGTGGCGCGGCGCGAATTCGAGATCTGGCAGATTTTTCCGCTCGCGGTCTTCAGCACCACCGCCGCCGTGTCGACGTCGCCCGCCTTGCCGATCGCCTTGTCGACCAGCGAGGAACCCAGGGCAAAAACCTCGATCGCATCCTCGCCGAGCAGGAAGCGCGCCATGTCGAAATCGTGGATCATCATGTCGCGGAACAGGCCGCCAGAGCGCTCGATATAGGAGACCGGCGGCGGGCCGGGATCGCGCGACAGGATGGTGACCAGTTCCACCTCGCCCGCCGTGCCGTCCGCCAGCCGCCGCTGCAGCGTCGCGAAATTCGGATCGAAGCGCCGGTTGAAGCCGATCATCAGCGGGATGCCCGCCTTCTCGACCCGCTCCAGCGTCTTCCTGATGCGCGCGGCGCTGAGGTCGACCGGCTTCTCGCAGAACACCGCCTTGCCCGCCTTCGCCGCCTTGTCGATGAAGTCGGCATGGGTGTCGGTCGGCGTGCCGATCAGGATCGCGTCGATCGACTTGTCGGCGAGGATCTCGTCGGGCGTCCTGATCGGCGCGCCGGTCGCCGCCGACAGCGACTGCGCCCCGTTCGGCATCGGGTCGGCTATAGCCGCCAGCCTGGCGCGCGCCGAATGGGCGATGTTCCTGCCGTGAATCTGGCCGATGCGGCCCGCCCCGAGCAGCCCGATCGAAATCATGTCCGTCCCTTCCCTGAAATCGATGCAGAGTTGCAAATAGAATAAATATTCCACATTGACTGTCAAATGGAATTTGTGTTTCAATTCAGGCATTCCCACAGTGAGCAGAATCATGTCCAGCCGAGACTCCGTCGCGACCCGAACAACCGAAAAAGACGGGCTCGACGTCATCGCCATCGGCCGCGCCTCGGTCGACCTGTACGGCCAGCAGATCGGCTCGCGGTTGGAGGACATAACCTCGTTCGCCAAGTCGGTCGGCGGCTGCCCGGCCAACATCTCCGTCGGCACCGCGAGGCTCGGCCTCCGCTCGGCGCTGCTCACCCGCGTCGGCGACGAGCAGATGGGCCGCTTCATCCGCGAGCAGCTCGTGCGCGAGGGCGTCTCGGTCGAGGGCATCACGACCGACAAGGAGAGGCTGACGGCGCTGGTGCTGCTGTCGGTCGAGGACGAGGGCGTCTCGCCGATGATCTTCGTGCGCACCGACTGCGCCGACATGGCGCTGTCGGAGGAGGATGTTGACGAGACCTTCGTCGCCTCCGCCCGCGCCATCGTCGTCACCGGCACGCATTTTTCGCGACCCAACAGCGAAGCCGCCCAGCTCAAGGCGATCCGCATCGCCAGGAAGAACGGCCGCAAGGTCGTCTTCGACGTCGACTACCGCCCCAATCTCTGGGGCCTTGCCGGTCACGCCGAGGGCTTTGAACGCTACGTGAAATCGGACTTCGTCTCGGCCAAGATGCGGCAAATCCTGCCCGACTGCGACCTGATCGTCGGCACCGAGGAGGAGATCATGATCGCCTCGGGCGCCGACGACGTGCTCGGTGCGCTGAAGGCGATCCGCGCCGTCTCCAGCGCCGCCATCGTGCTCAAGCGCGGCGCGATGGGCTGCATCGTCTATGACGGGCCGATCTCCGACAATCTCGAGGACGGCATCGTCGGCAAGGGTTTCCCGATCGAGGTCTACAACGTGCTCGGCGCCGGCGACGCCTTCATGTCCGGGCTTTTGCGCGGCTGGCTCGGCGGCGAGAGCTTTGCGACCGCCGCGACCTGGGCCAATGCCTGCGGCGCATTTGCCGTCTCGCGGCTGCTCTGCGCGCCCGAATACCCGACCTTCGAGGAGCTGCAGTACTTCCTGGAGAACGGCAGCAAGCACCACGCGCTGCGCAAGGACGAGGCGATCAACCACATCCACTGGGCGACGACGCGTCGCCGCGATGTGCCTTCGTTGATGGCCTTCGCCTGCGACCACCGCGCGCAGCTCGAGGACATCGCGAAACGTGCCGGCGCCGACGCGAAGAAGATCGAGGCCTTCAAGGTGCTCGCCGTGAAGGCCGCCGCGAAAGTCGCCGGCGGCCGCGACGGCTACGGCATGCTGCTCGACGAGAAATACGGCCGCAGCGCCATGTTCGAATTCGCGCATCACGGCTTCTCCTGGCTCGGCCGCCCGGTCGAGCTGCCGGGCTCCAGGCCCTTGCGCTTCGAGTTCAGCCAGGACATCGGCTCGCAACTGGTGGAATGGCCGGTCGACCACTGCATCAAATGCCTCTGCTTCTACCATCCGGACGATCCGCCGGCGCTGAAGGCCGAGCAGCAGGAGAAGCTGCGCGCGCTGTTCGAGGCCGCGCGCAAGGTTGGCCGCGAACTGCTCGTCGAGATCATCGCCGGCAAGCACGGCACGCTCGACGACCAGACGGTGCCGCGCGCCCTTGCGGAACTCTATGCGCTCGGCATCAAGCCCGACTGGTGGAAGCTGGAGCCACAGGCTTCGGCAAGCGCATGGGCCGCGATAGAGGCGGTGATCGCCAGCAACGACCCGTGGTGCCGGGGTGTCGTGCTGCTCGGCCTCGACGCGCCGCAGGACGAGCTGCAGGCCGCATTCGCCGCCACCGCGAACGCGCCCGTCGTCAAGGGTTTCGCCGTCGGCCGCACTATCTTCGCCGATGCCGCGGAGAAATGGCTTGCCGGCAAAATTTCGGACGAGCAGGCCATAGCCGACATGGCCAGGCGCTTCGAGAGCCTTACCGAGGCATGGCTTGCCGCGCGCGGCCGCAAGGCGGCATAACAGGAATTGTATATGGGGCGCCTCGGCCGGGAAGACGTGGCGCTTCAAGGGAGGAGAACGGCATGACCAAGACCATCCGCCTGACGATGGCGCAGGCGCTGACCCGCTTCATGACCCGGCAGATGACCGTGATCGACGGCCGGAAGGTGCCGATCTTCGGCGGCGTCTGGGCGATCTTCGGCCATGGCAACGTCGCCGGCGTCGGCGAGGCGCTCTACCAGGTGCGCGACGCGCTGCCGACCTATCGCGCCCACAACGAGCAGGCGATGGCGCATGCCGCGATCGCCTTCGCCAAGGCGAGTTTCCGCCGCCGCTTCATGGCCGCGACCTCGTCGATTGGTCCCGGCGCCACCAACATGGTGACGGCGGCAGCACTCGCCCACGTCAACCGCCTGCCGCTGCTCCTGCTGCCGGGCGACGTCTTCGCCAACCGCGCGCCTGACCCGGTTCTGCAGCAGGTCGAGAGTTTCGGCGACGGCACGGTCAGCGCCAATGACTGCTTCAAGCCCGTGTCACGCTATTTCGACCGCATCACCCGGCCCGAGCAGATCATGCCGGCGCTCGGCCGAGCCATGCAGGTGCTGACCGACCCGGCCGAGTGCGGCCCGGTCACGCTGTCGCTTTGCCAGGACGTGCAGGCCGAGGCCTTCGACTATCCGGAAAGTTTTTTCGCCGAGCGCGTCTGGACGCCGCGCCGCCCGCAACCCGATATGGCCGAACTCGACGCCGCAGTCGCGGCGCTGAAATCCGCGAAAAAGCCGGTCATCATCGCCGGCGGCGGCGTGCTCTATTCCGAGGCGACCGCCACGCTGAAAGCCTTCGCCGAGAAGCGCGGCATTCCCGTGATGGAAACGCAGGCCGGCAAGTCGAGTCTGCCGCATGTGCATCCGCTCAACATGGGCTCGGTCGGCGTCACCGGCTCGTCGGCCTCCAACCTGCTCGCCGAGCAGGCGGATCTGGTGCTGGCGGTCGGCTCCCGGCTGCAGGACTTCACCACCGGCTCCTGGGCGCTGTTCAAGGCCTACGGCGTCAGGATCGTCGGGCTGAACGTCCAGCTCTTCGACGCCAGCAAGCACAGCGCTTTGCCGCTGATCGCCGATGCGAAGGCGGGGCTGGAAGCGCTGGACGCGAAACTCGGCAGCTGGAAGTCGCCGGCCGCCTGGATCGCCACCGCCAAATCCGCCAAGGCGGCGTGGCTCAAATCCGCCAAGGCCGTCACCGACCCGACCAATTCCATGCCGTCGGATGCGCAGGCGATCGGCGCGGTGCACCGCGCGCGCGGATCGAAAGCGACGCTGGTCTGCGCCTCGGGCGGGCTGCCGGGTGAGTTGCACAAGCTGTGGCCGGCAGGCGCGCCCGGCAGCTATCATCTCGACTACGGCTATTCGACCATGGGCTACGAGATCGCCGGCGGGCTCGGGGTCAAGATCGCGCGGCCCGAAGACGACGTGATCGTCATGCTCGGCGACGGCAGCTACATGATGATGAATTCCGAGATCGCGACCTCGGTCATGCTCGGCAAGAAACTTACCATCGTCGTGCTCGACAACAGGGGTTTCGGCTGCATCAACCGGCTGCAGATGGCGACCGGCGGCGCCAACTTCAACAACCTCTTCCGCGACACGCTGCATGAGGTCATGCCCGAGATCGACTTCGCCGCCCATGCGGCGTCGATGGGCGCGGTGGCGCGCAAGGCCGCCTCGATCGCCGAGCTGGAGCGCGCGCTGAAAGAGGCCGAGAAGGACGACCGCACCAGCGTCATCGTCATCGACACCGACCCGCTCATCTCCACCGAGGCCGGCGGCCATTGGTGGGACGTCGCGGTGCCGGAAGTCTCGGTGCGCCCGAGCGTCAAGAAGGCGCGCAAGGACTATGAGAAGAAGCGCAAGATGCAGCATCTGGTGAATTAGCGCCCTGTTACCCTCCCCCTTGCGGGGAGGGTCGGCGCATAGCGCCGGGGTGGGGGTCCTGCGGGACGCTCATCCAGACTTACCCCCACCCGCGCCTGCGGCGCGACCTCCCCACAAGGGGGAGGTGAAGAGAAGAGTTGGAGCATCCTCTTGAAAGCCAAACTGGGCATGTCCCCCATCGCGTGGTGGAACGACGATCTGGTCGAACTCTCCGACGACGTCTCGCTGGAGGAGTGCCTGCGCCAGTCGCGCTCGGCCGGCTTCACCGGCATGGAGATGGGCCGGCGCTTCCCGAACGATCCAAAAATCATGCTGCCTATCCTCAAGGCAGCGGACGTCACGCTCTGCGGCGGCTGGTTCTCCGGCACGCTCGCCGCCGATGGCGACCTCGCGGCCAACAAGGACCGCATCCAGCCGATGATCGAGCTGTTCAAGGCGGTCGACGCGCCATGCATCGTCTATGGCGAGGTCGGCCGCTCCATCCAGGGCGACCGCTCGATCCCGCTGGCGAACAAGGCGGTGCTGTCCGACGACGAGATGAAGGCCTACGCGCGCAAGCTGACGGAATTCGGCGAATGGTGCGCCGACCGGGGCATGCCGCTCTCCTACCACCATCACATGGCCGCCGTCGTCCAGTTCGAGCACGAGCTCGACGCCTTCATGAACCATTCAGGCGAGGGCATCCCGCTGCTGTTCGACGCCGGGCACATGGCCTTCGCCGGCGGCGACGTGCTGCGCACCATCGACAAGCACCACAGGCGCATCAGCCATGTCCATGTGAAGGACGTGCGCATGGACGTCATCAATGGCCTCGACTGGAAAAAACAGTCCTTCCTCGACGCGGTGGCGCTCGGCGCCTTCACCGTGCCCGGCGACGGCTCGCTCGACTTCGGCGCCATCGTGCAGAAATTCGCCGGCTATCGATATGAGGGCTGGTTCGTCGTCGAGGCGGAGCAGGATCCGAAGAAGAACCCGCCCCTGAAAATGGCCGAGATCGGCCACAAGGAATTGATGCGCGTTATGACGGCGGCAGGCTATACGGTCGAGACGCAAGGTTTTCCGCAATCCTGACCGAGGCTCGATCAAATTGAAGGACCACGAACATCCGTTTTTCCGGCCGCTGTGGCGGCGCGTCGCCATCGTCGCGGTCTGCGTGGCCTGGGCGATCTTCGAATTCATTTCCGGCGCGCCCTTCTGGGGCATGATCGCGGGCGGCTTCGCGGCTTACGCCGTCTGGCAGTTCTTCATCCTTTACAAGCCGGTCGATCCGGCCGCCGCGCAACCGCCGGAAACCAGGGAGTAGGCCGCTATGTCGAAGCTCTTGGTGAAGAAGCAGGCGGGCCGGGGCCGCGTCGCGCATGTGACGCCTGAAAACGCCGGCTGGACCTTTGTCGGCTTCGATCTCCATCGGCTCAAGGCCGGCGACACGGTTTCCGAAAACACGGTGGGACGCGAGGCCTGCCTGGTGCTGGTATCAGGCAAGGCGAAGGTGTCGGCAGGCGGCAAGGAGTTCGGCCTGATCGGCGAGCGCATGAACCCGTTCGAGGGCAAGCCGTGGTCGGTCTACGTGCCGGAAAAGTCGGACTGGACGGTGACCGCCGACACCGATGTCGAACTCGCCGTCTGCTCGGCGCCCGGCCTCGGCGGCGGCCTCCCGGCGCGCCTCATCGCGCCCGACGATCTCGGCCAGGAGACGCGCGGCAAGGGCACCAACACGCGCTACGTCACCAATGTGCTGCCGGAGGGACAGCCGGCGGATTCGCTGCTCGTGGTCGAGGTGATCACGCCGGGCGGCCACACGTCGAGCTACCCGCCGCACAAGCACGACCGCGACGACCTGCCCCGGGAATCCTATCTCGAGGAGACCTATTACCACCGGCTCAACCCGCCGCAGGGTTTTGCCTTCCAGCGCGTCTACACCGATGCCGACGCCCAGGGAAAACGCGAACTCGACGAGGTCATGGCGGTCGAGGACGGCGACGTGGTGCTGGTGCCCAGGGGCTACCATCCCTGCGCGGCCTGCCACGGCTACGACCTCTATTATCTCAACGTCATGGCTGGGCCGAAGCGCACTTGGAAATTCCACAACGCGCCCGAGCACGAATGGCTGATGAAGGCGTAAGCGCTGGCGGGAGACCTCCCGCCCGGCGGTGAAATCGCTGTCCGAGTTGGCGACGCCGTCGGCATCGTTCGAGTCGGATTGAGCCGGCACCCGCTGTCCTCGCTTCCTTTGGGAGGATCGGTCGGCAAGGCCGATGGCGGAGAGGCGGTGAAGGCCCTGCGCGGTCAATCACCGCGAGCGCGATTTACCCCAAATTTACAGCGGTTTCGGTAAGGTAAGCTTGGGCAGGGTTGAGGGGGCGGCGATTTGATTGCCTTGATCGTTCAGGCATGAGCTACGAGAGCATCGTTGCCTTATTGAACCCTGCAATGTCGGCAATCTACTGCGTCTCCCTTTTCGTGCTTTGGCGTCACCAGCGGCATCTGGTCTATATCGCGATATTCGCAACCTCATATGCCTTGAGAACCGTATGCTTTGCCGTTCTCTATCTTGCAATCAGCAGGCCGGCGCCGGAACTGCGTGTTCTGTCGAACTCGCTAATTCTTCTGTCCATGATACTGCTGTCTGTTGCGCTGTCTTATCGGTTGGGGCAGCGGCCCCGGTACGCCGCCCTGCTTGCGATCGGCTCGATCTCGACGGTGCTGCTCTACATTTACCAGTTCGCGGCGCCGAACATGCCTGCGCGAGCCCTCATCCTCAATATCGGGCTCGCTGGGATCTGTCTCCTGATGCTGTTCGACATTGCAACAAGGCTCCATCGGAACCGGACTCCAGTCGAGCGACTGCTCTTTGGACTCGTCGCCCTCTCCTGCATGGGGTTTCTGCTTCGCCCCCTGGTGTTTCAGGTCTCCGGCATCACCGCCGACCGGCTCGAAGAAATGTATTGGCAGATTGTCTCTATTTCCGATGCCCTGATTTGTTCGACGCTGGCAGTGGCAATTTTCGCAATGATCGCCGTTGATGTAACGGAAAACATCAAGACGGAAGCGGAGACCGATGTGCTGTCGGGCTTGCTCAATCGCCGCGGATTTGAAGCACGCGCTTTTGACGTCCTGTCGGGGCCAACGGTCGATGCACAGGCCACGGTAATCCTCGGCGACCTCGATCATTTCAAGTCGATCAACGATCGCTTCGGGCATGGAAGCGGTGACCGGATCATCGGAGCCTTCTCGGATATCCTCAGGAACAAGGCGCCCCACGACGCAATCATCGCCCGCATCGGTGGAGAGGAGTTTGCGATAATGCTTCCAGCTGGATCGTCCATCGCCGCGCATCGCGTGGCCGAGGCCGTCCGCTCCGCTTTCAAGGAGATCGCTCCCGGCATCGTTTCAAACGAATTCAATCCAACAGCAAGCTTCGGCATCGCAACGGCGCGCAAGGACGAGGGTCTCCTGGGATTGATGGAACGTGCCGACCGAGCGCTCTACCAGGCAAAGAACCAAGGGCGCGATTGTGTCCGGCAAGTCGCATAGGCTCATCGCCCGACAATTCTAAACCCGGCGACCTTTGGGGGGCTGACCTTGAAGTGGCCTCCTTTGCGCGGGTAGTGGCAGGTCATCTCTGTACTGGCGTCCGGGCTGCTTCTGTACGTAGCGCTCATCGACCTCCGGGAAATCCCCCACCCTTTCGCCCGCAGGCGCGAATGTCGGGAATCCATGCCTCGGGTTCAGACGACGCCAGAGCCAAGGCAGGACACTGGCGACAAACCGTAGCCTGTCGCGTCGACGTGGATAGATTATGCCTGTTATTTGCAACTGGCATTTTTTGTTCCAGGGGGCCTTTCGGACAACTCCTGGAATCACCTTCTTTTTCGCCTTCCGCCGAACATGCGCATCGCGTCCGGCAAGAAAGCGTTCGCAACTGCACTCACGCCGCTCCCACTTGAGCGATACTTCTGGCATCTCCTGCACGGGAACGCGGGTCGCGAACCGGGCGAGCGTGGCAGGGACGGTACCGGTTCGGTCGCGCGGAGGTGGCGCGGCTGGGTGATGAGCCCCGAGGACCGGGCCCTGACCGAGGTCGCGCGGTGAAACGATTCTGCGTCCCCTTCAGGTAGGGCAAGCAAGCCGGCGGGGCACGGGAAACCGGCCACGTAATACAATTTGAGAGGCTAGGCCCCGTGCCCCGCTTCCCACTTTTTCGGGCAATAGCCAGACTGCAAATGCAGGGCGTGGCATCGATGAAACGCGCGGGTGAGGGGGAGGCGGACGCCTGCTGCCGTGACGTGACTTCCCCACCCCGCTCTGCTATCAGCGGCCACGTCAGCCGCTTTCGTCATTCCGTCATCAAAATCGCCTATTGCACGAGGCTGACGAGGATTTTCGATGCGTTACGCCATCTATTTCACGCCGGGTCAGGACGACCCGCTGACCCGCGTTGCGGCGAGCTGGCTCGGCCGCGACCCGTTCTCGGCCGCGCATCCGGCTGCGCCGGATGTGACCGGCCTGTCGCCCGCCGAGATCGCCTATCATACGGCGAGCGCCCGCCGCTACGGCTTCCACGCGACGCTGAAGGCGCCGTTCCATCTGGCGGAGAATGCGACCGAAGCCGAGCTCGACGACGCCGTCGCCCGCTTCGCGGCCGGCGCGGAGCAGATCCTGCTATCGGGGCTCGCGCCGACCCGGATCGACGGCTTCCTCGCGCTCACCCCGCGCGGCCCGGCCCCGGATCTCGATCGTTTTGCCGGCGAAGTGGTCACCGTCTTCGACCGCTTCCGTGCGCCGCTCAGCGACAGCGAGATCCAGCGCCGCAACCCCGATGCGCTCAGCCCCGAGGAGTTCCGCAATCTGCTGCAATGGGGCTACCCTTACGTCTTCGAGAGCTTCCGCTTCCACATGACGCTGACCGGCCGCGTCGCCGACGCGGATCTGCCGCGCGTGCGTGCCGCCATCGACGAGGTGTTCGCGCCGGTGCTGGAGCGGCCGGCGATCGTCGACGGGCTGGCGCTGTTCGTCGAGCCCGAGCCCGGCGCCCCCTTCATGGTAAGATCCTGGCACGGGCTTGGCCGCCGCCAGGAGCGCAAGACCGCCTGAACCCTATCGCAAGAACAAGAAGATGACCGAAACCGTACTCACCAATGCAAACATCGTGCTCGCCGACGAGGTCGTGCCGGGCACGCTCGTCATCCGCGACGGCAGCATCGCCGAAATCGCCCGCGGCGCCGCCCGCTCCGGCGAGGACATGGAAGGCGACTTCCTCATCCCCGGCCTCGTCGAACTGCATACCGACCATCTCGAGGGCCACTACGCGCCGCGCCCGAAGGTGCGCTGGAACCCGATCGCCTCGGTGCTGGCGCATGACGCGCAGGTCGCCACCGCCGGCATCACCACCGTTTTCGACGCGCTGCGCGTCGGTATGGACTACGACGCCGATCTCGGCATCGAGGACATGCGCAAGCTCGCCGACGCCATCGAGGACAGCGTGCGCCAGAACCGCGTGCGCGCCGACCACTTCATCCACCTGCGCTGCGAGGTCTCCGCTCCCGACTGCCAGGAGGCGTTCGCCTATTTCGAGGGCGACGATCGAGTCAAGCTCGCCTCGCTGATGGACCATGCGCCGGGGCAGCGCCAGTTCGCGAATTTCGATTCCTATGCGATGTACTACATGGGCAAGCTGAAGATGTCGGAAGAGGTGTTCCGCGCCTATTGCGACAAGCGCATCGCGCAGTCGCAGGCCAACTCGGCGCCGAACCGCATCGCCATCTCGACGGCATGCCGCGAGCGCGGCATCGTGCTCGCCAGCCATGACGACGCGACGGTCGCGCATGTCGAGGAGGCGATCGAACAGGGCATCCGCGTCGCCGAGTTCCCGACCACGCAAGAGGCCGCTTCCGCCTCCCGGCAGGCCGGGCTCGGCGTGCTGATGGGCGCGCCCAACGTGATGCGCGGCGGCTCGCATTCGGGCAACGTGTCCGCGCGGGAACTTGCGGCCGAAGGCCTGCTCGACATCCTCTCGTCCGACTACATCCCGTTCAGCCTGATCCAGTCGGCCTTCTTCATCGGCGAGGCGGTCGAAGGCATCTCCCTGCCCAAGGCCGTCGCCATGGTGTCGAAGAACCCGGCGGAGGCCGTCGGCCTCACCGACCGCGGCGTCATCGAGCCCGGCCGGCGCGCCGACCTCGTGCGCGTGCGGGTCGACGATCACGTGCCGGTGGTGCGAACCGTCTGGCGCGAGGGGCGCCGGGTCGCATGATGACGTCCGCCTTGCTCGAACGCGAACAGGAAGACGCGCTGCCGATCCGCAACGGTGCCTTCGTCGCCATCGTCGGCCCGAGCGGTGCCGGCAAGGACACGCTGATCGCGCATGCGAAAGCTGCACTCGCCGACGAGCCGCAGGTCGATTTCGTGCGGCGCGTGATCACGCGGCTGTCCGACGGCGAAACGGAAGACCACGACACGCTTGACGATTCCGAATTCGTCGAGGCGCTCGCCGAGGGCGCCTTCGCGCTCGCCTGGGAGGCGCACGGCCTGCGTTACGGCCTGCCCGCCGGCATCGATGCCGCGATCGGGAACGGCCATGTCGCGGTGGCCAACGTCTCGCGTGGCGCGCTGCCGGCGCTGCGTGAGCGCTACGCCAATGTCGCTGTCGTGGAAGTGACCGCCGATCCCGAAATCCTGGCGGCGCGGCTTGCCGGACGCGGGCGCGAATCGCGCGGCGAGATCCTGGCGCGGCTGGCGCGGACCATCTCGTGCGACACGACCGGCCCTTCCATCGCGCTCGACAACAGCGGGCCGAAGGAGATCGCCGGCGATAGGCTGGTCGCCATCATCCGCAAGGCGATGGCCTTCGCCGACATGTCGGGGACCGTCTGAGCTTCGAAGGACGTCGCTGAACTTTATCCACGCACGGCCGGCTCAGCCTATCCTGAGCACATGGTTGTCCCAGACGAAGTCGTTCTCCTCGAAAGACCTGTCTTCCGGGACGACAATTTCACCGGTGCCTGTGGTCACCATGAAGCCCGCATGGTCGGGCGCCACACCGCACACCTCGGTCAGCCGTTCGACCTTCAGTACCTTGCTGGTCGCCGCCTCGATCACCGCGTAGGAATTGCCCTGCGGCGACGTCACGGCGACGGTGCCGGCGTCGCGGTTCGCCGCCACCGAGCCGATATAGTTGCGGAAGCCCGACAGCACTTTCGGCGCCATCTCGACCAGTTCCAGTTCCTTGCCCCTCACCGCGCGGCCGACCAGCGCCGGCCGCTCGGTCGCGGGTCCCTCGTGCTGGCAGCCGAACCAGACCGCGCCGGTCTCGTCGGTATCCATGTGCCGGATCGACAGCTGGTGCAGCTCCGGCGGCAATTCATGCTTCTCGATGAGATCGCCGTTCCTGCGGTCGACCAGCACGTAGGAAGGCTTCATGGTCGGCAGATTGAGCTTGGCGCGGCCGAAATCCGGATGCGTCTCGATGCCGCCATTGGCGATGGCGATCGTTCGGCCGTCGCCGAGCAGCAGAAGCTCGTGCGGCCCGACGCCATGCGTTGGGAACTCGCCGATGCGCGCAAAGCCGTTCCTGGCGTCATAAATGCCGACCATGCCAGCGGCATTGTCGAAATCGTTCTCGGTCGCGTAGAGCAGCGCGCCGTCGGGCGAGAAGACGCCATGGCCGAAGAAATGGCGGCCGGACACGCTTTCGACCGTCACCGGCGGCGTGCGCCCCGCATGGTCGAAGGCGACGAAGAAGGTGCCGGGCTGCCGCGCGAAGACCACCGAGCGGCCGGACACCGGATCGAAGGTGATGTCATGGCCGCGGTCGGGCAGTTCGACCGTCTGCAATATCTTGCCGGCTTCCGAGAGGATCGCCGCGCCATAGGCGCCGTCGCGGCGCTGGTAGGCGGTGGCGAAGACCGCGTCGGCGGCGAGCGTATCGGCGAAAGCTTTCGGGGTCAGCGAGGAGAGGAACGCCGCCCCCGCCGCCTTGAGGAAATCCCGGCGGTCGATCAGGCCTGTACACTTGCCGATCATGGCCATGTCGCGGTCCTAGTCTCCGTCGAGCGACGAAAAGCCCGCCGTCAGCCCAAGCGCTCCCGACATCTGCGTGCCGAATATGTCGGACAGGCTGGAGGTCACCAGCCCGAAATAGGCGAGCTTGGCCCGTTTCTCGGGATCTGCGAGCACGTCTGCGATCGCTCCCTGCGCGCCGGCCGCCGCATTGGCGGCGTTGGAGAATTCGAACAGCGCCTCGCCGCCCATCCAGGACTGGTCCGCCGGCAACGCGTCCGCCAGCTTCGAGGCTTCGAGCAGCGCCTTCATGCCGGCGAGATTGCCGGCCAGCGCGTCGACCGTCCTGCCGGAGCGCCAGAACAGCGCCTGTTTTGGCTTGTCGTCCTTCGCCTCGGCGCCCAGGAAGCCGCCCAGCCTGACATCGCGCACCAGCTCCGTGCCGGTGATGAAGACCTCCATCAGCTCGGTCACCGCCTCGGTGCCGTCGCGGAAGAGCGGATTGTCGGCGGAAGGATTGGCCCAGGTCTCTGCGAAGCCGTCGGGCGCGGCCCAGGCCGTCTGGAGTTCGGCCGCGATGGCGTCGAGGTTGCCGGCGATCGCCAGGCCATAGGAACAGCGATAGGCGTCGCCCGCCGCCAGCGCTTCGGCGCCTGTGCCGAAGAGCACGAACTCCAAAGCGCCGAGCCCTTGCATGGCGACGCTTTTCTTCGCGAGTTGCGTCGCATCGGTCGCGGTCGGGTCTTTCTCGGCGAGCGCCGCCTGCACCTGCTTCAGTCCCGTGCCCTTGCGATCCGGCCAGAACAGCACACGTTCCAGCCGGTTCTCTTCGGTCACCGGACCGAAGCGGATGATCTCGATCCGCGACCAGGCGTCGACCGTAGCCCCGAAGGCGTCTCGCGCGGCGTCCAGCGTCACTTGCGAGGGCGTCGCGCAGAGCGCCTTGCCGGCCTCGGAAAGCCCGCCCGTCGCTTCGTGAAAGGCGTGGTAGCCCGGACGGATAAAGCCGTCGATCGCATTGCCGACGATGTCCTGCGCCTTCGTGGCGAGGGCTGTCGTCGTTCCCAAGAAGCAGACGGCGATAGCCATCCCGGCGCAAAGAACGGCCCTCTCGCGCGGCCTTCGTTCCGCCCGGCCTTCGCGTCGCGGAGAGGAAGTCGCCGGCGTCTCCGCTTTCCCCCCGCCAACGGGGAAAAGGGCACGCAGCGACCGGATGAGAGGATCGTATCCCATCAGAGCGACTCCAGGAATTTCACCAGCGCATCGCGGTCGGCTTTCGGCAGATCGGTGAAGCGGTCGCGCGCCGCTTGTGCCTCGCCGCCATGCCAGAGGATCGCCTCGGTCAGGTTGCGGGCGCGGCCGTCATGCAGGAAGAACGTATGACCGTTGACGGTTTTCGTGAGACCTATGCCCCACAGCGGCGGCGTGCGCCATTCGCTGCCCGTGGCGTCGCCCACCAGCTGGCCGTCGGCCAGCCCGTCGCCCATGTCGTGCAGCAGGAAATCGGAATAGGGCCAGATCAACTGGAATTTCTGCGCCTTGTTCGGCGCCTTGCGGCTGGTGACGAATTTCGGCGTGTGGCAGGACGTGCAGCCGGTCTCGTAGAATATCTGCTTGCCGCGCAGCACGTCCGGGCTGTCGATGCCGCGCCGCGCCGGCACGGCGAGGTTCTGGGAATAGAAGGTGACGAGATCGAGCACCGGGTCGGGCGCTTCCGTGTCGCCGAGCCTGGCCTGCACGCCGTCGGGGAGGTCGCGGCAAGCCGTCTGCGCCTCCGTGCAGTCGCCCCAGGCCAGCGGCATGTCGGGGTTGGAGATGCCGAGATCGCCGACGAAGGCGTCGGCCGACTGCTCGCGGATCGTCGGCTTCGACGCCTTCCACCCGAAGCGCCCGAGCGTCAGCTCCCCGGTCGCGCGGTCGCGCACCATCGACGCCTTGCCGGAAACGCCGTCGCCGTCGGCGTCGTCCGGATCGGCCAGGGCGAGGATGTCGGCCGGGTGGATCTGCTCGACGAGACCGAGCCCGATCATCTGCGGCGTGACCCGCGGCGACAGCGTCGTTCCCGGATGGAGCGGCCCGTAAGCCGGGTTCTCGACCGAATAGGCCGGCTTGCGCAGCGAGACTTCGGTGCCGTCGCCGAGCGTTATCGGGATTTCCTCATAGGCGATCTTCATGCGCCCTTCGCCGGCCAGCCCCGGCACGGCGAGATCCTGCAACTGGCCGCCATAGACGGGATCGGGGAAATTGAGCACGGCGCGCTCGGCCAGCGCCTTCTCCTCCTCGGCGCTCTCGGCCGCCCGGGCAAGCCGCAGGAACATGGAGGTGGCGTCGGCATTGCCCTCCGGCGGATGGCCGCGGCCGTCCTTGAGATGGCAGCTCTGGCAGGCGCGCGCGTTGAACAGCGGGCCAAGCCCGTCGGACGCCTGGGTCGAGGAGGGCGACGACACCCAGAGCTTGCGGAACAGCGCGTTGCCGAGCTTGAACGTGCCTTCCTCCTCGAAGGTGATGTTGGCCGAGGAGTGCGAGAAGGCGTCCTGATTGGGGCGCTTCTTCGACGTGCCCGCCCCGCCCTGCATCAGCTCGAACTGCTCCGGCTTGGAGAAGTCGCTCGTCGGACGCGTCACCGCCTCGACGCGCTTTGCGTCCTTTGGCGAGAGATCGGTGCGCGTGGTGGGGAGGTCTGCGGGGTCGCCGGCAAGGGCCGGCGTAGCAAAGGCCAGAATGGCGAACGCCGCGAAAACGCTACGTGCCCTTTCTGCGGCTCGCTGCGCGAACCGCCTCTCCCCCGTTTGGCGAGGGGAGAGGATGGAAGTCAGACTCCGCCTGCGGCGCGAAAAAGCTATGGCGCGCCGCATGGTGTCATGGTCCTAGTGCTCCCCGCCTTCGGCCTCGTCGGCGGAGTCGGCGTTGAGCTGTCCGTATTTGGTTTCGCCGAGCGCATTGAGCAGATCGAGCTGGGTCTCGAGGAAGTCGATATGGCCTTCCTCGTCCGCCAGCAGTTCCTCGAAGAGTTTCATGGTCACGTAATCGCCCGCCTCGTGGCAGATTTCCCGCGACTTCTTGTAGGCGGTGCGGGCGTCGTATTCGCCGGCGAGATCGGATTCCAGCACTTCCTTGACATTCTGGCCTATGCGCAGGGGCGCCACCGACTGCAGGTTGGGATGCCCCTCGAGGAAGATGATGCGCGCCACGAGCTTGTCGGCGTGATGCATCTCCTCGATCGATTCAGCGCGCTCCTTCTTCGCAAGCTTGGTGTAGCCCCAATCCTCCAGCAGCCTGTAATGGACCCAATACTGGTTGACGGCCCCCAGCTCCAGGAACAGGGCCTCGTTAAGCCGCTCGATTACCTGCTTTTCGCCTTTCATGGCTTCTGCTCCCATATTCGGACCGGAGTCCTCGCACGCGGTCCAGGTGTGAAACGACGTCCTCTCCGCCCGCCTCCGAGCCGGAGTGGTAGTGTTCGGTGACCCGAATGATCGTTTCCACCACATTTGGGAAGCAGCCGCAACAGCGGCCGCGCTTGTGCAGGGTATGGTAGACCTTCGCCGGAACGATGAGTTGCCAGGGATCCTGCTCGAGCAGCTGGATGATCGTGTCCTCGATCTCCTTTTCGGTTATCAGATTGCAGTGACAGATGAGCATCAGGAACTCTGGGCTGGCTGACGGCGCGTTTGGCGCGCCGTCTGGCTGGGTTCGACCGGCCTTACTGGAAGACCTTGTCCGGCGCGTCGAGGCTGTCGGAGCCCTCGAAATCGATGGCGTCGAGCTTCAGCGCCGCCACTGCGCGCTCGATCGACTTGGTCTGGTCGACCAGCCCGTCGATCGCCGCCTGCACGGTGGCGTTGCCCTCTTCGTTGCCCTCGCCGATCTGCTGGTCGTAGGCTTCACCGCCGTCGGCGCGCGCCTTGATCGCCTCCATCGCCGTCACCGTGACGTCGAGCTTGCCCGAGAGCTCGGTGTCGACCGCGGCATCGACTTCCTTGACGAGGTCGGACACCGACGGTCCTTCGACCTTCGAGCCATCAACACGCGTGTAGCTGCCGTGATAGACGTTGCGGATGCCGACCGCGTCGTAGAGATGCGAGATGTGCGTGTTGTCGGAGAAGCAGTCATGCTCTTCTTCCGGATCGTGCAGCAGCAGGCCGAGCTTCATGCGCTCGCCGGCGAGTTCGCCATAGGAGAGCGAACCCATGCCGGTGAGGATGGTCGAGATGCCGACCTTCGGGTCGCCCTCGACGAGACCCTTGCGCGCTTCGCCGTCGGCGCCCCAGTTGGCGACCATTTCTTCCAGGTCGGCGACCAGCAGGTCGGTCGCGGCGGCGAGATATTCGGCGCGGCGCTCGCAATTGCCGCCGGTGCAGTTCGCCTTGTCGAAATCGGTATGCGGCCGGTTGCCCGCGCCGGGCCCGGTTCCGTTCAGGTCCTGGCCCCAGAGCAGGAACTCGATGGCGTGATAGCCGGTGGCGACGTTGGCCTCGATGTCGCCGGCTTCCTGCAGCGTGCCGGAGAGGAATTCCGGCGTGATCACCGAGGCGTCGACCTTCTCGCCGTTGATCTCGATCGACGGGTTGGCGATCACGTTGGCGGTGTAGAGCGTGTTCTCGTCCGACTCGGTACCGTAGGCCGGGTCGACATAGTCGATCAGCCCCTCGTCCAGCGGCCAGGCGTTCACGCGGCCTTCCCAGTCGTCGACGATGGCGTTGCCGAAGCGGTAGACCTCGGTCTGCTGGTAGGGTATGCGCGCCGCTTTCCAGGCTTCGCGCGCAGCGGCGAGCGTCTCGGCCGACGGATTGGCGATCAGCGCTTCGGTCGCCTGGTCGAGCGCCTTGGCGGTGGCCAGCGCATCCTCGTAGCCGGCAAGCGCGATGTCGGCATAGGTGACGATCACCGCCTTGGGGTCGGTCTCCGCGGCGGCCGGCAGCGCGATCGCAACCGTCAGAATGCCGGTCGCGGCCAGCAACGCCCTTATGCCCGTCAAGCCATTGGCTCGGTTCATATTTCTCTCCTCAATGAAAAACTGCGCGCAAAGCGCCTGGAAACCGTCCGGGGGAATGGCAACGCAATCCCGTGGCTGCTCGCGCCCTGCGAGCGCTCCGCGCCTGTCGGCGGATCGAACGGGAAAGCCACCAGAATTCCTCCAATCGAACGGGTTCAAGGCCCATACATCAAAGGGAAATGCCTCGAAGGCACCGGTTGATTAGGCCCTCCTGCGTGCCGGAGTCAATGACTTTCGGAGAAAAGTCCAATCCAATCAATAGTTTAGAATTATTCTAAACTAGAACAGTCATGTTTACCGCTTCACCGCGCCATCTTGACAGGCGGCCGTGCCGGATGCGACCCGAACGCGCCGCTCGCGGACATTCCGGACGGATGGGGCGGTGCTAGGCAGGCATGCGGAGCCATGGAAAAAAGCGTCGTCATCATCGGAGCGGGACATGGCGGCGTGCAGGCCGCCGCGAGCCTGCGCGAGGAGGGGTTCGACGGCCGCATCACGCTGATCGGCGACGAAGCCGAGCTTCCCTACCACAAACCGCCACTGTCCAAGACCTTCATCAAGGACCCTGAGGCAAAGCCGCAGATTCTGCGCGCCGAGGCCTTCTACGCCGGCGCATCGATCGACCTGCTGCTCGGCGAAAGCGTCGAAAGCCTGGACCCGGCGGCGCGCCGGCTGCGGCTCGCCTCGGGAGCCAGCCTCGCCTTCGACAAGGCGATCCTGGCGACAGGCTCGCGGCCCCGGCTGTTGTCCATTGAAGGCGGCCCGCTCGCCGGCATGGTGTCGCTGCGCTCGATCGCCGACGCGCGCCTGATCCGCGACCTTGCTGCCGAGGTCGAGGATGTCGTCATCATCGGTGGCGGCTTCATCGGCCTCGAAATCGCAGCGACGCTTGCCGCCGGCGGCCGGCGCGTCACGGTTATCGAGGCGCAGGAACGGCCGCTCGCACGTGCCGTGGCGCCTGCTGTCTCGGCCCATGTGTCGGAGAGGCTCGCGGGCTTCGGCGTCCGCGTGCTCATGCAGGCCACGGTCAGCCGCATCGAAGGTGAAGGCGGCCATGTCAGCGCCGTCGTCACCTCGGCCGGCGAGCGCATCCCGGCAAGGATGCTGATCGTCGGCATCGGCGTCGTACCCAATGCCGAGATCGCAGCGGCGGCGGGCATCGCGACCGCCAACGGCATCCGCGTCGACGCGCAGATGCGCTCCTCGGCGCCCGACGTGCTCGCCATCGGCGATGCAGCCAGCTACCGGCACTGGTTCACCGGCGGCGACGTCAGGCTGGAATCGGTGCAGAACGCGACTGACCAGGCAAAGCTCGCGGCTCGCACCATCACCGGCCATGCAGACGCCTATGCGGCCGTGCCCTGGTTCTGGTCGGATATCGGCGACATGAAGCTGCAGATGGTCGGGCTGACCGGAGGCAGCGACCGGCAGGTCCTATCGGGCGAACCTGGAGACAACAGGTTTTCGGTCTTCCACTATTCCGGTCCCCGGCTGATCGGCATCGAATCGGTCAACCGGCCGGCCGACCATATGCTCGGCCGCAGGATGATGGGCCTCGGCTTCTCGCCCGAAGCGACGGTCGCCGCAGCGGGCAGCGAGGCGCTGAAAGCGGCGTTCGCCGACTGGCAGGCGAACCAGCCGGCGCCGGCCTAGGGCATTCCCAGGAAAAAGCGGACCGGTTTTCGGTCCGGAGTTGCGACGATCCGGGCCCCGTCAACGCCGTCTTAAAGTCTTGCCGTCATCCTCCGGGCATGGCTCTGGCGCTTCCAAAACTCAGATGGCTGATTCTCGGCGCAATCGCGGCCGGCGTCTGGGTCGTGTACGAGGACATGAAGAACCCGCGCCCGCCCGAGCGCGTATCGGCGCGAATCGAGCGCAAGGCGGAAGCGAAGCGACCGCCGAAACGCGTGGCCGCGCCCGCAAAGATCGACAAGCACGCCGAAACGAAATCCGTGGCCAAGGCCGAACGGCCCATCCCGCCGAAGCCGGTGACGGGAAAGCCCGTTCCGCAGAAGGCGGTCGAACAAAAGACCGCGCCACAAAAAGCGGAGCCTCAAAAAACCGCGCTCACCCTGCCGAAAACGGTGACCCGTCCGCCGGCCAAGCCACAGAAGATCGTCACCGGCTCGATCAGCCGGCCCGACAAGCCGACCTTCGTGCAGACCAGGTCCAAGGCGAACCTGCGGGCGCAGGCGAAGGCCGATGCACCGGTTATAGCCACGCTGGAGCCCAGAACCGTGATGCGCGAACTGGCGCGGTCTGGCGAGTGGCGGCTGGTGATGGGAGACGGCCGCAAGGGCTGGGTGCGAAACGACCATCTGACGAAGCCGACGTTCCTGACGCGCCGGCCGAAGCTGCCGGTCGCCGAACTCAGGCAGGCGACGGCTTCCCGGTGATCCGGTTCAGAACGCCCTGAAGGTCAGCGTCGTCAACGACCGCACAATGCCGGGCACGTTGGCGACATGCTCGTTGATGAACTTGCCGATGTCGTCCTCGGTGTCGATGTAGATCTTCATCAGGAGATCGTATTCGCCGCTGGTCGAGTAGAGCTCGGAGACGATCTCGCGTTCGAACAGCGCGTCGGCGACCTCGTAGGTCTTGCCAGGCTGGCACTGGAGCTGCACGAAAACGGCTCTCATCGCGATCTTTCCATTGTCGCGGCGGCCCGAAGCCCCGCGTTCATTGTCTCTCGAACCAGTCGATAGCTCTTTAGGCAACAGCTATCAATCCGCCAGCAGGGTTTGCGTCAAGGGGTGGGCCGGATCGGCGAGCCCGTCAATGACGTTGAAATGATGCCGGTCGGGCTCCTCGACATAGAGTGTCGCGCCGTTTACGCCGGTCCATACATTCGCCAGCAGCTTGCTGTGCCGGATGAACTCGGCGCGCTCGCCGCCGCCGACCCAGCAGGTGACGCGCACGCTCTCCAGCGGCTCCAGAAAGACCGGGCTCTCGGCAATCGCCTCGGCATGGTCGATGCGGAGCGTCTCCTTCATGGCAGTGCGCAGCAATGGCCGGAGATCATGCAGGCCGGAGATCGACACGACGTTGCGGATACGGCTCCTGACGGCCTCGGACAACGGCACATCGGTGCAGACCAGCCGTGTCACCAGGTGTCCGCCGGCGGAATGGCCCGCCAGATGAATCGGCCCGCCGGCCAGGCCGGCAAGCTTCGCCACCGCCGCGGCGATCTCGGTGGCTATGCCCGATATGCGGTTTTCCGGGCAGAGCGTGTAGGTCGGCATCGCGACCGCATAACCCTGCGCGACCGGCCCCTTCGCCAGATGCGACCAGAAGCTCTGGTCGAAACGCATCCAGTAGCCGCCATGAACGAAGACGACGAGGCCCTTCGGCTCGGCATCGGGGAGGAAGAGGTCGAAACGGTTGCGGGGACGGTCACCGTAGGAGAGGCCGAACTCCGCCTTGCCGGCCGAGAGGCGCTCATCGCGATAGGCTTTCGCCGGTGCGGCCCAGGCGTCCGGCCAGCGTTCGCCGCCTGGTATGTTGGCGCCGTTGGTGTAGGCGTTGTCCCAGTCCGTGATCTTGTGATGGTACATGCGGGTCCTCCGTGCCGCTTCATAGCCGCCACAGGCTGGACTGTCATCCGCCGCTGGCAGCGTGAGCACCCAAGGGGGCAGGGGCCGACATCACGGGACGTTTGTCCGTATGCCCTGTGCAGCACGGCAAAGGCACGGTAGCCTTGCCGCGCAGGGAACCGTTGGATATTCTTGTGATTAAAATAATCTTCCGGTGAAGCAACTCGATCATCCGGCTTGGACGACAGGACGAAGTCGATGCTCAACCTCAGCTATCCCGAAGTGATCCCTGGCCCGCCCAGGCCGAGCGCGATCCTCACGCCTGGACGGTTCTCGCTGCTCCCGGGATCGGAACGTTACACGGTGCCCGGCGGCGGCGCCCTTCTGGTCGACGTCGAGCCGGGCGACAAGGTTACGATCGTCAATGCCGAAGGCGGACAGGCCTGCGAACTGGTCGCGTTCAACAAAGATGGCCACTCGGATCCCGGTATGCTCGGCGTTTCTGGCAACAGCAACGCGGCCGGTCTGAAAGCGCTGCTTCTGTCGGGCGAGGAAAGCCTGAGGCAGTTCCGTCTCAAGATCGAACGGCGCGGCATCAACCTAGCCGGCGCACAGGCCCTGCGTTTCTTCGGCGAGGCGACCCCGGCCGGAGCCGAAGAAAACTTCACCGTCCAGCGCCCAGGCTCGCTGATCGTCGCGGCGCCAGGCGGTCCGATGGCGATCGAGGCGCAGGATACGGTGACGCCGCTGACGCTGAAGATCAGCCGAGCGACGGCAAAGCCGGTGAAAAGGTTCGAGCTGCCCGACCCGCTCGCCGATCCGGTGCTCGACCGGCGGGTGAAGTCGGCCACGGCGGAAGCCTATTTCGTCAAGGCAGGCGACTACATCCAGATCATCGACGTCGATGGCCGCCAGTGCACCGACTTCCAGTGCTTTTCCGCGCGAAAACTCGATCGCGGCAAGGACCATCCACTCGACGTGACGACGACACGCACGCTGATGGGCGCGAGCTATCCGATGCCCGGCCTGCACTCGAAATATTACGACCAGGACATGGAGCCGCTGGTCGAGGTGGTGCAGGACACGTGCGGCCGGCACGATGCCTTCGCGCTCGCCTGTGCGGCGAAATATTACGACGACATTGGCTATCCCGGCCACGTCAACTGCTCCGACAATTTCAACAAGGCCCTGTCGGACAAGGGCGTCACGCCCCGCGCCGGCTGGATGGCGGTGAACTTCTTCTTCAACACCTCGATCGACGCGCATGGGCTGGTCGTTTCCGACGAGCCCTGGTCGCGGCCCGGCGACTACGTGTTGCTCAGGGCGCTCACCGACGTCGTCTGCGTGTCCTCGGCATGTCCCGACGACACCACGCCGGCCAATGGCTGGAATCTCACCGACATCCATGTCCGCACCTATGGCGGCGCCGAAAAATTCACCCGAGCGGTAGCAAGAAGAATGAGCCCCGACGCCGAACCCGTCATGACCCGCGAGACCGCCTTCCATTCGAGTTTTGCGAAGCACACCCGCGATTTCATCGAATACAAGGGCTATTGGCTCGCCAATTCCTTCGCCAAGGCGGGACCGATCGAGGAATACTGGGCGTGCCGCGAGAAGGCCGTGGTCATGGACCTCTCGCCGCTCAGGAAATTCGAGGTGACGGGGCCGGACTCCGAAGCCTTGCTGCAATATGTGCTGACGCGCGATGTGAAGAAGCTCGGCGTCGGGCAGGTCGTCTATTCGGCCATGTGCTACGAGCATGGCGGCATGATCGACGACGGCACGCTTCTGAGGCTCGGCCGCGACAATTTCCGCTGGATCGGCGGCGACGATTTCGGCGGCACCTGGCTGCGCCAGCAGGCCGAAAAACTCGGCCTCAAGGTCATGGTGCGCTCCTCGACCGACCAGTTGCACAACATCGCCGTGCAGGGGCCGAAGAGCCGCGACATTTTGAAGGAGATCATCTGGACCTCGCCGGTGCAGCCTTCGATTTCCGAACTCGAATGGTTCCGCTTCGCGGTGGCGCGCATCGGCGACGCGCAAGGTGTGCCTGTCGTCGTGTCGCGCACCGGCTATACGGGCGAGCTCGGCTACGAGATCTTCTGCCATCCGCGCGACGCCGAAAAAGTGTTCGACGCGGTGTGGGAAGCCGGCCAGCCACATGGGCTGAAGCCGATGGGCATGGCGGCGCTCGACATGGTCCGCATCGAGGCCGGGCTTGTCTTCGCCGGTACAGAATTCTCCGACGAGACCGATCCTTTCGAGGCGGGCATCGGCTTCACCGTGCCGTTGAAGAGCAAGCCGGACGATTTCATTGGCCGCGCGGCACTCATCCGCCGCAAGGAGAACCCGGCGCGCAAGCTGGTCGGGCTGGAGATCGACGGCAACGTCAATGTCGGCCACGGCGACTGCGTGCATGTCGGACGGCCGCAGATCGGCGTCGTCACCTCGTCGATGCGTTCGCCGGTGCTGGGCAAGAACATCGCGCTTGCCCGCGTCGACGTCGCGCATTCCGAGATCGGCATGGAGGTCGAGATCGGCAAGCTCGACGGCCACCAGAAGCGCCTGCCGGCCAGGATCGTCGCCTTCCCGCATTACGATCCGCAGAAGACCAAGCCGCGCTCGTAGTCACTTGCGGGCGGCGAACACCCGGAAGCCGCCCTCGTTGCGTAGCTCCCTGACGTCCTTGAAGCTCCCCTTGAGCACCTGGTCATAAGGCAGGCCGCGGTTCGCCACCATCAGCAGTTGACCGCCCGGCTTCAACGCCGAGGACGCCGCCTTGATCATCGCCTGACCGATGCCGGGCTCCGCGGCACGGCCCTGATGGAAGGGCGGGTTCATGACGATGAGGTCGTATCTCCGCTCGACCTTCTCGCCGACGAGATCGTGCCAGAAAAAGCCGAACTCGGGGGCATCAGGCAGATTTGCGAGATTCTTCTTCGCCGCCTGCAGCGACTCGTAGTCGGCTTCATAGAGATCGATCGCCTTCAGGCCGTTCGTCCGTTCCGCCAGCATTGCGGACAGATAACCCCAGCCTGCGCCGAAATCGGCCGCGGCACCCTTGGCGCTCTCCGGCAGGCATTCCGCCAGCAGCCGCGAGCCGGCATCGATGCGGTCATGCGAGAACATGCCGGGCGCGGTGGCGAAACGGCGGTCTGTCAAAGGCCAGCTTAGGTGCCATCTTTTCACCGATGCGGCGAAAGCGTTGACCTCTTCAGTCTTCCGGAACCAGAAAGCAACTCCGTGATATTTCGACAGATGTCCTTCCAGGGGCACTGCGCCCCGGAATGGGTGATAAAGTCTTGCTCGTTCGCTGTGCTCCGTAGCTGGCCCAGCCGGCTTCTTTCGCGCGATGGCCGATGCGAGTTTGTCCTCGCCGCTCTCCATCCGCTTGCGCAGGCTGGCGATGCCGTCGTCATTGCTACCGGCAACGACGATCAGCCCGTCTGGTGCCACGCGCTCGATCGCCTCGACAATCCATGCCTCGTTCTGGCCGCGATGCCGGCCGGCGAGAACCAGAGCCCCATCGAAGCCGTTGCCCTCAGAGGTGGGGGTGACCTTATGCCCCGCCAACTCCAGCGCCCTGAAATGCGGCCGGAATCCCTGCACGAGATTCATTTCCGCGCCAAATCCTTCCGGCAGGCGGAAGCCGGGCTCGGCGCCGAGGAAGAGAAGACGTCCAGCCTCGGGAGCGGCAAGCGCGCCGCTCTCGAAAGGGTAGAACAGGGTGGCCAGGGGGCCGGATTTCATGATGCCGTTTCCGTTTGCAGCACTGGACCGCCGGCTTGCCGCAAATGGCGCAGGCGCTTTTCATTGTCGGGTGTAGACTGAGCCGCGAACCGAGGAAACCGTCATGTGGCGCGATCGCAGAATTCTCGACCTGTTCGGCATCGAACATCCGATCCTGCTGGCGCCGATGGCGGGACCAGTCCTTTCCAACATGGCGATCGCGGTGGCCAATGCCGGAGGGCTCGGGGCGCTTCCGTCGGCCCTGCTCAGCCACGAGCAGACGCGCGACGAGATGGCAAAGATCCGCGCCGCCACAGCCAAGCCGATCAACATGAACTTCTTCTGCCACGTGCCGCCTGCCTATGACGAGAGCCGGGAAATGGCGTGGCGGGAGAAGCTCAGCCCCTACTATTCCGAACTCGGCGTCGACCCCACCGCGCCGATCCCGGTGTCGAACCGCACGCCTTTCGACGAGGCGCTTTGTGAGACGGTCGAGGAGTTGCGACCCGAAGTGGTCAGCTTCCATTTCGGCCTGCCGCCCGAGCCGTTGGTCGCCCGCGTCAAAGCCACCGGCGCCAAGGTGATCGCGTCGGCAACCACCGTGCGCGAAGCAATCTGGCTTGAAGAACGCGGCTGCGACGCGGTCATCGCGCAAGGCGCCGAGGCGGGCGGGCACCGCGGCATCTTCCTCACCGAAAACGCCGGCCAGCAGGTCGGGACCATGGCGCTCGTCCCGCAGGTGGCCGACGCAGTCAAGGTTCCGGTGATCGCTGCCGGCGGCATCGCCGATGCGCGGGGTATCGTCGCCGCATTGGCGCTCGGCGCATCGGCCGTGCAGATCGGCACCGCCTATCTCTTCTGCCCGGAGGCGAAGCTCGTCGCCCCGCACCGCGCAGCGCTGAAGGCCGCCTGGGACGACGACACGGTGATCACCCGCGTGTTCACCGGCCGACCGGCGCGCGGCATCGCCAACCGCATCGTGCGCGAGGTCGGCGCCATGTCCGGCCTGCCACCCGCCTTCCCGCTGGCGGGCGGTGCGCTGATGCCGCTGCGCGCCAAAAGCGAACCGGCAGGCTCCGGTGACTTCACGCCGCTCTGGTCCGGACAGGCGATGAGGCTCGGCCGCGAGATGTCCACTGAGGAGTTGACGCGGACGCTGGTGCGGGAAGCGCAGGAACGGTTGCGGCAACTGGCAGGGGGCGATAGTAGACCTCACAGGGCGGCTAACCGCTAAGCCGCCGTCAGTCCTCCAAGCCCCATCCGTCAGAGTTGCCGCCGTAGGTTTCAGCCATGGCCTTGAGTTGCAACTCCACCGCACTGATGTTTTCGCAGGTCAGATCCAGTTGCTTGGAAGCGGTCACGTCCCAAGGCCATTCCAGTCGTTCGACAGCGCGGACCTGCACAGAAAATCCTGCAAGGGTAGCAGTGTCGGCAAAGGTCTGCGCGGATGCCTCGTTTCGGAAAATATGTTCAAAGTTTACGGAGCGAGGCCGGCTCAGGTCAGCGCCGTTTTCCGCCAGCTGCTTCAGCACTGAGGCATTTTCATCGAACAGTGACATTGCATTCCCATCCCGACCCAAAAGAAAGCGGGCGCGACTTTCGCCGCGCCCGCTTCAATTTACAAGCCTTGGTAGAAATCAGGCGGCGTCTTCGCTTTCCGCCTTCTTCTCGGGCTTCGGCAGTTCCTTGCCGGTGGTCTGGTCGACGACCTTCATCGACAGGCGGACCTTGCCGCGCTCATCGAAGCCCATCAGCTTGACGTAGACTTTGTCGCCTTCCTTGACCACGTCGGTGGTCTTCTGGACACGGGCGTCGGCCAGCTGCGAGATGTGGACGAGACCGTCCTTCGGGCCGAAGAAGTTGACGAAGGCGCCGAAGTCGGCGGTCTTCACCACGGTACCCTCGTAGATCTCGCCGACTTCCGGCTCGGCCACGATGGTATGGATCCACTTCTTCGCCGCCTCGATCTCCTTGGCGTTCGACGAAGCGATCTTCACCGTGCCGTCGTCCTCGATGTTGATCTTGGCGCCGGTCTTCTCGACGATCTCGCGGATCACCTTGCCGCCCGAGCCGATCACGTCACGGATCTTGTCGGTCGGGATGTGCATGACCTCGATGCGCGGCGCGAACTCGCCAAGCTCGGCGCGGGCACCCGACAGCGCATTCGCCATCTCGCCGAGGATGTGCTGGCGGCCGCCCTTGGCCTGGTCCAGCGCCACCTTCATGATCTCCTCGGTGATGCCAGAGATCTTGATGTCCATCTGCAGCGAGGTGATGCCGTCGCGGGTACCCGCCACCTTGAAGTCCATGTCGCCGAGGTGATCCTCGTCGCCGAGGATGTCGGAGAGCACCGCGAAGCGCTCCCCTTCCTTGATCAGGCCCATGGCGATGCCGGCGACCGGCTTGGCGAGCGGGACGCCCGCATCCATCAGCGCCAGCGAGGTGCCGCAGACGGTGGCCATCGACGACGAGCCATTCGACTCGGTGATCTCGGAGACGACGCGCAGCGTGTAGGGGAACTGTTCAGCCGAGGGCAGCATCGGACGGATGGCGCGCCAGGCGAGCTTGCCGTGGCCGATCTCGCGGCGGCCCGGCGAACCCATGCGGCCGGTCTCGCCGACCGAATAGGGCGGGAAGTTGTAGTGGAGGAGGAACTTCTCCTTGTACATGCCGGTCAGGCTGTCGACATACTGCTCGTCCTCGCCGGTGCCCAGCGTCGCGACGACCAGCGCCTGCGTCTCGCCGCGGGTGAACAGGGCCGAGCCGTGCGTGCGCGGAAGCACGCCGACTTCCGACACGATCTTGCGGACCGTCGAGAGATCGCGGCCATCGATGCGCGAGGCGGTGTCGAGGATGTTCCAGCGCACGATCTTGGCCTGGAGCTCCTTGAACACGGTGGCGACCTGCTCGGAGGTCCAGGCGGTCTCTTCCGCGCCTTCCGGCAGCAGCGTCGCCTTGACCTTGGCCTTGGCGGCGTCCACGGCGGCGTAGCGAGCCTGCTTGTCGACGTTCTTGTAGGCGGCGCGCAGCTCGTCCTCGACGAGGCCGAGCATGGTCTTCTCGAGCTCGGAGAGGTCCTTGACCTGATGGTCGCGCGGCTCCTTGGCGGCGACTTCGGCGAGCTTGATGATCGCGTCGATCACCGGCTGGAAGCCCTTGTGGCCGAACATGACGGCGCCGAGCATGACGTCCTCGGGCAGTTCCTGCGCTTCGGACTCGACCATCAGCACGGCAGCGTCGGTGCCGGCGACGACGAGGTCGAGCTTCGATTCCGGCATCACGTCGATATGCGGGTTGAGCACGTACTCGCCATTGACGTAGCCGACGCGGGCGCCACCGATCGGGCCCATGAAGGGCACGCCGGAGAGCGTCAGCGCCGCCGAGGTGGCGACGATCGACAGGATGTCCGGATCGTTCTCGAGGTCATGCTGCAGCACGGTGACGACGATCTGCGTATCGTTCTTGTAGCCTTCGGCGAAAAGCGGGCGGATCGGACGGTCGATCAGGCGGGAGACCAGCGTCTCCTTCTCGGAAGGACGGCCCTCGCGCTTGAAATAGCCGCCGGGGATCTTGCCGGCCGCGAAGGTCTTTTCCTGGTAGTTGACGGTCAGCGGGAAGAAATCGAAGCCCGCCTTGGGCTCCTTCTGCGATACGACGGTGGCGAGCACGACGGTCTCGCCGTAGGTGGCGAGCACGGCGCCGTCGGCCTGGCGGGCGATCTTGCCGGTTTCCAGGATGAGCGGGCGGCCGCCCCATTCGATTTCGACTTTGTGGTGATTGAACATATCTTGTCCTTTATACGGGAAGGGCCGCGCGGTTCTTCCGCGCGAGCATTCCTTCCCTGGCTTCGTTCGGGCGAGCCACGGGCAAGACAACGGGAAGCTCTGTGGAGGCCGCGTGTGGCGGCGAGCGTCCTGCAATCCTGCCCCATGACCGTCCATGGGCGGTTCGCGCCAAGCCCCTGCCGGCTTCGAACCGTTGGACCGCCGATATGCACGGCCCGAATGCGCGACCGGCGCGCCAGGGCGCGCCGGTCAAAGTTGTTAGCGGCGGAGGCCGAGCTTATCGATCAGGGTCGAATAGCGGGCTTCGTCCTTGCGCTTCAGATAGTCGAGCAGGCTGCGACGCTGCGAAACCAGGGCGAGCAGGCCACGGCGGGAATGGTTGTCCTTCTTGTGGTCCTTGAAGTGCTCGGTCAGGTTCTTGATGCGTTCGGAAAGGATCGCAACCTGTACTTCGGGCGAACCGGTGTCGCCCTTCGCGGTTGCAAATTCGGCCAGCAGGGCCTGCTTGCGTTCAGCAGTTATCGACATCGGATCTTCCTTTCTGATGTGAGGAACGGGTCGCCCACGGCCGGGATGTCGTCCAGCTGGGGCCAATGGACAAAGCAGCAGGTTCAGTCGGAATTCGCCGTCCGGCAGCTTTGTTGCGGCGCATATAGGCGAATTCCGGGGAAAAAGCCAGAGAGCATTTGTCGGCTCATTTTCAGGGTCTTTTTGATCCGTCAGCCGACAAAGACGCGCTTGGGCTTGAACATGCCGGCCTCGATCGCGCCGATCGCCACCAGCCGCCCGCGCGCGGTCGCGCAGGCCTCTTCCGCCTCGACCGGCGCATCGCGCCCGCGGATGATGACCGGGTTGCCCAGCCTGATCTTCTGCGCGGCCTCGTCCGAGAGCGCCACCTGCGGCAAGCATTCGAGCGCAGCGCCGGTGTCGATCAGCAAGTCGTCGATTGCGCCGAAATCGGGAAGTGGCTTGCCCGCCTCTTCCCACGCGGCCTGCCCGGCCTCGCCGAAGCGCGCTGCTTCCAGTTCCGCGACCGTGACGAAATCCTCCGGCGTAAAGGGATCGACCTCCGTCCGGCGGAGCTCCGCAATGTGGCCGAAACAGCCGAGGTCGCGGCCCATGTCGCGCGCCAGGCTGCGCACATAGGTGCCCTTGCCGCATTCGATCTCGAAGACGGTGCTGCCGTCCGGCCGCATCTCGAGCAGGTCGAAGCGGCCTATCTCCACCTCGCGTTCCGGGATTTCCACGACTTCGCCCGAGCGCGCCATGTCGTAGGCGCGCTCGCCGGCGATCTTGATAGCGGAGAACTGCGGCGGCGCCTGCATGATGACGCCGGTGTATTTCGGCAGCAATGCGCGGATTTCCTCCTCGGCCGGACGTTTCTCCGACGACTTGGTCACCGGGCCTTCGAGGTCGTCGGTCGAGCGCTCCTCGCCCCAGGCAACGGCGAAACGGTAGACCTTGGCGCCGTCCTGCACATAGGGGACAGTCTTGGTGGCTTCACCGAGCGCGATCGGCAGCATGCCCGACGCCAGCGGGTCGAGCGTGCCGGCATGGCCCGCCTTCTCGGCCTGGAACAGCCACTTCACCTTGGAAACCGCCTCGGTCGAACCCATTCCGACCGGCTTGTCCAAAATCACCCAGCCGGAAACCGGCCGGCCCTTCTTCTTGCCGCGGCGGGCCATCAATCGTCCTTGTCGTTGCTGTCTTGATCGAGGTCGCGCGCCACTTCCGGCGATTTCAGGAGCTCGTCGATCCTGGCGAAATTGTCGAAGCTGGTGTCCAGCCTGAAGCGGAACTCGGGCATGTATTTCATCTGCCTGAGCGCGTGCGTCACCCGCCCGCGGATGAACTTCGCATGGCTGTTCAGCGCCTTGACCACCGCCCCGTCGTCCGCTGCGCCAAGCGGTGAGACGAAGGCGGTCGCGATCTTGAGATCGGGTGACATGCGCACCTCGGAGATCGAAATGACTGATGTCTCGATCACCGGATCTATGATCTCGCCGCGCCGCAAGAGATCGGAGAGGGCATGGCGCACCTGCTCGCCGACGCGCAGCATGCGCTGGGATGGGCCGGAGCCTGACGTTCTGGACATGGTTCCTATCTTGAAATCGTGCGCCCCGGGGTGGAACCGGAACGCATGTTTCACAAAAAATCGGGACGGCGGCGACCGCCGTCCCGGATGTCTGGACGCCTTACAGCGTCCGCGTCACCATCTCGACGCGGAAGCACTCGATGACGTCGCCAACCTGGAGGTTCTCGTAGTTCTGGAAAGCCATGCCGCATTCCTGGCCGGCCGGAACTTCCGACACCTCGTCCTTGAAGCGCTTCAGCGTCTTCAGCGTACCTTCGTGGATGACCACGTTGTCGCGGATCAGGCGCACGCCGGCGCCACGCTCGACCTTGCCTTCGGTGACACGGCAGC
The DNA here is from genome assembly GCF_003666685.1 of Mesorhizobium sp. YM1C-6-2. Lineage (GTDB taxonomy): Bacteria > Pseudomonadota > Alphaproteobacteria > Rhizobiales > Rhizobiaceae > Mesorhizobium_K. The sequence goes on from NZ_RCIZ01000008.1 coordinate 124,934, forward strand.
CGGCGATCTTGCCGACCTTGGTGATGTCGAAGACCTCGAGTATCTCGGCGTTGCCGATGAAGGTCTCGCGGCGCTCCGGCGAGAGCAGTCCCGACATCGCCGCCTTCACATCATCCACGAGGCTGTAGATGATGTTGTAGTAGCGGATTTCGATGCCGGCATTCTCCGCCGCCGTCCGCGCCTGCGGGTTGGCGCGCACGTTGAAGCCGATGATCGCCGCGCCCGATGTCTCGGCGAGCGATATGTCGGTCTCGGTGATGGCGCCGACCCCGGAATGGACGATGCGCGCGCGCACCTCATCGGTGCCGAGCTTCTCGATAGCCGTTGCGATCGCCTCGATTGAGCCCTGCACGTCGCCCTTGATGACCAGCGGGAACTCCTTCAGCCCGCTCGTCTGCAACTGCGACATCATCTGCTCGAGTGAGCCGCGCTGGCCGGCATGCTTGGCGACCGCCTTGTCGCGCGCCAATCTCTGACGATATTCCGTGATCTCGCGGGCGCGGGCCTCGCTTGCGACGGTCGCGAAACGATCGCCGGCGCGCGGCGCGCCCTGCAGGCCCAGCACCTCGACGGGCGTCGACGGTCCGGCTTCCTTGAGCTGCTCGCCGCGATCGTTGATGATCGCGCGCACGCGGCCCCATTCGCTGCCGGCGACGACGATGTCGCCGATCATCAGCGTGCCGGTCTGGACGAGCACGGTGGCGACGGCGCCGCGTCCCTTGTCGAGCTTCGACTCGATGACGACGCCTTCCGACGTGCGGTCCGGATTGGCCTTGAGGTCGAGGATTTCAGCCTGCAGAAGGATAGCCTCCAGCAGCTTGTCGAGGTTGGTGCCCTTGGTGGCAGACACTTCGACGTCCAGCACCTCACCGCCCATCGACTCGACGAACACCTCGTGCTGCAGGAGCTGCGTGCGCACCTTCTGCGGGTCGGCGCTCGGCTTGTCGATCTTGTTGATCGCAACGATGATCGGCACGCCGGCCGCCTTGGCGTGATTGATGGACTCGATCGTCTGCGGCATCACCGAATCGTCGGCCGCAACCACCAGCACGGCGATGTCGGTCGACTGCGCGCCGCGGGCGCGCATAGCGGTGAACGCCGCGTGGCCGGGCGTGTCGATGAAGGTGATCTTGTGGCCGTTCTTCTCGACCTGGTAGGCGCCGATGTGTTGCGTGATGCCGCCGGCCTCGCCGGCCTGAACATTGGCGTTGCGGATGGCGTCGAGCAGCGAGGTCTTGCCGTGGTCGACATGGCCCATGATGGTGACGACGGGCGGACGCGGATGCAGGTCCTCCGGCTTGTCCGGCTCCTTGAACACGCCTTCCTCGATGTCGGCCTCGGCGACACGGCGCACCGTGTGGCCGAATTCGGAAGCCACCAGTTCCGCCGTGTCGGCGTCGATCACGTCGCCGGGCTTCAGGATCTGGCCCTGCTTCATGAAGAACTTCACGATGTCGACCGCGCGCTCCGACATGCGGTTGGCAAGGTCGGCGATGGTGATCGTCTCGGGCAGCACCACCTCGCGGACGATCTTCTCGCGCGGCTCCTGATGCATCGCGCGCTTGAACTTCTCCTGACGCCGACGCATCGATGACAGCGAGCGGGCGCGCGCCTCCTCCTCGGAGGTGGCCGAATTGAGTGTCAGCTTGCCGCGACGGCGGTCTTCCTCGCCCTTGGTGCGCTGCGGGCGCTCGGGCTGGGCGGGCGTCAGGCGGCGCGGCGGCACGCCGGCGACGGTGCGCTTCGGCTTGGCCGCTTCCTCTTCCTCGGGGGCCTGATCGGCAGCGGGCGTGCGGCGGCGGGCCTCTTCCTCGGCACGGCGGCGCGACTCGGCCTCGGCGAGCAGGCGGGCCTCCTCCTCGGCCTGGCGGCGCGCGGATTCCTCGCGTTCGCGCTTGCGGCGCTCTTCCTCTTCCTGGCGGCGCTTGGCGTCCTCGACGGCGCGCTGGCGATCCTCGACCTCACGCGCCTTCGAGCCCTCGAGCGCACGGCGGCGCGCCTCGATCTCGCCGGCCGAAAGGTCGCTGAGCACGAGATTGGGCCGCTCGGCGGCGGGAGCCGGTGCAGCAGCCTTGGGCGCTTCCTGCGGCGCAGGCTTGGCGGGCGCAGGCGCCGGCTTCGGCGCGAACACCGAGGCGGCTTCCGACTTCTCGCCGGGCTTGACGAATTTGCGCTTGGTTTCGACGACGACAGACTTCGTGCGGCCATGCGAGAAGTTCTGACGCACGGTCGACTGCTCGACGCCCGGCCGCTTCAGCGTCAACGTCTTCTTGGTATTGACGCTCAACGTCTTGTCGTCACCGGTTTTCGTATCGCTCATTCCATATCCTCTGCGGCGTCGTTCCCGTCAGCAATCGCCGCAAACATTGCCAGCTCGTCCGGAGAACCGCCCCGGTATCGGTCAAGCGCAACCATGCGCTTTTCAGCCGCTCGCCCCGCATCGCCCGCAAGAACGGCTGCATGTATCACATTTGTACCGCCCAATGCCAAACCCAATTCCTGTTCGGAAAAAAGTTTGTAGGCCATGATCTCCGGGCCTCCGGAATGGACGGTCGCGCGTCTCGCCTGCGCGATCTTGCGCACGCCGTCCTCGGATGCCTCGGCAGCGTGCAGCACCAGAAGCGCCGCGCCGCTGCGGACCGCAGCCTCGACCTTGGTTGCGCCAAGAGCGACGGCGCCCGCCTTGCGGGCCAGCCCCAGCGCGCCCAACGCCGATCTGGAGAGCAGGCGGTCGACCATGGCGCCCAGATCCGACGGCACTTCCACCTGCGCCTTGAGCGCCCTGGCGAACATGCCCTTCTTCGCCGCCTTGTCGACGTGCTCGCGGTCGGCGGTGACCCAGCAGCCGCGACCGGGCAGGTTTCTCTTCAGGTCAGGTACGACGGTCCCATCGGGGCCGGCGACAAAGCGAATGGCCTCATCCGGCCCGGTTGGCCGACGCGCGACGATGCAGGTGCGATCGTTCATCTCGTCCAAAGCGTGCTCCGGGCCGGCTCACGTCACGCTTCCGCGTCAGCGGGCGCTTCGGCTTCGGCGGCGACTTCCTCCGGCGTGATCCAGCCGGCCATCTGGCGTGCGGCGAGCACCATCTCCTCGGCCTCGGCGCGCGAAACGTTGTGAGCGGCCAGCACGCCGGGGAAGAACTTGGTCTCGCCGTCCTTGCGTTCCTTCCAGCCGACGAGATCGTCGACGGCATAGCCGGCAAAGTCCTCGATCGTCTTCACGCCGTCCTCGCCTAGCACCACCATCATGGCGGTGGTCACGCCGGGGATTTCGCGCAGCTCGTCCTGGACGCCGAGTTCCTTGCGCTTGGCGTCGTGCTCGGCCTCGATCTTCTCGATGTACTCGCGTGCACGGTTCTGGATCTCGCTCGCTGTATCCTCGTCGAAACCGTCGATCGAGGAGATCTCGTCGGAGTCGACATAGGCGACTTCCTCGACCGAGGTGAAGCCTTCCGAGGCCAGCACCTGGCCGACCATCTCGTCGACGTCGAGCGCCTCCATGAACAGGGTCGAGCGTTCGACGAATTCCTTCTGGCGGCGCTCGCTCTCCTCCTGCTCGGTCAGGATGTCGATGTCCCAGCCGGTGAGCTGCGAGGCGAGGCGCACGTTCTGGCCGCGACGGCCGATGGCGAGAGACAGCTGGTCGTCCGGCACCACGACTTCGATGCGTTCGGCATCCTCGTCGAGCACCACCTTGGCGACTTCCGCCGGCTGCAGCGCGTTGACGATGAAGGAGGCGGCCGAGGGCGACCACGGGATGATGTCGATCTTCTCGCCCTGCAGTTCGCCGACGACGGCCTGCACGCGCGAACCGCGCATGCCGACGCAGGCGCCGACCGGGTCGATCGAGCTGTCGCGTGAGATCACCGCGATCTTGGCGCGGCTACCCGGATCGCGGGCGACCGACTTGATCTCGATGATGCCGTCGTAGATCTCCGGCACTTCCATGGTGAAGAGCTTCGCCATGAACTGCGGATGCGTGCGCGACAGGAAGATCTGCGGGCCGCGCTGCTCGCGCCGGACGTCGTAGACATAGGCGCGGACGCGGTCGCCATATTTGAAGTTCTCGCGCGGGATCAGCTCGTCGCGACGGATGATCGCTTCGCCGCGGCCGAGATCGACGATGACGTTGCCATACTCGACGCGCTTCACCGTGCCGTTGACGATCTCGCCGATGCGGTCCTTGTACTCGTCGAACTGGCGGTCACGCTCAGCCTCGCGCACCTTCTGCACGATAACCTGCTTGGCCGACTGAGCGGCGATGCGGCCGAAATCCATCGGCGGCAGCTGCTCGGCGATGAAGTCGCCGATCTCGGCGTCGGGATTGCGCTCGCGCGCCGAGGACAGGGCGATCTGGCGGCCGTAGTCCTCGACCTCCTCAACCACTTCCATAAGGCGCTGCAGCTTCATCTCGCCGGTGTTCGGGTTGATGTCGGCGCGGATGTTGGTCTCCTGGCCGTAACGCGAGCGCGCCGCCTTCTGGATCGCGTCCGCCATCGCGGCGATCACGATTCCCTTGTCGATCGACTTCTCACGCGCGACCGCATCGGCGATCTGCAGCAATTCGAGCCTGTTCGCACTGACTACCATTTCAGTCTCCCTGACCCGCCCTGGGCGGGGCTCACTTAGTCCTGAGTCTCGGTTTCGTCTTCGCCGTCGGCCTCTTCCGGCTCGCCACGGCGTCTTTTCGCTTCCTTGCGCGCCTGGTTGTCCTTGGACAGCGCGTCGCGGATGAGGTCGTCGGTCAGCACCAGCCGGGCCTCGGCGATCGCCTCGTAAGGCACCCTTATCGCCGGCTCGTCGCCGGCGCTGCCGGAAGCGTCGCGCTCGATCAACACGTCGTTCTCGCCCGCCTCGGCGATCCGCCCGCGAAAACGCTTGCGCTCGGCGACCATGATAGACGTCTCGATCTTCACCAGATGGCCGGCCCAGGTCGAGAAGTCGGACTTCCTGACCAGCGGGCGGTCGATGCCGGGCGAGGACACCTCGAGATTATAGGCCTTCTCGATCGGATCGGCGACGTCGAGTGCTGGCGAAACCGCGTGGCTGACCTCTTCGCAATCCTCGACGGTCATGGTGCCGTCGTCGCGTTCGGCCATGATCTGCAGCGTCAGCCCGTTCTGGCCCGACAGCCTGGCCCGCACCAGGCGAAAGCCCATGCCGCGCAGCACCGGCGAGACGATCGACGCCACGCGCGCATCGATGCCGCTCTCGCGGATGATGCGGTCGTCTCCAACACTGTCGCCTGTGCTTGCTGCCACTGGGGCCGTCATCGCTTCTCCAACGGCCTGGTAACAAAAAAGAGCGGGACCGGGTGGACCCACTCTTCGTCATACCGACCAAGAATTTGAGTCTGATATAGACCAACAGACCCCGGCTTTCAAGTCCCGGTCCCAGTATCTCCGGCACACGGGTCATCTGGGGTGACGGCCAGCGTACGCCGAGTGCAAGCCTTGCATGGGACCGATGCAGCATTCGCACTGCTGCCGGGCCTCATGCCTCACTATCTATGTTGCAGCGCACCAACCAACGTCATCGCGCACATCCGAGGCAAACGAACATGACTCCCCGCAATGCCCTTGCCGCCCTCGGCGACTTCATCGAGGTCTTCGGCAGCGCCGTCGCCGCGTCACGCGCGGTCGAGGCCAGCAGGCAGCCGCGTGCCAGCGATCTGCGAACGCTCGGCATCGATCCCGTTGCTTTCCGCAAGATCGTCCAGCGCTGAGCCACAGACCGATCGAAGCCCTGGTCTTTGCGCTTGATGCTGTTGGCCTACGTCCGTCTGAACGTCAGATAGGCCGGGGCACGCTCCTCGCGGAGCGCCTTCGACTCGTATCGCGTCCCCGGCCAGCCGGGATAGGCCTTGCGCCAGTCATCCGCCTGCGCCGCCTCCCAGGCGAAGTCGCCATGCGCGGCGCAGTGGAGCAGGGTCCAGTTGACATAGGTGTCTATGTCGGAGGCAAAGCGGAATGTCCCGCCCGCCTTCAGCACGCGCGCAAAACGGTCGAGATTGACTGGACTCACGAAGCGCCGCTTCCAGTGCTTCTTCTTCGGCCACGGATCGGGATAAAGCAGGTCGATCCCGGAAAGCGACGCGTCCGGCAACCAGTCGAGCAACTGTGTCGCGTCGTTGTCGTAGACACACAGATTGTCGAGCGGCGCGTCCGCCAGTGACGCCATCATCTTCGCCATCGAGTTGACGAAAGGCTCGACGCCGATGAAGCCGGTGCCGGGATGACCGGCGGCCTCGTGGCGCAGATGCTCGCCGCCGCCGAAGCCGATCTCCAGCCGCACATCCGCGACCTCCGCAGCAAAGAGCATCCGTATGTCCGTCGGCGCGGCACGGTCGAGGTCGAGCCTATAGCGGGCCAGCCCGTCGGCAAGCGCCTGGGCCTGTTGCGGACGAATGGTCTTGCCGCGCCGCCGGCCGAAGAAGGCTTCGGTCGAGCGGCTTTTCCGGCCTTCGGTCACGGCAGCATCCGTCAGGCGGCGACCGCGTCCTTCAGCCCCTTCACCAGATCGGTCTTCTCCCAGGAGAAGGAGCCGTCGCGGCCGGGCTTGCGGCCGAAATGGCCGTAGGACGACGTCTTCGCATAGATCGGCCGGTTAAGGTCGAGATGTTCGCGGATGCCCGACGGCGACAGGTCCATCACCTGGCGCAGCGCCTTCTCGAGCTTCGCCTCATCCACCTTGCCGGTGCCGTGCAGATCGACATAGACCGACAGCGGCTGGGCGACGCCGATGGCGTAGGAAAGCTGGATGGTGCAGCGGTCCGCAAGTTTCGCGGCGACCACGTTCTTGGCGAGGTAACGCGCCGCATAGGCCGCCGAGCGGTCGACCTTGGTCGTGTCCTTGCCGGAGAATGCACCGCCGCCATGCGGCGCCGCGCCGCCATAGGTGTCGACGATGATCTTGCGGCCGGTGAGGCCGGCGTCGCCGTCCGGTCCGCCGACCACGAACTTGCCCGTAGGGTTGATGTACCAGACGCAGTCGTCGGCGATCCTGAGGTCGCCCAGCGCCTCGCGGATGAAGGGCTCGACCACCTTGCGCACCTTCTTGGAATCCCAGCTTGCCTCGAGATGCTGGGTCGAAAGCACGATGGAGGTTGCCTCGGCTGCCTTGCCGTCGACATATCTCACGGTGACCTGGCTCTTGGCGTCGGGGCCGAGCCTGGCGGCGTCGCCTTCGCCGTTGTGGCGGGCAGCCGACAGAAGCTCGAGGATCTTGTGGCTGTAGTAGATCGGCGCAGGCATCAGGTCGGGCGTCTCGCGGCAGGCATAGCCGAACATGATGCCCTGGTCGCCGGCACCCTCTTCACCCTGGCGGTCGGCGGCATTGTCGACGCCCTGGCCGATGTCGGGCGACTGGCCGTGCAGCAGCACGTCGATCTTCGCCGTCTTCCAGTGGAAGCCGCTCTGCTCGTAGCCGATGGCGCGGATCGCCTTGCGGGCGACCGACTTGAACTTGGACGGGTTGATAACGGGATGACCGGCCGCGTCGATGAGGACGTTGCCTTCCTTGTCCTTCTTCAGGAGCGTGTGGGGTACTCGCACCTCGCCGGCGATGACTACACGGTTGGTGGTCGCGAGTGTCTCGCAGGCGACGCGGACCTTCCACGGGTCCGACACGGCAACGGCGGCGTAGCGCTTGGCATCCGCCGGCGTGACCTTCTTCACCTCACGGTAGACCAGATCCACGATCTCGTCGGAAATGCGGTCGCAGACCTTGTCGGGGTGTCCCTCGGATACGGATTCCGAGGTGAAGAGATAGTTCTGCCGCGTCACGGATTTTCCCTCTCGAAAGGCTTTGCCGGCAGAAGCCGACTTTCGGGCGCGACACGTGTTAACGAGGCCGGCCCGGAGTCGTCAAGGAGCGTTGGTCCTGCGGAGAGGCGGTTTCGGGAACTGTTTTCCTCCGCGGGTCCACGGGCGGCGGCTAGTCGCCGTCGTCGGAGGCGAGGCTCTTCACCAGTTCGATGATCCTGCGCCGCACCTTCTGGTCCTGAATCCGGACGAAGGCGCGGTTGAGCTGGAGCCCTTCCGCGCTGGTGCAGAAGTCGATCGCGAAGGTGGTGGACGGGTCCTCCGCGAAGCCGCGGTTGGCGGTCCCCTCCTCTCCGGGCAGGTCCTCGAAGAAGAAGGCAACGGGAACAGAGAGTATGGTGGCGATCGCCTGCAGCCGGCTTGCGCCGACCCTGTTGGTCCCTTTCTCGTATTTCTGGATCTGCTGGAAGGTTATGCCGAGATTCTCACCCAGCTTCTCCTGGCTCATGCCAAGCATGTTGCGGCGAAGCCTGATCCGACTCCCAACGTGCGTATCCGTCGGATTCGGCTTCTTCTTGTTTTCCTTGTCTGCCATTTTTTCCTCGCCGGGCTTCGCCGGCTTTTCCGGTTTGTATTTTGTTGTCATTCCGGCGCACTCCTCACCCCAACGAATGCATCGGCTGAAAGCCCTGTCTGCCGGACGTTTACAGTATGAGTTTCTAATATATCTGCTGTCAATTCGCCCGCAGCCGCTGCCAGATCCTTCCTGTAAATGCGAACAATGCGAAGGCTGCCAGGATCGCGAAGCCGATGAACCGGCGTTGTTCAGCCGATGCGATCTGCCCGCCGGATAGGTCGCCGGGAAGATCTATCTCCACGTCGAGCGCATTCCTGGCATTCAATGCGAGTGCGTCGATTACGCGTCCACGCGCGTCGATGGCGCCCGAAATCCCGTTGTTGGCGGCGCGCAGCACGGGCAATCCGTTCTCCACTGCCCGCAACTGCGCCTGCCGGAAATGCTGGTATGGACCGGGCGTGTCGCCAAACCAGGCATCGTTGGTGACATTCACAATAATACTGGTTGACCTTACGTCAACTGCCACCAATTCGGGGAAAATAATTTCGTAGCAGATGAACGGCGCAATGGTGGTACCACCTGGCAACTCGATCGGGTGGCGCTGGCTGCCGGCGACGAAATTCATCGGCCCCGCGACCAATTGCCCTATGCCGAAGCGCTCAGCCAACTCGGCGAAGGGAATGTATTCGCCGAACGGCACGAGATGCACCTTGTCGACCGCGTCGACGATCTCGCCGCTGTCGTTTATCGCCAGCACGGAATTGTAGTAGAGCGGTGCTGTTCGGCCCGCCTCCTCGCGCACCGCGCCGGCGACCAGCATCTGGGTCGGCTTCAGCATCTCGCCGATCGCGACCAGCGCATCCGGTCGCTCCGTGAAGAAGAACGGCACCGACGTCTCCGGCCACAGGATCAGTTGCGGCGTGGGCCGGCCGGCCTCGGGCGGCCGCGCCGACAGGTCCATCGTCGTCTGGAAGATGCGGTCGCGCACGCTCTCGTCCCATTTCTCCGACAGGTCGATCGACGGCTGCACGATACGTGCGGCAAGCTTGCCGCCGGAGGCCTCAACCGGAGCGTTCACGCGGAAGTAGCCGTAACCGGCATGCGCCGCGACCAGCAGGACGGCAAGGGCAAGCCCGAGACGAAGATTGCGCCTCGCAGCCAGCAGCGCCGGCATTGCGAAGACGAAGACGGCGAGCGCGTTCATGCCGGTGACGCCGGTCAGCGCCACGCTCTGCATCAGGAGCGGCGTCGGCATCGCAGCCAGCCCGACCGGATTCCAGGGAAAGCCCGTGAACAGGAAACTGCGCAGCCATTCGGTCAGGCCGAAGGCGAAGGCGAGCGCCGCGATGCGGGTGATGCCGTTCGCCCAGAAGAGTCGGGCGACGGCAGTGGCGAAGCCGTAGAAGAAGGCGAGCAGCAGTGGTATGCCGAGGACTGCGAAAGGCAGCGCCCAGGCGAAGCTGTCGGCCTCGACCAGCAACGCGCTGCCGATCCACCAGAGACCGGCGAGGAAATAGCCGAAGCCGAACCACCAGCCGATGGCGAAGGCGGGCTTCAGGCGTCGCAGCGGATTGGACGAGGCCTCCGCGGTCGAGCCGTCGAGCAGCCAGACCAGCACCGGAAAGGACACGAACCCGGCTGCGAAGAAATCATAGGGCGCCTGCGTCAGCACAAGAAGCGCGCCGGCCGCAAAGGCCGCGGCCAGCCGGCGCCAGCCCCAAAGCAGAATTATCCGCCCCGCCAGGCGCTCCATGCGCAAACCTGCCCGTCCAGCCTCGGCATGACCGCCTGCTGCAAGCCGGGTCACGCGTCCAGAGAATCACGCGCGGAGGTTAGAGCCTTTCCGTCCCGGATTGAACCGCCCGGATCAAACGGTTTGCGTCTCTTTAACCTTGTCGCGAAGAAAACGCGCCGGCCCTAAGCGTTGGGAGCGGGCTGCTCCACGCGCGCGGCGCGTCGGCGCCGTTCGGCTTTCACGATGTCGACGATGCGCACCCGTTTCACCCGGCGCGGATCGGCGTCGAGCACGTGGAACTCGAAGCCCGGAATGGCCTGGACGACTTCGCCGCGCGCCGGCACGCGGCCGAGCGTGTTGAAGATCATGCCGCCGATCGTATCGACATATTCGCCGTGCTCGCCGGCCTTGAAGCCTTCGCCGATCAGCTTGGCGACCTCATCGATCTCGGCCTTGCCGTCGACGATATAGACGCCATCGCCGGCCTGCGTGATCATCGGCTCCTCGTCGTCGTGCTCGTCCTCGATGTCGCCGACGACCATCTCGACGATATCCTCCAGCGACACCAGCCCATCGGTGCCGCCATACTCGTCGATGACCAGCGCCATCTGTGTGCGGCTCGCCTGCATGCGTCCCATCAGGTCCGAAGCGAGCATGGAGGGCGGCACGAACAGCACGGTGCGCATCAGGTTGAGCTCGCCGATTGTCTTCGCCAGGTCGATATTGGCGAAATCGAGCGCCGGCGGAGCCGCCTTGCGGGCACGGCTCTTCTTGGCGCGGGCGAGCTTGGTGATGTGGGCCAGCACGTCGCGGATGTGCACCATGCCTCTGGGATCGTCGAGCGTCTCGGCATAGACCGGCATGCGCGAATGGCCGGACTGCTCGAAAACGGTCAGAAGCTCACCAAGCGTCGTGTTGATCTCGACCGCCTCGATGTCGGCGCGCGGGATCATCACGTCCTCGACGCGCACCTCGCGCAGGCGGAGAATGTTGTGAAGCATCGCCCGTTCGCCGGGCGAGAAGGATTCGGCGTCTGCGGCTGTCTCGGCCAGTGCGTCGGCTATCTCCTCGCGGAGGCTGGAGCCGTTCTTGTGCCGGAACAGGCCGGCCAGCCGCTCGAAGAAGGAGGGTCGCTCGGAAGCGGATTCGACCGTGGCTGCGAGCGGCGCGGATTGCGGCGTCGACTGACTGGGACTCGAACTCGGGCCTTCTTCTGCCGATTCGGCTCTTGCGCTGCCCGTTTCGGGCCGCGCGGCAGGCTCTGGTGTGTCGTTCATCTTCGTCGGGTTGGTTTCCATTTCCTGTTACGCGTAGGGATCGGGAATGGCAAGCCTCGCGAGAGCGGCCCGCTCCAGCGCTTCCATCCGCTCCGCCTCCGTTTCCTCCTCGTGATCGTGGCCGAGCAGGTGCAGGACCCCGTGGACCACGAGATGCGTTATGTGGTGGCCGAGCGGCTTGCCTTCCAGTTCCGCCTCGCGCGCCACCGTCTCGGCGGCAAGTACGACGTCGCCCAGCATCGGTGGCAATTCTTGGCCGATTTTCACCGGAAAAGCCGGGAAAGACAGCACGTTGGTCGGCTTGTCCTTGTTGCGCCAGCCGGCGTTCAGCGTGCGGATATGCGCATCGTCGGTGAAGACGACGCTGAGTTCGGAGCCGGCTTCATACGCTGCTCCTGCCTCGTACAGCGCAGCCCCGACCGCCTTTTCGACAAGGCTCCGCAGCGTCCGTTTCTGCGGCCAGTCGCCGGACTCGACCGCAATGTCGATATCGATCCTGGGTTTTCGTGCTTGCGGCATGGCTACGGCGGACGGGCGCTCCCTGGCGGGAACGACCGTCTCAGTCTTCGCCGGTGCCCAGCCCGCGCGCCATCTTGGCGTCGCGGTCATAGGCCTTGACGATCTCGGCGACCAGCGGATGCCTGACCACGTCGGTGTCGTTGAAGCGCACGGGGACGGCGCCCGGCACGCCGTCGAGGATGCGCAGGGCCTCGACAAGTCCGGACTTGGTGTTCGGCGGCAGGTCGATCTGCGTGGGGTCGCCGGTGACGATCATGCGCGAGCCCTCGCCGAGGCGGGTCAGGAACATCTTCATCTGCATCGGCGTGGTATTCTGGGCTTCGTCGAGGATCACGGCGCAATGCGCAAGCGTGCGGCCGCGCATGAAGGCGAGCGGCGCGATCTCGATCACCTCGGCGGTGATCGCCCGCTCGACCTTGTCGGCAGGCATCATGTCGTAGAGCGCATCGTAGAGCGGACGGAGATAGGGATCGACCTTCTCCTTCATGTCTCCAGGCAGAAAGCCCAGCCGCTCGCCGGCCTCGACGGCAGGCCGCGACAGCACGATGCGCTCGACCATGCCGCGCTCGAGCAGCATCGCCGCATGCGCCACCGCCAGATAGGTCTTGCCGGTGCCGGCCGGGCCGATGCCGAACACCAGCTCGGCGCGCTCCAGTGCGCGCATATAGGCGTCCTGGTTGGTCGAGCGGGCGTAGATCGTGCGTTTCCTGGTGGCGATCTGCGCGGCGGCCATCTTTCCCTTGCGCTCCAGCGTCGGCAGCGTCAGCTGGTCGTCGGCGGCGATCGCCATCCTGACCGCGCCGTCGACGTCCGACTGGCCGATATCGGCGCCCTTCTGCAGGATGCCGTAAAGATTGTCGAGCGCCCGGCGCGCCTGCTCGGCCGCCGATGACGAGCCCTTGATGGTGAGCTGGTTGCCGCGCGAGCGTATATCGACGCCGAGCTTCTGCTCCAGCCGCGCCAGATTCTCGTCGAATTGTCCGTAGAGCGCACTCGCCAGCCGGTTGTTGTCGAAGGTGAGCACGATATGCGCCATGTCGGAAGCCCCGGATGCCGGCCCCGATGCTGGACTGGCGGGCGGCTTCTTCAATTCGGTAGCGCTCAACCGTCTCTCCTCGTCAGCCGCCATCAGATCGGCTCGGCGAACAGGCTGTTCCTGCCTGTTCGCGTGATTCGCACATCGATAATGTCACCGATTTCGCCGGCGGTTTCATCAACAATCACCGGCTGTAGCCAGGGCGAGCGACCGACAAGCTGGCCAGGCTGGCGACCGGGCTTGTCGATCAGGGCGCTGATCGTCCTGCCGGCCATCGCGGCAGTGAAATCCTGCTGCTGCTCGCCGAGCAACGCCTGCAGACGCTGCAAACGCTCGTCCTTCACCGCTTCGGCGACGTGGTCCGTCATGTCGGCGCCGGGCGTGCCGGGGCGCGGCGAATATTTGAAGGAGAAGGCTTGTGCGTATTGTACAGTCCGCACCAGCTCCAGTGTCGCCTCGAAATCGGCGTCCGTCTCACCGGGAAAGCCGACAATGAAATCGCCCGACATCGCCATGTCCGGCCGCACGGCGCGGATGCGCTCAACCAGCTTGAGGTAGTCGGCGGCCTTGTGGCGGCGGTTCATGGCCTTCAGGATGCGGTCGGAACCCGCCTGCACGGGCAGGTGCAGATAAGGCATCAGTGCGGCGAGGTCGCGATGCGCCTCGATCAGCTCGTCGTCCATGTCGCGCGGATGGCTGGTCGTGTAGCGCAGCCGCGCGATGCCGGGGATCTCAGCGAGGCGCAGGAGCAGGCGACCGAGCCCCCATTCGCCACCGTCCGGGCCCTCGCCGTGCCAGGCGTTGACGTTCTGGCCGAGCAGCGTCACCTCGCGCACGCCGGCTTCAGCCAGCCTTTCCGCCTCGGCCACGATCTGCGCCACCGGACGCGACACTTCCGAGCCGCGCGTATAGGGCACCACACAGAAGGTACAGAACTTGTCGCAGCCCTCCTGCACGGTGAGGAAGGCCGTTACGCCGCGCCCAATGACCTCGGCCTTGCGGGGCTGCGGCAGATGCTCGAACTTGTCCTCGATGGCGTAGTCGGTCTCGACGACCTTCTCGCCGTTCCTCGCCTTCCTCAACGCTTCCGGCAGGCGATGATAGGTCTGCGGGCCGATGACCAGATCGACGGCATTCTGCCGGCGGATGATCTCGCGACCCTCCGCCTGGGCCACGCAGCCGGCGACGCCGATCACCGTCTCCAGCCCGCGGCTAGCCCGCTCCGCCTTGAGGTCGCGTATGCGGCCGAGCTCCGAATAGACCTTTTCGGCGGCCTTCTCGCGAATATGGCAGGTATTGAGGAGCACAAGATCGGCATCCTCGATGCGGTCCGTGCCGGCATAGCCGTCCACCGCCAGGGCATCCGACATGCGCTGGCTGTCATAGACATTCATCTGGCAGCCATAGGTCTTGACGAAGACCTTCTTTGCGGCAACCGGCGGGTTCACTTCACCTTCCGCACGGTCGGCGTTCTCGGCCGGCTCGATCTGTTCCAGTTCCATCGGGCGGCTTTTAGAGGGTTTCTGCGACAAAAAACAGACGATTCTGGCTATGCCGGCCGGCGTTTGCTCGGCTCTGGGCGGGCAAGCGCGGTCTCCAGCATGGCGCGCACATCGGCCTCAGCACGGCGCGTTGCCTCCTTGCGGCTGTCACCGGGCAGGAACTCGATCGGCTCGCCGAAATGCAGCTCCACGTCGACCGCACCTTCCTTGAGCAGGGCGGCGGCGTGCGGCGCCAGCTCAGTATCGCCGATCCAGGCGGCCAGCGACCGGCCCCGTCGGCCCATCGGCATGCCCTGGATCCGCGTATAGGCTATGGTCAGTGGCTGGATGTAGACCTTGTCGATGGCGCCTTCCTGGAGCGCCATGGTGGCGGCGCCGAATAGCGTGGACTTGAACGGCAGGACGAGATTGCCGTCGCCGGTCGTGCCTTCGGCGAACAGCACCACTGCTTCGCCGGCGGCGAGACGCCGCGCGATCTCGCCGGCCTGCTTGCCGGAGGTGCGCCTGAGTTCGCGCTCGATGAAGATCGTGCGCTGCAGCCGCGCCAGCCAACCCATCACCGGCCACGTCGCCATGTCAGCCTTGGCGATGAAGGAAACCTCGCAGTGCGAGCCGATGACGGAAATATCGGTCCAGGACACATGGTTTGCGGCAACGACCAGCGGCCGCCTGGCGGTCAATTCACCCTTTTGGTGGACGCGGAAACCCAGCGCCCGGCAGTTGCCCCGGTGCCAGAGACGCAACACGCGCCACTCGCTCCAGAGTTTCGTCTTCATGGCGATCAGCTGGAGGGGCACCAGCACCAGCGTCGAGGCGACGACGCTGCCCAGTGCGACCACTAGCCGGATGCTGCCGATCATCTTTCAGGCCGCCCTATCTGTCGCATTTCCGGACGGAAACCGGTTCCCACTTTTGCGGAATGGCTCTGAAGCACGATCCTAGCAAAGTGCAGGCTTTCCAGGTCGGGGATGCTTCATGGACACGCGCTAGCGAAGATCGCGCCGCATGACAAGCGCTCCGCTTCGGCCCTCGCCGGTCTCATAATAGTGTGGCCGCTTGCCTACTTCGAAGAAGCCTAGCCGCCGGTAGAGCGCGATCGCCGGCGCGTTGGCCTCGTCGACCTCGAGGAAAAGCGCCTCGGCGCGTTGGCTGTGCAGCTCGCGCAGCACCGCGTCCATCAGCCGCCAGCCGAGACCCTGCCGGCGATGCGTCCGCGCCACCGCGACCGTAAGGATCTCACCCTCGCCGGCCGCCAGCCGCGCCAGCACGAAACCCACCGGCGGAGCGTCGCCCTTGCCGGTCTCCCGGGCGGCGAAGCCGAACACGGTGTCCTGTGCGAGCAGGCTTGCGAACTCGCCATCGCTCCAGGGTCGCACGAAATCCTCATGGTGGATCGCCGCGACCGCCGGACTGTCGTTCGGGGTCAGCGGCTCCAGCGCATAGTCGCGGGTCTTCGGCGTCAGAAAGGGTATGCGCATGAAAATCGATCTTTGTCTCACCGGCGTTTCCGGCCGGGATCATGACCGGATTCGCGGCAGGACGAAACCGGCCTGCGGCTTGGCGTCGGCGTCGCGCAGGTAAAGCGGCTTCGGCCTTTCGCCGGCTACCTTGATCGCGCCCAGCCGGGCATAGACGACGATGTCGGCGGTCGACCCGGACGCGCCGGTTTCCAACCTCGCGCCCGCTTCCTCGGCCACCGTCGCCGCCGCCGAGCCAACCAGCAGCGGCAGATGCTCCCTGGCAATCGCTGCGGCCCCCTGCAGCGTCGTCGCCACCGGACCGAACAGCAGCGCGCCCGCTTCGTCGTAGACGGCCAAATGGACTTCGCCACGGCCGCCGTCGAGCGCGGCCATCACTTTCCTCGCCCCTGACCGTTCCCGCGTTTCCGCCGCGATCGCCTCCAGGGTCGTCACGCCGACGGCCGGAATCTTGAGCGCCATCGCAAAGCCACGCGCCGCCGACACGCCGACACGCACGCCGGTGAACGAGCCGGGCCCGACCGCGACCGCGATACGGTCGAGCGCCGGGAAATCCACGCCGGCCTCAGCCATGGCGTCGTTCACCACACCCATCAGATGCTCGGCATGGCCCTTGCCGAGATCGAGCACCGACCGGCCGAGTTCCTTGCCGGCATCGCTGTCGTAGACGCAGGCCGCGCAGAGCGCCGAAGCCGTGTCGATGGCCAGGACGATCATGTAGCGTCCGCGCGTGTCATCCCGCCCGGTCCCGCGCCTTGAGCTCCAGCCGGCGCGCGTGCAGCACCGGCTCGGTGTAGCCGTTCGGCTGATCGCGGCCCTTGAACACGAGGTCGCAGGCAGCCTGGAAGGCGATCGACCCGTCGAAATCGGCGGCCATCGGCCGGTAAAGCGGATCGCCCTCGTTCTGCTTGTCGACGACCGCCGCCATGCGCCGCAGCGTTTCCATCACCTGCTCGCCGCTCGCCACGCCGTGGTGCAGCCAGTTGGCGATGTGCTGCGAGGAGATGCGCAGCGTGGCGCGGTCCTCCATCAGCGCGACATTGTTGATATCGGGCACCTTGGAGCAGCCGACGCCCTGGTCGATCCAGCGCACGACATAACCCAGGATGCCCTGCGCGTTGTTGTCGAGTTCCTTCTGGATGTCCTCGGCCGTCCAGTTCGGCCGCACGGCGACCGGCACGGAGAGAATGTCGTCGAGCCTGGCCTTCGGGCGGCTCTTCAGGCTCTCCTGCACCGCGTGCACGTCGACCCGATGATAATGCGTCGCGTGCAGGGTGGCGGCCGTCGGAGATGGCACCCAGGCGGTGTTGGCGCCGGCCTTCGGGTGACCGATCTTCTGCTCAAGCATCGCCGCCATCATGTCGGGCATCGCCCACATGCCCTTGCCGATCTGGGCGTGGCCCGACAGGCCGCATTCAAGCCCGGTGTCGACGTTCCAGGTTTCGTAGGCTGAGATCCAGGCAGCCTGGCGCATGTCGCCCTTGCGGATCATCGGCCCGGCTTCCATCGAGGTGTGGATCTCGTCGCCGGTGCGGTCGAGGAAGCCGGTGTTGATGAACACGACCCGCTCCTTGGCGGCGCGGATGCACTCCTTGAGGTTAACCGTCGTGCGCCGCTCCTCATCCATGATGCCCATCTTCATGGTGTTCGGCGTCATCTTCAGCATCTTCTCGACGCGCGCGAATATCTCCACGGCGAACTCGACCTCGTCCGGCCCGTGCATCTTGGGCTTCACCACATACATGGAGCCGCTGCGCGAATTCTTGCGGCGCCCGTTCTCGCCGATGTCGTGCAGCGCGATCAGCGCGGTGACCGCAGCATCCATGATGCCCTCGGGGACCTCATGCCCCTCACGGTCGACGATTGCCGGATTGGACATCAGGTGGCCGACATTGCGCACCAGCATCAGCGAGCGGCACTTCACCTCGAAGGTCGAGCCGTCAGGCGCTTGGTAGTCGAGGTCGGGGTTGAGCTTGCGGGTGAACGTCCTGCCGCCCTTCTCGACCTCTTCCTTCAGGTCGCCCTTCATCAGGCCGAGCCAGTTGCGGTAGGCGGCAACCTTGTCCTCGGCATCGACCGCGGCGATCGAATCCTCGAAATCCTGGATGGTGGTGACGGCCGACTCCAGCCAGACATCCGAAATGTTCGCGGAGTCCGTCTTGCCTATCGTGGAGGTGGCGTCGATCAGGATCTCGATATGGATACCGTTGTTCTTGAGCAGGAACTGTGTCGGAGCCGCGGCCTCGCCGAGATAACCGGCGAATTTTTCCGGCTGCTTGAGGCCGGTCGTCCGGTCGCCGTCGAGCGCCACCACCAGCTTTTCGTGTTGGACCGAGAAGCCGCGCACCGCCCGCCAGTTGGCGCCGTCGAGCGGCGCCGCGTCGTCCAGGAAGTTGCGCACCCAGGCGATCACCTTGCCGCCACGCACCGGATTGTAGTCCTTGCCCTTCTCCGCGCCGCCGGTGTCGGTGATCGCGTCGGTGCCGTAGAGCGCATCGTAAAGCGAGCCCCAGCGCGCATTGGCGGCGTTGAGCGCATAGCGCGCGTTCATCACCGGCACGACGAGCTGCGGCCCGGCGATCGATGCAATCTCCGGATCGACGTTCTCGGTCGTCACCTTGAAAGGAGTACCTTCCGGAACGAGGTAGCCGATCTCCTTGAGGAACGCCTTGTAGTCCTCCATGTCGGTCGGGGCGCCATGCTGGCGGTGCCAGGCGTCGATCTTCCCCTGCAGGTCGTCGCGCCGCCGGAGCAGCGCTCGGTTGCGTGGGGCCAGATCGTGAATGATGTTGGACAGTCCGGCCCAGAATTCCCTGGCCTCGATGCCGGTTCCCGGAATCGCTTCCTCCACGACGAAGTCGTGCAGCTCGCGGGCAATCTGCAGGCCGGCGATTTCGACGCGATCAGTCATTCCGTTCATCTCCGAGGTCGTATTTGTCCGTCAATTCCGGGCCTTTGACCACGCAAAGGCAGGAGGGTCAATTGATCCGCTGTTCAAGCAGCGCGAACCTCGCGTCCAAGACTGACGAACGCATCCGTGGGCGGTCCGGTTTCTGCGCGGCTCCCGATCGCGGCAGCATGCTCGGCGGGCTCATAAAATCGATTTGACCTGCCACCGGGATAGGCCTTGCCCTCGGCTCCGGCTTCGTCGATACCTTGCCTCGCGATTTTTCCGGCAGGGACGAAGATAATGATGCCATCGGCGCGATTTCCCGATCTCGAAGGCGCTTCGGTGCTGATCACCGGCGGCGGCTCCGGCATCGGCGTCGCGCTCACCGAAGGCTTCGCCCGCCAGGGCGCAAGGGTCGCCTTCGTCGACATCGCCGAAGTGCCGAGCCGCGCGCTTGTCGAGCGGATCGCGGCCGCAGGGGCGATCCGTCCCCTTTATATCAAGACCGACCTGACCGACATCGAGGCGCTGCGCAAGGCTGCCGCCGAGGCCGCCGCGGCGCATGGACCTGTCACGGTGCTGATCAACAATGCCGCCTATGACGAGCGCCACGACATCGATGCGGTGACGGAGGAGTATTGGGACAACAACCAGGCGATCAACCTTCGCCCGCATTTCTTCACCGCGCAGGCCGTCGCCCCCGGCATGATCGAAGCCGGCAAAGGATCGATCATCAACTTCACCTCCACCTCCTTCCTGATCAATCATCCTGACATGCCCTCCTATACGGCCGCCAAGGCCGGCATCATCGGCCTCACCAAGGGTCTTGCCGGGCGGCTCGGCCCGCACGGCATCCGCGTCAACGCGGTGGCGCCGGGCTGGGTGATCACCGAGCGTCAGCAGAAGCTCTGGGCCACTGAGGAAACACTCGCCGCACACGTTGCCAAGCAGTGCATCCGCGAGGTGATGCAGCCCGACGACATGGTCGGCACCTGCCTCTTCCTCGCTTCCGACGCCTCGCGTATGCTGACCGCGCAGACGCTGATCGTCGACGGAGGCTATCTGTGACGAAACCCGCCGTCGCCGCCGTCGACTGGGGCACGTCGAGTTTTCGCCTCTGGCTGCTCGATGCTGCCGGAGCAGTGCTGGCGGAACGGCGCAGCGGCGAGGGCATGCTCACCGCCGGCGCCGAAGGTTTCGGTCCGATCCTCGAAAAGCACCTCGCCGCCGTCGGCGCACCCGACAGTCTGCCGGTGGTCGTCTGCGGCATGGCCGGGGCGCGCCAAGGCTGGATCGAAGCGCCTTATGTGACGCTCCCCGCCGGCCTCGACGGCATCCTCGCCGGCGCGGTTCCGGTACCGGGCCAAGGTTCGGGCCAAGGCTCAGACAGGACGCGAAAAATCCGCATTCTGCCCGGCCTGGCGCAGCGCAATGCCAACGAGCCCGACGTCATGCGCGGCGAGGAAACGCAGCTCGCCGGCGTGCTGCCGCTGTTCGCTTCCGGCCGCCACGTCATCTGCATGCCCGGTACCCATTCGAAATGGGTGGAGGCCGAGGGCGGCGTGATCGCCGGCTTTCGTACCTGGCTGACCGGCGAGCTTTTTTCCGTGCTCTCGAAGCAGTCGATCCTGCGCCACTCGCTCGGCGACAACGTCGCGCCCGCGCTGCCGGATACGCCGGCCTTCGTCGCTGCCTGCACCGATGCGCTCGCCCAAGGTGGCGACATCGGCCCGTCGCTCTTCCGCATCCGCGCGGCCACCCTGCTCCAGGACCTGCGGCCCGCCGACGCAGCGGCAAAGCTCTCTGGCCTGCTCATCGGCGCCGAGATCGCCTCGGCGCGCCAGCTCTTCGATCTCCCGGCCGGCGAAGTTATCCTCGTCGCCTCCGGTCCGCTCGGTACGCTTTACGCCGCCGCATTGAGGCTGGCAGGCTGCGCCGTCTTGCAGGCGGACGCCGACGACGCCGTCCGCACCGGCCTGTTCGAGGCGGCAAAGCGCCTCGGCTGGACAGGTCCCGTATCGGAAAGTTCCCTGTCATGACCGTGCCCTTCCCAAAGCTCCAGCGCCGCCTCGTCGCGATCCTGCGCGGCGTGAAACCGGATGAGGTGCTCGCCGTCGCCGCAGCGGTCTTCGAAGCCGGCATCCACGCCATCGAGGTGCCGCTCAACTCGCCCGACCCGTTCCGTTCGATCGAGATGCTGGCAAGATCGCTGCCGAAGCCGGCGCTGGTCGGCGCAGGCACGGTGCTGAGCGCTGAGCAGGTCGACAGCCTCCACAATGCCGGCGGGCGCTTGCTGGTCAGCCCCAATATAGACCGCGCCGTCATGGAACGCGCCAATCATCACGGCATGGTCACCATGCCCGGAGTCTTCACGCCGACCGAAGCCTTCCTGGCGCTTTCGCTCGGCGCTTCGGCGCTGAAATTCTTCCCGGCCAGCGCACTCGGTACGAAAGGCATTTCGGCGGTCAAAGCCGTTCTGCCGAAGGACGCGATCGTCGGTGCGGTCGGTGGCGTCTCGGAGAAGGATTTCGCAGACTACGCCAGGATCGGCGTCTCGACCTTCGGCCTCGGCTCCAGCCTCTATGCGCCTGGCCTCGGCGCCGAGGCGGTGGCCGGTCGCGCACTCGCCGCCGCCGCCGAATGGGATGCCGTCTTCGCAAAGGGCCAAGAGGCTTAAGATCGTCATGACCACCGTCTCCATCCTTTCCGACATCGCCTGCCATCTCGGCGAAGGTCCGACCTACGACCCGCAATCGGATACGCTGTTCTGGTTCGACATCCTGGGAAAGAAGCTGCTCGAGAAGCGCTGGCCGGATGGGGATGTCGTCGTTCACGACCTGCCGGTGATGGCGAGCGCGCTCACCGTCATCGATGCGGACCGGCAGCTCCTGGTGACGGAGACCGGGCTTCACATACGCGACGTCAGGACGGGAAAGCTGACCCTCCACCGGCCTGTCGAGGCCGACAACCCGCTGACCCGCTCCAACGATTCGCGGGTGCACCCGTCGGGCGCACTCTGGTTCGGCACCATGGCCCGGACGGAAGAGAAGGGCGGCGGATCGATCCGCTGGTACTTCAAGGGCGAGATCAGGACGCTTTTTCCCGGCATCGGCATCCCGAATTCGATCTGTTTCTCGCCGGACGGCAGGATCGCCTACTACACCGACACCGCGATCAATTTGCTGATGCGCGTCGACTGCGATCCGGCGACCGGCCTGCCCACCGGCGAGCCCACGGTCTTCTATGACCAACGCAAGGACAAGGGCGGCCTGGACGGCTCCGTCGTCGATGCGGAGGGGGTGTTGTGGAACGCGCGCTGGGGTGCAGCCAGCCTCGACGCCTATTCGCCCGACGGCAAGCGCATTCGCTCAATCCCGATGCCGGCCAGGCAGAGTTCGTGCCCCTGTTTCGTCGGTCCCAACGCCGACCGCATGATCGTCACCTCGGCCTATCATTCCTATGACGCGAAGGGGCGCGAGCGCGATCCGCAGGCGGGCAAGACGTTCCTTGTCGACCTGCCGGTCAAGGGTCGCTTCGACCCGCCCGTCGCTTTGTAGACAATTCACGTCGAGGCCATCTCTCCCGGTCTCGACGTAGAGGGTCAAGGTGGCGGCTCAGCGCCCATGCTGGCCACCTCGCCGGATTTTGTATGCCCAGACCCACCCTCATCCTCGTCTACGAACCCGAAGCCGCCTGTCGGGCGCGCCTCGCCGCCCAGGGTTTTGTTGAGCAACACGCGCTGGAGATTTCCTCCTATCTGGCGCAGTCGACCGACCTCCCGCCAGAATTTCCCACCATCGAAAAAGCCTGTGCCGCGCGTGGCCTCGATTTCCTGCCACTCGCGCTGGACGATGCTGCGAAAGGTCTAGCCGGAAGACCGGCCGAAAATACGCTGGTCTGGACGCTCACCGACGGCGTGGCCTATTTCCGCGGCGGCGCCGCGCCGGCGCTGGCGCGTCTGAATGGGTTGCCGACCATTGGCGCTGACGATTCCCTGTTCGCTTTATGCCAGGACAAGTTCCGTTCCGGCGCCGTGCTTTCGGCGCTCGATCTGCCGGTCCCACCGGCCGGTCTCGCCTCGAACGGCGAATGGCTGGCCGAGCCGCCTCCTTCGTCACGCGGCTGGTTCGTGAAGCCCAACCGGCTCGGCGCCAAGATCGGCATCTGGCCAGATTCGCACTGCGAAACCCTCGGCCATGCTTTGGAGCTCAGTCGCCGCGTTTACGGTGCCTATCGCGATGCCGTCGTCGTTCAGCCCTACGTACCCGGCCGCAATGTGCGCGCCAGCTTTCTGGCGGTGCGCCCCGAAACCGGGACCGAGGCGCTCGGAATCGCCTTCGTCGATTCGGACGGCGACTTCCAGACGATGGACGATTCGATGGCGCTCTACGGCGATACGGGCGCGCAAGCCGTCGCCGACGGCCGTTATATCGAACCCAAACTTTCCGCCGTGGCGGACAGCCAGCCGGAGGCCGCCGCGTCAATCCGGGCGATCGCCGCGCGGCTCATGCAGGCGCTGGGCCTGCGCGACGTCTTTTCGATGGATTTTCGGGTAGAGGCGGACGGCACGATCCACCTCATCGAATTCGAGGTATGCCCTGGCCTGCCTTGCTTCGATTTTCGCGCCTATTGCCGTTCGCAGTGGCAGATGAGCCTACCGGAGGCGATGGCGGAAACGGCTGCACGCCGGTTCTTCGGGAGATAGCGCGCCCTCAAGGGACCCGGGTCCTGCATCCTGCTGCAGACTCGCACGATGCTTTGGCATTGCTAGCCTTCACAGACGCGCCTCGAGAGACCCGCCCGCCAGTCGCCTCAGGCCTTCGCCATGCAGATGTCGGTCACGCCGGAGCTGATGAAGCCAAGCTGCTTCGCAGCACCCTTCGACAGGTCTATCACACGCCCCTTGATGAAGGGGCCACGGTCGTTGATGCGCACGATCACCGACTTGCCGTTCTTCTGGTTGGTGACCTTGAGCTTGGTGCCAAAAGGAAGAGTGCGATGCGCAGCCGTCAGTTCGGCGGGATTCATCTGCTCGCCGGAAGCGGTCTGGGAATAGAGCGCATACCATGAGGCGCTGCCGCATTGTGATTTTGCCGAGGCCGGAGCCGTAAATGTGGCGACAAAGAAGGCCCCGCCCAGCGCTACGGCGCTGGCCGTGATTGTTCTTTTCGTCATGTTTAAAGTCTCTCCGTAAGTAGGCCCGGATCGCTGGGTACTTAACGATTAAGGCACCAAATGCGGCAGAGCTCTGGCGGTTCCATGACGTTGGCACACGTTTCGAAACACTTCGAAACACTGTGTCAGGCCTGCGAATTTGTCTCGGTGACCCAACGTCAATCGCAGGATATTCGATCGATGATCGCGGCTGACCTAGCCGTTGCTTGACGGGCAAAAACTTGCTTTGAAAGTAGAGGGTTAGCGCGCCGTCATCCGTCGCCGGCAGCGATAGAAAGCACCGAGCCAGATGATGCCGGACTATCTCAATTCTATTTCGATGAAGGCGTATTCGGCTTCGTTGGCGCTGATGACGTCATGTTCGACGCCTTCGTTGCGGAAATAGGGCGCGCCCTTCTTCATCTCGGCGACGCTCTCGCCTTCCTTCGTCACCAGCTTCAGCTTGCCGTCCATCAGCGGCACGATGACATAGTCATGCGCATGACGATGCCAGCCGGTGTTGTCCCCGGGCTGGAAGCGCCATTCGGTGACGATCACGCGTTCATTGTCGATGAGTTTGGTCGCCTTGGCTGTCCCGGTCATGGCAGCACCTCCGTTTTGCCTGCATCATGCAGCTAGGGGCGAGCGCCGATAAGGCCAGTGCGTGGAAAACGACGCGCCAACAAAAAAGCCCGGCGCAAGCGCCGGGCTTTCATCTCGATCTGTCCGTTCAGGCGACGTTTCCGCCGATCCAGTGCGACAGCGCGGTCTTGGGCAGGGCGCCAACCTTGATGTCGGCGACTTCGCCACCCTTGAAGATCATCAGCGTCGGGATCGAGCGTACGCCGAACTGCGCGGCGAGCTCGGGGTTCTCGTCGATATTGAGCTTGGCGACCTTCACCTTGCCGGCGAGTTCATTGGAGATCTCTTCCAGCGACGGGCCGATCATCTTGCACGGGCCGCACCACTCGGCCCAGAAATCGACGACCACTGGCTCGGAGGCCTCCAGCACGTCGCTCTTGAAGTTGTTGTTGTCGACCTTGACGGTTGCCATTTGAACAGAGCCTTTCGGTGTTTCGCGTCGCACAATATGTGGGGTGTGGCTGCCCAAATTCAAGCAGCGTTTGTGTCCCGGCAACTTTGTCTCACGCTCGCGTGAGTCGGGCAAGCGCGTCATCCAGCGCCGCGTCGGGCAGGTCGACAAGCCGCGGCGTCTCGGTGAACAGCAGCACGGCGGCCACCTTCCGGCCTGGATAGAGCGGACCGAGCAGGGCACGGTAAAGCGCAAGCTGCAGCACATAGGCCGGGGGCACCTCGGCCATCGAGGCAGGGGCCGGGCGGTTGGTCTTGTAGTCGACGATCAGAACCGCGTCGTCCGTCACCGCCAGCCGGTCGATCTTGCCCGACACCAGCCGCTTGCGGCCGCGTAGCTCGATCTCGCCCATGATCGCCACTTCGGCGCGGGAATCGGGCCCGAACAGTGGCGCAAAACCCTCAGCGCCGAGGATCGTCTCCACCTGCAGCCAGGCGGCCTCCCGCTCCTCGTCAGGCCAGTCCGGAACGGCGCGCCCCAGATAGCGGCGGGCGGCGATTGCCCGCCCGTCCATAGGCATGTCCGGCAGCACCTGCAGCAGCTTGTGGATCGCCGAGCCGCGCGCTACGGCGAAACCGGGCTCCTCCTCTCCGTCGAGTACCGGCGAGCGGGCCGAGACCACCGGCTCCCTGGCATCCTCGATCAGCACCGAGGTTCCCGACGGAGACAGCGGTCGCGGCAGGTCGTCGTCCGGCGGCAGTGACCTGAAGTGCGGCAAGGGCGCGACCGGCTCCGCAGCCGCCGTCGCATCGCGCTCAGCGGCCTCCACGGCAGGCAAAATCTTGCTGCGGAAGCGGTGGACCGGTTCTCCGCTCACCGGATGCGCAAGCTCTTCGGTTTCGGGTATGCCAACCAGCGCGTCGCGGACCAGCGTGTGCCAGGTCCTCGGGTTGCGCGCGCGCTTGCCGTGATAGCCGCAAACGATCAGCCGATCCTCGGCGCGGGTCATGCCGACATAGAGCAGCCGTCGGTACTCGTCGTCAGCCGCTTCCTTGACGCGCCCCTCGGCGGTCCGCGAGAAGCCGTTGGCGACCTCCTTCGAAGAACGCCAGAGATAGCCTCTCGAGCCGTCGCTCATGTCGAACGGCATCAGCCTCGGCAGATGCTGCTCGCTGAACGGCGCCGTGCCGCCGTCGACCAGGAACACCACCGGCGCCTCCAGGCCCTTGGCGGCATGCACCGTCATGATGCGCACCTCGTCGCGGCCCTGGTCCATCTCGCGCTTGATCTCCGGCCCGGCGCTTTCGAGCGTCGCCAGGAACGCCTCCAGTCCCGGCAGGCCGGCGCGTTCCTCGGCAAGGCAGAAGCTCAGGAACTCGTCGAGTATGTCGCCCGCCTCGTGGCCGAGACGCGCGATCATCCGCTGGCGCACGTGGTCGCGGCCGAGCACGCCGGAATAGAACTCGAACACCGGCCGGTACGCCGCCTCGTTTGCCCATGCGTCGAGCTTCGCCACCACCTCGGCCAGGAAGAGGTCGCCGGGCGCCTGCCGGCGCAGTTCTTCTGCCAGCGAGCAGCGATCCCCGCGCTTTGCCGCCAGCTCGAACAGCATGTCCTCGTTCAGCCCGAAGATCGGGCTGCGCAGCACCGCGGCCAGCGACAGGTCGTCCTCCGGCTGCAGCAGGAAGCGGCCGAGCGTCATCATGTCCTTGATCGCAATATGCGCCGGCAGGCTCAGCCGGTCGGCGCCCGCCACCGCGATCCGCTTCTCCTTCAGGCTGCGCGACAGCGCATGCACGAAGCGGTCGCGCTTCCTGACCAGAACCATCACGTCGCCGGGCGACAACCGCTTGCCGGTTCCCTCGATCACCTCGCCGGAATCCAGCCAGTGCTTGATCGTCGCCGCCACCGCTTCGGCGACCTGCACCGCCGGCGCCTGCGCATGGTCCACGGCCAGCGTCCAGTCGTCCGGCTCCTCCACCGTGTCGGCGCCGACCGACGGCCAGACCTCCACATAGCCGGGCGCATCGAATCGGATCGCATCGTGCCTGACCGGATCGGGATCGTGGGTGATGCCGCGCCGAGCCTGGTCGCCGGCGAAGACACGATCCACCGCGTGGAGCACGTCGTTGGTCGACCGGAAGGAAAGCGTGAGACGCACCTGCTCGAAGCCCGCATTGGCCTCGCGCACGCGGCGCGAGAATTCCGCGCCCGTCTCGGCGAAGGATTCCGGCGACGCGCCCTGGAAGGAGTAGATCGACTGTTTCTCGTCGCCGACCGCGAACACCGTGCGGCGGACATTGTCGCGCGCGCTCATGCCGGCGAAGAACTCCTCCGCCAGCCTTCTGACCACCGACCATTGTTCGGGGCTGGTGTCCTGCGCCTCGTCGAGCAGTATGTGGTCGATGCCCTGATCGAGCTTGTACTGCACCCAGGCGCCGGCATCCTGGCGCGCCAGCAGCCGCACGGTGCGCGTGATCAGGTCGTTGAAGTCGAGAAAGCCGCGCCCCGTCTTCAACTGTTCGTAGCGGGCGATCAGCCAGTCCGCGATAGTCAGCGCCACGCGCGTTCCCTCCAGCATCCGGAACAGCGCCAGCCGGTCGCGGGCCGAACGGATGGCGGCGACCGCCTCCTGATAACGGTCGGCCAGGTCGGGGATCGCGTTGTGGAGCGCGCGCGTGAACGCCCTGGTGGCATTGTAGGGGGCGCCGTCGGCCTTCAAAAAACCGTCCGCCAGAAATTTCAGCCGCCTGACCGGATCGTGCTCCCGGAAAGCCAGATCCAGCGCGGGCAGCATGTTCTTCAACACGCTCTTCGCATTGGTCACGAGCGCGGCGTCCCGAAACGTATCGAAGACGTCGGAAGCAAACCCCGGCAGCGGCCAAGCCGCGTCGGCAATCGTCTCCGCGGTCTCCGCCTCCGCGAAGCCGAACTCCTCGAACAGGCCGGCATAGGCTGCGGTGTCGCCACCCAGCCCGTCGATGAACCCCCTTAGACCGTCGCGCCGGTTGACGATCTCCTGCAGCAGGAGGTCGAGCCCAAACTCGCCGCCGCGCTCGAGGACGACGGCGAAGGCTTCCGCCAACCCCGGCTTCTCGGCCACCGCGCCGGTCAGCATCTCGCGGCGCGCCTCGGCGAAAAGCAGCTCCTCCATCTCAGGGTCGAGCATCTCGAAATGCGCGGCGATGTTGGCTTCCAGGGGGAACTGGTGCAGCACGGATTCGCAGAAGGCGTGGATGGTCTGGATCTTCAGCCCGCCCGGCGTCTCCAGCGCCTCGGCGAACAGTTTTCGCGCACGGCGCAGCTTTGCAGCGTCAGGCTGCCGGCCTTCGATCTCGGCGATGCGTTTTGCCAGATCCTGGTCGCCCAGCATCGTCCATTCCGACAGGCTGGAGAAGACCCGGTTCGACATGTTGGCGGCTGCGGCGCGCGTATAGGTCAGGCAGAGTATCTTCGACGGATCGGTGCCCTCGAGCAGCAGGCGGATGACGCGCTGCGACAGCACATGCGTCTTGCCCGAACCGGCATTGGCCGACACCCAGACGGAATTGCCGGGATCGGAGGCGCGGGCCTGCCGGTCCGCGGTGTCGCCGGGGACGGTGTAGCGCCGCTTGCTCATTCGTCGCTCTCGCCCGGGCCGCCGGCCGACCATTCAAGCACGCGCGCGAGATGGTCGTATTCGCCGTCGACCTCGGCTTCACGGAACGGCAGCGCCCGCGACAGGTAGCCCGTCTGCGGGTCGCGATAATGCAGCAACAGCTTTTCCAGCCGCGCCCAGGCCTCTTCTGAAAGATCCACGGCGCTTTTCGAGTTGCGATCGTGTTCGAGGATGGACTCGTGCAGCACCTCGCCGTTCGCCTTCAGCCGCACGAAGGCGAGATCGGCCGGATCGAGCGCTCCCGTTTCCTTGAAGGCGCCGCGTCTCAGCAGCGCTCCCTCCAATGCAAGCTGCGGCGCAAGCAGCGTATGGGCCTGTCCCTTGGACGGCGACGAACCGGTCTTGTAGTCGATGATGTCCGCCAACCCTTCGCGCAAGACGTCGACGCGGTCGGCATAGCCTGACAGCGTGACCTCCGAACTCCCGACCGTCGTCGAAGACGCTCGCGCCTCGGCCATGCGCTGCGTCACGTCCTCGGCGCGCGCGCTCTCCCAGGCGATGATCTCGTCCGCCAGCCGCTCGAAGCGCGGCCACCACACCGCCTCCACATCCGGCGGCAGCGCCGCCTCGGCGAAACATTCCTTGCCCTTCGCCAGAAGCACGTCCAGAGCGGACGCGTCCCTCGGATCGGTGCCCGATGCGGCAAAGCGATGGAGAATGGCGTGAAACAGCGTGCCCCGCTCCGCCGCGCCGGGATCGCGCAGCAGTGGGTCGAGTTCCCTAAGCTTCAGTATCTTCCTCGCATAGATCGCGTAGGGATCTCGGCGCAATGTCTCGATCTCGGTTACCGAGAACTGCGCCGGGCGGACGGACAGCGGCGGTTTCGGCTGCGGCCGCGCCGCGAACTTCACCTGGGGACCCGCATCCAGCTCGCCCGCCCAGGCGAGCAATTGCCGCCCACGGCCGGCAATCGTCTCGGCCGCTTCTTTGCCGGCAAAAGTCGTCAGCCGCTGCAGCCAACGCGACGACACCGCCGGCGCCTCACCCGCACGGGCGGAGCGGGTAAGCATGACCCGCTTCGTGCCGAGTGCCATCGTGAAGTCATGCGCGGCCTGGCCGATCCGTCGCTCCGGCGGTTCTAGGTCGAGGCCCGATTTCATCAGCCTGGACATGAAGCGATCGGCCTCCGCACGGCGCGGCCAGCTGCCCTCGTTCAGCCCGCCGATCACAAGCGTCTCGACGCTCATCAGCCGCGCCTCCAGCGCGCCCCAGATGGCGATGCGCCGCTCGGCGCCCTGCGAGGGCTTGACCGTCTCCGGTCCGATCAGCGCGGCTACCACTTCCGGCCATTCGCCTGGCTGGAATTCGAAACCGGCAGTGGCGCCGGCCAACCCGCGCAGGAATTCGGCGAGCTTCTCCCCGGCGTCTCCTGCGTACAGCTCGGCAAGGCTGCCCTTCGCATCGCGGCCGAGCGCCTCGAAGGCGAGCACCGTCGCCTTCACCATCTCGCCGAACGCCACTTCCGGTTCGTCGCGCAAACCTGCCAGCTGCTCCAGCGCCGTCGCCAGCCAGCGCAGCACGTCCCGCGCCGCCGAGATACGCCTTTCGGTGAGACGCTCGGCCCAGAACGGCTTGCGCCCGTCGGCGACGAGCCGCTCCTCGAACAGCTCGCCGAGTGTCGTGATGTCTGGCCTTCCGGTGCCGCCACGCAGCGCCACCAACTCGATCGTCTCGGCCGCATGGCGGACGCGCCGCCGCTCCAGTCCGAGTGCGAGCAGCGGATGCTTCAGCAGCGCGACAACCGCAACCGGATCGCCCGGCCTGAACACCGCTTCGAGCATCAGGCGCAGGAGCGCAGCCGGCGGGGTGTTCGCCAGCGGCGCGCCGCCGGAATCGTCGGCGCGCACGCCGAAGCGCAGCAGTTCGGCCGAGACGCGCCGCGCTAGCTCACGGTCGCCTGTGACCAGCGCCGCTTTGCCGCCGGTCTCCTCGACCGCCTGCCGGAGCGCGACGGCGATCGCGGCTGCCTCGTCACGCTCGCGCGGCGCTTCGACGAGCGTCACGCCGGCCAGCGCCGCGTCGATATCACCGGCACCGAAGCCGGTGCGGCTGCCGGCCCATTCGTCGGTCGTCTCCGCCGGCCGCAGCGCCTCCGACACCAGCCGGGCGCGCAGTCTCGCCTCTCCGTCCGGCGCACCGATCTCCTCGACGTCGGCCCGCGTGACGCCGATCTTGCCGAGCAGTTTCGCCAGGCCATATTGCGGATGGCCGAGCACGGCCGGCCTCGGGGCAGGCTCCGTCAGCACCGACCAGGACGTCTCATCCATCTCCCTGTCCAGCCCCGGCAGCACCACCGCGCCATCAGGCAGGCGCGCGATCGCGGAAAGCAACTCCGCCGTCGCCGGAATGGAGCCGGTCGAACCCGCCGCGATAACTGGACCCGGCGGAGGCTTCCTGAGCAGCCGCTCGGCCTCCAGCCGGATCAGCGCACTGCGATGCGCCGCAGGGTTCGACTGCCCGCGCGAGGCAAGAAAATCCGGCCAGTGCTCGGTCACGATCGACAGGAAGTCGAGCGTGACCTGCCACCAGCCCGACAGATTCTCTGGCGCCAGCGCCGCGAGCCGCGTCCAGTCAGAGCCCTCCGTCTCGATCTCGTCCATCAGCGCGGCGAGGTCGCGCGCCAGCCAGATGGCGTCGGCGGCCGACGCAGGCACCACCATCTCCTCGTCGAAGAGTGCCGCGACATGCGCCGGCAGCCGTTTCTTCCAGGCCCGCACGAGCGGCGCCAGATGGAGCAGCCGATCGACGGCCGAAATCGGCGGGGCCAGATCGAGCGCCCCGGCGTCCCCCTCGCCGAAAGCTGCCTCATCCTCGTCGAACTCGCCGAGCGGCTTCACCGTCGGAAGGATCGCCGAGCCGCCCACCGATTTCTCCACGAAGGCCGCGCGCAGTTCGCGGGCCGCGCGTCTGGTCGGCACGTAGATCGTCGCGCTCGCAAGCTTCAGCGGATCGCCGTCGTGGCCGAAGCCCGGCACCAGCCGGCCGGACAGCAGCGCGTCGGCCAGGGTCGGCAGGAAAGCCGCTCCGGGCGGTATGGAGAAGATGCGCGGAAGCGCCGTGCCCTTCATGCCGCTCCGGCGAGCGCCCGCTCGACCGCCGCTTCGGCGAGCGGGATTGCCGCGGGCGTGCCCACCGTGATCCAGCTTCCGCGCATGGCGAGGCCGAACAGGCGGCCTTCCGCTATGGCCTCATCGAAATAGCGGTTGAGCGACAATGGGCCTTCCGGCGCGCCGGCGAGTATCGCCGGATTGATGATCGCCGCACCCGCATAGATCAGTCCCGCCGGGTCGTTGTGCGCGCGCCTCAGCGCGCCGTCGCCACCGACGAGGAAATCGGTGCCGCCGGTGTGCCCGGTCGCCGAATCGAGGTCTGCCAACATGAGCAGAATATCCATTTTCGCGGCGTCCCAGGCAAGGGCGAGACGGACGAGGTTCGGCTCGCCCCCAAGTGACCCCTCTCCTTCGATCCAGAACGTGTCGGCGTTGAGGACGTAGAACGGCTCGCGGCCGAGCAACGGCAGCGCCTTGACGATGCCACCGGCCGAATCGAGCAGGCCGGCGCTCTCGTCGGAGATCGCCACCTTGGGCCGCGTGCGCGACGCGACATGGGCGACGATCTGCTCGGGGAAATGGTGCACGTTGACGACCGCCTTCTCGACGCCGGCGGCGGCCAGCGTGTCCAGGCCCCGGTCGAGCAGCGTGCGGCCAGCGATCTTCACCAGGGGCTTGGGGATGGTGTCGGTGATCGGACGCATGCGCTTGCCAAGCCCGCCGGCCAGCACCATCGCGATCTTCGGCCTTGCACTCATGCAGTCCCCCCGATCAGTCCGTTGCGCAGATAGAAGTCGCGCAGCCCGGCCAGCGCCGGATGCGCCAGCCCCCGCTCCAGATAGTTCCTGATGCGCGGCAGGTGCTTCAGATAGGCCGGCTTGCCGTCGCGCTCGTTGAGCCGCACGAATATTCCAAGGATCTTCGAGTTCCGCTGCGCCGCCATGATGGCATAGGCCTCCGCAAAGGCCTCCTCGTCAAATCCGCCCTGGCTTTTGCGCGCCGCCACGTAGGCGTCGACGGTGGTCTTCTGGACATCGGGCGGCACCGTGACCCGCGCATCCATGGCGAGCGAGGCGACGTCATAGGCCGCGGGCCCGACCAACGCATCCTGGAAATCGATGATGCCCAACCGGTCATGGCCCTTCCGCTCCGCTCGCCAGATGATGTTCGGCGAATGGAAGTCGCGCAGCACCAGGCTTTTTTCCGCGCGGTCGAGCCTGTCGAAAGCCGCATCCCAGGCCGCGCGGAAGCCGGTACGCAGCGCCTCGCCGGCCGGCCGGCCGGTGGCGTAGGGCACGTACCAGTCGACCAGCAACTCGACCTCGATCATCATCGCGTCGCGGTCGAAGGGCGGCACATCATGATCCAGGCCGGGTGCTGCCTCCAGCCGCGACGGCCAGTCCTTCCCATGGATTTCCGCCAACAATTCCGCCGCCGCTGCGTAGCGCTCGGCAACCGGACGGCCTTCCCCATCGAGGAAATTCTCCGAACCGAGATGACCGATGAGCAAGAATCCTTTCTCGAGATCCTGGGCGAAGATTTCCGGGACCGAGATCCCGCCCTTCGCCAACGCGCGGTCGATCGCCATGAAGGCTGCGACCGACTGCGCGGTATGTGCGATCTCGGCATACGGTTTTCCATCGCGTACCGGCGGGCCGAGCACCAGGCGCGGCGAGTTCATCAGCACCCTGGCTTGCTCGCCCGGCAGCGTCACCGTTTCATAGGAGCGCGCCGAAGCGTCGCCGGTGAAATATCTTCGCCTCGCCTCGCCCCAGCCCGCCCGGGCCAAGAAGTCCCGCATCGCAATCGATCTCGCGATGCGCTCGAAGGCCGGCCCCGAGCCGGTAATCCGCGCCAGCCGTCCCTCGCCCTCATGCGCAAGTTCCACCGAGAGCGTGCCCTCCGGCAGGTGGCCCTCCGCACGTTCCGGCCATTCGATGAGCGCCGCGCCGGTCGCCAGCATCTCGTCCAGCCCCAGTTCGTCGAGTTCGTCGGGCGAGCCCAGCCGGTAGAGGTCGAAATGGTTGAGCGGCACCCGCGTGTCGTAGGACTGCACCAGCGTGAAGGTCGGGCTCGGAACGTCAAGCCCTTCGTTGCCGGCCATGGCGCGGATCAGCCCGCGGGCGAGCGTCGTCTTGCCGGCGCCGAGGTCGCCCGACAGCGCCAGCACGTCGCCGGCGCGTAGCGCCATGGCGAGGTCTTCGCCCAGCCGCGCCGTCGCTCCTTCGTCCGGCAGATGGCGTTCGAGCACTTGCGTCCGGGCCGTGGCAGCGTTCATTCAGCGGCGTCGCGCATGCCGGCGGGATGGATCGGGAACATGCAGATCACCGTCGTGCCCTGGTCGGGCGCCGTCTCGATGCGCACGCTGCCGCCGTGCAGTTCGACGAAGCTCTTCACGATCGACAGCCCAAGCCCGGCGCCGCGGCGGCGGCCGCCATTGCTGCGCGGCTCGAAGCGGCGGAACACCGTGTCGAGGATTTCCGGCGGCATGCCCGGCCCGTCGTCGTGCACCGAGAATTCCGTGCCGATCTCCAGTCCCCGGCAGGCGAGCCTGATGGTGCTGCCATCGGGCGCATAGTTCACCGCGTTGCTGAGCAGGTTGTACAATATCTGCCGGATGCGGATGCCGTCGCCAAGCATGTATTCCGGCGCGAAGACCGTCTCCACCTTGAGCGCGATCGAATGTTCGGCGAGCCGGTCGGCGATCAGCTCGCCCGCGGCGGCAATCGTCTT
Source organism: Mesorhizobium sp. YM1C-6-2 (assembly GCF_003666685.1). GTDB lineage: Bacteria > Pseudomonadota > Alphaproteobacteria > Rhizobiales > Rhizobiaceae > Mesorhizobium_K. Next base: position 159,341 of record NZ_RCIZ01000008.1, read on the forward strand.
CTTGACGTCCACCTCGGAGATGTCGAGTTCCATGATGCCGGCATCGACGGTGGCGAGATCGAGGATATCGTTGACGATGGTGAGCAGCACCGAGGACGACGAGCCGATATGCTCGACATATTCGCGCTGGCGCGGTCCGAGCGGCCCGGTCGCCGGCAATGACAGCAGTTCGGTGAAGCCTATGATGTTGGTCAGCGGCGAGCGCAACTCGTAGGAGACGTGCTGAACGAAGTCGTTCTTCAGCTGATCGGCCTTCTCCAGCGCCTCGTTCTTTTCCTTCAGCGCCCGCTCGATGTTCACCCGGTCGGTGACGTCGACGAAAGTGATCATCACCTGGCCGTTGGGGAGATGGATGACGCCGTAGCGCAGCACCGTACCGTCTGCGAGCTCGGTCTGGCCGTGACGGTCGCGCCGTTCCTCGTCGAAGCCGGTGACGGATGCGACGAAACCCGCCCAGGGGCTGTCCTTCGCCAGCGGCTCGCAATGCGCCCTGATGTCGGAGATATGTGCCTTCCGGGCGACGATATCGTCGGGAAGCTGCCACAGCGTGTCGAAGGCCGGATTGGAGAGCCGGATGCGGCCGTCAGGCCCGAACACCGCCACCCCTTCAGCCAGATTGTCCAGCGTCTCGCCCTGCACGCGCACCGCGGTGGCGTAGCGGCTTTCGAGAGCCATCTTCTCGGTCAGGTTCTCGAACACCCAGGTGACGCCGCCCTTGGGCTGCGGATTGGCGACGACGCGGATGGTACGACCATCCGGCAGGTGCCACAGATGCTCCTGCGGATCGACCGAGCGATAGGCGGAAAGGAGGGTTTCCTTCCAGCGCCGCCACTCCGGCTGCTCGGCGATCTTGCCCTCGCTGCGCAGCCTGTCGATCAGCAGTGCATTGTCCGGTGCGCTGGCCAGGAAGCCGTGGTCGAGTTCCCAGAGTTTCTGGAAGGCCTGGTTGAAGAAACGCAGCTTCTCGTGCTCGTCGAAGATCGCAACCGCTGTGGTGAGCCGGTCGAGCGTGTCGGCGTGGCTCCTGACCGTTCGCTCGTATTCGGCGCGGATGGCGTCGATCTCGCTCTTGTCCACGGCGATGCCGGCCGATCCCTCGGGGCCGGCGAAATCCGTGACAGCCAGGACGCTGCGGTCGCCGGCGATCACCGTCGACAGCGCCTGGTCGAAGACCGGCTGCGACCTGTGTTCCCTGTCGATCGCGTCACGCGCCTGGGTGCCCAGGAGTTCCTTGCCCTCGCGGACGGCGGCTTCCGCATCGACCGCCTCGACGGCCGTGGCGTAGGCGCGGTTCACCCATCTCAGCTGCCCGTCCTTGGCCCTGATCCAGAACGGCATGCTCAGCGCGTCCACCAGTCCGAGCATGGTCTCGTGGCTGGCCGAAAGCACCTGGTTGTCGAGCTTCAGCCGCGCCTGCGCGCGCTGGCTTTCGGAGAGCGACAGGAAGCGCACGATGACGTAGGAGGCACTCTTGCGCCCCTGCACCTCGAGCGGCGCGCCGTTCTGCGCCTCGATCACCAGGTCGAAGGCTATGCCCCTCTCGCGCAGCGCCGCAAGCGCGTTCTCGAGCGCCGCCGCCGAACGCGGCATCAGCCAGCGGCCGAAGGCGAGGAACGAGGCACGCTCGTCGGGGGCGCCGCTTTCGACCGGCAGCGAGCCGATCAGCTCCGGCTTCCGCCTGTCGTCGTTCCAGACGATGATGCGCTGGTCGCGCAGGTTGAGCAGCGCCTCGGAGCGTTGGATCGCCGCATTGAGGTCGGCGACGCGGCCGCGCAGCTCGATGTTCTCGGCCGCGGTCCTGGCGCGCTCGCGGATGAGGAAGATCGCCGACAGGAGCGCGGCGCCCATGACGCCTGCGAACATCGCAAGCTGTATCACCTCGAACGTGCCGAAGGATGCAGGCGGCCGTGCTGGTGTTTCCTGCGCGTGGGCGAGGCCTGCGGCCAGCATCGACGATGCGGCGCCGCCCCAGATCAGGGTCCGTCGCAGGGTTCTTGGAAGCTGCCGGGTGCCGCGGACACGGAACCCGTTGCCGTCTGCCCCGACGGCGTTTCCGGAATCCCCGTTCCGGCCGGATTCGGCCTTTCCCGCTTGACGCGGGGCATCCCCCGGCATGTCTTGTTCCTCTCCGCCGCCTGACTGCAAGACCGCACAGGCAAGAGCGCTTCCACCGTTCCCCGTAACACGGTGGCGTCGCGAATCACCGAACCATAGCCCTTGCGCGAATCGGCGTGAAGAAGGCCGCCGGCCAAAAATGAGGCCGGGCGAAATGTCAATCGCCCGGCCTCAATATGTTGTGTCTGAAGTCGCTATGGTTAATAGCGATAGTGTTCCGGCTTGAACGGTCCCTGCGGCGCCACGCCGATATAGGCGGCCTGCTCGCCGGACAGTTCCGTCAGCTTGGCGCCGAGCTTGTCGAGATGCAGCTTGGCGACCTTCTCGTCGAGATGCTTCGGCAGCACATAGACCTGGTTCTGGTACTGGCCGTGCTTTGTGAACAGCTCGATCTGGGCGAGCACCTGGTTGGTGAAGGAGGCGCTCATCACGAAGCTCGGATGGCCGGTCGCGTTGCCGAGGTTGAGCAGGCGGCCCTCCGACAGCAGGATCATGCGCTTGCCATCGGGGAAGGAGATCATGTCGACCTGCGGCTTCACATTGGTCCATTTCAGGTTGCGCAGCGACGCCACCTGGATCTCGTTGTCGAAGTGGCCGATGTTGCCGACGATCGCCATGTCCTTCAGCTTGCGCATGTGGTCGAGGGTCAGCACGTCCTTGTTGCCGGTCGCGGTGATCACGATGTCGGCGGTCGAGATCGCGTCGTCCATGGTGACGACCTCGTAGCCGTCCATCGCCGCCTGCAGCGCGCAGATCGGATCGGCCTCGGTGACCTTCACGCGGGCGCCGGCGCCCTGCAACGACGCGGCCGAGCCCTTGCCTACGTCGCCGTAGCCGGCGACGATCGCCACCTTGCCGGCCATCATCACGTCGGTGCCGCGGCGGATGCCGTCGACCAGGCTCTCCTTGCAGCCGTACTTGTTGTCGAACTTGGACTTGGTGACACTGTCATTGACGTTGATCGCGGGGAAGGGCAGCAGACCCTTCTTCTGCAACTGGTAGAGCCGGTTGACGCCGGTCGTCGTCTCCTCGGTGACGCCCTTGATCGCGTCACGCTGCTTGGTGAAGAAGCCGGGCGTTGCCGCCAGCCGCTTCTTGATCTGCGCGAAGAGGATTTCCTCTTCCTCGCTGCCCGGCTTCGACAGCACATCCTCGCCCGCCTCAGCCCGCGCGCCGATCAGGATATACATGGTGGCGTCGCCGCCATCGTCGAGGATCATGTTCGACTGGCCGCCATCCGCCCACTGGAAGATCTGGTCGGTGTATTCCCAGTACTCTTCCAGCGACTCGCCCTTGACCGCAAAGACCGGGATGCCGGAATCGGCGATCGCCGCCGCGGCATGGTCCTGCGTCGAAAAGATGTTGCAGGACGCCCAGCGTATGTCGGCGCCCAGCGCCTTCAGCGTCTCGATCAGCACCGCAGTCTGGATCGTCATGTGCAGCGAGCCGGAGATGCGCGCGCCCTTGAGCGGCTGCTTGTCGCCGAACTCGTCGCGGCAGGCCATCAGGCCCGGCATCTCGGTCTCGGCGATCTCGATCTCCTTGCGGCCCCAGCCTGCAAGCGACAGATCGGCAACTTTATAGTCCTTGGCCATGCTTATGCTCCGGAATTTTCACTCGGTCTGGCGCGCGCTGCGGATCATGGAAATCCGCGGCCCAGCCTGTTGGGAAGCGCAGCAATCCAGCGACGGATGCATGCGCGAAAGGTGCGCTGTGACTAGCAGATCGCCCTGAAATCGACAATGGGATATAAAGAAATCTTTATTCGTGCATATGACACACGGATGCGCAGGCCGCGAAAACGGCCTTCCGAGGCCTAGGCTTCCTCGCCGAAACGCGTGGCGATCAGTTGCTCGATGGCGTCGATCGCCTGCTCAGCGTCCGGACCCGTAGCCGTCACGCGGATGGAGCAGCCGGGGCTCGCGGCCAACATCATCAGGCCCATGATCGACGTGCCGCCGACCTTGATGCCGTCCTTCTCGACGGTCACGGCAGCGCGATAGGAATCGGCGAGCTGCACGAATTTTGCGGAAGCCCGCGCGTGGAGGCCGCGCTGGTTGATGATCAGGAAGTCGCGGGCGATGGCACCTTCTGCTTCAGAACTTCCCGCCTCGCTCATCCTGCCCCGCTTATTTGGCCGCCAGAAGCTGGCTGGCGACGTTGATGTATTTGCGGCCGGCGGCCTGCGCCTCCTCGACCGCGACAGCAAGCTTGTCGGCCTTGCGCACGCTTGACAGCTTGATCAGCATGGGCAGGTTCATGCCGGCGATCACCTCGACCCGCCCCGCTTCCATCACGGAAATGGCGAGGTTGGACGGCGTGCCGCCGAACATGTCGGTCAGCACCACCACGCCGGAACCCTGGTCGACCCGGGCCACGGCGTCGACGATGTCCCTGCGCCGTTCCTCCATGTTGTCGTCCGCGCCGATCGAGACGGTCTCGAAGTTTTCCTGCGGGCCGACGACATGCTCCACGGCGTTGCGGAACTCTTCTGCCAGACGACCGTGCGTCACAAGCACCAAGCCGATCATGCTCTCCAGGCTTTCGTCATCATCCGTTCACCGGCATTCCGTAGAGCCTGCCCTGGCTCACGCCCATCCGGGCTGTCCGGTCGGCGGGAGCGCTATCTTGTCGACGCGCGAAGCGTTGACAAGCCCATATTTGCGCATCCCATGGCCATTTTGCCGCAGCGCAATATCCTGTTCCAGCCCGCTTTCAGCCGAAAGGCGGCAGCGAAAGCCGCGCCGCCACCGCCATCAGCGCGGCCCTGCGGTCATCCGCGGCGAGCTTCAGCAGCGGCACTTCGCAGCCGAGCAGCGGCTCCGTTGCCGTCTCCGGAAAGCGTTCCGCCACATGCCGTTCCACCAGCCGCACCACCAGGTCCGCAGGCACCTTCATTTCGCAGGCCGTCGGCTGCGGACCGACGCCCCTGACCTCTACCAGCCCCGCGATGGTTGCCGGCGCCGCGCAGATCACGCGGCCCCCATGAACAGACAGCAGGACCTGATCGTCGGCCACCAGCCGCGCGAACCATCCGAACGACCGGGCATGGGATATAAGCGTCAGGGCAAGCTGTGTCTTGCCCATGCCGGAAGAGCCGACGATCACAATGCCGCGATCACCGAGCACGACCGCGCTGGCGTGGATGTTTTGCGGCATGTCAGGATTCGGCCGGCAGCGTCACGGTAAAACGCGCGCCGCGGATTTCGCCCGGCTTGCCGCCTGCGATGTTTTCCGCAGTCAGCGTGCCGCCATGCGCCTCGACGATCTGGCGGCTGATCGACAGCCCGAGGCCGGAATTCTGGCCGAAGGCCTCGCCCGCCGGCCTGTCGGTGTAGAAGCGCTCGAAGATGCGGTCGATGTTGTCGGCGCGGATGCCCGGCCCGTTGTCGTCGACCGTCAGCATGACCAGCTTGCCGACGCGCGACAGCGATACGGTGATGCGGCCATTCTCCTCCGAGACGAAGGAGCGCGCATTCTCGATCAGGTTGGTGATGACCTGCCCGAGGCGCAGGTCGTGCCCGATCACCGAAAAGCCCTTCGCGCCAGGCGGCAGCTTGTCCACCTTGAAGTCGATCTCGACCGGCTTGCGGTTGCCGCCGGCGTCGCGCATCGCCGCCACCAGATCGCCGACGAATTTCTTGAGGTCGACCTTGCCCGCATCCTCGCGCGCCAGCTCCGCATCGAGCCGCGAGGCGTCGGAGATGTCGGTGATCAGGCGGTCGAGGCGCCTCACATCGTGCTGGATGATCTCCAGCAACCGTTCGCGCGAAGACTCGCTCTTGGCGATCGGCAAGGTCTCCACCGCACTGCGGAGCGAGGTCAGCGGATTCTTCAGTTCGTGGCTGACGTCGGCCGCGAAACTTTCGATCGCCTCGATGCGCGCATAAAGCGCGTTGGTCATGTCGCGCACGGCGATCGACAGATTGCCGATCTCGTCCTGGCGGTCGGAGAAATCAGGTATCTCCTCGCGGTTCTTGACGCCGCGCCGGACGCGAACCGCCGCAGCGGCCAGCCGGCGCAGCGGATTGGCGATCGTCGACGCCAGCATGATCGACAGGAGCACGTTGACCAGCGCCGCCACGCCGAAGACGCGCAGGATCGAGTTGCGCTCGGCCGCGACGATCTTGTCGATGTCGCCGCCCTGCGTCGACAGCATCAGCACGCCGAGCACGGCGCGGAAACGCTGCACCGGCACTGCCACCGACACGACCTGCTCGCCCTGTTCGGAAATGCGCACCACGGTCGACGGCACGCCGGTCAGGGCGTTCATCACCTCGGGGAAGGCCGCGCCGTTGCCGCCCGGCTGTTCCTTGTAGATAGGCAGGTCGGTGCGGCGGAAGAACTCGACGATGGACTTCTGTATGCGCTCGAGGAGGTCGGGCTCCTCCTGGTCGACCGAAGGCAGGTCGTAGCGCAGGATCTGGCCGCGCGAGTAGAGATGGCGCGAATCGAGCAGCAGGTTGGCGTCGCGATCGTAGATGCGCGCCCGCGTCCTGGTCGGCGAGATCAGGCGCCGCAGCACCGGCGCGACGCGCTCGGGATTGATCGGGAAGTCGAGACTGTCGAGCTGGTCGGAGCCCGGCCCCAGGCTTTCGCCGGCCTGAAGCTCGAGCAGTTTCTCCGGGTCGATCGAGATCGAATCCGTCTCCACGGTCGCAGAGGCGGCGATGGCGCCGGCGATGATCTCGCCCTGGGTGCGCAGGCTTTCGACGCGGGCCTCGATCAGGCCGTCGCGGAACTGGTTGAGATAGAGGATGCCGACGACCAGCACGCAGAGCGCGGCGAGGTTGAGGAAGAGGATGCGCCGCGTCAGGCTGGAGAAAATATAGTGGCCAAGGAAGCGCTGCAGCCTGATGCGCAGCCTCCCCAGATAGGAAGGCAGAGGCCGCGCCGGCCGCTTCGCGGCAGCAGGCGCGTTCTTGATCTCCGCTTCCATGACCATGGACAATGGTCTCCGCCTGGACTCCCGTCCTATGCCTCGCGGAACCGGTAGCCCACCCCGTAGAGCGTTTCGATCATCTCGAAATCGTCATCGACCTGCTTGAACTTCTTGCGCAGGCGCTTGATGTGGCTGTCGATCGTCCGATCGTCGACATAGACTTGCTCATCATAGGCCGAATCCATCAGCGCATCACGGCTTTTTACCACGCCGGGACGCTGCGCCAGCGAATGCAGGATCAGGAATTCGGTGACGGTCAGCGTCACCGGCTCCCCCTTCCAGGTGCAGGTGTGGCGTTCCTGGTCCATGACGAGCTGGCCGCGCTCCAGCGATTTGGACTGCTGGGTCGGGGCCTTGGCGCCTGCCTCGCGGGCGGAGGCGCGGCGCAGGACCGCCTTGACGCGCTCGACCAGCAGGCGCTGCGAAAACGGCTTCCGGATGAAGTCGTCGGCGCCCATCTTCAGGCCGAAGAGCTCGTCGATCTCGTCGTCCTTGGAGGTCAGGAAGATGACCGGCAGGTCCGATTTCTGGCGCATCCGGCGCAAGAGTTCCATACCGTCCATGCGCGGCATCTTGATGTCGAGGATGGCAAGATTCGGCGGGCGCGCCGCCAATCCCTCCAGCGCGGACGCCCCGTCGGTATAGGTCTCGACGCGGTAGCCCTCGGATTCAAGCGCGATCGAGACCGATGTCAGAATGTTGCGGTCGTCGTCGACAAGCGCGATTGTAGCCATTTCAAGCGGCTCCCTCATGAGCGGATGTCCCTTCCTGCTGGCAGCAAGGGGCTTTTGCGGGACAAATTGGGTACAAATTGTGGCACAGTTTTCCGCTCATGTCACAGCAAGCCTTTCCTTTCGCGTTGCGGCCAATAGGCCCAACGCTTGGACGGCGAAACCGTGCCCTATCCTTTGGGAATGAAGCGGATATTCCGGTCATATAAACGATTTAAAAGAATTTCAAAATCTTTAAATCGATTAATGATTTGATATCGTTCATCTTTTCTGGTTTCGACCGTCCTAGCCCTCGTGGAGGGTTTCCCGAAATTCTGGTCGGGACAGCCATTGATCACGACGGGAGGACCGCCGATGCAGGAACAGGGACAGTGGAATCGCGCCCATGGAATAGGCCTGTCCGGCCTGACGACATCGGGCTCGGTGCACTACAACCTGCATGCTCCCGACCTTTACGCGCAGGCCATCCTGTGCGGCGAAGCGGAGTTGAGCGGCGACGGCGCTCTGGTCGCCAGCACCGGTCAGCACACCGGGCGCTCGCCCAAGGACAAGTTCGTCGTTCGTGACGGGAATACCGACGCGATCGTCTGGTGGAACGCCAACCAGGCGATGACGCCGGAGGCCTTCGAGCGGCTGCATGCCGACTTCATCGCCCATGCGGCTTCCCTCGATCTTTTCGTGCAGGACCTTGTCGGCGGCGCCGATCCGGCGCACAGGCTGCCGGTGCGCGTCGTCACCGAACTCGCCTGGCACTCGCTCTTCATCCGCAACCTGCTGATCCGGCCGGAGACGAGCGAACTCGACGGCTTCGTGCCCGACATGACGATCATCGACCTGCCGTCCTTCCGCGCCGACCCGGCGCGCCACGGCACGCGTTCCGAGACCGTCGTCGCCATCGATCTCACCCGCATGATCGTGCTGATCGGCGGGACGGCCTATGCCGGCGAGATGAAGAAGGCGGTGTTCACGGCGCTGAACCATCTGCTTCCCTCCCGCGCGGTGATGCCGATGCACTGCTCGGCCAATGTCGGGCCGGCGGGCGACACCGCCATCTTCTTCGGCCTCTCCGGCACCGGCAAGACGACGCTGTCGGCCGATCCCTCACGCACGCTGATCGGCGACGACGAGCACGGCTGGGGTCCGGACGGCGTCTTCAACTTCGAAGGCGGCTGCTACGCCAAATGCATCCGGCTCTCGGCAGAAGCCGAGCCGGAGATCTTTTCCGCGAGTTCGCGCTTCGGCGCGGTTCTGGAAAACGTCGTCCTCGATGCTGTGACGCGAAAGCCCGACTTCGACGACCAGACGAAGACCGAAAATACGCGCTCGGCCTACCCGCTCGATTTCATCCCCAACGCCTCGCCAACCGGCCGCGCCGGGCAGCCGAAGAACATCGTCATGCTGGCCGCCGACGCCTTCGGCGTCATGCCGCCGATCGCCAGGCTGACGCCGGCGCAGGCCATGTACCATTTCCTCTCCGGCTATACGGCCAAGGTCGCCGGCACCGAGCGCGGCGTCACCGAGCCGGCGCCGGAATTCTCCGCCTGCTTCGGCTCGCCCTTTCTGCCGCGCCATCCTTCCGAATATGGCGAGCTTCTCAAGCGCCTGATCGCCGAGCACGGCGTGTCGTGCTGGCTGGTCAACACCGGCTGGACCGGCGGCGCCTATGGCACAGGCAAGCGCATGCCGATCAAGGCGACGCGCGCGCTGCTCTCTGCCGCCCTCGACGGCTCGCTCAACGGTGCTGAGTTTCGCACCGACCCGTTCTTCGGATTTGCGGTACCCGTCGCCGTCCCCGGCGTCGATTCATCGGCTGTCGATCCGGCGGTTCTGGATCCGCGCGCCACATGGGCCGACAAGGCGGCCTACGACCGCCAGGCGAAAAAGCTCGTTGGCATGTTCATCGACAATTTTGCGAAATTCGAAGACCACGTCGACAAGGCCGTGCTCGGCGCCGCCCCGCGCGTCCTGGAAGCTGCCGAATAAACTCCCTGTACCATCCGGCACGAACTTGGCCCGGTTCGCCGGGCCTTTTCTTTTTCTCGCCGCCGCGCCATGTCTGTCGCCATGGCCGCTGACGAACCCATCATCATTTCCGGCGAGGCAGTCATCCACCCGGGCGACATCGAGGAGGCGTTCATCCGCTCTTCGGGTCCGGGCGGACAGAACGTCAACAAGGTCGCGACCGCCGTGCAGCTGCGCTTCGACGCGGCGGCTGCCGAGGGACTGTCCGAGCGCGTGCGTGCACGCGTGATAAAACTCGCCGGCCAGCGCGCCACCAAGGAAGGCGTCATCGTCATCGAGGCGGGCCGCTTCCGCACGCAGGAGCAGAACCGCGCCGATGCCCGCGCCCGCCTGACCGAACTCGTCGCCAAGGCCGCCGAGCCGCCGCCCAAGCCGCGCAAGAAGACGAAGCCTACAAAAGGCTCGGTGGAGCGCAGGCTCAAGCAGAAGGCCGGGCGTTCGACCGTGAAAAAGATGCGCGGCCGCGTGGAGCACGACTAATGCCGGCCCTCTCCCAGCCTGCCCTGCCCGCCGGCATCCGCTATCTGCCAGACCGTTTCGACCGCGCCGCGCAAGTTGCGCTGGTGGAGGACATCCGCCGCGTCGTCGAGGAAGCCCCCCTCTACACGCCGGCTATGCCGAAGACCGGCAAGGAGATGAGTGTGCGGATGACCAATTGCGGCGAGCTCGGCTGGGTCACCGACAAGGAACGCGGCTACCGCTACCAGGCGACGCATCCCGTCACCGGAAAGCCATGGCCGCCGATCCCGCAGGCGCTGCTCGACCTCTGGCAGGAGGTCGCCGGTCACCCTGAGCCGCCGCAGGCCTGCCTCGTTAATTTTTATTCCGAAACCGCGAAGATGGGCCTGCACCAGGACCGCGACGAGAGCGACTTCTCGGCTCCGGTCGTCTCCGTCTCGCTCGGCGACGACTGCCTGTTCCGCGTCGGCGGCACCAAGCGTACCGACCCGACGCAATCCTTCCGCCTGCGTTCGGGCGATGTCTTCGTGCTCGGCGGCGAAGGGCGGCTCGCCTTCCACGGCGTCGACCGCATCTATCCGGGCACCTCGACGCTGCTCCGGAACGGCGGGCGGATCAATTTGACGCTGAGGCGGGTGATGAACTGACCGGAACGCGGAGGTCGTTGCGCAGGAAGACGCGCATATTCTTCCAACCTCCGATCAGGTGGTAGCCGGCGAGCACGCGGTCGAAGCCAAAGCGCCGGATGACAAGCGGCAGCCAGTATTTTTCCCGGATATCGACGACAACGATCTCGGGGCGGTTGCGTTCGAACTCCGCAATCTTGAACGCCGCATATTGGTCGAGCATGGCCCTGTAGCGTTGCTCGGCGGTCGCATCACCGGCGGCATGTGCGTTCACAGTCAGGAGCATGGAGAACACGCCGAGCCAGTCGCTGTTGTAGAAGGACACCCAGCGTCCGCCGACCATCCGCGTCAGCGGATGCCCTGCCGCGAGATCCGATGCTACGACGGCGACGCGAGGCTCGATCGTCGCTGCTCGAATGTCCTGCACCAGTTGAGCTCCCGGCTTCTGCGAGACCCAGAATGGCGCGTAAGCTACGATCACCAGGAGCGCAATGAGAGTGCGCGTCGGATTCATCATCAGCGGGAAGGCGCCTGTCCATCGCGGCTTACGCCCGTCGCGCGGAAGCGCCGCAAGACAGAGCAGCGCAAAGATCGCACACGCGAGCGCTGGGTAAGCGTGATAGGCCCAGCCCTTGGCCTGGTAGATCAGTGGAATCATCCCCGCGGCGGAAGCGATTGTCATGACCGAGGCGAGTTCAGGTGAGCCGTCCTTCGGCCAGAAGCGCCAGACGAGCAGCATCAGCCCCGCCCAGCTCGTACCGTAGATCACCAGCACCGACAGATAGCTGCGCATCTTCAGATAGGTGTCGGCAAGGAGCGGATAGACGTCCCGCATGAACTCCGGATGGAGATAAAACACCGAAGCGAGATAGGCGGAGCATACGAGGCCAATCACCCAGTTCTCGACAGCGAAGATTGGCGCAAGGCTCTTCCGCCGCCACGCCGCGTAGAGGCACGGGGCGAGAACCATGACAGCATAAAAGGGTTTCACGAGCAGGAGCACGCTCGCCAAAAGCCCGGTAAGCACCGAAAGCCCAAAGCCTGGCGAGGAAGAAGCGTCCGGCCGGGCACGCCACGCTGTCATCGTCAGCAGAGGCAGAAACAATGCCATCGCGATATGTTCGCGTTCGGAGAATGCACTGCCCGGAAAGACGACCAGAACGAAGTAGGCGGCCGGCGCCAGGCAAAACAGCTTTTCGTTCTCGGGAAAATTTGCCCGGTGCGCCACCAGTATCGCCAACACGAATCCAGCGATTACCAGGAGATAGGTCCACGCCTGCACAGCGAACTCTGGCGAGATGTCGAGTATGTGCGCCACCGCAACCGGGCCCAGATACATCCAGATACTGAAAGGCGGATTCGATTCGAAGACATCCTTGTAGAGCAGATCGCCCGCGAGCACGCGTTCGCAGACCGTAATTAGCCAGCTTGTGTCCGGAACCGTGCCCCAGCGCAGTTGGTAGAGTGCGGCAACCAGCGTGATCGCTGCTATGGTCAGTGCTAGATTGCCACCGGCACGCGGCACCGCCAGTCCCTGGCGCAACCGGCCGATCGGTTCAGTCGCGCTCATTGCTTTAGGAGGCCGCCGCCACGGGACTTCACGACGGCGTTACTCCGAAGGTACGCCTGACGATGTAGATCGGCCGCTGCTTGATCTCGGCATAAACGCGGCCCAGATACTGGCCGATGATGCCGATGCCGAGCAGCTGGATGCCGCCGAGGAAGAGTATGCTGACCAGAAGCGACGCGTAGCCCGGCACGTCGATGCCGAAGACCAGCGTCTTCGCGACGATCACCAGCCCGTAGAGGAACGACAGGACCGATATCGTCGCGCCGACATAGGTCCAGATCTCAAGCGGCGCGCTGGAGAAGCTGGTGATACCCTCGAGCGCGAAGTTCCAGAGCTTCCAGCCTGAGAATTTCGAGCGCCCCGCAGTCCTCGGCTCGCGCACATATTCGATCGTCGCGGTGTGGAAACCCACCCAGGCGAACAGCCCCTTCATGAAGCGGCGACGCTCCGGCAGGGCGCGCAGCGCGTCGATCACCTGGCGGTCGATCAGGCGGAAGTCACCGACGTCGTGGGGGATCTTCTGGGCGGCGATCATGTTGTGCACGCGGTAGAACAGCGATGCCGAGCGGTGCTTCATGAAACCGTCCGACGAGCGGTCGGACCGCTTCGCCAGAACTACCTCGAAACCTTCGCGCCACTTCTCGATCAGCAGCGGGATGACATGCGGCGGGTCCTGCAAGTCGACGTCGATCGGGATCGCCGCGTCGGCGTCGCATATGTCGAGGCCGGCGGTCATCGCGGCTTCCTTGCCGAAATTGCGCGACAGGTCGACGACGCGGATGCGCGGATCGTCCTTCTGGGCCTCGAGCAGGCAGCCGAGCGTGGCGTCGGTCGAGCCGTCATTGACGAAGATGAAGTCGAAGGCGATGCCCTGCTCGGTCAGCACCTCGGTGTTGCGATAGACCGCCTCCAGGAACGGGGCGATCGCATCTTCCTCGTTGTGGACCGGAACGATCAGGGCCACGGTCGCCACACAGACGTCCGGAGACGCCTGACCTGCGAATGGAGACTCCGTCGCCGGCCGTTCCGGATGCGGGAAAAGTGCGTTCATCGTCCGCCCCAAGCCTTTAATGGCAGATCGTGAGGCGGGACCGTAATGCGGCGCGGTTAAGTTAACTTTAAACTGGACAGTCGGTTTTCAGGCTGTTTCGACCGAATCGGCAGCGCTCGAACCGCCAGGTCGGGGCTCAAGCTTTCTATCCCTGCCTCCTGTTGGAGGGGGTTTTGCTCGGCACCCGGCGGGGGACGGCAGCGGGCTGCCGCCCTCGCGACTGCTTTGCGGGAGGCCTACTCTGCCTGCTTCTCTTCAGCCTTTGCGGACTCGGAGACGGGCACCGGAGGCATCTCTTTCGCGACGCTGGCAACCTTGGTCCCGGTGTCTGCCGAGGCATTCACCTGCTTGTGGGCTGCGCAGTCGGCTGATGCGGCGGAGATCGAAAGACCCAATGCGGCGGCAAGTACGAGAACTGTCTTCATCGTAGACTCCTTCGTCCTGAACCCCGCAACGAAGGTTACGCGGCGAATGCGGCAGCCCGAAATCACAATTCCGTTCCTGCCGGAGCGATGCGTGAAGATCAGAGCCGCCGGCCCTACAGCTTTCTCAGCGCCACTTCCTCGACCCGGTGGTCGGCGCCCTTGCGCAGGATAAGGTCGGCGCGCGGCCTCGTCGGGCGGATGTTTTCGCGCAGGTTCTTCAGGTTGATGTTGGCCCAAAGCCCCTCGGCGATCGCGCGCGCAGCATCCTCCGACAGTTCGGAGTAGCGGTGGAAGAAGGATTGCGGGTTGCGGAAGGCGGTTTCCCTCAGCCGCATGAAGCGGTCCACGTACCAGCCATGGATCATCTCCTCCTCGGCATCGATATAGATCGAGAAGTCGAAGAAATCGGACAGGAACGGCACGAACTTGCCGTCCTTCGGCAGATCACGCGGCTGCAGCACGTTCAGCCCCTCGAAGATCAATATGTCGGGCCGGTCGATGGTGACGTATTCGCCGGGCACCACGTCATAGGTGAGATGCGAATAAACAGGCGCGCGCACGTCGGGCTGGCCGGACTTGATCGCCGACAGGAAGCGCAGCAGCGCGCCGACGTCGTAGCTGTCCGGGAAACCCTTGCGCTCCATGAGGTTCTGCCGCCGCAGCGTCTCGTTCGGCAGCAGGAAGCCGTCGGTCGTCACCAGGTCGACCTTCGGGCTCGACGGCCAGCGGGCGAGAAGCTCCTTCAGCAGGCGCGCAGTGGTCGACTTGCCGACCGCGACCGAACCGGCGATGCCGATGATGAACGGCGTCTTGATGGCATGCGGCACGTTGAAGAAGGCGCGGCGCTCGCGAAAGAGGAGCTGGCTCGCCTCGACATGTACGGAGAGCAGCCGCGACATCGACAGATAGATGCGCCTGACTTCGTCGAGATCGATCGGGTCGTTGAGCGAGGAAAGCCGCTGCACTTCCTCCGCCGTCAGCGTCAGCGACGAACCGGCCGCGAATTCCGCCCATCGCTCCGCGGCGTAGAAGCGGTACGGGGAATATTTCTCCGTCGCGACAAGCTGATCCATCGACGCTCCCGTCAGCCCGGCTCGCTGCGCGAGGCCTTCTCCGCCACGCCCGACTGCGCCGTCCGCCGCTCGAGTTCGGCAATCACCTCGGAGAGGGGAACCCCGGCGAGCGCCAGCACCACCAGCCAATGATAGAGGAGATCGGCGCTTTCCGAAACGAGCGCCTTCCTGTCACCGCCGACGGCCGCGATCACCGTCTCGACCGCTTCCTCGCCGAATTTCTTGGCGGCGCGGTCCATGCCGCCGGCAAACAGCTTTGCCGTCCACGATCCGGAATCGCCGGAACGGCCGCGCTCGGCGACGATCTTTTCCAGCTCGTCCAGTGAAAACCCGCTCATGCAGGCCGTTTATTGCGCCGCAGCGGCGCTGTCCAGCCGCATCGGCAGTCCCGCCTTCGCCATATGAGCCTTGGCCTCGGCGATCGAATAGGTGCCGAAATGGAAGATCGAGGCGGCAAGCACCGCCGTCGCATGGCCGTCGCGCACACCCTCGACCAGATGGTCGAGCGTGCCGACGCCGCCCGACGCGATCACCGGCGCGCGCACCGCGTCAGCCACGGCGCGAGTCAGTGCGATATCGTAGCCGGCTTTGGTCCCGTCGCGATCCATCGAGGTGAGCAGGATCTCGCCGGCGCCAAGTCCCACCACCTTTTCGGCAAAACCCACCGCATCGATGCCGGTGGCGTTGCGGCCGCCATGGGTGAAGATCTCCCAGCGGTCGGCCTCACCGGGCGCCGAAACCTTCTTGGCGTCGATCGCCACCACGATGCACTGGTTGCCGAACTTGTCGGCGGCCTCGGCGACGAAGTCCGGATTGTTCACCGCGGCGGTGTTGATCGACACCTTGTCGGCGCCCGCAAGCAGAAGCTTCCTGATGTCGGCCACCTGCCGCACGCCGCCGCCCACCGTCAGCGGCATGAAGCAGCGTTCGGCGGTGCGCGCGACCACGTCGAAGATCGTCTCGCGATTGTCCGACGACGCCGTGATGTCGAGGAAGCAGAGTTCGTCGGCGCCTGCCGCGTCATACGCGGTCGCCGCCTCGACCGGATCGCCGGCGTCCACCAGGTCGACGAAGTTGACGCCCTTGACGACGCGGCCGTCCTTCACGTCCAGGCAGGGAATGACACGGGCCTTCAGCATCAGATCCGCTCCATCGCGGCCAGGAAATCGACCATCAGCCTGCCGACGACGGGCGGCACCTCGCCCTTGGCGTCGAAGGCGGGATCGTAGGCCGATATCGTCAGGCCGACGATCGGCGCCGACCGCGCCATGCAGGCGGCCGCCTCGCGCACGGCGTCCGGCTGCGGCCCGCCGGCCTCGGCATAGCGGTTCACCTGCAGCTCGTCCGGATCGTGCACGTCGAGATCGATGTGGAGATGCGTGCGCCGCACGCCGGCCTCCCTCAGCGCCGCCACTTTCTCGGCGGCTTCGCTCACTTCGGCGCGGATGACCGGCAGTTTCTCCAGCAGCGCCTTCTCGTCGGGATCGAGGTCGCGCGCATCGACCAGCATGCATTTCGCCGGATCGACCGGCTGGAAGCCGGGGATCGTGTTCGCCATCGGCCGCCAGCACAGCCCAAGCGCGGTGGCGAGCGCCATGCCGTCCAGGAAACCATGGGCGGAGGTCTCGGGCGTGTTGATGTCGCCGTGCTGATCGAACCAGATGATCGAATCCGCCTTCTCGCCGGCCACCGCGCCGCAGGTGGTCAGGCAGTTGCCCGACAGCACCACCGGAAAGCGGTCCTTGGCCTCGCTCTCGGCGACCTTCTCGGCCACCGCCTTGCAGACGGCGAAGCCGGTGGCGATCTCACGGTCGTCCAGCCCTTTGATCTTGCCGATCTCCTCGACCTCGATGTCGTGACCGTTCATGGTCAGCATCTCGACCAGCCCGCCGGAGAGCAGCGCATCCGGCCCCTTGCCGAAACCTTCGTGCCGGCGCCCGCTGTCATAGGGCGCCACGATAAGGGAGAGTTTCACGTCAGTTGTCCGTGTTCGCTTCATGCAGGATCGCCAGCGCTTCGGCCGGATCGATCCTGCCATCATATAGTGCGCGTCCGGAGATTGCGCCCGCCAGCTTCCTCGCGTCGGGTCTGGTCATGCGCCTGATGTCGTCAAGCGAGGCGAGCCCGCCCGAGGCGATCACAGGGATCGACACGGCTTCAGCCAGCGCGATCGTGGATTGCCAGTTGATGCCGGAGAGCACGCCGTCGCGGTCGATGTCGGTGTAGATGATCGCCGCCACGCCCGCGCCCTCGAACTTCTTGGCCAGCTCGACGACGCTGAGGCTCGACGCTTCCGCCCAGCCTTCGACCGCCACCTTGCCGCCGCGCGCATCGATGCCGACCGCGACCTTGCCGGGAAACTGCTTGCACGCCTGCCTGACGAGTTCCGGCTCGCGCACCGCCACGGTGCCCAGGATCACCCGCGCCAGCCCGCGGTCCAGCCAATCCTCGATCTGGTCGAGGCTGCGGATGCCGCCGCCGAGCTGCACCGGATTTTTCGTCGCCTTGAGGATCGCCCCGACCGCCGCGCCGTTGACGCTCCTGCCTTCGAAAGCCCCGTTGAGGTCGACCACGTGCAGCCAGCTAAACCCTTGGTCTTCAAAGGCTTTCGCCTGCGCCGCCGGGTCCTCGTTGTAAATCGTGGCCGTATCCATGTCGCCGAGCTTGAGGCGCACGCATTTGCCGTCCTTGAGGTCGATCGCCGGGAAAAGGATCACCGTCTCACGCCCCTTCCACGATGGCGAAATGTGCTTTCGAGAATTTCTGCCTGAGCTTCAGCGCTGCCTGGTATTCGGGCGAGTGGAAGCAGTCGAGCGCCGTCCGGTAGCTGTCGAATTCGATCACCACCAGCCGCGACGCCGCCGGCCCCTCGAACACCTGGCCCTCGCCGCCGCGCACCAGGAACTTTGCGCCGTATTTGTCGAAGGCAGCCTTGTTTGCAGCGATGTATTGCGGATAGCCGGCCTCGTCGGTCACGTCGACCATCGCCATCCAGTAGCCCTTTTTCATCACGGCCTCCATTTCAGGAAGTTGGCGATCAGCGCCAAGCCGAGCGCCTGGCTCTTCTCGGGGTGGAATTGCGTGCCGGCGAGATTGTCCTTCGCCACGGCAGCCGTCACCGGCCCGCCATAGTCGGCGACCGCGACCACCTCCTCCGGGTCCCTCGCGTCGAGATGATAGGAGTGCACGAAATAGGCGTGCAGGCCATTCTCGCCCGTGGCGATCCCCTCGAACAGCGGATGACGGCGCTTCAGCTCGATCGTGTTCCAGCCGATCTGCGGGATCTTCAGTGACGGATCCTTGGGCGTGATCTCCTTCACGTCGCCCTTGATCCAGCCAAAACCCTGGGTGACGACCTTCTCCAGCCCGCGCTCCGACATCAGCTGCATGCCGACGCAGATGCCGAGGAACGGTTTTGCACGCTCGATCGCGGCTTCCTGCACAGCATCCCACATGCCGGCGACGGCCCTCAGCCCCGCCGCGCAGTCGGCATAGGCGCCGACGCCCGGCAGCACGATGCGATCGGCGCTCCGCACTCGCTCCGGATCGGCGGTGAGGTCGATCTCGGCCGCGATGCCCGCCTCGCGCGCGGCCCGCTCGAAGGCCTTGGTGGCCGAGCGCAGATTGCCCGAGCCGTAGTCGATGATCGCGACGCGCATGTCAGGGCCTTCCGGTATAGCCGAGCAGTCCGAGTGCCGGCGTCGACGAAGCTGGCCGCACCGGAGTTGCCACGGGAGCCGCCAGCGTACGAGGTACCTCCTGCGCCGGGGTCGCCGCCGGTTCCCTTGCGAGATAGCGGATTTCCGCGTCGCCGAGATCGCTCGCCTCGACCACGCCCCATTCGCGCCAGCCGCGCCGCCTCAGCGCGTTGACGCGCAGCGCCTGGCCCTCCAGCCCGACGAAGATCGAGACCAGCAGCGACAGCACCGCGCCAGTAAAGCCGAAGCCTGCCGTCTCGCCGAGCGCGGTCAGCCCGACGCCGACGGCGAAGGCAAGTGCCGCCTCGATCCACAGGCGGTGCCATAAAAGCCAGAGCGGTGGCGCCAGGAAGGCGAGAAAGGCAAAGCCGTCGCGAACCAGAACGGCACGCTCGGCCGCCGCTGCCGCATTGGCGGCTGGCGGCTCCATCACGACATAGATCGCCATTGACCTACCCTTTCAGGCTGCCCTTGGTCGAGGGCACGGCATCCGGCTGGCGCGGATCGCGCTCCAGCGCCGCGCGCAGCACCCGCGCCACCGCCTTGAAGCAGGTTTCGGCGATGTGATGGTTGTTGGCGCCATAGTGGTTGGTGACATGCAGCGTCACCCCGGCATTCTGCGCCAGCGCGTGGAAGAACTCGCGCACCAGCTCGGTGTCGAAGGTACCGATCTTCGGCGACGAGAAGGCGACGTTCCAGACCAGGTAGGGCCGGCCCGACACGTCGATCGCGGCGCGCGTCAGCGTCTCGTCCATGGCGAGGTCGATCGAGGCGTAGCGCATGATGCCGCGCCGCTCGCCGAGCGCCTTCGACAGCGCTTGACCGATCGCGATGCCGGTGTCCTCCACCGTGTGGTGGTCGTCGATATGCAGGTCGCCCTTGGCCTTCACCGTCATGTCGATCAGCGAATGCCTGGAAAGCTGGTCGAGCATATGGTCGAAGAAGCCGACGCCGGTCGCCATGTCGGACTTGCCGGCGCCGTCCACGTCGAGCGAGACCGAAATCTCGGTTTCCTTCGTCTTGCGGCTGATTTTGGCGGAACGGGATGCCATTTTTCGGGTCCTGCGCTGCGAAAGCGTCAGCCTTCTAACAGCATGGTCGGGCGATTGCCAGTTGCGATGCAGCGCTTGGTTTCCAGCGGGCTTCCGGGCATTTGCAAATCGGCTTCCCCTGCATACATATGCCGCAACCAACCTCGTAGCGCGCGGGCTGCCGACAGACCCTCATCCCGGGGCCCGTGCGAAATCGGAGCAACACAATGTCCAATGAATTGACCATGCACGCCACGACGATCGTGACGGTGCGCAAGGGCGGCAAGGTCGTGATCGCCGGCGACGGCCAGGTCAGCCTCGGCCAGACGATCATGAAGGGCAACGCCCGCAAGGTCCGCCGCATCGGCGCCAATGGCAATGTCATCGCCGGCTTCGCCGGGGCGACCGCCGACGCCTTCACCCTGCTCGAGCGCCTCGAGGCCAAGCTCGAGCAATATCCCGAGCAGCTCACCCGCGCCGCGGTCGAGCTCGCCAAGGACTGGCGCACCGACCGCTATCTGCGCCATCTCGAAGCGATGATGCTGGTCGCCGACAAGAGCGTATCGCTGGCCATCACCGGCAATGGCGACGTGCTCGAACCCGAGCACGGCGTTATGGCGATTGGTTCGGGCGGCAACTACGCGCTTGCCGCGGCCCGCGCGCTGATCGACACCGACAAGGATGCGGAAGAAATCGCGCGCATAGCGATGAAGATCGCCTCCGACATCTGCGTCTACACCAACGACAGCTTCGTCATCGAAACGCTGGATGCCGCAGCCTGATCGGACCGGGACCCAAGCTCCTCGCCCCGCGAATGTGGGGCCAGGGCGCCAGGCGCAACGAGGCGGAGAGGGGATTCTCGAAACCATGACCGCCCGAACCGCCCGCCCTGCCGAACCCGTCTACGACTTCCGGAGCGTGACTGAGGCAGACCTGCCCATGCTGGCGGCCTGGCTCGCCGAGCCGCATGTCGCTGAGTGGTGGGATGACGCCATCGAGGTCTCGCTCGCCGGCATCCGCGAGGCGATGGAGAGCATCGACACCGAGCCGCTGATCGTCGAGCTCGACGGGCGGCCGATCGCCTATATCCAGAGCTACGACCCCCACATGGAGGACGACCACCCCTACCAGGACCAGCCTTTCGGCACGCTCGGCATGGACGTCACCATCGGCATCCCCGACCTCGTCGGCAAGGGACACGGCACGGCGATCGTCCGGCAGTTTTGCGACCTGCTTTTCGAGGAAGGCGCCCCGCGCGTCGTCATCGATCCGAACCCGGCTAACAAACGCGCCATCCGCGCCTATGAGAAGGCGGGTTTCAGCGCCTTCGACACGCGCACGACCATCTTCGGCCCCGCTTTGATGATGGCTCGCGACGCCGGCGAAGACGACTGAGCCGGTCGGAGGCGCTTGGCGGACAGATCATCGCACGCGAGACAAAAGTCGAAATACGATGCAGTGATCTGCCGGATTCCACCGACCGAATGATCCTCCCTGGTGCCTATTCGGCGCGGGCATCCGGCTCACCGGCCAAAACTTTCCCCTCCAAATAGCCGCACTATGTGTTCTTGTCGGCACAGACGGATGATTCGCCGCGAAGGGGACACGACTTGGCTCAACTCACCGCACAGCGCGAACCTGCATCCTGGGGCCTCGACTGGAAGGCCGGCGTCATCGTCGTCGCGCTTCTGGCCGCCGCGCAGGCGCTGATCCTGCGCCTCCAGGGCCACATCTGGATCTGCGAATGCGGCTACGTGAAGCTGTGGCACGGCGTGGTGGTGAGTTCGGAGAACTCCCAGCACCTCTCCGACTGGTACACGCCGTCCCACATCATCCACGGTTTCCTGTTCTACCTGCTCTTCTGGCTGCTTTTCCGCCGCTCGACCGTATGGACACGGCTCTCCTTCGCGGTCCTGCTCGAAGCCGCCTGGGAAATCCTCGAGAACAGCCCGATCATCATCAACCGCTACCGTGAAGCCACCATTTCGCTCGATTATTTCGGCGACTCGATCATCAACTCGGTCGCCGATACCGCATGGATGGTCTTCGGCTTCCTGCTCGCCGCCCGCCTGCCCGTCTGGCTGACCGTCGCGCTCGCCATCTTCTTCGAGCTCCTGGTCGGCTGGCTGATCCGCGACAATCTCACCCTCAACGTGCTGATGCTGGTCTATCCGATCGAAGCCGTGAAGGCCTGGCAGGGAGGCTTGTGATCGCCGCATGGCTCGGGCCCTTGCACGGCGGCTTGCGGCCCATACATAAGCGGCGACCCTCCTGTTTCATTCGAGTATCCTGAATGTCCAATTTCTCTCCCCGTGAGATCGTCTCCGAACTCGACCGCTTCATCATCGGCCAGAAGGACGCCAAGCGCGCCGTGGCAATTGCGCTGCGCAACCGCTGGCGCCGCCAGCAGCTTGAAGGTCAGATGCGCGAAGAGGTGATGCCGAAGAACATCCTGATGATCGGGCCGACCGGCGTCGGCAAGACCGAGATCTCGCGCCGTCTCGCCAAGCTGGCCGGCGCGCCCTTCGTCAAGGTCGAGGCGACCAAGTTCACCGAGGTCGGCTATGTCGGCCGTGACGTCGAACAGATCATCCGCGATCTGGTCGAGATCGCCATCGTGCTGGTGCGTGAACGCATGCGCGAGGACGTCAAGGCGCGCGCCCATGTCAACGCGGAGGAGCGTGTGCTGGAAGCCCTGGTCGGCAAGACCGCCTCGCCGGCGACCCGCGACTCCTTCCGCAAGAAGCTCCGCGACGGCGAGCTCGACGACAAGGAGATCGAGATCGAGGTGGCCGACACCGGCACCGGCGGCATGCCCGGCTTCGACATCCCCGGCATGCCGGGCGGCAGCGTCGGCGTGCTCAACATCAACGACATGATCCAGAAGGCGATGGGCGGCAAGCGCACCAAGACGCGCAAGACCACCGTCAAGGAATCCTACGACGTGCTGGTCAACGACGAGTCCGACAAGCTGCTCGACCAGGACGAGGTCGTCCGCCAGGCAATGGAATCGGCCGAGAACGACGGCATCGTCTTCCTCGACGAGATCGACAAGATCGCGGCGCGCTCCGGCGTCGTCGGCGGCCCCTCGCGCGAAGGCGTGCAGCGCGACCTGCTGCCGCTCGTCGAAGGCACCACGGTCGCCACCAAATACGGGCCGATCAAGACCGACCACATCCTGTTCATCGCGTCGGGCGCGTTCCACGTCTCGAAGCCTTCCGACCTGCTGCCGGAGCTTCAGGGCCGCCTGCCGATCCGCGTCGAGCTCAGGGCGCTGGAGAAGGACGATTTTGTCCGTATCCTCACCGAAACCGAGGCCAGCCTCATCAAGCAGTACATCGCGCTGATGAAGACCGAAGGCGTTGAACTCGACTTCACCACCGACGCCATCGACAGGCTGGCGCAGATCGCGGTCGATCTGAACGCCAATGTCGAGAACATCGGCGCGCGGCGCCTGCAGACCGTCATGGAGCGCGTGCTCGACGACGTCTCCTTCGACGCGCCGGACCGGAGCGGCTCGACAGTGACGGTCGATGCCGACTACGTCGAGAAGAATGTCGGCGACATGGCACGCAACACGGATCTGTCGCGCTTCATCCTCTAAGCAGGCCCGACGGGCGCTTCGGTCGGAGCGCCTGTTCGGCGTAGGGTGTGGCCCGATGGAACCACCCAGCATCTCCTGGCCCGGGAAAACGGCGGTCCGATCGCCTTTTTCTCGACTCCGGGAGATGTATTGCCTAGTTTGCGCGGCGTTGTTTGAGGGACGGCAACCCCTCGGGTGCGGCGAATGAGCAGACAGTTGTTTGGACAGGCATTTTTCGGACGAGCGTTCACCGCCTTTCTGGCGGCGCTCTTTCTCGCCAGCGGCGTATTCACCGCGGCTGCGGTGACCCTTGTGCCGCCCGGCAACCGCTCGGTCGAGCAGCCTGGCGTGCCCGGCGGCTCGTCCAAGCGGACGAAGGCCGGCCGGACCACGTTCGATGCCAAGTACCGCAAGGTCTACGCGCTTCTGAAGAACGACCGCGCGTTGCACAAGAAGATCGTCGAGACCGCCAGCGCCTACGGCATCGATCCCATGCACATCGTCGGCGCCATCGTCGGCGAGCATACCTATAATGTCGACGCCTACGACCGGCTGCAGACCTATTACGTCAAGGCGGTCGCCTATCTGAAGGCCGATCTCAGCTTCACCTATGAGGGCGAGGACGTCGACGATTTCGTGAAGCGGCCGCCGTTTTCCGAATGCACCGCCACCGGCAGCTATGAGCTCTGGACTTGTCGCGAGCGCGTCTGGAACAGTTCTTTCCGCGGCAGGACGGTCGGCGGCACCGCCTTTCCCGACAATCGTTTCGCCGCTGTCTTCTTCCAGCCCTACTATGCCGGCCAGACGTTCGGGCTCGGACAGCTCAGCCCGCTCACCGCCCTCCAGATGAGCGACCTCGTGAACAAGGTTTCCGGCCTGCCGCGCCTCGACGCTGCCAATCCGAACCAGGTCTACGAGACGATCATGGACCCGGACCTGACGCTCAACTACGTCGCCGCGGCGCTGAAGAAATCGATCGATGCCTACCGGGATATCGCCGGCTTCGATATCTCGCAGAATCCCGGCATCACCGCCACGCTCTACAATATCGGCAATCCGGACGCCCGCGCCTACGCCCTCAAGCGCGAGAACGACGAGCGCGCGTCGCGCGGCGAAGCGGCCCGTTTTCCCGAAGAGAATTATTACGGCTGGCTGGTCAACGAGAAGCTGCCGGAGCTGCAGGCGCTCTTCTGAAGGCTACTTCCGCCACGGAAACAGCGCCCTCAGGGCGGGGTCACGCAGCCACAGCCCGCCCCACATGAACAGGCCGAGATAGATCGAGAACAGCTTGTGGCTGAACAGCGGGCTGCCGGCGCGGATCTGCGTCGCCATGGCGCCGCCAAGCAGTGCCATCATCAGTACCGCGCCGAGCACGCTGGTCCTAGGGAAGACGTAGAGCAGCACCAGGACCAGCTCGGTGATACCGATCATGAGCACGTAGCCGTCCGGCCAGCCGAGCTGCCGCATGGTGTCGTCGGCGACCTGCATGCCGAGCAGTTTCGGCGCCACCGACGCGCCCAGCATGAAAACCACGAACAGGCCAGACAGCACCCAGCCCGTTATCGTCATCGCTCTCGAATTCATCATCCTCTCCTGAGCATGCATTTTGCACCAAGGACGGACGAGTGCGGCCGGCTCCTACACCAGCCGATTGCGGGTTGGTCGAGGGATGACCCTAGTCGCCTGCTAGTCGTCGTACCGCCGCGGCGTCTCCCGGGCCGGGCCGGCCAGAATGGCGAGCATCCTCTCCAGCGTCACGACATCGAGGCCGCCGATCCGTTCGGCAAGCAGATTGGCGAGTTCGGTCGCGGCCGGCGACAGGCCGGACGTATCGATGACGACGCGCGGATGCGACTGCCCGGCCAGCCGCTGCACCTCGTCGGCATCGTCCCAGATGATGTTGAAATAGCCGATGATCTTCTGCAGCAGCGCCCAGGTCGGCACGCCGCGCCGCCCGTGCTCCAGCGCCGAAAGATAGGCCGCACTGACGCCGAGCGCCGCCGCCATCTCCTTCTGGCTGACGCCCTTTCTGCGGCGCAGCTCCCGCATTTTCAGCCCGAGCGGCGTCATGCCGTCTTCCTGAGGCGGATATAGAGCGCTCCCTCGCCGCCGTGATGGCG
Organism: Mesorhizobium sp. YM1C-6-2; assembly: GCF_003666685.1. Taxonomy (GTDB): domain Bacteria; phylum Pseudomonadota; class Alphaproteobacteria; order Rhizobiales; family Rhizobiaceae; genus Mesorhizobium_K. Next base: position 184,787 of record NZ_RCIZ01000008.1, read on the forward strand.
CGCCGACACGTCGTGGCTGGAGACCAGCTGCCGGAAAGGCGGCGTCGACAGCCATGCCGGCACCTGTCGCCTCAGGATCCCGTCGCCGCCCGACGAAAATCCCTTGCCGGTGATGACGAGCACGTAACGCACGCCGTTGGCATGCGCGCGCCGCAGGAAGGACAGGAGCAGCGCATGCGCCTCGCTCTGCGTCATGCCGTGCAGGTCGACGCGGCCCTCGATCGGCAGCCTGCCCTTGGACAGCCTGTCCAGCGTCGGCCGGTCCATCGAATGCATCACGTGCTGCCGCTTCGGCGGCGCCGCAGCCGGCGCTGCCGGTGCGGCGATTGCCACCGGGCTCGGCATCTTTTCATCCGCCCTGGCCTTCGGAGGTTCATCCTCGACGGTCTTGCGGCCCTTGAGCGGCGTCGCCGACTTGGCCACCAGGTTCCACAGGACCCGGTCCTCGTCGCTCAGCTTCTTGTCCGGCCGGCTGCTCATCGGGCGGCCTCGACGAGCGGCTTCGGCAGCAGCGCGTAAAAGTCCGCCTCGCTCCGCACCACGCCGGCGATCTCGCCCGCCGCGTCGCCCGAGCCGGCAAACAGGTCGCCGCGCGCCGGCCCGGTTATCGCCGAGCCGGTATCCTGGGCGATCATCAGCCGGCGGAATTCCGTCCCGCCGAACGCCATCAGCGATGGCGCGTCTATATAGAAAGGAGTGCCGAACGTATGCAGCAACCGGTCGACCGCCAACGAGCGGCCCGGCGTCAGCGGCACCTTTGCCGCCGCCACTGGCCCCAGCCCGGCATTCTCGACCGCCGCCTCGCGGAAGAAGATGTAGGAGCGGTTCTTCCAGAGAATCTCATCGACCCGCCCGGGATTCGTCGCCAGCCAGGCGCGTATCGACTGCATCGTCACCTCCGCCAGCGGAATCTCGCCGAGATCGGCGAGCACCCGGCCGATCCCGGTGAACCGCTGGCCGGACTTTGCCGCATAGGTCACCCGCTTGGTCGAGCCGTCCGTCATCTCGAGCCGCGCCGCGCCCTGCACGTGGATGAAAAAGGCGTCGACCCGGCTCTCGAGCCAGGCGATCTCCAGCCCGCGATCCTTCAGAGCGCCTCGCTCGATCGCCGGCCTGTCGTGATACTCGACCGTCCCCGTCCCGGTTCGCCTGCCGAAGGCGAGATAAGGATCCATTCCGGGCGGCCGATTGGTGTCGTCAACGTCGACAAGGTCGTCTGGCCGTCGGAGCAACGGCACGGCGAAGGTTTCCGTCCTGGCCGCGGATGCCTTGACGACCGGCTCGTAGAAGCCGGTCACGAAGCCGGCCCCCGTCTCCACGGACACCCGCGCCGGCACAAAATGCCGCTCGAAGAAGCGCCGTGCCGCACCACCGTCGGGCACCGGTGTTTCACGTGAATCCGAATAGGCCGCTGCAAAGCTCTCGAAACCGACCCCGAGAGATCCCGTGCGGTACGGCTTGCTCAGGACATGGAAGGCGGAGCGGCGGAACGCCTCGAAGGCCGGCAGATGATCGTCATTTGCCCAGCCGGGCAGGTCGGAGAAGGAAACTGGACGAAAGAGCGGCGATAGCGGCACGGGCATCATCCCACGCCCGCAAACCCGCCTACTCTTCCTCTTCGGTCGCGACGAGCTTCCAGTTCGGGTCCTTCGAGCGGGTGTCGCGGGCGAAGGTCCAGACGTCCTTCACCTCTGCCACCGTCTCCGGATCGCCGTCGATGACCTCGCCGGCCTTGTTGCGCGTCGCCGAGATCAGCTCGCTGACGATGCGCAGCGTCACATGCGCCTCGCTGCCCTTCATCTCGGCCGAAACGATGTCGGCCTTGTCGATACCGACGAAGGAGGACTGGATCTTCTCGGAGCGCGACTCGCGGTCGGAAATCGCCGCGACGAAGCCGTCGAACACCTCGCGCGACAGCAGGTTCTTCAGCGTCTTGCGGTCGCCGTCGGCATAGGCCATCACGATCATCTCGTAGGCCATCTTGGCGCCGTCGACGAAAGATTTTGGCTCAAAGGCGGAATCGGCGTCCTTGATCGCCCGCAGCCCCTTGTTCAGGTCGCTGCCCGGCTTCTCGAAGGCGTCGATCGCCGCATAGGCATCGTCAACCGGCTCGCCGGCCGCGCGCTTGCGGGGCAGCGAAACGACATTCTCGTTCTTCGCCGGGGCGTCCTTGGCGGTGCGGGCGGCGGTATAGGGGTCGAAGGGCGGACGCTCGTTGCCCGTGCGACGGCCGAGCACGTTGCGCAGCTGGAAAAAAATCACCACAGCCGCAATCAGGAAAAAAATCGTGCCGAAGTCGAAAAATTCCATATGTGCCGCCAGTAGATCCCTTGCTTCAGCCGTCAGCCGGCGATCGGCCGTTCCAGCCGCGCAGGTTCCGATACCTGCATATAGAACGCATGCCACGATCATTCAAATCAATGGCCTGCATACCTATCTAACACGGAAAGCGCCAGCGGCGACGGGGCATTTGCCGCGCCGGCAAGGTTTTGTTTCGCATGCGGCGGCGCAAGGCTGATAAGATCTTCTGATACGATCCCGCGGAGACATATCCGAAACCGATGCGATTTCCAGTCATCCCGCTCTTCCTTCTTGCTCTGCCTTTTCTCGAGATCGCCGGCTTCGTGGTCGTCGGACAGCAGATCGGCCTGTTCTACACACTTGCCCTCGTCGTAGCGGCCGGCGTGCTGGGCGCGGTCCTGCTGCGCGTCCAGGGCTTCGGCGTGATGACGCGTGTCCGGCGCGAGCTCGACGCCGGCGGCGATCCGAGCCGCGAGCTTGCCCATGGGGCGATGATCCTGCTCGCCGGCGTGCTGCTCCTCATCCCCGGCTTCATCACCGACATCGTCGGCCTGCTGCTCTTCCTCCCGCCGGTGCGTGACGCTGCCTGGCGCTTTCTCAGGAGCCGTGTTTCCGTCTCGACGCGCGGATTCGGCGGCTTTGCGGCTTCGGGCACGGGCCCAAGTCGACGTCGGGACGGCAAGACCATCGATCTAGACGCCGACGAATACAGTTCCGGACCCAATGGCGGCCCCCGTGAGGATTCGCCCTGGCGTCGCATCGACGGCGATTAATCACCTTTCGCGAGGCTTTCGGCGCGAGCGGGCGCTGCCCTTTCGCGGCCCTCGCAAACCTTGTCTTGCCATGTCTGCCATGCTAGCCAACCCGCGATTTGAACCCGGCCGCGATGTCGGCCGCATGGGATAAAGGCAAGGAACCGGCTCATGGCCAACGAAGAACAGAAGCCGGCAGGCGCTGCGACCAACGGAAACGGCACCAAGGCGGCGCTCAACGTGCTGGCGCAATACGTCAAGGATCTCTCCTTCGAGAGCCCCAGCGCGCCGAACTCGCTGCGCGGCCGCGACAAGGCTCCCGGCATCGCCATCAATGTCAACGTCAACGCCAATCCGCTTTCGGAAAAGGAATACGACGTCACGCTGACGCTCACTGCCAAGGCCTCGTTCGAAAAGGACGTGCTCTTCAACGTCGAGCTGATCTATGGCGGCGTCTTCCGCATCGAAGGCTTCCCGCAGGAGCACATGCTGCCGCTGCTCTTCATCGAATGCCCGCGGCTGCTGTTCCCCTTCGCCCGCCAGATCATCGCCGAGGCGACCCGCAACGGCGGCTTCCCGCCGCTGATGCTCGACCCGATCGACTTCGCGCAGATGTTCCAGCAGAAGCTTGCCGAGGACCAGGCCAAGGCAAAGGTCCAAGTGAGCTGAGCGGCTCAAACCCGAGAAATCAAAGCCCGGCCCTGGCGCCGGGCTTTTTTGTGCCCCGGTCGTTTCGCCGCTCTGGCACTTGCATCGAACCGTCCCAGACCGCCCTTTCCTGCGCCCTATGACAGTCTTGGAAACGCGCATGGACCGGACGGCGAGCGGATGGGTCAACGGACTCATCGGCGTCATTATCTTCAGCGCCTCGCTGCCGGCCACGAGAGTGGCGGTCCTCGAGTTTGACCCGCTGTTCCTCACCGCGGCGCGAGCGGCGATCGCCGGGCTGCTGGGGCTCGGCCTCCTGCTCCTGTTCAAGGAAAAACGCCCCTCGCGCGGCGATCTGATCTCGCTCTTCATCGTCGCACTTGGCGTTGTCGTCGGCTTCCCGCTGCTCACTGCCCTTGCCCTGCAATATGTGACCTCGGCGCATTCGATCGTCTTCATCGGCCTGCTGCCCTTGTCGACCGCGATCTTCGCGGTGCTGCGCGGCGGCGAGCGGCCGAAGCCCGCCTTCTGGCTGTTTTCGGCACTCGGAAGCGCGCTGGTCGGCAGCTTTGCCCTGATGCAGGGGCTGGCCGCCTCGCCGGCGGGAGATGCGCTGATGCTCGCCGCCATCGTCGTCTGCGGGCTGGGTTATGCCGAAGGGGCAAAGCTGTCGCGTACGCTCGGGGGATGGCAGGTCATTTCCTGGGCGCTCGTCCTGTCGCTTCCGGTGATGATCCCGCTTTCGATCGCCACCATGCCTTCGACTTTCGAGGGCATAAGTCTGCCGGCATGGATCGGCCTCGCCTACGTCTCTCTGTTCAGCATGCTGATCGGCTTCGTCTTCTGGTATCGCGGCCTCGCCCAGGGCGGCATCGCCGCCGTCGGCCAGTTGCAGCTTCTGCAGCCCTTCTTCGGGTTGGCCATCGCCGCGGCGCTGCTCGGCGAATCCGTCACCTGGATGATGATGCTGATCACCGTCGGGGTGATCCTTTGCGTCTTCGGCGCGCGGAAATTCGCCAAATAAGATAGAACCGAACCGCGGCAGCTCAGGGCTATTGCGCCGCTGCCGCTTCGCCCATCTTCAGCCAGATCGCCTTCTCGCCGAGTTCCTTGACCAGCATGCCGTGCGCTGCGAGCTCAGCCTCGGTGAGGCGCGGCGCCAGCGGCGCCGGGCGTTGGCGTATGGTGATCTCGATCGTGGTGATCTCAATCGCCGACGACGAGCCGGAGGCGATGCTGTCGAGACCGAGCGCCGCCTGCTTGCCGCCGATCAGTTCGATATAGACTTCGGCCAGAAGCTCCGAATCGAGCAGCGCGCCATGCTTGGTGCGGTGGCTGTTGTCGATGCCGTATCGCCGGCAGAGCGCGTCGAGCGAGTTCGGCCCCATCGGATGCTTGCGCTTGGCGATCGCCAGCGTATCGACCACCCGGCCCTGCTCAACCGCAGGCTGCCCCAGCCGGGCGAACTCGGCATTGATGAAGGCGATGTCGAAGCCGGCATTGTGGGCAACCAGATGCGCGCCGTCGATGAATTCGATGAACTCTTCCACGATATCGCCGAAGCTGGGCTTGTCGGCGAGATCGGCCATGGAGATGCCGTGCACCGCCTGCGCCTCGGCGTTGATCTCGCGGCCCTGCGGGTTGATGTAGCGGTGGAAGGAGCGGCCGGTCGGGAAACGATTGACGAGTTCGATGCCGCCGAGCTCGATGACCCGGTCGTCGCGCCAGTCCAGTCCCGTCGTCTCGGTGTCGAAGACGATTTCCCGCATCGAATCAGTTTCTCCTTGGTGGAGAAGCATGGGATGTCGGATGCGGCGGCGCAAGGTTGGCGGATCCTTGCCCCAAGAAAGTAGCTGAGCGCGAAAGGCTCGAATGCGACCGTCCCGTCTGGGGAAATGCCGCGCCTGTCAGCTCGCCTTGGCGACGGGCCTCTTTCCCGTCAGTTCCTCGATGATGTCGGCGACCGCCAGGCGCGCCGCCTCCATGCCCCGGCCGGTATCGATGACGAAATCCGCCAGGCGCCGCTTCTCCTCGTCCGGCACCTGCTTGGCGAGGATTTTTTCGAACTTCTCCTCGGTCATGCCGGGACGGGCCAGCACCCGTTCCCGCTGCACCTCGGGCCCGGCTGTCACCACCACCACCTGGTCGACGCGTTCCTGGCCGCCGGTCTCGAAGAGCAGCGGTATATCGACCACCGCGAGCTGCGCGCCCGCCGCATGGTGGCGTTTCAGAAAGGCCGTGGCGTCGGCGCGGACCAGCGGATGCACCAGCGCCTCGAGCCGCTTCAACGCAGCCGGGTCGCCGAGAACGCGCTCCGCGAGCTTTGCCCGGTCGACCGTCCCGCCTGCCGTGGTACCGGGAAAAGCCGCTTCCACCAGCGGCACCGCCTTGCCTCGATAGAGCCGGTGCACCGCCTCGTCGGAATCATGCACCGGCACGCCGAAGTCGGAAAACATCTTCGCCGTCGTCGACTTGCCCATGCCGATCGAGCCTGTCAGGCCGAGCACGATCATGATTTTCCGGTCGAAGCCTTTGCCATGTCGGCGATGATCATCTCACGCAATTCTTCCGTCACCTCCGGCCGTCTGCCGAACCAGCGTTCGAAACCCGGCGCCGCCTGGTGCAGCAGCATGCCGAGCCCGTCCACCGTCTTCAGCCCGCATTCCCGCGCGGCTTTCAGCAGCGGCGTCTCGAGAGGGACGTAAACGATGTCTGTAACGATCGCATGCCGCGGCAGCGCTTCCGGGTTAGCCGGCAATGCTTCCGATCCTGATTTACCCGCCATGCCGAGCGCAGTCGTGTTGACCAGCAGGCCGGCATCTGCGAGCAACTCGCCGGTCGCCGTCGCCGGATGCGCCGAGACGCCGGGACCGAAGCGGTCCCCCAGCTCGATGGCCCGCTCGACTGTCCGGTTCGCCACCCTGATATCCGTAAATCCCCGCTCCTTCAGCGCCTGGATCACCGCCCTTGCCGCGCCGCCGGCGCCGAGCACGACCGCCGGTCCCGCCTTGGCCCAGCCCGGCGCGCGTTCGTCGAGGTTTGCGGCGAAACCCTCCGCGTCAGTGTTGCCCCCGCAGAGAACACCGTTTTCAAGCCACAGCGTGTTCACCGCGCCGATCCGCTCCGCCGCCTCGTCGCGCCGCGCGGCGGCTGCGAAGGCCGCCTCCTTGTGCGGGATAGTCACGTTGCCGCCCGCAAACCCCCTTTCCCCGAAGGTCGCAAAGAACTCCGCCGCATCCTCCGGCGCCACGTCGATCGCCTCATAGCTTCCGGCGATGCCGTATTTCCGCAGCCAGTAGCCGTGGATCTTGGGCGAACGGGAATGTGCGATCGGATGACCGCAGACGAAGGCCTTCTTCATGTCAGCCATCGATCGCGCCCAACTCCCGCAGTTCCTTCAGCAGCGGCAGCAGCGGCAGGCCGACGATGGTAAAATGGTCGCCGTCGATCTTCTCGAAGAGCTGGATCCCCTCGCCCTCGACCTGGTAGGCGCCGACCGAATTCAGCGCCATCGGCCCGACCCGCGCCAGATGCCTGCCGATGAAGGCTGGCTCGAGCTTGCGCATGGTGAGGTGCGCCACGCCGACATGCCGCCAGAACGCCTCACCGTTCCTGGCCAGCACCGCGGCGCTGTTGAGTTGGTGCGTCTTGCCTGACAGCTTGAGCAGGTGCCGCCTGGCATCCTCCATGTCCCCGGGCTTGTGGAACAGCTCGTCGCCGAGCGACAGCGTCTGGTCGCAGCCGAGCACCAGCCGTCCGGGGTTTCTTTCGCTGACGTCGAGCGCCTTGGCCTCGGCCAGCACCTGCGCCACGTCCTCCGGCGAGGCGCCGGTGCCCTCGAGCGTCCGCTCGACCGCGCGCTCGTCGATCTCTGCCGGCATCACGTCTATATCGACGCCCGCCGCCTCCAGCATCGCCTTGCGGAAGCGGCTGCCCGATGCCAGCACTATTCTTTCCACCATGTCGCCGGCTCCGGTTGCGTTTCGTGTCGCTATAGCACGCAGGCGCGGGACGTCATCCCTGCCGCCCCTTGCCCCTCAATGCGACGATCGCCGCCGCCGTCTCTTCGATCGAGCGGCGGCTGACGTCGATCATCGGCCAGCCGTGGCGGGTGAATATCTGCCTGGCATAGGTCAGCTCCTCGGTGATCGCGGCGCGGTCGGCATAGGCCTCGGCATCGAAGCCCGGCGTCTGCCCGAGCATCCGGTTCTGGCGCACCTGCGAGATGCGCTCGGCGGTCGCCACCAGCCCGACGATCAGCGGGTTCTTCGCCCGCACCAGGCTGTCGGGCACCGGCACGCCGATCACGATCGGGATGTTGGCGGTCTTGATGCCGCGGTTGGCGAGGTAGATCGAGGTCGGCGTCTTCGACGTCCTCGATATACCGATCAGCACGATGTCGGCCTGGTCGACCTCTTCCTGCAACTGGCCGTCATCATGCTCCATGGTGAAGTTCAGCGCATCGATGCGGCGGAAATATTCCGCGTCGAGCACGTGCTGCGCGCCGACCCGCCGGCCGGCCGGCGTGCCCAGATAGGACTGGAAGACGGCAAGCACCGGCTCCAGGACCGAGACGCAGGGCAGGCCCATCGCCGCGCAGCGCTCGTCGATCTGCCGCGCCAGCGCTTGGTCGACCACCGTATAGAGTACGATGCCCGGCTCCTCCTCGATGTCCTCGAACACCTTGGCCAGCTGCTTTTCGGTGCGGATCAGCGGGAATATGTGCTCGATCGCCCGCGCGTCCTTGTATTGCGCCGACACGGCGCGCCCAGCGGCGAGCAGTGTCTCGCCGGTGGCGTCGGAGATCAGATGGAGGTGGAAGAAGCTCTGTCTTTTGTTCATCTCTTCACAGGGTTTTCAGGAAGCCTGTGGGCTCCTGTGGACAAAATGGGACGATTTCGGCCCACCTCGCCGGGCGACTGTATCAGATGGCCGGATGTCCACAATTCACCCCTCTCTGAAGATCGTTTTGCCGGTCGGGAAGACAGTGGGGATAAAGTCGGGCCGCTTCGCCCGACGCAAAACAGCCACGCATCGGGCAGCAGCCAAGTAGCGGCAAAACCACGCAGAATCCAGATCATCCCCAGAGTTGTCCTTTCCCGGCGAAATCTGCTCCTGTAAGACTGCAGCCGGATTTTCGCGCCTTTTGGGGACGGTTCGAGACAACCGATTCCCACAGAGTCTAAGAATCAGAAACAGAAAGAATCTTCGATTTGGTTTTAGAAAGGGATGGTATGGGCCAGGAAAGCGCCCAGCGGTCTTCAGGGAAGACCAGGCCTGAGAATTCGGAAGGACGCGTCGTGCTCGACGTGCTCAGGGGGAAGACCGTTTTCCCTCCGCCCGTCTGGATGATGCGCCAGGCTGGACGCTACCTTCCCGAGTACCGTGAAACGCGCAAGCGCGCGGGCGGTTTCCTCGACCTCTGCTACAATCCCGACTTCGCCGTCGAAGTGACCTTGCAGCCGATCCGCCGTTTCGGCTTCGACGCCTCGATCCTGTTCTCCGACATCCTCGTCGTGCCGCATGCGCTTGGCCGCGGGCTCCGCTTCGAGGAAGGCCGGGGGCCGCTGATGACGCCGATCCGCGCCGAGGAGATCGACCGGCTCGACGGCGAAATGTTTCACGTGAATCTGTCGCCGGTCTACGAGACGGTCAGGCGCCTGCGCGTCCAGTTGCCGGCCGGGACCACGCTGATCGGCTTCTGCGGCGCGCCCTGGACGGTCGCGACCTACATGATCGCCGGCCACGGCACGCCGGACCAGGCGCCGGCGCGGCACTTCTTCTACCGGCATCCCGAGGAGATGAAGCGGCTGCTTCGCCAGCTCGCCGACTGGTCGGCCGCCTATCTGATCCGCCAGATGGAGGCTGGGGCGGACGCCGTGCAGATCTTCGATTCCTGGGCGGGCATGCTCGATGAGGAGGGCTTTGCCGCCTGCTGCATCGAGCCGGTCGCCCGTATCGTCAGCCAAGTGAAGGCGGCGCATCCTGATGTCCCGGTGATCGCTTTCCCTAAGGGCGCTGGCAGCCGCTATGACGGGTTCCGCCAAGCCACGGGCGCCGATGCGCTCGGTCTCGACTGGACGGTCCCGCTCAGCCAGGCGAAGCGTCTCCAGAAGGAAGGCGCCGTGCAGGGCAATCTCGACCCGCAGCGTCTCGTCGCCGGTGGCAAGGCGCTGTCAGACGGCGTCGCCTCCATCCTGTCCGGACTCGGAGACGGTCCGCTGGTCTTCAATCTCGGCCACGGTATCACGCCGGAGACGCCGGTCGCTCATGTCGAGCAGATGCTGGCGGCGATCAGGGGAGCACGGCAGCCGTGACCGCAAAGACGCAAACTTCGCCCGTCGGACGGGCCTTCATCGCGCTGGCGATCTTTGCAGCTCTTACCGCCCTCCTCTTCCTGCTCGCTCCTGATGACCTCTACCTTTGGGCGAAAGCGATCCATGTGATCGCGGTCATCTCCTGGATGGCCGGCATGCTCTATTTGCCCAGGCTCTTCGTCTACCATTCGGAAGTTCCGGTCGGCTCGCCGCAATCCGAGACGTTCAAGGTCATGGAGCGCCGGCTGCTCAGGGCCATCATCAACCCGGCGATGATCGTCACCTGGGTTTTTGGGCTCTGGCTTGCCTGGAAGGGATTTTCATTCTCCGGCGGCTGGCTGCATGCCAAGCTCGCGCTCGTCCTCGTCATGTCCGGCGTGCATGGCTATCTGTCCGCGTCGGCCCGGCGTTTTGCCGAGGACCGCAACGAAAAGCCGGCGCGCCACTGGCGGATCGTCAACGAGGTTCCTACCTTGCTGATGATCGTTATCGTGATCCTGGTGATCGTGAAGCCATTCTAGGCCGCGAATTCTTGAAACGGGCTTGGCGGTGCGCAAGTCCGGAGCGGAATGAATCCGCTTCCGCCGGCCCAGGATCGGACGATTCCCGTCTTGCTCTTTGCCGGGCGGACCGCTAGAACACGATTCTTCCTTTCTCGTCCTGTGCCGCCTCTCCGCCAGCTTGGCTCGGCCGCTTTCGACGAACAATCGCGTTAGCCGATCATACCCTTTCCCACCAATTGCACACCCAGAGTCCATCTATGCAGGAAATGAAACTCGCAGAGTTCAAGAACAAGAAGCCGCCGGAGCTGATCGCCTACGCTGAATCGCTCGAGGTCGAGAACGCCAGCGTCATGCGCAAGCAGGAGCTGATGTTCGCGATACTGAAGAAATTGGCCGGCCAGGACATCGAGATCATCGGCGACGGCGTCGTCGAAGTGCTGCAGGACGGCTTCGGCTTCCTCCGCTCGGCAAACGCCAACTATCTGCCGGGTCCCGACGACATCTACATCTCGCCCTCGCAGATCCGCCGCTTTTCGCTGAAGACCGGCGACACGGTCGAAGGTCCGATCCGCAGCCCCAAGGAGGGCGAGCGCTACTTTGCTCTCCTCAAGGTCAACACCATCAATTTCGACGACCCGGAGAAGATCCGGCACAAGATCCACTTCGATAACCTGACGCCGCTTTACCCGACGGAACGGCTGCGTATGGAGATCGAGAACCCGACCGGCAAGGACATCACGCCGCGGGTCATCGATCTGGTGGCGCCGATCGGCAAGGGCCAGCGTTCTCTGATCGTGGCCCAGCCACGCACCGGCAAGACGGTGATCCTGCAGAACATCGCCCACTCGATCACCGCCAATCATCCCGAATGCTACCTGATCGTTCTTCTGATCGACGAGCGCCCTGAGGAAGTGACGGATATGCAGCGTTCGGTGAAGGGCGAGGTCGTTTCTTCGACCTTCGACGAGCCGGCCTCCCGCCACGTCCAGGTCGCCGAAATGGTCATCGAGAAGGCGAAGCGCCTGGTCGAGCACGGCCGCGACGTCGTCATCCTCCTTGATTCGATCACCCGTCTTGGCCGCGCCTACAACACGGTGGTGCCGTCCTCCGGCAAGGTGCTCACCGGCGGCGTCGACGCCAATGCGTTGCAGCGTCCGAAGCGTTTCTTCGGTGCGGCGCGCAACATCGAAGAAGGTGGCTCGCTGACTATCATCGCGACGGCGCTCATCGACACCGGCAGCCGCATGGACGAGGTCATCTTCGAAGAGTTCAAGGGCACCGGCAACTCGGAAATCGTGCTGGACCGCAAGGTCGCCGACAAGCGCATCTATCCGGCGATGGACATCCTCAAGTCGGGCACCCGCAAGGAGGACCTGCTGGTGCCGAAGGCCGACCTGCAGAAGATATTCGTGCTTCGCCGCATCTTGGCGCCGATGGGAACCACCGATGCCATCGAGTTCCTCATCGACAAGCTGAAGCAGACCAAGACCAATGCGGATTTCTTCGACTCGATGAACACCTGATTCCGGCGAGGCCCGACAGCCGGGCCTCGATTCGGACTCGGAATGATTTCGGTAAGGGCTCGTTAACCATGGGTTGACGGGCCCTTGTTCTGACCGCGGCTATGACAATCGATCTTCGACATTCGCGCCGTGCGCTAGCATAACTTGCCTGCCCGGTCCCTTAGCCGTATGGCGGGCAGCAAGCGAAGGAAGCCGTATGCAGCTTTCTTCGCTGACGAGCGAAGCAACCTTTGAAGGGACGAAATGTGAGCTCCGTGGAGTTCCCGGACACCATCGTCGCGCTCTCCAGCGGCCGGCTGCCCGCCGGTGTCGCGGTCGTCCGCATCTCCGGCAAGCAGACTCGATTCGTGCTCGAAACGATCGCTGATAAGGTTACCGAGCCGCGAGTTGCGTCGTATTCAACGTTCCGCAACCCCGACGGCGCGAAGATCGATTCGGGCCTGTTACTATTTTTCCCTGCACCGCGCAGCTTCACCGGCGAGGATTGCGCCGAGTTCCAGATCCACGGCGGCAAGGCTGCGGTCGCGGCTTTGCTGGACGCGCTCACTGCCCATCCTGGCGTCCGCCACGCCGAAGCGGGCGAGTTCACGCGCCGCGCCTTCCTGAATGGCAAGCTTGATCTCACCGAAACGGAGGCGCTCGCCGATCTGATCTCGGCAGAGACCGAGGCGCAGCGCCGCCTGGCCGTGCTCAATGCGGACGGCGCACAGTCGAAGCTCTATTCCGCCTGGCGCCAGCGCCTCATCCACGCCCGCGCCATGATCGAGGCTGAGCTCGACTTCGCCGACGAGCCCGACGTTCCCGGGTCGGTCGCGGACGTGGTCTGGGCGGACATGCAGAGTCTGGCGAACGAGATTCGCCAGCACATTGGCAGCTATCACCGCGCCGAGATCATCCGCGACGGCTTCGATGTTGTCATTGTCGGCGCACCCAATGCTGGCAAATCCAGCCTTCTCAACGCGTTGGCTCGGCGCGATGCCGCGATCGTCTCGGACGAGCCCGGCACGACCCGAGACCTCGTCGAGCTGGCGCTCGATCTGAATGGCGTGAAGGTCCGGTTGACGGACACCGCTGGAATCCGCGAGGCGGCCGGCAAAGTCGAGGCGATCGGGATCGAAAGGGCCAGGCAGCGCGCGGAGACGGCGGACCTCGTCCTGCTCCTGGCCGATGCGACAAGTGACAAGTCCGGCCGTCCGGCCGTAGTTAACCCCAATGTTATCCACATAGGGACAAAGGCTGATCTCCTTGGCGCCGACCGTTCTCCGGGGCGACCTAGCCTGATGGTATCCTCCCTGTCCGGCCAAGGCATTTCCGAACTGCTGGAGATGCTGGGTGAACGAGCGGAAAAGGCTGCCGGCGACGCCGGCGATATCCTTCCGTCCCGGATGCGCCACATCGAACTTCTCAGGGAAACCGTCGCCTACCTAGAAGCTGCTTTGGGGGGAAGCGATCGCGATCTCGAACTCCGCGCCGACGATCTGCGGCTTGCGGCCGACAGGCTTGGACGTCTCTGCGGCGCGGTCGACGTTGAGGATCTGCTCGACGTCATCTTCTCGCAATTCTGCATTGGAAAATGACTGAAGACACAGGGACCCGTTTTGAGCCTGCGTCGAACTTGATTGTCGGCGGCGCGCGTTCTAGCCGGAAAGCACCGCTATGGAGCATGATTCACGTGAAACACGGCTGGCCTACCCGTCTGCCAGCGTTTCACGTGAAACCTTCGCTGTTTCAACGGCTTGACACTTTGGTCCATTGCGCACATCTGTCGCGGCAACGAAGCGGAACCCGAAATGTCTGAAACCTACGATGTCGTGGTGGTCGGCGGCGGCCATGCCGGCTGCGAGGCGGCAAGCGCAGCGGCCCGATCTGGGGCGCGTACTGCGCTCGTTACACTCCGCGCCGACAAAATCGGCGTTATGTCCTGCAATCCCGCGATCGGTGGGCTCGGCAAAGGCCACCTCGTCCGCGAGATCGACGCACTCGACGGCTTGATGGGCCGCGTCGCCGACGCCGCAGGCATTCAGTTCCGCGTTCTCAACCGCCGCAAGGGTCCGGCCGTCCGCGGCCCGCGCACCCAGGCAGACCGCAAGCTTTATGCCGCGGCCATGCAGCAGGCGATCGCTGAACAGGATCTGCTCGAAGTAATCGAGTCGGAGGTCGAGGATCTCCAGATCACGGACAACTGCGTCGCGTCCGTTGTCCTCGCCGACGGCCGCCGTCTTCCGTGCGGCGCCGTTGTCCTCACCACAGGCACCTTCCTCCGTGGTCTTATCCATATAGGCGAGAAGAAGATCGTCGCCGGTCGGATGAATGAAAAGGCGTCCATGGGCCTTTCCGCGACCATGGCCCGCGCCGGCTTCACGCTCGGGCGCCTCAAGACCGGCACGCCCCCCCGCCTCGACGGGCGCACCATAGACTGGGCCTCGCTCGAAATGCAGGCGGCCGACGAGGACCCGGTCCCCTTCTCCCTGATGACCGACCGTATCGTCAACCGACAGATCGAATGCGGCATCACCCGCACAACACCGGCCACGCATGACGTCATCAGGGAGAACCTCGGCCGCTCGGCGATGTATTCCGGTTCCATCGAAGGCATCGGTCCCCGCTACTGCCCCTCGATCGAGGACAAGATCGTCAAGTTCGGCGACCGCGACGGCCATCAGATATTTCTCGAGCCGGAAGGCCTCGACGACCACACGGTCTATCCCAACGGGATTTCCACGTCCCTGCCCGAAGACGTTCAGCTCGATATCCTGAAGACCATCCCGGGACTCGAACGCGCTGCGATGCTCCAGCCGGGTTATGCGATCGAATACGACCATGTCGACCCGCGGGAGCTGGAATCGACGCTCGAGACGAAACGTATCGAGGGTCTGTTCCTCGCCGGGCAGATTAACGGCACAACCGGCTATGAAGAGGCCGCTGCGCAGGGAATTCTGGCCGGTTTGAATGCCGCCAGGAGTGCTGTGAACAAAAACCAGGTCGTCTTGAGCCGCACCGAGGCCTATGTCGGTGTAATGATTGACGATTTGACGGCGCGTGGAATCACCGAGCCCTATCGTATGTTCACATCCCGGGCGGAGTTTCGTCTGTCCCTGCGTGCCGACAATGCCGACGAGCGCCTGACCCCGCTTGCGATGCAGCTGGGGATTGCTTCGCCGGAGCGTGTGAGCCGGTATGAAGGCAGGCGTGAAGCGCTTGATTCTGCTCGCTCTTTGGCGAAGAGCCTTTCCATCACGCCGAGTGAAGCGAAAAAGCGAGGCCTGGATCTGAACCAGGACGGTGTCCGCCGCTCCGCCTACGATCTACTGGCAACGAAGGATCTGACCTTAGTTTCGCTCTCTGCGCTATGGCCTGAGCTCGGCTCAATTGACGCCAAGACCGGCGAACGCCTTGAAACAGAAGCGAAATATGCCGTCTACCTCGACAGGCAGTCTGCCGATGCTGCCCAGATACGCCGGGAAGAGAAGCGCACTATACCGAACGAGATTGACTTTTCGGCTGTGCCCGGATTGTCAAATGAAATCAAGCAGAAGCTTCGGTCGCGAAAGCCGCGTTCGCTCGCCGAAGCGCAACGGATCGACGGCATGACTCCGGCCGCCATCGCGATTATTGTTTCCCACGTCCGACATGCCGAACACCTGCAGGAAGGTGCGGCTTGACGAAGAACGATAAGTATCAAAGGCTTATCGACGTAGCAGGTCCCGTTTCACGTGAAACATTCCAGGATCTCCAAGCCTTTGAATCCATGTTCCGGACCTGGGCAAGCCGCATCAACCTGGCGGCGCCTTCGACCTTGGACGACATCTGGAACCGCCATATCCTGGACAGCGCACAGCTCGTGCCACTTGCCCCGGGAGCTCTCCGTTGGCTCGATCTCGGTTCCGGCGGCGGCTTTCCCGGTCTCGTGCTCGCTTTTCTGCTGAAGGAAAGGCCCGGCGGGCGGATCGATCTCGTCGAGAGCAATCGGAAAAAAGCGGGTTTCCTGCAGGCTGTCACCGGCCAGTTCTCGCTCCCTGCCCGTATTCATGCCTGCCGAATCGACGGGAAAATCAGTGGTTTGGAAGAACCAGAGGTGGTGACGGCGCGCGCTTTGGCGCCGCTGCCGCTTCTGCTGGAGCTAGCTTCTCCCTGGCTGTCGGCAGGAGCAAGAGGTTTTCTGCATAAAGGGCGGGATTACCGGCAAGAGATCCAAGAAAGCTCTCTTCAGTGGCAATATGATCTGGTAGAACACCGCAGTAGGCTCGATGCCGACAGCGTCATCCTTGAAATCACTGGTCTCAAGCGGCGCCAAAGATAGATAGCCTACGCAGAAAAACCAATTGCCTACATAGGGTTACGATGAAACCCGGACCACGCATCATAACACTCGCCAACCAGAAGGGCGGTGTCGGCAAGACCACCACCGCCATCAACCTCGCCACGGCGCTTGCGGCGATTGGCGAGCGCGTGCTGATCGTCGACCTGGATCCCCAGGGAAACGCCAGCACTGGCCTTGGCATCGATCGCCGCGAGCGTTCAGTATCTTCCTATGACGTGCTCACTGGCGCGCTGACGCTGGAAGAAGCCGCCATGCAGACGGCCGTGCCGGGGCTATGGATCGTGCCGTCGACCCTCGATCTTCTCGGCATCGAGATGGAGATTGCAGGTTCACCTGACCGGGTGGTCCGGCTGCGTAACGCAGTGCACGATTCGTCCTTGCGCAACGCCCCCTTCACCTATGTCCTGGTAGACTGTCCGCCTTCGCTGAACCTGCTGACGCTGAACTCGATGGCCGCCGCCGATTCTGTCCTCGTGCCGCTGCAATGCGAGTTCTTTGCACTCGAAGGTCTTAGCCAACTCCTTGAAACTGTTGAACAAGTTCGGAATTCGATCAACCCGGACCTGACCATTCAGGGCATCGTGCTGACCATGTTCGACGGCCGCAACAGCTTTGCCCGCCAGGTTGTGGAAGATGTCAGGGCGCATATGGGTGACCAGGTCTACGAGACCGTGATTCCGCGCAACGTGCGAGTGTCCGAGGCTCCGTCATACGGCAAGCCCGCCATCCTCTACGACCTCAAGTGCTCGGGCAGCCAAGCCTATCTGCAGCTTGCCTCCGAAGTCATTCGCCGCGAGCGCCGCCTCCGCGCGGCGTAAGACTCGATTCGGACTCGAAACCAACCGGATTTACTATGAACGAAGATCATTCCAAAAAAAGGCTGGGTCGCGGGCTGGCGGCTCTCATCGGAGACATGGACCGGCCGGCGGCACGTGATGACAGGCAGCCGGCGGCTCCAGCCGCGGTTGCAGACGGCCGCGTGCCGATCGAATTCGTCTCGCCCAACCCGAAGAACCCACGCCGCAATTTTTCAGAAGCCGATCTGGTCGATCTGGCGCAGTCGATCCGCGAACATGGCATCGTCCAGCCGGTGCTGGTCCGTCGCAGGCCCGAGGGCAAATACGAGATCATCGCAGGCGAACGGCGCTGGCGCGCGGCGCAGCGGGCCGGACTGACCGAAATCCCGGTGCTGGTGCGCGACGTCGACGATCGCACGGCGCTCGAACTGGCCATCATCGAAAACGTTCAGCGCGCCGACCTCAACCCCGTCGAGGAGGCGTTTGGCTACCAGCAGTTGATTGACGAGCACAATTACACCCAGGCGGATCTCGGGAACGTCATCGGCAAGAGCCGGAGCCATGTTGCCAATACGCTCCGCCTGCTGAAGCTGCCCGACGTGATCCACGATCTTCTGGTCGACGGCACACTGTCGGCCGGCCATGCCCGCACGCTGGTGAACGCAGCCGATCCCGCCGCCCTCGCCAAGCGTATCGTCGAAGGCGGGCTTTCAGTCCGCCAGGCAGAGGCGCTGGCCCAGCAGCCGCAGTCGGATACCCAGAAGACTCGCAAACCCTCATCGATCACTGAGAAAGACGCCGATACGCTCGCTCTCGAAAAGCTCCTGTCGAACGTGACCGGCCTCAACGTCGCAATCTCGCATAAGGACAAAGGCGGCGAACTCAAGATCGCCTATAGAACCCTGGAACAACTCGACGATTTGTGCAGACGCCTACAACAGTAATAATTACAATGACTTACCAAACATTAGCCGGCTGTTGATCAACGTCTTGCAGATAAACGACGGGCTTCGATAGCGATACCCAATAACGCCTGTCTGGCGATCTCCACCGCGAGTTCCGGCCGGCGGCGCGTGGCGAGCACCGCTGCCTGCAAACGCGCCAAGCCACGTTGCAGCGCTTCCGAAGGCCATCTCTCCAGAAGGCGCTCCACGAGCTTGCGCCGTGCGAAGAAGACGGGCGGCCGAGCCGCGGCCACCACGGCTGCCGCGTTGCGGCCCGTCATGCCGGCGCTGAGCAGTTGAAGCGATTGCATCTGCCGGATCGCCGCTGCGAGCACCAGATAGGCCTGGCTGCCGCCAAGCGACTGCCGGGTGAAAACCTGGTCGAAATCGTCGACCTTGCCGTCGAGCATGGCATCGACCGCGTCGTCGACCGAGATTCCGGAGACATCACCGCTCATAGCGAGCACATCGTCCACTCCGATCTCGTGCTTGCCATGTGCGTAAAGCGCCAGCTTGGCGATCTCCCCGCGCGTGGCCAGCCGATCGCCGCCGAGATTGCGTCTGAGCGTGCTCCTCGCCTCCATCGCAATTCCCATGCCGGTTTTTCCGAGTTCGTCGTCGATCACCGAGTCGATGTCGCGATCCTCGTCGCCGTAGCAGGGCAGGGCCATTCCGATGGCACTGGTCTCCACGGCCGAACGCAGCGCCGCGCCTTTCTTCAGGTCCCCCGCCTCGATGAGGATCACGGCGTCGCGCGGCGGTTCGGCCGACAGCGCCTTCACATCGTCGGCCAGCGATTTCTGTGCGCCGGCATTGCGTACCCATAGCAGCCGCCGCGCGGAGAACATCGGCACCGTCCGCGCCTCGTCGAGCAGGCGTCCCTGGTCGCGCTCCGCCTCGCCGGCGTCGAGTTTCACGACCGAGAAGGGGTCGTCGAGCGGCAAGCCTGTCTTTTCCGCGAAGGCCTTGGCGCGCTCGGACACCAGTCCGCGATCCGGCCCATAGATCAGCACGATCGTGACGTTTTCGGGCGGCCGCCTCAGCCAGGCTTCGACCTCATGTGCTTTCTTCTGCGCCATGGCGGTTGGATAGCATGCATGAGGCAATGCGCGAACGTTTTTGCGTGTGGCTCCACTGCTTGCGCCAGTTCGCCAATTGGAAAGGGCCAGAGCGTCCCGATCGAGCGTCGAAGCAGCCTCGCCTCTTGACCGCGGGGCGAATGACGGAGTCAATCGCCAGCGGTCGCCGGGGAGCCGGCGGACGGAACGACCAAATGCAGATGCAGCAGCCCGCCAACGAATTTCCCGATTTCGGTCTGACGGCCGAAGAACGGCGCTTTGCCGTGCGCGGGCACTACTACGAGTTCCCGGGGATGGATGGGGAGCGTGGGGAGATCTGGTGCTACACGGATCGCTTTTCCTACATGCAAGGAGAGATCGCCCGGCTTCATGTCAGCGCGACGGCCAAGAACTTCGCCATCCGCATTGTCCGCGACGGTGCGCACGAGGCCCAGGTTTTCGAGAAGCATGGGATCGCCTGCGGCTGGCAGGACACGCCGGATCAGTGCTCGGTCGAAGGCTGCGGCTGGGAGTCCGCCTTCGAGATTGTGATCGGCGAAGACTGGCCGTCCGGCGCCTATCGCGTGACGCTTGTCGCCGAGGGCCGCGACGGATCGGAGATCACCTGCCGCCATCTCTTCATCGTACACCCCAAGCCCGGGCAAAAGGCCGGCCGCGTGCTGCAGGTGGCGGCGACAGGCACCTGGACCGCCTACAACACATGGGGTGGGTCCAACGCCTATGAGGGGATCACCGGCCACGGCCGAAACCAGTATGCGCGCATGGTATCCACCCAGCGCCCCTGGTGCCGCGGTTTCGTCACGCTGCCGCCCGAGGCGCCGCGCGTGCCGCTCGAAATCTCCATGCCGCCGAAGACGGTGCCGCGCTATCCGCATATGGAATGGGCGCTGGCGACAGGCCATTCCAAGAAATACGCCTCGGCGGGCTGGGCGAGCTATGACAGCCATTTCTTCCGCTGGGCCGAACGCGCCGGTTTTGCCGTTGACCTCGCCAGCCAGCACGAGCTGCATTTCTCGCCGGAGATCCTTGCCGGCTATGACTGCGTCGTCTTTGTCGGCCACGACGAATACTGGACCTGGGAGATGCGCGACGCCGTCGACGACTATGTCGAGCGGGGCGGCCATGCGGCGCGCTTCGCCGGAAACTTCATGTGGCAGACCCGGTTTGAGGACGAGGGCCGGCGGCAGATCTGCTACAAATATCGCGCGCGCGCCGAGGACCCGATCTACCAGGCGGAAGACGTCACGCGCGCGACCAATTCCTGGGATGCTCCCGAGATCGGGCGGCCGGGCTCGAAGACCTTTGGCCTGAATTCTTCCAATGGCGTCTATGCAGGATGGGGCGGCTGCACGCCGCGCGGCGTGCGTGGCTTCCCCGTCTACCGGCCGGAGCACTGGGCGTTTGCAGACACCGGACTTTTCTACGGTGATCTGCTTGGCGCCGACAGCCACGTCTACGGCTATGAGGTCGACGGCCTCGACTATGAGATCCGCAACGGCCGGCCGTATCCGACCGCAACCAGTGGAGCGCCCGAGGGACTCGAGATCCTGGCGATGGGCATGGCGAGCCAGGTCGAGGAGGCTGACTTCCTGTCGATCGAGGACCAGTTCTTCGGCGACGAGGACGGCCGTTTCATTGCGGATATGCTCTATGGCGACGCCAGTGACGAGAACCTGGAAAAGGTCCGCTATTCGAATGGCATGATCGTCAATTTCCGGCGCGGCAAGGGCGAGGTGTTTCACGCCGGAAGCTGCGAGTGGGTGGCGGGACTGCTACGCCGCGACGCGATGGTGGAACGCGTCACCGCCAATGTTCTGGACCGTTATCTCGCTTAGGTCCGGCAAGGAATGGCCGATGAGGATTTCATGAAGGCAGACGCAGAGTCGGGGGCAAAGCCCCGCCCGAATCTCTTCCATTTCACGCGGCTGCCGCGTCCGGTCGTCGACCGCGCCGGCGGCATCTATCTGTGGGACAAGACCGGCCGACGTTACATCGACGGGTCGAGCGGTGCGGTCAACGTCAATATCGGCCATGGCAATCGCTCGGTCATCGACGCGATGAAGCGGCAGATGGACCGAGTGTCCTTCGCCTACACTATCCATTTCGAAAACGAGCCGGCTAACGATCTTGCTCGCGAGATCGCTGTGCGCCTGCCAAGCGGGTTCGAGCGGGTCTACTTCGTCTCGGGAGGCTCCGAGGCCGTCGAGGCGGCGATCAAGCTGGCGCGGCAATGGGCGGTGGCCACGGGCCAGGACAAACGATGGAAGGTGATCGGCCGGATGCCGTCCTATCACGGCATCACGCTCGGCGCGTTGGAGCCGACCGGCGATGATGTGCTGACGAAAACCTTCGCGCCGATGAGCCGGCCGATGCCGCTGATCCCTGCGCCGACTGTCCATCGCGACCGCGACAACCTCTCGCTGGAGGAACGCGGACTGCGTTACGCCGACATGCTGGAGGCAAAGATCCTGGAAGAGGGTGCCGATAGCGTGCTTGCCTTCATCATGGAGCCGATCGGTGGAGCGGCGACGGCGGCGCTGGTGCCGCCCGACAGCTATTTTCCACGCATCCGGGAGATCTGCGACCGGCATGGCATCCTGCTCATCCATGACGAGGTGATGACCGGCGTCGGCCGCACCGGAAAGTTCCTCGGCGGTAACCACTGGAACTGTCGGCCCGACATTGTCGTGCTGTCGAAGGGCCTCTCGTCGGGCTATGCTCCACTCGGCGCCATCGCAGCACCCGAGCGGATCGTGGGCCCTGTCATCGGGATGGGAGGTTTCCTGCACGGCCACACCTATGGCGGCAACCCGGTCGCCTGTGCGGCGGGACTCGCCGTACTCCAGGAGGTCGACCGGCTTCATCTGATCGACAACGCCGCGGCGATGGGTGAGGTGCTGAAGGGCGAGTTGGAAAACCTCTCCCGGCGTTTTCCCTTTGTCGGCGACGTGCGCGGAAAAGGCCTGCTGCTCGGCGCGGATATCTATGCCGATCCGGAGGCGAAGAAGCCGCTGCCGCGCGAGGCGAACGCCAATGTCCGGCTGATCGACCTTGCCTTCGAGCGCGGGCTCATCGTTTATTCTCGGCGGGTCCGCGGCGGTCCGGAGAGCGACAACTTCATGGTCTGCCCGCCGCTGATCGTGACGCGCGCGGAGATAGGCGAGATCATGGCGATCCTGTCCGATACGCTGGAGGCGCTGGCCAGCGAACTCAAGCTACCCGTCAACGGCTGAGGGCGGAAACATGGCGCGGAAGAAAGTTGTCATCACCTGCGCCGTCACCGGGTCTGTACATACGCCGACGATGAGCCCCTATCTGCCGGTGACGCCCGACCGGATCGCGGCCGAAGCGATCGCAGCGGCGGAAGCCGGCGCCTCGATCCTGCATCTCCATGCGCGCGATCCCGAGAACGGGCGTCCCACCGCCGACCCTGACGTCTTCATGCAGTTCCTGCCGCGCATCAAGCAGGCCACCGATGCGGTGATCAACATCACCACAGGCGGCTCTTCGCTGATGACGCTCGACCAGCGGCTGGCCGCGCCGTTGCGGGCCGAACCGGAGATGTGCTCGCTCAACATGGGCTCGATGAATTTTGCACTGTTCCCGATGCTCGACAGGCCGAGGGAATGGCAGCATGCGTGGGAACCTGAACTGCTTGAGGCGACGCGCGACACGATCTTCAAGAACACCTTCGCCGACATGGAGACGGTGCTCGACAAGCTCGGGCGTGGCTGCGGCACTCGCTTCGAGTTCGAGTGCTACGACGTCGGCCATCTCTATTCGCTGGCGCATTTTCGGGACCGAGGCCTCGTTGCGGGGCCACTTTTCATCCAGTTCGTGTTCGGCATTCTGGGCGGGATCGGCGCCGATCCCGAAAACCTCACCCATATGAAACGCATCGCCGACAAGCTCTTCGGCCAGGACTACGAATTCTCGGTGCTTGCGGCCGGCCGCCACCAGCTGCCGATGCTGTCGATCGCCGCCGCAATGGGCGGCAATGTCCGGGTTGGCCTGGAGGACTCGCTCTATGACGGGCGCGCGCTGGCGAAATCGAACGCCGATCAGGTGCGCCGCATCCGTTCTATCCTCGACGGCCTGTCGCTGGAGGTCGCGACGCCTGCGGAAGCACGCGAGATGCTCGCGCTCAAGGGCGGCGACAGGGTGGCGTTCTGAGGTGACGCGGCAAGCCATGAGCGAGATATCGATCCGCTTCGCAACCGTCGAAGATGCCGAGGATATTTTTTCGGCGCTGGTCGGTATCGCGGAAACGGTCAAGGAACTGCACAAGCTGAAAAGCAGCGTCGACGATATCCGGCGTTTCGGCTTCGGCGAGACGCCGGCCTTCGAAGTGCTGATCGCCGAGATCGACGGACGCTTCGCCGGCTGCTGCCTCTACTTTCCGAGCTTCTCGACCTGGATCGGCAGGCCTGGCGTCTATGTGCAGGATTTTTACGTTGCCGACGAATTTCGCGGCAAAGGCATCGGCGAAAGGCTGCTGCAGCGGCTGGCCTCCGTCACGCGCAAGCGCGGCGGCTGCTACATCCGTCTTGCCGTCGACACGCAGAATTTCCGCGCCCAGGCCTTCTATGCGCGCGCGGGCATAAAGCACTCCGATACCGAGCAGATCCACGCGGCCTACGATACGGCTTTCCATGCGCTGGCGGATGCCGATCCCGATGATTAGAGTGGAAGCATGAAAGCCTATTTCGCCGACGAGCAGCGCCGCCACGACCCGAAATCGTTCCTTTCTTCAGGCGCGCCGAAACCCAATCCCGAGGTGCCGGAACGCATCGAGCGGCTGCTCGGAGGCGCGAAGGCAGCGGGCTGCATCGTCGAGCGGCCGAAGAGCTTCGGGCTTGGTCCGATCGCCGCAATCCATACGCCGGAGTATATCGAATTCCTGCAGCGCATCTTCGAGCGCTGGCAGCGTATCGAAGGCGCCTCGGCCGAGGTGATTCCGAACATCCATCCGATCGCACGCGGCGGCTCCCGCCCCGACTCGGCAGTGGGTCAGGCCGGCTACCATATGGCGGACACATCTTGCCCGATCTCGGAGCAGACGTTCGAGAGCTCTTGCTGGAGCGCCTGGACCGCGGTCGCCGCAGCCGAAGCTATCGACGCCGGTGCGCCGTCCGCTTATGCGCTCTGCCGCCCGCCTGGCCATCACGCCTTCGCCGACGTCGCCGGCGGTTTCTGCTTCTTCAACAATTCGGGCATCGCCGCGCAGCGCCTGCGCAAGTCGGCCGACCGCGTCGCGATCCTCGATGTCGACCTTCATCATGGCAACGGCACGCAGGGCGTCTTCTACCGGCGACCTGATGTGCTCACAGTCTCGATCCACGCAGATCCCGTGCGCTTCTATCCCTTCTTCTGGGGTTATGCCGATGAGCGCGGCGAGGGTCCCGGCCTGGGCTACAACCTCAACCTGCCGCTGGAGCGGAAATCGGGCGACGAGATATTCCTCCAGGCGCTTGCCGCAGGCATTCGCCGCATCGAGGCTTTCGCGCCCGACGCGCTGGTGGTGGCGCTCGGGCTCGACGCCTTCGAAGGCGATCCGTTCGGCGGGCTTTCGGTCAGCACGCCCGGTTTCGCCCGGATCGGCGAGGCGATCGCCGCTCTCGATTTGCCCACCGTCATCGTGCAGGAAGGCGGCTATCTCTGCGATGCGCTTTCAGACAATCTGACTTCTTTTCTGACCGGCTTCGCCAGTCGCCACAAAGTTTAGCGATTGGTAGTCTATTAGCCGGTACTGGCAGCAATACTGGACCGCGTGGGGCTGTTTGGTGCAGACTGGTCGGACCAGCGTGAGCCGAGGGGATGCGGCCGGTCTGGAAGAGATGGGAAAGCCACAATGGACGCAATCGTAGGAACCACCCAGGAAGCAAAGCCCCCCTTCGACCAGGAGCGTCTCGACCGGCTGATGGAGGAGGCCGACTTCGACTTCCTCATCGCGGCCTCGAAGCACAATGTCCAATACCTGCTTGGCGGCTACAAGTTCATCTTCTTCTCGGCCATGGACGCCATCGGCCACAGCCGCTACCTGCCGCTCGTCATCTACGAGAAAGGCAGGCCCGACCGCGCCGCCTACATCGGCAACAAGATGGAGGCCGGCGAGCACCAGAACCGGCCGTTCTGGACGCCGGAGCTGCACACCGCGACCTGGGGCTCGCTCGACGCCGCCGCTCTTGCCGCCGAGCATTTTTCAAAGATCGGCCGCACCGACGCACGTATCGGCATCGAGCCGGCTTTCCTGCCCTCCGACGCCTATATCGCGCTCAGGAAGGCGCTGCCCGACGCCAAGGTGTTCGACGCGACCTCTACGTTCGAGCGCATGCGCGCGCTGAAGACGCCGGAGGAGCTGACGAAGCTGCGCAAGGCTTCCGACCTGATCACGGAATCCATGCTGGCGACCATAGCGGCCTCGCGTGAGGGTTCGACCAAGGCCGAGATCATTGAGCGGCTGCGCCGCGAGGAGACAAATCGCGGCCTGCAGTTTGAATACTGCCTGCTGACGCTGGGCTCCAGTCACAACCGTGCTGCCTCGGAGCAGGCCTGGGCCGCGGGCGAGGTGATGTCCATCGATTCGGGCGGCAACTATCACGGCTATATCGGCGATCTCTGCCGGATGGGCGTGCTGGGCGAACCGGATTCGGAGCTCGAGGATCTGCTGCACGAGATCGACACGATCCAGCAGGCGGCCTTCTCAAAGATCAAGGCCGGTGCGATGGGTGAAGACGTCATCATCGAGGCGGAGGCCACGCTGAAGACCTCGCCGTCTGCCGCTTTCACAGACTTCTTCTGCCACGGCATGGGGCTCATCAGCCATGAAGCGCCGTTCCTGATGACCAACCACCCGGTCGCCTATGAGGGCGTCGACGCCGACCGGCCGCTGGAGGAAAACATGGTGATCTCGGTCGAGACGACCATGCTTCATCCCAAGCGCGGCTTCATCAAGCTGGAAGATACGGTCGCTGTCACTGCAACCGGCTACGAGATGTTCGGCGACACCGGTCGGGGCTGGAACAGGGGCGGCACGGCGGCCTGAACAGCGGCCGCGCTAAATCCGGTTCCGGCTGAACAGGCTCCAGCGCACAGTGCCGAGCCGGATGCGCTCGCGCGCCACGGTCAGCAGGCCGGAGCTTCCGATGATCGCCAGCCCGGCGATGGCGAGCAGGTCCGGCTTCTCCTGGAAGAACAGCGCGCCCAGTATTACCGCCCAGACGATCTGCGAATAATGCGTCGACGCGAGCTGGTTGGCCGGCGTGAAGCGCGTTGCCCGGAGGATCAGGATGTTGCCCGTTGCCGCGAAAACCCCTGCGATGAGCAGGAATGCCGCTTCCTCGATCGTCGGCATTCGGGCGCCGGTCACCAGCATGGCCGCGCCGTTGAACCCAATGATGTAGAGCATCAGGAAGCCGAGCATGGTCGTGCGGGTCTCGCGTGCCGACAGCGAGCGCATCAAGATGACGCTGAAGGCGGCGAGCAGGGCGACGACCACCGCCGCGACATGGCCTACCTCAAGTTCCCTGAAGCCTGGCCGCACCACAAGCAGCACGCCGGCAAATCCGGCAAGGATGGCGAACCATCGCCAGGGACCGACCTGCTCCTTGAGCAGGAAGACAGACATCAGCGTGACGAAGAGCGGGGCAAGGAAGATCAGCGCATAGACCTCGGCCAGCGGGATGGTGGTGAAGGCGATGACGCTGAGCACGCTCGCCGCGGTGCCAGAAAGCGCGCGCGCCTGCACGGCCCAGGGCCGCTTCATGCGCCAGAAGTGAACGAGCTTCTCATCTTTGGGCGTGGTCAAGGCGATGCAGACCGCCGAAACCAGCGTCATGTAGAAGCCGATCTCGAAGACGTTTAGATCGCTGCCGAGCGCCTTCACGGCGGCGTCGCTCCACGAGTAGACGGCATAGGCGAGGAGCGCCAGCAGGATTCCGTTGTTCACGAGCGTCTTTCGAAGAATGACCGCGCCGAATCGGCGGTCTATTCTTCGCTTCTACATCCTCGCGCCTCTTCGTGCTCGTTAGATTTGTTGCGCCAGGCCCGGGGTTTTTCCGCGTCTCTGCGCAGGCAACGAAAGCGAAGCGGAGTCGCCTCGTCCCCCGGCTTCAAGCCGCTACTCGCCGGCCGGTATGATCCTGAAGTCAGGCAGTTCGCGCAGCCCGCGTTCGGGTCCGGCCGGCGAATAGACGACGAAGAGCTGCATCGGCGCCGAGCTCGTGTTCAGCGTTGAATGAAAACGGCTTTCAGGCACGAAGACGGTGCATCCCGGTCCGACCTTCTTGGTCACCGGGTTGCCCTCTTCGTCTTCGACCATCTGCTCGCCATTGCCGGAGATCACGAAGATGATCTCTTCCGCGCCCGGGTGATTGTGGCGCGTGTGGCCTTGGCCGGGCGGCAGGTCGACGACGCCGCCCGAAAACCGTGCCGCCCCGTTCACCTCCGGCGCGACGGTCAGAGCCAGCCGGCCCCAGTCGAAGCCGAAGGTGTCGACGTCCTTGGGGTAGACGAACATTCTGTTCGGATCGCTCTTGCTCATGGTGCTGGTTTCCTCCCGTGTTCTGAAATCTATTTGCGGATCGGCAGCGCCTTGAAATCCGCCGTCTGGTCGCGGATCGCCGCTTCGGCCGGGAGGCGCTCCATCGAGCTGGCGCCATAGAAGCCATGCAGGCCGGGGCAGCGCTCGAGGATGTAGCGCGCATCGGCGGGCATCGAGATCGGCCCGCCATGGCAGAGCAGGATGACGTCGCTGCGCACCGAACGCGCCGCGTCGGCGATCGCGTCGATCTCCTTGACGCAATCATCGAGCGATTTGGCGCTGGTAGCGCCGATCGAGCCGCCGGTGGTGACGCCCATATGGGCGACGACGATATCGGCGCCGGCCTTGGTCATCGCCTTCGCCTCGTCCGGGTTGAAGACATAGGGCGTGGTCAGCAGGTCGAGCTTGTGCGCCCCGGCGATCATGTCGACTTCGAGCGAAAACCCCATGCCGGTTTCCTCGAAGCTCTGGCGCATGGCTCCATCGAAAAGGCCGATGGTCGGGAAATTCTGCACGCCGGAAAAGCCCATGTCCTTCAGCTCGGCGAGCAGGCGCGGCATGATGACGAACGGGTCGGTGCCGTTGACGCCGGCGAGCACCGGCGTGTGCTTCACGACGGGCAGCACCTCATAGGCCATTTCCTTGACGATCTCGTTGGCGTTGCCATAGGCGAGCAAGCCGGCCGCCGAACCGCGCCCCGCCATGCGGTAACGGCCCGAATTGTAGATGATGATGAGGTCGATACCTCCGGCCTCCTCCGCCTTGGCGGAAAGCCCGGTGCCGGCGCCGCCGCCTACGATCGGCTGGCCGCGCGCGATCATGTCGCGGAATTTTTCCAGGATTTTGGCGCGTGGAATAGCTGGCATCTGGTCCTCGGGTTACGTGCTTATGTCAGCGGATGATCTCGCGAAAAGCCGCGACCGCGGCTTCGGCGAATTCCGGATCGTTGATGTGAAGCGGCAGCCGTTCGATGCGGCGGCTGGCCGTCTGCCGGACAGTCGCCTCGAGCGCCGAAAACAACGCGGCGTCGGCTTCCGGATCCCGGAAGGCGCCGCCTTCGATGTCGAGGGCGGAGACGCCTTTTTCGGGGATGAGGAAGCGGACTGGTCCTTCGCAGGCGTTGAGTTTTCCGCCGATCCATTCGCCGATGGCCTGGCATTCCTCCGCTGTGGTGCGCATCAGCGTCACATTGGAATTGTGGTTGTAGAACAGCCGGCCGCGGTGCTTTTCGGGTATTGTCTCCGGGGCCCAGAAGTTGACCATGTCGAGCGCGCCGACGGAGCCTACATAGGGCAGCCTGGTGCGGGCGATCGCGCCGAACCGGTCCCCGGTCGCCGGCAGCACGCCGCCGAACAGGAAGTCGCAGACCTCAGTTGTGGTGATGTCCATCACGCCCGACAGCAGGCCGGAATCGGCGAGCTTCTCCATGGTGCGGCCGCCGGTTCCCGTCGCATGGAACACGAGACAGTCGAAGTCGCCTTTCAGTTTTTCGACGATTTGCGTGACGCAGGATGTGGTGACTCCGAACATGGTGAGCCCGATTGCCGGCTTGCCGTCCCGCGCCTCGACCGGGCGCGCGGCCATGGCCACGATCGCCGCTGCCGCATTGGCCAGCACGACGCGGCTGATGTCGTTCAGGCCGGCCATGTCGGTGATCGAAGGGATCATCATGACGTCGGAGACACCGACATAGGGGGCGACATCTCCAGAGGCGAGCGTCGAGACCATGATCTTGGGGAGGCCGAGGGGCAGTTCGCGCATGCCCGCGGTGACGATCGAGGTGCCGCCGCCGCCGCCGATGCCGATTATGCCCGCAATATCGTCGCGCGATGTGGCGAACTGCGTGAAAGCCTCCGCCATTGCGGCAACGGCGCGGCCGCGGTCGCCCGACGCCAGCGCCTCGACGGTGCCGGCTGGCCCATGTCTCGCCACGTCTGCCGCCTTTATGCCCGGCTCGATTGCCGGCGTTTTCGTACCGACGTCGACGATGACAGGATTGCCCCCTGCCGCCGCGATCCGCTCTGCCAGATAGGCGAGTTCCTCGCCCTTGGTGTCGGCCGTGCCGACGACGTAGATGCGCTTCAACGTCTTCCTCCGGGCCGGATCCTCCGACCGCCCTGGCCGCCTGCAAATGACGACGTTCGTCGCCCTTGCGTTTTTTTGAGACGGGCGTATCGTATTGATATGCTCGTCTCACGTCAATCGGATGCCGGCACCAATAGCGAACGTCCTTCCAAGGGCGGGCCGCGAGCCCGTACCGGCCGACTGATGCTCGAAACGGCGATCAGGCTGATGCAGTCGGGCGCGACGCCGTCGGTCAGCGAGGTCGCCGAGGCTGCCGGCGTTTCCCGCGCTACGGCCTATCGTTATTTCCCGAGCCAGGCCGCGCTTGTGGGAGCAGTGGTCGATGAGGCGCTCGGTCCCATCCTGACCTGGAGCTCGACCTCGAAGGATCCGGCGCACCGCGTCGCCGACCTGCTTGCGACCGGCCTGCCGCGGATCGAAACATTCGAGGCGACCTTCAAGGCGGCGCTGAAGCTGTCCCTCGATCAATGGGCGCGGGGTCGCGCCGGCACGCTCGGAGAGGAGCCCGAGTTCAAGCGCGGCCACCGGACCGATCTGCTCATGGACGCACTCGCGCCGCTGCAAGGCAAGCTCCAGCCGCAAAAGCTCGAACGACTGGCGCAGGCGCTGTCGCTGGTTTTCGGAGTCGAGGTGCTCACGGTTCTCAAGGACATCTGGGGGCTGGGTGGTCAAGAAACGCAATCTGTGGCTCAATGGGCGGCCAATGCGCTCGTCCGCGCCGCGCTGGAAGAGGATGCCGCCCCGACGCTGGAAGCAGTGAAGCCGGCTTAAGCACAACTGGTTCGACCAGATTTCGCTGACTGATCGCCCTGCAAAACCTGCCGCAGGTGCGAAATCATTGGCTTTTTTTCGCTTATCATGCAGAACCGGATGAAATTGAAGGGTTTTTTGCGCAAAATTGTGATCGCAGCCTGCGAGGAGGCTGCCAAGAAAGCGCTTGACGGAACTCTCGGATTGGTAATACCAGATTGAAGTAGAATGGGATCGGGAAGAGGAACCTGATCCATATCGGAACTGGTCGGGGAGGAGCCTGAGCAGAACCGCCGGGAACATAAGAACTAGTCGAGATCTCGCCCGTCTGAATCGGGCAGGATACCAAGGGAGGAAGTGGACATGCGCAGGAAACTGACCGGCATGCTTGCCGGTATCGCGATGACGCTCGCCAGCGGAACGGCGGCGTACTCGCAGGAACTCACCATCTTCTGGGCGGAATGGGATCCGGCCAACTACCTGCAGGAACTCGCGAACATCTACGAAGCCGAGACCGGCGTGAAGGTCACGGTCGAAACGACGCCCTGGTCGGACTTCCAGACCAAGGCCTTCACCGAGTTCAACGCCAAGGGCAGCGCCTACGACATGGTCGTCGGCGACTCGCAGTGGATCGGCGCCGCCTCCGAGGCGGGCCACTATGTCGACCTCACCGACTTCTTCAACAAGCACAATCTGAAGGAGGTGATGGCGCCGGCGACGGTGAAATACTACGCCGAATACCCGTCCGATTCCGGCAAATACTGGTCGATCCCGGCCGAGGGCGACGCGGTCGGCTGGTCCTACCGCAAGGACTGGTTCGAAGACCCCAAGGAGATGGAGGCGTTCAAGGCCAAGTACGGCTACGACCTGGCTCCGCCGAAGGACTGGAAGGCCCTGCGTGACATCGCGGAGTTCTTCCATCGCCCGGACGAGAAGCGCTACGGCATCGCCATCTATACCGACAATTCTTATGACGCGCTGGTGATGGGCGTCGAGAACGCCATTTTCTCCTTCGGCGGCGAGCTTGGCGACTACGCCAACTACAAGGTCGACGGCATCATCAACTCGGAACAGAACGTCAAGGCGCTCGAGGCCTACAAGGAACTCTACGGCTTTACGCCTCCGGGCTGGGCCAAGACGTTCTTCGCGGAAGACAACCAGGCCATCACCGAAGGCCTGGCGGCGATGAGCATGAACTACTTCGCCTTCTTCCCGGCGCTGGTGAACGAGGCGTCGAACCCGCACGCCAAGAACACCGGCTTCTTCGCCAATCCTCCGGGTCCGAACGGCGATCAGTTCGCCGCGCTCGGTGGGCAGGGCATCTCCGTGATCTCCTACTCGGAGAACCAGGAGGAAGCGATGAAGTTCCTCGAATGGTTCATCAAGGACGAGACCCAGAAGAAGTGGGCCGAACTCGGCGGCTATACCGCCAGCGCCAAGGTGCTGGAGTCGCCGGAATTCCAGAACGCCACGCCGTACAACAAGGCCTTCTACGAGACCATGTTCAAGGTGAAGGACTTCTGGGCGACACCCGAATATGCGGAGCTGCTGATCCAGATGAACCAGCGCCTCTATCCCTACATCACGGGTGACCAGGGCACCGCCAAGGAAGCGCTCGACGCGCTGGCGGGAGACTGGAACGCGACCTTCAAGAAGTACAACCGCGTGCAGCAGTAAGCACGCCTGGATCGGAGGGGGCGGCGGCCCGCCCCCTCCGTTTCTTTTTCAGCGGTCGGAATCGAAGTACGGGAAGGAACGGGCCTTGGCCACCGCAGTCATGACAACGCTGGATCCGAAATCGGGCGCCGCCTCGCGCGGCATGAGCGACATCGCGATCCGCAATCTCTTCATCATCCCGACGATCCTGTTCCTGATCGTCTTCAACATCTTCCCGCTGATCTATTCGCTCGGCTACTCGTTCACGGACTTCAGGGCGTCGTCTCCGGCGGCAGCCAATTTTGTCGGGCTGCAGAACTATCGCGAGCTTCTCAACGACCCCTTCATCTGGTCGAACTTCGCCATCACCGCGAAATACGTCATCGTCTCGGTCGTTGGCCAGGTCGTCGTCGGCTTCGGTGTCGCGCTGCTGCTCAACCGCACGATCCCCTTCAAGGGGCTGATCACCACGCTGCTGCTCCTGCCTATGATGCTCTCGATGGCCGTCGTCGGCCTGTTCTGGAAGCTGCTCTACGATCCGTCCTTCGGCATCATTAACCACGTGCTGGGGCTAGGTACCTTCGAGTGGCTGTCCAACCCCGACATGGCGCTCTATGCAGTCGCCATCACCGACATCTGGATGTGGTCGCCCTTCGTGATGCTCTTGTCGCTCGCCGGACTGTCGGCGGTGCCGAAGCATCTCTACGAGGCTGCCGCGATCGACCGCGCCGGCACGCTTTACACCTTCTTTCGCATCACGCTGCCGCTGGTCGCGCCGATCCTGATGATCGCGATCATCTTCCGCACGATGGAAGCGTTCAAGACCTTTGACCTCGCCTACATCCTGACCAGCCAGCCGACCACCGAGGTGATCTCGATCCGGCTCTACAAGATGGCTTTCCAGGAGTGGCAGACCGGTCGCTCCTGTGCGCTGGCCTACATCGTGCTGATCATGATCCTGGCGATCACCAACATCTACGTGAAATACCTCAACAAGGTGAAGGAACGCTGAGATGGCCGCCGTCCAGACATCCGGCGAAAAGGCGCTTAACCGCGTCGCCATCGTCGCCGTGCTCGTCATCACGCTGATCTTCCTGGCGCCGATCTACTGGATCGTCTCCACCTCGTTCAAGCCGCGCAATCTGTCGACGACGATCCCGCCGACTATCGTCTTCACGCCTGAAGTCTCGCCCTTCGTGAAACTTTTCACCAAGCGTTCGCAGTTGCGCGAGCCGCCCACGGCCGAGGAATACGCTGCGGCGCCATGGTGGGAGCGCATGGTGTTCGACGGCGGCGAGAAGGTCGTGCGCGACGGCAAGGGCAATGTGCAGTGGTCGGCCTATCCGAACCGCTTCATGAACTCGCTGATCGTCGCCATCACATCGACCGTGCTGGCGGTGTCGATGGGCACGATCACCGCCTACGGCTTCTCCCGCTTCCGGGTGAAGGGGGAGGCGGACATGCTCTTCTTCATCCTGTCGACGCGCATGCTGCCGCCGGTCGTGGTGGCGATCCCCATGTTCCTGATGTACCGCGCCGTCGGCCTCAACGACACGCATTGGGGCCTGATCATCCTCTACACCGCCTTCAACCTCTCCTTCTCGGTCTGGCTGATGAAGGGCTTCATCGACGAGATCCCGAAGGAGTACGAGGAGGCGGCACTGGTCGACGGCTACACGCGCATGGAGGCGTTCTTCAAGATCGTCATCCCGGAGGCAGCGACCGGCATCGCCGCCACCGCCGTCTTCTGCTTCATCACCGCATGGAACGAATACGCCTTCGCGCTGATCATGACCAACCGCCGCGCACAGACCGCGCCGCCCTTTATCCCCAGCCAGGTCGGCTCCGGCCTGCCTGACTGGACGGTGATCGCCGCCGGCACGTTCCTCTTCCTGCTGCCGGTCGCGATCTTCACCTTCCTGCTTCGCAACCACCTGCTGCGCGGCATGTCATTCGGAGCGATCCGCAAATGATCTCGAGCGCCAAACTGCAGAGGATCGCGGAGATCGTGATGGTGCTCGGCATCGTCGCGCTCTGCCAGCCCTGGAACCTGTTCCTCCATCGCTACGGGGTGGCCATCATCCTGATCGGGCTCCTGACTTTCATGTTCACCGGCTGGTTCGGCAAGCCTGCGGGCGACGGAGACAAGGAGATCACCGACGGCGTGTTCGACGTCTCGGACCATCACGACGGCACCGCGCATGGAGGCCGGTCATGACCCAGATCGAGCTTCGCGGCGTCCAGAAATTCTTCGGCGCCGTCCAGGTCATCAAGGACCTCAATCTCAGAATAGAGGACAACGAGTTCATCGTGCTGCTCGGCCAGTCCGGTTGCGGCAAGACGACGACGCTGCGCGCCATCGCCGGGCTCGAGACGATCGACGAGGGCGATATCCTCATCGACGGGCAGGCGGTGCAGCACCTGAAATGCTCGGACCGCGACATCGCCATGGTGTTCCAGTCCTTCTCGCTCTACCCGCACATGACGGTCTACGAGAACATCGCCTTCCCGCTGCGCGCCACCCGCATGAACCGGGCCGACACCGACAGTGCGGTGCGCGAGGTGGCCAAGGTGCTGCGCATCACCGAGCTGCTCGACAGGAGGCCGTCGGCGCTGTCGGGCGGCGACATGCAGCGCGTCGCGATCGGGCGCGCGCTGGTCCGCCGCCCCAAGGCGATGCTGATGGACGAGCCGATCGGCGCGCTCGACGCCAAGCTGCGCGAGGAGATGCGCGCCGAGATCAAGCGCCTGCACATCAAGCAGGGCTCGACCACCATCTACGTCACGCACGACCAGATCGAGGCGATGAGCCTCGCCGACCGCATCGTCATCATGCATGAGGGCGTGCTGCAGCAGGTCGGCAGCCCGGAGGAGGTCTATGCGCATCCTGCGAACCTCTTCGTCGCGCAATTCGTCGGCAGCCCGGTGATGAACATCGCCAGCGCTACGGTGGCGGAGGAGAAAGGCAAGGCCGCCGTCACCGTCGAGGGCGCGCCGCAGGGTTTCGCGTTCCCGCAGCAACTCCTCGGAAGCCTTAACGGCAGCGCCGGCAGGAAGCTGTCGCTCGGCGTGCGTCCGGAAGGCCTCGTCGTGGCGCATGAGGCCGCCGACGGCTTCCTGCCAGCCGAGGCGCACATCATCGAGCCGCTCGGCTCATACGACATCGTTGACCTGAAGTTCGGCGAGCAGATGCTGCGCGCCCGCACGCGTTCGGGTTTTGTCGCCAAACCCGGCGACCGTGTCTTTGCCCGCATCGACCCGGCACAGGCGCACTTCTTCGACACTGAGAGCGGCCAGTCGCTCGGGGTACGGCTCTGATGGCTCACATCCAGCTCAAGAACGTCACCAAGAAGTTCGGCAATCACACGGCGCTCCGCCATCTCGACCTCGACATCGCCGACGGCGAGTTCTTCGTCCTTCTCGGCGAGACGGGGGCGGGCAAGACGACGACGCTGAGAATCATCGCCGGACTGGAGAAGCCGACCGAAGGCCAGGTCCTGATCGACGGCGTCGACGTGGCGGACTGGGGCGCGGCCGAGCGCGACGTGGCGCTGGTGCTGCAGCAATATTCGCTCTACCCGCGCTACACGGTCCGCCAGAATCTCGAATTCCCGCTGAAGTCGAAGCTGCGCCGGGTACCGGATGCAGAGATCGCCGAGCGTGTCGCGCGCGTGGCGAAGACGCTGCGCATCGAGCACCTGCTCGAACGCAAGACCGACAAGCTGTCCGGCGGCGAGATGCAGCGCGTCTCGATCGGCCGCGCCATCGTCCGCAAGCCGCGCGTGTTCCTGATGGACGAGCCGCTGTCGGCACTCGACGCGAAGCTGCGCGAGGCGCTCAGAACCGAGCTGAAGAACATCCAGATGAATCTCGGCCAGACGTTTCTCTTCGTCACCCACGACCAGATCGAGGCGATGTCGATGGGCGACAAGATCGGCGTCCTCAACCATGGTCATCTGGTGCAGACCGGCACGCCGAACGAGATCTACAACAATCCGAAGAACACGTTCGTTGCCCGTGCGGTCGGCTCGCCGCCGATGAACCTGATCGACGGCAAGCTCGTCTCCGGCCGCGCCGTCATGGCGCCGCTCAATTTCGAGTTGCCCTATGAGGGCGCAGCCAACGGCAATGTCGAGGGACGCGCGCTCACCTTCGGCATCAGGCCGGAGGACCTCGTTGTCGAAAGCGGCGCGCCGGTCGAGGCCAAGGTGCACGATGTCGAGAACCACGGCGTCGAGAAGATCCTCACGCTGCGCGTCGGCGACGCCATGCTGCGCGCCACCGTTCCCGCGCAGACCCACCTCGCCATCGAGGATGCGGTGCGCTTCTCTTGGAACCCCGAGAAGGTCGTGCTGTTCGACCAGAAGAGCGGCAACAGCCTGAAGCACGCCGGGTAGGCGGCTTACGCCGCCACCCAGTGCTTGTGCATGTGGCTCGCGCGGGCGAGCTGCGGGGCGGTCTTGAACTCGCGGCCGAGCGTCGCGGCTGCGCGCCAGGGCCAGCGCGGATCGGCGAGCAGGGCGCGTGCGATCGCCACCATGTCGGCGCGGTCGCCGGTGACTATTTCTTCCGCCTGCCTGGCATCGTCGATCAGGCCGACAGCGCGCACGGGAATGCCGACCGCCTTCTTCACCGCTTCGGCGAGATGCACCTGGTAGCCGGGACCGGCCGGGATCTTCTGGTGAGGGGAATTGCCACCGCTCGAGCAGCAGATATAGGCAGCGCCGGCGTCCTTCAGCGCGCGGGCGACCTCGATGCCTTCCTCGACCGAGAGGCCGCCATCGACCCAGTCGGTCACCGAGATGCGGGCCCCGAGCATCAGTTTCGGCACGGCCTTCTTCACCGCACGGGCAATCTCGGCGGCGAACCTCACGCGGTTCTCGAACGAGCCGCCCCATTTGTCGGTGCGCTGGTTGGAGAGCGGTGAGATGAACTGGTGCAGCAGATAGCCATGCGCCGAATGCAGCTCGATGAAGTCGAAGCCGGCGCGTTCGGCGCGGTGCGCGGCGCTGACGAAATGGCCGATCAGCGCATGGATCTCGTCCTCGGTCAGCGCGTGGGGCGTGTGCCAGCCATCGGCGAAGGGCAGGGCGGACGCCGACACGGTCTGCCACGGATCCTGGCCTGCCTTCAGCGGTCCGCCGCCTTCCCAGGGACGCTGGCAGGAGGACTTGCGGCCGGCATGGGCGAGCTGCACGCCGAATTTGGTGCCGGGCAGCGCCACGCGTTTGGCCGCGTCCAGAGTGCGCCGCGCGGCCGCCTCGTTGTGATCGGAATAGAGGCCGAGGCAGCCATGCGAGATGCGGCCGCGCCGTTCGACGTCAGTCATCTCGACGGTGACCATGCCGGCGCCTGACAGCGCGTAGGTCATCCATTGCTGGAGATGCCAGTCGGAGGCCGAGCCGTCGTCGGCCGAATACTGGCACATCGGCGCGATGGCGATGCGGTTGGGGATTTCGAGGCCGCCAAGCGCGATCGGCGAAAAGAGATGATCCGTCATGAGAAGCTCCTGGGAGGGATCGTGCATACTTAAGCGCCGGCAGGCTTCGTGCAACGGGGTGCGTGGCAGATGGCGATGGGCCAGTCGGGTGGGGTCGGCGGAGGCAGCGCTCGGCGGTTTCCTTGCGTCTCGCGCTTCATAGTTCCCCCCTCTCCGTCTCGGCCCTGCGGGCCGATCCACCTCTCCCCCGCGTTGCGGGGGCGAGGAACAGGCCAAGCTCCGCCGTTGCCACGCCTCGTTTCCGATCTGGCCGTTGAAGAAAGTCGGGAAGACGGGAGGGTCGTGACCACCAGTCTAGTTTTTAATGTGGGTGGTCTTGTCGACCCAGCCTGACCCCCTGGCGTCAGGCGACGGAAGGCTTTGGGCCTCCGCCCCCGTCCGGTG
>NZ_RCIZ01000009.1 GCF_003666685.1 Mesorhizobium sp. YM1C-6-2
CGGCGGGCGGCCGATTGTCGTTCACCGCGTTAGTGCGCTCGTCGAATTGATCCCGCGCCGGCAAACGCGGCATTAGAGGGCTTCTCATTTCACCAACGCAAATACGAGCGCGCGCGGGAGGGGATGTCAACGGCTGATGGAATCCGGCCCTGACCGGCGAAGCCGGCGCGAGCGGGAGAGATTGGGGCTCTGCAGCCGCGCCGGCTCTGCGGGTAGCCATGTCGGACCACCAAGGCCATGGTAGGCCCGAAAACACGGCCGGGGCAATGTCGGAGAAAAAAGAGCCCGCCGTGCTGCTGACTTCCACACGGCGGGCAGCCACCACGTGTTCGCGTGCGTGGCGGCAATCAGCCATCAGGCGCGCGGCGGCAAGGGATTGTCAATCAGGGGCGACGTTGGGGGAGGTAGCAGGCTGGCGACCCGACCACCTCTCGCCGCCAGCCCCGTCGCTAGGCCCCAATGGGTGGGGTAGCGCCAAAGCGACGCTAGCACGCATCGCGCGGCAGCGTCGGGTTTTTTAATCGACGCGCTTGAACTGCTCGCTGCTAACGTCAGTGTCGCGGCCGCATCCACGACACAAAAACTCAGTATTAACCCGGAGCCAGCCGATTGTCTTTTTTTCGACGCGCCCGCAATGCCGGCAAACCACACCGATCTCGCGTTCAGAGCCCATGGGTTCGGTCACGGGTTTACCAGAATGCCCACTTCGCGCGCAGCAGCTATGAAAGCGAGGCGCGCGGTTTCCGTTGACTGGTTGCCGGATTCGACATCGGAGCATGCGCGAAGCGCGGAACGGCGCTTGTCAGTTCGCTTGCTCGGCCACCGCTTATGTAGAAACTCGCCACAGGCCCTGATGTCTGAAATCACAGTTTGTCCCCCAGCCGGGTCAGTAAAAACTGTGACGGGTGGATCGAACCGTTGATCGTTTAGGTGGGGGGTCGAACGCATGGCAGCGGAAGATCCTTTCGAGGATCGAAAGTCACCGTAGCATGTTGTGGAGATTTCCTCGCATGGTATTTGAGCCCTCGGACGAAGGAATTGCGCTTTGCCGGTTGGCTCCAAACTGCTAGGAGCGCTTATCCAGGGCGCGCTTTTACGGCCAGTTGGTCGGTCGTCCACCATAAAGGTAGCCGCCATGACCCCGACGATTGCATTGATCCTGCTCGCGGGATGCGTCGTAGGCATAGCCCTGATTTTTTTCATGCTGTCATGGCTGTAAGATGAAGCGCCTTCTGCCGAGATGATCCGGCGGCGCCCAGGTACACCATTCGTGGACGAGTTAGAGAGGAGCAGGCACTTGTCTCAGCAATCGCATAGCCCCGCAGATAGTGAGCAAACGCTGGAGCGAGTCGTGACCATCATTGCCTGCGTTTTCTGCACCGCCGTCAGCGTGCTAATCGTGTGGCCCCTGGTAGGACACCTAATAAGGTAGTGGATGGCGCGGCTTGCGTGCCTGGCTTGCTAAAGAACGGTCGCGGGAGGATTAGGGGGGGCGGTGGAGGCCTCGCCCCGGAATCGAACGGATTAGCCTCCGATGCGAAGACCGAGCTTTGGTCGGACACTTGGGATGATGAACTCGTACGATCGTTGTAGCGATCGTTCATCTAGGAATCCCGAGCCTCGACCAAGCATCTCGAAAGTCTTTGTCTTCTCCCGCGTTACCTGGCGTGTAGTGTCGTCGAGGCAGCCAGTAGCCGCGTTCAGACTCAGGTTTGCCGCTCCTTGTTCCCGGGTCGCGTTGCATTCGATGCCTAATTTCATCGAGCGTAAAAATGTAACATGCGATGTCCGGCGTGCTCGCGTAAACAACTATTATCCACCAGGGCGTGACAAGCCGCTCGGGGTTAATTCCAAGGCTTGTATCCTGTGGTTTTCCTGCATGAGCCTTTACCTGAATCGGATGGATTGTACGCTCATCATCAGATGACGCATAAAGATCCGCTCCCTTGGCGTTCCGCACAGTGGGCATAACGTTCCACCCTACGCGAGAAAGCTCTCTCGCTGTATGGTAGAGCCCAATATTTCCCGAGATTTGCCTTAAATTACTCATTTTATCGCTACCAATCCCGCAGCCTCACGCCAGGGTTGCCCGCCTGCTTCACGTCCGTCTGAGCGAAGATCGCAACTTAGCTACGGCAGCGCGTTTCGCCTCGTCGACGTACCGGTAGCGTTGCGCCAACTGCTTGCCCAGCACTGTTACGGAATAGATGTCGTTGTTTCGATTGACATGAGTGTGCGTCCCGAGAGTGTGAATCTCCGCGACGACTTTGCCTTCGAAGCGACCATATCGCACAGGATCGTGCGTGCGACCGGACCAGATGATTTTCATGACGCCCTCCCGACCTGAGGACAGCATGCCGCGCTCTTTGAACGCGGGCAAGTCGTGCCGCTTCTATGGAGGAGCAACAATAATACCTACCGCTTTACCGAAATAATGTCATAGTATTAAATCGTTAAATCGGTTCGTTATAGGGCGTATTAGCTTCAAATTAGGGTGTCATAGATTCATATTTTCTGTCTTGCGAAGTTTCTAGACTCATAATACTGTCAACGCACGCCAAAGATGGCGGGTGCGTACATTTTATGGAGGGAAATATGCTTGCAAGTTCACAGCAGGTGCCCGCCGCGCGGGTAGCGCCGGCCGCAATCTACAACACCGAGATCGAGGTTAACGAACCCAAGCCCATTCAAGTCGGCGAACTCGCCACAATTCTCGTGGCCATCTACGGGCGCCGCGGCGACCGCCTCCTGTGCGGATATGACCGGGACGGAAAGTACATCAAGAAGTGGTTCCGCGAGAGCGAGCTTACCGGCATGGGCTTCGACGACGGCTACGAAGACGGCGAGTAGGCGCCGCCTCATTCGGAGAGAGAAGCCCGCTTCGGCGGGCTTTTTCTTGCTGGTTTGCTAATATGTCGGCGGCCGTCACCCACCGGCCCCCTAAAATTCGGCCGCTTACATTGCCCGTCCCGCCACCCTCCGGGGCGGGCTTTTTCGTGCATGCAACAAAAAAGCGGGCTGCTAGCCCGCTTTCCTTCGTTCCCGAGACTTGCTTGGTGCCGGTTCCTTCATGGTCACCAAGCCGTCGACCGGTACAAATAACCGCAACCGCTTTTGGGGGATCTCACGGGCTATCTGCCCAGACCTTCCCGCTCCATCACAGTGCGATGTTCGTTAGATAGGATATCATTGCGTTTGGAACAAGGCGCTATTCCTCGATCCCAAGCCGAATGCGCTGGCCTGTTGCGAAGTTCTCGGCGAACTCCTGCGACTCGAACGACTGCCGGTACTGCTGCCCGTCTTCGATGATCGTGACCCACCACAGGCCGCCTGAGTATTCGACGGCAACGCTTTTGATGGGTGATTGATCGGTCATTCCCTCGCGTTAGCACGGCTCTGCTCGGCCCGGCGATAAAATATGTGTGTTGCTCAAAAGCGGGGAGGGAAAGCGGGGAAGGGAAGCGCCGTTTTGGCGATTTCCCTTGCTTTACAAGGCGTTAGATGAGGTAGATGGCTCCCTGAGCAGGACTCGAACCTGCGACCATTCGATTAACAGTCGAACGCTCTACCAGCTGAGCTATCAGGGAACAGGCTCGCGTGAACGCGGGCTGCTAATAGCACACCTTTTGCATTTGCAAAGGGGCGAAAGGAACTTTTTCGGCTGCTTCCTTTCGCGGCCTGCTCGCAATTTCAGCCAGAACGCATCATATGGGCATTCCACATGTCCATGTAGGTCGCCGGGGTGCGACAACAAGCGATGGCGCGCAAATTATCCGTATGACCGGAACGACCGAAAAAGACAGCGACTGCAACGCTTTGCCCCGCCGCAGAATCCGCCTGTTCGGCCGCACCATGCCGCTGCCGCACTCGCGCCCGGTCCGGATGACGATCGGCACGCTGCTCGTCGTCTTCGGCATGTTCGGCTTCCTGCCCGTGCTGGGCTTCTGGATGATCCCGCTCGGCCTGCTGGTGCTTTCGCACGACCTGGCCTGGGTGCGGCGGCGTCGCCGCCGGCTGGAGGTCTGGTGGGAGAAAAGGCGGCGTCGCCGCAACGGCGCGAGCGGGAACGGCCGCTAGATCGTCGTCTAGGCCGATTCGTCGCGTCCGGGCGCAAGTCGGCCGCCGCCGGCCAGCGCCGCGATCGAACGCTCGATGTTCCCACGGGCAGCAGCCTCGTAGCGCTGCCTGAAGGCTTCCGTGTGGAATATCAGGGGACGGGCGAGGAATTTCCTCAGCACCGCCGCACGGCCCGACCGCCATGCCTTGTCATCCACCCATGCGTATTCGCGCCTGACGGCCGCCTCGTAGGAATCGAATGTTCCTCTGGGGGCGCCGAGTATCGACAGGTCCATGTCGAGGAAGAAGGCGGCATCGCCGCGGGCGCCACGGCCGCGAAGGGCGGGCAGGGTGTGCGTGGCCGTGGCATCGATCATGGCGACGATTCGCGACAGCCGCGCGGGCGTGATGCGGGACGAGAGCCTTTCCACGGCGAGGGCGGCGCTTCTCGCCTCGTTGTCGCTGCGGCGGCTGTCATAGACCGCGTCGTGGAACCAGATCGCGGCCTCGACGGCCTCCGGGTCGGACAGTTCCGCCCGGTGCTCGTGCAGGAGCGCCAGCAGTGCTTCGATGTGGGCCATGCCGTGATAGTGACGGCCGGGCTGGTGGTAGAGTGCTGAAAGCTCGGTTTTCAGCGCCTCGCCGATCAAGGGTTCGTTTGCCATCGTGCCTTGAATCCGGATGAACCAATTCCATTTGAAAGAGCACTAAGGAAAATTGAGTTCAACAGTGGTATCATCCGTTCTATAGGAACGGCCAATGCGCAGACAGGCAATGGGAGCAGACCCCATGAACAAGCTGAACGTGGCCCGCGGCCCCAACCTCCAGCCGGTTGATCCGATCTGGACCGCCATCCGCGAAGAGGCGACGGAGGCGGTGGAGCGCGATCCGCTGCTCGCAGCCTTCCTCTACGCGACGATCCTCA
This sequence comes from Mesorhizobium sp. YM1C-6-2, assembly GCF_003666685.1. GTDB lineage: Bacteria > Pseudomonadota > Alphaproteobacteria > Rhizobiales > Rhizobiaceae > Mesorhizobium_K. The sequence continues at coordinate 4,982 of NZ_RCIZ01000009.1, forward strand.
ACCAGGACAGCCTGGAGGATGCCGTCATCCATCGCCTGGCCGAGCGGCTTGCGCACCAGGATCTCGGCGCCGACATCATCCGCCAGAGCTTCAACGCGATGCTGAAGGCCGATCCGGAATGGAGCTCGATCGTCCGCGTCGACATCCAGGCCTATTACGACCGCGACCCGGCCTGCGACCGCTTCCTGATGCCGGTCCTCTATTTCAAGGGCTTCCATGCGGTGCAGACGCACCGCCTCGCGCACTGGCTCTACAAGGAGGGCCGCAAGGATTTCGCGCTCTACCTGCAGAGCCGCTCCTCGTCGGTCTTCCAGACCGACATCAACCCGGCCGCGCAGATCGGCAAGGGCATCTTCATCGACCATGCGACCGGCCTTGTCGTCGGCGAGACGGCGGTGATCGAGGACGACGTCTCGATCCTGCACGGCGTGACGCTCGGCGGCACCGGCAAGGCCGGCGGCGACCGCCATCCGAAGATTCGCCACGGCGTGCTGATCGGCGCCGGCGCGAAGATCCTCGGCAACATCGAGATCGGCCATTGCGCCAAGATCGCGGCTGGTTCCGTGGTGCTGGCGCCTGTGCCGCACAACAAGACGGTGGCCGGTGTGCCGGCCCGCGTCGTCGGCGAAAGCGGCTGCGACCATCCGTCCCGCCAGATGGACCAGCTGCTGCCGTCGCAGGCGATGGACCACGTTGTAAGCTTCGATATCTGAGGCGGCGGGCCGTCCAACTGCACATGCCGCATTCGTGATGGCATCGCGTCGAGCATAGCCCGGTCAGCCTTTACAGCGCAGGCTGCGCCGTGCCAGAAGCGCGTCCAATCAGAGAAGGCACGATCCACTGGAAGCCGCTCGCGCTTCGGATCATGCACCGATCCAACCGGAGAAGAATATTGAAGCCGGAAGAAATCAGGAAGCTCAGCGCCTATTTCAAGCGCGTGTTCCAGAACCCCAACATGGACGTGAAGGCGCGCCCGCGTAAGGAAGATTCGGCCGAGGTCTATGTCGGCGACGAGTTCATCGGCCTCGTCTACAAGGACGAAGAGGACGGCGATTACAATTTCTCGATGGCGATCCTCGACATCGACCTGAACTGAGGCGCCCCTTCGGTTCGACGGTGAAGTCCGTCAGCCGGCGGTCTTGAGCATAGAGGCCGCCTTGGCGCGAATCGCCGCGTCGAGCTTCTGCCAGTCGCCGAGCAGTTCTTTCGGGAAGCGATAGGACAGGCTTAGGTCGTTTCCGACATGGATGTCGCGCTCGCAGGGCGCGAGCGATTCCGCCGCACTCTCTCCGTCGAGGCAGCGCGCGACGAAGGTCTCGCCGTCGGGTCCGGCGGCGACAGCCAGCACCTCGTTCTGGTATCCCGACCTGCCGTCGAAAGCGTAGAGCGTCGTGCCGCCGGGACCTTCCGTTCCGGGGCGGACGAGCATGGATGCGTAGATCGGCTGGAGACGGCCGCTCATGTCGCGCGACATGATGCGTTCCTCGAAGGACAGGAAGAGGATCCTGCGCGAGTCCCCGGCATGATTGAAGTCGTCGCGGGCGGCGTCGCTGTAGCCATCGAGCCCGGGCCAGCGCAGATAGAGGTCGAGCCGCTCCGCCACGCCGTCGCGGCGCTGGCGGTCGAAGCGGACGGCGTTGGCCGGCGCCAGGATCACGTTGTTGCCGATGACAATCTCGTGGAGCGTGGTGTCGTCGGTGTGGCCGGCAAGCGCGATCGAGCGGCCGAACCATTTGCCGCCGACGCTGATGGCAAGCGACAGCAGGGCAAGCGCGGCGAAGACATAGAAGACCTTCATCACGAAGGAAGGTGAGATCGCGTGAGCGTTGCGCGGCTCGCCGGCCAGCGATGAGGCCTGTGTCATGGAGATCTCTTCTGACGATCCCGGCCACTCTGGCGCGGTCATGGTAAACGGAAGGTAAAGGCGCCGCTGCATCTGCCCGCCGTCGACCTTGCACATGGCGTGCCGATCCTCTTAATCACTGCGAGGACAGACAGAGGAATGATGATGCCGATCTATGCCATTGACGGGATAGAACCCGTTTTCGCCGACCGCGCCAGCAACTGGATCGCGCCTGACGCCACTCTGATCGGCAGGATCAGCATCGGTCGCGACGTCTCGGTCTGGTTCGGTGCTGCGCTGCGCGGCGACAACGAGCTGATCGAGATCGGCGAAGGCACCAATGTGCAGGAGCATACGGTCATGCACACCGATCCCGGTTTTCCGCTGACGATAGGCCGGGGTTGCACGATCGGGCACCGCGCGCTGCTGCATGGCTGCAGCATCGGCGAGAACAGCCTGATCGGCATGGGCGCCATCGTGCTGAACGGCGCGAGGATCGGCAGGAATTCGCTGGTCGGCGCCGATGCGCTGGTGACCGAGGGCAAGGAGTTTCCCGACAATTCGCTGATCATCGGTTCGCCGGCGAAGGTAGTGCGCGTGCTGGACGACGAAGCCGTGAATGGGCTGCGCTCGGCGGCCGAGCACTATGTGCGCAACGGCAAGCGGTTCATCAGCGGCCTGGCGCAGGTCGGCTGAAACGGCGGAGCCGGCCCCGGGGACAAGGGGCCGGCTCCTGACCCGGTCGTTGGGGACGGGGAGGGTGGGGACTCGACCGGGTTTTCCCTGAAATCACACCCGTGGGCAGGACTTCTTCTCGTACGTCACCTCACGCTGCCGACGGCGATGGCGGAGCGGCTGTCGTCGATGGAAACCCAGGCGCCCGAGTGCCTTTCGGACTGGCGCTTCAGATAGGTGTAGTCGGTATCCGACCATGCGAGCACGCGCGGCTCGAGATTGTCGAGGATGAAGTCGCCGTGGCTGGTGCGGATCGTCAGCACCGCGTGGCCGTCGCCGTTGCGCTGGCGCACCACCGTCATCAGCAGATCGCCGGCCGGGACGCCCAGCGCCATCAGGCGGCGGCGCTTCTCCAGCGCATAGTCCTCGCAGTCGCCGATATTGGTGGGGTAGGACCAGACCTCCTCCTTGCCCCACATCTCCATGTCGGTGCGCGGGGTCACAGCAGCGTTCACAGCATTGTTGATGTCGATTATCGTCGCCCAGAGCTGGCGCGTCAGTTCGATCGGCGCCTGCTTCGGCGTCTTCTGGCGGCATTCGCCCGGCTCGCGCTGGCAGAATTCGTAGTGGCCGATCGGCTGTGTCGTGCGTCCGCCCGTGTGCATAAAGGCCGGTCCGGCCTGGGCAGCGTCTCCCCAGACGCCGAGCCCGATCATCACCGCAAGGAGCAACGGCGTCCCCGCCCTCTTGAACATTTTTTGTCTCCCCGTTCGAGGAGGACAATGGCAGGGCCCGATTTACTTCACGCAAAAACCAGGTCGGAATCTTGAGTAAAATCAAGAACTAGTTGTAAAGAATTGAGAATAAAATACACAACAAGCTTGGTTAAGATTGTCTGGGCCGATAGATCGAGCCCTTGCCTGGCAAGGCGTTGCGCGGGAGGCCCGGAACGGGCCTGCGGCGGCGCCGGTCCGGCAAAAAAGTGACGGCAGGAGCGTTTTTTACGAAATCCGTCCGCCGAATTCGCTGTCCAGCGTCTCGGGGCGCTGGATGACGGCGAACTCGATGGCGAGGCCGTCCTCGAAGTGGCGCACCACCTGGCCGCGCATCGTGCCTAGCGTGACCTGGATGCCGACGGCAGGCTTGACCTCGATCTCGATCGCCGCCCCGGAAAGGGACAGATCGATGATGCGGCAGGGATACTGGCGGCCGTCGAGCAGATGGAGCACGCTCATCGGATTGCGCGGCGCGACGCGCTCGTGCCGGCGATCTTCGGGCAGGTCGAGCTCATGCTTGTTGGCGAGCCAGGTGAGCTGCGCGGCGAGCTTGTCCTTCTTGCGCTCGGACGCGACGACCGTCATCGCGAAGCCGTCCTGCAAGGTGCGGGTGACGACGCCTTCGACACGGCCGATGTGGTCGATGTAGGCGATGATCCTCTCGCCGGGCTGGCCGATGCGGTCGGTGCGCAGCGAGACGTTGCCGGGCGACATGTCGATGACCTGGCAGGGATGCTCGGAGCGGTCTTCAAGCATGAAGCGGCCGTAGATCTTCACGCGGACGCGTTGGAAGCTACGCCTTTCAGCCGCGGACGGCGCATAGTCGATCGCCGCTGACCTCATCGCTTCCCTCAACCTCCGCTGAAACCTTCGCGAGCCGCACGAAGATACGCCGCCGAAATTAGCGCCATAGGGGTTAACAAGCGGTAAGTTTTGGCCTTCGGATGCTAACGGAAAAGCGCGTCAGTCGCGTCCGCCGTCGAGCACGAGAAGATGACGGATCCGGCGCGAACCGGCCATTCCGCGGTCCTGCACGGACGGTAGTTCGGTCGGAGAAAGGGCCGGAACGTCGATGGCCGGCCGGTTCTTCAGGAACAACGGCTCGGCGTCTGGATCGACGACGCGGACCGACACGATCCGGGCTTCGACGATCGGGTCCGCGCCGAGCCAAAACGGCTTTTGCACTGCGGATACCGCGCCCAGGCATCGCGGGTTGTCGGCGCCTCCTTCGAGCGGCAGGATGATCATCTCGAAAGGATTGGAGCGCTGGCTGTTGCTGATGCCTTCGAAGGCGATGACGACGACGTTGCTGGATTCAAAGACACCCTGGACAAGGCGGCCGACCAGTTTCCGGTCCCTGTCCTGCCAAAGCGAAGGGAAGGAAAACCCCTTGAGCTCGCGGCCATGGGCAGCGCAGAGCCTGCTTCCAGCCAGCCGGAACACGGCCTCGCTGCGTGTATCCCGCTCCAGAATGAAGGTGTCTGCGAGCAGGGTCTTGATGTCGGCCGGCTCGATCTCGGTCCGTTTCGGGGCAGGGCGGCCGTCGCGAAGGCGATTCCAATAGTGGAACAACGCAATTGATCCGTCCTGCTTCATGCCACTTAGCTCCGCTCGTCCGGTCGTTAGGTGTGCCAACGCCGAACAGAATGGCGCCCTCCGACGACCTACATGCCGGGTGCAGCAGGATGCGTGCCAGCAGGGGTTTGGGGTTGTTAACGGACCGGGGTCATTAAGGTTAACAATGGGTTTACATTGCAGGTCGAATGCCGCCGTGGCATACAAAATCCGGGGTTAGGACAGCACTTCCAGTCAAATTCTAGGGAGGGTCGGGGGACTCAACCAACCGTTCAGGGGAAACCCTGGACGGTTTTTTCTTTCGTGATTCGCACTGTTCCGGCCGGCTTTTCCTTTTGTGATTCGGGCCTGGCTCGACTAAACGCGGATAAACCTCACCGGAACCATTGCGCATGACAGAGCCGGTCCCCGAGACCCAGCCGAACACCGAGCCCGACAACAGCAGGGAACCCCGCCGCCGGGAGCCGGTGTTCAACCTGCCGGGCGTGGTGATCGCCTTCATCGCGATCTGCGTGGCCGGCTATTTCGCCAGCAGCTACCTGCTCGACGACCAGCAATATTTCTGGCTGCTGCTCCATGCGGCGTTCATCCCGGTCCTCTACAGCGGCGAAATCCCGCTCGACTTCTATCCGGTGGCGGGGCCGGTCACCTATTCGCTCATGCACGGCAGCATCGCGCATCTGGCCGTCAACATGATCTGGCTCGCGGCATTCGGCTCGCCGCTCGCAAACCGCACCGGGCCGCTGCGCTTCGTGCTGTTCTGGATCGTCACGTCGCTTGCCGCGGCGGGGCTGCATTACATGATCTATCCGACCAGCCAGGCGCCGCTGGTCGGCGCATCGGGCGCGATCTCCGGCATGATGGGGGCGGCGGCCCGCTTCGGATTCCGCATAGACCGCTCCTCGGGCCGTCCCGCTTTCGGCGGGCCGGTGCTGCCGATCTCGCAGGTGCTCACCATGCGCGGAACGGTGGCCTTCCTCGCCGTCTGGATGGTGATCAACATCGTCACCGGACTGGTCGGCTTCGTGCCGGGCCAGGACAGCCAGATCGCCTGGGAGGCGCATATAGGCGGCTTCGTCGTCGGCTTCTTCTTCGTGTCCAGCTTCGTTGGCGGCCGCCGGATCTGAGCGTCGGCTGCCCGACCGGATTAACCCTCTTGAAAAGGTCGCGTTCCAACGGCACGATTGGACCCGCAAGCAATAAGTGGGGGCGGTCGGTCGACGCACTAAAAGCAGGAGGACGCGGTGACGGTAAAAGCCATTCTCGACGCCAAGGGACATGATGTTTTCACGCTCGGGCCGAACGAGAAACTGTCGGAGGCGATCAGGCTGCTGGCAGAACACCGCATCGGCGCGCTGGTCGTCACCAATGGCGACCGCAAGGTGGTCGGCATCCTCTCGGAACGCGACATCGTGCGTGTCATCGGCAAGGAAGGGGCCGCCGCGCTTGACCTTACCGTGCGCCAGGTGATGACGCCGAAGGTCAACATCTGCAACGAGCATCACACGGTCCATGAGGTCATGGAGATCATGACGCGCGGACGTTTCCGCCACCTGCCGGTGGAGAAGGACGGGCAGCTCGACGGCATCATCTCGATCGGCGACGTGGTGAAGCGGCGCATAGAGGATGTCGAGCGCGAGGCGGAGGACATCCGCAGCTATATAGCCACAGCCTGAAAATCCGGATCCCGCCGGCCAGAACCGGCGGGATCCTCTTTCTTACCTATTGTCGAGTTGCGCGCGCACCAGTTCGAGCCCCCTGCGCGTGATGCGGTAGGGGCCGCCGTCCGAAGACGATACCGCCTTCTTGCGCTTCAGCTTCCTGAAAAGCTCGAGGTCGACCCCTGGATAGCGCCAGCCGTCGCGGGTGAGGCAGACGACCTCGGCGATGCGCTTGCTGTGCTTTTCGATTTCAATCCGCCCGCCTTGCGCGAGCAGGTGCAGAACGCGTTGTTCCAAACGCGAGATGTCCATGTGGGAAATTCCGGTAACCTGGCCGGGCTGCTGATACGAAGAGCAGGCACGCGGCCGAACGCCAAAATCCGCAGCCGCGAGAGATCGCGGCACGGGGTTCAGGTGTTGATGCCCTGCCTCGCTACGAGGTCAGGGCACTACCGGGTCTGAGCAGACAGAGACATCCAGGCTCCATAGGATGCGTCGCCTATAGCGGAAGGACGGCCGGAATTCCAGAGTGCGGCCGGAACAACCCGCTAGAGGATCAGGAAACCGGCGACGCCGGCCGCCACGACGACTGCCCAAGGCGGCGCCTTCCAGGCGGTGAGCGCGACGAAGGAGGCGGCCGCAATCGCCATGGCGTTGCCGGAGACGATGCCGACCGTGAACACGGGATCGTAGAGCGCTGCGGCGAGCAGGCCTACCACCGCTGCATTGACGCCGAGCAGCGCGCGGCGGGCGAGTGGCGCCATGCGCAGCCCTTCCCAGAAAGGCAGTACGCCGACGATGAGCAGCATCGACGGCAGATAGATGGCGACAAGCGCGATGGCTGCACCAAGCAGGCCGGAAGGCGCGCTTGTGTAGACCGCGCCGAGATAGGCGGCGAACGCGAAGAGCGGGCCGGGAACGGCCTGCGCCGCGCCGTAACCGGCGAGAAACGCCTGCTCGCCGACACGACCGGTCTGTACCACCTCCGCTTCCAGCAGCGGCAGCACGACGTGGCCGCCGCCGAAGACCAGCGAGCCGGTGCGGTAGAAGCTGTCGATCATCGCGAGCACCGGATCGGCGGTCCACGAAACGAGCAGGGGCAAGGCGACAAGCAGCAAGGCGAAGACGGCCAGGAACGCGACGCCGGCAGTCTTGCCGGTCGTAACGGCAAGCGAATCGTGGCGGGTCATCTGCGGCAGCGACGGACGCAGCCAGACGAGGCCGGCGATGCCGCCGGCGGCGATTGCGAGCACCTGTCCCGCAGCGGTCGGCACCAGCATGGCGACGATCATTGCCACTACTGCGACCGTCGCACGCTCACGGTCCGGCGTCAGGCTGGCGGCCATGGCGATAACGGCCTGCGCGACGACGGCGACCGCGGCCGCCTTCAACCCTTCGATCCAGCCGCCGGCTTCGGGAGCGATCGCGGCCGCTCCCCAGGCGAAAGCGACAAGCAGGATCGCAGAGGGCAGGGTGAAGGCCACCCAGGCGGCCAGCATGCCAGCGTAACCGGCGCGGCGGAGCCCGAGCGCCATTCCGACCTGGCTCGAGGCCGGGCCTGGCAGGAACTGGCAGAGAGCAACGAGATCGGCATAGGCGGCCTCGCCGATCCACTTCCGGCGGACGACGAAGGCTTCGTGGAAATAGCCGAGATGCGCGACAGGCCCACCGAACGATGTCACGCCGAGGGTGAGGAAGGCGCTGAACACTTCCGCAGCCGTGCCCCGCTGCGGCTCTTGAGAGTGGATTTCGACGTCCTTCGCGTCCACGCTTCCGTGCTCCCTGGCTGAACTTACGAAGACGGCTACAAGACAAGTGTTACAGCGCTGTATCGTCCGGTGCAAAAGCAGGGCTGCGATGCAATGTGACGCCTTGCTTCCAGCAATTGGAACGATAGGGCTTGATCCTGCGGGGCTTGGGTGGGATCGTTGCACGGAAGACTTCATAACGGTCTTGCAACGGGGCATTCCAATGGCGACGCGGGGATTCGTTGGACGACGGGGCGGCCCGGAGGGAACGACCGAACGGTTGCCGCCCGGCCAGTTCCTCGAAAGCGGCTTTCCCGTCCTTTCGGCCGGCCCGACGCCGCGCATCAAGACCGAGGAGTGGAGCTTTACGCTGAAGAACGGCGTCAGGCCGGTGAAGCGCTGGAACTGGGCCGAGTTCAACGCGCTGCCGCAGACGAAGATGACGCGCGACATTCACTGCGTGACCACCTGGTCGAAGTTCGACACGGCGTGGGAAGGGGTGATGGTCGACGACATCCTCGCCGACGCCTATATCGAGCCGCCGGCCGACTTCACGCTGGCGCATTCCTATGACGGCTACACGACCAACGTGCCGACCGCCGATCTTGTCGGGGGCAGGGCCATGGTCGCGCTACGCTACGAGGGCAAACCGATCACGCCCGACCATGGCGGGCCGGCGCGACTGCTGGTGCCGCATCTCTATTTCTGGAAGTCGGCCAAATGGATCAACGGGCTGCAGTTCACCGAAAGGGATGAACTCGGCTTCTGGGAACTGCGCGGCTACCACCGCTACGGCGATCCGTGGCGGGAGCAGCGTTACACGAACGACTAATTCCATGCGCTGGCAAAGGGGAGTCGTCACCGAGATCGTGCGGCGGTCGCCGACGGTTTCCAGCTTTTTCTTCAAGCTGCCCGAATTCATCCCGTTCACCGCCGGGCAGCATGTCAGCGTGCGGCTGACGGCGCCCGACGGCTACCGCGCGCAACGCAGCTATTCGATCGCCTCGGCCCCAGATACGACCGGCCACATCGAACTCGCCATCGAGCGGCTGGAGGATGGCGAGGTGTCGCCTTTCTTCCATGAGGTGGTCGAGGTCGGCGACGAGATAGAGCTTTCCGAGCCGATCGGCGGCCATTTCATCTGGCGCGTGGAGGATGCAGGGCCGATGCTCATGATCGGTGGCGGCTCGGGCGTCGTGCCTTTCGTGTCGATGGCCCGGCAGAAGGCGCTCGCCGGTTCGTCCGCACCGATGCTGCTGCTGTTTTCGGCACGCACGCGGCGCGACCTGCTTTATATCGAGGAGCTCGAACAACTGCGCGCCCGGGGCGACGGCTTTGACATGGTTGCAACCCTGACGCGTGAAGAAATGCCGCCGGCGGGGATATCGAAGGGCAGGCTCGATGCGGGGATGATCGCGGGCAGCCTCGCGAGGCTGCCCGGCAAGCCGAAGCGCATCTACATCTGCGGCTCGAACCCGTTCGTGGAGAACGCGGCCCAGCATGCTATCAATGCCGGCGTGGAGCCTGCGCTGATCGCCACGGAACGCTACGGGGTCTAGGCCAGGCTCAGGCTGCGAATCTGCGCGGGTCGGCGCCGAAGGCCGAGACCAATTTGCATAGGTCCGGCTCGTTGAGCATGCGCGCCGCCTCGGAGGGCGTCACCCATTTGCGCTTGCGCTGCCGCTTTTCCTTCCATTTCTCGGCGACCTTGTCGACCTCAAGCGCATAGACCAGCACCTCGCAGGGTACGTCTTCGCCTGAGGACAGCGCCTTGGAATAGTAGTAGCGGCCGGCGTGCTGGCGCGAGACCGAGCCGGAGAGGCCGGCTTCCTCGGCGGCTTCGCGCGCCGCGGCGTCGTAGAGGTTCTCGTCATTCTCCGGCCAGCCCTTGGGCAGGACCCAGCGGCCGGTGTCGCGGCTGGTGATGAGCATGATTTCGACGCCGTCGCCGGCCGTGCGCCAGGGCAAGGCGGCAACCTGCAGGCGGCAAGGCACCTTGCCGAACAGACGGCGCACCCTTTCCACCAACTGGTTGCTTGTCAGCGCGTTCATGATCATCAGGAGGATAACGTCCCCGGCTCCGATTCGTTTGCCGCCTTATTAATTCTAAGGCTAATTAGCTATAATAAAAGTAAAAATTCTTTTCGGGATTTCAAGATTCCAGCTTCGCGCAAGGGCCGGCAGGCGTCAGCCCGCGACAGCCGACACCTGAACATGATTCTGTAGCCCCGGTGTGACGGGGCCGATCAAAGATCGTAACAGGAGAGTGAGGTCAGCCGGCGTGGTCGTCGGCGATCGGCTTCTGATAGGTGAAGCCCATGTCCCAGGGGAAATAGATCCAGGTGTCCTGACTGACCTCGGTGACGAAGGTGTCGACCAGCGGGCGGCCCTTCGGCTTGGCGTAAATGGTGGCGAAATGCGCCTTGGGCAGCATGGCGCGCACGACGCCGGCTGTCTTGCCGGTGTCGGTGAGGTCGTCGACGATCAGCACGCCTTCGCCGTCATTCTCCAGGAGGGAAGGGGTGATCTCCTTCAGCACCTTGAGCTGACCCTGCGAGGCGTAGTCGTGGTAGGAGGCGACGCAGACGGTCTCGATCATGCGGATGCCGAGCTCGCGCGAGATGATCGCCGCCGGCACGAGGCCGCCCCGGGTGATGCAGACGATCGCCTTCCATTCGCCATTGACGCCGGCAAGCCGCCAGGCGAGCGCGCGGGCGTCGCGATGGAACTGGTCCCACGAGACGGGAAAGGCCTTTTCGGGAAGCGACATGCGGCTGCACTCCGGCGGTTGGAATGCAGGCGGAATTAGCCGGGAATCCGGGCCTCTGGCAAGCCTTGACCCGGACGATGGCGACGATTTCCGCAGCTATCGCGACAGGAAGGCGGTTACCGGCATGGATTGCAGCACCGTGCGGGTGACGCCGCCGAAGAGAAGTTCGCGTAGCCAGGAGTGGCTGTAGGCGCCGAGCACGAGGAGATCGGCCCCGGTAGCGGCGAGCCTGCCGCGGATGACGTCGTCGGTGGCGAGGCCGCCCGACGCCTCGGTGTGGACGGTGACGTTGGCGCCGTGGCGCTCGAGCGCGGCGGCGATGTCGGCTCCCGCCTCGACGACATCAGGGTTTTCAGGCGGGTCGACCAGCAGAATCTCGGTGCTCTCGGCCTCGAGGATGAAGGGTAGGGCGTCGAAGGTGGCGCGCGACGCCTCGCGGCTTCCGTTCCAGGCGACGATCACGCGCCGGAATGAGGCCAGGCAAGGGGCGTCATGCGGGGTGATCAGAACCGGGCGGCCTGCCTCATACAGCAGGGAGTCGACGTCGGGTGAAGCGCCGTCCGACCCGGACTGGGCGGCGACGACGAGATCGCAACTGCGGGCGCTGGCGACGCCGGAATGGGCGCTGTCGCCGGAGAAGCTCTCCAGGCTGCGCCATTCGGCAGCGATGCCGGCGTCGGTCGTGTGCTTCCTGAAGATCGCCTCGATCTTCTTCGAGCGTTCCTGGTTCACCTCGGTCGAAGCCTGGATGAACTCGGCATCGGGGAATCCGATCGTCGAGGTGTAGGGGACAGGCAGCGCCTCGGCATGCAGGCCGATGAGATGCGCTTCGTAGCGGGCGGCGAGCGCGCCGGCGCAATCGCTTACGCGCTCGGCGTCCTCCGCGCTCTGGATGATGGCAAGGATGGTCTTGAACGGCATGGCTTCCTCCCAACGGAAAGGCGCAGTGCAGCAACCACCTGTGAACTGTATTGGTTCTCCACGGCCGCGCAAGCAGCGTGTAGTCGCAGGCCGGACTGCCCGACATAAACGCCTGGTGCCGGGTGCATGTTCCGCACGGCTATGCGGCTGGCGGAAGCGCCGCGACCATTTCCTCGACGGCCTTCCTGGCGGCGTCCAGCGCTTCCTGGGTGCGGGCACGCACGACCAGATCGGTGCGGAAGGTGCCGTCGAGATATTTCGGGTAGGAGCCGATGATCGTGTCGGGATGCGCCTTCTGGATTTCGGCCAGCGGCCCGCCGATGATGCCTTCGCCATGCGGACACGGGACGGTGGCGGAGAGCAGCTTGGCGCCGGTCCTCAGGGTCGGCACGACATTGTCGAGCATGGCCTGGAAGATCGAGGGCACGCCGGCCATGACATGGACGTTGCCGATCCTGAAGCCGGGCGCCGCGGAGACCGGATTGTCGATGTGGGTGGCGCCGACCGGCATGCGCGCCATGCGCTTCCTGGCATCGTTGAACTCGATGCCGCGCCTGGCATAGCTCTCGGAAAGCAGCGCCATCGCCTTGGCGTCGTAGTCGCAGGGCACGCCGAACGCCTTGGCAACCGAGTCGGCCGTGATGTCGTCATGCGTCGGACCGATGCCGCCGGTGGTGAAGACATAGTCGTAGCGGTGGCGCAGCGCATTGACCGCGGCGGCGATCTCATCCTCTTCGTCGGGGACGATGCGGACTTCCTTCAGGTCGATGCCGACGGCGGTCATCATGTCGGCGAGGTGACCGATGTTCCGGTCCTTGGTACGGCCGGAGAGAATCTCGTCGCCGATGACGATCATGGCGGCGGTGACGATGTCTGACATGGGAAACCTCGGAAAGCGCACATCAGATAGCGCGACGGCCCGCCGACCGCAACGTTATGCATACAGTGAACAATCCGTAGGCATATCGACTACTTCCATTGAACGAACGCCATCCTAAGTTCGCCGCGTGCACAGCCGGAGCGCATCCGGCGAGCCGAAAATTCGATGGAGAAAAATACGATGGCGAAGATTCTGGTCCTCTATTATTCGAGCTGGGGACACATGGAGCAGATGGCGAAGGCTGCCGCCGAAGGGGCGAGAGAAGCCGGAGCGGACGTGACGATCAAGCGGGTTCCGGAACTGGTTCCCGAGGCGGTCGCCAAGGCTGCCTACTACAAGCTCGACCAGGACGCGCCGATCGCAGAGCCGCTGGAACTCGAGAAGTACGACGGCATCATCTTCGGCATCTCCACGCGTTATGGCGCGATGGCCGCGCAGCTCAAGAATTTCCTCGACCAGACGGGGCCGCTGTGGGCCAAGGGCGCGCTGGTCAACAAGGTCGCGACCGTGATGTCGTCGACCGCCACCCAGCATGGCGGTGCCGAGTTGGCGATCCTCTCCGCCCAGGCTTCGCTGCAGCATCACGGTATGATCATCGTGCCGTTGTCCTATGCCTATCAGGGGCAGTCGGGCAACGACGTGGTGCGCGGCGGTTCGCCCTACGGCATGACCACGACTTCGGATACCGACGGCTCGCGCCAGCCCTCCGCGCAGGAACTCGAAGGCGCGAAGTTCCAGGGCAAGCGGATGGCCGAGATCACCATCAAGCTCCACGGCTGAGCGTTTTTAACCAAATGCAAGGCGGGCGGCCTATCTGGGCCGCCCGTTCTCGTTTCGGGCCGGCGGCTTGTCCGCCGGCTTCAACGCGATAGTCTGCATGCAGAATTGCAGGCCGCGGGGAGATCATGGCTCTGGTCATCGGCTGGATCGTCGGCGCCGCATTGCTAATCGCGGCCTTCATCGCTGGCTATTTCGTGCTGACGACCCAGCGCACGGCCCGCGAGGCTGAGCGGCTGGTGCCGGCGTCCGGCAGGTTCATCGATGTCGCGGGCAACCGCATTCATTACGTCGACACGGGCGAGGGGCGTCCGATCGTCTTCGTTCACGGGCTCGGCGGCCAGTTGCACCACTTCCGCCATCCGCTCTTCCCGTTGCTGGCCGGCTATCGCCTGATCGCCCTCGACAGGCCGGGGTCGGGCTATTCGGTGCGTGCCGCCGGGGCGACCGCGCGGCTGCCGGAGCAGGCCGACATCGTCGCCGGATTCATCGAGGCGCTCGGGCTGGAGAAGCCGCTGCTGGTCGGCCATTCGCTCGGCGGCGCGGTGGCGTTGACGGTGGCGCTCGACCACCCCGACGCGGTGTCCGGCGTCGTGACGCTCGCACCGCTGACGCATATGGAGGACGAAATTCGGGCCGAGTTCAGGAGCCTCTACATCACCTCGAAGCTCAAGCGCTGGCTGGTGGCGCAGACGGTCGCCGTGCCGACCTCGCTGAAATATGCGCCGCAGACCCTCGATTTCGTGTTCGGTCCGCAGAAATGGCCGGAGGACTATGTCATCGCGGGCGGCGGCATGCTGGGGCTGAGACCCAGCCACATCTACGCCACGTCGAGCGATATCGTCGCGATCGAGAAGGATCTGGGGGAGATCGAGAAGCGCTACGGCGAGATCGGGATGCCGGCCGCCATGATGTTCGGTGCGGCCGACCGGGTGCTCGACTACAGGCGGCACGGGCTGCCGATGCGCGAAAAGATCGCCGGGCTGGATTTCGACCTGGCCGAGGGCCAGGGGCACATGCTGCAGTTCATGGCGGGCGACCGGGTGGCTGCAATGATAAAGCGGATCGCCGCAAAAGCGTTCGCGTAACCGGCAACCGCCGCTTCGCCGATCAGCGGCTGGCGAGGCGCAGGCCGCCCGACCGCCTGCGGTCCAGGCCGGAACGTTTCGCGTCGCGCATCGAAGCGGCGTCGAGCCGGTTCCGGTAGATGCGCTTCAGGATCTCGCAGGCCGCCCTGGCGCGCTCCTCGCTGCGCCCCCGGAGCGCGCAGCCGCCGAGCGTCGCGACAGCGCCGGTTGCCTCGTCCCACACCATCCATGTTCCCGACGGTTCGGGCAGGCAGCGAAATCTCCGGTGGTGGTTGTCCATGAGGTACCTCGCCAGGCAGAACGGCGCGGTGCGGCAGTGGTTCAAGGTTCGCGGTGAGGATGGTTAACGAAACCTTGCTCGATCGGAGCTGCCGGGCCTCGTCCCGGATTAGGGCCGGCTCGGTCGGCTCGACTTTCGCCTGGCTTTTCTCGCAGGCGGTGGCTCGCTTGCCGCTTGGCGAAGCGCCCGGAGGCGGGCCGTCTTCTCGTCGCGCGCCTTCCGCTCGGCAACAAGCAGGATCCAAGCCTCCCGATCCGTCTTCGCAGCGCGGTTCTCACGTTCCTCGGGGGTGCTCATGCCAGAATCTCCGTTCGACAGGGTCCGCCCCGAAATGCCGCGGCCATGACGCATCTCGATGATCCGCAGCCCGTGAACGGCCAACTTGCCCCTTCCGTTCCCCTGATTCGGACGAATCCGCCTCCGGGGCTGGCATATGGCGGCGGTGCGGGATAGTCTCGCGGCGTTCGCACTGTGCTGGGGAGCTTGCTGCGTCCATGAAAAGATTTGTCGCCGTGCAGGAACCGACTTGCACGTGGGCGGTGCTCGACACTGTCGAGAACGTGCCTGCGGAATTCGGTGATGTGGTCCTGATCGGGCTTGGAATGGGGCAGGCGATGAAACTCGCCTCGCTTGCCAATGCCGAGCAGCCGATCCGGATCGGAGAGGGGCGAATCGCAGGCACCAGGCTGCGGCTCGTCATGGCCAAGGCGGCATAGCCGTCGAGGCTTGCCGGTGTTTCAAGACGATCGACACGCTGGCCCGCCAAAAGCGGCCGGTGCCGCTGGCGCGTTCCGGTGCACGCCGGGTGAGGGACGACACAGGCCCCCGTGTCCTTTTCAGCCGGAGAAAGCCGCCGGGCCGCTTGACGGTTCGTGCGCGGGGCCTGAAAAGACGGGCGGCGCGGACGTGGCGGAACCGGTAGACGCAAGGGACTTAAAACCTTTAGTGTTCCGTCTTTAATGTAATCAATGACTTAGGCGTTCGTTTAAGGTCGTATTTTTGGTCTTGTTCCTAAATATCAGTCACCAATGCACGCGCCACATCTGCGTTGTCCAGATTAGCATTTAAAACCAATGGTTTAGCATTCTCGCCGAATTTAGCGCGCAGATATATTTTTTCACAAGGGATTTTGTGACCACGCAGGGGTCAAAAATCGAGCTCGTTGTTTTCCGCCGTAACTTTCTGAACTACTTCGGGAGTAACGTGCATGATGGTGATGTCGAAGGGGCGGTATGCCTCGTCGGGTGTAATGCCGATTTCAATCTCCTGCTGTGACATCCCAGCCTTCAGTTGATTGTTCTCATTACGGAGTTTTTTGACGACCGGTCCGAGGCCGTCGTGGTGACCAAAACTCGGAGGGATGTAGTCACCTTCGCCACTCCAGCCTCCAAAGTGCATAGCAATATGCACATCGTAGAGTTCCTCCGGAGCAGCCTCACTTATCCTTTTCAACTGGCTAATAAGTTCTTCAATCGCAGGTTTCGTCATGTATGCGGTTATGCCCATCACGTCTAACCGCAGCGCGAGGCTGTGTGGTCCTGCGGGAATTTGTTGTTGTGCTCGCTTCTTGGCCAAGGCGAAATCCTTCTTGAATGCTAGGAAGCTTGGTGCGGGCGGCGGGAGTTGAACCCGCATGGCCTAGGGCCGAGGCATTTTAAGTGCCTTGAGTATACCAATTCCTCCACGCCCGCAGCGCATACCGGGGATTACATATCCCTGATGAAATGACAACGATCGGAGGTATCAAACTCGTGACCAATCCTGTGCCCGCCGTGCCCAAATGGTGCCTTCGCTCTTCGCGAAAATGCCGCATTTTCAGCCTTTTGGGGGCCGCGCAGAAGACTTAAAATCCCTCGCCTTACGGCATGTGGGTTCGAGTCCCACCGTCCGCACCAGATACTTCTCCGGCGCGGGTCGCCGGGGGCGGCTTGCCGATTCAGCTGATGTAAACGCGGACGTAACGGCCGTTATAGGGCTGGTAGTAGAGCTTTCCGCATTTCCAGATGACCACCTCGCCATTGTTGTAGACGGTCTTCACGCAGCCTTTCGGCAGCGTGTTGATATAGATGGTCGTGCGCTGGATCGTGACTGTTGCAGCGGCCGCGCCGCCGAGCCCTGCTGCGGTTGCAGCCAGCAGGACGACAGCTATGCAGAGACCGGCAAGGCGGCCGATAGACGTCCAGTTTACCATTGGTCCCCCTCCCACGCCTGCAAGCCGCAGGCCGGGTCGGAGTATGAGCGCGCGCTCATATGCTGGCAAGCCAGTGCATCGAGACGCGAGTTCGCCGGGCAGTTGTGCTCGGCCATCAATAAATTGGCAACGATTCGTGGGACTTAATAGCGTCGGTTCATCACAGGCAACGCTGTCATGAAAAGATTTCTACCACTGATCGCAGCCTCCGTCGGTCTCGCGCTCCTCCAGGTTCCCGCTGCGTCCGCCGCGACGCTCACGGCGAACGTATCGATCTCCAGCCAGACCATGACCGTCATCCATCGCGGCACGGTTGTCGGCCGCTGGCCGGTTTCCACTGCCCGTCGGGGCAAGGTGACGCCGACCGGAAACTGGAGCGCGAAATGGCTGTCGCGGCATCACAAGTCCAGTCGCTACAACAACGCGCCGATGCCGTATTCGATCTTCTACAACGGAAACTTCGCGGTGCACGGGACCTATCAGACGAACAAGCTCGGCCGGCCGGCATCCGCCGGATGCGTTCGCCTGGCGCCGGACCATGCGGCCAAGCTGTTCTCGCTGACGAAGGCCGAGGGTCTGGCGAACACGCGCATAATCATCCGGCAGTAGCCGGGCGATCACTCCTCCTCGACGAACACTTCCTCGCGCTTCCTGCGGACGGACGGCAGGAAGACCACGACGAGCACGGCGACTGCCAAGAGCAGCAGACCGGCGCTGATCGGCCGCGTGACGAAGGTCGTGGGGTCGCCGCGCGACAGGATCATGGCACGGCGCAGGTTTTCCTCCAGCAGCGGGCCGAGGACGAAGCCGAGCAACAGCGGCGCCGGCTCGCAGCGCAGCTTCAGCAGGAAATAGCCGAGCAGGCCGAAGAAGGCGACGACGTAAAGGTCCCAGACGTTGGAGTTCACGCTGTAGACGCCGATCGAGCAGAACGCCATGATGATCGGGAACAGCACGTAGTAAGGCACCTTGAGCAGCTTCACCCAAAGCCCGATCAGCGGCAGGTTGAGGATGATCAGCAGCAGGTTGCCGATCCACATGGAGGCGATCAGTCCCCAGAAGAGGGCGGGGTTTTCCGCAGCCACGTTCGGGCCTGGCACGATGCCCTGGATGATCATCGCGCCGATCATCAGCGCCATGACCGGATTGGCGGGAATGCCCAGCGTGAGCATCGGGATGAAGGAGGTTTGCGCGCCGGCATTGTTGGCGGATTCGGGACCGGCGACGCCCGCGAGCGCGCCGCGGCCGAATTCCTCCGGCCGATCCGACACGCGCTTCTCGATGGAATAGGAAGCGAAGGCGGCGAGCACCGCGCCGTTGCCCGGCAGGATGCCGAGCGCCGAGCCGAGTGCGGTGCCGCGCAGGATGGGGGCGGCCATGCGGCGGAAATCCTCGCGCGTCGGCATCAGGCCGGTAACCCGTGCCATAAGCACCTCGCGGGTCCGTTCATCCTCGAGATTGCGCAGAATCTCGGCGATGCCGAACAGGCCGACGGCGATGGCGACGAAATTGAGCTGATCGCCAAGCTGGATAAGGCCGAAGTTCAGGCGTGATGCCCCGGAGATGACGTCCTGGCCGACGAGGCCTAGCAGCAGACCGAGCACCACCATGGCGATCGCCTTGACGACCGAGCCGTGGGCCAGCGCCACCGACATGACGAGACCGACGACCATCAGCGAGCAATATTCGGCGGAGCCGAACTTCAGCGCGATCGTGGTGAGCGGCGGCGCGAAGAGGGCGATCAGCACCGTGGCGATCGTGCCGGCGACGAAGGAGCCGATCGCGGCAGTGGCGAGCGCCACGCCGGCGCGGCCGTTCCTCGCCATCTGGTAGCCGTCGATAGCGGTGACGGCCGAGGAGGATTCGCCCGGCATGTTGATGAGGATGGCGGTGGTCGAGCCACCATACTGGGCGCCGTAATAGATGCCGGCCAGCATAATCAGCGACGAGACCGGGTCGCCGATCTGGAAGGTGATCGGCAAGAGCATGGCGATGGTGGCGGTGGCGCCGATGCCCGGCAGCACGCCGATCAGCGTGCCGAGCAGGACGCCGATCAGGCAGAAGCCGACATTCGCCAGGGTAGAGGCGGTAGCGAAGCCGAGTGCAAGATTGCCAAGGAGATCCATGAGCCTGTCCTCCTCAGCGCAGCCAGGGGCCGATGCGTTCGAATGGCAGGCCAAGGCCATAGCTGAACACCGCCGTCGAGAAGGCAGCGAGTGCTGCAGACAGCAGCAGCGCTCGCAGCGGCGTCATCCTCAGCGAAGCGAAGGAGGCGAACAGCGCGGTGATGAAGACCGCGCCGACGAAACCGAGGCCGCGAACGGTGAAGCCGAAGATGATGGGCGCGAGCGTGATGAAGACGATGCCGCGCCAGGCGATCGCGCCGACGGGTTCGCCGACCTCACGCAGCGCCGCCAGCAGGATGATCAGGCCGAGAAGGATGAGAAGCAGCGAGAGCGCCAGCGGCATGCCGCCGGGGCCGATGCGCAGCCAGCTGCCGAGCTCGACCTCAAGCGACTGCCAGGCGAAAACCGCTCCAACAAGGATGAAGAATGCGCCGCAGATGATGTTGGTCGGGTCGAATGTCGCCTGCTTCATGAAGTTTGTTCCTCCCTGCTGGCAGATTCGAATTCAGGCCGCGCGCTCCCGGACGATGCGGAGCCGACTCCCCCGTCTCCATACTCTGCCCGACAAAACGGCGAGACAAGTGCAGGCAACCGGGGCTGCGTTGAACCGGGCGCCGCCCAGCGGCGACGCCCGGTTCATGCGTTTCATGGTTCGAGGGTCGGAAATCAGTCGGCGTACTGGCCGGCGGCTTCGATCACCGGCTTCCAGCGCGCGATCTCGGCTTCGAGCTTGGCCTTGAGTGCGGCCGGCGTCGCGTCGGCTTCGGGCGAGGGGGCAGTGCCGAGTTCGGCGAAGCGCGCGACCACGTTCGGATCCTTCAGCGCGACCTGAAGCGATTTCGACAGACGTTCGGTGATTTCCGCCGGCGTTCCCTTCGGAGCATAGAGGCCGTGCCAGATGCCGACCTGGAAGCCGGGCAGGCCAGCCTCTTCGGCGGTCGGCACGTCGGGCAGCACGTCGAGGCGGGCGGGCGAGGTCACCGCATAGGCCTTGATGGTGCCGCCCTGGATCTGCTTGGTGGTGTTGGTGGTCTGGTCGCACATGATGTCGACCTGGCCGCCGAGCAGGTCGGTCATGGCCGGGCCGGTGCCCTTGTAGGGGACGGTGACGAGCGGCGTCTCGATCGCGCTCATGAACATCATGCCGCAGAGATGCGACGCTGCGCCGATGCCGGCATTGGCGACGGTGACGGTGTCCGCATTGGCCTTGGCGTATTCGATCAGCCCCTTGAGATCGGTCGGCTCGAGGTCCTTGCGAGCGACGATGGTCATCGGCACGTCGGTGACGAGGCCGATATATTCGAAGGCGTTGAGCGTGTCGTAGGGCAGCTTGCGATAGAGGGTCGCGCTGGTCGACATCCCGATGTGATGGAGAAGCAGCGTGTAGCCATCGGGATCGGCCTGCGCCACACGACCGGCGCCGAGCGTGCCACCGGCGCCGCCGACATTCTCCACGATCACCTGCTGGCCGAGATCCTTGGACATCGATTCCGCGACGAGGCGCGTCACCGTGTCGGTCGGTCCGCCGGCAGCGAAGGGCACGACCACTGTAATGGTGCGCTCCGGATAGGTCTGGGCGGATGCGGCGTGCGGCAGCGCGAAGGCAGCGCCGGCAAGGGCAATCGATGCTAAAAGCGATTTCATTGTCTTCTCCCTGGTTCCGGTAATTCCGGGAACGAACTGTTCTGGCTCGCACACGGCAGTTCCCCCGCGCCGGGCGTTTTGACCTCAACATTTCTGTTTCGCGCGGAAAATCAACTGAAAACCCGCCGCGAAAGCCATTGCACGGGCGTTGCTAGACGAAAGGCTTAGATAGCGGACGGGTGCCCCTGGGGAAGGCTCGGCGGCCTGCCATGGGGCTCCGGGATCATTGCGCGTATCGGAAAGGACGGATACTGGCGCTTCACGGTCACTGTTGGCAAAGTCCGGCGAAAGCAAGGAGCATGTTCATGGCGAATGGGGCTGGAAAGCCGAAACCCTGGGCCGAGATGGCGACCACGCTGGTCGACGTCGCGACCGGCCGCAAGCCCGCCGAACTGGTGGTGCGCAACGGGCGCTGGGTGAACGTCCATTCGGGCGAGATCATTGCCGGCACGGACATCGCGATAGCAGGCGGGCGTTTCGCCTATTGCGGGCCGGACGCCAGCCACGCGATCGGCGAGGGGACCACAGTCGTCGATGCGGATGGGCGCTATCTCGTGCCGGGCCTCTGCGACGGGCATATGCATGTCGAGAGCGGCATGGTGACGGTGACCGAGTTCTGCCGCGCGGTGATCCCGCACGGCACGACCTCGATGTTCATTGATCCGCACGAGATCGCCAATGTGCTCGGCCTGCCGGGTGTTCGACTGATGCATGACGAGGCGCTGGCGATGTCTGTGAATGTGCATGTGCAGATGCCCTCCTGCGTGCCTTCCGCGCCGGGGCTGGAGAATCCCGGTGCCATGCTCGGCGTAGCCGAGGTGGCCGAAGCGATGACGTGGGAAAACATCATCGGTCTTGGCGAGGTGATGAATTTCCCCGGCGTCTCGGCCAACGATCCGAAGATGGCCGGGGAGATCGCCGCGACGATGAAGGCCGGCAAGACGGTCGGCGGCCACTATGCTTCTCCCGATCTCGGCCTGCCCTTCGCGGGCTACGTCGCCGGAGGACCGGAGGACGACCACGAGGGGACGCGCGCGGCGGATGCCATCGCGCGGGTGCGGCAGGGAATGAAGGCGATGCTGCGCCTCGGCTCGGCATGGTTCGACGTCGCCGAGCAGGTGAAGGCGGTGACGGAACAGGGCATCGACCCACGCAATTTCGTGCTCTGCACCGACGACAGCCATTCCGGGACGCTGGTCAATGAAGGCCATATGGACCGCGTGCTGCGCTATGCGATGGCGCAGGGGCTGAAGCCGGTGACTGCGATCCAGATGGCGACGCTGAACACGGCGCAGCACTTTGGGCTGGAGCGCGAGATCGGCTCCATCGCGCCGGGGCGGCTTGCAGATTTTCTCGTCGTGTCCGACTTGGCGCAATTGAAGATCGACCAGGTCTATGCGCGCGGCGTGCTCGCGGCGGAGGCCGGAAAACTCGTCATCGACATCCCGCCCTACGACTATCCAGAGAGCGCGCGCAACACGGTGCATGTCGGCAGGACGATCGAGGCGCGGGACTTCGACATCAAGGCTCCGGCCGGCGCCAACGAGGTAAGGGCGCGTGTGATCGGCGTGATCGAGAACCAGGCGCCGACCAAGGCGCTGGAGGCCGACCTGCCGGTCGAGGAGGGGCTGGTCGCGATGGACCGCGCGAACGACGTCTGCCAGATCGCGGTCGTCGAGCGCCACAAGGGCACTGGCAAGGTGGTCAACGCGCTGGTCTCGGGCTTCGGCTACAGCCGGGACTGCGCGCTGGCATCGACCGTCGCGCATGACAGCCACCACATGATCGTTGTCGGCACCAACAAAGAGGACATGGCGCTGGCCGCGAACCGGCTCGCCGAGGTAGGTGGCGGCGTGGTGCTATTCTCCGAGGGCAAGGAACTCGCGCTGGTCGAGATGCCGATCGCCGGGCTGATGTCGGACGAGCGCGCCGAGATCGTCGCTGCCAAGGCCGAGAAGCTGACCGAGGCGATGCGCGCCTGCGGCTGCACGCTCAACAACGCCTACATGCAGCACTCGCTGCTGGCGCTGGTGGTCATCCCAGAGCTCAGGATCTCGGATGTGGGACTGGTCGATGTGAGGACGTTCGAGAAGGTCGAGCTGTTCGTCTGAGGCGACTGCGCCTTATTGGATGGCGCCGAGGGTGATGATCCTCAGCGGCGTCGTGATGATGACGGAGGCGGCCTGGCCCAGTCCGCCGGCCAGTTCGTTGACCCGCTCATTCGCCTGCTGAGGCGTCGGCTCGAGGCTTTCCGGCATTCGCAGCCGCTCGCCAAGCAGCTGCACGAGGACCGGGTTGTCGGCGAATTTGGCGTGGTTGAGCTTGTCGCCCCCCGCAGTCGCACTGAGGTCGACGACCGTCACGCCCAGCGATGCCAGTTCTTTGGCATTGGAATAGTCGCCGACGCGGGCTTCCTTGCCGGCGATGAGGCTGGATATGCGCAAGGCCTTGTCGTCGTTCGAGAGCAGCACCACGAAGGGCCGGTCGGGCTTGCCGTAGCGCTCCATCTGCTTCCTGAAGATGTCGACGTCGATGTCTGGCGAAGCGAGCACGACGTAGCCGAGCTTGCCGCCGAGGTCGCGGTTCCCGGCAATCGCGAGCTGGCGCAGCGTCTCCATGGCCAGCCAGTTGCCCATCGAGTGTGCGATGATGTCGATGCTCTTGATACCGCGCGTCCGCGACAGCATGACGAGTACCGACTCGAGATCGTCCCGGGCGGCGGTGCTGCTGTCCTTGTCGTAGACGTAGTCGCGCGTCCTTGCGCCGGAAGCCCAGGAAAAGAGCACCGGCGTTCCCGGATATTTGGTGTCATGCGCGATCTGCGTCAGGCGATAGACGCCGTCGTCGAAGCCGGTGTTGTAGCCGTGAACGAAAACCAGGACGCGGTCGCCGCGCTTGGCGACCGCGGTAGTGAAGGCCGAGGGGGAATCGTAGATGGTGAGGTCGACGGCGGTGAAATCCTTGGCCGGATCGCCCGGATTGCCGTCCTTTGCGCGCTCGATCCGCCCGATCTGGTGCCCCTTCGGCACGGTCACGCCGACGCGGCCGAAGGCGAGCATGTCGGACCGTTGCCGGTCGAATACGACGCGTTGATCGGCGGCTCTTTTTCGGGTGGTGGCGACGAAGATGTCGTGCTTGGCCTCGACCCCTGCGGGAGGCGGCGCCGCGGGATTGGCGGCCAGCAACTCATGCTTGCGCTCGCTAATGCAGCCCGAGGCGGCCAGCGCGAGGAACACGACGATGAGCAGCCTTGGACGCACTTACGAACTCCGCGTCGCCCCGTCCGACGTTATCAGCACCGATAGGGCCTGGAGGACAGGCGGTCCAGCCCAAAATGGCGCGAGCGGCTGTAAGTTACGGTAAAGGTCAGCCTCTCAGGAACCCTGGTTGAGCATGTTGATGCGGTCCGTCACCTCGCGATCCGACGCATAACCGTCGTCCTCGCGCAGCCGCTGGCCGAGCAGCTTCACGATCTCGGGATTGTCGGCGAACTTGGTGTGATTCAGCCGGTCGCCGCTCTTCTCGTGCGAGACGTCGACGACCATGACGCCGAGGTCGGCAAGGACGGCGGGATCGCCAAAGTCGCCGACGCGTGGCTTGTTGCCCGCCAGGATGCCGGAAAGCCTGAGTGCGCGGTCGTCGGACGACAGCAGCAGGAAGAAGGGGCGGTCCGGCTTGCCGTAGCGCTCCATCTGGCTCCGGAACACGTCGATATCGATGTCGGGCGAAGCCA
Organism: Mesorhizobium sp. YM1C-6-2; assembly: GCF_003666685.1. Lineage (GTDB taxonomy): Bacteria > Pseudomonadota > Alphaproteobacteria > Rhizobiales > Rhizobiaceae > Mesorhizobium_K. Next base: position 29,670 of record NZ_RCIZ01000009.1, read on the forward strand.
GGACGACATCGCCGAGCTTGCCGCCGAGATTGCGGTCGCCGGTCAGCGCAAGCTGGCGCAGGGTCTCCATCGTCACCCACGTGCCCATGGAATGCGCGACGATGTCGATGCGGCGGGCGCCGGACTGGGCGAGCAGGCGCAGCGTCGCTTCGAGCTGGTCGCGCGCCACGCTGGCGCTCTCGCGGTCGTAGACATAGTCCTTGGTCGTGCCCCCGGATGCCCAGGAGAAAAGCACCGGCGTGCCCGGATAGCCGGAATCGTGCGCGATCTGCGTGGCGCGGTAGACGGCGCTGTCGAAGGACGTGTTGTAGCCGTGGATGAAAATCATGGCGCGTCCGCCGCGCGCGGCGATGTCGGCGCTGAGCGCCGAGGAGAACTGCGGCTGCGCATCATAGGAGACGACTTCGGTCGCGGTGAAGAATTGCAGCGGGTCGTCGGCCTTGCCGGGCTTCTTGCGCTCGATCTGGCCGGTCTTGTGGTATTTCGGCACGGTGACGTTGACGCGGGCGAAGTTCAGCTTCGCCGAGCGCGAATTGCCGAAGACCTTGGCGTCGGCCGAGGCCTTGCGCGTCGTGGCGACGAAGATCGAATGATTGCCGGCGATCTCGGTGACAGGGACCTGGATTGCCGACGTGCCGACGAGATCGGTGGCGTTGTCGTTCGTCATGCAGCCGGCGCCGAGCAGCGCGGCGGCGAGGATCAGAAGTTTCGGGTTCACCACTGTCTACCGTCTCCGGCCATTCGGCCTGTTGTTTTTGGCCCAACCTCCCCGAACCTCCGAAAAAGGCATTAACAAGGCGCAAAGGCGATAAATGGGCACGGCGGCGTGCGACGGGCTCTGCACTGTTGCGCGAAAGCCAAAAGGGCGGCAGGAAAGCCATGCAACGAGGAGCCCGTCATGGCCAGCTTCGCCAACAAAGTCTCGGATGCGGCAAGCGCGATGCGCGGCATCTTTCCCGCCACGCCGCTGCAGGAGAACGACTATCTGTCGAAGAAGCACGGCGCCAAGGTGTTCCTGAAGCGCGAGGACCTGACGCCCGTGCGCTCCTACAAGCTGCGCGGCGCGTTCAACTTCTTCCGGCATGCGCTCGCGGCGGGCAACCAGGCGGAGGTTTTCGTCTGCGCCTCGGCGGGCAACCACGCGCAGGGCTTCGCCTTCGTCTGCCGTCATTTCGGCAAAAAGGGTGTCGTCTACATGCCGGTGACGACGCCCCAGCAGAAGATCGACAAGACGAAGCTGTTCGGCGGCGAGTTCGTCGAGATAAGGCTACACGGCGACTTCTTCGACGAGTGCTATCGCGCGGCGCTGGAGTTCGCTGAGGCGAGCGGCGCGCATATGGTACCGCCCTTCGACCACAAGGACATCATCGAGGGGCAGGCAACCGTCGCGATGGAGATCGCCGACCAGATGCCGGGCGGGCGTGTACCCGACATCATGATGCTGCCGGTCGGCGGCGGCGGTCTCTCGGCTGGCGTCACGCAGTATTTCCGCGAAACCGGCCGTGACATGCGTTTCCTGTTCTGCGAGCCGTCAGGCGCACCGAGCCTCGCGCAGAGCCTCGCCGCGGGGCGGCGGCTGAAGCTCGAAAGCGTCGACAATTTCGTCGACGGGGCGGCCGTGGCCGAGATTGGCCGCGAGCCGTTCAGGCACCTCAAGGACTTTCCGGCCGATGCGGTGCGGCTGGTGCCGGAGAACCGGCTCTGTGCAACGATGATCGAGATGCTCAATGTGGAAGGCGTCGTGCTCGAGCCGGCCGGCGCGCTGGCGATCGACGCGCTGAAGGATTTTGCGCGCAAGGAGATCCGCGGCAAGACGATCGTCTGCGTCGTCTCCGGCGGCAATTTCGATTTCGAGCGGCTGCCCGACGTCAAGGAGAGAGCGCTGCGCTTCGAAGGGCTGAAGAAATATTTCGTCTTCCGCTTCCCGCAGCGGCCGGGCGCGCTGCGCGATTTCCTAGACCTGCTGGGACCGGACGACGACATCGCCCGCTTCGAATATCTGAAGAAGTCGGCACGCAATTTCGGCTCGGTGCTGATCGGCATCGAGACGAAGGACCGCAAGAACTTCGACGTGCTGGCGAAGCGCTTCCACGAGGCGGGCTGGGCGTATCAGGACATCACCGACAACGAGACGATCGCGGGGCTGGTGATATGACGGTCTACATCATCCTCTTCCGCGGTGTCGGCGGCGCGACTCAGCTTCCGGTGAAGCCGCTGCGCGAGGCACTGACGGCTGCGGGTTTCAAGGACGTGGCCACCTACATCAACAGCGGCAACGCGGTGCTGTCGTCGAGGAAGAGCGCGGCGAGCGTCACTACCGACATCGCAAAAATCACCAAGAAGGAATTCGGCTTCGACAAGGCGATCCACGTGGTCACGCGGGAAGAGTGGCGCGAGCTGATCGGGAACAATCCGTTTCCGGACGCGGTCGCCATCCCGAAGTTTCTCCATGCGGCGGTGCTGGCCGGCAAGCCGGAGAAAGGGAAGGTGGAGGCGTTGCGCGCCTTCGCAAGAGTCGGCGAGGCCATAGAGATCGCCGGCAATGTCGCCTACATCCACACGCCGGAGGGTTTCGGCACGTCCAAGCTGGCGGAGAAATTCGACAAGGGGATCGGCGTGCCGAACACGGCGCGCAACTGGAACACGGTGGTCGCGCTGGCGACGATGGCCGACGCCATCGCCTGAATGGCCCCGGCCGGCAGGATCGGAAAAGGCCCGCCGTCGGGCGAGCCTTTTTCAGATGGTTCGGAGAGGAGCTACATCGCTGCAACCGAGTTGCAGAGCGGATTGTACCTGTTGTCCTTGTTGCCCATGCATGCCTGCTTGAGATCGGAGCGATCCTTGTCGGTCATCGCATCCCAGGCCGCCTTGAAGTCGGCTTCGGACTTCAACTCGGTCATGGAGTCGTCTTGGTAGAAGCGGTGGATGTTGGGTCCCGCCAGGTAGTTGGAGGGATCGGAGTCAGCGCCGGTGGTGCTGCCCGTGGTCGTGCTGTCCTGGGCGAAAGCCATGCCCGACGAAAGCAGGATGGCGACGGCTGCTGCTGTGAAGAGTTTCATGGGGGAGTTCCTTTCTGTTTGGACGAGCCGGGCCCTCAAACAGCTCAGACCAAAACCCCCGCCATCGCGAAAACGTTCCAATAAACAAAACGCCCGTCGCGGCGAGCGACGGGCGTTCTGCAGTCCCTTGCTTTATCGCGCCGAACGACCGGCGGATTGTGCCGTCACCAACTCCCGGTGTTCGCCATCGAAGCCCACGGCTCTGCCTTGTCGAGGGCAGGGCCCTTCTGGAGCAGTTCGATGGAGATACCGTCCGGCGACTTGATGAAGGCCATGTTGCCGTCGCGCGGCGGGCGGTTGATGGTGACGCCGGCATCCATCAGGCGCTTGCAGGTGTCGTAGATATTGTCGACCTCGTAGGCGAGATGGCCGAAGTTGCGCCCGCCCTTGTAGTCCTCCGGATCCCAGTTGTAGGTGAGCTCGACGAGCGGCGCCTTCTCGTTGATGCCGCTCTGCTCGTCCTCGGGCGCGGCGAGGAAGATCAGCGTGTAGCGACCCTGCTCGTTCTCCATGCGGCGGACCTCCTTCAGCCCGAGCTTCCTGACGTAGAAATCGAGTGCTTCGTCGATGTCCTTCACGCGGACCATTGTGTGCAGATAGCGCATGTCTCTTCCTCGGATTTCAGCGGTGCGGGAACATAGGGCGGGGCACTGCGGCCGGCAACCCGCGCGGCCGGGCTTTACTGGCGCGATTTACCATCAGACCTTCAAATCCTGGGTGATGTGTGAAAAAAGCCTGAGCAGCCCTTGCACATAAGCTTGCGCGCAGTGTTAATCTTTAAATCTAGAATCAGCTGTGCCAGTCCATGACAGGGGGCGTTCTGATGGGGGAAAAAGCCTCTATCACGAGGCATCAAGATGCCAGAGACGAAGCCTTTGTCGGCAACGAAGACAGCGATGCGGGGGTCATCGAGGTTTCCGGCGCCATCAAATGGTTCGACGTCGCGAAGGGGTATGGGTTCATCCTGCCTGACGGCGGTGCTCTCAGTGATGTTCTCATTCATGTGACCTGCCTCAGGCGCGACGGTTTCCATACCGCGCTCGAGGGCTCGCGGGTCGTCTGCCTGGTGAAGAAGGGCGACCGCGGTTTGCAGGCCTTCCGCGTCCTCTCGATGGACAATTCGACCGCGGTGCATCCGGCCGAGATGCAGGAGCAGCGCACGCATGTCGTCGTCACGCCGGAGAGCGGGCTGGAGCGGGCGCTGGTCAAGTGGTTCAACCGCACGAAGGGATTCGGTTTCCTGACGCGCGGCGAAGGCACCGAGGACATCTTCGTGCACATGGAGACGCTCAGGCGCTACGGGCTGACCGAGCTCCGGCCGGGGCAGGTCGTGCTGGTGCGCTACGGCCGCGGCGACAAGGGCCTTATGGCCGCCGAAATTCACCCCGATATCGGGACCCTGCCGGTCGCGCACTAGAGATCCCGTCGCGGCCGTCGGCGACGGCCTGGGGACTGCCTGAATGATTCGCAAGATATTGCTGGCCATCGTGGCGGTTGTCGTCATCGTCGCCGCGCTCGGCTTCTACCTCGGCATGCCGCAGTCGTCGGCGGACCAGTCGATGCGCCTGCCGGTCGACCCGGCGCCGCTGGTCGTCGAAACGGCCGGCGGCGAGCGATCCTTCACCATCGAGGTCGCCGACGATACGAGCGAGCGCTCAGCCGGACTGATGTTCCGCGAGAACATGGACGACGACCACGGCATGCTGTTCGTGTTTCCCGAGACGAAGGAAGCCGGCTTCTGGATGAAGAACACGCCGATGCCGCTCGACCTGATCTTCATCGGCGAGGACGGGCGGGTCCGCGGCATCCTTCCGGGCGAACCTTTCTCGGAGGCGGTCATCTCGCCCGGCAAGCCGGTGCGTTTCGTCCTTGAGCTGAAGCGCGGCACCGCCGACAAGGCCGGCATAAAGGACGGCGACCTGCTTCGCCACCCGGCGATCGACGCGACGTCCGGTGCCGGCAATGGCGGCTAGCGCGTGGCCAGGGGTTGGCCTGAGATGAATCGGGGCGGTAAGTAGGTTGGTCTCGATCCTCAAGGGAATAGCCGGCGCAATGCAGTTCTTCAGCCATGATGGCTTCGACTTCGCCTATATCGACCAGCAGCCGTCGCCCGAGGCCGAGCCGGTGCTGCTGATCCACGGCTTCGCCTCCACGCATATGGTCAACTGGGTATCGCCGGGCTGGGTGAAGACGCTCACCGACGCCGGCTACCGGGCGATCGCCCTCGACAATCGCGGCCACGGCTCGACGTCGAAGAGCTACGACACCGCCGACTATACGCCGCAGAAGATGGCGGGCGACGCCGCGGCGCTGCTCGGCCATCTCGGCATATCCCGCGCTCATGTGATGGGCTACTCGATGGGCGCGCGAATCGCTGCCTTCCTGGCTCTCGCCGAGCCGCAACTGGTGGCCACGCTGATCTTCGGCGGGCTCGGCAGCGGCATGGTCGACGGCGTCGGCGACTGGGACCCGATCGCCTCCGCGCTGCTCGCCGAGGACGCGGCCAGCGTCACCCATCCGCGCGGCAAGGCCTTCCGCGCCTTCGCCGACCAGACAAAGAGCGACCGCCGGGCGCTCGCCGCCTGCATCGCTACCTCGCGCGCCGATCTGACCGAGGCCGAGGTTGCCCGCATCACCCAGCCGACGCTGGTTGCTGTTGGCACCAATGACGATATCGGCGGCTCGCCCGACGAACTCGCCGGCCTGATGCCCAACGCCGAAAGCTTCGCCATCGAAGGACGCGACCACATGCTGGCTGTCGGCGACAGGAGCTTCAAGCAGCGCGCTGTGGAGTTCCTAAAGGAACATCCGATAAACCATTTGTGAGGTTGCGAAAATCGCAGCCGGCTGCCAGCCGGCCAAGCCCGAGATATGGACGCGGCGGTATCTGCGGAAACGTCTCGGAACGCTGCGCAGCCGCTTGACGCCCATTGCGCTGCAACCTATTGAACCGATGCGCCGAAGCGGCGAGGCCTCGTGGCGGAGTGGTTACGCAGAGGACTGCAAATCCTTGCACCCCGGTTCGATTCCGGGCGAGGCCTCCACTTCGTGCGACGCGACCGGGCGACCGCAGAATCGCCAGGGAACGCGTAATCGAGGGGCGCGCGGTGCGCGCATAGTTCGGGCCTGACGAAGATGACTGCAGATTTCTCCGAACTCCGCGTCAAGATGGTCGATGGCCAATTGCGCACCACCGACGTCACCAGCCTGCCGCTGCTTTCGGCCATGCTCGAGATTCCGCGCGAGGCATTCGTGCCGGACAGCCGCAAGGCGCTCGCTTATATCGACGAGAACATACTGATCTCCGAAAAGGCCGGTCCAGGCGCACGCTATCTGATGAAGCCGTCGCCCTTCGCCAAGCTGGTCCAACTCGCCGAGGTCGGCCCCAACGACAAGGTGCTCGATGTCGGCACCGGCACCGGTTATTCGGCGGCCGTTCTTTCGCGCCTGGCGAAGTCCGTCGTCGCGCTGGAAAGCGAAGATTCGCTTGCCGCCGCGGCCGAGTCGAGGCTGGCGAACCTGGGTTGCGACAATGTCTCGGTCGTGCGCGGCGAGCTCAATGCCGGACACAAGGCGGGCGCGCCTTATGACGCCATCATTGTCGAAGGCGGGGTCGAGGAACTCCCGGAAACCCTGTCCAAGCAGCTCGCCGAGGGCGGGCGGCTGGTGGTGGTCGAAGGCAGCGGCGCCGGCGCGGTGGCGCGCATCTATCTGAAATCCAACGGTGTTGCGACAGGTCGCCGCGCCTTTAATGCGGCAGTAAAGCCACTACCGGGATTCGAACGCACTCCTGCGTTCGAATTCTGACGGCCTGGCTCTTGCACGCGCCGTCGAGCCGTGATGCTCTAATGGCTGGGACCGTTGTCGCCGATCGACGCATCGCGTCGGATTGGCCGGAAACCGAGGGCCGGACAGCCGGCGAGGAGTCTGGTGGGACCGAATCGGTCCGCGATTCCAGCGAAGCGGAATGAGGGTAGTGTGTCGTTGGTAGCCAAGAATGTTTTCGCCGCTGCGCTTTTTGCCGCGACGGCGATGTCCTCAACGGCAGTAAACGCCGAAACCCTGTTCGGCGCGCTTTCGAAGGCCTATCAGCTCAATTCGACGCTCAATTACAGCCGGGCCGGCGTTCGCGTCACCGACGAGAACGTGCCCATTGCCAAGTCCGGCTTTCGGCCGACCATCGGCGCCAGCGGCAATATCGACTACACCTCCAGTGAGAGGACGCTGGGATCCGCCCGACTGACCACTGGCTCCTTCGGCGTGCAGATCGACCAGATGCTGTTCGACGGGTTCCAGACCAGGAACAACGTCCGTGCGGCCGAGGCGCAGGTTCGCGCCTCCGTCGAGAGCCTGCGCAACGACGAGCAGAACACGCTGTTTGACGCGGCGAGCGCCTATATGGACGTCATCCGCGACCGGCGGATCGCCGTGCTCACCGAGCAGAACCTTCAGTTCCTGACCGAACAGGCACGCGCCGCGCGCTCGCGCTTCGAGGTCGGCGAGGGCACCCGCACCGACGTTGCCCAGGCCGACGCGAGCCGCTCGGCGGCGGTCGCCCAGCTCGCCGCAGCGCGGGCGCAGGCCCAGGCGAGTGAGGCCACCTACCAGCAGATAGTCGGCGACGCCCCCGGTAAACTTCAGCCAGGGCAGCCGCTCGCCAAGATGCTGCCAAAGAGCATGGACCAGGCGGTTGCGATGGCCGCCGGGGAGCATCCTGCTATCATCGCCATGGAATATCTGGTCGACGCGGCCGGCTTCACCGTGAAGTCGACCGAAGGTCGCCTGCTGCCGCAGGTTTCGGCGTCCGCCGGCGTGTCGCGCAGCTACCAGAACACCGAGGGCCTGCCGGGTGTCGGAACGGGCACCGATGGAACGTTCAATTCCGCAAGCGTGGGCGCGACGCTGACGATCCCGATCTACACGGGCGGGCGGACTTCGGCGCAGGTCAGGCAGTCGAAAGAATCGCTCGGCCAGGCCCGCATCCAGGTCGATGTCACTCGCGACACGGTGCGTCAGGCGGTCGTCTCGGCCTGGACCCAATACGTGGCCGCGCGCGAGAGCGTGACCGCCAACACCGAGCAGGTCGCGGCCCAGCAGCTCGCGCTCAACGGCGTGATCGAAGAACGCAATGTCGGCCAGCGCACCACGCTGGACGTTCTCGACGCGCAGGCCGACGTCATCGCCGCGCAGATCGACCTGGCCAGTGCGCAGCGCGACGTCGTGGTGGCGAGCTACGCCATCGTCCAGTCGATGGGCGCGCTGTCGGCCGAACGCCTCGGGCTGCAGGTTGCCGTGCACCGGCCGCAGGAGCATTACAATGCCGTCAAGGACAAGTGGGGCGGTCTGAGGACGCCTGACGGCCGCTGAGCTGCCGTCGCTCGAATCCACTGCAAGTCGTTGAATTAGCAATCTTGTTGAAATCCCCGGCGCCCTGAGTTTGGGGATTCTCGCAGACCCGCCCGTCCGCTACGCTTTCTATCGATGATTCGGCCAGCCGCGAGGGCAAAGCCGAACTGGCCACAGGGCGGGCGGACGTGACGATGGCACAAGCAAGCAGCGCACAGCGCGAACCTTCCATGGAAGAGATTCTGGCCTCGATCCGGCGGATTATCGAGGACAACGATGCCGGCCGCAGACAGGCCGGCGAACCCGAACAGAGCCAGGCGCGCGCCTCGGCGCCGGCCGCGGCGGAGCGGACGGTAATCGAGGTCGACGCCTTCCGTAGCGAGTTGCGGATGCAGCAGGCCGAAGCGAGTGCGCCGGTATCGCGCGAGATGCCTCCGCAGAAGAAGCCGGTTACGCTTGCCGAGGTGCAGGCGCAGATCACGGCCGAGGCTGCTGCCGTGCCGTCGCGCTGGATGGATCCCGAGCCGGCTGCACCCGTTGTCGCCGAGAGGCCTGTCACCGAGCGGCCACCCTATGAGCGGTCGCCTGACGACATAAAGAAGGCGATCGAGAATTCGCGTGCCGCGCGCGAGGACGCCCGTGCGCTGCTGGGCATCCCCGAGCCGGCGAACAGCGCCCAGCCTTCCGAGCCGTACCGGAGCGAGCCGGAGCCGGTCTGGGAAACTCTGGCCGAGGAACGGCCCGCCGCCGCGGCGCCGAGCCGCCTGCCGGCTGTGGAAAGCACGGCTCCGAAGCCGGCGCTTCTCTCCGAACGCGTCGAGCGCCAGGTTGCGGCGTCGTTCAGCGAGCTTTCCGAAGCTTTCGCGGCGCGCAGCCAGAAGCGCTTCGACGAGATGGCGCAGGAGATGATCGAGCCGCTGCTGCGCGACTGGATGGAGAACAACCTGCCGACGCTGGTGGAGCGCCTGGTGCGCGAGGAGATCGAGCGGGTGGCACGCGGCGCGCAGTAATTTCGCCACGGACTACCTATATATGAAAAGCGCCGCCTCCGGGCGGCGTTTTTCATTGACGACGACCGGGGCTCCCGCCTCCGGTTGACTTGCCGCCGCCCTTCCGATTTACCGGTCGCGAAAAATCCGGACAGCGATAGCCCCATGCTTGAAAAGACCTACGACGCCAAGACCGTCGAGCCGAAGATCGCGAAAATCTGGGAAGATGCCGACGCCTTCGCGGCAGGGGCCGGTGCGCAGCCGGACGCCGAGCCGTTCACCATCGTCATCCCGCCGCCGAACGTCACCGGTTCGCTGCACATGGGCCATGCGCTCAACAACACGCTGCAGGACATCCTGATCCGCTTCGAGCGCATGCGCGGCAAGAACGTGCTCTGGCAGCCGGGCATGGACCATGCCGGCATCGCCACGCAGATGGTGGTCGAACGGCAGTTGATGGAGAAGCAGATCCACCGCCGCGACCTCACGCGCGAGCAGTTCGTCGAGAAGGTGTGGGAGTGGAAGGCTGAATCCGGCGGCATGATCTTCAACCAGCTGAAGCGGCTCGGCGCTTCGGCTGACTGGTCGCGCGAACGCTTCACCATGGACGAGGGCCTGTCCAAGGCGGTGCTCGAAGTCTTCGTCACGCTCTACAAGCAAGGGCTGATCTACAAGGACAAGCGGCTGGTCAACTGGGACCCGAAGCTGCTGACCGCCATCTCCGACCTCGAGGTCGAGCAGGTCGAGCTCAACGGCAATCTCTGGCATTTCCGCTATCCGGTCGACGGCGTCACTTATAATGCCGACGATCCCTCGACCTACATCACGGTGGCGACGACCCGTCCGGAAACGATGCTCGGCGACACCGGCGTCGCGGTGCATCCCGACGACGAGCGCTACAAGAATCTTGTCGGCAAGAAGGTCATCCTGCCGATCGTCGGGCGCAGGATTCCCGTCGTCGCTGACGAGTATTCCGATCCGGAAAAGGGCACCGGCGCGGTCAAGATCACCCCTGCGCACGACTTCAACGACTTCGAGGTCGGCAAGCGCCACAAGCTTCCGGCGATCAATATCCTGACCGTCGAGGCAAAGATAAACATCAACGATAACGAGGATTTCCTCGAAGGCGTTGAAGCGACGCCACAGCGCCAAGGCGTGTGGGACCAGCTGCACGGGCTCGATCGTTTCGAGGCGCGCAAGCTGATCGTCCAGATCATGGAGGAGGGCGGCTTCCTCGAGAAGATTGAGCCGCACCGCCATACCGTTCCGCATGGCGACCGCGGCGGCGTGCCGATCGAGCCGTTCCTGACCGACCAGTGGTACGTCAACGCCGCCGAACTGGCGAAGCCGGCCATCGCGTCGGTGCGCGAGGGCCGCACCGAATTTGTGCCGAAGAACTGGGAAAAGACCTATTTCGACTGGATGGAGAACATCCAGCCCTGGTGCATCTCGCGCCAGCTCTGGTGGGGTCACCAGATTCCGGCCTGGTACGGGCCTGACGGCCACGTCTTCGTCGAGAAGACCGAGCAGGAAGCGCTGGATGCCGCGGTCGAATATTACCTGGCGCTCGAAGGCCCGTGGAAGGCCTGGGTCGAGGACAAGCTCGAGAATTTTACGCCGGGCGAGATACTCACCCGCGACGAGGACGTGCTCGACACCTGGTTCTCGTCGGCGCTGTGGCCGTTCTCCACGCTCGGCTGGCCGGACGAGACGCCGGAGCTGAAGACCTACTACCAGACCGACGTTCTGGTGACCGGCTTCGACATCATCTTCTTCTGGGTCGCCCGGATGATGATGATGGGCCTGCACTTCATGGACGAGGAGCCGTTCCACACGGTCTACGTCCACGCGCTGGTGCGCGACAAGAACGGCGCCAAGATGTCGAAGTCGAAGGGCAACGTCATCGACCCGTTGCAGCTTATCGACGAATACGGCGCCGATGCGCTGCGCTTCACGCTGACGATCATGGCGGCGCAGGGCAGGGACGTGAAGCTCGACCCGGCGCGCATCGCCGGCTACCGCAACTTCGGCACAAAACTCTGGAACGCCACCCGCTTCGCCGAGATGAACGGGGTCGCGCGCAACGACGAGTTCTGGTTGAACGACGCGAAGCTGACCGTCAACCGCTGGATCCTGACCGAGCTGACCCGTGCGGCGAAGGAGATCACCGACGGCATCGCCTCCTACAGGTTCAACGAGGCGGGTGCGGCCGCCTATCGTTTCGTCTGGAACTATGTCTGCGACTGGTATGTCGAGCTCCTGAAGCCGGTCTTCATGGGCGACGACGAAGCGGCCAAGGCCGAAAGCCGGGCGACGATGGCCTTCGTGCTCGACGAGATCTACAAGCTGCTGCATCCGATGATGCCGTTCATGACCGAAGAGCTTTGGGCACAGACAGCGGGCGAGGGGCAGACCCGGTCGACGTTGCTCTGCCATGCCGCATGGCCGCAGCCGGACTTCGAGGACGCCGGTTCGGCGGCCGAGATCAACTGGCTGATCGATCTCGTTTCCGGCGTCCGCTCGGTGCGCTCGGAGATGAACGTGCCGCCGGCGGCGATCGCGCCGCTGGTGCTGCTCGGCGCGAACGACGAAACGAAGGAGCGCCTGGCGCGTCACGAGGCTGCCATCCGGCGGCTCGCCCGCGTCGGCGAGATCAGCCATGCTGAGGCCGCGCCGGCCGCCTCGGCGCAGTTCGTGGTCGGCGAGGCAACCGCATGCCTGCCGCTCGGCGCGCTGATCGACGTCGAGGCCGAAGCAGCGAGGCTGCAGAAGGAGATCGCCAAGGTCACCGAGGAGATCGCGCGCCTGCACAAGAAGCTGTCGAACGAGAAATTCGTCGCCAACGCGCGGGAGGATGTCGTCGCCGCCGAACGCGAAAAGCTCGACGAATATCGCGAGGCGCAGGCCAAGCTCGACACCGCGCTTTCGCGTGTGCGGAGCGGGGGCTGAGCGGGATATAAGCTTGCCGCTGCGGCGCGGGCTTCGTTGAGCCCATATGCCGCAGCGTGAGGCTTGAAAAAGCGGAATTTTCTGCTGCGCTGTGGCGATAATGTAACATCTTTGTGAACTGAGCCGGATTTCCGCGGCCAAAGCCCGGACTTCCAAGGGTTTCGGTCGACACAAGCTGGCAAAGCCATCCGGAACGGACGGCATTTTGCGGCTCTTCTCCAGTCTTTCGCGGAGGTTTTCCGCGTCACCTGCCTTGGCGTGACGCGGTCTGCGGATTTGTCAGTTGCGAAGAATCAACGAATTCAATTTAGCTTTGGCGGAGGGGCATTTCGGAGAGAGCCATGAAAAGGCTGCATGTCACAGCGCTTCTTGCGGGATGCACGACGCTTGTGGCCGTTGGCCAGGCAGGAGCAGGTGGCTTCAGCCGCGGCGTGGCCGACACCGATATCATCTTCGAGGAAGGCAACTTCAACATGCGGGCGAGCGTGACGGTGGTCATGCCGCGGCGCGGGTACGAGACTCTGACGGTCCCCGGCACTTCGATTTCTGTTCCCGCAACCGACGGGGATTACACCCAGACATACGCCATCCCTTCGACTGCCATTAAGTTCAATGTGATGGAAGACCTGCGTTGCGCAGGCACTTACACGCAGCCATTCGGCGCGGATTCGGAGTATGGACCGCAAGCCATCCTGTTCGGCATGGCCGCAGATGGTACCGGTACGATAAACGAGGGGTTCGAAACTAATGAATTCGGACTGACCTGCGGATACAAATTCGATCTCGCAAAAGGCCGGGCGTGGCTTCTGGGCGGCGGCTTCCTGCAGGACTTCAGCTATTCGCAGACTGTCCAGTTCGCGGATATATTTCCCATAGTTGGTGGCGGCACCGGGACGCTCAAGTTCGATGGCGGCTACGAACCCGGCTTCCGGATAGGTGCTGCCTACGAAATACCCGAGATCGCGTTGCGCGCACAGATCATGTATCGCTCGAAAGTTGAGCATACGCCTGACGGTACGTTCACGTCGCCACTTGATCCGATGATTGGCGGCCCGGCCCCGACCGTCGGAAACGGAACGCTTCCTCAGTCGCTGGAACTCAAACTTCAGTCCGGCATTGCTCCCGGCTGGCTGGCATTCGGCTCCGTCCGATGGACTGACTGGAGCGTGCTGGACACGCTTGACTATACAATTTTCGTCGCTCCGCAGCCTATCGGCGGGGCTAAGGAACTTGAATATTACTACAAGGACGGTTGGACGGTGACCGGCGGTATCGGGCATGTCTTCAGCGAGACCATTTCCGGCGTTGTTGGCTTCACTTGGGATCGCGGCGTATCGACGACAGAGGACACGCTGAGCGACAGCTATACGGCGGCGGCCGGCGTCTCGATCAAGGACAAGCTCGGCGGGGAAGTCCGTTTCGGTGGCGCCATCAGCTACCTGACCTCTGCCAGCGTGTCGGCCGAAACCCAACCCCAGTTGCCCGGTGTGGTCGATCGAGGCGCGAGTTTCGGCTACAGCGTCGGGGGCGACTGGGTCTATGCGCTTTCAGCAGGCTACAAGATCCAGTGGTAAGCTCCTCAAAGGAAAAAGAAAAAAGCCCGGCAATGCCGGGCTTTTCTTTTGGCACGGATGACGGTGTTGCCGCCGCGCTACGTTTGCGTCCCATCCGTGATTTGTGACGTTTCGGCAACACTCTCTCAACATCCATTGCGCTAAGGTTCCGGCCGGACGAATTGCCCCGTTGCCGCCATAAACCGGGCGCACCCGGAAGGCCTCCCATACGGAGCGGCGCCGCGACAAAGACGCAGACGACGGGAAACGTGCCGTAAGTTGGGCGGCAAGGAAGAGAATGGACGCCAGGGTAATCTCGAAGTCAGATTTGCCGAGCCGCCACGTGACCGAGGGTCCGGCGCGCGCCCCGCACCGTTCCTATCTCTATGCCATGGGCCTGTCGGCCGCCGAGATCGCCCAGCCGCTGGTCGGCGTCGCCAGTTGCTGGAACGAAGCCGCGCCCTGCAACATCTCGCTGATGCGCCAGGCGCAGGTGGTGAAGAAGGGTGTCGCCGCTGCCAACGGCACACCGCGCGAATTCTGCACCATCACCGTCACCGACGGCATCGCAATGGGCCACCAGGGCATGAAGTCGTCGCTGGTGTCACGCGAGGTAATCGCCGACTCCGTCGAGCTCACCATGCGCGGCCATTGCTATGACGCTCTGGTCGGGCTGGCCGGCTGCGACAAGTCGCTGCCCGGCATGATGATGGCGATGGTGCGCCTCAACGTGCCCTCGATCTTCATCTACGGCGGCTCGATCCTTCCCGGCTCCTGGCGCGGCCGTCAGATAACCGTCCAGGACGTGTTCGAGGCGGTCGGCCAGCATTCGGTAGGCAAGATGACCGACGAAGAACTGCTCGAGGTCGAGCAGGCGGCCTGTCCCTCCGCAGGCTCCTGTGGCGCGCAGTTCACCGCCAACACGATGGCGACGGTCGCCGAGGCGATCGGGCTTGCGCTGCCTTATTCCTGCGGCGCGCCGGCGCCCTACGAGATGCGCGACCGCTTCAACTTCGCCTCCGGCGAGAAGATCATGGAGCTGATCGCCAGGAACATCCGCCCGCGCGACATCGTCACCCGCAAGGCGCTGGAGAATGCGGCGGCCGTGGTGTCGGCCACTGGCGGCTCCACCAACGGCGCCCTGCACCTGCCTGCGATCGCCCATGAGGCCGGCATCAAGTTCGATCTTTTCGACGTCGCGCGCATTTTCGAGAAGACGCCCTACATCGCCGATCTGAAGCCTGGTGGCAAATATGTGGCGAAGGACATGTTCGAGGCGGGAGGGATTCCGCTCCTCATGAAAACTCTCTTTGAAAACGGCTACTTGCACGGGGATTGCCTTACGGTAACAGGCCGCACTTTGGCCGAAAATATGGAGCACGTTTCCTGGAATGATCATCAGGACGTCGTGCGCCCAGCCGACCGGCCGATCACGGTGACCGGCGGCGTCGTCGGCCTCAAAGGAAACCTGGCTCCCGAGGGTGCGATCGTGAAGGTTGCTGGCATGTCCGAGCTGAAATTCTCGGGGCCGGCGCGCTGTTTCGACTCGGAAGAAGAGTGCTTCGAGGCGGTCAGCAACAGGAAGTACAAGGAAGGCGAGGTTCTCGTCATCCGCTACGAGGGTCCCAAGGGCGGCCCTGGCATGCGTGAGATGCTGTCGACGACGGCGGCGCTTTACGGTCAGGGCATGGGAAACAAGGTGGCCCTCATCACCGACGGGCGTTTCTCGGGCGCAACGCGCGGCTTCTGCATCGGCCATGTCGGGCCGGAGGCGGCCGTGGGCGGTCCGATCGGGCTGCTGGAGAACGGCGACGTCATCACGATCGACGCCACCAAGGGCACGATCGACGTGGCGCTGCCGGAAGCGGAACTGGCGGATCGGGCGAAACGTTGGAAGCCGCGCAAGACCGACTACCAGTCCGGCGCGATCTGGAAATATGCACAAACGGTCGGTTCCGCCCGCGACGGGGCGGTCACCCATCCGGGGGGTGCGAAAGAAACACATTGCTATGCGGATATTTGAGTTAGTCAGGGTTTGCGTGTTCGGCGGCGCCGTCGCCGCGGCTTCGGCCGCGGGCACGGACAGCGCGCTGGCGTTCGACGACAAGGTGTTCGACGAGGCCGGCGGCGTGAAGGCCGAATCCAACCCTTGGGCCGTCTTCCAGTTCGGTTATTCCGCCTACAAGAGCGGCCACAAGGACCAGGCTGCCGAAGCCTATCGCTACGCCGCTGAGAACGGCCAGATCGGCGCCACCTGGAAGCTCGCGCGCATGTATGCGTCCGGCGACGGCGTGGCGCGCGACGACTACGAGGCGTTCAAGTTCTTCTCCGAGATCGTCGAACAGGATGTCGAGCCGGGCAGCCGCGACGAGAGCTATGTGTCCGACGCGCTGGTGGCGCTCGCCGGCTACCTGAAAACCGGCATACCCGGCACTCCGGTGCACGCCAACCCGGTTGCGGCGCAGGAATATTACATGCGCGCGGCCGCCACCTATCGCAACCCCAGCGCCCAGTACGAGATGGGCAACATGTTCCTGAAGGGCGAGGGCGGCGTGAAGGCCAGCGTTCGCCAGGCCGGCCGCTGGTTCCAGCTTGCCGCCGAAAAGGGCCACGCCGGCGCGCAGGCGACGCTCGGCAACCTGCTCTTCCAGAGCGGCAGGGTGGTGCGGGGGCTCGCCATGATGACGGCGGCGCTCGAGCGGGCGTCGCCCGCCGACCAGCCGTGGATCCGCGGCATGCAGGAAGAGGCCTTCTCGCTTGCCGGCGAGGCGGACCGCCGCACGGCGATCGCGCTGGCCCAGGATATCCTCGGCAAGGGCAGTAACAGCCAATAGCCCGGGATCGACGGCCGTCTTCAAACGGCTGTGTCCAATGCCTATTTCCGCTCGACCCGACGGTCCCATTCCGAAACAATGGCGCCTCGAATCCTTTGAGTCCCGGAACAGGCAAGAATGAGCAGCGAGCGGCCGCCACGCGATCCTATCCTGCGTGAAGCGATGACGAAGACGGCAACGCCCGAGCCCGACGCTCGGCCTTTCGTGCATCTGCGCGTGCATTCGGCATATTCGCTGCTGGAGGGCGCTCTCCCGGCCAAGAAGATCGTGGCCCATGCGGTGAAGGACGCCGCGCCGGCGATCGCCATCACCGACACGAACAATCTCTTCGGTGCGCTCGAATTCGCGCAATATGCCGTCAAGGACGGAATCCAGCCGCTGATCGGCTGCCAGCTCGACATATCCTTCGGCGACGAGAGTTCGGACGCCAGCCGCAGCCACCACAAGCGGCAGGGGCCGGAGGTGTTTCCGCTCGTGCTGATTGCTGCCAACGAGGCCGGCTACAGCAACCTCGTGCGCCTGGTCAGCCGCGCCTATCTCGGCAACGGGCCGGGGGACCCCGTCCATGCCTCGCTAGGCTGGGTTGCAGAGCTTTCCGAAGGCCTGATCTGCCTCACCGGTGGCCCGCGGGGGGCAGTCGGCGCGGCGCTGAAGACCGACCATTCGCAACTCGCCGAAAACCGGCTTCTCGCGCTGAAAGAGATTTTCGGCGACCGGCTCTACGTGGAACTGGAGCGTGCCGAGGGCTACGACCGCGTGGTCGAGGCGAAGACAGTCGATCTCGCCTATAGCCACGATCTGCCGCTGGTGGCGACCAATGAAGCGTTCTTCCCGGCGCGGGAAGACTACGAGGCCCACGACGCGCTGATCGCCATAGCGGAAGGTTCGGTGATCGCCAGCGACGAGCGCCGCCGCCTGTCGCCCGGCAACTACCTGAAGACCCAGCAGGAGATGGCGGCGCTCTTTGCCGACCTTCCGGAGGCGATCGACAACACGATCGAGATCGCACGGCGCTGCTCCTACTACCCGAAGAATCGTGCACCGATCCTGCCCCGCTTCACCGGCGCGGATGCGGCCGATGCGGAAGCCGCGCTCGCCGCGGAGGCGGATGAGCTTGCACGCCAGGCCCGCGAAGGCTTGAAAAGGCGGCTGGACGCACATGGGCCGACGCCGGGCTATACCGTCGAGGACTACGAGAAGCGCCTGGAATTCGAGATCGGCATCATCACCCGGATGAAGTTCCCGGGCTACTTCCTGATCGTGTCGGACTTCATCAAATGGGCGAAGGTACACGACATTCCGGTCGGGCCGGGGCGCGGCTCTGGCGCCGGCTCGCTGGTCGCCTATGCGCTCACCATCACCGACATCGACCCGCTGCGGTTCTCGCTGCTGTTCGAGCGCTTCCTCAATCCAGACCGCGTGTCGATGCCCGACTTCGACATCGACTTCTGCCAGGACCGCCGCGACGAGGTGATCCGCTACGTGCAGGAGAAATACGGCCGCGACCAGGTCGCGCAGATCATCACCTTCGGAACGCTGCAGGCGCGCGCTGTGCTGCGCGACGTCGGCCGCGTCCTGCAGATGCCCTACGGACAGGTCGACCGGCTCTGCAAGATGGTGCCGCAGAACCCGGCGAACCCGGTGAAGCTTGCCGACGCCATCGCCAACGAGCCGCGCTTTGCCGAGGAGGCGGAGAGGGAGCCGATCGTCAATACGCTGCTGGAGATCGCGCAGAAGCTCGAAGGCCTGTACCGCCATGCCTCGACCCACGCCGCCGGCATCGTGATCGGCGACCGACCCCTGTCGGAACTGGTGCCGATGTACCGCGATCCGCGCTCCGACATGCCGGTCACGCAGTTCAACATGAAGAAGGTCGAGGACGCCGGGCTGGTGAAGTTCGACTTCCTCGGCCTGAAGACGCTGACCGTGCTCGATCGCGCGGTGAAGCTGATCCGCCGGCGCGGCATCGAGATCGACCTGGCGCACATACCGCTGGACGACGAGAAGACCTACGCCATGCTGTCGCGCGGCGAGGTGGTCGGCATCTTCCAGGTGGAAAGTGCGGGCATGCGCAAGGCGCTGGTTGGCATGAAGCCGGACCGCATCGAGGACATCATCGCGCTTGTCGCGCTCTACCGTCCCGGTCCGATGGAGAACATCCCGACCTACAATGCGCGCAAGCACGGCGAGGAGGAAATCGCCTCGATCCATCCCAAGATCGACCACCTGGTGAAGGAGACGCAGGGCGTCATCGTCTACCAGGAGCAGGTGATGCAGATCGCGCAGGAACTGTCCGGCTACTCGCTGGGCGAAGCAGACCTTCTGCGCCGCGCCATGGGTAAGAAGATCCGCGCCGAGATGGACGCGCAGCGCGTGCGCTTCGTCGACGGTGCGGTGAAGAACGGGCTGTCGAAGCCGCAGTCGGACTTCATCTTCGACCTGCTCGCCAAATTCGCCGACTACGGCTTCAACAAGTCGCACGCGGCCGCTTACGCGGTCGTCTCGTACCAGACGGCCTACCTGAAGGCGCACTATCCGGTCGAGTTCCTTGCCGCGTCGATGACGCTCGACATGTCGAACACCGACAAGCTCGCCGATTTCCGTCAGGATGCGCTCAGGCTCGGCATCGACGTCGTGCCGCCTTCGGTGAAGACCAGCTTCCGCGATTTCGAAGTCGGCGAGAACAAGATCTTCTATTCGCTGGCCGCGTTGAAGGGCGTTGGCGACGCCGCTGTCGAGCACATCGTCGCCAAGCGCAAGGAAGGGCAGTTCGCCAGCCTTGAGGATTTCTGCGAGCGGGTCGATCCCAAGGTCGTCGGCAAGCGTGTGTTCGAGACGCTGATCATGGCCGGAGCGCTCGACTGCTTCGGCTACGACCGCGCCGCCATGATGGCGGGCCTGGACCGCATGATGGGCCTTGCCTCGCGCGCTTACGAGGATGCGGCGCTCGGCATCACCGACATGTTCGGCGGCTCGGCTGCCAGCCAGCCGAAGCTGCATCTGCCGGTGACGGCCGCGTGGCTGCCGGCCGACAGGTTGCACCGCGAGTTCCAGGTGGTCGGCTTCTACCTGTCGGCGCATCCTCTCGACGAGTACCGCGCCGCGATGAAGAAGATGCGGGTGCAGAGCTATGCGGAGTTTTCGGCGGCCGTGAAGCAGGGCGCCACCGCCGGCCGGCTGGCCGGTACGGTGACCTCGAAGCAGGAGCGCAAGACGCGCACCGGCAACAAGATGGGCGTCGTCAACTTCTCCGACACGTCCGGCCAGTACGAGGCGGTGCTCTTCTCCGAGGGGCTCGCCCAGTATCGCGACATGCTGGAGCCCGGCAAGTCGCTGGTGATCACCGTATCGGCCGAGGACAGGCCCGAGGGCATCAACATGCGCATCGGGACCGTGCAGTCGCTGGACGAGGCCGCCTCGCAGTCCCAGAAGGCCATGCGCGTATTCATACGCGACGACCGGCCGGCTCCGACCTTGCAGTCGCAGCTGACGCAGCGCGGAGATGGGCGCGTCAGCATCATCGTCATCAAGGCCGAGGGCCAGGGCGAGGTCGAAATCGAACTCCAGGACCGTTATCGTATCTCGCCGCAAGTGGCGTCGGCCATGCGCGCGGTGCCGGGCGTCGTCGAGGTGGAGCTGGTATAGGCAACCTCGCTCACGCCAAGGCGTTTGTAGTTTGGCTGCCCGTCCGGCGGCGCGGAGGGGGGCTTTCATGGTGGCGACGCAGGCTGACAGTGAAAAACCCCTGACCGGGCTTGCCAAGCTGCGCGACACCTTGCGGCGGCTCTACCACGGCCGCACGCCGGCGGCGGTCCGCTTCCAGGTGGCGGTGATCGTCATCGACCTCGCCATCATCGCCTTTTTCATCGCCACGCCGGTGCTGTCGGAAACGCCGACCTTCCTGTGGATCGACTATTCGGTCGCGGCGGTGGTCGCGCTCGACATGATCGCCAGGCTGCTCGCCTCCACCGACATGCTGAGGCTGCTGCGCCAGCCGACCTCATGGGTCGACATCTTCATCCTCGCGACGCTGCTTTTCCCGCAGGCGCTCGCCAATCTCGGCTTCCTGCGCATCCTCAGGCTTTGGTCGCTGGCGCATAGCCGGGCGCTGTTGACCCCACTCGAGGAGCGCGGCCTGCTCAAATGGCGGGAGCCGATCGTCGCGGTGGTCAACCTCGTCACCTTCCTCTTCATCGTAACGGGTTTCGTCTACACCTTCTTCTTCATGGATGGCGCCGGCATCGAAGGCTATGTCGACGCGCTCTATTTCACGGTGGCGACGATCACCACCACCGGCTTCGGCGACATCACGCTGCCTGGCACTGCCGGCAAGCTCACATCGATCGTGGCCATGATCGTCGGTATCTCGCTGTTCGTGAAGCTGGCGCAGGCGGTCTTTCGTCCGGCTAAGGTATTCTTCGAATGTCCAAGCTGCGGGCTGCGCCGTCACGAGCCGGACGCCGTTCACTGCAAGGCATGTGGCCATCTGCTGAAGATACCCGACGAAGGGGAGTGACGCTCAGGACGTCGCTATTTCCGGCTCGCGCGCCCGGCGCTGGATGTTGAAAAGGTTGCCGGCCAGGATCAGCGCCGCGCCGATCGCGGTATAGAGATCGATCCGCTCGTTGTAGAGCAGGAAACCGGTCAGGGCGAAGAACGGCAGCCGCAGGAAATCCATCGGCATCACCACCATCGTCTCGGCGTGGCTCAGCGCGCCGGCCATGCAGAAGTGCGACGACATGCCGGTGAAGGCGATGACGAATATCCAGGGCCACATCCACGGCTCTGGTGCCTGCCATACCGCGATCGCTGGAACCAGGCCGATGACGGACTGGATGATGAGCATCCAGAAGATGATGGCGACCACGCTGTCGGTTCGGGTGAGCGACTTCACCATGACCAGGGCTATGCCGAAGCCGACGGCGCCCGCCAGCATGATCAGGTGGCCCGGGTCGGCCTCGGTGACGCCGGGACGCACGATGATGAAGACGCCGACGAGGCCGAACAGAATCGCCGCCGCCTTGCGCAGGCTCATGCGTTCGCCGAGGAAAAGCACCGCCAGAAGCGCGCCCCAGACCGGCGTCGTGAACTCGATCGAGATGAGCTCGGCGAGCGGGATCATGGTGAGCGCGTGCAGCCAGAGGAACTGTCCGGCATAATGCGCCACGTTGCGGCCGATATGCTGCAGCGGCCGCCTAGTGCGCATCGCCGCGAAACCGCCCGCCGCGAAAACCATCGGCAGGAGAATGAACCAGCCGATCACGGAGCGCATCTCCATGACCTGGAAAACGTCGAGCTCCGGCATGATCGCGCGGCCGGCGACCGTCATGGTGACGAAGGAGGCGATCGAGCCTCCCATCCACAGCGCCGCCCGGACTGTCGATTGCGTCTCTGTCATGCCGGGTTCTGTGGCAAGCGACGCGCTCGCTCGCAACCCTTTGAAGAGACCAATCGTCTGGGCCAGACGGAGATCGGCCTACACACGCCTGTCAAACATGCGTGCGAGAAGCGCGTCGACCTTCTTCAGCGTCTGATTCTCGGAGGCCGCCATGACCAAAGCTTTCGGAATTCTGCTCGCAGCGGCAGTGACTGCGTCCGCTTCGCCGGCTTTGGCCGACGACGAGGCATTCCTCGCTTCCTTCGCCGGAAGCTGGAGCGGAAAGGGCGAATTCCGCATCACGGCCGGATCGTCGCCGATGTCGGTCGCTTGCGCGTTTGACGCCGCAACGTCGCCGACCAGCCTGTCGCTCGAAGGCAAATGCCGCGGCATGGTCGTCGTCTCCCGCCGGATCGGCGTCAAGCTGAAGACCGACGGGGAAGGGGTGTCGGGCTCCTATGTCGGCTCGACGACCGGGTCAGCCGGCCTGTCCGGCAGGCGGACAGGCACTGGCTTCGACCTGTCGATACGCTGGGCCAAGTCGGTCAACGGCGATCGAGAGGCGCAGATGAAAGTCGAGAAGGTGGGCGAAGACGGCATGAAGCTCACCACCACGGACGTCGATCCGAAGACGGGACGGACCGTCGTCACCGGCAGGATCGACCTCAGCCGCTCCTGAACGCCGGCGTCAGTCCTCGTCCCGGTCGAGCAATTCCGGCGGATTCGCACTGCGGCCTCTGCCGAAGGTGTAGCCGGTCTCGACCGCCGTCTTCCCGAATTTTTCGCGCAGGCTGTCGATGGCGCCTTCGGCCAGTGCGCGCTTGCGGGCGGTGACGTCGACGAGATCGGGCGGATCGGCCTTCTCGACGCCGGTCAGGTCGCTGACGCCGATGCCGAGCAGCCGGTATTTGGTGCCGTCCGCCTCTTTCTCCAGGAGGTGCAGGCCCGTCTGGAAGATACGGTCGGCCAGCCTTGTGGGATCGCCGAGCTGGCGGTTGCGGGTACGGATCCTGAAATCCTGCGTCTTGAGCTTGAGCACGACCGTGCGGCCGGCAATGCCCGCCTTCTTCAACCGCGCTGAGACTTTCTCGGACAGCGCACGCAGTACTGGCACCAGGTCCGCCGGCGAGGCGAGGTCTATGTCGAAAGTGGTTTCGGCCGACACGCTCTTGGCGTCCCGGTCGGCCGAGACGACGCGCTCGTCCTGGCCGCGCGAAAGGTGGTAGAGCCGGTCACCCATCGAGCCGTAGCGGCGCATAAGCTCGGCGCGGTCGAGCTTCTGGAGCTGGCTGATCATGCGGATGCCATCGCGTTCGAGCGTCGCCGCGAACGCCTTGCCGACGCCCCAGATCAGCGTCACCGGCTGTTCGGCGAGGAATTCTGTCGCCTCGGCCTCGCCGATCACCGAGAAGCCGCGCGGCTTGCGGAAGTCCGATGCGACCTTTGCCAGGAACTTGCAGTAGGAAAGGCCTGCCGAGACGGTAATGCCGATCTCGCTCTCGACCTTGCGGGCGAAGTCGGCAAGCACCATCGCTGGCGGACGTCCATGCAGCCGCTCCGTGCCCGAGAGGTCGAGGAACGCCTCATCGATGGACAGCGGCTCGACCAGCGGCGTCAGCGCCTGCATCATGCCGCGCACCTCGCGGCCGACGCGCGCATATTTCTCCATGTCGGGCGGCAGCACGATGGCTTCGGGGCAAGCTTCGAGCGCCTTGAACATCGGCATGGCCGAGCGCACGCCCTTGATGCGGGCGATGTAGCAGGCGGTCGATACCACGCCGCGCTTTCCGCCGCCGATGATGAGCGGCTTGTCCTTCAGCGCGGGATTGTCGCGTTTTTCGATCGCAGCGTAGAAGGCGTCGCAATCGATATGGGCAAGCCGCAGCCGGTAAAGTTCGGGGTGGCGCGCAAGGCGTGGACTGCCGCAGCGGTCGCAGCGCGGCTTCTCGTTCGCCTGCAGGGTCAGGCAGTCGCGGCAGAAACCGTGCTCGGGATCGTTGACAGGGGCCGCCATCACTGCGAACATAAAGAGAACATTGCAAATGTTATTGCACCGTGCGCCCGTGGGCAAGGCGGTACGGGAGGATGCTGCCATGCCTGTTGCCATTTCGCCGCTGACGCCGGATCTCTGGCCTGCCTTCGAGGATTTGTTCGGCAAGCAGGGCGCCTGCTACGGCTGCTGGTGCACGCATTTCCGGTTGCCGCCGGCGACACGGCGCGAGAACAACCGCGAGCGCAACAAGGAGCATATCAGGGCGCGGATCGAGCGCGGGCCGCCGCCTGGCCTGCTCGCCTTCGAAGGCGATCGGGCCGTCGGTTGGATGCAGATCGGGCCGCGCGCGGACGTGCCTGAATGGAACAATGCCGGCAGGGGTTCGGCGCCCGTCGATCCTGCCGACGCGTCCGATCCGGCAGCCTGGGCGATTTCGTGCTTCTTTCTGCGCACCGGGGTTCGGGGCCGGGGCCTTACCCACCAACTGGTGCAAGGCGGGCTTGCGTTTGCCAGAGACAGTGGCGCGCGGTTTGTCGAGGCGTGCCCGATGGATCTGTCGAAGGATTCGCGCTCCATCAGCCTGTTCGTCGGCTCGACGCGTGTCTTCGAGAGGGCCGGCTTTGCGCGTGTCGTGGAGCGCAAGGCCGGCCGGCCGTTGATGCGTTATGTCCTTTGAATCCCGCAGGAAATGCTCAAGCTGAGCGGTCGTGGCTGTCGTCGCCGAAAGGCAGCGCGCGCAGGGCGCGGGAAACCTGCTGCGGCGGGATGCCCGTTTCCTCGGAGAAGCGCAGCAGGGTCGGCTCGTGCGCGGCGATGAACTGCAGCACGCCGGCGAGGAAGCCGGGTTCTCGCGCCGCCTGCCTGATCGCCTGCGCCTCGATGCCGGTGATGGCCAGGAAACGCGGCAGAAGTTCCGGGTCGGCGGCGACGAAGCCGAGCGCCCGGATTGCCAGCGCTTCGGCATTCCAGTGTTTCTGGCGGTCGTCGGTCATGCTGTCCTAGCCTTTCGGTTCGCGATTCGAGTACCTATCCTAAGTCCTAGGCGCAAGATCGATTCCGGCGGCCGCAATATGCCGGAAAGACTGCCTTCGAGCCTATGGGTTTGCGTTTCGTCAATGTTCTTGGCGTAATGTCACCACGGGGTTTTTGACGCCCTGAGAGGCGTTGCGGCGATGCCTGCCCGATCGGTTAGGGCGGCTGAAACGGGAAGTCGATGCCGAAAAAAGTGATGATCGTCGAAGACAACGAGCTCAACATGAAGCTCTTTCGCGACCTGATCGAGGCCAGCGGCTACGAGACCGTGCGCACGCGAAACGGGCTGGAAGCACTCGATCTGGCGCGGCTGCACCGGCCCGATCTCATCCTGATGGACATCCAGTTGCCGGAGGTTTCCGGCCTCGACGTGACGCGCTGGCTGAAGGAGGACGACGACCTCCACAAGATTCCGGTGATCGCGGTGACGGCCTTCGCCATGAAGGGCGACGAGGAACGCATCCGCCAGGGCGGCTGTGAGGCCTACATCTCCAAGCCGATCTCGGTGCCGCGCTTCATTGAGACGATCAAGTCCTATCTGGGTGACGCCTGATGACTGCGCGCATCCTCGTCGTCGACGACATCCCGGCCAATGTGAAGCTGCTCGAGGTGCGGCTGCTTGCCGAATATTTCGAGGTGCTGACCGCCGGCAATGGCGCCGAGGCGCTGGAAAGCTGCGAGAACGGCAAGGTCGACGTCGTGCTGCTCGACGTGATGATGCCCGACATGGATGGTTTCGAGGTCTGCCGACGGCTGAAGGGTGACCCGGCGACTTCGCATATCCCGGTCGTGATGGTGACGGCGCTCGACCACGTGTCCGACCGCATACGCGGGCTGGAGGCCGGCGCCGACGATTTCCTCACCAAGCCGGTCAACGACCTGCAACTGATGACGCGGGTGCGGAGCCTTGTGCGTCTGAAGATGCTGACCGACGAACTCAGGCTGCGCGCTTCGACCACGAGAAACATCGGCATCGAAGAGCTGCTGTCGGGCCGGCAGCCGGCGAGCGAGGCGGTGCCGAGGGTTCTGCTCATCGACGAGCGGCAGGCGTCTGGCGCCAGAATCGCGGGCATGCTGGGCAAGACGGCGAAGGTCGACGTCGTGGCGGACCCGCATGTCGGCTTCTTCCAGGCGGCGGAGGAGCCCTATGAATGCGTGCTTGTCTCCACGGGCTTCGCCGAGTTCGACCCGCTGCGCCTCTGCTCGCAACTGCGCTCGCTCGACCGGACCCGCTTCGTGCCGATCATCCTCTTGGCGGACGAGGGCGAGGAGGACCGCATCCTGCGCGGGCTGGAGCTCGGCGTGAACGACTACCTGACCCGGCCGATCGACCGGCAGGAACTGACCGCGCGGCTGCGCACGCAGGTGCGGCGCAAGCGCTACAATGACCATCTGCGGGCGAGCGTCACGCAGACGATCGAGATGGCGGTGACGGACGGCCTCACCGGCCTGCACAACCGCCGCTACCTGGACAGCCACCTCGATACGCTGTTCGAGCGCGCGGTGGCGCGGCGGCGGCCGCTGTCGCTGATGATCACCGACCTCGACCGCTTCAAGTCGATCAACGACGCCTATGGCCATGACGGCGGCGACGAGGTGCTGCGCGAATTCGCCCGGCGGCTCAGGAAGAATGTGCGCGGCATCGATCTCGCCTGCCGGTTCGGCGGCGAGGAATTCGTCGTGGTGATGCCCGACACCGAGGGGGCGGTCGCCGAGAAGGTGGCCGAGCGGGTGCGGGCTGAAATCGCCGGATTACCCTTTGTTATCAACGGCGTAAGCATCCCTGTGACGGTCAGCGTCGGGGTGTCGTCGCTGAAGCGCGGCGTCGATTCCGTGGCCGAACTGCTGAAGCGGGCGGACGTCGCGCTCTACGAGGCCAAGAGCGGCGGCCGCAACCGGGTGGTCGCCAGGGCAGCGTGAGCCGCCGGCAAGCAAAAACCACGTCAAGACAGGCTTTTCCAGAATTTACCTTAACCCAAGCGATTCGCGAGGGTTGGTTAAGAAAGTATTGATTTCCAAGCGTCTCTGCGCGAAGGTGCCTTCATCAAGCAGGCGCCGGGACGAGGAAAAGACGAGCCGTACCGCCTGACAGATACCCCATGATGCTCAGGTCCGCCGCATCTCCTGGGTCCGTGGGGTCGGCCGGCCGGCGCTGGCACATAGTGGCCTCCTCGTACCGCTGCCAACCGCCGACCGGCCCCCTCGATTCCCATCTCCTGCAATGCATTCTGAAACCCTCAGAGCGCATTGTTTATGCTTGATAATCCGGAATCCGAGAAATCGGCCTGTACGGGCGCGGCGTGGATAAAAAACGCTGTCCGGCAAATCGCGCATTCAAAAAGCCGCGCGGAAGCAACGGGTTGCGCTGAACGGACGGCCGGACCGGCGCTTATTTGTTCACAAGCATCCGCCGGGTTTCAAAAAGCCATAGGCCAAACAAAAACGCCGCCCGAAGGCGGCGTTTTGATCTTCAGGAATGACCCCGATCTTACTTGATCTTGGTTTCCTTGAATTCGACGTGCTTCTTGACGACCGGGTCGTACTTGCGGAACGACAGCTTGTCGGTCTTCGTGCGGCTGTTCTTGCTCGTCACATAGAAGAAACCGGTATCGGCGGTCGACAGAAGCTTGATCTTGAGTTTTGCAGCCTTGGCCATTTTTTCGTCCGTTGGATTGTCTGGAGTTCATGCCGCCTGAACGCGGGGCTGGTCCGGACCTTGGCCCTGCCGCGGAAAACTTGGCGCGACACATAAAGATCGCTGCCCGAAAGTCAAGTGGATGTCCGGTTCATGACAATGGAGGCGGTTCGATATCTTCAACCCCGAGGGCCGGGGAACCGGCCAAGGTCCGGAATAGAGGCTCGTTTCAGCCGAGATGCCGCCTGAGGCCGGGGATGAGGCGGCAGACGACCAGCGCGACATAGGCGGCGAAGAAGAGGGACAGCGACCAGCCGAATCCGTTGGTGCCGAAGAGGTCCATGCCGATGCCGACCGCCTGCGGGCCGAGCACCATGCCCAGCCCGTAGCAGAGCACGAAGGCGGCGTTGGCCGAGGCAAGGTCGCGGCCGGACAGGCGGGAGCCGAGATGGGCGAGCCCGATCGTGTAGAGGGCGGCGACGACGCCGCCCCAGAGGAAGAGCAACGCCGCCATGACGTGCCAGTTGGCGGAGAGGTGCGGCATCAGGACGGTGCCGACGAGGCCGACCACGGCGCAGCCGAGCAGGAGATGGCGGCGGTCGCCGATGCGGTCGGAGAGCATGCCGATAGGGATCTGCAGCATGACGTTGCCGAGACCGATCATACTGAGGAGCAGCGCAGCGTCGGCTTCCGTATAGCCAATGCGGGCGCCGTAGACCGGGAAGAGGGCGAAGCCGCCGGTCTCGACCGCGCCGAAGACCAGCACGGCGGCGGTGGCGGTCGGCACCAGCCAGATGAAGCGAAGGAAGCCGGTCGTCTCGTCCTCGCTCCCCGCCCTGATGTCCGGGCTTTCGCGCCAGGCGGCGAGGACGGGGATGGCCGCCAGGGTGACCAGAACGAAAGTGATGCCGAAGGGCAGGAAGCCCTGGCTGCCGATCTGCGCGAAAAGCCAGGGCCCGCCGGCGAAGCCGAGCGACAGGACGGTGGCGTAGAGGCCGAGCACGAAACCGCGCCGGCGGGCCGGCGCGGAGGTGCTGATCCAGAATTCCGAGAGGATGAAGAGCACGGTGAGCGCGATGTGGAGCGCCACGCGCAGCGGAAACCACATCCAGAAGCTGGTTGCGAAATGGAAGCCGAGGAAGGCGAAGGCGCCGAGCATGATCATGCCGAGCATGGTCCAGACGACGCCGAAACGCGCCGCGAGCGGCGTGGCGAGCGGGGCTGCGGCGATCGACGCCAGACCGGCGACGGCGGTATTTGCGCCGATCATCGTCGCGGAGACGCCGCGCGTCTCCAGAATGATGCTGAGCAGCGGCATGCCGAGCCCGATGGCGATGCCCACCACCGAGATCGAGGAAATGGCGGCCGCGATGGGCAGCCAATGCAGCTTGTCGGGGTCCTTGGCGGGTGAGTGCATGTACGGGCGGCTATGCCGAATTCGGGGGACGGTTCGGGATGGGACGCCGGTCGCCTAAATCGGACGCAGTGTCAATGCGCGGCGACAGGAAATGGTGAGGCCAAGGCCGCATACGGAGCAGCCTCCCAACCGGGGCGGGCATCCGGATGGAGCGTTCGGGCGTGTGTTCTGGCGGGCATTTCGGGCGAATTGCGGGCAGCGGGGCCTCATCCGTGGCGCCTGGCGAGGCTCCGGGACACTTTCCACATGAGGACCGTCGCCGCCAGGGCATAGGCCCCCATCGACGCCAACTGGAGCGAGTGGTCGACGCCGATGTCGATCAGATAACCGGTCACGCCAGGACCCACGGCCGACGACAGGACCATCGCGGCGACCACGACGGAGCGGATCGAGCCGAGATGGTCGGTCCCGTAGATTTCCGGCCGCATCGCGCCTTCGAGGGTGGAGGAGAAGCCGTAGCTGATGCCAAGCAGGGCCATGAAGACGAAGATCGCGAAAGGCGCCGTCAGCTAGGAAGCCGCAAAACAGGAAAGCGCCAGCGGCAGCAGGAAAAGCGGCAGCAGCCGGACCGCGGAGAAGCGGTCGATGAGCCAGCCGCCGAGCAGTGCGAAGGCCGCCGTCGTCGCCGACATCACGACAAAGGCGCTGGCGAAGAGTTCGAGCGGCCAGCCCCTGAGTTCGGTCAGATAGACCTGGTGGAAGAAGATGGCCGTTCCGACGAAGGCGGGAGCGAGCACGCCCAGGCAGATGAGGTAGAATCGCGGGTCGCGCAGGACTTCAGCGCGGATCCATTGGCCCTTATGCCGACGGCATAGGACGCATTATGCCGTATGGTCGTGTTTGGCGGCTGATATGCCGGTTTTCGGCCATGCGGTAGTTCGGCATAATCAGAGTCATATCGGAACGGCGAGTATGGGGTGGATTGCAGACTAGAGGGTTTCGGGCGGCAACGTCGAGAAGCTGACCTTCACCGAGTCAACGAGCTTCGGCGACAACGCGCCTTCGAGCGAGCTCAGAACGGATCGTGATAGTGCCCGTCCCCGGCCTCTTCGTCGGGAAGTGGCACGGTCCGCGCATCGTCGTCGCCCCAGTCATTGCGGTAGACATGGCCGCCTTTCATCACGAATCCCAGCGACCGCAGGGCTTTGAAATCCTCCAGCGGGTTGCCGTCGATCGCGACGATATCGGCGAATTTGCCCACCGTGATCGAGCCAGTGTCCGCATCGGCCTCGAGCATCCTGGCCGGCTGGATCGTCGCCGCCTGCAACGCCTCGAGCGGGCTCATCCCCGCTTCAAGATAATATTCGGCCTCCCGGATCGTCGCCGTGGTGCCGTCATTCGGCTCGAACGGGAACTGATCGCTGCCAAGTGCGATGTTCACGTTCTCCTCGACCGCCATCTTCATCGCGTTCCAGTGATCGACGCCGACCTCCTTCACCCGCGCCATGTACCAGTCCGGCGCCCCGATGCGCCTGAAGAACTCGAAGGTCGCTGGCTGGCTGACGATCATGGTTGGCACGAACCAGACATCCTGCTGATGCATCAACTGGAGCACTTCGCGGTCAAGGAAGTAGCCGTGCTCGATCCCCTTGACCCCGAGCGCCACCGCCTCGCGTGTTGCTTCGGACGAGCCGGAATGCGCCGTCACCTTGATGCCGTGCCGGGTGGCGATTTCGACTGCCGCCTCGATCTCGTCGGGCATCATGAGACCCTGCTGGACGCCGCCGCCCGGCGTGCCGATCCCGCCGGTAATGGCGATTTTGATCCAGTCGGCACCGGCCCTGATCTGCCTGCGGGTTTCCTTCCGCACTTCGTAGGGGCCGTCATTGGTAGGCTCCAGCGTGGTGCCGTGGCCGCCGGTGATGCTGACGATCTCGGCGGCGGTGAAGATACGTGGGCCGGGAAACTGCCCGCGGGCGATCGCATGGGCCACGGCCAGGTCGGCGTGTTTCAACTCTCCGGTCAGGCGGATGGTGGTCACCCCGCTGAGCAGCGATTTGTAGGCATTGTCGGCCATCCGCAGCGCCAGCGCCGCTTCGCTTTCGCCCGCCAGTTCGAGCATCTGGATCCCGGGCAGGATCAGCCCCAGATGGACATGCACATTCATCAGGCCGGGTATCAGCCATTTTCCGGGCAAATCTATCTGCTTGGCGTTGTCCGGAATCTGAGTTTCCGACGCCGGGCCGGCGGCGACGATGCGGCCGGCATCGACGATGATGACCGCGTCACGGACCAAGTCGCCATTCAACACATCGACATACCCCGCCGCGATCAGGGCTTTGGGCTCGGCGATAGCGGATTGCGGCGCAGCGCCCGCGATGGCGGCCATCGCGAACAGGGCGATTGGATTCAGGCGCATGCTCTTGTCCTCGTTGGATTGCGTGACGGCGTGGTTGCGCTATTCGCGCCAGCAGTCCGGATCGGAAGCCGGATCGATTTCGGCGCGCACCAGCGTCACGGCACCTAGCTTGCCGTCGACAAGGTCGGCATGGCCCGCCGCCAGCATGCACGAGACCTTGCCCTGCGCCCGGCTGCGGATGATGTGGTAGGTGTAGATCTGGTCACCGCTCTGGAATACGTGCCTGAAAGGGACGACGATCTCCACGGCGTCGGTGGCGGCCTGAATGGCTCGAAAGCGATCCGCCCAGCCCTCAGGCCCCCGCATGACTTCCTTGCCGTCGATGACGAGCGGCGCGTCATCGGTAAAATATTCTGAGAATGCTTCGGCGGTGAATGCCCCGGGCGTCTTCATTGCCTGGTTCCACCATGTGAACATTTCCGACAATCTGTCGGTTTGAGGCAAAGGTCCGGTTGGGTCTGATCCGGAAGCTATGGCCGCTGGAGCCAAGGTGAGAATCGCAATGGCCGTTACGACGAAAGAGCAGCCTCTTCTAGGCAAAGTAGCAGCCGACAACATCCTGCTCCTTGTCGTTGATTCTCGACGCTATCTGGAGGTCGAGGATGCGGTCAAGTTGAAAGCACGCAGAGGGGGCACCTCGCCGAAGGCTCGCCTTAGAGCAACAGTTTTCCCCGACCGCTTCGGTAACCGGGCCGTCCGAAGTCGGCCCAGCTCTGCGGTGGCGGATTTTAACGAACGGCAAGTTTCGGGCGGCGACGGAAACGCCCCGAACGGCGACAATGGGGTCGGAAGCTGACGCATGCCTGGTCTTGCAACGTGGCTTCGCCGAAAGACCGGTCCGGCTGCTGTATTAGCGCGGAGCGAGACTATGCGTGACCGCCGGACATGCTATTGTTGCCGGGAAAGCGCCGCGGCGGGCGGCGGAGGAGCCTTGAGAGGACGCGTATGTTGAGAGCTTTCCTGAGTGCGGCTGCGGTGGCGGCGGGCTTGCTGCTGGCGCCAGCGGCAGCTTTTGCCTGCGAGGGCGGCAAGGTGCTGATGGAGGACAATTTCAACAAGCTGAACCGCGCCTGGGGCGTGGCGATCGATCCGAAGCTCGAGCGCGTCGACGGCGAGGGCCTGTCGACCGACTATCCCGCCGGCACGGTCAAGCGCGCGATCAGCCAGTGGGGCTTCTTCGACAATGCCGTCGCCTGCGCGACCTATTCGGTCACCTACAACTGCACGGAGGCCGATCGCTGCGAGACGCAGCCCTATGTCGGGCTGATCGTCTGGGGCGTCGACCTCGAGAATTACTACGCCTTCGAAGTGGCCCCGCTGGTCGGCATCTACAGCGTGCAGCGGTTGCAGAACAACAAATGGCTGACCCCGGTGAACTGGACGGCGCTGCCGGGCGGCCGCAAATTCGCCGCCGGCGACAAGTTCGAGATCTCGGCGGTGATGAAGGGCAACATGGTCACCTTCAAGGTGAACGACCGCCCGGTGGCGGAGTTCGAGGCGATGGCGCCCGAAGGCGGCTCGCTGGTCGGCTTCGAACTGGCCGCCGCGCAGACCGGCCGTGCCAAGACCCAGCTCAACCTGTCCCGCTTCGAGGTCAGGGAACTGACGCCCGAGTCGCAGTGATCGTCCTGGAGCAGGGCTCCGGGCCTTCAGAGCAATTCGCGGACGAAGCGTTTCCTGATCATGCGGTAGAAGGGCGTCGGACCACCCGGCGTAAGCTGCGGGTCTTCGGCCAGCCGCTTTTCAAGCTCGCCCAGCACCGCCCGGGTGATGTCGGGTATGTCGGCGTTCTTGGCATCCCCAAGCGGCAGCCAGACCAGTTCCTCGAGCTCGTTGGTCGGGCCGCCCTCGGGCAACTCGACGGCGACGTCGCTCTTCCAGGCGCTGAGGAAACGGGTGTCGAAGCGGCGCACGCGGCCGGGCGGGGTGATCGCCCGGGCGATCATGCGCAGGCCCGAGAGGGCGGGGCGCACGCCATGGTCGGCGAACGCCTGCCATTCGGCCTTGCCGGCGACGAAGGGTGCCTTCTCGCCGATCAGAAGGCCGGCCTCCTCATAGGTTTCGCGAATCGCCGAAAGCGCGATGGCGCGGGCGCGCGCAAGGCTGGTGCGGCCAACGCCGGCAGTCAGCTTCGCTTCCTCGTGCGGATGCAGGCCGGAGCCGATGGCGACGCGGCTGTCGGAAGGGTCGGTGCGGCCGCCCGGAAAGACGAACTTGCCCGGCATGAAGGCGTGCCGCATGTGGCGGCGACCCATCAGCACATGGAAGTCGCCGCCCTTGCGGTCGAGAAGGACGAGGGTGGCGGCGTCGCGGGGGCGCAGCGGACCGGGGCCAAGGGCCCTGTCGCGTGCGTCGGCTTTATCCACTTGGGCTTTGCTCATTCCATCCATGGGGTTACCCTAGTTCATTAAAGACCCGGATGGAATTCGTCCGGCGGGATTCGGGTCGCCGGGGATGCAATTCTCCGGCATTTCGGCGAGAAAAAAGTACATGGTCTTCAATACCCGTCTCGCATTGTGGAGCGGCCTGGGCGTCGTCGCGCTCCTGGCGGCGCTTGGCGCGGGCTGGCTTCTGTCGCTGCCTTCGGCGGAACGGACGGAAGCGCCGCCGCCGATCGCCAGGCAGGAGACCGACGCCACCGTCGCGAGCCTCAAGCCGCCGAAGCGCCAGCGTCCGCTGATCGCCATCATCGGCATCAACGACGCCACCGAAACCACCGACTACCTCATGCCCTACGGCATATTGAAGCGCGCCGACGTCGCCGATGTGGTGGCGCTGGCGACGCAGCCGGGACCGGTGACGCTCTACCCGGCGCTGCGGGTCGAGCCGCAGGCGACGACCGCCGAGTTCGACGCGCAGCATCCAGACGGCGCCGATTATGTGATCGTGCCGGCGATGAGCCGCGACGACGACCCGGCGGCGCTCAACTGGATCACCAGCCAGGCGGCGAAGGGCGCCATCGTCATCGGGGTGTGCGCCGGAGCGAAGGTCGTGGGCGAAGCGGGGCTGCTCGACGGCAGGCAGGCGACGACCCACTGGTACTATCTGGAGGAGCTGCGCGAGGAGAACCCGCGCATGCAGTATGTCGCCGACCGGCGGCTGGTGGTCGACGACGGCGTCGCGACGACGACCGGTATCTCCGCGTCGATGCCGATGTCGCTCACCCTGATCGAGGCGATTGCCGGCCGGGACAAGGCGCAGGCGGTCGCCGAGGATCTCGGCCTCGCCGACTGGGATGCGCGGCACGACAGCCGCGCCTTCCAGCTGACGCGCCAGTTCGCGCTGACGGCGATCGGCAACACGCTCGCCTTCTGGAACCGGGAGAAGCTCGGCCTGGAGCTCGCGCCCGGGGTCGACGAAGTGTCGCTTGCGCTGGTGGCGGACGCATGGTCGCGGACCTACCGGTCGCGGGCGGTGACTTTCGCAGGCGACGCCGGCGCCGTGGAAACCCGGAACGGCTTGCGCGTGCTGCCGGACGAGGTCGCGGCCGGCTGGCCGGAGGGGCAGACGCTGCCTGAAATCGCCGAGCGGCCGGCGCTTGCCTTGGACGAGGCGCTGCGGGCGATTGCCGCCCGCTACGGGACACGGACGGCGGAATTCGTCGCCACGCAGCTCGAATATCCCTGGCCGGGCGGGACGCGCTGACGCCGGGATCGGACAATCCGGCGTTCCGGCGGGCAGTTTCAAGGACTCAGAATGGTGCGCAGTGCGCGTCCGCAGGGACGCGCCTAGGCTTCCGGATGGGTGTCGATGGCGTCGGTCTCGCCGCCGAAGCCGTGCATGTAGAGCGCCCATTGCAGGCCGACGACCGCACCCTTGACCGGGCGGAGCAGGGCGAGCGACATGATGACCGTCAGCGGCGCCCAGATCGCCAGATGCTGCCAGGTGGACAGCGAACTGTTGGCCTCGACACCCATGAAGGCGCCGATGATCACATGGCCGACGATGACCACGACCAGATAGGCCGGCAGGTCGTCGGCGCGGTGGTGATGGAACTCCTCGCCGCAGCGATCGCAGGCCGGCGCGATCTTCAGGAAGGCCGAGAAGAGCTTGCCTTCGCCGCATTTCGGGCAGCGGCAGCGGAAACCGTTCCACATGGCGTTCCAGAGCGGCCGGGCGATGCGGCCGGTGTGGTGCTCGCCGCCGAAGACCTGGGTTTCCATTCTCATCTCCTTTTGCCGCGGCGCGACTGCGACGCGCGTTCACGCAATTTCCGGCCGCCCTTCGATTTGTGGAACGAGCGCTTCGACCCCGGCAGGGGCTTCGGCTCGCTCAGCATCTCGAAGCGCATCGCGCCGGCGAGCGGCGCCACCTCGACCAGCTTGACCTCAACATGGTCCGCGAGCTGGAAACCCTTGCCCGACTGGCTGCCGAACAGGGCGCGCGCGGCTTCATCGAAATGGTAATAATCGTCTCCGAGCGAAGATATGGGGATGAAACCATCGGCGCCATACTGCGGCAATTGGACAAATAGTCCCGCCTTGGTGACGCCGGAGATGCGCGCCTCGAAGGTCTGGTCGACCTGCTCGGCGAGATAGGCGGCGATCAGCCGGTCGACCGTCTCGCGCTCGGCGGCCATGGCGCGGCGCTCGGTGGCGGAGATCAGGCCGGCGATCTCCTCCAGCCGCTCCTCCTCGGCGCGGGTGATGCCGTCGGAGCCGAGCTTCAGCGACGAGATCAGGGCGCGGTGGACGATGAGATCGGCATAGCGCCGGATCGGCGAGGTGAAATGCGCGTAGCGGCGCAGGTTCAGGCCGAAATGGCCGAGATTCTCCGGCGAATAGATCGCCTGGCTCTGGGTACGCAGCACCACCTCGTTGACCAGCGCCTCGTTGTCGGCGCCCTCGACCTGCGCCAGGATGCCGTTGAACTGGCGCGGGGTGAGGGAGGCGCCGCGCGCCAGCGACATGCCCAGCGTGGCGAGGAACTCGCGCAGCGATTCCTGCTTGGCGAGCGATGGCGCGTCGTGGACGCGGTAGACCAGCGGCTGGAGCTTTGCCTCCAGCGTCTCGGCCGCCGCGACATTCGCCTGGATCATGAACTCCTCGATCAGCTTGTGGGCGTCGAGGCGGTCGGGGACGACCACCTTGTCCACGGTGCCGTCGGGTTTCAGCAGGATCTTGCGCTCGGGCAGGTCGAGCTCGAGCGGCTGGCGGGCGGTGCGGCCGCGCTTCAGCACCGCATAGGCATCCCAGAGCGGCTTCAGCACGGTGTCGAGGATCGGGCCGGTGACGTCGTCGGGGGCGCCGTCGATCGCCGCCTGCGCCTGGCGGTAGGCAAGCTTCGCCGCCGACTTCATCATCACGCGGTGGAAACTGTGGCGGATCTTCCTTCCCTCTGCCGAGAAGGTCATGCGCACGGCGAGCGCCGGCCGGTCGACGCCACCCTTCAGCGAGCAGAGGTCATTGGAGATGCGCTCGGGCAGCATCGGCACGACGCGGTCGGGGAAATAGACCGAGTTGCCGCGGCGCAGGGCCTCGCGGTCGAGCGGCGAGCCCGGGCGGACATAAGCGGCGACGTCGGCGATGGCGACTGTGACGATGACGCCGCCGAGGTTCTTCTCGTCGGCATCGGGCTCGGCATGGACGGCGTCGTCATGGTCCTTGGCGTCGGCCGGGTCGATGGTGATGAGCGGCAGGTCGCGGAAATCCTCGCGGCCGGCCATGGTGGCGGGTTTTGCCGCCTCGGCCTCAGCCAGCACGTCCTGCGGGAAGATGTGCGGGATCTCGTGCGCGTGGATGGCGATCATCGAGACCGCCTTTTCCGAGGTCAGCGATCCCAGCACCTGGAGGACGCGCGCGCGGGGCAGGCCGTAGCGGGCGGACGAGGTCTGCTCGACCTCGACGAGATCACCTTTTTCCGCGCCGTTGAGGTCGTCGCGCGAGACGGTCATCTCCGACTGGCGGCGCTCGACCGGCTCGATGCGGAAGGAGCCGTCCGCCGCCTGGCGCAGCACGCCGAGCACTGCCTCGGCGCGCTTCTCGAACACCTTCATCACGCGGCCGGTATAGGCGGGGCCTTCGGCTTCCTCCGACGGGAATGTCTTCGCCAGAACGCGGTCGCCGACGCCCGGCGCCGGGCCGCTGCGCGAGGGCCGGAGCGAGACGACCGGCGGCTCGCCGAAACGTTCGTTCCATTCGCTGGGCCGCGCGAGCAGCCCGCCATCGGCGTCGCGCGAATAGATTTCGAGCAC
Organism: Mesorhizobium sp. YM1C-6-2; assembly: GCF_003666685.1. GTDB lineage: Bacteria > Pseudomonadota > Alphaproteobacteria > Rhizobiales > Rhizobiaceae > Mesorhizobium_K. Next base: position 67,406 of record NZ_RCIZ01000009.1, read on the forward strand.
GCTGACATGCGGCAGGCTGCCGGCGCGGGTGAGGCGCTTGCGCTCCTTGTTGAGCAGGCCTTCGTCCTGCAGGTCGCGCAGCATGTCCTTCAGCCAGATGCGGTCGTCGCCTTTCAGCGAGAACGCCTTGGCGATCTCGCGCTTGCCCGAGCGATCGGGGTTTTCGGCGATGTATTTGAGGACGTCATCCTTCGACGGCCGGAAGTCGCCCTTCGATGCGGCAACCTTGCCCGCGGCTTTGCGGGACGCTTTCTGGCCGGTGCCGGGAATTCGCCTTGCCAACTATGCCTTCTTTCTGGCCGCGCTCTTCTTTGCCGCCGGCTTCTTAGCGGTGCCGGTCTTGGCCGCCGCCTTGCGTGCGGGTCGCCGGCCGCCACCGCTCTTGGCAGCCTTCTCGGCGATCAGCGCGAGCGCCTCGTCGAGCGTCACCGACATCGGGTCCTTGCCTCGCGGCAGGGTGGCGTTGATCTTCGCATGGTTCACATAGGGGCCGAAACGTCCGTCGCGGACGGTGATGTTGCCGCCGTCCGGATGCTCGCCCAACTCCTTGAGCGCCGCCGGAGTTCCGCCGTTCCGCGCGCCGCGGCCCTTGGAGAGCTTCTCCGCGATCACGGTGACCGCGCGGTTGAGACCGATCGAGAAGACGTCCTCGATGGATTCGAGATTGGCGTAGGTGCCGTCGTGCAGGACGAACGGCCCGTAGCGGCCGAGGCCGGCAGAGATCATCTTGCCGCTCTCCGGATGCTGGCCGACGTCGCGCGGCAGGGACAGCAGCGCCAGCGCCTTCTCGTGATCGATACTGTCGGGCGTCCAGCCCTTGGGCAGGCTGGAGCGCTTGGCTTCCTTGCCCTCTCCACGCTGCAGATAGGGGCCGAAACGGCCGTTGCGGAGCGTGATCTCCTCGCCGGTATAGGGATCCTTGCCGAGTTCCCTCGGCCCTTCGGCCTCGCCGTTCTCGGCGCCCTCGGCGCCGAACTGGCGGGTGTAGTTGCACTCGGGATAGTTGGAGCAGCCGATGAAGCCGCCGCTCTTGCCAAGCCTCAGCGACAGCGTGCCGGTACCGCATTTCGGGCAGGTGCGCGGGTTCGAGCCATCGGCGCGGGCAGGGAAGAGCAGGGGCGCAAGGTCCTCGTTCAGCGCGTCGAGCACCTCGGAGATCCTGAGGTCCTTGATCTCGTCGATCGCCGCGGAGAAATCGCGCCAGAAATCGCGCAGCACTTCCTTCCAGGCGAGCTTGCCGTCGGAAATCTCGTCGAGCTTCTCCTCCAGCGAGGCGGTGAAGTCGTATTCGACATATTTCTCGAAGAAGCTTTCGAGGAAGGCCGACAGCAGGCGGCCCTTGGCCTGCGGGATCAGCCGGCGCTTGTCGATGGTGACATATTCGCGGTCCTCGAGCGTCTTCAGGATCGCCGTATAGGTGGAGGGGCGGCCGATGCCGAGCTCTTCCATCTTCTTGATCAGTGTCGCCTCGGTGTAGCGCGGCGGCGGCTCGGTCGTGTGCTGGGTGACGTCGATCTTCTCGCGCTTCAGCGATTCGCCAGCGCGGATCTCCGGCAGGCGGCGGCTTTCCTCGTCCTCGGCGTCGTCTTCCTTCTGGTCGGTGTAGGCGGCGATGAAGCCGTCGAAGCGGATGACGGAGCCGACGGCGCGCAGGGTCGCCGTGCGCGAGCCGTTGACCGCCTCGATTTCGGCGGTGGTGCGCTCGATCTCGGCGGGGTTCATCTGCGAGGAGATGGCGCGCTTCCAGATCAGGTCGTAAAGGCGCAGCTGGTCGCTATCCAGATACTGCTTCATCTGGCCGGGCGTACGGAAGAAGTCGGTCGGGCGGATCGCCTCGTGAGCTTCCTGCGCGTTCTTCGCCTTGGTGGAATAGTAGCGCGGCTTCTCCGGCAGGTATTTTTCGCCGAATTCCTTACCGATCGCATCGCGGGCGCTGGAGATCGCCTCCGGCGCCATCTGCACACCGTCGGTTCGCATATAGGTGATCAGGCCGGCGGTCTCGCCGCCGATGTCGATGCCTTCATAGAGTCGTTGCGCGATCTGCATGGTGCGCGTCGCCGAGAAGCCGAGGCGCGAGGAGGCGGCCTGCTGTAGCGTCGAGGTGGTGAAGGGCGGTCCGGGGTTGCGCCTGGTCGGTTTTGCTTCGACCGACAGCGCCTTGAAGGACGCGCCTTCCAGCATGGCGCGGATGTCGTCCGCCATGACCTGCGAGGAGATGTCGAGCTTCTGGAGCCGCTTGCCCTCGAAGCCGGTGAGGCGGGCCTCGAAACTATCGGAACGCGGCGTGCCGAGCTGGGCGACGATCTGCCAGTAGTCCTCGCGGATGAACTTCTCGATCTCGACCTCTCGGTCGGAGACCAGCCGCAGCGCCACCGACTGGACACGGCCGGCAGAACGCGAGCCCGGCAGCTTGCGCCAGAGGACCGGCGAGAGCGTGAAGCCCACCAGATAGTCGAGCGCGCGGCGGGCGAGATAGGCATCGACCAGCGGCGCGTCGATCTGGCGCGGATTGGCCATCGCATCGAGCACGGACTGCTTGGTGATCGCGTTGAAGACGACGCGGCTGACCGGCTTGTCCTTCAGCACGCGCTTGTTCTTCAAGACCTCCAGCACGTGCCAGGAGATCGCCTCGCCCTCGCGGTCGGGGTCGGTTGCGAGGATCAGGCCGTCAGCCTCCTTGACCGCCTTGGCGATGTCGGTGAGCCGCTTGGAGGAGGGGCCGTCGACCTCCCAGGACATGGAGAAATCGTCGTCGGGCCGTACCGAGCCGTCCTTGGCCGGCAAGTCGCGGACATGGCCATAGGAGGCCAGGACCTTATAGTTGCGGCCGAGATATTTGTTGATCGTTTTCGCCTTTGCAGGCGATTCGACGACGACGACGTCCATGAGCGATTCAAACTTCCCTGCGGGCGGCGCAAGATAAAGAAAGGCTGCGCCGGATTTTTCGGAATCGTCCGTCAAATGGCTGCGGTTTTCCATTCGGTCAAGTCCGCGGGCCGAAAATCACGGATCGCACGACCCTGTGCAACTTTTGCGCTAGGGAAAAATTCCTTGCAACCTGTAGTAAATATGCTAGTGATATTCATGGGAAGAGACTGTCGCGAACAACCGCAAAATATTCCAGAGACTGAACGATGGCCTCGCGCATATGAACTGCGCCTGGGGTGGCAATGGAGTCTTGCACGATGCATGCCCTGCCCAGCAGAAAGCGTACGGAAACGCTCGATTACATGCAGTCGATGCTGGCACAGCTGCGCAGCATGGCGGAAGCCGAGCGCTGCGAGATGCTCGCCTACCTGATCGAAATGGCCTACCTCGAAGCAAGCGACCTCCTCAATGGCGAGCGCCGCTCACGGGGTGCCGAGCAAAAGCGAAACAGCTCGGCTTGAGCGACTTGCTCCCATTATGGGAGCGTGATATTATCTGGTAATGCGGATAATCGCCCGGCGAACTCTGCGCGTCTTCGTAGATAAACTTGCCGGCCGAAAGGACCAGCGTGCTGTCCGTGCCGCGGTTGATGCATGGTATGCTGAAGTAAGCAGGGCGGCCTGGCGCAATTCCACTGACGTGAAGCGACTGTATGCTACGGCCAGCATCGTCGGCGCTGACAGGATCGTCTTCAATATCAAAGGCAACGATTACCGACTTGTGGTGTCTGTCGACTATGAAAAGGCGATTGTCTGGATCAAGTGGATAGGAACCCACCTGCAGTACGATCGGATCGACGTAGCGGAGATCGAGCATGAAAAATGACCTGAAGCCGATCCGGACCGAGGCCGATCATGAGCGCGCGATGGCAGAAGTCGAACGGCTCTGGGGCGCAAAAAGCGGAACGCCGGAAGGAGATCGGCTCGACGTTCTGGTGACGCTCATAGAGGCCTATGAGGAGAAGCTCTACGTCTTCGATCCTCCCGATCCGATCGAAGCTATCCAGTTCCGGATGGAACAGCTTGGCCTGACTCGCAAGGATTTGGAGCCATACATCGGATCGCGTGCACGCGTTGCGGAGGTGATGAACAGGAAACGAGGGCTTTCGATCGAAATGATCCGGCGCCTCAACGAAGGCCTGGGTATTTCGGGAGACATCCTCATCCGCTCAACCCGGCAGGACAAAGCCGCCTGATTTCGAACCTACGCATCACCGAGCAGAAGCGAAACAGCTCCGCCTGAGTGGCGTTCGAGCCGGCCGGCGAGGTCGAGTTCCAAAAGAATCATGAAGACCTGCGCCGGATGGAGGCCGGTGTGGCGGATGATCTCGTCGACGCCGACGGGCGTCGGCCCCAGCGCCTCGATGACGCGCTCGCGGTCGCCGTCCTGGGGGGGCGGTGTGGAGCCGAAATCGGGCGGCTCGTCGAGCTTAGGGGGAAGCTGGATCGCGGCGCCCGTCAGCGGCGCGATGGCCTCGATGATGTCGGTCGCCTCCGTGACGAGGGTTGCGCCTTCCTTGAGCAGGCCGTTGGCGCCGGCAGCGCGCGGATCGAGAGGCGAGCCGGGCACGGCGAAGACCAGCCTGCCCATCTCGCTGGCGAGGCGCGCGCTGATCAGCGAGCCGGATTTCTTCGCCGCCTCGACCACCACAAGGCCGAGGGAAAGGCCGGCGATGATGCGGTTGCGGCGCGGGAAATCCTGCGGGCGGGGTTCCCAGCCGAACGGCATTTCGGAGACGGCCGCGCCGCTGCCCGAAATGATTTCCTCGAGAAGGCCGATGTTTTCGGGCGGATAGGGCCTATCGAGGCCTCCGGCCAGGACCGCGACCGTGCCGGTTGACAGGCTGCCTTCATGGGCGGCCGTGTCGATGCCGCGCGCAAGGCCCGAGACGACGCCGTAGCCCTGGCGGCCGAGCTCGCCGGCCAGCATGCGCGCCATCTTTATCCCGGCGAGCGAGGCATTGCGCGCGCCGACGATGGCGACCGGCGGCAGCGCAAACACCGAGGGCGTGCCCTTGACCGCCAGCAGGGGCGGCGGGTGGTCCATGCGCTTGAGCAGCGGCGGATAGTCCGGCTCGCCTATGCCGACGAACTGCGCGCCGTGCTTCGCGGCAGCCGCAATTTCGGCCTCGGCTTCGCCCACGGAAGGGATGCGCATGGCGCGTCCGGCGCCGCCGGCTATCGCCAGCTCCGGCAGGATCTCCAGCGCCGCCTCGGCCGAGCCGAAGCGGTTGATCAGGTCGCGGAAGGTCGCCGGGCCGACATTCGGGGTGCGGATGAGGCGCAGCCAGTTGAGCCGTTGCCGGTCGCTGAGGCGAGGGGCAGCGGCCGGCTTGTTCACCGCATCAGCCCTTCGCCCCGATCTTGCCTTCGCTGCCGGCAAGGAGCCGCGAGATGTTGGCCCGGTGCTTTATGAAGACGATGATGCTCAAGACCGCAAAGAGGACGGCGAGGTCGAGCTGGCCCCAGAACCAGAGCGCGACCGGCGTGACGACGCAGGCGATGAGCGCCGAGAGCGACGAGTAGCGGAAAGCGACCGCGACCGCGATCCAGATGGCGAGGAAGAGCAGCGCCGCCTGCCACATCAGGCCGAACAGCACGCCGATATAGGTGGCGACGCCCTTGCCGCCCTTGAAGCGCAGCCAGACCGGGAAGAGATGGCCGAGGAAGGCGCCGAGGCCGGCGGCGATGGCGGCCTCGGTGCCGTAGTGGGCGGCGACCAGCACGGCCGCCGTGCCCTTCATCGCATCGAGGACCAGGGTCGCGGCGGCCAGGCCCTTGTTGCCTGTCCTCAGCACATTGGTCGCGCCGATATTGCCCGAACCGATGCTGCGCACGTCGCCGAGGCCCGCCGCGCGCGTGAGCACCAGGCCGAAGGGGATGGAGCCCAGAAGATAGCCGAAAACCAGCGCGATCAGCGTCGCGTAGGACATGAGACCTCCCCGGCGGGCTTGCTGCCGCCTTACGACGAAAAGACTGTGCGGCCCGCGACCATGGTTTGCAAGACCCGGCCCTGCATCCGGGCGCCCTCGAAGCAGGTGTTCTTGGAGCGCGAGCGTATGTCGGCCTCGTTGACGACCCAGGGTTCGTCGAGGTCGACGACGGCGAGGTCGGCCGGCGCGCCGGGCGAAAGCCGTCCGCCGGGCAGGCCGAAGAGTTTTGCCGGGGCGGTGGAAAGAACCTCGACCAGCCTGAGCAGGGGCAGATCGCCATTGTGATAGAGGCGCAGCGCCGCGCCGAGCAGCGTTTCCAGACCGATGGCGCCGACAGCGGCGTCGGCGAAGGGCAGCCGCTTGGTGTCGACGTCCTGCGGGTCGTGCGAGGAGACGATGACGTCGATGGAGCCGTCCTTGACGGCCTCGATCATGGCGAGCCGGTCGTCCTCGGCGCGCAGCGGCGGCGAGAGGCGGAAGAAGGTGCGGTATTCGCCGACGTCGTTCTCGTTGAGGGAGAGGTTGTTGATCGAGACGCCGGCGGTGACATTGGCGCCGTCCGCCTTGGCGCGGGCGATCGCCGCGGCCGACATCGCCGTCGAAATCTTGGCCGCGTGGTAGTTGCCGCGGGTCAGGCGCGCAAGCATCAGGTCGCGCTCGAGCGGGATCGCCTCGGCCTCGCGCGGAATGCCCGACAGTCCGAGCCAGCTTGCGTAGAGGCCTTCGTTCATCACGCCGGAGGCCGACAGCTCCGCGTCCTGCGTCTCATGCGCGATGACAGCGCCGAAGTCGCGCGCATAGGTGAGCGCGCGGCGCATCAGCGCCGAGCTGGCGATGGTGTTGCGGCCGTCGGTGAAGCCGACAGCGCCCGCCTCGCGCAAAAGGCCGAACTCGGTCATCTCGTGGCCTTCGAGGTTCTTGCTGATCGCGGCGGCCGGATAGACATGCACCGACGCGGTGTCGCGCGCGGCGCGCAGCACGTGCTCGACCAGCGCGATGTCGTCGATGATCGGGTCGGTGTCGGGCATCATGACGATCGAGGTGACGCCGCCCGCGGCAGCCGCCTGGCTCGCCGAGTGAATGGTCTCGCGGTGCTCGGCGCCTGGCTCGCCGATGAAGACGCGTGAATCCACGAGGCCCGGGATAATCGCCTTGCCTGTGCAGTCGATGACAGTGGCGCCTTCGGGCGCGCCCTGGTTATGGGCGGAAGCGCCGGCGGCGGCGATCTTCTTGCCCTCGACGACGACGCTGCCGGTCTCGTCGATGCCGCGCGAGGGGTCGACGATGCGTGCGTTCTGGAAGACGGTGACGGTCATTTCGCGCCTCCGTCCGGATTGCGGCGCGGATCGAGCAGCGCCTCCATCACCGCCATGCGCACGGCGACGCCCATCTCCACCTGCTCCTGGATGACGCTTTGCGGGCCGTCAGCGATTTCGGAGGCGATCTCGACGCCACGATTCATCGGGCCGGGGTGCATAACGAGCGCGTCGTCCTTGGCGGCTTTCAGCTTCTCCGCGTCGAGGCCGAAATAGCGGAAATACTCGCGCACCGAAGGGACGAAGGCGCCGGCCATGCGCTCGCGCTGCAGGCGCAGCATCATGACGACGTCGGCATCCTTGAGGCCCTCGGCCATGGTCTTGGCGACGATGACGCCCATGCGTTCGATGCCGGAGGGGAGCAGCGTCGAGGGCGCGACGACGCGCACCTGGGCGCCGAGCGCGTTCAGGAGCATGATGTTCGAGCGGGCGACGCGCGAATGCAGGATATCGCCGCAGATCGCGACGATCAGCTTCGACAGCGGTCCCTTGGCGCGGCGGATGGTGAGCGCGTCGAGCAGCGCCTGGGTCGGGTGTTCGTGGGCGCCGTCGCCGGCATTGACCACCGAACAGGCGACTTTCTGCGCCAGCAGCGCGGCGGCGCCGGCAGCCTGGTGGCGGATGATCAGTATGTCCGGCCGCATGGCGTTCAGCGTCATGGCGGTATCGATGAGGGTCTCGCCCTTCTTCACCGAGGAACTGGCGACGGACATGTTCATGACGTCGGCGCCGAGCCGTTTCCCGGCGAGTTCGAAGGACGACTGCGTGCGCGTCGAGGCTTCGTAGAAGAGGTTGATCTGGGTCCGCCCGCGCAGCGTCGAGGTCTTTTTCTCCGGCTGGCGTGAAATGGAGACGGCCGCATCGGCGCGGTCGAGCAGCATTTCTATGTCAGGGGGGGACAGGTCGCGTATGCCAAGCAAATGGCGGTGCGGGAAGAGCGGCGGAGGGGGCGCTTCAGTCATCTCAAGGCGCTGCTATAGGCGGGCAGTCGCCTGCTCGCAAGCCGGAGAGCTTTGGATTGAAAGGCTTCTCCCCGGTATTTTGGTCGCGCGTTAACGATCGCTTCGGCTATATAAAGCCGGCAAGGGCCAGCCGGATTCGGTGGCCGGCTGACAGCAACAAGGACAGCGCGTGGTCGACGAGGTAACCAACCAGACGCCGCCGATCACCGGCGGCAACGCCTGGCGCGGCGATCCGCTGCTTATCCAGATCGCCGAGGATTTCGCCGCGCCGGTGCGCAAGGACCTCGACAATCTCGGCCGCTTCGTGCTCAGCCAGGAAGCGCACGAGACGGCGCGGCTCGCCAATGTCGAGCCGCCGGTGCTGAGGACGCACGACCGGCAGGGCAGGCGGATCGACACGGTCGATTTCCATCCGGCCTATCACGCGCTGATGCGCCGCTCGGTGGCGAGCGGCCTGCATTCCTCGATATGGGAGAACGGCGCGGCCGAGACGGGCCGGCGCCACCAGGTGAGGGCGGCGCGCTTCTATCTGTCGGCGCAACTCGAGACCGGGCATCTTTGCCCGATCACCATGACGAGCGCCTCGCTCGCCGCGCTGATGGCGAGCCCGAAACTGTTCCGCGAGTGGGCGCCGCGCGTCACTACCCGCAAATACGACCAGAGCAGCAAGCCGCCGATCGAGAAGACCGGGCTTACGCTCGGCATGGGGATGACCGAGAAGCAGGGCGGCACCGACCTGCGCGCCAACACGACGAGGGCGGAGCGCGCGAGCCGCGACTTCCATCGCCTCAACGGCCACAAATGGTTCATGTCGGCGCCGATGTCGGACGCCTTCCTGATGCTGGCGCAGGCGAGCGAGGGGCTCTCCTGCTTCCTAGTGCCGCGCGTGCTGGGCGACGGCAGCGGCAACGGCATCCATTTCCAGCGGCTGAAGGACAAGCTCGGCAACCGCTCCAACGCATCCTCCGAGGTCGAACTCGTCAACGCCATCGGCCAGATGATCGGCGAGCCCGGCGCCGGCATCAAGACGATCATGGACATGGTGACGCTGACCAGGCTCGACTGCGCCGTCGCCTCGTCCGGGCTGATGCGGGCAGGGCTGGCGGAAGCCATCCACCACACGCGCCACCGCGAGGTGTTCGGCAAGAAGCTGGTCGACCAGCCGCTGATGCAGCGCGTGCTCGCCGACATGGCGCTCGACGTCGCTGGCGCCTCGGCGCTGTCCTTCCGGCTGGCGCGCTCCTTCGACGAGGCGGCGAGCAGCCAGCGCGAGGCGTCCTTCGCGCGGGCGATGACCCCGGTGGTGAAATACTGGGTGTGCAAGATCGCGCCGGCGCTGCTCTACGAGGCGATGGAGTGCCTGGGCGGCAACGGCTATGTCGAGGAGATGCCGCTCGCCCGCTACTACCGCGAGGCGCCGGTCAACGCGATCTGGGAAGGTTCCGGCAACGTCATGGCGCTCGACGTGCTGCGCGTGCTCGGCCGGGCGCCCGGCCTGTTCGACGAGGTGCTGGCCGGCATCGAGAAGGATCTCGGCGCCGGGGGACCGGGCACGGTCGCCGTGCTGAAAGCCGCCATGCAGGTCGCCAGCTCCGACGAGGGTTCGGCCAGGATCCTCACCGAGCAACTGGCGCTGTCGGCGGCCGCCGCCGAGCTGAAGCGCATGGGGGCGGGGCGGATCGCCGATGCCTTCATCGAGACCCGGCTCGCCGGCCAGTGGCGCACCACCTACGGCATGATCGACGCGCGCCACGATGCGCGGCTGATCATCGACACGCTGTACCCGCCGGCAAACTGAAGAATCGCGCAGATCCACGTCGTTGAGGGCCGTCAAGCGGACAAGTCGATCGTCCACGGCAACTTTTTGTTAACCTTAACAAATGGTTTACATTGCATCCCGTTTTGGCGAGGACCACTCTCCAGACAGCGAAGGGATTCTCATGCGGCCTGTGTCGAACAGCTTGATAGCCAGAGAAGCCGTGGCGCCGAACGGAAACGCGAGCGCAGCGGGAGGTATATCCTGATGCGCTGGGTCTTCGCAGCCTGGGCCCTGCCGATGGGCATCTTCTGGGGCTGGTACTTCCTGTCGCTCAACGACATGAATTTCGGCTACGTCATGCTGACCAGGCAGGTGCACGACCTGTTCTTCCAGCTGTACGGCGATGCGCTCGGCATCGAACCGTCGACGATCCCCCTGCTCGTCGCCAAGGCCTGCATCCTCGATACGCTGCTCATCCTGGCGATCTGGGCGTTCCGTCGCCGCAAGGCGATCGCGGGGTGGCTCGCGCCGCGCACCGGCGCTATTTCGGAGCGGACGCTTCGCCGAGTGCGTGAAGCCGGTCGAGCACGCCCTGCAGGATGAAGGCGGCCGCCGCCGAATCGATCTTGCCGGCGCGTTTCTTCCGGGAAAAATCCATCTCGATCAGCGTGCGTTCCGCCGCCACCGTCGACAGCCGTTCGTCCCAGAAGACGAAGGGCAGATCGGTGAGCTTCGCCATGTTGCGCACGAAAGCGCGGGACGCCTGGGCGCGCGGACCTTCGGAGCCGTCCATGTTGACGGGCAGGCCCATCGCCACCGCGCCTACGTTCTCGCGTGTCAGCAGATCCAGCAGGACCGCTGCATCGATGGAGAACTTCTTGCGCAGGATGACCGGCCGCGGATGCGCGAAGGAAAGGCCGCGGTCCGACACCGCGACGCCGATCGTCTTCTCGCCGAGGTCCAGCCCGGCGAGCGTCTTGCCGCCTTCCAGCGCGGCCGCTACATCGTCTATGGCAATGACTGGCAAGGGTCTTCCTTTGACACGGATCGCCTGCGTTCTATCCTTTTAAGGCGTGACGCTCCAGCCGCAGAAATCAGGGAGAATTCGATGAAACTGACTTGGTACGGGCAGTCGGCGTTTCGCGTCGACGTCAAAGGCGCCTCGATCCTGATCGATCCGTTCCTCGACAGTCCGCTCTGGAACCAGGGCTGGGAGGGCCCGGCGGAAGGCGTAACCCATGTGCTCCTGACGCATGGCCACAACGACCATATCGGCAACTCGGCGGCCATCCTGAAGGCGACGGGGGCGCAACTGGTCGCCAATTTCGAGATCTGCATGTATCTCGTCGGCCAAGGCGTATCGCCGGAGAAGATCAATCCGGGAAACACCGGCGGCACCGTCGATTGCGGGGGCTTCACCACGACCTTCGTGCAGGCGCTGCATTCCTCGTCCTTCAACAATGGCGACGGTTCGAACGTCTATCTCGGCAATCCGCTCGGCCTGGTGCTGCATTTCCCCGAGGACAAGACGCTCTACCACATGGGCGACACCGACATCTTCTCCGACATGGCGCTGATCAACGAGCTGCACCAGCCGCAGGTGGGGCTGGTGCCGATCGGCGACCGCTTCACCATGGGCGGTGCAGTGGCCGCGCTCGCCTGCCGCCGCTTCTTCAACTTCGAGACCGTGGTTCCCTGTCACTACAAGACCTTCGGTCTGCTCGACCAGACGGCCGACAAGTTCGTGGAGGGCATGGAAGGCTCAGGCGCCAAAGTGGTCGTGCCGGATCTGGGGAAGGCTGTCGAATTGTAGCGGTGGGGCAGGGCGCCCCCCGCGCCGCCCTGGGCCGTCCTGGAACCGCGATGTCGATTTCCCGTTCTTCTGTCGCGTTCCGCGAAAGGAAAACATCGATGTCCCGCAACACAATCCTTGCTGCTACCGCCTGCACGTTCCTGATGCTTGGCGGGGCAGTCCAGGCGCAGACAAAGCCGCCGTCCGTTCCGCCGGAAAAAGCCATCAAGCTTTCCGAGATCATCGCCAAGGTCGAGCAAAGGGAGAGCTTTCGGTACGTCAGCGATATCGAGTGGGACAGCGAAGGCACCTACAACATCACCTACTACACGTCCGACAACGCCAAGGTCGAACTCAAGATCGACGCCGCGACAGGCCAGGCCAAGTCCTGGGAGCCGTAACCGCGCTGTCTGCGGTGACGCGGACGGTTGCGTTCGGCCACGCCGAGCGGTTACGGAAACGACGCTTGAGCATCCTGACAGGTTTGGGAAAGCGCCTGCGTTTTTGAACGACGCGATGGAGGGGATACCGATGAGCGATGTCGTCATAAGACCGGCTGTCCCGATCCTGTTCGTCCGCGACGTGCCGGCGAGCGCCGGCTTCTTCAAGGAGAAGCTGGGCTTCGCGATAGACTTCCTGCACGGCGACCCGCCGTTCTACGGTTCGGTCTCGCGTGGCGAGGCGTGCCTGCATCTGCGCTGCGTTCATGAGCCGAACTTCGCCGAACTCGCAGCGCGGGAGGTGTCGCTGATCCTCGCCACGATCGAGGTCTCGGATGTCCGGGCGCTGTTCGAGGAATTCAGGCAACGCGGCGTCGCGTTCGCGCAGACGCCGACGAAAAAGGAATGGGGCGGAACGGATTTTCACGTCCGCGACACCGACGGGAACGTCTTTTCCTTCGTCACATATGAATGACCGCAGGACCGCCGGTCCGCCATCATTCATATGAATTTGATCTCTTGGGGCGCGCATACGGGGCGTTGCGCTCAGCATCTCTGTTGCGCCGCACGCTTCGCCTCGCTATAGCCCGGACACCCTGTTCCAGCCGGTTTGCCGGAGTTTTCGCATGTCCGTCGATATCGCCACAGTGAAGCGCGTCGCGCACCTTGCCCGCATCGCGGTCAGCGAGGAGGACGCCGCGCGCATGACCGGCGAGCTGAACACCATCCTCGGCTTCGTCGAGCAGTTGAACGAGGTCGACGTCACCGGCGTCGAGCCGATGACCTCCGTCATCCCGATGGAGATGAAGGAGCGCCAGGACGCCGTCACCGACGGCAACAAGGCCGCCGACATCGTCGCCAACGCGCCGGCGACCGACCAGAATTTCTTCCTCGTGCCGAAGGTGGTGGAGTAGGCCGTGGCGATCACGATCGCGGAAGAGACGCCCCTGCAGGACGACGTTCGCGCCATGGTCGCCGACCTCAACGCGACGATGATCCCGCTCACGCCGCGCGAGTTCCAGTTCCAGCTCACCGTCGAGCAGATGGCCGATCCGTCGATCACCGTGTTCGTCGCGCGCGACGAGGGCGGACGCCATGTCGGCATGGGCTCGCTCAAGGATCACGGCGGCGGGCTCGGCGAGGTGAAACGCATGTTCACGCTGCCGGAAGTCAGGGGCAGACGCGTCGGCTCGCTCCTCCTCCAGCGCATCGAAAGGCTGGCGCGCGAAAAGGGGATTTCGCGGCTGGTGCTCGAAACCGGCGAGGCCGTGGGCTTCGAGCCGGCCTACAGGGTTTACGAGCGCGGCGGCTTCACTGTCTGCGGCGCAGTGCTCGACTACCCGGACTCGGGATTTTCGCGCTTTTACGAAAAGAAGATTTCTGCATGAGCGACCTGACCAGACTGACGATTGCCGACGCCAGGAAAAAACTGCGCGCCAAGGAGATCAAGGCGGCCGAGATCACCGACGCCTATCTGGCCGCGATCGAGCGCGCCAACCCGGCTCTGAACGCCTATATCGAGGTGACGCCGGAGAAGGCGCGCACGATGGCGGCGGCGTCCGATGCGAAGCTCGCCAAGGGCGAGGGCGGGGCACTGGAAGGCATTCCGCTCGGCATCAAGGATCTGTTCGCCACCGAGGGCGTGCACACGCAGGCCTGCAGCCATGTGCTCGACGGCTTCAAGCCGCGCTATGAATCGACGGTGACGTCCAACCTCTGGGCCGACGGCGCGGTGATGCTCGGCAAGCTCAACATGGACGAGTTCGCCATGGGCTCGTCCAACGAGACGTCGCATTACGGGCCGGTGATAAACCCCTGGCGCGCCAATGGCAGCAATGCCGACCTGGTGCCCGGCGGCTCGTCGGGCGGTTCGGCGGCGTCCGTGGCAGCGTTCCTCTGCGCCGGCGCGACCGCGACCGACACCGGCGGCTCGATCCGCCAGCCGGCGGCCTTCACCGGCACGGTCGGCATCAAGCCGACCTATGGCCGCTGCTCGCGCTGGGGCATCGTCGCCTTCGCCTCGTCGCTCGACCAGGCCGGCCCGATCGCGCGCGACGTGCGCGACGCCGCGATCCTGCTCAAATCGATGGCGTCGGTCGATCCCAAGGACACCACCTCGGTCGACCGGCCGGTGCCGGACTACGAGGCGGCGCTCGGCCGCTCGGTCAAGGGCATGAAGGTCGGCATCCCGAAGGAGTATCGCGTCGACGGCATGCCGGAGGAGATCGAGGCGCTCTGGCAGAAGGGCATCGCCTGGCTGAAGGATGCCGGCGCCGAGATCGTCGACATCTCGCTGCCGCACACCAAATACGCGCTGCCGGCCTATTACATCGTGGCGCCGGCCGAGGCCTCGTCCAACCTCGCCCGCTATGACGGCGTGCGCTACGGCCTGCGGGTGCCGGGCAAGGACATCATCGAGATGTACGAGAACACGCGCGCCGCCGGCTTCGGCCGCGAGGTCAAGCGCCGCATCATGATCGGCACCTATGTGCTGTCGGCCGGTTATTACGACGCCTACTACCTGCAGGCGCAGAAGGTGAGGAACCTGATCAAGCGCGACTTCGAAAAGGTGTTCGACGCGGGCGTCGACGTCATCCTGACGCCGGCGACCCCGTCGGCCGCCTTCGGTGTCGCCGACCAGGACATGGCCGCCGATCCGGTCAAGATGTATCTAAACGACATCTTCACGGTGACGGTGAACATGGCCGGACTGCCGGGCATCGCGGTGCCGGCCGGGCTCGACGCCAAGGGGCTGCCGCTCGGGCTGCAGCTCATCGGCAAGCCGTTCGAGGAGGAGACGCTGTTCCAGACCGGGCACGTCATCGAGCAGGCCGCCGGGCGCTTCGCGCCGGAAAAGTGGTGGTGACGCCGCTGGTTATGCGGCCCGGCCGGTGAAACACCAAGGCGGCTGAGGACAAGAGCCGGGGCCGGTTGTCTGGCGGGCAGAGTTTGGTAGGGTCGGCAAGCGGCGGAGTTCTTCTTGTTTTTCTATCTCTCCAAAATCTTCTGGTTCCTGGCCCAGCCGCTCAACCTGGCGATCTTCCTGCTCGCCTTCTCGCTGCTTGTCGCGCTGTTCGGCTGGCGCAAGCTCGGCGGCGTCTCCGCGTTCCTCTCCCTGCTGATCCTCGCTCTGTCGGCATGGACCTCGCTCGGCGCGCTGATGCTCAATCCGCTGGAGGAGCGTTTTCCGCGCCCGCCGGCGCCGGACAAGGTCGCCGGCATCATCGTGCTCGGCGGTGGTTTCGAGGGTGCGATCAACCTCGCGCGCGGCGGCTATGACGTGAACAGCGGTGGCGACCGCTTCATCGAGGCGGCGGTGCTGGCGCGCCGCTATCCGGACGCCAAGATCGTGGTTTCGGGCGGCACCGGTACGCTGGTGCTGGACGGCGAGGGGGATGCCGACACCGCGTCGAAGCTGTTTACGGCGCTCGGCATACCGGAGAGCCGGCTCGTGCTCGAGAAGGAATCGCGCAACACCTACGAGAATGTCGAGAACATCCGGCGGCTGGTGATGCCCGGCAAGGACGAGACCTGGCTGCTGGTGACGTCGGCGTTCCACATGCCGCGTTCGGTCGGCCTGTTCCGCAAGGCGGCGTTCCCGGTGGTGCCCTGGCCGGTCGACTACCGCACCTCGGGCCAGGAGGGCGTCGGCGTGATGCGCGACAACCCGGCCGATTCCCTGCAGACGACGACGATGGCGATCCGCGAATGGTTCGGGCTGGTCGCCTACAAGTTCGTCGGACGGATCGATTCCGTCTTCCCGGGCCCGAACGACTAGTTCCCGTCCGCCGCAATTCCGGACGGAAAACCGGGTCCCGCTTTTCTGGAACTGCTAGCCGTCGAGCACGGCGCGGCGCGCCGCCGAGAAGAACTGGCGGCGCACAAGCACGGCGAGGATCAGCAGCGTGGTCAGCGCGAAGACGGCAGGGCCGACGAACCAGCCGAGATAGCCGATCGAGAAGAAGATCATGCGCAGGCCGGCGTTGAAATGCTTGCCGGCCAGCACGTTCATCCTGGCGGCGCGCTGGACCGCCTTTTCCGTCTCTTCCGCGTGGCCGGGCTCGTCCTTCTGCACCGGCACGGCGCCGATCAGGATCGAGCAGTAGTTGAACAGCCGGTAGGACCAGCCGAACTTGAAGAAGGAATAGGCGAGCAGCAGGATCAGGCCGATCACCTTGACCTCGAAGACCGGCCGCGCCGCTGCGGCGTTGGACAGTGGCAGGTCGGAAAGCACGTTGAGCACGCGGTCGCTCGATCCGATGAGGGCGAAGCAGCCGCCGATGGCGATCAGCGAGCTCGAGCCGAAGAAGGCGGTGCCCTGCTGCAGGCCGAGCATGATCGAGGTGTCGATCATACGCAGGTCGCGCCGCGCCATGGTGCGCATCCAGGTCTCGCGCTGCCTGTTCATGGCAGACGAGAGGGAGACGCGGTTGAAAAGCCTCCCGTCAGTCGCCAGCGAGTGAAACGCCCAGACGACGAGGAAGAAAGCCAGAGCGGCGAGATCGGCGGTGGACAGGGGCATGCGGCAACCCGTTTCTTGCATCCGGTCGGGGCACTATATACGCAATGTCGCTGGCGGATCATCCGAAGTCGGCGGACGTGAAGCCCGGCCTTGAAAAAGGCCCGAAACAGCCTCAGACAGCGCAGTCGGTCAGCGCAGGGAGCCAGTCCTTGTTCCTTTCGGTATTCGATCTCTTCAAGATCGGCATCGGTCCGTCCAGTTCGCACACGATGGGGCCGATGACGGCGGCGCGGCGCTTTCTCGACGAGATTGCCGGAAACGACTGGCCTCGCCCGGCGGGCGCAAAGGTCGACCGCATCTTCGTCAGCCTACACGGCTCGCTCGCCTATACCGGCGTCGGCCACGGCACGGACCGCGCGGTGATCCTCGGCCTTGCCGGAGAGACGCCGCAGACGGTCGATCCGGACAAGGCCGACGGCATTGTCGCGGGGATCGCGGCGGCGAAGCGGATCTCGCCGTCGGGCCATCCAGACTACCGCTTCGATCCAGCGAAGGATCTGCTGCTCGACAAGAAGACGCCCTTGCTCGGCCACGCCAACGGCATGGCTTTCTCGGCCTATGATGCGGACGACCGGCTGCTCCTGAAACGCATCTACTATTCGATCGGCGGCGGCTTCGTCGTGTCGGAGGAGGAATTGCAGCGGCTGAAGTCCAAGGGGCCGGACAAGTCCTCGACGCGCGTGCCCCATCCCTTCAGGAACGCCGCCGAGATGCTGGCGATGGCGAAGAAAAGCGGCCTTTCGATCGCCGAAATGAAGCGCGCCAACGAGGAAGTCCACATGGCGCGCGAGAAGCTCGACGAGGGGCTGGATGCGATCTGGGGCGCCATGCTCGGCTGCATCGAGCGCGGCCTGTCGCAGGACGGCATCATGCCGGGCGGACTGAAGGTGAAGCGCCGCGCGCGGGCGCTGCATGACAAGCTGAACGAGGACTGGCGCACCAACCGCCCGAACCCGCTGCTCGCCAATGACTGGCTGTCGATCTACGCGATGGCCGTCAACGAGGAGAACGCGGCCGGCGGCCGCGTCGTCACCGCGCCGACCAACGGCGCGGCCGGCACGCTGCCCGCCGTGCTGCGCTACTGGCTGCATTTCCACCCGGAAGCCGACCAGGAAAGCATTCGCGACTTCCTGCTGACGGCGGCGGCGGTCGGCGGCATCATCAAGACAAACGCCTCGATCTCCGGCGCCGAGGTGGGCTGCCAGGGCGAGGTGGGCTCGGCCTCGGCGATGGCGGCGGCGGGCCTCTGCGCCGTCATGGGCGGCACCCCGGAGCAGGTCGAGAACGCAGCCGAGATCGCGCTGGAGCATCATCTCGGCATGACCTGCGACCCCGTCGGAGGTCTCGTCCAGGTGCCCTGCATCGAGCGCAATGCGCTGGGCGCGGTGAAGGCCGTGACCGCCGCCTCGCTCGCCATCAAGGGCGACGGCACGCATTTCGTGCCGCTCGACGCGGCGATCGAGACGATGCGCCAGACCGGCCTCGACATGAGCGAGAAATACAAGGAAACCAGCCTCGGCGGGCTGGCGGTCAACGTCGTGGAGTGCTGAGCACTACCAGTTTTTGCACGTCCTGAGGCAAACCTGTTGGAATTGCCTCAGCGCTCGCCGCGCTTGATCGTCTGGTTCGCCACGCTGAGCTTCTCGCAGAGGTTGGTCGCGAGCAGGCGGTGTGCGAGCAGGGCCAGCTCCGGGTCATCCGTCTCCAGCCGCGCCAGGTCGTCAGCGCCCAGCCGGAATATCTCCGAGGCCTTTTCCACGATCACGTCCGCCGTTCGTTCCTGCCTCATGTAGAGGCCGATCTCGCCGACGAAGGAGCCATCCGTCATCGTGCGAAGACGCAGCTTCCGTCCATTCGGGAATGTCACCTGTACGCGGACCCGGCCGTGCGCGATGAAGAAAAGATCATCCGCCCTATCGCCCGCCGTGATGATCCTGTCGCCAACCTCGACCGGCACCCTGGTCATCAGCGACAGGAGATCGCCCATCCTGGGGTGCGGGCCGGCCAATGCGTTGAAGTGGCCGAGGAGTCCCGTCTCGCTGTCGTCCTCCTGCTCGCAGAGGATGGCCTCCTCGGCATGCTCCAGCGCATGGTCGATGTCGGTTTCCAGCGTCATTGTCCCGTCGTCGCCAAACCGGATACTCGCCAGTTCGAGGATCTTGCGGACGTCGTCCGGCACGTGGGTCAGGAACACCTTGACCGCGTGGTCTTCGCTCAGCCGGCGTATCTTGAGGAAGCCGCTCGTGGCGGCGGAATCCAGACCGGTGACATGGCGGAAATCCAGGACGAGAAAACGCAGCGGCATGCGTTGGGTATCCGCCAGCCTGCGCTGCACGTATTTCACCATGCCGTCGGCCGAGCCGAAGAAGAGATATCCCTGGAGCTGGATGATCTCGATCGCTTCGCCATGCCGGCCGAGGAAGCGCGTGGCCGAGGCGGAACGGTCGACTGAGCTGCGGTATTCGATGCCGTTTGCGCTGACGCGCACGATGGGCAGCCGGGCGTAGTTGAAGACGAAGACTGCGATCGAGACCAGAAGGCCGACCGCAAGCCCTTCCAGGAACCCGAGCAGCACGATGCAGGCGAGGATGAAGAGCACGATCAGCCATTCGCCGAGCGGCAGCTCGCGGCGTGTGGCGATCAGCCATTCCTTGAGCAGGCCAATGCCCATGAAAAGCACGAAGCCGGCAGCGAGGAAGACGGGTATCTGGAAAATGAACGAACCGGCGGCGACGAGCCCGACCATCATGGCAATCGCCGTCGCTATGCCCGCACCGCGTCCGTGAACGCCGGTGCGCTCGGCCAGGATGGTCATGCCAAGCCCGACATAACCCGAGGGGCCGCCGACGATGCCCGAGAGAAGGTTGGCGATGCCGGTGGATTTCAGCTCGGAATTGACGTCGATGTCGCGCCGGACGGCCAACTCCAGCCCGCCGAGATTGAGCAGCAGCCCGACCATGCTGACGGCGGCCACGGCAATGATGGTCGGGGCAGCAAGGAACACCGCCTGCCAGTCGACCCGGCCGAGCATGTCGAGGGTCGGGAATTCAACGCCGCCATGCGCGGTCAATGGCGGGAAATACCCGAACGAACGGGCCTCTTCGATCGACATGCCAGAGAGAGCAAGGACGAGGAAGAACGCGACCGCCGCAGCGACCATGACCACCGCGATCGTCGCCGGATGCCTGAGCCAATCGATGGCAAGCTGGAGGCTGATCGCGAAAAGGATGGCCGGAACGATGAGAAGCGCCGTTGCCGGCTGGCTGGCGCGTTCGATCATCTCCAGGTTGATGTGGCTGCCGGTCATCATGACGGCCGCCCCGTCGACGAGCAGCCATCCCGATCCGGCGAGAAAGCCCGCGACGACAGGATAGGGCAGGAACCGTGCGAGCCCGCCGAGTTTCAGCCGGCCGGTGATCCAGAAGAGAGCCCCAGTCGCCAGCGTGGAAACGCCAAGAACAGCCACGGCGGTGGCGACCCTGACTTCGGCGGGTCCGGCGAGCGGTGCGGTGGCGCCGATGATCGCAGCGGCCAGAATGGCGACCGAGCTTTCCTGTACCAGGGCGACGGAATTGGAAAGCGTGCTTCGCAGCGCGACAACCAATGCGAGGATGGCACCGCCGACGAGCACGATGCCGACGCCGACGCCCAGTCCGGCTGACAGTGGTCCGGCGAAAAGCAGCGCGGCTATGGCCAGCGAGGCCGCGATATTGTCGACCCCTGCCAGCAAGCCGATCGTGGCCGCAGGGAGCCAAGACCGGCCACGCGGCTGCGCCAGAACTGTCATCTGCTCCCCCTCCGGAAGGAGGCGACGTTAGAGCATTTCCAATCGCGGCGGGAGCCGTCGCCAAAAGATAATCTTTCAAATCAATTAGATGTGGCTAATTTTCATATTCGAACATGACGTGAGGCCTCTACGCCTGTGCATAACGCGGCTTTCGATTGAACCGCGGCTGTGCCGTCGCTAAATCTTCTGCATGTCCCTGAACATCCTAAAGCTCTGCGTCGGCTGCGAGAGCGTCGAAGATCTGGAAGAATGGATCGCGGAGAAGCTCGAGCAGCGCCGCCGCGCCGGCGAGCCGGTGGAGCATTGGCACACGACGCGCATGGTGCCGACGCGCGCAGCCGAGATCACGGATGGCGGGTCGCTCTACTGGGTCATCAAGGGCAGCGTGCAGTGCCGCCAGCGCCTGCTGGAAGTCAGGCCGTTCGTCGACGACGAGGGCATCTCGCGCTGCCGCCTGATGCTCGATCCCGTCGTGGTGCGGACCGAATGGCAGCCACGCCGCGCCTTCCAGGGCTGGCGCTACCTGAAGCAGAACGAGGCGCCCGCCGACCTTGGCAAGGGCCGCAAGGGCATCGCCGAGATGCCGCCGAAGCTGAGGCAGGAATTGGCGGAGTTAGGACTTCTGTAAGGCGACGTGCGAGTAGGGGGCATCGTGGTCTCAGTGCTGAATGCAGTCTTCCTGGTTCTTGCGGTCTTGGCCTACGTCGCCGGTAACTATGCCTTTTTCGTAGGGTCGACGGCAGTTATATTTGCAAGTTTGTCCTTAGCTTTGATCGCTGGAAGGCTACCGTTGCGAATGGCTTATTCCCTCACTTGGGATGTCAGGGATAGGTTGGCGTTGGAAGCGGAGATCGAGCGCGACAAGGCTTTGCCGTTTATTCCGAGACTTACAAAGAACTATTGCCGTTGGATGGTTGAACTTTGCTACACAGCCATGGCCGTGCTCGCAATTCCGGTGTATGGGCAGGAATATTGGAAATATGTATTCACGATAATGGCAGGTTCTGTCTTCATGATTTCTGCAGACGCCTTCAGATCATGGCTGCAGATTAGAGAACGGCGCAAGGGCACTATATAGGTCGCGTAACCCTTGCCGGGCTTGCAAGCTGCGCGGCGTCGTCACATCTTTTGCCCATGAGTAAGGACAAAGCGCCTCTGCCGGCCAAGAGCGCCATGAAAGCGCCGGAGAAGCGGTCGTCATCCGGCGAGATCGACGCCTTCCTGCGTCAGGCGAAGGCGGTCGCGGCCACGCGCACGGCGGGTGGACGCCTGATCCTCGCGCTCGACGCCACGATGAGCCGCCAGCCGACCTGGGACATGGCCTGCGCGCTGCAGGCGGAGATGTTCGACGCTGTCGGCCAGACAGGAGGCAAGGCGGGCGCACTCGGCGTGCAACTCGTCTATTTCCGCGGTCTCGGTGAATGCCAGGCGTCGAAGTTCGTCGGCGACACGGATGCGCTGAAGCGGCTGATGACGAGCATCTCCTGCCGAGGCGGCAATACGCAGATCGGCAAGGTGCTCAGCCATGCGCTGAAGGAGACTGCGGCGAGCAAGGTCGATGCGCTGGTCTATATCGGCGACGCCATGGAGGAACAACTCGACGAACTCGCTGCCAAGGCCGGCAATCTGGGTCTGCGCGGCGTGCCGGTCTTCGTCTTCCAGGAGGGCAGGGACCCCATCGCGGAAAGGGCTTTCAAGGAGATCGCGCGGCTGTCCAGGGGCGCCTGGTTCCGCTTCGACCGCAATTCCGCCGCGACGCTGGCAAAACTGCTGTCGGCAGTCGCGGTGTTTGCCACGGGCGGGCTGAAGGCGCTCGAGGCGCGAGGCCGCCCGGAGGACCGGCTGATGATCGAGAGCATGCGGAGCGGCAAGACGGGATGAGCGTGGTGCTTGGCATCCTTGCCGTGTTGCTGGTGGCGGTCGGCCTGGTCGCCGCGTTCCTGCGCGTCGATGCTTCGCAGCTTGCCGCAAGCTTGCGCCTCGCCGGGCCGGCGGTGCTTGCCATTGCCGGCGCGCTTCTCACCGTCACCGGACGCGCAGCCATCGGCGGCATGCTGCTGTCGGGCGCCTTCGCCTGGTACGGGCTCGGCCGGGCGAAGGGGCGGGTGGCGAAGCCGCGAGGCCAGCGCTCGACGGTCAGGACGGCTGCCCTGGAGATGGAGCTCGACCACGATACCGGCGCGCTGGAAGGCATGGTCCTTGCCGGGCGCCATGAGCAGAAAATGCTCTCCGGCATGACGCTGAAGCAGTTGAAGGAGCTTTATGACGATCTCGCCGGCGACGGTGAGAGCCGGCAGCTCCTAGAGACGTATCTTGACGGCCGGTTCCCCGCTTGGCGCGACAACGCTAAGCCGGATGGTGACGACCGGCATGGTGTTGCGCCAGGTTCTGGCCCCATGACTAAGGAGGAGGCCTACAAGGTCCTTGGTCTTGAAGCGGGAGCCACCTCTGCGGATATCCGCAAGGCGCACCGCCGCCTGATGCAGCGCCTGCACCCCGACCTCGGAGGGACCTCTTTCCTGGCGGCGCGGATCAACGAAGCCAAGGACGTCCTGCTCTCCAATCACGGGTAATTCTCCTTTTACACGGTACATTCCGGAGTTCCTCGATCGCGCCGTCTACTGCTCGACGGCGTAGCACTCGATCTTCTTCCTCTTCAGCGCCTTGCAGGCGTCCCAGGCGTCGCCCTTGTTCTGGAAGCCGCCGAAGCGGGCGCGGTAGTAGGTGACGCCGCCCTTCTCGAAGGTCATGGTGTAGGGCGACGCATCGGCGAGCGCATCGCCGGCCTGTCTGGTGGTCCTGGTCAGGAAGGCGCGCGCCTCGACCTCGCTCGGCGAGGAGGCGACCTGGATCGACCAGCCCGACTTCGGCACGGCGGCGGTGCTGATCGGGTCGATGTCGGCCATGCGGGCCGGGATCGGCGCCGCGTAGGCCTGTTCGACGAGATCCGGCTCGGCATCGCCCTGCTCGACAACCTCGGCCTCTTCGGTATCGGCGAAGGCGGTCAGTTCTTCTTCAGGGCGCGGCTTCGGCCGCGGCGCTTCCTTGGCGCCGGGCAGCAGGGCGGTCAGCGCACGGATCGGGGAATTGGAGGCAGCGCCCGCCTTGGCGACGAGATCGCCGCTGCCACGACGGGTCGAGGCCTTGGGCAGCCAGGTGCGGATCAGCTCGGCCATGTGGTTGTCTCGCGACTTCCCGGTCTGCCCGCCCAGGACGACGGCGACGATGCGGCGATTGCCGTCCGACACGGAGGAAGCGAGGTTGAAGCCGGAAGCGCGGGTGTAGCCGGTCTTGATGCCGTCGACGCCCTTGATGCGACCGAGCAGCCGGTTGTGGTTGGCGAGCCGCTGCTTGCCGTAGGTGAAGGAGCGGGTGGAGAAATAGTCGTAATATTGCGGGAAGTGCTCGTGCAGCGCGATGCCCAGCGTCGCCATGTCGCGGGCGGTGGTGTGCTGCGCGGGGTTAGGCAGGCCGTGGGCGTTGCGGAAAATGGTGCCCGTCATGCCGAGCTGCCGCGCCTTGGCAGTCATCATGCGGGCGAAGCCTGCTTCGGAGCCGCCGAGCAGTTCGGCAAGCGCGGTGGCCGAGTCGTTGGCGGACTTCGTCACCAGCGAAAGGATCGCCGTCTCGACGGTGATCGAACCGCCGGCCTTGACGCCGAGCTTGGTCGGCGGCTCGGCGGCGGCGTTCTTGGAGAAGCGCACCTTGCTCGACGTCTTCAGCCTACCGCTCTCCAGCGCCTCGAAGGTCAGGTAGAGCGTCATCATCTTGGTCAGCGACGCGGGGTAGCGGGCGGCGTCGGCGCTCGACGAGAACAGCGTCTTGCCGGTGTTGGCGTCGACCACGATGGCCGCATATTTCGAATTGGCCTGCGCCGACGGCACCGTCGCACTGGTGATACCCAATGCAGCCAAAGCGGCGAGCGTCAGTTTGCAGGAAGAAATGGTCCGGCGAGCGATGCCAGTCAGCAATTGACGCACTGTTACACCCTTTGAGGTCGCACGTTGCAAGGGGAGAGACGGCAAAGGCCCGTCTCGCATTCGGGCGACAGTAGCGGGGTCAGCGTTACCAATCCGTTTATGGTAACCGGATCGTTCATACTTTTGTCCGGCTTTGAGACGGATTTTCCGAAAATCAAAGCGGTGCAAAGCCGCTCGACTCCGGGCCGCGGGCCGATCGTTTGACTTGTTGTGCGGTGCACAATAGATTTTTCGAAGGGCGGTTCAGACGCACCGAAAGGAAATGCAGATGACGCAGGCATTCGACGACGCCGGTAAATACGGCAGGGACTTCCTCGAGTCCGGTTTCGAGAGCATCGCCGCGGTGACCCGCGACGCGCAGGCCATTTCCGGCGAGGCGTCGAACTACGCCAAGCAGGTCTTCGAGACGGGCACGGCGGCGGCCGAGAAGCTGCTTTCTGCGAAATCGATCGAGAAGGTGATCGAGATCCAGACCGCCTATGCGAAAGAGGCCTATGAAGGCTTCATCGCCGAAAGCAGCAGGATGAGCCAGCTCTATGCTGACCTGGCGAAGGATGCCTGCAGGCCGTTCGAGTCGCTGGTCGCCAAGGCGAAATAGCTTCCCTGCGCGGCAAGTTGCCGGCGTCCGCATCGCAGTCCGATGCGGCGGACGGGTGCTTGCCGCCCGCCGGACGCCGGAAGGCGTTCACGATTGCATGAATCCCGCCCGCGTCGGAGGCAGCCATATTGTCACCAAGACAGAAGGGCTTAAAATCGTCACTCGGAGCACTACATAGCGCTGTCGGGTGTAGCATTGAAATGAGGACTGACCGGGTGAAGATCGGCGGGGCGGCCATCGCAAAAAGCATGACACGCATGCAGGATGGCGAAGACGACCGCGGCGGCGGAACGAACCGTGGCACCGCGGTCATAACGCGGACCAGGCCGAAGACCAAGAAGCCCAGCCTCTATAGGGTCCTGATCCTCAACGACGACTACACGCCGATGGAATTCGTGGTCCACGTGCTGGAGCGTTTCTTCCAGAAGGACCGCGAGGCAGCGACCCGCATCATGCTCCACGTTCACAACCACGGAGTGGGCGAATGCGGGGTCTATACATTCGAAGTCGCCGAGACCAAAGTGTCCCAGGTCATGGACTTCGCCCGTCAGAATCAGCATCCGCTGCAATGCGTGATGGAGAAGAAGTGAGGACTTTGTAGATGCCGGCTTTCTCCCAAGGCCTGGAAAAGGCGCTCCATCAGGCGCTCACTCTCGCCAACGAACGCCACCACGAATACGCGACGCTCGAGCACCTGCTGCTCGCGCTGATCGACGACGCAGAGGCCGCCGCCGTGATGCGCGCCTGCAACGTCGACCTCGACGAACTCAAACACACCGTCCTCACCTATATCGACACCGAGCTCGACAATCTGGTCACCGGCTACGATGAGGACTCCAAGCCCACCGCCGGCTTCCAGCGCGTCATCCAGCGCGCGGTCATCCATGTGCAGTCGTCGGGCCGCGAGGAAGTGTCCGGCGCCAACGTGCTCGTCGCCATCTTCGCCGAGCGCGAAAGCCACGCCGCATATTTCCTGCAGGAACAGCAGATGACCCGCTACGACGCGGTCAACTACATCAGCCACGGCATCGCCAAGCGGCCGGGCGCCAACGAGGCGCGCACCCCGCGCGGCGCCGAGGAAGAGCAGCGCGGCGGCGCCGCCGAGCAGGGCGAGGACGGCAAGAAGAAGCAGCAGGACGCGCTGACGGCCTATTGCATCGACCTCAACAAGAAGGCGCGCGCCGGCAAGATCGATCCGCTGATCGGCCGCAGCTCGGAGATCGGCCGCACCATCCAGGTGCTCTGCCGCCGTTCGAAGAACAACCCGCTCTATGTCGGCGATCCCGGCGTCGGCAAGACGGCCATCGCCGAGGGGCTGGCCAAGCGCATCGTCGAAGGCGACGTGCCGGAAGTGCTGCAGGATGCCACGATCTTTGCGCTCGACATGGGCACGCTGCTCGCCGGCACCCGCTACCGCGGCGACTTCGAGGAGCGGCTGAAGCAGGTCGTCAAGGAACTCGAGGAGTATCCGGGCGCGATCCTGTTCATCGACGAAATCCACACGGTGATCGGCGCCGGCGCCACCTCGGGCGGGGCGATGGACGCGTCCAACCTGCTGAAGCCGGCTTTGTCGTCGGGCGCGATCCGTTGCATCGGCTCGACCACCTACAAGGAGTTCCGCCAGTTCTTCGAGAAGGACCGGGCGCTCGTGCGGCGCTTCCAGAAGATCGACGTCAACGAACCGACGGTCGACGACGCCATCGCCATCATGAAGGGCCTCAAGCCCTATTATGAGGAGTTCCACAAGGTGAAGTACACCAACGACGCCATCAAGGCGGCGGTGGAGCTGTCGGCGCGCTACATCAATGACCGCAAGCTGCCGGACAAGGCGATCGATGTGATCGACGAGACCGGGGCGTCGCAGATGCTGCTCCCCGAGGGCAAGCGCAAGAAGACGATCGGCATCAAGGAGATCGAGGCGACGATCGCCACCATGGCGCGCATCCCGCCGAAGACCGTCTCGGCAGACGACGAGATCGTGCTGGCCGGCCTCGAGGTCGAGCTGCAGCGCGTCGTCTACGGCCAGGACACGGCAATCACCGCGCTCACTTCGGCGATCAAGCTGGCGCGGGCCGGCCTGCGCGAACCCGAGAAGCCGATCGGCTGCTACCTGTTCTCCGGCCCGACCGGCGTCGGCAAGACCGAGGTGGCGAAGCAGCTTGCGGCGTCACTCGGCGTCGAGCTGCTGCGCTTCGACATGTCGGAATACATGGAGCGCCATACGGTCAGCCGCCTGATCGGCGCACCTCCCGGCTATGTCGGCTTCGACCAGGGCGGGCTGCTGACCGACGGCGTCGACCAGCATCCGCACTGCGTGCTGCTGCTCGATGAGGTCGAGAAGGCGCATCCGGACCTCTTCAACATCCTGTTGCAGGTCATGGACCACGGCAAGCTGACGGACCACAACGGCAAGCAGATCGACTTCCGCAACGTGATCCTGATCATGACCACCAATGCCGGCGCGTCCGACATGCAGAAGGCCGCGATCGGCTTCGGCTCCACCAAGCGCGAGGGCGACGACGTGGAGGCGATCAACCGCCTGTTCACGCCGGAATTCCGCAACCGGCTCGACGCGATCATCCCGTTCTCGTCGCTGCCGGTGCCGGTGGTGCACCAGGTCGTACAGAAGTTCGTCATGCAGCTCGAGGCACAGCTCTCCGAGCGCGGCGTCACCTTCGACCTGTCGCCGGAGGCGATCGCCTGGCTTGCCGACAAGGGCTATGACGAGCGCATGGGCGCGCGTCCGCTCGGCCGCGTCATCCAGGAGCACATCAAGAAGCCGCTGGCGGACGAGGTGCTGTTCGGCAAGCTGAAGAAGGGCGGCACGGTTCGCGTCACGGTCGAGAACGACGCGGACGGCAAGGCCGGCCTCAAGCTGGAGACGATCGCCGACGAGCTGCGCGTCAAGCCGAAGAAGGAGGATCCTTCCGGGGAAGAGGCGAAGATCGCGCCGAAGAAGGCGAAGAAGCCCGCCGCGAAGGCCAAGCCGGCTGCCAAGTCTCCGGACGCGACGAACAAGCGCAGCCTGGTGCCGCAACTGCCGCGCAAGAGCTGACGGCAGCGAGGCCAGAGAAATCAGAAAGCCCCGGTCCGCCGGGGCTTTTTTGTGCCTGTATCTCCGGGTTCCTCAGGCTCCCCAAAAGCCGGCAGGCGCCGCCTGACGGGTGACGACTGGATGATAGAGGTGTTGGTCATCGCGAAAGGGATGATCCTGTCGATCACCTTCTCCAGATGCTCCATCGAGCGCACATGCGCCTTGGCGATGAAGCAGTCATCGCCGGTGATCCGGTCGCATTCGACGACTTCCGGCAGGCCCCGTAGGATCTCGGTGACGCGCGAGAGTTCGCCGGGCAGCGGCCGCACGCGCAGCCAGGCGGCGATCGGCAGGCCGATCCCGGAGGCGTTGAGCCTCACCGTGTAGCCGTCGATCACGCCGTTTTCCTCGAGCCGCCGGATGCGCTCGGAAACGCTGGGTCCCGACAGTCCGACCAGCCTGGCGATGTCGGCGACGCTGGTCCGCGCGTCCTCGGCGAGAGTCTTGATGATGCGCGCGTCGACTGCATCGAGAGGGCCGTCTTCATATCGAAGGCGTTTCATCCTCGTTGCCTCTGTTTCGTTTGAAGCAAGGAGAGTACGCCTTTCCAAACTCATGGGAAACGCCAATTCCGCCTCGCAGAATATGATCTTGCGAGGAGCAAATGCCGCATGCTTGTGCTCGACAAAGCCGCCGCAAAAGCGCCGCCGCATCTCTGGTTCGCGGTGAGCGCGGTCTTCCACTATCTCGGCCCGGCCTTCGCGGTGCTGCTTTTCCCGGCGGTCGGCCTGCTCGGGGTTGCCTGGATGCGCATCGCGTCCGCCGCGCTGATCTTCGCCCCGTTCACGCGTCCGCTGCACACCATCAAGGCCGCCGACCGCCGCACACGCATGCTGCTGGTCGCGCTCGGCCTTACGCTGGCAGCGATGAACGTGTCGTTCTATCTGGCGCTCGACCGCCTGCCGATGAGCCTGGTCGCCGCCATGGAGTTCGTCAGCACGATCCTGATCGCGCTCTATGGGCTGCGCAGCGGGCGCAATTTTCTGGCGCTGGCGCTGGCGGCCGCCGGCGTATTCGTCCTCATCGGCTTCGGCTGGTCGTCGGACCTCGTCGGCCTGGGGTTCTCCCTGCTGAACGCGGGCCTGTTCGGCGTCTACATCGTGCTCGGCCACAAGGCGGCGGAAGGCGGGGCCGGCAAGGGCGTCGAGACACTGGGCGCGGCGATGGCGGTCGCTTTCGTCGCGGCTTTCCCGCTGGGCATCTCGGAGGTGATCGGCGTGCTGTCGTCGCCCGAGCTCATCCTTGCCGGTATCGGCGTCGGCATCTGCTCGTCGGTCATCCCCTATGTCTCCGACCAGCTGGCTATGTCGCGCCTGCCGCGTGCGAGCTTCGCGCTGATGCTGGCGCTGCTTCCGGCGATGGCGACCGCGATCGGCGCGCTCGTGCTGCTGCAGATCCCCTCGCTCCGGGATCTCGCCGGCATCGCCCTGGTGATGGGCGGAGTGGCGCTGCACCGGCAGCCGTCTACCCCCGGCCGCTGAAGCCCCTCACGACCAGGAAGAACGCAAACGGGATCGACGGGTAGACGAACCAGATGTGGGAAAATCCATTCGTCAGCAGATTGATCATGGCGAACATCAGGATCATGAAGATCGAGGCGCGCACGGCGCGCGGCGACTGCCGTCCGAACCATGCCCCCCATCTGCCGAGCCTGGTGGCGGGCCGGCCGGTTGGCCTCGGCGGTGCTGACGCGACAGGCCCGCGGAGCGCGCCGGCAGGCTTGCCGGCCTCCGTCCCAGCCTTGCCGGCTTCGAGCCGGTCGCCCGGCATGCGCACGCGATAGGCGGCGATCGGCTCGTCCTGCTCCTTGACCTTCTGCTCGCCGGCGAAATCGTAGCCAAGGGCCAGATGGCGGTTGGTCAGATTGAACACCGTCTCAGACACCATGATGCCGCCCGGATCGGCGAGCGATTCAAGCCGTGCCGCGACGTTGACGCCATCGCCATAGAGATCGCCGCCGTCCTGCATGACATCGCCGAGATTGATGCCGATGCGGAACCACATCTGCTTGTTTTCGGGCAGGTCGCGGTTCTCGGCGCCGATGGCATCCTGGATCTCGACGGCGCAGCGGACCGCTTCGACCACCGACGAGAACTCGGCAATGACCGCATCGCCCCAGGTATTGACCTTGCGGCCCTCATGGCGCTCGAACAACTCGCCCATGATGGAGCGGTAGCGCCGCAGCCTCGCCAGCGTCTCGGCCTCGTCGCCAGCCATCAGCGCCGAATAGCTCTGCACGTCGGCGCAGAAGATGGTCGTCAGCTTGCGCTTCATCTTGTCGACTGCCATGGCTCAGGCGCTCGCGTTGACGATCATCCGCTGAAAGAGATGGCGAATCCGGGCACGGATGGCAATGCGGCCCGAGCCGCCAATCCTACGTCGATCAACGTAAAGCAGAATCGACAGGCGCGCCAAATCATGCGGACCAGCACGGGTTTCGCATCGCCACGTCAGGGGGCGTGTGTTATCCGGCATGCAGATGCCTGACGATACCGTCCTTCCAACCCCCGGTTTCGCCGAACGTTGCCGCTGGTTCCTGCGCGGTGCGTCGAATGTGGCGTCGGTTCCCGGCCTCATCCTCTGCACGGCTCACATCGGTTTCGCCGACCTTGCGCAGCAGGCCGGAATAACGATGGCGCAGGCCGTGTTCATGGTCGGCATCATCTGGGCGCTGCCCGGCATGGTCGTGTTCGTCGGCGCGGTGCTGTCCGGCGTGGGGCTGCTGGCCACGGCGTTCGCTGTCGCGTTGTCCTCGGTGCGGCTGACGCCGATGGTCGTATCGCTGGTGCCGGAACTGCGGGGAAGCCGGACCAGAAAGCTCACGCTCTATCTGCTGGCGCATTTCATCGCCATCACCTCGTGGGTGATCGCCATGGAGACGATCCGTGGCATGCCGCGCGAGGTGCGGACGAGCTACTATTTCGGCCTCGGCTCGATTCTCGTCGTCACCAACATGATCGTGGTGGCGATCGTGTTCGCCGTCGCCGCTGCGCTTCCGCCCGTCGTCGCCGCCGGCCTTTTCCTGCTGACGCCGATGTATTTCCTGACCTCGCTCTGGGGGTCGGCGCGCGAACAGGCCTCGCATATCGCCATGGTGCTCGGCCTCGTGCTCGGCCCGCTCATCCACATGTTCGCGCCGGCCTTCGACCTGCTCGGCGCCGGGCTGATCGGCGGCGGGCTTGCCTTCGCTGCGCATCTGATCAAGGACCGCTCGGCATGACGCTCGGCTCGATCGACGCCTGGTGGTGGCCCTACCTGTTCATCGTGCTTGCCGGCTGGGCGATGACCTATCCTTGGCGGGCGCTCGGCGTCTATCTCGGTGGGCGCATCCGTGAGGACTCCGAAATCCTCGTGCTCGTGCGCGCTATCGCGACCGCGCTGGTGGCGGCGGTCATCGGCAATCTCGTTTGCTTGCCTTCCGGGCCGGCGGCGGAGACGACGCTGGCGCTGCGGGTATTTTCGGCCGCGATGGGGTTCGCGGCCTACTTCTTCATCGCGCGAAAAGTGCTGATCGGAATCGTCGTCGCCGAAGCGATCTTCGGCCTCGGCTTCTATTTCGGCTATTGAGCCAGGGCGGCCTTTATCTTTTCGGCATTGGCGGCGAGGGTCTCGGGCTTCTCCATATCACCGGTGTGGGGCCTGAGCGCCACGCCGTCGAAGCGCGGGATGACGTGGAAATGCAGGTGGAACACGACCTGGCCGCCGGCCTGTTCGTTGAACTGCTGGACCGTCACGCCGTCGGCCGAAAAAGCCTTCACCACCGCGCGCGACACCTTCTGCACCGAGGCGATCAGCGAGGCGAGGCTGGCGGCGTCCGCATCGAGTATGTTGCGCGACGGCTGCTTCGGGATCACCAGGCAATGGCCGTCGCCGCGCGGCATGATGTCCATGAAGGCGAAGGTGTCGGCATCCTCGTAGATCTTGTGGGAGGGCAGTTCGCCGCGCAGGATTTTTGCGAAGATGTTGGTGTCGTCATAGCTCATCGTAAGGTCTCTCGGCTTTGCGGATGCCATAATGGTTCGGCGAATCGTCTGGTCAATGGGGCAGGGCGCATCATGCTTCTGAATTACTTCTACCTCGTGGTTGCAATCCTGTTCGAGGTTATCGCGACGACCGCGCTCAAGCAGACGGAGGGGTTTACGCGGCTCGTGCCGTCGCTGGTCTCGATCGCCGGCTATTCGCTCGCCTTCTACTTCCTGTCGCTGCCGCTGCGCACCATGCCTGTCGGCGTGGTCTATGCGATCTGGTGCGGCTTCGGCATCATCTTCATCACCGCGATCGGCTGGGTCTGGTTCCGCCAAGTGCTCGACCTGCCGGCACTGGCCGGCATGGGGCTGATCATGGCCGGCGTCATCGTCATCAATCTGTGGTCGAAGACGATCGTTCACTGACCGGTCGAAAATCGGCCTGCTGGAGTTCGCCGCGGCGGAAAGGGCCGTGCTCGTCGAGATATTCCGCCATGTGCTCGACTTCGCGGCGTTCGCGCCTCAGATAGTCGGCCACCGCCTGCCGCAGGCCGGCATGGGCGATGAAATGCGCCGACTGCGTCGTCACCGGCCGGTATCCGCGCGCCAGCTTGTGCTCGCCCTGCGCGCCCGCCTCGACGACCTTCAGGCCCTTGGCGATCGCGAAGTCGATCGCCTGGTGGTAGCAGACCTCGAAATGCAGGAAGGGGTGGTCCTCGATGCAGCCCCAGTTGCGGCCGTACAGTGTGTCGGAGCCGATGAAGTTGATGGCGCCGGCGATGTAGCGGCCGTCGCGCTTCGCCATGACCAGCAGCACGTCGTCGGCCATGCGCTCGCCGACCAGTGAGAAGAACTTGCGGTTGAGATAGGGCCGGCCCCATTTGCGGCCGCCGGTGTCCATGTAGAAGGTGAAAAAATCGTCCCAGACCTTTTCGGTGAGGTCGCTGCCGGTCAGCCAGTCGATCGCGATGCCACCGGCCAAAGCCTCGCGGCGTTCCTTCTTCAGCGCCTTGCGCTTGCGCGAGGCGAGCGTGGCTAGGAAGTCGTCATAGGTCGAATAGCCCTCGTTGAAGAAATGGAACTGCTGGTCGGTGCGGGCGAGGAAGCCGGCGCCTTCGAGCGCCGCCATGTCGCCCTTCTGGGCGAAAGTGACATGCGCCGACGATACGCCGACCGTTTCAGCCACCTGCCGCAGGCCCTGCGCGAGTGCTGCTTTCACCGCCGCCGGATCGGCGTTCCTGCTGACGAGCAGGCGCGGGCCGGTCGCCGGAGTGAAGGGCACGGATGCCTGCAGCTTCGGATAATAGCTGCCGCCGGCGCGCTCGAAGGCGTCGGCCCAGCCGTGGTCGAACACATATTCGCCCTGGCTGTGCGACTTCGCATAGCAGGGCACGGCCCCGAGCACCGCGCCGCCAGCATCCTCCAGCCTCAGGTGATGGCCCTGCCATCCGGTCTTGCGCACGGCGCAGCCGGACTCTTCAAGGATGTTTAGAAAATCGAATGAAACGAACGGGTTGTACGGTGTTTCGCGATTGTCTCGCGAAGCACCGGAGAACGCGCTCCATTCGGCTTCGGTGAACGCCGCGATGCTGGGCACGATGCGGATCGACAGCCCGCCGCCCGCGGCAGACCCGTTCACGCTTTCCTGTTCGCTCGCCATTGCCGGTCTAATCTATGTTGCCCTGCAGCATACGCAAGGTCGGTTGTCAGCTTCCCAAGCTGACAAGTCAGAGCCCCAGGAACTTGAATGGCTCGGCTTCCGTGAACTCGGCGTTGACCAGGCCGGAATAGATGTTGGTCTGGTTGGGACCGAGATCGAGCTTCATCACCTTGCCGGTCTCTTCGGAGAAATCGAACCGGGTCAGATCGGCCCAGAAGATGTTCGGGGTAAGCGCCGATTCGAAGAAATAGAGCTTACGCTTCTGGTCGGCCACGGTGCGCCACCGGGTTGACGAGATGTTGGGCTGGTCAGGCGTCGTTATGCCGAAAGGCACCGAGACGTTGCGGATGACGCTGAACACGCTGGCGATCGCTTCCACCGGCTCTTCGCTCTTGGGGATGGCATTCACGTAGAAGGAGGCGCGCGCAAAACGGTCGGCTGCGCGGTTGGTGCCCGGAAGCATCACGGTTCCGCCGATCTGCTGCCAGTAGGAATTCAGCGCAAGCTGCTCCTCGAAGATCGGGGAGTTGGTCATTACCTGATAGTCGCGGCTGTGGTGGATGACCTGTTTGCCGTCGATATATTCGACGATGGCGCTGTCGCCGGTCGCGTCCGAAAGCGACAGATGGAGGGTCGCCAGCCTGTCTTCACCCGGCACGCTGTCGGTGACGATGGTGAAGGGTTCCTTCGCGAGCGTATCGACGGCCTCTTGCACGGTCGCAAAATTGTCGAGCACATATTGCGCCCATGCGGCGATCGTCAGCCCCGGGCCCTTGCCGTCGTAGGCGGGGTAGGAGGACTCGACCAGCCAAAGCACATTGGCGACGAGGCCGGCCTCGTTCATGCCGTCGGTGGTCGAGACGTCGTAGCCCGACGCAATGACGCTGCCATACTTGGCGGTCCATTCGACCGAGTTCGGCCCCGCCTCCCCGGACCGTTTCATTCCACGCGGGAACACCCAGAGATTGGTGCCGACGTCGGTCTTCCAGTCCATCGAGCGCCCGGTGATGACCTGGTCGCTGCTGCCGAGATAGACAAACCGCGTGCAGGCTTCGGCCACGGTGGAAACGAGCATGCTCCCCCAAAGAAACACGGCGGCGCAGATTGAAGTCATCGAGCGCGAGGTCATGGCTTGTCTCCTGGGAGGTGTTTTTCGCGAGCGTTTCCGGGCGTCAACGACGCTGGCCGAAATCCCGCCGCCCGCGGCTCGTCCAGTCTATGCTGCCCTGCAGCATAAGCAAGCTGTCCATGGACGGCGCTCGTCCTACTGCGGCGCGTCAGGGGCGGGTACCGGGTATCGCATGGCGCACCGCCGTTCCGCCGGCAGGCCGGCGTCGATTTCGCTGGCAAGGACGTCGCGCAGCGTTTGAGTGAGTTCTCCGGGGAGCAAGGTCGCAAAGCCCTGCGAGCGGTAGAAGGGCTCGTTCCAGGGGAGTTCGCGGAATGTGGTCAGAGTGACCGCGGCAAGGTTCCGTTGAGCCGCCCAATGCTTGGCTCGATCAAGCAGCCGGCGACCGATGCCGCGCCGCTGGTGATCGCTGGCCACCGCGAGTTCCCAGATGTGAAGATTACCGTCGAGCAGTTCGCCGCTGAGAAAACCGACGGGAACATCGGTTGCGTCGACGGCGACCCAGGCTGCCCCGCCTTCCATCAATTGCAGGTGGCGCTCTTCCGACTGGACCGTGTCGTCGGCGATCCAGGCAAGATCCGGGATCTGCCGGAATGCTTCTCCAGCAGATCGCTCTATGTCCGGAAGGGAGGGAGCGTCTGCGGGCTGCGCAGGCCTGATCGACCACGATGCAGTTCCTGGACCGGTTTTCAAACGGCCCCCAACAGCGGAAGCCTAGGCCGAGGCATTACGAGTGGATTCCTTGTCCGGGTCGAAACCCTCGAAGGTCATCTGGTCGGCGTATCTGAAGGTGAGGTCGACCGCCGGCTTGTCGCGGATCGTCCAGGTGATGACCGGCATCTTCAGCCTGTCGCGGACGAAGCTGACGAAGGGGTTGGGCAGGTCGCCGGCGGCATAGGAAGTGAAGTCGAGGCCGTGTGCCAGCATGGCGAAATGGGATTCGATGAGCTGGTTCTCGCGGCCGTAGGCGGTGAGGCCCGCAGGCAGGTCCGGCATGTATTTCTTGAAGTCGCGGATCAGCCAGTGGTCGAAGGACATGACGGCGACCTTGCCCTTGTAGCCCTTCAGCGCGGCGGCGACCGCCTCGACCAGGCCGTCGTCGTGGCCGGCGATGCCCTTGAGCTCGATCACCAGCGGGACCTTGCCGCGCACGAGGTCGAGCAGTTCGCTGAGGCGCGGAACATGGTCCTTGGTGCCGCCGACCTTCAACGCCTGCAATTCGGCGGCCGTGCGCTGCCAGACAAAGCCGTCGGCGCCGGTGAGCCGCTTCAGGTCGCCGTCATGGATGACGACCGGCACGCGGTCGGAGGAGAGGTGCACGTCGCATTCGATGGCGAAATTCCTGTCCGCCGCGCGACGGAAGGCCGAGAGCGTGTTCTCCCAGACCTTTTTGTTCAGGTCGTGCAGCCCGCGATGCGCGATCGGCCGCCGGGTCAGCCAGGAGAGCTTCGCCATGTCAGGCGATCTCGATGACCGCTTCGACTTCGACGGCGGCGTTGAGCGGCAGCGAGGCCATGCCGACCGCCGCGCGCGCATGCTTGCCGCGCTCGCCGAGCGCCGCCGCTAAGAAATCGGATGCGCCGTTGGCGACAAGATGCTGCTCGGTGAAGTCGGGCGTCGAGGCGACGAAAACCGAGATCTTCACCAGGCGGGCGATTTTTTCGAGGTCGCCAAGCGCCGCCTTGGCCTGCGCCAGCACGTTGATCGCGCAGAGCTTTGCCGCCTCGATGCCGGCCGCGGTATCGAGATCGCGGCCGACCACACCGGAGACCTGCAGCTTCCCGTCCCGCATCGGAAGCTGGCCGGAGGTGAAGAGAAGGTTGCCGCTCGTGACGAAGGGCAAATAGTTCGCGGCAGGCGCGGCGGCAGCCGGCAAAGTAACGCCGAGATCGCTCAGCCGCTTTTCGATTGTTTCGCCCATCGTCTTTCCCTATCTCTGTGCTGTGACCGTATTGGCGGCCGAAACTGCTATTTTTGCCTCGCTTCCGCCACGACTTTTTTTAAGGTGAGGCAACTTTACCGCGGCGGGATGCCGCGCTGGCCGGAGTCCCACATGCGCCTGTTGCGCCTAGCATGCCTTCCGTTCTTCCTCTCGCCTGTTCTTGCTTCCGGAGCCAGCGTCGCGGCGGCGGTGCCGCTCGTCCAGCATCGCGCCGTCTACGATCTGCAGCTTTCCGAGGCGTCGGAACGGTCGGGCATCACGGGCATATCGGGCCGCATGGTCTATGAGATCAGGGGTTCGGCCTGCGAGGGCTATACGGTGCGATTCCGCTATGTCACCCAGTCGAGCACGCGCGATGCCTCGCAGATCACCGACCAGCAGACGACCACATTCGAGGATGCCGACGGCAAGTCGTTCAGCTTCGCGACGAAGTCCTACACCGACCAGGCTCTCGACAAAGAGCTGCGCGGCAACGCCACGCGTGAGCCGGAAGGCGTGAAGATCACGATCGACAAGCCCGAGTCGAAAAGCTTCGAGCTGCAGCCGACCCAGTTCCCGACTCAGCACCTCGTCGACCTGATCCACCGCGCCAAGGAAGGCGAGACTTTCTACGAGACCAGCATCTTCGACGGCTCGGAAGACGCCGACAAGGCGATGACCACCACCGTCATCGTCGGCAAGCAGGCGACCGCCACCAGCAACGATCCGGAGCGCAAGGCGCTCGACGGGCTCAGCCAGGAAAAGTTCTGGCCGGTCGACATCGCCTATTTCGACGAGACGTCGGAAGACGGCGGCGAGGACACGCCCGAGTACCGCATCAGCTTCAAGCTCCACGAGAACGGGCTGACGCGCGACCTCCAGATGGACTATGGCGACTTCATCATCCGCGGCCAGCTCGTCGACCTCGCCGTATTCGAGCCGGACGACAAGTCGACCTGCGATCGGTAAGGCGCGCCAGGCGTGGCGGTATACGTGGATCAACCGATCTGGCGCTGGGCCGGGCACAAATGGTGCCACATGCTGGCCGACAGCGAGGAGGAGCTTCACCGCTTCGCGGCGACGATCGGCGTCCATCGGCTGCTCTACCAGGGTCCGCCGAAAACCTCCGCCCCGCACTATGACATCACCGGCCTGGAGCGCGCCCGGGCGCTGAAGCTCGGCGCGGTCGCCTGCACGCGCGAAGAGATCGTCGCGGTGTTCCGGCGGGTGAAAGTCCACAACGGCAAGGTGCACCGGCAGAAGGGGCCGATCCCTGCCAGGGTCAGGGAGACCGTTTGAGCCGGCTCGACGCCTTTGTTCCGCCACGGCCCAACAGATGGCTCATCCGTTCGATGACGCCGGTGAACCGGTCCTTCATGCTTCGTGGCCTGCTCGGGCTGCGCGGCGTCTGCGACATCCGTGCGATCGATTTTCCCGAGAGTGAGCAAGGCAGGCTCGCGGCCGTCTGCGGCGAGGGCAGGGCGACCTTCGTCACGCCCAACCATCCCGAATTCTTCACCGACTGGATGCTCGACAAGGAGATTTCCGCACGCCTTTTTCCGGAGGCTGCGTTCTGGGCGACGAACGGCGTGGTCAACGGGCTCGGCAGCCTGGCCCAGAAATTCTGGCTGGCGAACAATCTGATCGCGCAGATCCCCGGCAACAGCGAACCCGCGCGGGAGCATTCGGTCGATTGGGCGCTTCGGGGCAAGGTCGTGCTGTTGCACCCGGAGGGCGCGGTGGGCTGGCATTCCAACCATGTCGCGCCGCTGATGCCGGGCGCAGTGGAGATGGCGCAAGAAGCGCTGCGGCGCGGCCGAAAGCAAAATCCGGCATTCCAAGCCTTCATCGCGCCCGTCGTCTGGAAACTGGTGTTCGATCGCGATGTCGAGACCGGGCTTCTCAAGGAATGCGCCTATGTCGAGGAACGGCTGCGGATCGAGCCGGGCGAGGGGCTTTCGCTGCCCGACCGGGTCTACCGGCTCTACGAGACGCTGCTTTCGCGGGACGAGGCCGATCTCGGCATCGACCCCGGGCCTCGACAATCCTTCGCCGCAAGGCATGGGATGCTGATCCGGACGGTCTGCAAGCGCCTTGCCGGATTGCTTTCACTGGACAAGTTGCCGTCCGAACCGTCCGAGCTTCTGCGGCTTGCGCGTCGCAAGCTGCGCGAGACCAGGACCGATCCGGCTGCGCCGCAGATCAAGTCGGCCATCGACCGGCTGGCGCTCAATCTGCGCCTGGGTCCATACGCCTTCGAGGGCGAAACGGTGACGCAGGAAGAGCTTGCCGAGCACATCAAACGGATGCGCAACGACCATTGCAAAGGCATTTTGCGCGACACGCTGAACCGCTACGTGCCGCGTCCGGCCGGTCCGCGCACGGCGATCATGCGCGTGCCGGAGCCGCTCGCGATGCATGAGGTCGCTGGTTCGGACGACGAGGCGTTGGCGCTGCTGCGCGAGCGTATGCAGGAGGCGCTGGACGGCATCAACGGAATGCTGGGCGCTGCCGGGCGCCTTAAAGCCTATCCAAATCCCTTCCGCGAGGGCTGAAATCCGGCCTAAAGCCTGCGCCGCTTGCATTGCTGCGCTGCAGCGTCTATATGCGCGGCCATTCCACACACGGACTTTGGTTTCCGACCGGGAGAAATCCGGAGGCGACCGCCGGTGGCATTAGAGGGCCCAAGCCCAAAGATGTCGACGTCCGTGGAGGTCAACCGGAAAGGAACTTTTGAATGGCTCTGCCTGATTTCAGCATGCGCCAGCTCTTGGAAGCTGGTGTTCACTTCGGCCACCAGACCCACCGCTGGAACCCGAAGATGGCCCCGTATATCTACGGCGCCCGCAACAACATCCACGTCATCGACCTCAGCCAGACCGTGCCGCTGCTGCACCAGGCTCTGAAGCAGGTTTCCGACACCGTCGCCAAGGGCGGCCGCGTGCTCTTCGTGGGCACCAAGCGCCAGGCGTCCGACATCGTCGCCGACGCCGCGCAGCGCTCGGCGCAGTACTACGTCAACTCGCGCTGGCTCGGCGGCATGCTGACCAACTGGAAGACGATCTCGAACTCCATCGCCCGCCTGCGCAAGCTCGACGAGATTCTGGCCGGCGAAGGTGGCCAGGGCTTCACCAAGAAGGAGCGCCTCAACCTCGACCGCGAGCGCGAGAAGCTCGACAAGGCGCTGGGCGGCATCAAGGACATGGGCTCGACGCCCGACCTGATGTTCGTGATCGACACCAACAAGGAAGCGATCGCCATCCTCGAGGCCAAGCGCCTCGGCATTCCGGTCGTGGCGGTCATCGATTCCAACTGCGATCCGGACAAGGTCGACTTCCCGATCCCCGGCAATGACGACGCGGCCCGCGCGATCCAGCTCTACTGCGATCTCATCGCCAAGGCGGCGATCGACGGCATCGCCCGCCAGCAGGGCGCTCTCGGTGTCGACCTCGGCGCCTCGGCGGAAGCTCCGGTCGAGCCGGTGCTCGGCGACGACGCGGCGAAGCCGGAAGCCTGATAAGGGCTGATTTCGAGGGCCGCCTCTCGGCGGCCTTCCCATTTGATGAATGCGTGATTTTCGCAGCGGGGCGCCATTGAAAGCCGATGGTGCTCCGGCGCGTTTCGAGACGAAGAGGCAAGGATGAGCATTTCGGCAGCACAGGTCAAAGAACTCCGCGAGCTGACCGGCGCGGGCATGATGGACTGCAAGGCAGCCCTGACCGAGACCAACGGCAACATGGAGGAAGCGGTCGACTGGCTGCGCAAGAAGGGCATCTCCAAGGCCGACAAGAAGGCCAGCCGCACCGCCGCCGAAGGCCTGATCGGCGCCGATGCCGGCCTGCGCGAGGCGGTGCTGGTCGAGGTCAACTCGGAGACCGACTTCGTCGCCCGCAACGACGGCTTCCAGGACATCGTGCGCAACGTCGCCAAGGTGGCGCTCGCGTTCGGCGGCGACCAGCAGAAGGTCGCCGACGAAAAGTATCCGGGCTCGGACAAGACCGTCACCGAGGCGATCAAGGACGCCATCGGCACGATCGGCGAGAACATCTCCTTCCGCCGCTCGGCGAAGCTTTCCGTGCCGCAGGGCGCCGTAGCGACCTATGTGCACAACGCGGTCGCCGACAACCTCGGCAAGCTCGGCGTTCTGGTCGCGATCGAGACGGCCGGTGACGCGCACAAGGCCGGCGCCTTCGCGCGCCAGGTCGCCATGCACGTTGCGGCGACCAACCCGATGTCGCTCGACATCGACGCGCTGGATCCGGCCGCGATCGAACGCGAGAAGGCGATCTTCTCCGATCAGGCCCGCCAGTCCGGCAAGCCCGA
The DNA here is from genome assembly GCF_003666685.1 of Mesorhizobium sp. YM1C-6-2. Classification (GTDB taxonomy): domain Bacteria; phylum Pseudomonadota; class Alphaproteobacteria; order Rhizobiales; family Rhizobiaceae; genus Mesorhizobium_K. The sequence continues at coordinate 108,514 of NZ_RCIZ01000009.1, forward strand.
GAACATCATCGAGAAGATGGTCGAGGGCCGCCTGCGCAAGTTCTACGAGGAGGTCGTTCTCCTCAAGCAGGCCTTCGTGATCAACCCCGACGTCACCGTCGAGCAGGCGCTGAAGGATGCCGAGAAGGAAATCGGCGCGCCGGCCAAGATCACCGCCTTTGTCCGCTTCGCGCTCGGTGAGGGCATCGAGCGGGAAGTCAGCGACTTCGCGGCGGAAGTTGCCGCCACGGTGAAAAAGTAACGCGGCATCAACCGCTTCCGCACCGTTTCGGACACTGAAATCGAAGGGCGCCGCGTGACATCGCGGCGCCCTTCGTGTATCGCAACCCCGCGCCGCCGCGCGTCCCCGACGCGTCTGGCGGCTATCCGATACCGGCAGCCCACAATCACGAGGATCCCATGACGGCAAGGCCCAAATACCGCCGCGTCCTGCTCAAGGCTTCGGGCGAGGCGCTGATGGGCGAGCAGCATTTCGGCATCGACGTATCAGTGGTCGACCGCATCGCCGCCGACATCGCCGAGGCCCGTGCGATGGGCGTCGAGGTCGGCGTCGTCATCGGCGGCGGCAACATCTTCCGCGGCGTCGCGGTGGCCTCGAAGGGTGGCGACCGCGTCACCGGCGACCACATGGGCATGCTCGCCACCGTCATCAATTCGCTCGCCCTGCGCACCTCGCTGGTCAAGCTCGGCGTCGATGCGGTCGTGCTTTCGGCGATCGCCATGCCGGAACTCTGCGAAAGCTTCTCGCAGCGCCAGGCGACCGCCTACATGGACCAGGGCAAGGTGGTGATCTTCGCCGGCGGCACCGGCAATCCCTTCTTCACGACCGATTCGGCAGCCGCCCTTCGCGCCGCGGAGATCGGCGCCGATGCGCTCTTCAAGGGCACTCAGGTCGACGGCGTCTATTCGGCCGACCCCAAGAAGGACCCGAACGCGACCCGCTTCGAGCACATCAGCCATGCCGACGTCATCACCAAGGGCCTGTCGATCATGGATACGGCGGCCATCGCGCTTGCGCGCGAAAATCACATTCCGATAATCGTCTATTCGATACACGAGCAGGGCGGTTTTGGCGAAATCCTGCGCGGCGGCGGTCGCTGCACGGTGGTTGCCGACTAGATCAGTTCCGGGAAGGCGAAAGCCGGTTTTCCGATCAGGATTGCGGGCTAAACATCGGACACAAAGGCGCGAAGCGGTTTGCGGATCAATCCGATGCCGCTAAGACTGACAAGAACCGAACGGGAAAGTTCGAGGAGACGGATATGGCAAGCGGAGATTTTCAGGACATTCAGCGGCGCATGGAGGGTGCGATCAACGCCTTCAAGCACGACGTCGCGTCGCTGCGCACCGGCCGCGCGTCCGGCAATCTCCTCGACGCGGTCCAGGTCAAGGCCTATGGTTCCGACATGCCGCTCAACCAGGTTGCCACCATCTCGGTGCCGGAGCCACGCATGATCTCGGTGTCCGTCTGGGACAAGTCGATGGTCGGCGCGGTCGACCGCGCCATCCGCGAGGCCAATCTCGGCTTCAACCCGATCGTCGACGGCAACAATCTGCGCATTCCGCTGCCCGAACTCAACGAGCAGCGTCGCAAGGAACTGGTCAAGCTGGCGCACGGCTATGCGGAAAACGCCCGCGTGGCGATCCGCCATGTGCGCCGCGACGGCATGGACTTCCTGAAAAAGGCCGAAAAGGACGGCGACATCAGCGAGGACGATCACCGCAGGGATGCGGAGCGCGTCCAGAAGCTGACCGACGAGACGATTTCCACCGTCGACAGCCTGCTGGCCGGCAAGGAAGCCGAAATCATGCAGGTTTGAGACCTGCCGCCTTGTCTCCGCCGCGTTGCGGGGATGAAAGAGACGCTATGACGACGCCCGAGCATGTCGCGATCATCATGGATGGCAATGGCCGCTGGGCGAAGGCGCGCGGCCTGCCGCGCGTTGCCGGCCACCGCGCCGGCGTCGAGGCGCTGCGCAAGACCGTGCGCGCCGCCTCCGACCTGGGCGTCGGCTGGCTGACCGTCTACGCCTTCTCGTCGGAGAACTGGTCGCGGCCGAAATCCGAGGTCAGCGACCTCATGGGGCTCCTGAAGCTGTTCATTCGTCGCGACCTCGCAGAACTCCACCAGAGCGGCGTCCGGGTGAGGGTGATCGGCGATCGCGTCGGCCTTGCGCCAGACATCGCGTCGCTCCTCGACGAAGCGGAATCGCTGACGGCGGAAAACCGCGCGTTGAACCTCGTCATCGCCTTCAACTATGGCGGCCGTGACGAGATCGTGCGGGCGTCGCGGCGTATCGCGGAAGCCGTGGCGCGTGGCAGCCTCGAGAGCAGCGCCGTCACCGCGGAGGTCTTTGCCGGTTTCCTCGACACGGCGGGCATTCCGGACCCGGATCTCGTCATCCGCACCAGCGGCGAGCAGCGCATGTCGAACTTCCTGCCCTGGCAGTCGGCCTACAGCGAACTCGTCTTCCTGTCCTGCTACTGGCCCGACTTCACGCAGGAGCATTTCGCCGACGCGCTCCGCCAGTACGCTGCCCGCGAACGGCGCTTCGGTGGCGTGCTGCCGCGGGGCGTGGCGCAGGGCGTCGCCTCGTGAGCGACGAAACCGGCTCCGGCAGGCGGATGAGCAACCTCCAGCTTCGCATCGTTTCGTCGGTCGTGCTGATCGTCGCCGTGCTCGCCGTAACCTTCATCGGCGGCGTGGCGTTCCGGCTGCTCTCGGCGCTGATCGCGGCTGTCATGTTCTACGAATGGTGCACGATCTCGCGAAACGCGACGGCTGCGCGCCACCAGCTTGTCGCGGCGGCGCTGCTCGCCGTGGTGCTGCTGGCGCTGGTGCTCGGTTATTCGGCAGCGGGGGTGCTCGTCCTTCTTGCGCTGTCGGTGCTCGCCAGCCTGGTCGACAGCAAGATCGCAGGGCAGGGGGCCTGGGCCCCGGCGGGCCTTGCCTACGCCGGACTGTCGGGCGTGTCGCTCGCCTGGCTGCGCGACGGCGACCAGGCCGGCCTTCTGGCGATTCTGTTCCTCTTTGCGGTGGTGTGGGCGACCGATATCTTCGCCTATTTCGTGGGCCGCTCGCTCGGCGGCCCGAAGCTCGCGCCGTCCATTTCGCCCGGCAAGACGCAGAGCGGCGCGCTCGGCGGCACGCTGGGCGGGGTCGTGGCGGGCGTGGCGCTCGCCGCCTTCGCCGGGCTCGGCAATCTGCCGCTGCTCGCGCTGGTCGCCTTCCTGCTTTCGGTCGTCTCGCAAGTCGGCGACCTCTTCGAGTCTTGGGTCAAGCGGCGGCACGGCGTGAAGGATTCGGGCAATATCATCCCCGGTCACGGCGGCGTGATGGACCGGGTAGACGGGCTTGTCGCCGCGGCCTTTGCCCTATACGCCATCGGCTTCATGCTCGGCGGCGCCGACAAGCCGGCACAGGCGCTGTTCGGGGGCTAGGCGCAAACGCGCCACGGATTTGCCTGCATTAAGGCCACACTTGCCGCGCCGTGGCCGCCGGAGTTTCGAGGGAGCGACTTGAGCGACACATTTTCATCCCTGCTCGGCACGGAAAGCCTGCTGATCGGCACGATCGTCCCGTTCCTGTTCGTGCTCACCGTCGTCGTGTTCGTGCACGAGATGGGCCATTACCTCGTCGGGCGCTGGTGCGGAATCGGCGTCAAGGCGTTCTCTATAGGCTTCGGCCCGGAACTGATCGGCTTCAACGACCGCCGCGGTACGCGCTGGAAGATTTCCGCGATCCCGCTCGGCGGCTACGTCAAGTTCGTCGGCGACATGAACGCGACGAGCACGCCCGACGCCGGCGAGATAGAGGCGCTCTCCGACGACGAGAAGAAGGTGGCTTTCCATACGCAGCCGGTGTGGAAGCGGGCGCTGACGGTGTTCGCCGGCCCGGCCTTCAATTTCCTGCTCACCATCGCGGTATTCGCCGTCATCTTCGCGATCTACGGCAAGTTCGTGTCGGAGCCGGTCGTCTCCGAGGTGCGCCCCGAGAGCCCGGCGGCCGCCGCCGGCTTCCAGCCGGGCGACCGCTTCGTCAGCGTCGACGGAACCCAGGTCGAATCATTCGCCGACGTGCAGCGGCTGGTGTCCGGTCGCGCTGGGGACGAGATCCAGTTCGTCCTTTCGCGCGACGGCAAGGAAGTGGCGGTAAAGGCGACGCCCGAACTGATGGAGCAGACCGACGCGCTCGGAAACATCGTCAAGATCGGCGTGATCGGGGTGGTCAGCACGCAGGAGACGGCGCAGTCGCGGGTGGTCACCTTCACGCCGGCCGGCGCCGTCACCGAAGCGGTCGTCGAAACCGGCCATATCATCGTCAGAACCGGTCAATTTTTGAAACGCTTTGTCGTGGGCCGCGAGGACAAGTGCCAGCTCGGCGGGCCGGTCAAGATCGCCAAGATCTCGGGCCAGGCAGCCAAACTCGGCTTCGAATGGCTGGTCCAGCTCGTCGCGCTGCTTTCGGTCGGCATCGGAATCCTCAACCTCCTGCCGATTCCACCGCTCGACGGAGGGCATCTCGTGTTCTACGCGCTGGAGGCCGTGAAGGGCCGTCCGGTGTCGGAAAGAGCGATGGAAGCTGTCTACCGCGTGGGCCTGCTTCTTGTGCTCGCCTTCATGGGATTCGTTTTCTGGAACGACCTCTTTGGGTGTTGAAATCATGAACGAATTCGGCTTGGCTGGGACGCAAGTTGAGGGGCCGTTTACCATGACGGGGGATATGCGTGACGCGAAAGCCACGCGGCTTGGTTAAGTAAACACAAATTAACCAGGAGCCTTGCTTGTGGGGAAAATCCGGTTATTACGGTCAGGGGAAACGCACAGCGACGTCCGGTTTTCTCGCCGTGGGGACTTCGAGAAAAAGGGTTCATAATTTTAATGAAGGCAGCATCCGGGTTTTTGAGCGCCGCTTCGGCGGTCGCATTGTCTGCGGCTTTGACAATGCCGAGCGCGTTCGTGTTGCAGCTGTCGGCAGTGTCCGTGGCGCAGGCCGCCACGGTCTCCTCGATTGATGTGCGGGGCAACCAGCGCGTCGACGCCGAGACGATTCGCAATTACCTCACCATCAAGCCCGGTCAGAGCTTCTCGACGGTCGACGTCGATGAGTCGGTGAAGCGCCTCTTCGCCACCGGTCTGTTCTCCGACGTCAGCGTCAACCAGGTCGGCGGCACGCTCGTCGTCCAGGTTTCCGAGTACCAGGTGGTCAACCAAGTCCTTTTCCAGGGCAACAAGAAGATCAAGGACGCGCAGCTCTCCAACACTGTGCAGTTGAAGCCGCGCGGCACTTTCTCGCCTGACCAGATGCAAGCCGACGTCGAGGCGATCCGGCAGTCCTATTCCCGCATCGGCCGCGACGACGCGACAGTCAGCGCCAAGACGATGGATCTCGGCGAGAACCGCGTGAACGTGGTCTACGAGATCAACGAAGGCGACCGCACCAAGATCAAGGCCATCAATTTCGTCGGCAACGAGGCTTTCGGCGACCGCCGCCTGTCGGACGTGATCGCGACCAAGGAGTCGTCGATGCTGTCCTTCGTGCTGCGTGACGACATCTATGACGAGAACCGGCTGCGCGCCGACGAAGAGGCGCTGCGTCGCTTCTATTTCAATCGCGGCTATGCCGACTTCCAGGTCGTCTCGTCCTTCGGCGAACTCGACGAGGCGACCAACGAATACACGATCACCATCACCATCGAGGAAGGTCAAAAATACACCTTCAGCGACATCACCGTCGACAGCACGCTGGCCGACGTGCCCGGCGAATCGCTGATGTATCTGGTCGAGACGAAGCCTGGCGACGTCTACAACGCCAAGGACATCGAAGATTCGATCATCAAGCTGACCGAGCATCTTGCCGGCATGGGCTACGCGTTCGCGCAGGTCACGCCGCGCGGCGATCGCAATTTCGAGAACCGCACCATTTCGGTCGCCTATACGATCGACCAGGGCGCCAAGACCTATGTCGAGCGCATCGAGATCCGTGGCAACACGCGCACGCGCGATTACGTCATCCGCCGCGAGTTCGACGTCAGCGAGGGCGACGCCTTCAACCAGGTTCTGATCCAGCGCGCGAAGCGCCGCCTGGAAGCCCTTGGTTTCTTTGAGACTGTCGAGATTTCGACCGCTCCCGGTTCCGAGGCCGATCAGGTCGTCCTCGTGGTGGATGTGGTGGACAAGTCGACCGGCGAATTCTCGATCGGCGCCGGCTACACGACGGGCGGCGACACGCCCGGCCCGTCGATCGAAGGCTCGATCACCGAGCGCAACTTCCTCGGCCGCGGCCAGTTCATCAAGTTCTCCGCCGGCGGCGGCAAGGACTCGCGCGACTACCAGTTCTCGTTTACCGAGCCGTATTTCCTCGGGCGCCGCATCGCGGCCGGCTTCGACATCTACCGGCGCACGCGCAGCTACGACGACTATGACAGCGAGAGCACCGGCGCGACGATCCGCTTTGGCCTGCCGATCACCGACAAGCTGTCCACCCAGCTCGCCTACAACATCGTGAGCGAGGAATATAATCTGGACGACAGGTGCGAGGTGACCGATCCGATCGGCCAGCCGAACGGCCCCTGTGACGTCTCGATCGCCATTATCGACGCCGTCGAAAACAGCCCGTGGCTTAAGTCGTCGATTTCGGGTGCTCTCGTCTACAACACGATCGACGACATGAAGAGCCCGCATGCGGGTATCTTCGCGAACATAGCGACGGAAGTGGCCGGACTTGGCGGCGACGCCGAATTCGTGAAGCTCACCGCCCGTGCTTCCTACTACCACACGCTGTCCGAAGAGCTCGACATCGTAGGTATCGTCAGCGGTGGCGCTGGTCATGTCGTTGGCTGGGGTTCTGACGATCTGCGTATCTTCGACCACTTCCAGAGCAACGACCGCATGATCCGCGGCTTCGAATATGGCGGTATCGGCCCGTATGATGCCAATGGCGACAACGACAAGCTCGGCGGCACGACCTATTTCAATGCTTCGGTCGAGGCGCAGTTCCCGATGCCTGTCCTGCCCGAGAGCTTCGGCATAAGGGGCGCAGTATTCGCCGACGCGGCGACGCTCTACGGAAACGATATCAACCTGCAGGGCGTCGACGTGCAAGGCTCTGGCATGGAGTGGCGCGCTTCGGTCGGCGCGGGCCTGATCTGGGCGTCGCCGTTCGGTCCGCTGCGCATCGATTATGCCGTGCCGGTCGTCAAGGAAGACACCGACGAAGTGCAGGAATTCAACTTCGGCATGTCGACCCGCTTCTGACCGAGGCGGGTTGATCGGCCCGGCCGCTCAGGCCGGGCGTCCACCTGGAAAAAGCTCCGAATGACCGAACCGGTGTTCTTCGTGCCGACGCGCCGGTATACGGCGGCCGAGGTCGCGAACCTGGCCGGAGCCGAACTCGTCGACCCCGCGCATTCCGACATCGAGATCTCAGGCATCGCGTCCGCCTCCGAAGGCGGCGAGGGCATGCTCGTCTATGTCGAGGGCCGCAACAATGCGCGGCTCGCCGAAAGTGTCGAGGCCGCGGCGATCTTCTGCACCGCCGACGTTGCACCAAAAGTGAGGCCTGGCGTCGCCGTTCTGGTGACCAGGAAGCCGCAATCCGCCTTCGCAATGATCGGTCGGTTGATGTTCCCCGCCGCCGCCTCGCCGGGACCTCTGACCGGCGAAACCGGGATTTCGGCGGGCGCGCATGTCGACCCGTCGGCGCGAATCGAGCCCGGCGTCATCGTGGAAGCCGGCGCGGTGATCGGCCCCGGCGTCGCGATCGGCTCCGGCACGATCGTCGCGCCGAACGCCGTTATCGGAAAGTCCTGCCAGATCGGCCGCGACTGTTATGTCGGCCCCGGCGCCAGCCTCCAGGCGACGCTCGCCGGCAACCGCGTCATCATCCATGCAGGCGCCAGGATCGGCCAGGACGGTTTTGGCTTCACCGCCGGCGCATCAGGGCCGGAGCGCATCCCGCAGATCGGCCGCGTCGTCATCCAGGACAATGTCGAGATCGGCGCCAACGCGACCGTCGACCGTGGCGCGCTGGCCGACACCGTGATCGGCGAAAACACCAAGATCGACAATCTGGTGCAGATCGCACACAACGTGCGCATCGGGCGCAACTGCCTGATCGCCGGGCTCGTCGGCATTTCCGGTTCCGTCACGGTCGAGGACAATGTGGTGATGGGCGGCGGCGTCGGTATCGCCGATCACCTGACGATCGGCACGGGCGCGCAGCTTGCGGCCGGCAGCGGATTCATGGACAACGTGCCGGCAGGCGAGATCTGGGCGGGCTATCCGGCCGAGCCGATGGCGCGCATGATGCGCGCCGTTGTGGCCTTGAGAAGGCTCGCTTCCGGACGGTTGAAGCAGGGGAAAGGCAATGGCTGAGGATACTCTCGAATCGATCGACATCCTCGAGCTCATGAAGCTCCTGCCGCACCGCTATCCGTTCCTTATGCTCGACCGGATCGTCGATGTGGATGGGGACAATTCGGCCACCGGCATCAAGAACGTCACCTACAACGAGCCGCAGTTCCAAGGGCATTTCCCCGGCCAGCCGGTGATGCCGGGCGTCCTCATCGTCGAGGCGATGGCGCAGGTCGCCGGCGCGATCTCGCTCAGGGCGGCGGGCAGCGACAAGCCGTCTCTCGTCTATTTCCTCACCATAGACGACGCCAAGTTCCGAAAGCCCGTGGTTCCCGGCGACCGGCTCGAGATCAAGGTGCGGAAGATCAAGAAGCGCGGCAATATCGTGCGTTTCGCCTGCGAGGCCTTCGTCGACGGGGCGATGGTCGCGGAGGCCGAGATACAGGCCATGCTTGCGCCGGCTGGCGCGGCGTAAAGGGCAGGGTTCATGCCGGACACCAAGATCCATCCCATGGCTGTGGTCGAGCCGGGCGCCGAATTGGGCGCCGGCGTCGTGATTGGCCCCTTCTGCCACATCGAGGCGGGTGCTGCGGTCGGCGACCGCGTCGAACTCTCCAGCCATGTCGTCGTGCATCGCGGCGTGACGGTGGGCGAGGACTGCAAGGTCTCGTCGATGGCGATCCTTGGCGGCCCGCCGCAGAACACCAAGCACAAGGGCGGCCCGACGACGCTCGTCATCGGCAGGAATTGCACGATCCGCGAGGGTGTCACCATGCACCGCGGCACCGACACCAGCCGCGGCGAGACGACGGTCGGCGACAACGGCAATTTCCTCGCCTATTCGCATATCGCGCATGACTGCGTCGTCGGCGACAACGTCACCATGGCCAACGTCGCGACGCTCGGCGGCCATGTCGAGGTCGGCAACAACGTCACGCTGGGCGGCCTCGTGGCCGTCCACCAGATGACACGCATCGGTCATCATGCCTTCGCCGGCGGAGCCGCCATCATCGACGGCGACGTCATTCCCTACGGCATGGTGATGGGCAACCGCGCACGTCTGCGCGGCCTCAACGTCATCGGCATGAGGCGTTCCGGCGTCGCGCGCGCCGACATCTTCGCACTGCGCAAGGCCTACCGGATGATCTTCGACCCGTCGCGATCGGTCGCCGAGAACATCCCCGAGGTCGAGCGCCAGTTCGGCGACTCCGCCATCGTGCGCGACGTGCTGGACTTCATCCAGGCGCGCGGCAAGCGCCATTTCACCGTGCCGCCGCTGCGCGACGGCGCAGACAGCGACGATGACGGCGACTGAGCGTACCGGCCGCCTCCAGCTCCAGCCTGGCGACAGGGTTGCCATCGTCGCCGGCAGCGGCAGGCTGCCGCTCGACGTTGCCGAGGAGCTTGCTGCTCGCGGACGCAAACCCTTCGTGGTGATGATGAAGGGCGAGGTGGATGCCGCCGGCCTCTCGGCCTTCGATCACGAGGAACTGGCGATCGAGAACATCGCCGGTCTTGGGGCTATTCTGAAGCGGCAGGGCATCACCCATGCGGTCCTTGCCGGCGGCATCGGCAGGCGGCCGAAGCTCACCGCGCTCAAGCCGTCGCTGGCCTTGATGCGCTTCCTGCCGCGGGTGCTGGCCGGGCTGATCAAGGGCGACGACGGCGCGTTGCGCGCGCTCGGCGGCGGCCTGGAATCGATCGGCATCAAGTTGGTCGGAGCGCATGAGATCGCACCCGACCTGCTGGCGACCGAAGGCCAGATGGCAGGCGCGCCGCCGCAGAGGTCGGACTGGCGCGACATCGAGGCCGCCGAAGCGGCGGCGCGAGCCATCGGCGCGCTGGACATCGGCCAGGCGGCTGTGGCGATCGGCGGCCGCGCCATCGCGCTCGAAGGCATCGAGGGCACCGATGCGCTGCTCGAACGGGTGAGGGACCTCCGCCCGCACGGGCGGCTTGCCGGCAAGACGCGCGGCGTGCTGGTCAAATGCGCCAAGCCGGGGCAGGAACTGCGCATGGACCTGCCGACCATCGGCCCCAGAACCGTCGTCGAGGCCCATGCGGCCGGGCTTGCCGGCATCGCCGTCGAGGCGGAGCGCTCGCTCGTGCTCGACCTCGCCGGTGTGATCGCCGAAGCGGACCGGCTCGGCCTCTTCGTGGTCGGCCTGCCCAAAGGAAAGCGGCCATGAGCGCGGCGCGGCCGCTGAAGATCGGCATCGTCGCGGGCGAGGAATCCGGCGACCTGCTCGGCGCCGACGCCATCGCCGCGCTGAAGGCCGCGACCGGCCGCGACATAACGCTGGTGGGCGTCGGCGGACGTCATCTGCAGGCGCTCGGCCTGACGCCGCTATTCGATGCCGGCGACATCGCGCTGATGGGATTTTCGGCCGTGCTCCGCGACCTGCCGCGGCTGGCGAAGCGCATCGGCGATACCGCGCGCGCCATCGTCGCCGCAAAGCCCGATTGCCTGATCACCATCGACAACCCGGATTTCACCCTGCGCGTCGCCAGGAAGGTGCGGGCGGCCAATCCCGATATCCCGATCATCCACTACATCTGCCCGAGCGTGTGGGCGTGGCGGCCGGGCAGGGCAGCCGCGATGAAGCCCTATGTCGACCACATACTCTGCATCCTGCCCTTCGAGCCCGCGGAGCTCGAACGCCTCGGCGGGCCGCCGGGCACGTTCGTCGGGCACAGGCTGACCGGCGACGCCGGCATGCGTGCAGCCACCGCCACGCAGGCCGCGCCGCGCGACTTTCCTGCCGGCCGCGAAAAGACCCTGCTGCTGCTGCCCGGCTCGCGCAGGAGCGAGGTCAGTCGCCTGATCCAGCCGTTCGGCGAGACGGTCTCGATCCTGAGGGCGCGGGGCCACAGGCTGCGGCTCGTCCTGCCGACGGTGCCGCATGTGGCGAAGCTCGTGGAATCGTCGGTCGCGAACTGGGGGCAGAAACCCGAGATCGTCAGCGACTCCGCCGGCAAATGGCAGGCGTTCGGCGAAGCGGATGCGGCGCTTGCCGCGTCCGGAACGGTCTCGCTGGAGCTTGCGCTTGCCGGGGTGCCGCTCGTTTCCTGCTACAAGCTCGACCCGATCGCCCGGGTTGCGCAGCGGCTGATTACGACCTGGAGCGCGTCGCTTCCCAACCTGATCGCCGACCGGACCGTCGTCAACGAGTTCTACAATCAGTATGTGCGCCCGGCATGGCTGGCCCGGCATCTCGAAGGCCTGTTCGAGGACACGGCGCTGCGGCGCTGGCAGAAGGACGGATTTGCGGAAGTCTCGCGCCGCCTGGCGACGGAAAGGCCGGCCGGGGAGATGGCGGCAGGAATTATTTTGAAGCGAATAGCGAATAGCGAATAGCGAATAGTTCAATCGTCCTATTCGCTACTCGCTATTCCCTATTCTTCTTACCGCTTCGCGATCGGCACGTAGTCGCGTTCCGTAGCGCCGGTGTAGAGCTGGCGTGGGCGGCCGATCTTCTGCTGCGGATCCTCGATCATCTCCTTCCACTGCGCGACCCAGCCGACGGTGCGCGCCACCGCGAACAGCACGGTGAACATGGAGGTGGGGAAGCCGAGCGCCTTCAGCGTGATGCCGGAATAGAAGTCGACGTTCGGGTAGAGCTTCTTCTCGATGAAATATTCGTCGGTGAGCGCGATCTTCTCGAGTTCCATCGCGACGTCGAGCATCGGATCGTCCTTGATGCCGAGCTCGCCGAGAACCTCATGCGCGGTCTTCTGCATGATCTTGGCGCGCGGATCGTAGTTCTTGTAGACGCGGTGGCCGAAGCCCATCAGGCGGAACGGATCGTTCTTGTCCTTGGCGCGGGCGATGAATTCCGGAATGTGCTCGACCGTGCCGATATCGCTCAGCATGTTGAGCGCGGCCTCGTTGGCGCCGCCATGCGCGGGACCCCAGAGCGAGGCAATGCCGGCTGCGATGCAGGCGAACGGGTTGGCGCCAGACGAGCCGGCAAGCCTGACCGTCGAGGTCGATGCGTTCTGCTCGTGGTCGGCGTGGAGGATGAAGATGCGCTCCATCGCACGCGCCAGCACCGGGTTGATCTTGTATTCCTCGCACGGCACCGCGAAGCACATATGCAGGAAGTTGGCGGCGTAGCCGAGATCGTTCTTCGGGTAAACGAAGGGCTGGCCGACGTGGTACTTGTAGGCCATGGCGGCGATCGTCGGCATCTTGGCGATCAGGCGCATCGACGCGATCATGCGCTGGTGCGGGTCGGAGATGTCGGTCGAGTCGTGGTAGAAGGCCGACAGCGCGCCGACCACGCCGCACATCACCGCCATCGGATGGGCGTCGCGGCGGAAGCCGGAGAAGAACTTCGACATCTGCTCGTGCACCATCGTGTGGCGCGTGATGCGGTAGTCGAAATCGTCCTTCTGCGCCTTCGTCGGGAGCTCGCCATAGAGCAGCAGGTAGCAGACCTCGAGGAAGTCGCCGTGCTCGGCGAGCTGGTCGATCGGATAGCCGCGGTGCAGCAGGATGCCGTTGTCGCCGTCGATGAAGGTGATGCCCGATTCGCAGCTGGCGGTGGAGGTGAAGCCGGGGTCGTAGGTGAAGGCGCCGGTGGTGGCGTAGAGCGAGGAAATGTCAATGACGTCAGGGCCGATGGTGCCGCTTCGGACCTTGTACTCATGGGTTTTGTCGGCAAATTCCAGTTTCGCAGTGGTCATCGCAACCTCCTTCAGCCTACCCATTTGTTGTTATTGGAATGCTTGTCCGATGCAGGCCAGCCGATCTTGCCTCGGACAGCGCAGACAGAGTCCCAACCCCTTGTCGTTGGCGACAATGTTGCACCGCAACAGCCGGGATTCAATGCTAAAAATGTCAGTGTCGTTGTCCTAATCGATTTGATCCGCGATGCGGGCCAGGCTCTCGTCGCGGCCCAGTACCGCGAGCACGTCGAACACGCCGGGCGACGTCGTTCTCCCGGTAAGCGCCGCACGCAACGGCTGCGCGACAGCACCGAGCTTCAGCCCCTTTGCCTCGGCAAAGCTTCTAATTCCGGCCTCCGCCGAAGCGGCGTTCCACTCGCCCTCGACCGCCTTCAGCACGTCGAGCGCGTCCCTCAGCACGTCCTGATTTCCCATCAGCAGCGCCTTCGCCTTCTCTTCGACCGGCAGCGGCCGCTCGGCGAACAGGAACGCCGCTCCGTCGGCGAGCTCCACCAGCGTCTTGGCGCGCTCCTTCAGGCCGGGCATGGCGGCGAGGAGCTGTGCCTTGGTCTTCTCGTCCAGGCGGTCGGCGATCGCCTTGCCGTTCTCCAGATAGGGCAGGGTGCGGATGAAGTCGTCGAGCAGCTCGGCGTCGTCCATCTTGCGCATGTGAATACCATTCAGCGCCTCGAGCTTGGCGAAGTCGAAGCGCGCCGCGCCCCTGTTGACGTCCTCGATCTCGAACCAGCGGATCATGTCGTCGAGGCTCATCACCTCGTCGTCGCCATGGCTCCAGCCGAGGCGCGCCAGATAGTTGCGCAGCGCCGCCGGGAGGTAGCCCATGGCGCGATAGGCATCGACGCCGAGCGCGCCGTGGCGCTTCGACAGCTTCGCTCCGTCAGCGCCGTGGATCAGCGGGATATGCGCCATGACGGGGATGTCCCAACCCATGGCGTCATAGATGACCTGCTGGCGCGCGGCGTTGGTCAGGTGGTCGTCGCCGCGGATGATGTGGGTAACGCCCATGTCGTGGTCGTCGACGACCACCGCGTGCATGTAGGTCGGCACGCCGTCCGAGCGCAGGATGATGAAATCGTCGAGATCCTTGTTAGGAAACTTGACGTCGCCCTGCACGCGGTCGCGCACGATGGTCTCGCCGTCCCTCGGCGCCTTGATACGGATGACGGGCTTTACGCCGACCGGCGCCTCTGACGGATCGCGGTCGCGCCAGCTTCCGTCATAGCGCGGCGGGCGGCCCTCGGCGCGCGCCTTCTCGCGCATGGCGTCGAGCTCCGCCGGGGTCTCGTAGGCGTAATAGGCCTTGCCCATGCGCACCAGTTCCTCGGCCACCTCGCGGTGACGTCCGGCGCGCTCGAACTGCGAGATCGGCTCGCCCTCCCAATGCAGGCCTAGCCAGGACAGGCCGTCGAGTATCGCTTCGGTCGCCGCATCGGTTGAACGCTCGCGGTCGGTGTCCTCGATGCGGAGCAGCATCGTGCCCTTGGTGTGGCGGGCGTAGAGCCAGTTGAAGAGCGCGGTGCGCGCCCCGCCTATGTGCAGGTAGCCCGTGGGCGAAGGGGCAAAGCGTGTGACGACGGTTTCGGACATTCTGATCTCGGGTGGCGGCGCGGAAAGACGACCGCAATGGGGACCCGGGCCTGAAACCGGGGCCGATGGATAAAAGTCGGCGTTCATGTAGCATAGGTCGCCCGTCGTGCAAGTGTCGGGCTCTGCGGGGGGCGGAGATGGCGAAGGAACGATCGCCTGAAAGCGCCGGCGAACGCGCGATGTTCGTGCGCGACGCCGCGCCCTTCGCATTGCCGGCTGCAAGCCTACCCGCTGCACCGCCCCTGGAAGCGCGAGCGGATGCGCCGCCTGTTCCGGCGCAGGACGCCAGCGGGCCGGACGATCTGCCGGCTCCCTGGCGGCTTCGCGATGCCGGGGGGCTATTGGCGCGGTCGCTCGCGCGTGCTCGACAGGCGCCGCCGATCCGTTCGCATATCGCGAACGACCGCATTCCGTCGCGAGCCGTTGCGGCCAAAGCCTTCAACGTCGCCATGGCGACCGAACTGGACCGCGGAATTGCCTTTCTCTTGGCGCCGGTGTTCCTGGCCGCAGGCGCGCTCGTCTATTTCGCGCTTCGTCAGGAACCGGGTTTTGTCCCGCTTGTGGCAGGCGTGGCGGGACTGGCCCTGTGTGCCTTCGCCGCCGGCGCACGGCCGCTGCTGAGCATGGCAATCGCAGCCGGATTGCTCTGCGTCCTCGGGGCTCTGCTCGCCAAGGCCGAAACCTGGCGCGCGGCAACGAAAATGCTCGGCGGCGAGGTGACGACGCAATTGTCCGGCCGGGTCGCCGAGGTCGAACGGCTTGCGGACGGCCGGGTGCGGCTCACCATCGATGTCACCGGCACAGAACGCCCGGTGCTGCGCTACACGCCCGATCGTGTGCGCGTTTCGGCGCGCCGCGTTCCGGAAGGCGTCGAGGCAGGTGCGGTCGTCACGGGTCTCGTCCGGCTCATGCCGCCGTCAGGCCCCGTCCGGCCGGACAGCTACGACTTTTCCTTCGAAAGCTATTTCGACGGCATTGGCGCCAGCGGGTTTTTCCTGCGCGGGCCGGAACTCGCAGCTTCGCCGGGGCCGCCGCCATTGGCCGCGCGGTTCGATGCAGCGGTGGAACGCGCCCGCCAGGCGATCGCCGACCGCATCCGCAGCCGGATCGGCGGGCCGGAAGGCGAGATCGCGGCAGCGCTGGTGGTGGGCGTGCGGGCCGGTATCCCGGAGGATATCAACGAGGCGCTGCGGCGCTCCGGCATCTACCACGTCATTTCCATCTCGGGCCTGCACATGGCGCTGGTCGCGGGCACCATCATGGTCCTGCTGCGCTCGGGCTTCGCGCTGTTCCCGGATTTCTCCTCGCGCCATCCGGTCAAGAAATATGCGGCGGCGCTCGCCATCGCCGGGCTTGCCGGCTACCTCTTCATCTCTGGCGCGGAGGTCGCCGCGCAACGCAGCTTCATCATGCTCGCCGTGATGCTGGCTGCCGTGCTCTTCGACCGTGCGGCGCTGACGCTTCGCAACCTCGCCATCTCGGCGATCATCGTCATCGCGGTCTCGCCGCACGAGGTGGTCGGGCCGAGCTTCCAGATGTCGTTTGCCGCGACGGCCGCTCTCGTCGGCGCCTACGCCGCCTGGTCGGACTGGCGCGCCGATCGGCCCGGCTCACCGCCGGTGGACCGCTCGCTGGCGGGCAGGGGGTTGCGCTATCTGCTCCTGGCGGCAGCAGGCCTCGCCATGACATCCATCGTCGCCGGCGGCGCGACGACCATCTACGCGGCCTGGCATTTCCAGCAGATGCCGTCGCTCGGCCTCTTCACCAATCTCACTGCCATGCCTGTTGTCTCGGCGGTCGTCATGCCGTTTGCCGTGTTCGGCGCGCTGGCCATGCCGTTCGGCCTCGACGGGCCGTTCTTCCATGTCATGGGGCTTGGCCTTTCCGCCACCATCGCAGTCGCAAAATGGTTCTCCGAGCGCTCGCCGGCCGACATTGTCGGTCTCATTCCGCCGGCCGCTGTCGCGGTGCTGACCGTCGCGCTGCTCATAGCCACGATCTGCTCGACCTGGCTGCGCATCGCCGCGGTCCCCGTTGCGCTTGCCGGCCTCATGCTCCTGGTCGACCGCCCGCGGCCCGATCTGTTCGTCTCAGAAGACGGCCGCCTCGTCGGGCTCGCCCTGGGCGACGGGCGCATCGCCGTCAACCGGGCGCGGCCGAACGAATTCACCATCGACAACTGGAAACGCGCCATTCGCGCGGACGAGATGGTGCGGCCGGAAGGAAAGCAGCAGCGAACAACTGCCGAGCCGGTCGAGGCTGGTGCCGAAGCCGGCAGGCAGGTGGGGGACGGTGCGAGCGCTGTGGGATTGAACCCGACGCAGGGCGGTGCGTCCTGGGATAACCAGCCGCAGCAACGTGCCCACAAGCCATCTTCGGCCGGCTTCGTCTGCGCCGAAGGGCTCTGCCTGGCGCGCCGTTCCTCGGGCGCTGTCGTGGCCCATGCGCTCGACGCACAGGCAGCGCTCGACGCCTGCGCGGTTGCGAGCGTCATCGTCATCGACGATGCGACCGCCAGGAATGTCTGCCGCTGGAAGGACGTGCTCGTCGTCACCAAACGCGATCTGGCGCTCAATGGAAGTGCTGCGATCGAACTGCCGAGCAATGATCGGGAAGGCGCGTCAGCCGCAATGGCAACGGCCGAATACGCGATCAGCCGTCCTTTCCGCCCGTGGCACGAACAGCGACGTTTCTCACGCGAGGCGCGTGGCTTGCCAGCCTATCGGCGCAAGCCGAAAACCGAACCACCGCGGGACGCTCCGGACGCGCAGCCGGCATCGGAGGCTGCCGGCTCAAGCAGCCGGCAGAATGCATCCGCCGATGATCGGGAAACCGCTCAGTAGCGCCTTATGAGCCCGACCAGCTTACCCTGGACCTTGACCCGGTCGGGTCCGAAGATGCGTGTCTCGTAGGCGGGGTTCGCGGCTTCGAGCGCGATGGATGCGCCCTTGCGGCGGAAGCGCTTCAACGTCGCTTCCTCCTCGTCGACCAGGGCCACGACGATCTCGCCGGGATTGGCCGATGACGCGTTTTTGATGATGACCGTATCGCCGTCGAAAATCCCGGCCTCGATCATCGAATCGCCCTTCACCTCGAGCGCATAGTGCTCGCCGCCCGACAGCATCTCCGGCGGCACGGCGATCGAATGGGTCTTGTGCTGGATGGCGTCGATCGGCACACCCGCCGCGATGCGGCCCATGACCGGAATGGAAACCGACGCGCCCGCGTCGTCGTCATTGCTCGCTGCCCGGGATCGTGGCGCTTCCACCTGGGGGCGCCCATGCCCGCCCTGGATGACGCTCGGCGAGAATTTTCGCGCTGCGTTCAGGCCGGGAGCGATCGAATCCGGCAGCCGCAGAACCTCCAGCGCGCGCGCCCGGTTGGGCAGGCGGCGAATGAAGCCGCGCTCCTCGAGCGCGGTGATCAGCCGATGGATGCCGGACTTCGACGCAAGGTCCAGCGCCTCCTTCATTTCGTCGAAGGAAGGCGGGATGCCGGACTCCTTCAGCCTCTCATGGATGAAGAGGAGAAGTTCGTGTTGCTTGCGGGTCAGCATCCTGGATCTCCCCGGAATCACATGCCAAACAAAACCAGAACAAACACTATCTGTTCCAGTTGTGTTCCGCAACTGTTTAAATTTTAATGAATTCGTTGATGATTTGTTCAGCGTAACAGAACGACGCGGCACGGATCGCCCGCCTTGGCGGTCGGCGCGTGAGGTTCGCGTATGATGAGTCCATCCGCGTCCGCAAACAGTTTCAGCATGGACGAATCCTGGACGCCGAAGGGGGTGGCCACAAGGCCGCCGGCGGTGCGCGAGACGGTGCTGCGCACATAATCCCGGCGCACGTCATTTTCGGTCATCGGCGCGCCGAGCACGGCATCGACGACATGGCTGTCGTGCGGCCGTCCACCAAGTCGCGCAAGCAGCGGCTTGATGAAGAGGTGCGAGCAGACAAGGCTCGCCACCGGATTGCCGGGCAGGCCGATGCAGCGCGTCGCGCCCAGCCGTCCCGACATCAGCGGCTTGCCCGGCCGCATGGCGATCTTCCAGAAATCCAGTTCCATGCCGAGCGAGGCCAGCGTCTGGCGCACGACGTCGTGGTCGCCGACCGATGCGCCGCCAAGCGTGACGATCACATCGGCATCGGCGGCGAGCGCCTTCTCCACCAGCGCCGAGATTGCTTCCACCCTGTCGGGCGCGATGCCGAGATCGAGCACGCGCGCGCCGGCCTCCCTGGCGATCGCCGCGACGCCGTATGCGTTCGAGGCGATGATCTGGTCGGGGCCGGGCGTGCTGCCGGGCGGCAGCAGCTCGTCGCCGGTGGCGATGATCGCGACCAGAGGCTTGCCGATCACGGGCAGGGCAGGGTGGTTGGCCGCGGCCGCCAGCGAAAGGGCGGCGGCATCGAGCACGCGGCCTTTTTCCAGCAGCGGCTGGCCCTCGGCGAAGTCGAGCCCGACGGCGCGTATGTGCCGGCCTGCCGCGACCGTCTCGAGCACCTCGATCGTGTCGCCGGCAAGCTCCTTCACGTTCTCCTGGATGGCGATCGTATCGGCGCCGTCAGGCACCGGCGCGCCTGTGAAGATGCGCACCGCCTCGCCGCGGCCGACCGCGCCCGGAAACAGCCTTCCCGCCGCGGCAATGCCGGTGACGGTCAGTCGCGCCGGAACCTCGGCCACGTCGTCGGCCCGCACCGCATAGCCGTCCATGGCCGAAGCCGGGAAGGGCGGCTGCGTGCGCAGCGCTACCAGCGGTTCGGCCAGCACGCGGCCGGCGGCCTCGGCCAGCGGCACGGTTTCGGTTCCGACCGGCTCCGCGCCGGCGAGCAGGCGCGCAATCGCCTCGTCGACCGGCAGCAGGCCGCTCACCCGGCGGCTCCGGGCTTGGCCTTGTAGTCGCCGGACTTGCCGCCGGTCTTCTCGACCAGCCTGATCCCGGAAATGACCATGCCCCGGTCGACCGCCTTCGCCATGTCGTAGATGGTGAGGCAGGCGACGGAGGCGGCCGTCAGCGCCTCCATCTCGACGCCGGTCTTTCCCGTCACGCGGGCGAGTGCGGTGACGCGCAGGCCGGGCAGGGTTTCGTCGGGCTCGATGTCGACGGCGACTTTGGTCAGCAGCAGCGGGTGGCAGAGCGGGATGAGATCATGCGTCTTCTTGGCCGCCATGATGCCGGCGATGCGCGCCGCGCCCAGCACGTCGCCCTTCTTGGCGTTGCCGTCGAGAATGATGCGCAAGGTTTCCGGCTGCATGGTCACCGATCCCTCGGCGATCGCCGTGCGTTCCGTCTCGGCCTTGGTTCCGACATCGACCATGTCGGCCTTGCCGTCGGCGCCCAGATGGGTGAGACGAGCCATACGTTTCAAGCCTGCTGCGCGGCCAACGCGCCCTGGAGCAGCGTCCTGGTGGCGGCAGTCACGTCGGCCTGCCGCATCAGGCTCTCGCCGACCAGGAAGGTGCCGATGCCCGCCCGCTCCAGCCGCAGGCAGTCGTCATGCGTGAAGATGCCGCTCTCGCCGACCAGCAGCCGGTCGTCGGGCACCAGATTCGCCAGCCGCTCCGATGTTTCGAGCGTCGTCTCGAAGGTCCTGAGATTGCGATTGTTGATGCCGATCAGGCGCGAGGAGAGTTTCAGCGCGCGCTCGGTCTCTTCTTCGTCATGCACCTCGATCAGCGCGTCCATACAGAGTTCGTGCGCGGTGTTCTCCAGCGCCTTCGCCGTGTCGTCGTCGACACTCGCCATGATGATCAGGATGGCGTCGGCGCCCCAGGCGCGCGCCTCATGCACCTGATAGGCCTCGAACATGAAATCCTTGCGCAGCGCCGGCAGCTTCGTCGCCGCCCGTGCTTTGGTCAGGAATTCCGGCGCGCCCTGGAAGGAGGGGCTGTCGGTCAGCACCGACAGGCAGGCG
Organism: Mesorhizobium sp. YM1C-6-2; assembly: GCF_003666685.1. Classification (GTDB taxonomy): domain Bacteria; phylum Pseudomonadota; class Alphaproteobacteria; order Rhizobiales; family Rhizobiaceae; genus Mesorhizobium_K. The sequence goes on from NZ_RCIZ01000009.1 coordinate 129,063, forward strand.
GCGCCGCCTTTCTCATAGGCACGCGCCAGCGCCGGCGGATCGAAATCGGCGCGGATCAGTCCCTTGGAGGGGCTGGCCTTCTTGACTTCGGCGATCAGCGCGAAATCGCCTGCCTTGCGCTTTGCTTCCAGCGCCGCAAGGAAGCCACGCGGACGGTCCGCGTCACGCGCCCTGGCCTTGATCTCGGCGAGCGGCACGCGCACCTTGGCTGCGGCGATCTCCTCGCGCTTATAGGTCTCGATCTTCTTGAGAATGTCGGCCACGGCTCACCCGTTCGATATGGTGACAAGCCGGTCGAGGGTCTTTGCGGCCTTGCCGCTGTCGATCGCCTCGGCTGCCTTGGCCACGCCATCCTCGATGGAGGCTGCCCTGCCGGCCACGACCAGTCCCGCGCCGGCGTTCATCAGCACCGTGTCGCGATAGGCGCCGGGGGCGCCGTCGAGCAGCATCCTCAGCGCCGCGGCGTTGTAGGCCGAATCGCCGCCGCGCAGGTCCTCCTTGCGGTAGCGCTTCAGGCCGACCGCTTCCGGCGTCAGCGTGAAGGTGCCGACCTTCCCGTCGAGCAGCTCCGCGATGCGCGTCTCGCCTGTCGTCGTGATCTCGTCGAGGCCGTCGCCATGCGCCACCCAGGCGCGTTCGGCGCCGAGCGCCTTCAGCGTTTCGGCCACCGGCTCCACCCATTCGGGTGCGAACACGCCGACCATCTGTCGCCTGACGCCAGCCGGGTTGGAAAGCGGCCCCAGCAGGTTGAAGATGGTGCGGGTACCCAGTTCGGCGCGTGTAGGCCCGACATGGCGCATCGCGGGATGGTGCGCCGGCGCGAACATGAAGCCGACGCCGGCTTCCGCCACGCAGTGCCCGATTTCCTCCGGGGGGAGGTCGATCTTGACGCCGAGCGCGGTGAGCACGTCGGCCGCGCCGGTCTGCGAAGACAGTCCGCGGTTGCCGTGCTTGGCGACCGGAACGCCGGCGCCGGCGATGACGAAGGCCGAGGCGGTCGAGATGTTCAGGCTGTGCGAGCCGTCGCCGCCGGTGCCGACGATGTCGACAGCATCGGCCGGCGCCTCGACGCGCAGCATCTTGCCGCGCATCGTCGCCACCGCGCCGGAAATCTCGTCGACCGTCTCGCCGCGCACGCGCAGCGCCATCAGGAAGCCGCCGATCTGGCCGGGCGTCGCCTCGCCGGACATGATGATTTCGAACGCCTCGCGGGCCTCCTCGAAGGAGAGCGGCTTGCCCGCCGCGACTTTCGCGATGTGTTCCTTCAGCGTTGCCATGGCCCCCGATCCACTCGCCTCAGAACGCCAGCGCCTGCTCGATCGCCGACCGGTTGACCGTCACGCCGTATTCGCTCTGCAGCTTTGCCACGAGCTGGTCGAGCAGGTCGTCGGCCATGCCGGACGCGAAGGATGCCTGGGCATCCTCGGGAACGGAGTTGGCGTCGGCGCCTGCCGGCTCGAACACTTCTGTCACCTTGAAGACGATCTGCGCGTCGCCGGTCGGCGCGGCGACCAGCCCGCTGCTGCCCTCGGCGCCGCCGAAGATCGCCGCGACGCCGGCGCGGCCGAAATCGGCATCGTCCGCCTCGCGCTTCAGGCCGCGCTTAATGTGCTTTTCCAGGCTCAGCTCAGTCGCCAGAGTGTCGAGCGACGTGCCGTCCTTCAGGCGCTTCTCGATTTCGCCGGCCTTGGCGGTCAAGCGGTTCTCGGCCTCGGCTTCCTTCCAGTCGGCGACGACCTTGTCCTTCACCTCGTCCAGCGTGCGCTCGCGGGCGGGGACGATGTCCTCGACCTCGAAGAACACGTAGCCCGTGCTGCCGACATTCACCGCCGGGTTCTCGATGCCGGCTTCGGTCTCGAAGGCCGCGGCGAGCAGTTCCTTCGACTGCGGCAGGTCGTTGACCACGGTGCCGTCCGGCCGCTGCGCCGCGCGGTCGATCGCGTCGACGGTCATCACCTTGAGGCCGAGCTTGCCGGCGGCCTCGCGCAGCGATTCGCCGGCGGCGCGGCTGTCCTCGTAATTGTCGTGTACGTCGAGCAGGATGCGGTTCGCTTCAGCCAGCGCCAGATCCTTGCGGATCTCCGGCGTCGCTTCGGCGAGCGATTTGACCACGGCCGGCGCGATCGACGTCACCCGCACCAGCACCGGCCCGAAGGCGCCGTCGACGATCTGGCTCACCTCGTTTGCCTGCAGCGCGAAGGCGGCTTCGGCGACCGCCGGGTCCGGAACCTTGTCCTTGGCGAAGGTGCCGAGCAGCGTGTCGGCCGCCGTCTTGCCCTGCGCCGTCACGATGGAATCGAAAGTGGCGCCAGCCCTGATGGAATCAAGCGCCGTCTGCGCCGCGTCCTTGCTCGGGAAGACGAGCTGCTCGATGGTGCGCGTCTCCGGCGTCGTGAAGCGATCGATGTTCTTTTCGTAGTCTTCCTTCACCTGCTCGTCGCTGACTGCCGATTCGTCGGTGATGTTTTCGGGCACCAGCGTGACGTAGGCGATCTTGCGGTATTCAGGCGCGGCGTAGATCTGCTTGTTCTCGTCGAAATAGGTCGAGAGCACTGCGTCCGACGGCTCCTCGATCGGCTCGACCAGCGATTTCGGCAGCACGATGTATTCGGCGGTACGGTCTTCGCCGCGATAGAGCGCCACGGCGCGCAGGAAGGTGTCCGGCGCCTTCATCCCGTCCGACACCGCCTCGACGATCTGCTGGCGGATCGCGACCTGGCCGCGGTTCTGCAGATAGTCTTCCGGCCGCATGCCGATCTGGCGAAGCACATATTCGAACTGCTGGCGGCTGAAGCGCCCGTCCGGGCCCTGGAAGGCCGGATCAGACATGGTGAGCTGCGCCAGCTTGTCCTGCGAGAGCCCGAGGCCGAGTTCGCTCGCCTGCTCGTCGAGCACGGCGCCGGCGACGAGCTGCGCCAGCACCTGGTCCTCGACGCCCAGGCCCCGGGCCTGTTCGCGCGTCAGCCTTGTGCCGAACTGCTGCGACAGCACCGCGATCTGCCGGTCGTAGGCGAGGCGATACTCGATCGGCGTCACCGAGGTGCCGCCGGCCGCCACCACCGAATTGCCGCCAAAGCCGGTCGCCACCTGGCCGGAGATGCCCCAGACCGCGAAGCTCACGACGAGCAGCAGGAGAAGCAGCTTGGCCACCCAGGTCCCGGCGGCGTTTCGGAGCGCAGAAAGCATGAATAGTCCCGGTTTTGGCGCTTCGTCAGGAAGCGCATTCAGTCGCAACGAAGCGCAATAGCGTCCTTCCGCCACAGTGTCGATTGCTTTGTGACCTGATTTTGGTAGGGAAAGCGCTCGATGGCCGGCAGTCGGTCGAGGCGTTCTAGCAGGAGTTCGATCGATGACCCCAGGAATCCGCCCTCTGGTCGCCGGCAACTGGAAGATGAACGGCACCGCCGCCTCGCTCGGCGAACTGCGCGCCATCGGCCATGGCTTCATGGCTGGGCTCGACGCCGAAACCGAGGCGCTGATCTGCCCGCCCGCGACGCTGATCACCCGCGCGGTGGATGTGCTGAACTCGACGCCGGTCAAAGTCGGCGGCCAGGACTGCCATGCCAAGGAAAGCGGCGCGCATACGGGCGACATCTCGGCCGAGATGCTGAAGGACGCAGGCGCCTCGCACGTGATTGTCGGCCATTCCGAACGCCGCACCGATCATGGCGAGACCGACGCGATCGTCCGCGCCAAGGCCGAGGCCGCCTGGCGCGCCGGCATCGTGGCCATCATCTGCATCGGCGAGACCAAGGCCGAGCGCGAACTCGGCGCGACCCTCGACATACTGTCGCGCCAGATCATCGGCTCGGTGCCGTCGACCGCGACCTCTCACAATACGGTGATCGCCTATGAGCCGGTCTGGGCGATCGGCACCGGGCTGACGCCGACGGTCGGCGACGTTGCCGAGGCACACGCCCATATCCGCGCCGAGCTCAAGCAGCTGCTGAGCGCGGAATCGGCGCGGACGCGTATCCTCTATGGCGGCTCCGTGAAACCCGCCAACGCCGTCGAGCTTCTTTCCGTGGACAATGTCGACGGGGCGCTGGTCGGCGGCGCCAGCCTCAAGGCAGCCGACTTCCTGGGCATCGCCGAGGCCTATCGTTCGATCTGAGGCGGGCGGTCCGGCAGACCGTTTTCCTCCACGTCAGGACGCAAGATCATGACGATCACGATCTACCACAATCCCGCCTGCGGCACGTCGCGCAACACGCTTGCGATAATCCGGGCAAGCGGAGAGGAGCCGGTGGTCGTCGAATATCTGAAGAATCCGCCGAGCCGTGAGAAACTCGAATCGCTGATCGAGGCGATGGGCATTTCCGCGCGCGACCTGCTCAGGCAGAAGGGGACGCCCTACGAGGAACTCGCCCTCGACGATGTTTCGTGGAGCGATTCCGACCTGGTCGACTTCATGATGGCGCATCCGATCCTGATCAACAGGCCGATCGTCGAAACGCCTGGGGGTACGCGGCTTTGCCGTCCGTCCGAACTGGTGCTCGATCTGCTTGACCGCCCGGTCGCGAGCTTCACCAAGGAAGATGGCGAGGTCGTGGTCTACAAGGGCAGGGTATAGCCGGCCCTTCTAGGCCACTATGGTCAGCCGTCTCCGGCGCTCGTCGAGCATCACGATCGCCAGCCCGCTCGCCACCACCAGCGCACTGCCGGCCAGCGCCAGCATGTTCGGCAGTTCGGCGAACACGAGCAGTCCCGAGATCACGGCCCACACGGTGAAGCTGTAGTAGAAGGGCGCGACGACGCCGGTCGGGCCGACACGGTAGGCCATGAAGATGAAGAAATGGCCGAAGATCAGGAAAAGCCCGGCACCGGCCAGCAGCGCCAGGTGGCGCGGGTCCGGCGTCACCCATTCCTCCACCAGCACATGCGCGACACCTGCGCCGACAAGCACCACGATCACCGCCGAAATCGCTACGATCATGCCGGGGACGTGGCCGGCAACCCGCCGTCCGGCGACGTCGCGCGCGGCCGAGAAGACGGCGTTGGCGAGCGCCAGGACCGCATAGACCGAGATGCCCTCCATGGTCGGCTGCGCCACCAACAGCGCGCCGGCGAAACCGAGCGAGATCAGCGCCATGCGTACTCCGCCGATTCTCTCGCGGAAGAGGATGGAGGCACCGAGTAGGATCAGGAGCGGCGTGATCTGGCCGAGCGCCACCACGTCGGCTATCGGCATGTTGGCGAGCGCGACCACATAGGAAAGGATGGCGAAGAGCTCGAACAGGTTCCTGGTCAGCACCCGAGGCTCGAACATCAGAGGCATTTCCCTGCGATAACCGAGCAGGAGCAGCATCGGGATGCCCCACGCCAAGGCCACCAGGCCACGCAGGAACAGCACTTCGTAGGGCGGCAGGCCGGCGGTCGCCAGCTTCATCAGCGTGTCGTTGACGACGTAGGCGCCGGTGGCGGCAAGCATCAGGAACGGGCCGCGGGCAGCGGCAGGAATGAAATGCATGGCAGGGGCATTCGCTAGGGCGGGCGCCGGAAAGGACGGCAATGAGTAGAAGATTGCGCGGTTTTGGCAAGCGGAAAGGCTTTTTCTCCTTTCCGCGCATTGCAAGCCGCACCGCGTTCCCCATATTCCGGCACGGGCTTGGAAATGCCACGAAAGCATTGTATTGAGCCGCCTTCCTTCAGGGGCAGCGCCCGCGTGGAGCGCGCCCATGTCCGCCCGTATGACCGTCTGGTGAAGTCTTCATGGAAACCGTTATCATCGTCATTCATCTGATGGTCGTGCTTGCGCTCGTCGGCGTAGTGCTTCTGCAGCGCTCCGAGGGCGGCGGGCTCGGTATCGGCGGCGGTTCCGGCTTCATGACCGCGCGCGGTGCGGCCAATGCGCTGACCCGCGCCACCGCGATCCTCGCGGCCGCGTTCTTCATCACCTCGCTCGGCCTTTCCCTGCTTGCCCGCTATGGCGCGCAGCCGATCGACATCCTCGACCGCGTGCCGGCCGGACAGACTCAGGGACAAGGGCAGGGCGGCGTGCTCGACCAGCTCGGCGGCTCCGACGTTCCGGCAGCGCCGTCCGCCGATGGCGCCGCAACGCCTCCGGCCGACGGTGCGGCGACGCCTCCGGCCGACACCGCAGCGCCTGCAGCGCCCGACGCTGCTCCGGCCAGCCCGCCTGCGGCTCCGTCCGCCGCGCCGGCGACGGATGCGCCCGTTGCACCCGAGGCGCCTGCCCAGCCGGCCGAGCCGCAGGTTCCGAACCAGTAGCAGTCCAGGTTTCCGTAAGGTCAAGGGCCGGCTTCGTCCGGCCCTTTGTCTTTGCGCCGCCGCGATCTGTGTTCGTTTGAACACAGTGGCGGCAAATGCTGCACTCATCACGAAGATTCGACTGGCGGCTCTGTCCGGCCCAGCTTGAGAGGCGCGACATTAATGCCTTATAAAGCGGCCGGCGGCACTCTCGGCACACGTGAGGCACAGCCTCCGCCCGCTGCGGGCCGGTTTGGGTACACATTTTTCGGGATCGTCGACATGCAGTTTCGTAGCCTTCTCCTTCTGGGCTTCGGCGCAAGCCTTGCCATGAGCGTATCGGCATATGCCGCGCCGCCTGTTCCGGCAGCTCCGGCCGTGGTGGAAACCCCGGTCGTCAACGTCGCCACGAAGGCGGAAGAGCTCAAGAAAAAGAAGGCTGCCGCGCAGGCCAAGGCGGCTGCCGAAAAGGAAAAGGCGACGTCGAAATCCGCTGCCAACGCGAAGGCCGACAAGGCCAAGCAGGCTGCCGCCAAGGCGAAGGCTGACAAGGAAAAGCTGGCGCAGGCCAAGGCGGAGAAGGACAAGCTGGCCAAGGCCAAGGCCGCCAAGGAGAAGGAACTCGCAAAGGCCCAGGCCGCGCGGGAAAAGCAACTCGCCGCCGCCAAGGCCGAAAAAGAGAAGCAGGCTGCCAGGGCCAAGGCCGAGCGCGAGAAGATGTTGGCCGAGAAGGCGAAGGCCGCCGAGGAGCGCAAGATACGGCTCGCCAAGGAAGCGGAGATCCGCAAGGTCGCCCGCGAGAAGGCCGCCGAGGAGCGCCAGATGGCAAGGGCCAAGGCTGCCGAGGAGCGCCGGCTCATGCAGGAGGCCCGGGTCAAGGCCACCGAGGAAAAGCGTCTCGCCAAGATCCGCGCCGAGCAGGAACGCCAGACGCAGATCGCCGCGGCGGCCGAAGCCGCACGCCAGGCCGAGATTTCCAGGCTCGTCTCCATGGACGTCGTCCAGTCGGGCAACAACAGCGAACTGCGCAGCGAGGCGGCCGTGCAGGTGGCGCCGCAGCAAACCGGCCTCTTCGCCGGCCTGTTCGGCGGCCAACAGGTGCAGAAGCAGTCGATGCTGCCGGAGACGCGCGCGCTCGATGCGGCCATGCAGCAGCGGGCCGCGAAGAAGCCGTTCAAGGTCCGGCCGGAATTCGAGCCCGTCGTGGTCCAGTTCCCCGGCTATCCGCGCGGCACGATCGTGATCGATACCGCAGCCCATTACCTCTATCTGGTGGAAGGCACGAACAAGGCGCGCCGCTATGCGATCGCCGTCGGCAAGGACGGCCTGCAGTACAAGGGCACCGTCAGGGTCGGCGACAAGCAGGAATGGCCGCGCTGGATTCCGACAAAGGAGATGCAGGCGCGCGAGCCGGCCAAGTATGCCCGTTATGCCGACGGCATGCCCGGCGGCGGCGCCAATCCGCTCGGCGCCCGCGCCATCTACCTCTACCAGAACGGCCGCGACACGCATCTGCGCATCCACGGGACGGTCGCACCGGAGACCATCGGCACCAATTCGTCGAACGGCTGCTTCCGCATGATCAACGAGCACGTCATCGACCTCTACCGCCGCGTACCGGTCGGCGCCGAGGTCATCGTCCTCTAGGAAAACTCCTCCAGGAAAACCAAGAAGGCCGGCCACGCGCCGGCCTTTTCTGTTGCGGCTTCCCCCTGCGTTGCCTCCGGCGGCGTGGAAAAGCGAAGGCCGGCGAAGTTTTCTCTGGCGGAATCAAACTGGCGGCGCTAAGCACCGACTCCCATGGCGCGATATGTTTTCATCACCGGCGGCGTGGTTTCTTCCCTTGGCAAAGGCATAGCTGCAGCGGCTCTCGGAGCTCTGCTGCAGGCGCGCGGCTACCGCGCGCGGATAAAGAAACTCGACCCCTATCTCAACGTCGATCCGGGCACGATGAGCCCGTATCAGCACGGCGAAGTGTTCGTCACCGACGACGGGGCGGAGACCGACCTCGACCTCGGCCACTACGAGCGGTTCACCAATCGTTCGGCCAACCAGGCGGACAACATCACCACCGGCCGCATCTACAAGAACATCATCGAGCGAGAGCGGCGCGGCGACTATCTCGGCGCAACCGTGCAGGTCATCCCGCACGTCACCGACGAGATCAAGAATTTCATCCTCGACGGCAATGACGATTTCGACTTCGTGCTCTGCGAGATCGGCGGCACCGTCGGTGACATCGAGGCGATGCCCTTCCTCGAGGCGATCCGCCAGCTCGGCAACGATCTGCCGCGCAACAACGCCGTCTACGTGCATCTGACGCTGATGCCGTGGATCCCGGCGGCGGGCGAGCTCAAGACCAAGCCGACGCAGCATTCGGTCAAGGAACTGCGCTCGATCGGCATCGCGCCTGACATCCTGCTGGTGCGCGCCGACCGCGCCATCCCGAAGGAAGAGCGCCGGAAACTTTCGCTGTTCTGCAACGTGCGCGAAAGCGCCGTCATCCAGGCGCTGGACGTGGCGCACATCTACGACGTGCCGCTCGCCTACCACAAGGAAGGGCTGGATTCGGAAGTGCTCGCCGCCTTCGGCATCGAGCCGGCGCCCAAGCCGCGCATGGAGGCCTGGCAGAACGTCTCGTCGCTCATCCACAATCCGGAAGGCGAGGTGACCATCGCCGTCGTCGGCAAGTACACCGGCCTCAAGGACGCCTACAAATCGCTGATCGAGGCGCTGTCCCATGGCGGCATGGCCAACCGCGTGAAGGTCAAGCTCGACTGGATCGAGAGCGAGATATTCGAGAAGGAGGACCCGTCGCCCTTCCTCGAAAAGGTGCATGGCATCCTGGTTCCCGGCGGTTTTGGCGAGCGCGGCTCGGAAGGCAAGATTCTCGCCGCGAAATTCGCCAGGGAGCGCAAGGTGCCTTATTTCGGCATCTGCTTCGGCATGCAGATGGCCTGCATCGAGGCGGCGCGGTCGCTTGCTGGCATTGAGAACGCATCCTCCACCGAGTTCGGCAAGACCGAGCAGCCGGTGGTCGGCCTGATGACCGAATGGCTGAAGGGCAACATGCTGGAGAAACGCCGCGAGACCGGCGACCTCGGCGGCACCATGCGTCTCGGCGCCTACGAGGCGCGTCTGGCGCCCGGTTCCAAGATCGCCGACATCTATGGCGATACCGATATTTCCGAGCGCCATCGCCACCGCTACGAGGTCAATATCGACTACAAGGAGCGGCTGGAGGAGTGCGGGCTGGTCTTCGCCGGCATGTCGCCCGACGGCGTGCTGCCCGAGACGGTCGAATATGCCGACCATCCCTGGTTCATCGGCGTGCAGTATCACCCCGAGCTGAAAAGCCGCCCGCTCGACCCGCACCCGCTCTTCGCCTCCTTCATCGGCGCTGCGGTGGAGCAGAGCCGGCTGGTGTGATACTGTCCGGAGCGGTTGGGGCATCCACGACGTTGCCGAAGGGTTTGCCATGAAGGGTGCAGCCCAAACTGCCCGACCGTCGATTCTTGAGGAGACGCTCGCCGCTGCCGTCCAGGACCAGAGGACAGTCGACGAGCAGCGCCGGAGCACCGCCCCATTGCTCGACGGGATGTCGTTCTACGACAGCATCCGCCATAACGATGACCGGGGAAGCGTCACTGAGATCTACGATCCGCGCTGGGGCTGGCATCCCGATCCGCTCGTCTTTTCCTACATCTTCACGATCCGTCCCGGCATCGTGAAGGGCTGGGGCCTGCACAAGCTTCACGAGGACCGCTATTTCGTGGTCCGGGGCGAAATGGAACTCGTAACCTACGATCCACGCTCGGAATCCTCCACATACGGCAAGATCTGCAAGGTCTATCTTTCCGCGGCGCAGCCACGCCTCGTGAACGTGCCGCGCAACGTCTGGCACGCCGACCACAACATCGGCGTTGAAGACGTGATAGTCGTCAATCTTCCCACCATCCAGTACGACCACTCGAGCCCAGACAAATACCGGCTTCCTATCGATACGGACCTGATCCCGTACGATTTCGGGCCCGTGCGAGGATGGTAGCCGGCCCTCGTTTCTCCATCCTGATGCCTACGCATAGCCGTGTGGATGTCATCGGCCATGCCATTCAGTCGGTGCTCGACCAGAGTGAAACCGACTTCGAATTGCTTGTCGTGGGCGATGGCTGCGTATCCGGCACAGCGGATGTCGTGGCCGGCTTCCGCGACCCTCGCATCCGCTTCTTCGACCTGCCGAAGGCACCGCATTTCGGCTACGCCAACCGTAACACGGCGCTGCGCGAGGCGAGGGGTGAACTGATCGCCTTCGCGGCTGACGACGACCTTTGGTTTCCCGATCATCTGGAGAGGCTGGGACAGGCACTGTCCGGCGGCGCCGCGCTTGCCTACAGCCAGGCGCTATGGGTCTCCTCCGACGGTGTCCTCGCGCCGTTCCTGACCAATCTCGAATTCGACGACGAGCGGCAGGTTTTCTTCTCCTACCAGAACACGCTTTGCGCCGACTGCGTCGTCTACCGGGCGGATGCCTTGCCGCATCTCGATGCCTGGCCTGAAGAAGTGCCTGCCGGCGGCGACTGGAAGCTCTGGCAGCGGATCATGAACGAGAATGAGGACCGCCCGTTCGCTTATTGCCGCACGCCGACCGTGCTGCACTTCAGTGCGCGCAGGATGCAGTCGCGCTACGCGAACATGCCCTATTTCGCCACCATGCTTGAGATCGCAGACAATGGCGGCTGGTGGCCGGCTGCGTTGCGCGCCTCGATCCCGGCTGGCGCGACGGAGCAGTCCGTCGTCGCCGGCATGATGCGGGCCGACCCGCCCGGCTGGACGCACGCCGCTCGCCTGGCCTCTGCCGACCTGACCGCGCGGCTGGCCTGGGATTTCGTCAAGACGGTGCATCCCTCCTGCAAACAGATCGACCGCGAGTTGGCTGCCGCCAGGCACGAGATCGAAGCGCCGACTGCACGGATGGCCGAGACCGAACGAGCCGCAAGCGAAATGGCGGCCCGGCAGGCCCAAGACCTCGACGCGATGCGGCTGGAGCGTGACGCAAGCCGAAAAGAGGCCGAGGCGATACGGAAATCGACAAGCTGGCGGATCACCCATCCGCTACGCTCGGCGGTCACTGCGCTGAGGCGCGTAGGAGGAAGTCGATGATGCCAGGACGCCAAATCGACCATTGCGTGCTGCCGACCGCCGGTCTCGATGTCGCGCGCAAGCGGCTGACCGCGCTTGGCTTCACCGTCGCGCCGCGAGGGCTGCATCCGTTCGGCACGGAGAACTGCTGCGTCTATTTCGCGGACGGCACGTTCCTCGAGCCGCTCGCCGTCGCCGACCAGGTCAAGGCAGGCATCGCCTCGATGCGCGGCAACATGTTCACCGCCCGCGACGCCGCCTTTCGCTATCGCCTCGGCGATGAAGGCTTTTCCGCCCTGGTGCTCGGCACAGAGGATGCAGCCGGCGACCACCGCGACTTCAGCCGCGCCGGCATCTCCGCAGGGCGGATCCTGAATTTCTCGCGGCCCTTCGTCGATGCCGCCGGCCGCAGCGACACGGCTTCCTTCAAGCTCGCCTTTGCGGCCGACCTCAGGGCGCCCGATGCCTTCTTCTTCACCTGCCAGCGCGTCAACGCACCGGCCGTCGACCGCTCGGCGCTGCAGCGGCACGCCAATGGCGCCAGGCGCATCAAGGCGATCGTGCTCGAAGCGCCCGAGCCCGAGGATTTCGCCGCTTTCCTGCGGCATGTCGTGCGCGCAATGCCTGAGCAGACGCCGGACGGGCTGCGTTTCGGCGCGGCCAATGGCAATGTGCTCGTTCGCCGGTCGGCAAAGCCGCGCGGTTTGCCCAGACCCGGCCTGCGGCTCGCCGAAATCGTCTTCGGCGTCGAATCGCTTGCCAAAGTCCGGTCGGCCTTCGCCGCCGCCGCCATCCGCCGCGAGGCGCAGCCCGGCCGCCTGACGGTCGCGCCGGCTGCCGGGCAGGGCGCCGCCTTCGCCTTCGAGGCGCTTTCCTCCCGCGGTTGAATGGCAGTCTTAACGCTCGCGCCAAAGCGGCACTTCCATGCTATGCAGCACCGGGAACCGTTGCGAGGGGTCGATAACGTTGAGTTCCGAACTTGATGCCGAAAAATCCGGCCGGCGGCCGGATGCCGCTGCGCGGCCGCAGCCACGCTGGGCGAAGCCGTTGCGCGTGCATCTCAGCGTCATCATCGTGATGCTGCTCGTGGCGATCTCGGTGCCTCTCATCTGGCTGACCTACCAGGAGGGCCGGCAGGCGGCGCTGGCGTCGGCCGAGCAGCAGATGCGGCTGCTCTCGCGCAACACGATAGACCTCTACGCAAGCGTCTTTCACGACGGCAACGCCGTCGTCGCCATGGGCTCCGTGCTGCCCTCGCTGACGGCCGAGCCGCCGGCCTATCTCGACGCCAAGCGCGAATATTTCATTCGCGTGCTGAAGAGTTCGCCCCACCTCGACGCCGTCTATGTCGGCTATCCCAGCGGCGCCTTCTTCCAGGTCATGCGCGCCACGCACAGCCCGCGCTGGCATGCGGCCGTATCGGCGCCCGACGAGGCGGTGTTCGCCATGCGGGTCGTGACGCGGGCGCCCGAGGGTCCCGCACTGGCCAGATGGCATTTCCTCGACGCCGACGGGATGATCATCGGCGCCGGACCCGAGCGCGAGGTGCAGTTCGATCCGCGACGCCGTCCGTGGTACCGCGACGCGGTCGCGCAGACCGGGAGCGTCGCCACCACTGGCCCCTACGTTTCCGCAAGCACCGAGACGCTGACGCTGACGCTTGCCCATACCATGGCCACCGAACCGCGTGCGGCGATCGGCGCCGACGTCATGCTGGAGACCATCAGCCGCATGCTCATGGACCAGGCCGTGTCGGAGCATTCGGTGGGCTATGTGTTCGACGACGACGGCAAGCTGATAGTGCATTCCGATCCGGTCGTCATGGCCAGCATCGTCGACAGTCTTTCGACCCGCTCGGTCAGCAACAGGGCGCTCGCCGCGAATGACCCGGCGCTCGTCGCCGAGATCGTCGCGCGCGGTCGGGACGAGGGCACGCCTGTCGCCAACGATCCGCTGTTTCTTGCCGTCCAGGGGCTGCTCGCCAGCGGCCGCGACGCAAAGGATGACGGGCTGGTCGAGTTCCGTGTTGGCAAGGAACCCTGGCTTGCAAGGATGGCCTCGGTGGGCACCGGGGCGTCGAGCCTGCTCGAGGGCGACACGATCGTCATTGCGGCCCCGATAAGCGATTTCACCGCTGCGAACGAAGCGCTGCTGCGGCAGAAATTGATGATTGCCGGCGTTCTGCTGCTGATCGGCGTGCTCATCGCGCTGCTCATCTCGCGGCGCATCAGCCGCGCGCTCGTCGCGCTCGCCGTCGACGCCAATCAGATCGGCAATCTCGATTTCAACAGCTGGAAGATCACCCATTCGCTGATCAGCGAGATCAACATGCTGGCCCGCGCGCTCTCTTCGGCGCGTGGGGCGATCAGGACCTTCGCCGTCTACGTGCCGCGCGAACTGGTGCGCAAGATCGTGGCCTCCGGCCAGGACGAAGCCGGCGCCGCCATCCGTCGCGAGGTGACGGTGCTGTTCACTGACATACGCGACTTCACTACCATTTCCGAAGAGCATTCTCCGGAAGCCGTGGTCGAGATGCTTTCCATCTATTTCCAGGCTATGAACGCCGTCGTCGAGCGCCACAACGGCGTCATCGTCCAGTATCTCGGCGATTCCATCTATGCGATGTGGAATGCGCCGGCCGAGAATCCCGATCATGTCGGCGACGGTTGCCGCTGCACGCTGGCGCTGAAGGCCGAGATCGACAGACTGAACGCCGAGAACATCAAGGCAGGACGGCCGGAACTGGTCACCCGCTTCGGGCTCCACACCGGCATCGCGGTGGTCGGCAGCGTCGGGGCGGAAGAGCGGCGACAATACACCGCCATGGGCGACACGGTAAACGTCGCTTCGAGGCTCGAAGGCATCAACAAGCAGTTCGGCACGACCATCCTGGCGAGCGAGGCCGTCAGGGAGCGCGCCGGAAACCTGCCCGGCGTCAGTTTCCGCCCGCTGGGTGCAGCCAGCGCCAAGGGCCGCCACGAGCAGATCCAGATCTACGAACTGGTGGAGGGGCCGCAGGTCTGAAGCGGCCGAGTCGAGCGTGCAGCGGGATCACACCGCCCGGGCGTGGGTCAGTTCCGCGACCTTCCTGATGTGGGAAACCGCCTCGCGGGCGCCTGATGTCTTGGTCAGAAGGTCGAGCGTCTCGTCCTCGTCGTCGCCGACGGGCGTCAGCGCCTGATCCATGTAGCTGCGCGCATCGGGGCTGTACCTGATGGCGGTCTGCCAGGCCAGCATCCTCAGGATCGCGCCGGCCAGCACCATGTGCTTGGAAAATGTCTCCCAGCCGAAGCGCGGCCAGAAGAGCCAGGGATTTTCGGGCGACAGGCCGGGCCTGCGCTCCGACGGATGCTTGAGGCGGAATATCCCGCCCTGCAGGGGGTGGACCTTCTCGAGGCGGTCCGTCGTCGAGAAGGTAAGCAGGTATTTTGCCAGATTGCCGACCGGCACGCCGGTCGCCACGGCGCGCCGCAGCAGCGTCTTCATGTGCGCCGGCGTGTAATAGAGCAGCCACGCCTCGTGGTAGATCGCCTGCCATTCGGCCAGGCTCATCCTCGGGTGGGCGGTGCAGGCGTGTTCGACGTCGTATTTGTTGAGATCGGCGTCCATCGGTACGCCGCTCCTCCAGAGTGACTGGTGATCCTCGGAACCGGGCAGCGGCGTCAGGCAGAAGAATTCCAGGAGGTCGATCGGCAGTTCCTCCTTGATGATCTCGATGTCGCGCCTGATCGTCTCCGGCGTATCCGCCGGAAAACCGAGTATGTATCCCGCAATCGTCAGGATGCCCTGTTCCTTCCAGGCGAGCAGCATCTTGCGGTATTCGGTGATCTTGTTCTGCCGCTTCTTCGCCGCCGCCAGATTGTCTGGGTTGATGTTCTCCAGCCCGATGAAGACCTTGTTGACGCCGGCTCGCTTCGCCTTCTCCATGAAGTTCGGGATCTTGTGGCAGAGCGTGTCGACCTGGATCATCAGGCCGAGCGGAATGCCTTCCTTTTCGCGCAGCTCGATCAGCCGGTCGAAGGTCGATTCCCACTCCCGGTTGCGGGCGAAATTGTCGTCGGTGATGAAGAATTTCCGGATGCCCTGCGCCCAGTTGAGGCGGACGATCCGCTCGACGTCGTCGGCGGAGCGGTAGCGGGACTTGCGGCCCTGCACGTTGATGATCGTGCAGAACGAGCACTGGTACGGGCAGCCGCGGCCGGCATCGAAACTCGAGCTGGCGCCCAGCGTGCGCTCGACATGTTTCTTTGGCAGGAAGGGGACCGGCGTGCCCTCCATGCCGGGCAGATCCTTCATGTAGTTGTAGACCGGCTGGGCGCGTCCGGCAGCCACCTCGGCGATAAACGAATCGAGCCGCCCCTCGGCTTCGCCGGCAAAGATCGTCACGCCCATGTCCCGGCAGGCGTCGAGATCGACCGCGTGGCCATCGAGCATCGACAGGCACCCCGAGACATGGAAGCCGCCGATCGCCACGGCGATCCCGGCCGCCCGGAACGGACGCGCGATGTCCAATGCGCGCGGATACTGGTTCGACTGGACGCCGACCAGCGCGACGCATCCGAAGTTGCCGTGACGCCTGAAGCGGGCGAGCAGGGCAGGGACGTCGACGCGTGTGTTGGTCTCGTCGATCACCTGGATCTCGATCGCCACGTCCGCACCGAGAACCCGCCGCTCGGCGCAGTCGGTTGCGATGCCGTAGACGGCAGCGAGCGAATTCGAGGGCGTCATGGCGCGCCACCACCGGATCACGTAGCCGTCGTCGTCGTAGTGGGACGGTTTGATCAGGACCAGTTGAAAAGCTTTCATGGCTCCCCTTGCACGGCCGTCAGCCCCTGGCGCCGGTGAGCCTAGCATCTGAGCAAGACTTTGTCGCCCGGCGCGTATCTGTGCCGGTTTCCAATCCTCAGCCGGTCGATGCGGCGGTGAAAACCGCCAATTGAGCGGCGAAGGCACGCTGATAGGCAGGCCGCGCTTTGCCGCGGGCCACGTAGGCGGAGAGGCTGGGATATTCCTCCAGCATCCCGATCCCCTCCAGCCTGCGAAGCACCATCACCATCAAGAGGTCGCCGGCGCTGAAGGCGCCATCGAGCCATTCGGCGTCGCCCAGGCGAGCGGAAAGGTCGTCCAGCCTGACGCGGATGCGATCCTCCAGGATCGGCAGGCGATCTGCGTACCAGGGCTTGTCGCCCTCCGCATACCGGACCTGCTCGCGCTCCACGATCGGCGGCTCGATCGTGCTGACCGCGGCGAACATCCAGGCGGTCGCGCGCGCCCGCGCATGCGGATCGTCCGGCAACAGGCCGGCATGGCTTTCCGCGATATGGAACACGATCGCGCCCGACTCGAACAGAGCGAGGTCGCCTTCCTCATAGGTCGGGATCTGTCCAAACGGCTGAACCGCGCGATGCGCGGGCTCCTTCATCTCGCGGAACGAAACGAGACGGACGTCGTAGGGCTGCCCCACTTCTTCAAGCGCCCAGCGAACGCGCATGTCGCGCGCCTGGCCCTTGCCGCGGTCGGGCGACTGTTCGAAGGCGGTGATGATGGGGATCATTGGCAGGCTCCGGGTGATTGCGGAACGCCGTCGAGAGCGAGAGGCGCGATCTTTCGCATCGGTCGCGCCGGGTTCTTGCGGGTTCCATTCCTAGGACGAACGGGCGGCCCGGCTGCCGACACCTTACCCGGTTCTCTGCCTGGCTGGTGCTCGATTCCGATGATGCCGGGACGCCTCGGAGCAGGGCGGCCGTCCGACCCACAGGGCGCTGCGGCTTGAACGCTTCCCGGAATTGAGGCACATGGCCCGCCAGCAACCGTGAGAAACTCATGTCCGCTTCCAGCAAGACCGCTCCCAATTCGACCGTCACTATAGGCGAGGCCGTGTTCGCCAACGATGCGCCGCTGGCGCTGATCGCCGGTCCCTGCCAGCTCGAATCGCGCGACCATGCCTTCGACATGGCCGGCCGGCTCAAGGAATTGACGCAGAAACTCGGCCTCGGCTTCGTCTACAAGTCGAGCTTCGACAAGGCGAACCGCTCTTCGCTCGGATCGACCCGCGGCGCTGGGCTGGAAGCGGCGCTGCCGGTCTTCGCGGATCTTCGCAAGGAACTCGGGGTGCCGGTGCTGACCGATGTCCATACCGAGGAGCAATGCGCCATCGTCGCGGAAGTCGTCGACGTTCTGCAGATCCCGGCCTTCCTCTCGCGCCAGACCGATCTCCTCATCGCCGCCGCGAAGACCGGCAAGGTCGTCAACGTGAAGAAGGGCCAGTTCCTCGCGCCCTGGGACATGAAGAACGTCGTCGCCAAGGTGACGGGCTCGGGCAATGCCAACGTGCTGGTCACCGAGCGCGGCGCCTCGTTCGGCTACAACACGCTGGTCTCCGACATGCGCGCTTTGCCGATCATGGAAGAGATCGGCGCGCCGGTGATCTTCGACGCCACGCACTCGGTCCAGCAGCCCGGCGGGCAGGGCGCGACCTCCGGCGGCGAGCGGCGCTTCGTCGCCACGCTGGCGCGGGCGGCGGTGGCGGTCGGCGTCGCCGGTGTGTTCATCGAGACGCATGAAGATCCTGACAACTCGACCTCCTCTGACGGCCCCAACATGGTGCCCTTCAAGGATATGCCGGCGTTGCTCGAGAAGCTCATCGCGCTCGACCGCGTCGCCAAATCGGGCTGACCAACAAATCTCCGCAGGGGTCGGAACCTTCGCGCTTGAGAGCCATTTTCCTCGTACTTCCAAAACGATCTGCGAGGAGAATTTGGCCATGCAAACCCATACCGGTACTACCCCCAGCGGGCACACCAACGCCATCACCGCGTCGCGCGTCATCGGCACCGCCGTCTACAACACAGCAGGGGACCGCATCGGCTCGATCGAGGACGTCATGCTGGAGAAGATGTCGAACGGCATCATGTTCGCCGTCATAGGCTTTGGCGGCTTCCTGGGCATCGGCGAGAAGTACCATGCCGTTCCGTGGTCGGCGCTCGACTACGACGAGGACCAGGACGGCTATGTCGTGCCCTTCACCAAGGAGCAGCTCGAGGCGGCGCCCTCCTATTCGATCAACGACCTGACCAAGGGCGACGGCACGATGGCCCGTGACGCCTCCTACGAATACTACAAGGTCGACCCGTACTGGTGAGGCCTTCAGCGTAGCGCTGGCAAGAACCTGTTCATTCGGGCCTCTTGCCGGACCAAAGCCCCGCCGGCCTGGCCGGTGGGGCTTTGATTTGCCGTTACTTCGAGAAAAGGGGCGCGACCGGCGCCATGTCGCCCTGCGTCGGCTGCGGATTGCACGACGTCATGAACGCTGCGACGATAAGAACCAAACTCAGGATACCGGGGAACTCGGACATGGCGAAACTCCCTCTGTTTCGCCCCGCGCATGAGCAGATTTATCCCAAATCCCGGCTCTCGACTCCTCTCGAGTTTTGACAATTCGTAACAGCCTGTCGGATTTCGTGAAGCTGTCGCATTAAACCGATAAATCGGCCCTTCGGATTGAATTTTGCCCGGCTTCGACTAAGACGGGCGCGAATTTCAAACCCACCTTTTCGAGGATTTTCGCATGACCGCCATCATCGACATCATCGGCCGCGAGATATTGGACAGCCGCGGCAATCCGACCGTCGAGGTCGACGTCGTGCTGGAGGACGGCTCGATGGGCCGCGCGGCCGTTCCCTCCGGCGCCTCCACCGGCGCGCATGAGGCGGTCGAACTCCGCGACGGCGGGCCGCGCTATCTGGGCAAGGGCGTCGAGCGGGCGGTCGAGGCCGTCAACGGCGAACTGTTCGAAGCGATCGGCGGCATGGATGCCGAGAGCCAGATCCATATCGACCGCACGATGATCGAACTCGACGGAACGCCCAACAAGTCGCGGCTCGGCGCCAACGCCATCCTCGGCGTGTCGCTCGCAGTGGCGAAGGCTGCCGCCGAAGCCTCCGGCCTGCCGCTCTACCGCTATGTCGGCGGCGCCGGCGCGCATGTGCTTCCGGTGCCGATGATGAACATCATCAACGGCGGCGCCCATGCCGACAACCCGATCGACTTCCAGGAATTCATGATCATGCCGGTCGGCGCGCCGACGCTGCGCGACGCCGTGCGCTGGGGCGCCGAGATATTCCATACGCTGAAGAAGGGCCTGAAAGACGCCGGCCACAACACCAATGTCGGCGACGAGGGCGGCTTCGCGCCGAACCTGAAGAGCGCGCCGATGGCGCTGGACTTCGTCATGGCCTCGATCGAGAAGGCCGGCTACAAGCCGGGCGAGGAGGTCGCGCTGGCTCTCGACTGCGCCGCGACCGAGTTCTTCAAGGACGGCAACTACGTCTACGAGGGCGAGAAGAAGAGCCGCGATCCCAAGGCGCAGGCCAAGTACCTGGCGAAGCTCGCCGCCGACTATCCGATCATCTCCATCGAAGACGGCATGGCCGAGGACGACTGGGAAGGCTGGAAGTACCTGACCGACCTGATCGGCGCCAAGACGCAGCTCGTCGGCGACGACCTGTTCGTCACCAACACGGCCCGCCTGCGGGACGGCATCAAGATGGGCGTCGCCAACTCCATTCTCGTCAAGGTCAACCAGATCGGCTCGCTCACCGAGACGCTGGACGCGGTCGGCACGGCCCACAAGGCGGCCTACACGGCGGTGATGTCGCATCGTTCGGGCGAGACGGAAGACTCCACCATCGCCGACCTGGCGGTCGCGACCAATTGCGGGCAGATCAAGACGGGTTCGCTGTCGCGATCCGACCGCATGGCGAAGTACAACCAGCTCATCCGCATCGAGGAAGAGCTCGGCAAGCAGGCGCTCTACGCGGGCAAGTCGATACTCAAGGCCTGAACTCCAGGCGGCTCCCGCGTCCTTCGCTAACCGTCCATTAAGCACAATCGGGCGAGATAGGCGGATGGAACGGGAGCCGACCATGTGGACGCGTCAGCACAAGCAGAGAAATACCGGCCGCCTGATCGTGCCGGGGATCTCAGCCTTGTTCCTCGCCTATTTCGGCTTCCACGCCTATCACGGCGAGTTCGGCATCTGGTCCAAGTACCGCTACGAGACGGCAGCTGCCGAACTGCAGACCGAGCTCGACACCATCCAGGCAAAACGTATCGAGCTGGAGCGCCGGGTCCAGCTCTTGCATGACGGCACGCTGGAAAAGGACATGCTCGACGAGCAGGCCCGCCGCGCCCTCAATCTCTCGCAGGCCGATGAGATCGTCATCATGCGCAAGTCTCTGTCAGTGAATTAACCGGTATTTGGTTATTCGTCGAGTTTTTCAACGATTTTAGGCGTTTAACCCGCATGCCTGCCATGCATTTTTCCGCATGGCTCGACGGGAACGACCGTGCTAGCGTCGGGGAAACTCGGGGATTTCCATCCCCGGTATGTCCGCAAAGAGACAGCACAGGGAGTGATGAATGGCCGTTGCCGCCAAGAAGGCATCCGCGAAATCGAAAGCGGATGCGAAAGCCCAAGCCGGACCAGTAGCCCCCAAGCCGGCGAACTTCACCAAGGAACAGGACCTTTCGGCATATCGCGACATGCTGTTGATCCGCCGCTTCGAGGAAAAGGCGGGCCAACTCTACGGCATGGGTTTCATCGGCGGTTTCTGCCATCTCTACATCGGCCAGGAGGCCGTCGTCACCGGCATGAAGATGTCGCTCAAGGACGGTGACCAGATGATCACCGCCTATCGCGACCATGGCCACATGCTGGCGATGGACATGAGCCCGCGCGGCGTGATGGCCGAGCTGACGGGCCGCCGCGGAGGATACTCCAAGGGCAAGGGCGGCTCGATGCACATGTTCTCCAAGGAGAAGAATTTCTACGGCGGCCACGGCATCGTCGGCGCGCAGGTATCGCTCGGCACCGGGCTTGCCTTTGCCAACCGCTACCGCGGCAACAAGAACGTCTGCCTGACCTATTTCGGAGACGGCGCCGCCAACCAGGGCCAGGTCTACGAGAGCTTCAACATGGCCTCGCTGTGGAAGCTGCCGGTCGTCTACGTGATCGAGAACAACCGCTACGCCATGGGCACGTCGGTGTCGCGCTCCTCGGCCGAGACCGATTTCTCGCAGCGCGGCCTTTCCTTCCGCATCCCTGGCCTGCAGGTCGACGGCATGGACGTGCGCGCGGTGAAGTCGGCGAGCGATCTCGCCGTCGACTGGTGCCGCTCCGGCAAGGGTCCGATCATCCTGGAGATGCAGACCTACCGCTACCGCGGCCACTCCATGTCCGACCCGGCCAAATACCGCTCGAAGGACGAAGTGCAGAAGATGCGCTCGGAGCACGATCCCATCGAGCAGGTGAAAGCACGCCTGACGGCCAAGAAATGGGCTGGCGAGGACGAGCTCAAGGCCATCGACAAGGAAGTCCGCGACATCGTCGCCGACGCCGCCGAATTCGCGCAGACCGATCCCGAGCCGGATGCTTCCGAGCTCTGGACCGACATCGTTCACTGAGGGAGCGCGACAATGCCGATCGAAATCCTGATGCCCGCGCTTTCCCCGACGATGGAGGAAGGCAACGTCTCCAAATGGCTGAAGAAGGAAGGCGACAAGATAAGCGCCGGCGACGTGATCGCCGAGATCGAGACCGACAAAGCGACGATGGAAGTAGAGGCGGTCGATGAAGGCACGCTCGCCAAGATCGTCGTGCCGGAAGGCACCGAGGGCGTGAAGGTCAACACGCCGATCGCTATCCTGGCCGTCGAAGGCGAAGACATCGACAAGGCAGGCGAGGGCGTCGGCGAGGAGGAAGCCAAGCCGGCCAAATCCGCCGAAGCCGAGAAGACGGCGGAAGCGCCTGCCGAGGATGCCGGCGGCAAGGCGCGTGAAGCGTCCGCCGAGCCGGGCGCCCAGAAGAAGGCCGCCAAGGCTCCCGCTGCACCCAAGATCGAGATCGCAGCCGACCCCGACATTCCCGCCGGCACCGAGATGGTGTCGATGACGGTGCGCGAGGCGCTGCGCGACGCAATGGCGGAAGAGATGCGCCGCGACGAGGACGTCTTCGTCATGGGCGAGGAGGTCGCCGAGTACCAGGGCGCCTACAAGATCACGCAAGGGCTGCTGCAGGAGTTCGGCCCGCGCCGCGTGGTCGACACACCGATCACCGAGCACGGCTTTGCCGGCGTCGGCGTCGGCGCCGCGATGGCCGGCCTGAAGCCGATCGTCGAGTTCATGACCTTCAATTTCGCCATGCAGGCGATCGACCAGATCGTCAACTCGGCGGCGAAGACGCTCTACATGTCGGGCGGCCAGATGGGCGCGCCGATCGTCTTCCGCGGACCGAACGGTGCGGCGGCGCGCGTCGCCGCCCAGCACAGCCAGGACTATGCCGCCTGGTACAGCCACATCCCCGGCCTGAGGGTCATTCAGCCCTACACGGCTGCGGACGCGAAGGGCCTGCTCAAGGCGGCTATCCGCGATCCGAATCCGGTGATCTTCCTCGAGAACGAGATCCTCTACGGCCAGCATTTCGACGTGCCGAAGCTCGACGATTTCGTGCTGCCGATCGGCAAGGCCCGCGTGCACAAATCCGGCAAGGACGTGACCATCGTCTCCTGGGGCATCGGCATGACCTATGTCGTGAAGGCCGAAGCCGAGCTGCGTAGCCTCGGCATCGATACCGAGATCATCGACCTCAGGACGATCCGGCCGATGGACCTCGACACGGTGATCGCATCGGTCCGCAAGACCAACCGGCTGGTGGTGGTCGAAGAAGGCTTCCCGCAATCGTCGGTCGGAGACTTCATCGCCAACCAGGTGTCGCAGCGCGCCTTCGATCATCTCGACGCGCCGGTCATCACCATCGCCGGCAAGGACGTGCCGATGCCTTACGCGGCCAATCTCGAGAAGCTGGCGCTGCCGAATGTCGGCGAGGTCGTCGAGGCGGTGAAAGCCGTCACCTATCGCTGAGCCGGTTGGGAGGACACGATGCCGATCAACATCACAATGCCGGCCCTCTCGCCCACGATGGAAGAGGGCAATCTCGCCAAGTGGCTGGTCAAGGAGGGCGACAAGGTTTCGCCGGGCGACGTGATCGCCGAGATCGAGACCGACAAGGCGACGATGGAAGTCGAGGCGGTCGACGAGGGCACCGTCGCCAAGATCGTCGTGCCTGAAGGCACCGAGGGCGTGAAGGTCAATGCGCTAATCGCGGTGCTCGCCGGCGAAGGCGAGGATGCGGGCGCGGCTGCCAAGTCCGGCGGCGCTCCCGAGAAGAAGGCCGAAGCCCCCAAGGCCGCCGAAGCGCCGAAAGCGGAGGTGAAGGCCGAAGCGCCGAAAGCCGAGCCTGCCAAGGCGGAAAAGGCGCCGGCAGCCGCTCCCGCGGCGAACGGCCATGCGGCCGGCGATCGCGTCTTCGCCTCGCCGCTGGCGCGGCGCATCGCCAAGGATGCCGGCATCGACATCGCCGCCGTCAAAGGTACCGGCCCGCATGGGCGCATCGTGCGGGCGGACGTCGACGCCGCGGTCGCCGGCGGCGGCACGAAGGCTGCGCCTGCCGCCAAGGCAGGAACTCCCGCGCCGGCCGGCAAGCCGATGTCGGACGACGCGGTACTGAAGCTCTTCGAGGAAGGCTCCTACGAGCTCGTCCCGCACGACAACATGCGCAAGACCATCGCAAGGCGGCTGGTCGAGGCGAAGTCGACCATCCCGCACTTTTATCTCACGCTCGACTGCGAGATTGACGCGCTCCTGGCGCTGCGGACCCAGATCAACGCGGCCGCCCCGGTGAAGAAGACCGACAAGGGCGAGACGCCGGCCTACAAGGTCTCGGTCAACGACATGGTCATCAAGGCGATGGCGCTGGCGCTGCGCGATGTGCCCACCGCCAACGTGTCGTGGACCGAAACCGCCATGGTGCAGCACAAGCATGCCGATGTCGGCGTCGCCGTCTCCATCCCTGGCGGGCTGATCACGCCGATCATCCGGCGCGCCGACGAAAAGACGCTGTCGGTGATCGCCAACGAGATGAAGGATCTTGCCGCGCGGGCCAGGACCAAGAAGCTGAAGCCGGAGGAATACCAGGGCGGCACCACGGCGGTGTCCAACCTCGGCATGTTCGGCATCAAGGATTTTTCGGCGGTCATCAACCCGCCGCACGCGACGATCCTGGCGGTCGGGGCCGGCGACGAGCGGGCGGTGGTGAAGAACGGCGAGATCAAGGTCGCCACCATCATGTCGGTGACGCTGTCGACCGACCACCGCGCCGTGGACGGCGCGCTAGGCGCCGAGCTTCTCGTCGCCTTCAAGCGCCATATCGAGAACCCGATCGGGATGCTGGTGTAGCATGACGAAAACCATTCTTGCCTATGGCGACTCGCTGACCTGGGGCTACAGCGCAGAGGGTACCGGGCGGCATGCCTATGAAGACCGCTGGCCGAGCGTGCTGGAGGCCGAATTGGCCGGCGCTGCTCGCGTCATCCCCGATGGCCTCAACGGACGCACCACGGCCTTCGACGACCATCTCTCGGCCGCCGAACGCAACGCCGCCAAGACCCTGGCGACGGCGCTGCTGACGCATGCGCCGCTAGACCTCGTCATCATTCTGCTCGGCGCCAACGACATGAAGCCGTGGATCCACGGCAGCCCGTTCACGGCCAAGTACGGCCTGCTCAGGCTGGTCGAGATCGTGCGAGGCACCGACTACGGCTTCGGCTGGGCAGCCCCGAAAATCCTGCTCGTTTCGCCACCGCCGATCACCCGCACGGATCATGTCGAGTTCAAGGAATTCTTCGCCGGCGGCGAGGCCGCCTCGCAGCATCTGCCGCGGCTCTATGCCGAGCTTGCCGAGATGACAGGCTGCAGCTTTTTCGATGCAGGCAGCGTCGCAAAGACCTCGCCGCTCGACGGCATCCATCTCGACGCCGAAAACACGCGCGCGATCGGGCGCGGGATTGCGCCCGTGGTGCGCAAGATGCTCGAACTCTGAGGAGAGATGCCGTGGCCAACGCTTACGACGTGATCATCATCGGCTCGGGCCCCGGCGGCTACATCGCGGCGATCCGCGCCGCGCAGCTCGGGCTGAAGACGGCGGTCGTCGAGCGCGAGCATCTCGCCGGCATCTGCTCCAACTGGGGCTGCATCCCGACCAAGGCGCTGCTGCGCACGGCCGAGGTGTTTCATTATGCCGAGCACGCCAAGAACTACGGCTTCACGATCGAAGGCAAGGTGACGCCCGACGTGAAGGCGATCGTCGAGCGTTCGCGCGGCATCGCGCAGCGCATGAACAACGGCGTCGGCTTCCTGATGAAGAAGAACAAGGTCGACGTCATCTGGGGCGAGGCGAAGCTCACCAAACCCAATGAGATCGTCGTCGCCAAGACGTCCAAGAAGCCGATGGAGCCGATGGGCCCGGTGCCGAAGAACACGCTGGGCGAGGGCACCTACACCGCCAAGCACATCATCATCGCCACCGGCGCTAGGCCGCGCGCGCTGCCCGGCATCGAGCCCGACGGCAAGCTGATCTGGACCTATTTCGAGGCGATGGTGCCCAAGGAGATGCCGAAGTCGCTGCTGGTCATGGGGTCGGGCGCGATCGGCATCGAATTCGCCTCCTTCTACCGCACCATGGGCGTAGACGTGACCGTGGTCGAGATCATGCCGCAGGTGATGCCGGTCGAGGACACCGAGATCGCGACCTTCGCGAAGAAGCAGTTCGAGAAGCAGGGCATGAAGATCCTGCTCGAGGCCAAGGTGGCCAAGGTCGAGAAGGGCAAGGATTCTGTCACCGCCCATGTCGAGACGAAGGGCGGCAAGGTCGAGAAGCTCACCGCCGACCGGATGATCTCGGCGGTCGGCGTGCAGGGCAATGTCGAGAACATCGGCCTGGAGGCGCTCGGCGTGAAGACGGAGCGTGGCACCATCGTCATCGACGGCTACGGCCGGACCAACGTGCCGGGCGTCTACGCGATCGGCGATGTCGCGGGACCGCCGATGCTCGCCCACAAGGCGGAGCACGAGGCGGTGATCTGCGTCGAGAAGATCGCCGGCCTGCCCAATGTGCACCCGATGGACAAGCTGAAGATCCCCGGCTGCACCTATTGCAGTCCGCAGGTTGCGTCGGTCGGCCTTACGGAAGCCAAGGCCAAGGAAGCAGGCTACGACATCCGCGTCGGCCGCTTCCCCTTCGTCGCCAACGGCAAGGCCATCGCGCTCGGCGAGGACCAGGGCATGGTCAAGACGATCTTCGACAAGAAGACCGGCCAGCTGCTCGGCGCGCACATGGTCGGGGCGGAAGTCACCGAGCTCATCCAGGGTTTTGTCGTGGCCATGAATCTGGAGACCACCGAGGAAGAGCTCTTCCACACGATCTTCCCGCACCCGACCCTGTCGGAAACCATGAAGGAAAGCGTGCTCGACGCCTATGGCCGCGTGCTCAACGCATAGGAGCCGTGTCGTCCCGCATCTGTTGGCGCGCGGCGTTGCGGCCTATATGACGGTTTGCAACTAGCCTCTGAGAGGAGACTCGGGGATGGAACAGAGCGTCGGAATCATGGGAATGCCGGGCGTCGGCTTTTTCGGCATGCTCGTCATCGGCTTCATCGCCGGCTACGTCGCCGAGAAGGCGATGAACCGCGAGCACGGCCTGTTCACCAACATTCTGGTCGGCATTGCCGGCTCCTTCGTCGGCGGCACGCTGGCCGGCGTTCTCGGCCTGAACTACCAGGGCTTCCTCGGCAACCTGATCGTGGCGGTTGCCGGCGCAGTGGTCATCCTGTGGATCTTCGGGCGTGTCAGGCAAAGCGGAGTGAACTGAGAAACATGGTCACCGTCCTCGATCGTATTACCGACGCGCCGCGCGCCAGGCATCCCGAGAAGGCCCACCGGCCCGACCAGGAAGTGCTGCGCAAGCCCGACTGGATCAGGGTCAAGGCTCCGACCTCGAAGGGCTACGCTGATACGCGCGCGATCGTGAAGGCGAACAAGCTGGTCACGGTGTGCGAGGAGGCCGGCTGCCCGAACATCGGCGAGTGCTGGGACAAGAAGCACGCCACCTTCATGATCATGGGTGAGATCTGTACGCGGGCATGCGCCTTCTGCAACGTCGCCACCGGCATACCGACCGCGCTCGACCCGGAAGAGCCGGCGCGGGTGGCTGATGCCGTCCACCAGATGGGGCTGACCCATGTCGTCATCACCTCGGTCGATCGCGACGATCTTGACGACGGTGGCGCCCAGCATTTCGCCGAGGTGATCCATGCAATCCGCGCGCGCACGCCTAGCACCACGATCGAAATCCTGACGCCGGACTTCCTGCGCAAGGATGGCGCGCTGGAGGTCGTCGTCGCGGCCAGGCCCGACGTGTTCAACCACAATCTGGAAACCGTGCCCTCGAACTATCTGACCGTTCGTCCGGGCGCCCGCTACTTCCATTCGATCCGACTTCTGCAGCGGGTGAAGGAACTCGATCCGTCGATCTTCACCAAGTCCGGTATCATGGTCGGCCTCGGCGAGGAGCGGAACGAGATCCTGCAGCTAATGGACGATCTCAGATCGGCCAATGTCGACTTCATGACGATCGGCCAGTATCTGCAGCCGACGAAGAAGCACCACCCGGTGAAGCGCTTCGTCACGCCCGACGAGTTCAAGTCCTACGAGACGGTCGGCAAGACCAAGGGCTTCCTGCTCGTCGCGGCGAGCCCGCTGACGCGCTCGTCGCACCACGCCGGCGAGGACTTCGCCAGGTTGCGCGCGGCGCGGGAGAAGCTGCTTTCGCATACGGCCTGAATGATCTCTCAGCCTGCGCCGATCGTCTTGGCTCGGCCGGTCGCGTGCTGGTCATCGGCTGCTCTGGCAGCGGCAAGTCGACGCTTGCGCAGAGACTTTCCGCCCGGCTCGGCCTGCCATACGTTTCGATGGACCGCGCCTTCTTCTGGCTTCCGGGATGGAGGTCGCGGGAGCGTGGAGAAATCCGCGCGATGATTGCGCGGGCCGTTGCCCAGGAACGGTGGATCATGGATGGCACCAGCCCCGGCACGATGGATCTGCGCCTGCCGCGCGCCGACTTGGTGCTGTGGCTGCGCCTGCCACGGCTGCTTTGCATCGCACGGGTGGTCCTGAGGCGCATCCGCTATGCGGGAAGGTCGCGGCCCGAGATGGCCGACGACTGCCCGGAAAAGATCGACCTCGAATTCCTGCGCTACATCTGGAATTTCGAAAAGGATGAGGTGCCGGAGGTTCTCGAAGGCATCGTGAAGCACGGCCCCGACGTGCCGGTTTTCGTTCTCGATTCGCGTCGTGATGCCGGCGCGCTGCTTGCTCTGCTCGAAAGGCGTGATACGGACTGATCCATGCCGCAGTTCGAAACGATCAAGCACGTCACCCATCCGCCGCACGAGATGTTCGCGCTGGTCGCCGACGTGGAGAAGTATCCCGAATTCCTGCCGCTTTGCGAGGCGCTGACGGTGCGCTCGCGCAAGGAGCGCGAAGGCCGCACGGTTCTGGTCGCCGACATGACCGTGGGCTACAAGGCGATCCGCGAGACGTTCACCAGCCAGGTGCATCTGAAGCCCGACGAGAACGCCATCGACGTCAAATATCTCGACGGCCCGTTTCGCTATCTGAGCAACATCTGGCGTTTCGACACGGCGGCGGACGGTGGCACCGACATCCACTTCTTCATCGACTATGAATTCAAGAGCCGTATCCTCGGCGCCATGATGGGTGCGATGTTCGACCGCGCCTTCCGCATGTTCACGAGCGCCTTCGAAAAACGGGCAGACGCGGTTTACGGATCGACGGGCGCGGCCTGATCCGCCATTGCCCTGAGACCCATGCCGAGGGCGTGCTTGACCGTCTCGCGGCGGATGAAATCGCGGCCGCGGTTCTCGAAGATGCGCTTTTCCGTGATCACCGGCTTGCCCGAAAGCGCAAGCCCAAACCAGACCAGCCCGACCGGCTTCTCCGCCGAGCCGCCGTCGGGGCCGGCGATACCCGTCACCGCAAGGGTTATGCCGGCGCGTGAGTTCTCCAGGGCGCCGGCCGCCATTTCATGGGCCGTTTCGGAGGAGACCGCGCCATGCTTCTCCAGCGTTTCGGGCGAAACGCCGATCATCTCGGTCTTGGCCTCGTTGGAATAGGTGACGAAGCCGCGGTCGACCATCGACGACGATCCGGGGATGTCGGTGAGCAGCGAGATGATCATGCCGCCGGTGCAGGATTCGGCCGTCGCCACCAGTATCTTGCGATGCGCGCAGGCCTTCAGGAAGCTGTCCGCCAGGTCGCCCCAATCATTCATTCCGGAACCTCTCCCGGGAAAATCACGCTGGCCGTGGCAATCGCCGCTATCCCTTCTTCACGGCCTATGAAACCCAGACGCTCGTTTGTGGTTGCCTTGATCGAGATGCGACCGGCCGAAATGTTCAGCATGGAGGCGATCGCCTCGACCATGGCCTCGCGGTGCGGGCCGATGCGTGGCGCCTCGCAGATCAGCGTGATGTCGGCATTGGCGATGCGGCCCCCCCGGGAACGCACGATCGCCGCGGCGTGTTCCGCGAAGATGTGCGACGCCGCGTCCTTCCATTGCGGGTCGGACGGCGGAAAATGCGTGCCTATGTCGCCGGCGCCGCAGGTGGCGAGCAGCGCATCGGTCAGCGCATGCAGGCCGACATCGGCATCGGAGTGGCCAGACAGCTTCTTGTCGTGTGGGATCTTCACACCGCAGAGCGTGACGTGGTCGCCCGATGTGAAGGAATGCACGTCATAGCCGTTGCCGGTGCGCACATCCGGAAAAGCCTGCCTGCGGTTTCCGAGGCGCTGGTCGGCCACCACCATGTCCCTTGCCCAGGTGAGTTTCATGTTGTCCGGCGAGCCGGTGACGATACGGACGGGGATCTTGGCCCATTCGGCGACGGCCGCGTCGTCGGTAAAATCCTGCTTGCCGAGCTGGAACGCCTTTTCATGCGCCGCGAGGATCGGCCAGAACGGAAAGCCCTGCGGGGTCTGGGCGGCGTGCAGGCCGGCGCGCGGCACCGTCTCGCCGACATTGCCGTCGCCGTTCATACGTTTCAGCGTGTCGGCCACCTGCATCGCCGGCAGCGCGCCCTGCCTTTCGTCGATCGCGTCTATCGTGCGATCGATGAGGCCGGGATCGACGAAGGGACGCACGCCGTCGTGGATGAGCACCATGTTGGGCGCGTCGTCGCGAAGCGCGCGCAGCGCAAGCCGCGTCGATTCCTGCCTGGTGGCGCCGCCATGGATGGCGGTGACTCGCCCGTCGGCGAACTCCGAAGTGGACGTCCGGAACAGCTCGTCGTCATCAGGATGGATGGCGACGACGATCCGCCCGATCCTGGGATGACTGAGAAAAGCCTGTATCGTATGGGAAACGACGGGCCGCCCGCCGATATGGCGATACTGTTTGGGCCCGTCGGCCTTGCCGGCCCGTTCACCACGTCCGGCGGCGACAATGACCACGGCCGCCTGACCCGGCTGCGTTTCCGATCCATCCTGCATGGGGCAGACGCATAGTCGGGCCGCATCCGGAAGACCAGAGGATTCCGGCCCGCGACGCAATTTCGCGCCCGTTGACGGTTGCGCGCCCAAAAGAAACTGTCTATCGCTTAGGCATATAGAGAAAGTGCTTGGTTTTTATGCATGGCTGAATTCGAAAAGCTCGCCGAGCCCATCGAGATAGGCGGCACGTCGATACGTAACCGGGTTTTCCTGGCGCCGATGTCGGGCGTCACCGACGAAGCCTTCCGCCGCCGTGCCTATGGTCATGGCGCCGGGCTCGTCGTGTCGGAGATGATCGCTTCGGGCGAACTCGCCAAGGGCCGCCTCGATACCGGCCGCCGCGTGCGGCATTCCGGCCTGCCGGTCCATATGGTGCAACTCGCCGGCCGGGAAGCGCACCACATGGCGGAGGCCGCAACGATCGCCGAGGCGGAAGGCGCCGACATCATCGACATCAACATGGGATGTCCGGCGAAGAAGGTGACCGGCGGCTATTCCGGCTCCGCGCTGATGCGCGATCTCGATCATGCGCTCACGCTGATCGATGCGACCGTCGGAGCGGTGAAGGTTCCGGTGACGGTGAAGATGCGGCTCGGCTGGGACGAGACGGCCCTCAATGCGCCCGTACTGGCGCGGCGCGCCGAGGAGGCGGGGGTGAAGATGGTCACCGTCCATGGGCGCACGCGCTGCCAGTTCTATCAGGGCAAGGCCGACTGGCGGGCGATCGCCCGCGTCAAGGCCACGGTTTCGATCCCCGTCGTCGCGAACGGCGATGTCGGTTCGCCTGCCGAGGCCATGTCCGTGCTCGAACAGTCCGGTGCCGACGCGGTTATGGTCGGCCGCGCCAGCTACGGCGCGCCCTGGATCGTCGGGCAGATCGCGCATGCGGCCGGCAGCAATGATGCCGCCAGCAACGCCCCCGCGGGCGGGCAGGCGATGGCAGACTACGTCGCCGGGCACTACGAAGACATGCTCGCCCTTTACGGCGTCGAAAGCGGCCTGCGGCAGGCGCGAAAACATCTCGGCTGGTATCTTGACCGGCATGCTCCGGGCCTTGGTGCCTTGCGCAGCGCCATCATGACATCGTTCGACCCGGCCGAGGTGATCCGCGGCCTGCGTGCTGCATTCCTGGCGTCATCGGACATCGAGCCAGCCAGGACGGCAGCATGAGCGCGCAGGCATATCCCGCGGCGGCCGAAGCCGACGCCGCCCAGATCGTGCTCAATACGATCCGCCGGCCGGTGATCATGATCGGGCCGGAAGGCAACATCACCTTCGCCAATGCCGACGCCGAGGATTTTTTCCGGTCGAGCGCCGCGGCTCTTTCCCGCAAGACGCTCGCTCACTTCATGCCCTTCGGTAGCCCGATCCTGGCGCTGGTCGATCAGGTGCGGGCGCGAAAGGCGCCGGTGAACGAATACCGTGTCGACGTTTCCTCGCCGCGCGTCGGCATCGAGAAGATCGTCGACCTCTACGTTGCTCCCGTGCCGGAGTTTCCGGGCTCGGTTGTCGTGATGTTCCAGGAACGGTCGATGGCCGACAAGATCGACCGTCAGATGACGCACCGCAGCGCCGCCCGCTCGGTGACCGGCCTGGCGGCGATGCTGGCGCATGAGATCAAGAATCCGCTGTCGGGCATCCGCGGCGCCGCGCAGCTCCTGGAAACAGCGGTCTCCGATGAGGACAGGGCGCTGACGCGCCTCATCACCGACGAGACGGACCGCATCGTGTCGCTGGTCGACCGCATGGAGATCTTTTCCGACGAGCGGCCGATCGACCGCTATCCGGTCAACATCCACGTCGTCCTCGACCATGTGAAGGCGATCGCCGGGAACGGTTTTGCCAGCCAGATCAGGATCGTCGAGGATTACGATCCGTCGCTTCCGCCGGTCTATGCCAATCGCGACCAGCTCATCCAGGTGTTCCTCAACCTCGTGAAGAACGCTGCCGAGGCGGTCGGCAACAATCCGGAAGGCGAGATCACGCTGTCGACGGCGTTTCGTCCGGGCATTCGCGTTTCTTTTCCGGGCACGCAGGACCGCGTTTCGCTGCCGCTCGAATTCTGCGTGCGCGACAACGGCCCGGGCGTGTCGGAGGACATCCTACCTATCCTCTTCGATCCCTTCATCACCACCAAGCCGAACGGTTCCGGGCTGGGGCTTGCCCTTGTCGCGAAAATCGTCGGCGACCACGGCGGCATCATCGAGTGCGACGCGACACCGCGCGGCACGACCTTCCGCGTGCTGATGCCGGCCTGGAAAGAGGTTTCGGCTGCCCCTGGAGGCGAGACCGAAGGAGACAGCGAGTGACCGTTCAAGGCAATATCCTGGTCGCCGACGACGACGCGGCGATCCGCACCGTGCTCAACCAGGCGCTCTCCCGCGTCGGCCACGAGGTCCGGGTGACCTCCAACGCGGCGACACTCTGGCGCTGGGTCGCGGCGGGCGAGGGCGATCTGGTCATCACCGATGTCGTGATGCCCGACGAGAACGCCTTCGACATGCTGCCGCGCATCAAGAAGGCGCGACCGGAGCTGCCGGTCGTCGTGATGAGCGCGCAGAACACGTTCATGACCGCGATCCGCGCGTCGGAAACGGGCGCCTATGAATACCTGCCGAAGCCGTTCGACCTCAACGAACTCCTGAGCATCGTCAACCGTGCCCTGTCGGAGCCGCGGCGGCCGAAATTCGACAACCGGACGGAAGACCAGGCCGAGGCGATGCCGCTGGTCGGCCGTTCGGCGGCCATGCAGGACATCTACCGCATGCTCGCCCGCATGATGCAGACCGACCTGACCGTCATGATCTCGGGCGAGTCCGGCACCGGCAAGGAGCTGGTGGCGCGTGCGCTGCATGAATACGGCCGCCGCCGCAGCGGTCCGTTCGTGGCCATCAACATGGCGGCGATCCCGCGCGACCTGATCGAGTCGGAACTCTTCGGCCATGAGAAGGGCGCCTTCACCGGCGCGCAGAACCGCTCGACCGGACGCTTCGAGCAGGCGGAAGGAGGCACGCTCTTCCTCGACGAGATCGGCGACATGCCGATGGAGGCGCAGACGCGTCTGCTGCGCGTGTTGCAGCAGGGCGAATACACGACCGTCGGCGGCCGGACTCCGATCAAGACCGATGTGCGCATCGTCGCCGCGACCAACAAGGACCTGCGCACACTGATCAGCCAGGGGCTGTTCCGCGAGGATCTTTTTTATCGCCTCAACGTCGTGCCGCTGCGATTGCCGCCCTTG
Source organism: Mesorhizobium sp. YM1C-6-2 (assembly GCF_003666685.1). Taxonomy (GTDB): domain Bacteria; phylum Pseudomonadota; class Alphaproteobacteria; order Rhizobiales; family Rhizobiaceae; genus Mesorhizobium_K. The sequence goes on from NZ_RCIZ01000009.1 coordinate 163,114, forward strand.
CGCGAGCGGGCCGAGGACGTGCCCGACCTGGTCAGGCATTTCTTCAAGCAGGGCGAAAGCGAGGGGCTGCGCACCAAACGCATATCGAGCGGCGGCGTCGAGCTGATGAAGCGTTATCCCTGGCCGGGCAATGTCCGCGAGCTCGAAAACCTGATCCGCCGGCTTGCCGCGCTCTACCCGCAGGACGAGATTTCGTCCGAAATCATCGAATCGGAACTCAAGACCGGAGAGCAGCCGGCGGCTGCCGGGGCCGCCATGGTTCCGGAGGACATGACGATCGGGCAGGCGGCCGAGCACTATCTCCAGCGTTATTTCGCGAGTTTTGGCGGGAGGCTGCCGCCGCCCGGCCTTTATCAGCGCATCCTGACCGAGGTCGAATATCCGCTGGTCCTTGCCTCCATGACGGCGACGCGCGGCAACCAGATCAAGGCCGCGGAGCTGCTCGGCCTCAACCGGAACACGCTGAGAAAGAAGATCCGCGACCTTGGCGTGAACGTCTATCGGGCTTCGAAATCGTCGGATTGAGGCCGCTTTGAAGCAATCCTGCGGTTGCCAGCCCTAGGTGTTGCCCTAAAAACACGTTGATAGTGTCTCTGATGCCACGCTTGTTGCAGAATCGCCACAATGCGCTGCATAGATCGCCACAATTCACGTGCAACCGAAGCGGGCAATGTCAGTCCAGGCACCGGCGATTCCAGACAGGTATTTCGACAGCGCTGCAACTGCCGATGGCCGGCGGCTGTTGGCGCTGCCGGGCGTTGTCGCGGTCATCGGAGCGCTGGTCACCGCGGCGATCTCCTTTGCGATCCTCGTCGGCGCCACGCCGATCGCCCCGGACGAAGCCACGACGATCGCGCTCATCATCATCAATGCGCTCTTCGTCGTCGTCCTGATCGCGCTCATCGGCCGGGAGGTCCATCGCATCGCCATGGCGCGGCGGCGCGGCAAGGCCGCCTCGCGCCTGCATGTGCGCATCGTCGCCATGTTCTCGTTGATCGCAGTGCTGCCGGCGCTGCTGGTGGCGATAATCGCATCGATCACGCTCGACATCGGCCTCGACCGCTGGTTCGAGATCCGCACCAAGACGATCATCAACTCGTCGCTGTCCATCGCCGAAGCCTATGTGCGCGAGAATGCGCGTAACCTGCAGGGCACGACGCTGTCGATGGCGAACGACCTCGACAATGCGCGTTCGCTTTACGGCCTCGATCGCACCGGTTTTCGCGAATTCCTGAGCAAGCAGGCCGTCGGTAGGGCGCTTGCGCATGCGGCGCTCATCCGCGTCGACGGCTCCTTCATCATGAACGCGCAGACGCGGTCGGACTTCGATATGCCGGAGCCGCCCGCCGAGGCCGTCGCCGAAGCCGCTGACGGCCAGCCCGTGCTGATCGAGCCGCGCACCAGCAACATCGTCGGCGCGATCATCAAGCTGCGCCAGATCGAGGACGCCTACCTCTACACGATCCGCCTTGTAGACCCCGAGGTGATCCGGGCGCGCCAGATCGTCACCGCCAACACCAACGAATATCGCGGGCTCGAGGCCAACCGCCGGACCACGCAGATCGCCTTCGGACTGCTCTATCTCGGCCTGACGCTGATCATCGTCCTGTCGGCGATCTGGACCGGCATCGCGGTCGCCGACCGGCTGGTCCGGCCGATCCGCCAGCTGATCGGCGCAGCCGACGAGGTGGCGACGGGCAATCTCGACGTATCCGTGCCGGTACGCCCGTCGGACGGAGACGTCGCCTCGCTCGGCGATACTTTCAATAAGATGCTTCTGCAACTGAAGTCGCAACGCGACGAAATCCTGCGCGCGAAGGATCTCGTCGATGAACGCCGACGGTTCTCCGAGGCGGTGCTCGCCGGCGTGACAGCGGGCGTCATTGGCGTCGATCCCGATGGCACGATCACCATCGTCAACCGTTCGGCCGAGACGATGCTCGCGCTGCCGGCCGAGGAGTCCCTCGGACAGAATCTGTCGACGCTGCTGCCGCATGTCGGCCGCGTCTTCGAGATCGGCCGCAAGTCGGGGCGGCCGGTCTATCGCGAACAGGTGACGTTCTACCGTGCTGGGGCCGAGCGGACCTTCAACGTCCAGGTGACGATCGAGGGCGGCGACGACCCGCAAGGCGACATGTCCTATGTCGTCACCGTCGACGACATCACCGATCTCGTGCAGGCGCAGCGGTCGTCGGCCTGGGCCGACGTCGCGCGGCGCATCGCCCACGAGATCAAGAACCCGCTGACGCCGATTCAGCTCTCGGCGGAACGCATCCGCCGCCGCTACGGTAAGGTCATCACCGAGGATCGCGAGGTCTTCGACCAGTGCACCGACACTATCATCCGCCAGGTCGAAGATATCGGCCGCATGGTGGACGAGTTCTCGGCTTTTGCGCGCATGCCGAAGCCGGAGATGAAGGTGATCGACATCCGCGAAGCGCTGCGGGAGGCGTCGTTCCTCATCGAGGTCAGCCGCACCGACATCAAGTTCGAGCGCGAGTTCGGCAACGAGCCGCTGAAGGGCACCTTCGACAGCCGCCTGATGGCGCAAGCATTCGGCAACGTCATCAAGAACGCCGCGGAGGCGATCGAGGCGGTCAACAAGGAAATCGGCGATACGGGCGCAATCCGCATCCGCGCGGACATGGCCGACGGCATGATCCGTGTCGACGTCATCGACAACGGAAAGGGCCTGCCTCGGGAGAACCGGCAAAGGCTGCTCGAACCTTACATGACGACGCGCGAGAAGGGCACCGGACTCGGCCTCGCAATCGTCAAGAAGATCGTCGAGGACCATGGCGGCCGGCTGGAACTGCATGACGCTCCGCCGGATTTCCATGGCGGGCGCGGCGCAATGGTCACCATGTTCCTGCCCGCTGCCGCAGCGGGCGCCTCGGCGGGAAACGATAGAGAAATCGAGAAGGTAAGTGATGGCATCTGACATTCTTATCGTCGACGACGAAGAGGACATCCGCGAACTCGTCGCGGGCATTCTGAGCGACGAGGGCCATGAGACGCGCACCGCGCACGATGCCGATAGCGCGCTGGCGGCGATCGCCGACCGCGTTCCGCGGCTGGTCTTCCTGGACATCTGGCTGCAGGGATCGCGCCTCGACGGGCTTGCCCTGCTCGACCAGATCAAGACCATGCATCCCAACCTGCCGGTGGTGATGATCTCGGGTCACGGCAATATAGAGACGGCCGTCTCCGCGATCCGGCGCGGCGCCTACGACTTCATCGAGAAGCCGTTCAAGGCCGACCGCCTGATCCTGATCGCCGAACGCGCGCTGGAGACCTCGAAGCTCAAGCGCGAGGTTTCCGATCTCAAGCTGAGGAGCGGCGAGACCTTCGACCTGATCGGCATGTCGTCGGCGATGAGCCAGCTCAGGCAGACCATCGAGCGCGTTGCGCCGACCAACAGCCGCATCATGATCGTCGGTCCTTCCGGGTCGGGCAAGGAACTGGCGGCGCGGGCGATCCATGCGCTGTCGTCGCGCAAGGGTGGCCCGTTCGTCACGGTCAACGCGGCGACGATCACGCCGGAGCGCATGGAGATTGAGCTCTTCGGCACCGAATCGAACGGCGGCGAACGCAAGGTCGGCGCGCTTGAGGAGGCGCATCGCGGCATCCTCTATCTCGACGAGGTGGCCGACATGCCGCGCGAGACGCAGAGCAAGATCCTGCGCGTTCTGGTCGATCAGCAGTTCGAGCGGGTAGGAGGCACCAAGCGGGTCAAGGTCGACGTCCGCATCATCTCCTCCACGGCGCAGAATCTCGAGGGCATGATCGCCGAGGGCCGCTTCAGGGAAGACCTCTATCACAGGCTTGCCGTCGTTCCCGTCATGGTGCCGGGGTTGGCCGAACGCCGCGAGGACATTCCCTATCTGGTCGACCATTTCATGAAGCAGGTGGCGCGCCAGGCCGGCATCAGGCCGCGCCGCATAGGCGACGATGCGCTAGCCGTGCTGCAGGCACACAACTGGCCGGGCAACGTCCGACAGCTCCGCAACAACATCGAGCGGCTGATGATCCTCGTCCGCGGCGACGATGTCGAGGCGCCGATCACCGCCGACCTGCTGCCGGCCGAAATCGGCGACGTGATGCCGCGGGCGCCCAGCCAGTCCGACCAGCACATCATGGCGCTGCCGCTGCGCGAGGCACGCGAAATGTTCGAGAAGGAATATCTGATCGCGCAGATCAACCGTTTCGGCGGCAACATCTCGCGCACGGCCGAGTTCATCGGCATGGAGCGCTCGGCGCTGCACCGCAAGCTGAAGTCCTTGGGAGTGTGAAGAGCGAATGGGGAGTAGCGAATAGGGGGAACGGCTTGTCGCCCTCGTCCCTGTTCACTATTCCCGATTTGCCCTATTCGCTACTCCCTATCCGCTGCTCACTTTTCCGAGGGGATCCATGCCGCGCATAGCCTTTGTGAACGGACGCTACGTTCCGCACGCCGACGCTTGCGTGCATGTCGAGGATCGAGGCTACCAGTTCGCAGACGGCGTCTACGAGGTATGCGAGGTCGCGCGCGGCTATATCATGGACATGCCGCGGCATCTTGGCCGGCTCGACCGCTCGCTGAAGGAACTGCAGATGGCCGCGCCGATGTCCCGCGGAGCCCTGGAGATCGTCATTGCCGAAGTGGTGCGGCGCAACGGCGTCAGGAACGGTCTGGTCTATCTGCAGGTGACGCGGGGCGTGGCGCGCCGCGACTTCCTGTTCCCGGCCGACACCAAACCGTCGCTCGTGATCATCTCCAAGAAGATCGACCCGGCCATCAACGCAAGGCGTGCTGAACAGGGCATCAAGGTCATCACGGTGCCGGAGAACCGCTGGGAGCGGGTCGACATCAAGTCGGTCGGCCTGTTGCCGAACGTGCTTGCCAAGGAGAAGGCGAGGGCCGCCGGCGCGCAGGAGGCCTGGTTCGTCGATACCGAGGGCTATGTGAAGGAAGGCGGGTCCTCGAACGCATGGATCGTCACCGCCGATGGCGTGCTGGTCACCCGGCCGGCCGAGCACGGCATCCTGCGCGGCATCACGCGCACCAGCTTGTTCGAGGTTGCCGCCAGTCTCGGCCTGAAGATTGAGGAACGGGGCTTCTCCGTCTCCGAAGCCAAGGCGGCGCGCGAGGCGTTCATCACATCGGCCACCACCGTCGTCCTGCCGGTGGTGGAGATCGATGGCGCACCGGTCGCCAACGGCCATCCGGGAACCGTCGCACTTTCCTTGCGGGGGGCCTTTTTTGACGTTGCGGAAAAAAGGCTGGCCTGATAACCGCAGGCGACGGAAAATATTGATGTCACGTCTGCCTGCCGTTGTTGACGGCAAGTGGGCGGTTTGTGTGCTTGACAGGCTCGGTTAAATTTGGCGCATTAGCTGCGCATTCTCGGGGATCGGCGAAAGATAAGAAAAATGGCGGAACGCTCGCAAAATCTGCAGGATCTATTCCTGAACTCGGTCCGAAAGACCAAGAATCCACTGACGATCTTCCTCATCAACGGCGTCAAACTGACGGGCGTGGTCACCTCGTTCGACAATTTTTGCGTGCTCTTGCGCCGCGACGGGCACTCGCAGCTTGTCTACAAGCACGCCATCTCCACCATCATGCCGAGCCAGCCGGTTCAGATGTTTGATGGCGAGGAAGCCAGCCAGAGCGCCTGATTGGCACGGCAGAAGAACCCGGGCCCGGGGGCAAGCGAAGAATCAACCGCCAAGGCCGGTATAGACCGCGCCAAGGCGCCGACTCGCGCGGCCGTCATCGTCCCGGTTCTGCCTCGATCCTTCCGTGCGGATGACGAAACCGCCCAGAACCGGCCGCGGCTGACCCGGTCGGCCGATGCGCGGCACGAAGAAGCCGTCGGCCTCGCGCGCGCAATCGCTCTCAATATCGTCTACAGCGCCGTCGTCGTCGTCAACGATCCGCGTCCGGCGACCTTGCTCGGCTCCGGCAAGGTCGAAGAGATCGCCGCGATCGTTGAGGAGGAGAAAATCGAGGTGGTCATCTTCGACCATCCGTTGACGCCGGTTCAGCAGCGTAACCTCGAAAAGGGCCTGGACGCCAAGGTACTGGACCGGACGGCGTTGATTCTGGAGATCTTCGGCGAACGGGCCCGGACCAAGGAAGGCACGCTGCAGGTCGAGCTCGCCCACCTCAACTACCAGAAGGGCCGTCTGGTCAGAAGCTGGACCCACCTTGAGCGGCAGAGGGGCGGCGGCGGCTTTCTCGGCGGCCCCGGCGAAACGCAGATAGAAGCCGACCGGCGCGTCCTGCAGGACAAGATCGTCAAGCTGAAGCGCGAGCTGGAGACGGTGCGGCGGACACGCGACCTGCACCGCGCCAAGCGCAAGAAGGTGCCGTTTCCGGTGGTCGCGATCGTCGGCTACACCAATGCCGGAAAGTCCACACTTTTCAACCGCTTGACCGGCGCCGGCGTGCTTGCCGAGGACATGCTGTTCGCGACGCTCGATCCGACGCTGCGCCGCGTGCGGCTGCCGCACGGCACGCCGATCATCCTGTCGGACACGGTGGGGTTCATTTCCGACCTGCCGACGCATCTGGTGGCGGCGTTCCGCGCCACGCTGGAAGAGGTGGTCGAGGCCGATCTGGTCATCCACCTCAGGGATATAGCCGATCCCGACACCGCCGCGCAGGCGGAGGACGTCGAACGCATCCTCGGCGATCTCGGCGTCGATGCGGGCGACCGCAAGCGGGTGATCGAGGTCTGGAACAAGATCGACCTGCTCGACGAGGGCAACCGGGCAAGGCTGCTTGCCGGGAAGGACACCGACAAGGCCGAACCGCCGATCGCGATTTCGGCGGTGACCGGCGAGGGGCTCGACGCGCTCGCAGCGCTCATCGAGCAGCGCGTTTCGGGCGATCTCCGGGAGATCACGGTCACGCTCCGTCCACACCAGCTCGGGCTGGTCGACTGGCTCTATCGCAACGGTGACATCGTCTCCCGCGAGGACAACGAGGACGGCAGCGTGTCGATCTCGATCAGGACGACTGAGGCTACGCGCGAAGAGATCGACAGCCGGTTACGCAACAAAAACAAAGCGTAGTCGGCTTCAGCTCACCTTTTTCGCCTGCTGCCAGAGCACCTCCATCTCGTCGAGCGAGGAAGCATCGAGGGTCCGGCCCGACGCTTCAAGCGCGCGTTCGACGTGATGGAAGCGGCTGCGGAATTTTTCATTGGTGCCCGACAGCGCCGCCTCTGAATCGACCTTCAGATGACGGCCGAGATTGACCAGCGCGAAGAGCACGTCGCCGAACTCGTCCTTGATGGAGGCCTGGTCGCCCTTCGCCATCGCCTCGCGCAATTCGCCGATCTCTTCCTCGATCTTGTCGAGGATGGGGCCCGGCTCGGTCCAGTCGAAGCCGACGCGGGCGGCCTTTTCCTGCAGTTTCAGGGCTCGGGTGAGGGCGGGCAAGGCAACCGGGACGCCGTCGAGGAAACCTTTGCCATGGTCTTCCGGGTCGAGGCCTCGGGCGACGCGCGCCTCGCGTTTCAGCGCCTTTTCCTCGGCCTTGATCTTTTCCCACATGCCCTTGGCCATGCCGGCGCTGCGGGCTTCCTCGTCGCCGAAGACGTGCGGATGGCGGCGGATCATCTTCTCCGTGATCGCCTGGACCACATCGCCGAAGGAGAATTCGCCGGCCTCCTCGGCCATCTGCGCGTGGTAGACGACCTGGAGAAGCAGGTCGCCGAGTTCCTCCCGCAGATCGTCCATTTCCCCGCGCGCGATGGCGTCGGCGACCTCGTAGGCTTCCTCGATCGTGTAGGGGGCGATGGATGAGAAGTCCTGTTCGATGTCCCAGGGACAGCCGGTCCTGGGGTCGCGCAGGGCGGCCATGATTTCGATGAGGCGGGAAATGTCGCGGGAGGGCTTCATGGGGTGATGCTAGCCTTGTTGTGCAGTGCCGCGAAATGCGTTTTGCACGGATGCAAGATTTTCCACAATTCCACTGTCATGTCCTTGTCGGGCCGCCACGGCGTTCCTATTCATGACTGATCCGAGCGCGGCAAGCGGGAATGTTGCAGATGCTGATGGAAGGCACCGGAGCGGCTGCGCCGCTTGCGTTCTTCGTCCGCCGCTGGCGCCGGCAGGTGCCGCTCGGAATGCTGTTCTGGCGCGACATGGTCGTCGTCGGGACGGCGCTGAACCTCGCCACGGCCTTCGCCGGCCTCATGGCACTGGGCTTCAAGGCCGATCTCGCAGTCGCGATCCTCATCTTCCACGCGCCGCTTCCCTACAATTTCTTCATCGTCGGGGCGATCTGGCGAACCGCCGATCTCGCGGACAGGGCGAAGGCATCGTCGGCACGGCTGGGCGCCCTGGCATGGCTGGTGGCCGCAACCATCCTTTGAGTGCGGCGGCACGAGGCGCCAGCGCAACTTGCCGCCACCAGCCGAGTCGGGCTACGCCGTCAAACATGACAACACACAGCTTCACCGCCACTGCCTGGCACAATGTGCTCGGCACCTTTCCTCCCGCTCTCACCGTGGCTTCCGGCGATACGGTGATCACCGAAACGATCGACGCGCACGGCATCGACAAGGACGGCGTGCAGCGCGCCCCTGAGCCGAATCCGATGAACGGGCCGATCTTCGTGACCGGGGCCGAGCCGGGCGACGCACTCAAGGTCGAGATCCTGCGCATGACGCCGATCCGGGCCACCGGCTGGACGCGCGCGTCGCTCGCCGGCAACGTCGTCGAGCCGGAAGTCGTGCGCGGCCTGCCGCCGAGGGACAAGACGAACTGGCGGATCGATCGCCAGGGGCTGACCGTGACGCCGGAGCCTGCCGTGCCCGGCCTCGAGCATTTCGTCCTGCCGCTCGAACCGATGATCGGCTGTTTCGGCGTGGCGCCAGCCCTGGGACAGGCTTTCTCCACCGCGACCAGTGCCGAGAATGGCGGCAACATGGACTACCGCGGTTTTGGTCCGGGCGCGACGGTCTGGTTCCCCGTCGCGGTGCCGGGGGCGCTGTTCTTCCTCGGCGACTGCCATGCGGCGCAGGGCGACGGCGAGATCGTCGGTACCGGCATCGAGACCTGCTTCGAGGTGGAAGTACGCCTGACCGTCGAGAAGGGCCGCAATCTGGTCTGGCCGCGCGGCGAAAGCGCCACCGACATCTTTTCGGTCGGCAATGCGAGGCCGCTCGACCAGGCTCTGCAGCACGCGACGACCGACATGTTCAACTGGCTGACCGGCGATTACGGCCTCAGCCCGGCGGCAGCGAGCCACCTCATGGGGCAGGTCGTCCGCTATGACGTCGGCAACGTCTTCGATCCGGCCTACACGATGGTCTGCCGCATCGAGAAGAAATGGCTGCCGAAGCTGTAGTTCTGCGGACGCCCCGGCTCAGGCCGACACCGGCAGTGCTTCCGGAGACGGCTCGCTGTGCTCGTTGAGCGGCAGCACGAGCGTTGATTCGACCGGAGCCGCCAGCGACCATTTGACATGGCCTGGCGAGCGCTCGACGGCGGCAATGCCGCTCAGCGACTGGGGGGTGACTCGCTGGAGCACGACACTCCCGAACCCCTTCCTCTCGGAGGCTTCCGCGTCCTCGCCGGGCGGTGCGGAAAAGCTTTCCTCCCACACCACCTGGAACTCGCGGCCGCCTTCGGCAGCGGCGACGATCTGCCAGTTGATCGTTATGCGGCCGACATCGGTGGCCAATGCGCCGTATTTCGACGAGTTGGTTCCGAGTTCGTGGAAGGCCATGCCGAGATGCTGGACGGCGTTCGCCTGCAAGGTGACGAGCGGCCCCGAAAGGGAGATCTGCTCGTCGTGCCCGAACGGCTTCAGATGTTCCTGCAGCAGGTCAAGCAGGCTGGCGCCGACCCATTCCGAACTGACCAGTAGGTCGTGCGAGCGGGATAGCGCCATGATGCGATCGCGTATCTGCTCCTCGAACTCGCGCGGATCGGCGGCGCGCCTGCTGGTCTCGCGCACCACCGACAGGATCACCGCGAACTGGTTCTTCACGCGATGGTTGACCTCGCGCATCAGCATGCGGATACGGCGCTCGTTCTCCTTCGCCAGCGTGATGTCGCGCGCGATCTTGGAGGCGCCGATTATCTTGCCTTCCTCGTCCCTGATCGGCGAGATGGTCAGCGAGACGGCAAGGTAAGTGCCGTCTTTGCGGCGCCGCGTCGTCTCGTAGCTCGCGACCCGCTCGCCCCGCCGCACCCGGTCGATGATCTCGGCCTCTTCGTGATGCAGGCCTTCGGGGATGAGGATCAGCACCGACTGCCCGATGGCTTCGTCGGCGGTGTAGCCAAACAGCTTCTCCGCCGCCTGGTTCCAGTCGGTGATGATGCTGTTCAGATCCTTGCCGATGATGGCGTCGTAGGAAGAATCGACGATGGCCGCCAGGCGCGCGATCGCTCGGCGTCCAGCGGCGTTGTCGGGGAGTTCGATCTTGCTCACGGCGATATAGCTAACAGCGGCTTGGACCTTGGGCAATCACTGGCATTTCCACATGGTTGAGGCATTGCGACACCGACCCGCATGGCCGGCATCCAACCGATCAGGCTGCCGATTTCCTGCGGGATGCGGCGGCCGACTTTCTCGACTTCGATTTGGCTGCCGGCTTGATGCCTTCCTTCTCCAGGCTCTTGCGCAGCACGTCGGCCAGGTTGACGACGTTCTCCTTCGGCGGCGCGGCGGGTTTCGGCAGCTTCCTGCCGGCCTTCTTGGCGTTGATCATCTCGATCAGCGCGTTCTCGTAGCGATCCTCGAAACCGGAGGGGTCGAACTTCGCCACCTTCTTGTCGATGAGCAGTGAAGCGATCTCGATCATCTCCGGATCGGCGTTCGGCGCCTTGATGTCCTCGAAGATGGATTTTTCGGAAACCACCTCGTTGGCGTTGCGTAGCGTCGTCATCATGAGGCCGCTGTCGCCGTAGGGCCGGATGACGACCTCGCGGCCCCGCTGATAGAGCACGATGCTGGCGCGGGCGGCGGCCTTCTTCTTCGCCAGCGCCTCGCGGATCACCGCGAAGGGCTCGCGCGACATGGCGTCGGCCGGCACGACGTAATAGGGCTTGTCCAGATAGCGCTGGTCGATCGAGGCAAGCGGCACCGTCTCGTCGACGTCCAGCGTATGCTCGGTCGCCTGCTTCAGCTTCTTCACCTCTTCCGGCTCGATGAGCAGATAGTCGCCATCCTCGAGCTGGTAGCCCTTCATCTGATCCTCGGTTTCGACCACTTCACCGGTGATCTCGTCGACATAGGTCGATTTCACCGGCAGCCGGTCCTTGCGGTTGAGGATGCGGAAATGGATCTTTTCGGATTCGCTTGCGGCGTTGACCAGCTTGATGCCGCAGGAGACCGACCCGAACTTCAGAAATCCCTTCCAGATCGCGCGCAACGCCATTTTCAGAACTCCCGGCGGGCTTCGCCCAAGCCTGCGCAGCCGTCTCTCGCCGACATCGCGCTCATCCTCCGGCCCGCGCGGCTTCACGCATCAGGCGGATGACTTCGTCGGTGCCGACGATAGCCTTGCTGCGCCCGGCGATCAAAGTGGACACGACCGATATCGGGTCGCTCGCAGGGAACGTGTCCTCGAGCCCTTCGCTCAGTTGCTCCTCAAGCGTCTCGCGGTCCTCCGCGCGGCCCGGGGTGCGTCGTCGACGGCTGCCTTTTCCGTTCAATGCCATGATGCGTCGCCTGTTTTGCCTCGCAAGGAAACTCGGCAGGAGGCGCCTGGTTCCAACTCGCAGGATCGCGAGGCGCCCGACGGCGGATTGTCGGGAGCAAAAAGCATCTGCTACGATCCCGCCGTGCCGGGGAGGGACCGACGCGTGAGGAAATTCGCTTTTGCAGTGATCTTGGCGCTTGTGCCCGTGGAGGCATCGGCGATCGTCCGCTACATGGTGCAGGGCATGACATGCGCCGAGGTGCAGAACTCGGTGGACCGCGACGGCGTGGCGATCCTCTACAGGCAGGCAAGCAAGAGCGGCGTTCCGCTCTACGACCGCTATGTCGCGAACGGATCCTTCTGCCAGGCCGGCCAGGATACGATCAAGGAAAGCGTCCCGACCGCCGATACGCAAAACTGCCGCGTGAGCAAATGCCTGGATGGAACCCGGTTCGGCGGCAACAACCGGTAGGACGGCACCGCAGGCGGCAGGAGCGGAGCCTGGGCTCCGCTCCTTTTCGTGTTAGCTGCGCATTCCTGTTCAGCTTCGAGTGGAATCGAGTTGCTCGTTCTTGGTGACGACCTCCTGGGCCTTGAGATAGCTTTCGATGAGCAGCGCGTAGGACGGGAAGATCTTGGTGTAGACTTCCGCCCATTCCTGCGCGTCCGGCCGGTTCCAGGTCTTCTGGAGTTCGGAGGCCACCGCCGCCGTATCCATCGGACAAACGTAAGTGGAAGTGTGGCTTTTCAGTTCGCTGGCCTCAGGTTCCGGCGAGCGCGCGGAGTTCGCCTGTGATCGAGAACAGTGCGCTGGCGTAACCGTCAACGGCGCGATCGATCTCCGATCGGGTGATCGTCAGCGGCGGCGAGAATGAGTTCGCGTCGAGGAAGGGCAGCGCGCGCGTCAGCACCCCGTTCGCCTCCGCCGCCTTGGCCGTGAGCCGGTGCGGATTGCTGCCGGTCGGGAACGGCAGGCGGCTGGCCTTGTCGGCGGTGAACTCAACGCCGATCATCAGCCCGCGCCCGCGGACTTGGCCGACGAAAGGATGGTCGGCGAGCGCGGCGCGCAGGCGGTCGAGCATGTAGGGCCCGTTGGCGGCGCTCTGCTCCACGAGGCCCTCGCGCTGGATGATGTCGAGGTTGGCGAGCGCGATAGCGCTGCCGACGGGATGTCCGGAATAGGTGAAGCCGTGCATCACCGGTCCGGCCTTGGGCGATGCCTCCTCAAGCGCGGTCCAGATCCTGTCGGAGACGATGGTGGCGGACATCGGGAAGTAGGCGCTGGTGATGCCCTTGGCGGTGGTGAGGATGTCCGGCTTGAGGTTGAAGGTGCCAGTCCCGAACCAGTTGCCGGTCCGGCCGAATCCGGTGATCACCTCGTCGACCACGAAAAGGATATCGTGTTTGGCCAACAGTGCCTGCACTTTCTCGAAATAGCCGGCTGGCGGGATGAGCACGCCGCCCGTGCCCAGGATCGGCTCCGAGATGAAGGCCGCGATCGTTTCAGCACCTTCCCGCTCGATGGTCGCGGTTAGGCCCGCGACCAGCCGCTCGCAGAACGCTGTCTCGCTCTCGCCCGGTCGCGCGAAGCGGAAATAGTGCGGCGACTGCGCATGCAGCACGCCGTCGATCGGCAGGTCGAAGGCCATGTGATAGGCCGGGATGCCCGTCAGGCTCGCGCTTGCATAGGTCAGGCCGTGATAGCCGCCGAGCTGTGCGATCACCTTCTTCTTCTGCGGGCGACCCAGCAGATTGTTGTAGTGGCGGATGAGCTTGTAGGCCGTGTCGTTCGCGTCGGAGCCGGACGAGCCGAAGAACACGCGCGCCATCTGCGGCGCGCCGGAATGCTCCCGCAGCAGGCCGAGCAGCCGGTCGGCCACCCGGATGGTGGCCTCGTTGGAGCGACCGGCGAACAGATGCGCATAGCTGAGCTGGCGGATCGCATTGGCCGCCGTTTCGGCGATTTCCGGACGGCCGTAGCCGATGTTGACGCACCAGAGCCCGGCGGTAGCGTCGATGAAGGTCTTTCCGTCGCGGTTGCGCACCGTCGCGCCCTCGGCGTTGCTGACGATGGTCGGGCCATTCGCGGTCACGTCCGCGATCGAGGAGACCGGGTGAAAGACGCTGAGGCGGTCCATATCCTCGAGCGAGAAGTTGCCGTGGGTTTCCATGTTCATCCGTTCCCCTGTTCTTGTTTCGGATTGGCTTTGGCGGCCACGAGCCGCCGAAGTTCGCGCACCGCGCTGTCCGGCGTGGTGATGACCGGCAGGCCGCCGACGGACGCCTCGACCGTGGCTCGGGCACGCGCCATGGAGAATTGACCGAGCAGGATCGCGTCCGGCGACCCGCAATGCGCGCGGACCGCCTCGGCGACCAGCCCGTCATGGCTAGCGCCGTCGCCCGCCCGCAGCGCGTCGAGCGCGCCACGCGCGACCACGCAGTCCACCGAAACGGCGCTGCCCTTGTCATCGGCCATGGCACGTAGTTCCTGTTCCAGCACTGCGGCGGAGGGCTCGAAACTGACCACGATGAGGAAGCGAGCGCCGAGTTCCAGCGCGGCCGAAAACGCGGCCTCGTTCGGCCGCAGGATCGGAATCGGGCTGCCCCGCTTTGTGGCGTCGATCGCATCGCCGAAGGCGGAGCAGGTGAACAGGATGCCGGCCGTGCGGCCGCCAACGCCTGCGCTGTCGCGCGCATAGTCGGCGAGCACCGCGATGCGGCCATTAATGGCGGCCAGATTCCCCGCCGCTTGGGCGCGATCGGCGGACAGCGACGTGTCCAGGAGATCGAAGCACCAGGCCTCGGGCCACAGCCGCGCGAAGGCCTCCTGCGCCGGCCTGACGGACTCGTCGAGCGCGTGGACAAGCGCGATGCGTGAGTCGGATGGTGGGATCACTGGCCTGCCCCCCGATGCGCGCGCAGGATGCGCATCAGGGCCGCGTCCCGCTCGCTTTCGAGATCGGAGACCGAGCGGCCTGCGGCCTCGTCTTCGATGCCCTGCACCAGGCGTCGGCACAAGGCCTCCGTGAGGTCCGGCGTGCCGAGGGTCGCCCAGCGCCGGACCTGGCTGGGACCGAGGTGGCGCAGATAGGCGTCGAGGCCGCCCGGGCCGCCGCCCAGATGATAGGCCATGTGTGCGCCCTGCACCGACCAGCGCAGGCCCGGCCCATGAACGAGCGCGGCATCAACATCCGCCACGCTGGCGATGCCCTGGTCGACGATGTGGACCGCCTCCCGCCACAGCGCCGAAGCGAGCCGGTTGGCGATGTGGCCGACGGCCTCCTTTTCGAGGAAGACGGGCCGTCGTTCGAGGCCGGTGAAGAACCGGTGCGCCGCGTCGCGGGTCCGGGCGTCCGGCGCGAAGATCTCCACCAGCGGCATCAGATGCGGCGGATTGAACGGATGCGCTGTCACGAAACGCTCCTTGAGGGCGAGCGGCTCCGACAGGACCGACCAGGTCAGCGAGGATGTGCTGGAGGCGATGATCGTCTCGGGACCGATCGCGGCTTCAACCCGGGCGTAGAGCTCATGCTTGAGCGGAACCGATTCCGGCGCGTTTTCCTGCACCCACGACGCGGAGGCGACGGCCTCCTCGATCGTGGGCGTACAGCGGATGGTTCCTTCAAGGATATCGCCGGATTCGAGCGCGCGTATCTGGCGCAAAGCACGGTCGACGAAGGCATGAAACCCGGGAGTCCAGTCATCCGCCGGATCCCAGACGATCACGTCATGGCCATACGCGGCGAACAGTGCTGACCAGCTCTGGCCGATTAAGCCGGCGCCGAGGACGGCCACCGTGCGCCGCCCCACGTTTCCACCGTGATCTGTCATCGTTCGGACGATGTCATCTGCGCGACTCCATGTCACTCCGAGTCAAGCCCGCGAACATCAGAAAATGAGTGACATAACATTACATCAGAGGTCCCCGGCGAGTGCCGCGGCAGCGCGGGCTTGGTTGGAGCGTGAACTACCGGCCGAGGCGATGCGCCTGATCTCCGTCGTTTCCTCGCTGGAGGAAGCGCTAGAGGGCGCGGACTACGTGCAGGAGTCCGCATCCGAGCAGCTTCCCCTGAAGCGTGACCTGTTCGTGCGGCTAGCCGAAGCCGCGCCAGCGTACTGCCTCTTCGCCTCATCAACCTCCGCACTGCTGCCTGATGCAATCTTCGGCGCGTTGCCGGCGGCCAATCGCTGCCTGATCGCGCATCCGGCCAACCCGCCACACGTGCTTCCCATCGTGGAGCTGGTGGGCGGCAGCGCGACATCGCAGACGACGCTCGACCGCGCGGCCGACCTGATGGCGTCGTTGGGACAGGACGTGGTGCGCGTGAAGCGCGCCGCGCCGGGATTTGTGCTGAACCGCCTGCAGGCGGCCCTAGTCGAGGAAGCGCTCGCGCTGGTCGCCAGTGGCATCGCCGATCCGGATGACGTCGACCGCACGGTCCGCTCCGGGCTGGGGCTGCGTTGGGCCTTTGCCGGCCCGTTCGAGACGATGGACCTCAACGCATCCGGCGGGTTCGCCGCCTATGCCAAGACACTTGGTCCAGCGCTGGCGGCATCCGCGCCCGGCGGTCCGGAAAGCAGCAACTGGAACGGCGAGGCGCCGTCGATGGTGGTGAACCACCGGCGGAAGTTGCTCGACATCAACGAGATTCCGACCCGGCAGCAATGGCTCGTCGGGCGGTTGAGGGCGCTGCGCGCGCTCAAGGAAGAAAAAAACGGCATACCTGGGCAGGAGACGTCATGAGCGAGACAGTCAAGAAGAACCGCAAAGTCATCATCACCTGCGCGGTGACGGGCTCGATCCACACCCCAACCATGTCGGAACATCTGCCGATCACACCGGCGGAAATCGCGGATGGCGCGATTGGCGCCGCAGAAGCCGGCGCGGCGATCCTGCACCTTCATGCCCGCGACCCGAATGACGGCAGCCCGACTCCCTCGCCGGAGGTTTTCCAGGAGTTCCTGCCGCGCATCGCGTCGGAGACCGATGCCGTGCTGAACATCACGACGGGCGGCGGCCACAACATGACCGTTCAGGATCGGCTCGCGGCGCCGCTGCGCTTCAAGCCGGAAATGTGCTCACTCAACATGGGCTCAATGAACTTCGGCCTGTTCCCGATGCTCTCCCGCTATCCCAACTGGCGGCACGACTGGGAACCGAAGTACTTGGAGAATTCCCGCGATTTCATCTTCCGGAACACGTTCAAGGATATCGAATACATCCTCAAGCATCTCGGCGAGGACTGCGGAACGCGGTTCGAGTTCGAGTGCTACGATATCGGCCATCTATATACTCTCGCGCACTTTCTCGACCGGGGTCTGGTGAAGGCGCCGCTGTTCGTGCAGTCGATCTTCGGCATCCTGGGTGGCATCGGCGCCACACCCGCGGACGTGATGCACATGCGCGCCACGGCGGACCGGCTGTTCGGCTCGCACTACGAGTGGTCGATCCTCGCCGCCGGCCGGCACCAGATGAGCCTTTGCACCATGGGCGCGATCCTGGGTGGAAACGTGCGTGTCGGGCTGGAGGACAGCCTGTACCTCGGCAAGGGCCAGCTCGCTCGCTCCAACGCCGAACAAGTCGCGAAGATCAAGCGGATCCTGGGCGAGCTGTCGCTCGAAGTCGCTACGCCGGCGGAAGCGCGGGCGATGCTCGACCTCAAGGGTTCATCTGAGACCGCCATCTGAAGCCATCCGATCGAGTTCGGCTCTCGCTAGGGCCGCAGACAGCTGAAAGCAGGGAGAAGAGCGTTCATGCGTTTTGCCACTGACACCGGAGGAACGTTCACCGACCTCGTCGTCGAAGGAGACGACGGCCATGTGCGCATGTTCAAGGCCTCGACCACCCCGGGCGATCCGATCCGCGGCGTCCTTGACGTGCTGCAGGTCGCAGCCGATGCGTACGGTCTGGACCGCGCAGAGATGCTGCGCAAGGGCGACCTCTTCATTCACGGCACCACCCGCGCGATCAACGCGATCGTCACCAACACAGTCGCCAAGACCGCGCTGCTAACGACCTGGGGTAACTCCGAAGTTCTGGTGCTGCGCGAGGGGGGGCGCATCGAGCCGTTCAACTTCACCGTTCCCTATCCGAAGCCGTACATTCCGCGCGCCCTGACCTTCGAGATTCCGGAACGGGTGCTGTTCGACGGCTCGGTGGATGTCGCGCTCGACGAGGAGGCGGTGCTGGAGATCATCGAGCGGCTGAAGGCCGAGAAGGTTGAGGCGGTCGCCGTCAGCCTTCTGTGGTCGGTCGTCAATCCGGCGCATGAGGAGCGCGTCGGCGAATTGCTCGCCAAGCATCTGCCCGGCGTTCCGGTCACGCTGTCGCATGAGGTGAACCCGATCCTGCGCGAATACCGCCGGACCTCGGCAGCCGCGATCGACGCTTCGCTCAAGCCGTTGATGACCGCCTACATGGAGACGCTTGAATCGCGTCTGCGGGATGCGGGTTTCGAGGGGCGCGTGCTCGTGCTGACCTCTCAGGGCGGCGTGCTCGATGCCGCCGACGTTGCCAAGCAGCCGATCCACTCCATCAATTCGGGACCATCCATGGCGCCAGTCGCAGGCCGCTACTTCGCGCTCAGCGACGCGTCGACCTCCGACGCGATCGTGGCGGATACCGGCGGCACGACCTACGACGTCAGCCTCATTCGCGGCGGGACGATTCCGTGGGCGAGGGAGACCTGGATCGGACAACCGTTCCGCGGCCACATGACCGGCTTCCCGTCGATCGACGTGAAGAGCGTCGGCGCCGGCGGCGGCTCCATCGCTTCGGTGGACGAAGGCGGCCTGCTGACGGTCGGCCCGCGAAGCGCGGGGTCGGTACCCGGACCGGTGTGCTACGGCAATGGGGGAACCGAACCCACCGTGACGGATGCGGCGCTGGTTCTGGGCTATCTGAACCCTGGAAACTTCCTGGGCGGCGCGATTACGCTCGATCTCGACGCGGCCAAGCGCGCGGTCGAGGAGAAGGTCGCGAAGCCGCTCGGCCTGTCAATCGAGGAAGCGGCGGCGTCGATCCTCGACGTGGTGACCGAGAACATGGTCCATGCGATCGACGATATCACGGTCGCGCAGGGCTTTGACCCGGCGCAGGCGGTGCTGGTGGGCGGCGGCGGCGCGGCAGGCTTCAACAGCGTGCTGATCGCGCGGCGGCTCGGCTGCCGCAAGCTGATCATGCCGCAGGTGGGCGCGGCGCTTTCGGCCGGCGGCGGCCTGATCTCGGAGCTGACCAACAACTTCCGCGTCATCGCGGCGACGCGGACCGACCACTTCGATTTCGACCTTGCCCGCAACGCCATCGCGGAGCTGAACCGGAAGGCCAGGACCTTCCTCAACAACACCGGCGAACAGGCGATCGAGACCAAGGTCTCGTTCAGCATCGAGGGACACTATCCGTCGCAGGTCTGGGACATCGAAGTGCCGCTGGATGCGGACCGGCTGAGCACCGCCGAAGATGTGGTGGCGCTGGAGGAAGCCTTCCACCAGGTCCACGACAAGCTGTTCGCGGTGCGCGACGAGGGTTCACCCGTCGAGATCGTCGGGTGGCGCGTCGACATCGCGATCAAGATCCGCTCCGGCGAGATCGGCCAGATGCACAACATCGCCTCGGACGACACCGCCACGACCCGGCGCTGCTACTTCCGTGAGACCGAAACGGCGGACGTGCCACTGGTGAGCTTCGCCGCCATGTCGGAACACCTCAAGGTCGCCGGCCCGGCGATTGTGGAATCCCCCTTCACGACCATCGTCGTGTTCCCTGGCTCCGTCGCCTCGCGCGCCGCGTCCGGTTCGGTCGTCATCGATATCCCTGGAGAAAACGCATGAGCACCTCGGCCAATCGCGCGCCTTCGAGCGGCTCCATCGACGGCGTCAAGCTGGCGATCCTCAACAACCGGTGGGAGGCGGTCGCCCGCAAGATGGCGAACACCCTGCTGCGGACCGGCCGCTCCGGCGTGCTGGCGACCGCCCGCGACTTCTCCTGCTGCATTGTGACCGCAGACAACCGGCTGCTTGCGACGGCGGAGAGCATTCCGATCCACGTTCTGGTTGGGCCGGACATGATGGCGCAATCCATGTGCGACCTTCACCCCAATCTGCGCCCGGGTGACGCCTTCCTGCACAACTCGCCCTATCATGGCTGTTCGCACGCGGCGGACCTGTCCGTGCTCGTGCCCGTATTCGACCAGGCGGGTCGGCACCGCTACACTGCGATCGTGAAGGCCCACCAGGCCGACATCGGCAACTCGATCCCGACGACCTATTTCGGGCACGCCCGCGACGTCTACAACGAGGGCGCGCTGATCTTCCCGGCCGTGCAGGTCCAGCGTGACTACAAGGACATCGATGACATCATCCGGATGTGCAAGATGCGCATCCGCGTGCCGCAGCAATGGTGGGGCGACTATCTCGGCATGATGGGCGCCGGCCGTATCGCCGAGCGCGAAATCCACGCCATGGGCGAGGAGTTCTGCTGGGACGAGCTGGCCGGTTTCGGTGAGCAGTGGTTCTCCTACAGCGCCGAGCGCATGCGCACCGCCATCGCTCAGCTTCCGAAGAAGACGGCGACCGCCTCCAGCACGCATGACGCGCTGCCCGGCACGCCGGAGGAAGGAGTGAAGATCAACGCCACCGTCGCGGTCGATTCCGAGAACGGCTACATCGATATCGATCTCACCGACAACATCGACGCACTCGAGCTCGGCATCAACGTGTCCGAGGCCTGCACGCGCACCGCGGCGCTGATCGGGGTGTTCAACTCGATCGACCATCGCGTCCCGCGCAATGCCGGCTCGTTCAGCCGCGTCCGCGTGAAGCTTCGCGAAGGCGCGGTGGTCGGCATCCCGCAACATCCAACCAGTTGCTCGGTGGCGACGACCAACGTCGCGGACCGCATCAGCAACTCCGTGCAGACCGCGATCGCCTCGATGGACAGCCGCTTCGGCCAGGCTGAGACGGGCGCGCTCAGCCCTGCCACCATGGCGGTGATCTCCGGCAAGGATCCGCGCAAGGGCCGACCCTTCGTCAACCAGATCTTCCTGGGCGCGACCGGCGGTGCCGGCACGCCGACGCAGGATTCCTGGATGACCATCGCCCACGCTGGCAATGCGGGCATGCTCTACATCGACAGCATCGAAATCCTCGAGCTCGCCTATCCGATCCGCTGCTACCAGCGCCGTCTCGTGACCGACTCCGAGGGAGCCGGCGAGTTCACCGGCGCGCCGAGCCTGATGGGTGAATACGGGCCGCACGGCTGCAGCATGACGGTAAACGCCGTCAGCGATGGCACCGTGAACGCCGCCAAGGGCGCGGCCGGCGGCGGCGCGGCGCAAGGCGCCCGCCAGTTCCGCAAGCGCGCGGACGGCTCCCTGGAAGAACTGCCAGTTGTCGTGTCGGTGACCATCGCTCCGGATGAGCGGGTCGTCTCCTACTCGTGCGGCGGCGGCGGGTTCGGCGATCCTAAGAGCCGGGCCATGGAGAAGGTCGTCGCTGACCTTCGCGAAGGGCTCATCAGCGAGCAGCGCGCTCGCGATGTCTACGGGGTCACCGTGAAAGGTGACTTCGCCGTTGACCTGGCCGCGACGGAGGAACTCCGCTCGGCCTGATCGAAGAAGAAGAGTGGGAATAGACAACAGAGGAGAACTACGCATGAAACATCTTCTTGCAGCGGTGGGAGCCGCGGCACTGTCGATCGCTCTCGCGGGCAGTGCTGTCGCTGAAGGCGATCCGATCGTGATCGGCGTCGCATCCGGTCAGACCGGCACGCTCGCTCCGTGGGACCAGGGCGCGGCGCGCGGTGCCGAGCTCGCTGTCGACGACATCAACGCCAAGGGCGGACTGCTCGGACGCCCCCTCAAGCTGGTCGTGCGCGACACCAAATCCGATCCGTCGCTCGGCCCGACGGCCGCGCTGGAAGTGCTCGACGAGGGCGCCGAGATGGTGCTGGTTGCCTGCGACTATGACTTCGGCGCGCCGGCCGCGCTGGCCACGATCTCGGCTGGAAAGATCGCCATGGCGAGCTGCGCCGCCGACCCCAAGTTCGGCGTCCAGGGCGTCGGTCCGCTCGCCTTCACAATGGCGCTGGCGACCAACGGCCAGGGCGCGCTTCTGGCGGAGTTCGCCGCGGAGCAGGCCGGATGGGACAAGGTCTACATTATGCAGGACACGGCCATCGAGTACACCAAGTCGCTCTGCGAGAACTTCCGCAAGCGCTGGGTGGATTTGAAAGGTGAAGACAGCATCGTCGGCGAAGACACTTGGAACGGCCTCAACGACAACGCGATTTCCGGCCAGATCTCGCGCATGAAGTCGGCCGGCGGCGACGCCAAGTTCGTCATGTGGTGCGGCTTTACAAACAATGGCTCGATGATGCGGCAGGTGCGTTCGGCCGGCATCGACCTGCCGATCCTGGCCTCGGAATCGATGGACGGCTCGCACTGGATCGAGGCGGTTCCGGACCTTTCCGATTTCTACATCGCGGTCTACGCTTCGATCTGGGGCAATGACCCCGAGCCCAGAATCCAGACCTTCATGGAGCGCTACAAGGAAAAGTTCAACGAGCCCGCCAAGATGGGCCACGTCGTCACCGGCTACACCGCTGTTGAAGCCTGGGCGCATGGCGTCGAGAAGGCCGGCAGCCTGGATGCCGAGGCGATCAAGGCTGCCATGGAGACGTTCAACAACGAGCCGTTGCTGACTGGTGGCGCCACCTTCACGCCCGAGCTTCACATCAACCTGACCAGCCCCATGCTGATGATGAAGGCGACTGGCGGCAAGTTCGAGTCGATCGGACGCCGCGCGGCCCAGACGGTCTATCCGCCACAGTTCTGACCGCAGCCCACTGCTGCCGCGGGAAACCCGCGGCAGCCCTTTCAACCGGAGGCAGCCGCATGAACCGTACTCTTGCCGCGACCAACATCACCGTTCGGTTCGGCGGGCTGACCGTCATCCACGAGGTGGACCTGCACATCCGCCCGGCCGAGGTGCTGGGCCTGATCGGTCCGAACGGGGCGGGAAAGACCACCTTCGTCAACGTCCTCACGGGGTTCCAGAAGCCGAAATCCGGCTCCGTCCGTATCGGCGACACGGACATCACCTTCACCAAGCCGGAACATCGCGCCCGCTCGGGCCTCGTCCGCACCTTTCAGGCGGTCCGGCTGTTCTCGGCCATGACCGTTTCCGAAAACATCGCTGCCGCCGGGCTCGCCATCGGCCTTTCGCGGGCCGAGGTCCGCAACCGCGAACGCAGCCTGGTCGAACTGCTCGATCTCGGCGACTGGGTAGACGTCAAAGCCCGCGCACTGCCCTACGGCATCGAGCGCCGAGTCGGCATCGCCCGCGCCATGGTCTCCAACCCCGCCTTCATCATGCTCGACGAGCCGGCCGCAGGCATGAACGAGGAAGAGGCCATGGCCTTCCTCGCGGTCGTCCGCGCCATCCGCGAGACCGGCGCCGGCGTGCTGCTGATCGAGCACAACATGGGTGTCGTGTTCCGGCTCTGCGACCGCGTCCAGGTGCTGCAGAGCGGCCGGACCCTTGCTGTTGGCACCCCCGACGAAATCCGCAGCCACTCGATGGTGCGCGAAGCTTATCTGGGGAGCTCGGCGTGAACCATCTCCAGATCGACAACCTCACCGTCGTCTACGGCGCTGTCCGCGCTATCGCCGGCATCTCCATCCATGTCCGCCAGGGCGAGACGGTCGCGCTCATCGGCCCGAACGGCGCGGGCAAGACATCGCTGCTGTTCACGGTCGCCGGTGTGGTCGCGCCACGATCCGGAACGATTAAGGTCAATGACCGGGACCTCGCTGGCATGAGCGCCGAGGCGCGTGTCGCCAATGGTATCTCGGTGGTGCCGGAGAACCGCGAGGTCTTCACGAAGCTCAACGTTCACGAGAACCTCCTGGTCGGCGCCAGCCTGCGCAAGGACCGGGCCGCGATCCAGGCCGACACCGATCGCATGTACACGCTGTTTCCTCGCCTCGCGGAGCGGCGGCAGCACATGGCGGGTTTCCTCTCCGGCGGCGAACAGCAGATGCTGGCCATCGCCCGCGCGCTGATGGCCCATCCGAAACTCCTCATGCTCGACGAGCCGTCGCTCGGTCTTGCCCCGGTGGTCACCGACAAGGTTTACGAGGCGATCGGCGAACTGAAGAAGGGCGGCACCTCGATCCTGCTGGTCGAGCAGAATTCAGAACGCGCCTTTGCCGTCAGTGACCGCGCCTACCTGATGCAGGCCGGCCGTCTGGTCGCAGAGGGCGCGCCGGCGCAACTCGCCCAGGACGGAATTGTCGAGCAGACGCTGTTCGGACGCGCCGCAGCGCGCATCGTCGGAACCCCGAACAATATACAGGTGACCCCATGAACGCCTTGCAGATGCTGATCGACGCCGCCAGCGTCGGCGGGCTCTACGCGCTGACCGCGCTTGGTCTCGGGCTGATCTTCGGCGTCATCGGCCTCGTGAACTTCGCCTATGGCGAGTACATTATGGTGGGTGCCTACGTGCTGCTGCTGACCGCGGGCGTGCACTGGCCGTTCGCGATCCTGGCGGTGCTGATCTTCGTCATCCTGTTTGCGCTGGCGAGCGACTGGCTCGTGTTCCGCCAGGTTCGGCGTGCCCAGCCGGAAACGTTGATGATCGTTTCCTTCGGGCTGAGCTTCATGATCCAGCACTTGTACGTGGTGCTTTTCGGCTCGCTGACCCGGACGGTGAACTTCCTGCCCGAGATCAACCGCAGCATCGAGATCGGTGGCCTGCGCGTGGCGGGCGTCAGCATCCTGCAGATCGCCGCCACGATCATCTTGACGACGGCGCTGGCGCTGGTGATCAACTACACGAAGATCGGCTACCAGATGCGCGCCGTGTCGGAGAACCCGCGCATGGCACGGCTGGTGGGCGTGAACAGCAACCGGATCGTCGCGGCCGCCTTCGCGATCAGCGCGGTGCTGGCGGTGACGGTGACCGTGCTGTTCGTCGCGCAGACCGGATCGATGACGCCGTTCTTCGGCGTGTCGCTGACGATGATCGGTTTCGTCGCGACGGTCATCGGCGGGCTCGGAAGCCTGCCGGGCTGCGCACTGGGCGGCTTCCTGGTCGGGGCGCTGACGACGCTCCTTCAGATGATGCTGCCGTCTCACCTGCAGCCTTTCCGGGAAGCCTTCGTCTTCGCCGCCGTGATCATCGTGCTTTTGGTTCGGCCGCAGGGCCTGATCGCCGTCCGGTCCGCATGGGAGCGTGTCTGATGCCAGCCAAACCGACTTCGACCCCGGGCGAGATCCTGCGCTTCCTGGCGCCGCTGGCGGTCTGGATACTCGTCCTCGTCGTCCTGACCTTCACGCTGTCGTCCATCAGCCCCGCGATGTCGCGCATCGTGACGGACACGCTGATCAAGCTCGTGATGGTCACCGGGCTCTACATCTTCATCGGCAATTCGGGGATCCTGTCCTTCGGGCACGGCGCGTTCCTGATCGTGTCGGCCTATGCCTCGGCCTGGCTGACCATTCCGCCGATGATGAAGAAGGTGATCCTGCCGGGCCTGCCGGCCTTTTTGCAGACCGTCCACCTGGACCCGGTGCTGGGGCTCCTCGGCGGGATCGTGCTCGCGGTGCTGCTCGCGCTGGTGATCGGCATCCCGCTGATGCGGCTGAGCGGCATCGCCGCGTCGATCGCCACCTTCGCCTTCTTTGTCGTGATCTCGGTGATCTACAACAACTGGACCGGGTGGACGAAAGGCACGGCCTCCCTGGTCGGACTGCCGGTCTATGTCGGGCCGAAGGTCGCGCTGCTCGCCGCCTGCGTGGCGCTGCTGGTCGCCTGGCTGTTCCAGCGATCGAGCTACGGACTGCTTTTGCGGGCGACGCGCGAGGACCTCGTGGCGGCGCGCGCCTCCGGCATCCCGGCCGAGCGCCTGCGCCTGCTCGCTTTCGTCCTCAGCGCGGCCGTGGCTGCCCTGGGTGGCGCGCTGTGGGGTCACTACAATGGCGCGCTGACGACGGCGAACAATGTGTACCTGAACCTGTCCTTCACCATCATCGCGATGCTGGTCGTGGGCGGGGTGCGCAGCCTGTCCGGCATGGTGGTCGGGACGCTCGCGCTGTCGCTCGTGGCGGAGGTCTTCCGCCGCCTCGAGATCGGCATCGACGTGTTCGGCCAGACGCTCGTGCTGCCGGGCGGCAGCCGTGAAGTGTTGCTCGGCTTCTGCATGCTGCTCGCGCTGATCCTGCGGCCGGAGGGCCTGACGCGCGGTCGCGAGCTTTCCTTCAGCAAGCGGAAGTCGCCACCGCTTGCGGCTACCCAGATCGTGGAGGCTGCCCGGTGAGACTCGACTGCACAGACAAGCGCGTGGTGGTGACCGCCGGCGGCTCCGGTATCGGCCTCGCCATTGCCGACGCGTTCCGCGACGCCGGTGCCCGCGTGGCCATCTGCGATGCCGACGCGGATGCCGTCGCACGCTCTCGCCACATCGCCAGCCAGTGCGACGTGGCCAATGAAGCGCAGGTCGCGGCCTTCTTCCAGCTTGCCCTGTCCGAATTGGGCGGGATCGATGTGCTGGTGAACAATGCCGGCATCGCCGGGCCGACGAAGAAGCTAGAGGATGTGACGCTGGACGAATGGGAGCGGACGCTGGCCGTCAACCTGTCCGGCCAGTTCCTCAGCGCGAAGGCGGTGATCCCGACGATGAAGGGCCAGCGATCCGGCGCCATCATCAACCTGTCGTCGACCGCCGGCCGGATGGGCATGCCGCTGCGCGGGCCTTACTCGGCCTCGAAATACGCGGTTCGCGGCCTGACGGATGTGATGGCCATCGAGCTTGGCGAATACAACATTCGCGTCAACGCGCTGATGCCGGGCATGGTGGCCGGACCCCGGCTCGACCGGGTCATAGCCGAGCAGGCGGCGTCAAAGGGCATGGATGGCGCGGCTTACATGAACCTGCTGCTGCACAACGTGTCCATGCACAAAACCGTCAGCGCGGCCGATGTCGCAGCAATGGCGGTTTTCCTTGGCTCCGATACGGGCGCGACGATCTCCGGCCAGTCGATCGGCATCTGCGGCAATTTCGAGAGCTATCGGTCGCCCCTCGTCACCCAGGAGGTCGCTCATGGCTGATCTGGGCTCGCTGTTCTCGCTGGAGGGACGCACCGCCCTGGTGACCGGCGCTTCGTCGGGGATCGGCAAGGATGCCGCGCACACGCTGGCGCAGGCGGGAGCGAAGTTGGTTCTGGTCGCACGCCGTAAGGAGCGGCTGGAGGACGTTTGCGGGCAAATAGAGGCTCTTGGCGGGCGTGCCTCCGTGCATGCGTGCGATGTCTCCGACCCAACGGCAATCACGGCACTGGCCGCTGACCTCGCGGCTGCCGACAGTCTGCCGGACATCCTGATCAACAGTGCGGGCACGATCGACCGCAACCCGTTCGCGAAGGTGGCGCTCAACGACTGGAACCGCGTGATCGCGCTCAACCTGACCGCGCCGTTATTGCTGGCTCAGGCGTTCGGGCCCGCGATGCGGCAGCGCGGCTGGGGCCGGATTGTCAACGTGGCCTCGATCCTTGCCCTACATGGCAAGCCGAACGCGCACTCTTATGCCGCGACGAAGCATGCGGTCGCCGGCCTGACCCGCAGCATGGCCGCGGAGCTGGGTGGAGACGGGATTTGCGTGAATGCGTTGTGTCCAGGTTATATCAGGACGGAGATCAATGTAGTACTTCAGCAGGACCAGGCGTTCAATGACAAGCTTCACGCCCGCGTGCCGCTGAATCGATGGGGGCTCGTGGATGATCTGCGCGGGCCTCTCTTGATGTTGTCTTCCGACGCCTCGTCTTTCGTCAACGGTCACCTGATGGTCGTGGACGGCGGCCTGACCGTCACGCATTGAACACTTGAAGGAGTGGAAGTTTGGGTAGGCATGCAGGCGAGCTGGCGGCTTCGAACGCATTTTTCGGCGTCGACACGTCCCTGATGAACAAGGTCAATCTTCAGGACAAAGTGTATCTGACCCTGCGCAACGCGCTGATCCGCGGCCATTTCGAACCCGGCGCGCAGCTGACTATCCGTGTTCTGGCGAAAGCTTTGGGCACATCTATCGTGCCGGTGCGTGACGCGCTACAGCGACTTGTCGCCGAACGGTCCCTGGAACTGCGTGGCAACCGGTCCGCCTGCGTGCCGGTGATAGACCGTGAGCACTTCGCCGAACTGACCCGCATCCGCATCATGCTGGAAGGCGAGGCGATGCGGTCCATCCCGCTGCCACCGCGGCCCGATCAGCTTGACGCGTTAGAACTGGCCAACCGCAAGTTCGAACTCGCCGTAAACCGGGGTGACGCGGAGGCGGTCACCGACGCCAACATGGAGTTCCACTTCATGTTGTATCGCCTTGCCGGCGGCGAGATGCTCTACGGCATGATCGAAACGCTGTGGGTGCGCGCTGGACCGATGATGCGCACGCCGTTCCGGGCAGAGACCTACGATCCGATCGTCTTCCGCAACGGGATCGAACGGCATAGGGAGATACTCGACGCCTTGCAGAAGAACGACGGCGAACAGGCTAAGCAGGCGCTGCTCAGGGACATCTCCGACACCGCACTGTGGTATCAGGAGCATATCGTCAGCGACGAGGATGCCGACGTCCAGCACTCCGTGGCAAGAAGCGCCTAGTCGTCGGGCTCACGCACGATCCGCCTGACGGCGACATTGGCAGACCGCTGCGTCGCGCGGATATATCGTTCTCAGTGTCGCGCGGCCTAAGCCAGCCGTGGACGCGGCTGGTGCCTGGAACGCCGAGTTCGATTGATTGACTGACTGGGAGGTCCGATGTCGAGTGATCCATCAGTGCCGCTGTGGGCGCCAGACGCCGAGCATGTGGCGCGAAGCCAGCTGACCGCGTTCGCGCGGCAGGCAGAACAGGTGGCAGGCCGGCCGCTCGGCTCCTATGCGGACCTCCACCGCTGGTCGATCGAGGATCGCGGCGCGTTCTGGTCACTCGTCTGGGATTTCGGCGACGTGGTCGGCGACAAGGGCGGGCGCCTGCTGGACAACGCCGACCGCATGCCGGGCGCGATCTTCTTCCCGGAGGCGCGGCTGAACTTCGCCGAGAACCTGCTGCGCCAGCGCGGCGCCGGCGAGGCAATGGTGTTTCGCGGCGAGGACAAGATCGAGCGCCGCCTGTCTTGGGACGAGTTGCACGCCCTGGTCTCCCGGCTGCAGCGGCTGTTCGTGTCGCTAGGCGTGCGCGAAGGCGGCCGTGTCGCAGCGATGATGCCCAACATGCCGGAAGCCATCGCCGGCTTGCTGGCGGCCAGCGCCATCGGCGCGGTGTGGTCGTCCTGCTCGCCGGACTTCGGCGTGGAGGGCGTGCTCGACCGGTTAGGCCAGATCGAGCCGAAGGTGCTGCTCGTGCCGGACGGATATTGGTATGGCGGCAAGCGGATCGAGGTGGCGGGCAAGGTAGCTTCCATCGCGGCCCGGCTGCCCAGCCTCGAGCGGGTTCTCGTGATCGACTATCTCGGCGACGCGGAGGCCGTGGCCGCCACGGTGCCGGGCGCGCAAGCCCTGTCGGTGGCGCTGGCGCCCTTCGCGCCGGGCGCGGTCAGCTTCACGCGGCTGCCCTTCTCGCACCCGCTGGCGATCCTGTTCTCGTCGGGCACCACGGGCGTGCCGAAGTGCATCGTCCATGGCGCCGGCGGCACGCTGCTGCAGCACCTGAAGGAACACCGGCTGCACGGCGACGCGCGCCCCGGCGACCGGCTGTTCTATTTCACGACCTGCGGCTGGATGATGTGGAACTGGCTGGTCTCCGGCCTGGCCTTCGGCGCGACGCTGCTGCTCTTTGATGGCTCGCCCTTTCACCCGGATGGCAGCACGTTGTTCGACTACGCGGAGGCCGAGCGGATGACGCAGTTTGGCACCTCGGCGAAGTTCATCGATTCCGTGCGCAAGGCCGGCTTGCAGCCAGCGCGGAGCCACGATCTGTCGAGCCTGCGTTCGATCTTCTCGACCGGCTCGCCGCTGTCGCCGGAGGGGTTCTCCTTCGTCTACGAGGGAATAAAGCGCGACGTTCACCTCGCCTCGATCTCGGGCGGCACGGACATCGTGTCCTGCTTCGTACTGGGCGTGCCGACGCTGCCCGTCTACGAAGGCGAGATCCAGGCGCCGGGGCTGGGCATGGCCGTTGACGTCTGGGACGATGAGGGGCGGCCGGTGCGCGGCGAGAAGGGGGAACTCGTCTGCACCAGGGCGTTCCCCTCGATGCCGGTCGGCTTCTGGAGCGATCCGGGCGGCGCGAAGTATCGCGCGGCCTATTTCGAGCGCTTCGACAATGTCTGGTGCCATGGCGATTTCGCCGAGTGGACGCAGCATGACGGCCTGATCATCCACGGCCGCTCGGATGCCACACTGAACCCCGGCGGCGTGCGGATCGGCACGGCGGAGATCTACAGCCAGGTCGAGAAGCTGCCGGAGGTGCTGGAGGCTCTCTGCATCGGCCAGGACCATGACGGCGACGTGCGTGTGGTGCTGTTCGCGCGCCTGGCGAAGGACGTGGTGCTGGACAACGCCCTGGAGGCGAGGATCCGGAGCGTGATCCGGTCAGGCGCCAGCCCGCGTCACGTGCCGGCGAAGATCGTCGCCGTCTCGGACACCCCGCGCACAAAGTCCGGCAAGATCGTCGAAATCGCCGTGCGCGAGGTCGTCCACGGCCGCCCGGTCAAGAACAAGGAAGCTCTGGCGAACCCCGAGGCGCTGGAGCTCTTCAGGGATTTGCCACAGCTGCGCGAGGCGGGCTGACCGAACTGAACGACGAAGACTCAAAGACACCGAATTTAGTGTCATTCGTTCCATGCGCAGAACGAATGGCCGCCGAACTGCACCCACGCAAGTGCGCTCTCGGACGAAGCCTTCTCGTCGACGGTGTGATGGGTGTTTTCCTCAACCCTGTAGCTGATCGGTAATGAAGCGTAGGCGGGCAGTCACGCTTTCGGCTTCGTGGATTTCAGGTGCAGACGCGGACGCTCGGCTGAACCAGAAGCCTGGGCGGATCGTCCGCGCCCAGGCGCGTGAAAATCTTCGAGTTCATCCAACGAAAATTGCATCACCGCGCTCCTCCCTAAGAACTCCAGCTTACGCGAATAGTGAAGGTCTGCTACCCAATTGACCAAGATAACTCATGTATCGTCCTCCGGGGGGAAGGCTTGTGCTTATTCACGCAATGGACAATCATGTGCTCGGGAGAGCTACGGGGGGTAATGCGATCGTTCTGGGTCGCATTGTTTCTTGCTGCCGCTATTCCACATGCGACAGCCGACACACTTTCTGACATTCGGCGAGCTTGCAGGGCGCAATGGCCGCAAGACTACCGAATGCAGGAAGACTGCATCAACAAGCAGATTTAGGCGTTCCAGAGCGTCGCGACCATAAATCGCCAAGCGCGCGGCAACGACCAGCAGGGCATCCTTTCGCGGTGTCTGGCTCAATGGCAACAAGATTGGCGCATGGTCGAATATTGTTTCAAGAAGCAGAACGAGGCCTATCATCGCCTCTTTGGCTCTGAACCAACTGTTGGGGAATCTGTCATCGTACCTGGCGAGCGTTCCAAGTCGCAGCAGAAGGCCGCACGCAAACAGCGCACCGGCAATCCAGGTCCGGTATCGGGTCAAGCCAAGGTTGTACACGGCGATACGTTCGTCATCGGTCACGAGAGGGTCCGGCTCAGGGGTATCGATGCAGCGGAGCTAAGTCAGAATTGCGAAGACGCCAAGGACTTCAGATACGTCGCGGTGCTGGCGGCATGCTGGCCCGCGGTCGCAACGAGGGGCAAGAGTTGACGACACCGATCCTTACACCCACCGAGGAAGCTACACTCTGCAGCATGGCGGTTTCAACAGCCTCGTTACCCGCATCCGTCTCGCCGATGCTGCTCTCCAGAGCGGTCCATCCAAACAGTTTGCCAAGAGTCACATCCTCGTCAAACAGCGAGGACGCAAAAGCGCACCTGGTGAGATGCGCGTCAAAGGCGCTGGAAATCGGCAGATGCCGAAGCAGCCGGATAGTGAAGAACTCTAAACGTCCGATGACTACCCCTCCCAGGTAGAGGGGTAGTCTGACCCGTCAAGCTTGCGTGTGGAATGCGACAAAACGAATCGGTCGTTGCACCAGTGGCCGGCCATCAATTCATCCCGTTCTCGTACTTGATGACGATCCCGCGTTCGAGCATGTCGGCGGCGTCGCGGAACTGCTGGATGACGTAGGGCGTCGACCGGCTCTGTTCCGGAGGAGCCGGTCGCGCCCCCTGGTCGCTGGCGACGATGCATGCCGGCATCATCGCCTTGAGCCAATCCCGCGCTCTGTGAATATTGCCAACCACTTTTGTTTCCGGCCGGCGAAGTACCAGGCATGGAACGAGCGTGGCAACGGCGCCGAGCCGGTGACGCTCTCCCTCGAACTGAGATTCGATAGTTTGCTGATCGAGCGTGCACCCGCAGGTCCCGGGTGCGGTCGTCGACAACCCACCAATGAAATTCGGGACCGTTTTCGGGACCAGAGATTTCAAATGGACGCTAAGTGATTGATTTTATTGGTACGACAAAGGGGAATCCGCCGTGAAAGGGGCAGGCGCATTGCTTTGAGCTGAGGACGCGGGCAGGGCTGGCGGAGGGGATGGGCCTGGTATCCAACCTTCTCTAGTCTAAGCCTCTGTTTTATAACGCAATTGAAAATTCCTAGTACGCAGCGTCAGAGTACCTGCACTCAGTTCCGCTTTTCCATGGGCAATGATCCTCCGAGGTCGATGCCTTCGACCCGATCAAGCCAGCGATGCAAGAGCGCCCACGGGACTGCACGTCGCTTCTCCTCTGCCACAAGCGCGTCTGACAGCTCCCCGATGAAACGGCTTGGGCCGACGAATTTCGAAGTGACGGAAAGGGGGAGATCGTTTGCCGTCTCGATACCCTTGGCCAAGTCCCGGATAAACTCAATCGACAGATCGATGGCAAACATGTCCCCGGAAACTGCGGTTGGGCTCGGAGAGAAGTTGCGGTCAGGAGCTGACCTTCGAAAAACTGCAGCAAGCAGAGCATTCAGTGTCTGCCCGCCCCAAGTCAAAAGCGTTCCGCCGTTCAATTGCCAACGAGCCGGGTCGTACCCATTGAGACGTGCCAGCGCCCATATAATACTACGGCTCGTTGGCAGAGCAGGCCCAGTAGCCTTGATCTTCGCAAGCGGATGAGACCTTTTGGCGTTATCTCCGAGGTAAGCCGCCCCATCGCCCCCCGCCAGCAGCCGTCGCATTGCACCGGCGTGGAACAGGGCGCCACCTGTGGTAGCTGCGTCCGCGTCGCGGAATGCCGTGTCGCCGGTACGCATATCGACGACAGAGCTGCTGACACCGCCGGCGATGACTGTATGGATCCGGCCCGCATCTCCCTCATCGATCAGCCGATCAGACGGCACGAGGGCTCCGCGCAAATCGACAAGACAGCCCGTCGCCAGCATGTCATGCACGACCCGAGTGTGCTCGTCTGTTCCGGCTTCTGCAGCCAAATGGTTCTCCGTTAAGGAGCGGTCCTCACGAGTTGCGCGCCAGGCAAGGCTAAGCACTTGCTGAAACCGCACTGATGGGCGATCGTACTCATACACGTCGTCAAGGTCTCCACGGCGACCACAGTCCAGCAACGCCTGCATGAGCTGTTCGTCGTCGTCTGAGCTCCGGAAACTGACCACTCTGCAAGTCCCAGTTCGACGGTTTCCGCGACCTATCCGCTGTAGAAAGCCATTAACGCTTCGCGGCATCTCAGCGAGTACGACGGTATCAACGTCTCCGATGTCGATCCCGATTTCCAACGTCGATGTGGCCACACAGACGCCAAATCGATCGCTTCGCATCTGCTCCTCTACTCGCTCCCGCTGACTGGCAGGCAAGGCCCCGAAATGGAGATGAACCGGCCACCGGGTGCCGGAGAGCTCCTCGTGAAGATGCGCCGCCATGGCATGCGCACCATTGCGGGAATTGGTGAAGACGAGCACTTTCTCAGCGCCCGCCCTGTCGAGCCACCGAGCGAGCTGCCGGGCCTTAGCCCGGTCTGCTTGTCCGGGCTCCTCAACGACGACATCGACGAGCTCCAGATCGATTTCGCGCGGCGAACCATGAGACAATACCTTCGCGTCTTCGCCGAGCCAGAGCGCTGCAACTGCCGGCATGTCGTCCAGCGTTGCGGTCATTCCAACGATCTGAAAGTTGTCCCGCGGAGACCGTGGCGGCTTGGCCGCACTCCGGATACGAGAGATCACGTGCCGCAGTTGCTGGCCACGCGCCTGGCCATGGAGCAGATGAATTTCGTCCACTACCACCGATCGCGCCGAATGCAGAAGTTCCGGGTGCCTAAGCTGCAAGGAGTCGAGCGCCTCCGGGGTCACCACGACGCAGAAGGCCCCTTCTGCGCGTGAGTACTCATGGCGGTCGCCAGTGTAGCGAGCGATCGTCCCGGGGTGCTTGATGCCCAAGTAGGTGACCAGACGCTCGTAGAGGTCATTTACGAGTGCCTTGGTCGGCGCCACGTAGATAGTGGACAAAGCCCCGCGTCGGAAACTTACATGCCGCTGATAGAGCGGCGCGACGGCCGCTTCCGTCTTGCCAGAAGCTGTCGGCGCGGCGAACAGCACGTTTTGACCACGAACGATCTCCGGCATCACGGACGCTTGGCCCGGATATGGCTGCCGTCCGGCGAAGAAGATCGGAAAGGCATCGGGCAACATACGCGCCAGGTTGGCTCGGCTGTTACTCATCCCAGGGCATCACCTCCCCTGAAATTTGCTTGGCCGCATCGTCGACGATCGCGATTAATTCGTTGTGGCCCACCTTCGCCGACTGGCTCAGGAGAACTGCCGGGGGAAGACCCGCCATCTTTGTCCAGTTTCGAAGCAACTTTTCAGAATCCGGGATTTGCTCGAACCGTTCGCGCAGAACGCCAGCAATCCGCGCGCGGAGTTCCGGGTCGGAAAGCAGGTCGACCTTCGGTCCGAGATGGCTCGAAGCCTCGGTCAAGAATTGTAGCGCCCACGCCTCGTAATCGGAGGCGGTTGGGGGCACGAGATGTACAACTTCGTCAGCAGAGTGAATGAGCACGCTCATTTCTCCAGCCTTTCTCTTGAGGTCCTGCGTGTCCTCGCCTTCGGTCAAACCCACAAAAAGGCCGAAGTGGGGACCTTCGCGCCAGAAGGATGGGATGCCCGTCATGTCGTAGTCACAATGAGGATCTTTGAGACCTTTGCGCGGTGGATGAGCACACCGTGCGAGAACGTCGAAAAAGTTATTGGCGCGCAAATATCGGTTTATCGAATACGTCCGAACGTGCTCAGCCTCATCGATGATCAGAGCGAGTCCTCGGTAGCCGAGGGCTTGCAGGACTTCGTGCAGAACGACCAAATGGAATGCATAAAGTGCACCCGTGTCCTTGGTCTGAGGCATCGTTGGAATCTTGCCTCTGTATCCTTCTCGCCAGGTCACCTGCCGGATGGCACTGATGAGCTTTACCTGTCCCGCGAGCCAATTCACTGCTGAAACGTACTCTTGGTCATCCCGCCGATGAGCTAGATGCTGAAGGGCCTCAAGCCCATTACGAAACCACCCCGATGCTTTGAAATATTTCAGGTTACGGACTTCCAGCCACCGGTCCCGGATTTCCTTGATCAAATCAAAGAAATCCTCGTTCCGGCTTCCATCGCTGCGCATCGGGAACTGAAGACCGCTGATAAGTTCCTGGTAGACCGAGGAGGGCTTCGCAGGGTCGGCAGCTTTTGGATCCAGCTCAATGGAGGCAGTCACCCACCCTTCACGTAGGGCAATAGCCTTGACCAGCTTCAGGTGGTGCGACTTCCCGGATCCATAGTATCCCATGAAAATACGACAAGCACCGCTTTGCGGTGCCTTATCCAGGATGCCCCGCACTTCCTGCGATATTTCGTTTCCGCCGATCGTCAGGTAGATAAGCTGATCCGGGTCCGACGGCACTACCCCGAGGTTCACCGCCTCGAAGGACCGACGGAATGCCAGGTCAGCACTTCCTCGAACCAAGGCAGCACCAAGAACAGGGCTGCTTCCGTTCGAGCGAGATCGAAGCTCTCCCACGTCCACATCGAAGCTTTCGCCGAAGAATTCGACAGTTGCCGTTGTGCCGAGCATCGCAAGGACTTGGCCTATGCCAAATTCCGCGTGCTCCACCTGATCACCCGGCTTGATCACTCGTTTTCACCCTCGAGCGGCGGCTCGTTATCGTTTACGAAATCACTCGCCTGTTCACTGCTGATGGCGCGCTGCGCGTCGCGCTGGCTGCTTAGAAAGCGGCAGTATTGATAGACAAAGAAGCGGGGCTTCGGAGTTTCGAACAGCCGGTCCTTCTGCGCCTCAACGAGGGCCTTCATATTGGTCTTCTGAAGCGCCATCTGCCAATCAATGCTATAGGCTTTGCTGAAGACATCAAGGAGCCGCTCTCCGATACGAAAGATGACCTCTTCCGAGTTTGCCTCCTCGATGTTGATAAGAGGAACTAACGGGCTTCCGCGCGAGAACGCCACAGTTCCGATGCGATCCTGAAGCGCGCGATAGGTGCTTATGACCTCCGATCGAAAATCGGGAGTAGCAGCGTACACGAACATCACGCCACCAAACTCGCCCTCGGCGTTCTGGTTGATCATTGTTAGGAGGTTTTCGATTGCCTGTTTTTGCTTGGCGGATCCTCGCCTGAACGAGGATGTCCGCGTGCCCTCATCGAAAGCGATCAGGAACCCGCGGTAAGCCATGCGGGTGCGAAGAAAGGCCACAACGGTCTTGAGCCTACGGAAGGCGTTGTCATCCCGAACCGGTTCGAAAAGCCCCAACGATTTTAGCGTCGTGGAGCGGAGATTGTCCCCCCGTATCCACGCAATTAGTTCGCTGTCAGCAACGGACTCCTTTGCCCCGCAATTGATCTTGAGGAGTCGCTTGCTCAACGCAGTGAGCGCGCCGGCCATTTGAGTATCCGGGGCTCCCTTCCAGAGCCCTCCCAGCTGTTCCTCGATCTGGCGTTGAACAAGGTCCGGAACGTCTTCGCCGGGTTCAGCGCCGAGTTGACGTATGCGGGTGCTAATCCAGCTGTCGATAAGCACCTCAATGCCCTTCCTATCGGCCCCCTCCGCATCAGCCGGTGGCTGAAAAGACTCCATGATCGCGCGGAAGATCGCAGCAGGAGAATTGAAGGGGCATTCAGCTCCGACAGTAACAAGCGCCGTGACTACATCTTGCTCACTTGCACGCTGTGCCAAACTATTGATAAATTGGGTTTTTCCGCTTCCATAATCGCCCTCAAGGTATTTGAAGCATCCAATCCCATCAGCTAATTCACCGCGGAAATAGTTCTGATCCAACGCATCAATTATGTGTTCGGTACCGACGTTAATGAAATGAGAGTAGCGCCCGGGAGCGATCGGCGAGTTGAGGAGTGTGCTGACAAGGCGGCGCGCATCAATTGCAGAGATAGCAATGTCCAAGGTGGTCTCCGATCACTTTGAAAGACGGCGAATGTAAATCATTGGCCGAACCACGGTGCCCTCGGCGTTTCCCGGCACGAAAAACGCTCGAGACTTAGAACCATGCGCCTGGTTTAGAGTAGCCGGCACAAGTTCGAAGTTAGCATTCGCGACGGCGTCACGATTGCGCCGCCAATTGATGAGGTTGATGATAAAAACTGCCTCTGGGACGTCTTCGAAGTTGCGCCGTGCCGGGGTTCCCCAGAACCGATCATCCTGCACAGCCACTTTGAATACACGTGCAACATCCGCAATCAGGACGTTTTCGCTATCTCCAAGATGTCGAGCGATGC
The DNA here is from genome assembly GCF_003666685.1 of Mesorhizobium sp. YM1C-6-2. Classification (GTDB taxonomy): domain Bacteria; phylum Pseudomonadota; class Alphaproteobacteria; order Rhizobiales; family Rhizobiaceae; genus Mesorhizobium_K. The sequence goes on from NZ_RCIZ01000009.1 coordinate 200,610, forward strand.
TCCAGGCGAGAGAAAGTCTCTCGACAAACCGTTCAACGGGCATCGTCCACTTTTCGACTATCCGCTCGGAGGCGGCATAGGCCTTTACCACGTACTCGATGTCGGCCGGTATCTTTGGGATCATCGGGTAATGGGGGGTCATCGACCAGGACCAGCTTTGGCCGCTCTTGTCCGGAACGAGTACGAAATCACCCGCATAAAAGTGGTTATCCTTGTTTCCGGTGCTCACTCCCTCAAGTTCGCGCAGTACCTGAAGCGCGAAGCGCCGGCGATTCTCTGGGTGCCGCATGTGTTCCGCATGGGCATCAACAGCTTTTCGAGCCGCCTCTATTTCCCTTTGAACGCCCGGTTCCCTGGATGCGTCTTCTGGTAACGAGAGCGCCAGAAGCTCCTGCTGCCGCTCGATCGCGGCGGGAGGCATGTCCAGTCCCTCTGCGCGGGTCTTGCCTTGCCCTAGTATTCGTGGAAGACGCGCTGCAAGTATTCCCTTCGCATTGGAAAGGAGGCCACTCCGATCGAGGTATTTCTCCAGCTCAGGAAACAACTGCGCGTTCGCGGTATCTGACATATGCCTTCTTTCGATCAGGACTGGGTCACATCGAAAAGTGACTTATCCAGTTTGCGGAGCAGCGGTGGGTATTCGCTGCAAATCAGAGCCAAGCGTCGTGCGGGACGAGACAGCGCGACGTACGCTCGATTCAGTGTGAAATTCAGCGCAGCGCTCTCCACGCCTTCGAGTCCCAAGACGATGCAAGCGTCGAACTCGAGTCCTTTGATGCGCTCGACAGAAGTAGTGAGCAGACCTTCACCTGAAGCAGCCCACAAAGGCGCGAGCGGAACGTTGATCGCCTCAAGCTCCTGGCGCAGTGTGTTCAGTGCCTGCTGATCCTCGTTGATCTGCAAGAGTGCGATGGTGGAAACTATATGCGAGCGCCGCAACACCGAGACGAGCTGCTTAATTCGCAAAGCATGGTCTTGCGGTGGTGCAATGATGACCTGCGGCTTCTTGTCTTCAAGGTCAGAATTCACGTCAAAGGTCGGGCGCTCCCGGAATGAGACCTCGTAGAACCCTTGGAGGAATTTGCCGATCTGCTTGCTCTGTCTCATGTTGCGCGCGAACGGGTAAATCTGCTCAGCACCTCTACCGCGCAAGGATCGGCCGATATGGAAGGCTTCTGCATTTCGCATGCCGTGGACTGGACTGACGATCTGCCTGAAATCTGCGGAGACGGTCAGGGCACCATCAGGGTCAACCAATGATCCCAACAGAGACGCCTCGGCAACGGAAAGGTCCTGAGCTTCATCGATCGCAATATGGGTCCAGCGCATGCCTTCTGTTTTGGCGGGTGCCAACGAAGAGGGCATTTCCCGGAACCTGTCCTGTGGATCTGTTGACGTGGGAAGGGCGAAGCGCAGGAGCCATGCGAGCCATGGAACGTCCTCTGGTCCGTAGCCGCGGTCACTCCACTCCTTCCTAGCGTCCTCGATGATCTTGGCCTCAGTCACACGACCGCCGGTGCCGCGCCTTATCCGGTGCGCTGCCTCGGACTCTCTCGCGCCGAAGTAATTGGCGAGGACAGTCAGCGGGTCGTACGCCCAGTAGAGCCACTGCTGAAACGCCTCATCGAACTCACGACGTGCAACAGCGTTCATTTTGCTGCGTGTCTGGGTGTAGGCGCGCTCCACTTTCGTGAACAGGGCATCCATCGACAAGTTGGATGAGGCAGGATCCTGTCCAATCTTGGCATCCAACGCTGACCGCACCAGGGCTGATGCGAACTTGGGAGCGCCGGCCTCGACGTATTCAGCTCTCACAGCCCAGTCCGCTTGTGGTGCCTTTTGCAAACGATCTGCAATCTGACTTTCGTAATGCTCCCAGAGGCGAAGTAAGTCGTGGTGATCAGACAGACCGAGCACCGCGGTTCGAGCGGCTAATTCAAGTCTTTCTAGCTTACGTTGGCGCGGCCTTGCGTTGTGCTTGTACAGCCAGGTTTGCTCTAGATAACCGCTCAGGAAATCACCAACGCCTTCCACCACGAAAGACGGAATGGCGAGTTGATTGACCAGAAGGTCTCTTGCCTGCCCGGCCAAGTTCTCATTCGCGAGAAACACGCGCGTCGCATTCGGCGTGTACGGCACCATGCGACCTCCAGGATCGCGCTGATCCTGTTGGTCAAACAAGAAGCGAATGCGCTGGAATGCCACTGTCGTCTTGCCGGATCCCGGCGCGCCCGTGACAACCATCAAGCCTGACATTCGGGAAACAAAAGCCTGCACCTGATCCTTCGTCATGTGCAGTTTGACGGCCTTCAATCCGGTCTTCTGCTGTGCCGCCGGCCGGGGTCTGACCGCGCCGCCGGGTTGATAAACTGCAGAAATTGCCGGGATGGCGGAGTCGAAGCGCGCCTTTGCTACTGGCTCAACACTGCGCAGCTTCAGACCGCTCGCTCGCACATCCCGGCAGTCACCAATGTCGGTGGAGAGAGCAATTTGAATGCCGGGATGGGTCCATGCAAGCACGGCAACGTTCGAGGAGCCGTTGCGAAACACTTCATTGGCTGAAGAGTCCACATTTGCGTACCAAAGTTGCTCCTTCTCTACGAGCTTGCCACCGTCCCCAATCACCTCAGTATAAACTTCGACCATCACCTGGAATGGATCGGCTATGATTGCCTCCAGTGCAGCGAACCGCTTCTCTGCATGAGCGATACGAGCAAGATCGTGATCACTGGGCCCGTGTAGACCCTGATCTGAGAGCACAGGCGCGCGAAATCTAGAGAGTTCTTCCTGCGCCCCGAGTACAGCCGCCTCCGCGTTCCCCAAATCGCGGAAGAGCCGCTTGCTCAGATCGTCGTTCGCTAACGGCGCATTCATGACTATCCCCCTGCTACTCTGTCGAGAGTACGTTGGCGTCATATCGATTGACAAGCCGGCCTGAAGGCGAATATTCAAGCTCCTAGCGCGCGCGCGCGAGGGTATAGCTTTCCTGATACGGCGCGCGTTCAGTCGGAAGAGACTGCGAAGTCAGTTATCGTTGATCGCGGCACGGCGGCTGCAGACAAGTCCGCATGAGCCACAACACTCCGGCACGCTTGGCTCCACAGCTAGCGTGCCAAAAAAGCGACTTGATCGTATGGCCGCCGCCATAGATGGAGAGCCGGGGACCGGCGAAGCCAAGCAGATGATCCCATGGGATCGGCGCGATCGACGCTTCGGGGGTGGCGTTCACAACCGGCAGGATGACGCCTGCCGAATTTGCCGACACCTTAAACTCGCGACGGGATCTGCCGCTCCGCTCAATGACCAGCTTCGCCAGGCCGCTAGTTGCGAACGATGCGTAGGCTCTTGGGTGAAACCAGCGAGGCTCGCTTCCCCGGACTCACCATTCGCAGCGAAAATCCTTTGGATACGAGGTCTGCTGCCTCATCGAGCGTCTTCACGAAGATTGCGTTCTTCGCGTGGTGCTTTTCAGCGAATTTCGGATCGCCGAGGCAATACCCTTTCGCGCTCCATTCCGGTTCTTCAATAATTCCGTCCCTTGGAGCAGCACGTTCGATCGTAATCACTCGTCCCGCCATTATAGTATCCTCCGCAACCGCGATCACACCGCAGGGAATCGTCTCGGCGACCGCCGGCCGATCATAGTTTCTGACGGTGCCAAGTTGTGGCACAGAGGTCAAAAGTCTCTCTCCAGTGCTCAGGATCTGCTTCGGCTTGCCCAGTAGGCAGCCCTCGCAGCTTGGCGGCGTCAGCCTTGAGGACATCTGCGCCGAGTCCAGGGTCTCGCACCGCACAACGGATAACCGAGGCGCTGGACGCCGCCTTGCCAACGTCATGACCATGGATACCGTCGATCGCCGACAACACTGACGACTGGGTGCCCCCGCCACAGCGACTTCAGCCTCTACAGGGGAACTATCATCGATGCCTTGCCGTGATCGGATCTTCAGAGAGGGAGTGTGACATTCGTTTACTCGCTCTCCGGCACAGTGTCGTAGACGCAGAATGAAAGTTGCCGTCCGTAGCTGCCGAAGCGCAGTTTGATACATTGGCAAGCGGAAAGCCCGGTTCATTGTTTCGACTACAACAACGCCCATTGTTCAAATTTCTGACTGATCCCCTCGGCAGGTCCGCCCGCGCCATGGAGTTGGATGGGGATTACATCCGGATAACGCGCCGCGGCCTGGTCTCGTCCATGTCGTTGCAGTCGCTGGCAAGCGCGCCTTCCCTTAGAAAGGGGATGCTCGGGACCGCACTGACCCTCAGTTCAGGCCAGTTTGACGATGTCACGCTGAAGGGCGCGGGCCACCAAGATGCGCATGAATTCTCGGAACGGATCAAGGAAGCGTGGACTCGCTTCAATCTCGCGGCCCTTAAGAAAGAAGCGGCGCAACTGGACAGGATTCTCGCTGAAGTGAAGTCGCTGGTGGCGCCGTCTCGATATCCTGCGGTCTGTCAGATCGCGCCCTTGCTCGAAAAAGCCCGTGCTCTAGATGCTTCACTCCTGTCGAAGCTGAATGCCGAAGCCATCGGTCGCGAGATCGTCGCACACATTGCGCCTGTCCGGAAGTTTGCATGCGATCCGCGCACATTGCGGGCAAACGGCATAGCGGCCTTCGTCGCCGCCGAACTGGATCGCTGGAAGGATTTCTTCGACACCATTGAGAGCAAGCCGCTGACGCCGGAACAACGCCTTTCGGTCGTGGTCGATGAGGACGCGACGCTCGTTCTAGCCGGGGCGGGATCGGGAAAGACCAGCGTGATCACCGCCAAGGCCGCCTATCTGGTCAAGGCGGGCATACGGTCGCCGGAAGAAATCCTGCTTCTCGCCTTTGCGAAGAATGCGGCGGAAGAGATGTCGGAACGTGTCGAGGCCCGATCCGGCGTGCCCATTGTCGCGCGGACCTTCCACGCGATTGCCTATGACATCATCGGCATCGTCGAAGGGTCAAAGCCCGCGCTGGCCGACCACGCCACCGATGACATGGCCTTCACCAATCTGATCAAACAGATCCTAAAAGACCTAGTCCTCCGGCGTTCTGATGTGTCGGAGGCGATCATCCGGTGGTTCGCGCATTTCCTGGTTGAGCCGAAGAGCGAATGGGACTTTCAGACCAAGCACGACTTTTACACCCACATGGAAGCGCAAGACCTGCGCACCCTGCAGGGCGAAAAGGTCAAAAGTTACGAAGAGCTGCAGATCGCCAACTGGCTGTATGAAAACGGCGTCGAATATGAATACGAGCCCGTCTACGAACACAAGATCGCAGAAACTGGCAGGCGCGATTACCAGCCGGATTTCCGCCTGACCGAAAGCGGCATCTACATCGAGCATTTTGGGGTGCGCCGTCAGAAGATGGCCGATGGCAGTGAACAGCTAGTCACGGCGCCCTTCATCGACCGCCACGAATATCTGGCTGGCATGGAATGGAAGCGGCAGGTCCATGCCGAGCATGAAACCACCCTGATCGAAACCTACAGCTATGAGCGGCAGGAGGGGCGCCTGCTGACCGGCCTTGCTGAAAAGCTAGCGCCGCATGTCGCCCTGAAACCGCGCCCAGCTGACACGATCTACGACAGGATCGTTGAGTTGAAGCAGGTCGATGACTTCTCGAAGCTGCTCGGAACCTTCCTGCGCAAGTTCAAGAGCGGCAGTTACAGCCTGCAGGACTGCGAGATCAAGTCCGACCAGATGAAGCTAGGCAAGCGCGCCCGCGCGTTCCTCGACGTCTTCGCGCCGGTCTTCGAGGAATACCAGAAGCGCCTGGAAGGCCGGATCGACTTCGAGGACATGATCCTGCGCGCCGCGGGCTATACCGAGACGGGACGTTACATCAGTCCGTTCCGCCACATCTTGGTCGATGAATTCCAGGACATCTCCCAAAGCCGAGCGCGGTTGGTCAAGGCGCTCAAGGCTCAGCATCCGGATGTGCGCGTCTTTGCCGTTGGTGACGACTGGCAGTCGATCTTTCGCTTCGCCGGGTCCGACATCCATCTGATGCGTCATTTCGGCCGGGAGTTTGGGGGCAGCTTCAATGGTGAGGCTGGCGTGCACCGGACCGTCGATCTCGGCCGCACCTTCCGATCGGTTGACCAGATCGCCTTTGCGGCCCGAACCTTCGTTCTGCGGAACCCGGCCCAGATCCAGAAGCAGATCGTCCCGGCGGGGACCGCGACCGAACCCGCCATCAGGGTCGTGACCGTGTCCAAGGGCGAGGATGAGGCGAAACTGTCCGAGGTTCTTGCCGGCTTGTCAGCCTCTGTGGCACCGGAGACGAAGCCTGCGACGGTGCTGCTTCTCGGCCGTTACCGCTTCGTCGAACCAGACCTGCAGGATCTGAGGCGGCGCTTTCCGCGGCTGAAGATAAGTTTCAAAACCATCCATGCATCCAAGGGTCTAGAGGCCGATCACGTCGTCTTGCTGAACGCCGACAGCGGGCGCACGGGGTTCCCGTCAGAGATCGTCGACGACCCCCTGCTGTCTCTAGTGTCGCCGGAGGAGGAGGCGTACCAGAACGCCGAAGAGCGGCGCGTCATGTATGTCGCGATGACCCGCACCCGACACACACTGACAATCCTTGCCTCGAACGCCCGGCCATCGTCCTTCGTCACCGAGCTGAAGAAGGATCCCGCCTACGGCATCGCCGCTCCACCTGGCGTAGAGTTGGAGGAACATGGCTGCGGCGAATGCGGTGGGCGGTTGCTGGGCGTCACAGGGAAGGATGGCCGCACTTGGTATCGCTGCGAGCATGTCCAGCATTGCGGAAACCTGCTGCCCGCCTGCCAATCCTGCGGAACCGCTCTGCCACGCCGCGCGGATGGAACGGCCGAGGTTCGATGTGGGTGCGGTGTCAACTATCCGACGTGCCCGGAGTGCGAAGATGGCTGGTTGGTCGAACGCAGCGGCAGCTATGGAAAGTTCCTTGGCTGCGTCCGCTATCCGACCTGCTTGGGGAAGGCGAGAATATTGAGCCGTGGCAGGTCTGCAGTCTCGAAGCCGCGACGCCGGAACAGAGCGTGACGTGGGTGCAGTCGCGGATATCGCCAGGCACGGCCGGCATGATAGCGCCTGCCACTATCTACCTGCAACGAAGCCCTGCCGCTCAGCCGAAGCCGAGGAACTCGCCTTTCCCGCCGCCACCACGCAGGCGGCCGGATCGTGGTCCCATGGTATTGTCGAAGGCTGCTCGGTCAAAGTGTTTCGACTGGGTAGCGCCGCCGACCGCGGGGGTTTGCTCAGGCTGCGATAATGCTGCGCTGGTCAGCGGCTTGGCCAGCCCCCGCAGCGCGGTTGGGATGGTGCCGCGAGGGGGGCATACTCTGAAGACTTAGCCGCTTGCCAAAGTTGAGACAACCGCCTGTAGCGCGCTTGCAAAATGTATGCCGCGCTGACAGAGAATTGCCGCGTGAAATAGAGGGGCGGAAAGTTGAGCAGCGAGCAGAGCGTCTTATCAAGTGTACTTGGTCTCGATTCAACCGCGATTAAGCCTGTCATGGGGTGGTATGGTCCCATGTTTTACCACTCATTTGATGTCAAGCCGAAAAGAAGGGGCCGAAAGGCCCGCCAAATTTTAGCGCCGATTGACGAACTAAAAACAATTCAGAGGGCAATTCTAGAAAAATTGCTATCCCACGTTTCGCCTCATCCCGCAGCGACGGCATTCTTTGCGGGCCGCTCGATCGTTTCGAATGCCCGTCAACATCATGGCTGTCGGTATCTGTACAAGACTGACATCAGCGACTTCTTCCCATCAGTAACGACCGGAATGGTTCGGGTCGTGCTGGAACGTCATTTTCCGCATCTATCGCAATCCGCGATCGATGAAATCATCCGATTGACTACGCACGAGGGAACTCTGCCACAAGGCGCGCCTACCAGTCCGCATTTGGCCAATCTCGCGCTCTATGACTTCGACGACAGCCTTTCCCGACTGTGCAATGAAATCGGAGCTCGCTATACGCGCTATGCAGATGACGTCACTGTTTCGGCTCAGGACGAATACGCGTTGTCCATAGCGGCGGGTGCGATCCGTTCAGGTTTCGCCGAGCTGGGGCTTGCACAACATCCTGCGAAGACACGTTGCTTTGGACCAAATTGTCGTAAGATCGTTACGGGTCTTGATGTTTCCGGCGAGGTTATCCGCCCACCTCGCAGCTTTCGAAAAAAAGCGGCAGCGCTGGTGAGGATGAGCGAAACCTATCCAAAGCGCATGGAACGGCATTCGCCACGTGTCATGGGTTATTTGGCGCATTGGCAAGGGACCACGCCCGACGATCCAGAATTGTACAACTTGAAGCACCGTATGAGGCAACTACAGCGACGCGAAGCTATAGCAGATCATACGGTCAACGCCGTTTCCTCGTGGGCCATCGAAGACGACCTCAAAATATCGTTCTAACCAATCAGGCAGCGACCGCAACAGGTGTGAAACACGAACGCGCGAAGCGCGCAGATGCATTCTAGATGCCAGCCGATGGACTGACGCGCTTGCAGTCGCTGCCCATGCGTGCGTTAACAAACCCTGTGCGTCGTTGCAATGTATGCGTCCGCCGAGACACAGAGAGCTGTCCATCCACTCCCCACGATCAGCCCGGCCCACTGGGTGACGCCGGACGTGGCGGATCACTAGGGGCCGAGCTTCAGCGATAGACGGCCACGACCCGACACGGCGGTTACGCCGTCAGCCAACGTGTCCGCAAGCGCATCGAGGAAGCCTCGGCTGGATCAAGGCGGTCGCCGGACAGGAGAAGTTTCACGGCCGCGACCGCGTCGGGGGGCCTTCCCCCAAGCTCATGGCGGAGACCGGCTGATGGAAGGGGTTCGCGCGTTCGCCAAGGCCTTCACTAGGCGCTGGCGCATCGTCGAAATGGACGTCTGGGACAACCACTTCATCGACGTTCGATACGGCGCCCGCGACGGGTCAGCCTGCGCGGAGCTCTCGGGGAGGGACACGACGAGAATGACCCGTCCGGTCGAGGGGGGCGATGATGGGCACCGCCAGCCGCCTCATCGAGCAATTCTGCATTCACAACGGCGACGATTCAGGCTTCATCTGCGAACGGGACTGAATTCTTCAACAGGCTGCTAGGCTAGGGGCAGACGAAAAGGTTACCAGTCGTATTTCCCGTCTATAAAACCGCACCGCTGCGCTTCAGGATGTTACGAACGTTCGACACCTGCCACCTGCCGTTGCGGGCGGTGCGGACGCCGCGTGCTTCCAGCGCTGCCGCTATCCCCCGCAAGCTCGTGATACCCGCCCGCTGGATGCCGCGGATGATCGGGATGATTTCGCCGGCGAAGCAATCGGCATGTCCGAGACTTGCCGCGCGTCCCTTGGCTGCGGCAACGGCTGGCGACCGGCGGTTGCCGAGCCGGGCGCCCTGGGCCTTGCGGGCGGCAAGGGCTGCCTTCGTGCGCTCAGAGATCAGCAGGCGTTCCTTCTCGGCGAGTGCTGCGTAGAGATGCAGCATGAACGGGTCGGCATCGGCGCCAAGTTCCGCGACGATGAAGGGGACGCGGCTGGCCATAAGGCCGGAGATGAAGGCGACATCGCGCGACAGCCGATCGAGCTTGGCGACGATTACCGGACAGCGGGCCTTTCGGGCCGCAGCCAGAGCCTGGGCGAGGTGAGGGCGCCTGTCCAGCGCGTCGCAGCCCTTGCCGGTCTCGACGTCGACATGCTCGCCGATCAGATGGAAACCCTCCGCTATTGCGAAGTGCTCCACACGCGCCCGCTGCGCCTCGATGCCGAGACCGGACCGGCCCTGTCGTTGCGTGGAGACCCTGTAGTAGGCGATTGCGCACTGCGACATGAAACCTCCCGAGGTGTTCAGACTGCAAACCACCGTTTGCAGTCTGCTCACAAAGGTCGGGAAGCCAAATTCAAATGACCGCGTTGCGCCCTCATCTCGGCCGTTGAGGTCAGCTTTGACACCGCCTAAAGCGGACATTTCGGGCGACCATGCCGGAGGTCGCGGTTGCGCCACGAGCGGCCATTCGGCGCTAATTCTGGTAAGTATGTTTCACTCTGCATGGGGACGATGGTCCCGTCTTCGGAACGGAAGCCACTCTGCTCCGTTCATGTTGCGAGGGACATCCAACGGAGAATTAAGATGAGAATATTTTTGGCGATTGCCGCAACTGCGGCAACGGTCTTGGTGTCGTCTGGCTTAGCCAGCGCCCAAACCAGTGTTGCGGCGACAACTGATCTCAATGTTCGAGCGGGTCCCGGCCCCCAATATCCTGTGGTTGGGGTGCTCGGGGCAGGACAGGCCACCGCCCTGAATGGCTGCCTAGAAAGTGGCAAATGGTGCTTGGTGGCAACAAGCGCTGGCGACGGATGGGTATATTCCGACTATCTGACGGGGGATTTCGGGGGCACTCAAGCCGTGCTGACCGAGCGGCCTGCCAATTCCGGGGTCAAAGTATTAACGCCGCCTGCCGACAAGGGCGGCGGCGATGCCGGAGCAGTCGCCGGTGGCGTCACCGGAGTCGTCGCGGGTGCGCTGATCGCAGGTCCCATCGGCGCTGTGGTTGGCGGTGCGGCCGGTGCCGTGGCGGGCGGCGCAGCAGGTACTGCTATTGATCCCCCTGAAAAGGTACGCCGCTACGTCACCACTAACAGAATCGATCCCGTTTATTTGGATGGCGAAGTCGTGGTTGGTGCCGGGCTCCCGGATACCGTCGAACTGCGCGAGATCCCTGAGTACGAGTACCGGTACGTCTATGTGAACGGCCAGCCTGTTCTCGTCGACGCGAAAACCAGGCAAATCGTCTACATAGTAAGGTAATTTTGATAGCGGGGCCGCGAAAGCGGCCCCGAGTGTTCAAACACGTCCAACCATTCGCTGTTCGAGAATCTCGACGGGAGTCGACAAAACGCTAGAAGACAAAGATGAAGCTGACGGTGCATCACAGAACCACGTACCGCTACGCACGTCCCGTCTTGCTCCAGCCTCACCGCATGATGCTCCGGCCCCGCGGCAGCCACGAAATTGCAGTGCTGGCAAGCTCGCTTAGCTGCTCGCCAGAGGCGGAGTTAGACTGGACCCAGGATGTTTTCGGCAATCTGATCGCGACGGCGACGTTCTCGCAGCTACGGCCGAACTCGTGATCGTCAACGATCTGACTGTCGAGCAATCTGCCGCGGCATGGCCGGTCTTTCGGATCGCGCCGGAAGCCCATTCATTTCCGTTCGAATATTCAACCGACGATCTTGCCGCTCTTGGAACCCTCGTCGCCCTTGAAAGTGACGATCCTGAAGGCAGGCTGGGAGCGTGGGCGCAGGCCTTCATTCACGGCACACCACAGATACGCTCTCTCTGCTGAAGGATATCAATGCGGGCATGCTCGATGCAGTGGCTTACCGGACTCGCGATGAGGAAGGCACGCAGACGCCACTTGAGACTCTTTCTCTTGCTAGCGGCTCTTGCAGGGACATCGCCGCGCTCTTCATCGAGGCTGTCCGTCTTCTCGGTCTGGGCGCTCGGGCAGTTTCGTGCTACCTCTATGATGCCGATGCATCTCCGGGGGTTGGTTCGACACATGCGTGGGCTGAGATTTATCTACCTGGCTCGGGATGGATCGCCTTCGATCCGACACATCGCCATGTAGGCAACGCTAATCTCGTTCCGGTAGCTGTGGCTCGCAGCAATCGACAGATCATGCCAATCACCGGGGGTTATGTAGGCCTGCCGGAAGATTTCATTACCATGGACGTGACAGTCCGTGTGGCGCGGGAGGCGCCAAGTAGCTATGCGCTTTCGAGGTATGTAACCGACATCTGGTCAGTCCGAGTGGAATGGTGAGTGAGGCTGCGAGGTGGACATGATGGCATTTGACCCATCGGTCGAGCGGATCTTGGGAATTGGCGCACTTGTGCTTCTGGGCATCGGCTGCGTTGTCGTGCTCTGGCCATTCCTCTCCGCCCTGACCTGGGCAGCGGTGCTCTGCTTTTCCACTTGGCCAATCTACACTTGGTTTGAGCGACTTCTAGGAGGAAGGAGGACGCTTGCCGCGCTTCTCATGACCCTGGTTGTAGCAGCTGTTGTTGTGGCGCCGTTTGCGATCTTGGTAGCAACACTGGCCGATAGTGTAGCGGTCGTCGCACAGGCCGTGAACAGCCTGCTTGAGCAAGGCCCGCCTGCGCCACCCGGTTGGGTAGTCAAAATCCCCCTTATTGGTGAGCGCCTGGCGCTTTACTGGCAGGGCTTGGCCTACAATGCACCGGCTTTCCTTATCGAGCTGACGAAGCTTATAGGTCCTGCGACAGACATTGCGGTGGCCAGCGGTGCGGTTCTCGGCGTCGGACTCCTCGAACTGGCCCTAAGCGTGTTCATCGCGTTCTTCTTTTATCGGTACGGCCGCCAGATGGCAGCTTCCGTGCGCGGCAGTTCCGAGCGGATCGGTGGCACTCGTGCACGGCATCTGCTCTCAGTCGTGGGCTCAACAGTCACCGGGGTGGTTTACGGTGTGATCGGGACCGCAATTGCGCAAGGACTGCTGGCTGGACTTGGGTTCTGGATCGCAGATGTCCCTCAGACCCTGCTGCTGGGGTTCCTCACATTCCTTCTGTCCTTTGTGCCCGCCGCTCCTCCCTTGGTCTGGGGGGCCGTCGCATTCTGGTTGTTTCTTCAGGGCGAGGTTGGCTGGGGCATCTTCGTTGCTGGTTGGGGTTTGCTGCTGGTCAGCAGCATCGACAACGTATTGAGACCCTATCTCCTCACGCAAGCGAATAGCTTGCCCGTGCTGCTCAGTTTCTTCGGTTTTCTGGGCGGCATTTTAGCCTTCGGCTTTATAGGTGTGTTCCTTGGCCCGGTGCTCTTGGCTGTTGGATACAGCCTATTCCTTGAATGGCAAGCGGCCGGCAGTCGGAAGGGCAGCCTTCCTCCTCGTGATTAGTCCAGCTGGTAGGATTTGGTAACTGCTAGATTAGTGGTGATCTGCTTCGCGGTAGTGAGGCGGGATGGAAAAGTGGGAGCAGTAGAGCAAGTGGCACCTGCAGCGCCCGGTGGCATGCTCCGCGACCGCGTCCAGCCCGCCCACGTTCATCATGTACAACCTGCCTTGGCGATCATTCGAACGGAATGTTGGGCGCAACGCGCAACGGTCGGCACCACCCGATGCAGCGTGGATGGCCGCTCGTGCTACACGGAATGCCGGGTTGCTCCGACCGTCGTGGGGTGGAAAGCCGTCAGTCCGCTTCGGTGCAAGCCCGCCGGATAGCAGACATTCGCAGATTGGTGGAGGAGGCTGGTTCCAGATCGGCAGCTTTGGAGTTGTCGATGCGTCTTTTCCGCAAGCACGCTGTCGATTTTTCGCGGGTCGCTGAAAAAGGCCGTCCTCCACACTTCCCTAGCGTCAACCGATCTGCAACAAACATACCGCAGGCAAGGAACGCCGCTGGATCATGAAGGATCGCACGATGAAGATTTCACGTCGCACCGTTTCCCTCGGAGGCGCCGGCCTCCTGACCGCGACCTCGTTCGGCTCGTCGGCCGCGCTGGCCGAGGGGCTGATCACAGACCTGATGGAAGGCTCCGACGAGTTCGGGACCGCGCTCGAAGCCTATATCTACGGCTATCCACTGGTAACGATGGAGATGACCCGCCGCGTCATCACCAATGTCGCAGAGCCCAAGGGAACAAGGGCCCCGATGGGCCATCTCATCAAGTTGCGTGAATATCCGAACGCCCAGTTCCGGGATGTCACCGCCCCGAATGCGGATACGCTTTATACGACCGTCTTCCTCGACGTCGGCGACGAGCCCTGGATCGTCAGCCTTCCGGACTTGAACGACCGCTATGCATTGTTCCCGATGCTGGACGGCTGGACGACGGTCTTCGACGTTCCCGGAAAGCGCACCACCGGCACCGGGGCGCAGACATACGCCATCACCGGTCCCGGCTGGGAAGGCAC